>NZ_LT828647.1 GCF_900170035.1 Desulfamplus magnetovallimortis | reverse complement strand
AAAAACAAAGCATATTGATGGCTTCGTGTCAAGCCTCAGCAATAACACCACCCTGCGACACCACAAGCAAAATCAAAGCCATTCAGCCACAGTCAACAGTCAAGCATTATGTACCTGTCCCCATTTTTTCCCTCAGATCAATTATGATCAATTATAACGACCGAATCAGGAAATGACAATCACAAAAAAATGAAAAAGGGACGGCACCTGCATTATGTACTGTCCCCAATCTTCTTTTGTCTCCCCTTTTTTGGGTCAAAAACGAGCATATAGACCCAAAAAAGGGGGCTTTTTTTGTATGATTATCTATTATTACAATGCGTTAGCATGGCCCGACCCCGGTTCGCAGACCTAATCAAAGTAGTAGCGGGAGAGCACCCAAAAACCGAGAATCTCCACAAAATAGAGAAGGCTAAACTGTTTCATTAGCTTCAATAAATAGTCCTTTTCATCATCTTTCATGGGAAAACCATCAAGGGGATTATCGAACTGTCCCCCCTTTCCCTCCCCCTTTTT
>NZ_LT828646.1 GCF_900170035.1 Desulfamplus magnetovallimortis | reverse complement strand
TACCCGACGTCAATGGATAGAGGCGACCATTGGGGCACAGGAGAGGACACTTCTGACCGGGCTTCAAATCGGCATCTTCGATGCGTTCCCGTTTGGCGCCGGGAAATGCATCAGCTCCGTTACGGCCATGTCCTTTTCCAGCAGGGGGTGTCGGCTCATCGTCACTATCTGTGATATGTTCAGACAATTTTTCCTCTTCCGCCCCGGATGGGGAATCATCGGAACGGGTATCGTCCGATGGTGCCCCTTTCTCTTTCCCGTTGCCGGTGTCGTTTGTTGGCGAGGATTTACCACTGTTCTCAGGATCATCCTTGAACAGTTTTTTTCGTTTTTCGGTTTTAATGCCGAAGATCCGTTTGAGGAGGCGCTTGATGGAGATATCTTTCTGCTGAAGCGATTCATTGAGGGTGACAATCACCTCAAGCATAGCCTGAAGGTCTTCATAGTCCTTGTCACAAAGGGATTTTGTCTGAAGCCTTTGGTAGAGTTCCTCTATCTCCTTCATACTCAGCGCTATTG
>NZ_LT828645.1 GCF_900170035.1 Desulfamplus magnetovallimortis | reverse complement strand
GCCCCGACTTCAATGGATAGAGGCGACCATTGGGGCACAGGAGAGGACACTTCTGACCGGGCTTCAAATCGGCATCTTCGATGCGTTCCCGTCTGGCGCCGGGAAATGCATCAGCTCCTTTACGGCCATGTCCTTTTCCAGCAGAGGGTTTCGGCTCATCGTCACTATCTGTGATATGTTCAGACGATTTTTCATCTGCCGCCCCGGAAGGTGTATCATCGGAACGGGTATCGTCCGATGGTGCCTCTTTCTCTTTCCCGTTGCCGGTGTCGTTTGTTGGCGAGGATTCACCACTGTTTTCTGGATCATCCTTGAACAGTTTCTTTCGTTTTTCGGTTTTAATGCCGAAGATCCGTTTGAGGAGGCGCTTGATGGAGATATCTTTCTGCTGAAGCGATTCATTGAGGGTGACAATCACCTCCAGCATAGCCTGAAGGGCTTCATAGTCCTTGTCACAAAGGGATCTCTCCTGAATTCTTTGGGAGAGCTCCTCTATCTCCTTCATACTCAGCTCTATTT
>NZ_LT828644.1 GCF_900170035.1 Desulfamplus magnetovallimortis | reverse complement strand
TCTGTCATTTAAGAATGGTGTGGACACTGGAAAAAACTTGCCCCCTTGGCCCACCTCACGAAGAGTTGCCACAGGCCGCCTGAATTGGATTCTGGCTCTTTTTCTTTTCCAAGTAGCAATGTTTTCTTTCATTGGAGGGTCAATTTTTGTCCGGTGGATGGGTCAAGAATTTACCGATGCTAACAAGCATGAAGTTGGGCTACCGCCATAAAGCGAGACAGTTTGAATCGGTTAATGAGATTCTTTTAGGGCATAAGCTTATAAACAACAAGCCTTTGAAGAGGCTTTTTATTTGGGGTGCCCCGATTTATGATTTTTAGAGCTTGGTAAAAATAGATAGTTATTTCAGGTAGTTATGTTTTGGTGGGCTTTATTGGGTTCATACGTATGAACTCAGAATATATCTTCGGAAGGGAATTAAGCAATTCAACTGCTCTTCCCTATATAATAGCCTTAGCGTTTTGTCAATAAAAACATCAGAACACCCTTTAAAATCAGTACTGTATCAATTTAAGTGAGCAAAGG
>NZ_LT828643.1 GCF_900170035.1 Desulfamplus magnetovallimortis | reverse complement strand
TTACTGGCAATTTCTTCGGAAGTTCGTACGTTACGATCCACCGTGTAGCTGACGCCAACCATAGCTTCTTTTTTCTTCTGCTTCTTTTCTCCTTTATTCAGGCGTGCCTTGATTTTGGCAGCTTCCTTCTTAATAACGGGAACCCCTTTTCCATCAAAACTCAAAATCTGCAACTCACCTTCAGTTTCATAATCTTGTTCTGATTTTTGAGCATAAAAGTCATCATAATTTATTGCAGATTCACGGCTTATAACTTCAAAGCGACTTTGGCTTATTTCTAAACCCAACAATTTGTTAAGAGAAATTTGGGATTCTTTAAAACTGTCACGAATATTAAAAATATTCATCCATTCTTGTAACAAATAAGAATAACATCTATCTGGAAGGTTAGCCATAGCATCTAAAGGCATGACGCCGGCTTCATCTTCACCTCGATAACAACTCCTGGGAACTTTTAATTTTCCAAAAATTGAAAAATAATCTCGTCCGTAAAGACCTGGCTGTTTTGTCAGTACGGTACCATTTTCCAATAATAATTC
>NZ_LT828642.1 GCF_900170035.1 Desulfamplus magnetovallimortis | reverse complement strand
CTTAATACCAAGTACATAATGAGGTTTATCAAAGGAATCAATAGCAATTGAAGCACCGTAATCTGACTTTTGAAAATATACTTCAGTGTATTCCCATACTCCATTCTCATTTGTAGCATATCGCGTTGAGCCCCAAGAACCGCAATCACTATTGTAGATTATATGGGCATTATCTGAAGAGTCAAAGGCAAGGGCGTATGGCCCGTAGTAACAACTAGGGTGATGATATCCGTCATCTATATTTTTTTGTACGTCCCATCCTGTTGCAATTTTTTTTGCAAAATGCAACTCACTTGGAGGAGAGTCATGATTAATTTTATATACGGCATAAACATTGTCGTTAGAATCTACTGCAATAGAAACACCTGCTGCAGTCCTCGGTATTCCTGTATCTGATATGGTTTCCGTATGCCATGTACCAGAAGAATTTGTGGCATACTTAATAACTACCTCAGCAATATAAGCACTATAGCCATTTTTATAATTAAAATAGCATATGTGTGCATTTCCTTTAGAATCTATGGCTATATCTGTGTATGATGAATTCTCTTTAAAC
>NZ_LT828641.1 GCF_900170035.1 Desulfamplus magnetovallimortis | reverse complement strand
ATAGTTGGTGTATACTTCTATCCTTTGATTGGAATAATGAATAAGATCGTCATCAAAAATTATTCGATTGGGTTCAAAAAAGACGGCTACAGTTGAGCCTCCATATTGAAAATAGCCAGTTTCTTCGCCTTTGTTTATGTCACCAGATTGTTTATTGATTATAATTGTATCAACTTGGACAGCACCTACAGGCATTATTAATAGGGTTCCAAAGAACGGGCTCTCCATAACAATTAATATCCGTTTATTTGTGTTAAAAATGTTAAACGATGGGTTTTGAACGACAACAGGTTGGACACTGTGTGAGGGCTGCTCATGGATTTCTTTATAATAAACGATGGTGCCACTGGTAGGAAACCAAAATCTATGGAAATCATTTGGGCTTAAGCGATGAATGACTACACTACCACCTTTTAACTTAGCTAAGTAAGGTTCTGGTACGCCAGTATCAGCTAAGGTAAACGCTTGATTCTTGATCCAAATCTGTGTGGCTTCTGTAATGGATTGAAATACAATGGTTTTGCTATCTGCCATAGAAGTAAAAATATCATTACCATTAC
>NZ_LT828640.1 GCF_900170035.1 Desulfamplus magnetovallimortis | reverse complement strand
ACTTCTTATCGTTAAATTTGTGTGGAGTTCCCGTACCACCCATAGTTGAGGCTCTCCACCTTCAGGTGCCAAGCCGTCAAGTGTATAGATCAGACCGGATTTCTCTGATGCTTGTTTTAATTGGCCAAAAAGAGTTCTTTCATTGCAGGCCAAAAGCGGAAGATAACGTTCCGTATAGAGATGGCGTACCTGAGAAGCTGATATCTGCACTTTGGGCAACAGACTCTCATGAATATCATCGTATATTTGGTGGCCGACTTGGCGCTTCCATCCAATAGTCGCAATGATATCATAGCCAAACGTGCTGTGCATTGGGGCAGCTTGTAACCACTCAGCAGATTTCAGCCCGACTGAGTGATTTGGGCAATTCGGATTTTCACAATGCTTAGGCCAATAACTCATTTGGGAGACCCCCGAAAGACTCTGGATAGTTTTCACCCCACTTCGGTAGTGACACAGTGTGAGGTGAGATTGACAGAGAGGACACCGATCCAATTCACATACGAATACCTCAACCTTTTCGGGTATTAATTTTTTTTGTTCTCATCAGCGACTCCTTCAAATCAAGTTTTTTC
>NZ_LT828639.1 GCF_900170035.1 Desulfamplus magnetovallimortis | reverse complement strand
TTTTTTGTCACTTGAGAGTTTTGCGTGGGTCAGAAACACTGCCCCGATTAGAGGGGATTGAGACGCAGGGGGTGTTCTTCTTGCACCTATCCCTGTATAAATCAGTCAGAAACACTGCCCCGATTAGAGGGGATTGAGACATATTCTGCACCAGCTCCTTTTGAGTTGAAGGATGCGGTTAAGTCAGAAACACTGCCCCGATTAGAGGGGATTGAGACTTCTGCTTCGAGGGCTGTAATTGTGTTTTCAGCGTTGCTGATGGTCAGAAACACTGCCCCGATTAGAGGGGATTGAGACATGGCCCAACACCCCCATTTTCTGTGCTATCGCATACATTAGGTCAGAAACACTGCCCCGATTAGAGGGGATTGAGACCATAAATACCTCCTTATATGTCAAAAACGTTATCAGGTCAGAAACACTGCCCCGATTAGAGGGGATTGAGACTTAAAAATTCAGTTTTGTAAAATACATAAAAACACCCTTGTCAGAAACACTGCCCCGATTAGAGGGGATTGAGACTATGTGCTTTTGAAGAAAGGGTTCTTGCTCCCTTTTGTTGTCAGAAACACTGCCCCGATTAGAGGGGATTG
>NZ_LT828638.1 GCF_900170035.1 Desulfamplus magnetovallimortis | reverse complement strand
TTGGCAACAGCCTCGCCAAGATAACCAAATTTAATCAAGGCTTGAAGCCAACGCGGTGCGTTCCGTTCGACTACAATGGCTTCATAGTCGATATCCGGATCACGATACGGCTGTTTATTCTTGAGCATTGAAAAAATGACCCTAAGAATTTTGTGACCGACAGCAACGATGGTACGCTTGTGTCCCCGACGAATTACAAGCGCTTTGTATTTACCCTTGAACTGGCTGTTGGTCTTTCTTGCCGCATTGGCTACTTCGCACAAAATGCGCCGGACTGTCCCGTTCCCTTTTCGGGTACGTCCGCTTTTCTTCTTTCCGGCGCTTTCATTGTTTCCGGGACACATTCCCGCCCAGGATGATAGATTGCCGGCGCTGCCAAACTGATCCATATCCACGCCTATCTCAATGATCAGCATGGCGGCACTGAATTTATCCACACCCGGCAATGTTTGCAAAATGCCCCACTGTTCAGCATACGGGGTCATTGCTGCAAACAGATAGTCATCCATCTTCTGAATTTCCTTTTCCAGATACCGGATGTGGCTCTGTATATTTTGGAGCAAAAAGCGATGGGACTCGCCAAGGGTTTCATCCATTGAATCCATCAATTCATGCGCTTT
>NZ_LT828637.1 GCF_900170035.1 Desulfamplus magnetovallimortis | reverse complement strand
ATGATAAAGACATTTGAGTCTCAATCCCCTCTAATCGGGGCAGTGTTTCTGACCTGCCACTGGTCATCGTAAAAATGAGACCCAAGATGCTTTGTCTCAATCCCCTCTAATCGGGGCAGTGTTTCTGACATTTGTCAAAAGATCAACTTGAGGCAATCAAGCAATATATGTCTCAATCCCCTCTAATCGGGGCAGTGTTTCTGACTAACTTGGATTATAGAAACCTGGAGATAAATGAGGCAGAGTCTCAATCCCCTCTAATCGGGGCAGTGTTTCTGACGCGTAAAATATGAAAAATCAGCGATCATGATGGTCTTTGCGTCTCAATCCCCTCTAATCGGGGCAGTGTTTCTGACCATTTTCATGGTGTGTTGGAAAGACTACAGCGTGCCAGGTCTCAATCCCCTCTAATCGGGGCAGTGTTTCTGACTTACGCAAGAAGATATGGTTTATCCGCAATCTGCGCTTGGTCTCAATCCCCTCTAATCGGGGCAGTGTTTCTGACCTTTTTTGACGTAATGATAGGGTCTTCTTGTGCAGAGAGTCTCAATCCCCCTCTAATCGGGGGCAGTGTTTCTGACTCTACCTGCTCCTGAAGACGGTGTTAGGTACATCGTTTCGT
>NZ_LT828636.1 GCF_900170035.1 Desulfamplus magnetovallimortis | reverse complement strand
CAAAACATGTTTTGCTTTCAGTTTTATAAGATCTGGAAGGAAAGGCAGTTCATTATGACCCCTATGTGTCAGGATAGATGTCGCCTCATTAAGAATTCAATAATTCAATATCAGGGGCACTGAGGAGAATCTATGGGATACCCTTTATCAATGAAAGAAGCTGTGGTAAAAAAAGTTCTTATGAGTAATAAAACTCATTATGAAATAGCAAAAGAAGTGGGAATTGCTCGTTCAACATTAACGTATTGGCTTAAACAATACACAAAAGACGGAGAAATGAATTTGATCAATGTGGAAAAGAGTCCCAAAGATTGGAGCGGAGAAGAAAGATTCAATGCTCTGCTTACAACAGCAAGTATGTCAGAAACGAATCGTGTGTCATGGTGCCGTAAAGAAGGCCTGTTTACACATCATCTTGATCAATGGAAAAAAGATGCTATTTTTTTGTTAACCCAAAAAGAATCCAGCTTAAAATCTAATGATTTAAAAGAGTTAAAGAGAGAAATAATTTCTTTGAAAAAAGAATTGTCTCGAAAAGATCAAGCTCTTGCGGAGACTGCCGCTAGGCTGTAGAACTTCACTTTATCTGATTTCTATTGTATCTTTGCACTTCGTGCCCATTGA
>NZ_LT828635.1 GCF_900170035.1 Desulfamplus magnetovallimortis | reverse complement strand
TTGTACATGACTGATGACTGTCCAATCATGATGAGTCCATTACCTCCACGCTTTCCCTGCCGAAACTTTGCTGCCTTTCCCTTCTGATTTCGACAAACTCTTCGGCATCTCCATTGAGGATGTTGCCACACCCGTCCATGATTAGAAAGGGAATCAGAACGCCGGCTCCACATTTGGAGCAAAGGATTCCCTCATATACCTTTGGCTCATTTGAGGGATGTTCAGCTTCCTCTTCGGTGAGCAGACTTTCCTTTATCCTTGCAAGAAGTTCCTTGTTATTGTTGCTCAAAAAGCCGTAATAGCGGATCCGGTTAAATCCTGCCGGCATCACATGATGCAGAAACCTGCGTATGAACTCGTCAGCCGGAAGCTCCATCTCTTCCCATATCTCATTGTAATGCTCAACTTCATCAAGCCGTTTATAATTCTTGAACCAGAATCTCACCACACCATTGTCACATGATATGAGCCGGTTGTTGCTGATGGCCACCCGATGGGTGTACATGCCGACATAGCGCACCACGTTTTCCGCTGAACTGAACGGACGCTTTGCATAAACCACCCAGTCATGAAAGAGAAGCTCCCGCAGCCAATCCTTGAACATGGGAAAAGGTTCCAGAGAGGCCAGC
>NZ_LT828634.1 GCF_900170035.1 Desulfamplus magnetovallimortis | reverse complement strand
AAAGAATCAACTACTGGATGGACCGCTTTTTCAAATTTGACAAGGGTACCTATTCCACCTGTTCAAAATACCTCAAACATGAGTGGTATCTCACACAGATTGAAGTCTGTTCAAATGTCATTTTCAAATCGGCTACACTCTGCACCAATCTCTTTGACAGAATGCTGGATAAATTTTCCAGGATCGGATCGCCCGACTCCATTTCTCAGTTTTTCAGTAAAAAACCTGCAAACTCCGGCTCAAAGTCATTCAGAAGGCTCTATCAGAACAATGCCTGCATGAAACATTGGTTCAGGGGAAACTCCGTCAAGCAGTACAATAAAAACAGTACGCTCATCCGTACCGAAACCACCATCAACAGTCCCAAATCGCTGGGACTCAAGAAACCTGTACAGTTTTTACAGGCTTACTATTGGGCCGGATTGGGAGCAAACAACCGCATGCTGGACTGCTGTGCCGACGTTGATCCTTCAACAATTTGTGAGAATGAACACGAACTTTTTGATCAGCCCGTTGCTGATAACAAAGGAAACAAGGTTGCCGCACCCGATTTGAGAAAAGAGAGACAATCTGTTCTCTGTGAAGAGCTGATCAAACCAAAATACAGGGCTGACGGATTCAAAACCTCAACCCTTCAGGCC
>NZ_LT828633.1 GCF_900170035.1 Desulfamplus magnetovallimortis | reverse complement strand
ATTAGAGGGGATTGAGACTTATAGAAAATGAATGGATTGAATACAATAAAGTTCCAGGTCAGAAACACTGCCCCGATTAGAGGGGATTGAGACGTAGTCTCGTTGATCTTTTCGAACGTTTCTTCGGTGAGTCAGAAACACTGCCCCGATTAGAGGGGATTGAGACTTGAGTGGCATAACGACACATGCCACATCACATTTTTCGTGTCAGAAACACTGCCCCGATTAGAGGGGATTGAGACTTTTTGATCATTTCCATCATATGTATTACTGTCACCATCGGTCAGAAACACTGCCCCGATTAGAGGGGATTGAGACAGACACTGAACCTCACCGAAGTTCTGCACACATACATCGTCTGTCAGAAACACTGCCCCGATTAGAGGGGATTGAGACTTGGTGGTCTTCTCAAAGTCTTCAAGCAAGAAAGCCACCATGTCAGAAACACTGCCCCGATTAGAGGGGATTGAGACTTGCATGGAAGACAGAGACAACCAGGACGTTGCCCTTTTGGTCAGAAACACTGCCCCGATTAGAGGGGATTGAGACTCAGGTGCTCAATTTTAAAAATGTAATACAATTTGCTTCTCGTCAGAAACACTGCCCCGATTAGAGGGGGATTGAGACCCACCTCTTTAAACCC
>NZ_LT828632.1 GCF_900170035.1 Desulfamplus magnetovallimortis | reverse complement strand
AGACTGCCGCTCTCTTGGTTCTCAAAAAAAAAGCGGACTTAATTTGGGGGGATGCCAAGGGAGATTGATTAACAAAGAAGACAAAGAAGAAGCGTTATCTCTAATAGGGGAAGCGTGTGATGCTGGAGCACGTAAGCATTTAGCTGCCCAACTTTTGGGATTACCCATTCGTACTGTTCAGCGTTGGGAGAAGCATGGAATTGATGATCAGCGTAAAGGATCTGGTAAGAAACCCGGTAACAAGATATCTCAATCTGAAAAAATGCAGATAATTGAGATACTAACCTCTCCGGAGTTTTCGGATTGCACACCTCATCAGATTGTTCCTAAACTTGCTGATCAAGGCGTTTATGTAGGTTCTGAATCTACCATGTACAGGGTTCTCAAAGATTTGAGAATGAATAAGCATCGTCTTGCAAGCCGTGCTGTAAGCAGAAAACGTCCTGAATCCTATTGTGCTAATGGGCCAAATCAAGTGTGGTCTTGGGATATTACTTACTTACTAACAGAGATAAGAGGCTGTTTTTTCCTGATTCTAATTTATTTTGTGGTTTAGTTAAAAATGAGGCATAATCGGTTAAAACTTTACCAATCAGGGGACTCGCCACAAATGCCAAAACGACAATGCAGTAAAACAAAACGTATTGTTACAAGTAG
>NZ_LT828631.1 GCF_900170035.1 Desulfamplus magnetovallimortis | reverse complement strand
CTGAGTTTGAACGGTAGTGGTGAGTCTCAATCCCCTCTAATCGGGGCAGTGTTTCTGACGGATTTGAAATCAACTCATTTTCTGAAATGAAAGAGGGTCTCAATCCCCTCTAATCGGGGCAGTGTTTCTGACTGACTTGTTGTACTGCGGAGATTAAATATGAAAAATAAAGTCTCAATCCCCTCTAATCGGGGCAGTGTTTCTGACCACCAGCTTATAAAAGATTCCTGGAAAAAATAAAAGAAGTCTCAATCCCCTCTAATCGGGGCAGTGTTTCTGACAGGAACAGGAACACCCGTACATCTTAGAATTATGAGTCTCAATCCCCTCTAATCGGGGCAGTGTTTCTGACTTATCAGCAACCCATCTGTTTATTTTTTTAGAAGCTGCAAAGTCTCAATCCCCTCTAATCGGGGCAGTGTTTCTGACAAAAGGTTATCATTTATTAACACTTCACATGTAGTGATATTATGTCTCAATCCCCTCTAATCGGGGCAGTGTTTCTGACGAGACCTTATGTTTTAGATGTTTTTTTTGAGCCTGTTTGTCTCAATCCCCTCTAATCGGGGCAGTGTTTCTGACGAGAAAGGTGAGATCGTACCTATTGACGATCTTACCGAGTCTCAATCCCCTCTAATCGGGGCAGTGTTTCTGACAAT
>NZ_LT828630.1:22-657 GCF_900170035.1 Desulfamplus magnetovallimortis | reverse complement strand
ACGTACGTACGTACGTACGTACGTACGTACGTACGTACGTACGTACGTACGTACGTACGTACGTACGTACGTACGTACGTACGTACGTACGTACGTACGTACGTACGTACGTACGTACGTACGTACGTACGTACGTACGTACGTACGTACGTACGTACGTACGTACGTACGTACGTACGTACGTACGTACGTACGTACGTACGTACGTACGTACGTACGTACGTACGTACGTACGTACGTACGTACGTACGTACGTACGTACGTACGTACGTACGTACGTACGTACGTACGTACGTACGTACGTACGTACGTACGTACGTACGTACGTACGTACGTACGTACGTACGTACGTACGTACGTACGTACGTACGTACGTACGTACGTACGTACGTACGTACGTACGTACGTACGTACGTACGTACGTACGTACGTACGTACGTACGTACGTACGTACGTACGTACGTACGTACGTACGTACGTACGTACGTACGTACGTACGNTACGTACGTACGTACGTACGTACGTACGTACGTACGTACGTACGTACGTACGTACGTACGTACGTACGTACGTACGTACGTACGTACGTACGTACGTACGTACGTACGTACGTACGTACGTACGTACGTACGTAC
>NZ_LT828629.1 GCF_900170035.1 Desulfamplus magnetovallimortis | reverse complement strand
GCTGGAGCGTTTGGTTAGCCGATTTTTTCAGTATAGTATGGCGGACCATTTTTATTAATCTTCATTAGCAATTTCAATTTTCTGCTATTCTGAAATTCCGTTAAAAATTTATCTTGAAAGGCCATTAACTCGGCTTTTGAATGTTTAGTTAAGCCGTTTTCAGAACAGGAAAATAGGTGAATATGTCCTTTTTTTATATTTTCCGGCAACCTTTCATATAGTTCTGAACCTATCATGTAATCCAATAACTTGACATTTACATCATCAAAACGACTATGGATTGCATAATTAAGTGATTCTTGAATCGTCTCTTCATCGTCATCAGGTGCACCTACAATGAAATTACCGATTGTAAATACACCCACCCGGTCGGCTTCTTCTAAAATTTCATCCAACAATTTGAAATCAATACTTTTGTTATAATAGTTTAAGATGCTTCTATTCTTGGACTCTACACCAAAGCTGATGACTGAAACCCCAGCTTTTTGTGCCATAGACACAAACTCCTTATCGATTTTTGCCCAAGAACTAATAGCAATTTTCAAGCGATGATTCCCCCTCAATTCGGCAAATTTATTCAAGATTCTTTTTGCTCGACCAAGGTTTGCGGTGAAGTTTTCGTCAGTGATCCAGATATTATTTATCCCTGAGGAAATTAAGTCCTGAAAATCAGTGTAAAT
>NZ_LT828628.1 GCF_900170035.1 Desulfamplus magnetovallimortis | reverse complement strand
ATAAAGCCAATTTTGATGTTCTTGAAGGATTCCTTTGTGCTCTGCTTGAAGATGAAAACATAAAAGTGTTAAATCTTCTTGAAAGTGAAGGCAACCAGAAACAGGAGGATCTTAAATTTAACCGCGTGGATTTAATGGTTGAGGATAGCCATAAACGTAAAATCATCATTGAGATTCAAAACACCCGTGAAAGGGACTATTTAGAGCGGCTCCTATTTGGCACATCAAAGGTTATTATTGAAAATTTAAGGCTTGGTGAAGATTTTAAAAATATCAGCAAGGTAATCTCCATAAGTATCCTTTATTTTAACTTTGGCACCGGAGATGACTATCTCTATAAGGGCACAACTCAATTTATAGGCATGAACACAGGCAATCCATTGAAGATAAAAGAGAAGGTTGAGGTAATGGATGGGTTGGAATCAAAGTATAAGTTTGTGGATAAAGATATATTTCCTGAGTACTATTTTATTCAGATTTATAAATTTCATGATATCATCAAAAGATACATTGATGAGTGGATATACATGATAAAAAATGAACAGGTAAGGGATGATTTTAAGTCCAAAAATATTGATAAAGCAAAAGAGAAGCTATCCTATATCCATATGAATAAATCTGAAAAGGCTGATTATGAACGTTATATAATAAATCTTGTTCGTGAGAGAGATATGATTACAAC
>NZ_LT828627.1 GCF_900170035.1 Desulfamplus magnetovallimortis | reverse complement strand
CAAACTGGAACGCTATCAAGATACAAAGTATCTGAGGCAATATCGACACCTGATGGCCAGACGACAGTCCCATATAAAACATCAGCATTCATAAAAATTGTTGGCGAAGCAATTTTGTTCCATGGTTTAATTTTTATTAATGGACTCATATCAAAAATTCGTGCCTCTCCATTTTCAAATTCAAGTTCCAATGTATAGTTTAGATTCGGTTTTACATGTTTTACATCAATTAGCATAATCGTACCTCTATTGAAGGGGAGGAATTCTAAAAGGCTCTTCACCATTCACTGCTAACTCCCAGTTTACATACAAGGCATCTTTATGAATCTCGAGCCATGCCCTAACCAATTTAAGTTGCTTCGATGGGATAGATCCGGCAAGAATTGAGCCGTCTTCTATTGCAAGTGCAGCTTCCTCGCCTTGATAACGGACATGTATATGTGGAAGATGATGCTGCCTATTGTCACGATAGAACATCAGTACAAGAATGCCATAAAACATACTTATTGTTGGCATAAGTCAATTCCTTTCGTCTTCATTGATTATTCATTTTAAGTATAACCATCAGGGCGTAAATTGACAATCACAAAAAGAGAATGGAGACAGCACATGCATTAGTCCCCATTTTCCTGTCCCCATTTCTCAAAAGAAGCGTTGCTTTCAAAAAATATTGATGAGCTGCAAAATAT
>NZ_LT828626.1 GCF_900170035.1 Desulfamplus magnetovallimortis | reverse complement strand
AAAACTTAAACGTTGCACAAAACCATTTATTAAAACACTTAACTATTTAAAAACACATAGAATATCAATGTTATATTGCCAGTGTTGACCGTTGAAGTTCCTCTTTATAGCGTTGGACTCCACCAAATTGGCTTAGCATCTGAATAACTCTATTTTTTTCTTTTGTAGACACGATTTGCCCAACTAATTTTTGTTTCTCAGCTTGAGAAGTCACGTTTTCAGCTATTCCAGGTAAGGAGAAATTCAGCAAAATATAAGCGCAATATACCCAATGAACATAAGAAATTACAGAGTTGAAATTATTGGGCGCTACATCTTGAAATTCATGAAACATTTTTACTTGTTTATGGAAAATTTCAATTAGCCATCGAAGCCGATAACCTATGAGAATTTGGCGTGCTTTTACTTTTAAATCACTACAGGCTAAATATTTTCTTCGGCCATCCGACCGTTTTTTAAATTCCGAACAAATCAATTGGACCATTCCAACGTAACGTAGATGTCCAATAATTTGTCTTATGCGAAATTCCACTCGCTTTTTTTTTCGATTATCCTGTTGTATTCCAACAGTTTGCCATTTAGCCCAACGATGACTTTTAAAGAAATCAGCCACTTGTCTCCATTTTTGAGATTTGTTGGTTATTAATGCTTCTCGTTTTGACTTAACGCTTCGTTTCTTTTTAAGAGCAAAAAT
>NZ_LT828625.1 GCF_900170035.1 Desulfamplus magnetovallimortis | reverse complement strand
CAGGAAGAATGGGGACAGGTACATAATGTTCAGGACACAAGAACAGAAAGAGAGAAAAGAGAGGCCAGATGGTTTACTTGTCCTCTCTACTGTTTTTATTTTCCGGAAAGGGGAAAGGGGAAAGGGAAGAGGGGGAGAATTTGGAAGCAGTTGGTCAGTTTTTTGTTTTCAGTTTTGAACCTGTTGCCACTCTTTTTCCAGTATGTTGTAAATATTTTGGAGTTCATCAATATTTTTCAAAAGCAACTCTTGTTTTGGAGAAACAGGTTGTTTTAGAAATTGTTGGAGCATCTGTATTTTACCTGTAAGTTCACCTTTCTGTAGTCCATTCTGCTCACCTTCCTGCCGTCCTTTTTGAAGCCCACCTTGCCATCCTTCCTGTTTCCCAAGTAGAAATTGTCCATAATGTTCCGGGTAATTTTCTTTAACAAACATTTCTCTTGTATAAGGCATGTCAATCCCCTCTAAATTATAATGATCATATAGTTTTATATGAAAGTCTCCGTAACAGCCTGTTTTAAAAACGACTTTCATCCCTTCGATTGTGGCGGTAATCCGCCATGTACGTTATTCAGATATGTGCTTGTATATTTAAGAAGCCACTTATCTTTTTGCAGTCTTTCTCTACTCTTTATAATCTGCTGGATATTATTAGAGAACAGACCCAATATTGGATGATTGGAGTTTTTTGTAATGATGAATCGTACTGGAGTCTA
>NZ_LT828624.1 GCF_900170035.1 Desulfamplus magnetovallimortis | reverse complement strand
TTTTGAGCATGTTAATGTTGTTGCTTTTTAATGGTTTTTTTCCACAAACAAAACAATTGTCATGTGAATGGTGGATTGAACAAGAACGAATGCCAGGTATGTCCTGGCAAGTTGTTAGACGTACTGTAACAATTCCATCATGGTATGTACGCTATCAAAATATCTTTTGTCGATGGCAATGCATGATAAAAACTGGGCTTATGCTGTTTTTATATTACCATATTTTAAAAAATGTCGGCCAGATATGGCTTTTTTGTTTACAAAAGTTTGTTTTGTATATGATGCGCAAAGGGATTGAGCCTCTCCCATTTTCTTTATTGTTTTCCGCTCCTTTGAAAGGATTTTCAAAAACTACTAATATATTTATAGAATTTGACATATTATCGGTACCTATTAAAGAGACAATCATCTCATCAGTGTCGCATGAGATGGGCAAAGAATTCAAAGTTGTTGGAGCATATGGCAAAAACAACACACAAATGCTCTTAGTGTCACCTCCAGCTATTGATATAAGCGAAGAACTACAAACGGAGATAACTTCATCAGGGATTGAAGTAAAAGCGGTTGCATCTCCTCGAAAAACAACCGTAATCCCATATACCGCATTGGTTGAACAAGAGATGAGGAAATTTTATAATACACTCTCCGAAAAAGACAAAAGACGATACGCAGGAATCGAAGCCCTAAAAAAACAGCGCGGAGGGATTGTATATGTATCATC
>NZ_LT828623.1 GCF_900170035.1 Desulfamplus magnetovallimortis | reverse complement strand
AAAAAGCATTATGCTGTCAACAGCTTGGGGCAGATGGTCATAAAGCTCAATATGATCAAAAATATGTGCCTTGTCTTGCCCTATAAAACGACCGCATTGAATCCATGCATCTGAGAAATGAGCATTCCTTTCTCTGCCAAACAAAAGAACTGCCCCTTTTGACGGAACAAATCGGCCTTGGCTTGGGACAACTAATTTAAGGGTTTTCAGTTCTTTTTCGCTGATGGGTAGTTTTTGGGAAAAACTTTGGTTAATGGCTTGGATATCCAAATCATCAATTGAGAGTTCAACCATTGGCATTTCATCAAAGGCAACTCCTTCTACAGATCGACGAAGCTCTGCAATCAACTCACGGTCTGCCTGACGATTGGTTGAACCAAGTCTGAAGTAAACACCTCTTTCCACGCCTTCTGAAAGAATAAAATGCGGACGAGAGTTACTAAGAAAGATCTCTACAATCAATAGTGTTTTATCTTCAACCGTTACTATTTCAATATTTGGAACGAGGCGAGGGGCTATGGAATCCGAAATAATGTTACAGAGTCGCTCTTCATCTGCCAAAGGATCTTGAACGCCAATAATGCTGCGATCATCACTTACTCCAATTACAAGCCGTCCACCAGCGGTATTGGCAAATGCTACAAGTGATCTCATAATCGGCCTGGGTGAAGATAAATCACGCTTGAATTCAAGATTTTTCCCTTCAGGTTGGGAAAGGATGGTGTGCTG
>NZ_LT828622.1 GCF_900170035.1 Desulfamplus magnetovallimortis | reverse complement strand
CCAATCTTCGTAAAGGGCAAAAGCGTTGCGTTCCTGCTCAACTGTGGTGTGGGTAAAATAGCCAAGGATATAGTCGGCAAGACTCGTCCCGCTTTAGGATGGTATGCGCAGTTTGGGGAAAAAATTGTATATGCAGCCGTGACAAAAAATTATACCGACCGCCACTTTCCAGAAAAGAAAATATTTGCGGCGTTTTATCTACCCATTCGCTCATTTTATCTTGAGAAAAATTAATTATGACCAGGGCTTGAAAAAGTTAAAAATTATAGTAATTTGATGTCGCATTCGGTTGTGTTTCCTTTTTATATACCCACTCAAAGGTGAAAAAATGAAAACGGCTTCGCCATCAAAAGAACAAGACCTTTTAAGCAAAAACAACATAAAAATTACCACGGAAAGAGTGGATGATGTACCGCTACTCATAGGCCAAATGCTTAACATGGGGCTCCGAGAAATTCTTGATAAACACATTCCAGCCCATGGGAATCAGAGAAAACTCAGTTGGGGATGGACAGCAGTAATCTGGCTGGCCTATATCCTCACGGAAGGAGATCACCGTAAAGTTTCCGTGAGTGAATATATCCGTGAAATGAAATATACGTTAAGTTGCTTGACAGGGCAAGAAATAGATCTACTGGATTTCAGCGATGATCGACTCTCCCATCTACTCAAACATCTGAGCAAGCGTGAATCCTGGAAAAAAATTGAGAGCGATTTAAATGAGCGTAGCATCCAA
>NZ_LT828621.1 GCF_900170035.1 Desulfamplus magnetovallimortis | reverse complement strand
TTGGAATACTTACCTTTGCAGGTGTTACAGATGAGGGAAAAAGATATTTAAAAGTGCCCAATCTCATCATGAAGCGGCTTTATGTTGAGAGAATTAATGAAATGTTCATTCCTGAACCATTAATAAGAGATCAAGGCAAAAATGCTGCTGAAGCACTTTATACAAATAGAGAAATGGAAGAGCTATGCCGCTTTGTGGAGCAGACATTTTTCAAGGTATTCCGCAACCGTGATTACCGATGGGCAAATGACCTCACTGTCAAAACAGCATTTTTAAGCCTGCTCTATAACGACATACTTTTTATCATGGATTCCGAAAAGGAACTTGGCAGGCGGTTTGCAGATCTCACCATGATTATCAGACCAGACATGCGGAAATACCGCCTGCTGGATATTCTCATTGAGTTCAAATATGTGAGCCTGTCAGATGCAGGATTGAGTGGTGAAGTTGCACGGAAGCTGTCATCTTCCGAGGTAGCAGAATTGCCTGAAGTTAAGTCTGCCATGGGTGAAGCAGAGACGCAGGTTAAAACATACAGCAAAACCCTGACGGCAAGATATTCTGATCTCAGGCTTAAAAGTTTTGTTGTGACAGCCCTTGGTTTTGACAGAATTTATTGGAGAGAAGTTAAAAATATTAATTAATATAAATTGTACGATAATGTAAAGTTAAAGGAAAATTATTATGCAGATTTTGAAAATAGATCACTGGACAAGAAGATTCTGTATGCTTTGTTTTT
>NZ_LT828620.1 GCF_900170035.1 Desulfamplus magnetovallimortis | reverse complement strand
TATCAAGCGGATAACCCTTCCTATAGAAATGGCAAAATATCAAGAGATCTTTGATGATTGCTCTGCTTATCGAAAATGGGTTGACAGCATGATCAGTGAGCATCCTGAATTGTTTCCGGATACAATAAGTTCTGGTTATAGTTTGCATGATAAAAGAACTTCAGACAAGCTCAAAGACGTTCCATTAAGACGAATTTGCCTGAAAACCCTTGACAGCCAAGGTAAAAAACAGGTTTTCACAATAGCCCCAAGTTTTGTGATGCCCTATATGGTTGGCTATACAGATGAAGTGGAAAAAGCCCTGTTTTTGAGACGATTTGATGTTCCTTTTTGGGCATTGACATATGTTTTTGGAAAAAATGATGATTATTGGTATCGTATGGAAAATCATTTTGGACGATACAATCTTGTACAAACAGTGGTAAAATCACCTGAGAAACTACCTTCTCATCTGTTAGCGGATGAGAAGATTACATGGTTGAACGGTGAGAAAGTTGCAGTAGCAACAACAGTAGGCAATGACTGTGTTTTAGGTGCATCTGTTGCGCTTGGTGTCGACACAGCAAACCTTACGGAAGCCTATAAACACTTCAAGGATGAGGCACAATCGTTGTCACCAGACTATTCACCGGAAACAGTAAATATAGATGGTTGGAATCAAACTCAGTCTGCCTGGTTGAACTTGTTTCCAATGATTGTAATCATTGAATGCTTCCTGCACGCGTATATTAAAATTCGTAAGACTGGTAAACATCTGAAAGATC
>NZ_LT828619.1 GCF_900170035.1 Desulfamplus magnetovallimortis | reverse complement strand
CACTCGTTCCCACATGCCCCTTACAGGTCACTGGCATCTTTACTACATCGAACTTCAGAAATGCCTTAAACAGATCAGCAGCAGCGAAAAAAGAAAAAGTTTCTTGAGACACCATTGGAACAATGGGCATATTTTCTTGCAAAACCCCAAGATAATCAAAAACCCCTTGAGCCTGCACTTAAAGAAAACCAGGGAATTATGGAGGTATATGATATGCTTCAGACATTTACAAAGGAAGATTCATTGCGTGAGCAATACCGTCTCAGGGAGGAGTTTCTCAGGGCACAGAGAACCGAGGCATTGGAATATCAGAGAATGATCGAAAAATATCAAAATGCCTTGAAGGATAAAAAAGCTGTACAAAAGCAGTGGGAGACGGAAAAAAAGGAACGAGAACGGGAGAGAAGGGAAAAAGAAACGGCTTTTAGAGAACGGGAAAGGGAGAGAAAGGCAAAAGAAACGGCTTTTAAAGAACGGGAACAAGAGAAAAAAGAAAAAGAAGCGGCTTTTAAACAAATGGAAGAATTCAAATACAACAGTATATTGAAATTGAAGCAACAGGAAATTTCGTTAGAAAATATTGCAGATATATTGTCGATTCCCATGGAAGAGATTCGGCTTCTTTTGAATGAATGAGTGATCTCTTGAAACTCATTATTACAACATGTAGCCATCCTTCATTATGAATTTGAAAGAGACGAAAATTAAAAAGGTAACATAATCCAATGGAGATAAAGCTTTACAACGACATTGCATTTAAGTGGATATTTGGAAGA
>NZ_LT828618.1 GCF_900170035.1 Desulfamplus magnetovallimortis | reverse complement strand
GCCACATTTCATGGATACTATTTTCGGACAGCAATTTGCCCACAGAGCGGTTTCTCAACAACAGACCTGCCAATTTCAAGATATCTATGCCATGACAAAGGAAATGCCCGGACATGTGACCATGTTACTTTTTCTTTGTTGCCTTATATGCTTGTCCCCTACCGCCAATTATCCCTGAATTTCATGATAAAAGCCGTATGGCTGAGAATTTCCCGTAAATTGAGCCTTTTCGAAGCGATGGACGTAATCGAAATGGAGTTAAATCATTTAAAAGACGTGGCAGATTTCATCAATATCAGCACACTTCTCTTCTGGCAGCAAATGATTCAAATCGCTCTTGGAGATTTTCTATCATCAGACACCAGTGCCTCATCTAAAACAAATCATGAGCAGTTGCACGGGGGCGATGGTTTTGAAAATTTTATTGAAATTCTTCTTACCTATCAATCCCGGAATGACGGTACTCCCATCCGGGGGCCGGATGCATTTGCCCTGGATTTTTATCAACAGTCCGGTGGCGTCGAAAGGAACGCTCCTTTTTTGTTTGGCCGGGCATCACAGCACAGAGATTAACCCTTGGCATTCCCCACAGGTGAAGTGCGCACAAAAATTGATGATGGTGCAATCATAGCTGTCCGGCTGTGATTTACCTCTTTTTTTTCTATAACTTTTCGTATTTTCGATATCCTCCCCATGCCCATCTTTTTTTTCACACTGGCTTACAATCAACCGATTGGCGTTTAGCGTATATTTCAATGAAACGGAGCAATTAACATAGGAGATATCATGGTTGAGATGATCGAAATTAGTG
>NZ_LT828617.1 GCF_900170035.1 Desulfamplus magnetovallimortis | reverse complement strand
TTATCCTGACCCTGAGTGGAAAGCATGGAAAAAAGAAGATGATCGTCTTAAAAAAAAGAAAGTCCCCAAAAAACAACGTCCTAAAGAACCGCCAAGAAACCCTGCTTACCCGAGTAAAGTACAATTGTCACTAAAGCTCTTAAAAGAATTTAAAAACAATTGTCCTGATATTAAAATTAAAGCAATTTTAGCAGACGGCCTTTACGGCCATGCTGAATTTGTAGATAATGCATCTAATATATTTATAAACACTCAAGTTGTAACAAAGATGAGATGTAATCAAAATATACGTTTTAAAAACAAGACAATTTCTGTAGCAAAATATTTTAAGTCATATCCACCGGTTCTCCAGACAATACATATTCGTGGGAAAGGGCCGGTTAAAATTTATATTTCATCTGCACGTTTATACGTGGATTCACATAATACTAAAAGGTTTGTTATTGCCGTCAGATACCCTGATGAAAAAAATCCTCGTTATTTGTTAGCCTCCGATCTGAGTTGGAGGACTGCTGATATTGTACAAGCATACTCTTTCCGCTGGTTGATAGAGGTTTTCTTTGAAGACTGGAAAGGTCATGAAGGTTGGGGCAAGCTGACCAAGCATACAGGCAAAGAAGGATCTCGGCGTTCCTTGATCCTGAGCCTGTTGTTAGATCATGCTTTACTTTTCCATCATGAACAAAAAGCCCTCCTGGAAAACAATCTTCCTGCATGTAGTGTGGGAAGCCTATCCCAGCGGATTCATTCAGAAGCTTTAGTTCAGTTTGTCCAAGATCTTTGTCAATATGGAATTGATCAACAAAAGCTCCAG
>NZ_LT828616.1 GCF_900170035.1 Desulfamplus magnetovallimortis | reverse complement strand
GAAGGCATTTCCGATATTGATTACAGGGGACTCAAAGACGGCACCCTTTATCTTATACTGAGAAACCGTTTTGAAAAGGAGATAAGTTCCTTTGAGCCTGATCTTAAAAAGGATTTCAATGAAGAGCTGGACAGGCTTCAAAAAGATAAAAAGGCACTACAGGGCAAACTCAATAATCTGGTGGGGAAATTTGCAGAATATCAGCTTGCCACGGATTTCAGGAGCAGAAAGCGTTTTCCCTTGTCAGTTTATTTTAACGGGCTTCCAGATACCGACATTGCCAATACTCCCCTGAACATCATAGAAGTAAAACAGCGTGTCAAATTTCAGAGGCAAGATGGAAAGGAGATGGAGATTGATGTAATGGCTCTGTCCGATGACAACAGGGTTGTTTTAGTGGAGGTGAAAAAAAGAAACGAGAGAGTCGGGATAACTGTGGTCAAGGATTTTTTGGAAAAATGTAATACCTATGCTACCATGTTTGCTGATAAAAAGATTATGCCAGCTTTTCTTTCAACTGGTGGATTTACTGAGGAGGCTCTTTTATTTTGTGAGGATAAGGAAATAGGTACAGCCGAGAAAATTGAATATTTTGTTTAAATCACAGGGCATCCAGTCAAAAGCAAATCAGATAGTTTTGAAAGGGTTTCATGATGAAAAAACAGTTTAAAGGGAGCTTTATCGGAAGCATCCTTGGCGACATTGCAGGTTCCATATATGAGGTAAATCCCATTAACAGCAAAGTCTTTCCCCTGAACGCTTTCAATACAACCTTGACCGCACCCTGGATGAGATTCGCCCTTTTTATGCTTTGTTTTT
>NZ_LT828615.1 GCF_900170035.1 Desulfamplus magnetovallimortis | reverse complement strand
TTAAAGGAAGAGAGGGTAAGGCGCGTTATTGCTCCCATTTTTGCAAATATAGATGGAGATCCTGCGTTCAGGGACAGTGATCTTGGTTATGTTGAAGATCTTGGCCTCATAAACCGTCGTCCCCAGGTGCATATCAGCAACCGGATATACAGCGAAGTACTTCCAAGGGAGCTTGTAATTGCGACCCAGGAGGGTTTATCCCATCAACAAGAGTGGTACCTTGACATTTCCAACCAGCTTGACATGAAAAAGCTTCTCCCTGCTTTCCAGCAGTTTTTCAGAGAGAATTCCCAAAGCTGGATTGAACGATTTGACTACAAAGAAGCAGGCCCACAGCTTCTTTTACAGGCATTCCTTCAAAGAATTATCAATGGCGGCGGAAGATTGCACAGAGAGTACGGCCTTGGAAGAAAACGCACAGACCTTTTGATTGAATGGCCCATTGATCAAAAAAAGGGGATGTATGGCAAAGTTCAAAGGGTGGTTTTAGAGCTTAAAATCCAGAGGGGAAACATTGAAACACAACTGCCTGAAGCTTTAAAACAAACCATTGAATATGCAGATATAGCAGGAGCAAATGAAATGCATCTTGTTTTTTTCAATAGAGATAAAGATGTAAAGTGGGATGAGAAAATATGGCACAGGCAGGAGATTTATGAGGGGAAAATGGTTGATGTATGGGGATGTTAACAATGTGCTGGGCTTTCTCAATAGTTTAATAAAAATCAAAGGCAACACCTATGATCTTTTGACTTTGTCAACAGTGCCTTAATCAGGGTGTCCAAGATTAACTGGACAAGAACAGTGTCTGAATCAGGATTCCCAAGATTAAC
>NZ_LT828614.1 GCF_900170035.1 Desulfamplus magnetovallimortis | reverse complement strand
TTTAGTTTATCCTGAGCAGTCAAAGCAAGACAAAAAAGATCAGGAATCGGTGCAGCCAGCTCCTGTTAAAGCCCAGAATATTAGAAGAATGGCAAGCCTGGAAAGACCGAAAGAAGATGTCGTGAAGGAAATTGTAAAAGATGCCGGCAATAGAGATCCGCATAAAAACAGGCACTGGGTTGTAGTTATGGATGGAGCCTTGAACTTATGGACGCTGGTTGCTGTGGTGCTGAAAGGGATTGATTATACAGGTATTTTAGACATTATACATGTCGTAGAATATTTATGGGATGCGGCCAACGCCCTGGATAAGGATAAAAGTATGGACAGGCACAAATGGGTTTATGTGCGATTATTGTCCATTTTGGATGGCAATGTGGGCAGGGTTATCGGTGGGTTGAAACAAATAATAACAAAAAATAAAAAGAAACTAACCAAAAACCAGATTGAGGAGCTTGAGAAAGTCATAACATATTTTAACAATCACAAACAATGGATGCAATACGATAAATATTTGGAAGCTGGTTATCCAATCGGTTCCGGTGTAGTAGAGTCATCATGTGGGCATACAGTTAAAAGCCGTATGGAAGGAACGGGCAGGAGATGGTCAATCAAAGGTGCAGAATCAATATTACTGCTGAGATCTCTCTATACCAGTCATGATTGGGATAGTTACTGGCGCTCTCATATGATTTTTCAAAGAGAAAAATTATATAAAAAGATATCTACCCTTTCGCATAATACAGCTGATGATTACGAATATGAAACGGCTGTCGCTATGGCGTAAGTATTTAAATTCATGAATAAAAGTATGATAATGTTCAAAAAGGGTACACT
>NZ_LT828613.1 GCF_900170035.1 Desulfamplus magnetovallimortis | reverse complement strand
CAGAAGGACATTGGTTGAATCTAAGTTTTCTTTAGCATATCTTAACCAGATTCTTGTTTCATCTTTCAAATATAATATCTCCAGTTTTTATATGTTCCAGAAAACTGCCTTTTGCGTAAAAATGAATAGGAACGATATCATATGGAATAGTTGGGAGCAAACCTCTCAATAGCCTTCTGTATTTCATCGATAATGGTAAATAGTCGTTGCTGCTATTTTGAAATACCGCAATATCAATATCATTCGGCATATCGGATTCAAGAAAGGAACCAAAAACAACTATCTTTTGAACTTCTTCTTCAGAAGATAGGATATCTTTGATTCGTTTCTTAATCATATTTTTTTCATTTATTGATAGTTTACAGGTCATCCAAATTCCGTCTCCGTCAGAAAATCCACACGGTTATGTTTGTCGTCCGGAGGAAAAAAGGGACAGATTTATTTAAATCCACAAATCCGGTCAAAGAATAAAAACTCTGCAAGATATGCTCCGCATTAATATAAAAATATCACTCACTTTTGGATCAAGGGGCTCTCTGTTGTCCTGAAAGGTTCCAAGGAAATAGCTCCATTTTTCAAGATCAGTTCCAACTTTCAAACCCTCTCTATCACTCAAACAGATCTGAAACTTCTTTAACTCAATATAATACAGGTGCCAGTGATTCGCCAGGGGTTTATACGTTCGGGTATTGAGCATGGCATACTGATGAAACCACCACTTCTTATCTGCATCGCTCTTGAAGAGGGTATCTACAAGGATATGGATGCCGTAGCAAGGTGTAAGCTGGTCGTAATTCACCAGTTCGTTTTTTTCCAGTTGATCACGGTATAGTCCGGCAAGATT
>NZ_LT828612.1 GCF_900170035.1 Desulfamplus magnetovallimortis | reverse complement strand
GTAAATATTCGGTTCAACTTTTAATACTCTATTCCTTCAACGCACTAAAAGTCTATCCTTTTTCGTAAACAAGTGCAAATTCTTTATTTTAACATGGAAAACCTGGGCCTCAGGGTCAGATTTTTTAATTTTTGACCTTGATCTCATTTGACAAACGGACTCATCTGTTGAATTTACGAAATCGTTGAACAAAAAGCAAGCCCGTACAACGATCTGTAGCGCATTCGTAATTATGATGACGAAACTTCAGGAAAACAGGTTGGCAGGAAGTCAGTATCATTATAATAAGCTGAATCAACGGGGGCAGGCATTGGCCTGATAAAGTGAGCAGATGCAGACGCAACTGTGGTGGTTGATCGATAAGGATGGAGCACCATGTGGATCAATAGCAGGGGTGAATATATTTTTTTGTAAGGGGAGTTGAGCATGGGGTGGGTGGATGCCGTATGATCTGAATGATCAGAGGCTTTTTGCACATGGGCAGAAATGCAAATCGGTAAGATTCTTGCCATCAGGCTTGAGACACTGACATGTCCGGCATAGCTCTTCGCAAATGAAGAACCGCTTCCATTCAGGAATTCGTTTGGGGAGGGATAGAATCTGCTCAACGTGCCCGGAGGAAAAACTCCCAGCCGCAGTTGCAGATCATGAGCTGTCAAACTCAGGTGGCTCGGAAAGCCTCTCTCGACGTGCATCATCCATTGCCCAGGGAAGAAATGGAGATAAATCTTCCGGTGGCTTGCCGTTGTTTTCCGCACAGGCTGTTAGATACGATCTTACCCAGTGACGGCAATTGATACCCCATAACAGCAGGGTCTGGAAAATGGAATACATAAAGGCTGCCATCCGGGCACTCAATAT
>NZ_LT828611.1 GCF_900170035.1 Desulfamplus magnetovallimortis | reverse complement strand
CACTGCGTCAAGATTCAGAAACCCAGAGTAAACCATCCTATTTTAGGGGACAATGCTGGGGTGCTTTAGCTTTGGGCATCGGCAGCCTCAGCATGCCGTTTGCTTTACCCTTGAAGCTTACGATGCATCAAGGCTTCTCACATCTTGGTGAAAAAGCAGATGAAGATGTACCCAGTTTGAGCCAACAAATGGTATTGATGGCAATCGACTTCGCTTTGCATGTCAACCGTCCGACATTGCTTGTACTGGATGCATATTTTTCAGTTGGCCCTGTGTTTATATTGGCTCAATCAGTCTGGTTGTGCTCTTTTAAGGTTCCTGCTGTAGAAATTATCGTTAAAGCAAAGAAAAACTATGTTGCTTATTTTCAGGCAGATCCCTCTGATTACTTGGGGATTGGAAGACCCACCAAATATGGAGAGCAAATTCACTTGATGGAAGTCTTCGATCACCTATATCTTTTTAATGATGTCTCAGCCCGAATCTATGACAAAATTGAAAAGATTAAAATACTACAAATGAATCTTCTGTGGAAGCCGACCCAAGGGTTGATCAACTTCGTCTTTGCATTAACGTCTCATGGTCCAATTGTTTTGATGTGCAGTAATTTGGATCAAGATCCGATTGCTGCTATTGAGCTTTACTGTTTGAGAGGCAGAATTGAAGTAATGTTCGAAATGCTTAAACACCTTATACATGCATTTAGCTGTCATTTTTGGTCTCAAAAGCTACCAAAGCAGACACGGAAGCCCCAAAAAAATAGTAAGACCGTATCTCCAGACAATAGGGATATCCAAAAAATTCAATCATGCTGGAATGCCATAGAAGGATTTGTAAATATGGCTGCCATTTCGTTGGGCTTAC
>NZ_LT828610.1 GCF_900170035.1 Desulfamplus magnetovallimortis | reverse complement strand
ATGCCATTTCTTATCTTTAATTACATTTTCTATTCGTTTGTCGTCATAACCACTATCTGCTAAAACGACCACCTCTTCAGGAGAATGATACCCGATGTATTCATATAGATTCAATTGTTCAAAATATTCAATCACTACTTCATGCTCAGTTTTATACTTTATTTTGTTTTTCTTACAATAGTTTTTACTGTAAAATGGTATTGGCATAAGAGGAATAATTATTTCATTTATAATCAACACTATATTTGTCCATTGATGACCTATGACATACCCATTTCCATGATTAAATTTTTGAGAATTTTCGGTATGAATGCTTGAACGATTTTGAATCGTTGCATCAACAATAATTGCCACCCTCCATGGAAGAGATCCCTTTTGTAACCTTTTACATTTTTTGAAAAGTATTTTTGACTGTTTTTTAGATAAGTTGTTAAGATTTGTTTCGGATAATGAACTATGATTCTTTAGAAACCTGCTAAATTGGGACTTGTTTTTCCCCGAAAAATTTGCGGCTTCTTCCAGAGAATGTTTTCGAGCTACAGACATAAGAAAAAGCAGATAGGAAAAACATACATTGGAAACTTTTTTATTTATTGTCAATTTATCCAAAACTGATTTTCTAAAAGCAGCGTAATTCATTGTTCAATCTCCAAAGAGGTTAATAGTCATAACATACTAACTTAATGGATAATAATACCTATTTGTACATATGTCCATATCTTTTGAGGATATGAGAATAAAACAATATATGACGCTTATGTATAGTAAAATACAATATTTAAATTGAGCATGGTAAAAAATATAAAATCGTAATGCAACTTATTGAATATTAAGGCCATTACTCATACTGTATAAAATGTTATGCAACGTTTAAGTA
>NZ_LT828609.1 GCF_900170035.1 Desulfamplus magnetovallimortis | reverse complement strand
ATTTTACCTGTGAGTTCACCTTTCTGTAGTCCATTCTGCTCACCTTCTTGCCGTCCTTCCTGTTTTCCAAGTAGAAATTGTCCATAGTGTTCCGGATAATTGTCTTTGACAAACATTTCCCTTGTATAAGGCATATCAACCCCCTCTAAATTATAGTGATCATATAGTTTATTCAGATATGTGCTTGTATATTTAAGCAGCCACCCATCATGTTGCAGCCTTTCTCTACTCATTATAATCTGCTTGATATTATTAGAAAAAAGACCAAGTATTGGATGATTGGAGTCTTTTGTAATGATGAATCGTACCGGAGTTAAAACTTTTAAATCATAAATTTTGTTTTTTTTAATACATTCAATAAGTTTGGTGTCTTTAAATCTATTGAACAGAGTTTCAGGAAAATGGTTTGTTACGGCATAGAGGTTAATATTGTTTCCATCTTTTAGGTTTTTTATTTTTTTGTAGTTTGTAAAGTGCCCATAAAGCTCTTCAAGTGCAGCCATATTGAAAACTTCCCGAAAGGATTTGAATGATATAAGATTGTGTTCATTAAGATTTTCAAATCCCTCATAGTAATCAGGATTAACGTCATCAAACAGTACAGATGTGTATTTTCTGACAACAACCACATCAAGAAACTGTTTTTTTAAAGAAAGATCAACCTCAACTGTGACCTCACATCCGAGTTTTTCAAACAGGGGGGTCATCATTAATCCCAGCAGGCGATGCCAATCGGTTCTGTCTTCATTTTCTTCATTCATTGTTTCCGTGTTGTTTTCCATAGAATTAATATAATCAGAATGGTTGGTTTTTTCAAGTTTTATGGGTCATCCCCATCATTTTTGGTCGAACCGGGGTCGGGCCATGCTAACGCATTGTAAAAAACTGAGGGGACAGGTACATAATGCTCT
>NZ_LT828608.1 GCF_900170035.1 Desulfamplus magnetovallimortis | reverse complement strand
AAAAACAAAGCTTAGCATGGCCCGACCCCGGTTCGGCCGGACCCCGGTTCGGACCGGTTCGGAGTCAATCAGGGATTGAGCCAGATTACACGGGCTTTGGCTGTTAACGCGTGACCTTAAAAAAACGTGATTTTTTTTCACGTTTTTGAAAAACAAAGCGTACCTGCCCCATTCATTCTCGCCAAACCTTTCACGTTTACCACACTCTGGGATTAAACCCTTCCGGTTTGCTTACATCCACCCCCTCACCGTTCTGGTACAGCACATAAAACCCCTTGCTGTGAGCATAGTTTTTTACACTTTCACTCATTACCATCGCTGCCACACATCCCATAGCCGTATGGTTTTTATAAAGCGGCAGCATCCGTTTGAGCTTTTCCATCCTGACCACATGCTCATCCACATGCTCTCGGGTCAGTTTGCTTTTGCACTCCACGGCAACCAAAATACTCTCATTAACCACCAGAAGATCAATTTCAATGCCTTCGTTATTCCGATTAGCTTCAACGCCGGGATACACTTCATGAACCTGAATATCCATGGACTGAAACAAACGCACAACCGCAGGCGCCACCATATTTTCCACAAATTCTCCGAGACGGTTGCCCAGGGCACCAAGGTTCTTAGAAAGATTTTTTATGATGCGATCTGTTTCCTGAAACTTGCGGTCTGTCTCCTGAGACTGTTCCTTCATCAAACGCTCCGTCTCCTGAAACTTTCGATCGGTCTCTCTATACAGATCTTTAATTTCCTGAAAAAAATTCAGAATATGATCCGGGGTCAATGCCTGTTCCATCTCTTACCCTCCCTCAGCTTCCTGTTATTTCTCTACATCGTTCTCTACATCGTTTTTTTTTAGTATAACCACTGAAGCGGGAAATGACAAATACAAAAAAGAAAGGGGACAGCACATGCTTACCGAACT
>NZ_LT828607.1 GCF_900170035.1 Desulfamplus magnetovallimortis | reverse complement strand
AGATTTCAAACGACCACGGGCACATTCCACCAGCTCTTTGATTGGACGGCCATCAATCAAACCATCAATCATCTCTTGCGCAGAGATACCATTGATGTCGCTGACTACCCCGCCCAGGCGAATACCGGCATCATCAAGTATTTTATGAAGCCGATTTTTTTCCGCAGCCAACATATCTTTAACCTTCATTCTTTGACGACCTATCAGACGCAGTTCGCGCAAGTCTTTGGGGGGAATGAAGCTTGGCTTCAAGAGACCGGCCCTGCCGAGGACAGCAAGCCACTCGCTGTCCATTACATCTGTTTTTCGACCCGGGACATTCTTGACATGTCTCGCGTTTACGACATAGGTCTTGATTCCGGCCTTTTCAAGAACATCGTAAACACTTTTCCAGAAAATGCCGGTACTTTCCATTATCACCAACTCAACTTCGTGATTTATGAGCCAGCGGCAAAGCTGACGGCGGTGTTTCCTGAATGTACCGAATTCCCGGGTCTCTTTTTGGAACGTACCATCTGCCTGCTCCACCAATACGGTTGCGACAATAATCATCTTATGGATGTCTAGCCCGGCACAACGTTTGACGATCGGTTCTAAATCCGACATAATACACCTCCAAGCGAATTTCGGGTTGATCGTAAATTTTTGCAGGGGTAGGTCAAAATTTTGAAAAATCCATACACTTAAACAGTGCAGGCCATTTTACCGTACGTTCAATATACGCAACCAAATTGACTGAGGTGCGTATATGAAACAATCGGGGGTACGAATCAAAATTCCTGTTCAGTTTACTCATCAGGGTATAATAAGCCACTATAAAAAAACTCGAACAATGGGCCTACCCGAAGCAAAAACATATAGGGTATAGTAAGCATTATTTCATGTTTTTCATCCTCGGGGGTGACGGAATCGAGCCATGAGGG
>NZ_LT828606.1 GCF_900170035.1 Desulfamplus magnetovallimortis | reverse complement strand
ATAGACACAATCTTATATCCTTCAAATCCTTTCGGGAAGTCTTCAATATGGATGCACTTGAAGAGCTTTACGGGCACTTTACAAACTACAAAAAAATGAAAAACCTTAAAGATGAAAACAATATCAACCTCTATGCAGTAACAAACCATTTTCCTGAAACTCTGTTCAATAGATTTAAAGAGACTAAACTTTATATGAAACACAAACCCGGTTAAAAGTTACAGCTCCCCTATGATTTTGGTGCAATAGCACAAAACCTTTTATAAATTTGTTGATTTTGGATGTTATTTTTTAGGGGTACTCCTTTGATATTGAGTTGTTTTTTTGATACTATTTTTCTTTTGATACGGAATATAGTCAGCCTGGATTTAACCAGTTTTATATGCGTAGTTCCTTCAGTGAAGGACTGACAGTTAGTTGTGCATAAGGCTGACAAGTCATGTTATTATCGCGCTCTATCGCTTCATTTCTTCATCGACCTGGGTATCCGCGTCAATAGTCAAATATTTTTCTTAATATTCATGATTCAGGCAACGAGTTGGGTGCCGCAATTTCAGTTTTCAGTTGGTGTTAAGTATGCGTTCCAATTTTTTTTACGCTTCGCACGGAATGAGATCAAAGCCAAGCTGCTGAGCAGTTCTTTTGACTCTATTAATCGCCTTCTGCTTATTTTTTCCGTCCAAATAATCCTCGCCCAGATCCATGAATCTATCCCCATTTTTGATAATATTGAAAATGGCCTTCGAGATCCGATGGGCGATTGCAACAATTGCTTTTTTAGCCCCTCTCCTTGCTTTTAATTTGTAATATTTAGATCTGTAGTGTGAACCTTTTTTCGCAGTACCGCAAAACTCACTCATAACATGATTGCGTTTTATCTCAAAGCGTTATAAAACCCTTCATAAAAAACTTGATTTGAAGGAGTCGCTGATGAGAAC
>NZ_LT828605.1 GCF_900170035.1 Desulfamplus magnetovallimortis | reverse complement strand
TACTTTCAAATCATAAACTTTGTTATTTTCAATGCATTCAATAAGTCTGGTATCTTTAAATTTATCAAACAGAGTTTCAGGAAAGTGGTTTGTTACGGCATAGAGGTTGATATTGTTTTCATCTTTAAGGTTTTTCATTTTTTTGTAGTTTGTAAAATGCCCATAAAGCTCTTCAAGTGCAGCCATATTGAAGATTTCCCGAAAGGATTTGAATGATATAAGATTGTGTTCATTGAGATTTTCAAATCCCTCATAGTAGTCAGGATTAACGTCAACAAACATGACAGATGAGTGTTTTCTGACAATGACCAAATCAAGAAGCTGTCTTTTTAAAGACAAATCAACCTCAACCGTTACCTCACATCCGAGTTTTTCAAAAAGTGGTGTCATCATTAAGCCGAGCAGGCGATGCCAGGCGGTTCTGTCTTCATTTTTTGTTTCCGTGTTATTTTCCATAAAATTACTATAATCATAATGGTTTATTTTTACAAGATACCATGTTTTTCAGCGTGTTTTTTGATATGGGAGTTTAGTTGATCCGTGAAAATCCGCATGACACCATTGCTCTTCTTTGAAAAACCCATAGTTTTGAGGAATTGAACGACAACACAAAGGGAAAAGAAAGAGCGAATGTAGCCACGGACAATAACACGATCAAATGACCTGTAGTTGAATTTGATTTTTTCAGCGAACTGGGTTACAAAGGAATTGTTCATGGGTTCCTCTAATTGATGAAGCTGGTACTCCATCAATAAGCGAATAAGCCAATTACCCATGAATAGTCAATATTTCGGATGGTTAACGCAGGATTTAAACTTTAGTTCGTTAAATCTATGTGCAATATAGCAGTTACAAAAAAGTGTTTTATTCTTGATTCTCAGGTTTATCTCTCAAATTAGTTCTGCTCCCCGCATTATCTCAGCAAATTCAGGATTTTTTCTTGAATATTCTCTCAATACTCTC
>NZ_LT828604.1 GCF_900170035.1 Desulfamplus magnetovallimortis | reverse complement strand
ACCTGTCCCCCTTTCCCTCTACCAAGCTCTGGGGTTGAATCCTTCAGGGCTGCTAACTTCTACGCTTTCACCGTTTTGGCACAGCACATAAAACCCCTGGCTGTGGGCGTAAGCTTTTACGTTTTCGCTCATGACCATGGCGGCCACGCCACCCAGCGCCTTGTGGTTTTTATAGAGCGGCAGCAAACGCTTGAGCTTTTCCATTCTGGCAAGATGTTCATCCACATGCTCTTGCGTTAGTTTGCTTTTACATTCCACAGCAACCAGAATGCCATCGTTCACCACCAAAAGGTCAATTTCAACCCCCTCGCCACTGCGCCTGGCTTCAACACCAGGGTAGACCTCGTGCACTTCAATCCCCTGGGACTGAAATAATCGTACCACGGCAGGAGCCACCATGTGCTCCACAAACTCACCCAGCCGGTTTCCCAGATTACCCAGGTTTTTGGATAGATTTTTGATGATGCGGTCGGTTTCCGCAGAGTGTTCCTTCATGAGACGCTCGGTTTCCGCAGAGCGTTCCTTCATGAGGCGCTCGGTTTCCGCAGAGCGTTCCTTCATGAGACGCTCGGTTTCCTGAAATTTCCTGTCTGTCTCTTTATACAAATCCTTGATTTCCTGAAAAAAATACAAAACATCCGGTGTTAATGCCTGTTCCATAGTTACCTCCATTTTGATTGGTTTACCGTATAATCCTATTACTATTATAACCACAATCATTCAACAGGACAACCGCAAAACACGCATTGTCTACCCTTCCCTTTTACCCGAATTGTTACCCGATTTGCAACTATGAAATTATAAAAGGTTACATAATGCAATATACAGTGCCACCGGCTATGCTGTTTATCAATATTCTCGGAATGCGTGCCATATCAATATCTCCTTTCTCATTTCAATTTGCCATCACAATATCATAATGACACAATGTGTCATCGACCTCTCCCCCTTTCCCCCCTTCCCTT
>NZ_LT828603.1 GCF_900170035.1 Desulfamplus magnetovallimortis | reverse complement strand
TTTGTCAGTTTATAAAAAGTCTTCAGACAGCAACAATGATACGGTGGAATAAATGGACGAAAAACTTGAACAAATGATGAAATACATAGGTCTTCGAGGCCTACTTGCCAATTGGGATCATTACATGGAGATTGCTGAACAAGGCAATTTCTCGCCGGTTCGTCTGCTTACCTACGTTGTTGAACAAGAATATAAAATTAAACATGATAATGCCAGAAAAAGAAGGATTGCCCATGCCAATATCCCGGAACCATATGAGATTGAGACTTTTCCTTTTGACAGACAGACAAAGCTAAACAGGAAGAAGGTTCTCTCGATCTATGATTCTTTTGATTATATGCTGAAGCAGCGTAATATAATCTGGGTCGGCCCGACAGGTACAGGTAAAACAGGTTTGGCCACAGCCTTTCTCACCCAGGCGATAAACAAAGGGTACAGAGGGAAGTTTATTTTGTTCCCGGAACTTGTGGAAACCCTCTATCAATCCATTGCCGATCACACGGAATCCAAAGTCTTGAAGACCTTTGCATCTTACGATTGTCTGCTTATAGATGAACTTGGATTTATAGAAATAGAACCGGTACAGGTTGGGTTGTTTTTTACTCTGATGCACAAACGCCATAAGACAAAATGCACCCTGATCACTTCAAATCTCGGGTTTGAAGAATGGGAATCTTTTTTGAAAAATGCCCAGTTGACTGCCGCACTCTTAGACCGGTTAACCGAATGCAGCCATGTAATTAATATGAAAAATTGCATGAGCCTGAGATCAAAGCTGGAAACCGTGTAGCAGGTGAAATGGCATGACTTCACCTCGTTATACCCGTCAACATCTGTTCTCCCTTCGAAATAACATCCCAATAGACAGAGTGATTGAAGCTCTGTCTATCCCCTCATCAAACCGGACAGGAATATATCGGTTTAGTTGCCCCGTCTGCAATGAACAGAACACTGGAATCAATCCAAAAACCAATCTGGCACGATGCTTTAATTGCGAAAAGAA
>NZ_LT828602.1 GCF_900170035.1 Desulfamplus magnetovallimortis | reverse complement strand
TCAAAATGAGCTGTCGGAACAGAGGCTCCACGGCTCTGCGCAATTTCGAAAAAGACAACGGACGGGGATCGACTGACCCATAACCACCATAAATTGCCCGCTTTACCCTCAACATGTTCAAATATTTTCCAGCGACTTTCATCGTTGTGAAACAAGTCCTCTTCTGTGACTTGATGTTGGTAAAGGGCTTCGTAAACCGGCTGGAATAATTTTGCCAGACTTTGTAATCCACCGGAAATGGTTCCCGGCGAAATGGGGAGTCCCAAACCGGCATAATCGTTTATAAGGCGATTGGTTGGCTGACTGTGCAGGTATTTATTGAGCAGCACAGACTCCCAGATTGAAACTCCGTATGGGCTGCGGGGTAGAACCGTAGGCGGCATGGGCGCTGTGACTGTGGCAGGAACTCCTTTGCATGAACAGTTTTTTTTCATATGCTGACGTGAAATTACCCGTTTATAGGCCTTCACCTCAACTTCAATGATTTGAGCTTCCCGGCTTTCATCAGGGATGTAGGCTTCACCGCATACAGAGCATGCCGGAGGTTCTGGGAAATTACGCTCTTCTTTTTTCTCGGGGAGGTTGGGTCGATTTGTACGGCCATGCCCCTTACTTCCAGGCTGCTGACCACGAGGTTTTTTGGGTTTGGAGGGTTTTGATTGGGCCTCGTTTTTACCGGAGGTTTCTTTTTCGCTTTTTTTCCCAAACAGGCGATGAGTTAAATCACGAATTTTTGCTTTCAGTTCTTTTACTTCCTGCTTTAACTTCTCCTCTCGTAAGCGGGCCTTTTCATGCATGCGTTTCCAATAGCCCACGTCTCTTTTGAGTTCATGGTACTCTTTTGATGATACCAGTATCTGAGCGGCGGATTGATCAAACAACTCAACGACCTGGAGAGTTGTTTCAGGGCTTACTAATGAGGGGGATATGTTGCAGGAAGTTTTCATAGGTCGAATCACCAAAAATAATATGGATTGTTCCGAACTTTATAAAAAAATATATCCATTTTTCGACAAGTCAAGACTAAGCCGAA
>NZ_LT828601.1 GCF_900170035.1 Desulfamplus magnetovallimortis | reverse complement strand
CAGGCGGATAATATTTTCAAGGGTGGCAAAATTACTGACCCTGTATTTCAATGCACGTTGAACAGCTCGGGTGAACAGGTCAGCGGGCGTTTTTTTGTACAGGCTGTACAGTTGCCGGATCAGGCTGTGCCTGGCTTTACCTTTCATCACCAGGATAAAATTCAGGTAATCATTAATTTCAGGGGCGGCATTGCGCAATATACGTTCCTCTCCTGCCGTTGGCTTTTTCCGATTCCTGGGATGATGTCTAAAAGATGGCCCTCCTTCCGGCCCGACTTTTTTATTTTTGACGCCGTCAGGGGGGATTTTGTACTCAGCCAGTTTTTTTCTCTGGTGATAGATTTCATATGGTCGCAGAACTCAAGTACCTTGACGTCAAATCGTGTTTTGCCGGGAACCCAGTAAAAATTACCATTGACTGCGGCATATCCATATTGGTCAGTCCCCCGCTCATGGGTCAGATAAGGGGGCGTCACATAGGGTGGTATTTTTTCAAGAAACTTCTGTTCATACTCAAATGCCCGTGCCGGAATAAGGTTGGTTTTACTTACCGGTCTGTTTGCCATCCTCATGGTGGCCCACTCAAAGGCCTGTTGGTTCATATCTTCCAGACTTTTGAAACTGCGGCCCGGGAAGAAATTGGTTTCCACGGTATAAAAGCCTCGTTCATTTCCTGCCTTTCTATTGGCGTGACCAACTTCATGGCAGGCAAATTTAAACCCGTATTGCCTGGCAAATTGCTCCATTTCAGGCACAATAACAGCATTTTTGCCGGTTCCCCGAAGGCGGGCAAGATTGGTGTTGTCAATAATGCATATCCCGGCAGCATACTTCCAGAAGGTCAATGCTTCATGGATAAAGCATTTCATGGCAAATCTATTGAAAGAACGGTAAAATTTCAGATACTTCACTTTCGAATATCTCATATAAATAAGGCTGGCCTGAACTTTGACCCGGGTGTCTCCAAATTTAGTGTTGTAAGGGGATGTGTCATGCTGCATCTCTTCACCAGGGTTATCCTGCTTTTGGTCGCACCTTTCATTTTTGGAATGGCTCAGGCCAAGTTCCCGTAAATTCC
>NZ_LT828600.1 GCF_900170035.1 Desulfamplus magnetovallimortis | reverse complement strand
TAAGTACCTAAGAAAAATTAATCCGATATTTTCGCCCAATATTGCAAAGTACTTCGTTTAATTTCTCTCTAAGTGAGTTAAAACTTTTATAAGCATCAAATGTTAGCCAATAATATTTAATATGCTTCCATAATATTTCAATTTTGTTAAGTTCTGGAGAATATTTAGGAAGATACAAAAGGAATAGATTGTTTGCTTCCCATTCTCCAATTTTGCTATTAAATAATTCACTATGATGAATTGAAGCGTTATCAATAATCACAATAGTTTGTTTTGTTATTGATTCTACAAATGAATCGAAGCAGGCTACGACAACTTCTGATGTTATTGATGATTCAAATACAAATGGTGTCAAGTCACTATTTTTATTAATAAAACCAAGAACATTTATCCTTTTACTTCGGGAAGATGGGAGGCATATCTGAGCACCTTTATCCTGCCATGCATATGGCACTTCTGGAACTAAAGAAAAGCCGGACTCATCAAAGTACCATAAGTCTATCAATCCGTTTTTTTCCTCTTCTTTAAGCCTCTCGATTTCTTCTTTAACTTTTTTAAATTGTTCTTCATTTCGTTTGTCTTTCAATGATTTTCTGAGACGACGCCAAGTTTTTTTTTTACGGACAATGCCTTTTAAAGTGTATATGGAGATTTTTTTACCCAGTTTTTGCTGAATTTCTGACAAAGCACTTTTTAATTGAGTTGGATTTTTATCAACTATTTCAAACACTTCGTCATATTCATGAGGCTCAATAATTACCCTTCTTCCCTGACCAGGTGCCACAAGGAGACTGTCAAATCCTTCTTGCTCCCACTTATTAAACCATACGTAAATTGTTCCTATGGTTACATTGCAAATTAATGAAATTTCCTTAACTTTAAATTTTTCAAAACTCATACGAATCGCTAGTGCTCGATTACGCGTCATGCTGCTTTCTTCTGAAGAATTTTCAATTATTTTTAGCCATTTAGGTGTTTCAACATGATTTGATTGAAGAAATTTCATTCTATGATCCCCCCCTTACTATTGAGTTATTTTGACTCAATAGTAAGGTAATGAAAGGCTCCATTCAAGGCCTTTTTTTCGCACAGGCCTTTTTTATGATTATTTTTTATTGGGTACTTA
>NZ_LT828599.1 GCF_900170035.1 Desulfamplus magnetovallimortis | reverse complement strand
TTTAAAAAAATTTCCCTGTATTCCGGAGCAGGTGACTCCATACAAAATTATCCATAACGAATTTGACATCTTTGCCTTAAAAGCAAAGAAAGCTCATCGGCATCAATAAAGCCGCATATTAAAAAAGCTATCATGCATTTCCATAAGTGCTTGATGCTTTTTTTACCGGTAACAAGATTTAAAAAATTGGCACTTAATTCAACCAATTGATTGAGCAAATGAGCTATTTGGAGACATTGATAATAGTTTTTTGTCGCACAATAACTGTTTCGGGAGTACTTATGCTGCAAATTGTACCCATGATTTTTTTGGCAATTGAAGCCTTCATTTTCAATTTTCCAGCGCAATCTACCGCTCTGACTGACTTCAGGGGCATTCCGCCATGTTATTTCAATATTTGTAAGATGGACAAATCTGCTTGTTTGTGTCTCATTTGATTCGATATCTCGAGAATACTCGATACATTCAATCCAGTTAACTTTATGTCCTGCGTAATCAATTGCGTTGATCCAGCAAAGCTCTATGTTGACTTGATGCTTCGAATTGGTCGTTGCCAGAGTGCGTTTGTTGTCAGTACTCTTCCCCAATAACACATCCACTTCCTCCCATACGGAAGGTAAATTACCATCTTTAAAAGTAACGATATATGGCCACCCATTTTGTGCGCAAGTATCAAAAAACGGCTTTGTCGGATACAAGCCATCTGCGGCAATACAGATTGGAAGACGTGGATATAAATCTTTGAGCCTTGCTGCCAAACGCTTAAATGCCTTTCTCTCACAATCCTGTTTCTTAAAGTCTCCCTCAGGATTTTCAACCCATTCTGTTGCAAGCGAAATTGAAAAGCCATTGGGGCATAATAGTTTTGCTTCCATAACATTATGAAAAAATGTGACTTTTCCATTTTTAGAAGTTTTAGTCAAACAATGCTCACAATGTCTTTTGGAAAAATTATGAACGCCGGTTCCATCGACCCCAACAACAAAATATTTCTTGAATAAACGAAATTTATGAAGAACTTTTTTCTCAATAAGCGTCCGAACCATACTTGCTTTGAGCTTTTCCAGTTCATCGGTTTTCAAACGAATCATGACATCGTTGACCGTATCCATGTGTGGCAGGCGCATTTTGAAAATTTTAC
>NZ_LT828598.1 GCF_900170035.1 Desulfamplus magnetovallimortis | reverse complement strand
GGATAGCTCTTCCACTGGAATTTTAAACCATCGTTCCTTGAGTTTTTTTAGCTGCTTGTTTGCCTGATCAGCCGATCGGGTATGGAGTCTGAAACGTTCCCGATGGTTTCTTACTCGTTGGCGCTCTTTGCAAAACTCTTCAAAGTCAGTTTGAGAAATAGCCGAAACGATTTCAGAAATTGAATCCGGAGTTGGAATGAGTTCCCAGGCCCCGGATCGTTGAATGAGTCTCAACGTCGCTCCCTTTTGGCCTGTAGTTTTCAATAGTCTCCTTTTGAGCTCCCGGAACTCACTTTCCCGTTCGTTGTTTGTACGGGGAATATCCGGGTTGTCATAAGAATGAAAAAGCCCACTGGCGTAGTTGCCGGTTGTCTTACAAATATTTTTGGCAAAATCGGTTAAAATCGGATTTCCTTCCCCCTGTTTCTTTATAGATGCCAAATAAACGAAGAGTTCTGTTCTGACCGTTTCTGCGGTGCGGGGATTTTTTTCATCGACCTCAAGCAAATCGGAGATATCTTGTAACCATCCGGCAGCATGCTTGATGTCCGCATATTCATTTGATGCGTTTCTGAGGGCGATAGAAATAGCTTGCTGCAATTCCTGCAAACGGCTGTCAGGAATGTGGAGTATAAACTCATTGAGTTCCAAAGCCAGCTCTGTTAGGCGTTCAAACATCTCGATCCCGGCCAAGCGGAAAGGCGGACGGGTTTTGAGGGTTAACAAATAGCGCACTCGACGTATCAAGGCGTTAACAATATCCTCTTGTTCATTCCGGGTATTTGGGGGAGATATGATGGCGCTGTCCGGTTCATCTATTGAGGACGGAAGTATCCCGGTCACAGTCAGCACACGGCCTTGCTCCTCCCCATGATGTTCCGATCGGATAAGATCTCCAGCTTGATCTCGAACATTTTTGCGTAAAGACACTTTCATGCTTTCATCAGCATTGGCCACAGGTTCTGCTATATTACCAAGATAATGAGCTTGGCAATACGCATGAGGAGTATCCGGGAAAACGGTTTGGATTGCCGGTACAAGCCCTCTTTGTTTGTCACTCATAATTGAGGTCACATTGAGGTCGAGTTCTGCAATTGGCTTCAAAAAATTCTCAAATGTTGCTTGATCCTGTCCGCCAAGCCACCC
>NZ_LT828597.1 GCF_900170035.1 Desulfamplus magnetovallimortis | reverse complement strand
TCAGAGTGTTATGGTCAGACCTTCAATTTCTTCAATGGTTTGGCGGTAATTCCATGGCATCCATTTTTCGGGATTCTTTTTCATATCTGCTTCATATTCCTGGAGTTTGATCAGGTAATCCATGGCATTAACCTTACCGAGATAGCAGGTGTGAATGATACTGGTGAACATATCACCGATCAATGCCCCGATTTCATTTTTGTAGAACATGGCGTTTTTCCGATTGAGCACCGCTCGTTTCAGGGCCTGTTCGCAGATGTTATTGTCCAAAGGCGCACCAGCCACCCTTAAAAAGAGGGTGAACTTCTCCCAACGGTCAAGCAGATAGGAGATGGCACTTCCCAATGCGGAATTGGGTTCCACCAGTTTTCCATGGATTTGGGTTGTCATCCACTCATGAAGGGTGTTCATAAGCGGCCCGCTGTATTGCTGATGATATGTCAGACGTTCTTCATCGGACATATTCTTCTCTTTGGTAACAGCATCGTTTTCATACACCCCGGCCAGGAGGTCTATGACCAGTTTACATTCATCTGGAAATATCGGAACGATGTCCGCAAACCTTCTACGCCCGTGGCTGAGACAGTGAGATACAAATCTGGCAAACAGATCATTGGTATTCCGGCTTAATGCATCACACATCTGTATGGGCTTGCCTTTGTCCGGATCTCTGTGTGCCTGGAGCATATCAAGGTTTTCTCCGGCATGATTGCGACCCGTAAAATACAAGGCGATCTGATGCCCCTCATCCAGTTCGGCCACAATGGCGGTGGTAAACATACCAGTTCGCTCTTTGTCGGTTTTTTGTTCATTTTCTTTCATCAAGGAGAGTACCGGCATGGTGGTATCATCATTATGAAAGAGTTTGGCCTGGGCTGCCTGGTGTATCAATTCCTGGTAAACCGGCTGGATGATGTCGGCAAGGGCTTCGGTTTTATCCCAAAGAGTTGATGCACCCAATGGCACACCGACCATCTCCTGAAGTCTTGCAATTCGGTAAAATGGCATCCCGAATCCATATTTATAAATCGGGATGGCAGCGTTTGCAGAGGCATCATAATGTCTAGCGCCACTGATGGTGCCGTCGGCAATTTTTGCCGTAAACACAGCACCACAGGCACTGCATCGCAGTTTGTCCGTCTCGTACAGGGTTGCTGTCAGAGGCGCATTGCCGGAAAAAGACAAGGTAA
>NZ_LT828596.1 GCF_900170035.1 Desulfamplus magnetovallimortis | reverse complement strand
CTGTACGAACCATTGTTACAAGGTCGTGAAAAGAGATCCGGGGCACCCATCCCAGTTTTTCACGGGCTTTACTTGGATCTCCCAGAAGCGTCTTCACCTCGGTTGGGCGGAAATAGCGTTTATCCACAACTACAATCGTTTGACCGGGTTTCAACACTGAATTTTTGGAATTCAATTCTGCAACCTTGCCCACTTCATATTCATTTTTGCCTGACCAGTCTATGCTTATGCCTATGTAGTCAGCAGCTATCTCCACAAATTCTCGTACTGAATGTTGCTGCCCCGTTGCAATGACATAATCTTCGGGGTTCTTCTGTTGCAGCATCATCCACTGCATCCGGACATAATCTTCCGCATGACCCCAATCCCTTTTTGAATCAAGGTTTCCAAGGTACAGGCAATCCTGAAGACCCAGGGTAATCCTGGCAAGAGCACGGGTTATTTTTCTTGTGACAAAGGTTTCTCCGCGAACAGGTGATTCATGGTTGAATAAAATACCATTACAGGCGTATATGTTATAGGCTTCACGGTAGTTTACTGTTATCCAGTAGGCATATAACTTTGCACAAGCGTAAGGAGAGCGTGGATAGAATGGAGTTGATTCGTTTTGCGGAGATTCTATCACTTTTCCATATAGCTCCGAGGTTGAAGCCTGGTAAAAACGAGTCTTTTTTTCAAGGCCCAAAAGTCGAATTCCTTCAAGGAGTCTTAAAGTACCGAGTGCGTCTGTGTCGGCAGTGTATTCAGGTGATTCAAAGGAGACCTTAACATGGGATTGGGCAGCTAAATTGTACAGCTCATCGGGCTGAACATCTTTTAATATCCTTATCAGATTGGTGGCATCTGTCATGTCCCCGTAGTGAAGAATGAATTTACGATTTTTTATGTGGGGCTCTTCATATAGGTGGTCTATGCGATCAGTATTAAAAAGAGATGTTCGACGTTTGATTCCATGTACTTCATACCCTTTTTGTAATAAGAAGTGAGCAAGGTATGCTGCATCCTGACCTGTGATACCGGTTATGAGGGCTGTTTTATTCATGTATTATCAATATGTTAAAATGTTTTTTATTGCTTGTACCATGTGGCACCGGCATCCATTTTCAATGTAATCAATGGGATTTTCAATTGTTTCCCTGTTTTCGATGTAGGGTCGTGGAGGTGTTAGAAAGGGGGAGTTGCTGGCATTATTAACATGTTCATTATGTAAGTTCTCAATAAGTCTGGGTTAACTGAATGATTTATTCTGAAATTAACCCCAAAAATTGAGAACAGTTCACCGTTTAACTGAAAACATGTGAGTGT
>NZ_LT828595.1 GCF_900170035.1 Desulfamplus magnetovallimortis | reverse complement strand
AATGGTGCGTACAGATTTACACATTGATAGCACCGTAGTTTCTAAGCTCTTCGTATTGAGGAGTATTTTTTATGAAGATAGGGTCCAAATCTAAGTGTGAAATAAATCGATCAAGCAGGTGTTCATTGAAATAGCGAGCTTTCCACGATGCAATAGAACACATTTTGGATTTGGAATTTTCAACCGCCTCCCTGTCTTGTTTTTTCAACAAATTTAGTGTGGTTAAGGAGGCGTTGAAATGAAAATTCAAAGAGTCTTTTCTTCGAGCTTGGCAATCAGTAAGACCGGTAAATTGTTTTGCGTCTCGAAAAAGAAACTCAATTTGGAAGCGAGATTTATACATGCTGAAAATGTCTAAGGCACTAAGGGTCAAATCTGTTGAAAAAAATAAAATATGACGCTGTTTTTTAGGATTTCGTTGATCCAACAGGCAAACGACTCTGATATTACGTTTAAAGCGAGATGAATTAAGATCTGCTGTGTACAGAGAAATACCTGGTTCGATTTCACTAACGAAATCCCATCTGGAAAGATCATTGAATTTGACTTTGCCATCATATTTCTTTTTTGCACCTCTACCTTTTTTTTGAGGCCCTTTGTAAAGGTACCGAAGATCAGCATCTTTTCTTAAACGACCAATTTGATGGAGGTTCATGCCAACAATACCGTCTATAAAACGGGTTTTTGAGTAAAAACCATCGGTGGCAATATGAGTAATTCCATGCTCTTGCAAGTATGTTAGATTTCGCTTAATTTGTTGAAGGTAGAAATCGATCCGATTTTCTTCTTCTTTACCGATTTCGCTACTTGAAGGAGTTTGTTCAACAGAAAGGTTGTATGCGGTGTTATAATCCAGATCAACTATTGCAAGTGATGAGATTTCCTGTCCATTTTTAGAACGGCCTGCGACTCCACTCCAAAATTTGTCAATGCCGTAACTGTGTTTTCCGCTTTTAGGGACATACGAAGCATCAATGGCAGCCATTTTTCTATTTGTTTTAGGGATGGTTTCAGAAATCAGTAGATGATTCAACATACTGAAATCGAAGGGCTTTCTAAAATTTCTTGAGATGGTTTTTTCATTCATAGCACAATAACGACTTAGGTTACGGAAGTTCATGCGACCCCGAAGCATAGAAATTGTTGAAAATAGAATTAATAAGAAGTTCTTCTGTGGTTTAGATACTTTTGGCATTTGAGATAAAAACCATTCTATTGTTTTCATAAGAGGCCTCCTAAGTTGAAATGAAGTTTTGAGTAAAATATCATTTTTAAAAGTCGGAGTAAATCTTGTGTATTGCTTTTTTTCACATCATAAAAAAA
>NZ_LT828594.1 GCF_900170035.1 Desulfamplus magnetovallimortis | reverse complement strand
AGTTCGGTAATGATTTGAATCCGGTTCGTGCCGGGATTGTTGATAAACCTGAAGATTACCGTTGGAACAGTATCGGCTATCATCTTCAGACGGATAACAAAGATGAATTTTTGTCTACAGATTTTGGTCTTGAGGCGTTTGGAATGCGTGATGCATCTGACAGATTGGAGGAATACCGCCGGTTTATATACGAGACGGGCGCTATGACGAAAAACAGAGCGGAGGCGATTCGTCAGGAAGTGGTGGAAAAAGAGCGGGAAAAGGATTTTAAAATCACCAGGACGGATCGGTTTCGGCTTCGGACCCGCCATTTTTGTGATTCAGGGATTATCGGCAGCAAGAGTTTCGTGAAGCGTCAGTATGATCAAGTGAAGCATTTGCTGAAATCGAAGAATGAGAAGACTAAAAATGGGGACAGGTACATAATGCTTGACTGTTGACTGTTGACTGTGGCTGAATGGCTTTGATTTTGCTTGTGGTGTCGCAGGGTGGTGTTATTGCTGAGGCTTGACACGAAGCCATCAATATCCTATGATACTCCTTATGAAAATTAGACAATTTCTAAAACTACTGAAAAGTCATGGTGCAGAAATAATTAAAGGACGAGGAAAAGGTGGACATGTACTGGTTTCGATGAACGGTAAGCAGACCACAGTACCCGTACATGTTACTGATTATGCACCGGAATTTCTTGATGACATCTGTAAACAGCTTGACACTCGATTGAAGGAGTTGCAGCCATGAAATTATCTTATCCAGTCACGATTAAAAATTATAGTGGAGGTCAGGTTGGTCTCTTCTGCGTTGATGTACCTGAAGCAGTGACCGCTGGGAATACGCCGCAGGAGGCAATTCATAATGCAGAAGATGCACTTGTTGTTGCCCTTTCCAGCTATACTGATCAGCAGCGTGATATACCAGTGCCATCGAAACCCGTGTCAGGGCAACAGGTAGTGTCTGTACCACCGTTGGCAGCCATGAAGCTGGCGGTTTATCAGGCTATGCGCACACAGGGAATAACCTTGCGTCAGTTATCAGAGCAAATTGGGTGCAATGAAAGGCAGATACGCCGACTTCTTGATATTACCTATGAATCAAAAGTGAGTCATGTTGAGGCTGCACTTTCGGCTCTTTCTTTGCGTGTGGCGGTGGATGTTGAGCCGATACCTTTTTCTGCTCTGGCGTTTGTAAGTTAAAAGTTAAGATAGCTTTCTGCTCTATGCTTTGTTTTTCAAAAACGTGAAAAAAAATCACGTTTTTTTAAGGTCACGCGTTAACAGCCAAAGCCCGTGTAATCTGGCTCAATCCCTGATTGACAAGCCCCAGACCCTCTTCAAGTTCGGACGGCTGGTTGGGGGCTGCGTAACAGTTACATTTCAAAGATGCTGAAATAACAGGATTTTTGAAATAGTGTCTGGCTGTAATTGAAGCCCACATCCATTTCCAGCCTGTTTCCGTAACCCTATACTATAGAATGACTTGCCATTCTGTTTTTTGATGGCGCCCCGAAGGATCAATTTTCTGACTTCATAGCGAA
>NZ_LT828593.1 GCF_900170035.1 Desulfamplus magnetovallimortis | reverse complement strand
TACGCATCAAGCTAAGCTGCTTTGTCAAATACAAATAACTGAATTAACTCATTTTCTTTGACATCATCATTTTGAAAACTATCCATATAAGAAATACTATCTTGTATCAATTGCTGAATAGTTTTTCGCTTTCTTTTCTGTTTGCATAATATGCTTGATGAATCTTTTTCTATTTTTTTTAACAAAATATTTAATTCGTTATTACAAATAGCTTTTTCTAAACGATTCATTCTTTTGAGCCAATTAATAATCTTATGAAAAGACACCTCTTTTTTATAATATTTTGTAGTATACCAGGATATATAGCTATAAATCATAGTCATAATCACAATTAGAATTAAACGTCCATATAGTATGCATTGTATACGTTCATTTACTGTGCCCTTCAAAATTTCAATATTAAGCAATGATTTCCAATTCTTAAAAATTAGCTCAATCTCCCATCTTAAACGATATATTGTACCTATTATTTTAGAGTCCCATACTGATCTGCAAACATTTGTTATAAAGATGCCGAATGATAGCCATTTTAAGTATTCTTCAGATAGTTGCTTTCCTTTCTTTTTAGCATTTTTTTTTGCTTTTCTACGACGTTCGTTTACTATTTCTTCTGGAAGCTTATATGCTATCAGACGCACACCTAATTTCTGTACACCAATATACACATTTAAGTCAATTACTGATTGATCTTCATAATACTTATTAAGATAATCTACTAAATTTATTGGTAACGAGTCTTTATCATTTGACAAATAAACATTTACTCCTTTCTTAAAACGACTTAGGTAATATGCAGATTTATTTGTAATTTCAAATAAAGAATCAATCGAAAAGTATCCAAGATCTCTTATCACAAGATCATTTTTATCCACATGATCCAATATGCCTTTTTCTGATTGATCTGGTTGATTTCCTGGACTTATTGAAATATTTTCTACTGTTTTATCCTTAAAATCATATATTAAATTTAGTTTCAAAGATGCTTTGCTTGCACTACCACCAGAACCAGGGAATTTATCAGCAAGCTTTTGATTTAATTCTATTTTAGTACTGTCTTCAAAAAATATACTTTCAAAATCATCTAATAAATCTATAGATAGCTTTGAGCCTATTGATTCTAAATTTTTTTTTACCGCCAGGTTAAACACTTCTTTTAAATATTCAACTGACTCATTTTTATTTATACGCTGAGCAAGGGCTTGAGGACTAACTCTTGCATTTGGGTTTAATTCAAACAATATGTCACACAAGCCTTCTAAGCTTTCTAAACTATTTTCTAAAAATCCAAGTGTCATTAATTTTATAAAATCATCACCTTTGATTTTGCTTGTAGATCTTTGTATAAAACCTACTTCTTTAGCAAGCTGATTCAACCCTTCTGAATCAAAAAGTTCTTCTATTTTTTGTTCAACTTTGTCTCTTTTGTCTTCAATACTTTCAAATAATTTCATGGGAACATCCTTTCATTTTTATTAAATATTTTATGGTTTATATTTTTATAATATTATAATAAACCAGATGTTCCTATGAAATCAATTCTTAGCTTGATG
>NZ_LT828592.1 GCF_900170035.1 Desulfamplus magnetovallimortis | reverse complement strand
GTATCTGCTGAATTTCTATTTTATGAAAGAAATAGCTGGTTCTCCATAGCACAGTGTGCAATTATTTAACAACTCTTAAACGGCCAATAAATCCTCATAAAAGAAAGGAGCAGTTTCCAATGATCAAAAATTCATTTAAAGAGTCTTTTTCCCCTGAATGGATAAAAAAAAATAACAAATCCGAATCATGAACTTGTCATTATTCGCAACATCATCCCGTGGCATAAAATTATCGACAGATTAACTTCATTTTATGATGACTCTAAAGGAGCTTACGGGAAATCTCTTCGATGGATGATAGCTATCTTGATTGTCATGAGATATAGGGGACTAAGTGATCGAGAAGTTATCCGGCAGATAAAAGAAAATCGATACATTCAATATTTTTGTAATATTCCAGATGAAGTGTTGCAAACATTCATTCATCATACCTCCATATACGTTTTTAGAAAGCGAATCGGCAAACAAGGTGTTGAGATGATTGAAAATGAAGTTTTTGAAGTCCTTCGTCGTGCAGGGGTAATCAAAGGTGATAATGCTTTGATAGATTCCAGCGTATTGCCCAATGATATTATTTATCCCAATGATGTTCTTTTACTATATCGTGCCTTTAAAAAAATGAAAGAATTCGCCAAGTTGCATAAAATTTCATTATGGTGGGATGATAAGGAAATCAAGCGTCTATGGAAAGAGTATAATCTTCAAAAGCGATCTAATCGCCTGGAATGGTTGATAATATTCAACCTTCTATTTGTCCCCGCCCTGGAACAATTTAAAGAAATGGTCAACAATCTGGAAACGAGACCAAAAAGAGAAGAGAAAGCAAAAGTACTGCTGAATCTCTTAGAACTGCTTGAAACACAGACTTTAGAGAAAATAAATGGTGAAACTCACATAGACAATCGTATTGTGTCACTTGACGAACCAGATGCCCGTCCTATTAAGAAAGGAAAAGAGCATCCAAAATGTGAGTTTGGTTCCACAATACAAATGTCTTTCAATCGGGAAGGCTTTATGATCACAATTGAAAATTTTATCGGCAACCCCAATGACAAAAAACTCTTTCCGGAAACATTGGCTCTTTTTACAAAGCGTATGAAAGAAGAGCCGGAAACGGTAACTACAGACCTGGGTTTTCGAAGTCAGGATAACTTTAAAGTATCAAAAAACATAAAAAATGTATTTTTAGGTCGTACCGATGATGTCTCAGAAGATAAAAAAGACTTTTGTTGTAAAGCCCGATCCGCAACGGAAGGCTTCATTGCAGTTGCAAAGAATTTAAGGGGGTTCGGACGAAGCCTTTACAAAGGTTTTGAAGGTGATCGCATATGGTCAGTGCTTTGCCAAACCAGTTATAATTTAAAAAAATTTATTCTACTTTTACAAAAAGAAAAAATTGAAGAACACTCTTTGGTGAAGCTAGGGTTAGCATAGCTAATAATAAATAATTTGTAAAAAAATCAATTCAAATAGACGATAGAGGTGCACTTTGAAATTCTGATGATATGCTAATATTTCATTCTTTACCAAAAAATGATTCCTTTTTCATGA
>NZ_LT828591.1 GCF_900170035.1 Desulfamplus magnetovallimortis | reverse complement strand
TGCCCCCTAACCCCAATGCTGTTGACTTAAGCATTAGGGGGAGAAGCTTTTTTTCGTTTGCCATCGTGCCATTTACTTTTGGGGCCTTTGTTTATCCTGGGTTGTGAAGGCCTCTTGTTTATTGGGCGATAATATTTTACTCGTGCTATTTCGACGAGTAGTTCTTTGAAAATTTGAATTGCCAAAACCGGATCATCTGGCACAAGTATCGCTGCCTCGGCAGCTATGGACAATACAGCATTTTTAAACTGAGGCTCTCGATTATCCGGCAGAAAAAATTGAGATGACAGCAACATCATACATCGAGATATGACACTTACTATCATTGCAGAATAAAGTTCCTGCAAAACTCCGTTTACACTTGTGCTATGAAATTTTTCAATTTCAAAAACAACTTTTTCGTCTCGATAATACTCTTCGACCCTCCAACGTTTAAAATACAAATCTGTAATTTCAATTGCCGTGTATCTATTTTTACCAAATAGATTTGTCAATAATACCGAGACAGTTCCGTCCGGGCTTTCCAGACGGATTACTCTAACCTTTATTGGTTTGAGGTTCTTTCTTTCATTAATACCAAATTTTCTTTTTATGTTATTCGTTGCGGTTATATATACAATATCTTCTTCTTTCCCACTTTCCACAAATTTCTCAACGGCTTTAAACGTACTACTGGATGGGCAACGAAACAACCAATGTCCAGAATAATTGTTGTTTAGAAAATGGATAATTTCATATGAAGGATAACCTCTATCAAAAGTCAATATTCCACCAGATGGTATTGCTGGCAATAGATTTTTCAGTTCGTCTCGCTCTGATCCATCATTAGCTACGACTGACCGTGCAATTGGCAGTCGTCTAAAAACATCATATACCGTAGTAACAAGACATTGGGGATAATGACCTTTTCCGTTGGTATCAAGACCACTGTCGGGATCGAAGTGTTCTCTAATTGCTTCAGTTGCTGGGAGATTAAATCTTGAGCCATCTGTTGCAAAAACGGGCATTCCATGCCAAAGAAATTGCTGATTATCTTCAATTTCTAAACTATAGGCGAGTTCAACTGAGTCACTCAAAATATCTTGAAAAGCTTGCCAGGGAATTTTTTTACGGGCTTTTGTGACGCTGCTCCTATGAACAGCATTGGCGTCCGGCCATAGGCCACAGCGTCTTACATTTTTGAAAAATTGACCGCATTGCGTATCTACACCTTGATTTGAGCCATTTGCGGTGATTGAAAGTGTAAGTGCAACTGTCTTTGCAAAAGGGAGAGCCCGATTCCTTGTAAAATCATTCTCAGATTGTTTGTGGTCAGGGTTGATTTCTTTTGGGATGATATTGATAATTTTTTCAAAAGAATCATAGATCTGGCATGAATTTTGAAAGCAAGTTATGTGCCATGATATCACCTTTTTAAATAAAAAAATTAAAATGAGCATATTTTTTTGCTTATTTAAGTTTCTATTTTTCAAGTAACTATCAATAATTATAGCAAAAAATCACCCAAAATACCACCAAAATACTGCTTGTCCATAAATAACTATGACTCATTTGTTAAGTCAACAGCATTGGGGGGCTGGGGGGCA
>NZ_LT828590.1 GCF_900170035.1 Desulfamplus magnetovallimortis | reverse complement strand
TGGGGTGTCTAAATCGCAAAATATTTATTTCTCAGGATTTGGCCTTCCCTTTCAAATTTATAACAACATGCCAGGCATGTTATGCAAATGATAAAGAAGCAACTATTTTCTTTTGCGGTTTAGCTGTCAGGTTTAATTTGCCCTATAAACAAGTAATGTCAGCAGGGATATCCCCAACTTTTGCCCGACAATTTATATATTTGAAGGAATACTATGAAGCTGCTGAATATTGATCTGCTATAGTATTATTTGGTATATATGTTTGATTTTGTGGTTGATTGCCAGGGTCAGCATCTTTCGGATAACTATCTAAAATATTAGTCATATTATTGCTTTTTTCTACCCTTTTTGGTACTGGAAGAAGAGATAGATTACAGTCAGAAGTAATGAGGCTCTGAGTCAGCGTTCCAGGGTTTGGTAAAATTGCTCGCCGTTGCTTTGTTAAGGACAACAGCTTTTGTTCAATTTCTTGTTGTTGTTTCACCGTAACGTTAAGTACCATCTTGGCAGAATCCATGGTCAACTCTCCACAAAAAGCTGGTAACCGGAGTGCAATTCGATTTGCATCTTTTACTTCACCTGTTCCATGACTTTTGCCGATTCCGAACAATGACTCAATATTGTCAGAAGAAACAATCATTCCGATTTCACCCAAGCCAAGAGACTCTGCGACCATTAACTGTTTTTCCATCCAGGTAATAAAACCAATACGTACTGATGAAGTTTCCGGAATCTCTTTTAAAAATTCTTTACACTCTTCGTATGTCGTAAGGTTCAAACCTCTGTTTTTAAGAATTTCCTGGCTTTTCAACAAAGGGAGCGCGTCACGAAGAAACCTCTTAATAAACAGTTTACACTCAGGCAGTTTTCCAAGAGCAATTCGAAGTTTTGAAATTGCTGAACCCTTTGAGGCTCTACCTGCCGGAGAATGTTTAAGCACCATTTCAGCCCATTTAACCAGACGATGAATATTCATGAATCTGGACTTTGTCGATGCATTTGGAGGCGAAAAGAAACCAAGTATAGTTTGTTTAAATCGTTTTGAAGCTTGCCCACATGCAGAGATGAACTTTTCATACAACGGGTGTTTTGAAAACTCATTTTTTAAAAGATTGGCAACAACATGAGAAACATCGTCAATTGAAAGAGAGTATATTCCTCGCTCATTCAGAAGCCTGACACCTTTCATGAGATCTCGCCCGCCGTCTTTTAAGAATGCAGCAGGTTTTCCAGTAACTTTGATAACCTGTTGTAAAAAATCGGCTATTGATTCCCCAGTCCAGGAATTAGCTACTGAAATGGCAACACAATTGATGTTTTCAAGAGTGGGAGCGCTTTGGTTATGTTTAAAATGATCTATTTTCGCCTCCAGAACAGCCAGAATTTTACCGGCACCCAATGCTATCGATGTATCAATCATCCAAATGGCACCATTTACAATTTTATTTTTGGTCAAAGCAAGAGATGGAACTCCACTGTAGTTCCATATTTTTGCCAATGCATATCTGGTGACCCAATTGATGATCGTTTGAGGAGATGGCGGTTTGCTTATTCCAAGGTATATTTGTAAAATGCCAAGAACTCTTGAAATTGTTCTGAATCCAACGTGCCCAACAATAAATAAACGTAATGAAATAAAAATCAA
>NZ_LT828589.1 GCF_900170035.1 Desulfamplus magnetovallimortis | reverse complement strand
TTTTCTACCTGTGCAAGTGCTTTCCTCTTTTATGCAGAGCTGATAAGAGTAAATATCAGGTTTTCAAATTAAACACGTTGCTTTGCAAAAATGGGAGAAAAAAATATGTCTAATTACGAAATTATCATCAAAATAGATATTCAACAAACATCAACACCTACATCAAATGGCCTGATTAAATCTGATGACGGTAGTTTTAGAATAGTACTTCCACAAGAAGCAGCTCAAAGTATTGATACGTGCGAAAAAGCACTGTTAACCGCCAATTATCCAGCTCTTCGTGAGGCTTTATCAAATCATTTAAGTGCTATATCGAAAGAAGAAGTAGAGAAACCAGAGATGTATAGAATGGGTACTCTAAAAAAAACTCGACCCCCTACCATGTAGATGGAGAAATAGGCCGTTTCAGTTTTGATGTATACAGTAAGGTGAATTTGCGTGGTGAAGTCTTCTACAATACAGCCAGCGAATTTTTTTCCCCTTTGCAGGGTGAAGAAAAATACCGTACCACTGGCTTCAATGAGATGGCTTTGATTTACGGAACCTGCGAACTATCATTCCGTAAAACGGCAGATTTAATCAACAGAAAACGTTATCAGGAAAACGATGGTACACCTTACAGAACCATACAAAATATTACAGAGTGTGAAGGTTTAAAAATACAAAAGCATATTGAGCAGAAAAGCGAAAAAATTATCAGCCTTAGTGATTTTAGTCACGAAATAATAAATAAAGAAGATGCGTTAGAATTGTACGAACCCATACCTTCAGAGTTAAAAAAAGAAGAATATACTAAAATCATTGATGATTTTAAAATTAAGCCATCATTAAAAAGTAAGATAGCAAACAATCCTGTACCATATGAATCACTTGGAAATGCTGTTAATATCAGTCTGGACGATGTTGGAGTGAAAGAACAAAAAGAAAAACGTTCAAAAACAGAACAGGAAAATATAGACAAAAATGAAACTCAAAGAAAGAAAAGGAAATATATTCAGAACACAGTTGTTCATATTGAGCATAAAGACAGAAACTACATGCTCAATGGATACGGAATATTCTATGTCCTACGTTTATTAGTCGCATTTTTGATACATAACAATATCAATAATATAATACTTGTCTTTTATATTGATGGCCATGGCCTTTATTCAAAAATATTGCAATTTTACTATTGGAACAAAAAGATACTTATCATTTTAGATTGGTATCATTTGGTTAAAAAATGTAAAGAGCTGTTAAGCATGGCTGTATGTGGTAGCAAAATTCGCAACGATGTTCTTGATGAGATATTACCTCTATTGTGGCATGGTTTAGTTGATGAAGCGATCAGCTATCTCAAATCTATCGCCAGTGAAAAGATCCGAAATAAAAAAGAAATTGAGCATTTGATAGGATATTTGAGAAAGAATAGGGGTATAATTCCAGCCTACAGCGTACGAGCAAAAATAGGGCTCAGGAATTCCAGCAACCGAGGGGAAAAAGCCAATGATTTGCTGGTTGCCCACAGGCAAAAAAAGAATGGAATGAGTTGGTCAAGAACAGGAAGTGTGAGCCTTGCTTCAATAACAGCATTGTCAAAAAACAAAGAGTATCAGAAGTGGTTTGACCATGGTGAAATTGAGTTCAAATTTGCTTCATAAAACTCAAAATCACTGGCACAGCTCGAA
>NZ_LT828588.1 GCF_900170035.1 Desulfamplus magnetovallimortis | reverse complement strand
TTCAAGGATGAGATCGTTCCTGTGATCATTCCCCAGAGAAAAGGGGAGCCCAAGATCTTTCAGGTGGATGAGAGACCCATGGAAACCTCCCTTGAAAAACTGGCAAAACTCAAGCCCATTTTCGATAAAGAGGGCACCGTCACTGCAGGGAATGCATCCGGTATCAACGATGGTGTCTGCGCCCTTGTTTTGATGTCCTCAGAAAAAGCCGAAGCACTGGGACTGGAACCCCTTGCACGCATCAAAGGATTTGCCGAAGGCGGTGTGGATCCTGCTTACATGGGCCTGGGTCCCATTCCTTCTACAAGAAAGGTTCTGCATCGGTTGAATCTCACCATTCAAGACATTGACTGCGTGGAGTTGAACGAAGCTTTTGCTGGCCAGGCCATTGCCTGCATGCGTGAACTGAAGATAGACCCGGCTCATTGCAACTTGAACGGCAGCGGAATCTCCATCGGGCATCCCATCGGTTGTACCGGTGCGAGAATCACCTACAGCCTGGCCATGCAGATGAAGAAAAGGGACTTTAAGCTTGGCTTGGCAAGCCTTTGCATCGGTGGCGGACAAGGAATGTCGTTGGTCTTGGAAAGGCCATAACTCCATTTGGTATTTATCGTAATAAAATGGGCAATGGTTCAGTTCGGATATGTCTACAAGTGTTGACCTGAAATATGGTAAATAATTATGAGTGTACCCTTTTTTGATCATCCTGTCTGCCAAACCTCACCCCCCGGCCCCCTCTCCATCTCTGGAGAGGGGGAGAATAATGCAAAAAGGGTACACTCAATAATTATAATGCATTGGATGCAAACAAAAAGCCATTATGCACATTGAGAGCCTGCATCCATGGCAACCCATAAGTCTCGCTACCGCTGAATTAAGCCGCCGCGCCAATAACTTAAACTTTAGCCGCTCCCGTTCACGTGGTCGGCTTGAATGACTTGATAAGATCGTGGTTCGGCTGTCGCCTCACACGATCTATCGTTATTCGTTGTGTGTCGGACTGGACTTACGCATACTGAGAATTTATAGATTTACGGAGAGTGTCATTGATTTTGGTTTGCCAACCTTTGCCATCTGACTTGAAATGCTCAATAATATCACTGTCCAAACGGATATATATCGGTGTTTTTGTTGGTCTCTTCTGCTTCCCACGAGTCCGCTTGTACGTTTCCACAATTTCTGGATGCAATTCACTGACAGAGCGCATTTGGTCAAATTGCTCATCTCTCATCTCAGAAGTGTCCGGGTCAGTAGCAATAGCTTCTTTGATACGTTGATCTTCTTCATCTGTGACCAAAATGGTTCCTGGTTTAAGCTTCGGCATATTGTTTTTCCTCTTTTTTGGTGGCCTTGCGCAAGCTAATAATTCGGACAGTGTCATCTCAATATGCATATGTCAGATGAAAGATCCGAACACCAATGTATCCCAATACACAATAGCGGATTTCATGGTAGTCTTGGCGGTCATCCATATATTCAAAAGCGCTATCCCACTCAAAATCCGTCACTCGATTGAAGTCGACTTTATGCTTGGCTCTATTTTTAGAATTTTTATTTTCATCCCATTCGTACTTCATGGGCTTATTGTATATACAATAAAAAGTTTTGTCAAATTTAATGAACGGCGATATCTCAAAAACAATTCTGATTCAGACAAATGGCCGACATTATAACCAAACCCAACTTTTTTAGTACCCATCTCTGACGGCCTGTTCCATTGCAGTAAGTTCCTCGTCTGTTAGAAAATCGAAGTGAGTCGATCTTTTTC
>NZ_LT828587.1 GCF_900170035.1 Desulfamplus magnetovallimortis | reverse complement strand
CGTATGCCCCACGCCCCCACGCACGCACGGAGAAAACGTCAAAACCCTCGACGTAGAGGGGATTTAACTTTCCCCCGCCCCACGCACGCACGGAGAAAACGTAAGAGATCATTGCAAGGGGGGGAACGCAGCGTTCACCCCGCCCCACGCACGCACGCACGGAGAAAACGATCTGTCCAGATTTGGATGTATCTATCGTGACCCCCGCCCCTGGTGTTTCTTCTTCTGCCTGGCAAGGGAATCTCCTTTTTCGGATGTGCATAGTATGCATAGCAGATAGATACAACTACTGCTGCCCCTGGTATCTCTGTCATACCTGAGTTGCGAAACCAACCCTCTGTAAAGTTTGTAAAATGGCCAATTGGCTCTTTTGAATGGCCACGACCTTCTTGGTAAGCCTTGGCAAAAAATAAAATCTCTGGCCATGGTACATTTTTTATGAGTTTTGATAGTTTGTTTATTGAATCTTCAGATTCACCCATATTTTCAGCGATCTGAGCATTTTGAAGCCCTTCTTCCTTCTGCACCCTCACTGCATCCAGCTTATCAAACAAATCAACCGGTGCCAGCGGAAATCATTTCACTGGTTCCGGCTGCCCCTGGTGGCATGGTGTATCCCTCTCCATTTTTTGATAAGGTTAACTTACCTCTTCTTCCTGAAGCTGAAAAGCTGCATCAAGGATATATGTTGCTCTTGTGTTACATTTCAAATCCGACACACGTGTCGTATTTGACTTGTCCATCAAACTGTCAAGAAGCTTTTAGCCTTTTTAGAAATAGTGTCAACAATCCAAAAAAAGACCTTTATAACACCTTTTTTAAATGTGTCCAGCAAGGTATACCTTGTTGACAATATCATACTTGTGGTGGTATTTTTTGTAATGGGGGGGGGAGGTAGCCCCCTTCCATTGACTTCTATCTTATTTTGTCATACAAGTATGGCATGACATACATTTTTTATAATGGAGGTGCCATCATGTTGTCAGTGAGATTACCGGAAGAACTTGAGACCAGACTCAACCACCTTGCCACCGTAACGAATCGGTCAAAAAGCTTCTATGCGGTACAGGCCCTTGAACGCCATCTTGAGGATCTGGAAGACCTATATCTTGCAGAGCAAGCCCACGAGGAATTTATCTTAAGCGGAGAAAAACCCCTTTCTTCAGATGAGGTAAGGAAGCAACTTGGCCTATAAAATCGAATACACGCCTCAGGCCACCAAAGAGCTTTCAAAGCTGGATAAGCCCATTGCCAAACGCATCATGGACTATATGGATGATATCGCCGAAGAGCCCACAGCATCGGGAAAACCCCTGAAGCATGAATACCGTGGGTATTGGCGACATAGAGTAGGTGACTATCGGGTCTTCTCAACCATTGAGCATAATATTTTGACCGTCCTGGTGGTTCGGGTAGGCCATAGAAGAAACGTCTATAATCGTTAAGTGGGGTTCTAATTTCACGTGAGGTAGGACACGCTTAATTAGACCCACAGAGTTACGGTTTGGGGTAGACCCGCAAGGTGAAACCGTAAATTTCTGTTCAAATGCCCCGCTGGTCCGTTCAGGCGTTTTTGAGATAGCCATCAAATACGATAAGGAAGCATACCGAAAGAAAGCCAAAAAGGAAATTTCAACGCCGCAAAAAGATATAGACTTGATAAAAAAACGCTACAAGGAAGCAAAGGAACTTGAGAAAAATGAACAATAAAATTGAATTTGAAGAAAGCAGTGGAAATGTTTTTGCTGACCTTGGGCTTGAAAATGCTGAAGAACTACAAACTCGTGGATTAGTGGGATTTCATGTTGTCGAGCTATTGAAAAAAAAGAGATGAAACAACGAGAATTGGCTGAACTTTTAGGCATTAAGCAAGCTGAGGTTTCTCATCTACTTAATGGGCATTTCAGTCGTTTTACAGTTGATAAATTGCTGGAGTTTCTCAAAAAAAATGAATCAAAAAGTAGTTATTCAGATCAGTCCACGAGCTAAAAACGAGACATTTCAAGAGGTTAGACTGAGTGCTTAAAAACGATATGTAAATGGGTGGACTTACGACCATGAAAAATTTCAACGTTATAACAGAGACATTGACTGTAGATCTCAACATGGGTCAGGATATTCGGAATACCACTCATGAAGTGCAGAATATCGTTCAATTACGGGTGTAAGTA
>NZ_LT828586.1 GCF_900170035.1 Desulfamplus magnetovallimortis | reverse complement strand
TTTTACAGATTAAATGTTTAAATTGATTAGTTTGTTTCGGGTTTTCTTGAGTATTCAGTGTTTCAGCAATAATCATACCAATATACTCATAAAAAAACTCGAACATCGAGTTTAAACTCATAAATTTGAGCTACATTATCAACGAGTTCTGTCAACCAACTTCCCGATGATGTCCGCTTGGCATATTTAACACTATTATTAGTTATGTCATAATAACTAATATGTGGCAGATTGTTGCTATCAACGGCTATAGATGGTTGAAGTCCAACATCACCCTGATCATCTACTGTCATTTCCTCTGCCAAACAGATCTGTAAACTAATAAAATAGAGCCAGGTAAAAATACTGAATAGTAAACAATTCTTAAACTTCATACCGTCTCCTTGAACTTGTTTTTAGTCTTGTAAATAAAATAGAAATATTGTTACTTCACGTAATGTCAAATAGTAATAAATATTGCAATAATATTTTTTTGTCACACTGCACATACCCCAGTTCAACCTAATAATATGGCGATTGAGTTGCGTAATTCTAAGATAAAAAGTTAACAGTTATAATAGATGGAAAAAATTCCGTCTATTGATTCTATAGAAAAGAATTTTTTCCACCTATTGCAATATTAAAGGCAAAATCTGGAAAAAAATCCATTGACTTTTCCATCTATTGAATGCTAACGGCAATAGTATGGAAAATTTAAAACAATTTCGCCCTGATCCTAAACTACGGCTTATGGATCAGGTACGACAGGTACTTAGGTATCACCATTACGCTTATCGCACCGAACAAACCTATTGCGATTGGATTTTACGGTATATCAGATACCATGGAGCCAAAACCCATCCCCGCAATATGGGAAAAAGGGAGATAGAAGCCTTTCTCTCTCATTTGGCTGTTCAAGAGAATGTCGCTGCATCCACCCAGCGTCAGGCTCTAAATGCAATCGTTTTTCTGTACAAAAAAGTCCTTGACATCCCAGTCGATAAAAATCTCGAACCTGTTCGTGCTAAAAGGCATCCACGGCATCCGGTCGTTATGACACAGAGCGAAGTGATCCGTGTGCTGAACCACATGCAGGGTATCCACCTCCTTATGGCCAGGCTACTGTACGGCAGCGGACTGCGCCTTATGGAATGCATCCGCCTACGTGTCCATGACCTTGATTTCGAACGCAGGCTGATTTACGTTCGAGCAGCCAAAGGCTCGAAAGATAGAACCACGCTCTTTCCGGATAGCCTCCATTGATATTTCCGTGGTGCAAAGTCCTCTGGATAATCTCGGGTAACAGACAAACCGTTTGGTTACTCATATTAAAACAAGGTGGTGAAATATTATTTGTACAGCCAAACAGATTTTTCATATCAAACGGTTTTAATGGTGTCAACTGTTAAAAAAACTATTTTGTAACCCATTGATATGTTTAAAATTTTGGAACTTATGTCTTGAAGAATTGTTGGAATTTCATTTTTCTTTTTATCAATGTTTATCTCAGCAGTTTCATTAGGCTCAATGGGCGATTATGGATTATAAAGATATTGTTTGTATCTCTTGAATAAAAGGAGATTGTTGAAAAGTTGAAATATACACCATCTTCAATATGGCTTCATCAATTAAAAGAGAATCAGGTCAAGGTGGAACTTGAGCGCACCATTGAAATGGGCATAACAGGAGATCATGCCATAGATGACACTTCTGAAAATATTAACTTGGGTGCTTCTTCAGTAAAGGTCTTTTTTCGTGCTGATGATATTGGCGTGCCTGGGAACAGTTTTTTCCGACTTCTCTCTATTTTTGCCAAATATGATATGCCACTTGCACTTGCTGTTGTCCCCACATGGATAACATATGCAAGATGGGATACCATACAGGATAGAATCGCTTCGCTGAATATTGAAAAATACCGGCAACATAAACCACTGTTATCCGGTAAAGAGAATTTTTCAGCAACCGTGAAAAATCAGAATAGTAACCTCTGGTGCTGGCATCACCACGGGTGGCGCCATATTAATCATGAAAGTGTTGGTAAAAAACAGGAGTTTGGCCCTTCACGTTCATTTGAGGCAATAAAAAATGATCTTGAGCGGGGTAAGGAGCGCCTTGAATCAATACTGGGAGGCTCTTTTCACAAAATATTTACTCCCCCCTGGAACAGATGCTCTGAAGAGTGCATGGATATTCTTGCAGATCTTGATTATGAAGGTGTTTCAAGATTTGAAGGTGCTAAGCCTTCTGTGCCGGAAAAACTCGGAGAACTCCCTGTTAATGTGGATCTGCACACGCTCAAGGCCATTGATGCCCCATCGGAGTGGGCCATGTTGATGAGTCAGATAAGGAAGGGTATTGAAGAGGGGTTGTGTGGCGTTATGATTCATCATCAGCGGATGAATGATAACGCCTTTGCATTTCTTGAGCTCTTTTTCCAGATGATCCTGAAGTACCGTTTTGAGATTTGTTCCATGTCTATGCTTTTAAATTCAACAGGATCAGATGACAGAGCTTTACCGTGAAAAACTCCCTTGAATCAGCATATAGCTATCCTGTAACACTGAACCAAGAGATTCGTGTTTGAAACT
>NZ_LT828585.1 GCF_900170035.1 Desulfamplus magnetovallimortis | reverse complement strand
ATAAAATCGGGTAAAGCCAAGTTTTATCTCCCGAACAAAATCAGAAAGGCTTGATAATTTTTTACGTAATGACGGCAACTCTTCCGGTGAAAATTTACCTGCCATCACCAAGGTCAGCGTGAAATTGCTCAAACCGTTCCTGAATCTCTTCATCGGTAAAATTTGACTCAGGAAACATCCGGATCAGCATGTGAAAATGGTTGTCCATGCAGCAAAATCCGAGTACCTCCACAAAATAGAAAATAGAGAAGGCTGAACTGTTTCATCAGCTTCAATAAATAATCTTTTTCATCATCTTTCGGCATGCTTCATTTACCGGTTTACACTTTCTGGGACACATGTCCATTTATCGGGAAGTTCCATCAAAAAAGTGTAAACTACTTTTGGGATGATATGAAGGATGCCCATCTTTCATGGGAAAACCATCAAGGGCTGTGCGTGACATGATGTGATATACAGTACCACCGGCTATGCTGTTTATCAATATTCTCGGAATGCGTGCCATATCAATATCTCCTTTCCTCATTCTCATTTATCGACCTGTCCCCCTTTCCCCCTTTTGGCTTTATGTCAACAAAAAGTTGATATACAGGATATACAGAAATATGTCCCCTTTTTTCATCAAAAGTCAAAAAATGGAACATGCATTATCTACCTCTGCGGAGCCGTCCAAACTCGAAGAGGGTTTGGGGCTTGTCAATCAGGGGTTGAGCCAGATTACACGGGAGCTTTCGATGCATGTATGATGTCAGAAAAACGAGAATTTTTTTCACGTTTTTGAAAAACAAAGCTTACTATTTAACGAACTAAAGTTCAAATCCTGCCAAACTACTTCAAAATCTTGACTACGCCTGGGAAATTCCGTTATCAATGGATCTATCAATAACCCTTTGAGACAGGAGAATTCCCATGAACAACTCTTTCGAAAACCAATTCTCAAAAAACATCAAGTTCGGTTACTCTTCTTTTGATCGAGTCCTTGTCCGGGGTTACATCCGACCTTTCTTCTCCCTCGGTGTTGTTGTCCATTTCCTGAAATCAATGGGATTCTCAAAACAGACCAACGGAGTGATGAGAATCTTCACAGATCAGCTCAACTCTCACATCAAAAAGTACGCTGACAAAATCGGCGTCAACATATTCTGGTGGCCAAACCTGGGTGGTGGTAAAAAATGGTGCAAAACTTGAATTTGTTCAAGACGCTTTTGCAAAAGAGTTCAAGGGAAACGGAAATCACGTTTTCTGCATCCTCACCGATACCGAGCATGTACAGACTGTGGCATCAAGGGAATTCACCACCAAAAAAGGTAAAAAATATCAAAACTTGTACAAATGCACAAAACCTGTCAAACAGTACTACATCTACATCCACGATGAGGTACTGGGTGGCCCATGCTACCTCAAAATATCCTCTTATCTCCCCTTTCAAAGCGAGTTTTACTTCAACGGTCACAACTACATCCAACACCAACTCGACCAGAAAGGTGTCACATATAAAATGAAGGAGAACTCTTTCATTGATGTTTCAAATCCGGATGCCCTTCAACAGGCGGCACAAGATCTTCAGGGCAGCCTCGTCCAGGAAAGAATCAATTACTGGATGAACCGCTTTTTCAAATTTGACAAGGGCACCTATTCCACCTGCTCAAAATACCTCAAACATGAGTGGTATCTCACACAGGTCGAAGTCTGCTCCAATGTCATTTTCAAATCTGCCACCTTCTGCACAAATCTCTTTGACAGAATGCTGGATAAATTTTCCAGGATCGGATCGCCCGACTCCATTTCTCAGTTTTTTAGCAAAAAACCTGCAAACTCCGGCTCAAAGTCATTCAGAAGGCTCTATCAGAACAATGCTTGCATGAAACATTGGTTCAGAGGGAACTCCGTCAAGCAGTACAACAAAAACAGCACTCTCATCCGTACCGAAACCACAATCAACAGTCCCAAATCGCTGGGACTCAAGAAACCTGTACAGTTTTTACAGGCTTACTATTGGGCCGGATTGGGAACAAACAACCGCATGCTCGACTGCTGCGCCGACGTTGATCCTTCCACTATATGTGAGAACGAACCAGAACTTTTCAATCAGCCCGTTTCCGATAAAAATGGAAACAACGTGGCTGCACCTGATTTGAGAAAACCGCGTCAGGTCGCTCTATGTGAAGAGCTGATCAAGCCCAAATACAGAGCGGACGGCTTTAAAACCGCTACCCTCAAAGAGGTTCTGGACAACCACTTTCAAAATCCCGCCCAAATTCGCTATGAAATCAGAAAATTGATCCTTCGGGGCGCCATCAAAAAACAGAATGGCAAGTCATTCTATAGGGTTACGGAAACTGGGTGGAAATGGATGTGGGCGTCAATTACATCCAGACGATATTTCAAAAACCCTGTTATTTCAGCATCTTTGAAATGTAACTGTTACGCAGCCCCCAACCAGCCGTCCGAACTTGAAGAGGGTCTGGGGCTTGTCAATCAGGGATTGAGCCAGATTACACGGGCTTTGGCTGTTAACGCGTGACCTTAAAAAAACGTGATTTTTTTTCACGTTTTTGAAAAACAAAGCTTACAATATATGAACACAAAAGCCAATTAATTTGAAACACTTTTGAACTGTTTCAAATAATCAGAAAATTCAAGCCAGGTTAAAGTGAGAATCAACACCAGCACAAAAATGACGGGGGCTCCATAAAACTTGCAAAACCCAACCATTCAGATTATATTCATATTATGGAAGAAAATAAGACGGAACCAGAAAATGAAGAAAAAGATAGAACCAGTTGGCATCGACTGCTCGGCTTGATGATGACACCTCTGTTTGAAAAACTCGGGTGTGAGGTCACGGTTGAGGTTGATTTGTCATTTAAAAAACAACTTCTTGATCTGGTCGTTGTCAGAAAACATTCATCTGTCCTGTTTGATGACGTCAATCCAGATTACTATGAGGGATTTGAAAATCTCAATGAACACAATCTTATATCATTCAAATCCTTTCGGGAAGTGTTCAATATGGCTGCACTTGAAGAGTTTTATGGACACTTTACAAACTATAAAAAAATGAAAACCCTGAACGATGAAAACAATATCAACCTTTATGCTGTAACCAACCGTTTTCCTGAAACGCTCTTTAACAGGTTTAAAACCACCAAACTTGTTGAATGTGTTAAAAAGAACAGAGTGTATGATTTGAAAGTTTTGACTCCGGTTCGAGTGATCATTACAAAAAACTCAAACCATCCAATACTGGTAAATATTCGGTTCAACTTTTAATACTCTATTCCTTCAACGCACTAAAAGTTTATCCGCCTGT
>NZ_LT828584.1 GCF_900170035.1 Desulfamplus magnetovallimortis | reverse complement strand
CAATGAAAACGATCCAACGATTAATGGCTTCATCAATTCTGATATCTCAGGAGCTTACAATATTTGGACAGTAGAGAATAATGGGACTTCTATTATTTATGGAAACCAATTAACATTTTTAGAATCTCCGTATAATGTTGGGAGCTTTAGGATAAATAAAAACAATCAGCAGATTGTTTATTCTTATTATATTTCTGGTAAGCGGGTTGCAAATCTTAGAGTGATTGATTTTAATGGAAACTTAATCCAAGAAATCACTAATGTACCAAGTGGCGGTGGCGCTTCAAATCATTTTGATATTTCCCCCGATGGCAATGAAATCATCTTTGGAAAAGGAGTTGAAGATCAAGGCCTTTTCATACAAGAAGCTTGGATTGTTGGCACCGACAATACTAATCTTCGAAAAATTATGAACAGTTATGCAGTTAGAGGCCGAGCTACACATAAAACATCCTTTGGTTGGATTGATGAAAATACAATAGTCTTTTCAAATACAGAAGTGTGGTCAGATGCAGCAGGAAGGCACGAATTTCATATTTTAGATTTAAATACAAATACTTACTCTGCTTGGGCCGGTAATAGTTCAAGTCGTAGTAGGGGTGAAGGCTATGCAGTTTGGAGTCCGGACTATTCAAAAGTAGCTGTAAGGACTATGGCTATTTACACACCGAGCGGAATTGACATACATGATTGGCCTTCTGGAGGGAATAAAAAAACACTTATCCCATTGGGGCAAGGTGCATATGCATGTTATTGGTTAGATAATTCTCATTTAGTGTATTCTCAAGGGGGTGAATTATTTTCTATTAATATTGATAGTTCTGAGATTATAAATCTTACAAATACTTCCAATTCTAATGAGACATACTTCATTGGAAGTGCATTTTCAGGCACCAATGATAGAGATAACGATCAAGTCCCAGATGCAATTGATTCAGATCCTGATGTTCACAACCCTATTCTAATAGATACTGGAGAACAAGTTGATGCTGACTTAGCCAACGCTCTCTATGCTTGTGGAGAACAAGTTGGGTGTGGTTTGTTTTTTACATCTTTTAGCCCCGCGGAGGCTGTTTCATTTGTAGGTACATCACACGATATTTGTCAAGCTACTAATCTGATTACTCAAGGAGAAGCGGATAATGATCCCATAAAAGTAGCTGATGGTATTGCAACAACCATGTTGATTGCGTTTGATTTGAAATTAAATGCAGTAACAGCGGGAATTGCGCCATCGACCACAGCTTTGAAAGACTGTTTAACCTTGGGATATAAACATGTACTTGATCTTCTAGAATCTACAGAAGATTATTTTAAAGAAGATTGGACGAATGGAAAAGGGGGGTCATACCTTCCAGGATTTCCATGTATGACATGGGCATGCATTCAAAAATATCTAATGAAATATGTGATTTTTTCCCCTGTGAGTCCTAAAGTTCAATGTAGTGATGGAAGTTGGGTCGGATTTGATGAATCTGGGGAGCCAGCGGGAGATATGGAAACAGGAATTGCAATACCCCTTTCAAATCATAGAAAGATGATAATTCTATACGGTGATAAAACAAAAGAGTATTCTTTAGATATTGTTTCTGATGGTGCCCAAGAGGGAGACTCATTTGATCTGATGACTTTTTTCCTTGATAGCCAAGCAAAAAAGACCTCTCTTTTTAAAAATGTTCCAGTTGGGGTAAATACCACAGCTAAGATGGAGATAAATTATGCCCCCAATATTTTACTTGAAGTCGATTATCATAGTAATGGAGAGAAAGAGCAAAAAGCTCCGGATAATAAATTCATTGAGTGCATTATAGAGGGCGATCTTGACTTTGATGGAGATGTTGACAGAGATGATGTCAATATTATTTATGAATACAAAAATAAACAAGCAAGTGAGTGTTCTATTTGTGATCTTGACAATGACGGCATGATTACAATACTTGATGCCAGAAAGCTCATTTTGATTAACACTTTTTCTGTCGCATCAAACAAATTACATGTAAACGCATATCAACTTGAAGGGCTATCCTACTGGTTTGATATGTCGATAAATATTTATGGACAACTGGTATTGACGGGGATTGGTAAAAACACTGAAGGCTTAACTTCAAACCTACCCGAGCCCGCTACATTCGACGAGATCTCTGAAATCCTCCACATTCCTGAATTTTATCTTGATAAAGTGTCTTTCTGGGTAAATTTACATCTTGTAAGTACAGATCCAGAAGTTGTTTTTGAAATTGTAGAATTTGGGCTGAACGAAGATTAAATAGGTTATGGCAGGGTCAGAAATGGCTCTGTTATTTTAAGGTGACATAATCTACTCACAAGCAAAAAAGTTAAGACTAAATTTGAGTGTGACTAAAATCAAGCAGGTATCTTTGGGTGTAATTAATTAAACGTGTGCGACACGAAGTCGCGTAAATATTTGTTATGCTTAAAGAAATTTATGACATAACCTAATGTTCTGCCATCAATACCCTACCTGCTGAATAAAGAGCGTGGGGACAAAGGAAGCCTCATCTTCGGATGGTCATCAAACCGTGAGGGGAGATGGCGACTGCGAGCACCGATGCGGTTGGGAGCCAGGGGTGAGTGATATGGCTAACATAATTGAATCACTGATAAAGATCGTCATTACAAACAGGCAAAAGGTGCTGATATGCCTGAACCAAAATGGTGAGCGGCCAGGATCGGGAGCTATGTTTTCTTCCGACGCAGATGTAGCGCCGTCGGTCTAAAGGTGGAGCCTAAGTCACTTGTTAAGATATTTACGCGGAACGTGGTAAGCCCGATTGCCTCCACACATGTGGAAATCTAACCGTAAGGGGAGACCATGGGCAAGCGGGTAAAGGATTCCGGAAAAAGCAAATGTCGTGCTGTAATGGTGCGGATAGGGGTTCAAGATTTGCCCTGACCTGAAAAGGCGCAGACTTCCGGACGGTCTTTCATCACAAGATAATCTGAGAACGATGTAGAAACAGGAATTCGTAGAATGGGAACAGCCATAGAAGCTGTTGGCGCGAGCCTGCGTAAACCGATTGAATGGCACGGCATAAATTGGAATCGTGCACATCGAAACGTACGTCGTCTACAGGTGCGTATTGTGAAGGCTTTTAAGCCAGAAATGGACGGTTAAAAAGTCGGGTCTCACCAAAGACTTTTGAAAGGCTTGAGCCGGATGTGGTGAAAGCCACACGTCCGGTTCTTAGGGGAGTGAGTGAGCCGGTAACGGCTCTATGGGGTGGCAACACCCCCCGCTTACCCGACTGGGACGAGATCCGTCATAGAATTTCATCAAATGTCAAGACACCAATGACCAGAATATCAATGTGGCATTTTATTATTAAGGTGATGTCTGTTTAAAATAGAATTTTGTCCACATTTTTCCATGGAATCACATGAGCATTGCTTCTCATCTGTTCATGGTCTCCCCCGTATATAATAAAAGGATGAGATGCTTTTTCTCCCGCAATCCTGCGATAATAGTCCACTCCTTTGAAATAATCACTGGTCACTGTTTTACCGGATTTGATTTCTATAGGAAGCAACTGTTCTCCATTTTCCACAAGACAGTCAATTTCATTACCATTTTTGTCTCGCCAGAAATAACATCGGTTTTCCTGTCCGGCATTTAGCATCTTCTTAATGATGTTAGACACAATAAAGGACTCAAATAAACCCCCTTTGTTATAGTGCGTCTGAATTTGTTCAACTGAATTGATCCCCAGTAAAAATGCAGCCAGCCCCGTATCATAGAAGTATAATTTGGGCATTTTAACCAAGCGTTTGCTGAAATTAACATGATGGGGTTTTAAAAGAAAAATAATATAGCTTGCCTCAAGTATGGATATCCATGATTTTACAGTTGTATGGGAAATGCCGCATTCATTTCCAAGAGAGGATAAGTTAAGCATTTGCCCTACTCTACCAGCACACATTTTTAATAAAAGCTGGAACTGTCCAAGATCAGATATGTTTTTAATTAATCTGACATCTCTTTCAATATACGTCTGAATATAAGAAGAGTAGAAATCATAGGGCATGATGTTCATTTTATAAACTCTTGGGTAAAAGCCATTAAAAAGATACTCATCAGGATTTTTAAAGTTGCAGAACCCATGAATTTCCTGAAGCGAAAATGGAAGAAGCCTCAGCACTGCGGTACGTCCAGCAAGGGATTGTGAAATTTTTTCAAAAAGAAGAAAATCGTGCGAACCGGTGAGGATATATTGGCCTGGCTCATCATCTAAATCTACCTTTGTCTGGATATATGAAAAAATTTCAGGCACCTTCTGGGCTTCATCAATGACAGCATTTGGATAGGTCTTAAGAAAGCCTCTTGGATCTTGACTTGCAAAAAGTCTAATGTCCGGATCTTCACATGATATGTAAGGTTTTTCAGGAAATGCGTGACGTACCAATGTTGATTTTCCGGATTGTCTTGGGCCAGTCAGAGTAACAACCGGAAATTTGGAAGCCAGTAATTTGATATGTTTTTCAAGTGTTCTTGGTATGTAATTCATGAGAGCCTGTTTTTCAAATCTTGTTTTGATGAGTTGACAACCTACTGAAATACTAATATATTACATATAAATGGACAAATTGCAAATCAAGCTTTAAATTTGTCCATAAAACAAGCATGACCAAGTAGAAAAACCCCTTAGGAACA
>NZ_LT828583.1:1315-3350 GCF_900170035.1 Desulfamplus magnetovallimortis | reverse complement strand
TTAATAGAATGAAACATCTCAAAAATCAATACATTGGCTAACAAAACGGCTTTGTAATACAACCCTTTTATTATATGGAGGCTTATGAAATCACAATCTATATCCAAAGAAATAGTACGGCAGCCAGAAGTTCTGATATGGTATGGTAATCCATCGGATCATTCCGGTGCATATCATGTGATTTTAACTGTTGGTCTTGACGGAATACCTGTTGAAGTCGGTATTGAAAATCCAGACAACTGCAGGTTGGAAATACCTGGATTGCTGGATAGCGGATGGGATCCTAAACCGGAAGAGGTTGTGGCTGATTTTTTTGAGTCTGCTGAAACCTGTCGTCCAAAGAGCGGGGTTTACTTCAATAATGAGCGTGTAAATACTATTGAGGAATTTGCCATACAACTTGGCTCCTTCTGCTCTGAATCAGAAATTTTTTTTAATGACCCTTCCAATATTCCCTCAAAGATGGAATCATGTGAAGAAGCTTCTCTTTTAATTTACAGCCGAATTGACAACCAGATAGAATCGGATTTATATCAAGAGTTTTTTGATCCCGAAGAGGATGAGATGATGAAAAAACTGGGTGCACGTTTTTCAATGATCAGGCAGTTTTTGTTGTCTGGTTCCCATTCCGAGGGGTTCATCCAGTGCATTACAAGTGACTCATGGATAAGAGTTGACAATCTTACAGATATTTTCTGCCGGTGGCTCTGGGATTCGCCAGATAGAGTGGTTCGCACTATAAGCGATGGATGATATCCTAAAGAGAAAGGAAGAGAACTAAATTGAATGAAATGAGATCAGCACATCTTCCGTTTGGGGATTGGTGTTATTTTCCACGAAAATCTCTCAATATTGTTAAGCTTGCCCATAATCCCAATGCTTCGTGGAAACCTGTTCATATCTCCATTGCACTGACTTCCCGATGTGAAAAAAATTGTGACTTCTGCTATGCAGACAGCGGCAAAGATGGAGAAACCCTCTGGAAACTGGAAAATGTAGTCAAAATGGTTGAAAGCTGTGATAAAAATGGCGTTTTTGCAGTTACACTGGGGGGTGGAGAGCCAACTCTGTGGAATGATCCAACGGCAAAGGCAGATTTTTATGATCTTCTGAACGAATTAAGCTCCTTTGGCTGTGATCTCTCCTTTACAACATCAGCTGTACCAACGGTGGATTGGGCAAGAATTCCCCATACGGTAATTCCACGAATTTCCTTGCACCATCATAGGGAACTCGGCTTCATAAAAAATGAAATTAATAAAGCTGCTGAATGCAGGGGAACTATTCCCGCAGTAAATTTGTTGGTACGTAAAGGTGAAATTCCTGATTTATTGATTGCGGCTGAAAAATTGGTAAAAGCAGGTGTCACTGATTTTTTACTTTTGCCTTTAAGACCAATGGGAAGGGCCTCCGGTTTGGTCTCCACCTTTATTCCCACTGAGGATGAATTACATCAACTGGTGAAGTTTTTTCCAGCCCCCAATGTCAAACTCAGTTCATGCTATCGTCTGAAAAATCAAAAAGATACTTTTTTAGGATGTGGAGCCGCAGACTGGTTTGTCAGTATAGATGAAAAACTTTGTATCAAATCATGCTCTTTCATTAAAACAGGAAGAGTTCTTTCGCATTTCGAATATAGGGAAATTCTTGAGGCACTTCCTTTTCTGAAGCGACTTAAATGTCACAGTAAAAATCCTGAATGAACAAAAACGCAAAGAGATGAGAGTTATATGGGTAAAGTATTAGAAAATTTGAAATTGATATCTCTATATGATTTAAGAGATTTTAAAAACAATCTCATTAAAGAAGAAGAGATTAAGAAGATAGAGTTAGAGGATGTTATAGTTGATAGTGGTGCATCTATGCTTTGTCTATCAAAAGATATTATTGATCAGCTAAATCTTGAATTCTTGAAGATGACAAAAGTCAATACAGTAGATGACATTGTAGAACGCGGTATCTATGGTCCTGTAGTGTATGAGATAAAAGGTAGAGTAGCAAGAGGTGATGTGCTGGAGCTTGCTCATCCTAAGAT
>NZ_LT828583.1:0-1215 GCF_900170035.1 Desulfamplus magnetovallimortis | reverse complement strand
AAAGCACTAATAGGCCAGATTCCGCTTGAACAACTTGACTTCCTTATAAATCCGGCAGCAAATAGACTTATCACAAACCCGGCACACGAAGGAGAGCTGATTTTAGATCAACTGATAGTGAGCGAAGATTTAAAATATGAGATTGTAGATTCTAAAATTGATGAAAAAGTTTAATGCTGATCAACGATTTCCGACTGCTACCCCAGGATCATGAAAATAATGAGTGGAATTTTTACGGTAAACAGGCATGATTGATTACGTATCAATCACACCTAAATATAAAAATGATAGTCATTTTCACGGCAAGATAAGTATATCAGGAATTTAATATGTTAGTTTCCATTATTGTACCAACATATAACCAGGCACAATACCTTCGGCCATGTCTGGACTCCATATGGTTCCAGGACTACTCAGGAGATATTGAAATTGTCCTTGTCAATGACGGTTCCATAGATGACACATCAACAACAATAGATGCTTTTCTAAAAGATCTTGATAAAGCAGAAACCTCCTATGCCTCATATTATGATGAAAACAATAATGTTATTGAAAGGATATGGCATAAACGCTACCCGGAACAGGGGCGACGCATTGTACGTATAGAGCATGAAAAAAACAGAGGTTTGGGAGCAGCCCTTAACACAGGATTCAGGGCTTGCAGCGGAGAACTTTGCACCTATGTGCCATCGGATAATATTTGCTATCCAAATATGTTATCGGAGATGGTTCCTCTCCTTGAAAACGGTAATAATAGTGAAGCCGATTTTGTCTATTCAGACATGATAATTTTTGATGATCATGGCAATATCGTTAGAAAATTCCTGCTGCCGGACTATTCCTTTAAAGCCTGCTTTGCCAACTGGTATCTTTGCGGAATCTCCAAGCTCTACAAAAAAGAACTCCATGACCGCTTTGGTTATTACAGAGAGGAGCTCCTTGCCCATGACTATGAGCTTTTTTTGCGTTTTGCCGAAGGTGGAGCCAAATTTTCCCATATTCCCAAATCCCTCATGGGAATCCGTGACCATGCAAGCAGCCGTGAAATTGAGATACATGCACCATCCAACTGGAATCGCCTTCTTGAGGAATCAAAGGAGTTGGCGTTAAGGGCACGTAAAGCTAATTTAAACAATCTCAAAAAAAATCATTAAGTTTTCTTAAAACTTGATAAAAAGTACAGAGGTGTGAGTAATGAATAACAATATCATATTA
>NZ_LT828582.1 GCF_900170035.1 Desulfamplus magnetovallimortis | reverse complement strand
GGCTCACAGCATACCTTATTAATTGCTATCAGAATCCCATCCTCTTCCGGTTAGAAATCCACGTGTGAAGCGCCTCATTCAAGGGCCTTCAGCAAACGGAACTTCCCCGCAAACGGTGAGTCAAATCAAGCATTTACTATATTGATTTGAGGTTGCTGTCACATTACAGCGCCTTCATACCGATAGCTCAATTCCCATCACCTTTTTCGGATAAACAGCTTGTGGTAACAACTTCATTCAAGAGTGTTCAGGCACGGTGGGCTGAAATGCCGACATCTGGTGATCTGGATCACGCTAAGTGCCTGGAGTATATCATCGAAAAATGCTTCAAGTCACGCATGCTTGCCGAAAGGACACCTTCAATCCTTATATTATGCGATGGCGGTGGAAGCAACAGCAGTCGCCATTACCTGTTTAAAGAGGATCTCCAAAAACTTGTTGATGAAATTGGGATCGAAATACGAATTGCACACTATCCTCCTTATTGTTCTAAATACAACCCCATTGAACATCGTTTATTTCCTCATGTTACAAGGGCATGTCAGGGGGTAGTTTTTAAAAATATGCAAATTGTCAAAGAGCTGATGGAAAAAACTGAAACACGAAAAGGTTTGAAAGCGACTGTCCAAATCGTGGATAAGGTCTATGAAACCGGTCGAAAGGTCGCTGAAGGTTTCAAAGAAAACATGAAAATCGTATTTGATGAAGTCTTACCCGCTTGGAATTACAGGGTTATTCCAAGTGGGCAAGTTATTTAAACCCTGTTCCTAATTGATTTTTTTTGATGATTTGGATATTCTATGAGGGTATATGATAAAAGTATGCTTTAAAGGTATTTGTTTGAAACATATTGTGGAGGTATAAAATGAAAACAGTATCACTGAAAATTGATGACATAATATTTGGCGAGACTGAGGAAATTCTTTCCATAGTACAAAAGCCCAGAAACCGTTATATTAATGAGGCTTTGACATATTATAATAGAATGAATAAGCGAGAAATCATTAAAAGAGAGCTTGCAAGGGAATCTGATTTGGTAAAGGATAATTCCATTTCTGTATTAAAAGAGTTTGAAGGTATTGAATATGACGGTTCATCAATATGAAATATGGGTGGCGGATCTCAATCCCCGTGTTGGAACAGAGCCTGGTAAAACAAGACCGGTTGTCATTTTACAAACTGATTTCTTAAATGAGATATCTCATCCTTCGACACTAATATGTCCCATAACTACAAATGTTAAAAAAGAAGCCCGAATATTAAGAGTCCATATTGAAAAGGGAGTAGCCGGTGTCCATCAAAGCTGTGATATTATGATGGATCAGATAAGAGCCATTGACAACAAACGCTTGTCTAAAAAAATAGGCAGGCTTCCTGCTCAACTTATTGAAAGCTTAAAAGAGAACTTAATGATTCTTTTTGATATTGAGATTGCTTCAACTCACTGAACCTGGCCTTAACGTCAAATCCTTTGATTCCTCAAGAAGGCGATTCCAGTTATATACTTATCTTTACCGTAAAAATTCCACTCATTATTTTAATGGTTCTGGGGTGGCCGTTGAATTTTGCCATAAAGGTTTTATGACTTCATAGCATCTTATCATTGAATTTTGATTCAGTAGGGCGGGCCGGACATCTGTTGTACTCTAACATCCATATTAAGCAGTTCCACTGGGTCACCAAATTGCGTGTAGATGGCAACGTCGGCTGCATCGCGACCAAAAGCGATTGCTACACGCCCCCCCTTTAGATCGGTTTGTGTGGGATCGAATGTGTACCATCTATTTCCAACATAGGCCTCAAACCAGGCGTGTAGATCCATGGGTTCAAGTGCTTCAAGGTAGCCAACTACCATGCGTGCAGGTATTGATAGTGCTCGGCAGCAAGCAATACCCAAATGTGCCATGTCCCGGCATACTCCGTGTCCAAGCTGGTTTAGCTCGGAGGCACTGATTATCTGCTGTCCGTCACCAGGGGTATAACGTATTGCATCTCTTATATAATCAACAATGGCACTACATTGATCATAGCCAGATATTCGCCCCGTCACAAGTGATGCAGCCATATTTGTGAAACGATCTGACTCACAATACCTGCTTGGATAGAGGAAAGGCAGGGCTTCATTGGGTAAATGTTGCACTTCGACAAATGGTGCCCCGGGTGCAGTGTCCGATGCCTCCGCAGTTTCGATATCAACGGATGTACGCACAGAAAAATGTCCGGCTGGTGCAACTATTCGTTGGCACAGATTGCCGAAGGAATCGGTGAACTCCACCACCGGTACGCTGGGCGACAAAACATACTCTTCCCGTGCGATCCACTGCTGCCATCCACTACGGGGGCGAAGCATTAGCAAAAATGGGGTTGGAACCGACATTTGAAATTCAAGAAAACAGGATGCGTTTAACCACATGATTTATTCCCCGGTATTAAGTCATTTCAGGTACAAAGCCTGTCTGCAATACGCTTTCTGTATTTTTTTTCTTCTTCTTTATCTATTTCAGACATATACCAGTTATAATCAGGATGCCACTCTTCTGAAAGGCCTTTATTATAAAGGATTGTTCTTCCCTTTTTTACACCAGGTGAACCTATCCCTTCAAGTGCCTTCAGGTTACCTTGAGAGATATCATCTTTTCCCTCGGTACTTGTACGTCTTTCAAGGGGAATTGCACACCCACACTTAGGGCACCAATGTTTTTTCTGCTCTCCAAACTGCTCAGGTGTGCGGTGCCACCATCCAGGTTCTATCTTCCATCCCCTGTTTCCGTCAAAGAGCATATCAAAGGCTGCTGCTACTTCACAAAAATATGCACCCTTTGGGGTTATGGTGGCAGACCAAAGTCGCTGAACCCAGCAGTTATCAATGAATTCCCACATTTTCTTTTCATCTGAAATCATCTCCCTTGCAGCCACAAGGACAGGTTGGTGCTTTATTGTGTTTACTGTGTGGTCATTGAAATACTGGGTGCCAAAGACCTCTTTTATGAGTGCACCATACCGGTTTCCTTCGGGAATCGTTGACCAGAGGCCCCTTTTCTTTTTGTCGGGTCTTGTGGAAGCAAGATAGAGTGCCATCTCTTCAAAATCAGGATGTAGAAGGGGTTCACCGCCGATCATACCCACAATTCCAGGAAAATCCACAAGGGAATCCGCAGCCAGCTTGAATGTATCCATATCCATATAAAATGGTTTTTTGTGGTGACCTATGAGCCTTGTACAGTTGGAACAGCGGTTGATACAGGCGTTGGTGATGTCGATTTGTATGATTTTCATTTCTGTTAAAGGAATCACTTTAAATGTCCTTTGGGATATCGGCGTTTTTTTTAATGGGTAGGGTTAATTAATGGGTAATTAAAATTCAATTTCCCAATATATTTCAGATAATGGCAACTCACAGTCGATGGAGTCTATTTTCATTGTCTGTTTTATCTCTTCATATAAAAACAGGCTCCAAAGACCGTCATTTTCTCGAACAAATTTTTCAATTCGACATCTTTTCTGTGAAACAAGGATATATTCCTTAAGTGTCGGGATTCCACGATAATAGGCAAATTTATCACCTCTATCAAATGCTTCGGTGGAATCGGAAAGGATTTCAATAATAACAATTGGATTGGTAAGGGTATCAAATTCGTTATCTTCAAATTCAATACTACCACAAGTAATGGCAATATCGGGATAGGTATAACCCGTATAACCTTTATCATTATCTATTTTAACCCGCATATCATTTGGCAGCACTTTACAGGTAGAATTTTTTGCTTTAAATCTATTCCGCAACTCTGCTGTAAGATTGGCACCAATGAGGATATGATTTTTTTTGGCTCCCACCATCGCAAAGATTTCACCATTAAAATACTCATGTTTGATCTTTGAATTTCTTTCCAGTTCAAGATACTCTCCCATGTTCATCAGGGGCTTTTCCTGTGGTTGGGCATTCATTATTACTTCTCCATCTGAGTTTTTAATGATAATTTAAATGATTTATCTATTTAAAAGAGTATAGGCTCATTTTGATCAATGGAACTATAATCCGGCCATGTTCGTTTAAAATATTACAAGGTGGAGTTTATTGATTGCTTACTTTATGCTCCATATACCAACTATACGTCTTTCTTAAACCCACTTCAAGGGAAACAGAAGGTGCCCACCCAAAGGAAATGAGTTTTGATATGTCCAGCAGTTTCCTGGGGGTACCATCGGGTTTTGATGAATCAAATTCAATATTGCCGGAAAAACCAGTAACCCTTGCCATCATTGCCGATAGCTCCCCTATGGTACATTCAACACCGCTGCCCACGTTTATATGTGAGCACATGGGTTCTGTATACTCATCATAAATATCTTTATCTGCCATCATAAGATCTATACATGCCTTTGCAATATCTTCCACATATAAAAATTCCCGTTTGGCATTACCACTACCCCAAACAATAACTTTTTTTTGTTTTGCATTTTGGCATTGTGGAAGCGTGCCATAAGTGCCGGGATTACATGACTGGTATCTTGATTGAAGTTGTCTCCAGGGCCGTAAAGGTTGGTGGGCATGATACTTCTAAAATCCGTTCCATATTGGCGATTATAGGATTCACAGATTTTTATACCGGCAATTTTAGCCACGGCATAGGGTTCATTGGTGGGTTCCAGTGGTCCGGTCATAAGGGCAGATTCCGCCATGGGCTGTTTTGCCATTTTGGGATATATGCAGGAAGAACCTAAGAAAAGCAGTTTTGAAACATTTGAACACCATGAAGCATTTATTATATTGGCCTCTATCATAAGGTTTTGGTATATAAATTCTGCGGGCATTGTATTGTTGGCCTGAATACCTCCAACTTTTGCTGCGGCAAGAATAACATGGTCAGGTTTTTCCCTTTTAAAAAAGTCATTCACTTCACCTTGAGATGTGAGATCCATCTCATCATGGGTTTTACCTATGAGCCTTGGAAAGCCTTGTTTTTTTAATGTTCGCCATATGGCAGAGCCCACCATACCTTTATGTCCCGCAATATATATTTTATCATTTTTTTTCATATTTATGATATCATACTGTTATTTAATAAGGTTTTTATTTTTTTACAATATGTTCTATTGGCTCTGTTTTTGAGATTTTCTCAGAAACAGTGGCATTAAGCTTACTCGTGGTATGAACAAACCGGATAACCTGAATCTGAACACAATTTATCCCGTTTGGCAATCTCAAGGTCTTTATGGATCATCTCTTTTACAC
>NZ_LT828581.1 GCF_900170035.1 Desulfamplus magnetovallimortis | reverse complement strand
CGAAGATTGTCATTATCTTCGAGCACTTGAAATGGTCTCAATCCCCTCTAATCGGGGCAGTGTTTCTGACTCTGACTGGCGTGCGAATTGGCTGAAAGATTGGTCAATCGCATCGTCTCAATCCCCTCTAATCGGGGCAGTGTTTCTGACTTCATGCTATCAGTGCGTCTTTAGCATGAATTACCCCGGTCTCAATCCCCTCTAATCGGGGCAGTGTTTCTGACGTGTCTGTCCCTTGTTTCGTCCGATAGAGACGACCTGGTCTCAATCCCCTCTAATCGGGGCAGTGTTTCTGACAGAAGAAGATTGCCCACATCTTCTTCTTCTCGAAGATGTCTCAATCCCCTCTAATCGGGGCAGTGTTTCTGACCGAAGTGAGGCGGTAAATCACTCGGCATCAGCAGCCGAAGTCTCAATCCCCTCTAATCGGGGCAGTGTTTCTGACAAGACCGATCAGGCACGCCCATTAAGTCCTGATCACTATGTCTCAATCCCCTCTAATCGGGGCAGTGTTTCTGACCTATCGAGGTCGTGGTGGCGATCTGGAATCTCCTTCAAGTCTCAATCCCCTCTAATCGGGGCAGTGTTTCTGACCGAAGGTGCCCGCTACATCGTATCGGGTCTGGTTTTAGTCTCAATCCCCTCTAATCGGGGCAGTGTTTCTGACCTGATCAAAATAAATCATAAGGTTATGCTTGAACCTTTAAAAAGGTCTCAATCCCCTCTAATCGGGGCAGTGTTTCTGACTGCATCGCCAGCACCAGTGACTATAAGGGGCGTACAAGGTCTCAATCCCCTCTAATCGGGGCAGTGTTTCTGACTTAAGTCCTGATCACTATTAAAAAGGTTATGCTTGAACCTTTAGTCTCAATCCCCTCTAATCGGGGCAGTGTTTCTGACAGTCTAAGAATAACAAGCAGTTCTGGAACACCTGGAAAGTCTCAATCCCCTCTAATCGGGGCAGTGTTTCTGACTCAATGTATGGCTGCAATCATTCAATCAGGTGTTACAAAAGTCTCAATCCCCTCTAATCGGGGCAGTGTTTCTGACTTATATGCCTTTTTTTATTTTGGTTTTGGGTTTTTGTCTCAATCCCCTCTAATCGGGGCAGTGTTTCTGACAAAGCAGGATAAAAACGGAAATCCGTTTAAACTGCTTAGTCTCAATCCCCTCTAATCGGGGCAGTGTTTCTGACTCTAGGTGTTTTTTTTACAGGACTGGCGCGGCTCTGTCAAGGCGATTTTTCACACCTCCTCTGTTTTGGGATGTCGGTAAAAAAAGTCAACGAATTAAATGTAAAAAAAATTTTTAAATAACTGAAATCATTATAAATAAATTTTTTTCACACATAAAACGGTAACTTTGGCAGGTAACTGTCTTGAATTATTAGAAAAAAGAATGGACAGCAAATGGAGAATACTTTGTACCCTGTAGGAGTGAAAAAATATTTAGTCGCAAATTGTCAAAGAACAATAAATTTAGTAGGTTAAGACAATAAATATTTTATACACATATAGTTTTGTAACCTTTTTTAGGCTCCAGCAGATAATCTGAAAACTGACGCACCTGACTGCGGATCAGATTTCTATATGATGGAGAGCCATGTGTCATCATTTTTTCATATGAGGTTATAAAAGCCCGACATAGATATGGTTTCATTTCAACCGGACGTTTTTTTTTCATATCTTCTTCATCAATATAAGAGGATGGCACACTGTTTCTGATTACAAAATCATCGGGTTTAATCATATTGCGATTGATAAGGTTAAGTACCAGGCTGTCTCCTATCATACACCGGTACTCTTCCACAAGATCACAGGCAAGAGATGGCCTGCCATAGCTGATTTCGTGCAAAGAACCTTTGTAAGGATCAAGTCCACATATTTTTATTGCAGAAAGCACCTCATTTGTCAACAGAGTATAAACAAATGAAAGCAAAGCATTGACAGGGTCAAGCGGAGGCCTGCGGCTGCGGTTTTTAAAGGTGAAATGTGGGTGATGGAGGAGATTGTTGAATGCCATGAAATATATGCGTGTTGCGGCTCCTTCCACTCCTCGGATGGCTTCTCTGGAAAGTGATTCAGACAGATACTGACTGAAACCTCTAAGTCTTATGGCTGTGGTTCTTATTTTATCCTCTTTGCGGTTTCTGTTTCTCTTGAGCAGGAAAGCGGCCATATTGTCAATTTTCCCCTTTACAATAATTGCCATGGTATTGCGGCAGAACTCCTCCTGGCTCAGTTTTACATATTGTGCTTCTCTGAGTGCCACATGGCGATGCTCGTCAATCATAAGGCGTCCCCTGAATTTTCCTGTGGGAGTTATGAAGACAGTTTCGATTCTGTTTTTTATACAAAAATCAATTACAGCACCGCTTAGTGAAACATATCCGGAAATCAGAATCTTCTGAAGGCCTTTGGCAGGAATGGTTCCGATTATCTTTTTTTCCTTGACGATGTCAAGGGAATCACCGTTTTTTTTAAGGTATGCTCCTGGTTCAACAACATATAGTGTTTCCACAGTTAACCCCCCTTTTTGGTTACAGTGAAGTTGATTTTTTGAAGGATGCCAGAAACTCCATATCTGATGATAAAAAGAGAATTAGAGCTCTTTTTTTCAGTTTTTTTTACGGCTCTTCTGAAAAAAACGCATCTAAAGCCATTAAAGATAGTATGGGGTAGTTTTCTGTTGCTGTAAAAATCTCTTATTGCTGCATTATATTGAGTACTCAAAGTTGACACCTATGATCTTGTAAGCCTTGTCAACACTGTCTGAATCAGGATTCCCAGGATTAACAGGATAATACAAGATTATCTATCCTGGACATCCTATTCATCCTGGTTATCCTGATTCAGACAAATGCAATAAGTTCTAAAAAGCAATAAGATGTCGATTTTGAGTGAGTATAATGGATTCAAGGAGGAATTTTATGTCAATGTCATTACAGGGAGCAAAAAAAGAGCTTTTTGATCTGGATATTCAAGGTGATATTTCTGCGAAGCAGCCTCAGAGGGCTGAAAGTGAAGGCAGAACAGATACCGACTATACGCTTTTGCTGAAGCGTGTTCAAAAGGCAATTGACCAGGCAGACGAGATGCCGCAGGATATCCGCAATATCCTGGAGAAGAGCGGCTTATGGCAGCGCCTTAAACCTGCTCAAATGCTTGAATGGGCAAAAATATCACAGATTTCAGGTGAGATTTCTCTTGCAATTGATGTTTTCAGATTTCTGACTGCAAAACATCCTGATTTTGAACAGGCATGGCCGCCGTTTCTGGAGCTTTTGGCAATACTTGAAAAAGATGATGAACTTGCAATTCAACTAAAAAGGGCAGAAGGTCATCTGCCGGAAGGGCTTTTTAATGGATTGACAAAGCTTGTCAGTGCAGGGGAAAGTTTGCCTGATAAAGAGTTTCAGGATGAAAAAAGAGATGTTGCTGCTGCCGCACCTGTTGAGACAATGAACGAGAAACAGGCTCTTATGGCACAGTTCTTACAGCTTTTTTCAGGTCGGGAGGATTGCTTTGCCCGCCAGTGGGCAGACAGGCAGGAGAATAAAAGCGGCTATGTACCTGTGCGATATGCAATGGGGATCTCCCACCTTGAGGAGCATCTTTCCGGCATCAAGACTTACGGGATATATCTGCTCAAGGCAGATTCTACTGTGAAGTGTGGTGTCATTGATGCTGATATTCACCCTGAATATCGTGACAAAAAGCTTTCTGCCGACCATAAACGACTTCTATACAGGGAAAAAAACTATATGATTCGTCGCATCATGGATATCTCGGCGGAGCAGGGTATAAAGCCTCTTCTGGAGTACAGCGGGCACAAGGGTTACCATTTCTGGTTTTTTTTCAAAAGCCCTGTGCCTGCATCAAGGGTAAAGTCATTTCTTTCCAATATTGCAGAACCTGTAAATCGTGATATTTCGGCCTTTGACCTTGAGGTTTTTCCAAAGCAGGATCAGTTAAGCGGCAAGGGTTTTGGCAATCTTGTGAAGCTGCCCCTTGGCATTCACAGGAAAAACGGAAAGCCATCTTTTTTCATGGGGTGTGAGAAAAGGGATCTGCAATCCCAGCTCTCTTTTCTCTCTAATGTCAACCCTGCCTTGCCTGAAATTCTGGATGGTGTTTCATCAGCAGGGGAAAATTTTGCTCAAAAAAATAATCAGGTTGTACTGCATCCAAGGCTTGCAGCCTTTGCAAAGGATTATCCGGAGCTTTTTAACCTGGAGCGGCTCTGTCCTCCTCTGGGGCAGGTTATAGCCACATGCAGGGATGGAAAGGATATAAGTGCCCGGGAGGAGAAGGTGTTGTTTCAAAGCATCGGATTTTTGCCACGGGCGCGCTATCTTGTTCATTATCTCATGGCACTTGGGAGCGAGTACAATCCCCATATGGTGGATTTTAAGTTGAGCAGGATTTCAGGCTCTCCCCTTGGGTGCCGCCGTATTCATTCGCTTTTGGGATTTACAAGCGATTACTGTGCAATCGAAGCTGACAGCACGGGCTATCTGCATCCCCTGATTCATCTTGAGGCATGGAAAAAGGTGGCGGAAAAAAAAAGCCCAAAAAGTGAACGCATTGAAAACCTTCAGGACGCCATTGATAACATGAAGATCGCCATTGTTCAGTTGCAGCGTTTTTTGGCATGAAAATGGGGTGTGTAACGGTTCTTTCATAAATTTTAATTGCTGGTGTATAGTGAAGGGGATTTTACATAGAAGGCATTATGTTTATACTTGTATGTTTTGATATTGTTGATAACAGGGTCAGATACAGGGTTGTAAAGACCCTTAAAGGATATGGCGTCCGTGTCCAGAAATCGGTATTTGAATGTTCGGACATGACCGAACACAAATTCCTGAAACTTGTTGCAGCCATGGAAAAGCTCATTGATCATGGAGAGGATACAGTTCGTTACTATCCCCTGTGTGCAGGGTGCGTTAAAAGGGTAGAGTATTCCGGTATCGGAAGCGACCCTTTATGTGAGGATTTTGCTGTAAAGTAAGGGGATTGTCCTGCAGGATGATGCTACTTTTTTGTTCTGGGTATTCAAAATTGACTTCATGTGATCTTTTGAGTGTACCCTTTTTGAACTATTCTCCCCCTCTTCAGTGGTGGAGAGGGGGCTGGTGGGTGATGTTTCATAGCAACAATTTACACCGGATATTCAAAAAAGGGTACGCTCTAATCAAGAAAACTTCACACCAAGAATCTCTTCCAGTTTGTTTTTTCGTTCCCTTACTAT
>NZ_LT828580.1:1478-4524 GCF_900170035.1 Desulfamplus magnetovallimortis | reverse complement strand
ATCTTCACATTAAAACGTTTAAACCTAAATTGGTTTTTAAAAGTGGCCAAGCCTCACGACCTGTTAGTACCGGTTAGCTTAACACATTACTGTGATTACACACCCGGCCTATCTACCTTGTAGTCTTCAAGGGGTCTTTAGTCTATAAATAGATGGGATATCTTATCTCGAAGTTGGCTTCCCGCTTAGATGCTTTCAGCGGTTATCCTTTCCAAACTTGGCTACCCTGCTATGCCGCTGGCGCGACAACAGGAACACCATTGGTTTGTCCATTCCGGTCCTCTCGTACTAGGAACAGAGCTCCTCAAATATCCTGCGCCCACGAAAGATAGGGACCAAACTGTCTCACGACGTTTTAAACCCAGCTCACGTACCACTTTAATCGGCGAACAGCCGAACCCTTGGGACCTGCTCCAGCCCCAGGATGTGATGAGCCGACATCGAGGTGCCAAACCGCCCCGTCGATGTGAACTCTTGGGGGCGATAAGCCTGTTATCCCCGGCGTACCTTTTATCCGTTGAGCGACGGCCCTTCCATGCAGAACCGCCGGATCACTAAGACCTACTTTCGTACCTGCTCGGAATGTCTCCCTCGCAGTCAAGCTCCCTTATGCCTTTACACTCTCGGGCTGGTTTCCAATCAGCCTGAGGGAACCTTCGCGCGCCTCCGTTACTCTTTGGGAGGCGACCGCCCCAGTCAAACTACCCGCCAGATACTGTCCCAAACCCCGATCAGGGGCCTTGGTTAGAACCATAGAATATAAAGGGTGGTATTTCAAGGGTGACTCCACAAAAACTGGCGTTCCTGCTTCTATGTCTCCCACCTATCCTGCACATTATATCCCAAAATCCAATGTCAAGCTGTAGTAAAGGTGCCGGGGTCTTTCCGTCTTTTCGCGGGTAGGCGGCATCTTCACCGCCATTACAATTTCGCTGAGTCCCTGGTTGAGACAGTGCGGAAGTCGTTACGCCATTCGTGCAGGTCGGAACTTACCCGACAAGGAATTTCGCTACCTTAGGACCGTTATAGTTACGGCCGCCGTTTACCGGGGCTTCGGTTCAATGCTTCGGTTGCCCTGACAAATCCCCTTAACCTTCCGGCACCGGGCAGGCGTCAGACCCTATACCTCGTCTTGCGACTTTGCAGAGTCCTATGTTTTTAGTAAACAGTCGCTACCGCCATTTCTCTGCGACCCTCATTCGCTTTGTGATGCTTGTCCACTCACAAATAAAGGCATACCTTATCCCTAAGTTACGGTATCATTTTGCCGAGTTCCTTAACCAGGGTTCTCTCAAGCGCCTCGGGATTCTCTCCCTGCCTACCTGTGTCGGTTTGCGGTACGATCACCCGTTATCTCGATAGAGGCTTTTCTTGGCAGCATGGGTGCAGTCACTTTATGGTCCTTACGAACCTCGTCATCACCTCTCGGCCTTGTGAAAGAACGGATTTACCTGCTCTTCCAGCCTACAGGCTTAAACCGCCTATTCCAACAGACGGATGACTTGCCCTCCTGCGTCCCCCCTTCTCTCAAACGATAACTAAGGTGGTACAGGAATTTTAACCTGTTTTCCATCACCTACGCCTTTCGGCCTCGGCTTAGGGATCGACTAACCCTGAGAAGATTAGCTTTACTCAGGAAACCTTGGGCTATCGGCGAGGGGGTTTCTCACCCCCTTTATCGCTACTCATGTCAGCATGGGCTCTTGTGTTTACTCCACATGACCTCACGGTCACGATTCTATACAAACACAATGCTCTCCTACCAATCAGTCATAAGACCAATTGCACACCTTCGGTACTATGCTTTAGCCCCGTTGAATTTTCGGCGCAGAACCACTCGACCAGTGAGCTATTACGCTTTCTTTAAAGGATGGCTGCTTCTAAGCCAACCTCCTGGTTGTCTGGGCATTTCCACATCCTTTCCCACTTAGCATAGATTTGGGGACCTTAGATGGTGCTCCGGGTTGTTTCCCTCTCGTCCGCGGAACTTAGCTCCCGCGGGCTGACTCCCACAATCTCACTTCTTCGGTATTCGGAGTTTGGTTAGGTTTGGTAATCTGGTGAGACCCCTAGCCCATCCAGTGCTCTACCCCCGAGAAGAAACTTGTGAGGCTATACCTAAATATATTTCGGAGAGAACCAGCTATCTCCAGGTTTGTTTGGCCTTTCACCCCTATCCACACCTCATCCGAACAGTTTTTAACCTGTGGCGGTTCGGGCCTCCACGCGATTTTACTCGCGCTTCACCCTGGACATGGATAGATCACCTGGTTTCGGGTCTACTCAACAAAACTTAATCGCCCTATTCAGACTCGCTTTCGCTACGGTTCCACCTTACGGCTTAACCTTGCTTCGTTAAGTAACTCGCTGACTCATTATGCAAAAGGCACGCGGTCACTCCGGCTAACGCCAAAGCTCCCACTGTTTGTAAGCAAACGGTTTCAGGTACTATTTCACTCCCCTCACAGGGGTGCTTTTCACCTTTCCCTCACGGTACTTGTTCGCTATCGGTTGCCAGGTAGTATTTAGCCTTGGAAGATGGTCCTCCCAGATTCAGACAGGGTTTCTCGTGTCCCGTCCTACTCAGGTGCCGATCGTGCCTCATTCAATTTCAGATACAGGGCTTTCACCTTCTCTGGCTGAGCTTTCCAGCTCATTCTCCTATCAAATTAAGGTTCACTTATGATCGGTCCTACAACCCCATTAACCCGGAAGTCAATGGTTTGGGCTCTTTCCCGTTCGCTCGCCGCTACTTGGAAAATCGTTTTTACTTTCTTTTCCTGGGGGTACTAAGATGTTTCAGTTCTCCCCGTTCGCCTCCATACACTATTTATTCATGTATGGATGTCACAGCATTAACCGTGACAGGTTTCCCCATTCAGAAATCTCCGGATCTATACTTGTTTAGCAGCTCCCCGAAGCTTATCGCAGCTTTCCACGTCTTTCTTCGCCTCCTGGCACCAAGGCATCCACCGTTTGCCCTTCATAGCTTGGCCACTATAAAATACACAAATAAGTTTAAACGCTTTGATGTGAACATATTGCT
>NZ_LT828579.1:1335-6499 GCF_900170035.1 Desulfamplus magnetovallimortis | reverse complement strand
TTTTCATGATCGGGGGTGATCGAAACTTAAAGCGCCATGGTTGTTTAGTCAAAAGAACACTGAACTAAACTTATTTTGTAAAACTGCAAGTTATGGTTTCTTAAAATTTTTAGGAAGAAATTGTGCATAAAACAAAAATTCAGCAGATACTAAGTAAACAAATAGAGCAACACTGTCATAGGTAACACTTAAGAAAAATGAAAAAGGCAGTGCCATTACTGACACTGCCTTAGAGATCAGATCAAATTGTGGGAAGAGCTATTTTTTCATCTTGCGTCTGACGCCAGCAAGATCAAGCAATCCAGAACCAAAAAGCCATAATGCCGCAGGAACGGGAATAGTCGCACTTGATGCTGAGAAAGATGTCACACTACCATCTTTATTAGCACTAAGGCTCCATGTACCATATGTTCTGTCTCCATCATGCATAAAATAACCATCTCCATAAATACCCAAAGACTCGACATCATTATATCCCCCAGAACTTGTCATAAAAAAAGAGAATTCTTGATTAGCATAAGAAGAGTGGCTGGGAGCAATAAAACTCCACAATTTGGTATCAGAGTTTACAGGAATTGAAAAATCATAGATATCAACAAGTGTTGGTATCCAAGGGGTTAACCCTTGCATATCGGCAAAAATACCATCACCTGCACTTACTGTAGCCTCAACACCCCAGGTATTTTGTTCAAAAGACACAGATGTATTGTTCCATGTTATTTCGGAATACCCACCAAAAGAAATACCGCCAGTCACAGTAGCAGCATCTACACAAGCAACTGATAATAAAATCATCATTAAAACACTAATAAACCAATTTGTTTTTTTCATAACTAAATCATCCTGAATAATCTAATAATATAAAAAAAGCCGAGTCACACCCAATGTGCAACTCGGCTATCTCATTAAGACCCGTAGCTTTCCGTCCCTGCTTCTCAACAGGTTTGGCTTTTTCTTAATATCAGTATTGTTGAATAACAATCAATATATCATTTGTCAACTATTAATTCTAACAACCGTAAAGCAAAAAAGCAACACCATTATTGATACTGCCTTTAAAATGATTCAGGTTATGGATAAAATTATTTTTTTAACTTTCTTCTGATGCCTGCAAGGCCAAGAATACCAGAACCGAATAGCCACACTGCTGCTGGGACGGGGACAGCAGAACCTTTAATTACAGCTACACAGCCATAAGGATCACTGCCATTACTCCAACTCCCATTATTAAACGCAAACCAATAAGGAGCGTTCTGATCAGAAATGTTCCAAGCATTCAAATCCTTTTCAGCATTGTTACCACCAACAAATTTCAGCCAGAAAGAGCCATTATTCCCGACAGTAAATCTCGCGGCCTGTCCATCTCCGCTATTTATAATTGCATCCCAACTGCTTCCATCATTTGAATATTCATAATGACCTCCTCCGTTACCGTACCAGAGTACTAAATCAACAATCGCATCAGAAGAGGAGTCATTGTTAAAAATGCCATAATCTCCACTTACACTATACGTATAAGCATCTACCCATGATGCAATGCCCAATATCAGCGCCATTATACCTAATGCCATTGCTTTTTTCATCTTGATCCTCCTTATTTTTTTTTCATATATAAAAACAATATAAAAAAAGCCGAGTCACACACCAATGTGCAATTCGGCCATCTCTTTAAAACCCGTAGTTTTTTTTCGTCCCAGATTTGCAAATTGTAATGTCAGTAAAAAATCAATTACCATGCACAAGAAAACATGTTTCACGTCACTCTCCTTAAAATCATTTAACAATACTATAGCAATAAACATACACATATTGTTTTTATGGCAATGACACGAATCTATGAAATAAATTTCATAATTTTAGATACTTATTTACAGTAATTTATCTCTGTGAATACTCAAACTTTAACATCAACTAATCAATATTATTGACAGCAATAAATATACCATCTGTTTTATTACTTCTTTTTGCCACTTCAGGACTCCACATAAGAGAGAAACGGCTTTCTATTCTTCTTATGAACACACTCGCTTTGTGGTATTTTTTCTTTAACTTGTTGATATTTTACATACAATATGTTAACTTGTATCTACGCAAATATTAACATAAATATAGGAGTAAATACATGGACGACTCGATTGATTATCAGGCTAAATTAGAGAAGCTGGAAAAGATTGAAGAGCAGAACCGCATACGGGCACGCAAGTATCTGCAACGCCGAAAAGAGAATGGGAAAATGCAGATATCCGCCATCATACAGCGTGACACCCATGAAGAGATAAATCGTCGAAAAACTATCGCTTTAGATTGTGAAAATGCTATAAATGCCGGAGATATTATTGAGCAGGCCATAAATTTCAGCAAGGAGTTTGTCAAGGATAACGGATCGCTGGATTTTGAGCTTCTTGAAAAAATGATCAAGACATATCAAGAACAACTACAGCATACTAATGAAGATACAGACATAAATATTAACGACAACACAAACAATAATACTACCAAAAATAATGATAAAAATATTAACAACACTATTAATGTTGATGTATTCGATAATACCAATGATAATTCAAACGCAAATTGTGCCGACTGTATTAAAGAAGATGACAGTATAAATATAACCGTTAATATTGACAACAATACAAAAGGCATCAACACACAGCCAGCTAAAGAACTTGCGTTTGAGGATGACTCAGAAAAAGCGCCTCGTGAGATTGAGATCTCCGATGATGAAGCGGAAGAATCGCTCAAGGTGTTAGAAGAGATGACTCAAACTCAAAGCACTTCAAAGAATATCACTCCACCGGATCAATATCCTAACCGTCAGGATGAGATTTTTCATGATGACACTTCAGAGTCTAAAGGTATGAAGTATTCCATATCAAAGGAAGACATGCCTGATCGGGAAAAAGACAGCGAAGGATATGAGGATTGGCTGTTCCAAAAAATCACACACATGAAAGGACGCAGTATAAAGATGACTGCCATAGAAAAGCAGTTCAATGAAGATGGTATATTGACGATCAGGGGCAAAACATGGTGTAAAGGTAGTGTCTATATGTTCATGAAAAATTACAACAAAAAAATAAAAAATGACGATAGAAATCACTCTATCTCTCCCATGTCTTTTAACTTTAATGTCACCGGATCAAAATGTTAAGGCTAAAATCAAGCTAATAAGTATTTTCAAAATTTGGGATATGCAACGTATTGATAATCATATTGAAAGTAGATACACAGTTATTATCTTCGGAAGAATTAGATGATTCACTGTCAAAGCTTACTTTTATCATTCCAGGCTTGTACATTGCTATATATCGCAGGATTAAGAGCCTCTAACGGAACAGAAATTTCAATAATATTTTCACTGATTGCGAACAGACCAGTATCAATAATCTCAGAGTACCTGCACTGATCATCTACATCTCTATATCTCTCGACAGAGCATCTGGAATCAGGTAGATTTAGAAAAACAAATCTGCTGTGTCCAGGTATGCACTCTGTTATATGAAATAAAAGGAACAAACATGAAAAAACAGATATTATTTATATTAATACCTTTCCTCCTATTATCAGGATGTGCGAGCAACCAGCTTTCTCTCAGGCATGATGTCGCATTGTCTTTTGACTCAGAACGTATCGCTTATGATGTGGTCGGCAAAGGAAAAACCGCGCTGATTTTTATTCACGGCTGGAGTTGTGACGGACGTTACTGGCAGAAACAAATTCCTGTATTCGCAAAAGAGTATCAAGTGATCACAGTTGATTTGGCTGGTCATGGACATTCTTCAATAGATAGATCTGAGTTTTCAATGTTGTCTTTCGCCAACGATGTGAAAGCAATTATTGATAAAGAAAATATTAATAGAGCTATTTTGATCGGGCATTCAATGGGAGGCGGTGTAATTGCAGAAGCGGCCAGATTAATGCCACAAAAAGTAATTGGGATTGTAGGAATTGATACCTTACAAAATGTTGCGGAGCGCACCCCTCAAAATGTAATTGATGAAATGGTAAAACCCTTTGAAGCTGATTTCAAAAGTGCCGCACAGAATTTTGTTGCACCAATGTTTCCGAAAGGCACTGATCAACAATTGATGAATTGGGTAAAAGAAGATATGTCTTCTGCCCCAAAGGAAGTTGCTTTAAGTGCCTTTCGCAACTATATAGGTCAGTATGTAAACGGAGAGGCTGCCATTGTATTTAAAGATATCAATATTCCTGTGGTTTCCATAAATGCAAGATTATGGCCGACAGCACCTGAAGAAAACAAAAAGCATATAAAAAACTATCAACTTTTTTATATTGAAGAAACAGGTCACTTTCCAATGCTGGAAAAGCCAGAAGAATTTAATATGCTGTTGCAAAAAGCCCTTAACTCCATAGAATCAAAAAGTAATAAAAACATATAACCAATAAATTCAGCGGACGCAAAAAGCCGCGCCGCTGATTCAAGCGATGTCTGAAAAAACGACACCCCAAAAAAGAGTTTATCAGACGGGACTCCATTATCAAGATCAGTCCTGATAAATAAGTTGTGGGAATCCCTTGCAAGATAAACCTCCACGATATCACTTCCATCAGTGACATCTCCATCACCTTTTGTATCCCAAATTCCTGACTGAATCCCATTCCAGTCGGAAATATCTCCATCAACAGCTATTAGATTATCTCCAACCTTTACAACAGTATGCCTTTCCGTGGCGGATACACCACATATATGCATGATAAAAACAAAAAACAATAAGATACATATGAGTCTCATATTCATAATATTACCTTTTCTTGTGCAGGTTATCATTGCCTTACAGTACTCCTGTTTTTCTCATCAAGTTTTTTTATCTTCGCCATAAGAAGCAGTCATAACCGTTCTGCCATAATCATTAGTATAACATATTTTACTATTCTGCGGAACAATCAGTTTTTAACTCGTTCAAATCTTTGCCCACAACCACTGCCTGCCAGAGGGGCATCCTTCAAATTGTTCCATGTGCCGTACAGACAACTCCTATTCCCTTTCCAAAATCATCAAGACGTTCTCCCAACCTGACAGAAGCTCAACAGAAAGAATTTTTTAAATTCTTTTTGTGAATCATTTTTTATGAACACTCATACTATTTAAATGCAACAGCATATTAAAATTACAGGAGTAAGGCACATGATACTCGAT
>NZ_LT828579.1:0-1235 GCF_900170035.1 Desulfamplus magnetovallimortis | reverse complement strand
GTGATAGGAAAAAAAATTAGAGAACTGAGAAAAAATGCAGGTTTAAGCAGGAGGGAACTTGCACATTTAATCGAATCAAGTGAGACAGCTCTGGTCAATGTCGAAAACGGAATAGAAAATTTTGGAGAAGAATGTATCACAAAGATTGCGAAAGTATTGAACATCGACCCCATGATCCTGTTCAAGATCAAAAAGAATCATGTCAAAGCAAAACCTGAAAATATTCAGATTGGAAAAAATATTAAAAAACTTAGAAAAAAATGGGGCATGACACAGGAAGACCTTGCTGAAAAGCTTGGCTATAAAAGCTCGGGAGCAATCTGCACAATTGAAAAAGGGACCAGGGGTATCAGCAGAACACAGCTTTTTAAGCTCTGCGATATTTTTAAAGTGGATATCATGGAGATCACCCAGCCTGTCATTGAGCGTGATCAGTTGATGGATGATTTTCTATTTCTCTATTACACAGATAGAAAGTCCGAATTATTCAGAATAATTTCAAATCTTATCCATATTGCTGCGGAAAAGAAAAGATCATGAGGATATTCCTACATGGTCAGACTCATCAAATTAAACGTATATGGCGAATTATCAGAACAATTGAAGATATGAAAATTATCTCAAACCAATTAAACAAAGGATATTCAAAATGAAAAGCGGAATTTATGGAATCATCGATTCAACAACCAGAAAAATTGTCTATATTGGACGGTCTGCAAATATTGACAGCAGAATAAACACTCACCGGCACTTATGGAAAGAATCCACAATGAAAGCTTTACAGCACGGGCTTATTCCAGAACCAATCAACCAGAGTGCTGAGGTCTGCTTTGCCTTTCTATCTTTATCGGGAAGACAACTTGAGTATATTGTGCTCGAAGAGATAAGCGATGCAGATGAAATGGAGAATGCAGAGGACAAATGGGCAGATATACTCATTGACTGCGGACATCCTCTCTGCAACGGCAAATCAGACAGTCTCAATGTAGGCTCCTGTTATAAGGCTATAGTTCAACAGGACTATTTTATTGAAGGCAACAGTGTAAAGACAAATCAATATAACAGACTGGAACATCCTGCTGTCTGGGAAGAGAAACAAAAAGAGTTTGGTGCATGGGTCAGGGGCAAATGTATCACCTATATTGCCGAAATATCCATGATTCGCAATAATAACCCGACATTGTATCAAAAAATCATCAACGGTGAAATCACAACCAGGGATGCCCTTAGTGCTA
>NZ_LT828578.1 GCF_900170035.1 Desulfamplus magnetovallimortis | reverse complement strand
TATAGTCAATGCGCCAAATATTCCATTATCATCACAAAAAGATAAAGACAAGCACTTTTTAAACGTGAGGTAGGGCACGTGAGTTAAATTTTCGATTGGTAATCCGTTGCCCCCTCACAAACGCAGCATACAGATTTAACGTTTCATTATCTTGTATATATGCTCATATCCACACTAACATGTTAAAATAAAGTCATTTTAAAAAAATTCAAAATAAGAGGCAGTAGTGCCAGGGGGGATATCAACATATAGACCCAAGGCCATATCTCAAAATATGGCGATTTTGGACAATGCTATTTGATACATATCTTTCCAAATAGTCTATGCATCCTTTAAAGGGGATTCTATCACTTCTTTTAATGCATTATATATGGTGGCTCTGCTGACATTATACTCTTTGGACAAGATTGTCGGGTTTACTCCTGATTCTTTCTTATGTCTGATCTCATCCTTCTGCCTGGTGGTTAATGTGGCCTTACGTCCGCAATGTTTCCCCTTTGCCTGTGCTGCTGCTATGCCTGCCATCTGGCGTTCTTTTCTAAGGTTGGTTTCAAATTCAGCAAAAACTCCGAGCATCTGAAGGAATGCCTTGCCTGCTGCTGTGCCGGTATCAATGGCCTGGTCGATTATTTCAAGAGAGGCTCCTTTTTGTTTCAGGGTTTCGACTATGCCGCAAAGGTCATTCATATTTCTTGCGAGTCTGTCTAATTTCCAGACCACAATTTTATCGCCTCTGTTTATCATTTCAAGAATAATGGCAAGCTTTGGTCTTTTCATATTTGTACCAGTGGCTTTTTCTTCTCTATATACACCGTCTGGATATTTAGCTTTTAGGGCTTGTTCCTGCATGTCGGTATTTTGATCTGCTGTGGATACTCTTGCATAAGTGAAGACAGTCATATTTTTTCCTTGTTATAGATTAAAACTGTATAACAAAGTATAGACCTTTTTAGAAACAATATCAACAATTCAAAAAAAGACCTTTATAACGCCTTTTTTAAGATGTCTAACAAGGTATAGGTTCTTGACAGCAAATGATCTCCAAAAATTGAACCTGAAGCATCCCAGCAAAAATAAAATGTTAATGTAACAAAAAATTTTATACTGCCCAATTTCGAACGAATCGGTTCCGTAACTCTTATCGCTGCCGGTGTTGTTCCGGAGCATATTTATGAAGACAAGGCCTCAGGTAAGCTGGATGTCCGACCTGGGCTGAAGGCTGCTCTGAAGGCATTGCGAGCAGGAGATATTCTGGTTGTCTGGAAATTGGACAGGCTTGGACGGGATCTCAGGCATTTGGTAAATACTGTCCATGGCCTTGAAGGGAAAGGTGTTGGATTTAAAGTCCTATCTGGCCAAGGGGCGTCTATTGATACAACGACACCAGCCGGCAAGCTGGTCTTCAGTATATTTGCAGGTCTCGCAGAATTTGAACGAGAGCTCATCTCTGAACGTACAAAAGCAGGGTTGGCGTCAGCTCGTGCCCGTGGAAGGACAGGTGGGGCACCATATAAAATGACTGTGGCAAAGCTACGACTTGCCATGGCAGCCATGGGACAGCCGGAAACCAATGTTGGATCTCTCTGCAAAGAGCTGGGGATCACTCGTCAAACACTATACCGACACGTTGCACCAGATGGAAGTCTACGTGGAGATGGAAAAAAACTATTTGAAAAAAAGGGTAAATAAGATTTTAAAATCGGTAGGTTATGTTGATTTAAAATTGACAGATTGCACTTGGCAGTGCGAATGTTGGGGTTACCCCTTGAAGGGATGGGAATCGGGTTCCGCTCGATTACCGAGAATATCGACACCACCTCCGCCGGTGGGCGACTCATTTTTCATCTATTTGGTGCGCTGGCAGAATTTGAGCGGGATCTGATCAGAGAGAGGGTGCAGGCAGGACTCAAATCAGCACGTGCCAGAGGGAGAAAAGGCGGGAGACCCGGGGTGCCGGAAGAAACCAAGGCCATGGCTCAGGCGTTGATGAAAGATAAAACTCTGTCGGTGAAGCAGATTTGTAATCAATTGGGGATTGCCAGAAGCACCTTCTACAAGTATGCGAAGCCTATAGAGAAGCAAACGCTTTAATTCCGTACCTCGGGTGAGCTGCGCAGGGAATATTTTTAAAACATTCTCTTGACTACATATATACTAAAAGACATAATCGTTATATGGAATGGAATATAATCATACATGAAAATTTTGAGACAGAAATTCAAGATTTTTCAAGAAAGGTAAAAACCGAATTTTTCGCATCAGTTCAGATGCTTAAGCTATATGGTCCACAATTAGGACGCCCACATGTAGATACATTAGAAGGCTCCAAATACTCAAACATGAAAGAGCTTCGATTTAATGCTGATAATGGCGTCTGGCGTGTTGCATTCGCTTTTGACCCTAAACGACAAGCTATTTTGCTGGTTGCCGGGGATAAGTCGGGAGTAAAGCAAAATCGGTTTTATAAAAAATTGATAAAAGCTGCTGATACTCGATTTTTCGAATGGCTCAATCAACCAGGGGAGGACTAAAAAAATGGCACGTAATATAGATGATCTCATTGCTGAATTGCCGGAAGATCATCAGCAAGAGATAGAAGAACGTTTCCAAGCAATGAATGCTGAATATATGGCCTTACAAGAATTGCGCAGGGCTATGAAATTTACCCAAATGGATATTGCAAAGAAATTAAAAATGGACCAGGGGAATATCTCTAAGCTCGAAAGCAGGACGGATTTAATGCTATCCACTTTACGACGCTATATTGAATCCATGGGAGGTTCACTTAAGCTTGTTGCAGAATTTCCCCGAAGACCCCCAGTGGAGGTCATTGGTTTTAGTAACAGCTCTGAGACAAAAAATCTCTAATGCAGGCAAAGAAACTTGAAAAACTTCAACGTTATCACAGAGACATTGAGTGTGGAGCTCCAAATGGGTCCCGACATCCTTTTCCATTCTCTCTTTCTTGGTAACGCCATACGACCCACTGATCATATTTTTTTAATTGTGAAGGAATATTTTTTAAAATCTAAGTTCATTTTTTACCTTTTAAATTAATAATATTTCATTTTAAACTTCGGAAATTATTATATGATCTATTCTATCCTTTTTATATAGATAGGCGATTGCACCACCTTGATGACGAGGATTTGTTACCACTTTGTCTGGTCGCAAATTTAGCTTTTTGAACTTATAAAAAGTCATCCCTAAATTCTTTGCAGCTAGATTCCCGTAGTAATATTGATTTAAGTCAATCCCTCGATGATCTTCAATCTTCAAGCCTGTTTTTGGATCATATCTATTTGTATTCATTGCATTCTCCATGTTAATATTCACAATGTTTATCCATAAACCTGTTTGCTTCTTCTAAACTACGAAATTTCCGGTGAAGTGCATTGCTATAGCCTTTTATTTGTTTTTCAGCACCATTAGCCCCTCTCCAGCTTTTATAAATACCAGTAACTTTCCCTCTTGCAACGGCGTAGTACCATGTTTGTTTTTTCTTCTTAGGTCGATTTGTCTTTAAAGATTGGATCGTCATTTCCAGGTTCATTATCATTGCCTTCAAATCTTCAATCTCTTCTAAGATCATGGTAAATTTTTTTATCTTCTTTTTTGGTTTGTCGAGCATAATTTCCTCCAAATTTTTTATAGTTATTCAATTAAAATAAATACATACGTCTATTCTACCCTCTCACCCAAAACATAAAATACAGCTATGGTAACTTGGTCGCGTCAATGCGAAACCAACAACAATCTGTTAATAATCTGTCTGGGTGAGGGGGGTGATTTTACTACGCAGGACTTCTTAAAAAATACAAATTAAGAGGACAATGCCGCAATTTCATTTCGATACGTTTCGATTTTTACTCGCATCTTATCTTTCCATTTAATCTTTGGGTTTTTCTCAAAAGTTTTATAAATATCAATAATTTGCGGAAGAGATTGGCCAAATTCTATGCGCTTAATCTCTTTTTTCAAACGTTTATCAGCATCACGTTTCAGTCGACCGACGTTACTCATTATGCCAACCCAAATATCTTCAGTGACATAGGGATCCAAATCTGAAACCAAAGACTCTATATTAAGAGAGTCAATCATTGGCTCTATACTTACAGATGTTCGAAATCCTTTTTTCTTTACATGCCTGAGAGATTTCTTACGTTCTTCATATGTCGGCGCATTAGGTTCCCAAAATTTAAGCTTTTGGTTATTCATGGCTCCAATAGTGAAACGGAACAATACCTGATCTTTATAGCGGTCGATTGATTTACAAAGCCGCTTCATCAAGTCATATCGAGGCTTGGAGACGATAAGTACGTCATTTCCTGCTTCCAGGAGCTTGAGCAACGTTTTGCTGTAATCATCGAATATGGAAGGCAAAATGTAATGTGAAGTTGGAAAGCCAATCAGGCCTTTAACTTTTTTTCTATTTACATCAACATCTTTAGGCCTAACCACACAACGCTCCCAATCGTCTTTATCTCGATGTCCAAAACGATTAGCCATATATTTAGCGTAGCAATATAAACAATTGTTTTCGCAACCCGTCGCTATATTTATGGACTTATCTGCCCATTCTCTAAAACCTGTTTTCCCCATTATTTTTCTCCATATCTTGAAGTTTTGTATAAGAAACATCTTTTTTAATCCGAAAATAATTAAAAATACTATAACTGCAATGTTGAAGTGAAACGCTGCAACGGCATCTGATTATAGTTGAAGCAGGAATCTCATTCAGTCTTTTCTAAAGCATTCAGCAGAATGAGATTCCATTTGACAATCTTAATTTGCGATTAAAGAATCTGTTGACGTAAGGAACCTATTGAATTCTTCGAGAGATACCCAATAAAGACTTGTATGTTTACCCATAAACTCTCCAAATAGAGCATTTTTAATAGATGCAGCCGCAAATTGGAAAGTTCTCAATACCATTTCCAACTTGCCTTCATCATTTATTTTAGGTTCTACAGGATACTCAAAGACAATAAATTTAAAAGTATCTTTTGAAGTTATTTCTCTTGGATTATGCCCAAAAAGTATTCTTTGCCCCAGCTGTAAAGATTCGCCTATAAACCCCTGTAAATATTCACCCGGCTCATTTTTTAAAGGGAAACCAAAATACAAGTCGTAGAGGGCGTTAAGTTCTTTGAATATAATCTGTTTTGTGAAAACCTGTTTCGAGGCCGTTTTATGTTTTTTTGCCATAGATTCAATATCTTTAAACTGTGTATTAAAAAGTGTATATTGAAGTTCAACCACATCATTTTGCTTTTCGTGTCCAGTGTTTTTGTGTTGAATCATGATAAATTTTTTCATTTTAATTCCTTTCTGAAAATCTTTGTTTTTAGCAAAACTTTTTTTGGACATAGAACTTACCTCCATTAAATTATTGTTTCCAAGTAGGGTCGATTATTTTTCCCCTACTAAACAATATGGCTGGAAATTTTCATTTTTCTCCATAAAACAATAAAAAAATATATCCAGTTCAAATGAGATCTACATGAGTTGGTGATTACCATCAAAAAAGCATATCAAAACTGTCTAATATTAATTGATTCCAATTAACATTTTAAAACGTACTATTTTGGTTTCCACTCGACTTAATATCTTACCAAATTCACTATCTTCATCATATTCTGTCTTAAGTTTTAGTATTCGATCGTTGATACAATCAATCTCTACTTTAAAATCTCTTTTGAGAATATTTCGATATTTCTGAAACCCATACATCATGCAAATATCGATTACTTTTTTGCATCGGTGTAAAGAACAAAGTAAATGGACAACGTCTTTCTGGTCATTCTCAATTGCATTTATTGCGTTCATCAACTGACTCTCTGCTTTTACCAACACATCTTTGGAATACATAGCATTTCTCCATAATGAAAAATTGAACTCAAATAATGAAAATAACCCCTCACCGATTATTGGACGCAGTAGTAGTGCTTGATGTCGTATCGATTACGAAATCAATTCATAACGACTTACAACTTGTTTAGTGAGGGGTTATTTTTTAGAGTATTAATATCGCACTGCTATTTCAAATCATGCGTAATAGTCACCGCGGCTGATCATATCATGTACTAATTCAGAATCACTTTCGTCATCTTCATTACTTTCATCTTCGGATGATGAGCATGCAATAATGTCAATGAATGGATCTTTCACAGTACCATTTTCGTTCATTCTTTTTATTTCATCATCATTTAAATATTCTTAAATGCCAACTCTTTGAATATTTCTATCAATTTATCATCACTTATCAGATGTTTACGAGATATCGTACTCGCAATTCCTCTGAGTATAATTTCACTTTTATGCCCAATTTCATTGAATAAAGAACGTGTATCAATATTTAATTTTTTTATTAATTTATCTCTAATTATTTCTTCTTTTCTTAATCTTTCTTCATGACGTGTATTAAAATTAGCAATATACATCGAGAAATGAATTTCAACTAAAAACATAGCTATTTCAACTTTATTTGAACTATCAAATATGGATGAATCAAATTCACAATCCCCCAAAAATTCTGTTAAGGACATATCACTTGCTTCTAGAACTTTTATCAAACTTTCAATTCCATCTTCACCAAGATAGGACAAAATAGGATAACGATCTAAATTGATTTTTTCTGCCATTTTCAAAGCTTCATCAACTTCTACATTATATAGAAACGGATAATGTTTTTTCAGTATTCTATATAGTTGTTTTTCATCTTTACATTCATTTTTTAAAGATGCGACACCTTCATTACGTTTCAAAAGCCATTTAGTTGATTCTTTTTTATGTTCTTCATATTTAATATGAAAATCTTTAATTTCGCTTAAAATTGATTCTGTTTTACTGCTCTTATCATTAGACATTTTTCACCTCATTTTTTAATTAGATTTACTCAAAAAAGACTGCTGATGTGACTGCTTTTTAACTACTAATTTTCTCCTAAATTTTTTCCATATTCACCTCCTATTTTTAGGTTATGTAAAATTCTCGTTCTACTTAGTTAAACGATTTGATGTTTTTTATTTCTTCTCAACTTCATTCTGAACAATAGTCTTTATAAAATTAGAGTAAGCATTAAAATATTTGATCTTGTCTATCTAAACGATTTCATTGATTTTTTAACATTCGACATTTCAATCTTTTTCTATTCAATTACTGCTG
>NZ_LT828577.1:3477-6187 GCF_900170035.1 Desulfamplus magnetovallimortis | reverse complement strand
TGGGGCGTGGGGCGGTGGCAATTTACCACACCCTTGATACTATCTCACAATGTGGTATAATGCAGCATTATCAACCTTTTATTCATGAGGTGCTTATGTTGCAAAAGAGAGATAACCGAGACGACTTCCAGGTGAACCACAGACATTCACATGATAAAGAGCTTTATCCGGCAATGATGTTATGTGTTGCCATATTGAAGCAGGTTCTTGTTGATTTAAAGAGCAAAAGGCATATGGCCAGTACAAAGGCATGGCTTGAAGGTGTTTATCCTTCTGCTATGCCGTTCAGCTTTGTGTGCATGATTTTATCAGCATATTCAGGGCAGGAGATCAGGCCGGAGCAATTCAGGCATGTTATTGTAAATAGCAATTCACATTACTTTCTTGAAGGTGTGGCATAGCAGTAACAGTTACAATAAATAAAATGTTGCTTTTTGTAGTTAAAGTGTTATTATATCCTATATAAATCAATACTTTTTGAAAAATACAAAGGGGGGCGTTATGTACCAAAGAGCAGAGACACCGGAGGAAAGGGCAGCTGATAAAAAAAGGCGGGCGGATGCAGATCGGTTCCACACAATGCAGTGCAGTATCAAAGAGGAGCTTGACTCCGGAGTGAGGCAGATATCAAGAGCAAGGTTTGACATGCTGTTGCCGGCGGATAGGTTGAATTATATCAGACAGGGTATAGAAATCATATAGGTTACTGTATCAAATACACCATTTAAAACAGTTGTTTTTGTAATGGGAAAAAAGCTGTAAGGGCAGGAATAGAGGGTTTTTTTCTTTCCTGCCAGGAGGAACATAAAAGATGAAAGCAAAAATAAGGAAATCGAGACTCAAAACATTGTCAGATGTACGGCGGTTTTTGGCTCGTGTACTAAATGATTTTGATAATGATCTGATAGAAGAGGGTAAGGCCAGGGGCATAGCGTATATGTGTTCTATCCTTAAGGATTTGATTATTTGATTAAAGATTCTGACCTTGAATTGCGAGTGAAGAAGCTGGAGCAGGCAGTGGAGCAACAGCCATGAGTTTGATATCCAGGATTGAACAGCTTGAAAAGCGAGCAGCACCAGGCAATGTGGCGGAGATTGTTATCAACGAGAATCCAGAGGATAAACCTGTCATTGGGTTTGAAGTCTTAACAAGTTCAGAGGGATTGCTTGACAAAGTTCTCCGCCTTCCTGATGAGTCAGAAGCGGATTTGAGGGAACGAGCTTTACAGATTGGCCATGATGCAGCCAGGAAAAACGGGAGCGGATTTATAACCCTATTTGCTATGGTGGAGCCATGAGCTTAGGCAAAAGACTTGAAGCACTGGAACAGAGGATTAAGAGGGCAGAGGATATCATTGATAAAGTTGTAATTATTATCCCAGTTGATTCCAGGGAGCCAGGGCAAGATATAGATAAGCCTGTAAAAGTTTACTCCGCTTGTCGGCATGAGTGGTTCCGGTTGCCAGATGAGCCGGACGATAAATTTTTAGATCGGGCAAGATCGGGAGCCAAAGAACTTTTACCCGCTGGAGGTGTTCCTGTACTGATAGCTGGATACTGAAACAAGTATCAATTCACTACTCTGTTATTCTGATACATTCCGAATCTTAACTCTTGATAAAAACTTAAGATTCAAAAATCATGAACTTTGTTAATATGCTCAATGATATTAGTATGTTATCCATAAAATAGCAAAAACCTGTTTTTGAATATTATCAATACTTGTGATTTCATCAAAAGTTAGAACAGATATTGAGCTTTTCACAAGGCTTTTCTGTTCGCAAAAATACATGGAGATACTTAAAGATACCAGTGCATACTTTAACCATACTTATACAGATAAAACATTTACATGATGTTTTTGCATGACAGGATTATCATGCAAAAACATCTTTACATATAAGCTCTGTTTTCCATTTCTGGGGGACAGGGCTTTTTTTGTATCAAAAAGTATTGTCGCAATTGGAAATGAACTTATCCAGATTAAGGAGAAATTAGGACATGGGAATTGGCTTCCCTGGATAGAAAAATGTTTTGAAGGGAGTGAAAGAACGGCACAGAGTTTTATGCAAGCGGCAAAGAAACATTCAAATACGCACCACGGTGCGGATTTGAATTGTAACACAAGAGCCACAAGAACCTTAGCTGCAAAATCCACGTCAAACGATATCCTCGATGCAGCTTTTCAGCTTCAGGAAGAAGGCGGAGAAGTAACCGAAAAATGGGTTAAGGAAAACAAAGCTTAAGACACCTTTCAATTTTGAAAACAGGAAACAGGTAACAGATAAATTGACGTTGATATGGACGGGAATATCCTTTCCTTTCCTGCATGGCACAGATGAATCCAAGGCTTATATGATCGGTATCAGGTTTGAACTGGAGAAGAAGATTAAGGGAGGACAGAAAGGAAATAGTAATAATTATAATGGCTGCAACCAGTATGTTACAGAAAATATGGACGAAAGGCTCACAATGAGCCATTCGACCATATCAAATGAAACACCTCAGATAACACCCAACAAAATTAAACCAGATAGAAAAGAAGAAAAAGGAATCATGCACATAATTGTGCTTGACACCACATGCTGATTATATCTACTGACAAGATTACAATCTTTGATTATATTTAATGAGAATACAAAATTCAATGTGAGATAAAGGAGATAGCTTCAATGGATACCAAAGACCTTGATGAAATCTACAGTAAAAT
>NZ_LT828577.1:0-3377 GCF_900170035.1 Desulfamplus magnetovallimortis | reverse complement strand
ATTTTTTCAGATAAAGAATTGCAGAAAGTTTATTCCATGAGAGAGGAAAATAATTCTGAATTCTTTGACCACAAAAAAGCAATTACAGTTGCTCAAAGAAGTAATTTTGGCAAAGCAATGGAAGAGGTTTTAATTGAGGAATTGCTTTGATGAATAAAGAAAAACAAATTGAAAGATGTAAGTTTATTGCAGAACTTTACAATGAATTTGTCAAACAGGATAAAGATTTCAATAATTTATATCTATGCCACGAGATAGTATTTAATGTTGTTGCTTCATATTATGATGATATAGACAGAATAAAACAATACCATGCAAGTATAAAATTAGCGGACTTCCATAAAATTGCAGCGTTTACAGCAAAGTGGATTGTTCATTTAAGACCTATTCAAATCAATGAAGGACAGCTCACTAACTCAAAAGATAAAAAACTGCTTGTAAATGAGTATTTTGCTTTGTACGTAATTACCGTAATACTTGGAATCCAAGATGTATTAAGTATTCCGGCATCCCTTAGATATAACCTTTTGTATATGTTCAGATACAGACATTTTACGGGTAGGACTCTTGCCACTATCTGCTATTGTCTGGAAGAAATCAATTCTCTCAAAAAATCACTTGACATAACAATCTAACACTTGCTATCAAATAACTATCCTTGGCAAAATCCGAGGGTATCGGGTTGACAGCCGATTGACTCAAAAGGCACAGAGAGTGCCATATAAATTTTATATTGGTGCTTTTTTTATTGCCTTGCATTTCAGGGCAGTGCTTAGGGAATCTCTTTATTGAGGTTGCCGGTATTCCTTTTGAGGCCGGTCTGTCAACCCTAATCACTGCCCTTTTTTGCTTTTTGACAGGAGCAACCAGGGCTTTCTCATTACTCAAAAGGAGCCTACACAATGCCTACCACAAGTTTATTTTCCCATTTCCACAATCTTCATTTCATAAAATCCCAAACATTCAGAGATCCAGAATATTCAGCCGGAGACCTTCAGGATATTTTCGATGGCGGTTATATTGTTGTCTCATTGTCACCTGAAGAGATCATTGATGCCCTTTGCGATGGGGAGCTACTGGGAACTATGGACGTAACCCAGGAGCAGGTTGAAAAGGTTTACTCTTCCCTTCTGCATGGCACACAGAACATTATGTATCAGGAGTATGACGGGGAGGTGCAGCCATGAGCCAGAAGAAATATATTGAAATCAAGAAAGAGATGCTCAGGAAGAAATTGCATGTTGCTGTTAACAGAGATCGGAAAGAGATCAGGAGGGAAAGCAGATGACACGAATAGCTTTAACAGATAGATCAGGCAAATGGTTTGATGAGGATAAAGCCACCAGGTTTGATAATAAAACCGATTGGAACGGCAGTGATCACGTATCACTTTCAGCTGGAGAGCATTGCACACATATCCTGTATAGAACAGCAAGCAAAAGATGGGTATTAAACGAGTATAGTCGATGGGAAGGAGTTCAAGAGACATACACCGAGATATCAGACCAGGAGGCGGCGGAATGGTTTATGGTCAATGAATTTGAAAATGAAGAAATACCGGAAGACCTTTTGCCCTTGCTGAAATCCCATATTGATAATTTGGAGGTGTAACCATGATAATCAGATCAGAGATCAAATCCAATTACACCTGCATCCAAAACAGCCTGTTAAATGACTCTTCCCTTTCCTGTAAGGCAAAGTGTTTACTCATTCAACTATTATCAAAACCTGATAATTGGAATCTTAATATAAATTATCTGGCAAGTCAGAACAAAGAGGGCAAGTATTCTGTCAGAACTGGCATTGATGAACTTATGGAAGCAGGATACATTCACAAGATTGTTACCCGTGATAAAGGCAAGTTTGTTGCAACAGAATATCTTATCTATGATGCACCAGTATCCCATGACCAGGCCATGCAGGATGGGAAGATTGAGATATCAAAACATCCATATCCCAAAAACCAGACACTAATAAATACTGATATATTAACAAGTACTGAGGGGAACAACTGCTGCACCGATGAGCCGGAACTTGAACAGGAGGTCATTACTCCACCGAAGCAGCAGCAGTTTGCACCTGCAATATCTGAGAAACAATATCTTCTTGATTTGCTTCCCGAGAGATTCAGAACACCAATTGTTGAATCTTACATATCCAGGGCAATATCAAACCATGATCTTGATACTGTGAAAGATGCCGTTAAATACTCCGTTGCCAATGTCAAAGGCGGACACCTGCAATTTAAATCATTTCTGGATAAGTGTCTCCGTGGTAAGTGGTCTGAAGGATATTCAGCTTCATTGAATTTCAGTAATGTAAATGTGTCGTGGGATACTGGCAAATTTCCAAATGGTTCTTTTACAGGTTCAAGGCAGATGGATAGTAATGTGTTTGCAGCAGCGCAATTCATGGCAAGCATGGAGGAGGTGAGATCATGACAAGAGATGATATCAAGGCATATACCGAGATCATGACAGGGCTTGCAGACAATTACAACAAGGCTTTGACTCCAAGCGGTTTACGGATGAGATATGAAGCCTTGAAAGAATACTCCATTGACCAGGTTAGGGATGCAGCAACAACTCTTTTAAAAACTCACAGATTCAATTCAATGCCAACAGTGGGGGATTTTGTTGCAATCATTGACCAGGCAGAAGGGAAAATTTCAGTTGATGACAAGGCCGAGATTGAGGTGGGGAAAGTGCTGGATCATCTTCAAAGATTCGGCAGTACTGTTACTCCAAAGTTTGATGACACTGTTACCAGGCATTTGATGAGTACCAGGTGGCCATATTCTTCCTGGGCAAGATATGTGAAAGAAAATGATCTGCAATGGTGGAAGCGTGATTTTGTGAGATCATACCAAGCACATGCAGCGGGGATTGATGCCGGAGTAATTCCTCTTCCCTCTTCTGCACGGTTGGATTGTATCAGGAAACTTGCTGAAACCACATTTAAGAGCATTCCTGTTCATGGGGGTGCATATGCCTGAAAAACAATGGAGAGCGTATAAACGGCTTGAACAGGCCACCAGATTGAAGAGGATACTTCTTATTGACAGGAAAGAGATCAGGAGAGCAAAATTCAACAACAGGAGGGTGAAGGTATGACAATCACAAAAAGTGCTGAAGAAAACTTGTGGCTTATTCGACTGGCAGAGATCAATATAGAGTATCCTGATGTAATTCCTGAGATTGTCGGCAAGCTGATAATCTTAAAGATGCATAAAAAAGAGCCTTCATCTGTGATTGCTGGTATCATGAGGGCTTTACGAGATATTCAACAAGACCATGATCTTTATATCCAGGGTATGGATTTAATCAACAAAACTTATGACAATCTGTTTCCTGGAAAACCGGTTAAAACTTCTAAAA
>NZ_LT828576.1:3507-10479 GCF_900170035.1 Desulfamplus magnetovallimortis | reverse complement strand
CTGGAAAGCATGGTGGTGAAGGCAAGGGAATGTTTGCAAACACTTTGGCAGAAGCTACTCAACCTTATAGTGCATTTATGAGAAAAGAGACTTTACTCACAAAAAAACATACTCCAGATGAAAACAGTCACACTTCACATCTTACTAAATTCAAAAATAAACGCCTTGCTATTACATCAGAATTAGGAAAAAACGATCAACTTGATGAATCAATAATAAAAAAAATGAGCGGAAACGACGCAATACAAACAAGAGGATGCTACAGCGACAATGAGGATAACTATACTGCAAATTTTGTCACAGTGGCAATATCGAACTATATAGAGCCATTTCACAACCTATTCAATTCTGAAGCATTCATGGACAGACTTAAGATAATTGAGTTCCCAGTAAAATTCAGAGGAACACATAAAGATGATAAAAATATTAGAGTAAGACTCCATGCAGAACACCAAGGTATCTGTTGTCAAATTGTCAAATGGTGTAAAAGATTTCATGAGGAAGGAGGTATTCTTCGTATTCCAGATTCAATCATAGAGAATACAAAAAATATTTTAGGACCCCAAAAGTGTGACAGAGATTATATTGACGACTTCATTCAAGAAAAAGTTAAAATACATGATAGAGAGACTTGTATTAAACCTAACGCTATATTTTGGGCTTATAATCATTTTATGGAAAAGAATCAATTTGAATCAGTGCTAACACGTAAAAAATTTATGGAAATATTTCCAGTCCAACTTGAAAAAATACATAAAATAAAAATCAATCCTGAAGAGCCAGATAGAGTCACCTTGAGTGATGGAACAAAACCCAGAGTATTTAAACGTATTTTTATTGAAGGGTATAGCATCATAAACAGCAAAGAAGACAATATCCCAAAGCAACAAGAACTTACACTTTCTTGATATACAGCAGATCTCAATGTCACACCCGCACAATAAAAATAGAAGACTGAGACTCGAAGCATTCTATCTCCAAAAATACTTAATTTGAGTTCCATTTACAACATAGCTAAATTAACTTATGTCACTTTACAAATTTTAATTAAATAACATTATTTATTATTACCTGCCTTTTTTGCCCAGAATTTAAAATCATATTATTAAATTCTGGGCAAAAAGCAGAATCAAAACATATTGATATTACAAGCTATTACCACACCTCTACCAAAACGCCCAAAATGCAAATAAAAAAACGGTCATTGCTAACATACTGAATCCACAAGGAATCCACAAAGAATGGACCGGAAATATTATATTTTTCTATAAAAAGTTTTCTATAGGAAAAAAACGAAGTAGAAAAATATATATATGGAGTACAAAAGAGAAATTAAGCGGTATTTCGGGATATCTATAGCTAAGTATTTATTTTTATTATATAAACATCCCTTTAGTTTTTTGGTCATCCAATATGAAAAAATGGGCAGGCGGATAGAAAGTTATATGTGCCTCCCCCCCTTTGTGGAATCATGTGGATTGGATAAGTTCCCTGAAAACTCTGATTAAAGAGAACCAAGAATCTCACCGAATATCAACACAGCTTTGCTTTTATCATAATTATTTGATATAATAAGAAAAATTGACAAATTATTACGATATAATCACTATGCAGAAGGAGAGATACCATGGGAGGATTTGGTTCAGGCAGAAGAAAATCTGGCAAGGCAAAGCCTGTTGTAGAAAACCAGATCAGTCTCAAGATAAAAGATTTAAAAGAGTACAAGCCGGAAACGGTATTCTATTATGAATTGGCAAAGGATTTAAGCTGCTATTCAGCAACTGTTACTGTCAAAAAAGATCATCTTCTGATCCACATAAATTGCAACAGGAAAATTTACGATCAAACAGTTGAGATAAAAACAGACAGATGCAATCTTGGCGGGTTACGACAATGGATGATCTGCCCTGAATGCTCATCTAAAAGGACAGCTCTCTATCTTGGAAAGCAAAATAAATTTGCCTGCCGTAAATGCCTTGATTTAGGATACTCATCCCAAAAGAAAGTTCCATTTGAGCGCTTACTGCACAATGCCGAGTCCCTGCGTGCAAGAGCTGATCAGCCACCTTTGTTCAATCCCCTCATAAAACCAAAAGGAATGCACACATCCTCTTTTAACAGATTAAGAAAACGCATCTATGAATATGAAATTGAAAGCCATGACCTTTTTAAGCAATGGGCATACTCAGCAATAAATAAAAGAGAATTTGCATAATTTGCACAAAAATCAATACTGCACAAACCCTGTTTTCTTCAAACTACATGATCCTTCAGAGACAAGCCTTAATAGTTAAAATTCTTCCCATGCTATTTCTCCTATAAATAAATATCCAGCCTGACACAACCCTGCTTTAATCCTCTTTTTTTAATTTTTTTTGTGAAATTTTCCTTAAATTAAAACCTTACTTTTCCTTCCATGATTTAAAAAGCAAGAGGGGGAAAAGATCGTCCTTGCCCCTGAGTCCATCTCAGGGGGAGAGCAATACCGTGCTTTGCACGGAATAAGAGGGGGAGCAAAACAAAAAAACACAATAGAGACCAAAATGATTCTCATATATCTCCCAATTGAGATCACTTCCACTGATATCCTAACACATATATCCCAGAAAGATGCTTCACCATACACAGCAATACCAGAAGCTTTATCTTCAATAAATCGAGAAAACATCTACATATTTTTTAAATTTTTTTTTGAAAGTTTTTTTTTAATTTGAAGCTTTATCCCCTGACTGATCAGAAGAGTCCTGAAATGCCATTTTTTAAATTCTCTTTATAAATCTCTTCTCTCTCTTCCAACGTAAAAAAGCATCCAACGCTAAAAGATATTTTATCTGTCTGAACCGTCTTCATCTCGAGGGGATTTAAAGCACAGACCTTAAACTCAAATCCATTTTACAACAAGGAGGACATATGTAGAATCACATTAAATTTCAGGAAGTTATAACAAAGAAAATTCTATTATTAATTATTTTAAAGAAAGGAATTCAATATGTATTTTCACGAAAATGATCTAATCGATCTAAGCCACAAAAACAGCGGAATCATCGCAGTTGCTACAACAAGAGATCCAAATCAGACCAAAGTCATTCATGACACAGACATAAGGCTCTCCCAGGCCATAGGATACAAGATAGAGCACTGTCGCATTGTTGAAGATGTCAGCAGGGCGATGCGAAACATCAGAGAGAGCCTTGCGATTTACAGGCGTCAGGCAAATGGCGATATTTACAATATGGATATTTACGATACCATAGAGCTTGTTGATGAAATCATCAATGAGATGCAAAGCACAGTGTATAAAGACATTCGATTCAGAACACGCCTTCAGGCAAGGTGGGCAGCTTTTTTTGACACACTCGGTATTCCCTATGAGTATGCCACAGAGCCTTTCAAGATAAGTTCCCAGATTTATTATCAGCCTGATTTCTGGCTGCCATCACAGGATGCATGGCTGATTATCAGGAAAAACCGTATGAACCACAATGAGGATCGCCTTATGGGTCTTGCTTTTGTCCAGCATACTGACAAGATACTTTTTGCCTTCAACGAGTGCAGAAAGACCGTATATCACCAGGATAACTATGTCCTCTACAGCGGCCAGTACCTCAATGCCGAAGGCGACTTTGATGGCATTATGGAGTGGGGACACTGCGAGGAGTGCAACAGCTTCCATATAGGCCATATGGGTTGCCATGATGTATGTGACACCATGGGGCACAGCACTGAAAAAGATGTCTGCTATACTGCTCCCAAGAAACATCAACAACAAGAGCAGGATGACATGAATCCTGGACAGATACCAACATCATCAGGAATGAGTGACCATCCAAAACTTGTAAAAGCCTTTGATACCGCCAATATGATGATCTGATAACTCTGACAAAACCCAGGCAGTCTCCTTTAAATCCAGGGAGGCTGCCTTAAAATAGAAAGAGGGGGCAGGAGGAAAGGGGGAGATATACCCCCCTCACACTTTAAACAAACAAGTGATTTTATATATACCAAAATGATAGACTGTTTTTAGGCCCTCTGGAAAATTTACCACCTCAAAATTTTTTGTTACATTTTTTATTAAATATAACATATTCTTAAAAAACAGAAATTAATTACTTTTAAAGCTGCTTTTATTTGAATTTATCAAAAACATACTGCCTGAAATCAGGATAATGCAAACACATGGATGCAAAATATATCACCGAGGTTATCATACTGAAAAAAACCGTATATGATAAGCTTATGCGCCCTTCCAGCACAAAATTTTCATATGGATCGTCAGGATCATAGACAACGGTGATCTTATCTTTTCTTCTTAAATTTCTCGTGACATATCTGCTCTCGATCACCTGGTAGTGTTTGGTAACAAAGGAAATAGAAAGCGTAAGTTTTACTACTTCTTCCTACCTGTACATCCCGCACCATACTGACAGTTGATGTTACTTTTTCACCTATAACTTCAAGACGCATTTCATTGAGATAAGAATACCAGGGATAGAAAAATAGAAATAGAGCAGTAATGGTGATCACAAACACAAACAATTTGCTTTTCAGGCTGAGAGAAGGCTCATTATCTCCATTCTGACTCCTCACTGTGGACTTCTCCTTTGGCTCCTTGAATTTAGAGTAAATAATGCCACAGTATGGGCACTCTGTTTGAGTAGAAGGCGCTCTATCCGCACCGCATTTGGGACATGACATATTATCCATCAACATCTCTTTCAATTCTCAGTCTTGTTGCTGTTTTTTTGTCTCATCCTGGTTTAAAATTTCTCTTAATATTCCAGCACATTTGAAAGTCACAACCCTGCGTGCAGGAAGAGTCATTGTGGTGTCCGTGGCAGGATTTCTACCCTTTCGTGAAGCTTTCTTCTTGACACAGAACTTGCCAAATCCTGAAATCATAACATCTTCGCCTGACTCAAGAGAAGACTTGATGATCTCCAGAAGGTCTTCCACAACCCTTCCGGCATTAATGTGGGAAAGGTATCTTTTTTCTGTAATGGCAGCAACAATATCTTTTTTGGTTAAAGACACGCCTTATTCTCCATGATCTTGATATTATAAACAAAAATTCTTTTCGTATATCGACAGGCCACAAAAGTCGATATAATCTTTTTTAGGCTAATGGACAGTAAATCGTAAAAATAAACCTGCAAAGCCCTGGAGGCTCATCACATGGATATAAAAATCAGTTTTGACTGTACCAATGTCAATTGGGACAATGTAGCAAAAATACTTAAACAGGTTGGCATGAGACACTATGCTCCGCATCTTCACAAGAAGGCATTCATGAACAGTTATGTAACACTATTTACTTATTTTGACAATCAGATGATCGGCTTTGGAAGGGCAATATCCGATGGGGTATATCAGGCAGCTCTCTATGACATAGCAGTAATACCTGAATATCAAAACAGAGGCATTGGAAAAATCATCCTGAGAAACATAATGGACAAGCTTCAGGGCTGCAATGTTATCCTGTACGCATCACCAGGAAAAGAAGGTTTTTACATCAGGCACGATTTTAGAAGAATGAAAACAGGCATGGCAAATTTCATAAATCCTGATCAGAAGAGGGAAATGGGCTTTACTGATTAACTTTTAATCTCGATGTAGTGGCGTTGGGATTTTCGATCTGGGCAGGTCTTTTGCCTTATGCGGCTGTTAAAACTTTTTTCTGCTTCAGGAAGTGTCTTATATATCCATTTTCTGTGGTCAAGGACTTTGTTGCCGATACCACTTTGTTTTCTGATAATGTACTGACTGAATTCTATTTCAAGGGAGAGTCTATAAAATGCTTTTTTAGGGCTGTTTGGCGCAAATAGATATACTGCCCTGAGTGTTTTTCCAAACAGGTCATTTTGGATATATTTTGGCGGTTCTGAAATGGATTTAGATGGTGCCATTACTCACCTCTGGTATTATCTTGATTAACTTAATTAATTAACCAGTCGGAATTAGTTTTTTGTTTTATCTGTTCCATCCGACCTGAACCATATCCGTAATTTATTTTCAAGGGCATCTGTGATCTGACCTGTGCTGTTAAATTGTTTGATTCCAAGCTTCACCTTCGAGGTCAGATATTGACCATCTTCAAGTTCAGTTATTGCCTCGGTAACCGTCTCTTTGTCTTTAAGAAGTACAAGAAAAGCCTCTTCATCAGCCAATGTTTTTTCCTGCTCTCTCAGCTTCTTTTCTTCTTCAACGAGCTTTTTACGGGCTTCCATTTCTTCTTTTCTGATTCTCAGCAAACGCTCTTCAGGAAATTCAAAGCCGTTCGGTCTGGTCAATCCTCCCTGCTTCAGTGATTTATAAAAATATTTAATGGGGTTGTCTGCATTTTTCACTTTGGGTTCATTTGCACCGAAGATGAGTTGAACTTCCCATTCCTCTTCTGTGAAATTAAATTCTTTCATCCAGGCATCGAGCTTTTGTTGAGTTAAACCCTGGTCGAGCCAAAAATCGGAGAAAGATAGATTTTTTAAAAATCTTTCTTTCTTTCTTATAAGAGATGACGGCTTTTCAGGGGTCTGTCCGCTCGCCTGTCTATATAGTTTTATTCTTTTACTGAATTTAAAAGTAAAACCTTGCATCGAACCACGTCTATACATCATTGGTGCAAGTAATATATTGTCTTTGACAAATATTCTTATAGTATTTCTAACACTACCATAAGCCACTCCTGATTCTTTTGCAATCATGTTATAAGATATTGCTTTACCTTCTTGATATATTAAGAACTCAAAAACCTTTAGTTGATTTTCCGTTAAATATTTTAAATTATTAAGTTTTATTATATCATCTATTATCAGGGTCTGTCCGCTCGCCTGTCCGTTGGTCTGTCCGCTCGCCTGTCCGCTCGCCTGTCCGTTGGTCTGTCCGCTCGCCTGTCCGTTGGTCTGTCCGCTCGCCTGTCCGTTGGTCTGTCCGCTCGCCTGTCCGTTGGTCTGTCCGCTCGCCTGTCCGTTGGTCTGT
>NZ_LT828576.1:0-3407 GCF_900170035.1 Desulfamplus magnetovallimortis | reverse complement strand
CTTGTCCGTTGGTCTGTCCGCTCGCCTGTTCATAAGGGGTCTGTCCGCTCGCCTGTCCGCTCGCCTGTCCGCTCGCCTGTTCATTTAGTAGGGGGGTCTGTCCGCTCGCCTGTCCGCTCGCCTGTCCGCTCGCCTGTTCATTTTTGACGGTCTGTCCGCTCGCCTGTCCGTTGGCCTGTCCGTTGGCCTGTCCGTTCGCCTGTCCGTTCGCCTGTTCATTTTTGACGGTCTGTCCGTTCGCTTGTCCGTTCTTATGCCAACTTTTTTTATCTTTTGTATAGTTAGGTGTTTTATGATTATCTAAATCTTTTGAATTTTCTGATTTTTGAATTTGCTCTTTTGCAGAATTAAAAATACTCTCAATGGATGCCTGATAACCCTTTAACATCATTATAGCTCCAATATATAAATTATTTCAGAAACAACATTCATATAAGCCTTAGCACCTGTTGACTTGGGGGCGTTTTGGAATATCGTTTTGTTCATGCTTTCTGCATATTGAAAATCTACACATGAGGGAATATGATTTTGAAAGACATAATCTTGAAAAGTGTCATGAATTTGAGCTAAATAATCTTTTCCAATATTTGTTCTTTTATCTAATTTAGTTACTAAAACTTTGAACAGCTTTAAATCTGGATTGCCGCTTGCCTGCATCTCTGAGATAAATTTTTGAGCAGCCATTAAACCTTTTATGCTATTTTTACTACCTGATTCTGTGGGAACTATGGCTAAATCAGAGCAGAATAAGGCATTGATAACAAAAATACCGAAATTAGGTGGGCAGTCAATAATGGTAATGTTGTAATTTTTTTTACAGTAATCCATAATTTTTTCTTTAAGAGTATAAAAACCAGTAGAACCTTTACTGATTAATACTGGCTCTAAACTCGTAAGGTCTTCAGAATTGGGAATACAATAAAAATTATTTTGAAAATCTAATGGTCTTATGCACTCATCTATATTTTTCAAACCAGTTAATATTTCATACATATTGTTGGCAGGGTCTATCCCTACTAATGGTTCAGTTGTATTACATTGGGCATCAATATCAATAAGAAGTGTTTTTATTCCTTTTTTTGCCAGTCCGTGTGCTATTGATACAGCAGAAGTTGTTTTTCCGACCCCACCCTTGTTTGTAAATATAGATATTATTTTGCCGGTCATAGAATTCCTTTTTTATAAAAAAAATATGAGAAATATATATTGTTAAATCCTTGTTAAACAAGGACTAAATCGAAATTTTATGAATAATATACCTGCTTATATTTCTCTAATAATATAAAATTGTATTTACTTCCAGCTTTTTTTTAAAAAACTCATGGCACCAATTGTATTTAAAAAATTCAGTCTTTTTGAATATTATCCCCGAGTCGTCTCTTTTTTAAACTCTGTGTAATGCTCCGGAAAAATTTAATTTTTAGGCATCCTTCATATTACCTCGAAAGTACTTTACACTTTGAAGATGATATTCCCTTAAAAATGGGGTTATCTTTATGAAAAGTGTAAAAAGGTGAATGAAGTATGCCAATTTTTAGACTTTTTTACCTTTCGGGATTCTGCCCGATCACTGGTGCCAAATTCAATCGCTGTATTAACACCGACTATTTCTACAGCAGTTTGACTGCTGTTACTGGCCATTTATAATGACCCACTTTCGGCCAATAATTTTGACCCACCAAGAATATTCATTTCTAAATCAAAATGTATGGTTTTGTTGACATCAATTTGTCTTGATTGATTGACAATATAAGTTGTTAAATCAAGTTAAATATTAATATCTTCAATAAAATCAATATTGTACAAACATGGCACACTATTTGATAGATAAATAGATAACATGCTTTTAAAATTAACTTCATTAACGGGGAGGTCACCATGAAAAAAGCAATCGTTACTATAATGAGTCTGTTTGTACTGTCATTTGGCGGAAGTGTTCATGCATATGAGGAGTTGGTCTGGACACCTACTCATCTTCTTGGTTCCATGGTTGTTGGCTATACTGATTTTTTTGTCCAGGAAGACGGGTCTGAAACAGGTGTTTTCAGTGTTGTTCTTGAAAAAGATGGAACCAGCAATGATTTATTTGATCAGTTAATTGTCATTGGAATCCCAGATTCAGACCGTGCCATGGTGATTGGCATTCCATCCGGAGCAGGTGGTGTGGCTGCAACTCCAATAAATGTACCTGGGCCTGCGGATAGAAGTGGAAGAGTCAGTGCAACTCCAATAGTAATACCTGAACCCGTGATTAATAATTTTCCTTCAGTTGCTCATATAGACCACTGGTCTCAAACAGATTTTAATCTTGAAGATGTTGCAATGGAGTTTGACCCTATCCCTGATCCACCACCGGAAGGAGAGGATGCCTGGTTTGTAAGAGACGCAGGTACCGGCGGTCTGATTTCCGAAGTGCCTGAACCAGGTGGAAATCCTCCAGGGCCTAACATGTTTGAATAGAAGTTCACATTTGAGTGTGATAATGTAGGGTGGCTAAATAAGTCACCCTTTTTTTATGGGGTATCTTTATTGTTGCAAATCTATAAAATATTGTGGTGTGTTTAATATGAAGATATTCATTGTTTTATTGATATTTTTGACGTTGACCTTTCCTTGTTCAATTTGTGCCAAGGAGTCAGATGATCAATTTTTTAAAGAGTTGCTTGAATCCAATTACCATTCAACACCTTATACCTCTTGGGTAAAGGTTGTCAGCGTAGAAGAGAAAAAGGATATGCATTTTTATCCGACATACGCCTTAACCTGTGATGTGATCGAAATCTTTAAAGGGCTGCCTTTAAAAAGAATCACTTATTTAAAGAGCGTTGAAGGCGGATATCAGAAATATCCTGTTGGTAAAGAGTATATTGTCAGCCTGTTCATAAATCCTGAAACTGGTATTTATTATATTGGGGATAATGGGTATGATCTGCCTTTTACGGAAGCTTTGTTAAAAATTCTAAGAGGGATAAAAGAGGACTGAAAAACCAATGGCACTGTTGCTGAATATTCTCTGGTTTATTTTTGGTGGTGGAGTGCTTTCATGGGCTCTATGGATGTTGGGTGTAATTAAACCCAACATTGTTAAGCCAAGGGGTTTTTGAAATAATTTTACTCGTTTCACTATTGGCATTTCTTGCTCTTCTCCAATATTCACCAGTACAGGGGATATGAATTTAAGTTAAGTAATAGGGTTTTAATAACTTACCCATTAAGATATTTATAATATAATGAGACTGTTATATAGCACGCTCTGCTCAAAAGCAAAATGTGTGCCAATAATTGAAGGCAAAGTTATATTAATCACTTGATATATCAAGGATAATCATTTAAAAACAACTCCAATATTTTTTAAGGAGGGTTTTCTAATGTTTGCTTGGGTGATTAATTGGCGCAGGAATTTATTT
>NZ_LT828575.1 GCF_900170035.1 Desulfamplus magnetovallimortis | reverse complement strand
TTTACTACTTACTTTGTTAGCTTATCTTTTTTTGCTGTCTGAATCATGATAACCATGATAATCAGGATGTTCAGGATACTTAATCCTGCCTTATCCTGTTAATCCAGGGTATCCTGATTCAGACAATTTATTCAAGCCACATGGGAAGGAATACTGTAAAGCAAGTTCTCTTTCCGACAATGCTTTCAAGTGTGATACATCCATTATGTGCCCTGACAATTCCCAAAGCAACAGCAAGTCCCAATCCCCTGCCCGTGAATTTTTCTGAATAAAAAGGGTCAAAAATTAATTCAATTTTGTCATCTTCTATCCCTTTGCCCGTATCCACAATGGATATAGATGCATATGAGGCTTCCGATGGTTGGAAATCAACAGGAAAAATATAATCGCCTTTGATTTCAGAAGCCAACACTTTTTTCGTTATGATGCTTAATTCTCTTATATTTTTTTCCTCCAAAGCTTCCAACGCATTTTTCAAAATAATATCTAAAACTCTCATAATTTGTAATCCGTCAGCCATTACAAGTAGAGAGTTTGACTCTATTTCGATATTGATTTTAACTTTTTGAGATGAGTTTTTGGTTAAATGCAAAATTCGACTTCGGCATAACTCTGTTATTTCTACGCACTGGTGGTTTTTTCTCGCGTCCTGCCCAATATATGTCAACATCAACTGACTCAATGAAGCCGCTCGCCTTGCTGAACGCTCAGCCTCATTGATATTTTCCATGACAGGGTGATCGGAGGGTAAATCTTCACGTACCAGTTCAAGATTTCCCATAGTGATCATAAGAATATTATTAAAATGGTGAGCCACAGAGCCAGCCATACGGGAAAGGCTTTCTGCTTTTTTGTTGTGAAGAAGCTTTTTTTCCATCTGCTTACGTTCGGTAATATCTCGGGTGCTGAAAATAAATTCCTTTGGTTCTCCTTTTTCATTCAACAATAGCTCTCCGACGGTTTCAAACCAAAGGTAATGACCATCTTTGTGTCTATATCTGTATTCTACTCTATCTTTCCCAGCCTTCTTTGAAAGCGCAATGAATCTTTCCATAATATGTGGGAAGTCATCCGGATGAACAAAGTCCATAACATTTTGTCCGATCAATTCATCAATGGAATATCCCAGGATCAATTCATGTGATTTTGCAGCAAATGTGTATCGACCTTCCAGATCCGTCAATGAAACCATGTCGAATAAATTGTCCATAACCCGCTCCAAAAGTAGCGTTTTTTGGTACAAATCATTTTCCGCTTTTTTTCTTTTGGTTATGTCCTGATGGGTGCCTATTATTCGAACAGCTTTTCCATGTTCGTCTCTGTACACAGCCTGTCCACGTCCCAAAATCCATTTCAGGCCTCCATCCTTAGTCTTCATGCGATATTCAACTTCAAAGGAATCTGTGAAATTATTAACACAGTCGAAATTTGCTTGATAAGCTACTTGTTTGTCGTCCGGGTGTATGAGTTCCTGCCAGTCATCTACATTTTTTACAACATCGGTAGCATTATATCCAAGCATGGATGTTAAACCAGGGCTACAGTAAATATCTCCAGTTGTTAAGTTCCAGTCCCATATTCCGTCTTTTGAGGCCTCCATGGCCAGGGAAAAGCGCTCTTCACTTTTCTGTAGAGCATTTTCTACCTGCTCCAACTTTTGTACTCTTTTTTCCAGTTCTTCGTATGTAGGCTTTTGCTGCATTGATTTTACCTTTGATTGTAGTGTTCTTTCAAGGTTTGATTGTCGGGTAGGAAAAAGATCCAACCTTTGCATTGCCTATAAAATCACCCGACATTTTAATTTTTAAGAAGCAGTTGTCAGTTAAACCTTGAAAGAACATTCGCTTCTACAAATTGTCTGAATCAGGATATCCTGGATTACTCAAAGTCGATACCTATGATCTTTAGAGCCTTGTCAACACTGTCTGAATCAGGATACCCAGGATTAACATGATAAGGCAGGATTATTCATCCTGAACATCCTTTTCATCCTGGTTATCCTGATTCAGATCAATGCAAGAGCTGCCCAAAAATATATCAAAATATTGATTTTGAAAAGTTAATAAAAGTAAACCGTCATGGCCGGAGTCCGGCCACCCCCGATCATGGAAATAATGTATCTATTTCCACGGTAAAATCGTTTTGTGTTTTAAAATAAATGGGTAAGTTCCTTAACACAGATTCCCAAATCAACGTTAAAGATTGTCTGTCTCATCCTCGGTGGAAATATAGCTCTTTATACAGTGATCCTCATATGGAAGCGCTTTTAAACCTTCTCCGGCAGCCGCAAGCTCTTTGACATAGTTGACAAATGAGAGGGCATAATCAAGGTAGGTGTCGGTTCCTTCTCCACGTTCTTGCTGTACCGTGGCAAATGTTGTATATCCGTCTTTGCCTGCACCGATATAGTTATTGGTGACAACAACGTACATGCTGTCATTTTGAAGATTAGAATAGGTTTTGGTTATCCGATCCTTGAATTCCAGATTATACACTCGGTTGCCGTATGGCTGGGTGGTATCAACATCGTATTTCAAGGCATAGCAGTAGGGGAATGAGCCAGTGGAGCCACCTTGAACGATGTTTTCAATGGCATCTTCAAGTACTTGCTTGATTTCAGAACCGTACATTTTTATTTCAAACAGTGTATTGGAGAAAGGAAGCAGCGTGTATGCCGTGTCATAGGTGAGTTGTCCCTCAAAAATACTGATGCGGACACCTCCTGCATTCTGGATGCAGATGTCAGCATTGGGATCCTGCTCATAAAAAGCCTTGGCCACAATGGGTGCGATGTCACTTCCAAAGGGTAAGGTCACGCCGTTATATTCATGGTCAGGTACTCTGTTGTGCAGCAAATCCTCATTTGCCCAGCCGATAACGGTTTCACCCAACGCATCCACCTGGGAGGAATATGTTGCGATGATGGCTGCCAAATACTCATCATCAGCCGTAATATCAAGCTTCGGTTCTGAATCAATGATGGCCTGAACAGTGGCAAGTTCTTCACCTTCAAGCGTATAATCGTATCCTTCGCTGTCCTGACGGGTAAATGTGTCGCCTATTATCAGATGGGGATTTCCAGAACAACTCTCCAGAACATCATTTAAAAAGGTTACATTTAGTTCTCCCAGTACTTTGCCGTATTCCCATGCTTGTACCACACAAACTGTGTCTCCATCCAGATTTTGTACCATTGTGGGGTACTCGCCGGAGCTCTCCAGCCCGTATGCACTGAAATCTCCCAGAAGGGTGTGGGAATCACCATCCACGATGATATCGATGTCGGTGACTTGTGCTGCCAGATCCTGTGCATTTCCATAACCATAGTGACTGAGTACGATGATTTTTCCGATTCCTTGGTCTTTGAGTTCATTCACGGCAGCCTGGGTGGATATAACTTCGTCGTTGAAGTATATATTAGAACTGGGTTGAGAAGAATTCATGGTTTTTCCGGCAATTGTCAATCCGATGATGCCGATTTTTTCACCGCTAACTTCAGTGACCACGTAGGGTGAAAAAAGGCCATCCAGCACATTACCCGTTGACACTTCAATGTTAGCGCTGATCAATGGTGTATCCATCATCCCAATAAATTCCGCCAACCATTCATCTCCATCGTCAAATTCATGGTTACCGATGGCCATGGCATCAAACCCGATGGCGTTCATGACATCGGCATCAGCCTGCCCTTGGAAAAGGGTGTAGTAAAGGGTACCTTGTACTGCATCGCCGGCATGCAGTACCAGGTTGTTTCTGTTTGGTTCCTTTAGCTCGGCAATCTTGGCTGCTATCCGTGCCATCCCTCCGACTTCACATCCGGTGGCCTCTCCGTTAAAGGAGAGTTCGATATCAGACGTGTCCAGATTGGAGTGGACATCGTTGATATGGATGATTTTGAGGGTCATTCTTGAATCGTCATCACTGTTACATCCTGACCACAACATTGTCATGCTGAAAAGGAGCAACAGAATTTCGGGAATCTTGTACTTATACGCCATGTGTTTCATTATTTTTCTCCTGGTTTATGGTAAATGGATTTGTTTGATGATTTCGCAAAAAGTCCGGTTTGGGCAAAATTAAAAACATAACATACTGAAATTATTTGCTATAATTTAGTGGATTCAAATTTTTTTTACAAAATCATCAATTGCGGTTTGATCACAAAATTCTGGAAGCCAGTTCGGAAAGATGGGATCTTTCACCCTTGTGCAGATTTACATGGGCATAGAGTGGCTGATCCTTCATCTTGTCGATAATATATGCAAGTCCATTGGTCTGACTGTCGAGATAGGGATGGTCAATCTGGTAGATATCTCCTGTAAAGACAATCTTGGTCCCCTCCCCTGCCCGCGTAATTATTGTTTTCACCTCATGGGGTGTCAGGTTCTGGGCTTCATCAACAATAAAGAAGACCCGGACAATACTTCGCCCTCTAATATATGAGAGAGGTGTTATGACGATTTTCTCATTTTCAATAAGCTCCTTTATTTTGTTATTCTGGCCGTTCCCGTCATTTTGCTGGTTCTGTAGTACCAAAAGGTTGTCATATAAAGGCTGCATATATGGATCAAGCTTGGAGTTGATGTCTCCTGGAAGAAATCCGATATCCTTGTTGCTCAAAGGAACGATGGGCCTGGAAAGAAATATCTGGCGATATTGTTTTTTCATCTCCAGTGCTGCTGCCAGGGCAAGAAGGGTTTTCCCTGTACCTGCTTTGCCGGATATTGTCACTAAGGGAATGTCTGGGTTCAGCATGGCGTTAAGGGCAAAAATCTGTTCCGCATTTCTCGCCTTTATGCCGTAACAGAGCCTTGATTCAAGACGTTTGATCGTGTCGGCCTGCTTGTCGTAAACGCCGAGAACAGAAAGACTGCCATTTTTAAGAACAAGGTTCTCATTGGCCATAAATGGGTTGCTTCCGTTTAGACGCATGGATTCCACATGAAAAGGCTCTGAGTACATCTCCTTTATGATTGAACTCTCCACTCCTTCAAGAATTCTGATTCCAGTATTAATTTCTGACAGGTTGGCCACATAGTTATTCTGGTAATTTTCAGTTTGAAGGCCAATGGATCGAGCCTTTAATCTCAGGTTGACATCCTTGGAGACCAGCACAATTTGTTGTGCTTCATCCTTATTTTTTTCTGCCAGTTGATAGGCGACATTTAGAATTCTGTTATCCGAGTTCCCGCCTGCAAAGCTGTTTTTGATTGTGTCATGGATTTCTCCGTCAATTACAATGGATATTTTGCCTCTGTTTTCACCAATGGGAATGCCGCCATTAAAAATTTTGTCACTGCTTAAAGAATCCAGAGTTCTTAAAAAATCCCTTGCATTGCAGTTTATGATATCCTTTCCCTTTTTAAACCTGTCCAGCTCCTCAATCACCGTAATGGGAATAAAGATGTCATGTTGTTCAAACTGATAAATACACGAGCTGTCATGGAGAATGACGTTGGTGTCAAGAACAAACTTTTTTTTCATGGAGTTCTCCGTTGGTTGGATAGATTTTAAAGTTCCGTTTTTTTATATGAAAGTCTCAGTAAGTGACTGTTTTTAAAAAGACTTTCATCTCTTCATTTGTGGCGGTGAATCGCCATGTTGGTTAAATGCCAATGAACACAACACTGAAATGGACACAACACTGACTTGTAAACCTTCACACTGAACGGTTTGCACGATTATATCGGTAAAAAATACTACACAAATGTTAGCTCAATGTTATGTTCAGGCTAAAATTTCATTAGAAAGGAACAAATTTTTGGGTTGCCTTTTAGTATGTTTCATTTTCCGGTTTACACTTTCCTGATGCAAAGTCCCATTTTTGGGGAATCTCGCCCCAAAAGTGTAAAGTACTTTTATTGATATACTCAAAATCGACATCTTACTGCTTTATCAGTAGTTATTGCATTTGTCTGAATCAGGATAACCAGGATGGATAGGATGTTCAGGATAGATAATCCTGCCTTATCCTGTTAATCTTGGGAATCCTGATTCAGACAGTATTGACAAGGTTCAAGATGTTATAGGTGTAGATTTTGAGGATATATGAAGCATCCAGATTTTTATCATATAAAATTAACTCATTTATAATCATTCCCTAATATTCTTCGTTTATATTGCCCAGGAAATTAAGCATGCTCTCTGTTTTCATTGAAATGGATCATTGGGGAACATGTTGAAAAATTATCTACAGTTTAAATTGTCCATAAGTTTAAACTTAATGACTACACTGAGGGAGAAGACTATGAAAAAAATCGGGACAATTAAATTAGGTGTCAAATTTGTTCTGATATTTATGGCTGCCGGTCTGTTACCCCTTTTTATTTCAGGGGTTATTTCTGTTAACAAGGCATCCAGTGCGCTTTCAAATACTGTTTATAACCAGTTGAATGCCGTAAGGGATATCAAAAAGAACAGAATTGAACAATTTTTCGGCGCATGTACTAATGATATGAGCATGATGGTGGAACAAATTGACCTGATGAAAAAATCAGCATTTGATCATCTTTCAACCATTCAGCAAATGAAAAAAACGGAGCTGGAGAAGATCTTTAAACAGATAGAGCATGATATAAGTCAGCTTTCCACCAATGAAGAGATTTTTTTTGCCTACCATGAATTTCAAACATTTTTTGACAGTAATTCCATTTATGAAGCTGCAAACGAATCCGCCTTTCAAAACCAGAAATATGCGAGTGAATTTTCAACGGTTTCCGCAAAAATTGACGATATGTATCAGGGATTATGGCTGAACCATGAAGTGTCCTTTGGAGCTGTTGTGGATTATACAACTTATAAGGATCTTTTTATCATCAGTGCAGATGAAGGTGTTATCCTTTACCATTATGGTTATAAACCTGGTCGTGGCAAGCCGTTTGTTCATCTCTCACAACCCCCTTTTAATGAGGAAGGTATTGCCAGGGCATGGAAAAAGGTAATGAGTTCCAACAACATTGCGATTGAAGATTTTTCTCCTGTTTCGCAATTTATTGCTGATGACAACAAGCAAATAAAAACAGGGAAAAGTGAGACAAAAGTCGATATATCTGTAGGTGCAGAAGCAAAGGGATATGCTAGCGGGAAAAAAATAGAAGAGAGCATGTTTGTAGCAGCTCCGGTACACGATGATGCAGGAAAAATTATCGCAGTAGTTGCCCTTCAAATAGCAGGTGACAGTATAAATGCCTTGGTACAGCAGCGTGAAGGCCTTGGCATAAGCGGAGAGACATATCTTGCAGCTTTTGATGGCGATCGCATAGAATTTCGCAGCGACATGCAAACCATGGGAAATGGTACTTATGTGATAGGAAGAGATCTTACTGACTTTGCGCCTGATTATCTGAAAAAGACCCTGGCAGGAAACTCTGTGGAAGATCTGTTTGTCGATTCAGCCGGCAATCCGGTACTTGTTGTCAGTGACCTTGTTACTTTAAATGAAAATATTGCCTGGGCAGTGATAAGTAAAAAGAGCCTTGAGGAGGCACTATCCGGCAAGGTCAGTACTGATGTGGCAAACAGTGCCATCGCCAATGTAACTGATACCACAAATGAAAAAGATTATTTCCAGACCTATATCGAGACATATCAATACCATGATTTTTTTCTGATCAACAACCAGGGATATCTGTTTTACTCGGCAGCAAAAGAGAGTGATTACAGAACCAACATGTTCAATGGACCATATGCCGAGAGTGGATTGGGAAAACTTGCAGCAAGGGTCTTTGAAACAAAAGAGTTTGGTCTCTCTGACTTTGAACCCTATGCACCGAGCAATAACAAACCAGCAGCTTTTATTGCCAAGCCTCTTCTTCATGGCGATGAGGTGGAGCTAATAGTTGCCATGCAGCTTTCCCTTGATGCAATAAATGACATTATGCAGGAACGCTCCGGCATGGGAAAAACCGGAGAGACATATCTTGTGGGTAATGACAAGCTCATGCGTTCTGATACATTCCTGGATTCTGCACACCACTCTGTTGAAGCATCATTTGCAGATCCGCTAACCGGAAAGGTTGACACAGATTCTGTACGCAAAGCCCTTTCGGGCAATCAGGGAGAAGAGATAATCACAAACTATAAAGGCAATAGTGTACTTTCGGCTTTTGCTCCTGTGCAGATAGGGCATTTCACCTGGGCGCTTGTGGGAGAGATCAGCACATCTGAAGCCTTCTCTGAAATTGTTTCCATAAAATATCTAATGGCTGGGGTGAGTGCTGTAACAGTGATTTTTCTGTTTGGATTTGCCCTTTTTACAAGTCGTTCCATAACTCTTCCCATTAACAAAGGGGTTAATCTGGCCAAATATCTCTCCGATGGTGACCTGACCAAGACCATTGATGTCAAAAGAGAGGATGAAATCGGAACTCTTGCCCGTGCATTGAATGAGGTCTCCTCAAATTTGCGCCATATGTTCGGTGATATCGCCACAGGCGTTAATACTTTGACCTCTTCTTCAACAGAATTGTCAGCCATTTCCCAGCAGATGACAAGCAGTTCAGAACAGACTGCTGACCGCTCAAATACAGTTGCCAGCGCTGTTGAAGAGATGAGTTCCGGAATGCTCTCAATGGCATCAGCAGCAGAGGAGGCAACAAGCAATGTCCAGATGATTGCTGCTGCAATTGAAGAGATGTCAGCAAGTATCAAAGAGATTGCCGACAATACTACAAGTGGTAGTAGAACAACCGAAAACGCTGTTAAAAAAAACTCAAATTGTATCACAAAATGTGATGGCCCTTGGCCAGGCCGCAGATGAGGTTGGAAGAGTTACTGAGAGCATTAACGATATTTCCGAACAGACCAATCTGCTCGCTCTTAACGCCACCATTGAGGCTGCCCGGGCAGGTGTTGCTGGAAAGGGGTTCAATGTGGTGGCCAACGAAATCAAGGATCTTGCGGGGCAAACGGCTGTTGCAACAAGAGATATTGCTGAAAAAATCTCAAAGATTCAGATATCAACCACTCATACCATTGCCGCAATCAATGAGATTGTCGAGGTAATCAACGAAGTGAATATGGTGGTAGCCAATATTGCCGGAGCTGTTGAGCAACAGTCTGTCACAACCCATGAAATATCAAATAATGCCAACCAGGCTGCTTTGGGGATTAGAGAAATGAGTGAGCATGTGAGTCAAATAACAGTAGTTGCAACAGATATTGCCAGGGACATTTCCGAAGTAAATCAAGCTTCCCAGGAGATGAGTGCCGGCAGTTCACAGGTGAATATCAGTGCTTCGGAACTCGCAAGACTGGCGGACAAAATCAATAACATGGTGATATGTTTTAAAATATAATACTTTTTAGCATAATGGACATGGCGGTTCGCCGCCACAATCTAAAGGACGTATGTATGAAATTATCAAGGGAAATTAATCTTTTCATTATCGGAAGCATGGTTATACTGGGAACCCTTTGCGCTGGGGTATCCACCTACTCTCTTTATTATAACAGCAAGGCGGAGATGGAACATTTGAGCAATCTTCTTCTCAGCGAGAGGAAAAACAATCTCAGGGATCTTGTGGCAGGGGCATACTCGGTGCTGGCCACGGCAAATTTTTATGAACCAGCGCAAAATGCATTGAGCGACATGCGGTTTGGTGAAAATAATCAAAACCATTTTTTTGTTGTTGATACAGATGGCATGTTTTGGGTCTATCCCGAAAATCCGGATTTTTTGGGAAAAGTTAAAATGGATTTAAGCGATGCTGAAGGTACCCCCTACATCCAGCAGATCATTAATGGAGCAACATCATCCGGTGAAGGGGTTATTCAGTATAAAGAGATGTCCGAAGGTAGCAATGGTTTAATTACCAGGCTGGTTCATTATAAATATTTTGAAAAATGGAAATGGGTTGTATGTGCAGGCATGTCAATAAACGATATTGAGCATGTGCTTGCACAAAAAGAGAAAGAGCTTGAAAAGAGCATGCTCAGACAACTTGTTCAAATCTCGGTAATGCTTTTAGCGGCACTTGCTATAAGTACCCTTTTCAGCGCAAAGATGATTTCAAGGAGAGTCGTAGCTCCACTTTTAGCTATTAAGGATGCTGCGGAATCCATTGGTCAGGGAAATTTCAATAACACCATTGAAGTCAAGGGAGGTCAGGAAATCAGGCAGTTGGCAAAATCCATACTGAGGATGCAAAACAGCCTTGAGATATCCTTGAAAATGACAAAACAAATGAAAGAGCAGCAGAAAATTAGGTCATTGAAAAACTCTACGCAAACAATTAATAGCAAAAAGAGTGATCTCAAAAAGACAGACCTCAAATACAACGTGGCCGATGACCGAAAAATTCATAAAGTATCTTAACAAATTATCTTAACAAAGTATCTTAGCAAAGTATCTTAGCAAAGTATCTTAATAAAGTATCTTAATAAACGGACATGGCTGAGATTCAGCCACCCCCGAATATGAAAATTTGTATCCATTTTCACGGTAAAGTATCTTAATAAAGTATCTTAATAAAAGAGGGTGTTTATGTCGTTATTGAAAATTATATTCCCGATAAAAAAATTTTTGTTTGTAGCTTTTCTGACTCTTCTTATTCAATTCCCATTTGCTGTAACTGCAAAAGAGATAATACGGATTCAGGGCTCAACCACCGTATTTCCCATAGCCCAGGAAGCGGCAGCAACATACATGCAGACCCACAAAAATGTGGAAATAGTAACAGAGGGCACCGGTTCCGGTCATGGGATAAAAGCCCTGATTGACGGCACCACAGACATTGCCAATGCATCCCGTTTCATGAAAGATAAGGAGGCAAAAATGGCCTATGAAAAAGGTGCTATCCCCATTCCCTTCAGAGTCGCCTATGATTGTATTCTTCCTGTTGTTCACAAAAGTAACCCGCTTAAGGGTATCGGCATGGAGTACCTTAAAGCGATCTATGGCGGTGAGATCAAAAACTGGAAAGAGGTTGGTGGAAAAGATGCTCCCATATCAATTCTTTCAAGGGATACTTCATCGGGCACATATGAAGTCTGGAAAGAAAAGGTGATGGGAGATAGTGAAATAACTCCAGCCGTTCAACTGAAATCCTCCAATGGGGAAGTGAAAGAAGCCATAATGGATAATCCCGATGCCATAGGCTACATCGGCATCGGTTATCTTGATAATTCTGTGAAACCACTTGCTGTTGACGGTATCATCGGTTCTGAAAAAAGCGCTGTGGATGGAAGTTATCCAATTTCCAGACCCCTGTTCATGTTTACCAGGGGGTGGCCCACCGGAGAACTTAAAAGGTTTATCAACTACATGCTTGAACCCACTCTGGGGCAACATGCTGTGAAAAAGGCAGGATACCTTTCTGTTTATCTTCCGGCAACATCTCTGTCTTCTTTTTCAAAAACTGAACCATGTCCGGAACCGGTTCCCTCTTTTGATCACAAAAAGTGTCCTCCCTGCCCTGCATGCAATGAGTCAGCGTCCTGTCCTCCCTGTCCATCATGTCGGGAATCAACTCCATGTCCAGAATGCCCTCCCTGTGAATCTGTTCTGTCGCTATCTGGAGAATCCCTGTCTCCCCATGGCAGATTCGAGAGCATGGATTCACAGCAAAAAGTAATGCTGGTTCAGCAATACCTGAATAGTCTGGGATACTCAGTTGGTGCCATTGACGGAATATGGGGACCAAGGTCGCTGAATGCCTACATCAGATTCCAGAAGCTCCATAACATTGAACCTGTTTATTCCTCTATTGCCTACCCGGTTATTCAAATGATGGAAAAAAAGATTCAGAGAAAAGATAACATCACCAATTAACTCAAAATCGACATCTTATTGCTTTTTCAGAAGTTCTTGCAGTTGTCTGAACCAGGATAACCAGGATAACCAGGATGCTCAGGATAGATAATCCTACCTTATCTTGTTAATCTTGGGAATCCTGATTCAGACAGTGTTGACAAGGCTTACAAGATCATATGTGTCAACTTTGAGAATTAATCAATCTTTCTGCACCACTCTCCATAAAACTTACCTGCTTGTCATCTGTCAACATTTCCACCCTGCCACAGATTCTGTGGCAGGATCTCCACTCTTATGATAATTTGATTTTATCTCGGCATCTTTCATTTGTCGGTTTACACTTTTTTGAAAAGTGTAAACTAATTATGATTTGATATGAAGGATCTCTTTATCTCTACTCAAAATCGTCGCCTGTGGTATTTTGAGACTTTAATAAAGATCAAACATAAATCTAACATAATGCTAATATTACCTTGACGCCATAACCCTTTTTGTCATAAATTACAAAATTCAGACGGCAAATTCGCCGTTATTTGCATTTTAGCATTGAGATGACATCGGGGTTCAAGAGTATGATGGCTTACAGCTACGCATGGAGATCAGTTTTCAGTCCGGGAAAAGCGGTGGATTTTTTTCCGGAAAAAAATCCACAACCATTTGAAACAGGAAAAAGGGGGTTCAGCCGAACCAATGCCTGGTGGTTATCAGAGCTTTCACGTTTGATCTATGTAAAAGGTTTCAATGAAATCGACATTGAGCAGCAGACCAAAGCCCGAAATTATTATTTAAACAAAATGGGGCTGGAGGAGAAGTGGTTTTTTAACGGGAAATATGTTCAGTGTGCCATCATTAAAACATCTTCTTACCATGAAGACCAATTTTCTGTTCTTGTTTTCAGAGGTACACAGGGCAGATTTTCCAACTGGTATTTCAACCTTCATGCCACTTTGTCTCCATGGCCGTCAGGAGGAGAGGTTCACAGGGGATTCAAGTTAATCCTTATGGACGCCTGGGAGGCAATTCAACATCAGCTTGATTTCATCTCCGAACCTGTATATTACACAGGCCACAGCCTGGGAGGTGCCTTGGCAGTACTGGCCGCTTCCCTGAAAAAACCAGAGGCTGTTTATACTTTCGGTTCTCCCAGAATGGGCAACAGGGATTTTATTGAGTCCACAAAGGATATCGGGATTTACCGTGTGGTGACCCCCAGGGACATTGTTGCAGGGGTTCCTCCGTTTCCGGCTATTCAGCATGTGGGACAACCCTGTTACCTTGCCAATCCATCAGCCTCTGATTCACAACGTTCCTGGTTCCAGGCACCAGGTTTTCTTGCAGACCACTCCCCGCTTAACTATACCGTTCAATTATAAAAGCCCTCCAATACATAGCAATATAATTAAAAACTCAAAATTGACATCTTATTACTTTTTTGCAGTTGCGGAATTTGTCTGAATCAAGATAACCAGGATGAATAGGATGCTCAGGATAAATAGGATGCTCAGGATAAATAATCCTGCCTTATCTTGTTAATCCTGGATATCCTGATTCAGATATTATTGACAAGGCTCATAAGATTATAGTGTCGAATTTGAGTATAAAAACTGCCTTTACTGATTTTAATACAATATTAATACCAGTGTAATTATTCTCTAATCTTTTTCGGTTATATTGGTTTCAGTTTGATAAAGCAAAGCAAATTAATCCCGATAAAACCGTATGGAGGTAATTAATGCAAATGTTATCATTAAGTGGTACATCAGAAAAATATGTCAGTGACTATGATATTCCGTGTGTCGGAAAAGGCTCTTTCAGCACCTTAAGTGTTGACACCATTCTTGCAGAGGCATTAAAGGAACGTGATGAGATTCTATCCCGTTCTTCTTTGCTGAAGGAGTTTCAAAAAGAAATTGATACAGCCCTGAATGGCTTTACGGAAGTGAACCTGAGATTTGAAGGACTTGCAGATGCGGCAAGAAGTTTCAATAACAAAAGAGAGATTTCTGAAAGACTTGCAGAATTCAGAATTGAAATTAACAATCAATCAATTAATGGTTCAGCAAATTGATATCTCAAAAAAAACTGAATAGAAGAGTGAGCTTCCTAATTTTAATCTTTTCCGGCTTTCAGGAGGCCATAAGGGGCTGTCGTTTTGCATACCCATACCATTTCTTTACAATACTCTGGAGGGCATCTGGACGCACTGGTTTGGCTATGTAATCGTTCATGCCACTTTGAAGGCATTTCTCCTGAAAGCCTTCAATGACGTGGGCGGTCATGGCGATTACCGGAATATCAGGGTCAAGAGTATCTGAAGTTTTATCCCTGATGGCAAGAGATGCCGACAACCCATCCATAACAGGCATCTGCACATCCATCAATACAAGATCAAATTGTTCTTTCTTGAGTCTGTCAAGGGCAATCTTGCCATTTTCCGCGGAAACTACATGGTGCCCCATTTTATATAACATTTTTTCGGCGAGCTTGCGGTTAACTGCATTATCCTCAACTAAGAGTATTTTGGCTGAAAAATCTGAACATTGAATGATAGAGTTCTCTG
>NZ_LT828574.1:8235-14173 GCF_900170035.1 Desulfamplus magnetovallimortis | reverse complement strand
CAAAAGTTCCAGATCTTGATTCTGCCATTATTTGAAGATGATTAATGGCTGACTCCTGCTTTAAAACTAAATATGTAAACATTGAACTGATATCGCCAGTTGCCCTCAGAACCATTAACTTAGTTGAAACGACATGATTTGAACCATCAAAATGAACATATGCGAAACGTCTATTTTTAGGTCTTATTTCACTATAAAGTATATCTTTTTCACGTATTGTTTTCTTAGCTTGACCTGGAAGTCCAGCCGTTGCAGAATAATTCTGATGTAAAAAACTTCCATCCAAAATATCACCCGTATTTAAAAATACGACTTTATCGACTGTCTTTAATGGATAAGTATCTGAAACAGAGCGTAAAAGATTGCCTAAAGGAACAACCTCCCACCCCTCCGGAATCCACCCCATTTCTTCCGTAAATTGAAACGCTGCGGGAAACTGCCTGGCAACCTCACGATTGGCAGTCCCATCGGCAAGGGCTTTATGGCGGGTTTCTGCACGGGCGGCGAACTCTTCGGGGATTGGGTTTCCGGCGGTAAGGGCATTGTCGATCACCGGGTCGAAATCTACAAACCAGCTTTTGAAGAGGGCTTGAGCCATTCCTTCCAGGGTGGCGTTCATTTGACGGTTTAGCTCAATTTTGTCGTCTAATGATCCCAGGATGTGGGAGATTCTTTTTTGTTCGGGAAGGGGCGGGATTGGGCACGTAAACTCCGAGATACGACTTGGTGAAGTATGCTTGACCGTTGTTCCTGTTGCAGAGCCGACTATCCAGCTTCTATATTCATGCGAACAAAGTAGATAACTAACGAACTTGGGGTGACTTTGGGTTGGATCTTTAAATTCGAGGAGACCAATACGTTGATTATGCAACCAAATATTTGAGTCTTCGGGAACAATAGCAGCATTTCCAAGTGTATCTGAAGCTTTGCTCAAGTCAGTCATTGTTACGATGATGTCGCCAGCATTTAGGATATAATCATCAGGGACTGGCCCATTGTAATATTTTGGCTTATCATTCTGAAATCCTCCGCCTATAGAAAAATTTCCTGGTGTCGTCAGCAAGTGACGTGTCTCGATATCAGTGAAATACTCACCTTTGAATGCGAAGCCATGTTTGACCTTGAAAAGGTCACCAAGTTTTTTTTCGGGCCAATTACTCTCCATAAGCCAAACCCTCCCAATTCCACTGAATCATAGCTCCTTGTATTCCATTCCGATACCATGTAAGGTCAGCACAATCAGACATTAGATTTAAATATAAACCGAGCCTGTATCTGAAATCATGGTTTGGATTTGTTGCACCACGCAATTTGTTATCATCACTTGTCCCAATTTGAAAATTTATATTTTTCTTGACCTCAATAATCAATAGATTGTTGTCATTGCGACCGCGCTTATGCACTATGATGTCAGGGCGCTTGCCACCCCCACCAGGAACGAGACGTTTAGGATCTTCACCATTCTTGTTGTATTCAGTATCAACATCGTAGACTGTTTGATCAAACAATTCGATATGAAGATGCTCGCATAAGAGGACTTCCAAATAGAGTGCTAGTCTGTGCGATAAAGTCTCTTCTTGCACCCCTCGCCGAATCAAATCGACATCTCGTCTATAAAGATGCACAAGGGCTTTATCAACCAATACTTTGAGTTCTTCTACTGTTGGTTCTTTAATCTCCATAACCCAGCACCTCCAGATTCTCCCGAATCACCGAATCCAGCTTTGCCGACTCTGCCATCTGTGCGTAAAGCGTTTGGCTCATCTCGGTCATCTTGGTTTCAAAGGGGATGCCGTCATCTTCCAGGGGAGGTGCTCCGACATAACGCCCAGGGGTGAGGACATAATCGTTCTTTCGGATCTCTTCCAGATTGGCAGATTTGCAATATCCGGCTTGATCTTCATAATAGTCGTTTTTCTCTTCACTTCGCCAGTCGTGATAGGTCTTGGCAATGGCTTCAATATTTTCATCTGTGAGCTCTTTTTGCTTTCTGCTGATCATCTCCCCGATCTTTCGGGCATCAATGAAGAGAGTCTCACCCTCACGGTTGCGGAACCCTCGCTCACTGTCGGCTTTTTTGGATTTGGTGAGAAACCAGAGACAGACGGGAATCTGGGTGGTGTAGAAAAGCTGACCCGGAAGTGCCACCATGCAGTCCACCAGATCATTTTCCACAAGTTTCTGACGGATTGACCCTTCACCTGAAGTATTGGTGGACATGGAACCATTGGCAAGGACAAAACCTGCCACACCATGCTCGGAGAGCTTGGAGACCATGTGGAGAATCCAGGCATAGTTGGCATTGCCCACGGGCGGGGTTTCGTATCCATCCCATCTTGAATCGTCGGTGAGTTCATTGGCTGCCCGCCATGCCTTCATGTTGAAGGGCGGATTTGCCATGATGTAGTCTGCCTTTAGATCTGGATGCTGGTCTTTAAAAAAGGTGTCGGCAGGGACTTCCCCAAGATTTGCTGAGATTCCCCGGACTGCCAGATTCATCTTGGCAAGCTTATAGGTGGTGGTGGTGTATTCCTGCCCATAAACTGAAATATCCTTGGTGTTGCCGTGGTGACTCTTCACAAACTTGAGGGATTGCACGAACATACCGCCGGAACCGCAGCAGGGATCATAAATTTTGCCTTTGTATGGCTCTATCATCTCGGCAATGAGATTGACCACACACTTGGGAGTGTAGAACTCGCCGCCTAATTTACCTTCGGAAGCGGCAAATTTGCCCAGGAAATACTCATAGACCCTGCCTACCACGTCCTCTCGCTTATCCTGAACGGTGTCAATGTTGTTGATGGCATCTATGAGGGCTGAAAGTTTACTGCCATCAAGACCCAGACGGGAAAAATAGTTGTCCGGCAGGGCACCTTTGAGGGATGCGTTGCTTTTTTCCACTGCTGTCAGGGCAGAATCAATTTTTATGGCTATGTCGTCCTGCTTGGATTGCTGCTGGATATAGCTCCAGCGTGAGGTTTCCGGCAGATAGAAGATGTTCTTCATGGTGTAAAACTCCACCATGTCGATGTATTTTTCCTGTCCTTCTGATACAAGTTCCGCACGGCGTTCTTCAAATTTATCAGAAACGAACTTGAGGAAGATTAAACTCAGGACAACGTGCTTGTATTCCGAGGATTCCACGCTTCCCCGTAAACGGTTAGCAGAATCCCACAGGGACTCTTCAAAGCTTTTATTGTTTTTGGATGCTGAATTTTTTTTAGCCATTATACTCCTGTTGATACTTCATAAAGAAATTTCAATATACTTAAAAATATAACTATCTTATTTTATTAAATAAATTTTCGGAAATTATTTATTCCAATGCTTTTTTTTTATATCATCTAACTGTTGTTCTAAGTCTTTCATTTTATGTTGAATTTTTATCTCTTCTTCAAAGGATTTCAATACTTCTTTTTGTTCTTCTTTTGTAAGAATGATTACAGGAAAATTTTTAATATCACGAACCTGAACCATTTGAACTGCTGTTCCAGCAGCTTTTGACTTGATTAATTCTTGACCTACAAAGGAACGTAGGTACATGTATAGGATTCGAGGATCAATAATGATATTTTCTTTTTCTTTTAACCGAAGAATTTGAAAAGACTGACCAGCGAGCCAGTCACCTTCAAAACTTGGTGGTACTATACCAACCACACCGATACTCCCTTTTGTAGAGATAAGTATATCAAGAGGTTTTAACCGCTGTTGTTTAGCTTTTTGAAGTTTTTTACTACTGACCAGTGAAGAATGACCAGGTTTTTGGATATAGCCTGTTAAAGGTATATCGCTAACCATTACCTCTAAAAATTCATGTACTCCATCTTCTTTTGAACGAACTGACTGAGACCGCATTATGTCCGCTATCTTGTTGATTTCAATCACACTGCTTTCATTTATTAAATTTTCGAGGCTCTGTTGGGCTGAAGACAGAACATAACGGTTAGGTAATAGGTTAAACTCGTTATCTTCACAAATTTTGGATGAAATAATTTTAGAATAAGGTCCATCACACGGATTCTTAATTATGGATATAATTTCATCAATATTACTAAGTGTATTGCGATTATTCTGGCGTTTGAAAAATCTTTCTGATGAGGCATCTATAAATAAAATATCGTATGGAGAAACATTATTAGATTGTAAATTCAAAACAACAAGGGCAAAAGGAATAGATGTATTAGCTAATAATCCTGGAGGTAATGAAATAATTGCTTCAATTAATCCTTTCTCAATTATATCCTGTTTTAATTCCTTTTCTCCAGCACTTGTTCTAAAGAGTATCCCAAGAGGAACTGCTATTATTGCTTTTCTTTTGGTTTGAGCAATACAATGACGTATATGTAAAACCTCGCCGTATAAGGATTTTTCTGAAAATCTATTAAAAATATCAGCAGTTTCTTGTCTATAACGTATACCAAAAGGTGGAAAAGCAACAGTGACATCAAACTTTCTTAGTTTCCCATTTTCTACCCAACTTGGTGCTTCAATTGGGTCGCTAAAATTAGGATTCAAACTTATGTCACAAAGGATATTTACTAAGTAAGGATAGGCTGATTCAACAGGGCTTTCAGTAAAAATATTGTTTGTATAATCAGCACAAATGATTGCTCCATTATATGAGGATTCAAAAGGGCAATAAACATTTTCATTTGATTGAATATCAGCGATATCTGTAGCAAGTTTAGCCACTTCATAATTTATTCGAGTCAAGCCAGACTGAGAATCATAATAACGTGCTATATCCCACACAATATTTTCATAGTCTATGTTATCACTCTGATAGGCAGACCATAAATAATCCAACAATGCGATTAAGACACTGCGGTTAATCATGGCTATGCTACCTGACACCTTAAAGCCTTCAACATTTAATCCAATTTTTTTAGATAACTCAGAAGGGCTTTTGGCTAAACCATAAAAAAGATTTTCAAGCAAAGAGGTGGTGATTTGCCCTTTACGGACAGATTCAAATGTTTTTTCAGGACAAAGTTCGTTTTTTTTAGATAGTTTAAGCCAACTTAATACTTGAAGAATAAAAAGATCGACTGCTGACTTTTGTAATGAAGATTCACCCCTCAATATATTATATATATTCCATATTAGATTGTCGCTCATGGTGATCTCCTTAATACGAATGATAGCTATTTAAGTGATATGTCGTAATTTTTATATTATCTTTTTCAACAACAACTAATCCCCCTTTTTCCATCATTTTTTGGGCGATTTTTTGGACGGATTGTAATTCATCCAATAAGCATTGAAGTCCTTTTTTATTCAAAATAATTTTATCTTGTTGTTTGATGCCATACGTCATCGTCAAATCAACCATAGACTGCCTAATACCTCTCTGGGACATTCGAGCTTGGATATGGCGTGTTTTACCCATATTATTTCTCCTTTTAAAATTAAAATTATGAAAACGTAAATAAAATACTTTATTTTAAAAGTCAAGCTCTGATTTTTATTTGTTTAACATTACTTTTTTATTTTAACACATGATTAATGTATTAAGTCAATAATTAGACAAATTTGAAAATCATCAAATAAAACGGATATTCATAAACATGCATAGTTCCAATAACCGTAGTATGGTCTTAAATTTGATTTTCACATTTCCCCCCTCAAATATCCTAATTATCTTTTGCCCATCCGAAGTACACAAACGTCAAAATGCCTGAAAATCTAACATTATTTTTTATAGAATGCACTATTATTCTAACAAATATACCATATTTGCTTCTGATTTAATACTGTCCTACCTCCTGGTAATATTCATATACCTTTTGTTGCTGCTTTTCCTCTTTTTACTGGCAGTATTGTATGGTATTATCCTGCTCCTTTGTTTTCCAATCTTTTCCAATCTTCTTACTCTTCTGCAAGCAGGTCACTATGAAAGATAAAATATTAATATTGCAAAGTATCTATAAAAAAT
>NZ_LT828574.1:0-8135 GCF_900170035.1 Desulfamplus magnetovallimortis | reverse complement strand
ATTTGATGAAAAAACCAATGGATTAAAAACAGAACCTGCTTGTCATAGGGGATGTGGGTATTGCTGCAAAGAGGCTGGAAGAATTGATATTACAACCCTTGAAGGACTGGCTATAAGAAATGCCATGCAGGCATTACAAAGACCTCGGCAAAAAAGCCTGACAAAATCTTTTCAAAAAGAGATCAAACAGAGAGAACAGGGAATTGTTGCTCCATGTCCTTTTTTAATGAAAAACAGTGCTTGCATGATCTATGACGACCGACCTTTTTCTTGCCGGAGAATTTATTCTACTCATGTGTGCAGCCAAGATAATCCCCCTGTGGTCAGCCGTCAGATCATGGACATTGCAGATAAAACCATTCTCGAATTACAACAACTGGATATTACCGGTTATTCTGGTCACATGTCTTACATCCTGTATATGCTTTCCACGCCAAAATTTTTAGATACATATCTTAAAGGGGAATTCAAACCTGAAGAAATAATGGTCTTTGGACAGTCCCATAAAATAGCCATTAATAAAATGATGCTACATTCAAACCATAAGGTTAATCGATAACAATAACAGCAAAGCCATATTAAATCTTCTCTCCTTTTACCTATTTCTATTTACACAAACAATTCTTAATTTACCATAGAAACAGCCCTTTCAGCACTGTATAGTGCACCTTCAAGATAGCCACCAAAATGCTCTGCTGTTTCTGTTCCTGCAAAAAGAAATGTATCGTTCCAAATGCTTGTTTTTCCGGCAGGTGGAAGAAACTCAGGGTGATTGTGTGTGCTCCTGTGATCATATTCAGTTGCAGTGAATTCCTCCCTTGCCCAATCCTTGTAATAGACACCTATTGGCTGCCCCGCCTTTTTTCCATAAAGAGTAGCAAGTTGAGTGAGGATGGCCTGGACTGTAGTGTCACTATCTTTACGGCGTAATGCAGGAATAGATACAAATCCAGTTAGCCCATAAGGTGGGTTGGTCTCATCTGAACCATCATGAATCTCACCCAAGGGGCCACATACGCTAAAACCTTGTCCAGAAAGCCCAATATGTCGCCAATTAGCTTGATTATAAATGGCAAAAAATTTTGCTTGTCCTGCCATCCATGTGCTTGTTCTCAACATTGCCTGGGTAAGATTATATGATAAATCTGGTGTAAACAAAATAGAACTGGCTGCAAGCCGAGGTGGTAAAGCAAGAATAACTCTTAATGCTTTCAACGAACACTTAGGCTTCATATCATGATGACCCACAATGACCTGAACACCATCGTCCATTTGTTTAATTTCACATACAGGATGATTTAATCGGATAACACCTTCAGGGATACGGGAGCAAAGCCCGTTTATAAGAGATATCATACCACCGGCAACTCTCCATCCAGGAGGATTCATCGGATAACCTTCTATGATTTCAGCATGGCCATCCTTGGCCTGACACAAAGCAAATCCCCTTTCAAACTGCGGATAGCCTTTAAGACCCAATGTCTGTAGCAATGCGTTCACATTCGGATTTATCATTGGCCAATACCATGATGGTCCAAGATCAACAAAAAAACCCTGATGCTCTGGACTTAAAATTCTACCACCTACACGAGATCGAGCTTCAAGCAAAATAAACGATTTTTTTCTGGCTGCCAGCAGAAATGCAGAGTAAATGCCGCTCAGACCACCCCCGATAATTATAGTATCTGTTTCTTCCATATATATTATAAATGCCTTAGACCCCTTACATAGTTTAATATCAAAGATTCAAAAATCTCGACAAAACAATAAATATCTTCATATAAAACACACCACAATATTGTATAAATTTGCAACAAGAAAGATACCCCACAAAAAAAAGGTGACTTATTTAGCCACCCTACATTATCACACTCAAATGTGAACTTCTATTCAAACATGTTAGGCCCTGGAGGAGTTCCACCTGGGTCAGGCATTTCTGCAATCAGACCGCCGGTACCTGCGTCTCTTACAAACCAGGCATCCTCTCCTTCCGGTGGTGGATCAGGAATAGGGTCAAACTCCATTGCAACATCTTCAAGATTAAAATCTGTTTGAGACCAGTGGTCTATATGAGCCACTGAAGGAAAATTATTAATCACGGGTTCAGGTATGACTATTGGAGTTGCACTGACTCTTCCACTTCGATCTGAAGGCCCAGGTACATTTATTGGAGTTGCAGCTACGCCACCTGCTCCAGATGGAATGCCAATCACCATGGCACGGTCTGAACCTGGGACTCCAATGACAATTAACTGATCAAATAAATCATTGCTGGTTCCATCTTTTTCAAGAACAACACTGAAAACACCTGTTTCAGAGCCGTCTTCCTGGACAAAGAAATCCGTGTAGCCAACAACCATGGAACCCAGAAGATGAGTTGGTGTCCAAACCAGCTCCTCATGTGCATGAACACTTCCGCTAAATGACAGTACAAACAGACTCATTATAGTAACGATTGCTTTTTTCATGGTGACCTCCCCTTAATGAAGTTAATTTTAAAAGCATGTTATCTATTTATATATCAAATAGTGTGCCATGATTGCATATCATTGATTTTATTGATCATATCAACATACAGCTTAATTTAATAGATTATATTGTCAACTATATAAGACGACTTTGTGTTAACAAAATCATACACATATCGTCAATTATAGATAAATCGTGTTTTTGTTATGATACCCTGCAAATAGAAAAAGATAATCCTTTTGATGTACAATAATAATAGGTGAAATCTGATGTGCTATTCAGGTTGATCTCTGCCATTTTAATCTCCCTGTCCAAATCTTCAATAAAGTAATGTATGTTTCTGATATCCGCCTTCAACCCTCTTTAAATAGGTGATCTTTTTTAATGGCAGCCCCTTAAAAGTTAAGATTTTACCCAAGAGGTATAAAATATTTCATGATAATTAAATTCAAGCAACTCTTTAAAAAAGTCTTCCTGTAATTCATGAGACATAACTAATAAACAAAAAATCTAATTCCTGACAGACAAAATAAACGATAGATTCTTATTAATATGTTTAAAAGGGTGGCATGAATCAATGACATAGGGATAAAAAAACCTTAGTCAACGTTTACTTATTTTATTTAATATAATTATCTTTTAAGCAAATATTAAAAATCTTTATTGACATTATAATATGTTATCCAATATGTATGAATACATACTATAAACAAAAATCATACAAAACAACAAACGGATATAAGTATATGATTATAACAATCGGGAATAATAAAGGTGGTACTGGAAAAACTGCCATAGCGACTCACCTTTCAATTGCATTATCGAAGTTCAAAAAAAAGTTTTATTGATTGACAATGACCCACAATGTAATTCTACGAGCATCATAGGTGCTACATCAAAACAAAATACTCTTTATTCACTTCTATCTCAAGAAACAATAAGCGACCAGTGCAATCTTTCAGACTTCATTAGCACAACACCTTTTGAAAAACTATGGTGCCTACCAAATTCTCTTGATTCTTCAGGTAATAGCCTTTTTTTTACACAAAATTTTCCAGATTCACTTTTTTATTTACGCAATAAAATCCGAAATCAGGCAATTGAAAAATTTGACTATACCATTATCGACTGTCCTCCCACATTAGACACACCTCTTGGCATGGCTCTATGTGCCAGTGATGCTATTATTATTCCTGTTGAAGTTGGATCAATGCACAGCATTGACGGATTAAATCACGTTTTAGAACTTGTTTCTGCAATGCAACAGTTTAATCCTGAATTAACTTTTCTAAAATTAGTAATGAATAAAGCAGATAGAAGAACTGCAATTTCAAAAGCAATGATCACAGAAATACAAGAAAACTATCCTGAAAAATACTTTGAGACAATACTCCCAATCTGTACAGCAGTCCAACAAGCTGAATATTTAAGAAAGACATTATTTTCACACGCCCCTACAATCAATATGATTTCTACGTATAAATCGCTTGCAAAAGAGCTGATTGAGGTAACAAAATGAGTTTTGCTAATTTGGTCAAAAAAGCAGCAATAGAAAGAAAGTCTCAACATGAAAAAATAAAGAAAAAGATGGATAGTTTATCATCCACAAATTGTGATAAAAACAATGAAAACCAATTAACACCAACTAACACCAATGAACACCAACTAACACCAACTAAAATTAACGCCAACAAAAGAACACCAACTAACACCAATGAACACCAACTAACACCAACTAACACCAATATTACACATAATAATAACGATGGAAAAGACTTAGAAAAAACAGAACACCAACTAACACCAACTGACACCAATGAACACCAATTAACACCAACTAAACACCAGCTAACACCAACTAAACAAAAAACAGAACACCAACTAACACCAACTAACACCAATGAACACCAATTAACACCAACTAAACACCAACTAACACCAACTACTTTAGTTGGTGACCACCAATGGACACCAACTAACACCAATGAACACCAACTAACACCAACTAAAATTTTTTATGCAAGTGAAAAACAAATGCAAATTTATAGCTGGCTCTTCAAAAATAGAGAATACGGAAGATACAACAGGGGAATGCTTGATAGAGAGTTAAAAATAAGCAGAGATACTATAAAAACAGTACTTTTGAAGTTCAAAGAAGAACAGATAATATCTACAGGACGCTATGACTATGCCAGTAAAACAATACCATACAATATAAACTTTTCTATTGCGGTAAAATCTATCTTAGATGAAGATAAACACCAACTAACACCAACTAACACCAACTATATTGCAGAAGGTCAGGTGGTGTCTTATAAGAAAGAAAGAAAGATCCTTTTTAAAAATCTATCTTTCTCCGATTTTTGGCTCGACCAAGGTTTAACCCAACAAAAGCTTGATACCTGGATTGAAGAATTCAATTTCACAGAAGAGGAATGGGAAACTCAACTGATGTTTGGCGCTAATGAACCCAAAGTTAAAAATGCTAACAATCCGATTAAGTACTTCTATAAGTCATTAAAACAGGGAGGATTAACCAGGCCGGATGGTTTTGAGTTTCCTGAAGAACGTCAAGCCCGAATCCGTAAAGAAGAGCTTGAAGCAAAAAAACGACTTATTGAAGAAGAAGAAAAGTTAAGAGAGCAAGAAAAAGAGCTGGCAGCTAAAGAGTCTTTTCTACTGTTGCTCAAAGATAAAGAACTTATCGAAGAGGCTGTTAAAGAATTTGAGAAAAGCTTTGTATCAACACAATTTAGGCTATCTATCAAGGCTTTCAGAAACACAGGTGCTTTAGATGACAGACTTGAGACACGTTTAAAAATATGGCTGAGAACTTCAAAAGAGTGTACCTGAAAAAAAACTTTCAAGTATAAATGAATTAAAAATTAAAAGGGTTGATCAATGAGCAATAAGAAACCCTCCATAAAAACGCCAAAATTTCCTCAAAGAGACTTGTTTGGGTATATACTCAAGTCATCCTACCTGTATTCTCCTGATAGTCCCAAAAAAGCATTTTACACGCTTTCCCTTGAATTTGAGTTCAACCAGTATGTCATAAGAAAAAAAAGTGGCTTTGGTGATAAAATTCTTGACCGCAGAGAATGGACATATCAAACTCTTCATGAAGCAGAAAAAAGTTTTAACAACCGCATTAAGCAGAAGACCCGCCCAGATAGAAAATCCCCACGCCACTACATTGAGATTAAAAGTTAATCAGTAAAGCCTTTTTCTCTTTTCTGATCAGGATTGATGAAATTTGCCATGCCTGTTTTCATTCTTCTAAAATCGTGCTTTGTGTAAAAACCCTCTTTTCCTGGTGATGCGTACAAGATAACATTGCAGCCTTGAAGATTCTCCATTATGCTTTTCAGGATGATTTTCCCAATGCCTCTGTTTTGATATTCCGGCACGACTGCTATGTCATAGAGAGCTGCCTGATATACACCATCGGATATTGCCCTTCCAAAGCCGATCATTTGACTGTTAATATAGGAAAATACTGTGGTATGGCTGTTCATAAATGCCTTCTTGTGAAGATGCGGAGCATAGTGTCCCATGCCTACCTGTTTAAGTATTTTTGTTACATTGTCCCAATTGACATCGGTGCAGTCAAAACTGATTTTTATATCCATGTGATGAGCCTCCAGGGCTTTGCAGGTTTATTTTTACGATTTACTGTCCATTAGCCTAAAAAAGATTAAAAGATTATATCGACTTTTTTGGTCTGTCGATATATGAAGAAAATTTTTGTTTATAATATCAAGATCATGGAGAATATGCGTGTCTTTAACCAAAAAAGATATTGTTGCTGCCATTACAGAAAAAAGATACCTTTCCCACATTAATGCCGGAAGGGCTGTGGAAGACCTGCTGGAGATCATCAAGGAATCTCTTGAGTCAGGAGAGGATGTTATGATTTCAGGGTTTGGCAAGTTCTGTGTCAAGGAAAAAGCTTCACGAAAGGGCAGAAATCCTGCCACTGACAGCACAATGACTCTTCCTGCACGCAGGGTTGTTACTTTCAAATGTGCTGGAATATTGAGAGATAAGTGCCAGACATAGTTAGCAAATTAAAGGGAAAATCATGGCAAAAGTAAAAAAATCAGAGACTGTTCCTAAAGCAATGCAAGTAACTTATGATAAGATTGTGGCAATCACAGATAGTGTTGCACAAAAATATCTCAATGAAGAGTACGGGCAGCTCATCCGGTATGCAACAGCGGCATTGTGTCGAAAGCGTCCTTCTCCTCTCGGTAAAGGTAGAGTCAACAGTTGGGCATGCGGAATCACATATGCCATAGGGTCTGTTAATTTTCTGTTTGATCGGAGTCAGGAACCTTCAATGAGTGCAACCGATCTCTGTGTCGCATTTGGTGTCAGTAAAGCCACTGGAAGCTCAAAATCAAAGGAAGTCAGAGATATTTTAAAGACCTATCAACTTGATCCCAATTGGTGTCTTCCGAGTAAAATGGACGACAATTTAAGAGCATGGTTGATTACTGTTGATGGGTTTATGGTTGATGCTCGTAATCTTCCCCGAGAACTTCAAGAAGTTGCTTATGAAAAAGGACTTATCCCTTATGTGCCTGGTGAGTGACACCATGAGTGCAGATTGATATAAATTTTATCAAATATATCTGTTAATCCAGAATCAGGAGATGCTTTCATTGAACAAAAATGATTAAATGATTTCATTATTGCACTACAGGAAAAATCTAACATCCCCCGTTGGAAAGCCTCAGAAGTGGTCAGTATTTTTTTTAACGAGATGACCAATGCCCTGGCAAAAGGTGAACGTGTTGAGATAAGAGGGTTATGTTCCTTCTACGTTAAAGAATATCCGGGCTATATTGGCAGGAATCCCAAGACCAGTGAAAAAGTCCAGATAGCAGGTAAAAGACTTCCTGTTTTCAAGTGTGGGAAGGAGCTGAAAAAGCGGGTCGACTATAAGAAGGGGAAATGATATTTCTAATATAGAGCATCTGGTTTTTTTAAAGCCTGTTAGATGAAAAGATGACCTTTTCGAATATCCCTCAATTATCCCATAAGTCATAAGAGCCAAGAATGTTTTTAGAGAGAGAGCATAATCTATTTATAAAAAATACAGTTTCAAAAATAAAATCTATAAATGCATTTATTCATAACACAAAATTTTTTATTCAATATTGCGACATGAATCAAATTCTTACAAAAAAAGTAAAAGCCTTTTTTAAGAATACACCAAGCAAAAGAATGCCAAATTATAATAAACATGGTGGATTTCAATATAATAATTACAAGGCATTCATGTATTATGCTCCCACAAATAAGAACTTGCCTTATTTATCTTTAACAACATCGGACTCATCATATTCTGCGCTTTCTAAATTAAATCAAATAATTCCAAATCTTGAGTTATCCCAAATAGAATACACAATAGATCTGTTCTGCCAAGATGAAGCTCATATAGTAGATCTGTTTTATTTGCTTAGAAAAAATATGTTTTTTTCAAAATGCAAAGATACCTCGACAAAATTAGGTGGAAAAGTTAGCAGGACAGACCTTGAAAGAACTACTAATGCAGTTTATCAAGTTAATTTTAAAAGCAAATCAAGATATATCAAAATTTATGAAAGAGGGCATGATAATAAAAAGAAATATACGTTGAAGAAGAAAAAAGTATATTG
>NZ_LT828573.1:10484-13490 GCF_900170035.1 Desulfamplus magnetovallimortis | reverse complement strand
CAAAGAAATTAAAAATCAAATGACTTACTTAGGGATAGAGCCGTCAAAAATCCTTCCAAATATCAGAGAAAAAAAATTTGGGGCTGTAAATATTCAAGTGCTCAAGCTGCTTTCCTTTGTGAAAAGAAGAGTTCATGCCATTGTTCATTAAGCTGAACAGCCTTAAGAATACCAAGAGATTTACTGCCGGATTTACTCCAACTCATTCCATTTCGCTTTTGCCGTCGCCCTATAATCGAGTTCACACCACTTTCTACGCGACCACTTCCAATATACTTTCCGAGTTTTTTACGTTTTTTATAATTTATGATTTCAGAACGATGTTTTTCAAGGTATTCTAATAGATTCTGCTTGCGTATTTTACGTTCACTTGATACTTCTTTTTGTTCAATTATTCTCATAGCTTCATCTATGTGCCCTCGCCACAAGCAGTGTAGAACCTCTTTGATCATCTCTTTCTTTTCTTCAATAGGCAATCCGAACATACTCATATGCTCATTGACTTTCTTTTTGAGGTGATACCAGTCTAAAATCACTGTCACGATCATTCCAAAAGTAAAGCTTAAAAGACTTCGTATATCACGAGCCCCATCATTTATAGCCACAATGTTGATCGGCTGAGAGTCTGAGCCATATTCTTTGATTAAACTACTTGTTATCATTTCTGATACTCCAACTTGAGTCTCAGAAGCTTCGTCTACGCCACCCAATAAATAAGAAAACTTATGATTCTTTTTTTCCAGTAGTACCAATGTGGTAGGAATAAAATGTCTCTTTTCTTTGGGAATATGGTCACGACATAACTTCTGCTCTTTTACAAGGATATCATCAACCGTAAGGCATACCTCATCGATCTCTTCATCATACAGATCGACCGTAGGGTTAATTTCGGGCATTTCAGCGGTTTCAAGCGTTAGACGTGCTTGAACCGCCCACTCTTCACTTACTTGTTTGGCGCGATCTGCAACCATTTGATGAATACATTGGTCGCTTAGTTGCTGTTCTCCACTAACATCTATGACGGCTTCTACTGCTTTTGTATATGTAGTATCTCGTGCATAACGACAAGCCAACTCTTCCAAACCTTTGGTGCTTTTATGACAAAGAGAATTGCCAGCACGCTCAAAATAGCTTTGCGATTCATTGCCCTGTGAATCTTTAAATCTTTGATTTTTAAACATAAATGATCCATGGAGTGTCTTTACTGTGATAACGTTCGTTCCATTACATGAGATTCCAGCAGGCTTTTTTTTATATACTCAGTTTGTTCATTTTCTAAAATACTTTTCTGAATTTCTGTCAATATTATATTCTTTAGTTCCTTAATAGACATTTCTATATCATCAATCGTTCCGTTCTCAATACTTAAAAGGTGCTCCAGATCTGTCACTATCTTTTGTTCAGAGTCCAAAATGGTGATTTGAGCCTTATATTGCTTGGATTTCATACGCACCTCCCATTAAAATATATCTTATCTCAAGTCGGATTTTCTTTGACAGACGGCCTTACTGAGCACATTATGTTGTTTGTACGTATTTTAGCAATTAATTTAAACTATAGTCAATTTTTATAAAAATGAATCCATCACTTGAATATTTACAGTCCCAAAAATTTGAAAACATCTCAATCCAATATCTCATAAAAAATCAAAAAAAACTGCAGGGTCTATCTGAAACTTGTATTAAAAACGGAAACAAAAAAAAGATGAATTGACTGAATCTGAAAATATTACAATATCCCATATTTATCTTGATAAACATAACAAACTTTCTAAAATCTCTTTAGAAAAAGATACTGCTATAACAGGTTTACTTTCTTATAACAAAAAAGAAGGATTTATTCGCATACCCTACAAAATGGATATTGATCAAATTCTTGATGAATTCAGAACTCACAGTGCCGGTGTTAAAATCGCATTTAAAACTAATTCTACACTGTTTAGATTATCTTTCCAAGAACCACCTAAAGTCCTGGGATCAGACTGTTTTTCCCAATTTGCAAAAGGTGCCATTGATGTTGCAATAAATGGAAAACTTCAAATTCCTCTGTCTTTAGGAGATCCCTACCATACTAATTACATTTACGATTATGCTTTAAAAAATTTTAGTGTAACAAATACTAGTAACATTATGAAAGAAAACAAAAACGGTCAACTTATGAAAAAAGTTGAAATTTTCCTTCCATCCTATATCAAATGTCCTGAATTTGATATCTATATTGAAAAAAATACTATTGCAATACCAGATAAATACTGCAACACTAAAACAATACCTTCGCCAATTATGCCGCCCTAGGTTGACGATGAATACAGCCTATACGGCAAACTCTTTCATATAGTCGATCGAAAATACCTGATCCATCAAAACTTGGATCGGTTTTTAATAGCTCTTTGACATAGAAAAGCCCGTGAAATCTGGCTTTTAGATCATTGACACTAAAAGGCGTCTCTTCTGGTGCCGCCCTTCCAAGTACTTGGGAAACGTTCACCATAAACATGGAGAGATCGGCTGCGTTTTGAACGGATTGCTCTTTGATCGTCATAAAGTCTTCAAGTCCCCAGTGTTGCTTGGCCTCTCTAAATGTGAATTCAATTTGAAATCTCAGACGATAATAATGGATCATGGTTTTCGCATCGAGCTCCAAATCACTGCTGAACAAGATGACCCGACCTTCCTTTCCATTGGATAAATTTTCTTTATGAATGATTGTGACATTCAACTGATCCGGGTAGTCTTTGTGCCACATGGTCGCCTGATATATGCTGGTCCTGATATTGTTCTCCACGGTAGATTCCACAAGATAGCGCTTGGGTATTCGAGCGTAATTGATCTTGTCACCGTATTTTTTGGGTTTTCCTTTTCCACTATATTCCCCATCATAGGGGAAATAGAGCTCTGAATTGCAATTGAGCTTCGAGATGAGTTCGAGTCCGCAGCTGCGGGTCATTTGAAGACAGGGATTATTCCCAAAAGCACCATCATAAAGAAAGTAGCGCGGCGTGATGGT
>NZ_LT828573.1:5835-10384 GCF_900170035.1 Desulfamplus magnetovallimortis | reverse complement strand
AAAGCCTTACGCTCATGACAGTTCATGGAAATTTCTCCTCACTATATTTTTGTGTTTTTAGAGGAGTATGCCATATTTTTTCAAAAAATCAATGGGCACGAAGTGCAAAGATACAATAGAAATCAGATAAAGTGAAGTTCTACAGCCTAGCGTGATGGCTCCCCCAATCAATTGCAGAACTTTTTTGATATGCTCCTGGAGGAACAAGAGATAGAGTGTCATTTCAATATCTCGACGATTTTTGTTTTTGCTGCCTTTTGGACGACCGGGAGGAAGCTTCTTTTTGCTTTTCGGCTTCTCAGGCGTGACTCTTCTGCTCATGGCAGGATCCAATTGCTTCATGAGAACGGGATATGCTTTTTGATGTTTGACACTGATCAGTGAAATACTGAAAAAGCCCAGGCCCGGAACACATTTATTGTAAATCGATGAAAAGAAGCGCCCAAGTCCATGTGTCTTTTTTCCTGATTTTGTCACCGTCGTTTCATCGCCTGCCAGCAGAATGACCTCATTACAATCAAGCAAATGATGTCGAATCAATGTCCATCGGAGAGTGCACCAGGGAATTACACTATGGAAAAAGCGCTGAATCGTACGATAACTGCCACCTTTGGTAGCCCAACGACTTATACCCTGCATCGTGACTCTACCCTGCATACTGAGAAGGGCTTCTGTTATCACTATCAATTGATTCAACAAAGCTCGATTTAAGACTGGCTCGACTACTGACAATAAGGTATTAATCTTCATAATGGCCACCTCTTTGAAAGGGTTCATGTTTTGGAAAAACACTATTCTATCAAAGATGGCCATTTTTTCCAAAAAACAATCGAAATTTGGCGAAGGTATTGTAAAACTATTCTTTTTTACGGCACATCCATTACACATGGTGCAGCAGCATGTAGGCCTGCCTTGACATATCCAGCAATAATAAGCAGGAATCTTAACTGTGATATATATAACTTTGGATTTGGTGGAAAGGCACAGGGAACAAGCAAGACTATCGATATAATAAAAAATATCAATTCTGACATTTATATTTTAAAACACTCCAGGCAGGCATCATCACCTGTTACAGACAATATTATTCGCATGGTGACCGCTATCAAAGAGATAGATATTAACAGAAAAATAGTGATCATCTCGGCACTTGGTGACCAAAATGAAGCCAGACCATCTTTTCTTGACAAAAAAATAACTATAATGCCTCAAAGACGTCAAGATGCGTTGAATGCCTTTAATCAAGTCAATAAAATATATCCGGCATGTTATTATGTCGATGGACTAAAAATCCTGTCCGGGGATGAGAGTGAACAGTTTCATGACTTTGTACATCCAAATACAGTGGGACACCATACCATTGCTAAACGACTCACTCCAATTATAGCTAAAATCCTAAAAGAATAAAAGGCATACCATCATGGAAACTTTTACTGCCTCGCCTGCTACATCAATACTAATTTTTAATCACATTCCAAAATGCGGTGGTTCATCACTTAAAAAGAGTTTGAGATCCATATTCGGCGACAATTTTCACGAAATTCGTTATCATAGAAATATATCCAAACTTGATAATAAAAAAATACTTACAGGTAATCACTGCATTGCAGGTCATTTTTGCACAGGCATCAATCACATATTCCCAAAAGATATCAAACTGAAAACAATTACTATTCTACGCCACCCTTTTGAATTGTTCATCTCATATTATAAAATGAATGCACAGGGATTTATGTCTAACAATCAAATTGAATCTTATCTATGTAATTATCAAAACAATATTTTACTATATTATCTTGGTGTCAGGTCAGTGAAAGAGGGAATAACAAAACTCAGACAATATACCTGTTTTGGATTACAGGAGCAATACAATGACTCTTTAACTGTTTTTGAAAAAATTGCAGGTGTATTCCCCCTATCCCGAAAACCTTCTAATGTAAGCTTTCAACAGCCCATAAAATTTGATCACTGCCTTAAAGAAAAATTTTATGAATTAAATATTAAAGATATTTTATTTTACGAAGACGCAGCTCAATATTTTAACGAAACATATAAAAAAATATTTTCTTCAAATACCTCTGCTATAAAAGCAAAATCAAATATTTCACAGATAATACAAAGACCTAAAATGGATGATTCTCATTATCAGGCTATTTTGGGCTATCAAAACAACTCAAAAGATAAAGTAATTCCATATTTAAAACAACAATACAAATCATCGAAACACGAGGGATATCTGAATTGCCTTGTTGTAGCATTTGCCCATTTTAATCTTTTCAAAGAATATGAAACTGCTTTAATCGAAGGCAATACGAAATTCAACAACGCTTTTGCCATACCACTTGCTGATTATTATATCAAATCAAAACCAGAAAAAAGTATCTCCATTCTTCTAAAAGAACTTGCATTTTGTGATACATTTTTTTTCAAAAAATATTTCATTATGTACTGTCCTAAATAGATATAGAACAAATTGTCTTGTGACACTTAGCAAGGCATACATGGCAATTCAAGACGACACTAATGCTTCAAAATATCTTAAAAAAGCTCAAAAAATTGATATTATATCCTTCAACGTCATAAACCAGGCTTTTGAAATTGCCAAAAAACAGGGAGAATTGCAAAAATGTCTGCACCTTTTAATGGCATTTAATGATCTTCATTCTTCTCTTAATCAACGGTTACGTATTGCTATTTTAAAAGCAAATATACTCTATCTCATTGGTGAAAAAGCGACATCATTCCACTGGATAGAATCCTGCCTCTCATTAAAAGAATTTAAACTATGTGAGGCACTTTTTAATCTTAGACAAAATATTAATGCCCAAAATAAAATTTCTCAAGACAATTTAACATGGAAAGATAACAATTTTGTTGTTTTAAATGAAATAAAAGATAAAAGCATTTTAATTTTAAATTGTGCCCCACCAATACTATTAGATTCAATTTTTCACCAAATAAAGTTCGAAGGTAATAAAATAGATATATTAACTCCCAATGATATTCATTGCATCGATCCAGCAAAATTTAATACCATTTATCGTCTAAAGAAACAGGGTACTATATTTGACTTTGATAATGACAAAGATACATTAGACAAAAAAATATTAGAACAAACATATGACATTATTATTATCTTAATGTCCGAATATAATAAATCTTATTACAATGATCTTATTCGTCTTGCTGGTATGCTCTCAAAAAACAGATCTATATATATGTATAGCATGGCACAAATATTTATTAAGTCATTTACCAATCTACTAATTTATCATGAATTTTAATTATTAAATGACACTATATCTATTTTATAGATCACGTTTTATCACAATAATCAAATGGATGAAATTATTCCCAAAATAGGAATTTTAGTAAAATCAAGGCCATATGCTTATGATTAAAGATGAATACAGCCCCTTTAAAGTAGTACACCATTTTGACAAACTGAAACAACTTCAGCAAGGAGAGCAGATTACTCCTGTTCAGATTCATCTCATTCCCACCAACAGATGTAACCAAAACTGTGTCTTCTGTGCCTACCGCCTGCCCGATTACCCAAGTGCTGCAAATTTTAATGCAAAGGATGAAATACCCGAAGCAAAACTTATTGAAATCATTGATTCCTGTAAAACTCTTGGAGTAAAGGCTATTCAATTCACAGGCGGCGGCGAACCCCTTGTTCATCCGGCTATCTTAAAGGCATTTCAAAAAACACTTGAAAACGGACTTGACCTTGCCTTGGTCTCCAATGGCCAGGCACTTACCGATGATATGATTCATTTACTTGCCGATGTTTCATGGGTACGTATAAGTATGGATGCCTGCCACAAAAAAACATATTCCCTAATCCGCAGGGTAAAGGGAGATATACATTCCCGTGTCAGTAAAAACATTGAAAAACTTGCCCGCATAAAAAAAGGAACTATTCTGGGAGTAGGATTTGTTGTTAACGCAGAAAACCACCGTGAAATTTATGATGCATGTCGTTATTTTAAAGAGCTGGGAGCAGACAACTTTCGCATTTCTGCTGCTTTCACTTCCTTTGGCATGGATTACTTCAAGGGATTCTTAGAGCAGGCAAAGGATATGGCATCACAGGCAAAGCAGGATTTTGAAGATAAAACCTACAAGGTTTTCAATCTATTCAATGACCGTATCAGTGATCTGTTTCAAGGTACACAGAACTATCCCTACTGCCCCATGAAGGAATTTGTTCCCTACATTGGTGCAGATGAAACTGTTTACACCTGCTGTATGCTGGCCTATAACAAACTTGGCCGCATTGGCTCCATCAAGGATCAGGCATTTGAAGCATTATGGGAAAGTGAAGAGAAAGAGCAATTTTTTAAATACCACGATCCCCGTAAATATTGTCAAATTCCATGTATGTTTCAGGGGAAAAATGAATTTATCAACTATGCGGTCAAAACAGATGCACGTCATATCAACTTCATATAACATCCATGGCAGAATCATCTGCCGCAACGAAGCATAAAAGTCAGCACTATTCCCCCCTCTCCAGTCATGGAGAGGGGCCCGGGGGCATACG
>NZ_LT828573.1:0-5735 GCF_900170035.1 Desulfamplus magnetovallimortis | reverse complement strand
TGGGCCCGGGGGTGAGGTAGACTTGAAAGTCAAATGAATTACACCATGAATTACGATTATGAAACCATGCCATTTTTTTCTATATTAGTGCCGACATTTAACCAGGCAGACTACCTACCCTATGCCCTGGATAGCATAATTGCACAAACCATGGATAGCTGGGAGGCGGTAATCGTCAACGACGGTTCCACTGATAACACAAATACAATACTAAAAAATTACTCATCGGCTGATCCAAGGTTTAAAATTTATAACCAAGAAAACGGAGGTTGTGGAGCTGCTCTAAATACTGGACTTAAAAACAGCCGTGGAAAGTGGATATGCTGGCTCTCTTCAGATGACCTTTTTGAACCTGATAAACTGGAAACCCATCTGAAATGGATCAATGCACATAAAAATATTAAATTTTTTTATTCCCATTTTTTCTATTTAAATGAAGAAAGCGGCGATAAAACAGAACCTGATTTATGGCGTCCACTGCCCCCCAAAGAATTTCAGGTTTCACGTTTTTTCCAGGGTAATTATGTCCATGGTAATTCAATCGCTATTCACAGTGATGTTTTTAAAAAGATTGGCTTTTTCAATGAATCATTACGCTATGGACAGGACTTTGAGATGTGGCTCAGGATTTCATCTAAATATCCATCGCTATTTATAAATAAACGAACCTGTGTAACCAGGTGGCACTCCCATCAGACAACCAACGATTTTCCAGTCGCCGGCCTTTACGATTCAGCAAGAGCCTGCCACGAATTTATCAATACCCATTCATTTGAAGATTTTTTTCCTCAGCTTGATCTTTCCACCCATTCCCATGCCATTGAAGCCACGCATGAAATATTGAAAATTGCCATGTGGGAAGGTTCATATATATATCAATGTGGATATAACACTGCACTTCTTGAAAGGATGAGAGAATGGATAACAAATTATCCATCAACCCAAACAAAGGAATCAGTATTTATGGAAATTGCAAAACATACTAAAAATCATTCTTTCAAACAAATACCCATGGCAATAAAGTTAGCATTTGAATCACTAATCCATAGCAAACTGCCTTACAAATATAGGCCTTGTGATTTTCAGAATATTTTAAAGAAAACAGTCAAAAATCCTGCAACTGATCCGGCTAAAAGAGAAAATCTCAAACGATATATGAAAAATTTAGTTAAAAATGACTTGTAAAACTGAAATGTTTGTAGATTACAATAATTTAACTCCCATGACGGCAAGCCGAAATAAAAAGGGAAGATTATTTTGGAAAAAATAAACAGATGAAAAGCAACCTTGAAAGCTGGAAAAAATTACAGGAACAGAACTATTTTGAAAACCACCACTGCTACGAAAAAAAGGATGGAAAATTATTATCCTATGGCAAGGATGTAAAAATAATAAAAGGCTACACTTCTTTAACTCTTGATAAAAAGGTTGCCATTATAGGCTGCGGTTATGGAAGAGAAACCGCAATGATAGCACCCCTTGTAAGTCATGTGTGGGGAATAGATGTAAGTCCTTTGATTCTTGGAAAAGCCCAAAACTTTCTTAAAAATCAAGGGGTTAATAATTTTACGCCTGTTTTAGCTGATACATGGAAAGAAAAACTTCCAGAAGACATTGATCTTGTTTACTGTTATATTGTCTTTCAGCATCTAACTAAAGATTTAACAAGAGATTATATCATGGGAATGGCTGAAAAACTTTCCTCAAAAGGCGAAATTATCTGCCAGTTTGCCGAACTTGATTATTCGACAGAAGATGCAGAACCTGAAAAAATTGAAGAACCGAGTGTACGCTGGTCAGTAGATGAGATTCAGCAACTTGTAGATAAAGCAAAGCTCTATTTAAATCGTATAGACACAGAAAATATTCCAGGGCATGGAAATTGGCACTGGGTTCATTGTAGAAAGCTTCCACCCGGCTCCAGCCCAAAATAAAGGTTTGGAATTCTTTATTTTATGAAAATTGTTCATATCAATACCTATGACATTGAAGGCGGTGCAGCAAGAATGGCACTGGGATTAGCAAAACATCAACGCCTTGACAATCATGATGCCCATATGATTGTAGGCAGAAAAAGCCTTAAAAACGATATATCCAGCCGTTTTAATCCCCTTCCCAATGAAACCATCAGACCCTTTTGTGAATCTGCAAAATTATCATATTTTCATTTCCAGGGCAGCCACAAACTATCAAGCCATCCAGAAATAACAAAAGCTGATATCCTGCATGTACATAATATCCACTTTGACTATTTCAATCCCTTCAGTTTATCGTTTTTAAGTCACATTAAACCGACCATATGGACATTCCACGACCTTTTCCCGGTCACAGGCTTTTGTATGCACCCTGGAGACTGCACATCATGGTCACAGGGTTGTTTTCCATGCTTTCGACAGCAACTAAATGATCCTCACAATCCCAACCAACTGTTAAGCATGAGAGATTCAACATCCAATAACCTTTGTTCACCAGGCCCGGCACTCTGTGTTCAGCTAAAAAAGATATTGTATGACCATTGCAATATTACCTTTATCTGTCCCTCGGACTGGATACGTAAACAGGTAGCCAAATCATGTTTTTCAACAATGCACATACATGTTGTGCATAATGGAATTGATACGTCTTTATTCAAACCCATGGATAAAATCGAGGCAAAACTCGCTTTGGGATTGTCTCCTGAAACAACTGTATTAGGTGCTGTAGCTGTACATGGTGCATTGGATAACCCACTTAAAGGCGGAACACACCTAAAGCAACTCATAGAACATATAATACATAAGCATTCTAACATAGTATTTTTAAATGTAGGAAGTGATAAAAAAAACACTTCCCCATTTATCCGCAATATACCCTATATGGAAAACCAGCAGGAACTGGCTTTGATATATTCAGCCATGGACGTTATGGTACACGCTGCTGCTGCTGAATCATTCTGCCTTGTGGCAGTAGAGGCTATGGCTTGTGGTATCCCTGTTGTGGCTTTTAATAATGGAGCATTACCCGAGCTCATCGTACATGATGAAACAGGTCTACTCTGTGACGGTGATGATACCATGGATTTGATAAATACAGTCTCTGCACTAATAGATAAGCCATATCAAAGACAAAACCTTGGCAAGGCAGGACGTGAGCGTTCTTTAGCCTTGTTTGATTTTTCCAAAACCCACGAAAAGTATATTCGCCTTTATTTAGATGAAATTGAAGATCGACAGAAATATCCTCGTCCTGTAAAATCATTCAATCTTGCTAATATTCCTGCCTTTATCCGTACTCCGGAATTCATTAAAGCAGAAGAGCTAAAAACTGGCATAAAAGTTGAAAAACAAGAAACATGGATCGGCAACAAACCAATTGATGCTTTTCTTGACCAATTATCCCCTGCATTATATAAACAATTTGAGCCCTTCCACACAAAGGCGGAAAAAGTCAAACAGATATTTTCTTTACGTAATGCAGGAAAACTTGAAGAATCCCTTGATATTTTAAACGACCTTATTCCAAAATGGCCGAAAGACATGACTCTAATGCGTACAAAAGGAGTAACTTTGGGACTTATGGGAAGAGATGAAGAAGCAATAAAATCATTAAAAAAGTGTCTAAAGGCTGAAAAACCTTTACAGGATGTTTGGCTTAATATAGCTGATATCTATCTTCGCAAAAATGACATTAAAGCGTGTCGCTATGCTCTCGAAACCTTTGCAGGGATTGACCCTAACCTGAAAGGATTTAATCATCGTATGGGCTTATTATGTATGGCAGAGCAAAACTTTTCAGAAGCAGTAACATATTTTAAAATAGAATTACAATTACATGGAGCAGAGGAATCTTTGGTAATGCTTCAAAGAATTAAAGATACACACATGTGATCAAAAATCAAGATATGCAAAATAGCCCCAAACGACATCTTAGGGACAAGGATGAAATAATTTTGGGCATTTCATTACGGTGGATGTCAAGCAAGATGTCGCCTCATCTGAAAAAATAAATTATTATCTCACTCCTGACACAGTTTTGATTTTTAGCGGATAACTATTTGATTTTATTCTAAATAAAAAAGGACATAACTTTTTCTAATAAATACGTTTTTGAGATCAATATATAGTGGTCTTACATATCAAGGCTACTATATATTGAACTCTTGTATATTCAATATGTCCTTTTATCCAAAAAGTGTGTCAGGAGTCAGATTATTTTGTCAAATTCTGGCAAATGATTTAAGCGTTTTTAGTTTACTTTTTATATGATTATAATAAATAAATCAATATTATATATAATATAATAAAAAAACAAAATTTAATCTTTATATTCGTTATATTTAAAACCAGATTTTATGAGGATATCCTCTAAAATAAATCCAGGTTCACCTTTTTTCTTGAGTTCATCAATCATCCATCTTTGGATTCTGGCATTGATATGAACCCGCTTTAGATGATACGGCAATTTGGGTTTTGGTTTGCCTCTGTAGCCACCACGGCTACCTTTTTGAGTCATCATAGAAATCCTTTTAAATTTAATAAAGCCATAAAACAGTTGATATTGTAGGGTTTTAGAAAAGCGTACTACAATTATCTAAAAAATGCCCTAATTTTAGGTATTAATTTAGAGGCACTTTTCTGGAGTAACTGCTTCTATTTTGACAGTATATTGCTAATGCTTATACTTAAAACTACCTAATGTATAACTAACTGAAAGTATTAAAAAATTTTCATTTATAATTTAAAATGGGAAACTTGACACACGCCCCCTATGGGATAGATGGGAAAATAATAGAATGTTCCCGCAAAGGTTTCCCATGGCCTCCGACGAGTTTTTTTGGATGCCCATTCTCGGCCATGGGAAACCTTTGCTCTTTTTTCTCCCAAAAGCCTATGTCTCAGTACATAGGCTTTTTTGGGGCACCTCTTTTTTTTTCGAACTTTTTTCATTATGGTTTCTCTTGTTTAATGAAACCTCTTCAACCTGATTCCAATTTCTAATTGAACCAGACCATCGTTCAGGGTGATTGGATTTTGCCTTCAGGTAGACTTGATGCCTTTTTTCAAGTATTTCAAGGTCTTTACCATCATGCCTATCAGAAGGTGTTACAAAACAAATACCGCTATGGAGATGTTTATTGTTGTACCAATGGGCAAACTTATCTACCCAACTTCTTGCACTATTCAGGTCTTTAAAGGCGTTTTCAGGATATTCAGGCCTATATTTCAAGGTTCTAAACATCGACAGGCTGTTACGGAACTAAAACTTGCTCATTATCAAACGCTATATATAGACAAAACGATTGCTTTTTGGTCATTATATCTCGATGTTCAAGTTTTTTTATGTTGACCTTTAAAAATCACCATTTTTCAAGGTTTACGATATATTGTTGACTTTGCTCACTGCCTTAAAAATTTGTCAGCAATTTATCGAAACGCCTGTCATTTAGTAATTTAAGAAAATCAAGAATTAAAAACTTGAACATCGAGTATATTGTGGTTAAATTAAAAGCATTCGACATTCCGTAACAGCCTGTCGATTCGGAATATGGGTTATCATTGCTTACTCTGGGGCGACTGAATGACGCCATGACGCCAAGTGTTTCCAGCTTTGCAAGCATGGTATATGCCTTCATTGGCCCTCCATTATCAGAATGCAGCACTAATTGATCTTTTTCCACCTTTTCCTGGTTACAGGCATCTGTAATCAGGTCGGCTGCCAGTTCCCCTGATTCACAATCATAAACCTGATAAGGAACA
>NZ_LT828572.1:15327-19323 GCF_900170035.1 Desulfamplus magnetovallimortis | reverse complement strand
ATAGCCCTGGAAGTTCAGGAACCTCGGCAATGTATGCTTCATCTTCCTGGCTCCAATATAATATAATTTCATATTTGGATTTCATCTTATTGACCTTTAAACAACTTTGTTAAAATTTTTTCAATTTTGCTCATACAGGCTCAATTCATAGTTAAATTTATTTTGTTAACCTACAAGGTGATATTCACTTGAGTTTATCCTTGGTTTTAATGTTAATCTAATAGGGCAGATATGACAACCTTAAATCCAGAATACCTCCAATCCGAACTCCCAGCCATCCAACTGTTTGAGAAACTGGGATATACTTACCAAAACGGCTCAATCAACGATGAGCGTTCATCCATCAACGATGTCATACTGGAAGACCGCCTGAAGGATGCCATTAAACGGATAAATCCCTGGCTTAACGAGAATAATGTCAATAACGCCTTTAAGGAAATCACCTCCGTATCTGCCACATCCTTTATAGAGGCAAACGAGCAGATACACAAACTCATCAGTACCCAGGAATACACTCCCAAGCAGATTATAGACGGCAAAGAGACCTACAGGGGCGTATCTTTCATAGACTACGCAAATATCGACAACAATGACTTCCTCATCGTTAATCAGATGAAGTTTAAGGGTAAGGAAAAAAACTCAATCCCAGATCTTGTTGTCTTTGTAAATGGCCTGCCACTGGCCGTCATAGAGTGTAAATCACCTACAGCCCAGGGTGCTTTCTCCGATTGCGTCACCGACCTCATCTATTATCAGGGAAACAGTGAAAAACTTTTCAGATACAATCAGGTGTGCGTAGGCATTTACAAGGTTGGTGGGAAATACGGAGCAGTCGGGGCCAAAGAAGTTCATTATCAGCATTACAAATCCGATGACACCCAGGATCTTGAAGCCTTAATAGAAAGAGAGCCAACCCCACAAGACATCTTGCTTTATAACCTCTTTGAAAAAGAAAAATTCCTCGACCTGATACGCAACTTTGTCATCTACCACGTTTCTGAAGGTACAAAGATTAAAATCCTTCCAAGATACCAGCAGATAAGAGCCGTAAACAAAACACTCCACAGGCTACAAAACGAAGACCAGGGCGGTGTTGTATGGCATACCCAGGGAAGCGGTAAGTCCATCACAATGGTATATCTTGCCACCAAACTCCGCAGGGAAGAGAGTGGCTTTAAGAACCCCACCATCATCATAATGACCGACCGTACCGATTTGGATGACCAGATTTCACGCACCTTCAACCGTTGCGGATACCCTAATCCCATACAGGCTACCTCCGTCAGACACCTGAAGAAACTCTTGAAAGATGATTACGGCAAAACCATCACCACCACCATACAGAAATTCCAGGAAGTAGATGAAGATGGAAATATCATTAAAGTCTCAAAAGAGAAGATAGAGGTAGTCTCCGAGAAGAAGAACCTCTTTGTAATGGTGGATGAGGCCCATAGAAGCCAATACGGTTTTCTGGCAGGTTTTATGCGCAAAGCACTTAAACACGCCAAGTTCATCGCCTTTACAGGAACGCCCATAGATACGGAACAAAAATCAACCCTGGGCAAGTTTTACGGTGGTAAATACATCGACACTTACACCATCAAGCAATCTGTGGAAGATGGGGCAACTTTGCCGATACTCTATGAAGACGGCATTCCTGACCTCTATGTTGAAAAAACTCTGCTGGAGAACCAGTTTCGTTATTTCTTTGACCACGAGGATGAAAAGAAAAAAGCCAAACTAAAACAGGAAGCCACCAGCCTGAAAAAGACGATGCGTGCTAAACAGAGAGTTCAAAGAATTGCCGAACATATCATCAACCACTATCAAAGCAGGATTTTTCCTGACAGATACAAGGCTATGGTTGTTTGTAGCAGTAGAAAGGGTGCCATTGCTTACAAAAAGGCGTTTGATGCCTTAAAAGAGGATGGTAAGCACGGGTTTAACAGCAGAGTTGTGATGAGTTTTTCTTCTAAAAAAGGAGAAGACCCTGAAGAATTCTTTGAAATTGCCACACCCGAACAGGATGTTAAGCAGGCCATAGAAAATTTCAAACTACCCTTTGGAGATGAAGCCCAACTATCCAAGGGCGGGAAGAGACAATTCAACAACGATGCCTTGATGATTGTGTCTGATATGCTTTTGACAGGCTATGACGTCCCTATTGCCATGGTGATGTATCTTGATAAGCCCCTGAAGGCTCACAATCTTTTACAGGCCATTGCCCGTGTCAATCGCACCAGGGAGAGCAAACCCGCAGGGTTGATTGTGGATTACTGCGGTATAGCAGAGTATCTGGTAGATGCTATGGAAATCTTTTCTGGAGACCTGGAACCCAACGATGTGATGATGAATATCAGTTCCGAAATTAGCAGACTTAAAATGAGGCATCAGCGACTTGTGGATTTGTTTAAGGATTTGAATATAGATCGCACAAAAGAAAGACAGAAATACATAGACAAAGCGGTACTCCACCTTGAACCAATTGACATTCGGGATAGATTTAAGGAACTGATGAAGAAATTCAACAAATCTCTGAATATCGTCCTGCCAGATGAGAGTGCCTTGAAATACAAAGATGATTTTAACCTGTTCAACGAAATCAAACTGGAAGCATCCAACCTCTACGTGGATAACTCTCTGCGCATCACCAAGGATGAGAGCAAGAAACTCCAGGATTTAATTGATGAGCACCTGCGGGCAAAAGGGATTACCTCTCTCTTGGACGAACCTGTATCTGTCATTGATGTTGAAAAGTTTAAGATCGAGATAGAGAACACCAAAGACCCAAAGAGCAGGGAACTGAAACGCACCAACCGCCTAAAACACCGCATTAAAGTCAAACTGGACAACAATCCAGACTTTTACCAGCCCTTAGCCGATAAACTGGAAGAACTGATAAAGGCGAGAAGAGAGAACCGTATTTCACAACTGGAACTGTTTCAAGAGTTTGACAAAATCCAGCAAAAACTCGTTAACGAAAGCAATGAAGCCAATGCTATGGGTTTTGCCTCTGACCGTGAGTTTGCCGTATTTAAGACACTGGAGAATATCATAGACGGCGATGCCAAGGCCATTACCCATAGTATCTTTAAGGAATTGAATGGGGAACTCTCCATAGCGGGCTGGTGGGATAAAGCACAGGTTATGAAATCAATGCGTGTTAAAATAAAGGGTGTTCTAAAAGGAAAAGTTGAGGTAAAAGAGGCACAAAAATTAACTGTATCTCTACTTAACCTCATCAAAAGGAATTAGACGTTGCCCGTTGCCCAGTACGGAACCACAGAAATTCATTACTCCCATATCATAGACACATCGCTAAAACACGGATACATCACAGTTGACTTTTATGAAGGGGTGGTACTTAAAACTCCGCCCATAGAAAATGACAAGGCAGATCAACTTGTCATCAGTAAAGGTCGATGGATTATGGATAAAGTAAAACTTGTGGAGCGTATTCCCCAGGGAGAAATTATTACAGGTTCAAGGCTATTGTACCTTGGGAGGCGTTATTACGTTCAGGTTACCAAAGACCCTGCTGTTAAAGATGCCCTGGTAAGATTTACCCAATCCAAACTCAACATTGCCATCAACCCTGATGTAGAGGATAGAACATCTGCCATAGACAAGGCTCTTGAAAACTTCACACGAGATAAGGCTAAAGAAAAAATACTACCCCGTGTCAAAAAGTGGAGTGAAACAACGGGACTTATTCCCAACTCCGTCAATTTAAGGAAACTTTCTAAAAGGTGGGGAAGTTGTAACAATGACAATGACATCCTTATCAATTTTGATGCCGTCAAACTGCCATTCAGCCTCATAGATTATATTATTATCCACGAATTGACCCATATCAAACATAAAGACCACTCCAAGGATTTTTACAGGGAACTCTCCAAATATGCCCCTGATTGGGAAGATATGGATGAAAGACTTGGAGATATGAAGTTGTAGAAGAGGAAAATATCAGATAATAAATTATATTAGTGCTACTTA
>NZ_LT828572.1:0-15227 GCF_900170035.1 Desulfamplus magnetovallimortis | reverse complement strand
AAAAATTCAGCAGATACTACTTATCATCCCTGACTTAACTCCCTTACACTTGGATATCACCCCTTCATTCTAAAAAAAGGAATTAGAAAAACAATACACGCAACAAAAAAAAGCACTCCGCCACCCAAACTCAAAATGTCTCCACTCTTAATGCTTGAAGCAATAAAAAATAAGGAAGAAAGAATAAATAATGACCATCCCCATAATTGAATTGTTTTGTCCATTTTTTTTATTTCGGCTGATGATTTTGTAAAATCTCTTTTAAGATTCTTCATTTTATCTCTGAATCCTTACAGACTTTTTTATGTTGGCCTTTCGATAGCAAATCAAAAAACACAACGTTGAGATCGTCGATGTTATTTCAACAATCATAAAAACTATAGATATTTTCACCCTTTTAACTAACGGTTTTTTACAATTTTTTGATTTTTGCTTTTAACGAGATGCGCTCAATCTTCTGACCAAACCAGGTAATTACACGAAAAACCTTTAATGAAAGGCATCTTGGCTGTTTTGTACCAATTTTCGTTATTTTGTAATTACAGTGATTACAAAGGCTGTAATGGCTTTGTAGTACCCGATAACACACACTTCTGTTTTGTAATTGTCTGTTTTTTATTTGATTTTATTTTTCTGGTGTCTTTGAGAACCTCATATTTAATCAATTACCTGTTTTCTCTAAAAGGGCCTTTTCAACCTTATCTTTGATTTTTGAAATCTCTTTTACGTGTTGCTTGTATGCTTTAAGTTCTTCCTCAAGTTGCTCTATTTTCCTGCTAAAGTCAGCATTTTTTTGTTCAATTATATCCTGGTAATGTTCAAGTTGCTTGACACCTTTCTTTGTCAAAAATTTTAAATTGATGATTTCTTTATTTTCTTTCTTTGCTAACTCGGAAGGTTTATTTATCAAAGACAAGAGTGTTGGTGTCTTTTCTGTTGTTGTCTGTTTTGCCTCTTTGAGTTGCCTTACAGACAAATCATCCTTGTATATTTTTTCAATAAGGATTTGTTTATCTTCAATATTTTTAACACCAAGCAAGTATATTTTATGGCTGACGGATAAGTTTCTATACGTGTGGAAACTGTCTTTTAGTTCCGTTTTGATGTCGTACCACTGAACGATGAGATTGACCGCATTGTATATCCAGGCTTTAGATGGCATATTGGAGGCTCTGTTCTCATCAATTTTATGGTACAGTTGGTTAAGTGTCTCTTTTTGGGGAGACTTCTTTAGGCGAGCGTTTTCTATTGTTTCCTGACTGAACACAAAGTCTTCATCGTAGGGATTTTCTTCAATATTTTGTTCACCACCGTAAAAGGTTCTTACAAGGTATTGACCTGCTTCCATTAAAGCCTGTTCATAGTTCCTGGAAAAAATCTGAGCCAGTTTATCATATGCTTTTTGTATAATATGGTCTTCCATTTCAATAACATCATCACGATTTTCTAAAACAGAGGTTTCATGGTGTATGGACTTGTTCTCATCAGAGGTTTCGATTTCAGGCTGAATTAAAAAAGAAATAGCATTAGCAACTTTTTTAGATGTTATAAGAATATCCTCATCTGTTTTACGACATCCTGTCCATCTGAATTCTAACTGTATAGATTGTACGTTCGGGTCTTTATAGTCCCCGTCCCTGAACAGTTGGTTCATATTGTTTTTGTCCCAGGCACAGTACTGTTTCTGATTTTTTTCTTTGTTTATATTCGCCAAAACAGCAGTTATTCCATTATCAGAGAGGGATTGAATTAACCTGTCAACTATCTTAGATTGTGCTGTATACCTCTTTTCAGTTTTGTGTTGCCCATACCCAACAAGAATATGTGTATCTTCAGGGTTTATATCACCGTCTTTAGCAACATCACCTTCAAGGTTTTTATCTTTTATACCGTGTATCCAAAGGAGGATGGCGCTGCCATATTTTTCTACAATTTCCTTTTTACATAATAACAATGGAGCAAGAAAATCCTCTTTGAGATGCTTTTCTACTTGCTGACGGTTATTGAGGTTTATTATCTTTTCTTCTTTATCTACAATTTCGCCTTTTCCCTTATGAGGTTTTTTGAAGACTTCATTTATGATGTAATACACATCAATCTGTTCAGCAATATAACGAGTTAGTGCTCCTGTATTTTCATCATTATTGGGATGACCGTGGGGAGCAATAAGAAGTATGTTAATCTTTCCCTTATGAGACTTAATATCATTATGAAATTGGGGTTCAGTTTTCTTTTTCATACAGATGTTGTCATCCTTATCAAAATTAATTTGCGTAAAATCAAAACCGAAGATATAGGAAAGAAGCCAGAATGTGAAGACAAATCATTAGCCCGAGACCGATAATTAAAAAGTTGTTTCATCTTTGATTTGAATTAAAAAAAATATTATACTTCTCAATGAAATCTATAGAAATGGATGTCTTGAAGCGTTCACAATAGCCTATTAAAACACGGAGAGAAATTTTATGCTGAACATCGACATTAAAAAGGCAGAGACCTGCTTTCCCAGTCTTCTTCAACAAACAATTGAAGGTAATGAGATAGTTATTACAAAAAATGGTCAACCTATTGTGAAACTTGTTGATGTTAGAAAAAAGCCAAAAAGAAAACGTCAGTTTGGAAGTGCCAAAGGTTTAATTAAGATGGCTGATGATTTTGATGAAACTCCCGAAGTTTTCCAGGACTATATGTGATGAAAGTCTTAATTGATACGAGTAGTTTTTTATGGTTTATTGGTGGGAGTGAAAAATTAAGTCAAAATGCCCGTAAGGTTATGGAAGACTTCGACAACGAACTTTTTATGAGTGTTGCCAGTTTGTGGGAAATCGCAATCAAAGTCAGCATCAATAAACTTGAATTGGCTAAACCATTTGACACATTTATCCCTGAAAAAATTGAAGAGAATGAAATCAACATTATTCAGATAAGCATCAAACACCTATCCGAAATTATGAGATTGCCTTTACATCACAGAGACCCTTTTGACAGATTGATTATTGCTCAAAGCATATCCGAGCAACTGCCAGTAGTTGGTTGTGATAGATATTTTAAGTCATACAGCATTGATACGATTTGGTAGATTTTGATGGTTGACGGTGTGAAATTTGGACGGCTTTTTTGACGGCTTTTGACGGCTAAAAGTGGGTTTTTGGGGCTCTGAGAGCCCCGTAAATAGGGTGGAACACGCTCTTTATCGCCCTTTCACGCCGGCGACAGGGGTTCGAATCCCCTTGGGGACGCCACCTATAAAATCAAGCACTTAGGAGAAATTCTAAGTGCTTTTTTTTGTTTTAAATTTTCGATTCCAACCCTATTTCCAACCCTTGAACCTGTTTCCCCATAAATTCATAAAAAAATACCTGCCATGCCAGGGGAAAAGAGAATTTATCATTCACAGATAAGTTTTTTTTTTGATTCCTCTTCTATAATTTTGATCTAAATTTTAATATGTTAAATATGTATATGTATACTATTTAATACATAGAATAATAGTAATGGTTAGACCATTTATTATAATGCTATTTATTAGGACAAAACCGACAATTTTTTTTTAAAAATGCACTATAGCAGAACCGACAAAACCGACAAAACCCATAAAATATTTTTTAAAATAATACTCAATGGCAATAATATCACAAAAGTAAATGTGAATGATAAAAAAAAGGTCACTCCAAAAAAAACGGGGAATGATCTTAAAATTTTGTCCTGCATGACAAATTTACACAAAACACTCTTTTTTTTACGGAAGACTTATTTTTATGAGCATTTGCGCTTAATTTTTTTAACAGAATAATGCAACCTTTTTTAGCATTAGGCGTTAATGGTTGATTGAATATCAAAAAAACACATTAGAACCAAATCAAACAAACAAAAAAAAACGCTGCCCCCCTCAGATAAGGGAACAGCGCTTTTTGCTCCGCCTGAAAGATAACGAAGCAGAGGGTAAGGTAAGGTCAAAATACAAACAAAAAACATCTTCATTGGTGAAAATACCATTATCACATTGGCGGAAACATCCCGCCGGTAAATCACCTGAAACCGTTATAAGGGGACGGCTTCACACCCCTATATATAAAAGGATTATTTCATCCTTTGAGCTGCTTCAATAAATCATTTCGATCTGACAAAAGACTCCGTGGAATCTGCCCATCAGGTTTTACAATGTCATTGAATATCGAACGGAACTCGTTTACTCGCTCCGGTGTCGTCGCATCTACAACCGGCAATTTGTTTGGTCCGGCCGAGAAGCCATCAATGCTGCCGCCGAACTTCAGCCAGGATGCAACCGCCGCACCAAGTAGAGATATAAAACGTTTCTTCTCGGCTGCTATCTCGCTCTCGACTTCTGCAAGCTCAGCTTTTATCTGCTTCCGCTGTTCTTCTCTCTCTGTTGCCAGGGCATCGACAAGTTTATTTTCAAGCTGACTAATGACAGTTGATATTGTGTCGATCTTCTTGATTGCAAATCCAAGATCACTTTCAAGAGTTGCGATCTCAACAGTACTTTTTTTGCCGCCTAATTCAGACACTCTTGAATTCTCAAGGCGTGACTCAAGAGACAATTTAAGAGCAATCAAATCTGCTTGATCTGACTTAAGAGCATTAATCTCCGCTTCAATATCCTGTGAAGAAACGCCTTTTAGCTTATCTGCTCCGGAAAGCCAACCGAACCACTTTTTTACAGCCATCAGTGCCCCTCCTGCATCTCTCGTTTTAATCGCTCAAAGGCAATACCACTGTTCAGTGTCGCCAACATCTCATGATGTCCCTGCTTACACAAGTTCTTAATCAGCTGAATCTTGACAAAGTTATGGTCGGGAAGATCTCGCAAATCTTTTTCGATCTGCTGCAGCTGCTCCTCTGAAAACTCGACCTGCTGTCTGTTTCTGGCAGCCAGATACTCCATCCCGTGCTGGCCACTTGTGTGTTGCTGCCCGAAAGACTCTTTTTTCTTTGCCAGGTCAATGAGTTTTTGCTCAAGCTCTGGACCTGGTTTGTGATAGCCTGTAAGTAAAGCTGAAGCGTAACTTGTGCTTACACCCAATGCATTGGCGACACGATCTCTCGGCTCGTCTTTTAAAATAGTCTTGTAATCCATTTATCTAATCTCCCACAGCAAACTTGCCCTGTAACAGGCTCCTGATACTCGAACTGTTTGGAAGGATTCAACGTAAAGTTGTTTGCCCTGCAAATCTGCATCATCTTTTTTTTCATCTAAAAACGCCTCGATAACCGCCGTTAAAACGCTTTCGTTTTCGTTCTGGAAAATCTCTAATCGCATATGATCAACGCCTATTTGCCGGTGCTGTCTTCACCAAACCTTCATTTGTGGCGCTTATATAAGCTCTGTACACTTCATAATTGCCCTGGAATTCATCATTTAGAACAGGATCCCTTCTAAACTCGCTCTCACTTTTCAATTGCTCTTTCTGCCGTTCTGTCATCTTGTCACCTCACTGAATATTATTCGTTAATAATAATGATAATAATAATAATATTCTGTTTGAGCTGATCTGTCAAGTATAATATTCTGTTTTTATTATGGTTTAGCCATGCAGGAATGGAAGGAAAGATATTGTGCCGGTTTTGGGAACATGGCCACGGCTTCAATGGTAGTTGTGGGTTTTGTTTCGTACAGGTGCCAGAATTCTTCGGGCAATCCGCCTTTCTTTAATAAGGATAGATAGACTCCGGTGGAGCGGAAGGTTTTTAAAGAATGTTCAACCTGTGATTTTGAAAGAGACGGTTCTTTTGATTTTATTGTCTCTTCTCCAAGACCATTCCCTTTTTCAAGGTTTCCCTTGATTGTTCCATAGCTTCTTGTATCTGCTCCTTTATTAAGGGGCAGTTCATACACATCCCTCACGCACTGCACAAGCACTATCCCCTGCTTCTATTTGCCGTTTTGTTCTGGATGGGCACTTTTGTGGCCATCCATGTAAACATCCCGCACACCATCTCTACTTTTGAAGAGAGGCATTTACACAAAACCACCACAAAGTAGTAGTTCTATGCAATCATCGAAAAATATACCCCCCGTTTTTCACGGGTAAAAATCCCGTGATATCTCACTGTTGAAAGTGTATATATGCATTGTTTAAGACCTTTTAAAACAGGTGCTTATGATGATATGCAAAAAACTTAAAACTCAATTTAAACCGTGTTTTTTCAGCCTCGTTTTCACAGGATAAAATTACAGGCATCGCCTCGAAGTATCAGGGTTCGCATTCGATCCGGTGGTATGTCTCTGTTCAAGTATGCAGATAGAATCGAACACACAAATTGAAAGCTCATCAATGAAGGATATGCTCCAGCCAACCAGGCCTTTGCTGCTGATCTGTGCTTCGTGCTCTTTAAATCATCTTTGACCTGTCTCAATAATGCACTGGAAAGCATCATGTACGGGTGTAACTGCTTATTGTTTGTGTTAATGACATTTAATTGGAAATCGCTTCTATTATCTCTTTGTTTCAACATTTTGTAGCCTCCAATGAGTAATTACACTGTCTCCCAGGTTCGGGGGGAAACAGTTCTCTCGTCGCCGAGAGATTTAAAAACTGTTTGGTATGCCCCAGGGATGCACGGGAAAAAACTGTGTGTGAAAAGTTGCATTGATGCAACCTTTCGTATACCCCACGCCGCACTGGCAAAACGAGATAGGTTACTGGGAAATAATTTCACACGTAGTATACCCCACGCCGCACTGACAAAACCGTACACGTGTACGGTTTTCAAACATGCCTCCCAGGGACAACAGGAAAACATTTCCACAACCCCCGCCTGTTGTAAACCTTGTTTACACTTTTGTTGTGTACCACATTGTGAACATGAGATGCAAGCCTTTGATTTTACTGTATAAAACAACTCGTTTTTTGGTATCATTTCTACCAAAAGCCGTTGCCTTGCCGCCCCGTACTGTTTTATACCTCTGGAAGTACCTTTTAATGTACCCCCCCCCCTCCTACCCCCCTGGCATGGCAGGAACATAAAGCGACACCTAAACAGCATTGAAAATATCAACATTTCTCTACTCTTTCAAAAGACACAATGCCACTTTAAAGCACTGTTATTTATGGCCTTTACAGTTATATGGAAATTCTCTGAACCCTCTTTAAATCGGTGTTTTTTGAAGGCTGTTTTTGAGTATTAAAAATGTGGATGTTTTTTCTATGCTGAAGGTCTGGAAAGTTCTATGAGTACTCTGTTTGAAATTTGCAACGTGTTGCAATTTTGCCCGTATTTTAGAGCAACGTTCATGTAGTTTGTTCCGGTGCATCTCGTTCAAGTCGTTTGGCCTTGTATGTTGAATCTGGGATTGTTTTGGGTTTTAGTGTATCTTCGGTAAAGGTCAAATTAGTGTCGCTAATTTGACCTTTACTTTTGTGGATAACTTTAGTGTCGTTAATTTTATCCACTTCTTTTGTTACATGAAGGAATATTAACGTTACTGTATATTTTCAATGGCTGCTGCTATGTCTGACTTGGAGTAATACTTTAATAGTTTATCCAATGCTGCCTGTAAGTCGTCAGCTCTAACCTGGAGCATTGGTTTTTTAATTCCAGCGAGTACAGCGGCTCTGTGTGCTGATAGTTCGCCTGATGCAACCTTTGAGAAGAGTTCTGGGTTATCTCGTTTCAGGCGTTTGGAAAGATATGTGGTTCCTCTGGATTGTTTGGGTTTATCTTCTGTTTTACTAAACATGGTAGTATTGCTACCTTGTTTCTTTTTACCCCTCCCCGGCCCCGCTTCATTATCTTTTTGATCTTTAAGTGCCTCCAACTCCCCGATAACCATGCTCTTAACATCCGGTGCATTCTTAAGGTACATGAGAAGATCATCAATAGATAGTTCCAGACCATGCCATAATGGATGCTTACAAAGTGCTTCAAAGGATTTAAAATAATTCCCGTTTTTGTCCTCTACTTTCTCCCATAATTTCTGTTCGATTATGTTCTTGACGCAAAGAGGAAAGGTCTCAAAGATGTTTGTTTTACTTGATAAAACCCTTTGTGTGGTTTTGATATATTCCTTTGGATTTATTGGTATTCCCATCAGTAAACCTCACTTGATATGTTAAATTAACCGTTAATATTAACGCAACATGCACCCAGACACTCGACACATTTTTGTGTTGAGTATCTGGAACCTGCCCTGGTCTTCTGCATCTGGAAGGATATCTTCTTCAATAGAAGTAGTAATACTATTTCTATTTATCCCCCCTGCCTGTTTCCTTACCTTTAACAGGCATATCCTCCACTTCACCCAGCAAATCATCAATGGATAACTCCAGACAGTGCAATCAAACGTTAATATTAACGCAACAAGTTTTATAATCTAACCGCCTTAAATTTAAGGTGGTTAGATTTGTCACGGCATGATATTTACTCTATTTCTGTTATGCTTCAATCATTCGGTTAGCAATATTTTTTAACTCATTCAATGAACCATAATGATCACCTTTCCCTGCTCTATAGAATAGAGTTTCCAGTCTGTCTGGAAAATGTGTTGATAGTTTGATCTTGCCTTCATATGCTGCCGTTTCAATGACTCGCAACTCATCAAACAATGCATTTACATCCCCATAGTCATTCCCTTTATTATCATCGCAACCATCCAACCAACACTCATCAAGTATTTGCCTGCAAACAAGATTCCTGATTTCATCAGATACTTTTTCTGTCACCTCATCAATATATCGCATCTCTACTTTCATGATATTACACTCCTGTTTTGAAGTTTTGAACTGCCCCCCCTGGATCTCCAATGAAGGGCATGCCACATCTTTACCTACGCCGGAAACGGTGACTTGACGTCACTGGCTCCGGTGGCTCTCTCTTGAAACACTCGCAATGGCCTACACGTGCATCTTTCACCGCCGGACCGTAAAGCGCAACCAGGCCGGTGGTAGTACTTGATCTCTATAACTCTTTTCTGTTTCATCTAAAAAAAATTTCTGCCCCCGAGTCAAACACTCCCATTTCTCTCATCGAATCAATGCTCTCTGGAAAGCTGATATGTTTTAACCCTTTTGTCCGTTTCATTTGTCTGTATTTGAAATTCCGGCATTCATCGCAACAAAAGAATACCTTGAATATTGTCTTTTTGACGTTCTTATAATATCTCATAAGGAACCGAGTTTTTGCATCAGGATGCCCACAAAATTGACACCCCCCCATTATTAACCCCTCAGAATTTGCTCTCAAATACCTCTTTATAAAAAATGCCCTGTGCTGCTTAAAAATGTCTATTTCGCTGCTTGTGTCTTTCATGTTTCAATACCTTCTAAAATGTCCATTCCAACGGGTTTTTCAAATCCTCTATAGTCATCCCCTCTTCAGGCGGAAAACCATACTCATTATTACAGCATCTCTGACAACAAATATTTTCATTGTTATGAATCAAAAAACCCTCAAGATACTCAGAACCGCAACGCTGACAATGAGTTTCAAACCTGGGTTGCTCTGCATCGGATTTATATGTAATGGATGCACTGACCTTTTGAGTAAAGGAATTTGAAACCATCAAGGTTATACCCAAAGATGATTCACACATATCAAGAGACAACATATAAGGCATCATGATTGCAGGAACATGAAAAAGCGCAAGATTCAAAAGATCATTAGCTGCCTGGGTATTACTTGTTATCACGGTGGCAATAGCTGTTCCCATATCATCCTTACCCATTACATCTTTAGGTAACCGGATACACCTTAAACCCTCCGGTGGATTATCAATCACATCATCTGAACAGTATGTACGTGATACAACAGCCATTTCATAACCCTCGAACTCATCGCCTCCCCAGATACAAGCTCGATCTGCAATGAACCCATGATCAACTATACTTGCAATGTCATGTGGACAATTCATCATGAATAACGGGTATGTTTTGCATTCTCCCCATTTCTCAAAATTTTTAGCTCCAAATACATACTCTGGTTTTTTTTTCATCTTTTTCCATCCTTGCCGGTGGTTCCGGCTCATTATTTGGTTTAAACCATCTACTTTTTTTCCCTGGTAACGGGCAGGCATCCATCTTGAAAACTGACACCTTGCCCCCTTTACTGCATACATTGCCGGGCAGAAGGAAGGAGCAACTCTTTCCATTAAGGCAGCAACTCATTTTTGAGAATTGTTTCGGTGCTGTATTGAAATTCAACAACTTCTGCTTCTGCTGCTGCTCGGCATCCCGTTTCCTGATCAACTCGTCAATTTGCAGTGACATCTCTTCAAGCCTTGGGATAGCTGCCCAGCGCTCTTCGTCTGTTGCATCATGGGTATAGTCGTCTACCCAGTCGGCCAAAATGTCGGCCTGTTGCCAAAGATCATTGATCTGTTGGTCAAGGGATTTTTCCGGTGGTCTGCTTTCCTGGAACATCATGGGATTGAAATCAAGGTTGATTTGCTGAAGGTCAAGGTTGATCTCAGGTTCGGGAAAATCCATCTCATCTAATCTATTTAGCCATTTATTCATTTTTTTTCCTTAAACGTATGGAAATAGCACTGATAAAAAACCGACAAAACTTATATACAAAAGGGTTTTGTCAGTTTTGTCAGTTCCGCTTTAGTGCATTTTAAGAAAATTTTGGATTAATAAAATACTTTACTGAAGGCCTACCACCATCTGTGGATGTTCCAGAACAGTCTTCTCTTATCCAATGTTTTTCAATTAAACATTCAATGGCAGATTCTACAGATTCTTTATCTTTGAGCATTTGCCACCCTTTACGGTAAACATCCCTCGCTGTAAAAGGCTCAGTGACCTTTCCCTCTTGAATTTTTTTCGCCAATTTCTCCCCGTGAATTTCTCCGGCATTTGTAACCATGCCATAAATTCGCCGTGCATGAGATTCCAGATATTCACAACAAACAGCTGCTTGAATTGCGCAATGTTTTGGGATATCTCCGCCCTTGCTGCTCCCATATGCAATTTCAATTAAGTGATAAATCAAAGCCAATGAAGGCATTAAAGAAGGATATTTCCCCAAATGTTCACTGATAATGGGCTCCTCTTCTTCATTCTCAACTTTTTGCATCAGGTCATAGAACCATTCTATAAATATTTTCTGTGCATCAGGTGAAAATTTAAAATATGGTGCATCCTCGCCTTTAGTTGCTCCATAAAATTCAAAATCCATTTCAGATAATGTTTCTATGATTTCATAAAATTTGATTCTTGCTTCACTGTTTGGATATTCATCAACATATTTCCAAGGGATAACATCAGGATAGACCATCATCTGAAGCCTTTGGACACTGCCATCGTTATCCCCTTCAAGCATTGAAGCCCTCAGAAATCTAAAAATCTTTTCCGGCTGAATTCCTCCAATGACAGTACTACAAATGTATTTTGCACTTATAACCCCACGTCCTATTTTTGCATCAGTATATGGCTGTTTTCCTTCATGAGATTCCATAAAAAAGGCTTTAGTTGCTTTCCCTTCCTTTTCGTCCCTCTCCCAGTTCAAAAATATTTTTATGAGTTCATCTGCAAAATACATTAAACCCTTTGGATTCTCTCCACAAAGTTCAGCAAATTTTTCCATAGTACAGGCATTGACTTTGTATATTTTTTGCTTTGGCGCACCAACTTTGCATTCTTCAAGATCGTTCAATTCCTGCCTAAGTTCATTCAATGTTTTTGCAGAATTTTCTTTTTTTGAACCATCTGGTTTATTTTCTGCATCTTTTACCTCGGCTTTAATTTCATTTTTTATACATTCCTCGATTTCCTTCTTTTTAAATTTTATTCTGGTATCCAATATAAATTTTTCTGCTTCATATGATTTGTTTTCTTTTTCAAACTCTTTATCAGCTTTCTTTTGCAACTTGCCTATGCTCTTATTTACAATCTCGGAAAGAACAGGCGTTTTTTTCTTTGATGGTGGAGCGATAACGCCACCCCATGTATTAGGTACAACCTCCCAGTCATCTTTCTGTTTTGGTCTTACCCTGCAACCTGTTCCAATTATCGAACCTGTGGTTAGTATGGCAGCGATAAATGGAAAATCCTTTGGAACAGCCCACCTATAAGCAATATCCTTAATCCATGCCTTGAAAGGAACAGGTATTGCTTTGTCTGGCAATTCCATTACTGGTAGAAGTGATTGTTTTATTTCCAGGGGTTCCGGCCATTCTTCAGGAGTTGAATCATCTTTATAATTCGGGTTATAAGTATTGTTCTGCTTATTAATGGCAGTCTGTATTGTACGCTGACCATATGTTTCCCCACTGCTATAATGAACCTCATCCCATTTTGGCCTCATTAATCCTGATTGACGGAATACTGCATCAATTCGGGAATAATCTTTTTGAAGGTAGAACGCTAACCAATGGCATAGGCTCATATCTGCTGCACTTGCATCCTTGCCAGTATCACCATTGAATAATGCCTTAACAGCATCCCCATGTTTTTTAGAATTAAAGGCAACACGTTTGAGAAAATCAATATCATCATTCACATTGAATGATTTTTTGATTTTAACTTCTTCTTTATGTGAATGACCTATTGAAGCATTATTGAAATTAAAGATGTGTTCCGGCTGTTTTTCACGCTCCCTGATCTGGTCAATAGCTGCCTCAAGTTCCCCGTTAAGCTCCCAGGGGTCAACCAAATCACCTCTATGAACCACCTTGACTATCTGAGGGTTTGCGCTCCTCCCTTCATCAACCTTCTTTTTGTTCGGCCAATTGTAGGTACCAGGTATCCTCCAAATATGAGATAGATCCTTTGTGCCAAAATCACACTTACTGAATTCCTGAAGCATAGCAGCAATGTTTTTAGCCTCCGCAGGCAACATGGGCTTTTTAAAGAGATATGCAGCCTGATATCTGTTTTCTGAAGTCTCCAGAACATAAGAGGGTTCAATGGGTAATCTCTCCGCCCATTTATCTGCAGCATCATCGTCAAAATCAGCAACAAGACCAAGAACCTTTATAATATCCTGCTCACTGCCTTTTTTATTTGATGGTAAATCATCCCTAAGCAGAACCAACGGCATGTACACATTTCTATGTGGTTCTTGTGTCCAATGACAGATAGTGTTTATAACGGAGTCCAAATCACCAAATGTGAAAGATTGAACCTTTGGGAAAAGGTTTTTTCCTGTAACAGGGTCTTGACCATATGAAGCAATACGCCCGCAGCCTGAATATATATTTTCACCAAAAGCATTTGAAATCATCTCGATAATTTCACTCATGGTTTTACGATTCATTTCAATGTTTTTTACTTGATTTGCAGGAGCTTCTGTGTTAAGTTCTTTGTACATTTTGAGTTTCATCCTTTATGCCCGTTTCCCCTTTTCCAGGTACGGGCATTTTCATTTTTTTAAGAGATTGAAATCGTGTTTTCCGCAATATATCTGTCAAGCTCCGCCTTCTGATATCTGATAGCTCTTCCCAATTTCACATATTTCAAGTATTTTCTGTCATGCCGCCAATTAGCAAGGGTTTGAACAGTGACACCCAGATAAATAGCTGCCTCATCTGTTGTGAGAAGTTTCTTAATTTTGTCCAATAGTAGAAGCCTCCTGCTGCTGTTCCAATAGTCGTTCAGCCAGTTCATGAACTTTTTTCCGGTGTTCGTTTTCCTTTCTTGCCTCCTGCTGCTGTTTCAAGAGAAGTTCAGCTAATGCATCAATCTGCTGGCCTCTCTCTTTGCCATAGCTGGCTTTGCCATTTATGACCTGTGAAAACATCGCTCTTGACATCCCCAGGAAATGGGCAAGCTCTCTGTGGTTATAATCTCGAAAAAGATCGTAATGGTGGTGCTTAATTGAAATGTCATGCTTCGGTTTTGGTAGATTTTTTGGACACATAGATAAAGCCTCCATGTTTTTGTGGAGACCTTTGCAGGGGAAGGAATTAAGGCAGGGTAGTTTGGAAAATTAAATTTTTCCAACCCAGGGGTTGACTAACTCAAAGGAATCTTATACAAGAAACTTATGCCGTATAACAAAAGGCATAAAAAAACTCGTAAAGGAAATGAAATGAGTATCATCTCCCTGCTTTAATCGGAAGTCCGTGCAAAAGTCATCCGGTTAAGCAACCAATTTTGAGAAGCCTGTAAAGCAGTCTGGAACACTGCTTTATGGGCTTTTCTTTTTTGGTCAGTTCATTAAACTATCATATCGAACACCCTTGATATAAATTACAATTTTATCATTACAAGGGAAACATAACAGGGTTTTAAGTTTAATGCAATACAAATAACGGTTTTTTTCAGCCACACCATAATTTTTTACCTTTAATACTTCATAACAATAAGTTGTGTGTCTGCCATGTCTGCCATATCAATATGTTGTGTTGATATACAGAAAATACAATGAGCTGGTTAAAATAAACCCTGAGCAACATTGAATACTTATCTAAGGTTTATCACATTATCAAGATCATCTTTTATCCTGCTGTTTCCAATGATCTCATCAATTTGTGAAGCTCCATTCTTAAGAGCTTCATCTCGTAAATGTGCATAACGCTGTGTCATCTTCGGGCTTTTATGTGTAAGAAGCCTTTGAAGAACATACATATCAACCTTGCCTGAACTGGCAAGCATACTTGCATAAACATGTCTTAACCCATGCAAGGGACGGAAATTCTTAGGTAATCCAGCACGCTTTACTATTCTTTGTGCTGCATGGCCTGTTGTTGTCCTATGCCCTCCATCCTTGCCAGGGAAAATATAGGGGCTCCCCTTTGGATGGATTGATCTTAATACCTCTTCTGCCAATTCATTTATCGGTATCCTCTGATCTACTCCGCCTTTAGGGTCACGGATTGTTATAAAGCCAGTCTTGAAATTTATGTCATGCCATTGGAGTTTAAATATTTCAGTTCTTCTCATTCCCGTATAAAGAGCTAACTTCATGATATTTGCCACATCAGTATTTGAATCTTCCTCTATGGCCTCCAGAAGAGCATTTAATTGATCTGGGTTTAAATCCTCTGTAACCTCATTGTTAACTGTGGGTTTTTTGATATGGAATGTAAGCCCTTCACATAAATTATTTTTGGTTCCATAGTTAACTATCCATGTAAGCAAATTAAGAACATGCTTCACTGTCTGTGGAGACAAGGTTTTTGACATCTTCTTTTGAAGTCTCATTACATCAAGATTAACAATATCCTTTGGTTCCATATCCCCAAATACAGGCTCCAGATATTTATTATATCTGCCTGTATCAGTATCCAGCGAACTCCCAGGGTTTCTGGTCAGCCTGTCTAT
>NZ_LT828571.1:15423-20646 GCF_900170035.1 Desulfamplus magnetovallimortis | reverse complement strand
CTGTACTCATTCCACAACCTATCAATTGTATAACGCCTTGATTCTGCCTTTCTGAGTTCTTCCTGATCTGCAATTATCTCTTTTCGGGTTTTGCGCTTGCCTTCAATAATTTCCGCTCTCATTCTGGCTGCTTTGGCTGGAGTCATGTCATCAGTATATTGACGGCCTACTTTTTCCTCGTGAATATAAAACTTGCCAGTTTCAACATTTTTTCTCTTGAACACAACATAATAAACTTTTTCAATCCCACTGCCACCAATCCTTTGAGATTCTCTGTAGAACACTCCAGGATATTTTGTTTTAAATCTTTTCATTGTAACTCCGTGTAGAGGGTTTTGTCGGTTTTGTCAGTTCTGCTATAGTGCATTTTTCATTTTTTTTTGCTCAACAAGCATCTCCAAGCAGGAATAGAAACTGATATTTTTATCATTCACATATAAATGTGAAAATGAAGCCGAAAAAATTGAACTGTATCAAATCAAAGAAGTGGTAAATATCATATTCCAAAGGCAATATCAAAAATGGATTGAGTTTAATCACTAACGGCTTATATGTGGCAGGAACAACACTGATATTAAAAAGTACTTTCCAACCCTATTTCCAACCCTGATTAAGTATCTGAGCTAATAACAAAGTATTTGAAAGTAAGTCAAGACAATTTTAATAAGCTGTTTTTATAAAGGAAAATATAGGTAGGAGTATGTAGAGGTATAAGAAAGTAATTAGTATTAAATAGATATATTCACGGCCTTTCACGCCGGCGACAGGGGTTCGAATCCCCTTGGGGACGCCACCTATAAAATCAAGCACTTAGGATATTTTCCTGAGTGCTTTTTTTTTATCTGGTTGCGGATAGGTTGCTTTGTATCTGGTTGCGTTTGCTTGCAGCATCATCCAGCCTATCAACTTCATTTTTCTTCCCACCAGCTACCCAATGATAATAAATATCCATGGAAAATTTAACAGAATGATGTCCAAGCTGCTTTGACACATCCGCAATATTGTCTCCATTGGAGATTCAGATTGTTACATATCTATTTCTAAGATCATCTACTCTGACCACTCTTGGACGTTTCTATCTTGCCTTTTGAAAATCCTCTTTGAATATTAATGAACCTGTCACCAAAATCAATATCCCCCCATTGAAGCCCCAAACATTCACCCAGCATTATTCCGGTTCTTGCCATGGAAAGACTCTATCTGTCACACCCCATAATTTACAATGGAAAAAATATGAAAAGGTCAAGGTTTCTGGATGAAATGAAATCTTGAATTAGCAAAAGATAAAACAACAAAAAAAATATCATAAACATAACAAATAACTTACAAAACTTATCAACAGCGAAGGTGTTTGCCCATACTAGCGGACACCTGACCGTTAGATATAACTATTTCTATTGATTAAAAGATAGATTGTTTGATTGAAAGAAATAATTTATGATATACAACAAAGTAACATTTTTAGAGTCGTGATTTCAGACGTTTTGTTGAATAAATACTTAACAATAGCACAACCTGAATTATTGGAGCATAAATGAACGTTCAAGGACTGGCAAATTTTATATGGGGAGTCGCTGATATCCTTCGTGGAGACTACAAACAGGCATCATATGGACAGGTAATCCTACCCTTTACGGTATTGAGACGACTGGATTGTGTACTCTCTTCAACCAAAGGGAATGTACTGAAGAAGTATGATGCCATCCAAAATATGAATGAGGATGCCATTGACAAGATCCTCAACAAGGAATCGGGCTACAATTTCCACAACCGGAGTAAGTTTGATTTCCAGAAACTGCTGGCAGAGCATGACAAGATAGGAATGAATCTTCGGCACTACGTTGCAGGCTTCTCTGCTGAAGCACGGGAAATCCTGGATAAATTCAAATTCGATGAACAGATATCCTACCTTGATGATAAGAATCTCTTGTTCCTTGTCCTTGAATCCTTTGCAAAGATTGACCTCCATCCAGATAAAATATCCTCCATGGAGATGGGGTATGTCTTTGAAGAACTGATCCGAAAATTTGCTGAAATCAGTAACGAGACCGCTGGAGAGCACTTTACCCCAAGGGAAGTCATCCGGCTCATGGTCAATTTGCTCTTCAACAACGACAATGAGATCCTCTCCCAAAAAGGTATCGTGAAAACCCTGTATGACTGTGCCTGTGGTACGGGTGGGATGCTCTCCGTTGCAGAAGAGTACCTTGCAGAACTCAACCCGGATGCACGCCTTGAAGTGTTTGGTCAGGAACTTAATGACGAATCCTATGCCATCTGCAAAGCCGACATGATGATCAAAGGCCAAAAAGCATCCAATATCAAGTTTGGAAACTCATTCACATCAGATGGATTTGAAAATGATAAATTTGATTACTGTCTCGTCAATCCACCATTTGGTGTTGCATGGAAGAAAGTCCAGAAGCAGATAAAGAAAGAACATTATCAATTGGGATTTGGGGGGAGATTTGGTGCTGGTCTGCCAAGAGTGTCCGATGGGTCTCTGCTGTTCCTGCAACATCTCATATCCAAGATGAAACCATCCAATGGTGGATCCCGTATAGCCATTGTTTTTAATGGCTCCCCCCTGTTCACCGGTAGTGCCGGTTCCGGTGAATCAGAAATCAGAAGATGGATCATCGAAAATGACATGCTGGAAGCTGTTGTCGCACTTCCAGACCAGCTCTTCTACAACACCGGCATCTCCACCTACTTCTGGATTGTCACCAACAGGAAGGATGATCAGAGAAAAGGCAAGGTACAGCTTATCAATGCCGTATCCTTTTCCCACAAGATGAGCCGATCCCTTGGAAACAAACGAAATGAGATATCAGGTGATGATATCAAAACCATCACCCGGATATATGGTGATTTCAAAGAAGGAAAGTACTGCAAGATTTTCCATAATTCAGACTTTGGATATTCCCGTGTGACAGTGGAACGCCCCTTGATGGAAGATGGTGAAGTGGTGACCACCAAACAGGGTATCCCCAAGCCGGATACCAAATTGCGTGACTATGAAAATATCCCCTTAAAAACAGGAAAGACCGAATCCTCAGAAGAAGATATTCAGGAATACATGGAAAAAGAGGTGCTGCCCCATGTTCCCGATGCCTGGGTTGACCACTCAAAAACAAAAGTGGGATATGAGATCAACTTCACCAAGTATTTTTATGAATATAAGCCGCTTAGATCGCTTGCTGAAATCCGTGCTGATATACTGGCTTTGGAAAAAGAAACTGATGGGCTTTTGAGTGAGGTGCTTGAATGATGAAGCCTTATCCGAAGTATAAAGATTTTGGGGTTGAATGGTTGGGGGAGATACCGGAGCAGTGGAATCTCAAAAAAATAAAATACATTACCACAAAAATTGGTAGTGGTGTCACACCCAAAGGTGGTGCTGATTCTTATCAAAAAACAGGCTATCCATTGCTAAGAAGCCAAAACATTCATTTTGAAGGTCTTAGATTAGATGATGTCGCGTATATATCAGAAGATATTTTTAATGATATGCGTAATAGTGAGGTCTTTAATGGAGATGTCCTACTGAACATCACGGGTGCTTCAATAGGTAGATGTTATTATGCCGATAAGAATTTAGGAAAAGCAAATGTCAATCAGCATGTCTGTATTCTTCGACCAAATGATCAAACTGAAACTAAATATTTATTTTTGATTTTATCATCCAATGTTGGACAGTTGCAAGTTTTCAATAAGCAAGTTGGTGCGAATAGAGAAGGTTTGAATTTTGAACAACTTAAAAATTTTATTTTTCCAAACCCAACAAAACAAGAAAGAGTGAAAATCGCCAACTTCCTCGATCACAAAACCCGCCTAATCGACACTCTCATTGAAAAAAAGAAACGGTTAATTGACCTGTTAAAAGAAGAACGTACTGCTGTTATCAATGAAGCCGTTACCAAAGGTCTTGATCCTGATGTTCCCATGAAAGACTCTGGGATTGAATGGTTGGGGGAGATTCCGGAGCATTGGGAAATATGTGCTTTTAAATATATTGTAGTTGTTAAAGATGGAACACATGACACTCCCAAGCCGGTTCCTTTTTCAGATAACGTATATCCGCTTATTACATCTAAAAATTTAAAAAATGGCTTTATTGATTTCAAAGAAACAACGTTTATTTCTGAAGAAGAACATAAAAAGATTATTCTCAGATCTAATGTGTCTTACGGTGATATTATTATGCCTATGATTGGAACAATAGGAAATCCCGTAATTGTTAATACAAAAAGAGAATTTTCGATTAAAAATGTAGCCTTGTTTAAATCAAATCCTAATGTTTCCATGAGTTATATAACATATCTTTTTAATAGTACTATTATCAGCACTCAATTTGACTTAAATCAGTCCGGTGGTGTTCAAAATTTTGTATCACTTTCTATTTTAAATAATTTAATTATTCCAAAAGTAAAACTTCATAAGCAACAGGAAATTGCAGACTATCTTGATAAAGAAACCACCCGTATCGACACCATCACCGCCAAAACCACCAAAGAAATCGAACTACTACAGGAATATCGAACTGCACTCATCAGCGAAGTTGTAACCGGAAAAATTGATGTCCGAGACTGGAAAGCACCGGAGAATGCCTGTTAAATCCATATCAAGAAGTAAAATGAGACTTTGCATACACAAGTCTTCAGTCGTCCTTATTTTAGTAATAATTGTGAAGTAACAATAGGAGATTATCATGAAATTAAAAGAAAATATATTTGAATCCATAGAAAGTATGGATACCTATGAACTCACTCTTATTTATGAATATATCAATTTGTTAAAAAAACAAAAGAAGGTGCCTCAAACTACAAAATCAAATATATCAATAGATCAAATTCATGTAATGACAAGCTCATCTGATGAAAGCTGGTCTAAAGCTGTTATAGAAGATAGAGAAGATAGAGTATGAAATATTTTATTGATACATCTTCACTTGTAAAAATTTATCATAAAGAATCAGGCACCTCAGATATCCTTAAAATTTATAATGATCCTGAAAACTTGATTCAAATTTCAGAATTGACATGTATAGAGTTTCTTTCAACAATTCATAAGAAATATAGAGAAAAATTATTTACACAAGAGGTTCTTGATATAATAATTAACAAATTTGATGAGGATTCTAATTTAAAATATGATATTTTGCGTTTTTCAACAATCATTTTTGATGAAACTGAGATATTATTAAAAGAAATAGCTTTGAAC
>NZ_LT828571.1:13826-15323 GCF_900170035.1 Desulfamplus magnetovallimortis | reverse complement strand
TTTTACAGATTAAATGTTTAAATTGATTAGTTTGTTTCAGGTTTTCTTGAGTATTCAGTGTTTCAGCAATAATCATACCAATATACTCATAAAAAAACTCGAACATCGAGTTTGAATTACTCTTTAAGAACATTGGATTCTTTACAATTTGCTTTTTTCAGGATTTACTGTGACAAAGAGACAATTTTTGTATGTTCAGATGTAAGATTCTGCAATATAGTTCGTAAGGAAAGCTATAAAATATTGCAAATTTAGAAAGATGTTACGTGCAAACTTTTTGATCTATAAGCTTATGACACAGGCATTGACAGTGGATGTTTTACATTTGTATTAATCAAGTTATAAAACTGGAAATTAAGCCATGCAGGAAAGAACAGTAAATATCTCTTTTCCAATCAAGGAAAATATTCTCTTATCCATAAAAGAAACAAAAGATGGATTTACGCATGAGGTTAAATTCTTCTCTGCATTGTATTTCTATAGAAAAGGACGGCTATCACTGGGAAAGGCAGCAGAGCTTGCCGGTTATAATAAAGTTGAATTTATAGAAAAGCTGCAAAAGGAAAAAGAGTATATCTTCGACTATAGTGAAGAAGAGATTAACGAAATATTTAACGATGTTTAAAGGTAAATAAAATGCCAGTAATCAGCAGATTCCTTGGAATTATTATTTCAATGTACTTGAACGATCACATGCCGCCGCATTTTCACGCAAAATATGGTGAATATGAAATTACGGTTTGCATTGAAACTGGTGTGATTGAGGGAAAATTCCCGAAACGGGCACTTAGACTTGTTTTGGAATGGTCTGAAAAACATCAGGACAAATTACTTGCAAACTGGGAATTATGTCGAAAAAAAGAGATGCCAAAGTCAATTGAACCATTGGAGTAACATCATGATTTTACACATAACAGACGCCAAATATTTAAAGGATTACCAGCTTGAACTCTCTTTCAATAATGGAAAGAAAGGTATCGCTGATTTGTCTCAATCTCTGGATGGATCAGTATTCAATCCGTTGAAAGATAAAAAATTGTTCTCACAACTTAAACTGAATAAAGAGCTTGACACTGTTGTCTGGCCTAATGGTGCTGATTTTGCACCGGAATATCTATATTTTCAGGCTTTTAAATACATACCGGAACTGCAAGATCAATTCAGGGTTTGGGGATATATTGATTGAATTATGACGAGAACACCAGCAGATGAAGGAATGCCCATGAAAAACCCGAAACAGCATGATGCCTTGATGAAATGGTTAATCGCATCATTTACTGAAGATTTTTTTGCTCACTATTTTCCCAAAAGATCAATAGGCAAATATACCTTTATAGATAAGGAATTTATCAGTAAATATGAAGCCCTGAAAGAGAGCCTTAAAGATGATCTTTTCCTTGTTATGGAGGTTGAAATTGACAATGTTCTCCATGAAATTGTGATTCAGATTGAAAGCATGAGTAAACGCAAAGATGTTTCTCAACGCATATTTGAATA
>NZ_LT828571.1:13204-13726 GCF_900170035.1 Desulfamplus magnetovallimortis | reverse complement strand
TCGTCCTGTCTGGAGCATTGTGGTCTATATTAATGAATGGTAAAATACTAATTAATACAAATATTATTAGACTGCTACAAGCCTGGGTGGAACTCTATAAAGATGAATTGCTTGCCAACTTGGAAATAGCAATAAGTGCTTAAAATCCATACAAAATTAGTCCACTTTGAGAGATACCCATGTATTCAGGGATTGGGGATATATTGATTGAATTATGATGAGAACACCAGCAGATGAAGGGATGCCCATGAAAAACCCCAAAAAACATGATGCCTTGATGAAATGGTTAATAGCATCATTTACCGAAGAATTTTTTGCACACTATTTTCCCAAAAGATCAATAGGGAAATATACCTTTATAGATAAGGAATTTATCAGCAAATATGAAGCCCTGAAAGAGAGCCTGAAAGATGATCTTTTCCTTGTCATGGAAGTTGAAATAGACAATGTCCTCCATGAAATTGTGATTCAGATTGAAAGCATGAGTAAACGTAAAGATGTTTCGCAACGTATATTTGAATA
>NZ_LT828571.1:9648-13104 GCF_900170035.1 Desulfamplus magnetovallimortis | reverse complement strand
AAGAAACTTCTGATTGAGCAGTGGGTCAATGCCTATAAAAAATTGCCGAACAAAACAGTCGAAAATATAAAAAGGGAGGTAAAAATGAGCTTTACTGCAACCACAATATCAGAACATATCCGCAATGAAGGGAAAATTGAAGGAAAGATTGAAGGAAAGATCGAAATGCTTAAATCATTGCTTCATAAAGGTATGCTAACAAAGGAACAGTTTAAGGAAATGCTTGAAGCTATCAAGTTGCAGGCAGGGAAAATTGATATCAACACCCTAAATGGAAATATGGAAATTTAGCTTTTTGTATATTTTTACAATATAGAACATAAAATACTCTCTTAAACTCTGGCATGTCCAGGTCAGGATTTTACCAGTAATGACAACAGCCATCTACACAGAAGAGACATTTGAAAAGGCCATCGTAGAAGATCTGATTGAAAACGGTGGATATATTGCCGGCGATCCAAATCTCTTTGATCGGGAAATTGCACTTGATAAAACCACCTTCATACAATTCCTTCAAATATCCCAACCGGATAAGTGGGAGAAGCTGCACACCATCCATGGAACCAATACAAAAGATAATCTCATCAAACGATTTGTAAAAGAGCTGAGTTTAAGAGGTGCTCTTGATGTCATCCGCAAAGGCTTCACAGACTATGGTGTTAAATTCCAGACTGCATTTTTCAAACCGGAAAGCAGTCTCAACCCAGATTCTCAAACACTCTATGACGCCAATATCCTGACTGTCACACGGCAGGTAAAGTACTCCCTGAAGAATGAAAATTCCCTTGATCTGGTGCTTGGACTCAATGGAATACCAGTTGCCACCATTGAACTGAAAAACCAGATGACCGGCCAGACCGTTGATAATGCCAAGCAGCAGTACAGGTTAGACCGTGATCCCAAAGAGTTGATTTTCCAGTTCAATAAAAGAGCATTGGTACACTTCACCGTCGATACCGATGAAGCCTGGATGACCACCAGGTTGATGGGCACACAGACCTTTTACCTTCCTTTTAACATGGGGCATAACAATGGAAAGGGCAATTCCCCAAATCCCCATGGTTACAGGATAGATTACCTGTGGAAACAGATCTGGACAAAGGATTCTTTCTTAGACATCATTGGAAAGTTCATCCACCTTGAAAAAGAGAGTGTTGATCATAATGGAAAGAAAGCCATAAAGGAAAAGATGATCTTTCCAAGGTTCCATCAGCTACGGGTGGTCAGGAAATTATCCGATCACGCTAAAATTCATGGCCCGGGAAAGAACTACCTCATTCAACACAGTGCAGGAAGTGGTAAATCCAATTCCATTGCATGGTTATCCTATCGCCTCTCCAGTCTCCACGACAAATTTGATGAGCGTGTCTTTGATTCTGTGATTGTCATCACCGACCGCAGAGTACTGGATTCCCAGTTGCAGGACACCATCTATCAATTTGAGCACAAGGAAGGCGTGGTCAAGAAAATCGACAAAAAATCAGACCAGTTGGCCGATGCCATCTATCACGGCTCCAATATCGTTATTACCACATTGCAGAAATTTCCATTTGTGATTGATAAAATTGCAGATATGGAAAAGTTCAAAGGTGAGAGAAAATCAAGAAACTACGCCGTCATCATTGATGAGGCACACAGCAGTCAAGGTGGTGAAGCATCCAGAAAAATGAAGGAAGTGTTATCTGCCAGAACCCTTGAAGAGGCAATGTTTGAAGATGCCGATGCAGAAAATGACGATTCAGATGATTCACCGGAAGATGAGATCCGAAGGGTCATGATGTCACGGGGACAGCAGAAGAATCTCAGTTTCTTTGCATTCACAGCCACACCCAAAGCAAAGACCCTGGAGGTGTTTGGAGAGACAGGCATTGATGGAAACCCCCGGGCCTTCGATCTCTACTCCATGAGACAGGCCATAGAAGAGGGATTTATTCTGGATGTCCTGAAGGGATACACCACATACAAGACCTTTTTTAGACTGAATAAAGCCATTGAAGATGATCCCAGGATTGACAAACGAAAAGGGAAAATCGCCATTGCACGGTTCATGTCGCTGCATCCCCATAACCTGTCACAGAAAACAGAAGTGATGGTAGAGCATTTCAGGCAGGTCGTCTCCAAGAAGATCAATGGAAAGGCAAAGGCCATGGTGGTGACCTCCTCAAGGCTCCATGCAGTGCGATATAAACTGGAGTTTGACCGCTATTTGAAAGAAAAGGGATACACAGATATAAAAACCCTTGTCGCCTTCTCCGGCACTGTGGATGATGATGGCATCGAGTATAAGGAAACCGGTATGAACCAGTTTGGTGAGAAGGAACTGCCCGCAAAATTCAACACACCTGAATATCAGGTTCTTCTGGTTGCCGACAAATACCAGACCGGATTTGATCAACCCCTTTTGCACACCATGTATGTGGATAAGAAGCTGTCCGGTGTCAAGGCTGTACAGACCCTATCCCGACTCAACAGAAAATGTCGTGGTAAAGAGGACACCTTTGTCCTTGATTTTGCAAATGAAGCCGAGGATATAAGGGAATCGTTCCAGCCCTATTACGAAGTAACCACACTGGAAGAAAAAACCGACCCCAATCTTCTGTACGACCAAAAGAGCCGCATTGAAGCTGCTCAGGTGATATGGTCATCGGAGGTGGAAAACTTCTCAAAGAAATACTTTGATCCCAAATTCAATGCCAAAAACCAAGCCAAATTGAATGCCTTTATTGACCCTGCTGTTGAACGATTCAAGGAACTGCCGGAAGAGGCATCTGTGGATGGAGAGATATCCCAGGATGATTTCAAGCACACCCTTGTATCCTTTACCCGCCTCTATTCATTTTTATCACAGATCATCCCTTTCTACGATATTGAATTGGAGAAGCTATTTCCTTACATTCGATTCCTGCTAAAAAAACTCCCAAAAAAGAGTATTGAAGAGAGGCTGAAGCTTGATGATGAGGTGGCACTTGAGTATTACAGGCTCAATAAGACTGGTGCCGGAGATATTGTACTGGAAACAGGTAAGGGATGGGTACCATCCGGTGCAACTGAAGCTGGTATCCGCAGGAAAAAAGATGAAGAGAAATCCCCACTGTCAGAAATCATCAATACAATTAATGATCTCTTTGGTACTGAATTTAATGAAACCGACCGCCTCTTCTTTGACCAGATTGTTGAAGATTGCGTGGCAGATGAAGCCCTGAAAGTGCAGGCTCTTGCAAATACCATGGAGAACTTCAAGTTCCCGTTTACAGATGCATTCATCAATAAAGTGATCGACAGGATGGATCAAAACACTGACATCTTCAACCGATTGATGGAGGGGGGAGATTTCAGTGACCTGGTGGAAGGGGTGGTGTTGAAAGAGGTGTATCAAAGGCTTACCCGTACAAGCTGATTTGAGTGTACCCTTTTTTGATCATCCTGTCTGCCAAACCTCACCCCCCGGCCCCCTCT
>NZ_LT828571.1:0-9548 GCF_900170035.1 Desulfamplus magnetovallimortis | reverse complement strand
GATCATCCTGTCTGCCAAACCTCACCCCCCGGCCCCCTCTCCATGACTGGAGAGGGGGAGAATAATGCAAAAAGGGTACACTCAGCTGATTTAAATTTGATTAAAAGTAGTTTACACTTCCCTTTAATTGTCTGAATCACGGATTGCCACAGATTACGCCGATTACACAGATTTTTTAAATCAGTGTAATCTTTTAATCCGTTTAATCCGTGATTCAGACAAAAGAATAAGCCTCAAAAAGTGTAAACCGATAAATGAAAGGTTCTAAATATATGAAAGACTCTCCCTTTGTTGAAATAATCACTGGCAATCAAAAAATGTTGGAAATGTTTCAACAAATCAATTCTATTTCAGCTTCACGCCAACCGGTTTTAATAACTGGAGAAACAGGTGTAGGAAAAGAACTTTTCGCTAAAGCAATCCACAAAAGCAGCCATGTAAAAGGTCTTTTTGTACCAATCAATGCAGCAGGTCTTGATGAAAACACCTTTTCAGATACACTTTTTGGTCATGTCAGAGGTGCATTTACAGGTGCAGAAAAAGAGAGGAAGGGGCAATGTGCAAAAGCTGACAATGGAACCTTATTTTTAGATGAGATTGGAGATTTGAGTTTATCTGTTCAGGTAAAACTTCTAAGATTGCTTCAGGAGGGTGAATATCAGCCATTAGGCAGTGATAAGACACAAAAAACCAATGCCAGAATTCTTGCTGCAACCAATGCTGACCTATGGGAACTTCAAAGAGAAGGAGGTTTCAGAAACGACTTGAATTACAGGCTCCGCACACATCATTTTAATATTCCACCATTGCGTGAACGTTTAGATGACATCCCTTTACTGGTCAATCACTTTCTGGATGAGGCATCACTTGAATTCAAAAAAAGGCCATATGCCACAGAAGATATTTTTAACCTTTTAAAGCAGTATTCCTTTCCAGGAAACATAAGAGAACTCCGTTCCATGGTCTATAATGCCGTGGGGAACTATCAATCTGGTGCACTTTCATTGGATGTTTTTCAATCCTATATCAATCGTCAACAACAAAATGAAATATGCTTTACTGAATTGGCAATAGACGCAAACTCGCCTTTTTCCTCTTTTCAAACCCTACCCACTATCAAGCAGGCAACTGAATATCTTGTGATTGAAGCCATGAAGAGAGCCAACGGAAATCAAACAGTTGCTGCAAAGATGCTTGGTATCTCACAACCCGCCTTAAGTAATAGACTCAAAAAAATGTCAGTTGAGAAATAGATAAAACAATCTGAATCTATACATTTAAAACTGAATCTATAAACAAACATAGAAGCATAATTATTATTATACATTCATTTAACATGTTGATATTTATGCTTTTATCTGTGCCCATTTGAATATCTTATAATTTTTATTATAATAAATTTAGTTATAAAATCCTAATACTATTGCAAATATACTTTGTAATTTCAATTAGTTAAAGTTTTTTTACTCTTCTGGTATATCCATTGCATTGCATTGTGAACATCTTCGAATGAAACAATTTTTGTTTTCTATATTTCTGAATCAAGTTCACACTCTTAAAGTAAAGGGGGAGACTAAATGATAAATAAAAAAGAATACAAATGGATGGTATCCGGATTATTTGCTCTGCTTTTTTGTGCAATCGCTATTCCTGCAATGGCAGCAAACCAGACAATTTTGGATGACAACCCCGTAGCTTATTGGGCTGCTGATGGAGATGCAACAGATTCAGCCAACTCGTATGATGGAGCATTTGTAGATGGCGATGTTAATTATACCACTGGAGCAAACGGACAGGCATTTGAATTCAGTGGGGATGGAGAAGAAGTTAATATTGATGGTACCGCAGATGCTTTAAATTTTGGTACAGGAGATTTTACTGTAGAAGTATGGTTCCGATTTAATTCTGGTGCACCTTTGAACCAAGAGTTTGGAATAATTAATAAGAATATTTATTGGCAGAATACTCCGGGGTGGGGAATTGAAGCGGGTACATTTAGACCGCTATGTGATAGAACAAAATTTGTTGCCGCTTTTTATTTAACGAATGGTTCTTGGAGCACAGACATAGTGGTAAACACCTTCGCATTAGACTTTGATGAATGGTATCATATAGTAGGAGTGCGAGAAGGTGATACTCTTAAGGTGTACATCAACGGCTCATTAACTGGACAATATACAGCTCCAAGTGTGACTGCTAACGTAAATAACACTACACCGATACGTATTGGCCAACATGCTTGGAGAGAGCCTTTCAATGGTGCTATTGATGAAGTAGCCCTGTTTAATCGTGCTTTAACTGCTGATGAGATTTATAGTCATTTTCAAACCGGAGGTGGTGAATTTAGTATAGAAGGTGCTATGTATTCAATGGATTGCTCTGGAGAAATAATTCCTTCAAGCACCACTGACAATGATCCAGGTACAGAAAGCACAGATAGCTCTTCTGACCAGGTATTTACCCAGGCTGATATAGAAGCTGCAATAGCGGAGGGAATGCAAAGATGTATAGATGATCCAGCTTCATGTGGAATTGTTGTGGGCAGTGTCTGTTCTCAAGATGATTTAGAGGAACAATATACTCAAGGTGTTATGGATGGCTATGATCAAGGTCATGATGATGGATATCAAGAAGGTTTGATCGACTGTGAAGCAAGCGTTGATGCAGAGTCAGATTCTTCTCTTGTGACTGGTTTTTCAATAAAAAGCTTTAATATCCATTCTACAACAGGTAAATTTAATTTCAATTGCGATCTTGAATACGACAAAGCTGATAAAAATACTCTCGTAGATATTGAGTTTAAGCTTAATGGATTCTCTGCCTTTGTTGATACTGTAGAATTAAAATCAGCTAAAACAATAACTGGATATTTCTCAAGTCAACCTGCAGAAGGTACTATTGAATTCTTTATAAACAGCACATTAACAGGTTCTTTTGATATCGGGTATGGTAGTGGTAGCAGCGATAATGAACTTCATCTTATAAAATAATAAAAGGATATGAAAATGAAAAAAATATACTTTATTGCACTGACACTTATTTGTTGTTCTCTCTTTATATCTACTCAAGTCATAGCAGCGGGCAGCTTTATGGAATGGTCATCTGCACAATCAGGTTCAGGTGAAGGCATTACTGCAACTGTTTACTCGAAGATTACAAAAGGAAAATTAGCATTTACAACCATCACTGTTGACAATTACGATTATATTGAAAGTTTTGATTCCACTTTTTCCAATCTTCATTATAGTTGCAGCGATTCAAATAGTTCTGCTGATATTTTCTCTGTGATTAATTTTTCATCTCCATTACCAGAAGGCAGCAAAATTATTGCAATTGATGTTGATTATTACCAAGAGACACTTTCGTTTACAAGTGGTGGCTTCCCATTAAATCTTGTTGATCAAATTGAAACTTCAGCTGGAGCAGTATCTGTTTTTCCTACATATGATTCATTGAGCGGACAATTGCAAGCAACCCCTGATATTGAAAATGACAATCAAAAAGAAGCATCTATCTTTGACGCTTCCGGCCTTACATCCGTTCAAATCACTTTTGAAAGAGGAAAAGGTTCTGGTATTCTGATCGCTATCTGGATTGATTCAAGTGCTGTTCAGCAAACCTTCACTCAAGCTGATATTGACAATGCAATAGAAGAAGCTCGAATGAGTGGATTGGAAGAAGGTTTCCAGGCTGGATTGGAAGAATGTAGTAGCCTGTTATCACAATCTAATACGGATATTGACATAGAAGAGATCCCAGTATCAGAATTTAGGATCAAAGCATTTAACATCCACACTGATTCTGGAAAATTCAACCTGAACTGTGATTTAACATACGAAAATTCTGATAAAAATGAATATGTAGATGTGGAACTGGCACTGAATGGAGAAGTGGTTTTTGCTTCTAACTGCACACTGAAATCTGCCGAAACCATTATTGGAAATTTTTCTTCAACACCTGAAGAAGGTCTGGTTGAATACTATTTGAACAGCACACTGATCGGTTCATTTTTTATTGAATACAAGAATGGAAATAATGAACTTCACCTTGTTAAGTAAATCCCAAAACCAATCGATATATTTTATCCCAAAGATACTTAGGACGAATAACAACAATCAATGTCTTATTTTGCATATAATGTAAAATAAGACATTTTACTTTGTCAGAAACAGCATATTTTTTTGTACAAATTCATTCAGTGCCGTATCTTACGATTTAAATTAATATTTTGTTCTGCACTACAATTATTATCAGCAAGATTCTTTTGCTTGTATCAAAAAAAATACAAAAGGACAATCTACCTTCCCAAGGTAATCCCAGCCTGAATTTTTATTACAACATTTAATATTGCCCTGTAAAAAAATCCAAAAAACTTCACAAAAACAGATACTTGCCAAAGCCCAACATTTTATACAATACCGTATATATTGGAAACCAATATAAAAAATATTTAAGTTCCTGAAGCGATATCCGATTATATTATGAGCATAATGAAAAAATATATTTGTATTCTATTTAACTTATTGTTCAGTGATATATCAGGATTCCAGCGACCTTATGGGGATATGCATTAATACAAATACTACTGCTTTAAATTGTATTCGATTTATGAGTAGAAATACAAATAATTTAAGGCGTTCTATTGAGAGGTTATCTTCTGGCTTGAGGATTAATAAAGCTGCAGATGATGCTTCTGGTATGCACATTGCTGACTCACTGAGATCCCAAAGAATGGGGTATGGACAGGCAATAAAAAATGCAAATGATGCCATCTCTATTGCTCAGATAGCAGATGGTGCATTACAAGAGTCTGTAGCTATCATTGACACTATAAAAACCAAATGTATTCAAGCATCTTCTGATAGTCAAACATCCAAAAACAGAAAAATAATACAAAAGGATATTTCAGCTCTTCTTGACGAGTTTGATATGATAGCTGAGACCACATCGTTTAATGGGCAAAAATTATTATCTGGTAATTTTATAAATAAGTCCTTTCAAGTAGGTGCTAATTCAGGTGAGACTCTCAAGATTTCAATAAACAGTGCGGAATCAAATAAAATTGGTCATGTCAATACCCAATACATTACACCTGAAGGTGAAGGAATACTATTGCTGGATTTTGATGACGGTTCCGGTAACCAGATAAAAATAGAAAGCTTGTTAGCATACGATAATGACGTTGATCATGGAATAGGCAAGATAGCTGATAAAATAAACCGAAGATATGAAGCAATGCAAATTAAAGCGTTTGCTGAAGTCAGTTTAACCCATTTTATCTCTGAAGGTAAAACCGAAGAAGATTTTTCTATCAATGGAATTAAAATAGGAAGCCTGACTATCGAAAAAAATGATAGCCATGGAGCTTTAGCAAAAGCAATTAATGATCGAACCTCTGAACATGGTGTGCGTGCTATCTCAAACATCAATGGAAGTTTAACCTTTGAATCTGTTGATGACAGAGCAATTTCAATCAAAAATGGCGGTGATGTTTTCCAGAAAAAAGAACTCTCAACTGTTGGCAGGCTGAGAATTATATCCAGAAATGATGGAAGGATATTGAATTTAAACGATCCTCCATTAATTCAAACAACATCAGAACCTTTAATTTATGTTGAAAGAGACGGGCCAATTAATATTGACCCGGAACTTAGTTTAGGCGACCCAGATGATAAGCATATGTCACAGGCAGTTGTTAAAATTGCAGAAAATTATGTTGAAGGTGAAGATGAACTAGTTTTTAAAAATATAGGGAACATCACCGGCTCATGGGATAAGGGTTCTGGTAGATTAACGTTTACAGGTGTTGATACTGTTGCAAATTACGAAGCTGCATTAAGGTCTGTATGTTTCGATAATAAAAACAAATCTGTAGATTTTCAGTCTTCACTGAATCGTAAAATTGCCTTTACGGTGACAGACAATAATCGGGAAATTGTCAATAAAGATTTAGAAAATGACGGAAAACTAACTTCACCTACAGCTTACAGAAACATTGAGATCATGGAAAGATATGCTTCCTATGAAAATGCTTATAAATTACCTGAAGATTATGCCTCTATTTTAGATGTATATCAAACTTCTAACAATTATTATCTCAGAGGGGAACTGACTAATGGTGACAGCTATGTTGCGAAATTCGATTCTTCATGGAAACAGATTTGGCCAGCGTCTTCAAACACTCCCAGTAGCCCTTCCATCACAGGAACTGTGACAAATTGGTTTTTTTTTAATGATGATTTATATGCTATTGGCATCAGTGCAGGTAAAACCTTTATTGAAAAACACAATGATTCAGATGGTACCCAGGCGTGGAGACATGAATATACAGGAAATATAACCGGCGTAAAGTTTAATGGTACTGATATGTATCTTGTGGGAGACGACGGGGCTAATTCCTTTGCCGCACAAATTGATACTACAACTACTAATCAATGGCTAAGTAACATCACAGGGAACATAACCGATTTAATAATATCAGGTACCAGCGTTCATGTGATCGGTGATGTTGGTGCGGACTCTTTTGTTGAAACACTGAATGAGAATAGTGGTGCTACTAATTACAGAAGTAACATTACGGGTACCATGAACGATTATGAAATCATTGGCTCCACGTTATATGCCGTTGGTAGAGATGGCACAGATGCCTTTATTGAAAGATTTGATAGTGGTGCTTCTACGTGGAGACAAGCACCAGATTCAGATACTGTTGGCGGTAATAGTGTCGCAAACAGGATTTCAACCAGCGGCGGAAATGTATATGTTCGAGGCAGTTTCAATGGAACAGTGGATTTTGACCCTGGCATAGATGATCCTTCAACAGATGACGGAGACCCTTTTACCACAAGTGATATTGAAAACCTTAACGAGCTGACAGCTATAACTTCTCCAGATTATTTCACCTGGGTATTTAAAAATGACGGAGATTATGTAGATGCCTATTACAGTGCTTATAACAATTCGCCCACAGGCACCACCCTCAGAACTATAAATGCCATTAGCGACAATATTTCTCTTCCAACCTTAGTCACTGACCCAGATCACTATAGATACAGACTCTCTGATTTTTCAGGAAGTCATACCTTCACGCCCGGTATTGATGATGTTGTAGATGAAACGATAGACAGTAATGGAGCTAATGATATTTATTTATCCAAACAAACTAATGATGGTGAATATGAATGGATTAATCACATTGGTGGAACCGGCATTGATTCCATAAGTCTAATAACTCTGGATAGAGACAGTTTTACAGACCTGAGCGGCGATGAAGATGGAAGCTTGTTTATTTTGGGTTCTTTCAATGATACAGTTGATTTTGATCCCAGCAATGGGGTCGCCGAATTGACAAATACAGACGGAAATGGATGCTTCTTTGTTGCTCAATATTCACAACCATATTTGGAATATCTATCTGACCCTGTCCCGATTTCTTCAAATAAAGGTGGAAAAAGCTATGTATGGTACACTGTATCAGAAAAGGAGTTATCAAAATTAAATGATTTAAATGTAAGCACTTTTCCAGATGCTCAGTTATCAATGGAGATAGCAGATCAATCCTTGATAGAATTAGATCGAATAAGGAGCAATATAGGCTCTGTACATAATCAGTTAGAGTCAACAATTTCAAATTTATCTAACTCAATGGTGAATATTGCAAGATCAGAATCAACTATTCGGGATGTAGATTTTGTATCTGAATCAACAATTTTATCCAAGATTCAGATCTATATGCAAACAGGAACCTTTGCACTGTCTCAAGCAAATTCATATGCCAAAAATGCCCTGTCATTGATTGAAGCAATTTAGAGATATTCCAGTTGATGGGCATATCAATACTGTATTGTATCTTTCTCTAATTTTTTAACGGCACTCTGAAGTTTTCATTTTGAAAGATGTGCGTATCTCTGTGTCATTTTAATGTCAGAGTGCCCCATAAGCTTCATCGCCGTGTACAAATCTTCTCCATTCACTTCTTTTGACATCAAGCTGATTGTAGTAGTCCTGATCGGGTCAACCCCTTTTTTATGGAGAGTTTTTTCTCGTAGATTGAATCTGATTAAGTAATGTCCGGTTAGGTTTTTGCATTGCGATATTTTTGGAACTACTTATAACAAAATGAGTACCAATTTTATAATTAAATATCACATTAGGAATGACTTAGTTATGGAATAATAATATCTAATGTAATATTTTTCGATATTTAAATGTTTTATTTTTACATTAACAACTATACACGCAAGAACCTATCCGGACATTACTGGCTATCAATACATCTTTCGGCAAGCTTCATTTCCCAGTTTACACTTTCTGGAGAGAAAACTCTGATGTGCGGAAATCTCTCACAAAAAAGTGTAAAGTACTTTTGGGTTCAAATGAAGGATGCCCGAATTACGAGAGATTGCTTGAATGGACTCTCTGAATCAAATAGGGCATACGCCATAGACAGTGTTCAGCAACGGGAGCAGTCAGATCCGCAAGTTTATGTGGAGTTTTTCAAAATACTCATATTAGATCCTGCTCCAATTGGCTCATTATGGAGCGAAAAAAACTACCCATACTTGTGGTTTAAGCCGAACTATTTTCAAGGCAAGGCGTACCCTGACTGCTTTGTCTCCGAAATAGACACCGTTGCGGCAGACTCAGAAAAGGCGATGGAAAATCACAATCAATGGGTAAAATATGTCCATGAGAACTATTCGGAGAAGTACGTGCAGGAACACCTTAGTGATGATCTTCCCAATTTTCTCCAAGATTATCAGGACCTGCTTTGTTCCAGGGGATTTTCATATGCAGATGTGTGGGAGCTGAAACAAATACATCTTAATGCTCTGTATGAAGCAACGGTCAACGGTCAATGGCCTTTTAAAAGACGAAAAAACACTCTATGTGATGAAAAAAGAAGGAAAGTCGTTGAAGATAGTCTTCAATGGTAAGCCCACAGCTATAGCGAACGGCATTACACAGATCACATTTATTATGCCAGGCGTTGGTGTAAGGCTTGGCAGGATATTAAGTGTGTTGATATTACGCTGGATATGGTGCAGTCCTATCTCCTGAAGCGCAAGAAGGACGTATCCGCTATTACAGCCAATAAAGAGCTGCGGTTATTGAGAAGCCTGTTTAACTTCGGGGTTAAGGCCCCCAGGTGCTTGATTTCCAACAACCCTACTGTAGGCATGGAGTTCTTTCCTGTCGATAAAAATGAGAAGTACGTTCCATCCAAGGAGGATGTGCTCAAAGTCATTAACGAGGCTGACTTTTCTACTCAGGATTACCTTTGGACGATAGTCTATACCATGGGAAGAATGAGTGAGATTAATAGACTGAAATGGGATGACGTCAATCTGAAAGAAAAATACTTGGTCCTTTACACACGGAAGAAAAAGGGCGGGCATTTGACACCAAGACGGATTCCATTGAATCAGAAACTGTTCAACATCCTCTCTGAAAGGTACAAAGAATGTGATAAGGACAAACCTTGGGTCTTCTGGCACCGATACTGGAGCCGAAAGATTGGAGATTGGGTGGAAGGGCCTTTTATCTAT
>NZ_LT828570.1 GCF_900170035.1 Desulfamplus magnetovallimortis | reverse complement strand
TATTTAACGGAAAAAAAATTCTTCTATTTTACGTTTATTAGACATACAATTAATTTATTACTGTCTCATTACAAATATTCCATGGATACACTGACCATTCAGAACGTATCCCTTGAAGAATACATATTAGAAAAATATCCTGATAATCCAATAGTAAATCATTTAGGTGAAGGCGATTACGATACAGCTCAGAATCGCCTTTTCAATATATATGGTTCATATGGTATTGTAGAGCACTTTAATGAATCACTGATTAAAATAGCAAATATTACGCCAAAAATCAAAATAAACCATAATAACATTGCTCTTAACGCTACAAAAAAAATTAGTATAGATATCCCCCAAAAGCTAAAAGAGATATTCATGAAAAATCAAGATAAAGATTTATCTCTTTATCTTGAAGCTTATAATCGTATGAAGATTGAAAATAGCAACTCTCAATATGCTACAATATCAAAACATATTGAGAGTCATGATAATGTTAAAAACAAATTGAAACAAAATGATTATTATGAATTAATGAGCTATTTTTCTAAAAATATAAAATCCCTCACACCAAGTGAAGTAGGCTTAGCAGTGCAATTGTCACTGGAGTTAAATAATTATAGCAGAGCTGAAAAATTTCTTGTATTCGCAGAACGTAAATTTCCACAAATGTTTTTTAGATTACGAATACAGCTTTTATCCAGAACCAATAAATTTACAGAACTATCTGAATATATAAATAATATCATTAGCTCTTTAAACAATAATCTTTTATTTTTTATAATAGCAATGACTATTCTTTATCAATATTTCTATATTACAACGAACTTTTGATTACCTTGGCAGATAATTTAATAACAGCAAAAGAGATGGAGAAAGGTTTAGAAATCATAGATTGCTTATTGTCGTACAAACTTGATAAAACTTCTTTTTTTAGATTATTTACGCTTATATGCAAACATGAGATTGAATCCCGTATTGAATTAATAATTGATAAATTGCAACATCAAAAACTCTTTGCAACCCAATCTTCATATTCTTTCGCCTTTATATCTAATTTGGTACAGTATTACTTGAGAACTCGCCAAATCTCTTATGCCAAACAATATATTAATTTTTTAGTAAAAAACTTTCCTTTTAGGTTACAAGCACTTAAATACGCTGCCATTCTACAACGCAGGACTAAAGAAGGAAATGGTTGCGTATCAAAACTAAAGGAAATGGCAAACTTGCTTCCAGACGGGATGTATAGATATACTTGTTTAAAAGAAGTACTTTGTACAGAATACATATCAAAATTATCCTTGCCTACTTCATCCGATTTAAAACAGATGCACTCTCCCTTTATGATGGACAGGCTGCTTGGGCTCATCCCTGAAGAATGGGAAAAAATACCATTTGAATATATAAATACCGACACCCCAGCAGCATTTATAGTTAGTGGCCCTCTTCTCATAGCGAATTATATTTATTCACGATATTTCAAACTTTGGAACATTGACATTGAAATAATTGTTGGCCCTTCATTTGATGGAGAAGATATATTTGAGGAACACACCTTATCTTTTTTCAAACTCCCCAAAGAACCATTTGTTTTTAATAGGGATTACAAAAAATTCATAACAAAAAATAATATGAAAAAATACAATGACATTTTTTTTCTAATGTCTGAATTTAACCTTTCTGGTTATAAAGAGATATTCAGTCTGGCTAACGAATTATCCAATAACTGCATTTATTGTTATACATTTGAACAACTCATGTTTGACAATCCCAATTTTTTCATAAAGTGCAATCCTAATTAATATATAGAAATCCCAAAGAGTTCAAGCATGATAAAAAAGTATCCTTCAATAAATAAATGGCAATCCCAAATATCTGATTTATCAAAGTGTCTTTCATCGCTTTCGGTAAATTCCCTTGACTCTCAATTATTGGAAGTAGAGCAGGCCTTTTCTTTATGGCAGGAAAAAACCATATCAATCCGTGAAAACAGCAAAACTGTTTTTTTCATAGGCAACGGTGCCAGTGCATCCATGGCCAGCCATATTTCAGCAGATATGTGTAAAAACGCCCACATACACACTGAAGTTTTTACGGATCTCTCTCAGATAACCGCTGTGGCAAATGATCTTGGCTACGATCAGGTTTTCTCGGTTCCTTTAAGCTTTCGCATGAAAAAAGATGATATGCTTGTTGTTATAAGCAGTTCAGGTGAATCCCCCAATGTGCTAAATGCAGTAGAAATAGCAAAAAAAGCAGACGGGTATGTGGTAACCCTATCAGCCATGAACCCCAACAACAATTTGAGAAGGAGCGGTGACCTCAATTTCTGGGTTCCAGCGGACGCCTATGGTCTTGCTGAAACAAGCCATGCAGCAATTTTGCACCACTGGATGGATATGATGGCCGAGATAGCAATATGACACAATATAGAATCGACAACCATAAGCTCATGTTCCATCCCCACAGGGTCTCAGAGTGGATGGATGGAAAAAATATTGCCCCCATATATATGGAGATAAGCCCCACTGGAGCCTGTAATCATCGCTGCCTCTTTTGTGGATTGGATTTCATGGGCTATAAACCAGATTTTTTAGATCAATCTATACTTCTCAAACGGATAGAAGAGATAGCTCTCATGGGCCTTAAAAGTATTATGTATGCAGGGGAAGGTGAACCACTTTGCCATAATAATCTTCCCCAAATTATTGAAGGAACCAAAAAATCTGGAATTGACGTCTCACTGACAACAAACGGCGTGCTTTTAACTTTGGAAAAATCAGAAAGAATTTTACCGTCTCTTTCATGGATCAAAATAAGCTGCAATGCTGGCACAAAAGAGACCCATGCACATCTACATGGTACGAGCAAAAATGATTTCAGCCGCCTCATGGGCAACCTGAAAGCCTGCGTTGCATTGAAACATAATAACAACTTTTCCTGTACATTGGGCATCCAGGCAATTCTTCTTCCGGAAAATTATGATGAAATGGAGCGACTTGCCCGAATTTCTGCTGATATTGGACTGGATTACCTGGTTATTAAACCATATTCACACCATCCTAAAAGCCAGACAAAGTGGTATAAGAACCTTGGCTTTGATGATTACAATCTTGAGACTCTGTCTGAAAAACTTGATGAAATATCAGATGAACATTTTAAAGTCATTTTAAGAACCAATGCCATGGAACGCCAGGTAAATAATAAAAAAGACTATGATCACTGCCTTGGATTGCCATTCTGGTCTTATATTGATTCTACAGGTAATGTCTGGGGATGTAGCGTCCATATGACAGACTCGGGTTTTCTTTATGGCAATATTTATAGCCAGTCATTCAATGAGATATGGAGCAGCCCGACACGTAAAAAAAACATTGAATGGGTAGCAAATGAAATGGATGCAAAAGAGTGTCGTGTAAATTGCCGTCTGGATGCAATCAATAATTATCTTTGGGAGTTGACACATCCAAACAACCATGTCAATTTCATTTAAAATTTTTTAATTTCCCATGATCATCGGTATAGATTTTGACAATACGTTGGTATGCTATGACCAGCTCTTATTAAAATTACTAAAAGAACAAGGTTTTAAAATAAAACCCAACATCACAGGGAAAAAAAAGATCAGAGATTGGGTTCGCTGCCAACATGATGGAGAAAGCATATGGCAAAAAATGCAGGCCAAAGCATATGGTCCAAGAATTAATGAAGCTGATATATTTCAAGGTGCCTATGATTTTTTGCAACTATGTAAAAAAAAAGGAGTAACCATCTATATTGTAAGCCATAAAACGCCATATGCAGCAGCAGATAGTCACCAAAAAAATAATCTCAGGGGTTCTGCAATAAAATTTCTACACAAAAAAGGTTTTTTTGATAATCAAGGGGGGGCCTTATCACAAAAGCATATTTTCTTTGAGAACAATAGATATAAAAAAATCAATAAAATCAAATCTTTGAATTGCGATATATTTATTGATGACCTATCAGAACTATTCCTGGATATTAATTTTCCCAAATCCATAAAAAAGATACTTTTTTCTCCCCACAACCCAATCATATCAGCCCAAAATCCAATAACAGCAGCCCCTAACCCAATAATAGCAGCCCAGAACATAAATATTTGCTCAAACTGGCAAGAAATTGCTCAAACCATTTTTGGATGATTAACTGCTCTCAAAATTCATGGCCTCCGGATACAAAGGAAACCCCTAACCATGAAAATGATGTGGGGCTTTTTCACGGTAAAAAAAATGCTATCCTTTACAAGTTTGAATATCTGACAGGAAATAATATATTATCAGCCAAGTCACTTGACAATGGACGTAACAGCCGTGTCTGGAAATTAACCTTTGTAGACCAAGCCTCACCCATAGTAGGAAAAGAATATCCTTCAAATTCCATGGATAACAGAAAAAGGCTTGAGGCAGAATGGCATGGATTTTCATTTTTAAACAGTAATGGTTTTACAAATATTCCCAAACCTTTAAAATGCAGTATCAAGGAACAAATTGCAACCTATTCCCTTTTACCTGGTTCACCACCAACAATAGATTGTATAGGTATCAATGAGATACAAAACATATCAAATTTTATCGTAGATCTGTCACATCTACCTATAAAGTGCAAAGAATCCTTGAAACCAGCATCAGATGCTTGTTACACGCTTGAGTCATTTCCAACTCTTATCCATCAACGCCTATCAAGATTTTACAAAGAAGGTATATATAAAGATTTGTTGTTTACTTTTTTAGAAAAAGAGTTCATTCCGACTCTAAAGAAAGAATACAAACAATTTTGTATAAAAAAAAGCAAATATACAAATCAAATAGATCAGAATGCAAAACATTTTGACACAGATATTCCATTTACATATCTTATTCCAAGCCCTTCAGACTTTGGATTTCACAATACTCTTCTAAATAAAGATGGTGCATTAAATTTTGTGGATTTTGAATTTTTTGGCTGGGATGATCCGGCAAAACTAATCTGTGATACTCTTATTCATCCTGGAAATCTGATTCCAGAAAAATTCAAATCGCTATTTTTATCACAGGTTTTATCACATATTCCATTACCTGAATATGTACTATCACGCATCAAAATAGTATACGGAATAACAGCTTTAAAATGGTGCCTTATTCTACTAAACGAATTTATCCCCTCAAATTTTAATCGTAGAATATTTTCAAAAGGTGAGGAACTAAATCAGACAGAAGTATTAAACCATCAAATGGAAAAAGCTCGAATGATGCTAAAACAGGTAAATGATCTGGATGGAAATTTTCCATATGAATGAGCAAATCAAAAATATGGATCTGTTGGATGTGGATGTAAATATGAATTTAAATTTAAAGAAAAACACTCAACAAACAGGAACTTCATCCTTTGAAAACCATTCATGTTTTGACAATCGTTCCCGTGAACTAAGAAAAAAATAGTTGAAACCCTTGAAGCAGGCGGCAGGGGCCATCTTGCTCCGGCCCTTTCTTTAGTTGAAATATTGCGAGTTCTATTTGATGATATAATGCAATATCGTTCAAATGAACCCAATTGGGATGACAGGGATCGTTTTATTCTAAGCAAAGGGCACGGATGTCTTGCTCTGTACGTAATGCTTGAAGAGAAAGGGTTTATCTCTCCTAAGGACTTAAAAAAATTTTGTGCCTTTGACGGCATTTTAGGAGGACATCCTGAAAGAAGCAAAATTCCAGGAGTTGAAGCATCAACCGGAAGCCTTGGTCATGGGCTTTCCATTGGGATTGGTATGGCTCTAAGGGCACGCATGGATCAAAAGGGATATAGAGTATTTGTAGTGGCAGGTGATGGAGAGTGCAACGAAGGTTCAATATGGGAAGCTGCCCTTTGTGCATCAAAACATAGGCTTGACAACCTCACACTAATCATTGACTATAATCATATGCAGTCATACGGTCTAACAGAGCAAATTTTCCCCCTTGAACCCTTGTCAGAAAAGTTAAAAGCCTTCAATTTTTCTGTCAAAGAGATAGATGGACATGATGTAAATGCCCTTAAAGAAAAACTATCTTCACTTCCTTTTTCACTCCATAAAAAACCATCTGCTTTAATTTGCCATACTGTCAAAGGTAAAGGTATCAGCGGTGTAGAGCATAACCTTAAGTGGCACCATAGCAATAAAGTTGATAGTGAACTTGCTCAGAAACTTATCCAAGGAATTTTATAAGTTAAATGCGAAAAAAATGTCTTGAAATGATCTATAACCTTGCTTTGCAGGATCCCCGCATTGTATTCCTTGGTTCAGACCTTGGGGCTGGAACCATGTCCGAATTTAGAAATGATATGCCGGATCGCTTCTTTATGGAGGGGATTTGTGAGGCCAATCTTATCGGAATGGCAGCAGGTATGGCAATGGAGGGAAAAATACCCTACGTCAATACCATTGCACCATTTTTGACCCGAAGGGCATATGAGCAGATTATCCTTGATCTATGCCTTCACAATATACCTGTACGCCTTGTGGGTAATGGCGGCGGTCTTGTATATGCACCCCTTGGCCCCACCCATCAGGTTATTGAAGATTTTGCAGCACTGAGATCCATTCCCAATATGTGCATATTAAGCCCTTCTGATGCAAGGGAGATGGAAAAAATGATGCCAGAAACTGTAAATTGGCCGGGGCCTATATATATAAGACTTGCAAAAGGTTATGATCCCATTGTCACGCCGCTGAATTTGCCGTTTGTTATCGGGAAAGCTGTGCCTGTAAAAATTGGAAAAGATATACTGATAACAACAACAGGCATTACATTGAACATTGCTTTGGAAGCAGAAAAATTGCTAAAAAATGATAAAAACCATAATTTAACACCCACCATACTGCATCTGCCTACAATAAAACCCTTTGACAAAGATACTGTAAGCAAATTTATAAAAGATGCTACTATCATTGTAAGTGTTGAAGAACATTCCATAACAGGTGGGCTTGGTTCTGCTGTTGCTGAACTTCTTGCAGAAAAAAATGATTTGAAGCCTCGAAAATTTAAAAGAATCGGAATACCTGATAAATTTTCAGATCGTTACGGGTCTCAAAATGATCTACTCAAATACTTTGGGATAACGCCTGAAAATGTTGAAAAAATCATTTTAAAGCTTTGGGAAAGTGAGTAGAAAACATGGGTAAAAGGCAAAACCTGGTTACACCTCTGCACAAGTCCACAAAAAGAGATTATCCTGCAAGAATGATGGATAACAAAGTTCATTGCATGGAAAAAGCTAAAAAATACGAGTATGAATACTGGGATGGAGACCGGAAATACGGATATGGCGGCTACGACTATGACGGAAGATGGAAACCTGTGGCAGAAGCACTAATTGCTGAATATGGACTACATGCAGGCAGTTCAATACTTGATATTGGATGTGGCAAGGCATATCTTCTTTATGAAATATCACAACTATTACCCGAAGCCCGCATTGCAGGTTTTGACATTTCAAGGCATGCCCTTGAAAATGCCAAACCTGAAATAAAAAAATCCCTTTTCCATCACAATGCCCGTGATCCCCTACCCTTTTTTGAAAATGAATTTGATCTGGTTATCTCTTTAAACACCATTTTCAACCTTGAGATATTTGACTTAAAACAGGCCTTATCTGAAATGGAACGAGTCGCCAAAAATAAATATATTGTGCTGGAAAGTTATCGTAACGATCAGGAACTTTTCAATCTTCAATGCTGGGCATTGACATGTGAATCGTTCTTTAGTGAACGGGAATGGATATGGATATTTTCTGAATTTGGCTATAATGGAGATTATGAATTTATATACTTTGAGTAACTCTGAGGACATGCTTCATTTGCCGCTTTACACTTTTCCAATGGCAAAATAACCCAACAGTAGAGACGCAATGCATTGCGTCTCTACTCCAGACAAAAAGTGTAAACTACTTTAATCTGATATGAAGGATGCCACTCTGAGATAGGATAATTCAAACTCAAAGAAGTATAAAAAAATAAAAATGAGTTTACTTTACACTAAATATAAAATATTTCACTATACAGACAAAATTAATTCTTTGCCTGAAACAAGTAATGAAATTCTTGCTCCCATTCATGTCCGGATCAAACCAACCAATATTTGTAATCACAGGTGTCGATATTGTGCATATAGAAAAGATAACCTGCAACTTGGGCAAGACATGGCAATCCGTGATACCATACCCTGTGCAAAAATGCTTGAGATCGTGGATGATTTAAGTGAAATGGGAGTAAAAGCCATCACCTTCAGCGGCGGTGGTGATCCCCTGTGCTACCCAGACATAATACCAACATTAAAACGCCTGATGGAGACTTCAATACAGTTTGCAACGCTGACCAATGGTGCCCGACTGCAAGGAGAGATTGCAGAGCTGTTTGCTCACTACGGCACATGGATACGTATATCAATGGATGGTTGGGATGATGCAAGCTATAAATATTACAGAAGAGCAGGAGCTAATGAATATTCTAAAATAATAAACAATATGAGAGAGTTTAAAAAACTTGATGGAAAATGCTATCTTGGGGTCAGTCTCATTATAGATAATTATAACCATGATAAAATATTTGATTCAATCCAGCGTTTGTCAGATATTGGTGTGGATAGTGTCAAAATATCTCCCTGCATTATCAGCAATAAAGGAAAAGAAAACAATGAATATCATAAACCTTTGTTTAAGCAAGTAAAGAGAGATATCCAAAGAGCAAGGCAGAAATTTGAAACCCAAAATTTCCAGATATATGATGCCTACCATGAACTTGATGATAAGTTTAATAAACCTTATGAATGGTGTCCTTATCAGCAAATTTTACCTGTAATTGGAGCAGATCTCAATGTATATCCCTGTCAGGACAAAGCATATAACCTTAAAGCATCCCTTGGCTCCATAGCCCAAAAACGATTCACGGATTTCTGGTTTGAAAAGAAAAAACGTTTTTTTTATATCAAACCATCAAAAGAGTGCTCCCATCATTGTGTGGCCAATGAAAAAAATCAGATTATATTAGAATACCTTGATGCAGACAAGGAGCATATTTGCTTTGTCTAATCACAACTTAAAATCCAGTTTGCAAGTTACAGCTCTGATAACCGCCCGTGGCGGTTCAAAGGGTGTCCCTAAAAAAAACATACGTCCCCTGGCAGGCAAACCCCTAATAGCATGGACAATTGAAGCCGCTCTTAAAAGCAAAAATATTGAACGGGTGATAGTAAGTACAGATGACCCTGAAATTGCAGAAATATCAAATCAATATGGTGCAGATACTCCATTTATTAGGCCATCTTTAATAGCAAAAGATGATACACCCCATATAGATGTCCTTATCCATGCTCTTGAATGGCTTAAAACCCATGAAAATTATTCACCTGATTATATTTTAACCCTTCAACCCACATCTCCTTTGCGTACAAGTAATGATATTGATGGTGCCATAAATTTACTGCACAGATACAAAAAAACAAATAATACAAATAATATCGACTATGAGGAAAAAATAGATGCTGTAATAGGTATATGCGAAGCATCCAATCACCCATATATTGTACATTCTATCAACAAGAAAGGATACCTTGAACCATTTATTGATAAAAAGCCCTCTTACTTGCGTAGGCAGGATTTCCCTTCAGCATATGTGATAAATGGTGCGATATATCTTAACCAAGTATCTTCATTAATGGCACTTAAAACCATGTTTCCACCCAAAAGCATAGGCTATGTAATGCCCAGGGAACGTTCCCTGGATATTGATGAATTATGGGAATTTATCGTTGCAGAAGCCTTAATTATTCATAAAAGCAATTATGAGAAGTAAAAAATTTCCCATAGGAACACAGGATTTTGAAACCTTAAAAAGGTAAATTCTCAATAAGCCCGGGGATTCAAGGAATCCTTTTGAATACTATCATGCATTTAAAGGGTTAAGCTGGCCTTATCACCTTGGGTTATTGAGAACTTGCAGACAATATAACCAAAAATTATCATGAGGGAGTAGATAGAAAATAAGATACTGAAAAATTATTCAACGATAACACTGATAATTCAATTACGACAAATTTCTCTATAAATTTTGTATCCTTACAAAAAGATTCTACACTTTCTGGAACAAAACACCGTTTTATAAATGCTTTTTTCTAAAAAATTGAGATGGATAACACAACCCATATTACAAATATACAATTTTTCTAAAACAAACATAAAATTCCCGAATAAATATAAAAAACCATGGAAATACACGGCAAAAAAGTAGGTAAAGATTCACCCTGTTTCATAATTGCAGAGGCCGGTGTAAACCACAACGGCAGCCTTGATCTGGCTATCAAGCTTGTGGATGCAGCAGTGGATTCAGGTGCTGATGCAGTGAAATTCCAGACATTCAGGGCAAATCGGCTTGCAACCCCATGTGCGGCCAAAGCAGCCTACCAAAAAGATACAACCGATAATTCAGAAAGCCAGTTTGAAATGCTCCGTCGCCTTGAATTAACAAAGGAAAACCATGTTAAAATCATGGAGCACTGCAAGAAAAGAGAGATTATTTTTCTATCCACGCCATTTGATGAAAAGAGTGTGGACTTTTTAATTGATATTGGCTTAAAATGCCTGAAAATACCATCCGGGGAGGTTACCAATCTTCCATTTCTGCGTCATATAGGTGCTATATGTTCAGGTGTTAAAGGCTCAGGGACTATAATAGGCTCTATAACTTCAGGTGTTAAAGCTTCAGGGGCTATAGACTCTATAACTTCAGAGACCACAGGTTCATCAAGTGCTACAATAGGTACGTCATTTCCTTTAAATTTAGATCTTTCAGGCTGCCCCATTATACCCATTATACTTTCCACTGGAATGTCAACACTCCAGGAAGTAAAAGAAGCGGTTGGAGTTTTGCAAACCTCAGGAACTCCCCTTTCCAATATCGCAATTTTACACTGCACAACCCAATATCCAACCCCTTTTGAAGGGGCAAACTTAAAAGCAATTTCCACCATTAGCAAACACTTCCCTTCATGTACCACTGGCTTTTCCGATCACACACCTGGTATATCCTGTGCCATTGCCGCGGTTGCTTTAGGTGCATCTATCATTGAAAAACACTTTACCCTTGACTGCACCCTTGAGGGGCCTGATCACAAGGCATCCATTGAGCCGGAAGCACTTTCAAATATGATTAGATCCATTCGGGAAGTTGAATCTGCCCTTGGAAACGGATGTAAAAAGCCAGCTCAATGCGAACATGACAATATTGCCATTGCCCGTAAATATGTTGTTGCTTCACGCCCCATTAAAAAAGGAGAGACATTTACTCCAGAAAATTTAACAATCAAAAGGACAGGAGAAGTAGGCGTTTCTCCCATGTTATGGGATACACTTATTGGTTCCATTGCCATACGCCCTTATATGCCGGATGAACCTGTATCTTTGCCGTAAAACCTGATTTGAGTCTACCCTTTTTGCATTATTCTCCCCCTCTCCAGAGATGGAGAGGGGGCCGGGGGTGAGGTTTGGCAGACTGGATAATCAAAAAAGGCTACACTCACCTGATTTGGATAAATTAGTTATTGGAAACAGAGAAAATAAATCGAAAAATCGCAGTTTTCACAGGAACACGGGCAGAATATGGCCTGCTTCGCCCCCTGCTTTCTCGCCTCAAGGCTTCAGAAACAGTAAACCTTAAACTCATTGTCAGCGGAATGCACCTTGCCCCTGAATTTGGTCTTACTTTCAAGGAGATTGAAAAAGATGGTTTTTTCATTAACGAAAAAGTAGAAATTCTTCTATCTTCGGACAAACCTGGGGGAACCTGCAAATCCATGGGACTTGGCATGATAGGTTTAAGCGATGCACTGGAACGAATTGCCCCTGATATGGTGATTATCCTTGGCGACCGTTTTGAAGCCTTCTCCATGGGAGCTGCTGCAATGATTCACTCTATTCCCATTGCCCATATACACGGGGGAGAAACAACCCTGGGTGCCATTGACGACTCCATGCGGCACTGTCTCACAAAGATGGCTTCGCTCCATTTCACCACAACGGAAACACACCGCAAAAGGGTGATTCAAATGGGTGAAGAGGCAGATCTTGTATTCAATGTAGGAGCTTTGGGCATAGAAAATATTGGTACAATGGAACTGATGTCAAAGGAAGTCCTCGGCCATGACATTGGATTTAATTTAAGTCAGCCATATATTTTGGTAACATTTCATCCTGTAACACTTAATCACGGTTCTGCCGATTCCAATTTAACTAGTCTTTGTAGTGCCATTGAGTATTCAGGTTTGTGTGCCCTTTTCACAAAAAGCAATGCTGACAGTGAAGGACGAATAATCAATGAAATAATTGATCGTTTTGTGCAGTCAAACCCTAAACGCTACTGTGTTGTCCATTCCCTTGGAACAGTTCGTTATCTCAGTGCCATGTATCACTGTGAAGCCGTGGTGGGAAACTCATCAAGCGGCATCATTGAAGCTCCTTCCCTTGGAATACCAACTGTGGATATTGGAAATCGACAAAAAGGGCGGGTGCGGGCAGAAAGCATAATTTCCTGTTCTCCAGAGCAAAAAACAATAGAAAAGGCCATAGAAAAAGCGGTTTCAAATGAATTTAGGGCAATGGCAAAAAAAATAGCGAAAAATATGCTGAATCCCTATGAAGGCCCTTCTCCATCAAAGGATATCTTCGATATAATATCAACTATTTCGACTTTGAATTTATTCCAAAAGAAATTTTACGATTTCAATCTCCCGGATGATTTACAGACAATTCACCCAAAATATGATTTTACTGACTAAAAAAAACCATTGGTGCAATGGTGCAATTCAATTTGCACGTATGCTGAATCCAGATATTGAAGTTCACTCCGGAACAGCAGATACTCCCTTTCCTTTGGAGCCAGGCCGAAAAACCAAAGTTCTAATTTCCTTCCTGAGTCCCTGGATTATACCAAAGCATATTTTGGACAATGTTCAGGATGCCCAGGGAACAGCAATCAACTTTCATCCTGCACCGCCTGAATATCCAGGTTCTGGATGCTACAATTTTGCCCTTTATCATGGTGTTACAGAATATGGAGCCACATGTCACCACATGGAAGCCATACCAGATACCGGAAAAATTATTGATACCATTAGATTTCCTATATATAATTGTGACACTGTATTTTCACTGCAACATCGAACACTTGATCATATGCTAATCCTTTTTTACCGTATATTTCCCATTATCACCAAAAATATTTGCCTTTCAGAAACCTTGGAAGGATCAAAAAGTTCAGAGACTTCGGAAACATGGGCAAGAAAGCCTTACTTGAAAAAAGAGCTGGATAAACTTTGCCGTATAACGCCGGAAATGTCTAAAGAAGAAATTGAACGCCGCATAAGGGCGACTCAATATCCGGGACGCAATGATCCTTGTCTTGTTTTTCAAGAAAGAGAATATATTCTCAAGGAGCCAGACAAGTGAACATGGTAAATAAACGGATTATTCCAAGGCTGGATATCAAAGGTCCTAATCTTGTCAAGGGTGTTCAACTTGAAGGCTTGCGTGCCCTTGGAAAAGCAGAATATTTTGCAAGGTATTATTATAAACAGGGTGCAGATGAGCTGATATATCAAGATGTGGTGGCAACCCTTTATGGCAGAAACAGCCTGCTCAATATGATAGAAAACATTTCAAAAGAGATATTCATCCCTTTGACCGTTGGCGGAGGGATACGTTCATTGAAGGATATCCGTCAAGCACTTTCATCAGGGGCTGATAAAGTTGCTCTTAATACTGCCGTGGTCGCTGATCCTGAACTTATAAATCAAGCTGCAAAACAATTTGGTTCATCAACTATTGTGGTTTCCATAGAGGCAAAAAAAATGCCTGATGGAACTTATCAGGTATTCACAGATAACGGAAGAGAGCCAAGAGGTATTAATGTTCTTCAATGGGCAGCGGAAGCAGCAAATCGTGGTGCAGGGGAAATTCTTTTAATATCCATTGATAGGGATGGAACCGGCCTTGGATTTGATATTGAGCTTATTAAAAGTGTCTCCCAAGCGGTTAAAGTTCCTGTAATTGCATCAGGTGGTGCAGGAAGTGTTGAACATATCCACAAAGCTCTTTTAGATGGAGAGGCAGATGCTGTTGCCCCTGCTTCCGTGCTCCATTACGGTTGCATTGAAGAATATGATCGCCCTGAAGAAACAGGAGTCAATGAATCCCAAGAGGGAAATTATGATTTTATAAAACAAAAAAGAGGATATGCTAAAATTACACCTTGCCGTTTTAGTGACCTGAGAAAAAATAATAGAACTGAACCTGACAGTGAAAATTTTTACATCAATAATGGCACCCCCCAAACCATCAAAAAAGCAGATAGCGATCTCAAAAAGAAGCAACATGCTCCCATGGCAGCTATTATTGATTATGAAATGGGGAATCTTTTCAGCGTAAAGGCAGCTTGCATAAAAGTAGGTTTGCAAACAAGGTTATGTCAAACTCCAGAATCCCTGAACCAGGCAGCAGGGATAATTATTCCCGGCGTAGGTGCTTTTGGAAATGCCATGTCAGCCCTTAAAAAAACAGGAATGGACTTAGCAATAAAAGATGCAGCAAAACAGGGAGTAAGTATACTTGGTGTCTGTCTTGGTATGCAGCTCTTAATGGAGCAAAGCGAAGAGTTTGGTATAACAGAGGGGTTGGGGCTTATTTCAGGAAGTGTAAGGCATATTGGGAATAATAATCCAAAAGAAAATGGACAATTCTTAAGACAACCCTTGAAAGTGCCCCATATAGGATGGAATTTTATAAATGAAAGTGGCACATGGCAAAAAAGTTTATTAGAATCAGTAAACAATAAATCATATATGTATTTTGTGCACTCTTTTCATGCAGAACCTGTATACTCGGAACATATACTATGCACTACCCAATATGGAGATAAAATATTCTGCTCCGGTGTCAAAAAAGAAAATATTACAGGTTTTCAATTTCACCCGGAAAGAAGTGGGGAAAAAGGCTTAATAGTATATAAAAATTTTCTAAATCAAATCCAAAAGAGTAAGAAAATATTTAACCTATAAAATTCATGAAATATAAAAAATAATATAGTTTTTAAATAATATAGGAATTGATTTTTAATAACTTGCCCATTCACCTCGCCTCCAGCCACATTTTACAGACTTGGGAGGGGGAGTTTGGGTAAGTTAATTAAACCCAATTACATAGCAACATACTGATAATCATATGAATATAATAGATAAACAAAATCTCGATTTTTATAATGAGCTATGGTCTGATGAGCAGCATCATCACGCATATCCTAATATAAACACAGTTAGATGTGAAGCATGGTATTTCAGAGGTAATGCTAGTACACCGGGTTATCTTTTGGATTATGGACATGGGTGTGGTAATGAAGCAATCCATTTTGCAAAATTGGGTTATCAGGTGGAAGCTTTGGAGGTTTCACATTACGCCAGAAACATTCTTCTAAAAAAACTTAACGGCAGATGGCATCATCTTGCGTCCCGTATAAAAACAACTCTTCTTAAAGAGGATTATTCAAGATTACCATATGAAGATGCCTCATTTGATTACATCAACAGCACTCAGGTCATATACCATTTACCAAACGAAATGGCATTACAAAACCTAATAAATGAGTGGTATCGTATCATGAAACCAGGAGGAAAGCTGATGTTTTCCACAATAGGTCCTGGTAACTCTCTTGTTGAAGATGGAGTTTTGCAAAAACAAGAAAAACATCTTGCTATTTATGAACATCTTCATCCCCATGAAATAAATGCCCAGAAGCAGACAGTTAATGCCTTATATATCTCTAATGAGAAGGATATGGAGTATATTTGTCATCCATTCATAGTTGAAGAGATCGGATGGTACACCAATCACTACTGCGGTATAGACGGCTTTCATTGGCAAGTTCTTGCAAAAAAAAAGAAATGGTAATAAACCGTCATAGCCAAATATAGGCCAACACCGATTATAAAATTCCTTTAGGGGAAACTTACGGATTAATTTTATTTCAGTACTTATTTTCACGGTAAAGGAATAATAAAACATTGACTTTCCATCCCAATTCAGACGATTTCAAAAAGCTAAAAATATGGAATATGGAAAAAGATCCCTTTGCTGCATTGGAGGATTATCAGCCATATAAAGAGTGGGTAAGATGGTTGAAACCCAGCCATACATGGCAATACCTTCAATTGGTAATACGTCGGAAAAAGATGCAGCAATCCAATCTTGATCTGCAAAAATACTACAAAAATGCTCGTATTGGCCATACCCTCAACCGCTGGAACTACCTGAAACAGAGAAAAGCATGGTATATCCCGCCGTTGAATTGGGAAAAATTTGCAAGCAAAGGATGCAGGCAAATTATAGATATAGGATGCGGAGATGGAGATGTAACCAACCGTGTTGCACAATTTGTGGCAAAACAATGGAAAAAAAACGGATTTAATCCCAAATCCCCATTGACCATAGAGGGTATGGATATCAATCGTTCCAGAATCGCCAATGCTACAGGATTTTGTAAATCCCCTCATTCCAATATTCACATGAAGTTCTCCGCAAATAATGCCGTGGAAAAAATCCCCAAAGAGGATAAAAGTGTAGATTACACAATGGCAACAGGAGTTTTTGAGGCTTTGGACAATCCATCTGCCGACAAGCTAATTAAAGAGATGGAAAGAGTTACCCAAAAGGGGATCTATGTTGAAGATCCTGCTGATCCCTTTCCTGGAGGATTTGCAAGAAAAGAGTTGCCGGAAATGTTTCTTCAATGTGGATTTAGCAAAGTGGAGAGCAGAACTATTCTGAGTGAACCTTTTTCATTTCTTAGGCGATTGGATCCCTGCTGGAAAGAGATGGGAATGCCTATTTGCAAAATACAAATCATATGGGCTGAAAGATAGAAACAAAATAATGGAGTATAGCAAATAATGGAGTCTATTTGCCTTGTTCATCTATTTCATCCAGGACAGTTTTTGCCTGCTGCCTGCTCTGTTGCACAAGCTGCAAAACTTTCAGGCCGTAATTTTCATCCCCGTCAGATAAGGCTTTTGTGCAGCAATATAATACTACCCCATAGCTGCCATGAAAACCTGATTGATACATTAACTGCCATGACAGATGCCTTAGGATGGGGAAAAATCATCCATATTGACAATTCATCCATGGAAATGGTGATCTCAACACTAAGGAATGAATCCTCCCATAATAACACCTCCCATTCCCTAAAAGAGAAAGATCTAAAAATCGATAAAACCCCTTTACGCAAACTCATGGAAAGACTCATAGGATTTGAGATTAGTGAATTCCACTATGCCCACAACATTCTTGGTACCATAGCAGAAGCAATCATGCGAGCATATCCAGAAGCAAACCATTACACTTACGGAGATGCCTTTGGCACTATTTATAATAAAGGATTTCATATAGCACTGGCGTCGGGTCGCCCATTGGAAGAAGCCATTGAAAAGGGGAAAATTTTTGCAGATAATCCTGATATCCTCGACTCAACCGATGCCTGTCTTATCATGCCTGTTGATCAGACCGGTGATATACTTGAAAAAAAAGGTTGCATGTGGTTCCCAAACAGAGAGTACAACAGATACATTCCCATCTCTTGTCGAACTTGAGTGAACTTAATAATTATTGCCACAAAGTACTGGCAGACTCTCCAGCCCCCCATACCCTTTTTCTCACAGAACCAATATATGCTGGACAATTTGCTGCTTTTGACAATGCCGTAACAATGCATCAAAAAATACTGGAAGCCTATGCACCAAAGGGTGGTACCATCATCATCAAAAGCCATCCCATGAATTTTTCCAATGAAGATGAGGTACTTATTGAAAAATTATCCTCAAAATATAATGTTATTAAAATATCATCAAAATTTACCCGTTATCCGGTTGAACTTTTCAAACCCCTAATAGATAAGTGTGAGGTTATTTCATGGTCATATGCCACACTCTCCCTTATGTATTTGTATGGGAAAAAAGTGCTTCACGGTGCTTCAGACTCTTTTTTTGAAAAATACCTTTTCCATGATCGGGTAACCTGTTTTAAAAATGGTAACATATTAATAACTGCACCTCTAAAAAACCTCTCAACATGGAATGAAAATGGTCCACTTTACCTTGGAAGCTATCCGCCATCCGATAAAAAAAGACCCAAAATGAAGCTTCAATATCATGAATTATAAAGATAAAAAATTAATTTACCGTTATCCCTTTGAACAGCTTCCCCTGGCTTCCATAATACTGACTGAAAATGCAACCGTAATGGACGCACTTAAAGGGCTTGAAGAATGTGGTAAAAATATCCAGTGTATCGTGAATGCCAACGGACAAATGACTGGTATTGTTACGGACGGGGATATAAGGCGTGGACTTCTAAACGGCTTGAGATTAGATACACCCATACCCAGATTAATGACCAGAAAGTTCCATTATGTAGATGAAAATGTTGACAGAAATTCTGTACTTGATCTCATGAAAGCGATGAAAATTTCCCAGATACCTGTTTTAGATCAACATCGACAACTGGCTGGAATACATTTTTTAGAAGATTTTATAGGATATGAATCACTTTCCAATGCTGTGGTAATTATGGCAGGAGGGAAAGGAACAAGACTTCGTCCACTTACAGAAAAAATCCCTAAACCTTTGCTAAAAGTTGCTGGCAGACCAATAATTGAACGACTTATTTTACGCTTGGTGGGTTTTGGATTTCAGCAAATATTTGTCTCTGTCAATTACCTTGCAGATATGATTTGTGACTACCTTGGGGACGGTTCCAGTTTGGGATGTTCTATCCACTACCTAAAAGAAGATATTGAATTGGGCACAGGCGGTGCTTTAGCACTGCTTCCCCAAACTATAACTGAACCGATCCTGGTACTAAACGGAGACCTGTTGACAGAAGCAAATTTTGCTGAAATAGTTGATTTCCATAAAAAAAACGATGCCCATGCCACTATTGTCGCAAAGCATTACTGCCATTCAGTACCTTATGGCACCTTGCATTTCAAAGAAAACCGACTGATATCAATTGAGGAAAAACCAGATATCTCATGTTTTATCAACACTGGAATATATGTCATCAACTCTTCTCTTTTGAAGTTTGTGGATCAAAATATGTTTTTTCCTATTACCAAACTGTTTGAACGCTGTTTAAATGAAGATCTTCCTGTCTCTGTCTATCACCTTGAGCGTGAATGGCGAGACATGGGGAATATAAAAGAATTTCGATCTGCACAAGGAAAAGAATAGATTATGATACAATTTGGGACACCCAATTTTAACAACTGGCATAAATACAAAAAATTTTTATCCATACACAAAACATGCATTATATCTCCCTCATCAAACATTCATTATATTACAGAACCTTTTATAATTAAATCTCCAGAACACCGATCACCCATAACCTCTGATAATCTCAATGTTCCCATAAAGAACAATTTTACAAATCTTGAAATCGGTGCGGAATCCCACATATTTTGCCAGTTTAATTTTATCCTGCCCAATGCAAAGATAACCATTGGGGAAAGATGCCAAATAGGAAACGTAAACTTTTCATGTGCATCGGAAATCATATTGGGAGACGATATCCTTATGGCGTGGGGCATTAACATTGTTGATTCAAATCATCATTCCATCTATTGGGAAGAACGACAATATGATGTCATTGCTTGCCGGAACGATTATATTGAATCAGATGGCCGGGGCATTGGACAAAGTCAGGACTTTTCAGTTGTAAAAAAGAAAAAAATCACCATAGGTTCAAAATCCTGGATTGGTCTTAACGCAATTATCTTAAAAGGGGTTACGATTGGAGAAGGTGCAATCATTGCACCTGGCAGTGTGATTACAAAGGATGTCGAACCATGGACAATGGTTGGGGGAAATCCTGGATGTTTTATAAAAAAAATTGTCAAAGAAAAGACCAATATTCTGTGAAAACGAATCTTCCTCAATCAGGTATTTAATAAATAAATGACCAATACTCTTTATTCTGACAAATACTCCAATGGCATTCGCATTTTGTTTATTGGACGGGGTGAGAGTTCCCACTGCACAAGCTTTGTGGATCTACTTGATGATACAGATTTCAATGTAAAATTTTTTTCAATGAATACAGGTACACCTCCAGATGATTGGAAAGTACGTACCTACATCACCAACGATTCACAACTGCGGGGGCTTCTTCCTGGAACCCGTGAATACCTTTATCCCAAAAATGCTTTCGGTAAAAAACTGAAAAAATTTCAATCTTCCTTTGGAAAACTTGGCAGCAGCAATATTGCAGGAAGATGGCTTGCAAAAATCATCAAACAGTGGCGTCCCCATATGATTCAAACCATTGGAATCCGGTATGCTGCATACTTTTTACACCATGTCAGGCAAAATTTTGATGTGGAGCATATTGGAAAATGGATAATCCAGGATTGGGGGCCAGATTTAACAATGGATCGCCATATTGAACCATTTCGTGAAAAAATTCCCCAAATTATTGAAAAATGTGACGGATATATCACTGATAACGATTATAATATAGAAATCGCCCTTTCTTTGGGGCTTAAAAAAGAAAAACTCCCAGCCACAGGACCTATATTGGCATCAGGTGGCGTTGAAACAGATATATGGAAAAAATATGTATCCACCCCTATGCCTTCCCAAAGGGAAAAAGCTATTTTATGGCCAAAAGCCTATAACTGTCCCCAAAGCATTGCCTATCCTGTTTTTGAAGCCCTTAAATTATGCTGGGATAAAATATCACCATGTCATATATACATGACTGCAATGACTCAACAGGAAGTACAAATGTGGTTTGAGGTACTTCCAGAGAAGATTCGACATAATACAACTGCTATGGAAAGAATTAAAAGAGATGACTTTCTAAAATTATTAGGAAAAGTTAGAGTAATGTTGGCACCCTCACTGTCCGACGGTATGCCAAACGTTCTTGCCGAAGCCATGGCAATGGGCACAATGCCCATCGTATCACCCCTTTCCTCCATTTTACCCCATGTTGACTCCAACCATATTCTCTTTGCACGTAACATGTTTCCCAACGAAATCTCAGAAGCATTAATAAAAGCAATGAATGATAAACAACTGATAGATAGTTCGGCAAACATTAACTCCTCCATTATAGCAAAAACAATGGGAAGAGATAAAGCCAAACAGGACATAATAAATTTCTATTATAACATACATGGCTCACGCAAACCACAATCGAAAGAATAAAAATCCCCAAATTCTGGGGACTTTAATGTGAACTACCCACCTATCCCCCAGCCCTCTCTCCATTACTGGAGAGGGGGAGTTTGGGTAAGTTAATTAAACCCTAATTACTAAACAAAAAAAATGACATTTAACATAGGAATTTTAAATAGGAACAGAAAATATGAAAGGCAACGGCCCTGAAACCATTGAAGAGTGGTGGGATGCCTGCCATACAGGAATACACCCTGAAACGGACTTTTTTCTTACAGGCCACCAGGGGCCTGATGTATGGAACTATCTTCAAATCAAGCATCTTATCAAATCCGATATCAATGTACTGAATATCGGCGTGGGCAAAGGCCATTGCACCAGAAATTTAGCTGCTTTGGGATGCAGGGTTAGTGCTTTGGATATATCTTCTGCAGCCTTAAATAAAGTCAAAGATATCACAGCAGGAACCTATCTTGCCAATGCCCTTAATAAAATACCGGAAAACCACTTTGATATAGCGATCTCTTTTCTGGTTGTTCAACATATGGATAATATCTCTTTATCCTCACAGCTTTCAGCAATATTTAAGGCATTAAAACCAGGAGGGCTTTTTGCATTTCAATACTCATTTCCCCTTGAGCCTAACCTGCCAACCTCACCAGGCAATACAGAACTTTGTAAAATTGGAGGGGTTACTCGTTCCTCTTTGGAAATGGGTACATTGTGTAAAAATGCAGGATTCATAAATAAAAAAGATTGGATTCACAGTGAATATCCACAATTTGGAAGCGGTTGGCGTATCATTCATCTAAAAAAACCAAATAAATAAAATAGAGAACAAAAATATAAATAAAGGCCTTATAAATAAATTTAATTAATAAATGTTTTAATTTTAATAAAAGTAACCGCAAGATAGTGACAATTTGTCATAACTAAAAAAGAGATTATAATAAGCCATGAGAGAACCTGTTGATGTCATAAAAAGATATAATCTTCCTGAAAAGGTAAAATTCTGCAAATGCTGTGTCATATCCAACCAACGCCCCCGTATCTGTCTTGATGATAAAGGAATTTGCAGTGCATGTCGCTTTGCAGAACGCAAAAAAAAGACCATTGACTGGAATGATCGGGAAAAGCAGCTTATTGAGCTTTTAGATCGTCATCGCTCTAAAAATGGAAAACATGATGTCGTGGTGCCTGCAAGTGGCGGTAAAGACAGTGCCTTTGTTGCCCACCAGTTAAAATACAAATATGGTATGCGTCCTTTAACTGTAACATGGGCACCTGCACTTTTTACTGACGTGGGATGGAGAAATTTCCAGAATTTTATCCAGGCTGGTTTTGATAATATTTTATGTACCCCAAACCCGGAAGTTCATAGAAAGCTTACGCGACTGGGATTTGAACATTTAGCAGAACCTTTCCAGCCCTTTGCCTATGGAGTAAAAAATTTTGCAACGTCCATGGCGGTGAAATATCAAATTCCCCTGATTATGTATGGTGAAAACGGTGAAGTCGAATATGGCGGAGATTCAAAAAACGAGGAAATTCCAACCCACAACTTGAATGATGATCTGGAACGTCACTATTTTTCCAATATGGGTCCTTTACGTTGGCTGGAATACGGGATCAAAAGAGAAGATCTGGCATTATACCTTCCGCCACCAGCAGAAGAGCTTCAAAAACTGAATGCAGAAGCACACTTTTTTGGTTTCTATAAAAAATGGATCCCCCAGGAAAACTATTATTATGCCATGGAGCATACTGGTTTTGAGGCAAACCCTGATGGCCGTTCTGAAGGAACATACTCAAGATATGCAAGCCTTGACGATAAACTTGATGGATTTCATTTCTGGATGGCATACATCAAGTTCGGCATAGGCAGAGCAACGTCAGATGCTGCCCATGAGATCCGTGACGGCCATCTTACCCGTGAGGAAGGAGTTGCTTTGGTACGGCGTTTTGATGGAGAGTTTCCCAAACTCTATTTTAAGGATTTTCTTGACTACACAAGACTTACGGAAGATGAATTCTGGGAAATTGTGAACTCATATCGTTCCCCCCATATATGGAAACAAACCAGCGATGGAGAGTGGCAGCTAAAACATGAGATTGATTAGATAAATGGCAGGCTGAAAGGAAATTCAATATAATACAATGAGCAATGATACCTGGAGAATCTGGAACAAAAGAATTGAATATGGAGAAATTCTTGCAAAAAGGGCAAGAGGTGATCTGCCGGAAATGGAGAGTTCAAAAGCTTTGGCGAAATTTATCAAACCGATTATCCAGCCGCACGACCAGATCCTTGATGTGGGATGTGGTGTGGGTCACTATCTCAACTCCCTTGATAGAGAAATAGAACTCCCTTTTAACTACACAGGTGCAGATGCTACAGAAGAGTATATAGCACTTGCAAAAAATGTCTGGCAAGATAGAGAAAGGCAAGCTGATTTTAAAGTTGCGGATGTGTTTGCTCTGCCCTTTGAACCGGAAAGTTTTGACATTGTAATATCTGCAAACCTGCTTCTCCATCTCCCTTCCATTGTGACCCCTTTACAGGAAATGGTTCGGGTCTCAAAAAGAGCTGTTGTAATCCGTACTCCATGTGCAAAGCGATGTTTTCGTATTAAAGAAGTTTTAGGAAAGCCTGATGACAATCTTTTTGACGAAAATGGTGAACCTAAAGAATTTTACTATTTTAACCTCTACTCCACAGAATACCTTGAAGCTATAATAAAAAAAATTGCTGGTATTGCAAAAATATCCATTAAAACGGATAGTGACTTTAATCCTGAAAATATTGAAGCAGAGAGCAGGTACGGAAACAGGGCAGAAAACACCACACAAATGCAGGGAAAACTTCAAGCCAACGGCCCTATCCTTATGGATTGGAAAATTATTTTGATAGAAAAAAATCAACAGAAAATTACCCTGACGGGTAGTTAATTGTAAAAGTTTATTTTATAAAACTGGCGATGGATGGAGTACCGCATGAAAATAGATCAATTTAATACAGAGTTATCATGGGAGTATGAAAACGGCTTTTACCTTACATCAGATTTGACTCGTATGGGAAAACTGCTTTCACATTGGGAACTCTACAAAATGATCGCAGATATTCCAGGTCACATAGTGGAGTGTGGCGTATATAAAGGAGTGAGCCTTATCCAATGGGCAACATTCCGTAACCTTCTTGAAAACCCTTTTTCGCGAAAAATTATCGGTTTTGACATGTTTGGCCCTTTTCCTGAAGGCAACACACCCCAGGATAAAGCTTATGTAGAAAAATGGAATATACTTTTAAAGGGAAGCTACATGGAAAAAGAGTCTATTGAGAGTTCCCTTAAAATGAAAAAGCTGGAGAGGATAGAACTGATTAAAGGAAATCTTCTTTCCACACTGCCTGAATATATCAAAGGCTGCCCTGAACTTAAAATCGCCCTTCTTCACATTGATACAGACCTTGAAGAGCCTGCCCTTTGCACCCTGGAATTACTCTGGCCCCGCCTTGTTACAGGTGGCATTGCAGTGCTTGATGATTATGGTGCTGTTGCTGGAGGTACCTGTGCGGTTGACTCTTTTTTTAAAGATATTAACATACAAATAAAAAAACTGCGTATCTCCCATGAAATTCCAGCATATGTTGTAAAACCATAATAAAGCATTAATTTATATATGATAAATACAACACGCAACTATTCTATAAACTTAGAAAATCTACTCACTCCCACAAAATTTTTACCTTTCTACCTTGAAAGAAAAAATCTTGCAGATTTTCAGCCACCATATTCAGTTGAACTCCATTTAACAGCAAAATGTAATTTCAAGTGCCTCCACTGCTCCTATGCCGGCAGAAACAAATCCAGGAAACAAGTTCCAAAGGAAATAACGGATCAACTTATAAATGATTTCTGCTCATCAATAAAACCAAAGGGAATCTATTTTTCAGGTGGTGGAGAACCAACTACAATGCCTGGATGGGAGGACAGTCTTTCCAAATGTATAGATGCAAAAATACATACGGCATTAATTACAAATGGTTCTTTGCTAAAAAAGAAACATCAAAATCTTCTTTCCCGCCTGCATTACATAGCAATTTCAATTTATTCTATAACGCCTTCAATACACCATGCCATTACAGGTTCAAAAGCGTTTTCAGCCCAATTTGATCTTCCCAATATGATAAAACATTATGCAAAAAATACTTTGGATAAAACAAACACCGTTGTGGGTGCAAGATGTGTTTTAAATGAACAAAACTATTTGGAAACACACAAAATATATCACGCTGCGTTAGAAGCAGGTTATGATTATATTATATTTATTCCCGCAATTGATTATGAAAAAAGAGGGATAGCACTTTCAAAAAACCAAATCAGCAGATTAACCTCAATATTAGAAAACAGCTTCTTTGAACCCCAAAAAACTAACCTGCCAAAACTTAGATCAAGGGGATTTGGCTATTATCCTTTAAAGGATAATAATGATACTACAGAAACTCTGCATAAAAATTTATGCTATGCTGTAAAATTAGGATGCACAGCATTTGTAAATTATGATGGTAAAATATATCTTTGCCAGCCTAATATAGGCAGAATTGAAACATCCATAGGGGATATTAATAAGAAGAGATTTTCAAATATATGGGGTAATATCCGTCATAAGAATGTTATTAGTGAGTTGTGTAAGGAATGGCAAAATGGAAAATGTTCTAATTGTAGAGCAGTAGCATACAATAAAGCTGTTGAATATTTTGAAAATTTACCTTTAAACAAAGAAACAATAATAGTTAAGGACAGTTTTTTATAAAAATTAAAATGATCAATTCTGTAAACAATAAATCCAATCAACTGATCCAAGCCATAGAAAGTGTTATCTCCAACAATACTCGCCCTGTTCCCCTTCATGAACCTTCCATTGGAAAAAAGGAGGTAGAATCTGTATCTATTGCTGCCCAAAGTGGCTGGGTATCTTACTTGAGCAATGATGTGGATCGTTTTGAAGCAGTGCTTGCCGAAATAACTGGTATCCCCTATGTTGTGGCAATGAACAGTGGAACTGCTGCACTGCATTTAGCTTTAATTTTAGCTGGTGTTGGTCCTGGCGATGAAGTTTTGATGCCGTCTTTAACCTTTGTGGCAACGGCCAACGCTGTCTACCATGCAGGAGCCATACCACATTTTATTGATATTGAACAAGAAACCCTTGGCATCTCTCCTGATATCCTTGAAGCCCATCTTCTCAAGATTGCCAAACCGAACAAAAAAATACCCATCATCAACAAACTAACAGGAAGAAGAATTGCTGCCATTGTTCCTGTACATATATTTGGCCACCCCCCTAAAATGGATGAACTTTCTGAAATTACAAACCGATATGCCATTCCCATGGTTGAAGACAGTGCCGAGGCTCTGGGTTCTTATTTTAACAACAAACATGCAGGAAGCTACGGCATCATCTCGACCCTTAGTTTCAACGGCAATAAAATTGTTACAACCGGAGGTGGCGGGGCATTGATGACTCATAATCGAAACTTGGCAGAACTTGCCAGACATCTCTCCTCCACAGCCAAAATTCCGCACCCATGGAAATTTGACCATGATGAAGTAGCATTTAACTACCGTATGCCAGGAATAAATGCTGCCCTGGGCATACCCCAACTTGAAAGAGTTGATCTTTTACTTAAGCAGAAACGAAACCTGTTTCAGTGCTACCATAAGGCCTTTCAGGATATTTCATGGATGAAACTTTTTACAGAGCCTCGCAATGCAAAGAGTAATTTTTGGCTTAACGCCATTATTTTAAAAAATGATGGGGAAAATATAAAAGAACGATATAAGCGAAACATCGATGAAGAAAATCTCTCTTTACGAGATGCCATTTTAGAAAAGTCCATTGCTGCCGGAATACATATGCGTCCGGCATGGACACCAATGCATAAACTCCCCATGTTTAGCCATTGCCAAAAATCTGATCTTCACATTACAGAATCATTGGAGAAAAGAATTATCTGTCTTCCCAGTTCACCAAAACTCATGGAAATTTCAAATGGTTAAAATATCAACAATATATGTTGAAACATCCTCCAAATGTAACCTTTCCTGTTCATACTGCTATCGAACTTCCCATGATTATGAATCCAAAAACCACAATATGCCCATTGTGCTGTTTAACAAGCTGATTTCCGATTTCAAGATTAATAAAAAAACTCTTTTCAGAGATAGTTCACCCGATATTTTCCTCCATGGTTATGGAGAACCCACACTGAATCCAAATCTTGATAAAATGGTAAAAACAGCATCAGACGCAAAAATATTTAATCATATACGTTTTGTCTCAAACCTTCAGGCACTTCCTCTAAAAAAATACCACCGGTTTTTCAATATGGGTTTAACAGGATTATATATATCCTTGGACTGTGTAACTCCTGACACAAAAATAGATTATAATCAAACAGATTACGGTCAAATAAATTATGATCAAATAATGATCAATAATGCAAAAAAAAACATACGAACAGGAACCAATTTAAATAAACTTATGGCAAATATCTCAAAATTATCAGAAAGCTTTGCAGATAAACTTTATATTATTTCAGTACTTACACCGGATAATTTTGAGGAGATATCCCGCATTGGTGATTTTCTGCAAAAAAATAACATCCTTGTATGGAATATTCAGCTCCTGAACAACCGAAGGGAAAAATTTTCTCTCAACCCCATGTCTGTATCAAAACTAAAGGCAAAAATTCAAAAAAAATTTAGTAACATGCAGATTAACTTTGAAGAGGAATCCCTTTTAAAATGTAATCAACCCTTTACAACACTTATGATCAATTCCCTTGGATACTTCACGCCCTGTTGCTCCATGACAAACCATGAAATTATTCATTTTGGCAATGCCGGACAAAAGAGTGCTCAATCTATCTGCTTTGGTGAAAAATATGAATCTTTCCGCCAGGAATTCAAAAAACAACGCCCCAGGGCATGTGAAAAGTGTCCTTACTATCCATAATAATAATTATACAAATGGAATTTAAATGAATAGATCACTATTGACAAAATCATACAAAATTGCTTTTTTTGGTGCTTTAAATTATTTTAAATTTTTTTCCTGTTTTCACGAAGATATTATTAACAAATCAATTGTCATTAGTATTATCTTTGACAATAACCCTATTTATGAAGGGCATATAATAAACAATATTCCTGTATGCAATCCCCATAGCTATCACCGCAATGAATTTGATTATATTTTAATTGACAGTGCCCACTATAAAGAAATG
>NZ_LT828569.1:23092-31973 GCF_900170035.1 Desulfamplus magnetovallimortis | reverse complement strand
CGAAGCTTTCCAAACTGAAACGCACTGCTGGTTCTGCAAACTCTAAATTCAAAACAACCGGGAGGGGAGGATCAATTAAAGATCGAATTACCAAAAAAGCAAAACCTCTTAATAAAAAGAAAGCTGACAATCCTGTAGTAGTTGGCAAGGAACAAATGGAGAAGCTTCAAAAAGAAAACATGCTTCTCAAAAAAGAGAACGCAGAACTGCAGAAAAAAAATGAACTTCTGGAGAAAGAGAAAGCGAAATTGAATGCGCTTGTTGAAGAGATGTCAGCCCACATTGAACAAAACATCTAAGAAAATAGAGATACCGAAAACCATCTAGTGCTTCTTCAAGTTTAAACTGTCGGGTGATTTTAGACAGTAATCAAAGTTTAAAGGGGTTTTCTACCCGACAATCAAACCTTGAAAGAACACTAGTTGCATAACTATAACGTATAAATTAGCCAGTGCTGTCGGGAGAAATCTTGACACCACAGAAAGGATAATCATGCCTGATAACAACACATTTCTTACTAACAAAAAAGACAAAACAATTGTCCTGGAAACAACATCCACGAATATTGACGTTCTTAGCAAAGTCATAAAAAGAATTGGAATCTACGAAGTTCATATTAAGGATTCCATACTCTATGCTTTGGATAACAGTACAAAAAAATTTTTTACCATTTTCAGGATCGACTGCAAAGATCTCATTGGAGAAGGTGTTAATCTTAGTTTTCATATCGAAAAATCGAAAAGAAAGATGCTTGGGAAAATTAAAGGAAATGACAAATCTGTATTTTACGAAATCGGTCAGGATTTCTATCTGTTTATCAATGGAGGTTACACTTGTAGTATTCCAAAAATTGAACCTCGAAACCTGAAAGAATTGATCCCACCGATCAATGATGAAATAAGGTTAGATACCTATAAGTATAAAAAATATAAAAACGATACAGGTAAGTTTGAATATGTAGATATATATATCTATAATGACAAAATCAACTGCATTAACCCTTCAAATGATGATATATATATGTCATTTGATTCATTATTAACTTGTGAATTATTGGAATTTGATCCTGATATGCTCCTTCGATCTTATCATTTTTTCAGAATAGATGCTGAGGAAACAACATTAATGATATTTGATCATAAGGAAATTTTTTGGCTTTGCACTCGAATAAACTTTACTGAGGACATTGTAATCGAGCAGTACGAGCCCCTTGAAATCGTGGAATAAATTTTAACGACACAGGGCTGTATCCCTTCACTTCTGGGGTGCAGCTCTATATATAAAAAGGAGAGTGCAAATGAAGTTCATACCCGTTATAAATATGAATCAAAAAATCATCAATCTTTCTCTAATAGCTGCTATCATTAGAATTGCAGGATCAGGACTAATATCACTCATAGACGCTTTTAAACAAAATCAATTTGGTCTTGATACTTTATATAATTTTCGGCGACATCTTGAAAAATATATAAATCAGGTGATCAAATCAACCAATGCACATCTCTACTTTGATTCCGGTGGATACAGCTTCATCCAGGGACAGATTCACCCGGACGATATCAGGAAGCTCATTACCTGTTACCTACATTTCATGATCGAGGAAATGCAGACTTACTATAAAATCTTTAGCTTGGATTTGCCATTTAGTAAAAGGTACAACCTATATAACACCAAAGAGAACATCTTTGATTTCAACAGACTGTCACTCTTAGAGACATTTGATATTATTGAAAAAGTTCCTCAACTAGCTGATAAATTTATTTTTATCTGGCAATTTAGGAGAATAGAACTATATAGAATCTGGTGCATACTGCATGATGAACTATCCTCATATGGCTATGATAAATTCATTACACATCGTGCTATCGGCGGAATGGTTGGGCTCAAAGGAGAAACTAAAATTAATTTTTCTCCATTTATAGCCTTATCATATAGGTGTTTCAAAGATTATATCACTGTTGGATTGTTTCATTTTCCTTTCCAACTACACCTATTGGGAGTCTATACCTTATCTGATCGTTTTATGATTGCGTATATCGAGAAAGTTTTTGAACGTTATTTGAAGCAGCTTACCATAAATTCTGGAGTTATTATTAGTTATGATTCGACAAATTATTTTCGAACGGCACAATATAATGCTCGAAAAATGCACTGCAATAGTTATGATAAAGGTGACTTAACTCATTACTCAACGGTCTTTGATGTGCCTGACAATATTCTTAGACACATTTATCACACCGATGAATTGTATTTCCATATTCAAGAGGAAATTCAGCGTCTTAAGATTAATGAAGATTTATTGGAAGGAAACTCTTTTGCTCCACTTAATAGTTTTAATTTCGTCCAGGAAGATAAATTCATTGAAGATGCTATAGAAAAGTACAAGATCACTGACGTTCTGTTTGAGAGTCGTGATAACGATGATTTCCGCAAAGAAACAGGAGACATCCTTGACCAGATACTCAAGTCTACCCCCCAATTCTTCGGCCCTCGATTCAAAGACAGTATCATGGACAACATGACCAAACTCTATCGTTTGCATAAGTGGTGGACATTTGAAGGAGGTGAGTATGATTCTCTCAACAGCTTAGTTGAAGAGTTCATAGCAATGATTAAGGAACCATAATTTAAACATGAGAGGCAGTTCCCTGGAAGCATGCAGAACATTCCAGGGAATGCTATCTCATAACGCAATCAACAGAACAGGGGCTGCTCCAGATCATTTCTTAATCTTGCATCCAATAATAACTAAAATTAAATAATTTAAAATTTTTTCAATATTTGAACCACCATATATGGTATTCACTCATCCCCAATTTATCCCTGATAATACCACGAATATTGCTGATCATTCAAATTGGGTAAAAACCACACCCTAAAAATTCATCAGTATTAAAAATAAAACCCTTACGATTGTAAGGTTTCACCATCAATTTAATCAAGGTGTGGAGGAAAAGCGGAGAAATGAAAATTATAAATTATTTCAAATATTATGCTGGAAAAGTTTTCCATTTTTTCCAAAAACCATGAAGAAGAAGGAGGTGATAGGCAAAAAACTACTTAAATTGGTAAGTTGCTTATTGATGTACTTTTTTTTAAACAACGATAAATTATGGAGATAAATTATTATGAATACTTTAAATGTAAATTCAGCAGTTAATGATTATCACCGCACTGATGTAAATCTTCTGGTATATATGCTTGAGATTGAAGTAAGTCCAGATGCGAAAAGCAAACCTTTGTCATCAATAGATGCTCAACTTCAGAATTTCGATATTGTTCTTCCGACAGAGGACTCCTATGCTGATGAAAACGCCGACCCTTACCATGGTATGGGCTATACATGTCATGTTGAGGAAGAGGATTTGTTTATTACTTGCGTGAGACCAACTACAACAGAAACAGAGAGAATGTATTTCTTTACAAATAAATCCGAACTTGGGTTTCATGAGCTTATTGATCGGTCTTTTGGAGGACAAGAAGAATTCGATAAGATCAAACAGGACCTTATCTTTCATGGAAGGATCACCACTCAAAATGATGAAGCCACAAGGCCTTTTACAACTGACTTATCCATGATTTCCATTGGTAAACAACTGTCTTGGTAGTTTGAAGAATACGAACCATTTGATTTGATATAAAGAAGACCACCTCTCTCTTACCAATGGGATGGGTGGTCATTTATTATACACCCTCCACAGAGATCATCCAGCAGTAGCACCAGCGATAATCTGATCATAGGGAATACCGGCATGATATATCGACTCTGCAGGAATGCAATAAACACCGTGAAGATCATTTGTGTCGGTTAAATCTTTGTCATCAAAACCCATGGGTTGACCAAGATGCAAAAATATTGAAATGATTGGAGCTGAAGGAAGCCTGGGATAAAATAGTCTGAAAACAGCTGATCAAACACTATTGGAGCGGTACCAAGCAATCAACAGCTGCTGCTGCTGCTCCAAAACATTCTTCACTCTTGCCCCCAATAAAATCCAAAATAAATTAATTAAAAATTTTTCTCTATATTTTCATACCATATATGGTATTCAATCTTCCCAAATTCATCCCTGACAATACCACAAATCTTTCTGATCACTCAAATTGAGAACAAACCATACCCAAAAAATTCTCCAGCATGAAAAGATAGAAACCTTGCGATTGCAAGGTCTCATCATCAATTTCGTTAAGATGTCTTCTTGACATTTATCCTGTCAATTAGTTTCTGGGATGCGTCATCGAGCCCTTGGATGACCAAGGCTCCGCCAGTTTGTCCAGCAATTTTTCCAATTCCAGCACCGGCAGCAGTACATGCGGCAGCACCAGCAAGTGATACACCATTAATGGTATAAGTTGTTCCAAGAATGCCCCACAGGGGGGCAGTTACCGTTAAAACAGGTGCAGAAGCTGCCAATGCAGCGCCACCAGCTATAGTTCCGCCAATAATTGCCAATCCTTTAGATAGACTCATGTTCACCTCCATTTTTTAATGATTTTGATGAGATATACTGTTATTATTTCTATATGGAGGAAGAGAATATACAAAAAACGGGTTCATAATTTATTAATCTATGCTTACCTGGAGCGGTAGCACACTGTCAAAAAGTGCTGCTCCAGCTTATTCCTCAACCTACCCCATAGCTCTACCATCAGTATCAAGACAAAAAAGAATCAGTCTCAAAACCATCCGACATTTCAATCCCACCTAATCATTCCAACACCTTTCGATTTTAGACGGCAATGTTCTCTAAAGTTGAGATTCAGTAATGGTCAAAACAAGGATAACTTTTAACAGAAGTGTTGATTTAAAAGTAATCTCTTGGTAAAAAAATATTAGATAGTCAGAGCAGATCAACCAATCCATTGAAAGGAATAAAAAATGGCTAAGAAAAAAGATGCGGTTCAGGAAGCAACTGAGAAAGAGACAGAAGATAAGAACTTGCCCGAAAAAGCTGAACCAGTAAAGCCTGAGATTATTGATGAGGAAGAAGAGAAGCTGATTAATGATGCAGTGAAGTTTATCAATGAGAAAGCGAACGAAGTAATTTACAAAGGACATGAAGAGATCGGCAGTTATATTTTAGAAAAGTTCTTCAATGGCGATATTGAAAAGGCTCTCTCAAAAGACCCTAAAAAAGAAATCAGCTTCAAAAAGCTATGTGAGAGAGGTGATTTGATTGTTCATGCCAATACTCTCTCTGCCGCAGTAAAAGTCTCTTGTCAGGAAAAACTATTCATAGATAAAAAATTCAATGACAGCAAACTTCTAAGCTATACTCATAAAAAACTTCTCGTCAGGCTCGAAGATCCGAGAAAAAAGGTCAACATGGCGAAGAAGTGTATCAAGGAAGGTTGGACAACAAGAGAACTTGAAAATGCTGTCCAAAAGAAATTAAAAGAATTTGAGAAGCCGGCAAAGAAATCCCTTATTAGAACCACACAAAAATGCATTCAAAAAATAGATACAGTCATTGAGGCAGCAGCTGAATCCGACTTATCATACAAATCTGAAGATCTGAAGAAGATGTCGGGAGCAAGACGAAGGGAACTTATTAAGCATGCAAATGATCTCAAGAGCAAGATAGATGCAATTGATTTGGGTGATGTTTCATCAAACTGCGAATCTTTGATTGAAGAGCTTGAAAAGATAGAAGAAGAATACAAAAAGAATCCACCTAAGCGTGGAAGAAAATCCAAAAAAAATATGGATGACAACAAATAAACTTCAACTGCGCAGCCGAAGTAGTTTTTTAAAAAAAATGATAATATATACTCACATCAATATAACCGTTAAACATTAAGGTTTGCCAATATGAATCAAGACTGCTACACCCACAGTACAAGAGATGATGGAGACGACTATTTTATCCATGATCAATGGAAGAGAAAATACCACTTCAAGATATCACGTTTCTTGGTGCCAACAGGAATGGCTTACGAGGCAATTGAAGTAAAAGAGGATGACTCCACTGGATATCGTTTTAATAGTTTATACGACTTAGGTGACGACCAAGAAGTTGCAATGGAAGAGTTTATTAAAAAAATCAAAAAAGGCTTGAATCAACGACACCTCAAGAAAAGAGGATCTAAGTGGGAGATTGGTGGAAGGGATATATTAAGGGGAAGGATAGAATGGAGTGAGGATTTCCCAGATACAGCTTATGGAAAAGTCTTTATCATCGACGGAAAAAGAATCACTATCGAACAATTTGCAGAGATGCTCGAACCTTTTGAAGGTTGGGGTTTCCAATTTAAAATAGTAGATCTATTTGATTAACAACTGAGGGAAAACAATAGCACGCTTTGAAATGGAGAATCAAATATGTCAGGATCAATATGGCAACAGCAAGGTGCAACGCTAAGTCATAAGAACGCATGTAAGGAATATGGACTTACAGAGCAACAAATAATTGATGCAATCCGAAATGGGAAGTTGCAGTACAAGCAAAACTATGCTCATGGAAATCCATATTATCGTGTTCTAAGAAAGGAAGTAGAGTCATTAGCTCAAGACATACTTGGGAAAGACGGTATAAAAGAGCAAGCAGTAAAACATGAACTGGCAAGTATCAACCGGGAAATCAACAGTCTGAAAAGAAAACTATCAACGTTAGAAAAGAAGAAAAAAGCTCTGCTGGAGAAACATGAGATAAAAAAGTAGCTGACATAGCATGCTCATAAGAATATTTTTGGAGAAAATCTATGGATAAATTTATCGGAAAATGGCGAATCACTGAAATGGAAATGTGGGATCAAGATTTTGTTGATGCAGAAGTTCCAGGATATATATCATTCTCTGAAGATAATCAGGGAGAATTTCATTTTGGATATGTGCATGGATATATGCACTGCCGTTACATTCAGAAAAAAGAAAAAGTTGAGTTTTCATGGGATGGCAATGATGAAATGGATCCTGCTTCTGGAAAAGGATCTGCTGCCATTGAAGGAGATCGTCTTGTTGGTGAGTTGTCTTTCTATGAGGGAGATGATTCTGGATTTGAAGCTATTAAACAATAGAAATATGCTTACTGTAAATGCTTAATCTCTGCATTGATATCAAAGTATTCAACCAGATATTCAACTGCTAATCTTCTATGACAATTATCAGGCTCATGCTCGCTGCATAGGAAACAGGACTGATCAAGTATTTCTGAATTGATTATTTCATCAATATTTCTTTTTGAAAGAAGATCCAGGTATTTTGATTGGTAGCCTTTCCATGTGATACTCTTGCTTTTATACCCTTTAAGAATATCTTGCGTGGGTGCCAGTTGTGGTATATGTAAATATTTAACGGCACATAGTTCATGCAGGAAAAATTCAAGATCATCTTTCTTTGCAAATGCCGATAGTTGAGAGGTGTTGTTGAGTCTAACATCAATCAGGGTAGATATGTTTTCATTCCTGATGAGGTTGAAAAATATTTTTGCTAATTTTTTGGTGTATCCGATTGTGTATATTTTGATTGAGCTTTTTTGATTCATTGTAATCATTATCTTTACTGTGTTATAGTTATTATTATAGATTAAGACTACATATTATACTAATTTAAGGTACAGACTATTGAATAAACTGGAACTTATAAAAGAACTTAAAGATAAAACAAAACTTACCAAATGTGAAGCTGCACTAATTGTTGATATTTTTTTCTCTGAACTAACTAAAGCACTGTCAGAGGGAGAGCGTGTGGAGATTCGGGGACTGTGTTCTTTTTATGTAAAGCACTATGATTCATACATCGGAAGAAATCCAAAAACAGGAAAAAAAGTCAAAATAGCACCAAAGAAGTTGCCGTTCTTCAAACCAGGGAAAGAGTTGAAAGAAATAGTTGATTACAAAAAAGTATAAAGAGTTTATAAATCCAGGATTTTCATTAATGCAAAACAGAAAATGCTATTGCAACAGCCAAAATAACTATGATGAGTGTTGTCTTCCATATCTTTCAAACACAACAAATCCCCAAACTCCAGAACAGTTGATGAGGTAAAGGTATTCAGCTTTTTGTACTGAAAACATCAAGTATCTTGTTGACACCCATTATCCCTTAAAAAGAGAGGAAAAAGAAGAAGAAATCCTTGAAGAAACAATTAAGAATACTCAATGGCTTGGTCTTAAAGTATTAAAAACAGAAAAAGACAAAAAAGAATCTAACATTGAATATGTAGAATTTGCAGAGTTTTACCAAGCAAACAATAAATATGGACAACTGCATGAAAAATCAAAGTTTATATATGAAAATGATAAGTGGTATTACGTTGATGGAGTTTTACTTGAGCCAATTAAGATAGGTCGTAACGAGCCTTGCTGGTGTCAGAGTAATAAAAAGTTCAAAAAATGTCATGGTAAATTTTGAAAAGTTTTTATTCTATAATTCTTTTCCGCTATAATTTCTTTGAAATCCTTCATGAATCCCATTGTCTTGAAATAGAAAAGATGAGATTCACATTTGCAGTCTGAACAGCCGAATTTGGCTATAGGTTTGATTGTAATATGACTCAAAATTGATGCCCATTCATGCTCCAGATTCTCTTCATGATCAGATACCCATACTTGTTTTAGTTCAGCTTCTTCTCTCAGATAGTCAATATGCCAGTGGAATCTCTTTTTGGGAGTCTGTCTGTGATGATTGACTCTACTGTTCAAACCACCTGGGCCAAATGCACTTCCCACATAAGCATAGTACCCCCTGCTGAATTTGATTTCTCTCAACCTCCCAATGGTTATTTGCTTCATGTTCTTCAGTTGAAGGATGAGTATGTATGTGCCTTTTGATTTTGGATCTATTTGAGTCATGATCAGTTTATAACGGCAGACTACGTGATTTCTTTTCTGTACTAATGAACTCCAATACAGTTGGCCATATCTCGTTTTTCGAATTTTT
>NZ_LT828569.1:16027-22992 GCF_900170035.1 Desulfamplus magnetovallimortis | reverse complement strand
ATAGTGATACAAAGCAATTCTGCTGTTGCTCTTACCTTCTATGAAAATTGGTTTGGGAAGTGAATTGTCAATCATTGTTACTGAACCATATCCTTCATTCAGGGTGATAATCATCAAATGCACTATTCCAGTCGATACTTACCAATTCGATCGTTGTGCAAACTACCGAGATAAAGGTAGCCACCGTATTCTCTAACGGAGGTGACTTCCTTGAGGTGTTTTCCAGTTGGATCATGGAGACTTTGAGTGATTTTGCCCTGTTCATCAAGTGCTATCACCAATCCATATGGTTTGGGTTTGGGCCAAAAAATCTTTGGTAATTTCGACATCTGATCTTTAAGGAAAGGAAACGGATGAAGTGCATCTGCAATCGGATTCCTTATCGTAAATAAAGCGACCCAGAAACGTCCGTTGCGGTTACTTGAAATATTGTCTGGGAACCCAGGCAAATTATCAATGAAGATTTCTTTATTTCCTTTGTCAATACCTTTTCCCAGTAGAATTGCCTCTTTTAATAGAGTGTTTGGTGTCATCACACCGTTTAAAGGCGGTGCTGGAGGGTGAGAATATGCGATTGAATCAACTGGAGTAGATTGAAAAAAGAAATAAAATATCAAAAAAGCAATAATGATGATGATTCCAAGAATTATCTTCTTCATTTATAACCTCTTAATTGGTAGTGGCGTTAATCAAATAAAGATCACACCTCTTCAAATTCAAAATCAGAAAGATGAAATACCCAATTGTCAATGGATAACAGTTTAACCCCCTTGCTGCCATCAATAGGAACGAAAGCGTCTTTATCTTGAAATAATTTCACAACACCGGAAAGAGTACAGTCAATGGAAGCTGTGATAAGTTGAGTGGACATCTGCTTCAGGTATGCTTGAATAACATCTCCATTCTCTTCATCTAATAACTTTTGACCATCTGAAAAGGAACGCAATTGTTTTTCAATGGATTCTTTTGTCTCTTGACTATCACTGATTTCAAGAAGTGCATCCCACCAGTCAAATACGATTTGATATTGTTTTGTGCTCATGATTTCCCCTACTTTAAAATTCAATTATAGTAATTTCGGGTCTGCATAGCAATCTTACAGGAACAGCAAACGTGCCAATTCCAGGATTTACATAGAGGGTTCCTGCTTTTGCTGAATAAAGTCCTTTATCATATTTTTCTACACCATATGGTACTTTCAATGCTCCCAATATTGGTAAACGAACTTGCCCACCATGGGAGTGTCCTGCTAAAAATCAAGTCATATTTTTCATTCTCTATCTGATCTATGATTGCCGGATAATGACATAATAACAACCTTTTTTGAAATGATTTGTCAGCCTCTTTTATCTGCTTGTATGTTTCATGAGCCAACCCTGTGATATAAAGGTCTTTGAATTTTGTATTTTGATCTACAAGCCATAGCCCACCTGTTGTTTCTAAAGAACTGTTGATGCTTTCAAATGACACTCCACTCCAGTAATCATGATTCCCTGGTACCCCAAAGAGAGGACAATTGATCTTCTCTAAAATATTCAATGCCTGATTCAACTTCTCTTTTTCATCTACAAGGTCACCCGTAAAGCATACAAAATCTGGAGATAGATTATTGATTATGCTAACAATTTTTTTCAAATATGATTCATCACCATGAAAATGAATGTCAGTTATATGTACTAAACGATACTGTGGTTTTAAAGACAATTTTATATTTTTAACAAGAAGCCAGTGGGGTTCAATCAAAAAAGCATAAACAGATAACAAAAACATAAAAGTATAAAATATTATACGGAGTTTATGTTGTTTTATTGTCACTGAAAATTTCATGGTTTGGTTTTTATTCTTTTAAGAATTTATAATTTATCCAAAGCTGTATTTTTGTTGCAGTAGTTCCAATGTCTTTTGATTCACGTTAAGATTTTTAAGATCATCAGCAGATACCCAGGCTGCATCATCGGCATCATCACCTGGAATTACATCTCCATCAAGATACTCTGCTTCCATATCCACAATATAATAATGAAATTTAACGGCACCTTTTTCATCATACTCAATAGATTCGAAAGAGTATACTGGCTCACCTGCTTTGATTGTGATACCTGTTTCTTCAAGCACCTCTCTTTGGGCAGCTTGATTGAGAGTCTCCCCCAGCTTCACACTTCCTCCAGGGATAGCCCATATACCTTTTGCCGGTGCGTTTCCTCTTTTCACCAACAGTATTTCCTGGTCTTTGAAGACAACTGCTCCAACGGCAAGTTTTGGTTGATTGGGGTATGCTTTACTGCTTTCAATGCTTTCGGTCATATTGTTTCTCGATAAAATCTACACTTTAGTTATTTCTTTACTCAACATCACCATAAACTTCTTCATATCTTTCTTTGAGAGATTCATAATGTCCATATGAATCAGTTGTAGTGCTTCCTCTTCATGTGTTCTCCATTTTGATATGGTTTGGATATAGCAAAAGTTGAATCCATCAGATTGACTATATTGACCATTTGATCTATATCCTTTCAAGTACCCCCTTGTCCAATAAAATTGTATAAGAATGATTAGCAAAATAAAAGACAGATACTATTGAATAAAATTTATATACCAGATAATAGCACTGAACTCCGATGCCCACTTTATCTATCAACTGTTGAAGCTGGTTTTCCTTCTCCAGCGGAAGATTACGTGGAAGGAAGTCTTGATCTGAACGAGTATTTGATTAAGCACCCAGCAGCAACATTTTTTATTCGAGTGAGTGGTGACTCCATGATCAACGCCGCTATCTTTCCTGGAGATATTTTGATTGTGGATCGATCTCTTGAGCCTGTTGATAAAAAAATTGTGATTGCAGTACTGGATGGGGAATTAACAGTAAAAAGATTGAGATACAGGGCTGGCATTCCTTCACTCGAACCGGAAAATGACAATTACAGTCCAATCAGAATATCAGAAGAGATGTCATTTGAAATTTGGGGTGTTGTCACCAACGTGATTCATAAGGTGTGATCAATGCCAGTTTTTGCTTTAGCGGATTGCAACAATTTCTACGTTTCCTGTGAGAGGGTCTTTAACCCCAAACTCGAAAGTCAGCCTGTCATCGTTCTATCCAACAATGACGGATGTACTGTGGCCCGCTCCAATGAAGTAAAAGCTATTGGTGTCCCTTTTGGTGCTCCCCACTTCAAGATCAAACACCTGATTGAGATATATAAAATCCAGGTCTTTTCCTCCAACTATTCTTTGTATGGAGATATGTCCAATCGAGTGATGAAAACCTTGGCGACATTTACTCCAAACATTGAGATTTACTCAATTGATGAAGCATTTCTTGATCTCACCAACTATGTATTTACCGACCTGACCACATATTCTCGAAATATCAGAAGCACAGTAAAGCAACACACCGGAATCCCCATCTCCATAGGCATAGCCACTTCCAAGACGTTGGCAAAAGTAGCAAATAGAATCGCTAAGAAATCAGTGAAAGCAGATGGTATTTTAGATCTGACATCCCCCAAATATCAGGATAAAGCTTTGGAAATCACTCCGATAGAGGATGTTTGGGGAATTGGAAGGCGATATGCCGCATACTTTACTATCAGAGGAATCAAGACTGCTCTGGATTTCAAATATGCAGATAGCAATTGGATAAAGAAAAAAATGGGCATCAACGGTGTTATAATGCAAAAAGAACTCTGTGGTGAATCCTGCTACACCTTGGATGACAATCCTTCAAAACAAAAATCGATCTCTTCATCAAGATCATTCAAGCAGCCGGTGACAGAGTTTGAACCCCTATCTGAAGCAGTGTCAACTTATGTTGCCAGAGCAGCAGAAAAACTCAGAAAACAGGGAAGCTACACAGAAACCATCACCGTCTATGTGACCACCAATCGATTCAAACCAGAAGAGTTTTATTTCAATTCAAAGACACTGCCTTTCACCATTGCTACCAACTACACCCCAGAGATGATCAAGAAAGGCAAAGAGGCTTTAAAACGAATCTTTATTCCTGGAAAACAGTACACTAAAGCTGGAGTGGTACTGTCCAATTTGGTCCGGGATGGACACTTTCAATATGATCTATTTTATACGCCACCACACCCCATGTCTGAAGAGATAATGGAAACACTGGATTCAGTAAACTTCAGGATGGGAAGGAACTGTTTAAGATATGCATCCATGGGGCTCCAGAAGAGACAAGAACAGTGGAAAACGGCATTCAAATTCCGTTCACCTGCTTATACCACTGATTGGAATCTACTGTTGACTGTATCATAATCCTACGCATCTGATATCGCCTGGCAAAGTAATTCTTCAACAGCATGCTCTGTTAAAATGTTTTGCAAGCGTTCAACATTATTGTTACTTGGGTCTAACCATTCTTTATAGAATTTAGGTTCGAGAATTATCGGCATTCGGTTGTGAATCTTTTTGATAGAGTTTACCGCATCTTTAGTGATGATAGTGCATGAATGGTGGGTCTTATTCCAGGTATCCCACAGTCCAGCAAATGCGAATGGCTCTTTTGAAGGGAGTTGAAAAAGAAATTTGGTTTTTCTTGAATCTGTTTCTGATATTTTTTTCCATTCATAATACCCATTAGAAATGACAAGGCAACGTCGGTAGAGAAACGATTCTCGAAAACTTGGTTTACCTGAAAGAGTCTCTACTCTTGCATTGATCAAAGGACGCTTGGGTTTTATCTTTGACCAACGTGGAATCAATCCCCAATGCAGTAATCCAAGCCTTGTTTCAGATTTATACATGATGATGACTGGGATTCCTTCTGATGGATAAAGGTCTTTCCTTGGGATTAGTTCACAAGTGATGTGATCAATGGAAAAATGTCGTTCTACTTCTTCTAAGGGAGACTCTTGAGCAAATCGACCGCACATATTAATCCTATTAATTTAAATGGAGATGATAATTATTCCACTATTGACTATTGCCGTGGGAGAACGAAAATAAAAAAGTTCCATTTATGAATACTTTCTTCGATAATGATTATCTAACTTTTCTTAGCAAACCATAACAGGCTCCAACAAAACCACCAAATATATGACTAAATTGGGATATGCTGTCTGCTTTGATTATCGAAACCACTTCTCCTCCAATGAATAGAATTGCAACCAGAATAAATGTCAGAGGAATTTCTCCAGATTTAATATTAGAAAATGAACTGAGAAGAATCAGCATAAAGGCAATACCGCTGCCACCGATAAGAGAACTTGAAAACAGAAGAGCATTTAATATTGCTGTGCTAATGGCTGTAATGCATATCATTTCCAGAAGATTAGAAGAGCCAACCTTTTCCTCTAACAATGGCCCCACAAGTAAAATGAGAGTAAGATTACCCATTAGGTGAGACCAACTGGCATGACCAAAAATATAAGCTATAGATCTCAAGTAAAACAATGGATTTGATAATGAAATATTGGAAGGAGAAGTAAACCATTGTCCCATTAAACTGTTACTGGAAAATAACAATGCAGCAAGACTTATTAAAGAATAACTAAGAATGATTGGTGAATTATATTTTATCTTCACACTTCAGTATCCTTTATTCATAAATTTTGTTTACAAGATAAATTTGCACCTACAGATTCAGTCATCCTTTTTAACAGAATCCTGCTTTTTGACAAGCATCTGAAACCATATCGAATCTGTAATTGCTCCTAAGACTATTTATTTCACCTATGGCTGGGTAAAGATTATACATATCTGATTGCATATAGCGATACGTCATACTTGTTTTGTCAGCACATCTTTTGCACTTGAATTCTTTTACCGTGAAAATGGATACAAATTTTCATATTAGGGATGAGCCGAAAATCGACCATGGTGGTTAATTATAACATTTTGAAATGATTGATAGGTTTGTTTTTCACGATTTTTGTGAAACTATTATATGTTAGTTAGCGGTAGTTCTTTAGAATCTTTTATTTCTCTTAAAGAGATGCTTGTCTTTATGGAGGTAACTCCGGGAAGCCTGCGAATAACTTTTCTTAATAATTTTTCATATGTATCTAAGTTTTTTGTTACTATCTGCAATAGATAGTCCGCATCTCCTGTTATATTATGACATGAAAGAATCTCAGGAATCTCTTTAACTGCCTGTTCAAACTGATATAGGGAATCATCAGTATGTCTTTCAGAAAAAACTTGAACAAAAGCAAGTATATCAAAACCCAACAGATAGCGATTCAGGTTTGCGTGATATCCTTTAATAATACCGTGCTCTTCCAGTCTTTTAAGGCGACGCCAACACGGTGTTTCACTTAAATTAAGGGAATTTGCTATTTTTACATTTGTTGCACGACCATCTTTTTGTAATAAGTTAAGTAGAGCGTAATCAAAGTCATCAATCTCTGGTGTAGAAATATCTTTTTTCATATCTCCTCCTTTTTGAAAGAATCTTTCATTTTTATGGCAAATTATCAGAAATAAAGCAAGGACATTTCAACAATGGTGATGTATGCTTACTATAAATTAATATATTAACTTTTAAGTACCATATTTTTGAAGTTATATAGAGGCGGTTTTATAAATCAAGTTCGCTCGTCAAAAGGAAACAAATGACATTAGAAAGAAAAATTGCAAATATATTCAATTTAACGGAAAAAAATTGGATGAAACATGCAAACCCCATTAGTGTTTGGACGAGGTATTCTGTTCTACCACTTATAATTATTGCTTTTTGGAGCAGGATTTGGATTGGTTGCTGGTGTCTGCTTCCTGGGGTACTGTCTGCTCTTTGGATGTTTTTTAACCCTATTGTTTTTCAAAAACCAAAATCAACTAAAAATTGGGCTTCAAAGGCGGTTCTTGGTGAACGTATCTATTTAAATAGAGATAAGGTGAAAATTCCAGACCACCACAATGTGCCTTTGTACTAAATTCTACACTCTCTTTCTTCAACAGGATTGATTTTAGTTTATAAGAAAGTCCCCGTCTTTTTAAGGCTCCAAAGG
>NZ_LT828569.1:0-15927 GCF_900170035.1 Desulfamplus magnetovallimortis | reverse complement strand
CCGTTATATGGTCAATAGTTTATTATTCAGTTTGGGGAGCTGTCTTAGGTATAACAATGTTTTTTTTGGGCAAAAGCTGGTTTATGGACAGAATGGTGTGGTTATACGAAGATATGAAAAACGAAAATGGAAAATACAGTAGTTGGGAATACTAAACATAATCATGTAAATTCAGCGGACGAAAAAAAAACTTAACCGAAAACTACTCTAATGAAATCAGAACAGTTTTATAAAATCATGAAAACTATGCACAATTTTAAAATTTAGAATTGCTGAACATAAAATATAATCAGGGAAAGGAGAGATTGTTATGTATTTTTCAAAAAAAATCAACTCGTTATTCGTATTTTTTATACTTTTATTTACAATTACTGGTCTGGCATTCGGAGAGCAAGTTACACTTAGTATGCTTTGTTGGGAAGGTTATGCAAAACCATATGTTGAACAATATAAAAAACTAATTAAAAAAAAGTATAATGTGGATATTGAGATCGACATCAGCAATCTTTCTGACCCTGGTGAATTTTGGGAAAAAAGCCGAGGGAAAAAAGTGGATATAATTTCACCGGCACATAATCTCTTGAAAAGCAAGCAATGGCCATTTATACGAGGTAAGATTGCACTGCCAGTCAATCTGGACAATATCCCCAATTATAATCATATAATTCCATTTTTAAAAAAGAATAGTTTTGTCAGCGATACAGACAATATTTATGCAGTGCCATATACAATGGGAACATATGGACTGGCCTATAATGCAGACAAAGTGGAAAAACCGGGGAGCTGGGATGTCCTATGGAGCGATGCAGCAAAAAATAAAATTACCCTTTCCAAGGATTATTCCGATTGCAATGTATATGTCACAGCACTATTGCTTGGAGCAGCATATGAAAATTTATATGATTATGACAAATTGATATCTCAAATAAATAAAAACACTTTACAGACAAAATTGAATCAGTTGGTCCATAATACTCATTCGCTATGGCAAGGAACTGCTGACTACAAAGAATTCAAAAATTTAATATATGCATCAACATGGGGGTATGCAGTAGCCCAGGCCAACCAAAATGGAGGTAATTGGAAAATGGCCACTCCAAAAGAAGGGACAACAATGTGGGTGGATCATTGGGTTGTTACTTATGCTTTGAAAGATCAGCCTCTAAAAAGGAAACTTGCTGAAGAATGGATAAATTATTCTCTCAGTCCGGAATTACAAATTGGAGTAATCAGAAATTGGGGAGTCGCTCCAGTTGTGAGTAACATAAACGATCGTCTGACAGAAAACGAAATTTCTATCTACAAATCCGGGGATAATGAATACTGGCAAAAACTTTCCATGTGGGAAAATCAGACAGCACGTACTCGTAATGGATATAAAAAAATGTGGGATATTGCCCAAACGGCCAGATAAACAAATAGTTGCAGAACATTTTTATTACCCAATCAGAAATTTGATCGTCAGGGATTTGTTCAGCTCCGCTACTGGTTTTATGTTAGGGCTGACGACTACAGTTATTAAAAATAATATATTGCTTCTTCAAGTATAAACTGTCGGGTAGAATGCCACTTGAAAATGCGTAATATCAAGTGATCATCCTCAAAAATCACCCGACAACTAAACCTTGACGAAGCACTATCAACAGAGGGCAAAATATGGCGGCAACCGAATATGCCAAAGCGTTAAGTTCAGTGTTAATGGCAGGTACATTATGGTCTTTCGGTGCATTGATTGTTAGATACATGGTAGATGCATACCATTATAGATGGCAATATCTGTTTTTTAGAGGCGTGGCGATTGCATTGGTTTTGTGTCTATATCTTGCATTCAAAGATGGTAATAGGTTGATTGTACATTTCAGAAACATAGGATTTTCAGGTGTGATAGGAGCTTCAGGGCTGGTTTGTGCGTTTGTCTGCTATATCTGGTCAATCACTTTGACGACAGCAGCTAATACGCTAATTATGATAGCAATCTCACCCTTCGTTGCCGCTTTGTTGGGGCTTATCCTTCTTAAAGAGAAGATTCGGTCTGTAACCTGGATATCCATAACTATGTCTCTCATTGGGATTTCTGTGATGGTCATGGAAAATTTGGAGACAGGTGCTTTTTGGGGTACAATCATCGGATTTGGATCTGCATTTGGTTTTGCTGTTTTTTCCGTCTCCATCCGTTTCCGTAAAGATGCCCCTCAATTTGCCAATATCGCACTGGCTGGTATGATGTGTACTCTGTTGACGATAGCGATTCTTTATGGCCGTCAAGAGACTATTTTGATGCCCATCAGAAATGTTTTTCTTAGCATGCTTCACGGGTTATGGGTTGCCGGCGGCTTAATTCTCTTTTCACAGGGTGCCAAACAGTTCACAGCTGCTGAACTAAACTTATTGTCACTGACCGAGGTGATCGGTGGAGTGGTGTGGGTATATCTACCCATTTTTGGTATTCATGAGATTCCAAGTATTTATACGGTTGTCGGTGGTTCTATAGTCTTGGGTGCCATTTTTCTAAATAGCACAAAGGGTTTTAGAGCCCATCAAGTGAAAGGATAAAAATGAATATAAAGTCTGAAAACAGTAATGCCAATGAGCAACATTCAGATTTAGGTAAGAATGCAAGGCAGATAGCTATTCTGTTATCAATTGATATTTTACTTATTATCGGGGCACTTCTTTATCAAGGAGACAGAGGTGATATTGGGAAAATAGTGCATTGGTCTGCTATATGGCTACATACACCGATAGGAATATGGATTGGTATAATAATAAAAAAAATGAATCTGAAAAGATATACTGTTATCGTTTACTGGATTTCAGTGGTTGTACCGTTTTTTTTATTTGTTGAGCCTTTTGCCTTAAGACCCTTTTATATATTCTTTCCATTCGGAATTCTTCCTACTTCCATTGTCCTTCAATGGTTAATATTGCTTGCTGTTATTTCAAAATATTTTAGCAAAGGGACATGGCCTTTGCCAGTAGCAATTCTTTTTACAATATTTGGAATGTTTTTGGTCGGCTTTAATCTATCATTTAAAACAACTGAATTTGGCCCTCTTGGTATGCTTTTCGGAAACATTCTTGTGTCTCCGTTTTTTCTTGCCCTGCCTGCACTGATTACTATTCCTGCAAATGATAAAATTAAAAAAGATACGGTAAGATTACAAAAAGTTACATATATTTTTACTATTTTGGCCTGGATCATCTTCGTAATTAAGGCTTTTTTTTAATAAATAGTTGAACGGGATATCGGCCATATCCGAACAAGAAAACAGAATCTGTTTTCACGATAAATACAAATATGAATAAAAATACAATAAAAGGAGAGATCAATGGAAGATTATCAGCTTTTGATAGACCTTCATAAAAATGCCAACCGTCAAGGGCCAGGAGGGGAAGAAGAAACAAAAAAAGCTCTTAGCCTTACAAAGATAGATTCTACCTTGCCACTAAAGATTGCCGATATAGGATGCGGCACGGGTGCATCTACCCTAACTCTTGCTCGTCTATTGAATGCTCAGATTACAGCAGTAGATTTTCTCCAGGACTTTCTTGAAATACTTCAGAAAAAAGCAAAAAGTATGGGGTTGTCTGATAAAATAACGACTATTGCCTGTTCAATGGATAATCTGCCTTTTGAAGATGCTGAGTATGATATTATCTGGTCTGAGGGTGCTGTATATAATATTGGCTTTGAAAAAGGGGTAAGAGATTGGAAGCGTTATCTTAAAGTGGGTGGCCTGCTGGTTGTATCAGAGATTACTTGGCTAACCTTGTCCCGTCCCTTAGAACTTGAGAAATATTGGGAGAATGAATATCCCGAAATCGGAATTGCATCCTCGAAAATAAATATCCTGGAAAATAACGGTTACTCTCCCATAGGTTATTTTGTTTTGCCGGAACACTGTTGGCTGGATAATTATTATAAGCCAATGGAGAATCGTTTCAAAGACTTCCTGAATCAGAACGATAACAGTGAGGCCGCACAGGCAATCGTTGATGCGGAAATTAAAGAAATTAAACTCTATGAAAGATATAAAACTTATTATAGTTATGGTGTATATATTGCAAAAAAAATCAACTAAATACATTATTTGATCAATATATTATATTGCCTAAATAAAAAACATTACAAAATAATAGGATTAATATTTATGAAACATTTAAGATGGAATTTCTTTCTCTTGGCATTAATTATGCTCATGATTATATCTACAACAGAACGCATTAATGCTGATGAAAACAAAATATTGTTCGTTACTGGTGAATGGCCACCTTTTGTATCAGAAAACTTGCCAAATTATGGTCCTGCCAGTGAAATTGTCTTTGCTGCGTGCAAAGCTGTTGGAATCCTTCCTGAAATTAAGTTTTATCCATGGAGACGTGCAGAAAATATGATTTTAACTGGTAAGGCTTTTGGTGCATATCCTTATACAATCAGGGAAGATAGACAACAGATATATGATTTTTCCAGTCCCTTTTTTAAAACACAGGTTTATTTTTTTTACAGCAAAAAACGTATCTCTTCCGAAGTAATTAAAAGCATAAAACAGATAGATGATTTAAAAAAATACAAGCTCGGTGGCATACTTGGAAATTTTGTATGTGAGGAGTTAAACAAGGCTGGATATATGGTAGAGATGACAGCAACAAATATAATGAGTATAAAAAAAATGGATGCTGGTCGTATTGATTTTTTCATGGAAGATAAAACCGTAGCCATTGATGAAATTGAAAAAGCATTTCCAGGTAATATTGATGATTTTGGAATGCTTGAGTTTGGATATGGAAAAGCGACGTACGATGCACTCATGGTTTCAAGAAAATACCCTGATTCTTCTGAAATACTGAAACAATTTGAGCAGGGATTAAAAATAATTCAACAAAATGGATTGTATGACGACATTGTCAAAAGAAATAATTTAATTCATGTTCGTTAAATTATATACTATTGATATAAAATATATTTTATAGTTTTCCAGATAATTAAATTACCAATCTTACTGTAGAGGCTGTCTTATTTGGCAGCCTTCCAAAATGGATAGTGATGACAAAATCATTTTATGAAAAAATATTAGGAAAATCAAAATGAATACTCACTTTTTTTCATCAATACAATTTAGAATGATATTTATTCCTATTCTTCTTAGTAGCACAATTTTTATTTTGTTTTCATTTTATGATTATATTTCCACACGAGAAAGCATGATAGAAGAGCTTGTTGAAACTGCGGATTTGACATCTGTCAGGGTGGCAGAGAATCTTATAATCCCTATTTGGGATAGCAATTCAGATCAGGTGAATAAGATACTTGACGCAAATATGAAAATGAAAAACTTGCATTCTATAATAGTTACAGAAGGAAATGATGCTGAAAATACTTTAGCCTCAAGAACAAGGGGAGATTCATGGGAGATAATTGAAGTTCCAAAGCAAAAGCATCCCGAAGGCAATTTCATCTCCAAAACTGAAGAGATACATAAAGATGATATGCTGCTTGGAAATGTCCATCTATATTTTACTGACTCTTTTATGAAAAAGGAACTGAAAAAAAGTTCAATGCAGCTTCTGTTTATTGTAGCTTTGCTTAATTTTTCACTTTTTGTAACCATATATTTCAGTGTTAAAAAAATCGTGATACTTCCCATACTTCATATTTCTGCAAGCCTCAAGGACATTGCAGAAGGAGAAGGTGACCTCACACAAAGGCTTGAAATCAGGCGGCACAACGAGATTGGAGAGCTTTCTTTCTGGTTTAATACTTTTATTGAGAAACTTCAAAATATTATTAAGGAGGTAAGGCAGGATAGCACCTCACTTAATAACGCTTCAGATGAGCTTAATAACCTTGCAGGACGTTTAGATGAAGGTGTCAAAAACATGGCAGAAAGGGCATATTCTGTTTCCAGTTCTACCGAAGAGATGAGTTCAAGTTTTTTATCTGTGGCATCCAGTATGGAAGAAAACACAATGGAGATGAATGAGGTTTCTCAATCCACAAATGAGATGCAGACAACAGTGGATGAAATTGCAAAAAACTCAGATCAGGCAAGACGAATTACTAATGAAGCAGTTTCCCTTGTTGAGCAAACATCCCTAAGTGTAGATGCACTTGGCTCTTCTGCTAAAGAGATTGATAAAGTAACAGAGTCCATTACTGAGATATCAGAACAGATCAACCTTCTTGCTCTGAATGCTACTATTGAAGCTGCCCGTGCAGGGGAAGCTGGTAAAGGTTTTGCAGTTGTTGCAACTGAAATTAAAGAACTTGCCAATCAGACAGCTAAGGCAACAGATGAAATTAAAAGCAGTATTGAGGCAAGTCAAAAAGCAACTCAAAAAACTGTTCAGGATATTGCAAAAATCAAAAAAGTCACAGACCAGATCAATGACATAATATCCATAATTGCCTCGGCAGTTGAAGAACAATCCAGCACAACCTGTATTATAAACGATCGTACTACATCTGTTTCCAGCAGTTTTTCTGAAATAAACGAACATATGGCTCAAGCATCCCATGTAACTTCAATAATTACTGAAAATATTCTCAAGGTTAGCAACACTACTGAAGAAATGTCAGATAGCAGTTACAAAGTAAAGATGAGTTCTGATACGCTTCAAACTTTATCTCAAAAGCTTACTTCTATAATTTCATCGTTTTCAGTGTAACCTATTATTCTTTTGATGGAGCAGCAGTTAAACTGTCATCACTTGGGGCACATTATAGAAAACTTGCTGAAATGAAAAGATTATGACCTTTTAAAATGACAACTGAATCAGTGGCATAGTTCTTGATTATAATGTGAATATATTCAATGATTACAAATATTCCACTGATTCAGGATGGCAGTTCTATATTCAATAACGGAAGAACAAGCCGGACAGCCTTGTTCGACCTAAGTAATTTATATTATTTATAATACAAATCATAAACTATCCTATTGTATTACCAATAGTTTCTTAACTCGGCATGCATATCTGGTAACGGACTTGTGTGAAGCCCAGTGGACAATGGAATCCTCGACCGAAACATCTGGAAAAAACACCCCAATCTTTCATCTGGAAACAATTTGACCAGGATAGACTGTAATCTATATGCATAATAGCCTGAGATAAAGCCACTCACTTGGGTAATTAATCCCAAACTATATCCTGCTCAGTCAACGGCAGCGCCTTTCACTGCTCAATTACATATTCTCATATAGCTCCAATATTCTCCCTTGGGGAGAATATTGAATCGTCCTCCTCATCTCCAGCCTATCCACAATCAACTTCAACTTAGCAGTTAGAGTTGAAGTCTATTTAACCCCACTCTTCTTTCATCCATCTCCAGCATCATCAAAATTGTCCCAGGGGACAAAATTCAACCTTCTTCCATCTCCCATCAATATTTGTGTCAGACGACAATTATCCTCTCCAGTCCGCGACAATTACCGTGTGCACTTTTCCTTTTGGGATACGAAAGCCCCTTTCCCCTCTACCCCCCTGGTATTACATCGTTTTTGCGAATCTTTGGTGGGGGGAAGTGTGTCTCTCTTTCCCCCTCTGTAATTGTCGTCAACCGTCCAAAGTAATTGTCGTCTGATAATTTGAATATTCTCAATTTTCATAGAGAAATAAACCATTAAAGAATAGAGATCAAACAAGTCAATCACCTATCATTACTCAATATTCTCTCTGAGGATACTGTTTAATGATAAGTGAAAGATGCGTTCAATCAATATTCTAAATTTATCTACACATCGAATTTTCGATTTGTAGATAGGTGACTCTCTCTCTGGAACCAAGAAACTTATCAACATGAAGATTTAATCTTTATGGAGATAGGTTATTTGGTTATTCAAATTTTAACCAAGACATAAAAAAATGGAGAAAAACTATGGAAGCAGAAATTTTAGATAATGTAATTCACGTACCCCCAGATATCCTCTGGAAAATGGAATCATTGGAGATCGAAAAAACACAATGTCAGTTTTGTAATAGAACTGGAGAATGGATTATCACAACCCATTTAAACGGAGAAGATAAGGAATACTGGGTCTGCGGTCAATGCCACCAGAGTATCCACCTTATGTCAAAATGGAGGATTCAGTAAATGATAAAAGATTATCTTAAAGCAGGTTATCCCATGCTTACCCTACTTACACAGGAACCAAGCAGAGCAGAATCGATTGTTATCTGTGAAGGCTGGACATTTTACAGCTGGGACTGCAATCAAGGTATCCGTAAAGCAGGAACGTATAAAATTATAGAAGATATACGTGACCCTGTTCAGGCTATTGAATGGCTTAACATGCAGCAGGATTCGGTTTTGATAGCTCATAACCTGCACCTGTTTCTGGAAGCACGGATTCCTGACATTATACAGGCTATACAGTCAGGAACCCTTCGCTGGAAATCTTCCGGTTCGTCCCTTGTAATGATATCCCCTATCATTCCAATACTTCCAGAATTAGATAAATTTAACACTGTAATTGAACTTCCTTTACCAGATACAGAAGCACTGTTTGAGTTGCAAAAAGATCTATGCAGCAGTTTAAACATTAAGCCTAACAGGAAAGCTGCGAGAATAGCAAAAGGCTTGACGGAGTTTGAAGCAGAAACAGCCTATGCTTTATCACTGATAAAGAAAGGCTATTGTTCCACAAGAATAATCTCAGAACAAAAATCTCAAATGATTAGAAAGTCTGGATTAATGGAATTTTGGGAACCTGCTGATATACGATCTGTAGGTGGTCTTAATAACCTGAAACAGTTCATTGCAAAGAGAGCAACTGCGTATGAATCAGGTAATGAACACCTTCCACCGCTTAGAGGAATACTTTTGGCAGGAATCCCAGGCACAGGCAAGAGCCTAAGTTGTAAAGCAACAGCATCTATCCTTGGGTGGCCTCTTATAAAACTTGATATAGGCTCACTCAAAGGATCTCTTGTAGGTGAATCAGAAAGAAAAATGAGAGAAGCAACCCAGGTACTTGAAGCATTTGGAGAAGTAATTGTATGGATTGATGAAGTTGAAAAAGCATTTTCTGGAACAAAAAGTTCTGGAGAAACAGACGGAGGTTCAACTGCAAACATGTTTGGATACTTCTTGACATGGTTGCAGGAAAGTAAAGGAAATTGCGTAGTTATGGCTACAGCCAATGACATTACAAAATTACCACCTGAGTTTCTAAGGGCAGGTAGATTCGATGCAACATTCTTTGTAGATTTACCTTCAACATTGGAACGAGTTGAGATCATAAAGATTATGAATCAAAAATACAACTCAAACATTTCAACAACATTAGCACCAAAGCTGAACGGCTTTTCAGGAGCTGAAATTGAACAATTGGCTAAGGATAGTCTTTATGACGGTGTAGATGCCGCCCTTGAAGCAATAGTGCCCCTTTCAAGAACCATGAAAGATGAGATTTCAAATCTTCAAAAATGGGCACAAAATCGTGCAAGGCTTGCTAACAACACACCAGATATTGAACCACAGGAACAGAGGAAAATCCATGTTGTTCCTGCTGCATAATACAGAGGAAAAATAAGATGTCGCATATTTCTAAAATAGAGCTTGAAATAAAAGACCTGGAAGCACTTAAGCAGGCATGTGAAAGGCTTGGATTCCATTTCATGGAGAACCAGAAGCGTTATATCTGGTATGGAAAATGGATTTCACAGGAACCATTACCGGAAGGAATCACAGAAGAGCAATTGGGACACTGTACCCATGCTATCCATGTACCTGCCGCCACCTTTGAGATCGGCGTTGTTAAAAAGAATAACAAATATATCCTGCTCTGGGATAGCTGGATAGGTGGTGGTCTGCAAAAGTACATTGGAAAAGATGCAGGGATATTAAAACAGGCTTATGCTGTTGAATCTGTAAAAAGATCGGCAAAGCAAAAGGGTTATCGTATGATTGAAAAACAGATGAGAAACAACAAGATCAGACTTTCCCTCTGCATGTCATAACACCTGCAATATTTCCCTTCCAATTATCAAAAAATCAAAAACCATAATTACAATCTGGAGAGTAAAATTGAAACAAATCATCATTGATATTTGTTCAGACGGAGAGGTGCATGTTGAGACAAAGGGATTTACAGGAAGTGAATGCCTTGAATCCTCTCAATTTGTGAAAGACCTTTTGGGCAGTGAGGTAGAAAGGGAGTTAGTGCCATCGTTTTACATGAGAAACAGGGAGCTTGTAAGACGCCACCTTCCCCTTTGTGGCTAATCACATTAACCCCATAAGTTAAACCTCCATGACTCAATCATCAAATGGTTGGGTCATGATGATAACTACAAAATGGAGAAAAAAAATGGATTATAAGGAACTTTTCAGGAAAGCATGTCTTGTACAGCTTTCAACATCTGTATGGAGAACCAGCAAAGCCATAAATCACTCAGTTCTAACTGATAAGATTGGTGAAGATGCAGAATGGCTTCGTGGAAAGAAGTATCTCATTGACCCAACCCTTCTGGGGCCAATTAACACTGCAACCCAACAGGCAAGGAACACTATCAAGAAATATTCATTGCCATTCCCCATTGGGGGTATTTACATGGTGCCCAAAGAATCATTAAGTGTAATTGACGAACGGTTACAGTACTTTGAAGCAAGGTTTTGGGACTCTTATGCTGATTTTGAAGCAATCTATGAAAGAAGCATGGAAGACGCAAGGGAGGTTTTAAAAGAGCTTTTCGATGAAACAGATTATCCAGTGGATATTAGATCAAAGTTCAAGTTCCAGTGGCGGTACATGACAGTTGATCTTCCAAGGAAAACAACCATTCTTTCACCTGCCATATATGAACGTGAAAAACAGCGTTTTCAGGAAATGATTGAAGAGACCAGAGAGACTGCTATTGCAGCTTTAAAAGAAGAGTTTTCACAGGTGGTAACTCACCTTGTGGAGAGATTAGACAATAATGGAGAGAGACCCAGGGTTATATCGAACAACATGTTCAATAAAATTAATGATTTCCTTGATGATCTTGGAACAAGGAACCTCTTTGAAGATGAGGAACTTAACCTGCTTGCAGAGGAAGCAAGGCATATCATCAATAATACAAACCCCTATAGTCTTAAATATTCACAAAATTTAAGAGATAACATTCGCAGTGACATGGAGAACCTCAAGAGCAGTCTTGATCTATCCATTGAAGATATGCCCAGAAGGAAACTTAAAATTGATCCCCTTCCTGTAGAAACAGAACTGTTTGAGGAAGAAATGGCAATATAGCACAGGGGGTATCAAATACATAATGTATAAATTAGAATACAAAAATAGTTCTGAGTATGAGTCATTGCTACTGGAATGCCTTGAAGCATTTAACAGGATTCCAGACCAAAGGATTCACGATGACAGAGAGAAAACAACATATGCACTTGCATCAAGGATTGAAAGATTCAGCAAGTGTCTAAAAGACCCAATAACAACTGTAAAAATAATTGAGAAAAACCTGTCATCTATTAAAATCCCGTTGGAGAAATACGAGGAAATGAAGGCAATAATCGCTTTTGGGATTATTGATATGGCAACAAGAGATGAGTATCTGGCAAAAAAGATACTTGAAATTCACAATATTACAAAATGTATTTATATCAATTAAAGAAGTTATCAGTTAAAGGAATAATTATGAATCAAATAATACTTATAGGAAATCTTGGACAAGACCCGGAAATATTCTTCACAAATGAAGGTATGCAGATAGCAAGCTTCTCACTGGCTTTTAAAAGCACAAAGGACAAGACAAACTGGGTTAAGATTACAGCGTTTAAGAAAACAGCAGAGTTGGTTGAAAAATATCTTCATAAAGGTGCAAAAGTAGCTGTATCAGGAATGCTTGACCAGGATAAATGGGAAGACGATTATGGAAACAAAAAATCAACTTTTAAGGTGATTGCAAATATCATCGAATTCATCAAAACAGACGGCAGAGGCTTTGAGGATAACAATACAGAAAATAATAATCCTCAAGTACCAGATGAAGATGTACCCTTTTAAGGGAGCAAGGGAGGCTTAAATGACTGAGAACGATGAAAACGGGAAATCATGCCCGAAACTAAAGGAACAGTTCATATCCAACATAAAGGGCAAAGATTTCGTGTTGTATAGCGGCTTACTTGACCTTGGACATCAGATTGGAATCAAGAGCATCAAGATTGAACCAATACAATATCCTACCAAGGAAAACGGTATGGAAGCAATTTGTATGGCTATCGTTACTTCAAAAAATGAGCAGGTGTTCACTGAAATAGGTGACGCATCTCCTAAAAACGTTAATCGTATGATAGCAGAACATATATTGCGTATGGCTGCAACAAGAGCTAAATCTCGTGCATTAAGAGATATGACTAATATCGGGATGACTGCATTGGAAGAGTTAGGTGATTTAGATCAGGTCATTGGTGGAAACAATGGCTCTACACCACCTAAAAGGCAATCCAAAGGAAACCCTGTTACTGTAAACAACAGAAAGGAAAATAATATAAATGAAACTCCAAAGGAACCAAAAGCGACTCCGAAGAAAGATCAGAAAACTCAGAAACCAGATTCCAAGAAGGAAGAAGCAACAGAAAAACCGATCAGACAAACAGGTATCAGCAACACATCTCCCCAGGCAAGTACAGCCCAGATAAAGGCAATTACAAACCTTGGCAAGAGGAAAGGCATACCTGATGAGGAACTTGACAAAATGGTGCAGGATGCTTTCAGACTTCCCCTTGAAAAACTTTCTTCCAATGAAGCATCAGCATTTATCAAGCAGCTTCAACAGGCAGCTTGATTACTCCATTCTGAAATAAAAAATCAATAACTAAAATTTGAAACCAGAGAGTAGAAATAAATCAACAGGATAGCTGTTTCTACTCTCTATAACTTACATAAATCATTGAATATTAAAGGATATTTAACAATGAATATTTCAACGTTAAGGTCAATGCCGCATCTTTCAGCAAGCAGTATCCAGAGCTACAACGGTTGCGGATTGCAGTACAAGTTTTCCAGAGTTGAAAAAGCAACAAGGGAGTTTACATCAGATAACCTTATCTTCGGAAGTACAATACACCAGGTGCTTTCAGACTATAATGAAGAAAAGCTCATTGGTAATCCCCTGTCAGCACAGGAACTCATGGACTTGTTTGAAAACTACTGGACTGCAAATGTAAACAAGACACCTGATATCAGGTACTCAAGGGGGAAGAACTTTGATGTACTGCTCAAACAGGGTAAAGAGATGATCAAGACATTTATATCCCAGGTGCCAAAGGATGAGTACGAGATTCTTGCCGTTGAAGAACCATTTAGATTTAATATTGACGATATTGACATACCCATTATCGGTATTATGGACTTGGTTGAAAGAGACGAAAGCAACACCATTATCATAAGCGATTATAAAACAATGTCGTCATCAGTAACCATAAATGAAATTGACCAAAACTTTCAATTATCGGTCTATTACCTTGCAGCAAAGAAGAACGGTTATGCAAATAATGATATAGTCTTAAAGCTGGATTGTCTTATGAAAACCAAGACTCCACAGTTCAAGCAGATTTACACACACCGCAGTGACGATGATGAAAAGCGTACCATCAAAATCATAAAGGAAACATGGAATGGAATCCAGAAGGAAGTGTTTCTGCCCAATGGTCAGGGAACATGGAAATGCAACTACTGTGAATTTGCAAATCAATGCAGGGAATATCTACTAAATTGAAAGAGAGGTGATGATATCAATGCAACAGATCAAGTTAAACCCAAGGCAGAGAGCATCTGCTGAATTTCTGTATGGTACTGCATGTACCATAAGTATACCGGGTGCTGGAAAAACGCTCACCATGGCAACCAGGATTTCACTTCTGATAAAGAAACATAATGTATCCCCAGAATCAATTTTGGGACTGACCTTTACCAGAAATGCAGCAAGATCAATGCAGGAAAAACTACTTCCAATACTCAATGAAGAGGCTTTAAGGGTAAAGCTTATGACCACCCACAGCTTCGCTTACTCATTGCTGAAACAGGAAGGATATACCTTTGAAATACTGTCAGGCATAGAACAGATAAAGTTTCTTAGACAGATAATGAAAAATCTGAAAATACGTCATATACCAACAGGATTGGTATTAAGTGAGATAAATTTATCTAAATCCAACATGGTAAGTATTGAGGATTTCAAGGCTGTCCATGCAGATAATGAAACCATGTCTGCCATAGGTGCTATATACGATTATTATGAAAAGTCCAAAAAGAAGAAGCTGTTAAAGGATTTCAATGATCTTCTACTGGAAACATATAATCTGTTATCCAGTGATGATGAGATTAGGGAAAAGTATCATCGCACCTTTAGTCACATCCTTGTGGATGAGTTCCAGGATACTTTTCCATTACAGGCAGAGGTTGTTAAGTTATTAATATATAACGGTAAAAGAACTTCGTTCTGGGTGTGCGGGGACGATTCTCAAAGTATCTACAGCTTTACTGGTGGAAATATCAGTAATATCTTAAACTTTGACAAGATATTCCCTGATTGTCAACGATTTATACTGGATGTCAATTACAGATCAACACCGGAGATATTGGATGTGTGTCAGAAATTAATTGATAATAATGTCAAAAAAATTGATAAAAAACTACAGACAAATAATAAATCGGGAGACAAACCAGTGATAATTGAAGCAGCCAATGAAGATGATGAGGCAGTGCAAATTGTCAATGAGGTGAAGGCACTTACACAAAAACATGGTCATAGTTATGAGTTCAAGGATATTGCGGTACTCTACCGTGCAAATTCACTCAGCAGACCAATTGAGGACAGCTTTAAGCAGCATGACATTCCCTACCACATAGAGAATGCCCAGAGCTTCTACCAGAGGTTTGAAGTAAAGGTGCTTCTGGATTATCTTAAATTCATTGATGACCCAGATTCCCATGAAGGTGATGAAGCACTTGGAAGGGTTCTCAATATTCCTAACAGATATATTGGGAAAACCCTGATCAATGAGCTTGATGAATACTGTGAAAAAAATAATGTTTCACTTTATGAAGCTCTGAAACGTATGCCCATAAACCTTCCATATCTCAAGAAGATTGTGAGAAAGTTTGTGGGATTCATGGGACAGTTGATCAGAGATAAAAACCAGTTGGAACCGGCGGAGATGCTCTATCTATTGAGGGAAGGTCTTGAGTATGACAAGTTCATTTCAGATGATGATGTACCAAGCATTGACAACTCAAAAATGGATAACATAAACCAGCTTACAATGGTTGCAGGGAAGTATCAGAATATTTCGGATTTAATCAACTACACCGAAACATTCAGGGAAGAGATCAGCAACAATAAAGAGGGAGTATCACTGATGACCATTCATAAGTCCAAGGGGCTGGAATACCCTGTGGTGTTCCTGATAGGACTTATGGAAGGAATGCTCCCCCATAAGCAAGGGGAGATAGAGGAAGAACGCAGAGTTACATTTGTAGGCATGAGCAGGGCTATGGAAAAGCTCTATCTGTCATATCCTATGAATTACAGTGGAAAGAATATGAAACGATCAAGGTTTCTTGATGAAATCTTGACATAATAAAACAAATAAGGTGCTTACTGATATATGGTAAGCACCTACTATATTTAATACTATTTTTTGTCTTACTGATTCTTTATGGAACTTAAGCAGCGCCTGATATACTGATTTTTTTAAATATAATTATCTTTGGATACTATCCAGTACATCATCCATGATGCCTGATAAATAATTTTGCCTGGAATAGATTAAGATACAATATAATTTTGCCGCTGAAATCATATTTATCTATAATTACTTGATAGATAACGATTTTAGTACAAAAGAAGATTTATGATTTACGTACACTAAGAAGTAAGAAACAGTTCTGATGCATATACAATAATGCTTGACTCGAAAAAATGAAAAAT
>NZ_LT828568.1:15087-33320 GCF_900170035.1 Desulfamplus magnetovallimortis | reverse complement strand
AAAAATTCAGCAGATACTAAATAAACTTCATGTATTCCCCATGAGTAGTGTCCCATGAAACAATCGAATGATTCATCCATATTAAACCCTGTAAGATCAGAGAGATGATCCAGAGCTTTAGATTTTGCAATGCAGCTATCCAAAATATATTTAATTGTTCTTCCGGCACATTTGGGGATATGGTCAAATACAAGAATATATTTAGAGTCGCTGAGTCTTGCGACCTCTTCTCTATCAATAATTTTGTTAGATTTTATCATAGGTTTATTTTTTGTATAAAACAGATTGTTTATGCCCACATTGAGCAGTGTTAGCGCCAGTCATGCAGCCAGTAAGTATCCATTTGCTGATGTTTCATTATCTCATTTTCATAACACATAATATCTTGCCGTGAATCCGCCTCACACCATTTCCCGCTTACAGGAATAGCACCTATTTTAATATGTTCTGCTAGTAATCGTTGTAATAAAGATGTCATGTCAAGGCAGGAAATTTGGTCTGTTGACAGTGTTTTTACATAGTCGGTTACAAGTAAAAATCCTGTAGGAGTAAAATATAATAAACCCATGAATTGTCCCTTTATGTCATCATATGAATCAGTTTTTCGACCGATATCTTGGAGTTGGCCGTTATCCTCAATAAATGTTTCCGCATCATCAAGCGGATTTGAGAATCGAAGTTCCCACAAGGATTTCCAGGAAGTATCGTAAAGAACGGCTATTTCATAGGGGCATCCTTGAAATGCTTTAATGTGGTCTGGATGATATAAAATATCTGAATATGATACGAGGCAAGGTGAGTTATCTAATGAAGGTAATGCACATAGCATTGTGCTGACCATATTTGTTTCTGCCCATAAAGGATTATGGACAGTTTTGAAAACACCTGTTATCATTTCAGATTTATATCCACATGCAACTGTAATGTGACTGATTTGGTTTGCACGGATTGCATCAATTTGCCAATGCAACATTGGCTTCCCTTGTAGTGAAATTAAACATTTTGGCATATATAGCGTTGCCTCTTGCATCCTGGAACCGCGGCCTGCCGCAAGAATAAGGGCTTGCTGAATCATGATTGCACAAAAAGTTTGTTAAATATTGTTAAATCAATTATCTGCGGTGCTTTTTCACGTTCTGGATGCCACATAATACCATATGCAAGTCTGTTTTGAGTTCGGACAGCTTCAATACTGTTATCTTCTGCGATTGCCCATACAGAGAGGTCGCTCGATATATCTTTGTTCTCTAAGATTCCTGTATGAAACGAGTTTACTGCCAGATATTCATTTGCAATATATACATTATGATATGTTCCTACATGTGTTTGGCTGCTGATACCACCTTTTTCCTGACTTGGTAATTTGCCGCCAAGTACATGATTAAGTACCTGCATTCCCCTGCAAACTCCCAGTAATGGCAAGTTGTTCTCAATTGCCCAGAGACACAGGGTTCTTTCTGTCTCGTCCCGTAATGGAAAAATTCCCCAATCATCCCCGCCTGTTAATATTATTCCTTCCAAATTCAAGGATTCAACCCATTGTTTGATCACAGATTGTCCAATATTAGGAACTGGTATAAATGTCGTCTGTTTCAGTACCCGGGATAAGAATATTGTCCAGTCGTGTGCCAATTCGTTGCGTAATTCTTTTCTGAAACCACTTTTCACCATACGCATGGTTATTCCAATACGCTTAATGGGCATTTTGATATGCTTTCAATGTCCGGTTGTCAATATTCAAGACACCTTTGGATGCTGTAATGCATTCGGAAAATAATTTATCTCCAACTCCAATAGCAGCTGGCAATCCATACTCCGCACATCTTATAGCCATGTGTGAATTGGCTCCTCCAAATTTTGTCACAAGTCCTTGAATGCCCCGGGTAAATATCCAATCATAGCCTGGGTCTGCATTTTCAATACATATAATGGCCTTATAAAGGGGTTGTAAGTCTTCACATGATGAATGAGCATTTAAAAAAACAAATGGTGCCTCTGTATAGCCAGATCCAATAAAATTAGGAGCACTACGATGTTGTGGGATTATGAAAATATCTGCAGGTGATCTAACAATGTAACCCAGTTGCATATTTTTTCCTAATGAATATAATTCTCGTCCTTCTTCAATTTTCCTCTGAAAATATTCTTTTGCATCGCAAAGCAGACTGATATTGTTCCATGCAGTAATTGTGTCTATAGTCAGATAAGCCAGATCTTCACGGTTGAAACCAAAGGATTCACCCCACAGAGTAACCATTTCAAGAATATCAGAAATATTTCTGGTAAATATGAATTTACTGTATTCACGTCCGGCAATAGCCCTTCTGATATATTCAAATAAGCAGATGGAAGAATATTTTCCTAAACCAGCTTCATGTAAAAGTAGATTTAGATCATGAGTCTCTTTTTTTGAAAGAGTAAATTTTACTACTGGATTTAAAGTTGGTAACTCATTGATATTGTCGAAAAGGGCACCTCTGTTTGAATAACACGGCGATAAAATATCATATGTCATTGGTCGTAAATGACCATATTTTGAAAGAAATAGAGATTTATCTTCTTCACCTTTCATTACCAGTGCAAAATCACTACTTATGCTGCTTGAAATTGTTGTAATTGATCGCTTGAATTTTGCAACACGTTTACTGTCAAGTACACCTCTATCTATAGCTGTTTTAAGAAAATTTTCGGCAATAAATGCATGACGTGCCAATATGGAAAAAGGTAATGTACCTAATGTTTGGCACTCTTCTAAATAGTGTACAATGTGGCAAAGATAGGATTCGCCTGGAAGATGTCGTTTCTGTTGTTTTTGGTATAATTTTGCAATGCTACGCTCGGCTTGAGCTATTGAACCGGATACACTAAGATCAAGGCAGCGGGAAGTCAATAAACAGAGATGTTGTTTAAATTCTAAAACTTCTTGCTGAGAAAGAAGATCAGGATATCGTTTGTTGAAGTATGAATTAAAACAAAAGTCCATCGCTGTAACGGCGATTTCAAATTCGACCTTGTCATGTAATTCTGGTTTGTTTTCAAGTCTCTTAAGCCATGCGTTAACAAGTTTTTCAGCAATTTGGGAGTGCAAACCTTCTGGCAGAAATGAATTGAAACTGGTACGAACATCAATATAGGGGCGTCCGGCTATGAGAGTCATTAATTCCTCTGCCGGCATATTGCGATAGCCCATGAATGCCCTTGCTTGCCGCCACACTTTGCGTGTAATTAATGAACGATAGAGGGAAGCCGCTAGGGGATGAGGAGTAACTCCTAATATTTCCGCCGGATTCCAGTCTGACATAACACTTAAAATGTTTTTTTCTCCATAAAGCATGGGCTTGCATTTAAAACATGTATTTAAAAAATTTACTACATAAGAAATTCGTTTTTTGATTAATTCATCCGTGTTTTTTTTCCAGTTTTTTGTTGAACAGATCGGGCGAACCTGGAAAAGGTAAAGTATTCCTTTTTTATCCATTCCAAACTCAATGTCTAGAGCATCATTTCGACATATTTTTTCTATTCTTCTGGCAAATTCAACAAATCTACTGAGTCTTTCTGAGTCAAAGCACTCTGAGGTAACATTACGATATACAGAGACCGTCTTGTTAACGCCAATTCCTCCGGTAATCGTATCGGTGCGTCCTGATTCATCATCATAGTTGATTATATAATACGGGGCCCCGTCTGCCAGCACTCTTGTTAAAATAACACCACTAACAACTATGTTTTTAACCATGGGCTGGACAAATAGCTCTTCCGTATCAGGTAGGCTTGACATACCGTAAGAGTTAAACACCTTATTTATGGCATTTTTTATTTTTTCTGGAGATGATGGAACGTCTAAAACAGAAGAGTAAGCTCCAGCAGCTGAGTTTGAAACATTGTCCTCCATTGAGCTAGAACTTCGTACAGCTAACAGTTTATTGGGGTATTTTTGGATTATTTGATCAATTACTAAATCAGGATTTTTGCACCAATCTTTTGCATAAACCAAGGTAGTAGATGGAATGGAGAGCTGTGAATTAAGTTTTAACCACTTGAGGGTTTTAGCTTTGGATGAAAAAAGATAATTAATTGTCATTTCATTAACTTTTAAGTTTGTCAAAGATTTGTTTGCAATATAGGAAAATAGTAAAAATATTTGTTGTATTTAGGGCTTAAAAATACCATTGTGATTTGTATATTTGTGGGATGCTAAAATTTAGTACATGGGCATTTAGTTAAGTTAAATAAAAAATTTTATTAAAAAATTTATCTCCAAAATACCATCCAAAATAGATCTGTTTTTTATACTTTGTATTGAAAAAAGCATCTTGAGCTTTTTTAGATATAAATTTTTCAATACAAATTTTACCATTATTGTAGTATGTGTATATCTCTTTAGTTAAATCAAGAATATCCTCAGGGGAATTATTTATTAATTGAATTCCATTTTCTTTCCATTCATGGCTGAAGTAGAAATTATGCATTAACATTTCATCTAAACAGAGAATACGGCCATTTTTATTTCTCAATTTTGGTATCACCAAACAGTTTGGTTCAGGTAAAATATCTTTAATTTGGCTCATGTTTATAAAACCAGCAGGCTTATTAAACATCAAAGGGACAGCCCCTATTCCAGAATCTGATCCAATATAAAATTTACAGTTAGCAAGTAACCAGATATCCATAAAATCACAACGAAATTTATTCGCATAATCTATAATTTTGGGATTGTCGCTGTTAAGTAGTTTTTCGGTGTGACTGCCCATCCGAATTGCGTATCCACCTTGCCGGGTAATATATTCCATTGCTGGAATCATATCATTGACATCAAAGTCCCGATAGTCATGGTAAGAAAAATCCATTCCCGGTAGTTGATTTTTTAAAAAATATGGATCCCTTGCATGGAAACATACAAACCATGAGTCAATTCCCATTTTAATGAGTTGTTTTTTTCCATAATGATATTCTTTTTTATTAAAAGAATAATTTATTTTAATTGAACTAAAATTGTATTCCTTGGAAAAAGTATATTGATGAATATGTCCAAAATAAAATTCAGATTCTTTTAAAACTGAATTATCTATAATTTTTTTAAAAATTGGATGTACAATATGGATATATTTAGAATAGATTTTTAATAGCTGGTTATTAGCAATCTGTTTTTCACGAATACCTACTATGAAAGGTTTATTATAATTATGGTTTATGGTTTGTAGAAAATTGTTTGTATCATTGGCTAAATGTCCTATTCTATTTGTCCACATTTGAATGACAATTACTTTTTTAAATATTTGAACAATATATAGTAAAAAATAGATTAAATAGCCTGCAATATTATAAAAGCAGTATTGAAGCTTTTGATTTAGCTTTGATAGTAAATATGTAAATTTAAAAAATTTCATAATGTAGGTTGGTTAATTCATAAAAGTTGTTTTATAAGGAAGGTAATCTGTTTTAAGATCAAAATGTAAAATAGAAGATAAAAGATATAAAAAAATTATGATAATATTTTCATTTATTGTATAATAACCATGGCAAACCAGTTTGTCACAACAAACCATGAAAGCTTTTTAAGCAGTAGATTCCCCATTAATTTCGGCGTGGAGAGTTGCAAGGGGTGAGTTGGTAAAGGGACTTTTATATAACGGCCATGCCCTGGCGGGCACAACGAAGATAGAAACACTTGATTTAAAGCTGAAAAGGTCATAGTTATCTTAATTTTTTTAAACCACAACGTTTTTTAAAATGAGGATAACCATGACCAAAAAAATAGATAGCACGTTTATTCAAATTATTCACCCTGTTTGTTGTGGACTGGATGTTCATAAAGATAAAATTTCAGCTTGTCTGCTGACAGTAGGTAGGAATGGTGAAGAGATACATGAACTGAGAGAATTTAATACATTCACCGAGTCGTTGTATGAGATGAAAAAGTGGCTAATATCAAATAACTGCCCTGTTGTAGCCATGGAAAGCACGGGAGTTTACTGGCGGCCGATTCATAATATTCTTGAGGATTCAATGAAGGTATTTCTTGTTAATGCCCGGCATATTAAAAATGTTCCGGACGCAAAACAGATTTAAGCGACAGTAAATGGCTTGCGGGACTTCTCCGTCATGGATTATTGAAAGGCAGTTTTATTCCTCCGGATAATATTCGGGAGGTAAGAGATCTGACCCGTTTGATAAAAACGTATACTGAGACAACAGCAGATTATAAGAGGCGTATTCATAAACTGTTTATTACAGCCAATATAAAAATTGATTCGGTAGTCTCTGATTTGTTTGGTAAAACAGGACGTAATCTGATTAATATTCTGTGTACAAAAACAGATATTAGCATTGAGGAGATACAAGAGAATGCATCAGGAAGCCTCAAGTCAAAAGTAAAAGAGCTACACGCAAGCATTCAGGGCTTTTTCAAAGATCATCACCGCTTTCAATTAATTGGAATGATGGATACAATAGCAACGCTTGAAGCACAGATCAAAGCAATCAACCAAAGGGTGAGCAAACTTACACAGGAACATGAAGATTTGTTGAATCGTCTGGATGCAATCCCCGGAATTGATAAAAAATCAGCTCAAGCCATTATCGGTGAAATTGGTATCACACTGGAAGAGTTCGCATGTGTTGCTGCATTTGTCAGTTGGGCTGGTTTATGCCCCGGCAATAATGAAAGTGCCGGCAAACGTAAAAGCGGCAGAAGCCCGGTCAGAAACCATCCATTGAAAACTCTTTTGATTCAGGTGGCATGGGCAGCGATTAAAACTAAAGGTTCATACTATAAAGCCAAGTACTATAAATTAAAAGCAAAACGAGGTGCAAAAAAGGCTATAGTAGCAATCGCTCACAGGATCGGAAAAGCGATTTACAATATCATCAAGAATGGGGATACCTATCGGGATCTTGGTGAAGATTTTCTTACCGGCTCAGAGAAAGAACGAGCCATTTATAATCTCAAGAAAAAAGCTGATGCACTTGGTTATAATGTAGTTCCTTGTACCGCTTGATCATTATTATAAAAATGTAATAAATTATTTAAAATATTTTATTGCACTGGACATTCTTGCATCAGTAAAAACAAGTCGGGATAAGAACTGAAGGCATTGAGCGCGAATATAACATGACTGGTCGGCCTTGTAGCACAACAAACTGTTAGTCCCTCCTTGAGGGAACTACGCATATAAAACTATGTAAAAATAAGGCTGACTTACTGATTCTTGAAATTACAGTACTTTAAAACGCACCATTGACAAACAATAAAATTCAGGCGGCAAATATATTCAAAAACCAACATGCCTATTCCAAATTAAAGGCTTTTGTTATTCCAAAAGTTAACGGATAACTATATGGTTTTGCTGCTAATGTGTTTCATATAAAACCTTTTGATAAAACAATATAGTGATTGGGAACCCCCCAATATGATCTTAAGTTAGATGCAGCCATATAACTGCCTGGAGAAAGATTTGATAATACAATAATAATATCATTGATTACTTTATTAATCTTTGGATGCTTAAATATGCACATTTCCTTTAATTTATTTATAAGTAACGTAATGTCAATATGGTTAATAATATTGTTGGCATATTTATATATATCGTGAATTGTATCTTTTGTTTTTATATTATTATATTTATATAAAAATTCTAATGATTCTATATTGTTTAAGATATCTCCTAAAATAAAAGAGTTTTCCTTTAAATGATAGCTATCTAAAATTTTATTTAGTTCACTATCTAAACCAGTCACCTTTTTATGCCAGGTTAGATCATTTACAGGTTGATATGAAGGCCAGCTGGAATAAAAATTAGGCGACAAATCTGAAATATCTGAAATTATCATATCAAAATCATAATAGCATTCATTTAGCATCAATGGATTAAATAAAACATCTTTTGCCCACAGTTCAAATTTTCTGGAATGCGGGATAGAGTTGTAGTCTTGTTGAAAAAATAGTTTGGCAGCTTCAACTTTCTGGCTCAAGTGATTAATTTTATTTTTTCTACAGTATAATTGAATAATAAGTGATTTTATCAATTCAATAAATCCACCTACCGAATTAGAGGTTGATAAAATCAACAGCCCATAATCATTTAAATAACTGAATATTTTTCGTAAAATTAGTTTTTTATTTGATAATGAGTGAATCAGTCCTTCTATAACAATAATGTCAAATTTATCGTTAAAATATACATTGTCAATGAGGTCGATATATATTTTATTTATGGAATGTGTTGTGTTATAATTAATGAATAAATTTTGTAATTGTTGTATAGATTTTTCTATAGGTTCTATTATAGTCAATTTTGAACCCATTAAAGCGAATAGTAGTGTATTTTCTCCACTGCTGCACCCAATTTCTAAAACCTTAGCATCATTCCAAACCCGGGGATGAATATTTAGCTTATTTATTAAAAGATTATCTCGCTTATTCTTGTGTATATTAAATTTGTTAACATTCTTGATATCATGAGTTGTTGGATTAAAGTCATGTTTAATATAATATTCATGAAGTGCAACCATAATGGCGACCTTTTTATTTAATATTCAAGCTTTTATCTTTTTGTTTAAGAATGGCTAAATGTTTCAAAACAGGATGTATAACGTAAAAGGATTGAGCTGTTTCAGATTGATGAGTTACTTTATTAAAGTTACCATTCTGGTAATCCTTTATAAGAACTTCCACTAACAAATCGGCCCTGATAGCGGCATCATAAAGATGATCTAAGTCAATCCCTTGTGGCGGTGGTGGATATTTTTTTCGTTTTATTATGGGGCCGGAATCGATCTCTGAATTTAGCAGGATTGCTGATACACCGCATTCATTATCTTGAAGCAAGCTATAGTATAATGTCGTGCTTCCTTTGTAATCAGGAATGAAACCACTATGTAAATGCAGAATTGGGATACCAAGGTTAATGAGCTTTTCAGGAACAATCTGGGAACCATATCCTGAATAAATAATCATTTCAGGTTTTATTTGTTCTACCTGTTTTTGAATTATCGGGTCCTTGATAGAATTTGTTGATAATATTTCAAAATTCCATTTTGCATATTTACATGTTTGTAATAATGGTTCATTAAAATCAGGATAAAATAGCGAATTTGAATTATGAGTTTTTGTTTTTTGGATTTTATCTATCAATTGACCAGGAAGGCTTCCCTCAACATTACCAAACAGCAGTACATTTTCCGGGTGCAGGTTTGATCTCTTCATAGCTTGTGCATAGCTTTGGCTTCTTGTGGTGAAAGCTGCCATAAATAATACGTTATTGAGTTTCAAAATTAATACCTAATTTTTTTGATAACGTTAAAATATAATTAATCTCACTGGATATTAAAAAACTAAACTGCTTTATATCTTTTTCATCAGAAAATCTTTGGTATTGGGAACATAGAGTGTCCATGCATTTGATAAGGCCGTTAAGATATTGAATGATTTGATATTTTGAATAATACAAATCAAAAATAAGTGCTAACTGCAAATATAATCTTATGTTGGTATAAGCCTCTGGAGGATCAGGTTTAAATGAAAATGTATAAAATTGATGAACATGCTTTGATAACTCGAATTTTTTTAACAGGTTTTGCATAAAATACTCAAGCTTGTCTGCCAGTTGCTCTTCATTAGCACTAATTAGGGTATTCATAGCTGTTAAAAGTGATTGTGTATCAATAGACGTTTTCTTATTATTGTTTTGTTTTATTTTGTTATATAAATCATTTATGTAGTATTGAGATTTTTTTTATATTATTGAGATTAGAATCGATATTGAATTCAAGAGAACTGTTTTTTAATAGATTGTCTTGTTTGGAAAGGTATTCAGGATATTTGAGATTTAAATGTTTTTGTATTTTTCGCCGCGAATTAATCCAAACCGTTAGAAAATCTATCCCCATAACCTTAGAATAAAAGTAGGTGTTTGGCTTTTCTATTAAATTGCCTTTGGAGTATATGTATTTGATTTTTTTTCTGTTTTGTAATGCAGATGAAAGAATTTCGTTTGCCAAGGAATCAAACTCATTTAGTTCAGGGCTGTTATCAATTATTAGATCGTAAGTAGTAGGGTTATGAAAGGGAATATCCATACCAACGACATTTTTCAAAATTCCTTGCTCTGCACTGGCATACAGTTTTTTTATATCTCGTTTTTTGCATATATCTAAAGGCACAGATATGAAAACTTCATAATAATCTGAATAGTTATTTCGATTCCATATTCTGGATTCATCAAAAATAGATAAAATGCAGCAGACAGCGTTGATTTTCTGGCGGTCTAACCAAGCACAGAGTTCACAAATCCTGTCTGCATTTATTTTACGCCCCTCAATTGTATAGGGTGAGTCTCCTCTGTCATGTTTAAAAATTTCTCTTATCTCATCTCCATCAACAAAAACTGTATTTGGTTCCGATTGCTTCCATAATTGGTAAACTTTTTTACCTATAGCTGTTTTTCCAGATGCAGACAAGCCTATCAACCAAATAATCATAAATTCAATACCTTAAGTTTTAAATCAATTGATAAATTTTGAGCAAATATTATAAGTATAAAAAAAATTGGTCATCTTCGATAATATGCATAAATTTTTTTAATATTTTAAAAGGATTATCAAAAATATAATTAATATTTTTTGAACTATAATATGCATGGCTTTTATGGTCATCTCGATTCCAATTATGACAAAAGTACAAAATAACTCGGATACCTAATTTTTTGATCTTGTTTTGAGTTATACTATAATACTCGTTTTTTTTACCGTGCCCCCCTCCTTTATCTTTTTCATGATTCGGGGCGGCTGATGGGAGCCATGACTGTTTATTTTGATTGACAATTTCAGTGAGTTTATCCAGAGCCGTAATATATAAGACAACATGATATGGGGATGAATATCCATATTTATTTACATAGTTTTCTAATAATTTAACAGATAATAATAATAGTTCTATATTATCAGCATATTGGTTGATACATTCATTAATCAGCTCAATTGGCATTTTAGGGAGCTTATTAGAAGTTGTTTCCAGATTTAACTCTTCATTATACTGATGAATTAAATCCATAGATAATTTCATTTGCATAAATGGAGATATTTTAAAAGACTGATTTTTATATAAAGGAAAATATCGCCATTCAGTACGTTTTTTATCCTGTAAAATAAAGTCTATGGAGTTCATCAGATAGTCGAGACCATCTGATATATGCATAATTGCCTGTTCTGCAATTTTATGATTATTTTTTATAATTTCATCATAATGCTCATATGTTTCCTTTATACAAGTAATTAGTTGTTCTGATGAATGAGCATAGTATGTATTATTTGATAAACACGTTATAGCAGCTTCTTTTTCCGAGGGCTCAAACACTATATTAGGAATACCAGATGCCAGTCGGAAAGATGCTGCATCATTTACATCATGAGAAATCATGATTTCACCATATTTATATTCTATCAGATAAGATGAGCTTTTGTCGACAATGAGCCGTTTGGAATAGATATGAGTATATGGAACAATAATTCGTTTGTATATTTCTGATTTATAGTCTTCTGCTACACATCTAATAACTATTTTTTTATCTTTAAATGTATTTAAAATGGATTCGATTGTCTGGGAAATAGTATGCTCGGGGTTTGTTAATTTTCCTAATCGTGTTAAGTGATATATGATTTTATTTGATCCAAGACTGATTTTAACATTGTTATGTATATATGATAATTTTGGATTTCCGGCAGGAATTGCACATATTTCCCGAGAATTATGTTTTACTGTATATGGGGGAAATATATCAGATATAAATTCATTGTTGTAGTATTCATCAAACGGCTCGTTTGAACTGCATAATATATAGTCGCAATATCTTCCCATTGTCATAACATTATTACAGAATGACCCGTTGGCTTGATGATTAATTGCAATTTTTTTAATTGTTTGGGGGAATAGCGGCTCCATATACCAAACATCAGTCATAAATATAAGTGATAGAAAATTCAATTCTTGCAGTTTTACTTTATCAGGTACAAAAATGATAAAGTGTTTTGAAATATCATTAATTACTGATTTTGATATACTTTCAATATAGTAGGGCGTTACTATGGAAACAGGTTCATAACAATCACGGGCATTAAAAAGATCAATTAACGGTGTTAAATGGTCATGAAAATAAGCTCTATCAAAATAAATCCCAATATAAGTCATTTCCATCGAGTGTTTAAAATATGTATTAAAATAATCAAGATTATAGTAATATATTGAATTGATAAAATCGTTGATGTTTGTTGACACAGAATCATTTACTAATAGAATAACGTTATTTTTATCTCTTTTAAAACTAATAAGTGACAGCAAGGTTTTATATATATCAAAAGAGCTGGTCTGATCACCAAACTTTGATTGAATTGATTGAATAATTTCTGAGATATCTTTGCTATTCATACCAAATCCTTTAAAATTTTATGATTGTTTATATATTTAAATAATTTAGATATGCCAACTGTGTCTGTTTCCAGCGGTGCCCATTCAGGGAAGTCTGCATTTATAGGCTCAAATGGACCCGTAGTTGTTTCATGAAAGATAACATATTTAGTTTTCGGAATGACCATGTGCCATATATTGCAATTCATTCGGTATATAATTGATTTTCCAGATTGAAGATCTCCCATTTCAACACGCTGATCAATATCTCCGTTTTCCCGAAACAAAATAATATCCAGTTCACCTTCGATCATGTGAAATGATTCGGATATATTTGTACCATGCCTGTGTGGTCTGACATAAGTTGACATATGCATAGCTATAATCATTTCCTGCACAGAATCAGAATGGGATCGATGAAGGCAGTACCTTGCACGCCGAAATGCTGCTTTTTGGGCAAGTGGTTTCAGCTTTGCAATGGAGGCAAGGGAAAGGTCAATAATGTTTTGTTTCGAAAAAAAAATAGCTGTCATGCTGAAATATATATTTTTAGAAAAATATTATATTTTATAAAACAAAAAAACATATGATAATAAACTGTCAAGGCTTTCATCCTCCGCCAAATCATTAATAATTGAAGGGGGTGTTTGCACGGTAAATTTTTATTTTTTATAGAAATCTATGATATTGTGGGCAATATATTGAACATCACTGTCAGAGAGAACTTCACTTGCCGGGATGCTTATGACTTGCTTCACCTTTTCACTTGCAAACTGCCATTCTCCTTTTGCTGAAGATCGGTACGCCGGCTGTTCTGGCATTAAAATAGGGTGATGAATCTTGGTTTCTATTCCCCTGTCCATCAAAAATGCTCTAAGTCCATCTCGATTTTCAACTTTAAGGGTATAGGTGTAATATACATCATATTCACCATCTGCCTCTATAGGGATTTTCACTTTTGATTTAAGGGAAGTATTTTTGAAAAATTGCTCATAAAATGCTGCAATTTCTCGGCGTCGGTTAATTTTTTTTTGAAATTTGAGAGGCGTTTTAGAAGTATTGCTGCCTGAATTGTATCCATTCGGCTGTTTAAAGCCGGCTCTACACAGGATTCTCTATTGATTGTTCCATTGTAACGCAGCCATTCAATACGCTCTTGAAGGGTTGTGTTATCACCTGTAATGAATCCGGCTTCCCCACATGCTGCTAACACTTTCATGGAATTAAGGCTGAAGCATGCCGCATCACCGAAAGAGCCTGCTGTTTTTCCATACCTTTTGGCTCCAAATGCCTGTGCTGCATCTTCAATCAATAAAATATTATGTTCATTGGCAATCTTTTGTAGTTTTTCCATGTTGCAAATTTTGCCAGTGTAATGAACAGGAAGCAAAGCTTTTACCTTAGGGTTTATTAGTCTTGAAACACTAATTGGATCAATATTCAAGTCTTCCTGAATATCAGCGAAAACAGGTTTTGCACCGGTAAGGGTTATAGCGTTTGCTGTGGCAATCCATGATAAAGATGTTGTTATTACCTCATCACCAGGCCCAATTCCTAATCCCCTAAGACATAGATATAATGCGTCTGAGCCTGAATTTACCCCTTTTGCCCATTTTCGTCCGCATCTTTTAGCCATTGTGTTTTCAAACTCACTTACTTCCGGGCCAAGAATTATGCGTCCATGTTGAAAAACAGTATCTATTGCGTTAAGCAATTCCAAACGTTCTGCTTCACTTGGAATACTTAGATTTAAAAAAGGAATTATTTTCATTAGTAATTTACTCTGTATTTTGTTCTGCTTCCACGGTGGCCATCCATATTTGCGGCACGCTTTTACTATGGTGCATTCTGGCGTAATAGCTTTTGCTTCCTGAGGAGATGCTTCGTGATAGTAATGTCTTCCATGGTCTGAAGTAATAGAGGTGTTCAGTTTTCGGAGGCTCTATCATTATTTCATCGGGCAATGGTGCAAGATCCGTTACAAGAGTTGTAAACTGATTAATCTGTTTTTCTTGTTGTTTGGCAATATTTCTTGCCATGGCCAAAGCCTTAAGAAATACTTCAGGACCCATAACAGCACTGCCTAAATTCATTATAACTCCGCTTTGAAGATTATCCAGATGAGCAGCAAAATGAAGGAAGTCAGTGTAACTGCTTGCACCCCAGGAAGCACCGTCACAATTGGGATGCTCATGTACAATATCCTGACCGATACTTACGTGGCATGTGCAAAGAATACCTAATCTTTTTGCCGCCGCCAGAAGGGATAAGTTACGGCCTTGTAATTTCTGTTTTTCAATATATTTACCTACAGCAGTTGCAGCCCCGCAACCATTTTTTGCCGCATCAATAATGATGTCGTTTATGATTCCAGTTTCTTTCCATAGACCAAATTGACCATTTTGTAAATATTTACGCACGCTTTCAGTAGTGGCACCAATTAGAGCAAGTTCAAAATCGTGTATCAGCCCTGCTCCATTAACTGCTAAACAGGTGATCATACCTTTTTCCATGAGGTCAATAATAAAACGCTGTACCCCAGAGCGAATAACATGGGCACCTATCATTAGGATTACATTTGCACAACTGTCTCTGGCTTGTTTTATAGATTGTCCGATAGATGTGAAAGGCTCAACCACGGGTTCACTCATCCGTAGATCCATGACGTGATCCAATCTCATGTCATGTTGTCGATGATTGAGTTTCAAAAGTTTTAGCTTTGAACGATCAAATATTGGAAAGTCAACTTTCATTTTAAAAGGGAGGTAATAAACGCTTTGATTTCAGATTCAGTTATTGGTTTTTGATTACCTATAACCCCAATAGCCAGTGAACCCATGATTATACCAAGAAAGCCGGACAGTTCAGGTTCAAGTTTTAAGGCATATCCCATTGCTGCCATTGAAAGAAAGGCATCTCCGGCACCAATACGATCAGTTACCCTGGTTATAAATGAAGGAACAGATATAAATTCTGGAATGTCAGATGAGTAAATTTCACATCCCAGGTGCCCTCTGGTTACAATAAGCATATCCAGTTCCAGCCTACTCGCCAAGCGTTCAATTAAAGGGCGTACAGGAGTTCTATCATCTCTGCATTCAAGCCTAAGTTCATGTTCCGCAATACATGCCATTTTTTTACCTGGATACTTGGATATGGTGTTAAAGCCCCTGTTTGCTGCGTTTGCCTGTGTGTTTACGGCTACTGGTTTTTGAAGGTTATTAAGTGTTTCTACGCATTTAGTACCTACAGCTCCATGACCAAAATCTGAAACTACTACAAGATCGCAATCCATGCTTGCTTGACAAATTGTTTCAGCCATAAAAGTATCTCGATCATCTGTCAGGGGAGTGGAATCAAGAAAACAGACTTCAAATAGCTTGTTTGTTGAGTAACAGTCTATGAATCGGCGTTTGAGTGGGGTACATCTATCCGGTTTTTCTATAAAAATGGGCAAAATATTGTTTTTTAGCCTTGATTTAATAAATGTTTCATGAGAATCATTTTCGCCGAGCACAGTTAATAAAGTAACAGAGCGTGAAAACTCAGCAAGGTGGTTTGCAACAGCACAGGCTCCACCGGCAAACATATCGTTGGATTTATATTGTAATGCCAAAATAGGATCTTTTGATGACTTTCCCAAAGCCTCGCAATAATGATAGTCATCAATAATTGCATCGCCTACAATCAAAATCTTTAATTCTTTCATACGATTTAGAATGAAGTTTATCTTTTCAATGGAATGCCTTTTTTTAAAAAAACTGAGGTATCCTTGTATTTCGCTTGAAAAACTGGAAAAATAACGGTTAATTAGATTTGTAGAACTAAAAATAATATCATCCGTAAATGTCAGCCTGCACTTAATCTGTTCACATATTTTAGCTTCACGCCCCATTTTACCTGTAGGATCGCTTTGGGGAATTTTAAATTCCGAACCTTTGACATAAACATTAGGAAGTATTTTTTGTAATGTTTTTTCGGCCGTATCCCATAGATTAAGGGCTACGAAATCAACATAATCAAGTGATGCAACAGCTTCTACTCGCAGTTGTTCCGGGAAAGCGGGGCGATGCGGCCCTTTATCCACATAACGATCAGGTGTAAGTGTGACGACAAGAATATCACCCATGTTTTTTGCATGTTTAAAATAACGAATATGTCCAATGTGCAGCAAGTCAAAAACACCGTGACAATGGACAATCGTAAATTTTTTTAGTTTTAATTCCTGAATTTTAATGGATAGTTCATTTAGTGTTAAGATTTTTTTTGATACCTGGCTCATGGAAGTTTTTCTTTGCCTCTCGGTTAGAGGTCGTTTATAATGACATTTATGTAAATAATAGTTTGGGATAAAGAGTCAAATATACAAATTTTATCAGCAGGATCATTTATCGTAAAGCCAGTGATTTGAACATTCTGTTTTAATACATAAGGAAGCACGAATCGTCCTATAAGTTGTCCTGATTCTGATAAAACAACTATTGTTGTTGCATCGCAAATCCATAATTTTTTTTTGTGATAATTGAAGAACAGGGGTAAGCTGGTAAAAAGACTCATGTCTAATTTAATACTTTGATTGTCTATGCTGCCAAGATAGTTGTTATTATTATTTTCAAAGGATATACAACCTTGATCTATCTCTGAGATATTAAACAAATAAATATTCTTTTTATAAGCATTTAAAATATAAATTATTTTCTCATCTGATGCAATGTATGGTAGTGAATCTTGTAATTGATAGTTATTGATAGTTTTACCACTTTTAGTGTCAATGGAAAGTATTCCACCCTGGCAGATATTTTTATGTATCAATAGATAAGAAATATATAGATATTTCTTATAGCTTGTTGCACTTAATAAAGACGCATTATCCAAAAAAAATTTTGATGCTGGAAATGGAATTTGATTAATCTGTTTAAAATTTTTGCCTTGAAAATCACCATTATGATTTTCATGATAAGGGGTGGTGGTCGATGCAGGCCATGAATGTTTATCTAACTTAACAATATATTGATTGTCAAAAAAATATAATGTTTCCTCACTATCCTTGACCCCCTTAGGATATTTAAGGTAAGTTTGATAACTATTGATGCTTTGTCCATTTTTATCATAAATTGTTATGAGTCCATCAATTCCATTGACGACTATGAAATCATTTTGGGATTGCAGGATAGCACATGAATTTCTGAATCTAGTGTGTTGATCTATTTTGCTTATTTTGAATTCTATCCATGGGGAGCTATTTTGATTGCTTTCTGATGTATTTAATTTAACTTTATCGGCAGCTTCTCTCCATTTTTGGGCGACCAGTGGAGCAGAGAGGCTATTACGTTGCAAAGTATTTCTTAGAAGTTTTTCAGTTTGCTGATACATCTTTTTGGATTGCATTTTCTGAGCAGAACAAAGTGCGTGCATGGCATATGCGTTTTCTAAGCTATATCGTTTCATCATTGAATGATGAATATTAGATTTGCTTGTATTTTTAAAATGATTTGCTCTGGCGATATTTTCGTATTCCAAAATATTGTTTGGGTTCAAATGAGTTGATTCAGCGTGTTCCAATAATATATGTGATAATAAGGCATTTCGTAGAGTCTGATCAACAATGAGATTATGGCATCTTTCAGCTTTCTTAAGCATCGAGGATGCTTTATCGGTATACCCTGCTAAATCAAATTTTTTTGCTTCATCAAGGCAATTGCTAAACAACTCTTCAAGATTTATAAAATCTATCATACATCTCTCAATTAACAGGGGATTTTAATTGAATTTATTTTTTATAAATTTATAAAAATGAAGTAAAACCCCTATTCCTTTAGGGTAGTGG
>NZ_LT828568.1:0-14987 GCF_900170035.1 Desulfamplus magnetovallimortis | reverse complement strand
GTTCACTATAGTTGGGCCAGGTCAAATAAACTTTCCACTATAAATGATTCGTTCTCAGGAATTTGAAATGGACTGACAACTGAATTATTAATTGAAGTCACAGCTACTTCTAAAATTTTATTTTTTTTCATAATCATGATTGAAGAATTACTTGTAAAAATTTTTTCAAAATTTTGTCTTCCTCTAATACTCTCACCTGATTGATTGATATATTGTCTGGAGGTACCATCATAGGAATAGGGATAATTAGCAAATGCTACTGGTTCCATAAAATCAGGCTCTGTATTGTTAGGCGAAAAGATTGCGTATGAAAAACCATCAATTTGCCTGGAAATAATTGAAGGCAATTTGATTAGGGTGCCAAATATTTGCTTAGCATCATTATTGGCGGCAAATAAGTTTTTTTTGTTTGCTAACGGGATTTCAATGGTCTTTTTATTTTTGATTTTTCCATTCTTATATGGCCAGATACGAACAGTTGCATCTATAGGTAAATCCAACTTTGGAAAAGTTAAATAGAGTGATGAATCGTCTTTTTTATTTTTTATGCATACTGTATGGATAAAATTTAAATTTGTAAAAGGGGGGATTCCAACGGTTCTAAAATAAGGATGTTGGATTAAAAGGTCACTATTAATAAGACACCTTCCTAAAGATTCGTTTTCACGTCTATAATAGCCCAGTATAGATGACTTTGACACATAAAAATATTTTAGATATTCAATCGTTAAAAATCGGTATGTAGAATTTGGGTTAAAACTCATTTGGCATAAGGCAGCAATGTGACCGGGTTTCAATTCTCCATAAATGCTTAAGTTTTTCCATTGAATTGGTAAAGGTAATGTCGTTTTGTAATTCTTGTCATTTTTTTGGTATTGCATGTTAAAGTTTGTAAGCCATTTAGGAGGCTTTTGAGGGTTATCAATAAAGGAAATCAAACCCATTTCAATAAGCTTATTCCCTTGATGAATTTGAATTGGATTGTCATTGGCTGTAGACACGGAAATTAATAATTCGCAATCGCGTTTTCTATATTCCTTTAATGCATTAGCTATTGTTTGGGTTGAAATAAAGGGGAAACGACAATCTAATATTATAATCGGATTTTTATAGGAGAATATATTATTGAATTTTGAAGCTGTGATACAGGAGTGTAATGTTGCCAATGGTTGTACAGATAGATTCCCGATCGGCCTTAAGTGTCTAAAATGATATTTTTGTGCCATGGATTCACATTGTGAGATATTAGAGATAACGACTTTTTCCATTCCATGACATTTGCTCATTGTTTCCAATATGCGAAGATATAGCGGTTGACCGTAATCAGAAGATAGCAAGCAGTCCGCTTCTTCCGGAGTATTAGCAAGAAAAGTCGTGACAAGTAATGGTTGGTTTGCATTCATTAAAAGTGCTTCTATTTACAAGCATTAATCCCTATAGTGGCAACACTCTCTATTGTACCGTAAAATCCATAATCATTTCTCAATGTAGCTTCAATAACATCTGTGAAATATTTATTTTTGTGCGTAGTTGTTATGACTATTTTGGGTTTCTGCAAGCTGTTCCAATCGTACCGTGGTAAAGTAAGTCCTTGGTGTCTTGCTTCAAAAAACCCCCCTGAAACATCTTGATAACCTAAAAAATTTTCCCAATGTTTACTGGATATCATTTCAAGAACTCTATAAAAATAGTCATATGCTCCATATATTATCCACTTTTTTCCTTGTGAATCAATTTCGTTCAACTTATTAAGCACAAAATCACGTTTCCATAAAAAATCGTACTTCATGATTTCATCCATGTAATGTGACGCCAAATTATAATCAACCCCAATAAGAGTACCTTTTTGGCTCATAACGTCATTGACTGGCGATTTTACAGGATCATAACCAAGGTAGTTATCAAGATTATAATCCCGGGGCAATAGATCGTTTTCAAGACAATAGTCAAACAAAGGTGTTCCTGGAAAAGGGATGAAATAACAGGCATTGATTTTATCTGGTTTCGTATCTTTTACAAACTTGAGTGTCATTTCATAATCTTCTACGTTTTGAGTAGGAATTGCTAATATTAAGTTGACATAAAAAGGCAAATTAAATTTACTACAGATTGACTTTGACTTGTATAAACATTCTATTGGCATATTTTTATTCAGAAAATCCAGCATCTTAGGCGAAGCAGATTCTATGCCGAAACTTAGATGTTCAACACCAAGCTTCACCATTTCTTCTGCTATCTCCTCTGAAAAACAATCTGCCCGGGTTTGAAGGCTAAACGAAAAAGAGAGATTTCTTGACTGAAGCATTTTTCGGAATGATTTGATTTTATGGGCACTAAATGAAAAGGTCTCATCTGCAAATATAATATGGTTTATATTATATTGTGATTTCAGGCTGACAATTTCGTCCACGACTGCTTCAAGTGGAAAAGTGAAGAAATTCTTGTTGGACGAGCAATAACTACAGGAGTATGGGCATCCTTTTGAAGTTAACATTAAAATACTTCTACTTTCTTTTATGATTTTTTTTTGTGATTTTGAAAATACCCGTTTTACGTATTTTGTACGGTCTTTGTGGTTTTTGCCATAAATGATTCCGTTTAAGTGTTTATAGGAATCCAGGATTTCTTCAAAAACACCCAGTCCATCACCAGAGACAATTATATTAAACAACCCACTATTTAATAAATCATCTGGACATGTTGTGGGGTGTACACCACCAGCCACTACGATCAATTGAAGTTCCTTTGCAGCAGAAGCAGATTTGAAAGCCATCGTTCTTTCATATGTTTTGAAAGTTATCGCTACAAGATCTGGTCTTCCGTTTATCATCAATTGTTCTTTGATTTCATCATCAGTTGCTGAATTTTCAATGAAAATAAGTTCATATGCCCATCCTTTTTCTGCAGCAATATGTGAGAGACATGAAGCCGAATACGACATATCTTCAGTAAAAAACAGAAAGGTTAATTTTTTTTATTTCGCAATTTTAAATTTCTCCTTTTTTAGGCTGTGCTTTTAGGGATGGGATTTTTTTCATTACGAAAAATTCTCGCCGACAGGGATATTCATTCCAAAATTTTGTACTATTTATACATGAAAACAAATTGCCTTGTCGTTTCATTTTTTGATAAAATTCAGTTGTTCCTACTTCAGATGAATGCGTTTCAAATAATAAATATCCGTTATCACTTAGCAAGTCGTAGATTTTTTTTATATATTGGTCAAAATCTGGTCTGTGTCTATTGTCCCATGTGTGATGAGCAGCAAAGGAAAAAACCACTGAGTACTTATGATTCGCTTCAAACATTTGAAAATCTTTTACATGAAGATGTACACAATCAGTTAATTTTAGAAAATCAGTGCAATATTGTCCTATTTTAATCAAGTGTGGATTAATGTCGATGCCTTCTGCCTGGCATCCTGTACGAAAAGCAGTGTAAAGAGTCATAAACCCGTTTGCACAACCAATGTCTAAAATTCTATCGTTTTCATGAATAATATTGTTTAATCTGTAATCGTCAAATCGTTCTTCTGTACCACGACCACCAAAAATGCCTAAAAGGGCTAATCCTTGGAGTGGATATTTTCCAAAATACTTCAAATGTTCATATTCACGATTATAACGGTTTTGCTCATATCTAATTTTTTTATGCAGTGTCAACAGTCGATCCGGATAGTTTTGAATCGGAATTCCTGAACCTAAGAGGTGAAGCAGTTTTTTGGACCAAACAAGAAAATAGATACCAAGTTCATTCATAAAAAATGAAATGTGTGGAATGGTAGATCGCCACAGTAGAAAAATTATTCGGGACTTCAATCTACTAATTAACTTACAAAAAAAATGATAAACGCCTCTAACTCTTCCTGGAAATCCATGAATTATATCGTCAGAAACACAGTCAATGAGGCTTTCCTGTATGCCCATTTCTATTAATTGATACTTTATTTCAGAACTGTATATGCTGGCGATCATAATTTTATCCCAGTTCAGATCTTTGATTTCATCTGGGCTAATAACATTTTTATTCAAAAATTTATTTTTTTGCTTTTGTGAGTCATTATCCACAAAACACAGAATGTCATGCGTTTTGCTAAAAAAATTTAAAGCACGTTTACCAGCTGAACTAGCACCAAATATTATAATCAATTTTTTTTGCGTCACAATATAACTCCGATTATTTAATTAAATAACCTCCTGGTATAGGTGACCATTTAAACTGCTTAACAACATAACTTTTATCTTTTAAATATTCATCCACAGCTTCAGATTCACCTGGCCAATTAACATCTCCGTATTCATCAAAAATCACAACTCCTCCTTTGACAACAAGAGGGAATAATTCTTTTAAACCTATTTTTGTAGGATCATATAAGTCACAATCAAAATGAAGCAAGGAAATCCTAAGCCCTGGATTTTTTTCAATATAAGCAGGTATCGTTTTGCAGATATCCCCTTTAAAAAGCTCTATTCTTTTTTTCCAGGGTATAAAACGATCTTCGTCAAAGATAGTGATGGCTTCCTTTAAACATTCATAATAGTTAGAAGCATCAAAATCACCAGCTTGCTTGTCTGAATCATTTTTTTTAGATAAATCTTTGTTATTGATATTTACAAAACCTTTAAATGTATCAAAGCCAATTACACGTTTTCTTCGATTTGTACAGTTAAAAATTTCAAGGAAATTAGCAAAGGACATTAAAGAAAGCCCCCTAAAAACTCCTAACTCTACAATATCACCAGGTAAGTCTGCACTTAATTTAAAGAGCTCATAATGGGCAAGGAACCTTCTAAGGTCAACTCTTCGGGAAAAAACAGGAAAATGTTTGAGTGCTTCGGTAGGTGATATATTAAATTTCTCGAATACTTCACTAATCCGACATTCGATGTTTAAATCAAAATTTTTATTGCCAAAGACTGATTTTTCAGCCATAAATATCTCTCTTCTCTACCCACAAATGTTTTTTGATTTAATGGCTATTTTTTGCTCTGTTTGCAGCAATGCGAATGGCATAGTGAACGGCATCCCACAGTGAATGATAGTCAGCCTTTCCCTTTCCAGCCTTACCAAAAGCAGTTCCATGGTCAACAGAGGTTCGAATAATAGGTAAACCAAATGTTATATTTACCCCTCGCATAGCTCCCCATCCTTTATTTTCAGGACCCCATTGAAAGCCAATGGTTTTACATGGGATGTGCCCTTGATCATGATACATCGCAACAACCACATCAAAACCTCCTCCTTTTGCCATAGCAAATACAGTATCTGCAGGTACAGGCCCTGTGACATTGAATCCAAGGGCTTTGGCTTCTTCAACAGCAGGAATGATCTCTTCTATTTCTTCTGTGCCAAACATTCCACCATCACCACAGTGGGGATTGATTCCTGCTACACCAATATGGGGGAGTTTAATTCCCAGTTCCTGACATGCTTCATTTGCTATTTTAATAACCGATAAGATTCGCTTTTTTTTCATCATATCAAGTGCATGGCGTAGAGAAACATGGGTTGTAACATGGACAATTCTCAAATTTTCAGCCACCAGCATCATGGTGTAATCTTTTGTCCCTGTTAAATCCGCTAACATCTCTGTATGCCCTGCATATTTTTCGCCATAGCCGCCTGATTTAAAAGACTCCTTATGAATCGGGTTAGTGATTATTGCATCAATTTTTTTATCCATAGCAAGATTGATAGCTTTTTCAATGTATTCACCTGATGCACGTCCTGATTTTCTACTTACCTTTCCATATTCTAAGTCCTCATTTGTCATATTATTCAAATCAATTATATTGATAATATTACTGTCTTCAATATATTGTTCTGGATTTGTGATACTTTTGATCTGTAATGTAGTGTTTTCAAGACGGGCTTTAATATCTTCTAAACAAACTTTAGAGCCAATAACAATTGGCCTGCAAATTGAGGTAATATCTTCATTTGCATACATTTTAATTGTAATTTCTGATCCGATTCCGGCAGGATCCCCCAGAGTTATTCCAATTAATGGTTTCATAAGCTCTATATTCCTTTATATATTTAAAAATTTTTCATGATACCGGATTTTTAGAGCATAAAAACAGTGCTCTCAATAATAGCCCCTTTATAATTAGAATAAATTCATTAATTGTCTATCGACTTTGCCGTTAGAAGCGATAACATCGCTTGGAAAAAGCGATACTGGATTTCCTTTGAAATCTGTTATTGAGCCACCTGCCTCTTGCAGGATTGTAACGCCAGCAGCAATATCAACAAGTTTAGTCTTGTTCCATATACGTGCGTCAATGTCACCAGAAGCAATAAGACAAATATCACAAACAGCTGAACCCAAGATGCGTGTTGTAAATGTGTTTTGTATTAATTTTTTATAATTGTCAAATATCTTTTGATCTAAATAAAACTGATTATCATAGGCAACCATACTCTTGGACAAATCACCATTCTTTGAAACAGATATTTTTTTTTCATTGCAATATGCCCCTTCACCTTTGACAGCATGGAACAATTTGTCAAATGCAGGAAGATAGATTACTCCGACAAGAAACTGTTTTTTTTCCATAAGAGCTATGGAAACTCCATAAAACGGTAATCGTGCAATATAATTATGTGTTCCATCTAAAGGATCAACAATCCAGAATCTTTCATTCTCAGGATACTTACCCTGGACAACCTTTTCTTCTGTGAAGAGCGAATAAGCGGGAAAGTCATGGTTTAAAATTAGTTCAATCTCTTTTTGTGCATTCATATCCACAGTGGTTACAAACTCTTTAGGGCTTTTTCTTATTACCTGATTGCTTTTATGAAACAGAGCTGTCTGGATTTTACCAGCCGCAAGTGCCGCTGATTGTGCTGTTAGCAATTCCTTTTTAAATGAGTTAGTTATCATTTATCCATTTCTCTCAATTTCCGCCTTAACAATTTTCCAGAAGGACCTTTAGGTATATCATCAACAATTTTAAATTCATTAGGACATTTAAAATCGCCTAATCGATCAAGCACAAAATGCTTCAATTCATTTATATCAATTACTTCATTATCCTTAGGGACTATGAAACTTTTAATGCTTTCGCCTAAATAAGTATCTGGAATACCAACTGTCATTGCCTCTTTTGTTTGCGGATAAGAAAACAAAACTTCATCAATCTCTCCAGGAAAAATATTAACCCCCCCCTTTGATAATTAGATCCTTTTTTCGTTCGATAAAATAAAATACTCCTTTTTCATCTTGAAAACCTAAATCACCTGTTAAAAAATAATCATTTTTCATAACACAGTTGTAGGCCTCTGCATTTTTATAGTAACCTATAAATACATTTGGACCTTTGATGGCAATTTCTCCTATTTTTCCGGGAGCAACTTCCTTACCATCATCATTAAATATTTTTACATCATTTACATCTAAAGGTTTTCCAATACTACCTTCTTGCCATCCATCTTTGGTTGGATTATCCACATGGGTAGGGCCAGTTTCTGACAATCCATAGAGATTTCCAACAGCAAGACCAAATTTTTTTTCTGTCTTTTTTTGTATTTCAATAGGTAGTGGGGCAGAACCGCATCCAATATAGTTCAAATGGGGTATACGTAAGCGATCATAATTTTTATAGGGTGTATTCAAAAGTGAAAATAGTACTGAGGGTACTACTTCCATGTAAGTCACCTTATATATTCTTCTACAATCTCCCATATCGTTGATCTTATTTTCCAATAAGAATCACATAAAACAATTGAAGAGCCACAGTAGAGAGAGGGTAAAAAAGAGTAGTTGATGGATGCCGTGTGTCCCAATGGCAAAGCGATCAAATGGCAATCATTTTCAGTGAATTCAAACCCCCTTACCAAAGATGAAATCAGTGCAATCATGTTAGCATGTGAGTAAAGGATTCCTTTGGGATTAGCAGTCGTTCCGGAAGAGTAGTAAAGAGATGCAACCTCTTTTTTTTGTGGTGTAAAATCTGTAAATTGAATAATCTGTTGGGAGAGTAGGGTATTTAAAAAGCTATCATCTCCTTGGTCTTTTATGAGTTGTGCAGGCCATTTTTTGGCTATCAAATCTTTATAGTGCTTATTTTTACAAAATATTAACTTGGGATTTATATAATTAAAGTATTTATGGAGATCTTTAGAGCTTAAATTGTAAGGAAAAGGATTTATAATTAAGCCTATACGCAGTGCAGCACAAAATAAAATAAAATACTCAAAGCAATTATTTAGTACTAAAGATACGATATCACCGATATTACATCCCTTTTTTTTGAGTAAACAAACACATTTATCAACGTATTTGTCTAATTCCTTAAAAGAATATTGCTTTTTCATATATCTGTCATAAATAATAATTTTATCAGAATTATGAACAGAATGGTAACGTAATATATCACTAAAAGATAAACAATTCTCAATTTTATCGATCTGATTCATTCTGAAATAATAATACCTTTTCTTTTTAAAATATTTTTTATATCTCCCACGATACATATTTCAAACATCTCGGCGATCTCAAATTTGATATTGAATTTCTTTTCAAGTTTCATAATAAGATTCATTTGTCCCAAAGAATCCCATTTATCAATATCGTTAGGGCCAAGATTATCATGTATTTCCTCTTCCTGAAGTTTAAAAACGTTCGATATGATTGTATTAATTGATTCCATAATTTGATAGTCCATAACTGATAGTGGTGGAGTATATATCGAGTATCTATAACTAAACAACCACCGGCTAAAAGCCGGTGGGTTTAAATCAAGTGCTGAAAGCACGGATACGGGTCATAAGACCCGTTAGGATTCCGTTTTGAAATTATCATTTTTATTGGGTTCAAAGTGATGTTCGAGATAATTCTGTATCATCTCATCCGTTACCTGAACCGATGTAGCACAGAAATAGCCTCGTGCCCAGAAATGACGTCCCCAATATCTTTTTTTGATCATAGGAAATTCCTGGAAAAGTTTACTAGACGTCCGGCCTTTGATTCGACGCATAATTTCACTCTGTGCCATAGTTGGCGGTGCCGACACGAGGATATGAACATGATTTTTGCTCACGACACCGCTTATGATAGAAATTTCAAAAGCCTCACAAGTTTGTCGAACAAGTTCTCTAACTCTTAACGCTACATCACCTTTCAAAACATGATAACGGTACTTTGTCACCCAAACAAAATGATACTCTATATTAAAAACTGTATGACTTCCATATCGGTATTCCATAAAACCTCCCTCCTTACTGGGTTATGGAATATCAGATTGGGAGTGATAAATCTACCCGCCTAAAGGCGGGGGTTTTAATCTTACTTGAGACTAATAAAGAGTGTTAGACTGACAAGCCACTACATATTTAGCACTACCCATAATTTATAGTTTTTTAGAATATTCTTGTAAAACGCTTTGCTTTCAAAAAAGCTTTATTCATTAGATTGTGACGGTGATCCAGATTTTAATGATGACCCGCTATGTCCATTATAGTTTAATTCTGTCCATATCGCCATCACCACTGGTAATATACCAATGATTAAAATTAACATGTCGTTTCGTATTTTGAGGTGCTTGATATATTCCCACTGAAATACCTTTTTCTATTAAAAAAAGTGGCCGAAAAAGATACGGTATTCGTTTTTTCCTAGCTTCTTGCTCATGAATGAAGCCTAATCTTTTTAATTCCTTCCCAACAGCGTCAGATGTTGAAAAAAAATCTATAAGGATGCTACTTTTTTTCTTACTGTCCTTAATGATATAAGCCAGTGCATGTTCAGCATTTTTTCCTTTGAAATTCCACTCAATTAATCGTGTTACACTGGCATTTTGATACATGATAGGCTCAATGCGATAAACAGCATAACCACCTTGTAGATGATAGATACATTTATAATTATGATTTGGAATATCCAAGAAACGCCAATTGAGAAAAGCTCCGGTTCGACGGCAATACCCTTTTAAATCTTCCCACTCTTCAAACAGAAATTCTTCTTCCGGGTCAAATCTTTCAACTTGTTTAATATTACCAGAATCTTTATATCGACTTAAGGCTACTGAACTCTTTGTTAAATCTTTTCTATTTTGACATTTAATATTTTTGATGCAACCATGTTCATCAAGAATAGCTAAAAAACGAGGCATTTCATTGAGAATAGGAATTTGAAAACGTGAATAGATAGCTGTTGCAGTAGGGGTCATTCCATAAAGAAATAAATTATCAAATTTTTCTAACATATGGATAAGTAACTTCAATCCAGCCATAGATTGGGAGGTCGAATACCAATTATACAGCCAACACCCATTGAATATTTTTTGATCATAGCGGTATTCAATGGGAAGATAACCTAAAAAGGCAACAATTTTATTGTTCTCTTTTTGGATATAAAAAGTATACTCTGACTGATTTTTTGAAAATGGTGTATATTTATATTGCCAATCAAAATAAGCTTTATTTTGTAAATTAGGATTTGCTTTATAGATGTCTTTGAACATTTTAAACAAGCTTACCAAATCCTTGTCTGTACATTTTTTTATTTCAGCATGTTTCATATCAATGCCATATCTTAGCCATTCATTGATTTTTTTCCAGGCTTTCTAAGGTAAAATCACTGTCAAATAATCGACATCCTTGGCAATAATCTAATTCGTTTCTTTTTCCTCGGGAATGAAGTTTGCGAAATTTTGTAAATATATGACCTTGCCATATTTCTTTAATGGTTTGTTCCCAGAGATTTCCCATAACAACCTTTGCATCAAAATCTATAGGGCACATGGCAATTTTACCCATTGTCGTTATATGCATTGTTGTCCACATTAAGACACATGGATGATATACCCACGGTTCTTCAAAGGTATATTCTTCCCACGTTTTTTGATTTCCCCAATTGTGAACCTGTTTCATATAAATACGATCACCCGGTCGTTTAAGCTCATTCCAAAAATTTTCCCACTTTTTTAACTTACCTTGATCTTGTAAACTATTTACATCATAAAAAGAGATACCTCGTACTCTTGCCAAAATATTGGAGTTCATCTCCGCACGAATACGGAAAAATGTCCGAATGTTTTTAACAACAGTATCAAAATCAAGGCCTATTCTCATTTTGCTATAAGTTTCCCTGTCAACTGAATCAATGGAAAACATGATTTCATCTAAACCCGCATCAATAAGCTCTTTTGTTTTATCCTCTGTTAATAAAGAAGCATTGGTTGAGAGATTAACTCTCTTGATACCAATATCTTTTAAACGCCTAATTCTCTCGGTAATTTTTTTGTCCAATAGAGGCTCTCCCGCTCTTTGAACAGAAACAACTTCAATCCAATCATTATGGTCTTTCATCTCTTCGATAACTTTTTCAAAAAGTTTTTCAGGGATATATGGAACAGATTTATCCCAGACATCCACTGTACAAAAAGTACAATGAGAATTACATAATCGAATTGTTTCCAATTGGAAATATTTAGGGAATCGAATTGTCTCTTCAAGTTTTACAACACCTGCACGGACAGAGATATTTTTTAATTCCTTTTCAAGAGTTTCGCTATTTATATTTTTTTTGTCGTATATCATAATTGATTTGCCATTTTATATAATTTGTCCAAGAAGAAGTTAATATTGATTTTTATTATAGGTTGACATTGATATAATTTTACCTAAAAAATGGAACTTATTTCTAAGTAGAGGTTCAATGACCGAATTGTAATATTTTCCTTTATGAACTGTGACAGCAACTACATATGGTTGTTCTGCTTGGGACCAATCAAATTGTTTTAGAATATTATTGTTGCGTCTCATTTGATAAGCTTCTTTGCGAAAATCAAAGTACCCAAGATAATTACGCCACTGATAACGTGATAATATTTCTGCTACCCTAAAAAAATAATCCTCTGTCCCAAAAATTATCCAGGGTTTATTATCAATTGATTTTGATTTTGAAATAATCAATTTTTCTTTTCGGGAATTATCCAGCTCTGTAAGTTGTTTCATAAATTTTGAAGCAATATAATAATCAATGTTACTTAATAGGCCTGGAGTAGTAAAAAATCGTCTAAAGTATTCACTTCGTTTGGATTCTCCTTTATAATGATCAAACATAAACTCTTTTGGCAGATGGCCTTTATCAATACAATATTCAAATAAATATGAACCAGGAAACGGCAATAAGTAATAAGAAAATATTGCATCGGGTTTCGTTTCTCTAACAAAATCAATGGTCCTTTCATAATCTGATTGAACTTGAGTCGGGATGCCAAAGAGAAAATTAGGTTTAAAAGGCAATCCGAATTTTTTGCAGATATCTGCGGCTCGATATGCATGTTTTATTTTAGCACACTTGTTTATAAATTTCAAAATCCTTGGAGATGCACTCTCTACACCAAACCCCAAATCTTCCACATCAAGCTTAAGCATTTCTTCGGCAATCTCTTCAGAGAATGTGTTGGTACGTGTCTGTAAATTAAAACTAAAAGATAGCCCTTTTTGTTCTAATAATTTGCGAAATTGATGAATCCGTTTTAAGTTAGATGAAAATGTATCGTCTCTTATTTTTATTCGCTGGATATCAAATTTTGCGGTAAGGCTTTCAATCTCATCCACAACAGTTTCCATGGGAAATTCTATATATTTCTTCGTTGACAGACAGAAATGGCAAGAATAAGGACATCCCATAGATGTTAAAATTTCAATACTTTTACTTTGTTTAATATTTTCAATTTGGGTATCTGAAAAAAGACGTTTAATATACAATCGTAGATTCTCATGTACTCGTCCTTGAATAATTGAACCATCCAAAACTTTATAGGAATCCATAATATCACTAAAGACACCCAGGCCATCTCCGACAACAATTCCATCAAATAATTGTGAACAAAATACATCACGGCTACAGACGGTAGGGTGAATGCCGCCAGCTATCAATTTGCATCCCAAAGAACGAGCTATTTTAGCTACTTGAAAAGCAGATGATCGTTCTAATGTCTTAAATGATACTGCAAGCAAATCAGGTATCCCATTTCTTATGAGGTGTTCTTGTAAATAAGTATCAGTGATGTTTTCTTGACAATATATAAAATCAACATCCCATCCTTTATTTTTAGCCATCATCCCAAAGATAGATGATGAATAGGACATATCTTCACTAAAAAATGCAAATAAAATCCGCTTTCTTTTCATGCTAATATAATATGTTTTTTTGTATAAATATATTTCTTAAAATCAATCTCTTTTGTTACAATGCAGTTACTCATAAATGGCAGAGAAACAAAACCCCGATTTATAAGGTTTTCACATCTTTTTAGATCTTCCGGGGTATCAATATCCATAAGCCCGGCTTTATCTTGAAGCTCATAAAGATATTGGCCTTTATGCCCCATATTATCACATCTATTCCCATTGAAGTAGCCGTAGTGACGAAATTGATACTCGCTATTTTGTTTAGGCTGCATACGACGAAGCGACTCTCCATCATCATAGTAATATACTAAAGATGGATCAATTCTTTTTACTGTTAAAACTTTCCGATAACCTTTAAAAAGTTTCTGAATAAGAAAATCCAGGACTGCGGGATCTCGAAATGGAGTTGTGGGATATAAAACTCCCACAGCCTGTGGTCTGTAATTTTCCCTTTCACGCAGCTCATCTAAAACATGCCCAATGGATTTTCCAATGATTGCATCATCTGTGGCTAAGTTTGAAGGCCTAAGGAAAGGCACTTCGGCACCATATTTTATAGCGGTTTCTGCAATGCGTTCATCATCTGTGGAGACTATAAGCCTCTTTATTGAAGGAGTGGCAAGTGCTGCAAGAATGGAATATGCAATCAGGGGTTTTCCTGCAAGGTCTGCTATATTTTTTAAAGGGATACCCTTTGAACCACCACGGGCAGGGATTATGCAAAGGGTTTCCCTGAAATATGAGTTATCAATGCCATTATAGTATCGGTCGTTAAAAATCATTTGTCATATCTGCAATATCAAAATCATGATGAAATAATCTCAAATTTAATATTCTTTCATTATTTTAATAATTCTTTTGTCCAAGCATGAACGCAAAAAGTTATTCATGGATTCCTGATTTCCTGATTTGTAAAAATCTAACATTAACTGGTTAAATTCCAACTGCCGTTTTGCAGGAAGGTTTATGGCTGGAAATCCATGTTTCAGGAGCCATCCATTCATGATAAAACGCCCCATACGCTTGTTGACATCATAAAAAAACTGGGTTCGTGCCATGGTGAGAAAAAGATGGATGGCTTGATCATATATATCTGATAACAAGGCAGTTTTATGTAACATTTTTTTAAATATCTGGGAAAGAATCTTTGATGGCGGGGGCATATAATCTGTACCTGCTATTGTTACATCCCCTGATCTGAAATTGCCCCATTCCAGTGCTTCTTCCTTGGCAGCAATTTTATGGAGCATACAAATCTGCTCCATTGTCAGCATAAATTGATCGGTCTCAATGAGATTGAACAGAGCCTTCCATGTATTTGCCTGGTTTATTGCAACCTGTTGATCTGATATTTTGTGGCCACCCACTGTGATGCCTTCAAGCAAGGTCTGGATTTCAGGAAGTGTGAACGGTATCCCTTCAAGATTGACAGCATCGCAAACAAACTCTGATAGTTGACGTCTGGCAAGCATCAATGCTTTTGGCATATTGGGAGAGATATTCCAGAATTTGTCTTGCATATTAATAGTGATATCTACGAGAAATAATAGTAAAAAAATCTACGTCCACAATATAGACCAAGCGATTTGTATCATCGATTTTTCTTGACCAGAATCCAGAGAGATTTTCCTTTAGGGGCTCAGGTTTGCCAATTCCTTTGAAGGGATCATTACGTTTAATATCTTCTATAAGTTTATTTATACGTTTTAGCGTTTTTTTGTCCTGTATTTGCCAATATAAATAGTCTTTCCAGGCCTCATCTGTCCAGGCAAGTTTTCTACCCATCTAAGAGTTCTCTTTCGTGGATATTGCCGCTTCTATATTGAGCAATGGATTTTTCC
>NZ_LT828567.1:10880-32610 GCF_900170035.1 Desulfamplus magnetovallimortis | reverse complement strand
CATTTTTTCTACTGGTATGAAAGAACAGAGTTAACAAGAAAACAACACGTCTTATTTTAACTGCATCAGGCAATGATTTATTATTAAATTTATCAAGAATTATTTTATGTATACGTTCATTATCTTTAAGCTTTAAAATGTTTTTACATATAGCGTTGTATATTTTTATTAGATTTTCATTGGATATTTCTATTTTTTTTGTATTGAAGTTCAAGCTAACTAAGTTAAAAGCTTTTTTTAGTATTTCCGTAGTTTTTATAGTAATATTGCTGGAATCTTCGTTTTTATAGTTAGAAAGAAGAATTTGCTGAGAAAAAACATATTTTCTTTTTAAATCATATAAAGAAGACAACTTACGATATTTAATTTTTTTATTTTCTATTCCTAATAGTCTTAACTCAACTTTTAGTTCTTCCTCTCTCTTTTCTGATGTCTTTTTAACAGAATCTAACTGTATAGATACTTGACATCCTTCATGTGCTAATAAGTTTTGATATTGTACTGCAATAGATTGTTCTCTATCTGCGTTTTTCATTGCTATATTTGCTTTTTCCAGTTGAAAAGCAGTAAAGATACCAACTTCATTTTTCAATGCTGCGTTGATATTTTTATAACATGATTTATTCAAATAGCGAGACATCAAGACGTATCCCATTCCCATACTCCTCTTCTTCAAAAGATTTGAAAGCAAAGCATTGTTCATCAACTTATTTTTATTTAAATTAGAAAGTGCTTTTAAGTCTTTAATCATTTTACGTTCTAAATTCTCATATTTAGTAGGTGATTCTTTATTAAAGAGATAAGTTGGTAGTAGCACTTTATAAGAAGCAACATTTCTTCCCCTCATCGTCATTTGATAATGAATATGGGATGAGAGATGTTTCCCTTGGATAATATGATAGACGTTGGTATCTTTAGCTTGGGGTATATCAACACCGGTGGTAATTGTTGGGCTGTATATCATGATATCTGTGTTTAATAGGTTCTCATCCAAATGTTGAATAAAATTGATGATATCCTGTTTCTGATTCAATCTTTTTGTAAGTAGTTTAATACTGATATTTTCATGTTTTAAATTAATATAGTTAAACAATTCATGAGCTTTTTTCTTATTTGACAAAGCGATCAGCAAAGTTTGATTGTTATTGTTAATATCTCGATGCATTTGTTTTACAAATTTTTTCAATCTTATTTTTCCGTTAAGTTTGGGTTGTGCGGGGTTATTTGTTAAGAAGATTTCAACACGTTTTCTGGTAATAAATTCTTTTCTAATATGATATTTTCGTTTTCCAGATATATTTTCTACTGCTTTCACGACTGGAGTCGGGATAAAACCATCTAAACAGATAATTTTTTGAGCTGTCCGTAATAAGTGATAAAGAGCTGTCATATCCTGTTTAAAGCGATTTGAGTGATCCGACATCAAGCTTACAGTGTTTATTACTGCCCTTGGCAGAGTCGTAATCTCATCAATAATGATGTAATCGAATGTTCGAAATAATTGATTATTATCGATCAAATGATGTAAAGACAAAGCACCGCAGATAAGTTTCTCTGGTATTACACCTTTCCTTGCATTAGCAACGAACTCGGACAAATAATATTGGTTTCCGTCTTTAAAAATTTCTTTTGCTGATTTCTGATTTGTTGGCAAATAGCAATCGAAGTTGAGACCTTCCTTAAGTAGAGACCGGTGAGTTTGTATTGCTTGTGCTCTATTCACCGATATAAAAAGAACTGATTTGTCTTCTTTTAATAACCACTGAGCCAGACTGGTTGATTTACCGGAACCTGTCGACGACTCTACGAATAAAAGTTTGCTTTTGTTATTGAAGACTGAGGGGTTAAGATATTTACTGTTGTTTGTTATAGTCTCATCCGGTTGACTTTGATTTGATGGTTGATAAACAGGAAAGTTTTCTAAAATATATTCTTTGTATTGATTAAATTCCTTCTTAAACACTTCGTTTGAATATGGTTTCGTCTTGTTTTTATTGGGATGATTTACTACCCAGGGGTTGTATGGATTGATGAAATATCCGTTCTCTGTTTTTTCATGTATATCTTTGAATATTACATTGACGGTATCGTTATCCCTAACAGTGGTACTGCTAACACAAGACAGCGAATTTAAAAACTCACTGAACAATACCAATTTTCTATCTTTGGGTTTTCCAGACTTTATATTACTACATTTTTTTGTTTGTTTTTCTTTACCTTTAACATCCAGCTTGATTGTTTTCCCTGTATGCACCCATAATGAATCTTCATCAAACTCTGGTGTCTCGTTGTTAACTCTTACCGGTGCGTAGTAAGATGTTGATGAATATTGACTGGAATCTATTTTTTGTAGATTTAATAGATTTGCGATTTCGAATGCATAATCTTGAGCGTTATTCAAAGTTAAACCACGGACTTTTATGCAAATCCTGACTCGCTTAATCCTTTCTGTGTAATATTTAGTGGTAAAGTAGAAAAAGCCTCTTAAGTTGGCTGTTTTCCATTGAGTTTTCAACTCTTCGATATCCACATCATAGTCAGCATCAATCCATAGTAAGTTGGTACCGATAAAAAACCTGTCACACATTTTTTTATTTCGAACAGCTAACACTTCCTGCTGCGGGAAGACCAAGAAATAGTTTTCTCTACTCCAGAGTGCCATTTCTTTTAATGACTTAAATTTATTGTTTTTTCTGTTAAAAATATTTGATATTGGTTTCTTATGATCATCTACACGCCAGCTTCCAATTAATTCTGTTAAAATCATGATAACCTCACTTGTTTTAAACATTGATAACAACTACAAAATTTTTCATAAAAAAAATCATTCAGTCTTCTAATAAGTTTTAGTGAATAAGAAGACTGAATGAGATGTGCGCACGAAGCTATTTTTTTAAATTATTAGTTATTGCGTTATTCAAATTGATCCATTATGAACCCATTAATTTTAGTAATGACTGAAGTTGTTTTGAAAGTTCATTTTGTTTCCGGATGATATTGTTGAATAATTTCCAATTTTTTTTAATTCTACTTTCCACACATGTGGAAAATACGATTTACCGAATCGTATTTTGCTTATAGATGTAAACGATTTTGCATTTTTTAATCTGCTCAATATTTTGCAGCAGAAATGTTCAGGTTCACCGTCCCATCTCATCTCTAATCATCAGATAGGTCTTATTGTTTAAACGAAACATGCTATTTCACTTCACTTTCAAAATTTGTGTGTAATATCGCGTCGGTGACGACACCTCTCTTAAAAATTTCGCGGTTAAATGAAATTCAATAGTTGTGAGTTAAGGTGTGGGGGATGAGTTAAAAGTCCAAAATTTGGATATATCCAAAAGTTAGATTTTTGTTATTCTCTATTCTAAACTGGCATAAGGTCTCAAGGATTGATTTAACTACAACGATCAACCCTATGCCAGTAAATGCTACCGTCTATTCAATAGTATATTTAAGAGTAATACCTTTTGATTTCAAAATTTTACAAAGATGGTTCATCATTTTCTGTATGATTGACTTTGCGATAGTTTGGGATTTTGAAGAGAGCAACATTTCCTCATCAGTATCAATAAAAAGTTCTTCGCATGACTTTCGAAATTTTTTCAATGTCACTACAAAGACATCATCATTTTCTTTTTTGTCGGCATTGACCAGTAGTTTCTGAATCTGAGGGCTCTTAAGATTTATCTCACCTTTTTCACATTGAGTGGCTATAGTGTTGATGGTCTTTTGATCTATTGTTTTCAAATTTTTAGCATTGTTTAACAAAAATCTTCTAAGAATATCAGGGAACTTTTTATTCGATAGCTTGAACAATACCGAAGTTTTTAATTTGTCTACGATTTCAGAGTTACCAGAGCATGTTAGGTACAGGTTCATGAAATTATTTGCCGTGGAATAGCTGAAATCAAAATTATTTTTTATCCAAGGTTTAAACTCACCATGGCTTAGTAATTCTTTGCCTTTTACAAGATATTTGCCAATCTCATATGCATTGGTTTTTGTTTTCGTTACACGAGACCGGATTTCAGTTTCAATTTTTTTGAGTTCATCTGATTTCATTCGGTGTCTCCTTATCCAACATCAAGTGATGTGAGCAATTTTTTCATCTGTTTATCCAACCCGACAAATTTTGTCGGGTTGGTAGTACCGAAAGCTAAGGGATCACGGTGGCATTAATTTTCTGCAAATAGCCCAACGTTCTGATCCTTCTTCTTCTTTTTGAACTCAGACTCAACCGCTTGAATGTTCTTTGCTATAAGCTCCAACTCCCCTATGATTTTCTTTTGCTTCTCTTTGGCTTTACCAATGTATTTTTTCAAGTCATAAGCACTGGATTTTTCGAGTGATGCTTGATCAATTTCTTGAGTGAGAGAGAGGTTAAGAACATTAACGATTCCCTCGGCCTTTAATTCCTTAATCTGTTTTTTCAATTCTGCCACGGACCAATTTTTCTCAACCGAATCCTTAATAAGCTTATTTTTATCCTCTACGTCATTAACACTGGTAAGCGCAGTCTGATGGCTCACTTTCAAATTTCCATATGTGGAATCTATTTTGCCATTTTCATATTTTTTATAATCAATAGCCAAATTAATTGCGTCATAAATCCAAGTCTTGGAAGGATATTCATTTGAAGGATCTTTCTCAATTTTTTCAATAACCTTTGCGATTGATGAACCATCTTTTCCTTTAGTAAAGGCTTTTTCTTCAGCATCTTTGTAATTCCCTCCATAAACTTCAGTAATGAAAATTTTCCCAGTTTCTAATTTATCTTTCTTTTGTTGTGACCCAATTTTTTTCAGATGAAGAACGAATTTATCAACACCAGAAATCCGTTCGCTTGACTCGCGACCTTCTCCATCCTTTTCTGTAGATGCCTGTTTCATTTCGACTTTCTGCTCAATTTTTCCCATTTTTAATGAGTCACTGCCATGAGTTTGAGTCATTTTTTCTGTTTGACTTACTTTCAACCCTTCTTTCATAGAATCTCCCTCCATCAAATTATTGTTGTCAAGCCGACCAAGTAGGGTCATTAATTTCCCCTACTAAACAATATGGCTGGAAAGGTTGTTTTTTTCTCCATCGAGCGAAAAATTCAAACACGACATCCTTGATATGCTCACCAGAGTGCCCTACACTTCTCAAATAAGAAATCTTCAAAAATGGAATATTTTTCTAATAATAGTAAATGCGGAAATTAAGGGGTGCCAATTGTCTGATCATTATTCGCAGGTCTTCACAGCAGAAATACAGGAGAATTGGTTGTCGTATTCATGGGGTGGAATGGATTGAGCTCTATCTAAGAAAGATTATAATAAGAAGGATTAAAGAAAGAGGTAGAAAGAAAAATCAAATAAAAGGAATCTCCACATGAAACACCTACTCATTCATTTTTCAATTTGATATTACTATTCCTATGTAAGTAGTGTCTTTGCTTCAAGCAAATTAAGAACAGCACAATATAACCTAAGAATAGACTACATTGCCAAATTCACTATCTGAAGAAAATACGTTGGATTAAAGCAGGTGGGGATTTGATCATGAACATAAGTTGGGGTATGAGTGGCCTCTGTGCTAAACAAGGCCACAATCAAAACCATACTATTGATCATCTTAGAAAAGGTGTGCCGTGATTGGTGGGAGTATACTCGAATGGATTTACTTTGTTTACAGTGAAAACACCCCGACTATTTTCATGATCGGGGGTGGCCGGACTCCGGCCATGAGCGTTTATATAGATATAAATTTGGAGAGAGAGTATAGAGAATCGATTAATTAAAAACAATTCGAATTCGACAAATTTAATTCATCTAATATAACGCGCCATCTGTGAGTTTTATTGTACACAAAAAACTTACTGATCTCACTGTTCTTTATACTGCCCCTCTCCGTCAAAGACTTGATCATTTTATAAAAAATACTATCAACAAAGATGACCGATCAAAAGATCATAAAAATTAAACTTCTACCTCGCAGTTGAAGTTTAATTTTTATCAGTCATCTCTGCATTTTTTTCTGATGGCCTACCACGTTTGGGTGGATTTTTTTTATATTCTTTTTCTATTTTTTCCAGCTCTTCAATCAAAGACTCGCAGTTTGATGAAACATCCTCTAAATCAATTTCATTTATCTTGTTTTTAAGATTATTGGCATACTTGATGAGTTCTCTTCGTCTTGTCCCAGACATTCTTTCTAATTCTTCAGATTTAAATGAAAAATCAGAATTATCAACAATTTCAATAACTGTTTCTATTCTTTTAATATATTTTTGTGTGGTTCTGATAAGTGATTTTTCTTGAGGTTTCTTAAGTGATTTTAGTTTTTTTTGTATGGCATCTTCAAGCTCTCTTGTTGTCCATTCTTTTTCAATGCACTTTTTAGCCATATTAATTTTTATTTGCGGTTTTTCGAGTCTGACAAGAACCTTTTTATGTGTGTAGCTTAAAGGGGTACTATCAAAATTATTGTCTTTAAAAATCTTTTCTTGACATGAAACTTTCACAGCAGCAGAGAGAGTGTTTGGATGTACCAATAAATCTTCTCTTTCGCATAGCTTATTAAAGCTCACTTTTTTTTTGGATTTTTAGATGTTGCTTCTTTGATATCATCGTCGTAGAATTTTTCTAAAATATAACGACCTATTTCCTCATGCCCTTTGTAAATAACTTCGCTGGCTTTTTCATTGATAAATTTTACTGCATCATCAATTAGGTTCTCTTCTTTGGAATCAACAATCTCGGGATCAACGGATTCTGCTGATAAATTTTCGTCTTTGGTCATTTGTTCAGGTGTTCCTTGATCTTTATTATTTTTGTTAGCCATTCTCTATTCCTTTCAATGGTTTATTATTCAAAATATCGTACATTTTTTTTCAATAATCATTTCTTAAATCAAGACTTTCCATTAAATATTATTTTGATTTCACCATCACAACCCCACAATCAAAAAAAACTATCGTTAAAGGTCAAAATATCCCCTGGGATAAAATTTTAACACTCTCATTTGGAATACATGGCCAACCATTACATACAAAAAAGTTACTCAGATATGATGAAAGAGAATGAAACTGAGTAGGTTAAAAAATGACGGGATGATTACGGAAGAATTATCGCTAAGTCGAGTTAGATCAATGGAGTGGCTGGATTAGTAGTTGCGCTAATAATTTCTTTTATTATATTAGGAAACAAGATATATAAGTGATTTTTATCGAATACACACACATCAATAAAATATTCCTTGGTGAAACCGACATGAATGCTACTTTAAATATTTCTTACTTTGAATTGACTTATTTCGAAAAATTGACTCAAGATCTAAACGAAGACTCTGTAATCCATTCATTCGAGAATATTGCGAATAAAATTAGAAAACATTCCAAAATAACTATCGAAATGGATGTATTTTATGAGTGGGCTGAATTTCTCAATGAATTGGGTTTCCACTATCTGATTCGATATGACCAGAAAAGAATACAGAATCTGGAAATTGCTATTTCATGTTTTCAAAAAATCATCTCAATATGCAATGAAAAAAATTTTTCTGAGCAATGGGCACTTGCTACGAATAATCTTGGAGGCGCGTACACCAACCGAATCAAAGGGAATAAAGCTGACAATATAGAAAAGTCCATTTTTTTCTATAAAAAAGCTCTTTCTGTATGGACAAAAGAAAATTTTCTTGAAGATTTCATTTCGGTCATGATCAATTTGGGTGGCGCTTACTTAAATCGTGTCAAAGGAAAACCACAGAACAATATAGAAACTGCTATCACGTATTACAAAGAGGCTCTTGAACTCTGCGATAAAAAAACTGATTTGGAAAATTGGCTTAGTGCAATGAACGGTATTGGAGGCGCTTATATCGAACGTATTCAGGGAAATAAATTGGAGAATATTGAAATAGCATTATCTTTTTTTGAAAAAGCACTTAAAGAAATAGATCCAAACGATGATGTTTTTAACTGGGCGTGGGTGATGGAAAACTTGGGAGACGCATACCGGAAAAGAATAAAAGGGGATCGTTCATTGAATTTTGAGAAAGCAATTCACTGCTTTCAACGAGTAGAGAACACCTTAGATAAAAAAGAATCTCCGATGGAATGGGCAGACGTGATGAATAAACTTGGTATTTGCCATGTTGAACGCATCAACGGCGATTCTGCTGAAAATAAAGAAATTTCAATTTCATATTATCAAAAAGCTCTTGAAATATTCCGAAAAGAAACAATACCTTTAAAACATGCTAAGGTCATGAGTAACCTTGGAGGTGCATTTTTATCCAGGAAAAAAGGAGAACAACACCAAAACCTAATGAAAGCAGAAGAGTGCTTCAATAACGCGATTGAAGTGTATGAAAAATTCGGAATGCTCGAAGATTTGGCACTGACGATGAACAATCTTGGTGGATTGCATATCGTTAAAAATAATGGCCATAGTTTTGATGAAGGAATTAATTGTTTTAAAAAATCACTTCAAATCTGGAAAAAGGATACACACCTTCAAAAATGGGCGATTATCATGCATAACATGGGCGGGCTTTACAATGAATATTGCGGTGAAGATGTTTATTCTAAACGTTTGGAGGCCATCCGTTGTTTTCAGAAGGTTATTGATAATGTCTCATTGGAAAGCAACCCCACTCTTTATTTGAACGCATCATACGCCCTTGGAAATGTTTTAATTGAGTTAAGCAGTGACAATGATTCATTTTTAATCAAAGCAGAGCAATATTATGATCAAACGATAAATGGAACCACTGACATATACCTTGAAATATCAGACATCCACGCTCGAAAAAAATTCTTAAAGCAACATCGGCATAAATACAAAAGAATAATCAATTTTTATTTATTACATAAAAAGTATGAGAAAGCTCTTTATTGGATAGAAAGAATTCGATCACAAAGTTTTTTAGAAGATATTGTGCTGGAATACATTGAACCAAGCAAGAAAGAATTTAAGCCTCTTACCGATAGATATTGGGGGATTTGTAAAAAAATCCGTAAACTTAGAACAGAAATTTCCCCGAATAATTATCAACATCATTTATATAAAGCATTAGCAGAACTGGTGAATGAAAAGCAGAAGCTGGCATCCGAAATCAAAAATATAAATCCTCAATATGCAGACTTAATCAATGCAAACCCACTGACTATAAATCATTTACATGAACTTCTCGTTAAAAACAAAAGCGCGGCTTTAGAATTTTACTGTCTTGATGAACTCAATATTGTGCATTGCTTGGTTATCTCTTCAGAATCTGAAAAAACCCTGGGTTATCATCACTTTAAAATTGATATTTCAGAATCATTCAGAAGAGCTTTCCTTGAATTCAATCAACTTTTCCATAATGAAATACCTCCCAATCTAAAATTATTGGAGAATTTATTGCATGAAAGTGGTAAAATTATGGGACCTATTTGGCAATTTCTAAATGAAATCAAGATAAAAAATCTTTATATTTCCCCTCATGATTTTTTCCACGCCATTCCATTACATGCGGCGCACATCAATGACTCACAAAACTATTTCAATGATAACTTCCACTGCTGCTATACCCCCTCCCTCTCTTTGACTTACAAGCTATTCAAGTCGAAACCCAATAAAGGGCGTAAAATTTTATCCTTATTTTATGCACCTGATGAAAAACCCCTTAAGGCGGGAAAAGCTGAATTCGAAAAAATCACGAATTTATATGAAAAAAATTCTGTGATCATTCTCCAAAATGATACTGCAAAAGCTGAAAATCTAATTAAAAACATTGAAAAAAACAAAAACCATCTTCTAATGCTATGCTTGATCTGCCATGGAGAGCTTGACAATGACGGCACTTCGTTTTTGGTTTTTAAAGATCGAAATTTATCTTCATTAGACGTAAAAGGCGGGTTGGATTTGACAGGTGTGCCAGTTGTAGTGCTTGAAGCTTGCGAAACAGGAAAAAGTAATGAATGGGTTAAGAATTATGAAGAATACCAAGCTCTTGACAGCAGTTTTTTGATATCCGGAGCCAGAAGTGTGATCAGTAGCTTTTACAAGATTGATGATCAAGGTACCGCCTCTATCATGAACAAATTCCATGAAGAGATCAACAAAGGAGTGATGCCGTTCAATGCTTTCTATGAAGCACAAAAATCAAATCTGGTGATAAACCCTGACCTGGAAGTCAGTGTTAGAGGACGTATGAAAAAGAAAACAAACACAACGCCCTTAAAGAGCAACCATCCATATTACTGGGCCTTCATGAAGTATAGTGGGACTTTTTAAGAACGTTTTTCAATTGAAATATCAATACAAGCAAGAAATTTCTTGCTTGTACCATTTATCTGCAACAAAATTTCTTCAAAGCGATCCTCTGTGATAAAATCTTCATCTTCTTCAATATCCAGAGGCATCTCTGTTAAAATCAGGTACAACCGATTTTCCCCCAAATCATCTTCTTCAAACTCAGGACTTAAATTAAATGGTTTTTCAACTTCCCAGTTACTGTAAAGAATCGAAATGCTCTTCTTCTCTAAATGACATAAAATCAGGGTTTGATATTTAAAATTGTCTGGAATATCCAATGGATAAACAGGATTGGGGTCTTCCAGAAAATATTTACTCTTTATTTTTTTCTGAACATCTTTAACATTTGACATACTTCTTACTGCAACAGGCACCAATGCACATTGTTGCGGAAAAATATCAGGAATAAGAGATAAAAGCGCATCAAATTTTTCAATACCATTTTTAATTTTTTTTTAAGTCGTTCTTCAAACGTTGGTTCTAATAATTTAGATATTCGAGAATAAAACTTATCACTATCTACACCAAGGGATTTTAAATCTCTTCTAACGTCCTCAATTGGCATGCAATCAATAATATCAGGATCAGAATCCAATGTTGAACTCAATCGCTCCAGCCACTGAATAGAACTATCCATAGAATTACTCATATCATTCACCTTATCAAATCTTTTAACAATCTTTTCAGTCTTTTATTCGCATTGTAAACATCTTTAATATCAATATTAAGCCCCGCTGCAATATTCCTTGCTCTCACAGGCTCTCCTGGATTATCAAAAACGTATTCAACTATTCTCGTTAATAGAGAGTCATTTGACACTTTTAATAATATTTGTTCTTTTAAATCTAAATTTTCTTTCCCGATCATCTTATCTATTATCCGATTTCTTTCTTTTGTATAGTCGGGTTTTGAAAAAACGCTACCAATGGAGTCTCCGATGGTACTCGAAAACAATATTGAATCATGAATGTTATCGTCATCACCAAATTTTTGATCGATAGAAATTGCATTTTTATCAATACCCTTTTTTTCTTTAAAGTTAGAAATTTTACTTCTCACAATATTCATCAAAAAGGTTTTAATATCAAGATCTTCTCTCCATGTTCTTCTTCCAGTCAAAGCATCATGAATTGCATCATGTAAAAAATCTTCTATACTCGGTGCGCCAGGATAATTGTGAATATTCATATTTCTTTTTATAAGAGTATAAAGAATTTTATCAAAATCTTCCTTTGTCAATTTTCGAATTTCTTCTCGTACAATTTCTATTTTTTCCATCAATAGCGTCTCTATATATTTAGGCTGAATATTATTGAAATTTGCCACCTACCTTCAAAAAAAAGCACCGCTATAATTCATCAACTGCTACTTTAATATTTTATGCCAACTTATCGAAATTTTCTAAAAAACCTACTTGTTTACAGCAAAACATCACTTTCCAATAATTGAAGTGCATATGCACATATTTTTCTACTATCAATTTGGAAAGGATTTTTTATGAACAAACTCAAATTTCCGAGTAACCACGCTAACAACCGAAGTATATTACTCAAAACACTAAAATTTTTACCATACCACTCTATCCTGTCAAAAAATTTATCCCCCGAAACCCTCTACAAAATCAAGTTTTTTCCTGACAATAGCAAACTTTTCCTGGATAGCAACGGCTACATTAAAGGGGTGTGGTATAAAGACGGTAAAATATTGGAGCATATCAGACTCAAACCCAATGACGCTTCCAACTTCGTGAAGACTTGCTCGACACTTTCTATTCAGCTTTCTCTAATAACTATTGCATGCGAACTCAAAGATATAAAGAAGGGGATATCTCAGATATCAACATCTCTTCACAATGACCGTATAGCAATCATCAATTCCGGCATTCAGCAATACCACGATGCTTTATTGACAACAAGAAAATCAACTCAATTCCATCTTATTGTGAATGCAACTCAGACTCTCAATACAGGAATTAATCAAGCAACCAAATCTCTTAAAGAAAGCATATTAAATGCTCCCAACACAACCAGATCATTTTTTGAGAACTGGTTTTACAGAAAATCAGATAAAGCTATTGAACAAATAACTCTTGCCGAAGAATCATTTCACGCCATCCTAACCGGTATCAAGACACTTGCGGATTGCTACATTTCAATCGGAGAAGAAAAAGTCGGTATTCATTCCCTTCAAAAAAAACTGAGAGATCTATACGCCTGCGATCTAAAAACCGCCGCTGAAAAATCACGTTTAGTACCCTTCAGAGGGAGCATTTTACCAGAACAAATATGGCTCGATTTTATCGAGTCAAAACAAAAGCTCATGCAATCTTTGGATTACGGACAAAAAGCCATCCAAAAGGAAATTGATTGCATTGAAATTGAATTTACACAGAAAGAACTATTGGAGGTGATATGAAAGAGTGTAAAAAATGTGGAAGACCACTAATGGAGTATGAAGATGATTTATGCCCATTCTGTGAATGTAGCCGATCACATGCCATTAAACATGGGCTTCAAGTTGCCGCCGGAGTGGGAATCATCGGATACGGAGGCTACAAAGTAGTTGAGCATTTTAATGCCAAAGAAGAGCGGAAAAAAGATGATGACTCAAAAGAAAAAAAACAGAAATCAAATAAAAACGAAAGGGTTGATATAAATGAAAAACCAGACAATAGTGGCTGAAAAAATAAAAAAAGTTAACTCTAAAAAACAAAATGAAAAGCTGGTTGAAGTAAATAAAGCCAAAACCGAAATTAACAATCAAACAGACCAAAAAAAGAATCACAAAATTACTAAAATAAATTCAGCAAAAAAAGAGATAAAGATTATCGTTAACCCTTTAAAAAAAGGGAACTTTGTAGATAACCTCAAGCAACACATCGGGAATAATTGTTTTGACGAGATTCTCAAGCTTGTAAAGGCTAAAGATCAGGATATTACCAAGCTTGATTATGATCAACTTATTATGTTTGCTAACTATATTACTATTGAAAGTGAGTTTGATTCAATAACCAATGAGAATGTAGCTACTCTGGTTGATCTGCCTGAAAACCCAAATCTGGAAATATGTCTGGATTGGTATCGAAAATCATTCCCAGAGGGTTTTATTATAGTATCAGATTTGATTGATGGAGTGATAGTAAATTTGATGTATCAAATAGATACTTTAAAAATGACCTATGTCTGGAAAACTCTTATTGATGAGATATCTTTAATTGCATCAGAAGGCAAAGAAGAAGTGAATTATGGAATCGGGTTATTAATGTCATATGATAAAAGCGTCAGATATGAATATCGTGATGGTTTCTTTCTTTATAATCCGACACCGTACTTTGATATGGAATGGGATGAATGTCTGGTAGATTTGATGATAAATGCCGCAGAAAGTTTCACACGTCACATGGGCTCTTATATCATGTGTGATAAGTTCACAAACATCATGCGTAAATTACTTTTAAACAGGCTTAACACTAAAGATATATACAAACAAACCAGAAAAGTTTCTCGTAAACATGGTATTAAAATTTAGATCATAATAACTAACAAACAGGAGAAAGCATGGGATATTATTCAGCAATTAACGGTTTTATTAAAGGCATTTCTGAAGATTCCTTTGATCTTATCAAAGAAGATCTTAAACAGGTTTTTGAAAATGTAGATTGGTACGATAATATGATCGAAATAAGCAGTTATGCCAAACATTACAGTGCTACTGTAAATTCTGTTTATGACAAGATTGCATTTTGTGTTGATACTGAAGATGGAGGAACCCTTGAAGAAGAGGGCGACGAGCATTTTGATTTCTCTGTTATATTCTTTGCTCCAAGGCAATGGAAACAGCTTTGGATAGAATTCAAATACCCTCCGAATCCCTTTTTGAAACCGCTTGAGAGTACAAGTTAAAGGTATTTTTTAACATTGGTATGCTGATCTGTACCGAGTGGTAATTATCAAAGTTAGAATTATTTGAGCTGATACAACATTAAAATATTCAGGCTTTCATGGAATTATCTGTGAGGGCTTTTTTTATATCCAAAAATAGGAGAATTATGAAGAAAAATAAAAATTTTATCTCCACGTTTCGTGTCACGTTAGTCCGTGATCAACATGTAAAATTCGATCAACAGCAATTAACCAACTCCAAGCAGGCCCAAGTACTTATCAAAAAAGTCATAGAGACAGAGGGTCAACCAGATAGAGAACAGTTCTGCGTTATCCTTCTTAATTCAAAGAACAATATCCTTGGTTTAAATATCGTAGCTACCGGAGACATCTCTTCAGCCAGAGTTCATCCCCGTGAGGTACTAAAACCTGCAATACTTGCTAATTCAGCGTCCATGATCCTATGTCATAACCATCCTTCAGGAGATTTAAAGCCTTCTCAGGATGATAAAGTTCTTACCAGAAGGATTATTCAGGCGGCTGATATTCTTGGAATAACTGTCCATGAACATCTGATTATCAGTATGTACGATGATAGCTACTACAGCTTTGCTGATGAGGGTTTTATTCAGGAGATATATCGAGAAATAAAATAACCTTCCAGACAACCACACAAATTGTTTCATTCACAGAGGCTTTTTTGGAATTTCCAAAAGAGCTTTTTTATTTTTAACCCCTGGCATCAGGAGAATAATAATGATGACTTATCAGGAGTCACTTAAAAAGCAGGGAGTTATATGTAAAGAGCAACTTCAACAACGATTACAGGAAATCTTTGAAAAGGTTGAACATCAAAGTTCAGCTATAACTGAGATTTACAAAATGTTCTTTCCTGATTGGGAGAGAATCAAACAAATTGAAGGCTATCCAGTTGTCGGTCAGGAGATGTGGAAATATATCTGCAATCTTTTCATTGCGTTTGATCAACAGCATCATCCAGATTGTTTCAGTGGTGGTATCTGGCTGAATAATGGCTTTTCATCAAGCGATAAACTGGCACCGTGGGAAATCAGCTTTGATGAATGCAAGATAATTTACTCATAGTTTTTACGGCATTTACTGCAACAAGCCTTCATTAGAATGTCTTTTGAAGGCTTTCTTATTTCTAAACCTTAATAAAAATACACATACAAAGGAGTATATACACCATGAATATCACCAATTACATGAAAGCTGGGTATCCCGCAATTGTGCTGAACACTAAGGAGCCATATCGGGCAATAAATTCAATTAAAGCTGAAGGATGGGACACCTTTACATGGGACTGCCTGCAAGGCATTACCGAACCAAAAACTTCAAAACAGATTGAAGACATAATTGATCCTCTCGGAGCATTGAATTGGCTTAAAAGTAAGAGTGATTCCATCCTTATCATGCAAAATTTTCATCATTTTCTGGGATCAGTTGAGATCATTCAAGCTATTCAAAACAACATTCATATTTATAAAAGCCAGGGTTCTTGTCTTATTCTGGCTGGACCACTTTTTATTATTCCCCAGGAGATTGAAAAATATTTTACATTATTGGATTTTCCATTGCCGAGTACCAAGGCTTTGACGTTAATCATGCAGGAACTGGGAGATGCCGTTGATATTGAGATCAACCCTGAAGCTGTGGAGTCTGCAAAAGGGTTAACCGAATTTGAAGCTGAAACAGCCTTTGCTCTTAGTCTGGTAGAAACAAAAAGTTTCGATCCTGACATTATCACAGAACAGAAAAAAATGATGATAAGAAGGTCTGGCTTAATGGAATTCTTTCCTCCGGTACCAATGGATCAAGTCGGTGGTCTTGAGCCGTTTAAAGAATACTTGAGCAACCGTATTCAAGCCTTTGAACCTGGAAATGAACACTTGCCTAAACCCAAAGCCCTGCTGCTTGTAGGTGTACCAGGAACAGGAAAATCCCTTTCATGTAAGGCTGCTGCCTCTATATTGCATTGGCCTTTAATCAGGCTTGATATCTCTGCTCTTAAAGGATCTCTTGTAGGAGAATCTGAGTTGAAAATGAGGCAGGCAACGGCAACCATTGATGGTTTTGGCAAGGCTGTGCTGTGGCTTGACGAGATTGACAAAAGTTTTTCAGGTGTAAAATCTTCAGGTGGTACAGATAGTGGCACAACGGCTGGTATGTTCGGACATTTTCTAAATTGGCTGCAGGAAACAACTTCTCCAATTCTTGTGATGGCTACAGCTAACGATGTTTCATCTCTTCCTTCGGAATTTTTGCGAGCTGGACGTTTTGATTCCATGTTCTTTGTGGATACTCCTACTGAGGCTGAAAGAAAAGAGATCATATCTATCATGAATGCCAGGTATAACTCATCCATCCCCATGGAAAAAGCCGACAAATTTGTGGGCTGGACAGGAGCCGAACTTGAACAACTGGCAAAAGACAGCCTCTTTGATGGATTTGAAAATGCTATGAAGAATATAATCCCTCTCTCAAGAACCATGAAAGAGGACATAGATTCCCTAAGAGATTGGTCAAAAACAAGGGCCAGACGTGCCAATGCACATGAGAAAAATGAAACTGTCAGGAGAGTCAGGAGGATTTCATGAGTCACATAGCAAAGATAGAATTAGAGGTAACAGACATCGAATCTCTGAGCAAGGCTTGTCAAAGAATGGGCTTAACCCTGGTACAAGGAAAGACCTCTTATAAATGGTACTACGGTGATAACAAGTGTGATCATGCCATTATAATTCCAGGAGCTGACTATGAAATAGGGCTTGTTTTAAAAGATGGCAAATATGAACTTGAAACGGATTTTTATGATCAAGGAATTAGGGTTGCCATTGGACAAAACGGCGGACTTTTAAAGCAGAGATACGCTGTTGAACGTACAAAAGCCGAAGCTATCAGGAAAGGGTACAGAGTCATTGAAAAACAGACTGAAAACAACGCTATCCGTCTTCATGTCAGAATGTAAAGGAGAATCAGAATGAAAGAAATTGTTGTGGAGATTTCCATTGAAGGAGAAATTCAGATTGAAACCCGTGGATTTAAAGGCAACACATGCATAGCTGAAAGTCAGTTTATCAAGGATCTGCTTGGTCATGAAACTGAAAAACAACTGACCCCTGCCTACTTCCAGACTGACAAGGTTATGGTAAAGAAATTCCTTCCGCTTTGCGGATAACATTTAACAGCAAACAATTTTTAAGCCTCGAATTCTGATCACATCGGTTCGGGGCTTTTTTATTTGAAAGTCTTTATAACATGCTCACATATAACAACTTTCATACATCGTTCTCATGAGGGTTTATTTAGACAGGAGACAGACATGACAGACAACATATTTGAAAAGGGATGCCTCGTACAATTGTCCGTATCAAAATGGGGAGGAATTAAACAGATAGATAAAGGCAAACTGGCAAAAATGGTTCAGACTACCGATCATTCCTGGGTTACGGCAAGTAAAAAACTTGTAGAGCCGGCAAGTCTTAAGCCAATATGCAAAATAAGCAATAGCACCCGAACATGGCTGAACAGCAAGAGCCTGCCTTTCCCTATAACCGGTATGGTGTTTATTCCAAAAGACCTCATAACCACTGTTGATACCAAGCTGCATCAATTTAAAAATGATTTTGATCAGGCCGTCGAGGATTTCAGTAACGATTACAATTATCTTCGAGAAGATGCCAAGGAATATCTTGGAAATCTCTTTAATGAAGTGGACTACCCCATGGATATAATTTCAAGATTCAAGTTTTACTGGCGCTTTGTAATCTTGGAAATACCCAATGGTGAGAGCAGATTATTGTCTCCTGAAGTATATGCAAGAGAGGAAGCCAAGTTCATGGAAACCATGGAAGAAGCAAGGTTATTGGCAGTAAATGCTTTAAGGGAGGAGTTTGCCCAGATGGTTGAACATATTTCAGAAAGGTTTACTCAAGATGCTGTTAAACCAAAAATATTCAGAAAATCGGCAATAAATAATTTCTATGAATATTTTCAGACGTTTAAAGATCGAAATATTTTTCAAGACAATGAACTTTCCCAACTTGTAGATAGGGCACAGTCTATCTTGAAGGGCACATCAATTCATCGTATTCGATCAGATAATAGTCTTAAGGAAATTATTCGATCAGGTATGGCTGATATTGAAAATTCAATTGCCGAAACATTTAACAGACCCAGAAGACAAATCATCATGGATTAAAAATTTTGAAATAAAATTGTTATATTAACGGAGCTCTCTTTGTTCTGTAAAGAGGGCTTTTCTATTTTAAAAGGAAACCTATGGTTTATGAAATCAGATGTGCCTGGTGTGGAATATATATCGGGATCAAAGATGGTCCTGACAATCGGTTAACCATGACAATGGAAAACGGTGAGTGTTCAGTCAGTCACGGTATTTGTCAGACATGCAAAGATAAAATCATGCAGGATATCAGAACTAATGAAAAGAAAAAGGAGAATTATTATGAGAGCACCTGAAGAAAGACCAGTTGTAAAATTGACAGGCTCAGATGGCAATGCCTTTGCTGTTATGGGGAAGATCAAGCAAGCATTACAACGAGCTGGAGCTGACAAAGAATATGTCAATCAGTATATTTCTGAAGCAATGTCCGGAGACTACAACAATCTGTTAGTTGTCAGTATGGAATATGCAGAGATTCAATAAAGGAGCATGATATGGCTTATACACCTGAAATCAGTCAGTATCAGAGTGCTGCATTACGACGTATTGCCTGGGCACTTGATATACCGATGACCAAAGCTATGAATAGCATTATTCAATATATAACCGATATCATTGACCATGAAAGAATATGCAAAGCATGCAGGGATAAATCCCAATGTGTTCTTTGTGTTTTTAACCAAAAAAATCATAAAAAGGAGCATTCAAATGAAAAACAAAGAGAATGAAAAAATGTTTTTTACAATTACCAGTATATCAAAAGAAGATATTATTCATGCTTTTAACGAAGATGAACATGTTAAGAAAATAGTAGAAGCCATGGATGATTCTGATATGGAAACTCTGGCATCAAAGATGGCTGACGATTACTGTGAACAACTTTTTTGGAGCAGCCTGAAAATTATCTTTGAATTGCATTTCATGGAAACCACTCCTGAACTACAAAAAGGCAATTAAAAATGAAAGTATCAACCTTGATCGAAAAGCTTCAAGAGTTAGACCCTGATCAGCACATAGCCAGTCTCTACTGGTCATATAAAGAGCTTGATGATGCATTCTTCTATATGGACGATTATGACTGGATTGCGTTAACTGATTATGAAAAAAATGAGATCCTTGATGCTTTTCATAATTCACATAAGCCCAGCATAGGATTCAGAGCTCTTCAAAGGGAGATCATAAAATATATACAGACAAATCTTGAACCTTAAATAGAGAATTCCCTGAACATTTAACCCCCGCCTGAACATCTTAAGTAACATCATCTTCCCTTAATCACTTCTTTTTATCAGCCACCACGATAACTATTTCCCTTCCAGGGGACTTCTGCGAAATCATATTCAGACATTTATAAAAATTCATAATAAATAGATTTAGTTCTATAGAATGGTAAAATTTTCAACAGGAGGTAATCCCATGAATATTTATCAGAAACTTTCAATTGTACAGTCCCAATTAAAGGCACCAAAAGTACAATATAATAAATTTGGCAATTTTAAATACAGGTCACTTGAAGACATTATGGAAAGCGTTAAACCTCTTCTTGCACAGCATAATTTGTCATTGATTTTATCAGACACCGTAAAGCAGACAGGGGACCGCTTCTACATTGAAGCAAAGGCAACTCTTATAAACACTGAAAAAACCGATGAAACAGTTAGCACAACTGCTGTAGCAAGGGAGGCTCTATCCAAAAAAGGCATGGATGAGAGCCAGATAACAGGTGCTGCCTCGTCTTACGCCCGTAAATACTGCATGAACGGCTTGTTCAATATTGATGACACCAAAGATGCAGATGCACAACAACCCGTTAACAATAAACCTTTAACAAAGAACAACAGGGCTTCTCAGGTAAATATCAACAATAATCCCGCACATTCCAGGGGGTTGGATAGCAGCCAGCTTCAATGGTTATCAGACTACTGTAAAAGAAAAGGCTACACAGACTCAAGAACCAAAAAGGAGTTTATGGATTTTTACAAATTCTCTCCAAGAACAACATCACCTGAAGAGTTTAATGAAATTCAAAAGAAAATTGAAGCTGATGAAAAGATGGTAGCTGAAATCTTTTAAGAAGGAGTCATATGAACAGTCATCATATAAGGCATGGGAGACAACTTGGTGCTAAAGCAAGGCTTGCTCGCAAGGTTACGGAAGGAAAGTATCCTGAACTTAAGAAAGAGCTGCTTTGTTTTAAAGAGAGAAGCTCCGGCAACTGGTGTCCAGAAGATGAGCAGCTTGCATCAACAATCAGCAAATCAGATGCTTTGAAAATTATTCTTTCTCTCTCTGATTTTGACATTGAAACCTTAACGCTTTTGGGAATTATGCCTGATTTAAAAAAGGAGGAAATATGAGACCTGAAGAAAGATGGAAAATTGAATATGGCTGGCTTAAACCATGGGAGTACGAGCCTTTGAATATGCCGACACCGGATGATTTTGAATATATAGAAGAAGATGAAGAAGAGCAGATGGAAGAGAGATGGAATAATGCTTATATGAAATATGCAAAACCTATTCTGTCATATAATTCACGAGCCAGTAAATCAGAAAATTCCGATCAATTCGTGGATATCTGTAAACGGTACACCAAGTTAACATTAGATTATTCTATACCAAAAGACATCAAAGAGAAACTTCAGGAGCATATAAAAAAGGAAATGGAAGAAGTTGTAAAATTTATCAAAAAAAATAAAAAAATTAATTAACAGACACAACAGAAGGCTTTTTCGGGATTTACCTGAAAAGGCTTTTTATCTTTATACAGCCATAATGCTTACATGGATTATGGCTGTTTCTATTTTAAGGAGATACACCATGAAACAAGTTGTTGATATACGAACCATATCATATGAAGAGTGGCTCCAATACAGAAGATCAGGCATCGGAGGAAGTGACGCAGGCGCAATTGCAGGGGTTAATCCTTATAGCTCAATCGCATCTGTTTATTTTGACAAGGTTGGTGAAATCAACTCATCACCTGATATGCAGGAGGCATCCGAAGCAATTTATTGGGGAAAGAGACTTGAGGATATTATTGCTGATGAATTTGCAAAGAGAACAGGCTTACAGATTGAAAAAAGCCATTACATACTCAGAAGTGAAGAAAACCCCTTTATGCTTGCTAACCTTGATAGAATCATTACCGGCAAGGAAGAAGGCCTGGAATGCAAGACAACAAGCAGCTTTAAAAAATGTGACTGGGATGAAGAATGCATACCTGAGATGTACATGGCTCAAGTACAGCATTACATGGCTGTTACCGGATTTGAAGGGTGGTGGGTTGCTGTTCTTATAGGGGGCAATCATTTCCGGTATCAGTATATTGAACGAGATGATGAGTATATTGAT
>NZ_LT828567.1:7782-10780 GCF_900170035.1 Desulfamplus magnetovallimortis | reverse complement strand
CTATATTGATCAGCTTATAAAGATGGAATCCGACTTTTGGTTCAATCATGTTGAAGCTGAAGTCATGCCTGATATAGATGGCTCACAAGCTTCAAGTTACCTGTTGAAAAGGATGTTCCCTCAAAGCCTGCCACAAACAAGTATCACTCTGAATAATGACGCAAATACCATTATAAGCAGTTATCTTGAGTACTCTGAACTTGAAGATAAATATGCTGAATTAAAGGAAGAATGCACAAATAAATTAAAAATGATGCTTGGTGATAACGAGAAAGGAGCTGCTGATAATTATGTTGTAAACTGGAAAACTATAAACTCAAACCGCTTTAATTCCAAATTATTCCAGAAAGATCATCCTGAGCTTTTCAAAAAATATTCCAAAAAGAGTTCCTACCGCAGGTTCAGCATTAAATAATTTATACCATAAGGATGAACAGCCATGAATATCTGCATTATAACAGGACATTTAGGAGCAGACCCTGAAAGTACTTATACTCAAAATGAAACCCTTGTAGTCACTTTTTCAATTGCATTTAAAAGCACAAAAGACAAAACAAGCTGGATCAAAACCGTATGTTTCAAAAAAACAGCAGAGCTTGCAGAAAGATATCTGCATAAAGGTGCTAAAGTAGCTGTTACAGGACTACTTGATCAGGACAAGTGGACAACAGAGCATGGTGAAAACAGAACCATGATCAAGCTTATTGCCAACAATCTTGAATTTCTCAAAACAGATGGCAGAGGTTTTCAAAATGAAACCAGCAGTGACAATGAACCAAACACTAATGAATTAAACAGTAATGAAGATGATGATATTCCGTTCTAAAAATTAGAGACAATCAATTGAAAACAGGAGATAAATATGAAATATCAATATTTTGATTCAATCTGGTGTGACAATGAATTTTATGAAGTTCCGTTCGACAGGATAGGGATATGCACAACACCCCAAACAGAAGCCCTTGTTTCGGATGTTCAGGCATATATTAAAGCCCATGAGTGGGTTGATGACGTGACATTACATTTTCATTATTTTGATCTGCTGAAAGGAGATGATCTGACAGATGAATTTCCTTTAATTGAATCTTCCCATCTTGTAATTAACGCCTATGGTTACAGCCTCAGACTTTATATTGATGAAAATAGATCGATCCTGGTAGAAGCGTATTGATGCTCAAATATCGAAAATTCCATAAATAAATAGAAAAACCCTTTTGTTATTAAAAACAGAAGGGTTTTTTTGAAGCTAAATAACACGAAAAAAGGAGATAACATGAACAATATCTCAAAAATTAAGCATAACTTTGAGGTTGTAACTATTTTGTGTTTTATTACAGAGAAATAATTTACATACTGTATATTCCTACTCCAACTGCGCTGTTATAGCAACAGATTATCAATTAATGATTTTAGATCATTTTTAAATATTATTGACTTTTAAAACCACTACTCATCAATAAAATTCTCCAGTTCTTCTGCTCTGGATGCCGTGGTAGTCATAAAACAATCTCTTCCGGATAACGATGCCGCTGTTCCACCATCCGGGTCAAAATAAAAATTACAATTTGCATCACGGTACTTAATCCAAGCCCTCTGTGCATCCTTAAGTTCCTTTTGACGCTCAGGTGTAAGCTGTGACATGACTTTTTTATAAGCCTTGTTTAAACGGGCATCTTGCAGGGTATGCTCTTGATTAATACAATCAAGCATAGCAGCAGTAACCCCTCCAGAATCATCTATACACTTTGAAAACTGACTACTTAATTTAACATCAGACAATGCGATGTTAGAAAAACATAACACATAAACAGTGACTGAAACAACGATTCTTGGTATCATATGACAATATATCCTTATTTTATATGTTAAATTAAATCGTAAAATGCATCTTCATTCAACAGAACATGCAAAGTATCCAGTTTAACGAAGTCTCCAGTGTAAAAAAAAGGGGCTCAAAATTAAAAATATTTTTAATTCCACTGCGATCTAATAAAAACTTGCTAAATTTTAGATAAAAGTTGACGAGTTTTAAATCTAATCTATACATCAGATATTTTTGAAAAAATCCAATCTTTGGGAACTAAAGACTATGGATATCTATACCTGAGTTTGTGTAGATGTTCGGCAACATCATTATTACTAATTTTACAGCCAATAAAACATATGCTTGACATATGCTATATATCCTTTATACTTAACATATGATTAACATATTCTAAGAGGTGATTGATGAAAACTGTTTCAATATTCAAAAATGGAAAAAATCAAGCTGTTCGTTTGCCTAAAGAAATGGAATTCCAAAATATCCATGAACTTGCAATCACCAAAGATGGGGACATAATCACTTTGCGTCCTGTTCGCCCCGATTGGCTATCTTTTTCGAAAATAAAAAAGGCCGATAAAGACTTTATGATTAAACGTGAAGATGTGTTGGTAGATGAAGGACGCTTTAATTTTGAATAACAAAGTCAACTACATGCTTGATACCTGTATTTGTTCTTTCATAATGAGAGAGAATCCAGTCTCTGTGCTTGAAAAACTGCAATCAGTAGTCAACGAGCAACATCGAGTTGTCATCTCAGCTATCACATATCAAGAAATGCAATTCGGACTCATTGGCAAAAAAGCTAAGCCTAAACACGCAGTCTTAGTTTCTGAATTCCTCAAGCGTATTGATGAAATTTTGCCTTGGGATAAAGAAGCTGTTGATGCAACCACTGAGGTTAAACGACAGCTCATGACTAAAGGAACGCCCATTGGCAGCAACGACACTGCTATCGCTGGTCATGCGATAGCTACAAATTGCTTGTTGGTAACAAACAATACCCGAGAGTTTTCAAGAGTTGACGGGCTCAAATATGAAGATTGGGTTAATTAGCTTATAGTGTTCCGTCAAGTTTTAATTGTCGGGTAGAACGCCGTTTGAAAATAGGCCATCTCAAGTGATAATCATAAAACCTCACCCGACAACTAAACCTTGAAGGAACACTAGTCTTGT
>NZ_LT828567.1:6207-7682 GCF_900170035.1 Desulfamplus magnetovallimortis | reverse complement strand
CTAGTCTTGAGTGCTGTCAAACTCAAACATTCTAATGGTATACTTCACTTTTAATACAGAAAAAAAGCAAAAAGAATCTTTTCAAAAGCACTTCTAAACTCGCCAACTTTTGCAGAAAGGGTAGAATCTTCATAAGAGTGCTACATCAACAAAAAAAACCGCCCAAAATGGCGGCTTTATCATTATCAAGGATTTATTTCGATTGTCGGATAAAATCAAAACTCGAAAATATCAAAAAATTTATCCTTATTTTCCGTAAAAAAGTCGTTTTGAACCTTCCCCAAAGTCGCCAAAATGATTCTTTTATCAACCGTAAACAGCTTATCAAGCCTTGCCACCGAGGGCTTATTCAAACCGGTTACCAAAGAATTATCTATCTCAACTGCGTGTTTGTGCTTTCTCAGATTCGTTGTGATCATGCAAATAACAAGATTGCTTTCTTTCGTATTGTATTTGGAAACAACCAGAGCCGGTCTGATTTTCTTACTGGAAAGATCCGTAAACGGAAAAGGCACAACAATGATTGTACCTGGTTCATATTTAGACATGGCGTTTTTTTAAATCCTCAACAGAATAAAGCTCCGGTTCATCTTCCAAAAATTCAAAATCACCCAATTCCGCACAAATTTCCGACATCGGCAAATCTTCCGACAAATCCAACTCATAGACCTGACCGTTAATTTCAATCAAATTATCGGAAATTGCTTTAGGTACATTTTGTGTGTTCTCTTTGATCAACACGACAGTAAAACGCTCTTCCGCATTGATCTGAAAGTCTTTCTCCCAATCAATCAACGGCAATTCACTTCCCTTGAAGCTTTTTTTGATGATTTCCGCAGGCATTTTTCTTCCCTCTAAGTTTTCATAGTGTCAAAGTTAAGTTCACTGTAATTATAAGACACTTGGAACCAAAAATCAAAAAAGTTAATATTCGTTGTTCTTGGATAAAATTTTATCCCCCTAAAACTCAATTTCCTCATCCTCCTCACTCAACATCAACGCATTATAGCGTTTCTGCCACCTCATCCGCAATCGCCTCGGTCATCAGTTCCCGCAACAATTGGGAAGTCTTGGAGGATGATTTCAAACGCCCGTACTGCTTTAACCTTGCCTGACAGCACAACCGAATTGCCCGATTCAACGCCTTTCGATCTCCAAAATCATACCCCTGCTTCAAAACAAACAAGATTAAAAAATACTTAGGCAAAGCAAATACACCCAACCAAGCAAAAACACTGTCATGAGCATTATTCTCCGGCATTTAACCCCAAGTTCTATATCTGGACACCTCTTAACGTAAATATTCGGTGTGCCCATATTGCCAAACAATATATTGTGGTTATATACAACAAAAAGATAAACATATCTCAATATACGGTACGATAAACGGAGTACTCCGAATATTTACCTCTTAACTAAGCCGGGGACTCTTTTTTTTATTGCAAATCCAATATATGGTAATCAATAACCACTTA
>NZ_LT828567.1:0-6107 GCF_900170035.1 Desulfamplus magnetovallimortis | reverse complement strand
TGTTCCTTAATTCAGGAAGATAATATGATATCAAGAAGAAATTTTATAAAGAACGTAAGTCTCTGTAGCCTGCTATTGGCCACGGGTAACGTCACACAAGGATTAACCTATATCACTCCAGAATATGGTATAAATAAATATGAGACCTCCCTCCTTCACCTTTGTGTTATCAATGTTGGTGAAACAGGCTTACAAGTAGGCCAACGTTTACCAAAAGATGCTTGTTCTTCAACATCTTCCAACAATTCCAATAATGTGATCCAGTTTAACCCGATGCAGGTGGGTATTTCAGCATTTCTTGACCAGATGGATGCGGTCTTCCTTGTGGGGTCACCTACAGATAAGGACTTTTTTATTGCAAGAGAAGTGATCTTGGGTTCAGAGTCAGGATTAATCATTACGTTGATTCCTGATGAATTTAACTCTTTTACCTCTCCGCTTGTGCCAGGTTCAAATGAATCTATTATAACCCTACCGAAAGATACTTTTACCTTATCAGCTACCAATGTAATTATAGACATTAGCAGTATTATTTTGTTCCCGATAATTGTTGGTATTGATTATGCTGATATTAAGTATGTTTTACAAAACACCCGCGGAATTGCTTTCTCTACAGAAAACTCGTTAAAAAATAGTGTTTATGACTCCCAAAGATTAATACAAATAAACACACCTTATATCAAAAGATCCGATGGCTGCTTATTTATCCTTTCTTACACGACAATGGATTTTACTCTACAAGATATTACCGATATTTCGGATACAGTGCATGCTGCTTGTGATGATGATACTGAAATCATGTGGGGAGTTGTCGATAACAAACACCTCAAAAATCTCAACAACCATTTTCGATTAACCGTTTTGCCTGTTATCTCAAATTCCTTCTAAAATATATAACAGGAGATCATCATATGGAAAAATTCAAACCTTATATTACCCAAAAATATGTAGTTAGTAAAAAACTATATGATTATATTTGGAATTTAACAAAAGATGTGTCTGATTCTCCAGATGTTAGTTTGACCAAAGAGCGTATTAAATATCACAAATTCCTGGCACATTTGTATGCATGTGCTCAAAGTAGACAGAAAGAAGACTTTAACGATGGATTTACACCAGTCCCATACGTGTTAATCGAAAAAGAGTTCGGAAGAAATTTTGATATAAAACGATTAAATAAGTTAATTGACTTTAAAAAACACTTCTACAATGGAAAAATTAAAGGCAAATGCCGTGAATTTAGACTAAAAGAAGAGATCTTCCACAACTGCTTGATGTATGAGACATCCGATATTCTCCAAACATGGAAAGAGATGATTGACATTAAAAAATATAACATCAAAACCGTCAATTTGATGAACGGCAACAGGCTTAGAGATACAGAACAAAAGACCATCATTACAGGAAAAAACAACAATCGAAATACGAATCTTGTAAAGATACCCGTTCTAAATAATTTGAAACAAGCTTTTACCCCCTGTCCGTTTAACCCTTTGGAGGTATACAAACTGGTTAAAGCTCAACAGAAAACATACAATAAAGCAAACAAAGAATATTTGAACGTTAAGAAAGCTAACAACTTATCACAAAAATACCTTGCTAAAAAAAGACATGCTTTCGGTGTCTTTAACAACGACTTCAACGCTTTAAAAACAATCCTGTACCAAAAACCCAGATACGTTAATAAAATCAACAAGACCCATATCTTCGAGTACACAGCTGCTTACCGCTTTCAAATCAGTGGAAGATTAACCGAAATTGGTGGTGGATTTCAAAATGCCAGTCAACCTTTTAAAGAGCTTTTCTTTAAAAAGATCCCAAATATATACAACTACGACTTATCAGCATCTCAAGCTAAAGTATTAATGCAGGAATTTAAAGCTACCAATATCTCTTGTGACTGGCTTGAAAAATACTTAAACAACCCAAAAGGAAAGCACATATACGCAAAAAAGCTAAATGTTGATGTAGATGTCTGGAAAACATGCTTCTACGCACTATTCTTCGGTGCAGAGATAGAAAATTACGGTGGTACAGTCAGTAATACGCTAATCCATTATTTTAATGGCAACTATCAAAAAGCCAAATCTACCATCGATCAATTTATCAAATTAACTGAAGATCTATACCTTAAAACCAAACGATGGAGACGATTATTATGTTTTAGAAATCATCCCAGGTACAGCTACCCTTACGGAAACTATATTTATTGGAAAAACGCTCTTGGATTAAGATTTAAACAGTTTGGAATAATGAAAAATTCAAATCAATTGGTTTTAGATGGTAAACCAACAACAAATAAACGCGAGATAAAAGCTTGTCAGAGAACTCTGTCCGCTTTCATTCTTCAAGGTCAAGAAGCCTGTTTTATCCATCATTTAACAAATCTTTGTAATCAAAATGATATTCCTGTCTATAAAAACGAACATGACGGTTTGATTACAGGTAAAACAATACCCAAAAAATTAATAAACCAAGCAGCAAACATATCAGGATTGATTAAACCTGTTTTTTTAAAAAAAGACCTTTGTTCTGAAGAAAAAAGAGAAAAAATGAAGTCGTTTTTAAAAAACAGAAAATTATTATGATATGAGTGCATAACGGTCGTAAGTAAATTGAAATACCTATTGAATAAATGAGAATGGTTATATGAAATTACATTTTCCATTTACCAATAACCAATTACACTTATATTTGTCGCTCGCTGAAAAGCGAGCTAAATAGAAATATATTTACATATATATACTGTGCATTAGTTATGTAAAAATATTTATTAATAAATCAAAGGAATTGCATATAAACACAATTAACAGTGCTATAGACTGCTTAAAACAATCATTTAAAGCAATGTGCTGTTTTGTGCAAAAATTAATAAAGTTGATTTTTTTGGTCAAAATAGAGAATATTTTGGCATCATTCACTTCTCTCTTTACACTCTCAAATTGATTGAATTACTGTCTCCTCATTGTAAATATCACTATAAAATTATCCAACTATCCCTTAAAAACTTTTTGAAAGTCATTGTTCCTGATAATAGATCAAAACCCCTACCCTAAAGGTATAGGGTTTCAATCCATTTTAATAGTAAAATTGAGGTTGGCAAGTCGGATGACATATATCTGATAAAGAATGGATTAATATCCTGAAGTATTGGAAGATTTCTTTGTTTTAATGCTTCCTTCCAAGCTGTCAGAAAAAAACAGCAGTATCGTTTAGATAAATAGAGTGAATATCTCACTCTTTTTATTAATTTTAAACTTGGAGGACATTATGCAAGAAAAAACAAAGACAAAGACAAAGACAAAGAAATTTTCCATGATATTGGAAGAACTTCAAGAGCTGAAAGAAATGGTGATGCGGATAGAACGGGCGATTAATTCTTCTCACGAGAACAGAACACCCAAACCCAAATCACTGGTGAAATTAAAAAGCAAAAAGAGGGGTTGCTATTATGCCGTTGTAATTGGCTTTACTCCAGGTATCTATACCGACTGGAAAGGCCCTAACGGTGCAGAAAGACAAGTTAAAGGCTATAGTAACTCTCTTTATAAAAAATTCAAAACAGAAGAAGAAGCAGCGAGATTTATGGATCATCATAGTGATTACTAAACAATAGTGATTACTAAACGACAGTAAACAGTATTTGAAAATGTTGGCTTGATAAAGCATTAAAGGCATTAGATCAAGCCAACATTTTGTTTCCACATTGATATGGACACCCATCATTGGACATGGAAGTGAATTTATCAAAATGGAGACAAAGCATCCGTTCATCAGGCATCATGAATTGATCAACTACCTTTGTTGCAGGTCCAATGTTGCCGGTAATAATCTTCTCCAGCATAAGATTCTTACAAGAACTTAATAATGATGAAGCTTTTACAATAACACTTATCTACATATATAATTTTTGAATCAGGACAACTCTGAATAATTTTTATGGTGACTGGATCATTTTCCACATTATTATGGACGATTATTTCTTTTGGAAAATACATTGATTCTCCCCTTTTTGAGTTGATTAATCGTAAGAGACAATATCCATTATTGATTTGCTCGGGTTAATTATTTTATACTTTCTATTATAAACTATTTCACTCTTATATTATTACTTTTCAAAACCCTTCTTCATGTTTTTATATTTCTTTGTTTTTCATTTTAACCTCCAAAATTATTTGATTTTAAATCATATTCCAAACAAACATCAAACATTGTTTATTGCTTATGTATATAAAAGATTTTACTCGAAAAATACTAAATCACCATTTTCTAAATAAAAAAATATTGCTTTTTTTTTTAAACTTTAGAGATTATTTATTATTTAAATTTGAAATCTCAGATAATTTATACTCATCAATAAAGGATTCTTAACAATGCCTGAAGATCTATCAAAGCTAACAAAGGACCATTGGTCTGCAATGCGACAAGAAGAATTAGAAAAAATAAAAAATAATATTGAAGAGGCTATACAAAATAAAAAAAAGAAGAGCTTAAAAATCTTATCGACCTTATTTTTGAAACAGTGAAAACTTCAAACTTGGATATTGATGAAGTTATAAACGAAATTCAGATGAAAAATAAAAGTAGCAACACAAATAATCAAAATACCACTAAAAATAAAAAACATCCTATTTATCGAAGCTTAATAAATAAAGAGAAGACTTGGAGTGGAGTTGGTAGAAAACCAGAATGGTTTAAAAAAGAAAATAATAATGGAACCACAATAGAGGAACTTAAAATTAAAAACCAAGATGAAAATAAAAAAAGCAATGAAAATAATGAGCCTCCAACAAAAACTAACACAACTAAAAATAATCCTACAAAAAATCTTGAATTTGAAAACGACAACTCATAACCACCACTTAATATTTAAAAAGTATTAAGTAAAATAATCAACTTTCTTAAAATAATAGAATCTTAGTCTTAGCCTTAATATAAGTCTTAGTCTTAGATTGAAAAAAAACTATGATATCAATATTATAAAGATATATCTTAGGTTATACCAAGTTAACATCTAAGATATAGGTATTCTCTGAACGATATGACTTCAGATAATATTTTATATTTTTTGATTAATGATTATAAATACAAGGCTGGATATAAAAAGGTAGGATATGCCAACAAGAAAAAAAACAAAAATAAAGCTGTGAGTTACGAGCTAGATATAAACACAATAAATAAAATTGAACAAATATCTCAAAAACTAAATATATACAAAAAAGATGTAATTAAAAATGCTATTGATAACTTAGATGAAGCAATATTCAAAAATAAAATTATTAGCAATGATGATAAAATTCAAAAAGAATTTGAATTAATTAAAAAAGATATAGAAAAAATTAAAACGGCAAGTAAAGCTCACTACTCTTCTCATTTTTATAAAGAAGGTATAGAAACAACTAAAAATACAAAATCAAAATTAAAAATATTGATAGATGATTTAAATGATAAAATAGGAGATAATATAAATATCTTATATAATGACTATCATAAATTCTATAACTCTTCTGAAAAAACTGAATATATTAAATTAACAAAAAAAGATTTAAAAGTCTTTATTTATACTTACTTTGAAAAATACTTATAAAATACTCTATTTATTAGATTTGCTATATTTAAACATATATTTTTAATATTTATAAAAAAAATATGGTGTTTTCTTGAATTATCGTACTTAACTGCTCATTAGATGCATGTAAATGCTATGCTTTAAGAAAAACTATATATTGTTATTGTATAATATATGATCATTCTTTTTAATTTATCCATAGCATTATATTCTTCTACACACTGAGCTATATTTGTGTTTGATTTTTTTTCTTGAATATACATCTCTTGAAAACAATCATCAGCACCATCGACATCTTTAGCATTATATTCTTCCCATGGTTCTGGAAGCTGTTTTTGTGAATGCTTAAATCTTTTAAACTTAATTTCGTTTATCACTTTATTGCTTTTATTATTCCCAAGAACAACTTTTGAAAAATTTGGTTTTTGCAATAGATCATTTAATGTTTTTGGTAAAGCACTGCTTACTCTTATTTTAGGTCTTTTATAAATAAATTCTATTCTGACTCGATCACAATCTTTGTGTGCCCAATATACTG
>NZ_LT828566.1:37551-39965 GCF_900170035.1 Desulfamplus magnetovallimortis | reverse complement strand
GCCTTCCGGCTTCGAGATATTTATCTAAAATGCCCACAAGCCAGCCAACATAGGAACCTGTTACAAGCATTGGTGCAATTTTAGATTCTGACACGCCGTGGAAACTGCCTGCCATGGTTTCATCAGGATTGGTCTGACGACCTTTGTCGTGGTAAATAGTATTTGTAATATTCTGAAATTCATCGATTATTACCAGAAAACGCAGGTCATATTCCGCAGCCATACGCTCAGGGGCAGTGTAGGCGGTTTTCCATACCAGATCATAAGCATTTTGTTCCATATGATTAATAATGGAATTAACATCCGTCACCAGTAGCTCATTGCTATTTGCTTTACCATAGGTTTTGATCCCATTTAACGATAAAGGTGTACGAACAAGGGAATCCTGCCTTTCCATGAAAGAGATATACTGGGAAGCAAACAAACAGTAATAGTCAATGGCAAAATGGGGGTACCATTGTTTATTTTCCCCAAGCTCAAAGAAAATCGGGATCACCTTGCCGTTTGCACTCCAAAGCTGGTTGAAAATCCTTTGAATGAAGGCTGTTTTGCCGCTTTTCCGGCGGGCAAGTATCACTTTAGATTTGGAAAGGCGTTTTGGAATTTTATCAATCCACTTATGAAACAGGGCAAATTCTTTTTCTCTACCCACCAGAAGGTCAGGCTCTCCGATTCTTTCAGGTAATGGATATTTCAATGGAGTTTGCATTACAACTGTTCCTTATGAGATGTAAAAATGATTTAATACTATCATATTGGTATATCAAAATAATGATAATATTAAAAAATGAAAAAAATTATGAAATTTCATTTAGTTATACTCCTATAAAAAATAAAAATCATATATCACTCCAATCCATATTTTTTGGGGTCAAATTCAATGTCATTGCGGACAACCGGAGCCGGGGATATCTCAGCATTTTTTTCCCAATCCATACTAAAGAACGGTTCATTTTCCTGATTATCTCGATCGCCTTCACTGATCTGCCCTGTTTTGCCATTTTGCTTTGCAAGCACCTGCTCTACTTCATTTGTCAATTTCAAAAGCTCTTCACTTTCCCAGTCATTTCTGTTTTCACAAAATTTTTGCTCAAACGCTTCCATAATCATGAGAAACTCCTGGGGCAGCCTCTTTTTTACTTCTGCCACTATATCATCCGGAATATCCTTGTAACAGGCATGGGCGATCCCTCCGGCAATGCAGGCCATTGTATCACTGTCACCGCCAAGTGAAACAGCTTTTCTGACAGCATCCACAACACTTTCCGACTCTAAAAAGGCAATGATTGACTCTGGAACAGAATCAGGGGCTGTGGCTTTGAAATAATAAAAAGGGCGAATCTCATCCAGGGTGCGGTCAAGGTTGTATTGAAACCGTTCCGTGATCACCTGTTTGATCTCCTTTTTACTTTTTCCCATGCGAGCCAGAAAAACGGCAAGGGCGGTTGCCTGTGCCCCCTTGATTCCCTCTGGATGATTGTGTGTAACTTCCGAGCTTTTTTTTGCTTCCCCAAGCACCTCCTCCACACTATTTTTGGCAAATGCCACCGGAGAGACACGCATGGCACTGCCGTTGCCCATGCTGTTAAGCGGCTCCAGGGAACTGGAATGGGCCCAGAGATAAAATTGATGACTGAAACCTACAGTGTATTTCCGTGCAAAATATTTATAGGACAATAGATAATCCACACCGGTTAAAAGAGAAAAGGCAACAGCAATGGTAAGTACCGTGTCATCGGTAAAATCCGATTTTCCACCAAACAGGGGAAAGAGTTTGCTGTTAATGGGATTTCCCTCGTATATGGAACCTGCAATGTCGCCCAGGATGCTTCCGATAAAGATCCCTTTAAACTGTTTTTTAAGGTCAGGCTCAAAGGAACTTATCTCCTTTTCAAAACGGTTTCTCAGTATAAGATAAAGGGTGCCGTCTTTGAGTCCCCTGTAATCAATATCGGAAATGCCTTCGGTTAAAAGATCAGCCTTTACAAGGGTGCGAAGCCTGTGCTGGATACCCTTTAAATCCAGATCAAGTTTTAGCGTATCCTTCAGCTCTTTGGGAGTCCAGTCCCGATCTGCGTGTTTGCTCATGTGAAGCAGAATTTTTTTAGCATGAATGTCATTGACCCTCTGCAAGGTAAGCTCAATGTACTCCCCCCAGGTCATGGACATTTCAGATTTTCGATCCGATATTTCATAATTCACCGTATCAATTACGCTTTGGCGTGTAGTTAAATCCTTGCCATGGAATTCATTTGCCATGACACAGGATATGAAAAATGGATCTGACTGGCAAAGCTGGTTGATCTGAATGGCAGTTTCAGTGGTTATGGGCTTCTCATAATATTCTGAATACTTGAATACTGCCTGCAAACCCTCATCCGGGGTGAGATATGGAGACATGAAAAAGCGTTTGA
>NZ_LT828566.1:31153-37451 GCF_900170035.1 Desulfamplus magnetovallimortis | reverse complement strand
GGCGACCTGCTTCGAGATATTTATCTAAAATCCCCACAAGCCAGCCAACATAGGAACCTGTTACAAGCATTGGGGCAATTTTGGATTCTGACACGCCATGGAAACTGCCGGCCATGGTTTCATCTTTAGCTGTTTTACAAGCTTTATCACGATATACGTATTCAGTAATGTTCTGAAATTCATCAATAATAACCAAAAATCGCTGATCGTATTCAGCAGCTATACGCTCAGGGGCAGTGTAGGCGGTTTTCCATACCAGATCATAAGAATCGTTGTCCATGTGATGGGTAATGGCTTCTACGTCCCGTACCAGTAAATGTTTGCCATTTGCTTCGCCATATTGTCTGATCTCATTTAAGGAAAGAGTATTGCGAACAAGAGAACCCTGGCGTTCCATAAAAGATATGTACTGGGATGCAAAAAGACAGTAATAATCCACAGCAAAATCGGGGTACCACTTTTTAGATTCCCCTATCTCAAAAAAAACAGGAATCACCTTACCGTTTTCACTCCAAAGCTGATTGAAAAGCCTTTGAATAAAAGCAGTTTTTCCGCTTTTTCTGCGGGCAAGTATCACTTTTGATTTGGAAAGGCGTTTGGGTATTTTATCAATCCATTTATGGAACAGGGCAAACTCATTTTCACGACCAACCAGCAAATCTGGTTCCCCAATTCTTTCAGGTAATGGATATTGCATTGTAACTGCTCCTTATAGTAGATGAAAATTAGCACTATCGTATAAGAATTTTATTACAGATCAAACCACTCAATATTTGAATAATCACTGCATCCCATATCATTGCAGGCTTTTATTGCACAGTAAAAAGCCATGCCAGCTCCATCAAATGTTATTGATCTCTCCATACCCATCTCAAACTGCCCGATATATTCGGCATCGGGATAAGGTGCGTAAAACAGGGTATAACCTTTTATATCAGATGAAGAGTTCTCCCATGATATGGACACTATGCTTCCTTCAATGGAAATGGCAAATTCCGGAGCATTGGGGATCTTGTCAGGTGTATTGTCATCAGGCAGAGATCCGCCTGACACCACATTCACAAATTTTTCAACAGGCAGGGAAACATTACCGGCCTTATCCTTTGCATAATAAACGATCTGGTGGCATCCCACTGAATTCCCTGAACCGGAATCAGCAGGATAAAAATCACCAATGTACATATCACCATGATCACGCTGCAACTCCATATTTTCTGTTCTACCGGACGGGTCAGTTATGGAGCAGAACACTCCATACATTTCTATTTCAGGGTCTGTGGCAATTGCCCAAAGCTTGGTTGCATTTTTTATGTTTACAGTCATGTCCGGGTTTGTTGCTCTTACTTCCGGCCGCAGATTTCCAGATGGCCTGTATTCAATGAATTTGCCCGAGGCTTCATATCGATCATATTTTGTAGTGCCCACTCCATCACCGTCTGCATCCATGACGGGCCGCTGGGTATGTCGGTAGAATTTAAGGATTTCGTAGTTGGCTTCGGCAAAGGAACCTTCAATGTCGCTGCCGTAGTTGATGAACTGGTAAAAATATCTGGAAAATGAGCTTTCTCCAAGGTTGTCGTATCCTGAATAGCCGCCCTGATCCAAGGGTTTGGCAGAAGAGGATGTAAGAATTATCCTACCCTTGCCTGCAATCTTATCTATCCAGCTTTCAGATTGGGAACCTTCAAGGATAATGGTTACAGGAAAACCTTTGGTATCTGAAGCTTTATCATCTGAAATAAGACTTTCCGCTTCATCAAGGTATGAAGCCAAATCTCCAGCAGTGAGCAACTCAAAGTTGCCATCTTCCACATCTCCTATTAGGTAGAGATTTAAAGGGGTTTTATAGGGATCTTCTGTGGACATCAAAGATACTGCCCACTCTGTCAGAGCATGATGCAAATTACTTTTATCGGCAAATCCATCAACAGGAATTGAGCTTTCATCATCTGCACCGCCTAAATACCGAATCCGCTCACTGGGGATATTTCTGGTTTGAAGTGTGTTATAAACATATTTGCCAAGGGACTTTGAAATTTCCTGAAATGCTTGTGTACCAGATTCGGACACAACAATAATGCCCTCTCCCACAGGTTGACCAATGGGAATTACAAGTTTTGTTTCAATTCCAAGAAAATCAGGTGTTTCCGGCAGACTTGCGTTGACATTTATGAAACCCTCTCCAGGTACCACAATCTCTTTGCTGAATTTTCCGTTTTCATCAACATCAACATTTCCCACAAACTGTGGTTGCAGACCTGATTCTGAATCATCGGGATCAAGGTAGCGAACATCAAGATTTACAAGCCTTGATTCTGTACCTGAATTTGTATTTGGATTTGAGCTTGTTTCAGAGGGTCTAACAGGGGTAATGATGCCTTCAATTGTAAGGATATCCCTTTGGGATGTACCCTGATTTACATTGGATGTCAGGGCAATGTGATTTTTTGCCGGCAGGATAAATATTTCTGCATTATTGCTTGTAACTCCGGCTGACTGGGCTGTAAGTATCAAGTTTCCGGAATTTTCTGGAAATATGGAACCTTGAAAAAAACCTTTGTCATCTGTTAACACCGTCAATGGCTCAATTTCATTATTGGAAACAGCATTTTTCCCTGTAATATTAACTTCCTGTCCATTTTGCGCAGACACAATATTACCGGAAACAGTTATGCCGTCCATGACCCTGGGGCGTTTTGTAGTATGGGCAATGCTCAGGGCAGCCATTGGCTCTGTTCCAGTATAAACAGTCAATGCAGTGCTTTTAAATTGATTACCTGATGAGGTTTCAGGATTTATTTGAATGGTTGATGCAGTGTTGTTGGTTGAGGTGTTGGCTGTTTCAGGAGAAATATCAACATGTAAAAGTACCGGAACTGTTTCTCCGGGCTTAAGGGTTACGGTTGCAGGATCAATCCGGATATTAATTCCATCGGGATTTTCCGATACCAATGAAGTTTCAAGCTTGATTTCCCCTGTATAAAGATCTATGGATGAAACAAAAAGGGTAATATCCTTGCCGTTGCCAGGAGAAAGTGCAATGGCTGATCTTTCAAGGGATAAATCTATCCTTGGATTTTCTTCCACAGCCGGAGCCATGAAGGTTGATTCGCTGTTGTTTGCAACCCTGACAAGTGCCCCATTTTCTTCAATAACAGCCGACAGACGGTAATACCTGGGCAAACCTTCCAGCCATTCAGGGTCTGTTATGGTAATGTCAAGGGTGTAGCCTTTAATGCGGGTATCGCCTTCGCCCTGGTATGCTGGAGTATGGCCTTGTACGGCAGGCCAGCATTTGTCAACTCGGGGATATGGGCAATCTGAATAGTCCACATAAAATCGGACAGGATTGCCTGAAATATCACGGACTGTTTCGTAAAGGCCAGTTTTGGATAATGCTCGCTGTAATTCTATGAATTGGACATTCTGATAGTCAAATGGAGCATTTTTGAGAAACCAGGTCATTGTGATATCAGGCTTATCATGTTTGATGATTTGTTCTGGAAAACCAATTAGCAGCAGATGAGCCAGAGTACTGTATAGTTGTCCAGCTCCCATCCAGATACCGCCCAGACCATCATGTAGAAGGGAAGTTATAAAGTTATCGGGTAAATCAGAATTGTTTTCATGAAGCACTTCCAATGTCCCGTCTGACCTCAGATGAGCAAGTCCGCCGCCCCAAGTACCTACCCAGATACCTTTTTGATGATCAGATAGAAGTGACGTTACGTTGTTGTCAGACAGACCAGAAGTCGCTTCATCAAATACGTTAAAAATATTCCATGTACCATCTGATCTCAAATTAACAGCACCGTCGTGAGTTCCTACCCAAATACCGTTTTGACCGTCGGTTAAAAGAGATATGACATGATCATCTGGCAGGCCAGAATTGTGTTTATTAAATATTTCCCATGTAGCATCTGATTGCAGATGAGCAAGTCCGTTTTCCGAAGTCCCAGCCCAAATACCGCCTTCATTGTCAGACAGAAGGGCACAGACATAGTCTCCCGGTAGATTAGAGTTATTTTTATTAAATATTTCCCATGTTTCGTCTGATTTCAAATGAGCAAGACCGTTTTCCGTAGTGCCGATCCAAATGCTTCCTTGATTGTCAGAGAGAAGAGATGAAACCCAATCATTTGACAAAAAAGAAGTATATAGATCAAAAATTTCCCATGTGTTTTCAGACTTTAAATGAGAAAGACGACCTTTTATATCAAAAATATCGTGCATGGTTCCCATCCAAATACCACCTTGACCATCTGATAAAAGAGAGGTCACAATATCATCAGGCAGCGCACTATTTTTTTTGTTAAATATCTCCCATGAATCGTCTGATTGCAGATGCCCAAGGCCGCCGTAAACCGTTGAAACCCAAAGACCTCCTTGATTGTCGGACAGAAGTGAATTGATCTGTTTACCCGGAAGGCCGGAATTGTTTTCATAGAATAGATCACTTGTGCCGTCTGTTTTCAAATGAGCAAGCCCGCCGTTATAAGTTCCTGTCCAGAACCCTCCCTGGCCGTCTGATAGAAGGGACGCGATAAAATTATCAGGCAGATCGGAATTCTCTTCATTAAAAACTTCCCATGTACCGTCTGCTCTCATATGGACAAGATTACCGTCCGTTCCATATATACTAATTGCATCATTGTAAGTCTGATTTGCAATCCAGATGCCGCCCTGATTATCGGATATAAGCGAGCCAACATAGTTACCCGGAAGCCCAGAATTGTATTTATTAAAGACTTCACCTGTACCATCTGGCTTAAGGCGTACAAGACCACCCCAGGTTCCCACCCAAAGATTTCCTTGTTCGTCTGATAGAACGGAGTTGATCCAGTTATCTGGTAAAACAGAGTTAGATGAGTTGAATACATCACCAGTTCCATCTGCTTTTAAATGAGCAAAACCATTATAAGTCCCAACCCAGATGCTACTTTGCCCTCCTGATAAAAGGGAGGTAACCCAGTTATTAGGTAAAACAGAATTGTATGTATTAACTATATCCCATGTGCCCTGCAGGCTCATATGAACAAGACCGCTATCATAAGTTCCAACCCAGATTCCCCCCTGATCGTCAGATAGAAGAGATGTAACGATGTTGGAATGTAGGCCAGAATTGTTATTATTAAATATTTCCCATGTGCCGTTTGATTTTAAATGACCAAGGCCAGATCCCCAGGTACCGACCCAAATGCCACCTTCATCGTCTGACAAAAGAGATGTCACTAAATTTTTCGGTAACCCATCTTGATTTGAAAATAATTTTTTGAGCCTTCCGTCATTGGCATCTCTCTCCTCCAGGCCGCCAGTTGTAGCGATCCAAAGAGTAGTTTTGTCATCGGAGATAAGTAAGGCTCTAATTTCACTTCTGTTTGTAATAAGTTCCCAATTTTGTCTTTCTTTGCTGATATGTAATAATTCATTTCCTAAAAGATCACAGTTTACGGTTAAAATCCAAAGTAATATGGAAATAATACAATAGAGCTTCATTTTCACATTACTTTCAATAGGGAAAACTTTTTGCCATAATCTACGGCCTGCCTCAGTGCTTTTAGGGGGGGAAATAGAGTAGCGGTATTCCGGATCTATCGGGCCCGCTGTGTTAAAAAATTTCATAAAAATATCTTCCTGTTAAAGGCTGTTTCCATGTTAAAAGTTTTTAAAAATTATAAATAATATAACTAATTCAAATCAAACAAAATATATAATTTTTTCTGCTGTACCTATGCCGTTATTATCACAAAATAAAAAAGCATCCTCAGTAAAACCCCCGGTGGAAAGAAACGCCGGCAAAATTTTCTTTTCAGGAAAACATGCACCATAGGCTGTGCATTTTTCCAGAAAATCCTTGACCACAGCTATCCCGATCTTCTCGTTTCTCTTCTTAACCTCAACCAGCACCACCCTGCCATCATCGGACAATGCCATCACGTCAATCTCCATCTCCTTTCCATCTTGTCTCTGAAATTTGACACGCTGTTTTACTTCTATGATGTTCAGGGGAGTATTGGCAATGTCGGTATCTGGAAGCCCGTTAAAGTAAACTGACAAGGGAAAACGCTTTCTGCTCCTGAAATCCGTGGCAAGCTGATATTCGGCAAATTTTCCCACAAGATTATTGAGCCTGCCCTGGAGTGACTTTTTATCTTTTTGAAGACTGTCCAGCTCTTCATTGAAATCCTTTTTCAAGTCCGGCTCAAAGGAACTTATCTCCTTTTCAAAACGGTTTCTCAGTATAAGATAAAGGGTGCCGTCCTTAAGTCCCCGGTAATCAATATCTGAAATCCCCTCT
>NZ_LT828566.1:24440-31053 GCF_900170035.1 Desulfamplus magnetovallimortis | reverse complement strand
GGTCAAAAGATCAGCCTTTACAAGGGTGCGAAGCCTGTGCTGGATATCCTTTAAATCCAGATCAAGTTTTAGCGTATCCTTCAGCTCCTTTGGTGTCCAGTCCCGATCTGCATGTTTGCTCATGTGAAGAAGAATTTTTTTTGCATGGATGTCATTGACCCTCTGCAATGTCAGCTCAATATACTCCCCCCAGGTCATGGACATTTCAGATTTTCGATCCGATATTTCAAAATTCACCGTATCAATGACGCCTTGGCGTGTAGTTAAATCATTGCCATGGAATTCATTTGCCATGACACAGGATATGAAAAATGGATCTGACTGGCAAAGCTGGTTGATCTGAATGGCAGTTTCAGTGGTTATGGGCTTCTCATAATATTCTGAATACTTGAATACTGCCTGCAAACCCTCATCCGGGGTGAGATATGGAGACATGAAAAAGCGTTTGAGCCTTCCGGCTTCGAGATATTTATCTAAAATGCCCACAAGCCAGCCAACATAGGAACCTGTTACAAGCATTGGTGCAATTTTAGATTCTGACACGCCGTGGAAACTGCCTGCCATGGTTTCATCAGGATTGGTCTGACGATCTTTGTCGTGGTAAATAGTATTTGTAATATTCTGAAATTCATCGATTATTACCAGAAAACGCAGGTCATATTCAGCTGCCATACGCTCAGGGGCAGTGTAGGCGGTTTGCCATATCAGATCATAATCTCCGTTTACTTTACCATCCAGGATGTTATCTACATCCCGAACCAGTAAATCCAGTTTATGCCCCTCTCCATATGCTCTGATTTCATCCATCGAAAGAGGAGTGCGTACAAAAGAGCCTTGCCGCTCCAGAAAGGAAATAAATTGTGATGCAAAAATGCGGTAATAGCCCACTGCAAAATTAGGAAACCATTTTTTATCTTCCGAGATCTCGAAAAAAATGGGAATCACCTTGCCGTTTTCACTCCAAAGCTGGTTAAAAAGCCTTTGAATAAAAGCAGTTTTTCCGCTTTTTCTGCGGGCAAGTATCACTTTCGATTTAGAAAGGCGTTTGGGTATTTTATCAATCCATTTATGGAACAGGGCAAACTCATTTTCACGTCCAACCAGCAAATCCGGCTCTCCGATTCTTTCAGGTAATGGATATTTCAATGGATTTTGCATTATAAAAACTCCTTGCGTAAATCACTTATCATTTATCACTTATTTTAAATCAAACCATTCAATATTGGAAAAACTACTGCATCCCATATCATTGCAGGCTTTTATTGCACCGTAAAAAGCCATGCCAGCTCCATCAAATGTTATTGATCTCTCCACCCCCACATCAATCTCTCCAATGTATTCCGCATTGGGATAAGGAGCATAAAAAAGTGTATAGCTGTCTGCCCCCTCCACATCTGACCAGGAAATGGTAACCAGGGTTTCCTTGATAGTAATGCTCATTTCAGGAGCATCTGGGAGATTATCTCCAGGTACAGATTCACCTGACACCACATTAATAAATTTTTCCACAGGCAGGGATACATTGCCGGATTTGTCTTTTGCGTAATAAACGAGCTGGTGCAATCCCAATGGAAAACCTAACTTAACAGGATTAAACTCAGCCAAATACATATCTCCCCTGTCATGTTGCATATCTATATTTAATGTATTATCTCCATTGTGTCCGGTTATGGAGCAAAATACCCCCTGAATTTCTGTTTCAGGGTCAGTGGCAATGGCCCACAGTGTACTGCCATCTTTTCTGTTTACAGTCATGTCTGGATTTGTGGCTCTTACTTCCGGCCTCAGATTTCCAGACGGTCTGTATTCAATATATTTTCCGGAGGCTTCATATCTGTCATATTTGGTGGTACCCACGCCATCTCCATCGGCATCCATGACGGGTCGCTGGGTGTGACGATAAAATTTCAGAATTTCGTAATTGGCCTCTGCAAAGGAGCCTTCAATGTCGCTGCCATAGTTGATGAATTGATAGAAATATCTGGAAAAAGAACTTTCTCCAAGAGAGTCGTATCCTGCATAACCGCCTTGATCAAGGGATTTGCTTGAAGAAGATGTGAGTATGATCCTGCCCTTTCCTGCAATTTGTTCAATCCATTTTTCCGATTGTGAGCCTTCAAGGACAATGGTTACAGGAAAACCTTTATTATCTGAGACATTGTCACCTGAAAGAAGGCTTTCTGCTTCATCTAAATATGAATTCAACTCCTCTGCACTCAGAAGCTCATTGGCATTGAGCCTGAAACTACCTTCTTCAACATCTCCGATGAGGTAGAGATTTAAAGGAGTTTGGTAGGGGTCATCTGTTGAAATCAATGAAACTGCCCACTCTGTAATGGCATGATGGAGGTTGATTTTATCCGCAGAGGCATCAGGAACAAATAATTCATCTGAATGATCTGATTCATCATAAAGACCAAGGTAACGGATACGTTCCTTTGGAATATTTCTGGTTTTAAGTGTGTTATACACATATTTGCCAAGGGATTTTGAAATTTCCTGAAATTCTGGATCACCAGACTCCGAGACAACTATGATTCCCTCTCCCACAGGTTGACCAATAGGGATGACAAGTTTAGTTTCAATTCCAAGGAAATCAGATGTTTCCGGCAAGCTTGCCTTTACATTGATAAAACCATCTCCTGGCACCACAATATTTTTTGTAAATTTTCCATCTTCATCAACATCGACAATCCCCACAAATTGGACTTGAGGATCACTTTGTGTAGAAGCAGGATCAAGGAATCGAATATCAAGATTTACAAATCCTGACTCTGTTCCTGAATTTGTTTTTGTATCAGAAGGTCGAACAGGTGTAATCATGCCTTCAATTACAAGATTATCTTTTTTTGAGGTCGCCATATCAACGTTGGATGTAAGGCCAATTTGATTTTTTGCAGGAAGTATAAATATTTCCGGGCTGTTGCTTGTTACTCCATCAGATTGAAAAGTAGGGAGAGACCGGGCTGTAAGCACAAGTGTTCCGGCATTTTCCGGAAAAATGGTTCCTTCAAAAAAACCTTTTTCATCTGTTACCAGGGTCAATAGCTCAATTTCATTGCCGGAAATGGCATTTTTACCTGTAATAATGACCTCCTGTCCGCTCTGGGAAGGCACAATATTACCTGAAAGAGTCACTCCATCTAAAACCCTGGGGCGTCTGGCAGTATGGGCAATACTCAGAGCAGCCATTGGTTCTGTTCCTGTATAAACAGTCAGTGAAGTGCTTTTAAATGGAGTATTATTATACTGATTTTTGGGAATTATTTGAATGATTGATGCCGTGCTATGGGTTACTTCAGGTGAAATTTCAATGTGTAGAAGCACCGAAGCTATTTCTCCGGGAGAAAGTGTTAAAGTCCGGGGAGAAAGCTGGATTTGAATTGAATCCTGGAGATTTGATATTTCGGACATATCCGAAATTATTGAAGTTGCAATTTCAACTTCCCCTGTAAAAAGATCAAGGGAAGAAACAAACAGAGTTATATCTGTACTGCTTCCTGGCAATATGGCAATGGCATAGCGTTCAAGTGAAAGTTCTATTCTGGGGTACTCCTCAACAGCGGGCGTCATAAGAGAAGCTTCATTATTGTCAGCCACTCTTATAAATCTGCCATCTTCCTCAATTACTGCTGACAGGCGAAAGTATCGCGGTACACCCTCCAGCCATTCAGGATCGGTTACTGGCAGATCAAGGGTGTAGCCTTTAATCTGAAGATCTCCTTCCTCTTTATATGCAGGAGTATGCCCTTTGACAGTTGGCCAGCACTGATCAACACGAGGATTCGGGCAATGGGTGTAATCCACATCAAACCGAACCGGATTTCCAGATGTATCATTAACTGTTTCAAAGGGACTGGTTCTGGAAAGCGCACGCTGCAACTCAACATACTTTACATTCTGATAATCGACAGGAGCACTGTTTAAAAACCATTCCATCTTAATATCCGGCGAATCTGTGGTAGCAATTTGCACAGGAACTCCAGTCAAAATCAAATGGGAAAGCCCACCGTTAAGCGTCCCTATCCATATACCTCCGCTAAGGTCAGGCAAAAGATGTCTCACATGGTTATCCGGAATATGGGAATTTGTTTGATCATAAACGCTCCAAAGCCCATCATTGCCAAAGTGGGCAAGACCTTTGTTGGTACCCACCCAGAGTCCATTGCTGTAACCTGTTGAAAAAGCACTTACCCAATTATCTGGAAGCCCTGAATTTTCATCATCAAAATTCTGCCACTCCCCATCACTTTTTAAATAGGATAGGCCACTGCCCTCTGCTCCTGCCCAGATACCTCCATCTTGATCCATATGGAGGGTATTAATCCAGTTGTCCGAAATCCCTGAATTATAAGTACGGAACACTTCCCATGCACCATTATGTTCAAGGTGGGCAAGGCCATCTCTTGTGGCTGCCCAGATTCCGTCATTACCATCAGAGAGCAGATGAAATACGTTATTATGGGGCAAATCTGAATTTTCACTATGAAAAATATCGTATTCTCCATCTGGTTTCAGATGGGTTATGCCCTCATAGGTTCCTACCCAGACACCTCCATACAGATCTCCAAGAAGGGATAGAGGAACAATGCCCAGTAATCCGGAATTTGTTGAATCAAAAACTGTCCAACTCTCTTCTTCTAAATCAAAATGGGCAAGCCCTCCATAATATCCCACCCAGATTCCAAGATTTTCACCGTCATAAGCATCTGTAGCAAGTGAGGAAATATTGTCATCTATCAATCCGGAATTACCAGAGTTTAAAAATTCCCATGTATTATCTCCCTTGAAATGAGCAAGACCGAAATCGTCCATTCCCACCCAGATTCCACCGCGATAATCCCAAAGCAGATCAGCAATCCAGTTACCAGGCAATTGAGACAGCATAGTATCAGGAGTATTCCATGTTCCATCGCTTTGATAATGAAAAAGCCCCCTTTTGGTTCCCACCCAGATCCCTCCTCTGGAGTCGGCGGTAATTGCGGTGATCCAGTTGTCCGTTAATGGCGAATTTTCTTCATTAAAAAACTTCAAATCCCCTTTTTCTGTCATATGAACAAGTCCGCTTCGCAATGTACCCATCCAGATACCACCATTGCCATCGGAAAGCAGTGTGTAAATGTTATCATCCGGGATTCCTGAATTTACAGAATTAAAAATCTCCCAGGTACCCTCGGATTTCAGGTGAAAAAGGCCGTTTTCATTATTACTGCCCACCCAAATCCCGCCCTGGCTGTCAGAAAGCAAAGAGGCAATGTCAATATCCGGTAAATAGGATGTTCTGTTTGTACGAGTATATATCGGGCTTGAACGGGTATATATCGGGTTTGGCAGGAACATTGGTGTGTCAGTGTATCCCATATCTTCAGCCTGAAATATCTGCCAGATGCCATCATGCTGTAAATGAGCAAGGCCACTCCAGGTTCCTGCCCAGATGCCACCCTCTTCGTCCAGAAGAAGCGCATTCACCCTAACTCTATCACCATAACCAGGCAGAGGCGAGTTTTCACTGTTAAATACCTCCCACTCTTTTTCAGCCGTCATGTGGGCAAAACCTGAATCAGTAGCAACCCATATTCCACCATCATGATCGGCTGCCAGTGCTAAAACCAAGTTAGCCGGAAGTCCTGAATTATTGATGTCAAAAACCTCCAATGTACCATCGCCATGAAAATGTGCAAGCCCTTCATTCGTTCCCACCCATACCCCGCCATTACCATCAGAAAGCATAGACCAGATCACATTGCCCGGCAGACCATTCTGGTTTATGAACCTTTCCTGAAGCTCTCCTGTAAGGGCATCCCTTTTTTCCAGCCCCCCTCCGTTGGTTCCCACCCAAAGGGTGTTACTGTCATCCGAAAGAAGCAGTGCCTGAATGAAGTTTCCGCTGGTAAATATCTGCCAGTTCTGTCTCTCCGTATCAATCTCTTGTGATATGGAAACAGCAGGGCTCAGAAAAAATGCCCATAAAACAAAATAGACGAAACCAAGCAAAACTGATGTAAAGCATATTCTTGATGGTTTGCTGAGAAATTGCATTTTGAGCCTCCATTATTGATCACACTGTAATTATTGACGAGAGTGTAAAAAGTCCGATTTCATTTTAATAACTATTGCGTTGGAAATGAGGTTTTCAGAATAACATTGATTCGTTCTCTATATACTCAAAAACGACACCCATAAGCTTTTGAACATTGTCAATACTGTCTGAATCAGGATGCCCAGGATAACCAGGATTTACAGGATAAAAATCATGAGCATCCTTTTGACATGATAAAATTTTCTCCTGGAAATCAGGTCAATAGAATTGACTGACATTTGGCATGTCTCAACCTGGACGAATTACTTAAACTCCAAATTGTTGGTCACACATCGTCGAAATTAATCTCTCTCCAGCACAACCGCTCAAACCCCAGTGCCACAACAGCAAAGCTTTTGAGCCGCAGTTCCGGATATCGTTTCTTTAAAGTACTGCTGTACGCCTTAACCTGCTCTTGTGCCTCATTCATGGCACAGGCTATTTGATTAAAATTGGCAAGCTCTTCAGAAGATAGTTTCCTTGCCTCCTCACCGGTGAGCTTTGCGTCTGACAGGCTCACATATTTACCGAACT
>NZ_LT828566.1:16026-24340 GCF_900170035.1 Desulfamplus magnetovallimortis | reverse complement strand
TAAAAAAACAGATATGTCCATCATTTTAATGGCACTGCTTAAGGATTTCAGGGAAGCAAGAGCGTCAAGTGGATTGATTTTGATTTCAGGGATATTATATGACTGATAATACATCATAAACTCTTCAATACATCCATTGATATGATTAAAAATGGATTGACGAATCTGATCAACTGAGCCTGATGAATCAATACAGGAAAAATCCCATTTCAGGATAAAGTAGGAATTATGAAGTGGAGTGGGATCCTTACCAATTTCAAGATGACCGAAAAGCTCATCAAATCTATCCTTTTTTGCAACATCATAGTAATTTTCCAGCATGGAGAGCAAAAGGGATTTACCGAATCGTCTGGGGCGCAGAAAAAGCTGATGTTTATCACACTCTAAATGTTTAATTTTTGCAGATCTGTCACAATAAAAATAATTATCAAGAATTATCTCTTTAAAATCACTGATTCCATATGGAAATTTCATATTACGCTCCTATATTTTTTTGGAAAAATCAGCAAAAAAGTAATGAAAAATCAACTTTTTATCTTTTAAAAACTGGTACTCTCCCGCTTTCCTGTCAGATACTTTTCATCTCCGATTTTGCCTGAAGAGTATGTCAGATGAGCAAGGCCACCATAAAAAGTCCCCATCCAGATCCCGCCTGAACTATCCGACAGAAGAGAGTAAATATAGTTGTCCGGCAAGCCGCTTTGCAGCGTATAAACCCTTTCCAGCTCTCCGTTAATGGCATTTTTTTTCTCAAGGCCTCCGGTGGTTCCCACCGAGAGAATGCTTTTATCGTCGGACAAAAGAATAATGGATACATATATTCATGTTCATGGGTGCATGAAACTCGGCCATGACGGTTTAATCTGCTATATTGTTTGCGTTGCTTTTATTAAACTCCAATCCGGAATAGTGCCGATTTAAAAAACAACAAAAACTACTGTTTTCTATTTCATTTTGATACTATGATACCCTCCAGGATTTCTAAGAAGTCTCAATAAACGGACATGGCGGGAGTTACGCCACCCCCGAACATGGAAATAATGTATCGATTTCCACGGTAAAAAAATGCAAGCTACTTTTTTATTCAGATGAAAGATGCCATATTATTTTTGAAAAATAAACATATGAACGCAGTAAAGGAGAATTAGTATGCAAAAGTCTCCAGTTACAGGAATTCTTCCAGTGGAAGAGATGCTTGCCTATGAGGAGTTCACAGATCGTGTGGAGATTCTTCGTGAGCTTGATATGTGGGTAAAAAATATTCAAAAGATGACGTCACCAAGTACTGCCATAATTGCTCCACGTAGAATGGGTAAAACAGTCCTTTTGGATCGGCTTGTCAATACAGTGTTTTTTAAACCTGAATATAAAGTTGCTCCCTTTTATTTTCGCATGAAACGTGAAGAGACTACGCTTAGAGAGTTTTTACTTTTATATGCAACAACTTTTTTCAGACAGTACATTGCATATTGTCATCAAGACCCTTTTCTTTTTCAAAACAGGCAAATTCAATTGAAGTCATTGATAAACTATAAATCAGATAATAAATCTGTATTAATCGCAAAAGATATGATTAAAGCTTTTGCTGAACGCTATGAAACAAATGAATTTAACAGTACCAGAAATCAATGGGATGACTTTATATGTGTACCTGAGCAATTGGCATCTTACTCCGGAACAAGGGTTGCTGTTATCATTGATGAATTTCAGGATATGAAATTTTATGTTCATGATATAGAAAAAAAGTTTCTGGATCAGGTTATTGAAAAGAGACGCAATAATCCATACCTTGAGGGAACAGATCTGACAGCCACCTATGATCGTCAATCCCAAAGCCGAAAAGCCCCAATGCTGGTATCCGGTTCTGCGGTGACACTTGTTTTTAGAACAGTAATGGGCGGCCCCCTTGGCGGCAGATTTGATTTTTCATATCTTAAACCGTTATCTATTCCAGATGGAGCAACTCTTTTGAGGCATCTTATTGAAATTTATCTGCCGGACTCTGAAACAGATTCAGAAAATGCATTATATGCAAGTACACAAGTTGGCGGCCATCCCTACTATCTCTACTGCCTTGCAATGTCAAAGTGTTCAAATAAATCATATAACACCAGAGAAAATATAGATCGTATTATCCGATATGAAATTGAGCAGGGAAAAATTTATGGTTTCTGGCAGACCCATTTTGATGACAACCGCAGAATAATAAATGGAGATTCAGCCATTGATGAGCAAACAGGACGAAAAATCATTTATTATTTTACAAAATATAATAATAAACCTGTGGAGATTAAAGAGATTGCAGATAAACTCAATGTTCCTAAAAAGGTGGTTGAAGAGAAGATAGAAAAGCTCTATCAGGCTGATCTTGTCTATAGAAGTGCAGCAAGATTTTATACCTTTAATGATATATGTCTTATGCGATTTATAAAATTTGTATATGAAAAAGATATGGAAGATGTTGAAAAAATAGATCTGAGTCAGCAGAACCTTTTTAATACATTAAAAGGAAAGTTCCTTGAAATGGTGGTTCAGGTGACAATGATGAAGTTTAATAATGGTTCAATTGATGGAAGATTTTTTGGCAAAAACGGTGTGATTGAATTGCCGCTGTTTCAGTATGTTGATTCAAAAACCGTAAAAGGGGCCAAAACACCTCAATACCAGATAGATGTTTACGGTAAGGTTACGGGCAGAGAAAGGGTGTGGATTTGCGAATGTAAATATACAAAGAAAAAGATGGGTATTTCTCAGGTTAAAAAAATTGAAGAAGCTGCAAAAGTATTGAAGATTCAGGCTCAGGAAGAGGGTGTTCCAGTGCCGGAAGTAATCATATGGCTTGTTTCCACTGGCGGATTTACAGAGGAAGTAATGGAATACATAAAGGATCGCCAAGATATTCTCCACTCAGATCATGGAGGGATTGACGGAATTTTCAGGTATTACGGCGGTAATTATTCCATCCCTATCTTCAATGAGTCATAGAATTGAAAATGGAAAAAAGGCAATAACACAAAGCTGCCTTTTTTCCATAATTGTCTTATTTTTTGATTAAACGATCATTGCCGGGTTTTGGCCACCCCCACGATAACGAAAACAGATTGTGTTTTCATGATAATCGGATAAAAGATTACACGTACTAAACAAAAATAATTCTTGTCACCAGGCTAACCTGTGATTCAAACAATCAAAAACTTTATTTTACTGCACCTTAAAACCTGCAAAATCCCAAACCCAGTTGCTTACGGTATTCAGGATATTCTCATTTTCAGGTGCAAGCACAGCATAAACCTGATATTCCCCCACAGGCAAATTTTTAAGCATATCCACATCATCAAGAACAGTAACTCCCCTGCCCTGCTCCCTGTTCACAGGCCACCATTTTTCTATCCTGTACCATTCATCATTATAGTTATTTGAGCCGTCAAAGGTGACAAACCTGCCATCGGGAAAGAAAATCCCCACATAGAGATCATAGCCATAGGAAAGCTTTTCTGTCACTGAAAGGCTGAAGCTGCCAGGCTCAAGATCAGTTGATTGAATAGTATTACTGCTGATACCGAGCTCCACAGATGCCCTGTCAGGAAGAGCCAACCCTCCTGTTACAGTCAGGGTTATAGTGTCGCTGTTTTCAATAAAACCGCTGTTGTCCTCGGCGTAAAAGGTGACATCATACTCGCCGTTGTAGATAAAGCCGTCATAGCTGCCTTCCCAGATTTGATTTTCAGACTCTGATTCTCTTAATTGGGCCCTGGGAAAGGGCAAAAGCGGAATTCCGGTGTCATCAACAATAATATCCATCCTCGGGGGATGTATTACTGCCCAGACACTTTTTACCCTGCCTTCAACAAGGGTTGCCTTTGCCTTGAGGATTTTTGCATCACCATCTAAAGCTGAATTAGCTGAAATTATTCCGGAAGCTGTTACAGGCTCAACCTGAAGTGTAATATCCCCCACGGTCACATTGCCGTTAATACTCACTTTCTTAAGCCACTCTCCCTCTTCTGCCACCACATAAACACCGTCTCCTGTGTCATCATACTGTGGCTCCTGGGAAAGATCACCCGGGTTATCGCCTGCAACTGTTGCATAGTCCGAGAGTTTGCCCAGCAACTTTTTCTGTTTGCTTTCGGCATAATGGAAGGCTTCAAGGTAATTCATGCCCTTGAACAATCCCTTTGTCAGAAAATATGTGAAACTCTGGTCATCGTAGCGGTCAAAGTAAGCAAGGCCATCATCTGTACTTGAAATAATGGCACGATCAGGTGCGGCAAGTGACTCAACCAATGTACCGGAATGGCAGGCGTCAATGACAAATATAACTTTATTACCTGTGCTTTGCTGGTAGTCGTCAAGCATCTGCTTAAGCTCTGCTGCTTCAATGTAAACACCATTGGCAAGCTGGAGACGATTATTTCCGCCATGATCCGTGAAAAAAATGTAAAGGGGCTGATTCAACTCCCCCCGCTCTTTTGCCCAGTCAAAGGCTGCCTGAATGTCTTCCACAACAAGCGGCCTTGCAGGATCAGGTGCATCCACAATGTTGTCATCAAGACCGTCACCGTTGAAATCTGCCCATTGTTTTGGGGAGATGTAGTAAATATCGGTATTTAAAAAGCCCCGCCTGTTCAGCATTTTATAAGTGTAATTGCTTATCTTTTCTGTGCTGTCCCACAGCATGTTGTCGTCTGTGTTTCCCCCTCCGGAAACTATTATGGCGGCACGTTTGCCTGTCAGGTATTGTTCATTATTTATTGTGCCTGAAGAGTAGGTTAAATGGGCAAGACCGGCTGCTTCCGTTCCTACCCATATCCCTAATGCACCATCTGATACAAGAACGCTGACATCATGGTTGTCCACCAAATCAGAATTGTCTTCATCGAAAGCCGTCCAGTTACCCTGAGAATTTAAGTGAGCTAAGCCAGTGAATGTTTCCATCCAAATTCCCCCTGAGCCGTCTGAGACAAGGGAATAGACATGGTTATTAGGCAAATCAGAATTGCTTTCATAGAACACCGTCCATCTATCTTGGAAACTCAGATGGGCTAAACCATAGTTTGTTCCAAACCAGATCCCTCCTGAATCCTCTAAGAGAATGGATCTGACATCGTCATCCGGCAGATCAGAATTATCTTCATTAAACACTGTACATTTATCTTGGGAAGTGATGTGAACAACCCCCCTATTGTATGTATCCACCCAAACTCCTCCTGAACCATCCGATATAAGGCCTGAAACCCAATTTCTGGGCAAATCAGAATTGTCTTCATTAAAACAGGTTCCATTTCCTTGGGCATTCAGATGAGATAAACCACTGGTCAATGTCCCAACCCAAATTCCCCCTGAGCCATCTGAGACAAGAGAAGTAATATTATGATTGGACGGCAAATCAGAATTATCTTCATTAAATAGCGTCCAATTGCCCTGGGAGTTCAAATGGGCAAGGCCAGTACTGAGTGTCCCGACCCACAGTCCCCCTGAATCGTCTGATGCAATGGATTCGATATTGTTGGACGGTAAATCAGAATTATCTTCATTAAACCTCGTCCAATTTCCCTGGGAACTAAGGTGGGCTAAACCACCGCCATCTGTCCCAACCCAAAGCCCCCCTAAACCATATAATAAAAGGGCATAGATGTCGTTACACGGCAAATCAGAACGCTCTTTATCAAAGATTTCCCAGCTACCCTGGGAATTAAAGTGGGCTAAACCGCCATCTGTCCCAACCCAAAGCCCCCCTGAACCATCTAATGAAAGGGCATAGATCGTGCTGGATGGTAAATCAGAATTACGACTATCAAAAACCTCCCCTACGCCTTGGGAATTGATATTGGCTAAACCACTTGCTGTAGCCACCCATATTTTTCCTGTGGTGTTTGGAATAAGGGAGTAGGCAGTATTTCCTGTTAAATCAGAACTGTCGTCATCAATTACTACCCAATTACCCTGGGAATTAAAATGAGCAATATCTCCTCCCCATGTCCCAATCCAGATACCTCCCAAACCGTCTGAGACAAGGGATTGGATATCGTTAGACGGCAAATCAGAATTATCTTGATTAAAAACTGTCCCGATGCCCTGATGATTTAAGTGGGCAAGGCCACCGGATGTTCCAACCCAAATCCCTCCTGAGCCATCTAAAGCAATGGATTTGACTTTGTAGCTCGGCAAATCAGAATTCCCAGTATCAAAAAACTCACAGATACCTTGAGAATTGATGTGGGCAAGACCACCTTTTGTCCCGACCCATATATCACCGGAACCGTCTGACACAAGGGATGTGATATCGTTAGACGGGAAACAAGAACTGTCTTGATCAAACACTTCCCAGCTACCTTGGGAACTAAGATGGGCTAAACCACCGCCATATGTACCAACCCAAATGCCCCCTGATCCATCTGAGGCAAGAGCGCTGATATTGTTGTAAGGCAGTCCATCCTGATTTTTGTAAACCCTTTTCAGTTCTCCGGTACAGGCATTCCTCTCTTCAAGTCCACCTTCAGTCCCGACCCATAGCGTTTCTTTATCATCAGATAAAAGTATAGCTTTCACGCTACTTCTATCTGTAAAAATCTCCCAATTTGCATTCTCCCTTAAAAACCTTTCCTCCACATCTTCCTTTTCCATGACAACAACAGAAACAGTTCCAATATTTCCGGCACTATCCTGTGCTGTTACTCCTGCAATCATGGGGCTGTCAGGTGCATGATATACTATGGTATTTCCTTCCCCTTGAATCTCTCCATCAAAGGCAAACCACCTCACATCCCCGCTGGCATTGGTTACGCTTAGGGTAATCTCTTCCCCCACCGCAACCAAGGGTGAGGCTGGATCAATGAACAGATTTCCTGACCATGCCACAGTCATACCTGAAAAAATGAAAACAAAGATAATGGAGAGCATACAGAATCTTCTTGTCCAGTGATCTATTTTCAAAATGTGCATAAAAATTTCCCTTTAACTTTTTACTATTGTACAATTTATATTAATTAATATTTTTAACTTCTCTCCAGGAAATTCTGTCAAAACCAAGGGCTGTCACAACAAAACTTTTAAGCCTGAGATCAGAATATCTTGCCATCAGGGTTTTTCTGTATGATTTAACCTGCTTCTCTGCTTCACCCATGGCAGACTTGACTTCAGGCAATGCCGCCACCTCGGAAAATGAGAGCTTCCGTGCATCTTCACCACTCAATCCTGCATCTGACAGGCTCACATATTTGAACTCAATGAGAATATCCAGCAGGCGGTATTTCCGCATGTCGGGTCTGATAATCATGGTGAGATCGGCAAACCGCCTGCCAAGTTCCTTTTCAGAATCCATGATAAAGAGAATGTCGTTGTAAAGCAGGCTTAAAAATGCTGTTTTGACAGTGAGTTCATTTGCCCATCGGTAATCACGGTTGCGGAATACCTTGAAAAATGTCTGCTCCACAAAATGGCACAGCTCTCCCATTTCTCCCTTTGTATAAAGTGCTTCAGCAGCATTTTTGCCTTGATCTCTTATTAATGGTTCAGGAATGAACATTTCATTAATTCTCTCAACATAAAGCCGCTTCATGATGAGATTGGGCACTTTTAAATATCTTTTTCCCTCATCTGTAACACCTGCAAAGGTAAGTATTCCAAAATAATACAAAAAAGAGATCAAAAATGACCTGTCATGGGTGGCATCGGAAAGCATCCTTCTAATTCCGAATTTCCGGCTGATTTCATTAATTTCCACCCTGTGACCCTGGTGCATCAGATCAATTATTAATTGATTGCCGCCTTGAATGCCGGAAATATAGACAAGTTTGCCCTCATCCATGGCAAGGTTTTCATCAAACATGTTATCAGGAAAAGTGCCTGTTTTTTGAAAGCGTTTGAGAAAGTAAAGGGCAAGGGTCGGGTTGTAAACCTGCTCCTTTGCATCCTTGGAAAATGAGTAGCCGTTATAGTAGAGCTTCATTATTTCAAGGCCATCTTTACCATTATTAATAGTATCATTATTGTCATCACCGTTATGTCTATCTGCAAGCCTGATAAGTGCTTCGTGGATTTCCTTTTCTGTAAGCCCGCAAAGATCATTATAATCTGCTTCAAAGTAGATATTTTCCCCAATGTTGAAACCGCTTGTGATGTCACTCATTACAACCGGGGATACTCCGGTAATAAATATCCGGTCAAAAACATCACTGGATGCAAGGGATTTGACGTTTTTAAATACGGTTTTTAATATGCCCTCTTTTTTAACAAGGGATTCATAACGATCCACATTGCACTCCCTTGACATCATCACTTCATTGGCAAAATTATCATACTCGTCTATTAA
>NZ_LT828566.1:0-15926 GCF_900170035.1 Desulfamplus magnetovallimortis | reverse complement strand
CAGGAAAATTGAAATGTCCATAAATTCCACGGCATTGGCCAGGGATTGAATGGAACTTAAGGCATTGGCAGGATCAATATCAATTTGGGGAAGCTCATAATTTTTATAATGCATTATAAATCTTTTAATGCTGTTATTTATGTGATCATAAATAGATTTACGAATCTGATCAACTGAGCCTGATGAATCAATACAGGAAAAATCCCATTTCAGGATAAAGTAGGAATTGTGAAGTGGAGTGGGATCTTTACCGATTTCAAGATGACCGAAAAGCTCATCAAATCTATCCTTTTTTGCAACATCATAGTAATTTTCCAGCATGGAGAGCAGCAAAGATTTTCCAAATCGTCTGGGGCGCAGAAAAAGTTGATGTTTATCACACTCTAAATGTTTAATTTTTGCAGATCTGTCACAATAAAAATAATTATCAAGAATTATCTCTTTAAAATCACTGATTCCATATGGAAATTTCATATTACACTCCTATATTTTTTTGGAAAAATCAGCAAAAAAAATGTAATGAAAAGTCAACTTTTTATCTTTTAAAAACTGAAACTGAAAAGCCGGTTTATCCCATTACATCCCCCAGATAAAAAACTTACGGGTGGATTCCATCACTTCCCGATAAAAAATCTTTTCATCCCATTCCTTGTCAACAGAGCGGTCAAAGATCACAAGATGCCCCGAATTTACGCCACATCTCTCCATATATGAGGCAAGCTGCCTTTTTCCTTCATCAATGGTTTTTTCAAGGCTTTTTCTTAAAATCTTAAGTTCAATAACCTCTTTTTGTGCTTCAGACCATTGCACCATGATATCCACCCGTTTTTTTCCAAGACCGTACTCCCTGTCAATTCTGCCGCCGCCATTGATGATTCGCTGCAAAAAAGCCTGGAGCAAAAGATGGGGACCTGCTTCCTTATACTGGAAACGTTCCACCCAATGCTCTGAATTTTCCCTGAAAAACTCCTGAAATTTCTGCATTAGTTTGTGCATATCAAGCCTACCGGTTTCAGTGATATACCATGAGGGCTTTTGATACATACCGCTTTGCCATGCTGCAATCAGCTCCCTTGGAATCACTTCCCTGTAAATTGGATTGCTTATATCAAGGTTTCCATTTACATCCCTGCGGATTAATCCAAGATCCACAAGATATTCAATATCAGGCATATTAAAAGATGATTCTGATGTTTCCCCGGAAAGTATAGGTTCTATTACCCTCCTGACCCGTTCCTCTTTAAGTTTGTCTGCAAGCTGATCAAGATGGGTTTCCCGTCTCTGGATAAGATTTTCCCTTGCCTGTAATATTGCATCAAAAGGGATCTCTTTTGTTCTCTCCCGAAACTCCCTCATCTCAAAAGTGACTTCATAACAAAGTGCGTTTACAAGCCAGGGCTGACCACAGGTATTGTCCCACAGGGCATTCACTGCCTCTTTGGTAAATTTTTGTCCGGTCTCGGTCTCATGTTGAAAAGTTAAACCTAAAACTTCCTCAAAATTAAAATCCCCAAGACGCAATGATTTTGCCTTGACATTAAAGGCACTGCCACCGGTTATTATGCTCTTTTCCCTTTCTGAATGGATGCGGTAATCGCGAATATCCCGTACTCCGCAAAGTAAAACAGATGAAGGAAAATGGTCAGGCCGATCATTATAACCTTCCCTTAACTGCCTTAAAACGGAAATAAGGGTGTCTCCCACAAGTGCATCTATCTCATCTATTAAAAGCACAACAGGCTTTTCCGAGTGGGCGCTCCACAAAGAAAGCATTTCAGAAAAAGCAGCAAAGGCCCCTGATTTTTTTAGTACTGCTTCCCATTTTTCATCAAATTTAGTACTGCTTCCCATTTTTCATCAAAAAGCGTATCTCCAAGGGTACGCTTTATCTGTGAACCAAGTCTTGCAAGAATGGCCTGCATGGCTGCTGCAACATCTTCCCTTGCTGCCTGGGCAGGTTCCACATTTACATAGACACAGCAATAAATTCCGCCTTGATTGAGATGCTTTACCAAAGCATTTAACAAGGTTGTTTTGCCGGTCTGTCTTGGTGCATGGAGAAGAAAATATTTTTTCTGGCTGATAAGCATTTCAATCTCTTCAATGTTGATCCTCTCAATGGGGGAAATGCAGTAGTGATCTTTTGGGTTAACCGGGCCTGCTGTGTTAAAAAATTTCATTACATAACCTCCTTACAACTTTTATGGAAATGATGATCAGGATGGACAGGATGATCAGGATGGATAATCCTGCCTTATCTTGTCAATCTCGGTTATCTATTGCATTTTCAGCATTGATTGCATTTGTCTGAATCAGGATGCCCAGGATTAACAGGATGTTCAGGATAGATAATCCTGATTTATCCTGAACATCCTGGTTATCCTGATTCAGACAATTGACAGAAAATTAAAAGAGCCAAACAGTTGTTTGGCTAAATCATAACAGCCAGGATAACAAGAATTTACTGCACCTTAAAAGTTGCAAAATCCCACACCCAATTGCTTACGGTATTCAAAATATTCTCATTTTCAGGTGCAAGCACAGCATAAACCTGATATTCCCCCACAGGCAGAGCTTTAACCATATCCACATTATCAAGAACTGTTATCTCCCTGCCCTGATTTCTGTTCACAGACCACCATTTTTCTATCTTGTACAATTCATCATTATAGTTATTGGAGCCGTCAAAGGTGACATCATACTCGCCATTGTAGATAAAGCCTCCATAGCTGCCTTCCCAGATTTGATTGTCAGACTCTGATTCTCTTAATTCAGTTCTGGGAAATGCCAGAAGCGGTATGCCAGTATCATCAACAATAATATCCATCTGCGGTGGGCGAATAACTGCCCAAACCTTTTTCACACTGCCCTCAACAAGGCTTGCCTTTGCCTTGAGGATTTTTGCATCATCTAAAGCTGAATTAGGTGAAATTATCCCGGAAGTTGTTACTGGCTCCACCTGAAGGGTGATATCCCCATACGCATCAAGCTAAGGTTTTCAAAGCCTTATCAGACGGGTTTTTCTAATTTTTGTTGTTAAGATGTTTGATTTTATATTTATAATAAAAACAAAGTCTTATATTCTTAGCTTGATGCGTATGGTGATATCCCCCACGGTCACATTGCCGTTAATGGTAACTTGCTTTAGGCATTCCCCCTCGTCTCCCTTCACATAAACACCATCTCCTGTGTCATCATTGGCTTTTTATCCGGCTGTTCTTGTATAAAAAATCATTTTGTCGATTTTGTTATCAATTATTTCTAAAGCAAATCTCTCATAAATACAAATTTTTACTGGCAAGCTCTCATCAACGATCTGTTCTGGTTTTCCATAATGCAACATAAAGTCAGACATTGTTATATTTTCATGAATCATGGTTCTTTCCACAAGTTCCACAACACCTTCAATGGCAAGAGCTTTAACCTCCCTGCTGGTGTAGTATTCACCGAAAATGCTTCCCACATCAATAATCCGGCGTTGAAATCCCTGAAGTTGTTTCATTGTCACTTCATCCATATCCCCAAGTTTGACGGGTGATGGAAACAGTATCTGTTTTTTTGTTTTTGAATGAGCTGTTTTTTTTGCCCTTAGATGTTCGACATCGCTACTTGCGGAGTCCACCTCGCTACTTTCCAAAGGTTTTCCAATCCTCATTCTTGCTATGTCGGCAAAGTTTCCTCTCTTTTCAATGGCCAAAAATTTTTGCCATGCCTTTCTTACCCCTTCCTCTCTTTTTCTTTCTACCAGAATAACGCCAAGATTATAGTAGGAACAGGCCTTATCAGGATGAGAAAAAATAAGTTTTTCAAAGGCTTTCATGGAAGGCTCAAACATATCCACATTTATGGATGGCCCAAGAAGATAGAGGGCAACTGCACGGTTGTTCAGAATGTCCGGATCATCTTTTTTGATTTTCAATGCCTCGTCAGCAGCAGAGACAGCAGCGGAAAACTGTTCAGCCATGATAAAAGCGGAACAAAGATTTACCCTTGAAGGTATATAGTAAGGATCCTTTTCACAAGAAGCCGTAAAATAACGGATGGAGTCCTGTAGATACCTTTGATAAATATCATTTTCAAAGCATGATTTTCCCCTTACATTTATGGAATGAAATTTTCCGGCAAGGGTTTTGCTGTCGAGAAAAGTGGAGAGTTTGAACCTGTATGCGATTTCCGGATCACATGCTGCCACTCTTTCCATGGCCATCCGGTAATAGATCAAACCGATATTGTTAAGTACTTCCCTGGATGGATATTTTTTAAGAAATTCAGTGAGAAATTCAAGAGCATCTTCATAACGACCCAGTTGCGTCAACCGAACACCAAGATGAAAAAGGTCAAGATCTGCTGCTATATCAAGCATTCTTGCCTTTAGCATTTCTGCCCTGTTTTTTGCATCCTCCATATCCTTTCCGGCTACACCCTCCATATCCTTTCCGGCTACACCCTTCATATCCTTTCCGGTTGCAGCCTTCATATCCTTTATGGTTGCAGCCTTCATATCCTTTATGGTTGCACCATCCATATCTTTTCCGGCTGCTTTTTTCATATCATTTTTTTGTAAATCACTCTTCTGATATAAACGACCTGCTTGCTGTTTCCATTCAATAAAAAAATTTTCTTTTACAAGGGAGACAGGATTATACCCTGCCATTGAGGCATAGAGCATGCCGTATGCATCGGCCTGAAACTCTTTTTTCATCCTGGCTTCAATGAATTGCACAGAATCTTCAATGTCACTGCTCTTCCTGAATATGTTTTTTATCATATCATCGGACGTTGCGTTATTATCGCCATATCTCCCTATGATATCGAAAGCTTCATGGTCCCAGAAGTCATCCATTGCAAGATGGGCAAGCTCATGTCCCAGTACAAAGGCCATTCTGGAGGCTCCGGTTGATTCATCCACATTTTCAAAACAGAATTCCATGGCCCGCTGCGTTAATAAAATGGTTCCGTCCATCAGGGAAAGGGCAAAAAGCTCCTGGTCTGTGCCAAGGATCACAAGGGAAGGATAGCGGTTTTCCCTTTTGTCTGCTGCGGCAAGAAGCCTCTTAAAAATTGTCATTGTTTTGGGAACAAATGGATGATCCTGCAAGGAGAGAGCATTGTATCTTTCTACCCAGTAGCTGCCTGTTGTTGCACTGTAAAGGATAGAGTGTTGAAATAAAAGATGGAAGAGAGTGACAAATAAGAGTGTCACTAAAATGTGTGTGTATTTTTTTTCTCTCTTTTGTCTGTTTTTCTCATTTTCATCAAAACAGAGGTGGTTATTTGAAACTATTTTTCTTTTCTTTGTCATTTCCATTGGCAAGCCTCCATAATCTCTCAAAGTAGGCACCTGTGATCTTTTAAGACTTGTCAATGCTGTCTGATTAACAGGATAAGGCGGGATTATCTATCCTGAACATCCTATCCATCCTGGTTATCCTGATTCAGACAAAGCAATAACTTCCCAAAAAACAATAAGTTGTCGATTTTGAGTAATATATTGATATAAAAGCATTTTATATGCATATTTGTGATATTTAAGCTATCATTTATTATAAAGACACTCATTGTATCACTAGCATTTTGAGTATATTGTTGGCTTCCAGGGCAATTTTCCGGCAATTTTTTCTGGAAACCGTTTGTTTGTCAGGCTCTCCAATAAATTTATGAATATTTTCTATTCTTGCTGTCAGCGATTTCTGGAGCTTTTCTGGAAGAAGGGAATTATTGGATGTTTGCATTGTCTGGTCAATTTTTTGATTATATCGGTCAAAATACAATTCTGATATTTTGCGCTGCCTGTTCCAGAAATCAGGTGACAGCTCTGAATTGGAAAGACTGGCACTTACCAGAAAGAAGATCCAGCGGCCAAGTTCAAACTCCTCTGCAAAAAAATTTTCATCTTGTGACTCTTTCCGAGCAGTAACTGTTTTAAAATACTCTTCTGTATCTTTCACGTCCCTTGTTGAAAATTGCCGACTTGCCGCCTGTACCCCAGCCATAAAGGAACGCCTAAAATTTTCTTCAGCATTTGCAGGGTTAGACAGGTCAGAGCTGAACCCATAATGTCTTGACGAGTGCAGCCATGATTCACTGCCATGAAGAAGCTCTCTGGGGTCAGTTCCTTTATTATAAAGGGATTGCATCTCCCTGCCGGACTCATCAATCATTAATAAAATAAGAGGTGAAAGTAGAGAATCAGGAGGCTTGATGTTTGTGTTTATGAATATAATCAGCAAACATGCCATAACTGCACCAGGAAACACTATCCATCTTTTTCTGACCATATATAACAAATGAAAAATGCCAAAATCTTTGACAGGGCTCTGTTTTCGCATTTTCCATGGAAAGAGTTCCGAAACACTACGGAAAAACAGGGACGAGTAAAGAGTAAAAAAACTCAGGAGCCGATATAATATTGATGGTTTTATTGCGGAGAGATTGAGCCACTCATGGTAACAATCAGGGCATTGATCAAGATGTAAAAAAATCTCGTTTCGTTTCTTTTCATCCATTTTACCATCAATCAATGCCGCAAGATCGTTGCTGGATGGACATGGTGTTGACTCCAATGTCCGTGTGACGTTAAGTGCATACCGGAAAAATTGGCTTTCGGTATAATCACTGTTTTGAAAATCATTTTGTTTTTGCATATGACACCATATTCAATATAATTGATTTTAACAAATTTTGTCTCCCTTTACCGTGAAAATACCCCTCATCAGTTTCATAATCGGGGGTGGCGAGTTAAAGACAAGGCATGCCTTGTCTCTACTGCCATGATGGTTTATTGAGATTCTCCAAAATTTTGTTGATACACGCTTATAACGAGCATTTTGTTTAAACAGACTTTTGACAGGCATGCAACAGTCAAACTTAAATAATAATACAGTCCAGATAATTTGAAGAGTTGAAAAAAATAGATTTCATGGAGTTTTTTTATTGAGTATCTCAAAAATGTCGGGAAAGGATCTCTTTCAGCTTTTCCAGCAATCTTCTATGATGACCAACAGCCTGGTTCTTGTTCCAACCAACCTGTTTTCCGGCATCTGTAATGCTCATGCCGTCCTGGTATATCATTCTCAGAAAGAGACGTTTTTCAGCAGATATATTAAAATGAGTTGAGAGCTGCTCCTGAATACGTTGTAGTTCCGCACGGTGAAGAGGAGTTTTTTCTGCTGTTTCAGAAGAGCTGTTTTGCGTGGCAAAAATCAGTTGAACAACATCAGCTTCATGTGATGCCACCATTTTTGATTCCTGTGAAGGGACATCATCCGTGAGATGCACATCTTCAGGATCTACTTCAACATCTTCTGTTTGAGTGCAGTATGGGAACTCTTCAAGGATAGTGTTGATTTTCTTCTCAATCACCTCTGTTTTGCGTTTTCCTGGTACGCTATTTTTCAGATATTCAATGAGATCTGTTTTTCTCATTTTTTCAAAGCATAGGTGTCTATATATCCTGAGCATCAAAAAATCATCCTGACGGACAAGTTTTTGAGGAGGTCTGAAGCGACCGAATCGGTTCTGGAAATAGCTGCTGATAATGCGGTTTACCACAGAGCACAGATAGGTGATTTGACTACTTCCTCGATCCGGATCAAACAATCTCAATCTTCTTCTGTCATCTTCGAAAAGTTTTTCATGGATGTAACCTACCAGTTCTTCTCTCAACTCTGGTTGCTCAGGGCAGCGCTGATAAACCATTTTGTAAATCAGTTTTTCATTGGCAACAATGAAACTGTCCCAATATGATGATGATTTCTTGTTCACGATTGTTTCCATTAAATAAAAGTTCGACTTACCACCGGCCCCTCTTCATTCATGGAGAGGGGGGATGGTAAGGTGGGAGTTCAACATTGAAAGCATAGTGATAAGAGTTGATGGTCTCGTAAAAAGTCCAAAACGCCAAAGTCGCTATTAAAAATTTCAGTAGGTTACGGCTAAAAAATCCTGAAATCGGACTTTTTACCGTGGAAATGGATACATAATTTCCATGATCGGGGGTGGCCGGACTCCGGCCATGACGGTTTACAGGTTCATCAAGATTTGAGTCTTTACTTTTTCATAGTATAAAAAGTGGGCACTGATTACTCTTTCCCGCTTACCTCAAAACAGACCCCACCCAGCACAAACACCCCCTTGCCGATGGCAGTAACCAGATCCTGCCCCTGTGGAATCAAGGCAGCATAGATGCAGTAAAGCCCTTCAGGCAGATTATCCTGGGGCAACATTATATCCATAACAGTGACAGGTTTGCCCATCTCCCTGTGCATATCCATCCATCTGTCCCCCCAGTAAATCCGGTTATACTCCAATTGCTGCAATCCTTTAGAATCTTTAACAGGATTTTTCAACGCCGTAAACCGGCCATCCGGCAAAAATAAAGCCACATAGAGATCATATCCATAAGCAAGATGCTCGGTTACAGAGATTGTAAGGGATTCCCCTGGCTGATAGACAGCTTTTTCCGCATTCACCGTAAGCGATGCCTTGGGCGGACAATCCATACCATCAGCTACGGTTAGCTTTATGGAGTCACTGCTCTCAATATTGCCCTCGTTATCCTGGGCATAGAAGGTGACCTCATACTCTCCGTTGTAAACAAAGCCGTCATAGCTGCCTTCCCAAACGTTTTCTTCTGTTTTTGAAGCTGCCATGTTTGCTTTGGGAAATGCCAGAAGAGGTATGCCGGTATCATCCACAATAATATCCATCTGCGGGGGACGGATGACAGCCCACACCCTCTCCACTCTGCCTGCGGAAAGAGTTGCTTCTGCTTTCAGGAGTATTTGTGGTGAAGTACTCCCAGAAACCATACCGGAATCAATAAGGGGAGTCACTTGCAGGGTGATATCCGCCATTGTCACACTGCCGTTTATGGCAACCTGTTTTAGCCATTGTCCTTCATCGGAAATGCTGTAGAAACCGTCTCCGCTATCGTCGTACTGGGGCTCCTGTGAATACCCTCCAGGTTCATCTCCGGCAACGGTTGCATAGTCCGAGAGTTTGCCCAGCAGTTTTTTCTGTGCACTGGTGGCATAATGGAAGGCTTCGACAAAATTCATTCCCTTAAACAAACCTTTGGTGACAAAATAATTGAAACTCTGATCATCATACCGGTCAAAATAGGCAAGGCCGTCATCTGTGCTTGATATGATTGCCCTGTCAGGTGCGGCAAGGGATTCTACGAGAGTGCCGGAATGGCAGGCATCAATGACAAGAATCAGCTTGTTGCCTGTGGTCTGCTGGTAGTCGTCGAGCATTGTGTTTAGCTCTTCAGCTTCAATATAAACACCCTTTGCAAGCTGGAGCCGGTTGTTTCCACCGTGATCGGTGAAAAAGATGTAGAGGGGCTGATTCAGGTCGCCTTTGGTTTTGGCCCAGTCAAAGGCATCCTGGATATCTGATTGTTGAAGCTGGCGTGATGGGGTCGGGGCATCGACTATTCTGTCATCCATACCATCACCGTTGAAATCTGCAAAGGACTGAGGGGAGATGTAATGGATATCGGTATTGAGGAAACCTCGTTTGTTCAGCATTTTGTAGGTGTAGTTGCTTATTTTTGAAGTGCTGTCCCATAGAGAGTTGTCGTCACTGTTTCCCCCTCCGGCAATGATGATGGCGGAACGTCCTCCTGTGAGGTATTGTTCCTCCTCAATTATGCCCGAGGAAAATGTCAGATGGGCAAGACCGCTATTATAAGTCCCCACCCAGATACCTCCAGAACCGTCTGAGAGAAGAGCGTTGACATAGTTGTCTGGAAGGTCGGAACTGGAGGTGTCAAACACATCCCATGTACCCTGGGATTTCAGGTGGGCAAAACCACCACCCCATGTTCCTGCCCAGACACCTCCTGAGTTATCTGAGATAAGGGCATATACCCAGTTGTTCAGTAAATCTGAATTGGAGTTATCGAAAACATCAAAGTTCCCCTTGGTTGTCATGTGGGCTAAACCATCCCATGTCCCCACCCAGATACCTCCTGAGCCATCTGAAATAACGGAATTGACAAAGTTATTCGGCAAATCTGAATCAGAGCTTTTGAACACCTCAAAGTTTTTCTGAGAGTCCATGTGTGCCAGGCCGCCCGATGTCCCCGCCCAGATACCTCCCGAGCTGTCTGGTACAAGGGCATTGACACAGTTGTCCGGCAAACCGGAACTGGAGATGTCGAATACCTCAAAGTTGCCCTGGTTTGTCATGCGTGCCAAGCCGCCTGCTGTCCCCACCCAGATGCCTCCTGAACCATCTGATGCAAGAGAATATACCCAGTTGTCCGGCAAATCGGAATTGGAGCTGTCTAACACCTCTACGCTGCCTTGGTTTGTCATGTGTGCCAGGCCGCCCGATGTTCCCATCCAGATACCTCCTGAACCATCTGAAATAACGGAATTGACATGGTTATCCGGCAAATCGGAGTTAAGGCTATCAAAAATCTCCCAGATGCCTTGGTTTGTCATGTGTGCTAGGCCACCCGATGTTCCCACCCATATATCTCCCGATCCGTCTGAAAGAAGGGAATAGACAAGGTTGTCTGGCAAACCTGAACTGGAATCATAAAACAGCTCAAAGCTGCCCTGGGTTGTCATTTTGGCCAGGCCATTCGATGTTCCCACCCAGATGCCTCCTGAGCCGTCCAAAATAATGGAGTTGACATAGTTGTCCGGCAAATCGGAACTCAAACTATCAAACACTTCCCATGTACCTTGGGAGGTCAGGTGGGCAAGACCACCGCCAACCTCTTCCAGCAGAGCACCCGACGTTCCCACCCAGATGCCTCCTGAGCCGTCTGGTACAAGGGCATTGACGTAATTTTCCGGTAAAGCGGAATTAAAGCTATTGAAAACCTCCCAGATGCCTTGGGAGGTCAGATGGGCAAGTCCACCACCCGAAGTTCCCACCCAGATACCCCCTGAGCCGTCTGAGACAAGGGAAGCAACATCGTTGTCCGGCAAAGCTGAATTAGAGCTATTGAAAACTTCCCAGATGTCCTTGGAGGTCAGGTGGGCAAGTCCACCACCATCTGTTCCGACCCAGATCCCTCCTGAGCCGTCTGAAACAAGGGAATCAATATCGTTGTCTGGCAAACCTGAATCAGAGCTATTGAAAACCTCCCAGATGCCTTTTGAGGTCAGGTGGGCAAGTCCACCACCCCATGTTCCCACCCATATACCTCTTAAGCCGTCTGAGACAAGGACATCCACATAGTTGTCCGGCAGTCCATCCTGATTTGTGTAAATTGTTTTTAATTGCCCGTTACGGGCATTTCTCTCCTCAAGGCCGCCGGTTGTCCCCACCCATAAAGTCATTTTATCATCAGACAGAAGTAAATCTGAAATATGACTTCTATTTGTGTATAGCTCCCAGTTAGCGTTCTCTTTTGAAAACCATTTTTCCAGAGCGGTTTTTTCCATCACAACAACAGAAACCGTCCCTGAATTTCCGGCACTATCTGCTGCTGTCACCACAGCTATTGAAGGAATAGCTGGTGCCCGATATGTTATAGATGCTCCTTCTCCCTGAATCTCTCCATCAAATGCAAACCACCTCACATCCCCACTTGCATTGGTCACTGTAAGCGTAATCTGGTCACCAACAGCCACAAGGGGAGAAGCCGGATCAATAAACAGATCCCCCGCCCATGTCATTTCCGATAGACTCAAAAGAATGATGAAAATATTCCCAATGATTTTCACTGTATTGTATTTTTGCATTTTTCCTCTCTTATTTACCGTGGAAATGACTATCATTTTTATGGTTGGGGGTGATTGATACGCAATCATACCCGTTTACTCAAAGTCGACACCTATAATCTATTGAGCCTTGGCAATACTGTCTGAATCAGGATGTCCATGATTAACAGGATAAGGCAGCATTAGCTATCCTGAATATCCTATTTATCCTGGTTATCCTGATTCAGACAAATTCAGTAACTGAAAAAAAGCAATAAGATGTCGATTTTGAGTATTTTATATGAAAGTCTCCGTAACAGGCTGTTTTAAAACGATTTTCATCTCTTCGATTGTGGCGGATATCCGCCATGTACGTTTATAAGAAAGTCCCCGTGATTCCAAGCTTCTCAGGACTTTCATGCTTCGTTGTGGCAGATGTGTCTGCCATGTATGTTATATGCGAATTTCTTTTTCTCTTCTCACTTTTTAATTTTTTATTTATAAAAGTGCATTTGATGCCATATGGAGCTACTTGATGTTCTTACCGCAATTCAAATGAGTCAATATTTGAAAACTCACTTTTTTCTTTATTGTTATATGCCTGAACCGCAACATAAAACCCCATGTCTGTACCATCAAATGTGATGGATGTCAGTTTTTCCATGTCAATTTTTTCAATGTAGTCTGCATCAGGGTAAGGAGCATAAAACAGGGTATAGCCATTTGCATTCGCTACCTCTGACCAGGATATGGTGACCGTAGTTCCTTCTGTGGACAGGATCAGGTGAGGTGTCTTTAAAATAGCATCCCCATCATCCTGATTCACACCGGAAGCAATAATATTAACAAATTTCTCCACCGGAAGCGACACATTCCCGGCCATATCCTTTGCATAATAGACTAATTGATGGCAACCAACCTGGGAATCGGCATTAAAATCAGCGGTGTACATATCCCCTTTATCCCGAATCAGCTCAATATTGACGGTGCGGTTGGAAGGATCGGTGATGGAGCAGAAGACCCCCTGCAACTCGGTTTCAGGGTCGGTTGCAATGGCCCACAGTGTGTTTTGGGAATGACTGTTCTGACTTTGCCCCGGTCTGGTGATGGTCATATCCGGATTGGTGGTTCTGATTTGAGGTCTGAGATTTCCAGATGGTCGGTATTCAATGAATTTTCCTGATGCCTCATACCGATCATATTTGGTGGTGCCCACTCCATCGCCATCGGCATCCATGACAGGGCGCTGGATGTGGCGGTAAAACTTCAGGATTTCATAGTTGGCTTCGGCAAAGGAGCCTTCAATGTCGCTGCCGTAGTTGATGAACTGGTAGAAATATCGGGAGAAGGAGCTTTCCCCGATGTTTTCATATCCGGCATAACCGCCTTCATCAAGGGGTTTTGCTGAGGATGAGGTGAGGATAATCCGACCTTTGCCTGCGATTTTTTCAATCCACTCTCCGGATTGCGACCCTTCCAGAACGATGGTGACGGGAAATCCTCTGCTACTGGAGGAGTCGTTATTGATGTTAATAGCTGTTTCAGCATCATCAAGATATCCGGCAAGCTCATCAGCAGTCAGAAGTTCAGTGTCATTGAGTCTGAAACTGCCATTTTCGACCGCTCCAATTAGATAGAGGTTCAAAGGGGTTTTGTATGGATCATCTGTGGAGATCAAGGAGATGGCCCATTGGGTCAGTGCATGTTGCAGATTGTTTTTATCGGCATTTCCATCAGTTGGAATGGTACTGCCATCGTCCCCACCATTTTCTTTATTGGCATCATTTTCATCGGAAATCCCAAGGTAGCGGATACGTTCTGGGGGGATGTTTCTGTTTTTCAGGGCATTATAGACGTATCTGCCCAAGGTTTTTGAGATATCCTGAAATTCAGGAGTACCGGCTTCTGACACCACGATGATCCCTTCTCCCACGGGCTGACCAACGGGGATGACAAGCTTTGTTTCAATACTGAGAAAATCAGATGTCTCCGGCAGGCTTGCCTTGACATTAATAAAGCCGTCTCCAGGTACCACAATATCCCTGTAAAAAATGCCCGTTTCATCGACGGATACATCTCCGACAAACTGGGGTTTCAGGCTCCCTTCCGGATCAGTGGGATCAAGATAGCGGATGTCGAGGTGTATCGTCGGCTCATTCAGGCGGACGGGTGTCATGATCCCCTGCACCCGGAGTGTATCTTTACGGGATGTCTCCTGATTGACGTTGGATGAGAGGACTATGTGGGTTCTTGCAGAAAGTATAAACAGTTCGGCACTATTGCTCGTGATGCCGTTTGATTGTGCGGTAAGGGTGATAAGCCCCGCACTTTTGGGAATCATGGCACCTTGAAAGGAACCGTCGTCGCTGGTGAGAAGCGTAATGGGATCAATGCTGTTGCCGGAAATAACCACCTCCTGCCCTCCCTGTGCAGGGATGACGTTCCCGAAAACCGTGATGCTGTCCATTACCCTGGGCCTTGTGTTTGTCTGGGCAATACTTAAGGCAATCATTGGTTCTGTACCGGCACGAACTTTCAGGGAACTACTTTTATGGATACGGCTTCCGTTCTTCGTTTCCGGGATGAGTTTAATTGTGGATTCCGAATCATAAATTCCTTCTGAGGGTACCTGAATTTTCAAAAGTGAAGAGACGGTTTCCCCTGGAGTCAAGACGACAGAGGCAGGATTAAGCTGGATGTCAAACTGACCTGGATTGTCTGATTCCAGCCCAAGCTGAACATCTCCTGTAAAAAGATCTAAAGATGAGACAAACACGCTGATCTCATGGGTTGTTCCGGGTAGCATGGCAATGGCTGATCGTTCCATGGTGAGTCCTATTCTGGGATTTTCTTCCACAGAGGGCGTCATCAGGGTGGATTCGCTGGTGTTTGCATATCTCACAAGCTGGCCGTTCTTTTCGGTGACCACGGAAAGGCGATAGTATCGGGGAAGCCCTTCAAGCCATTCCGGGTCAATAACCGGGTCGTTGAGGATGTAGCCCTTGATTTGGGTCTCACCTGTGCCTTTGACAGTGGGGGTATGACCTTCCAGGGTTGGCCAGCAGCTTTCTATTCGGGGAGCAGAGCAGTCTGCATAGTCTGTATAAAAACGAACCGGTTTATCAGATGTGTCATGAACCGTTTCGTAGGGGCCTATTTTGGATAAGGAGCGCTGGAGTTCAATGTATATGACATCCTGGTAATCAATGGGGGCGCTGTTGAGAAACCAGTTGAGCCGAATTTCATGGGAGGGGGATACATCAAGGGCGGGTGAAGCGGATTCAGGAACTTGCTCAGGACTGCCAGTAAGGAGAAGGTGGGCAAGCCCCCCGCCCTCGGTTCCAGCCCATATGCCGCCGAGTCCGTCCAGTAAAAGGGATCGGACAATGTTATAGGGCAGATGGGAATTCTCTTCATTAAACAGTTCCCAGGTACGGTCCGGCCTCAGGAGGGCAAGGCCGTTAAATGTGCCCACCCATATGCTGCCCTGACCGTCGGACAGTAGTGTCAAAATATAGTTTTCCGGCAGATCGGAGTTCTCTTCATCCAATACCTCCCATGTGCCGTCCTGATTCATATGGGCAAGGCCGTCATGGGTTCCCATCCATATGCCCTCCTGGCCATCTGAGAGAAGTGCAGAGACAGAGTTTCCAGGTAAGTCGGAGTTGTTTTGATCCAGTATCTCCCATGAATCGTCTGACATAATGTGAACAAGCCCTTTTCCGGTGCCCACCCATATGCCGCCGTGTCCGTCGGAGAGAAGGGAACGAATATAATCGGACGGCAGATCGGAATTATTATGGTCAAATATCTGCCATGTGTTGTCCAGGGTCAGGTGACGAAGTCCCTCACGTTGTGTCCCCACCCAAATGCCACCCTGTCCGTCGGAAAGAAGCGACTCAATGTTGTTATCATCCCAATGAACATTGTACCAGTTAAACACCTCCCAGGAATTATCTGGTTTCAGGTGTGCAAGTCCATCCCAGGTTCCTGCCCATATTCCACCTTGGCCGTCAGATAGAAGGGAGCTCAAAGAGCTATGGGGTAAATCAGAGTTTGATGGATCAAATACATTCCATGTGTCATCCGCCTTCAGGTGGCCAAGCCCGGCGTTTGTGCCGTCCGTTCCCACCCAGATGCCACCCTCACCATCGGAAAGAAGGGCGATGGGATAATTGCTTGGCAGGTGGAATAATTGTTCAGGCGTCTCCCATGTGCTGTCTGCTTTCAGATGAGCAAGACCGCCCGGGGTTCCCACCA
>NZ_LT828565.1:34799-43961 GCF_900170035.1 Desulfamplus magnetovallimortis | reverse complement strand
TTGAAAAAGACTTTTTCATTGCAAGAGATGTAATATTACAGTCAGCAGCAAAGCTGGTTATCACAATAACATCAAACCAATTTGACTCACCATTTAAATCCGCAACGACTCAAGATTCAAAAGAAGCAATTATCAGTCTACCGAAAAGCACTTTTAAAACCTTTGCAGCAATCACAATAGTAGATGTAAGTAGTATTTTAATAATACCTATCTTAGTTGGCATTGATTTTGCTGACATTATGATCGCTTTACAGAATAGTAAGGGCACTGCTTGTTCCGTTGCAAGCACATATCAAAAGAGCGTTGAAGCAACCAAACGATTAACTCATATACAATCAACAAATTTCAAAGAAGCAAACAGCATCTTAGCCATTCTCTCTTACTCAAACCCTGACCTCATAACTCTTGATGATATTACAAACATTAGTGGTGTAATCTCCAAAAATTCCAATAACAATTTGAATAGTTTCTGTTGGGGGTGTAGTTACAACAAGCAACTTCCAACTCTTTTTAGGCTGACGATATTACCCGTGATCTCTGATGAAGAGTTCCCCAAATACGAAATTTAACCAACAAATATAATTTAGCCTCAAATAGACTACAGTACCTTTTAAATAGCGACAATAAATTTTTCATCGGGGATATAGAATTTAAGGGATGTTAAAATGAAAAAAGAATTAAACGAATTTACTGACGAAATGATAAATAAAATCAAATCGATATTAACTGACACTGAATCTCTTTACCAAAAAAAAGAGCATAAAATAGCTAAGGAATTGGTGTGGAGAATTAGTTTTACAGCTGAAAAATTAGAAACTGCGTTAAACGCTCATCAATTTGGATTTCGACAAGGACCCTGTATTTACAATGAATTATCCGAGGAAGATGACGAAGCCATAAAGATTTTGAGTGATAAAATATATAAAATTGAAAAAATTATTTTATCGGAATATAAAAAAATTCATAGGCAGATCAAGCATGATGCTCAAGATCCCAACCGACGTATTGATGATACGGAAATTGAAATTAAAATTTGGTGTGCTTTATCAGAAAAAGATCCTCTATATGATGAGGATGACGATAACCATATTGTAAAAGTGGACTATCCCATCATAGATGACAATGACGGAATTGAAAATACGAATTGGAATGATTCAAGAACCCGAGAAAGAGTTCACCATTGCTGGTTATTTCATGATATCTCTGCTCATCTCAACCCTATTTTATCAATCAAGGATCTATTGAGGATCGGAGAAGTTCATGTTGATATTGATGTTCGTTACCAGCAATTTTTTGATTTGGGGTCACCAAATTTAGGACCCCCAAACTGGGCACTTTAACTGAACTTCTTTGAGATAAGAATCATTTTTACGGTGTAATTGCATACAGATGAAGATGAAGTTTGTCTGATATTCTCTGGGGAATTGAAAACACAAAGGTGGGTTATTAGAACTATATGGGGATAAAAATTTAATACCAATCATCAGACAATCAATTCATGGATCATCAAGTAATTAATTATAACTACGAATACTTAATAGATATAGATACTGTCTAACTGCCCAACTACAATATGATATATATAATATCAAATTTCGACACAACTAAACTACTAATAATGCTATGATATATGTGAATAATTGAAATTCAACCGCTATCATCGAATTTTGGTTCGACAGATTGGACAAATCCATTGAAATCTAAGTATTATTGTTGCAGTTATAGTATAGATAATTTCTTTTTTGTGCAACCTCTATATCCACACGTTTTCTGGCGATCTCATACTCTGGGATTCTGCGTGAATCACAAAGTAACTGTGTTAGGTGGGGCAGATTTCGACCGGTGCTAACATCAATTTCTTTATCTGAAGTATGAGTATGTATGTGTTTTTTGCTTTTGAGGCTGTATTTGGTAATGTTTAACAACTTCAATGATTCCCAGCTACTACAAAGACTTGACAAATGATTTTTTTTAAAATATTCAATGCCTGAATTCAGCAATGTTAAAATATTGTATTAAAAAAAAGATAGAAAAAAATTAAATGTTTTTAGAGAGGAAATGTTCATTAGCTCTGGTTTTAATTTTCAAAAAACTTAAAAAGTAAATCGATTATTATTTGTGTGCTAATATGATTTTTTGAGCATATAATAATGCGAGGTGTTTTATGGATTATTGTTTAATTCATTATCGAAAATCCGACAGAGTAGAGAAAATTTCATTTGTACCTTCAAAAGAAGTCAAAATAAATGGCTCTGATTTAATATTTTACCAACTCGCATTTAATAGTAAAAAAACAGATGAATTTCTAAAAATAGAAAGAAACACCCCTATTTTTCAATCTGTTTTAAAAGAATTTGGAGAATTTGGAAATATAAAAGATTTATACTATTTAGAGGATAGAATGGTTATGCATATAGAAAATCATGATTACCCTAAATAATTTTGTTTTTAAAATACTTTTAGACATTTAGAATCTTTAAAACCTGAGAAAATTGAATTTGCTTAAGTTAAACAAACTATTAATTCTTACTGGACAGTCCTTAGTTATTTTTTAAGCAAGTATTTAACTCCCACCATCTTTCAGACGAATCCGCTTGTCGTCGATTGTTTATCTACCCCCCCCCAGCTAAAAGATAGTAGTTGCTTAGTTCCAAATTTCAAAATTTTAATTTGGGTTTATCTTGACCGGAACAGTCTGTGATCTATATGGGGAAAAGGCGGTGATGAAGTCTTAGAAGAACTACTCTCTTGGGCAATTGATCCCCCGATATCATCTCCATAGTTAACGGCAGAGTCTCTATAGTTTTACTTCAACTGCGATGTTGAAGTTATAGATCGTTTTTTATGGTTCTTCCACACCCATCTCCAATATTCTCCCTTGGGGAGAGTTTTCAAAATCTCAAGAATAGGCAACTCTATCCACCATCTAACATTCGGAACTCTGACACATTAACTTCTATAACGGGATATCCTTTTTCTGTTATACTTCTTTTGGCTTTGGGGTATCCCTCTGGAACTATCACCGTTCCATTAACCCAAATACAGTTTGCCGCATATGCTTCCATCTTCTTGGGGTTGGTTCTAACGTCGGCCACCTCCAAGCAGTGCTAAAATACATATAGAAATATTCAATGTATTATCAGCTGGTTGAAACATGATACTTTGTCATGAGTTATATTGAGATTTACGTACAAAATATTATACAATGTTATTGTAATAATTCTTAAGCTTGTATTTTTGAAAGATAATTCTTGACCTATTCATCATTTGAGTTTATGCAGATAATTAATGGCTTCTCGATAATTGCAAGAATCATGTGATACGGAACTTATCGCGCGTAGTGAATATAGAAGATACTATTGGTTTTTCCGTTTAAATTACTATAAAGAGTCTATTCTGAAAAATCGACTAAGAAACGAAGTGTGCGAATAATGTTTTTCTGCTTTATCAGCTATTATGGAAATTCTGCTTCGTATATTATTTTTGATATCATAAAAATTTTTGTTTAGTTTCATGGGAGCGCGTTTTGCCAAACCAATGTCAAGACGTCTGTAAATAAATGTAAGCTGGGAGAAAATATTGAGCTTTGACAAAATGAATCTAAAAGAAAAAGAGGATTTTATAAATTATCTTGAAAATTTAAGTCCTCCTGAACAAGAGTTGTGGAAAATGAGAATAAAGGAAGCAATAGAAGAAGATGGTGACGACGATGAAGACGAGTATGACGGTAGTTGTTTTATTGCTACAGTATGCTTTGGTAGTTATTCAAACGAAGTTGCGAAATTACAACATTTTAGAGATGGAACATTGGCGAATTATCAATTAGGAAGATTTTTTATTAAAATCTATTACAAATATAGTCCTTCTATAGCAAAATTTCTGAAAAAAAATTCTGAAATTAGGTTGTTCACAAAAAAATATTTGATTATGCCAATTATTCATTTAATAAAATAAGAATTTACTTTTGATTGATCTTCCTGAACCTTACTTGGTATGGTTTTCTCAAAAAGGATTTCCAAATGGTAAACTTGGTCAGATGCTCCAGATGGTTCATGAGATAAAAGTAAATGGTCTGGAGTATTTGCTTAAACCATTGAGAAATATCAAAAGATGATCAGGAAATATCTATTGATAGGATTCTTTAAAATTTTTGATTTGGGTTGATCTTGACCGGAACAGACTGTGATCTATATGGGAAAAAGGCTGTGATTATGTCTTAGCAGGACTATCCTCTTGGGTAATTGATCCCCTGATATTATCTTCATAGTTAACGGCAACACCTGGATAGTTCAACTTTAACTGCGAAGTTAGAGTTCTTTTATAGAGGGCTTTTACTTCAAAATCTCTTGCTTTCAATTTTCTCCCTTGGGGAGAATTTTCAGAATCTCAAGGACAAACAACTCAATCCACCATCCAATTTTCGAACTCTGACACATCCAATTCGATAACGGGATATCCTTTTTCTGAGATGCTTCTTTGTGCTTTCGGATAACCTGCTGGAATGATCACAGTCCCATTAACCCAAATACAGTTAGCGGCATATGTTTCATCCTCTTCAATCTCAATCAGATTGAATGATTGAAATTCTTCTTTTTCCAGAAACTCTCCGGTGGCCACCAGATTATTATTTTCCAGGTATGATACTCCAGTCTTAAGATGGAGAACTGTCTCCAACTTATCCATGGAACCGGACATTCCATATTTTTCAAGATGAGCAATCATTTGTTGAGCACCATCTTCATTTGTTCGATCTGAAATGCCGATATAGAAATGTTCCCCCACCATCATGATATCACCTGCTTCTACTGTTCCTGGGGAGGTTATTTCCTCAATATTTTTGAAATAGTCTTTCAGAATTGGTTTGATTGATTCAGTCTCACCCTGCCGGGATAGTGCCCCTGGATTTGTAATGATGGCACATGATTTTGTCAGTAGAGCTACATCTTCGATAAAGGTAGAGTCAGGATATGCTTCATCAGCTTCAAGAACCGTTACTTGAACTCCACATTTTTCAAGTGCTTTGATGTACTGCTCGTGTTGATGGAGTGCTTTTTCATAATCCGGTTGTCCCAAATCAGCACTGGTGATTCCGTTGATCATACTTTTTCCAGGTGTTCGAACAATGGCGCTTGTGAACATTCAAGCTTCCTCAAAGTCTTGTTGATGTTAAAGTATCTGTATTTTGGTTCCCTGATTAGATTGTTAATGTGAAGATGTCAATAAAAAAATGTTATGTCGCTTTAATACCAATAGTTTAAAATGTTATTGTAACATAATGGATATACGAATCACTTAAAGATTCTTCTTGATTTTTCATCTGATTGGGATTATGCATAATGATTGCTTCTTCGATTCATACAAGTACCATAATGATACCGAGACTTTACGGTGGAGTGGATAAGGACAATATCATCCTTATTCATCACACAAACTGTTATCAAAGAACCCATTCTAAGAAGTCGACTAAGAAATGAAGTGTAGAAGGTGCTTTTCCATTTCCAATGCTTCAATATCAGTTATCATGGAAACTCGGTACCTTATATTGTCTTCGATATAATGAAAAGTTTCCATTTGTTTGCACTGTTATATTTAGATCAGTAAGGATTGTTGGTTATGAAAAAGTTGTATAGAGGTGTATCAAAGCAATTAGATGCAATTTGTAAGGGTAAGCTTCGTCCGAAAGGTGATAAATCTGAAGTTACAATGCGTTATGGGGATAAAAAATTAAGACATGACGCTAAATTTACACATGGAAAATCTGAAAATAATGCAGCTCGATCTCACCAAATTGAATCAGGTATGCGTAGTGATTGCTTCATTTCAACGACAAGAAATCCAAAAATAGCTGAAAAATTTGCGACAACAGATCAAAATAAAAATGCAACTGATGGATATGTTTATGTAATAGATGAAGACAAATTGCAGGAATATGGAGTAAAGGCTTTTGAATTTGATGATCCTGAATATCCGGAAGAAAAGGAAGTTTCTCTTCGAACAAAAGATAATGGGACTATGCCAGAAGAACTTGTTATTGAAAAATTCAAAGTAAAGGCAAGCAACTTTTTATGGGTTAAAATAGAAAGATATGGTGATATATGAAGTATCAGGTATCAGTTTATAAAGAATTTTCCAGTTTTCTTGCTGAAGCTACCCAAATAGCAAAAGATAAAATTAACTTATACAATTCATTGTTAGATCCGCCAACACGTAAAAAACTTCAAGGGAATGCTTTTCAAAAATTCCTTAAATTTCTTATTTTTATAATAAGAAAACTTGGTTGGTATATTTATGTTGCTATTGGTGGTTTACTTGGATTGGGATTTTTAGGCTTTTTTGGGGGAATGGGCACTTTAATGGCTTCCAACCCACCACTTGCAGTTGCAGTTGCCATTCTTGGTGGGGGCGGAGTATATCTTATTTGGAAAAATAAAGAAGTGTATCTTACGCATGAAAAAATTGGCAAGAGATACAAAAAGGACTTTGAAGCTATTGTTGAAGAATTTCCTAACTTAGAACAACGTGCTGAAAATATAGAAAAACTATTAAAATTATGTGTAAAAAGTATATGTGTTGAAGTTTTTAGTATCTCTTCTGATGAATTTGTAAACAAAGTCTCTGAGAATGCGTAATAAAAGAAACATGGCTCGGCGTTGGGCTCCACGGATTGAGAAAAATCGTTATCATAGGTTCGGCCAACAAATTCTATCGCCGTATTTGACAGACTCACAATTTTAAACCTGGTTTGAGGAAGAAATAAAAATGAATAATTTACTCATTGATCGTTTAAATACAAATCGGGTAGCACTTCATGAAGTTGGACATTACATTATAGCACGTGTTTTAGGATTTAGAACACAGGGCATCAAAGTTAATTTAAACGATTCTGAAAACGAAGCTGCGTCTGGAATAATTCTTGTTAAACCTTTAGTTTCAACCCAAGAAATAATAAATTATTTAGAAAAACGCGTACAGGTACTCTTTTCGGGTGCATTATCTGAAGCTATTGTAAATGGGAAAGTTGACGAAGACAAGGCTTGTGTCTGCTTAAAGAAGAACGGTAAAGACGATTACTCCAAGGCAAGGGAACTCATACAACTATTAAGAAATATCATATATTTAGATAATTGTAGTGATTTGTCAATGAAAGATACAGACCAACAAATTCAACAGATATCAGATGCTCTTTGGGAAAAGGCAATCATGCACGTTGAATCCGAATACACAAATATTGCTGGCTTGAGTGATAATTTAGAATCAATAATTATTAAATCTGGTGGAAAAGCTGAGTTGACTGAAAATTATATAAATAATTTACCTGCAATCCGTGTACGTTTTCTATGATCCCCCTTATGCTCAATTTTGTCTGAAAGCAGATAAACAAAAAGGAGGTGTGGTATGTGGTGATGATAACGTAATTTTTTGAATTTCAAAAAGTTAATACTTATGACAGAAATCCCATTTTTTAAATAAAGATGTACAACAGGAGGAATAAAACATTGAAAAAAGAGCAATTGACACCAGTGACACTCAAAGCATCGGAAGAAAAAAAGTTGAAGAGTGGTACCGTTAATATGTCAAGAGGGTATTGCCGTCATTACCATAAAGCAAAGGGATGTTAGGTCATACGTTCCCCTAAAAGAGAGTCCTTCTTAATGAATGGTTCTCTTTTTTTTGTATAAAATAGCCATAACTGGATAGTTTTAATTATGACAACGGGCAATGAAGAAACATTAATCAAACTGATTGATGACTATTTTAAAGTACGTAGAGATAACGTGAATTTACTGATTTATCCAGATAAGCCGGCGTGGGTGACTTTCAGTGACAGCGAATTGGAAGTGTATTTAGATCTTCTTTCACAGTCACTTATTTATAATGGGAATGAATTACTCTCTTTATGTAAGCAAAAAAACACTCGTTCTCAAGTCATTAAGAAAATATCAAATAACGAATTCGTTCAGAACCCTGTTCCCAATGATGTTGACATACATGAGTATTCCCATTACTCAGTACATTTAATTGCTACACACAAGTGCAATATGCATTGCAAGCATTGCTATATGGGAGCAGGTGAAATGCTATTTGATGAAATTTCGTTTGTACAATTAACAAGATTCTTCCAAATGCTTATGGATGAAGTCGAGAAACCACTTGATATAGTGTTAAGCGGTGGTGAGATTCTAACCGTTTCATGGTTACCTAACCTTTTGAATTGGTTAAGAGAACATTCCTGTGTAGCAGATATTTATACAAATGGAAAACTGCTTAGTGCTGATTTTTTCTCAGAATTTCGGGATGTAATTGGGAAAATTCAAATTAGTTGTGAAGGCATAAGAGAGACGACCTATGAATATATTCGTGGGCAAGGTAATTACAAAAATTTCCTTAAAACGCTTGAACTACTTGCTTCAAACAATATACATACGACTTTAGCATACTTAGTCATGCCGCACAATTTTGATGAGATGAAAAATGATTTTGTTTCCTTCATAGAAGATTACTATTTTGATAATTTAAGTTTAAAAATTGATCCAGATTTCGACTGGGAAGGGCGAGCGGTAAAGGAATTGGATCGCAGATCTGGTGAGAAGTTTTATAAAAATTGCCTAAGCGATATTGTACAAGAGACACATAAAATAGTTAGCTGGTACTCAGAACGATTCAACAAAGAAAGGCTTTACTCATTTAAGTCTGGCTGCAAATTCTCTAATTGCGGTATTGGTTTGGGATTGGGGATTGAAAGCAAAGGTGATATTTATCCATGTTTTTGGTCTACAGGAAATTATGGAAACATTAAGACGATCAAGCGAGATATGCTACATGACCTTTTGTCTTTTTTTAAGGAGCTTCAAGTGAAAACGAGTGTCGAAAATATCCAATATTGCAGTAACTGTGAGTTAAAATACATCTGTACCGGTGGTTGCAAGGCTAAGAATCATCAAGGAAACGGGAACTACCGTGATCCAATTTGCAGCGAATGGGTTAAAGATTCCTTTTATTATAGGCTTATATATAATTTGTAATGTTTAGACTTCGAGGCGTGGCAAGTGAATTGTCATAAAATCAGGCAACGAAACCTTAAAAGTTATTCGGGTTTGGTGGGCGTTTTAACGAGGAAATATTCCCAATCGGGTAGCCGGGGGGATTTCTCCCCCAGCCCCA
>NZ_LT828565.1:0-34699 GCF_900170035.1 Desulfamplus magnetovallimortis | reverse complement strand
CGTATGCCCCCAGCCCCCACACCAACCAGCGTGCGTTGCGACATGAATTCGTTGACTATATAGCTGGCCGAAGATTCAGTCTACTGCATCATCACTATCTTCTTCCTTGACACATGTATTCTTACTTTCAAAGCAATTAAACACTTCAGATTATTTTCGAAGTAAACTGACATGGCGCTCGTTCTTTCATACTTGAGAAGCTGTTTTAAAACCCCTATTAGGACAATCTATTGAGCAAAATACTAATCATTGAGATCTGGATCATAGCTTCGCTGTTGTCTGTTTTTCTTTCATAATCTTTCGAATTTCGTCGAAAATTATAAATCCATGCGAATGTTCGTTCCACAACCCAACGTTTTTTTACAACGTTGAACCCTTTTCCTTCTTTTTCAGATACTTCCAGATCGATCTGATGTGTTTTTTTAAGCTTCCGAACCCACTCTTTTAAAGCTGATCCAGAATAACCTCCATCAACCCATATCTTCCTCAACCTACTTATTCCATTAGAAAAATAATCTGTCAGTAAGTTTTTCAAACCATTTCGATCTCCCTCATTTGCTGGAGTTACAATTACCGAAAGTATAAGCCCAAGTGTATCAACTAAGATATGTCGCTTGCGTCCTTTCACTAATTTTCCACCATCAATCCCGATACTTTCCCCTTGTATACTGCTTTTAACGCTTTGACTGTCAACACTTCCGGCTGATGGATCCGGCTTTCGTCCCTGCCGCTTTCTTACCATTTTACGTAATTCATCCATCAATGTCTTCCATATTTTTAATTTTGACCATTTGTTGTAATAGCCATAAATGGTACTCCATGGGCCGAAATCATTCGGAAGCATTCTCCACTGACAACCTGTTTTATTTACATATCTTATTCCATTAAAAACATTTCTCAAGTCTGAAGCCGGTCGTCCCGATTTGCCCTTTCCACTTTTGGGCTTGGGTATAAATTGGAGCACTATTTCCCATTCAGAATCTGTTACATCTGTCGGATATTTTTTTTTGTATTCTACGCTCATGGAATTTGTTCCTTATTTCAGGTAAAATTCATATCATACCAACAATGCATGGGTTTTAAAACAGCTTCTGAGCATCAAAATATTGTATCTATTTCTACGGAAAATGAATAATCTGAAATTTTCTGTAAACCATTGCAGTTAACAGTCATAATTAAATATGCAATTATAATAACCATAAAAATTTTCATTGGGGAACACCTAAACCATAAAAGACTGTGATTTATACTCAGAATAGCCTGAGATCAATTCCTATCAGCACTACTCACTTGGGTAATTGATCCCCACCCATATCCTTCTCAGTCAGCGACAGCGCCTTCCACAGTTCAATCCCATCTCCTCACATACCTCCAATTTTCTCCCTTGGGGAGAATATTGAACCATCCTCCCCATCTCCATCCGTCCTAAAATCAATCAACTCTTACTGCGCAGTTATAGTTCTTCCCATCATCTCCAACCAATCCTCTTCCAGCCATCTCTACCATCATCAATTTTGTCCCCGGGGGCAAATTTCAATCCATCTCCCAGTCCATCATCCCCACCACCCATGTTCTTTTCATCATTTTCATATAGATATTATCACTAAAGAATAGAGATAAAATAACTCAATCACCGATCATTATTCAATATCCTCATTGAGAGTATTGTCTAATGAAAAGTGAGAGATGCGTTCTATCAATATTCTGAATTTATCTACACATCATTTTAGTATGTATAGATAGGTATCACACTCTCCCTGGAACCATATCAACCTATCAAAATAAAGATTCGTCTTTATGCTGGTGGGTTATTTGGTTCTCTCAATTTTAACAAAATCAACAAAATTGGAGAAAGAACTATGGAAACAGAAATTTTAGAGAATGTAGTCCATGTACCACCTTTTATCATGTTTGATACAGAACCATTGGAGATCGAAAAAACAAAATGCCAGTTTTGCAGTCGTATTGGAGAATGGATTATCACAACTCAATTAAACGGACAAGGTAAAGAATACTGGGTCTGCGGCAGATGCCCCCTGAGTATACACCTTATGTCAAAATGGAGGATTCAGTAAATGATAAAAGATTATCTTAAAGCAGGCTATCCCATGCTTACCTTACTTACACAGGAACCAAACAGAGCAGAAAATATCGTTATCTGTGAAGGCTGGACATTTTACAGCTGGGACTGCAATCAAGGTATCCGTAAAGCAGGAACGTATAAAATTATAGAAGGTATACGTGACCCTGTTCAGGCTATTGAATGGCTTAACATGCAGCAGGATTCAGTTTTGATAGCTCATAACCTGCACCTGTTTCTGGAGGCACGGATTCCTGACATTATACAGGCTATACAGTCAGGAACCCTTCGCTGGAAATCTTCTGGTTCGTCCCTTGTAATGATATCCCCAATCATTCCAATACTTCCAGAATTAGACAAATTTAACACTGTAATTGAACTTCCTTTACCAGATACAGAAGCACTGTTTGAGCTACAAAAAGATCTATGCAGCAGTTTAAACATTAAGCCAAATCGAAAAGCAGCCCGTATTGCAAAAGGGCTCACTGAATTTGAAGCAGAAACAGCCTATGCTTTATCACTGATAAAGAAAGGCTATTGTTCCACAAGAATAATCTCAGAACAAAAATCTCAAATGATTAGAAAGTCTGGATTAATGGAGTTCTGGGAACCTGCTGACATACGAGAGGTTGGAGGACTCAATAACCTGAAACAGTTCATTGCAAAAAGAGCAACTGCGTATGAATCAGGTAATGAGCACCTTCCACCCCTTAGAGGAATACTTTTGGCAGGAATCGCAGGTACAGGCAAAAGCCTAAGTTGTAAAGCAACAGCATCTATCCTTGGGTGGCCTCTTATAAAACTTGATATAGGCTCACTCAAAGGATCTCTTGTAGGTGAATCAGAAAGAAAAATGAGAGAAGCAACACAGGTAATTGAAGCATTTGGAGAAGTAGTTGTCTGGGTCGATGAGGTTGAAAAAGCGTTTTCTGGAACAAAAAGTTCAGGTGAAACAGACGGAGGTTCAACTGCAAACATGTTCGGATACTTCTTGACATGGTTACAGGAAAGTAAAGGAAATTGCATAGTTATGGCTACAGCAAATGACATTACAAAATTACCACCTGAATTTCTGAGAGCTGGAAGATTCGATGCAACATTCTTTGTGGATTTACCTTCCACATTGGAACGAGTTGAGATCATAAAAATCATGAATCAAAAATACAACTCAAACATTTCAACAACATTAGCACCGAAACTGAATGGTTTTTCTGGAGCTGAAATTGAACAATTGGCTAAGGATAGTTTGTATGACGGTGTAGATTCAGCCCTTGAAGCAATAGTCCCACTTTCAAGAACCATGAAAGATGAGATTTCTAATCTTCAAAAATGGGCACATAACCGTGCAAGGCTTGCTAATACAGCTGATATTGAACCACAGGAACAGAGGAAAATCCATGTTGTTCCTGCTGCATCATAGTGAGGAAAAGAGATGTCGCATATTTCTAAAATAGAGCTTGAAATAAAAGACCTGGAAGCACTTAAGCAGGCATGTGAAAGGCTTGGGTTCCATTTCATGGAGAACCAGAAACGTTATATCTGGTATGGGAAATGGATTTCACAGGAACCATTACCGGAAGGAATCACAGAAGAGCAACTGGGACACTGTACCCATGCTATCCATGTACCTGCTGCCACCTTTGAGATCGGCGTTGTTAAAAAGAACAACAAATATATCCTGCTTTGGGATAGCTGGATAGGTGGTGGTCTGCAAAAGTACATTGGAAAAGATGCAGGAATACTGAAACAAGCTTATGCTGTTGAATCTGTAAAAAGATCAGCAAAGCAAAAGGGTTATCGTATGATTGAAAAACAGATGAGAAACAACAAGATCAGACTTTCCCTCTGCATGTCATAACACCTGCAATATTTCCCTTCCAATTATCCAAAAATCAAAAACCATAATTACAATCTGGAGAATCAAATTGAAACAAATCATCATTGATATTTGTTCAGACGGAGAGGTGCATGTTGAGACAAAGGGATTTACAGGAAGTGAATGCCTTGAATCCTCTCAATTTGTGAAAGACCTTTTGGGCAGTGAAGTAGAAAGGGAGTTAGTGCCAGCGTTTTACATGAGAAACAGGGAGCTTGTAAGACGGCATCTTCCCCTTTGCGGATAATCACATTAACCGCATAAGTTAAACCTCCATGACTCAATCATCAACTGGTTGGGTCATGATGATAAATAACAAATGGAGAATAAAAATGGATTATAAGGAACTTTTCAGGAAAGCATGTCTTGTACAGCTTTCAACATCTGTATGGAGAACCAGCAAAGCCATAAATCATTCAGTTCTAATTGATAAGATCGGTGAGGATGCCGAGTGGCTCCGTGGGAAGAAATATCTAATTGACCCAACCCTTCTGGGGCCAATTAACACTGCAACCCAGCAGGCAAGGAACACTATCAAGAAATATTCATTGCCATTCCCCGTTGGGGGTATTTACTTGGTGCCCAAAGAATCATTAAGTGTAATTGACGAACGGTTACAGTACTTTGAAGCAAGGTTCTGGGACTCTTATGCTGATTTTGAAGCAATCTATGAAAGAAGCATGGAAGACGCAAGGGAGGTTCTAAAAGAGCTTTTCGATGAAACAGATTATCCAGTGGATATCAGATCAAAGTTCAAGTTCCAGTGGCGCTACATGACAGTTGATCTCCCAAGAAAAACAACCATTCTTTCACCTGCCATATATGAACGTGAAAAACAGCGTTTTCAGGAAATGATTGAAGAGACCAGAGAGACTGCGGTTGCAGCTTTAAAGGAAGAGTTTTCACAGGTGGTAACTCACCTTGTGGAGAGATTAGACAGCAATGGAGAAAGACCCAGGGTTATATCGAACAACATGTTCAATAAAATTAATGATTTCCTTGATGATCTTGGAACAAGGAACCTCTTTGAAGATCAGGAGCTGACCCTGCTTGCAGAGGAAGCAAGGCAGATCATCAATAATACAAATCCCTATAGTCTTAAATATTCACAAAATTTAAGGGACAGTATCCGCAGTGACATGGAAAACCTGAAAGATAGTCTTGAGGATTCCATACAGGATATGCCCAGAAGGAAACTTAAAATTGATCCTCTACCTTTAGAAACAGAACTGTTTGAGGAAGAAATGGCAATATAGCACAGGGGGTATCAGATACATAATGTATAAATTAGAATACAAAAATAGTTCTGAGTATGAATCATTGCTGCTGGAATGCCTTGAAGCATTTAACAGGATTCCAGACCAAAGGATTCACGATGACATAAGAAAAACAACATATGCACTTGCAAGCAGGATTGAAAGATTCAGCAAGTGTCTAAAAGACCCAATAACAACTGTAAAAATAATTGAGAAAAACCTTTCATCTATTAAAATCCCGTTGGAGAAATACGAGGAAATGAAGGCAATAATCGCTTTTGGGATTATTGATATAGCAACAAGAGACGAGTATCTGGCAAAAAAGATACTTGAAATTCACAATATTACAAAATGTATTTATATCAGTTAAAGGAATAATTATGAATCAAATAATACTTACAGGAAATCTCGGTGCAGACCCGGAAATATTCTACACAAATGAAGGCATGCATATCGCAAGCTTCTCGCTGGCTTTTAAAAGCACAAAGGACAAGACAAACTGGGTAAAAATAACATGCTTTAAGAAAACAGCAGACTTGGCTGAAAGATACCTTCATAAAGGTGCAAAAGTAGCTGTATCAGGAATGCTTGACCAGGATAAATGGGAAGACGATTATGGAAACAAAAAATCTACTTTTAAGGTGATTGCAAATATCATCGAATTCATCAAAACAGACGGCAGAGGCTTTGAGGATAACAATTCAGAAAATAATAATTATGTTCCTCAATCACCAGATGAAGATGTACCCTTTTAAGGGAGCAAGGGAGGTTTAAATGGCTGAGAACGATGAAAACGGGAAATCATGTCCAAAACTAAAGGAACAATTCATATCAAATATTAAAGGTAAAGATTTCGTATTATATAGCGGGCTTCTCGACCTTGGGCATCAGATTGGAATCAAGAGCATCAAGATTGAGCCAATACAATATCCTACCAAGGAAAACGGTATGGAAGCAATCTGTATGGCTATAGTCACATCAAAAAATGAGCAGGTGTTCACTGAAATAGGTGACGCATCTCCTAAAAACGTTAATCGTATGATAGCAGAACATATATTGCGTATGGCTGCAACAAGAGCTAAAGCTCGTGCATTAAGAGACATGACTAATATCGGGATGACTGCATTGGAAGAGTTAGGGGATTTAGATCAGGTCATTGGTGGAAACAATGGCTCTACACCACCTAAAAGGCAATCCAAAGGAAAACCTGTTAATGTAAACAACAGAAAGGAAAATAATATAAATGAAACTCCAAAGGAACCAAAAGCGACTCCGAAGAAAGATCAGAAAACTCAGAAACCAGATTCCAAGAAGGAAGAAGCAACAGAAAAACCGATCAGACAAACAGGTATCAGCAACACATCTCCCCAGGCAAGTACAGCCCAGATAAAGGCAATTACAAACCTTGGCAAGAGGAAAGGCATACCTGATGAGGAACTTGACAAAATGGTTCAAGATGCTTTCAGACTTCCCCTTGAGAAACTTTCTTCCAATGAAGCATCGGCATTTATCAAGCAGCTCCAACAGGCAGCTTGATCACTCCATTCTGAAATAAAAAATCAATAACTAAAATTTGAAACCAGAGAGTAGAGATAAATCAGCAGGATAGCTGTTTCTACTCTCTATGACCAAGATAAACTATTGAATATTAGAGGATATTTAACAATGAATATTTCAACGTTAAGGTCAATGCCGCATCTTTCAGCCAGCAGTATCCAGAGCTACAACGGTTGTGGATTGCAGTACAAGTTTTCCAGAGTTGAAAAAGTAACAAGGGAGTTTACATCAGATAACCTTATCTTCGGAAGTACAATACACCAGGTGCTTTCAGACTATAATGAAGAAAAGCTCATGGGCAATACCCTGTCAGCACAGGAACTCATGGAGTTGTTTGAACACTACTGGACTGCAAATGTAAACAAAACACCTGATATCAGATACTCAAGGGGGAAGAACTTTGATGTACTACTTCAACAGGGTAAAGAGATGATCAAGACTTTTATATCCCAGGTGCCAAAAGACGAGTACGAGATTCTTGCCGTTGAAGAACCATTTAGATTTAATATTGACGATATTGACATACCAATTATTGGAATTATGGACTTGGTTGAAAGAGATGAACAAAATACCATTATCATAAGCGATTATAAAACAATGTCTTCATCAGTAACCATAAATGAAATTGATCAAAACTTTCAATTATCGGTTTATTACCTGGCTGCAAAGAAGAACGGTTATGCAAATAATGATATAGTCTTAAAGCTGGATTGTCTTATGAAAACCAAGACTCCACAGTTCAAGCAAATTTACACACACCGCAGTGAAGAAGATGAAAAGCGTACAATCAAGATCATTAAAGAAACATGGAACGGAATCCAGAAGGAAGTGTTTCTGCCCAATGCCCAGGGAACATGGAAATGCAACTACTGTGAATTTGCAAACCAATGCAGGGAATATCTACTAAATTGAAAGAGAGGTGATGATATCAATGCAACAGATCAAGTTAAACCCAAGGCAGAGAGCATCTGCTGAATTTCTGTATGGTATCGCATGTACTATCAGTATTCCTGGAGCAGGAAAAACGCTCACCATGGCAACCAGGATTTCACTTCTGATAAAGAAACATAATGTATCCCCAGAATCAATTTTGGGACTAACCTTTACCAGAAATGCTGCAAGGTCGATGCAGGAAAAACTGATTCCAATACTCAATGAAGAGGCTTTAAGGGTAAAGCTTATGACTACCCACAGCTTCGCTTACTCATTGCTGAAACAGGAAGGTTATACCTTTGAAATACTTTCAGGAACAGAACAGATAAAGTTTCTTAGACAGATAATGAAAAATCTAAAAATACGGCATATACCAACAGGATTGGTATTAAGTGAGATAAATTTATCTAAATCCAACATGGTAAGTATTGAGGAGTTCAAGGCTGTCCATGCAGATAATGAAACCATGTCTGCCATAGGTGCCATATACGATTATTATGAAAAGTCCAAAAAGAAGAAGCTGTTAAAGGATTTCAATGATCTTCTACTGGAAACATATAATCTGTTATCCAGTGATGATGAGGTTAGGGAAAAGTATCATCGCACCTTTAGTCACATCCTTGTGGATGAGTTCCAGGATACTTTTCCATTACAGGCAGAGGTGGTTAAGTTATTAATATATAACGGCAAAAGAACTTCGTTCTGGGTGTGTGGGGACGATTCTCAAAGTATCTACAGCTTTACTGGTGGTAATATTAGTAATATTTTAAACTTTGACAAGATATTCCCTGATTGTCAACGATTTATACTTGATGTCAATTACAGATCAACACCGGAGATACTTGATGCGTGTCAGAAATTAATTGATAATAATGTCAAAAAAATTGATAAAAAACTACAGACAAATAATAAATCGGGAGACAAACCAGTGATAATTGAAGCAGCCAATGAAGATGATGAGGCAGTGCAAATTGTCAATGAAGTGAAGGCACTTACACAAAAACATGGTCATAGTTATGAGTTCAAGGATATTGCGGTACTCTACCGTGCAAATTCACTCAGCAGACCAATCGAGGACAGCTTTAAGCAACATGACATTCCCTACCACATAGAGAATGCCCAGAGCTTCTACCAGAGGTTTGAAGTAAAGGTGCTTCTGGATTATCTTAAATTCATTGATGACCCAGATTCCCATGAAGGTGATGAAGCACTTGGAAGGGTTCTCAATATTCCTAACAGATATATTGGGAAAACCCTGATAAATGAGCTTGATGAATACTGTGAAAAAAACAATGTTTCACTTTATGAAGCTCTGAAACGTATGCCCATAAACCTTCCATATCTCAAGAAGATTGTGAGAAAGTTTGTGGGATTCATGGGACAGTTGATCAAGGATAAAGACCAGTTGGAACCTGCGGAGATGCTCTATCTATTGAGGGAAGGTCTTGAGTATGACAAGTTCATTTCAGATGACGATGTGCCAAGCATTGACAACTCAAAAATGGATAACATAAACCAGCTTACAATGGTTGCAGGGAAGTATAAAAATATTTCGGATTTAATCAACTACACCGAAACATTCAGGGAAGAGATCAGCAATAATAAAGAGGGAGTATCACTGATGACCATTCATAAGTCCAAGGGGCTGGAATACCCTGTGGTGTTCCTGATAGGACTTATGGAAGGAATGCTCCCCCATAAGCAAGGGGAGATAGAGGAAGAACGCAGAGTTGCGTTTGTGGGTATGAGTAGAGCCATGGAAAGGCTCTATCTGTCTCATCCCATAGTTTACAGTGGAAAAAACATGAAAAGGTCAAGGTTTCTGGATGAAATCTTGAATTAACAAAAGATATACAAACAAAAGAAATATCATAAATAAAACAAATAATTTACAAAACTTATCAACGGATAAGGTGTTTGCCCATGCTGGTGGACACCTTGCCGTTAGATATAACTTTTTTTATTGCTCTAAATATGCCTTGATCGTTTTGTAAATGTATTTCGCAAAATCATAGAATTGTTCAACATCTTCAATACCTGGTTTTCCTTCTGGTAAATAACCGAATGCACCTGGATATCGTGATTCAATATATAGCATGTTAAGTTTGTCAATAATCAAGGTATCTACTTCAACAGTTATATATTTTTCAACCTCATATAAAAGTTTGCTTAAATCATGAATTTTTGGAACTTTTTTAGTATGCTCTTCAAGAACGGCCTTAAAACTCTTTTCCACGCATTGCTGGGCATGGAAACATGCAGCACCTGTTGCCAGTTTACTTTGCATTAAAACCTTTGTCGCAGCTAAATCTTCCTCACAAGCCTGAAGCCACGACAGAACAGAGTGTCTCATATCAGCACTACCCCCTTTTCCAGCACCTCTCTTGTAAACGAGTTGTCTGCCTTCATAAAGTTACTCCACTCAGGTTTTGTATAAACTATAATATCCATGGGAACCTTATTGTTTAAAGGCTTAAGAAATTCTTTTACCCATGAATAATTGTGAGTTCTTTCATCAAAATTCCTGGGCATATCATTTTTTTCCAGAATCACAATCAGGTCAAGGTCACTCTCATCTGTAAAATCTCCAGATACAGAAGAACCGAATAGAATTGCTTTATATGGATTAAGTTTAATTAAAATATCTTTAAGCTCTGTAATGTATCTTTTAAGCATGGTTGTCCCCCACATACTTTTATGAAGCCTTATCAATAATCAGCAGGTGTACGTCGTCTATATTCTATTGGTTTTGATTGAGGATAGCAAATTTTTTATCAGGGTCAACTACCATTTTATGTTTTAAATCAATCTTAACTTCTGTGTAAAAGTTAGGATTCATCTATTGAGCATTTCTAAAACAATATCAAACAGTTAAACTCAAATAGATACACTGCCCAAAAAAATAATTGATTTTTAATCTTAACTATTATAAATATTTATAGAAAAAATTAATATATATGGTGGTTTTTATGAATGAAGAGATCAAGAATCCGAATCACCCCAAAAAGGGCTCCAGAATTACAGTGGAACCCATAAGGCGGGAGAAGGATATTAAAAAGATTGTCAGACGGTTGAATGATAAACCCAGAGACCAGCTTTTGTTTTTAATGGGAATCAACAATGGACTGCGTGTTGGAGATTTGCTACAGTTGAAGGTGGGACAGGTGAAAGGATTGTCTGCCGGAGATACCCTTACTATGGTTGAGGGTAAGACAAAAAAGAAAAATGTGCTGGCGATCAACAAGACAGTTTTCAAGGCACTCCAGAAATATCTTGAAGATTACGCCCCTGATGATGAGGATTACCTGTTTTCCAGCAGGAAGGGGAAAGGTGCATTGACTATCCAAAGTGTAAATAATATGGTGAAAAAATGGGCTGCGGAAATCGGACTGAAAGAAAATTACGGAGCCCACACTTTGAGGAAAACCTTTGGATATATTCAGAGGACACAGTTTGGAGTAGGATTTGAAGTGCTTGCCAAACGATTTAATCACTCCAGTCCCTCTGTGACCATGCGGTATCTCGGCATCCATGACAAGGAAGTTAATGGGATACTTAGGAATGAGATTGGGTAATATTGATTGACAATAATCAAAAGCTATATTGGTAAAATTATGGATGATGAAATATTGCATAAGCTACTAACTGGAGATCAAGAAGGTTATGAGAGAGCCTTATTTGACAAACATAGATTCGATCGTTATGAAGATAGACATAAGTTATTATATGGTAAAAAAGGTTCTGGGAAAAAGGATTATGCGGAGATATTGCATCAAGTTGGTATCCTGAATGAATTTCCATTTATCATCGGCAATATTGATGAAGATCCTGAACGTGCTAAACAAGATATTTTTGGGTATGTAGAGTATTCAAAACAAAATAATAAATCAAAATTTCATCCAGGGTTAATAGAACTGGCTGGAAAGGGGACTTTATATTTACATGACATCAACTTGTTACCAGCAGAATCCCTAAAAGAGTTAATAGCACTTACTTATAAAACTGACAAATCTTATCTACCTATCAATTCAACAGAGACAAAACAATTTGATGCCCGATTAATTTTATCTACAGATTTAGAAGAAATAGATATTCCAAATGATTTTTTTAGCCCTTTTGAATTTAATTTTTCTATTCCTGAAAAGATCCTGCCTTTAAATCAACAGCCAAATAGAATAAAAGAGCTTGCTAATTTAATCATGAATAACATTTGTCGGAAAAAAGAGATTAATTCAATTACGTTTGCTCCAGATGCTATGGATGCTTTAATGAATTATGATTGGCCTGGCGGTATTTCTGAAATTTACGAGGAAATTGAAGCTTCAATCGAAAAAGCATACAAAGTAAATAAAGGCGTATTAGAGAGATCATCTTTAATAACTTTAGGCTGTTTGAGTATTACACTTCGATCAGCTTATTCTTCTTTAGAAAATGATAATACAGCAAAAACATCATTGTCACTTAATGATAAAAATGATGAAGTAATAATCTGTTTTTATAAAAAAAAAGAAGATGACAAAAAATGGATTATTGGTTTTCAAGGAAAAACTAAAGAGATAGATGATGAGTTAGGCTTTGAACAGATTCGTTATTTATTAAATAATCCTAACCGGTTATTACATGTTGCTGAACTTACTACTTCTGGTCAACATCATCCTGATAAATTACCAAACAAAAAATATGATAAAGCATATAGTGATAATTTAGTATACGGAGTTAGTTATTATATATCAAAAAATGGTAAATTAAAAAACATAACAATTAAAAAAATCGAAAGACGAATAAAACTAATCGAAAAAAAAATAAGTGTACTTGAAGAATCGCTTTTTTCAGATAACTTAACTATGGAAGATAACTTAACTTGTAAGGAGAAATTGGATCATCAAAAAAAATTATTAAAATATTACAAAAATATGCTTTATGAAAAAAAGACTGGTAAAGAAGAAATTCAAATTGACCATGATGCTGAAAAATCTCGTTCAATGCTTATAAAAAGAGTCATAACAGCTATCAGTGTAATCAAAAAAGAAGGAATAGATTTAGAGGATTATCTTGAGTGGGAAAAAAATATTTATATAGGAAGGTTAGGTGCATATTATAGGCATCCTAAATCTTGTGACTTTTTAGAAGCATCAGAATATATATGGCATACACCAGAATTTCAAGATCAAAATAGGCCAAAATGGATTTTGGCTGATCAATAGAAAATAAATAATAAAAAAAGCATATTAGAACAGTGTTCCGTCAATGTGCCATGCTTTTTCACACATAGCATTGTAGAAGACTAACATGTTGGAAGTCAAAAACTACAATTCTATGGAGTGTGATAAGATGGCAGGCAAAAAAACAAGCAATAGGTTTCCTACCAATGCACAGAGGATGTTCAATTTTGAAGAACTCGGAAGGTATATAGGCTTAAGACCTCAAACCATAAAAAACAAATTTTATTCCGGTGAGTTTCCAATTCCTGCAAAAAAGATCTTTTCAAAAGTCCTGTGGGACATAAAAGACGTCGATAAATATTTGGATAAGCTACCAAAGATTGATTGTTGACAACAGGAGTTGAGAGACACTACCATCTATATATGGAGGTATGATAATTTCTTGCTCTTGTTCCTTTAATATATAAGGAGCAAAAATAATGGGTGTATTTCAAAGATATATTAAAAAAGACAAAAATGGTAATGCTGTCTTGGATAAAAAAGGTAAACCAAAGAAGGAAGGGCCATGGTTTGCACAATATCCCCATGAACGAGACCCTAAAACTGGGAAAATTAAATACAGAACTGAAAAAGTATCATTCAGTAAGAAAAAGGCTGAACAATTCTTCAGGACTAAATCTGACAAGTTTCAGGAAGTAGAACAGTTTGGGGTTCAACCCAATACTGATATGTCATTTGAGGAGTTGGTAAACTGGGGACTTGATCAGGAAGTGATGAAAATAAAAGCATCAGCAGCGGATGACAGAGTAAGGGTTGTCAATCTTGTAAAAGAATTTGAAAACCATAAGGCTGCTCAGATTACTCCGCTTATGGTGGACAACTTCCGTATCAAGATGACAAAAACTATTTCCAGCAGTACAGGCAGGCCATATTCAGGTACCACCATAAATAAAATGGTGTCCCTGGCAAGACGGATATATTATCTGGGTATGGATGCAGGGATAGTCAAATCAAACCCATTTGCTCGACGTGGTGTTTTTAAGGAAGAAGCAAAAGGTAAATATATTCCTGAAAGTGATTTCAGAGCCATTCTACCGTTTCTTCCTCTGTACCTACAGGCTTTTGTTACGGCAGCGTATATGACTGGAATGCGACGCGGTGAACTCATTGATTTGACCTGCGATAGAGTCAATATTGCCGAAGGGTTCATTGACCTGACACCGGAAGACACAAAAACTGAAGAGCATCGGCGTATTTATTTTAATTCGATACCTGAGTTAAAGAACGTCATTACTGCGGCTATGAATGGGCATCGGAATGGAAATAACTATGTGTTTACCAAACCAGACGGCAGTCAGGTTCCCAAATGGTATATTCAGCGTCTCTTCAAAAAGGCATGTAAAAAGGCTGGTGTACCTGATTATCGAATACATGATCTCAGGCACTCATTTAATACCAACATGCTTAAAGCAGGTGTGAGTCAGACCGTCATAATGAAATTGACCGGGCATAAAACCAATGAGATGTTTCTCAGGTATAGTCATCTTGATAAAGAACAGGGGGAAGCAGCCATGGGAAAACTTGATCAATTTCTTACTGCTGATGATTGAGTCTGTCTTTAAAAACAAAAATGCCCCAGGAAAGTATCTACTTCTTATATACTTCCTGAGGCATCCTTAAAATTTTTTCTCACTGTAACCAATTGAAATAATTGGTGACCCCAAGGGGAATCGAACCCCTGCTTCCGGCGTGAGAGGCCAGCGTCCTAACCGCTAGACGATGGGGCCAAAAACTATGTCTTTCTATTATATTCCTGTGTAGCTGTCAATAAAAAACTTAGCTGGATCTCATAAGAGATTAGCGATTTAGGTTCATTCTATCAATTTCAAAGGAAACAAATTTTTCATTTTTTATGATCTATTTACTTTTTATTAAAGATACTTGAAAGAGACATTGATCCAGCACTGCCTTTATGCGTGCTTCATGGTCTTTATTCATGGACATTTTTTCGATTTTGGTGACCACCTGCAATGGGTAGTATAAATTATTAGATAAAAAAAACAGTGCTTACAAAACCATAAAGAAATCCTAATAAAATTCTAACAAAACAAGGGTAATATGTTTTCTGTCTTGAAAGGGGATCGCTTCAATTAAGCCTCAATGGCCGGATTTCGGTCACCCCAGATCATGAAAATGATATGGATATTTTGACGGTAATGGAGTTGATCTTTGGTTAATGCTTAATTTTTCCTTCAGGAAGGATGGAAAATATGAACCCGACCATACTGCTTTTTACTCTTTTAATGCTTTCAGCCATGGGGTTTTACCTTGGTAGGCAAAAATCATATGCTGTGGGGAATAAAAATGGAGGAGTGCAGCATCTTCATTCACGCCCTACCTATTATGGTTCTCTGACTGCACTTTGGTGTGCAATTCCTGCCCTGATTGTATTTTTTTTCTGGCTCTTTTTTGAGTCCAGTATTATCACCAACCTCGTTATCTCAAATTTGCCCGATCCAATAAGGGAGCTTCCTCCAGACAGGCTCAATCTTGTTGTTAATGATATCAAAAACCTTGTAAGCGGCAATATCGTATCCGGTAAAATTGATCCTGGTATGAAGGCTGCGGCAGATCATTATCAATCATTGAGCACAGTAAGTCACGCATCACTTTCTGTTATTGTTATAGTTATTGCAATAGCAGGAATGATGCTGGTTCAGCGTATTATCTCACCGGATTTAAGAGCAAGAAACCATGTGGAGCGCGTTATTCAGTTCATCCTGATTGCATGTTCAACCATCGCTATTTTCACAACCATTGGAATTGTTCTTTCTGTTCTTTACGAAGCCATTCGGTTTTTCAAGGTTATCCCCTTAACAGAGTTTGTAACAGGACTTGATTGGAGTCCCCAGATGGCCATCAGGGCAGATCAGGTTGGTTCATCAGGGGCATTTGGATCTGTTCCGGTGTTCATGGGAACCATTCTTATTTCTGCCATTGCAATGTGTGTGGCTGTGCCCATCGGACTTATGTCCGCCATTTATCTTTCCGAGTATGCGGGAAGAGAGTTCAGAAATGTTGTAAAGCCCCTGCTGGAGATTCTTGCAGGAATTCCGACAGTTGTTTATGGATTCTTTGCAGCTCTTATCGTTGCCCCTATGATTCGTGATACCGGAGGAGTTTTTGGACTTGATGTATCATCCGAAAGCGCCCTTGCCGCAGGACTTGTAATGGGTATCATGATTATCCCTTTTATATCCTCTCTTTCCGATGATGTTATTAATGCTGTCCCTATGTCATTGAGGGAAGGCGCTTATGGTCTTGGCTCAACAAAATCAGAGACCATCCGCCAGGTGATTATTCCGGCAGCACTTCCGGGTATTGTGGGAGGAGTCCTTCTGGCAGTTTCAAGGGCAATAGGGGAAACCATGATAGTTGTAATGGCCGCAGGAATGGCAGCCAATCTGACTGTAAATCCGCTCAATACAGTTACCACTGTGACTGTGCAAATTGTGACGCTTCTTGTGGGAGACCAGGAGTTTGATAGCCCTAAAACACTTGCTGCATTTGCTCTGGGTTTGATGCTTTTTATCGTAACACTTATCCTCAATATCATTGCCCTTGTTGTTGTAAGAAAATATCGTGAACAATATGAATAAAATTAATGATCATGATGGTTTATAGAAAGTCTCCATAACATGTTGATATACAACGACTTTCATGTTTCGTTGTGGTGCATCAGCAAACATGGGGGTTTATATGAAAATCTCAGTAAGTGGCTGTTTTTATAAAGACTTTCAACTCTTAGGTTGTGGCGAGTATCCGCCATGTACGTTATATGAAAAGTTATATCGGAAGGTTATGAAAACAAGGAAAAAATAGTTATGAGTGACAATTTGACTTCATCCATAGACAGACATTCAAATACCGATATTGTCCAGAAAGGGCTTTCAAAAAGATATAATGCAGAGCGGCGATTCAAGTTCTATGGTATTGCGGCAATATGTGCCAGTCTTATGTTTCTTGGGGTTCTTTTTATAAGTATTGCATCCAATGGGTATGGTGCTCTGTTTCAGACTCACATACTTCTTTCTGTCTCTTTTGATTCTGATATCCTTGGAGGAGAAGACCTTAAAAGAGCCAACTACCAGGGGGTGATAAAAAATTCTCTTTTGAAAATGTTTCCTGAAGTTAAGTCCAGAAGGGAGAAGAAAAGTTTGTATTCTCTGGTAAGTTCAGGTGCAGCCTTTAAAATTAGAAACATTCTTATAGAAAACCCTGATTTTGTTGGTCAGACAATGGATGTCTGGGTTCCTGCAGATGATGACACTGATATGCTGATCAAAGGATACATGAAGCGGGATGTGCCTGAATCTGAAAGGAGGCTGAATAACAGACAGATTGAATGGATTGAAAGCCTTGAAAAAGAAGGACGAGTCGAAAAAAAATTCAATCTGGCATTCTTTACGGCTGGAGACTCAAGGGAACCTGAACTTGCTGGTATCTGGGGAGCTACATGTGGCTCTTTTTTTACTATGATTATAACCCTGTTTCTCTCATTTCCCATAGGTGTTGCATCGGCACTCTACCTTGAAGAATTTGCTCCAAAAAACAGGTGGACAGATATTATTGAGGTTAATATCAACAACCTTGCAGCGGTTCCGTCAATTGTTTTTGGCCTTCTGGGTCTTGCGGTTTTTTTAAATTTTTTTGGCATGCCCCGTTCAGCCCCTCTTGTTGGAGGTCTTGTTTTGACCTTGATGACTCTTCCTACAATCATCATTGCAAGCCGTGCAGCCCTTAAATCAGTTCCGCCTTCTATTCGAGAAGCAGCTTTGGGAGTAGGAGCCTCAAAGATGCAGACAGTTATCCACCACGTTTTACCTCTTGCAATGCCCGGCATGTTGACAGGTACCATCATAGGTATGGCACAGGCATTGGGTGAAACAGCCCCTCTTTTGATGATCGGCATGGTGGCTTTTATAGTTGATATCCCCGGGGGAATTACCGATCCTTCAACGGTGCTTCCGGTACAGATATTTCTCTGGGCAGACAGCCCTGAGCGTGGATTTCTTGAAAGAACCTCGGCAGCTATTATGGTACTTCTTACATTTCTTGTACTGATGAATGCCCTTGCAGTTATGCTGAGGAAAAAATTTGAAAAAAGATGGTAAACAACAGGAGAAAAATTTTATGAAAAAGAGATTAATTTGTGCAGCAATGGTTGTAACAGCTTTAACCTTTGGTGGCAGTGCAATGGCGGATTCAGCCAGGGATTATATCAGCATTGTGGGTTCATCCACAGTCTATCCTTTTGCTACAGTTGTAGCGGAACAGCTTGGAAAGACAACCGATTACAAGACCCCAAAAATTGAGTCCACCGGTTCAGGCGGAGGCTTTAAGCTTTTTTGTGCAGGTGTTGGTGTACAGCATCCTGACATTACAAATGCCTCCAGAAGAATGAAAAGCTCGGAATGCAAAATGTGCGGGGAAAATGGAGTAAAGGATATTGTTGAGGTTAAAGTCGGGTATGACGGCATAGTAATAGGTAATTCCAATAAGGTTGAACCCATGAAGCTCACACGCAGGGATCTTTTTCTTGCCCTTGCCAAGCAGGTACCAAATCCCGATGGTTCTGATTCCCTTGTGGATAACCCCTATAAAACATGGAAAGATGTCAACCCCCAACTTCCTGCTATAAAAATAGAAGTTCTTGGACCTCCGCCCACATCCGGAACCCGTGATGCTTTTGTTGAGCTTGCCATGGAGGCAGGAGCAAAAAACTTTGGGTTCATAAAGGATATGAAAAAAGCTGACAAGAAAAAATATAAAGCTGTCTGTCACACCATAAGGGAAGATGGTGCATATATAGAAGCTGGTGAAAACGACAACCTTATTGTCCAGAAACTTGATGCCAATCCAGATGCATTTGGAATTTTTGGATTCAGTTTCCTTGACCAGAATACAGATAAAATACAGGGTTCTTTTGTGGATGGGGTTCAGCCTACATTTGAAGGTATTGCAGATGGTTCATATCCTGTATCACGTCCTCTTTTCTTTTATGTAAAAAAAGCACATGCAGATGTAATTCCTGGCATGAAAGCCTATTTGCAGGAGTTTTCAAGTGAAAAGGCCTGGGGTGAAGATGGATACCTTAGCGAAAAGGGAATGATTCCAATGCCGACTGATGAGAGAGCAAAGTTCAGTGGGGATATCAAGGCTATGAAAACCCTTTCATGTGATGACCTTTAAAAATTACATGGGCATCATTGGATTTCCGGTTTACACTTTTGTGGATAAACATGTTCATTTATCGGGAATTTTCATCAAAAAAGTGTAAAGTCTTTTTGGAATGCCGTGAAGGATGATGTTTCATGATGTGATTTTTAAAAAATATCTGGTCTCCAGCAATCTGGGGACCAGTTGAATTTCAATATTAGCGGGATTTTCATAATATGAGCTCTGACCAATTAACTTCAACAAAGAAAACAGACAGCAAGGCATACCGGAATGGAAAACAAGGTACGCTTGTAGATCGAAACAACAGAAGTACCATAGGCCAGCCAACTGTCCATGATCCAAGGATGTCCTGCCGTAATGTCAATGTTTATTACGAGGATAAGCACGCAATCCATGATGTCTCCTTAGATATTGGTAAAAATGAAGTGATTGCACTTATTGGCCCTTCAGGATGTGGAAAATCCACATTTTTGAGATGTCTTAACCGCATGAACGACACCATAGATATCTGTCGGGTAACTGGAGAAATATTGCTGGACGGAAACAATATCTACGATAAAAATATTGATGTAGTGCCATTGAGGGCGCGTGTTGGGATGGTATTTCAGAAACCAAACCCTTTCCCTAAGTCAATATATGACAATGTTGCATATGGCCCAAAAATACACGGTCTTGTCCAGACCCGGGATGAAACAGATGAGATTGTCAAGAAATCGCTTTTAAAGGCAGGGCTTTGGGATGAGGTAAAAGATCGTCTTGACAAGCCTGGCACAGGTCTTTCAGGAGGTCAGCAGCAGCGCCTTTGCATTGCAAGAACCATTGCAGTTGGGCCTGAAATAATACTGATGGACGAGCCTTGCTCCGCACTTGACCCCATTGCAACTGCAAGAATTGAAGAGCTTATTGACGAACTTAGAGAAAATTATACCATAGCAATTGTCACCCATTCAATGCAGCAGGCATCCAGGGTCTCCCAGAGAACAGCTTTTTTTCACCTTGGTGATCTTATTGAGGTTGGAAGTACCAACCAGATTTTTTTAAGCCCCATGCATCAGTTGACTGAAGACTACATAACTGGTCGATTTGGATGATCAAACAGGAATATTTATGCAGAATCCACATATGTTTAAAGGTTTTGATAAAGAACTGGAAGTCCTGAATAATAAAATATCAACAATGGCAAACGAGTGTGAACTTCAGTTGATAAAATCAGTTGATGCCCTCACAAGCTTAGATAGTGAACTTGCCAAATATATAATTAAACGTGACAAGATTATCAATGAGATGCATCTGGAAATTGAACAGCTTGCAATATCAATGATTTCCATAAGAGAGCCCAAGGCGTCGGATTTAAGATATGTTATTGCAGGGTTCAAAATAGCTTCTGAACTGGAAAGAGTAGGCGATTATGCAGCAAACATTTCAAAACACATTACAAAACTGCAAAAATTGGATCTGGATGGTCCCGTGGATTGCATAATCCTTATGGCAAGAACTGCATCAAAGATGATCAGGGGTGCAATGGAGGCTCTTACAGATAAAAATGCTGAAAAAGCATATGAAGTATGGCAAATGGATGATGAGATTGACCACAACTACTCACGGCTGCTCAGACTTGTAAGGCAATCAATGCGGGAAAAACCAGAAAATCAGGATGACTCTACAACACTGATGTTCATGGGAAGGTGTTGCGAACGCATTGGTGATCACATAACAAATATTGCGGAAGGTATCTATTATGTCAAGACAGGGAGTACCTGTATAGAGTGCATTGAAATCTGATTTCCGAAAATATACACTACATATATTAATATAAATTAGTCACCATATGTGGTGGCCAATCAGAGAACTTATGATTGAATATTGAGAACTTACAATTCACGAATTATTATCTGATTGTTTGTTTTTCAGAAAGGGAGATGTATTGAAAATTGGGCTCCCTGGCCAACTTTGCTTTCCACATTTATCCTGCCATTGTGGGCCATTACAATGTGCTTTACAATGGCCAGACCAAGTCCTGTGCCTCCCTGCTGGCGGCTTCTGCCCTTATCCACACGATAAAACCTTTCAAACAGGCGGTTCAGATGTTTTCTGGCAATTCCGGGACCATTGTCAGAAACAGTTATAACGATTTTTGATGCAGTGGCGTCAATGTCGCTTTTGACTATAATCTGGCCATTTTCATGGCTGTATTTAATGGCATTATCAATGAGATTCACCATGGCCTGTTCAATTAGCTGGGGATCGGCCTTGATCTTTTTTTCTGAAACTGTCTTGATTTCCACAGAGATGTTTTTGGAATTTGCCTTTTCACTGCATGTTATAACAGCATTTGAAATGGCATCTGATAAATCTGTTTCCATTAGAGCCAAATGGTGTTTCCCTCCGATCTGCTCAATCTGGGAGAGATGAAGAAGATCTTTGACAATGGCAGTAAGGCGATCGACATTTCGTTCAATCACTGAATAAAAATGGCTCTGCTCTTCAGCCGAGAGTGGATTGTCGCTGTTGTGATGATTTGTCAGGGTCTCCATGTAACCCTTGATGCTTGTCAATGGCGTCTTGATCTCATGGGAGACGTTTGCGGCAAAATCCTGACGCATCTGTTCAAGATGTCTTAATTTGGTTACATCATTCAAAATTATCAAAAGCCCGATTTCTGCATTTCTCACATCAAGCAAAGGGGCACTGTGGATATAAAGAACTTTTTGAATGGCGTTCTCATGGTAAATTGTTCTCTTGTTATCAGTGAAACTCACACGATTAATGTTGCTCAAATGGTGAGTTATATTTTCATGGTCTATGGAACTCCCATGATCTATGGAACTCCCATGCTCTATGCCACTCCCATTATCTATTGCAATTTCATGGTTTATGCTACTCTCTTCTTGTTTTTTGCTGCTCTCTTTATGATTTATGCTACCCTCTTCATTGTGTTTGCTGCTTTGAAGGCTTTGTGATCTGCTATTGTATTGATTTGTGTCACCAATTGAATCATTGATGTCCATGCCATATAAATTGATATCCCTCTCTATGGGAATGTGAGTCTCCCTTGCATCTGCAATAAATTTTTGCAGGCTGTAATTTCTGATTGCTCCCTTTATATTTTTCCCTTTGACCTTTTCAGGCTCAACACAGAAAATTTCGGCAGCAGAAGGATTAATACTTATAATATGGTCATTGTCATCCAGTGCTATGACACCTTCTTTCATACTGGAGAGAACAGAATCAAGTTCGTTTTTTTGTTTAAGTATTGTATTGATTTTTTCATTAAGGCTTGATGCCATACTGTTCATTGAAAGTGCCAGAGCTGCAAGTTCAAGAGACGCTGGAAGCTTAAGCTTGCGACTCAGGTTACCCTCTGAAAAATGCTGGGCGCCTTTTGTCATCTCTTCAATGGGTCTTGTAATTCTTTTTGAAATAAAGAAAACAACAATTGATGTAAACAAAGCTATGATGAAGCCACTTATGATAATACGGGAGATTACCTGCTTTATTTTTTCATCAATGGTGGAAACGGAAATGGAAACCCTCATAACAGCAGGAATTTCACCATTTTCTTCAATGGGCAGGGCCATGTAGATCATTTTTTTTTTCAGGGTGTCACTGTACCTTGAAACTGAACTTGCTTTTCCTTTAAATGCCTCAATAATTTCAGGCCTGTCTTTATGGTTTTCCATATCTTCTGTTTTTTGTTTTTCAGAGTCCGCAATTACAGTACCATCTGCCAATATTACTGTAATTCGAGTCAGGGACTCCTTGCCTATTTTTTTGCAGAACCTGTCCAGTTTATCCGGTTCATTCAGGAAATCATGCAGGGAATTTTTCAGGATTGCTCCTCTGGACTTTAAATCTTCACACATCTGCTCCATAAAGAATTTATGGTAAAAGTTTGAAGAATAAAATGTTACAGCAAAAAGAGAAACAATAATAATAAGAAGATATGATGGATAGATTTCCCACAATATTTTTCTTCTTTTCATATTGAATTTTCCTTTAGGCGGTAGCCTATTCCCCTGACAGTTTCAATGAACTTTCCGTGTTTTCCAAGTTTTTTCCTAAGCCCCACAATCTGAACATCAATGCTGCGTTCAGTCACAACATAATTTTCACCACGAATGGCATCCATAATCTGCTGGCGGGTGAAAACCCATCCTGGATGGCCTGCAAGAAAAAGGAGAATATTAAACTCCGAATAGGTTAAATCAACGGGATTCCCGTCAACTTCAACCCTGTATCTGCCAGGATCTATCATTATGCCGAAGATATTGACCTGCCCTTTATGGGTATGTGGAAATGCAGCTTTGTTCTCTTTATCAGAACTATTCATTAAAAGAGATTTTCGTCTTAGTATGGTACGAACTCTGGCAAGAAGTATCTTTGGACTAAAGGGTTTTGCAATGTAATCATCAGCACCAAGCTCCAGTCCTGTTACCACATCTGCCTCTTCTCCCTTTGCTGTAAGCATTATGATGGGAATATCAGGAAGCTGGATTGTTTTCCTGATCTCCCTTGTCACTTCAAAGCCGTCAATACCAGGCAGCATAAGATCAAGAATCATCAGGTCAATCTTCTCTTTTCTTACAATTTTGATGGCATCTTCCCCTGTCAACGCTGTTGTTACAAGGTAGCCCTCTTTATGGAGATTGAATTTGATCAATTCCAGAATGTCTTCCTCATCATCAACAATCAGAATGTGCTCTTTTGACATAATTTATGTCCTGATGTTTTTTATTTATTAAGGATTTTATAATCAGTGTAATCATTTACCGTGAAAATGACTATCATTTTTATATTTGGGGGTGATTGATACGCAATCATGTCCGTTTAATCCGTTTAATCAGTGATTCAGACAAATATCATGTGTGACGAATAATTGAACCCTCTATGATATATATAATCTCTTCTGCGATATTTGTTGCCATATCAGCAATGCGTTCAAGGTGTCGTGAAATAAGAAACATGTTGATGGCATATCCAGCCTTGTCCGGATGCTCTTTCAGAAAAACCTTTGTCATGTCATATGCGTGATTTTTTATTTTGTCAACGGCATCATCCATTCCCTTGATGGTTCTTGCAAGTTCCAGATCCATATTTACAAAAGAATCAAGGCTATTTTTGAGCATATGCTTTACTCTTGTGGCCATCTCCGAATAGTCAAATATAAAATTTCTTTCCTTTTCCTTTGAAGCAATCAAAAGGCGGTGTGCCACATTGGCAGTTAGATCTCCGATACGTTCCATATCGTTATTGATTTTTATCACTGAAACCAGAAAGCGAAGATCAATGGCAACCGGCTGAAAAAGGGCAATCAGCTTAAGACACTCCTCTTCAATTGCAACCTCTGCCTCATCAATTTCATGATCACCTTCAATTATCTGCCTTGCAATTTTTGAGTCCATGTTTTCAATTGCATAGCCCATGGTCTGAAGGCGATCTTCAATCATTGCACCAAGAGCCAGCAGGTTATTTTTTATCTTTTCAAGCTCTTTTTTAAGTAATTTACTCATAAAAACCTCTTTTAGGAATTTGGCGGAAATAATTTGCCCATGCTGCCCTTCACAGGTTTTTTGAGAAGGGGGGCGGGAAAGATCTATATACCGGTTATCTGTTAGGATTATGTTAGCAAGTGGTTAAATTCTGGTTATGCTCTTCTTGTTATAAGTTTGCCAATACTGCTTCTTCAGGTTTAAACTGTCGAATAATTTTTCAGGCAATGGAAAGATTAGACGTGTTTTTTACCGTGAAAATGACTATCATTTTTATATTTGGGGGTGATTGATACGCAATCATGTCCGTTTAGCCGACAAATAAACATTGAAAAATACTACTTTGTATCAAAGAGAGTTGTAATATTTCGCCCTGCTTCTTTGGAACGATAAAGAGCTGTGTCTGCAAATTCTATCAGGGTTTCATAAGGCATATGAAAAAAGCAAATATTCTGAACTTTAGGGAGGTGGTTACCATGAGAACCATCTGTTAACAGAAGAGATATAGTTTTGATATTGAGTACCGAACTTCTCATGCAGCACTCTTTCTTCCGGCAAAATCTGGAACAAAGTGATATATTTATAAAATCCCCATGCACCAGCAAGTGTCACAGGATTTGAAAGATAGGCAGCCCATGCAAGGAGGATGAGCAGCAGAGCAAGATACATTGGATTGCGCGTTCTTCTATAAATTCCTTTTACAACAAGGGATGATGCATTGTCGGGATATCTTGGGTCAACGGTTGTTTTTTTCATTCTGAATGCCAAAAGACTTGCAATGCCTGTAAATGCTCCCATAGTCATTAAAAAAATGATCAAGAGTTCTTTCAAAGGTATGGTTACATTGAAAGGTTTTATAAATTCAGGGATCTTCCACATTATAAAGGCGAAAATTAAAAAAACCAACACAGGGGGTATTTTCAATTCAAGTGTTTTTTGGGAAAAAGGATGCATGTCAGCGTGGCGATGACCTCCATAAAAATAGTTTGATTCTAAGGTTTTGGCATTTGTCTGAACCAGGATGAAAAAGATGTTCAGGGTACTTAATCCTGAACACCTTTTTTACCGTGAAAATGAGGCATCTTTCATTTGTCGGTTTACACTTTTTTTGAACCATGATTTTCATGATTAAGGGATTATCTTGATTTTTAATCGTGTTAATCCTTCAATCCTTTAATCATGGTTCAGAATTTTTCGAAAAGTGTAAACTAATTTTGAGTTGATATGAAGGATGTCGAAAATGACTGTCATTTTTATATTTGGGGGTGATTGATACGTAATCAATCATGCCTGTTTACTCAAAGTCGATACCTATGATCTTGTAAGCCTTGTCAACACTGTCTGAATAAAGATTCCCAGGATTAACAAAGATAAGGCAGGATTATCTATCCTGAATATCCTATTCATCCTGGTTATCCTGATTCAGACAAATGCAATAATTTCTGAAAAAGCAATAAGATTGATTTTGAGAAAGTAGAACTAAATGGAAATTGTTTTTCCTGTATCAAGATATTCGAGTTTGTTTCCCATAACCTCCTTGAGTATTCCATAGGCTTTCATTCCTGTGCAGTGGCCGGTATATACTGTTTTAACAGGATATTTAAGCAGGTCTGATGCAATGGCTCGAATCTCTTCAATAGTTTCAGGCAGTAACTGGGGAACAGGAATGCCGGCAAGATGAAAACCGCCGATTATAGCTTTTATGGGCATATCCGGAAATTGACGCACAACGGTTTCAACCATGTTTAAAATACCATTATGTGCACATCCTGTAAGGATTACAAGCTCTTTTTCTTCCTTTATTACAACTATGAGTTCATGATCAAATGGGTCAGGGAGCCAATTACCGTTTTCACAGACAAGAAGTTTACTGTTACCTTTTGGTTGAGGATATTTACGACAAATTTCAGTGATGATAAAAACATTTTTTGATACTTCAGCCGTACCGTTTACAAACACAAAGCGATTTGGATGTTTAACAAAAATCTTTTTATCCAGGCCAATGTATTTGTTTATTAATCCTCCGAGAGATTTAAAGTATGTATTACCCTTCATCTGTCTGCAAAGATGAACAGATGCCTTTGAATTGATTTCCAGAAACCTTGAAAGCCCACCACCATGATCATAATGTTGATGAGAAAGTATTGCCATATCCACCTTTTCAAGATCAACTCCAAGTTTTATTGCATTTCTTTCAAAAGCATCTGATGCACCAGCATCAAAAAGAATTTTAAGATTATTGTAATCAATATAAAGGGATAGTCCATGCTCTTTTTCAAGATCTTCTCGATTATCAGTGATACAGTTTTCAATTAAAGCTGTAATATTCATTTTACCTCGCAATGGTTATGGATTTTTTGTAAGAAAGTCTGGCATCCTTCATTTCATCCAAAAGTACTTTGCACTTTTCAGATGTAAAGCCTTTGAAAAAGGGAATTTTCAATGCCTTCACCTTGATTTTGAAAGAATCAGTCATTATGATTCTAACTGAGTTCATAATAAATTATGGGGGATTCTGAGGTTGGTAACTGCAGTGGCTGTCCCCCTAAGCCTATCCTTTTGCAAGGACAATATCTGCAATCCCAAAAATTCGATAAATAAATTAAAAGGAGAAATATCATGGCTAACATTACATTAAAAGGTAACCCTATTGAAACTGTTGGTAAGCTTCCGGAAGTTGGAACAAAAGCTCTTGATTTTACGCTCACCGGAAAAGATCTTTCAGATGTTAAATTGTCTCAATTTGCCGGAAAAACAGTTGTTCTGAATATCTTTCCAAGCATTGATACACCAGTCTGTGCAGCTTCAACAAGACAATTCAACAAAACAGCAGGAGAATCAAAAAACTGTGTTGTGTTATGTATCTCAGGCGATCTTCCATTTGCGCATTCCCGTTTCTGTGAAGTTGAAAGTTTGAAAAATGTAATTTCTCTTTCAACATTCAGATCACCAGATTTTGGCACTGATTATGGGGTAAAAATTACAACAGGGCCAATTGCCGGACTTCTCTCCCGTGCTGTTGTTGTCATTGACGGAGATGGAAAGGTTGCCTACACAGAACAGGTTCCGGAAATCTCCCAGGAGCCTGATTATGAATCTGCTCTTGCTGCTGTTGAAAAGGCAGAATTGTAAAATTGCGTCATCTTTGGGTCTCTCCATGAAGCTAAAAAACTTCTCATGGCTTATACCTTGATGAGCAAAAGTTCGCAAGAAGAAAGGGAAAAGGTGAGAGTATGAAACTTTTACTGCACAATATTACGATAAAAGTTGCGATATTGGTATTAATCGGAGCTTTATGGAGTGCCCAGGTTGTCTTCACAAGCTCTTTGGATAGGGAGGAGGTTGCTATGGATGATAAGAATCAACATCTTGAAATTGCTACATTCGCCGGTGGATGTTTCTGGTGTATGGAAACTCCTTTTGAAAAAATAGACGGGGTCAAAAATGTTGTTTCTGGTTACACAGGCGGTGAGACCTCAAATCCTACATATGAATCTGTATCATCCGGGCATACCGGCCATGCAGAGGCCATTCAGATAAAATTTGACCCTGAAAGGGTAAGTTATAAGGAGCTTGTAAATCTTTTCTGGCAACAGATTGACCCAACAGATGCCGGCGGTTCTTTTGTTGACAGGGGCTCTCAATATCGCTCAGCAATTTTTTACCACAATGAGAATCAAAGAAAAATTGCCGAGGCTTCACGCAATCTTCTTGATGCATCAAAAATCTTTACCAGGCCAATTGCAACTGAAATTGTTGAATTTAAAAAATTTTATGATGCTGAAGATTATCATCAGGATTATTATAAAAAAAATCCCATACGATATAAATTTTACAGATACAGATCAGGAAGGGATCAGTTTATAGAGAAAACCTGGGTAAAAAGTGATGATATTTTTTCAATATCGCAAGATGCTTCATCTTCAAATGGTTCTTTTTCAGAGCAGCGGGACTCTTCCTCCACGCCATCATCAAGAAACAACTTCTATGATTTGTCAGGACAATCATCAGAAATGGAGTCTTTTAAACTTCCATCTGACAGTGAACTGAAAAAAAAACTTACTCCCATCCAATATGAGGTTACCCGCAATAATGGCACGGAAAAAGCTTTTCAGAATGAATACTGGGATAACAAAAAAGAGGGGATATACGTGGATATTGTATCTGGAGAAGCTCTTTTCTCTTCAAGAGACAAATTTGATTCAGGAACCGGCTGGCCAAGCTTCACAAGACCAATAGATAAAAATTCCCTTGTTGAAAAACAGGAGAAAGGATTGTTTTTCGGGAATGTAATTGAGGTCAGAAGCCGTTATGCAGATTCACATCTTGGCCATCTTTTTGAGGACGGCCATCTACCCGGTGGTTTAAGATACTGCATTAATTCTGCTGCGCTTCGCTTTATTCCGAAGGAAAATCTTGCCAGTGAAGGGTATGGTAACTACGAAAAGATTTTTAATTGAATAATTATTTCTTCAAAATGGCGGTGGTGTCCCAAATATGTTGATGAGCTCTTCACAAACCTTGATTCAGCAGGGCTTTCACAAAAAGATATCAACACTTTTATGACACTACCAAAATGGCCATGGTGAGCCTGGAAACGCAGATAAGCTGATTCTTCCCATTTCTAATGGATATATCCCACACATGGGTTCTTTTACCAAGATGCACAGTTGTTACCATTCCGGTAACCAGACCTTCTCTGGCGCTTTTGATGTGATTGGCATTGATCTCAAGTCCTACAGCATAGTGCGTATCGTCAATTGCAAGGTGGGAGGCAACACTTCCAAGGGTTTCGGCAAGAACAACTGACGCTCCCCCATGCAGGATTCCCATGGGTTGTACGGTGCGTTGATCAACAGGAAGAGTTGCCCTCAAGAAGTCAGAGCCTTTTTCAATGAATTCAATTCCAATGTGACCCACAAGGCTATTTTGGGAAAACTGGTTTAAATCATCAATTTCAATTACAAGGATTAATGAACAAATATGACAAACTCAAACCAGAATGCATTAAAATCTCCATTGAAACTCAAAAATGGAGTAACCATTAAAAACAGACTGTTTAAGTCAGCCATGAGTGAGCAGTTAGGGGATAATCTTCATAATCCATCATACGGGCTTGTACGCCTTTATGATACATGGGCCAAGGGCGGTATTGGTCTTTCAGTTACCGGAAACGTGATGGTGGATCGCTTTGCACTTGGTGAGCCGAAAAATGTTGTGCTTGATGAAAAGAGCTATCTTTCGATGTTTGAGCAGTGGGCAGAAGCAGGCAAAAGAGATGATACGCAATTGTGGATACAACTTAATCACCCCGGTAAACAGAGTCCTAAATTTTTGACAAAAGAGCCTGTGGCTCCCTCTGCAGTACCTTTGGGAAAAGGTTTTGATAAAACATTTAATACGCCAAGAGAGCTGACCGAACAAGAAATTTTCAGCATAATTCAAAAATTTGCCATAAGTGCAGGGCTTGCCAAACGCGTTGGTTTTTCAGGAGTCCAGATACATGGTGCCCACGGCTATCTTATCAGTCAGTTTCTGTCACCCCATCACAATCGCAGGACAGATGGCTGGGGGGGCAGCCTTGAGAACCGGATGAGGTTTGTTCTGGAAGTCTTCAGGGCCATTCGGAAAACAGTTGGAGAGAGCTACCCTGTTGGAATAAAGCTCAATTCCGCAGATTTCATGAAAAGCGGTTTTACACATGAAGAATCAATGGCTGTGGTAAAGCAGTTGGAGAAAGAAGGAATAGATCTTGTTGAGATATCTGGAGGAACCTACGAAAGCCCCAGTATGACGGGTTACAAAGTAAAGGATTCAACCCGGAAACGTGAGGCCTATTTTCTGGAATATGCGGAAAAAGTGAGAAAAGAGATTGATGTACCATTTGTGGTTACCGGTGGGTTTCGCTCAGGTGCTGCAATGATATCGGCATTGGAAAGCGGTGCCACTGATATGATAGGCATTGCAAGACCCCTTGCTGTTATGCCTGACTTTCCAAACAGACTAATGGATAATGAGATACCAGCTATTCATTTTGATGATCCTACAACAGGCTTTAAAGCCGTTGACAGAATGACCCTGATGTCAATTCTCTGGTACGAATTTCAGATTGAGAGAATTGCAAAGGGTAAAGCTCCAGATCCTGCTCTTAATGCCTGGCGGGTTGTCTTTCAGGCCTTTGCCAGAATGGGTATTTATGGCTTCTCAAAAAGGAGAGGATGACAGCAAATAAGAAGGAGCCATTATTCATTTATACTCTCTTCTTCAAGAAGTTTTCTGCATAAAACTATCTTTTCAATAGATTGTTTGCCTGCCTCTGTATCAGGATAGATTGCAAAGATAGTTTCAAATCTTTTTAGAGCAGCCTTGTATTTTTTGGCCTTAAGATAGAATTCAGCAATATAGGCTTCATGTCCTGCAAGGTGTTCTGTACATTTCATGATCTTTTTTTGAGCTTTTTCGCTGTATTTATCATCTGGAAAACGCTTTGTAAGTCTCTGAAACTGCTCCATTGCCTTTTTTGCAGGGGTTTGGTCTTTGTCTATGGATTCAATACGGTTGTACCAGCACATACCTGTTCGATAAATCACATAAGGGACAGCTTCGTTTCTTGGGTGTAAACTTTCAAACTCCTGGTATGCCACAATGGCCTCTTCATATGATTTAAGCTTAAAATGTGAATCTGCAATTTTAAGTTCGGCAAGAATGGCATATTTGCTGAATGGATACCAGTCCCTGAGAGTTGTAAATGCCTCAATTGCATTTTTATAGTTTTTTTCTTTGAACTCCTGGTTTCCTTCTGCTGCAAGCTCTCTTGCAGTTTTTTCTACCTCCTGGCTATCTTTTGAAAACCAGGCACATCCGGATATAGAGGCAAAAATAAACAGTAGTAATCCAATAGATATAATTCTCATAAGCGAAGTGATTCCATGGGAAATATAGATTTCCAGAAAAATATTTTGGCATTATCAATTCTGAAGGGCAACCACAAGGGATTGCCCCTACACTGCCTGCCAATTTAATTATCTGGAACAGTATAGTTGAAATTTTAAGGAAGAATACCCCAAGCTTTCCCTTGCATAAACTCAATGTCTATTTGATTTTTTTGCAGAATCGTCAAAAATAAAATAAGCTGAGATCGTTTCTCAGCTTATATCTATTTTTTATGGGGTAATGAAATGGCTGAAGATTTGTGTCTTTAACACACTTTTGGCATGTTTCATTCACCTCTTTACACTTTTCAGAGAAGCAGCCCCTTTTGGGGGGGCTTTTTTCACAAAAGTGTCAAATGGTTTTGGGGTTGTATGAAAAAGGCCACTCTTTTCATGAATTAATATTTTCAATGTAATGCTCAACACCCATTACTGCAATTGCAGCATCTCCTACCGCAGTTGCAATCTGTTTTAATGGAGTGGTTCTGACATCTCCTGCTGCAAAAACCCCTGGGATAGAAGTTTCCATGCGGTCATTTGTAAATATAAAGCCCCATTCGTCGCGATTAAGGTCATCTCCCACAAAATCGGTATTTGGTGTGATCCCTATCCATATGAAACAGCCATTGGCTTTTATTGAAGACTCTTCTTCTGTTTTGACGTTTTTTACATTAACGTTTTCAACTGCAAACAATCCATCCATGCCGGTTACAACAGAATCCCAGACAAATTCAATTTTGTCATTTTTAAATGCTCTTTCCTGAAGGATTTTTGTGGCTCTTAATTCATCTCTTCGGTGTACAAGATATAATTTTTTCACAAATCTGGTAAGGAAAAGGGATTCCTGAACAGCAGTATCACCGCCACCCACAGCAACAACAGTTTTATCCCTGAAAAAAGGACCGTCGCATGTAGCACAGAAAGAGACCCCTTTGCCCCTGAATTTGTCTTCTCCTACATTCAGGGTTTTTGGAGAGGCTCCTGATGCAATAATAATTGCCTTGGTGGTGACACTTTTTTCTGGTCCAAGGTGAATTACTTTAATGTCCCCTGTAAGATCCAGACCTGTTACATCCTCAGTCTCTATGGTTAATCCCAGGTTCTTGGCATGGTTCAACATTTTTTCACCAAGGTCATAACCACTGATACCATCTGGAAAACCTGGATAGTTTTCAATCCAGTCCGAAATGATCACCTGACCACCTGGAGCGGCTTTTTCATAAAGTACAACATTCAATCGGGCTCTGGCAGCATAGATTCCGGCAGTGAGACCGGCAGGGCCTCCGCCGATAATCACAAGATCATAATCGCTTTGTGGCATTTCCTGTTCCTCCTGTGATTTTCTATATTTACAGAAGAGTATTTATGGTATCTTCAAGTTTTGCTTTTGCAACCATTCCTGTGATCTGTTCTGAGACCTCGCCATCCTTGAAAAAAATCAGGGTGGGAATGGCCTGAATGCCATATTTGCTTGGAGATATAGGATTTTCATCCACATTGACCTTCACAAATTTCATTTTGCCGTCATAGGTTTTCTGAAGCTCTTCAATGGTGGGGGCTATGGCTCTGCATGGACCGCACCATGGTGCCCAGAAGTCAACCAGCACTGGTATAGTGGATTTAAGAACTTCCTGCTCAAAGGCATCATCTTCTATTTCTATAATATTTTCTGACATTCGGCATCTCCTTTTGTTTGGGGAATCAAAAAAACTGTTTTGTAAATATATTGGTTTCGCTATACTTTGTCAACATAATGAGAAATTCCTTTTTGTCGGCCTTATACCTGATGTTGTTTTCCGAAGAGATTTGATAACTTTTTTGGGATAACATATCATAATAATAAGCTGGACAATCCAGGCGGTGTTATTTCAATTTTCTTGTTAGTTGGAAAGCTCATTGAACCTTTAGCCTATAAAATTCAAAAAAAACAATAAATAAGTGTGCAGCGTCAAATAATAATGTCTGTTTTGACTATGTTTTAGAAACAGAAGCAGGAGAAACATGGAGGCGTGAAAAATGGGTAAAAATAAAAAAAAATTCGTGTTGGAACTTTGATCTCAGGAGGAGGTACCAATCTTCAGGCAATAATTGATGGCTGCGCTGATGGCCGAATAGATGCGACTGTTGTCTTTACAGGCTCGGATACCCCTGATGTTAAAGGTCTTGATCGTGCGAAAAAAGCCGGTATAGACACTTTTGTGGTGGATTACAGAAAAATTATAAAAAAATGCAGGGAAAGTCCGGAAGAGATTAAGTCGTCACTTCCTTCTGATTTTGATCTGGTAACTGTAAGAGAAAAACAATCATTGATGTCAGATGATCATAATCCTTCCCAGGTGGATTTTTTTCTTCAGTCAAGAGCTGTTGCAGAAAAGATGCTGCTTGAGAAAATTGAGCATTACGGCATTGATCTTCTTGTTCTGGCCGGTTTTATGCGAACCCTGACCCCCTATTTTATTGATCGTATTAATGTTGACCCGAATAACAAGAGAATAATGAATATCCATCCGGCACTGCTGCCTGCGTTTCCTGGAACAGACGGTTATGGAGACACTTTCCGGTATGGCTGTAAAGTGGGTGGATGTACGGTTCATTTTATTGACTATGGTGAAGATACAGGACCCATCATCGGGCAGAGAGCTTTTCAGATAGAGGATGGAGATACCCTGGATGATGTCAAAAAAAAGGGACTTGCTCTGGAGTGGGAGCTTTATCCTGCCTGCATTCAGAAGTTTGCAGATAATTTATTGGTGTAGAAAATTATATTTTATCACCTGTAAAAGCAATATGTTATCAAAAATCCGCCCAAAGGTCGCTAATTTAAAATTCACCGGAGAGATTAACGTACATGATGGCTTCCCGTCATGTATTGAAAAAATGACATATTATTGCTTTTTTCCATTTACTGAATTTGTCTGAATCAGGATAACCAGGATAAACAAGATGTTCAGGATATATAATCCTGCCTTATCCTGTTAATCTTGGGAATCCTGATTCAGACAGTGTTGACAAAGCTCAAAAGATAATAGGTGTCGACTTTGAGTAGATAGGATGTTTCAGATATATAATCCTGCCTTATCTTGTTAATCTTGGGAATCCTGATTCAGACAGTGTTGACAATGCTTACAAGATCATAGGTGTTGACTTTGAGCATGTAAATTAGGTGAAAGTCTG
>NZ_LT828564.1:75262-76373 GCF_900170035.1 Desulfamplus magnetovallimortis | reverse complement strand
CATGCTTGCCGGAAGGACACGATTCACAATCATAAACCTGATAACCAACTGCTTTGCGGCTATAAATGTCAATAATCATATATAGGTAGAAAAAACAGCCCTTTATCTCTGTTGGTAAGTAAGTAATATCCCAAGACCACACTTGATTTGGCCCATTAGCACAATAGGATTCAGGACGCTTTCTGCTTCCAGCACGACTTGCAAGCCGATGCTTATTCATGCTCAGATCTTTGAGAACCCTGTACATGGTGGATTCAGAAGCTACATAAACGCCTTGATCAGCAAGTTTAGGAACAATCTGATGAGGTGTGCAATCCGCAAACTCCGGAGAGGTTAGTATCTCAATTATCTGCATTTTTTCAGTTTGAGATATCTTGTTACCGGGTGTCTTACCAGATCCTTTACGCTGATCATCAATTCCATGCTTCTCCCAACGCTGAACAGTGCGAATGGGTAATCCCAAAAGTTGGGCAGCTAAATGCTTACGTGCTCCAGCATCACACGCTTCCCTTATTAGAGATAACGCTTCTTCTTTGTCTTCTTTGTTAATCAATCTCCCTTGGCATCCCCCCAAATTAAGTCCGCTTTTTTTTTGAGAACCAATAGAGCGGCAGTCTCCGCAAGAGCTTGATCTTTTCGAGACAATTCTTTTTTCAAAAAAGATATTTCTCTCTTTAAATCTTTGGAATCATTGGATTTTAAAATGGATTCTTTTTGGGTTAACAAAAAAATAGCATCTTTTTTCCATTGATCAAGATGATGCGTAAACAGGCCTTCTTTACGACACCAGGCAACACGATTCATTTCTGACATATTTGCTGTTGCAACCAGAGCGTTGAATCTCTCTTCACCGCTCCAATCTTTGGGGCTCTTTTCCACATTGATCAAATTCATTTCTCCGTCTTTTGTGTATTGTTTAAGCCAATACGTTAAGGTTGAACGAGCAATCCCAGCTTCTTTTGCTATTTCATAATGAGTTTTATTACTCATAAGAACTTTTTTTACCACAGCTTCTTTCATTGATAAAGGGTATCCCATAGATTCACCTCAATGCCCCTGATATTGAATTATTGAATTCTTATTGAGGCGACATCTACCCTGACACATAGGG
>NZ_LT828564.1:0-75162 GCF_900170035.1 Desulfamplus magnetovallimortis | reverse complement strand
TTATAAATGAAACAAAATTATCGCCATACCCCCGGCAAACGTGGGAAGGGAGCTGTGCTGGATGTTGGCCTTCAATGCTCCCATTCATGCACCTTCTGTTATTATAAAAATTACAATGGCTCCAGAGATTTTGAAGCTCTAAGGCAAGGTGGTTTTCGCTGTGCAATGGATCTGATTGAAATTTTGAAGCTATTTAAACACCACAGCTATAACCATTTTGATGTAACAGGGGGAGAACCCACACTTCATCCGGATATTGTACCAATTATAGAAAAAGGATGCCGGGAACTGGGGCTTGCAGGTCGTATTATCACCCTGGGTCAATTTCTGCATAGAGAATACAAAGGGAATTCAAAAAAAAGGCCATTGATAGATGCACTTTTAGATGCAGGACTCACCGACTTTCTCTTTTCTCTACACGCTGCAGATGAAACCCAATTCCATCAATTCACCAGAGGGTCACTTAAGAAACTGGAAAAGGCCATGGATCATCTTGATGGTAAAGATTTCCAGTATGGAACCAATACTGTTGTCTTTAAAGGAAACTTGACATCATTACAGGCCATTTCTGAAAAAATTACCAAACACCATGTATATATTCACAATTTTATCCTTTTCAATGCCTACCACGGTTGGCGAGATGCCTCAAAAACACCTTCTATACAGGCAAAATACAGTGATATCAGGCCACATCTTGAATCAGCTTTGGAAAAATTGAATTCTCAAGGAAAAAAAATTGCTGTCAATATCAGATATGCACCCTACTGCGTTCTAAAGGGAATGGAAAAACATATTGTGGGACTCACAGGAACATTTTATGATCCCTTTGAGTGGCAAAACCGTGCCTGCAACTACGACAAATCCCCTGAATATTGTGCCATGCCCGTTGAAATGGAAGATAAATATTCAATAACTTGGATAACACCGGAAAAAACAGGCGACCGATATAAAGTAATTCAAAATAGATATCAGGATATATATCCTTATCAGAATAAATATAAAGAACCGATAATTGCAATTCGTGGAGATCACTTCACAGTTTTTCCTGAAAAATGCAAAGATTGTGCTGCCCTGCCTTTTTGTGACGGCCTTTCTCCCATATATCTAAGACACCATGGAAGCAGTGAGCTTTCCCCCTATGATCATTTTGGGGCAGAGGGTGCCCTGCCTGGAGCAAGATTGAATTATACATTGCCATTTCATGTTAAAAAAAATCAATTTGAAAAAATCATTTGACGTTTCATAAACTTATTATTATTAATAAGTTTATGAAATACACTGACCTGGAAATTGCTGTTCGACAACCCATATTCTCCCGCCAGGAGCTATCTCTTCTTGGATTTAATATTTACGACTATCAACTCAGCCTATGGGTAAAAAAAGGACTTTTGTTACGTTTTAAAAATGGTATATATGCCTTTACCAGGAAGATTAAAAATCTTAAATGTGAAGAAATTGCCTACTTTATCTACCAGCCAAGCTACATAAGCCTTGAAAGTGCACTCTCTTATTATAACTTCATTCCGGAAATGGTATATAGCCAAACAAGTGTTACTGCGAAAATCAACAGAACATTTGACAATATTTTTGGCCGTTTTATTTATCGTCATATCAAAAAAGAGCTTTTCTGGGGTTATCAAGTAATTTCCACAGAACATGGACAATTTTTGATGGCAGAACCTGAAAAAGCGATTCTGGATTATCTCTACCTGAACATTACCAATATAAAAACCTCGGATGATTTTAAAGCCATCCGCCTAAACCATGAGCAAATTGGACAAACCTTAAACAAAAGCAAATTTACCCAATATCTTAATGCTTTCAACATGCCCAGGATGAAAAAATGGACACTTTTATGCTTACAGTAAAAATATGCTTACATTAGACCAGATCAAGGAATATTTTCCGGAATCTGTTTTTATAAAAAACCCCCAGGGCGTTCTGGTGGAGTACCTCCAACATGAACTGCTGGATTCAATGTTTAAAGATATTCAAGCGTCCCACATATCATTCATTGGTGGAACAGCGATACGTATACTGCATCAAAGCATTCGTTTTTCCGAAGATCTTGATTTTGACAACTTTGCCCTCTCCTTTGAAGAGTTTGAAAATCTGCTTACAAGAGCATGCAGAGATATGCAATACAAAGGCTTCATAATTGAATACCGCATGGTGGAAAAAGGGGCTTTTCATTGCTATATCCGCTTTCCTGAAATTCTTTATAAAACAGGTATCAGCCCGGATAAAGGACGCAAAATTCTAATAAGAGTTGATACAGAAATTAAAGATAAAAATTACACTCCAACAATAACCCTGTTGAACAAATTTGGTATTTTCAGACGTATTCCTGTTGCACCTCCGGATATACTCATGGCTCAGAAAATGCTGGCTGTACTCTACAGCAAAAAGGAAAAGGGACGTGATTTGTTTGACATATCATTTCTCATGGGAATGACAAGACCCAATTTCAAATATATCCAAAACTGCATAGGAATCGAAGCTCCAGATTTCATGGATCGATTCACAGCCAGAATAGAAGAGCTGGATCTTGATTTTTTGGCACAGGACGTTGAACCCTTTCTTTTTCAGGCAGAACAAAAAGAAAGGGTTCTTTACTTCCATGATACACTAAAAAATCTACAAAATAACAACTTTCTCTAAACAGACTAATATAATGACTAATAATATGACCAAGCCTTCATGCCCAACTCAGGCCCACCCCGATTATGGAAGCCAAACGCAATTTTACGGTAAAAAATCAATTACCACAAGAGGTGTAATCTGGCTTGGCCAGACCTGCAACCTCCGTTGCCATTTTTGCTATTTCCAAAACAGAATCAAGGACAAAAACCATCCAGATCATCCATTTATGTCCCTTGAAAAGGCAAAACGCATATGCACAACTTTGCGTCAGTTCTACCATAACGATGCCGTTGATATTCAAGGTGGGGAACCCACCATATTCCCTGAAATCAATAAACTTGTAGCCCATTGTGCTGATATTGGACTTAAACCAACTTTGATTACAAATGCTATGATACTGGACAATTTAGAAAAATGTAAAGCATTAAAACATTCCGGTATCAATGATCTTCTGATAAGTGTCCACGGCCTTTACGATGCCTATGATGCCATGTGTGGAGTCAAGGGAGCCCATAAAAGACAGATGAAGGCTCTTCAAAACCTCATCAATCAAAATATACCCTTCCGTTTTAACTGTGTTCTTGCAAAATCCGCCCTGCCCCATCTTGAAGGTGTTGCAAAACTTGCCATTGAAACCGGAGCAAGGGTTGTGAATTTCATTGCCTTCAATCCCTTTGAAGATCAGCAGAACAATCAACGATCTCTCAGTGACGTTCCCTCATATTCAGAGGTATCCCCTCCCCTTGTCAGTGCCATGAATATTCTTGAAGATGCCGGCATAGAATGCAATGTAAGGTATTATCCTCTTTGCATGGTACCTGAACAATATCGTAAAAATCTCTATAATTTCCAGCAACTTCCTTATGATAGCCATGAATGGGATTATGCTTCATGGTCCTGGAGTGCAGAACCTTCCCAGAGAAGGCGGGATGGTGAACTTACAAAGCCTTTCCGTTTAAGAGAGGCAAACATGCGTTCAAGCATTTTTTCTTCCAGTTCAGAGTGGCCAGATTACCTTACAGATCAAAACATCTCCAGAGAGGATGAATACAGACACAGTGCAATTATCAGGGCACGGCAGCATTGCAGTTACCAGTATGCACCAGGCTGTGATCAATGTTCTCTTAAGCAAATATGCGATGGATTTCATGGGGATTATGCATCTTTTTGGGGAGCCGGGGAAGCAAAGCCGGTTGAGTTGCAAAACGAGATCAGAAGCCCTGTTTTTTATATACGAAAACAACATAAAGATAATTCTTTTTAAGAACTGGTTTTAAATTATTTTCCTGTCTATCGCCCACATCCTTCTCCAAAACTTCAGTGTACAGGACAAAAAAACAATGGGTGTATAAAATCTCAAATGATATCAATTAGTTATCGCATTATACTTAACATATCTACTCTTTTGCATAACATATTGATATTACTTTAAATTTGATATGCCTGCTGTTTTTTTGTCCTGTACACTGCCAAAACTTAATAAATAGAATTCTTGAAAATTATTTTGGAATTATCTCTAAATAATAAAAACAAAAGTGGACAAATGAAAAACAAACTCAAACAGTTAGCTCCTATACCTTTTAATATTTTTGAAAATCATATCTTTGATGAAATGATAGTGTTTGGTACATCCCAACGAGGTCTTAACTGTCAGCAAACATTGAGTAAATCAGGATTTAAAATATTATTTTTTGCAGATAATAGTTCCAAAAGGCAAGGAAATATAATTAATGGAATTTCTGTGAAAGCTCCTGAACAACTTAATCATTTGATTAATGTGCCTGTTATCATATGTAGTTGGGCAGAAAAATTTATTTTCAAGCAATTGAAAGACTTGGGTTTTACCAAAATATTTACAGACGGAATAGGCGATTCGACATCGACAACAGATATAAAAACAGACGAAATAGAAAAAGTATTTCAACTAATAAACGATAAAAACTCTTGTGATCTCTATAAAGCAATTATTAATTATATACTCTACAAATCCAAAATAACTTATTATTCAAAGTACTATATTTATAACCACCCATTATGTAAAGCTGAACCTGGAGATGTTATTATAGACGGTGGTGCTGCTCAAGGTGACACTGCAATATTTTTTTCAAAGCAATGTCAGGAAAATTGCAATATATTTGCCTTTGAACCGACACCATCCTCATTCGATGCTATGATTCAAACGATCAACAAATTACAATTGAGCAATATTACACCTATTTGTGCTGCTTTATGGAATAAAAATGAAAAGGTTTCTTTCTGGGAATCACCTTTGACAAGTCATGCCAATACCATAAACAGTCATGGGGAACTTAAGGTTGATGCAGTTTGTCTTGATGATTTCATTATAGACCACAATATTAATCAAATTGATCTAATAAAAATGGACATCGAAGGTGCTGAACTTAAAGCGTTATATGGTGCAGCACAGACAATTAAAAAATTTAAACCTAAACTACAAATATGTCTTTATCATAAGATTGAAGATTTATGGCAAATTCCTATATTTATAAAAGATCTTGTCCCTGAGTATGAAATATATATCGGACATCACTCCTGTTGTAGATTGGATACGGTTATGTATTGCGTGTACAACCATTGTAACAACTGATCAAATATATGACTTCAGCCAATAAATTTAGCTATGCTAATTTAGAAGAAATGGAGACTGTCACTTCATCTCTGCTTGCAAAAAACGAAAAAGTTGCCATTTACGGAGCTGGTGGCAGAGGTGTTGAGCTATATAAAACTTTACGCAAAAAAAGGCCAGACATTGAATTTCTATTTTTCATTGACACATTTGTTTCCGGAAAAAAAGAAAATCTGAAAGTTTACAAAATTGATCAGATTCCTATTATAAGTGAATCAAACTTTAAGATCATTGTTGCATCCGTTTGGTGGCTGGAAATATCCTTAAAATTATTTGAGATAGGATTCAAAGATCATATTATATATGAGCCTTCAATTATTGGAAATAATTTCGATTATCAAAATTTTCAGTTACAAAAGCCTTTGCAGAATATTTCAAATCAATTTATGCTCAAAAATGACCAAATGCTCTCGGAGCAAAAAATACTTAATATCCTTAAGAGCACCCAAAAAGTTTATAATGAACTTTTAAGTCAAAAAAATCTTACACCCGAATTAAAACCAAATGATTGTATCAAAATTACCATAAATTTTTTAAAAGAGCATTTTGAAGATTTTGACTCAAGAAAAATATTATTATGCAAAAGAGTTTTTAATAAGAAGCCTGACATTGCAAAAGAGATGGTCACTATCATTGACCAAAAAAGCGGAATATTATCCGAATTTAAACAAAAAAATATTAACTCAAACGATATATGTGCTGCGTTCCTACACCGTCTATGTCAACCAGAAAAAAAAAACATTGCTATTTTTTACCACCATCATATGTGGTCACAACTGGGTGATGATTTTAATAAAAAACTTACCAAACAAGGATATAATTGCCTTACATTATCCATAGAGCCAACATTTGATCGCATTGACTATCTCTATCCAGTTGATAAAGAAATAATGTTAAGGCTCAATATGCTATCTGTGGCAATCGGATTTAAGCATCCATTATGGTTGACATGGGGGAATGGATGGCTCAAAAAACTTAAATGTATAGACATCAACAGATCCGCAAGACAGATGTTTCACAACCCTCTCTCAGAAATAGAACTTTTCACAAGAGGTCAATATGTTGCTATACCTGTTAATAGCACTTTAAGTGTAAACAAGAAAATAAATGTTCCAAATTATATTAAAATACCACAAAAAATTATCGGAAATAAACGTGATACTTTTATAATGCCCTTGATACCAAACAAGTATGATCGAATTAGAGATTCTCGATCAAAATTGAAGAGCTATGAAATTAACCATATTCTTGTCTGCCCTACAATCTCAGATATCCCAGAGAGCTTTATAAAGCCTTACGGGATTAATATATTAAAAGAACTTCTGAAACGTTACCCAAAACAAAAAACACTCTTTCGCCCCAGGCCAGAAGATAGAAGCAATCCAAACATCATAGAAATAGTCGATCAATTTTCAAAACACCCAAACTTTATTTATGATGATATTGATGATTATGTAGAACAATATGCCCGCGGTATTCTATTAATCACTGACAGATCCTCAACTGGTCAAACTTTTACCCTTGCAACATACCAACCATCCATATATTTTCCCCAGGGACCAGGTGGAGTAACCATTACCCACAATGATCTTATTGGTAATGGCTGTTTTAAAGTCAATGATTTAGAGCATTTATTTCAATTAACGGACCATTTTCTCCAATCTCCAACACTGTATAGTGATACCATACGTTCCATTTCAGAGAGCATATATGCAAACAATCGAACATTCTCAAGTCATTTCATGGGTTATCTTGACGATATACTAAATGAAAGAACAAACCCTGACTGGCTACATATATACTTTACAGAACAAAATATAATTGGCAACAGCACCAAAGACTTTGAAGAGTCTATAATCTCGATTTTTAATAATAAATGCCAAATATTAGTTGCACTTGATTTTGCAAGGTCCATTAAAATATTTCCTCAATATTTAACATTGAAAATCAAAAAGAATGAAACAATACCCAAAAATATCTTTGATGCTATAATCTCTGAATATTTAGCCTACTTCAAGGATGGACACGCATCATATGCAAGTGTACTAAGAGAAATAATATATTTAATATTTCATAATTTTTCTTTTTATGACAATTCAGAAAAAGAGTTTAAAAACTTCAATAAATTCTATTTTGAAGTGTGTGTTGATGTTATATTTAAACGGAATAATAAACAAAGCGTTAAAGATTTTATTGATGATGTGAGCAAAAGTAGTGTGGCATACCGGCTGCTTAATGTTTTTTTAGATGAAAAAAAGAATATCTATCCAAAAGAGCAAAAAAGATAAAAGGAAATAAATTTGAATCCCACTACAGAGATCAATGGCTCAGTGATTTGGGTGACTGGCCTTTCCGATTCCGGTAAAAGTACACTGGCAAATTTTTTAACAAAAAAACTTAAAACAAATAATACTATGCCAACTCTCCTGGATGGCGATCAACTAAGGGAGGTTTTTGGTCCGGTTTACGGTTATGACCATGAATCCCGACTAAAACTTGCATACAGGTATTCGGCTCTCTGTAAAATGCTTGCATCCCAGGGGCACGCAGTAATCATTGCAACTATCGCACTATTCCATGAGATCCATTCATGGAATCGTCAACATCTTCCAGGATATTTTGAAATTTTTTTGAACACACCCATTGAAGAGCTTAGACGTAGAGATTCCAAAGGCCTTTACAAACGATATGATACAGGTGAAGCATCTTGTGTATATGGACTTGATCTAAAGGCAGAAATGCCTCTTAATCCCGATATAAAAATTGATTTTGATCCATCACGCTCACCTGAGTCAATTGCTGGAGAGGTGTTTAATAAACTATTGCTTTGCAAAGCATAAACGGGCATGAATGCGATTCAGCTACTCCCAAATATATCAAATTGTGTTCATTTCCAAAGTAACAATTAAGGATTAATATACAAATGGACAAAACAGTCTATGTTGGAATGAGTGCTGACCTTGTTCACCCAGGCCACATGAATATCATCAAAAAAGCCAGGGAGCTTGGAGATGTAATTATCGGACTTTTGACAGATGAGGCCATTGCAAGCTATAAACGTGTCCCTTTCATGAGCTTTGAGCAAAGAAAAGAGGTGATCGAAAATATTAAAGGTGTCAGCAAGATTATTCCACAGACCACACTTGACTATACAGCCAACCTTAAGTTGTTAAAACCCGACTTTGTTGTACATGGAGATGACTGGAAAGAGGGAGTTCAGGCAAAGACAAGACAAAAAGTTATAGATGTGCTTGATGGCTGGGGAGGAAAGCTTGTGGAAATTCCTTATACCAAGGGAATTTCATCTACAAAACTCCACGGTGCCATGAGGGAAGTGGGAACGACTCCGGAAATTCGCCTCAAATCACTTCGCAGAATGCTTAATTTAAAACCAATAATCCGCTTTCTTGATATCCATAACGGACTCACGGGTTTGATTGTGGAGAGAACCCATATCAGAACTGACAAAGGTATTCGTGAGTTTGACGGCATGTGGGCCAGCAGCCTTACTGATTCAACGGCACGGGGAAAACCTGACATTGAAGCCGTGGATATTTCCTCACGCATGAACCTTTTAAGCGATGTGCTGGAGGTTACAACAAAACCAATTATATTTGATGGGGATACAGGGGGCAGACCTGAGCATTTTGTTTTTACAGTAAAAACATTGGAACGTCTTGGAGTTTCTGCTGTTATCATTGAGGATAAAAAAGGACTAAAACAAAACTCTCTCCTTGGTAACAGCGTGCCTCAAATACAAGAGGATATTGAAAATTTCTGCCATAAAATAGAGCTGGGAAAAAAGGCGGCAATAACAAAGGATTTCATGGTTATTGCCCGTATTGAAAGCCTTATCCTTGGTGCTGGAATGGATGATGCTATGAATAGAGCCAAAGCTTATATTGAGGCTGGTACAGATGGAATCATGATTCACAGCAGAAAGGAAAGCCCATGGGAAATTTATCAATTTTGCAGGCAATATAACAACCTCAAAAATCGTAGGCCCTTGGTGGTTGTACCCTCTACTTATAACCATGTAACAGAAGAAGAACTACAGTCCAATGGCGTTAATATAGTCATATATGCCAATCAGCTTATAAGAAGTGCATATCCTGCAATGGTAAACACTGCGGAATCTATCTTAAAACATCAGTGTTCATCAAAGGCTAAGTGTCTTATGTCAATTGGTGAAATCCTGAAATTAATTCCAGGTACCATTCAGAAATATTCTTGACTGATTAAACGGTCATGGCTGTCATCCAGCCACCCCCGAATATGGAAAATTGTATCCATTTCCACGGTAAAGAACTCAAAAATGATACCACCTGATATTTTTTGCAAGACACTTCAAGAAAAGGGAGTAGGGATGTTTGCAGGTGTGCCCGATTCTCTACTTAAACACCTTTGTGCCCACCTACACGACAACTGGAATGGACGACACATCATAACTGCCAATGAAGGCAATGCCATTGCCCTTGCTGCCGGATTTCATATGGCAACCGGCTCCCTTGGGGCGGTATATATGCAAAACTCCGGCCTTGGCAACTGCGTCAATCCATTGACTTCCCTGACAGATCCAGATGTTTATTCCATACCTTTACTGCTTATTATTGGATGGCGGGGAGAACCTGGCATAAAGGATGAGCCCCAACATGTAAAACAAGGCAGAATCACAAGAGATCTACTTGAGATACTTGACATTCCCCACTGGATACTAAATGGAAAATCTGATTGGCAAATAATTCTCCAGGAAATATTTTCAGCAATAAAAGATAGAAGTGCCCCGGTTGCATTACTGATTCAAAAAGACACATTTGAGCCTCACACTACTCAACAAACTTTTCAATATGGCTCAAATAAAAAATATACACTGAAACGGGAAGATGCACTTTCTGAAATTCTTGATCTCGTCAATCCCCATGATCTAATTATATCAACAACCGGAAAGACCTCCAGGGAACTTTTTGAGCTAAGGGAAAAACGAGGGGAATATCAACGTGATTTTTTAACAGTGGGATCAATGGGTCATGCTTCATCCATTGCCCTTGGAGTGGCAATGGGAAGAAGGGATAGACGTGTTATATGTCTTGACGGTGATGGTGCACTTCTTATGCACATGGGTGCCTTACCAGTTATAGGCAATATAGAAAATACAAATAATATAGATTCTAAAACCCCTTCCAATTTAATTCATATAGTTCTAAACAATGCTGCCTATGAATCCGTTGGTGGACAACCCACCGTAGCAGGGAAAATGAATATGGATCTATTGAGCAGGTCATGCGGTTATAAAAACTACCATTTAGCATATGATATTAACTCATTAAAAAAGTGCTGGATGGATATATCCCGGCGGCATCAAGGGCCCAATATGCTGGAAATACAGATTGCAACAGGATCAAGACAAGACCTTGGTCGCCCAACAACCACTCCCATGGAAAACAAAAACGCTTTTATGAAAAATGCCTTTGCCAATGTCTGATAAAATCCCAAAAAAATGGCTCCATAATCATCCAGTATCAATTACATCTGGAAACGGCTCAATAGATATTTTACAGGATATATTACCACCTGAAGGTAAGATATTGCTAATTACAACACCTGGCTTTACCCGCAGGGGAGAAACCGACAATTTTATTAATATTATCGGTAAACAAAGAACTTTGTTGTATGACAAAATAGCTCCCAACCCCCAGATATCAGATCTGGATAACATTACACAAAAATTTTCTGTAAATAGTGAAATTAGCGGAATAGTTGCTTTGGGCGGTGGCAGTGTTATTGATAGTGCAAAGGTTTTAGGAGTTACCCTGGTCTTAGATGATACCACGCAGATAAAAGAGTTGATTCCCTACCCCTTGTATAATATTTTTATAAAACAAAGACCTTTTAACCCTTCCCAGGTAAAGAGCAAAATTCCAGTCATAGCAATACCTACCACCTCGGGAACCGGGGCAGAAGTCACCCCATTTGCAACCATTTGGGATCAAAACAGCAAAAAAAAATTCTCCCTGTCACATTTTTGCATTTATCCCTCCCATGCCATTCTTGACCCGGCCTTGACGTTACCCCTTCCATACAACGAAACCTTGTATTCAGGTTTAGATGCCATATCCCATGCACTGGAATCCCTCTGGAACATAAACAGAACACCCATCACCGCTGCACTTGCCCTTCAATCGCTTTCCATTACAGTAAAAGCACTTCCCATGGTTCTTGAAAATCCTGCAAAACTTTACAGCAGAACTCTTATGCAGGAAGCAAGTCTTCTGGCTGGAATGGCAATAAGTCAATCCCGTACAGCAATCGCCCACGCAATCTCATACCCCCTTACAATACATAAGGGCGTTCCCCATGGCCTGGCTTGCAGCTTTACCCTGCCAAGGTTAGCCCGCAATTACCTTTCAAGACTTGACAAGAAGCATAATAATATGTCGGGCTGTATTGAAAAAAAAATAATAGAAGGTGTTTTTGAACTATTGCAAAAAATCAACCTGCCCAAAGAGATTTATAGATACATTAAAGATTCCGATATCCTGCAATATATCCCTGAAATGTTTCACCCGGAAAGAGCTGCAAACTATTCAGAAGATATGGACTACAATCTTTTGACCCAATTACTTAAACAAAGCCTGGAGATATAGATGTCCAAAACCTCGGTTACCTCAGTAGTTCCACCCGCCCCCCAGTCATCTCCACCTATTGACACCTTCGGTGATGAAAGGCTCTTTGCCGCCGGCATAAACTATCCATTGCTCTCGGTAATCATAACCAATTACAATTATGCCCAATACGTGATTGAAACCCTTGAATCTGTTATAAAACAAACCTATACCCATTGGGAATGTATTGTTGTGGATGATGTGTCAATGGATGATTCCGTGAGCAGGATAAAAGAGTTTATAGATAATGCTCCACCAATGGAAAAGGAAAAATTTACCCTGATCTGCCGAAAAACCAATGGCGGACAGATGGAAGCATTTAGGGATGGCCTTTCAAAAGCCCAAGGCAACTTCTGCATGATGCTGGATTCCGATGATGTACTTCTGCCGGATTTCATGGAAACACATATCAAGGCACACCTCGGAAGAAGATCTGTGGCCTTTACCTCGTCCAACCAGTACCAAATTGATGGACAGGGAAAGGTCATTGCAGGTGACCACCCTGATCACATGTCCAAGGGGAAATATCGCTATATACCAGACACACACCTTCATAAAGGTTACTGGATATGGGCAACAGCAAGTTCCATGGTTTTTCGTATGGATACATTAAGACTCATTATGCCCGACCCTGGTATAACATTTCGTATCTGTGCAGATTACTACATTGCACATTTTGCAAACCAACTGGGTAACTCCCTTTTAATACCCTCTTTTCACGGATGTTACAGACGCCATGGAGAAAACAACTTTGGCTCCAATCCCATTGTTGGGGCAATAAATTCTGTGGGATGCCTGGATCAACACCCTCCCCACGATGAATTTCGCTGGACAATGATTAATCATATAATAAAGCATTACAATAAATTTTACCGTATATATATGGAAAAAGGGATTGTTAAAATTTTATGCCGCCTTGCAACATTAAGGGAATTGCTCAAAATTACAGAAGATAATCAAGAGATTTTTACACGCTCCACATGGTTGTATATATGGCAATATATCTGTTTTCACACTCCAAGATGGTATAAAAGCAGACAAAAATGGCAAAAACGTCTTATTACCGTACCAGAAGAATATTTTTTTAACGGCAAGGGAGAAAATCCATTTCCATGACAAAACCATCATCTCCTTTATCTGCCAACCCCAGTTACAAAAATAATGGTGGAAATTTGCAAGATAAAAATAGAGAAAAAGAATCATACCCAAAAGAGTTAAGTATTGTTATCACAACAAAATGCAACATGAGATGTAAAGTATGTCTGCAACAGGAGTTTGCATCCAGTTTCAATATGACTCTTATTGACAAGCTCTCCCATGTAATTCCCCAGCTTGAGCTTCTCCACCCCATTGGAGGGGAACCACTGCTTTGTGACCTTGATCCCATTTATACGCTGGCATTGAAGAATAACTGTAAAATAAAAATCATAACTAACGGTACCCTGATAACAGATAAAGTTGCCGAAAACATTGTGGCCCATGTGGATAGATTGATTGTGAGTATTGATGGCGGAACAGACGCTGCCTACCGTGAAATGAGAGGTTCTTCAATTGCCAAACCATTAAAGGGAATAGGCAAGGTTCTCACCCAAAAAGCCATTGCCGGCAAGATCTCTTCTCCAACCATTGAGATAAACTACCTTCTTACCCGCACAACCATTGATTCTTTGCCAGAACTTGCACAAAGAGCCAAAATACTTGGAATTGACTACATAAACCTATTTTATCCAGCCTTCAGTGATCAAGAGCTTAAAAGAAAGGAAAGTATTGGCCCTGATATGGCAAAGGCAAAAATAAAGGAAGCAGCATCATTTGCTAATATTATTGAGCCTGAAAACAGGGGTGGGGAGATATGCAGGCGGCCATGGAATACATGCTTTATTGATGTTAATGGCAATGTTTTTGGATGTTGCTATGGTTCTCCGGCATTGGGTAATCTCAACCACAGCCGTTTCGATGATTGCTGGTTCGGGCCTGTGGCACAAAACCTTCGGAAAACTGTAAATACAGATCAGGAAATTCCGTCGTGTAGAAAATGTATTGTCAGAAAGAGGGCTTGATAACGGAAAAAAGCATTGACCCTTACATGCCGATGTGTATATTCTTGATCTATACATTTTCACAGTAAAGAAGAGGCAGATATTATGAATTACAAATTCAATTATTTATGGTTGGTTACCATTATATTTGCATTGCTATTTGTCCCATACCATAATAGTTGTGCTGAAGATCTCGGTTTTACACAAAAAGATAGAGAGTTGCTCATTCAACTTAATGTCCGGGTCAATGAACTTGAAAAACGTACAGATGACCGGTTTGAAGCCATGGACAAAAGTATTAATGATCGGTTTGAAGCCATGGACAAAAGTATGAATGACCAGTTTGAAGCCATGAATCAGCGGTTTGAAGCCATGGATAAAAATATGAACAACAGGTTTGAAGCCATGAATAAAAATATGAATGACAGGTTTGAAGCCATGGACAAACGCATGGCAGAGCAGACCAGTCAATTTGACAAACGTATGGCAGATCTGATTGCAATTTTCATTGCCATAGTCGCTTCATTTGCCGGCATTGTAGCTGTAACCATATCCTTTGCAGTATGGGACAGAAGAACAACAGCAGCTTCCATATCGAACCTCACATTTTTGGTAGTGTCATAAAAGTGTTGATATCTTTTTGTGAAAGCCCTGCTGAATCAAGGTTTTTGAAGAGCTCATCAACATATTTGGGACACCACCACATTTTTCATATCATCAAAAAAATCATTTTTCATAGGAAAAACCTGCAAGCTTGCAATAGCTAAACAACATTCAACAAATAAATGTTCATCCATACTATAATTCATCCAAGGCTTTTTTTGCTGCTTCATTGGATGAATCTTTTTCAAGTACCGCTTGATATGCAGCCCTTGCCGCTTCAATCTCCCCCATCTTACAGTAACAATCACCAAACTTTTTCAGGATATCATGCCTGTCTGGCATTGCAATATAACATTTTTCATAGGCAATTGCAGAAGTAGTGTAATCTTGCATACCAAAAAGCGTATCACCAAGCTCTTCCCAAAGAACTGCCTGATTTTTATCCATCTCAACAGCTTCCTGAAGCCTTTTAATTCCCTCCTCAAACCTGTTGTTTTCCAAAAAAAGTCTTGCTGATAATCCAATCCACGAAGGGTAATCTTTTGGTTTTTCAGCCTCTTCAAATTCATATTTCAGTGCATCTTCAACATGAACCAAGGCATTTTCAATGTCACCCTTTTGTGAACAAAGACGTCCCATTAGATAATCCCACTCAGGTGTTAATCCACGCAAAGGTTCAAGATAGCAAAGAAACAGTTCTGCATCTTTAAATCGGGCATGTTTATTGATCCAAGTATTTAACATTGCTGATGAACGCTGCCAGCCCACATTTTTAGCCTTTACGATAAAATCCTCTTCACGGCACAATTGCAATGCCCGTGTCATGGCCTTATCCATTATAGAAGGTTCTGTTCTGCCCCGCTCCAGCCAGTAATCTGCTTCTTTTCTCTGATAATCCTTGATTTCCAAGCTTAAGCCGGGTTCCTTGTTCAGGGCAACTTCCCAGTATTTAAAGGCCATATCAAAATTTAAAAGCTGGACATATATATTTCCCATTAAAAAAATGGTACCTGGCAGAATCTCCATTAACCTCCTTGGAGCTTTCACCATTCTGCCCTCTCCCGATCTCTATTAAAGTGGAGTTGGAATTAAAATGAGTTATTTCGGGCTCACAACTCAGTATTGAAAGAGCTTTAATGGGACAACGCTCATTAATATAATGTTCTGTAAGTGCCGTCATTTCGTTGTTTTCCCCGAAATTTACGGTAGAAATTTTGTCTTCTGCAACTCCATTTCTCCCCCCAACAATCCCCTCCCTACCTCCTGCAAACTCTTTTCCAAGAATATTCTCTTCCATTTCCAAGAATTTAACAAGACCCTCCACCGAGGCAATAAAAACTTCAACGCCATATTGATGCCCCTCCATCTCCAGCTCCAGAACCCTTGACTCCTTTAAAACCGTTTCAATGTAGTTAGATACCGCTTCTGTCTCTTCAAAAGATCTGGCTTCATGTATCTTTTTAGCTGCCACCTCTTCCATTGGCATAAAAGGCTTTAATCGCTTATACATTTGATTAAGCTTTTTCTTATCTTTTTGCACTTGCGGAGTAAGTTGGGACAAACGGTTTATGCCATCCACCCTTCCTTTCAATTTTTTGCTGTACTTTTGAATAGCTTGAACAACCTTGCTATTCTGTTTTTGCAGCGCCTGTATCTGCTTTAAACTTTTGTTTGCAACATCAATCTGAAGTTTTGCTGCAGCAATAAAACTGGAAATTGCAGGAGTTGGAGAATCCTCCATAGCTGCCTTAATAATCTGCCCTTGATCTAAAGGTTCTCTCAGATAGTTATTGATAACATTATCAAGACTTTCCACTCTGGTACCTTCAATATGGGCACCTGCTGCTGTTGCGTTTATATATTCACATTGATATTTTTTGAGATTTTGCTCAAAATTTTGCTTAAACTCAAATAGAAAATCAAGGGTACGAACGCCATGCCCGTCAATACTCTTAACAACAAAGCTTCCATCCTTTAAATGCCATCCATGGTTAAAAACCACACCTCCAACATGGTCTGTCTCCTCTGTTGTTAATGCAAAGTCATAGCCTGTCATAATTATTGGATCAGCACCTATCATCTGGGCAAAACTCAACGCAAGGGAGGCAACTGTACCAACCGGCTCCATGAGATATTTGATTTTAAGAGCCTCAATTAGCCAGGATTGAGTATCATTATCCTGAAAGCAGAAAAAAAGATTTTTCAATGGCAACCTTCGTGCAGTGGGAACAGATGATGTTATGGTCGCAACAAGGGAAAAATCTGCTGATGACACAACATCAGGAGATAACTTTTCGGAATTAAGCTCCCTGTAATCCAAGGTAACCACAAAATCAGGGTTGATACCATTCCTTTGTAAGGGAACAAGAGCAGAATCCACAGCAATCATTACACATTTACCAACAGCCTTTTTTAACAAAGGGATACTTTTGTCAAGTGATGGGCCTGCTGAAACAAGAACAGCGGGTTTCCCCTTAAAAGCATCTTTTAGCCTGTCTGCAAAGGATGCTTCTCTGAAAAGCTCAAGATTACGCATTCTGTTTCTGAAAATATGCTCTCCAAACTTTCCAAGCACACCCATGCCGGAGACAGCCCTGACAGCATATGCCCTGGCCTTATTTTTTGCGTTGTTGTAAAGTTCAGGATTCCAGTCAAAAAGTGCAAGAAAATCGCTGAAAAGAAAATCAGTATTAATTGTTTTTCTATTGATGGTTTCATCAAACTGCTTCCAGTCAATCTCCCCTGCAAATATGGAAATCTTTGGAGATGTAAAAAGCGGGGAGAGATCAACATATTTAAGGGCTAAGTAAAAGATATCCATGGAGGGTTCAAGAATAACTGCCCTGAAAATATCTTTTCTACGCTCCATTGCCACAATGGGAAGATGCCCCAGCCCCATACCAGTGAAAATGCATACGGTCTCATTGAGATTATTTTTATTTTTAAGTACTGGAAGCTTTTGTTCAATATTACTTAAAGGATCAACAGGATCATATGCATAGGTATATTTTTTTCCAGGAGTTCTAAAACGAAGGGTAGGCAAAGTGGATGTTTCAATAATATCTCCGATATCAGAAGGAGTGAAAGAAAGTACACTATTACAAAGTTTTTGATCCTTTTGACGAAGAAGTTCAATGTTTTTATCCCAGAAATTATGCACTTTTTTCTCCTTATAACAAACTTTGATGGTCTCATAATGTTGTCCATACTGAATTAAAAAATTCAAATGGGCACTAAAAAAACTTTCAGAAAATAGAGTTAACCATTAAGCGGAAACATCCAAAACCGCTCCTCCATATTTAATAACAATCTTATCCACAGTGAGCAGGCTCATTCCTTCACTTTCAGCCTGGGCAATTAATATACGATCAAAGGGATCTTGATGGAGTTTTTATAATAATAACCAATAAATGCAAAATAACAGCAATATATGACCGAATTGATTCTGTGAGATCTTCACGGCGTACAAATTGCTTTCCCTTAAAAATAAATTCTGGTAAGTTATTGAAATCTTTGAGCAGCATATTCTCTCCTGTATCAGTGTTTTTTTTTGTATATTACAAAGATACATCAAAAGGGAATCTGCTCACAACTTTTTTTAAAAAAAAGTGGCCCTTGCCCCCAAAAAAAAATTTTATTTCAGCTAAGTGTCAACTGAAGAATGAAGGATGCCCAACATTGATGCAAAATTGCACCAACAAATAAAACGTCAAGCCTAACCTCATAAAATCATCGGAAAATATTTATGAAAAAAAAGAAAACAACAAATATAAAACTATCTGCCTGCATGATCGTAAAAAATGAGGAAGCAATGCTTGAGCGATGCCTCAACAGCATTAAACATCTTGTGGACGAGATTATCATTGTTGATACAGGATCAACAGACAGAACAGTTAAAATTGCACAATCTTTTAATACAAGAATATTCCACCATCCCTGGGAAGATGATTTCAGCAGACACAGAAATCAGTCGATCAGCTATGCAACCGGAGACTGGATACTTGTCATAGATGCTGATGAAGAACTGGATGCAACTGCTATTACAAAAAACAAATTAAAAGAGACATTAAAGAAAAAATCTAAAAATGAAAATGCATTGTTTATTCCTGTTCTGGAAAAAAACATAGCTGGTGAAGTTACCAATACAATCAAGCGTGTACGCTTTTTCAGAAATAATGCGGATTTTATTTACAGAGGAACTGTGCATAATACGCCTGAATACAAAGGGGGTGCTGGTGAACTTGATCTAAATCTTTTCCACTATGGATATGCACTGCCTGAAGAGAAGATGCAGGAGAGATATAAAAGGACATCCTATCTTCTGCATCGCAGAGTGGAACAAAATACTGATGATTATCATGCATATTTTTATCTGAGTCAGCTATGTATGCAGATGAACGAGGAGGATAAAGGCATTGAGTATGCAAAAAGATGTCTTGATTTGCTTAAAACCGTACAAGAGAAAGATGCCGATATCCATTTTTATTACTCAATCTATCACATACTGTCTATAACTTTAATAGATAAAGAAGATTATGATACTGCTCTTGAGATTGTACAGGAGGGACTTGAGAAACTTCCTGATGAAACAGATCTTCTTTATGATCTTGCCTGTACAGGATACTTCCTCAATCATCATAATATTGTCATTGAAGGCGGGGAAGCCTTTATCCGGTCTGTTGATCAACAGAAAAACAGATCCTCAGCTAAAGATTCTGTTTCTGAAAAGATTATACAGGTTAACAATACCTGTCTGGTCTCCACCACAACTTCCGATGCAGTATCTGCACTTGAATTCTGGCTAATGAGTGCCTACATAGCACTAAAAAGATTTGATGATTATGAAAAATTATGGAACAGGTGTCAGGAAGCGTTTCTCAAAAACACCGAACTTCACGAACCTCTTCTATCAGCTCTTGAGAGGGCAGATAGATGGGATCTTCTTGAAAAAGTAATCTATGCTCTTTCAAATCGCCAGAACACATACTCGGAAGAGTTTGAAACAGCAATGCTTGAATATAAAATTTTTCTGGAAAGAAAAAAAGATGCATTCCAATCCCTCGAAGCTGTTATTACAAAATTTCTGGATCTGACTAAAGATTACGAAACAATGAATCTTGCAACTCTTGTAATTATTGCCGAGTATATGCTCAAGGTAAACAATGGAAAATCATTTCTTCAAATAACAGCCGTCATATTGAACAATTATCTTGAGCATGAACTTGATAACGTAAAAAATACCAAAAAGCTGGCATTGGCATATAACATGGTCGCCCAGCAGCAAGAGAGCACAATAAAAGGCAACATTACAGCATTGGCCTGTCTGAATATTGCCTGGATTCTGTCTGATGACCAATGCTATCTTGATTCTATCAAAAACTTGAAAAAAGGCGGAATTTTCCAGCCTGGCAATATTGCAATATCCGAAAATATTACAATAAAAGAACCTGTCAACGAACCTGTTAAAGACTCCAATACCCATTCATTAAAGATACATATAGATAACATCAAAAGGCCAGTTGTATCTGAATCAGATTCTCCTGCCTGTTTCCACACTTCGTTTGGAGATTTCAATATAACACCAAAGGTATCAGATGAAAATCCGGTTTTTCTTCAGGGCATTATAGGAGAAGATAGAAAAGCAATTGGAGTGGGCTCTCCTCTGAGAATGCAGCTTCTTTTAATTGAAGATGAAAGCCAGACAAAAATCCTGTTTGTTGCAGCAGATATTTTTGGATTTGGCAGTGAAATGGTGGAAATTATCCGAAATACTGCTTCACAATGGGGAATATCATCAGAGAGAATTATCTTAAATGCATCTCACACCCATTACGGACCAGGAACATTGTCTCATACATTCAGGACGATGGGTCCATATTTTAAAGAGTATGCAACGGAAATTGCGGGTATTGTCGGAAATTCACTATCAATGCTTCATGATAACCTTGAAGAGTCACATATCTACTCAGGCAATACAGATGTCAGTATTGGAGTAAACGTACACGGCATACCTGGAAAAAACGAAAAAATAGAGTTCCAGCCTTATAAGACTGGAATTTATGATCAACACACCCCTTTTCTTCTGTTGGAACTAAAGAAGAGTAACAAGAAAATTATAATGGTCAATCACGGCTGCCAACCAACCGGGCTTGGAATGGAAAACAATATATCTGCTGATTTTCCGGGATATTTCAGGGAAGAGCTTTTAAAAACAGGTAAGGTTGACCATGTCATGTATCTTCAGGGGGCATCCGGTGACATAAAGGAGGCGTCAACACTCAATGGCAAGCAAGTCCTTTCCAGCACATCACAGGATGCCCAAAAAAATGGCAGGATCATGGCACAATGCATTGAAACTGCCCTTGATAATGCTCTATTGAAACCATTGACAGAATCAAGCATTTTCTGCACCAGTCAAACCATGTATTTACGGCTCAAAAAAGTTCCTGATATCAATCGAATTAATCAGCTTAAAAACGACCTGCTATCAGCCCCTGTTATAAGGGAGTGGGCAGCAAGATTATCTGCGACATATCCTTTAGGCGATTTTCCAAACGCTCTTGCTCTTGATGTGTTAGTCTCATCCATTGGAAATAATTCCACATTTATCTGTTTTCCTGCAGGGTCTGTAGCAGAATTGGGGATCAGCCTTAAAAACATTACCAGCTATCCAGAGAACACGTTTGTTCTTGGGTATACCAATGGGATGCTATGTTATCTTCTTGATGATAAAAGTATTGATCGTGGTGGATATGAATCCGAGATATCGCCTTATTACTATATGATTCCTTATCTTCTTGCACAGGGTACAGATGCAGAAATAATTCTAAATGTCAAAGAGTGTTACTCAAAAATCAATACTCTTATTGAAGAGGGCAGTTATCATAAAAAATCTCAATCATTAGAAAAAATTAAAGCGCAAAATAATGATAATGAGCAGAATGTTTTTTCTTCAACTCAAATCAATGATGTTTTTCTAAAACAGATTCCACCGGATCAGTGGCACTTAAAGACAGGCATGAATATATGTATTATTTCTGACTTTAACATAGCAGGCGGACTTACCGGGTTAATGAGAGGAATCAATAAATACTCAGAGCATAAAGCAAGATGTATTATTTGGCATGACGATCATTTTTCTTATGACAAAGATATTATTTTGGATGAATGTGGTAATGATTATGATGAGGCAATTGAAATTGTAAAAAATGCAGATTTTTACCATTTTGGACGATACATTTTTGATTTCCCAGGAATTAAGTTTGATAACTTTGTAACACCACGCAATTGTCTTGTAGCTTATTACGGCTCTGTCCTTAGAGAAAATGGAAAAAAATGCAATGCATGGCATAAAAAAACTGGCATTGCGGCATTGACCGCCAACGACTTTACGATCACTTCACTTCTTGACAAATCTTTTTATCATGTACACCACTACTATTTCAGTAAATATGGAGATATGGATGAAAAAGATATTCCCTGTGCTGAATATCCAGAAGGTATAGTTAAAATTGTAGCAGGCTCTGGAGGTTCCCCATTAAAGGGATATGATTTTTTACAAACTACTGTAAAAAAATTGCAAAAAAAAGGTCTTCCGGTTGATGTGGAAATAATTAAAGGTGTTTCTAATAATGAATGCCTCCATCGCAAACAAAAATGTCATATTACCTTTACTTCTCTACATGGAGGATGGGGATTGAGCGGAGTGGAAAGCATGTTTCTGGGTCACCCTGTGATGTGCTGTCTTGATCCTTTTGTATTATCTCTTTATCCGGATGCCCCCTCTATTGTTGTTGACAGGGAGAGCCTTGAGGCACAGATAATAGATCTTGTGGAAAATCGAGATAAACTTGTAAAAACAGGCATGGAAAGCAGAAAATTTGCACTAAAGTATTTTCGTATTAAGAATATTATAAAAAGCTGTTTGTATACATATGATTTGATAATGAATCATGAAAAGTATCAGCAAGGTAACACTAAAGCATCTAAAATATATACATTTTAAGGAACCCCATGGACATCAATGGAAAGAAATTTCTTGTTATTGGTGGAGCAGGATTTATTGGCTCTCATCTGGTTGACTTACTCACCAAAGAGGATGTTGCAGAAATTCGTATTTTTGACAATTTCACCAGAGGTAGTGAGGAGAACATTGCCCATGCATTAATGGATCCACGGGTAAAAGTCTTTGATCTTGGTGGAGAGTTGCTGCATAGAGACATTCTTGATTCAGCCATGAAAGGCATGGATGGAGTTTTTCATCTGGCTGCCCTGTGGCTGCTGCACTGCTATGATTTCCCACGCTCTGCTTTTGAAGTCAATATGGGAGGTACATTCAATGTCCTTGAAGCTATGCTCAATAATGGCATCAGACGTCTGGTGTACTCCTCCTCGGCAAGTGTTTATGGGGATGCTGTGGAAGAACCCATCACAGAAAATCATCCGTATAACAATACAAATTTTTATGGAGCTACCAAGATTGCAGGAGAGCAGATGTGTCGTGCACTGTATCATCGTTATAAAGATACGGAAAAATATTTCAACTATGCAGGATTACGTTATATGAATGTATACGGTTCAAGACAAGATTATCAGGGCACCTACATCGCAGTTATTATGAAAATTCTTGATAGACTTGATCAGGGTCTGCCACCGGTTGTTTACGGAGACGGTTCCCAGGCATATGATTTCATTTATGTCAAAGACTGTGCCCAGGCAAATATTGATGCTATGAAATCAGATGTAACAGACTCATTTTACAATGTGGGCACAGGAATTAAAACATCAATAAAAGAGCTGGCAGAACTAATTCTTGAAGTGACAAACTCAGATATGCAAATTGAGTATGCTCCCGGTGGATTAACCTTTGTAAAAAACCGTGTTGGCTCTCCTGACATGGCTAAAAAAGAGATCGGGTTTAAAGCAAAAATAGAGCTGAAACAAGGTTTAAAAGAATTGATTAAATGGAGAGACTCCCATAAGGATGCTGTGCAGAAAAGACGGTCAAAGGTGAAAGAATGAAAATTCCACTAATAAAACCTTATATTAATGAAAATATTAAAGAAGAGGTTTTAAAAGTTCTTGAAAGCGGATATTTAACCGAAGGCACTGTTACAAAAAAATTTGAAAGCACAATACAAAAATATCTTGAAGTCAAACATGTTTTAGCCGTATGTAATTGTACTGTAGGGCTTGAGACAGCACTGCGTTCTCTTAACATCACTTCTGGAGACGAAATAATTATACCAGATTATACTTATCCTGCAACGGCATCAGTGGTAAACATTGTCGGAGCAACTGCTGTCATTGTTGATATAGATCCACAAACAATGCTTATTGATAAAAGTGCCATTGAAAACGCAATTACTCCTCGAACAAAAGCAATTATGCCAGTTTCAATATTTGGCAACCCGTTAGATTATAATAGCCTTAATGTAATAAAAAACAGATACAACCTTCATATAATTGAAGATGCAGCCTGTTCATTAGGTTCTGAATATAATTCAGTCAAAACAGGGAATCAAGCAGATATCAGTGTATTCAGTCTTCATCCCAGAAAATTTATTACTACTGGAGAAGGGGGACTTATAACGACAAATAATGATCAGCTTGCACAATGGATGCAATCATATAAACATTTTGGTATGGACATACAAGAGTTAAGATCTACTGCCACTTTCGAACATATCGGAACCAATTATAAAATGAGCAATATTCAAGCAGCAGTGGGTCTGGGGCAGATGATTCATGTCAATGAACTTCTTGTCAGAAGAAGAAAACTTGCAGCACAATATTATGACGTTTTCAAAAAAGTTGATACCATAGGAATCCCAAAAACGCTGACAAATGGAAGACATTCATTTCAATCATGCTGTATTTTTGTGCAAAATAGAAACCAAATTATTTTAAAACTTGCAGAGAAAGGGATTGAAACGCAAATTGGAACATATGCACTGCACATGCATAAAGCATTTTATGACAATCCTCGATGCCGTATAGTTGGAGATATGGATGGTAGTAAATACGCCTATGAACACTGCCTGACTTTGCCAATGTATCACGATATGACTGAAAATGAACAAGCAGAGGTAATAAAAGAGATAAAAAAACTATGTGTGGAATATGTGGAATAATAAATATTACCAAAACAGAGCCGGTCTCGCAGGTCATCTTAAAAAGGATGACAGATGCTATTTCTCACAGAGGACCAGATGGTGAAGGTTTCTATATAGACCGCTTTGCAGGATTAGCTCATAGACGTCTTGCTATCATTGATCTTTCTTCTGCAGGTCATCAACCCATGATTTCAGAAAACGGTCAATTTATTCTTGTATTTAATGGTGAAATTTATAATTTCCAAGAGTTACGCTCTGAATTGGAGCAAGCCGGCCATAGATTTAATTCAAACACTGATTCCGAGGTAATTCTTATTTCATATATAGAGTGGGGTGAAGAATGTGTAATTAGGTTTAATGGTATGTTTGCTTTTGCAATATGGGATAGATTAAATGATACCATGTTTATTGCCAGAGATCGCTATGGAATAAAGCCACTTTATTATACATTAACACCCAAGCTCTTTATTTTTGCCTCCGAACAAAAAGCTATCCTTGAGCATCCAGATGTCAAAAGGAGTGTCGATTTTGAAGGGCTTATTGAATATTTTACCTTCCAGAATTTTTTTTACTGATAAAACTCTTATAAAAGGAATTAAGCTGTTTCCCGCAGCTCACTATGCAACAATAAAAACAAATACTCTTTCAAACAAAAATACGTCATTTTTAGATCTCCGTTATTACTGGGACTATAATTTCAGGGAACCAGATACTCCATCTGCTGACACTCAAGAATACGTTGAAGAGCTTGATCGCCTTTTTTATAAAGCAGTAAAACGTCAATTAGTGAGTGATGTTGAACTTGGAGCGTTCTTGAGTGGAGGCATGGATTCAGGTGCAATTACAGCCATTGCAGCACAACAGCTACCATACATTAAAACCTTTACCTGTGGTTTTGACCTCCACTCTGCTTCAGGCCTTGAACTTGCATTTGACGAACGGGTAATGTCAGAATACATGTCCTACATTTTTAAGACAGAACATTACGAAATGGTTCTTAAAGCGGGTGATATGGAAAGAGTTCTTCCCAAATTAGCCTGGCACCTTGAAGAACCGCGTGTAGGACAAAGTTACCCCAATTTTTATGCCACACAGTTGGCATCAAAATTTGTAAAAGTTGTTTTGTCAGGTACAGGAGGAGACGAATTGTTTGGAGGCTATCCTTGGCGTTACTATAGAGCGGTTGTAAACGACAGTTTTGAAGATTATGTGGATAAATATTATCTGTTCTGGCAACGTTTGATCCCAAATAAGGAGATAAAAAATATATTTTCACCCATCTGGAACAGATGCGGGAACGTCTGGACAAAAGACATTTTTAAGGATGTCTTCAAATACCACCAAAATGAACTCAGAAGACCGGAAGATTACGTTAACAGCTCATTGTATTTTGAAGCCAAGACTTTTTTACATGGTTTACTTCTGGTGGAAGACAAGCTTTCCATGGCACATGGCCTGGAAAGCAGAGTGCCATTTCTTGACAATGAACTGGTTGATTTTGCCATGCAGGTGCCCATCAGTATGAAACTTGGCAATCTTAAAAATGTTGTCAGGCTTGATGAAAATGAACCTGGCAAAACAAAACAATATTTTCAGAAGACCAGAGATGGAAAATTGATTTTAAGAAAAGCAATGCAAAGATACGTACCTAAAAAAATATATACAGCTATAAAGCAAGGGTTCTCAGCACCTGATGCATCCTGGTTTAAAGGTGAGAGTATAGACTATGTAAAAGAGCAACTCTTTAACTCAAAAGCTCGAATATATGATTATATGGATAAAAAAGCAGTTTTATCTCTTGTGAATGAACATTTGACAGGAAAAAAAAACAGGCGGTTGCTGATATGGTCTTTACTCAATTTTGAATGGTGGTTAAAAAATTATATGAATACGGGTAAAAACAATGGCTTTCCAGACAGTAACCAATAAGGTGATTTGCGTAAAACAAAATCCCAGATACCATACCCTGCTTCAAACTCCTGTTATTCAAGCCTTATCTCTTGATAAGTACCGAAACAAAATTAATCCGATAGTTTTTAGACTTTTTTCTATGATTATTTGTGGGTTGGTACTTAATCGGTACATCTATTCATGATAATCACCTAAAAGCTTCAAAGATGCTATCATTATCAACAAGATAAATTTTAATTTAAGTATAAAAATTATGGGTAAAAATAAAAAAAAACTCAATTCATTACACTCTAAAACAAATACTCTACTTAAGCAAATCAAGGCTTTATTAAATACATTAAGACGAAATAAAATGAGCCAATGGAAACGCTGCCTGCCTATAAATGAACTTTTTACGGATCGATGGGAAAAAGCTTCATATCTTGGTTTTGGCGAAGGGACAAGTATCTATGATAGTGCCATTGTTATTGGTGATGTTAAGGTAGGAAGCAATACTTGGATTGGACCATTTTCCTTATTGGATGGATCAGGTGGACTTATAATTGGAAATAATTGTTCTATATCTGCTGGCGTTCAAATATATACACATGATTCTGTTAGATGGGCTATTAGTGGAGGAAAAGATACAATAGAACATGCCCCAACGTCAATTGGCTCTCAATGTTATATTGGACCTAATGCGATCATTGCCAAAGGAGTGACTATTGGAGATAACTGTATAATAGGTGCAAATAGTCTTGTTGTTAATGATATCTCTTCAGGAAAAAAAGCCTTTGGGAATCCTGCAAAAATTATTGTTAATTCTTAAAATCAACCTGAGTTCAGAGATCGGCACATGAAATGTAACTACCTGAAATAGCAGGTGATCTACTTCTCAAAATTTCGTGTGCATTTAGACTTTTTTAAAACACAAGCACCTGATTTTGTTGAGTAAAAAATATTCAATTTAATTATTGTTTTTTAAAGCTTTGCTGTTATGATGAGAATCATGATAGCAAAGCAGATAAAAAAAATCGGTCATTTACGGATTGAGTCTAATCTTCATTTTACAAAAATAAACCATGCAAACAGATTACAATTTGATAATCTTGTTGCTGTGGTTGAAAAATAGTTGGTTTTTGAAATGGATACTATTTATAAAGAATATCATAAAAAAATTATAAAAAATATTATAAAACGATCTTGTCTGTTATCGCTCAAAAATTTTCATGATCCAATACCAATAAATCTTAATGATCAAGTACCAACCACTAATGGAGATAATAGCATAGTTGGGGCATTACCGACATCTGATATTGAAACAGAACCACTTCTTCTTGCAACTGAAAGATCCTCAGAGCAACAACCTTCCCAAATCTATTATTATACTATAGAGCAACAAAACATAGTTTCCAGATATCCTTTAAAGGCGGAAGATAAGAATAGATTACTGACAACTATATATGATACACAGACCACCCAACTTGATCTAAAGACAAAAAAATACAATACTGAAAAGAACAGCAAAACCTCTAATATTCCCGATATTAATTTTTATAGATTACATAAATATAAAGATATCTTTTGTACAATAATACAAAGCTCACTTATCTTTTTTAATAAAAAAATGGAGATAAAACAAACTTTTCAATGCAAATTTATCCAAAGCTGCCAGGATATTTTTATTTCAGGAACCAAAATTTTCATGGTGAGCACTTTATTTGATGCCATTATTGTTTTTGATCTTAAAAGCAATAAATTTATTGAAGGCTACCAGATCAACCACAACAAAACAGCTAACTGCATCTACATAGCTCCATTTGATCCTGTTTTAAATAATTCTGATACTGCTTCATATAATTATCCTCAACCTAACAATGAGATGGGATTATCATCAGCTTTTGTGAAAGGTGATTCTCTCTATTTTTACAGCAATAAATTTAACCTGCTTTTTTATGCCAAGGAGAATGGCTCACTGCATAAATCACTTTCCATTCCAGACGGAACCTGTTTTGTAAAAAATTATAAAAATGGCATTATTATGGAAAATATATCCAATAACTCCATTGAATATATTAATATGGAAGGAGAAATAGTTGAATCTTTTTCACTTGAACCTGCCTCTAAAAAAGAAATTAAGTTATTAAGCACAACTTCTGACGATTTAATTATTGCAGCTTCTTCCCTTTCCCATATATACATATACCAATCTGGAAACAATAAGCCTGTAAATCATTTTGAAGGATAAATATGGCACAACCATCATCTAAAATAATATCTCCTGAAGAGTATTTTTATTCAGAAGAAACATCAGATGTTAAAAATGAATATTTCCACGGTGAAATATTTGCAATGACTGGTGCATCCCTTGCACACAATATTATTGCTTCAAATACCATCATTGAGCTTGGCATGGCATTACAAGGTTCTGAATGCACCGTTTTCACAAGTGACATGAAGGTGGAAATTGATCCGGCACACCATTACACATATCCTGATATAAGTGTTGTCTGCGGTGGGATCAAACTTATACCAAACCGCAATGACGTGATTACAAACCCTGTTGTGATCATAGAAATTTTGTCACAATCCACAATGGATTATGACAGAGGTTCTAAATTCACTGCATATAGAAATATTGATACCTTAAGAGACTATATATTGATAAATCAATATAAATATCATGTTGAATATTTCTCTAAAAATGACTCCAATGCCAAATGGCATCTAAATGAATATAAACAAAAAGAAGATACAATAAACATACAATCAATAGATACCAGACTAACACTTAAACAAATATATAATAAGATATAAATAGCCAAATGAAAAAAAAACAAATATTTCCACCATTCTGCATGACGCAAATCAAGCTTATAAAAAATCAGACTACAAAAAAGCTTTGGAACTATACAGCCAGGCCCTTGAGATACAACCAGACAATGCTGATATAATGAATATGCTCAGTTGTATACTTCATGAGACGGGAAATCATGACGCCAGTATGGAGCTTATCAAAAAAGCCATTGATATCAATCCAGTTTCCCCCATGTACAGAAACAATCTTGGGAATTTTCTTTTCAGCATGGAAAAATATTGTGAAGCTCTTGAAGCTTTTAAAAAGGCAATTGAACTCAAACCATCTTTTATTGATGCCCATTATAACCTTGGACTTACAGCCATGAAACTTGGAGAGAACAATCTGGCTCTGAAAAGTTTTCAGCTATGCGTCAAAAAAAATCCTGATTTTTGCGATGCCCGCACCAACTTGGGTACAATCTATATGGGAATGGGAAAGCCTCAAAAAGCCTTCCAGCATTTTAAAAAAGCCATTGAGCTTAACCCATTGGATTTGGCAACTAACGTCAATTTCAGCATAGCACTTGAAAAGGATGGAAAACGTGACCATGCAAAGAAACTCCTTGAAAATGCACTCACTTTTCTTCCCGATCACCCTGAAATCCTTTTCAATCTTGGGAACTTGTACCAAAAAGATGAAAATATAGAAAAAGCTGTATTATGCTTTACAAAAGCCCTTGAAAAAGCCCCCGGTGACACAAGAATCTTATATAATATTGGCACAACACTTATGGAAGCAAGGGATAGAAAGGGTGCCATGCCATATTTCCAGAAATTACTTGCCATTCTCCCTGATGACCCCAGGGCAAATAACAACATGGGTCTTATACATTACCATATTGGGGAATACTGTAAATCAATGCCGTTTTTTGAAAGGGCAATAAAAAACAGACCAAATTTTTTTAAAGCTTACAACAATTTAGGGCTATCCTATAAATCCCTTGGAAAAATGGATGAAGCTCTTGAAAACTTCAAAGAAGCCACAAAAATCTCCCCGGATTTTGTGGAGGCACTTCACAACCTCGCTGAAAGTGAAAGGGAGGTTGGAGAATATGATTCTTCTGCAAAGCATTTTAGAAGGGCGCTTGACCTCCAGCCTGATCTTGCTGTGGCAAACACACGCTACGCATATCTTTTAAAATGGCAGTGCAACTGGAATGAATTTTCCCGTATATCAAAAAAAATGGACGCTATCATTGAAGGTCAGCTTGCAAAAGGTGACCTTGTGGGTGAAACCCCTTTTATGAATATAATAAGGGTACCAGATCCTGTTATGAACAAAAAAATCGCTGATTCCTTTACACTTATAACACTTGATAATGTAAAACATCTTGATATTAAATTTGATCATCATAAAAGAAAAAAAAATGGACAAAAGAGACAATATCCAATCACCATAGGGTATCTTTCAGCAAATTTTAAAGATCATCCCATGGCACATCTTCTTGCGGATCTATTTAAATTTCATAACAGAAACCAGTTTAGAATAAATGCCTATTCCCTGGGTGAGGATGATAAAAGTCCCTACAGAAAACGATTTATGGAACATGCTGACATATTCAGGGATATAAGGCATTTAAGCTATAGTGAAGCTTCCAGTTTAATATATGATGATGAAGTTGATATCCTTGTGGATTTAATGGGTTATACCCAGGGAGGCCGTCTGGAGATTGCAGCTCTTCGCCCGGCCCCTCTTCAGGTACGCTATATGGGACTTGCCGGTACAACAGGGGGAAATCTCTTTGACTACATCATAGTTGACGAGATTGTGGTGCCACGGGATCAGGAAGAAAATTACGCTGAAAAACCAATCTACATGCCCCACACCTACCAGATAAATGATCGCAACAAGGTTATATCAGACAAACCTGTCAATAGAAAAATGTTCAATCTTCCTGAAAACAGCTTTGTATTTTGTTCCTTTAATCAACCCTATAAAATAGATCCTGAAATTTTCTCAACCTGGCTCAATATCCTCAGAGAAGTTGAGAACAGTGTATTGTGGCTCATGCCGGGAAAAACAGGTGCAGGTGAAAATCTTGCACAATATGCAGAAAAACATGGTATTGACAGAGATCGCCTTGTATTTGCCACTAAATATCCCTTGGATGAACACCTTGCACGTCTCAAGCTGGCTGACTTAGCACTTGATACCCTTGAAATTGGAGGAGCTGCCACAACAAGTGATGCCCTTTATGCCGGAATTCCCGTCATTACCATCACCGGCAACAGATTTGCATCCAGAATGTCTGCAAGTATTCTTACTGCAATAGGTCTTGAAGAACTTGTTACAGACAATCTTGATTCATATTGTGATATTGCAATTAAAATAGCTAAAAATAAAGATTATATGAGAAGCCTGAAAAACAAACTTAAAAACAATACCCATAAAGAACCTCTTTTTGATACCCTTGGCTTTACACTTAATCTTGAAAGGGCATATATTAAAATCTTTGAACGCTATCTATCTGGTAAAACCCCGGAACTTATTGATCTAAAAGAAGATATGTGTAAGTTACACACTTCCCCAGCACTTTTCCCCCATCAATATGACAGTTCCATAAATCATATTGAAATGATGTAGCCCCCACTATTTTTGCGACCTGTAAGGATAGTACACTGTCAAGACTTAATTTTAGGGTTATATGCAACGTAGAGACAATGCATGCCTTGTCTCTACAATTAACCGGACCCTAATTTTTCGCTTTGAAAATGCACTTTCGATGCCAAACATATCACTCGTTCCTCCGGGTTACCATCACTTTCATGAACATCTGTCCCTGTGTCGTGCTCTGTTTTTCAAGTGAGACCCACTTCACTTTGCGTCCCCCTTCTATCTGCTGATGCTGCACTCCCTGAATGAGCACAGGAAAAACCTTGAAGTCATGCTGATGAACATATGTGGGGCTGTGTATAAAGCCAATTATCTGAAAATTTCCCTCTGTGTCCGGCAATGATTTCATGCTAAGGGAGATAAGATTTTCATCAGAAAGCTGGGAAAAAAGCCCGTCAATAAGAAGAAAACTTGAAACCCTGCTTCCATCCTGATGTCTTACACCACGACTGCGGTCTTCATGAAGCTTTCTCTGCACTGCAAAATCTGCAAGAGCCACCACCCACAAAAGAGCAAGGGCTGACTTCTGCCCATTGCTTATGGAGCCATCATTGACAAAAATTGTGGGAACACCATTGCGGATCTCGGGATGTATAAACCTGATCTCAGGATTAAGAAAAATCTGGCGGTAGCAGTCACGGCTTATAAGGGTACGAAGATCTCCGTAATACTCCCTGTCATCCCTCTTCAACCTGGAAGGGCTTTTTTTAATAACCTCACTGTCATTGGAAATATATAGCTCATGCCTTGATTTTATAGTTTTTATAAGCCCTTCAATGGCTTCTTCAATATTATCCCGACCGGCAATGGTTACCCTGACATCAAATGATGCGCCACTTGATTTTCTGTAGTGCTTCAGAATCTTTCTCAAAATAATAAAATTATCGTGTGCCTTATCTGTAAGACGGGTAAGATCCTTTGCAAGCCCCTGCCTTAATGCCTCTTCTGTTTTTGCCACCCTCTCGTAGTTTGCCTTTTCCCTGTTATAAATCTCCAAATATGTTTTTCTGATTTTCAAGAGATATTCAGGATGCTCCATTGTATCCTGAAGGTGCTCCTTCTCATAGTGTCTGAAAGGGATCTCAGGATCTGCAAGCCCTTTTTCAAGGGTTTCTCGATACTGTTTTCTAAAGGAGTCTATCTTTTTTGTCATATTTTTGATTTTGTCGGCAAATGATGCAATACCCACATTATCAAAATGATCATTGAGGGAGTCAATATCGGAAATTATCTCCTGGGTTGAAAAAGAAGAGAGCTTATCTCCTCTGCTTTTTTCAGAAACAATCTCGCCGATCCCACCAAGTTGATACAGCCTATCGACTTTTGTTGCAAGGGATTCCGGAAACTCAAAACCCTTTGGAACTGCCTTTTTATACTGGATGCCGGGTGTGTTAAAATGTGAAACAATGTGACATAAAATTCTGTCATACTGGGGAGAGGCAATGCTTAAGTCTGTCTGCTGGTCTATCAGAAACTGCTTCTTTTTATTGAGTTCATCCATCTTCATGCGGGACTTCTGAAGAAGATGATTTATCTCTTCAATACGCTCTTTTTCACCTGACTCACTTGTGGCAAGGTGATCCACAAAACGCTGTGCTTCATCAAGCCTGAAATTGAGCTTTTTGTTAATCGTGGCAATTTTTTCCCGTATCTTTTCAATCTTTTCTCCAGCTTTGCTCATGAATCCAAAATCATTGCTGTTAACAAAAAGAATAATCTCCTTTAAACTCTGCTTTACCGGGACATTGGCAGTCATGGTATCTGTAAAATGCTCTTCTGCAAGCTCTCTTTCCTTTGCAAGCCTGCCTTCTGTCTCCATCTCCCTGTCTCTTTCAGCCTCAAACTCTTCAAGCTCCATGGTTTTAAAGCGAACAGCTTCAAATAGCCTGGTATATTTTTCAGGGCCTCCGGAGCTGTTGAATTGAATAAGAGAGAGCAATTCACTCTTTTGTGTGTCATATTTGCCTTTATGATCATAAAAAAGACGTTTGGACTTTTTATGTTCATCTTCCATTCTTGCACTTCTGTCGGCAAGCTCCCTCTCATCTGCCTTGAGCTTTTCACGTTGTTCCCCAAGACTTTTTACTGACTCCTGAAGCTCTTCCCAGACCCTGATTCCCCCTTTTTTATGAAACTGTTCTGCTTCCCTGAAAATTGAATATGCTGACTCAGGGTACTTTTCCTCAAAAAGAGATTTTTGGGAAAGAAGGTCAGTTGCATCTTTTTTTGCAACTTCAATGGCCTCCCCTGCCCCCTTTTCAATTGACTCAATGGCCTGAAAAGCAAGGGTTATAACTTCACTGTCAGGCGCAATTTCATCAAGGCGAACCTGAATTGAAGATATTTCACCGCGGGTTAACTCTATTCGCTCCTGAATAGCAATACGCTTTCTGACAATTGCTTCAGGATCGAGAATGCATTCAATAATCTCGTTTTTTCTGCCTGTAAAAAGATGAGATACCACATGGGTTTTATCGCACACAAAAAGCTCTTCTGCCGGAGTGTCACGAAAAAAGGTTACAAGTTCATTTTCAAGAAAAACCGGAACCGGCAATGGCTCTCCATCATATCCGGCAGAACCGACTAAACGTCCTGGCTTGTCGATTGCGGTCACCTGCGCTCCATCATGTCCGGCGGACCCGACAGAAGTATTATCAGTGAAAGCCTTTTCAACAATGAAACCCTTTTCAAAAAGCTCAAGAAGCAAGGCAGCATCATTGGTTGAAGAGACAACAGGCGCAAATAAAAATGAGGAAAAAAGGGATAGATATCTCTCTGTTGTTTTATTATCAATATTATAGTCAATAATAAAAGAGTAGAGAGATTTCCATTTGATATCAGAGGGTATAAGCTCAAAGGCATCTCTAAATATCCTTGCAGGTGCAATTTTTCTGTTCAAAAGAAGCTCATGCTCAACCTCAAGGGATGCAAGGATTCTTGCAAGATCGCTTCGTCTGCTATAGAGTGCTTCCCGCTCTTTTTCAATATCATCAATCCATTTTTGGGGATGAAGTTCCGAAACATCTTTTTTAAAGATCAACTCCTTCTGGTAAAGATTTTCAAGCCTTGCAATCTCTGCATTTATTGACTTAAGTCTGCTTTCAAATGCTGAACGGCTGCCCCTTATCCTGTCCTCAAGCCCTGTGACTTCATCTTCCGGCCATGTTTTCACCATCTGTTCATATGCAGGGTAAAATTCAGACAGTGTCTGGAATTTGCGGTTAACACTTTCATATTCCCGTGAAACCTTTTGCAGGGATTTTTCAACTGCTATTTTCTCATACTTAAGTGTATGAAGGGTCTTTTTGCAATCCTCCATATCAGCCAGCAACGCTCTTTCCTGCTCTGTTATTATATCAAGGATTTTTTTCAGGAGCCTCTTCCGGCCACTTTTCCATGAATTTAAGTTGAATCTGATGCATAGGCTCAAGCCTGGCAAGGGAATTTCGCTCAATCTCAATCTCATCATTGAGTTCATGGATTGTTTTAACAGTATCTGCAATCCTTGACTTGACGGAAAGCGCCTGCTCCTTCAAACGGTTTCTTCGTGCCTTCAGGGCATCTTCCTCTTTTTCAATTCGGGCAAGTGCATCAACAGGGGATTCATGGGGAGAACTCTCCCTGAACCCCTGCCATTTTGCAAAAACAGCCCTGTGAAGGGCCTCACGGCTTACACTGTCTGACAGCTCTGTCTGAAGGCTCTCCTGCTCAACCTTGAGATTTGTCTTACAGGAACCAGGGTGTTCAAGCTCAAGGCTGGAAAAAAGTCCTGATTGTTCCAGATCCAGAAAACATCTCTGATCTGACCTGAAAGTCGCAAGATTGCTCTCTATATCCATCTTGCGTGCCTCATCCCTTCGTATCTGTTCAGCAAGATGCTCAGCAGAGACAGCAATCTCGGCAATCCTTCGCTGTATCTGCTTAAGGGATTTTCTGAAAAAACTTGTATCAACTTTGGATTCAAAATGGTCAAAGGCCCGCTCAACTGCTTTTTTCATTGAATCCCGAATCTCTTCAGACTCATTATCACTGCCGCAGAGAAACTTCATGGATGCACGCTCAAGCATGGCAAGGCAGTGATCAAGGGAGTAAAGCCTGCCCGGATATTTTTTATTTTTACCCCGGACCAAGTTTTTTACGCTCTCCATACCACCTGTAATTTCAAGAACCTGGGATGGCTGCGCACCGTTTATGCCACAACGCTGGGCAAGCTCGTTAACCCTTTTAACCGCCTGTCCTGTCAAGGTTTCTATACCTTTATCACGAATCATGAAGACAGGTTTCATGTTCGGGACAATAACCATCTCCCTGACAAGAGCATCAATGATCTCAACTCCGGTTTCCACGACAACAGGAATACCTGGCAGGGGATGATCATGGACAAGATATTTCATAAATGCGGCAGTCTCCTCAACCGCACTTCTAAGCTCCTCTCTGGAGGTCCCGGCATTAGAGATATCATCCACAACCCCTGCAAGTATGTTTAAAAGATCAATTGCTTTTTCCTGCTTGTGAAGCTCTGCTTTTTTATTCTGTGCCTGGATTTGGGTATTTATTATGCTCAGGGAGATATCAAGGATCTTTTCATCAAGAAAATACTCTCCATGCACCGCATCCTCTCCACCTATGTGGGCAGATTCCCTTAAATCAAGGGCAGAACCCATGGTAAGCTGAGGTGCTATATGTTCATAAAAAAATGTCTGATGGAAAGCCTCATGGGGAACCCTGCTGGTTTTGTACAGATCAGCTGATTTATCTCCGCCACCTGCTGTCTGGAAATGGCGATGCTGCTCCACCTGCTGGGGAGATATATGCTCGTGAATTGCCTGAAGCCACTCATCCCTTGGAATTGGTCTTCCTATTCTTGCCCTTGGAATAGATTTTATTTTTTCCCTGAATCTGGAATTGCTTATAAGGGTCAAAGAGTTATCAGAAGAGTATCTTCCATCATCACTGCCTGGGTTATCTTTTTTTTCCTCACTGTTTGCCCTGTCTGAATCATTTCCTTTTTCCGAACGAGTTCTTTGTTCAGAAGCATCTCCATTTTTCTGGACTACAGCGCTATCTTCAAGCACACCAGGATAGTAGTAATAGTAAAGCATTCCATTATCACCGGAATAGCCACATATTCCAAATACCCATTTTTCCCCTGTAATAACAGATGACAAGCCCGGAAGGCTGTTCTGGCGACTGCTCTCTTCATCCGGCACAATAAACTCAATACGAATATGAGAATAGACAGAGCCGGTTCCAGGAATGGCCATTAATGCCCTTGTTTTGCCTATCAGGGCATTGTTTCTGGACATCATACCCACAAGTGCATTGTTTATGGTTGTTTTTCCGCCACCATTGCCCATAACAACAGCCGTGGATTTACCTTCAAAATCAAAAATGGCATGACGGTAATGTGCTGTTCTTGATGCTCCAAGCAGAAAATTACTCAATTCAATCCGGTTAATCAGAGACATTAAATATTACTCCTCAACTACATTATCACTATCGAACAAATCTTTACCGCCCGAAGCCGCTGAATCCTCTTTGCCACCATTTCCTTCTGAATAGTCGGCAAAATAACGAGACTTGAACTCATTTTTGATACCCTGATTTATATCTATTTTCCCCTTTCCGGTACTCCCATCCAAATCACCACGGCTTCCATCCAAACCACCACTGCTTCCATACAAACCACCATGTCTTCCATCCAAACCACCATGGCTTCCGTCCAAATCACCATGGCTTCCATACAAACCACCACGGCTTCCATCCAAACCACCACGGGATGCAGTACCATCTGATTCCAACTCATTGACAAGATAGGCAAAACAGTCCGAATAGCCCGATGCAATCTCAGAGGCCATGACAAGGGTCTGGGTATAGATATTCTGCCCCTCAAACCTGTAACGCGAAAGATAAGAGATCCTGGTCATGAAATCCAGAAAACCTGTCACTCTTTTCCTGAGATCCCGGGGGTTGTCCGCCAGCAAAACCTCTCTTATGAAGGAATCACATGCATCAGCATCATCTTTCTGACGAACCTCAATCTCAATGAAATCTGTTATCTGCTTAATGAGAGTGTCATCGGAAAAACTCATCCGTCCTGAGTCACTTATGGCAGAAAGAGGCCGGTTTCCTTTATACAAAATGGAGAGCATGTTAAGCCATATAAAAAAGAACCACAGTCTCAACACCCTCTGGGTATTACTCTTATGACCCTTTCTTGCAATTACCACATCATAGATATCAGAGGGCTTTAACCACTGGGGAACATTTTCCATGCTGTTGCGTATCAGAACATAACATGTACTTCCCTGGGGAAGACCCGGATATGAAAAAGCATCGTATCTCACAAGTTTAAATCCGGAACCTGCCAGGAACTCCTCAAAGGCAATTTTGGAGTGTTTGTCAACGGATTTATATGCCTGGGCAAGCTCTTTTTCTTCAGGAAAAAATTTTTCATTATCCGCCACACGGGTTCTTAAAATCCTATGGGTGATAAGATATCCGTAAAGCTTGCCAAGAAGCTGTGGATCTTCAAACATTGAATATATTGTCCTTGTTGATTTGGGCATCCTTTATTTCATCCCAAAAGTGCTTTACGCTTTCTGGATTAAGAGTTCTGAAAAACGGGCATGGTTTGCCAGAAAGTGTAGCCGGTAAATGAAGGATGCCTTTAGTTATTTTATTTTTCAAAAAGATCAATCTGTTCAGGTGCACGCTGAAGTACAAGATCGTTAAATTTAATGTGCCATCCATTCATATCAAAAGAAGAAAGCTTTTCTGAATCAATTGCAATCACCATGGGAATATCAAGGGGCTGGGGGTTGATAAAAAGGCCCACAAGAGCTGTAAGATCCTCTATGTCATCATTTGCAAACAGGGGATCCTTAATAATCTCGGAAAGAGGAATCTGCTTTTCACTGTCAAGGCGCTCCACAATCATATCACGATTCTGATTTAAAAAGCGTTTCAGTCGAGTCACCACAACCTCGCCATCCTGCATGTCAAAAGTTAGCGGTATCTCTTCGGAAGGGCCAGCAGGCAGATCAATGGGTTTGTAGATATCAACCGGATTTGCAACACTGTTGGTGGGAATCCAGGCACCGTTAAGATCCAGTATGGACTCAATTTTTCTGTCTGAAATTCCAACTTTAAGAATGTTTTTTGCTATATTCATAAAATTAACGCTTGCAACAAATTCTTCTGTATGGAGAAGCAGTGATTTCAAAAGCTCTGAGAGATTGGCCTGAAAACCAAGAAGTGCCTCATTAATCCTTTCCAGCTTTGCATTAAGTGAATATACAAGATAGCTGTCTGCCTGGTTCTCTTCAATGAACTGCTCTATCTTGCTGATGGTTTTATCATCCCTTAGAGTGTCATGCAGCTCCTCTATGGTAAGGCGAACCTTCTCAAGGGTATCATTGTAAAATCCGTGTTTTCGTTCATATTCACGTCTTAGATCATCCCGTCCTGTGGTCTCCATCAGGATTCTTATCTCGTAGGATTTGGTAAAAAGCTCATGAACAAGCTTCTCGGAAAGAGCTGCAAAACCCTTGAAATCTGAAATTTCAATGGCCCTTATAAGCTTTCGTGCACTCTGTTCTGCGTAAAGAATCTCCTCAATGTTATAGGAGAGATTTACTGTTGTCCTTCCGTTGGCTGAAAGCCTGACCCTGTAGCCTGCCCTGGTCTTTTCCAGCAAAGGTGTCTCTGCCTTGATCAAACGGTTTTTCACACCTGTGGCACCACGGAAAGCCACATGTTCATTTTTTTGAATTGCGGTATGTTCATTTCCTTGGATTGCAGGTGCTGATAGATGCCCCGAATTTTCTGAAGGAGCAGTGTTTGATGCTTCCGGAAATTTAAGTTCTATTTCAGTGGATAGATAGTTGACAATAAACTTGATATCTGCAAGCGAAAACTGAGGGAAATCCTTGACCAGTTCATTATAAAATGGTGTTATGGAATGAAATCCCATGGGTGTTTCCATATCACGCTTCTGAAGATATTCAAGCAGGCGGCAGGATACCATATAGAACAGGCCAGTTGCATTATTAAATCGGCTCTCTTCTCCAACAGACGTGCTCTCTGACCCGGGTGTTCGGGCAAGCTCATAGACATGTCCAAGACGTATTGTTGACTTTAAAAGACTTACCCAGTCCAACGACATTCTCCAGATACTTTAATTGCTAAAAATAATCTTAAACAGCAGTTTGCAAAAATGGGGAAACTACCAATATCCGTGAGAATTGTAAAGATGAATATTGATGCAGTGCATCTGTGTAACATTTTAGTCTGAAAGCCATAATCTATTGAGTCAGTTAAAAAACTCATAAAATTGCACAGGAGACTCAATGACAAAAACGCCATCAGAAAGACGATGCAAACAGGCATACTCCATGAGAATTGCAATAATTAATGCCAAAACAACCATGGCTGCCCCCCTCTTTTGCGCCATTGCCCTTGCTTCTTTGTTTGTATGTCTCTTTTTCCCTGTCAATGTGTTTGCCAAAAATCCCCAAACAGTTCTCTTCATAAGCTCATACCATCCTCTATTTCCAACCTTCAATCAGCAGATTGAAGGTATCCAATCCATATTCCGGAACCATGATATTTTTATGGATATTGAATTTATGGATACCAAAAGATTTCCGGATGAAACCAACATTGAAAATTTTCAGAAATCACTTTCCTATAAAATCAACCATACAGCAAAATATGATGCTGTAATTGTTGCTGATGACAATGCATTCATGTTTGCAATCAGCCAGCAAAAAAAGATGTTTAAAGAAATTCCCATTGTTTTCCTTGGGGTCAACAATATTGATCTTGCACTGGAACAGAACAGCAACACCCAGATAACAGGCGTGATTGAATCTGTATCAATGAAGGAGACCATTGGATGCATGGTTAAACTTATACCCAATGCTACCAAAATTGTTGCACTTGTGGATAATACACCAAGCGGTCAGGCAGATTTGAAGCACTTCTACAGGTGTGCATCTTATTTTCCTTATCATGAGTTTTCAGAGCTTTCACTTGTATCCATGACATGGGAAGAGTATGAAAACGCACTTGCCGGCCTTGACAAAACAAACGTTGCAATACTCTTATCTACCTACAAGGACAAAAACGGTACAGTACTTGGTTTTGAAGAAGCTCTCTCCAGAATCAAACAAAAATTATCAATTCCTCTGTTTCATCTCTGGCACCATGGAATGGGCAAGGGGTTAATTGGCGGAAAAATCATCAACCATAAAGAACAGGGCAAAGAAGCTGCAAAAATTGTTCTGGAAATTCTACAAGGCAAACCTGTGAAGATGATTCCCGTTACAACTAAAAGCCCAAACACCTGGATTTTTGACTATCAGCAGTTAAAAGCCTTTAATATAAAAAGCGATCAACTTCCTGCAAAGTCAATAATCTTGAATGAGCCTTATGCATTTTACAAAGAAAACAGGCCATATATCCAAAGGCTTGTTGTTATCTTTATTTTGCTGTTAACCACAATTTTTCTGCTATCCTGGAATATATTATGCCAAAGAAGATCCAAAGAAAACTTAAAAAAGCGCATTATGAACTGCAAAAAAGCGAAGAAAAATTCCGGCTTGCCTTTCTTACAAGTCCTGATGCAATTAATATCAACAGACTTGAAGATGGCATATACCTTGATATCAATGAAGGTTTTACAAATCTTATGGGTTACACCCGTGAAGAGACAGTGGGACGATCATCCATTGAGCTTCAAATCTGGAACAATACCGAAGACAGAGCTATCCTGAGAAAAGAACTTGAAGAAAAAGGCTTTGTAGAAAATCTGGAAGCAAAGTTCAGGGCAAAAAATGGTGAGATAAAAATCGGACTTATGTCGGCACGCATACTGAATCTTAATGATGAGAATATTATTTTATCAATTACGAGAGATGTCACAGAAAGAGAGATGGCAAAAAAAGCTCTTGAAAGGCTTTTGACAGCCATTGAACACTCTGCCGAAACCATTGTTATCACTGACATTAATGGCAATATAGAGTATGTCAATCCGGTGTTTGAAAAACTAACAGGTTACTCCAGGGAAGAGGCCATGGGTCAAAATCCGAAAATTTTAAAGAGCGGACAACACGATAGAATTTTTTACCGTGACATGTGGCAAACCATTCTTTCAGGAAAGACATGGCAGGGCAGAATCATCAATCGCAAAAAAGATGGGACTCTTTTTACTGAAGAGGCAACCATCTCTCCTGTATTTGAAAATAACGGAGCCATAAGCAATTTTGTTGCAGTCAAAAGGGACATCACAGAAGAGCTTAGAATGGCCGAACAATATCAGCAGTCACAAAAAATGGAATCCATAGGCACCCTTGCAGGAGGTATTGCCCATGATTTTAACAATATTCTTTTCCCGATCATGGGTCATACAGAGATGCTGATGGATGATATCCCCCAGGAAAACCCTTTGAGAGAGAGCCTTGATCAGATATTTTCAGCCTCCATTCGGGCAAGGGATCTGGTAAAGCAGATACTGACTTTTTCACGTCAGGAGAGCAGCGAAGCCAAACTGATAAAAATACAGCACATTGCCAAAGAGGCTTTAAAACTTATCCGTAGTTCAATTCCTGCCACAATAGAGATAAAGCACAATATCAATTCCGATTGCAGGGCTGTTAAGGCTGATCCTACGCAGATTCACCAGATCATCATGAATCTTACCACAAATGCATTTCATGCAATGGAGGAGACAGGAGGAGAAATGACAGTTACACTTTCTGAGGTTCAACTGCATGGCTTCAAAAGCGATACTCCTCACCTTCAGAACGACTTCAAAAGCAATTCTCCTGACCTTCTGCACGATTTCAAAACCGATACTCCCGAGATTCTGCATGGCTTCAATATTAATGCTCCTGCCCTTCCCCCGGGACAATATGTCTGCCTTACGGTGTCAGACACAGGTGAAGGCATTCCTGAAGAGATAATTACAAAAATATTCGATCCCTTCTTTACAACCAAAAAAGAGGGTAAAGGCACAGGAATGGGCCTTTCAGTTGTACATGGTATTGTCAAAAACGCAGGTGGAGACATTCAGGTAGTGAGCAAACCAGGCAAAGGAACGGTATTTTCTATATATCTACCCATAGCAGAAAACTTTTCAGACACAAAAATAGAGAACAGCAAGAAAACGTTAAGATATGGCACAGAAAAGATACTGCTTCTTGATGATGAGGAGTCCATTATCAAAATGGAAAAACCAATTCTTGAAAAAATGGGATATCAAGTCACATCCCATACAAGTGTCTTTGAAGCACTTGACGATTTCAGGTCTGACAGTAAAAAATTTGACCTTATAATAACTGATATGGCAATGCCGAAATTGTCGGGTAAGCAACTTGCAATTGAGATGCTGAAAATCCGTCCTGACATCCCGATACTTATTTGTACCGGATTCAGTGATAATATATCAGAAGACGATGCCCTTTCCATTGGCATTAAAGCTTTTCTTATGAAGCCTTTTTCCATGAATGAGTTATCAGAAAAAATCAGAGATATCCTGGATAGGAGTGATATCCTGGACAGTTAATAAGATTTCGATTTTAAGAATACTCAAAGTCGTCATCTATGTTCCTGTAAGCCTTGTCAACACTGTCTGCATCAGGATTCCCAGGATTAACAAAGATAAGGTAGGATTATCTATCCTGAACATCCTATCCATCCTGGTTATCCTGGTTATCCTGGTTATCCTGGTTATCCTGATTCAGACAAATGCAATAAGTTCTGAAAAAGCAATAAGATGTCGATTTTGAGTATATCTGCCGTTTGAGTTTAAGGAAGCCCTATATGTAGTCATAAAGTAAAAGACTTCTGCCTCAATAGGATATTTGCAGTGCCCATTAAATAGCTGTTCAATGCAGTTGCAAATTTTTCAACAATGGCCTGTAAAGTTTTTCAGAAATAGCATCAAAACTGTTATCAAAGGCACTCCACAGAGACTCAAAATCGGGATAAACACGCTTCAGATATGGAGAAAATCCAAGCTCTCCTGAAGAGGCATAGCCATCTCCCTCATATTTTTTACGTACACTTTTCAATACCTTTGCATGTTTTTCAGGATCAAGATCATCACCCTGCCCTCCTGCAAAGGCCTGCTGCCACAACATGCCTGTCCTTGCAGTTACAGGAAGAGGCAACGACATTCCCTGCCACCACAATCCAATAATATCAAGAAGCCATTTTTTTGCCATTTCACTTTCAACGGGTAAAAATCCTGCCACAGCATCATGAGCAACAAGATAACTTTTCAATGGCAAACCGGATGCAGCACCTTCAAGGTGTTTGACCCATAACCCCACAAATGAGTATGGGCGGGTTATTTTCCCCCTGCCATCTGTAATATTACCATGATAGAACTCCCATCGCCCATATTTTTGTTCCTTGCAAAAAAGTCTGTCAAGCCAGTCTTCAAGGGTATCACAGCCACATCCATTAAATGAAAAAGGGAGTCGCACTTCCAGAGCATCACATGGTTGTGGCCAGTTAATGCAGAGTCTGTAATGATTTTCCAGCATGACGTTAACAGGTTCAACAAGCTGTTTTAACGCCCGAACTCCACCACTTTTCATTGGCAAACAGCCTGTGCGAAGAAGACTTTGTGCGCTACTGAGTATTGCCCTTTGAGCTGCCTTGATATCAGGATTAACAGGTGTACAGGCTTCAACCCCTTGTCCTAAAAGAATAGAACCCAGTTGAAACGGAGAGAGATTATCAAGCGCAAAAGGTTCATTCTCAATATCACTTGATCTGACATCATCAAAATAGATCTTTAGGCGTTGATTGAAAAAAAACTGCACAGGATTCTTCATAAATCTTATTAAGCCGGCAGCCTGGAGATCTCCTTCAAACTGTGGGTGAGGCAAAGATCTGTTTTTCATTCCACATCTTCTGGTTTCTTCAATCCCATTCAATATTGCACCGGAATCTTCTGTTTCTACTCCCCTGCCCGTCTCTGCTGATTCTCCCTTCCTGCCAGATTCCCCTGTTTCACCCTTACTGCCTGACTCCCCTATTCCATCGGATTCCAGAATGTCTCTCCATTCACGGGCATATGTAAAAAGAGAATCTGGTTTCTTGCTATTAAAATAAGCACGGCTGAAAGGCTGAAGAGGATGCTGACAGGAGATATGCTCCAGAACAGAGGCTGAAATCTTAATGTCGTCACTCAAGTCGCCTGCAGCTTCTGACCCAAAGCTCCATCCTGATTCCAGATAGTCCCGAAGCTGCCCCACCAGCACAGAGGGCATACGTTCACTGTTATCCTTAATGCTGCGTCCTATATAACTTATGTACAATGTTTCCCTTGCAGAAAGCAGAGCCTCAAGAAAAAGATAGCGGTCATCATCCCGCCTTGAACGATCTCCGGGACGAAAGCAGCCGGGAATGGCCATAAGATCAAAATCAAGGGGCGGATGTGATCGTGGAAAATCACCATCATTCATACCAAGGAGACAAACCACCTTAAAGGGTATTGCACGCATGGGCATCAAAGTACAAAAGTTCACCATTCCGGCAAGAAAACGCTGTGATATACTGTATTCTGTCATCTCACCCAGAATATACTCCCTTGCCACTGAGAGGGAGAGAGGCTCTTGAAAAGATGCATCCCTGCATGAAGATATCCACCTGTCCAGAATATCATTGAGCTGATTTACAACAAAGAGATCACGACTCTCAGAAGGCTCAAAACATTGCTTAACAAGTTCACGAATCCTCAATGCCCACAGTTCCGGAGTTGTCGGAGTTTGCAGCTCTTTCCACAACAGAACAAGCCTTTCAATCACCGATGCCAAATGACCTGCAAGAGCAGCCTCAAGCCCACCTATCTCATCATATGGCTCAATACCCCGCCATGACTCTCCTGCACCAGTTGCATAACCCAGAAGCATACGTCTGAGACCAAAAAGCCAGGTATTTTCTTCCAGACCACCAGGGAGATCAAAGTTCTGTCTGTGGTTACTGTCAAGTCCCCAGCAGATACCTGAATCAGCAAGCCACCTTTGCACAACAGGAAGATCGCCTGAGTTAATAGAAAACCTTTGCCTGAATGCCCTGACCTCAAGAAGCTCCATGAACTCTCCGGAAGTCATTCTGCAATCAGGCAATCCCAAAAGCCTCTCTAATGCAAGAAGAAAAGGCACAACCCTGCTCTCAGGATTATCAGCTATGGAAAATGGTATATAGCGATTGTCCTCCTTTAAGATATTTCCAAAAACACCTGAAATATAAGGGGCATAGGCATCAATATCCGGAGTCATTACAATTATATCCCTTGGAGTAAGTTCCGGATTACATTCAAACATTTTTAAAAGATTGTCCTGAAGAACCTCAACTTCCCTCTGGCGGCTGTGTGTCAACTGAAACATGACAGATCTGTCACGCTTTGATATCTTTTTTTTTGATTTTTTATCAGGCAGAGGTTCAAGATCCAGCACAGACTGCTGAACCTGCTGAAGAAGTGTCGGGGTTTTATCATCTATAACAGCACCTCCATCGGCTGAGAGTCCCGCTCCCATCAAAGGCGTTGGGGTTTCACCATGTTCAACAACATCCTTAAAGATATCAATTGCAGCAAATGATCCCTGATATGCTTCAGGAGTATCATATCCATAAAGAAGACCAATATAATCACGCCCCTGACGTCCCCATGAGGCAAGAAGAGGATTTACGTGATGGTGCATAATATCAGGATCAAGATCATCCGGTCTCTTTTCTTTTCTTCTATGGCGTGCGCGCCTGATTTTGAGAAGATCAATATTTTCAATAATGTCAGCCCAGTAATGTCGGCAGGGATTATTGACAAAAAGCAGCACCTGACAGTGCAATGAAAGTGAATGAAGCAGCTCCAGAACCTGAACAGGTAATGAAGAAATACCAAACACAATGACCCGCCTTGGCAACTTCAGTGGCCTTGATGAAAGTTTTTTTACTGCATTCATAAATTTTTTATGTACTTCGGAACGACTTGTATGACGCAGATGATTTGGCATATCCTCCCTGATTCTGCTCCACATACGCGCCTGCCACAACTGCTCTTCAGGAAGCGCAAATCTTTCACCTCTGCTGTTTGTAAGATACTCATCTCCATCAGCCCATGCTTCAAGCCAATCCGAACGATAGACCTGATATTGATCAAAAAGATCAGCAAGTTTTCTCGACAACTGATATCGTTTACGTATGACACTTTCATTTAATAAATCTTTTGCAGATTGAAGCGCCTCATCTTCAATATCCGAAAATTCCAAGAATCTACGCAATGGAGCAAAGCAGGTTTCAGAAAGAAGTTCGGGCATAAGTCTCATCAAACGCCAGACAAGAGGCTCTTTTTCAAAGGCTGAAGATAAAGGTATCTCATCATCCCCCAGGACAGCACGGTATGCCTGCCACATGAATCTGCCGGGAAGCTGAATATCCAGAGCAGCACTGATTCCGCAACCAGCATCAGCGGCAAATCCAAGCTTCAGCCATTGTGCCATTCCATTACTCTGCACAAGAAATATTTCATTCTCAAGTGGAGTCAAGGGGTGGGTTCTTATCCACTCAACCATTACGTCTCTCAAAGTCTCAAGATGATTGGAGTGGATGATGGAAAAACCGGAAGGAAGGTCGTTTTGATGTTCAGCAAATCCAACATTCGTCATTCTGATACTCCATGGTATTGAAAATTTATTTTGCCTGATTTTAAAAACGCAAGTAGGGCAGAATTCATTTCTGCACCAGTTAAAGGCGGATATGGAAAGTCCCCCCCCCTTCGTTTCAATGTTCGTTGTGACAGATGGGGGCTGAGATGGCCGTTTATTAGCAAGTTTCCGTAACTAACTGTTTTTTAAAACGCTATTCATTCATTAGATTGTGCCTGTGAGCAGGCACGTTCGTTATATGCAATTTAACGGCACTGTTTTCATTATACTCAATGAATTCAAAAGAGTAAACAGGTTCACATGCTTTAATTATGATGCCGTATTCTCAAATATCTCTCTTTGTGCAGCCTGGTTGAGAGTCTCTCACAACTTTACACTTTCCGGATTAAGGTTCCCCCAAAATGGGTATGCTTGCGCCGGAAAATGACAGTCATTTTCACGGTAAACAGGCTTGATTAATTACGTATCAATTGCCCCCCAAATATAAAAATAATAGTCATTTTCACGGTAAACGGGCATGATTGATTGCGTATCAATCACCCCCAAACATAAAAATGATAATCATTTTCACGGTAAAAAATTATCGGTTCGGGAAATAGAAGATATATAATTCATCGGATTGACTACATTAACTATTTGTTCTATATCTCTCCAAGAGAGCGATTGACCATTTTATGGAAATATCTAAGGGTGTATTATTGAATTATACTTCCCCGACCACATGAAATAACGAAAAATAGATATCCTGAAATTTGTAGGAAAAGAGATTCAAGAGCTTGTGCAGGCCAAAGATTTTGAATCCTTAAACAACACCCGAAAAGAAAGGTTGTATTTTGATAAGTCTGTGCTGTTTGCCAGAGAATATAGGATGGAATAAAATGAATATGACAGAATTGAAATTAAATATACCACAAGACATACTATACACATTAAATGAGACAAAAAGTGATTTTATAAAAAAGATGAAGTTGTATGCGGCAATGGAACTTTACAGAATGCAAAAGTTGTCAATGGGTAAAGCATCAGAGCTTGCAGAGATGAACAAAATTGATTTTATGTTTGAGCTTGGAAAATATGAGATACCAGCAATAAACTATGATACTGATGATTTCATTGAGGAAGCAGAAAGGATAATGGAAAAATGATTGTCATTGCAGATTCTTCACCGCTCATAGCTCTTGCAATTATAGAAAAATTGGCAATCCTCGAAAAAATGTATAAAAAGGTTTATGCTCCGACCGCAGTGTTTCAAGAAGTTGTGAGGACAGATAAACCGTTTGCAAATGAGCTTGAACTGTTTTTGCACGTTAGAACTAAAAACGTGAAGAACAAAATGGCGGTCAGAATTCTGTCATCAGATATAGGAGCGGGAGAGGCTGAAACAATCGTTTTAGCATTGGAGAATCTTCCTGCTGTTGCTCTAATTGATGACTTGAAAGCAAGAAGATTCGCAAAAATGAATGAAATTGAAGTAATAGGGACAATGGGAATATTGTTAAAAGGCAAAAAAGAGGGGCTAATAAAAGAGGTAAAGCCTTTAATAGCCAAGTTGTTGCAGCATGATATAAGAATAAGCACGAGAATAATAGAAATCACATTACAGGCGGCACAGGAGTTGTAATTATATTGTACTTCCTCAAAATCGACATCTTATTGCTTTTTCAGAAGTTATTGCAGTTGTCTGAACCAGGATGGATAGGATGCTCAGGATAGATAATCCTGCCTTATCTTGTTAATCTTGGGAATCCTGATTCAGACAGTGTTGACAAGGCTTAAAAGATCATATGTCTCGACTTTGAGTACTTCCCTTATGGCAAAGCCCTTACAAATGGAGATTCAGCCTTTTTTAGCAGCGCTGTTTCTTTGTGCTAAAAACCGCTTGTATTTATAAAAAATAGCATATTATTTCAATGCGTTAAATCAGGTCAACACTTGTAGCCTTATCCAAAAGTTCCCAAATGGGAGAGTTGTCCACAAAAGTGTAATAAAACACCAAATAACGGGCAAACTATTTCATATCAATCTGCTTTTCCAGCACAAGACGGTTGCCCCTGTCATTATACCAGTAACGTGAAAAATATTGTGACATGATCACAAGGCCTCTGCCATGGTCAGCTTCATCATCCATCTGGCGAACCTGTTCACTGCGCCAGTTAAAGCCGTCCCCCTGATCCTCTATCTCCATACGTATAAATTGATCTGGCAGAACTTTCAGCGAACATTTAACGATTTTACCGGCATCCAATTGGTTGCCATGACGCACAGCATTGGTCAATCCTTCACGCATAACAAGTTGAATTGCAAAAAGATGTTCTGAAATCCCTTTGATGCATCTCGTCAAAAAACGGGCAGACTCATCACATGTACGATCAATATTAACCATTGTTGAACTGAATACAATTTTAAGGGAGTCATTGCTTTCAATAATTTCAAACATGTTGGCTTCTGGCATAATCACACCTCCACACACAGCACAACAATGTCATCTTCAGGAACTTCTTGGGTTCCAAAAAGTTTTTCCATAAGTTTCATGGGAACATCCTCAATGGAAAAGGTTGAAACACTTGTAAAATCCGCAAGGAATCTCTTTGCACCTGTGGCCCATGTAATGTTGTTTTCCGCAGACTCCACAAGGCCGTCACTGAACATGAATATCCGATCACCTGGTGATACATCTATACGGGTAATACCAAACTGTGCATCCTTAAACATACCAAGCACATCTCCGTCCGAACTAAGCAGAACAGGTTCCCCTTTAAGAGGAACATGTACCACAGGTGGATGTCCTGCATTGATCAGTGTCAATTTTCTTGTACCTCTGTTAAGCCTGGCATATACAGCAGTCAGATATTTTCCATCAGGCAGTATTTCAACAAGAACATCATTAATCATCTTCATACTCTCTGCCGGAGAATATACAGGTGTGCAGTTCTGAGCAAGAAGAGCTTTGACAGAAGCTGTCATGTAACTTGTCTTGATATCATGCCCTGAAAAATCAGCAACAAAATATCCTGTTATCTGATCAGAAATTTCAAGAATATCATAAAAATCTCCACCTGCCTCCTCAAGTGCTCTGTAATATACTCCGAACCTTGCATCCGGATAGTGTTCAGGCAACGGAAGCATTGACTCCTGAGCTTCGGCAACCTGACGGAGTTTATGTGCCTGCTCTGCAATAAGAGAATTGGTTGCAATGGAGAGTTTCAGGTGGATACGAACCCTGGCAATTACTTCAAGATTGTGAAATGGCTTGGTTATGTAATCCACAGCTCCAAGATCAAACCCCTTTAGTTTGGAGTGCACCTCACTGACGCCTGTGAGAAAAATCACCGGAATTGATGCCGTTGCAGGGTTATCCTTTAGAAATCGTATGACAGCAAAGCCATCTTCTCCTGGCATCTGAATATCCAGAAGAATCAGATCCGGTAGTTCAGTAATGGCAAGTTCTCTTGCCTTTGGCCCATCCGGAGCGCACAATACCCGATAACCTTCCTTGGAAAGAGATTTTTCAATCAGCTTAAGATTCATCAGATGATCATCTACTGCAAGAATTGTAAAAGGTTGTTTGATATCCATTTTTAACACCATTATACCCGCAAGCTATAGCTTTCCAGAAAATTTATATGAAAGTCTCTGTAACAGCCTGTTTTAAAAACGACTTTCACTCCTTAGATTGTGGAAGGTATCCGCCATGTACGTTATTTTATTTTTTGGTAAATAAATTAGTAAATAAATTATTAATACAGATAACAGATAGTTAGACTTTTTCATTATCAATTTAATTATCTGGAATACTATAATAATTTTTTAATAGATATTCCTGCTCCAAATACAAGGGAGAGGTACTCCACAAAGCCCCACAGATCACTCCACTTATAACCACTTGTTTTTATTTTTTATTCTTAGCACAACAGACAAGAAAACACAATAATTAAACACAAGCTTGCCAAAAGTCTTTCAAAACACCCCCCACATTACTCCACTTTACTCCAAAGCCTTTTATCTGTAAGCATCTAAAGGTTGTCCGAAAAACATACAGCCAAAACAGCCACAAAGCACAAAAATAATATAACTATCTGTTATTATATCAAAAAACCACATGCCAACAGAAGCATTAATCAGAAGTGCTATAGGTGGAGGAAAAAGATTAAACAAACATGAAAATGACAATTTTTTTCTTGACATACACTTTTTTTTCAGCAAGATTAATCAAAAAAGTGGAGTTTTGTGGAGTAAAAAGTTCCCGCTAATTTCAGGAGAAAAAAAAGGGGCTTGATTCAATTTTGCAGCCATCCGTAGAGACAAGGCATGCCTTGTCTCTCTACCCTACGGCCATGATAGCTTAAAACAGCCATTTACGGAGACCTTCATATAAAAACATGTTCAGGTCAAGCTCATTTCATACCATTGACCCAAAGAGTCGCCTTATAATTCCTGCAAGATTCAGGGATTATATAAGGGCAAGTGGTGGAAATGGAGTCATGCTGACAAACATGGATAACTGTCTTTATGGTTATACATTTAATGACTGGAAAGAGATAGAAAAAAAGATAATTTCTGCAAAAAATATGCACATGCGTCATTTCAAGCGTTTTTTTCTTGGAAATGCATGTGAATGCATGTGTGATAAACAAGACCGAATACTCATTCCACCGACATTAAGGGAATATGCTGACCTTGACAAGGACATTGTCCTTGTTGGAATCCTTGACCACTTTGAGATATGGTCACGGGACAGATGGGAAAATGAAAACAAGCGGATAGAAAAAGAGCTTGAAAAACCGGAAGTCAAGGAAGAGATTGCTTCTCTTGGTTTGTAGATTGCAGATCAATTCAGGCGTTTTTACGGGATACCCCCCATGGATAAATGCTCATGATATTTACACACAAGTCTGTACTCCCCAAGGAGACATGTCATCATCTTAATTTGAAACAAAATGGCATTTATGTGGATGGAACCCTTGGCGGATGCGGCCATTCCCGCAGAATACTTGAAAAAACAGCACCTTCTGGAATACTCATCGGAATTGATCAGGATGCAGATGCCATTGAAAATGCCAGAAAAGAGCTGATGCCTTTCCATGGGAGAGTTTTCCTCTTCCATGACAATTTCTCATCCCTGCCAGATATACTGAACAAACTTGAAATAAAAGCTGTTGACGGAATTCTTGTTGATCTTGGGCTCTCCTTTCATCAGCTTATGGAAAGCAACAGAGGGTTTAGTTTTAAAAAAGATGAGTTTCTTGATATGCGAATGGATACAAGAAACAACCTTACAGCAGCAGACATTATAGAAAATTATTCTGAAAAAGAGCTGACAGATATTTTTTTCCGTTATGGTGAAGAGCGAATGTCACGGAAAATTTCCCGAAAAATTGTAGAACAAAGAAGAGTTGCACCCATAAAAACCACGGCTCAACTTGCAGCTCTTATAAGGGAGACCATGCCTGCAAAACTTATACATACCCAAAAGACAGATCCTGCCACAAGGGTATTTCAGGCATTGAGAATTGCCGTGAACAAGGAGCTTGAACAACTTGAAATATTCATGAACAAAGCTCCTGAAATGCTCAAAAGCTCAGGAAGGCTATGTGTCATATCATTTCACTCCCTTGAAGACAGGATTGTAAAACAGGCCATCCGTTCAAGGGAAGAGGGTTACGGGTGCAGTTGTCCAAGGGATTTTCCAAGATGCACCTGCGGATTTGTCCCTGATCTGAAATCAATCACCAGAAAACCTGTAATACCCGGCAATGACGAAATCCATGAAAACCCCCTCTCAAGAAGTGCAAAGATGAGGGTTGCAGAAAAACTGTAAACAGGCTCCTCTTCTTTCAAGCTTTGATCGACGGGCAGCCAATGCCTTTAACCTTTGAATTATATAAAAAACAACCCCACACGTTAAACTTGAAGAAGCCCTCGCCGGAAAGGATGAGAAAAATGCACAAGACAATCCAGAGAGCAGACAGCACCATGAAAAAAGAGCAGATAATGCAAAAAAAAAAGATGCTTGGCAAATGGATGATTGTGCTTGCCTTCTTTCTTGCGGAGCTGTTTCTCTATACAATGTGCAGGGTTAACTATACGGAAACCGGTTTTAGGATATCCCTTGAAAAACAGAATCAGAAGCGTCTGAAAGCATACAGGGAATCCCTGGCCATTGAATATGAACGACTTCTCTCTCCGGAAAGAATTGCACACATTGCAAGAACAAAACTGAAACTTAAAATTCCCGAACCTGAGCAGGTCATCTACATGGAGATGTGAGGAGATAGTGCATGGCACCAGGAAAGAAACCAGACTCCAAAGCAAAAACCAACCAGGGAATCAATGCCAGAATTACATTTCTGCAATGGGCTCTTGTTTTTGTCATGCTGCTTCTTGCAATGAAAGCTGTTGATATTCAGATATTTCAATCCTCGGAGCTTACACAAAAGGCTGAAAAAGAGTATATCCGCCAGATAACTGTCAATGGCAAGCGCGGAGATATTGTGGATCGAAACATGAAAAAGCTCTGCATAACAATAGACACCCTGTCGGTTGCAGCTAATCCCCGCATGGTTGTTGATGCTTCCGCTACAGCCAAAAAGCTTGCAGAAATTCTCGGTGTTAACCGTAAAAAACTTCAGAAAAACTTAGAGAGCAAAAAGAGCTTTGTCTGGATAAAACGCAAAATATCCCCATCAGAATCTGAAAAAATCAAAAAATACAACTTTAAAGGAATATTTTTTAAGGATGATCTTATCCGCTTTCACCCTCAAAAAGAGCTTGCAGCACAGGTTACCGGAATTACAGGTTCAGACGGCAAAGGGCTTGAAGGTATTGAATTCCAGTACAACAAGATACTCAATGGAGAGAGCCGACGTATAACCATAGAAAAAGATGCAGCCGGCAGATACTACAGCGAGGAGAAAGATCTTAGAGACAAATTAAAAGGTGACACAATTGTGCTTACCATTGACAGCACAATACAGTTTATTGCTGAAAAAGCTCTGGAACAGGCAGTCACCGAGCATAAAGCCAAATCAGGCATGGCCATTGTGATGATTCCATCCACAGGGGAGATACTTGCCATGGCACATGCTCCCGCCTTTAATCCAAACTCTTTCACGGATTTTGAAAGAGACAGATGGAGAAACAGAAGTGTAACAGATCCCTTTGAGCCAGGCTCCACCATGAAGGTTTTTGTGGCAGCAGCAGCCATGGAGCTTGAGATTGCAACCCCCATGTCCATATTTTTTTGTGAAAACGGCAAATACAGGGTCGGGCGTTCAACTGTCCATGATACACACGAGTATGAATGGCTCACACTTAAGCAGATAATCAAATATTCAAGCAACATAGGGGCAATAAAATTATCTGAAATCATGGGAAAAAAACAACTTTACAACACACTTTTATCATTTGGTTTTGGAAAAGAGAGCGGTATTGAGTGTCCCGGGGATTCCCCAGGTCTTCTAAGCCATTACGACAGATGGTCAGCAATTGATACAGCCGCAATTTCCTTTGGCCAGGGAATCTCTGTCTCTGCTGTACAGCTTATCAACGCTATAAGTGCAATTGCCAATGGTGGAACTCTTATGAGACCCCGTATTATAAAAGAGATAAAAGATAGCAACGGTGAGATCAGGCAGCCATTTGTTCCAGAGAGCATAAAACGGGTTATCTCAAAGAGTACCGCCATTAAGGTAAAGGATATGATGCGTGCCGTGGTTGAGGAGGGAGGAACAGCAACCCAGGCTGATCTCAACGGTTACAGTGTCTGCGGGAAAACAGGAACCGCACAAAAGGTGTCAAAAAGTGGAGGCTATTCCAAAAGCAGATATACTGCACTTTTTGCAGCATTTGCTCCCATGGAAAACCCTGAACTTGCGGTGCTTGTGGTTGTTGATGAACCGCCCAAATCCCACTACGGAGGAGTTGTTGCAGCTCCTGCTGTAAAAAAAATCTTCAGTGAAAGTTTCCACTATCTCAAAATTCCACCTGACATAAATACAAAAACGGAGCATAACCAGTGAAACTCTCCTATCTTATAAAAGAGTGTACTCCTGTCTGGACACGTTCAATTGACCCTGCGTCAGATCCAGACACAGATCCTGAGATAACATCAATTCATGCATCTGCCCAGGATGTAATAAAAGGAGGGCTTTTCATTGCCATAAAAGGATTTCAACATGACGGTCATGACTACATTGACAGGGCAGTTGCCAATGGAGCTTCCGCCATTATTACAGATACAAAAAGAGACATACAACTTACCATAAAAGATCCTTTGGCAACAAAATACCCTGTAGTAGCTCAGGTAAAGGATACACGAAAGGCAATGTCATCAATTGCATCCCGTTTTTACGGCAATCCTTCAGGCAGTATGGTGCTAACAGGCATAACCGGAACAAATGGCAAAACCACTACTGCCTGGCTGCTTGAAAACATCTTTAATGAGGCAGGTTTTGAGACAGGAGTTATAGGCACTCTCAATTACAGATATAAAGGCCAGACATTTGATAATCCCGTTACTACTCCTGAATCAATTGATCTGCACAGAATTCTCTCTGATATGAAAAACCAAGGTGTAACCCATGTAATAATGGAGGTATCTTCCCATGCCATTGATCTTCACAGGGTCAGAGAGTGTGCTTTTGACGTTGCCATATTCACCAATCTTACCCGTGATCACCTTGATTACCACAAAAACATGGGAGCATACTTTGCCTGCAAGAAAAGGCTTTTTACAAAACTGCTGAAACGAGGTGGCAAGAATGGAAAATCTGTCATCAATATTGAAGATGACTATGGCAAAGAGCTTTCTTCCCTGCTTCCGGCAGACTCCACCACAGTAACCTGCCTTAAAGCAGACAATCACCTTTGCGCCACACTAAACGGCCTTAACACAAAAAACCACCTTTGCACAGAAGCCCGCCAGCATAAAAGAGATAATTTTTCTGGGAAAAAAGAGCCTACAGCAACCCCTTCAATGGTTTCGGCAACCCCCTCAATGGTTTCTGCAACCTCCTCAATGGTTTCTGCAACCCCCTCAATGGTTTCGGCAAGTGATATTGAAGATGATATAAAGGGACTTAAAGGAAATATACACATTGATCGCTGTTCATTCTCTTTTTCATCGAATCTTGCAGGGGATTTTAACCTTGAAAATATTTTGTGTGCAGCAGGTGCTGCCCATGCCCTTGGAGTTGACACAAATTTCATAAAGTCAGGTATTGAGTCGTGTCATGGGGTACCAGGCCGTCTTGAAAGGGTTGAAAACAGAGGTAATCGCCACATTTTTGTAGATTATGCCCACACTCCGGATGCCCTTGAATCCATCCTGAAAACCCTGAAAATGAGAGCGCCTGCACGACTTATCACAATTTGTGGATGCGGAGGAGACAGGGACAGAACAAAGCGCCCCATAATGGGAGAGATTGCTGCAAGATACAGCGACATACTGATTGTAACATCAGACAATCCAAGAACCGAAGATCCAGATTCAATAATAGCGGATATCATGGATGGAGTTAACAAAGTAACACCATCCATAAAAAAGTCCACTGCTGAAACATCTACCCTTTCTGAAAATAAGAGCATTGGTGAAGATAAAACTTATTCTGCAAAAGAGCTAATTATTGAACCTGACCGACAAAAGGCCCTTGAAATGTCAGTGGCCTTATCAAAACCAGGAGACATCATAATAGCTGCCGGCAAGGGTCATGAAACCTATCAGATTATCAAAAGTGGAAAAATTGATTTTGATGACCGCCTGATATTAAGGCAGGCAGCCACAATATTTGATGCAAAACCTTTTTGCCAATCTTCTTCTAACAGAAAAGAGAAATCATCTTCTAACAGAAAAGAGAAATACACTGACTGTGATTTTTCACCAATAGCCTGGTCTTTTTACGATATTTCACAGGCTCTGGATTTTACAGATCAGGTCAATATGGAGAATGAAAGTGAGAATAAAAACTTCATATTTCAAAGCGCCTCCAGGACAAAAGATGCTTTAAAAAACAAGATACCCTGCTTTAAAGGAGTATCAACTGACTCAAGAATCACAGAAAAAGATGATATTTTCCTTGCACTAAAAGGTGAAAATTTCGATGCCCACGATTTTATTCCTGATCTTGTCAAAAAAGGGGTTAAGGCATTTATAGTTGACAAAACTTTCCTGAGACTCAAAGGAGATGCCATTTTTTTTAGGGTCAATAACACCCTTGAAGCACTTGGCATGCTTGCAAGATATCAGAGGATAAGATCAGGCGTTCAAGTCCTTGCCATTACAGGCTCAAACGGGAAAACAACCACAAGAAAAATGGCAGCGTCCATATTCAGTCAGAAATTTAGAACCCTTTCCACATCCGGAAATTTCAACAATGAAGTAGGTCTGCCTCTCACACTTCTTAAACTATCCGGTCACCATGAATGGGCAGTTGTGGAAATGGGAATGAATCATCCTGGTGAAATATCAAGACTTTCAAAAATTGCCATGCCTGACATTGCAATCATAACAAATACAGCAGATGCACACCTTGAAGGCATGGGAAATAGAGATAATGTCGCAATGGCAAAGGCAGAAATATCAGAAGGAATGAAAGATAAAAGCACCCTTATAATAAATGGAAATGATCCGAGCAAACAGATTATTCTTAAAAAACGAGCTAATAATCCCCGTGTAAGCAATACTATCTTTTTTGGCACGCAATTAAAAGAGGTGCCGGACATTGAAATTAAAGGGGAGAATAATATCTTTTTTGTCACTGAAGAAAAAAAAGAGTTCACAGGTAACGGAATCTCATTCACTATTTCCACATCCTTGAGCGGTTACAGATTCAAGAATGAAACTCTTTTCATAAACTCCCCAGCAACTTTCATGCTCGACAACGCACTTGCAGCCTGCTCTGCTGCACTTGCTGCCGGAATATCCATAAGTGAAATCAAAGATGGATTGTCAATTTTCCAGCCCGTCAAAGGCAGGATGAACATAATAAAAAAAGGGCATCTGACTCTGATTGACGACACCTACAATGCAAACCCTGCGTCTGTCAAAGGTGCTATTGCCACATTGCAGAAGCTCAGCTCAGGCAAAGAGGCCATTGCTGTACTTGGAGATATGCTGGAGCTTGGAGAACAAAGCCCAGCTCTTCATTTCAGCGTAGGGGAAGCGGCTGCAAATGCTTCAATATCAAGACTTTATACATCTGGAGAAAGATCTGAAGATATTATAAAAGGTGCCCTGCATGCAGGTCTTGCCAGGGATGTTCTATTCAATGGCACAAAAAGTGAAATAACCAAAAGTCTTACAGAATACATTGAAAAGAGCAAAAAAGAAAATGCCAAAGAGATCTGTATATTAATTAAAGGCTCAAGAGGCATGAAAATGGAAGAGATCCTCAATACACTTTTATCTTGACTTACGCTACTTGCGTCAAACAGCCACTGAAACCCCAGAACAAACGGATAGAACATGCTATACGAACTTCATAATTTCCATAACGTACTCTCTTTTCTCAATATTTTCCGTTATATCACCTTCCGTACCATATACGGTGGGCTGACGGCATTTCTTATCTGCTTTATTCTGGGGCCTTATGTAATAAAAAGGCTCTCAAGAATGCAGATCGGCCAGTTCATTCAGGCTGACGGCCCCAAAAGTCACCTTGAAAAAGAGGGAACCCCTACAATGGGGGGAATTCTCATTCTTTTTTCAATAATTTCATCCATACTTTTATGGGCAAGACTTGACAACTACTATGTCACAATAATTCTGCTCTCTATCCTCTCGTTTGGCATGATAGGCTTCATTGATGACTACATGATGCTCATAAAAAAAAGGAACATGGGACTTACTGCAAAGGGGAAATTTATGCTTCAGGTGGCAGTTGCGGGCGGCATAAGCTGGCTTATATACAATTGTCCTGATTTCAGCACAAGAATTACCATTCCTTTCCTGAAAACACTTTCACCTGATCTTGGTATGTGGTATATCCCGTTTGCAACATTAATCATTGTGGGAACATCCAATGCTGTTAACCTCACAGACGGGCTTGACGGGCTTGCAATAGGACCAATTATCATTGCGGCTGTGACATACATGCTGTTTGCCTATGTTGCAAGTCATATAAATATAGCAAAATATCTACAGGTACAGCACATTGCTTCATGTGGGGAGATAACCATCATATGCGGAATTCTTGCCGGAGCAGGGCTTGGCTTTTTGTGGTTCAATGCCCATCCTGCACAGGTTTTTATGGGTGATACCGGTTCTATTCCACTTGGTGCAATACTTGGAACCATTGCAGTTGTAACCAAACAGGAGATAATTCTGCTTGTTGTAGGAGGTCTTTTTGTAATTGAAGCCCTATCCGTAATTATCCAGGTTGCCTACTTCAAAATGAGCAATGGAAAAAGAATTTTTAGAATGGCTCCGCTTCACCACCACTTTGAGCTTAAGGGTTGGCCGGAGTGCAAGGTAATTGTAAGGTTCTGGATCATTGCCATCACACTGGCACTGGTATCCTTAAGTACCCTTAAGATAAGATAAAGAACTTAGCCCACTTGAGACGGGCTTTTCCATAACATCTTGCTTTTGCAGAAGATATGATAAAAATTTTTTATACTATAGTATTCCAGATAATTAAATTGATAATGGAAATGTCTAACTATCTGTTATCTGGTTTAATTTTTTTGACCAAAATTAAATTTTTTTCTGGAAAGCTATATCAAGGTAAAAATGAACTCTATTTCAGCGGGAAAAAAAATTGTAGTTGCAGGTCTTGGCAAGTCAGGGGTTGCTGCATCAAAATTCCTTGCTCAACAGGGTTATGATGTTACGGCAACCGATATTGATCCTGCAAGGCAGGATGTAGCACCGCTACTTGAATCCTTTGGTATAAAAACAGAGATTGGTTTTCACAACCTCGGCACCTTTGAGAGTGCAGATCTTGTTGTGGCAAGCCCTGGAATTCCACTTAACAGTGAACCCTTTCAGATGGCACGCAGTAAAGGAATTCCCATAAGGGGTGAGATGGACATTGCCTGTGAGTTAATAAAAAAGCCTGTTGTTGCAATAACAGGAACCAATGGCAAAACCACAGTCACAACAATGGTAAGCAAGATGCTGGAGTCATCCGGAAAAAAGGTCTTTACAGGCGGCAATATTGGCACTCCTCTTATATCTTGCCTTGAAAAAGATATAAGAGGTAAATTTGATGTACCTGCGGATGTTGTTGTTGTGGAGGTGAGCAGCTTTCAACTGGATACAGCCACAAATTTTGCTCCTGATGTGGCAGTACTTCTGAACATTACAGAAGATCATCTTAACCGATACCCTGGTTTTAAGGCATATGAAGAATCAAAATGGAGCATCTTCAAAAACCAGAAAAAGGATGGGTATGCAATAATAAACAGTACCATAACAGACGCAGAAGCCCGTATTTCTGGTATTGAATCCCTTATTTGCCTGTTTAATGCCTCTGCTAACCCGTTAATCAGCAACTTTAATTCAATCACAAACCTTAATATATTGAATGATTTTAAAATAGATATGTCGGCATCAACTCTTCTGGGAAAACACAACCGTGAAAATATGGAAGCAGCAATAATGGCATCCATCTTTGCTGGCGGAACCCATGAAGGCATAAAAAAAATACTTGCTGATTTTAAGGGGCTTCCACACAGAACAGAGTATGTGGAGACCATTAATGGAGTTAATTTTTACGATGATTCCAAGGCAACCAACACAGATGCAGTAATAAGAGCCATTGAAGCTTTTGAAAGCAATATCATACTGATCATGGGCGGAGAGGAAAAATCCACTGATTTTTCAGTTTTAAAGCCATTCATTACACCAAAAGTAAAACAAATTGTTGCAATGGGACAAGCAAGGAGTAAATTAAAGGATGCCCTTTATGATGCAGGGGCAAATTTCAATATGGCACTATCCATGGAAGATGCTGTAAGAGTTGCTTTTGAAAGCGCATCATATGGTGATACCATTTTACTTTCCCCTGCATGTGCAAGCTTTGATATGTATAAAAGTTATGCACACAGAGGAGAGGATTTTGTGCAAAAGGTGGCTGGCTTAAAGCTAAAATATAACGAAAAAGCATGTAATAGTTGATATGGCACAAAACAAAACAAAAAAAGATATACACCCATTCCTCAATGAACTTGCCATACTGTTTCCGGTTGCAATTCTGGCAGGACTTGGGCTTATCATGATACACAGTGCAAGTGCATCAATAAGTTTTTCCGAGCACGGCACAGCATTTCACTATGTTCAGAAACAGCTTGTATTCTGTGCATTGGGTTTTCTGGTCATGTTTATTGCAGCTTCTGTACCCTACAAAATACTCAATCCACTGGCATATATTATTCTTGTATCTGCATTTATTTTTCTTGCTGCTGTAAAAATTCCAGGGCTGGGAGTTAAGGCAGGGGGAGCATACAGATGGCTAAAACTTGGCGGAATGTCGTTTCAGCCTTCAGAGTTTACAAAACTTGCAATGGTGATTTTTCTTGCTTATTCACTTAATAAAAAACAGGAACAGATACATCGTTTTTTTGTGGGTTTTTTCCCCCATCTGATACTGCTTGGACTTTTATCGTTGCTGATACTCAGTCAGCCTGATCTTGGCAGTGTTGTTATACTTGGAGCTATAACATGGGGAATGATGTTTGTTGCCGGAGTCAGACTCCTGCATCTGGCAAGCCTTATCCCCATTATTATACCACTTGTCTATTTTCAGGTGTACAAGATTCCCTACAGAATGGAAAGGCTCTTTGCATATCTCTATGCATGGGATGATCCCCAGGATACAGGGTACCAGATTACTCACTCCCTCAAGGCATTTGGTTCAGGAGGACTTTTTGGAAAAGGGATAGGTCTTGGCATGCAGAAACTGCACTACCTGCCGGAACCACATACAGATTTTATACTCTCAATAATTGGAGAAGAGCTTGGACTTTTTGGAGTACTTATCATTCTTGTACTTTATGGGATAATACTTATGAGAGGAGCGCGCATTGCAAAGGAGGCAGATACCCTTTTCGGAACATTAACAGCAGCCGGCCTCACCATTGCACTGGCACTACAGGTGACAATAAACACAGGGGTTACCATGGGACTTCTGCCAACAAAAGGTCTGACACTGCCCTTTTTAAGTTATGGCGGCACTTCCCTTTTAATAAGCATGGCAGGCATGGGCATATTAATGAACATAGGTTCCCATAAAAAGTCATAGAAAATCAGTCATGCTTAGTAATTGGGTTTAATTAACTTACCCAAACTCCCCCTCCCAAGTCTGTAAAATGTGTCTGGGGGCGAGGTGAATGGGCAAGTTTTATATGAAAGTCTCGGTAACAGGCTGTTTTTAAAACAACTTTCATCTCTTCGATTGTGGCGGTCATCAGCCATGTACGTTATATGAAAGTCTCTGTAACAGGCTGTTTTAAAATGACTTTCATCTCTTCGATTGTGGCGGTGAACCGCCATGTTGGTTATTAAAAATCAATTCCTTAATGCTCACTTTACGCTTTTTTCTTTAAGGCAAAACATTGAAAAAAAGATTGAAATTTATAATCGCAGGGGGAAAAACAGGGGGGCATCTCTTCCCGGGGATTGCTATTGCCCAGGCTATTTTACGCCTTGAACAGGAGAGCCAAATACTCTTTGTGGGGACAGGCGCACCGTTTGAGACTAAGACCCTTGACAACTACGGATTTAAACATAAAAAAATTATCTCAAGCGGAATAAAAGGAAAAGGTATATTCCAAAAAATAACAGCCCTTTTACAGATACCAGTTTCCGTTCTGCAAGCCATAAAGATAATAATAAATTTCAAACCAGATATGGTTATTGGTGTCGGAGGATTCTCTTCAGGATCTGTGCTTTTAGGAGCAAAATTATGTGGAATCAAAACGGCCATACACGAACAGAACAGCATTGCAGGAATTACCAACAGGATATTGTCCAGAGTTGTTGATATTATATTTACATCATTTCAAAATACAAAGGGTTTTGAGCATAAAAAATCAACTCTGCACACAGGCAATCCCATCAGACAAAGTGTAAACATAAGCAAACATCTAAATAGATGTCAGAGTAATTCCGGTAAAACTGGAACATCTGAAGATCAACACAAAAACATCTACTGCAAAAAATTCACAATCCTCGTTACTGGAGGCAGTCAGGGAGCAAAGTCTATTAACAGTGCTTTTGTGGATGCCGTTACAAAGATAAACTTTATCAACAATACAAACTTTAATAGAAAAGTGTACTCGTCTAAAACTTCATGGCAAAATCCCTCCTTTACTTCTGACCCAAAAAACAAAGAAGATTTTAACGGTAAAGGCAAATACAAAGAAATAGAAATAGAAAAGCAAAAGAACAGAAATAATTGTAATGAAAATTCCCTAAGCTGCGCAGTAAAAGGATATCACATTATACATCAGACAGGCTCACTTGACGAAGAGCGTATAATTAAAGAGTATGAAAAATTTTTCTCTTCAGAAATGTCTGAAACAGCATCAGAGAGGAAAACGGACAACTTCCACAACAAAATAACAGCAAAAGCATTTTTCCATGATATGCCTCAAATTATGGCCATCTCTGATCTTGTAATATGCCGGTCAGGTGCTGGGACACTTTCGGAGATAACAGCACTTGGCAAGCCTTCTTTGCTGGTTCCATATCCCCATGCAGCAGATGATCACCAGACTTTTAATGCTCTTTCCCTTGTTAATAATGAAGCTGCCTGGATGATTAATGACAGGGAACTTTCACCTGATGACATTATAGAAAAGATAACCCTTGCATATGAAAATCCTGAATTAATGAAAAATATGTCAGCAAATGCTTTAAAACTTGGGCATCCCCATGCAGATGAAACAATTGCCCAAATATGCATTAACGTGGCAAATGATAAAAAGCTGCTTTTTTAGGGGCTTGAAAAGGAACCTTGATGTATCAAAAAAATTATCACATACACTTCACTGGCATAGGTGGAATAGGGATGAGCGGCATTGCAGAGCTTCTGCTCACCCTCGGCTATAATGTATCCGGCTCTGATATCAGGATATCTCCCATAACTGACCGTCTTGAATCCCTTGGGGCAACAATCTGCAAGGGTCATAATGAGAACAATATCAAAAATGCAAATGTAATTGTCACATCAACAGCCATTGCCCATGACAATCCGGAAGTCACAGCAGCCAGAAATAACGGAATTCCCATTATACCAAGGGCGGAGATGCTTGCAGAGCTTATGCGTATCAAATATGCCATTGCTGTATCAGGGGCACACGGCAAGACCTCAACAACAGCCATGATTGCACATATTCTCAACAGTGCAGGCCTTGATCCAACAGTTGTTATAGGAGGACTGCTCAAAAGCCTTGGCACCAATGCACTCCACGGCAAAGGTGAGTATATTGTGGCAGAGGCAGATGAAAGTGACGGATCTTTTCTCAAATATGCCCCTGCAATTGCCGCTGTAACCAATATTGACCTTGAACATCTTGATTTTTATAAAGATATTGAAGATATAAAAGAGAAATTCATACAATTTATAAACTCTGTACCTTTCTATGGCCTTGCTGTACTGTGCCTTGACAATGAGCATATACAGGACATTCTTCCGAAAATTCATGTTCGCCACACAACATTTGGATTGACAGCCCAGGCAGATCTCCAGGCAAGGGATATCTCTTTTAAGGACAACAACGGAATTTTCCAGGTTGTCCACCACGGCGAAACCCTTGGAAATGTTACTCTAAGCCTTGCAGGCAGGCACAACATATCAAATGCACTTGCGGCCATTGCAGTTGCTCTTGAACTGAATGTCCCCTTTGAAACAATTAAATGTGCACTTGAAAAAATAGAGGGTGTTAAACGCCGTATGGAGGTGAAGGGGTACATTGATCTTAAATATATTGATCTTAAATATAATGAACACACTTCGGGAGAAAAAATATTTACCGATGAAAACTCCTCTGATGTAATTGTAATGGACGATTATGGCCACCATCCCACAGAAATAGCAACAACACTCCAGGCAATAAGGGAGAGCAGGCCGAACAGAAGGATGGTTGTGGTGTTTCAGCCCCACAGATACACAAGAACCAGGGCGCTTTTTGATGATTTTACAAGAGCTTTCAACCACTCTGACATTCTTATATCCCTGCCCATATATGCAGCAAGTGAAGCTCCCATTGAAGGAGTAAACTCAGAGTCCCTGTGTCAGGCCATCCGTGACCACGGCCATAAAGATGTGTTGTTTGTCCCTGACACCGAAAGTTGTCTTACAGTGCTCAAAAAGAGAATATCTTCCGGAGATCTTGTTTTAACACTTGGTGCCGGTAATGTTTACAGAGTTGGAGAAAAGCTTCTTGAAATCATGTAATGATAAAAAGCTGGAAAAAGATATCAAATTTCCTCTGAACCTGCCTGTTGGCAAAAATGTAATGATGAAATCCTGCACTTCATTCAAAATTGGAGGGCCTGCCGACTATTTTGCACGGCCTGCAAATTCGGATGAACTTAAACAGATCCTTGAAATTGCAGGAGAAAATTTTCTTCAATGCACAATAATGGGCAGTGGCACAAATATTCTTGTAAGGGATAAAGGGATCAGGGGGCTTGTGCTCTCCCTTGCAGGGATGAAAGATGAAATTGAAATCAATGACAGGGATGGAGATGAATTTATTGTCTCAACATCAGCGGGCACAAGACTTTCCACCCTTTGCAAAAGAACCATGGCCTGGGGACTTGGGGATTTAAGTTTTGCAGCAGGTATTCCAGGAACAGTTGGCGGAGCTGTTATGATGAATGCTGGAACAGGTATGGGAACAATGTCCGACTATCTTTACTCCATTGATATGCTAAAAGATGATGGAACAGTTGAGAAGCTTCACAGATCACAACTTGTATTTTCGCATCGTAAAACCCAATTCCCTTCCCTGGAATGTGATTGTGCTTCAAAGAATTCACCCCGTTCTCCAATGATGCTCAAAGCATCATTTTTGATGAAAAAAGAAGAAAAGAGCAAAATCATAGCATCCTGGCAAACCCTGATGGAAAAACGGAAGCATTCACAGCCGCATGGAGTGCCATCTGCCGGCTGCTTTTACAAAAATCCACAAACAGGAGAGAGTGCAGGTGCACTCATTGACAAGGCAGGCCTAAAAAAACATCGAGTAGGCGATGCCATGATATCTGATATCCATGCCAATTTCATAGTTAATATGGGCAATGCAACTGCAAAGGATATTTTAAGCCTCAATGAGATTGTAAAAGCCAAAATCAAGGATAAATTCGGTATTACCCTTTATGAAGAAGTTATTCTTAAAGGGGAATGAAAATAAAACAGCCTGAGAGACAATAGAAGGCCATGAACAAAAAGAAAAAAGAGAACAGATACCGCCCACGTAAAAATGATGTTGCGGTTGCTCCCTTTGATTTTATGGGACACATTGAAGTAGGGCTTAAAGTGATAACAATTATTATTGTAATCACACTTACAACCCTTTTTTTCATTTTTGTGGAAAATGCTGCAACACAGTCAAAGCTGTTCTCTCTTGTAAATATATCTGTTTCCGGCAATCAAAAACTTACAAAAGATTCAATAATTGAATATTCAGGAATTACAGAAAGGATAAATATCCTTGACCTGAACCTTGGTCATTTAAAAAAAAGGCTAATTTCTCATCCCTGGATTGATGATGCTTCGGTAACCAGGATAATGCCGTCAGGCCTTGAAATAAAAATAAAAGAGCAGCAACCCCTTGCCGTGGTAAGGATAGATGACAAGGCTGATATTATTATAAATACAAAAGGAGAACCCTTTGTTGAAAATGATGGAATAGGCAATGAGGTTTACAATAAAAACAACAATAAAGAGAAGAGTAAAAGCATCAAAACTAAGGAGCTTAATAATACTATAAAGCCTCTTCCTGTGATTCACGGCCTTAAGCTTTCAATGGATGAAAATAACCACTACCACTTTTCAGGAAAACTGCATGAGTGTGTCATGCAACTGCTGAAAATGGAAAAAAAGGAGGTGATACAAAGCATATCTGCTGATAATGAAACCGGTATAGAAATACTTACAATGCTCAACCAGAATCACATTTCCCTGCAACCAGACCAAACACCGGTGAAAATCAAGCTCGGATTTGATAATTTCAAGGAAAAATTTAAAAAAATTAGACATTTAGTAAAATATATGCAAAAAAACAATTTCAATAAACTGATCTGTTCAATTGATTTAATAAACCCCGAAAATATTGTCATTCAAGTCAAAAACGGGGATGCTCTGCCGGAGAGCTAACAAGGAGGAGTTTGATTTGCAGGGAGAAGAAAATATCATCGTAGGCTTAGACATCGGCACAACAAAAATATGCGCTGTTGTGGGGGAACTCGTTGACGGTTCAATCAATATTATCGGAATGGGTTCACATCCATCAATCGGTTTGAGAAAAGGAGCTGTCGTAAACATTGACTCAACAGTTGAGTCAATCAAAAAGGCTGTGCAGGAGGCGGAATTCATGGCAGGGTGCGAAATATCCTCTGTCTATGTTGGAATTGCCGGAGGGCACATCAAGGGATTTAACAGCCACGGTATTATTGCAATTAAGGGAGGAGAGATAACCCAGTTAGATATTGACAGGGTGATTGAAGCTGCAAGTGCCGTTGCCATACCAATGGACAGGGAGACCATACACATCATTCCCCAGGAGTTCATTGTGGATGATCAGGAGTCAATCCAGAATCCGCTTGGCATGACAGGAGTTCGTCTGGAAACAAAGATTCACATTGTCACAGGAGCCGTCTCTTCTGCAAGAAACATCATTAAGTGCTGTAATATGGCAAACCTTGAAGTTTGTGACATTGTCCTGGAGTCCCTTGCTTCAGGTGAAGCTGTCCTTAACAGGGAAGAAAAAGACCTTGGATGTGCCCTGGCCGATATTGGCGGCGGTACAACGGATCTTGCTCTCTTCAAGGGTAACCACATCAAGCATACATTTGAGCTTACCCTTGGCGGACATAACATGACCAATGATTTATCCATAGGGTTGAGAACACCGCTTGCTGAAGCAGAAAAGATAAAGCTTGCCCACGGCACCTGTATTGCAAGCCACATAAAACCTGGAGAAACCATTGAGGTCAAAACAGTTGGTGCCAAAGAGTCAAAAACTGTTGCAAGAAGTATCATGGCTGAAATCCTGGAACCCAGGGTTGAGGAGATGTTTTCAATACTTAAAAGCGAGATTTACAGTAACGGACTTGAAAACTCTTTTCCATCGGGCATTGTTTTAACCGGTGGAAGCTCAATGCTGGATGGGATTGCAGAGGTTGTGGAGTCTGTGTTTGCTGTACCTGTGCGCATAGGACAGCCTGAAAATATTGGGGGGCTTAAAGATGTTGTCAAAAATCCTGCATTTGCAACAGGTGTAGGACTTGTTATCTATGGCAGCAAGAATAGCAGTACAATACCTTTGAAAAAAGATAACAGCGTAAGTTTTTCAAAATTGCTGGAACGCATGAAGCAATGGTTTAAGGATATTCTGTAATAAACAGGCATGATTGATTACGTATCAATCACCCCCAAATATAAAAATGATAGTCATTTTCACGGTAAACGGGCATGATTGATTGCGTATCAATCACCCCCAAATATAAAAATGATAGTCATTTTCACGGTAAAAAAACAACTAAACCAACATTAGATATCTTATACAAACAATCTAACCTTTAACTTTACAATCTTGACAGGGGATATTTATGAATTTTTCTTACATGGAAAATGAGAGCCCGACCAGAATAAAGGTCATTGGTGTGGGAGGAGCCGGAGGTAACGCAGTTAACAACATGATTGACTCCGAGCTAAAGGGGGTTAAATTTATTGTTGCCAACACAGATGCACAGGCACTTGACATATCAAAGGCAGAACACAAAATTCAACTTGGGGCAAAGCTTACACAGGGTTTGGGTGCAGGTGCAAACCCCAACACAGGAAGGGAAGCTGCCCTTGAAAATACTGATGAGATAAGAGAAGCGTTGCAGGACAGTCATATGGTCTTTATTACAGCAGGCTTTGGCGGTGGAACAGGTACAGGTGCTGCCCCTGTAATTGCTGAAATCTGCAAAGATCTTGGTATTCTCACTGTTGCTGTTGTTTCCAAGCCATTCTCCTTTGAGGGGAAAAAAAGGGCGCAGCAGGCAGAAGAGGGAATCAACAATCTTCGTGATATAACTGACACTGTTATTACCATCCCCAATGATCGCCTAAGAGGACTTGCAGGCCAGGGAACCAAACTTGTTGACATGTTTCTCAAAGCCGACGAAATCCTGCACCACTCTGTAAAGGGTATCACAGATCTTATCATGCTTACAGGTCTTGTTAATCTTGATTTTGCTGATGTCAAGACAACAATGTCCAAAGCGGGCATGGCTCTCATGGGAATTGGTATTGCAAGCGGCGATAACCGAGCCATTGAAGCTGCTGAAAAAGCAATCTCCCATCCACTGCTTGAAGATATCTCCATTGCAGGTGCAAGGGGAGTACTCATGAATATTACATGCAGCACAGACATTACAATGGAGGAGATGACAGAGGCTTCAGATCGTATCCATCAGGAAGTTGGAGATGACGCAGAGATCATATGGGGCCAGACCTTTGACGAGAGCCTTGGCGATGAAATGAGGGTAACTGTAATTGCAACCGGTATAGGTCAGGAAGAGATAACAGCACCCAATGTTCTCTCCATAAACAAACCCCGAAACAAAAAGCCAGCAAAACCAGAAACACCTGAAGTGGAATCCCATGACAAACTCCGAAGTCCCACCCAGGAAGAACTTGCAACATGGGATGAAGAAGCCCCTGTGGTAAGAAGGGTTGTCAAAAGAGCTGCCAATGAAGATGGAAGAAACATCAACCGTCATTTTGGAGATTCTGAAAACCTTGAGATCCCGACATTTTTACGCAGAAAGGCCGACTGAATCACCGAGGGCTGTCACGTAAAGAAAGATATCACTGGAATCCGAATGGGAAAAAAAAAATTGATGTCTGGAAAGCCTCCTGTTCATCACGAACAGGGGGCAGTGACACTAAAAAAAAGCGGAGTATTAAATATTGCGATTGTCTATCCCAACACATACCATGCAGGAATGTCAAACCTTGGTTTTCAATCTGTTTATTCACTGTTTAATGCCCATGACAATGTAGCCTGCCACCGTTTTTTTCTTCCGGAAACATCAAGAGAACAAAAATGCCATCAATTTAAACCCTTTGGCAACGAAACACCAGATCATATAGGAACAACTCATAATAATCCTGCCGGAAACGCAACTCCCCAAAGCATTGAGACCGGAATGGATCTCTCCTCATATGATATAATTGCATTTTCCCTCTCCTTTGAGAATGATTACCTGAATATTCTTCACATCCTTAAGGCAGCAAACATTCCCTTAAGATCCGGGGAGAGAGAAAATTCCATCCACGCCCTACCCTTGGTTATTGCCGGGGGAGTTGCATCTTTTCTCAATCCTGAGCCAGTTGCTCCTTTTATCGACTGTTTTCTTATGGGTGAGGCCGAAGAGTTGATTGATCCTTTCATCAATATTCTCTTTACCTATTATACCCAACAATTAGATAAAGACAACTCCCATGCTCTGAAACAAAATCCCCCAATATTAAACACCAAAACAAAACACAACCGCAAAGAACAACCCTATTGGAGACAACCAGAAAAGCATGATCTTTTAAAAAAACTTGCAACAACAATGAAAGGGGTATATGTACCTGCACTCTACAATCCGGAATACCGCATCAAAAACGGCATAGAGACCTTTACAGACATAAAACCCTGTTACCCGGATATACCCAAAAGAGTAACTGTTCAACGATCCCCTGACCTTAAAAATATATCCACCACCACCCAGATTCTCACCAATGACACAGCATTCAACAATACCTTTTTAATTGAAACCGGAAGGGGTTGCCCCCATGGTTGCAGATTTTGCAGTGCAGGATTTATCTACCGCCCCCCCCGCTTCTATCCGGATCAGATCATTATAGATGCCATGAACAAAGCGTCCTTGATGACTGATAAGATCGGCCTTGTCAGTGCAGCAGTATCAGACCATCCGGGCATCAACAGCATCTGTGCAGCAGGAATTGCCAACAATCAGAAAATATCCTTTAGCTCATTAAGACTTGACAATCTTACAGATGAAACCATCCAGACCCTTGTGGATTCTTCGGTAAAGACAGCAACCATTGCACCAGAGGCCGGTTCCGAAAGAATGCGCCGCATAATTAACAAAAAAATCACAGAGGCCCAGATCCTATCTGCTGTTCAACGCATTGTTGCCCATGGCATCCTTAATATAAAGCTCTACTTCATGACAGGGCTTCCCTTTGAGACAGATGTGGATATCCAGGATATTGTCTCATTAACTCTTAAAATCAAGCAAACCTTTCTTGAGGCCAGCAGGAAAAACAGAAAAATTGGTACAATCACCCTGAGTATAAACCCCTTTATTCCCAAACCCTTCACTCCCTTCCAATGGGCTGCAATGGATACTCCATCCACTTTTAAAAAAAAGATAAAAATAATCAGGGAAGGGCTAAAGCGGGAAGGAAATATCACCATTAACAGTGAATCTCCAAGAATGGCAGCAGTTAACGCACTCTTGTCGCGGGGGGACAGGCGTATGGCCGACCTTCTGGAAGCAGCAGAAAAGAAGGGGTGGTCACAGGCCATCAAGAACTCCGGGATTGAATCCACAATTTTCAATCCTTTGGATATGGATGCTACCCTGCCATGGGATATTCTGGATGCAGGCATTAAAAAGTCTTTTTTAAAAAAGGAATATCAAAAGGCATCCATGGAAAAAATATCAAAAGACTGTCCCATGAAAACATGCAGCGAGTGTGGAATATGCAGAGATTTTGGACCGACACCCCCGACCAATGGGAATGGAATGTCCTCGTTTCGGTGTCAAAAAGTTCGATATAAGCCCTTTATGTTGAGGTAAATAGAGGGATTTATCAATTATTATAACTTGTTGTGATGGCCCGACCACGGATCGGCAAGCATTATGTACCTGTCCCCTTTTTCCTATAACAATGCCTCCCCCTGCATGATTTCAGCAAATTCCGAATTCTTTGCTGCAAATTTCTTCATTACGTTTAACTGCCTTCTCAACAGGGAGCCTTCCGCATGATTCAAATCCAGATCGCTTATCACCTCATGCTCAAACCGATGAAGCTTCTCCGCAACCGGTTTCATCATGGTGCGGCGATCCCAGAGGATATAGCCGAAAAGGGCAACGATCAATGCGATAAGGGAGGTGAAGAGAACCAACATGGTCGCATTGGTGTCGGCTTGCCTTGCACTTAAGTCATCCATTCTTTTGCCAATGGCTTCCAGCCCTGTTTTCATCTCCGCCCTCAAAGCTTCCTGGCTCGATTTCATCTCCGCCCTCAAAGCTTCCTGGCTCGATTTCATCTCCGCCCTCAAAGCTTCCTGGCTCGATTTCATCTCCGCCCTCAAATCAGAAATCCTCACTGAAAGTGCCTCCTGGCCTGATTTCATCTCTGACCGCAGTGCATCCTGTCCCACCTCCAGTCGGGTCAGTTTATCCGTAATTTCACGATCCGTTATCCGTGGTGCGATCTCCACGGCATACAGCGTGACCGGTATTACCGTCTGAGTTATCAGCCATAAACCCATTGTCCATTTTAATATTAATACACTCAATTTCATCTCATTCACCTCCATCGTTTTTTCTCTCTTATTAACATGAGTATAACCATCAAGGCGTAAAATGGCAATCTCAAAATAAAACGGGGACAGCACATGCATTATGTACCTGTCCCCCTTTTCCTGTCCCTCTTTTCCCCTGCATGAAACATTGGTTCAGAGGGAATTCTGTCAAGCAGTACAACAAAAACGGCACTCTCATCCGTACCTAAACCACAATCAACAGTCCCAAATCGCAGGGACCCAAGAAGAAACCTGTACAGTATTTAAAAACTTGCAAAAACCAACCACTCTGATTATATTAATTTATGGAAAATAACACGGAAACTAAAAATGAAGAGAGAACCGGTTGGCATCGACTGCTCGGCTTAATGATGACCCCTCTGTTTGAAAAACTCGGGTGTGAGGTCACGGTTGAAGTGGATTTATCCTTAAAAAAACAGCTTCTCGATGTGGTCGTTGTCAGAAAACACTCATCTGTCCTGTTTGATGACCTTAATCCTGATTACTATGAGGGATTTGAAAATCTTAATGAACACAATCTTATATCCTTCAAATCCTTTCGGGAAGTCTTCAATATGGATGCACTTGAAGAGCTTTACGGGCACTTTACAAACTATAAAAAAATGAAAAACCTTAAAGAAGAAAACAATATCAACCTCTATGCAGTAACAAACCATTTTCCTGAAACTCTGTTCAATAGATTTAAAGAGACCAAACTTATTGAAGCTATTGAAAAAAATAAAGTTTATGATTTAAAAGTTTTAACTCCGGTACGCTTCATCATTACAAAAGACTCCAATCATCCAATACTTGGTCTTTTTTCTAATAATATCAAGCAGATTATATTGAGTAGAGAAAGACTGCAACATGATGGGTGGCTGCTTCAACATACAAGCACATATCTGAACAAACTATATGATCACTATAATCTACAGGGGGTTGACATGCCTTATACAAGAGAAATGTTTGTTAAAGAAAATTATCCAGAACACTATGGACAATTTCTACTTGGAAAACAGGAAGGATGGCAAGGTGGGCTCCAAAAAGGACGGCAGGAAGGACGGCAGGAAGGATGGCAGAAAGGAATGCAGAAAGGGGAATTGACAGGAAAAATCCAGTTACTTCAACAGATTCTGAAACAACCTGTCTCTCCAAAAGAAGCGTTGCTTGCAAAAAATATTGATGAGCTGCAAAATATCTACATTATTCTGGAAAAAGAGTGGAAACAGGTTCAAAACTGAAAATGAAATCCTAATAGACTGATTCCAGGCTCTCCCCATTTTCTACATCCCCTTTCCTGAAAATAAACGTAAACAAAAAAAGGGCAGGCATTGTGTACCTGTCCCCAATCTCTTCCCATTTCTTCTCCTAAAACTTGCAAAAACCAACCACTCTGATTATATTAATTTTATGGAAAATAACACGGAAACTAAAAATGAAGACAGAACCGGTTGGCATCGACTGCTCGGCTTAATGATGACCCCTCTGTTTGAAAAACTCGGGTGTGAGGTCACGGTTGAAGTGGATTTATCCTTAAAAAAACAGCTTCTCGATGTGGTCGTTGTCAGAAAACACTCATCTGTCCTGTTTGATGACCTTAATCCTGATTACTATGAGGGATTTGAAAATCTTAATGAACACAA
>NZ_LT828563.1:56422-81429 GCF_900170035.1 Desulfamplus magnetovallimortis | reverse complement strand
TGCCCCCCGTCCCCACCCACAGTCCTCCAGAGCTGTCCGATACAAGAGTATTCACACCACCCGGCAGAGCGGTGTTCTCGCTTTTGAACACTTTCCAGTTACCTTGGAAGTTTCGTTGGGCTAATCCAATAGATGTTCCCACCCAGATACCGCCTAAACCATCTGAGATAAGGGAATGGATATAGTTGTCAGGTAAATAGGAGTTCTCTTCATCGAACATCTCCCAGTGACCTTGAGAGTTCAAATGGGCAAGACCATGCGAGTATGTACCAGCCCAGAGCTCTTCTGATTCGTCCAAAAGAAGGTAGTCCATAAAGTAAGGTAAACCGGTATTGTCCCGATTGAACAGCTCGCATTCCCAGACATCTTGAAAATTTAAGTAGCAGTGATACAAGCTGCTATCATTTATAGATACCCAAATTCCTCCCGAGCCATCCAAAACAAAAGTGCGGATAGTGCTGCAACAGCCTGAGCATCCTGTAAATCCTGGTTATCCTGATTCAGACAAATTCAAGAAATGCCAAAAAGTCCAACAAGGTGTCGATTTTGAATTATATATGAGATACTTATTTCCGATAATGTCTATTATAACTGCTCCCTTTGTGCCTTATTTCAGATTAAAATATTCAATAGTGGAAAAATTACTGCACCCCATGTCATTGCAGGCTTTTACTCCCACATAAAAAGCCATTCCCGAACCATCAAAGGCGATTGATCCTTGCATCCCCATATCAAATTGACCAATATATTCAGCATCAGGAAAGGGTGCGTAAAACAGGGTATATCCTGTTGCGTCAGATGCACTGAACCATGATATGGACACTGTACGTCCTTCAATGGAAAGGGTAAGTTCAGGAGCCTCAAGGCTATCATTCACCGGTGCAGGTTTATCAGGGACCACATTCACAAATTTTTCCACGGGCAGGGAGACATTGCCGGCTTTGTCCTTTGCATAAAATACCAGTTGATGGAATCCCATAGAATAGCCTGAATCCCCAGGATCAAAAGCAGCCACATACATATCCCCCCGGTCATGTTGCATCTCCATGTTCACTGTATTCCCCGATGAATTTGATATGGAACAAAACACCCCCTGCATGTCAGTTTCAGGGTCAGTGGCAATGGCCCACAGGGTGGTTCCATTTTTTCTGTTTACGGTCATATCTGGATTGGTGGTTCTGATTTGAGGTCTCAGATTTCCTGACGGTCTGTATTCAATGAATTTTCCAGATGCCTCATAGCGATCATATTTTGTGGTACCAACGCCGTCACCGTCGGCATCCATGACGGGTCTTTGGGTATGACGGTAAAACTTCAGTATTTCATAATTTGCTTCGGCAAATGAACCTTCAATATCACTACCGTAGTTTATAAATTGATAAAAAAATCGAGAAAACGAGCTTTCTCCCAAATTGTCATATCCAGCATACCCACCTTCATCCATGGGCTTGGCAGCAGAAGAGGTCAGAACGATCCGCCCATCTCCTGATATTTTCTCAATCCACTCTTCTGATTGTGATCCTTCAAGGACTATGGTTACTGGAAACCCTTTGGTGCCGGCATCTGAATTGTTGAAAACAAAAGATTCTGCATCATCCAGGTATTGTGCCAGTTCCTCAGCGGTCAGTACATCATTGTCATTGAGTCTGAACGTTCCCTCTTCAACGGTTCCAATAAGATAAAGGTTCAAAGGTGTTTTGTACGGATCCTCCGTAGAGATCAAAGAGACTGCCCACTCTGTCAGCGCATGACGTAAATTGTTTTTATCGGCATATCCGTCTGCCACAACATCGTCATCGGAAAGTCCGAGATATCGAATCCGTTCCCTGGGAATGTTTCTATTTTTCAGGGCATTATAGACATAGGTACCCAGTGATTTTGAAATGTGCTGAAATTCCGGCGTACCAGAATCGGACACAACGATGATCCCTTCTCCAACTGGTTGCCCAATGGGAATCACAAGTTTTGTATTGATACCAAGATAATCTGATGTCTCTGAAAGGGATGTCGTAACATGTATGAAACCGTCTCCAGGTACCACAATATCTCTGTAAAAGACTCCGTTTTCATCTATTGCAACATCTCCAACAAATTGCGGTTTAAGACCCGCTTCCGGGTCAGCAGGATCAAGATAGCGGATATCAAGATTTATATTTGTTTCATGCAGGCGAACAGGCGTCATGATACCCTGAATCCTAAGGGTATCTCCTTGGGATGTTTCCTGGTTGACGTCCGATGTCAATGCAACATGGGTTCTTGTGGGAAGGATAAAGATTTCCGATGTGCTTGTGGCACCATTGGATAGTGCTGTCAGTGTGAGCAGGCCCGCTTTCGTGGGTGTAAGGGAACCTTCAAAGTTGCCATCCTGGTCTGTTGTCAAAACAAGGGGCTCAATATTATTGCCTGAAATAATAACCTCCTGCTCCGATCGGGCAGGAATGATGTTGCCTGAAACTGTGATTCCATCCATTACCCTGGGTCGTGTCCTTGTTTTAGCAATACTCAAGGCCACCATCGGGTCATTCCCTGCATACACTTTCAAAAAGGCAGTTTGATTTGCATTCTGATCGGTTGTTTTTGCAATAATTTTAACATTGGCTTCAAAATCAACCACTTCTGGGCTAACCTGAAATTGCAAACTCAAAGATTTTGTTTCACCAGGATTCAAGGAAACTGATGCAGGATCAAGTTTTATGTCAAAATCATCGGTGATATCCGATTCCATGGCAAGCTCCACTTCTCCTGAAAAAAGATCCAGGGAAGATACAAACAGGCTGAGATGCGTTTCAGTTCCAGGTGACACTGCAATGGCAGATCGATCCACAGCCAGTCCAACCCTGGGATTTTCTTCCACAGCCGGAGCCATGAGGGTGGCTTCACGATTCTCAGCCATTATCACCAATTTGTCGTCTTCTTCAATCACGGCAGCAAGACGATAATATCTTGGTATTCCTTCAAGCCATTCCGGATCTGTTATCGGGGTATTTAGAGTATAGCCTTTAACTTTGGCGTCTCCTTGCCCCTTGATGGCAGGGGTATGCTTTTCCACAGCAGGCCAACAATTATCTGCCCTTGAATTTGGACAATTGGTATAGTCGGCATGAAAACGAACCGGATTGCCGGAAGCATCATATACGGTTTCGTAAACGCCTGTTTTTGATAAAGAGCGTTGAAGTTCTATGTATTGAACTTTCTGAAAATCAAAGGGAGAACGGTTGAGAAACCATGTTAAAGTAACTTCAGGGTCGCTGTTTTTGATTTGTGTTGGTTTGCCAAGCATAACAATATAACATAAGCCTTGCTCAGTTCCAATCCATAGTCCACCGGCATCGTCGGTTGTGAGAGCAATAATGTTAGAGTTTGGTAATGCTGAGTTGTAAGTATTGTAAATTTCAAAAGTGCCATCAGAGTATAAATGTTCCAACCGCCCATCTTCTCCACGAAATCCGATCCAAAGACCACCTTGTCCGTCAAGAACGAGTGCTTCGACATTATTCTCTGTAGTCATCATAGGGTTCCCATTTTGATCATAAACAATTTCATGGCCATATAGAAGTTCCCATGTCCCGTTATTCAACAAATGAGATATACCGTTACTTGTTCCTACCCATACTCCGCCAGAAGCATCTGAAACAAGAACATCTACTTGCATCCCTGCTAAACCTGAGTTACCCATGTTGTAAAGTTCCCAACTTTCATCATTTCGCATATGGGCGAAAGTATTATAGGAAAATTCAGTTCCAACCCATACCCCTCCGTTGCCATCTGAAAGCAATGACTGAATATTGTTTTCAGGTAACTCCGAATTTGAAGTGTTGTAAACCTTAAATTGATCATTGGATAGATGAGCAAATCCCCCACCATATGTACCAACCCAGATATCACCTTTGTTATCGTACTCCAATACATTTACATTATCATTGGGTAAACTGGAGTTACTTGTAGTATATTGCAAACCAGTGTTGTCAGCAAAAATATGGATCAAGCCACCACCAAAACTACCCAGCCAAACCCCTCCGTCACCATCAGATAGTATCGTCTTCACAGTTCCGCTAACATTATATTTAATCCATTGGTTATCAGGTAATTGACGCATAAAACCGCCACTTCTGAACCCGACCCATAGACTACCTTTTTCATCATAGAGTAAAGATTGAATATTAGAGTTTGGTAAACTGGTAGTATTATTTCCATAAACATTCATATAGCCATCGGAAGATCGATAAAGTATAGCGGATTTTTTTCCTGATTGATATTGATTCACCCAAAAGGTATCCAATGTCGAGTCTCCAGTGCCTACAAAAATTCCACCATTGCTATCTTCGATTAATGAAGTAACAGTATGGAACATTTCAAAAAGGTTATAATAAGTATCAAACCAGAAATCACCTTGACTGAAGTGATATAAGCCACCAAATGACCCTATCCACAAATCCCCCTTGTCATCGGTAATCAAAGCATTGACAGGGATACTTATTGTTCCATCCAATGAAGTATCATATACTTCCCATAGATCATTTGAAAGTAAATGAGCCAGGCTCCCAAATGCGTTGTATTTCATGGGAAGATTAATTCCAGTAAGCTCATAGTGTCCTGTACCAACCCATATACCTCCGTTGCCATCAGATAGTATTGATTTCACAGAGTCATACGGTAACTCAGAATTGGAAGCAGTGTAAACAGACACTTGGCCATCGTTGGATATATGTGCTAATCCTCCTTTAAATTCGCCAAGAGGTAGTATATCGTCCGAAATGGTAAAGTCGAAGCCAAGACCAATCCATAGTCCCCCATCATTACCCAAAAGCATGTCATAAACGCTATTACTTGGTAAGTCAGAATTATTTTTATTGTAATCTTTACCCCATTTTTTTTCATATGTAAGATTAATGACGCCACCACCATCTGTTCCAATCCAGATTCCACCATTATTATCAGAAACCAATGATAATACAGAGTTCGACGGTAGTAACGAATTTTCCTTTGAAAATATTTGCAGTTTATTATCAGCAGATAGATAAGCTAAACCACCGGAATTTCCAAAATCTGTATAGTCAATACCAACCCATATGCCGCCGTTTTTATCTGGAAGTAAAGAGCGTACATCATTATTTGGTAATCCATCAATTTTACTATAAACCCTTTCAAGGATTTGGGTCTGATTATCCCATTTTTCAAGTCCACCGGTGGTACCGACCCAAAGTATTTGCTCATCATTGGATAGGGCCATGTCATTAACCAAAAACCTATTGGTCAACAGTTTCCAGCTTGAATATTCATTGTAGTGAATATTTTGTTCACCTAAAAGAGTATTCGTTTGTATCAACAACAAATGACAAATGATAACAATAAAACATATTGGGTTTTGTTTCATTTCTTTCCTTTTCTTATATTTTATTTTTCTTGCCACAGATTATAACTAAAACTTAAATAATGAATATTTGATAAACACATTCTGATGGTCTCGTAAAAAAAAGTCCAAAAAGCCAAAATATCTATTAATATAATTTCAATTGGTTACGGCTTAAAGACTCTCAAAATCGGACTTTTTACAGGTTCTTCAATGAGCCTGTTGATTAAGTCACGATTTCCATATTTCAGGCATCACTCTTATCAATATGATGTGTGAACAGTCATCCAAATTCCAATATGTTGTTGTTGCGAGTTCCAATAAGAGTGAACCCTTAAATCAACAGGCTCATCAATACTACTGTTTTTATTGCCTATATACCTATTTTTTTCTTCAGGCATTGTTACGACTAACCTCACACCAGCACAACCGCTCAAACCCCAATGCCACCACCCCATAACTTTTAAGCCGCAGATCCGAATACTTTTCATTCAAAGCCATACCATACGCTCTGAGCTGTTTTTCGGCATCTGCCATGGCACACCGTACAGGAGGAAGCACAGCAAGTTCATCCGATGAGAGTGCCCGAGCCGTTTCTCCGCTAACTCCGGCATCGGACAGGCTCACATACTTGAATTCGATGAGAATGTCGAAGAGCTGATAGTGCCGCATATCCGGCCGGATAATCATGGTGAGATCGGCATATCGTCGATCAATCTCCTTTTCCGAATCCATGATAAAGAGCAGATCATTGTAGAGCAGGGTCAAAAAAGCGGTCTTGACGGTCAGTTCATTGGCCCAGCGGTAATCGCGATTGCGGAATACGGTGAAAAAGGTCTGCTCCACAACTGTACAAAGCGGCCCTATCTCTCCCCTGGTGTAGAGTTTTTCAGCGGCATCTCTGCCGGCATCCCTTTTTACAGGTTCAGGGATGAGCATCTCGTTGAGCCGCTCCACATAAAGCCGCCTCATAATGAGATTGGGTACAGCCAACCTTTTTTTCCCTTCATCGGTTCGACCTGCAAAGGTGAGAATGCCGAAATAGAACAGAAAAGAGATTAAAAACGATCGATCATGGGTGGTATTGGAAAGCATTCGGCGGATTCCGAATTTTTGACTGATCTCATGGGTCTCGACGGTTTGTCCTTTTTGCATCAGGTCGATGATCAACTGACTTCCTCCCTCGATGGTGGAAATATAGATCAGCTTTGCCTCATCCATGGCAAGATTCTCATCGAACATATTCTCCGGGAAGCGTCCGGATCTCTGGAGTTTTTTGAAAAAAAAGAGGGCCAGGGTGGGATTGTAAACCGGCTGCGTGGCATCGTACGAAAAGCAATACCCATTATAGTACAACTTCATGATATTGAGGGCTTCGACGACTGCCATGGATGCTTCACCCTGCGCTCCATCACTATCGGATGTCGGTGCATTGGATTGCGCATTGACATCGGGGGACAGTTGGCTCAGCGCATCGCGAATTTCCTTTTCGGTGAATCCGCACAAATCATTGTAATCCATTTCAAAATAGACACTCTCTCCAATATTAAATCCACTGGTGACATCACTCATCACCACGGGAGAAACACCGGTGATGAAGATGCGATCGAACATGGAACTGGATGCCGAAGATTTGATATTTTTGAATACCGTTTTGAGAACCCCCTCTTTTTTGACAAGGGCTTCATAGTGATCGACGCTGCGATTGGCTGACATCATCACCTCATTGGCAAAGTTGTCGTATTCGTCAATGAGGAGAAAAACCGGCCGTCCCGTCATCTGAACGGCGTTGGTCAGCGATTTGACGGAACTCAGTGCATTGGTAGAGTTGATTCTGATTTTTGGAATAGCGTAGTTTTTGTAATTCAAAATAAACTCTTCAATACAATCATTGATGTGGTCATAAAGAGATTGACGAATATCTTCCAATGAACCCGATGCATCAATGCATGAAAAATCCCATTTCAGAATGAAGTAAGCATTCCGAAGCGGTGTGGGGTTCTTCCCGATTTTTAAATGGCCGAACAGTGCGTTGAACTCATCTTTTTTTGCCACGTCATAGTAATTTTCCAGCATGGAGAGCAGCATGGATTTGCCGAACCGTCTGGGTCGCAGGAAGAGCTGATATTTCTCTCGCTCTAATTTTGAGATTCTATCGGTGCGATCGCAGTAAAAATAGTTTTCAAGAATGACGGATCTAAAATCGCTGATGCCGTATGGGAATTTCATATTTGCCTCCTGCTTGTATTTAATCACCTCTATTGAGGGAATACGGGTGGGGTTAATCCATAATTTCAAAACAGACCCCGTCCAGAACAAAAAACCCCTTGCCCACAGCATTAATCAAATCCTGACCTTGAGGAATCAGGGCTGCATAAAGGCAATATTGTCCGGCAGACAGTTTCTCCTGGGGAAGAAGAGTATCAATTACATTAACAGATCTGCCCATGTCCCTGTGCATATCCATCCATCTGTCTCCCCAGTAAATCTGGTTATATTCCAGTTGTTGCAATCCGTTTGAATCTTTTATCGGGCTTTTCAAGGCCATAAATTGACCATCCGGCAGAAACAGGGCCACATAGAGATCATAACCATAGGCAAGGTGTTCGGTTACCGAGATGGTCAGGGCTTCCCCGGTCTGATAGATGGCTTTTTCCGCATTCACCGCAAGGGATGCCTTGGGCGGACACACCATACCATCTGCAACGGTAAGCTTTATGGAGTCACTGCTTTCGATGTTGCCCTCGTTGTCCTGGGCATAGAAGGTGACCTCATACTCTCCGTTGTAAATAAAGCCATCATAGCTGCCTTCCCAGGCATTTTCTTCTGTTTTTGAGGCGGTCATATCTGTTTTGGGGAATGCCAGGAGCGGTATGCCGGTGTCATCCACAAGAATATCCATCTGCGGGGGACGGATGACTGACCAGACCCTTTCCACTTTGCCTGCGGAAAGACTTGCTTCCGCTTTCAGGGGTATCTGTGTTGAATTCAGACCCGAAACCATACCGGAATCAATAAGGGGAGTCACTTGCAGGGTAATATCCCCAATTGTAACACTGCCATTGATGGCAACCTGTTTGAGCCATTCTCCCTCATCCGAACTGTAGAAACCGTCTCCGTTATCATCGTACTGAGGTTCCTGGGAAAAACTTCCAGCCTCATCGCCGGCCACGGTGGCATATTCCGAGAGCTTGCCCAGCAGTCTTTTCTGTAAATTTGTCGCATAATCAAAGGCTTCAGCAAAATTCATTCCCTTAAACAGGCCTTTTGTAACAAAATAGCTAAAACTTTGATCATCATACCGGTCAAAATAGGCAAGGCCGTCATCGGTGCTTGAAATGATTGCCCTGCCAGGTGCGGCAAGGGATTCTACCAGAGTGCCGGAGTGGCAGGCGTCAATGACAAGAATCACCTTGTTGCCGGTGGCCTGCTGGTAATCATCGAGCATGGTATTCAGTTCTGCGGCTTCAAGATAAACGTCTCCCCAGGATAGGAGAAGGCGATTATCACCTCCATGATCTGTGAAAAAAATATAAAGGGGCTGGTTGAGTTCGCGTTTGGTCTTTGCCCAGTCAAAGGCGTCCTGGATATCCGCAAGTGTCAACTGACGTGCAGGTTTAGGGGCATCAACGATTCTGTCGTTAAGACCATCTCCGTCGAAGTCTGCAAAAGGATGGGGAGAGATGTAATGGATATCGGTGTTGAGAAAGCCTCGTCTGTTCAGCATCTTGTAGGTGTAATTACATATACTTTGGGTAGTGTCCCACAGGATATTATCATCCGTGTTTCCACCGCCGGCAATGATTATGGCAGCACGGTTGCCTGTCAGATATTGCTCATCATCTATGGTTCCGGAATGGTAGGTGAGATGGGCAAGACCTCCAAGACCTGTCCCCACCCAGAGACCGCCTTGACCGTCGGACAAAAGAGACTGGACATCGTTGTCCGGCAAATCGGAATTATCTTCATCGAATACCTCCCAGATGCCGTCGGATAGACGATGGGCAAGACCACCACCCCATGTTCCTACCCAGAGACCGCCTTGACCATCGGACAAAAGAGACCCGACATAGTTGTCCGGCAAATCGGAATTGTCTTCATCGAACACTTCCCAGCTCCCGTCGGATAGACGGTGGGCAAGACCACCACCCCATGTCCCTACCCAGATACCGCCTTGACCATCGGAGAGAAGAGACCAGACAGAGTTGTCCGGCAAAGCGGAATTATCTTCATCGAACACCTCCCAGCTGCCGTCGGATAGACGATGGGCAAGACCATCCCATGTTCCCACCCAGATACCGCCTTGAACGTCTGACAAAAGAGACTGGACATCGTTGTCCGGCAAATCGGAATTCTCTTCATCGAGCACCTCCCAGCTGCCGTCGGATAAAAGGTGGGCAAGACCATCCCCTGTTCCTACCCAGATACCGCCTTGTCCATCGGATAAAAGAGAATCGACATCGTTGTCCGGCAAATCGGAATTATCTTTATCGAACACCTCCCAGCTACCGTCGGATAGACGGTGGGCAAGACCATCCCATGTTCCCACCCAGATACCGCCTTGAACGTCTGACAAAAGAGACAGGACATCGTTGTCCGGCAAATCGGAATTCTCTTCATCGAACACCTCCCAGCTGCCGTCGGATAGACGGTGGGCAAGACCGCCACTTGTCCCCACCCAGAGACCGCCTTGACCGTCGAATTGAAGAGAGGCGACATCCTTTTCCGGCAAATCGGAATTATCGAATACCTCCCAGGTACCGTCGGATAGACGGTGAACAAGACCGTCTCTAAATGTCCCCACCCAGAGACCGCCCTGACCGTTGGATTGAAGAGACCAGACCAAATTGTCCGGCAAATCGGAATTATCTTCATCGAACACTTCCCAGGTGCCGTCGGATAGACGGTGGGCAAGACCACCACTTGTCCCCACCCAGATACCGCCTTGATTGTCGGATTGAAGAGAGCTGACCCAGTTGTCCGGCAAATCGGAATTCTCTTCATCAAACACCTCCCAAGTGCCTTCGGATAGACGGTGGGCAAGACCGCCATATGTCCCCACCCAGAGACCGCCTTGACCGTCGGATAAAAGAGACCGGGGATAGTTGTCCGGCAAATCGGAATTATCTTCATCGAACATCTCCCATCTGCCGTCGGATAGACGGTGGGTAAGACCGCCACTTGTCCCCACCCAGATACCACCTTTACCGTCGGACAAAAGAGACAGGACATAGTTGTCCGACAAATCGGAATTGTCTTCATCAAACACCTCCCAGGTGCCATCGGATAGACGATGAGCAAAACCACCTTCCTTTGTTCCCACCCAGAGACCGCCTTGATTGTCGGATTGAAGAGAGCTGACCCAGTTGTCCGGCAAATCGGAACTCTCCTCATCGAACACCTCCCAGGTGCCGTCGGATAGATGGTGGGCAAGACCACCACCCCATGTCCCCACCCAGAGACCGCCTTGACCGTCGGATGCAAGAGAAAAGACCCAGTTGTCCGGCAGTCCATCCTGATTTATGTAAACCCGTTTCAGTGCTCCGGTATGGGCATTTCGTTCTTCAAGACCGCCAATTGTTCCCACCCACAAAGTTGTTCCATCATCAGACAAAATGATTGAAAAAATATAACTTCGATTGGTAAAAATTTCCCAGTTGGCATTTTCCCTCGAGAACAGCTCATCTATATATTTTTTCTCCTGCACCGTAATCTTTATAGTGCCGATGTTTCCTGCACTGTCCATTGCACTGACGCCATCCACAGTTACCTTGTCAGGAGCCTTGTATGTAACCACATTGCCTGTTTGTTCTATCTCTCCCTTAAATGCTTTCCACTTTACGCTTCCATTGGCATTGGTAACGCTCAATGAGACTTTCCCTCCCAATTCAACAAAAGGTGCTGAAGGATCAATAAAAAGATCACCTGCACAGGAGACTGAAACTGATGCAACCATGAAACTAAAAGCAATAACGATACATAGTTTTTTAAATGACAGCCTCCTGGGTGAATGAATATTGTTCATCGCATTTATTCTCATGTTATTCTTCTCCAATCTCAAAACAGACCCCATCAAATACAAACAACCCTTTTCCAACTGCAATGAAAAAATCCTCTTCCTGGGGAATCAGGGCAGCATAGAGGCAATAGTTGCCAGGCATCCGTGTTGTCTGAGATAGGGTATTCCCGTTCAACACCATATCGACCACCGTAAGAGAGCTGCCCATATCCCTGTTTTGATTCCACTTGTCAGTTTGATAGAGTCGATTGAAATTCTTTTGCTGCAATCCGTTTGAATCATTGAGCGGGCTTTTCAACGCGGCAAAATTACCATCCGGCAGAAACAGTGCCACGTAGAGGTCATAGCCATAGGTAAGGTGTTCGGTTATGAATATTTGCAGAGACTCACCTGATGTATAGATCGCTTTATCGGCATTCACTTTCAGAGAAGCCTTGTCCGGGCAATCCATACCATCAATAACCGTGAGGTTTATTGATTCGCTACTCTCAATGTTCCCTTCATTATCTTCTGCATAAAAAATGATTTCATACTCACCATTGTAAACAAAACCGTTCCAGTTCCCTTCATAAATATTTTCTTCAGTTGTTGAGGGGCTTAAATCTGCTTTGGGAAACGCCACAATCGGGATACCGGTATCATCAACAGGAATATCCATCTGAGGGGGGCGAACCATCGCCCAGACTCTATTGATTGTCCCTGATCCAGTGGTAACCTTTGCCTTGAGAAGGGGCAGGGAGTCCGCCTTGCCACCTGTGGTTGATGCCGGAACTATACCTGTTTGTGTAATCTCCTTAACATGGAGGGTAATATCCGCCATTGCCAGAGTGCCGTTAATGGCAACATTTTGAAGCCAGTCACCTTCATCATATTTATTGTAAACACCATCTCCAGTATCATCATACTGTGGTTCCTGGGAATAATCACCCGCTTCACCGGCTGCAACGCTTTCATAATCAGATAGTTTTCCCAACGATTTTTTCTGCTCGCTTTCTGCATAATGAAACGCTTCTTCAAAATTTCTTCCCTGAACCAGCCCTTTGGCGAAAAACCAGTTGAAACTCTGGTGATCAAAACGGTTAAAATATGCAAGACCATCATCGGTGCTGGATATGATGGCCCTGTTTTCTCCTGCAAGGGCCTTGACCATTGTGCCGGAATGGCAGGCATCAATAACCAAAACGACTTTGTTTTCCGTTGTGTTCTGGTAATCGTCAATCATTGTTTTGAGTTCCGAGGCTTCGATATAAATACCCCGTGCAAGCTGGAGGCGTTCCGTTCCGCCATGGTCAGTAAAAAAAATGTAAAGGGGCTGGTTCAATTCTCCTTTTGTTGCTGCCCAGTCAAAGGCTGCCTGAATATCTGAAACCAAAATCTGCCGGTCTGAAGTTGGTGCATCAACAATATAGTCATCGAAACCGTCGCCATTGAAATCTGCAAAGGACTGGGAAGAAATATAGTGGATATCTGTATTGAGAAATCCGCGTGTGTTCAGCATGTTGTATATATAGGTACTGATTTTTTCGGTGCTTTTCCACAGAACATTATCATCCGTGTTACCGCCACCGGCAATGATGATGGCAGCACGCCGGCCGGTACGGTATTGTTCTTCTCGTGTCTCTAAAGACGGGAATTTGAGATGGGCAAGGCCATGACTATCCGTGCCAATCCACAAGCCACCGTTTCCGTCAGATAACAGGGCAGAAACCCAGTTTTTTGATAATCTGGAGTTGTCTTTATTAAACACATCCCAGGTATTGTCTGCTTTAAGTCGGGCAAGTCCGCCCCATTGTGTTCCGATCCATAATGCTCCGTTACCATCTGACAATAGGGTGTCATCTGACAATAGGGTATCATCTAATAACAAGGTGTTAACCCGGTTGTGTGGCAATTTTGAGTTAGATGTTGTAAAGACCTCCCATGCCCCATCCGCTTTAAAAGATGCAAAACCGCCCCCTGTTCCAATCCATAAACCGTCATTTCCGTCTGATAAAAGGGAGTAAACAGTGTTGTCCGGCAATTTGGAATTTTCAGTATCGAACACCTCCCATGTACTTTTCGAAGCGAAATCGGATATATTAAGTCCTCTAAGCGAATATGGTTTAAAATGGACAAGCCCCCCTTTTGTCCCGAGCCATATCCCGCTGCCACCGTCAGATAACATGGAGAGGATATGGTCGTCCGGAAAAAGGGCTGTGCTGAAAGTCTTCCATGTATGGTCAAATGTGACGTGTGAAAGACCCCCGCTATTCTTTCCAACCCATGCGCCTCCGCTGCCATCTGATAAAAGGGAAATTACGTCAGGCAAATCGCCCGATTCGTTACTTGAAAATATCCATTTAGTCCATGTTTCGTCGGATTTGAGATGAACAATATGGCCTTCATCTGTTCCAATCCAAACACCTTCGCTATCATCAGACACAATGGTGTTGACTTTTGAATCAGGCAATTTGGAGTTATTGGTTTTGTATAATTGCCATGTCCCATCGGATTTTAAATGGGCAAGCCCACCGTACATTGTTCCAATCCATATCCCACCGCTTCCATCGGACAAAAGAGAAGTGATCCAATTGTCAGATAGTTGCGAATTTTTTTCCACAAATGCATTCCATGTTCCATCAGATTTGAATCGAACAAGACCTCCTTGATTTGTTCCGATCCAGAGTCCTTCAACTCCGTCGGATATAAGCGGGTAGATCGTCTGTGAGGTCAATCCAGAGTTGCCTGTGTTAAATAGCTCCCACTCTTCACTGGATTTCAGATGTGCAAGGCCACCGCCATCTGTCCCAATCCACAATCCACCATTCCCGTCCGGGAATATTGAATTAACCGAAGAGTCAGGTAAAAGTGAGTTGTCGGAATCAAACAATTTCCATTGACTGTCTGATTGTACAGCTACAAGCCCTTTTCCTGTGCCTGCCCATATCCCTCCGCTGCCATCAGATAACAAGGCAGGCACATAGTTATCGGGCAAGTCAGAGTTATCCTGATTAAATAGATCCCATGTGTTGTCTGACTTTAAATGGGCAAGACCGCCTTCATTTGTTCCGATCCATAATCCACCTTCTCCGTCAGGCAACAGTGATTGAATATAATTGTCCGGCAATTCAGAGTTATCTTTATCTAACGACTCCCACATCTGAGTTGATGTAAAATGGACAATCCCGCTGTAACGTGTTCCAATCCACAAACCGCCGCTTCCGTCTGCCACAAGTACCATAATACTGTTATCCGGTAATCTGGAGGTATCTTTTTTGAATATTTCCCATTTTCCATCTGCTTTTAAATGTGCAAGCCCATCACTTGTTCCAATCCAGATACCACTCTTTCCGTCTGACAGTAGAGAATAAATCCAGATATCCGGTAATCCGTCTAAATTATTGAATACCTGAATTAGGTCTCCTGTGGTTGCATCACGTTTTTCCAATCCGCCCCCTGTACCTGCCCAGAGTGTAGTGCCATCATCTGACAGCACCAGAGACAACACCAATTTGCGGTTGGTGATTATCTCCCAGTTTGCATTTTCCTTTAAAAAGCGTTCATCAATTTTACCTTTATCCTGCACAACAACAGTTACTTTACCTATATTCCCTGCCGTATCCATTGCAGTAACGCCATCAGTGGTTTCTCTGTCAGGTGCTGTGTATATAACGGAATAGCCTGTTTCTTCTATCTCTCCTTCAAATGCTGTCCACATTACCTCTCCTCCTGGATTGGTAACGCTCAGTGTAATCTGCCCTCCCACTTCGACCAGAGGCGATGCTGGATCAATAAACAGATCTCCTGCCCACGCCCCTGAAACGGATAGCATCATAAAAATATAAAACAAAGCACCACATAGCTGTCTAACTGTGCTGGAATTTTCCATTTTTTGTTTTCTCCAAAATTTATCTATTCACCTATCAGTCAATCGGATAAATATATAACACCGCCTTACGCCTGATATGGCACAATGTATTGCTGAGACTCTTAAAAGCAAAGCTGAAAGAATCTCTTAATGCGAACAAGAGTTGCTTTACGGAATCGCAAAACTAACCTAAATGCTCAAAAACGACACCTATGACCTTATGAGCCTTGTTAATACTGTCTGAATCAGGATGCCCAGGATAATCAGGATTTACAGGATAAAAATCTTGAGCATCCTGTAAATCCTGGTTATCCTGATTCAGATAAATGCAATAAATGCCAAAAAAGCCAACAATATGTCGATTTTGAGTAAATGTTTTACACTGAGATGGCTCATAACCAGTTCCCAACCAGGATGAACGGTGCCCAGAAAAAGGGATGTCTGAAGTTCTCCATCTCTATCATCTCCCTCTGGGCTAATTGCAGTGCTCTTGATTTTGTCACTTCATGCTCAATATTTTTTCCATTAAACCCTGTTAATGTTTCATAAAAACCTTTGACAAGCGTGAATGCTGCTGCATCATCCACTGTCCACAGGGTTGCAAGGGCACTTTTAACACCGGTACCCAATGCGGTGCCTGCAAGACCAAGAGCGCTTCTTTCATCTCCAGTGGCGGTCTGGCATGCACTCAGGGTTATAAGCTCAATGGGTTGCTCCCTGAATTTTAGATGGAGCACCAGTTGACGGAGTTCATCCATTGTAAATCTGCCATTATGAGTTAACAGAAAAGTTTGATCAGGCGTGATACCAAAATTGCCGTGGGTGGCAATGTGAAGAATGTTAAACTGATTGCTTGAAAGAGCCTCCATGAAACTTCTGGTTGTAAAAAGCTCATTCTCCAGGATTTTATCTCCTAATATGGCATCCACTGCTTTGAGTTCCTTTGATACATAAGGCAAAGCTGGAAATCCGTTTGCAGAATAGGAGAGGCCGCAGGCAAGGGCACGAAATGCTCCGGATGCTTTTTCATGATCCGTCAGAGTTATACCTGGAATAACGGCCACTGCATATTTTTCAACAAGATATTTCCGGCCGTCAAAAAGCGCCCCAAACGGGATAAGTCCAAGGATGCCGTCAGGAGAAATCACAAGTGTATTGATATCATGCTGAACCAGATCGCTTGCAAGCGGCTGTATAAGCCATTCATGCAGCCGTTTTGCATGGAACCGGAATCTGTTGTTATCAGGCTGCTGGAGCCGATTGTAAAATTCCATGACGGTTTTGTGAACAATGGTGCTGCTGACATCAATGAAGAAGGGTTTGATAGTCCCTTCAAAGCTTGCAAGCAGGGTAAGGCGATCTTTTAAAAGAATGGGATAGATGATTGCTGTCCCTGGTTCATTATCCTTTATCCTGATTCTTTCCTGTGTTTCGGCAATGCATTCATCCTGGAAAAAGCTCTGAATTTCAGCAGCCTTAAGATATTCAAGAACGTCCCTTGCCTGAATTAAAAGTCTCTGTTCCTCCCGTTGATTATTTGAGGTTTGGGCAAGTTCAAGATAGAGAGCTGCCAGCTCCAGGTACACTGGTTTTACATTCTCTTTAAATCCCCCTTCCTTTTTGTGATATCCCTGAAAAAATTCCCTTTGGATAGGTGTGAGGATTTCCATTGCTTTTAAAAGGAAAAATGTGGCCTGTTTTGTTTGATGTCGGTTTTTATACAATCTGCCCATTTGCCAATACCACTTGTAAAGCATTTCAGGGGCATATTGTTGAGATGTGTAATGTATCGCTTTTCTGGTCAATGCCATTGCTGCTTCCGGGTCATTTGCCTTTTCGTAACGCCTCCCCATATATCCGCAGAGATAAGCTTTGGCATGATTGTTATTCATGTTACTGGCAATTGTGAAAGATTGTGTAAGTGCATCATCGGCAATGTCTATCTCATCAAGTTCAAGTGCTATCCTTGTCAGAGAGGCAAGGTTCAGTATTTTAAGATTACCATCTTGCTGCTGGCGAATTATTTTATTTGCAGTGGTCAATTTAAGCTGAATCTCTTCAGGGTTCAGAGGAATAAGTATATAGGATGTATTCAGAGTACGACGTATTTTCAGTGCCGCAAGAAGGGCGTCCGGATTTTCCATGGGAATAGATGCCCATTGCCTCTTTTGTGTATGGCTGAACTCTTCCTGCCGAAGAATCATTTGCAATTCAATAGTGTTCAGATGAATTGTGGCTGCAAGATCAGTTGTTCGTGGAGAAAGTGGGGAAGAGAGAGACTTGATGGCCTTTTGTTTGTTATTTTGGGCATCAGCTAACTGCTTTTGAATCAAATCAAGGCATCGGGCGTAGATCTTCATGCTTTCCGAGGCATATCCAGTGACAGCAAATAGATTGGCGATATTATTCATAATTGAGACCTTGACATCTGAATCATCAGAAAGATCAGACTGCTGAATACTCTCCATGAAATATTTGTGTGCTTCGCTGCTTTGACCGAATATGCAGGCAAGATCTCCAAGTGCGCTGTAAAACAAGGCATTAATGGTGTGGTGGAAGGAACTTTGTTTTTCTAAAAAGGGCGTTAAGGTAGTCAGGCGTTTTTTTGCGGTTTCATGAAATCCCAGGCGCTGGTACGATCTTGATAATACCAGGGCTGTGTGAAAAAGCGCAGGATATATAACTGTATCAGGATTCAGGGTGGATTTATTCTTCTGGCCTAACAATCTGCCTTTAATTTTAATTTTGGTTAACAGGTTTGAGTATAGCGGCTCAAGTAAGGCAACTGCGTTGGCATATTCCCCTTTCTCGTATGCTTTTGCAGCATTTTTAAGAGGTGTTTTTATATCTTCAGGAATAGAGATGCCTGGCTTGAAAAACAGGCTCTCCTCCCTGATGACAGGGCTTGGCTGGAAATCATCAATGGGAAGTGGAAGCCCCTCTCTTGTCTGGATTATAAACTGGCTTACATTATCTCCTGACAGTGTGGCGCATTGGGATTTAATATATCGTGAGGCATCCATGTAGTCAGTGGATAAAGTGGACAGCTCCCCGCTTATGTCAATGTCCGGGGCGTTGATTTCAATTTTGCCTTCGTTACCTTCAATTCTGGATGAAGCATCAAGAATAAGATCATCTGTTTTAAGATATACATCAGTATCCATGATGATATTTCCACCCTTGCCATCCTCGGCACTGGCATTGATTTCAATTCCATTGAGAGCCACAATGGAATCTGCTGTCATATGTATATCTCCACCACTGTTTTCCCCTGTTTTTACCTGTGATGTTATTTGATTTTTGTCAATAAGCTGGATACTGCCGCTTTTAATGACAATCTGCCCTCCACCTGCATTTTCAGCGTAAGTTTCAATTCCGGCTGACCCATTTAATTTTATTGTATCATTTGCCGTTAAATTTATTTCTCCTGCCTTACCTGCATTTGGTTCTTCGCTTTCACTACGTGCGTTAATTTTTCCACTATCTGACAATTCAATGTTGTCTGCCTCAATGGTAATATTTCCACCTGAACCTGTGGAAAAAGCTTTTGCAACGATTTGGCTCGGAAAAGGATAATCTTCGCCCTCTTCATCTTTTTTTATTATTGTTCCTGTAATCAGAATATCTCCGGCATTATTGATGATAATATTTCCACCATCACCTGTGCTCCCTTTCTGGGAGGAAACTGTTATCTGCGAACCATCATTTAAAGAGATATTTTTTGCATTGTTGATTGTTACGGTACCAGCGTCACCCTCGTTTTCTGAGGATGACTGGATGCGGCCTAAATTATTTATTTTAAGAACAGAAGCTGAAATGGAAATTTCGCCTGCATCGCCTTTTGTAGTTGTAATCTCATCAGTTTGATCGCTTTTAATGTTATATGAATTTGTGAGAATATTCCCTGAATCAATAATGATATTGTCTGCGGTTATTACTACTTTACCTGAGTTTCCATGACTGGTTGAGGATGATTGAATAGTTCCATTATTGTTGATCTCCAAACTTGAAGTTTTGATTTCAATTTCGCCTGCATTTCCCCAAGGAATAGTTATTAATTCCCCTGTCTCTGGATCAATGACAGAAGACGTTGTTGTTAATATTCCACCCTGTTCAGATTCAATTGTCCTATCTTGTTCAGTCTCAATTGTCCCACCTTCTTCAGATTCAATATTGATATGCTCTGCTGTAATTGATATTTTGCCTGCATTACCATTATTGATTGATGAGGATTGAATTGAGCCTTTATTCTTTATATCCAGAGTTGAAGTGGAGATATCAATATTACCAGCATTCCCTTCAGTTAGATTATAGTTTTCCGAAGTTATAGTTGTTGTGAAAATACTACCCGAACTATCAAGAAAAATATGATTCGCACTTATTATTATGTTCCCTGCTCTACCCTCGCTGCCGTCACTGACCGTATAAATTCCTCCACTTTTTGACATGATATTGATAACTGAAGCATTGATATTTATGTTGCCACCATCTCCTGTCCCTTCTGTGCTATTTTTAATGACACCATTATTGAGTTCTATGCTATCAGCCCTGATTTCGATGTCTTTACCTTCTCCATGGTGGGCAATATTTGAAATACCACCATATTGTGCGGTAAAATTTCCTGTTAATTGAACATCTATTGCACCACTTGATTCTTCATCGAAATTTGAAGAGGTTATGATAGTTGATATCAGGTTACAGTTGGCTCCCCTAATATAGATATTTCCACCGATGTGTCCATCTATCATACCACTGGCTTCAATGTCTCCATAGGTTGAATGTTGATCAAATAATTCCCAATAGATACTCCTAAGTATTTCAATATCATCAAGATTTTCAAAACCCTCCATAACAAGATCATTTTCCCCGGGCACAACCTCACCACTGGAATCAACGCTTGCCATGTTTATCCGTCCGGACTGTGCAAAGATGGAACTGTTAACTATTTGAATTTTACCGCCAATAATGGAAATTGTTTCTCCTTCCGGCACCTCAAGCAATGTGTTTGCAGCTTCATTAGGGTCGGCCAAACCATTAACATTTCCAATGGTGATGCCGGCCGGATTGGCACTTGTAAAGCCAAAAGCAGAAGGTGGAGCGCTGACAAAGATACTTTCATCCGGAAGTGTTGCGTCAAATCGTCCTGACTCTCCGAGTTTCAGGTAATCTGCGGTACTCACATGAAAAGATCCCCCAATATCAAGAATTGCATTGGGGCCAAACAGGACACCTGACGGATTGATAAAATAGAAATCAGCACCAGAAATTTCAGATGTCAATCGACCGTCTATCCAAGAACTATAGCCGCCTGTGACCCTTGATATAATATTGGAGATGGTGTCAGGGCCTGTAAAGGTTGCACTTTCGCTGATGCCGTCATTGGTATTAAGGTTAAATGTCCGAAAGCTGTGAAACAGGTTCTCTCCCTTGATTAATCCGATTTCAGAAGGGACAATAAAATTCGGGCCTGTAAGATCTGTTGCAGGGCCGAGTGTGCCATCGGTTGAAATATCTCCATATGATGGAAGAGGCTCCATGATAAGTGTGAAGACAACACACATATAAAAGAATACTGTTTTTTTATTTTTGAATAATTTTTTCAATGTATGTAATTTATAATTCATCAAGCTTTTTTCCTTATCCCTCATCTACTTTCTCAAAAGCGGCATCTTGCGGGCATTTTCGGCATTTATTCTATTTGTCTGAATCAGGATACCCTGGATTAACAAGATAAAGCAGGATTGAATCCCCTATCCTGGACATCTTTTTTATCCTGGTTATCATGATTCAGATAAATGACCCCTCTTGGAATCTATCTCTTATTTCAAAATATCAGAAAAAGTTGTACTGAATCGAAAAATGAATTCCGTTCTCCTGCATCGTGCTTCCGTTCTGGTCAATCTCTTTTAATGGAATTCCCCAGTAAACCTCAGCAAATAAGCTTTCAAGAGGTTGCCACAACAATCCAAGCCCCATGCTGTATATGTTTTGGGCATCTGTTCCGTAATCTTTATCATCAAAATCATCATAATTGTTTGCAAGGCTTTGAGAAGTCGATGAAAAATGAATAGAGCTGTTCCATGCCCGTCCATAATCAAAAAAGGGGGCAATGGTAAAATTTTTTTCATTTTTTTTGATAGCACCGGATTTAATATGATCTGTGATGATAAGGGGCAAGGGGATATTAAAAGCAGGTATCCGCAGTTCAATGGAGGAAACAATGGCATTGTCTCTCACAAGCTGGTTTTCCCTATACCCCCTTACACTGTTGCGGCCTCCAACAGAAAATTTTTCCATGGGAAGAAGTGGGTCTCTTGAAAATTGTAAGTCTGTTTTAAAAATAAACTGGCAGTTTTGAAAAAACTCGCTCTCCTGCAACAATTTCCATTCCAAACGTCTTATCCATTGGAGCTGACAAAGCCATGTGAAAAAACGGCTGTCAGGTTCTAAATTGTTTATGGTGGAATCCAGTGCGTCAATTCCTCTACTGAAGGTGGATTTTAGTGCAAATACCTGTGATGATGTTCGCCATAATCCATCCTGAAAAAAACGTATTGCTGCTACATCACTCTCTCCTGTCACAAGATTAACCCCGGGAGAAAAGGCATATGGAGATCCAAGGAGTGTAGTTTTACTGTGACGCCTCTCTCCAGCAACCCCAACGAAAAGCGAGCTGTTTGGATTTCGGTACAAAGGATGCTTTAAAGATATTCTAATACATTTTGAATACCCTGTTATATCAATTACATCAAAGGGGGCTTCCAGCATTTCCGAATCATTTTTGTCAAAATGAAACAGGAGGCTACTTTCGGCTGTAGTAATGGTTCTTGTGCCTGGAACTGGCATGATATAGTCAATTGAAAAATCATCCATACCCTTTGTAAGTCCCGTCTCAATGGCAATAGCATCTCCCCATCCCGAAATATTGCCATGTGAAGCAGTGAGCTTCAGGCGCTCTTCACCAACGCTTGGAGATCTGTGGTTATTGAATTCAAGAGCTGCCTTGTAAGGATTTGTCTCTTCCACAGATGCAATGACATGGCTCTGTCCAGGCTCAAGCCCCGGGGCAAGCTCCAGTTTGATTTTTTTTATCAGAGGATTTTGGTGCATCAGTTGAAACTGCTCATAAAGGGCGTTGATGTTAAGGGGATTACCTGGATCAAATGTCAGACGTTTCTTTATATAGGACGGCTTCAGGCGTCCGTCAGTTGAGACATTAATATCAGAAATAATTCCCTCAATTATTTTGTATGTTACGGTGGCATCAAGAACTTTCTGATCCGGTATCACTGCACCGGAGTTTATATAACCATTTTTGATATAAAGATCTGTGATTTGCTGTCGAAGAGCATCAAGCTCTTCAAATGTCAGTTTTCTGTTTTTAAATGGTGCTGCGATCTGCTGAAGTGTTTCATCAGGAAAAAGAGTGTTGCCTGTGAATATGAATCGTTCAACAAGGATGACCGTTCCGGAAGAGTATGGTGATAATGGTAAAGATTTGGCGGATAGGGATGAAGCATCAGAATTGCCTTTGGCGGGTATAGTTGCTGGGGTATCTCTTTCCACCACGCATGGCGTCTCCCTCGTTGCAAGTGATGTTGACGAATATGCTTCTGCATAAATTATTGACGGGTAAATGCATGACAGAAGAATTAAGAAAAGCAAGGGCAAAAAGTGCAAAAAAACCAGAATAGGTTTTACTTTTGAAGGTGAAGTTGACATTGCTGTCACACTACAGGAAGTGGTTTCAAACATTAAATACCTCTTTACCATGAAAATGACTATCATTTTTATACTTAAATATTATTGATATACAATCATACCCATTTAGCATAAAAAATTCGGCATATTGCATATTTATTCAAAATTAGTTTACACTTTATTGAGGAAAATCACCCGACAGTTTAAACGTGAAGAAGCTCCAGGATGCTGATTTTGTATATATACTCAAAATCGACACATTATTGCCTTCCCGGCAGTTATTGCAATTGTCTGAATCAGGATAACCAGGATGGAAAGGATGTTCAGGATAGATAATCCTGACTTATCTTGTTAATTCTGGGCATCCTGATTCAGACAAGTATTGACAAGTCTCAAAAGATCATATGTGTCGATTTTGAGTATATAGCAAGACTTTCCAGATCATTATGCTAATTTAATTTAATTTTAACCCCAGGATGTGTATCTTCGCCTTCTTTGCCAAAAAAACAAGCTTCATAACTATCACAAAGAGAGTGGTATTCCTCGATACCATTGTAAGTATAAAAAGATGCAATGACAGAGGGCATATCAATTTCACAAACCTTTTGCAGGTGTATGGAAGAAGTGTCCATGACTATTAAAGCTGTATCTGAATTTTTTGTTTCAGGGATATCATCAATAAAATATCTCTGGCCTGGTATTATAACATCACCTGTCAGGATATTTGAGCCACGCATCCATGTATCATGTATGTACTGGTTTACATCGGTTATTTCCCATGTCCCGTCCTGGTTTTCCGAGAAGAAAAGGATTGAAGAGATGCCGTTAACCATTGCGCTGGCTGTAAGCATGTTTCCGTTTTCAGTAACAGTTATCCATTCGCAGGTACCATCAGCACATAGAGAATATTTACATATATCCTCTTGATAGATATGAAACTTGGTATTTTCATAAAGAACCTCTCCATTATGGAGACTTTTGACAACAAGAACTTGCTTTGAATTTTCTTCAGGCTCAGCCCCGCACAGCCACGCAGATGTGTTAACAATATCATTTCCATCATTGTCACTTGTTATTAGAAGCCAGGTATAATCAGCACAGGAAGTAGAATCTTCACAGCTATATTTGCTGTCAATTTCAAAAAAATCAAAACTTTCTTTAGATTGATAATAGGAAACTATGGCATCGTTTAGAGCATCGTATGAAATAGGCAGATATCTTATGGTCGGATCTTCATTGTTTTTTATATAGTCCGTGTTAACACCAAGATCAATGCTCAACCGCCCGGCATTACTATCGACTCCGCTGAAGTTATCAACATTTCCTTTATATTCTACAACAAGGCCTCCCTGTAAACCGTTTCCGTCCAAAGTAGGGTATCCCATTATGGTATCGATCAAATTTGTGGCCTGTTCCTCAAGAGCAGGCATTTCCTTTGACAGATAATACATCCAATTAACAATATCCACTTCAAGATGTTCCGCATAACTGTCTAACCAGCCATGCAGTGTTTTTCCTATAAGTGGGTAGGAGACGCTGCGGATAAGACCCTTTGAAAGAGTGGAGTAGAGCTGATAGCTGTTATTTTCCATTTCTCCCTTAAGCTTAGATGTGAATCCCTGAAACTGCTCTTCAAAAACCGACATTTTTGTCAAATCAAGCACTGAATAGGTCACTGCTGCCCTGGTTCCCTCAAACTTGCCACTTGTTTCACACTCTTTAATATAGGCATTCAAGGCATTTTTTCCAAAATCAATGCCGTTATCAATTGCATTTTGTTCAATGCCTTTCAAAAGTGCATTGTAATCCATACCGGCATCAATTACTTTTTCGGCAGAAGCTCCCATGACCTGAGCCACCTGTGATGTGAGCTGGGCAACCTCTATGCTTCCCATGAAACAGGCATCATACAAGAGTATATCAAGGGGAGCTTCCATGGTATTTCTGATGGTTTTGAATGCCTGATCCATTTCAGGAAATGTGAGTCTCGGGCCATCCTCGGTATGGTTGGAATCATCTCCAAACCCTTCTGTTGCATGGCCATGGCTCCATAGGACAAGAGCATAATGGCTGGCAGGAAACCTCTCTTT
>NZ_LT828563.1:6015-56322 GCF_900170035.1 Desulfamplus magnetovallimortis | reverse complement strand
TTTACTCCAACTTACAAAATCCGAAAGTGTTTCAGGTGCTCCCATATTGAGATCCCCCATATCTGCCATTGCATGAAGGGTTCCATTATGTATGAATGATCTTTTTACTGTCTGCCATCCATTTCTTTTTGAACCACCGGTGGTAATGACAATGTTAACAGTATTACTATTCAGGCCGGCAGAACCCGCTATCATCTGCATAATATCATTGCTGGCATTTCTTGTCTTTGTTCCTGAGTCTCCCTCCAGATCAGAGCCGACCATATATACCATGATTGTCCATTGGCGTTCCGGCTGGGGAATGGCCGGGATGTAACCGGCATAGAGCTGAACAAAGCTTCCGGTTGTAAGAAGATCAAGAAGAGATGAACCGGAACCTGCAAAAAAATATGTGTTATTGAGTTCTGCAACATTAAAGCTGCCCATTACTGTTTCCAAGCCATGTGAAGAACGGGTGATCAAGGGTGAAGGTTCGACAGCAGGATCAAATTTTTCCTTTTCAAGTATGCCCTGATTGTTGTTAATAAAATAGAAGCCATCTGTATTTAGAGCAACAACATAAAGGTTGTAGAAAGGTTTGATATCCGGAGCCACTCTTTGAACAAGATTACCGTCCCTGTCCAAATCCTGTTTATAATCTGGTGTAAAAGCGAAGGTTACTGTATTGTCCTTTACTGCAACATCAAATGCGATCTGGTCATATATTGCAAATACCTGTATGGGAATGAACAATATTGCCATTATGATCAATGCAGTTTTCCTGTAAAACCGGAAATTATTCAAAAAGGATGTTGCATATTTAGATAATGGTAATGTAATCATGAATTCTCCTTGAAAAATTTAAATTCCTTAAAGATCAAATAGACAAGGCCAATGACAACCCCGCACAAAAAACCAAAAACATGGGCAGAGATATCTGTATTTTCACCGCCGCTCAGCATGCCTGCCACAGCGGCACCGGCAGCTAAAGGAAAAAGAGCAGAGGGTTTTATATCAATTTTTAATTGATGATTATCATTCCTGTTTTTTACCGTGGAAATAGATACAATATCTCCATACTCAGGGGTGGCAGAACTCCGGCCATGAGTTTTTACCGGTAATTCATCCTTGTATGTTATGATGATTTTACCTGCCACCTGCCATGCAGTCAAAATCCCGATGGCACCCATGACAGCAGTTGAGGCACCTATGGATAGATGAGCCTGACGATGCATCCAGGCATTAACAAGATTACCTGTTGCGCCGGACAGTATAATCAAAAGCATCCCCCGAAATGCACCTGCTATGCTGCAAAGAGGAGTTCCAAAAACAAGCAAACCCACAACATTGCCGGCAAGATGCCCTAAATTTGAGTGGAGCATCATTGCCGTAAATATGCGATAATATTGCCCCTGCAAAATATAAAGGGCAGATGCCCCGTAATTCATAACCACATTATTATGGTTGCCATGATAAATCAGAGAGAAATGAACAACAGAAAGAGCAAGGGCGACAAACAATACAACAATCTTTGCCTGCCCTGTAATAACAGGAAGGGAGGTTTCCGGCGGGAGTTGATTTTTTTCACCTGTCAGATCAACAAAAGGGTTCTCCAGATAAAACTTTTGCAGTGCCTTTTCAGCCTGGGGATATTGTGCACAATCAATTATCAGATCATACAGCCCCTCTGACTGCTTTTCCCAGAAGACCTCAATACCCTGTGAACTCAACACAAGAGCAATCAAGTCAGCTTTTTCCCTCTCCAGGCCGGAGAGGGAAATATTCAACTCCGGAAGAGGCACAATTTCAGTTTTTTCCAGATTTTTCATCCATCAATCAGGTCTCAAAACTTCAGCTTTTGATGCTTCTTCATACATCAATTAGGTCTTAAGAATTCAGCTTTTGCTGCTTCTTCATACATCAATCAGGTCTTAAAAATTCAGCTTTTGCTGCTTCTTCATACATCAATCAGGTCTTAAAAATTCAGCTTTTGCTGCTTCTTCATACATCAATTAGATCTTAAAACTTCAGCTTTTGGCTGCTTCTTCATCTCGCAATGCACGTCTTAAAACCTTACCAACATTGGAGACAGGAATCTCATCCCTTATCTCAATCTCCCTTGGACGTTTATATCCGGCCATGTTCTCCTTGCAGAACTGCATAAGCTCCTCAATGGTTACAGAAGCTCCATCCTTTAACTTGACATATGCCTTAACCATCTCTCCGCTTCTCTTGTCAGGAAGTCCGACAACAGCGGTAAGCTCAACCGCAGGATGGGTATAAAGGATATCCTCAACATCCCTTGGATATACATTAAAACCACTTACAATAATCATATCTTTTTTACGATCTGTTATGGTGATATAGCCATCTGCGTCAATATTTCCTATATCTCCTGTGAGAAAATAACGGCTTCCCTCAAATTCACGGAAAACCTCCTCATTGGCATCAGGACGCTTCCAGTAACCTTTCATAACCTGGGGGCCACAAACGGCGATCTCTCCATCCTCTCCCCTTGGCATCTCCTTTGTTCCTGTCTCTGTATCCAGAATCTTGACATCTGTGCCGGGAATGGGAAAACCTATGGAACCGATCTTTCGGGTCTCCTTAAAAGGAGGATTGCAGCAGACCGCAGGTGCTGTCTCTGTCAGGCCATAGGCTTCAAAAATTATGGCACCTGTCTTATCCTCAAACTGCCTGCACACCTCTGGCGGAAGAGGTGCTCCTCCTGAAAGGCATCCCATAAGTGAAGATATATCAAATTTATCAATCAGCGGATGGTTGGTAAAAGCAACAAAAATGGTGGGAACTGCTGTCATGAAGGTTGGTTTATGTTTCTGAACAATTGTAAGAACCTCGGTAAATGGTGGATTTCCAGCCCTTGGATCAGGCACACATATCAAACGGCTTCCGGTTTTTGCAGCAAGCAGCAATGTACTGTTTATTCCAAATACGTGATACCAGGGCAACACCCCAAGAAAGGTATGAAAACCTCCATAACGCAACTTTTCAGCTTTTCCGTTTTTATCATGAACAAGCCTGAAATATTCAACTGCTGCTTCCAGATCATATGTAAAATTGACGTGGGTGAGTTCAGCACCCTTTGGAACACCGGTTGTGCCGCCCGTATAAAGCATTAAAGCGGTATCCTCATGGGGATTTATGGTTATTGCAGGCGGAGTTGGGGCAGAAGTTGCAACAATCTCATCAAACATAAAGTGATTTGGTTCATGGTGATCTGCCTTGGGAATTTTTCCAAGAAGGCTTCCCAGAATAGCCTTAAGCTTTGGAAGGTATGATTTAATATTACAAATAATAACAGTTTCAACATCAGTATCTTCAATGGCCTTTACTGCGCTTTTGTAAAAGACCGGGTGATCCATGCAGAAAACTATCTTTGCTCCAGAGTCTGACAACTGGTGGTTCAGCTCTGCCGGAGTATAGACCGGATTACAGTTTACGCACACTGCACCTGCTTTGAGAATACCAAAAAAAATCTCCGGAAACTGTGGAATATTGGGAAGAAAAATTGCAACCCTGTCCCCTTTTTTAATTCCATGCCCTGCAAGAAAATTTGCAATCCTGTCGGAAGTATCCTTAACCTGGGCAAATGTCCGGGTGGCATCATTAAAAATGGTATATACTTTTTCAGGATATTTGCGGGCAGCATTATCCAGAAGCTCTGTCAAAGGATAGTTGTAATCGGTTACATCATGTGCCACACCTTCAGGCCAGAAGGGTGTTTCCCACTTTATTAAAGTCATCTATGTTATCTCCTTTATAAAAACGTTCTAAACAGTTAGAGGCTCCGGATTTCATCAAACTCCCTAATTTCCGGCTCCCTAATTTGTTAACTTACACTTCACAGTTGATGGATTTCATTGTCGGAATAACTGCTAAATCCATACCGTAAGTGCCATAAAACATTATTTCCATAAAGCACACTTTCAAAAACTATTTCCATAAAGCACATTTTCAAATACTATTTCCATAAAGCACACTTTCAAATACTATTTCCATAAAGCACACTTTCAAAAAGTTCAGAGATTTTCTTTCCTGTCTCCCCAAAAAACTCAACGGAAATTTTCTTCTCTTTTTCCTGCAGATTCAGATGATGAATCTTCTGTCTCAGCTTCAGATAGCCTTCTGTTAAAAGCCTGGCATCATCTTCTGTCAATATATTTTCTCTGGCAAGGGTTTCAATTAACCTTACATTGTCTGTCCAACGGGTAAGGGGTGGATGATCAAAGGCGTGTCTCAGCACAAGATACTGCACCAGAAACTCAATATCTATAATACCTCCCCTGCCCTGCTTCAGATCAAAAAGCTCTGTATCGTCATCAATCTTTAATGGTTCGTTTTTCTCATGCTCCGCTCTCATCTTCTCCCGCATGGTGCGAACTTCGTTTTTCAGAAATTCAGGCTCTCGTCTGATAATGAGAATTCCATTGCGGATTTGGTTAAACCGCTTCTGAAGAATAGGATCTCCTGCAATGGGACGTGCCCGAATAATTGCCTGGTGCTCCCATGTCCATGCCTCATTTTGTATATATTCGCTGAATGCATCAATATGACTTACAATCATGCCGGATTGACCACTTGGCCGAAGGCGCATATCTGCCTCGTATAGGGTTCCGGCCTGTGTATGAAGAGTTAAGGCATTTATGATTCTCTGCCCAAGGAATGTATAGAATCTTATATTTTCAATGCTGCGTCTCGCACCTTTTGTAAAACCTTCCGATGCAGAGTGGATAAAGACCATGTCAAGATCAGACTTGTAGCCAAGCTCAATGCCTCCGAGCTTTCCATATGCTATTGCCGCAAATCCAGGTGAAGTAAAAGCGCTTAGAGCCTGGTAACCGTTCCCCGGTGCTTCAGACCATGTAACGACACTATTTCCATGATCATTGTCAACATCACTATTTCCATGATCATTGTCAACATCACTATTTCCATGATCATTGTCAACATCACTATTTCCATGATCGTTGTCAACATCACTATTTCCATGATCGTTGTCAACATCACTATTTCCATGATCATTGTCAAATGTTGGAAGGCCATATTTTGCAACAGTGTGGTGCCATGCAATCTCAATAACCCTTGCCATGACAACCTCTGCTATATCAGTCAATCTGTCACTTACCTTCATTAAGGGGTAATTACCGCTTATATCGGCAGCCGCAACCCTAAGGGTCATGACCTGTTTGAATATACATAGCTCTTCAAGCTGAAACTCAAAGTCATCAATGGGAATATGTGCCATACGACGGGCAAGGGAAGCTTCTATCTGTACTCTGTCCGGTGGTTTATAGAGAGCAACAGGATCCATAAGTTCATCAAGAAGAGCCGGATGTCTTGAAAGAAAGGATATGATCCATGGGCTTTTTGATGCCAAAGTCACAAGATTATCAAGGGCTAAGGGTTTTTCATTCAAAAGTGATAGATAACAGGTGCGCCTCTCAATGGTAATGATAAGGTCAACAAGCCTCTGAAGAACGATCTCAGGGTTTTCGCCCTCTCCTGCCTTTTGTACAAGTACAGGGATGAGACGATCCAGACGTTTACGGCCATTGCTGGTAAGTTTTTTTGTATTGGGGTGCTCTGCAAGATTTTTAAGAAGTCCGCATACAGCATTTGCATCAGCAAATCCGGAAATACGGCTACCTGTAAAACCGTGCTGGGGATCATTGATGTTCTGCCAGAGATACTTAAGTTCATCTCTGCTGCACACGGAGTTATCATTGGCAAAATCATTGCTGGAGTTCCTGTTGCTATCAACTCCATTTATCTCTTCATCTTCTTCTGAAACAAACAGATGTCTGAAATGCTCATGAACCGCTGCCATGTGAGCTGTAAGTTCAGAAAAAAACAGCTCTTTGTCATCAAAGCCCATTGAACGTGCAAGCAGCAACTTCTCTTCTTCTTTTACCGGAAGGTCATGGGTCTGCTGATCCCTTTGCTCCTGAAGCCTGTGCTCCACATTTCTGAGAAAAACATATGCAGATGTAAGCTCATCTCCTGTTTTACGGTCAATACAATCCCTCTCCACCAGAAGATTTAAAATTTTAAGGATTTTGCGCTCCTGGAATTCAGGTTCAACCCCTCCCCTGATCATCTGAAACACCTGGCCGAAAAACTCAATCTCACGAATACCGCCAGCACCAAGTTTTATATTGTGACGATACCGCTTATCCTTGACCTGAAGAGAAATTCTCCGTTTCATATCCCTAAGGGAATCAAAGGAGCCATAGTCAAAATATCGTCTGTAAACAAATGGGTTTAGCCGCTTTAAAAGCTGATCTCCTGCAACAAGATCTCCGGCAACAGGGCGTGCCTTTATCAGGGCATATCGCTCCCACTCACGACCCTGGGTCTGATAATACTCCTCCATTGAATCAAAGCTCATGGCAAGGGGGCCATTGGCACCAAAGGGGCGAAGACGTGTATCAACACGAAACAGGAGTTCCCTGCCTGCAGAAGAGTCAAACAGTTTTAAAAAATCCCTGCACATTTTTGTGAAAAACTCTCCAGTAGTATGAAACTGGCATTTTCCCTGAAAAGCAGCATCTTCGGGATAGGCAAAGATGAGATCAATATCTGATGAGAAGTTCAATTCTCCGGCACCAAGTTTTCCCATGCCCAGCACAGCCAGAGCCTGTGGACTGCCCTGGCTGTCAACGGGCGTTCCACAAGTAGAACAAAGTTTATCATAAAGAAAGGAAATCCCTTTGTCAACACATGCTTCAGCCAACTCAGACAAATCCCTGAGTGTCTCCTGAAGCTCTGCCTTTCCTGTGAGATCACGCCATGCAATTCTAAGCATCTCCCTCATACGGGTCATGACAAGCAGTTTTTGAAGATCATCTTCATTATCAATTAAGATTTCCTCTGCTTCGGGTAGATCAACAGATACTTTGGAAAGATCAACAGAATCAGATTTTTTCAATACTGCAAAGGCTCTTTTTAGCAGGGATGCGTCATTCAAAAGCGAGGTAAAATGTCCCATGCCATAGGAACGGTCAAGGTCGCCTGAAACAGCAAGATCAACAAGAATCCACGGATGACGGGAAAAGGTTGAGGCTGCAAATTCACTATATGTCAAAACCGTTTCAAGTTCCGTTACAGATAGGTACTCTTCCGGAAAGACAAGTTTATCGCCTTTCTCTTCAAAGGCTTTTAATAAATCAGAATATCTCTGATTAAATTTTTCTTTTGCAATATCTAAATTATTCACAACTTATCATTACTTTCATTTTTCATAAAATTTTCAGGAGTTATTACCTTCAGAGAAGAAATAAAATCCCATACAAAACAAGATGCATCCTGAAAAGGTTCTCTATCAAGTAGAATATCCATAATCACATTAGTATCAACAAATACCTTCATAGATATTTATTCTCCAGATGGGAATAGTATTCAGATTCATTGATATCAATACCTTTTAGCAATCCTTTTATTTTGGATAATGAATCTTTTTCTTTCCTGTTCACAGGGTTAAGTTCAAATATAACTTTAATCGTCTTTACTTCATAATCTTCAAAATATATTTTTTCGGATAAAAAAATCTGGTTATTCTCCATCCGAGCATCAACCATTTTTAACATAAATCCTCCATTCAAATTTTTTCAGGACGGGGAAGTCATCATTATCAGTTGTGAAACAGTGGTGATGGTTTTTCTGGATAATAAAAAGATATTGAAAAAATATCAATTTCTGCTTATATTAACTGGCTTTATATATTGCTCAAACGATAAAAAATAACAAGGAGAAAAGAGAATGTGCCGTCTGTTTGCACTTACAAGCAAAGATCCAGTCTCTCCCATGGAAGCCATAAAAGCCCTTGATGTCATGAAAGAGGGTCATGACGGATCCGGCGTGGGACTTCTGCTTCGTGATCTGGGGGGGCCCTTTGAGGAGATGAAGGACGCGCCCATCCTTTCCGGTATTTTCAGCGAAGAGGGAATCCGCAAGCTTGACCTGTTCATGATGGATCAAGGCTTTATGACAAAATACAAAATGAGCATCAAGGTTCCCAAACAAACCCTTGAGGGTACACCTAAAAGAGGTCTTTATCTGCTCAGGGCTTATGAGTATCCAGATTCATGGAATGTTGATACTCTTGATGAAAAGGAGCTTGCCACCCGCCTTATGATGACCCGCCTGAAAATCAGGGAAATGGGAGAAGAGAAAAAAGATATGATAGTCTTTTCCTTCTGGCCGGATACCATCATGTTAAAGGAGCTTGGGGATCCAATGCAGATCGCAAGACACCTCGGACTTGACAGAAAGGATCTCAAGGCACGTACAATCATGGCCCAGGGACGTCAGAACACCAACTATGCCATTAACCTCTATGCGTGCCATCCCTTCTTTATAAAGGGATACTCAACCATGACCAATGGCGAAAATACGGCATTTATACCAATCAGGGACTTTCTATCATCCAGGGATTTTCCTGGATACATGGGATACCAGTCAGATTCCGAGGTATTTGCCCATATACTGCACTACACAATGTCAGGGCTTGACCTGGGGCTTGATGCATACAAACACGTCATAACTCCACTTCAGGACAGAGACATTGAAAACCATCCGGATGCCACATTTTTAAAGCACCTTAAAAAATCGTGCCGTCAACTGATAATTGACGGTCCCAACTGTGTGATAGGAACCTTGCCGGACAACACCCTTTTCATGGCACAGGACAGAAAAAAACTAAGACCCGGCGTGGTGGGCGGTCGCCCCGGCATGTTTGCCTTCTCTTCAGAGGTCTGCGGCCTTGATGCTGTGATACCGGATCGGGATAAAAGTAAAGATATTCAACCCATGCACCTTGATACAGCCATTGTAGGCCCGGACAGACAGGAGGTAAAAATATGTCGTCAAACAGAACCATTAACCCTTCCTCTTTAAGTCTGAGTGATCTGCCATGGCAGATTAACTGGGACAAAGATCGATGCACCCTGTGCGGACAGTGTACTGCTGTATGCCCCATGCAGGCCATTGAGCTTGCTGTCTTCAGAAAGAGAAACATTGCAACATCCATGGATCTTAAACCGGTTGGCAATATAAATCCTTCGGAAAGACCACTTTCTGCATTTGAAACATGGTATGGCATCCGCCAGAAAAAAACTGTTGAAGAGAAATGCATAGGCTGTGCAATGTGCTCCATGGTCTGCCCCAATGATGCCATCAAACCTGTGCCAAACCAGGGAATTGACAGATACAGGTTCCACGTCAACCAGCATGGAGAACCCAGAACAAGGGGAGGCAGAAGGAACACAACAGATTCACTTCTGGACAGAATCAAATTTATCAGGATATCCATGCTCACAGACCCTGCCTTAGATGCCGGACGCCACGAGTTTGAACTTCGTACCCTTCTTGGCAGAATCCTTCCTCCAAAGGAGAACATGCTCCGCTTAAGAAACAACGGCTGGATACCACCTGTGCGGGAAATATACCCACTTATAATAGGTGGCATGTCATTTGGTGCACTTTCACCCACAATGTGGGAAGGTCTTCAGATGGGAGTGGCATATCTAAATGAAGAGCTTAACATGCCTGTCAGAATCTCCACAGGAGAAGGAGGATGCCCGCCGCGCCTTTTGAGAAGCAGATTCCTTAAATATGTGATACTTCAGATAGCAAGCGGTTACTTTGGATGGGATGAGATCATCCACGCCATACCCCACATGAAAGAGGACCCATGTGCCATTGAGATCAAGTATGGTCAGGGAGCAAAACCCGGGGATGGCGGTCTTCTTATGTGGCACAAGGTCAACAAGCTAATTGCAGCCATCAGGGGCGTTCCCCAGGGCGTAAGCCTTCCAAGCCCCCCAACCCACCAGACCCAGTACTCCATTGAGGAGTCAGTTGCCAAGATGATAATGTCAATGTCAATGGCATGGGGATTCAGGGTACCTGTATATCCAAAGATATCAGCATCATCTACATCCCTTGCAGTTCTTAACAACCTCACAAGAAACGACTATGCATCAGCCATTGCCATAGATGGTGAGGATGGCGGAACAGGAGCTGCCTATACAGTCTCCATGGATCACATGGGACACCCCATTGCATCATGTATCCGTGATAACTACCTTAACCTTGTGGCCATAGGTAAGCAGAACGAAATTCCAATATTTGCAGGTGGTGGTATTGGCAAAAACGGCAATATTGCTGCCAATGCCGCAGCTCTTATCATGCTTGGAGCAAGTGGAGTACAGATTGGAAAATATGTAATGCAGGCAGCAGCCGGCTGCATTGGAACCGAAAAAGACCGCTGCAATGTATGCAACCTTGGTATCTGTCCCAAGGGAATCACCTCACAGGATCCAAGGCTCTACCGCCGCCTTGACACTGAAGATGTGGCACAGCGTATTGTTGATCTCTTTGTTTCATTTGATATTGAACTTAAAAAGATAATTGCACCGCTTGGAAGATCAACATCCCTGCCCATAGGCATGTCAGATGCCCTTGGCATTGATGATTACCAGGTCGCCCAGCGTCTCAATATCAAATATGTGGTTTAGGAGGAGCGTTTCATGAACGACAACACATTTTACACAAATATTCCCGGCAAAAAGGGAGAGAAACGCATTCCATCCCGTGTGCTTGAAGAGATGATACAGAATGCCGTACAACAGGGCCACAGGGCCATAGAGGTGGCAGCCTACGGGCAGCACGGAATTGGAGGCCGTCTGTGCCTTTCCGGAGATGAAAAGATAAAAATCAGGATTCAGGGCCACTCGGGTCAGCGTACAGGCTCCCTTGGCTATCCTGGTACAGAAATAGAGGTTATGGGACCTGCTTCCGATGATATTGGCTGGCTAAATGCAGGTGCCGAGATAACTGTCCATGGCAATGCATCCAATGGAGCCATGAACGGAGGAGCCCAGGGTAAAGTCTATATTGGAGGCAACATCGGCGCCAGGGGCATGACAATGACCAAGCACAACCCGAGGTTTGCCCCTCCAGAACTCTGGGTACTTGGATCAGCCGGTGACTATTTTGGAGAGTTCATGGCCGGTGGAATTGCAGTTATATGTGGATTTAACGGCGCCACCCCGCATATCTCTCCAAATCACAGTGTACTTGGATATCGCCCCATGGTTGGAATGGTTGGCGGCAAAGTCTTTTTCAGGGGAGAGGCTACAGGTTTCAGTGAAAAGGATGCAAGGCTTATCCCCATCACAGATAATGACTGGGACTGGCTCTGCATAAATCTTGAAATTTTTCTTGGCAAGATCAACAAAAAGGAGCTTTTTGGCACCCTTTCCAAACGATCTGAATGGCAGATCCTGCGTGCCAGGACCCCACAGGAGAAGATGGTTACCCCAGGTTCTCTTTCCATATCAGCATTCCGACAGGATGTGTGGGACAGAGAACTTGGCCGTGGTGGTCTTATAGGTGATCTCCAGGAGATGGAAAGGGGAACCATCCCCCTTATTACAAAGGGAGATTTCCGGCGTATGGTTCCTGTGTGGGAACATGCTGTTTACAAGGCTCCTTGCCAGGCAAACTGCCCCACTGGTATTCCTGTCCAGGAGCGGTGGCATCTTATCAGGAACGGCCTTGCAGATGAAGCACTTACAATGGGTTTGAAATATACTCCGTTTCCGGCAACAGTTTGCGGCCATCTCTGCCCAAGCCCCTGCATGGCATCATGCACAAAAAATCTTCAATACATGACTCCTGTAAATGTAAGACTTTTGGGACGTGCAGGTGAAAAGACAAATCTTCCCGAGATTCCGGAAATTACGGAAAAAAGCGGCAGAAAGATAGCAGTGATAGGAGCAGGGCCTGGTGGTATCTCGGCAGCATGGCATTTAACGCTCAAAGGTCATGATGTTGCTCTTTTTGATGAGTCAAACCAGATCGGAGGCAAAATTTCCTCTGTCATTCCCGATTCAAGAATACCCAAACAGATCCTTGATCAGGAACTTGAAAGGGTAAAACAACTTATTCCGGATATCCGGCTGGATCAGAAAATAACCCCTAAAAACTTTAAGAAAATAAAAAAAGATTTTGAATATGTGGTTGTTGCAGCAGGCTCCAGAAAACCGAGAATGCTGCCGGTTCCAGGAATCGAGTTCGCAGTTCCGGCAAATGACTTTCTGGCACAGGCAAAAGCTGACAAGGCTTCTCCGGGGAAAAAGATTGTAATTATCGGTGCCGGAAATGTGGGGTGTGATGTTGCAACTGAAGCCCACAGAAGCGGAGCTGAAAGTATTTTACTTATAGATGTCCAGAAGCCTGCTGCATTTGGCAAGGAAAAAGAGGATGCAGAAGCTGTGGGTGCAACCTTTCAGTGGCCATGCTTTACAAGGGAGATAACCCCCAAAGGAGTCGTACTTGATGATGGAGAGCTTCTTGAGGCTGACACTGTTATCATTTCCATAGGAGATGCCCCTGACACAGAATTTCTGGGGCCTGACATTGCCACAAGAAACGGTTTTGTCTCGGTAACAGAGTTTAACCAGACCTCTGATCCAGGAATTTTTGCCATTGGAGATATCGTTGGCCCGGGACTTATAACCGATGCCATTGGAGCCGGAAAAAGAACGGCAGAGGCAATTGACAGTATTATTGCCGGCAAAGAGCCTGAGCTTGCTGATACAAGGCCTGAGATCAAAAAATCCAGGGTAAGCCTTGAGTATTTCAATCCCATTATCAAGGAGTTTGACTCTCTTAATCAGTGTGGTGCGGAGTGCGCCTCCTGCGGCCGATGCCGTGATTGCAGTATCTGCGTTCATGTCTGTCCCGAAGGAGCCATCTCCAGAATCGAAAAAGAGGATGGAGGTTTTGAGTACAGAGCAGATCCAGATCTTTGCATCGGATGCGGTTTCTGTAAAGGTGCATGTCCCTGCGGAATATGGGATCTTGTGCCCAACAAGCCGATGTAATAGCCAATGAACAAAAGGGGTGGATGAGTTCATCTACCAATTGCATTTCTGGGTGGCATCCCAAATCCGTTGATCTGATAAGGAAACGACTCTCTTGATAAATATTTCCAGAGAGTCATCCACAGGTTTGGGACACTACCCATTTCTGCACTCACTTCCTTGAACAACAATTACTCAAAATCGACATCTTACTGCTTTATCAGTAGTTATTGCATTTGTCTGAATCAGGATAACCAGGATGGATAGGATGTTCAGGATAGATAATCCTGCCTTATCCTGTTAATCTTGGGAATCCTGATTCAGACAGTATTGACAAGGTTCAAGATGTTATAGGTGTCGATTTTGAGAAATTAAACATAACACCAGATTCTTACAAACATATATCATCAGGAAAAAACATCATGAAAGCCCTACTGGCACTTGAAGACGGCAGAACCTTTCCATGCCGAAGTTTCACAGGATCCGGCGAAGCCTCGGGAGAGGTGGTATTCAACACAAGCATGACAGGCTATCAGGAGATCTTGACCGACCCCTCATACCACGGTCAGATGGTCACCATGACCTGCCCCATGATGGGCAACTATGGCGTATGCCCCGAAGACATGGAGTCTGGCCGCATCCAGGCTGCGGCACTTATAGTGCGTGAATATGTGGATTACCCCAGCAACTGGCGCTCCACAGGAACCCTTGCCGCGTTCCTCAAAAAAGAGGGCATTCTTGGAGTTGAGGATATTGACACCCGTGCTCTGACAAGGCACATCAGAAATGCCGGAGCCATGAGGGCAATAATTTCAACAACAGACCTCGATCCCTCCTCCCTTGTGGAAAAAGCAAAAAAACTTCCTTCAATGGAGGGAAGCAACCTTGCAGAAAAGGTCTCAACAGATACACCCTACCTGTGGCGGAACAATCAACCAGACTATCTCAACAACTGCACACTGCTTGATGACACCATATGGCGCCAAAGAGGAACAAAGCACTCCGTGGCTGCCCTGGATTTTGGTATTAAATACAATATTATCCGTTGCCTTGAAGATGCAGGCTGTGAAGTTCTCGTACTTCCTGCCGCAACCTCTGCCGATGTCATAAAAAGCCTCAACCCGGACGGCATATTTTTATCAAATGGCCCCGGAGATCCAGAACCTTTGCATGGTCCAATTGAGACCATAAAAGAGCTTCTGGGACACCGCCCAATGTTCGGTATATGTCTTGGAATGCAGTTGATGGGCCTTGCCATGGGAGCCAAAACCCACAAGATCAAGTTTGGCCACAGAGGCGGTAACCAGCCTGTAAAAAACTTTGCCACATGCAAGGTGGAGATAACATCCCAGAATCATGGATTTGCAGTGGATCTTGCAACCCTTCCCAAATCTTTAAATGAACAGGGCGCAGTTATGACCCACATAAACCTTAATGAAGAGTCCCTTGAAGGTATCCGGAACGATGCCCTTAAGGCATTTGCCGTGCAGTATCATCCGGAAGCGTCTCCGGGCCCCCACGATGCAGCCTATCTGTTTACACAATTTGCTAAAATGATGGAAAAGTAAAAAGAGACCACCATGCCAAAACGGACAGACATCAAAAAAATTCTGATTATCGGTGCAGGCCCAATTATCATCAGCCAGGCCTGTGAGTTTGACTATTCCGGCACCCAGGCGTGCAAGGCCCTCAAGGAAGAAGGGTATGAAGTTATTCTGATCAACTCCAACCCTGCCACTATCATGACGGATCCTGACACTGCTGACAGGGTTTATATCGAACCTGTGACACCTGAAACTGTGGCCAAAGTGATTGCCAAGGAGCGACCTGACGCCCTTCTTCCCACCCTTGGCGGCCAGACAGGGCTTAATACTGCAATTGAAGTTGCCAGAATGGGTATTCTTGATCAATACAATGTGGAGATGATCGGAGCATCTGTTGAGGCAATCAAAAAAGCCGAGGACAGGGAGCTTTTCAGGGATGCCATGAACCGTATCAACCTTAAAATCCCTGAAAGCGGATTTGCAACAAACATGCATGAAGTTGAAAAAGTTGCAGAAGAGATTGGTTTTCCCATAATTGTACGCCCAAGCTTTACACTTGGCGGCACTGGCGGAGGCGTTGCATACAATCCGGAAGAGCTTGCCATAATGGCAAAAAATGGGCTTGATGCAAGCCTTATCACACAGGTTATGCTGGAACAATCGGTGCTTGGCTGGAAAGAGTATGAGCTTGAGGTGATGAGAGATCACGCAGGCAACGTTGTTATTATCTGCTCCATAGAAAACATTGACCCCATGGGAGTTCACACAGGAGACAGCATAACAGTTGCCCCTGCCCAGACCCTTTCGGACAAGGAGTACCAAAAACTTCGGGATGCATCCATTGCCATAATGCAGGAGATCGGTGTGGATACAGGTGGCTCCAATGTCCAGTTTGCCATCAATCCGGAAGATGGTGACATGATAATTGTGGAGATGAACCCAAGGGTCTCAAGAAGCTCTGCTCTTGCATCAAAAGCCACAGGTTTTCCCATTGCCAAAATTGCTGCAAAGCTTGCGGTTGGCTTTACACTTGATGAGATACCAAACGACATTACAGGTAAAACCCTTGCCTGTTTTGAGCCATCCATTGACTACTGTGTTGTAAAAATACCCAGATGGACATTTGAAAAATTTCCGGAAACAGACGATATTCTTACCACTGCAATGAAGTCTGTGGGAGAGACCATGTCCATAGGAAGAACATTCAAGGAAGCCCTTCAAAAGGGCCTTCGCTCCCTTGAGATCAGCCGTTTCGGATTTGGAGGAGACGGCAAAGATCCCCTTCCTGGAACTGTCTCAAAAACCGAGCTTGAATATCGCCTTGCTACACCCAATTCCCAAAGGATTTTTTACCTGAAACATGCCATGGAAAATGGAATGGATATTGAGACCATCAACAGCCTCACCGGCATTGACCCCTGGTTTCTTTATCAGATGAAACAGCTTGTGGAGTTTGAAAAAAGAATTGTGCTTGCAGGTGCAGATCTTCCCCACGAGATGCTGGAGCAGGCAAAAAGATGGGGATTTTCTGACAGACAGCTTGCCCATCTTACAGGACTTTCTGAGGATAAAATTGAAACCCGCAGAAAGAAACTTGGAATTGTTCCTGCCTACAAACTTGTTGATACATGTGCAGCAGAGTTCAGGGCAGCTACACCTTATTACTACTCCACATATGAGAAAGAGTGCGAAGCAAGGGTAAGCTCGGACAAGAAAAAGGTGATGATTCTTGGGGGAGGCCCAAACCGTATCGGCCAGGGTATAGAGTTTGACTACTGCTGTGTACACGCATCCTTTGCCCTGCGGGAAGAGGGTGTTGAAAGCATCATGGTGAACAGTAACCCGGAAACCGTGAGTACAGACTACGACACCTCTGACAAACTATATTTTGAGCCACTTACACGTGAAGATGTACTTCATATTGTTGAAAAAGAGAGACCCAACGGAGTCATTGTGCAGTTTGGCGGCCAGACACCCTTAAATCTTGCCACAGCACTTAAAAAAGCAGGTGTTCCCATAATCGGCACAAGCCCTGAAAGCATTGATCGCGCTGAGAACCGTGATCTTTTCCAGGAGATGCTCAACAAACTTGGGATTGCACAACCTGCCAACGGCATTGCTGTGAACTTTGAAGATGCAAAAAAAGTTGCTGAAAATATTGGCTACCCTGTAATGGTGCGACCATCTTTTGTTCTTGGCGGAAGGGCCATGAAAATAGTATATGACCCGTCAGAACTTGAAGCCTACTTCAACCTTGCAATATCAGCTTCTCCGGATCATCCTGTTCTGATTGACCAGTTCCTGGAAGATGCATTTGAGCTTGATGTTGATGCAATCTCCGACGGCACAACAACAATAATTGGCGGAATGATGGAGCACATTGAAGAGGCAGGCATACACTCCGGAGATTCTGCATGCGTGCTTCCTCCATACTCCATATCCCAGGAACACATTGAAGAGATGGCAGATGCAACAAGGGCACTTGCAAGGGAGCTTAATGTCATTGGCCTTATGAATATCCAGTTTGCCATAATGGATGACAAGGTATATGTAATTGAGGTGAACCCAAGGGCATCAAGGACTATTCCCTTTGTCAGTAAAGCCACAGGGGTACCACTTGCAAAACTTGCCACAAAAGTGATGCTTGGCAGAACATTGGCAGAACTTGGTCTGACACAGGAGGTAATACCTGCCCACTATTCAGTAAAAGAAGCTGTCATGCCATTTGACAGATTCGCAAAGGTTGACCCTGTTCTTGGCCCTGAGATGAAATCCACAGGCGAAGTCATGGGTATTGACATGGATCTTGGAGCTGCTGTTGCAAAGGCTCAGCTTGGTGCAGGACAGAACCTTCCCACTGAAGGAACTGTATTTATAAGCGTCCAGGACAGTGACAAAATGGCAGCTCTTACTGTGGCAAAGGATTTTTATGATATGGGCTTCAAGATAATGGCCACAAGAGGAACTGCCATGTTTCTTGAAGACAACGCAATACCGGCTAAGGTCGTTGAAAAAGTTTCAACTGGCCGCCCCCATGTTGTGGATGCCGTAAAAAACAATGAGATCCAGTTCATCCTCAACACTGGCTTAAGCAGTCAGACCAAAAGAGATGGATATGAAATAAGACGATCAGCCATCAGGTTCAAAATACCATATGCCACCACAACAGATGGAGCAAAAGCAATTTGCCTTGCTATAAAAGCATTGAAAAAAGAGTGTTTAACCGTCAAATCAATACAAGAGTACCACATATAATAAACTCACAATCGACACTTTGATGGCTTTTTCGGTAGTTACTGAATTTGTCTGAATCAGGATAACCAGGATGAAAAAGATGTTCATGATAGATAATCCTGCCTTATCCTGTTAATCTTGGGAATCCTGATTCAGACAGTGTTGACAAGGCTTACAAGATCATAGGTGTCGACTTTGAGTACATTAATAAGTCCTCATGATTGTGATGAATCACAACTATGTATTAAAATCTTTACATATCAGAGTGTTTATATGAAAGTCTCTGTAACAGGCTGTTTGAAAACGATTTTCATCTCTTCGATTGTGGCGGTGATCAGCCATGTACGTTATAGAAAATTTCTAATAAAATTTCCGGATAAACAATAAACAGGAAAGTACAATGACAGAAAATGAGAGACCCAGGGATGAGTGTGGAGTGTTTGGTTTATACAGGCATCCGGAGGCTGCCCAGTTGACCTACTTTGGGCTTTACGCCTTACAGCATCGTGGACAGGAGAGTGCAGGGATATCTGTTGCGAGGGAGAAGGATAAAATCTTCTCCCACAAAGGAATGGGACTTGTACACGATATCTTTACCATGGATGATCTCAAAAAAATTGAAGGCGGCGGCGGCAGTGCCATCGGCCATGTGCGATACTCAACAACAGGTGACTCAACCCTTACAAATGCCCAGCCCTTTGTGGTGCAGCACAGGGGAAGAGCTTATGCTGTGGCCCATAACGGCAACCTTGTAAATGCCCATATCCTGAAAAGCGAGCTTGAAGAGAATGGCTCCATTTTCCAGACAACAATGGACAGTGAGGTTTTCCTGCATCTTTTTGTAAAAAACCTGAAACAGGGCAATGTCCTCAACGCCATCCAGAAGGTTGTTGCAAAACTTGAAGGAGCATACTCGTTTATTTTGCTCACCTGCAAAGGAGAGGTTATAGGAGTAAAGGATCCTCATGGTTTCCGCCCCCTAGCCCTTGGCAAGCTCAATGGCCATTATGTTCTGGCATCTGAGACATGCGCCTTTGACCTTGTGCAGGCAGACTTTGTAAGGGAGCTTGAACCAGGGGAGATCGTCATTATAAATGAAGATGGCGTAACAAGCATAATGCCGGATAATCCTCCCCAAAAAAAATCCCTCTGTATTTTTGAATATATCTACTTTGCAAGACCAGACAGCACCATATTTGGCAGAAATGTATATGAGATGAGAAAAGCCCACGGACGACAGCTTGCAAGGGAGGCCCATGTGGATGCTGATTTTGTAATGCCATTTCCTGATTCCGGAAACTACTCTGCCATAGGATATGCCGAAGAGTCAGGCATACCCTTTGAGATGGCCATGATCAGAAATCACTATGTGGGCAGAAGCTTTATCCAGCCAACCCAAAGCATGAGGGATTTTGCAGTAAGAGTGAAACTCAATCCGGTAAGGGAACTTATCCGCAACAAAGAGATCATCATCATTGAGGACTCCATCATCAGGGGCACAACTGCAAAAACAAGGGTACAGGCACTGAGAAATCTTGGGGCAAAAAAGGTACACATGCGGATAAGCTGCCCACCACACAGATTTCCATGCTATTATGGAATTGACTTTTCCACCAAAGGCGAGCTTGTGGCAGCAGTAAAGACAGAAGAAGAACTTACACGCTTTCTTGGTCTTGATTCCCTTCATTACCTCACAATTGAGGGAATGCTTGAGGCAAGTGGTGTTGAAAATCCGGAAAATAATTTCTGCAAAGCATGCTTTGACGGCTCCTATCCTGTTGACTTTGATCCAAATTTATCTAAACAGTGTATGGGGTAGTATGAACTTCAGGAATGAAGTCTTAACTAACTTATTGTAGATAATTCCTTATCTTTGTGCCCTTAGCTCGGCAAATGAAAGAATATTATGAAAAAAAAACCGTTGCATTTTCAAAGGACTCATCCAATCTTTTTTTTCATATCCTGACAAAATGCAATCTATCCTGCAAACACTGTTATATAAATCCTGGCCAGCATGGAGAAAATACCCTCTCAATAGAGACCATCCGGCAATGGCTCAATCTCTTTGCTGAAAAATGCAGTCAGATCAATGTAATTTTTCTTGGAGGAGAGCCAACGCTGCATCCAGACCTATTGCTGGCAATAAAAGAGGCAAGATCACTTGGATTCAAATCCATAACCATAGACACAAATGGCTATCTGTTCCACGATATACTGAACAAAATTTCCCCTGATGAAGTTGATTTCATAAGTTTCTCACTTGATGGAGCCACAGAAAAAACCAACGACTCCATAAGGGGCAAATGGTGCTACCAAACCGTTATTGCCGGAGTCAAAAAAGCTGTTGCAGCCGGTTTTTCAACCTCCATGATATACACTGTAAGCAGTGAAAACCTGCATGAACTTTCAATGATGCCTGACCTTGTAAAAGAACTTGGTATTCAGCGCTTTTTCATACAGGTAATAGGCATCAGAGGCAATTCTGCTGAAACACTTTCCAATTTCTATCCCCCCTCTTCAGAATCATCCTACTCAGAAAAAAAGAATAACTTAGAGCTTCCTGATAACTTAAATCTTCCTGATAACTTAGATCTTCCTGATAACTTAGATCTTCCTGATAACTTAGATCTTCCTGATAACTTAGATCTTCCTGATAACCAACCATCTGACAAACATTTTCTGCAGCTCTCAATGGAGCAATGGTTGGAGATTGTGCCAAAAGTGGCAGCACGGGTTGCAAAGCTTGGGATTACTGTCACCTACCCCAAAGTGTTTCTGGAACACGGTGAACCATTCCAGTGTGCAGGGGTTGTTGCTGACAACTATTTTATTTTTCCCAATGGCCGTGTCTATCGCTGTCCCATCTGCGAAGACTACCCTGTTCACAGTCTGGAAATCCAAAACAATACCCTTGTACAAACTGATAAAATAAATGAAGCTGATCTCTTTGGACTTGAAATCCCAGAAGGGTGTGTCATGAACAAGCTGATACAGCCTGGTAATATTAGTTATCACGGAGATGGTACACCATGCCACAGAATTGCCTGCTGTATGCTTAAAGAGGAGATATCGTGAAAACCAGAAACCTCTGCCGGAACTGCATATGTAAAAATCACTTTACGTGATAATGGGTCCATTGTCATACAGTTCAAGGAGAAATGAAATGAAACGGGAATGCTTGAATTGCGGCAAATTCATTGTGCCCGTCAAGGCATTGCCTCTATATACACCTTTACATATTTAGGGCCCAAAAATGACCACAAGAACTGATAAAGTAGCTGAAACTGCTACATTCATAAAGACACATTTTTTCCATACTAACAAAATCCAAATGCCTCAAACAGCTTTTATGACAGGCACAGGTCTTGGAGATAGCACTTCTTCAATGGATATAGAAACATCAATTCCTTACGGAGATATCCCCAATTTTCCTCTTTCCACGGTTGAAAGCCATAAAGGAGAGCTTGTATTTGGATTACTTGGGGCCAAGCCCCTCATGGTGATGCAGGGGCGATTTCATCTATATGAAGGATACTCGCCTCGGGAAGTGACATTTCCCATAAGGGTAATGCAGCATCTCGGGATTAAAAACCTTATCATCAGCAATGCATCGGGGGGACTTAACCTCAATTTCAGGGCAGGTGATATAATGCTAATCACCGACCATATAAACCTTACAGGCTGCAACCCCTTAACAGGCCCCAATGAAGATACATGGGGTATCCGTTTTCCTGATATGACAGAGGTGTATGACAAAGAGCTGAGGACACTGGCTCTCAAGGCAGCACAACAGGTACGGGATTCATCAGGAAATCCCCTCTTCCTCAGACACGGTGTATATGCCGGACTTCAGGGGCCATCACTTGAAACACCTGCCGAAACAAGATATCTTAAAACCATAGGTGCAGATGCTGTTGGTTTCTCTACAATAATGGAGGCAATTGCAGGCGTTCATGCAAACATGAAAATTCTGGGCCTTGCTACAATCACAAATATCAATAATCCAGATGCACCGGAAAAGGCAACTGTTGAGGAGATCATCAATAAAGCCAAATGTACGGCAGGAAAAATTAATCAACTGCTGGTCAACCTGATGACCTTACTATAGATCTGCAAAAAAACAGGAAGCGTTCATGAGTGAAATTGTTCTCATTACCATCAGTGGAAAAGACCGAAAAGGTATAAACAGCCACTTTACCTATATTCTTGCACAATATAACGTCAATATCCTTGATATCGGCCAGTCAGTTATACACGAGCATATTTTGCTTGGCATTCTCATTGAGATACCGGATGAGAAGGATTTTTCCTCAATCTTCAAGGATATGCTATACGAAGGGCACAAGATGTCACTGCAGGTTGACCTCAAGCCTGTGGAGCCAGATCATTATGATAAATGGGTCAAGGCACAGGGCAAAGAGAGAAGAATTATTACTCTGCTTGGAAAGAGGGTAACTGCAAAACAGATATCAAAAGTGACATCCATAATTGCAGAGAACAATCTCAATATTGATATTATCTCCCGACTCACCGGACGAATCTCTTTAAACAATAGCAATGGTAATGCCAATGGTATTATTGCCAACAATGGTATTCTTGACAAAAATACTGCTAACAACATTGACAAAAATATAACCAATACTACCCCTTATAAAAACCAAAGATCCAGGGCATGTATCCAGCTTTCGGTCAGTGGTACCCCTGCAAACCTTCAATCCATGAGAGCGAACTTCATGGAGATATCACGCACAACAGGCATTGATATCTCATTTCATATGGAGAGTGTTTACAGCAAAAACAGAAAACTTGTGGTCTTTGACATGGACTCCACCCTGATACAGGCGGAAGTAATTGATGAACTTGCAAAAATTGCAGGCGTCGGGGATAAAGTGGCTGCCATTACAGAATCGGCAATGCAGGGAAATATGGATTTCAGAGAGAGTTTCCGTCAGCGTGTGGCACTTCTAAAAGGGCTTCCGGAAGAGAAGCTTTACACACTTGCTCCTAAACTTCCGCTTTCGGAAGGTGTGGAGCTTGTCAGCAAAACCCTTAAAGATCTTGGATATAAACTTGGCATTCTCTCAGGTGGATTTACCTTTATGGGAGACTATCTTAAAAAGAAACTCAACTTTGACTATATGTATGCCAACGAACTTGATACTGAAAATGGAGTTGTAACCGGAAAAGTCAGAGGAGAGATCATTGACGGCAGCAAAAAAGCAAGCCTTTTACGTGAAATAGCCCAGCGGGAAAATCTATCTCTTGAACAGACCATTGCTGTCGGAGATGGTGCAAATGATCTTCCCATGCTCACCATTGCAGGACTTGGAGTTGCCTACAATGCAAAGCCTGTAGTAAGGGAGCGGGCAGCAGGAGCTATTTCCAATGTGGGACTTGATGGCCTTTTATATCTCATCGGACTCCATGACAGGGAGATCAAGAGCTGAGATTCCATCAAAAACAGATATGACTCCTCAATAAAGAACAGGATATTTTGCCACGTCAACCAAAAGTAAGTTTGCACTTTTCTGAAAATCATGCTTCAGACAATGTGTAAACTGATCAATAAAGGGCATGCTTCATTTTCCGTTTTACACTTTCCGGAGAAAAAAGCCTGAATGGCGGGAATATCTCACAAAAAAGTGTAAAGTACTTTGGCGACTCTATGAAATATGCCCAATAAAGATAGCAAAAAACAATTGAATTTCAATGACAAATATGTCAATCTATCCATATCAAAATCTGATCATTTTATCCGGACCACTATCTTCTCAAAGACGACACCTATGATTTTTTGAGCTTTGTTAATACTGTCTGAATCAGGATACCCAAGATTAACAAAGATAAGGCAGGATTCTATATCCTGAACATCCTATCCATCCTGGTTATCCTGATTCAGACAAATGGAATAACTATAAAAAAGCAATAAGATGTCGATCTTGAGTATCTTACTAATTTTGGGAGGCGCAAATCATGGGAGAACCAGCATTAAAAGAACGTGTAAGTGACCTTGAAATGGCCATGATGGAACTGGCATATCAATCCATGAAAACTGATATGGCCATCAAGGATCTTGTGAATCAGAACAAATCATTTCAATGGGAAATGAAGGCTTTCAAGGATGAGATGAAAGACTTCAAGGACGAGATGAAAGAGTTCAAGAACGAGATGAAAGACTTCAAGGACGAGATGAAAGAGTTCAAGGATGAGATGAAAGACTTCAAGGACGAGATGAAAGAGTTCAAGAACGAGATGAAACAGTTTAAAACCGACAGCGAGGCTGACCGCAAGCGCATGAATAAACAGTGGGGAGACCTTGCCAACAAGATGGGAACCATTGTGGAAGATATTGTTGCCCCCGGAATGGGCGGTGTGGCAAGGGAGTACTTTCAGGTGGAGGAGTTCAATTATTTTGCAGTACGGGTAAGAACTGTCAAAACCGACGGTAGCTCCCGAAGGGAGTTTGACGTAGTTGCAGAGACACCAGAATTTATCTTTGTTGTTGAGACAAAAGCAACTGCAAGGACAGAGTATATATCTGATTTTATCAAACTCATTCCTGAACTGCCATCGTGGTTTCCTGTTATTGGCGAAAAAACCCTCATTCCTGTATTTGCATCCCTCCATCTCTCTGACGAAAATATCAGATATCTTACCAGAAACAACATAATGGCAATGGCAATGCGGGATGACGGCATGGATTTCTATAATCCGGAGGTCAGGGAGTATCTCTTAAAACAAAATTCCTGATACAGTGGAGAAGGTATATAAATTGCATAAGATTCTATGAAAATAAAACTATTTCATCCCAATCTGCAAACAATAAATACTATATGCCGGAGGCCTCAACCATGCAGAAAACTGAAAAAAACATGATAAAAGAACGCAGACAACATGAACGATACAGGGCACGCGACGGCGCATTTGCTGCAATAAGCCCCAACTCATTCAAACTCGGACAGATAATCAATATCAGCAGGGGTGGATTGGCTTTTCAGTATATTGAGACACAAATTGAGGATTTTGAAAAAGAGGAGAGCCAAATTTTTCTGAGCAGCAAGGGATTTTATGTCAGAGGTCTTGGGTTTCAACAGGTGTCAGACAGGGTTATACCGAGCGAAAACCCATACAGCACACTGACAATGAGACAATGCGCCATTAAATTTGAAAACCTGACAATGGATCAGATGGTAAACATCGACAACTATATTCTTCATAACACAAATCAGTTCACCAATAACTGAATCTGCAACAACTTTTCAAATATTTATATGAAAGTCTCTGTAACAGCCTGTTTTAAAAACGACTTTCACTCCTTAGATTGTGGCAGGTATCCGCCATGTACGTTTATACGGACATCAAAATTTACATTGCACCTCAATCCGGAGGCTCCAGATTGAGTTCAGTTATCTTGGTAAGCAGGGTCTTGTAACTAACCTTTAATATTTTTGATGCTTTTGAACGATTCCATGCTGTTTTATCAAGCACATACTGAATCACCTCTGACTCGACCCTGCTGATGACCTTTTTTTTGATATTCCCAAGGGAAAACTCACGGTTTAAACTATCAAGGCTATCTCCATCCACAAGAAACTCATTCAGGATTGAATCTCCAGGGATATCTCCTTTTCGCCTTCTTGGTTTAACATCCCCTGCCCGTCTGCCATGATATACTTTTCCCTTAGTAGCTTTTTGTGGCAGGGTGCAGTCAGACAACTCCTCTGCATCCCGCCTCTCCTTCCAATCACGCCTCTCTTCTGCATCGCTTCTTTTACTGCCTTCCCTTGTTTTACGGACAGACTCATCACTTTTCCTCCTCCCCTGCCGCCTCTCCCTGCCGGCCCCTGTTCCGTCACGCTCAGTGGAAGGGGATTTATCGTCAAAAGATGCACCACTGGAGTTCCTGCGATCAGCACCAACAACATTTGTATTATCCTTTGATGCTCCGGAATGCGACTCATGGGAAGCGGCATCATGGGCAAGCTCTTCAATAACAGCATTCCAGTCATTTACAACAAGCTGCTTTTTAATTATATTCTGAAGCTGCCTTATATTTCCGGGCCAGGGGAACTGCATCAGTTTATCCAGAACCTTACTGTCAGGCAGTTCTATCTCCCTTGCAGGATACTGGCTCAGATATTGGGAAATGTAGTGATCAACAAGAAGCGGAATATCGTCCCTGCGCTCCCTTAAGGGAGGAATTTCAATCTTGATAATGTTAAGCCGGTAGAAAAGATCAGCCCTGAACTCCCTTTTTTCTATTTTGGCCTCAAGATCCTGGTTGGTTGCAGCAATGAGCCAAACATCGCTTCTGATCTCCTGATCTGAACCAAGCGGAGAAAAAAGACCTGTCTGAAGTACATGGAGAATTTTTGACTGAAGCGATATTGGCATGTCACCAATCTCGTCAAGGAAAAGAACCCCCTTGTCAGCCATCTGGAACTTTCCGCGCCTTGTTTTCATGGCTCCTGTAAAGGCACCTTTGGAATAGCCGTAAAGCTCGCTCTCCAGAAGTGTTTCCGGAAGCGCTGCACAGTTGACTGTAACAAGTGGCCTGCTCTTTCTGGGAGATGCTTCATGAAGGGAGGATGCAACAACACCTTTTCCAACTCCTGTCTCTCCTGTAATCAAAATATTGAGGCAGGTATCAGCAACATTCTTTATAAGATCCCTTATCTCAACAATCTGTCTGCTTTGGCCAATAATGGGTGAAGTCATGATTCGTCATTTTCCATTACAGTATTTTTGGGATTAATGCATTACATATAAAAACATTTAAAACGATAAGTAACATAATTTCAAGAATATTTATTAGAATGTTTACCTCAGCTCACACGCTTACAAGGGGGAGTTACTAAGGACTTTCATCATTCGTTGTTATGCCCTCTCAATCATGAGGGTTATAAGAAGGAAAAATGTTTTTTTAATAGCTGGGAATATAACTCTGTTAAAAAAGTCGGCAAGATAAAAATAAAATTACTAACCTTTTTTTACCAAAAATGTGAAATGAATTACATACTTTTATCACAAGAACTTCCACATTTAAAGAGAAACAATTCATTATAAAACCGTAACACTGCAATAGAAAAACTCCTCTTTTCAAACAGTACCGGCAAGCTGAAAAACCGGCATATAAAGAGCAAGAACAATAAATCCTATTACAAATCCCATAAGAATCATAAGCATAGGCTCAATTATGGATGTAAGGGATGTAAGACCGTTTTCCACATCATCCTCATAAAGGGAAGAGAGTTCCATAAGAATCTCTTCAAGGCTGCTGCTCTGTTCTCCTGCCACGATCATGCTCACAGCAAGCTCAGGAAACACTCCGATCTTTTTAAGGGATTCGGAAAAGCCCTCTCCTTTTTCAACATCAGCGACCACCCCCCGCAATCCCGAACGGATATATGAATTACTTACAAGACCTGAAGCTGTATCAACAGCACCATTGAGTGTAAAACCACTTGAAAGAAGGGTTGAAAGGGTGGAGGTAAATCTTGAAACAGCATATGCCTTTGTAAGGCTTCCTATGTATGGCAGCTTCAATATCCACTTATGGACAATATTTTTGCCGTAATCGCTGCCAAGGCTTATTTTCAATGCAACCACGAAAACCAGTATGACGGCAATAAACCAGAGATATTGCGACTTGAGAAAATCAGCAACACTCATCAGAAGCTGTGTCATAAAGGGAAGTTCTGCACCGGAATCGGTAAAAGAGGAAGTAATTGCCGGAACCACAAATATCATAAGAAAGATCACCACAAAAAACGAGGCAAAGCTTAAGATAACAGGGTAGATGGATGCAGCCTTTACCTTCTGTTTTATGCGCTCTGCTCTTTTCAGGGAATCCACATATTTTGATATGGCCTGGGAAACAGTGCCGTCGCTCTCACCCGCCTTTAATGCTGCCGAGTAGGTGGGGGAAAAGATGTGTTCATGCTTTGAAAAAGCTGTTGAAAGAGATTCTCCATGGGAAACATCTGCCATAATCTCCTTTAATATTGATTGAAATCGCTTGTTCCCCTCTTTTTTAATAAGCATGTCAAGGGCTGCCATAATGGGCATACCGGAGCGCAGAAGAACGGCAAATTCATGGTTAAAGGATATAAATTCCTTTGGTTTCAGAGGTCTTGAAGGTGCAAAGGAAAAAAAAGAGCTGTCTCCGGCACTTTTCTGAATATCCAGAAGAAAGTGCCCTTCCTGGGCAATCCGCTCCTTTGCTGCGGCAACAGAGTCAGCAACAATGGTTCTGGTTAATGCCCGACCTTCTGTTGTTGTGATTGTGCATTTATAAACAGACATGGGATATCACTTCATTTGTTATGGTTATAATGTTATTCAAAGAACACCATAAACACAAAAAGCAGGGCGAGTCAATCGCCCTGCTTTTATGCAGTAATAATATTATAGGATGAAGAGGGTGTTTCAGTTAGATTATGCGGACTCTTTTCGTTTTTTACCCAAGCCGACAACGCCTATGAGGCCGGAACCCAAAAGTAATACAGAAGCTGGGATGGGTACAGGGTTGGTTGGAGTAGGTATCCCCCAAAAAGTTACATGGGAAACATCTTTCAAGTTGTTGTTTGTGTTGTTTGGGTTTTTTATTGTCTCATTCGCCCAAGAGACATCATATAAACCGCCACTAATTTCGTATAATGCAAAATCATTCCCAGCTTTTACAGTATAATAATACACTAATTGGCTCAATTTCGACTTACCAGATTTTACATCATCATCAAACTCTTCTTTTGCTATAAAAACCAAATCAACACCAGTCAGCATTCCTTCAACAGTTGTTTCCCAGTCGTTAGGAGAGGGATAGTCACTTATATGGACACCAGAATTTAATGTTGCACCTAAAGCCACTCCAGAAAAGCCCAAGACAAAAAGCAAACTTATTACATTAATAATTGTCTTTTTCATGTCGATCCCCCTTTTAGTTCCTATCTCAATAGAAATCAAATGATATTATAAATTGTTGTTCCATTTAAAAAGCTAAAAAACTGCCATATCGAAACCTGTTATCATTTTAGCTTAATTGCAAAAAAAGAGTACAAACCTTGAAAGAATCAATTAAAATCGCAACAGCAATAACATATCAGGCTATTTTTTTAATTTTTTTCTGATACTTACCATTCCAAGCAAACCGGAGCCAAAAAGCCATAAAGCCGCGGGTACCGGCACAGGAGAAGATGTACCCTCAATAGTAAGGGTGATATTGTCAAGTTTCATTATGTCATTGAACCAAGTTGATTCAGAAAAATGAAATCCAATTCCACCCTTTTCTAATATAGTATTAAAATAACTATCATCAACATAAAAATAATCAGTTTGCCAGGAATCTTTACTATTTGAGAGGTCTCCAAATTGTATTGTATGGTTATCCGCTTCCATACTCCACCTTTCTTGATAATATCCTGGTAACAATAAGGTACGGTTATTTTCTATGTGCCTAACAGAAATTAAAACAGAGTCAAGTGATGAAAATTGACTCAAATCAAAAAAATCCGAAAAACGAGTACTATTACTATCATCCAATGTCCAATAATCTGAACCATCTGGGCCATTACCTTGAGTTGGTGTATATCCTGACGTCCCATAATCATGAGTTATTGTGGTGGCGGCTGATGCTTGAACTGCCGCAATTAACAATATAAACGAAGCAAGGCAAATCATTTTGATTTTCATAAACAATTCCTTTTTCCTTAGTTTTAAAAATAAAAATTACAAACAACCATTTCAACTGTACAACTACTTTCTTTCAAGGTTTGAACCGGGGGCTATCTTTCTTTTAGACAAATTATTTTAAAAGACTATCTTTAGTGTTTTTTCTAACTATAAAAACCCCAACAATACCAGTTCCCATAAAAACCAATGCCCCAGGGAGCGGTGTTGGTGTTGGTGTTTTTCTTGTTGATGTTTGCAGTATTTCTGTTGATGTTTGCAGTATTTCTCCTGTGGAAGATGCATTATATTTATATTCTACACCGTTACCTTCTACACCGTTACCATAAAACGTAAATTCATATGAACCAGTGTCTAAATGCGTACTCCAAGTTGCAGTACCAGGTGACAAATATTCATTATCATTGAAAATCCAAACAATACGATATTGACTAGAATTACCCACCTCTATGCTGAAATCTACACCGTAACTATTATTAACTTCAAACAAAAGTATTGCAGGGTTGTCTTCATAACTAATAAGAGTACCAGTGTACTCAATGTGCTTATCAGTATTAAATACAAGGGATGCATAACAAGCAAGAGTAGTAAAGAACATGATTCCCAAAAATGTGGTGATAAACATTATTTTTTTCATCGTCATTCTCCTTTCATAAGTTCTGCTACTCTTTTAAAGAAGTCAGAACAGGATTGACATATTGCAGTGAAAAAAGCTGTTTATATGTATTTAAAAATCATGTTCTGACATTTCAGGTAAATTCTTGTGAAGGGGTTTTATGAATATTTTTATGCATCATCAGGATATTACAACACTCTTTTTCTGCGTCTCAGTCCAACAAGTCCTGCCAGGCCGGTGCCGAATAGAAAGACTGTGGCTGGGATGGGGACCGCTGTTTTAATATCATCCACAAAAACCAAACTTGAACCTTTCATAAAAGAAAATGAATTTTCTGTGCTATAACTTCCATACTCAGGAGAAGACGGTGTGTTAAAATAAAATGAAAAAGTATCTGTAGCTCCTATTCCAAGGGCACTAAAAACGTCTTCAAAAGCCACCTGTTCCTTTCTATAGGTATAACCATAATTAGCAAGGATAGTGTCCACTTCATTTTTATTCAATAATTCCATCGAAAGATTAGTTACCTGGCTATAAACGCCAAAAGAAGTCACATCATCAGTCCATACTCCAAAACTATACGAAAGCAGGTTCTCTGAATCAGCCTTTTCAAAAAGGGTTCCCCCTGAACCAACAGCATGTGCAGAGCCTACACCTAAAAAACACATCCCCCCAACCAAACAAGCTATTACAATCAGTTTAAACTTTTTCATCTTCAATTCTCCTTATTGTACTACATTATTATTATATAATGACAAATTCACTTTCTGGTAAAAGACTGAATCCATCAAACCGTGTACTACCCTGAAAAAATCAGTTCCAGCGTTCACCTTTTTCTACAAAAGTTTTTAGCTGGGACTTCTGAACATAACTTAAACCGTTAAATTTTACTCCGATTCGCCTGCTTTTTACAGCCATAGTGCTTTCCATCTCTGAATTAGCATCAAGATTGACGATGTAAACTACTGAACAGGGAACCTTTGTCATATAAAGATCGTTATCAAGAGTAAAAAGATCAACCGAATCGTAATCTGTTCCGTTTTCTGTCTGGGTGAAATATCTGCATGAAAGTCCTCCCATGCTGATATCACATAATTTACCGATTACTGACTTATCCATACCCAATACAGCATATACATCTTTTGAAGGGGTCATTCTGGGGTATTTTCTGATCTCGCTGTGTTTTATCTCTGCTCTTTCCATATTGAAGCTCCTGTTAGATGTATTATATCATGCAATTTTTGAACCATATTTTTAACAACTCAAACAAAAAAGCCGGGCTACCTTATTCAAGGCAACCCGGCTATCTTCTGGAGATCCGTGGCTTTCCGTCACTACTTCGCAGCAGTTTTGGCGCTTTTCTTGTTTTGTTAACTTGGTTATAATTTGTTAACTGGCTCTAAATAGTATTACATAGTAAAATTGTCAACTATTTTCTAAAGTCTTTGAAATGACTTATCCTCTTTTATTGTTTGATTACACAGTAAACGGTCATGGCTGCCATCCAAGCCACCCCCGAATATAGAAAATTGTATCCATTTCCACGGTAAAACATTTATATGAAAAAGAAAAGGGGGATATTTTCCAGTTTTTAGTGGGTATTTTATATACCCATTGTTATCATATCTATCTGATTTAAAAACGAATATTTAAGCCAATACTCTGGCACCTGCAAATATTTTTTTTAAAAAAATATTTGGCATCCTCCATTTATCAGTGTTTTCAACTTCACTCCAGCATATTCTGTCAAAGCCCAGTGCTGTAGCCACAAAACTTTTAAGTCTAAAATCAGGATATCTTGCCATGAGTGTTTTGCTGCAAGCCCTGACCTGCTCCCTTTGCTGTGGATATGGAAACTTCATATTTAACCCCTGTATTTCCTGCTTTGGCAATAGCAATATTTAAAGCCCACATGCATTGTGCCTATTGTAATGTATTTTACACAGCATCTTTCATTTATCAGTTACACATTTTTTAAACCATGATTTTCATGATTAAAGGATTTAGCTTGATTTTTTAATCAAGTTCATACTAAATCCTTTAATCATGGTTCAAAATCTTGAGAAAAGTGTTAACTCGGCAATGAAATATGCCTGATATTTTAGTAATCTAAACATCTTGCTTATGGAGAAATCCCCAACAATGCCTGAATCTCAGCCCGACTTTGACCAAGTGCTGCCACCCGAGCAAATAAAAACAGCGGATTTTTTGAAAACCGAGATTTTTCCCAAACTCCCTGAAGAACATTTTTTCCTGGTAGGCGGAACCGCCATCGCTTTGCATTATGGACACCGCCAAAGCATTGACTTCGATTTTTTTTCCTTCCCCAAAGAGAACAAACCGGATTCTCAAGTCGAAGCGGTTGATCGTTTGTTCAGAAATTACAATTTGTATCATCGAGAAAATATTCCCATTCAATACGGACAACAGCATTACCTTATCAAAGGTGTTGGGATAACTTTTATGGGATTTCAGAACTCACAGGCGGAAAGCGAACTTGAACTTTACAAACTGCCAGTCTTTCCCACGGAAAAAATCTTTGGATTCGACACTTTGAGTATTCGGGATTTAGGGGCTTTGAAAGCCTTTGCCCGCTGCCAGCGTTCCAAAATGAAAGATGTGGTCGATTTGGCAGAAATGCTACGTCATGGAGTCTCTCTGCAAGATATAATCACCACCGCTGAAAAAATTTTCAAGTATGATTTTCATCCGAAAGAATTTTTGACTGCCTGCATGGATTTAGAGGATATATTTGACAACAACGCCATTGATGAACCAATTATGTTTCTGAATGGCAAAGAGACTGACTTCTATATTGATTACCTTAAATCCGCAATCAGGAAATATTATGACAGAACTTCTTAAAAAATCAAAATTGTTACAGACGGATCAAGATACATTGCGCAAAAATTTCAAGCGAATGTTCTGGGATGTTGATACTACCAGACTTGACTTTGAAAAACACCACAAAACCATTATCACTCAGGTTTTTAATTATGGTTCCCCTGAAGAGATACAGGCGTTGTTTGGAATTTACCAGAAAGAGGCGATTAGGGAGGTGCTGAAAAACCCCATCAAAGGCATGTGGTTTCCCACCACCTACAAGGCTTTCTGTAATATGCTGGATGTTGAACCGCAGGAAAAAGCTATTAACCGGATTTTTACTGGGCAGAAACGTAAAAATCCCAACAAACTTTTTGCTGCATTACTGTGGCCCCAGATATAAATTCATACATCTTTTAACAATATTACCAAGACTTCATATGATATCCCCAAGATGCTCTGAAAGATTCATCTTTTTCTGCCTGATATTGAGTTTGTTCCTGATGTTTTTCCTGTGCGTTTTTACAGTACTTTCGGAAATATAAAGGCGCTCTGCAATCTGCTGGGAAGTTTCCCCGTCTCTTATAAGAACGGCAACTTTCATCTCTGTTGGAGTAAGCTCATTAAGGCCATCAGGGCCGTGATTCAGCTCCCTAACAAGGGATTTCACCTGTGCTATAACCATATCTAACTCCAGAGCAAGGGTGTCATTAGGTTTTGCTTCACCTCTTAGAGATACAAGCATTGGAAGTATTCCCTGTTCAATCCGAATGGCAATATCGTGCTCTTTCTGGTGGCTTATCTTCTCATACTTTCTGATGAGAGTGGCAATTGCCTTGTTGGTCTCGAGAAGCTCAACACTTACGCTGTTGTGAATCCTCTGTAGATTTTCAAGCTCACTGTTTTTTCTGGCAAGTTCATTTGCAAGTAAGGCTTCACGTTCACTCAATGAAGACCTTTTGACACTATCGGAGAGAAACGGGATGTTTTTTTGACTGCCGTGTAAATTTTGGTTCACCTTTTCCATCTCCTTTTGTGTTAAAGTGGCAACCTGAAAAACAGGGCATCCTTCATTTGACCCCAAAATTACTTTACACTTTTTGTGAGAGATTCCCGCAACTCAGAGTTTTCTATCTGGAAAGTGTAAACTGGGAAATGAAGCTTGCCAAAAATAGATAGAAAAAACATTGAGCAAGCCAAAGTTTTCATTTCTTTTTGTCACTTATCTTTTTTTCTGCTGATATAGTCAAATGCAATTTTCAGGTTTTGTTGCTTTTCAATGATAACCATACGCTTAAGAGTATTTATTAATTGATCGCGGCTGAAATCTGCCCTTGATTCAAGCTCTAATATGTGCTTTTCCATGGTTGTCTGAAGTTGTTCAACATGTTTCTCAAGAAGTGCAACCCTGCTGTAAAGTTCACTGTATTCCCTTACCGAAACTCCGGAGCATTTAACATTATCTTTTTTTGTTGCAGCAGAATTATCTGCAAACTCTGCACCATTATCACCATCATTTACTCCAGGCAAAAAAATCCCGATCCCACCCTTGTCTGAAATTACCTGTTCAATAACATTAGCAGATATATGTTCAAGGGAATCGGCAAAACCATATACCAGGCATGCATCACAGAGAAGATTGACAACCCTGGGGATACCGCCGGAAGCATTTATAATCATTGTAAGGGCATCTTTTTCAAAAAGATCAGGATCTCCTCCGGCCACCTTAATCCTGTGTGCAATATAATTGAGTGTCTCATCCTCCTCCATGGGGGAGAGGTGATAACTTACTGCAATTCTCTGTGCAAATTGACGAAGTGCAGGAGAGGCTATCTTCTCCTTGAGTTCAGGCTGCCCCACAAGCATAATCTGGATAAGCATCTCATCATCTGTCTGAAGATTGGATATCATGCGGATCTCTTCAAGAACTTCATGTGAAAGATTCTGGGCCTCATCAATTATTAAAAGCACTTTTTTACCTGAGCTATAGCAATCAATAAGGTACTTATAAAGAAGCTCAAGGGCAGCGCCTTTTGTCAATCCTGAATCAAAAGGTATTTCAAATTCAGATAGAATAAGATGAAGGAGGTCATTGGAAAGAACCATTGTATTAAAAATAACAGCCACTTCCATTTCTGACTCAACTTTATTCAGAATATGGCGTACAAGGGTAGTCTTGCCCATTCCAATATCACCTGTGAGCATTATAAAGCCCACTTTTTCAGCCAGGCCATACTCAAGGTATGTGAGGGCATTCTGATGACGGGAACTCAAGTAGAGATATGCAGGGTTGGGCACAAGGCCAAATGGTTTTTCAGTAAGACCGTAAAATTGAGTGTACATATTACATTTACCTTTTGCAGAACACTTCCTCACTCATGCTTTTAAATCAAAGCACAAAACAAAGCAGCTTTTACCGTGGAAATAGATACATTATTTTCATGGTCGGGGGTGGCGAAAGGTCCGCAATGTCCGTTTACTTTGGCAACATTGTATTTACCTTTTGGAGATATTTTCGTCACTCCTGCTTGTTAAGCACAAAACCAAGAAATTTTTCCTTTGGCAACATGGAAACCGCCTTTTTAACATCCTGCTCCGGGGTGACACCTGCTTCCACCACCATGATAATGCCATCCATCATGGGAGCCATTGATATAGCCTCGGCATGATCCAGAACCGGAGGAGCATCAAAGAGCACATAACGGTCATCGTAACGGGTTTTCATCTCCCTCACAAGCTCTGCCATTGCATGGGATGAGAGAATCTCCGAACCATCCAGTACAGTGCGGTTACCGGAGATTATGGTAAGTTTGTCAATACCTGGCCAGATGATCAGTTCATTTAGAGGCACCTCTTCCATGAAGTAATCAATCAGGCTGAATTGACTGTCAATACCAAGATACTTGTGAACATCCTGGCCTGTAAAGTCACAATCAACAAGAAGAACTGTCTGGTTCATGGCCCGTGCAAAGGTAAAGGCCATATTTATTGCATTTACTGTCTTGCCCTCTTTCTTTCTGGCACTTGTAATCATTATAGTATTGAGGGTACTGCCTTCACTGCGCTGCTGGATGCGGGTTCTTAATATCTTGTAGCGCTGGATCTCGTCAGCAGCCGGACTTATACATACTCCTCTGTTTGCAGCCACAACAGAAGGATTTATCCTGAAGGTCTGGGAACTTGAATAAACAGGTTTTTTCCATGTTTCATGTTTTTGCCCCCCTGGTTGTGGGTTGTTTTGTTGAATTGGTTGCGTCTTGTTTTGAGTTTTTTGCTGAATTAGTTGCGTCTTGTTTTCAGTTTTTTGCTGAATTGGTTGCGTCTTGTTTTCAGTTTTTTGCTGAATTAGTTGCGTCTTGTTTTCAGTTTTTTGCTGGGTTGATTGGGAGTTATTCCCAGCTCTTCCCACTTCATCCTGGGCATCATGTTTTATAGCAAAATCAATATTTTCAGGCTGTGAATTATTCACAGCACCCCCACCTTCATCAGCATGTTCCATGACTTCCACAACATCTATTCTCTCTTCAGGTGACATGGCGGGTTCAACATCCAGTTTCTCCCTTGCATCCCTTGCTTTATCCAATGCTTTTCTGAGCTTCATCTTAGAAATCCCTTATCATGAGAAACGATTCATTATTTTAACATAAAGAACATTGAGATCCATCACATAAATGTGAAATGCAGCAAGTCCACCTGCCACAAACAGTATAACCGTTACAACCGCCACGCTAAGTTTGAAGCTTCTTCTTACTTTATCCTGAAATGTGACAATCCTGGGAATTTCCACAAGCACGGGAAATCCAGTTACCCGTTCCAGAGTCATGGCGCTTCTGAATGAACTGTCGGAAAATTCAACAAGAGCTGCAAGACCAACACCGGAACCTATGCCGAGAACCACACCTATAAGAACAATGGCAAGCCGATTGGGCTTAAATGGCTTTTCAGGCAGACGGGCAGGCTCTATAAGGGTAAAGCGCTCCCCTTTTTGTTCAGTCTGAAGGGACAAAGATAGGCTTGCCTCCATTGATTTCTGCTGAAGCTCGTTGTATTTAAACTTGAGGTTGTTTATATCTGCAAGAAGGCTGTTGTAGGTCTCCTCAACCTTTGGGGTTGCAGATACCTTTGCCCTGTACTCCTGGGCCTGCTTTTTCAAAAGTGCAATCTGCTCCCTTACAGATGCCATATCAGAAAGAGTTCCGGCAAGCTGGGAAGAGATATTTATATAGACAGGATTATCAGGTTTACCCTTATTCTCGGCCCTCTTTGCATCCACCACCTTCTGTATCTTCTCGATCTCGCTTTTAAGCTTGACCACATCCGGATATTGATCCGTAAACTTGCTTTTCAGGTTGGCAAGCTGCATCTCCAGCTCCTTGAGGCGCACCTCTTCTCCCATGTCCAGATTGGGCGAAACGCTCACAAGTTGTGTCTCAAGGGACTCCTTTCTCTCCTTCAGGCTGTTGAGACGCTCCTGCTGACGTTCAATATCATTTTCAGTACGGCTTAAAAACTGCATGCTCAACTGAAAAAACTCGGGCAGGGAATCTATGTTCTCTTCCTTAAATTTTGACAGCATGGCCTCGTGTTCTGCCATGGATTTTTTCACCCGCTCAAGTTCCCCATTCAAAAAACTTACGGTCTCCTCGGCCTGCTGCTCCCGCACCTGAATATCTTCACTGAGGTAATATGAGGTTATAGTATTGACCACCTGCTGGGTCTTGGCTGGATTTTTACCCTCATATGAGATGGTAAAGGCAATGGTTGCAACCTTTTCCCGTCCTGTTCTGGGATCTGCCATCTCCACATTGACCGGTGTAAGCTTTATATCGCTGGTCATGATGGCAATGATCTCGTCTGCTGTCTTTTTCTCCTTAAGCTCTGGATAGAGGTTAAAGCGATCAATCAACTCCTGCAACCTTGCAGATGTCATAACCCTTTGATTGATGCTCTGGATTCTCTGCTCTGCAAAGGATGTCATACTCGCTTTTACATACTCCCCGGGAATTTCCTGCTCCTTTATTAATATGGTGGATTCGGACTTGTAAACCGGCGGCAACACAATGGCAATACAGACCGAAAGGGTAATCGTTAACAGGGCAGGAAGTATCATAAACCACTTCCTGCGGTTGATCATTGCAATGATATCCTGGGGCCCCAATACATTTTCTTCCATTCAATTTCTCCGATACGTACTGCAGTTGTTCATTAATTACTCCTAATCCTTGATTAAATTTTCCAACTTGCTGTGGTAAATGCTGTTAACTTGAGGATTACAATTCAAAGGTCTTAACAACCCTTGCCCAGATAACATTCCTCTCCCTGCTTAGATCAGTTTCCCTGTCTTCAAGACGTGTATATTTCCAGTTCAGCGATGCCCTCCAGGTGGGCAAAAAAAGCCAGGTTGCACCGGCAGCAGCATTATATGTCAGCTCATCTATATCGGAAGTGGTCTCCCTCTCTCTCTGGTTGAGATAGGTGCTTCCTGAAAAGTCTGTGCTCAATTTGTCCGTTATCCTCCTGGTGTATCCCACAGAAATGGCACTTCGTTCAGTTGTGCCGTTCATGCCGCTTGCAGCCCTTACATCCCGGGAGATATCAAGTGAGATCCTGTCGTACTCCCCCAAATAACTCATACCGGAAAAAAGCAGCCATCCCCATGTGGTTCCTGCATCATAATCATTTTGGGCATCATAAATCACGGTATCCTGATCCGCTGTGACAGAAAAACGGGATGACTCGTCAGAAAGTATGCAGCTTGTACCAGCTTTCATGAAAAAAGAGAAGCGCTCAGTGAGATCCCTTGAAAAACCGGCAGTAAGGCTCCAGACATCAGAGGTTGAATCAGCATAATAGGACTGAAGAAGAGAGGCCTGGGGATCGCCTTCCTGCTCATCAATGACAATTATAAGCACATCATCTGGAAGTTCGTCATAACCCACCTGGCGCACATCTTCATAATCCGATGTATAAGTTGTGTATCCGATATTAAAAATAGCTGTGGTATTTGCAAACCACTTTGAGATATTGCGGGAAAGGGTCAACTGGGCAGATATGCTGTCATTACCTTCGTTATCCGGAGCCTCAATATCTTCGGTGGTATATCCTGCGGAAAAGGAAAGTGCTGTTATTTCCGTAATGTGATATTGCCCGGAAAGGCCTCCTCTTATCTGCTTCCTATCTCCGGTGAGAATCAATCCTGTCTCTCCGACCTCCCTGTCTGTACGGGAATCCTCAAGATAACCTGCCGATGCTCCAAGGGTAAATCTCTCGGAAAAACGATAGTTCAGGTCTCCTGATCCTCTTTTATCAACAGAGTCAAGCTCATCAAAGTCCTGATAAAATATGGAATTAATCTCAGCCATTAGGTTACCATTCAATCTGGGACTTTTCTGTTTGATTAAAAAAGCTGGAGAGATGGTTGTGATAAAATCCTTTTCCTCTGAATTTCTGGTAAAAAGAATGTTGTCTGTATATTCCTGCTCCAGAGTAATGCGAGGCTCAAGAAAAAGGGTTTCAGCCTGGGCATAATGATAACCTCCGGTCATTACAAGCAGAGGCAGCAATATAACCAGATATTTCAAAACCATGCAAAAAATAAAAAACTTATCTTTTAAAGCATTTGCTTTCATAAACGGGCATGATTGTGTATCAATCACCCCCAACTATAAAAATGATAATCATTTTCACGGTAAAATAGTCCTCTTACGGGCATATTAGCCATTCACTGGAAATCACAACCCTTAAGGTAACAATGGCTTGTTCAATTGATATTACTGTACTTTATCGGCATCTATTGCATTTGTCTGAATCAGGATAACCAGGATTTGCAGGATGCTCAGGATTTTTATCCTGTAAATCATTATCATCCTGGGCATCCTGATTCTGACAGTAGTGAGAAGGCTCAAAAGAGCATTGGTGTCGGATTTGAATAAGTAAAAGTTCCCTGCACTAAAAAATGAGGCTGAAAAGGTTATTTCACCTGGTTTAACGGAATCCCCAATATCTCGGAAATCTGTTCTGGTGTACAACCTTTTTGCAGCATGAAATCAATTGATTTTTGCTTCATAAGTTCTTTTTCTTTGCGCTCTTTTTCCTTTTCTATTAAAGCAGCCTCTTTTTCTTTGCGCTCTTTTTCCTTTTCTATTAAAGCAGCCTCTTTTTCCTCTCTGGCTTTTCTAAGCAATGACCGTTCGGTACGCTGAACACGTATAAACTCTTCCTGAACGCGATACTGCTCCCGTAGATGCTCATCTTTTGTGAATGTCTGAAGCATTTCGTGTACCTCCCTGATGGCATGGTTATGGCTGACTCTGCTATCCAGAGGTGCTCTATTATCCTGGTCGTTGGCGAGGTAATAGCTCCACTCTTCAAGTTCATTGGCTGGTTTATCAGATGCTCGATTCTGAAGCAGGTCATAAATTTCTTAAGCTCAATATAATACAGATGCCAGTGATCTGCCAGAGGCTTATATGAGCGGGTGTTGAGCATTGAAAAGTGATTATACCAGAACGGCGCGTCCTCTTTTGAGTCAAACAGCGTTTCAACAAGAAAATGAATGCCGTAGCAGGGCTTCAGTTGATCATAATTGGCATCAGAACTCTTTTCCAGTTGATCACGGTACATACCGGCAAGATAGTATTTGGAGCGCTGGGGGAATATGTCACTTACTATCACTTGAACTTCAAGATCAAACCACTCCTTGGTGTTGCTCTCCCTGCCACGAATATCAAGGATGCCCTGTTTTTCATTTTTATACGGTCTGGTTGCATCAAATGGGTTCAAAATCTGGACATCTGAAAAACGCTTGGGGGAGTTTGTTGCTGCATTCAGAAGCGACAACAGAGGGCCGGTCTCTTTCTCCCTGCCAAATACCCATTTGAAGACTATGTCGTTATAGAGTTTTATTTTCATCTAATCATTCCAGAAAAACAAAAAATTCTACTTTGCATAATTACTCAAAATCCACATCTTGTTTGCTTTATCTGCATTTATTGCATTTGTCTGAATCAGGATAACCAGGATTTGCAGGATGCTCAGGATTTTTATCCTGTAAATCATTATCATCCTGGGCATCCTGATTCTGACAGTAGTGACAAGACTCAAAAGAGCATTGGTGTCGGATTTGAATAAGTAAAAGTTCCCTGCACTAAAAAATGAGGCTGAAAAGGTTATTGCACCTGGTTTAACGGAATCCCCAATATCTCGGAAATCTGTTCTGGTGTACAACCTTTTTGCAGCATGAAATCAATTGATTTTTGCTTCATAAGTTCTTTTTCCTTGCGCTCTTTTTCCTTTTCTATTAAAGCAGCCTCTTTTTCCTCTCTGGCTTTTCTAAGCAATGACCGTTCGGTACGCTGAACACGTATAAACTCTTCCTGAACGCGATACTGCTCCCGGAGATGCTCATCTTTTGTGAATGTCTGAAGCATTTCGTGTACCTCCCTGATGGCATGGTTATGGCTGACTCTGCTATCCAGAGGTGCTCTATTATCCTGGTCGTTGGCGAGGTAATAGCTCTACTCTTCAAGTTCATTGGCTGGTTTATCAGATGATCGATACCCATTTGAAGACTATGTCGTTATAGAGTTTTATTTTCATCTAATCGTTCCGGTTATTATGGCACCACAATCACATCCCCGCGATGCAGGAGTATATTTTGATCAAGGTTTTCACCTTCTGAAACATCCCTGTAGTTAAACATAAACTGAAGGGTCTTGTCGCCATCCTTTCTATATATGCGAATCTCTTTCTCTTTTGCAAAGGGGTTAAGCCCACCTGCCATGGAGAGAGCTTGAAGCACATTTATTCTGCTGTTTAGCAGAAAATGGCCAGGCTTGTTGACCTTACCTATGACATATAAAATCATGCTGCCAATCTGGGTAACACTTACCGACAATACTGGATCAGGAACATACTGCACAATCTTTTTTTCAAGCTCTGATGTCAATTCAGCAACAGAGCGACCTTCAGCCACCATCTCACCAACCAGGGGAAAATGAATCTTCCCGTCCGGCAGCACAATAACCTGCTTTGTCAATGCAGGATCCTTCCAGACAGAAATATCAAGAATATCACCAGTGCCAATACGATAATCCTCCAAAGCAGGAAGAGTATCAGCTAAAACAGGGGAAAAAATAGCAAAAATCGTGTAACAAAAACTGATTAAAAATGTTTTTCTGATCATGATATGTTCCTTTTAAAAATTTTTGCAGGATTTGATTGACTTTATGGTATCACATTGATACTAAAATTATCATGCCTAAAAAAATAAGACAACTACTAAAAGAGCTTGAGAATGCAGGATTTATCAACCGAGGAGGAAAAGGCAGTCATCGAAACTTCATACACCCCAAGGGGATTGTCATAACCATCTCGAGAAACCCTGGCAGTGATGCAAAACCGTATCAAGAAAAAGAAGTTCAACTAAAAATTAAAAAGGCCAAACAATGAAAAAACAAGATCATTTCCTTAAAATTGTTGAGTGGTCGGAAGAAGATCAATGTTATGTTGGTTCAATACCAGGATGGATCGGGAAGTGCTGCCACGGTGATGATGAAACAGAAGTCTATAGCCAGCTTTGCAAAATCCTTGATGAATGGATTGAACTTTATGAAGAGGATAATATTCCGCTACCTCCAACCATTGCAAACAAAAAATTTTCTGGTAAATTTCAGTTAAGAGTTGACCAAGAGCTGCATAAAGCACTTGCCATAAAAGCCCTGCAAGCCAATGAGAGTTTAAACAGTTTCTGTGCAAACATATTAAGAAAAACGGTTTTGCCTTCAATATCCCGTTTTTAATCAGCACAAAAGTCACATAACCATCCAGTTCCATCTGATGGGCAATCGCTTTGAGTTGCTCCAGTTCCGTCCCGCCCCCCACAAGGGTCAAGTGAATGTCCTGTCGATTCATGACATGGACCAGCCATGAGATGCCGGTCAAAATGCACCCTTCATTTTTTTGATGATGGATTTTGCCAAGTTGTCATTCACTTCCCTGTGACGCGGTACCGGTTGAGACTGCTTTGTCGCAGAATTGGTGTACCAGTCGTGGGAAGCGCCATGCCTGACAAGCACACACCCCATGCTTTCAAGTGTTTTTAGCAACTCCCGTCTTTTCATCACGCAACTTCCAGCACTTCCACCTTTCGGATAAAAGGAATCTCATCGGATTCAATGTCTGTCAGCAGCTCTTTCAAATTTTCAATCAGCTCCTCTTTTGAAAAACCCTGGGTCTGATAGTCGGGGTAATCATTGATATATCCAAGAAAATAGTTGCCATCCTTCCAACATGTATATTTTATACGTCTCATTATGCTTCCTCCGTATGCCATAACAAAATACAAATCTTTCGAATACACGCATTACCAACAAATACCATCATACCCCTCACCGCTTTTCATGCCATTGACCCCGCGTACCAGATCCACCACCACCTGCCCATCTCCAACCTGAGAAACAATATCCTTGAATTCAGACGAGTTATTACCAATGACAACGGTCTCGGCATGATCCAGCACGCCAGCCATGGTGGATACCATCAATTTGGAGATGTGGGGAATTCGATTCAGGATTTATCCCGAAATCGGAGGGAGGCTGAACGTCCGCCATGCCCGTTTAGTCAGCACAAAAGAGTCTCCATCCTCTCATTACTTGCTTTCCATGACCATATTAAAAAGCACCTGTGCCGCACTCTTTTCCGGAAAGTCCGCCTCGTTTTCCACAACCTTCCGAAGCACTTTTGCCGCCTCAGCATTACGCCCCATCTCATGATAGAGAACCCCAAGATGATATGCAATCACAGGATGCTCCGGCACCTGTTGCAATGCATCTTCAATATATTGTGCAGCCCTTTCGATATTACCTCTTTTAAATTCGATCCAGCCAAGGGTATCTTTTATATATGGGGAGTCAGGCTTAAGGCTTAAGGCTTTTTCAGCAAGATCAAAGGCTCGCTGTATGGCCTCGGGAGAAGGGGTCTTCTCCACCAGCAGAAATGCCAGGTTGTTGGCAGCATCAGGAGAGTCAGGCACCTTGTTTAAAATCCCCTCATAGACAGCCATGGCTTTATCATACTGCTTCTGCTGTTCGTACATGTTGCCAAGGGTGTTTGCCGCTGCAATGTTATCCGGTATATCCCTGCACAGAGCTTCTGCCTTTTCTCCCATACCTTTTGCAGCATAGTAGCGCACTAAAAGCACAATAAAGTTATCAAAATCAGCCTTTACAGCCTTGTTGTCGGGATTTTTTTCCACACGCTGCTCCATGATGGAACGGGCAGCCTCAATATCCTCCTGAAGCAGATGAATTTCCGCCATTGCCTTTAGAAGATCATCTGAACCAGGCTCTTTTTTCAATGCGGTTTTAAGGCCGTCAAGGGCAAGGGCATAATCTTTGTTAAGGGCATGGGCACGGGCAAGACCAACATGGGCTGCCATAATATCAGGATGATCATTTACCACCACCCGAAATGCTGCCACTGCCCCCTCACCATTTTTTTCCGAAAGTAGAATATTGCCCTGTATCAGATGGGCATCCACGTTTTTAGGGTCATTTTTGAGCACATCCTCCACAATGGGCTTGGCAGCGGCTGGATCTCCCTGCTGAAAAGACAATTCAGCAAGGGCTATCTGAAATTTTACCCTATCAGGATCATCAGGCTCACCATGGAGGGCAAGCCCTTCCCTGAGAACCTTCCCTGCCTTTTCATAGCTTTTTTCAGCAGCATAAATCTGACCGAGCTGGCGCCTGAGCATAACAGATGCAGGATCTCTTTCAATGCCCTGCTCCAGCACCAGGATGGCCTGCTCCTTTTTCTGGTTCTTGAGCCAGAACGCTGCTGCAATTCCACGCTTCTCTTCACTTTCCGGTGCAGATGCAACAAGACTCTCCATAACTTCCACAGCCCTGTCATCCTGCCCCCTTGTGAGAAAAAAACCGGCAAGATTCATCTTGAATCCGTCGTTTTCCGGTTCAAGGGATATGGTTCGCTCCAGAAGCTTTTCCACTTCACTGTCATTTTTTTTCCCTGCCTCCATCTGGGCCATGGTAAGCAGCAGGGGAACAGAAACAGGATTTTTTTCAATGCCCTCCCTGATCAATGCCTCGGCTCCGGTGATGTCACCACCTTCACGGGCAATGGCCGAAAGCATCAAAAAGATATCAGGCATGGTTTGGCCATCTCCCCTGAGAGCCAGCAGGATCTTTTTGGCATCATCAAAGTTTTTTCCAGACATCAATACAGATGCTTTCATCATGAGACCATCCACATTGCCGGGTTCCCTTTTTAAAATCTCCTCTGCCTGCTCCATGGCCTGATCAAATCCCCTGCCACCTATGAGCAGGCGGCCAAGATTTACACGGGCATCCACATTTTCAGGATCAAGCTTCACAGCTTTCATAAAAAAACCATAGGCTTTTTCAAAATTTCGCTCCTGCTGCTCCACCTTCCCCAGCAAAAGATATGGTTCTGCAAATTCAGGGTCGATCTGGATGGCGTTTTTAAATTCCAGCCTTGCACGAATCATGTCTCCTTCTTCCATAAGGCTTTTTCCCTTTTGAAGGAATGCCTGTTTTTTCTCATCAGGAGAGCCGCAGCCGGCACACAATATCAGGCACAACAATAAAATTATTGAATTTCTATTAATCATAAAAGTTTTCCTTTAATACGGACTTAAAGTCGAAGTTGGGGTTGGTTCTAATTTCGGCCATTTGTCTGAATCAAGATAACCAGGATAAAAAAGATGTTCAGGATACTTACTTAATCCTGCCTTATCCTGTTAATCCTGGGTATCCTGATTCAGACAGCCTCACAAAGTTTAACATTGGCCGAAATTAGAACCAAACCCTCGAAGTCATATGCATGACTCTATATTAAGATTTCTGGCGTATGCAATGGTTGAATCAATTCCTTCAAGAAGTGTCGGTGTCATACAAAGAACCTTTTCAAAAATCACATACACTGTTTCCGATTTATATTCATGGGCAATTTCATTTCTCAACATACGGATACCAATAAAGGCATCAGCATCCGAAATAAGTTCTTTTTTGGCAGCCCTATTTATTCGGTCTCTTACCGTTCCTGCATCCTCAAGCTCAACCACGTCTATGGTTCTGAAAACTTTCTGTATCAGAAGATCGCTGACTCTTGCAAAACGGCTTGTCAATGCCTCAAAGCTTTCAAGCTCTTCATTGTCAAGCCCTTCCATCATATCAATTCTGGAACACTTATCAAAGGAATATCTCAACACATCCGCAGCTTTTGCAAGCTCCAAAAGGTCGTTTTCAAGAATACCGATCCAGCGGTTCATATCAGTTGCACCCCATCCTCAAGGATCATTTTTACAAAAGGATCTTCATGATCATCGCTGACAATAATATCCACTTTCTGCTCTTCAATGCGCTTAAAAAGCTCGGTCTTTATTAAAAGCTTTGCCTCCAGAGCGTTAAGGGATGAAAAAACCAGAAGATCAATATCTCCACCCTTTTTATTATCATCTACACGGGAACCGAACAGGTAAATCTTTGCACAAGGATCTACCTTGAGGATACTGTCTTTAATGGCTTTTTTTTCTGTGGAGTTTAATCTCATGTAATTCCAGAGTCTTCTTGTTTAAAGAAATATTTTATACTCAACTTCAAAACCTGATAACCTCTCTTAAATCAACCCCAAAGCCCCTTTACTGCAAGCACCCCAAAGGCACCAAGCAGGGAAAGATCAAGGAAAGGATCTTCCTTTCTAAGCTCTCCAAGAAGCACCTCATAGCTGAAAAACAGAATGAGTACCCTGGCCATCACAAGCTTGAACCTTGGATCCTGCAAATTGACGCCCGGCAGATTGGGCAACAGAATCATCACGATAAAAATAAGTAAATCCAGAGTATTAACCTTAAAACCCTTTTGCCGGTTTGTCAAATTGAGCGTAGCAATTCCTGACATAACCACCAGCACAAAAAAAGATTGTTAAGATTTTCCAGCTCCGGAGCCATCCATGATACCGGCGTAAACGTGGAAAGATAGCAGATCAGAGGAATACTTCCGTAAATTGTGATGCGTGTCATCTCCTTTGCTGACACAAACTTTAACCGCTTTACCAAAAAAGCAACCACAATTAATATAAAGGCTACAGTTCCAACAGCACCCGAAACCTCCTGGCTGATAAAAGACTGAAAGATAACAACAAGATACAAACCCCACCTGAAAATAGCAAAAACAAGCCTGATGGCATAACCCCGTGCCTTGATTCTGGCAAGGATACTTTCGGAACGGGGTTCTCCTTTCCGGGAAGTACGAAAATGAACATCCTTTCGACGAAGAACCTCAAAACTCAGTACAATAATACCTGATAAAAAGGAAAAAATAACCAGGTTGACCCCGTTTGAGTAATACCTGAAGACAAAGGCACAGCCAATGAACATGGCCTGTAGCAGATATATGGTCATAACAGATTCTGAGTGATAAAGCCCAAGCTTCATGAGCTTGTGATGAAAATGATTCTTGTCCGGCTTGAAAGGCGATCCCCCCTTTGCCATCCTCTCAACCATCACAGTCAAGGTGTCAAGAATTGGAAATCCAATGAGAAAAAGCGGCATAATCTGATTATACGGAGTGCTGCACTGGGTGAGCATCAATGTAAAGACAGCACCGAGAAAACCAAGCATCTGGCTGCCGGCATCACCCATGAAAATAATGGCAGGATGGGTATTGTAGCGCAAAAAACCCAATATGGCTCCTATAACAGCCGCACACATCATGGTCAAAGCCATATTACCGCAACGATATGCCAAAATTGCAATACCTATGAAGCTTAACATGGATATTCCGCCGGCAAGACCGTCAAGCCCATCCGATAGATTAATGGCATTTGTCACGCCAACTATAAAAAGCATGGTCAAGCCGACTGAAAAAAAATAAGGTATCTCAAAGTCAGTGGAGACAATATTACCCAAATAGTGAATCCGAACCCCCCCCCATAGAATAACAACAAGTGCACCCGCAATCTGAGCCATAAGTTTTTGGGTATATTTAAGATTCCTGATATCATCCACAAGGCCAAAAAGCACTATAATACCGCACCCCACAAGAATGGGCTGTATGTTATAATCCACGTTAACCCAGAGCAGAACCGGAACAAGAGTACCAAGTGCCATGGATATACCGCCGCTTCTCGGCATGGGCAGAACATGAACTTTTCTGGGATCAGGCTCATCCAGCAGGTTGACCCGAAAGGCCATACGTTTAAAAACAGGGATGAGGGCGATTGTTAAAAAAAGAGATAGGATAAAGAGGATGAATAGATACATGGGATAGGGGCTGTAATATTAAGAGTTAATAAAATCGAGGAAGGAATTTTGACGAGAATCATATTCCTTCTCTACATTTTTTGTAAGCCAAATTATACAAGGATTTTTAAAGAATGATATCCAGAAAGTGTCCCACTTTATGGCTGTAGCCGAAATAATCACTCAAAATCGACATCTTGCTGGCTTTTTTGGCATTTATTGTATTTGTCTGAATCAGGATAACCAGGATTTACAGGATGCTCAAGATTTTTATCCTGTAAATCCTGGTTATCCTGGGCATCCTGATTCAGACAGTATTAAGAAAGGATCAGGGTGAGGTTTCAGCATTTCAAGCAGATCACCACGCCTGAAAGTAGCGGATAGTTGTTGCAATGAAATCACGCGATCTCCATAGCACTTTTTCAGTGCCTGGGAGATGCTTTCACAAGCTTGCCCATGGTATGTGGCAAAGCGCTCATCCAGAAGCGTATTCATCTCTGCAAAATTACGATGGGATAACTCCATGATAGCGATACCATGCGCTTGTAATAAGAAACGCCCAATCATCATGGCAATATAATGTGACCCATAGGGCAAAAATTGAGGTGGGTTATCACTGGAAGGACGCTTTCGTTCATTTTCAACTTTTCTGAAAATTCGTGTGGCAATGATCGCCTGTGCAGCGCTTAACGTATTGAAGATCTCTTCATAGAGCTTTCCAAAGTGTTCCTTCCGCCGAAACTTTGCATGGTGAGGCTTCTCCCGCCAAACGGCCAGCACAGCCTCTGCCACGGTTAAACTTGATATAACATTGGCTCCGGCACTACTCTCATCTTTTTGACGCTTATATGTAAACCCTAAGCCGGAAAAATCAATCTCTAACTTTTTCTGCACTTCATCGTTTGAATGAAGATCCCTTAAATCCACCGGATTCTGACTGTTTGTGGCGTAAGTAATATCATTTACAAAATCCTTATTCTCATCTGCCATTTGATAGATACGAATCATGACATAAGCAGATTCACCGACTATATCAGGGCCGTGTGATTTAAGGGTCTGATGGATGGTTTTGCAGGTTTGTCCCCCATTGATCACCTGCATATTGACCGTCTTTACGTGATAGTCAGCTTTCTGAAAAGCATTGTAATCAAACTTGTCACAGACAACAGTAATACCATTGTTGTAAAAATAAAATTTATCTGATTTATCCGAACAAAGGGTGTCATGGATGGCCATATTAACCCGATTACTGTGCAAGCCAAGGTATCGCCTGATGTTTCTCTGCAACAAACGATCCCCATGTTCTTCAAACAACCGAGATATGGCGTGAACGGAAATCCGACCCACCAGGACACGCATGTAATTCATATCTTCCACAATAATTGGGCCGTTTAAATGCAACGTCGCGTCAACTTTTTTGGGCTTTTGCAGTATATTTACAATGGAGTCATGATTAAAATGGAAAAAATGGACCTTCTCCGGAAAATCCTTTTTAATTTCATCAATCCATTGCCGAGCTGTATCATTCCACGCGGCACCGTTATTACAGAGGATAACCCGAACCTTTGGAATAAATGCGTCACGAATCAATGAGCGTATCTCTTCAATCTTTGGCGCAATGCGTTCATTCAATGTAACTTTTCGAAACGGATCAAACAGTACCTGAACTGTATTGACCGCTTTTTGCACGCCATTTTCAGGAAAATTCGCGACTCCGCTTAAATCTTTAATTTTATACTTTCCTTGAAAAATGGTTACAAGAAACTCTCCATCTTCCACTTCCCCAATGTGCAGCCCATCAACACCGGCATCATTCCCCCCTTCGGTCAGAAGCTCAACGCTCTCTTCCAATGAAATATCCAGGCTTTTTGCCATGCATAGCAAAATAAAGGCAGCAGAGCGCTTTCTATTTTCATCTTTTCCAAAATGATCGACCCATTCCGGATTCTTCTCAAGAATACCCGTCAATTGCTGATCAATGATACTTGCATTGATGTTCATGTTGAACGTCTCCAACTCAACCGTCAAAGTTCCCCCTCTCCATTTATGGAGAGGGGCCACGGGGTGCGGTTCTATTCACCCTACCCAATTTTCCAGATTCAATCCACTCACTCTTTGGAACTCTTTATCGTTGTTTGTAACAAGAATCATATTTGAGGAATAGATGCATAGGCGGGAAGGGTTCACACATTACAAAAGAGAAAAGCTTCGCAACACATGGGCAAGCCTTTCATCTGTTTGAGAAAGTTTTTT
>NZ_LT828563.1:4861-5915 GCF_900170035.1 Desulfamplus magnetovallimortis | reverse complement strand
GCAATCAGAATGTTCTTCATATAAATCACCCCCATCGGATTAGTAAAATTTCGATGCGTTAATGACTCAAAATCGACATCTTGTTGGCTTTTTTGGCATTTATTGCATTTGTCTGAATCAGGATAACCAGGATTTACAGGATGCTCAAGATTTTTATCCTGTAAATCCTGGTTATCCTGGGCATCCTGATTCAGACAGTATTAACAAGGCTCATAAGGTCATAGGTGTCATTTTTGAGTAATGATAATTCCGCTGTCATCTTTTATCAAGAAGAAAAAAGCAAGCGACAACCCCCAATTCAAACACGAAAAAGTTCCCCCTCTCCATTTATGGAGATGGGGAGTTGCGTTAGTTTTATCCGTATGGGAGTTATCTTGCGAGGGATTGTTGAAGAAGGATGCTATTCAGATAACCTCCCATGACGAGGTCTGGAATGCCTAATTATCAGGGCTATTATGAAAAAAACTTTGTCAAAAACCTGTCACGTTACGGTTCAATAAAGCAACGCATCCGAAAATGTGTAGAACAAGTACTCACAGATCCTTATTCACGCACTGAATTTTTAGGTGATCCCAGCGGAAAGCTCAACTCTTCAAAATATCTTTTCCGTCGTTATACGATTTCAACTTGTTTTAATTCACATGCAATCGTATCAGCACTTAAATCTTGCTCATTAGGCCAGCTGATTCCGCAAAAAAAAGGCTTCACTTGTTTAAAATAATCTTTATCTTGTAGTTGTTTAAATACACCTTTATCTATATATGGTTTAACATCGAATACCCCAGTTCGTCCATCAGACAATTCAACAAATAGGGTATAATCATTATTTGCATTGACTTTTTTACTTTTAACATTCTTCACCGGGCCCCCGACAACCATCTCAGTGACATCAAGACGATCGAAATATGGCTGTAGCCTTTAAGTGCGATGGTCAGAAAAAGGGATAAAATGAAGACGAGGAATAGATGCATAGGCGGGAAGGGTTCACACATTACAAAAGAGAAAAGCTTCGCAACACACGGGCAAGCCTTTCATCTGTTTGAGAAAGTTTTCT
>NZ_LT828563.1:0-4761 GCF_900170035.1 Desulfamplus magnetovallimortis | reverse complement strand
GACAATCAGAATGTTCTTCATATAAATCACCCCCATCGGATTAGTAAAATTTCGATGCGTTAATGATAGTTCCGCTGTCATCTTTTATCAAGAAGAAAAAAGCAAAAGACAACCTCCAATTCATCCACGAAAAAGTTCCCCCTCTCCATAAATGGAAAGGGGGTTAGGGGGTGAGGTTCCAAATATGCTTACATTCATAATTCCATCGCTTTCACAAGATTATTTGAAGTCATTCTACATCAAGCAACTTAAGACCCACAACAGGTGCCATCAAGTTGAAATCTCTGTCATTGTGTAACAAAAACAAATTGTGCTCAATGGCTATCTGAGCGATCAAACAATCCACTGTACTCCGAATAGTAACGCCTTTTTTGCGACACAAAAAATATATCCTTGCAGCTTCTTCATATGTGAAAACGGGTGATAACGGATGATAAAAATTCTGACTGGAAAGGTATTCTTTTAACAATTCATACTCTTTATCATTTTTTGCCCCTTGAAGCAATTCCTGATAAATCATTGATGTTATACCAAAAGGAAGGTCTCGTTGTATGATTTCTTTTAAACACTCTACAGGTGCATTTGATTTCCCTTTTAACCAATCAATCAAAACCGATGTATCTACGAGAATCATATTCCTTCTCTACATTTTTTATAGTCATATCCTTCTTGAAATTCAATTTTTCCAGCGATATCCAACAAATTCAGTCTTTTTCTTTTTGCAACAAATTCCTGCAAAGCAACAACAAGGACTTCATCTTTAGTTTTAATCCCTGATAAATCAATTGCTTCCTGAATTAATTTATCATTCAATAACAGCTCTTTATTGATCATATAATAATACCTCTCGTTTTTTATCATATATTCTTTTCCGAACGCTTTCCACTTCGCGGTAATCTCTTCCAAACTGAATTTATTTGTTAATTGTTCATCATACGATTTGCCAGTCAAAAAAAATGTTTTCAAATCCGGCTTTCCGGTGTGCCACTCCGGTCTGTCAAAAAGGATGGAAGCGGTATTTAATATGGATGTAATAGAGAGGGGGTGAGGTTTCACTCCGGCAAAAACGTCCTAAGCACCGGAAGAATCTCACGAATAACCCCCTGCAACCTGGCATCCGCCTCTTCCGCCTTCTGATCGATATGCTCTGAATTTCACCCAAAACCCATTATCCATTGGAAACACTTCGCCATCAAGTTCTAAAAGGGTTTCAAGCCCTGTATTTTTCCTGATTCTGATTTTTTTTTGTGGTCAGGTACTACATCCCGGCATGGAAAACAAAATCAGAAAAATCCCCCCTGCCCTCTAATTCGAGGGTGTTCCCCCCTCATACTGCCGATCTTTCAGAAATTGATCAAGTACCGGCATCATATCCCGTGCAAAAGACTCCAGTCTTTGCTGAGAATCCTGCATTACCCCATCATCCTTGATTGATGTCATAAGACGTATGAAAAGATCATGGGTGTTATCTTTTTTAATGGCATGCATGGCAAGATGAAAGCGGTTGATGTTTTTGTCATGGGTTACCCTGTCCTTTGTCTGAAACCAGAAATAGACCAATTGACGGCTCTCCATTGGGCCACCAACAACCATTTGAGTCACATCAAATGTCTGATAGAAAGGGATATCGTGGAGAGTATGTCTTGATTGTTCCAGCGTTTTCCAACCAGATGCAGGCAAACAGACAGTGGGGCTGTGGAAAAAATTACGGTTTTCAAGAAATGCACTGCTTCTGTAGCCAATATAAAGGGAAACTACCTCATTTTTGTCATTCACATAATATCCACTAAAGGACTCTTCTGCCCCTGATGCCTCAATGATCTCTGGCTCAACAAGTTGCCTTTGACCCCGCCACTGGCCAAAATTGAGCAGAAAGCTCTCAATTCCACCTTTCACAAAAATTGGCGGCATGGCTTCAGTTCTGTATGTAAGAGTCCCTACCCCTGTAAGCAGAATAAGTGAAATCACAACTGCCAGTCCATTTTTAGGAGTTTGCTCTGTGGCATTGACATCTGGCCTGTTGACGCCCTTTGTCAAAACAGGTGAAGATGGAAACAAGCGAAGGAACATACTGAATATAAACAGAAAAAAAAGGCTGCCATGAAAATCACCCAGCCTTCAAAATCATGAAAAAAACCCTCCGCCATCTCGGTACCGTAATTATAGGTCAACACACCTGTGATTGCGATGCGAAGTACATTGGAAAAAATTGCTATGGGAATGGTTGACAGAACCAACAAAATACGTTTCCACAATGTCTTTTCAAAATAATAAGCATAGATTATTCCCAATGCGATCAAGGGGAACAAAAAACGCAAGCCACTGCATGCATCCACCACCTGTAGCTGTGTAACCCCAAGATCAATGATATTGCCGGATACGTGGACAGAGTATCCTAAGAGCCGGAGCATCATGCCACCAAGTTGTGATGAGAGGGATTTCAAAAAGACCCCGATGGTTCTGTCAAGAATCGTTGGAAGGGGAATCATAAAGACGAAGAATACCAAAGGCAACAAAATCTGTTTTGTTATGGCCATACCAAAACAGAAAAGCGCGAACAGAAATATGAGCGCAGGCAAAGCCGGTCTTGCAACATGTCCGCTTGAGCCGAGTACACCATATAGTGATACCAGTATAAATAAAAATAGCAGGGGCAGTGCAGGCAAGAAGATTTTTACGGGTATGTGTCTTAGCTGATCTCTCTTTTCCCAAACCAAATAAAAAGAGATAAAAGGTATAAGGATGCCATAGGAGTAGTCATCATTTGTCATCCATGTATTTACAAGAGAACTTAGAGGTACCCAATATGCAGCAATAAACGCAACTGTCAAAAGTGACACCTGAACCATAGCGTTGAAATAAATTTTTTCAACCAACCATTTCACTGATTATTCCCCCTCATATCACCCTGCCTTGGATCCTGACCAACATCAAAATGGGGAATGGACTCAATATCAATGGGCTGCCTCGACAGGCTCTTTATTTTGCTGACAACCACCCAGATCAATATATGATGAATATATTTTTTCATGACCGGAGAGGCAGAGCCTATCATCCAGCAATTTTTGGGACATTTTGCAACAAGTTCTCTCACTGCTTCGGCTCTCTTGCCATTCCATATGGCATCAAAGCTGTCTGCCTGACGAATGTTTCCAAAACTCTCAAACCAATATTTTTTCTCCATTCCATTACAGGGAAGTACTTCTCCATAAGGATCTATAAAAAAGTTTTCAGTCCCTGCCTCGCAGGGAAGCATTCTTCTGTTTCCCCGTATGTAATTGATTAAACCCAGGTTAAAAAAGGCTCTGAACCAGCTTTTGGGCTTTTTCTCATTTAAAAGGCGGTCAATCAATTCATGGAAATCAGAAATAACCTCATCCTGATTGGTAATAACGTTGTCATCCTTGCAAAAATAGAACGAATTGTGAAAGGCTGCCGTTGCAAACTCCAACCCCAACTGTCTTGCCAGCTCATACAGCCAGAGCATATCCTTTGAGTTGTTGTTGGAAACGGTAATACCGAACCCCACATCTTTTCGCCCCATCTCTCTCAAGCCCAGCAGGGTTTTTAATCCTTTATCGAAACCACCGTCCCGACCACGTAGTTCATCATTTTTTTGGGACAGCCCTTCAATACTGACCCTGAATCCCAAATTCGGGAATTTTTCCGACAGTTTAAAAATCCTGTCCGTGTAAAAACCACTTGTTGAGATGCATACCCTTTTTGATTTTCTAAATATCACTTCTACCAGTTCATCAAGATCCTCACGAATCAGAGGTTCCCCCCCTGTGATGTTGGTAACGTTAACTTCGGGCATTTTTTCAAGTTCCCGCGCTGTGATCTCCTTTTCAGAATCAGTGGGATGATTCCATATATCACACATTTTGCAACGCATGGGACAGCGATAAGTTGTAATGATTGATGCTTCCATATTATTTTCCTAACCTCACCCCCAGCCTCCCAATGCTGTTGCCTTAAGGATTCTCCGGCCATCTAAAGCCTGTAATGACAAGCCTTTCAGCCCCCAGTAATGAGGCATCATGAGCTTAAGTCAACAGTATTGCCCCAGCCTCCTCTCCATAGATGGAGAGGAGGAGGAATAAAAACACAGTCATAGAATTTTCCAGAATTCTCGATAATTGATAATTTGAACATCACAAAACGGATTCAATACCAACAGATCCTCATCACCCGTGATAAGATAGTCCGCATTACCCGCCACACACAAATCAAGAAGAAAATTATCTTTTGGATCACGGCATACTTCAAATTTCTCTTTTGCTTCTACGAACTCCGTTTTCGAATGAATAAGGGAAATCAGTTCAGTAATATCTTCTTTTGAAAAATACTTCGTAAATTTGGGTCGATGCAAAACTTCGACAAGCTCTTCAAAAAGTTCATCGCTGAACAATATCCTGATCCTATCGTCGATTAGTGCTTTGGAGAGACCGGAGAGGGTTTTTCCAATTAAAAAAGCAATCCAAATATTCGTGTCAATTACTACTTTGAGACTATTGGCCTTTTGCGCCATATCTTCTTCCCCGGACTGCCTCCACTTCTGCTGTAATATCATCTAAATTCAGGTCATCCGTTTTGATTTTTTCCAAAAAACGATTTAGACGAATCGGGAAAGTATCTTTTTCCAGCATCTGGACAATTTCCTTTTTTTCATTAATTCCGCACTGAGATATTAATGATTTCAACTGATTAAAATCTATTGCAAGTGTAAGATTCATAAACCCACCGTATTAAAATTACTTA
>NZ_LT828562.1:80888-82808 GCF_900170035.1 Desulfamplus magnetovallimortis | reverse complement strand
CCAGTTTGGAAAGCTTCTGACCCTGATGCGTAGATTGCTCAGTGTCAGGAGTCCCCTGATCGATTTCTGGGTTTTCTGATTCACTGGCAGGGTCAACCAAACTATCAGGTTGGGTAGACTCACTTTCTACGATGTCTGCATCACTATAATCGTCAGGATCATCTGAATTGTCCTCATCTTCTTCGGTATTTGATTCAGGTGACTCTTCAGCATCAAGTGTGCTCTGCCCAATGTTTGATTTGTCAAATTCAATAGTAGCGTCCTCCCCGGTATTCTTCTCCGCTTTCCCCTCTGAGTCGTCTGAGTTAGCTTCCTCTTCAATATCTGATTTTGTCCGATCGGATAAATTTGATGTCGGGGAGTTAGAAGCATTATTCTGAGCATTTTTTTCTTCAACTCCTCCAGCATCTTTTCCTTCAGGTTCTTTTGAATCTGAATTCATTTTACTTTTTAGTTCAGCAATGCTTGCTTTGAATTGTTGAAAATCGGTAGCCACTTCAAACAATTTTACTATGACTGCTCGCCCCAAAGTGAGATGGTCTCGCAGCCAGCTATATGAAAGTCCGAAACACTTGCTGTCAGTGAACAGCTCAATGTCATCTTCTGTGAAGTCCCTTGCAAGCTGACAATATTTATATAAGGAGCTTTTGTTAATTCCAGTTTTGTCAGATATTGCAGCAAACTCATCCTCTCCATAATCTTTTTGATAAAAATCGTTGATTTTCTTTCCAATAAGAAAATTGTTTGTCAATCTTGTTATATTTTTTACTCTATCTAACCTTTTGATCTCTATGATCAATTCATTCTCTTCCTTAGTCAAAGGATAATCTGTATTGTCCAAAGTCATTTCTTGGTTCTCCTTTAAATAAAGGAGGCGCCTCCGAATTTTATTGAGCTCTTCTTTTGATTTTCAACCGCCTGGCCAAAGCAGCTGTTTTTTTGTCCATACAGGTCTGGTGCGCTTCCAGAGTCTGTAAATGCTATGCCATTAGTTCTGAAACGATTTGATCCAAATCAGTATCTGAACTGGCTCTGAAGTTTTCCAACCATTGATCAATGTCATCCCTCTTGATTCGAATGAGCCTACCGGCACTGCCGATGCGATAATGCGGTATCGGGTGCACCGGGTCTTTTAATTGATCTCTAAGCAGCCGCTCTGATAATCGTAGATAATCGGCAGCTTCTGTTACGGTAAAATATCCAACTTCAACAGGCGATCTTTTCTTGCGTTTTCTCATTTTGAATCACCCCCTTTCATCCATTTTTTTTGGCATTGACTTCAAGTTCTTTAAACTCGTGAAGACCCCTCAAGAGGTTTTGATTTACATTAAATATTACTTTGATGGATTTTTCATCCTCCTTGAAAAAGAAATTCTAGGAGGATGACTTTCAATAAAAAATATATCTTTTTTAACATTGACATCGAACGCTCAAAACTGTGAATGTTTTTATCTGCAGATGAATAGAGCTTCTCACATTGAATCTGTCCTGTAACCCTCCTTGAAAAAGCAATTCTAGGAGGATGACTTTCACTAAAAAATGTAGCTACAGTTAGGGAGTAATGTGGTATGATCAAAGTTGCGTAGAGGTGTTTTGACGTGACTTTAGCAGACCATAAATCAAACCAACTGGAGGATATTGATATGGGAGTTAAAGTCAGAGAAAAGAAAAAGGATTCTGGAGAGTGGTGGATTTTTATAAATCACCAAGGAAAGAGAAAAGCAAAAAGGATAGGAAGAAATAAGAAGGCCGCTGATAAAATAGCGAAGGCAATTGATGCTAAAATTGCACTGGGACAATTCCAGCTTGAAGAAGAGACAGAAGAGGAAAAAGTACCGTTGTTTTCAGACTATGCCGACATGTGGATTGGAACTATCGTTCCTGCAACTTGCAAAGATTCAACAATTGTTGATTATAAAA
>NZ_LT828562.1:54864-80788 GCF_900170035.1 Desulfamplus magnetovallimortis | reverse complement strand
TAAAAGTATATTAGACAATCATGTCATTCCAGCTTTTGGAAAGAAACCAGTTGACTCGATCAACAGGATCATGGTCAAAAAATTCCTGATGAAAAAAGTCACCTCAGGACTTTCAGCTAGTACAGTAACCCATATGAAATGTTGTGTTGCTGGAGTTTTAAATGTTGCAATGGATGATGAGGTGCTAAAGGTTAATCCAGCACACCGTCTCGGGAAAATTTTTAAGACAAGGCAAGTTAAGGATGATATTGAGCCATACTCAAAGGATGAGTTGGTTCAGCTGATGGAAGCGTTTCAAGAATTTTTCCCAGAGCATTATCCAATGGCCCTGACACTTGCTCGAACTGGAATGAGAATAGGGGAGGTAGTCGCACTTCAATGGAAAGATATTGATTTCAAAAAAAGACACATTCACATCCAAAGAACTTTTTCCAGAGACAAGCTTGGCACACCCAAGAATGGGAAGGATCGGTATGTAGACATGTCAAATCAGTTGGCAAAGGTACTTGCTCAATTGAAAGAGGTAAGAAAAGCTGAAGCAGAGGAAAATGGCTGGAAGAGGAAACCCAAGTGGATATTTATTAATAAGGTAGGAAATACGATCGATATCAATCACTGGCGGAAACGAGTATTCTACAAAGTGATTGAAAAGTCGGGTTTAAAGAAAATCAGGATACATGACCTGAGACACACCTATGCCAGTCTCTTGATTCAGGCGGGAGAGTCGTTAACCTACATTCGAGATCAACTTGGGCATCATAGTATCAGCTTCACAGTCGATATTTATGGTCATCTCACACCAGGTGGAAATAAAGCTGCTGTAGATGGGTTGGATGACGAGGAAATGTAGATGCAACCAAACGCAACCTATCCGCAACCAAACAAAAAAGGGCTACAGCCAATTGACTGTAACCCCTTGATTTTTATGGTACGCCTGACAGGATTCGAACCTGTGGCCTACGGATTAGAAGTCCGTTGCTCTATCCAGCTGAGCTACAGGCGCATATAATTAACGATGGACTATATACTAAAAGAGTCTGAATCTGTCCACTAAAAAAATCAAACTGGTGGAAAAATTTTTTTTTAATCGAAATTTGTTTCGATCTGGTCTATTGTAGGAAGGATAAATAAAAGTGAGAAATGGAAAAGTGTAAATAGGAAATTGAAGGATGTCCAAAAATACAGGAAATATAAGATGAAAAAGCGTGATAAACATAAACAACAGATAGTAGATGTCAATGATGAAGAGAGCCTCATTGATGGTGATGATCAAAGCCGAAACTTTGATGAGGAAGGTTCCGGCATGATTGATAAATCCGATTTTCTGCTGCCTGCAAGAAAAATTCATGGGAATGCACAAAAAGCTCTTGTTAAATCCGACCCTTTGCAGAGCTATCTTGCAGAGATCAATCGCTACAGGCTTTTAACAAGGGATGAAGAGATTACACTTGGTAAAAAAATTCAGGAGGAAAATGACAGCGATTCTGCATATGTCATGGTAACTTCCAACCTCAGACTTGTGGTTAAGATTGCACTTGAATTCCAGAGATTATGGATGCAGAATCTTCTGGATTTGATTCAGGAAGGCAATATTGGCCTGGTACAAGCTGTCAAAAAGTTTGATCCTTATAAAAATGTCAAATTTTCTTACTATGCATCTTTCTGGATAAAGGCATATATACTTAAATTTATAATGGATAACTGGCGTCTTGTCAAAATTGGAACAACCCAGGGACAGCGCAAACTTTTTTTTAGGTTGAAAAAAGAAAAACAGCGTCTTATTGAAGAGGGGTTTGATCCGGGACCAAAACTTCTGTCAGAGAGGATGGGGGTTTCAGAACAGGAGATAGTGGAGATGGATCAGCGCCTTGACGGCTGGGATCTCTCCCTTGACGAGCCAATAAGGGATGATTCCAGTACCGAACGCATAGAGTTTATAAATTCTGATATTGAGTCCACTGAAGAAAAAGTTGCCAGAAAGGAGATTGAGGATATTCTCCATGTGCGTGTCAATGAATTCAAAAAGACTTTGAAAGCAAGGGAGCTTGATATCTTCAATAAGAGAATATTCTCCGATGAGCCGTTGACTCTCCAGGAAATTGGAGAAGAGTATAATATATCCAGGGAGAGAGTCAGGCAGGTTGAAAACAATATTATCAAGAAAATGAAAGAGTTTTTTAAAAATGAAATGCCCGATTTTGCGGAATATGACCATACTTTATAGTGATAGTGGAAAACCCATCTCTATTAACGAGACAAAGCTGCTGTACATGATAAAATTTTCAGGAGATTTTTGTTGGAAGGGTATTTTTAATCTGCTGCTGATTTTAAAAGCCTTATTTCCTTCTAAGTCCCTTACTTATGGAATCTGCTTTTTCCTTGCTGTTATTATTAGCCAGCCGGGATGCACTCTGCTCCCTGATTTTGATTTCAGCAAGCCTGATGAGTCCGTTCAGCATGAATCAATAGATTCAAACAAAAATATTGATGTGGAAAGGAACAACAAAGATATTTCTCTTCAGGAGTATGACCTAAATGATGCTTTACAATCAGAAGGCACTACAGGTGATATAAATGAGCAGAATTCTGCCTATTATTACTATGTAGAGTTTGAAAGGCGCAGCAACAGAGGTGAACTTGAAGGTGCTCTGGATGCCCTGGAAAAAGCCATTGAAAAGGAGCCTGATTCAATCTATCTGAAAAAGAAGCTTGTTTTTCTCCATTTGAGCCGGAAGGAAACTGACACTGCTGTGGAGATTGCAGAAAAGATGTATGAGGATTATCCTGATGATGTCTCTGTGCTACATCTGCTTGCAAAGTTGAAGCAGCAGCAGAACAAAATGGATGAAGCACGGGAGCTTTACCAAAAACTACTAAAGAAGGATGGTGAGAACAGGGACGTCTTTATTATACTTGGCAACATGTATATGGAAAATGGTAGTTATGATGAAGCGTTCAGGGTTTTTACAAGAATGGCCGAAAATTTCCCTGAAGATTATGCGTCATATTTTTTTATGGGGAAGATTCATGTAGAAAAGCAAAACTATGTTTATGCAGAAGAAGCTTTTAAAAAGTGCATTGAGCTTAAAAATGATCTTGTGGAACCCCGATTTGAGCTGATTTCAATTTATAAAAAGCATAATGATAATGCCGGTGGAAATTCTGTAAATTTTAAAAGAAAAATTATGGTACTTTACCGTGAAATTCTTGATATTGAACCCAATAATATTCGTGCTTCAATTGAAATGCCGCTTTTTTTATATGAATCAGGAGATAAAAAAGCGGCATCATCCATGTTTATGAAACTTGCAAAAAAGAGTCAAAAAAATCCAGCTATCAGTATGATTGTGGCCAGGGAACTCATTGGGAATGAAAAATTTGCTGAAGCTTCAATCGTTTTTACGGAAATGCTTAAAGGAGATCCTGAAAATTCCGACCTTCTCTATTTTACAGCCCTTGCCTTTGATGGATTGAAGCAAAACGATAAGGCGATTGAGTATCTTTTAAAGGTCTCTCCCGATTCTGAACAGTATAAAAAATCTGTAATTCATGTGGCATTTCTCTATAATGAGATGGAGCAAAATGATACAGCCATCCATTTTCTTGAAAAAAAGCATGAAGAGATGCCAAGAGACATCGATATTATTAGTTATCTTGCATCCATGTATGAGGAAAAAGGAAAACTATCTGATGCCCTGCGGATTTTGAGAAGGGGACTTGATTACTCTCCTGATAACCTTGAAATTCTTTTCAGGTCAGGTGTTGTATTGGATAAGTCAGGTGAGAAAAGTGCCTGCATAGAGACCATGAAGCGTGTTATTGAACTTGAACCTGAATATGCAAGTGCATTGAATTATCTTGGTTACACATATGCAGAAATGGGGATAAATCTTGATGATGCTGAAAAGATGATTATTAAAGCTCTGGAGCTGAAACCTGATGACGGATATATAATGGACAGTCTTGGATGGGTCTATTACAAAAAAAAGATGTTTGTAAAGGCTGTTGAACTGCTTGAGAAAGCAGAAAAGCTCTCATCTGGAGATCCCCTGATTCTGGAACACTTAGGAGACGCATACATTGAACTTGAAATGAAAGCATTGGCACTTGATGCCTATGAAAGGGCATTGTCTAAAAGTCAGGATGCAGAAAGACAATCTGTTCTGCAGGAGAAAATTGATAGTGTAAAACAAGGAATAAAATAAATGGTTCTTCGAACTGTTTTTGTTGCTCTGCTTTTTTTTATTGCCGGTTGCACATCTTTTTATGATTCTACAGTTGTTCAAAATGGTAAAAGCCTTATATCAACTCTTATGGAGCAAACTGCAACTCTCAATCAAGGACTTGAAACATGTAAGGGAACCGGATGGATTACCCTCAATGATCAGGGACAATCAACACGTTTCAGGATGGCATGGGCAGCTTCATTTCCCGACAAAATCCGTATGACCCTTCTGAGCGCAGGACATCCTGTTGAGACCATTGTTGCTGATGGTAAAAGCGTTTCATTGGTGTCGCATACAGGTGCCCATCCATTCCATAAAATTCATTCCGGCAATCCTGAGCTTACCAAAGTGTTATCCATTCCCGTTACACTAAAGGATATCATAACTATTTTTGCAGGAAGAGTTCCTCTGCGGGAATATGATTCTGTGGAGCAGATTGATATTACCTATCTTGCCAGGGGGGCCCAAGATAAAAAACATCTTGTGACTGACACCATGCTGCTATTAAAACAGGATGGAAAGAGTGTCCAAAAGATTGTTTTCAACCAGGCAGGAAATGTTTTAAGCTATACATTAAAAATAAATTCTGTCGATTATACAGTTTTTCATGACAGGCTCAAGTTAGTGGATGGATACATTATGCCGGTAAACGCAAGGATAACAGATGGTGGTGAACGCTCAGTTGATTTGAGAATCACAAATTATCAGCCCAATGTTTCTATCAATCCGGATATTTTTGTTATTACAGAATAAAGAATTTTGTATTGACAGAACAAAACTCTTTCTCTTGACAGAATAAATATAGTGCTGATTATATGGTGGTTATAATTCATTGTTAATAACTTACAGATAATATTCATCTGTTTTTATATAATAAAGAATAATGGTCTGATATGATTCATGTTATACCAAGACCTGTGCGTATCTCCTTTTGGGAGTAACATAAAAATAAACAGGAGTTGTAATTATGCTTTACGATAGTGTTGACCAGGCAAAAAACAAATCTGCTGGCTGTCCATCCCAGAATCAGCAGGCGCGTCAGCAGCAGCAACAGGAAGAGATGATTAAAAAATCGCTTTCAAGGATTAAACATAAAATATTTGTTTTAAGTGGAAAGGGCGGTGTTGGAAAGAGCAGCGTGTCTGCCAATCTTGCAGCAAGCCTTGCTGAAAAAGGATATATGACCGGTCTTATGGATGTGGATCTTCACGGCCCTTCCATTGCACAGATGATGGGAATGAAAGATCTTCTTGATGTATCTTCTGATCAGAAACTTTTGCCAAAAAAAATTGGTGATAATCTCAAGGTAGTCTCCATTCAGGCTCTTATGCAGGACAAGGATCAGGCAATAATATGGAGAGGCCCTGCCAAAACCGGAATGATAAAGCAATTTATAGGCTCAGTGGAGTGGGGCGACCTTGATTTTCTGGTTATTGACGCCCCTCCGGGAACAGGTGATGAACCTATTTCAGTTGTTCAGACCATTCCTGAGGCAAAGGCTGTCATTGTTACAACTCCCCAGGAAGTTGCCTTGGCAGATGTGAGAAAGTCCATCTCTTTCTGCAAGACAGTTAAAATGGAGACCCTTGGCATTGTGGAAAATATGGGTGCATTCAAATGTCCCCACTGCAATGAGGTTATTGAGCTTTTTAAGAGCGGCGGCGGAAGTATGACAGCAAAAAAAGAGGGATTAAAATTTCTTGGTTCAATTCCGTTTGATACTGCTGTTGTTAAATCAGGCGATGAAGGTGTGCCTGTTGTTATTCAGGATAAAAATTCCACTTTCTCATTGGCCTTTAAAGAGGTTGTGGATAATATCACAAAACAGTTAATTTAGAATCTCAGGATCGTTTTAAAGGATGTTTTCAAACCGGGACTACAGGTGCAGGTCAGCACGAAAGGGGCTTGTACCTTTTGTTGTTACTGTAAAGGAGACAGATCTTCACATCCAGGCGTGTGCTGATCTGTCAGATATTGCATTGAGGGCTGTTTTAAGGCATAGAAGTTATATTGAGTCGTTTATTGAAAGTGATCCTTTATTTGGAACATCCTTTAAGCCGGTTGAGCAAAAAACATTTGCACCTGCAATCATTAAAGAGATGATTGATGCCTCAAAAAAGGCAGGTGTGGGGCCTATGGCAGCAATTGCCGGTGCTGTTTCCCAATTTACAGGACTTGATCTTCTTGAGTACTCTGATGAAGTCATAGTGGAAAACGGTGGTGATATATTTTTTAAAACCGGCTCAGATACGACATTTACAATATTTGCCGGAAATTCTCCCTTGAGCATGAAAATAGGTGTTAAGATTCAACCTCAAAGAGTACCTATGGGGCTTTGCACATCATCCGGAACCATAGGGCATTCAAGAAGTTTTGGAAATGCAGATGCCGTCACTGTTATATCACCATCATGCACCCTTGCAGATGCTGCTGCCACAGCACTTGCCAACATGGTAAAAACAAAAAAAGATATTGAAAAGGCAATTGAAACAGGAAAAAGTATAAAAGGTGTTAAGGGGATACTGGTTATTATAGGCGATAAGCTTGGAGCATGGGGAGAACTTGAGCTTGTTCCGATTAAACTGTGATAAACCCTCCGGCTTCCTTCACAGAGTTGCAAGGGGTGACTACTAACTGTTCTTATTTTTATAAGAAAGTCCCCGTCTTTTAAGGCTCTAAATGACTTTCATGATTCGTTGTGGCAGATGGTTCTGCCATGGCCGTTATATCAAATGCATAATATCCAAGCTCAAGCTCTCCTTTTAAATCTATTTTTGAAGATTTTTCTCCGTTTGAAGGTTTCACCAGCCAGTAAAGCGTATATTGTGCTAAAGGTATGCCGCTGTATCTGAAGATTTTTTGCTGCTTTTCCGTTGTATTGAAAAACATTGGCTCAACATCTGTTGTCATAGAACCATCATTTCCAATAAAATAGATTCTGTTTTCTGGAAACTGCAAAGCAACATGGATATCGACAGGTTCTGTGTAGCAGGGAAATGAAGCAGAAATTTCAAGTGTTGCTGAGTTTGACAAAACGAATCGTTCTGAAGCCACTCTTACAGGGGCTTCATCCAGCTCATTCTGTGATTGGGGCGTTATAAATCGGGTATATGAGACAGTTTCACATCCATTAGGGTTGCTGTTATCCGGAAAAGAGGTGTTGTCATCGGCTATTGTTCCGTCATCACCTGAAAAATCGCTGTAGAGAAAATCAAGTTTTACGTTTTTACTATCCATCTCTATTATTTTGGTGGAACTAAGAGTGGTACCGCAGATATTTGCCTCAACACTTAACGAACCCTGTGCAGACGTACCAAGGCTGTAGGCACCGGCTGCAAATGCCTTGACGATCTCTCCTGTTTCAAGAAGGGTGATTGTTACATCTGGTATACCCTCCCCAACATCGTAGAATTCATTTTTGTTACGGTCATCATAAATTACACCACATATGTAGGAGGCAGACTCCCCTCTGCCAAAATCAGTGGTGCTGACAATGGCATTTGGCCAGTAGCGGTCTGTCTCATAGTCACCGCTGGTCATGGCAATACCTGCCTCGGAGTGGCTATGTTCAAGTATGCTTAACCTGTGTCCCCTGCCTGTATAACCCTTATCAACAAATAGTAGCTTGTGATGATACTCGGCAATATACTGGCTGATTCCGAGAAGGGCTGTTGACATGTTGATGGCAATATTTTCTCCGGAACAGTTTCTATATCCTTCTGCCATTGCCCTTTGATATGGTGAAAAATTACCGGAGACGGAATAGTGGCTGAAGTAGTTATTGTCCAGCATATCAGTGGAGTGTGTCAATGCAGCTCTGTAGAGTTTAAGGTTAAATGCAAGAGGTTGTCTTGGCTCATTGGTAAGCGTTGTTGAATAGATGCCTTCATTAAGGTCAATATTATATTTTTGAGCTTCGGCATCTGGGTCAAGCCTTGCACGGTTGACAAGCTCAAGAAAGTATATCTCCTCTGCAAGTGGTTCAACATTATATGATGAGTCACAGCGTTCACCTGAAAAAGCTGACACCATGTTAAAGTTCAATAAAATGATAATAATTATATAAAAATATATTGTGTTTATGTATAATTTGCTTTTGTGTGTCATCAGCTTCATAACAATCACACTCTCCTTTCTGTTTGATTTCATAATACAAATCTGATATCAGAGAAAAAGATTATCGTCAACAATGTCCGTTAATTATCAGAGATAAACAACAAAAAGTCATGAGATTAAATAATCACAATAAAGATTGGCAAAACATTCCGTTCCACAAATTATCTTCGTGTGGCAACAATTTTATTTTTGTTGATGAGACTTGTGAAGAGTATCTTTCTGAATCTGATAAAAGTCTTTTCGCAAAAAATGTACTTGATGCAAACTTTGGTGTCGGAGCAGATGGTTTTATTATCATTCAGCAATCTGTTCCGGAGGTTCTATCCGAAATTAACAAGTTCAGGTGTTACTGGCAAAATGAACCTTTTCTGCCTGATGCCGATTATATATTCCGGATGTTTGAGCCAAATGGAGATGAGTCTTTATGTTGCGGAAACGGACTTATTTGTATTGCTTATTATTTATATCAACTCAAAGGGGCTCTCTTTTCACGGGTTATCACAGAAATTCCCAATAAAGCATTTAAAATTAGAACACTTGGATATAATGAGAAAACGAACAGAGCATGGGTGAATATGGGAACACCAGAAAGGATCCCTCCTTTTCTGGCAAAGGTTGAAAACAGCTTGTTGCGTAACTCTGTAGTAAAGAAGGTTGTTTTTGAAATTGATCCTGCTTGCAAGTATAGATCAGATATACCAGATACAGACTTGCTTTCACTTGCTGGCTATCTGGTTTTTACAGGCGAGCCTCATCTGGTATTTTTGTCTGAATCAAAAGTTGGTTGTGTTGATAAAACAATAAAAAATGATGTGGATACGGGCTGCGGTAATATCGTATATACAATTGGAAAATACTTTAACAATCAATTGAGAGATATTTTTCCATACGGAATTAATATAAACTTTGTAAGATATATCAAAGATGGACATCTCATAGAACACAGATGCTTTGAAAGGGGCATAGAAAAAGAGACACTTGCATGCGGAACCGGTATGGTTGCATCAGCTTTTGTTCTTTACACCCTTGGAATTTTTGATTGTGACTTTGTAAAAATGCACCCCTATACATGCAGGCAATACAGACCAGATATTGAGGCGGGAATAGAAATTAGAAACTCGGAATATCTGCTTCAATGCCTGCCGTTCTGGATATGTACGGGTGAATACCGCTTTGTAAAACAGATGCACTCTTGCACCACTACAGCTGAATCAGAAACCATTTTCATTGATAATGTCTGAGACAGATGATGAAGTTGAACAACTATTTAATAAACCCCCAAAAACCCCATGTTTGCTGACGCATCACAACGTACATGAAAGTCGTTGTATATCAGTATATTATGGAGACTTTCTAATAAACTGGAATGAATAGAGTGAATATGAATAATAATTCAGAAACCACAAGCAGACATCACTATGGCACAGGCATGAAGATAAAACTGATTACAAGTTCGATACTTCTGCTGATACTTGCATTGGGCTTTAACACCATGTTGAGCTTAAGCTCCCTTGAAGATATCTATATCGGCTCAACATTTTCCAAATACACAGCAATTGGAAATGATCTAAAGAGAAAAATAGAAAAATCAATCAAATTCGGTAAAAAAATTGACAAATTTTTTGGTATGAATTCTCTTTTGGATGAAATGCGTACCCATTTGATAAAAGACTCTTTTTTGCCGGAAGATCAAAAAAAGAATCTGCAACATGATGACTTTAATCTCTCTGTATTTCTTGTTCTGCCCCATAACGAAATAAGGTACAGCACCGATAATGCCATGATCGGAGATAAATTACCGCTTGAGGTGAATGGCTATTTTAATGAGGTTTTCGATAATGAAGGCAATGAAAACTATTCTGACAAAAATTTTTATAAATTTGAAAAAGAGTACTATATTGCTCTTCCTGTATATAAATCAGTTAACAAGCCTTGGGTTGGCTTTATTGTCATAAAACTGAATGAGCGCCAGGTAAAAGCATTTATCAACACTGTTTTAATGCACGATCTTGAGCTTATTGGTTATATTTTACTTGGTGTGGTTGCTGTTTTTATTATTTTTTTCTTTGTCATTTTGCCAGGTGACAGCAAAAAAGGGGGCACATCACAAAGAGTGGTTTCTGTCTCTGTTATTCTGATTCTTTTAATTGCCCAGATTTTCTTTTCGGTTTTCAATACCAACTCCTTTAAAAACTACTATCTTGATATCAGCCGTGAAAAAACCGCTGTTCTTGGCTCTATTCTTAAAGAGGATATTGAGTATCTGCTGAACAAGGGTATTGCACTCAAAAGGCTTTTCATGATGGAAAGAATGCTTGGAGAAATAGTATCAACCTCCCCGGAATTGAGCAATATCACCATATTTGATTCAGAGATGCATCCTCTTTATATGGCAGAAAGGGATCGTATAATTGATTTTGGTAAATCCGGAGATGAGATTGCTTTTGCTGTTGATCATTACAATAAGTTCAAAGGTTCTGATTATCATGTGCTTATTAATATTATGAAAGGAAAATCTTCAGAAGGCTCTGAATCTCATGATAATATTGGCTCAATTTCAATAACAATTTCTCAAAAAGTGCTGATGTCCGAGCTGACGGGCATAATACTTGACTCCATAACAGTTCTTGTCATATCTGTTTTGTTTTTAATGGAACTTCTTGTAATACTGTTCCAGTTTTTTTCAAAGGAGATTGACAGTATAAAAAATATTGCAAGGGTTAATTTTAATGCAATAAGACCTGCTATATTTATATTCTTTTTCGGTCAGACCATATCTGTTTCATTTCTGCCTCTTTACATGGAGCAGCTTTACGAGCCGTTTCTTGGACTCTCAAAGGAGATGATTATGGGACTTCCCATCTGTACCACAATGCTTTTTGGTGGAATTTCTCCCTTGATAGCAGGGCCATGGGTTGACAGACGAGGATGGCATGAGGCGTTTTTTACAGGTGTATTTTTAACAGCCGGTGGGTTTGTCTATACATGGCTTGCCCCAGATGCGGTTCATATAATTATTTCCCGTGCATTTGTAGGCTTTGGTTACGGGTTGACCTTTATGGCTGCAAATGGTTTTGTGGTTGCATTTACAGATGAAAAAAGCAAATCCCAGGGGCTTACACGTCTTATTGCAGGTTGCTATGCCGGTTATATATGCGGAAGTTCAACCGGTGGAATGCTTGCCGATCGTTTTGGATACAACCCTGTATTTTTTATAGGGGCTGTTCTAATCTCCTTCTCACTTATATATGCGCTTGTTTTTATGAAAAATGCTATTGTAAAAAAAGCCGGTCAGGTTTCTGAAAATAAAGAGGATGGGATTTTTGCTGATGCTCAAAGGAGCTACCGGATTTCTGAAGTTAATAACGCTGACCGAGTTTTTGAAATTAGCAAAGATGACCGAGTTTCTGAAATTAGCAAAGATGATCGGTTTTCTGAAATTAACAAAGATGACCTGATTTCCAATGGTAACAAGGACGCCCATCCACCAGCAGCATTTCAGAGTGATATTGATCATGGAGATGAAGTGCCCGCAAGCAAAGGAACTCTTCTTTCATTTTTGACAGATATAAGAGTTCTCGCTCTATCTGTTCTGTTTATTTTGCCTTCATCCATGATAACAGTTGGATTTCTTAACTATTTTATGCCCATTTACATTGACAGCATTGGTTCCACACCGTCAAATATCGGAAGACTTTTGATGGTTCATGGTCTGTTTTTCATCTATATAGCGCCTTTTTTCAGCAGATTCATAGATCACTCTTCCCAAAAGGCACGATATATTCTTTTAAGTGGTGTAATAGGAAGTGCAGGCCTTGGTATCTTTTATTTTTACGGCGGGATGCCAGCAATAATTGCATCTGTGATTATACTGGGTTTTGCAGGAAGTTTTGAGGCTCAGATCCCCTATGCTCTGGATCTTAAAACCACAAAGGCTCTTGGAAGTGCCCAGGCCATTGCAATTTTGTCATCAGTTGAAAAAATAGGTCAGGTTGCAGGCCCGATTCTTTTTGGCTGGTTAATTCTTGGACAGCCTGACAGCCGGAACCTTTATAACATGGGACTTGCATATCTTGCTATTGTTCTGATCTTTTTCATGGTTGGAAAGGGCGGTAAGGCAGAGGCAGCATGCTGAAAATTTGTCTGAACCAGGATAACCAGGATGTATAGGATATTCAGGATAGATAATCCTGCCTTATCTTTGTTAATTTTGGGAATCCTGATTCAGACAGTGTTGACAAGGCTTACAAGATCATAGGTTTCGACTTTGAGAACAATAAAACCTTTAAGGAATGAGTACGAAATAACTTTCCCATTTTGATCAAGGAAGCGGGTGGAATGCCCGGGGTCTCGGGTTTAAATGGGCAAGTTATTTAAACCCCATTCCTAAAGAACACTAACTTGTCTCCATTAGTATTTCAAAAACAAGGCTAAAATCTGGTTTATTTCAGGTAGTCATTATAAATTTCATCAGCAGCACTTAAAATATCAACCGGAGGATCATACCCAATTTTTTCTGCTGTTTTAAGGTTTATGGCGATTTTGCTGGGTTCTTCAAATAACTGACTCAATTCTCGCATTTTTGCACCGTTAAAAAATTTTGCCATGATTTCTGCGTGGTATTCTCCCACGTATTTGAATTCTGCCTGAGATATGCTCATTAAAAGGCCATATTTAACCTCTTCAGAACCTGATTGTGAAAATGTCGGAATACCTGACTTATTGGCAATCTCCACAAGCTCAGGAAGAGTGTTGTTGTTTACACCCATATGAAGAGTAACATATATGGCATCTGCCTTGGAGCAAAGTTCTGAAAAACATTTTTTCACGCTCTCTTCTGCAACTTTTTTGTCATCAACTCCTGCCTGAATAAAGCACCTTACAATCTCAAATCCTTTCTCTTTTGCAACAGTCTCAACCTTATCAACACAGGCATAGCTTCTTCCGCGAACAGTATCTTCATACATGATTCCAAGTTTATTAAACTCTAAAATATCATGAAAAATCTGCACCTGTCTTTCATATCGCAATGGATCAACCCGCGCATGCAGGTGATCAAATCCTGAGTCTTCATAGCTTTTAATTATTCCGGAAGAAAGAGCATCGCTTATTGCAAGGCCAATAGTAGGAGTTGAGTGATCATTATTTGCAAGATCCTGCCCTGCCCATGTGCCCATAGCAATCATGATGTCGATATCTTTTTTGGTGTTCAGCCGTTCAATAAGGTCTGAAATCTGGGTTTTTCTCAAATCATCTTTCCAGCCCGAGGAGTAATAAGCATCTTCAACAAAGGTAATATAGTTGCTTTTAAGATTTGTTCCAAACCATTTCCACAGGGTTTTTGTGTCATCACCTGGAAGATCCTCAATTTCAGTATTATCTATCCAGCCCAGATTAATTAATCCCTTGACTGTGGCAATCAATGTTTTTTTGTACTCAATATAGTTGCCTCCTTCATAGTAACCGATTTTCCATTTTTGTCCGTTGTTTAGTTTGGGTTTTGTGGGGAAATTGTCACCTGCCAAAGCCAAAGCAGAGATGCAGAGAATAGAAACAGTGATCAAAATTGTTTTTGTCATTTGAATTTTCAATTTTTACTCCTTTCAGTGAAAAATTTGTCAATCTGCCTTTTTTAAAGCTGACGCGATCAGTTCATCTATAATCATTCCATGTGAAATACCGCATCCATCCCACAGGGAAGGTTGGCTTTTTCTGCTCATTAGAGCTGGTACTGTATTGATCTCATTAATATAAATATCCCCTTGGCCGGAATAAAAGAGATCCATTCTTGTTTCTCCCCGTCCCTCCAGTACCTTGTATGCCTTAATAACCATTTGCCTGACCTTTTCATGATCTTCTTCAGGAATATCGGCCGGTATTTTTTTTATGTTTGTGGTAGCGTTATCAGTGCCATATTTGGCTTCAAATGTATAAAAGTCGTACTCTGCTCCCACAATTGTCTGTCTGATAATACTGGTTTTAATGATGTTTTCTGCTTCATAACAGTATATCTCAAGTTCGCTTCCGTCAATATACTCTTCAATAATCAGTTTATTATCAAATAAAAAAACATCATTAACCTTTTCATAAAACTCCTGGTCATTATATATTTTATGAACCCCGAGGGAAGAACCTGAGTTGGCGGGCTTAATAAAAAAAGGGTAAGAAAATTTACTTTTTAAATCTTTAAGAGATGAAGGCGAATAGTTCTTTTGATGAATAAGTTCATATCTGCAAATGGGAAGGCCCGCCTCGGAAAGAAGGCGTTTCATGATATCCTTGTCAAAACCAATTACACCTCCTGCCATGGATGGTCCCACATTGGGAATCCCCACACTGTTCCAGATCGCATTCATTACACCGCCGGCACCGTTTCTACCGTGAAGGAGAGTCAAAACCAAATCTATTTTAGCTATCTTTCCAGATTCCTGACTATACAGATGCGATACCTTCCCCTGGCCTATGGGCAGGTAAACAGGAATCCCTTTAATTGTGGGAATAATTTCATCAGGAAAATCACATTCAGTTTTAAATTGATATTTATCGCATAAAAGCCATTTGCCTTCTTTTGTAATGTAAAGCAAATTGAGATTGTACTTTTCAGGGTCAATATGGGGAATGATGTTGCTGGCTGAAATTATGGAAACATTGTGTTCACGGGAAAGCCCACCAAAGGCAAGAAGAATATCAATTTTATCTTTTTTAGGTGTATGGTTTTTGTTATGCCGTGTGTTTTCATGAAAATCAGCTTTATCATGAAGACACTCTTCCTTTGTTTCATTACTCATGTGGTTTGTTGATTTTGATGAAAAATTTGTAGTGCTGGACATTTTGTCTCCGTTATTTGGGTATAGTCATGGATGGCGGTATTTTTTTATAAATAAAGTTCCAGTTTTTTAAGGTTCTAAAGGTCTTTCACGCTTCGTTGTTGCAGATGGTGCTGCCATGGCCGTTATTATGAAAGTTTCGGTAAACGGCTGTTTTTAAACGGCTGTTTTTATATGGCTCTCAAAATTTCAATTGTGGCGGAGCCGCAAAGGGGAGTATATGTAAATATTTCATTATAAACTCAAAGCAATGCAAACACAAGCAGACTCAAAGCAATTTTCGAAAAACCGCCATGCTATTCCTGAAAGTGTGAAGCGGAAAACGAAAGAGAGCTGCAGTTTGTATTTACATCTCCACTTTATTCCTCTAATTTCCCATACATTTCCCACAGAGTACTTTTATCAATTGCTGCAAAGTATTGACAGAATTTAACCTGGTGGTATATTATCGCCTGCAATAAAAAAGTGTTTGGAGTTTACAATGCACAACTTTAAGCCCTTTTCCTTTTTTCATTTTTTTACATGAAGCAGGATTCAGGGTATAATTTTAACAAACAGGCCGGAAACCATAGGGTTTCCATTATTTTTTTGGAAAAAGAGACGGGGTTTATACAAATGATCTGTACAACTGTAAGAAATGGTGATGAATGTGTATTTATGTCAGCTAAGGGCTGTAAATATAATGGAGGAGAGTGCAAACCTATTATTGAGCAGTGTGAAGGCTGTCAGAAGATTGTAGAAAAAGAGAGTGGGAAATATTGTACAGTCGCACCTGATCCGGAAATGAAATGGAGAAATGGAAACTGCAATATGGCAACGCATGTAAAAGTTGCTGTTGAGACCAAAAAGCAGAAGATCAACCCGATCAAGGCATCCAAGAGAAGATAATTGCTTTATTGCAGGTTGCACTTTGTCAAAGTCTAATTTTAGGGTTAGTTCTATAGTATTCCAGATAATTAAATTGATAATGGAAAAGTCTAACTATCTGTTATCTGAATTAATTGTTTTGACCAAAAAATAAAATAATATTCTGGAAAGCTATATTAATAGAGCATCCTAAATCATATAACGGCCATGGCAGAGTCATCTGCCACAACGAAGTATGAAAGTCCTCATGAGTCTTAAAATACGGGGACTTTCTTATAAAATCATATAACGGCCATGGCAGAGTCATCTGCCACAACGAAGTATGAAAGTCCTCATGAGTCTTAAAATACGGGGACTTTCTTATAAATACTCAAAGTCGACACCTATGATCTTGTGAGCCTTCTCAACACTGTCTGAATCAGGATACCCAAGATTAACAAAGATAAGGCAGGATTCTCTATCCTGAACATCATTTTTATCCTGGTTATCCTGATTCAGACAAATTCCGCAACTGCAAAAAAGCAATAAGATGTCGATTTTGAGTATAATAGAATAGAGTACCTCATATAACGTACATGGCTGATTCACGCCACAATTGATAGATGAAAGTCTTCATAAAAACAGGTTGTTATGAAGGCTTTCTGATAAAAAAATAAGATAGCCTTGCATAGAAACATTCTTAAAATCAGGAAAGATGATTAAAATGAATCAACTGGCAGTGGAACTTAATTCTGTGATTGAACGTTCAAATCCCCATGTTCTTGATATGTTATCCGATATGGGGAAAAATCTTTTTTTCCCGAAAGGGATTTTAACCCAAAGTGCAGAAGCAAAACAAAAAGCCCATAGGATTAATGCAACCATTGGTATTGCAAAGCAGGATAACCATGTGATGTCACTGCCTTCTGTGGTCTCATCTATAAATGGAATAGAACCTGACAATTATCTTCCCTATGCACCTTCTTTTGGTATCCCAGCTTTGAGGGACAAGTGGAAGAGATCTCTTTTTGAGAAAAATCCTTCTCTTGATGGAAAATCAATAAGTCTTCCTGTGGTTACCGCCGGTATTACACATGGGGTCAGCACATTTGCCGATCTATGGATAAATGCCGGAGATACGGTTATTCTTCCTGATATGATGTGGGGCAACTATAATATGACATTTGGCGTCAGAAACCGTGCCAGAATTGTCCATTATAATGCCTATACATCTGATATAGCAAATATGGATATTGATTCATTTGAAAAGCTGATACGTCAGGAAGCTGCTAATAACAGTAAAATAATTACAGTTCTAAATTTTCCTCACAACCCAACAGGTTACACTGTAACTCCTGATGAAGCTTCGAGGATGGCGTCTGTTTTGATTGATGTTGCAAAAAACGGCACCAATGTTGTGGTTGCCTTTGATGATGCCTATTTTGGACTTTTTTTTGAACAGGATGCCATGAAAGAGTCAATGTTTGCAATGCTTGCAGGAGCAGATGAACGTCTTGTGGCAGTGAAACTGGATGGTGCAACAAAGGAAGATTATGTCTGGGGATTGAGGACAGGTTTTATAACTTACGGCATTGCTCCCCACTGCAAGGATGATGATTCCAATGCTTCCTCAGAGACAAATAAGGCTTTAGAAGAACTTTACCTTGCCCTTGAGAAAAAAACAGCCGGCTGTATAAGGGGGGCTGTTTCCAATGTCTCTCACTTAAGTCAGTCAATTATCCTTAAATCAATGGAAGATGAGAACTACGCTGTTTACAAACAGGAAAAATTTGATCTGCTCAAGTCAAGGTCTGAAGAGATAAGGAAAGTATTAAAAGATCCTTCCTATAATGATGCATTTGAACCTTATCCTTATAATTCAGGTTATTTTATGTGTGTCCGCATAAAAGATTCAGGGATAGATGCTGAAGTTCTGAGGGTACATCTGCTGGAAAAATATGGAGTTGGTTTAATATCCATCGGCAAAAATAATTTGCGGGTGGCTTTTTCCTGCCTTGAAAAGGATCAGGTTAAATTGCTTTTTGATCTGTTGCTTAAGGGGATCAATGAATTGAAAACCCAATAGTCGTTTTTTGCTATATAGTATTCCAGATAATTAAATTGATAATGGAAAAGTCTAACTATCTGTTATCTGGATTATTTTTTTTACAAAAAAATAAAATATTTTTCTGGAAAGCTATAGAAGTTTTCATTTGATTCTCTGTAAACCCACTTTTCGCTCATTTTTAAATATGTTGTAACTAAAGATAAAACAGGCTTGAGTTTTTTGCCGACATCTTTCATACAACGTACATGGCGGATTTGGCTACAATCTAAGTGTTGAAAGTCTTTATAAAAACAGCCACTTGCGGAGACTTTTATATAAATCTCCATGTTTGCTGACGCACCACAACGAAACATGAAAGTCGTTGTATATCAGTATGTTATGGAGACTTTCATATAAACCCTCAAAGACGGTTTATTATGACAAATCAAAAGGGAAGCTATCTGGGTAATGCTTTGGCATGGATTACTTCGCCAGACATTGCAGTTGCAGGAAAAAGATTTTTTAATTTTATTCTCATCGGTGTTATTGCCGGGCTTGGTGCTGTAATTTTTCACTATTTGTGTGAGCTTGGAGTTCATTTTTTCCTTGATTTTATGGCAGGTTATCGTCCTGATGCTCCAGCAGGAGAGCATCGTCTGCTTACCCCCACTGATACTCCCTTTAACAGATGGATACTACTTATTCTTCCAGCCATTGGCGGCATTGTCAGTGGCTGGCTTGTTTACACTTTTGCTCCAGAGGCTGAAGGTCACGGAACAGATGCGGCCATTGATGCCTACCACCACAAAGGCGGCTTTATCAGAGGCAGGGTGCCCATCATAAAAACAATTGCATCAACAATTACCCTTACAACTGGCGGTTCAGGTGGAAGGGAAGGCCCCATTGCCCAGATAGGCGCAGGATTTGGTTCTTTTCTGGCCACAAAGCTTAAGCTCTCTGAAAGGGAGAGGCGGATAATGATGGCGGCAGGTGTTGGTGCAGGTGTTGGAAGTATCTTTCGTGCCCCCCTTGCAGGAGCACTTTTTGCTGCTGAGGTACTCTATCGCGACCCCGAGTTTGAATCAGATGTAATTATTCCTGCAGGTATTTCATCTGTGGTTGCTTACTGCATTTTCTGCCTTGTTTTTGGATGGGGCTCTCTTTTTGATTCACCAGGCTTTAAGTTTCAAAATCCATTGGAGCTTGGACCATATCTCGTTCTTGCTGTGGTTCTTGTCATTACAGGCTTTTTTTATGTCAAGGCTTTTTACGGAGTCACAGATTTTTTCAGAAAACTCAAAATTCCAAACCACATAAAACCTGCTATTGGAGGCTTGATAACCGGCATTATTGGTTTTTTTCTTCCATACACTTTGGCATTTGGATATGGCTCTGCCCAGAAAGCCATTTTTAATGAGCTTTCAATTTCGGTTCTGCTCGCCCTTGCCATAGGAAAAATTTTTACTACATCGTTTTCCATTGGTTCCGGAGGAAGCGGAGGAGTTTTTGGCCCTTCTGTTGTCATAGGAGGAGCCATGGGCGGAGTTGTCGGCAAGCTCTTTCATCTTGTCATTCCAACTGTTGTGGCAACCCCAGGCAGCTTTGTAATTGTGGGAATGGCTGGTTTTTTTACATCAGTTTCAAATACCCCAATATCTACAATTATTTTTGTAAGTGAGATGACAAATTCATATCATCTGCTTCTGCCAAGTCTTCTTGTCTGCTCAGTAAGTTATCTTCTCTCCCAGCGCTGGACAATTTTCAAGAACCAGGTGAAAAGCCGTGTGGATTCTCCTGCCCATGCAGGCGAGTTCATGATGGATGTTCTTCAGACAATGAAGGTTGCAGATCTTAATCATCTCATTAAAAAGGCTATATATGTACGGGACAACATGCCTTTTTCAGAGTTTAAAAAGCTCTTTTCAACAACCAAGCAGCACTACTTTCCGGTCAGAAACAGCGATAACAGATTCTGCGGTATTTTTTCCAGTACTGACATAAGAGAAGTTATCTTCACAATTCACATTGAAGATCTTGTGGTGATGAGTGATATAATGGTTTCAGATATTATTGTGACAACGCCGGTGGAAGATCTAAATACTGTTCTGATAAAACTTACTCAGAAAAATATTGACGCACTTCCGGTTGTCCAGGAGGATGACCATGGTGTGCTAATAGGGATGCTTCACAGAAGGGATGTGATTGCGTACTACAATCAACGGGTGAAGGCTATACGAAAAAATTTTTCCCGTAATTTTTGATAACCCTGTAAAAAGTCCTATTCCTGTTAATCTTGGTAATCCTGATTCAGACAGTATTGACAAAGCTCAAAAGATCATAAGTGTGGACTTTGAGAAGATAAAGGAGACCGTTAGTAGTCAACCTTGACAAGACAAAGCCCATGCGGAGGAGCCGTAGCACCGGCAACATTTCTGTCCTTTGCCTGAAGGATCTCTTTAAACGTATGCGGAGATATCTGGTCAAGTCCTGCCATTACAAGTGTCCCTGTTATATTCCTTACCATAAATCTTAAAAAACCGTTTCCCTTTAATTTTATGATAATAAACCTTCCTCTCTTGTGTTCCGTACCGGAAAGATGAAAGTTAGCTGCCTGTGTGCTGCTGATGCTAACCTCTTCAACAGAAGCATGGAAGATCGTTCTTACAGTATGTGCCCTTGGACTTCCAGCACCTTCAAATGATTTGAAATCATGCTCTCCTAAAAGCATTTTGCAACATTGATTCATAATTGCAATATTCAGTGGACGGCGGATGTGCCATTCGTAATTTCTGCCAATGGCCTTTGGCAGCTCACAGTTAAATATATGATAATGATACTCCTTGAATTGTGCATTGTAACGCGCATGGAAGTCCATAGGCACTTCTTCGCAATTTCGCACCACAATGGGCGTTTTGATAAGGCTGTTAACTGCCTTCTGCAAAGTATTTGAAGATATCCTGGTATCAGCTTTTATATTTGCAACCTGACCAATGGCATGAACGCCGGCGTCTGTTCTGCCTGAGCCAATAATATTCACTGGTTGATTCAGTATCAGAGAGAGCACCTTTTCCAGCTCTCCCTGAACTGTGGATCGGTCACTTTGCACCTGCCAGCCGCTGAATGGGGTGCCGTCATATTCTATGGTGAGTTTAAAATTTTTTTTTCTATATTATGGCACATTGGGATTTATGAATAGCTGTTTTTACAAACGGTTACATGGAACATTTGCAAGCTGCTCCTCAAAGTATTCATCAATCAGCTCTTTATACCTGTTTTCAGGGTATCGGGTTCCGCAGGACCTGCAGACAAGATAGACACTGCGTCAGGTCTTACGTAAAGTTAAGCTGCTTCCGCACGAAAGGCATTTTCCCTTCAATTTTTTCATGATTCACTATTCCTTTTCACATTTTCATATTTTCTGGTAAACTTTACCGTGATAATACACTTTCACTATTTTCATGGTCGTGGGTGTCAGTTTTGAGGGTTGTATGAAAGATGCCCATTTTTTTTACCGTGAAAATGGATACAAATTTTCATATTCGGGGGTGGCTGAATCACAGCCATGTCCGTTTACCGTGAAAATGACTATCCTTTTTATATTTGGGGGTGATTGATACGCAATCATTTCCGTTTACTTAAAATCTTCAGAAATGACAATTGCCATTAATGCCAGCAGCTTGTCAATTGAATAAATTAGTGTCCCTGGGTTAGTTTTTCCATAACATTTTGTTTTTGCAGGGAATATAATGGAAACACCTATACTATAAAATTACTGGATTTTTTTGAGAGGATCGTTTCAATGAAAGGCTTCTATTTTAAAGGTATGGCCGCCAATATCAAAAAGGATGGCAAAAAAGACCTTGGACTTATTTTTTCTGTCAGACCGGCATCGGCGGCAGCACTTTTTACAACAAACAAGGTTGTGGCAGCCCCGGTGATTCTTGGCAGGGATAGAATCAGATCAGGGCTTTGCCAGGCAGTTGTGGTGAACAGCGGCAACGCAAACTGCTTTACAGGAGAGCATGGATTAAAAGACGCAAAGGAGACAGCAGCACTTGCCGCAAAGGCATTACAGATACCTGAGACTCTTGTTCATGTCATGTCAACAGGGGTTATAGGAGCGCCACTTCCAATGGCAAGGTTTAAGGAGGCCATGCCCGAACTTACACGGCGACTGACAGATGATGAGGAGGCTGAAAAGGATCATCTGAAGGATTTTGCAGAGGCTATTCTTACTACTGATACTTGCGTGAAAATGGTGTCAAAAAAAGGCAGTGTAAAAAGTCATGAGTACAGCATTGTCGGAATTGCCAAGGGCTCAGGAATGATAAGGCCTGACATGGCAACCATGCTTGCTTTTATCTGTACTGATCTTGATATATCTTCCACTCTTTTGAAATTTTCGCTTAAAAGGGCATGTGACCGTTCATTTAACAGAATCTCAGTAGATGGAGATACCAGCACCAATGACACAGTTTTGGCTATGGCCAACGGCATGTCAGGTGCGGCCATTGAAGATAGCGATGATGCCATTGAATTTCAGAATCTTCTGGATGAGGTAATGGTGGAGCTTTCAAGAATGATCGTCAGGGACGGAGAAGGCGCAACAAAACTTGTCAAACTTGTTGTAAATGGCGCATTTTCTGCTGAAGATGCTTACAAGGCAGCAGAAGCCATATCACACTCAAATCTTGTAAAAACAGCTATTTACGGAGAAGATCCAAACTGGGGAAGAATTACAGCAGCCGCAGGTCGATCCGGAGCCATGGTTGATCAGGAGAAGATGGATTTGTCTTTTGGCGATATTTTCTTGTTAAAAAAGGGAGTTTGGCAGGGTATTGATGCTGAAAAAAAGGCAGCAGATGTCATGAAAAAGAATGAACTTGAAATTGTTCTGGATCTGAATCTGGGTAACTACAGTGATTTTTATATCTTCTGTGATTTTTCCGAGAATTATGTAAAAATTAATGCAGATTACCGATCATAACCCTTTTGAAATCAACATGTATTAATAATTAGCGGTCATAACCCTTTTGAAATCAACATGTATTGATAATTAGCGGTCATAACCCTTTAAAAATATCAAGTATTAATAATTACTGATCATAACCTTTGAGAAATTAACAGGTATTAATAAATGGTACAAAAACGATGAGACTCCAGAAATTTTTATCCCGAGCGGGAATTTGCTCAAGAAGAAAGGGAGAGGAGTATATAAGCAATGGATTGGTAATGGTCAATGGTGTCACTGTTACCAATCCTGGGACTCAGGTGGATATCGAAAAAGATCAGGTGAGTTTTAAAGGAGAACCTGTCAATTTGTCCCTTGAAAAGAAGAATATATATATTGCTCTTAACAAGCCTGTGGGGATTGTCACATCATGTTCTCACAAAGGGGAGAAAATTGTTCTTGATCTTATTGATATTCCTGACCGAATATACCCAATTGGCAGATTGGACAAAGATTCTGGAGGACTTTTGCTTTTGACTGATGATGGAGATCTCCATAACCGTCTTTCCCATCCTTCTTATAATCATGAAAAAGAGTATATTGTCACAACTTCTGAACCATTGTCAAATGGGGCGCTTGATAAAATGGCAAAAGGAGTGATTCTGGATGGAAAGCGAACCAGAGAGGCAAAAGTTGTGAAACTTAGCAAATACAGCTTCAGAATTATCCTTAAACAGGGATTAAACCGTCAGATCCGGAGGATGGTACAAAAAACCGGAAATCAGGTACAATCCCTGACAAGGATACGTATGGGCAATATAAGGCTCAAAGGTATTAAAGAGGGAGAGTGGAGATACCTTACTGATAGTGAAATTAATGCACTTTAGTCATAAATAATTGAAATTATTGAAATATGTTTTTTGTATATCTGACAATGTATGGTATTTTAGCATTGTTCATATGACCTCAAAAAGTCTCAATTAATCATTATAGTTCCATGTATAATCATTATTCCTACATCCTTCATATCATGCAGAAAATACTTTACAATTTCCGGAGCAGGTTACCATAAAAACCGGCATTGTGTTCAGGAAATTGTAAACTGGCAAATGAAAGGTGCCATTATTCCGCCTGAATTTATCTATAAAACACTCAAAAGTTGTTTCCAATCAGTGGTATAAGCCGGTGATCGAAATTTAAATGCAGTTTTCCATCTTTCTTGCTTCTGCGGTAGTCCCATTGCAGCATATCTTAAACAATTCCTCCCCATTCTGAAATTGACTGTATCCAATGCTTTCATCATCTCTTCAGACATGGGGTGAGGTGAAGCATAAAAAAGATCGTACTGAAAATGTCCATCCCTGACCAAATTGGACAGTAGCACTCCAGCTTTTGTATACTGTTTTCCAGGGAGGAATATTTGTCGTAAAGCTTCTTTACCTTTCTTGATCATCTCTGGAGTGTAGTTGGTGGCAATGGTGAAAGGAAGTGTTTTTGAATTGAAATAGAAATCTTCCGGTTTGAATCGATTGGTGTTCACATAGACAGTTATTGTTTCTGTATAGCTTCCCTGTTTTCTGAGCTTTTCTGCTGCTCTGGCAATGTACGTTGAGACTGCTTCAGACAGTTGCTCCAGCTCCGTCACAGGCTGCTTGAATGATCTTGATGAAGAGATGGATTTTTGTTTTGAAGGATTTTCATCTAAGGTATAGCAAGACTCACCAAAAAGTTCTCGTTGCATCCTGACGCCATTGATGCCCATTTTTTTCTTTATCCAATTGGTGTCAGCATGTTTGAAATCCAGAGCAGTTTTGATTCCTCTGATAGTAAAGTATGCGGCATATCGCCTACCAATTCCCCAAACATCCTCTATCGGAGTTATTTCCAAAGCTTTATCTTGGTATTTTCGTGATGTCAGGTCTAAAATACCATTAGCCTTAATTGACTTTTTAGCGATCCTGTTGGCTACTTTAGCCAATGTTTTTGAAGTGGCTACTCCTATGGAGATGGGGATTCCGGTGTGCTGTTTTACAGTGCTTCTGATATTTTGAGCATATGTGGTAAGATCGGTAAAAACATAGTTGGTGAGATCAAGAAACGCTTCATCAATGGAGTAGATCTCGATATTTGGGGTGAACGTAGCCAACGTCTTCATCACACGATTGGACATATCACCATACAAAGCATAGTTGGATGAAAAAACCTGAATTTTATATATCTCAATCAGGTGTTGGATCTTGAAATGGGGAGCACCAAAAGGGACACCGATGGCTTTCACTTCATTGGAGCGGGATACTGTACATCCGTCGTTATTGGATAGCACGATGACAGGCTGACTGTTGAGTTTGGGATTAAAGACCCTCTCACAGGATACATAGAAGTTATTGCAGTCAGCTAAAGCAAAAACCGACATTGATCATACCTTGTGAATCACGTTAGTAACAACACCCCAAATCTCAAATGACATCTCTTCTGAAATCTTGATTGGAGTGTAATTGTCATTTTCCGGCTCAAGTGAAGGGACTCCAGCTCTGTAACGTAACCTCTTTACAGTCAGTTCTCCATTCAGTACCGCAATCACAATTTTTTTATCCACAGGCTCAAGCGACCTATCCACAATCAAAATATCTCCAGGATAGATACCTGCATTGACCATGGAGTCTCCACTGACTCTCACAAAGAATGTTGCTGCTGGATGCTTAATCAAATATTCATTAAGATCAAGACTACCTTCAACATAATCCTCCGCTGGAGAAGGAAAACCAGCTTCTACAGTTGATAGATAAAGTGGGCATCGGAGTCCTGTACCGTTATCAGATTTGTAGATAGTATTCATTGGTATTTGCCTTTTTCAAATATTCGAACAATCATAGTACCTATGATCTTTCTTTTGCAATAGTCTTTGAGTATA
>NZ_LT828562.1:27107-54764 GCF_900170035.1 Desulfamplus magnetovallimortis | reverse complement strand
ATAACATACATGGCGGCTCACCGCCACAACCTAAGAGATGGAAGTCTTTTTAAAATGGCCATATTGGGAGATTATGGCTCTTCAGACATTGTTTATATATCAATAAATTCAAGTAATTAACAATTTAAAAAAATCGGAAAAATCCAAGTTTTTAAATTGTTATTTGTAACTGACTGCTTTTATTACAACCGTATTTTAAATGCGTTTGCCATGGCAGTCAGGGAATTTTTGTGGAAAAAAAATTTAAAAATATGATATGGTATGAAAACATTGAGTTGTCATTCTTGATTTCAGGATTAACTGGTGTGTACTATTTTAAACTTTCTGGATAGATGACATCAAAGGTTTACAGCCAATCGGTTGTAACCCTTTTTTATTTTTAACAGCTACTGACTTGACTGCAGCTTGGATTCAATTTTAACCAGCAAAGAGGGGATTATGGCTTTAACTCAGAAACAGCTTCAAAAGAAAAGAAACAAAAAAGCGACAAAGAAAAAATTAAACAAAAGCAAGAAAAATATTCCTGCCCCCAATAGAAGTGTTTTGGGTGATCTTCCTGTTCATCTGGCCTCCAGTGCACCTATTCATGAATGCTGGTTTTCAGACAAGTTTATTAAAGAGGATAATATAGATAAATTAGGGACTGTTATGATTTCACGTAAGGCTCCGCATGGGGAATTCATAATTGGAAATTTTTTGCTGGATAATTGTTTTCATGGGGTGAAAAATGCTTTCATCAGAGTTGTAACCAGAGAAGAATATAAATATGTTTTGAATGGTATAAAAAATAATGAAAACTTGATTTCAGCAACGCCCTCTTGTGCAAGAAAACTCGTTGAATCTTCAATAAAATATGCTGCTAATCTTGGCATTTCCCCTCATAAAGACTATCATGATGCAAAATTGATCTTTGGAGATATTGACCCTGATCAATGCACCGAAGAATTTATCTTCGGGTTTAAGGGAAAACCTTTTTATATGCCTGGCCATTTTGACACTGATGCCGATCAGGCCAGAGTAGTGAGACAGATGTACAAAAAAAAAGCTGGAAAAACAGAAATAAGAAACAAAGGATATTATTATGAATAATGCAAGCAAGATAAATACCTCCAGATCACAGGAGCTTTTTGCAGAGGCCGGCAGGCTTATACCAGGAGGGGTAAACTCCCCTGTAAGAGCGTGTGGTTCTGTTGGCGGAGAACCTCTTTTTATTGAAAAAGCAGACAAAAGCCTTATATACGACGTTGACGGTAACTGCTATATTGACTATGTGGGTTCATGGGGACCCATGATTCTGGGACATCGTCACCCTGAAGTGATTAAAGCACTTGAAAAGGTTCTTAAGACCGGTACAAGTTTTGGTGCTCCCACTTCTCTTGAAACAGAGCTTGCAAGCCTTGTTGTGGATATGGTTCCATCAGTGGAGAAGGTCAGGATGGTAAATTCAGGCACAGAAGCCACCATGAGTGCCCTGCGTCTTGCCAGAGGTTTTACAGGGCGGGATATTATAATAAAATTTGATGGGTGCTATCATGGCCATGCAGACACTCTTCTTGTGGCAGCAGGCTCAGGGGTTGCAACCCTTGGTATCCCGGGAAGTCCTGGTGTGCCTGATGCTGTAATAAAAAATACCCTTTCCATTGGTTATAACAATATAGATGCCTTTACCGATGTTATGGAGAAAATGGGGGATAAGGTTGCAGCGGTCATAGTTGAGCCTGTTGCGGGCAACATGGGTATGGTTGCACCTCTAAACGGTTTTCACGAGGCACTTCGGGAGCTTACCGCAAAATATGGGGCATTGCTTATTTTTGATGAGGTTATGACAGGATTCAGGGTTGATAAAGGTTCTGCCCAGGGGCTTTTGGGTATAATGCCGGATATCTCCTGTTTTGGAAAGATCATAGGTGGTGGCCTGCCGGTTGGAGCATATGGCGGAAGAGCGGATATAATGGATAAAATTGCACCTGTGGGGCCGGTTTATCAAGCAGGAACTCTTTCCGGCAATCCCCTTGCAATGGCTGCCGGTGTTGCAACTCTCAAAGAGATATCAAAACCGGGATTTTATGAGGCATTAGATGCCAAGACAGAGAAGCTTGTCACAGGACTTAAAAAGGCTGCTTCTGATGCTGGTATTGATTTCTGTGCAGGACATATCGGCTCAATGGCAGGCTTCTTTTTTACAGGCGGTCCTGTTAACAGCTTTGATGATGCTAAAAAGAGTGATCTTGATCGTTTTGCCAGATTTTACAGGGGAATGCTTACAAAAGGAGTCTATCTTGCACCTTCACAGTTTGAGGCTCTGTTTGTATCTGCCGCCCATACAGATGAGGATATTGATAAAACTGTTTCAGCAGCTTCAGAAACCATGAAGGGCCTTGTCTGATGTCAATGAAAAATCCATTATCTGATCTCTCCTTTAATGATATTGAACCTTCCTGCAACAGGATTCCTTCAAGTGTACGGAAATTCACATGATTGCAGCCTGTGGTACCGGCATGGGTGCTCTTGCATGCATGCTTAAGGAGTTGGGCTTTGAGGTTACAGGCTCTGATCAGAATGTTTATCCTCCCATGAGTGATTTTTTAAGGGAAAAGGGAATCGGCCTTTTTAAAGGCTATGATGCTGCCAATCTCGGTCATAAACCTGATCTTGTGATTATTGGCAATGCCGTATCAAGGGGCAATGTGGAGGCTGAGGCTGTAATTGAAAGGGGCATGCCTTTCTGTTCCATGCCCCAGGCATTGAATCATTTTGTGGCAAAGGGTAAAAAGCAGATTGTGGTTACAGGAACCCACGGTAAGACCACCACATCTTCCCTTGTTGCACATATCCTTTTTCACGCCGGCCTTGATCCATCTTTTATGATAGGGGGGATTGTCAAGGGATTTGACAGCAACTACAGAATTGGCAAAGGTTCTTTTATGGTGATTGAGGGAGATGAGTATGATACAGCCTTTTTTGACAAAGGCCCTAAGTTCATGCACTATACTCCGGATACAGCGGTAATTACAGGTATTGAGTTTGACCATGCTGATATTTTCAGTGATATTGATCAGATAAAGGGCTTTTTCAGAGAATTTGTTGATAAAATTCCCGAATCTTCCCTTGTAATGGCATGCGCTGAAAACAAGATTCTTCCGGAAATTCTGGAGGGTGCAGGATGTGATATCCAATATTACGGTTTTGCTGAAAACAAAATGAACACAATGAGTTGTAACTGGTCATGCCGTAATTTGGCACCATCTGCAAACGGAGCGGTTTTTAATCTAATCACACCGGAACAAAGGGAGCTTGTTGTAAAAACTCCAATGATGGGAAGCCATAATGCCATGAATATCATGGCTGCCTTTGGTGCTGCAAGACGGGCAGGAGTGCCGGATGATATCATACTTGATGCCCTTGCACACTTCAGGGGAATCAGAAGAAGGCAGGACATAAGAGGTGTCAGGAACAACATTACGGTAATGGATGACTTTGCCCACCATCCCACTGCTGTCAGAGAGACCATTGCAGCGGTTAAGCCTTTTGTAAAAGAGGGAAGAGTTGTTGCAGTGTTTGAACCCAGAACCAACTCCAGTATGCGGGATATTTTCCAGAATGACTATCCTGCATCATTTCTCGGTGCTGACATGGTATGTGTCCGAAAGCCCTCCATGCTGTCAAAAATTCCTGAAAACCAGAGGCTTTCCACGGAAAAACTTGTTGCAGATATTGCAGAGATGGGCATTGATGCCCACTACTTTGAAGATACTGACTCAATTATTGAATTTTTGCTCATATCTGCAAAACCAGGGGATCTTATCCTTGTCATGTCAAATGGCGGATTTGACATGATCCATGAAAAGCTTCTGGAACGGCTTTGATTTATGAAAAAAAACTGTTTTTAAGGGTGATTCTTATTGGTATGATGCATTCATTTCTTTATCTATGGTTGATTCCCTTTGTGATTTATCCAAGATTTGGCCATAATGGCATCTTGATGTCTGTCATAGTGGCTGTGCTGATTTCAGTTGCTGTAATGGCAAGTCTGCTTTTAAGGGAAAAGAACCACGTTAAAGATGGGGCAAAGAATTCTCCACCCATAAAAAATTAGCTTTAAGGAGTTATATAGATGGAAAAAGAGCTGGATGAAGATGACCTCCTGAATGATGGTGATGATGATCTGGATGACCAGAAAGAATCTGATGAAGATGATGATCTGGAAGATGACGATTATTATGATGAAGATGAAGATGATCTGGATGACCCTGACACTGTTGCCTTTGAAGCAATGGGAAAGAAGGAGGATTCAGGGGCAGGGGAAGAGCATATCCCCATGGAAAAGATTGAGTGGGATGAGGCATTAAGTGTTGATATCCCTGAAATAGATGATCTTCAGAAAAAGATGTTTTCACTTTTAAATGATCTTGTAGATTGCAGGGAAAATGGGTGCTGTGCAAAGGATGCCTCAGCAATGGTGGCAAGGCTTATTGATGAGAGTCGTTACTATTTTGGGAAAGAGGAGGAATTTCTCCGTCGTTGCGGATATCCGGAGTGTGACACTCATTCAAAAGAGCATCGTCAGTTTATAAAAAGTGTTATTAATATTCGCCGTCAGGTTGCAGAAGACAGAAAAAATCTTTCATATGATGTAATAAAAAGCTTGAGAGAGTGGGTTGTAGCTCATATTGTCAAGCATGATTTGATGTATGTTCCTTTTGTAAGAATTAACCGTTATATTGATGAGTCGCGACAGAAAAGGTAATAACTGCCGAGGCTTTTATATAATATAACGGCAATGGTAGCTCCATCTGCCACAACGAGTATTGAAATGTAGAGGCGGTTTCCATATGCCCCCCAATGGGAGCAGAAATGGATTCTGCCCCTACAGTTGCAAAACGTTAGAACCAAACCCTGATTATCTATAAATATTCCAGATAATTAAATTGATAATAGAAAAATCTAACTCTCTGTTATCTGAATTAATTTTTTGACCAAAGAATAAAAGTTTTTTCTGGAAAGCTATATATTACAGGGTCTCCGGTCTTACCACAGGATTTTCCTTGAGATACTCAAGTCTGTTCAATCCATTTACATATGCCCTTGCACTGGCTGTTATAATATCAGGATCAGAACCCTTGCCAAGGGCAACAATTCCATCCTCGCTCAACCTTACAGTTACCTCACCCTGGGCATCTGTCCCCTCTGTCAGGGCGCTTATGGAGAAACGAAGCAAACGTGCCTTTGTGTCTGTTAGCCTTGCAATGGTGTTAAATACAGCATCAATGGGACCATTTGCTTCTGTTGCGCCTTTTACAAGCCGGTTGTTTATTTTCAGGTGAACGCTTGCAGTGGGAAAGACATGGGTTCCGCTTGCCACATGAATATATTCCAGCTTAAATATCTCGGAGCTTCTGAGAACACCTTCGTTGATAAGAGCTTCAATATCCTCATCAAGGATACTCTTTTTGCGGTCAGCAAGATGTTTGAATTTTTCAAACACAAGATTGAGCTCTTCATCGGAAAGATTGTATCCCATGCTGGAGATATGTGAGTATAGTGCATGGCGACCGGAGTGTTTTCCCAAAACCAAGTTGTTTTTACTCAGTCCAATAGTTTCAGGCTTCATAATCTCGTAGGTCATGGGATTTTTCAGGACACCATCCTGATGGATACCTGCTTCATGGGCAAAGGCATTGGCTCCTACAATTGCTCTGTTGGGTTGAACCAAAATACCTGTGATCATGCTGACGAGGCGGCTTGTGGGATATATTCTGGTGGTGTCAATTGAGGTGGTTTCCGGAAAAAAGTTGGGCCTTGTATTAAGGGACATTACCACCTCTTCAAGGGATGTGTTTCCGGCGCGCTCGCCAATTCCGTTGATGGTAACTTCTGCCTGACGGGCACCGGCTTTTATTGCTGCAAGGGTGTTGGCTGTGGCAAGTCCGAGATCATTGTGGCAGTGGACACTTAAAACAGCCTTGTCCATTCCCGGGGTATTTTCCATTACATAGCGGACAAGTTCAGAAAACTCCTGGGGTACAGCATAGCCAACTGTATCCGGCAGGTTGAGAGTTGTAGCTCCTGCCTCAATTGCAGCACCAAATATTTTGCACAGAAAATCCCTGTCGCTTCGGGAGCCGTCTTCTGCGGAAAATTCCACATTGTCTGTAAATGATTTTGCATATCTTACAGCTTTTACGGCATTTTCCACAACCTCTTCACGGGACATTTTAAGTTTGTACTGCATATGAATATCTGACGTGGCAATAAATGTGTGAATACGTGGAAAAGCCGCATTTTTAACAGCTTCCCATGCCTTTGTGATATCATTTTCCGATGCTCGGCACAGGGCTGCCACCTGGGTACGTTTAAGTTGTTTTGATACAGCTTCAACTGCTTTGAAATCCCCTTCCGAGGCTGCCGGAAATCCTGCCTCAATAACATCTACTCCCAAGGTTTCAAGCTGGGTGGCAATACGCAATTTTTCAGCCTGGTTCATGCTTGCCCCTGGTGACTGTTCTCCATCTCTCAGGGTGGTATCAAAAATAATGATTTTATTACTATCTGATTTCATAATTTCCTCTATGTAAAAAGTATAGTGCATTGTCAAAGCTAAAAATTAGGGTTCGGTTAATTGTAGAGACAAGGAATGCCCTGTCTCTACGTTGCAGATAACCCTAAAATTATGTGTTGACAGTGCAATAGGTGATATTTCACGCATCAATTTCTTCTTTTTTCATTGACAGTTTATACTGAAAACTGTCTGCAAGTGCCTGCCAGCTTGCTTCGATAATATCTTCTGATACTCCAATTGTGTTGAAAATATTGTTTCTGTCCCTTGATGATATGATTACCCTGACCTTTGCATCTGTGCCGTCGCTTCCTTCAAGCACACGAACCTTGTAATCAACAAGATGCATCTCGTCAAGATCGGGAAAGATGTTGGTAAGTGCCTTTCTGAGGGCATTATCAAGGGCACTTACAGGGCCATCACCTTCGGCAGCAGTAATTTCAATGGTATCCCCAACCCTTATTTTGATCATGGCATAGGCAGAGCATGGTCTCTCCTTGTCTTTTTCAACAAGTACTCTGAATGATTCAAGGTCAAAATGAGGTTTGTACTGCTCGGTTAATTTCTCCATTATGATTTTAAGAGAGCCTTCGGCAACATCAAACTGATAGCCATCCTCCTCAAGCTCCTTTATGCTGGCTACAATGCTTTTGCCGTTTTTTCCATCAAGGCCAAGGTTGATGCCCATTTCTCTGGCTTTGTATTCAATGTTGCTTTTTCCTGACTGTTCGGAGACAAGCACCCTTCTGCCATTGCCAACAAGGGAAGGATCCATATGTTCATAGGCTTTAGCCTCCTTTACAACAGCACTGACATGTATGCCTCCCTTGTGGGCAAATGCACTGTGCCCAACAAAAGGACGGCTGTTAAGGGGGATCATGTTGGCTGTTTCACTTACAAATCTTGAAAGTTTTCTCAGTTTTTTGAGATTTTCAGAGGTTACGCAGTCATAACCGAGTTTGAGTTTAACAATGGGGATAATGGATGTAAGATCAGCGTTTCCGCACCGTTCTCCATAACCGTTTATGGTGCCTTGAACCATGACAGCACCTGTTCTGATTGCTGATATGCTGTTGGCAACTGCCATGCCGCAATCGTTGTGGGCGTGGATACCAAAATTTATCACAGAGCTTGTCTTGTTAAACTTTTCCATTGTCTCTAAGGTAATTCGTTCAACATCGTGGGGCAGGGTGCCTCCATTTGTATCACACAGGACAAGGGTTGTGCATCCTCCTTCAACAGCCGCTTTCAGGGTATCAACAGCATATGCCTGATTATTTAAATAGCCGTCAAAGTAGTGTTCTGCATCATAGAAAACCTCAAGCCCCTGGGAAAGTAGCCATGCTACACTCTCCTTTATCATGGCAATATTTTCGTCAAGGGGTATATCCATGATATTAACGTGGAGATCCCATGATTTGCCGAAAATTGTTGCCACAGGCGCTCCGCATGCCACAAGTGCCTTGAGATTTTTGTCGTTTTTTGCCTTAATAAAAGGACGTCGTGTTGAGCCAAAGGCTGCCATTTTTGCCTGTTTGAACTTTGCAGCTTTTGCAAGTTCAAAAAAATGCATGGCATTGGGGTTTGAGCCGGGCCACCCTCCTTCAATATAATGTATGCCCATGTCGTCAAGGCGCATGGCAACTTTGATCTTGTCTTCCGGTGAAAAACAGATATTTTCACCCTGCATCCCATCCCTTAGGGTGGTGTCGTATAAAATTATTTTTTTCATTATTTCAACTTTTTTCTTTCCCTTGCAAGCGCAATGGAGCCGGTTCTTGATGTTTCTATTATCCCCATTGGCCTCAGAAGATCCACAAAGGCTTCAAGTTTCCCCTCATCTCCTGACATTTCAATGGTATAGTGCTCAGGCCCCACATCAACTACCCTGCACCTGAAAATATCAACAATTCTCAGTATTTCTGCTCTCAGATCAGGTTTGGCATTGACCTTTATGAGAATAAGTTCTCGCTGGACATATTTTTTGTCTGTAAGATCGTTTACTGTAATGACATTGATGAGCTTGTGTAGCTGCTTTTTGATCTGTTCCATTATATGTTCATCACCCGATGTCACCATGGTGATTCGTGATACTGCTGAATTTTCTGCGGTCTGGGCAACACTCAGACTTTCAATGTTGTAGCCTCTGCCGCTGAAAAGTCCGGCAATTCTTGATAGAACTCCGGGTTCATTGTCCACAAGAATGGATAGTATATGTTTCTCATTGTTCATTGGAAAACCTCTTGTAAAATGGGCATCCTTCATATCCCTACAAAATTACTTTACACTTTTTTGGGGAATAGATTGAAAAACTTGGGGAATACGCTGAAAAACGGAGTTTGAATTCCGAAAGAGTAAAGTAGCCATGATGCATGCCGTAAAATGAATATTTTTAAACAAGGATCATTTCAGATATGGCACCACCTGCCGGAACCATGGGATAGACACACTCTTCCCGTTCCACCATGAACTCCATGATAACGGTACCATCTGTTGCAAGTCCTTTTTTGAGTACCGATTCCACCTCATCAACCCTGTCCGTTCTGAGGCCGGTGGCACCATATGCTTCTGCAAGTTTTACAAAATCAGGACTTTGTTCCATATTTGTTGAAGCATATCGTTTCTCATAAAAAAGTTCCTGCCACTGTCTGACCATTCCAAGGTAGCGGTTGTTAAGGATAACAATCTTGACAGGAAGTTTTGCTTCAATGGATGTCATAAGTTCCTGACTGTTCATCTGGATGCTTCCATCACCTGCAATACACACCACAAGCTTGTCAGGACATGCAGCCTTTGCTCCGATTGCGGCGGGCAGGCCAAAGCCCATGACTCCAAGTCCTCCTGACGTGATAAAGTGGTTTGGGTGGTCAAAGTGGTAATACTGGGCTGTCCACATCTGGTTCTGTCCAACTTCTGTGGTGATAATGGTTTTTTTCTGGTCAGTCAATCTGTGCAGGGCATCCACGACAAACTGTGGTTTTATGATATCAGGACCCTGCTCAAACTTCTGTGGGGATGTGGCTTTCCATTGAGCAATCTGGTCAATCCATGCCTTTCTCTCTTCAGGCTTTCCTTTTATTGCATTTTTGTCTTCTTTCTCAAGCATACTGTTAAGCAGGCCAAGGGTTTTTTTGCAGTCTCCAACAATGGGGCAGGTGGCTTCAACATTTTTGTGGATGGATGTTGGATCAATGTCAATCTGTACGATTTTTGCCCCTGAAGCAAATTTATCTGTTCTGCCGGTTACCCTGTCATCAAAGCGTACCCCTGCTGATATAAGAAGATCGCAGTGGCTTATGGACATGTTTGCTCTGTATGTACCGTGCATTCCTGGCATTCCAAGCCAAAGAGGATCAGAACCCGGAAATGTTCCAAGACCCATAAGAGATGCAGTAACAGGGGTATTGGTCATTTTTGCAAGGGCTGTCAGCTCTTCTGATGCCTTTGAGAGTACAACCCCTCCGCCTGAAAATATCACTGGCCTTTTTGCCTGCTTGATGAGTTTTACGACCTTGCTCAACTGTTTTTTATTGGGGTCGTAGGTGGGTTTGTAGGATTTCATATCAATATCACCAGGATCTTCAAACTCCACAAATGCTCCCATGATATCTTTTGGCAGATCCACAAGAACCGGCCCCGGTCGGCCTGTCTGGGCAATATAAAAAGCCTCTTTTATTGTGCGGGCAAGTTTTCCAGGATCTTTGACAAGATAGTTATGCTTGGTGCAGGGCCTTGTGATGCCAACAATATCAACTTCCTGAAAGGCATCGTTTCCAATAAGGGCTGTTGGTACCTGTCCTGTGAAAATAACAACAGGAATGGAGTCCATGAAAGCTGATGCAATTCCTGTGACTGTGTTGGTTGCACCAGGGCCGGAAGTGACAAGGGCAACACCTACTTTACCCTTTGCCCTGGCATAGGCATCTGCTGCATGGACAGCACCCTGCTCGTGACGAACAAGAATGTGTTTAAGTTCCTGTGTCTTTTCAAGGGCATCATAGATGTCGATTACCGCTCCGCCCGGATAGCCGAAAATGGTATCTACGCCCTGTTCTTTTATCATTTTTATCAGGATTTCAGCACCCTTGAGCTTCATGTCATACTCCTTAAAATAGTGGTGTTGGTTCTTGTTTTTCAGGCAAATACAGCTCCGTTACCGGCAGATGTCACCTGTCTTGCATAGCGTTCAAGGTAACCTGTTTTGATTTTAGGTTCAGGTCGTCTCCAGGCTGCAAGTCTTTTTTGGATCTCATCTTCAGGCACAAGCAGCTCAATTGTCTTTGCTGGTATATCAATTTTGATCTGATCGTTTTCTTCCACAGCAGCAAGAGTGCTGCCCTGCATAGCTTCCGGTGAAATATGGCCTATGGATGCCCCTTTTGTGCCACCTGAAAAACGGCCATCTGTTATAAGTGCCACATCTCCATCAAGACCCATGCCGGCAATTGCTGATGTGGGAGTCAGCATTTCCCTCATTCCAGGGCCGCCTGCAGGACCTTCATAACGAATGACAATGACATCACCTTTATTTATGGCAGAAGCCATGATCGCCTCTGTTGCAGCCTCTTCAGAGTCAAATACCCTTGCAGGCCCCTGGTGCCGGAGCGTCTCTTTTTTTACGGCAGACTGCTTTACCACACACCCTTCAGGGGCAAGATTGCCGAAAAGTACAGCAAGTCCGCCCTCCTTGTGGTATGGGTTGCTAATAGGGCGTATTACATTGTGATCTTTTACCGAAATATTTCCATCTGAAAGGTTCTGAGTAACAGTTTTACCTGTTGCTGTGATGCAATCACCATTAATCATACCCTCATCCATAAGGGTTTTGAGTACTGCCTGGATACCTCCTGCATGGTAGAGATCCAGAATATGGTCACTGCCTCCGGGGCTTAATGAGCACAGGTGTGGAATTTTGGCACTCATTTCATTGATCTTTTCAAGGGGGATATTCAATCCTGCCTCATGGGCAATGGCTTTAAGGTGCAAAACTGTATTGGTTGAACACCCAAGAGCCATGTCAACTGCAAGGGAGTTTTCAAATGCCTTTTCTGTCATTATCTCTCTTGGTGTAATGTTTTGATCTAAAAGTTCCATTATAGCCATACCGGCATTCTTTGCAAGGCGGATTCTTTCGGACATGGGTCCAGGAATTGTGCCGTTTCCGGGAAGTCCCATACCAATTGCTTCGGTGAGGCAGTTCATGGAGTTTGCTGTGAACATTCCTGCGCAGGAGCCACAGGTTGGGCAGGCTGCATCTTCTATTGCGCTCATCTGTTCTTCATCCATTTTACCGGTTTTGACAGCTCCCACAGCTTCAAAAACCGATATAAGGTCAATTTTTCTGCTTCTGTCAGATGGGTGTACTCCGGGAAGCATGGGGCCTCCGCTTATGCAGATGGCTGGAATGTTTAGGCGGGCAGCAGCCATTAGCATTCCGGGCACGATCTTGTCACAGTTTGGAACCATTACAATGGCATCAAAGGGATGAGCCATGGCAGAAACCTCTATTGAGTCGGCAATCAGTTCCCGGCTGGCAAGGGAGTAGTGCATACCTGCATGGTTCATGGCAATTCCGTCACATACCCCTATTGTGGAAAACTCCATTGGAGTTCCGCCTGCCATACGGATGCCAGCTTTTACTGCTGTGACAATTTGATTCAGGTGCATGTGGCCGGGAATCAGTTCGTTTGCGGAATTTGCAATGCCCACAAGCGGACGTTTGATCTCTTCATCAGTAAATCCAACAGCCTTCATAAGGCTTCTGTGGGGTGCCCTTGCAATTCCTTTTTTAGCTATGTCGCTTCTCATGTTTCCTCTCATGATTGGAAAGTGTGTAATTAGTTTCCTGGTCGGGAAATTATCTCATCAAAATTATCTCATCAAAATTATCTGAAAAATAAAAAAAGCCGTTATCAGCTTTTTGGGCTGATAACGGCTTTTTATGATTCTTTTTAAGAGTATGCTCTTATGCCAATGTCAGCCCTTTCTTCCGAGGGTGATAATAATCACCTCCACAAGGATGAGAGAGAGAAGCACATTGAGAATAAGAGTAAAGTTTTTCATTTTTTAATATTTTATCAAGCTTTCAGTCTTATTGATTGTATATATTGCCGGGACTTCAGAATAAAAATAGTATTCAATGGAGAAACAAAGTATAAGAACAGGAATAGTATGTCAAGAAAAAAATGGCAAAATGATAGCATGTTTCATATTATCCCAAAGAAAGTCGTTTTAGAAACAGGCTTTTACCGAGACTTGCATATAAAATCTTGAATTTACATTTATAAATCCTGAAAGCCTCCGGATGTCAATGGCCATTAACACCGGAATGCAAAAGGTCTTTAAGGTATGGGCTTCCAAAGGGTAAGGTTATCCCGCCCACAAGGATGATTTTATTTTGAAGTTATTAATTTGATATTTTAAGCTTTTTATTTTACCATGAAGTGTTCTTTCAAGGCTTTATTGTCGGGTAGAAAACGCTTTTAAACTTTGAATTCTCGGCATCCTTCATATCAACTACTCAAGGTCGACACCTATGATCTTGTAAGCCTTGTCAACACTGTCTGAATCAGGATTCCCAAGATTAACAAGATAAGGCAGGATTATCTATCCTGAGCATCCTATCCATCCTGGTTATCCTGGTTCAGACACCTGCAATAACTTATGAAAAAGCAATAAGATGTCGATTTTGAGTATCTATGCAAACAATAGAGAGGCAAAACATTATGCAGACCATTACCGAACACATGCAAGCAACTGAACTTCCACCGGATTTGCAGAAACGTTTCAGGGTTAAGCCTCAACAGTTTTTAAAAATTACGATTGAAGTGCAAAATTCACCGCCATATGATGTTCCTAAACAATATCCCGAAGATGAAAGACAACTTGTTAGAGAGGCTATGGCTGAAGCGGAAAAGGAAAAACAGGAAGAATTTGATAGAGAAGAAACCATTAAGGAATTTTTTGCACTACAAGATGAAATATCCGAGCACTTAAAAAAACAAGAATATAATGAAATTTAAAACTGTCCCTGATACCAATATCATCATCGCCACTCAATCAAAAAATCCTAAAAGCCCCAATAGAGAATATTTTGAACGTTGGCTTTATAATGATGAATTTGATTTATTGTATTCTGAGGATACGTTACTTGAATATTCTTTAAAACTTCGCCACAAAGGCTTTTCTAAAGAAAAGCGGAAAGCAATTATAAAAAATATTTCAAAGCTGGGATTTAGAATTTACATCGAATTTTTTCACCTTCGAGCTTACCCTGAAGATCCAGATGATGTCGTTTTTGTTTTGTGCGCTCAAAACGGCAACGCTACCCATCTTATCAGTTATGATAAACACATTCTGGATTTAAAATACCGGTCTGAGTTTGACTTTAAAATCTGCCAAATCATTGAGTTCTTGCAGGAACTCCGGGAAAGTCAAAATCATTGAAATAATTCAAAAACGGTTATTTGGGAAACTAAAGAAAAAAGTTTTTTGCTTCACTTGTTATGATTTCGTCAAATATCGATCATGCCCGTTTAATATGATTAATGGCTGACGCCATATAACCTGCACCAAAACCATTATCAATATTGACTACAGCTACGTTTGAGCTGCAAGAGTTGAGCATTCCTAAAAGAGCTGTCATGCCGCCAAAGCTTGTACCATATCCTACACTTGTGGGAACTGCAATGACAGGAGCACTAACCATGCCGGCAACTACGCTTGGAAGAGCTCCTTCCATGCCTGCAACCACAACAATCACAGAGGCAGCTTCTATCTCCTTTCTATGGGCAAAGAGGCGGTGAATTCCTGCAACTCCAACATCAAATATAGTGCTTACATCATTACCCATGGCTTTTGCCGTCAGAAATGCCTCTTTTGCCACAGGAATATCTGACGTGCCGGCAGAGATTATTAAAATTTTACCTGCTGTTCCGGATGTGGATGTTTCGGGAATGGATGTTTCGGGAGTGGATGTTTCGGGAGTGGATGTTTCGGGAGTGGATGTTTCGGGAGTGGATGTTTCAGGTATGGATGTTTCAGGAACAGCCGCAGCATCATGTTGTCTGGTCAATATAACCATTCTTGCATCCCTGTGAAAAACTGCAAGGGGAAAATAGGCGATAACAGCATCTGCTTTTTCAGAATCAATGCGAGTAACAAGGATAACCTTGGTTCCTGCATCTGCCATGGCTTTCATTATGCCGATGATCTGCTCAGAACTTTTACCTTCACCAAATATCACCTCCGGAAACCCCTTGCGGATTGCCCTGTGGTGGTCAACATGGGCATAATCCAGATCTTCAAAGGTCATGGCACTTCGCAGGGAGCTTTCTGCTGATTCGATGGAGATAGTTCCATCTGCAACTTTAAGGAGCATTTCTTTAATTTGCTGGGATTCATAATTATAGGAACTCCCCCCATGTTCCTTTTATTATTAAAGTGAAAGTCTAGTTTCAGGGAACATGGGGGTGTCTTTTTAAGATGGGGTTAATATCTGTAATGATCAGGCTTGAATGGCCCGTTGACAGGAACTCCGATATAGTCGGCCTGCTCCTGGCTCAGGCGTGTCAGTTTCACCCCAAGGGTTTCAAGATGGAGACGCGCAACCTCTTCATCCAGCTCCTTTGGAAGTGTATATACCTGTTTGTCAAGGTCTTCCTTTGCAAGCTTTATCTGGGCAAGTGTCTGGTTTGTGAAACTGTTGCTCATAACAAAACTTGGATGACCTGTGGCGCACCCAAGGTTAACAAGTCGTCCCTCAGCAAGTACAATTACTGATTTGCCAGATTCAAGAGTCCATTTATCCACCTGTGGTTTTATGGTTGTTTTTACATTGGAAGGGTTGCCTTCTAAGTATTGCATCTCTATTTCATTGTCAAAGTGGCCAATATTGCAGATAATGGCCTCATCCTTCATCTCGGCAATATGCTCACCTCTGATAACCTGGTAGTTGCCTGTTGCTGTGACAAAAATGTCACCCTGGGAAGCGGCATTTTCCATGGTAAGTACCTGATAACCTTCCATGGCAGCCTGAAGAGCGCATATGGGATCAATTTCCGTGATTATGACCCTTGCTCCATAACCTTTCATGGATGCAGCACACCCTTTGCCAACATCTCCATATCCTGCAACTACAACAACCTTGCCTGCAAGCATTATATCGGTTGCCCGCTTGATGCCGTCTGCAAGGGATTCCCTGCATCCATAAAGATTGTCAAACTTGGATTTGGTTACAGAGTCATTGACATTGATTGCAGGAAAAAGCAGTTCGTTTTTTGATGCCAGGTGATAGAGACGATGCACACCGGTTGTTGTCTCTTCAGAGACTCCACGTATGCCGGCTGCAATATCTGTCCATTTTGTAGGATTTTTCTCATAGGAGAACCTGAGTCTCTCCATGAGATATTTTTCATCAGGACTTTTAGTATCGTTATTAAGAATCGACGGATCTTTTTCAACTTTAACACCCATATGAACCATGAGTGTGGCATCTCCGCCATCATCCACAATAAGATCAGGGCCTGAGCCGTCTGGCCAGGTAAGAGCCTGTTCCGTGCACCACCAGAATTCCGGAAGTGTTTCGCCTTTCCAGGCAAATACGGCGGCTGTACCTTTTTCTGCAATGGCAGCCGCAGCATGGTCCTGGGTTGAAAATATGTTACATGTTGCCCAACGGATGTCTGCCCCAAGTTCATAAAGGGTGTCTATGAGCATTGCTGTCTGTATTGTCATGTGAAGGCTTCCCATTATCTTGAAGCCTTTGAGAGGTTTTTCCGTGCCATATTTTTTACGAACAGCCATAAGCCCCGGCATCTCCTTTTCAGAGAGCTGCATATCCTTGTGGCCGTCCATTGCAAGTGATATCTCCTTGACCTTGTATGGCAGGTCAAGATCAAGTTCTTTAAAAAGGGATGTGTTGTCTGTTTGAAACATTATATCTATTTTCCTTGAATTGCAGGGCATGATTCATGACCACTTAACAATTTCTGAAATCCAACTACATTTTTAAGGGTGTTACCCCCAAAAAAAGTGTAAAGTACTTTTGTGTGGATATGAAGGATGCCAATTGCAGTGATGTTTTTTAAATTACTTACAGACCTGCTTTGACCCTTATCTCGTCAGCTTTATCTGTATGTTCCCATGTAAAATCAGGGTCTTTTCTGCCAAAGTGACCGTAGGCCGATGTTTTACGGTAGATGGGACGCAAAAGATTCAGGGTTTTGATTATGCCGGCAGGTTTAAGATCAAATACCTCTCTTACGATTTCGGCAGCTTTTTTTTCGGAAATTTTTCCTGTTCCCATGAAATCCACAAGAAGAGAAACAGGTTCTGCAACACCTATTGCATATGCCACCTGAATCTCACATTTTCTTGCAATGCCTGAAGCCACCATGTTTTTGGCAATGTATCTGCCCATGTATGATGCACTTCTGTCAACTTTGGATGGATCCTTTCCGGAGAAGCATCCGCCGCCGTGACTGCCCTGACCGCCATATGTATCTACTATGATTTTTCTGCCGGTAAGGCCGCAGTCACCCATTGGACCACCAATGACAAATTTGCCAGTTGGATTAATGAAAAAGCGGGTATCTCCATCCATCATCTCGGCAGGAATAACCTTTTTGATGACCTCTTTTATTATAGCTTCTTTAAGATCATCGTGACTGATATCCGGTTTGTGCTGGGTGGAAACAACAACTGTGTCAACTCTGCTTGGAATACCGTCAACATATTCGATGGTGACCTGGGATTTTCCGTCAGGTCTTAAAAAGTCCAGTGCACCATTTTTTCTGACCTGTGCAAGTCTTTTTGTCAGTTTGTGTGCATAGCTTATGGGCATAGGCATTAACTCAGGGGTCTCATCAGTTGCAAATCCAAACATAAGCCCCTGATCGCCTGCCCCCTGCTCCTTGAACAGGCCTTTTCCCTCATCAACACCCTGGGCAATGTCAGCAGACTGATGGTCTATACTTGTGACCACAGAGCATGTTCGCCAGTCAAAACCCATGTCAGAGGAGTGGTATCCAATATCTCTTATGGTCTCTCTGACAATTTCCGGTATATCCACATAGCAGCTTGTGGTAATCTCTCCAGCAATCATGGCAAGACCGGTTGTAACAAGGGTTTCGCAGGCGACCCTGCATTTTGTGTCTTCTGCCATGATTGCATCAAGGATGCTGTCAGATATGGCATCGGCCACCTTATCAGGGTGACCTTCAGTTACGGATTCAGATGTAAACAGTGAGGTTCTGGGTTCTGTCATTTAGGTACTCCTTACATTAGCTGATGTATAATTGATCAAACTGCTGATCATTTTACATATTGTAAAAAAATGTTATTGTGTTTTTCGTGAGCTGTAAGTTGTCAAGTTGCATACTGCATATATATTTGCATACTGTTATATATTGTGGCATGGCAGAAAACTTATGACTGACGGATAATATTATTTTGTGCTTCAATATCGGGCATTCTTCATTATTACTTAACACTTTCTAAAACCAAACTATGTCTCTCAGGGTGTTCATCCCCCAAAAAAATGAAAAGTACTTTTGTGGGGATATGAAGGATGCCAATATCGGCATAATTTATGGCATTCCTGCTGTTTTGTCAACGAATGAGGCATTCAGGATTGATTTTAGAAATATTATGCTTAAAATTATGTTGATTATCTGGAATTTCCGACATTGAGCAGACTATATATAGTTTTTGACAATTAAAAATTACAATATATTGTGGTGTTTGTACATTCAACTTGTTTTCAGATACGCTAAATTGTATACCATGATAGCAAAATCACAATATCTTTAAATGTGCTTTAGACCCACACTTATAGCCTAAGTAATTGTTTTTAATTGTTAATCAATATATGGGAAAACATAAAATTGGTCTGCTCAATGTCGGATGTACTTCACGCATAAGCATAAATATCACTTTGAAGAGAAAGTTATTTATTTTTTTGTGTTCTATCAATAAACGCTTGAATCTTTTGATGTTGTTCTTCGGTAATATCTTTCTGGTATGCTTTAGCGTACATTGCAGCTAAATATATTGTTTTATCTTTGATAACAACATAGTAGATAATTCTAAAGCCTCCTCTTTTGCCTTTTCTTTGATCAATAGATCCGACACGGACTTTATAGACTCTTCCAGAAAAATTTTGTAATAAATCACCTTCAAAGATTCCTTGTTCAAGGTTATCTAATAGATCACTAAAATCCTTTTTTGCATTTGGATATTTCTTTGAAAGGTATTTAATATTACGATTAAAAAGAGGTGTAGTTAATATTTCATACATTTTATAAACTCTTCAATATATCCCGTGCCCTGGTTAATTTAATTTTACCTTCGGCATGGGAGGCTATTGACTCAAAAGATTCAATCAAGGCATCCCCTACATTTTCCATATCATAGTCATTGTCATCTTCATCTCTTACAATAATCGTAAGAATTTGTTTGGGTTTGATATTAAATTTTATCTGTAATTCAGGGGGAAAGTCTGACCCTTTAATATTTTTAATTATTTTTTGCATGTTTTACCTCAACCCCGCTTTAATTTTATTTTGCATCCTTAATTGCCTTTGCTGTTATTTTGTCAACTATATCAGGTATTAATAGCTTCATCCAGCGACCGATTTTACCTCTTAAAGAAGTTATCAATAATCTGTCACGTTTTATTACAGCGTCAATGATCAAGAATAAGATTTTTACAGGATTCAATATCTGTAATGTCAGTTGGAACTACAAGGGCTTTACCACCGATTGATTCTATTTCAGTTTTAAGTTCCTGTAATCTCGTTTTATTTCTTGCAGCAAGGACAAGCTTTGCTCCCTGTTCAGCAAACTTCATGGAAAGGGCACGTCCAATTCCTTCTGAAGCACCGGTCAATAAAACCACTTTTCCTTCAAATTTATTCATTAGTTTATATTCTTTCCTGTTATTTATTGAAAATTATACAGCACAGATAACAATTCCAAGGTTTTGGTATTCACATTTTTATTTTTAAGATCATCAGCCGATACCCATGCTGCATCATCGGCATCATCACCTGGAGTAATCTCTCCACATAAATATTCTGCATCCATATCCACAATCTAATAATGAAATTTAACGGCACCGTTTTCATCATACTCAATGAGTTCAAAAGAGTAAACAGGTTCACCAGCCTTGATTGTGATTCCGGTTTCTTCAAGTACCTCTCTTTGGGCAGCCAGTTTAAGGGTTTCCCCCAACTTAACCCTTCCTCCAGGGATTGCCCAGACACCTTTTGCCGGTGCTTTTCCTCTCTTAACCAGTAATACTTTCTGAGCTTTGAAGACAATTGCTCCAACTGCAAGGGTGGGTTGTTTTGGGTATCTGCTGCTTTGCATTGTGTTCCTCATATAATGGTGATTATAATATATTTAATCTCGATAAGTATATTTTTTTCATATAATTTTAAAGTCTTATCTATTAAAATGTGGCAGATATAATAACAATATTGACCATTTACTTGATATCCTTTAAGGTAGCTATTTACTGTTTCATGGAAATTTTTAAAGGATTTGGAGAACAATCACTAATCAAACTGTATTACAGCTACGGTTTCTATATTGCAAAAAAATAACTGATAGAGTGCTGGAAGTTCTTGGCTAATGATTTTTATATGAAAGTCTCGGTAACAGCCTGTTTTTAAAACGACTTTCATCTTTTCGATTGTGGCTATCATCAGCCATGTACGTTATACAAAAACACAGGCATAATTTATGGAACAATCTTCAAAATATGATGTTGAACTCTTACAAAGAAGAGTAGCACAGTTAGAGGAAGCAGAAAAAAGAAGAATCAATTCTGAAAAACGTGAGCAACATATCAAGCAGGTACTCTTATCAATACGCAATGTAAATCAAATTATATTGAGAGAAAATAATCCTGACAGGCTTATAGAATTGGTGTGCAGCACTTTAAAACATGACAGGGGTTACCATAATTCCTGGATTGCCTTAATTAATAGCTCAGACAACTCAGTTTACAAAACAGCTTATTCCGGTTTTAACAGTGAATTTAAGCTGATGGAAGAAAAACTGGCTGCCAATATATTCACTGAATGTATGACTAAATCCCTCTTGTCAGGTGAAACTGTAGTGATAGAAGAACCTCTTCTGGAGTGCAAAGATTGTCCTTTGGCTCAATACTATGGTGGACGTTCAGGTTTCAGTAGAAAAATTTCCTATGATAATTCTGTTTATGGAATAATTTCTGTATCAGTACCTTCATACTATGCCCATGATAAAGAAGAACTTAAGCTTTTTGGTGATCTTTCCAATAACTTGGGTTTTGCATTCAGCAAAATGGAAAAAGATAAGAAAATTCATAAGTTAAACTATGCCATACAAAGCATTCCCCATCCCATAGCACTCTTATCTGATAAATATGAGTACGAAACCGTAAACAGAACATATTGTGACTATTATAAAATACCGGAAAACAAAATTATTGGCCGTACACCAGAATACTTTTTTGGGAAAGAGATGTTCTATGATGTCATAAAGCCTGAGATTGATAAATGCCTTGCTGGAAATAAGGTTTATTATGAAAGAATAATAACATTTCCCCATGATGATAAAAAATGGATGGCAATGACCTATTTTCCAGATATTGATGAAGATGGAAAGATAACAGGTATCATTTCCAATGGTATAGATATAACTTCCCAAAAAAATACCGAAGAAGCTTTAAGGCAACGAAAGAACGAACTTAAACTTACTCTTGATGCTACAACAGATGCTATTTGGAGCTGGAATTTCAAGACCAATGAACTCTTTTTCAGCCCAAGGTATTATACAATGCTGGGCTACTCTCCCAATGCTTTTCCAGCAGATTATGAAAACTGGCTGAACCTTATACATCCTGAAGATCGGGAATCAGCGGTTGCAACTGCAACAAAATATTTGAAAACCAAACCGGATTTATACGAAAATGAATTTCGTTTAAAAACAGAGCAAGGCACATACCGATGGATACATGCAAAAGCCAGGGTTGCTGAAAGAGATAAAGATGGCAATGCTGTTTACATGATTGGTAATCATGAGGATATAACAGAACGTAAAAAAGCTGAACAAGAGAACTTAAAGTTGGAAAAACAGATTCAGCAAAGCCAAAAGATGGAAGCGATTGGAACTTTATCCGGCGGCATTGCCCATGATTTCAATAATATCCTGTTTCCTATAATGGGATATACAGAAATGATGCTGAATGATGTGGATGATGATAGTGATTTTAAAGAGAGCCTTAAACAAATATACTCAGCATCAATGAGAGCAAAAGAGTTGGTTCAACAAATATTAACATTTTCACGTCAGACAAACAGCGAATTACAGCTTATCCGGATGCAATATATTGCAAAAGAAGTTTTGAAGTTAATTCGACACTCAATACCAGCAACAATTGAAATTCGGCATAATATTAATTCAAAGTGCCCACCAATATATGCAGATCCGACCCAGATACACCAAATTATTATGAATCTCACCACAAACGCATACCATGCAATGGAAGATAGAGGCGGAGAGTTGTCTGTTGCTTTGCAAGATATTGATCTGTCTGATTCAGATATATTTGACCCTGACATGAAACCAGGCAAATACGCTTGTCTCTCTGTAGGAGATACAGGTACAGGAATCCCGAAGGAAATTAAGCACAAAATATTTGACCCTTTTTTCACAACAAAAAAAGAAGGAAAAGGGACAGGAATGGGACTTTCTGTTGTACATGGAATAATGAAAAATATCGGAGGTGGCATTTATGTTTATAGTGAACCAGGACAAGGAACTGAATTCAAGTTATATTTTCCTGTTGCAGAAGAGTATATAAAAGAAAATATACCACAAATAGACGGCTCAAAATTTATAATTGGAACTGAAAAAATTCTGCTTGTGGATGATGAGGAATTTATAATCGATATAGAAACAAAAATGTTAAATCGAATTGGATATCACGTCACATCTCGAACAAGTAGTATTGAAGCTTTGGAACTTTTTAAATCAGACCCGGATAGATTTGATTTAATAATATCAGATATGGCGATGCCCAAATTACCTGGAGATAAACTTGCCCGGGAGTTACTTAAAATTCGACCAGATATTCCAATTATACTATGCACAGGTTTTAGTGAAAAAATGTCAGATGAGAAAGCAAAACTTATGGGAATAAAGGGTTTTCTGTTAAAACCTGTGGTGATGACTGCTTTATCTAAAAAAATTAGAGAGGTGCTTGATTAAAAGAAATTTAAAAGAAAAGAAATAGCCCCAAGGGTGCTTTCAGAATCTCAGGGTGGATAAGTCTTCTAATCAATTATTTTACACTTTTTGAGTTTTGGGCAGATGATTTCTATGGCCTCTTCCTTGTAAAAAACCACAGTATGCTTGCCTTCCCCTAAATGAACTCGTTTATTCTTACTCATTTTTTTCATTTCTTCGACGGTGCTCTCAAAGAAATAAAGTTCCTCTCCACAGTCACACCTATAAGATGAAGGATATAGTTCAGTTGCCATCTATTTCTCCTTGATTAACATATTTTTATTTAAAGGCTATTCTTTGGCCAATTTTGCGTGGTCACATAAAATCAATGCCACTGTGAATGATAGGTGCTTTATGGGGCATGAATTAGCTGCTATTAAGTCATAATAGTAAAATAATTATAATAACGTGATATCATCCCCATAGCACCATAACTACTCCACTTCCCAATTTACTTACGCCTATTCTTCTTCTTGGAAGCCTTGGCCTGTTTCTTTTTCTTCTTTGATTGAGGTTTTTTGTTCTGCTGTGATTTCTTAGGTGCTGGGGCAGACAATGAAGCACTTGGAGAAACAGTTGTTGATGGAGCTTTTGGTTTTTCTTTGAAGCAGGCCCACCAGGACATACTTTTGTGAAGGTCATTTAAACTTCTCGCCTCGAAATCCTTTGTTAATTTTTCAAGACATTTTTCTTTACCGAGCTTTAATTCATCTTCAAAATCACTTAAATTAATTGACATAGTGTCAATCAATTCATTCTCATATGCTTGTTTGATTATATCCATAATTTCAATAGGATATAGATTACAGACACTATTGGCTAACATCCCCAAAAAAGCAGAAGAATCTTCGGCGTCATCTTCGGTGAATAGATTTTTATAAAAATCAAGAGTTTCCTCCCTGGAGGTATAACCAATTACAACAGCGTCGTTTAGAGCACGACTTGCAGAACTTCTACAGAAATCATCGGCATCTCGGTTTAAAATAAGAGCTTTTATTTGGTCAATTGAACCGCCACACGTATTCACTAAAATTCTTGGAAAATCTTCGGTCGTTGTATCTCCAAATAACTGGTGCGGAAGGTCAGTGGGCAAACTGAAAAGTTCCACTATTACTTTATGGGCTTTTGGTTCTTTGAGATACCCAAGCAACATGACAGCATACATTTGGTCAAATAAATCATCATTTTCGATATATTGATTTGGGTCGGCAAGAACATTTTCCAGGATCTTTATCAAGTGTGGTGTAATGTCCTCTTTTAATTCAATAGCAGCATCTATCTCTTCTCTTTTATACTTGCCATCAAACATCTTGAAGGCTTCCAGTATCTCTTTTATTTTCAGCTCTTTTTCTTCATGGTTCATATCTTGAATTTCCATAGGTGTTGTCCTTGATTTGGGTTCTCAGAAACAGAATTTGTTTGCTCTTTGAAGTGTCACCCACTGCTTTACATTTATTGTAGGCTATATGGATAAGACACTCTACTGGGGGTAATCATCGTTCAAGCACCACCCCAAATTTGTCGAAAAACTTTAACACTTTGCTATACGCATCAGTTATACTCTGAGCCTTGATTGAATGCTTTTCTGGCATATTAAAAGCGTAAGGATGAGGTGGAACAAATGACATTTCAAGAGATACAGGATACTTACCGCCATTCTTTATCTCTAATTTGGTGGAGTAATGAACCAAATCATATGCCCTGGGAACTACCCCATAGATTTCTTCTTTAGATTCGAAAAGGACTTTGTATTGTGCCATTATTCCTCATTTTCCTTTCCTATAATCCGCACGTTCCTTCAATTCTTTACCACACTTAAAAAATGGTAATCTCTTTGCAGGTATTTGTACCTTTTCACCGCTTTTAGGGTTCCTGCCAATGTATGGCTCATACTCCTTAATATAATAAGGAACAAAGCCCACGTATCTCCACACGGTCTCCTTCCGTTAGTGCCTTGGCCATCTCAGAAAAGAACGTCTCAACAACTACAGCAGCCTCATGTTTGGTAATCTTGGACTTCTGTTTAAGTGCCTGTATCAGTTCAAGTTTATTCAATATCGGTAGTCTCCATATAGGTTATCATTTTATGGAGAGTATCTGTATCTTTTTACTTATGTTTTTTCAAGTGTAGAGTCTTATCATTTTTTTTGGGTATAGAACTTTCCGCACACAAGTTGCTGAATTTTTATAGTATGCAGCGTCCAGACAAAAAGTTTAACCTACCTACCGTACACAGCGTCCAAATAGTTTTTCAATTTTATACTCCACGACGCCCATATTAGAAAAGTTTGATAGTAAATGGACGATGAAATGAGTGGAACTTTTTTACAGAAGCTTTCTGATATTTTTTAAAAAAAGTTGTATTTTATGATTCCATCAGTTAATGTTTTTTTTGAAGCTTTTGAAAACAATTTTCCCGCTGATTTGAGAGTCTTGCTGGACTGCCAATTGGGCTGACACTTTTTACCATAAAGATAAAGATGGTTGTGTTGTACTCAATACTATAAAATGAAATCTTGAATAATCAAGGAATCAAGACTAGGGCAAGTAGTCTTAAGTTTTATAGTTTGCCTCAGAATGTAGATAGGAGAAAGAGTTTCGGAGCAGAATTAATAATATTACAAAAAAGACAACAATATTCCATATTTTTGATTGAATATGAAGATCGCATGGAAAATTTACATCTATTAACACTGTTAACGATTAAAAACAATCTATGAAACAATCCGATAAAGATAAAATATCTGCTTTATGTAAAGAGCATAAAGCGATCGATTATAAATTCATTGATCCAAAAAGTGTAGTAGTTAGATACTGGCCAAGATTTAAATGTCAATACGGTTGTGGGGCTTATGGAAAAAACCTCTGTTGTCCTCCACACGCACCATCTCCTGATGATACCAAGAAAATCCTAGATGATTTTAGCCTTGGCCTACTGGTTCATTTCGGTGGCGACGTAAGGGTCACAAAAGCAATAGCATCAATTGAGCGAGAAGTCTTTCTTTTGAATTATTATAAGGCAATAAGCTTTGGGGCTGGTCCTTGCAGGTTGTGTAAAGAATGCAGTTTAACTGATTGTAAAATTCCAAAACTAGCAAGACCGTCCATGGAAGCTTGTGGAATCGATGTTTACGCTACAGCCCATAATAATGATTTGCCGATTCATGTTCTTACAAACAAAGAGCAGAGTGAAAATTGCTATGCTCTACTTTTAATTGAATAAAAATTTCGTTAACAACCGGCTCCACTCGGACCCCGCAAACAGCGCGGACCCGGTGAGCCGGAACGTTAAATGTACTGGCCATAGTGCTCTTATTGATTAAGAAAAAGCAATATCGATGGGTATTGATGCTTATGCGATGAAGCCGATTGTGACAAAAGAGATTTCAAAAACTATTCGGACAGTGTTGGATAGAAAGGAAGGTTCGACTCAAGATTAGATATCCTAGTCTTGACAAAACATTCTTGAAAAATTGTTCATGATATCATTAATATACTTGAATTACATTTTGAATGTGGAAGATAACTTACTGAATAAAGATGGAGATGAAAAATGGATAAGAAAAAGAGAGTTCATCTCATAATCAATGGAATGGTACAAGGGGTATGCTTCAGGATGGAGACCCAAAGAACTGCCAAGAGTGAAGGTGTGTTTGGATGGGTCAGAAATCTCAGTAACGGTGATGTCGAAGCCTTGCTTGAGGGAGATGAAGATGCAGTCAATGCCGTTATCCAGTGGTGTCATCAAGGCCCATCCTTTTCCAGAGTTGATGAAGTAATCATAGAAGATCAGGAATATCAAGGTGAATTTCAAGATTTCAAAATCACCTATTGATTCCCCGCTGAAGATAAATATGAATGACTGGCAGGTTTATTTATTAAGATGCAGTGATCAGACGCTTTATTGTGGAATTACAAACAATATTGACGCAAGATTGAAGACACACAATGCCGGTAAAGGTGCGAGATACACAAGAGGTCGTTTGCCAGTTGAAATTATTGAGACAAGTGAAAAAATGACAAGAAGTGATGCTCTGAAACTTGAACGGGTCATTAAAAAATTACCAAAAACAAGAAAAATATCAGCATTGATAGACAGTCGAATAAATCCAAATCAATTTTGATAACAATAAAGGAAATACCAGCATGGATAACACAAATCCAAAAAATCCCAAAGGTGCCGGTAAGAGCAGCTTTGAATTGATTGATTCCAATATACTTTTGAAAAATATCCCAATTAAAGAAGGAGCAGTTGTCCTTGATTTAGCCTGTGGAAAAGGAACATATTCTCTATATCTGTCCGATGTGGTTGGAGAAAAAGGACTGGTGTACGCTGTTGATCTATGGAAAGAAGGGATTCAGCTTCTGGGTGAGAAAATTGATCAAAAGAGCATCACCAACATCGTCCCTCTCATCGCTGATGCCACACAAGATATTGAAATTGATGAGTACAGCATTGATATCTGTTTGATGGCAACAGTCCTTCATGATTTTCATGAAATAGATAAAGCAGCTCATGTACTGAAAACAGTGAAGACTCTACTCCGACCCAATGGACATCTTGCCGTTATAGAATTTAAGAAAATTGATGGCCCACCGGGACCACCCATCAATATCAGATTATCTGAAGAAGAGACCGAAACACTGGTAACAAAGAATGGTTTCAAGAAAATCAAATCCATTGATATCGGTGAATACAACTACTTAATGACATTTCAACCTGAATAGAAAACATTCCATGCCTCAAGATATTCAAGCTGACCCGGAATTATTGATAGAACTTTCTCAAATGAAGATGCCATTTGGGAAATATAAGAATTTAC
>NZ_LT828562.1:0-27007 GCF_900170035.1 Desulfamplus magnetovallimortis | reverse complement strand
GCGGTACTGCGAATTTTCATATTTTTTTGGGGTGGGAGGGTAAACGATAGATAGCCATGTTTGTTTATTTTATATTTAGCTTTAACTCTTGAGTCAACATAAAACGTTATTAGATATTATAAACATAAGGGTGATACTTGAGCAGAGATCAATACTTTTCCTCTTGACACCACCACTCAACATGTATTAACAAATCAAGTACCCTTGGCAAAATCCAAGGGTATCGGGTTGACAGCCGATTGACTTCAAGGTGCAGAGGGTGCCACATTCACATATGAGCATCTTTTTTTGTGTCTGCCTATTTTGGGCAGTGCTTAGGGAATCTCTTTATTGAGGTTGCCGGTATTCCTTGAAGGCCGGTCTGTCAACCCTAAGCACTGCCCTTTTTGCTTTTTGACAGGAGTAACCAGGGCTTAATGATTAAACTTCAAGGAGCCTACCACATGGCAACACAACAGTTGTATTCCCATTTCCACAATCTTCATTTCATCAAATCCCAAACCTTCAGAGAGCCTTCTTACATGGCCGGAGAGGTGCAGCCATGATAATCAGATCAGAGATCAAATCAAATTACACCTGTATCCCAAACAGCCTTTTAAATGACTCTTCCCTTTCCTGCAAAGCAAAGTGTTTGCTCATCCAACTATTATCAAAACCTAATAATTGGAATCTTAATATAAATTATCTGGCAAGCCAGAACAAAGAGGGCAAGTATTCTGTCAGAACTGGCATTGATGAACTCATAGAGGCAGGATACATTCACAAGATCATTACCCGTGATAATGGCCGCTTTGTTGCAACAGAATATCTTATCTATGATGTACCAGTATCCCATGACCAGGCCATGCAGGATGGAAAGATTGATATCTCAAAACATCCATATCCCAAAAACCAGACTCTAACAAATACTGATATATTAACAAGTACTGATGGGAACAACTGCTGCACCGATGAGCCGGAACTTGAACCGGAGGTAATTACTCCACCGGAGCAGCAGCAGCAGTTTGCACCTGCAATATCTGAGAAACAATATCTTCTTGATCTGCTTCCCGAGAGATTCAGAACACCAATTGTTGAATCTTACATATCCAGGGCAATATCAAACCATGATCTTGATACTGTGAAAGATGCCGTTAAATACTCCGTTGCCAATGTCAAAGGCGGACACCTGCAATTTAAATCATTTCTGGATAAGTGTCTCCGTGGTAAGTGGTCTGAAGGATATTCAGCTTCATTGAATTTCAGTAATGTAAATGTGTCGTGGGATACTGGCAAATTTCCAAATGGTTCTTTTACAGGTTCAAGGCAGATGGATAGTAATGTATTTGCAGCAGCTCAATTCATGGCAAGCATGGAGGATGTTAGATCATGACAAGAGATGATATCAAGGCATATACCGAGATCATGACAGGGCTTGCAGACAATTACAACAAGGCTTTGACTCCAAGTGGTTTACGGATGAGATATGAAGCATTGAAAGAATACTCCATTGACCAGGTGAGGGATGCAGCAACAAATCTTTTGAAAACTCACAGATTCAATTCAATGCCAACAGTGGGGGATTTTGTTGCAATCATTGACCAGGCAGAAGGGAAAATTTCAGTTGATGACAAGGCCGAGATCGAGGCGGGGAAAGTGCTGGAACATCTACAGAGATATGGCAGTACTGTTACTCCAAAGTTTGATGACCCTGTTACTCGTCACCTGATGAGTACCAGGTGGAAATACTATTCATGGGCAAGATATGTGAAAGAGAATGACCTGCAATGGTGGCGGAAAGATTTTATAAGAGCATATCAAGCACATGCAGCGGGGATTGATGCCGGAGTAATTCCTCTTTCCTCTTCTGCACGGTTGGATAGTATCAGGAAACTTGCAAAAACCACATTTAAGAGTATTCCTGTTCATGGGGGTGCATATGCCTGAAAAACAACAATATGATGGTCTTGATATGGAGATAGCTCTTGGTCAGTGGAGATATGTAAATTCTGGTGGGCTTGAGGAAATGCTTATCCCTATTCATGTTGAAACAATTCAAATGTTGATTGAAATTGACAGGGCAGTGCATGGTGAGAGAGAAAACCCAAATACTCCAAGAATACTTATTGAAGCCATGATTCATTACAGACACCATACCCTTTTCCATGCTGATGTTCCTATTAATTCAGCAGAGGATGCAGGGAACCACATGGCCAATATGATGAACAGAAAAGATTGATGCAAGCAAACATTAATGCCTAATGGATTTTATATCAAGGCTGTTTTCCAGAGGATGGAGGCAGCCTTTTTTCATTCACCGTCACTTAAAAAGTGGGCAAAGAATGGGCAAAGAATGTATTTCAACAAAAAAAGGGCTACAGCCAATTGACTGTAACCCTTTGATTTCATTTGGTGGGCCGTGAAGGGATCGAACCTTCGACCTACTGATTAAGAGTCAGTTGCTCTACCAATTGAGCTAACGGCCCTCACCTAAAAAAACAGAAAGGTAATTAACAGCTATCAAAGTGTATGTCAAATGTTTTTTCTTTTTTCCCCAACAAAAAAATGTCTGATCTGCTCAAAAACAGAGATTCTGTTTGCTTTGTCGAAAACATTCCGGAATCCATCAAAAATCAAGGAAATTACAATTCAAGGGAGTCAACAATAAAATCCTGATCTTCAAGTGTAAGCATGGGATGCATGGGAAGACTCATAACCTTTTCAGCAAGTGCTTCTGATACAGGAAGGAGAAGATCTCTGTTGGCTGAAGCAAATACACTCTGTTTATGGAGTGGCACAGGGTAGTGAACTGCTGTGGGAATCCCCTTATTTTTCAATGCTTCCTGAACATGATCTCTGTTATTCACCTGTATGGTGTACTGTGCAAATACAGAGCGGTTCCAGGGTTCAATATATGGAGTAACAATATCCCTGAATCTTTCCTTTATAAGGCTTGTATAACGATTGCCAATCTCCCAGCGCCTTTCAACTTCATCCTGAAAGATATCAAATTTTGACAGCAGTATAGCAGCCTGAATCGTATCAAGACGGCCATTAAATCCGATGCGGGAATGATAATAACGGCGCTCCTGACCATGCACCCTTATTTCCCGCATGATTTTGGCAAGATGATCATCATCTGTAAAGCATGCTCCACCATCACCATAGGCACCAAGGGGTTTTGATGGAAAAAAAGATGTACAGGCTATTGTGGAAAGAGCGCAGGATCTTCTGTTTTTGTAAATTGCCCCAAAGGACTGGGCAGCATCCTCAATCACCTTGATATTGTAATTTTCTGCAATTTCATTGATGGGGTCAAAGTCTGCACATTGCCCATATAAACTAACAGGTATGATGGCTTTGGTTTTGGGGGTAATGGCAGATTCTATAAGATCAGGATCAATGTTGTAAGTGTCAGGTTTCACATCCACAAAAACCGGCTTGGCTCCAAGAAGTGCTATGATCTCGGCTGTTGCAATAAAGGTGAATGGTGTTGTGATAACTTCATCACCCTGCCCTATTCCAAGAGCCATAAGGGCCACCTGCAATGCATCTGAGCCACTTGCAACACCTATGCAGTGTCTTACTCCGGCATATAGAGCAAGCTTCTTTTCAAGCTCCTGAACTTCAGGCCCCATTATATAGCGGCCATGTTCAAGAACGTTTTTGATGCGCTGAGCAACATCTTCCTCAATGTTTCTGTACTGGGATTTCAGATCTATAAATTCCATGGGATATAATGCCGTTAATGGGTTTTCATCTCCATGACTGGAAGGAGTGGGACTCGCCTAACAGTCAAATCTTATATATTAAAGTCTCCGTAAGTGGCTGTTTTAAAAAAGACTTTCAACACTTCGATTGTGGCGGACAGCCAACCATGTACGTTATAAAAGCATTTGCTATTTTTTAAAATATTGATATTCATGGGTTCCATGCCTCAAGGCTTCCGGCAAGGGCATATTTTCATCCAGATCAAGGCATTTCATGCAATTATCTGCATCAAGTCTGTAGCGGTAACCACTTTCGGGACAAATCATGACACCATTGTCATCCGGATTTGAAAGCCTGTGACCGTGACGACTCACCCAGCCGGCCTCTCTTCCGGGAACCCCCATAACAAGAGCATAATCAGGGACATCACACGTTACAACAGCTCCTGCTGCTATAAGGGCATATTGACCAATGGTGACCCCACAAACTATGGTCGCATTTGCACCAATGGATGCTCCTCTGCGGATAACTGTTTTTTCAAAAAGAGCATGGCGGTTAATCTGGCTTCTGGGATTAGAAATATTTGTCAAAACAGATGAAGGCCCAAGAAACACATCATCCTCTATTGTTGTACCCGAATAAATAGATACATTGTTCTGAACCTTTACACGGTTGCCTATAACCACAGTTCTGTCAATATTTACATTCTGGCCAAAGTTGCAATATTCCCCTATTACAGCTTTGGACATAACATGGGAGAAGTGCCATATTTTTGTACCCTGACCAATAATGGCACCCTCATCAACATAACTTGATTCATGTACAAAATAAGATGTGGGCACAGTTTTATCCTTAATAAAGTAGGGGGACATAAATTTTTTCCTGTTATTTCCTGAGGCTTAACCGGAAGAAATATTTGTCTATGCACTTAAATTCTTATGACCTCACTATTCAAGCCAACATGACGAACACATTTTACAACGAAAACAAATTATTTGCAGGAACTGCTTTCAATAAAGGAAGCAGAAGATCCTTGTCTGACACATTGGGATTTGCAACTTTCCAGTCTATATTCAGGTCGGGGTCGCTGTACAGAACACCATACTCATCACCCGGAGCATAAAAATCAGAACATTTATAGGTGACATCTGCAATATCACTTAATACTGAAAATCCATGAGCAAACCCCTTTGGAATAAAAAACTGGCGTCTGTTCTCTTCGGAAAGAATACATCCTGTCCATTTTCCAAATGTGGGTGAGTCTTTACGCATATCCACAGCCACATCAAAAATCGTGCCCCTGACTGCATAGACAAGTTTGTCCTGGGCATGTTCAAACTGATAGTGCAATCCCCTTATAACGCCTTTTTCTGATCTGGAGTGATTATCCTGGACAAAATCAGCCTTAACTCCGCCATTCTCATATCGTTCACTGTGCCAGGTCTCAAGAAAAAATCCCCTGGAATCACCAAATACATCCGGTTCAACAATCAATACACCGTCAAGTTCTGTATTTAGAAAACGAGTTCCCATTAAAGATATTCCCCCCAATCATGATTGTCAGCGAGAAGACGCATAAGATACTGGCCATAGTCGTTCTTCAGCATATCTGATGCAAGCATTTCAATCTGCTCTGCCGAGATATAGCCAAGTCTGAATGCAATCTCCTCAATACAGGCAATCTTAAGTCCCTGACGATTCTGTACAGCCTGAACATAGGCAGATGCCTGCTGTAGAGCCTCGTGGGTACCAGTGTCAAGCCAGGCAAAACCCCTTCCCAAAAGTTCCACCTTAAGAAGCCCTCTTTTAAGGTATTCATTATTGACATCAGTAATCTCAAGCTCTCCACGGGCAGATGGTTTTAGATTTTCAGCAATGGAGACAACTTCACGGTCATAGATATAAAGGCCAGGCACAGCATAAACAGATTTTGGCTTCACAGGCTTTTCTTCAATGCCTATAACGAGTCCATCTGCATCAAATTCCACAACTCCGTATCTTTGAGGATCCCTTACAGGATAACCAAAAATAAGCCCGCCTTTGTCCATGGATACAGCACTTTTAAGCACCTGCTGTAATTTGCTGCCATAAAATATATTGTCTCCAAGAATAAGGGTTACGCTCTTATCTCCAATAAATTCCCTTGCAAGCACAAAAGCCTGGGCAATACCTTCAGGTGCAGGCTGCTCTTTATAACTTATCTCAATTCCAAGAAATGAGCCATCGCCAAAAAGTTCTCTGAAACGGGGAAGATCCTGTGGAGTTGAAATAATCATGATCTCCCGGATACCAGCAAGCATCAATACCGAAAGCGGGTAATAGATCATGGGTTTGTCATACACAGGTACAAGTTGCTTGCTCACTGCCCGTGTAATGGGATATAGCCTTGTTCCTGAACCTCCTGCCAGAATAATACCTTTCATTTATCCTCCATGCTCTGAAAAAAGCAACCATCAAGCAATGTTATAATTGATCAGACATTATAATGTGTCTCAATCCATTTAAGGTACTCACCTGACCTTATACTATCAACCCATGTCATGTTTTCAAAATACCATTCAATTGTTTTCCGGCTACCTGTTTCAAAGGACTCCTCCGGACTCCATCCAAGTTCATTTCTGACTCTGGATGAGTCTATGGCATATCTAAAATCGTGACCCGGGCGATCCTTTACAAAAGTTATAAGTTCCCTTGATGAACCAGTATCTTTGGTTCTCTTTCTTAAAAGATCAACAGTGTCACATATTTTCTCAACAATCTCAAGATTCTTCATCTCGCACCCACCGCCAATATTATAGGTGCGTCCCTTGTGCCCCTTCTCCATGACAAGCCAAATTGCCTTGCAGTGATCCATTACATAAAGCCAGTCCCTTATGTTTGAACCATCCCCGTAAACAGGAAGGGGCTTTCTCTCCATTGCATTTAGAATCATCAGAGGAACAAGTTTTTCCGGAAACTGAAAGGGGCCGTAATTGTTGGAGCAATTTGATATGGTAACAGGCAATCCATAGGTTTCATGGTAGGCTCTAACCAAATGATCAGAGGCAGCCTTTGATGCAGAATAGGGGCTGTTGGGTGCATAAGGGGTCTCTTCTGTAAAACAACCTGTTTTTCCAAGAGTACCATACACTTCATCTGTGCTAACATGGTGAAAAAGGTTAAATCCATCCCCTGACTTTCTGGCACACTCCAGCAGATTAAATGTGCCTTTTACATTAGTGTCGATAAAAACTTCAGGAGAGGCAATGGAGCGGTCAACATGTGACTCTGCAGCAAAATGACAAACTGAATCTATCTCATATTTTTTAAAAATCATGGAGATTATGGAAGCATTACATATATCCGCCTTTTCAAAAAAATAGCGCTCCTTATGGCGATCCTTTATATCTGAAAGACTTTCAGGATTTCCTGCATATGTAAGCTTATCAACATTTACAACGCGACCGGTAAAGGATGATTCATCAAGAAGATAGCGAATAAAATTTGATCCTATAAATCCGCATCCACCTGTGACCATTAAATTGTGCATCAGGGTCTCCAAATTCTAACATTCAGGGCAGGCAAGATGGCCTGCCCCATACAGTTTTATATACTCAAAATCGACATCTTATTGCTTTCCCGGCAGTTATTGCATTTGTCTGAATCAGGATGAAAAGGATGTTCAGGATAGATAATCCTGCCTTATCTTGTTAATCTTGGGCATCCTGATTCAGACAGTATTAACAAGGCTCAAAAGATCATAGGTGTCGATTCTGATTATATAACGGCCATGGCAGATCCATCTGCCACAACGAATCATGAAAGTCCTTTAGAGCCTTAAAAGACGGGGACTTTCTTATAAACGTACATGTCGGATCAACACCACAGTCGAATAGATCAAAATCTTTATATGTCAGTACGTTATGAAAATTTTGCAATAAAAAAACGCATCAACTTTCGGAAAATGATCTTTCAAAAAGAGCTTCAAGTGCATTTTTGGCATCTTCAGAAAGATTTCTGGTGCCTGTGCCGGCAAATGTCTTGTGGCTGATTATGGGAGTAACCTCAACCCAGGTATTGTCAATCCAGGAGAACCATGCTTTTCTGTCCTGCTCATAGACAAAAACCGGCCTGTTAAAAAGCCTTGCAAGCTCCACACCCCATCCGGTACCGCCCTTCACTGTATTATCCGGCAGAATCCAGCCAACCACAAAGACCTGATACCCACTGTTAACCATGTGAAAAATAGACTGAATAACCTTGCGTATGGTGTCAACCTTGGAAAAATTACGCCCCATGCGTGCAGAGACAATATCCATACTTACATCTCCCTTTTTAAGTTCATCAGGAGACAAAATTTTCAAACCAACTTTCCTCTCAATATCATGACCTTCAAATGTAAAATTAACTTCATTAATACCAAATTTTTCAGCAAGTTTTCCAAATTCAGCTTCTGCACCTTTATGTCCACCACTAAAAAGCGTTGCATCAGATCTATTCATTTACTTTATTCCTTAATTTATGTTTTATAGTTAGACTTAAATCGCAATTTTAAATTTATCTATTTCCTTACATCTGAAGGAAGTTGTCTGCCATTTTCAGAGCATCAATATAAATGTCCGGCAAATTTTCCAGAATCGGAGTTTCACACACATTCGACAGGTCTGAATCACCCCAGTCTCCATTTTCAAAGCACTTGCAGGTATTTAGTAAATCATTAAAATTTTTATCCTTTCCAAGAAGTCCATCCTTGATCCTGTCAGAAAAGGAGATGTCTTTTAGAACAGAAGCCATCTCCTTGTCAAGCATAGCGTCGATTGCAGAAAAAAGCCCCATTGTAAAAAGCTCTTCTGATGAAAATGGAGTATCTATCTCTTTGCCCATCAGCTCACACATTCTTGCCCTTACTATGGAAAGACGCATAAGTTCATCAGGTTTATTGTCACTGAGTCCAGCAGCAGCAAGAACCCTTACAAACTGCTTGATTGTATCTTCTCCAAGAAATGACACAGCATCCCTTACTGTGCTTATCTCGTTGTTCCTTCTGAAATATGGTGAGTTTATGAACTTCATCAACTTGTATGATATTGAAATATCTCCTTTGATAATATTAGAGAGTTTGTCAAAATCAATATCAGATTTTCCTATCTCGGAAATCAGGTTAAGAAGGGTCATTTTGTTTGCTGAAAGATCAGTTTTGGATATTACTTCAGGCTTTGAAAAAAAATAACCCTGAAAAAGGGTAAATCCCATCTCCTGGGCAAGGGTAAACTCATCGTATGTTTCAACTTTTTCTGCAAGAAGTGTAATATTCAATTTGGATTTAAGGGCTTTTACAAGCCCCTTTATTGTTGGAAGAGGAGTTGCCATCAAATCAAATTTTATTATATGGGCAAGTTTTATAAGCGGCTTGAATTTTTTATCAAAAATAAAATCATCCAGTGCAACCTTATACCCTTTTTTTCTGAACTCATGAATGGCATTAACAACACTTTGTTCAGGCTCCACATTTTCAAGAATCTCAATAACAATATTTTCCTTTGGAAAAAGAAGAGGAGTTTTATTAACAATCAGGTCCCGTGTAAAGTTTATAAAACCCGGCTTATTACCTGTAATTTCAGCAATACCAATGGAAAAAAATGTATTTGCCAGAAGTGTCGAAGTTCCGATATCTCCGTCAATGCCCGGGAAGGAATTTTCAAGACTGTTTCTGAACAGTAATTCATATGCAAATGTCTTTTTGTTCTTTAATAAAATAGGCTGGCGACCGACATAGATATCCATAAAAAACTTCTCCTGTCTTACTTATACTGTAACCCGAAAAATAATAGATGGTGATCTTTACTACCTTTGACATAAAACCTGTAAAAACTCAACCTCAAAAACTTTGCCCATCTCTATTGACAAAGCAACAGTGACGGAATATTAAATATTTCCATGAAAACACATACACCAAAATACCTGAAAGACTACAGGCCACCGGCATACTGGATTGACAAAATAGATCTCCAGTTTGATCTGGCAGATGACCAGACCATTGTTACATCAACCATGAAAATCCGTCGCAACAACGACGTTTCTGACAAGCTTACCCCCCTTGTTCTCGACTGCCGTGACCTTGATATAATTTCGGTTGTGGCTGATGATATGGTTCTTTGTTCCGCAGACTATGAACTTACACCGGAAACGTTTACCCTGCCAAGGGTTCCTGAACTCTTTGTCCTTGAAATCAAAAACCGCCTTGTGCCGCATAACAATACAGCACTTGAAGGATTATACAGATCAGGCCGAACATTCTGCACCCAGTGTGAAGCACAGGGTTTCAGAAGAATAACCTGCTTTCCAGACCGTCCTGATGTAATGACTCTTTTTTCATGCATCATAACCGCAGAGAAAAAAAAATATCCTGTGCTTCTCTCCAACGGGAACCCTGTTGCTTCAGGAGACCTTGATAATGGTCGCCACTATGTGAAATGGGAAGATCCATTTAAAAAACCATCCTACCTCTTTGCCCTTGTTGCAGGAGACCTTTCCTGTATTGAAGACCATTTTACAACATTCTCAGGCAAAAATATTACACTAAAGATATTTGTTGAGCACGAAAACAAGGATAAATGCTCCCATGCAATGAAATCCCTGAAAGAGTCAATGGCATGGGATGAAGAGCGTTTTGGAAGGGAATATGACCTTGATCTCTATCAGATTGTGGCTGTCAACGACTTTAATATGGGAGCCATGGAAAACAAGGGATTAAATATCTTTAACTCCAAATATGTCCTTGCAAAAACAGAGACAGCAACTGATACAGATTTCATGAATATCCAGAGGGTAATAGCCCATGAGTATTTCCACAACTGGACAGGCAACAGAATTACCCTTAAAAACTGGTTTCAGTTAAGTCTAAAAGAGGGTTTGACAGTGTTTCGTGACCAGGAGTTCTCATCTGACCTCAATTCAAGAGCTGTTCAAAGAATTTCTGATGTAAGAAAACTAAGAACCTTTCAGTTTCCTGAGGATGCAGGCTCCATGGCTCATCCTGTACGGCCCGAATCATACATTGAAATGAATAATTTCTACACAATGACTGTCTATGAAAAGGGTTCTGAAGTTATACGCATGATGTTTGAAATCCTGGGCAGGGAGTTGTTCAGAAAAGGAATGGATCTCTACTTTGCAAGGTTTGACGGACAGGCTGTGACAACAGAGGATTTTGTACAGATAATGGAAGAGGCATCGGGCATTGACCTTTCCCAGTTCCGCCTTTGGTATTCCCAGTCAGGAACTCCCCGTATAAAGGTCAAAAGAGAGTATGACAGTGCAAACAGAACACTCACTATTCATTTAACCCAGAATACCCCGCCTGACCACAACCAGTCTGAAAAAAAACCCCTTCATATACCCGTTAAATACGGTCTTGTATCTCTGTCAGATTCAAATGGCAATTCAGAACCAAGTGGCAACTCAGAACCAAATGGCAACTCAGAACCACATAGAAACCCAGAACAAAATGACCATATACTTCACTTGAAAGAGCAACATCAAACTTTTACATTCAATGACATTGCACCGGAGACTCGTCCCTCTCTTTTCAGGGAGTTTTCCGCTCCTGTTATTATTGAAAATGATTTTTCTGCTGAAGATCTGGCATTTCTGATGGCCAATGATACAGACGAATTCAACCGTTGGGATGCTGCCCAGCAGCTTTATTTCATGGAGTTGAAACGCATTATTGGTTTGCTTCAAGATGAAAAAGCATCTAACCCTGACAAAACATATAATGATATGGCTCCACCTCTTTCTGAGCATCTTGTAAATGCATTCCGCGAATCCCTTTGTAACACAACCCTTGACAGGGCACTTATTGCACAGACCATTACACTCCCTGGCGAAAGCGAGATAGCCCAGCAGTATGACCCCATTGATGTGGATGCCATCCACAGGGCAAGACAGATCATGAAACAGACCATTGCCGAAAAACTTGCTACAGAACTGGATGATATCATTGATCTATGTTCCAAAGCAGACCCTGAAGATCTATCCCATGAAGCAATGGCAGACAGAAGCCTTAAAAACATAGCATTATCATATATTGGCTCACTTGACAGCACAAGTTCACACCAGATCATTCATAAGCACTACATTAATGCAATGAACATGACTGACAAAATTGGAGCACTCTCCATATTGTGCAACTCAACATGCGAGGAGTCAACGCTTAACCAGGCACTGGCACAATTTCATCTAATGTGGCGGGAAGATCCTCTTGTTCTGGATAAATGGTTCACTGTTCAGGCATCATCCACACGACCCGGAACACTTGAAAATATAAAAGCCCTTACCTGTCACCCCGATTTTTCATGGAGAAATCCCAACAGGGTACGCTCTGTTATGTCAATTCTTGGCACAGGCAACCCATATATTTTTCACAGAAAAGATGGTAATGGATATGCTTTTTTTGCAGAAAAGATTATCCAGCTTGACAAAATAAACTCCCAGATTGCCGCACGGCTTGCAGGAGCATTTAATCACTGGAAAAAATATGATCTCCAGCGTCGGACACTTATGCAACAGCAACTGGAGATAATGGTTAATACCCCTGATCTTTCAAGGGATGTCTATGAAATTGTTTCAAAGGCGCTTTCTGCATAACGTACATGGCGGATTACCGCCACAATCTAAAGAATTAAAGTCGTTTTAAAACAGCAACTTACAGAGACTTTTATATAAAAACAGTTCATGGAAAAAGCAGATTATCAATAATCATACCATAAAATGAGCTGACACCGGAGCCGGAAAGAAAACGCCATCCCAGATGCCTGTTACAATTCCGGCAAACGGCCACCTGCCAGGAGTACCCTGAAAACCACGAAAACTCAATCGAAGGGGCCGAAGCAGGCATGGCCCCGGTACACTCCCTGAAACAGCCGATCTCAAATACCAGTCCATGGGGATTTGCAAATGCATGATTATAACTCCCGTTTACAGTTATTCTCTGTGATATGTCAGTTACTGAATATTGACAAAAAGCACACCTAATAGGTTTGTGATCAAGGGAGTCAGATGCATCACTTGCGCTTTCATCTTCCATTGACCCACTGTCTCCATGGAACTCATTATCTTTGCCAAATTTTTTGTCAGGCGATGCCCTCAATGATACAAAAAGCATTTATACCTCTTTTATTTTGTTCTCAAAGTCAACACCTATGATCTTTTGTAAGCCTTTTCAACACTGCCTGAGTCAGGATTCCCAAGATTAACAAAGATAAGGCAGGATTATCTATCCTGAACATCCTATCCATCCTGGTTATCCTGATTCAGACAAATGCAATAACTTCTGAAAAAGCAATAAGATGTCGATTTTGAGTTTGTTAGAACCACCCCTAACTGTTATCGTCTTTTTCAATATAATAAAGAGTTGCCCCAACAGGCGCAAAAGATAACAGTACAATATTGACCCAGGGAACAAGGAAGCATATACCGAATCCCATATGAAACATCAGATTTTTTTTAAGGTAAGTAAATCTTTTACCAAAAGACTCCATTCTTCTTGCAGGAACAAGATCTGTATTGTCCCATGCCAGAAAAATTCCCGCAACAAGGGAAGACAAAACTGTGATCACAGGCCCAAGCGGAGTTAACAACCCTGCAAGCATAACAATAAGCATGAAAATTACAGGCACTATGGTCCTTGGAATCTCCTGTGCAATCAAATGCAAAAAAAGTCCTATGAAAGATGCTGAAAGAGCTCCATCAACTCTTCCTGTTACCTTTTGCTCGGTAATCCTTGACATGTAATCCATAATAAAAACACAAAATAATATCTGTGCAACAAAATATGATAAAAGTCCAGCAACAGCAGCAAGAAGAAGGGATAGAAGCCATGACACTATATTCCAGAAAAAGAGCATCAATTTTGATTCAGGCATATGCCACAAAAGATTAAGGATATCTTGATGCCACATCAGAATAAGGCCGGAACAAACAATGGTTAAAGCAACTACAACAACAAATCTGAGCATGCCCAGAAACAGAAGGCTGGGGGTGGTAAGACCCATTGCCAACCCTTTTAAATTATAGATGATTCCCTTTATAAAAGACATTATGGCCTCCAGTTAGGATATTACAGGTGACAAGATTTAAAATAGCGACTATACTATGAAAAATGTGATTTTACGGAACAACACAATAGTGTTTCCCGATTCCAATATATGCTCAGGAGAAATAATAATATGCATGACAGTAGAGCAGAGTTTGCCCACAAAAAAGAGATTGGCCATAAAAAAAACATTAGTCATGAAAAAAATATTAGCCATGAAAAAAATATTAGCCATGAAAAAAATATTAGCCATGAAAAAAACATTAGCCATGAAACAAATATTAGTCATGAAAAAAGTCTTAGCCATGAAACAAATATTAGTCATGAAAAAAGTCTTAGCCATGAAAAAAGGATTTATATTAACCTCCCTGAAAACACAAAAAATAATCAAAAGCAACTGATCTATTATGTTGACGGAAAATTCATGCCTTCAGGCCAGGCAGTTATACCGGTGGATGACCTTGCTGTGATTCGGGGTATTGGAGTCTGTGATCTTTTAAGAACTTTTAACGGCAAACCTCTTTTTCTAAGAGAACATGCAGAGCGGCTGATACAGTCCGCAAATGAGGTATCACTTAAAATCAACTGGTCATGCCGTGATATTGAAAGGATTATCCATGATACCCTCAATAAAAATCCTGATATTGATGAAGCCAATATAAGAATCATCATTACAGGTGGTTCAAGTGAAGACTTTATCACTCCCACTGGCAAACCAAGACTTCTGGTACTTTTAACTTCAATTCCACCCATTCCTTCCTCATGGTACACAAAGGGTGTCAAAGTTATTACCGTTGCTTTGCAAAGGGACAATCCCCTTGCAAAAAGTCTCTCATACATGCCTGCTGCCATGGCATTGAGCAAGGCAAAAAAACTAAATGGTGTGGAAGCTCTCTATGTCAGCAAAGAGGGCATTGTGACAGAGGGTACAACAAGCAATCTTTTTGCATTTATCAATAACAGGCTCATAACTGCTGAAGAGGGTGTTTTAAAGGGAATAACACGAAAGATGATACTGGAATTGGGTCAAAAAGAGTTCTCCATTGAATTAAGGAGCATGAGTATTGAGGAACTTTACGGTGCAGATGAGGTTTTTATTTCCGGAACAAATAAAGGTGTCGTACCGGTTGTTCAGATCAACGATAACATCATTGGCAGCGGAAAACCCGGCACTAACACTCAAAAGCTTATTAAAGAAATTAATAATCTGAGTACCTCACCCGAATCCTATATTTGATGAACCTGTAAATTGTCTGGAAATCTAAATGCTCCGGGGTTAAATCACCTCTGCATCTTCACTGCTGACCCAGCCTATTTTATCTTTTGAAAAATGAATTTTAAGATACCCATCCCTAATCTTTGAAACCTTTACCCTGGTGCCCGCATGGAGCACAAAAAGCTCAGTGGCATCAGAGGATGTGCCGGATCTTACAGATACTTCCGGAGCAATAATAACGGCCTGGCCTTTTGCATTGCTGCTGTAATAGTCATAAAATACAGTACTTCCCGCCAGAATCCATAAAACAAATAAAAATTTGCCAGCCAGTGTCAATATGCGCTTGCCCCTAAGCGTTCTTAAAGTCGAATAGACAAAAAAGCCAAATGATAAAATAATCGCAAAATATTTAAGACCTTCTGCAGGCAGATAGCCTTTCCAGAAAAAAAATATACCTGAAATATCAAATCCTGTTGGCTCCAACTTGTCTTTTACAAAACCCTTTGCATATTCAAGATTAAATCTTAAATCAGGGTCAAGGGGCTCTTCCTTTTTTGCCCTTTCATACCAAAGGATCGCATGACCTGTCTTGCCTGCCTTAAGAAAGGCATTACCGATATTATAATAAAGATATGGATTATCAACGCCACTTCGGGCAATGGATGAAAATTTTTCTGCAGCATCATCATATCTGCCCTGTTTATATGCATCAACGCCTTCAAAAAAATATCTGCCACACTCATCTTCTGAAAGGGTTGAGTCAATAATCTTTACCGGTTCTTCTGCAAATAAAACACCTTGTGACAATAGAAGAGATGACAAAGATATAACAATTGCTATTCCCAGCATCTGTACAATCTTTAAGGTGCGCATATAAAGCACAGCGCGATATTCATTGTCATTATCTTTTCCACCATATCTGGCTGATTCTATTTCAGCAATAAGGGAATTGACATTGTCAGAAAGGTCTGAAGGTGCTCCTGTGTCAATGAGAATTTTCTCAACCTCACTGAATGTCAGGGACTCTCCCCTTGTACCGACTCTTGAAAGTACCTTTGCCACAATAGCCCCATGAAGAGCTTTAAAAAAATCCCCGCCATTATCATTGCCATCAGCCACAGATCTTCTATTATCTCCTGCACTTTCTTTTTGTTGAAAAACAAGCATTTTCTTTGCATGTGCCAAATAGTCGTCTGTTTTCCTGTTAAGAGCTGTTGATACAGAGATCTCTTTCTTGAAAAATAGACTTAACATCTTTACAAAATAAAAAAGCAGACAAGGCAAAAAAAACAGCATAACAAAAATAGATATCGGCAATCTCTTTTTACTGCGCCAGACATCATTGTCTTCCTTTAAAGACAAAATATCTTTTCCTGTAAACTCAACACTTTTTCTTTCCATTGCCAATCCTGAAGAGAATTTATCCTCCATTGAGCTGTTTATGGAATCAGAAAAATTGTTGCCGTTGGAATTACCGGCAATACCGCTATTAATATCTTCGGGCTCAACATCAATGGTCAAAGGAGATGTGGTGACCACCTTGTATTGTCGATCTTCCACACTAAAAAAAGAGAGATCCACAGGTTCAACAGAATAGGTTCCCTGTTTAAGGGGTACAATGGCTTTTTTAAATACTTTTTTCCCAACATATCCATCAGGAGTAAGCTCAATCTCCTCAACAGGTGAATCCTCATAAACTTTTAATTCAGATCCAAGGGTAATATCAGGTACAGGTGCATCCATAAGATTACCCTCTCCTGACAAGGTTATTGTCAATGTGACAGATTCTCCTACTTTAATATGACTTCTGTCAAGTTCAGCAGAAACATCAATTTTGCCAACTACCCCTGAAAACAAAACATTGCTGTCTGTATAAGGAGGCAAAGGCTCTACCTTGACAGAAATGGGAAGTGTTGCAACACGTCGGGGTTCGGTTCTGCCAAATGAAAAAAAATTGTTGGAAAAAAAGGGATCATCAAAAGGATCACGCCCTCTTCCTTTAACAGCAACTTCACATGTTATGACAGCAGGTTCAATTTCCATCTCACCTGCAACTTCAGGTATGAGGACGTAATTTATTGCAATAACGTTATAGACTCTGCCGTTTATGGTCTCTTGATAATTTTTTCTGCTTCCAGCCTCTTTTGCGGTAAATCCTTTAAACGATGGCTGCTGAAGAGCAGCATTGGAGTAGCGAACAGCACTATATAAACGAAGTTGATATACAGCCTGCTGTCCAATAAAAAGAGAGGTATCAGAAATGCCTGCCTCCACAAAAATATCCTTTGATGCTCCGGAAGTTACATTACCAGCCAAAACCTCAATTGTAATTGGATTTGTGGTATATATATTTTTTTCATGTACAATTTTTAATGGTGGTATCAGCAATTTCCCCTGACGTTTGGGCAGCAGTTGATAAATGGCTGTGATACTCTTTGAATATTTTCCGTTGACAATGGAAATATTACTGCTGCTGCTTCTTCCAATAATTCTGAAGTCTTTAATCACAGATGTATCAACTTCACCTTCGCCATCATTAAACACAACTTTTAATACAACAGAGTCGTTTATTGAAATCCTGTTTCTGTCAACCTGGGCTGTAACGCTGAAAGCAAAAAGATTAAGAGGCATTAAAAGACAGATCAGCAGGCATGTCAGTGGCACAGTGAGACTTTGAAAAAAAAGTTTTTGGTAGCTTGTAAAAAAGCCCGCACTTGCAGCGACTCCAAGTCTTTGGCCGCCCCTAAGCAAAGGAAGCTCTGCTGCTTTGCTGATTATTACCGAAACTTCTAAGCCCATAAAAGACCCTCAATTTACTTCAGTTTTTATCATAAGGATTATCATCTTCTGGCACCACATCACTACCAGTCTTTTTCCACATCTTGTCCTGAATATGAAGGAATCATGGCAGAGCCAGGCTTGTCCTCAAGGCGGTTGAGAAGGCGCTCATGAGCCTGTTTTTGAAAATCTGAAGAAGGCTCTTCATTACCATCATTGCCATATGCACTCTCTCCGGAATTGTCATGTTTTTGACTACCCTGGTTCTGGCCACTTTGCTGTTCATAACCATTTTTCTCATCTTGGTTTTGGCCGATTTGCTGCTTATCTCCATTTTGCTCTTCCTGATCTTGGCCGCTCTGCTGGTTATCTCCATTTTGCTCATCCTGATCTTGGCCGTCTTGCTGATTATCTCCTTTTTGCTCATCCTGATCTTGGCCGATCTGCTGCTTATCTCCTTTTTGCTCATCCTGATCTTGGCCGTCTTGCTGATTATCTCCTTTTTGCTCATCCTGATCTTGGCCGTCTTGCTGCTTATCTCCTTTTTGCTCATCCTGATTTTGGCCGATTTGCTGCTTATCTCCTTTTTGCTCATCCTGATCTTGGCCGTCTTGCTGCTGGTCACCCTTCTGCTTATTCTCTTCCTCCTGTTTTTTCTCTTCAATTTTCTTTTTAACAAACTCAATATTTTCAGCGGCTTTCTGGTAAAGTGGAGAATCTTTTCCAATTTTTTCAAAGGTCTCCACAGCCCCCTCCAGATCTCCCATACGATACTTTGTATTTCCAAGGTTGAAGGTACTCTTATCCCTTAACAAAGGATCTTCTGTATCCATTGCACGGGTGAAGTTGCTCAAGGCAGATTCATAATCTTCCAGCTTATATGCTGCGCTGCCAATATTATAATAAAGTTCTGGCATGTCAGGGCTTTGAAGCTGAGCATCAATAAAATTTTTTCTCGCATCTTCATAACTGCTGCTATTAAAGGCCTCTATCCCCTTTTTTACACTTGAATATGTACCTGCATAAAGATCAGACAGGTCAAACAACAGAATAGATATAAAAACTGTTGTAATAATAAAAGTGAGCAGTTTTAAAAAAGTATTTTTTTGGGAAAGAATGTTATTGTTTTTCGGAGAAAAGCTGTTGTTATTCTTCGGAGAAACGCTATTGTTATTCTTCGGAGAAATGCTATTGTTATTCTTCGAAGAAATGCTATTGTTATTCTTCGAAGAAATGCTATTGTTATTCTTCGGAGAAATGCTATTGCTATTCTTCGGAGAGACACTGCTTATTTTATTCGGAGGAACACTGTTGTTATCATTTTGACCATTTTCATGCCTGAAGGAATTTATATCCATTTTTCTATGGTCAGATATAAAAAGTTCAAATATAAGCAATAAAACAGCGGGCAAAAGAAACCATTGAAAACGGTTCTCCCAAACCTTTTTTTTTCCACTCTCAAGAGTTGTCTTTTCCATGCTGCCTGATATTTCACGAGTATAGATAACATCCAGATCCATATCTCCTGCAACAGATTTAACATAACGCCCCATGCCCATGGATGCAATTTGCCCCAGCATTTTATCATCCACCTTTGACATGACGATTCTTCCATCTCTGTCCTTTTTAAAACCGCCGGAACTATCAGGGATAGGGGCACCCTCTTCCCGCCCAACTCCTATACAAAAAATTCTGATGCCCAGCTTTGCAGCATCTTTGACAGCTTCAAGAGGATCATCTGATGTGTTTTCTCCATCTGTAATGAGAATTATGGCTTTTTCTGAGTCAGCATCTTTTTCAAAGCCATTAACAGCCGTCTCAATGGCACCACGAATATCTGTCCCCCCCATGGGAAGATATTCAGGAGAAAGAGCATCAAGAAAAATATGAAATGCAGAGTAGTCAAGGGTCAATGGGCACTGAAGAATGGCAGCACCTGAAAAGGCCACAAGACCGACTCTGTCAGAATCCATCATGTTAAGAAGATCAAGAATCTCTCTTTTTGCCTGTTCCAGACGGGAAGGTTTGATATCAGAGGCAAGCATGCTCCTTGAACAATCAAGTGCAATCATGATATCAACGCCCTTTGCTTCAACCTTTTCCCAACGGAAACCTGCCTGGGGACCTGCAAGGGAGATTACAGATAAAAAAAGAACAGCCACAAGCAGCATCCCTTTGAGCCATCGCCTTTGAACACTGTATCCAGATGTCATGACCGGTACCATTGAAAAATCAATATATTTTCTCAAAATCCTTGAACGTTTTCCAATACCATATGCTGTCACAGCAAGAAGCAGCAACACCATCCACATCAAATGTAATATATATAAGTTTGCAAATATCATAAATTAATCTCTGATGGTGATTCAGAAGAATGCAGTAAATCCATAAAACAGCCATGGCAAACACATCTACCACAATCGAAGTGTTGAAAACTATTTTATAAACAGGCTGTTACGGAGGCTTCATATAACGGCCATGGCAAACCCGTCTTGCCACAACGAAGCATGAAAGCCCTGAAAAAAACCTTGAAATACGGGGACTTTCTTATAACGTACATGGCTGATGACCGCCACAATCGAAGAGATGAAAGTTGTGTTAAAAACAGGCTGATACCGAGACTTTCATATAAAACGTACATGGCTGATGATAGCCACAATCGAAAAGATGAAAGTCGTTTTAAAAACAGGCTGTTACCGAGACTTTCATATAAAAAATTAAAACAAAATGTCAATTGGGATAATCAGGGTATTTTCATAAATCTTGTATTGGAAAGAAGAATATACCCCCCCAGCATAAGAAATGCCGGAAACATAAGCCAAGGATAAAGTTCCCTGTATTGTGCCCATGATTTGACATCAACTTCAGTTTTTTCAAGAGTGTCAATCATATCATATATATTTTCAAGAGAACCTATATCCTGGGCTATGAAAAATGAACCGCCTGTCATTTCAGCAATTTTTTCCAAGGTATCGTGATCCATATCCACCCTTTGATAAACATATCTTTGCCCAAGAAGAGGATCTTTTACCAGAAAAGGAGCTTTCCCTTCTGTTCCAACTCCAACGGTGTAGATCTTTACACCCCTTTCAGATGCAATGGTTGCAGCAGTTTCAGGTGAAATCTCACCGCTGTTGCTGCGACCGTCTGTAAGCAAAATGACAATATTGGATTTACTTTCAATATCTTCAAGACGTTTTAGTGAAATTCCTATTGCATCTCCAATTGCAGTACTTGGCCCTGCGGCACCAATTTCAAGTTTTTCAAGCATAAAGGCTATGGTATTGTAATCACGGGTCAGGGGAAGCTGGGTAAATGCCCTGGAACCAAACACAACCATACCTATTCGGTCACCTTCACGCTTCATAATAAAATCACCCACCACACCTTTGACAGCGTCAAGCCTTGTTATAATCTTGTCATCTCTTGTAAAATCAAGAGCTGCCATGGATTCGGATAGGTCAAGCGCCAATACAATATTAATACCTTCTGTTGTAACATTTACCTTTTCTGTTCCCCATTGGGGGCGAGCCAGAGCCAATATCATCAAAAATAGTGAGGCATATCTTAAAAATGGCAATCCAATTGCAAACATTAGTAGAAAAAACCTTTGCAGCCTGCCACCCACAAATTGAATATCCTGTGATGATGATGGATATGGAAACGAGATATCTGCTGAATCAGGGGAGGTTATAAACAAAAGGGATGAAACTTTGAGGTATGAAGCCTTTTTTATCTTTTTTCTGAAATAGAAAAGAAGCGGTATAATAAACATAAGAGTCAAAAATAGAGGAGATGCAAATCTAAACATGGCCTTCACCTTCATCACCGGATGAATTGTTTGCCAAAAAAAGCGTAATACGATCAATAAAATACCTTGCAAAAGCATCATCTGCATTCATCTGATCAGTTTTTGGGTCTTGTGCTGCATATTTAATCATGGATGCATTGTCAAAAAGCTCCTTTGTTAATGTAAAAAGCCCCTTTTCAACATAATCTGAATTAACAGTGTTGTGTGAGTTCAAAGAGATCAAAGATTCACTCTGCGATTGTAGTCTCATATGAGAAGGCAGAATATTTTGTAAAGCTGAAATCAACTCCTGTGCAGTCATTTCCGGAGCATTTATCCGAAAAGATTTTCCAATAAATACCTTCAAAAGAGCCGTAAGCCTGAAATAGTAAAGACGTGGATGAACTTCCATCAGCTCCCTTATGGCATCAAGTTCTCTTAAAGCTGCCTGATCATGGGGCAGAGGAGGCGGCAACAAAATCTGATCACTGCCACCTTTAATCTTTTTTTTACGGCGAAAATAACGGACCGTGAAAAAGAGCAAAAGCGCAATAAGAACAAAGAGAAGAGATAACGCAACTATCTTAAATATAACGGGATCAACTCCCACCTGTACCGGCAATTCAATGTCATGAAGCTCCCTTATAGTCTTATCAGAACTCTGCACTCCCTGCATAAACGCCTGGGGTGACTGGGGAAGAGTATTATCAATCGCTGCCATGGGTCTCTTACCCTCTCCTACCTCATTTTCTTTTCTCTGTAGTTGAAATATCTTGTTAAAGTATCAGATACTGAATCTTGTGTGGAAATCTCAATGCAATCAATTTTTGACGATTTTAAACACTCCATAACCTTACTGTAGTGGATATTTTTCCGATCAGTATAAAATTTCTGAACAGTCTTACTTGATGCATCAAGCAGTAGCTTTCTGCCGGTCTCAAAACAGGTTAAATAGACAAACCCCTTTTCCGGCAGACAAAATTCCCCCTTATCTGAAATAAGAACACCAATAAGTTCATGTCGCCGACTCGCAGTTCTCAGGGCTTTAGCTGGATCATGTGAAATAAAATCTGAGATAATAAAAGAAAATGTCCTTTTTCTTGAAACAGAAGAGAGATATTCAAGGGCAGCTACAAGATCTGTGCCTTTACCGCAGGGTTCAAATGTAAAAATCTCCTTTATCAAACGCCATACATGGCTTGCCCCCTTTTTTGGGGGGATATATTTTTCCACCCTGTCTGTGAAAAAAAGAACGCCTACTTTATCATTATTTTTGATTGCACTGAAGGCAAGCACAGAAGCAACTTCGGCAGCTTTCTCAAGTTTCATTCCTGAAAATGTGCCAAAGTGCAGGGATCTGCTCATATCGACAAGCAGCATGACAATGCTTTCACGCTCTTCTCGGTAACGCTTTACAAAAGGTTTTCCAAGACGTGCAGACACCTTCCAGTCAATGGCCTTTACGTCATCTCCTGGAGAATAATCACGAACCTCTTCAAACTCAATGCCAGAACCTTTGAAAACAGATTTATACTGCCCTGCCATCATTGTGTTGACGGTTCTGCTGCCCTTTATGTGAATTCGTTTTATTTTTTTTATGATTTCCGCAGGGATCATTATCTCACTATGCCTCGATGATCTATTATCAGTCATAAGCCATTAAATGTAAATGCTTCAGGAAACCTTAATGGCCGCATCCAACTTATGGAACTGCAACTGAATCAAACAAAATTTTTATGACATCATCTGAGGAAATCTCTTCTGCCTCTGCTTCAAAGGATAGAATAATTCTGTGCCGCAGAACATCAGGTGCAACAATCTTGACATCCTGGGGAGTGACGTAAGCTCTGCCCTGCAGAAAAGCATTAACTCTTGATGCCTGGGCAAGAAAAATAGTCGCCCTTGGTGATGCACCAAAGGAGATGTAATGGGCAATATCCATGCCATATTTCAAAGGTTGCCTTGTGGCAAAAACAAGATCTACTATGTACTCCTTTATCTTGTCGTCAACATAGATCTGGCGTATTATATCAATAATCTCGGTAATCTCGGCTGGGGTTACCACCGGTTCTATTTTCTGGCTTACTTCAAATTCGCTTTTTTTAAGAATTTCAAGCTCCTGACTCCTGTCGGGATAATCAACGACCACTTTAAGCATAAATCGGTCAATCTGAGCTTCCGGCAACTGGTATGTGCCTTCCTGCTCAATTGGATTCTGGGTTGCCAGAACAAGAAACGGCGTTGGTAGCAGATATGTTTCATCTCCTATTGTAACCTGTTTCTCCTGCATGGCCTCAAGCAGGGCAGATTGCACTTTGGATGGTGCACGATTTATTTCGTCAGCAAGAATAATGTTATTGAAAAGAGGACCTTTTCTTGTAACAAAATCACCCATTTTAGGTCTGTATATTTCGGTTCCCACAAGATCCGCCGGAAGCAAATCAGGAGTAAACTGTATCCTTTTAAACTGAGCCTGTACAGTTGATGCAAGGGCTTTTACAGCACTTGTCTTGGCAAGACCCGGGACTCCTTCTATCAGAAGGTGGGATTCGGAAAGAAGCGCTGTCAGAAGAGAGTCCACAAGTTTCTGCTGCCCCACAAGTTCCTTGGCAATCTCTCTTCTTACCCGGCTGATCACAAGGTGTTTTGATTCAATCTTTTCCTTTATATTATCCATAATACCTCTTGTCACATATAACGTACATTGCGGATTCACGCCACAATCGAAGAGATGAAAGTCATTTTAAAAACAGCCACTTACTGAGACTTTCATATATTCATAAATGGCAGATATTCGCCATAATCTAAAGAATGAAAGTCGTTTAAAAAACAATCAGTTACCAAAGACTCTCATATAAAAACGTAGATGGCGGAATCCCACCATAATCTAAGAGTTGAAAGTCAGCTTTCGGCATCCTTCATATGACTCCAAAGGTTCTTTACACTTTTTTGTGAGAGATTCCCGCTACTCAAAGTTTTCTCTCCGGAAAGTGTAAAATGGGAAATGAAGCATGCCCAGCTTTCCAGTTAAAATGGATACAGCTTTCCATGTTTGAGGGTAGTTACTGAATGACAGCCATGCCCGTTCAGGTGATAAATATAAACCGCGATGATGTAGTGTCAAGGCAATTAAAGGATGAAAGAAGAGTCATGATACCTATTTTTCATACAAAATATCATTCCGGTCTTATAAGTTTATTGCTGTATAGGTCTGCCGTTAATACAGTTATTTTTAAGATATGCTCTCTTATCTGATCCTTGTTTTTAAACGAATGATTTCTGAATGTCATGATAATACCTGTCATAGATGCAATAAATGAGTGTACAAAAAGTCTTACATCTCCCTCCACACCATATCGTTTTAACAATCTTTCAAACGTATCAAAAAAAATTCTTGTTACAGAACCAAATTTCGCAAGAGCAGATTTATCTAATTGATCTTTTAAAAGAATGTAAGTCATCATTTGAAATGTAGATTCATTTTGAACCAAATGATCAACATAAGTAACAGCAAACTCCTCAATAGTAGCGGGTTGATCCTTCTTGACCATATTCTCAAATTCTCGACTGACAGCAGAAATATCCTGAATAAATGCCTCCACAAACAACTCTTCCTGACTTGGGAAATAACGATATAAAGTAGCCGGTGAGACCCCAGCCTCATCTGCAACATCTCTCATACCAACTTCATAAAAGGGCTTTTTTGCAAAAAGAGCAAGGGCTGAATCAATAATAATCTGCTTTCTGGCTTCCCTCTCCTTCTCTTTTAGTTCTGCAAATTTTGATTCTGTATTCACTTACAATCCTCCTGATATTATTATGTGAATGGCGCTATCATTTGTAAACAACTATCACGCATTGAGAATAGTGACAAGAAAAAATCAAAATGATAGTGAAATATTGACCTTTTTGCAAAGAGTTGATAGAAATTTTGTTAAAGCTCAATGATTACTTTACAATCTCCCAAAGTAGCCTTTCAAAAAAGAGGAGCAATGAATAAATATATCAAAAGGGATCGTTTTGATTTTGAAATAGGATATTTGACTCAAAGCCCATGTTTAAAATGTAAACGAAGAAAAGAGAGTCCTAAATGCCAATCCTCCTGCAAGCTTATTAATACAATAAGAACAATACTTGCCGCAGGCATCTCATGTCAGGTAAATAACAATGAAATCTGATAAAAAAAACGACCACTATAAAAAAACAGAAAAACCTGGATTTTCATATCCATGTTTTTCCAGCAACGCACAGTCAATTGCCAAAGAATGTCTTAATGCCGAAATCTTTTCCAGGTTAAACAATCTCAAGACACAATCAGGTTTCACTCTTTATGATGCCTTAAAATCCGGAATTATAAATCCTGACAGTTATGTAGGTATATATGCAGGTGATGCAGAAAGCTATAAAACTTTTGAATCAATATTTAATCCTGTAATAGAGTCTTACCACTCAATAAACATAAGAGAGCTTGAAAAACATGTTGAATCTGCGACTCAGCATCACAACAATAAAGATCATGTAAAATTTTTCCCAAAACATAAACTGGAACTGCCTGATCCGGATCCGGAAAAAAAATATATTATATCAACGAGGATAAGGCTTGCCAGAAACTTAGATGGATTTCCCTTTACAACATCAATAAATCTAAAGGATAGGTTAGAAATTGAGAAAATTGTTGTTACTGCTCTAAAAAAAATGCCTTTTCAATTTCAGGGAAGATATAAAAGTTTCTACAATGAATCTATTCCCACTGGATTTACTAAAGGTGATAGATTTCAGGAAGCTGCTGGAATAAACAGAGACTGGCCCGTTGCAAGGGGGGTATTTGAATCAGACAATGGAAAATTTGCCATCTGGATCAATGAAGAAGATCATTTAAGAATTATATCAATGGCAAAAAATACAAATCTATCCAGAGTATTTACCCATCTTCAGACTGCTCTTGAATCACTTGAAAAAAACCTTGTATTTGCATGGGATCCGCTACTTGGTTATCTAACCTCATGCCCGTCCAACCTTGGTACTGGTATGAGAGTTGGGGTACACATAAAACTACCAAAACTTTACAAGAAAAAAGACTGCTTAAACGATGCTGCAAAAAAATTCAACCTCCAAATCAGAGGTACACATGGAGAGAAGACAGAAGTGGAATCTGCAATTTTTGACATAAGTAATAGTCAACGGCTTGGGATCAGCGAACACGAATGTTGTCATACTCTCCATAAAGGCATATGCAGTATTATCGAAATGGAGGAAAATATTAATATTTAAGCATGCTTAATGATCACTTTACACTTTCTGAAGCCAGGCCCAGTTTCCTGGGGATTCCCCCAAAAAAGAGTAAACGAGCATGATTGATTACGTATCAACACACCCAAATATAAGAATAATAGTCATTTTCACGGCAAAGTACTTTTGGGGTCATATGATGGATGCTACAAAACATATTAAATGAACG
>NZ_LT828561.1:90322-92495 GCF_900170035.1 Desulfamplus magnetovallimortis | reverse complement strand
AAAAACAAAGCATACCTGTCCCCATTTTTCTTGCTATGGTAGTTTCTTTGTCTGTCATTAAAAGGAATTCTACTCGGGTCGCCTGTTTTAGTCAAGAAGTTTCTTGAAAGCTAAAACACTAAGCCAAAAGTTTACAGAACATTCAATTTTCCGACAAAGGGGACGAAGAAAACAAACGAAACTTGCATTATCGACCTGTCCCACTTTCCCCTTTCCGTAGTAGTAGTAGTAGTAGAGAGTAGCAGTAGTGCCCCCTTTTTTCCTGCTCATGTCCTGACTTCGTTAAGCAGTTCCGGGTGGCGATCAAGAACCTTGAGGAGCTTTACAAGTGCAAGAGGTGGTTTAGCTCTGCCATTCTCATAGCGCAAGAAGGCATTGATTCCCCCACCGAAAATCTCACCAGCTTGCCGTTGATCAAGTGATAGCTTTTTACGAACATTCGCTATGAAGCCTGGATCGACAATCGACGCATTCACCTGCTTATTGAATTCCAGCATTGCCATACTAATGCGCTTAGATTCAGTTGGATCAAGAACAGCTTCACCACAAGCCGGGCAGAAATCCCCAGTCACAGCCGGAATAACTGTCGATTCATTCTTATAGGTGTACAGTATATCACGGGTATCATACAGCAGTTCGGCTGCCGAACAAGACAAACATTTCATATTCATAGCTCCTTGAAAGACACGATGAGTACCTCATCAATGACCGTGAGTTTCAGGTAAACCTCTCCAGATTGAGTGAGAGGATGGTATACGTCCTGCCAAACCCGATGATCCGCGATAGTCGTCATACTCTTGTAGAAGTCTGCCTGGCTCAGTAGCATTATGACGTCAACTATTCCATTAAAGTCGAATCCTAACGCAGCAGCACCTGCAAGTGCCGACACAGTCGAGCGAACTTTTCCTGCCTCAATCATGGCTTTGATGACTGATAATTTGTAGTGAGGCTTCTTTTTTTCCATAAATATATATTAACCCAGCTGATTGTATTTGGCAAGCTGGTTGTATTAATTGAGCTTCACAAAAGTGCATTATCTACCTGTCCCCTTTGTCATTTAGACTCATCGAACAGCACGATTGATTATAAACACCGAAACACAAAATGACAATCACAAATAAAACGGGGACAGCATACGCATAATGTACCTGTCCCCATTCTTTCCATTAGATTGATTGTTCATAAAGAGTTTCCGGAGCAATATCAATAGCACCTGGCCATGTAACGGTAGCATAATCAACCTGAGCCAGAGAAAATATTACAGAATTCTGAAGTTTTTTGAAAACAGGATATTTCAAATAGGGTTCCATATCAAAAAGTCTACTTTCTCCGGTATTAAACCTTAAAAGCAGATGATAATCTGGACGTACATCGACATGACACACTTCAATCATAATAAATTTCCTTATCGTAGTGGATCAATTGAGAAAATAGGTTCACCATTTACTGCCAATGACCAATTTGCCATCACTTCATCTTCATGAATGGTAATCCATGCCTGTACGAGTCGTAATTTCTTTGCAGGCAATTCCCCTTCCAAAAGTTCTCCATCCGGGATAGTAATTACCGACTTCATGCCTTGGTACTCCACATGAAGATGAGGCAAATGATGTTGCCTGTTATCCATATAAAGCATACGGATAATTATTCCATAAAACATACTTATAGTCGGCATACCAATTCAACTCCTCTTTAAAAGATTATTCATATCACACAGATATAACCAACCCCGCCCAGCCGGTCAAGAGCAAACAAAAAAGGGACAAGCATAATGTACCTGTCCCCACTTTTTCTTTCTCATTTCAATTTGTCATCACAATATCATAATGACATAATGTGTCAAGCATTATCGACCTGTCCTGTCCCCCTTTCTTCAAAAAGAAGCATTATCGACCTGTCCCCTCCCTTCTCTCCCGCTACTACTTTGATAATAAATTGATGAATAATATGACCTTAAGTTTTAAAAAGGTAATTCCAAAGAGGATTTTTTTATTGGGTAATGTGCTGCTCGGTATTTTTGAATGGATCCATGTTGAGCATATGCCAATTTTGATTACCTAAATCAGAGTCAAAATCATAATCAAAGTAGTAGCGGGAGAACACCCAAAAACCGAGAATCTCCACAAAATAGAGAAGGCTAAACTGTTTCATCAGCTTCAATAATTACCGAACT
>NZ_LT828561.1:26285-90222 GCF_900170035.1 Desulfamplus magnetovallimortis | reverse complement strand
AAAAACAAAGCTTACCACACCTTCCCTGCCAAGAAGCTCCAGGGCAATTAGGTTTTCATCGTCAATCTCTCTTTTGTCTGTGAAAAGGGTGCCATCCAGATCCGTAACAAACATTTTTTGTCCCATATAATACAACCTTAAAAATACAGTAAATATAAATCAAGCCACCCTTCATATGACCCCAAAAGTACTTTACACTTTTTTGTGAGAGATTACCTAAAAATGGGGATCTGCTTCATGAAAGTGTAAACCAGAAAACGAAACATGCCGAAATCAAGAATACTTTTTTGAAGTCTTGAGCGCTGAATAAAGAGCTTTTGCAGCACTTTGTGTCATGCCAGGAAGTTTGGCAAACTCCTCCATACTTACATCTTTCATGGCAGATACGCCTTTGAAATGCTTTAAAAGCATTGATTTGCGTTTTTTCCCAATACCTGGAATGCCGTCAAGCAAAGAGACTGTCATGCGTTTTGAACGACGTTTCCTCTGGAAGGTAATGGCAAAATCGTGAGCCTCATCTCTGAGGCGCTGCAGAAGATAGAGGGCTTTAAGAGAGAGGGAAGTATTCAGGGGATTGGAACGGTTCGGCACAAATATCTTGTCATGTGTTTCACCATTGAGTACATTTTTTTTGGCAAGCCCCACAACCTTTATCCTGTCCATAAGTTTTAAATCAGTCAAAACTGCCACAGCCATTGATAACTGCCCCTTGCCACCATCAACTACAAGAAGATCAGGCAGTTCGCTTCTGGTCTCCGCAGTGCTTTTTTTCCTGCTCTCGTCTAATTTGCCTGGTTTACATGAAAAACGTCTTGTAAGTACCTCTGTCATATATGCATAATCATCCTGCTCTGCAACATCTTTTATGATAAACTTCCGGTAAAGGGATTTATCAGGCTCCCCATCAATAAATACAACCATGGAAGATACAGGATCAGTTCCGGCAAGATTGGAGTTATCAAAACACTCAATTCGTCTCGGTATCTGCTCCATACCAAGCAGTTTTTTTAGCATTTCAAGGGTTTCAGTTGTATCATTTTCCCTGGACAATGTTGAGGAGAGTTCACTTTCTGCATTACGTATCGCCATTTCAACAATACGTTTTTTATCTCCACGTTCAGGTATTAGAATGTGTACCCGCTTTCCTTTTTCCAGGGAAAGCTGCTCTTCAAGAACTTCTCTGTCTTCAAAAGGTTCAGCAGCAAGAATCTGTGGTGGAATAAAGGCACTGGTCTGATAATACTGTTTCAAAAATGCTGCCATGATCTCTGATGTATTCTTCCAGTGCATATCAAAGGTGCTATGCCTTGTGCCAACTACATAACCTGATCGGACAAAAAGAACTGTCACAACTGCCCTGCCCTGCTCTCCTTTACAGGCAACAACATCTCTATCCATCATATCAGAAGTCACTGCTACCTGCTGTTCCATTATCCTTTCAATGGCAAAAACAGTATCCCGAATCTGAGCTGCATTTTCAAATCGCTCTGCTTCAGACTCAGCCATCATCTCTTTTTTCAAGGCATTTATAAGCTCTGCTGTTCTTCCTTTAAGAAAAAGAATAACATCACTGACAATCTTACTGTAGGTTTCTTTTGGAACATCATTGCAGCAAGGGGCAAGGCACGCCTTTATCTGATATTGAAGACAGGGCCTTGATCGTTTTTTAAACTGGGAGTCACGACATTTTCTAAGTTTAAAAATCCGGTTAACCTGTTTCACTGTCTTTTTAACACTGTAGGAAGAAGAATAAGGACCAAAATAGACTGCATTGTCCTTCTTTATTTTTCTGACAACCTGGAGTGAAGGGTAATCATGGGAGGTATCAATACGAAAGCAAGGGTAATTTTTCCCATCCTTGAGGATGATATTGTATTTGGGATTATGCTTTTTTATGAGAGTGGCTTCAAGGATCAGGGCTTCATGTTCAGTTGCAGTTACAATGATATCAAAATCTGTAATATTTCTTACAAGAAGCGCAGTCTTGAGATCATGACCGATCTCCCTTACAAAGTAGGAGGCAAGCCTTTTTTTCAGATTTCTGGCTTTACCAACGTAAATGACCCTGCCTCGGCTACCTTTCATCAGATATACGCCTGGCTCTGAAGGTGAAAGTGTGTATTTTTCCATTACAGAAGCAGGAATGCCATCTTCTTTCAAATTTACCATATATGTTTATGTCTCAGCGTCAATATCAACGCCCATCTGTTTCAATTTTTCGATCAACGCCTGCTCTCGCTTCAGAGATTCTTCTTTTTCTTTTATTGCTTTTTGTTTCTCTTCTTCAGCCTTTTGCTTCTCTTCTTCAGCCTTTTGCTTCTCTTCTTCAGCCTTCTGCTTCTCTTCTTCAGCCTTCTGCTTCTCTTCTTCAGCCTTCTGCTTCTTTTCTTCAGCCTCGTATAGGGCTTTATCAGCAATTATCACTGCCTGCTTCAATCTACTCATCTCTTTATCAATGGTTCTTTGAAGTCTTATGGTATTCATACGGTTCTGGTATAGATGATACTCTCTCTCCTTTTCTGAAAAAACCTTCAATGTTTCCATGGCCTGCCTCATCTCTTTTGTATTCATAAAATCGGGCATAAGCTCATCATCAATATCCCTGCCCAGCCGGAAAAATGCCAACCACCTTTCCAGCTCATTTTTAATCTCCATATTTGTAAACTTTGAAAGTTCCATTATGTGGATTGCACATTCCTCATTTAATGCTATCCTGTTCACTGGATCGAATATCTGAAAATGGTAATGAAATCCTTCACTCTCGTAAAAAAGTTTCTCAGTTATAATCCAGATGGATATAACAGGCTGCAACTTGGAGTAATCATCACCCTTTAAAAGCTGGGATGCATAAATATCACTCCAGCAGTAAAGAATCCTTGATTTAAGCCCTGGATGAATTGATAACTGAATATCCACTTGAAAGGTACGACCTTCACTGTCCTTTGCCTTGACATCCACAATGGAGAGCTTATCTGTTAAAAAATCTTTCTCGTTATATGGATTCAATATCTCAACATCTATTACTGGATTCAAAATGGAAGAACGCAGTACTGCATTCAAAAAATGAATCAGCAAATTCTTGTTCTCCTCAGAACCAAGAAGTTTTTTGAATACACAATCAACTGTGGGATCAATAAAATATTTCATAAACTTTCCTTATTCAAAAACACTCAAACACTATAACTCAACTCACCATTATCCATGTCTTACAGGTTCTATTTATAATCATTTTGCGGAAAATTTTACATTTCCTTGATTTTTTTAAGCTCTTTTATCCTGTCCCTCAGCTCGGCAGCTTTCTCGAATTTCATCTCTGCTGCAGCATGCTTCATCTCGATTTCAAAGCCTTTGATGATATCCTCAAGAGTCTCCTGATGATCGGAACCGTCAGGGTCTGAACCGTAAACAGCAACAGCTTCGGCCACTGTAAGCTCACTGTGACTGTTAGCCTCAAAGGGCATAACCGACTTTTCCATGGTATAGTCAAACGCTTTGAGATCCTTCATAATTGTTGAAGGAATAATACCATGTTTCTGATTATATGCCTCTTGAATCTCCCGTCTGCGATCAGTCTCCTCCATGGCTTTTTTCATGGATGGGGTGATACGATCTGCATACATTATAACCTTTCCGGATGCATTCCTTGCAGCACGCCCAAAGGTCTGTATAAGCGATCTGAAGGACCGGAGAAAACCCTCCTTGTCTGCATCAAGAATAGCAACAAGGGAGACTTCAGGAATATCAAGTCCCTCCCTCAGAAGGTTTATGCCAATTAGCACATCAAACACGCCTTTTCGAAGATCCTGGATGATGTCTATTCGCTCTACAGTACCAATGTCGGAATGGAGATACTTTACCTTGATGGAGAGATCGGAAAAATAGTCGGTCAAATCCTCGGCCATGCGCTTGGTCAAAGTTGTCACCAGAACACGTTCATCCATCTCAACCTTTTTTACAATCTCTTCATAAAGATCATCAACCTGTGTTTTTGCACCTCGTATCTCAAGAAGGGGATCAAGGAGCCCTGTTGGTCTTACTATCTGCTCAGCAATACGGTCACCTGCCTTGTTAAGCTCGTAGTCAGCAGGGGTGGCAGAAACATAGATAACCTGCCTTGCTTTGTTTTTAAATTCTTCAAATTTAAGTGGCCGGTTGTCAATTGCAGAGGGCAGCCGGAACCCGTGAAGGACAAGGGTATCTTTTCGTGAACGGTCAGCCTTGTACATTGCACCAATCTGGGGCACAGATATATGGCTCTCATCAAAAAAGATGAGAAAATCATCGGGAAAATAGTCAAGAAGTGTGGGAGGCGGCTCCCCTGGATTTCTGCCGGTAAGATGCCGTGAATAGTTTTCAATACCATTGCAGTAGCCCATTTCATTAATCATTTCAAGATCATACATGGTACGTTCTTCAAGCCGCTGTGCCTCAAGAAGCCGATTCTCTTTGTGATAATATTCAAGGCGTTCCTTAAGCTCTTCAATTATGCCCTGCACCGCACGTTTACGGGTTTCTGTCTGGGTGACATAGTGAGAAGCCGGATAGACGGCCGTGGCCTTGAGGCTGTTGAGTATATCGCCTTTCAGGGGATCAATCTCGCTTAGACTTTCAATGGTATCCCCGAAAAAATCAATCCTCAATGCTTTTGCCTCTTCATATGCAGGAAAAATCTCCACCCTGTCTCCCCTGACCCTGAAGGTGCCCCTGTGAAAATCAATATCATTTCTCTCATATTGAATACCCACAAGTTCTGACAACAATTTTTCCCTGGATTTTTCCATATCCTCTGCCACCTCAACTCTTAGGGCAAGGTAATCTTCCGGAGCTCCCAGGCCGTAAATACAGGAGACACTTGCCACCACAATAACATCTTTTCTTGCCAGAACAGAGCGTGTTGCAGAGTGGCGCATCTTGTCAATCATCTCGTTTATGGCCGAATCCTTCTGGATATAGGTATCACTTGATGGAATATATGCTTCCGGCTGATAATAATCATAATAACTTACAAAATACTCCACAGCATTCTCAGGAAAGAGGGACTTGAATTCATTATAAAGCTGGGCAGCAAGAGTTTTGTTTGGAGCTATAATCAAGGCAGGTTTTCCAACTTCTGCTATGATATTTGCCATGGTAAATGTTTTTCCGGAGCCTGTTACACCAAGGAGAACCTGGTGTGTTTCATGATGAGTTTCAAGATGTGTTTCAGCTTGACTTTCATTATTGCAAATCCCATTTGAAAGATACTCAATTGCCGCAGGCTGATCGCCTGTGGGCTGGAATGGGGAGTGGATACTGAAAAGGTTTTTGTAAGGCATTTTTAATTTCCAGTGTGGGTATTGTTCAATTTCCGGTGTAGAAGGGGATGAAGGTTCCGGTGTGGTTGGCTTTTATTGACTGATTTATAAGTATTAGACTTCCAAACGGATTGATTGTTTGAAACGGATTGACTGTTTGAAGCATGATTTCTTGTGTCTTTTTTTCCATATATTTATAGTAACACAGCCATTGTTGCTCTTCAAGAAGCCCTGTCAAAATTTCCATTTAATTGAAAAACAAGAACTGTTACCATCAATATCTAAAGGATGATAAGGAAATGGTTCTTTTGGCGATAGATTTTTTAGAAAAAGAGAAAAATATTATTTGTTTTACCTTTGAAATGGGTTAAGGATTATTATTACTCAAAATCGACATCTTATTGCTTTTTTCCATTTACTGAATTTGTCTGAATCAGGATAACCAGGATAACCAGGATAAACAAGATGTTCAGGATAGATAATCCTGCCTTATCCTGTTAATCTTGGAAATCCTGATTCAGACAGTATTGACAAGACTCAAGAGGTTATAGGTGTCGATTTTGAGTTATTACCGAATAAACACATTTGTTTTTCATGGTCAGGGCAGCTTTAAACGGCCATTGACAGTCATTAAGGTTCAATCATGTTAATCCTTAAATCCTTTTAATCATGGTTCAAAATATTTAGAAGTGTGTAACCTGATTCTCAATTCCATTGAGTTGTGATTCAGCAATCCATTGATTCAATCAAACAAAGAAAGGAAAAAGTAAAAATGCAAAAGAAAGCAAAGATTTTCTTGTTTACGCTTTTGGCTGTGGTTGTGGTGCTTGCGTCTTTTTCGGCGAGTGCCCGTGAAAGCATTGTTTTAACGGATACCAGCCCCGATACCACAGTATCATCCGGGGAGACGGTAACCATCTTTGGCAGTGCAGGAGATAACCATGTGACCGTTGCTACAGGAGCAAATGTAAAGATCGTAAACTTTCCTGGCAGCAACACCATAACCATTGCTTCAAATTCAGACAGTTTTACAGTGTCCCGAACAGGTGCCGTGGTTATTCTTGAAGGTACAGGCGGTACATTGGTCAAGCTGCCGGCAACAACCTCATCCCAGATTATCACCTTCGATAATGGTTCCCTGATTCTGAAGATCGAATCGGGTCAGGTGATGCTGGGAAGCAATAGCGTCAATGCAGTTCCTGCAGGAATTGAGGGAGCCGGTATAATCCTGTCAGGGAAGGTTTATGACGATATTGTGCCGCAGGCCGTTGTAACAGTCTCTGGTTTAGGTCATTCAGACTCTCTGGGCAGCGCTGTTGCGGATAATAACGGTGAATGGTTCATATCTTTAAGTCCTGAAGCTGCCGCTTCACATGACCTTCTTTTACTGACAGCAGTCAATCCCCAAAACGGGCTTGAAATTCACAGCATAATTAACAGCGCTGATATTCCAGAAAACGGTAGATTCAGCTCGGACGCGACAATTATAAGCCATTATACAGAGGCTGCCTGGCAAATTGCAGATGCCAGAAATATAACCTCGCCGGCTCAATACCTTGCAAACATTATTGAAATATCTGCATGGGGAGAACCTGTTTCAACATCAAATGAAGAGATTAATACCCTTGCTGAATGGATATCATCATATTATGAAAATCCTGATGCCACTGATTTGAATCAATATCGAGTGGAGCTTTTATCAAAAACCATTGAGGTTCTCTGGCCATTCTTTTTTATCGCAAATTCAGTAACAAACATCGGTCTGCCCGGCAATCTTCTGGACAATGGACTGGATATAGCTGTCAGTCATGTTACAACAGAAGATAGTGTGGTTAAGACTGAAAATGGCATTTCTGTTACGATAGGTGCGCCTACCGGAGATGGTAACGGTGAAGTAACGATCGAAATTGCCGGAGATGGCCAGGCTCAGACTGTTTTAATTCTCTCATTTTATGTGATGCAGCCATTGAACAGTGCAGAAGCCACTCTCTCTTCAAGTGGAGGTACGTTTCTTGAGCTGGACGAGCTGGAAGTGCAAGCAGGGGAGTTGACCTTTAATGAACCAACCAAGGTAATCGCCTATAAAATATCGACAGATGAGATAAGTTCCATGGTTGCCGGCACACCGCTTGCTGCATTTGATCTCCAGGCAGAAAGCCAGCTTGATGGCCCTGTAACATTTAATTATACTGTTGGCGAAGATCAGGACCCTGAAAATATTTTTTTGGTGCATGTTATATCAGCAACCGGAAAAACTGAAAATATTTATCCAGACAGCTATGATGCAAACACAAGAAAACTTACTTTTTCCGTTGTCAGTTTTTCTCCGTATGGTTTTTTAGAAAAAAGTAAAAAATATAATTTAGGCACCACTTTTACTCTTGATAAACTAATAGATGACTCTAAAGAATCATTTGATTTTATTGAGCATTTAATTGAAGCCCTTGGGGATGACGATAATATCAAAGAACTTAATTCCGATGATGAAGGGGGAGAGTATGCAGCAATATTGGTGAGTGAAGCCTTATACTCTTTTCTTGAACTTGTTAGGACAGGTAACATCGCAGAAGAACTGAAGAACCACACCTATGGATTCTTTTGTTTCAAAAAGAATGCGGCAAAAGTTTATAATGAATTAGTTACAAAACTTAACATGGCATTAGTAAAGATCAATAATAAAGCCGGTATTTCAAAATTTAGTACCATCTACACAAACGGAGATCCACCAATATTTGAATTCCTTAATGGAGGTGCCTATTGGGCATCTGATCTGAATATGGGGAAAGTTCAGTCAATAGCTGCAGACCGCACTGGCTGGTATTGTTACTACGCAGCCCTTTCATATCATCTTCTTGAGTCTTTCTATAGCGATTTTGACAATATTTCTTCAAAAATTCAAAAAGATATGGATCAGGGTAAATCCAAAAACGATATTCTTGAGATGTTAAAAGAAACTCGTGCCAATTGGCTGCTTAGTGTTCCTCGTTTTATTGATAGTAAAGAAGAGTTATCTATATTGGAAACCTATGTCATGGCTGAGGCTGTGGCACTGGCAGCCCATGCTTTTGAGAGTGCTAGGATGCAAATGGAAATTGCAGCGTTGATGCCCTCTGGTGCGGTATTGGCTGGCCAAGCTGCAAATGAATTAGGATTGCTGGTGGATGGTCTTGCAGTGTTATACGGTAGCCTTGTTAGTGCATCCTATTCGACTGTGGTGATACCAGAATTAGAGAATAATAAAGATATTTGGACACATATAACACTTTCTACATCTGATGGTACAAAAAAGAGCGTAGGTATATATACTCTCAAGGCATTTAACGAACGATTGACGGATCTTGATAAATATATTAAAATGTTTTCTTCACCCTCGATCTGGTATCGCGATAATGATAATGACGGTTATGGTGATGAAAAGCACACAATAACGGCTGTATTAAAACCAGATGGATATGTTTCCAATGATGATGATTGCGATGACACAGATGCAAGCGTACACCAGAATTGTGATCCACCTTTGGAAACTACAACATACTACCCCGACATAGACAGAGACGGCTACGGAGATGAAGACCACCCTTACGAAGCCACCTCCCAGCCAGCAGGCTATGTCCTTGATCACACCGACTGCGATGATACTGATGCCAGTATACACCCCGGAGCCACAGAAATAGCCGGAGACGGCATTGACCAGAACTGTGATGGTATAGACCATACGCATCAAGCTAAGAATATAAGACTTTGTTTTTATTATAAATATAAAATCAAACATCTTAACAACAAAAATTAGAAAAACCCGTCTGATAAGGCTTTGAAAACCTTAGCTTGATGCGTATGTGGTATAGACCCACCCCTGGATACAACAACCTACTACCCCGACACAGACAGAGACGGCTACGGAGACGAAGACCACCCTTACGAAGCCACCTCCCAGCCAGCAGGCTATGTCCTTGACCACACCGACTGCGATGACACAGATGCCACTATCCATCCCGGAGCCACAGAGATAGCCGGAGACGGCATTGACCAGAACTGTGACGGTATAGATCCATCAGGATATCAAGGGGAAACAATAACCAACTCCCTTGGCATGACCTTCAACCTTATACCTGCCGGTACTTTTATGATGGGTTCACCATCTGATGAACCTGGCCGAGTTTCAAATGAAACCCAGCACCAAGTAACCTTGACCAACTCCTTCTACATGCAGACCACGGAAGTGACCCAAGGGCAGTGGGAAGCTGTGATGGGCAGCAACCCGTCATATCATGATGAGTGCGGTGCTGACTGTCCTGTAGAGTATGTTTCCTGGAATGATATTCAGAATTTTATTACAGCCCTGAATGCACTTGGAGATGGTACCTACCTTTTGCCTACTGAAGCCGAATGGGAGTACAGTGCCCGTGCAGGTTCAACAACTGCCTTTGCCAATGGAGATATAACCGAAACACTTTGTGCTTATGACCCCAACCTGGATCTCATGGGTTGGTATTGTGGAAATTCTGGTAATACAACACGTTCAGTGGCACAAAAAGAAGCCAATGACTGGGGTTTGTATGATATGCACGGCAATGTCTATGAGTGGTGCCAGGATTGGTATGGGAATTATACGACTGATTCGCTGATAGACCCCGAAGGGCCGTCGACAGGCTCCCTCCGTGTGGTTCGAGGAGGCAGTTGGAACTACGATGCCTGGCGCTGCCGGTCGGCGTACCGGAACCGCGGCTTTCTGGACTACAGATACAACTACGTAGGCTTCCGGCTTGTCCTCTCCCCAGGTCAGCAGTAAACAAGCCGGAGGTTTCATGTAAGTGAGGAACCGGCAGGAATCCGCATCGGAACGGAACGGAATGGTGTCTTAACCATGATTAAAAGGATTAAGGGATGACCATGATTTTATTCCTGCATTTATGCTTGTCTGGTGCAAATCATGGGAATCCCTTAATCAGGAAAATCAAGGTTCAGACAAATTAGACTAAAATGACACATCAAGGTTGAAAAAATGATATATGTAAAGCCAACATCAGACATCTTCATAAAATATCTATTTGGAAAAGAAGAGCATAAAAGCCTTTTGCTTGATTTCATAAATGCAGTTCAAGGTAATATGAATTTTCCCTTGATAGAGAAAGTAGAGCTAAAAAATCCCTTTAATATCAAGGAGCTTGTATTTGATAAGGAATCAATTCTTGACATTAAAGCAATATCTGAAACCAAAGAGATATATAATATAGAGGTACAGACATCAGGGAATAATGTATTCAGAAATAGAAGTTTGTACTATTGGTCAAAACTATACTCATCCCAGCTTGAAGAAGGTGTGGTGTACAAAAAACTTTGTCCGGTCATCTGTATCAATATACTTGATTTTGAGCTTTTCAAAGAGACAGGCAGATATCATCTTGGTTTTATGTTGAGGGAATGTAACAACCCTGAACTTTATCTGACAGATCACCTTGTAATGCATTTTCTTGAACTTCCGGAACTTGCAAATTATAATAAGGAAAAGCAGTTGGAGCAATGGCTCTATTATTTGAAAAATGAAGGTAAAACAGAAGAGGATGAAGCCATGAAAATATTGCTCAAAGAGAATCCCCAGATAAGTAAGGCCCATGAAAAATATGAGGCCTTCACCCGTGATGAAAAACTCGTTGATGCCTATGAAGCCCATATGAAGTGGAAAAGGGATTATTATTCAGGAATTGAATCTGCCAGAGAAGAAGGAAGGGAAGAAGGCAGAGAAGAAGGCAGGGAAGAAGGCAGGGAAGAAGGCAGAGAAGAAGGCAGGGAAGAAGGCAGAGAAGAAGGTGAAATTATAGGTAAAATACAGCTTTTTCATGAGATATTGGGGCTTTCGGTTCCTTCACGTGATGAGTTGAAAGAGCTGACTGTTAAAGAACTGAAAGCAATGCTTGAAAAGATAGAGTACCAATGGCTTCATGTTAAATCAAAAAAATAGGCATGCTTAATTACCACTGCTGGTAGTCTCTTGCAGGATGCAGGGATGAAGGTTCCGGTATGCTTTGCTTTTATTGACTGATTTATAAGTATGAGAGCTGGAATTCTTGTGCATGTTAATATACTAAATCAAAACTCTGCAAAAAATGTATGATAATCCACTGCGTTCCAATTCCAAATTCAACAACAATAAACACAAAAACTACAGATAAAAAGGATGAAGAGGTATCCATGGAAGAAAAAAAAATAAAAGGAAATTTTATAAAAACAATAATCACCGAAGACCTTGAAAGGGGAAAAAATGACGGAAGGGTCATTACACGTTTCCCACCTGAGCCCAATGGTTACCTTCACATCGGCCATGCAAAATCAATTTGCCTCAATTTTGGAGTTGCCGATGAGTTCAACGGCCGCTGCAATCTTAGGTTTGACGACACAAACCCTGCAAAGGAAGATCAAAAATATATTGACTCTATCATTTCCGATGTCAAATGGCTCGGCTTTGACTGGGGAGATAAGATTCACTATGCATCGGACTATTTTGAAAATCTCTATGATTATGCCGTGGAGCTGATTGAAAAAGGCAAGGCTTATGTGTGTACGCTAAATGCCGATCAGATGAGGGAATACAGGGGAACCCTCACAGAACCAGGCAAAGAGAGCCCGGACAGAAACCGCCCGATTGCCGAGAACCTGGATCTTTTCAAACGAATGAAAAACGGCGAGTTTGAAGATGGTGCTTATGTACTTAGAGCAAAAATTGACATGGCATCCCCCAATATAAACATGCGTGACCCTGTAATATATCGAATAAAAAAGATGTCACATCCAAGAACCAAAGATAAATGGTGCATCTATCCAATGTATGATTTTACACACGGTCTTTCCGATGCCCTTGAAGGGGTCACCCACTCATTATGCACACTGGAATTTCAGGATCACAGGCCACTTTATGACTGGCTTCTTGATGAAGTGAGCGCACCTTGCCATCCCCAGCAGATTGAATTTGCAAGGATGAATCTCAACTATACGGTCATGAGCAAAAGAAAGCTTCAGAAGCTTGTTGAACAAAAGTTTGTGGATGGATGGGATGACCCAAGGCTCCCCACAATTGCAGGTATCCGGCGCCGTGGCTACACACCGGCTGCAATAAGAAATTTCTGCAATGCCATTGGTGTGGGAAAAAGGGAAAACCGCATTGATGTAGGGCTTCTGGAAAACTGCCTTCGTGATGATCTCAATGAAAAAGCTCCAAGGGTTATGGCTGTTATAAATCCGTTAAAAGTTACCATTGCAAATTGGAACCAGGAGAACTGTAATTCAGAACAAAAAAACGATGACAAAAGTCAGCAGGAGACCTCCTGTGGAAGCACGTTAAAAATTGAATCCCTTGAAGCATTAAATCATCCCCAGAAGCCTGAAATGGGCACCAGGCAGATACTCTTTTCAAAGCATATTTACATTGAAAAAGAGGATTTTATGGAAAATGCCCCAAAAAAGTTTTTCAGGCTTGCTCCGGGAAGAGAAGTCAGGCTCAGGTATGCCTATTTCATCACATGCAAAGAGGTTATAAAGGATGAGAACGGTGAAGTAATTGAACTTATCTGTACCTATGACCCTGCCACCCGTGGCGGAGATTCTCCGGACGGCAGAAAGGTAAAAGGCACCCTTCACTGGGTATCGGAAGAAGGCTCCATTCCGGCAACTGTACGATTGTATGACAGGCTGTTTCTAAATGAGGATCCTGAAGCAGACAGAGACGATTTTACAGAAAACCTCAATCCTGATTCCCTGGTGACACTTAAAGGGTGCAGGGTGGAAAAAAGCCTTGCCAATGCAGAACCTGAGAAAGTATATCAGTTTGAACGGTTGGGATATTTTTGTGCAGATTCAAAGGAGTCAACCCCAGAGCACCCGGTCTTTAACAGAACTGTTACATTGCGGGATACCTGGGCAAAGGTAAATAAGAAATAATAAGGGCGTACCCTTTTGGAACTATTATATACTCAAAATCGACATTTTATTGCATTTTCAGGGTATCCTTCATATCAGCTTAAAAGTAGTTTACACTTTTCTTTAATTGTCTGAATCACGGATTGCCACAGATTACGCTGATTACACAGATTTTTTCAATCAGTGTAATCTTTTAATCCGTTTAATCCGTGATTCAGACAAAAGAATAAGCCTCAAAAAGTGTAAACCGATAAATGAAAGATGCCATTTTCAGAAGTTATTGCATTTGTCTGAATCAGGATAAATAATCTTGCCTTATCTTTGTTAATCTTGGGAATCCTGATTCAGACACTGTTGACAAGGCTTACAAAATCATAGGTTTCGACTTTGAGTATGAAAGTCCTTAATAACTCCCCCTCCAAAGTCTGTGAGAGGGGGTGAGGTAAACTTTCTAATAAAAAAGACCTGACAAAAACGAGAACACAAAGATGATCATTGAAGAAGCTGTAAATGTACTTAAACAGGAAGCAGAAAGTATCCTCAACCTGACTGAAAAAATCGGTCATGATTTTGAGGAGATGGTTAACCTGATCTGTAATTCTACAGGAAGAGTCATAATATCGGGTATAGGCAAATCCGGCCTGATTGGCAGAAAGATTGTAGCTACACTTTCCAGCACAGGCACAAATGCAATGTTTCTGCATCCTGTGGAAGCAATGCACGGGGATCTTGGCATGGTCACAAAAGATGATATTTTTATTGCCATCTCCAACAGCGGAGAAACTCCGGAGCTTAATATACTGCTTCCCTCCATACGTGCCCTTGGATGCAGCATGATTGCATTCACAGGCAATCTTACATCTACCATGGCAAAAAAGTGCGATCTTGTAATTGATACAGGCGTTGAAAAAGAGGCATGTCCTCTTGGACTTGCCCCCACATGCAGTACAACAGCACAGCTTGCCATGGGGGATGCCCTTGCAGTTGTTCTGATCAACAAAAAGGGCTTTAAAACAAGCGATTTCAAACGCTCACATCCCGGCGGTTCCCTTGGACAGAGACTCTCTTGTATGGTAGGAGAACTTATGTACAGCGGGAGTGCCATCCCCCGTGTGGAGTCAGGAAGTTCAATGACCACGGCTGTAAAAGAGATGGAGAAATTCCGACTTGGAGCAGTGCTTATACTGGATAAAAACAACACATTAAAAGGTATTATTACTGATGGAGATATCCGTCACCTGATTGCAGAAAAAACACCATTTACAGGATGTGATTTCGATTCTTTTACTGTCGAGCATGTAATGACCTTTGATCCCCATGTCATTCTTCCTGATCTTCCCCTTTACGATGCCCTTAATATAATGGAAAAGCATCAGATTACAATTCTCCCTGTAACTGACTCTGAAAAACATCTTCTTGGGATTTTACATCTCCATGATATCCTTGGAAAAGGAACACTGAAATTTACAGATCATAAATCATAAATTCCTTGATTTGCCAACTTAAACAAATATCACTTCAATATGGTGAGGAAACAACAAAATGATAATTGATTCCAAAGAGACCAAAATACAGATACTTGGAGAACCAAGAATTCCTTCTCCTTTAAGCGGCAAAATTAAAGGCGGATACACCAACCGTTTTGTCAGTGAAGATGAAAGAATTATCTGTGCTGTTGAGAAAAAGGATATTCAGCATTATCTTGACAACAACCTTGAAATTCCAAGCTTTGAAAAAGCAGGCCCAAGGGAAAAGATATATTTTGATCCAAGCAAACTAAAATGTGCAATTGTCACCTGTGGAGGGCTATGTCCAGGCCTGAATGACATTATCCGATCAGTTGTACTTGAGCTCCACCACTGTTACGGTGTCAGAAATATTTACGGCATAAAATACGGCCTTCAAGGCTTCATGCCGGAGTATGGGCATGATGTCGTTGACCTTACGCCCGGAACTGTCTCCAATATACTTGATATGGGCGGAACCATACTTGGTTCTTCAAGGGGAACACAGGATATAGGCGGTGTTGTTGACTGCCTTGAGCGCATGAACACAGGGATTCTCTTTATGGTGGGAGGGGATGGAACCCTCATGGCTGCAAACAAGATAGCAGATGAGATCAACAGCCGAAATCTTAAAATCAGCGTTATTGTAATCCCAAAAACAATTGACAACGATATATATCTTGTTTCAAAAACATTTGGCTTTGATACAGCGGTTGACATTGCCACCAATGCCATTAAAGGCGCTCACAACGAAGCTGCCGGATACCCATACGGCATTGGCCTTATAAAACTTATGGGGCGTCATGCAGGCTTTCTTGCAGCAACAGCAGCTCTTGCACAGCAGGATGCAAACTTTGTACTCATACCGGAAATTGAGATGGATCTCCACGGAGAATCAGGATTTCTATGCTCCCTTGAAAAGAGACTGATTGAAAGAAAGCATGCTGTGATTGTGGTTGCAGAAGGCGCAGGGCAAAAATTCTTTTCTGACCAAAAAACAGAGTATGATCCATCCGGAAACATAAAGCTTAAAGATATTGGAGTATTCCTTAAAAACGAGATCATTGCATGGTTTAAAGAAAAAAATATTCCAGTAAGCCTAAAATATATTGACCCAAGCTATATGATCAGAAGTCTTCCTGCCAATGCAAATGATAGCGTGTTTTGTGGTTTTTTGGGAAGAGATGCAGTACATGCAGGTATGGCAGGCAAAACAAAGCTTTTAGTCAGCCACTGGAACAACAACTATGTGCATATTCCAATGGAAGCGTCGGCAGGAAAAAGAAAAAATGTCGATCCCCAGGGAAAACTTTGGCAATCAGTTCTGGAAGCAACTGGTCAGGGATGCCTTGTTAACGATTGTAATACAAATTAATGACTTATCTCCACAAATTGATTATTTTCTATTGTCAATAAAAATAGTTCCTTGTGTGGTTTTCCACTTACCCCAAACATGGTATTTCCGGTTACGCCTTCATACATGCGGTTTCCAGCAAGGATATTTTTAAGGGATGCCCTTGAAGCAACCTCCTTGTCCATGGCAGTTTTAATGAGTATTGAGACTGTATCATAGGCAATGGCTTCAATAAATCCTGGGGATTCTCCATAAATCAATCTGAAGGACTCTGCAAATTTTGAAGTTACCTCTTTGCGGCTTTCCGGGAAAAAGCCTTCTGTAATAACCGCATTGGAAACATACCCTGCTGCATCCCTGAGCAGATTCTGATTGTGCCATATATTTGTACCCAAAAGATAGATATCATTAACATTATGGTAGGCAAACTGGGGAAGAATCATTGCAAGCTTGGGGATTGAATCAGGAATAAATACCGCCTTTTCAATACCGGAAGCAGAAGATGAGCTACTGCCCAAAAATCGTTTCAGTTTAAGGACACTATCTCCAAAGTCTATTTTATCCTGACTGTAAAATTCACTTCCTACAATTTGCCAGCCCCCCTCTTCCGCCATTTTTGTGAAAAGCTCCATATAGGTTGTTCCATATTTATCATCAGGATAGAGGAGTGCAAACCGTTTTACACCAAGATTATTGCCTGAATAATTTAAAAGAGCATTGACCTGCATCTCCGGTGTAAGAAAATTGGAAAAGATATAATCCCCAATCTCTGTCACCTCACTCTTCTGGGTCATGCATATCATGGGGATACTTTGTATCTGTGCTTCAGATGCAGCAGCCATTGCAGTTACCATGGGGCCTGCAATGGCTGCAACATTCTCTTTTGCCAACTCTCTTACACAAGCAACCGCACGCTCATCATTTGACTCGGAATCTTTTATAATCAGAGTGATTTTGTCCTTATAAAGGGGTGTTAAATCCCTTAAAGCCATCTGAACTCCCTTGAGGGCTTTAGTGCCAAAAAGTGCAAACTTTCCTGAAAGAGGAAGAATGCACCCCACTTTGTTATTTTCAAATGATTTATCCCTAAGAAGCCCAAGAATATCCATTGCATCCTTTGCATCAGGATGCCCAGGGTATTTTGTAACAAACAAGGTTAATATATCACGGGATCGGGAATATTGCTCTTTTGATGCATAACTTAAACCCAGCCTGTATAGAAGCATGGATTCCAGAATCCTGTTTATCTTAGAGTTCATGATCATCTCTATATCATTGCTCTCCATTTGAGAAAGAAGAGACTCTATCTTTTCTAATACAGGTTGCCTTTTTTCCAAAGGGTAGGTTCCAAGCAGATAGTTGTAAATATTTACAGCAGCTCTGTAATTACCAGACAGGACATTTGCATCTGCCTCTTTTTCACGCTTTTCAAGGGGAGTTAACTCAGGAATTTCAGAAGGTGGCAAAGCTGGTTCAAGCGGTTCAGTTTCAACATTCGGCGGAGATGTTGCAATATCTGGCACAGGCTGCTCTTTGACACCGCATGACGCAAAAAAAGAAATGGAAAAAATAAAAATAATCAATAAATAATATCGCCCGGGATGTGCCATCAAAAAAACCTCCTGCAAAATCATATGGATGCTGTTTTTTTCAAACAACATCTGCTGTTTTCTCTTGAGTTATAAACTCTTCTGTCGCACCACCATAAGTTGTTATTTCAGGCTTTCGATGTTACGTAATACAATATTAAAACCGAAATATTATAACTCTTGAGTACTCTCATGGAGACGATAAAAGGCTAGTGTCCCAAATATGTTGATGACCTTTCCACAAATCCTTATTCAGCAAGGCTCTCACAGTAAGAGATCAACACGTTTAGGACACTACCGATAAAAGAAACCCTGATATTGCTTCAATAGCTCTTTTTGTCTCCCAAGGCTCCATCCAGATGATATCTCTGTCATTTCTGAACCATGTCAATTGACGTTTGGCATATCTTCTGGTGTCCCTTTTCAGAAGACGAACTGTTTCATCAAAAGATACACCTTGATTAAGATATTCACAGACATGCCTGTATCCTATTGATTGCATAGCCTTAAGGTCACAGGAGTAACCCATGCGAAGAAGCGCTCTTACTTCATTAACTAAATCCTGGGACATCATCTGGTCAACCCTTTTTTCGATACGATGATAAAGCAAGGATCGTTCCATGTTAAGGCAAATTTTAAGGGCAGTGTAGCGCTGAGGGGTAAATCCATGCTGATTCTGGTATGATGATATTGTTTTGCCTGTCACTTCAAGGACTTCAAGAGCCCTTATTACCCTGAAAGAATCGTTTGGATGAATGCGTAGAGCAGATTCCGGATCCAGCATGGCAAGCTTTTCATAAAGAGCAAGGTTTCCCCTCTCCTCTTTTTCCTTTTCAAGACGGTCAAGCACACTTTTATCTGCTGTGCGCTCCCTGAAAAGTCCATGCATAAGTGCCTTGATGTAAAATCCGGTTCCACCGACAACCACAGGAACTTTAGATCGGCTGTAAAGTTCTTCTATCACAGAATCTGCATGGGCAACATATTGACCTGCGTCAAAATCCTTATCAGGATCAAGAAAATCAATTAGATGATGGGGAACCATCTGCCTCTCATCCATATCTGGTTTTGCGGTTCCAATATCCATATATTTATATATCTGCATGGAATCGGCACCAATAATCTCACCATTGCACTTTTCAGCAAGATGGATGGCAAAGCTGGTTTTACCCACAGCGGTGGGGCCACATATTATTATTATTTTTTTCATGAATAAAAGGGAATTTACCGTGAAAGTCCCCCAAATGATGTTAATGGCAGGGGGTGGCCGTTGAATTTGGCCATGAAGGTTAAGTTGCAAATTTTTTTGAGTTGAATACTTTTTGGACAAAAGAGATGGAAAGCCTTGTTGGCTATGGATTTCCCATGTCAGGAGGGTTAGGAAAAGCTTGTAATAGATGCTTATTTTTTTTCATGAGGTCAGATATGGAGATAGCATCCAGGCGCTGAAACATTGCTCTGCTTGCCTCCATCCAAACCCATCGGGATAGACAGTCACCTGCCTTGTTGCAGATGCCGCACAGTTTTTCATCCTCTTCTGCACATTCGGTAATGGCTGCACTGCCTTCAAGGGAACGGACAATATCTCCAACATTGATTTCATTCGGCGTTTTTGCCAGCATATGGCCGCCAAACGGGCCTCTTTGGCTGTTAATGAAACCGTCTTTCTTAAGTTTACTTATAAGCTGTTCAAGGTATTTCAGGGATATATTTTGACGTTTTGCAACATCACTTAAGGGCACCGGCCCATCCTTACCATAAACTGCAAGGTCAAGTATCAAGCGTGTTCCATATCTGCTTTTAGTGGTAAGACGCATCATTTAATCCAGAATCCATAATAGTCTCTTTTATCATAACTCCTTCTGTACTACAATTTTTTGTTTTATGCAATGACTCAATACTCTTTTCCACCATGGAAACATCACTCCTTTTTCTGGGCAGCCACAACTCAAAACAGGTGCCCTTGCCAGGGGATGATTTAACACTTATACTTCCACCATGCTGCTTTATAACCCTGTTGGCAATAAAAAGACCAAGGCCTGTACCCTGGGATCCTTTGGAAGTAAAAAACAGTGTAAACATCTTTTCTCTGGTCTCCTGATCCATCCCCATGCCGTTGTCACATATGGAAATACATATTTTTTCACCAGCAGCATCTTTCTCTTCCCACATTGAGAACTCAACCTGATGGGAGTCTTTATCCTTATCATTATCATATCTGCAAGCATCCACGGCATTTTCCGCAAGATTGACAAGTGCAGACTGCACCCAGTTGGGATCAATCTCTATTTCTCCAAGGTTTTGGGGAATTTGAGTTTTAATTGCGACATTATTATTTGCAGCAAGGTTTGTGATGGTGGAGATTACCGTATTAAACATCTCAACTGAACCAACACTTTCATACTGAAGCTCCCTTGATTTGGCATAATATAAAATCTCAAGAACCATCTTTTTAATCCTGTCTGCCATCTGTTTGATAAGCTCAAATGCTTTTTCGGTTCTTTCGGGATCATTTTTTTTCATACCAGATTCCATCTGATAAATTCCGCCGTCAAGGGCTGTTAACATTCCCTTAACACCATGGGACATGGAACCCAGCATAAGGCCAAGGGAAGATAGATGATCCTGGAGCTGCCTTATCTGTGTAATATTGGTGGACATCTCCATCACCTGGGTTATCTCTCCGTTATCATCAATTATTGGAGCTGTCTGGGTCAGGACATTGTACTGCTTGCCTGAAATTGATGTTACGATCTCTTCGGTATTCCGTGACTTCCCGTCTTCAAATGTCTGCACTACCGGACAGTCAGGACAGGGAGATTCACGATGTTTATAGATCTCATAGCAGTGCCCTCCAATCTGTTTTCCAAAGTCCCTTTGGAACAAAGTATTTGCGGCAGTTATCCTTAAATCCCTGTTCTGTACTGATATATAACATGGGGATTCATTAAAAAGCTGATGGTAAAGGGCCTGTGCATTTTGCAGGTCACTTAATCTCTGGGAATAGTTTGCAAGGCGCCTTTCATTGGAGATACAGCGCTTGGCATGAACAACTGCCAGATCAAGGGCTTTGCTGTTTACAGGGCGTTCCAGAAAATTTATTGCAACAGAACCGAGATTATCCATTGCCTTGTCAATATGCTTTTTTTCGCAGAAAACGATCACCTGCACCATCGGATTGACAGCTTTAAACTTTTCTATTACCGCAGATATGTCCCCCCCTTGGAAAAAGGGATCGACCAACAGAATATCAAAATCTCTTTTTTCAAACTGCTTCTCCATTTCACCTGAAGAAGAGGCAATAAGAACACTCAACCGACTTCGTTCAAGATAGAGTTTCAATGCTCTTGCATGACTTTCACTGTTATCTATTAAAAGAATTTTTTCTGCCATGACGTTTTTTTCCAGGTTAGAAATAAATAAAAATATGTAATTTTACCAGGGTGGTATCCCAAACCCATTCATCAGAATAAAAAAACGAAAATCCCCCAAGGCATTTCCGAAGAGTTATTCACAGTTTCGGGATACCACCAAATAAGCGTTACTGAACTTTATCCCCGTCCTCCTATTTGGTAAATAAGCTATAAGGAGGCTCTGTTGGTTTATAGAATATTCTCTTTTATAAGAGAGAGAAGCTCTTCACGATCAAAGGGTTTACTAAGGGTTGCAACAGCTTTGCTTATGGCATAATCATTGCCTGACAAGCCACTTATTACAATGACCGGCACATTTTTCAGATCCTTATCCTGGGAAATCTGACGATAAAACCTTGGTCCCCACTCTCCGGGCATCTCAAGATCTAAGGTGATCAGATCAGGTTGCTCTGCCTTTGCAATCTTCAAACCGTCACGGACGTCATTGGCAGTACAGGTTGCATATCCATTATCTTCAAGTAAAGAGACCAGGTAGTCCCTGATATTGGGATCGTCATCAACAATAAGTATCTTTTTCATAATCACCTCTTAACATATATTTCATGGCTACCTCTCTGAAGCGGGACAATATTTATAATCCATAACCGGGAGAGGTTTTAAATTAAGCTTAAGGAGTTGGTTTTAAATAACGTGCCCATTTATATCCAGGATCGTGGGCATACCCGTCCTCTTAGTGTCAATCAAAATGGGAAAGTTACTTCGTACTCATTCCTCAACAAAGCTAAAAAAATGTCCATCTTCAGTGGGCAGCCTATTTCATTAACGGTTAATACTGATAACCGGACACCCTGCACGTACAATAACCTGCTCCATATTACTGCCTATCTTGGGAGCATCACCATCAAGTTTTCTGGAGTTATGGGCCATGATAATCAGATCGGCATGCTTTTCCCTTGCATATTTAACAATTTCCACATAGGGAATCCCCTCCCACACATCCATGGAAAAATTACTCTTTTTTTCCATTTTTGATACATATCTTGAACGAATCACACGATATGCCTTTCGGATACGCTCTTCAATTTCATCCTGGGAGAGAGTGAAACCCATGTGACTGGAGCTGATATCAAGGGCATGGAAAATGTTCATCTCACAGCCAAGTTCACCGGCAGCTTTCAAGGCAAAATCAAATGCCTTGTCAGATGCCTTTGAGAAATCAGTACCAAAAACAATACTTGACATACCGCCCCAGAAAGATGCTGCAGGCCGGTTTACAACCATAATCGGACACTGGGCAGCCTTGGCAACTCTCTGCAAAGTAGAACCTGTGGTTGCCTTGTAAACAGAATCGCTCTCATCGCCGGTGCTGCCACCCATTACAATGAGATCCGGCTCTATTTCCCTTGCCTGCCGCAATATCTCCCTGTGTGGAAAACCAACAGCAACCTTTATCGAAGCGTCAATGCCGTCGGTCAACTGGTTTGCATAATAGGTCTTTACTTCATCCTCAACCCATTTGATGTATTCGTCATCAATTTCAACCTTTTCCTTTGTTTTAACATCAAGCACAACCTGGCTGAATCCCCTTGTTGGTACTCCAAGAACATGAAACAGGTTTATATGGGCCTTGAGAGTCGTTGCCATGTTAAAGGCAACCCGGGCAGCATGGTCGCTTGCTTCGGTTGCAGACGTGGCAAATAGAATTTTTTTAAACATATCACCCTCCTTAATAACGACCATGGCAGTTCTTCACCACAATCGAAGAAATGAAAGTCGTTTTAAAAACAGCCACTTGCGGAGACTTTCATATAACGTACATGGCGGATTACCGCCACAATCGAAGAGATGAAAGTCGTTTTAAAAACAGGCTGTTACCGAGACTTTCATATAAAAAGATTTTCCGGTTTCATGGGAGATTACTCTTCTGGCTTCATATGGTCAGGCAGCTCAAGCATACTGATCACAAGAGGCTTGAGAAAAGACCATTTAATACCAATTTCATACTCTTCTTCCAGGTCACGGATGGCATCCCAACAGTTATGGCAGGGAGCAAGAACAAGTTCTGCACCTGTTGCTATAATCTGATCCCTTTTGGTAATAAGCCCCTTGTTACGCTGGGGCCTGAAAAGACCGATACCATTGAATCCACCCCCGCCTCCGCAGCAGAAATTATGCTCTTTTCTGGGGGACATATCCCTAAAATAGCCAGGTTCCACAATGTAACTTACGATCTCTCTTGCAGTCTCCCTGAGGCCGTGATTCCTGACATAGTTGCAGGAGTCCTGAAGGGTAACTGGCTGTTTAATGCGTTTGGAAGGGTCAATTTTAAGTTTTCCTTCTCGCAGGGCCTCTGCAAGCCATTCAATATAATGGATAGACTCCACCGGAGGCCTGCCATCCTTACGCCCTGCCCAGTAAGGGCCTTCAACAACTGTTGCACGATGGGCATGCCCGCACTCTGTTCCAATCATTCTTTTAGGTTTCAGGCGCTCCATTGCCTCATAGACAGACTCCACCTGCATTTTACAGGCAGCCCAGTCTCCTGCAAACATTGCAAGGCTTGTCAATTCCCATCCCTTGCTCGGAATTGTCCAGTTTTCACCTGCTGCATGAAACAGAATGGCGGCTTCTGCAAGATCCTCAGGATAGTGTTTAACCTCCCTTGCATTTACGGTGTACATGATATCGGCATTTTCAACATCAACAGGTACAGTGAGACCAACATAATCATCTTCATACTCTTCCACCATCCACTGAAAGGTCTCAACAAACTCCTCTTCCGAGACATCCATCTGAGCCCTGTAAACCCTGTGCATACCGGCACCTATCTTCATCTCCCAGGGTACAAAACCCTGTTGATAGAGAAGTCCCCGCAGATAGCCGAACATGATGCCCATGTCAATTCCGTGTGGACAGTACATTCCGCAGCGGTTGCAGCATGTACATTTTGCCCAGGCCGTCTCCATTGCCATTCTCATAAACTCGTTATCAACCTTACCTTTACGCTTTACGATCTCACCAAGGGTTGACTGAATTTTGTATGCAGGAACCTGTTTTGGATCCCTGTCATTGACAAGATAGAGAAAACAACTGTCTGCACACATTCCGCAATGGGCACAGATCTCAAGCCAGGTTCTGATTCTGGACTTGCAGGTGTTTTGTATGGTTGTCCAGAGAAGCTTTGAGTCAACATCAAGCTCCTTCATCTCTTTATAGTACTGGGTCCCGCTTGTATCCCCCAGAAGAGCTGTCAACTCCTCTTCAGTCTCAACGGGTTTTTTATTGCAAAATATACCTTCTGGCATAAATCTAATTCTCCCTGACGGTCATGGCCTGAAAGTGACCACACCGCATCATGAAAATCAAAATATTTTGGTTCTAATTATTACCAGGCCATTTTTGTCCCTTTTAAACCACCCCGTTTAATGCCGTAATCCATTCCAAGCTGGGCTCGGGAGGCAAAAAAGAGAAATACATGTGATAACTTGGTAAAGGGTATAGCGAGCAACAGAATTTCGCCACTTAATATATGAGCAAGAAGCCAGAAGTTATAATTACCCACCTCGTACCTGGCCATGAGACCTGTAATAAAAGGAAGTACAGAGATAAGAATTATAAGGTAATCATACCATGTGGTCATAATACGGACTTCCGGCAGGGCAATACGACGAAGAACAATAAGTATAGCGCTTGCCACCACAAGCCAGGTCAAAAAATCTGCAACACTGTTATTGATTGTAAAAAGGCTCAGTCCGGTTTTCTTCTCAAGGAAAAGATTGTGTGCCACAAGAAAAAGAGGAACTATCACCGCACCAATGTGAAAACAGAAAAAAATTACTGTCATAAAGGGCTGTTTTCTCCAGCCATGTGTTCCAAAAGGAAGAAGCCATTTATAAATGGAACGCATAGCACCATTAAAACCATCCTTTGGATATGCCTTGTATGCAACCCGGTCAAGATTCCATGCAAGCCCCCTGAAATAGAGAACGGTACGGATGAGCATCCCAGCAAGGCAGACTCCAAGGGAGAGCCAGAACATAAAACCGGTTATAAATTCGTACATCAATGCCTCCTTGTACTTATTTTATATTTATTTAATTTTTTGGTGGTGTCCCAAATATGTTGATGAGCTCTTCACAAACCTTGATTCAGCAGGGCTTTCACAAAAAGATATCAACACTTTTATGACACTACCAATTTTTTAACGATCTGTAAGAAACCAGGATAAGATAATAAGGCATATTGGATTGATTTGAGTGTACCTTTTTTGGACTATTCTCCCCTCGCAACTCTTTGAGAGGGGAAGATGGTGAGCTTTTCCTGATTAAAACTTAATAGTCCCCGAACCCCGGCTATTCCAGATCGTAAAATGGAGATTTACTGACAATTTAAAAAGTTTTGTTCTTTTCATCTCTTCCGGTCAGAAAAAGCCAAAAGAGAGGAAAAAAAACCAGAAGCCCACCCATAATGAGGTAGGTAATGCCTTTGGTGTAAACCATAAAATCCTGCAATGTATAAAAAATATGTTCCACGACAATATCTCCTGTTGATATTTTATAGATTTCCAGAAAAATATTTTGGCATTCTCAATTCTGAAGGGCAACCACAAGGGATTGCCCCTACACTGCTTGCCAATTTAATTATCTGGAACAGTATAGCTCTCTTTAGTATAGCTCTCTTTTAAAATCAATGCTCCTGTTTGTATTCAGGATACTCAAACAAAATCGGCATATGATTTGTGATAAATCTATAAACCGTAATACCAAGGGTCACAATAAAAATGGATGTTGCAATCTCCATCCAACTTGGAAAATAGCGCTGGGCAGATGGAAGATGCCAGTTAAAGGCAATCAGAGATATGTTCAGGCGGTTTAAGGCAACACCAAGCACCGCAAAAACAGAGGCTATCCTTGCAAGTTTGACATTTTTATCACGGGCAGCTACAGCATACATAAAACCCGGCAGTGCCACAAAACCCACAAGCTCCAGAAGAAACCACATACCCCAACCTGTAAAGAGGTAGTGCCAGTTGTTATCAATGGCAAGCCCCACAAGCTTGATGCCAAGGTATGCCATCATTACAAAGGAAGCGGCTTTTGAAAATCCAATGACAACACCGTCACTTTCACTTAGATGAGTATCATCCATTTTATCATGGAGATAACGATGGGCAAGGGAACCTTCAAATATCACCATTGACATGCCTGCAAAAATACTTGATACAAAAAAGTAAACAGGAAGGTATCCGGAATACCAGAGGGGGTGAAGTTTTGAAGGTGCAATCAGAAAAAGAGCACCAAGGGAAGATTGATGAAGGGTGGAAAGGACAACACCAAATATTGTCAGAACAAGGGTCAGCTTCACCACAAAATTTCTGATTTTACCAAGTCCCAGCCACTCCAGTGCAGCAGGGGTAAACTCAATAAAAAGTACGTTGAGGTACAAAAAGACGCACAGGCCCACTTCAAAAAGAAGCGATGATGTGCCAGGAGAGAAGAATATGGGATATGGAAGTCTCCAGGGGCGTCCGACATCGTAGTTGAGCGCAAAGACAACAAGGGCATATCCAAGAAATGCCGTAAGGATAGCGGGACGTACCGCTGAATGAAATCTCTTCAGCCCAAAAATGTAGCAGGCGGCAGAGGTGACATAACCGCCGGCAGCAAGGGCAACACCGCAAAGCAGGTCAAAGCCTATCCATATCCCCCAGGGGTTGTTGTTATCAAGGTTTGTGACTGTACCAAGGCCGCCAAAAAAACGTGCCGCAGTCAGTATCAGACCCACAACCAGAATAATACCTGTCACTATATTCACTGGTGTGGCTTCAATTTTTGTATTCACAAGTGGTTTCCTGAAAGCCATTATTTGTCCTCCCCGGATGCCGGTTCATCAGCGTTTTCTGCTTCTGCAGCAGCCTTTTTTGCCTCTTCGGCAGCCTTTGCAGCATCATCCAGCGCTTTTTTTACAGCATTTTTAACAGCCGTATCCTTCTCCTTTGTCATCTTCTCCTTGAGTTTTGAAAGCTCTTCACTCTTCTGTTTTTCTGCATCCGACTTTGTCATTGCAACTGCTTCGACTTTCTCCTCTTCAGCAATTTTATCCTTGCGTTTAGAGATGGCATAAACACCGGTGAGAAGTACCGGCCACAGACCAACAACCATTGGTACTGCCGAAAGGGCACCAGATGTAAGCTCCGGAGCTGAGTGAGTTCCCAGATCCTCTCTCATGCCAATCTCACTGAATGGAACAGAAGAGAGATAGAGCCAGCTTGTTCCGCCCATCTCATGTTCACCATAGATATGATCCACATACTGGTCAGGATATTTCTGAATTCTCATCCTGGCCTGCCTTATCAACTCATCACGCTCTCCAAAGAGAAGAGCCTCTCTTGGGCAGATTTCCACGCAACCTGGAAGTTTTCCCTCATTTATACGCGGAAGACACATGGTACACTTCATGACCCTCGGGGTAAGAGGTTCATCATATTCGTAGGTTGGAATATTAAATGGACATGCAATCATGCAGTATCGGCAACCAACACAAAGAGAAGCGTCATATGTGACAGCTCCGCTTTTATCCTTATTAAACGCCTTTACAAAGCAGGCCGATGCACAGGCTGGCTCAAGGCAGTGATTACACTGTTTTTTTACAAATATTTCCCTGTTGGCTTCCAATCCTACTGGAACAGGAACTCCATTTTCCTTATCAGCGTGAAGGCCTTTAGAAAGAGCATCTGTCCCATGAGAAAGTGCAGTGCCACGATTTTTGCCAAATTTATTGACCACTGTATGGGTAACAGCAGTTGTCCGTCTCTCCACCTCCAAAACTTTTAAATCATCAAAAGTCTCCTGCGGGGCAGGCATGTGGTTGACTTCGTTACATGCCTGTTCACACTTTCGGCATCCTATGCATTTTGTTGTATCATGAAGAACGCCAAAGCTTTCGGGATAACCTTTAAATTCCCTGTTGGAGGCACCATGGGCAGATGTTCCGGCCAGCATGGCCGATCCTGCTGCTGCGCTGCCTACCCAGCCCAAAAATTTCCTTCGGGTAATTGCCATAATATTTCCTCTATCTATTGTTCTTTCAAAGTTTGATTGTCAGGTAGAAAATATCTTGAAGCTTTGAATTTTTTGAAAATTCACCTGACAGTTTAAACCTGAAGAAGCACTATGTTACCTAAAAATTTATCCTGACATCTCGACTATTTTACTTCTTTTCCTTATGACACTTATTGCAATCCGTTGCAGCAACAGTTTCAACATTCATCTTCTGATGACATGTAATGCATTGGCCATGATAAGCTCCCATAAGGCCTGGACGCCCGTCATTTTTTAGCATATCGCCTTTTCCATGGCAGGATATGCATTTTTGGGGTTTTTCAGTTGGAAGGCTGTTGTGGTGACATCCGGCACAAAGAGTCGTGCCATCTTTATGAAATGCATTGGCAATTTTGCTTTTCTCAATGCGTTTTTCTATGGCTTTCACAATTTTGCCATGGGGAAATTCAGATGGTTCATACTTATCAGCAATATAGCCAATGGTAACTTTTTCAGGAATTTTATCATTGGCAACTTTTTGATATTCATCTGTTTTTGCCTTTAAAAGAGCTTCTGCCGCAGCATTCATTGCAGTTTTATCCATTTTCTGAAGTCCGGATTCAACAGCATCTACAACGTGACATACAGCACAACTACTATCAGTCTGAGCAAAGGATTTTTCAGGCATCTGGGCATGACAGCCAGCACAATCAGACGCTGCCTTATACATTTCGTGACATCCCATACAGCTTCTGTCGCTCTTGATATCGTGCATGGCGCTTTCAAGGTTGACAAATCCGCCTTTGTCACTCCCTTTAAGGGTATGGCACTCTTTGCAATTTTTCAGTGTGTCATGGTGGCAGGTTCTACAATCCTTTGTATTGTTCTCATGATTCTTATGGTCAAAAACAACCGGTTTCATATACTGATTAATGTTCTCAACAATTTTTTCTATCTCTTCCTGGGATTGATTGCTCTCCATGGAAGCAGCAGGTTCCCATCCTGTTATCATTGCAACATCCGGCTGTTCCCTTTTAAGACGAGGCACCACCTGAAGTTTATCAATTTTCTTCTGCTCTTCAAGATCATGGCAACCACTACAGTTAACAGGACCTGCAAATTTTTTCATCTCAACAATATGGCAGTTTACACATGAATTGTGAGATGCATCCCTCATGGAAGAAGCTTTTTGCAATGTTATGGATTTTTGAGCAGAATTTGAGGAAGAAATAATTTTTGAGGGTGTTTCAAAAGGGGCAGAACCTGAATCTTTATGGCAGTAACGGCATGAGCCCTCCTGCCCTCTGTCATAAAAAAGCTTGTCAAGTTTTTCATCATAACCGTGATGACAGGCGCTGCAATTGGGCTCATCTTTGCCCATGGGGCTTACAATAGCTTTAGCTGTTTCATGGCGATTGTGCAGAGATTTATCAAAAACAATGGGTTGCCATGAGGAGATATCACCATCTTTTGTGTTGTGACACTCCCTGCACTGGGCTTCAAGGGGGCCGCTCTTTTTACTCTTACTCTTTACATCCTCATGACAGGCAATACAGTTATCATGATAAACAGCCATGTCAGTTTCAGTTTCACTATCTTTTAAACGCTTGTACTTAAAAACAAAACGATCTTCATTTGGCTCCTTCATGTGGCATACGCTGCAATCCTTCTCTTTATCATTGAGCTGCTTAGTATGAAGATCATGATAAAATGTTACCCCTGGCATCTGCTCTCCACCAGGGGATGTCGGGAGGTCAATAACAATCCCGTCGCTTCTGCCTTTATGGAGAGACTCATCCTCACCATAAAGATGAGGCTGCTCCAGAAAGGAGAAAGCAAGGAAAGCTGCGAAATACGCAAACATCAACCTCAGAGATAATTTTAGTTTGGACATGGTTAATTCCTCGTTTTGAATCAAAAATGTGTTTTTCATCTTATACCCGACCAAATAGGTTGGATATATCCCTACTAATTTAGTATGATTTACCATTAAATGAGTTTTTAAGGCTTGTCAACCCTAAAAAAAATAAAATTTTACAAATTTCAAAACAAAGATTGAATGTAAGGGATAAAGCAGCTATACACCACTTTCAGAGATTTTTTTTAAAACCTTTAAATCTACATATTGACAAGAGTATCCGTGTGGGATAATGTAAAGAATTATCAATTCTAAGAGATAAGACGGCAAGCTTACTTTATAGAACATCAATTATTTTTTTTAACCAGGAGGTAGTTTAATGGCAACCGTAGAAATGAATGGAACAACTTTTGAGATCGATGAAGATGGATTTCTGCTTGACTACAAAACTTTTACAAATGACTGGGTTGAATATGTAAGACAGCAGGAAGGTATCGATGAGCTGAATGACGAGCATTGGAAAGTTGTTAACGTTCTTCAGGACTACTATGAGAAAAATGGTATTGCGCCAATGGTACGTGTACTTTCCAAATTGACAAAATACAAACTGAAACACATCTATGAGCTGTTTCCGTCAGGACCTGGAAAGGGAGCATGTAAAATGGCCGGCCTTCCAAAACCAACCGGCTGCGTATAATCCTTTAAGCCATATGATATAGCTTTATAAAAAGGCTCTGCATGGATCTTCATCAAGATCAATTTGCAGAGTCTTTTTTATTTTTAAATTTGATGAACCTGTAAAAAGTCCGATTTTGGGATTTTTTTAGCCGTAACCCATATTAATAGCGACTTTGGCGTTTTGGACTTTTTACGATAACATCATTTTTTTTAAAACAAAGATGAGACGAGTATATCAAAACAAGCAACTGACGGAAATAACAATATGGCCAAAATTGATGAAACTGACAAAAAAATCATTAACCGGATACAGACATTTTTTCCCATTGACCCAAGACCCTATGCTGTAATTGCAGAAGAACTCGGTCTGACAGAAGACGAGGTTATCCAAAGGGTACAAAATCTGAAAAGGGATGGAATTATAAGGAGGATCGGAGGAAATTTCGGGCCTTACAAACTGGGCTTCTTCAGTACATTGTGCGCAGCACATGTACCAGAAGATAAAGTCAGCAAGTTTACAGATGTGGTCAATGGATATCCTGGAGTTACACATAACTACATGAGAAATCACAAATATAACATCTGGTTTACATTCATAGCTGAATCAATGTCAATTATTGAACAGAATCTGGCTGAAATATCTGAAAGAACAGGCGTTACCGATATTCTAAATCTTCCTGCAACGGATCTTTTTAAAATAAGCGCAAATTTCAAGGTTAAATAGTAGGCATCTTTCATACGATACCAGATGTATCAGAAGCAGGAGGTATTGAATATGTCATACAGTGATTATACAATAAGTGATATAAAAGATAAATTTAATATAAAAATAGAGCAAAAGACAAATATTTTTCCCAATATTGAAAAGGAGAAAATCAGCGATTCGTTAAACGAAATTCTCGAAGAAAACATTCCTCTTGCTCTTGCAATACATACAGAAAAAGCCCGTTCCGAAATGATAGTGACACCAATTCTCATTGAACTTAGAAAAATTCTGGAACATCGAATAAGTCTCTTCTCAGGTGTTGAATTCAATGTTGATAAAGAAAAGGGGCTCAACGGAATTTGTGACTATATTATTTCACTCTCTGAGGAACAGCTTTATGTAAGCTCTCCTGTTGTTTTAATTGTAGAAGCAAAAAATGATAATATAAAATCCGGATTGGCACAATGTGCGGCAGAAATGGTAGCCTCAAAAATTTTTAATGAACAAAAAAAGTGTAAAATAAAAAACATATATGGTGTCGTAACAACTGGAAGCAACTGGAGATTTCTAAAACTTGACGACAGGTTATATATTGATATCAAAGAGTATTATATAGAACAAATTGGTACCATCATGGGAATATTATTACATATAATTCGCTCGGAAATAAAAAAAGCTGACTTATGAACACTATACCCTCCTACTCTTCCACCTTTTTCCTGCGCATCTGAATATAGGCATCTTTTAATGCCACATATGGATCAAGAGCTGCTTTTTTAAGAGCTTCATAATCACCTATCCTGAAAGTGGTTGCATTAACGGTATTTAGTGTGCTAACCCCGATGGCAAGCTCTGCCGGCTCAACATAAGTGACGGGCTTTAAAAAGTAATCTCCTGCTGTTCCTACAAGATCCCTTAGAGTTGAAGGTCCAAGAAGAGGAAGAACAACATAAAATCCTTCTCCAATTGAATAGCTTCCAAGGGTCTGCCCAAGATCTTCAGGGTAGTTTTTCAATTCAAAATAGTCCTGGGCAGGAGTTGCAAAGCCCAATCCACCTGCAACTGTATTGATGAAAAATATTTTACCTTCTGTCATTGCCCTTGTGAATTTTGCCTGGAGGATATTATTGACAAACCTTAAAGGAAAAAGAGTATTGTTAAAAAAATTAGCAACGCCTTTTCTGAGGAAAAGAGGGGTTACCTTCTGATATCCCAAAGCAACGGGCTTTAAAAGATAGAAGTAAAATTTATCATTAAAATAGAACAAGGCGCGATTTACAGTATGAAGGGGATCAGCTACAAAATCATCCTTTTCAGAAGTTTCAGGCTCATCATATTCAAAAAGTTCATCCATTACGCCCATATCTTCATACTCAATGGCTTTAGAGTCTTTACTGCTCTCTATATCCTCATTTACATTGGTTGAATCTTCAACAGCCATAGCAACAGCATGCTTGATCTCAATTTTCCAACTGTTCTCTGATGATAAAATAAAATTTACAGGTAATATTGAAACAATAAAAAAACAGACTAAAAGTTTTTTTAAAAAGCTCCCTTTACCAATTAAAGAGATCCCTTTACCAAGATTTTCACCTCCACCCCCATGCTTAGGTAGGCACAACAAAGTATAAAAGCCCGTAACAGCCTCAAAAGACAGGAATTTTATTATAAACAGCCATGGCAGCACCATCTGCCACAAAGAAGTATAAAAATCCAGAAGAACCTTAAAATAGGGGAATTTTCTTATCCCCCCCCATATTTTCTGACGCATCACAACGAAAACATTATAGTAGTTGTATATCAGTATGTTACGGAGACTTTCTAATAAACCCTCTGAAGTAATAAACAATCTCATTGCTTGATTTTCTCCTTTATTTCAAGAATCAAGTCTTCCGGCTTGTCATTAAAACGGGTTCTGTACTGCTCCCTGTAGTTACCAACAAGACTTACTCCTTCAATCTTTACATCATAAATTTGCCATTTACCTTGAGGCTCTTTCATCATTCTGTAGTCAACAGGTGTTACCACATCATTGTGATGCACTTCTGTAAAGATATCCACCCGTTCAATGCCTGATTTTGTGGCTTCAAGCATTTCTGTCTTGGTATATCTGATGTCAAGGTTTTTAAAGCTGCTGTCATCAATTTTTGACAAATATGTATTTGCAATAAGTTTTGCAAAATATTTTGTAAATTCAGAACGTTCAGCATCTGAAAAACGACGCCAGTTCCTGCTTAAAGCTCCCATGGAAAAAGCCCTGAAATCAAACAGCTCTTCGGCTTTTGCAAAGAGAAGATCTCCTCTTGCCTTTTTCTGGCTCTCCTCGGAATACAAAGGACTGTTAATAATGGATATAATATCATCAATGCCTTTTTTCAATACCTCATGGGACTCAACATCAGCAGATTTAGTCTGTGCCTCAAGAGCTTGAGAAAAAAACAAAAGAGAAAACAGTAAACAGAAGGCTAATGTGATAACTCTTTTACCATGAGAATTTCCTTTAGTCATTTCATGGTCGAGGGTAAGCGTTGAGTTCGGGCACAAAGATTCAGTATGAAAAAAGCACTCATTATTCTCATGGTGCAGGATAGTTGATGAAAACTGTGAAAATTTTGCTATTGGGACAAATCCATTTAATATTTTTTTACACCAGTTCTCCATCTACTCTTCCTCCTTTTTTCCAAAAATGTACTTGCTCACAAGAGCTTCAATGTCAATGGCAGATTCTGTATTAAAAATGGTGTCTCCGGACTCCAGAAAGATTTCCGACCCCCCAGGTGATAAATTTATATATTTATCTCCTATTACACCGGATGTCTTAACAGACGCAAGGACATCCTCAGCAAGTTTTATATTCTCCCTGATTCCAAGTTCAACCTTTGCAAGCAGACGTTCCATATCAAGTGATATGGATATGACATTTCCGATCTCGACACCTGCCATCTCCACATTTGCACCAGCCTTAAGCCCTGCAACAGAGCTGAAATATGCAAAGACCCTGTAATCATTTTTATTGATTACATTGGCACCACCCAGCACAATTATAAGATAGGCACAACAAGAAAGACCAATGATCATCAAAATACCAACATAAAATTCCATCTTCTCTTTTTTCATACTAATTTTCCTGAAGCAAATATGGCTTTAATTTCTGACAAAGGGATAACACTACTACAAATGGAGAGAGCATTCAACTATTCAAACTCAACATCCCCCTTGCCATGAATGAACGAATAGATGTTTTCAACTTCACAATTCATAATTTCCTCCGGAGTGCCTTGAAAAATGATTCTGCCTTTGTCAAGCATGGCAACTTTCTGGGAAATTGTGAATATATCGGGTATCTCATGACTCACAACCACTGCTGTAAAGCCAAACATCTTCTGATAGGAGTGGATCATTTTATGGACTCCGTTCTTACGGAGGGGATCAAGCCCTGTTGTAGGCTCATCAAAAAGCACAATATCAGGTTCTGTGACAAGTGCTCTTGCAAGGGCTACCCTTTTTTTCATTCCCCCTGAAAGCTGTGCCGGATATTTTGATGCAGTCTCTCCAATATCAAGCTGCTCCATTCTGGTCTTAACTTTTGCTCTTATAATATCCCGTGGAAAAACAGCTTTTTCCGAAAGTGGCAAAGCAATATTATCATAGATTGTCATGGAATCAAAAAGAGCGTTCTCCTGAAACATGTAGCTGAACCTCTGTTTGAATGCCCTGCGCTCCTTGTGGGTCATGGTGCCTGTATCTTTGCCTGAAAAAGTTATTTTTCCGGAATCCTGATGCATAAGCCCTATAATGTGTTTGAGAAGAACGCTCTTGCCGGTACCGCTCTTGCCGATAATAGTTGTAATCTCCCCTTCATTAATTGAGAGATCAACTCCCTGCATTACATGGTTTGTGCCGAATTTTTTATGAATGTTTTTAAGCTCAATCAACGGGGATGTCATAACAACAAAGCCTTTAAAGCAATAAATATGTAATTATATAATCCAAAATCAGGATAAGAACACAGGAGTTTACCACAGCCCTTGTGGTTGAAGAGCTGACACCCTTTGCCCCGAATCCGCCACTTGTCTGAAGATGGGTAAAAAAGCCCCTGTAACAGCAAATAGTTGTAACAGTTATTGCAAAAGCAAATGATTTTACAAAACCACCAGTAATATCTGCCATTACAACGCTGTCTGCAACCCTGTAAATATAAATACCTGCATTAATACCAAGTAGCCACGAGCCTGTGATAAAACCCCCAAAAATTCCTATGGCATCAAAAAGAGCGGTCAAAAGAGGAAAACTTATCAGTGCTGCCACAAGGCGTGGAGAAAAGACAAACCTGACAGGATTAATATCCATTGTCTCAAGGGCATCAATCTGCTCTGAAATTCTCATAACTCCAATTTCTGCGGCTATGGCTGAACCTGCCCTTGCTGTTATCATTATTGCTGTAAGCACAGGACCAAGTTCCCTTATAAGAGTCAAGGCAACAGCAGAGCCAAGCATCCCCTCTGAGCCGAATTTTGTCAGTGTATAATATCCCTGCAACCCAAGAACCATTCCGGTAAACGTTCCTGTAAGCAGGATAACACCCATGGATCTGGCTCCCATAAACCAGGTATGTTCAATAATCTTCCATAGCTGAAACGGAAAAGTAAAGATATTGAAAATACCTGAAAACAGAAAAACAAAAAATCTTCCCGTACCTTCTATCATGTCAATTGTGCCGGAGCCAACTTTCCGGATGGATTCTGTAATCATCTATTTTTATTAAGCCCAAAGTTTTTGTTCAAAAAAACGTGTTCAATGAATTCCCTTAGGAATGAGTCTGAAATAACTTTCCCAAGCTCCCCCTCGCAAGTCTGTAAGAGGTGGCTGGGGGATGAGGTGAATGGGCAAGTTATTAAAAATCAACTCCTTAATATAATAAAGAATATAAAAAGTAAACTTTTTATATAACATCATTTCCAGGCATCTTTAATCCCCAACTGTAGTAATTCACGGCAATCTCTATTTATGAAAACCTTTGAATGTGTATGCAAATCTGATGCCGTGCACAATAATGACTGACATTAGATTAACAGGATAAGGCAGGATTATCTATCCTGAACATCTTGTTTATCCTGGTTATCCTGATTCAGACAAACTCAGTGCTTCTTCAAGTTTAAACTGTCGGCTTACTTTTAAGGCTTTTCAAAGGTTCAAGGCATTTTCTACCCGACAATCAAACCTTGAAAGAACACTCAGCAAATAGCAAAAAGCAATAAGATGTCGATCTTGAGACATTACATAACCATTAGATTGACACCACCTCAAAAATACAGTACGTATTGAAATGCAAAATATTTCCGGCACCAACAGACCCAGAATATTTCCAGCACCACTAAAACCTGAAAAACAGGATAACCACATTATGACACGTAAAATAACACTGAGCATTCCTGATATGCTGTACGAAAAGATGGAAGATTGGAGAAAATCATTCAATCTATCAAAAATGTTTCAGGATGCTCTTACAGAAGCTATCCATAAAAAAGAGGAATTTCAAAGGCGTATAAAAGAAGACCATGACATGTCCCAGATAATTGAACGTCTGAAAAATGAAAAAAGACAATCAGAGGGCAACTATTCTGAAAACGGAAAAATGCACGGATTCAAATGGGCAAAAAGCGCCCATTATGAGGATCTTATGTATGCTCTTGAATTAAAGGGGCACTCCCAGATGGCATCAGATAAAATGCTTGGAAGCTATTTCAGTGAGCTTGCAGAATCTGACCATTTTATTGATATATCCTCTGATACCATTAATAAATATGGCAAACTCTTCCTTGATGGCTGGCGGAAGGGAGTCAAAGAGTTCTGGAATGAAGTAAAGGAGAAAATCTGAAGATGAAAAAAGTTGATGTTATTCTGGGAATAGATATTGGTTCAGTATCTGTATCAATTGCCGGCATTACAATGGACAGGGAAATTATATGCCGCAACTCTGCATTTCACCACGGTAATGTTGAACAAGGTATTGAAAAAGCTCTCTCTGATATTGATCTCAATCAATTTACCCATGTTGCAGCCACCGCCTCCACCCCTTTAACAGTAAAAAGAAGCATGACCTATGATGATCAGGTTTCCATCATAAAGGCAGCTCAATTTTTTCACAGTGATATAGGTTCAATTCTCCATGTTGGAGGGGAAAGATTCAGTCTCAGTCTTTTTGATGAGATGCAAAACTATTGCGGGGCCAGAAACAATACATCATGTGCTGCCGGAACCGGCAGTTTCCTTGACCAGCAATCAACAAGACTTGGTCTTCTATCCCCCCAGGCATTGAGTCAGGCAGCATTTGAAAATACCCTTGACATCCCTGACATTGCAACTCGGTGCGCGGTATTTGCAAAAACAGATCTTATCCATGCCCAGCAGGAAGGCTTCTCTGTTCCACAAATATGTGATGGGCTTTGCAAGGGTCTTGCAAAAAATATATATAACACTCTTTTCAGCAATGAGACCATAAGAACCCCTGTTATTTTCAGTGGCGGTGTTTCAAGAAATGACTCTGTTAAAAACCATATTGAAGCACTCACAGGCACACCATTGTTGCGTGATGACGGATATTCACATCTTTACGGAGCCATTGGAGCCGCCCTCTGCCTTGCAGACGAAATCAGGAATCTGAATGAAACATCTATAAGCTGCCCGCAATCACTCTCTTCATGCGATCTTAAATCAGAGAACCTTAATGGCTGGCTGAAATCAGATGACAACAGTAATGATGATGGAAAAATTCTCTCTTTTACCATTGAATCAGCAAGTTCACTCATTGAAAAACGTGAAAAACAGAACAAGTTCTTTTACCCTGAACTTGATCTTGTCCTGTCAAGCTATCCTGATTTCACAAGCTTCAGTCAGTATATATATGAAAATGTTGAAACAGATATCTACATGGATCCATCATCAATCAAAAATAGCATTTCAATTAAAAATAACGTTTCAATTAAAAATAACGTTTCAATTAAAAATATCGAAAAGTCATCTTCCACAACCACCCTGCCCTGCTACCTTGGCCTTGACGTAGGCTCAACAAGTACCAAGGGAGTTGTCATTACAGAAAAAGGAGAAGTTGTTGCCGGATTTTACACAAGAACAGCATCAAGACCTGTCCAGGCAGTGCAGGCACTTTTCAAGGCGCTACACAATTTTACAGAAGAGCATGATCTGAATCTAATTGTAAAGGGATGCGGAACAACAGGGTCAGGAAGAAAACTCTCTGCCGGTATCATAGGAGCAGATCTTGTTCTTGATGAAATCACGGCACACTCAAGGGCAGCATATGAACTCAATGAAAATGTTGATACCATAATTGAAATTGGTGGGCAGGATGCAAAGTTCACAACCATGAAAAACGGAGTTGTAACCTCCTCCTTCATGAATACAGTATGCGCCGCAGGTACCGGCAGCTTCATTGAGGAGCAGGCATCAAAACTTGGCTGCCCTCTTTCTGAATATTCAGCACGAACTGAATCTGTAAAGTCCCCAACATCAAGTGACAGATGCACTGTATTCATGGAGAGGGACATGAACCATTTCCTCTCTGAAGGATACAGCGTAGATGAGGTTCTGGCATCTGCCCTGCACTCTGTAAGGGACAACTACATGACCAAGGTTGCAACAGAAGCCAAAATCGGCAACACAATTCTTTTCCAGGGAGCAACTGCAAAAAACCGGGCACTTGTGGCTGCATTTGAACAGAGACTTAAAAAACCTCTCCATGTATCAAAATATTGCCATCTGACAGGAGCCCTTGGAGTTGCACTTACCTTAAAAGATATACAGACAAAAAACAATCTTCTGCCCCATGAGCAACTCAACGAAAATGACAACCCAAGAGCAGAATCAAGCAGTTTCAGGGGTGTTGATCTATGGAAACAGAACATTCCTGTCCGCCAGGAGACATGCAGGCTGTGTACCAACCACTGCAAACTGACAATTGTTGAAATGCCTCAGGAGACTGTGGCATTTGGTTTTTTGTGCGGAAGAGATTACCAGACAGATCATTATGTGCCAAAAGATAAAATTTTTCATCTTATTAAGGCACGCAAAAAAGCTGTGACACTTCCCCATCCATCACCTGCAAAACACTCATTTAGCATGGGAATTCCGGCAGCGCTTCATATGGTTGAAGACCTTGATTTCTGGAAGATTTTTTTCAACTATCTTGGTATTAAAATCATCACCAGTGGAAAGATGAAAAATCCGGTAAGCCGTGGCAGAGCACTTGCCAGTGCAGAGTTTTGTACCCCTGCCACATCTGTTTATGGTCATGTTGACCATCTCATGGAAAAGGCAGACTATGTCTTTTTGCCCTATTACTTTGAAAACAAGAACAGAGATAAAAAAATAAGGCGGCAATACTGTTACTACACCCAGTATCTGCCTTCTGTACTTGCATCTGTACCTTCAATGGAGCAAAAGCGACTTATTTCACCAGTTGTGAAAGATCTCTATACAAATTTTTATACTAAAATAGAGATTTACAGGGCGTTAAAAAAAATTGACCGGGCAGATATCAGCTTTTTTGAAATAACCGCTGCCTATGACAAGGCAGTTGAGTGGAAAAGAGGTGCTGACGAGGAACTCAAAGACCTGTTCAATGCCAACATGAACATCTGCATGGATACTCCTATTAACAGAGGCATTAATGGAGAAGGTAGCCAAGAATGGGAAAACAATTCTGATCATCAACCTGATAAAGCCATGCAAAAACAGGAAAAACCAGAACTGAACATTGATAATAAAGTTTCTGATGACATTAAAGTTGTACTTCTGGGGCGACCATACACAATTTTGTCAGACTCCCTTAACAGCAGAATCCCTGATATTTTTTCATCCCTTGATGTAAAGGCATTTTTCCAGGATATGCTGGATCTTGATTCCCACGATTTTTCGGAAATAGAACCGCTTCTTCGGGAAATCCACTGGCAACACGCAGCAACTATTCTTAAAACAGCTCTTGTTGTTGCAAGAACCCCCAACCTTTTTCCTGTATATGTGACGTCATTTAAGTGTACGCCTGACTCATTTGGCGTGGATTATTTTAAAAAGATCATGGAGGCCCATGACAAACCCTACCTTGTGCTGGAGCTTGATGAACATGACTCAAGTGTCGGCTATGAGACCCGCATTGAAGCGGCGGTAAGGGCATTCAGGAACTTCAACACCCACGGTAATATTCGCCATAAGGTTGAGCTTTCCCACATAAATCCCCAATTTGCAACATCACTTAACCATAAGACCATTATTGTGCCCAACTGGGATTCCATCACCTGTCACTTTCTGGCTGCAACACTAAGAGGAGAAGGTTATAATGCAATACTCATGGAAGAGACCCCTGAAACCATAAAGCAGAGCCTGAAAACCAACACCGGCCAATGCCTTCCTCTCAATGCCATTGCAAGCGGGTATATTCAGACAATGATCAATCATGATCTTGATCCCCAAAAGTGCGTCCTCTGGATCAGCAAATCGGAAATTGCCTGCAATATAAAGCTCTATCCCCATCACATAAAAACAATCCTGGGCTCCTTTTCTCATGTAGATTCAGATTTGTTTGAAAAAGCTGAAGTTTATAAAGGGGAGCTCTCTTTAAGTGAAATATCCATGAGCGCAGCCATCAATGCCTATTTTTCACATATGTTTGGCGGGCTTTTAAGAGCACTTGGATGCAGACTTCGCCCCTATGAAAAGGTCAAAGGTGAGACAGACAGAGCCATAAAACAAGCTGTAGATATCTTGACAATGGCCTTTGAAGGTAAAAGCGACAGGGAAGAGACATTGAAAATTGCTCTGGGCATGTTTGAAAAAATCAGGACAATACCAAGGGATAACAGGCCCAAAGTTGGTATTTTCGGTGACCTCTATGCCAGGGACAACGATATCATGAATCAAAACCTGATCCATTTTATTGAGGAACATGGCGGAGAAGTTGTAACAACTCCCTATTACAGATTTGCAAAAATGATTGCAGGTTCATATTTCAAGAAATGGTTTAAGGAGGGAAAATATGCAAGCCTTCTGTCATACAAGGCGATTCTAACTGCCATGACCCAGATGGAAAAGCGCTACTACAGGCATTTTGAGCCGCTTTTTAATGAACCTGACCACATATACAATGACTCTTTTGAAGAGGTGCTTGCACAATATGGACTTCTGCCGGAACATACGGGAGAATCCATGGATAACCTTCTTAAAATTCATTACACCATAAAGGAAAATCCTGATCTTGCCCTTTTTGTACAGGCAAGCCCGTCATTTTGCTGTCCTGCTCTTGTAACCGAAGCCATGTCTGCAAAAATCGAAAAGATGACCGGAGTTCCTGTGGTAAGTGTAACCTACGATGCACTTGGAGGAAATAAGAACAGGGTAATTATTCCATTTCTTCAGTATGGAAGGGAGACAAGAAGTAGCCTTCTGAAGCAGAAAATCATATGAGTGCAGGCAAGTTTCATTTATCAGTTAACATTTTTTAAAAACATGATTTGCATGATTAAGGGATTAGCCTGATTTTTCATCATGTTAATCCTTAAACCCTTTACAGTGAAAATGACGGCATCCTTCATTTCCCAGTTTACACTTTCCCGAACAGAATGCCCGTTTTTAGGGGATACTGTTCGTACTTTCTGTATGATATGAAGGATGCCAAAATGACTATCATTTTTATATTTGGGGGTGACAATAGAGACAAGTTATGCCTTGTCTCTACGTTGTAGATAACCCTAAAATTAAGTATTGATTAAGTATTGACAGTGCACTACGGTCATATCATTTTTTAACCCATATCTTGAAAAAACGACTGTCCAACACCTTTGGCAAATATGGTTCCAGATCAGGGTAGTGCTTTAAAAAATTATACTGATACTTCATTCTGCCCACATCAATTCTGCTGTGCCTGTCCAAAGCTCTGGCATAATTCATGTAATAACCGTCATAATTCTTCCGGTGTTTTAAACTTTTCATCTGAATCTCATCAAAATACTCTCCTGTATATTTCAGCAAAGATTCAAAAGATTCCAGATAAGCATCAAAGCTTTTAAGATATTTAACAACAACTGTTTCAGTATAATATCCCTCAATGTTAAGAAGCCATCCCAATTTTTCAGCAATTAGAAGATTTCTGTAGTCATTAACTGTCATGGTAAAACCATTTATCAGATTCTCATGCTCACGCAGCAGGGCTTTCATATCCGTTACAAAGTCAAGGGTCTCGTTGATATTGGCAGTACTTGCACCAACTCCGCTGACCTCTTCAAGTTTGATAGTATAATAATTGAGAGTATTTACTACATCCTTAATCCTGTCTGTAAATTTTATAATCTCTCTTGCAGCAGGAGAGTGGCTTGCAAGTTCAGCCTTATCCTTTGCCTTTGAAAAGAGAAAACCCTCCCCTGCTAACACAACAACTGATATGAGAAGACAAACTGCTATTGGAATAACGCTTTTTTTACGTCGTGTCTTGATAAGGTAAATCGGAGTGGCAGCAGGAGCAAAAAACACAAGAGGAGCCCACCAAACAGGCATTTTATATTTAATAGAATCAAAATAGACAACAATTGCGACAATCAAAGCACAGGGAAAATAGATAAAAAACAAGCTGTATCTCCTTTAGGGATTCAAGGCTCTGTAGAACCTGTAATACCATTTAATTTTGTAATGTAACAAGGGACTTTACTGACGGTGAAATTTTCCATCGCACCCCGTCCGAAGAGAGAGTGACAGCACCATTCAGGTCAGTCCTGTATATGGCAATATTTCTTTTCATGTACCTTTTTATCACAGGCTCATGGGGAAAACCAAAACGATTATCCCATCCACAAGATATGATTACACTTTCAGGAGCAACATTATCAAGGAAAAAATCAGTGCTTGAAGTAGAGCTTCCATGATGGGGCGAAACAAGGATATCGGATTTTAATTTATTTCCATAACGTTGCGATAAATTTACTTCTGCATATGACATAATATCCCCTGGAAAAAAAATAGTGTTGTTGCCAAAAATCAATCTGAATGCCACGGAGTGGTTGTTGTAATCAACTGTGTTTTTTGTTTTACCTTTTTTTATATTTTCAATTTTGCCCCTTTTACCTGATACCTTCACGTCGTCATTTCCACCAGATACCTCAAGAAAGTTTTTGACAGGATGCAGAAAATGCATTTCAGCCTTACCCAGCTTTTTTATCAGAATAGGCTCAAATATATTGTCAGCGCCTACTATATTACAAAGAGGAATCTTTTTTTCAGCCACAACCGTCATTAAATCTTTATATGCAGAGGTCGTTCTTTTATCGGGATTTTTGACAAGCTCCCCTACATTGAAATGCTCCATAATATATACAAGCCCATTGATATGATCAGATTCAGGGTGGGTCAGGACAACAGCATCCAGGGTAAGAATTTTTTTTTGCCGTAAAAAGGGCGCAATAATATGCTCTCCTGTGTCAAACCTTGAAAAATATGAAAATCCTCCACCGTCAACCAGAACGGTTTTCCCGTAAGGCATTTCAAGAAGTGCGGAACTGCCCTGCCCCACACTCAATATTGTGACAACCATCTCATGATTGAAAAATCTTTTTTTTATCCACCATAACTCATACAAAAACGAAGAGAAGATGATTAGAACAAGCATAATAACCCTGACAGATTTTCCTTTTAACATAAATACGGATATTTCTGTTTTATCTCTTTTTTTGATACTCTCTGCTATGCGCATAAAAAGCAAAAGCATAAAAAAATAGTAAAAAAATATCTCCAGGCCATCTGGAGTGAATGTCTCAATGGAGGTAAATGATAGCGCTCCAAGAAACCTTATATAATAGATACATGAGGAAAGGATATAACCGGCAACTGATACAAGCGCACTTGCAAGGTCTGGAAAAAATGAATATGTGCCGAGTGAAACCAAACCAAGGGGAAGGGATATGAACCCTATAAGAGGAATAACAATGAGATTTGTAAATATGCCTGAAAATGAAAAAACATTAAAATAATGCATCACTAGTATCTGGGTTCCCAGGGTTGCAAAAAAAGATATCCAGATCAGATTTATTACCTGTTTCATGAAAGGAATTTTTTTGATGTATTGGTAGATAACAGTAAGATTAGAGCCTTTTTCGACATTAAGGCAATTATGTTCTCTAATAAGATAATTGTGATTTAACCTGACAAGATAAATACCTGCAAGAATGAACAGAACAGCCGAAAAAGAGAGCTGAAATGATATTGAGAAAATGGCTTCCGGCTCAAGCAGAAGTATGAGTATTCCTGCGGCTGAAAGGGAGTTGAAACCATCGCTTTCCCTCTCTGTAACCCATGCTGCCATGAACATCATTATCATTATCATTGCACGCCTTGTTGCCGGTGACCAACCTGACATAACAGCATACCAAAAGAGCGGAACGAGTGTCAGAAGCGCTGCAAGCTTACGACTCCAACCTCTTATAAGCAACGGTGTAAGCATGGATAATAAAAAATTAAAACAAAAATAAAAGATAGTTGCTATCATTGATAAATGTAATCCTGAAATTGCGAGAATATGGCTTGCCCCTGTAACTGAAAAATCGTGGCGCAGGCTATCCGGAATCAAATCCTTGTAACCGGTTGTCAATGCCACCAGAATTGCTGCTGCATTTTTATCCTTAATACGCTCCTCTATAAACCTGATAAAATCTTTTCTGAAGCTGTTACCGGAGCCGAGCCCCCTTTTGATAACTTCAACTTTCTTGCCGTTTATATTTATACGCCCCCATATATCCTTCATTCTCATGTATCTGACATAGTCGAACCCACCAGGATTATTGAAATTTCTCAATGAGCGAATATCTGTTCTGAACTTCAGCAAGTCTCCTTTTCTGTAGGTTTCAAGGGGAGTATAAATATTTACCTGTACTTTCCCCATGGCTTCACTTCTTTCAGGTACTTTATCATTTCTTTCAGGTAATTTACCTTTTCTTTCAGGTAATTTGCCTTTTCTTTCGGGTAATTTGCCTTTTCTTTCGGGTAATTTGCCTTTTCTTTCGGGTAATTTGCCTTTTCTTTCGGGTAATTTGCCTTTTCTTTCAGGTAACTCACCTTTTGTTTCGGGTAATTTGCTTTTTCCTTCGGGTAATTTACCGTTTTTTTCAGGCAACTCATTTTTTTTAATCAAATCATGATTGACCATTTCTTTTGATACTGAATGGATATCCATACTGAACTTGACCCTTTTCCATAACTCTTCCGGCTCTGATGCAATGGTGCCTGTAATTTCATAATCTCCTTTGTCTGCAAAGTTGACAACATGATTTTCAGGCAAAAAAGGATGGAAAACAGTGTGGGCAAGGTAGTATCCAACAAGAAAAAAAATGGCAAGTAGAGAGACTTTTTTTGAAAAAGTAAAAGAAATGATTCGGGGGAGATTATCAGGAATGAAGTAAATAAAAGAGAGGCTAATCACAAAAAAGATTGCAAGACACAGTGCCGGCATCTGAAACCCTGGAAGGTGTTCAGATGTAATTATTCCGGCACAAAGGATTATAAAAAATGGAATCAAAGGAGGGATTGAATAGCTTGACCGTGAAGTTCCAGTTTTTTTTGGAGAATTTGGCCGTGAAGTCCCAGGCTTTTCAGCATCTCCGGATCTGTGCCCCAAGTTCCGAAAATTTTTTCTCAATGGCTTCATACCCCCTGTCAATGTGATAGACACGGTTTATGGTTGTCATCCCTTCTGCTACAAGACCTGCAATAACAAGAGACGCACTGGCACGAAGATCAGATGCCATAACAGGTGCCCCCGATAGAATCCGTCCTCCCCTGACCATTGCATAGTTACCACCGGAGATGGATATATCAGCTCCCATTCTCTGCAGCTCGTTGACATGCATGAAGCGGTTTTCAAAGATTGTCTCATGTATAACGCTGTTTCCTTCAGCTATGGCCATAAGTACCATAAACTGAGCCTGCATATCTGTTGGAAATCCCGGATATGGAAGGGTTTTTATATCAGTGCCCCTCATTGTTCCTGGGCATTTCACTCTTACTGCATTTTCAAAGTTTTCTACAACAACACCACTCTGCCGAAGTTTATTGATGATCCCCCCCATATGCTCAGGGTCGCAGTTTTGAACCACAACATCTCCTTTTGTGGCTGCTGCTGCAACCATAAATGTTCCAGCTTCAATACGATCGGGAATCACCTTTATCTCAGCCTGGTGAAGCTCATTAACACCGTTTATACGGATAACGGCAGTTCCAGCACCAGTAATATCTGCACCCATTGCTTTTAAAGCATCGGCAAGGGCAACAATTTCAGGCTCCCTTGCGCAATTTCTAAGGGTTGTTGTTCCCTCTGCAAGTGTTGCCGCCATCATAAGATTTTCGGTTCCTGTCACTGTTGGAAGATCAAAATATATCTCGTTTCCCTTAAGCTTTCCTGCTTTTGCCTCAATGTAACCATGTTCAATGGAGATAGCTGCTCCAAGCGCCTCAAGTCCCTTAAGATGCATGTCAACAGGTCTTGCTCCTATGGCACATCCACCTGGAAGAGAGACCCTTGCATGGCCAAAACGGGCAACAAGGGGACCAAGTACAAGAATTGAAGCTCTCATTTTTCTTACAAGATCATATTCTGCCTCAATTTTGTTCAAGCTTGATGCGTCAACTTCTACTCCGGAATTTTCCGCATTGGAATCAGTAGCACTGTTTTTAAAACGTTTTACTTTTGCTCCAAGATCCTGAAGAAGCATGCAGATACTTTTTATATCCACAAGATCAGGAATATTTGTAAACATTACACTATCATTTACAAGAATTGAAGATGCCAGCAGAGGAAGAGCTGCATTTTTTGCACCGCTGATATGTACAGTTCCTTTTAAGGGGGTACCCCCGTATATCTCTATTTTATCCATATTTTTTTGATGATTTCCCGTCAATGCCATCAGTAACAGTTTTGCCCTTATGCCAAAAAAAAGGGTCTCGTCAAACTGTCGAGACCCTTTTATATTAAATCCGGTATTAGTAAATAATCGTTATTTTGTCAAGGCTTCAAATTCATGTTGTTGTTCCAAATCGTAATATAACAGATAAACAGTCATAGATGGCAGACTAACAGCTATCAATCTTGCGTTATCAATCCTCATCCGGCAGACGGACAACCAGTACCGGTTTTTCAGAGCGTCTCAAAACACGTTTGGTTATGGTACCCATGACAACATCTGCAAGGGTGCTGTGTCCACGGCTTCCCATTACAATCATATCACACGCTTTCTCCCTGCACTGTTTCAGGATCTGCTCCACAGGGTTTCCACGCTCAATTAGAATTTCATCAGCAGGAACACCAATGGTTCTACCCATCTGCCCCTTGCTCTCTTCAGAAAACTGGTCGAGAACCTCACGGATCATAACATGATCCCGCTGTTTGCCAATTAATGACTCCCGTGCCTGGTTATAGTGGGCAGCCTTGATCTCTTCCCATTTTTCAGATTTGATGTAACCTGCAACATGGGACTCAAATATGCTCTGATCCTCGGGCATCACATGGAGAATTGTAATTTTTGCACCATAAAGATTGGCAAGACTCACAGCATAGGCAAAGGCATACCTTGCATTGTCTGACAAATCAGTGGGATAGAGAATATTTTTTACATTCACTTCAGGTAAGATCATTAAAAAACCTCATTTTTTTATTGTTGCGCCAAGTTTATCCCCAAAGAATAGTATAAAATAACGAATGTGGCAGAGCTATCTGCCACATCTAAAAATTCATCAACTGACAGCCTTGCTTCTGAAAACGTTCTTAATTGAATCAACCCAGATAAAACTTAAAAACCATGCATAGGCATATGTACCAATCATTATGTAAATAAATGCCTTGACAATATCCATGGTGGAGCCATCAAGTGAGAAACCTGGAACATAGGCAAAAAGAAGAGGACCAAGGTAGAGGAATTTTGCAAATTTAAATGATGTAAAAGCTGTTTTCCACATGTTGGCCTTGGCAATGGTAGCTCCTGCAAATGCTGCAATACAGACAGGTGGCGTAATGTTGGAATCCTGTGACAGCCAGTAAACGATCATGTGTGCTGCAAGCTCGTTAACACCAAGATGCGTAAGGGCAGGAACAGCCACAACAGCGGTAATAAGATATGCTGCTGTAACAGGTACACCCATTCCAAGTACAAGGGAGGCAAGAGCAACCATAAAAATGGTAAGTAAAAGAGAACCGCCTGCAAGCTCAATCATTATGTCGGCAAAGGTCAACACAAGACCAGAAAAGGTCAAAACTCCAATTATGATACCAATAACCCCGACTGTTGCACCAATCTTTAGACTGTTCTGGGTACCTTCACGGGATGCTTCAACAAACTCCTTTAAACCAATACGTGTATCTTTTCTGAACCAGCTTATAATGATACAACTGATAAGCCCCACAATGGCTGAATAGCCAGGAGAAAACCCTGTGAGCATGAACACGGTTATAACAGCCAGGGGAAGAATGTAAAACCACTCTTTTTTAAGTATCTCCATTGCGCTGTGTTTTGATTTTTCGCCAACAATGTTATACCTTTTTGCCTCATAGTGAACCATGACAAAAACACTGAAAAAGTACATGAGAGCTGGGAAAATGGCAACAAGCATAATTCTTGAGTATGGAAGCCCTGTAAGCTCGGCCATGATAAATCCGCCGGCACCCATAATAGGAGGCATGAACATACCGCCAATTGAAGCTGCCGGCTCAATACCACCTGCAACATGGGGTTTAAAGCCTGCTTTCTTCATCATGGGAATGGTGAAAGCACCTGTGGAAACTGTATTTGCAATGGCACTTCCTGAAATTGAGCCAAAAAGCCCGCTTGCAATAACAGAAACCTTTGCAGGTCCGCCAATTTTATGTCCAACTGCTGCAAGTGGCCAGTCAATGAAAAATTTCTGGGCACCGCATTTTTCAAGAAATGCACCAAAAAGCACAAACAGAATAACATAAGTGGCAAGAACATTGGCCATAATACCAAAAACACCATCACTCATATAAAAGATACTTGTACAAAGCTCTTTAAAAGGTGCTCCTGCATGGGAGACTATATCCGGGGCAAGGTATCCATAAACTCCGTAGGTCAGCATAATTACGCCAATAATTACAAAAACGTTTCCAACCACCCGCCTGGCAAGTTCGATACCGATAAGAACACCTATCACAGCAACAGTCATATCAAAAGGAGTCTCTGCACCGGTGCGGTAGTTGATAGCTTCAAAATTGATAATCCAATAACCAACAGAGAATATTGAAAGTAGAATCAATATGTAATCTACCACTCTCATGATTTTGGTTTTTGATTGATACATAAGAAATACAAGTATATAAGTCAGAATCACATAGATGCCCCTGTGATACTGGGTGGATGCCGGCTGAATAATTGCTGCGTATGAATAAAACAGCACCAGCGCAACCGAGCAAATATCAAAGACTATTTTTTCAAACCGGTTTAATTTTTCGTACACTGTCTGCCTGCCTTGTTTAGAATTGTTGAAACATCATTTAGATTCTTATTTCTGATTTTCGTATTATTATGACAAGAGAATCAGAAAAGCTCTTGGATTATTGCTTGTCTATGTTAGGAATGGATATTTAATTTTGGATTGGGTTCTAATTTCTACAAAATGTTAAATGTTGGTAGGGATGTCTGAATCAGGATACCCGAAATTAACAGGCAGGATTAAGTAATTATCCTGAACATCCTGGTTATCCTGGATATCCTGATTCAGACAAATGACCAAACTCAGAACCAATCCCTTAATTTGAATGCTTTCGATCTTTGGAGACAGATTCAATATTTTAAATCTGTCCCCTTTATTCACGTTATTCAAATTTTTGTTATTTTAGAACACCTTTCTCTTTCCAGAATTTTTCAGCACCAGGATGCATTGGAGTTACAATACCATTAATACCGGTTGCAATGGCCATCTCCTTGAAGGTCTTTTTCTGGTCATGCATATGTTTAATACCTTCATCAGTATAGATAATGGAAAGAATCTGATAAACTACATCATCAGAAAGATCTGCATTTGCAACCCACAGGGCTGAATCCTGAAATGAGGGAGTATCTGCATCAACGCCCTTGTATGTTCCGGCAGGGATTTTCAATTTTGCAAAATATGGAAATTTCTGATAGAAACCAGTGGCTTCAGCATCTGCACCAAGATTAACCATTTCAATATCGTTTGTCTGTGCCGCCATTATAACAGCACCGCTTGGAAAGGCAGTAAAGAGCCAGAAGGCATCAAGCTGATTGTTTCCAAATGCCTGGGCTGCATCATTATATCCCATTGCATTTCTCTCAATTTTATCCCATACACCCATGTGTGTGAAAAAAAGCTCGCAATTGGCAAAAGCACCAGATCCCGCATTTCCAACACCGACCTTCTTGCCTTCAAGATCTTTGACGCTCTTGATTCCGGAACCGGCATGGGTCACAAGCTGTGCAGGGGCACCATAAAGATAGGCAACTGCCATAACTTTATCATAAACAGTAGGGTCATTTTTCATTTTACCATTTAAGCCCAGCCATACATGACCTGAATAGACAACACTCATGTGTTGACGACCGGCATTTGTTTTTCTTAAATTTTCAACAGAACCGGCTGATGACTGTGCCTGCACCTTGAAATCAGCAGCTCCTTTTATAGGTTTGTAAACCTGCACTGCATTTGCAACAACCTGGAATGTTCCGCCGGCAGGACCACCTCCAAAAATAACTCTTGTTTTTGCAAATGCCTGGGATGAGAACACCATGCAGAGAATAGTGAACAGCGCAACCGTCAATTTAATACCAAAACGCCCTTTTTTCATAAAACCTCCTGAATAAATGGTTGTAAATAAAAAACTGCTATCTTTCCACATAAATCAAAAGCATCTAATTTCTGTCAGATAACCTTGATAGAGGACTACCAATATCAGGATAAAAAAACAATCCATGTATTTCTGATTCTTCTGTAGGAATATTTCTTACAAAAAGGATATCAGATATTTTTTATTTTCCATAACTACCTGTATTAATTTTAGATTTTTTCATAAAACCACATAGAAAAAATTCCTTGTAAGAAAAAAGACTACATAACAATCAGAATTCTTCCCATTGTCTCCATGCAAGACCGAATGTAAAATCAGGCATCCTTGATATTATTCAACTACTTCTTTACTCTTTTTTGACGGGCTATAAAATATGGGAAGACAAATGGGATTTGAGCATACAACAAAAACAAGATACTGGTTGATAAAGCATATAGGAGCAAACATCCGTGGAGGAACAAAGATAGAGAATACAGGGGCAAACATCCATGGAGGGAGAAAGATAGAGCATACAGGGGCAAATATCTTTTCAGGGAGAAAGATAGAGCATAAAGGAGCAAATATCTTTGGAGGGAGAAAATTGCCCAAATTGCCTCTCTTTTTAATTGCTCTCCTTTTTTTATGCTTTGCACCATATTCCAGAGTCTTATCAGAACCTTCCCCTGTACAGATAAGGTTTTCACATGTTGATGGAGCAAATACCCCCAGGGGCTGGGGAGCACTTGAGTTTGCAAAAAGAATCAACAGGGCAATGGAAGGGAAAATAGAAATAGAGGTATTTTCAGACGGAGTACTCTACAATGACAATCAGGCAATCGAGGCCGTTGCAATGGGGGCTCTTGAAATGGCGGCCCCTTCAAGTGATAAATTCAAGGGATTTGTGCCAGGCTTGCAGCTTTTTGATATCCCTTTTCTTTTCAATGATATCAATTCTGTTCACAAAGCAATTGACGCAGGTATAGGCAGAAAGATAAAAGAACTTTTTGAACAAAGGGCAATGGGGATAACCCTTCTTGGATTCTGGGACAATTCGTTCAAGCAGTTCACCTGCAATACAAATGCGCTGCAAACACCCCTTGATTTTAAAGATCTTAAATTAATAATAGGGGACTCTGAGATACTTCAGGCACAAATCAATGCTTTTGGTGCATATGGCTACCAGACAGAATATTCAAAGGTATATGAAATGCTTGAAAGGGGAATTATGGATGGTCAGGAAGATAGTGCCTGCAATATATACAATTTCAACTATAACAAGGTGCAACGTTACCTCACATTTTCCAATCATGGCTACATGGGATACCTTGTTATTATTAACCAGAATTTCTGGAAAAGTCTTCCCTGGACAATGCGCAAGCAGATGACAGCAATCCTGAAAGATGTTACAGCAGAAGTCAGGGAGAAGGCAATTGACCTTGAAAAAAGATACAAATTGATGTTGAGGGATTATGCTGAATTAAATAGCTCTTTTGAAATTGTTGATTTATCACAGGAAGAGAAGAGGGTCTTCAGGGAATCTGCAAAGGAAACAGAAAAGATGTTTTATGATATAGTTCCTGAAGAATGGATCAAAAGAATCAGGGATTGTCAATAAATACTTTCATTCCTTCGATTTTGGCGGATATCCGCCATGTACGTTATTTAGGAGTCATACCCAAGAGCCTTTCTGATTCTCTTGCCAGAATAACACGAAAATCAGAAATAAGAACTCACGTTTTTGAAAAACAAAGCCTAAAGATCAATAATCTTGTTCTGTATGGCAAAACGTGAAAGTTCAGCATTATTTCTAAGGTTCAGCTTTTTAAGAATTCTTGAACGGTAGGTATCAACAGTTTTTACACTTATATTATAGCTTTCAGCAATCTCATGATTGGTCTGTCCCAGTGCAAGTTTGCGCAGAACTTGAAGTTCCCTCATGGATAGAGACTCGGCAGCAGATTTGTTGCTGTCACCCCTTACCACCCTCAAGGCCAGAGCTTCACTTGCCTTTTCCGTAAGATATCGTCCTCCTGACCATAGTTTTCTGACAGCATCCACGAGCTGTTCCGGCGCTGACTGCTTTGTGACATATCCCATGGCACCGGCTTCAATGGCTCTTACAACATACTGATCCTCATCGTGCATTGTCAAAATTAGCACCGGCAGGTCAGGCAGATGGGACTTAAGCCTTGAGACAACTTCAAGCCCATCCATTCCCGGAGGCATTGCAATATCAACCACAGCAACATCCGGCTTAAATTTCAGTGTTTTCTGAATTGTTTCATTACCATCCGAAGCCTCTGCAACAACTGTCATCTCACCGCTCTCTTCAATAATCCTTCTGAGTCCCTCCCTGACTATTTTATGGTCATCTGCAAGCAGCACTTTAATCATTTTAATGCTCTCTCCTTTTTTTTGTCTCATTTTTAAGCATTACACGACAAACAATCCTGGTTCCCTGGCCCGGAGTAGAGATAATATCAAGTTTTCCGCCAACAAGATTGGCACGTTCCTTCATTCCGGTCAAACCCAATCCATGATACTCCCTGCTTTCATGAAGGATAAAGCCGGAGCCGTTATCTTCCACATAAAGATCAACGATACCCTTACCTTCCGATATTTCCGAAAAATTTTGAGAATGATCAAAAACCTCTTTAAAAGATATTGTCACCAGAATGTCCGTTGCACAGGAGTGTTTCAAGGCGTTTGTGAGAGCTTCCTGGGCAATGCGATAGAGAGCTGTGGCAAGTGTATCGTCAAGGTCGGGAACCATCTCTCCAACCTGCCTGAAGCGGCATGAGACATCAGATCGTTTCTCAAACTCCCTTGCAAGAAATTCAAGGGCATCAACAAGCCCAAGATCATCCAGAACACCAGGTCTTAGCCTGAATGCCATCTCCCTTACATCTGCTATTGTATCATCAATAAGGCCACATATTCTTGAAGCCCTCTCAGCAGCATCTTGATCCCGGGATTCAAGATGCCTGCTTATCCATGAAGCATCCATTTTAAGGGCTGTTAGAATCTGCCCCAGATGATCATGAAGTTCTCTTGCAACTGCCCGACGCTCATTCTCGTGGGCAGCCATTATACTGCCGGAAAGCTTACGAAGCTGATCCTGCACTTTTCTTAGCTCATCAGTTCTTTTTTCCACCTGCTGCTCAAGATCCATGGAATAACAGGAGAGTTTCTCACGTGCTTTTTCAAGATCGTGCTGTGCCTGATTTTTTTCCGTAACATCCACACTCACGGCAAGCGAGCGTATGACACGTCCTGAATCATCCCGAACTCCGTAACAGGAGAGCATAATCTCAATGTGTCTTCCATTTTTAGCAATATATGTATAAGGAACATCTTCGCAAAAACCTGTCTGGAAAAAAACCGGAAAAACAACTTCCTCAGCATATTTTTTAGATGCAACAGAATAAAAATCCGTAAGTTTTCTACCTATGACCTCATCCCTTGAATATCCCATTTTCTCCAGCCAGTAGTCACTCACTCTGATAATACATCCATCCCTGTCAATGGAGTGAAGCATAACAGGAGTTTTATGATAAATATGACGATATCGGGCTTCACTGAGGCGCAATTCGTTTTCAGCTTTTTTACGGCGCAGAATCTCCTGAAGGGCCTTTCTGTATAGAATAAACACCGACACAGCTATGAAGCCTGCAATTACAAGAATAACAGGCCCTACTATCCTGATAAAGGGGTCTGCAAGATGACGGCTTATCTCATCAAGGCTTCTTAAGTGAACCATACACCACCCTTCATATCCTTCAAGGGCCATATCAGAGTAAATATACTCTTTACCGTTTCTGTCTGTCACACTGTTGTCGCCTGTAAATGAAAAGCCTGTCCAGAGCCACGGCCCGTCTCCGAACTGTCTTGTTTCATTTATTTTTTCTATCTGTTCCCGATCAAGCTTCCATAGAAGCATGAATCGCATCTCCCGTCTGTTGGCAATAAATATGACACCATTGGGATCCGTAACAAGCAAAATACCTTCAGATCCAACAAAAAGCCGGGACTCTATTCGTTCAACCGATGCCTTGATAACGGCAACACCGCAAACCTGCCCGACTTTGGCAGATTCAGATGAAACATAATCCCGAACAAGTTCTGATGAATAAATATTTCTGACAAAATTTCCAGGCGAATGGACTTTGCCGGAATCAACGGAAATTTTATTCAGGGCACTTATTTTATTACGGGCACTTATATTATTACGGGCACTTTCACCTGAAAAATTGTTGTCTTCGGCATAACAATAGACAGGATGACTGTAATAAACTCCTCTTTGACGTGTGGTGGTTCCAAGGGCAAGATAGGTGGAAGGTATTCCTGAAATTGCATTCATAAAATATGGTCTGAATGAAAAGTCCTTTCCCACAAAGGAGTCATGATCGTTTCGATTGCTTGACGCAATGGTGACTCCATCCCTGTTCATGATATAGCACACTTCAAGGGTAAGGGAGTGGGCAAAGTTATCAAGAATATAGTTTATCTTTCCAATGTTAACATCGCCGGCAGGAAGATCAATGGGCTTTTCAAGGGATAAATCAACAGCAGAATCAGTGCCGGAATTTCCAATACTAACATCTCCGGAGGGCAAATGGCTTGACTTTTCAATGTATGAGCGATCCGCCGGATTAACGTCCAGTTTCTCAGCAGATAGAAGCAGTGCATTCATCTCCTCCATACATGAGAGTACCTTTACCGGCTTGACATGCTCCGAGAGATAGGAGTTCAATTGCCGGCTCAATAGTTCAAGCCGGGTATCTGAATGGCTCTGGGCCTGTTGAAAAGCTGCATGTTTTAATGAATAGTAGTAAAGAAAACCACCCGAAGAGGCAGAAAGCACCGCAAGAAGAGCCAGAACAAGTATTATCATTCTCAATCGCATGGATACACCCTTGTTGCGGAAATTGTTTATTGTTCAGCTATTTCGGAATTGATAGAGTATTTGCACATCACTCTTTGTTTTTCCAAATCATTCAGCCGCTTACGAATTGCTCAGCTATTGCGGAATTTCTCAAATATTTCTGAATTGTTCAGCTATTCCCGAAAATTGCCTCTGCCAACTCAATATCTTCCGGACTGATTACAAAAAGACAATTTTTTCCTTTATCCGAAGTTGAACCATAAATATAATTGATGTTAATAGAGTTTCTGCCAAGCTCAGATGTCAAATCCGCAAGAATTCCGGGCTTGTTGGGCAGATACATGGCAACAACAGGTGTAATTTCAAAAATATAGTTGCACTCTTTCATAACGTCAATTGCAGCATCTGTCTTGTCAACAAGAAGCCTTACAAGTGCAAATTCATAGGAGTCTTTTTGCATGGAAACATAGCTTCCATTGGATGCAATACGTTTCAGGGATTTACCCCTTGCATTAAAAAGAGTCTGCACATATGCAGAAGCATCCTGTATGGATATTGATTCTATATTTATATTTCTATCTTTAAGCAGATCCGCAATTTTTCCAAACTCCCCAGGAATATTTCTGAGGAAAAATGATATTTCTCTTCTTTTCATGTGGCAACCTCAATTTTTTTAAAGTCTCATGAACGTACTGATCTCTTTTCACTTCTTCTCACGGATTAAGACGAAGCAGGTCTGTTAACAACAAAAGTTCCGGCAATTATCAGAATAATGGAAATAATAATGTTCATGGTCAATGGCTCTCCAAGAAGCATTACACTGAAAATCACCCCTGACACCGGCATTATAAAAATAAATGAGTGCAAAGCTGTGGCACCGAACCTGTGCAGAAGTCCGTTCCATGCCACAAATCCATAGGCGGCAGTTATAAAACTCTGGTAGATAAGAGCCTTGACTATGGATGGGTTCATGAATCTTATCATCTCCCCGTCCCATAAAAAACCTGCAATCAGAAAAAGGGGGGCTCCAAACATCATGGGATACAAGGTTATCTGAACAGCACTTATTCCTGCAAGAACTCTTTTAACATAAACAGCATTGCATCCCCACAAAAATACTGCACAGCAAATAATGATATCACCTGTAAGAAGATCCCCTGCAATGGCTTGACCATCAATAAAAAGGAAGGCAACTCCTGTGAACCCAAATAAAATCCCACTGATTTTTTTAAGTGTTATTCGATCTCCTGGAATAAAAAAATGAGCAAGAATCAGCACCACAAAAGGCAGAAGATTTGCGATCAAGGTTCCATGGGATGCTGTTGTCCTGCTCAATCCATTGTAGAAGCATGACAACTGCACTGTAAATATCATTGAGAGAATAAACATTTTTACTGCCTGATCACGATTAAGTAAAAGTGGCTGGCCGGTTAATCTTGCCCATATAAAAAGAGTTGTTGCAGCAATGGCAAACCTGATACCGGCATTGGTAAAAATACCCATTCCGGACAAAGTTATCTTTATTGCTACTGCATTGGCACCAAACAGAGTGCAGAGAAACGCTGTGTAAAGTGCGGCCTGTACTGGTAGCTCATTATTGCTGCTCACAGTATCACAACTATTGCCAATATGTTTTTTTACAAGTTCCATATTTTTATAACCGTTTTGAAGCAAAAGAATATAAAATTGCTTGATTTAAATGCAACAGCTTTGTTAAAGCTGACATGAAGAGTGATACGAGATTGCTTATGGTTGTACCTTTTTTTTGAATATCCGGCGTAAGTTGTTGCCATTATGCTTTGTTTTTCAAAAACGTTAAGATTTTCGGCATGCTTCATAATCACTTTACACTTTCTGAAACAAAACTTTGTTTTCAGGGTGTTTCCCCCAAAAAAGTGTAAAGTACTTTTGTGGGAATATGAAGTATGCCAGATTTTCATGGTCTATGGCTGGCCGTTGAATTCGGCCATAAAGGTTTATAAATGAAAACAGATCCTGTAACCAGAAAAAAATTAAAACGCTTTATCTCAATCAAAAGAGGCTTTTTCTCTTTTATACTTCTTGCAGCAATGATTGCAATATCTCTTTTTGCAGAACTTCTAATCAACAGCCGGGCACTTTTGGTATATTACAATGGAAAAATATATTTTCCAACCTATGGCGAGATGATTCCCGGCAGCCAGTTTGGATTGGGCTATGATTATGAGACCAATTACAGGGAACTCAAACAGAAAATCAGGACAAATGCACAGACAAGAGAAAAAAGTTTCGACAGGACAGAAAAAAGAACCTTTAACTTTGTGCTGATGCCCCCTGTGCCATTCAACCCCTATGAAAATGACCTGAAAGAGAACAGATATCCGCCATTTCCCCCCTCATTTTCTGACAGGCACTTTCTGGGAACAGACAACGTTGGCCGTGATATCCTGGCAAGACTTGTATATGGGTTCAGAACCGCCATGATATTTTCATCAATCCTTCTTTTGCTCAATTACTCCATCGGAATCACCCTTGGATGTGCAATGGGTTATTTTGGCGGACGTTTTGATCTCTTTTTCCAAAGAATACTTGAAATATGGAGCAACATTCCATTTCTGTATGTCGTTATCATTGTATCGTCAATTGTGGTGCCAAGCTTCATGATTCTTCTTGTTATTATGGCCTTTTTTGGCTGGATCAACATGACATGGGTCATGAGAACCATGACCTACAGGGAAAAAGAGAGGGAGTATGTACTTGCTGCAAGATCAATTGGAGCATCCAGTTTTAGAATAATCTTCAGACACATAATACCTAATACCATTTCAGTTATTATTACATATGCACCCTTTGCCATATCAGGCGGCATTGTTTCCCTGACATCCCTTGACTACCTTGGCTTTGGTCTGCCGGCACCTACACCAAGCTGGGGCGAACTCCTTCAACAGGGTTGGACAAACATGAGCGCATGGTGGATTTCAGCCTCTGTTGTGTCTGCCCTTGTTGTGACACTTATGGCAGTAACCTTCACAGGAGAGGGTATTCGTGAGGCGTTTGATCCTAAAATGCACTCATATTACGAATAATAGTATCAAAAGACTATGTGATACTTGCACGGTAAAACAACGCCTGACTAAATAACAACTCTTGAGTTTGTTGCTATCTTTAAGACTTTTGAGATAGTTGCTGTATAAGACTCTCAAGTTAGTTGCTGCATTTAAGTTTAAATACAAACGGAATTGCTATCAATCCGAGAAGAGATGATATAATGTACATATTCTCAAGACCTGCATAATCTCCCACCACACCCACAATGACCATTGCAACAGCACGGGTAATAAAAGAGACCATCATAAAAAGACCATTTGCAGCCGAAGGACTCTCCACAGCATGTTCCTGTATTACAGCAAGCATTACAGGGGTTGTTGAAAGCAGGGTAAAGCCTGTGATAAGCATCATGGCAATCCTTACCCATCCATCTGTTGTCGCAAAGATAAAAAGTGCCACAGGAGCTGCTACCACTGCTGCTGTGAGTATTTTTTTCCTTCCCATAAGATCGCTTAAGCTTCCTGCGCTTAAAACCCCTGCAACTCCAAGTGCTTCATAGAGAGCAAGGCCGCTGCCTGCAAGCCAGAGGTTTCCGGTCTCCTTTTCAATAAATACAGGAAGAAAAACAGCCATTGCAGAATGCATGAATGACCTTGCAGTCAAAATTCCTGCAAGAGGAACCATAACTTCTCTTATCTCCTTCATGGTTGAGCCAATGGAAAGCTTAACAGGAGATGGTGCAGGCATATCAACATCTGCAAGCTGGGTATATAGTATAACCGAGGTAAACACAGCGCAAAGAAGCATGGGATAGAAACCCTGCAATCCTCCCATAGAGACCACCCCAACTGCAATAATAGGCCCAAGGGTTCTTGCTGCCTCTCCTCCGGTCATATAAAAACTCATTCCACGTCCTTTTTTGTCTCCTGCCACACGGGCAATCAGAACCGGTGCAGGTACATGATACATTGCCACACTTATACCTGCTGCAAAAAACATAAAAAGCAACATCCAATAGGAAGATGCAAGCCCTATAAGGCTCATGGGAATAGCTGTTAAAGTTGGAGATAAAATTATGAGCCACTTTACAAGACCTTTTCTGTCAACAAGCATACCTATAACAGGATTAAAAAGAGATGGTATCTGCATCACTGTGGAGAGCAATCCTGCCTGGCCAAGTGTAATTGAAAAATTTTCAATAATGAGTGGCAGAAGAGGGGCAAGAAAACTTGTATAGATGTCATGGATAAAATGGGAAAATGATAAGAGAAGAACATTTCCTGTCTGAAATTTTTTAATTTGAAGAGAAGGATTTAATATTTTTTCTGACACTTGATATGGTTCCTTGCCGATTGTTTTGTCAATATTACCTGTGCTGGTTTGTTTTTAAAATAATTCTCTTTGGATGTGGGTAACTTGTTCGCTATGAATTCCCTATGGCAATACACGTAAATACTCTGAATAGAAGTTTGTTAAACCAATGTCAAGAGAGTTATGAATCAGAGAGAACCTTCCTTATCTTAAAAAAAACTTTTAATTCTTTTGTAAAATAATATAATTGACATTTATGAGTATATTCTGATATCCGGAAATTAAGTTTTTTTATCCAAGGTACAATCCATAATCAAAAAACAAAAAAGGAGGAACCATGAAAAAACATCTATTAAGGGTAACATTACTATCCTTGGCTTTATGCCTGCTTGCCACAACAACCGCTTTATCTTCAGAAACAGCAATTCCTGCCAAAAAACAGACTGTTCTTGGAAAGTACATTACTGCAAAAGAGGCATATGAAATGTTTCAGAATGCACCTGAAAACACAAAGATTCTTGATGTAAGAACATTTTGTGAATATGTTTTTGTAGGGCATGCTCCAATGGCTGTGAACATTCCTCTTATGTTTCTTGAACCTGGCCTTAATGAATCCAAAAAACTCATAATGCCACCCAATCAAAATTTCATTACCGATATTGAAAAAAGATTTAAAAAAGATGACACAATTCTTGTAATGTGCCGATCAGGTGCCAGAAGCGCTGCCTGTATAAACAAGATTGCATCTGCCGGATTTACAAACGTATATAATATTATTGATGGATTTGAAGGCGACAAGGATGAAAACGGGAAAAGAACTGTTAACGGCTGGATAAACTCAGGAGCGCCATGGACATATGATCTTGAGCCGGAACTTGTATATTCACCAAAATAGAATTCTACAAAATTTTTTCTTCAGGTTGACTTTATATAACTCAATATATATAATTAGTGGAAATAAATGATCACGGCTTGATGTAATCTCATTAAAATTTTAAAGTTGTCTTATTTAAGCTTTGTCATTTACTTTTGTTTTGATCTTTTACAATTTGGGGGCGAAAAGGCTTCGACGGAGATTACGAGGTTTTGGTAGCATGCCGAGTTTTCTGTTGACTCGTAAAATCAGCGGAAACCTAAAGATAATCGCAGACGATTACGATTACGCTGTAGCTGCTTAAAAGCAGCTTCCGTCCTGCCGGGATTTTTCCTGCAGATTCCGGTAAAGGGCGTCGACTATGCGGGACTGCTTTACACAGGTGCCTGTCATGTGTAAAGTTAAAATTCTCAGGCTATACTGTTGCATATCTATCCTGAAAGAGATCATCAGTAAAATTTAAAATTCAGGATAAGCATGTAGAAGCCACTGCTGACTGTTTTCGGACGCGGGTTCAATTCCCGCCGCCTCCACCATTTAGTTATTTCGGAAAGTACCATAAAGTTTCATAACCCCTTGCAATTTCTCATTGTAATGGGTTTTTTATTTTTCACCAAATAGGGTCACCCAACTCCATATGGTACTTTTCCCTTTGCCCAGCCAGAGACCGATACGAGACAACGGCACATTCCAGAAGTACAAACCCATGGCAGCTACTTTGAAACGTACGGGTTCAGAAATGTCATTCGGTGAGGCATTGATATCCAAAAGTTGTTCTGCTGCTTTCCTTTCGTCGATGGATGTCTCTTTTTCTTCATCTGGAAGACGGCCTTCTATTTGAAGATCCGACATAATCTTCAGCATGCATTTTTTCTTTTGTGGAGAGTTACTTTGCAACGCCGACATTGCCTCTTCCAAAATCACTTCCTCTTTGGGATAAAATGTGCCGGCTTCCCACCTGGACCGGATAACCTTTCGAATGACAGTACAAGGGATTTGTTCAAGAGCAGCCTGGATGTTGGCTGATGTTAAATCCGATCGACCAAGTCGTTCATTTGTTTTTTCACATAGCTCAGGCAAAGGCGCCTGGATATTTTCCTTTAATTCGGCTTGAACTGCTTGAACGACCTCTTGGTCAACCTTGCGTTTTCGTTGAATGTAATCCGGAATATTTTTTTCACATTGTTCAAATTCTCGCCAATAATTGTTCACATTACGGCGGTCCCCATAACCAAATGTGTCAGCAATCATTTGAAATGTAAATAAATGCTTTCCTGTTTCAAGATCTTGAAGGCTTCGAAAAATGACCATCAGGATTTTTCGATTCTCATTGGAATCCGCCAACTGTAATTTAAAGTATGGAGTCTTGACAGTAAATTGATTATTGTGAGACTCGGTATTTATATAAGCCATAGTTATTCTTATGTTTTTAAATGTCAAATTCTAAATCTATGACTTCTTTTTCTTTTGGCAACCCCCATGGCAGTTAAATACAGATAACAATCTGAAATAATTACTACTGCTCCAAAACGCTCTCATGTTTTTTAGGTTCCTGGCGACCAAAAACAATCTTCTGCACGCTGCCCCATTCCTGCAGGGCCTCAGGGAAAAAGAATTCCAGGGATTCTACAGGAAAATCCAGCAACAAATTTTTAAAATTGTGATCGTGGGATTTGTTGACCATCTTTTATTCCTTTTCCAGGCGTGAAAAAGCTATTTCCGGTTTTTCCATGGCAAACAGATCTTCCACCTCTTTTTGCCGGATCAGATCCAGCTCGGCATGGGTTCTTTCGGGCAATTCCGATTCATCTGCACTATAATAGAAATAAAGAACCCGCCATGAGCTTATGCTTCCTGGTGGGGTGATTACCCATTCGGTGTAGCCCCTGGACAAAATCTGTAAACTGGTTGGTAGCCTCTTGTGTTCCGGGATTTTGGGCTATTTCGATCTTTTGGATGTTGCTGAAATCAACCGAACCGGAGAACGCTGCAAGTTCCCGCTTTGCCTGCTCTGAAAGTTTCATAAAAATTCATCCCTTAGCTGGATCAGAAGGTCCTGTTTATTGAAAAGGTCAAAATAGTCTTTAAGAAGTTCCCAGTCGATATCTTGTCGGTTCATATTTTTATACTTCAAAATCAAGCGCATATCCTGAAAATCGACAGCATGGCGTGACGGCTCATTGGCAATCGCCTGGACTTTGAGGCCGATAATATCTTCAGGCGAAAGTACTTTTACCGAATATTGATCAAAGACCGTAAATTTTTGTACACGGGTAAGCATCTCTTTGGAAAGGTGCCTGAATGCATGAATGATATCGATATTACCCAACGCTTTAATACTGGAGGAATATTGTGAAATATTTTCAGTCTTATAAATACATGAATACATGGCAGAAGAGAGAACCTTTTCGGCTTTTTCAAGATCATCGACCAGGATCAAGAAGTCAATATCGATGGTCGAACGAAGAATGCCCATGACACCAAGTGCAAACCCTCCAATGAGGCCATATTGGATTCCTTGTTCTTCAAAAGGTTGGATCACCTGCTTAAATACCATTTCAAAATTCATAATGTCACCTTCGATGGAGGTGTAAACCGATAAATAAAACATGCCGAAACGGGGACAAGTTTATTTTTTTGCTTGGGTAAAGCTTCTCAAAACCTCCGTTATAGTCACAATGGTTCGTACAG
>NZ_LT828561.1:20230-26185 GCF_900170035.1 Desulfamplus magnetovallimortis | reverse complement strand
GAGTCAATACCCTTTCGGTAAAACAATACCGATTCAATGGGAACGGATGCTGAATATCAGGTTCTGATATATGACTTGATTTATGTATCAGAAAATATATAATCAATGGAATTTATGTCATTCAATATCATCCTATAACCATGGAAAAAAAGTTGATACCTTGCTCATGAAAACAAAAAAAATATTTATTACAATACTCTTTGTGACAGTTGTCGGCTGTGCTGCTGGCCTGCATGAAAGCTCCCTGCCAAATGCCCAGGTTAAGGCCGGTGCAATAAGGGTGACCACCTGCAACACCGGAGACCTTGGCGGTCACAAGAGGCTAAAAACCACGGAACTTGCAGATTTTCTCAAAAAATGGTGCAGTGCCGACATACTGTTTCTCCAGGAGATCAGGGGTGAAGAAGAAACTGAAATAATTGCAGATGCTCTAAAAATGAAGCATAAACTTTTTTTAAACAATAATCAAAAAAAAAATGGTATTGCCATTGTGTCAAGATTTCCCATGGAAAATCCCGATCACATCTATTTTAAGTCAAGCCCAAGGGGATATGGAGCGATTTTGGCGTATGCAACCATAAACAATGTGATGATTCAACTTGTAAGTGTGCATTTTGACAGAAATGACAACGTCAAATCAAGGGATGGAAGCGTTGAGGTAACCCCAAAGTCTGCATTACGTTTCCTTAAGGAGGAGGTGTTTGGTGACACTGTCCGCAGCAGGTCTGCCGAGGAACTTATTCAGTGGCTGAAACAAAAAGGGGAGCTGAATATGATTGTGGGAGGGGATTTTAATACCATTCCGGCATCACGTGCCATCAACACCTTGAAAAGCCTTCTTAAGGATGCTATGGAGCGCTCAGTGGTGGGTTTTGGAGGAACTTACACACGCCTGAGCGGTCCGCTACCGGCAAGGATTGACTTTATTTTTCACTCTCCGGAACTTAAGTGCCTTGAAGCTTCAATTATCCGAAAAAGCCCGGGGGATCATTATCCTGTTACGGCGCTGTTTAAACTGCCACAGGAATGAGTTACCCAAAAAAACTGCTTGCAAATCTCTTCAAAATCCACATCAGGAGCAAATGATGAGGTGAACCGCCATGGCTGTTATACAAAAAGAAATTTTCATTTTTTTGACGTGAACTCCCGATAATCGGGCATACCGTCCAGGATAGTTTAAATCGAAAAATTAAGGGTTACCGGAACTTTAAATATAAAAGAGAAAATCAAGGATTGCCCACATCTGAAAAAAGTGATAATTTTTTTAAAAAACTCCCTTTTCCATCATATTTTATCTGGTCTTAACAATTTTGACGGATCAGAAACAGAAAGAGGCAAATCCCATGAAACAGAAAAACATCCTGAGCAGTCAGGATATGGAACGGGCAATTACCCGCATCTCGTATGAAATCATTGAGGCCCACAGAGGCGTGGAAAATCTTGCCCTGGCCGGAATTGTCACAAGAGGTGACTCTCTTGCAAAGAGACTCCGTACAAAAATTGAACAGCTTGAAGGAGAAGCAATCCCTGTTGGGTCAATGGACATTAATCTCTACAGGGACGACTGGACAAGGATAAGTCACCACCCCATAGTAAGGCCGTCAAAAATATCCTTTTCCGTGGATGAAAAAAAGATTATTCTTGTGGATGATGTACTATTCACAGGAAGAACCATAAGGGCGGCAATGGAGGCTCTCATGGATTTTGGCCGGCCATCCAGGATTGAGCTTGCCGTACTTGTGGACAGAAGAGACCACAGGGAGCTTCCCATACAGGCTGATTACAGAGGAATACGAATAGAGACCCTCCACAGTGATACCATAAATGTACTTCTCTCTGAACATGATGGCGAAGACAGGGTCTTTGTTGAATACGAATAGAAAAAAACAAGCTGACAACAGCATCACAGATTGACCTTTGTACAGGAAAACATATGGGAACACTATTGCACAAAAAAAACATGCCAGAGAATCTTAAAATTGCAGTCATATCGGTCTCCACCACAAGAAGCATTAAAGAGGACAAAAGCGGTGAATGGATAAAAAAACAGGCCGCAAAAGAGGGACACGAGACTGTACTCCATCTTGTTGTAACTGATGAGATTGAAGCCATTAGAGACATGGTTACCCATGTTGTAGAAAATATATCCCCACATGCAATTCTTTTGTCCGGAGGAACCGGAATAAGCCCCAGGGATGTCACAATAGAGGCTGTGACACCTCTTTTTGAAAAGACACTAACAGCATTTGGAATTCTTTTTGCCCAGTTAAGTTTTGAGGAAATTGATTCGGCAGCAATCTTGTCAAGAGCCACTGCCGGCATTATTGGACGAAGTGTGCTTTTTTGTATGCCAGGAAGCATTAAGGCATGCAAACTTGCCTGTAACTCGCTTATATTTCCGGAACTTGGACACATTGTTAAACACATCTCAGAAAAATAAGGAGAACCTTGGAAATCATGGAAAAACTTGAACAGTTTATTGAAGAGTGGAACGAAAACGATTCAGAGACTAAAAAAGCATTTATTGAAATCATGGAACATCTAAAGGCTATGGAGGGCATAAAACTTGATTTTATTGCACGCCCTGGCGTTAGTTATTCGCTTCGTCCCCGCCATCCTGGTCAGGAAAAAAGGCCGCTTTTTGCAATGGCAGATGTAATTGATGACGACCCTGAAGCACGCTGGCTGTCTGTATGCTTTTATGAAGACATGATAACCGATCCTGATGAGATGGGAGATCTTATCCCTGGTGGCCTTCTCGGCTCTGACGGTTACTGTTTTGATCTTGATGAGTATGATGCAGAAGGAGTTATATACCTCAAGGATCGGCTGACAGAAGCTTATAAAAGGGCATCCGAGTAACCCACTGGATCTGGTAGCAGTTTAGTGCAGGCTTCATTTCCCAGTTTACACTTTCCGAATAAAAAACTCTGAGTTGCAGAAATCTCTCACAAAAAAGTGTAAAGTACGTTTGGGTTCAAATTAAGGATGCCCAGTTTAGAATATATTTTTGATTTGTAATAATGGCAAAGGAGACTTTTGTAATGAGCAAAAACATAAAAATACTCTTATTCATGTTGTTTTGTGCCCATTTTTGCCTGTTCCATATCAGGCCTCTTTATGCCTATGAAGTTGCGCCAAGGATATCTGACAGGGAGATCATTGAATCTCTTACCGAATTGAAGCAGGGTCAAAAGGCTTTGAATCAACGCCTGGATGACATGAATCACAATCTCAACAAAAGATTTGAGGGCATTGACAAACGCCTTGATGCCATGGACTTAAATTTCAATAAACGCATGGAAGAGATGAATTCAAGCTTCAATAAACGCATGGAAGAGATGAATTCAAGCTTCAATAAACGCATGGAGGAGATGAACTCAAGCTTCAACAAACGTATGGAGGAGATGAACTCAAGCTTCAATAAACGCTTAGATGAAATGAACTCGAGCTTGAATAAACGCATAGATGAAATGAACTCGAGCTTGAATAAACGCATAGATGAAATGAACTCAAGTTTCAACGAACGTTTTGAAATCATGGACAAACGTTTTGAAGAGATGCATGATACCATGCTTGTACTGTACACATCCACCATGGCTATTGTTGTATCCATGATGGGATATCTTATATGGGACAGACGAACATCCCAGAAACCTCTTAAAAGCAAGGTAAAAAAGCTTGCAGAAGATATGTCGGCAGTTGAAGAAGAACTTGAAACCCAGCTCAATATCCGCAACCCGGAAGGGCCTGTAGTACCAAGACTTCTGGATGCATTAAGGCAACTTGCCCGTACAGATGAAAAACTGGCCAGTGTGCTGAGAAGCTTCTCCCTTTTATAAAAAGCTTGCAGGCCATTTCATTACTGTGGTGCTGGCTACATCAGGATACCCGGGATTAACAGCATAAAGCAGGATTTATATATCCTGAGAATATTTTTTATCCTGGTTACTCAAAATCGACATTTTATTGCTTTTTCCGAAGTTATTGCAGTTGTCTGAACCAGGATAACCAGGATGGATAGGATGCTCAGGATAGAGAATCCTGCCTTATCTTTGTTAATCTTGGGCATCCTGATTCAAACAGTGTTAACAAGGCTTACAAGATCATGTAAGTTATACCTTGAATCTGATATTGAGAATATCCCCATCCTCAACAACATAATCCTTTCCCTGAAGGTACATCTTGCCGACCTTTTTAAGTTCCGCTTCTGACCCATACTCCATAAGTTCATCATATTTTATTACTTCTGCCCTGATAAACCCTCTCTGGAGATCAGAGTGGATGACACCTGCTGCCACCGGAGATGTTGAGCCTCTTCTGACAAGCCACTGCCGCACTTCATCTGCTCCAACTGTAAGAAAAGAGATAAGCCCGAGAGCCTTAAGGCAAAGACGGGTGAGAACCTCAAGTGCCGACTCATCTATACCAAGATCCTGCATGAATTCTCTCTTCTCATCATCGCTGTCAAGCAGTGCAATTTCCGATTCCACCTTTGCAGAGACAATCATCACCTCCATCTTTTCCGAGTCGCACATCTCCTTGAATTTTTCCATCATAAGCGTGTTTCCAAGGTCATCCTCTCCCACATTAAGGGCAATAATCATCTCCTTGCGGGTGATAAAAGGATAGCTTCTTATAAGTCGCTCCTCCTCTGGCACAAGCTCCAGCAGACGCAGGGGAATTTCCTGCTCAAGGTGTTCCAGCATCTTTTTCATGAGAGCAAGCTCTTTCAACTGCTCTTCATCCTTTTCTTTTTTACAAGCTGCTCAATTCTCTCTATCCGCTTTTCAACAAAAATCTGATCATGCATTATAAGTTCAGAATTTACCATTGAAGCGTCCCGCAAAGGATCCACAGAACCTTCGGCATGATATACTGCCTCATCTTCAAATGCCCTCACAACATGGCAAACAGCATCCATGTCTGCAATGTCCCTGAAAATATCCCCTCTGGCAATATTCTCCTGCTCCATCCTGGGAAGAAGCACCAGGTCAATTCTGGCATGCACCTCTTTTTTAGGGGTGTACATGGCAACCATGTTGTCAAATCTTTTATCAAGTATATCTGCGGTACCAGGAACCGGCTTTGGCGGCCCTGCCTGCTCCTTGAGTTCACTGCCGGTCAATGTCTGAAAAAGGGTTTTCTTACCTGTCTGGGGTAAACCTATGATTCCAACTTTCATATTATGTATAGTCCTTAAGTTAACAATCTTACTTTCTCTTAATCCATTTTTAAACGAGCATGATTGTGTACCAATCACCCCCAACTTTAAAAGTGAAAGCAGTTTTTACGGTAAAAACTTACATGATCTCTATCAAAAAACTGTACAATTGGCTATCAATTCTTTATCTTCCGGTCTCATATTTTAAGGAATATTTTTACTGCACCATCTGTTAATGAGTGATTACCAAAACAAAAAGGAAAAAGAATTAAATGACATATTTGCACTATAAACCGCCGATTCTGTTGAAAGGCGGCCACCTCCAGACCATATATCCTTCACTTTTCAGAAAAACAGACCATGACTTAAATCCAGGCTTTTATATAAGGGAGCGCATTGAAACCCCTGACAACGATTTTATTGATCTGGACTGGTCAAAAGTGGGCAGCAGCAGACTTGCAATTATCTCCCACGGGCTTGAAGGAAATTCCGGAAGGACCTATGTAACCGGTATGGTACAGGCCATGAATAGAGCTGGCCTTGATGCAGTTGCATGGAACTTTCGATCATGCAGCGGAGAGCCTAACCGTCTTTTAAGGTCATATCACAATGGCGTAACAGAGGATCTTGCATGGGTAATCCGGCATGCAGAAGAGATGGACAGATATCGAAAAATTTATCTTGTTGGCTTCAGCCTTGGAGGCAATCTTACACTTAACTACCTTGGAAGGGAAAAAGTTGCATCAACTGTCAGAAAAGCTGTTGTTTTTTCTGTGCCCTGCGATCTTAAG
>NZ_LT828561.1:0-20130 GCF_900170035.1 Desulfamplus magnetovallimortis | reverse complement strand
AAAAAGTTGCATCAACTGTCAGAAAAGCTGTTGTTTTTTTCTGTGCCCTGCGATCTTAAGGGCAGTGCCAAAATGCTTGAACAGCCTGCCAATGCCATATATATGAAGAGATTTTTAAGGGAGCTGCATGAGAAAATCAGGGCAAAAATGTCCATTATGCCCCATCTCATCAATGATGAAGGGTATGAAAAGATAAAAAATTTCAAGCAGTTTGATGACAGATACACAGCACCTATACACGGATTTAGAGATGCAGAGGATTACTGGTATCAATGCAGCAGCAGAAGATTTTTAAAATACATACAGGTACCAACGCTGATAGTCAATGCACTGAATGATCCATTTCTGTCGCCCTCATGCTATCCTGTAAAGGAAGTGAAAAAAAACAGCAATGTTGTTCTTGAGATACCAAAAGATGGTGGGCATGTGGGATTTGTGGAGTTCAATGAAGCAAGTATTTACTGGTCTGAAAAAGTTGCAGTCAAATGGTTTTCTTATTAACCAACATGGCGGTTCACCGCCACAATCGAAGAGTTGAAAGTCTTTATAAAAACAGCCATTTGCGGGGACTTTCTTATAAAACGGCAATGGCTGATTCAATATATTTCTTCATCAGGATCATCACTGGATTCAACATTCATCGAACAATATGTAACTCTTTTGTAAAGTATATACCCTGAATATCCCAAAAGATAAACGATACAAACAATTTTTACTATGCCAGGAGGTGTCAATGCAAAAACCAGGGCAAGTGCAATACATAAAACCGGCATCATGTTATAAAACTTTGAAGGAATAAAAATGTTCATCATTTAGAGACTCCTTTATGTGACAATTTTTTTACAGGAACATATCTCACAATAATTTCATTCAGTCAAGAAGTATCTTAAAAATTAATTCCAATAATTTAATAATGATGAACCAGTAGAAAATAAGGTTCAATTTCCAATCTGTAACTCGCTGGAAGAATTATTAATAGCTGGTCTGCAGATTTCGACTTTTTACAGGGGCATCAAAAATTAGGGTAAATAAATCGAGGGGGGGGTGAACCTAACGTCGTCCACTGTAAGGGCAATCCTGTGTGCATCAATAATCAATATAAGGGATATCCCTCCAGAAAATCCAGGCTCCTGCTACACTTCCTGCAAAATCAGCCAGAAGATCCATTAGATCTGCGCTTCTGCCTGCAACAAATGATTGATGAAACTCATCAGTTGCACCATAAAAGGTGGAAAAGGCAATTGCACAGATGGTAATACTAAGCCTTGATTTATCTTTGAATTGACGTTTGAAGTCCCTTACAGCAAGGGCACCAAGGAGAGCGTAGCCTCCAAGGTGCATGAGTTTGTCGGAAAAAGGAAAGGATGGCAGTGCCTCAAGTGATGGAAAAGATGACTGCACAAAGATCAGAATGCAGTAGATCACCAGAGGCAACCTATGTGGAAGTGTAGATGTATTAAAAATCATCGTGTATCAGTTATTTCTCTAACTTTACTGACTCTTTGCAACTGCATCATTTTTCAAAGGATATCCCCTCAAGGGTGCGACTTCTGATGTTTTTTAGCACCTTGTCAAGAAATGCATCAATGGAAAGCCCCATTGTAACATTGCCATCAAGTGTTCTTACTGACAGGGTATCAGAATCCCTCTCTTTTTCACCAACAGTCAGGATAAGGGGAGTGTAGTTGATCTGGGCGTCCCTTATTTTCTTTTTAAGACTTTCTGTGCGGTTATCCACCTCACAACGTATGCCATGTTCAGAGAGACGGGCACTTACAGTTGCTGCATGGGGGGCAAGTTCATCATTGATGGGAAGAATCACAACCTGTACAGGAGCAAGCCACAAGGGAAATTTTCCTGCAAAATGTTCAACAAGAATACCAAAGAATCGTTCAATTGAACCATAAATCACCCTGTGAATCATTATTGGACGATGTTTTTCATTATCTGCACCTTTGTAGGTAAGATCAAATCTTTCCGGCAGCGCCATATCAAGCTGTACAGTTCCGCACTGCCAGGTTCTTCCTAAGGCATCCTTAATATGAATATCAATCTTGGGACCATAGAATGCACCATCACCCTCGTTGATCAGATACTCTTTGCCATATGTATCCAGTGCACTTTTAAGGCCATTTGTTGCCTCTTCCCACTGGGCATCTGTTCCAATGGATTTTTCAGGACGGGTTGAAAGCTCCAGATGGAACCCAAGGCCAAATCTGCTGTAAATGCGCTCCACAAGCCTCAAAACCCCAAGGATCTCCGATTCAATCTGATCCGGAGTCATAAAGATATGTGCATCATCCTGATGAAATGCACGAACCCTGAAAAGCCCTGAAAGCGCCCCTGAAAATTCATGGCGGTGAACAAGGCCTATCTCCCCTGCCCTGAGCGGCAGATCCCTGTATGAGTATGAGCCAGTTTTATAAAGCAGCATACCGCCCGGGCAATTCATGGGCTTTATGGCATACTCCTCGTCATCCACAACAGAGGTGTACATGTTCTCCCTGTAGTTTTCCCAGTGACCGCTCTGCTCCCATAATTTCCGGTTCAGCATAACCGGAGTCTTTGTCTCCACATATCCTGCGGCCTTGTGCTCATGACGCCAGTACTCTAAAAGCACATTCCACATCTCCATACCCTTTGCATGGAAAAAGGGCATTCCCGGGGCCTCCTGATGAAAGCTGAAAAGCCCAAGGCGGGTTCCAACCTTTCTGTGATCTCTCTTTTTTGCCTCTTCAATGAGATGAAGGTACTCTTTTAACTCTTTTTTATCAAAAAATGCTGTTCCATAGAGCCTCTGAAGCTGTTCACGGGATTGATCAGCACGCCAGTATGCTCCGGAGGTCTTCATGAGCTTTACACCCTTGATCATGCCGGTGTGCGGGATATGGGGGCCACGGCACAGATCAACAAATCCACCTTGCTGATAAAGGGATATCTCCTGATCCTCAAGGGCTTCAATAAGCTCTTTTTTATATTTATTATCATTAAACATCTCAAGAGCTTCGGCTTTTGAGACAACTTTACGTTCAAATGGCTTTTTTGCCTTGATAATCTTATTCATCTCAGCTTCAATTGCAGGAAACTGATCTTCTGAAACCGGTTTCATATCAATATCATAATAGAAACCATCCTCAACAACAGGGCCTATTGTTAAAAGTGCTCCATCATAAAGGTTCTGCACAGCCTCTGCCATGACATGGGCGGCACTGTGCCTGAGAATTTCCACAGCATCTCCATCTTTTGTTGTTATGAGACGAAGAGATGAGTCAGATTCTATTTTTGTGTTTAAATCCAGAAGTTTGCCATCAATTTCCATGGCAACACAGTTTCTGGCAAATCCTTCGGATATGGAGAGAGCAACATCCATTCCTGTGGGATATTCATCAAAAGACTTTATACTGCTATCAGGAAGTGTTATATTAATCATTTACTTTTCCATTATTCAGTTTTGATTATTTATGTGCCCCCAAGGGCATTATCGTGATACTAATTTAAAATGTAGGGGAGAGATTTCATATCTGCCCAAAACAAGGTATAAATAGATCCTTAACCCCTACAGTTTCATATAAAAAAACTAAAACATTAAGGCAACAGCCTGAAACGGTCAAGGAAAAAATGATTGAGCACACTCTGATCAACTCGGACGAGGACTTGAAACAACAGTGCGAATATATTGAAACCCACTCAAGGATTGCCATGGACATTGAGGCAGACTCCATGCACCACTTCAAAGAACAGGTCTGTCTGATTCAGATGGCAGATCCAGAAAAAAACTACCTGATTGACCCACTAACAATACAGGACTTTTCTGCTCTGAAACCGCTGTGTGAAAATCCGGCCATAACCAAGGTGTTTCACGGGGCAGACTTTGATATAAGAAGCCTTGACCGTGATTTTAATATCCGAATTAACAATCTTTTTGATACCGAGATTGCCTGCCGATTTCTTGGTATCCAGCGTCGAAGCCTTGCTGCACTTCTAAAAAAGCACTTCAATCTCTGCCTTGACAAAAGATTCCAGAGAACTGACTGGTCAAGAAGACCCCTTTCCGACGAAATGATAGCATACAGCATAAATGATGTTGCACATCTTCTTGAGCTTGCCGATATTCTGAAGAAAAAACTTGCTGACAGCGGACGCCTCTCCTGGGCTGTTGAAGAATTTGAGCTGCAAAGTGAAGTCAGGTATGACAAGACAGAGGATATGCCCCTGTTCCTGAAATTCAAGGGCGCAGGAAAGATGGGGCGGGAAAACCTTGCAGTACTTGAGTCACTGCTTCAGATGAGAGCTGCAATTGCTGAAAAGAAAAATCTGCCCCTTTTCAAGATCATGGGTACGGAAACCATATCTCAACTTACCCTTAAACACCCTAAAACCATGCAACAACTGAAGGACTCAAGAATTCTCAGCCCTAAACAGATCAACATGTATGGAGAACTTTGTGTGGAAGCTATTGTAAAAGGCATGGCAGTTCCCCAAAATCAGCTACCATCATATCCCAGAAAAAAATCCCCGGAAATCAAACCTGAAATTCCGGAACGAATCAAGGCACTGAAGCATCTGAGAAACGAAGCGAGCCAGAGAACCGGAATTGAGCCTGGTTTTTTGATGAATAACGCAACAATTACAGCTATTGCCACAGTAAGTCCATCAACAGAAGAAGAGCTTAAAAATATCAACGGTACAAGAAACTGGCAGGTTAATCTGCTGGGAAAAAATATCATATCTGTTCTGAATATCTGTTCATAACAAACCTCACCCCCCAGACCCCTCTCCATGACTGGAGAAGGGGAGAATAGTTCAAAAAAGGTACACACTAAAAAAATTTTACTTTGCACAGTTTCATCCAAAACAGGATAATAAAATGATTATAAATTTTGAAAAAATGGAAGGCTTGGGAAATGACTTTGTCATTATTGATGACAGAAAAGGAGCTATCTCAAAAGATCACGACCAGGAAAAAAACAGCTTCTATGCTGAACTTGCAGTAAAATTGTGCTCCAGAAATTTCGGAATCGGTGCTGACGGAATAATTCTTCTTCTGGAGTCAGAAAAAGAAGATGCAGGGTTCAGAATTTTTAATTCTGATGGCTCAGAAGCCCAGATGTGCGGCAATGGGATGCGATGTTTTGCAAAATACCTGTTTGAAAAAAAGATCATTGACAAAAAGCGTTTCACTGTGGAGACCCTTGCAGGTGTTGTTATTCCTGAAGTTATAACAAACGAAAGCGGAATTGTGGAGTCCATACGCGTAGATATGGGTATCCCTGCTTTTGAACCTGATCAAAGCTCATTTGAACTTTCTGTAAACGGACAGAGTTTCCACCTTACAGCAGTCTCAATGGGTAATCCGCACGCAGTTATATTTGTAAACAATCTTATGGACACCGATGTTGAGCTGCATGGCAGAGCCATTGAAAACCATCCAAAATTTCCTGAAAAAACAAATGTGGAATTCATTGAGATGGTTAATCCATCCCAGATGAAAATGAGGGTATGGGAGCGCGGAGCAGGTGAGACACTGGCATGCGGCACAGGAGCATGTGCTGCCCTTGTTGCCGCATGTATTAATGAAAAATCGGAAAGAAAAGCTCAAATTGAACTTAAAGGGGGAACCCTTGATATTGAATGGCGGGCGTCTAACAATCACATCTACAAGACAGGACCCGCCAGATCAGTTTTTACAGGTAATATCGAAGTGTAACCATCATATTCCCTGCAATCAAAACAGTTAATATTAATATCAATTAGTTTATATGAAAGTCTCCGTAACAGCCTGTTTTAAAAACGACTTTCATCCCTTCGATTGTGGCGGTAATCCGCCATGTACGTTATAAAAAACAAACAAGTCAAAGGGCACAAATCTACTTTATACTTGTAACAGGACAATTTGCTTTTAAAATTACAAAACGTGCATTTGAGCCAAGAAGCATCTTCTGGGTTCTTGACTTTTTCTTGATCCCGACAAAAATATGCTCAATATCATTTTCCTTTGCATACCGGACAAGATCTTCTCCTGGAGAGAGTCCACGGACACTCTGACGTGCAAGAAATTTAACGCCTGAAGGCTCCATTAGTTTTGAAGCAAACTCCAGATCCTTTTCAGCCTGCTGAATATCAGCCGGAGTTTCATTTGCTCCGCCCTCCATTGAGGTGATGATGTGGACAAAAGCATTTGTAAGCAGAGCATAATCCCTTGCAAGCTTTAATGCACGCTCCCCCACATCACCACCATTATATCCCACCAGAATATTCATAGTATCACACCTCCCACTCCTGAATGGTAAAGATTAGATCCTGCATTTTCTACGCTTCTATCACATCCAGCGCTTTCTGCGCTTGTAAGACTTGATATCTTTAAAGGATTTCCTGCCTCCACCCTTGGTAACACCAAGGTAAAACTCCTTGACATCCGGGTTGTTTTTCAAATCTTCTGCTGCACCTTCAAGAACTATCCTGCCGGACTCCATAATATAGGCATAATCTGCGATCTCAAGGGCAATTTTTGCGTTCTGCTCAACCACAAGAATAGTTGTTCCAACAACCCTGTTGATCTGAACAATATTATCAAATATCTCCTTAACCAGAAGTGGTGCAAGACCAAGGGATGGTTCATCCAGCATCAGCATTTCAGGGGCTGCCATAAGTGCCCTTGCAATTGCTATCATCTGCTGTTCTCCTCCGGAACTGTAGCCAGCCATACGGTTGGTTATATTGGCAAGTCTTGGAAAATGACGATACATAAGCTGATAATCGTCATTTATTTTTTCAGAACCGTCCCTGCGGGTTATGGAGCCAACCTTTATATTCTCGCTTACAGTGAGGTGTTTGAACACCCTTCTGCCCTCCGGAACCATAACAGCTCCATGACGCACAATCTCTGTCCCCAGTTTGTTGGTGATATCTTTTCCAAGAAACTTGATATAGCCCTCTTTTATGGCTCCGTTCTCGGGTTTCAGAAGGCCGCTAATAGCCCGAAGGGCTGTGGTCTTGCCAGCACCATTGGTACCAAGCAGCGCCACAATGGTTCCCTTTGCCACATGAAGGCTCACTCCCCTCAGCACCTGAACAATATCGTTATAGACAACTTCAATGTTGTTAACTTCAAGAATATTCTCCTGAAGTTTGGCTCTTTCATTAAAAGGGGAACTCTCATTTAGTTGAGCATCTGAGATATCCATGGAGTTTTTCCCATTATTATTCTGTCTGGATGATAATTTCATACGCTACTTTATTTTCTTCATGTATTGGGATGTAATCGGCTCTCCAACCTTTCTGAAAACTCCCTCCTTTACAGCATAAATCTGGAGAGAGTCAACACCTGCACGGTCAGTTGAAGAATAGGTAACAGGCCCTACAGTTGTCGGTGGCTGGTATGCATTATCACCATTCATGGCATTCAGCTCATCATGAAGGGTCTTTTTGCTAATATCAAGCCCCTTCTCCTTTGCACGTCGTACAACTTCTGTTGCAACCTGCGCAACCATGATACCGTTTGCATAATTGTGGGAATTGGCAGCCTTGTCATCCCGTCCATATTTTTTTGCAAGTGACAACTGAAAATCAGTTCCAGGGCCAGGTTCTGATGTAATGGTGTAGGATGTTATCCAGAAGAAATTCTCTGAAGCATCTCCTGCAAGATCAATCAGGTCGTTACCGCCTGTATAATGGGCACCAAGAAATGTAATTTTGCCGGATTCTCCAAACGCATTGGCAGAGATTCCAAGGCGGGCAGCATCTTTAATCATTGTTGCCACAGGAGACTGGATGGTCTGACAAATGACATATTGAACATTTTTACTCATGAGACGCTGGAGCATGGCTGTATTGTCAAGATCCTTGCCATGTTCAACAACCTCTACAATCTCCATGTTAAGACCTGCGGCAATTGATTTTTCAACGTCACCTACAGGGCCGCGGCCAAATGCTGAGGGGTGTATAAACATTGCAACTTTTGGTTTATCTCCCTTATGGTTGTTGACAACATACTCGGAAAGAGAGACAACCTGCTCGGAATAGGAGGCAATGGGCAGAAAAATATAATGAGAATCTTCAACATTTCCTGCATGAAAGGAGGCCGGCAAAACAGGAATCTGAACCTCTTCAAAATCCCGCTTCAAGCCAAGGGTACTTCCGGTTGAGTAGTTGAGATAAAAAACAATACCCTGATCCAGAAAATCCTCAAAATTTCTTTTTGTCACTGCTGTCTGGTACTGGTCATCACGGATCATACACTCTATTTTATCATCACCAAGAAGTTTTGTATCATTGACATAGTTAAAATAGTCCTCAACTCCTTTGGAATAGGGATTTCCGGCATCAGATGTGGGGCCTGTAATGGCAAGGGATAGGCCCATTTTATAAACTTTTCCGCCTGCAAACGCCTGCGGTGTAATGCAAACAACAACTGCAAATGCCAGAAACAGATTTAACGCAAACAAATTTTTTCTAATAGTCTTTCCCATAAAATCCCCCCTGTTTATTATTATTTAAACAAAAAAATCTAATACCTGAACGGCCAAGTCTTTGTGTATGACTTGACTATCCGCCACCAGTTGGCAATCCCCCTGGGTTCAAACATCAAAAACAGTACTATGACAAGGCCAAAGGTCAAAGGTCTTAATGCTGTGGCAAGATTCATGTTGGATGGCATGTAATGCCCTGCAAGCTCTGCCACATTCTCAACTTGAAGATCCAAAAACTGTATGGCGGCAGGTCCCCAGAAAGAGCCGTTCAAGGTTCCAAGACCTCCCACAATGGCCATGGCCAGATAGCTTATGGAGTGATGGAGTGTAAAAGATTCAATGCCTGCCCCCCGATATAGATAGGCATGAAGTGCCCCTGCCACACCTGCAAGAAAACCTGAAAGGGCAAAGGCATAAACCTTTGTAAGACCCGGGTGCATCCCCATTGCATCAGCAGCACGGTCATTGTCCCTTACAGCCACAAGTGCTCTGCCATATCGGGTTTTAAAAAGATTTCGCACTCCAAACCCGCACATTACAATTACAATCAAGATTACATAATACCAAAACACATAGTGATCGCTTCTGCCAACTTCTCCGGTAAGCCACATAACCCTTCCAACAAATATGGTCTGTCCCTGGTTGAAAAACGCCATAAAATTTATGGTCCACTCAAAAATCATCTGAAATGACAAAGTTGCAATGGCAAGGTAAAGATGTTTTAAACGAAGTGCAGGAAGCCCGACAATTGCCCCCATTACTGCACCGGCAAGCCCGCCTGCAATAATCATAACAGGCCAAAGATGGGTGATTATGATATGGCTATCTCCTATCATCCTTGAACAGGATGCCACTGTATATGCCCCCACTCCCACAAAAGCGGCATGACCAATTGATATAAGTCCTGCAAATCCTGTAACAAGGTTAAGTCCAAGCACTGCCACAACAGCAATCAGAATATTGTCAACCACAAGCATATATGTTCTGCTCAGCTCAAAAAGCAGAGGCCATATAAATAGGGTTAACAGAAAGATGGAAAATATCAACTGATCAAGACGTGTTGTAAAAGTTCTCTGCTCTTCCTGGTATGTTGTAAAAAAATTACCGGTTGCCAGCCATCTGTTTGATGCCATATTTCACACTCTCTCTATTTCGTATATGCAGACAGGTAATGACGTTTTACTGAAAGGAGTTGAAACGCTCTATATTCCTAATCAGTCCATTCGGTGTATGTAAAAAAAGTCATAGAGTTTGATGAAAAAATTTCACACCCTCTCTATTTCATGTATTCCAAAGAGTCCATGGGGTTTAATGAGAAGAATAATGAGAAGAATAATATAAGGAAGAACTTCTCCTGTACCGTTTAGTCCCCAGTTGCCGTCAATATAGCCACCGGCAAACTGCTGAATAAGCCCCATGATAATTCCTGCCACCACAGCCCCCAGAATTGAGTCAAGGCCACCCAAGATTACCACCGGAAAAACCACTATGCCAAAGGAGTGAAGGGTGTCAAAATTTAACCCTGTAATATTTCCTATGATGCAACCTGCTGCGGCGGCAGAAAGACCTGCCGTTGCCCAGGCAAGCCCGAAAACCCCGGGCACAGATATCCCAACAGACATGGATGCAAACTGGTCATCCGAAACCGCACGCATGGATATCCCTACAGTGGATTTCTTGAAAAACCATGAGAAGCCACCTATCAGAATAAAAGTTATGATAACGCCCACAAGCTGGGTCCATGAAATTGAAACCCCTCCAACCATAATGGGTTCCTGTGGAAAAAAGGATGGAAAAGAGAAATTTTCAGTCCCAAAAGGGGTAAGATATATCAACCCATCCAGAATGGATGCAAGACCAATAGTGACCATTATAACAGAAATAATTGGTTCACCAATGAGGCGACGCAAAAAGATCCTTTCCACACTCCATGCAAGGCAGAAGGTTATCAGCATGCTCAAAACAAATGATATATATACAGGAATTGATGCCCAGACAGTAAGGGCATATGTTATAAATGCACCGGCTGCAATTATTTGTCCATGTGCAAAATTGGCAACCCTGCTTGATTTATAGACCAGAACAAGGCCCAGTGCAGCAAGGGCATATATTGATCCGACAACCACTCCGCTTATTACAATCTGAAAAAAATAACTCATGGCAATATACCTGTCTCCCGAGCATTTGGTTAAAAAAAATCTGATTATTTTCATAACCGGAAGTAACCTTTGAATTAGACAATGAATATGGTTTGGAAGGTTTTATCCAAGCTTGGCATCTGAAGAGTAAAAACGAATAGTTGTCTTTACAGTTGCAGACTGACCATCCTGATACTGAAAACTTGCCTCCACCTCTTTGCTTTCAACATCAAGGTCGTAAAGCCCTTCATAAAGGTGCTTATAACGCTCCATAACAACCTTGCGTCTTATCTTTCCGGTTTTGGTAAGCTCTCCGTCATCAACATCCAGAAGTTTATAAAGAAGAGCAAATCTCTCAATCCGGAAGTGCTCCTTTTCCACACGTTCATTGACGCCTTTTACCTGCTCCATTACAAGTTCTGCAACTTCCTTTTTACCTGCAAGATCCATATATGTGGTATAGGAGATGCCTCTGTCTTCAGCCCATTTTCCAACAACCTCGGGGTCAATATTTATAAGGGCTGCAACAAACTCCCTTTTATCACCAAATATGACAGCCTCCTTGATATATGGGCTGAACTTGAGTTTATTCTCAAGAAACATGGGTGAGAACATCTCATTTTTATGGTTATGCATTACATCTGAAACGCGATCAATTACAACAAGATGGCCAAACTCATCAATATATCCAGCATCTCCGGAGTGAAGCCAGCCCCCCTCAAGAAGCTCACGGGTCTTTTCCGGCTGTTCAAAATATCCGGGTGATACTGATAAGGATTTTGAAAGGATCTCTCCTTCATCACTTATTTTGCACTCGGTACCGGGAAGGGGCATTCCAACAGAGTCTGGCCGGACATCACCATCCCTGTGCATGTAGGCAATACCTGTTATTTCAGTCTGGCCGTAAATCTGTTTTAGATTCACTCCAATGGCCTGATAAAAGGTAAAAAGCTCGGGTCCCAGTGCAGCGCCACCTGTATAAGCTCGCCTCAGTCGCAAAAGCCCCATCTGGTTAACAAGGGGTCTGAAAATCATCTGCTTGCCAAGCCACGCCTTGAACCTTAAAAGCGGCGGCATGGTTTCTCCCCTCATGCGATATTGTGCTGCCTCCTGTCCAACCTCAATAAAATAGTTATAAATGATTTTGTTGAGCCAGTAGGACTGATCAATTTTAAGCCATATTGACGAACGCAGATTCTCATAAATCCTTGGGGCACCAAACATAAAATGTGGGCCTATCTCCTTTAAATCAGACATGGCTGTCTCTACAGATTCCGGAAAATTAATGGTAATTCCGGTTGCCATGGCAATACCAAAGGAGTTCATCTGTTCACCTATCCAGGCAAACGGCAAAAAAGATACATACTCATCCCCTGGATTAAGGGGATCCACCTTTGTGATCTGAACTCCCATGTTGATGTAGTTACGATGGGTCATCATGGTTCCCTTTGGCATACCAGTGGTTCCGGATGTAAGACAAAGATGACATACATCGTCGGGAGAGCCTTGATCAACAAGGGTATCAAAAAGGCCTGGTTCCTTCTTATGCAATGAATCGCCAAGCTGATATAGCTCTTCAATTGAGATAAACCACTTGTCTTTCCTGTAGTCCCTCATGCCCCTTGGATCTTCAAATATAACCTTTTTTACCCCTGGCACATCTTCCCTGATATCCAGGAGTTTATCCACCTGCTCCTGATTGTCACAGAATACAGCACTTATTTTAAGTGAGTTGATGATACCGGCAATTTCATCCGGCATGCTTGTCTGGTAGATACCTGCTGTCACAGCGCCAATGCTGTGGGCACCAATGGCAACAAAGAGAAGCTCGGGAATATTGTCACTTATAAGGGCAATATTTTCTCCCTTGAAGATGCCGATCTCTCTCAGTCCAAGAGCAGTTTTTCGCACATGATCGTAATACGATTTCCATGTATAGTTGTTCCAGATGCCAAAATCTTTTTCTCGCAACGCAATCTTGTCGCCTGTATATGTTATCCTGAGCCTGAGCAGTTGCGGAATGGAGTATTCCAGTAACTTATCACTGTTTTCCATTAATTGTCCTTCCTATTTTGCAGGTTGCAGATCCTTTGTTTCAAAGCTATTCTTCTCCAATATAGGCTTCAATAACCTTTTGATTGGCTGCAACTTCAGCCGGTGTTCCTGAACCTATCAACTGCCCGAAATCTAGTACATGGATTCTGTCTGATATATCCATGACAACGCCAAGATCATGCTCCACAAGAACCACAGTTACCCCTCTTTCTTTCTGGATATCCATGATAAAGCGGACAATATCCTCTTTCTCCTCAACATTCATGCCGGCCATTGGCTCATCAAGCAGAAGCAGATCCGGGTCAAGTGTTAACGCCCTTGCAACCTCAACCTTTTTCTGGACACCATAACTTAAATTACCCACAAGACTTTTGCGATATGGCTCAAGCTCCATAAAGTCTATTACATCTTCAACATATGCCCTGTTTTCTGACTCAACACGGGAAGCCTTTCCCCAGAAAACAAGTGCCTGAAAAAAATTGTAATCAAGTTTTGAATGGCGGGCAAGAAGAAGGTTATCCAGAACAGACAACCCGCGAAACAGCTCAAGGTTCTGGAAAGCTCGGGCAATACCCATGCTTGATATCTCATGGGGAGATGCATGGGTAAGATTTTTGCCCCCATATGATATATCGCCTTTTGTAGGGTGATAAAATCCGGAAATACAATTGAGAATGCTCGTCTTTCCAGCACCATTTGGCCCGATAATGGAAGTTATAAGCCCCTTTTCAATGTGCATATTGACATTTGTAAGGGCATTGAGACCACCAAAGGAGAGGGTCACATCAGAGACATTTAGATAGGTCATAAGGATTCCGTAAAGAGGCTGTGTGGTAATACTTTACACTTTTCTGAAAAGTTTCAACCAGAATAAGAGCCTGTTTAGAAATGATAAGGCCCTAAAAGAATTTAAGGATTAACATGATGAAAAAAATCAGGCTCCATCCTTTAACCATGGAAATCATTGTCCAAAAAATGTGTAAAGCGAAAAATAAAGGATGCCGTTTTTATCTGTTTATCTGCCAGGGTAAGGCTATAAGCGGATATTTAAGGGTTCACCAATTACGATATTTGCTATGGAAATTTTAAAAAGGGAAATGAATCAAGGCAAAAAATGAATATACATTACCAAATGCTAATTTAATATTTTATGAATGGAATTTATATTGACAGCCTCATTTTTTTAAGTCAAGAAAAATTTTAATTCTTAAAGCAATATATTGAATAACGTACATGGCTGATGACAGCCACAATCGAAGAGATGAAAGTCGTTTCAAAAACATCTATTTATTGAGACTTTCATATAAAATGGGCATCTTTCATATTTCTTAATCAGTGGCATAAAATTTAATAGGTGTTGACATTATTAGAAAAAATTTATTTTACCTTTCACCTCGCAGGTGAAGTAATAAATATAATTTTGGCATCCTTCATATGAACCCAACAGTACTTTACACTTTTTTGTGAGAGATTCCCACCACTCAGAGCTTTCTCTCAGGAAAGTGTAAAATGGGAAATGAAGCATGCCCCCAAAAGTACTTTACACTTTTTTGTGAGAGATTCTCGCCACTCAGAATTTTCACACCGGAAAGCGTAACCTGGAAAATGAAGCATGCCGATTTTTATCAATAATTTCAAGCAAATCAAAAAGCGTGCCACTGATTAATGGTATTATTAAAGGTTTAATCGTTTATTGAAAACAATTGCTCTGAAAAAACCCAGTAAGGTGCCATATCAAAAAGATCCTTGCCCTGGGGCACCATAAGGGCACATACAAGATACTGCCCAGAAGGCATGATTCCTTGGGACAGATCCATATCCAGAAGTGTCAATTTATTATCCTGAATCCTTTCAGCCTTCCATTTGACAATACTTGCAGGGTCATAGGTTACATTGGAAATTTTGCTGGAATCAATGCCATCAAAGGCTCCGTTAAATGTCCAGATTCGCCCATCTGGCAAAAAGATAGCCAGATACAGATCATATCCCCAGTTAAGACGCTCCATAAAATTGATGGTGAGATGATCTGATTTTGAAAAAGTTTTCGATGTTGAATCTTCTCCAGAAATATCATTGCCATTTTTGCCAAGAAAAAGTTCAATATCTGGTGCTTCGGGAGGTTCAGGTGCATCATCATCATAGACACTCAAGGTTATAGCATCGGAAAAGGCAATGGTGCCGTTTTGGGAACGGGCATAAAAATTTATTTCGTAGCACCCCTTATAGACTGCTCCATTCCATAATGTTTCCCATATTTCACTGTCAGGGCTTTCAAGATTTCGATCCTCTTCTGTTCTGGCAAGTCTTATCTGGGGATATGAAAGGTGGATAATATCATTTTCGTCCCTGGTTGCAGTCATTTTCATACCTGGGGGCTTTAAAATTGCGTAAACGGCTTCTATATTGCTTTGTGCAATACCAACCTTGGCTTTCAGATTTACAGGTTCTGCTGCGGAAAGAGAACCTATGGAATTGCCGTTCATGGAGACAATCGACATTGTCATGTCTGATATACTTTCAAGTGTATCACCTTTTAAACTTCTGCTTTCCGATAAAATTGAATGTTGTTTCCGTGATGAATTGGCATATGGAGAAGGGCGTTTTATATAGATGTTTTTCAACATGACTCCATCATCGCTTTCCTGATCCATTAAAAGATCATAATAGTCTCCATCCCCTTCGTCTTCATACTGGGGATTCTGGGAAAAATATGTTTGTGTGTCATATATTGATGAGCAGGACTCCTCTGCGTAAAAATTTTCAAGATCAACACATGCCCTTTCATAGCACTCTTTTAGGTTAACACCCTTTCTAATCCACGTTGAAAAATAGGAAATAAATGAATGAACTGTGTTTTTGTTATCACTGTGAGTTATATAAAAGGCAATGTTCTCTTCTCCTGTACTTGTGATAATTGCCCGATTCTCTCCTGCCAAATCGTCTATAAACGAACCGGAATGGCAGGAGTCCATAATCACAACAACCTTGTTGCCCGTGCTTTGCTGATAATCATCCAGATATTGATCAAGGGTCTCAGCATCAATAGAATTTTCAGGTTTTTTAACATTCAGGTAATATTTATCATAACTTCCATGACCCATCAAAAAAACAAGAAGAGGCTGATCAAGTTCTTTTGCATTTTCAGCCCACTGAAACGCATCTCCTATATAACTTTCATCAAGGAAAACACCATGTTCATTACGAATGGTTCCCTGATCTTCAATGCCGTCTCCATCAATATCAAGATCAACAGGAGAAAGAAGATATAGCTGCTCCTTTGTAAATCCCTTTTCTTCATACAATATTCTGTAAATTTCACTTGCAGCCAGCTCTAATTCCGGCCATATGCCGTTAATATGAGTATCAGAAGGACCTCCTGCCACAATAATTGCAGCCCTTGAAGCATCTGCCGGAAGCACTGTAACCCCCTCGGATGCCATCACAACATTTGCATATTTCTTAGCCCCGTTCCGATCCATAACTTCAATGGTGTATATGCCATCTTTCAAAGGCGGAGAAAATGTAAAATCGGATTCTCCTGCAAAGTGTTCAATGGTTCCCCCTTGAAGTATGGAGACTGTATAGGGAGGAGTACCGCCGGTAATATTAAAGGGCAGGGGATTTTGATCCGATACTGTAAGCGTTTCAGGGGTCACGCGGATGTCAACAACAATTATTTCGGACGTGGCTGTTGCCAGAGAGTCCAGATCCTGAACAGTCACCTTGTAGATGTCCTCATCTGACGGTGGGGTAAAAGAGACTTCATCCCCTGAAGTTGCCGAAAGAGTTCCACCATTAACTGACCACAGATAATTTCCACTGCCACCACCAGCTTTAAGTGTTACTATATTTGATGACTCTTCCCCTGTTGTTCCGGAAACTCCGGTATCACCTGCATTGTCATCAGATGGTTTAACAATAACATCTCTTGGCTCAATAAAAAGCTTTCCTGAAATAAAGTGGTAAGAGATGGCGTTGTCGCTGTAATTGGAGACATAAAGCACCTTTCCATCTCTTGAAATAACCGCATCTTCAGGGTCTGAACCTGTATAAAAACAGTTTCCGGACTGAAAACAGGAATTATCATCAAATTCATTAGTATCGGTATCAAGACGGAACACCTTGCCTGTACGATTACTGTTTAAAACATAGATATAGTGATCTCCGTCAAAAATCATCCTGCCAGGTGAACCATTAAACTCAATATCTTTTATCTTTTCAAAAGTCTCAAGATCGATCACGCTTATCTTCATCTCTTCTATGGAGGAGAGATATATATAATTGTCTGTTACAACAATATCATCCGGAACAAATCCCCATGTTGGTGTGGGGATATTTAGATTCATCAGTGTGTTCTCATCATAAATATTAATTGAGGAGCTGATCCTGCTTGTTGCAAAGAGTTTTCCGTTACGTGTCACAAGCTTCTCCACGATATTAAGATCAGGATCATATATGGGGGGAGATATGAGTGAACGTGAGGCAATGTCAATCATGGAGATGGTGTCTGCTGATTTAAGGGGGGATGAAACATAGATTTTTGATCTATCAGAAGAGAGTGTCATGTATGTGGCAGTCTGATTCACCGGAATGGTTTTTTTAAGGGAAAAGTCAATCTGTGAAAGCACCTTAACCTCGCCGCACTCACTGCAAGTCACATAAAGATCATCATTTACTGCCAAAAGGTCAAATGGTTTAAAATTGTCGATGGTTCTTTCAAATACAACCTGATCATGCTTGATTCTTGATATTTTTCCAGATACCCTATTAATTACGGCCTGTGACAGACCATCATCAAGACTTACAATGGTTGAAGGCCCTGAAAAAGGATATAAGGATACATCAACATCAAACTTGTTTTCAACTGCATGGGAATAGGTAGTTACTGCACAAATGACAAAAAATATAAAAAACAAGATGGTTTTTTTTACCGTGGAAATAGATACATTATTTCCATGATCGGGGGTAGCCGGACTCCGGCCATGACGGTTTATATTGTAAAAGAACACAGATATATTCTCCATATTGGGTATTTATTGCATTTATCTGAATCAGGATAACCCTGATTTACAGGATGTTCCAGATTTTTATCCTGAACATCATCATCATCCTGACTCAATCCTTATTCAGTGACCTTAAAAGTTACTCCATCAATTCTTGATTTTTCCGAAGCAAGGGCAGCATTTATATCACCATTTCCTTCCGGAGCAATAAGCCAGAACAGAGACCACTCACCATTCATAAATCTGGATTTTTTAAAAATAGCGGTATCTCTGACACTTTTTGAAACTGACTTTTTCCAGACAGCCCCGAAATCCGAGGTAAAGTTACTATATGAGTCAAGAAACCAGAAACTATTGTCAGGTGATTGAAGGGCAATAAAAATATCCACAGAACCTACTGATGCATCTGCTGCATCTTCTGCTAAGGAAAGCACTGAATCAGAAAAAATATAATCAAAATTGAGATAATCTGTTCCATCAATATCCAGGTTGGAAACAGTTACAGGAAAGTTCGGCTCGTCAGGGTAAACAGGGTCTTCCTGAAGTTGTTGAAAGAGTTCGGAATTTTCCGGAAAAGATTTATTTATACTGCAAAGCAAATTGTTGGGACATGGCACTTCAACAAAATTGACATCGGAAAAGGAAGAACCTTTGTCGTTTTCTGCGTAAACCGCAAAAAAGAATGCAGCACCAGGACTATACGCCTTGACAATGGAAGTTCTGTTATCCATGTAAACAGTTCTGATGCTATTGATCACGGGAAAATCCCCATAATAAAGCTCATATTGTGTATTTGCACACGAAGGTGATGTACTCCATGAGAGAGTCACCATATTTTCATCCAGGCTCACATTTGTATCAATAATTGATGGTGGCTGGTCACATGTATTGATATTTTCTTCGTCAACCAACCCTTTAATGGTGACGGTATAATCAAAGTCATAGCTGTCATACCACTCTTTCCCATTAACAGAAACAAAACTTTCACCAGGATTTACAACAGAGCTGGTTGTAAACCCCGAAACAAATGATTCAGTAGGGACCAAATAACTTTTTCCAGGAGAGCTGAATTTTACTGCAACAGCATAGCCATCCCCTGATTTCAGGGAAACAGGAGTTTGTAGTGGGATTGTGTACCAACCCTGATATGTTATACTTCCTGTCTGGCGTGTCAACACATTGTAAAAAGAACCTTCAGTTTCATCATGGTCATCATAAATAACAATTTCATATTCGATACCAGAACGTGTTGCAGCAAAACTCACCGCATTAAGGGTGCCATCTGCTTCAGGAACAAACCAGTTTGCGCCCCATGCAGAATCCTGGTTTACAGCCTGACCGCTCCATCCAACTTCATCATGCTGATAGATTTTGCTAAAGGATAAATGAGAATCTTCCTTGTCATCAAAAGAGGCAAGTGTGCTGAAAGCAATGCTCTCATCATAGTAGGAGACATAGAAATATCCATCATCTCCCCAACCTGTTCCCCAACTGTTTCTTACAATAAAAGCTCCAGGTACTCCAGCACTTTCAACCATCTTGAAATCATCCCACCCCACAATGATAACCGCATGATTTGAGTCGTCAAAGGAGTTATTAAAATCATTATAAAAATATGTGGCATCATCTGGGTTATAATTTTTATTGTCATAATAGATAGATGTATATAATGCACCCCGTTTCAGGATCTGCTCTTTAACATATTTGTAGTCATCTACATCTGAACGTACAGGCAGCATGATAATATTGTCAACATAACGTACAGGATCGCACATCGGACATGCCGAGCCTGCTGAATCCTCCTGGTATGGGTCAGATTCTTCTGCAACTGCTCCTCTGTAAGCTGCAAGATAGGCAGAAGTAAAAAGAATATTACCACCTTCACATGCTCCAATATCAAAGCCGTGGGTATTAGCAAGATGGCTCTCTGAAAAATCATATCCAGAGCTGTTGTCCAAAAGCTGTGACTCAAGTACCCCAAATGATGCAAATGCCCAGCATGATCCGCATGTACCCTGATCTTTTACAGGTGGCAGCAAAGAGTCAGAAGGGTTACCGTCATTGTCAGGATCTCTCATGTCATACCTGGAATCAGAAATGGATGCTCCAAGCAGGCCATTGTCAACATACTTTTCAGGGGCAAATGGCAAAGGGATAAATCCAAAATATCGTCCTTCATCATCAAAAAGAGGTTCTGCCCTTGGGTCATCAATATAGTCCTGAAAATCCGGCTCCACTGGTGCTTTGGCAAAAATGGAGGTATCTGCATCATCCGAAGCATTCACAGATATGCCTGTAAATGCAACTATTATTAATGCTGAAAAAACAAAAAATATAAGGCATGTTGTCCTTTTCATAATAAAACTCCTTTTTTCAAGATGAGACATTTAAAAGTTAAAAATAATACAAAGATTTATTTTCATACTTATCTTGATTTTAACTGAAGTGTTAATACATTACCGAACT
>NZ_LT828560.1:93597-101055 GCF_900170035.1 Desulfamplus magnetovallimortis | reverse complement strand
TGTAAGTCTCACGATTTTCTGGTGAGGCATGGACAATACTATTTCTTATCTCAACAATTGCATACGGGCCATTATTTTTTGAGTGTTTTAAACCAGATTCAAATCTTTTTAGCGAGACAAACTCATGAGGTATATTTTGGGGAATATTAAAAGATTCAAGCAAACGATTAATCTTTTTTGATGTCGTATTATATTTCTGATGATTATTAAAGGTGTTTTTATCAACAATTCCATTTTCAAACATTATGACCCAAGAAAAAAGTTCTAAACATGCTTGTGCTATTATGATGGAACTATTTAGTCCAGATTGCTGAAGATTCCCATATATATACCAGTTAATCGCCTGAGATATTGGTTGTTTCCAAGATTTTTCATTCCACAGAGCAAAGAAACCTGGAAAAGTGTCTATTAATCCTTCAGTGCTCAACGTAGGTAGCCATGATCCCCTATCTTGCCATTTTGTGGCACACCAAGAAGAGTTCCATGGATTAATCCTTTTCCATGTAATTAATTCCGTTTCATCGTAACCAGCGGGTAAGATTGGAGGGGCCCAGCGGCCTTGAGTAAAAGAGAGAAAATAAAATAGTGCATCTTGTAACGAATCACTTTCAGATAAAGATATTGGAGAGCCGTCAAGCTTTTCAGCTTGTGCGACATGTGTAATTGCATAGCCACTTTCTGATAATAACTTTTCTCTCAGCTCTTTTGAAAAAAATTCCGATGCGTCGATTGTAATTTTCCATTTATCACAACAAATTATTATCCGTCCTTTCCAAAGACGACTTTTAGAACTATTTCGAATACCCTGACCTTCATAAGGATTAAAATTTACGATGTGAAATTTGACAAATTGTACTGGTTTATCAGTGCCTATTATGACGGGTTCCTCAATTGCACCCGAAAAAGTTGAAGATGAATGTTCTGGTTGCGAATTTTTTCTGGTTGGACAAAGAGAAATTGGTTGCATATGAATGGTAACAGTTGATTTAGATTTTCCTAATGACAGATAGTCTTTATTGTTGATTTTTGCCCGTTCCATAGAAGAAATTTGTTTATGCTTGGTCATACAATATTTGATTGATGGCTCTGGTAACCACTGTTGTATTATATTCCCACATCCGATTGTACAAACGTCAGCATTATATGACTCTACAACTATAGATCCATTGTATATTTCACATGCTTCATTAGGGTACTTGCAAGAATGGAGTGGCTCTATCGTTAATGGAGCTCTGCTTATTTGACCTTTTATTATTGACATTGCCTTTTTCATAAACTTAAGAATCTTTAAAATAGCTGAATCATTCATGCTAATTCTCCAGCTCCAAATTACAAAGCCCGAGATAGGTAGATAGGGTTGCTCTTGAATTATGACTTTTCATCAAATTTTGGGTGAAGTCAAGTTTACTTGCCCTATACTTGAACTCGTGACTATTTAAGTTCCTGTAATGAATACTTAATCGAGAATCCATGAAACTGTCAAGAATTTGTTGATTCAAATTAGTTATAGTTAATGAACGTACCTGTGTTTATTTAGGATAAATATTTAAAATTAGTGTCGATAAGTATGATAGAATAAAGTGGTTTGAGTTCAAAAGTTAAAGAAGCACACGAGCAGAACAGGGAATCTCGAATCGTTCAAAAACAGATGAAAGTTTTTTAAAGGTGTTGAAAATTGTCCCAAGGGACAAAATTGAAGGTGCAAAAGAAGAATCAAAAAAAGGGCATGTTTCATTTCCCGATTTACACTTTCTGGGAAAACAAGCCCATTTATCGGGGTTCTCAATAAAAAAAGTGTAAACTACTTTTGGGATGATATGAAAGATGCCAAAAAAAGCTCGATAAAATTACTGCAACTTCTCAGTTAAAGTGCTCTGTTCAGGGTCTGTCGGAGACCTTGAATTTATTACTTTAAAAACAATATATCCAATAGCTACTTTTTCAAGTGACACTGAACATCTGTTATTCACCACATATATTTTGGGGTACTGCATAGCAAAAGAAAGTTTGAAGAAGAGCAATGACTTATGTTATACAATAAAGTAACATCTTTAGAGTTATGGGTTGTCGAAAACACACATAGGAGAATTGATGAAAAAAGAATATCTTTTTCAATATCTTGAGACAAAATTACTGGAGAATAAATGAACGTTCAAGGACTGGCAAATTTTATATGGGGAGTCGCAGATATCCTGCGTGGAGACTACAAACAGGCATCATATGGGCAGGTAATCCTCCCCTTTACTGTATTGAGACGACTGGATTGTGTCCTCTCTTCAACCAAAGAGAATGTACTGACAAAGTATGAAGCCATCCAAAACATGAATGAGGATGCCATTGATAAAATCCTCAACAAGGAATCCGGCTACAATTTCCACAATCGAAGTAAATTTGATTTCCAGAAGCTACTGGCAGAGCATGACAAGATTGGAATAAACTTGAGAAACTACGTTGCCGGTTTCTCTGCTGAAGCACGGGAAATCCTGGATAAATTCAAATTCGATGATCAAATATCCTACCTTGATGATAAAAATCTCTTGTTTCTTGTCCTTGAATCCTTTGCAAAGATAGATCTCCATCCAGATACAGTATCCTCCATGGAGATGGGATATGTCTTTGAAGAGTTGATCCGAAAATTTGCTGAAATCAGTAATGAGACCGCTGGAGAGCATTTTACCCCAAGAGAAGTCATCCGGCTCATGGTCAATCTTTTGTTCAACAATGACAATGACATCCTCTCCCAGAAAGGTATCGTGAAAACCTTATATGACTGTGCCTGTGGAACCGGTGGGATGCTCTCGGTTGCTGAAGAGTATCTGAAAGAACTCAATCCTGATGCACGCCTTGAAGTATTTGGTCAGGAACTCAATGATGAATCCTATGCAATATGCAAAGCCGATATGATGATCAAGGGTCAGAAAGCATCCAATATAAAGTTTGGAAATTCATTCACAACAGATGGATTTGAAAATGATAAATTTGATTACTGTCTCGTCAATCCTCCATTTGGTGTTGCATGGAAAAAAGTCCAGAAGCAGATAAAGAAAGAACATGATCAGTTGGGATTTGGGGGTAGGTTTGGAGCTGGTCTCCCACGAGTGTCAGATGGGTCTCTACTTTTCCTGCAACATCTCATATCCAAGATGAAGCCATCCAATGGAGGTTCTCGTATAGCGATTGTTTTTAACGGTTCTCCCCTGTTTACAGGTAGTGCTGGTTCTGGTGAATCTGAAATCAGAAAATGGATTATTGAAAATGATATGCTGGAAGCCATTGTTGCACTTCCAGACCAGCTATTTTACAACACTGGCATCTCCACCTACTTCTGGATTGTCACCAACAGAAAGGATAGTCAGAGAAAAGGAAAAGTGCAGCTCATAAATGCAGTATCCTTTTTTCACAAGATGAGTCGATCACTTGGAAATAAAAGAAATGAGATATCAGATGAAGATATCAAGACCATCACGCAAGTTTACGGTGATTTCAAGGAAGGAAAGTACTGCAAGATCTTCCATAATTCAGATTTCGGATATTCCCGTGTCACGGTTGAACGCCCCTTGATTGAAGATGGTGAAGTGGTCACCACCAAACAGGGTATCCCCAAGCCAGATACCAAACTGCGTGACAATGAAAACATCCCCTTGAAAACAGGAAAAACTGACTCATCTGAAGAAGATATTCAGGAATACATGGAAAAAGAGGTGCTGCCCCATGTTCCTGATGCCTGGGTTGATCATTCAAAGACTAAAGTGGGATATGAGATCAACTTCACCAAGTATTTCTATGAATACAAACCATTGCGATCTCTTGCTGAAATCCGTTCTGATATACTGGCCTTGGAGAAGGCAACAGATGGGCTGTTGAATGAGGTGCTCAATTGATGAAGCCTTATCCAAAGTATAAAGATTCTGGGGTTGAGTGGATGGGAGAGATACCGGAGCATTGGGATCGTAACTTTTTAAAAAGATATTGCAACAATATAACTGACGGGTCACATTTTTCTCCACCCACACAAGATGAAGGAATGGCATATATTTCAGTAAAAGATATTGGCAATAACACTATTGATACTATAAATTGTAAAAAAATATCAGAACCTGATTTTTTAAAATTGGTAGAGAGTGGATGCCAACCTGATCTTGAAGATATCCTATTAACCAAAGATGGAACTATTGGAAGAGCTGCCATTGTAAAAGAAGATAATAATTTTGTAATATTGTCTTCTTTGGGTTTAATCAAACCGAATAATCTCATTTTAACTTCTAATTTTCTTAGATATTATTTAATCTCAGGATTAAATATTGATCAAATGTATAGTTTTATCCATGGCTCTGCCCTAACAAGACTTACCATAGTACTAATCAAACACTTATATACCATAGTTCCACCGCTTCATGAACAACAAAAAATCGCCACTTTCCTCGATCACAAAACCCACCAAATCGACACTCTTATTGAAAAAAAGAAACGGTTAATTGACCTGTTAAAAGAAGAACGTACTGCTGTTATCAATGAAGCAGTGACCAAAGGTCTTGATCCTGATGTTCCCATGAAAGATTCTGGTATTGAATGGTTGGGGGAGATTCCGGAGCATTGGGATGTTGTCAAATTAAAATGGTTAACGGTTTCTGTTAAAACAGGCTCAACGCCCCCATCAATAAAAGTTGAATATTTTAAAAATGGAAATCTTAATTGGTTCACACCAGCTGATTTTCATAAAAATATGTTTTTATATGAATCAAAAAGAAAAATAACTTCTCATGCAATTAATGATGGTGTGGCAAATATTTATAAAGCCGGTAGCGTTTTTCTTGTAGGTATAGGAGCTACATTGGGGAATATTGGAATCATTAATTATGATTCAAGTTGTAATCAACAAATAAATACAATCACTTTTAATGATAATCTTAATCCATACTATGGAGCATATTATTTAACATCAAAGTCTGATGTAATTGTAAGTTGTGCAAATTCATCCACGCTTGCTATCTTCAATCAATCACAAACAAAAAATATTTTGATGTTATTCCCCCCCTCGAAAAGAGCAAGAAGAAATAATAAATTTAATTGAGCAACAAACCATTCGAATAGACACTATTATCACTAAAACAGACAAAGAAATCGAACTACTCCAAGAATATCGAACTGCCCTGATCAGCGAAGTTGTGACTGGGAAAATTGATGTCCGAGACTGGAAAGCACCGGAGATAACCTGTTAACCTTTAAAAATGGAGAGAGAACCATGCAAGAAAGAACAGTTGATATCTCATTTCCAATCAAGGAAAATATCCTGTTATCAATCAAAGGGACAAAAGATGAATTTACGAACGAGGTCAAATATCTCTCTGCTTTGTACTTTTATAGAAAAGGTCGATTGTCATTGGGAAAAGCAGCAGAACTGGCTGGCTACACCAAGATTGATTTTATAGAAAAACTGCAAAAGGAAAAAGAGCATATATTTGACTATAACGAAGAAGAGATTGATGAAATATTTGAATCTGTAAACAATTAAGATTTAATTAAAACGATATAAAGGAATTCATTCATGCCTATCATTTCAATGTTTTATGGAATAATTATTCGTATGTATCTCCTTGACAATAAACAACACAGTTTGCCACATATTCATGCAAAATACGCTGAATTTGAGGCATCAATAACAATAAAAGATGGAGAGATCATTGCCGGAGAATTACCAAGAAAACAGCTTCGATTGGTACAAGCCTGGGTGGAATTATATAAAGATGAATTGCTTGCCAATTGGGAAATTGCAATAAGTGGTGAAAATCCTTACAAAATTCGTCCGTTATAAGAGGTGTCTATGTACTGGGATGTAAAAGTTTCAAAGCCATTACCGGATTACAAGGTCTTTGTTGAAATAGAAGACGGCAGAAAAGGCATTTTTGATGTAAAACCTTATTTGCAACACGGTCTCTTTAAAAAGCTAAAAGATGTAAACTATTTTAATAAGGTTTATATACTATTTGGGGCATTGACCTGGCCTGATGAACAGGATATCGCACCGGAAACTCTATTGGATGAAATGGAATTTATTTGATTCATGGTTTTACAGATCATAGACGCAACATATTTAAAGGATTATCAGATTGAAATTTTATTCAATGATGGAAAACGAGGAATATAAGGCATTACAATGATAACATCTTTTTCTATTAAGGGCTTCAAGCAGTTTACAAATATACGATTGGATAATTTAAAGCCATTGACACTGATTGGAGGAAAAAACAACACTGGAAAAACGACGATTCTGGAAGCATTTTTTATGTTTTATGACAGGGCAAATCCGGAAGTTACTATGCGTCATCTTTCCTGGCGAGGTGTTGGTTCGATAACGCTCAACTCTGCCTCTCTTTGGTCTCCGATTTTTAACGGCTATGATATGGTAAATGCCATTGAAATGGAGGTAGATGAAAACAAGACAAAGGAAAAACTCTGCATCAAGCACAATAAAGAATTTCAAAAATCCATGTTTGGCTTAACATCTCCGAAAGGAACATCTCTTAAAATAGACACAAGCCAACAAGCCATTGGTGCAGAATCTCTTGAGTTTATATATTATATTAATAACAAAAAAGTTGGAGAGGCTCATTTGACACTTGAAGGAGCACGCTTAGGTATGCATGTTAAAAATATCTCAATGCCCCCTTCTTTGAAAAAATCCATCTACATTGCTTCCGGGGCTCAACGAAACCCTATGGAAGATGCCGCAAGATTTGGAGAATTGGATATTCATGGTCAAACAGATAACATTACAGAGATATTAAAAATCATAGAACCGAATCTAAAATCTTTGACAACCATAGCCAAAGGCGATCATGCGTTTATTTATGGCGATATTGGGCTATCAAGGAAAATTCCGGTTTCCCATATGGGAGAAGGTACAGCCAAGTTACTTTCAATCATATTAGCAATCGCAACAAACGAAAATGGAATTGTTCTCATTGATGAAATTGAAAATGGATGGCACTATTCCCTTCTTCCCGATATTTTAAAAGCAATTCATGAAGTTTCAAAAAAGTATAACTGTCAAATCTTTGCAACGACGCATAGTTATGAGATAAAGCAATCCTTAATTCAAGGGCTATCATCTGAAGCAATTTCAAATATTACATATATTAGGCTTGATAAGGAAAAAGGAGAGATCAAGCCTAAAATTTATGAATCCGAAATGTTAGTGGCTGCTTTGAAAAGAGGTTGGGAAACACGATGACGAACATCAGAATAAAAAGAATATTTTATTGCTTGTTGAAGGAAAAGATGAGGTTGAATTTTTTTGAAGCACTTCTTAAATATGTTGGTGCTGTGGATATTGTTCAAATTATCAATATTGGTGGCAAGGATAACTTTAAAAATGAATTTCCTGCGTTGCTTTTAAGCCCTAATTTTTCTGACGTAAAAACAATACCTTCGCCAAATTTTGATTGCAGTCTTGTAAAA
>NZ_LT828560.1:91917-93497 GCF_900170035.1 Desulfamplus magnetovallimortis | reverse complement strand
AATTATGCAATGTATAATAGATGAATTTAAACTTAACTTATTATACAAGGATAATCGCTCATGGATATTATGGCATTTTTAATTTGTTTAGACAACTGTATTGACAAAACCACATTAAGCAGACTCGCTACTATTGTAGATGCAATGCTGTCTATGACAGGCCGAGTAACTATGTTGGGTATCAGTCGTTGGACAGAGCAAGGAGGAAGTTACCGAACAATACAGCGTTTTTTTAACACTTCTATCACTTGGTACAAAATAAACTGGTTTCTCATTCGTAAAGCTCTTACTGGAATGAAAGAGATCCTTCTCATAGCTGACGAGACTGTTGTAACGAAGTCAGGAAAGCACACATTTGGAGTTGATCGGTTTTTTTCATCTATTTTAAACAAGCCTGTATCGAGCATTTCATTTTTTTCTTTGTCATTACTAGATGTTCAAAATGAAACTTCATACTCTATTATGACTGAACAGATAGAAAAAGAAAAAAAGAACACAGAGAATAAAGGCAAAAAGAAAAAAGCTAAAAAAAAGAAAAATAGTAGCAAAAAAGCTCCGAAAGGCCGAAAAAAAGGTAGTAAAAACAAGGACAAAAAGAATGTTGCATTGTCATCATATCATTTATGGGCTCAAGGATTAATCAAAAAAGTACTCAATCTGATAGGAGCAGAAATAGAGTTACGTATCTTTGTTTTTGATGGTGCGTTTGGAAATAATGAATCACTTCAAATGGTTAAGCAATGCGGACTTGAGCTTATTTCTAAACTTCGGTACGACTCTGCTTTATGGTTCCCGTACACGGGTCAGTATGCTGGACGAGGGGCATATAAAAAATACGGAGAAAAACTTGATTATACTAACATTTCAAAAAAACACCTTGTATCCAGCGAAACAAAAGGGAATGTGAGAACTGATATTTATAATATTCAATTGTGGCATAAAAATTTTCCGGAATTATTGAATATCGTAGTTATCAAAAAAACCAACATCATGACAAATAAGGTAGCACATGTTGTCTTGTTTTCCAGTGATTTGGAATTACATTGGAATAAAATAATTACATATTACCGGTTAAGATTTCAAATTGAGTTTAATTTTAGAGATGCCAAGCAGCATTGGGGATTAGAAGATTTTATGAATATTAAGGAAAAGCCTGTATATAATGGAGCAAATCTTTCGATGTTTATGGTTAATTTATCACAAATACTTCTTCAAAACCAATCAGTAGGCTTACTCAGCATGAATGATCTTAAGACTTGGTTTCGTGGGCATAAGTATATGAGGACAATAATCAAGCTACTTCCCAAAGATACGGATCAAACAATTATTCAGGAGTTGCAAAATGAGCTATCAGAAATTGGCCGTATTAATTTGGTTAAAAACGCAGCATGAATCTATAAGATCCTGCCCAATACTAAGCAATTTTAAAGTTATGAAAAAAGACTGATATTACAGTATGTTTGAATTAAATATTGTCTGGATTTTGCATAGCGTTTTTAATTTAACAAGCCTTGTTCAGAAACATTGGAAACAAGCGGGGCTCGTAATTTTCAAGTGCCTATAATTTGGCGAAGGTATTG
>NZ_LT828560.1:82276-91817 GCF_900170035.1 Desulfamplus magnetovallimortis | reverse complement strand
AAAAAGATATGCAATTATAAGGGATGCAGATGATGATGCAAATAGTGCATTTCAGAGTGTCGTCGGAATACTCAGTCGTCATGGTCAACCTACTCCCGAAGCACCGGGAGAAATGACTTTTTCAAATGGAATCAATACTGGTGTTTACATCATGCCGGGGAACTCGGAAAATGGGATGTTGGAAGATCTATGTCTTAGTACGGTGGTGGATAGCCCTGTGTTGACCTGTGTGAATCAGTATATATCCTGTTTGCGTGAAAATTTGGAAAACAATTCTTTTCCGCGAAATGAAGCAAAAGCAAAGATGCATACTTTTTTAGCAGGTATGTGTAAATTTGTACCAAGCCTTGGGATTGCGGCTAAAAAATCATATTTCAATTTTGAATCTGATATCTTGAATGATATCAAACAATTCCTTAAAGAACTTACAAAATGACAACAGCCATACACACAGAAGAGACATTTGAACAGGCAATCGTTGAAGAACTGATTGAAAATGGTGGATATATTGCTGGAGACCCTAATCTCTTTGATCGGGAAATAGCACTTGATAAAACCACCTTCATACAATTTCTTCAGCAATCCCAACCTGAAAAATGGGAGAAGCTGCATACCATCCATGGTGCCAATACAAAAGAGAATGTCATCAAAAGATTTGTGAAAGAGGTTAGTTTAAGGGGTGCCCTGGATGTTATCCGAAAAGGATTCACAGATTATGGTGTCAAATTCCAGACTGCATTCTTCAAACCTGAAAGTAGTCTCAATCCAGATTCCCAGAAGCTCTATGATGCCAATATTCTGACCGTCACCAGACAGGTTAAGTATTCTCTGAAAAATGAAAACTCCCTTGATCTGGTACTGGGGCTGAATGGGTTGCCGATTGCCACCATAGAACTTAAAAACCAGATGACCGGTCAAACTGTTGAGAATGCAAAGCAGCAGTACAATTTTGATCGTGACCCAAAAGAGTTGATCTTCCAGTTCAATAAAAGAGCACTGGTACATTTCACTGTTGATACAGATGAAGCATGGATGACCACCAGATTGATAGGCTCACAGACATTCTATCTCCCCTTCAACAAGGGAGATAATAACGGTAAAGGTAATCCTGTCAATAAGTATGGATATCGAACCGATTATCTCTGGAAAGATACCTGGGCAAAGGATTCCTGGCTGGATATCGTTGGTAGGTTTATCCACCTTGAAAAAGAAGCTGTGGAACAAAATGGAAAGAAATCAATCAAGGAAAAGGTGATCTTTCCCAGGTTCCATCAGTATCGAGTGGTCAAGAAATTATCTAATCATGCAAAAGAACATGGTCCTGGTAAGAACTATCTAATTCAACACAGTGCTGGAAGTGGTAAATCCAATTCCATTGCATGGTTATCCTATCGTCTCTCCAGTCTCCACAATAGATTTGATGAACGTGTCTTTGATTCTGTTATTGTCATCACCGACCGCAGAGTACTGGATTCCCAACTGCAGGACACCATCTATCAGTTTGAGCATAAAGAAGGGGTGGTTAAGAAGATCGATAAAAAATCAGATCAGCTTGCAGATGCCATATACCACGGTTTCAACATTATCATAACTACCTTACAAAAATTTCCTTTTGTAATTGATAAAATTGCAGAGCTGGAAAAATATAAAGGTGAAAGAAAATCAAGGAACTATGCAGTTATAATTGATGAAGCCCATAGCAGTCAGGGTGGTGAAGCATCCAGAAAAATGAAGGAGGTGCTTTCTGCTAAAACCCTTGAAGAAGCAATGCTTGAAGATATGGATTCAAAAACCGATGATTCACCGGAAGATGAAATCCGAAGAACCATGATGTCACGGGGGAAGCAGAAGAATATCAGCTTTTTTGCATTCACAGCCACACCCAAAGCAAAGACTCTGGAGGTCTTTGGAGAGACAGGTGAAAATGGAAAACCAGAACCTTTTGATCTCTACTCCATGAGGCAGGCAATAGAAGAAGGGTTCATTTTAGATGTTCTGAAGGGGTACACCACATACAAAACTTTCTTCAAACTGAACAAAGCCATTGAAGATGACCCCAAGATTGATACAAGAAAAGGGAAAGTTGCCATTGCACGGTTCATGTCCCTGCATCCCCATAACCTTTCACAGAAAACAGAAGTGATGATTGAGCACTTCAGGCAGGTGGTATCCAAAAAAATCAATGGGCAGGCAAAAGCAATGGTGGTGACATCCTCAAGGCTCCATGCAGTACGCTATAAAGTGGAGTTTGATCGATATCTGAAGGAAAAGGGATATATAAATATCAAGACCCTGGTTGCATTCTCCGGTACTGTTGATGATGAAGGTATCGAGTATAAAGAGATTGAAATGAATCAGTTTGGAGAAAAGGAACTGCCCAGGAAGTTCAATACATCGGAGTTTCAGATCCTTTTGGTAGCAGATAAATATCAGACCGGATTCGATCAACCACTGCTTCACACCATGTATGTGGATAAAAAATTATCTGGTGTCAAAGCAGTTCAGACCCTCTCCCGATTGAACAGGAAATGCAGAGGAAAAGAGGACACCTTTGTTCTTGATTTTGCAAATGAAGCGGATGATATTAAGACATCATTTCAACCCTACTATGAAGTAACCACCCTTGAAGAAAAGACAGAGCCAAATCTTCTGTATGATCAAAAGAGTCGGATTGAAGCCGCTCAGGTGATCTGGTCATCGGAAGTGGAAAACTTCTCAAAAAAATACTTTGACCCAAAATTCGGCATCCTTCATATGACCTCAAAAGTACTTTACACTTTGAAAATGATACTCCCTTAAAAATGGGTCTATCTTTCTGAAAAGTGTAAAGAGGTGAATGAAGCATGCCCAAAATTCAATAAAAAAAATCAAGCCAAACTGAATGCCTTTATTGACCCTGCTGTGGAACGATTCAAAGCACTTCCTGAAGACGCTTCAGTTGATGGGCAGATTTCCCAGGATGACTTTAAGCATACCCTTGTATCCTTTACTCGTTTGTATTCATTCCTATCCCAGATAGTTCCATTCTATGATATTGAATTGGAGAAGCTCTTTCCCTATATTCGGTTCCTGCTGAAGAAACTCCCCAAAAAGAGTATTGAAGAGAGATTGAAGCTTGATGATGAAGTGGCTCTTGAGTACTACCGACTAAATAAAGCCGGTGATGGAGACATCGTGCTTGAAACCTGTTCGGAGTGGGCACTTTCCGGTGCAACAGAAGCCGGTGTGCGTAGAAAGAAAGATGAAGAGAAATCTCCCTTGTCAGAGATCATCAGCACCATCAATGACCGCTTTGGAACTGAATTTAACGAAACGGATCGACTCTTTTTTGACCAGATTGTTCAGGATTGCATAGCAGATGAAAATTTGAAGATTCAAGCTCTTGCAAATACCATTGATAACTTCAAATTTCCGTTTGAGGATGCTTTCATCAATAAAGTGATCGACAGGATGGATCAAAATACTGATATCTTTAACCGATTAATGGAAGGGGGAGATTTCAGTGACCTGGTGGCAGGGGTAGTTCTGAAGGAGGTGTATCAGAGGCTTACCAATATAGAATGAGGGGTTATGGCACGAAGGTGTTGTTTGGCTGTAAAAGAACTGGAATTTTTTATCACATTTTTTTTGGAATGAGATACATCCCACATAGGAATATTATGACAATTTTTGATAAAGTAGATGAAATCTTAAAAATACAAAACAAGTCAATATTCAGCACATCTGAAATCAAAGACTTATGTCATGACCATTATGGTATAAATAAAAATTCCGTTATTCCTTCGGATTATTGTTATAATAGGACAAATCATGGCATTGCTAATGATAAAAATATTCTCATTTTTCTTGGAGCAGGTGAATATAAATATGTAGGTCGTGATCATCAATATAGTGGCTGGGTTTACCACAAAGAAAAAGGTGAAACAAAGGAGAAAATAGTTGGAGAGTGGAAAAACGGTAAATATATCGACTTTGACCAAGCATTAACATATGAAGAACATGATACTGACCATGGTGCAGAACCCACCAGTAACGTCAGTGGATTAAGTAAAGACAGGCTTGAAGAACTTTACAGTAATTATCTGGGATTATTGGAGCTCGAAATAAGCATTCTTGGCTGTAAAGCTACTGAAGTCAGGCATCTCATAGGTCGAATTGGAGAGTTTAAATGTGCAATGGAGACGAATGGAACTTTAGCAGCTGTACCAAATCAACATGGTTTCGATGTGATTTCCGAACATGGTAAAAGAATCAGTGTAAAAACAACTGCACAAGTTTCTGGTTTTGTCAGCATAAATTCAAATACGCTTGATCGTGTAGATGAACTCATGGTTATTCAATACAAAGCCAATAAATTTAGTATTGTGTATCATGGATCTGTCACAAAAGCAATCGAAGTCTCTCGTTTATACAGTCATAGATATGAACTCGATATATCAAAAGCAGTATTATTATAGAATGAAATGAAAATTTTCAATCCTAACTTCTACATAAAAGTTAAGATTCGCATTTCAGCCAATTAAACAATTATATCAGTTACTTAAACTAAAAAACATCAATGCCAACAAAAACAAATTGATTTTGAATACTAACTATCATAAAACAATACCATACCAACTTAACATACATGGTGATTTTATGACCAAAGAGATAAAGAACCCAAACCACCCTAAAAAAGGTTCCAGAATAACTGTCGAACCAATCAGAAGAGACAAGGACATCAAAAAAATTGTCAGACGATTGAACGACCGCTCCAGAGATCAACTATTATTTCTGATGGGCATCAACAATGGACTTCGTGTTGGAGACCTTCTGAAGTTGAAGGTGGGTCAGGTAAGAGAACTCTCTGCCGGAGACACACTCACCATTATAGAAGGTAAAACTGGGAAAAGTAATGTTCTGGCGATCAACAAGACCGTTTTTAAAGCACTGAAAAAGTATCTTGAAGATTATAATCCTGATGATGAGGATTTTTTGTTTTCCAGCAGAAAAGGCAATAATCATTTGACGATTCAAACTGTCAACAGTATGGTGAAGAAATGGACAGCTCAGATCGGTCTGAAAGAGAATTACGGTGCCCACACGTTGAGGAAAACTTTTGGATATATTCAGAGAACACAATTTGGAGTGGGATTTGAAGTGTTAGCCAAAAGGTTCAACCACTCCAGTCCTGCTGTGACCATGAGGTATCTCGGCATTCATGATAAAGAAGTCAGTGGGATACTGAAGAATGAGATTGGGTATTAGAGTTTTAGCGCTTTGAACTTATCAAGGAAAAACGCGGGAGCGATGGGCCTCACCAAAGACTTTTGAGAAACTTGAGTTGGATCACACTCCCAATTCTTAGGGGAGTGAATAAGCTGGTAGCGGCTCTATGGGGTCGCAACATTCCCAGCTTACCCGACTTAGGGGAAATTTGCCGACCGTCAACCTATGCACCTCTATAATTCTATCAAATTGCACTGCCAGAGATTTTTTTTCTGAGAAACTCATTTATTCCTCCCTCTTTTTCATTGAGCTTCGTTTCCATAGAGAGGTTTCCTTTGAATTTTTCCCAATTTTTCTTTTTGCAAATCTGTAGCCTGATTTGTATATATTTCAAATAGTTAGATTTAGTTGCCAAGATTATTCTTTAAAAAACGAAGATATTATGCGTAAATTTGAGTAAATCATATAAAAACGACGAAATCGACAAATATTTGAGATGAAATGCCATATATAGCTAAATAATGGCTGTTGAATGATAGTGAGTGCTGTTGAATGTTGTTGAATGCTGTTGAATGGATAGTTGAATGGTTAGTGAATCGAAACAATACAATCAAAAAAAACACCTTTCACACATAATGTGCTGAGAATGCTCATAACTCGATTTGATCAAAGCAAGATTCTGAATTATTATCGTTATCAAATTCGCACTGGCGCAGAAAAAATTTAACGTTTTAGTTGTGTTCCATTGACCCTAATTGTGCTCTTATTAAAGCATTGTTTTTATAGGGGTCAATGGAATTGTAACATTTTGGAATTTTCAAAGAAAAAAATGAGAAGATTAGCACTTATGGGAAATGAGAAAATTGATGAATGGTTAAACAAAGTACGTGATGATATAGCTCCGTTTTTGAACAATTACGAAGAAGATGAATTCCAGGAGAATATGTCTCAACTATCCGACATATCTCTTTTAACTATTTGGCCTATGATCATAACAGTGAAGCTCGGAGCAGAAATTAATGAAGCAAGAATTCTGCAAGAATTTGGATGGCTAAAAACATTGGGGTGGTTAATTAAGGACGATAAGGAAAGCTCTTATATAACGGCCATGGCAGAAATATCTGCCACAACGAAGCATAAAAGTCCTGAAAAAAACTTGAACTACGGAGACTTTCTTATAAAGCCAATGGATATAATGGTTAATATTATCCATTCAAAAAAAGAATTTCTATGGGTGTTGCTTTCCAAGCTCTATCCAAAGAATGAAATGCTGGATAATTTTGATGAAATGATTTCAAGATATTACATATTGCTATTTTCATATTTGCATCATTGCAATTCGAAAGAAACTTTAATGTCATTCTCACTAGAAGACATGTTAAAGTATATCTCTAAATCAAACGATTCTGAAACAGCATTCCGCTTATCCTATATGTCATTACGGTATATTTCAAATGGCGACTATAATTCATATACATTAGAGATCATTGATAATAAAGTTGAAATTCAGCCAGAGTATCTCCTTAAATATTCCCAAACAGAGTCGGGTAAAGAATTAGACCCCAATGAGCAAATTTATTCATTTAATGGATCTCAAATAAAGTCGAATGATTTTTCAAAACTACTTCTTGATCAAATTTTTGACACAGCTAACAACATATCAGATTTATATTTCAATTTAGCCAAAACAATTCGCAATTTACCGTCCCAATTACCTCAATTATATTTGGATAATCAAAAGGCCTTTTCAGATATTTTTGAAGATGTGTATTCATTTTTTGAATACACATCAATTTTTTATCATTACGAAGATTTGATGGAATTTTGTAAAAAATTAGAATCTGAATTTGACATTAATAGACTTTCTAAAAGAGGAAAGTTAGATAAAAAATTATTTAAAAAGCACTTAAAATACATTAAAGATATCATATCATTTCAAAAAAATAAGAACTTTGAACTCTATCCAAAAATTGTAGACATCCTTTCTGATACAAACAAAGAGCTTAAAGCGTTAAAAAGAGACTTAATCTACAATTATCCAAGTATAATAAAAGATGCACGTTCCTGTAATAATACTTTTAAATTAGATATCTGTAAAAAAGGTTGTCCCTATTTAAAAAAAGTCGAATCAGAAATTAATTTATACATGACTGAGATGTTAGCTAAAAAAATTGATGATGATAATGAATATAAAGATATAACAGATTATAACACTCTCATAACGAAAAATTGGGAAAGAGATATCTTGCGCATAATATATCCTTTGATCAAATTAGATGCCGAAGGAAAACCTATGTATGCGAACACTGTTGATAATACTACAATCGAAAAAGATATGGACGCGTTATTAAAATATGAAAAAGAAAGAATTTTTCAATATCAAAAAAAAATGAAACGAAAAAAATGATGGATTCGAATCTTTTACTGTATTACATTTCATATGATTTTCACGAGTACAACACGATATATGTTAAAGTTGACTCTACACCAGTTATAAAATGAGTTGTGAGATACTTCGAAAGAAGTTAATGAAATAGGCTGCATTTGGTTGCGTATAGGTTGCATTTAATGGGTGTTTTGACGCAACTTTGATTTTTAAATATCCTATGATTTCAAATACTTATATATATTGTATTCAACTTCTAATCCGTAGGCCACAGGTTCGAATCCTGTCAGGCGTACCATAAAATTATAAGCAATATCAAAGGGTTACAGTAATAAACTGTAGCCCTTTTGTATTTAAAAATCATCGATTGTGCCCTAATTTGTGCTCATAGCATTTACTTGGGTCTGTTGATTCAAATATTCTTCTTGCCGTGTAGATGCCATTTTAAGGTCAGCATCATTAACAATATTGTACCTGTCAAACACTGACCTTGTTTTATGTCCAGATACCATCATGGCAACTCTTTCTGGCACGCCTGACCGTACCATATTTCTAACAGCAGTTCTTCTGAGATCATAGAAGATTGGCCCTTCAGGAAACTTCATTTTCTATTTTTGAACATAATGTTTACTCAACTTGTAGCCATAACCAAGACCAAGTTTCCGACACGCACTGCTCCAGGTCTTTCTAAAATTTACTATCTTCCCTGTACCATTTCTGTTGGGGAACACATAATGCTATAGCGCTCAGCAAAACTGATACACCTCTGCTCACTTAAATTGATACACCACTTCAAAAGAATCCATATATTTCCTCTCTTTATCCAAAGTCGTACAAGTCAGACAACAACTCCAGTGTCCTCGGGTTCACATTTTTTTCTTTGAGACCATCCACTGATACCCACGCCGCATCATCAGCATCATCCCCTGGTGTCATTTCTCCGTCAAGATACTCTGCTTCCAGATCCACGATATAGTAGTGGAATCGAACGGCTCCATTTTCATCCTGCTCAATAGATTCAAAAGAGTATACTGGTTCACCAGCTTTGATTTTGATACCGGTTTCCTCAAACACTTCTCTTTCAGCAGCTTGTTTGAGTGTCTCCCCCACTTTGACACTTCCACCAGGGATGGCCCAAGCTCCTTTGGAAGGTGCTTTTCCTCTCTTCACCAGCAATACTTTTTGCTCTTTGAATACTACTGCACCAACTGCAAGCATCGGTTGATCTGGATACTTTTTACTGCTTTCCATATTCTCAGCCATTTGTAATCCCATTAACTTTTCATGGAAGTAGTGATTTATCGAATAAAATCTCCGTAAACATCTTCATACCTTTCCTGGAGAGAATCTAAATGACCCCATGAATCTGTTGCTCGATTAACAATATCATAGGCTCTTTCTTGAAATTTGTCCGATAGTCCGTTTTTTTTCAGCAATTGTAAAACTTCCTCAAACATATCCTCCGGGTCTGTATAGTAATCCTCTTCATCAACGCCAAATTCATCATTGAAATTTGATATGCATTCAACAAATGTGAACATAACATCGGCTACCAGTTCGATATCAGTAATCAATTTTCTGAAGTCTTTCACTGCATTTTTTGCAACTGACAATCGTGCTTTGGGCATACCTCTTCTCTTGCCTTCTACAAATTCTTTTTCAATGATATCAATATATCTTTTGAGGATATCGGAAGTATCTCCATATTGAGCTTTATAGTATTCTTTGACCTGTGGAAATTCTTGACATAGAGATGAAATCTCTTTTATCAGCTCCTCTTTTGTTTTCTTTGCCAGTTCTTTTTTGAGTGCAGGTAAGGTAAACTTTTTCATGTGTTCTCCATTTTGATATATTGGATATAGCAAAAGTTGAATCCATCAGATTGACTATATTGACCATTTGATCTATATCCTTTCAAGTACCCCCTTGTCCAATAAAATTGTATAA
>NZ_LT828560.1:80874-82176 GCF_900170035.1 Desulfamplus magnetovallimortis | reverse complement strand
CCGACATTGAGCAGTTGAATTCTCTGAAAAAAGGAATATATTAATCCCAACTTTGACTCACAAAAAAAAGGAGAATTCAATGCTCGATATAAAACGTTTGGATCATTTTGGTTTGGTAGCTGGTGCAATAAAAGATTTAAAAATAGTTGAGTTGATTGATCGTCATTTTGATAATGATGACAAAGAGAATATTTCGACAGGAGAAGCCATTGCCGGGATGATACTCAACGGATTAGGGTTTACTCAGCTACCAATGTCATTGACTCCCAAGTTTTTTGAAAACAAGCCTCTGGATATCCTTTTTAGAGAGGGTATAGAAGCCTCTCATTTCAACAGGTTCAAGCTGGGAAGAGCTCTTGATGATGTTCATCAGTATGGCATTGAAGCACTGTTTTCAAAAATAGCTCTCCATGTGTGTGAGAAGGAAGGGATAAATATGGATTACAGCCACCTGGACACCTCCTCTTTTTCCCTTACCGGAGAATACATCCCTGACAGTGATGAAAATGCAATCCGGATTACGCATGGTTATTCCAAAGATCACCGCCCGGATTTGAAACAGGCTGTACTTGAGCTTGTTGTCACACAGGATGGAGCAATTCCATTTATCTGTCAATGCCATGATGGCAACGCATCCGACAATACTGTTTTCAAAGATCGGGTTGCCGGTTTTGTTGAGCAGATTAAAAAGGGCAGTCAACCGACATGTGTTGTTATGGACTCAAAAGGTTATACTGAAAAAAATTCAGAACACTTGAAAAAGATCTATTTTATCACCCGTGTCCCCGCTACTTTTGGCTTGGAAGGAGCTATCATTGACCAGGCACTTTACCTTACTGATGACTGGCATAAAATCAATGACGACTGTAGTTGTCAATCCTTTCAGTTCAATTATTTGGGGTTCGATCAGCGATGGGTTGTTGTCTGGTCAAAAGGTGCCTTTGATCGTGCTGTCTCAAGTCTTGCCAAAAAAATTGAGCGTGAAAAGAAACGTATTGAGAAAAAGTTAAATTCTCTACAAAAGCATGGTTTTGAGAGTGAAGAGGATGCTTTAAAAGCATTCCAAAAAATTGAAGACACCTGGAAATTCCACGAGGTTGAAACGATCCAATATGAGCAAAAAATAAAATACGCCACCCCGGGAAGACCAACGCCAGACACACCGATCAAACAGATTGACGTCCATATCAAAGTCAATTTCAAGGAAAATAAAAAATATATCCTTGAACAACAACAAAGGGGTGCATGTTTTGTCCTTGCTACAAATGTTGAGCCTGAAAAAGTCAGTGATGAGGATATCTT
>NZ_LT828560.1:57846-80774 GCF_900170035.1 Desulfamplus magnetovallimortis | reverse complement strand
GAATTACCATTTTTAAAAACTTGAAAAATTATGTGACAGGAGGCACTCTGTGCAGAAGATAAAAACAAGTAGTGCAGATATAAAACCAGGCAGTTCAGACATACAACAAAACAGTTCAAATATTAAATCAGCCAGCCAAAATACTAAATCAGTCAGTCCAAATACTAAATCAGTCAGTCCAAATACTAAATCAGTTAGTCCAAATACTAAATCAGTTAGTCCAATTATTAATCTCAAAAGTTCAAAGGTGACAGGGGTTGGTTCGGCTCTCATGGATCTTTTGATCAATGAAAAAGACTCTTTTCTTGAATCTGTGGGCAAAAAGAAGGGTGGAATGACCCTTGTTGATGACAAAGTGATTGAGAGCGTGTTGGAAAAGAGTGGGCAACAGCCGCTTTCTGTTCCTGGAGGCGCTGCTTGCAACACAATTGCAGGGATTGCAAAACTTGGTGGAAAGGCGGATTTTATTGCCAAAAGAGGATGTGATGCCTGGGGAGTTGCATATGAGGAGTATCTCAAAAAAAATTGGAGTAACGCCGGTATTTTATACATCTTCAACACCAACAGGAAAAGTGTTATCTGTTATTACACCTGATGCCCAGCGCTCCATGTTCACTTCCCTTGGTGCATCCACTGAACTTCTTCCATCTGAAGTCACGGCAAAGCTTTTTGAGGATACAGGAATTGCAGTGATAGAAGGTTATCTGCTTTTTAATCGAGATCTTATGAGAGCCGCACTTGATGCTGCAAAAAAAGCAGGCGCTCTTGTGGCACTTGATCTTGCAAGTTTTGAGGTTATCAATGCTTCCATGGATATCCTGCCTGATATTATAAAAAATGATGTGGATATTCTTATTGCAAATGAGGATGAAGCAAGGGCATATACTGGTTTTTCAGATGAAACTGAAGCCATTGAGGCTCTTTCAGAAAATGTTGAAATTGCGGTACTTAAAGTGGGTGCACGTGGAAGCTATATCTCATCAGGTGGAGACGTGATTTATATTAAACCTGTGTCAGGGCATTTTGTGCCTGAACACTCCATGTCGGGAGCTTCTGAGCCTGAGCAATATTTGCCTGGAGATTCTGGGCCTGAAGGCGTGGAAATCCTTGACACCACAGGTGCAGGAGATCTCTGGGCAGCAGGATTTCTATATGGAGTTGCCAATGGATTGTCTCTTAAAAAGAGCGGTCAGATAGCTTCTGTGTGCGGGTTTGAGGTGTGCCGTGTTGTGGGTGCACAGATTCCGGAAGAGGGCTGGGAGAGAATTTTAAGCCATTTAAGGTGATTCATGCATCGTTGTGATGCCCTCTCGCATTCATGAGGGTTGATAAATATGTTTAAAAAAACAGGATGTGTAGATGAAGTTTTCTGTTGTGATTCCGGCATATAATGCAGAAAAGACCCTTGCAGGATGTATTGATGCACTTCTTTGTCAGTCAGTTCCACAGGAACAGTATGAAGTTATTGTTATAGATGATGGTTCCACAGACTCCACTGCGGAAATTGCAAAGAAATATCCTGTGATCTATCATTACCAGAAGAACCAGGGGCCTGCTGCAGCAAGAAATAGAGGGGCAAATTTGGCCAAGGGGGATATAATCCTGTTTACTGATTCAGACTGTGTGCCGGATCACTTCTGGATAGAGAATATGGTTGCGCCTCTTGTAAAGCCAACGTCATGTTCAAGCCCTGAAAGTACTTACTACAGAAATTCAATTGTTTCCGGTGTCAAAGGAGCTTACAGAACAAAACAGTCTTCAATGACAGCAAGGTTTGCCCAGGCTGAATTTGAAGACCGTTTTGCCATGCTTGAGCAAGTTCCTTTTATTGATATGGTTGATACATATTCTGCTGCATTCAGAAGGGATGTCTTTCTTGATGCAGGCGGATTTGATCCATCATTTCCGGTTGCCAACAATGAAGATACCGAATTGTCCTACAGGCTTGTTTCAAGGGGGCATCTGTTTGTCTTTGTACCGGAGGCTTTTGTTTACCATACCCATCCTGATACCTTGAAAAAATATTTGAGGGTAAAATTCTGGCGGGGTTACTGGAGGATAGTTGTTTATGCCCGATATCCGGAAAAGGCTGTCAAAGACTCATATACCCCTGCTGTTATTAAGCTGCAAACCTTATTAATGCTACTTGCTTTTTGTCTTCTGCCATTCTCATTTTTTTATAAAGCAATATATTTATATATTATTCCGCTTATGGTTGCAGGGGTTTTTCTATCTTCGATTCCCTTTTCTGCCACTATCTTTAAAAAAGACAGAGCGATTTCCTGCCTCTCTCCATTTTACTGTTTTTTAAGAGCCTGCGTGTTTGCAGCAGGGAGCGCAGGTGGGATTTTGTATGTTATTTTTAAATATTTGCTCATAAGAATGCGTATTTCTAAGTAACTGGGAACTTCAATTTTCTAATTAAAAGTAACTGGGAACTTCACTTGAACCTTGACAAAATATCAAGTTTGGGAAAAATCCCCAGATGCCTGAAAAATGTCCTGAATGCTTTCAATGTCCTTGTGGCTTCTGAAGGGTGCCTGATTATCTGGAACAATTTGTATGCAATATAGCGGGGTCTGAGGTAAAATTCTCTTCTTGCATCATTACATATATCAACAAGTTTTTGTGATGAAAGTGCTTCGTTTCTGACAACACAGTTGTGAAGACCTTCGGGGGTGAGCCAGTTTTCATATTTTTCAGCAGTTATCCATCCTTTTCCCATGTATTCGCTGTATGCTTCAGTGCCAGGATAGACCATTACAGGATAAAACTGAACTGTATCTGGTTTAAGCTTCATTGAAAGCTCAATGGTCTTTTTAATGTCTGATCGTCCTTCTCCTGGAAAACCGACCATGAAGCATCCATGAATAAGGATTCCAGCTTTTTTTGCATCCTTCATGAATCTAAACATTTTTTCTTTTCTGGTGCCTTTGTGCATACCATTGAGAATCCTCTGCTCTCCGCTTTCAAATCCTACGCATAGTGAGCGGCATCCTGCCTTTTTCATGATTTTTAAAGTTTCAAGATCAGGATCAATTCTTGAGTTTGTTGTCCAGGGCAGCTTTATACCGCGCTTAATGATTTCACGGGAAAGAGCAATACATCTTTTCCTGTTTGCTGACATTGTATCATCTTCAAAGAATATGGCTTTTATCTTTGGAATATTTTTCTGGATATACTCCATCTCGTCAACCACATCTTCAACGCTTCTGAACCTGAATCTTCGGCCAGTAATGGTCTGGGGATAGACACAGAAGCTGCATCTGAAAGGGCAACCCCGGCTTGTCATGATCGTTGCCATTGGAAAGAGGGTGTTGGGATTGAAATAGTCCTCCATACACAGATGTTTTTGATAAATTTTGCTGACCCAGGGAAGTGTGTCCAGATCCTCTATAAATGGTCTGTCAGGATTATGTAGTATCACAGGTTTTGTTGAGTAGTCGTTATCATTTTTTTCTGCGATGGCAGGTTCCATTAAAGTGCTGTTTTCAGGCAATGCACAAAAAGATAAACCTTTTATTGATGAAAGAGGTTCTATATGGGAATTTTTTATATATCCATTTTCAAGTGGCCATGAAGATTTGCATAGATATTTGGCAAGTTCATCTATTGTCAATTCATATTCTTTTCTTGCAACTGCGTTTACAGCGTCGCATTGCAAAAGGGTCTCATGGGGAAGGGCACTTGCATGGGTGCCAACAAGTACAATAAAGGCGTGAGGAAGTTTTTCACGAATCCTTTTACAGACTGTAAGGTCATTATTGATGCTGGGAGTGCTGGTATCAACAACAATCAGGGATGGAGCAAGCTCTTTTGACATTTCAAGAATATATTCAAGGTCATATCCCCTTGCCGGAGCATCGGTGAGGGTCACATCATGGCCTGCCTCTTCCAGAACTCCTGTGCAGCCTGCAAGCCATATTGGATAATATACTGTGCCGCTTTTGGTCACAGCAGGGCTTCTCTGGGGCCGTGAAAAGTGCTTGAAATAGGGTGGATTGAGAATCCATATTTTCATTATTTGAGCATCTCCTGATTATCTTTTGTATTGTTGTTAAATCGGGGCAATTGCGCATAAAAGTGCTCTTAATTGATATGTTCCAAAAGCTTTATCATAAGGCGGAGCATCTGATGTCAAAATATTTGCATTGGATTCCCATATGCCGAAATCTGAATCAGCTTTTTCCGGAAACCACCATCCATGATCAATATTGACAACACCTTGTGCAATATCTTCTGTTACAAAGGCACACATGGTAATTGTGCCCCTTGGAGAAGAGATTTCAATGTTCTCCCCGTTTTTTATCCCATATAACTTTGCATCTTTTGTATTAATGTCTGCAACCGGATGTGGTCGTCTCTTCCTCAATGTTTCAATCTGTCTGTTATCACTGTGAAAATACTCTTTTCTTCTGCTGCCTGTTGTCAGGATAAGTGGGTATTTTTCATAAAGCTTTTTTGTTGCTATTGGGCTTTCCGGAGGTTCTCTGTAAATGGGCAGTGGTTCGTAACCCATCCTTTCAAGGGATTTTGAATATAATTCAACCTTTCCTGAGGGTGTATGAAAGCGGTTTTTGTTTTTTCTGTATTTATAGTACTCAAGTTTTGGAAAAAAGGTATTGCCATAATCATCATCAGTTGCAGCAGCAGCAGAAGAAGAAGAATTTCCATTTTTAAGCTCATCAAATGTGATACCAAGATCAGACAGCCTGTAGTTCATGATATCTTCAAGTGATTCTTCAGAACCAGGCAGATCAAGTCTTAAGGCAAGTTCCCTTAAAATCTCTTCATCCTGGCGGCACTCTCCAACACTTATCACTTTTTGCTGTGCCATTACAGCATTGGCTGTGACATATGGAATTTCAACAAGCTGGTTAACCTCCGGCCAGAATGCAGCAGGCAGTATGTAGTCTGCCATTGATGCTGTGGGAGTCATGAACATGTCAGATACCACAAGAAGTTCAAGGGATGATATTGCATCATGAACCTTTTTTGCATTGGCAATTGTTGTAAGGGGATTTGAGCCAAAATTGAGAAGAGCTCTTATTTTGTAGGGCTCTCCATATTGCATTGCCTTCATGACAGCGGGAATATGGGCTGACGGCATGAATGCCCTTGGCCCGCCAAGCAATTTAAACTCAGATGCTCCAAGTCGTTTTTTTACAGCATCTTTGGAGAGTGCTGCTCTTAACACAGGGTATGGTTTAAGAAGAGATGCACCAAATGTATCGCTGCCTGGAGCATCTATATTTCCTGTTATTCCCCTTAAAATTGCGATTGCCCTAACTGTCTGAAGAGAGTTTGGAGTCTGTTCTATTGCAAGACCCCAATCCAGGACAGAAGGTTTTTCAACAGCATATTGCCTTGAAGCATCTGTAATAAGTTTTACCGGAATGCCTGTAACATCACTTGCCCATGATGGTGAAAATGTTTGTATATGTGCCTTTAACTCCTGAAAGCCTGTTGTGTGGTTTTCCACAAAATCATGATCATAAAGGTTCTCATTGATTATAAAATGAATCATGGCAAGGGCAAGGGCACAGTCTGTGCCAGGTCTTAAGGGAAGCCACATTCTGCATTTTTTTGCGGTTTCAGATCTCCTTGGGTCAACTGCTATTCCATAAGCTCCTTTTTCCAAGGCTTTTAGTGCAAGTGGAGCAACCTCTCCGTCAGGTGAACTTACAAGTGGATTGTGTCCCCAAAAAATTATTGTTCGGGGAGTTGTTTCACCATAGTAATCAGGAGAGATAAATCTTCCGTATGTGAGATTGGAAACAGTTATTCTTGGTATAAAGCAGTTTGAAAGCCCTGGTTCATACCAGTTTGGCGTGCCAAGGGCATTGGCAAAACGTACAACATCCATGTAGTGATGTCTGCCTGTGCCCTGTCCTATGGCAATTGATTCAGGGCCGGACTCTTTTCTGATGCTCTCCAGCTTTTCTGCAATTTCCGACAGTGCCTGATCCCATGAAATTTTTTGCCAGTTTGGGTATTCTTTGTTCCCTTTGCCCCCGATTTCTTGTTCTATGCCCCTAAAGCTTCTTCCTGTGGCCTCTTTATCCCATGCTCGTTTCAGCGGAGATAAAATTCTGTCAGGATGATATACCATCTCCTTTATATTAAGACACTTTACGCACATGTAGCCTCTGCTAAAAGGAGATTTCCTGTCTGGGGTTACATTGACAAGCAGGCCATCTTTTAAAGAGAGAATAACTCCGCAACCCCCATGGCAGGATCTGCATACGCTTTTATATGTTTTTGTATGGCTCATTTTGAAAACAGTTCATACGGCTTATGTTTTTTACACATGAAAACACGGTAGTGTCATAAAAGTGTTGATTTCTTTTTGTGAAAGCCCTGCTGAATCAAGGTTTGTGAAGAGCTCATCAACATATTTGGGACACCACCGAAAACACATTGTGTTTTCATGATCAGTGGCAGCAACTTGGTAATGATTGCTTGGTAATTTATGTGGTGATTCTTTAGTAACTTATGCGGTTCTATGATTAGTTCCTAAGACGGGCAATTACCTTGCAGTTTTTATGAATTATCTCATCCGGGTTTTCAAGAAGATGGCTTAAACCATCAATGCCTTCTGCTACATGGGTTACAACATTTTCAAGAGGTAATCTTCTTTGTCGATAGAGGGTCATTATATCAGAGAATGCTCCGCACAGGTGCCCTCTTGAGCCAATAAGATATATGGCATTGGTGATCATGTGATCCATTGCATCAATTTTTAAGGGTGCTCCGCTTCTGGCAAGAAGTGCAACCCGTCCGTTGGGATTGATGCTTCTGAATATGGAGTTTATGTTATCCATCTCACCTGATGCCTCTATTACCACGTCAATATCACTGAATCGGGTATTTTTGAACTCTTCAATGCTGTAGAGATGATCTGCCCATTGGTTTGCAAGTTCCCTTCTGAATGGAATCGGTTCCACCATGTGAACAACAGAAGCTCCGAAAACTGTTTTGGCAAGGATGGCTGTGAAAAGCCCGATGGGGCCGGCACCAAATATTATGACATTGTCTCCGCCTTTGATGCTTGTGTTCTGACATGCTACATATGCAACTCCTGCTGGTTCCACACAGGTCATCGCCTTTAGATCTCTGTCTGTTTTTGCAATATCTGTTATGTCATGGGCAAGCATTGCCGGAACGTTTACAATGTTGCCGAAAAGTCCATCCTGCTCAAGCCCCAGTAGCTTTGCGTTACGGCACTGGTTGAAATGCCCTTTTCTGCATACATCGCAGTAGTGGCAGACAACTATTGATTCAAAAGTCACCAACGACTTGACATCCACATTCCTTACGTGTTTGCCCCTTGCAATCACTTTTCCCACACCTTCATGGCCTATTCTTCTGCCTCTATCAGCAGGAATGGAGAGAGGCGCTGAGCTTTTTATATATCCTGTATCCTTGTTTTTTTCCACAAGATGGACATCTGTTCCGCAAAGGCCCGCATATATCATCTCTACCTGTATTTCATCGTCTCCTGGTTGTTGAGGCTCATAATTTTCAACTGAAATTGATGGGTTGCAGAAGATCTGATGAGGCCCTGGATTTGCGATCCCTGGCATGGGAATTGAGTCAGCGTATATCTTTATCTGTTTTGATTTCATTTAAGGCACTCCTTTATTACGCAATATATCGACATTGTTACTCAAAATCGACACCTATGATTTTGTAAGCCTTGTCAACACTGTCTGAATCAGGATTCCCAAGATTAACAAAGATAAGGCAGGATTATCTATCCTGAGCATCCTACCCATCCTGGTTATCCTGGTTCAGACAACTGAAATAACTTCTAAAAAAGCAATAAGATGTCGATTTTGAGTTATTATGTTAATGCATCGACATTGTGTTTGTTTTTTTAGAGATATATTGCATTTTATATAATTATGGGTATTTACAATTGATGCGCCATTATTTTCCCCACCGGATTTCTTGGAAGTGATGCTCTGAATTCAATGATTTTGGGGATTTTGTAGAATGCAAGTCTTGAGTTGCAGTATAATCTTATCTCCTCTTTTGTCAGATTTGCCTCATCTTCAGGGACAATTACAGCCCTTGGAATTTCACCATGTACAGGATCGCTTGTACGTACTACGCAGACCTCTTTAATAAGGGGGTGCTGGATCAGCAGATCCTCTATTTCAACAGGGTAAACCTTCATTCCGGCAACCTTCATCATGCCGTTTTTTCTTCCTGCAAAATAGAAAAAGCCATCCTCATCTTTTTTGAACATGTCGTTTGTATAGTACCATCCATTTTTAAAGTTTTTAATGTTCTCATTGTCATTACTATAATAGGATGAACAGACTCCCTTTCCCTTTACGATCATCTCACCTATCTCTCCGGAAGGTAATGAAATTCCCTCTTTATTAACTATATCAACCTCGTAATATCTGCATGGAACACCGCAGGAGCCGCTCTTTGATGTTGTATCTTCTGAGGCTGAAGAAGCAGGTTCTTCTGTGGCCGGATAGGCAGGTTCTTCTGTGGCTGGATAGGCAGATTCTTCTGTGGCTGGATAGGCAGGTTCTTCTGGGGTTGGATAGGAAGGTTCTTCTGGGACAGGATAGGTAGATTCTTTTGATCTTGGATAGGCTGAACCTGTTGTTATTTTTACTTCATGAGATATTCTCAATGGCATTTTAAGTGGCATTGCAAGGGCAATACCGGCTGTTTCAGTGCTTCCCCACACAGGAATAATGGGAATTCCAAATCTTTTTCTGAATTCTGCTGCCGTGACAGGGTCAAGATGCATCCCGCCACTTTCAGCAATTTTAAGTGTGCTGAATTTAAAATCATTCCTTTTATGGCATCTGGTGAAATTTCCGTATATCGGGGCAATGGCCATCATTGCTGTTACTTTGTTTTTTTCAATTACCCTTGTAAGGGATTTGGGGGCAATATGATCAGTAAGTACCATTGTGCCACCGAGAAAAAGAGCCCTTGCAAATATCTCATGTGGATGCGTTGCAGGTGGAAACATGCAAAGGTGCACATCATCGGAAGTAAGTGAAAAGTGTTCCACTGATGCAAGGGTATTAAAGTAAATATTTTCATGGGTCGTAACAGCACATTTGGGAACACCTGTTGTTCCGGAGGTCATATTAAAGTAAACTGTATCATGGTCTGATACTGAAACCGGAGGAAAACCATAATCACGGGAGTTTGTTGGGGATAGCTCCATATTATCATCTGACAGTATAACTATCCTTGATTGCGACAGATTATGATTAATCTTGTCAAGTCGGTGATGCATTTTTGTTGAAATCATTATGGATGATGGTGATATGATCTGGAACATCCTGTTTATATAATCATCGGGCTGGTTGCAATCCACAGGTACAACAATTGCTCCGCAGGCGGCAATTGCCAGAAATGATATGATAAGTTCAGGCTTTTTACTTTCCATCATTATGACAACTCTCTGTTTTTTTGTAACTCCAGATATAAAGAGATGGTGGCTCATTGCCACAACCTTTTCAAAAAGTTCGGTATATGATACTCTTTTATCTTCACAAATAATTGCTGGCTTTGATGGAAATGCACGGTTTTGTTTTATAAGCATCTCAATGAGTGTCAAAAAGGTTCTCCTTGAAACAGGTTTTATTCCTTAATATGCGTTTTTTTGGAAAAGAAATACAAAAATAGTTCTGATTAATATCTCAATGTCAAACAGAATTGACCACTCCCTGATATATTTAAGATCATATTCCACCCTTTTTTCCATTTTTTCAAGAGTGTCAGTTTCTCCCCGAAAACCTTTGACCTGGGCAAATCCTGTTATACCGGGCTTTACTCTATGTCGTATCATGTAGCCAGCAATGATTTTTCTGTACTCTTCATTCATGGCAACAGGATGGGGTCGTGGGCCTACAAGGGACATTCTTCCCTGAAGAACGTTTATCAGTTGAGGTAGTTCATCAAGGCTTGTTTTTCTCAGGAAGGCTCCAAAAGGTGTTATTCGGGGGTCATCTCTTTTAGCCTGCAAATATCTGGAAATTATTGTTTCTGGCTCTTGACTACGGCTTTCATTGTTTGTGCGATTAGTGGTTTCATTATTAAGATACATGGTGCGGAATTTGTAAATATTAATCTCTTCTCCGTTGATTCCGTATCTCTTTTGTATAAAAAAAGGTGATCCTTTCGATGTGAGCTTTATCACGGCAGCAATAACAATAAAAAGGGGCATGGAAAACAAAATAACTGCAGAAGAGAGGGTTATATCTATCAAGCGTTTTAGCATCCCTGCCATACCGGTTACAGGTGTGTTTCTCAAAAGAATAACAGGTCTTTGATCAAAGAAAATAACCTCTCCTCCAATTACCAGGTCAAGGAAGAAAATGTTTGGAATGTAGTGGATTGCAATATCAGTCTTTTCTATGGTTTTTACAATGTTATGCATATCTGATTCATTTTTTCCATTGAGTGCCACATAAAGGATATCAATATCGTTATTTTCAATATATGGTATTAATGCTTCAATGTCTCCAAGGCACGTGATATGGTGCATTAAGTTGTAACTGTCATCATTTTCATCTACACCGTTAAAAAAACCAAGAACCTTTGTGCCACTCCAGGGATTTTTTTTGATATGTTCTGCAATTCCAATTCCAGCTTTGCTTTTACCTGCAATTACAGCTTTTTTGATATTGTATCCTTTAATTCTTATGGCTCTGAGGGATTTGCGTAGAGCGACACGCATAAGTGTTAGAAAAAGAGGCCACAGAATAATCCATGAGATAACACTCAACCTTGGAAGAAGAGAAAGAGTGCCTGTGATGTATCCCAGTATAAAAAGAATCGTAAATAAAGATATGCATGCTGCTAATACTGTGTGTATTTCGTACCTGATGGTTGAAAATCTGAAGGATCTGTAAATATTGTGGAAATGGAAAAATACAAGTGTCATAATAAGAATTACTGAAATTGCCCTGTTTATTTCTGGGGATGTCGGGATTGCACTGTAATTCGGGGTTGTACTGTAATAGTGTACTGCCAGCTTGAAAATGGCAAACCCCGAAAAAGCATCAATGAATCTTAAAATGATGATCAGAATGTTTTCATATAAAGCCGGCACTGTTTTTTGTTTGTTCATGGTTTTTTATTAGAAAGACTCCGTAATATGCTGAGATATAACGACTTTAATGTATCGTTGTAGTACGCTCTGTATCATGAGCGTGTATTTGCCAGTTTACTCTTTATGCAACCTTAATGTTGACGAAGCCTAAAAAAATTGTTCTCCTATCATTTCGGTATAAAAAATGTTAATGATGCAAATTAATTTTTGTCGAACTGGGAATATACCAGACATAGGTAGCTTTTTACAGTCTATATTGTGTGTCAATACATCAGTAAATAAATTTAAAGAGAGGTATTTGACGTGATAATTTTAAAAATATCTAATATTTTTTATATATTTCGGAAATTAATTTGTACCTTTTTTATGGAAAATTCTGTATATTTGACAAATAATCTGGAAAAAGGCAAAACAAAAAATATAAAATACCTATTCTTTTTATTTCCGACTGTAATACTCCTAACTTTTTCGTGTTCGAACCATATTGGCAAGGATATATCCATAAACTCCCCATCACAATTACCATCTTCGGCAATAGAACAACCCTCTTCTGCCTCATCTGAATTTGTTCTTGGTACAAATGATAAAATAGATATTACAGTCTGGCGAAATGCCGATCTTAACAGAAGTCTGGTGATTGACCCAGCAGGCATGATAAGAATTCCTCTCGCAGGAGAGATCCGTGCATCAGGAAAGACTGTTTCAGAGTTAAATCAGGAGATAACTTCTCGATTGTCAAAATATATTGTGGAACCACATGTTGATGTAAATATAGTTTCCATATCAAGCAGAAAGGTGCATGTTATGGGTGAAGTTAATTCTCCAGGAACGTTTGGATATACAGAAGACATTCCTGTCTGGGAGGCTCTTGCCAAGGCAGGCGGGTTTTCAGATGATGCCAACAGGGAAAATATTCTTGTTGTAAGGGTTGAAGATGGTGAGGCCACTGTATCAGCCCTCTCCCTTGACTTTGAAAAACTCATTGAAGATGGTATGATGAATCGGTCTTATTATTTGAAAAACCGGGATATTCTTTATGTTCCTGAAGTAAAGATTGCAAGTATTGAAAAATTTATGAAGAGATTCAGCGCTATTCTTGAGCCGTTGATTTCTGTTGAAAGAGCCATCTATCTTGCTCCTGATGTAGTTGATATTCTCTCCACAGGAAAGAGCAGCAGCAGCGTCATTGTATCCCAATAAAAGCTACACCATAGCTTTCCAGAAAACGAACTTGTTTTTTTGTAGCCAAAAAGAAAATAAAAATAGCATGTTATAATTTGAAATTTTCAATTTCATTTACTGGAGTACTACAGTATTGCAGGAACACATATGAAGTATTTAACGGTTGTACTAACTATCATATTATCATTTTTTTCTTCAGGATGTCAGAATGATAAAAATCAGAAATATATTGATGACCTTAATAGCAATAATATTAGAGCAAGAGAGGTGGCTGTGTATCATCTCGGTGATGCAAAAGTCTATGAGGCTGTTCCAGAACTTATAAAGCTTCTTAAAAACGACTCTTCAAATAAAGTAAAAAAAGAAGTTGTTAAGGCTCTGGCTGAAATCTATGATGTAAGTTTTCTGAATGCGCTGATGAATAAGTGTAAAAAATGGTTTGGCAAGGAGACCATAGTCTATTTTGAATCTACAGTGACAGCACTTGTTGATATGTTGCATGAGGATGACAGTGAGCTAGTTATTGCAGTGATTGGTGCATTGGCAAAAATAAAAGCCCGTAATGCTGTTATTCCTTTGATAACTCTTCTTCCCGATGCAGATATATCTATTTCTGGTGGAGTGAACTCTGCCCGTGATATTGACACTGGCTATTTGCCTTATTATGGAGAAAAAGGCGGAAAAGTTTCAAAAGCTTTAAATGAAGGAAGTTCAAAAGCTTTAAATGAAGGAAGTTCAGAAGCTTTAAATGAAAGAAGTTTAGAAGCTTTAAATGAAAGAAGTTTAGAAGCTTTAAATGAAAAGAGTTCAAAAGATTTAACAGAAAGAGGTTTAGAAAATTTATATGTTGAGTTGACAGTTGTCAGGGCATTGGGGGATATACAGGATAGTTCAGCAGTCAATGCATTGGTTCCTCTTCTTTATCATGAAAATAAATATGTCAGATTTAATGTTTCCAGGGCATTAAAAAAAATAGGCGAAAGATGACAATATGGAGATTATTGTATTCTGGAATATTGTTTGGCGTAGAAAATGGATTGTTTTGCAATGTTTTTTGATTGTATTTCTTACAGCTGCTGTGGGAACATCTTTTCTGCCCAAAAGGTATAAATCAACATCAAGAGTTTTTTATGAAAAATCACTTACTGCTGCTTCGTTTTTGGAAAATATTGGGATCAAGGCTGTTACACTATCCCAGACAGCAACTGACGATCTTTCGTTGGAAAATCATGTCACTATAGCCACATCAACACCTCTTCTGGATAGAGTTATCCTGACTTTACAGCTTACCGATGGAAAAGGAGAACTTCTTAAAGCCAAAGAGCTTATTAAACCAGGCCTGCTGAAAAAAATACACATCGCACCTTTTATTAAAGTTGAAAACGTAGATGATACAAGCCTGTTTGAAATTGTATCCAGTTCAACTGATCCTGAAGAGGCTGCAATGATTTCCGATACCATTGCAGAAGAGTGTGTTAAGAATCATTTAGAAAATAAAGCTTATGAATATAAAAAGGCAGAAACTTTCATTGAAAATTCTCTTGAAGGCATCAGGGATAAATATATATCTTCCCTTAATATACTTAAAACATTCAATATTGATGAAAAAAGCCTGGATCTTGATTCTGAAATAAAAAATATAATTGCAAGACTCTCTTCTTTGATGGTTGAAAAAAAAGAGACTATTATTCAGATTGCAGAGGCGCAGTCAGTTATTAATACCTTGCAAAGGCAGCTAAATGAGCAGAGTGATGAGAATATTTTTGGAAGTACATCTGAAGCAAATGATTATATATCTGAACTTAGAAACAATATATTAGCTTATGAGATGAAGCTTGAGGAGACCCTTGTTGAAAAAACTAAGAGTCATCCTGACATAAAAATTCTTGAGTACAAACTTGAAAAAGCCAGGTCAGAATTGAGTCGTGAGATAGTGTTATCAAAGAAGTATTCAACTGAGTTGCTGAATAAGAAGAGAGCTCTTGTAAGTTTGAAAGCCCATTTGAATACACTTGAAGCCGAGATTGAGAACCTTGATAAAACAATTTCAGTATTCCCTGAAAAGCAGTTTACAAATTCACAGATTAGGTTAGAGATTGATGTTAACAAAGGGCTTTATCAATCCATGCTTCAATACTTTTATCAAATAAGGGTAGCAAGATTATCCCTTTTTCCGGATCTTAGGATAGTTGAATATGCAACAGTATCTGAGATTGATGATCCTGACAGCCCAAATTTTCTGGTAAATGTACTTATAGGAATGTTTATGGGAGGTTTGCTGGGTTTGAGCATGGCACTTCTGGCAGATTATATGGATGACACAATAAAAAGCCGGATGGATATAAAACAAATTGGAATGAGACTTCTGGGAACTGTTCCGAAATTTAACAAAAGGCAAATGCTGAAAAATTTTGCAAAATCACACCTTGATCCCCTATATGAATGCTACAGAACCATAAGAAATAATTTGGAGTTTTTATCCCGTGATAAATTGTTCAAAACTGTTTTGGTTACAAGTGCGCTAAAGGGAGAGGGTAAGAGCACAACTGTAATAAATCTTGCTGTTTCATTTGCTTCTCAGGGAAAAAATGTGCTGCTTCTGGATGCAGATTTCAGGCAACCTATCCTGCATAAAGCCCTTGATATGGATAATAGAGTCGGAGCAGCAGAGCTTCTTCTGAAACAAATTGATATGGATGATGTTATCAGGAAGTCAGGTATTGAAAGTCTTTCTGTTGTGACAAGTGGAAAGATAACTTCTGATCCTGCAAGACTTGTTGAATCTGAAGAGATGAAAACAATTCTTAAAGAGCTTTCAGGCAAATTTGATATGGTGATAATTGACTCTCCATCCATACTTGAGACAAATGATCCTGTTGTAATTGCAAGGATGGTGGATCTTTTTGTTTTAGTCGTGGAGACCGGCAGGGAAAAAACTTCTGTTTTCAATCTGGCAATGGATAGTTGTAAAATGGCCAATATTGAGCCTGCTGGCATTGTGTTGAATAAATATCGTTAATAAACAAGGTCTAAAGAACTTTCACATCTCTACCTCGTCACCAGCCCCTCTCCATGGTTGGAGAGGGGCAGTGTGGGTAAATTGTTTAGACTTAATTTCTAAGAAATAGATTCGGGGAGAGGAGGCTGCTTTATGAAAGAGGTGACGAGATGTACACGATGTGTATTACCAGATTGTTATCCAAATATAACGTTTGATAACCAAGGTGTATGCAGTGTGTGTCAAAATTATAAGGGACAGAGTGGTGTTTTGGGTGAAGAGAAGCTCAGAGAGCTTTTTTCACTGTATAAAGGTAAAGGGGGAAAATATGATTGTCTTGTTGGAACAGGAGGAGGTCGGGACAGCACTTATGTCCTTTATGCTGCAAAAAAAATATTTAATCTCAATGTGTTGGCACTGAACTATGATAATGGCTTCAGGCATCCACAGGGGCTGGCTAATCTGAAAAAAGCCTGTGAGATTCTCGATGTCGATTATATCACTTCAGGAAGCAAGGTGGACAAAAAGTTGCTGGCAACTCACCTTGAACACTCCATTCCATATGGTCCTGGGTTTGCCAAGCAGAGAATGTGCTGGCCATGCATGACAGGAGGCAAGTGGCTGTTACACAAGACAGCCATAGAAAAAAATATACCGATTATTTTGTGGGGATTTGCCAAGCCAGAAGAGCTATCCTTTGAGGACAGACTTTTTACAGAAGATTTTTTTGGCCGTGGAAGCATTCGCAAAAATATTCTTACCATAAATAAATGGTCTGTTATAAAATATATGTATTATATAGCGAGATTGAGGTTGCAGTTCTGGACGCCAAAAACAGGCATAACAGCTAATATTAAGGATATTCGTGGACGGGTGCATCCAATTGACAGAAACAAAAATATTAAAGAGATATATTTTTATGATTACATTCAGTGGGACAGAAGGAAAATAAAGAAAACTCTTATGGAAGAGCTGGGATGGAAAAAACCCGATGACTATGTGTCAAGCTGGAGATTTGACTGTCGTCTCCATCATACCCTTGTAAATCATTGTTTTAAAGCCATGATGGGATTTGACGATCTTGTGGATGGATATTCAAATATGGTAAGGCAGGGATATATGTCACGGGAGACTGCATTAAGACAAATAGAACAGGAAGAACAGAAAGACAGAAAATCGGAAACAATATCCATTTTGAAGGATGAACTTAAAATGCCCGACCATTTGGTTGATCAATTTATGTCTTATTCTAAATAATGTTAATTCTATCACCCATAATGAAGAGTCCCAGGAATTTCATAACAGGCTCTATAGCGAAAAATTTTTTATATATATCTTCTTCGCTTATAACAGCTCTCCTTTCTCTATTGATTCCCTGGTATTATGCCATTCCTCTCCTTATTTTCGTATTATCAGGATTTCTGCTTTGTATTAAGTTTCAATATGGACTTTATATTTTAATTTTTTTAGTGCCTATAGCAGGCAGAACAGTTGGCTTTGCTGTCTCTGCTCCATGGAATCCTGTATTCAGGGATGCCAGTCCAATTAACCAGATTTCTGTTTTTTTCCCATTTGCCCTGTTTGCTTTCTGTGGATTAATTATCTCAAAATGGACAAGGATAAGGGAATACCCCAAGAATCATTTGAATTTTATCCTTATTTTATTATTGTTTTATGCCACATTATCACTTTTGTGGGCACCTGACTTTAAGCATAATTTTTTTCAGTTAGCTCTTCTTTCATCAAACATGGCCATATTTGCAATCGCCTTTAATACAATATCTGACCAGAATATGCATAAAAAGGTTATGTTTTTTTTTCTGTTTTGCGGCATGTTTTACTCTTTTATTGCTGTTATTCTCTATTTTATTGAGCCTCTTGTTCTGGTTAAATCCATCAGATTATTTGAAGATTTTTCATTAAATCTTAAAATATTTACAAGCGCCATAACAAAAAAGGGATTTATTAAGCGAGCATCTTTAATTGCAAATTCCAACGAATCTGCTTTGATACTTAATTTATATATTTCCATTGCCACAGGTTTGTTATTTACAGCTAAGAAGAGACTTACGCAGTTGCTTCTGGCAATTCTAATTGCAGCTTTAGTATCATTATCTCTTTTAACAATGTCACGAGGTGGCGAGGTTGGCTTAATAGCAATGGGTATTTTTATTTTTGGCGCAATCATAAGAATACGGAAATATTTTGTTGTTCTTTCAATCTTGTTTTTATTTGTTTTAATATCTATTTATCAGCTTGAGTTTTTTGTATTAAATAGAATTCTGTTTTCCAGGGATAAACCCACAAGGCTTGCTACAACCGTTAAGTCCAAAGAAGTACAGGGAGTGGGTATTCGCCTTGAGTTCTGGAAGGCTGGTTTTAAAAGTATGAAAAAATCTCCATTGTCAGGGGCAGGCGTTGGGGTTGGAAGTTTTAAATATTACACACTTGTGAATCATGCTCACAACATATATCTCTCCTTAATATTTGATTTCGGCATAGCCGGAGTACTGTTTCTTTTTTTTATCGCAAGGTTTGTTTTATATGAATTTTCAACTGTTTTTAAAAATCAATCATCATATTTTCAAATAATGTCTGTAGCTTTTCTTGCCGGTCTTGTTAGTATAGGAGTTCATGGATTAGTTGATTTTGAATATAACACACCATTTATCTGGCTTTATTCTGGTCTGGCAGTGTCAACTATAAATTTTGCAAAACAGGAGATAATTCAAGCTTCATGTTAAAAAAAGAAAAGTTATTCGATTATTGCTTGTATCAATTATTATTTTAACAGCTTTTTTCTTTAACACTCTGCTAAAAAAAACGGAATTCAGCCCATCAAAAGCTTTTTCTGCGGATAATGAAGATTCTCCTTTTGGATTTTTACCTGCTGCTGTTCTTCCTCCATTTAAATATGGCATTAATAATCCCTATGATTTTGCCTTGGATCTTGGAGTTAAATGGGACAGATCAATAATATTTGTATGGACTTTAATTCAGAAAGACCTGCAAAAAGAAGAGTACATATGGAGGCATGAGCATCAGCTACGTGATGTTCCCAAAGGGATCAATCTTTTGTGTAACATAATAATTGCTGATCAAAGTATGGATCCTAAATATTCAAGATATGCTTTAAGTAATAAAAGTTATTTGCCGGGAGATGAAGTTGCTTATAAAAAATATGTAAAAGCTGTTGTGGAAAGATATGACGGTGACTCCATAAACGATTTTATCGGGTTAAAGGTGCCAGTCAAATACTGGCAGGTTGATAATGAGCCCCGAGGTGATTTAAAAGATTATGCATCTTTCTTAAAAATGACTTATGAGGCTATCAGAGAAGCTGATGAAGATGCCAGAGTTCTTATAGGAGGTGTGCAAGGAATGCCGCCTGTCTCAAGATATATTGAACACTTTGACAAACATTATCTTCCAATACTGGATGAGCTGAGCAAATTTGAAAAGTCTTATTTCGATATCTTTGATTTTCACTGGTATGGAAATGCCACTGGAGATTATCTTGGAATAAAAGAAGTTTATCTGCATATTGAAAAAAAATTGAAAGAGAGAAACTTAATGCCCCTGTATGGCTTCTGGATTACTGAAATGGGAACATACAGCGGGGATCCCGATCCTGTCCCACAACTTGATTTTATAGATTTCCCTTTTCAGACAGAAAGACAGCAAGCTATAGATTTAGTTAAAAGATTTGTTTTTTCACTTTCCCTTGGCATAAAAAAAATTTTCATGGCTTTTGGTATTACAGAAGGATTTAAATATGATGAAGGTTATTTTGACTTTACCGGTCTGATCTACGATGGGCAATATGATTACGATAAAGGCAGAGGGGTTAAAAAAATCTCCTATTATACTTATAAAAAAATGGTTGAAGTTCTTGAAAATGCAGATTGGGATAACATTAAAACCATCCGTGAAAACGATGGTATTCATATTTACAGATTTGTAAAAAACAATAGACCAATATGGGTTGCCTGGAATGATAACAGTGAGTCAAAAAAGATAAGTTTGACTTTGGATAGCGGTATAAAAAAAGTAGAAATTACTGAATTTGTTCCAAATTATAAAACAGGCTATGATATCAGGGATTATGATACATCTTTTGTTGATGTTAAGGGAGAGATATCTGAGGGTAGCCCATTTATGTTAAATTTTGAACTGGGGGAAGTACCTCTGTTTGTAAAAGAAAAGCAATGATAGAAGATATGGGTTATGACGTAATTGTTGGAGGTGGATTGTGCGGCCTGACAACTGGATTTCTGCTTGCAAAAAACAGAAGAAACTGCCTGCTTCTTGAAAAAGGGGATGATGTTGGTGGGCTTGCCCGTTCATTTGTGTTTGATGATATTATCTTTGATGTCGGGCCTCATGTACTGTACGAAAATGATTCTGATAGAGGAACTCTCTTTCTTAAAAAGATGCTTGGTGATTCAGAAGTTATAAAAAGACCCTTTCGCTATGCAATTATAAGCGGAGATAAGATTTACAAAGTTCCTTTTATGCTGGAGCCGCTCTTTTATCCCTGGCGTTTTAAGGCTGAGATTTTTGGCATGTTTTTTAAATTAATAACTTCAGGTGCTCCGGAGGCGTCAGTTTGTCAGGCAATTGAATCAAGGTTTGGTAAATCATTTTATAAGAGTGTGTTTGAGCCCTTTATTAAAAAAAAAACAGGCTATTCCGGTGAAAAACTTCATATGGATTGGCTCGCCCGTCCCGGGCGTGATATCAATAACATAAAAAAAATTCCAAACCGGAAAGGGAGGGCTGACCTTCTTAAGCAGCTGAAAAATTTTTTTACTTCCAGGGATTATGAATATCCCATTAAAGGGTATGGAGAGTATGCAAGGCATATTCACCATGCATATCAATACGCCGGAGGTAAAACTATTCTCAATTGCGGTCATATATCTTTGAATTGTTCAGATTCTGTCCTTGACAGCATATCTGTTTCAGGCAAAAAATATCCTGTGAAAAACCTTGTCTGGACAGCTTCCGTGAATGAGCTTAATAGCCTTTTAAATGCCAAATCTATTATTGCACCCTATATAAAATCTTTTTATGTTTTTCTGACATATAACGGGAAAAGAAATGGCCAGAGAGAGTTTTTATATACATATCATCCACAGAAAGAGACTCTCTTTGCCCGTATTTATTATCCGGATAACATATATGGAGATTACAGCCCCCGGCATAAGGAAGGAATATGTCTGGAGATTAACCATTATCCCGAAATTGAGAATATGACGGAGCAGGAAATTATTGATGCCTGCGTCCGTGATGTTGAAAAACTGGGTCTTTTTAAATCTAGTAAATTTCGTCATTCCAGTATTATATCAATTAAAGAGAGTATGCCAGTTTATGGACTGGACTATGAGGTGATTATGGAGAAAATTTTTGCTGCTCAAAAAAAGTATTCAAACATCTATTCAATTGGCCGAACCGGTAGGTTTTGTTTTTGCATGTCTCCGGCTGCTGTTGAGCAGGGTATTGAGATGGCAGAGCATATCCTGGTGAAAAAAAACATATTCTGACAGGTTGTCCCTGTATTATGAAGGGTATTGAGATGGCGTAACACATCCTGGTTAATGTAAACCTTCATGGCCGGAGTCCGGCTACCCCTGATCATGGAAATAATATCTCTATTTCCACGGTAAGGGTATTGAGATGGCGTAACACATCCTGGTTAATGTAAACCTTCATGGCCGGAGTCCGGCTACCCCTGATCATGGAAATAATATCTCTATTTCCACGGTAAAAGGTAATCTGGATTTTTTACGAGAGCATCAACACTGAGAGATCAACCTGGTTATGGTACTACCATTTTATTTTTTATCAAAAGGTTTTAAATGATTGAGAGTGTCTGTAAATCGAAAAAAGAGAACAAAGTTTTTGTTGTGGGGTTAGATGGTGCCACCGTTGGCCTTATAGAAAAGTGGGTAAAAGAGGGAAAACTGCCAAATATCGCAAATCTTATGCATGAAGGCGCTTATGGAAAACTCAAATCTGTGCCAAACCTTAACAGTGCTCCTGCATGGACTTCCATGATGACAGGCAAAAATCCGGGTAAGCATGGAATATTTTATTTTTATGAAAAAACATATGGCTCCTATGATATTCGTTATATCAATGGAGGAGATCGTAAAAGTGAAACTCTCTGGTCTATCTTGAGCCGCAGCGGTAAAAAAGTTGGTGTTGTAAATGTTCCGATGACCTATCCTGCTGAAAAGCTTAACGGTTTTATGATATCAGGTTTTGACACCCCTGACATTAATACTCCTGGTGCTACTTATCCGCCCACTCTTTGTGATGAGATTAAAGAAAATATTGATGGTTACCTGATACATACAGGAATAAATGCTCTTGCAGCAGGCAGCAATTTTAATAAAAATTTTGATGAAGCAATTAGCAAGGGATATTCATCTATAAATTCCAGGGCAGAACTATCAATGTATCTCATGAATAAGTATGAGTGGGATTTTTTTATGGTTGTTTTTTGTGAAACAGATCATATTCAACATTTTGCATGGAAATATATGGATACTGAATATTCTGAGTATGATCCTGAAGGAGCTGAAAAATACGGAGATATTATATTAAAGTACTATCAAAAATGTGATGAGGCTATTGGCAGATTATTATCTGTGGTGCCGGAAGAGACAACCGTTATTGTTCACTCTGATCATGGTTTCGGGCCTGCTGAAAAAGGAACCCGCTATCTGAATGCTTTTTTGGAACATATCGGGCTTCTCCAATATAAAAATAATATAAAAGAAACTCCTTACAATTTTGCCACAGGTAAAAGTTACCTGTTAGGAAAAGCATATGAATTTGCAGTTAATCATACTTCCATCAATACCAAAAGAGCCCTACTTAAGCTCTTTCCGCGACTCAGGGATAAAGTTACTGCGGTCAGATTTTTTGACTCCATTGACTGGTCAAAAACAAGGGTTTTTGGGGAAAATACCAGGATGGAACTATGGGTTAATCAAAAAAATCGTGAATCACATGGAGTTGTTAGTCCGGGTATTGAATATGATCAATTAATCAAATACCTTAAAAAAGAACTTCATCTCTGGCATGACCCGCAAACCGGAAAAAAAGTGGTCAGGAGTGTTTTTGAGAAAAAAGAAATATATCACGGGAAATATCTCTACGCAGCACCGGATATATTGATCATTTTTAACAATGATCTTGTTGTAAATGGCATTGCACTTAAAAATAATGAAGATGGCGGGATTGTGGATGTCGTGAAATTAGGACAAATAAGCTCAAACAGTAATGTAAGCGGCCATCATACCGATGAAGGCGTTTTTTTAATGAGCGGAAAGAATATTAAGCGAAATATTAAACTTGATAAAATAGAGATAACAGACATTGCGCCGACTATTCTTTCTCTTATGGGACAGTCTGTGCCGTCAGGAATGGATGGCAGGGTTATTGCTGATGCTTTTGAGGATCAAATTGAAACAAAGATAGATGAGAGCATTGATAAGGATGATGATAATAACTATCTGAATGGCAAAACATCTGGATATTCAAATGAAGATGCAAAAGTAATCATGGAGAGATTGAAGGGGCTTGGCTATATTGAGTAATCATAGAGAGACTGAAGGGGCTTTGCTATATTGAGTAATC
>NZ_LT828560.1:0-57746 GCF_900170035.1 Desulfamplus magnetovallimortis | reverse complement strand
GAGTAATCATAGAGAGACAGAAGGGGCTTGGTTATATTGAGTAATCATAGAGAGACAGAAGGGGCTTGGTTATATTGAGTAATCATAGAGAGACTGAAGGGGCTTGGCTATATTGAGCAATCAGGGAGAGTTAAAAGGAGTTTGGTACTTAACTTCTATTGTGACGGCGATCTGTCATGGCCGTTTTAGAAATTTTAAATCTAAGAAAACGATTTTATTAAACTCCTTTTTTTCACTTACTGCACGTCTTTCTGAGCTTTTAGCGGGTTTTGTTACTATAATCCTTGCAGCCAGATTTTTTGGAGTGGAAGGATTTGGTGAATTTGCCTTTATAAGGGCTGTATGCTTTATTCTTGCACCGGTGATCACTTTTGGCGTTTTTCCAATACTTGTAAGAGAAATTTCAGTTGACAGGAATCAGTCCCTTAATTTTTTTTGCGCAGGGCTTGTGGTTAATCTCATTGTAGGAATTCCATTATGTCTAATATTGTTTATTGTACCTCATTTTTTTTATGAAGCCGGAATTTTCCCGAAATCTGTATTCCTTGTAGCCATAGCAGCACAGTTGTTTGAAGTTATGACAAAAACAGCAAGTTCTGTATTTATAGCATATGAAAAGATACAATTTGACCTTATAAATGTTATTATTTCAAGAGTTTTAATAATCCTTCTGATCATTGCTGTTGTCTGGTTTGAAATGCCCGGCATTTGTATGTTTTATGTTTTTGCAGTTGCAAATTTGGTTGCATTTATTATCAGCGTTGTTATCGTAAATAGGTTGATCAGATCTGTATCTCATTTGAATTTAAGCTTAATCATATATCTTGTAAGGCAAGCGTTTCCCATTGCCATAGCAACTTTCATGACCCAGGGGTACAACAATATTTTTGTCTTTTTATTAAAACTGCTGAGAGATAGTGCCGAAGTTTCATTTTTTCAGGCTCCCCAGCGTCTTATTCAGCCATGCCTAATGATTCCACGTTCTCTTTTTCTGGCATATGTTCCTACACTTTCACGCATGGCCATGGATTGTCACTCATTAACTCTTTTGAGTAGTGTCAACTGCAGGATATTAAAATATATATTTGTTTTTACACTGCCTGTAAGTCTTTTTGTCACAGCCTTTGCAGAACAGTTTATTATTCTGGCTTTTGGTTTGGATTTTGTCAGGGCAACGGTTGCCCTGAAGATACTAATATGGTCAATTAATCTTCTTTTTGTAAATATTTTGTTTGATTTTGTTTTAACATCCATGAAAAAACAGAATCTTCTGATGATAAGCAATGCCCTGTGTCTTGCAGCAAGTTCATCTATTGGTTTTGTGCTTGTATGGAGATACGGTTATCAAGGAGCATGCTGGGCAACGTTGCTCTCTTATGCTGTTCTTGTCTGTTCCAATTTTTATTTTGTGTCAAGAGATCTTGGAGTTATACCAGTGCATAGGATTGTAATAAAACCGCTTTTTGCTTCAGGTGTTTTTGCTGCAATACTGTTTTTGGGGCTGGATGAAATCAATGGTGTAATCCTTATCCTAATTTGCAGTGTAATATATTTTACAATACTTTTTCTGCTTCAGGCATTTACAGATGAAGAGCTGGGGGATTTGAAAAAAAAATTATGATTGCACATAAAAACATAATAAAGGATGTGGGGCGTCTTGTTTTTTGGTTTCCGGTTAGATGGTGTATCAACATGATGAGTTTTCGGGCTGTTTATACCTTTGGAACATTTTTGGGTATCCTTGACTACTATATTTCCGGAAGAAGCTGTGTTGAAAAGATGAAGAAAAATATAATGCAGACACTTGGGTACAGTAAAGATAAAGCCAGCATGATTGTTCTTCAAAGCCTTCAGAATCACAGCAGAAATGTTATGGAGCTGATCAAGTATCCCCAAATAAATAAAAAGAATTTCTCTGAAAATGTCGAGCTGAAGGGCATTGAGTATCTTGACTCTGCTCTTAAAAAGGGTAATGGTGTAATCATGCTGACAGGGCATTTTGGAGCAAAGCAGATTCTTCAGGTGGCATTTGGCCTGCTTGGTTATCCTTTGATTCAGTTAAATTACCACATGGAGAGCGAAGAGCTGTCATGGGTTCAGAAAAATGTATCTCAGAAATACAGATTGCAGATTGAAGATAAAATTCCGGTCAGATTTATTTCATCTAAGGGTTCTCTGATGTCGGCAGTAAAGGCGTTGAAAAGGAATGAGATACTTTTGATAGCAGGAGATGGCATTGGCATTAAAGAACATATGAGCAAAGGATATAAATCTTTTCCGTTCTTAGGAAGAACAATGCTTTTTCCTGCAGGAAGTGTGGGAATGGCAAAATTTACAAAAGCAGCGTTGCTCCCTGTATTTGCCATGAGGAACAAGCATCGGCACAAGATAATAATTGAATCTCCAATTGATGCCGAACTTGAAACAGATGATGCATTAAGGAAATATATCAGGATACTTGAAAAATATGTTTACCTTGAACCCTCCATGTGGGAGTTCTGGGAGGAGTTTGAACAGGGGCTGTTAATTGAGTAAATATTAATATTTTTGATAAATTGAAAATTGGGCAGGTAAACTCCAATATTTTGATATTATCAGATTGTTAATGTGAGGATTACCCATGAAGAATTTTAAATTTTTAAACTTTATGATACTTGTGTTTGTTAATTGTTTGTTTCCGTTCATAACCTTTGCAGTGGAAACTGCACCTCGAATTTCTGATCGTGAGATTACCGAAAAGCTTGTAAGATTAGAGGCAGGTCAGGAAGCCCTTAGAGCCGAAATAAAATTAAGCAATGATGCCCTTAGATCCGAGATGAAATCAAGCAATGATGCTCTTAGATCAGAGATGAAATCAAGCAATGATGCTCTTAGATCAGAGATGAAATCAAGCAATGATGACCTTAGATCCGAGATGAAATCAAGTAATGATGCTCTGAGATCCGAGATGAAATCAAGCAATGATGCCCTTAGATCCGAGTTGAAATCAATCAATGAAGCTCTATCATCAAGAATATCCGACTTGAGAGATGAGATGAAATCAAGCAATGAAGCCCTTTCTGCAAGGATATCCGACTTGAGAGATGAGATGAGATCAAACAATGAAGCCCTTTCTGCAAGGATATCCGATTTGAGAGATGAGATGAAGTCAAGCAACGAAGCTCTTAACCGTAGATTGGATGATTCCTATAACACGATGCTTGTTTTTTTTGCTTCTCTTGTCACTTTGATTGTTGCTCTTTTTGCATATATTGCCTGGGATCGTCGAACAATGGTTAAGCCTGTAGTTGATCAGCTCAACCTCCTGGAGCGAAAAGTGCATGATGATCTTGATCTCGATCATTCAGATGGTTCTCTTTTGAGAAGGCAGCTTCAGGCATTGAGACAGTTTGCTGAAAAAAATGCTGAATTTGCCGAAATAATGCGTGGGTTGGCATTACTTTAATAAGAGTGAAAATGAAAAATAGATGGAGAATATTGTGAAAGTCCCTTTTGTTCTATTTGATGAGATGCACCCGTTTATCAAGGAAAAGGTCTTTTCTCATTTCAATGAGATTTACGATTCCGGATTTTTTATTAACGGCAGATTTGTAAGAAAGCTGGAGTCAGCCTTTGCAGATTACTGTGGCAGAAAATATGCTGTGGCATGCAGTTCCGGCCTTGCTGCCCTGCATCTTGCCACTGCCGGAATGGGGCTTCGCTACGGGCATGAAGTGATCTGTCCCACCAACACATTTGCAGCAACAGCTCTTGCTGCTCACTATACAGGTGCATCTGTAAGTTTTGCCGATATTGATCCTGAGACACTTAACATGGATTTAAAAAGCGTTGAAGAGCGGGTAACCAGCAATACAAAAGCTGTAATGGCTGTCCACATGTATGGAAATCCCGTTGATATGGGGGCATACGAAAAACTTGGCATTCCGGTGATTGAAGATGCTGCCCATGCCCATGGCGGAGATCTTGATGGCAGAAAAACAGGCTCCCTTGGCCTTGTATCCTGCTTCAGCTTTTTTCAGACAAAAAACATGGGAGGCCTGAGCGATGGCGGAATGGTTCTCACAGATGATGCAGAGCTTGCAGAAAAGATGAGAATCCTTCATGATGTAGGACAGAAAACAAAGCATGATCATATCATGATGGGCTTTAACTACAGGATGAGTGAATTTAATGCCGCTTTTCTTCTGGAAAAATTGAAAATGCTTGATCAATGGAATGATATGCGTATCAAAAATGCATCCATGTACAACAATGCATTTGAGGAACATCCTAAGATCAAGATTCAAAAGGTGATCAGCGGGGGCAAACATGTTTATCATCTTTATGTTATAAGGGTTAAAAATCGAGACATTCTGAAGGATAAACTTGCAGAGGATGGTATTGTGACAGAGGTACAGTATCCTGTGCCTATTCATCGCCAAAAGCCGTGGATTGAAAAGAAACCGCCAAATACTTATTGTGAGCTTCCTGAGGCAGAAGATGCTGCCCGGGAGATCCTATCCCTTCCTGTCTTTTCCGGAATATCTGAAGAAAAAATAAACTACGTAATATCCAGGGTGTTAACTCATGTCGAGCAGCAATAAATGCAATCCCCATAAAAAATTCAGAACATACTGGTCTGCCAATCCATTTAAAATATACAGCCATATCCCAAAACTTTATGACTGGTATATGAACAAAGATATCTATCCCATCTCCATTGAGATAGGTCTTACATCAAACTGCAATCATAACTGCTGCTGGTGCTCCATAAAACCCAAGGAGATTGACCGTAAAAGTTATCTCCAAAAAGATGTTATAGAAAGGTTTGTTTCAAGTATTTCGGAAATGGATGTAAGATCAGTGGTTGTTTCAGGAAGCGGTGAGCAGACCCTTCACCCTGATTTTATAGATTTTCTTGAACAGTTGAACAGAGCAGGTATTTTTATTGGCCTCAATACCAACGGCAGCAGACTGTCAGATGATATATGCAGGATAATAGTTGAAACCGTGACCTGGGTCAGGGTAAGCCTTGATGCATCATCAGAGGCTGTAAGGAAAAAGGTTCATGGTGTGGCTGACCTTAATAAAACAGTTGAAGGAATTAAAAGGCTTGTTGCCCTGAAAAATGAGAGAGACTCAAGAATCTCCATAGGAACACAGATGGTTATCTGCCCTGAAAACGAGATGGAGATTGAATCATGTGTTGAACTTTCAAAATCAGCAGGAGTAGATTACCAGCAGATCAAGCCCACAATTCCGTTTGATTATTATTATCCCGACTTAAAGGATAGTAAACAAATAATGGCCGGATGGCTTGAAAGGGTTCAGGCGGTTGTCAATAATCTTCAGGACAATGGTTTTATGATCAATGTGCGGTTTGATCAGTTCCAAAATTATATTGATGGGATTGACCTGAGACAAAAGGCTTCGCTGCCGTGCCTTACAACGTTTTCTCCATATGTTGAGGCAGATGGCCGTGTGTGGTACTGCGTTGATAAAAAGGGCAACCTAAACTATCTTCTTGGAGATCTTAACAGCAGCAATCTCATGGATATATGGCACAGTAAAAGAAGAGCTGAAGTGCTGGAGTATGTACACAACAATCCATGTGGCCATATATGCAGAAATTCTCCTTTGAATGAATTTTTATGGGATATGAAAAACCCGACACCGTTTTACAGTTTTCTTTAATATATTGAAAAACAAGTAATTTCATTTGTCGATTTACACTTTTTTCACTTATATACTCAAAATCGACATCTTATTGCTTTTTTCCATTTACTGAATTTGTCTGAATCAGGATAAACAAGATGTTCAAGATAGATAATCCTGCCTTATCCTGTTAATCGTGGTTCAGACAGTTTAAAAAACAGGTGTTTTACTATGAGAAGTCAGATAAGTCTCTTTGCAAGGACCCTCTTCAGGTACTTATATTTCAGAATGGTCAGATTCCTTGACCTTGTTTTCAATTCAGGAAAAAAAGATTTTCCCCTGGAGAAGATACACACAATACTGCTTGTGGAGGTTCAGGATATTGGTGACACAATCATTGCATCTCCTGCCATACGCCAGATAAGAAAGCGATTCCCACGGGCAATAATTGATATGCTTGTTCAGAATAAATCCATTGATATGGTGAGATTTAATCCAAACCTTGACAGTGTACTGGGAGTTGACAATATCACTTCCTATCTGCAACTTTTCCGTACTTCAATTCATTATCGTAAAAAAAAATATGACCTTGTGGTAAGTTTCAGCCCCAGTGTGCGTAACAATATGATTGCTGCTGTTTGCGGTGCAAAAGTTATTACTGGTTATATCAATGATTTCTGTTTTCTTCCCACAAACTACCACGATCAACCGGTTGAAGTGAGGGGACTTAAATCTTCTGAAGCGGGGAGGCTTAAATCTTCTGAAGCGAGGAAGCTTGAATCTTCTGAAGCGGGGAGGCTTAAATCTTCTGAAGTGGGGAGGCTTAAATCTTCTGAAGTGGGGAGGCTTAAATCTTCTGAAGTTAGGGGACTTAAAGCTTCTGGAAAAATCACTTGGTTTTGCGACGAACCCCTTATTGTAAGGGCGCTTAAGGCCGCAGTTCCCCTGGGTATTGATATTTCTGACCGCATAGATACTGAACTTTTTTTGCCGTCAGAGGCAGGTGAGTATGCAGATGAATTTTTTTCAAAGCACAGGATAAAGAAGGAAGAGCTGCTTGCAGGCTTCCATCCGGTTTGTCTTAACATGTTTCGTAATTGGCCGCCGGAATATTTTGCAGGACTTGCCGACACTTTGATTGATCACTACAAGGATATAAGGGTATGGCTTATTGGAACCGAAAGTGACAGGTCAACACTTGACCTTATATATAACGCCATAAACCATAAAGAAAAAATTATTTATGACACAACCCTTTCCCTGCTCAAGGCCGCATCTGTTATTGCAAGATGTAATGTTATTGTGGGTATGGATTCCTGCCCTTCGGATATTTCAGGTGCATTGAAAATCCCCACTGTCCACATGCATGGCCCCACTTCAGCACATGTTACAGGCCCAGGAGGCAGAAAAAACTATCCTGTGTCAGCAGGGGTTCCATGCAGTCCATGCGGGCTTAATGTTCATATCTGCATGCATGACAGAAGATGCATGAGAGAAATTACAATTGAGCAGGTATTTGATGCCACAGTAAATGCCATTGAAAACAGGAGTTTGTAGTCCCCAAAAAAAATATGAACAGGTTATTGGAGAGAGAGACAGGGAATACAATATGACGTTCAGATTTAATATGATCCAGTGCATAACTGTTCAGGATATCAGAAAAAAACTTGCGGATGCCCTTGATGCTTACAGGGATATTTTACCTTGTGACAAAGATGCCCTGATATTGCTGAAACCAAATTTAAACTCCAATATGAATGCCCTTACAGGAAATACAACTGATCTGAGGATTCTGGCATCTCTTGTGCTGTTTTTAAAAGATGAAGGGTACACCAATATAGTGATAGGAGATGGCACCAACAGCGGATTTTACAGAAACAATATAAGCGTTATTTCAAGGCTTGGTGTTGACAGGCTTGCTCAATATTATGGCGTCAAGGTAAAAGATCTCAACAGATCAGGTGATCTTCGTAAGATTGTTCTGGACAGGGGAGTAAAGGCGCATGTGGCAGGGGATGTCATGGATGCACAGCTTCTTATAAATCTGCCCAAGCTTAAGACTCATTTTGAAAACGGGATGTCAGTGTGCCTGAAAAACCTCATGGGGTGCCTTGTTGGGCAAGAGAATAAAAAGAAGATACATGATAATCTGCCTGAAAATATTTTAAGGCTTAACAATTTTATAAAGCCGCATCTTCATATTGTAGATGCTCTTGTGGCAATGGAAGGGCTTGGCCCTACAAAAGGAACTCCAGTTCGTATGGACAGAATTTTAATAGGAACAGACCCCTATCTGATTGATCTTTTATCTGCCCGTATGACAATGTTTGATTTTAAAAAGGTGAGAACACTTTCTCTTGCTGTTAAAAAAGAGATTGTAACCAAAGACTATTTTGATTTTGTGGATTCACTTGATCTTTCCTGTGACAGCAAAAAATTTGCTCCTCCAAAGGCAGGCCCTCTTGCAGCTTTTATTCACAGTCCGGAAAGGCAGAAGTTTTTTCTCAAAATCCGCAATACACCTTTTTTCAGCTACCTTGCATCCACAGAGTGGTTTGGAAAGTTTTTGTTTCTTACAAATTTGAGGCAGGATGTTTTTAAGTCAGAGGAGATGCTTTGCAGGGAACTTGCAATTGATCATAGCATCTGTAACGAGTGCGGTATATGCAAGGCTCTCTGCCCATTAAATCTTGATCTTCCAGGAGATCCGGAAATGAAAGAGAGATGCATTAAATGCATGTACTGCTACTCTGCATGTCCTCTGCAGGCTGTAAAATTTACAGGTGAGATGGGATTTTTCAGTGAACAGGTAAAGCAGTATGGCAAATTGACAGCAGAGCTTTATTAAGTCATCTAAATGGTGTTGTTATGGGAATTTTAAGAAAATCTTTAAACTCTTTACATGGGAGCAAGAGCAATTTTATAAAAACTGTAAACAGGGGCAAAAACATCAATAAGGATATTGTCGTTGTCTCAGGGCTTCCACGCTCCGGAACATCAATGATGATGAGAATGCTTGAAGCAGGAGGGATTGAACCATTTATTGATAATAAAAGAGTTCCGGATGAAGATAACCCAAATGGATATTATGAGCTGGAGAGGATAAAGTCCCTTGAAAGGGATAATGAGTGGCTGTATGAAGCAAAAGGCAAGGCTGTTAAAATTATCTCCATGCTTCTGTACAATCTGCCATCAAGGTATTCCTATAAAGTGATTTTCATGCACAGAAACATGGATGAGATACTTTTATCGCAATCAAAAATGCTTCTCAGAAAAGGTAAAAATGGAAACCATATCTCTGATAAAGAGCTTTCTGTAAAATTTTTTAATCATCTCGGAGAGATTGAAAAGTGGCTTGATAATCAATCAAATATTGAGTTCATTAATGTAAGCTATAACGATATATTAAAAGAACCTTTGAAAAATATAACAAATATCAACAGGTTTATTAATAATGCAATGGATGAATCCAAAATGGTTGATGTTTTAGATAGTGCTCTTTATCGCCAGAGATGTGATTCATAGTGTTGTTTATATTGCACTCCATATTAATATATTTTTAGGTTTTTATGGTAGGTTTTTAGGTGTTTATGATAGGGGACGGTTCTTTGTGACTTTACAAGAAAGTTATTTGTCTGGAAATCTAAATACTCAAAATAGACATCTTGTTGCTTTTTCAGAAGTTATTGCAGTTGTCTGAATCAGGATAACCAGGATGGATAAGATGCTCAGGATAGATAATCCTGCCTTATCTTTGTTAATCTTGGGAATCCTGATTCAGGCAGTGTTGACAAGGCTTTTATAAGAAAGTCCCCGTATTTTAAGACTCATGAGGACTTTCATGCTTCGTTGTGGCAGATGAATCTGCCATGGCCGTTATAAGATAATAGTTGTCGACTTTGAGTAAATATCTAAGATACACGGGAATTTTTACAAATGTTAACCTTTGTCTTGTTTTCTCACTACTCCCAGTGCCCCGGAATCCAGTGTCCCATTGGATTGTAATGGCCAGGAACCCATCTTTTTACAGGAGGAGGTGGCCCTGCAGGTGGTGGGGGCGGCCCCTGCCTGTCTCTGGTTAGAACAAAAGGCATACTGTCAGGGTGAACAGAGCCTGGCCCTATAAAAACAGATTGTCTTAAATGATTGCCGTTTATCTTGAGATCCAGCCATAGAGCAGGCCCATCCCACTGAAAGTCAAAGCCATCATCTCCGTTTTTTACAGTGGCATTGAAATTTATACCTCTGTTTTCAGGATATATGGAGTCATTGGGTTCTGTGTTTACTTTTCTGCCAAGATGTACCATTCCCTCAGGTGTCCATATTCTTCCGAAAAAATCGTGATGTATTCCATGCGTTCCCCATCGAAGATGCCAGCCGGCTCCATCCTTCCATAAGCTATAAAATGCAGCAGTACCAGGCACGGGAGGGGCACCGCCACGGGCTATTCCCACATCCATTGACCATGCATTCAAAGAAAAAAATAGAGATGAGATGAGAATACTTATTGTTATAAATAGTGTTGTGATTGCATTTTTAGGCATTGATCAAATCTCCGTATTGAGTAATTATAATTTGTTTTCTTCAAAAATTGTTATTCAAATGTTAGGGGCAAGACCTGTGTGTCTGCCCTACAAAAATAACACTAAAGTTGCAACTTAACAAAGTAGAAGTAAGTCCTTTGTAAAAAGACACACTTTCAAAGTATGAATCAGTTGATTCGTGGCCGCCTTTCCCAGTGGCCTGGTATCCAGACACCGTGATGGTTGTAGTGACCAGGAACCCAGACATCGGCATGTGGTGGCGGAGGAGGATGTGGTGGTGGCGGTCCATTTGGGACTGGAGGGTGTGGCCTTGGCAGATCTGGACGAATTATTGCTGTGCATCCCGTAATTATTACAGTTGTGAGAAAAGCTGTAATGATAATGGTTATTACTGTTTTATACATTGTCACCTCCCTGGTTTAAAAGTCTGTCTTAACGATCATGGTTAGAAGTCAGCTGACCGCGAAAATACTCCTTATGCTTTGTTTTTCAAAAACGTTAATTTATTTTGTAAAATTGCGGTTGGGTGTGCTTTTAAATTCATCAATGATTTGACTTTCAGTATAGCTTATGGCACTCTTTCTTTCCAGATTTTTCATTTAAAAAATAGGGGTATGAAAATCATTTAATCATGAAAAAGTTAAATCTGATTAACCTGTTAAAAGCCCAGCTTAAGTCTTTTGGAACTGTAAAACACTTAAATTATTAATAGATGTTTTCCTCTGTTGGACTTTTTACGACACTATCAAACTTAAGGTAAGGAATAAAAAATATGTCAAATCTATTTAGAACAGCTATTTTTTGTCTGGCTCTATCCCTTCTTTTTCTGTCTTACGGTCATGCAACCGAGACTGAAAAAGCAAAGGAAGAAGCGCCAAAAGAAGCTTCAGTAAAAAAAGATACAGGAAAGGCAGTAAAGAATAGTTCTCAGGCAGAAACTGAAAATAATCAAGTGGATAAGGAGCAGACTCAGGCACCTGTTGTCTTTTTTCCGGATTCTGGTTACACCTTTGAAAAGGTTGTTGAGGGGGTGGAGATAACCCATGACTTTGTTGTGATTAACAAGGGAACAGCGCCCCTTCACATACAGAAGGTAAAAACCGGTTGAGGGTGCACAACCGTCTCTTATTCAAGAGAAATCCCTCCAGGTGAAGAGGGAAAGATCACAATTAAAGTAAATACAAGAGGATATGGCGGACGCAATCTTGGCAAAACAATAACTGTTATGACAGATGACCCTGTAACACCACAGTCATCACTAAAGATAGGCGGCCCTGTTGCAGTTTTCGCAGCAATAACTCCAAGGGTTGTACGACTCAACGGAAATGCAGGGGAGCCTCTTAAAGAGACAATAACAATAGTGCCTGAGCCAGAATACTCTTTTTCCATCAAGGGTATAAAGGCACAAAGAGGAGAGTTTATAAAATATGAACTTTCCGAAAAAGCCGGAGATAATGGTGTAAAAAATTATCAGATCTCCATTGAAAATACCAAAAAGGATGCCGGAGCATACTATGATGTGATGGTTATTGAGACAGACAGCAAAATTCAGCCGGAGATAAAGATTAATGTCATGGCAAGACTTGTTGATCCCAATAAACCTGCTCCTGGCAATGATGGCAAATCTTCCGGAAAAAATATTGATGGAGCTGCAAATAATGGCGGCAATTCAGGAAACAGTGGAGGTAAAGGCAATGCTGGCTTTGTTGAGCTGATTCAGCAGATTCAGCAGCAGAGAGCTGCAGGAGATAGCAACTCCGCATCTTCTCCTCCTGAGCCTGGTTCAAAGCCGGTTCAGGATCCAGAAAAGGCTGCTGAGTTGAAGAAAAAATTTGAAGAGCTGATAAAGCAGGCCCAGGAGAAAAAGGCAAAAGAAGAAAAACCTGCTGAGTGATGATCTTCATGCTTCAGACAAAGCGCAAACTGATAAATGAAAGATCCCCGAAAATAAGGATTTAGTGTGAAATGGAAGTAGAAGAAAAGGTAAACTCAGGTTCAGGAAATCTGGAATATCTGATGGAGAAGAGACGGCAACAGGGCTTTACTCTCATTGAGATCATGGTGGTTATAATCATTGTAGGGCTTCTGTCTGCCCTTGTTGCCCCGAAGTTTTTCGGAAAAATTGACCAGGCCAAAATCAAGACCACAAAGACCCAGATAGAGCTTCTTGGATCAGCTTTAGACAGCTTCAGGCTTGATAATGGCCGCTATCCAACAACCGATGAGGGGCTTGAAGCTCTTCGTGAAAATCCAGGAGAGCTGAAAAACTGGGATGGCCCTTATCTGCCCAAGCCTGTGCCAAAGGATGCATGGGATAATGAATATCACTATGTCTCCCCGGGAGAGCATGGAAAATATGATCTTTTCAGCTATGCCGGAGATGGAGTTGAGGGCGGAGAGGACAAGATGGACAAGGATATTGTCAGTTGGGAGTAGAACTGTTTATCCCTGAAATGGATGAAAAGGATATTCCTGAAAATCCCCCTGCTGTACAACTGCTATCCGTAAATTTCATGAAGCGGTTTCAGTTTTTGCCTGTTAATGATTCAGGGGAAAAGCTTCAGGTTATGATGGCAGACCCTCTTGATTTTAATACAAGGGAGATTATCAGGAGTACCTATTCCAGGCCCATTGATGTTTTCAGGGCATCGGGCGAGCTTGTAAGTCAGTATCTTTACCGCTGGTATGAGGCAGATGCTGACATGACAGGTGAAGAGGATGCAGATTCCCTTGATCTCTCACTTGAAGATGCTCTCTGGGATGACCCTGAGCAGCTTAAGGGTATGGCATCTGAAGCGCCTGTTATCCGTATGGTTAACCATGTGATAAACCGTGCCCTAGAGCTTGGGGTTTCGGATATTCACATAGAGCCACGGCGTCACAATGTGCTTGTCCGTTACCGTATTGACGGAGTTCTCCATGATCAGGAGTCAATTGCTCCAAGGCTCAAAGCTGCCATTATTTCCCGTGTGAAACTCATGGCAAAACTTGATATTGCAGAGCGCCGTCTTCCCCAGGATGGCAGGATAAAAATCCGTGCCGGTCATGATGAGGTTGATATTCGTGTATCAACTGTTCCCACGCATTTTGGTGAGAGCATTGTTTTAAGGCTTCTCAACAAGGAGAATGTCTCCCTTGATTTAAAAGAACTTGGATTTAACGGAGCTCTTCTGAAAAGGTTCAGATCGGTTATCTCCACTCCCTTTGGTATCCTTCTTGTTACAGGCCCTACAGGTTCCGGCAAAACCACAACCTTGTATGCAGCTCTTAACGAGATCAACACTCCGGACAAGAAGATTGTAACAGTTGAGGATCCTGTGGAGTATCAAATGGATGGCGTCAATCAGGTTCAGGTACATTCATCCATTGGCCTGACCTTTGCAAGCACCCTTCGCTCGTTTCTTCGCCATGATCCAGATGTTATGCTGGTGGGAGAGATAAGAGATGGTGAGACAGCAGAGATAGCTGTTCAGGCCGCCTTGACAGGCCACATGGTCTTTTCTACACTTCATACAAACGATGCTGCCGGAGCTGTTACCCGTCTTGAGGATATGGGGATTGAGCGTTTCATGATATCATCTTCCCTTGTTGGTGTTCTTGCCCAGCGTCTTGTCCGGAAAAACTGCCGCCACTGCTCAAGGCAGGTGACTCTTACAGAAGAGCAGCGTCAGGGGCTTGCCAGTGACTTTTCCGTTGCAGCGGACATTCTTCCTTTCAGCTATTTTCGAGGAGATGGCTGCAAGCTCTGTGGCGAGACAGGTTATAAGGGCAGGGTTGGTATTTTTGAACTTATGGTTCTTGATGAAGATATTCAGGGGGAAATTGTGGCAGGTTCCGACAGAAACCGGATTTTCAAAAAAGCGGTGGAAAAGGGCATGGCTTCCCTGAAAATGGATGGCCTTGCAAAGGTGGCAGATGGTGTTACCACCTATGAAGAGGTTCTGAGGGTCTCCCGCTGATGCCGCAGTTCAGATTTGAATATATAAATGCCCAGGGTAAAAAGGGCATTGAAACCCTGGATGCAAGGGACAAAGCCGAGGTGCTGATGATACTTCAGGCCAGAAGCTCAACACTTATCCGCTGGCTCGACAACACTTCTCTTCCTCTCTTTTCCACATTGTTCCGCAACCCTTCCAACAAACCAAAGACACTTAATAACCCAAGGCTTCTTAAGCTCACCTCTGATCTTGCCCATCTTTTCAGGTCAGGGCTTCCGGTTGACAGGGCACTTGCCATTGCCGGCAGTGCAACAGCAGATGTCAAGATAAAATCCATGACTGCATATCTGCAGAATGCACTTAAAAAAGGGACCAACCTTTCTGATGCCATGGCAGACAGGCCAGAAGACTTTAATGATCTTTATGTCAATATGGTCAGAGTGGGAGAGATGGGTGGGATTCTGCCTTCTGTCATGGAGCGCCTGTCTGAATTTATTGAGCGCAGTGAAGAGATCAAGAAATATGTCATTTCATCTTCCATCTATCCTGCCATACTTTTATCAGTTGGCATGCTCTCCCTTGTGGTGATTCTTGGCTTTGTTGTTCCAAAGTTTGCCGGTATATTTGCAGATCTTGGCCAGGAGATTCCTTTTTCCACGCTTGTTTTGCTGGAGCTGAGTCAATTTATAACTAAATGGTGGTGGCTTGTTCTCTCCCTTGCAATTTTATTCTCACTTTTTTTGTGGAGATTTATGAAGACCCCTGGGGGGCGTGCGCTGTATGACAAAAATATATTGAGGTTTCCCTATGTTGGAGAGGTACTTCTTGATATTGAGATGAGCCGTTTCTCAAGAACCCTTGGTACCCTTGTCCAAAGCGGGGTTCCATTGATGAAGGCCCTTCATATTGTTCGTGCTGTTGTCTCAAACAGCAGGGTAAAGGAGGCTGTTACACACATCTACAATCAGGTCAGGGAGGGAAGAAGTGTAAGTGCTCTTATGCGTGAACGTGATGTTTTTCCGCCTATGGTTGTTCAGATGGTATCCCTTGGTGAGGAGACAGGAAAGACAGGGGAGATGCTTGTTTCAGTTGCAGAAGATCTGGATCGAAAAATACAGTCCAAAATAAAGACATATCTTGCCCTTCTTGAACCATTCTCCATTTTGTTTCTAGGGCTTCTCATCGGCGGGGTTGTTGTCTCAATGCTCTCAACAATATTTGGCATAAATGAGATACAGTTTTAATCAGGCATGTTTTTGTATTGTCTGAAAAAACACCCGACAGTTTAAACATACATGGCGGCTCACAGCCACAATCGAAGCAATGAAAATCTTGGCATTTTTCATATAACTTTAAGAAGCACTATTTAAGATAATGGTTATGCTTATGGGAGCTGTTTTTAAAAAGTTTTTTCCCAACTCTATTCTTTTTAAAATTCATTCCGGAAAATCAGGGTTTACGCTTATTGAGATCATGGTGGTGATGATTCTTCTTGCCATTGCCTCTTCTCTGGTTCTTATGAATGTGGGACACTCCGGCAGGATGAAGCAGAGCCGGCTTTTTGCGGAAAAACTTGTCAAGTTATGTAAAACAGCACGCATAGAGGCCACGAACCGCTCTTTTCCGGTATGCATGACCATTTTGCCGGATGATAGGGAGTGCAGGGTGCTTAGCATGAATGAAATAACCTCCGGTAATGGTATGAATTTCGCTTCTAATGGAAACAGTGGAGAAGAAAGCAGAGAGTATCGAGGAGATGGCAGTGATATGGACAATGATGCTTTTCCTATGCTGTCGGATAATCATTTTGCATCAATACCTGAAACAGTTGAGATAAAGGGCGAAAATATAAGATCAAGTGATGAAGGTATATATTATATATGTTTCTATCCGGACGGCAGTTCAAGCGGTGGCCTTGTAACGGTGGTTGTTGAGGATCAATTTGAGTTTACCTTTCAGGTTGATATGCTCACCGGAATCATAAGGACGGTTGAGGCTGACTAAGAAATTACAATGCAAAATGAAAACGCATATACTCTGATAGAGGTAACAGTTGCTTTGGTGATTATTGGTATCTCAATTACCGCTGTAACAGGGGCATTGTCATCTGCAAAATCCCTTTCAGCAAGGGCAGACCATGCTGTGGAAGCAATACGTGTTCTTAAAAATATTGTAAATAATCCAGGGCTTATGGTTGAAATTGCAGAAGAGAAAAGTTTTGAAGGCAACCTTGAAAGTGAGACTGGCTGGATATGCCGTGCTGAATCTGTGCCGCTTGTTGTAAACAGCTCTGATATGCTTTTAACAGGTTCAGAAGAGGATACTGATGGCGAGGAGATTGAGGTGGAAGGGATGCTGAGTGTCACAATATGTGTTGTTAATCTTCAGGAGTCTGCCGGAAAAGAGTATTGCATCCACAGATGGGTAAGGGAACCATGAAAAATAAACTTCCATTGGTGTCTTCAATTTCCGCCTCCAGCTATGAGAGTCAAATCTCTTTTTACGGTAAACGGACATTGCAGGATAACTCCTCTAAACGTTTGATGAGAGAGAGTTCCGGTAAACGCCTGATGAGAGAGAGTTCTGGTAAATGCCTGATGAGAGAGAGTTCTGGCTTTACCCTGATTGAGGTTATCGTTGCCATGGTTTTGGTCTCAATGGTTACTCTTATCATGGCAGTCTCCCTGCGTATAACCATGCAGGCATGGGAAAGAGGTGTGGATGAGGGAGAGAAAACACAGATAAAACTTGTGCTTCCGGCTCTTATGGAACGGCAGTTGCGTTTTCTTGTGACAAGTTTTTCTTTTTCAGGATACCTCTCCGCAGCTTCTGGAGGGGTGAAAGAGTCACTTGAATTTGTCAAAAAAGATAATATCTTCTCATTTTATACGCTCTATTCACCGCAGGGAACACCTTCAGGTGGTTTGATGCGTGTAGTTTATATTTATGACCCTGACGGGAAACGTCTGGAGATATACGAAAATATTATCAGCAGTGTTGAAGATATTGAACAAAGTGATTCTCTTGCAAAAAGCGGTTCTTTAAAGTCAGGTTCGGCAGGCAGTAAAAAAAAATCATCAGGAACCGGCAAAGATCATGAAATGGAAACACTTTCTGTTATTACAGATGTGGAGCGTTTTAATGTATTATTTACTTCACCTCCTGACAGCAGAGAGAGGGGTTTATCACTGTCAGCATCTGCTTCATCTTCTGCTTCAGCCTCAAATGCCTCTTATACATCCGGAAGCAGTGCCTTTGCCAAAATTGATAAGGAGTCATTTCAGGAGACATGGGATGATCCAACGATTGTTCCGGAATTTGTAAAACTTCAGTTTGCCCAGACACAAAAGGATTTGAATAACGATACTTTTTGGCTTTTCAGGACAGGTGGTGAAATACTCTGATGACCTCATGCTGTGATAATAAAACTTTTTTGTGGAAATCCATGTAATGGTTTTATATGTTTTTACCATCCTTGCAAGTGGTGCTTCTTCATTTTTATTAATAAGGAATGCGATAGATGTGTCTTCTGAAAAGTTATTTTTAGAAAGGAGTTTAGAAAGAGGCAGTGTTCTTATTCTTGTTCTATGGATACTTGTTATCATATCCTTTCTTGCAGGCGAATATGTTGCGCATAACAGGCAAAAAGGTTCGATTGTTATTAATGCAATGGGACATTTTGAGCATGAGAATGCTGCTTTTTCAATACTCTCCCTGATTGCATCTGCCAGATATGATATGCTCAAGGCAAGAGCCAATGCAGAGAATCAGAATATTGATGCTTCAGGAACTGATGCAGCAGGCCAGTCAGGGGAAACATCCGGAGAAAGTGGCACCAATAGAGCCGGTGCAGATGGAGTTTCAGGTAATTCTGATTCAAGTGCCTTAAATTCTGATGGAGCAGAAAAAGAGCTTCTATCATGGATGCGATTGATGGTAGGGGAGACAGAGTGTTTTGTAAAAATTGAAAGAGAGTCATCCAGGGTATTTATAGCGCTTGATAGAGAGAATAACATACGAACAGCTTTAAAAAATATCTATGGTGAGGATCGCGAACAAGATGCAGATGCCTTTGCAGATGCCCTTCTTGATTGGGTTGATCCGGATGATCTTGTACGTCTTAATGGTGCTGAAAAAGATTATTATAATGACAGGTATCCTTCCTGTGAGCCAGCCAATGCTCCATTTAAGAGCATGTCAGAACTATTTTTATTAAAGGATTTTAATGAGGGACTTTTCTGGGGGCAATATTCATCAGCGGAGAAAGGGGCAGATGATATTTATGCTCTTTTATCTCTGTTGAAAAGCAGGACAGCAGCCTTGGCAGGTGATGAGACTTCCCTTTTGCCGGAAATCAGCAGTGATGCAGACTATATTGATGAAGGAACCATTTTTGATAAATTTACTGTTTACCCAGGACAGTACACAAGGGTCTCTCTTTTTTTTCCGGAGGATGATAGACTGTATGGTGAGTTCTTTTTTATCACAAGGGAAGGACGAAACTATAAAATTGTTGAACATATGAGCAGGGTTTTCTGGTGACAAAATTTTTTACCTTGGAAAAGGGGCATCTTTCATTTGCCAGTTTACATTTTCATGAATACAATGCCGGTTTTTCTGGCTGATTGAGACAAATGCAATAACTTTTGAAAAAGCAATAAGGTGTCGATTTTGACTCAATAATGAAATGGAGGAAAAATATCATGGCACAGCCTGTAACTCCAACCCCTGTTTTAGTGGGTCAGGATGCTGTAGATTTCGCCAGAAGGATTGAAAATGATCTTAAAAAGCCTGTGCATCTTCTGCCGACACAACTCTTCCTGCTTGATAACAGAACCGGGTGCAGGTTGATAACTGTAGATGCCTACAATGACTCAAAGGTGCTGAAATTTTATCAAAAAAATGATTTTAGTTTGTTCTCTGAGAAGGATAAAAATAAAAAGACCAGAGCAATGTTTTTTGATTTAAAGAGACTCGTGCTCTGAGAACAATTAATATTCCTGTTAATTTCAATTGAGAAAGGAATCAACTGAGACAGGAATCAACAGGGGAAAAAATTTGTTTAAGAAAAAACTGCTGGGGATATACTGCGACAGGGATGCCCTGCATTATGTATCCATGACAAACGGGATATTTGGTGGCTGTTCCCTTAAATCTCCTGCTTCCGGGATTCCGGCTTTTGATCGTCGCAAAGGTAATGGTTACGCTCATCTCAAGGAATTTTTAAAAGAAATTCCCGAGGATAGTTCAAGGGTGATATACCTTGCAATTCCAAGGAGCAGGGTCTTTACAAGGGAAATATCTCTTCCTGCAATGCCGGTTGAGGATGCTCTTCTCTCTGTACAGAATAGTCTTGCCATATATTCACACCTTTCACCTGATGCAATTTACTATGATCTTATTGTAACAGAAGAGGATACCGATACTCTCAATATTTTACTGTTCTACGCATCTAAGGATGAGATGGACAGATATGCAGAGATATTCAGTGAAACAGGTCATGATTCATCCCTGAAGGCAATATTCCCTTTAAGTTACGGTGTTTCATTGGTGCTTGGAGCAGGAGTGCCTGGTGCTGAATCCGGCGGTATGCTTTTTTCCCTTGATCAGGAGTCGATTTTTGAGCTTGTTGTACTGAAAGATGCAAAGATGCGATTCTCAATGTCGCTGTCAGGGGATTCCGAGGAAGAGAAGCAGATTGTAATTTCTACCCTTCAGCAAAGATTTCCATTTTTATCAAAAGATGGCAAAGTTTCTCCTGTTTTGTCAAAAGATAGTAGTTCTTCTCCTGTTTTGTCAAAAGGTAGTTCCTTTCCTACTTTATCACAAGATAGTAGTTCTTCGCCTGTTTTGCTCAAAGATGCTAGTTCACCTTCAGTTTTATCAAAAGATAGTAACTCCTCTCCCGAAACTGTTACCATTATTAAACCTGTTGATGCTTCAGATGCCTTCAGGGCCTCTGCTGAAAATCACAGAAAGTTCAAGAAATTTCCCCCATTTGAGTTAAATCGTGCATCAGCCGCACTTGCTCACCATTTTCTTGGTGTACAGCAGATCTCTCTGGATGACCAGCCGGTTAAAATCAGGGTTTTTAATCCAATTTACTATATTTTGCCGATTATATGCATTATTGCAGTTTCACTATATTTTGTGTCAGTTAAAATGGATACAAAACTTGAAGTGGCAAGGGCAAATCTTGCTGAGACAAGAGAGCAGGTAACGCGCCTTGAAGGTGAGCTTGCTCCATTGCAGGAGCAGATTGACACATTAAAGAAGGCATCAAAATTCAAGACTGATGTTGAACAGTTCATGCAGAGCCGTCCGGCGCTTTATACAGCCATTAATGAGATTGCAGAGCTTGTACCTGAAGGAACTTGGTTTTCAAATCTTACATTTAATGGCAATAGCTTGATTTTGAGAGGACGAGGGGAGGATGCCTTAAAAATTGTTGAGCTTTTGCGCTCTTCTGATATTTTCAGCGATGTTATGCTGAAGGGTTCTGTTAACAGAAGAAATACAGGAGATGAACACTTTACAGTAAGTCTTGAGCTTAAACAGAATTTACTTAGAGAGCAAGGAGATACTTTATGAAAAACCGAAGAAACCGCCAGTGGTTTATGGGGGGGCTTCTTGCACTGCTTGTTATTATTGTATGGTGGGTATATCTATTTGATCCGGTGGTTCTTGAGATTGAACAGGCAGAGGATGAATATGCCATTCAGCTTAATAAAAAGATGAAGGTCAAGGAGAAGATCCGTGAGCTTGAAAAGCTTCATGCTGAGAATATGATTCAGGACAATGAGGTTGAGAATTTTGCTGAACTCATGGTATCTGGTGAAAATCTTGAGGAGATTAATGCCGTAGTTCAGCAAAAAATTCAAAATGTCACAGGAGAAAATAACATATCTTTGCAAAAATATCAGGTTTTGCGCAGTACAAAATGGCAGGATTATGATATGGGGGTTCTTGAGTTTACTGTTAAGACAGATCATAAGGGTATTGCTACTTTGTTGAAGTTCCTTGAGGATTTCAGGCAGCTTGTCAGAATCGGAAGGGTCAGTATAAATTACAGAAAAAGCAGGGAAGATAACCTCAACATGACATTCAGGGTTGAAACTCTTTTTGTTGATAAAGATTGATGGTCGCGTAAAAAATCCACAACACCAAAATGGCAAAAAAAGAAAATTAGATAGTTACATTTTGTGTGTGTCGTCTCCATTTTTGTCTGTAGTTGTCATATTGCCTTGAGTCTCAATAAATGTTGTGCTAAATTAATTTTATGAACAATGAGCATATAGAAGGTTTTGAATTAATATCCGAAATATCAGTAATTGAAACTATTGCTGTAAATTTATCAATACGAGAACGAGATAGATTAAAAAGCCAATTTGGAAATTTTCGCTGGAAAAAGTTAAAAGGTGTTGCTCATGTTCGATTTCCAAATGGAAAAATTTATAAAGCAGAAATACACTGGTATGAAGCTCATGGGGTTGGACGTCGAAAGATGAAGATTAAGCATGTTTTGGAGTAATGATAAATTGAAATTTGCTATTTGTATAACAAGTGAAGGATATAATGATCTGGAAAACAGGAAAATATACCGTATTGTTCCGGACGAGAAGGCGTTGTTGGCTGGTTGCCTTCGTGTAATTGATGAATCGGGTGAAGATTATCTTTATCCGACCGATAGTTTTCTTATTGTAGAGTTTTCAGATGAAATAGAGACAAAGCTGTTAAAGTCAATAGTGGCTGAAGCAGCATAGGCATGAAAAGATACACTCCAGTACCCGGTAAGGGAGAGGGGACAGGTTTATAATGCCTGTCCCTTTTTCTTTTTACTTAACGCAGGATTTGAACTTCATTTAGGTAAAAATTGTGTATGTGCTGTTTCAGGGAGAAATTTATGATTTTTGACTCAACTATTTATTACAACATCAGAAGATTTAAAAATATATTTTTGTGTACTTCTGGAACACTCTTTTCGCGTGCGCCTGGAACACTGTTGTTGAGTGCCCATGTAACGTTATTGCTGTTTGCAGCACTCTTTCTCTTTTCCGGATGCTCCCTTCATATGTCTGACTCAAAAATGGCGCTGAACAAAAAACCGCAGCTCAAGGTTTCCCATGGTATGGTTGAAGAGTTTGCAGCATATAAAAGCGAAGTGGGTACTCCTGTTGATGAGTCAGAGAGTCAAAATGTCCCTGGGAATGATGTTGATGTTGCTGAGGGTGACAAGAAAAAAACACCGCCTTCAAACCCGTTTGAAAGTTTTATCAAGGCCCATAAGGCAAAGGCCATTGACAGGTCAAAGAGTAATACATCACTCAGCAAAGATGACAGTTCATTAAAATCATTGATTAAGCCTGAAGAGCAGGAAAAATCACTGTTTGACTCTGAAGATCATGAAGAGTCACTTGTCACACCTGAAAGTTCCAATCAATCATTGACAAAAAGTCCCAACCAATCGTTGACAAAGAGTCCCGACCAATCATTGACAAAAAATTCCGATCAATCATTGATAAAAACGGTAAATGAAGAAAATAGCTCTAAAACAGCGAGTGTTGATGATGCAGAAAATGGTGCAAGAATCTCTAAAACCGCTGATATTGGTGATGCAGTCAGCAAGACAGAGAACTCAGAAACCGTAAAAGTGGAGCTTGCCTTTGATAATGCCGATCTTTTTGAGGTACTGGATGCAACGCTTTTTGAGCTTTTTAAAGTCAACTACATCATTGATCCCCATGTAAAGGCAAAGCTTACTTTTCATTTTTCCGGTGATTACACAAAGGTTGAGTTTATAGAGTTATTGAATGAAATCCTGCAGTTGAGCAATCTTTCAATAACCCGTGGGCCCGGGGATATCTATAAGGTGGTGCGGAAAAGCGAAAGTGCATCTTTAAGTTCAGAACCTCTTTTCCAGGATGATCTTCCCGATGCATCAGGGGATATCTCCCGCCTTATTAAACTTAAGTACCTTGATGCATCGGCGGTTGCCAAAAATATCAGACACTTTACAACCAAGGGGAGCCAGATCTCCACAGATACTGTTAACAACAGTGTGGTTGTAACAGATACCCGTGAAAATATAGAAAAGGTTCTAACTGTCATATCGCTTATGGATATTCCATATTTCACGGATATTGCATGGAGAATATTTCCGGTAAAGGAGGCTGAAGCAAAGGATCTTGTATCTGATATTACAAAGATCATCAGAAGCTCAGGTCTTTACTATCGACCAGGTGCTGTTAGGGGGGGATATCAGATACTTGCAATTGACAGCATGAATGCCATTCTTCTTGTCACCCGCTGGCCTGAGATGCTTGATCTTGTTGAAAAGTGGGTTGCAGCAATGGATCACATGGGCGGAGATGCAGGAGGTGGAACCGGTGTTTTTATCTATTTTGTTGAGAATGGCACAGCAGCAGAGCTATCTGAGATTTTAAAGCAGCTCTACGGGGGCAAGAAATCATCCTCTGACAACAAAACACAGATTGTAAAGCCTGTTGCACCTGCTCCCAGGGATAAGCCAGATGAAAAAAAAGCTTCAGACCAGAACGAGGAGCCAGAGCTTCCGGAGCTTCCTGAACTTCCTGGCTCAAGTGGTTCAGGAGATATTTCCGGTGAAATTGAGATCATAGCAGATGAGACCAACAATGCCATTGTATTCAAGGCATCCCAGCGAGACTACAAGATTATAAAATCTGTACTCAAGGAGCTTGATGTTGTTCCAAGGCAAGTACTTATAAATGTTGTAATTGCAGAAGTTACTCTTTCCGACAATATTGAGTATGGTGTTCAGTGGTTGATGAACAACACTATTGGCGATTATGAAGCACAGGGAAGCTGGGACGGAAGTGAGTCATCAAGGGCTTTTAACCAGACCCTTGGCAGTAATTCAAATTTTACATATGGCATATACAGCACCGCAGATATTCTTGCAGGCTCTGCCGACGCACTAAAGGCTCTTATTACAGCTCTTGATGAGGATTCAGAACTAAATGTCCTCTCTTCTCCCAATATCATGGCTGTTGACAACAAAGAGGCATATATAGAGGTTGGACAAGATGTCCCTACAGTTACAGGAACTGTTACTGATTCAAATGGCGGGGTAACCAATACTGTTCAGTATCAGAAGACTGGTATAATACTGAAGGTGACTCCTCACATAAACTCCAGCGGGCTTGTAAAGATGGAGCTTTCCCAGGAGGTGAGCAGTGCAGGAAGTACAACAGGAGCCGGAGGAAATTACTCCATAAATACAAGAAAGGCTGAAACATCACTTGTTGTAAGTGATGGCCAGACAATTATTCTTGGTGGCTTGATGGAGAGAACAACCGACAGCAGAGATTCAGGTATTCCTTTTTTAAAGGATATCCCTTTTATTGGAAGTTTATTTAAATCATATCAAAGCAAAACTACAAAAACAGAGCTAATATTCCTTTTAACTCCCCATGTTGTGGATTCCCGAAGTGATGCTGACAGGGTGACCAGGGAGTTTTCAGGAAAAATAAAGGATATCAGGGAATTCATTGGAACAGGGCAGTGACACAGAGCATAGAAGGGGATTGAGCAGAAATTTTCATGGCCAAAAAGCTCTGCTTCAACAAGGCAGGGTGTTGGCATGCCTGCTCTTTTTGCTGTCTGTTTTTTGTCACTCAAAAACTGTGTCAGGCGATGAGCTTCCTGTGGCTGTATTGATATCCCGTGAAATAAAGCCATTTATTGAGATGGTTGAAGGTTTTGAAAACAGCCTAAAACGTTCTGTTGTAAGGATCTTTCTGGACAGGGAAAAGAACCCGTTCAGCCACGATCTTCTTTATAAGGGGACGGATCCCAGCAACTATTCCGTTGTTGTTGCGGTGGGTCCGGAAGCTCTTTCATATCTTGTGGAGAAAAATTTTTCCGGCATGGCAAAGAGTGCTTCCTCTGAAAAACCATCGACTGCAAAACCATCTTCTTCAACAATATCCTCTGCAACTTTGTCCAGTGGAACAGAAGAGCCTGATAACCCTGAATCAGTGGATGCAGCATATAACTCTTCTAAAATACTCTATTCTATGGTACTCAATCCGGAAAAAATTATTCCTGACAACGTCTCCCTTTGCGGTATATCACTTGACCCCTTTACTGCAAAACCCCTTTCTGAGATTCCCCGGATACTTCCCTTTGTGAAAAAAATCGGCATTCTGTTTGACCCTGAAAACAACAGCCAGTGGTTTGACAATGCAGTTGCAGGCCAGTTGTTCAGCAATATTGAAATTATTCCCATGCACATCCAGAAGCAGTCTGATATCATAGAGCTCTACCAGCAGGGGTTTTATGGTGTTGATGCCCTTTTATTTATACCTGATCAGACAGTTACATCTCCAACTATTATCCGCCATGTTATAAAGCAGTCCATTGCACGAAAAATACCTGTTATTGGATATAACAGTTTTTTTGATAAATCTGGAGCTGCATTGAGTTTTGTTATTGACTATGAAGGTACAGGAGAGCAGATGGCTGTTATGGTTGAGGGGGTGCTTCGGGGGGAATCATGTATGACCTCAGCGCCTCCTTACAGTATAATGTTGAATGAAAAGGTTCTTGAACTATTTGGCAAAAAACCTGTCATTCATAAGGATTGAGCCTTTATCACTCAAAATCGACATCTTATTGCTTTTTTCTCAAAATCGACACCTTATTGCTTTTTGAGCAGTTATTGAATTTGTCTGAATCAGGATAACCAGGATGAAAAGGATGCTCAGGATAAATAATCCTGCCTTATCTTGATAATCTTGGGAATCCTGATTCAGACAGTGTTGACAAGGCTTACAAGATCACAGGTGTCGACTTTGAGTTTATACTTGGGGGTGATTGATAGGCAATCATGCCCGTTTAGTAAGAGAGTTTTATGCTCGGATTTATCAAAGAAAAGTGGGATGCCCTAAGGCCAGACTCAATTAAAAGCCAGTTATCCGGAATTGCTGTTCTTTTTATCATAGGCACATCAATCACCATGGGATGTGTGGGGCTGTGGCTCACACACAAATTTGTAAGAGAGCGTTTTCACGATAACTTTGTGGTTCTCTCCCAGTATCTTGCAAGAAATGCAGAACTTGGCGTGCTCCTTAAAAATCCCGATATGCTGGAAAGTCTTACCTCCAACCTTGTTCAGCAGGATGATATTTTAAGGGTTGTGATAAGGGACGATACAGGAGCAGTTCTGACCGAGACCTCAAGACAATCAGGTGAAGATCATAAAAATGATGATAAAACAGGGTCATCTGAAGTAAAAATTGAACTTCCCGTGCTTCAGATACAGCCCGATGCAGGGGAGATGACCCTTTATGCCATGACCTTTCCCAAGGAGGTCATAGGTTCAGTTGAACTCTATTATACCACATCAGGACTAAATGAACTTACACAGGATATGACCCTTTTTTTTATTGTGATATCCTTTATGCTCTCCCTTATGTCTGTTCTCTGGTACTGGTTTTTTGCAGGAAGCATTACATCACCGCTTATGGATCTTGTGGCTGTATCCCGACGTGTTTCAAAGGGAGACTTTGATGTAAGGGCAAAGGGAGGGGATCTTCAGGAGACGCGTACCCTTGCAAGGGGCTTTAATGAGATGCTGGATGCTGTAAAAAAACATCAGCAGGAGATGGAGAAGGTTCACATTGAGATGGCAAAACAGAAGAGCCTTGCCGAGATCGGCAAATTCTCCATGATGGTGGCCCATGAGTTGAAAAACCCGATATCCATTATAAAGGGAAGCATTGATATTTTCAAAAAAAAGGGTATTGATGAAAAGACAAAGCAGTCAATGATTGTCTATGTTGATGAGGAGGTACAGAGACTCAACCGCCTTGTTGAAGAGTTTCTTCTCTTTTCAAAGCCCAAAAATCCTTCCCTTTACCCGGTTTCAATGGCAATGTTTCTTGAAGATGCTGTTGAGAGGTTCAGGTTTACAGTTCCGGAAAAAAATATTAAACTCTCTTTAAGTGATGAAGAAGCCCAGGTTGAATGTGATATTGTCCTGATGGAGAGGGTGCTTCTAAATATCCTTAAAAATGCGGTTGAAAATTCAGGTGACAGTTGCGCAAAAAAAAGGGAGGAAAATGCTGCCGGTCAACTGAAAGGGGATTTTTCCGATATCGAGGTGCAGGGTTTCTCAGAAGGGGTATATTATATAATAAAGGTTCTGGACAGCGGGCCGGGAATTGATGAAGATATCATTGAAGATATTTTTAATCCCTTTTTTACAACAAGAGCAAAGGGAACAGGTCTGGGGCTTGCCATTGTCCGTGATATAGTAGCTGTTCATAACGGAACAGTCATGGTTGAAAACAGACCTTCGGGAGGAGCTTGTTTTTCCATAAAAATGGTTAAACATTCAATTCCGTCATTTTTGACAGGGTAGAAAATTTTATTCAGGAAGAGTAACATCTTATGGCGAAAATACTGGTTGTTGACGATGAAGAGCGTATTCGACAAATCCTTAAGCTTATGCTTATGTCCCTGGGGCACGATATAGATGAGGCATTTGACGGCAGGGATGCATTTGAAAAGCTTGAGAAGGACTATTTTGATCTTGTAATTTCAGATATCCGCATGGACAGACTTGATGGAAGAGGACTCTTAAAAAAGATAAAAGAGGAGGATATTCCATGTCCTGTGGTATTTATAACTGCCTTTGCATCAACGGAATCTGTTGTTGAAGCCCTGCGCCTTGGAGCGGTTGACTATCTTGTAAAACCCTTTGATGAAAAGCATGTTGAGGTTGCAGTGGAGCGTGCCCTTGGCGTTGGCAGGCTGTTAAGTGAAAACAGGCAACTGAAACTTGCCATACAAAATGGTACAAATGATCACTTTATTTTTGCATCATCAGCCATGAAGTCGGTTGAAGAGATGTCACTTAAGGTTGCTCAAAGTGATGCCACAGTGCTAATAACAGGGGAGTCAGGCACCGGAAAAGAGGTGATTGCCCGCCTTATCCACAGGGCAAGCTCCAGAGCATCTAACCGCTTTGTTGCTGTCAACTGTGCAGCCATAACAGAAACACTTGTTGAAGCTGAGCTTTTTGGTCATGAAAAAGGTTCTTTTACCGGTGCCAACGCAAGAAAAGAGGGAAAATTTGAGTATGCTGACGGTGGTACCCTTTTTCTTGATGAAGTAGGGGAACTGCCCCTGAATTCCCAGGCAAAGCTTTTAAGGGCCATACAGGAGAGAAAGTTTCAAAGAGTTGGCGGAAATCAGGAAATTCCTGTAAATACCCGTATTATCTGTGCAACCAATCAGGATCTCGGGCGCATGGCTTCAGAGAAGAAATTTCGTCAGGATCTCTACTACAGACTTGCGGTTTTTCCCATACATGTTCCGCCTTTAAGGGAGCGAAAGGAGGATATTCTTCCATTGACCCGTTTTTTTGTGGAAAAATTTGCAAATATAAATGATGTTACCTCTGATGCCATTACCAAGGGGGCATTGAAAAAGCTTTCTGAATATTCATGGCCCGGAAATGTAAGGGAGCTTGCCAATGTAATGGAGAGGGTCATGATATTAAAGGCAGGCGCTCTTCCCATGACATCAGATGATTTAAGATTCATATCAGTAGGGCAGGATCGGCAGGATCTTCAGGATGATCTCTTTTCAATCCCCCCCACAGGTATTGACTACGACGAGATCCAGAGAAATATCGTACAGCAGGCAATGGATATGACAGCGGGTAATCAAAGCAGTGCCGCAAGGCTTTTAGGACTCTCCAGGGCACGTTTCAGAACTCTGCTTAAACTGCTTGAGGATGCTTGAAATTTTGAAATATATTAAATTTTTGTCCACAACTATTCTTGGTTTTATACATTCGTCATCTGCTTTGATTTTGCTTTGCATTATCTTTACGGCAACGGTGATCTGTTGGGATACAGTATCCTTTGCAGAGTCGTCAGATGGCACAATGCTTATGTTTGTGGGCGAAGAGATTGATGTTGTTACAGTGGCCTCAAGAACCCCAGAATCCCCCTCCACTGCACCTGCTGTGGTACGGGTTATTGACAGAAGCGAGATACTTAAATATGGCTACGCTACACTGGCACAACTTCTCTCAGCAGAGCCTGGCTTTTACATATCAAGCCAGGGTTCAGGGTCTCTTCCATATCTTCGTGGCATTGCAAATGGAGTTTTAATCCTTTATGACGGTGTCCCCATTCCCACAAGCGGAAACAGAAGTTATTATCCCCTTGACTATGAACTGAGCCTCAACAGTGTCAGGCAGGTTGAGATAATAAGAGGCCCTGGTTCTGTTCTGTGGGGACCTGATGCCTTTGCCGGTATTGTCAATATTGTTCCCATGAAAGCCGCGGATCTTGACAATGAAAATGGCGGTGAACTTGAGTTTGCCGCAGGCTCGGAAAATACCCTTAAAGGATTTGCCGCAAAGGGTTTTAAAAAAGATAACTGGGATGCCTTTATCTCCTTGTATGCTGCCCAGAATCGTTTCAACAGTGATTCATTTTTTGATCTCATCTACTCAGAAGAAGATGACAGATGGAATATAGCTGATGCAACTATTGATGATTCAAGATATTACGAGATGACCTTTAATCTCAATTACAGGGACTCATTTTCCTTTTCAGGCAGGTTTTCCGACTTTAAAAGACCCTATACCCTTAATACATTCTATGAGACAGGCTCCATTGACTGGCCAAGCGAGAAAAAGGCTCCTGTAAATTTTTTCAAAATCAACTGGTCAAAAACATCAGGTCGTTCCCACTGGAACCTGACAGGGTATTATGAAGATGTATCATACAGCCATATTAACGCAGAATCATTAGTTGAAGAAAAGGCAGACATCTTTTATGGAGAGCTTCTTTGGGACAGAAGGCTTTTTGAAAAAGGGCTTATGACAACAGGAATATCCTTCAGGGAAAACAGGGTTGATGGAGCACTTTTAAGTGGCGGATTTATTCCTGAACTGCTTCTCGATACAGGAGGATTCAAACAGCCATCTCCGATTCAGAAGGATTACAGAAACACATTAAAATCAATATTTGCGCAGTACCGTCATCCATTTGCATGGGGCGAGTTCTGGTCAGGCTTCAGGCTTGATGACAACTCAATGTATGATGATTATGCCACAAGCTATACAATGGGGTTGAATGTTCCTGTTAATAATTTGTGGCGGATCAAAACTGTTTTTGGAACAGGTTACAGGACTCCGTACTCCCTTCAGTTAAAGGAAGAGACCCCACTTACAAGGGATCACATTGCCACTTTAAATATTGAAGCAGAAAGAAGCTCCGGCAGGGGAGACTCTTTTTCTGCAACTCTTTTTTGTACAAGGGTTTCTGACAATGTTCAGACAGATCCTTATGGATGGGGGGTATCAGAGCCTTCTGATCATGATTATGCTGGCGTTGAACTCAATTACAGAAAAAAGATAAATGAAAAAATTGAAGGTTATGTTTCCATTTCCAGAGTTTTTTTTTCAGGGGATGATTACAGCTTTAAAGTGTTAAGGCAATCATGGCTCAGGCCCGATGGTACAACCGTTGACGATTACGATGAATGGACAGAATCCTATGATCCAGGTGCAGATGCAGTTGTAAGTTCAGGAGTTGTATGGAGTCCATATTCGTTTTTTAACTTCTCATTGAATGCCTCATGGGCATCTGCGGTTCCATATTCGTATGGTGAGAACACAATAACAGGTGAATACAAAAATCCTTTAATGGTGAACAGCGAGATGAAATTTCCGGAGCTGTTTAAAAACAACCTTATTTTGACAGTTGGGTGCAGGAACATGCTTGACGGAGATTTTCAGTACCCGGGCATTTATGGCCCTGTAGATGGAGAGCCTTTGGTGATTTATGGGGTTGTTAAATATTCATTCTGATTGTCTGGCATATAAATTGCTTTAATAATATTAGTTTTTGATTGGCAATTTGTCTGCTCAAAATCGACATCTTATTGCTTTTTCAGAAGTTATTGCAGTTGTCTGAACCAGGATAACCAGGATGGATAGGATGCTCAGGATAGATAATCCTGCCTTATCTTGTTAATCTTGGGAATCCTGATTCAGACAGTGTTTACAAGGCTTACAAGATCATAGGTGTCGACTTTGAGTGTCTGAATCAGTATGCTCAGTATAACCAGGAATTACAGGATAAAAATCTTGAGCATCCTGTAAATCCTGGTTATCCTGATTCAGACAAATTCAATAAATGCTAACAAATGTCGATTTTGAGTAAAAAAGATATTCAGGATAAGTCATCATTACTTTGCAGTGAAAATAGATATAAAACAAGCTCTTTGGGTGGGGGGCTGCCATGAAACTAAAATTTAAGTCAAAATATAGTATTAAATCTAATATTGCCGGGGTTGCGCTTTGCTTTTCCATTTTGTTGTTTGGCTCTTTTGATGTCTCTGCATTTAGTGACGATGATGCAGAAGCTTATCTTTGGAAACTTATAAATGAAGCACGTTCAAGGCCGTCTGCTGCTGTTGATGCATGGGATATTGACAAAGAGACAGCAAAGGAAGCTTTAGGTGAGAATTCCTGGATACTTGATTTAAAATCAGGTCTGCCTCCCCTTGCATGGAATCCAATGCTTGCTGATTCTGCTTCTGCGCATAATCTGGATATGATAGAGAGGTATTACTACAGCTATACATCACCTGAAGGAGATGGTGTTAAAGAGCGCGTAAGCCGACAGGGATACATTGCCTCTGAAACAGGTGAAACCCTTGGAATACTCTCATTTTATCTCTATGTTGATCCCATGGAAGCTGTGGAAGATATATTCAGTAACATGATAAGAGATGAGCTTGACCCTGCCCCCGGATACAGCAAGAATATTTTCAGCACAGCCTTTACGGAGATCGGTATATCGTTTGTTTCCACACAGTTTTCGTTTGATGAGGAGAATCCTTTTAATGCCTACGTGGTGACAGTTGACTTTGCAAAACCATCTGAAAGCAGAAGCTATATTCTGGGAAATATATATAACTCGACAGCGCCTGTTCCGGTTGAGCAGCAGAGGCGTGGCGATTATGATTCAGGGCCTGATTATGCCGGCAACTTGATATCTTATAAAAAATGGTTACCTGAATATGCTGATTACTCCTTTAAAATCATGGTTGAAAACATGACGGAAAAATGGCTTGTTGAAGTACCACATTCAGCTCTTGCAGGCTATCAGATAGAGATACCTGTTGGCACGTATTACAAGTTCTCTCTTTTTAGCAATAACGATGAGACACCTGTTGAAAAAATTGTGGATTATGGCCGCAATGAAAATATAATGCTGGATTTTGATCTGGGGTTATAGTTGTAGTTTATGGAGCGTGTTTAACTTATGGATAATTCAAATGCTGTAAAAATAACTAAAGATTTGTTGGCACCTTTTCATTTTTCGTCGCTGGAAGATGCGGGTTTGAATTTTTTGTATCTTTCTTCTCTTGCCAAAATATCTGAATACAGGAAGGATTGTCTGCTTTATCAGAAAAAATATGGAATGAGCTATGAATCATTCAAGAAACACATTGCTGGCAAAAAAAGAGATGAAGTTTTTGAGGAAGAAGATGATTTAATGGCCTGGCAATATGTATATGATGCGTTGCAATATTGGGAAAATAAAGTCAAAGAATTAGATCAATGTTTTTAAATTTACCAAAAGTTTACCCCGATGTTGTATTGGAAATGAGAGTTATTCGCTTCAGGCAAGACAATTTGTCATATGAATTTGTTTCAGAGGTCACATTGAAGGATGGTTCCTTTATTTGCATCAGGGATTATCTGTTTATGGATGGAAATAGAAAATACTCTTACCATTGGCAACATCGGGACGGTACTTTGATTGCAAGGTGGGATAACGCACCGCACTGGCCGGATATTTCAACATTCCCACATCATGTTCATAGTGGAGTAAACAACCATGTCTCTGCTTCAAATATAAGAAACCTTATTGATGTTATGGATGAAGTCAAGAAGTTGTATATATAATAACTTGTTTGTTGACAATCTCTTAAAGTGTATTAATTTTACGAAGTTTTTTGTGTTAAAAAAAATCAAATTTTCTTTAAACTCACCCCTGTGCCGGTGATATATTACGGTGGCACCAAGGAGCTGTACTGCATGAACTTTAAAAAAACAGGGTTGACTGAAAAAATGAAAATTCAAGGAGCCTTTTTTTTGGCTCTTTTTTTTCTTGTTACTGTTTTTTTTATGATTTTTGCTCATACTGATACTTTATCTGCTGCTGCCGAATCTGTTGCTGCTGAACTCAATGAAGAGGCTGAGAATTCCGAAACCCTTGAAACGCATCTTTCTCGGGATAATCAACAACAAGAAGAAGGGGTTAGTCTGGAGAATAACCAACAAGATGACAATCCCATAGGGGATTATCAACTGGAAGAAGATCAAAAGGGATATAATCAACAGGATGATGCACTTCCAAATGTGGAAAGCTCTGACACATCATCGGATAATATACCTGATACAGATAATCTTGAAGAAGAGTTGCAGCCCTCAATTCCCATGGTTGAAAAACATCTTTTTTCTCCGGATGCAGATGGAGAAAACGCTCTTGTATCAAAAGGTATAGCTACTTCTGATGATGACAACGGCCCTGATGATCTTTTGCTGAAAAAAATAAAACAGGAGATAGAGCTTACAGGTATTGTTATATCTCATGAATCAAAAAAAGCCCTTGTAAGATACAAAAAACGTGGGCGTAAGTCTGAACCTGCCTCCCTTTATAACTCTGGTGACATGATTGAATCCTACCTTTTAAAAGACGTTTTTCCCAATTACATTGTTGTGACCCATGAAAACAGGGATATACGCCTTGGACTTTTTCAGGAACGCACAGATCGCCCTGAACCTCTACCTGAGCCTGTGGAAAATCTCTCTGAGGGCACAGCTCTTCCATCCCAGAAAAATGGTGAATCACAGGGTGCCCAGCCAGTGGCTAATGGAACAAAATCCGGAACTTCTGCGGGTGCTTCTTCTGCTCAATCCAATCAGCAGGGATTAGCACCTTCATCAGGAACAAAGCCTGCTTCTGCAAATCCATTCATGAAGACCATTGAAAACGCCGGAAACAGTGATGAATTACCTGCGGATAACAGTGCTGTCATGGATGGTGACGGCGGACAGGCACCCTCCCAGGGTATCAACCCATTTCTTCAGGCCATTCAGAGGGCAAGGGAGAGGCAGCAGCAGCAACATTGATGCAAATAGTTTGTTAGAAAATTCCTGTAAGCGGTTGCTTTCTTTAGCAATCGAAATATGGTAATTTACCGTGGAAATGGATACATTATTTCCATGCTCGGGGGTGGCGAAACGTCCGCCATGTCCGTTTACCGTGGAAATAGATACATTATTTCCATGTTAGGGGGTGGCGGAAGGGCCGCCATGCCCGTTTACCGTAAAATTGACTATTATTTTTATATTTGGGGGGTGATTGATACGTAATCAATCAAGCCTGTTTACTCGAATTGATTGCATTTGTCTGTATCATGATAATCAGGATGCAAAGGCAAAGGATGGTCAAGATGGATATCCTGCTTTATCTTGTTAATCCTGGGTATCCTGATTCAGACAATTTATAGAAGTTAATAATGAAAAATGATGAAATTTTTATAATATTATTTTAAAAAGGAGTCTTATTTAATGTTTAAGAAAGTAGAACCATTGACTAAAGATAATCACCAGGACTTAAGATTTACCCCTGTTAATAATTTCAGTTTTGCTGAAAAAATTTCCACTGCACCTTTAAGTTTTTCCGAAATAGCTGTTGCCTCAAAATTTTATCCCATTGTATTTTTGAAGGATGCTGGCCTTCCTGCTGCAATTTTGTCCCTTGAAAAAGAAAAAAATGGATTTGTAACACCTGAAGGAAACTGGAAGGTGCCCTATGTGCCTGCCCATTTTAGAGGATATCCATTTCTTTTGGCCAGGATGGCAGATGCACCAGAATCTGACAAAGGCGGCAACAGTGGCAAAGCATCGGGAGATTCTGACCCGGCAAAAGCACGGGAAGAAAAATTTTTGCTCTGCATTGACAGGGACGCATCTCATTTTGCAGCCCCCCAGGGAGAGCTTATGTTCACTGCAAATGGGGAGTTCACCGATCTTGTCACCAAAAGGCTTGAATTTTTGAAGGCTCTTCAGACAGAGATAAATACAACATCAGCTCTTGTAAGAATAATGAGGGAAAAAGATGTTCTTGCCGAGCGCAGTTTTATGCTTAATGTAAATGGCCAGAATGTTCCTGTTGGCGGTTTTAGTGTGGTTGATATGCAAAAAGTCAATGCCCTTGATGATGCACTTCTTGCTGACTGGGTAAGAAAGGGTGTTATTGCTCTTATTGCAGCACATCTTAACTCCATTGCAGGTATTCCAATGGCACAGCAGTAATGGAAATTTTCAAAATGAAAAACATATTGAAAAATAAATATTGCCATACGCTACTTGGTGGTATCCTTATTGTTCTTTTTTCCGGATTTCCTCTAATGGCAGATAGTGACTTTTCACCAGCATTTGCCCTTGGGGAAGATACAAAAAGCACTCTTGAAGCCGGCCCCCGTGTATTGACCATCAATGAGTGTCTGGATATTGTTCTTTCAAACAATCCAACTCTTAAAGCATCCCAATACTCCCTTGAATCAGCAAGACAGGATATTAAGGTTGCAAGATCAGATTTTTTGCCAACACTTTCAGCATCCGGCAACTATACCCAACTTAGCAGTATTGATGCTTCAGGAAGCGCGGATCCCGATTATGTTGATCAGATAAAAAGGGATGCTGTTCTCTCTCTTTCCCAGACACTGTATGCAGGGGGGCGAATAGAAAATACATGGAGAAGGGCATCAGACAGATCCCTTGCTATTGCTGAAGATCGCAATTACATGGAGGCAAAGCTTGCCTATCATCTTCGTGTGCGTTTTTTTGAGCTTATGAAAGCCCGTGAGGATGTGACAGTTGCCGTGGATACGGTAAAGCGTCTTGAGGCAGATGCAGCAACTGTGGAAGCCTTCTATGAAAAAGAGCTTGCACCCTATGCCCAGGTTCTTCAGGCAAGGGTTGATCTTTCTGACGCACGTCAAAATTTAAGTATTGCTGAAAATACAGTTGAGAGGAAACGTTCTGATCTTTTTGCCCTGATGGATGAACCCTATAACTCAAAGACAACCTTTGCAGGCGGGCTTCATCACTACAAAATACCGTTTGGTATGACAGAAGATACCTGTATTGATGCTGCCTTTGAGAATCGATCAGACCTTAAAAGCCTTGTTCATCAGCTTGAGATGCTTGAAAAAGATGCAGACATTGCACTTGGAAAATACCATCCCATCATAAAACTTAATGCAGGCCTCTATGACCAGGACAAGGATTATGATGATGCTTCTGTTGCGACAAACTATGACCAGCACAACACCTACTGGAGTGCAGGAGTAAACTTCTCCTGGAGCCTTTTTGACGGGGGAAGGGCATGGCAGGAGAAGGAGAAGTACGGAATAGAGATGAAAAGAGTAAAAGAGCAGATAAGGGAGATCCGATCCAATATTGGAACCGGCATCAGAACCGCTCTTTTTTCCCTTTCCGAAGCCCAAGAGAGGACAAAAACAGCCCTTGAGGGTATGATTGCAGCAGATGAGTATTATGAGAGGGAGAGCCGAAGATTTCAGGCAGGAATTGCAACAATAGCATCGGTTCTTGATGCCCAGGTAAGGGTAACCCGTGCAAGGGGAAGCCATGCCCAGGCGCTTCTTGATTATCAGCTTGCAAGAGCCGAGCTTGATTTTCTCATGGGAACCCCTGTGAAATAAGGAGTGCTTTGCAACTGCCCTCCTTTATTTTATACTTTGATGTTTTTTATGCTCAAGAGTCGTAAGTTTTCATATCTGCCACAACATATTGTGTTGTCAATTGCCATTAAAATACTATGGTTGGTAGTCACTTATAGAAGTTATTACTGACGAGTTTTTTATGTGATGGAGGTTTCTATATGGAAAATAGCCGATTTATTTCGGTTACTGCCAATGCTGATTCATTGCTTGATGCTGTTCGTTTTATTTCAGGCAAGGATAGAATGAATGCTGTTGGAATAACCGTTAATGGAAAGCCCGAGGTTGTCCTTATGTCCATGAAAAAATACGAGTCAATGTGCGAAACTATGTCTGTGCTTGGTGATTCTGATGTCATGAGACAGATTTATCAATCAGGATATGAGTTGTCACAGAATTTGCCTCTTGTTGATATAGAGGAACTCTGACTTTGTATAGAGTTAGCTTTACCCCTGTTGCTGCTGAAATGTTTCACTCTCTTCATCCTGATATTAGAAAAGAGATCAAGGCTGCAACTAAGGAGCTTTATAATAATCCCTGGCTTGGAAAACATCTTGAAGATTGCCTTGCATCATTTTACTCCCTAAGAGTAAAGCGCTACAGGATAATTTATAAGGTGGATAATGAAAAAAGGATAGTTGTTGTTTGCGCCATTGGGCATCGAAGAGATGTTTATGACGTTGCATCAGAACTACTTTAAAAAATAGCAACAAACATGTTTACAACAAACATGTTTATGACATTGCAGTAGAATTCCTTTAAAAAATAACAACAAACATGTTGTGAACAAGAGATAAAACAAATGCTTAAATTTATCAGAAAATGGCTAAAATACTTTCTTTTTGCCGCACTGTTCAGCCTTTTTATCAATATTCTGGCACTTACATTTCCTGTTTATATGCTTGCCATATATGACAGGGTACTAAGTTCCTACAGCATGCCTACCCTTATGACAATTACCGTGGCTGCCATCTTTGCCCTTGTGGTTAATGCAATGCTTGTCTTTCTGCGCTCCCGCCTTCTTGTGATGGCAGGTGTTGACATTGATCATACCCTTGCATCTCCCGTTTTTGCAGAGATGCTAAAAGATAGTTGCAGTCTCCAGAAATCAGGATATTCAGCAGGGCTTCGGGATGTGAACATTTTGAGAAACTACCTTGGCGGCAATGCCATTTTTGCCCTTTTTGACATGCCCTGGGTTCCCATCTATCTTCTTTTTGTATTTATGGTACACCCGATTCTTGGGATGATATCAACAGGCGGTGTTTTTCTTGTTTTTCTCCTTGGTATCACCCAGGAGCTTTTGACAAGAAAGCGACTTGAAAAAGCCAACTCCATAAATGCCGGTGCCGGAAATTTTACCACGCTTTGCTTAAGAAACAGCGAATCCATTGGTTCCATGGGAATGCTTGAAGCTGCCCAGGATCGCTGGAGTACTTTAAATGACGAGGTTATAGCTCTCCAGACCAGGGCAAGCAATGCAGCAGGTTTTTTGCAGGCGATCTCCCAGAGTTTCCGCATGGGTATGCAGGTTATTATTTATGGTGTCGGCGCATGGCTTACCCTGAAAAATCAGTGTACGGCAGGTGTTATGATTGCAGCCTCCATTATTATGGGCCGTGCTTTGGCTCCTGTTGACCAGGCCATGGCAACATGGAAACAGACCCTTGAAGCGCGTTCCGCCTATAACCGCCTCAAAGAGCTTATGAAAAAGGCAACTCCAAAGCAGGGTATGGGTTTACCTGATCCAACAGGAAAGCTTGATGTGGAAGGTGTTACCCTTGCTGTAAACGGAACATATCTTCTGCGTAACATCACCTTTGCCCTTGCCCCTGGGGAGGTAATGGGGCTTATTGGCCCGAGTGCTGCCGGTAAAACAACCTTAAGCAGGGTCCTTCTTGGTATTTGGCCATCAATGGGCGGTAAGGTTCGCTTAGACGGTGCCGATGTCTATCAGTGGGATCAAGGACATCTTGGCCAATTTATCGGTTATCTTCCCCAGGATGTGGAGCTTTTTCCAGGGACAGTTGCACAAAACATTGCACGCCTTGGAGATGTTGATTCCGATGAGGTTATAAAAGCTGCCAAAAAGGCAGGGCTTCACGAGATGATTCTCCATCTTCCCAATGGATATGATACCATGGTTGGAGGTGTTCCCGGTTCCATGGTTCTTTCCGGAGGTCAACGACAGCGTGTGGCCCTTGCAAGGGCGCTTTACGGTTCCCCCAGGCTTGTGGTACTGGATGAACCAAACTCCAACCTTGACGAGGCAGGTGAAAGAGCTCTTATGCAGACCATAGCTCTTTTGAAGCAGGAAAAAGTGACAACTATAATTGTCACCCACAAGCCTTCAATTTTGATCTCTGTTGACAAGGTCATGGTTATGCAGTATGGGCAGGTTGCACGTTTTGGAACAAGGCAGGAGGTTTTTCAGGCACTTGCAGGCCAGGTGCCCCAGGCCCAACCCATACAGCAACCCCAGCCCGTGGTGCAACAGCCTCACTCTGCTGTTCAAGCTCAACAGCCCCACCAGGCAACACTTAAGCCTCGGCAAACAGATGTACAAAACCCACAGTCAGCAAATAGTGCAGCACAGGGAGGAGACCAGATTCAGCCCGCCAACTCTACGATTACAACAACCGGTGCCAATCTGAATAAAAGGATATTGAACTGACATGGAAAAAGATTTAAAGCAGAAAAAAACAGGAAGATATCGTGTCAGGCCAGGCTGGGTTATATTTGCCGGTCTTTTTGTTATACTTCTCTTTTTTGGCGGCCTTGGCGGAGTTGCAGCTTATCTGCCATTCAGCGGGGCTGTTATTGCCCCGGGTGTTGTTAAGGTCTCACAGGAGAAAAAGACGGTTCAGCATCTTGAAGGTGGCCTTGTTCAGCAGATTTTTGTAAGGGAAGGTGACAGGGTTAATAAAGGCGATGTTTTGATAAAGCTTAGAAGCTCACAGGTAACATCATCTGTTGCACTTCTTAAAGGCCGCCTTGCATCCAAGCAGATTGAGGCAGCAAGGCTTGAAGCCCAGAGGGATTTTCGTAAAAATATGACCATTCCCGAAGGAGTTGAGGGCAATGATGCTGATATAGAGCAGTGGATAAATTCGGAAAAAAATCTATTTGAAAAGGCAAAAACATCCCTTGAAAGCCGCATAAGCAGCCAGAAAGCCCGCATCAGCCAGCTTCAAGAAAAGGCAAAGGGCACAAAACGGGAAGTTGAGGCAAATGCCGGAATAATTGAATCCCTTGAGGAGGAGATAAAGGCCAAGGAGGCCCTCATGGAGGGGCGTTACATGGACAAGGCACAGGTTTTAACCCTGAAACGTCAGCTTGCCGAGCAGACAGGTCAGAAAGCAAGGCTTGAGCAGCTCATAGCCGAGATCGGGGAGAGCATTGAGGAGATAAAATTTTCCATCCTCTCCCTTGAAAACAGTTACCGTGAGGAGGCAGCAGCCCAGCTCAACGAGGTGCGGGATGAGATATTCCAGATAAGAAGGCAGCTTGCACCACAGATTGATGCTGATGAGCGCCTTTCCATCCGAGCCCCTGTTTCAGGTGTGGTGCTCAACATGGCAGTTCATTCCGAACATGGTGGAGTTATTCGTCCCGGGGAGCCGATCCTTGATATTGTGCCTGATGATGCAGACCTCATAATAGAGTGTACACTTCGTCAGGACAAGATAACCCAGGTATATATTGATCAGGAGACTAAAGTGCAGCTTGGGGCATTTAACCGTATTACAACTCCTCCGGTACCAGGGAAAGTCTCTTATATATCCGCAGACAGGGTGGAGCAGAGAATGCCCACAGGACAGATTATGTCTGCCTATGTTCTGCATATATCTGTTGATAAAAAAGATCTTGACGAGCATGATGCATGGCTATCCCCGGGAATGCCCGCAACCTGCTTTATCACCACAGAAAAGAGAACTTTCTTGCAGTATCTTGTGGAGCCAATTTTGCTCAATCTTGACCAGTCCCTCAGAGAGACACTGTAATAGGTAAAGACACAACTCTGGCTTGAAATGACCAATATGGTGGATATGTATTCAGCCTGAAACTGTCAAACCTGCTTAATTATAAAAAAAAAGCAGGTTTGATAATAAAATTTTATTGTGCTTGCCAAATGGAATGATATTTGCAGAATAGACTTCGCATCTATCAAGTTTTAATTAAGGAAGCCACATTACAATTTCAGGAGACGTTTTTTTATTGACATAAATGATGCAGTGTGGTTTTTTATATTTTTTGAAAAAGCTGGAAAAATTGATTAATTAAAAGTTAATAATTAAAAAAAGTGGTAAGTGAAGGTTTGGTTTCGTAAGGATCAGGGTTATCCATTCCATGAAATGGAAACTTGAAAATTTCGTTACATTTAACAAAAATCATTTAGGAGAGAAATTAAGATGACATTAGCAGGATTTAACAGTGAATACTACGAAAATGCATTGCTGGACTACTTTAAGACCAATTATAGTGAGTGGTCAAGCAATCCAAAGACTGTAGTTGATGTTCAGGAGTGGTTGGTAGATCAGGGTCAGACAGCAGAAGAACACTACATGTCTGATGGGTACAGTATGGGATTGTCCCCCAATATGTATTTTGATGCAGGCGAGTACGAACTTGCATATGCAGTATATCTTGGAACTCTTACAGAGACTGACGATGAAGGCAATGAAACAGCAATGTATGCCGATCCGGCAGCCGCAGCCGCAGCAGCTTTGAGTGGAAATGCATATGAGCACTATCTTGAAGTTGGCGCTGCTCTTAATGTGAATCCTTCAAATGCATTTGATGATTCAGATTATGCCCAGGCTCTTCTGGATTTTCTTGCAGCCAATGATGCCAATCCCGATGCATGGGCGGAAATTACTGTTGATATGCTTCAGGAAGTGCTGCCCCAGTTTGATATGACTCCGATGACACTCTATGTCGATTTTGCAGACGCATTTGCAGCCAATGGTTTTGATCAGGATCCAATAGCGGTTTCCGGTGACGAGCTTGTTCAAGGTGTTGCTGAGACATATACTCTTTCAAACGGCGTTGATGTTGCAACCGCAAATATTTTCAATGCTCCGCGTGTGTGGGACGTAGAGGGTGATGATCCTAAGAATTCCCTCAATGATGATGATGTTCTTACAGGTACGGGTGAGAATCCAACTCTTAACTTTACATATGTTAATGACATCGATACCGGTGATTGGGACATTATGCCTACATTGAATGATATCGAGACTATAAATATTGCTTTTACTAATGATGATGCCCAGATTCTTGATCTTCAGGACGCAACTGGTGTGACAACCATTAATGCTTCCCGTATTGATGATGCTGAGGCTGCAAGTACAGTTAATATTCAGGCGCCTTTGACAAGCCTTTCCATCAGTAATTCAAACTCTCCCACATCAACTTACAATGCTACATTCGTTGATAGTGTGTTGGCTGGCTCTGCTGATGAGCTTGCTCTTACTTTGACTAATGCTCAGCTTGCTCAACTCTTGATAGAAGGTGTAAATGCTGCCCAGGGCTACGAAGTGATAAATCTGGAGTCCACAGGTGCTGCCAATGCACTGGCTCAGATGACCACCGAATCCATTCAATCACTTATTATTACAGGTGATCAGAATTTGACCATTGGCTCTGTAGCTAATTCAGCAGGTTCTTATACAACTGTTGATGCATCTGCTCTTGAGGCCTCTCTGGACTATACTATTGATGCCGGTATTATGGGTGCTTCTCCTGATGGTACATCCAGTGGTTCTGTGGCATTTTCTCTGACAGGTACTGTCAATAATGATACAGTTAGAATTTCCGATACTGTTCAGGTAAATGATTCGCTTGCAGTTGGTGACGGAGATGGTGATCTTCTGGTTATGGCCAATAGCGCAACTACAGCATTTTTTGAAAACAGTGCAACCCCCCAGGCCACAGGCTTTGAGGCTATTCAGGTTATTAGGGCTGTGGATGGTGCTGCAGCTGCAGATACTCTCACTGTGGATCTTGATCAGATTGAGGGAGATCAGACAATTACCCTTATGAATCTGGAGACTGGTGCTGGTGCTGCCACATTTAATCTTGACAATGCCACAGCCGCAGAAGCCACAGCAATTACAATTCTCCACAGCGGTGCCACCGCAGCTGTTAACGGCGACAACGAAATGGATGAGAATATTATTGACCTTGATGTTGCCGATGGTGTGGATACCGCCGGTGTCACCATTGCAGAAGGTGTCAATAATGTTCCAAGATTCAGTTTTACACTTACAGCTGACAGTGATGGTAATAATGCCAATGCTACAAATAGTGTTTCCAATATCACCTTTACAGATGTTGACAGCGAATCCAACTCTGTGGAGTTGACTCAGTATGCAATGCATACAGGAACAATCACTGTTAATTCCGGTGTGGCAGGAACTTATCTTAATCTGGATGCCAATGGTGACAGTTTTGGTGTTGATCCTGATAATTTTGCTGTTTCAAATAATACGCTTTCAAACACTGCGGTTGCTAATCAGGATTCGGTATTTGCTGCTGCTTATGCCGACACTGGCTATGTTAGTGCAGCAGGAGCAGGGTATATATATACTGATATTGATGCCGGAGCAGCAGAGCGCATTGTCGCTTCCACAATTGAAGCATCTGAGTTTGTTGGGGATCTTATTGTTCGTGTTGGTGAGAAAAATCAGGATATCGCAACAGGCAGCGGTGATGACACTGTGATTTTTGATGCTGTTGGAGTAACTGATTCATCACGCCTCACAGCAGGTCTAAATATTTCTGACAAGGTTGCCATGGGTGATGGTTTTGATACCATTATTATTGATGGTGATGTGGGTGCAACAGAAGTTATTGGTCTGGATGCCACTGAGTGGACATATCTTACAGGTGTTGATGCCATCCGCCTTGGAACTGCCGGAGCCGGTGACTACAGGCTTGGTATATCAAATAAGCTTGTTTCCCAGACAGATGCCGGTGATAGAATCGTTATTATAAATAATGATGGTGATTTAACAACTGCTGTCAACAGCGACGCTACAATCAATATCCGTGCCCTTGATGATTCTCATTTTGTGGATTTCTATGGTGCTAATGGTGATGGCGGTGATGAATCCGTTAATACCCTTCAGGTCAATGAAGTGACAATGAGCGGTGCAAGTGTTCTTAATGGCGGAGATAATAATGTAGTTCAGACCTACACAGCTGCAGATTATGTTGCAACAGTTGATGGCAAGCCATCATCTGCATATGCTGACCTTGCGTGGCATGTTGCATCCGGTCAGATGACAATTGCAGACGCTGTTATTATGGCAGCTGCTGACAGTGTGCTTGATGCAGGTGGGGCTGCTTTGAATGCTGCTGATTTTGTAGGTGTTCAAAATGATGCCAATAACAATATACTTGAAATTTACAACGATGCAGAAATTACAGTGGGCGACCTTGCAAATGTTAGCAACTTCAAGACTATACGTATAATGAATGATCTTGGGGATGCCCAGCTTGTTAATATGACCTTGACAGACGCAATTGTTGATTCCCTGGTTGATGCAAGCCATGCCTCTTCTTCGGCACAGTCTGAAACCATCAAGGTTGCGGCTGTTGACAATCTGACCAATGGTGCTTTGTCCGAGCTTAATCTGCAGGCCAATACACTGACAGCTAAATCCAATGTTCATGTGCTTCTTGGCAGAGGAGAAAATGTTATTGAGACCGGAGATGGTGATGATGTTGTTGTTATTGCCGGCAACTATGTGGATGGCAAGTATGCTGTAGATCCAACCACCGGGTTTGATATGGATGAAGTTGCTAACTGGATTGATGATAAAGATGATGATAACGATGGCTTGATTGATGCTGATCAGCCCGGTGGTACAGATGCAGATGGCTTGACACCTCTTGTATATGATAACACATTGAGTCTTGGTGCTGGTGACAACACTGTTGCCTTTTATGGCTCTCTTGATCTCACAACTGTCAATGTCAACACTAACTTCAAGGGTGTTGATGCTGCTATTGCATACTCAGAAATTACCATAAATGCTTCGCTTCTGGCTGCAATACCAAGCTTCACCTTTGCAGGAGACGAGGAACATACATTGACAATTATTGATGATGGCGGCGATCTTTCAGATGTAAATATTATTCTTAAGGGAAGTGGCAATCTCAATATAACAGGTACTGACTTGAGCGGCCTTTATGTTGTTAAAGCTGATGATGCTACTGGAAACATCATCATGAACGGTGAAGAGGTAATACCGCCTGTTCTTGAAACAGCAGTTGTGGATGGTGATACCATTACCCTTACCTTTGATTCTGTTCTTGCTGCCGATGCCCAGCCTACTCTTGATACGTTTGCTGTTACTGTTGGAGATGATGATGTTGCTGTAACTGCACGTACTGTGGTTGACGATATGGTTGTCCTGACCCTTGCAGAGGCAGTTGTAGAAGGAGATGAGGTATCTGTTTCCTATACTGATCCTACAAATGGCAATGATCTTCTTGCAATTCAGACTCAGCTTAACGGCTATGATGCAGATAGCTTCTCAACTGATGTTGATAACATTACTCTGCCTCCAGATACTGATGCTCCAACTCTGGAAAGTACAACTCCTGCAGATGATGCAACAGATGTTGCTGTGGATGCAAATATTGTTCTCACATTTAATGAGGATGTTCAGGCAGGTGCTGGAGCATTTGCTATATTTGATGCAGCTGACACAACAGCTCCTGTTGCAACTATTTCGGCTGCGAATGCAGTTTTTGATGGCGCCACAGTAACCCTGAATCCAGCTGCTGATCTGGATGCCGGTACAGACTATTTTGTAAGGGTGCAGCCCACAGCAGTAGAGGATATGGCAGGTAACGCGTTTGCCGGTGTTATGGATGCTACAACTTTCAACTTCACCACTGCAGCAGCTGCTTCAGACGGTGTGGAAATGGTGGCAGGCGGTACCTATGAGGCCACCGCAGATGCTGATATTTTTGTTTATGATTTTACAGACATGACCGGCGGAAATTATGGCACCCTCTCAATGGTTGGTGAAGACGGTACTGTGACCATCAATAATTTTGATGTTGCTAATGATATCATCCGTTTTGTTGATTCTGATGGTAATCCACCCGCACAGGGTGATTTCGAGGCCAATGGCTATGCCGTTGTCCCCAACGGCTTTGATGGAGAAACCGTTGTTGAGCTGATTCCATATCAGGGTGCAGCCGGTGATGAGGCAGCTGTTGCTTCAGATATCGTTCTTGCAGGTATTGTTGTGGATGCTGTAACGTTTGAGATTGCCTAAGGTACTCTCTTTTTATCTGTAAATAGTTGATCCTTTCCTTCCCCTCTCTTTTTTTATATATGCTGTTCGTACAACGAGCGATATTATGTTGAGAAAAGGGGGGGCTATTCTTTACCGATGTCTTATGATGGATAGAGTCCTTTAAAGACTAAATTTCTTTGTAAATCAAAGGGAGAACGAAATGGCAATTAATTTCGGTACGGATGGAAACAATAATTTTACGGTAACCCATGCCGATGGGTATGAAGAGTATCGCGGTCTTGGCGGAGATGATGTCTATAATGTCAATCCTAATTTGACTGAAGCGGTTAAAATCTCGGATTCTCGTGGTGCTGATAAAGTTGTTCTGGGTGCGGCGGAGATAACTTCTTCCCGTTTTTTTTCAGGTGGAGCCGAATTCACTTATGCTACGGGCGGCAAATTGACAGTGCTGGGGGACATGTCCAGTATTGAATTTGTCTTTGGCGGAGGGAGTGATCCCTTTGCTCCGGTGGAGGGGGGAGTTCTCAAAACCTTTGAAGATACCGTGACGGCATTTAATGTTGATCCTTCCGGTTTGTCTCCTACTACGCCTGTAGAAGGTGGTGGCGTGATCATTGAATCTGATGGAACAGTTCAGCAATCTTCAGGCGAAGAGGGGATTTCCATGGTGGCGGGCGGAAATTATACCGCAACCGGAGAAGATGATATCTTTCTCTATGATTTCAGCGACTATTCCGGAGGAAATTATGGCGATATCTCCATGGTCGGACTGGATGGTGCTGTCACCATTGAAGGGTTTGACCCTGATCATGATATCATTCGTTTTGTAGATCAGGATGGAACGCCGCCGACCCTCACTCAGTTTCAGACCTCTGGCTATCAGGTGACGCCCAATGCGTTTGATCCTGTTCAGACAGTGGTTTCGTTAGTACCATGGATGGGTGAGGACGGGACAGTGTCCCCGGTGGGGTCAGCCGATGTAATTCTTGCCGGAGTGGTCACCGAGACGGTTCAGATCGAAGTGGTATAATCCTTAAACTGATTCTAAAACTTAAATTTGATGTTTTGTCCAGTCGGACAATCATGTTTCCTGCTGGATTTGAAATATGGAATTTTGCAACAAAATTAATTAATTTTTAGGAGAGAAGCATATGGCTATTCAATTTGGTACTCCAGGTTCACAAACCATGACAGTTACCAACGGCGACGACTTTGAAGAGTATCGTGGCCTTGGTGGAGATGATGTCTATAATGTGAATCCGAATCTTACCGACACCGTCCGAATCTCTGATTCCGATGGAATCAATACAGTTGTGCTGGGTACGGCTGATATCGCTTTAGCCCAGTTTTTTACAGGTGGCGCGCAGTTTACCTATGCATCTGGTGGTGTACTTCAGGTACTTGGAGATATGTCCAATTTTACCTTTTACTATGGTGGCGGAACCGACCCCTTCAATCCAGTTTCCGGTGGAACAGGACAGTCTTTTGATGAAACAGTAACAACTTTTGGACTTGATCCGGCTACTCTTGGCCTGACACCTGCCGATGCACCTGTTTCAGGTGTTGTTAATGCTGATGGTACAGTTGGTGTAACAGGACCTTCTTTTTCGGTGGCAGCTTCTGCAGCTGAAGTATATGAAGGCGAAAGTGCGGTTTTTACAGTTACATTAAGTGAGGCACTGGCTGCGGATGCCGATATTACATATACACTGGCTGGTGTTGGTGGTGCTGTGATTGGTACTGACACCGATGCTGTGGCTGAAACTGGTACTTTGACTTTCATTGCCGGCGAAACAACACAGACGGTTACTGTTCCTGTCACCATTGACGGTGTTGATGAGACCGGCGAAGGTCTTTCACTGACACTTTCCGATGCTCCGGATGGAACCTCTATCTCCGGCGGTGGCGTTGCCGCAGTTGATTTTATGGATCTGCCTCCGGCAACTTTCTCCATATCTGCCTCTGCGAACTCGGTTGTAGAAGGAAATGGTATTGTTTATACAATCTCTTCTTCTACCCCTGTAAGTGAAGAGACCACCTTGACATATTCTGTAACTGGCGACACGCTTAACGGTGCAGCCACTGCAGCGTCAACCGGTGATTATTCACCTGCATCTGGCCAGGTAACTTTTGCTGTTGGCGAGACATCCAAAACCGTTACCATCAATGCAACTGATGACGGTACTACAGAAGGTCTTGAGGGATGGAAATTCTCTGTCCTGGATGGCGATCTCCAACTTATTGGTTCCCAGACTGCATCTGTTATTGATGGCGAATCTGCCGGTGACACAATTCTCCTGACCACAGGCTCTGATGTGAAAATTGGTACCACAGGAGATGATATTTTTGATGGTTCAGTTAATGCCAATGGACAGCAAACTCTTACCTCTGTCGATAATCTAAACGGTGGAGATGGTGATGACCTTCTGTTGGCTGGCCTGGGTGCTGCCACTACAATTGCTCCTTTCCTTGCCAGTATTGAAAGCGCTGAACTTATTGATACAGCAGGAGCAACTTTTGACTTGGCAAATACAACTGGAATGACCTCTATTCTCGTTCGTAACTCAACCAATGGATTAACGATACAGAATATTGATTCCACAACAGATACTACTTATACAATTCAGGATCAATCCGCTGATTTAACCCTGAACTTTGAGAATGCCGCACTGGTTGGATCAAATTCATTTACCCTGAATCTGAACAATTCCCAGTCTGATGCTCTTGGTGGACCTACACTTACCATTGCACAGCAGGCAGGTACAGATACATCTGGTCTTGAGACCCTGAATCTGATGTCTTCCGGCAGTAACACCAACTTTTTGCAAACTGTAACAGCCCAAAATGCTGCAGGAACCAGCTTGCTGACTTCCTTGAATGTAACCGGAGCACAGGGACTTCAGGTAACTAATGCATTTGAGGCAAGTGTAGTTAATATTGATGCATCAGGCATGACAGGTGCGTTGGGATTGACATCACCATTTGCAGCGACCACTGTTCTCAATGTTATGGGAAGTGCCGGTGCTGACAGCTTGACATTTGCTGCCAACGCTGCCAATTCAAGTATCGATGCAGGTGCAGGCAATGATATGATTGCCATTAATAACCTTGATAACAACGATACAATCAATGGTGGTGATGGTACTGACAGGCTTGATATCCAGACCGCTGCCAATGCCGAAGGTCTGGTCACTGATATGACCAATATCACAAATTTTGAGCAGATTTCCATGAATGTTGCAGGTACTGCTGCTGCTACGTTGAATGCAACACGATTCGGCAGCGCAATTGACACTGTAAGACTTGACCATGGAACTGCTGGTGCATATACAGTAACAATGAACGCCGGTGCACAGACCGTTGGTGTTGCAGAACCTACTGCCGCTACCAATGCACAACTTGGTGGTGCCTTGACGGTAAATGATACCGGAACAGCAACAACAGACACTCTGACTATAACCAATAGAGATACAGACACTGCCTCTGCTACAAATAACCTTAATGGGCAGAATCTGGTAATCAATGGATTTGAGACCACAACCATTAATACCGGTGCTTCTTTTACTGTTGCGCAAACTCTCGGAACCATCGGATTTAACGGTGACAGTGCCACTGGTGCCAATACATTGAATTTTACAGGTGCAAATCCTTTGACCATTGGTGTCCCGACATCAAACTCCACAGGTCTTTTCACCATTGATGCTTCCGGTATGACTGGAACAGCTACTCTTACAATGGGTGGTGCACCTACATTCTCTGGAGCAAATGGAACTGTCAGTATTACCGGAACTGGTAATAACGATACGCTGCTTGGTCATGCAACAGTTGCTTCCACAGTAGCTGGTGGAGCTGGCCTTGATACGATTACAGGTGGAACCGGTGCAGATAGCATCGACGGTGGTGCCGGAAATGACCAGATTACTGCTGCTGGTGGAAACGATACAGTAACAGGTAATGACGGTAATGATACTATAACCGTTGCTGCTGGGACAGTTAGTATTGATGGCGGCGCAGGTAACGATATTGTTGATATTCAGGCGACACTGACTGCCGGTGATACCCTTGCTGGTGGAGATGGAACCGATACCCTGATCTATGATGCAGCCGCTACTGCCGCGACCGCTGCCGGCGTAACCGGTTTTGAGACATTGCAGATTGATACGGCATTGGACCAGGGACTGGAGCAGTTCACCAATAATCCCGGTTTTACCCGAATTAATTATAATGTTGCAGGCAATGTTAACATCACCAATGCATCTGCTTCTGTGGATACAGTTCAGGTTACCACTTCAGGTGCAAACGTTTACAGTCTTGCTCGTCTGATTGATACGTCCTCAAATAGTTTGAATGTTGTACCTCTTACTGGTGGAGCAAGGGTTGTTACAACAATGACTGTTGATGATGAGGAAACACTTGCCATTAACACCGGCACAACAGCTGGCGATAATCTAACTATCACCACTTTGAATGCAGCGGATCTTACCAGTTTGACAGTAACCGGAAGCAATAACGTAGCGATTACCAATGCTATAGCTGGTGCTGCTAATCTAGCTACAGTTGATGCCTCGACATCCACTGGTACATTGCTTGTTAATGCTTCTACAAGTACTGCCAATGGAACCTTTACCGGACCTCAAACTGCAGCTGCCACTATTACCGGTGGTACTGGAACAGACAGCATCACTGGTGGTTCTGCCGCAGATTCATTAACCGGTGGAAACGGTGCTGACACCATCAGCGGTGGCGGTGGAGCTGATGCATTGCTCGGTGGTATCGGAAACGACAGCATCTCAGGCGGTATTGGTGATGACACCATTACAGGTGGCGTTGGAAACGATACCTTGAGTGGTGATGATGGTGCAGATGACTTTGTTTTTGAAGCAGCTTCAAATGGTGTTGATACCATTTCAGGTTTTGTTTCCACTGTGGATGACTTGGATGTTCAGACTGGTGGTCTTTTGGGTGGATTAAATGCCGGACAAACCATAACAGCAGCAGCAGCTGCTCAAGCTTTGTCAACAACATTGGCTGCTAGCGATACTGTTCATTATATCTCATTCAATGGTGCAGCTGCCAATTTGACAACTGGTGGTGCTGCAACGTTGAATCAAGCAGACATGACAGCTACTACTCTAACCAATGTGGCCGCATATCTTGGAGAACGTTTTAGTACTGACACAAGTGGAGCTAATGCCAACGATTCTGTAGTTGTCGTGAACTGGACAGCAGGCTCCTCTACAACTTCATATGTATACGAATTTGTGAATGATGGTGCTGACAACGTGTTACAGGCCGCTGAGTTAACATTGATTGGTGTCGTTGACAGGGGTACAACCGTTCTTGCTGTTGGCGATGTAGTATAGTTGAATTTTAATAGTCGTATAAATTAGTTTTTATTTGCGTAAACCCCATCCCTATTATTATAATAGAGATGGGGTTTTTTTATTAAACCTTTGAAGAGGGACAGGAACATTATGCATGTGCCCTTATTCTTGTCTGAATCACGGCTTAACCTGATTGCACGGATTTCACTGATTTTTTAATCTGTGTAATCATTTAATCAGTGGTAATCAGTGATTCAGAAAGTGGGGGAAGCAAAAGGAAGGAGGCAGCTAAATAATGCATGTCTCTTTTTTTGTTTCTGAAGTCTGTTTTTTTTTGCGTTGCTTTGTGGTAATAATGAGCTTATTAATTTCAATTAACCGATTTAAACAAAAATTTTCTTAAACCATCATTTCGATATGGGATGAGTTTTGATAAATACTTTATTTATCATTTTGTTGGAGTGAAGTTATGAAGCTGTTTCTTCATGTGGGCTGTGGCTCAAAACGAAAAAATAACACTACTTCGGGTTTTAATTCTGATGCCTGGGAGGAAGTACGGTTAGATATAGACCCAAAAGTATCTCCTGATATTACAGGTACCATGACCGATATGTCAATGGTAATGTCTGAATCAATGGATGCTCTCTTTTCCAGCCACAACATTGAACATCTCTATCCCCATGAAGTGCCTGCTGCCCTGGCAGAGTTTAAGCGGGTACTTAAACCAGATGGTTTTGCTGTTATCACCTGTCCGGATCTGCAATCGGTGTGTGCCTTGATTGCCCAGGATAAACTTACTGAACCTGCCTATTCTTCACCGGCAGGCCCCATAGCTCCTCTGGATATTCTCTATGGCCACAGGCCATCCATGGCCAAAGGAAATCTATTTATGGCCCATCGCTGCGGATTTACCAAAAAGGTTCTCTCCAGCTCTTTACATGCATCTGGATTTAAAACAGTGGCAGCCACAGGACGTGGTAATCCCTTTTTTGACATCTGGGCAGTTGCCAGTAAATGCGAAATGACGGAAGAGGGTATGCGATATTTGGCTTCCGGACATATACCTGGAAGTGTAAGATGAATCTGCATACCCATGTCAACCAACAGGTTAAGGAGATGTTAGGTGCTGATTATCGCGATGAACCATCCCGATTAAACGATCTTCTTCGCCTTTTGGGAAAATGGCGCAGCGTGTTGATCCAGAATACCCTGCTTCAGCACAATGGCACTGTGGTTATGGAGGGGCCTCTGCATGGGATGGACTACCTCGCCCAGTCCTCTGAGGGGTGCCATATAGCCAAATTGCTTGGCTGTTACGAACAGCCCCTGCACCCCTTTATTGAAGAGGCATTTCAAACACCTTATCAGAAAATTATCAACATCGGTTGTGCCGAGGGTTACTATGCAGTGGGGTTTGCCCTTAAAATGCCGGATATACGGGTTATGGCTTTTGATGTGGATGAGGGGGCAAGGGAAAAGTGTAAGGCTTTGGCCGCAAAAAACGGCGTTATTGACAGGATAGAGGTTGGAGGACTTTTCAGGCAAGAAGATTTTAAAGACTACATTAACCGGAAAGTGCTTATTTTATGTGATATTGAAGGCGGAGAGCGCGATCTTCTGGATCCAGCCGGATCGCCTGCATTAAAAGGCATGGATATCATTCTGGAGTCTCATGAGTGCCTGATTCCGGGTATTACCATGGAAATGATCCGCCGTTTTAAGGATAGCCACAGGATAGTTCTGGTACAGGATAATGGGCAGCGTCAACTTGGACACGCACCAGACTGGTTTAATAATCTTGCACATCTGGATCAGCTTCTGGCAACCTGGGAGTGGCGGTCAGGCCCGACTCCGTGGCTGGTTATGAAAGCATTGGAGAAATCTTAATGAATGCCTGTATTTTTTACCATCCCGAGGCATACACCACCACAGGCCCAAGATTAATGGGTCGCAATGCCGCAGGGGAATCTTTTTTGCGGGGATTTTTTGCTCACAGCCAAACTAAGGAATTCTGGGTAAAGGTACAAAAAACCGAGCATGCTTCACATTTTGCTCAAAAGCTTCAGCTTTATGGCAGGAAAGAAACTGTCAAGGTAGTGGACAGGAACAGTATGGCGGCTCTTAAAGAGATCGGGGTTGTCTATTACCCGGGGCCTGGTATTGGAAAACACTCCTTGCACCGTGCATTTTTTGGTCATGGCTTATGGAGCCTGTGCGGTATTACCCACACCACCTCAAGTGCAGCCTCCATGGATGCTTTGACCGCCTTGATAACAGAACCTGTGCAGCCCTGGGATGCACTAATCTGCACCAGCACGGCAGTTAAAAATAACGTGGAGCGGCTTTTACAGGCACAGGTTGATTACCTGAATTCTAGGCTGGGGATAGCCCGTATGGTGCTGCCTCAATTGCCAATAATTCCTTTAGGTATAAATACCCAGGATTTTGTGTTTACAGAGCAAAAAAAATTAGAAGCTCGAAAAATACTTAGAGTGACGAGCGAATCCCTGGTGGTTCTATTCATGGGACGGCTTTCATTCCATGCCAAGGCACATCCTCTGGCTATGTATCAGGCTCTGGAAAAAGCTGTACAAAAGAGCGGCAAGGATGTCGTGCTGGTGGAGTGCGGCTGGCACGCCAATGAGTACATTGCCAGGGCATATGAAGAGGCCGCAAGACTTGTCTGCCCCAGCGTTCGGGTCATTACCCTTGACGGCAGAAAGGCTGAAGACAGGCATGCAGCATGGGCTGGTGCGGACATATTCTGTTCTCTTTCGGACAACATTCAGGAGACCTTTGGTATTGTTCCCATAGAGGCCATGGCCGCAGGTTTGCCTGTGGTGGTGAGTGACTGGGACGGTTATAGAGACACTGTACGGGACGGTATTGACGGTTTTTGCATTCCAACACTGATGCCAGGTAGCGGCCTGGGTGGAGATCTGGCCTTTCGCCATGCCCTGGACATTGACACATACGACATGTACTGCGGTCATACCTGCTCCTTGGTGGCAGTTGAAGTTGAGGCTGCGGCAAAGGCTTTCATTAGTCTGTTTCAGTCAACTGAACTGCGCCGTAAGATGGGAGACGCTGGTCGTGACCGGGCAATAAAACATTATGACTGGTCTGTTATCATTCCCCAATACGAAGCTTTGTGGAACAGATTGAATGAAATAAGGGCAGTTCAAGCCATAAATCTTCCAAACCTTTCCCGTCCCTGGCCTGCCAGGATGGATCCCTTTCATGCTTTTGGCAATTATCCTACTAATACTTTGACCGAAAACACTTTGCTGGGCCTGGTGGATAATGATGCAGAAACGGCTTTTAATCGCGCTATAGCCTTGCGGAAATTGACCATGATCGACTATGCCAGGGATATTCTTCTAACCGATGATGAGGTTCGCTCTGTGCTGATTGCTGCTGCTGACAGTCCAAGGAGAGCTGTTGAGATTGTTGCTGGTGTTGCTTTACAACGTCAGCCTTTTGTTTTTCGTAACCTGATTTGGCTGCTGAAGCTTGGCTTATTGAAGATTTATCCATAAAATCGCAACTGCTATCGTCATAACTGGCAATGCTATAGAACAGCTCGGCGTAAGTCATCATTTGCTTTTTATCAGCCACTTCAGCTAAATTCTTTGGAGTAAGTATGAAAAAGCATAGTGGAATTTATGACTATTGCTTCGTCAAGACTAAGATTTAGGGTACTCTATTAATAGAATTAACCCAAAATTAAGCTTTGACAGAGCACTATTGCTTCGTCAAGACTAAGATTTAGGGTGCTCTATTAATAGAATTAACCCTAAAATTAAGATTTGACAGAGCACTATGTGTAAATAGTCTGTTGCATTGACAGGGAGTATGTTTTTTTCATGAAAATACTTTTTATTCATCAGAATTTTCCAGGTCAGTTCAAGTTTTTGGCTCCAGCTCTTGCGGAAAAGGGTCATACTGTGGTGGCCATGACCATGCAAAAATGTGAAAGTTCAACCTGGCAAGGTATCCGGTTGATACCCTATGCTGCCATGCGGGGCACCTCTCAAGACGTTCATCCCTGGGTAAGTGATTTCGAGACCAAAGTCATACGCGGCGAAGCATGTTTTAGGGCATCACTGCAGCTAAAGGCACAAGATTTTGTTCCTGATGTGATCATTGCTCATCACGGCTGGGGAGAGAGTCTGTTTATAAAAGAGGTGTGGCCAAAGGCTGTTCTGGGTATCTTTTGCGAATTTTATTATCACCCAGAGGGGGCAGATGTTGGCTTCGATGCGGAATTTCCAGCCAACGATCCCGGGGATGTGTGCCGTTTACACCTTAAAAACCTGAACAATAAGCTTCATTTTGATGTTGCCGATGCCGGCATCAGCCCTACTCATTGGCAGGCAAGTACCTTTCCGGAATTTTTTAGAAAAAAGATCACCGTGATCCATGATGGAATTGATACGGATGCTGTGAGGCCTAATCCGGATGTGAGCATAACTCTTAATGGCTGTATCACCCTGACAAAGAATGATGAAATTATTACTTTTGTCAATCGGAATCTGGAACCTTATCGCGGGTATCATATTTTTATGCGTTCTTTGCCGGAGATATTGTCTAAGCGTCCTAAAGCTCATATCCTGATAGTTGGAGGTGACGGTGTAAGTTATGGCGCGAGACCTCCTGACGGACGGACATGGAAAGATCTCTTTGCCGAGGAAGTAAGGCCTCAAATAAGCGATGAAGACTGGAATAGAATTCATTTTTTGGGAACCATTCCCTACCAGCATTTTATTCCGCTTTTGCAGTTATCTGCGGTTCACGTCTATTTGACATATCCTTTTGTATTGTCCTGGAGTCTTCTTGAAGCCATGAGCGCTGGTTGTGCTGTTGTTGCAAGTGATACTCTTCCTTTGCATGAGGCAATTGAGCATGACGTGAATGGTCGTCTGGTGAATTTTTTCGATTCAGATGGCTTTGCAAAGGAGGTTTGTTCTTTGCTTGATGAGCCTTCGGTACGGCATCGTCTGTCAAAAAATGCACGGCAGTTTGCAATTGAAAATTATGATCTTAAACGTGTTTGTTTGCCAAAACAACTTGATTGGGTGGAAGGATTGCTTTTTTAATAAACCCTCATGATTGAGAGAACATCACAACGATGCATGAAAGTCTTTATATAACAATACTTTATGGAGACTTTCAAATAAAGCTTAAGAATAGTAATATTTGGATCTGCCACAATATATTGTGTTTTGAGTTGCCTTAAAAATACTATGATTGATTTAGACTGACGTTAATAATAGATTAAAGAGTTTATAGTTGCTTTTAAAAATGAAAAGGAGAGGCTAATGGCTATATCATTTGGAACACAAGGAAATAATAATTTTACGGTAACGGCCGGGGACGATTACGAAGAATACAGAGGAATGGGTGGAAACGATACTTATACAGTTAATCCTAATTTGACGGAAGATGTTAGAATCCAGGACTCTTCAGGTAGTAATGTTGTGGTATTGGGGGAAGCGGTGATTGCGGGATCCAGATTTTTCAGTTCTGGTGTTGAATTGACATATGCTTCTGGTGGAGTGCTGCAGATACTCGGAGATATGTCGTCATTCAGTTTTGTTTTTGGTGGAGGCAGTGATCCCTTTAATCCACAGGAGGGTGGATTTGCAAACGACTTTGAAGCCACTATGACAGCCTTTGGTGTTGACCCTTCTCAAGTTCAGGGAATGGATGTTGTTTCAGGAATTGCCGGAACAATTAATGATGATGGAACAGTAGATGAGCTGGATCAGGTAACAATGTCGATTGATCAGGGACATTATTCAGAAAGTCCCGTGGAAATTGATGCTTCTTTGGGCAGCTTTGTTTTTACTGACGATGCCACAGTGGGAAACAATGTTGAAATTTCCGGTTTTGCATTGGATGATGTTATACAGGTTTCCAATGCTTCAGACGGAGATTATTTTTTTTCCCATGATGGGGATGATATGCGTATATCTTATGTTGCTGATGGAGATACGGTTAATGTTGTTACATTGATTGGAGTCATGAATTCTGAAGATGTAGTCGGAGAGACAGAGGCAGCTTTTGAGGCTTATATTGGCTTTAATGCATTTCAGCTTGTTTAAGGGTAAAAAAGGCGACAGGGACAGATACATAATGCATGTACTGTCCCCGTTTGATTTTGTTATTGCCATTTTAAGCTTTGTTTTT
>NZ_LT828559.1:71371-107153 GCF_900170035.1 Desulfamplus magnetovallimortis | reverse complement strand
ATAGTCCTCGGCCGCACTTCCACCAAAGAGGAATGCCAGGTTGGTTCAGTTCAACCCAATATTAACATGCAGTTAATGCAGAACCTTCCATTGTTCAAGCTGGTTCCCGACCCACCTTGTCCCTCAATGCTGTTGCCTTACGGGTTTTACGGCAAGAGAGAGAGATTGGGTAGTGTCATAAAAGTGTTGATATCTTTTTGTGAAAGCCCTGCTGAATCAAGGTTTGTCAAGAGCTCATCAACATATTTGGGACACCACCAGAGATTGAAATCATTGAAGACTATCATCTCGTTTGCGTTGGCAGGTGGCTTAAGTCAAGAACATTGCCCCAGCCCCCTCTCCATAAATTGAGAGGGGAAGTTTGGGTAAGTTAATTCGATCCAATTCCTAAGAGACAAAAAAACCATCAATATGTCGATTTTGAGTAAACAGGCATGATTGATTACGTATCAATCACCCCCAAATATAAAAATGACAGTCATTTTCACGGTAAAATCAACAGAACACAATCTATTATCTGGATTGACAACTTCCTTTTTTCCAGTTTCTGATAAGTTCCAGAAATGTTCTGACTCCAATTCCGGATGGCCCCTTGGGTATGTAACTTTTTTCCGTAAAATCCCAGGCTGTTCCGGCAATGTCAATATGCGCCCAGTGAATATCCCCAACAAAATGCTGAAGATAGGCTGCCGCAGTAATGGTTCCGGCTGATTTTCCTCCTGTGTTTTTGATATCAGCCACCTTTGACTCTATCTGTTTGCTGTATGGCTTTCCAAGGGGCAGTCGCCAAAGGGGTTCTCCGGCTCTATGACCGGCATCTTCAAGAAGCTTCACAAGCTCATCACTGTTACCAAGTACCCCTGAATAATGATGACCAAGACCTGTTATAACAGCTCCTGTCAATGTGGCAATATCAACCACACATGATGGTTTGTACTGTTCAATACCATAAGCAAGGGCATCTGCAAGGATAAGTCGTCCCTCAGCATCTGTATTGATTATTTCCGAAGTAATGCCATTGTAATGGCGTATAATATCACCAGGTTTCATTGCAGCACTGCCTGAAAGATTATCTGTTGCAGGAATAATGGCAACCACGCCCACCCCAGGTTTTTCGTGCCCAACTGCCTGCATGGCTGCAATAACAGCCGCACCACCGCACATATCATACTTCATGTCAGCCATTCCTGCAGGCGGCTTGAGACATATTCCTCCAGAATCAAAGGTAAGCCCCTTTCCCACAAGCAAAATTGTCTGGGATTTTCGTTTGGGCTGATATTCAAGTATAACCATGCAGGGCTCTTCGGCAGAGCCCTGATTAACGGCAAGCAGGCCCCCCATGCCAAGCCTCTTAATCTCCTCTTTATTTATAATTTTACATTTAAGGTCATATTTTTTTGCCAATGCGTCAGCATATGCTGCAAAATCCAGAGCTTTCCACCCATTTCCTGGCTCGTTGGCCATATCCCTTGCATCACAGGCAGCCTGGGCGGAAGCAACTCCAAGTTTTACTGATTTTCGCACATTTGCAGCATGCTCTCCGGCAAAGACCCTCACTTCGTTGATACCAGAATATTCCGGCTCCTGTTCATCTGCTTTTTTATATTTGGTGAAACGGTAATCCCCAAGAAGAATTCCTTCTATAAGGGATTCTGCCACTTCTCCTGAATAATCTCCTGCAATTTCAGGAACCGTTACCATTATTTTTGAAGCCTTCACAGTTGAGCAAACCTTTGAAACCGTACCCCCTGCCTGCCTGAATGCCTCACGTATAGCACAAAGCTTACCGAAGTCTGTCTCTTTTTCATCCACACTGGCACTGCCCCTTTTTTTATCTTTTTCATCACCCTGCCCAAAAGGTTTACCAATGCCTGTCACAAGTACCCGCCTGGCATTCAGGGAAGATTTGCTTTCTCCAATATCAGGATAAAAGAGAAGGGTCTTATCTGTTTTTCCTGAAAAATCCCCGTATTCATGGGCACGGGAGACCTCTTTTTGTATCAGGGGATTACATACAAGCTCTCCATCCACTGCTTCCGGAACAAAACAGACCAGAAGATCTCCATCATATTGCTCTATCTTTTTTTCGCTGACCATCACTTTTGTAGTTTTCATATTTTCACCTTTTTATCTCGTCTAATCATTCACTACCCTGCTGCATTTTTTTTAATCACTCTGTACCAGATTTAATGAATAATTGACAGAATTGCAACAAAGAAAGGGCAGACATAAATGTCTGCCCTTTCCTAAACTATAACAGGTAAAATCCTTAAAAACTAATTGTTCACAAAAAAGGTCAAAACCATTTTTTACCGTAAAAATGACTATTATTTTTATATTTGGAGGTGATTGATACATAATCAATCATGCCTGTTTACCGTGAAAATAGATACAAATTTCCATATTTGGGGGTGGCTGAATGCCGGCCATGACCGTTTACTATAAACCAACAGGGCGGTTCACCGCCATAATCCAAGACTTGAAAGTCTTTATAAAAACAGCCACTTACGGTGACTTTTATATAGAAGATTAAAGAGTCATGGGAATATCGCCAAGGCTTAAATCCTTGTCTGTAATAATACCGTCAATCACCTTCTGTTTACCATCTTTATCAATGGTCAGGGAAAAGGTACGGTCATCTGCAAGTTTTCTGAACCAGAAATCACCGAAATTATCAGTTGTTGCAGTAAAGGTTTCTCCGGATTCACTATCTTTCAAAGTACAGGCAGCTCCAATGATAACCTCTTTTTCAACAGGGTCATAAATTGTTCCTGCAACAAATTTCTTTGGCAGATTTTTGTAATAGACCCTTGATTTTGTTCCGGCTTCAGGATTTAAAAACTCTGCATCCTTAATAAAATCCCTGAAATCATCCTCTTCTCCAAATCTTAAGGCATCTGTGGGACACTGATCAACACACCTTGGAACCGTCCATTCATCGTCATTATCTAAAAGATGAGTACATCCGGTGCATTTCTGGGCAATATTTAGCCCCTCATTGAAGAATATGGCATCATGTGGGCAGGTATCTTTACAGAGCTTGCATCCTGTACACTTATCAGGATTAATGAGAACAAGGCCATCTTCTCTTTTGGTGATTGCATCATACTTACACTGCTCAATACATGGAGCATCATCACAATGGTGACACATTTTGGGTATATAAGTCACTTTAACCTTTGGAACCTGACCTCTTACAAGCTCTGTCAAACCGATCCAGAACTGCCCTGTATCTGGCTGGGGCTTTGCATAAGGAGTCCAGTCATTTGCAACATGCTCATCCTTGCAGGCAATCTGGCAGCAGTAGCAGCCATTACATACAGACAGATCTATAAAAAACGCTTTCATTATTTTTTCCCTCCTATCACCCAGGCATCAAATCTTAGGCCTGAATCAGGGTCATATTCACGTGCAAATGCATCAGGATAATCCCGTCTCCACTGATCCATCTCCTCACCTGTTACTCTCTGAACATCTGCAAGATATCCCTGGACAACATTACCTACGCAGTTCTTTGAGGTAATGGGACTTGGTGTTATTGTGTTTATTGCTCCACCACGTTCTATTTCACCGGTTTTTATTGGATCATGTCTGGCACCATGATCAACCGAGATTACACCAGGACGAATCCGCTCTGTTACATATGCCCCTGCAAGAACAATTCCCCGCTCATTAAAGACCTTGACGATATCTCCATGTTTGATCCCTCGCTTTTCAGCTTCAGATGTATGCATCCACACTGGTTCATATTTGTATCCATCAGGGCCAAGAACCTTGCATGTCGGGGCTTCCCTTGTCCAGGTAATATCGTCACACTGGGCATGGACACGCCATCTTCCATGGTTTGACATCACAAGAAGAGGAAAAAGTTTTGCCCTGTGGCTGGAGAGACGCTCATCATGGTTAAAGCTCTTTTCAATCCATTTTGGAATGGGAGGTCTCTCTTCATCATCGGGAAAGGCCTTTGCAAGGCTTTCAGAATAAAATTCAAGTTTTCCTGTGGGGGTTCCAAGGGGAAATCGTTCAGGATCATTATAAAAATTTCTAAGCCCCGGAGAATCCTCTTCCCAGTCAGGTGCAGTATTATAAACCCAGTATTTTTTCTCTTTTAACTGCTCCCAGGTTACAAGTTTTTCGCCACCCATGTACTCCCAGATTTTTTTCTGAAGATCGGGAATTGTCTGGCCGTCTGTAAGGGTCTGCTCCATGTCAAACTGCTTTCCTATCTCAACAACTATCTCAAAGTCACTTTTTGACTCTCCCACAGGTTCAATGGCCTTGTCAGCAATCATGATATTTGGCTGCATTGTACCCTGACGGATATTTGTAAGAATATCATCAACTTCCATAAAAGTGTTGGCAGGCAGGATTATATCAGCATAGAGACAGTCATTTTCAAGCCAGGGATGCTGGGCTACAATGGTTTCAATTTTGGGACTGCGAAGTGCAAGCTCTGTTTCATTGCCGTAGTTCCAGCATGTGATACGGCATGGAGTATCAGTCCATATCATATGGATATCCACCCCGCCCTTCTCTTTTGCAATGGGATAGGTATATTTGTTGAACTGATCCTTTACAAGGGCATTCTGGGCTCCTGTGCCATGGAACTCAATTGGCCCGTCACGGTTAATGGCGTGCTGAATCAATGTTTTGGGAATAACCTGCTCCTGCCATGCAGTGACAGATGAAAATACAGGAAGGGAAAGCCGCTCTTCAATTTCAGGATTCCAGAAAAATGTTCCGCCAAGACCTTCAGCCCTTGGCATACCAAAATAGGTAAGCTGATGCTGATGGACCCCAGGGCCACCAAGACCCTGCATTCCAAGAAGAATACACTCAAGACGGGCAGGCTCATGGGCAAAAGCTCCCCTGATCATGCCACCGCCAAAATAGTGGGCAATTGAGGTGGTTTTTTCGGCAAACTCCCGGGCAAGGGCTTTTATTGTCCATTCAGGAACTCCGCATTTTTTTGATGCCCATGCAGGTGTCTTGGGAACCCCATCCTCTTCTCCCATAACATAATCTTTTACCTTGTCAAAGCCAATGGTATGGGTTTCAACATAATCTTTATTATAGGTATCCTCTATGATCCACATATAGATAATGGCCAACTGAAGGGCAGCATCTGTATTGGGCAGAACCGGAATCCATTTGTCGGCATGGACTGCCGCTCCATAATTAAGATCTGGGCAAATATAGATCTGTTTTATATTTGCCTCGGTCCAGAAGTAGCATAGACGGCTTGCAAATTGACCTGTAAATCCCCATGGAGTGGTTTCAGGATCACATCCCCAGAATAGTACCATGTCGGCATTTTCTGTGGTGTCTTTCACAATATTGGCAGCAGGGAACATTATTCCCTGGGCACCCTGACCCCACACATGCTTTGCTCCCCAGTACCACCCTTCCCAACTATCGGGATTTCTCACCTGAAGTGTAAAACCGCCAAGATGGTCCAGCAGAACGCCTGCATGGCCGTGGGGTGTATTTATGGTCTTACACTCACCATGACCATCACCCTGAAGAAGCACAGCATTGTGACCATACTCCTTATGAACGCGCTTGATCTCGTCAGCAACAAGCTTTGCTGCTTCATCCCAGGAGATCCTTACAAATTTGCTTTTACCGCGATTCTGGGTATTTCTCTCTCCATTGGGATCCCAGTCAAGCCGTTTCAGAGGATACTTTATGCGGTTGGGAGAATAGACCCTTTTTTTATAGGCAAGAGAAAATGGGCCTGGCAGGGATTTCCATGTGGGCTCAATGGTTTTGCCATTTCTGGTCATTTTCCACTGTCTGACCTCACTTTTATCATACTTCCATCCATAACGCATGGGACGTACCCGGACGATTTTTCCATCCTTAACATCCACCATTCCCTCAGCTCCGCCGCCAAAATATCCGCCGAGTCCGAGAGATCGTAACACTGTCTTGTCTTTTGTCTTGATGGTTTTCATTAAATGGTTGCCTCCTCTGATTGATATTCCGGCTGCTCTCTTACATAACGGCTATCTTCTATAGCCTGCTGCTTTTATCAAAAAACCTTCATAAAATACTGATATATAAAGACTTTCATGCATCGTCGTGATACTTTCGCTATCATGGGGGTTTGTTAAAAAGTATCAAATCTTGATTCATGCAATATTACATGCAATCAAGAAGATGTCAACCAATTTTTTTGACCATAGCACTATTAACTAAAGCTTTTCCATAAGAGCGTTCATTTGCAGAATATAAGAGAGCGTTTCATCAAAGCGATAGATCTCAAAATTTTTTTCTTGACAATTTTCTGCTTTCTGACTACGTAGAAAGGCATATGAGAATTTAATGCATAAAATAAAGTGAGACATAATATGGATGGGGAAATCCATTATTTACACAATTATGTTAATCGAGTTTTTGCATATTAGCTTCATTAATTCACCTACCTGAACAGAATACTCTGGAATTATAATGATCAAAATGTTATTAACAGGAATAACACTTGGTTGTTTTTTAGCAAGCTATATTACATGCAATATTGTATTTTTAAGCAAAGAGGGGATAAATGACTCTGTTGATTAAGTCCAATTTCGAGAAGCACAACCACAATATAATGAGTTTTAAACTCCATTTAACGCTTTATATTGTGGTGTGTTTTAACAAAAAAGCATTAAATCAAAAGGCTCATAAATGCAGCTTCTACAACAGTGTAGGCATCGTCAATAGTGACAATGCCACAGGTTTATATTTTTAATACTTTTTAAGGGGAGGTTTTACAGATGCGGATAAACAAACTATATGCAATTGTGTCTCTGATTATCGTGCCCGTCATGGCAGCAGGGTTTATTGCAACAGCAGGAGCTGAAACAATCAAGCTGACATACGCAAATTTTTTCCCGCCGTTTCACGTTCAATCCCAACTTGCAGAATCTTGGTGCAAGGAAGTTGAAAAAAGAACAGGAGGTGCTGTTAAGATTGACTACTATCCTGGTGGTACCTTGTCAAAAGCTCCCCAGATTTATGATAATGTTGAAATGGGTGTGGCAGATATAGGGATGACTGTTCTTGCATATTCAAGGGGACGATTTCCGGTACTTGGTGCTGTGGATCTTCCAATGGGGTACACAAGTGGCGTTGTAGCAACCAAAGTTGCAAATGCGGTTCTTGAAAAATTCAATCCAAAAGAAGTTCAGGATACCAAAGTCATGTTTCTCCATGCACATGGTCCAGGATACATCAATACAGTTTCAAAAGCTGTACATAATATGGAAGACATGAAGGGTCTTAAAATAAGATCAACCGGAATGAGTACGATTCTTGTGAAAGCACTTGGAGGAACCCCTGTGGCCCAGAGCATGGGTGATGCATATCAAAGTCTTCAAAAAGGTGTTGTTGACGGCAGTGCCCATCCACTTGAAGCCAACAAGGGTTGGAAACTTGGTGAAGTTTTAAAGTATTGTATTGCAGAAAACTCTGTAGCCTATACAACCAATATGATTGTTACAATGAACAAATCAAAATGGAACTCTCTTTCACCTGAAATCCAGAAAACAATATCTGAAATCAATGCTGAATGGGCAGTAAAACATGGTGAAGCATGGGATCAGATTGATGTTGAAGGAAGAAACTTCATCGTTGACAGGGGGAATGAAGTGATCACACTTTCCCCGGAGGAGTCACTGAAATGGAAAAATGCCGTCCGTCCTTCACTTGATGAATATGCAGAGGATCTCAATAAGAAAGGCTTGCCAGGCAGTGAAATTGTACAGTTTATAATGGATAGCATTAAGCAGCTCCAATAGTTCTGGATAGTCACTGAAACCATAAAAAATATTGAGTGTACCCTTTTTGAACTCTTCTCCCTCTCTCCGGTCATGGAGAGGGTTGGGGGGTGAGCTTTCTTAGCAACAATTTACGCCGGATATTTAAAACTCATCAATCATAAGTTCTCCCAATGAACACTAAATATAGTACTTTCAAGCAATTAAAAAACACAATATATGGTGACGGATTTGAGAACTTACGACTCTTGAGTTCAAAAAAGGTTACACTCAAACAAATTAGTTTTCTTGAAAGCTGTATGAACTTATGACTGACAAATTTTAAAATCAAAGCGATTAAATAAACAGTAGAGACAAGGCATGCCTTGTCTCTACTACAAAACGACCACCGCAAAAATTACAACCACGTAACAGTAAAATCTACTGGCACTAAAAATAAATTTATCATTTTTTGCAAATTTTATAATTATCTAAGGTTTTTCTATGAAAACATTGTGGATATTCCTGGACAAAATGCAGGATAAAATGAAAATGCTTGCTGCCATCTGCCTCATGGGAATGTGCCTTATGACCTGTGCGGATGTCTTTCTGAGAGCCACATTCAATCATCCAATCTTTGGCACAGAGGAAATTGTATCAATTTGTGCCATACTTGCCATTGCCTTTTCACTGCCATACTCACACAAAAAAGATGTCCATATAGGTGTAGAGATACTTGTAAGACTTCTATCAAAAAGAGCGCAATCAATTATAAAAGTTGTAACCCAAACTTTCTCTTTCATTATTATGGTAATCATAACATGGCGGATGTTTTTGTATGCTGGAACAATGGCCAACTCTGGGGAACTTTCCATGAATCTTCAGTTGCCAATGTATTACTTTGTATATATTCTGTTTGTGTGTTTTCTGGTTTTTTCAGTAATGATTTTAAAGGATATTATCCAGTTTTTTACAGGAGTTGAAGAAGAGTTATGAGTCCTACTTTTATTGGTGTGACAGGTATTGTTATCATGCTTGCCATTTTTATGACAAGAATGCCTGTTGCCTACGTCATGACAATGGTCGGATTTATCGGATTCAGCAGTTTGATCTCTCTGAAAGCAGGGCTTGTACTTCTGCCACGAATTTTTTATGACTCCTTTTCCGCATATGAGCTGACCACCATCCCTCTTTTTGTACTGATGGGTCAGCTTGCATTCAACGGTGGAATAAGCAGAAAGCTTTACAATACAGCATATACCTTTCTTGGCAATGTAAAGGGTGGGCTTGCCATGACAACCGTTGCCACATGCACAGCTTTTGGAGCAGTATGTGGCTCAAGCCCTGCAACAGCCGCTACAATGGCAACAGTCGGGATGCCCGAGATGCGACGATTTGGTTATGCTGATTCCCTCTCTGCCGGGTCTGTTGCATCAGGCGGAGGCCTTGGCATGATCATGCCTCCAAGCGTTGTCCTAATAATATATGGAATATTGACAGAACAATCCATTGGAGCACTTTTTGTTTCCGGCATATTCCCAGCTTTTTTGATGACTTTCCTTTTTATTATATGCGTCTATATCACATGTAAAATAGACCCCAGTCAGGGACCAAGGGGAGAAAAATTCACCTGGGCACAGAAAATAAAATCCCTGGCCGGCCTTGCTGATACAATGATAGTCTTTGCACTTGTCATGAGCGGGCTGTTCTATGGTTTTTTTACACCCACAGAATCGGCTGCCATTGGTGTTCTGGGCGTACTTATTGTTTCTGTTATCAGAAGGCAACTTACATGGAAGGCATTTGTAAAGTCACTCTACGAGACATTGCAGACTTCCTGCATGATCCTTTTTCTCATTGCTGGTGCTGTTGTTTTTGGAAAATTTCTTGCTGTTACAAGAATCCCCTTTGAAATTGCAACATGGGTAAGCGGTTTTGATATGCCTGCGGTATTTATCATAGGCATCATTATCACAATTTATTTTATCGGCGGATGCTTTATGGATTCCCTGGGTCTTATAATGCTGACCATCCCGATATTCTTTCCAATAGTAACCAACCTTGGATATGATCCAATCTGGTTTGGCGTTATTATTGTTCTTGTGACTGAAATGGGTGTAATCACCCCTCCTGTGGGAATCAATGTCTATGTTGTTTATGGTGTCTCCCAAAGTGTTGTGGGGGATATATCCCTTGAGTCAATTTTCAAGGGTATATTTCCATTTTTAATGGCAACAGTTGTCGGAATTATTCTTATGATGATTTTTCCAAAGATTATACTTTTTCTACCAAACCTTATGTATTAAAAAAATCTGACATGCCCCACTCAAAGAGGGGCACAAAGGCGAGCTGTTGCAGAGACTTTCTATAGCGTTCCAGAAAAATATTTTATTTTTTTGTAAAAAATTAATCCAGATAACAGATAGTTAGACTTTTTCATTATCAATTTAATTATCTGGAATACTATAATAACCCCCATGTTTGCTTACGCATCACAACGAAACATGAAAGTCGTTTTATATCAGTATTTTATATAGACTTTCTAATAAAGGGCAAGTATATGTATTGTTTATATACAGATATCTGCCCTTATTATATTTTGCAGGCGACAATAAGGAAGCAACTTGACAGCAGCATATAAGAATCATATTTTTACATACCACTTTTAAATCCACTATATGGTCAAAAGAAGGGGGTGTTTAATGATGATGAAACGCTGTAAAGAGGGATACCTTGAACAATGGCTTCAGAAAAAACGGCAAAAACCCCTTATATTGAGGGGTGCACGTCAAACCGGAAAATCAACCCTTGTGAGGATGTTTGCTTCCAACCAAGGGCTAAAACTCAACGAGATCAACCTGGAACGTCATCTCTATCTGAATGATATATTCAAAACACTTGATATGGATATCATTCTTCGGGAACTGGAAGGGGTCATCGGAGCCAATCCAGAGCAAAATGATGCGATTCTCTTTTTAGATGAAATACAGGCAACCCCCCACGCATTGCAGGCTTTACGCTATTTTTATGAGGAGAAGCCCCTGATTCCGGTCATTGCCGCAGGTTCCCTTCTGGAATTTACCCTTTCTGACCACACCTTTTCCATGCCTGTGGGACGGGTCGAGTACCTCCACATCTTCCCCATGACCTTCAAGGAATTTCTTATGGCGATTTCACCGGATCTGCTTCAATATATCGAGGGGATTCAAATGGATCAATCTTTCGACGCCTTTGCCACGTCACTTCCGGAAAGTGTCCATAACAGGCTGGTAAAAAAGCAGAGGGAATACTTTTTTACAGGAGGGATGCCAGAGGCCATACTTGCATATTCTGACACCGGTTCCGCCCTGGATGTAACGGATGTTCACCGCTCCATTCTTGACACTTATCTTGATGATTTTGCCAAATATGGCAAACAGATTGAGCTGCCTTTGATGCAGAGGGTTTTTAGATTCATTCCTCGAATGTTGGGAAAAAAGGTCAAATACAGCAACATTGACCCGCAGCGAAGGGCACGGGAGATCCGTAATGTGATTGATCTGCTTTCCAATGCACGAATCTGCCACAAAGTCTATCACACCCATGCCAATGGGGTGCCGCTTCTTGCTGAAATCAACGAAAGTATCTACAAGCTGATTTTTATGGATATCGGTATTGCCAATCATATCTGCGGAAACGACTGGCGAACCCTTCACAGTTTTATGGAACACGAACTTGTCAATGAGGGAGGGCTTGCAGAACAGTTTATCGGCCAGCATCTGCTGATCTTGAAACATGATGCTCCTGTTCTATGCTACTGGCTGAGGGAGAAAAAGTCTGCCAATGCCGAGGTGGATTACGTTATATCACATGGTAACAGCGTATTTCCGGTTGAGGTGAAAAGCGGCAAAAGCGGGACGTTGAAATCTTTGCAGCAATTTGTATTGAATAAAAACACTCCCCTTGCGGTTCGTTTTGACCTCAATCCCCCATCCATTCAGGAAATCAGCCATATTACAGCCGGAGCAGATGGAAATCAGCGGGTTGATTTTACACTTCTTTCCCTGCCCCTTTATATGGTAGAAGAGCTTCCACGCCTTATTGATTTGAAAAGACAAAAATGAGTTTTATGCAGTGCTTGATAGCGGAGAGGAATAGTAATGACGGAGTGGGATATGATTTGCTGGTTACAGATAACATCCGGACGTGGACCTGATGAGTGTTGCTGGGTTGCCGCTCAAATAGTAAAACAGATAGTAAATGAAGCATTATCAAAGGGCTATAAAGCACATATTCTGCAAACAATTCCATCTACCGCACCCGATATTTTTAAGTCAGCTTTAGTTGCTGTAGAAGGTGAAGATATCCACACATTTATCTCCACCTGGGAAGGTACAATACAATGGATTGGAAAAAGTATGTTCCGTCCAGACCATAAGAGAAAGAACTGGTTTGCAGGAGTAAATTCCCTGAATCCTCCCGAGGAGAGCCATATAAAAACTGGTGAAATAAAAGTTGAATCTATGAAATCTTCAGGACCAGGCGGACAGCATGTCAATAAAACAGAATCTGCTATTCGGGTAACACATATACCAACAGGAGTAGTTGCTGTTGCCAGGGAGGAGAGATCTCAGCATCTTAACAGAAAATTAGCATTAAGCAGACTTTATGAAAAAATAAAACAGGATAAGGAAGGCGTGAAACTGAAGCTCCAGAAAGAACGCTGGAGTTACCATAATGAACTGGAACGTGGGAATCCTGTACGTGTATATAAAGGGAGTGATTTTACTCTTAAAAAATCCTGATTTATATCATATCTTTCATTTACCGTCACAAGACATACTAAAAGGGCATAATTGCGTATCAACCACCAGATATCGACAAAACCTTGTCGATGTTACGCTGATACGCGACTGCATCACTTTACTGTTATAACCATACAGGGAGCTTCAAGTATAACAAACTGGGTTGTAGAGCCAAAAAAGAGTTTTCCCACCTTTGAACGTTTTCTGATACTCATTATAATCTCATCAATATGATGATTATCAGCATATTGAACCACAGCTTCTCCATGGGCAAGGGTTGTCATAATTACTTTTGAGACACACGAAATACCCTCGGGTTTAAAAAAATTGTCAATATAATTATTTAATGCTGTTTCAGCCTTTTCCACTGCCCCCATCGGGGTTTCACTGTTTTCGGAAATAACGGAAATAAGATCAACTGATGCATTAAATGCCTTTGCATGTTCAGCAGCCACGGAAATTGCCCGCTTGTCTCCATCTGAATTTTTAATGTAAACAAGAATCTTCATTTTAAATTCGTCCTTTTTATTTAAACAGTTAATGGACAGCAAATATATATACAGTTCTACTTTTGGCATCCTTCATATAACCTCAAAAGTACTTTACACTTTTTTTTATGGAGATGCCCGAAAGATAAGGTATGTTATTCCAGAAAGTGTAAGCTGGGAAATGAAGGATACCCTGCTTTTTTAGATTTAACACATATGCAGGTTTATATCCTCAAGTAAAATATTCTATTGCACCAGACTTTCATCATAATGGACTTCCACAGAACGCTCTTCAATCTGCCAGCTTACCCCTCTTCTGCACCTGGTATTTTTGATATAAAGCTCGGCATCTTCCTTTTGCACAAAAATTTTATCAAGATTCCCGTTTCCACATGCACCACACTGCATAGGATCAAATCTCATCACAACAAAGACAATCATTGTATCCCTCCATAGTTAATGGTCAAATGTAATATTACATGTAGATTAGCATGTAATAGTCTGTAATGCAATAAATTTGTTGGTCTTTTGGCATCTTTCATATCAACTCAAAATCAGTTTGCATTTCTACCATCTTTACCGTGAAAATGACTATCTTTTTTATACTTGGGAATCCTGATTCAGACAGTGTTGACAAGGCTTACAAGATCATAGGTGTCAACTTTGAGTTAAAATAGGGTACACTCAAAAAAAAATGCATCATAGTTGAATTTATTTCAACATATGATGCACTGTTTTTTTAATTATTCCAGATAGTTTGTCCTTTACTATCCTTTATGGATACACTTACCACAGGCACGCCGTCCAGGCGATGCGTTGCACAGGAAATTCAGGGGTCATAGGCGCGTACCGCCATCTCAATCTTGTTGAGAGTTCCCTCATCATAGGTTCCGTTTTTTATCAAAGATCTGGCAGCCTGATTCACACTCATGTTGATTGGCCCAAGATTGTGGGTTGTACCAACAATAAGATTTGCCCGGGTGATAAGGCCATTTTCATCTGTGCTGTAGTCGTGGATCAAGGTTCCTCTTGGAGCTTCTACACATCCTACGCCTCTGCCGGCTTTTGGCTCTACTTTGGCTCTGACATCTGGATCTGTAATTACAGGGTCTTCCAGGATTTCAATTGCTCGTTCACATGCATAAACCTCTTCTATCAGGCGGGCATAATGGTAAAGCAGTGTGGCCTGTGCAGGACGGCCAAAAAGAGAACGAAACTCCTCAAGCTCTGCCTGTGCCTTTGGGGTTGCCATTTTGTCGGCCACATTTATTCTGGCAAGGGTGTTGGCACGATAGATTCCCTTGGGGTTTTCAAGATCCATGGAAAAACCTTCGTTCCATGATTTTGCATAGGGAAATTTTCCATATGAGTGATCAATTATCTTTTCTGCAAGATAGTCTGTATAGTTTGCAGGGGCAAACTCCTCATATGTCATATCAGGTTTCATAAGACGCAACTTGCCATCATAGAGATTAAGAGCCCCCTCATCATCAACAGTTCCTATAAATCCGGTCTTGATAACCCCAAGTGACTGTATGGTTTCAAGATATTTGGGGAAGACCTCTTTTTTTGCAAAATCCATTGTAAACATTGCAAAATCAAGGATCTGACGCATCTTGTCCAGAATATCGACTCTCTCCTCCTCAAGAAGGGGCTTTGCAAATCCTCCTGGAACACCTGCAACCGGATGGATTGTCTTTTTGGAAAATTTGTCAAGAATCATTTTGGCCATCTGACGCATCTTTACAACTTTTGATGCAAGCTCCGGATTTGCCTTAACAATTCCTATCACATTTCTTACTGCATAATCACTGTCAGGACCTATGACAAAGTCTGCGGCTGCCAGAAAGAAAAAGTGCAAAAGTTTGTCTTCGGCATGGGAGATGGTCTGCATAAGCTCACGGAGTTTGTGACCTGCTGGAGTTGGAACCACTCCAAAACATCCATCCACAGCCTTGTTGGATGCCAGATGGTGCATCCAGGGGCAAATTCCGCAGATACGGTTGACGATTCTTGGAAGCTCTTCGGCAGGTTTTCCTTCCACAAATTTTTCAAATCCCCGCAGGGACATAACATTTACCCGAGCATCAGCCACATTGCCGTCATCATCCAGTTGTATGCCGATGGATGCATGTCCCTCAATTCGGGTAATGGGTTGTATATTGATCATTTTTCCCATGGATTTAAATCTCCTTTTTTTTCTTGAATTTGGGACGAAGCATACCATGTCCTCCTGAAAAACGAAGAAGAGAGGTACTTTCAGGCAGGGAGTTTATATCAATGCCGTTGGAAACCAGGGCATTGAGCATATCAAGGCGCTGATTTCCCTCGTGACGAACAGGACCGTAGCAACCTCGACAGGGCACCCTTGCTGAAATGCACCGAGGATCCTTTGCATCTCCGCCACAACCTCCGCGGGTCACAGGCCCCATACAGAGAAAACCCTGCTCCAGAAGACAGCGCATTTTATCAAGGGACTCACCGGCAGCTCCATATAATGGTGCTTCCAGAAATCTTCTGAGCTTTTTAAGGTCACCTTTGCCCTTCCGAATTGTTGGACATGTGTCGCAAACCGACTTTTCCGGAAGTTTAAGCTCTTTTCCGGAGACAAGTGCTGTCAGTGCATGGAATATGTGATCAGGATGAGGGGGGCAACCTGGAAGATAGATATCCACCTTTATCTTTTCATCAAGAGCATAACAGGCATCAAGAAGTTTTGGGATATCCTTTGCCGGATAACCTTTGCCAGTGTCGTTCTTATTATTCTCAACATCAGTACTCTCTGTGCTGTAATATCGATCCAGGGTCTCTTCATTGTCATAGCTGTTAGAAAGCGACGGAATCCCCCCATGTGTGGCACAGGTTCCAAGTGCAATAATAATATTACACTTTTTCCGCATCTCTTCGGCCACTTCCACATGCTCCTGGTTCCTTATACTGCCGCTAATAATTCCAACATCTGCTTTTGGGATGCTCAGATGACTTTTGTCACCCATCTGCCCAAAGTACTTGCTGTCCATAAGTGCTGGAAGATGAACGATATCAGCAACCTGAAGAACATCAAGCAAACGTTCTCCCATATCAATTATGGAGATTTCGCATCCAGAGCAGGAGTTGAGCCATTCACTTGCTACATTTACTTTCATTGTGATCTTATCTCCTTGCAAGGCCCATGGGTTTTTGTTTGTTAAGCTCCCTTCTATAATGACGTGCTGCTGTCCGTTTTGCAGATGAGGCACTTCTTGCCTCCTGAAGAGCTTTTCCGGAATAGTTGGGATCATTTTCCATGTTGAACTGCTCCAGAGCCATGGCGCTTCTGGCATCTGCCAGAACTGCACGGCCAAGAGGTGTACGGATTAAAACAGATGTCCACCCCTTTGCTGCGCCTAGACCTCCAAACGAGATATCTGCAAATTCTGCTGTGTAGTCACTGCAATATCGGCAGGCAAACCGTTTGATGCTCTCAAGCTCCTCAAGGGAAATGGATTTCTCCTCACCTGAACTTAATGTGATGTAAAGTTTGTCTTTCAGATTTATTTTTACTGTATCATCCCAGGAAAAATTCCCAACCCGAGCTATCATCTGGCGCTCCTTATCACCAAAGGTAAAATTGCCGGTGCAGTAAAGGCCAAAACAGAACTTAATTGCGTCTGAAGGGACAAGATTCATAACCTGCATCTTTCTTACAGATTTTATCTGACAGGGAGTTCCCACAAGTGCAACCCGGTTGAGCTTTTTTTTCACCATGGGGTCAAACTCCTCAATGGAAGAAAAAGTCATATATTCATCACTGAAACTCTTCATGCCGTGTGATGTATCAAAAAAGAGGCCGGCTCCATCAAGTATCTCCTGACGTGTAGTGGCAAGAAATGGACGACGCTGGAATTTACCCACAGCTTTTGTAACAATTGCGCCATCTATGCGATGTCTGTCAAATAGATGCAGCAGAAGTGCTGTCACAACCCCGCCATCTGTGGCTTTTTGCCGTACAACAGGATCTGTTGCCCTCAAAACTGTGGTTTCAATAACCTTTCCAATGGGCTGTTTCCAGGCTGCCTGGAGTTTTGTCTCCTCTTCAAGGTCGTCTATTTCAGGGCAAATGGAGTAACAGAGACCGCATTCAATGCACTTTTCCATATCAGCATAGACAGGTTTTCCATCATCATCAATTTTAAGGGCACCATAATTGATGGCTGTACAGAAGGTAACGCAACCACCGCAACGATGACACAATCCCACCTTCTGGACATCCTGCACAAGGTTAAAAAAGGTTTTCATAGAGCCTCCTTTGCGGTTTCCAGTAATTGATCAGGTGTTTCCGTTGATTGATCAGCTGTTTCCGTTGATTGATCAGGTGTTTCCGTTGATTGATGCAATGTTTTCATGGCTCCTGAATCCATTTCCGGTGATTCATTATGACAAGGTTTCGGTGCATGTGGACCCAATGCCCTAATCTGTTCTGTAAAACGGGTTACAACTTCTGCAAATCTTGGAGCTTCTGCTGATGAGACCCACTCAAGGGCATATCTTTCCGGGTCAATGCCGCTCTCCTCAAGAACCATTGTTATGACTTGAGACCTTGCTTCAGCTTTATAATTACCATCCAGGTAATGACATTCTCCAAGATGTCAGCCCATGACAATAACACCGTCAGCACCCTGATGAAAGGCATCAGCCACAAGATTGGGATGTACCATGCCTGAGCACATAACCCTTACTGCACGCATGTTTGGGGGATATTGAAGTCGGGAAACACCGGCAAGATCACCACCTGCATAGGCACACCAGTTGCAGAGAAATCCTACAATGATCGGTTCAAATTGATCGTTCATGCTATTTATTTCCTTAAATAATAAAAAATTGGGCATCTTTCATATCAACTCAAAAGTATAGTATTCCAGATAATTAAATTGATAATGAAAAAGTCTAACTATCTGTTATCTGGATTAATTTTTTACCGTGAAAATGACTATCATTTTTATATTTGGGGGTGATTGATACGTAATCAATCATGCCCGTTTACAAAAAAATAAAATATTTTTCTGGAAAGCTATAGTTTACACTTTTGATTATGAGCAACTAATCTATTATAAGTTGTTTATGCAATTGCAGCCGTTACCTGTGCCTTTAGTTCATTCATGGTAAAGCCATGCACCATGATACCCTCCTTGGGACAGGTGGCAAAGCAGATACCACATCCTTTACAAAGGGCAGAGTCTGTCACTATTCTCCTATGGAATGAACCATTCAAATTATGGGATTCGCCATTCAAAGTTGTTGCCACTACCGAATCTTTACATTTTTCTGTTTCAGCATAAGAAGCACTTTCCAGATCAAGGGAAGAGTCAACTGTTTCAAGGGAAATGGCATTGTAGGGACAAACATCAACACAAAGGGCACAGCCATCGCATTTGTCTGTTACAAATGACTTAACGGCATCTAATTTCATGGTCTCTTTGGAGAGAACCACGCAAGCCCTGGAGGCAGCAGCTTTTGCCTGTTCAATTGCTTCATCAATGGGTTTTGGGTAGTTGCACATTCCTGCAACAAAAAGGCCATCAACCGACATATCAACAGGGCGAAGCTTTGGATGGGCTTCATTAAGAAAACCTTCAGCACTGGCACTGCACTTAAAAACCTCCACAAGGTCACGGCTTTGATTTGGAATAACTCCTGATGCAAGCACAAGATAATCAGCTTCTATATCAAGGGGTAACTGAAGAATTGGATCAGTCACTTTTACTGCAATATGATTCTCTTCCAGATTAACAACAGGTTTTCTCTCCACTTCATAGCGGATAAAAATTACCCCAAGCTCCCTGGCTTTTTGGTAGTAATCTTCCCACACACCATAGGTGCGGATATCCCGATTGAGTATAAAAACCTGGGTTTCAGGAGATTTTTCCTTTATCTGGATTGCAGTTTTCACAGAATGTACACAGCATATCCTGCTGCAATATGGGCGTTCCGGCTCCCGAGATCCCACACACTGTATAAATACAACACTCTGTGGATTCTCCATTTTACCTTTATCGGGAGCTGCTGCCTTTTCTGACTCGGCGACTATGCTTTCCATCACCTGTGCATCAAACTCCAGATGGGTCATAACCCTTCTGTCTTCTCCATAATGGTATTCAGTGGGAACGCCCTCTCTTCCTCCAATGGCCATAACTGCAACACCATACTGAATCTGCTTTAAAGTGCCGTTAATGCTTATCTCACTTTTAAAGTTTCCCACAGATCCAGATACATATTTTAAGGTTGCCTCTGTTGCCACGCTGATTTTAGGATGTGTGGAGACTTTTTCAATAAGACCATCCAGCATGGGTTTCACAATTTCACCCCTGAAGCTCATCTTTAAAGCAAGGGCATTTCCGCCAAGGGTATTGTTTTTTTCCATGATAAGGGTTTCAAATCCCTGATCTGCAATGGCAAGTGCGCTTGTCATTCCTGCGATTCCGCCGCCAACCACCAGTGCCTTTGGAGTAACATTAAGGGTTTCCTGGTTCAAAGGAGAGCTGTACGTGATCTTGGCCACAGCCATTCGCACCTGATCCTTTGCCTTTTGGGTTGCTTTTTCAGGTTCCCTTTGGTGAACCCAGGCATTCTGGTTTCGGATATTTGCCATCTCCACCATGAATCCATTGAGCTTTGCATCCTTTAACGTCTCCTGGAAAAGCGGTTCATGGGTTCTTGGGGTACATGCGGCAATAACGATACGGTTAAGGCCATGCTCTTTTATCTTTTCTGCTATCAACTCCTGGGTGTCAGCCGAGCAGGTAAAAAGGTTATTCTCAACATGAACAACATTGGGAAGGGTTGCAGCATATTTTGCAACAGCTTCCACATCCACAACATTTGAGATATTGATGCCGCAGGAGCAGACAAACACACCAATTGCAGGAGTTTCGCCACGGATATCCCTTGGTTCCGGCCACTCTTTGTTACGGGTCATACTGCCCCTTGCGTCGGCAAGAAGGGTTGCAGCCGAAGAAGCTGCTGCAGATGCCTGGGCAACTGAGCGTGGAATCGCCTTGGGAGCCTGAAATGCTCCTGTGACAAAAACGCCGGTACGACTGCTGTTCACCGGCTCAAAACTGCCGGTTTTTGCAAAATGGTGCATATCAAGCTCAATGCCAAAAGTGTCGGCAAGGGCCATGCTGTCGCCGGAAGCCTCAAGGCCGATGGAGAGAACAGCCATGTCAAAAAGCTCTTCAAAGGTCTCCCCTGTCTCGGTGGTAAAACGGATGGATACACCAACACCTTCAGGCCCTGGATCAATGGTATGTGGCCTTGCCCTGACAAAGTTGACGCCTTTGGTTTTGGCATTTTCGTAATAACCTTCAAAATCTTTTCCGTGGCTTCTTAAATCCATAAAAAAGATAGTCTGGGAGATATCGTCACCACTTAAATGCTCTGCTGTTACAAGAGCCTGCTTGATGGCATACATGCAGCAGACACTGGAGCAGTATGTGTTGTCGCAGCGATTATTGTTCCTGGAGCCAACACACTGTAGCCAGGCAATTTTTTTGGGTTCCTGATGGTCAGACGGGCGGATAAGATGCCCCATATTGGGACCGCTTGCAGACAAAAGACGCTCATAATCAAGGCTTGTGACAACATCCTCTATTTTGCCATAACCATATACATCATAGACAGATGGATCAAAGGGCTTAAAACCAGGTGCAAGGATCACAGAGCCAACATCAATTGTGACAATTTCCTCTTTATCTTCAAAATTGATGGCACCGGTGGGGCAGAATTTTTCGCATGCTCTGCATTTTCCTCGGGTAAGGTAGATGCACTGTTCAGGGTCAATTGCATATTTAAGGGGAACAGCCTGACCATATTTAATATAGACAGCCTTTCTCTTGCTGATGCCCATATTGAACTCATCATCCACCTTTTTGGGGCATTTTTCAGCACAAAGGCCACAGGCAATACATTTTTCCATGTCAATGAAGCGGGGTTTCTTTTTGACTTTTACGGAAAAACTTCCTGCCTGACCAGATACAGACTGAACTTCGGAAAGGGTAAGTAACTCAACGTTTAAGTGCCGACCGCACTCTACCAGTTTGGGTGCGATAATTCACATGGCACAGTCGTTTGTTGGAAAGGTTTTGTCCAGTTGGGCCATGGCACCGCCAATGCCCGGGGATTTTTCAATAAGATAGACATAATATCCGGAGTCCGCAAGGTCAAGTGTGGACTGAATACCGGCAATCCCGCCGCCGACCACCATGACGGATCCTAAGTTTTTCTTTCTCATAATCGGTTCTCTCTGTGGAATGTTGTGAAGGTTTCGGGGTTTGGGTGCCGTTGGTTTTTCAAAGGCACCAGTAAGGATTTTTTCTACAATCTCATCCGGGATGTGCTCCCCAATGCAAAATCGACGAAATATATCCTTTTCAATGGCATATTTTTTGGCAGCAGTGGTTTCGGCAGCAAGTTTTCCTGACTTGATCCAGTTTGTGACAGTGTTTCTGTGAACACCTAATTGGTTTGCCAAAGCACCGACATTAAAAATTAACATGTTGAACTCCTTTAATGGAATCAGTTACGGAGTTGCGTTTAAACAAATTGTTCCTCTTTTTCAAAGGCTGCATCAACAGGCTTTTTCAGGAGTTCAATTAGTTTAAAGCAAAGTCTTGGCACAGCATCCTGAACCGCCTGTGTCAGGCCAGGCGACACCTGCTCTGGCAATTGATCTGTCTGCACCACAAAGACCCGCACATCAATGCCTGTGGCATCACTTAACTCTTTCAGCATGTTGGTGGTGGGAAACTGATGCAGGGAAAAATCTGATGTTTTATTCATGGGGATATCGTTAACATCAATTTCAGATATCTCCCCAGGAGACATTCCTTCCCTGTCAACGGCATCAATTACAATGATCTGTTCTGGTTTCTCTTCGGAAAGAAGAATGTCAAAAAGGATATCCCTTATGGATGTGCCGGCATCAAGCACTTCAGTATCTTCGGGAATTTCGTGAAATTGTTCAAGATACTCAATTACAGCAGGGCCAAAGCCGTCATCTCCAAAAAACGGGTTACCACAGCCAAATACAAGACGCTTTTGGGTAAAAAATTTTTGATACATTATGTTCTCAATTGTGTTATGCAATGGTTCAGTAAGAGGGGCCTGCAAAACACATCGGTATTGTGCCAACTACAATGTGGACTCCATGCAAATATGCAAAATACCATGTGTGTTGTGCAAAAAAATATTATGCAATTTGTGCAAAATAAAAATTATTTAAAGACTCTATCCTACTTTGTCAAGAAAAAACAATGGCTCATAAAAAAAATGTCTTTTTTATCCTCTCAAAATCGAAATTTTTATGGCATACTTTTTGAAATATTATTGCAGACAACAATGAAAAGTCCTAACTTAGACAAGCCAGAGCCAAAGGGATTTTCTGATTCTATTGCCAAAAGAATACGAAAATCAAAAATACTCAAAATCGACACCTACAACATCTTGAGCCTTGTCAATAGTGTCTGAATCAGGATTCCCAAGATTAACATGATAAGGCAGGATTATCTATCCTGAGCATCCTGGTTATCCTGGTTCAGACAACTGCAATAACTTATGCAAAAGCAATAAGATGTCGATTTTGAGAAAATAAGAATCTAACAAGTTTTTTTCTGGTGAAGAATTAAAAAGCCTAAGCTTACAGGAAAACTATTGAAAAAAGATACGTGTAGTGAGTCTCCCATCAAAAAGGGATACTCAAAAACAAATCACCGCATTTCCAAAATGGAGGGTAATAATTCGATGAAAAAAAAGATATCAAACACTTTATTGTCTCTGTTTATTGTCATTTTTTATGTTTCTGTCTCTTACGCTGAACAATACAATACCGATGCCGTTGATCTGAACCCTGGCAATTTGAATCTGACCATAAAAAATATGGAGATTCAAGGGAATCCAACTGATATTCAATTGACCTTCGCTCCCAATCCAGCAGATCCCGAAAACATCTACTGGAAACTCGGGGATATTACACCTGGTCTTCAAATGAAAACTGTTTATAAGGATACTTTTGCATATCGGGAGACCATAACAACCGTTGAAAGCGACCCACTTGAACGTCATCAGCTTGATATCTATTACACAGATAATCCCACCAGCAACAAGGTGATCATGTTTGTCCCAGGTGGTGCATGGCGTCAGGGAGACAAGGATAGCTACGAAGCCCTTGGGAAGACTTTGGTGGGAATTCATGGCTTTACACTGGCTGTGGTCAACTATCGTATTTCCAACGACACCGGAGGCAATGCTGTCCATCCCGACCATATTCAGGATGTGGCAAGCGCCTTTAAGTGGCTCAAACAGAATATTGCACCTTACGGTGATCCAGACACCTTTTATTTATTTGGGCAGTCAGCCGGAGCACATCTGGTATCGCTTCTGGCCACCGACCGTAAATGGCTTAACGCTGTGGGATATGATCTCTCCGACATAAAAGGGGTAATATCCATGAGTGCTTCCTATTATCTACCGGATCTTGTCACCTATCCGGACAATCCCTTGGGGCTGAGTGCTGACGACACAGTGGTGTTCAAAAAATTGATGCTGGATGCCTTTGGAGGATGGAGCGATGCCGATCTTGTTGACCCTTCTCCACAAAGCCACATCAATCCTGACCAACCACCATTTCTGGTAATCTACTCCTACAACGATATTTCGGGATTTGGGCCTGAGGCTGAAAATTTCGTAAAAGCGGTAAAAACACTTGACCCTGCACCGGAAATTGCACTTAGGGCAATTGAATTTTCCGACTACACAGATGAAGTGTGGGAAACTGCTGTCACCCAGGCATCCCAGGAGCCGGTTTTGGCTGAATTTGTTGGCCACTGGGCAGAAGTGATTGCCATCAATCCCAATGAACCGACAGGTTATGTCACGAAGCTCATTGTCGAGTTCTTTCAATCACATTAATAAATGGCGAGGTAACCATGCAATCCCGACTATTGATGCAAAAATATCCCACCAGAAATAATCATAAAAAATCGTCTAAGAAAAATATAGCGATTGAGTTTGCTCATCTGCTCATTCATGCCAGGCGAATGGTTAGACTCACTTTAGTTTATTGTTCAATAATTATCTCGCTTTTTTCCATAAATGGCTTTTGCGATGAATGGAATGACGAAGAGTTCCCAATCAATAAGGGGTTGTGGCCGACCCTGCATCACGATATGCATAACTCCGACCACATGAACAAAACCATCGGCAATTTCAGCAGTATGACAGAACTTAACGAAATGGCCTGGTTCCTCAGGAATGAGGGGCATCCTTCGGTGGTACTTACTGTTGCTGCCATTGGTGAATTTGAGGGACGGGAGATGCTCTTCATAACCACCGGCAAAACAGATTATCCCAACCTGCATGCCTTTGATATGGCAAACGGCTCTGAAATCTGGCATGCTTCTCCATCCATTTCCGATGATCCCGGCCCCGGAGCCTGTGCTATGAGCAGTATGGCACTTTTAGATGAAAATGGACTTCTCTACATCAGCGATTGTCACTATCTCTTTTGTTACGATGTCACGGCCACACCAGATGAACAGGGAACTTTACGCTACAAATGGCGAAGCCCCATGCAGGGGCTTCGGACATACAACGAAACAGATGGCCTCTGGTATAACGCCACAGATCCCACCCTGCCCCAGACCCGGGCAAAGCCCTTTATAACGCTCTTTTTTACAAGAAAGGTGAATGGCAAATCCTACCTTGGTGGCATCTCCACCGAAGGAGGGGTTTATATATTCGACCCTGACGACGGCAGTCTTTTTGCTCATACTTGGCTTGACAGTGGAATGGAAGCTGATGCCCTGGACTGGACACCGGATAGCGCTCCTTGCGATGTAGCAGACTACGTGGCTGAGGATGACCCGATGATCTACGATATTTCTCCAGGCAGCGATGATACCCTGACTCCGTTTGGTATCTGGTGTACAGGTGTGGTACCTGAAACCAACGATCCCGATGCTGACTACTTCATGGACCCTTGTCAGCTCAGCGGCTACTTCAATGCAAACACCGTAGGCGGTGGCGGTATGGTTATAAATACTCCTGCGGTGGCAAGGGATCCTCTTCGCACTTCAGTCAGCAGAATATACGTCAACGGTTCCCAAACCCCGACACTGTTGGCTACGGATATCACTCCAGCCGCTGTTGATGCATTTGTTTATCGCATTGACTTCGACCCCACTGAGACTGTGAAAAAGCGACTCACCCTCCTCAATCATGAAAAAGAGCGAGGAAACCGATATCAATACAACGGTCGTATGGTCAATGGAGAAAACAGCCTCTCCTCACCAACCCTCTCATTTAATGAAAAATGGATAATAACAGGGGACAACCAGGGTAGGCTTTACAACTTTTCCGCAGAAGACGGAACACTTATCTGGATGGAGGAGATAGGTGCGCTATTGGGATCCCCTACTGTGGTTCAACGGACGGAATCGGATGGACTTTTTTATATTCATACCTTTGGCGACAGCAGTTTATGGACATTTGCCTGCGATCCTGAAAGCGGAGCCATCATGAAACAGAGCCGGATAGATTTTCGTCAATATATTCTAAGAAACTATTGGCGTGGAGATAATCCAGGATATGCAGAACATTTTGTAAATTCATCGGGGCATGCCTACGAAAGGGCAGCCGTGGGAGCCAGTATCGCCGTTGCCACTGACGACAAGATGGTTCTTGTCTATACTGTTGGCTGGCATGATCCAGATCGTCCGGCCCCTTATCTCATCCCCACTCACAGTGTAATTTTAACTCTCCATCGTCTCTTGCTTCTTTCAGATACTCCAAGTGATGCCATGATCGACAGCGCTTATATCGACATACATGGAACAATGGAGCAGGCCACGTTGATTGCCCCTTCCAGGGAAGGCCTCCGTTTCCTGATTCCCCACGGATCACAATCCACTACTTTTGCCAGATTTTTAGATGTCAATGACAAGATGCCGGAATCAATGAGGTCTCTCTACATGAAACCATATGGAGGCGTTCGTCTCGCCGAACCGATCTTTGCGGAAACTCCGTTACTTGCTCCGGATCTTCCGTCCGGCCAGATGGTGGGAACACCCATTCGATGGAAAGCATATTATCCGGATAATTTATCACTGGACTACCGCTTTAGTGTAAGCATTATTCCGGAAACAGCATCGCTGTCAAAAAACATACAAGTACCATTATCACAAAACGGACAGATGCCATCAAAAACAACAGCATCCATGGCATCGAAAGAGATATCTGGCGAAACATTTAAGACAATGCATATCCTAAAAGATTTCAGCCCCTCTCCAGTTGCGGTATGGACTCCCATGCAGACCGGCATTCATACCGTTGAGGTCACCTTCAGGGACCGGGAGAGCAAGGTGGAACTTGGAAGCCACTCTGTCTCATTTCAGGTCACATCCCCCATTCATAGTGAAGATCTGGCTGCTATCATCTCATCTTCCCACCCACTTGTCCCCATTGTAAGTTGTAGCTCCTGCCCACCAGGTGCCCGTATGAGAGTTGATTATCACGATATTGATGTTGAAGATACCAATGACTGGCAATCCACAGGATATGTAGCCTGCTCTTATGATGGATCTGCCCATCTTTATGTTGCGGGCCTCAAAAGTGGTGTAACTTATGCCCTTCGCCCAGTAGTTGTACAGAAAGGGGTTGAGCGCCTTCCCTTATCAGATTCTACCCTTAAATATACTCCGGATAGTGTTGGCATAACTTTTCCGGATATCACCCCCTTGATGTCAGTAGATGATAACGCAGACCGATATGTAATGGAAAAATATCTATTCATGGCAGGATTTCCCGAATCCCCATCAAACCCATTGCCTCTGGTAACCGATCTTGCAGGTACGACTGTCTGGTATTATCCAGGATTTAAGGAAGAATCAGTTGTCGCAACTTCCCCCACACCGGAAGGCACATTGCTTTTAATCACCGCAGATGACAAAATTCAGGGACAGCGGCTGCAAGAGGTGGATCTTGCAGGTCAAGTGGTAAGAGAGGTCACAATTAACCGCATTAACGAACAGTTGGCAGAAATTGGACAAGATAGTGCCGGAGCCTTTGATCATGAGGCGGTTCGTTTTCCAGACGGCAACACCTTGGTACAGCTCACAGTGGAGCGTGAACTTGCCGGCATTCAAGAGGCTTCAGACGTCATTCTGGGAAGCATTATCGTTGCCTTAGACAGGAATTGGCAGGTGAAGTGGGCATGGAACAGCTTTGACCATATGGATGTGAATCGAAGTGCAATTATGGGTGAAGTGTGCCGCCATAGCGACAGTTTCACCTTTCCCGGGTGCCCTCCACTGTTTGAAGCATCCAGAGCCAATGACTGGATTCACGGCAATCACATTGCACCCTCTCCGGTTGATAATAATCTCATCTATTCCATGAGAAACCAGGACTGGGTTATCAAGATTGACTATGCCGGCGGTACAGGCTCCGGAAGCGTGATCTGGAGGCTGGGAGCCAATGGAGATTTATCACTGGATGGGACTTCTCCCGATTCCAATTCCGACAAGTGGTTCTCCCATCAACACGGTGCCACATATGTAAGCGAAAATCAGCTCCTGATTTTCGACAACGGCAACACAAGGTGTACAAATGTCGATGATCCGGATAGATGCAACAGCCGAGGACAACTTTACACGCTTAATGAAGGAGATAAAAGCGCCACTCTTTCTCTTAATGCCGATCTGGGGGTTTACTCCATGGCTCTGGGTAACGCCCAGCGACTTGCAAACGGCACATTCAATTTTACACCGGGATTGTTGACAGAAGAGAAGAGCCCCACAGGTCAGGTAATGGAAGTTGGAAGTGCTGGTGAAAAAATATCACTGTTCCAGGCTGACATGAATATCTATCGCAGTTATCGAATGCAGAACCTCTATGCAGCATCATGGGATGGTTTTTCCCGCTGTGCTGCACGGCTTTTTTCCAATTTTACACTTAAAATTCCGATCATTGATATCGGTGGCGGCCAATTTATAGATGTGGATCTTGCGTGGGATCCACTTTTTGATGATTTCAGGTTTCTGATGACCAACTTTTCTGAAATTGAGTATCTCCCAGATTATACCGCCTGCGAAACTGCTTTCATGCAATGGGATGGAGTGCAATACCTGGTGACATTGCCAAATCTGGCCTTTGGGCTGGATGGCTACCTTGTAACCATGTCTCTGTTGTTGGGAAAAGAAGGCGATATCTGGTTTAAGCTCAATGATATAAAAGCCTTACCGTAAAAATATATCTGGCATCTTTCATTTCCCAGTTTACACTTTCCTGAACAAAATGCCCGTTTTTCGGGGATACTATTCCGGAAAGTGTAAAGTATTTTCTCTATGATATGAGGGATGCCCCATTTTCACGGTAAACGGACATGATTGCGTATCAATCACCCCCAAATATAAAAATGATAGTCATTTTCACGGTAAAAAACGGCATCCTTCATATGACCTCGAAAGTACTTTACATTTTGAAGATGATACTCCCTTAAAAATGGGGTTGTCTTTCTGAAAATGTAAAGAGGTGAATGAAGCATGCCTAAAAAACTTATGATTGATCAAAAATTGAGGATGGTGCTATTCCTACGTTGCTATCCTCATGGAATTTTTTTTAAAACTTTTAATTGTTTTTGCCAGATCCTTTCCCTTCTTTCGCCTCTCGGCCACCGTTGATGCAAAATGCGCCCTTTCCCTTTCCATTTTAAGATAATTTTCGTAGGAATCGCTGTCTATTTTCCCTTTTTCCACTGCATCAATTACTGCACATCCCTTCTCATTTGTATGGGTACAATCGTTATATTTGCACTCCTGGGCAAAATTTATAATATTGTCAAATGCTGTTTCCAGCCCAAAGCTGCTGTCTGCTATTCCAAACTCTCTCATTCCTGGATTATCGATAACTATTCCGCCACTTTCAAGCACAATAAGCTCCCTGTGTGTTGTCACATGCCTGCCTCTGTTGGAACTGTTGCTTATTTCATCAGTTCTCATCACTGTTTTTCCAGCAAGATTGTTCAGTAACGTTGATTTTCCCACACCTGAAGAGCCAAGCATGCAGTAACTCTTTCCCCTTTCGACAAGCTTTTTCACGTCTTCGTATCCATCCAGGGTTTTGTTACTCACTGCAATGACCGGAACATCACTGATTCTCGACTTCACAAGTTCAATCAGTTCAGTTTTTTTGCTCTGGTCTATCAAATCTGTCTTTGTCAATACTATTACAGGAGAGACAGAAGATGAGTGACAAACTGTCAGGTATCTTTCAAATCTGTTGATACTGAAGTCCCTGTCAATGGCCTGGACAAGAAAAGCACAGTCAACATTTGCAGCTATTATCTGCACCTCGCCAAATTGCCCCACAGCCTGCCTTGAAAGAAGTGAAAATCTTGGCAATATCCTGTGTATTATGGCAAAATCTGAATCATATATTGACAGAGCCACCCAGTCGCCAACTGCGGGAAAATCTTCACGACCTTTTGCCGAAAAACGAAGATTTCCGAGAATTTCGGCATCAAACTCACCTGCTGCTGTCCTTACTATATATCTTTCCCTGTGCTCTGCAACAACCCTTCCTGGCTCAAGGCCATCTAAATTGTATCCGGCCATTGACTGAGCAACAGTATCATTATAACCTAAATCTTCCAGTTCCATGCTCTTTTCCTGAATCTCATAAAAATTGATTAATTGTTAAAATCTCAAAATCGACATCTTATTGCTTTTTCCGAAGTTATTGCAGTTGTCTGAACCAGGATAACCAGGATGGATAGGATGCTCAGGATAGATAATCCTGCCTTATCTTTGTTAATCCTGGGAATCCTGATTCAGACTGTGTTGACAAGGCTTACAAGATCATAGGTGTCAACTTTGAGTAAAATATTGAAGATAATCCTCTCTTACAGGAGAAAAAACCTCAATGGCAACTGAATCCTGAAGAATCTCTGCACCATGATCGGCACCAGACGGAATAGTCCAGCAGTCCCCGGGTTCCACCTCAAAGCTATTTCCTGCTATTGTAAGAAGAATTTTTCCCTTGATAAGATAACCTGTCTGCTCGTAAGGGTGAGAATGGGCAGGCAGTTTTTTTCCTGACTCCATCCTGAATTCCGTAAAAAGGGTTTTCTCCCCATATGTCAGGGTTTTTATTTTTATACCTGTCAAAACCTCTTTGTAGCCTGATTCATCTGCCTTGTAAAACATTTCATCTCTCCTTTCTGTTTTTTTAAGTGAATAGATATCCATTATTACAATTTGACGCAAACAATCCTCTTGGGTATGACGCAACTATGTTATGATGACAAAATAATATTGACGCACGACACCAAGAAGTGCCATGCTAAAATCAGATAATTGAATAATCTTTTTGTGAAAATTGAGGCATCTTTCATTTACCAGGTGACACTTTCCTGAACATAATGCCGGTTTTTCTGGTAGTCTGTTTCGAAAAGAGTAAAGCACTTTCTGCATGATATGAAGTATGCCGAAATTGATTAGTTCAATTAATTTTATCTATTGTATAACGCAAAAGCAATGCAGCAAAGGGGAAATTAGATTATGCCACGAAAAATCTTTTTGAAAGAGTTCGAGATTATTTTAAAGGTGATTTCAGATTATCCTGAAGGGATCGGTATTTCAAAGTTGGAACAAAGACTTTCCCCCCTGCTTTCCCACATCAATCGCCGATCTTTGCAGCGCCGTTTGAAAAATCTTGTGGAACAGGGAGATCTACAATTCAAGGGGAATAGCACAGCTCGGGTCTATCAACTCAAGCAATTGTCAAAGTCAAAATCCCCAAACGGCATTGAAAATAGTGTACCTGGCATTTTAATCGAACCTGACATTCCGCTTTCCCCTGACGGCAAAATCATTCAAGAAGTTGTACGTCAGCCGTTGATGAAAAGAAGGCCGATGGGGTATCATCGCTCTTTTTTAGAGGACTATGAACCTGGCGTGATGTTTTACCTTCCCGTTTCTTTACGGGAACAGTTTCACGAGATGGGAAGGACATCAGCGGCTGCACTTGAAGCAGGTACCTATGCAAGAGACGTTTTGAGTCGTTTGATGATTGACCTGTCCTGGGCATCATCCCGCCTGGAAGGCAATACCTATAACCACTTGGACACGATCAAGTTGATTGAATTCGGCCAGGCCGCCGAAGGCAAAGATGTGATTGAAACCCAAATGATTCTAAATCACAAAGCCGCCATTGAAATGCTGATTCACGAGATCGATGAGGTCGGATTCAATCCTTTCACATTCTTAAACCTTCATGCGGTGCTGTCTGAGAATCTGCTTCATGACGAAACTGCCTGCGGGCGGATACGAAAACGGCCAGTGGATATTTCCGGCTCTGTCTATCATCCCACTGCCATGCCTCAGGTTCTGGAAGATTGTTTTCGGCTGTTGCTCAAAAAAGCTGAAGCAATACCAGATCCTTTTGAGCAATCTTTTTTTATCATGGTTCAGCTCCCTTACCTTCAGCCGTTTGAGGATGTAAACAAGCGGGTCTCTCGATTGGGGGCAAATCTACCTCTAATCAAGAACAACTTGTGCCCCCTCTCTTTCATGGATGTACCGGAAAAGACCTATGTGGAAGCACTATTAGGAGTATATGAGCTCAACCAGGTTGACCTGCTTGTGGACCTTTATACTTGGGCATATGAGCGCTCCTGCCAGCGATATCTTTCCATCACCCAGACCATGAAAGAACCGGATCCACTTCGCATCCGTTATCGTGATCCATTGATCAGGGTGATTCAATCCATTGTCCGAAACCGGAAGTCTCCCACCAACGATAATATCGCATCTCTGGTTGATCAGAATATACGTGAAGAAGATCGCGCAGCTTTCATCCAAATGGTGAAAGATGCATTAACGCATCTTCACGAAGGAAGCGTGGCACGATACCGTTTGAAATTATCTGAATATCAATCATGGAAAATGGCGAATTCACCTGCTTAAGTAGCACCTGGCTAAGAGAGCAAAACGCTCATTCCGATGGATAGAAATGACCTCTATTCAAGAAGCCATTGCCAAGCCGGCTTTAATTCAACCCATTCAGGCAGCAGAGGCTTTTCCGGCAACGCTATATCATTGACGATCAAGAGTTGCCGGCATTTCCCAAATTGTTTTGATGCTTTTTCAAGCCCTTGAAGCTCTCTTTGTACATTGCCTTGATGAAGCATTTCTGTAACTTGAATCAATTGCGTTTTGTCGGTTTCCGGATTAACAACAAAATCACACTCATAACCGTTCTTCAAAAAGAAGATCGATTCAGTTTCTCGCCGAATGGCGGTAAAAACCATATTTTCAAGCAGCTTTCCTTTATCATCAGACAATGTGTACTGCAATGCAGAGGCAAAACCGTTATCATACATACAGATATATTTTTTTGTTGCTCATCTCCCGCTTTAGAAGTGTCCTCTCTTTAAATGGCGGTAGCGTGCTTAAATGGAAATCTCTGATGATCCTTTTCAATATTGGCTTCATATTTATTCAAAATCGACACCTATGATCTTGTAAGCCTTGTCAACACTGTCTGAATCAGGATTCCCAAGATTAACACGATAAGGCAAGATTATCTATCCTGAGCATCCTATCCATCCTGGTTATCCTGGTTCAGACAACTGCAATAACTTCGGAAAAAGCAATAAGATGTCGATTTTGAGTATTTATTTCCCCTGATTTAAGAAAAATACAACTTAATATTTTCCTTATTTTAAGGAAAATATATTTTTTATGTCAATCCTTTCGATTTTTCTGTTTAATATTCATGGGCACGGGCAAATTGCTTTTTTGTAGTTGCAGAATTTGTCTGAATCAGGATAAAAAGGATGTTAGTCGTGTAATAAATAAAAGAGGCAATTAAATTGAGTGAACTTTTACAAAAATTAAAAAAGAATATTGTTGATAATTGTATAAGATGCGGTGAATGTGCAAAAATATGCCCAAGCATTGAAATTGCTCAAATTAATAATATCAAACCAAATGAAATACAAAAACAGCTATTTAATTTTGTAAAAAATAATGAGAAAAATGAAATTGCATTAAAAAGAATAAATTCATGTATTGAATGTTTTAAATGCGTTGATTGCTGTCCTAAAAACATCAATCCTCTTTCTTTTATTGAAATTGCAAAATCAATATCATTTGAAAAAGGATATGATCCATATATAAATATTTCATCAGATGATTACTCATCTCATTATGACTCAATTAAAAAAGAACTCACTGAAAAAGAAAGAAACGATGTATTAAATCAATCTGAACCCTGTGATAAAAAATATGTTTTTTTTCCCGGATGTAATATCTATAAAAAACCTGATCTACTTTTAAAAGTAAAAGAAATTTTAAATCTTATTACACATAATGTCGCCTTCATTCCGGGTATTAAATTTTGTTGCGGTGATAATTATTTATTCAATGGCAGATTTGAAAAAGCTGAAGAAAAATATAAAGCTCTAACTGAAATTGTAAAAACTTACAATCCAGATGAAATAATCTTATGGTGTCCAACCTGTCTCACCAGAATGAATAAAATGTGGAATAGTCAGTTAAAATTTACTTCGTTTTTCCAATTTTGTCTTGAAAATATTCATAATGTTAATTTTGTTAATTCAGATTTTCAGAAAAAAGTAACCTTGCATGAACCATGTAAAACAGCCTATACCGGATTGGACCTGAGTCATCGCAATATAATAAAAAATATTCCAAATATAACTTTAACTGAAATGAAGTCAGGCATCAAATGCTGCGGTAGTGGCGGAATGACACATTTCAAAAAGAATACCTTAAAAATGATAACAGATAAAAGACTTAATGAAGCAGTAGAAACCGGTGCTGAAATGCTGGTAACAGTTTGTCATTACTGCCAGGAAATATTTGATTATAGAAATGAATACGAAGAATTTAAGATAATCAATTTGGCAGAATTAATGTATGACAATCTAAAAACTAATGAAAAACAGGCCTAACCCGGCGCTGAACTCGGACGCAAAAGGGTTCAGGATAGATTAGTCTGTTTGTTAAGTCGCGATTTCCATATTTCAGGCATCACTTATATCAATATGATGTGTGAACAGTCATCAAAATTCCAATATGTTGTTGTTGAGAAATCCAATCAGAGTGAAATCGCCCTTAAATCAACAAGCTCATAGTGTTCTTTCAAGGTTTGATTGTCGGGTAGAAAATGCCTTGAACCTTTGAAAAGCCTGAAAAGTCACCCGACAGTTTAAACTTGAAGAGGAAATAGATAATCCTAACTTATTCTGTTAATCTTGGGAATCCTGATTCAGAAAGTTTGACAAGACTCACAAAATCAGAGGTGTCGCCTTCGATAATTTAGATCAAAAATATCAAATTTAACTATCTATTTAGAAATGGGTACAAAATAGCATTCCCATTTTACAATCTACATGTCCCCGATTTTTAAGGAGAATTTGCAATGAGATCAAAAGTTTATACATTATTAGTGCTGTTTACACTCTCCCTCTATTGTTCTTTTTTTAATCTTGTTAATGCCGAGGCTCAGCCAGTATTGAAGCTTGCTACCCAAGATTTCCCACCTTTCAGCTATCTGAATAATGCTGATGCCAATGGTAAAGTCAGTATTACAAATGTGGCAGGCCCTGCAGCGGAAATCATCAGAAAAGTTTGTGAAGATGCAGGTATTGAGTGTACATTGAGCCTTCTTCCCTGGCGACGGGCACAATATGACATGGAGGAAGAAGGACTTTATAATGGGCTGTTTCTGATAGGAAAAAATAAAGCCCGTATGAAGTATCTCTATTTCAGCCCTGCGGTTCTGAAAACAGAATATGGTTTTTTTGTCAAGGATGACAACACAATGGAATATAAATCCCCTTCTGATATCAAAGATTACAGGGTTGCCGTTTATGGCCCTTCCAATACATCAAAATCCCTTGAAAAAGTTCATAATGAAATGGAACAGTTCACCATAGACATGAGGCCGGACGATATAAGCGGATTCAGAAAACTCTCCCTTGGTCGGGTTGAAGCTGTCTATTCCAATAAGGATGTGGGTTTTGCCATTCTCGAAAAACAAAAGATAAAAAACATCAGATATGCTGGAATGCATAGGGAGCTTAATTACTATATCGGATTCTCAATGAAGCATACTGACAAAAGCATAGTTGACAATTTTAACAAGACATTTCTCAAGCTTCACAAAGAGAATATTATACAGGAAATTCTTTCAAAATATGCCCTTGAACCCGCTGTGACAAAGGAGTGAGAATATAACATCATCCCCTCTCACAGACCTGCGAGGGGAACTATGGTTAATCGGTAGCAAATCTTTATGACCACTTATAACCAAAAATACAATACAACAAAGGGTGCAATAATAAAAAAAATCAATACAACCGAGACAGTAAAAAGATGCTCCTTAATTCGGTCTGTTGCAAGATCAATCTGTTTAATCCGCACTTTTTCAACTTCTTCATCTACGGCTTTTCTGCCAATTATTTTCACAAAAAATGCCCCAAACGATAGAACAATCAAAGCAAAAGGGTAAAATATGGCAAGTATAAACAGAAATATTAATATTACAATAAGGGAAACCATATAGTGTTATTCCAATATTTGCTCGTCTCGTAAAAAGAGCAGAACCCAAACCTGGATAAAAAAGCAATAAAATGTCAATTTTGAGTAAACAGGCATGAATGACTACGTCATCAATTACCCCCAAATATAAACTCGAAAACGACACC
>NZ_LT828559.1:36530-71271 GCF_900170035.1 Desulfamplus magnetovallimortis | reverse complement strand
GAGTATAAAGATGATAGTCATTTTTACGGTAAAATATAAATAACATCAAAAACAATTATTAAAAATCATAATATTTGATGCAAGATCAATACAAATAACAATCAGTTACTCATATTTACAATGACCCGTCCTTTCTGTTTTCCTTTAAGAATCAGATCAATATTCTCATCAAGATCATCAAGAGTTATTTCCCTGTAAAACCCGTCGGGAAAAGATAATTTCCACTCATTGGCAAAAAGATGCCAGATTTTAGTGCGAATATTCATGGGGCAATTCTGTGAATCAATTCCAACAAGTTTTACTCCCCTGAGGATAAAAGGGAAAACATTCACGGAAAGATCAGGGGAAGCCACAAGCCCACAACATGTAACAACTCCCCAGGGTCTTGTGGATTTTATGGAAGATGCAAGAATATCACCTCCCACAGTATCAACAACTCCATTCCATCGCGCCTTCATCATTGGTTGATCGCCTCCCTTAGTCACGTCTTCCCGGCTTAAGACAAAGCTTGCTCCCAGCGTGGAAAGGAAATCAACTGCATCAGGTTTACCTGTGACCGCTGTAACTCTATAACCCAGACAAGAGAGCAGTGCAACGGCAATTGTCCCAACCCCGCCTGTTGAACCTGTTACCAGGATATCGCCGTTTTCAGAAGAAACCTGATCTTTGATAAAAAATACTGACATACCGGCTGTAAATCCGGCTGTACCGAGAATCATGCTCTCTTTCAGGCTCATACCATCTGGAAGCTTTACTGCCCATGACTCAGGAACTCTTATATATTGCCCATAACCGCCGGAGGTATTCATGCCAAGATCATAACTTGTCACAATAACTTCATCTCCTGCCTTAAAAAGATCACTTCTGCTCTCTTGAACCACACCTGATGCATCAATACCCGGAGTATGGGGATATCTTCTTGTAACGCCTCTGTTTCCCGTTGCAGACAATGCATCCTTATAATTTAATGACGAGTATTGCACCCTTATCAGCAGGTCTCCATCCGGAAGATCTTCCACCTTTTTTTCTCCTGTAAATCTGCGAAAAGTGTTGCCGGATATCTCTTCCACAATAAATGCCTTAAATGGGGTATTGTTCATAAATATACTCTCCTTATGCTTTGACAAAGCTTAAAATAAAGGATGGTTGATTTTTCATTATTTTTTTACAGGCATGTTTCATATTAGCCTAACTTTTTCTAAGGAAAGTGCCTATTAATGGGGATACTGATAGAGCGAGTTTAAACTGATTAATGCAACATGCCTTTTTACAAAAACACAACATGATTTTTTTATCAAGAGATTAACTCTTTTCACTTAGGTTCGATTGATAAAACCATTTGCCTTAAAGGCAATTTTATTGCAGAATAATTTAAAAAAATTTTACTCTGATCTTCATGAAGGCATACAAAGCCCTCCACGAGGAGTTATTCATAATGTCTCAACACAACAAGGTTACCCAGGCAAAAAAACTGCTGGCCAGGCTGAAAGAGATGAAAACCCTTCCAAGTGTGGCGGCACGGCTTACCCGAATGATTGCAGATGATAAAAGTACCATGCAGGATTTTGAGGAAGTTATTAAAGTTGATCCTACTCTGGTATTAAGAATTCTTCGTCTTGTCAACAGCCCCTTTTACGCATTAAGAACCAAAGTTAAAACTATTTCCGAAGCTGTTGCATATATTGGCATTGACAATCTGAGAAATTTGATTGTGGTGGATGCTCTGAAAAATCTTTTTACCGGAAAACAGGATGAAGAGGTTTTTTCAAGAACAAGATTGTGGATGCATTGCGTAGCTGTTGCAATATGCAGTCAGATGATTGTTGAGCGCATTTTTGGTATTAAAGGAGAAGATGCTTTTTTGTGCGGTATTGTTCACGATATTGGCCTTATAATTGAAGATCAGATAATGCCGGATGAATTTTTGAAAGTCTGCATGGAATACAAACCGGAAAAGAACAAAAATATTGTTCATTATGAAACAGGGCTCCTTGAGACAGACCATACTATAGTAGGCTCTCTTCTTGTTCATGATTGGCATTTGCCAAGGGATGTGCAGCAGGGGGTACTTCACCACCATGATATTTTAAGTTCAGCAGACCCCAAAACCCTTCCTTCTGTTATACAAACAGCTGATTATCTTGTTTCAAGGTTGAAGTATAACATTCTGGACGGCATGAAAGGAGAGCTTTCTCCACCTTTGATGCTGCATATAAAGGATAATATCAAAGAGTATAAAACACTTGCAGACGGCCTGCCTGAAGAGCTTGCCAAAGCTGAAGATATCTACGCACTTGACAGGGGGTAACAGCGTGCTTGAACTGGAGACTCTTTTTGAAGAGTTTGAAGATACTGAAAAAAGAAACAGCAGATTTCTGGCAATTCTCAAAAGATATCTGCCAAAGGGTCAATTTTACCTTTCAGATGATAAAGTTGCAGCTTCCATACCCTTAGATGAAAAACAACTGCCGTCAATTGAGAGCCATGATGATGCAAAAAAGAACCTGAATGAATTTTATCTGGAACAGATGAAAATAACCCTTCTGTATAAATTACCAGACAACCTTAATTCAGAAGCAGTTCAACCGTTTCTCCCCAATCTTTTAATGCTTTGCCAGGAGCTTTGCATAAAAGAGGAAAAGGTTGAAGAGCAGCATGAGATGCTTGAAACCATGAAGGAGCAGTTGAATCGCAAGGTTGCTGTTTTCAAGAAAAAATATGAAGAGATTCTTGTGGAAAATCACAAAAACAGCATGGAGTATTCCACACGACTGAACTCTGAGATTGAAAAAAGAACGGCAGAACTTAAGCAGGCAAATAAAGAGTTGATCGCTGCAAGGGAGAGAGCAGAATCTGCAAGTGTTGCAAAAAGTGAATTTCTTGCAAACATGAGTCATGAGATAAGAACCCCCATGAACGGTGTCATAGGTATGGTTGAGCTTCTACTTCAGACCAATTTGAACAGAGAGCAGATGCACTATGCAGAAGCCATACATTACAGTGCAGATGCTCTTCTGGACATTATCAATGATATCCTGGACTACTCCAAAATTGAAGCCGGAAAGCTTGAGATGGAAGACATCCCCTTTGACCTCAACAGGGTCATCAGCAATATAACAGATATGATGAAAATCAATGCAGAAAAAAAGGGGCTTTTATATCAAGTAACAATAGACGATAATATTCCTGCCCGTCTTGTGGGAGATCCCGGTAGATTAAGACAGGTTCTTTTTAACCTGTGCGGTAATGCTGTGAAATTTACAAGAGAAGGCAGTGTAACAATCAAAGTCCTTCTTCTTGAAGAGACTTCTAACTCTGCCCTTGTCCGTTTCAATGTAATAGACAGCGGCATAGGTATTCCGGAGGATCGAAAAAACAGACTTTTTCAGTCATTTTCCCAGGTGGATGCATCCATGACCCGCAACTATGGAGGAACAGGGCTTGGTCTTGCCATATCCAAACAGTTGACAGAACTCATGGGCGGAACCATTGGCGTTGAATCAGCCGAAGGAAAAGGCTCTACTTTCTGGTTCACGGTGAAATTCCGGAAACAGAGGACAAAGCAGGAGAATAATGCGGGAGAATCTTCATTTGCTGATAGCAGGTTTAACAGAAGTGCGGTTGATACTGAAAAACGATGGGAAGAAAATATTGAAAAAATAAAGGGATTGAATATTCTAATTGCCGAGGATAATCCTGTTAACCAAAAAGTGCTTGCAAGCATTCTTGGTACACTGAAAATAAAAAATATAGTTATTGCTGAAAACGGTAAAGAAGCAGTTGATAAACTTATTTATCAATACAGGGAAAAAACATCTCTTTTTGATATCATTTTAATGGATGGTCAGATGCCTGTTATGACAGGTCTTGAGGCTACTACAAAAATCAGGGAGTTTGAAAACAGAACTTTTCCGGATAAATCCCGACACACTCCAATCATTGCAATTACTGCCCATGCAATGGTGGAAGACAGGGATATGTTTCTTAAAAGTGGTATGGATGCCTACATAACAAAGCCCATCAAGCGCATTGTTTTAATGGAGACCATACTTGGCCTAATCTTCGGGCTTTAATATCCTCCGTAAAACGGCCATGGCAGATCCATCCGCCACAACGAAACATTAAAGTCGTTATATATCAGCATGTTATGGAGACTTTCTAATAAACCCATCACTCACGGCAAAAAGCAGTTCAAACGCCATAGGTGACAAGGAGAAACATAAGTCATGGCAATTGACATTGCACTGTTTCTGGAAACACTAAAAGAAGAGGTTAAGAGCTACAAGGTTCCGGTGGTTGATCTTATATCTGTACAGACCCGTGATCCATTCAAGATTCTTGTGGCAACCATTCTCTCTTCCAGAACAAAGGATGAAACCACTGCTGCTGCTGCATCCCGTCTTTTCAGGGAAGCTCCTGATATCAAAGCCCTTGCAAAACTTCCGGAAAAAAAGATTATGGATCTTATCTATCCTGTGGGTTTCTATAAATCAAAGGCAGGCTATTTGAAAAAGCTTCCACAGGCACTTGAAAATTTTGATAACAGGATTCCCGAAGAGATTGACGATCTTATAAAATTGCCAGGGGTTGGCCGTAAAACTGCAAATCTGGTAAGAAGTGTGGCATTTAACAAGGATGCCATATGCGTTGACACCCATGTACACAGAATCATGAATAAATGGGGTTATGTAAATACAAAAACCCCCCTTGAAACGGAAATGGCATTGAGAAAAAAACTTCCTCAAAATCATTGGCAGGAGGTTAACGGTATCCTTGTTGCATTCGGACAGGGGACATGCCGTCCTGTCTCACCCCATTGTCACCGTTGCGTGATTGCTGATTTATGCCCCGCCGCCGCCCATCAAATTACATAAATTAGCCCTGGCTCTTTTTTTCACTGAAAAAGACCATTACAAATGTTATATGATCCTTCATGGCAGAGTATGCCTGATAAGAGTCTCTGGATTTTATGGCATCCACAATGTTATGGTGCTGATTTAAGATGATATCAATGTTATCCATGTTTTCATAAAGCCCTGACAGGTTCTCTCTGATGCCATGAAAAAGATAGTCATAAAAATTTCTCATTATAAGGATATGAAGTGGATTTTTTGCAGCATAGGCCACAGCCATATGAAACGATGTGTCAGCTTCGGTTCCAAGACGGCCTGAACGCACCTCTTTTTTCATCTCCTCAATTGAGTGAACCATGGCATTGATATCATTTTCATCAGCTCTTCTTGCTGCAAGGGCAGCAGCATTGCACTCAAGCCCCATGCGCACCTCTAAAAGATCCTGAATTGATGCATCCTGGGTCTGCATGGCCTTTGCAAGGGGGCTCTGTTCCTGGGTATCAAGAGATTTAACAAAAGTCCCCTGTCCCTGTTTCTGAACAATCAGCCCCATAACCACAAGGCGCTGAATGGCATCTCTTATGGTGGTTCTGCTCACCTTCATGGCTTCAGCAAGCTCCCTTTCAGGCATAAGTTTCTCTCCGGGCTTGAGATTACCTCTGTAGATCAATTCCCGTATCTGATCAAATACCTGATCAGAGATCCGTTTGGGTTTAATGGGTTTGATTGGTATATTCATAATTGATTATCTCGTAAAAAATTAGATTCCAGCACTTTATTAGAAAGTCTTCATAACATACTGACATATAAAGACTTTCTGCATCGTTGTGATGCCCTCTCTATCATGAGGGTTTATATTTCTGCTTTGTTATCTTCTATAAATTGTCTGAATCAGGATACCCTGGATTAACAGGATAAGTCAGGATTAAGTAGTCAAAATCGACATTTTGTTGGCTTTCTCGGCATTTATTGCATTTGTCTGAATCAGGATAACCAGGATTTACAGGATGCTCAGGATTTTTATCCTGTAAATCATTATCATCCTGGACATCCTGATTCAGACAATATTGACAAGGCTCAGGAGGTTATAGGTGTCGATTTTGAGTAAGTATCATGAGCATCTTTTTCATCCTGGTTATCTTGATTCAGACAGCAAAAAAGATAAGCTAACAAAGTAGCAATATGCAACTCACTGAAATTATTAAAAGCAACTTTGGAGATTCAGACCCTGAAAGACGGAGCTTGGCTTCTGCAATTGTAAAGTGGTCATGAACATGCAGACAAATCTAAATTAATTTCTGTTCCCTCAGAAAATCGGCATATAGCTGAATCGGATGCCTTACTTTTATATCAAGGTGTTCTTTTGCAAGCATGTCTGAAATCTGTACCATACATGCAGGGCAACCAGTAGCTACGGTGTCACATCCTGTATCTGCAATGTTTTTCTGTTTCAAGTTGCCGATCTTTGAGGATATTCCGTAATGATAAAGATTAAAACTGCCTCCCATGCCACAACACTTGTCTGAACCCTCCATCTCCACAAGTTCTTTGCCCGATGCCCTTATTACATCCCTTGGTTCACTAATGACTCCAAGGGATTTTTTCAGGTGACATGGATCGTGGTATGTCACCCTTGTTTTCCGAACATTATTCTGATTGAAGTTTTCACTTTTAATCCCTTGAGTGTCATTGGAAAAACTGACTTTATTAACCAAAAATTGATTTATATCAAGGGTTTTTTCCGACAAACGCCCAATTTTTTCCCGAATACCGCTGGATTTTCCCTCATAGATGGATGGCCAAAGTTTTTTTATTGTGGATGTGCATGTGGCACATGCAGTTATAAGATAATCAAATTGTTCCTGATCAAAAAGTTTGATATGATATTCCACAAGTTTTTCAAAGGTTGCCATATCACCGGATGCAAGGGCTGGAATGCCGCAACAGCCCTCTCCTTGGGGAATATATGTTCCAACTCCATGATATTTAAAAATATCAATAAGATCATGGCCAATTGCAGGAAAAATCTTGTCAATGATGCAGCCTGTGAAAATTGCAGCTTTAAGGCCTGATCTCCCTGGAGCTGTATTTATCATGGGTGTTGTTTTATGTAATGGTTTTGCTGCCATGGGCAGGATGTGACGATCATTGATCAAAGGAGATATCAGGGGAGCCACAAGCCTTGCACATGAAGTGCCCTGTGCGTTTTTCTCATCCTTTGTAAAGATCCCCTGAAACTTACCTGCCCATTCAGTAAGATTGTCAAAAGTTGATGGATTGGCAAGCATCTTTCTGAATATAAGCTTCTTCATGGGCGACAAACCTTTAAACTCGGCAAGAATTGCCCTTGCCTTTATAAAGATCTCCACAACATTGACACCGCTTGGGCAGTTGGCAGCGCAGGAGCCACACAAAAGGCATTTATTAAGCCTTTCGTCAACTCCATCAGGATCAGTAAAAAGATTTTTCCCAAGGCCATCCAGAAGCGCCAACTTCCCCCTTGCAACATCAGCCTCTCTTCTTGTCTGTTCAAAAAGGGGGCATACAGACTGGCACATGCCGCACCGGATACATACAACAAGCTGATCTTCAAGTTCCTTGAGACGGTTGGCAAGTTTTTTCATGCCTGCCTCTGATTTTGTACCCATTTTCGGTACAGTTTTTTTTATTTCAACCATACCTATATCACTCCTGTAACTTTGCCTGGATTGAGTATGCCATAAGGGTCCATTGCTTTTCTAAGACGTCTTGAAAAGAGGATGGATGAAATCCCTGTCTCCTTTTCCAGAAAAGGTGCTTTGGCAAGTCCGGTTCCGTGCTCTCCAGAAAGGGTTCCGCCAAGGGCAAGCGCCTTGTCAAAAATTTCCTCAATGGCAGACTCCACCCTGTGCCACTCCTCTTTATTGCGTTTATCAGTCAAAATGGTGGGGTGAAGGTTGCCATCCCCTGCATGACCAAAAGTGCCTATCTCTATTTTATATTTAACGGCTATCTCCTGAAGAGCCCGAACCATGGCAGGTATCTGGCTTCTGGGAACTGTTGCATCTTCAAGCACCAGGGTGGGCTTAAGTTTGGCAAGCGCAGAAAGAGCACTTCTTCTCGCTGACCATATCTTTTCCCGCTCTGTGTCATCAGATGCCACCTTTATACTGTCAGCACCAAGTTTTCTGCAAAGCTCTTCCACATCCCTTCCTTCATCTTCAACCTGGCCCGGATGACCATCCACCTCAATTAAAAGAAGGGCACCTGCATCCACGGGAAGACCTGCCCTGCTGTAGGCCTCAACTGCCCTTATGGTAAAATTGTCAAGTATCTCAAGTGTTGCCGGAACAATTCTATTGGCAATAATTGCAGCAACAGTTTCAGATGCCTTTTCTATGGTTTTATATACAGCCACCATGGATTTTCTTGCCTTGGGAAGAGGAATGAGCTTCAGTATTATTTCGTCCATAACCCCGAGGGTGCCTTCGGAGCCAACCATCATGCCTGCAAGATTGTAGCCTGTGGCACATTTTACAGTTCTGGAACCTGACTTAACATGTTCACCCATGGCGTCAAAAAAGCTTATACCCATAACATAATCCTTTGTGACACCATATTTTAGTCCTCTAAGACCTCCTGCATTTTCAGCAACATTTCCTCCAATTGTGGATACTGCCTGGCTGCCTGGATCAGGGGGATAGAAGAGTCCTTTTTTTTCCACAGCCGCTGCAAGGGTTGCGGTTACAACACCAGGCTGAACCACGGCATACATGTCTGCCTCGTTGATCTCCAGAATTTTATTGAGTTTTCCGGTCAGAAGAACAACACCTGATGTACTGGAAGGGATGGTACCGCCACTTAAGTTGGTACCGGAACCTCTTACTGTAAGGGGCACCCTTTGACGGCTGCACACCTTTACAATCTCTCCAAGCTCTTCACTTGTTTCAGGCATAACCGCAGCAGATGGTACCACAGAATCAAGCACAGCAGCATCATAGGAGTAGGTAACCATATCTTCCTTACGGGTGAGAAGATTTTCCCTGCCCACAATTTTCTGTAATTCGTCAATGACTCCTTGCATAATCATATCGTCCTTTTTGATTATGGTATGACCTTATAAATATGGTAATACCAATTTAATGTTTTTTTGCTCTACGGCGTTATCACTTAACAACTTAGTAAGACATTTAAAGGCTATTTTAATGGGATTATGAATTTTAAAGCAAATTGGATTTTTTGAATAAACACCTTAATTTTCATGTGATTTCTTTACCTATAACAGAGATAAAAAATAAATTCAAATATTTTATTTTTTTTCTTGACAAGTCAGATCACTTCCATTTATTATTGGTCATACCATAAGAAATTCATACTCATCTTAGCAAGAAACAAATCATTGGTATGCTGGACAATCCAAAAATTTTTCCAGGAAAGGAGGTTACAGACACCACAAAGAGGTCGTAGCGCCGATATGGCGATTTCGTACAATAAAACCAGAATAACATTTCATTTAAGCCATTATCAATGGAGGACACAACACAATGAAAAAAGCTTTAACCTTAATGATTGCCTGCCTAATAACCCTTTGTCTCATTGTTCCAAATGCATTTGCAAAACGTGAAAAATTTGGAGAAGACCCCCGCCACAAAGATGCACAGCGCGTCTCATTCAAACCTTCTGATGAAAAAGTTCGCTGGAAAATGGTTATGCCCTGGTCCAAGGGACTTCTATTCTACGATATCGCCGTCCATTTTGCAGACAGTGTTCGTCTGGCATCTGCCGGTCGCCTTGATATTAAACCTTTTTCAGCAGGCGAACTTGTTCCTGCAATGCAGAGTTTTGACGCTGTAAGCAAAGGTTCTGCTCAGGTTGGTCATGACTGGCCAGGTTACTGGAAAGGTAAAAACGAGGCGTTTGTTGCATTCGCATCTGTCCCTTTTGGTCTTGATGCAGAAGGATACAACATCTGGCTTTACGAAAAAGGTGGCCTTGAGCTTATGCAGGAGATATATGGTAAATTCAATCTCTTTGCCCTTCCCGGAGGTCAGTGCGGTCAGGAGATGGGACTTTTCTCCAACAAAAAAGCCACAAAAATGGAAGATTTCAAGGGTATGAGGCTTCGAACTCCTGGATGGTACATGGATATCATGAACAACCTTGGCGCATCTGTAAGCCCCCTTCCTGGCGGCGAAGTCTATCTTGCCCTTGAGCGTGGCGTTATTGACGCTGCCGAGTTCTCCTCTCCTGCCATCAACTATCCCATGGGTTTTGACGAAATTACGAAATATGCCATTCAACCAGGTGTCCATCAACCAGGTATCCAGTGCGCTCTTTTCTTTAATCAAGATGCCTACAATAAACTTCCTGAAGACCTTAAATGGATCATTGATATCTGTGCCAAAGAGACTCAGCTTTGGAGCTACAACTGGATCAACAGCCTCAATGCCAAGGCAATTCGTCTTTTTAAAGAAAAAGTGGAAATCGTAAAAATGGACAAAGAGACACTGATTGAGTTCCGTAAAACCACAAAGGCATACATTGATGATCTGAAAACAAAATATCCTGATGTAAAAAAAGTTATGGATTCCCAGGAAGAGTTCCTGGAAAGCTATGCAGACTGGAGAGATGCCAGAAGTGGTGCAACTCCATGGCCATATGAAAGATATATTAGCGGCCAGATTACAGAATAACCCCTTTCAATACTCAAACTTGACACCTGGCGTCACTTGAGCTTTCTTAATAGTGTCTGAATCAGGATAACCAGGATAGCCGGGATTTACAGGATAAAAATCGTGACGGACAGCATTAACCTGTAAATTCTGTTTATCCTGATTCAGAAAAATGCAATTAATAAGGAATCTTGCAATGCTGGAATCAACTTCAAATGTTTTACAGACCATCAGCAGAAAAGAGGGGGAATGGGCATCTTTTCTCATCTACCCACTTCTGTTTATTGTGGTTTACGAAGTATTCATGAGATATGCCTTCAATGCACCCACAACATGGGGTTTTGAGGCAACAACCTTCCTCTACGGACTCCACTATATGTTCGGCATGGCATACACTGATGTCCATGACGGCCATGTAAAGGTGGATATTTTTACTTCTCTTTTTTCTGAAAAAAAACAGAGCATCTTTAAAGTTATTACAAATATTCTCTTTTTCATGCCGGTAATGATCTGCATGACAATCTGGGCATTAAAATTCGGTATCTCCTCCACCATGGGACTTGAGGTCAACTCCACAAGCTGGGCACCTCCCATATGGCCACTGAAGCTCCTCATGGCAGTCTGTTTTCTCTTTCTTCTGCTTCAGGGAGTTGCCAACCTGATCAATGATATCAATTCTCTTAGGAAATAACCCTTCAAGTCACGATTTCCAGGAAAAAGTCAATTGCAGGATTACACGGGCATGATTGCGTATCAATCACCCCGTGAATGAAAATGAGAGCCATTTTCACGGTAAATATTACAGATTTTTAAATTCACGTTAATTTTCGGCAAACAAATATTAAAAATGAGGTATTCACATGAGTCTCGAATTCATGACAGTGGCGATGTTCGCCACACTGGTTCTGGCCATCACACTTGGCCACCCACTGGCATACACGCTGGCCGCAGTGGCGACACTCTTTGGTCTTATTGATAACGGATTCTCCATTCCCATGCTCTTTGACATGTTTGCCAACAATGCGTGGGGCCTGATGAATAACTACACTCTTGTTGCCATCCCTCTTTTTATTCTCATGGCACAGCTCCTGGACAGATCAAAAGTCTCCGAAGCCCTGTTTGAATCTCTCTATGTGGTATTGGGCGGACTTAAAGGCGGGCTTGGCCTGGCTGTTGTTGTTGTCTGCACAGTATTTGCCGCAACTACAGGTATTATTGGAGCCTCGGTGGTTGCCATGGGCCTTCTGGCAACACCTGCCCTTATGAGCAAGGGATATCAAAAAGAGCTTGCAAGCGGTATCATATGCGCATCAGGAACCCTTGGGATACTTATTCCACCAAGTATCATGATGGTTGTTTTTGGTGGCCTCACGGGCATGAAGGAGACATCTGTAGGAAATCTCTTTGCCGGTGCAATTCTTCCTGGCATGATGCTGGCATCAATGTATTTTATCTATATCTTTATTCGCTGTAACATCAATCCCCAGCTTGGCCCTCCAATTTCAAAAGCTGAAGCCTCAAAATATACAGCAGCCCAGAAATGGACAATGACAATGAAATCCCTGGTACCGCCCCTTGCACTTATACTTGCGGTAATGGGTACCATTCTGGCTGGTGTTGCAACTCCTACAGAAGCTGCCGGACTTGGGGCAAGCGGTGCAATGATCCTTGCATTTGCAAGTAAAAAACTCAATATGACAGTACTTAAAGAGTCAGCCTATGCAACACTTAAAACAACATCAATGGTAATGATGCTTTTTATTGGCGGAAAGTTTTTCAGTACTGTGTTTTTAGGGATGGGTGGCGGCGATGTTGTTGCTGATCTCCTCATAGGAAGCGGAATGAACAAATGGGCAATTCTTGCCATCATGATGCTCATAGTCTTTTTCATGGGCATGTTCATTGACTGGGCTGCCATTTTGCTTGTAACTGTTCCCATATTCATGCCCATTGCCATGGAGATAGGTTTTGATCCACTATGGTTTTCCATGCTAATGTGCGTAAATCTCCAGACATCATTTCTGACCCCGCCATTTGGATATGCCCTCTTCTATTTTAAAGGTGTAGCACCCGAAGGTTATACAATGATGCATATCTACAAAGGAATCATGCCTTTTGTTCTTATTCAGCTTTTAAGTCTTGCAATTCTATCCCTCTTTCCAGGTATCGTAACATGGCTTCCTGGTATATTCTTTGGAGCATCATAATATAAAAAAGTTTCATAGAATCAACGAATAATTGCAACTTGAGTCCGGCAATTATTGCATTTTTCTGAATCAGGATAACCAGGATGGATAGGATGGTCAGGATAGATAATCCTGCCTTATCTTTGTTAATCTTGGGTATCCTTATTCAGACAGCATCACTGTTGCAAAGGTTTCTGCCATGGCCGTTATACCCATTCCATTTATCTTCTGCAAAAGCAGGAAGTATTTAAAAAAACAGACAAAAGGATTATTATGAAACGAATCATTCTTTTAATAACGTTATTACTGACTATTCCTGTATCCCTATTTGCCCAGAAAGAGAGCATTCTTGTAATTGAAAGCTATCATGCAGAATATCCCTGGGATGCAAGCTATATTGAAGGTCTGAAAGATATTCTCAAGGATGGTTACGACCTTCAATATTTTGAAATGGATACCAAACGCCTGCCTGCTTCAGAGTATGACAAAAGAGCACAGATGGCCTGGGAAAAATACCTTGAGCTTAAACCTTCCCTTGTTATTCTAGGCGACGATAATGCGCTGAAATATCTTGGCAAAAAATTCTCAGTCACAACCACTCCTGTGGTATATCTTGGTATCAACAACAATCCAAGGTATTATGATATGGCACGATTTGATAATATCACCGGAGTTCTGGAGCGTCCACTGATGAAGCGTTCCATCAAGTATATTGACGATTTTTTTGAAGTAAAAAAGGTTCTTATTCTGTTTGATTCAGGAGAAACATCAAAGGTTGTTCACACTGAAGTATTTAGTGGAAAAGAGAGACAGATTTTCGGAGGCATTATTGCAGATATAAAACTCATTGACAATTTTGGAACATGGCAGAAGAGTGTCCTTGAGGCAAAAAATCAGGATTATGATGCAATTATCGTAGGGCTTTACCATACACTGGTTGATGATGCAGGAAATCATGTGGATGCAAATAAAGTGTTGGGATGGACATCTGACAATACACCGGTTCCGCCTTTTGCTTTCTGGGATTTCACAGTGGGTAAAGGTAAAGCAATTGGCGGCTATGTCCTCTTTGGCAAAGCCCAGGGAAAAAAAGCAGGAGAGCTTGCTCTTAAAATGCTTGCAGATAAAAATCACGGCAGAATTCCTCCCCAGACAGCCGATAATGGACAATTGTATTTCAGCAGATCCCAGCTTGAGAAATGGGGATTAACCATTACTGGCGACATGGTTTCAAAAACAACATTTATTGAATAACCTAGCCTGGATTGACCAGAAACAAAGAGACTTTATAACAAAAATCGTAACTGGCAATTCGTCATTTCTGAACAGGAGATATAATTGACTCAAATGGACATAGTGACAGAATTCAAAAAAAAGACATCCATGGTATCCTCAATGGTGCATGAGGCCCAGAGCATTCAAGATGCACTGGAAATCGCGGTATCTGTATGTGTAAAAAAATCGCCTGCGATGATGACAAACAGTTCTTCTGAAACTCCCCATACAGGAGACTCAGACAGCCGTATAAGTCTCATGCATGGCAAAACCATGGCAGCTTTGGATCTTGATGAAGATAAACTGAAAATACTGGCAAAACTTTGTAGTGACAACAACATCGATCTTATCACAGAGAGCCTTAGAAATCATGGTACGGGAATAGATGTTGGCATTACGACAGCAGATTACGGCATCGCCGATACCGGAACTCTTGTTGTAAGCTCAGACTCCGAAGAAAAACGCCTTGCAACCATGATCAGCGAAATCCATGTGGCTCTTCTTTTAAAATCAAATATCAGACCAAGTGCCCTTGCTATGTGCGAAGAGCTTGAACTTTTAACATCAAAACCATCCTCATACACTGCATTCATAACAGGCCCAAGCCGTACTGCCGACATTGAGCGTGTTCTGGCCATAGGGGTTCACGGCCCCCTGGAGCTTCATATCATTCTACTGGATGACATTGAAAAATAACAAAACCTGTAAACCGGAAGGTGAATAACACTTTTTCAATGATACGAAGGATGTTTTAGCAAAATACAGTTTTAAAAAATACTACATGCACAACAAATGGACTGGAGGCTGAGAAAATCTTAATCATGGGAATAGATCAAACAGTTGAAAAAAAAACAGAAGGTGGGGGAGAGCATATTAATGCCTATAAAAAACGCATCAACAACGCACTTTCCAATGATTTCCTCCGAAGTGCCATGGACAAATTTGCAATAGCGTACAAAGAGAGCCGCAAAAATGCATTTGCAGATATGGATACAGGTGTTGACGAACTCATTGCAGAGGTGGCAGAGCTTAAGAAAAACGCTGTCATGAAAAACAGTGAGCTTCTGGTGCAGTTCAGGAAAAAGGCTGAGGAGTGCGGCATACAGGTGCATATGGCTGCCACAGCAGATGAAGCTAACAGAATTATCGCAGATATTGCAAAAAACAGCGGCTCCCGGAAGATTATCAAATCAAAATCAATGACAGCAGAAGAGACTCATCTCAATCACTTTCTGGAAAAGGAAAATCTTGATGTTACAGAGACCGACCTTGGTGAATGGATTGTGCAGCTTCGCCATGAAGGGCCATCCCACATGGTAATGCCGGCGATCCATCTTTCCAGGTTTCAGGTGGCAGACCTTTTTTCTGATGTAACAGGAAAAAACCAGGATGCAGAGATTGAACGCCTTGTAAAAGTGGCCAGAAAGGAGCTTAGGTCAAAATTTCTTGAAGCTGACATGGGAATTACAGGTGCAAATTTCGTTATTGCAGATACAGGAACCATAGGTATTGTAACCAATGAAGGCAATGCCCGCCTTGCAACAACACTGCCCCGGGTGCATGTGGCTCTTGCAGGAATTGACAAGCTTCTTCCATCTCTTAAAGATGCATTGACCGTTGCAAAGGTACTTCCCAGAAATGCCACAGGCCAAAGGCTCACTTCATATGTCACATGGATAACAGGCCCATCTGAATGCAAAACCACTCCATCCGGAAAACGGGAAATGCACATTGTGCTCTTAGATAACGGACGAAGCAAAATTGCATCTGATCCTGACTTTGCCCAGATTTTACAGTGTGTAAGGTGCGGAGCATGTGCCAATGTATGTCCTGTATATCGTATGGTTGGCGGACATCAGCTTGGCTACATATATATCGGAGCAATTGGACTTATCACCACCTATTTTTTTCATGGTGCTGAAAATGCAAAGAATATTGTCCAGAATTGCACCAACTGCGGAGCATGCAAGGCTGTCTGTGCAGGTGGAATTGACCTTCCAAGACTTATCAAAGAGGTTCACACCCGCATACAGGATGAGGATGGACATCCTTTAAAAAGTCTTATGCTTGCAAAGGTTTTAAAAAACAGAAAACTGTTCCACGGACTTTTAAGAGCTGCAAGTGTGGCACAAAAGCCTGTAACAGGTGACACTCCATATCTGAGACACCTTCCCATGATCTTTGCAAAGGATCATAACTTCAGAAGACTTCCTGCAATTGCAAAAATCCCCTTCAGAGACCGCTGGGAAAGTATTAAAAAAGAGCACCAGAGTGCAGAAAGCATAAAGGCCGTGGCTGCAACAAGCGAAAAATCAGATCAGAAAAATCAGAAAAACGTTAAAGACAACGACAAAAACATTATCAGGGTGGGTATTTTTTCCGGCTGTGTGCAGGATTTTGTATATCCTGAACAACTTGAGGCAGGGATTCTGGCTTTTTCAAAATATGCTCAAAAAGACAAAAAAATTATCCTTGAGTTTCCCATGGGACAATCCTGCTGTGGCCTTCCTGCATTGAGCATGGGGGAAAAGGATGCAGCAAAAGATGTAGCAATTCAGAATGTAAATGCATTTAAGGGCCTTAAGCTTGATTACATCGTCACACTGTGCGCTTCATGTGCTTCCCACCTTAAACACGCAGTACCTCTTTTGACCGGCAGCATCCTTGGGAAATCTGCAACCGATTTTGCAGAAAAAGTGATGCCTTTCAGTCAGTTCATTTACATGACAGGAGGGATGGATAGCCTTAATGCTGTAGATTTACAGGATTCAGGAAATGGCCAGAACATGCTTAAAAATATTGATAGAAAGAAAATCACATGGCACTCTCCATGCCACCTCTGTCGCGGTATCGGGATAAAAGATGAACCAAAAGAGATTCTTGGCAGGACAGGTCATGAGTTTGTAAAGGCAGATGAAGAGGAGACCTGCTGCGGTTTTGGCGGAAGTTTTTCCGTTAATTTTCCGGCTGTATCCCGTGAGATTCTGACACGCAAACTAAATGATGTTGAAGAGACAGGAGCAGAAATTCTTGTAACAGAGTGTCCAGGATGTGTAATGCAGCTTAGGGGAGGTGCTCTTAACCAGAACAGAAGTTTTAAAGTTGTCCATTTGGCGGAAATAATATAGATTCTCAAAATCGACATCTTATTGCTTTTTCAGAAGTTATTGCAGTTGTCTGAACCAGGATAACCAGGATGGATAGGATGCTCAGGATAGATAATCCTGCCTTATCTTGTTAATCTTGGGAATCCTGATTCAGACAGTGTTGACAAGGCTTACAAGATCATAGGTGTCGACTTTGAGTAGATTTCATTTAATTCTCGGCATTATTCATTTCCCGATTTACACTTTTAAAGACAGTTTGCCCCATTTTCGGAAGAGAGCCTTCCTTTTACGGCATTCTTCATTGACCACCCTATACTTTCCGGAGTATCATCTGGGGTTGATATGAAGAATGCCTTTTTTATTAGATAGTTTCCATAACATGCCTGCTATAGTATTCCAGATAATTAAATTGATAATGGAAAAGTCTAACTATCTGTTATCTTGATTAATTTTTTACCAAAAAACAAAATATTTTTCTGGAAAGTATATATAACGGCCATGGCAGATCCATCTGCCAAAACGAATCATGAAAGTCCTTTAGAGCCTTAAAAGACGGGGACTTTCTTATACCCCCCATGTTTGCTGACGCATCACAACAAAACATTAAAGTCGTTGTATATCAGTATGTTACGGAGATTTTCTTATAAAAAACTTTAATGCATCGCTTTGATACCCTCGCAATCATGATGGTTTATTGAAAATTTTAAGGAGGAACTCATGACCACGACAGTCAATAATGAACTCAATCCTGGAAAGCTGCTTCAACTTTCAGGTTCCTACTGGAACACCTGTACCCTTCATGCAGGAGTGAAACTTGATGTTTTTACTGTTATTGGAGAAAAAAAATTATCAGCCCATGATGTTGCGGCACAGATGAAGGCACCGGAAAGAAGCCTTGCCATGCTTCTGGATGCTCTTTGTGCCATGGAGCTTCTTGAAAAAACTGGAGACTTGTATTCCAACTCCATTGTTTCATCCACTTTTCTGTCAAAATCTTCTCCTAAATACATCGGTTTTATGATAATGCATCATCACCATCTTGTGGAATCATGGTCCCGTCTTGATGAATCTGTCATGAGTGGAAAACCGGTAAGATCAAGGGCAACATTCAGTGATGATGCAAAAAGAGAAAGTTTTCTCATGGGAATGTTCAATATTGCCATGGCAACAGCTCCGGGACTTGTGCCCACAATAGATATTTCAGGGAGAAAGACCCTTCTTGATCTTGGAGGCGGCCCTGGAACCTATGCAATTCAGTTCTGTCTTCATAACAAGGATATTAAAGCAACTGTTTTTGATCTGCCTACAACAAGGCCATTTGCTGAAAAAACCATTGCAAGATTTAACCAGCAGGATAGAATAACATTTCAGGGTGGTAATTTTCTTGTGGATGAAATAAAAGCAAGCTTTGATGTGGTATGGATATCCCACATCCTGCACGCAGAAACACCTGAAGATTGCCATAAACTAATAAAAAAGGCAGCATCTGTGCTGAATCCCGGAGGCATGATAATTATTCATGATTTTATTCTGAACAACTCAAGAAGTGCACCGCTTTTTCCTGCACTTTTCTCATTGAATATGCTTGTAGGCACTGATGGAGGCCAATCATATTCAGAAGTTGAAATCATGGATATGCTTGATGATGCCGGATTTGTAAATATGGAAAGAACCCCCTATAAAGGCCCTATGGAATCCGGAATTATCACAGCTCTTATGCCTGACATCTAAACAGTGAGCAGACACGGATATTATCTGAAATGAATTATGAAAAAGGAGTTATTAATTGAAAAAAAAGATCGCACTTCTTCCAGGAGATGGAATAGGCCCGGAAGTTATGAAGGAAGCTGTCAAAGTTCTGGAGGCAGCGGGAAAAAAATATGATTTTCAACTTGATTATGAAGAGGCTGATGTTGGAGGCTGTGCCATAGACAATCACGGTAAGGCTCTTCCTGACTCCACCCTTGAGCTTTGTGAAAAAAGTGATGCTGTGCTATTTGGTTCTGTAGGTGGTCCCAAATGGGAATCCCTGCCACCTGAACAGCAGCCTGAAAGAGGTGCACTTCTTCCTTTGAGAAAACATTTTGGCCTCTATTGCAATCTAAGGCCGGCAAAGGTTTTTAAATCCCTTGCATCGGCATCTCCATTAAAACCTGAGATTGTAAAAGATGGTTTTGATATATTGTGTGTAAGGGAACTTACAGGCGGTATATATTTTGGTAAGCCAAAGGGAAGAGAAGGATCAGGGCCTGAAGAAAAAGGGTATGACACTCTTGTCTATACAAGATTTGAAATTGACAGAATTGCCAGAATGGCATTTGAAGCTGCTCGAAAAAGGCGAAATTTGGTGACTTCCGTGGACAAGGCAAATGTACTTACATCCATGGTACTCTGGCGTGAAGTTGTCATTGAGGTAAGCAAAGAATATCCTGATGTAACCCTGAATCATATATATGTTGATAATGCTACAATGCAGCTTGTCAAAAATCCTCATCAGTTTGATGTTCTTCTGTGCGGAAACATGTTCGGAGATATAATATCTGACGAGTGTGCCATGATTACGGGTTCAATGGGTCTTCTGGCATCTGCAAGCCTGAATGAAAAGCAATTTGGGCTGTTTGAACCAGCAGGAGGCTCTGCCCCTGACATTGCTGGAAAAGGAATTGCAAATCCCATTGCCCAGATACTCTCTGCTGCCATGATGCTTAAGTACAGCCTGGATATGCCGGAGGCATCAGATGGAATTGTTGATGCTGTATCTTCTGTGCTTGACAGAGGAATTTATACGGCTGATCTTACAAATGAAAGGGAAAAAGCTGTTAATACAGTTGAGATGGGGGATGCTATTGCATCAGTTTTAATAGGGTAAGCTGGAAAAACAAAAGCACTTGCAAGAAATTCCTGCAAGTGCTTGTTTTTTTAAATGGCGGGAGCGACGAGACTCGAACTCGCGGCCTCCTGCGTGACAGGCAGGCGTTCTAACCAACTGAACTACGCCCCCGCATTTTTTCCTTCAAGGCAAGTGGTGGGCGAAACAGGGCTCGAACCTGTGACTTCAACCTTGTAAGGGTTGCACTCTACCAACTGAGTTATTCGCCCTCACCTCAAAAGTGAGCAACTATTTATCAGTATCATGATCTACTGTCAAGAAAAAAAAGCATGACCTTATTATTTTTATGCTTTTTATGCAGATATAAAATCTCTCTCTGTAAGCATTGCATTTAAGGACTCTTTAATAGTAGCACTACTGCTCTCTTTGGATGCAGCATTACAACTTTCTTTAGAGGAAGCATTACAGCTCTCTTGTTCTGAGATATCTTCTGTCATATGCTCTGAGATATCTTCTGTCATATGGTTAAAATCAAGTTTTTTTTCATCAGGACTCCTTTTCTTTTCATCAGGACTCCTTTTCTTTTCATCAGGACTCTTTTTCTTTTCACCAGGACTCTTTTTCTTTTCATCAGGCTTCTTAGGGCTCTGTACAAGGGACATCTCAAGGACCTCTTCCATATCCTCAACAAGTACAATATCCAGGGCTTTCTGAATAGAATCCGGCAGATCAGAAATATCCTTTTCATTGTCCTTTGATATGATAACCCTTTTAATGCCGCTTGCATGGGCGGCAATGAGCTTCTCTTTTAAGCCTCCCACAGGCAACACCCTGCCACGAAGGGTAATTTCTCCTGTCATGGCTGTTTTTCTCATCACCGGTCTATTGCTCAATACCGAAATAACAGCAGTGCACATTGCTATACCTGCTGAAGGGCCATCTTTTGGTATGGCACCTTCAGGCACATGTATATGTATATCAAGATCCTTATAAAAATCCTCACGAATTCCCAATGCTGCCGAGCGTGAACGCACATAGCTTACAGCAGCACTTGCGGACTCCTTCATCACCTCACCAAGTTTTCCTGTGACAGAAACTGCACCCTTGCCCTTCATGGTAACGGTTTCAATGATCAGAAGCTCTCCTCCAACCTGGGTCCATGCAAGCCCGTTTACAATGCCTACCCTGTCTTCCTTTTCCAGGACACCATTTCTAAAACGGGGTTTACCAAGATATTTGACAAGGGATTCTGGTGTTATTGTATATGGTTTTCTTTCTCCTGTTTGTACAATTTTTCTGGCAACTTTTCTCAAAACAGAGGATATTTCCCGCTCAAGGTTTCTTACTCCGGCTTCCCTTGTGTACTGACGAATTATGGAGATCACCGCATCTTTTGTAAAACACCCAAGGTCTTTATTCATGCCGTTTTGTTCCATCTGGCGGGGTATCAGATATCCGTGGGCAATTTGTTCCTTTTCATTTTCGGTGTATCCCGGAATACGAATCACCTCCATTCTGTCCTGAAGAGGTGCAGGGATATCATGAAGGGTGTTTGCTGTGGTAATAAAAAGGATATCTGACAAGTCATATTCAATATCAAGATAGTGGTCATTAAATGACTGATTTTGCTCAGGATCCAGCACTTCCAGCAGTGCAGAAGAGGGATCACCCCTAAAATCAGTGCTCATTTTGTCAACTTCATCCAGACAAAATACAGGATTGTTAAAACCGGTTTTTCTAAGGGTCTGGATTATCTTGCCCGGCATGGCTCCTATATAGGTTCTTCTGTGCCCCCTTATCTCTGCTTCGTCCCTGACACCACCAAGTGAAATTCTTGCAAAAGAGCGCCCCATTGAGGTTGCAACTGACTTGGCAAGGGAGGTCTTTCCAACTCCGGGAGGTCCCACAAGACACAACACAGGACCTCTAATTTTTTTTACCAGCACCTGTACGGCAAGGTATTCAAGAATTCGCTCCTTTGGCTTTTCAAGGCCATAGTGATCTCTGTTTAAAATAGACTCTGCTTCATCAATGTTAATTTTTTTCCTGCTTTTACGATACCAGGGCAAAGACAATATACATTCAATATAATTTCTGACAACAGTTGCTTCCGAAGACATTGGAGACATCTTGCCAAATTTATCCAACTCTGTTCTAACAACAGAAGATGCCTCTTTTGGCAGCCTTTTACGTTTTATTTTTTTCTCAAGCTCCTGAAACTCCTGGGTTGTCTTGGATTGCTGCTCATCCTCTCCCATCTCTTTTTTGATGGCTCTCATCTGTTCTGTAAGGTAGTGGCGTTTCTGGAGTTTCTCCATCTGCTCCTTTACTCTCACCTTGATTTTCTGGGACATGGCAAGGACTTCAATCTCTTCTTCTATCAGGCGGAGAAGCAGGAGAAAACGATCTTCAAGGTCAACGGCTTCCAGCAGAGTCTGTTTGTCATTGAGTTTAAAGGGCATATGAGATGCAATAATATCTGCAAATTTGGAGTGTTCCCTGGAAAGAATTTCAATATTTTGAAGCATACTTTTAGGAATGCTGCCAGAATGTTTGGCATATTTTTGAAATGCTTCGGTTACTGTCCTGATGGCTGCCTCTGCCCTGGATTTATCCAGAATAAACTGATCGTCGTTAATGGGTTGAAAACGGACAGTGGCATAGGATTCATTTTCATGACCATGAATACTGTTGATTTTTCCCCTTCTGAGACCCTCCACAAGGGCTTTTACAGTACCATCGGGAAGTCTCAGAATCTGGGTAATGGATGCTTCTGTTCCAGTAAGATAGATATCACTTATTTTTGGTTTTACCACTTCCGGATGCTTCTGTGTAACAAGAAAGATTCTCTTGTCCTGAGTCATTGCCCGTGAAAGGGCGTTTATGGATTTGCTTCTTCCCACAAAAACCGGTGCAGTCATATGTGGAAAGAGCACAAGATCCCGCAAAGGAAGAAGAGGGAGTTCTTCAGGGTCAGATATTGCATCATCATAGTTGAACAATTTGGATAAGTTGATCATATTAGAAAATCAGTTCCCTTCAATGTCATATGAGAGCAGGGTCATGCCTGTTTTTTATTCTGTTCAAACAGAAGGATGGGCTTTTCATGGGTCAGCACAACCTCTTCCCCCACTACGCATTCTCTGACATTTTCAATGGATGGCAATTCATACATAATATCAAGCATGGTCTCTTCCATTATCGCCCTTAATCCTCTTGCGCCAGACTTACGTGTTACAGCCTCTTTTGCCATGGCAACCAGAGCTTCATCCGTAAATTTAAGCATAATGCCTTCAAATTCAAAAAGACGCTGATACTGTTTTACAAGGGCATTTTTGGGTTCTGTCAAGATCTTGATCAATGATGCTTCGTTGAGTTCTCCAAGTGAAGTGACAACCGGCAATCTTCCAAGAAATTCAGGGATCAGACCAAAACGAATAAGATCTTCAGGCTTGAGAAGTTCGAGAAGCTCTCCAATATTTTTCTCTTTGCGACTGGTCATCTTGGCTCCAAATCCCATGGATTTGCTGCTGATTCTTCTTTGAACAACTTTTTCAAGGCCGGTAAATGTTCCACCACATATAAAAAGGATATTTGACGTATCAACTTTTACAAAATCCTGCTGGGGGTGCTTACGTCCGCCTTTTGGAGGAATACTTGCTGTTGTTCCTTCAATTATTTTCAAAAGTGCCTGCTGTACACCTTCTCCGGAAACATCTCTTGTTATAGAAGGGTTGTCTCCCCTCTGGGAGATTTTGTCTATCTCATCTATATAGATAATACCCCTCTGGGCTTTATCAATATCATAATCAGCATTCTGAACAAGAGAAAGGATTATGTTTTCAACATCTTCTCCAACATAGCCGGCTTCGGTCAAAGTTGTGGCATCTGCAATTGTAAAGGGAACATCAAGAAACTTTGCAAGGGTCTGTGCAAGAAGTGTCTTTCCGCAACCTGTCGGGCCGATAAGAAGTATGTTACTCTTCTGAATCTCAACATCATCCTTACGATTAATATCAGAATCAAGGCGTTTATAGTGGTTATAAACTGCAACAGAGAGCACCTTTTTGGCCTGATCCTGCTCTATCACATATGTGTCAAGAACATCCTTGATCTCCCTTGGAGTAAGGCTTCTGCGAGAGCCGGACATAAAGGATTTTTCATTTTTTTCCTCATCCTCAATGATCTCGTCACATAATCCTACACACTCATTGCAGATAAAAACACTTGGCCCGGCGATGAGCTTTTTAACCTCTTTCTGGTTTTTACCACAAAATGAACAGAAGAACTGGTCGCCGTCATCTTTTTTTCGGGCCATATCAAGCCTCCTTTGAAGGATCTTCGGTATCTTCTCTGTCAGCCACAACACGATCTACAATACCATACTCAAGTGCTTCTGCGCCTGACATGAAAAAATCACGATCAGTGTCATTGGATATTTTCTCAATATCCTGGTTTGTATGGCTTGAAAGAATTTTATTCAATACATCTTTCATGCGCAAAATTTCGTTGGCCTGGATTTTTATATCAGAAGCCTGACCTTGGGCACCTCCAAGGGGCTGATGAATCATGATTCTCGAGTTGGGAAGGGAGTAGCGCTTTCCAGTTGCGCCTGCTGCAAGTAGAAGAGCGCCCATGCTGGCTGCCTGCCCCACACATACCGTTGAAACATCGGGTTTTATGTACTGCATGGTATCATATATCGCCAGACCCGCAGTTACTGCTCCACCAGGTGAGTTTATGTAAAAATTAATATCTTTTTCAGGATCTTCGGATTCAAGAAAAAGAAGCTGAGCCACAATAAGATTTGCAATTTCATCATTTATCGCTGAACCCAGAAAAATAATCCGGTCCTTCAACAGTCTTGAATAGATGTCGTAGGCACGCTCTCCCCGATTACTCTGCTCAACGACCATGGGTATTAAAGGCACTGTATAAACTCCTTTGTTTATTATTTAACGTGCATGGCGGATTTCCGCCACAATTGAGTGAATAAAAGTCTTCATAAAAACAACTAATTACAGAGTTTTTTCATATAACGGCCATGGCATACATATTTGCCACAACGAAGCATGAAAGTCCTTAAAACCTTAAAAGACGGGGACTTTCTTATAAAAACCCTCATGATTGGAGGGCATCACAACGATGCATGAAAGCCATGATATATACTCAAAATCGACATCTTAGTGTTTTTTCAGCAATTATTGAATTTGTCTGAATCAGGATAACCAAGATGGATAGGATGTTCAGGATAGATAATCCTGCCTTATCCTGTTAATCCTGGGAATCTTGATTCAGACAGTTTTCACAAGGTTTACAAGATCATAGGTGTCAACTTTGAGCATATAGTATGTTATGGATGCTTTCTAACAAAAAAAACACCGGTCACCTTTATTCTCGATTTTATACTATCCAGTCAAATATAGTACGACCAGATTACAACAAAAAAATGAAAACCATAAAAAATTGATGCTTCAGCGAAATAATTCTGCCTGCTGAAGATCAATATAAAAAACTGTTCATGATTTTCATTTTTTAATTGTGGATAGAAAGCCGATTTTGAATAATTCAAGCTTTTGCTCACCCCAAGCCCCCATATTACAAACATATGGGAAGAGAGGGTAAATTATTTCGGCCTTAATTCCTGAAACTGTAAGCCATCTCTATTCTGTTGGGTCAGAGGAGATTGCTTCTTCTTTTTCTGAAGCATCGTCAATGGAAGCTGACTGACCTTCTATTTCAGGTGTTACCTCAATTATAGTGCTATTATCTATAATAAGATTCACAGCCTTTTTTTCAAGCTCAGTATATTTTATATATTCAGCCTGCTGAGGAGACTCCTGCAACAGCGCCTTTACGACTTCCGTAGTAGCCCCCATTGCATAAGCCATTGAGATACATAATTTTTCGATCTCTTCCTCGTTAAGCTCAAGATTTTCCTGCTTAATTATCTTGCCCAGAAGAATATGACGCCGTGCCTGTTTTTCAGCTACTTCACGGGAGCGTTCTTTTATGGATTCAACAGTAAATCCAAGCTCCTCCATGGTAAGATTATTATGGGCGAGGTTCTGTTCAGTCTCTGCAACAATGGCGTTAAGCTCTGCATCCACAAGAGCATCAGGAGTATCAAACTGACACCTATCAAGAAGCTGTTGAAATATCTGTTCACTCATCTCCTGGTGAACTCTTGTCTCAATTCCCATCTGAAGATTTTTTGCAATAACCTTTTTTACATCTTCAAGGGTTTCGTATTGACCAAGTTTTTTTGCCAGCTCGTCATCAATTGGTGGAAGCACCTGCTCCTGAATTTCCTTCAGAAGTACTTTGAAAAGCACTGTTTTACCAGCAATCTCTTTATTTTTATCATCTTCAGGATAGACAACTTCAATCTCAAGTTCCTGGCCAGACATGGAGCCTGTAAGTTTTTCCGAAAAAGCTTCCGGAAGAGCTTTACTTCCTATACTCATCACATAATTTTCAACCTTGGGAGTTGCACTAAAAGGTTCTCCATCAACAAAACCCTCATAATCAATCATCACAAAATCAGATGATTTTACAGGTCTTTCTTCTGTCACAACTTCTTTTGTGGACATCTGTCTCTGGATCATTTTAAGCTGTACGTCAATCTCTTCATTTGTTACTCTGTAAAGATTTTTATTAAGCTCAAGCCCCTTAAAGTCAATATCATCAAGCTGTGGTCTGATCTCAAAATCCAGATCAAAAATTAAATCTTTCCCCTGCTCAATCACTGGTGTTTCAGGATTGAACACAGGCTTTCCAATGATTTCATAGTCATTATTCTCGGCTACTTCCACAAAGGCGTTTTGAACCATTCGTGCAGATATATCTGCATTAACATCTTTGCCAAAACGGCTCTCAAGAACTTTGCGGGGTATTTTACCTTTACGGAATCCTTTTATTGAAGCTGTTTTATTTAGCTCTTTATAAGCTTTATCAAGCTCGATTTTCACATCTTCACACGGGATTTCAAAGTGTATATGCTTTTTAACTGTATTTACATCTTCTATATTTACCTGCATTACATTCCTTTCTACGATCAAAAACGCTGAAGCATTCTGTTACCAAATGTACTGTAATAACGTCCAGCCAACCCGAACCCCGTGGGTGGGCAGCCACCATTAAATAAAATGAACTAAGTTAATCCTTATCCACAAAAGTGTCAAGAAAATTGAAAAAAGATTTTATTTCAATACCTTGGTGCCATTTATTATCACAGTCATGGCAGACCCATATGCCTGCCACAACAAAGCATGAAACTCCTTAGTAATTGGGTTTAATTAACTTACCCAAGCTCCCCATCGCAAGCCTGTAAGAGGTGGCTGGAGGTGAGATGAATGGGCAAGTTATTAAAAATAAATTCCTTAATAGAAAAAAACGAGGAGTTTCTTATTCTTATAACCCCCATGGCAGGTCAACATGCCACAACCGAATGAATGAAAGTCGTTTTAAAAAGCAGTCATTGCTGAGATTTTCACATAAAAAAATTCCTAAAATGATATTTTCCTTGATTTTCATTAAACAAGATGATAGAAGCTTTTTGATAAATTATCGGGGCGTAGCGCAGTCTGGTAGCGCGCCTGCTTTGGGAGCAGGATGTCGGGAGTTCGAATCTCTTCGCCCCGACCATTAGAAAATAGAAGGCTTCAGGAATTTTTCTTGAAGCCTTGTTTTTTTTGGGGTTCACAAAACCTATTGAATTGTCAGCACTTAATTTTAGGGTTCTGAGATAAAATTCATCTGATGAAAACCCGGTAGAGACAAGGCAAGCCTTGTTTCTCTACAGTTCATTGCACCCTAATTATTAGTTTTGACAAAGCACTATTCAAAGTTTTTTCTATTTTTGACCAGGTGGCGATAATGGTGCTTAACCTTTAAATAACAGCACGTTATATATTGCCTTAAAATGGGAATCCGGTGAAAAACCGGAACGGTCCCGCCGCTGTAAACGGGGACGAGCTCCTGCATAAATGTCACTGCAAAGAGTTTTTTTAAGCTTTGTGGGAAGACGCAGGAGCAAGGATGATCCGTGAGTCAGAAGACCTGCCAGGTTAAAAGTTTGTACCCAGGCGAGATGGTAAATCCCGGGCTGACAGAATATGTCGGTTCCGGGATTTTTTTTGTCCGGAACATGGCTTTTTACATCCAAAACCTTCATGTAACGATATCTTGCATGCTCTGACATGGAAATGAAGAGATGCAGCTTCACGGTAACATGCTTTAGGAATAATTTCAGGCCAGAAGATATATTCAAAAATTAATTGAATGCAAAAAAGGACAAAAACCATGAAAAGCATTAAAACCCAGCTTGAACTTGCCAGGGCAGGAGTGATTACAGAGCAGATGAAACAGGTTGCTCAGGATGAAAATGTTGAGTCAGAAACTATCCGCCAACGAATTGCCAAAGGCGAGATAGTCATTCCCAACAATCCCTTGAGAAAAAGCCAGAAAGCTGTAGGTATTGGAAAAGGTTTGAGAACCAAAGTCAATGTATCCATTGGCACATCTTCAGATATTTGCAGTATTGATGCAGAGGTGAGAAAAGCCATCGCAGCCCAGGAGGAGGGAGCCGACACCCTGATGGAACTTTCAGCAGACGGTGACATGGATGCCATACGCCGTGAAGTGCTAAAAGCTGTTAGCCTGCCTGTGGGAAATGTTCCACTCTATCAGGCGTTCAAGGAGACTGGCCGCAAATATCATAATCCTGCAAAACTTGATCCTGAATATCTTTTTGAACTGATTGAAAAACAGCTTGAGGATGGCCTGAGCTTCATGGCCATACATTGCGGAATTAATCAATACACCATTGAACGACTCAGAAAACAGGGATTCCGTTATGGCGGACTTGCTTCCAAGGGGGGAACGTTCATGGTTGCCTGGATGGATGCCACAGGAAAGGAAAACCCCCTTTACGAGCAGTTTGACCGTGTATGTTCCATCATGAAAAAATATGATGCTGTTCTCTCCCTTGGAAACGGCATCAGGGCAGGTGCCATACATGACAGCCATGACAGGGCACAGATGGCAGAAATGATAATAAACTGTGAGCTTGCAGAGCTTGGACGTGAGATGGGATGCCAGATGATGGTGGAAGGCCCTGGGCATGTTCCAATGGACGAGATCCAAGGAAACATAATGCTTGAAAAACGCATGAGCGGAAACGCTCCCTATTATGTGCTTGGGCCTCTTCCTGCTGATACAGGAGCCGGTTATGATCACATAACATCTGCAATTGGTGCTGCAACATCCTCATGGCATGGTGCAGATCTTGTATGCTACATAACCCCTGCCGAGCATCTTGCCCTGCCAAATGAACAAGATGTTCGTGAGGGTGTAAGGGCAACCCGTCTTGCTGTTCGCATTGGTGATATTGCAAAGTATCCTGAAAAAAGGGAAAATGAAAAACTGGCAGCAATGGCAAGGCGGGACATGAGATGGGAAGATCTTGGGAAATATCTAATGTTTCCTGAAATAGCAAGACAGATGCGTGCCGAACGTTCTCCAAGGGAAGAGAAAACCTGCACCATGTGCGGAGACTTTTGTGCCATGAAAAAAGGTATGGAGGTTTTCAGCAGGGATATAAAATATGACAAGGCAATAATATAATTACTCAAAATCGACATCTTATTGCTTGTTCAGAAGTTATTGCAGTTGTCTGAACCAGGATAACCAGGATGGATAGGATGCTCAGGATATATAATCTTGCCTTATCTTGTTAATCTTGGGAATCCTGATTCAGACAGTATTGACAAAACTTACAACATCATATGTGTCAACTTTGAGTAATTATTGATCTTGATGAAGAAAATGTGGAAATGCGCATCAGTTGGGGGGTTCCAGAGTTCGATAAAAATACAGTAGAGACAAGGCATGCCTTGCCTCTGTTGCATCCTTATTTTCAGCTTTAATAGGGCATACTTCATATCCCCACAAAAGTACTTTATACTTTTTTGGGGGGAACACCCTGAAAACGTAGTGTTATTTCAGAAAGTGTAAAATGATTATGTATGAACCATGCCTTTAATAGATGCCAATCTTTCGCATAATTTTCCACTAAAAAAGGACATCCTTCATATCAAATCAAAATTAGTTTACACTTTTAGAAAAATTCTGAACCATGATTAAAGGATTTAAGGATTAACACGATTAAAAATCAAGGTAATCCCTTAATCATGAAAATCATGGTTCAAAAAAAGTGTAAACCGAGAAATGAAAGATGCCTAAAAAAGTATAAATTTTTTCCATAATGATGCAGTGGAAGCCAAATTTTTGTTAATATTTACATTGAGATGGCAAATATTTTTGAAGCAAAGCCTTTTGTCTTTTGCTCCGTTCCGGCAAGATATACTCAGCGCACCGCCTATCTATTTCTTTTCTGGCATTGAGATGGATGGGACTTTCCAGTGAAGAGCTGTTGGAGTTAAGCCCCCTTTTATCAAAAATTTTACTTATTCTCTGTTCTTTTCTATAAATATTGACATCCCCAATTGTAAGAAAACTTTTTGTTTCATGGGCTTTTTCAAGTTTCTCTTTAAGCAGAGGATCAATGGAAAGATTCATGCCCTGAAGAACCCGATTGCAATTTATCAGCAACTCCTCATCAAATATCATTTTATCAAAACTTCCACCGGAAAATGCCGCCATATGCCCAGGATAACACCAGAGTCTATCAACATCTGTCATGAAAAAAGGGGCAATTGTCGTAAGACAGGACTCAAAGCCTGCCTGATAATCATTTCTGGCTGCATCAGCAAGGCATCCACAAAGCACACTATTCATCCCGAAATATTGACAAACCTCATAGAACATTATTTGGACATGTAGGTACTCCGGACTTGCATATACCGGCTGCATGGTTCTCATATCCGTCATTGTGGAGAAATTTGTGAAGGCCACGCTTGTCTCGGGCTTCAGAAGCTGAAGATATACAGCCCCTGCAAGACAAATGGCAACATCATGAATGACGATTCCCATAAGGCTTTCCGGACCTGTCATGAATGACAAAGTACATGGAGAAATTGTAATATCCTGATTCTCCTCGGCAAGAACGGTTAAATTGATCAAGCTCTCTTCATCATAGGATAAAGGTGCCATTGGACAGATCCCTTGTCCCATAACCGCTTTTTTATCCTCTTCTTTGATCTCCTTTATCAACTCTATCGCTTTTCTGGCACTTGCATAAACATTACCATTTTTTGTATTAGATGGAGTTGCTCGCAATCCCAGACTTGGGAATTTGTCGGAATATTTCAATAGCATGGCGATTTGAGCAATGAATTTATCCTCACTGTCATTTCCTTCGGGATCCACAATTCCGGGATTTACAGATTCATAAAGTTCTGAAGTCTCTGCAAGTTGATACATTTTGACAGCATCTTCAACAGTACCATTTCTGACATCTCCTGTCCGGTCATCTAAAACCATGGGTGAATTTGAAAAGGGTGAGCCTGCAACCACCTTTTTATTATCAGTTGATTCATGGATATACTGAGGCATCAACCCCAAACTCTTCTCCAGAAGAAAAGGGGAAATATAGACTTTTTTACCATCAATTCCGGCACCATTTTTTTTAAAAAGTTCTCTTGCGCTCTCCATATCAAATTCAATGCCTGTGGTTGATAAGATATCTGTGGCAGATTCATATATGGATTCGATTATTTCTTTTTTTAATAATTTTGAGATCATTAAGACTCCTTGTTTCCGTAACGAAAGAATTCAGATAATTAAATTGATAATGGAAAGTCTAATTATCTGTTATCTTATTATTTTTTTTTAACCAAAAAATAAAATATTTTTCTGGAAAGCTATATCTACTGCTTTATCTTCCACGGAATACCTGCCACCATATAAACCACTTCATCCGCAGTCTCGGCAATCTTTTGATTGACATAGCCAGCCATATCCCTGAATTCCCTGGCTATGGCATTTTCAGGAACAATACCCATACCAACTTCGTTAGTTACCAGAAAAACGGAAGAAGAGAGATCTTTAAGAGCCATTTGAAGTTCCATGGTTTTGGAAAAAATCCCCTCCTCACCAAATCCATTAAACAAAAGATTTGAAACCCAAAGTGTCAGACAGTCCACAATAATAACATCAGCAGAAGCACGCTTAATCTCCAATGGCAGTTCAATGGGCACTTCGGCAGTACACCAATCTTCACCCCGCTCTTTCTGATGCTTGTTAACCCGTTTTTCCATCTCTTTATCAGTGGGAACCGATGTTGCCATAAAAATTTTTCTGATGTTCTTATGCCCGTATTTATCATTTAAATCAGATTCAGCATTATCATACGCCTCTATTTGTGAGTCCGCACATGATTTTTCTACAGAGACAGCCTTATTGGCAAGGAAAAGAGCATGATTGCTTTTTCCGCTTCTGCATCCTCCAATCACAAGGGTGATCCTGTTGATATTTGTATTTTTATTCAATTTATTTATTCACTCCGTGACGATACGTTTTCAGGCGTAGCCCTGTAAAAAGCGCAGATTCTTATCTTCTCAAAATCGACTTCTTGTTGCCTTTTGACAGTTATTGAATTTATCTGAATCAGGATAACTAGTGTTCTTTCAAGGTTTGATTGTCGGGTAGAAAATGCCTCTTCGCTTTGCATTACCTGTAAAATCACCCGACAGTTTAAACTTGAAGAAGCACTTAGATGAAAAGGATGTTCAGGATAAATAATCCTGCCTTATCCTGTTAATCATGGTGTGGTGTCCCAAATATGTTGATGAGCTCTTCACAAACCTTGATTCAGCAGGGCTTTCACAAAAAGATATCAACACTTTTATGACACTACCCCAATAATGGGTATCCTGATTCAGACAGTGTTGACAATGCTCAAAAGATCATAGCTGTCGGCTTAGTGCCGGAAAAACAATGTCAAGTTCTACATGACTTTCAAAATGCTCTTTCAAAAGCTGATAATCTCTCTTTTTTCTGGCAATACCATCCGGCTCATATGAGGACGCTCTGTTATCATAGAGATGCTGTTCCATATCAATTCCTGCCTGTTCAAGCCACCTGTTTTTAATGACTGGAACATCAAACAAACCGTGCATATATGTTCCGCATATATTTTTTTCACGTGAAACAGTCCCATCCTCATCATGGCATACCATGCTGTTTCTGGAATGAACCTTGAACATGGGAGAGCCAGCAAAACGAGTGGTATGGCCCATATGGATTTCATACCCCTCACCAATATCGAGAAAATCTCTGGTAAAATCATACCATATAAAAGTACTTAATGTTGTGATCTTGGGTGCCTTCAAAATGGTATTTACCGGAAGAAGATCAAGTCCATCTGTTATACCGGGATTACCTTCAAGGCCGTTTGGGTCATCCACATGTTTGCCCAGAATCTGATAACCTCCGCATATCCCCAGAATATGCCCTCCAGATGCTGCAAAAGATTTAATTTTCTGATCCCAGCCGGTTTGTTTCAGCCATTGCAGATCTGATCTTGTATTCTTTGAACCCGGGATTATAACAGCCTTGAACCTATCAAGCTCAACGGGCTTTTCAAGAAAAATCACCTGAAGCCCGGGTGTATCTGCGAGTGCATGAAAATCTGTAAAATTAGAAATATGTTTAAGCTTTATTACTGCAATGGCAGGTTTGTTTTTTTCAAGAGATGAGACAGAAGACAAAACCTCAAGCTCAACAGAGTCTTCAGCATCAATTCTGAAATGATGATACCAGGGAAGTACTCCCATCACTTTTTTGCCGGTTCTCTTCTCTATCCACTCAACTCCCTCTCTGAAAAGCTTGATATCACCCCGAAACCGGTTGATGATAAAACCTTTAATCATATCTCTGTACCTGTCCGGCAAACATTCAAGTGTCCCCACCAATTGACCAAAAACCCCGCCACGATGAATATCAGCCACTAGAATCACATCAGCACCTGCATAATCTGCCATCCGGAAATTGACAATATCTGAAGGCATCAGGTTAACCTCGGCGCAGGAACCTGCCCCCTCCATGACTATCATTTCGTATCTGTCCCGAAGGCGATCAAATGCCCTACATGCCTCATTGAAATAGAATTCTTTTTTACTGTGATACTCCATTGCAGTGCTGTTTTCAACTGCAACTCCGTTAAGAACCACCTGGGAACCCTTCTCACCGGTTGGTTTAAGCAGTACAGGGTTCATATCCACATGGGGAACAACACCTGCTGCCTCGGCCTGTACAATCTGAGCACGCCCCATCTCAAGACCTTCAGGGGTGATACCTGAGTTGTTGGACATATTCTGGGCTTTAAAGGGAGCCACCGCGACCCCTCTATCAGCAAGGGATTTACAGATTGCAGCCCCGACAATGCTTTTTCCTACATCCGAGCCTGTACCAAACACGGCAATGGGTTTAAATTTTCTCATCCTCGGTTTATTCTCCTAACAATATCGGCATCCTTAGATATGACACCAAAAGTACTTTACACTTTTTTGTGATATAGTATTCCAGATAATTAAATGTACTGATATGCATGTAAGGGCAGGCGATTGGTGTTCTTTTCAAAGCCGACACCTATGCTCTTTTGAGCCTTATCACTACTGTCTGAATCAGGATACCCAGGATGATAATGATTTACAGGATAAAAATCCTGGACATCCTGTAAATCCTGGTTATCCTGATTCAGACAAATGCAATAACGTACATGGCTGATGACCGCCACAATCGAAGAGATGACAGTCGTTTTAAAAACAGGCTGTTACCGAGACTTTCATATAACGTACATGGCGGATTCACGTCACAATCGAAGAGATGAAAGTCCTTTTAAAAACAGCCACTTACTGAGACTTTCATATAAAAA
>NZ_LT828559.1:11325-36430 GCF_900170035.1 Desulfamplus magnetovallimortis | reverse complement strand
GACTTTCATATAACGTACATGGCGGATTCACGTCACAATCGAAGAGATGAAAGTCCTTTTAAAAACAGCCACTTACTGAGACTTTCATATAAAAATGCCAAGAAAGCCAACAAGATCTCGATTTTGAGCTTCTTACATGCAAAATGTTTATCTGGAATCTATAGGTTATATTTTTTTGAGTAGCCTCTTGGAGTATATATAAAATCAAGAAACTGAACAGAGCTGTCATTTCCAACCAACAGAATGGTCTGCATCCCGACTTCCGTACAATCCATCTCCTTTAGTGTAGTAATGATAACTTTCTGGTTCTCCCTCATGGCAGAGGTGACAATTCCTACTGGTGTCTCTGGTGCTCTATGTTTTAGGATAAGTTCCCTGGCTTTAGCCAACTGCCAGTCCCTTTTTTTACTTCTGGGGTTATAGATGGCAATCACAAAATCTGAAGCTGCTGCTGATTCAATTCTTTTTTCAATCTTTTCCCAGGGAGTCAAAAGATCACTTAAACTTATCACAGCAAAATCATGTGTCAAAGGGGCACCTATAAGTGATGCACCGGCAGCAAGTGCAGGAATTCCGGGGACAACTTCAATTTCAATTGAATCAGCTAAGTGATCACCCTTTTGTAGAGGAGTCTCTCCACCTTCAAAATCTGCATTGTTGACAGATTCAGAATCAGAGTTCAAGTTTGCCACCGGCTCCACTGTATCTATTATAGGCGCAGGCACTTTATCTATTATTGCAGCAGGAATTTTATCTTTTATAGCAGCAGAAGCAGATGAGTGGCGAACAAGATTGACCCCTCTTTTTTCACACAACTCAAACACAAGACCGGCCATGGCATAAATTCCGGCATCTCCTCCTGACACAAGGGAGCAGACATTTCCATTCAAGGCTTCGTCTATTGCAGATTCAACACGATCAACCTCTTTCATCATGCCGGTTGAAATAATTTTTTTATCTTCTATGATTTCCTTGATAAGATCTATATATGTGGTATATCCCGCCACTGAATCTGATATCTTCAACAGATCAATGGCTCTTTTTGAAATGTAATCAAGGCTTCCAGGGCCTGTGCCTATTACAAAAAGCCTGCCTTTTTTCTTGCCACAGCAAGGGTTGCATTTCCCTTTTTGATTTTGGGGAGAATCAGTTTCCCGTTGTCTGCTGCAAGGATCGCTGCTGCTTCGCATACGCTTTTTACTCCTAAGTGTTTTTCCACCATCTCTGATGGATTTTGAATGGTGCCAACCGAGTTCAACTCATCTTTACTGAAAAACATAATTGGTTTATCAAGTATCCTGCCCAACTCCAAAAGTCCATTTTCATCCTGTTTCACCACAGTTGTAGCAATGGCGGCAAGGCTTTGAACAGATAGATTATTCTGTTTAAATGAGTCGAGCAAAAACGACATCAACTCTTCTGTTGAAGTATTTCTGTTGCATCCCATCCCAGCTACAAGGGAACGGGGACGCAAAATGATCGTTTCACGTGAAACGACATCTTTTCTTTTCAACGATATAGTATTTTCAATATCTATATTTAAGCCATTCACTGAAAGTGAGTTCTCACTATCTATACCTAAACCATTCGCTGAAGAAGAGAAATCAAGAGAAACATCTGAGTCATTCACGGAAGAAACAATCTCAATATCCATATCTGAACAAAATACAGTTAGATCATGGTTATCATGATTATGACCATTTATAATACTGTTTTTTCCCACAGAGTTTTCTGAATTTGATATCTCTGTCAAAAAAACATTTGGAATATGAGATGTGAGCAGATTCAAAGGATCCACAACTCTTACCCTCTTTTTTTGCAAAAAAGCCATATTGATGCGCTTTATCATTTCCGGATTTTCTATGATCAAACCAAGCTTTCTTGCAATCATGTCAATGGATGGCAAACCATTAACATCCGTGGCAGTGGTAATAACAGGAGAAGCCCCAGTTATTTGAGAAACTTTCACGGTCAGCTCATTGGCTCCTCCGATATGACCTGAAACAAGACTTATTGCATGATTTGCACAGTCATCCATCACAACCACAGCGGGATCGCTCAGTTTTGATTTCAGAAGATTCCCTGTCAACCTTACTGCAATACCTGTGGAAAATATGCAGATATGAGCATCAAATTTCCTGAAATTCTCCTCAATGGCAATGGAAAGTCTTTCAAAAACAGAATAAAAAGAAGTGGCACCTTTGCAACTTTTCAATGAGTCACAAGCATAATATGCATCTATTATTTGAGAAACCGGCCAGGCATTGGCAACAGTAGATGAGACAAAAAGTCTGCTATATGGCAATGCTCTGATTAGTTTTCCGGCATGATGCAATCCATTGGGAGTAATCACCCAAACAGCGATTCTCTCCTCTGGATTTTTTTTACATGAGGCAGTCATTTCCAATAAATCCTTTATTGCCTGAACCCATGGGCGAAACCGGAATCATACAGCCTGGACTTAATCACATCACTCTTCTGATTGGCACTTTCCACCACCTTTCCAACAATAATAAGTGCCTGACGGTTCAATTTCTCTTCAGCAACGGTTTTGGCCAGATCCTCTATCTTACAAAAAACAATTCGTTCTTCCGGATGGCTGACCTTATAAGCAACTGCGCAGAGAGAGTTATTGCCGTAGTGCTCCGACAATATTTTTTCCACTCGCTCAACATGTGCAATACTCAGATAGATGGCCATTGAACTTTGGTGAGCTGCCAGAAGCTCAAGGGACTCACTCTCCGGCACAGGTGTTCTTCCGGCAATTCGTGTCAAAATAAGGGTCTGGGTAACCTCGGGAAGGGTATATTCCATCCCCATTGCTGCTGCTGCTGCAAATGCCGCAGTCACACCTGGAATCACGGAATAGGAAATACCATGCCTGTCAAGTTCCCTCATCTGTTCAAGGATGGCACCATACAGTGATGGATCACCGGTGTGAAGACGTACCACCTTCTTGTGCCTCTCATGGGCTACGCAAATCTTCTCAACAATTTCATCAAGAGTCATTGACGCACTGTTTAAAACTTCTGCATCCTCTTTTTTCCAGGTTAACAGAGCTTCAGGCACAAGTGAACCTGCATAAATGATCAGATCTGCATCAGAAAGAGCTTTTTGCCCTTTAACTGTTATAAGGTCAGGATCTCCTGGACCTGCACCTACAAAAATAACCGGAAACAAATCACTCCTTTTTATAGCCAAAAACTCTTTGTCAGAAAGCTTTTCAGCGTCCTTAAATGGCGCATTGTCTGCTACAACCAATTATCTTTCTCCTTTTATTGATTTTTTACCGTGAAAATGACTATCATTTTTATACTTGGGGGGGTGATTGATACGCAATCATATCCGTTTACCAGAAATGATCCATACAGGATTCTGAGCTTCAAGCCGTTCTCCAAATGGCATTTTTCGGGAAACCGAAACATGCATCTGAATAAGAGAAGTATCAAACCCCATATTTTTCATGACATCAAATGCCATATTCATGCTCTGCAAAAGCACTGTATTGACAACCATTACACCATTTAAAGCAAGTCTTTCTCCGGCGATTCTGACAATATCATCAATATTGCGCCCTCCCCCACCAATAAAAACCCGATCAGGCTCAGGAAGATCACTCATGCCACAGGGAAGTTCCATCTGCAAAACATGAATGTTTTCAATGCCAAATTTTTCAATATTCTGCCTGATATCAGAAATACGTCTTATATTTTTTTCAACAGCATAAAGCTTACCCGCAGGAATAAATCTTGATACTTCCACAGATACAGAACCTGAGCCTGCTCCAAGATCCCAGAAGAGATGATTATCATTTATCAACTCCAACTTTGACAGCACCACTGCGCGAACTTCCGGTTTGGTAATCAATCCGTTTTCATGAAAAAACATGGACTCAGGCATTCCAGAAAAAATTAAAGGAGGCTGTAAAACTTTACCCTGCCCCCCCAAATGGTTTTCATTATCGGGGATGGTCAAATTTTCTGGGCATGAAGGTTTAGAAGGCAAAAACGGCTTGTCATGGTCATTTTTTGCAATCTGGTTGTTCACACCATCCGGCATTACAGATTCTAAGTTATTCAACGGCTTATATTTTTTTTCACCACCCATACTATCCGGCTTAAAAGATTTCATTGCCATCAGTACAACCACATTGGGAGATGCAAAGTTTTTTCCTTCAACCACAGACACATCATCAAAAAAATATATCTGCTGTTTTTGGGTTCCAAGATTTTCAAGAACATACATGTTGAAATGGAATATATTCTCATCAACAAGAAAAGCAGCTAACCATGATGGTGTCTTTTTATTATCAGTAAGGATGGCAATTTTAAGGTTTTTTTTCAGGATCTCAGCCAGATTGTCAATATCCTTACCATGAAGAGAGAGAAGAGTGGCATCATGCCAAGGCTCCTTAATGGCGGCAAATGCCCCTGCAATTGAAGATATATTCGGATGAATCTGGACAGACTCCTTTCCAAAGACTGTAATCAATGTAGAACCTATACCATTAAAAAGGGGATCCCCTGAAGCAAGCACCACAATCCTCGAGTGCTCTTTTCGATCCCTAATAGTATTGATAATGCTATTAATATCTCCGGTTATGGTCAAAGTTTCACATGGAACACCTTTCAGCACACCACTCTCCATGGTCTGCTGAAGATGACGTTTTCCACCCACAACAAGATCAGCACAGGCAATTATCTTTTTATGCTTTTCCGTAAGATCACCAAAAGAGAGGCCCACTCCGATAACGTCAATGGAACCACAATGCTTTTCCAGAATCAATTTTTCCTCCGAAAATCGGCATCCTTCATTTGAACCCAAAAATACTTTACACTTTTTTGTGAGAGATTCCCGCCACACAGAGTTTTCTCTCCGGAAAGTGTAAACTGGGAAATGAAGCATGCCCGAAAATCAAGCTATAACATAATAGAACAAACCAACGGCAATAATGCTGATAACACGGAATATCTGTCCGGACAAAAGAAGCTGCAAGCCCATCTTGGGGGAAAAAATTCCCATATATCGTGGCAACTGATGACGCAAAGCACGAATAGGAAAAGCTGTGATATTTCCCAGTAGCAGGGCAATGACAGTCTGTTTGGTGGTTAATATACCTGCATCCATTAAAGCTCCGGCTGCGGCAAATCCAGAGGTAAACTCAGCAGCAAAGCTGAGCATAACCACAGAAAGCGACTCAACAGGCATTATGCTCAAGGTGATATGAGAAGAGAGAGCATCATTGAGATAACGGAAAAAACCATTAAGATTGAGCACAAAAACCAACGTATAAATAGGAAGTACATATACGGCTATATTGACCACCCTTGCAGGAAGTTTGGTTTTAATCTCTTCTAACAGTGTTTTCTTTTTTTAACTGCGTTCTCTTTTCCGGAACTTTTATCTTCTCCCCTGTGAGCAACTCTATTACCCTTTAAAATTTTTCCGTTATTATCATTCTGCTTCTCTCCTGTGTCTTCAGATGGATCTTTTTTAGCATCATCAGAAAAATCGGGCTTATAAAAGTGCCCAAACAACAGCACACAAATCACTCGCAACAAAGTGGCAGCAAAGGTCAGGGTAAAATAGAGAACACCTGCTGTACCAGTAAGGGGAATAATAATGAAAAAAGTAGTTGGAAGATGCAGGAAAAAGGCTGGCAACTGATTCATGTAGTTTGTGAGAAAAAGCTGCATTTTAGATATCTTTTGCTCCTGATAAAAGTTCAGAAGCATTGCATTTGAAATAACACCGGAAACAAAAGCTGCTGTAAAAGCAGCACTGCATTGATTTCCGAGATTGGAAAAGCTAAACAGTGGTCTTGCAAAAACTGAAAGGCGCTCTGTCCATCCGGTGGATTCAATGATCTGCCCAACCACAAGGCCAAGGGTAATAAAACAGAGCAGCCTGAATATGGGCAACAAAAGCCTGTTAAGCAGCATATCCTGACTCATACAATCGCCATATGCAATGGAGATTCCGACAATCGCCAGAGAAATGACAAATGAAATCAAAAGGATTATATATTGTGGCTTTTTTTCTCTCATTATTACTCTTTTCATGATCAAGGTGGCTTAAATCGGCCATGGGTTATTTTGCCGCAAGCACCAGAGTCCAGTAATTGGGAACCCTCTTTTCAAGCTCATTGAGGTCAGGGATAATCTCTTCCCCCTCCCTGCCGCATTTTGAGATGGCAACACTTTTCTCAAAAAATCCGGCAGCTTTTAACGCAGCATTGTTTTGCTTAACATTCTTATATGCCTTCATCATGACGATACTCTCAACATTCTCCCCTACCCTCTGGAGCTGATCACCGCCGTAAGCACCTGATGTTATTAAAAGGGACTGCTCACCTTCCACAAGCGTTCTGTTAAGCCTTGCTGCTGCGGCATGAAACGATGTAATACCCGGAACTGTTTCCACCTCTGCATCTGGCATCACCTTTTTAAGGCTTTTTAAAATATAGCCAAATGTGGAATAAGTGGTAGGATCCCCAAGAGTAAGAAATGCTGCGCTTTTCCCATCCCTCAAAACAGCAGCGATTCGGGATGCATTTTCATCCCACGCCTTTTCCGTAGCTTTTTTGTCCTTGGTCATAATGAAAGAGAGATACTTTATAACGGCTGTCTCGGACATATGGGGTCGTGCAATCTCCAGAGCCAGACTGTAATTTCTTTTGGCAGATGCAGCCGTAAACACAACATCAGCCTCGTTGATCATACGGACTGCTTTGAGAGTCAAAAGTTCAGGATCTCCTGGCCCCACGCCAATGCCAAATAATTTGCCACATTTACTCATTGTTTTTTCCTCTTGTTGATTCCTTTTTTTCAGGCAACTGCCTGAACTGTTCAGGGTAAAGTATCTCCCCTATCCTTTCAATGCCCTGCAAAAGCCTGAAGCACGGTCTTGATACTGTCATTTCATCTACTATATATATTTGTCCATTTTTCACAGCCTTTATAATCCCAAAACCAGGTTCATTTTTGATAATCTCCACAGATGTGTGATTCATCACACCTTTTTGGGCCAAAAAAACATCTATTTCAGAGGCACGGGAAAGAATTCTCTCTTTTCCGTAATTTCCAATATTGCTGCCCCTTGATGATTCGGCATCATCAGCAACATTTATGCCACCTGCTGTTTTAAGGGCAAAAAGTGCTATTGAGCCTGGAGTAAATGTTTTCATCTTTGAGTGAATAGCCTCAAAATAGACTTTTTGCCTCTGAGCATCTTCAAGGTGAGCTGTCAGGGATTCATAGTGGTTAACTCTCTTTTTGAACTCTTCCACCATTGTAAGCGACTCTTCTTTTCTCCCTGTCAGGAGCCCGAGAGTTTTCCAATACTCAAGCATCTCTTCAACATTTGCCGGCTGAAGGGAAACAACAGTAATTCCTGATTTTTCAAGACGATCAATAAGTGATGGATATCCCCGTTCAATCATGGGTCTTACCAGCACAAGATCCGGAGATGCTGCCAGAAATTTTTCTGGTCCGTCATGGTATGAAAACCAAGGTTTGAGCTTTGCTTGTTCAGGATAGGACTCTTTTGGAGCCACACCGATGATCTCTTTGTCAAGTCCCAGATAAAAAAGATTTTCCGTATGTGCTCCATACAGAGAGATAATTCTTTTAAAAGGCGATGCAACATCAATTTTTCGACCACTTGAGTCTGTTATCAAAGGTAGCGTTTGCAGCATGGCTTCTTCTGATTTAACCTTATCAAGCAAAATATTTGACTGATCATCACAGGAGTCAGCAGCACCATAAGAGAGCTCGGGATAGGTATTTAACAATAGAGCAGAGAAGATAATGACAAATATCTTCAACAGAAGAGCAAAGTTCATACCAACTTTTATTTTGTAGCATCTGACTTGTTTTTCAAACCGGTTATATCTATTCATTGCAACTCTTTCCCATAGTTGTAATCTCCGACCTAAAAGATGCCTGCTTTGATCGGGCATATGAATTATACTCCACTTTGGGTTTCACGTGAAACACGTCCTCAATCAACTGTTCATCCATAATATCTTTTGTCTTACCACAGGAGACAATCTCTCCCTGCTTCATAAAAACAAGAATATCTGACCATATTGCCGCAAGGTTGATATCATGGAACACAGAAATCACCCCCCTGCCCTTTTCAAGCACATCCTCTCTTACAATATCCAGCAGGCGGATAGTGTGGTGGATATCCATATTGGAGAATGCCTCATCAAGAAAAAGAAAAGGAGTATCCTGACACAATGCCCTGGCAAAAAGAGCCCTTTGACGCTCTCCACCGCTCAGTTCTGTGATTTTCCTTGAGGCAAACCTATCAACGCCTGTTCTCTCCATCACATCTTTAACCAGAGCCACATCTTTGCTGGATGGCATGGAGAATCGTTTTATATAAGGGTGACGCCCCATCATAACAACCTCCTGCACAGTAAATGGAAAGTTCACTGTGTCATTTTGCGCAACCAGGGCAACCTGCTTTGCAATGTCAAGTCTTGATAAACTGGCGATATCCTTGCCCTGGAGAAAAACATTACCAGAAGCAGGTCTTAAATGGCCAATCAGAAGATCAATAAACGTGGTTTTTCCACATCCGTTTGGCCCAAGAATGGAGTAAAAACAGCCCTCATTAAAATCAAGATCAATACCTCGGATAGAGCACGCATCTTCAGGTGGTAAAAGAGAATGTTCATCTCCCCTTATTTTTTCTACAGGTATTTGTTGAGATTTGACTTGAGCAATCTGCCTGACACGATCACCGTAGGAAAAAAACAGATTGTTAACTGAGATAGGCATTATCTAAGGTTCCCCCGCTTAAAGATCCAACAAAACAGAGGCCCGCCAATAAGAGCAGTTAAAATACCAATGGGAATTTCGTGGGGCAAAACCGCTCGGGTAACAGTATCTGCACCAAGAAGCAGAATTGCACCGGAAAACATGGAGAGAGGAATTAATCTACGATTATCAGGGCCTGTAATGAATCGAACCATATGAGGCACCAGCAAGCCAACAAAACCTATAATTCCGGAAACAGAAACTGAAATTGCCGCCAGCATCGAAGCTGTGATCAAAAGAATCAATGTCACCTTTCGGGTATCCACACCAAGACTTGAGGCAGAGCGCTCACCAAGAGAGATAAGATTAAGCTCCCGTGCAAACATCATTGAAACAGCAAAGCCTGATACAAGAAATAAAAAAGTAACAAACACATCAATCCATGTTTTTGAGGCAAAACTTCCCATTAGCCAGAAAATAATAATAGCAACTTGTTCGTCTGCCAGATATTTCAGAAAACTAATTGCAGCAGACAAAATTGCGGCAATAATAATGCCTGAAAGTATAAGACTGTTGGATGAAAGAACCGAAGCTCTGTTTTTTCCGGTATATGAAAGATATATCACAAAAAAAAGTGTCGCAATTGCACCCAGAAATGCAAAAAGAGGAACAGAGACAAAGGCAGCACCCAGATTAAGCAAAATTGCAGTACAGGCACCAAAGGCTGCACCAGCAGAAACTCCAAGAGTATAGGGATCAGCAAGAGGATTGAGCAAAATCCCCTGAAAAATCACGCCGGAAAGGGCAAGGGCTGCTCCCACAAAGGCACAGGTGAGAATCCGCGGAAGGCGAACATCCATAACAATCACAGAGTGAGACTCAGGAATACCGCTTATTAAAAGCGTATTATCAGAAATTGAGAATGTATTATCATATATTGCAGACAACACAACCCTTGCAACATCATGAAAAGGAATTTTAATATAACCCATGGAAGCTGATAGCAGGATTAACCCGACAAGAAGAGAGGCAAGAAGAGAAATCCCCAGGTATTCAACTCTTTCCACAAATTTTCTTTCACTGTCAGAGAACATGCATCACATCCTGTTTACCTTAAAAATAATTTTATTACAAAGTCTCCATAACATGCTAATATACAACGACTTTCATGTTTCGCTGTGACGCCTCAGTGGTCTTTCAAGGTTTGATTGTCGGGTAGAATGCCAATTGAAAGTGCGTAATATCAAGTGATCATCCTCAAAAATCACCCGACAACTAAATCTTGACGGAACACTCAGCAAATATGAGGTTTTATTAATCTGGAATGCATAGCACCAAAACAAAAAAGCCCCCATACCGATATAATCTCGATATGGGGACTCCGTTTTTATCCTCAAATCCATATATTTAATTTCCGTTTATCCCAACCTCGCAGGATAAGGAATAAGTCTAAAACAAATCTTCCTTAACATACATGGCGGATTCCCATCACAATCAACGGGAATTCACAATGAGTTATTTTTTCAGGCAGGTCTTCTGACTTCCGGATCAACTTACTTTTCTGCATCTTCCCATTTATGCCAGATTCTGCTGTCATCAGACAGATGATAATCAGACATCAAACAGTGATATAGGGCAAAGGTTCATCCCCGGTTACAGCGGCGGGCCCGTTCCTGATTTTCACAGGATTCCCTTAAATTCCTGAAATAAATCTTTTATTTATATTATATTTTTATGTCAGGGTCAATTCAAAACAACACCACCCTGATTTAAAATCCCCTCTGGAGAACATTTATACAGTGAATCAACTCTTCCTCATCACCTGTATGTTTTGCAATGTTATCAGATAACTTGACAACATTGTGCCATGGTTTATCCGGCGCTGTCCTGCATTTTGACATCTTTATAACAATATTTAGAGGGGTGACCCCCACATCATTGGTCAGATTTGTACCAATACCATAAGAATCTCGAATTCTACCCTTGCAGGTATTATGAATTATTACAGCTTTATCAATATCCAGACCATCAGAAAAAACTATTGTTTTGGTGGTTGGATCAATGTGGAGCTTTTCATAATGTCGTATAATTTTTTCAATAAACTCAAGTGGATCCCCTGAATCATGACGAACACCATCGAAAAGCTTTGCCTGCATAGTATCGAATGTTTCCAAAAAGATATCTGTTGTATAAGTATCTGTCAAAGCAATACCAAGGGAGCCATGAAAAACCTGTGCCCAAGCATCAATTGCTGTGCGGTTGGCCATTCGATATCCATTTAAAACCGCATGAAACATAAACCACTCATGGGCAAGGGTACCAATTGGTTTTATATTAAAATATTTTGCAAGATTAACATTGCTTGTACCTATTAAAGTGCTGTTTTTAACGCCTTTTATATCCTGAATCAATGCCATATGGGATGCTGATGAAAATCTTCTGCGGGTTCCAAAATCAGCAAATCTGATCTTGTTTTTGCTCAAAACAGTTGCCTTATTAAGGTTGATTGCCTTCAGTTTCTCGTGGGGAAGAATTTCAGCGTTCGTCATGACAAAATAGAGTTCACTTATCATTGCCATCAGAGGCACTTCCCATAATATGGTGCGATACCACGGACCCTTTATTATTATATCCAGCTCACCGTTTTTCTGTTCAATAGTAACCTCATCAGGGTCATACTGATAATGTTGCAGAAAATCAATGTACACCGGCGTCATAAAATAGCAGGTTTTGTCCAGATAGTGCTTCTCTTCAGAAGTCAGACGAAACGCCGGCATATTTCTTATTTCTGCCTTGAGTCTCTCTGCAAAACCTGCTGGAAATGGAGTTCCGGATCTGTTTATAAATATATACTCAGCATCAACACGAGGGTAAAGCATATGGACTGCCTGCTGCATGGTAAATTTATAAAGATCATTATCGAGAATGCCTTGAATCATTGACTTATTTCCTTATTGTTACAAATATTTTTTATCCTTCCTGAATCATATCCCACTCGTGATATTTTTTCAATTTCAAAGGCCATTTATAAATTATCAATCTTTCTTTATCAGGAAAGTGATACAAAAAAAATTAAAAATTGACCACAGTAAAATTCTAATATATATATTTTTTTGACAAAATCACACCAATACAAACGATATATTTGTGTTTTAATAATTTATCAACACAATTATTTATGAAATCATAAAAATAGGAAAAATAATGAAATCAAACATGACACTAATAGGTATGCCAGGTGCCGGAAAAAGCACAGTAGGGATTATCCTTGCCAAAGATCTCTCTTTTGGATTCATAGATACTGATATACTGATTCAAATCAACCAGCAAAAATCTCTTCAGCAGATCATCAATGAAAGTGACCATATGAACTTGCGAACTATTGAGGAAAAAGAGGTTTTAAAGTTGAATATTGATAACCATGTAATCGCCACCGGCGGAAGTGTTCCCTATAGTGAAAAGGCAATGAATCACCTAAAAAAGATATCGACAATTGTCTTTTTAAAGGCAAGCTATGAAGAGCTGAAGAGACGTATTCATAACTTTGAAACAAGAGGAATTGCAAAATCAGAAAACCAAACTCTCATGGAGCTATTTGAAGAGAGACAGATACTATATAAAAAGTATGCTGATATTACAGTTGATTGTGATCTGATTAATCAAAATCAAGTGGCCATTGAGATTGCTCAATTAGCCGGTCAAGAATTACCATACCCAATAAAACCTTAAGATTTAAGATATCCCACCCGCTACGTTTAAAACAAAATGGGCAAGTTATTTCATGCCCATTCCTAAGTTAAAAAAACCGTTCAAGCAAAAAACAAAAAAAGAACTTCCCCTCGCTTTTTTGCACTATTTTCAGCCACTGGCACAAAATTTGATTGGGTAATAATTATAAAAAACAATAAATGTTGCCTTTCACCTCCCAGGTTAAGCAACAGATAAATTTTGAGGTAAATTTCATATCTAAATCAGACAGTTGCGTTTTTATGGATACTTCATATACTATAGTCATGCCTTACAACTTCCATCTCTGCATTGCCTACACAATCAAAGATATGATAGTATTAATAATAAAAGCATCTTGCAGATACTTGAATGTAAAATATCTTTTTCTGACACATCTTAATCTTTTTGCAAAAGAAAATATTTACAGATGAACACAAAAATATCCCGTGCATCATCCATAGCTAAAACGGTTCAAGATATGGATCTTACTCTTTTTTCAATGCTACCCATACTGGATCTTTTTTATGAAGGCATCATTATAGCAAACAAAGAAGGAAGAGTTGTTTACATGAACCAGACCCAGGCTGACCTTGACGACCTTGACATAAATCTTGTCAAAGGCAGAAAAGTGACTGAAATATACAGAGTTGATGACGGTATAAGCCCTACAATGCAATGCCTGAGAACCGGAAAAGCCATTGAGAACCTGGCCTGTTTCTACCGTACCCACCTTGGAAAGATGATCAACTCCATTCACAATGTTTATCCTCTTTTCCACAACAGGGAAATCTGTGGAACCATCTGTTTCATAAGAGAATATAACTCCATGGATAAAACGGTTGAATATGCAAATTCCCAGGAGACAAAAAGAGATCTTCAATCTTTCAACCTGTCAAACCACCACCGTGAACGCCTGAATATAGGCAACGGAACACGCTTCACCTTTGACGATCTTATAGGTAATGATGAAAGATTTATTCAGGCGGTTCATTCTGCCAGCATGGCCTGCAACACACCTTCATCAATAATGCTTTATGGCGAAACTGGAACCGGCAAGGAACTTTTTGCCCAATCAATCCACAATAAAAGCTTCAGAAGCAAAAAACGATTTGTAGCTGTCAACTGTGCTGCAATTCCTGAAAATCTGCTTGAAGGTATTCTGTTTGGAACATCCAAGGGGGCATTTACAGGTTCCATTGACAAAGAAGGGCTTTTTGAAAAGGCAAGTGGTGGAACCTTGCTTCTGGATGAAATAAATTCCATGCCCATAGGCCTTCAGGCAAAATTGTTACGCACGCTTCAAGAAAAAAAATACGCAGGGTCGGTTCCTTAAAAGAGGTTGATATTGATTTAAAAATAATCAGCACAACAAACGAACCTCTTCATGTTGCCTGCAATGAAGGGCGCTTCAGAAGGGATCTGCTTTACAGGCTTGGAGTGGTCTTTATTCAGATTCCTCCATTAAGAGAGAGGCAAAAAGATCTTGAAACCCTGATCGGCCATTTCCTTAATAAATGCAACCACTCCCTTAACAAAAATATTAATACCATCTCTTCAAATGTCATGGAAATTTTTCACACCTATCGCTGGCCTGGAAATGTCAGGGAACTTGAACATGTTATTGAAGGGGCAATGAATATGGTCCAAAATAATGGTGTCATAAAAAAGGAACACCTCTCAGTCCATATTAACAGTTTTGGAAATAAAAATGATATTTTAAGCAGCAACAACCATTTAAGCCAGAAAAACGACCTGTTCATGCCAAATGAAAAAAATGAAAATAGAGACAACAATAAAAACACATACGAAAAAAGTAACGAAAAGATCGTTTCCGAAATTATTCCGGAATCCATACCCGATCACCCGATAAACCTTGCTCAACTTCAGACAGAAAATGAAGTCAGAACCATATGCCAGGCACTCAAAGACAGCCGTGGAAATGCTGCCAAAGCATCAAGACAACTCGGTATCTCACCCCAGTTGCTTCACTACAAAATGAAAAGGTACGACATTAACCGCATGGACTACAAACCAGCCCCAAAAAACTCCTCAGAATAACTCACCAAATTCATCCACCCCGAATATGCAAATTTGTATCTATTTCCATGATAAACTATCATGGATAGAAGTCAGCCCCCCCAAAATATAAAAATCTATATCTATTCTGGCATCTTTCATGTCATCCCAAAAATACTTTACACTTTTGTGGGAACGCTTCCCTAAAAATGGGCAGATCACTCCGGAAAGTGTAAAACGGGAAATGAAGGATGCCTATATTCTTTGATAAAATATATTTTAAAAACCTCCTAAAAAATAAAACACATTTTATTTTCAATATCCCAATTATTAAAAAATATTTTATTTTATTTCCAAATTACCGCAACACCTTAATATTTAAAGCAAAAACACCTGTGGTATGCTTGTTGCTAAACTTCATGGCCAGCTTCATCATTTTGTGCATCACCCTTTTTGAAATAATCTGGTCACTTTTGGAAATCTCAAACAGCCAACTCTAAAAACTTTTTGGAATATATTAAAAATGCCTCTTTTATAGGCAAAAGAACCATCAAGGAAATTTTGAAAAAAAATTTTAAGGAGCCTACAATATGTATGACCGTATGCAGACCATCACAAAAGGCGAGATTGAACTTCTCCACAATGCCTCCATGAATATTCTTAAAAACACCGGAGTTACATTCAATGAACCCGAAGCACTGGAACTTTTCCGGCAAAACGGATTCAAAGTTGAAGGAAAGACCGTCTATTTTGAGGAAGAAAAGTTATTAAAGGCAGTGGAAGATGCACCATCCCGATTCAAAATTGAAGCAAGATCCCCTGAAAAAAGCCTCTATATAGGAGAGGATGACTGGGTTTTTGTTCCCACCTATGGCGCACCTTTCATAATGGATAAGAATGGAAATCAGCGCCCCGGAACCATGGAGGACTATGCTAATATCTGCAAACTTGTCCACACTTCCGAACATATCAACATGAACGGATTCAAGCACATTGAACCATCCAATGTGGTGGAAGGTACAGCATACCTTGAGATGCTGTTTGCCAACATAACCCTGTGCGACAAACCTTTCATGGGCAGCACAGACACTATACAAAGCGCAAAGGACACTATGGAAATGATAGCCATTGCCTTTGGAGGCAGGGAAACTATCAAAGATAAAGTTGTGACCATAGGTCTTATCAACCCACTATCCCCGCTTCAATTTGCAGAGGAGATGGCAGGCTCCATCATTGAATATGCCCGAAACGGCCAGGCACTTGTAATTCTCAACATGATAATGGGTGGAACATCAGGCCCTGTCTCCCTGCCCGGCCTCTTTGCCTTGATGAATGCTGAAATACTTGCAGGCCTGACCCTGGCACAAATTGTAAATCCAGGCACCCCTGTCATTTATGGTACCACATCATGTCCCACCAACATGCAGACAGGTGCTGCCACCATCGGTTCACCTGAAACCTGGATCATAAATTCCGTAACCACCCAAATGGCGAGATACTACAAACTTCCATGCCGTACCGGCGGTTCTCTCACCGATTCCCATGTGCCTGATGCCCAGGCCCTTGCCGAAGGTGCATTAAGCTTAAGCACCTCTGTCAGAAACGGTGCAAACTTTATCCTCCACTCCTGTGGCATGATGGGAACATTCATTGGAAACAACCTCGAAAAATGGATTATTGATGAAGAGCTTTGCGGCATGATCAGAAGAATGCTCACACCAATTGATATCACCATGGAAAGTATAAATGTGGATAGCATAAAAAAGGTTGGCATAGGCGGCAATTATCTTATGGATCCCGACACAGTTAAAAACTGCCGCACCGCCTTTTACAAAACATCGCTTTACAACAAAAAAGATCACAGCAGTTGGAAAAAAACAGGTGCAAAAACCATTGATGAAATTGCATCGGAACAATTGGTGAAACGCCTTGCAGAGTATGAGAGGCCAGAGATAGATCCAGAAGTGGAGATTGCACTTGCTGATTTTATAACACATCGGAAACAGAACATGTAACAAAACCTAACACCCTTCGGGTATCCTTTTCCAGAACCAACTGCTTTTGCAGGATAAAAATGGAAATTCCTATACTATGAACATAAAGGAGATCTATTAATGAGTATTACCCCACCTGTCACAGAACTTAACATCAAACTTGCAAACAGAGGCTTTTACAAAGGCTTCAATCAGGTAGTAACACTGGGTTCCAAAATTCTCATTGTGGTGCTGGCCATCTGGGCGGCAGTATTTCCGGATCAGGCAGGAGGTCTGTTAAAAACAATGCAGGGCTGGTCATTTGAAAGCTTCGGAGCGTGGTACATCTATGCCATGGCCTTTTATGTATTTGTCTGCTTCTTCCTTGCCATCAATCCTGCCACCGGCAAAATCATTCTGGGCGATGAAAATCAAAAGCCTGAGTTTTCGACCTTTTCATGGATCTCCATGATGTTCGGCGCCGGTATCGGCATTGGCATGCTGACATTCTCAACTGCCGAACCACTCTATCACTTTGCCAGCAACCCGGATACCATCTCAGGTGTCGTGGCTGCCCAATCCGATGAGACCCTGCGCTCTGTTTACAAATGGTCATTTTTCCACTGGGGACTTAGTGCCTGGGGATGTTATGCCATTGTGGGGCTTGCCCTGTCATTTTTCACCTATAACCGGAATCTTCCCTTAACCATCCGTTCCGGTCTCACTCCCTTGTTTGGCAAAAAACTTGAGGGTATGCTTGGAGATGTGGTGGATATCAGCGCAGTAATTGCCACCATTTTAGGTGTTGCAGTGACAATAGGATTTGGAATTTCCCAGTTTGCAGCCGGTATGTACACCATAAGCGGTGCAGATTGGATGATCAATGCCGAAGGCTCTCCAACCAATACTGCCATGATAATTGCACTTGTGGTGGTAATGGCAGCATCTATTCTATCGGCTGCTTCGGGTGTGGGAAAAGGAATCAAATGGCTTTCAAACATTAATATGGTACTCTCCTTTGCCCTGCTATTGTTTTTCCTTGTATTTGGCTCCTCCATGGTGGCTCTTAAATCCCTTTTTGTTGGAATTTTAGATTATGTTATCAATTTTCCAATTCAGGCCATGACATACTGGGCAAATTCCGATGTGGAACCTGCTGCAACCCTTTATAAGTGGCAATCCATCTGGTGGACGGTGTTTTATTGGGCATGGTGGATAGCTTTTGCACCTTTTGTTGGTCTCTTTTTTGCGCGGATTTCCAAAGGAAGAAGTATTCGTGAGTATGTCATGGGAACAATGCTTATCCCTTCTCTCATGTGTTTTATATGGTTCGCATTTGTGGGGGGAAGTGCCATTGATCTTGAACTTCACGGCACAGCAGCCGGCACTATCCTGAACGCAGGGCAAGAGGCTCAGCTTTTTGCAACCCTCAAAGTGATGCTCTCTTCAGGCGCTGCAAAAGCAATGTCTGTCATGGTGGTGGTACTTTTGATGACCTACCTTGTTACATCTGCCGACTCTGCTGTCCTTATTATCAACACAATCAACTCCGGCGGTGACGAAAAACAAAAAGATAAAACCCATGTCATATTCTGGGGCGCCGCCGTGACAGTACTGATTGCAGCTCTGCTCATAGCAGGTGGACTGACTGCCATAAAATCCGCCATGCTTGTTGGTGCCCTGCCCTTTTCCTTTATCATGGTATTGATGGGCATAGCCCTTATAAAGGCACTTGTCCGTGACGGTATGCGTGCCAGGGAAGAAGATAGCGGCAAAGCGGTCTCTGAAAAAAATTTAGAAGCAACAAAATCATAACCGTAACTTCTTGAAAAAAAATAAGATGTCGGTTTTGAGTATAAAAAAACTACTAAAAACAACCATAAAAAAGGAGTTGAAAAATGAGTCAGAAATTACTTTACCTAAGCCAGGACGATGTTAAAAATGTTGGTCTCACAATGGCAGAAATCATTGAAGCAACTGAAAAAGGATTTGTCGAAATGGGTAACGGCAATGTTGAAATGCCCCCAAAACCAGGAATTCATCCCGGAGAAGGTGGAGACAACTTCATACATGCCATGCCTGCATATATTCCGGCCATGAACTCCGCAGGTGTTAAGTGGGTGAGTGGATATCCCGGCAACCAGAAAAAGGGATTACCTTATATAATGGGGCTTTTGATCCTCAATGATACTGAAACAGGCGTTCCTCTTTCTGTCATGGACTGCTCATGGATAACAGCCATGCGTACAGCAGCAGCTTCGGCAGTTTCAGCAAAATATCTGGCAAGAAAGGAATCTTCCACCATAGGTATCCTTGCCTGCGGAGTTCAGGGCCATACAAATCTTGAAGCAATGAATGTTCTCTTTCCCCTGAAAAAAGTTATGGCATTCGATCCCAGCAAGGAGAATCGCGAAACCCTTGCAGCTTATGCATCAGGTGAGCTTGGTCTTGAAGTGAGCATAGTTGAAGATCCAAAACAAGCTGTGACAGGATGCGATATTGTCGTTACATCAGGCCCCATACTGAAAAAACCCCACGAAACAATTAAAGCAGGATGGGTTGATGAGGGTGCTTTTGTCTCCTGTGTGGATTTTGATTCCTTCTTTTCAAGGGATGCTCTGAATCAGGCAGACAAATGGACAACAGACAATCTGCCCCAATACAAGCACTACAAGGATGGTATGGGATATTTTCAGCAGTGCCCTGATGTCTATGCAGAACTTGGAGAACTTGTCACAGGAAAAAAAGCAGGCAGGGAAAATGATATGGAACGAAATTTTGCTGCAAACCTCGGGCTTGCCATGGAAGACATGGCAGTGGCACCATTGATCTACAAACAGGCTGTGGAAAAGAAAATCGGCACATGGTTACCGCTTTGAAAAAATAAAAGATATAAAGGAACATTAACACCATGAAAAAATCAAGATTATTTCAAGTAGTCATATCAATAATCTTCTGCCTCACCTTTCTCAATGCTGTTGAAGCAGAAACATTAACTGTTGCAACAGGAGAATGGGCACCTTACACTTCAGAAGCAGTTGAAGGATATGGATTCTGCTCTGAAATAACCACGGCTGTGGTAAAAGAGATGGGAATGGATGTCACATATGAATTCTATCCCTGGAAACGATGCGAACATTACATTACCAAAGGAAAGGCATGGGCAGCCCTGCCGTATTATAAAAATCCCGATCGGGAGGAAAAATATGTTTTCAGCGACAGCATAGCCCCCAGCCGTTCCGTCTTTTTTTATTATAAGGACAAATTGAATGGCGTTGACTGGAAAACAATTGATGACCTGAAATCTTATAAATTCGGCGGTGTATTGGGATACGGAAACCACGAAACACTTCAAAAAAATGGATTTAATGTGGATTTTGCAGCCGATGAAATCATGAATCTCAAAAAGCTCAGAGCCGGACGGATTGACATTTTTCCAATGGATGAACTTGTTGCCCGATCTCTGATTAAAAATAATCTGCCGGAAGAGATTGGCAATTTCAACACACTTTCCAAACCTGAAGCTGAATATCCTCTATATCTTATTGTGGACAAACAAAACAAAAAATCTGTTGAGTTGGTTGAACAATTCAACAGTGCATTAAAGCGAATCAAGGAAAAGGGAATTTACAGCAAGATTCTGCAAAAATACAATCTTAACGAATAAAGTTTGCTGAAGGTGTTAAGGTTCAAAATCAGCTAAGGAATCGGTTTTAAATATCTTGCCCATTTACCTAAACCCCTCCACATTACTGGAGAGGGGGAACATGGGTAAGTTATTTCGTAATCATTCCTAACTTTTTGATAATATCCATGCAAATCAAAAAATTTAGTTATTGATATGCATGGATATATCCCCAAAATTTTAGAAAAAACATTGAGTTCTCTTGTAAGTGCCCGAACAAAAAAAATCCGGGGTTGGTTCTAATTTCGGCCAATGATAATTTTTGTGAAGCTGTCTGAATCAGGATACCCAGGATTAACAGGATAAGGCAGGATTAAGCAAATATCCTGAACATCTTTTTTATCCTGGTTATCCTGATTCAGACAAATGGCCGAAATTATAACCAACCACCAAAATTCCATTATGGCGGGCATACGCGTGTACGTTATTTAAAATATACTTGAGATATCCTGAACAACACCCGTCATTATATCAGATTGATCAGAAAGCATGGCCCCCTGTAAAAGAATATGTTTTACTGAATTATCAGGCATACAAATCCTGCATGTCATGCTGAAGGAATCTCTGTTCTTCAATGCATCATCAATGGTTCTTCTGAGATCAAGAGAGTTTTCCGGATCAACACATGACAGAAACATCTCATATGTAATGTTGCTAATATTTTCTTCAATGCCAAGAATAGTTACGGCTTCCATTGACACAGCAAAAGAGCTACCGGAAGAATTGATCTGCCACCCTCCCTGTTTTGCAACTGCCTGAATTTTTGCAAGAGAATCTAACCTTTTGACAAGATTTTTCATTATCTGCCCCTTGCGAAGCATATAACGGGCACGATGCCCAAGCATAACCCATTTAATAGGCTTTATTACAAAATCATCCGCTCCTGCTTCAAAAGCCTTTTCAATGGCATTTGTCTCTTCCAGGCCTGTAACCATCAATATCTGGACAGTTTTTCCTTCTGGAAGCTCCCTGATGGCCCGACAGGTCTCAAATCCATTCATTCCGGGCATCATTACATCCATGAGAATCAAATCAGGATTTCTGGATTGAAAAAGGGAAACAGCACTGTTACCATTGGCAGCCTCCACCACCTCAAAGCCTGCTTTACGCAAAGCAGCACCCATGGCAAGACGCAGAGAGAAATCATCATCCACAATCATTGCAAGGGGATGAAACTCTTCATCACTTAAAGGATAACTTGCATTATCTCCCGCAGTCGAGACAACTTTTACATCTTCAGTCATAATATTCCTAATTGTCTTTCAAGGTTTTATCATCGGGCAAACGGACATGGCTGAGATTCAGCCACCCCACGGATATAAAAATTTGCATCCATTTTCACGGTAAACTCTCATGGCCAAATAAGATTTCGGCCACCCCCGACAATGAAAACAAAATGTGTTTTCACGGTAAACGGTCATGACTGCCATCCAGCCACCCCCGAATATGGAAATTTGTATCCATTTCCACGGTAAAAAATTCATTGAATGGCACTTCCTCTGGTCAAAGTCTCTTTTACATTCAAAAATTCGCTTTGGATCTTATCAAAAAGGTCACGAGAATCAGAAAATTCATTGTTTTTGCAATTCTTCTCAAGCTCCCTTGCATACATGGAGAGACGCAAGGCACCCACATTGGCACTGCTTGATTTAAGTGTATGAGCCTTTTGCCGTACAATATCAAAATTTCCGTCAGCTAAAGCAGCTTGAAGTTCTTCAACAATAAGCTCTCCATCATTTAGATAAGCATCCTGAATCTGTCTTACAATATCAGGCTCACCCTCAATCTGAAGAGTTTTAAGTTCTTCAAAAATTGTAAAATCAACAGTTGGCAATGAATCTTCATTATCAATTTCATCCGGCAAGATATCATTTTCAGCACGACACTTATCTTCACCAAACCAGTGGTGAAAAAGGATGGCAAGCTGGGTGAACTTGAAGGGTTTGCCAAGATAGTCATCCATACCAGCGGCAATGCACTTTTTCCTGTCACCTTTTAGAGCATTGGCTGTAAGAGCTATTATTAGAATATGCCTGTTTTTTGTGGTATCAGCAAGCTCAATCTCCCTTATCTTCTCCGTTGCCCGGTATCCATCCATTACAGGCATCTGACAATCCATCAAAACAAGATCGTAATGGTGGCTGGAAAATGCTTCCACAGCTTTAAGACCATTTTCAGCAATATCGACGCTGCAACCAAGTTTTTTAAGCATGCCAACAGCAACATGCTGATTTGTCATATTATCTTCTGCCAGAAGCACATGCAGGTTATACTTTGCATTTTTATCAAGAGCATCCTGCAAAGTATTTTCAGCCTCACAACTGTCAGCTATATCTGGATATGAGCCTTCAATTATGTCAATCAGTGCTGCATGGAGATCCTGTTGACGTACCGGCTTTGTCAGACAGGTTAAAATCCCCATATCCTTTCCTTTACGCGAGTCACCATAGGCAGCCACAGAGGTGAGCATGATAATAGAGATTTCTGTCAGCTCAGGGCTTGAGTGAATTTCCTGAGCTACATCCAAGCCATCCATTCCAGGCATATCCAGATCAAGAAGCAAAATATCAAAAGGGTTCTTCTGTTGCAAAGCCATTCTGATTTTTTCAAGCCCAATACGACCACTTTCAGCACACTCACTCAACATCCCCCATGATGATGTCTGACGCTGAAGAATCTCACGGTTGGTTTCATTATCATCAATTATTATGACCCTCAATCCCTCAAGGGATTCACTTGCAGGGAAAAAAGTGTACCTATCCATTTTGTCACTGATGGCCATGGGGATTGTAAAGAAAAATTTTGATCCAATGCCGTGCTGGCTCTCCACCTCAAGGGTTCCCCCCATCAACTCCACAAGCTCCATTGATATGGCAAGACCAAGACCTGTACCACCAAACTGACGGGTAGTGCTTCCATCAGCCTGGGAAAATGGGCGAAACAACTTGTGGATACCTTCCGGTGTTATTCCAATACCTGTGTCTGAAATGGAAATATGAAGATCAACACGGTTAGAGCTTACAAGAGAGGTGGATACCTTTATGATGACCTCCCCTTTTTCCGTAAATTTAATGGCATTACCAACAAGATTTACCATAACCTGACGCAACCTGCCGGGATCTCCTTTGAGAAAAATATGGGTTTCCGGCGGAATTAAAACTGCCAGCTCAAGGCGTTTGGAGTGACTTCGGGAGGAGAGAAGCTGGGCTACATCCTCAACCAGAGTCTGTAAGTTAAAAGATATCAATTCAAGCTCAAGCTTGCCTGCTTCAATCTTGGCAAAATCAAGAATATCGTTGATAATCATCAAAAGGGATTCGCTTGAATCCTGAATGGTTCTTGCAAAATGCCTCTGGGTACGGTCTAATTCTGTATCAAGAAGCAACTCTGTCATACCAAGAACCCCGTTCATTGGGGTACGGATCTCATGGCTCATGTTTGCCAGAAACTGTGATTTGGCACGACTAGCCTCCTCTGCCACAGCTCTTGCATGTTCTGCCACAGCCCTTGCATCTTCTGCAGACTCTCTTGCAACTTCCTCGGCTTTTCTTGACTCTTCTGCCGATCTTCCGGCCTCCTCTGCACTCTTTCTTGCAGCCTCCAGATCTTTTACATTATTCTCCAACTCTATTTTTGCCCTGGATAGATCAGCAGTTCTCAACTCCACCATTTTCTCAAGCCCTGCATTATATGCCTTTAGCTCATGATTCCGACTATGTATCTCCTTGATCATTCCATTAAAATGGCTCATGAGTACTCCAAATTCATCATGGCTTTCCTGGATAACCTCTACATCGTAATTCTTTTCACGGGTCACCTTTTCCATGGATGCCATAAGCTGCAGAAGCGGTGCTGTAATAACCTTCTGCATTCTGGTGGCAATAAGCAGGATAATAGCCAATGTTGCAGCAACTACAAGACTTATCATTTTATAATAGGTCATGAGGCGCTCTTCAAGCTGAAGCATATCTGCCACAAGATGTATTGTTCCCATCTCGATGCCATTAACTGGAAAAGGACGGAAAAGATGAATATATTCCCTGGTGAAGATGGTATGACGTTTTTTTGACTTAAGAAGAGCCATTATTTTAAGGTGATCAGGAATAACTGATTGACGTTCTGTTTCAAACAGCTCTCTTTTATCCGGATGCCTGATATACTGACTGTAGATTTCACCATCAGCACTGTAAAGTGCTGCAAAAAAAATATCTGTTTTAAGATCAAAGGAAGACAATGCTTCTTTTAAAACACGGGATTCATGATCTATCCCCGAGAAATCATTGTCTGACATAATAAATTCAGCCACTGAATCAAGGGTTTCTATGAGATGTTTTCTGGCGCTGTTTTTTTCATTGATCACAAGTGCCACGCAGACAAGAAACAGGCTTAAAAAAGATGTCATACAAAGCATTATCAAAAGCTTATTTTTGATTGAAAAGTGGGAGATATTCATTTTTACCATGAAAAATTCCTCTACACTATAATTTGATGGGGTCGTAAAGCAGGTGACAATGTTGAATACATAACGCACTGTCTCCATAAAATCAATAAAACAAAAGAAGAATTGAAGGGCAGAAAAAACAAAAAAGGGCGGAACTTTTGCAGTTCCACCCTTTCTATTGTGGCAAATCCAGATCATCAGCTTATACTAATTATACATAACCCACATATGCAAATCAATCATTAAAGGAGAAGAGAGAATATGAAACGAATCTGCCATGAAAGTTCAAATGTCATATTTTTTATTAGAAAGTCTCCATAACACGCTGATATAAAACGACTTTCATGTTTCGTTATGATGCGTCATCAAACATGGGGGTTTTATATGAAAGTCTCGGTAACAGCCTGTTTTTAAAACGACTTTCATCTCTTCGATTGTGGCGGTCATCAGCCATGTACGTTATTAAGAACTCAAAGTCGACACCTATGATCTT
>NZ_LT828559.1:0-11225 GCF_900170035.1 Desulfamplus magnetovallimortis | reverse complement strand
GTAAGAAATTCTCCAGCAATATCAGGCCACTGAACTTTCAATGCTAAATTTTAGGGTTATCTGCAACGTAGAGACAAGGCATGCCTTGTCTCTACAATTAACCGAACCCTAATTTTTAGCTTTGATAATGCACTACTTCCATGTGGCCTGCATTCTGTCAAGCTCCTTGATTACCTCATCACTTAAAGGTGCTGGTCTGTGCTTCATCTTTTCAAGAGTCAGTTCATTTAGTCTCTGCTCAAATCGTTTTGAGCCGCCTTCGACCCATTTTGCATTTACCATGCGCTCAAACAGCTTGGAATATTTAATTTTTCTGAAATGTTCCATTGTGTGTTTTTCCTGGAGATAGTGTCCACCAGGGCCTACCTTGTCAATTATATCCAGCGCCAGAGTCTCCTTTGTGACTGGAATACCCTGCATGTAGCATTTCACTGATTCAACAATATCATTTACAAGCACCATATATTCCGGTGATGCCAGAAAACCATGATCCATCCAACTGCTGCAATCATGAACAAGACCGGAACCAATGGCAGCAGATGAGAGACACTGAAATGCGGCCTCCGCACCAGCCTGGGCATCACAAAATTTTGCATCTGTTGCACCGGCTGTGCCGAAAAAAGGAATCTGATAGTGTTGGGCCATCTGGGCAAGTGCACCTGTCATAAGACTCATCTCATTGGCTCCATAGGAGAATATTGATGTTCTCATGTCCATGATGGTTGTAAATGCTCCATATATAAAGGGAGCACCTGGATTTACAAGCTGGTGCAGCACAAGCCCGCTTAATGATTCCGCACTTGCCTGAACTATGGCTCCGGCAAATGTTGCAGGTGCTGAACCACATGCCTGGGGTGCCGGAAAATTGATCAAAGGAATATTGTTTTCTGCGCAATAGATCAATTTATCAACGGCAGGATCATAATATACAAGTGGAGAAATCGGCTCTGCATACTGAACAATGGTTGGAGCCTGATCAAATTTTTCCTTTCCACCGCACAAAAGCAGAGCCATTTCATAAATATCTTTTACACTGTTGGCATCCTTACAGCAGAACACCAGTGGTTTTTCGCAGTATTCCATTACATTTCTGGCAATAATACGATCTGCAATATGTGGATCAACATCATCTGCCATACCGATGGTCATACACCAGTCAAAGGATGGAAGTGCATCGCAAAGAGCTGCGGTAACCTTGACATGGTCACTTCTGAATGGCATTCTCTCACCAGTTTCAGGATCACGATACTCAACACAGTCAAGACTTGGGCCAAAATAGGATTTATCCCGCTCCAGTGCAACAGTTCTTTCTCCGGTACGCTTTGCAAGTACAATACGGGACGGGGATTTGCGGATAGCATCTTCAAGCATCCATCCAGGAATTCTGACACGATCTCCATTTACCCTTGCACCGGCACTTCCAAGAATTTCCAAACCTTCTTTATGGGTCATCTTTACACCGGTTCTTTCAAGTACTTCCAGAGTTGCGGCATGGATCTGCGCTATTTGATCATCATTTATGACCATAAGCCTGGGTTTAAAATAGAGTTCATCCGTCATCATTCCCATGATATATCTCCTTTATTTTTTATAATATGGTGTACATATTTTTTGATTATGTGTAGTGCTTCTTCAAGTTCAAACTGTCGGGTGATTTTACAGTCAATGCAAAGCTAAGAGGCATTTGCTACCCGACAATCAAACCTTGAAAGAACAGTAGATGGAATTCGGAACAAATAAAAATGTTATTTATTTCAATATTTTCTGATTGTTAATAGCAATATGCATGCCAGACAAAAAGCATCCTATAACTAAAGCATATTTGATTTTTTGCTAAATAAGTTAAAAGATATTTGATAAAAGATAGCGGAAAAATAAAATAAATTTTATAAAATACACTTCCGGCACTAAAACAGTCTCTGAAATGATGATTTTTGCCACATTTATAAGCGGCACGCTATTTGCTTTTTTTTCCACATACATGAATTTCTCAAAAAAATTATCAATTCATGTATGTGCGGGCAAAACCTCTCACTGAAAAATTCCAATGTTTCTCTTCCTGATGGCTTCTTCTGGTGTGCTGTTTTTCCTGACAGCATACTGATTAAAACGATTCACTGGTATTTGTCAGAACAATGCAGAATTCGCCCGCACATTTTTATTTAGGAATAGGTTTTAAATAACGTACATGGCGGATTACCGCCACAATCGAAGGGATGAAAGTCATTTTCAAAACAGGCTGTTACCAAGACTTTCATATAAACTTACCCATTTCATAAGGCAGATTCCTTGAATCACGGAACATGCAGGTTTTAAAATGGGAATGTTATTTCGTGCTAATTCCTTACTCAAAGTCGACAACTATGATCTTGTAAGCCTTGTCAACACTGTCTGAACCAGGATTCCCAAGATTAACAAGATAAGGCAGGATTATCTATCCTGAGCATCCTATCCATCCTGGTTATCCTGGTTCAGACAACTGCAATAACTTCTGAAAAAGCAATAAGATGTCGATTTTGAGTCCTTAACAGACATGGCCGATTCCCACCACAATCGAAAAAATTAATACAGAAAGGAGTACCAAATGATTTACCAGACCAGAGACTACGGTATTTCTCATATAAAAACCCGAAAAAACCACTCCTGCTATGGTATGGGAATCGGTATAATGATTTTAGATGATGTCTATCCAGGCTTTCCAGGTGATGTAAGAAACGCAAGTGCTTTTCCCTATCCAATACAGTATGAAATTGTAGAAGGCATAGATATCAAGGCTCTTCTGTGGGAAGAGGACAAAACGCCATGTCTTGCTCCCATCCAAAAGGCTGCAAAAAAACTGGAACGCATGGGTTGCAGGGCGATTGCGGCTGAATGCGGCTATTTTGCATATTTTCAGAAAGCCATTGCAGGATTTGTGGATATACCTGTCTTTATGTCAAGCCTTCTTCAGGTGCCTTTTATACAGAATACAATAGGCCCTGAAAAAAATGTTGGCATTCTCTGCTATCAAAGGCAGTTTCTCACAGAAAGACATCTTAAAGAGGTGGGTATAACACCCGGAAGCAATTATATAATTGCAGGTGCAAGCGATGACTATGCGTGCAGTGAGCTTGACATGCTGTGGAGCTGGGAAGTACGGCCAGAACGCCCTGAAGCATCTTATCAGAAACAGGAAGAACAAATGATTAACGCATGCGTGGATATGTGCAAAAAGAACCCGACAGTCGGAGCAATAATGCTTGAGTGTACCGGTATGCAGCCCTTTGCCCGTGCCATTCAACAGGCAGTGGATCTGCCGGTTTACAGTTGGGGAACCATTCTTGATTACGCATTTTCCGTGGTTGCACACAGGGATTATTACGGACACGTTTGATGTTATTTTCTGTATCCGGTATTACCGGATGCAGATGAAAAATATTGACAATAAACATACTTATTGATTATAGCTCTTACATAGATCAACATTTCAGCTCTTTTTTCAAAGCTGCCCGCAAGATCATTATCAGAAACACAATATCTTTATGATCAGGATTGAACTATGACAAGAGTAATCACAGTAACCAGTGGCAAAGGTGGAGTGGGAAAAACCAATATAAGTGCAAATCTTGCCATACATCTTGCCGCGCTTGGTTACAGAACCTGCCTGTTTGATGCGGATCTCGGCCTTGCAAACATAAATATCCTCCTGAAGCTTTATCCTGAATATAATCTTAAGGATGTCATATTACATAATAAAGATATTCATGACATCATCATAGAGCCCTACCCTGGCATGGATATTATCCCTGGAAGTTCCGGTGTTGAAGAGATGGCCAACCTCAATGCAAACCAGGTAGTAAAGCTCATCACGGAATTTTCAAAACTTGACACCTACGACTACTTCATAGTTGATACTGCCGCTGGTGTTTCAAGGGATGTTATCTCTTTCTGCCTTGCATCTTCAGAACTTGTCCTTGTGATTACTCCTGATCCCACATCACTTACCGATGCCTACTCCCTTCTTAAAATACTGACCCTTAACGGGTTCAGGGAGCCTGTAATGATCGTCATAAACCAGTCTCCAGGAATCCAGAGTGCAAAAAATGCACTGGGTAAAATGGCAGCTACATGTACAAGATACCTATCTTTAAAATTAATTCCCATTGGTGTCATGGGGCGTGATCAAAATGTGGTCTCAGCCGTTTCAAAGCAAAAACCATTTATCACTCTATATCCCAACACATCTGCTTCCAAAAGCATAAAAAAAATTGCTGAAAATCTTGTCAAAAAGAAGAATCAGGAAAATTTGACCCTTGAAATGGAAACATTCTGGGAAAAATGCCTCTCATTCTTTGCAAAAAAACTTCGCACAACCATCAAAAAACCGGAAGATACAACAAATTCCACCAATCTCCTGCCCGAAGCATCAGAGCAGAAGGCAGCTTTAGATGATCGCTATTCCTCTGCTTCAACATCAGGAGATACCCCTGAAAACCATCCATCCGGACATTATGAAAATGGAGACGAATACAGCGGTAAACCCCTTGACAATGATCAGATCTCCCCTGACAATGCCCCTTCCCGAACAAAAACTGACGCTGGGTTAAATGCTGAAAACAGTGAAAATGAAAATACTCCACATGATTCCCCAAAAATGGGAATTGTTGATAAGTCAGCCAATCTTCGTGAAATCCCTGAAACAACCCAGATGATCCTTCAAACAAACCAGCTTCTCAATCAGGTAGTTGAAAGCATAGCATCTGTGGCAACAGAGCTAAAAGAGATTCGGGAACTTTTTGCCAAAAGTAAATCAGATGAGAAACATAAGAGCCAGGATGAGACTTCAGAAAAGAGACAAAACAGCACAAAAAAAGAGAGCGGCAAAGATGATAATCAGTTGACATCACTTCTGTCCAACTATGCCATGTTCCAATCCCTTGAGGATCATGAGATTAAGAGCATTGTCAAACACCTTAAGCTTCGTGAAGCCATGCCAGGGGAGATAATAATACAAAAAGGCGAGCCAGGTGAAAACCTGCACATAATTATATCCGGAAAAGTTGATGTAATGGATGAACAGGGAAATGTCCTTGATACCATGCAAAGTGAGGATGTTTTTGGGGAGATGAGCCTTATTAGCGGAGATCCTGTTAACGCCACCATAAAAGTTCTTGAAAAAGCAAGGATTCTCTACCTGAACGGCAAAGAATTCATACGTCTTCTCAGAACATATCCCGGGCTTCAGATGTATTTTGCAAGGCTTTTGAGCAAACGCCTGAGCAACCGCCTTAAAAAGGCAGACAAGGCAAAGACAGAATACCTTAAATCCGGTCTTTCAGGATCCCTTGAAGAAAACAGCATTCCAGAACTTCTTCAAATGCTTAACCTTGGCCGCAAAACAGGCGTTATCTCTTTTACTTTTCCCAAAACAGGCAAAGCAAGCATATCTTTTCTAAATGGCGAACTTATTGCTGCAAAATATGGTGAAAGTCAGAAGGATATTGGGGCATTCTACCATATTCTGGAGGAGAGTAAGGGAAGGTTTACCTACGTCTCTGAACTTCCTGAAAATGACAGGGGAAAAACACCCTTTGGACATTTCATGCGGCTTCTTATGGAAGGAATCAGCAGGGTTGATGAGAAGAGAGGATAGTGATTTGTAATCTAACACCTACTGCTGTGTCAAATCCTAATTTTAGGGTTGACGTGTCTATATCTCGAATATTTTAAGACAATTATAAAGGTCATTAACCTAAATCTTAGTCTTGACGATGCACTCCTGCTCTTTGTATTTCTAACACCTGCTGCTTTTTATGGCCATAACCGTCATGACTTTCAACTGATGCATGTAATGCTTGACTTCATTTGAAAAAAGGTGAGACCTATCCTTTTCCCAGTCCACATAAAGAAGTCCCACTTTTTTCTGTTTTATTACAAGGGGATATATGGAAAATGAAGTAGCAAAATTTCCTTTCAGATACCAGTCAGGTATTTTTGATGCATCATCCCTGTTATGAATATTTTCAACAATTATATCCACCCCTGTATTCAAGGCCTTGTTGAACACATCACTTGCATCTTCAGATACATCAAATAAAAACCGGTCACCAAATCCTTCGTAGTCATCACCCAACACAAAACGTGACTCCATAGTACCTTTTTGCCTGTTCATAATACATATAGCAATTTTAGAAAAAAAGAAACCTCTGTATATTGTTGTAATGATTATCTGAAGAACCTGACTCAGCTTATACCTGGTTTTAAGAATATTTTCGATTTTTGTTATCTGCCCGTTAATCCATTCCACCCGATCTGTATCAAGGGAAGGAGAAACATCTTTTATATCATCATGCTCCTTTATGTCCATTGATTCAAAATCAAAACCCACCGAGCCTCCAATCTGCTTTTTATCAATGGAACCATGGCGGTCAAAGCGACTTTTTTTAAGGTCAATTTTTAATGCCCTGGCATGATTTTCTATCTTTTTCAAGGAAGAATCAAGCAGATCACAAGCCATTGATACCCCGACATCAAGGAGATTACCATACTTTCTGACAATACCTTCTATTTGACTTTCCCTGTCGGAAAGGTCAAGGCGCCAGTCAATATTGCACATTTCATTTGTAAAAGATGCCACAAGGCGCTTTAAATTATCAGATGTTAATAAATTTGCATCCATTCTGAACTCTTTAAAAGGGCGAATGGCATCCACAACAGGAGAAGGAAATCCCCATTTGGCAACAATACCCTGACCTATCTGTGCAAAAGATGCTCCAAGCAATTTTCTGGAGACAATTTCCATATCCTGCTTCTTTCCCATGGAGACCCTTTTAATACGCTGGTATGCCTCGGGATCACAAAAAAGGATTATCTGTTCTCCAATGTCATAAAGCATTGCAACAAGCTGAAATTCATCCCTGTCCTTATATTTTGCAGCCTCTGCTACATCACGGGCCATCATACCTCTCATGAGACTTGCAAGGGATTTTTCTTTGAGCATTTCACTTTTGGCAATATCCTGCATAAATTCAAACAGCAAAAGAGTTGATGCTGCCTGCTGAACCTCTTCTGTTCCAAGGATAACCATGGCCTCGGAGATACTTGCAATTCCCTTCTGACTGAAATGGCCATAATAGGATGAATTGACAATTGAAAGAACCCTTGAGGAGAGAGCAACATCCTTTAAAATCACTGATGCAATATCTTTGGTGGAAGCATATTTCATCCTTATCATACGGTTGATCTCTTCAATCTGCGCTGTGAAGGTATGCAAAAAATTTCCTGATTTCATTTTCTTATCAAGATCATCAAGAATATCGGAAAGAAGTATCATGGTAGAACCATTTTCATCTGCTCCGACAGCCTCGGGCTTAAGCTCTGGTAAATCAGGAAGCTTAATCAAATCAAGCTCAATGCCTGAACGTCCACTGGCATTTTTTTCCATTGATGTCTGCACAGCCATATTTTAGTTTATCTCCATTTTGAATCTTTCACACATAGCAGACCTGAAGCAAATCGGGATTGCAGAATCAAGCACCCCGAACAATGATGCCAAAATGATTTGGCCTGTTTTCACGATAAAACGATTATTGCATATCACATTTGACATTAAAGTGCCAATAGAGCCTTAAATAATAGTGTAAAAAATTATTGCCTGAAGAATGTAATTGACATAATAATAATTTAATAAACCCCCATGTTTATTTACGCATCACAACGAAACATGAAAGTCGTTATCTATCAGCATGTGATGGAGACTTTCTAATAACGGTCATGGCAGTTCCATCTGCCACAACGAAGCATGAAAGTCATTTAGAGCCTTAAAAGACAGGGACTTTCTTATAAAACCATGATTCATGACCACTTTGAAAAACGGCCATGCAATTCCGGAAAGTAAAAAACGGATAATGAAAGAAGCCAAAAATTTAATGGGAATATAATGGAACATATCAGAGACGCTATTGAAAAACAGAAAAAAAATTTTATTCTTCACAATATTGTAAGATTGCGTGAAATGATCCGTTACCTTCCCCAAAAAAAACTGGATCTTTTCAGGGAGATACCCTTTCTTATCCATGTTAACTCACCTGAATTTCCGGCCTATGTCAAATCAGCCGGGGATATTTTCGGTGTATGGAATTTTGAAAATTCAGGCTTTGCAAAGGATATTTCAACAAAAAACCCTCATGCAGCAAAACTTATGAAAATGCCTGTCAATGACCCTGCTGTTCAGGCCATCTACCACATAGGCAGCCTTGGAACCTTTACTCAATCTGCAAAATCTGATTTTGACTTCTGGATAATCATTGACAGATCCAGATTTGACAATAACCGTTTCAATGCCTTGCAAGAAAAGCTTAATCTCATAATAATTTACAGCAGGAGACAATATTCTCAAGAAGTATCATTTTTTTTACATGATGCACATAACCTCATTAATAATCAGTTTGATGAAGGGGATGAAGATGAGATCATAACTGTACCCAAAATGCTTATCAAAGAGGAGTTTTACAGAACATTCATAATGGTCTCTGGAAGGATTCCGTTATGGGCTGTTATTCCAACTGATTTGGATGATGAAACTTGCATGATATGGAAAAAACATGCACTTGAAAACAGAGAATTCATAGATCTTGGCATGCTCAAGGGTATTCCCATTGATGAAATCCAAAGGGGTCTTTTGTGGCAGATATGCAAAGCACCTTATGATCCTGTCAAATCACTTATTAAAGCCACAGTAACGGCAAGTTATATAGAGTTTCCTGACAAAAAAAATCAGATTCAAGGCTTCTTTGTGACCGCGTAAAAGAGAAATTCTCAAAATCCATTATTGATGACTATGCAGCAGATCCCTACATTCTTGCATTTGAGAGAGTACTTGACTTTTGTGATGCGCTCAACGAACCAGGAGCCATTGCACAGATTAAAGTTGCAATTTTTTTCAGGCTATGCGGCTTTCCTTTAGTCACTCTTCCACCAAAGGAGTCTCCAAAAAGAAAAATCCTTGACCGCTATATAATGAAATGGAAACTTGACAGCAAACGACTAAAAAAGCTGCTTGCCTACCAGAACTGGCCAGAATCGGAAAAAAAGCTGTTTGATACAACAATGATCAGCAGACTCTCATGGTTATACAAAATGTCCCTTGCACACTCGAATAATAATCAGGGCATTTCCCAAAACAATCAAGATATTTCCCAAAAGAATGAAAGTGTTTCTCAAAAGAATAAAGGCATTGTCAAAAATAATCTGGATATTGCAGCCCATAGATCTTCCCTGGAAAAAAACGATGATGACCTATATATTCTGAAAAATAAAGCCCGTAAAATAATTGAAACAAAAGATAATATTATTCCATCCTGCTCAATTTACCTAAAACTTGCACCGCATACGAATCTTATCATGCTGGCACGGGGCAACAGCGACAAATCAGATAAAAACGAAATAGAATGGCTACTTTTTTCACAGAAACAGGGAAAAGAGATCAACAATCAAAACGCTATACCGGAAACAAAACTACTATTTACTTCAAAACATTTTTTCCAGACCCTTGGCTGGAGCATGGCAAATCACCTCTACATAAGAGGGACAACCAGAATGGAGATGCGCTCAACTCTTAAAATAACTGCAAGTCTTAACAAAAAAGCTGATACTGATGATATATATCTTGATCTTCAACCCTGGATACCTCTTTCAGATGCCCCTTTTGCATCACTTCCTTTCTGGGAGAAAATAGTTGTCATACTTGTTATGCCAACCGTTAATAAAAAAAGATTAACATCAAGGACAAATCTGTTGAAACAACAAAACAATCAGAGATAAGATCTAAAAATACACCTGATAAGGGAATGATTGCAAGCTCTGAAAATGATGTGCCTGCCATACCTCAATATGCTGAGTTTCTCATAAGAAATTCATGGGGTGAAATTTTTTTTGAAAAAATGAAATTTACTGCTAAAGATAGCCCTAATGACGCATATAAAAAAATTGCCATGCAAATATTGACATATCACGGAGAAAATACCAGGCTGTCAAGCTATTCAATTTTTCAACTCTCATCAAAACCTAACCCTGAGATAATTAAAAAAATCAAAGCCATTATTGAAGATACAAAACTCCTCAACCAAAATGGCGATCTTCCCATAGAGAAAGAAAACAGGAGGCCATATCTTGACCGCATCTGAAGTCAAAGAAAAACAATATACAATTTTAATTGTAAATGAAAATCCTAAAACACTGGCTGGGTTGACAAAAGCCATGCACAAAATGGGTTTTCCTGACACAGTTTCCGTACAAAACGATGAAAAAGCTGTTCTTGCCACCACAAAAAAACAAATAAACTGCATAATATCTGCATATGAAATGAACAGTATAAACGGACTTAGCTTTTTAAGAATGATCCGCAAAAAAAAGGGCTACGAAGATTTGCCGTTTTTTCTTACAGATCCTGCCTTCACTACATTAAAAGTTTTGAAAGCCGGCCAGGCAGGAGTAACGGGTCTTCTCGTCATGCCCTGCACCCTTACCACCCTGAAGGAAAAAATCACAACCACACTCAGTGAACCAAGAGCCAAGGTTGTGAATAAAGCTGAAAAAGAGGTTAACAAAGCTTCAGAGCTTATAGATGAAGGAAAATTCAGTGAAGCCATAGATGAGATCCAGAATATTATCAACCAGAAAGAAAACCCTGAATATTACTATAATATCGGCTACATAAAGAGCATTCAGGGAAAATATTCGGAAGCCATTGCAGCTTTCAGAAAAGCCACCCAGCTTGACAGGCTTTTTGCAAAAGCATACGAAGAGATGGGGCGTGCATACAGAGCACTTGGACAAAATGATAAAGCAGATGAGTACATGAGCCATGCGGCACAGATACACCTTGAAAGGGATAATGACGGGCATGCAGAAGAGATTCTTAACGAAATTCTTGAACTTGGTTCTGATTCATTAAATGTATTTAATTCCCTTGGGGTCATATACAGAAGAAGAGGTGACCACAGAACTGCCTTAAACCACTATAACAAAGCATTGAGAGTCCACCCTGATGAACCGAACATTTATTACAATATCGGTAGAATTCATCTTGACATGAAAGATATGGAAAAGGCGCGGGAGTTGTTCCAGAAAGCAGTAGAAATTGACAACAGCTTTATAGAGGCAAAACAGGTAATAAAAGCCATTGACCTGGGTGTTATTTAGCATTTCATAATTTACCGATCACCGTTCACCGATCACCGTCTATA
>NZ_LT828558.1:127366-132522 GCF_900170035.1 Desulfamplus magnetovallimortis | reverse complement strand
CGTTGATTTTGATTTTGCTTATTTTGATTTTGACCCTGTGCCTGCGGCTTTTCCTGCACATCAGATTTATGTGTGCCAATTATTGCCAGTGCTTCGCGTCCATTTGATGCCTGTATCACCTGTCCACAGTAAAGCTCTAAGAAAGCTGCTGTTTCACGCCGTAGTTCATGTTCATCTTCAACTAAAAGTATGGTAAGAATTTTCAAGTCTGTCAGATTGATCATATTAATATTTCCTGTTCATGGGGTATTGACTGTTAATGGAAGTTTAATTCTAAAGCAAGCACCTTGGGCTTGTGGTATAAATTTTAGAGTTCCTTGAAACTTCTCTTGTATTATCATTCGTGACATATAAAGCCCGATACCTGTACCAATACTTTCTTCTTTAGTAGTAAAATAGGGTGAAAAGAGCTTAGATACGACCTCATCAGGTATGCCGCAGCCATTATCAGCAATGTCGATCAACATGGAGTTGTCGCTATTTACAGATATATTCACATTGATAAATCCCTGATCCTGCGAACTAAACTCTTTTTGTTCCAACACACCATCACCATGCACACCACTAACACCAGGAACCTTGTGCTTGGGATATACGCCTATTTTTCGCCCCTCCAAAATGGCATCCCGTGCATTGCCAAGCAGATTGAGAATAACCTGCTTGAACTCATTGGAAAATCCCTCTATTAGTTGTTCGCTGTAATTTGCACAATCAATATCTACCACAATATTTTTACTGGTTAGTTGAGTCTCAAAAAGTTTAACGCAGTCATTGATGCAGTTCAAAGGTGAAAATTGCGTTTTTTCCCTCTCAGGATGGTAAAAATTTCTAAATACATCAATGGTATCTGACATGTGTTTGATCTGACGCATGGCATTCGTCTTGAATTGACTCAGATATTCAGGTGTCAGCTCCTGCATGGTTGCTAATGCATGTGTGCGTTGAATAATCATGCCAAGAGTAGAAAGGGGCTGACGCCATTGGTGGGCTATGGTGCTTATAAGGTCTCTCATGGCTGTCAAACGGGATTCATTTGCCATCTTGAGTTCTGTTATATCAGTATGGCTTCCGATCATACATAGTTTTCCATGTATATTAATCAGTTGGACAGAACCCATTATCATCAATATTTCACCTGATTTTCTTCGTATCTGCCCCTCTTTTTTCTCTATTTTTTCTCCGTTAAGCAGTTTGCTTACCACTGCATCTCTGACCTCTTTTGTCAGCATATTAAGCTCCACGCCTGTTTTTCCAATGAGTTCAGATCGTTTATATCCTGACATATTAACATAAAAGTCATTTGCCTCTAAGAATCTACCTTCATACAGTTCTGTGATAGCTATTGCATAGGGAGCTGAATGGAATATCTTTTTGAATTTCTCATCCTGGACATCAGCATCTTCTATAAGACGCCTGTTCACCATCAATATAAGGCTGATTGTAATACATAAATTCAAAGTTATATATATTGTAACTGTTAAAGCATAGATAGCCTCAAACGTTAAGAATTGAAAGCTCTGCAAATTAAATAGACTGTTCATAACAAGCTTTAAGATGGTTGTCAGAACATACCCTCCAGAGATTATATCTGTGATCAAAGTTATGTGTCGTATGGAATAAGGTACTCTTTTCAACATAAGCCAGCATATTTGAGAATCAATAATGATTATTGCCCCAGACATAATAAGCTCTCTACAGCCCCAATTAGGGTCTATGAATGTAAAGTAATATCTTAGCACAGCAAAAAGAAATATAAAGATATAGTTATGGGTATGCTTGCTTTTGCAGTTTGTGAAATTTTCCAACCCGACTAATAATATCAATATACTACATATAAGTAATACGTGGGACAGCCAAATAGATAGAGAATCATGTATCACACCTTGGAGGAGCATCAAAAAAACGCCTGCTGCCTGGCAAAACATACACCATGCCCATAAATCCACTCCTGCAAAACGGTTTTTGTTATAATGCCATATTATTGCAATAGAGATAGCAGCAACTACATTTATATTTAAATTCATAAACAAAATAGTTTTTATATCTAAATTCATAAGTGTTCTCCACTCTAAACTGTAAATTGTCTTAATATTTGCCCTCAAATCCGGCATCCTTCATATGACCTCAGAAGTTCTTTACACTTTTTTAGATGAGCTTCCCGCAAAACGGGAATAGTGTAATTGAAAGTGTAAAGCGGGAAATGAAGCATGCCTCAAATCCCACCTAAAATCCCATGCTATTTTCCGAATGTGATATTTCTTAGGTAACCAATCTTGAGATATATTTGGAGAGATAAGAAGAAGACAGCAGGTACCGCCCATGCCTTTTTATCCAACCTCCCCCCCATCGCAATGCTGTTGCCTTAAGGGTTCATCGTTGTTTTTAGTAGGGGCAAGGCGCGCCGTGCCCTTACATTCCATGCCCGCAATGTCGTTAAGTCAACAGCATTGGGATTAGAGGGGGGGCTTGTGTTATACTCCAGATTCACATCAACACTAAAATGGAGAGCACACAATGTCCCCAACCTGGTTTTTGTTAATAACATCACTGGCACAAATGGCAATGAAGTATCCCCCTCCTGTGATCGCCTGCACGGAATGCGGAGAAAAGGATCTCTGTGAAAAGCATGGCTCGTATTCCAGATATGCGCTGGATGGCGAATCCGTTATTAACATTCCACGCTTCAAGTGCCATAACGACCGCTGTCCACGTGTCACATTTTCATTATTGCCCTATCCAATGCTACGGTATGTCAGGGCCAGTTTATGCATGTTTCATCATGTACTGTTGATGTATGAGCAAGGCACACCGATCCATGAAATAGCCACATTTACCGGCAACAGTTGGGCGGTCACCCGACGATGGATAGATCGCGCCAAAGAGATTCAGGAGTGGCTGAAAAAAACGGCATCCTATGTTCCCTGGAGAGGTGATATCTGCAGACTCGGTAAGGATATATGGCACGAATTCATCCCACAATTTTCGGCATCCTTCATATCTCCCCAAAACTACTTTACACTTTTTTGAGGAAAGACCCGAAAAAACTAATATTGGCTTCAAAAAGTGTAAAGTGGTCATGAAGCAAGCCCAATTTTCCTGGTATTTTTACCCGGCCCTGTATGGTGAAATTTCACCCACAGAACTATAATATTCAAAAAAATCAAATAGTTTGATAGTGTTTCTCCCAGTTGTTCACCTTTTGACCTGCTTTATGATGTGACGTAACTCAAATCAGGAGAAGCCAAATGACTGAAAAGAAGAAATTTGATCTGGCAATCTGACGATACGGTATCATAAGTCCACTTTTACATCGAGATGCCAACGGTGCTCTGGTTGGAGAAGTCCTTTTTCGGATTGTATCGCAAACCTACATTCGCCCGGACGGGAAACGTGTGACCTTAAACGAAGAGACCGTTCGAAAATGGTTGTACCGCTATAAACACCATGGATTTCCAGGGCTTGAAGACAAAACGAGATCCGATGAAGGGAAGTTCGATATCCCAAAAGAGGTTGCCGAAGCATTGTTCGAGCTTCGGAAAGAGCATCCCAGGTGGACCACAGCCCAGATGATCCGACATCTGGCAGCAAACGGCATCTGGAATGGGAAAAAGCCTTCCCGGTCGTCATTCTATAGATTTGTACAGAGCCATAATCTCAACAGAGATCCCCACCTTGAAACCCATGCCGCCGTGAAACCCTTTGCCTTTGACCATTTCGGGCAGCTTTGGCTGGCGGATTTCATGCACGGCCCCAAAGTATGGACCGGTAAAAAGAAGAAAAAGAGCATCCTCCACGTCGTTATGGATGACAGCACCCGCTATATCGTTCCGGATGCCTAAAATCAAGTCAATTTCCTGAAACACACCCGCTCAAACCCAAGGGCCACCACCACAAATTTCTGAAGCCGAAGATTGCCATACTTTTCATCAAGGTGTTTTCCATATTGAATAACCTGTTTTTCTCCCTCTTCAAAGGCCTTTTTAATCTGAGGCAAGCCATACAAAGCCTCCTTTGACAATCGCTTTGCTTCCTCCCCTGTCATACAGGCATCCTTTAAGGTGACAAACTTGAACTCAATGAGAACATCAAAAATCTTGCCATATCGTTTGTCCGGCCTGATTATCATGGTAAGATCAGCATATCTTCGTTTAAGTTCTGTCTCGGAATCCATGATAAATATGATATCGTTATAAAGCAGGGTTAAAAACGCTGTTTTCAGGACAAGCTCATTTGCCCACCTGTAGTCCCTGTTTTTGAATACACTGAAATAACTGTTTTCCACAAAATTGCATAACGGTTCCATATCACCCTTTTGATAAACCTTTGCGGCAGCCAGGCGTCCCTCATCCCTTATGGCTGGTTCAGGCAAAAGCATCCTTTGTACCCGCTCCACATAAAGACTCTGCATCACAAGGTTGGGAACCTTCAGTTTCAGATTCAGATCTTCGGTTTCCCCGGCCAGTGTCAATACCCCGAAGTAGTAGAGAAAAGAGACAATAAACATATTGTTTTTAAAACTTTCGTCCAGCATCTCCCTTATGCCGAAACGGTCAGAGAGATCTCCAACCTCAAGATGATTATCCCTCTCCATCATTGAGACAATAATTTCACGCCCCATGGGAATCTGTGCAACGTACTCAAGTTTTGATTCATCGGTGGCAAGGTTAGAATCAAGCATCTTCCTTGGGTAGTCGCACATCTCCTGGAACTGATCAAAAAAATAGAGGCAGAGGGTGGGATTGTAGATATACTGATTCAATCTCGGCACAAAGCAGTAGCCGTTGTAGTATGTTTTCATTATATCAAGGGCATTTTCAACGGCCCCATTGCTCTTTCCACTCTCTATGCCGCAACTTTCCACAATATCCACAAGGGCTGAGATAACCTCTTTTTCTGTGAAACCGCAAATATCATTAAGTTGTTTTTTAAAATAAATATCCTTTGCAATATTGTATCCGCTGGTGATGTCACTCAACACAACTGGAGATACTCCGGTTATAAACACACGGTCAAAACCTGAACCAGATGTGGATGATTTCACAGCTTTAAAAAGAGTTCGCAAAATACCTTCATCATGCACCAGAGCGTTGTATCTCTCTTTATCGTTATGGATACCCATCATGACGGTATTGGCAAAGTTATCATATTCATCTATT
>NZ_LT828558.1:106812-127266 GCF_900170035.1 Desulfamplus magnetovallimortis | reverse complement strand
TGAACAGTTGGGACTTTGAGCTTTCAAGCAAAGGAATTTTATCTGTTCTGTCACAGTAAAAATAGCCTTCTGTTATTACTGTTTTAAAATCGGCTATGCCATATGGAAATTTAGTCATGGTGGCGTCCTTCCGTTCATGGTTTATTATTTACAAATCACAACTTTAATTTCATATTATCAAAAAACGACACCTATGAGCTTTTGAAGCTTGTCAATACTGTCTGAATCAGGATAACCGGGATTAACAGGATAAGGCAGGATAATTTATCATGAACATCTGTTTCATCCTGTGTATCCTGATTCAGACAAATACAATAACTTCTGAAAATGCAATAAGGTGTCGATTCTGAGTACTTATACCATGATCTGATGAAATATAAAAAGCCCCTTCCTTGTTTAAGGCGAGGGGCTTTAAATAATTCAACTATTAGGATCAAATTTTCAAAAAAAGGATTGATTCAAGATCAGCGAACTATGGCAGTCTGAAAAGAGCCTGCTTTCCCTCTCCTGTAATAATCTGGATATCCATAAGACCATCCCCGTTGTAGTCAGCAACTTTCCAGGCAGTGCCGGTACTATCCATATTATCCTGCCAGAAGATAGATTCATCATCTGTCAGTTTTTCCACAATATAGTCGGGCTTGAATTTCAGTCCACCTTCAATGACTATTACACCTTTGTTCCTGTTGATGGTAAAAGGAATCTTCAGGGTGTCAAGAATAAGCACAAGAGTATCAAGTTCATATACTGAAGGGGGCATATTCAAAATCATATCTGAGTCAAAAATAGCCTGGATGGAATAATCTTCGGATGCAGGACTACTGCCTTTGAGGGCAAAATTAATATTTCTGCCTGGCTCTGTTTCAGCAGATGTTATTCTATTCTGTGCTGAGGTTATCTCCTGTACCGAGGCCAAGATACCTCCCTTGGTCACAGATGACATCATTTCATAAGCTACCATTCCGCTCATTTTAAACTCTGTTTCATTGTTTCCCGCGAACCACCTTCCGTCATTGAGTATCTCAAATGGAATTGCCATATCAATGCCGACAAACCCCGCAAAATCAAGAGGCTCAGGAACCATTGATGTAACTGTTACTGCAAGGCTGTTCCAGACAAAAATTGTCCTTCCGTCCGGCAGAATATGGACACCTGCCGGAATTGTAGATGGAACAAGATGAACGGAACTTATCATGACACTGCTTCCTGTTACAGAAATCTCTGCCATTCCAGGATTGGCGGATTCAACTTTAACACAGGATTGTGATTCCGAAGAAGGATCATCTTCGCATGGGTATCCAATGCTATCCCCGAATATACTGAAGTTCAGGGCATTTTCCATGACATCAGTTATTGCTGATTCACTGTTCTCAACCATTATGGACTCCATCTTTGCAAGATAAGGAAGATGGGAGGCCATTTCAGCGGCCTCAAACAATCCCCGGCCATGCTCCTTGCTAAGCATCAATGTAATTTCAATTATATTAAAGCATGGAGTTATCTCAACACCAACTGTATCAAGAATATCCTGAAGAAGCCCACTGCTTTGTGCCATGGCTCTTGCAACTCTCTCTGAGAAGACAGCTCCACTGTACAGACTGCTGTCAATTCTCCTTCCAGTTGCAAGTGAGACATAGATAGAGTCCAAAGCATCATCAATGGCGTTAACTGCTGCATCCACAAGTCCGGAATCCAGCGGATAGCCTTCATTCACAAAAGGTGCAATAAGCGCCTCAATATTCTGTATAAATGCCTTTACCTTTTCTGTTTTAACTGCTCCGGCATCTGAAAAGGGCACCCTGTTTTCCATGATATTGTCGTGGGCAGTTGCTATGGTGCAGGCAGCAAGCTCCTGGAGATTATTTATTATGGTTTCAATGTTGCCGCTACATCTATATAAAGTGCCATTATATTCAATGGGTTCAGTTAGTGTTGCATCCCCGTTAATATGTTCCATCACAAGATCAATGGCACCAATACCTTCGATAATGTGTAATGTATTGCCTGTTATGGTTGTATCAGGCAAATCTGTTCCCAAAGCATGGGTAGAGCAAAAAATCTCTGTCATACTGCTGAAAAACTCATCAATCTGTGGCTCCGGCTGCTCGTCGGGATCAGGTTCCACTGAATCGTCAGGATCTGGCTCTACTGGAGTAACAGGGTCAGGATCTACCGGAGCGGGATCTACAGGATTAGGAATCACGGGACCTGGGTCAACTGGATCGGGATCAACCGGGTCGGGATCAACTGGGTCGGGGTCAACCGGATCAGGATCAACTGGGTCGGGATCAACTGGGTCGGGGTCAACCGGATCAGGATCAACTGGGTCGGGATCAACTGGGTCGGGGTCAACTGGGTCGGGGTCAACTGGATCGGGGTCAACTGGATCAGGATCAGCCGAATTCAAAGCGTATGTGGCAATAACAATGACTTCACTTGGCGGCATATAAACATAAGTGGTGGCACTGTTTATATCCTCAACCGTAGCTATCTGACCCTGCCACTTGTCAAAAGAATATCCATCCTGTGCTGCTTCTGCAGTTATTTCAAGCATTTCTCCTGCTGGATAATCACCTCCGCCACTGCCGCCTGTTATGGTCAGGGGATATAATTCAACAGGCTTTTCAATGTAAACAGCCTTTATGGAAACATCAGTCTCCGGCATTACAATGGTTGTCTCAGCAAGGTTGACATTCTCAACATTTGCTGTCTGCCCCATCCATTTATCAAACATCATGCCTTCAGCAGGGGCATCAGCAATCAATGTCACCAATGTGTTTGGTAGATAGCTGCCGCTTCCTGTTCCATTTTCCACAGTAAGAGTTGCATCATGTTCAATGGGTTTGTAGGTGGCAATGAGAACCACATCACTGTCAGGCATATAAAGGACTGTTTCCGGCAGATTGACATTGGCTACATTGGCAGTATTCCCCTCCCAGATGTCAAAGATATACCCTTCAGGTGCTTCAGGTGCAATCAGGTTCACAATATGGCCAGGGGGAATTACATCGCTCTGGATCGTTGTCATCCTTGTACTTCCTTTAAAAGACGACTGTAGTGACAAATCTGATAATCCAGTGTTTGTTCTCATCCTCTGCCTCTCTTGGGGCTGGATCTCTATTTCTATTTCCAGCACAAAATCTTCAAGCGGAGCATTTTTATAGGTTGCTTTTACAGCAGCATCACTGCCTGGCATGGTAAAGGTGGTATTGGGAATATTAATATTAGCAACACCACTAATCTGTCCAATCCATTTGTCAAACATCATACCTTCAGATGCAGGAGTGGCAGCGATATTAACAATTCTTCCTGCCTTGTATTCCCCATCACCTGTTCCGCTCTCCACATCAAGGGTATATTTTATGGCTGGTTCCGCTTTATATACAGCAGTAATATCAAGACTACTTGAAGGCATATAGATAAAAGTATTTGGTAGATTAACATTCTTCACATTGGAGGTCTGACCGCTCCACTTGTCAAATATTTGGCCTTGAGGGGCAATATTGGCAGCAACAGAAATTACTTTACCGGCATAATATAAACCATCTCCATTACCACCATGAACTGTCAGATTGAATTTATCCAAAGGCTTTTCTATATAAGTCCCAATTATAAATATATCATAATCTGGCATGATCAACGTTGTATTGGCAAGTACTGGATTCGCTATGGTTCCAATATCTCCACTCCAACCGTCGAATATCATTCCTTCAGAAGGAGGCAACGCAGAGATTGATACCACTGCTCCTGGTAGGTATTCACCGCCTCCTGTACCACTTGTTATGGCAAGATGATATTTTGAAAGACGAAGTTCAAAAGCTTCAATTATTTCTAAGGGTAGAAAGGCTAACTCCTCAATAGGAACCGCATCAAATATTTCTGCTAAAGTGTCACTGGCAAGCCCTGCTATCACCTCTGGAGAGATGTTGGAAAGATAATCAACAAGAACTGCATCATCAAGATTATCAAAATCCACAATGGTATCTATGGCATTGATAAGCTGGGTCAAGCGTCCAGCCTCAACAGTTGCAATCTCAGCTCCTGATACTGACTCCAATACCTGAAGTACACGCTGCTCTGACATCAAAGCAAGATCGTCAAGTGAAACAACATTGATGTATCCTATCAGCTCTTCCGATGTAAACATGGCATCAATTATGTCTAAACGATCTGAAAAATCTTCCTCTGATAACCCAAGATCAAGGGCACTTCTTATTTCAAAGGGAAGTGATAAAAGATTGTTTATTGGCAAAGCATCCAATATTTCTGCAACTGTAGCACTTGGCAGCCCTGCAATTACTTCTGAAGGGATATTGGATAAATGATTAATCAGCACCTGATCATCAAGGGCTTCATAATCTATATCCATACCTTCCATCAACTCAATCAGACGAGAAGTGCCAAGACCTGCTATATTTTCTCCAGAAAGTTCTGTCAAAAGTGAGTTGATACTCTCCTGGGATAGTCCATTTAGCAATACAAGAAGTTCATCAATTGGAAGGTTTGCAAGATTATAAAGCTGCTCTTCCACAGTTTGAATCGATGCAATCCTGTCTGCACGGGCACCTATACTCTCTTCATCCATGCCAAAAACAAGGGCATTTTTCATGGACAATGGCAGATTGATTAAACCATCATCTGAAACTGCATCAAATATCTCAACAACCGTTGCATTTGACAAATCAGAGATAACTGATACAGGAATATTAGATAGATGCTTGATAAGCACTGAATCAGAAATATTTGCAAAATTGACATGCGGATTTACTGCCTCAATGATTTGAGAAATACGACTGCTATCTATGCTTGCAAGCTCATCGCCTGACAGTTTTGTCAATAATTGCTCTAATCGCTGCTCTGATATTCCAGATATTTGCTCAATTGGAAAGGAATTCATAAAATAGAGAATCTCTGAATTGCTGAAAGCGGCAATTGATTCTAATTCAAAAGCACCAATATCGGAAACCGAAGTGTTATCACCATCACCATCACCATCAATGAAACGGTTTACACCTCGGGTATCTGTTGATTCCGCTGTTGAGTCATCCCCGGCATCAATTGCGATACTTCCTTCAGAAAGTGCATGGGAGAAGACTAAACCTCCATTAACCTGCAAAATTCCAAGTTTTGGATCACCTGAAATTGAAGCTGAACAAGTTCCATCTTCTACCAAGTTATGGCTATTTGACACTATTACACCAGAGTTGATACAATCAGCCCCTGCTATACTATCAGCAATAATGGTGTTTGTTATATTTAGACTACCTGCATTATTGACTCCTCCACCTGAAGATCCTGAGTTATTTGCTATGGTGCAGTTGTTTAACGTCAATGATGCTGATGCTGAGTTATAAATTGCTCCTCCTGATCCACTTACGGCACTATTGCCACTCAATGTACAATTTCTTAAAATCAGTACACCACCTGATTGGTTCAATATTGCTCCACCATTTATAGATTCTGCTACTGAAGAGGAGGCAATGGTAGTATTTGTCAATGTAAGTGTTCCAGCATTAAGAATTGCACCGCCACCTTGTGAGTTTGCATAACCATTTTGAATTTGCAGATTGTTTATACTTAAAGTAATTCCATTAGATATATTAAAAATTCTTGAAGAGTTGTTTCCGTTTATAATTACAAGATTGGATTCATTGCCTATAATTGTCAAATCTTTATCGACGACGATTTCTCCACTTGTCAGTGTTATTGTCCCGCCCCCTGCTATATCTGATAAATCAATACTATCCCCGCTGTTGGAATAAAGAACAGCTTGCCTTAAAGAACCTGCTCCATTGTCTGCTGTTGAGGTAACATTGCGATCTATATTGACTATCAATACCTGTTGAACATTAGGGGCTGGATTATAAGTTCCATTACCGCCCTGACTTGCTGTTATTATTGCTCTACCAGCTCCAACTATAGTTACAGTGCTGCCGCTTATTGTGGCAATAGATGTATCAGAACTTACATAACTAACAGAAAGACCTGAAGAAGCTGTTGCTGTTAAGCTAAAAGGTGGATCACCAAATTTTTTAGAAGGCAGGGCATTAAAAGTTATTGTTTGATTCACTTTTGGTGGTGGCGGTGTTGCTGTAGTAAACGACACCTGATCCCCGTAAGCAGTGCCGGCAGAATTGGTTGCATAAGCTCTGACATAATAAGTTGTGCTTGGACTCAAACCTGTCATTGAGCTTGTAAAGGCTCCTGTTGCAGCAGCATCTCCCTTTTCGGTCTTGCTGTCTGCTGTGGTTGGCGTGCCTGTGGTGTTCCAGCATACGCCGTGCTGTGTTGGATTAGGTGTGCCAAGACTTGTGATATTGCCGTTGCCAGTGGCTGTGGTTTCTCCAATGTTAGAGACTGCCTGAGTGGTGACGGTGGGGAGCTGGTTGAATGTCCAGTTGGTATTGTTGCCGGAATCGGTTATGTTCAGTCCAGCTGTACTGATGGCTGTGGTGTTGGTGTTGTTGGAATCCTTGACATCAAGATAGCCGATGTTCCGCGTATCCTGGGGGTTGATGTTCCACTGGTTTCCATCAGAACTGCTTCTAAGGGATAGCAGTTGACCCAAAGCCCCCTCAAGATTAAGAGTGTTGGTCACTGTGGTGGTTGTGCCTGCAGTAAAGGTAAGTGTATCGGCTGTTGTAACTGTTTTGGCCAAGTTATAAAAAGTATTGCTTCCCGTAAGGGTTTGAGATGCGCCATCAAGGGTTACGTTTCCAGTGCCACTTGTGAATGTGCCAAGACTTGTAATTATGCCGCCAAGGTTAAGGTTGCCCCCGCCAGAGAATGTAACACTGCCGCCTGTAGCGTCAAATGCAGCGTTGGCATCCACGGAAGTGCCGTCTGCAAGGGCAAGGGTTCCATTGATATCCAGATTGCCGTTGGCTGTCAGGTCTGTCCCGGTTCCATTGGCGATGGTCAGGGTTTGAACCGCTGCTACCGCCAGTGTGCCGCCCCATGTTACTGATGTCTGATCAATGGAGGTATTGGCATCCACTGTGATGGTAGAACCGGTGTCCACAATAATGCTGCCATCACTGGAGGAAGGCGCTGAAGAAGGCGTCGCCCATTTGCTGTTTGCATTATCATATTGCCACCAGCTATCAGTGGATGACCAGTTACCCGTTTGATTGTATTGCGATATATAATCGCCGTTTGTTGGGGGTGTGCCGTCAAATTCAAAGGCTCCGATATCGCGGTTGTCATCGGTTGTCGTGCCGTTGGAGCGATATTTGCCCCGCTGGTCAATGCCAAAGGCTCCGTTGTAGGAATTGCTGTCAGCATTGTAGGGAATGGCATCGATGGCAAAACCGCCTGTTTCTAACTCCAATGTTTGGGTTGGTCCGCCGTTGTCGGCAAGGGCTGCGGCAAGATTGAGATTCTGATTGGCAAGCGCTGTACCCCCTTGAGTCCAACTGGTGTAATTGGTATTTCCATCATCATATTTCGTGTTGTAAAGTATTGAAGTCGAGTTATTGAATCCGCCGGTCGCATTTGCCGCAACATTGGAAGACTCAAGGATGTTATAGCCTGCATCGACGAGGGTGATTGGATTAGCAGTTCTGAAATAATAATCAGCACCACCCAATGTCGCAGTATTATTGACAATGACTGAATTTTGGATTGTTAAGGTTCCTCCCCATCCCACATCCAGCCCGCCGCCATAATCTGCTGCGGTATTGTTGGCTATGGTCACATGATTGAAGGTAGCATTGCCTGTCCAGAATGCGACTCCACCGCCGCCTTTTAGATCGACAGGAATACCCGTTTGAGTGTTGTTGCATATGGTGGAATTCAATACCTGATGGGTTCCATCGTAAAGCAGCAAGCCTCCGCCCCAGTACCCAGCTTCATTGCCGTTTATCGTTGAATTGCTGATAATCGAGGTAAGCCCATTGTTGTTGAAATATACCCCCCCGCCCTCATAATATGCAGAGTTGTCGCTAATGGTGCTGTTGATAATCTTGATGACGGTGGCACTATCGCAGCAGTAGATACCACCACCATAGCCATCCCAGTAATCCACATTGTGGGTGATGTTGCATCCGTCGATAGTTACCGATGTTGCACCGTCGATGCGAATCCCACCGCCATATTCTTCATCATTAGGATTATATCCGTGTCTGATGGTCATATTTTCCAAAACAATAACACCGCCGGTCAGATTGAACACCCTATCTCCGCTTTGTCCATCATCAGCAAGCGTAGGAGCCGTCTCTGCGGCCTGAATGATGGTGTTGCTCGCTCCATTTCCCCTGATAGTAAGATTTTTATTAATGGTCAATGCCGAAGAAAGGGTTATGGTGTAATCGGCGTTAAAGGTGATGGTATCCCCCGGACTTGCATCTGCAATGGCCTGACGTAGAGAGCCCGGACCGTCGTCATTATTGTTGGTCGCTTGTCCTGGAACGATTCCAGTGCCCTGAATGTTAAAAGTGTATGGATTTTCATCGCTGTCATTATTGGAAATGCTTACCTGTGCGGTTCTGGTACCAATCGCCGATGGGTTGAAGGTTATGGTAAACGTTGTATTGGAACCCGAACTAACCGGTGTTGAAGCATCTGTTGTTATGGGAGTAAAATCACCCGCATTGTCACCCGTGATGCTGACTTTGGGTGAAGAGGTCAAATTCAAATCCGCCGAACCGGTATTATAGATAGTAAAGGTGCGTGCCAGAACTCCACCATCGACAGCAACACCGCCGAAATCGGTGTGATCGCCTGTATCTGGAGTCGTATCACCATCAGCAATGGACTGTGCATTTCCTTTAACATCAATTTCAGGTACAGGATTGGGGACGGAATATGCTCCTATGCTGATAGCAATACCAGCAGCGGTTTCCACACTACGCTGATCATAATAACTTCCACCGGTCATGGGGGAATTATTCCATGTGTTGGTGCCTGCTGAATAAGGAATGACATCCATGGCAAAACTGCCTGCCTGCAATGCAAGGGTTTGGGTAGTACCGCCGTTGTTGGCAAGGGCGCCTGCAAGATTGAGGTTCTGGTTGGCGAGGTCGATGTTGTTTTGATTCCAAGCGCCATAGCCTGTGGTGCCGTCGGATTTGAGGTTGTAAAGAATGTTGGTCGCGCCCCTGAAGACGTTCGCCGTTTCGTATGTATCGTCCCGGGTGATCTGGTTGCCGATGATGTTGTAACCGCCGTCAAGTATGCGGTTGAGATTCGGGGGCGTTGCACCAGCATTCCCGCTATTGAAAAAATCCGAAGGGCTCCCTCCATGCGTATTGCCGGTAATAAGGGTGTTGTACATCTGAAGCGTCTGTCCATGGCTGGTATCGCCGGAGATGAATATCCCGCCGCCGCCGCCAACGGCATTGGTCGAGTTGTTGTTAACGATAGTCGAATTCTTGATGTAGATTTTAGAGCCCAAGGATGTCCCAATCGCGATGGCCGCTCCGCCCCATCCGGAATTGGCCGAAGTGAGGCTGTTGCCATAAAATGTGCAGCGATCAATGGTTGCCGGCTGGGACGTGTAAATGTAAAGAGCCCCGGCACGCCCAGTCGTTAGGCCGGCGGCCGCCGAATTTCCGGAAAAGGTGGATGCCGTGTAGGTGGCGATGCCTTTCTGGTAGATAGCGCCAGCCATTGAGGTGGCATGATTATCGATAAAGCTGCTGTCGGTGATATTCAGAACTGAATTGTAATTGTCCTGGTAAATCGCACCGGCATACCTTGCTTTTGACTGGCGAATGTCGAGATTATCAATATTCACAGTAGTTGCGTTCAAGATATTGATCGCTCCACCATTTGAATTTGATGCAGATATGTCGCCACCGCGAAGAGCCATATTTGATAGGTTGATGGTTTTTTCCGTGGCATCGATAGTGAACACCCGCCACGTGGATGTTCCCGGTGTGGTCACCTGAATGGTGACCGGATTGTCGTTGGCTACATTGGTGCCGTCAATGGTCACGCCCTTGGCGGAGATGGACAGTTCCGAAATAATGGTGATGGTGTCGGAGCCGCTGATATTGAAGGTAATCTCATCCCCATCGGCTGAATCTGTGATGGCTTGCCGGAGCGTATTCGCACCTGAATCCGCATTGCTGGTTACTACAATAACAGCCGCAAAAGCAGAAGCATTAAAATGCCCCCCCAAACAGAGTGCCAGACCTATATAAAAAAGAACTAATCCAGCATACCTTACAAAAAGCCTATTTTTTGCCTGACAATCTCTATTTTCCATTTTCAATCCTCCCTGTGCTAATTGAAAACAATCCCTAAACTATTAATTTCTTAGGTGATCAAAATGCTTCAAAATATTATTATTAATTTATCCTTTGAAATTAACATAGGAAAAAATTGAACGCAAATCATTGAATTTATTATTAATCTGCCAAAAATTTTATAAATCCGACATTTTCTATGACGAATCCTCCAAATTTTTGATGAATCTGCCAAAAATAATTTTTCTCATCACAATAAACAAATTTTGAAAACTGCAAATCTCACAAAGTGACTATTTATTTTAAATTTTAATATATGTATTTTAGAAAAATCTTTTTTGCCATACATTTTAAGTTATGATAAGTAATCTTTGATTGTAAAAGTTATTACCATATTCTTTATAAATAACATTTTTTAAGCATTTACAGATTTACGATTTTGCCCGATATTGAGCAGGTTACAAGATGGATAATAGGAGATGAGCATGAGATTTTTTAACACAGCAGGACCAGTAAGAACAAAAGAACACTACTGCCTTAATCCTCTTGATAGAATCAACTTAGATGAGGTTTTATCTTTAATTGAGCAGAAAAAATATTTTGTTCTCCACGCTCCAAGACAGACTGGCAAGACTTCTTGTTTATTGGCTTTGATGGAGTATTTGAACAGTCAGACAGAATATAAATCTCTTTATATAAATGTGGAATCAGCACAAGGGGCAAGGGAAGATATCAAACAGGGAATGAATGCTTTAATCAACGAGATGGCATCAAGGGCAAAAATCTATTTAAATGACGATTTTATAGAGACTATTATGCCTACAATGCTTGATGATACAGTTTATATTTCAGCCTTAAATCTATGTTTGACCCAATGGTCTGCCAACCTTTCAAAGCCTTTAGTTCTATTCATAGACGAAATTGACTCATTGATTGGAGATACACTTATTTCAGTTCTCAGGCAAATTAGAGCAGGCTACGACAAACGCCCTGAATATTTTCCGCAATCAATAGTTTTGTGCGGAGTAAGAGATGTCAGAGATTATCGAATCCATTCAGATAGAGAAAAATCAATTATCACAGGAGGAAGTGCATTTAATATAAAAGCTGCATCTTTAAGGCTTGGCAATTTTAGCCAATCAGAAGTTTTAGAGCTTCTTGAAAAGCATACAATCGAGACTGGTCAGCCATTTGAGGATAAAGCCAAAAATCTGATTTGGCACTACACGCAGGGTCAGCCTTGGCTTGTGAATGCACTGGCATATCAGGCTTGTTTTGAGACAAAGGCAAAACGAGATAAAATTTTAGAGAAGATGCCCATTACAGAAGATATGGTAATTGATGCAAAAGAAGCTCTGATTTTAAGGCGGGAGACTCATCTTGACCAGCTTGCTGATAAGCTGAAAGAGGAGCGGGTAAAAAGAGTTATTGAGCCGATTATAACCGGCAAAATGGTTACAGCAGATATTCCAGAAGATGATCTTCAATATCTTACTGATCTTGGGCTTATCAACAGAAAACCCTCAATTGAGATAAGCAACCCGATATATATGGAGATAATTCCAAGAATGCTGACATCAACTACTCAAGACTCTATCTCACACAACTCTTTATGGTATGTAAAAGAAGACGGAACTCTTGATATGCTAAAGCTATTAAAAGGATTTCAGGAGTTTTTCCGTGAACATTCAGAGAGCTGGGTTGAAAGATTTCAATATAAAGAGGCAGGTCCCCAGCTTTTGATGCAGGCGTTTTTGCAAAGGGTTATTAATTCAGGAGGCAGGATTGAGCGTGAATATGGTCTTGGAAAGGGTCGGACTGATTTAATGGTTATCTGGAACTATTATAAAAATTCAAAAATTAAAAACAACATACCATCAAAAAATGATAACAAAAACAAGAATAACAAAGAGGGTGTAAACGCTGTTCAAAAGGAGGTTATTGAGCTTAAAATCCTGCATAAATCCCTTGAGAAAACCATATCAGACGGACTTGAGCAGACCTATCAATATATGGATAGATGCGGGAAAAGTGAGGGGCATCTTGTTATTTTTGACAGAGATGAGACTAAATCTTGGGATGATAAAATCTTTTGCAAACAAGAGCTTTATAAAGAGAAGAGAATAACTGTTTGGGGTATGTGACTTGAGAAGCGGATTAGTCTCATGCATTTGAGTGGTTATTGTGCGACAAATATGTTGGCCGGTGACGACAATTATCCTGACCGGTTGAAAATGTGGTCGTAAACCTCTTCAGTTCATTGCATTATTGCTATTGATTTTTGATAATTAGTTTAAATCTTTCAGATGCAGTCCGCCCCAACTTAACAGGTTCATTAAACTCTTTTAAATGGATAAGTAGCTTTCGATTATCGATCGCCTGCCATGAAGCTACATGGTTTAAATTTAAAATTGTAGAGCGATCCAATTGAATAAATGGAGGAGCAGGGAGTGAATCCTGCCAATAGCTTAAATTTTTTTTGATTGAAAATTGTTTTTTTTGCCAAAAATTACCATATTTGTGTTGTTACCCTGTGCTTTAATCAAGGATATGTCTTTTACATTAATAAAAAATTGTTTACTACTTTGATTTAAAAGCACTTTATCATTAAGCGATACATTTAAAATGTCTATCTTTTCTAAAGATCGTTCCGTAACTTGTATTTTTTTTTGCGAAAACGGTGATAAATCCGCTGAGGTAAAACAAAGATTATCAGATTTAGACAGAGTAGTAAAATTTTGTTTTATTCGTTCTAATGTTTGGGAAATACGATCTCTATTAATTGGTTTTAGAAGATAATCCAGTGCATTTATCTCAAAGGCTCGTAAAGCATAATGATCAAATGCTGTTACAAAGACTATAATTGGTAAAAAATCATATTCATTGAGTTTATTAACAACATCAAATCCATCTCCACCCGGCATTTGAATATCCAAAAATAGTGCATCTGGCTCTGTTTTGCTGACTATTGCACATGTAGATTCAAAACTGTTAGACTCTCCAACAATCTTTATTTCAGGATACACAGATAAAAGAATACCCATATTCTCCCTTGCATGGGGTTCATCATCTGCAATAATAACCTTTATTTGTGGTTCCATAATTTTATATACCGTCTTACTAAATCAAAATAAAGTTCCATTTAATCTCAATATTTACTGCAACCCAGCCATCACTCTTATTAATGTTAATAGCTGAGTTATTCCCATAAATTATATTAAGGCGTTCTTGCAAATTTTGCAAACCAACCCCTCTTTCATAAAATATATTACCACTATTTTGATCATGTTCAACCCATTTACCGCTATTTTTAACCTTAATATGGAGCTTATCATCTTTTATATTTGCATTAATGAGTACCTTAAGAGGCATCTTTGATGTCTGCATACCATACTTAATTGCATTTTCCACAAGTGGCTGCAAAACCATATCTGGTGCAGTCGCGTTCATTGCATCTTCTGTTATATCAAAGTTAATTTCCAATATATCCTCAAAACGTATCTTTTCAATATCAATATAGGCTTTAACAACTTCAACCTCTTCTTTCAGGGGATAAACAACTCTTTTATTAATTTTTTCCATAATGGTATGACGAAGGTAAATTGATAATTTCTGTAAAAGATTTTCAATCTCTTTTGGTTTTGTTTTTGCCATTGCATCAATGGTATTAATCGAATTGAACAAAAAATGGGGGTTGAGCTGATGTCTAAGAGACTGAAAACGAGCCTGCATAGCAAGTTTTTCTGCCTGTTGTATCTTAAATTGTGTTTCTTCAAAATTTCGTTTTTCTGTTATGTCAGTAATAACTCCTTGAATATAAACGTATTCATCATTAAAATTAACGATAATCTCATCTTTAAACGTTCTTGCATTAATAAGACAATATCGTATATCCCCATTGAATCGTTTGAGTCTAAACTCATAATTTATCAGCTTACCCTCTTTATCAAGTATGTTTAAGGCAGAGGCACGTTGTGCAGGGTCATCATAAAAAATAGAAGCGTTCAAAGAGAGAAGTTTTTGTATAGATGGTACCCCAAGAATATTTGCAAGTGCAGGGTTTGCAGAGATAAACTCCCCATTTTTTTAGTTTGAAAAATACCTTCCACAGCAGAGTCAAAAATAGCCTTATATCTTAACTCACTTGCTTTAATTGTGGCATCTCGCTCTTTAATACCGTCAGCCATATCATTTAAACTCTTTGCCAATTCTCCAATATCACCTTTGCAACTCAAGATTACTCTTTTATCCATATCTCCTTTTTGAATGTAACGTGCCATATCAATGCAGTTATGAATATCAGCAAGAATTGGACGGATGGCAGCAGATGCTGCAAAAATGGACATGATAAATAGTAGTATAGCAATTTTTATGGCACTATATTTAATATCAATAATTGGACGCAATACATCAGACATTGACTGTTCCACAACTATAAGCCATTTCGGCTCCTCCACCCATTTATAAGCTGCAATTATTGAATTATTATCAGTTTTTTTATATCTTATTATCCCACTGATACTTTGAGACATCTCAGGGAGGTAAGGTATATCAGGTTTAATATACCCCTTTTTGATTACAAGTGTGAAATTATGACCTTTATAGACATCAAGATTCAGCTCAGGGTGATAAACAATAGCCTTGCATCTGCTGTCAGCAGTCAATGGTTCAAGCATTTCAGAGTTGAACCACGCAATATCAACTATTGGACGCAAAACTCCTTTAACTTTTCCATCAATAAAAACAGGCACTGCAATTGAGAGAACAGGCCTTCCACTTGAAATTGCCATGAAAGCACCCATAATATTTGACTCTCCATTCATTGCCTTTATAAAATCTGATTTTTTGCTCACTACCTCCTGCATCTCCTTCAAACCTATTCTTTCAGGAATAGATGAAGCCACGCAGGCTGCACTACAATCAAGAAGATTAAATGTTTGAAGAATAGCGTCGCTTTTCACAATTTCAAGAAAGGCACTGTTAAGATTGTTAATCAATCTTGTGTCATGGGGATTTTTAAGGGCATCTTTGACCAAAGAGACCTCAGCCCAGCCTTCCACCCTTTTTTTAATAGATCTGATTCTCTGTTCAATTTGAGCTTCTATCATTTTTGATGTCTCTTTAAGGACGACTTCTGTACTTTGTACCAGTTCATTTTTGGCTATCCTATAAACAGTAAAAACTGAAAGAAAGATACTAAATATTATGGTAGCTGCCAGCATGATAATTAATTTAGTTATAAGTTTCATTTTTTTATTTACAAACAACTTTTAATTATAATTTAGGATTTCATCTGTTTTTTCCACACTCTTTTCTTCACTCAATTCACAGGACGGTGTTGGCAAAATTATCATATTCATCTATTAATAAGGTAAACAGGGTATGTTATCATGCGAAATGCGTTTAAAAGACTCTTTATCGTACCTATGGCATTATTTTTATCCACCGTTACTGTAAAAATAGATACAAATTTTCATATTCGAGGATGGCCAGAATTCGACCATGACTGTTTACCGTGAAAATGGATACATATTTTCATATTCGGGGGTGGCTGAATGACAGCCATGTCCGTTTACCGTGAAAATACTCTCTATTATTCTAATGGCCTTGGATAACCGGTGAATTCGGTCATGAAGATTCATCTATGACAATACTATACCATGAATAGATGATATTAAAAAAGCCCCTTCCTGTTTATAAGGAGAGGGGCTTTTTTAATACAACAAACATTTCAGACACCGCTGCATCAACGAAAAATGAACGTTCTCAAAAACATTAAAATACTGGGGCTTTCATATAACGGCCACGGCAAACATATTTGCCACAACGAAGCATGAAAGTTCTTAAAAAACCTTTAACCACGGGGACTTTCTTATAAAAAAAGAAGGTATTACTCGCTCAGATTACATGATAAGATCAGAAAATCCCTTCTCCTTCAAATATTTAGGATAAAGTTTGTAAGCAGGTTTCAAAACAGGTAAAAGTTTAAGGGTTTTAGGTACATTTCCCTTTGCAACAACAAGCCTTCTTGTGAGGGCACTTACAAGATTTGCCTTGCCATGCCAGAATTTATGGGCAAAGTCTGCATCCATTGTCATTGTTACCTCTGGCTTGCCATTGAAATCACCCTGAATAATCTGAACTTCATCGCCTGTTGCATCCACAGTAATTACTGCTGAAGGATTCTGATAAACAAACTGCACGCAAAGACCTGTTTTTGCCAAAGCGGGTCCAAGCTCTCCATCTTTTTTCAGAAGCTCATAAAATCCTACAAGTATATCATAAAGCTGGGCAGTATCCTTGAAAACCCCTTTCATGCTCTTCTTGTCGCCAACTGTACCTGCCTTTGCAGCCCTGAGATCGTTTTCTGAAACCTTGAGGGGTTTTTCCTTGGACTCATATGCCTTTCTGACAATCTTTATGACATCTTCACGTTTCGGCTCCACAGGATTGTAAAGCATGGAGCCATCTTCCATTGCAGTATCTGCAACCTTGTCAAGCTTTGCCAGATCATCCTTGATTCCGGCATCCCTTAAGTTCAAGGGAATTCCAGTGAGGAAGGCAAGCTGCCTGTTCAATGTCCTGATCTTTTCAATTCCTGATTCTGCGGCTTTTCTTCTGATCCACTGATCAACAAACTGAAGGCTGTCAAGCTGCCTCAGAGCAAAATCCTTTACCACTGTAGAACCGTTGTCAATAACCTCCTGAAGTGCGGAAAGCTCGGTTTTTCTGGCAAGTTTTGACAGAAGATCAAGCTTGCCTGTTTTTATTATGCTCTGACTGTCTGTCACAACTTCCGGGAATGAGATGCCAAGTGTAAAGGCAATATCAGCAAAACGATCAAGCCTTGATTCAAGGTTATGCTCCATGACTTCCGGCAGAATAAGGGCATTGGCAAGTCCGTGTGGAATATGATAGACACCGCCAAGCGCATGGGAAATACCATGCACCATACCCACCATTGAGTGTGAAAATGCAACCCCTGCAAGAAAGCTGCCCACGAGCATGGCACCCCTTGCCTCAATATCCTGGGGATTGGCACAGGCAACAAGAATATTGCGGGAGATAAGTTTAATGGCATGAAGAGCCAAAGCATCGGAAGCTGGAGACCACTCCTTGTCAACATAGGCCTCAATGGCATGTACAAGTGCATCCATACCTGTTGATGCTGTAAGTTTGCCAGGCAGGGAAAGGGTCATCTCTGGGTCAAGAATTGCAAGCTTTGGAAGGAACTGCTCTTCGGAAAATGGCAGTTTGACATCATTTTCAGGGTCAGCAATAACAGCAACCTTTGTGACTTCAGAACCTGTTCCTGCTGTGGTGGGAATAATGATTGATGGAAACAGCTCCTCACTTGTGTCAAGAAGGTATGCACCCATATGATCTTCAATATTGCCGCCCTTGACCATGAGCAGATTGGCAACCTTTGCAGTGTCAATAACACTTCCGCCGCCTACAGCAATCACCATGTCGCAATTGTTCTCGTTTCCCTGGGCTGCACAGTCCTGAACTGTTTTCAATGTTGAATTCGGTGGTACATCATCAAATACAGACACAATGGATATATTTGTATTCTTGAAACCGTTTTTCACCTTTTCCACAGGGCCTGCCTCGGCAAGTATTGCATCTGTAACTAAAAGAGCGCGCCTTTTGCCGAATCTTGCGACAGCATCTTTAATATTGTCTATTATTCCAGCACCATAAACAAGTTTAACCGGCAGTGAAAATTCAAAATATTCTGGAAGCATTTTTTCTCCTAAAATTGTGTTTTTTGTCCTGAATTCTGTATAAATTTGGATAATTAGTCATTATAATCATATTTACTTAGTTTCAAAGTACATCGCGCATTTTCATATCCCTCATTAATGAGCCTTTCAGCCTGTTTTCTGGAAAAATTGAGCAAAGAGGCTATTCCAAGCATCCTTGAAGGCGCAACAGTTATTATTCTTGGCCTTTTTGTTCCAAAAGCAGGGTTGCTGTGTTCTTCTTTTTGAAGACAATGCAATGGCTGTCCAGCTTTTTCATGATAAGATAATTGCTGTTTTCTAAGGTATGAGGATGGCGGAAGAAGATCATTGTGGCTGACTTTTCCGTTAAAAAATCTTTCAGCCATAAGCGCTGAGTGGTAGGAGCCAGCAAGGAACTGTTCAAGAAGATGTTCGCCTGCATCCTCAAGGCGTTCAGGCCTTGGCAACATTGCATGACCTACCGGCGAAAGAAGCACCACCACAATTTCATCCATATTCCTTAAAAAAGCTGGCATTAAAGGAATATTTGCCATAATTCCACCGTCCCAGTAAGGCATACCATCAATCATATGATACGGAAAAAGTAGGGGCATGGCACTGGATGCCAGAAGGTGATCAGGGGTTATCTCCTGCTGGTTAAAGAATTCAGGAGAAGCTGTGGCAAGATTGACAGCCGAGATGATAATCTCACACCTGCTTTTTTTAAGTGCCTTAAAATCAATTACCTCATGAATCATTGCCTGCATTGGCGTTGTATCCATAAGAGGGACAAAAGATCGTCTGAAAAGAGCATTGGAGAGAAACTTTAAAAGTTGCAAACGGCAGATTCTGCGGCGATTATACGTTGTCCACAATCTTGTCAGCTCATCCACCCCAAGACCGGAACCTATTGCAGCAGCATTTATAGCCCCTATTGATGCTCCACAGATCATATCAGGCTGCCAATCTATCTTCTGAAGATATTTCCAGACTCCAATCTGAAATGCACCTCTTGAGCCTCCCCCTGACAAGATCAGAGCTCTTTTCATAACAAATCAGCCTTATTCCATATTTCATTGTGCCACGAGATCTCTCTCTCATGAATTGTGTTTACAAAATAATCTATATTTTTAATATGTCTGAAAGCATCATACCCCTGGTATATAAAATCAACCACAGGTTTGACCTTGAAAAAAAAGGCAGCTTTTTTTACAGTTTTAAGGGATAATGCAACGATCCATTTACGGCTTAAAGCATGGAAAAGGCGGGTGACATGAGTACTTAAGTCGATCTGATATATCCTCTGATCATAATTATCAAGGCTTCGATAGATCATCTGATACTGTTCCATGGTTATATCAGCCCCAATACCTTTATCAATCATCCTCTGTACCATCAGGTTATCAAGCTGATCCGTTAGGTCATGTAGCTCAATAACCTTAGATACAGCAGATACCATTCCAGCATAAACCTTTCCATCCAGGGCACGATGAAGCTTTTTCATTCCCTCATCCCGAAATGTAAAATCCTCAGGGGCATAGAGACGGTTGAAAAAAAAGTCACCCATGAGGTCATATTCAGGATCATTTTTTATATCTTCGTAGGTTTTGTTAAGACGCTTTGACTGAAAATTCTGCAATCCACGCTTAAGTGTCTGGAACAGCTCACCATTCTCCATGGTGCCTTCTTCAGGAATCAAATCATCCACAGTGGCATGATTATGCATATTGTCATAAGCACTTTTTATAACCATATCGACATCAGAATCTGCATCATAACCTGGTTTCATCATCCTCTCCAGAATCTCTTTTACAGGATTCCAGCTCCTTTATCTTGGCTTCAAGATCACTTATCCTTGAATTAAGGCTTGTAAACTGATCCCTTGTTGGTAAATTCATCATTACCATCACTTCATTTACTCTTTTATCCACCATTTCAGATATCCATGACTTAAGAGATCTTGTAAATCCTGTGATCTCCTGCTTGAGACGACTGCCTTCTGTTTTTGATATCTCCTTGTTTTTGACAAGGGTTTTCAACAGAGCATCAAGTTCATCTTCAGCCATGGTAAATGCATTCTGCCATATGGAAAAATACTTTTTGGCATAGTCTGTCAATGCACCGCTGCCCTTACGAAAAAGCTGAATCAGAACACCAGTTGAAAGACCTTCTCCAGCGTCACTGCTGTCTTTGCCCATTAATGTGGAAACAATGGATGCGGTTATATCTTCACCAGTTTCATTGTCAACGATAGAAACATCTTTGCCTGATTTTATCATTGCAGATATATGTTTCATCGTGACATATTTTTTATCTTCTGTATCATACAGTTTTCTATTGGCATATTTTTTTATCAGATGCATCTCTATTCCATCATGTTCGTTTTTATTAGAAAGTCCCCTTATTTTTTTAAGGCTTTTGAGGACTTTCAACTCTTTGATTGTGGCGGGTATCCGCCATATTCGTTATATTCTCAAAATCGACATCTTATTGCTTTTTCAGAAGTAATTGCAGTTGTCTGAACCAGGATAACCAGG
>NZ_LT828558.1:0-106712 GCF_900170035.1 Desulfamplus magnetovallimortis | reverse complement strand
AAGATCATAGGTGTCGACTTTGAGTATATTTGAAGGTGACAAATAGAAAAACAATGAGCGATTAATAAAAATTCCAGAATCTAAACTTTTTTTGATTTTCTGGCTTTACTGCTGCCCTCAGACAAAAGGGCGTCATAACTCACTATCTCGCCCTTCTTCACGTCTTTTGTTTTTCTTCCACTCTTTGCTTTGACACTCTTGGTATTAACAGCCTTTGATTTGGCACTTTTTGCTTTAACACTCTTTGTATTTGCAGTTTTTGCTTCAACACCCTTTGTGCTTGCAGTTTTTGCTTCAACACTCTTTGTGCTTGCAGTTTTTGCTTCAACACTCTTTGTGCTTGCAGTTTTTGCTTCAACACTCTTTGTGCTTGTAGTTTTTGCTTCAACACCCTTTAAACTAACATTCTTTTCAACACCTTTTACAGCAACATCCTTTACATCAGCGTTGCTTTCAACAACTTCCTTTGCAACTACGTCATTATCACGACCATCAGTGTCAGCTATACTCTCTATCTCAGAATTTATACCATTTGACAATGTTTTTTCCTTTGAAGCTGATTCCTCCGGAATTGATGATGCCAACTGCACAGGCATTTCAATATCACCTGATGAGTCTGATAGAGATTCATTGGTACTTGATATATCTGATAGCGATTCAGTGATACCTGACACATCTAAAGAATCACCCACTTCATCTGCAACAAATTCAAACATTGTCCCTGATCTATCTTCTGAATCTTTCTCAGATTTTTGTTCTGCATCCTTTTCGGATTGCTTTTCTGCACTCTCCTCGGATTTTTTTAAAGATTGTTCCTGACTCCTTTTCCACATCAGTTCAAGGGATTGAATTTTATCATCAACTGCCTTAAGGCTTGCATTCAAATCTGCAATCTGCTCCCGCGTAGGCAGATTCATAACCCCAAGGACTTTCCTGATCCTCCTGTCTATGGTTTGACTGATCCATCTTGTTAATTCATCGGAGTCAGGTAGCCAACTGTATTTCACTCCCTTGTTTTTATCCAGATAGCTTTTACATATCTCTTCTGTGATATCCTCACCTGTGGCGGTAAAAGTCACTTTGATTTTTTCACCTTTATTGATGAACTCCCTTATGGTGTCAGGCTTCAGATATTTTCTGTTTACTGAATCAAAAAATTTGCCATTGGAGTATTTTTTTATGTCAAGCATAAACAATCACCTTCTCTTTAAACATGTTATGGCAGATACGGAAAAACGGCTTTTCAACCGCTTTTCCACACCTGCCACAGTTCAATCACTATTTTTAAAAATCTTCATTGCCCCAAGAAAGGCGCCACATTTACGCTGCAGAAGCCTGTTTGCTTAAAGAGTCAACTTTTTTGCTGACACTGTCAAGACCACTTATCAACTCCTCAACCTCTTTTTTACTGGGAAGATTAAGAATTGAAGGAAACTTCTCAATGGTGCTGCTGATTTTCTTCTCAACACGTTTTTTCATTGGCAGATTGTCAATAACCTTTTTTCCGGCATCCATAATATCCTGACGGATAATATTGACATCCTTTTCAACACCTTCAAGAAATTTTTTCCTGTTCTCTTTATATTTCTCAATTTTTTTCTCTGTGTCAGCCTTGGCATCTTTTACAACATCACCAACATATTTAAATGGACTCTCTTTAAATTTGCCTGAAATTTCCTTTGATTTTGTCTTTACTTCATCATATTTTTTGCGTGAATCTGATTTAAAGGTCTTAACTGCCTTTGAACTATCCTCAATAATGCTGTCAATTTTCTTAAGAGGATCATTCTGAAGTTCTTTCATAAACTCTCGACCACTATCAACTGTTTTTTTGATATATTTGTCATTGTAGCAATCAACCTTCTTTTTGAAACTTTCACGGGTTTCACGAATTGCTTTTATTGTCTCAAATCTCATGTAAGAATCATCTGCTTTGTTTTCGATTTTTTCCGAAGCTTCACTCTTTTCCACAGAATCCACAGATGTTGCAACAATTTCCACGTTCCCTTTAATTTCAGTTTTCTCTGTCATTTCAATCTCTCCTTAAATTATTTTAATATTTCATCAGCATCCAGTATTTTTTAATACTGAAGCAAAGACATAAAAACCATTATTTCAATATAAGGTTTTAATTTCTGTTGTTTCTGACAAGATAAAAATAAAAACATCTTTGCATAATGCCTTGCCAGATAAGCTTTGTTAAAAAATCACATAGTCAGAATCACATCAAATGAAATATTCTATTGCAAATTTTTCCACAATCTTTTATAACGCATCGTGTCATGCAAATGCAATATGATGCATTGCGTTATGGATGTCAAGCATTTATTTATAATTTTTTTAAATTTGTTTAACCCAAATAATAAAATGGAAGTGTCAATCTATTTTTAGAATATATTAAATAGGTATCCCCTATGTTTTTTTACTTGAATAGATACCAGATATTATATAAAAATATGAAATCATCTTTAACATCCAGAACCCCATCAACAAAAAAACACCTGGTTCCAGCATAAGAACATGTTCATATTTGGAAAAACAGGTATAAAAAAACAATCACCTTTAACCAAACTCCCTAAATACACAATACACCAAGCCCCTTTCAGGAGGATCAAATGCCCGAAACTATGACTAATGCTGACAATTTCTGGTTATGCATGGATGAACCTGTTAACCTGATGGTCATCACATCTGTAATGGAATTTGAAGAAGTAATTGATTACAATCGTCTATATGCCACTATTGATACACGACTTGCATGTTTTCCAAGATTCAAGAAAAAAGTTGAAAAACCACTTACAGGCATAGGAACTGCCAAATGGGTAACTGACAAACACTTTGACCTGCGCTCACATCTTCACAGAATTGCACTTCCAGCCCCTGGCGATAAAGCAGAGCTTCAGGAAGTAATAAGTACACTTAAAACCAAATCCCTTGATTACAATAAACCGCTTTGGGATATCCACCTTATTGAAAACTATGGGAAAGGATGTGCCCTTTTCTTCAGAATCCATCACTGCATTGCAGATGGTATTGCCTTGGTACATGTACTTCTATCCACAGCAGATACAGATCCCAATGCCCCATGGCCAGAGGCAAAACCTGCTCCATCAAGAAGACCTTCGGACTTTGCTCCTCTTTTTGTGTTTAACTCCATGGTCAATAATGCAAAGGAGATGATTGCCACAGGTCAGAAAATGGGAAAAAGCATCATAAAAGAGGTTGAAAAGTGTGTGACCAGCCCCTCCCACCTTCTTGACTGGGGAAAACTTTCGGCTGCCATCTCTTCAGATGCTGCCAAGGTACTTTCCAAACACACCATCATGACCGCTGATCCCAAAACTGCCTTTAAAGGTAAACTCGGGGTGCAGAAACGTGTTACATGGACAGATCCCATTCCCCTTGATAATATCAAAAAGGTAGGAAAGGCCATAAGCACCACAACACTGAACGATGTTCTGGTAGCAACTGTTACAGGCGCCATGAGAAGATATCTAAAGACAAGAAATACCCCTGTAAATGAACTGGATCTTCATGTAGCTGTTCCTGTAAACGTGAGAAGACCCGGTACAGAGTTTGAGCTTGGTAACAAATTCAGCCTTGTTTTTTTAAGGCTGCCGGTCTATCTTGAAGACCCGGTGCTGCGCCTTAAAGAAGTTAAACGGCGCATGGATGAACTCAAAGCATCTCCTGACCCCTATATCAATTTCGGACTTTTGAGTACCATAGGTGCCCTACCCTCCAAACTTGCACAAAAGGCTGCCCAGGTGTTTGGAAACAAGGCTTCTGGTGTTCTGACAAATGTTCCAGGCCCCAGGGAACCTCTCTATTTTGCTGGCAAACAAATCAGCAACTTCATGTTCTGGGTACCAAGATCAGGAGCCATCGGCCTGGGGGTAAGTATCATGAGCTACAACGGCAATGTGACCATTGGAATCGCATCTGATGAAAAGTTGATGCCTGATCCTGATACCCTGCTTGAAGGTGTTGCTGATGAGTTCAATGAATTGATAGAGCTTGTCCATTCAGGGAAAATTTACGATGAACCTCTTGTTATCAATGATCGTTATCAGGAAGCCAAGGCACTGCTTAAAAAGAGTGCTGACTCATTGAGCAAAAATGGAAAAAACACAAAAAAAGTGAAGGAGAAAGCAGCTCTCCTGAAGATAACAGTTATGCTGCTGAAAACAGTGAATCATCCCAACAGTGTGAGGCATATACCAAAAGCGGCAAACAGTGCTCAAAAACTGCTGCTGAAGGCTCAAAATACTGCCACATTCACCAGGAATATGAAGCCCAGGATACCCTGCTCAATGATGTTGAACAAATAATGAAAGAGCTTGCAGAATAGTCAAGGAAGTTTATAGAAAGTCTTAATAACTTGCTTATATATAAAGACTTTTATCTATCGTTGTGATGCCATCGCAATGATGAGGGTTTATTAAAATGATTCCTATTGAAAACATACCAGGAAAGTATTACGTCAATTCCAGATGTGTAGGATGTGATATATGCCTCGAAATTGCACCGGATATTTTTGCCTGCAACCACGACGAGGGATATGCATATGTTGGTCTCCAGCCAGACTGTGAAGCAGAAGAAAACCTTTGCATGGAAGCCATGCATCTGTGTCCTGTAAATGCCATTGAAGTAAGGGAATAAAGGCATTCTTATTAATATCTAAAAAAATGCAAACTACTGCACTGTCAATACTTAATTTTAAAGTTATCTACAATTAACCGAACCCTAATTTTTAGCTTTGGCAATGCACTACTTTTATAATTGATATGAAAGAATGCCGAAATAAACAAGCTTATTCATACATATAAAATATATCATACCCACAGGGAGGATGGATTGAAACAGATAGTAAGTATTAACCTTGGATCAAGTAAAGATGATTATGAGTTTGAAACAGAATTTCTGGGACAGGAGTTCAACATCAAACGCTTTGGTGTAAACGGAGAGATGGACAAGGCAGCAAATCTGCTGCTTCATTGGGACAAAAAGGCAGATGCCATTGGTATTGGCGGCATCAAGTTCCCATATGGTATGGGCCCAAGATATCTGAAAAAAAAGCACCATGAAAAACTCAATGAACTTGGAGAAAAAATATCAACACCTGTAACCACAGGTCATGCCCTTCGCAACGTATCATTTGAGTGGTGCTTAAGATTTGTAAACCACAAATTTGAAGATTATTTTAAAAATGCAAGGGTTCTGTTTTTTTCAGGAATGAACAGCTACCGTATTGCAAAAGTTATGGCAGAATATACAGATAACCTGACATTTGCCGATCCGGTTCTTGAAAATGGAATTTCCAAATTCATAAACTCGGTCAAAGGGCTTGAGAAATATGCCCAGGGAAGCCATGAGATCCTTCAATGGGTACCAAGCAAACGCCTTGCATCTTCTGTTATTCCCACCCGTGCATGGAATGATTACATAATACGCAAAGCCATGCAGAAGGCTGATATTCTTGTCATACCCTCATTTGGTTTTTATGACTATATTGGCAAAGCCACCCTTGAAGAGCTTGGTGGAAAAACCATCATTACTTCTACTGCAACAGATGACAGAGTTGAATTCTTTAAGGAGAGGGGCGTAAATGTAATTATCGATACCACTCCAAAAATCCTGGAGAGAGTTGTTGCACCAAATGTAATTGAGGCATTAATTATTGCTGCCTTAGAGAGAAAAAGAAACCAGATAAGAGACGATGATCTTCTTGAGATAATCAGCACCCAGAGGATGGATCCAAGAATAGTCTATCCATCGGGCAAAGAAAAAAGGGTCAGTAGATTTGCATTTGTCATTCATCCACTTTCCAAAGAGTTTCTTAAGAAAGACAAAATCGTTGATACAGTTTCTGGTTTTACTCCACCTGTTTTCCTGGATGCAGTGGAAAAGGTTGTTGCCTATGCCCCACCATGGATATACTCAAGGGTAACAGGAGTAAAATCTCCCACAGGTGCTGAAACAGAAGGATGGCTCATAACAGTTGGAGGAACCCCCAAACAGATGCTTGCCCATGATCCTGAATTTACCTACAAGCGTCTTCTTCAGGCATCACGCATGGCAAAACGTCTTGGAGCCCAGATCATGGGATTGGGCGCATTCACCAAGGTTGTAGGAGATGCAGGTGTTACTGTTGCAAAAAAAGCAGAACTTCCCATAACCACCGGTAACAGCTACAGTGCTTCAGGTGCATTGTGGGCTGCGGCAGATGCTGTTAGGCGCATGGGACTTATCCATGTTGAAAAAGGCAAAAAGATCAAGGCAAAAACCATGGTTCTTGGTGCAACAGGTGCAATAGGCTCTGTATGCTGCCGTCTGCTGGCAAAAGCTTTTGACGAGGTCTATATGGGAGGCAGAAACACAGCAAAACTCATGGCCTTGCAGGAGTCCATCATGGAGGAGACCCCAGGAGTCAATATCCGGATTACCACCAACCCTGACAAATACCTCCATGAAATGGACGTAATTGTCACAGCCACATCAGGTGCCGGCAAAAAAATTCTTGATATAACCAAAGTAAAACCAGGATGCGTCATAACTGATGTTGCAAGACCTCTGGATCTGCCTGCAAGCGAAGTTGCCAAGCGTCCTGATGTTCTTGTCATTGAGTCAGGAGAAATTGAGCTTCCTGGAAATCCTGAGATGAAAAGTATCGGCCTACCTCCGAAAGTTGTATATGCCTGCCTTGCAGAGACCATTGTACTTGCCCTTGAAGGCCGATTTGAGATTTTCACAATCGGAAGAGATATTGAATGGGAAAAAGTCAAGGATATCTACAAAATGGGTCTGAAACACGGCATGAAACTTGCTGCTATTTCCGGCGTCAATGGTGTCTTTACAGATGAGGACATCCTCAAGGTCAGGGAGCTTGCCTTGGATGCCCGTAAGAAACAGGGTATCCCCACAACAAATTTCAATGTCACCACATCATCCGGAGCAAAACCCGACCAAAACAAAGATAAAGAACCGGGAAAAAACAAAAAGCCTGAACAACCGGCAGGAACGAACAAGGCAGGCTCATCAGAACCGGCCAAATTAGATGAGAAAGCTGAGAAAGTCGAGAGAACTGAGCAGGCAGAAAAAACAGGGCAAACTGCACAGACCGAAAAAAATGAGCAAGCAGAGAAAGTCACTGACGCTAAAGAGAAAAAAATTGAAGCTGAAAATATGAAAAAAGAGTGACTCTCTCCAGTAAAGTGAAAAACAGCAACTCATTATAACGTACATGGCGGATTACCGCCACAATCGAAGGGATGAAAGTCGTTTTGAAAACAGCCTGTTACAGAGACTTTCATATAAACGGCCATGCTGGATGCCCGCCACAACGAACACAGAAACGTAGGGAAGGATTCCATATCACCTCCAAATGGGACATCCCCTGCGATTTCATATACAAAAAATTCAGGAGTTTTATTTTGAAACAGATCACAAATATAAGCCTTGGCCCTGCCAGCGACAATTACCAGATGGAAGCTGAATTTCTGGGTCAGAAATTCAACATAAAACGTTTCGGCACTGACGGAGACCTTAAAAAAGCAGAAGATATGCTGCTTATGTGGAATAAAAAAGCAGATGTTATATGCCTCAGCGCCATTAAATATCTTTATGGCCACAGTGCACAGACAATCATGACCAGCAAACTCAAAAAACTGCTGAAAGTGGCAAACACCCTTACAACTCCTGTGACCACAGGAGAGACATTGAGACGTGTAACCCATGAATGGTGCATTCGCCACGCACAGTTTCAGTTGGGCAACAATTTTTTCACCAATGCAAAGGTGCTTTTCCTCTCGGGAATGGCAAGTGAAAAGATAGCCAATGTAATGTCTGAATACACCGGCAACATATCCTTTGCAGATCCGATCTTTGAAAACAGTATTCCCAAAATTCTTCATTCACAGCTTGATCTCAATAGATATGCCCAGAGAATCCACAGACCCATAAGCTGGCTTCCTGGAAAAGATCTTATTTCAGAGCCATCCAGAATAAAAGCGGTCAATAACTATATTCTGCAAAGAGCCGCCAGAGATGCAACTGTTATTGTCATTCCCTATAATGATTTTTACGATTACATTGAGCCTTTTTCAGAAGAGGAGTTAAAGGACAAGGTCATAGTAACAACAACTGCCTATGAAGACAGAATAGATGCTCTGAGGGAAAAAGGTGTCTCAATGATAATTGATACAACCCCCAAAATACTTGACAGGGTAGTTGGGGTATCTGTTCAGGAAGCACTTATGATCTCAGCCCTTGATATTCCAAAAACATCTGCCATAAAAGATGATCTTCTTGAGGTGATAAGCGAACAGCGCCTTGATCCAAGAATAGTATATCCCCAGAGCAAACCAAAGAGGATTAACAGATTTGCCTATGTAATTCATCCGCTTTCAAGGGAAGATCTCAAAAAACTCAAGCCCCTTGAGCTTATTACTGAAATCATGCCAAAAACAATAGGACCGGTTGAAAAATTGATGGCCTATGCTCCTCCCATTGTCTATACAAAAATAACAGGTATAGAATCCCCTGAAGGTGTGGAAGCAGAAGGATGGCTGATAGGACTTGGAGAGACCCCTGAACAGATGGAGAAACACTCTCCAGAGTTCACCACAAAAAGAATACTTCAGGCCGCTGAAAAGGCAAGATCACTTGGTGCACAGGTAATGGGAATAAGCATGCTGCCCCACAGCCTTGAAGGAACAAGCATTGATATAGGCAAATATGCAGTGCTGCCTGTTACAACAGGAAACAGTTACACTGCATCCACCGCCCTTTGGGCATCTGCCGAGGCTGTACGTCAAATGGGTATTGTAAAGCTTAAAAATAACAAGACCCTTCGTGGCAAAACAATGGTTATCGGTGCCACAGGAGCTGTTGGCTCCATATGTGCACGTCTTCTGGCAAAAGCCTTTGAAGAGGTGTACCTTGTAAGCCGCAACATGGCCAAACTTCTCACAATTCAGGAGACTGTCCAGGCTGAAAATCCAGATGTTACAATACATGTGTCAACCAGGGCAGACACACATATAGCTGATATGGATGTTGTTGTGGCTGCAACAAAAGGAGCTGACAAAACCCTTGACATCATGAGGGTTAAGCCGGGATGCGTAATCACAGATATAACCCGTCCCATGATTTTTACAAGCGAAGATGCTGCCAAACGCCAGGATGTTCTGATTATCACCGGAGGCGAAATTCTACTGCCTGGTAACAAGATTGATATGAAGGATATCGGACTGCCCCCAAGGGCTGTATATGCCGGACTTGCCGAAACCATAATACTTGCCCTTGAAGGGCGATTTGAAGAGTTTACCACAGGCAGCAACACAGAGTGGCAAAAGGTCAAGGAGATATATAAACTTGGTTTGAAACATGGCATGAAGCTATCTGCCATTTCTGGTGTTAACGGAGTTTTAGGCAAAGACGATATCACAAGGGTAAAAGAGTTTGCTCTTAAAAAAATTAAAAAACATGAAACTGATAGATAATGCCATTAAACTGAAACGATATGCTGCACGGATGTTTATAAATGAAATTCCGGCAAGAATGATCAATGCCGGATACAACACCTACAGCAAAATATACAAGGGGCAGCTCAGTCTTGGGCTGCCTGTTTCAAGGGAACTTATAGTTAACCAGCGGGAAATAAAAACAAATGCTGTTGGAAAACTTGCGTTAAGTCTATATCATATTTTTCAGAGAACCACAGGCACTGTAATACCAAGGGAAACCATTAAGTCTGTACTCATGGATGAACTTGAAAAAGGCAGGATCAAATTGACTGAAAATATTATCCTGCTGACATCTGACACTCTTAAATCCCTTGCCGAGACAAGATTTGATATAAGCAGCCAATTTATGGAGGCTATAATTGATGACGCAAAAAGGCGCTTTATACTTAAAGAATCCCTTAAAACTGACCAACAGCCTGCCTACTTTGAAAGTGAAATCAATGAACGTGAAAGTAATGGCAGAGGAGATTATGAAACTGTTTTTTACAGGGAATTTACTGAAGAAGGTAAGGAGATACGCTTCAGACGCCTTGTGAGCATGGAGGATGTCACTGCCGGAGATAACAGACCGGCTGTTATTCTGGTGCCCGGCTTTGCAAACAACAGCAACTGTTTCAACTTGAGCAACAACTATTCAATAGCAATGGATCTTGCAGACGCAGGAATGTGGGTATATCTGTTTGATCCAAGGGGTATGGGTGTAAATACAGGAAGATTTGATCCCTACTACACAGTGGATACCCTTATTGACTATGATCTGCCTGCTGTTCTCAATTTTACATATGTTAGAAGCTGCGGCAAACCTTCAGTCCTTATGGGTCACAGCATGGGTGGTATTGTTTCTGAGAATATGGTATTGAACTGGGCGTTGAGCATTAAGAGTGATCAGCTCAGGTTTCTCTCTTCTGAAGAAAAAAAGATCCTGGAAAGGGTGCTACCAAGCCAAGATGATGCAAAAAAATCAATTAATATGGTCAAGGGTATTATCTCGCTGGGTTCACCAAAATTCTTTAACAAAAAATCCCATATCTTTTTTCCAACTGCATTGTGGATGAACCATATCTCAAGAATATTTAATATGTCCCATCTACCCATACAGGAGATGTCAAGGGTGGTGACAGATTTGCCCCTTCTTAAAGGTATCACCCGCTCAATATACAACAATAACATAGGAGATCTAAATTTTCTGATATCACCCGAAAACCATAAAGGTGATAAGTTTTTCATTGAACGATATCTTAAAAATGCCACGGAATCAATTCCACTTGGACTTGGTTTTCAGCTTTTAAGAGCGGTTTATGACGGAACAGGTTTTAAGCGCATGGATGACAGCAATCTTAACTACTCTGACTGTTTTTCATTGTTTCCGGAAGATATCCCTTTGTTCCACTTCTGGGGCACAAATGACCATCTTGCACCTGTGGATAACATGAAATACAGCGAGTTTTATCCACATAAAATCAAAAAGGTCTATCATCTGGAAAGCGTTGATGATCTTAAAAAAGTTGAAATTGTACAGGAAAAAAGCCAACTCATAGACTTTGTAATAGAGGGAGCAGGACATATTGACCTTCTTTATGGCAGGTCAGCTATAGATATTATATATCCTCTGTATGAACAGATAATTGAAACAATATGGGGAGACTGGACATATGATCAAAGTCTTCTTAAAAACTGTAAAATAGACATGAAAATGGACAGTGCCCAATTTGAAGTTGCACAAAGATAAATTCAGGAATGAGTCTGAAATAACTTACACATACCCTCTCTATAGATGGAGACCGGGGGCAGAAGGATAATGAAAATGGGCAAGTTATTCAAAAACAGACTCTTAAACATGATGCTGAGACTATGCTGAATATCATAGGCGTGGGAAGTCTGGGCAAAACCTACAGACACATGAACCGCTATCGACAGATAGTGAGTATTCTTTTCAAATACGGTTTTGACAATATTATTGATCTTCTCAAGATTGACCGTTATCTTGAAAAGGGCCTTGAGATGATATCAGGGAAACGTCTGATCAAATTTGAAAAACTGACACCACAGGAGCGGGTCAGGCTCATCTTTGAAGAGCTTGGCCCCACTTTCATCAAATTTGGTCAGATCTTATCCACCCGTCCTGATCTTGTTCCCCTCCATTTCATACATGAGCTTGAAAAACTACAAGACAATGTCCCGCCATTCGGATTTGAGGATGTTAAATCAATACTTGACTCAGAGTTTAAGTCAAAAAAAGATAATAACGACCCCTTAAGTCACCCCTTTGAAAGTGTTGAAAAAACGCCATTTGCTTCGGCTTCAATTGGACAGGTTCACAGGGCTATACTCAAAAACGGAGACCAGGTTGCAATAAAGATACAGCGCCCGGGCATAAGTAACCTTGTCAAAGTTGATCTGGAAATTCTGCACCATCTGGCCACCCTGATGGAGCGCCACATGGAAGATCTCTCCTTTTTAAAACCTGTCAAGATTGTCAAAGAGTTTGCTGCCACACTTGAAAAGGAACTTGACTATACACTTGAAGCATCTAACATGCAAAGGGTGACAAAGCAATTTCTATTCAATCCCACAATCTATATTCCCAAAGTATATCCTGAATACACCACATCAACTGTTTTAACAATGGAGTACATTCAGGGTATAAAGATATCTGATATAAATCTTCTGGATGCAAGGGGTTATGACAGAAAATTATTGACTCGCCGGGGTGCTGATTTCATCTTGATCCAGGTTCTGGAACATGGTTTTTTCCATGGAGATCTTCATCCGGGTAATATTTTTGTTCTGCCTGAAAATGTGCTTTGTCCTGTGGATTTTGGTATCATGGGATATGTTGATCACTACTCAAGGGAGGTCTTTGTAGATCTTATTGCAGCTACTGTCATGCAGAACACAGCAAATGTAAGCCGGCTTCTGCTGGAGCTTACTGATTATGATGAAGAGCCTGATATGAGGGAGCTTGAAAAGGATATCGCGGGTTTCACGGGTTTATATCTTACTGATACAGCGATTAAGGATATCAGACTTGGCAAAATGCTACACGATATTGTCCAGATTGCCATGAACCATCGCTTAAGGTTATACCCTGAAACATTTCTCATGCTAAAAGCTTTTGCCGCAGTGGAGGGGGTGGCACATATTGTTGATCCTGAATTTGACATGGTACGCCACGCCGCTCCATACATAAGAAAGGCAAAAACAGCAAGATTCTCTCCATCAAGACTTTCAGATGATGTCAGCCGTGTTTCTGTGGAATCAATAAAACTTTTTCAGAACATTCCAAAGGAAGCACTGGCAATTATCCGGCAGCTAAGAAAAGGCCAACTTGTATTAAGCCTTGACTCCCCCCGTTTTGACAAACTAATTTCATCCCATCAGCAAGCCAGCAACAAAATGGCTCTATCCATTATAATAGCCTCACTTATCATTGGTGCTGCCATGCTTTTGAGTTTCAAGGTGCCACCATTGATATTTGGTATATCTGTAATAGGTCTTTCGGGTTTTATATTTGCAGGTGTGGTGGGCTTTATGCTGGTTATCTCAATTTTAAAAAATGGGTAATATCTATCGGTTTGCACTTTTTCTGAACATAATTTTCATGATTAAACAGACATGGCTGTGATTTAGCCACCCCCAAAGAAGGAAATTTGTATCCATTGCCACGATAAAGGATTACCCTGATTTTCAAATTACTGAATACACACCCGCTGCATTTCCGATAAATCAACCAAACCGGAAAACAGTTTCAATATACCATCCTGTTTTATTGAATACATATTACTATTAGTTGTAAGCTGTTCCAGAATATCAACCGAAGGATTTTCTCTAACTTTCTGTTTTACAAGGTCATCCACAACCATAATTTCATGGATGCCGATCCACCCTTGGTAACCAGTTTGACCACATTCAGAACATCCTGCTGGCTCATAAATCACATCAGGAAAATCCTTTGACTCACTTATGGATGGCATTAAGTCAAGAGGATCTTCTCCAAACTCTGCCCTCAGTTTTTTTACAATTTCTATGGCAGATGAAGACTTTACAGGTCGTTTACAATGTTCACAAAGTTTTTTTACAAGGCGCTGTACAAGTACCCCTCTTAATGAGTGTGCAACATTGGCTGGGTTGCCTGACATCTCAAGGAGCCTTCTTATTGCAGTTGCCACACTGTTTGCCTGAAGTGCTGCAAGAACAAGGTAGCCAGAAAGAGATGCTTCAACTATCAGATTGGATGTCTCGGAATTACGTACCCCACCCACCATGATAATGTCAGGGTCAGCTCTCAGAAAACTTCTTAAAAAACGTTCAGTTTCAAGGCCGTTGTCTGAACTTACTTCACACTGCCTTATACCTTTATGAAAAATTTCTACAGGATTTTCTACACTCCATATCTTCTTTTTAGGCGAATTCAGCTCGTTGAGCAGTGCATGAAGGGTTTTACTCTTACCTGAACCTGCCCGACCGGCAACAAGTATAAGTCCATAGGTTTTTTGAATCATATCAAGCAACAACTCGCGATTATGATCCAGCAACCCCATGTCAGAGACTTTTATAGCTTCTCCATCCTGAACAAACCTTAAAACAACATCTTCCTTAAAATCCGATGTGGGAATAATAATGACACGCAAAATAACCGGCTGTGCATTAACAACTTTTAATCTGATTTTTCCTTCAAGTATGCAACATACAGATGTCATGTCCAACCTGGCCATGGCTTTAAGACTTGAAACTACTGTTCTACAGAAAATATCAGGAATTTTTACATATTGATAACAACTACCTTGAACTCTGAATCTTATTGTGGTTTTGCCAGAAGCAATGGAAGGCTCTATATGAATATCAGTTGCTTTTTGTGAATGTGCCTCAAGTATCATCTTTTGAATAAAAAGAAGCACATGATTGTCAATATGTTGCAGGCATTCTCCATCTAACCCGAAGCCATTGAGACTCTGGCCATCCAATATGCCAGCAACTGGAATTTCATCCATAATAACAGAAAGATCTTTTACCATGGCAGATTCATTTCTGAATGCCACAGGTTCAGAAAAATTCTGATATTTTTTTTGGGTTTTATCTGAAGAGGGTGAAGATTTAACTACACGATGAGGGCGTTTTATCTCTGATTGATACTCCTTTCGTATGGCCTCAAGCTGTTCAATCTGAACGTTAGTATTTTTTGATTCAGGAAGCGTCTGTAACTCCTGAATTAATGCTAAATATATTTTATCAGCCTCCTCATAAAGTCCCTGGGTTGAATAGAATGAAGCTTCATTCAATTTTAAATCAAACAATGTCTGATCAATAACAGGAGTATCTTTTTTCATAGTACCACCCCGCTTTCCCAAAAAGGTGTTATGAAGTAACGTAGAAGCACTTTCTTATAAAATCTCCATAAAATACTGATATATAATGACTTTCATGTTTCGTTGTGATGCGTCAGCAAACATGGGTGTTTATTTGTAAAGGCTTCTACTCAAGAGAGTCATTCCTGCGAGACCAAAGGTATTGTGCCAATTCCATCAATATCAACATTTAATGCTGAAAATTCATTGCGGGCATTATCCATTCCCATAACCTGATGCAGTGCGTCATCATAAACTCCGGTCACAGGAATCACCCAAACCTGATTATCAGCAGAACATAATACCGCCTGCTTATATTTTACAGGAGTATCCTTCAAGCGACGTACTCCCACCATCATACTTTTCAGTTCACTTTCTTCCTTATCAGCCATGGCACCTGACATATTTGTGGAAAGTTTTTTAAAAAAAGATGCAAAGTCTCCCAGGATAATTGCATCTTCTTTTTCTATTTTGTTTAACACCTTTGAAGGGATTTTATAAACATTGTTAATCATGTCAGCCGGCATTGCAAAAAGTCTTTCATCAAGAGTAAAGCATCTGACAAAATTATCTTTTATCTTATCTTCTTCACTATCTTTTGATTCATCAGCTTCCAGGTTCCATCCATCACCATCAGAAGAAAGTTCTTCAGAAGAGTCCGTCAAAGTTCCATCGTTATTATAAGCCACTTGTGATTCAGATGACTTTTTGTTCAAAACCCCATTAACAGCAGCAGTATCTTCATATACTACTTCTTTATCGTCAACATTGTTTCGATTCTTGTCACCTGCAAGCGGTTCCACATCATTTTCAGAAGCATATTCAATATCATCAACAGTAATTTCATCATACTCAATATCATCTATGGACAATACATCAACAGATGAAACACTATCTGCACTGCCTTCAAAAGTTTCCTGATCATAAGTCTCAGAAGCAAGCCCAATCTCATTCACAGCCGAAGATTTTTGTGCCAATGTTTTGTCAGGTGCAGCCTCGTCAAACTTAACAGAGTCAGGGTCAACCTCATCAAACTGAACTGAATCAGGGTCAACTTCATCAAACTGAACTGAATCAGGATCAACCTCATCAAACTGAACTGAGTCAGGGTCAACTTCATCAAACTGAACTGAATCAGGGTCAACTTCATCAAACTGAACTGAATCAGGGTCAACTTCGTCAAACTGAACTGAGTCAGGGTCAACTTCGTCAAACTGAACTGAATCAGGGTAAACTTCGCCCAACTGGACTGAGTCAGGGTCAACCTCATCAAACTGGACTGAATCTGAAGCCAACTCATTAAACTGCGTATCCTCCGGCGCCATTCTTTCCAGATCCTGTGAATCAAACAGAGTCTCATCAGAAGAGATTTCTTCAAAATCAACCTGGTCAGGAGAAACTTCATGGAAATTATTATCCTCTTGACCAGTGGTACCAAGAGCAGGTGCAGCACTTGTTTTCGATAGAGTGGTATCAGCAATCTCAATATCATCAACAACAGTTGCAAAATCCATTTCGTCCAGATCAAGCTCATGGGATGCATCAGACTTAGACGGTTCTGAAGGGCCAGCATGGAGTGAAGCACTCTTAGATATTGATGCAACAGACTCAAGGAGCTCTTCAATCCTGGACTCCAGAGCCTCTATTTTATCTTCCAGAGCCTGCCTCTGCTTCTGCTCAGTAGCAAAAAGTTGTTTTAATTTTTCATTAGAAGATTCAATAGCTTGAACTCTGTTTTCATATTCCAGAAACTTTTCATCAATTCCTCTTATAATTGATGATTCATCAGTGAGTTTATTGGAGACAGCAACAGCGGGCTCTGAAACAGTCTCAACTGGCAAATGTGAAGATGGCTGGCTTTTATCAAGGTGTGAAGGCTTAGATGCTTTTTCCTGTCTCTCATCAACAGTAATCTGATTTTCAGCATTAAAACGGGCTATCCTTTTTTTCAGCGCCAGAACTTTATTATAAGTTGCCTTTTTCTCAAGCCTAATGGTCTCATCATCCAGATCATTCAGTTGAATATCTTTAAATGTTTTAACCACTGCTTCCAGCACATGATGGGTTTCAGGAAGAGTCTTTTCCCTGGCTTTCATGATATACCGGACAATGCTTGATATCATTTTCAGGATATCCTGGCTGTGCCTGTCGCTGTATTGTGATGAGATTTCAGTTAAAAAGTCATTGAATCTATTAACCTCTTTGTCGGAATATTCCCACTCCATGGCCAGCATGTATTCTTCTATACGATCAAGGTCACTTGGCAACTCCTTCTCTACCTCTGCCTCTCCGCCAAACAGATCATCGTCATCTTCATCATCGTCAGTGAAAAGAGCATCAATTGCCATAAAAGCGTCACTCGTTAATTTTTCAACATCTATTCCATCATCTGTCATATCAATCACTCAACTAAATTTTAAGGTTAAATAAATAGCCTTCAAGCCTTTTTTAGCGATGGTCTATTCAGGAGACTTTTGCAGATTCCATCACATATTGTCTTTTATGAATTCCAGCATGGCTTTCTGAAACTGGCTCTTCTCTGCGGCTGTGTGTATTTCAGTTGCAACCTTTTCCACAAGGCTGTAGAGATATTTTGACGGGAAATTATCCCTTGACGCTTTAAATTCACCAACAGCATCATCTATAACAATATCTGCAATGGGACCAATGGCCCTTGATAGTTCCTTTGTAATTTTATCCCAGAAAACAGCCATATTTTCCATTGATTTTTCTTCAGTTGCTTCAGAAGATTTTGCCTGAACATCATCATCTGTCTGGGTTTGTAATAACTTAAGTATCTTTTTCTTCTGAAGGCTGGAGAGGGCTTGCTTTATCTCATCGAAATCAATGTTCATTCTAAGCTTCAGCTCTATAACCATCTTGTTAAAATCAGAAAATTTCGAAAACATAACAACAATTGCCCATTCAGAAGAGGTCAATGTTATGTTCTTTTCTGCAGATGGTATTAATTCGATTCTGTATTTAATCATAAATACTGCTCCTTACCAGTCAAAAATTGATGAAAAAAACCTTCGATACTTACCTTGAACCTGAAACCCCTCAACAAAATCAGAAATCTCCATTTTTATCTGGGCAACACTTGTACCCCTCAAGCACTGAAAAATAAAAACAATACCGTCTTTCAGAAGAATATAAAGTATAGTACCATTAGCGTTTAACGCAAAATAATAACCATCAGACTTCCCTGCCGTTTTAATACCCTCAATAAGATCATTATAAAAAAGCTCTTGATAATATCTGCTATTATCTTTTTTATCCTTAAAAAAAAAGGAGGTTTTATCTTTATAATGAATTACAAGTGTTTCAATATAAGAGTGACTGTTGACAAATTTTTCAGGATCTTTTTTAATTTCTGACTTCATAGGCAACCAGTATATCAGTAAAGTTATTCTTAATTGATTTAATACCATCCTTAGGCAGATTAGCCCTCTTGGCTATGAGATTAACCAAAGCATCCAGGGCATTTGCCGCAACAGAAGTATCAACTTTTTCCCACAAATCTACCCTTGCATCCAGATAGTTAAACTCCCCTGCAAAGGGATTCAGAAAATCAAACTCTGCACTCAACTCCATGGCACAATTTCGCCAGATGGAGTCAAACTCAATAGAGCCTATCTCCTTCTCAAGCATCTGTAAAATTTTTTCATAACAGGAAATAACATCGCGTCTCCCAACATCTTTTTTCTTAACTGAAGAAGATGCCTCATTTTTTGGGGAAGACGCTTCTGAAAATTTCGATGACGGTTTTTCTGCAACCCCTGGAGATGAGGCATCAACATGCTTTAAGCTTGCTTCATTTACATTGTTCAACCCTGGAAGATCGGCGCTTTCACTCTTTTCAGTTGCAGCACTGGAAGAAGAGAAACTGTAGATATTAACTGTAGTTCCGTTAAGCGCTTTATGGACATCTGATCTATCAAGATTTTTTTCAAAAAAGCCATCCTGGTGTCTGACATTAAGATAACCAAGAATCTTGCCATTAAAAAAATAGATGTAAGTTTTTTTTGCACCGGTTTTTAATGCTTCAAGAAATCCAGTTATCTTTTTTGTCTCGAACTGTCCAAGCAATCCGGCAAGAGTCGAAGCATCAATGGCAATATTTTTATTTATAATATCAGAAGTATGAATCCTTGAAAAATAGTCAGCATAACTTGCAGGACATCTGTAAGTTGAAATGGAAAAAGAGCTGCTGAAACGATTCACAATGTTGTCAGGATTAACAGCTACTGCTCGGCCATCCTGAAAAGAAAGGCAGGGCATCTTTTTATCAGGTTTTATAAAATAAAAAAATTGCAGATCCTGACTGTAAAGATGCGCATAGCCGCTGAATGAAATCCTATTCAGATGCTTTATATATTTGTCAAAAGAGATATAACTTGAATGCAGAGCTGCGTGATAACAGTCAAACTTGGGAATCATTGCAGCATTCCTTTATCTTTTAAATGAATTAATATATAATCAGTAACAATATTCCCTTTAAAAACAATAATAATCCTGGCATTAATATTCTTGTCAAGATAGACAACCCGGAACTTATCACTGTCAAAAGACTCAAAATAGTGTACGTGATATAGATTCAAAGCTACAAACACAGGATCATCATACTCAAATATATCAATTGATTCCACAGAGTACTTTCCTGGAAATGTATTTTGTAATTTGTTCATATATGCCGTACATTCATCCTGATGCCTGGTGCAGTCAATAATTAGAAAATCCGTATCGACATCAATATTTTTTTCTCCGATTTCTGCATCTTTGTTGTAGAGGAATTCAATCTCTTTAAGCAGGCTGATCTGCCTTAGAGCCTCTATTCCTTTCATGCCTATGAAATCGGCATAAACAATATTCCCACTTTCAAAGCCGATGCGTCCACAAAACTTGCCTTTAATGGAAAAATCAAGAGCACCAGCACTATTTTCACCTGAACAAATTTGGATAAGTCCTGCCAGCGAAAATGTTTTTAATGTTCCAGTCAACATAATATTACATCTCTTCACATTGATAAAATTTTATAGTTTCCATCTGAAGTTACGGCACTATCTCCTACAGTAGAGGCATTAACAGGCTCTGTATATTCAATATAATCAACAAATAAAATATAAAAATCACTATCTTTTCGTCTCACAACAGCAAAATGTTTGTCTTCTCTATTTTCCAGGGAGGAACTGGAATTTATAAGCATTTGCTTTTTTTCTATGTGATGCCCTTCCATCTGTTTAAGAATATTCTTTTTGTTAAATGAAAAAAGTTTATGCCTGGGAATTAACTGAGAGCCCAGAAACTTTGCAGAAACCGGTTTGTCAAATTTGAATATTTCAACAATGGAGTCATATTTTATGGCACATTGATTATTTTCAATCTCAATTAGCAAATATTGCGTCAAGGCAGCAGATGTTGAAGTGTTGGTTTTTGGCACAGAGGTACTTTGAGATCTTGATGGTAGAGAAGTTCCCTGGGATTGTGAGGGCACGGTTGAAGGTCTTACCCTCTTTGTGACTCTTCTCTCAGGAGCTTCGTTGGGTCTGTTAGAGGTTTGAGGATGTTCGATTTTGTTTAAAGAGTTTGAGGAGGCAGATGAAGAGTCTTCAATATCAAAAAGATCATTGTCATCATCAGAGCTGTTTTCCGGCCTAAACTCCTGGCGCCTCTTGAAAGCTGCGGCCTCAATTTTATTCAAACTTCTCTGGTTCTCTTCAATCTTAATATTAATCTCATACAATTGCTTATGTATAATATTATCAACATAGGCCTGAATTGCATTGATATTAAACTGCCTGCTATGTTCAGAATAGTTTGCATCCTTTAAAATCTTTTCCAGAAATTTCACTTTAGTGACTTTATGCATTGCCGGATTATTAAAAAAATCTCCTTCTTTAAGAATCATCAATGTAACTTTTTTTAAAGACTCATTAATTTCAAAACATGAAATTGCATTACTAAGTACCGTTATCAGTTTCTGCTCAAAGGCATCGTCAGGTTCCATGGCAGCAATCTGCTTACTTGCTTCACTCACAACAGAAGAGTGATCTGTAAGGTATGATTTTAGAGTTTGTAGAATTAGATTATAATCCATTTATCACCTGCTATTTGCCAGCCAGCTTCTGTCTGCTCAGTATAGTTTTCTGAATAACAGATTTAACTGTCTGTTTTGAAATATAATTAACAGTTTTAATAACATTCATACCACTGACAGCACTGGATGGAAAAGCTTTTACCTTTAACTCTGAATTCAGGGCTCTCTCCATGTCACTGATGGAAGCCAAAGGGATCATCTGCTCATTAATATCTTGTTTATTCCATTGAAAAGCAAGCTGAATATCGCTAAGAGCCTGCTGGTGATACTGAAGATTACTTTTTAAATTTTCAAAGGATTCAAGATTGGCATCCTGCCTTGAAGCAAGGGAATCAGCAACAAAAACAACCCCATCAACCCCTTTTAAAACCAGCCTTCGGGTAGCTTCATATTTTACCTGGCCTGGAGTAGTATATAGTTTGAGTTTTAAATCAAACCCGTTTATCTTGCCAAGGCTTACAGGGAAAAAATCAAAAAAAAGCGTTCTGTCACCCTTGGTATCAATAGAAACAAGTTTGCTGGTTTTCTGTTTCTTGTTCTGCTGAAGTTTATTGTGGATATATTCAAGATTTGTGGTTTTGCCACTTCGTCCAGGACCATAATAAACAATCTTAATCTGTATTGTCTTATCTTTCAAATTTACGATAGCCATTATCAAAATCCAAATGAAAAAAGTCCGGTTCAAGATTTTTTGAGCATAACATCCTGAAATTATTAATAGCAGGTTTATAGCATCAAGTACTTTGCTCAACAGTCGTAAATTCTCTTAATCACCACTACAAAATCGTATTTCACAAGTGATTTTTAATCATTTCAGTGGTAAACAGAGGAGCTTACAAATATTGAACAGTTTATGATTTCAAGCAGTATCTGAACACATGCGATTTCCCGAAATAAACGGCGATTTTACATAGCTTTTGTTCATCAAAAAGCAACTTATATCTGGAAAGGTATAGAGACAGGGTCATATTTTACTTCCAGGTTCAAACTTGATGAAGCATTAAAAATTCGACTTCATGATTTTTCAAGCCATAACCTTCTGAAATGATTAATAGTGAGCTTGGTATTCTGGACTTTTTACGAGACCATCAAACTTAAGATACTAACAAAAAATCAACAAAAGATTGGTTACTGTTAGTAAGAACCATGGAAGTAGTAATAAATCTACATGACAACCGAGATATTCTCAAAAAATGTTAATTATTTTGAGGTCATGAAAAATGTGCCTCTTTTAAGAGTTCAGTTTAAATGTCTTATATAACGTACATGGCTGATGACAGCCACAATCGAAGAGATGAAAGTTGTTTTAAAAACAGGCTGTTACCGAGACTTTCATATAAACGCACATGATGTAACGTACATGAAGGATGAGCGCCACAATCGAAGAGATGAAAGTCGTTGTATGTTACTTAGACATTCATATAAAAGGCAATCAACTCTCAATCAGAGCAGTTATCTGATCTTGGAGACCATTGATTTTAAGCCTCAATAGCCCCAATGAGAGAAACGGTTTAAAAAGTACAATCATCAATACATCAGGAGTAATCTTTGCAAAATGAACATTTTCATTGTTCCCCCTGTGAAACAGCAATGAAAAGTTATCCTCTTTAATTAGATTTGCTATCTCTTTAGTTGTCGCATAGTTTGCAGCCGAAAGGGCAGCCAGTGTATCTACATCAAAGTCTTCTTCACCAGCAGAAAAAAGAGGGTTGCCGCCCATATCAGTAATCAGAGCATAGGTAGCTCCGGACTCATCAATGAAATTTTGCAAAACAATCTCGACTTTGGCGACAATATCTTCTCTTATTACAGTATCCATAGTATTCCTTCTCAATCCTCAAAAAAATAAAGCCTACTGCCTTTGTCATTAGTTAGTTGCAGGTTAGGTAATTGCCAAACCTGTTTTGAACTGTGCGAAAGCAGATTAACAGTGTATTAATACTATATAACGTACATGGCTGATGACCGCCACAATCGAAGAGATGAAAGTTGTGTTAAAAACAGGCTGATACCGAGACTTTCATATAACGGCCATGGCGGCATTACCGCCACAATCGAATGGATGAAAATCCTCAAACTGCGGGGACTTTCATATACCCCCCCATGTTTGGTGACGCATCACAACTAAAGATGAAAGTCGTTGTATATCAGCATGTTATGGAGACTTTCTAATAAACGCAAATGGCGGATACCGGTCACAATCAATTAGCAGGAGATATACTCATACTCGTCTTCTGCAAGATACCAATTATCTTTTCCTCAACTGCTTGATGGCAAATGCCATACTTACCTTCATCCTTGCAAAAGCCTCGGCAAGAACACCTATCTCATCTTTGGACTCTATTGGAATCTCAAGATCAAGATTTCCCACACTTATACGATTTGCAGCGTCGGTCAACCGAGCAATGGGCCTTAGAATCATTCTGTTCAATACAACAGATACGGCCAGGGCAACAGCTATCAAAAGTAATAGAGATGTTATTAAAATCTGATACATAGATTGTACAAACTGTTCTCGTACAAATTCCTGGGTAAAAAAGACTTCTACGCTACCGATCTGTTTCCCATCTTTCATGATGGTCTCATTGGCTGAAATTAATAGTTCTCCAGCAACCTGCGAATCGTTTGGAACCAATTGCCACTGAGCATTACGGCGATAGCCCAGATAAATCTTCTTTCCGCTTCTGTCCACAAGATTAATTGCATAAATATCTCTGTCTATCATCTCTGATTTCAAAGATTCAGATAAGATTTCATCATCCAGCGACCAAAATGCCTCAACAAGATAGACAGAGAGTCGTTTAGCAACATTGACAGATGTAGTCTTAAGGTCTAACTCCACCTTCTGCTCCTCAGTCATATATGTAATCACAGTAAATGTACTCATAATCACAATAATCAGGGAAACAACAACAGAGTTAACCTTGACCTGCAGGCTGTTTAGCCAAGTCACCTGTAACATTTCACGTGTTGGTTCTTTTTGTTTTTCAGGAGGAGATAAAGACGAGGGTTTTGGAATATACTGATCAAGGTTATTGACACTTCCACAATCTTTACAGGTAAATCTTGCATTCTCTGATTTTATTATTGCAGGATCAAGTCTGTATTTTTTACCACACGACCCACATGAAACATCTATCATTCCTAAATCTCCTTAAAATATCATGATTCATCCAAATATATTCCTGTACCTAACCCACACCATAAATACTTAGAATTGATTTTTAATAACTTACCCATTCACCTCGCCCCCACAGCCACATTTTACATACTTGGGAGGGGCAGTTTAGGTAAGTTAATTAAACCCAATTACTTAGCTCTTAATTCTCAATAACGTACATGGCGGGTTTCTGCCACATTCGAAGAGTTGAAAGTCTCTTTTAAAACAACCACTTACGGAGACTTTAAAATATTGTCCATAATACAGATTCATAAGCTTAAATATCAAAAATTATCTGCTATCAAAACCTATATTGCTTGTCAACAATAAAATTCGGATTAAAAAACCTCTGTTTTTTAAATACAAATCAACCAGAATGTTTTAAAAAAGTTACCCCCATGGTTTCTGGCCCTGTATTGATTCCTATGGAAGGCCCGAAATAGGTAACATAAATCTTTCGACACCTGAATGTTGCATTAAAAGTCGAAATCAAATTCTGAACATAAGTTTTATCTTGTGCGTGGGAAAGGGCAAGGGTAACTGGCTCTGTGCCAATATCGTTTTTCAATGTCTCAATAAGAGCAAGCAGAAGATTTTTCTGCTTGCCAAACAACTTTGTCTTGACAACAAGTTTGCCACCATCAATTCCAAGCACTGGCCTGACACCTATTGCAGAAGCCAGAAAAGCTTTCATTCCACCAATTCTTTTACTTTTTTTGAGGTACTTCAAGGTAGGTATTGCCATATAGGTGGAAACAGCTCCAGCAGATTTATTAATGTGTGCAACAAGCCCCTCAAAAGTCTCACCCTCAACCATTTTTTTTGCAGCTTCAATAACAATCAATCCAAGTCCCATTCCACACTGTTTTGTGTCAATAATTTCGATTCTGCATTTATGCTTGTCTTTAAAATCATTGTGAACATTGAGAATATTTTCATATGTTTTGCTCAGTAAACTTGAACAGAGAACAAAGAGTATCTCATCATATTTCTGGGTCAGTTGCAGATATGTCAATGCAAACTCTTCATAAGGCACAGCAGCCGTTGACATCGTTGAAAATGTGTCATATCGCTCATAAAAATCCTCAATTTTTATATCTATTCTATCTTTAAAAACTTCTCCATCAAGAATAAGCTTTACAGGTAAAACCAGAACCCTCAGCTCGTCAATTATTTCCTGGGACAGATCTGAGGTACTATCAGTGACAATCAGACGTTTCACAAGCACTCCTTTTACCGTAAAAATGACTATCATTTTTATATTTAGGGGGTGATTGATACGCAATCAATCATGCCTGTTTATATATGCTATATGCAACTCAAATATTATTGTATCGAAATTCGGCACCCTTCATAATTATTCAAAAAGCACGTTATTACTTACACTTTTCAGGTTGTTATCCAGATGTTTCAGAACTTAGCGCTCTTCGGGCGGGCTTTTCCATAATCAAACTGCTTTTGTAGGATAAAAATGGAAATTCCTATACTATGAACTTATAACTGACGAGAGCTGAAAATCTGTGACCGACCCTCCAGAAATGTTTGACGGAGAAGTCGTTTATCAGATTTCAATGAATTTGGGACACCACCTTATATTTAGCTTTGACAAAGCACTGCACTATAAATAAAAGCGGGCTACACTGTGTCACATGTGAAATAATCAAAAAAAGGTAGGGCTTTCTGAATGGGAGAGCTAAAAGTGACAGATATCAGAACTATCCCAAATCAAAGCTCACTTACAGCTATATTTCTGATAATGCATTATCTCTAATATATCAAGAAGAATATTATTTTTATTACAAACCATATTAATCTTTTTTTGATAAACCGTTGATTTTATTGACTTCAAAAAATCTGCACAAATCAGAAGAACAAGAGAATAGCTTAACAATTACAATATGTTATAAAAATTTTTTCCAATTTTAGGTAAAGAAAAGACGAAATCAGAATCATGTTATTTTTTTCCTTTATTAATTGACACTTTCCAATTAATCAATTAAAGCAATATAGATCAGTACTAAAAAATCAAATTTTTAACATGCCAATACCGGAGCAGACGAGTTAAAAATGCCAATACCCAACTTACTGACCAAATTAATTGTTAATATTAATCGACTTTCCTATGAGAAGCAGGAAGAACTGTATAAAATATCAGAGGGGTGGCTTACACAGACGCCGGTTCAAGAAGATCAGAGTGTTGCTGAAGCTAAAAAACCTGACACAGACACTGTCCCAGAAGTTACAGTATTTGAAGAGAGAGCATACGAAAGAAAAGATGTCATGGTTCCCATCGAATTTGTAGGAGGTGGAAACCTTTACAAGGAGATAACAAAGGATATCAGTGCTGGGGGATTGTTTATAAAGACAAACAAACAGGGGAAATTTAACGTTGGACAAAAAGTTTCCATGGTTTTTTTGATAAATGACGACAAAAAACCCTTTAAACTATCCGGCACAATAATAAGAATTGAATCAGATGGCGTAGCTGTACAGTTTCGCGACCTATCAGCATTTGAATGTGTTGCCATTGAAGAAGAGCTGAGTAGCATGAAAGGTAATAGCTTATCATAAGGGACTCAGCAGAGTCTGCTTTACCCAAACAGTGTTTTTAATTGAACCTGCTGTTTTATTTTTAAAATACCAGGTTCAATAATTTCAACAAGTTACATTTCACAGACACACTTGTTATAAATATGCTTCCCATCTTTCGTAATCTTTTACTCCCCGCTTTACAATTTCCGGAATGCATGGCTGTTTTTCAGGAATTTTAATCCAAAAAGTATAATTATGAGGACATATTCATGGAAGTACTATTTTCCGCTTACCCTGATCTTTATGCTGTCGATAATAAAACGCAACATGCCCTATTAATCCGGCGAGATGAGAATCTGTCTTCTCAGCGATATCCAGGGCCATCATGCTTTTGATCTTGCGTTCCTTGAAATCAACAAATTTAACTTTAATCAACTCACAAGCCTCAAGAGCATCATTGATCTCATTAATCAGAGAATCCGTTATTCCCTTATGCCCTACAAATGCGGCAGGATTATAGTTATGAGCAAGTCCTCTCAGGTACTTCCTCTGGGCACCTTTCAGAAACACAATATTTTCCCTTTCCAAAATCATATTTTTTTACCAAATTGACGAATCTCCTGAAGTGAAGGAAATCAAAATATCCCTGCATCGTCATTAAAACGGTTAGGCGTGTCTGCATTGCAAAGAATCTATTGACACCCATTATTCTGTTATTCTATACTCGTCATATTAAAGATCAGGCATATCAATAACAGCTCCAATTTATACAACAAACAGTGAAATTTTACATTCCTTTATAAAACAGGCAATTAACCAATATCTATTTACCGTTGGTGTTTTATAATAAAACAACAGGATTTAATCAACATAATTAATCCATTGATTGATTTTTGTGGCATCAATCTACCGATACTGTTAATATTTTGAATTTTGCAGTCTTCTTTTGGGAAAAAGTGTAGATATTCAAAACCACATCCTCAATTTTTAATGATCTCAAAAGATGAACTCATTTTTCTTGTATTAACTATCAAATTTGTAAACCCCAAAAAAACAGATGTCACTTTTATTATTGACTTTTAACCGCATCAAGGAGGTGCCATTGAAAAACAACGATTTGTTGCAGGATAAGCAACTGCCAAGCACAGGCATATCCAGACGTTCCTTTCTAAAAGGCCTGACTGGAACTGCAGCAGGCATTGGTCTTTCACAGATTTTCAACCCTGCTCTTATTTCCGCCTTGGAAAAAGGTCTTGAAAATCACCCTGTGCTATGGATACAGGGACAAGGATGTACAGGCTGTTCAGTATCGCTTCTTAACAGCGTTGAACCAACAATAAAGACTATTCTGCTGGATATCATAAGCTTACAATACCATCCCACTGTAATGGCTTGCGAAGGTGAGACAGCTCTTGAAAATATGTATCGCGTCGCAAAAGAGTATAAAGGCAAATTTTCACTTGTAGTGGAAGGTTCCATACCTTTGGCAGCCAACGGTAAATACTGCATATGCGGTGAAATGAATCACAAAGAGATCACAATGCTGGATTTGACAAAGGAGCTTGGGGAGATGGCAGGAAGCGTTCTTGCTGTGGGTACCTGCGCTGCTTATGGTGGTATTCCGGCTGCTGAAGGCAACCTGACCCAGGCCACTGGAGTCACAGGGGTCTTTGAAAAATTTGAAATCAAAACTCCTGTGGTAAATATTCCGGGCTGCCCTCCTCATCCTGACTGGATTGTAGGCTCAATAGCTCATCTTCTCACCAAAGGAATTCCAGAGCTTGACGAAAATGGACGTCCTCTACTCTTCTTTGGAGAAAACATCCATGAAAATTGTCCCTATCTGGAATATTTTGACGAGGATATCTACAGCAAGACATTTACAATGAAAAAAGGATGTAGAATGGAAATAGGCTGTAAAGGCCCTGACACATATGCTGACTGCTTTAGAAGAAAATGGAACAGCGGAATGAACTGGTGTGTTGAAAATGCAGTATGTATAGGCTGCGTTGAGCCTGGATTCCCTGATTCATCTTCTCCTTTCTATGAAAGTGCATAACGTTGATTCCATCTGTTAATCTAAAATAGAAGCATTTTGAAAGAGTTGATAAAATTTAGTCTGACTCTGACAAAAGCTGTGCAGAAATTCATCCAAAAGCTTTTTACTGAATTGTTTTTACACTTATACTTACGTATTATGCTCCATATATAGCATAACACATACATATAGCATGATACAACAAACGCAATAAAAACAATCGTAAAAACATTTACAGACAAAACTGCTTTGATCATTGTAAGAGAACCCTTTTCTATAAGGAGAACTATATGTCAGGTTGTACCCCACAAGCTGTACCTGTGGCCACAGCAGCTACAGGGAAAAAAATAAAGGTTGCCATTGATCCGGTTACCAGGATTGAAGGCCACCTTAAAGTTGAAGTGGAAGTAGATGGCGGCAAAGTCGTGGATGCAAAATGCTCCGGCGGCATGTTCAGGGGTTTTGAAACCATCCTGAAAGGCAGAGACCCCAGAGATGCCTCCCAGATTGTCCAGAGAATATGTGGCGTATGCCCCACCGCCCATGCAACGGCCTCAAGCCTTGCACTGGATGATGCATTCAATGTAAAACTGACTGACAACGGCAGAATAGCCCGCAATCTTATTCTTGGCGCAAACTATCTGCAATCCCACATTCTCCATTTTTATCACCTTGCTGCACTGGACTACGTAAACGGCCCGGATGTGGCACCTTTTATTCCAAGATACAAAAAAAATGATATACGTCTGGATAAAGCCACCAATGACATAGGTGTAGGACAATACCTTGAGGCTCTGGAAATCCGCAAAGTATGCCACGAAATGGTAGCTCTTCTTGGCGGCAAAATGCCCCATGTACAGGGTATTGTGGTTGGCGGTACCACTGAAATTCCAACCCGCGAAAAACTAAATGCCTATGCTGAAAGATTCAAAATTGTAAGAAAATTTGTGGAAGAAAAATACCTTCCCCTGGTCTATCTGCTTGCTGGCCCATATGGAGACCTGCTGAAAACCGGCTCAGGCCACAAAAACTGCATCGCATTTGGCGTATTTCCCATGGATAACAGCGGCACAAATACCCTGCTCAAAGCCGGAGCATATACAGATGGCAAAGACTCCACATTTGATCCTGCAAAAATCAAAGAGTATGTAAAATACTCATTCTTTGATGATGCAACCACAGGACTTCCCCCAAATCAGGGCAAAACAGTTCCGGATCCTGAAAAAGCTGGTGCATACAGTTTTATCAAAGCCCCACGATATGATGGCAAACCACATGAAGGTGGCCCTCTTGCCAGAATGTGGGTCACAAATCCAGAGTTGTCCAAAACTGGCCAGAATGCCCTTGGAGTTAAAAAGATGCGTGACATAGGAGATGCAGCTTTTTCAATTTTGGGCAGACATGTGGCAAGGGCAGAAGAGACACTTATGGTTGCACAGGCTGTTGAACAGTGGCTCTCCGAGGCTAAGCCAGGAGCAGAAACCTTTGTTCCTGCGCCAATTCCAGAAAGCGCAGAAGGACTTGGACTCACAGAAGCCCCCCGTGGTGCACTTCTTCACTACATTGACATAAAAAACAGTGTGATCAGTAACTACCAGATCACATCAGCAACAATATGGAATGCCAACCCAATGGATGACATGGGGCAAAGAGGCCCGATAGAGCAGGCCCTTATAGGCGTTCCTGTACCTGATGTTGAGAATCCTGTTAATGTGGGAAGGCTCATACGATCCTTTGACCCCTGACTGGGCTGTGCCGTGCACGTGCTGCACGCAGAAACCGGCAGAAGAAACATCGTTGAACTGCCACTGTAAGAGTCAAAGAGAGTAAAATAAAAAATAGTGCTCTGGGGGATAATTTAGCTGTGTCCCACAGAGCACAAAAATTAAGGTGTTGTAAAAAACCTGTTGTTCCATTGGATAAAAAACCAAACACAGGTTTAGAATACCACCCAAAATAGGCATCCTTCATTTCCCACTTTACACTTCTTGGAAACAGGATTCCCGATTTTCGGGAGCATCCTCAAAAAAGTGTAAACTACTTTGGCGGCTATTAGAAGGATGCCCCAAAATAATGGTGTTTCTCTATATGAAAAAATTACTCGTGCTTGGGGTAGGAAATATCCTGATGATGGACGAGGGTATAGGTGTCCATGCTCTCCACGAACTTCTGAAGGAAAAAGACCAATGGCCGGATGAGTCCATTGATCTTGTTGACGGCGGAACATTCACACAGGATATATTCTATCTTTTTGTTGAGTACGAAAAAATTTTGGTTCTGGATATCGTCAAGGGCGGCAACACTCCGGGTACGATCTACCGTCTGACAGAAAGTGATCTCCGACAGAATGAGAAACAGACTCTTTCCCTTCATGACATTGATCTTCTTGATTCCCTTGGCATGGCAAAAATGATATCAGGCAAAGCTCCAGAACTTCATGTACTCGGAATTGAACCTGAAAAAATCAACTGGGATATGAAGCTCACCCCAACCCTTGAGACGATTTTTCCTGAATATGTTAAACTTGCACGTCAGGAAATCAATACCCTTCTATCAAATTAACAGTCAGGATAAGGAATGAGTACGGAATAACTTTCCCATTCTGATTTACACTAAGCTGGCGAGACGTCCGTGCTCCCAGAAATAAATGGGCACGTTATTTAAAACCCATTCCTAACCAACATTAACAGGATGAGGCAGGATTATTTTTCCTGAGCATCCTTTTCATCCTGGTTATCCTGATTCAGACAAATTCAACAATTGGTTAAAAAGCAATAAGATGTCGATTTTGAGCCAATAGAACATCAGTATTTATTAGCCTTTGAAAAGCCTTTTCCAAGCACATTAAAAGTATTTTCGGTAATAAGAAATGAATCAGGGTCAATGGAGAAAACCATCTCTTCAACCCGCTTCAGTTGATAATTGTGAACGATGGTAAGTATTATTTTTTTATCCTCACCACTGTAGGCTCCGGTACCATGCAGAAATGTTGCCCCACGACCAAGACGATCATTTATCAGTTTTGCGATTTCGTCATTCTTCCTTGAGATAATAAGAATCATCTTTCTCTGATTAAACATTGTCAATGTGTGGTCAAGCACCTGGGATGTCACAAAACTTAAGGCTATGGAATAGAGCACCAAATCAGTATCAAGGGTACCAAAACTAAAAACAAACAAGAGCATATTAAAGGCAAAAAGAAATGTACCTATTCTTATGCCAAATTTTTGATTCAAAAAAATTGAAACAATATCCATTCCTCCCAGGGATCCCAGGGAATGAAGTGCAATACCAGCTCCTGCCCCCATTATTGCCCCTCCTGCAAGAATCGCAAGAAAGGAGTCATTTATTTCAAACCCGATATTAAGCAGCTGAAGGGATAGTGAAAATGCAATCATCCCATACAGGCTGTAAAAGAAAAACCTTCTGCTTATAAAAACCCATCCCAGAATAAATACCGGAATATTTATGATAAAATACCACATAGCAGGAGAGAGCGTACCTGTAAGGTAATAAATCAGCAGACATACACCTGATAAACCTCCGGTTACGAACCCCTTTGGAATAACAATGGAATTAAGTCCTATGGCACAGACAACTGATCCTGCGGACAAAAGCAGAAGATTCCAGAAAACCGAAGATATCAAATGTTTTTTTTCAGCACTCATTTTTTTAACCCTTTTGAAAGGCTGGTTAAGTTGATGATACCTTTTCCAGAGGAACAGGCATCACTCTTTCCCGCGTAAAAAAAAGCTGCCTATATCGTTATATGAGTTTCAAAGTCAAGTTTTTTCGCCCCTTCTATCATATTTTTTTGATAATCTCTCAAAAATTCAGTGCATACTGCTATAGCATACTGCATATCCCCACAAAAGTACTTTACAATATTTTTGAGGGAACACCCTGAAAACGTAGTTTTATTTCAGAAAGTGTAAAGTTATTATGAAGCATGCCAAATTCCGGGATAACTCTTTTTTTGTGTCAGATACGGCATCTTTCATTTGCCAGTTTACATTTTCCTGAACACAATGCCGGTTTTTCTGGTAGCCTGTTCCGGAAAGTGTAAAGTACTTTATGCATGATATGAAGGATGCGCAGGATACCACAGTTTTACCATATCTGTTCAACAGATTCTCGGAAGCTGCTCTCCTGTCAACATATCAACAACTCTTGCCCCGCCAATAACAGTCTCAAGGATAACTGAACCTTTAGAATAATTGGCCCCGGAAAGAGATACTAAGCAAGATGCATCCTCAATGCTGTAAACTTCACCAATTACAGATGCATCCCTTCCTGATTCATGGGAACGGACAACTCTGAGAACATCCTCTGCCACCTCGGGAGAAACAATTGCCAGAAGCTTGCCCTCATTGGCAACATATAGAGGATCAAAGCCAAGAAGCTCGCATGTTCCCCTCACAGCATCCTTGACAGGAATGGCCTCCTCCTTGATTCTTATCGTTACATTAGATTGGGATGCAATTTCATTTAAAGTTGTGGCAACACCTCCACGGGTGGGATCACGAAGCACATGAACTGTTCCATAAGGTACTGCATTAAGAATGGATTTTACCATTCCGTTTAATGGAGCACTGTCACTTTGTACACCCGGTGATATGCCAAGCCCCTCTCTGGAGCTCAATATTGTAATCCCATGATCGGCAATGGTTCCGCTTACAATCACTTTGTCTCCAGGGCTTGCATTGCTTCCGGACAAATTTATCCCTTCCGGAATTATACCCACACCTGAAGTATTGATAAATATCTTGTCCACCTTACCCCTTGGCAACACCTTTGTGTCTCCTGTGACAACCATAACCCCTGCCCTTTTTGCTGCCTCTCCCATACTTTCAAGAATCCGACTCAATTCAGCTTTTGCAAAGCCCTCCTCAAGAATCAAAGCAACGCTTATATATAAAGGGTCTCCGCCGCACATGGAAATATCATTTACCGTGCCATTAACTGCCAGATCTCCAATGTTGCCCCCTGGAAAAAAAATTGGGTCAACAACATAGGAATCTGTTGAAAAAGAGACCCTGATACCGCTTAAATCCAGAACAGCACTGTCATCCATTTTTGCAAGCAGCGGATTATCAAACAAAGGAAGAATCATCTTTGTCAGCATTGAATGGGCAATTTTTCCACCACTGCCGTGATCCAGTAATACATTTTTATCATCCATATCAAAAAAACCTTCTAAATATCTATAATCAAATCATATGAGCAGTGAACTTCGCGCCCTTTGGGGGTGTTTTTTCCATAAGCACCTGCTTTTACAAGAGACAAAATGGACATGTTTTTACAGGATAGAAAATGAAAATTCTTATGAGATCTTTCATATCAACTCAAAATTAGTTTACACTTTTCGAAAAATTCTGAACCATGATTAAAGGATTTAAGGATTAACACAATTAAAAATCAAGGTAATCCCTTAATCATTAAAATCATGGTTCAAAAAAAGTGTAAACCGACAAAGGAAAGATGCCATTCTTATACCATATATTTATAATGAGCTGCACATGCCCCCTCACTTGAAACCATACAGGGACCAACCGGATGAACAGGAGTGCATTTTTTTCCGTACAACGCACACTGCAATGGTGTTTTTAATCCCATGAGAATTTCTCCACAGGCACACCCCGCTGGCTCCGGAGTTTCCACAGGTGAAATATCAAATTTTTTCAATGCATCGAAGTGTATGTATTTTTCTTTTAATACCATTCCACTCAAGGGAATTGTTCCAATCCCCCTCCATACTGCATCCACTGTATCAAAAACCTGTGCCATCATCTGACGGGCCTTTGGGTTGCCTTCCTTTGAAACTGCCCTTTCATAGGCATTCTCAAGCAGGGGATATCCAGAGTGATTTTGCAACACCAGCATATAAATCCCCCTTAAAATATCCACAGGCTCAAAGCCGGCTATTACAGAAGGTACCTGATAGCGCTGGAAAACCTCCTTGTAACCATCAGTACCTGTTATGACAGAAACGTGACCAGGCAGAAGAAACCCGTCAATGGATACTTCCGGAGTTTCCATAAGTGCAGCAAGCGCCGGTGGTGTTATTTTATGGGCACAATGTATGGAAAAATTTTCTATCTGCTGCTCGTCTGCCATTAAAATGGCCGCAGCCACTGTGGGGATTGTTGTTTCAAAGCCAACGGCACAAAAAACAATCTCCCTGTCAGGGTTCTGCTGTGCTGTTTTCAGAGCATCAAAAACGGAATAGACAATCCTGACTTCTCGGCCACCGGCCTTTTCCTGCTGAAGAGAGGATGATCTTCCCGGAACCCTCATAAGATCTCCAAATGTTGTAACAATAACATTTTTTTGAAGAGCCAACTCAACAAAGGCGTCAATATCCTGTTGAGCGGTAACACACACAGGACATCCAGGACCGGAGAGAAGCTCGATCCCCCGAGGCAGCACGCTTGGTATCCCATGCCGGAAAATGGACATTGTGTGGGTGCCGCAAACCTCCATCAATCTTAAACGGCGTTTCTTCCTTACAGGCTTCTGCACATGATCTTTGGGATTATCTGGCAGAGATTCAACTTTTAAAGGTTCCCCTTCCATCCACGCCCCTTTGACCCCGTGAATTGCTGCAATCAATTGCTTTGCAAGCGAACCATCCCTATATTCATGAACAAATTTAAGTGACATTTTCCTTTCCTTCTCTCATTGGTTAACCAGAGCATCTGCGGCAATGATCTGCCCCAATGCAATTCCACCATCCCCGCAAGGCACTTTTTTGTGTGTATAAACTCTCATCTTCTCCTTTTCAAGGAACCCTACCATGCCAGAGAGTATAAAAGTATTGTGAAACACACCTCCGCTGAGAACAACCTTATTTACCCCTGTTTCATGACGAATTCTGAGAACAGATGCAACAAATAAATCTATTATTGTCATGTGAAATCTTGTAGCTATCTGGTAACGGGGTTTTCCTTCAAGAATATCCATAATAATGGCTTTAACAAGAGGTAGAGTATTAATCTGAAACATCATACCAAAACTCTCCGAAAGCATATTGTGATTAGCAACGGCATCATGATTTTTATTATCGTGAAGAACTTTTTCCTGGAAAGCCCCTTCACTTTTTCCATGGTTGAAAGAGTTCCTTGAACAAGGGGACAAATGGCTATTACTATCAATAATTTCAAATGGATATGAAGGATATAATTTTTCATTGATCGTCGCACTGTGTGATTCCAGAGCCATTGCTGCCTGCCCCTCAAATGAGACCTTCTGACAAAGTAAAAGAAGTGATGCCACAGCGTCAAACAAACGGCCACAACTTGAAGTCAAAGGGGTATTGAGCTTTTTTTTAATCATCTGAATAATAAATTTAATCTTGTTATTATCAACTTTTTGAAGAAAGGGAATTTCAAGAAAAAAAAGATCATCACCAAATGCAGCGTAAAGATATGATATAGCCATGCGCCATGGCTCATGTACGGCAGCATCTCCTCCAGGCATTGGCAAATATGCAAGATGGGCTTTTCTCTGAAAGCCACCTCTGCTGCACAAAAGCACTTCTCCACCCCATATGTGCCTGTCTGTTCCAAGTCCTGTACCATCAAGGGTAACAGCAATCACCTCTCCTTCCAAACCATTTTCCGCCATGCAGGACAATGCATGTGCATGGTGGTGCTGTACAGCGGCAATCCGAACCTTGTTTTCCTGTTGAATATATTCATAGTAGTTCTTTGCAAACTTGGTGCTCATATACCCGGGATGAAGATCATGAATAATAATCTCAGGCTCAATATCAAGTATCTGCTTCAAATGGACAATGCTTTTTCTGTAAAATGCAAAAACTTTTTCGTTATCAAGATCTCCAATGTGGGGACTGAGAAATGCCCTCTCTCCTTCTGCAAGACAGATCGTACTTTTCAGACCGCCCCCACATGCAAGTACAGGTTTTAAAACAGGCGTTTTCAAATAAATTGGAAGTGGTGCATATCCCCTTGAACGTCTTATAAAACGTGATTGTCCACACTGCCTCTGCATGATGGAATCATCTGCCCGAAAATAGATATCACGATTATGGAGCAAAAAACCGTCTGCAATATGGGAAAATGCATCAAGAGCATCCTGGTTGTCAATGGAGAGAGGTTCTCCACTTCTGTTACCGCTTGTCATCACCAAAATTGAGGGTGACTTGTCGAGTAAAAGAGCATGAAGTGGCGTATATGGCAACATTATACCAATATATGCATTGTCCGGTGCTATTTCCTGCTGTGCTGAGATGATTTTCTCATAAAAAGTTTGTCCGAAATCAATATATTCAAATGGAGTATTTTGACACATATCAAGTGATGAGTGCAGAGATTGCGTCTGACATGGAAAATGTTGCAATTGACATGGCTGTTGGTAGCAATGATTCTGAGCCTGAACCACATTTTTCCTCAGCAACAGTATGGGACGGGCATGGGATTCCAGTATGGTTTTATCTTCAGAAGATATTTGAACAAGCCTGGAAGCAGTTTCAACAGATTTCACCATAAGGGCAAATGGTTTGTGTGGCCGTTTCTTGCGAAGTCGCAATGTGGCAACCGCTTCAGGATTAAGGGCATCCACAGCAAGATGAAATCCACCAAGACCTTTAAGAGCAAGAATCTTTCCTTCTGTTAAAAGCTTTGCAGCATCATCAATGGCCCTTTCGCCATGACTACCCGAAGAAGTTTTACTGACAGAAGAGCTTTCCATAAAAAAGACATGTGGCCCACATTCATGACAGGCATTGGGCTGTGCATGAAAGCGCCTGTCCATGGGATCATCATACTCTTCCTGGCAACGCTGACACATGGGAAAGAGATTCATTGATGTTTTTGCTCTGTCATAGGGGATATCCTTGATAATGGTATAACGAGGACCGCAGTTGGTGCAGTTGATAAAAGGATAAGCAAAACGCCTGTCATCAGGGTTATTCATCTCTTTGAGGCAATCAGAGCAGATGGATACATCTGGTGAAATCAGGGCAGATTTTGAGGAACTCTTTTCTGAGTCTTCTGGTGTCAGTGTAATAACAAAGCCCTTATAACCTGAAAAGCCAATGGAGGTCTCTTTAATGTCAAAAATAGTTGAGAGCGGTGGTTTTCGGAGAATCATCTCCTTAAGAAACTTCTCAATCTTTTTTTCAATGCCTTCAAGAATCAGTGTAACTCCATGGGCAGTATTAAAAACCTCTCCGTTCAATTTATGACCATGAGCCATCCGAAAAAGAAAAGGACGAAATCCCACCCCCTGAACAACTCCGCTGATGTCAATTTGCTTTGTAACCACCTGATTTATATCTGGATTATAATTTATATCTGGATTATCTATGACGAACCTCTACTATAGTATTCCAGATAATTAAATTGATAATGGAAAGGTCTAACTATCTGTTATCTGGATTCATTTTTTTGACCAAAAAATAAAATGATTTTCTGGAAAGCTATATTACAGAATGCTTTGTCAAAGCAAAAACTCAGGGGAATCAATTTCAAAAGTCAAATGAAACGCTCTCCAAAAGTCATGAAAAAATGCCCTATCGAAAGTAAGCAACCCTAAAATTTAGTGATGACAAAGCAATAAAACAGGATTTTCCATTTTAGCTGTTGCAAAAGCAAGGTTTATGGGAAATCCAGCCCAATTGTGTTACTTTAAAAGAAATATTATTGATTTCTTCATTCCGGCTGCTGCTGATCTGCAAATGCAAGCATGTTCCGCATATCCTGAAGAGTTTGTTCTGCTGCTGTTTCATCAACTTTACTGATGGCAAATCCGGCATGCACAATGACATAGTCTCCTATAACTGCATCATCAAGAAGCATTAGGCTTGCCTCACGCTTTACACCATCAACATCAACTGTCGCAACGTTATTATTTATCTCAATTATTCTGGAAGGCACTGCAAGACACATGATTTATTTATAATCTCCTTACCCCAATAAAAATTAAGAACTTATCGTCCCTTTCCCAATATGCATCAGTCTCATCAGAATCTAAAGACCGATTATCAAGAAAAAGAAGAAAATTTACTATTTCCAGGCGATCTCTTTTTGGTAATCTAATTAATTCTGTAGTTATATCCTCAATTTTTCGTTGCATCTCTTATATATCCTTTTTGTGTGTTTATCTAATGTCATTCAATTTTTATGCTTCATTTCCCAGTTTATACTTTCCGGATAGAAAACTCTGAGTGGCGGGAATCTCTCACAAAAAAGTGTAAACGGAGATGACGTATTTTTAGCCACCCCCGAATATTCAAATTTGTATCCAATTCAGCGGTAAAGGGTTATGGCGGAGGTTTCGCCACTTCCGAGCATGGCAACAACACATCTATTGTCACACTAAGTATTTTCGGGAAGATATGAATGATGCCTTAAAGTGCAAAAAAGGTACACATAAAAAAAAGGTACACATAAAAAAAGGGTACCTGAATTAACAGATACCCTTAATTATTAATCTAATAAAGAAAAGGTTTCAAGATTATTAATAATAAGACAGCAATAACTTTCCCTCTGCCCCCTCTTTAGAAAGCCTTACCCCCTGACCTCTTCCTTAACCGTGGTGGCAAGTTTGAAAAGAACAGTAAGAATGAGCAGACCAGTTGCAAGAACACCAAGGCTTATAACAACTTCTTTAAAAGTTGGTGCATACTCTGTAACATGGTGAAGCGGATTAGGAACAAAACCGCCTGAGATCATTCCAAGGCTTTTATCAATCCAGGTACCGATAAATATCAGAATGCAGGTAAATGGCAAAAGTGTTTCATTGCTTCTGAACTTTGGAACAACAAGCAATCCAATACCCATGAACATCAGAATCATTGAAGTCCACATCCATGGAACAAGAGCACCGTGTCCATGTAAGCCAAAGAAAAGGTACTTTATGTGTGCCATGTGACCCGGAATCTTGCTGTAGAAGACAACAAAGACTTCACAGAAAAAGAAGAAAACATTGGCAATAAGTGCATAGCATACAATCTTTGACAATGTCTGTATTGCTTCCCAACCTGGATCAAATTTGGTTGTTTTCCTCACAATGTAGCAAAGAAGAATGAGGAATGAAGGGCCTGCGGCAAACGCAGATGCCAAAAATCTTGGAGCCAGAATGGCAGTCAGCCAGAATCCTCTGCCTGGAAGTCCGCAGTAAAGATATGCTGTTACTGTATGGATACCAATGGCAAATGGAATGGAAAGGTATATCAAAGGCTTTGTCCATGTAGGTGGCTGGATCTGGTTTCTTTCGGCCTCAAGTACCTTCCACCCGATGACAATATTAAGGAAAAGGTAACCATTGAGCACACACATATCCCAGAAAAGCATGGAATTGGGTGTAGGATAAAGAAGAACATTGAGCATTCTTGTGGGTTGACCCAGGTCAGCTACAATGAACATAAGACACATTATCAATGAAGCTACCGCCAGAAACTCACCAAGGATGGTGATCCTGTGAAAGCGCTCATAATCATGGAGATAATAGGGAATCACCACCATAACTCCTCCGGCGGCAACACCGACAAGAAAGGTGAAGTTGGCAATGTAGAATCCCCAGGATACATCACGGCTCATGCCGGTGATCATCAGACCGTTAACAAACTGGTCTATATAGACGGCAAAAGCAACTGCCATGACCGTGAGCAGCGCCCCCAGCCATATCCAGTATTTTTTGCTTCCTTTAATCGCTATTTCAAGCATACTTGGCCCCTCTTACATGACATAATAAACAGAAGGCTCGGTTCCAAGCTCCTGTTTACGTCGGATTGCATAGTTTTCGTTCAGAAGTGCTCTGACCTCGGATTCCGGATCCTCCAGATCCCCAACGACAATTGCCCCTTCAGAGGCTTCCACACATGCGGGCTGCAAACCTTTTGCAAGGCGCTCGGCACAGAGATTACACTTTTCCACAACTCCTTTTGAACGGGTGGGGAAATCGGGATTAAACTCCGAAATAAAGGGTCTTGGATCCCTGAAATTAAAACTTCTGGAGCCAAATGGACAGGCAGCCATGCAGAATCGACATCCGATGCAACGATGAAAATCCATAAGCACAATGCCGTCTTCCCGCTTAAAAGTAGCTTTTGTGGGACAAGCCTGAACGCAGGGTGCATTTTTGCAGTGATTACAGGTCACAAGAAAAGGGAGTTGTCTGAATTTTTCAGCAAGAAACTCGTCTTCCATCTCGGGAAATGCATGCTGGTAATGCTCCTCCCAGATCCACTTGATCTCCTGTTTATGATCAACAGGGCGGGTGTCTGGATACTTTTCCTGATCAGGTTCATGGTTAAAATCCGGAATATTATGAGCTTTTCGGCATGCCTCAACAACTGCCTCTGCAACCTCTTCTGTAATTTTACTTGTATCTATGACCATACCCCACCGATGTGCGGAAAGTGCTTCGGTTTTTCGGGATTTTACAGCAGCAGATGCATTGGTTGCAGCACCACCTGACGCAACAGCAACCGCCTTTATTGCAGGAGCTGCACCAATGGCGACCGCAGATACTCCTGCTGCCTTAAGAAAGCTTCTTCTGCTCTTTTTCATTGGGTTACCTCCTTGGGATCTGTATGGCACTCCCAGCAATAGGGAGTAACCGAGGCGTATGTGTGGCAGCGATCGCAAAATTTTGCCTTGTCTGTGTGACATCCAAGACATGAATTCTCGCCTGTGGAAAGACTCATACCAAAATCCTTTCCATTGGTACTCTTGTACATTCTATCAGCATCCCTTACAACCGAATCCCTCCACTCATCAAGAAGGGACATGTGGTTGGCTCTCATGTCATATTTATCCAGAACGCACTGTTTTGCAGCCTTGGCTTTTTCTGACAGCTCAATCTCCGGTGCGGCATTGGTTCCTCCAATGTTAAACCAGAAGGGAAAGAGGGCCGCCGCAACAAACACCACCAGTCCTGCGATGATTGCATTTTTACTCATCTTCATCCTCCTTGCCGGGTAAAGGCTCCATCCTGAGATCCATCTCTCTTTCATGTTCACCCGGCAGAATCAGGGCATTTCCAACAAGCTCATGGATTCCGTAAACTTCCACTTCCGGCACCCAGTACTCCATCAAGGTGGAAAGAGCAGCACGGTCAATTGCGCATATGGTTCCAAGGGTATTTACACCGAATTTTTCATGAACATATTTAACAGCATTGGCCCGTGGAAGACCTCCCGCCATTCGAAGTTCAATGTTTTCACCTGCATTGAGCCCTGCACCGCTGCCACAGCAGAATGTCTGTTCTCGGATGGTGTTTTCAGGCATCTCAAAGAAGTTATCACAAACATTTTTGATTACATATCTTGGCTCTTCCAGAAGTCCCATACCCCTTGAGGGGTTACATGAGTCATGGAAGGTCATTATGCGGTTTGCATTTCTGCTCTTGTCAAGCTCAAGTTTTCCATGTTTGATCAAGTCAGCAGTAAACTCTGTTATATGAACCATCTTTGTGGATTTGGCATTCTCAAATTTGGTTCCTGTAATGGGGTTCACCGGCTCTTCAAGGAAATCAGCAGGCCCATTCATGGTATCCATATATTGATGGATAACTCTCCACATGTGCCCGCACTCACCACCAAGAATCCACTTTACACCAAGTCGTCTTGCCTCAGCATACATTTTGGCATTAAGGCGCTTCATGGTCTCATGGGATGTAAAGAAACCAAAATTTCCACCCTCTGAGGCATAGGTACTCCATGTGACATCAAGGCCATATTTATCCTTGAGATACTTAAACAGAATCAAATATCCCTGGCAGGTGTATGTACCAGGATCGGCAAATACGTCACCAGAAGGTGTAATAAAAAGAATATCTGCACCCTTTTTATTAAACTGTGGCTCAACATTGACACCTGTTATCTCTTCAATATCTTCTGTGAAAAATTCAAGCATATCCTTAAAGGCGTGTGGCTGTATTCCAAGATGGTTTCCTGTCTGATAACAGTTGGAAACAGGAGTTGCAATCCAGTCAATGTTAAGGCCAAGAAGGTTTAGAAGCTCACGCCCCATTATGGTAATTTCAGCAGTATCAATACCATATGGGCAAAACACAGAACAACGACGGCACTCTGTACACTGAAAAAAGTAGTACCACCACTCTTTTAGCACATCAAGAGTCATTGGTCGGCCACCTGCAAGGCGGTCACCGCCTGGGAGAAACTTAAGAAGTCTTGCCGCTGCTGTAAAATCATTTCTGTAAACAGATCTCAAAAGCTCAGCTCTCAGTACAGGCATATTTTTCGGGTCACCTGTACCAAGGAAAAAGTGGCACTTGTCAGCGCATGCACCACACCTTACGCAGATATCCATAAAAATCTTGAAGGTTCTGAATCTTTCAAGTCTTTCCTTGATACCGTTATGGATGATCTCCTGCCAGTTTTCAGGCAGTTTCCAGTCATCTTCAACCGGGTTCCATGCCCTGGCATTGGGCAGTCCCAGTGTCTGCACACTTTCTGGTTTGGCAGCATAGCAGTACATTCCGGGTCTTATCTGGACGGTTGAGTCCATCCAGTCTCCGCCGGAAGGGGTATGATCTATCTTGTCCAATAGTTCATCGGGTTTAAGTTCGTCAGACATTGATTACTCCTTCTTGTCCACTGGAAGTCCAGCTTCGATCATTTTTTCTCTGAAGTGATCCTCATAGTGTTCATAGGTATGAACATCCACTGCATAGTTCCAGGGGTTCACATGTCTCTTTGCCCGGGTATTGTTGGCCATGTTTCTTGTGGGGCTCAGAAATATGCCGCCCATGTGCATCAGCTTGCTCATTGGAAAATAGGCAAAAAGTAGGCTGACCATGAAAACATGGGCATAAAAGAGTCCGCCAACCCCTGCAGGAATAACCGGATGGAATGTGACAAGCCCCATGGTAAACTCCTTGATGCCTACGATATCCACCTTTGTAAAATATCTCATTGCAATGCCTGTTACGGCAATACCGATGATAAGAAAAAGGGGAAAATAGTCTGCTGCAAGGGAGATGTAGCTGACCTTGGCATCAAATATTCTTCTGGCAAGAAGAAAGAGAGCTGCAAAAAGCAGAACAATCCCTGAAATAAATATACCCGGCAAGCCGATCTGAACAATACCGTCCATGAACTCCAGAAATGTCAGACATGCTGGCACAGGTTCAAGGAAAAACCTCAGATGCCTTACAATCACCACAAGAAAGGCATAATGGAATGCCAAAGCTCCAACCCAGAGGAAAATTTCCCATGAGTATGTAAGCTTGTTCTTTTCATTCCTGTTGAAAGCAGCCTTTGTATTCCTGAACAGGGATCTGAAAAGGAAAATTTCCAGAAGCATGCGGATGAAAACACCTGATGCTTTGTCAGGGTTGTCAATGCAGTTCTGTTTGATCCACGGAAGCGATTTCTGCTGTCCGCAGGTTGTGGGAATCCTGAAGGGAACGGCCGAGGCTGCCCATCCCATGACGCGGTTCACAAAGCCCCATATAAAGGCAATTACCGCGAGATAGGGAATCACAATCCCGAAGAACCATTGAAGTCCGGCTCCCTCGACCCCTGCATATGCCAGCAGAAACAGCAGGAATACTCCTGCCAGGGGTAACATGTACTTTTGATTCATATTCCAACCACCTCACACGTTTTAGGCCACCACTGAGTACTCAATCCACCAATGATTACTTGCAGTCAGAGTTTTCAGCAACGTGACCTGATTAAAGATTTGTTCGAGCCGGAGAGAGTTCCTCTTCAGCCAGCTCTGTTACTAAACCTGCCCTTTCAAAGGCTCTGTGAATACGCCGTTTGGCTTCATTTGCCCTTAAAAGGAATATATCTTCCCTACATTTCATAAACCTGTTAAATGCCGCAAGTGCAACCTTGTCAACAAGATTGTAGATAACCTCATTCACAGGATTTTCCAGTACGGATTTTAAAATGGTTTTCAATTCAAATACAAATTCAACAGCCATAGATGCTGAAAAGCTTTGTACAGCACGGATGCGGATGACAGAGTCAAGTGCCTCTTCCAAAGCATTTTCATCAATTTCAGGTAAAGCTGAACCATTTTTCTGCAACAATTCTCTATATGTTGATAGGGAATCAACAATCAAGCCCAGAGCTGCATCAAGGCTCTGTCTTGTTGCACTACCCACTGGATTATCAAAGCGGTTACTGGACTTAGCAAATATCCTTGCTGTATCCTGGGGATATGAGTGGATAGTGGCATCAAACCATTTGTTTAGAATTATTTCTCTTGCCTGGTCAAGCTGCTTGTCAATTTCCATCAGATATTTCATTCCCCACAAAAAATTGAAGATTTAAAAAAGAGAATCACGTAAAAAACAGCACTTTGCTCTTCTGTTAACTTAAGCGATATAACCATACTGCCATTTTATGTCAAGGATAAAAGCGGTTGGTCTGCCATTGAAAACAACTCATTGAGCATCAAAAAGAGCATGAAAGGGTCTTCTGTTCCTGTAATCTCGCGTATGGCATGCATGCCCAATGTGGGTGCTCCGACATCAACTGTCCTGATGCCTGTGGATGATGAAACAGCGGGGCCAATGGTACTGCCGCAGGGCATGTCACTTCGCATCACAAAGGTCTGGTACGCAATGCCTGCTCTGTTGCAAAGGTGCTTGAAAAAAGCCGATGATTCGCTGTCTGATGCATAACGCATGGAAGCATTTGTTTTAAGGACAGGCCCCTGATTAAGCTGCACAGGGTGCAATGAATCGTAGCGCTCTCCATGGGCTGGATGATGGGCATGGGCATTATCAAGGGATATCATGAAGGATTTTGCTGAAGCCATGAAACGTTTTTCACTGTCGGGAATAAGACGTGAAAGAACAGAATTCAGAAAACTTCCTCTTGCCCCTCCCAAAGTCTCACTGCCCACCTCTTCATGATCGGCACAAAAAAGGATGCTCAATGCAGGTCCCTGGGCACGAACTATGCTTTTAAGGCCAGCATGACATGAGAGAAGATTATCAAGCCTTGGTGCTGAAATCATCTCTTGTCTGAAACCTGTATAAAAAGGTTCCTGCACATCTGTAAAAAACATGTCAAAACCCAAAACTTCCTTTATGTGGCTGTTGGGATTCTCCATTATTGCCTGTTCCAAAAGAAGTCTCTTAAATGGTTTACATGGTGCAATGGTTCTTTCTCGATAAACAGATCCCTGAAACTCGATAAAACTGCCATCTGAAGCAGATGGTTCCCCCTGCTCCATTGAAAAATCATTACCGCAATTCCTATCAGGCAAAGCAGCAACTGAAGAAATTTCTGAATGTTTTCCGGCATGGGATAATTCACTATCTTTTAGATCAGGCAAGGAGCTTTCCACCACAGATTGATTAATGTTCCCACCCCTCTTTTGTAGATCAAATTCCAAGCTTCCTGCCATTCTATTAACAATTTTACTTCCTGTGCTATTTATATAGACAACAGGCCGCATATCCACCTGGGGGTTAAGGTGTCTTTTATTGTTTGCATCCCTGTCAAGATGTATTGGAAGCGAGGGAATAACTGCAAGAGGCTTGTTAAAATTTACAAGATAGGTGGATAGAACATCTTTATGATCACTATCAAGGCAAAGGGCTGTAATCCTACCTGCAAGATTAAGCCCTCTGTCAAACCAACTGTTAAGAAGTGCTCCGCCATATACTTCAACCCCCAGGCTTGTGATACCGGATGCATCTGTCTCCGGAAAGGGTTTAACCTTAAGCGCCGGACTATCTGTATGTGCCCCGCACAGCCTCATGCCAGTTTCCCATGGCTGGTTTTCACCTGTATAAAAAGCAATTATACCACCGTCATTTCTAACCACATAGTACCTTGAATCCTTTTTAATTTTCCACGGTTTTCCCTCATTGAGACGGACAAAGCCTTTTGCGGAAAGAAATTTTGCCATATTGAAAACCGCGTGAAAAGAAGTTGGAGAGCTATTAAGAAATCGGAAGAGATCTTCATTATATTTTTCAAGGTTCATTATTTTTTCCTTTCGCTGCTTTTTTGAGTTTCCTTTTTCTTTATAATAAACTCTGAAAGTATGCTATCATATTTTTTGAAAAAACTTCATTTTCAGCACACAAACATTCCAAGGAGGCAAAAAAACCAATGCAAGGATACGTTCAAATTTATACTGGCAACGGAAAGGGTAAAACCACCGCTGCCCTGGGATTAATATTAAGGCAGCTTGGTGCCGGAGGAAAAATATTTATGGGACAGTTTCTCAAACAGGGGGACTATTCCGAAATAACCATGCTTAAGCGTTTTCCGGAGCAGATAACTATCGAGCAGTTCGGGCTTGGAAAATTTGTTAGAGGCAACCCATCAGATGAAGATATTGAAGCCGGCCGAAAAGGATATGAACGAATTGCAAGCATACTCAAAAATGGTGAGCACAATCTTGTTGTAATGGACGAAGGAAACATTGCAGTTTTTTTCAATATTATATCTGAAGATGAGATGATAAAACTCTTTGACACCAAAGCTGATCATGTGGAGCTTGTTATAACAGGAAGAGGAGCCACTCCTGCCATGATTGAAAGAGCAGATCTTGTAACTGAAATGACCGAAATAAAGCACTACTACCAAATGGGAGTAAAGGCAAGAACAGGTATTGAAAAATAATCTGCTACCCAACAAAATTAAACAAAATGGGGACAGGCACAAAAAATCTGTCCCCAAAGTACTTAAAATCGACATCTATAGCTTTCCAGAAAATTATTTTATTTTTTGGTCAAAAAAAATAATCCAGATAACGTACATGGCTGATCACCGCCACAATCGAAGGGATGAAAGTCGTTTTAGAAACAGGCTGTTACCGAGACTTTCATATAAACAGATAGTTAGACCTTTCCACTATCAATTTAATTATCTGGAAGACTATAATTGCTTTTTTTCCCTAAATGGCCATCCACCTTTTTTGCCTGTTATCAAAATCACGGGATAACTCTTCTGGAAGGGGATTAACAGGTTCAGCGTTAATTAGATCAAGGGTTTTAACCCGTAACCTGTCGCTGAATTTTTCATCCAGCACTGTGCCTGGAGCCTGGGCTTTTGTTCTCTTAAAAATCTCCGGATAAAAAACCTCTTTAAAATGTTTCATTGTGTGGGGTTCCATGAGAAAAGCCCCACCAGGGCCTATCTTGTCAATGAGGTCAAGGGCAAGGGTCTCATCTGAAATATCAATCCCCTGCATGAATCTTTTGACCATACCAAGTATCTGCTGTCCCATTACAAGGTGACCAGGAGAAAGAATGCTGCCGTGATCAAGCCAGCAGTGCGTATCGTGTACAAGTCCCCCACCAATGGAAGCCATAATAAGATCCTGAAGACTTCCTTCTGCCGCAGCCTGTGCATCAACACTTTTGGAGTCTGTACACCCTGCTGTGCTGAAAAATGGAAGTTTATACTTCTGGGCAAGCTGTGACATGCCTCCCACCATCATTGCCATTTCAATGGCCCCATAGGAAAATACTGTGGTTTTCATATCCATTATAGTGATAAATGAACCAAATACAAAAGGAGCACCAGGCTTTATGGCCTGCTGTAATACAAGTCCGCTTAATGATTCTGCACTCCCCATCACAATCCCCCCTGCAAGGGATGCAGGAAAACTTGCACCAAGCTGCATACCTGAATAGTGGACTATGGGAATGGAGTTCTCGGCTGCAAAAATATCCTTCTCTGCCAGATGATCATCATACATAAGGGGAGAGATGGTACAATTCAATGTGCCCATAAGAGGTGCCTTCATAAAATTTTCAACGCCCCCCTGACACATCAGGGCCATTTCATACATCTCCTTAAGGCTCTCTGCATCATTTGCCGACACAATAACAGGCTTGCTACAATGCTCCATGGCAATACGTGCAACAACTCTGTCAGCTATATTTTCCGGTATATCCCTTGCTATTCCCAAGGTCATTGTCCATTCATAATTATCAAGACGGTCACAAAGTTTTGCCATAACCTCAACATGATTGCTTTTACACTCACTGACCATCCCAGTATCTGGATCCAGATAATTAACACAATCCACAGTTGCCCCAAAATAGGTTTTTGCTCCTTCCAGCGAAATTTCACTGTTATTGAACCTGTTTCCCAGGCTAACCCTTTCAGGGGCAGATGCTATGGCTTTTTCAACAACATCAGGAGGAAAACGTACCCTGCCTGACTCTACCTTACAACCAGCTCCATCAAATATTTCAAGAGCTTTAGGATGTTTTATGGCAATCCCTGTTCGCTCTAAAACCGAAAGCGTGGCTGAATGCAAGGCATCAAGCTGTTCATTATTCAAGGTTTTCATTGTGGGGGTGAATCTTAAATCATCCATGAATTTCTCCTTTTGCATTTAATTGTGATGGTCTCGTAAAAAGTCAAAAATGCCAAAATATCTATTAATTATTTCACGTACTCTTTGTTTCAATGAAAATTGTAAAGTTATTTCGCGTGCATTCCTTACCTTTTTACGATCTAAGGGGAAGCAAACTTAATTTTAAGGGGTCTTTCTCAAAAAATTGTATAGTACTTTGGATTTGATATGAAAGATGTGGAAGAATAAAAAAATTTTTATTCATTCCCTCTGTTTTCTTGATTTATTTCATGATACTGTAAAACCTGAGTCTGACCATTTTTTTCTATCTTACTTGAAATTACTGGAAAAAAGATGCATCTGCATTTATATTTCAATCAAAAGAACAATTTGTTTCGCAAAAACTTCATACCAGACCAAGTTTTAAATCAATTTTTGTGCCACACCTGAATATATCTATTCCAATCAGGCATATTTCATTTCCAGATTTACAGTTTCAATCTTGTTGGCTTTCTCGGCATTTATTGAATTTGTCTGAATCAGGATAACCAGGATTTACAGGATGCTCAGGATTTTTATCCTGTAAATCAATATCATTGGGCATCCTGATTCAAACAGTAGTGACAAGGGTCAAAAGAGGATAGGTGTCGGCTTTGAATAATATCAATTTCAAGGACTTATTAAAATGACATGGGAACAAAACGTATTAAAAAAACATCCTGTTTTTGATGACATGGAAATGTTAAAAATTCTTTTTGACATGCACGAAGGGGTACTGATTGCAGACAATGAAGGAACAATACTTTTTTATAATGCTACCCAGTCACAAATTGATGACGTGGAAATTGATTTTGCTTTGGGGAAAAAAATCATAGATATATACAATCTTGATGAAAATGACAGCACCACCATGCAATGCATGAAAAGCGGCAAGCCCGTAAGAAACCATGTCATTGTATATCAGACAAAGCTTGGTAAAGTGGCCAACACAATAAGCAATGTATTCCCTTTGTTAAAAGATGGCGAGGTAACAGGGGCAATAAGTTTCACAAAAGATTACCAGATGCTTGAAGGCATGATCTCTAAAAATGCAGATTCAACTAAAAAGAATCCCAGAAACAGGGAAAATGGCACAAGGTTTGTTTTTAATGATCTGATAGGTTCCAACAATGCACTTTTACAGGCTGTAAATGCTGCAAAACTTTCAGCAGACTCTCCATCGCCAATAATGCTTTCCGGTGAAACAGGTACTGGAAAAGAGCTGTTTGCCCAATCCATACATAATCACAGAGCAGCTTCAATGGAAAAATTTATTCCAATAAATTGTTCTGCAATTCCGGAAAACCTTCTGGAAGGCATACTTTTCGGAACATCAAAAGGGGCTTTTACAGGCTCCATAGACAAGGCAGGCCTGTTTGAACAGGGAAACCGAGGCACGATTTTTCTTGATGAACTGGATTCAATGCCAAAAGCACTCCAGGCCAAAGTTCTCAGGGTAGTTCAGGAGAAAAAGGTGAGAAGACTTGGCTCACTTGAAGAGATTGACCTTAATATAAAGATCATAAGCAGTGTGAGCAAAACTCCCCACCAGATTATCAGCTCAGACCTGTTACGAAGGGATCTGTTTTACAGAATGGGTGTTGTATTCATACTTATTCCTCCCTTGAGGGATAGAATTGATGATATGCCGAAACTTGTCTCCCACTTTATCCATAAATTTAACAGAACCCTTGGTGAAAAGGTCAAAGGGCTTTCTGACAGAGTCAACAGACTTTTTCACCAATATCAATGGCCTGGAAATGTGCGGGAGCTGGAACATGTCATTGAAGGAGCCATGAATCTTGTAAATGGAGATCAACAGATCTGCATGAGACATATTCCTCCACATGTTGCCAGGGGATTTGACCTTGCTCCGCATTTTCAGGATACCTTGCATAGTACCATAAGCCCGGCAGAGCAAAAAACAGCCCAAAGCTCAAAGCAGAGGCCATTGACTCTATCTGAAGCCCAGTGTGCAAATGAAAAAGAGAGCATATGTTGTGCATTAAAAGAGACACTTGGCAATGCAGCAAAAGCTGCAAGAATCCTTGGCATCTCTCCACAATCATTTCACTACAAGCTGAAAAAATACAATATAGACAGAAAAAATTTTTTTGTTCAACCACCTGACAATGGGCCAAAAAGGGTAACCACCTGATCATTTTCAAGCACAGTATTTATGTCAACCCTGGTGTTATCAATAACCACCATAGGAGCAAGCAGTGGATGGATTCCTTCATTTAAAAGAACCTCTCTTATGGTTGTGCCTTTTTTGACCTGAATATTGTATGTTTCATGTTTTGTTTTTTTTATATCTTTCAGTATGCACAGGAGACTTTCAGAGAGCCTTAGTGTAACTGTAATCATTCCTAAAGCTCCATAAATTCAAGACATTGGTTCAGGCCATGTTTTTCAAGTGTCTCCCTTGTGGGGATACCGTTCATGTCCCAGCCCCTTGCCTCATAGTATGTGTCAAGCATCTCTTCAATAACTTCAAGGGACATCACATGGCCCTTGTTAGGGCCGTTAGGTATCTTCTCTTCATGGAATCGTGCAGGCGGATAATCATATTTTCTGCCAAAATCAGGAATCTCCCTTTTATTGAACATACGGTTCAAATGCCATATTTTTTCTGACAAAAGCAGAAGATCCTTTTCAAAATCCATCTTTTTACCGGTGGCATAATAGTACAGCTCCTCATAATATTTGGTCTCAAGGCCAATCTCCATATACTGAAGACGGCATGTACCAAGTATATCAAAAGCTGGCCGCAGATGCTGGGATTTCAGTACAAGAGGCACAACATTCTTGTGATCTGCCCTGGGAATGGTATCAAAGCTTGAGTTTCCAGAGATAAGATCATGCACAGTGGCATTTTTATCACCACCCACTGCCGTGGCCACATCGGAGCCAAGTACCCAGCACCTCCCATGGTGTGCTCCTATGTCTGATGTCATGTAACCTAACATCATGCCAGGAGCATTTCTTGACTCATATCCTGTCCACTCCAAACCTTTTACATGTATGGCAAACCTGTGGCTGTCATACCCTATTTTCTCTGCCGCCCCCCGAACTCCAAGGGCCAGCACATCTCCTATTCCCTCTCTTTTGCTAATGATCTTTAAAATATGAACAATGGAGTCAAGATCTCCCCATTTCACATCCATTCCCATATCTTCCTTAGAGATATATCCCTTTTCATAGCACTCAAGGGCAAAGCTTACCACTGCACCGGCAGAACAGGTGTCAATACCTGACTCATCGCAGATATAGTTTGCATATGCAATTGCATGAATGTCGTCAAGCTCGCAGTTGCTCCCCAGAAGAGATAGTGTCTCATACTCAGGCCCTTCTACATATGCATTGCCAAGTTTGGTTCTGGCATGACCATATTTTCCACAGGGAATGGGACAGGAAAAGCAGCCCTTGTCCGTAATTTTAAGTTCCTTTAATATGGCCTTTCCGTTAATCTTGTCAGCATAATCGCAATTGGATGTCTTAAAGTTTCTTGTGGGCAGTGCTCCAACATCATTGCACCAGTTGGTTATTCCGGCTGTTCCTTCAGGGGTCCACCCCTTAAACCCGGGTTTCTCACGGCAGGCAGCATAGGTCTCCTTGCCTTTTTTTAAAAGCCCCTTGGGATCAAATACAGGAATGCTTTTGTTTCCCCTGACAGCAATGGCCTTAATATTTTTTGAACCAAGAACAGCACCAATTCCTATTCGACCGGCCTGACGGCCAAAATCATGGGAAATACATGCAAAATTTACAAGGTTTTCACCAGCTTCTCCAATGGTCAGAATCTGGAAATCTTCCCCCACCTCCTTTTTCATCAACTCTTCAACTTCTGTTGAGCCTTTTCCCCAGTAATGTGCCGCAGGTCTTATTTCAACATTGTCATTGTCAATAAATATATATGAAGGCTCCTTTGCCTTGCCCTTGATGATGGTTACATCATATCCTGCATACTTCATGTTGACCCCAAAGTGCCCACCCATGTTGCTGTCTCCATAGCCTCCTGTGGCAGGAGACTTGGTACAAAAATGGGTTTTTCCACTTGCCGGCACAAAAAGCCCGCTCAAAGGCCCCATGGCAATTATGAATCTGTTCTCGCCGTCAAAGGGATCAACATTTGGTGGGTTTTCATCATATAAAATTTTGGCAGTAAAGCCTCGACCGCCAATGAAATCATCCACCCAATCCTTTTTAAGTGGCTCCTTTTCTGTCTTTTGGCTATCCAAATCAATTCTCAATGTATTACCTGCATATCCGTACAGCATCTTTCCCTCCAGAATATATTAAAAATGGCAAAAGTATTTTTTTGAAAGTCTGCACATCATAATGATATGTAACGACTTTCATGTTTCGTTCTGATGCGTCAGCAAACATGGGGGTTTATTAGAAAGTCTCCACAACATGCTGATATACAACGACTTTCACGTTTCGTTGTGATGCGTCAGCAAACATGGGGGCATATTAGAAAATATTCATAAAATACTGATATATCATGACTTTCATGCACAAATCACTGATAGTCAGAGAAATCTCCTGCTGCCAACCTACTCAAAGTCAACACATATGATCTTGTAAGCCTTGTCAACACTGTCTGAATCAGGATTCCCAGGATTAACAGGATAAGGCAGGATTATCTATCCTGAACATCCTATCCATCCTGGTTATCCTGATTCAGACAAATGCAATAACTTCTGAAAAAGCAATAAGATGTCGATTTTGAGAACCTATTCAAATGTTAATGCATCCCTTGGACAGATAGTTATACATTGCTTGCAGTTTATGCATTTGTAAGGATATCCGTCATCATCAACTTTCACAAGATTCACAGGACACGCAGATATACATGCAAGGCATTTATCGCATTTATCTTTATTTATACGATATGTTTTTCCTTTAAGCTCAATTGCACCTACAGGACAAGCCTCTGCACATGCTCCGCACTGATCACAAATATCCACAAAATATTTTCCAGGTTCAGGAAATTTCCCATAAACATGCAACATTGCTTTTGAAGGATTGATTTCATTTAAGTTCTGCAAGGTACAAACAAGCTCGCAGGCCTTACAGCCCGAGCAGGTTTCATTATTAAAAACAAGTCCCATTTCAGCTCCCAAATTCAAATTAACATTTATGATGTTTTAAACTTTTTTCAACTATTAAAAAATTAATCCTAAAAATATGCAAAGCACATACCAAAGTTATTTTTTTAACTGCAAAACAACTGTTTATTACTGGTTCAAACAGCAATCAACAAGGAACAACCTTCATAATATCCATCAATAAATCTAAATTGCAAAATGAACTGTTCCTGGAAAATCAATATTTTTTTATAAATTTATTTTGATAAACATGTAAAAAACTTTAAATTGATAAATATGGTGTTATACTATCAACAGTTAAAAATTATACCTATGACATTTTTCATTAAACTGTGGCAAAAAAAATGATTCAGGAGGTCAAAATGCTTGCAAACATAAATCCCCAAAACACCGAAAGCTGGAAAAAACTCACAGAGCACTACAACAAAATGCGTAACATACACATGAGAAAACTTTTTGCAGAAGATCCTGAACGTTTCAGCCGTTTCTCCATACGTTTCAATGATATACTTGTTGATTATTCAAAAAATATCATCACCGATGAGACAATCTGCCATCTTGTCGAACTTGCCAAGGAGACAGAGCTTCCTGATGCCATGGAAAAAATGTTCACTGGAGACAGAATCAATGGCACAGAAAACAGAGCAGTTCTCCACACAGCTCTTAGAAATATAAAAAACAGCCCTGTCATTTTTGATGGTGAAGATATTATGCCAAAAATAAATCTAGTGCTCGAACAAATGAAAAAATTCTCAGATGACATAGGCTCTGGAAAGTGGAAAGGATATACCGGAAAACCTGTAACAGATATTGTCAACATCGGCATAGGTGGCTCAGATCTTGGCCCTTTAATGGTTACAGAGTGCCTTAAACCCTATGCAAAAAAAAATCTATCTGCCCACTTTGTGTCCAATGTAGATGCCACCCATATTGTTGAAACATTAAAACACCTGAATCCGGAAACCACCCTTTTCCTTATTGCATCAAAGACATTTACCACACAGGAGACCATGACAAACGCTCACAACGCGCGCAAGTGGCTTCTTGCATATGCAAATGGTGATGAAAGTGCTGTCAAATACCATTTTGCAGCTATCTCTACAAATAAAGACGCTGTCCAGAATTTTGGAATTGACAGCAGCAACATGTTTGAGTTCTGGGAGTGGGTAGGAGGCAGATATTCCCTCTGGTCTGCCATAGGACTTTCCATATGCTGTTCAGTGGGATTTGACAACTTCCGAGAACTTCTTTCCGGTGCCCATGATATGGATCTTCATTTCAGAAATAGCTCTTTTGACAAAAACATTCCGGTGATACTTGCCCTTACAGGAATCTGGTACACAAATTTTTTTGGAGCCAAAAGTGAAGTTATTCTGCCATATGACCAGTATATGCACAGATTTCCGGCCTACTTCCAGCAGGGAAATATGGAGAGCAACGGCAAAAGCGTTGACCGTAACGGCAATGAAATATCCTGGTCAACAGGCCCTGTAATATGGGGAGAACCTGGCACCAACGGTCAACATGCCTTTTATCAGCTTATTCATCAGGGCACAGAACTTGTTCCTGCCGATTTTCTTGCACCTGCCAGAAGTCACAACCCTTCAGGAGATCACCACAATATTCTGATTTCCAATTTTCTTGCCCAGACAGAGGCACTCATGCAAGGGAGAGATTATGAAACAGTAAGGGATATTATGAAAAATGAAGGAAAAACAGACGATGAGATCAAAAGGGTTGCTCCTCATAAAGTATTTAAAGGAAACAGGCCAACAAATTCCATTCTCTTCAAAAAACTTACACCACGTACATTAGGTTCCCTCATTGCCATGTATGAACACAAAATTTTTGTACAGGGAGTCATCTGGAATATTTTCAGTTTTGATCAATGGGGAGTTGAGCTTGGAAAGGAGCTTGCCAGAAAAATTCTCCCAGAAATTAAAAATAGTCACAAAACTGATACACATGACAGCTCAACGAATGGCCTTATAAATACATTTAAAACCATGATTTAAAAAATTTTCACTTTTTCTGAATAAAATTACTTTTTACCCTTGCCTTTACATTTTTCTTTTGCTATCACTGACCTTGTCAAGTTATGATTGTACTTGTTTTATACAGGCACTTTTGATATTCAAATCAAGACTTATAAAACTGGCTTTATTTGTTTCGCACAATTTGTTTATTACTAAAAAAAATCTGCTTTTTATATAAAATAATTGTAGAAGAAACCTCCTTCAGAGGATTTCAAAGTGGAGAACAATACATCCTTTTTAAGACAAAAAAAACAATTAACCCGGCATCATGTGGTAATGCCTTTTACAAAATCTGTCGGGATTGCTTTCAGAAGCATTAAGGCACGTTTTTTACGATCCATTATAACAACCATAAGCCTTGTACTTGCTGTCTCTTTTTTATGTTTTACACAGGTCACAAGTGATATTGCAAATAGCCTTGCATCCCTTGAAAATGCCGATCTGCAAAGAAAACTAACTGCCGCAGGATATGATCCTGCACCTGATACAAAAGAAGAGACAACACAGACAAATAAATGGGCAATCAAGAACAGCCCCAAACAAAAATGGATTGTCTCTCTCTCACTGCTTGTTTGTGTGGTTGGAATTGTTAATGCCCAGTTGATGGCTGTGACTGAAAGATTCAGGGAGATCGGAACCATGAAGTGCCTTGGGGCACTGAACCATTTTATTGTAAGGCTTTTCATGCTGGAGGCGCTGATGGAGGGAGGAGCTGGTGCTTCAGCAGGTGCAGTTTTCGGAGCATTGTTTGCACTGTTGACATCGTTTTTTCAATACGGCTCCACAGTAATATATACACTTCCGCTTCAGGATATTTTACTGTCAATGGGCAAAGCTTTCATAACAGGATGCATCCTAAGCCTTGCAGGAGTGATTTATCCAGTTATTGTTGCAGCCCGTATGGAGCCTGTTGAAGCAATGAGAATGGAGAACTGATGAATTCCCGATTTAAGGAATGAGTACAAAATAACTTCCCCATTTTGATTTAAAAAAGCGGGCGGGAATCACTGCTCACGGATATAAACGGTCACGTTATTTAAACCCCATTCCCAACTCTTTTTTCAAGTAAGGAATATGGAAAGTGCCCGAAAATCATGAAGAGAGCAAAATCGTACGCGTATCCAATGTGACCAAAAATTTCCATATGGGTAAAATGGAAGTACAGGTATTAAAGGGAATAAATCTTGATATTACTGCTGGCAGATATATCTCCATCATGGGACCTTCAGGCTCAGGCAAAAGTACACTCTTCAACATGATAGGCGGCTTGGACAAACCAACATCCGGTCAGGTTTTCATAGATGAAGTGGACATTGCCCAGCTTGATGCCTATGAACTTGCATGGTTGAGATGCAGAAAAATCGGCTATATTTTCCAGACATTCAACCTGATTCCGCTGATGACTGCCCTTGAAAATGTTACCTTGCCCATGACATTTGCAGGAGTGAACAGTGATGATGCAAATGACAGGGGCATGACCCTGCTTAAGATGGTGGGGCTTGAATCAAGATATAACCACAAACCTTCCGAGCTTTCAGGAGGACAGCAACAAAGGGTTGCTGCTGCAAGGGCGCTTGCAAACGATCCAGGTATTATTCTGGCAGATGAACCTACTGGAAACCTGGATCTCAGGACAGGAGAAGAGATCATATCTCTTCTTCAGCAATTAAGTCAGGAAAAAAACATAACTATTATTTCCGCCACCCACGATTTTAAAATGCTCAATGTTTCAGACCAGGTAGTCTGGATAAGGGATGGGCAGGTGGATAAGATAGAAAACAGAGACGAGCTTTCAATATCACTTGGAGAGATCTCCATTGGCAATAGACACTAAACCATGAACAACCAATGAGGTATAAGTAATGATTTTTTTACCGTGAAAATGACTATCATTTTTATATTTGGGGGTGACTGATACACAAGCATGAGTGTTTATTTCGTACTCATTCCTTAAAATTATCACGATCTGACTTTTTCAGATCAAACCAAACTTTTCAGATTAAACCAAGTTGCTTATAGTAAATAAAAGTATTTTTTAACCAAAGTGGTATTAAACCACCAAAAAAACAAAAAGAGAGGATAATTATGAGTAAAAATCCAGACATTTTGACAATTCCCCAGGCAGCAAAATATTGTGGTGTTACACGTATGAGCATGTGGCGTTGGGTAAAAGCAGGAAAAATAAATTCTTTCGTCACTCCTGGTGGACATCACCGCATAATTAAGTCGGACCTTGAAAAATCCCTGAAGGCCCAGGGAATGAAAATGATGATCAGGCAGATTGATGCACCGGCAAGGGTTCTTATTGTTGATGACAATGAGCTTGTGGTTAAAGGTCTTGAGAAACTTTTCCTTGAAAATACATTTGAAGTTGAAACTGCCAAGGATGGTTTTGAAGCAGGTGTAAAGGCCAAACAGTTCAATCCCGACCTTATTATACTTGACCTTATGATGCCCAACATGGATGGCTTTGAGGCATGCCGTTTCATCAAAACAAATGACTCAACATCCCATATCAAAATCCTTATTCTCACAGGTCATGCATCACAGGAAAATGAAGATGAAATTCTTGATGCCGGTGCAGATGACCTTATGGAAAAACCGGTGGATAACGAAGAACTGGTTGAGAAGGCAGAAGATCTTCTCAGGGATCTGCACTGGATAAAGGATCACATAAGAGCCAAACGCAGAAGAGCCTATGCAGCATCTAAAGCATAATTATATTACATAAATATCATTTAAAATGCATTTCCGGTGGAATTATAAGTTGTACCAATGTAGCACTTGACACCACCGGAAATGCATGGCATGTATCTTAAGCTGGTTTTCCTGTCCGGCGGAACATCTTCTATCCGGTAATTTTTACGAATATGATGACTCATACAACATGATTACTCCATAATCGTATAAGGTTGAAGATTTCAACTTCTCCATGCTCGGGCACTGGACACATTACCCCAAAGGTACATTATAAAAAATGAATAAAATATTGCTTGTGGATGATGAGCCAATTATTCTAAATGCCATTGCAGTTCTGCTCAAACAAAAAGGTTATAGTATCACAACCGCCAGCAGCGGCGAAGAAGCCCTTGAAATTATCCAGCACCAGACATTTGATCTTGTCGTTACAGATCTTGTAATGGATAAAATTGACGGCTTGACACTTCTTAAAAAAATAAAACACACCTTCAACGAAACCATGGTCATGCTGCTCACAGGACATGGGGAACTTTCGTGTGCTGTTGACGCAATGCGTCTTGGTGCAGATGATTTTCTTGTAAAACCTGCCGAACCATCTATTTTGTGTGCCCGTGTTGCAAAGTGCCTTGAAAAGCTTGAGACTCTTAAACTTGCTGCCAAAACAGAACAGGCAGTACATAACATGGAAAAAATTTTCCATAAATTTGAAGCGCTCTCAACCATGGCAGGCGGTATAGCTCATCAGTTTAACAACGCCCTTGCAGAGATACTTGGCAACATTGAGTTGCTGAAGATGGACTATTCAGGCGAAGAAAAGCTTCTACTCAGATCCGGCAAGATAAAAAAATCCATTGAAAAAATGACTCGCCTTACCACACAGCTTCTCACCTATGCAAGGGGTGGAAAACATCGCAACTCCCCCATCTCCCTGACTGACTTCCTAAAAAAACAGCAACAGAATATCTTGAATGACCCAGAAAAACAAAACGAGTGCAATACTGTTTTCAATATCTGTGAAGAAGAGCTTTCTGTTAATCTGGACAAGGTTCAACTGGAGATGCTCTTCTCTGCAATATACTCCAATGCCTGCGAAGCCCTGAAGGATAATGGCAAAATCACAATTACACTTGATACTCACCGTGTCTCCATATCAAACATTCTCAACCACCCAGGACTTAAGCCCGGGGCACATGCATCTCTTAAAATAAGTGATAATGGTACAGGAATGAATGAAGAGACAAGGCACAGGGTAATGGAGCCTTTTTTCTCCACCAAATTTCAGGGACGAGGCATGGGAATGGCCGCAGCTTTTGGCATTGTGAAGCATCATAAAGGCTGGATCAATATAGAGTCAGAACCTGACAAAGGTACAACCGTCACCACATTTTTCCCACTTGCTATTACTGATGACGAACAAAAATCATTACAATCTCTGGAACATGGAGATCCACAAAGAAGAAAAGGCACAATTCTTGTAATTGAAGATGAAAAAATGGTCATGGATGTCAACTTTGCAATTCTTGATATCCTTGGCTATCATGTTCTCAGTGCAGGCACTGCAACCGAAGCAATTCACATTGCAGAAAACTACCATGGCCAAATAGACATTATACTGCTTGATCTTATTCTTCCGGATATGCCAGCTAAAAAATTGCTGCCCCTTCTGAAAAATGAAAAACCCAATGCCAGAATCATAATATGCAGCGGCTATGCACTTAATGGAGAGGCACAGGGCTATCTGGAACAGGGAGCAGATGCCTATATCAAAAAACCATTTTCGATTGCAAAAATATCAGAAGTGCTTGCATGGAAACCCCATTGACCAGAAAAATCTATTGTGTACAGAATGAACTGCTGATTTTCATAATTATTTTTCTATCTTTATTCGCTTTTACCAGCACATCAAATGCAGATGAAAAAAATTCATTCCATAAAATGCTTGCTGGTATATATGAAGTTCAGACTTATCCCTTTCAAATTCCGGCACTTGAAACAGATAACTCCACAATAACAATAACACCCCACAGAAAAACACAACGCCACCATCATACTCTAGCTCCTAATACCTGGGTTCCAAACAACGGAACACCAGCTACCCCTTACGAAACCTGTAATATCCCCCCCCTAACCTTTCCCATAGAACCTTTCCATTACAATGCAATTTCTCCCCAATCAACCCCTCCGGAAGGAATAGAGGGGCATCTTGTATTTGCAGGAAATGGTGAGCTGAAAATGTTCAACCACCAGAATATCAAAAAAGCCATTGTGCTTATGGATATAAACTCCGGAAAGAACTGGCTTAACGCTGCTAACCTTGGAGCATCTGCACTTATTTTCTATGACCCTGGGGACTCTATAGGCTGGACATTTAAGGATAAAAGGGAAGTTACGCCCCTCAACTTTCCCATGTTCCGCATGGAGAAAAACAGACTTGAAAAACTTTTAGGTATTGCATCAATTGAGTCTGTAGAAATAGAGACCCTTGCCGATCTACATGTAACCATAAAGTCTAAAGCTGCCTGGAAACAAAAAACAGCAGAAAATCACTACGCCATAATAAAAGGCAATAATGCTCAACTTTCCGGTGAGATGATTATTGTTGAAGCATTTGTCCCTCCTGACTCAGGTTCAGATCAGAGTTGCAGCATCAATACGCTTTATGATCTTGCAGAGGTTTTGCAGAAAAACCCACCTTCACGATCTGTCATGCTCATTGCCACCGAAGGCCACAAGCTTGCCCTTGCAGGGTGGCGGGAGATGGTCTGGAGCCTTGGTACCAAAAAAAAGGTTATTAAAAATATAAAGAGTGAACTTGAGGAGCAGATCTCAGATGTAGAGGATAAAATACACTGCCTGAACAGTTACTTATTAAACAATCACTTATCTAAAAAAAACGATGATGATGCCACATTTCAAAGCATAAGAGAAAAAACCATTTTCAATCAGGCAATTTCGGGACGTATTGCCACTGAAGTTGATGATCTTTCAAGAGAGTTAATAACCCTTCGCATAAAAAAAAATTCTAAACCTTCATTGCCGATTTCAACAATCAACCCAGACAATGAAAATAATGGGGAATATTTTCACGCCAAGTCCACTCCTGCTCCGGAGGACAATAAAAATAGAAAAAACAATCTTCACAGTAAACCCTCATGGCCAAATGAGATTTCGGCCACCCCCGATCATGAAAACAGAATGTTTTTTCACGGTACAAATATTAAAGAGAAGATCAAGTCCGTGGCTGAAAAAAGGCTGATGCTCAGAAAGCTTGAATGGACACCTGATTACACTAACCTCTCCTTTGAGGAGAAAACTGCGCTTTCAAGGATTATAAAACTTTCCCTTGCCGATCTCAAAGAGAGGCAAAAAGATCTGAAACAGCAGAAAAATCTTATAAAACATGCATTATCATTCAGAAGCCAAATGGATGAATATGAGATAAAGGCAGCCATATCACTTCATCTTTCCAGCCATGGAACAGGTTTTGGAGGATTTGATAAAGGGTGGCTCTATCCCTTAAAATCAGGAATTAACCGCTCCCAGGATTATCGCTACCTTAACTCCATTTTTAAAAACAGCGCAATGTTACTTGCAAAATCAACTGGCCTGCCACATCTCTACCAGGAGACTTTAAGACCCAATCGCCTCACACCCTGGCAAAGTTATTTTCCTGACAGACCTGCCCTTGGTGGAGAAGTCACGGCACTTGCCGGAATGCCTGGTTTTACCTTTGCAACCCTCAATGATGCACGCTCCAACTGGGGAACTCCCTCTGACACCCCGGAAAACACTAACAACAGATATGCAGCACGCCAAAGTTCTGAAATATGTCATATCATTGCAGAACTTTGCAATATTCCCGTGATTCCTGAAATGAAGAACCCCAGGAACGGATTTGCCACAATAACAGGGAGATGCAAACGATTGCTTCACGGAGAGCTTTTTGCTGTTCACCCTGCAACAGATGCCCTAATATTTGCATCCCAGGGCCAGGGCAACTACTATGCAATTTCCGACACCACCGGAAGCTTCACTATAAAAGGAGTTGCAGACAAAAAACATGTTCTGGACAAAGTGATAATTGAGGGCTACCGTTTCAATGAATCTGACGGCAGGGTGGAGCTTGCAATTGACAAAAAACAGACCGGAAAATCAGCCTACCGCCTGAAAATGAACCGAAAGGAGATGTCAACTGATATCATAATGTTCAATGCGGAACAGACAACTATTTTCAACCTCATGGAACCCGGCAACTTCAACTACATGACAAAAATTGATATTTTTGACGGCCGCCGCGACGCACTTCCCCTGAAATACTGGTACAGCAGGATTGATACAAGAAGCTCAACAATATGTTCGATCTTCACAGAACCTGGAACCCCTATCAAACTTACCCTTTCAGATTCAGTTTTAAAAAAAAAGCTTATCCTAACCAATGCTTCACCTGAAAAGCCCCAGGGCACAGGTTACATTACAGAAAAATGGCCAGCCATAAATAACACTTCCTTTCATGTTGCAACTGACATGTGGAACCTTATAACGCCACGCGTTGATACCCTTGAAAGTCACGGCATTTTTAATGCATCCATAAGAAAACTTCAAAACAAAGGTACCCTCCATTTAAAGACGGCAGAGTCTGCCCTTGAACAAATGAAGTATGACAAATTCCAGGCTGCTGCCACAGCATCCTGGGCTCTTGCATCAAAGGTTTATGAAGATGTTGAAAAAACACAAAAGGATGTGCTGTTTGGTGTACTTTTTTATATCGCACTATTTGTTCCATTTGCATTTTGCATGGAGAGACTTCTCTTTGGTTTTGCCAATATATATAAAAGGATCATCTCATTCATCACCATACTCATAATTCAGATTACCATTATATATAATGTTCATCCTGCATTTCAGCTTGCTTACTCTCCAATTGTAATCATACTTGCATTCTTTATTATTGGCCTGTCAACAGTTGTTTCCATGATCCTTTTTTTAAGATTTGAACGTGAAATGGTTCTGATACAGAGGAAAACCTCCCATATGCGCCAGGAGGAAATAAGCAGTTTAAAGGCATTTACAGCAGCCTTCCATCTTGGAGTAAGCAACCTTAAACGGCGACGCACAAGAACGGCATTAACATGCACAACACTTGTTATCCTGACCTTTACAATCATGGGATTTACCTCTGTAAAATCCATACGACTGCACACCAATACAAGGCTTGACAGCGCATCAGGGTACAATGGTTTTCTAATGAAGCAACTTAACTGGAAGGATTTTCCCCATGAATCACTTGGGGTCATAAAAAATACATTTTCAGAAAAAGCTGTTATTGTGCCAAGGGTTTGGTTAGAGAATCACAAGAGAAGTTCTGCACCTCTTATATCTGTCATAAAAGAACTTAATACTTCATGGAATCATACAAATAAAACAGCACAGGCAAGCGCAATAGTCGGCTTTGACTCTGATGAGAGTCTTGTAACTGCCATTGATCGTATTCTTGTTAAAGGCAGATGGTTTGATGCTGATGATAAAAATGTTGTCATAATTCCCCTTCCAATGGCAGATTCACTCTCCGCTGCCACAGGAGACACACTTCTCATAAGGGGAACTCCATACAGTGTCAAAGGCATTTTTGATCCCAAAATCTTTAATTCCATTACAGATCTTGATGGCGAAATAATGACTCCTGCCATTTTTCCCGATGAAACAACACAGGATCTCACGGAGGTGGAGATGGAAGCTCTGGAGTCAGGAGAGGATATTTCCTCTTTTGAGAGCAGATATACCCATATTCCAACTGAAAAAACCGTTATTATACCTGCTAAAACCCTTCTTGCATATGGGGGCAAACTAAAGGGATTTGCAGGTACTCCTATTACAGGTACTCCTATTACAGGCGGCAATGTTAAACAAACCAGTTCTGACCTGCAATTTAAAGACCAATCAGAGAAAAAAAGTCTTCCGTCAAAAGCTGTTGATTCACCAAAGACAATTGATTCATCAAAAGCTGTTGAGCTACTTGCAAGGGAAGTAACCGATCGTTTTAAAATGGTTCTTTTCACAGGAACGGAAGATGGCTCCTTTGTCTATAACGCAAATGACAGCATAAACTACAGCGGTGTACCAAATATTTTGGTACCAGTTCTTATATCAATAATGATTGTACTTAACACAATGATATCAAGCGTACATGAACGAAAACGGGAAATCGGCATCTACACATCTGTTGGACTTGCACCCAACCATGTAGCGTTTCTTTTCATTGCAGAGGCAATGGCTTTTGCAGTCATAAGCGTTGTGCTTGGCTATCTTGCAGCCCAGGCTTCGGCACATTTTTTTGCAAACACGCCCATGTGGGAAGGAATAACTGTAAACTACTCATCCATAGCAGGGGCAGGGGCAATGATTCTTGTAATTGCAGTCGTCATGATATCTGTTATATATCCTTCAAAAATGGCTGCAAGAATTGCAATCCCTGATGTAAACAAAACCTGGAAACTACCTGAACCAAAAGGCAACTGCCTGGAAATAACACTGCCGTTTTTACTCAAAATGCATGAACACAAAAGTATTTCAGTTTTTTTATACAATTGGTTTAGAGAGCATCAGGATTACTCACACGGCATTTTTTCAACAGGAGAAGTTAAATATGACTGTTCTGAAAATTATCCCAATCAACATTCATGGTTACATTCAACAGAGGCACACAAATATAAAAAAATAGTAAGCCGAATATGGCTTGCCCCTTTTGATCTTGGCATGATGCAGAAGATTACAATCACATTTACTCAATCCATGACAGATTCAACATACCTTCAGATAAAAACTGAAATAGAACGAGAATCAGGTGAAGCAGACATCTGGCTTCGTCTGAACAAACGATTTCTATTTGAACTGCGTAAGCAGCTTCTCATATGGCGCTCCCTTGACGAACAAAGCAACAGAAACATTCCAACCCCGCTGCCAGATCCCATATCTCATAAAACAAACAACTCGCAGGGTTCTCATAAAACAAGCAGCTCTCAGGTATCTCATAGAACAAGCAGCTCTCAGGCATCTCATAAAACAAGCAGCTCTCAGGCATCTCATAAAACAAGCAGCTCTCAGGATGAGCAAAGAGATCAGGACATCACAAAACCAACGACAAAAATGGAGGATATGTGAATACCAAACCTTCATGCCCAACACCTGTCACTTCTGAAAATGTTTCTGTCACTTCTGGGAATGTTTCTATCACTTCTGAAAATCTTTCTGTCACTTCTGGGAATGCTTCTATCACTTCTGGGAATGCTTCTGTCACTTCTGAGAATGCTTCTATCACTTCTGAAAATGTTAATGAACAGGATTATTCCCACGGGATAAAAGCTTCAGACACTACCTCTGGTAAAGAAATTCATCCCATACGATTACGGGCAGTGTTTATAGGACTTTTTTTTTCAGCAGTTATCTGTGCTGTAACCCCTTTCAACAATGCCTTCAGAAATGCAACGCCACTTGGCGGCGGCCATTTTCCCCTTGCACCTTTTTTTATTTTCATATGGCTTACCCTTTTTACGGCACTTCTGGGCAAAATGATATCACACAAAAAATCGCCCTCTATTTTTACCGGAAGAGAGCTTTTTCTATCTTGGATACTAATGGTAACAGGCTCAGGCATTGCATACACCGGACTTGCAAGAACATTCTTTTTTAACCTTACGGTTCCACTGCGTTTTGCAACTGTTGAAAATCGTTGGAAAGATATTTTACAGCCACTTTTGCCCAAAAGTCTATATCCAGATTCCATGGACTCGGTCAATCTTCTTTATACCGGTCTTAAGCATGGGCAGGATATGAACTGGCTTTCCGTAATCAAACAGATCCCCTGGCACACATGGCTAACACCGCTTATGCTATGGGGTATATTTATTATGCTCTGCTACTGGGTGATGCTATGCATGATCAATGTTCTGAGCCGCCAGTGGGTGCAGAATGAAAACATGAACTTTCCCCTTCTTAGTGTACCCCGGACTCTATGTGATGCTCTGGACAGACAGGCCATATTCTCTTTTTTTTCAGACGGATTCCTGCTTGCCGGCCTTATGATTCCGTTTTTCCTCCATACACTGAACGGCTTTCACTTCTATTTTCCATCTGTTCCCGAGATTCCCACCCTGGTGCTGGCAGGACCATATTTTCCTGAATATGGTATTTTTGCAGGCTTTCACAAACTAAAGTTATACTTTTATCCTGCTTTCATAGGTTTTGCATTTATAACATCCCGCCAGATATCCTTCAGCTTCTGGTTCATGTTTCTTTTATGTGGCCTTCTATCAGGCCTTCTTGCTGTAATGGGATACAATATTCCTTCCTCTTCACTTGGAACAACCTTCGGACCAACTTTAACACTGCCTGAAGAGACACAGATGATAGGAGCCTATGGAGTATTTTTTATTTTTATTATCTGGCTTTCAAGAACCCACATAAAAGGAACATTTTTACAGGGCATTTCCAATATTAAATCAACATCTTTCCTGACAAGGATCTTATCGAGATTTATCTCTTCAAAGAACATTATAACTCCATCAGTGAATATATCAAAACCTTCACCCACCATAAAGGATGCAACAGATAATCCGGAACTTTTCAATGCATCCCTTTCTGCATGGGGAGGAGTTGCAGGTATAGCTGCATTAATAATATGGTGTATATTGTTTGGTATGACCCCGGGAGCAGCCATACTTGTTATGGGTGCTTTTTTCATGGTAATGCTGGTATCAACCAGAATCATTGCCCAGGGAGGAGTTGCCTATTTCACAATTACTGCGGCTCCAATAGATGGTATTATTGCATTTTTCGGCCCTGGATTTTTTACATCAACAGGTATCCTGATTGCAGGGGTAATGCAGAAAATGCTCTTTCTTGACCTCAGAGAATCCTTGATGCCTTCCCTTCTCCATGCTGCAAAGATACATGAACAGATAAGATCAAGACGCATAATAATTGCAGGCATCCTTCTTGTGCTTCCAGTATCTATAATTGTATCATTGACTGCCATGCTTGCACTTTGCCACAAATATGGACTACAGGGTCTTCAGATGGAGTGGGCAGCCCGTACAACATTTTCAGTATATGAAAAAATATTTCAGGTTATTGATAATCCAAACCCGGCCGGAGAGTGGATAGTGATATTTTCCATAGCTGGTGCCCTTGTCATGATGATTCTCGTGATATGCTACAAAAGATTCTACTGGTGGCCACTGCACCCTCTTGGATACCTGACGGCCTACAGTTCCGCAATGAGAATCCTCTGGGTGAGCTTTTTTATTGGATGGTTTTTCAACACCATCTGCATACGTTATGGTGGTGTGACTATTTTCAGGAAAGTTCGCTACTTTTTCATAGGATTAATAATCGGAGATTTTCTGATGGGTGGCATATGGGCGTTTGCAGGGCTTTTCAGCCATAACAGCTATCAGGTATTGCCTGGTTGATCATCACAATCAAAAGTGGAGAGCAGACCTTTTATGTACAAAGATAGAGAGCTGGATGAGTATAGAAATCTTCTTCAGCCCCCCACAAAATTTGAAGAGGGCTTTGGCTGGAAAACAATAATAGGCGCCATTTTTATAGGTTTCCTCATGATGCCGGGAAGCATGTACCTGCAACTTGTACTTGGAGCAGGAATAGGCCCTGCTGCCCGATGGGTAACCATTATTCTCTTTGCGGAAATCGCAAAGCGCAGTCAGCAGGAGCTGAAACAGCAGGAGATTTTTCTTCTCTATTATATGGCAGGAGCAGCACTTGCATCACCTTTTCAGGGGCTTTTGTGGAACCAGTATCTTGTACAGTCCGATGCTGCAATGATGCTGGGATTAAGCGAGTTCATTCCGGAATGGGTTGCCCCAGGAGCTGAATCGCAATCAATGCTGGAGCGCACCTTCTACCACAGGGACTGGATGATTCCCATACTTTTGCTTGTGGGTTCCCAGATTATACAGCGCATTGATCACTTCGGCCTTGGGTATGCACTCTATCGCATCACCTCCGACCTTGAAAAACTCCCCTTTCCCATGGCACCAGTGGGAGCACTTGGCACCATGGCACTTGCCGAATCCCGTGAAGAAAAGGCTTCAGGATGGAAATGGCGGGTATTTTCCGTGGGTGGAGTGACAGGCCTTGCATTCGGGGCAATCTATGTGCTTCTGCCGGTTATCTCTGGACTTATATTTACAGAGCCCGTAAGCGTGATCCCTATCCCCTGGGTGGAGCTGACACGTCACACAGAGTCTATTCTTCCTGCTGTTGCAACAGGAATCCAGCTTGACATGGGGCTTATTTTCATTGGAATGGTGCTGCCATTCTGGGCAGTGATTGGCGGATTGATAGGGCTTATAATAACCATTATTTTAAACCCAATTCTCCACAAAAACGGTATTCTTCACCGCTGGCATGAAGGAATGGGCACTGTTGACACTGTTTTTGCCAACAACTTTGATTTTTACATGAGCTTTGGAATCGGTCTTGGGCTTGCCATTGGAATCATTGGAATATGGTCAGTCATAAGATCATTAAAGCACAGCAGAAAAAACCGTATAAATTTCAAAGATCTGTTTAACCCACCAGAAGGCAGGGGCGATTTCAGCTTCTGGATATCCATTGCCATATACATATTTTCCACCCTCTCCTATGTGGGGCTGTGTCTCTGGCTTGTCCCGAATTTCCCATGGGGATTTTTCCTGGCCTACGGCTTTATATACACCCCTCTTATCTCATATATCACTGCCAGAATGGAGGGAGTTGCCGGCCAGTTTGTAAATCTCCCCCTTGTAAGGGAAGCAAGTTTTATTGCAGGTTCCCGTTATTTCGGATACCATGGCATTGAAATCTGGTATGCCCCTATCCCCATACACAACTATGGAGAAACTGCTGTCCAGTTCCGCCAGATTGAACTTACCGGAACCTCAATCAAAGGTATAATAAAATCAGAATTCTTTGTCTTTCCGGTTGTCATGATTGCAAGCCTTCTATTTTCACAGTTCATATGGCAACTTGCCCCTGTCCCCTCCGGAAGCTATCCATATGCCCAAGAGATGTGGCATCTTCAGGCACTCAATACCCTTCTTATGCAAACCTCAACAATTGAAGGGAATTCACTTTTCTACCAGGCCTTGAATGGAACTTATGTGCTTTCGGGAATGGGATTCGGAGTTGTCACCTACATGCTACTCTCTTTCTTTGGCCTTCCCATACTTTTGATCTACGGTGTTGTCAGGGGATTAGGACAAAGTACACCCCACGGCATTATACTTGAGATTATCGGAGCTCTTCTTGGAAGATATTTTTTCCTCAAAAGATATGGAGCAAAATGGCGACAATATGCACCTGTGCTTTTAGCTGGATTTTCATGCGGCATGGGGCTTACCGGCATGTTTGCCATGGGTTTTGCACTTATTTTAAAATCACTTAGCCGTCTTGCGTATTGAGGAAAGGGCAGGATATTCATCAAGAATAGTAGATTTCAGTTTATAATAGTGATAATATCTCTTTACCCTTAAACGGGCATGATTGATTGCGTATCAATCACCCCCAAATATAAAAATGATCGTCATTTTCACGCTAAATGGGCATGATTGTGTATCAATAACCCCCAACCATAAAAATGATCGTCATTTTCACTGTAAAAAAAGACATCCTTCATATCATCCCAGAAGTACTTTACACTTTACGAAATAAGACGCCTGAAAAACAAAAACACTCTGAGCATCATTTTCTAAACGATCAAAATATTTTTAAAGGAGAATCACATGGGATATTTTCTTGATGAGTTATTTTCCTCTATTCCATTGTTTGCAACTCTATCCAGATCAGATATGAGTTATCTTTCAAGTCGTATAGATTATATTTTTGATTATTTTGGAGAAGATGACATTCTTATCAAAGAAGGTTCTGCAAGTACTTCTTTTTTCATTTTAATCAAAGGTACAGCAAAAGTCACATTTAATAACTCACCCGATGAAATCGTAACCATTTTAAACCCCGGAGATATTTTCGGAGAGATGAGTTATCTTACCGGAAAGCCACGTTCTGCCAATGTAACAGCATGTAGTGATGTGATGGTAATGCAGTTGAGTAGTAACTCGCTCCAGGAATTGCCACCTAAAATTCGCGATATCATAAAAGATAAACTTATCGAATTGATGACTACACGGCTCAAAAGCATGACATCAGATGATTCTGAAGCTGAAAGTAACAAGCCGGCCGGCTTGATTAACGGTGTTTTAGGGTGGTTAGGCATCTAAAGGGATATTATACCTACTCAAAAGGGAGTATTATGGAGGAGAACATGGAACGTTTTCTTATTATTATTGAAACAGGTGGAAATAATTGCAGTGCTTATGCTCCTGATGTTCCAAGGTGTATTGCGACCGGAAAAACAGTTGATTAAACCATTGAAAAAATGAGAAAGGCACTGGATTTCCATTTTGAAAGTATGATTGAAGATGGAGATCCCCTTCCTGTTGCAAGGCATTTTATTGAACACGCAGATGAAATTGATCCTGATTCCGGTGATGTGTTTGCTTTTGTAGAGATTGCATCTCAGGCAATGGCGGCATAATGTCAGGACGAACATCATTTGAATTGCCTTATTTCCTGTGGGATTTGCTTGAAAAAGAGGCAAAGATCAAAGGATGGAACAAGGTGCAGGTGCTGAGAGAGATTATTGACGCCACCCCTGTTGATGCTTCCAGATTGCACCGGAGTATTGTTGATTTCCTGCGTGGTGAGGACTATATCAACAGACTCCAGGAGATTGCAGATCAATCTATTCCTCAAATATGCTTTAAACCAAAGGATGAACCGGATGATTTTTGACGGTGAAAAACATACTAAAAATGGCAAAGGAGACCTTTGCTCAAGGTTCTGATGGTATTAAAATATTAAAGCCTAAAAACACAATTACTACTGAATATTGATTCCAATACCTTCAATATAATGGAGTAAAACAAGAAGATTACAAACGACATTTTTCTATTCTTAAAGAAAAAATTGTTTTATTTCCCAAGAAAGAAACAGGAGAACAACAAAAAATCGCATCCTGTCTTTCGTCTTTGGATGAGTTAATAACAGCACAATCGAAAAAAATAAACCAGTTACAGCAGCATAAAAAAGGTTTAATGCAGGGATTGTTTCAAAATATAGGTGAAATAAGATAATGATAATGAATAAAAAAACGATCATAAAAGAACTAAGCCTTTATAAAAAACAAAACTTAAATAAATATCAAATTAAAAAAATTGGAATTTTTGGATCAGCATCTAAAGATTGCATGAATGAACAAAGTGATATTGATATAGTTGTAGAACTTGAAAAACCAGAATTGTTTTATATGATTGGTATAAAACAGGATTTAGAAGCCACATTTAATATGCCAATAGATATCGTAAGGTATCGAGATAAAATGAATGATGCATTAAAACGTAGAATTAATTTAGAGGCAATATATGTATGACAAAGATCTTGCAATAGATATTTTATCTCAAATTTATCAAGCAACATTAACCATTATAAAACGTTTTTCCTCTGTCAAAACAGTAAGTGATTTTACTGATTCAGAATATGGTGTCGAAAAACTTGATAGCATTTGTATGCTGTTAATAGCTATTGGTGAATCTGGCATCTTTCATTTCCCAGTTTACACTTTCACGAACAGAATGTCCGTTTTTCGGGGATACTGTACCGGAAAGTGTAAAGTACTTTCTGTATGATATGAAGGATGCCGAGAATCTTTAAAAATTTTAGATAAAGTTACAAACAGATCTTTATTAGTTGGTTATCCTCAAATCGATTGGAAAAAAGCAACAGGTATGCGAGATATCATTTGTCATCACTATTTTGATGTTGACGCTGAAGTAATTTATGATGTATGTGACACAAAAATTGATGATTTATCGGAAATAATAAAAAAAATAACTGATGATTTACAAAAGAATCGATAATAATTAGCCAATCAACTCGATTGTCACTAATTTTACAACAAACGTGAACATTATGACAAAAAACGAACAACAACAAAATTGTCACCCTTGACTGTCAAGACCCAGGTACAGGTAAAAAAAGCAAATTAGATAAAATATTGGATTTTGCCTGTGGTTCAGCTTCATTATTGTTGAATGTCCGAAAACGCATCAGGGATAATAACGGTAGTGTCGGTAAAATTTACGATCAGGAAAAGAACATTTTACAGAAGTCAAAAATACCGATTTAAAATCAAAAACAAAGTACCGTTATCACTATATTTACGAATTAATGGCACAAATTTTCCGCTATGATAATGCTCCTCATCATTCCAATATTAATACTTTTCCTCATCATAAACATGAAAAAGGAATATGCCGGTCAGCTACTCCACAAAACGATCATGGATAATCAAGAAGTCTTAGATTTACCTTTTCTTTAAGCAGTCCATGCTCATGGAGCAGGGAAAAAAAGTGTTTGAGTCCATCAATTTTTCTCATATCAAGGTTACAATGAAGAAGTTCAAAATATCTGCGCACATACTCCTTATCAAGGTTCAATCTTGAAGCACCTGATTCTATGACACTGTCAATGTTCTCATATCCATTTTTTCTGGACTCATAAAAAAGAGTTAGGGCATCCTTCAGCTCATCCCTGTATCGGTCAATACAGTTTTCAGGTGAGACCCACAATGCAAACACAAAAGGCAAACCAGTCATATTATACCACAACTCCCCAAGATCAATTCGATTCAGGAATCTATCTTCCCAGGGTTTTGTCATGGCTGCATCTCCAATAATCATTGCTGCATCCACATCACCTGGCACATCATTTAACTCCCTTAGCTTTCCTGTAAAAAAAACCGGCTCAATACCTTTTTGGGAAAAAACCAGTCTTACAAGCGCTGATGCTGTGGCAGAATCATGTGTAAGAATAACTTTTTTCCTGTGAAGTTCCTCAAGTGATAAATTTGTCATCAAGACAACACTCAAAACTTTTCCATAACAGGAAATTGAAAGATCGGGTAAAACAAGCAATTTTCTGTGGTTCATTGCGTAAAAAGCAGCAGATACAGGACTCACATGCAGCAGCTCCTCCTGTATCATTTTATTTAAAACAGCAGGAGGCCCTGGTACCATCTCAATCCACTTTGGAAGCATTCCGTGATCAAGGCCGTAATAAACAGGAAAAGCATTGATATAGTCAATCTTTCCCATCAATATTTTTTTATGATTCATGATAAGTTATTATTTCCATTATAATATTTTCAATATCACTGCCTTTATGGGAATACCCTAATGTTCTATTTTGACATTTTCTCCCAGATTTATTGTTTGAAATATTGAAATGTTTCAGCGGGATATAGATAAAACGAGCATCTTTTCCAACTTCAAGGGTACCTGCAACATCCCCATACCCCAAAGCTTGAGCTCCGTTAACAGTTGCCATTGCCAGAATTTCACTGGGACGAATCTGGGGATAATGCTTTGCAACAAAAGCCATTTCATCAAACATGTTCAAGCTTTGTGTGCTGGCAAGACTGTCTGTTCCAAGGGCTGGTTTCAATATGCCCTGGGCATATGAGAGCATAAGCGGCAAGTCAGGCAGTTTGCCATGAAGATTCATGTTGCTTCTGGGACACACAACAGGAATAGCGTTTCTCTTTGCAATGAGATCAAGATCTGTTTCATCACTATTTAAAAGATGTACAGCAAGAGTGTCTCTGTCCAGAACCCCGATATCATCAAGATATTTAACAGGACTTCCTGATTGAAGGGGCCAGTCAGAGAAATCAACTCCCCTCTCTTCAAGAAAAGATGCCCACCTGCCCCTGCCTTTTGTTATAAATTCTGTTTCATCATGTGACTCTGCAAGGTGTATGGAGAATGGGAGATTGTGTTTCAGTGTCTGTTTTTTTAATGCTCTTAAAAGCCCAGGGGATGTGGTGTGTGGCGCATGACCCGCCAATGAAAAGGCTCTTCTGTTAATGAAAGATTGTGAATAAAAGTCAAATGGTTTCAAAACATTTATGGGTATTTCATTTCCAAGATATTCCTGAAAAAAAATGCCTGAAAGCTCTGTTTGTTGTTTTATATGAAAGTCTCTATAACAGGCTGTTTTAAAACGACTTTCATCTCTTCGATTGTGGCGGTAATGCCGCCATGGCCGTTTATTCAGAATATCAAGCTTTGATTCATCTGTTTCCCAACTATCAAGGTTACCATGACCGGGCATACCTGATGCACGATTAGTTAGAATATCTCTTGTTATACCAAGGGTTGAGATATCTCCAACAAATGCTGTCCCTGTTGCAGCACTCTCATCCATTGCTTTACAGGCTTCTCTTTCAAGAAGCTCTTTCCCACACCTTTCCCTCTGCACAAGAAGTTCCCTGACCCAGCCATTAAAACCCAAATTAAAAGGAATTCTGGAACGAAGAGCAGAGAGTTCAAAATGAGTGTGAGCATTGACAAGTGCAGGTATTATTACACCTGATCCGTAATCTTTTACACTCCCTGCCCCATTGTGTTGAACATCACCATCTCCAGAGACATCAACCGGAAAGGCACACTTAGGACGGTATCTCCCCAGCTCAACAATCTTGCCGTTTTTTACCCTGATATAACCATTCTCAATGATCCTCCATGGGGAGACAAGAATAAACCCTGCTCTGTGGAACTCATGATAAGGATGAGTGGAACTGTTAGAAAAGCCGTAAGTCTTCAATATTTATTACCATAAAAAAGGGCATTCTTCATATCGTCCCAAATATATGACTCTGTTGATTAAGTATTTACATATTTGATTTTGCCACAATATAATGATTTTGAAGCAATCAAGAAACACATCATATTGTGGTGATTTTTTGAAAAATCGACTAAATCAACGGGCTCATATATACTGTTCCAGATAATTAAATTGGCAAGCACTTTAGGGGCAATCCCTTGTGGTTGCACTTCAGAATTGAGAATGCCAAAATATTTTTCTGGAAGTCTTATATGAAAGTCTCGGTAACAGCCTGTTTTTAAAACGACTTTCATCCCTTCGATTGTGGCAGAAATCTGCCATGTATGTTATACAAAAAAATTATTACAACAGATTATAATAACAGTCCCGCTGCCTTGGCTCAAATCCCGCCTTTTTAATAAGTCTGCGAAGCTCTTTTTCAGGCAGCATGAAATTTACCCCTGCTGATGCAACAACATTCTCCTCTATCATTGTGCTGCCCATATCATTTGCACCATAAAAAAGTGCAAGCTGTGCAATTTTATCTCCCTGGGTAACCCAGGATGCCTGAATATTTCTGACATTATCAAGATAAAGACGACTTAATGCAAGCACCCTTAAATACTCCACAGCACCTGTTTTCTTCCTATTGATTTTTGTGTTTGTTGGCTGGAATGTCCATGGAATAAACGCTGTAAAGCCGCCGGTTCTCTCCTGAAGGGAACGGATTTTTTCCAGATGTTCAAAAATATGCTCCGGTGATTCAAGATGACCAAACATCATGGTTGCACTGCTTTTCAATCCAAGTTCATGTGCTGTCTCCATAACCTCAAGCCAGGTATCAGCCATGCATTTATTTGGAGAAACCTTCTTTCTGATATCATCGCACAGTATTTCAGCCCCCCCCCCTGGTATTGAATCAAGTCCTGCTTTCTTAAGCTCTGTTATGACACTTCTGATTGACATAGATGATATCTTTGCCATATGGGCAATCTCAGGGGGTGAGAATCCATGAATATGAATCCTGAAATTTTCCTTTATATCCCTCAGAAGATCAAGGTAATAAGAGAAATCAAGATTTGGATTCATGCCCCCCTGAAGAAGAATCTGGGTACCACCAAGATCAATGGTCTCACGAATCTTGTGATGCAGGCTTTCACGGGGTATCACATAACCATCACCACTGTCCGGCTTTTTGTAAAATGCACAGAAACGACACCCAGACATACAGATATCTGTATAATTAATATTTCTGTCAATTACATAGGTAATAATTCTGTCAGGATTAAGCCTGAAACGCTTATGGTTTGCAAGGGCTGAAAGTTTTTGCAACTCAGCCCCATGATAGAGAGCAAGCCCTTCATTCGAATCAATGCGCTCTCCTCTTGAAATCTTTTCAATAACAGTGTCAATATTTTGCATCTCTACTCCGCATCTGCAACAGATACCAAATCAGTTAGATTCTACTTTATTAGAAAGTCTCCATAACATACTGACATATAAAGACTTTCATCCATCGTTGTGATGCCCTCGCAATCATGAGGATTTTATATGAAAGTCCCCGCAAATATCTGTTTTCATAAAGACTTTCATCCCTTCGATTGTGGCGGTAATCCGCCATGTACGTTATTATAAAAAGAGTCCCTCTCCACAGGCACAAAACCAGCACCCTTTATCATATCTTCCATCTCCTCCCTGGTAAGACCTTTGGCAGATTTAGCACCGGCAGTATGGGTTATGCGCTCCTCAATAATAGTACCATCAAGATCATCTGCCCCATAGGCAAGTGCAACCTGGGCGAGTTTCTCCCCTATCATTACCCAGTAAGCCTTAATATGATCAAAATTATCCAGCATAAGACGAGATACTGCAACCATTTTCAGATCATCAAAGGCTGTAGTGGGAGGAATATGATGAAGCTTTGTGTTCTTGGAGTGAAAAGCAAGTGGGATAAATGCAGAGAATCCGCCCGTACGATCCTGAAGCTCCCGAAGAGCCATAAGATGTTCCACCCGCTCTTCAATGGTTTCAATGTGGCCATAGAGCATTGTGGCATTTGATGTAAGCCCTGCCATATGAACCTCTTCCATGATGGCAAGCCATCTTGCAGCACCCATTTTTTTGGGAAACAGCTTTTCTCTTACTCTGTCACTTAATACCTCAGCTCCTCCCCCCGGCATCATGTCAAGTCCTGCATCCTTTAATATGGCCACAGTTTCAGAAACTGACAGACCGGACAACCTTGAAAGATAGTCTATCTCCACACTTGTAAATGCCTTTATTGAAGCCTTGGGGCGTATCTTTTTTACAGTTTTTAAAAGATTGGTAAAGTAGGAAAAATCTTGATCCGGATTGAGACCACCGACAATATGAAGCTCCTTTACCGGCTCATCTATACGATCCATCAAACGCTTTTCAATATCTTCCATGTTCCATGAATATGAAGCAGGATCTCCCTTATCAACTGCATATGCACAGAAAAGGCATCTGTTTTTACATATATTGGTATAATTAATATGCTGGTTATAAACATAAAATGCTTTTTTTCCATGCTTTTTGCGACGAACAAAATCAGCTACAATCCCCACTGATACAAGATCATCTGTTTCAAAAAGAAGAAGCCCGTCCTCCTTTGAAAGACGGGTTCCTTTTTTGACTTTTTCATAAAGCTTTTCAAGCCGTTTATCTAAAAACGCTACTTCCAACTTAACGCCTCCTTTTTACTCGTCTCACAAGTCTTTTCTTTTTGGGAGCAGGGGAAGATGCCGCATCATGCGATTCATTACTGACGGTAGAAGCAGATTGATTGGGAATTTTCAATGCAGGATCCCCAAGATCCTTCTGGGAAAAGGAGCAGGAGGCTCTTGGGCATTTCAACCCCTTTTCCACAGGGTTTATCTGAAAATCCACAAGAAACGGATTTTTACACAAAGGGCAGGAGAAATGATATGGTTGCGACCAGCTTACAAAACGGCAGCTACTGTCAGAGCAGACATAATATCTCTTTCCGGCGTCGGTTGTTTCAGTTTTCACCTTGCCTGTATGGCACACAGGGCATGGTGTGGCAAGTTCTGATTCAAAAGCTGCAATTCTGGCCTCAATGTCATCTGGTGCAGGTGACGATATTTCATTTGCTCTGTCAATTAACGCTTCCTGGGCTTTCTTTTCCTGCTCAAGTCTCAGCTTCTCTTCCTCTTCTTCCTCTTTTTGCTGCTGAAGCCTCAATTTTTCATCCAGCAATCTTGCTTTTTCTTCTGCTTCAGCCCGAATCTGCTCTTCCTTGAGTTTAAGCTCGGCCTCTTTCATTGCTATTTCAGCCTGTTTTGCCTTCAATTCAGCTTCTGCCTGCTCAATTTTTATTGCAGCAAGCCTTGCATTTTCAAGTTCCTGTTCCCTTGCTGCAAGCTCTGCTGCTTTTTTTTCCAGCTCCATGGCAGCAGCTTCTGCTTCCTTCAGTTTCTTCTCTTTTTCAGCAAGTGCGGCAACTCTAATCTGTTCTTCCTGAAGTTTTTTTTCCTCTTCAGCCTTCTTTATGGCATCAAGTTCCTCTTTTGAAGGGCCGTTATCAAAGACAGAGGTGATCTTAACCCTGTCCAACCGGCTTCCGCCGTCAAAATGGAAAGATGGTTTTCCGCCATCTCTATTCATCTGCATTTTTTCCCTGAAGCGCTGCTGGGCAAGACGTTTTATATTTGCCTCCTTCAACTTCAGGGCCATCTCTCTCATCTGTCCGTCTGACTGCTTTGAAGCAATCTCCTGGGCCTTTTTTTCAGCTTTTTCCCTTGTTACTGAGACTCCACTGTTTTTAAGGGTCTGTGCAAAGCTCTCCTTTGCATCATCCAGGGATTTACGTTTGGAAAGAACCTCATCAGCCATCTGCAAGACAAATGCAACAAGTTGAATTCCCTGCATCCCAGGAAACATTCTGTCAAGAAATCCAACAATGGTGTATGCCGAGACCTCTGCCTTGATCTCACCATGTGAATTTTTTGTCAGATAACCCTGATCCAGGATAATTTTAAGGGAGTCATTCAAAGTATCATCATGGGTCAAACCAATCTCTTCAAGCTCATCTGTAAGAGAATCAATGGTATATCTTTCCGGAGGAAATCCTTTGGCATTTTTAATTTCCCTGTCACGCTCAACAGCCACAAGAATAGCAGATATTGTGGAGAGATTATAGGTCAAAAGAGCTGACTCGGAATCAATCTCTATGAGTGAGATGATCTCTCTGGCAAGAATTTCATCCAGCTGGGTTCTCACAAAAGTTGGGTTCAATTCATTTTCTTCGAGTATTATTTTATCCATCATCTACTATCCTGATTAATATCGTTTATCATTTCAGCAAGCTCCGGTGCCATTTTTGACCAATTCTTCTGCTCTGGTAGATTCTGAGAAACGTCCATCTCCAACTGTTCAAATTCATTTAAAGCAACTTCAGAGTCATTTTCAAGATAACTTTGTGCATCAGAGGTAATTTCAGGGTTTAATTCCTCATCGCCGGAATCCAGTGCATCTAAATCATCAGTGTCAGAATTTGCCTGAGAATCAACATCACTGAAAATTTCATCAATCTCTTCAGGCTCATCAGATGTTTGAATATTCAGGCACTCCCCATCCCTGTTAAATGTCAGAGACAATGAGACAATGATATCAAAATCAAGCCGATAGGCTATCTGATTGTTATGTATAACAATATCTCCCTGTTTATAAAGTACCTCATCCTGAAGTTTAAGTTTATGTTTCTCAAGAATCATTTTTTCAATAGAAACCCAATCAAGCTCAGCATTGATGGTATCAATGAACTCTTTCTCACTTGACTCAATTGTGTCTGAATTTACAATTTTCATATACCACCCAACGGCATTTATCCCATGATGAATCTATAGTACTTTTTTAACAGTATTCTGATTGAATATGACGTTATCATCAATTATTTTTTTTTCAATCATGTAAAATAAAAACATCAAGATCCATAATTTGTTTTGCTGTTTACATAACAGCTATGGCATCATGAGAAAAGCTATTACCGCTATTAAATACCGGCAAAATCACTTATAAGATGGCAAATTATACCATACCATTTCGTTCATCAAGGAGAGTAGTTCAGTGGGTGCTGTTTCAGTTACAAAAGAAGGTATTAAAAAGGCAATATCGAGCCTGAATTACAAAACAAGTTCAATAAAATACAAATTAATCCATGCAATTGAACAATTTTATCCCGATGATAATACTGATGACCAAATATCAAGTATTGACACTGATGAAATTATCAAAAAAATATGGAATACTGATGACAATCCCGCCATTATCAAAGCAAAAAGGCGTAATTATTACAGTTTGCGATCATCCATAAACGCTGACCTTGCCAAATTATCTCCTGAGACAGAAAATCCGGAAAAAATCAACATCACCCAGGATAATATTTTTGATATGACAGAGGAGGCAAAGAGCGAATTATTAAGCTCTTTTTCTGATGTTGCAAAGAGTGGTAACCTTGACCTCGGACAAATTGCAGATATTTTATCTACAATTACCGATCTCATTTCAAATATGGAGATTGATGCTTCCAGCAGTGAAAAACAGAGCAGCAACCTTGAATTAATAAAAGATAAACTTAAATCAATTACTGATTACGTTATACCAAATCAAAAGGAAGATGGTGCAGGTGACCAGGAAAAAGCTCAAACCGAGCCCGGAAATGATCATGATAAAACTGCAGACGATAGCGATGATGAGTCCAATCTCAAGCCAGGAGATGATTCAGAGAGATCCGGTCATGGAAATGATGGTGACGGTTTCCATCAAAATCAGGATAGCGTTGTTGAAGCTGAAAAAGAAGATGAACTTGTTGAGATTGAAGATGAAGAGGATATTGAAATTGAAGAGGATATTGAAATTGAAGAGTTTGATGAAGAAGAAATACTGGCAATAGAGGACGACGAGCTCCAGGATGATATCGAAGAAATAGAGGATGACGATATCATTGATATCGAAGATGAAGAGCTTCTGGATGATATTGAAGAAGTGGAGGATGAGGATGTCATTGATGTCGAGGACGAAGAGCTTCAAGATGAGATAGAAGAAGTGGAGGACGATGATATCATTGATGTCGAAGAAGTTGAAGATGAGGATGTCATTGATGTTGAGGACGAGGAACTTCTGGATGACATAGAAGAAGTGGAGGCTGAGGATATCATTGATGTCGAGGAGGAAGAGCTTCAAGATGATATTGAAGAAGTGGAGGATGAGGATGTCATTGATGTCGAAGATGAGGAGCTTCTGGATGATATCGAAGAAGTTGAAGATGAGGATATCATTGATGTCGAGGACGAGGAACTTCTGGATGACATAGAAGAAGTGGAGGCTGAGGATATCATTGATGTCGAGGAGGAAGAGCTTCTGGATGATATCGAAGAAGTAGAAGATGAGGATATCATTGATGTTGAGGACGAGGAGCTCCAAGATGACATAGAAGAAGTGGAGGATGACGATATCATTGATGTTGAGGACGAGGAACTTCTGGATGACATAGAAGAAGTGGAGGAAGATGATATCATTGATGTCGAAGATGAGGAGCTTCTGGATGATATCGAAGAAGTTGAAGATGAGGATATCATTGATGTCGAGGACGAGGAACTTCTGGATGACATAGAAGAAGTGGAGGATGAGGATATCATTGATGTCGAAGATGAAGAGCTTCTGGATGACATAGAAGAAGTTGATGAAGATGATATTATTGAAGTTGAAGACGATGAAGAACTTGCCGAGATCGAAGAAGTTGATGAAGAGGATATTGTTGAAGTTGATGATGATGATTTACTGGAAATTGATGATGATGAGCTTGATGAATTCAGAGAATTTCAAAAGCAAAAAGAGCTTGCTACTCATTTTGACCTCCTGCTCGCAGATTCAGATAAAAAATATAATACATATCAAATAGTTCCCTCCGGCCATTACACTGTCGGCAGCAACAAAAAAGCCAAAAACAAATTAAAATTGCAGGAAATTGAAATAGAAAAGTTTTATATCGGAAAATACCCTGTGACAAATTCCCTTTTTCAAATATTTATACAGGAAACCGGTTATGTTACTACTGCAGAAAAAAAAGGAGTTGGTAATGTTTTTTATGGTCGATTCCGTAAAGGTAAAGCCCGCTCCACATGGCAGCAGGGCTCTGGCAGCACAAATGTAAAAAATGCATGTTGGTATCAACCAGAAGGGCCTGGCAGCTCTCTCCACAATAAAAGGAATCATCCGGTTGTACAGATAAGTGTTGAAGATGCATTGGCATTTTCGTCCTGGATTGGCAGGCGCCTGCCAACAGAAGCAGAATGGGAAGCAGCAGCCAGAACAGATCTCTCTTTTCGATATCCTTGGGGGAACCAATGGGAAAAAAATGCATGCAATATTGAAAGCTCATCCATTGGAGAAACCACACCAGTTGACAAATATGAAAAATACTGTAATCCTCTCAATATTGTCGATCTTTTAGGTAATGTAATGGAGTGGACATGCGACACAGTGCCCAATCCATACTCCGACAATGTTGTAAAATCATTCCATGTGGCAAAAGGATTTGCATGGAATGCAAGTGACAATAACAGCATTGACTCAAGAACTTTATACCAAACAGGACACACATCAAACATTATAGGTTTTCGCTGTATTTCTGAATATTTACTATAACACACACGGCAAATGCAACCACAACAAAATGATATGATAAGTTCCTGTCTTGACACAACGTGATCTATTACGACATCCACGATAAAAATGGATACTATTCTTTAAAAAAAACATGTTGGCTTTAAAAAAATGAAAGGAATCACAAGATTGAAAAATATTGACCTTGAAACGAGAATTGAAAACTTAAGAAGAGAGATGCAACAAGCTGATACGGATACCGTCATAATTTTTTCTGATGAAAACAGAAGGTATCTCAGTGGCTTTACAGGTTCAGATGGAAATTATGATGAAAGCGCAGGTGTTCTTATAATAACATCAACAGATCTACTGCTTGCCACAGACTCAAGGTATGATACCCAGGCATCCCAGGAAGCAACCCTTTATAATGTTTCTTGCTATAAAGAAAACATTTCAAAGGAACTGCCCTTATTACTTAAATCTGTCAACTCCAGAAAAGTTGGTTTGGAGACATCCAGATTGACAGTTGAGATTTATGACAAAATCAAGACCAAACTCAAAGAAGAGTCTCCTGAAATAATAACCTCCTCTGCTGACAAATTTCTGAAAACCTTGAGGATCAAAAAAGATAACAATGAAATTGAAGCAATCAAGAAAAGTCTTGCCATTAGTGAACAAGCTTTTCTTAAATTACGTACCATTATTCATGAAGATATGACTGAAAAAGAGGCTGCATGGCTTCTGGAAAAAATGATTCGTGAAAATGGAGCAGATTGCCTGTCTTTCCCAACAATTGTGGCATCAGGCAAAAATTGTGCACTGCCCCACGCAATCCCGGGAGAGAGAAAATTTAACAGCAATGAGCCTTTGCTGTTTGATTTTGGAGCCAAGTTAAAAGGATATTGCAGTGACACAACAAGAACCATTGTCATTGGAGAGCCTGACAGCACATTCAAGGAGGCTTATGATACTCTTTTTCATGCCCAGAAATTTGCTGTTGAAGCTATAAAACCCGGAATTAAATGCAGTGAAATAGACAGAGTAGCACGAGACTATATTGATAATTCAAAATTTACTGGAAGATTTGGACACTCCCTTGGACATGGAGTCGGAATTGCAATCCATGAATCACCAAGATTGTCAAAGTTTGATGATACTTTGCTTGAGGCAGGAATGGTAGTGACTGTGGAACCTGGAATTTATATACCTGAATGGGGTGGGATCCGACTTGAAAATATGATTTGCGTTACAGATGAAGGTTCAGAGGTACTTAATAAGATAAGTTATGACGATTATATCATTTAAATGAAGCATGTCAAAAAAATATATAAAAAAAAGGAGCTTTCAACCCACATTGGCTAAAAGCTCCTTTAATGCTCTCTATCTGGACTAATCCACAAAAAAACCTATCTCATACAAGAAAAAACCTATCTCATACAAAAAAAGCTCACTGACAAAAATGTCAATTAGATATGTGGACAAGTTTTTTATCTATATCAGTGAGCAACTACAGTTTTGATAATCTCTGCTGCCTGGGGATGTGCATAGATAAGAATCAAGGCAACAACAAGTGCATAAATACACAGAGACTCAATCATGGCGAGACCGATAAGAAGGGTTACAGTAACTTTACCTGATGATTCGGGGTTTCTTGCAATACCCTGAACAGCACCGTTAAGACCCATTCCCTGACCAATACCACAACCAAATGCTGCGATTCCAATTGCAATACCTGCTGCCCATACACATGCGGTAAAAAAATCCATTTTTTTCTCCTTTTTACCTTAAAATAAGAAATAAATTAATAACTCTGCGGCTTCTTCCAAAAACCCGCAATTTATATACCATCAGCACAATGCTGATTCACTCTTACTCATAAAACATAAAACATAAAACTTCAGTGTACGTGTTACAAAATCAATGCGCGTGTTCCATTGCTCCGGTAAAGTACATGACCGAAAGCAAAAAGAAAACAAATGCCTGAACAAGAGCTACAAAAATTCCAAGAGCCATGATCGGAAGAGGAGCAAAAAAAGCTCCGGCAAGCGCAAACAGGATGCCAAGAACCAGCTCGTGTCCCATCATGTTTCCGAAAAGACGGAAAGAGAGAGAAAGAATTCTTGCCGCGTGACCAATAAGCTCAATGGGAAGAATAATGGGAATCATCCACCATACAGGGCCTATAAAATGTTTATAGTAATTTGCACCATGATATTTAATACCAATCACATGTGTGAATACCACGGTTACAAGGGCAAGAGCACCTGTTGTATTCAGGTTAGCCGTAGGAGGGAAAAACCCTGGAATAAGCCCTACGAGGTTTCCAATGAAAACAAAAAGAAATATGGATGCCGCAAGAGGAAACAGCCACCTTCCCTCTTCACCGGTAATCTCAACCATAAACTCTTCAAGTCCTGAAACAAGTACTTCAAAAACATTCTGGACAGGTTCCGGAATCATCTGGGTTTTTTTGCCTGCAAGCCAGCCAAACAGAATCAAAATTGCCATGACAACCCACATATAGATCACATGCACATTTGCATGAGCAAAATGATCCAGACCTATCGCTTCAAATAGCTTTACAAAAAACAGATACGGATGTTCCACCTTAAACCGCCTCCTTGAAAATAAGTCTTGTTAATTCAAGCGCAGTTGCCACCATAATACTGACAACCACAACCGACAGACCGAGAAGCAGTCCAATCGGCTCAACTATATTCCTGTTTATAAGCGCAAATATCACAATTCCGCTTATCGCAAACCGTATATAATATTTGACAAGAACCACATTCAATATGGAACGAGGTTCTGCTGAAAGTACATTCTCAGCTTTAAAGCTTCTGTAAAGAGTATGTCTCAAAAAATGAAAATTGATAGTTACAAGAAGAGCACCACAAAGAATTCCAAGTGCAAATTTAAAAGGGGTGTTGATAAAACCAAGAAGAGTTACAATAACAAAGAGATACCAATTTGACTTTATCACAAAACTGATCATTCTCTGTTGAATATCCATACCAAATATTTTCCTGTAAATTAACAGCAAACTAAAGATTTCTGCTTCGTCTGGCAGCCATCAAAAGATTTCTAAAACCTGCTGCTATGCCAAAGCCGAGAAAAACCATGGTCAAAACAGGCTTTGTATCAAAAACACCATCCAACCAAACTCCAAGAAAAAGACCAATAAATATTGACAGGGCAACAGTCAGTCCAAGGCTGCTATAATATGCAAGTTCACGCACTGTGCTGAATTTCTTTTTTGCCATTGATGACAAGGCCTCTCTTAACTCCTGATCTTTGTAATAGTTTGGCACCAGAGTATCTGTTATTTATGCCGGAAGTCAATAGTGCGTCTGTCTTGTCACAAAGTTTCCGGTGTCCCAGCAGTTTTAGCAATTTTAGTGGAATTAGCACAGGATGAATTTCAAGTCAATGTCAAAATACGCATTACACATTGAAAAAGCACCATCTGGTCATGATGGGCATAAGGCCGAATGGATTTCAAAACTGCAAACGAGCGAGAGCCTTTGCATGACAAAAATTGGCATCCTGAATATTCAGCCAAAAGTACTTTACACTTTTTTGTTGAAAAATCCCGACAAATGGGAATGGTGTCACGGAACCTGTAAATCTGTAAATGGATGATGCCCAAAAATTTTATATGAAAGTCTCCGTAACAGGCTGTTTTAAAAACGACTTTCATCCCTTCGATTGTGGCGGGCATCCGCCATGTACGTTATACAATACCTGCAACAACAGCAAAACGGCCAGTTCTGTTCTCCCCTCTGTATGAGAAGAACTCTCCTGTATTACATACAGTACAAATGCCTGAGATTTCGATATTTTCAGGCTTTACACCCTTTTCCGTCAATTGATCAAAACTTATTTTCCAAAAATCAAAGTTGTATCCTGTCTCCAAAGAATCTGTGTCAATACGATATTTCCACAAATTTTCAGGTATTTCATCTTTGTAGTTTTTAAATTCAGAACAACATGGCCCAAGGGATGGAGCAATGCCAGCCAAAATATCAGAGGGTTTGGTTCCAAAGCTCTGTGTCATTATATCTACACCATTGCCAATAATATCAATCACGGTGCCACGCCAGCCAGAATGAATATTGGCAACAACATTTTTTACAGGGTCATAAAGAATCACTGCCTGACAGTCAGCAACCTGAATGACTGGGAAAATGCCTTTCACATCAGTCACAATTCCGTCTGCATCAACAATATTGGATGACAATGAATCAACAGAAGATGATTTTTTATCATCTTTTCGATAGACCAAAAAATCCTTACCATGCACCTGATTCAGATATATCATTTTATGGGAAGTGACATTGAGGCTGGCAGCAATAAGTTCTCGATTCTTCAGCACATTTTCTCTTTTATCACCTGTTGATAAACTTACATTCAATTCATTAAAAGGATGTGAACTGACCCCGCCCCTTCGTGTAAAAACCCTCTGGTATATACCATTATATCGGGAAAGATTATCAAACGTATAATATTCCAAATCCAAAGCGCTTTTTTCTGTTTTTCCTGTTTCCATTTCCTGTTGATTACTCCCGCTTACATCAATAATTACTACTGATCACCGCAATAAACAGCAACAATTTTTTCAATGATCGCTGTTGTGGATATTCCAGGTAACAAATCAATCCGCTCCACTCTGCCTCCGTGTGCTTTAACGGTGTCTGCACCTACAATTTTCTCTTCAGGCCAGTCTGCCCCTTTAACAAGTACGTCAGGCATTACTTTATTTATCAACTCCGATGGATCAGCATCATCAAACAGAATAACATGGTCAACAAATTCAAGGGCAGCAAGAAGTCTTGAACGATGATCCTGCGAAATGATCGGCCTCTTTTCTCCCTTGATTTTTTGTACAGAGAGATCCGAATTTAAACCTATCATCAGAATGTCTCCTTGACGAGCGGCCTCTTCAAGATAAGAAAGATGCCCTGCATGCAAGATATCAAAACATCCATTGGTAAAAACAATTGAGCTCCCACTTGCTTTATAAGTTGCAGCAACAGCTTGGGCTTCATTATATGGAAGAATTTTTTTCAAATTAGTACCATCCTTCTGCCTCTTCAAGTTTAAATAGTCGGGTCATTTTTTCAGACATTTCAAATATTCAAAGCGTATTATACCCGACAATCAAACCTTGCAAGAACACTTCTATGCGTTGGCAAGTACCAGCAAATCCACACAATCTGCACCAGCATCATAAAGCCTTACTGCTGCTTCAGAAGATGTTGCACCTGTAGTATGCACATCATCAACCAGCAAAACCTTTTTCTTTCTAACATCGTCGGGTCTTTTTACAGTAAATGCATTGCTCATGTTCAACTTCCTTTCCTCCCTGGTAAAGCCAACCTGGGATTTTGTGTTTTTTCTCCTTGCAAGGCATCTGTAATTAACAGACCAGTTTGGCTCAATACCTTTTTGCTGGAACCACCATCTTTGGAAGTCTTTCACAAGAAGAAAACTTTGATTAAAGCCACGCTTAACCATACGCCATCGGTAAAGAGGTATGGGAACAATCAGGTCAATATCATAACCGCTGTATTTTCTTACAAATATAAAAAAGAGAAGTTTGCCAAGGCGGTTTGCCAAAACAGTTTTATCATCATATTTTAAAAGGTGAATAGACTCTTTGATGATCCCTTGATAACGTGAAGCTGCCCAGGCATATCTGATACCTGACTTCTCAGGAGCTTTAAATGATGAAAGGGAAAAATCCGTATCAGGGCACAGATGACAACATCCCAAATATTCAAGACATCTGTCACAAAAACAGGATTTAATGGAATCCACAAAATATTGCCACTGAGTCAGATCAGATTCAAAGGAGAAAGGAATTTTGGCTTGAAAATGCTTTGAAAAAGCTTTGTTTCCGGACATGATAAAACCGCATTTAAGGCATTTGGGCGGAAACAGGCAATCCAAAAATTCTGCTCCTATATTGCCGATAATATCTTGAAAAGCCAACAGGGATTTCATAAGACTTATTTAAAAATTCTTTGGCGAAGAATCTCATACATGGCAATACCACTTGCCACAGATGCATTCAGAGATGTCACACCTTTTACCATTGGTAAAGAGACAATAAAGTCACACTCTTTTTTTACAAGGGGCCTTATCCCTGTATGTTCTCCTCCTACAACAAGGGCAATATCACCGGAAAAATCAGCATCAAAAATTGAAATTGCTCCTCCGGCATCAAGACCTGCAATCCACACACCATTTTTTTTCAACTCTCTTACAAACATAGCAATATTAGTAACAATTGAAATATCTGCGTGTTCCATGGCTCCTGCCGAAGCCCTTGACACTGCCGGAGAAGGATGCACAGACCTGTCTTTAGGTAGAACAATATGATCTGCCCCTGCACAAATTGCTGTCCGTATGATTGCGCCAAGATTATGAGGATCCTGAAGACCTTCAAGAATAACAAAAAATTTTTTAGAAGATTCTAATATCTCTTCCTCTTCACTGCCATATCCGGCAGTGTGCGTTTTGTTTATCTTTCCTTTAAAAATGTCAGAGGCTTTTCCAAGGGGATATCTGCCAACTTCAGCAGCAACCCCCTGATGTTTTACACCGAGACAAATCTCTTCAAGCTGTTCATCAGATGTGTATTCAACAGCAATATCATGATTCTTTGCAAAATCAACAATCTCAATTATTCTTCCACTATGTTGACGGGAAACAAATATTTTGAAAAAAAGGCGTCTTTCAGCTTTAACTGCTTCCAGAACAGGATGAATACCGCATAAAATCTCACAATTCAACCTGCCCATGCTCTTCTCTTTTACCCTTTTTTTATAAGTCATACCACCCTGCTGTTTTTATCGATCTGATGTCAAATAAGGCATCCTTCATATCATGCAAAAAGTACTTTATACTTTCCGGAACAGTAAAGGCATTGTGTTCAGGAAAATGTAAACTGGGAACTGGCTTTAAACAACTTACCCGTTTACCTCACCCCCTATCCATGAGTGGAGAGGGGGAGTTTGGGTAAGTTAATTAAACCCTATTACCTGGCAAATGAAAGATTCCCCAAATTATATTTTTTTTGTATGTCATTTGAGAGTGATTGAGAAAATTTCCAAAAAATCTTTTTGAGCCTGTTCAAGATTATCATTTACAATTACATGTTGATACAAATCCTTACGTGCAATCTCTCCTGCTGCATTTTCAAGGCGCTTTGCAATGGTGTCATCAGAATCTGTTCCCCTTTTACGAAGCCTCTGCTCAAGAATTTCAATTGAAGGCGGCATAACAAATATTGTTACAGCTTCGGGAAATGCCCGCATGATCTGTTCTGCTCCCTGCACATCAATATCAAGAAGAAGATGCCTTCCATGGTTGAGATTATCTTCTATCTCTTCACATGAAGTACCGTAATAATTTCCATGAACCTCTGCCCATTCTGCCCAAAGATTATTTTTAATGCGTTCCCTGAACTCATCCACACTTATAAAATAATAATCCACTCCATGCTGTTCTCCCAGCCTGGGAGGTCTGGTGGTGTGGGATACAGAGAACGATATATCAGGAAATGTCTCCAGTACTTTCATGCAGAGAGTACTTTTGCCGGCACCTGAAGGGGCAGAAACCACAAAGATATCTCCCCTCTTTCTCTCTTGATGTAATGAATTCATGATACCTCACTTTTCTCCTTTGGCAATGCAGCAAATCTCTGGGATATTGTTTCAGCCTGTATGGCGGATAGAATTACATGATTGCTCTCTGTAACTATTATTGATCGGGTCTTTCTTCCATGTGTGGCATCAATAAGACGTCGATCTTCCTTTGCTTCATCCTTGAGGCGTTTCATGGGTGATGAGTTAGGGGTCAAAATGGTGACAACTTTTTCAGCCACCACAGTATTACCAAAGCCTATATTAAGAAGTTCCTGTTCCATAATATCCAATACATTTCAATTACAATATCAACAATACTCAAGCGTATTAGAGAGCATCACTATTCAATATTCTGAATCTGTTCTCTTATTTTCTCAAGCTCGGATTTCAGGGAGACAATCATGTGTGACAACTCAGCCCTTCCCGATTTGGAGCCCATTGTATTAAATTCCCGATTAAACTCCTGAAGCAGAAAGTTTAATTTTCTGCCGCCTGGCTCAGAGGATGCAATGGTCTCACGAAAAAGGGCAATATGACTTCTTGCTCTCACAATCTCCTCAGAAATATCGCTTTTATCTGCAAGAAAGGCAGCTTCCTGGGAAAGTCTTACAGGATCAAGACCGTCAATACCTGATGTCAAAACAGAAATTCTTTCCATAAGGCGCTCCCTGTAAAAAGCAGGCAGTGATTCTGCATCTTTTTCCACTAGGCTTATGATGTTTTCAATAGAGTCAAGCCTTTGCAGAAGATCGTCTGCCAGGTTGCTGCCCTCGCTTGACCTCATTGCTTCAAGGCCGTCAAGGGCTTTGTCCAAGGCCTTTGAAATAGTTGCCTGAATAAGCTCGTCATTCTGCTCTTTTTCCGAAGCCTTGATCATATCCCTGCCTTCCAGCAGTTGTTCAATTGTTATATCGGAACCAAAGCCAAACTTTTCTTTCAACTCAAGAAGGGCATTATAGTAGGCTTCCGCCCTTGGGATATCAACCGTAAACTGAACAGCATCAAGGGATTGATCCCTGATTTCAATGCGGGTTTCTATCCGCCCCCTTGACAATCTGTTTGAAACAATTTTTTTGATGCTATCTTCAAAGCGACTGAATGCCCTTGGCAGATAAAGGGCAATATCGAGATGTCTGCTGTTATATGAGCGAATCTCCACATCACACTGGATATCCCCATCTTCATGGGATGCGGCTGAATAAGCTGTCATGCTTTTTATCATAATTTATATCTTACTCTCTTCTCTCTTTTTATTAGAAAGTCTCCATAACATGCTGATATATAATGGCTTTCATCCGTTCAATTGTGGCAGGTGTCCGCCATGTACGTTATATCTTAACTCTCTGTCCAGTGTACTGGTTTTGGTTCATGATAATCTGGACTTAACTTGCTTTAATTCCATGGAATATTCATCCCTGACTTTTTGAAGAAAAGCCTGCATATCAGCGGAAGCATAGTCAGGGTATGTCCAGTCAAGGGAGTGAAATCCCCCTTTTTTATACATGAGCGTCAAATCCCCGTAAATGCCATTGCCAATATAAATTCTGTGGGAATAATCCTTTCCAGTGGCCAGTATAAATCGGGACAATAATAAATATCCGGGATCTATATTGATTGCCCTTCTTCCATCAGCTTCCCAATGCTTCTCAATACCGTTGGTAACAAGCTTGATACGAGCAAGGTCAGCTTGCTCTATAAGCTCTTTAAATACAGCAACACGGCGGAACAAAGGCGCTCCCATCTCCCGATAGTAATAATCTGTATAATCAAAATCAAACCAGGGACTTACCATGGAAATAGCACCAAACTCAGATTCAAGAAGTGGCGCAACCTTGTCAAAAATTTCCCTGCTGTTCATGAAAAGGCTTATAACAAGTTTTGCAGGATCAGGTTTTCCGGGTTTACTCATTTTGTTAATGGCTTTGCTTCTTCAATAAGCATAATAGGAATATCATCCCTAATTTCATATTCAAGCTGACAGGAATCACAGATCAAACCATCTTTTTTTTCGTTCAGATAGATATCTCCCTTGCATTTAGGGCATGCCAAAATATCAAGAAGCTCCTGAGAAACAGACATTTAGATTTCTCCTTATTTTTACCGTGGAAATGACTATCATTTTTATACTTGGGCGTGGTTGATACGTAGTCAATCATGCCCGTTTACCGTGACAATGACCATTATTTTTATATTTAGAGGTGATTGATACGTAATCAATCATGCCTGTTTATTTTTTATCAATCATCAGAAGGATTGTGCTGCATATTTTGAAGCTTGAAGTAGTCACCCTTTAACAGCATAAGCTCATCATGGGTACCCTGCTCAACTATTTGGCCTTTATTAATGAGAATAACCCTGTTGGCATGCTGAATGGTTGAAAGCCTGTGAGCAATTACAAATGATGTTCTTCCCTTCATAAGATTACCAAGGGCTTTTTGTACAATTTTTTCAGCCTCGGCATCAAGGGCGGATGTTGCCTCATCAAGGATGAGAATTGGGGCATCCTTTATAAGTGCCCTTGCAATGCACAATCTCTGCTTTTCTCCTCCGGAAAGGCGACTGCCAAGCTCCCCTGTAACAGTATCATAACCTTTGGGAAACCCCATGATAAAATCATGGGCAAATGCTGCCCTGGCAGCAGCTACAACCTCTTCATTTGAAGCACTCTCTCTTCCGTAACGAATATTTTCCATTACAGTTTCATTAAAAAGAATGGGTTCTTGGGTTACAATGGAAATATTGCTTCTAAGAGAGTGAAGAGAAATATTACGAATATCAATCTCAACCCCACCCTTTTCTATCACAATACGCCCTTCTGTTACATCATAAAATCTGGGTATCAGATTCACAAGGGATGTTTTGCCTCCACCGCTCATACCAGCCAGTGCAATGACTTCACCTGGATTAGCATGAAGATTAATCCCACGAAGTACAAGGGAATCCCCTTTGTCAGATAGAGAACAATCTGTTCTTCTCCCATCATATGAAAAGGATACATTGTCAAACTTTACACCAACAGGCCCATTTTCAAGCGTACAAGCGTCTTCATTATCCACAATTTCAGACTCGCGTTCCACTATATCATAAATACGTGTAACAGCAGCAAGCCCTTCCTGAAGTGTATTGTTAAGTTTTGTCAATTTTTTTACAGGGTCATAGAGCATCATCACAGCAGTAAGAAAAGAGAAAAAAGTACCAGTTGTTGATTCGCCACTTATAACGCGTGAACCCCCGAACCAGATGATAAAAGCAATACCAAGACCTCCAAAAAACTCCATAACAGGAGAAGATAGGGACTTTGATATAACCGATTTCATCTCAAGACGAAAAAGAGTTTCGGTCTTGCACCTGAAACGATCTTTTTCATATGCTTCTCTGGTAAATATTTTAACAACTTTACTGCCGGAAAAGGTCTCGTGCAAAAAAACGCTGAGGTCAGCCATTGCCTCCTGACAGCCTGTACTGAATCTGCGCACACGCCTGCCAAATGCCACAACAGGATAAAATGCAGCAGGAAGAATCAAAAAAGCACCCACTGCAAGCTTCCAGTCCATATAAAAAATCACGCAAGTCAAACCTACCACAGTAAAAAGGTCAAGCAGAAGGCTTGTAACAGCAGTGGAGACCATTGCTTTGACAATATTGACATCATTGGTAATACGTGACATCAATACACCTGTTTTTTCCTTGTGGAAAAATGATATTGGAAGCTCTATAATGTGATCATAAAGGGAATTTCTAAGTTCCTTTATAATCTGCTCACCCACATAACTCATCCAGTACTGCTGTCCGTAAGCAGCAATTCCCTTTATAAAAAATATAAGGATTGCTGCGACCGGAATAATTAAAAGACCGGATCTGTTGCGATTTACAAAAATATCATCAAGCATAGGCTTAACAAGATACGCAGATGCAGCAGTTGTAGCTGCCACAAGCAGCATGCAAATCATTGCAAAAAAAAGCCTCTGCCAATGTTGCCCCAAAAGTTTAAGCAGGTCCCGGTGCGAAGCTGAAATTTTTATGGTCATCCCCCACAACAAGTATTGTCAATATTCCAAAAATATGAGACCATACTTTAATATGAAACAGAGTACAATACTATTTTTATTTTTAAAAATTTACAACATGGTCTGGAAGCTTGTGCTGCCTTTACTTAAAAGAAATGCACGGCTGAGTCATGGTATCATCCAGCGCACATCCTGCTCTCACCTTCAGCAAAGTGACATATGGATACATGGCGCATCTGCAGGGGAAGCATATCTTTCATTAACACTTATCAAAGCCCTCGTTAAATCCAATGGTAAACTACCTGGCAAAATACTTCTTACTGCAACCACTTCCCAGGGAATTGACATTCTGAACACCTCCATGCAATTTTCCAGCACTACAAACGCTCATCCCCCGAGCAATACAGACACCATGCAGAAGTTGAGGCAGCCTGAGCAGGAGAAGTCAAAACTTCCGGAATTTATAAAAACCACAGAACCTTTATCACAACCCAACGCTTACTGCTCTTCAGAACAGATCAAAACTGCATGGTTTCCTTTTGATATCCCCAGGCTCATGACAGAGGTTATTGACCGTATAAAACCACGACTCATTGTACTGATTGAAACAGAACTGTGGCCTGGACTTCTTGCTGCTGCCCGAAAAAAGCAATGCAGGGTATTAATTATAAATGGCCGATTGTCAAGAAAAAGCCACAGACATTACAAATTGACAAAATGGCTGTGGCGGACAGTTGCCCCTGATGCTATACTTGCAACAAGCTCGAATGATTGTGAAAAATTCAGAGCTATCTTTCCTGAAGCCCATATTGACCTCATGCCCAATATGAAATTTGACACAATTTTATCTTCAGTAAAACATGAAGATACCCCCAGCAATGATAATCCCCCTCACGAAGAAAAGATCTGTAACGCCAAAAACACCACTTACGAGGAAAATATCTCCCAAGATTTCAAATTTCTCCCATTAGATGTACCAATTTCGATATTTGCATCCATCCACAAGGAAGAAGAGAAAGATATTCTCAATATTATGGAGAATATGATAACAAAATTGCCGGAACAGGTCATTCTTCTTTTTCCGCGTCACATGCACAGAAACGATGCCTGGAAAAAAGCCCTTGGAAGACCTGACAAAAAAATCAAATGGGAACCAAGATCAGAAATCACAAAACAGGTATCTCCTGGCACCATTATATTATGGGACAGGTTTGGAGACCTTAAAGATGCATATACTATTGCCACAGCAGCATTTGTAGGTGGCAGCCTCAAACCCCTTGGCGGGCATAATTTCATTGAATCCATTATCTCAGGCGTTCCTACTGTAACAGGAAGTTTTCTGGATGATTTTGCCTGGACAGGAGATGAAATTTTTGAAACAAACATAATATGCAAAGCCTTTAACAATAATGAAGTAATTAATAAAATGCTTGATTACCTAAAACATCCTATGGACAGACATACTGTTATCAGAAAAGGAATCAAATCTCTCCGTGAGAAACAGGGTGGCAGCACATTGGCCTGTCAAATGATCAACACATATCTACAAAAGAATGGAAAATCATGAACAACCGAGACAATACCCATCAAAGGGTTATACGGAAAAAAGCCGGTGAACACAAACGATATGCTTCAGGATTCAGATATCAGAAGGAGAGCCGATATTTTGCCCAGATTGCAGAAAATCTCCGTGATCAGGGCATAGAAGAACTGCAGTCACTTGGAGCCACATGCATAGAGCCATCACATAGTGGGATATATTTTAATGCAGAAAAACCAGTATTTTACAAAATAAATTATATGACAAGAGTTATATCAAGGGTACTTGCTCCCCTTGAATCGTTTCCCTGTCAGGATGGAGATACTCTATATAAGTTTTCAAAAAAAATAAACTGGGCTAACCTGATGAGTATCAAAGAGACCTTTAGCATTGTATCCAATGTCTCTGACAGCGATATCGACCACTCCCAGTTTGCAGGGTTACGCGTAAAAGATGCAATTGTGGATTACTTCAGGGAGAGAACAGGCAAGCGCCCAAATGTTGATACCCTCAATCCTGACATTATCATAAATCTTCATATCCGTGAAAACCTGGCAGATATCAGTGTTGATGCATCAGGTGGTGCGCTTCATAAAAGAGGGTATCGTGAAGAGTCCGTTACAGCTCCCATGCAGGAGACGGTTGCTGCTGCCATAATAAAATTCTCAGAGTGGAACGGTAAGGTTCCCCTTTATGACCCAATGTGCGGTTCAGGAACACTTTTGTGCGAGGCGCTAATGCTGCAATGCCGCATCCCTGCTGCTGTTTTCAGGGAAAAATTTGGGTTTGAGATGCTTCCTGATTACAATCCGGAAATTTGGGCACAGGTAAAAAAAGAGGCAGACTCAAACATAATGGAACTTGATTCAGGATTAATCTCAGGAAGCGACATATCAAAGGAATCTGTTGATGCTGCAAAAACCAACCTAATGGGGCTGCATCACGGTGCCCAGGTCACAGTAAAACAGATTGATTTTCAGGATATTCCAGCCATTGAAAACAGCGTAATTGTTGCAAATCCTCCCTATGGTATAAGAATCGGCAAAAACATGGATTTAAATCTGTTCCATAAAAATCTTGGAGATTTTCTCAAGCAGAGATGCCAGGGCTCAACAGCCTATATATATTTTGGTGATCCTGAGTACTCCAAACATATGGGGCTTAAGGCATCCTGGAAAATACCCATTAAGGCAGGCGGGCTGGATGGCAAACTTGCCAAATATGAACTTTATTAAAACATTAGTTTAAAGGTTTAAAAATATCTCCATGAAAAAACAGGAAACACCTGACATAAATATTCTTGCCGGCCAACGCCTCATGGTGGGGTTTGATGGAACAGAGTTCAATTCCGAGCTTCAATATCTGATAAATGATCTTAAGGTTGGTGGCATCATCCTTTTTGCAGGCAATATAGAATCTGCCTTACAGGTCAAAAAACTTTGCAGGGATGCACAGGATTATGCAGCATCATGCGGACTTCCTCCTCTTTTTATTGCAGTTGATCAGGAGGGAGGCGTTGTTGCAAGGCTAAAACCACCGGATTTCACATCATTTCCGGGCAACCCTCATATAAAAAACCTTGATGATGCAATTCATTTTGCCACAATAACAGCCCAAGAGTTGCAAGAAGTACATATCAATATGGATTTTGCGCCTGTCATGGACTCTATTCCCTGCTTTAATGAAGAGATAAAGAGAGAAAAAGATGAAGGTAATGGAGAAAAGAATGGAGAAGGGAATTGTATCAAGGGACAAACATTTGAAGAGACCAAAAAGTTCAACCACCTTCAGGAAAAAAAGCCCTTTGAAAGCATCATGAAAGAGAGGGCATTCAAAGGCAGCCCTCGCCAGGTAGGCGAACTTGGCGCACAGGTTATAACGACTCTGCAGAATAATGGGGTAATGGCTGTTGCCAAACATTTTCCAGGCATTGGCAGAACCACCCTGGATTCCCATCTTGATCTTCCAGTACTTGATGCTGCACCGGAACTTCTGGCATCCTCGGATATAATTCCGTTTAAGACAGCCGTCAAAGCTGGTGTATCCGGCATAATGCTCTCCCATATCCTGTATTCGAAAATTGACCCAAAATGGCCGGCAAGCCTATCCAGAAAGATTGCCAAAAAGCTTTTAAGGGATGAACTTGGATACAACGGCCTTGTAATGACCGATGATCTCGATATGAAAGCCATCAAGTGTGACATCAGAACCAGCATAACCCAGATTCTTGATGCAGAGGTGGATCTTGCCCTTATCTGCCACAAAGGCCCGGACATAGAAAAGGCCTTTATGTTAATTAAGAAGTTGATATCAAAAAATGAACTTCTTCTGGAAAAAGCAACTGAATCATGGCAAAGAATCTACTCCTTGAAAAAAAAATATCTACATTGATTTTTTAATTCTTCTAAGCACCATATTAATTATTATTACGATAATTATCAGTAATAACAGAGACATACATCTTTGTTTTGAGCTGTTGTTTTTACAGATTAACTAACTTGTAATAAATATTTTTTTAAAAAAAGAAAAAACCATTTAATGTATGGATAGTTGTTGACGATAAGGAAAAATAACAGTATAAACAGACATGGTTTTTCGCAGACCACCATTCACCATGAACATCCCAAAAGAGGTTTCATGGAAAAAGGCAAAGAGACAAACAACTATTATGTTATATCAAAAGTCTCCCAATGTAATCCAAGGAGCGGAGCTATGCCCTCTTGATTGAACCCTACAACGCAAAATATCTTTCTCCTAGCAAAGAATTCCGAAGACTTTCTCTTCTTCTTCAGATAAAAGAGAACTCAAATATCAGTCAACATACCCTTGCAGACAGAAGCCACCTAAGCAGCTCAATGGTGAACGTCTATATTCGAGAGATGACAGAAGAAGAACTTCTTACTGTTTCCGGCAATTCAAACAGAACTATTTCCTATCATCTGACTGAAAAGGGCAATAAATATCTCTACAAACACTTTCTGGCTTTTTCTGCAGAAACAGTTCAGATTTATGCCTCTGTAAAAAGAGAGATAACAAGGCTTTTAAAGCAGTTTGAATCCAGGGGCATTCGTACCCTTGTGCTTTACGGAGCATCTGATACAGCTGAAATTGTGAATGCTGCAATCCAGCAGACAAGACTTGTTGTAATAGGCGTTATAGACAGTGACCCTGCCAAACAGGGGCAGCTTTTTAACAATGGAACCATCATACAATCGCCTGAAAACCTTTCCCACATAGCACCTGACGCAGTTCTGATCACATCATTTGCCCGCCAAAACGAAATTCACGAAAACATTGAAAAACTCGGTTCTCCGGATATCAAAATCCTTAAACTTGCCAACATATGAGAGCCAATTAATTGAATTCAGTTTTTTATAATAAACCGAATTGTCCTATTCATACACCACAGGTAAAGATCAAGAAAATGAAAATCGGAAACAGGAATATTGGAGAGAGCTTTTCCACCTATGTGATTGCAGAGGCTGGTATTAATCACAACGGCTCCCTGGATCTGGCAAAAAAACTTGTGGATGCAGCCGTAGATGCAGGGGCACATGCCGTAAAATTTCAAAAAAGAGACCTCCCAAGCCTTTACCCTGAAGATATGCTCCTTCATCCTGAAAAGTATGAGCAGAGTTTTCAATATATGCTTCCTCTGCTTCAGCGATTTGAACTTTCAGAAGAGGATTATGTTAACCTTCGGGCATATGCAGAAGAAAAACCCATAGATTTCATATGTACCCCCTTTGATATCAAAAGTGCCAAGCTTATATATGAAGCAGGAATTCACGCCTTTAAAATAGCCTCGGCAGACCTTACAAACTACCCTCTACTTGACTTTGTAGCCTCAAAGGATCTACCCATAATAATCTCCACAGGAATGTCATATAAGGATGAGATTAAAAAAACTGTCCATTTCCTGAATGAACGAAGAGCAGAATTTGCCATACTTCACTGTAGAAGTGCATATCCTGTGTGGCCAAGGGATGTGAATCTTAAAATGATCAACTGGTTGAAACAATTCAACAAACCTGTGGGTTATTCAGGCCATGATATAGGACTTATCATTCCCCTTGTGGCAGCATCCATGGGAGCATGTATAATTGAAAAACACCTTACCCTTGATCCCACAATGGAGGGAACTGACCATAAAATAAGCCTTGACCCATATTCCTTTAAACGCCTTGTACGGGATATTGAGATTGCAGACCAGGCCATGGGGCATGAGAAACGCTTTCTCTTAAGAGGAGAGGTTGTCAATCGTGAAGTTTTTGGAAAAAGCCTTGCAGCATCAGAGGATATCCCCAAAGGCTCTGTGATTACAGAAGACAAAATAGCAATAAGAGGCCCTGGCAAGGGACTTCCCACTTCAAGGCAGGATGAACTGGTTGGAAAAAGGGCAAATCGCCATATCCATAAAAATTCATTGTTCTATGAAGATGATCTTGAAGAAGATCAAAATGATGAACTTCTTGAGCCATCAAGATTATCCTTTAAAAGTAAATGGGGGCTTATTACTCGTTTCTCAGACTTTGAAGATATAATTGCCTATGATCCTGAAATTATAGAGATTCACCTTGCGGAAAAAGATTTTGGAACAAAATTCATTCCCACAAAAAAATATGAGCAGGAACTCATAGTACATGCACCTGAGTATATCCATGAAGAATTGATGAATCTATGCTCCTTTGATGAAGATCTCAGAAAAAAATCTGTGGCCCTGGTTCAAGAGACCATAATACTTGCAAGGGAACTTGCACCATTTTTTAAAGGAACTCCCAAAATTGTTGCTCACCCTGGTGCCATGAGTATGAAGGAAAAGCTCAACAAATCCCAGCTTAGGGAAGCTCTTTTAAAATCTGTCTCTGAAATAGATCACAACGGTGTTGAACTTCTCCTGGAAAATATGCCCCCCTACCCTTGGTTTTTTGGCGGAGAATGGAAGGGAAACTATTTCATGGCCGCTGAAGAAATTGTATCAATATGCAAAGAGACAGGGCTTAATATTGTTTTTGATCTCTCACACGCTGCCATGTACTGCAATGCCAAGGATCTGGATCTTTATAAGTATATTGAAACCGTTCTTCCCTTTACACGCCATCTTCACCTTGCCGATGCCTACGGCCTTGACGGTGAAGGAGTTCAGTTTGGAGAGGGGGATATTGATCTTGACAAAGTTATGCCGGTTTTCTCAAGCTACAGGGGCTCATGGGTTCCGGAAATCTGGAGGGGTCATCTTAACAATGGCCGTGGATTTTTAAAAGCCATCTCAATTCTCGCCCAATATATAAAATAGGCAAAAAATCAAAAAAATGTTTAAACGTTCAATTATAATAAACCAGAGGGAAAATTCTTTTTACCACATTCCCTCAATTGTGACAGCTCCTGATGGTTCCATACTGGCATTTTGTGAGCAAAGATGGCAATCTCCATGTGATGACGTGGGAGAGTGTCACATTGTTATGACAAAAAGCATCGACCATGGCAAAACCTGGTCTCCTATGCAAGAACTTCGCAGAAAAGATGGAGCCAAATGGCATATGGGCAGTGCCATCACAGACATGGCAGAGGGTAAAGTGCTTCTCATGTGCGGCGGTGGATGGCTGCAAAGCATTGACAATGGCGATACCTGGCTTGACTGGAAACCAGCCCTTCATGCAGATAAAACAACAGAAGGTGTTAAATACGGTATAGGGAGTACCCATGGCAGCACTCCAGGCATTCAGCTTCAATATGGCAAACACAAAAATCGTCTTGTCTGGCCTGCAAGAATAATAATATCAGATAGTGGATACAATGACAAAAGCATATCTGATCGCCGTGAAAAGTGCTACAGCACAGTTATCTATAGCGATGACCATGGCCAAAATCTATACAGATCCAATTCTTTCCATCAAGGCACAGGCGAGGCTTGCTTAATTGAAAGGATAAACGGTGATATATATTTTAATGCCCGTGCCTACTATAATGATGGGAAACGAAGGGTTGCTTTAAGTCATGATGGGGGAACCTCTTTTATGGAAGCACCAGAGGATGTAGAGTTAAGAGAAGTGCCTCAAGGTTGCAATGCTTCAATGATACGTTATCCCCAGCATTTATTGAACATGGATACAAACCATGGGATACCAAGCAATGACATTGTTTTATTTGCCAACCCTGACACAGAAGGCTCAAACAGGGAGCATGGAGTTGTACGTTTAAGTATTGATGGTGGAGAAACATGGAAATATTCAAGGGCAGTAACAGATTATGGCCAGTGGTTTGATTACTCTTCCATGACCGTTGCAAATGATGGAACGATTTTACTTATGTACAAAACAACTCCTTCCATGGAAGGAATTCCCAACTCTTCAGATGAATGCTGCTCCATGGCAATTGCAAGGTTTGACCTTGGATGGCTCATGGAAAACAATTCTTAAAACCCAGCATGAAAAGAAATCAACTACTTGAAATAGAAGAACGCATAATAAATGGGGAAGACAGCTACACCCAGTTCAAAGAGAACATCTTTGATTCTAAAAAACTGGCAGAGGAGCTTGTGGCTTTCTCCAACGCAGACGGTGGTACACTTATCATAGGAGTGAGGGATGACGGGTCTGTTTCCGGACTTTCAAGGAAAGATATCGGCAGATTAAACCAGCTTGTATCCAATACTGCCAATGACAATGTAAAACCACCTGTTTATCCTCTGGTTGAAGTGAGTACCATCTATGACAAAGAGGTGATGCTGGTTCATGTCAAAAAGGGATTTAACAAACCATATGCTACAAGTTCAGGTATTTATATTACTAAATCAGGTGCAGATAAAAGAAAGGTATCCCCTGAAGAGCTTAGAAGACTTTTTGCTGAAAGTGCTGCTTTATCACCAGATGAGATAATACATACCAAAAGCTCGATAAAGGATTTGGATCAGGGAGAGTTCCACCGTTTCTTTCTTAATAAAAAAAACAGGGATTTTGCAGAAACCGGACTTGATCTAACCACAGTTCTTGAAAATATGAATCTTTATGCAGATGGGTACCTTACCCTTGCCGGAATTATGTTTTTTGCTTTCAATCCCCAGAAGTTTTATCCAATTTTTACGCTTCAGGCATTGCACTCCTCCGGAACCGACACCACAACGTCAGGCTATATTAACAAAAAATATTTTTCAGGCAATCTCCGGGCACTTTATGAACAGGCAATGATGTTTCTGCAATCCAGTCTTTTAACCAGACAGGACAAGGAAACATTTAACACACCAGGTACCCTTGAAATTCCGCCCCCTGCACTTGAAGAAGCCATAATAAACGCATTGATACACAGAGATTACTACATAAACGCCCCAATAAAAATCATGATCCATTCCGATCGTGTGGAAATCATAAACCCGGGCAAACTTGCCAACTCCCTGACAGTGGACAAGATAAAAAACGGCTTATCCATCGCCCGCAACCCTGTATTTCACTCTCTGGCACCATTTGTTCTAAATTACAGTGGCTTTGGTACCGGAATCGACAGAATTGTCAAGCTGTGCCCCGACGTTGATCTGATCAATGACACTTCAAGCGAAGAGTTTAGAGTTATCTTTCAAAGATATCATAAACTCAAAGCTGAAGCATAAACAAAATTGTTCCTCATGAAATAATGATAAAAGTCATTCACTTTTCCATAACCCCCCTTGCGGGGGCACCCATTCGCCTTGTGCAGGCTTTGAACCGTTTAACCTCAATCAATGCAAGACTTGTGGATCTTAATCGTTATGATCTTTATGATCACGATGTGGTTTTTTCAGAAACACCTGATCTGGCAAAGGATCTTGCAGAAGAATCAGATATTATCCATCTTCACAACTACCTTGATTGTAATTCAACCCAGTTTCATCCCATTGATTTTGCCACACTGCGTAAAAAGGGAAAACGTATTGTACGCCACTTCCATTCAACACCGGACTGGATTGCTGAAGTGATGGGCATATCAGAAGATGAGCTTTGTGCCTGTACCCTGCCCTCCCTTGTCATTGCCCAGTATCCGGAGCGTTTTTTCATAAATTCAAGGGTGGTTCCAAACTTGATTCCCCATTCAGACATGCTATATCTTCCTGCTTACCATACAGGTTCAGAAAATCATGATGGTGGTTCAAATGTTAAGATGGACAAAGTAAAAAATATTACAAGAAAAGAAAACTGTGATATTTTTTTTAGCTATACAAAAACAGTAGGAGCCTTTGAGAGAAGGTGGGATACCAAGGGTGCTCCAGAAACCATTGCAATTCTTGAAAGAGTTGTGGAAAAAACAGGATGCACCTGCACCACCGTAACGGGGAAACCCCTTGGTGACGTACTAAAGCATAAACAACAATCAAATATTGTAGTGGATGACCTTGTAACAGGCAGTTACCACCTTACGGGTCTTGAAGGGCTTTCCCAGGGCAAGGCGGTTCTCAGTTTCCTGGATCAAAGATCGTTACAGCTTTTAAGGTATATTTCCGGCTCAGATCATTGCCCTTTTATAAATGTACGCCTTGAAGATGCTGAGAAGGTACTTACGTGGCTACTTGACAACCCAGAGACATGCAGAGACATTGGCAATGCTGGACGAATGTGGATACTTGATAATTGGAATGGAAAAAAACTCATTCAGCATTTTACAAGGGCATATTCAGATCTTCTTGAAAGCTCGGACTCTGATTTTCCAGGGCGTCAGTCCAATCTGTTAACACAGGATGCTGTTTCTCATTTTTTCAATAAAACCCTTCATGATATTGTTTACAATTCCCGCAGGGAAAAGGCTAATTCACTAATCTTTTGGAACTCCATCCATGGCTGAGAGAAAGAAATTTCCCATCGGAACACAGGATTTTGAAACATTAAAAAGAAATTCCGAATTTTATTTAGATAAAACTCTCCATTCGCTCATTTTTGATAGAGTATTTTTAATTTTCAAGTTGATGATAAACAGATGGATGGATTTTCAACCTTTGCATGATCTCTTCTTGTAAAGAGGTGAGAGGTGTTAAAGAACGGAGGATAACGTTCCCGGCCATATCTCGAATGATTGTTAGATTGATTTTCGAAAAGGCTTTCAGAATCCTCTCTGCAGAAGGTTTGCTTGCAAGCTTTCTACGGTTCTCTGGGTGCATACCAGCCAATCCGGTATTGTCCTGTTTCAATGACCGGTGAATGACAAACTCAATCAAAGTCAACACCCTGACCCCCAGGGTCAACAAATAAGTCAACCCTTTAATCTGATCATCTTTTCTGACAAACAGCGGAGCAATATTGAATCTGCTTTTTAGTCGGTTGAAAATCCGCTCAACCCGATATTCATTTCTATAGGATAACACCGCATCTTCTAAACTGAGTTTGTCTGCTGATAAATCAGTTACGAAAGCTTTCCATCCGAATCTCTTTTTTTGCCCATCGATTTTTTCTTCATCTCTCACAACCGCGATTATCTGGTACCGAATCTTCTCTTGAACCCTTTTCTCTCGATCATTTGAGCCCCGGCCTTTACCAACAAACTTTGTTGTGCTCTCGACCTGCTTTTCATATTCAACATGCAAAAAATCCTCGACCCGGTATTCTTTTAGAACTTTGGTAATCGCCTGCAAAAGATCTGTTTCATTCGTTATCTGTCTTTTGCCACGACCTCGCTGGGGCGTCAATGCTTCAATTTTAGTTTTGGCTTTGCCAAGACGTGTTTCAAGTCCTGCTGATTGTCTGTCGGCATGGGCGGGAGAGTGAATGACCAAAACACGCTCTTCCCATTGTATTTCCTTACCGTCTTTTTCAAATAGCTGCAAACGATCCAATTCGTACCCATTGGCGGTAAGAAGCTGCTCTCCCTTATCGTTTTCTCTGAAGACGGAAGTCAAAATGTCCCCTTCATTTTTTTCAATGCCTTGGGTAATCCACTGTTCCATTTCGTCTGCTGTCTTGCCAGTCAAAGGTAATGGACACAAATAGTGATGTCCGGTAGAGACCAAATGGTACCGGATTCCCAGCGAGCTCATTTTGCAATCACCGGAGAACAACAATCCAGGTTTTTTCAAACTTTCATTGATACGATCAATCACGGGAATATACAAGCCATCATCCGCTTTCTCCCCGGAAACAACATCTGAGGCTAAGGGCATACCCATGGGATCCAATGAAGCGCACATCAATTTAATTTGTGGTAACTTTGCGTTGTCTTTGCTGTGTCCGAATTGAACCAGGCCAGCCTCTGTTACTTCCTGATCTGCAGAGACTGTCGTCGCGTCACATCTTATTACTTCCGGCTCTATTTCATATACTTGGATG
>NZ_LT828557.1:111050-128468 GCF_900170035.1 Desulfamplus magnetovallimortis | reverse complement strand
TTCCGGTATCAATGGATGTATCAATAACCCTTTGAGAAAGGAACACTCCCATGAAGAATTCTTTCGTAAACCAATTCGCACAAAACATCAAGTTCGGTTACTCTTCTTTTGATCGAGTCCTTGTCCGGGGTTACATCCGACCTTTCTTCTCCCTCGGTGTTGTTGTCCAGTTCCTGAAATCAATGGGATTCTCAAAAAAGACCAACGGAGTGATGAGAATCTTCACGGATCAACTCAATTCCCACATCAAAAAGTACTCTGATAAAATCGGCGTCAACATAATTCTGGTGGCCAAACCTGGGTGGTGGTAAATTAAGTCAACACCCATCTGTTGGCCAGGTTTCACCTTTTTTTTGACATTATTCAAATCTGTTGATAACAATATCTAAATGGGATATTTAAAGACAAATTGCCATGGACAATGGATATGACTCCTAACTGCAAAAAGGCATATTGTTATGAACAGATGCATGAAGTTATTTCTCTGCTGCTTCCTTATATTACAAATCTTTCCAAAGTTTTTTCCAGAAAATGTGATCGCAAACTCCTCACCAGAACCTGTCAATGTTGCCGCAATTCTTTCGATTACCGGTATAGCATCCCCCCACAATAAGCCACTGATTCCTCTTATAGAGCTGGCTGTTGATGAAATAAACTCCAATGGCGGACTTCTTGGTCATCCTCTAAGACTTATGATGCTTGATAATAAAAGTACACCCATTGGTTCAATACAGGCTGCAAGGGACGCCGTACTTGGCAATGCTGTTGCAGTTATCGGCGCCCACTGGAGTTCCCACTCCCTTGCCATGGCCCCTGTGCTTCAAAAGGCAGCTATTCCAATGATTTCTCTTTCAACAAATCCTGATATCACCCTTGTCGGAGATTATATTTTCAGAATAAACTTCAATGATATTTTTCAGGGGGAGATGCTGGCAAGATTTGCCAGAACAACTCTTGGTGCCCAAAGTGCAGCGGTTCTCAAAAATCTCAACGAAGCCTATTGCCTGACATTGGCAAAGTATTTTGCCGGCCATTTCAGAGAGCTGGGTGGAAAAATTCTTTTTGAAAGCGGTTATAAAGGAGATGCCGTGGATTTCAAGGAGATTGTATCCGGTATCAAGGTGGCAGCACCTGATGTTGTATTTATTCCCGGGTATTCCAGAGACAGCGGTTTTCTGATAAAACAGGCGCACATGCAGGGGATAAAAACTGTCTTTATCGGTGGGGATGCCTGGGATGATATCCGGGTTTATGCAGGGGATGCTCTTGACGGCAGTTTTTGTACATCTGTATGGCACCCCAGGATGGACAATCCTGCAAGTCGGCATATGCAGGCAAAATATCATCAAAAATATGATCAGGGTGAAATAGAAAGTAAAATAAATTTCAGTGCGGTACCCTGGTATGATGCCTTTATGCTGCTTAAAGATGCTGTTAAACGTGCCAAAAGCCTTGAAAGGGCAGATATAAGAGATGCACTTGCAGCCACAAGGGAATTTCAGGGGGCAAGCGGCACTGTAAATCTGGATCTGAATGGTGACCCTGTGGGAAAGGAGATGGTTATTTTAAAATACGACAGTGATACACCTGTTTTTTTTAGAACACTGATGCCATAGAAAGCAATACAATTTTTTGGCATCTTTTATTGCCAGTTTTATATTTGCCCGGACGGCATGCCCATTTATCGGGGTTCTTCATAAAAAAAGTGTAAAAGTGTTTTTTAAGGGTTTAACGGAGGGACTCATTGAAACTTAAAAGCCTCAGGCTGAAGATCAGCGCTGCCATTATGGTGACCTGTATTCTTATCTCTCTGAGCATTGCAGCGGCAATGTATCCATTTGAACTGGAACGCCGCCAGGCACGGCTGCGAAATATCCATCTTCTGTTGCATGCGGTTTTTGATCAAAAAAAGGATGAGCTTGCCAATGAAATATATGCTGATCAAAAGGAGGCGCTGGAGATATCACTGGAAGAAATTCAACGACTTGAAAATATTGAAACTCTTTTTGTTTATGATCATGAAGGAAAGATGAAGGCATCTGCTCTATCTGAAAATTTTACCATTCCTGACGCTATTAAGTCTATTGATAATATTGATACTTCTTCAAACTTCACTCGTTTCAGTAAAAAGCAATACAACCAGAAAAATTATGCTGAATTTTTTTCATCCATTGAGGTGATTGGCATAAATGTGGGGTACATACGGATTCTATATGATTTAAAAACTTTCCAGCAGGAATCCCGCATGATTTTTCTCTTTTTTGCGGTGCTGTGTCTTGCGTTGCTTTGTATTATTATTTTGCTAAACTTCTTTTTGACCCGTTCTGTTATTCTTCCTGCTTCAAAGCTTCGTAATGCCATGAGCGCTCTGCAGGAGGGTGATTTTGGGACACAGGTCACTATCTCTTCACAGGATGAAATTGGCCAGATGGCAGTGGCCTTTAACGAAATGTCCCAACGACTTCACAGACAGCACGCAGACCTTACCAGTGCCATTGCCACCAAAGATGCCTATGCCCTGGAACTTAAAAAGAGCAACCGGAAACTGGAGCAGTTGAACCTGAACCTGGAGAATATGGTTCAGGAGCGAACCATTGAGCTGAGCAAAAGTAATAAAAAGCTCCAGGAGGAGATAGAGGAGCGGCAAATGGCCTATCGGAAAAAAGAAGAGCTTGAACAGCGTCTGGCCCGTTCAAAAAAAATGGAAGCTTTAGGGCTGCTTGCAGGCGGGGTAGCCCATGACCTTAATAATGTACTTTCAGGTGTTGTAAGTTATCCTGATCTGCTGTTGCTGGATCTTGAGGAAAGTGATCCCATGTACAAGCCGGTACTTACCATTAAGGATTCAGGTATTAAAGCTGCTGCCATTGTACAGGATCTTTTGACCCTTGCACGAAGGGGGGTTGTCATTGATGAACTGCTGAATCTGAATAGAGTATTAAAAGAATATATCATGTCACCTGAACACAATAAAATTCAAATGTATCACAACAACATTGTGATAGAGACAAATTTTCAAAATGACTTGCTGAACATAAAGGGTTCTCCTCTTCATTTAAAGAAAAGCATCATGAATCTGGTTTCCAATGCGGCTGAGGCACAGCCTGATGGTGGAACCATAAGGATATCAACGTATAATCGTTATGTGGATATGCCGATTCGTGGCTATGAGCATGTTGACGAGGGAGATTATGTGGTACTGGAAGTGAGGGATTTTGGAGTTGGTATTTCTGAAAAGGATCAGGAGAGGATATTTGAGCCTTTTTATACCAAAAAAACAATGGGTAGAAGTGGCACAGGTTTGGGCATGGCTGTTGTCTGGGGTACCATGCAGGATCATAATGGTTATATAAATATCAAGAGCAAAATGAATCAAGGAACAACCTTTGAACTTTTTTTCCGGCAACAAGGGAGATATTGCCCCAGGAGACTGAAATTCCGGTGCTCGCAAGTCATATGGGAAATAACGAAACTGTAATGATAATTGATGATGTTGCCGAGCAGATTGAAATTGCCACCGTTATTTTAAAAAAGCTGGGATACAGGGCAGTGTCAGCTTCCAGCGGAGAGGAGGCCATCACCTATCTTAAGTCAGCTTCAGTTGATATTTTGATATTGGATATGGTAATGGAGCCTGGCATGGATGGTCTTGATACCTATAAAAAAATACTGGAAATTCATCCAGGACAAAAGGCTGTTATTGTCTCTGGATATGCTGAAAACAATCGGGTAAAACAATTGCAGCGTCTTGGTGCCACCCATTATGTCAAAAAACCATACACCATTGATAAAATAGGAAAGGCACTCAAAGAGGCTTTGGAAAAATAAGAGATATCTAAATCGAATTTTTCCAACGCCCTAACTGAAAATGTCGTCTGTTTTTGAAACAGCAATATTATTTACCGTGGCAATACCCCTCATCATTTTCACAATCGGGGGTGGCCGAAATTCGGCTATAAGGCTTTGTTTTTCAAAAACGTGATGTTTAAACAAAAACCAATATGAACTAACATAAATATTCACTTACAGAGGAAATTGAATGAAAAGAGCTGTAATAAAAGGAACAGGACGCGCTATCCCATCCCGTCTTGTCACCAATGAAGATCTTACAAAAATTATGGATACATCCGATGAATGGATTCAACAGAGAACCGGTATCAAGCAGCGCTACTGGATACCTGAAGGCGAGACAATGGGGGCATCGGATCTGGGACTTGAGGCATCCCATAAAGCATTGGAAAAAGCAGGATGGAAGCCTGAAGATATTGACCTGATTATTTTTGCCACATTGAGTCCCGATATCTTTTTCCCAGGTTCAGGATGCCTTCTTCAGACCAAACTTGGCCTGACATCAACGCCAGCTCTGGATATACGCCAGCAGTGCACAGGCTTTTTGTATAGCCTTACCACTGCCGATGCCTACATAAGAAGCGGACTTGCGGAAAAAATCCTCATTGTAGGGGCGGAAGTTCACAGCACTGGCCTTGATAAAACCACACGCGGCAGGGATGTGGCTGTTCTTTTCGGCGATGGTGCAGGTGCTGTCTGTGTTGAGGCAGTGGAGACAGACAGGATGGTGGGGGTACTTGCTTCAGCACTGCATGCCGATGGCAAGGGTGCCGCAGGTCTTATGGTGGAGCTTCCGGCCTCAAGACTTCCAGACAGAATTCCCCTTGATCTTGAGGGGGATGATGTTGCCCGTTATTATCCTGTGATGAACGGCTCTTCTGTATTTAAAACAGCAGTGAGAAAATTGCCCCAGGTTACAAAGGAAGTTCTTGAAAAAGCTGAAATGGAGCTTGATGATGTGGATTTGATATTTCCCCATCAGGCAAATCTGAGGATCAATCAGGCCTATCAGCAGTTCATGAAACTGGATGAAAGCAGGATTTTCAATAACATCCAGAAATACGGAAATACAACAGCGGCAAGCATTCCCATTGCCCTTGATGAAGCCCTTGAGCAAAATCTTGTGGGAAAGAGCGGTGATACTGTCCTTTTTGTAGGATTTGGTGCAGGGTTCACCTGGGGAGGCATTGTTTACAGGTTTATGTGACAATCTCCATAACAGCTTGTTTCTTGAACACAGGGACGATCGTAAATGGCTTTAGATGAAAAAATAAAGGTGCTTCTTGAAAAAGGGGTTAATATGCCCCTGCCACAATCTGTATTCATAGGAGATGAAATTGATCTTTCCAGGATTTCCGGTGAAGGAGTCTCTTTTTATCCTGGAACAAGGATTACAGGAAAAAAGACTTTGATCATGGAGGGTGCTTCTATCGGTTTTGAGGCACCTGTAACACTTGATGATGTGTTTGTGGGGCCTGGAACCCGCCTTGGTGGCGGCTTTTTTCAGAAGTGTCTATTTGCAGGCAGCAATACATTTGGTTCTGGTGCCCATGTCAGGGGGGGAACCATTCTGGAGGAGGAGGCTTGTGCTGCCCATACAGTTGGGCTGAAGCAGACAATACTTTTTCCTTTTGTGACTCTGGGTAGCCTTATCAATTTTTGTGACTGCCTTATGGCAGGGGGCACAAGCCGCAAGGATCACAGTGAAGTTGGCAGCTCTTTTATCCATTTTAATTATACTCCCAATCAGGACAAGGCAACACCTTCAATTTTTGGTAATGTTTATCAGGGGGTCATGCTCAATTGCAAACCTGTTTTTCTTGGTGGTCAGGGAGGTGTTGTGGGGCCGTGCCGTCTCCCTTTTGGTACAGTAACCGCAGCCGGTACCATATGGCGAAAGGATGTGGCTGAAGAGGGAAGACTTCTTTTTGGAGGTGCCATGAAGGAGGGTTCAATTCGACGTACTACTGGTATCTATACTGATATTAAGAGAATATTCATGAACAACTGCCGTTATATTGCTGCCCTGATTTCCCTGCTGTATTGGTATCGCAATGTAAGAGCCCTTTTTGTATCCTCGCTTCATGAAAAATATCTGTTCAAGGGTATGAAAGATACCCTTGAAATTGCCATTGACGAACGGATTAAACGCCTTGGAGATTTTGTTGATCGCCTTAAAAAATCGCGACATCTTCAATCCGGAAAAGCACTTGAGCCTATTATTGAACAATGGCAGTCTGTTCATGAACTTTTTATTAACAAAAAAGATCCAACGATTCCTTTTGATCCAATAACCCACTTTAATGATGCAAGTATCCCTTTGAATGATTCCGCAATCCTGTTTAACGAAGATAGTGATAAGCTTTTTTCCAGATTTATTCCTTATGTTGAAAAAAATATCAGGTTATATGGATCAAGCTATGTCAAGGTTATAAAGAATCTGGAACCATCAGCATCACTGGCTGGAAGCAACTGGCTTGAATCAATGGAAAATACAATTATCAGGCAGATATCAGACTTGATGAAGTTTTAAATACAGAGATTTTCTTATAAACCCCCATGTTTGCTGACGCATCACAACTAAACATTAAAGTCGTTATATATCAGCATGTTATGGATAATTTCTAATAAACTCCCATGTTTGCTGACGCATCACAACTAAACATTAAAGTCGTTGTATATCAGCATGTTATGGAGACTTTCTAATAAAAAAATGAAAAAACTATTTGGAACAGACGGGATAAGGGGACTTGCAAACCATTATCCCATGACATCTTGTATGGCAATGAAGATTGGTATGGCAGTTGCCCAATTTGTAAAAAAGAATGGTGACGGGATAATTGTCATTGGAAAGGATACAAGGATATCAGGGGATATGCTGGAATCAGCACTTGCAGCCGGCATTGCTTCGGTGGGGGTGGATGTTTTGGTAAGTGGAGTCATTCCCACCCCTGGTGTGGCTTTTCTTATATCTGATATTGAGGATTCAGAGGCAGGCATTATTGAAGATTCAGAGGCAGGCATTATTGAAGATTCAGAGGCAGGCATTATTGAAGACGCAGGGGCAGGCATTATTGAAGGTGCAGGGGCGGGCATTGTCATATCTGCTTCTCATAATCCCTGGCAGGATAACGGGATAAAGATTTTTAAAAAAGGCGGGTACAAACTTTCCGACGACGAAGAGTTTTATATTGAATCAAGAATTGCACAGTTGAGCCTTCAGCAGGGCGATTCTGAAGATGTAAAAAATACAAGCCACACAGGTCGGATAAAATACCTTTCCGATGCACCCCTGCGTTATTGTCAGTTTCTGAAAAAGACATTCAAGCCTCTGTTGCAAGGGGATAACAAGAAAAATTGCAACGCTGAATCTTCATGGTTGAATTCAACTACCCACCCTGATCATGAAAATCATGAGGGCTGTTTTTACGGCAAAAGAATAAGGATAGTTGTGGACTGTTCCAACGGAGCAGCTACAACAGTTGCCCCTCTGCTTTTCACAAAACCTTTTTTTGAAGCCCACTTTATCCATAAAGATCCTGATGGAAAAAATATCAATCACAATTGCGGTTCACAGCATACAGAGAGCCTTGCAGAGGCAGTTCTTAAACTCGGTGCAGATCTTGGAATTGCCCTTGACGGAGATGCGGACAGGCTTATTGCCGTTGATGAGACAGGAAAAACCGTAACTGGAGATACCCTTCTTGCCATATGTGCAGCCCATGCAAAAACAAAAGGGAGACTTGTAAACAATAAAGTTGTTAGTACAGTCATGAGCAACATAGGTTTCATAAGAGCAATGAACTCAATTGGCATAGAACATCTTGTAACTGATGTGGGAGATAGAGAGGTTCTGAAGGAGATGAGAGCATCAGGTGCAGTCATGGGTGGAGAAGATTCCGGTCATATGATTTTTTCACAGTATCACACAACAGGTGACGGGCTTTTGAGTTCACTTCGTCTAATTGAAGTTATGATGGAGACAGGAAAAGCTCTGTCAGAACTTGCTTCAATCATGAAGGTTTATCCACAGATACTTATGAATGTTACAGTGGACGCATCCCGTCCTGATTTCATGGCGATCAAAAAGATAGCAGACGAAATTGGTGCTGTAGAAAATGAGCTTGGAGATGATGGAAGGGTTCTTGTCAGGTATTCAGGCACACAACCTCTCTTGCGTGTCATGGTTGAAGGGCCTGAAAAAGAGATAACTGAAATGAGCTGCCAGAGGATATGCAGGGCAATCAGGGAAAATATAAAGTACCCATGAGTCGTAATTTCTCAAACCGCCCACTTGATGTTGTGCTTTAATTTTTTGAGAAATACTATGCGTGGTGGCTACTGAAAGGACTTATAAGTTACGAGTAAAGTAAAAAAAGGAGAAGAGCTTTTATGACAAAATATGTAGGTGCAGTTGACCAGGGAACCACAAGCAGCCGTTTTATTATTTTTGATCATGCAGGCAATATTGTCGGTGTTGATCAAAAAGAGCATCGCCAGATATTTGAAAAGCCCGGCTGGGTTGAACATGACCCAATAGAAATATGGAACAACACTGCTTCAGTAATAAAGGGCGCTCTTGAAAAAACAGGAATAAAAGGCTCCGAACTCGCAGCAATTGGCATTACAAACCAGAGGGAAACCGTTGTTGTATGGGACAGGCATACAGGAAAGCCATTTCACAATGCAATTGTCTGGCAGTGCACAAGAACAGACAGGATTTGTCAGGAGCTTGTAAAGGATGGAGGACAGGATAGATTCAGGGCAAAGACAGGGCTTCCTGTGGCAACATACTTTTCAGGGCCTAAAATAAAATGGATTCTTGAAAATGTGCCGGCTGCAAGGGATGCTGCCCTCAAAGGCGATGCCATGTTTGGAACCATGGATACATGGATTATCTGGAATCTTACAGGTGGTGTTGATGGTGGATCTCATGCAACTGATGTCACCAATGCAAGCCGTACTATGCTCATGGATATCAATACACTTTCATGGGACAGTGAAATTTTGGAGATTCTTGGAGTTCCGGCATCAGGATTGCCCAAAATTACCCCATCATCTGACAGCATGACATGGGGAAACACAAGAAAAGATGGGCCGCTTGGTGCAGAGCTGCCTGTATGTGGAAATCTTGGAGATCAGCAGGCTGCTCTGTTCGGCCAGACATGTTTTAAACCTGGAGAAGCAAAAAATACATATGGCACAGGCTGTTTTCTGCTGCTTAATACCGGAACCGAAGCTGTGCAGTCAACCCATGGCCTTCTTACAACCCTTGGGTATCAGATAGCAGGCGAAAAACCTGTTTATGCTCTTGAGGGGTCAATCTCCTATGCAGGTGCCCTTGTACAGTGGGTGCGGGATAATCTTCAGTTGATCAAAAGTGCTCCCGAGATTGAAGAGCTTGCCTCTTCTGTGCCTGATAATGGCGGAGTATATTGCGTTCCTGCTTTTTCCGGCCTTTTTGCCCCCTATTGGCGATCTGATGCAAGGGGAGTGATTGTAGGTCTTACAGCTTATGCCAACAGAAACCATATTGCAAGGGCAGTACTTGAATCCACAGCCTATCAGACAAAGGATATTGTTGGTGCAATGAATCTTGACTCAGGAGTTGATCTTACAAAACTTAAAGTTGATGGTGGAATGGTTCACAATAACCTTTTGATGCAGTTTCAGTCAGATATTCTCAATGTACCTGTGATAAGGCCTCAGGTGGCTGAAACAACAGCATTGGGTGCTGCCTATGCCGCAGGACTTGCTGTGGGGTTCTGGAAAGGCACTGAAGATCTCAAGGCCAACTGGAGCATTCACTCCACCTGGACGCCGGATATGTATGATTCTGTCAGAAAAGAGAAATATGCAGGATGGAAAAAAGCCGTTGATAGAACTCTTGACTGGATATAATTTTCTCGCCCCTATTTTTAAAGAATAAGTCTGAAATAACTTGCCCAACAACATCACCCCCCAACCCCCTCTCCATGACTGGAGAGGGGGAGAATAGTTCAAAAAGGGTACACTCAAGTTATTTCGTTCTCATTCCTAAATGTTGCATGCGCTTATCAGGGCATTGCAGTTATACTGAAAAAATCTCTTTTTAAATCTTGACAATATGCTCAAAATTATATTAATCAATTAAATCCTGTTCACTTACAATAAATAAATGTTCGTTTCTAATTAATTTTTATTGTTTTTTAATTCAATTGTGTTCATTTGTGTTTGGCTGATGTTCGTTTTTCATCACTAAATAGACATTTCGATCATCTGCGAAGAGTCCATAATCGTGAGTTAAAAAAATAATTCTCTGTGGGTATTTTTCGTTAACACTTTAGTCAATATTCTGTAAAATCATAATGTTATGGGCAGTATAGACCTGAAAACCCACGGGGTGCGACATTAGTCAAAAAAAACAATTAAAAATCAATAAAATTCTGGGCTTGACTCTCTTTTCGGCCATTTTTTGTAGGATAAATTCCCTGTGTTTGCCTTCGTAATGTGCATGCACGGGGGGATTGTCTCTCTATAGTGGCCGAAGTTAGAACCAACCGAAAATTCTGTTTTTTACCGTGGAAATGGATACAATTTTCTATATTCGGGGGTGGCTGGATGGCAGCCATGCCCGTTTACCGTGGAAATGGATACAATTTTCCATATTCGGGGGTGACTGGATGTCAGCCATGACCGTTTACCGTGGAAATAGATACAAATTTTCATATTCGGGGGTGGCTGAATGCCGGCCATGACCGTTTACTGTAGAAAGGGGAGAGAATAAATGGGATTATCCCTAAAAAACATTCACAAGAGAGTAGATGGCGAAATGCACCTTGCCGATATTAACCTGAGCTTTGAATCTGGCTCACGCAATGTGTTGCTGGGGCGTACTCTCTCTGGCAAGACATCCCTGCTCAGGATCATGGCAGGTCTTGATCGTCCCACAAGCGGTCAACTGCTTCTCGACGGCAGGGATATCACCGGCCTTTCTGTTCGCAAGCGAAGCATTGCAATGGTTTATCAGCAATTTATTAATTATCCATCCTTTACAGTGTATGACAACATAGCCTCACCTCTTAAGGTGAACAAAATGGATAAAAAAGAGATTGACCGCAGGGTCAGGGAAGCTGCACAGATGCTTCATCTTGAGGAGATGCTTGATCGTCTGCCTTCTGAGCTTTCAGGCGGACAGCAACAAAGGACAGCAATTGCAAGGGCAATTGTTAAGGATGCCGAGTTGCTGCTTCTTGATGAGCCACTTGTAAATCTTGATTACAAACTGCGGGAAGAGCTTCAGATAGAGTTGCAGGAAATATTTAAAAAGCGGGATGCCATTGTGGTTTATACCACCACAGAACCTGCCGAGGCTCTTATGCTTGGAGGTAATATTGTTGTAATGGATGAGGGAAGGATTCTTCAGACCGGGGAAACTCCCCATGTTTATCATCACCCTGCCACAACCCGTGTTGCTGAGGTTTTCAGTGACCCGCCAATTAATTATATAGGTTGCAATGTTATAGAGGGCACAGCGCACCTTGGACAGGATATTGATCTGACTCTGTCAGGGCATATAAGTGGTTTGAGCAATGGAAATTACAAATTCGGAGTTCGTTGCAACCACTTTTTTCTGCAAAAGAACAGCGAGGCTGATATAAAGCTTTCCGCAAAACTGGAACTTTCTGAAATTAATGGCTCAGAAACCTTTTTGCATGCCAACTTCAACGGTACAAATATCGTTATCCAGGAGGTGGGAATTCATTCAAGGAAGATGGGTTCTGAAATAGATGTGTTTGTTAATCCTGCCTGTTTTTTTGTCTATTCAGAGTCTGATGAACTTGTTGTTGCGCCTTCCTGAAAAGTTTTTTCGGCAGGGTACAAAGAAATTGCTTTTAAAGCATTTGCCCATTTAACATCCCCACGGCCAATCTCCATATAGCCGTTTATAAGATAGTCTATGTAAAAGCTTGTTTTTAAAGGAATTTCATACTTCGTTGTGGCAGATGGTGCTGCCATGGCCGTTATTAGCAAATTCATCCCTTAATAATAATACACAGGCAGAACAGAATATATGGGAAAACACTTATGGCAGAGATAAACTTAAACAAGATTGCACACAGTTACATTAAAAATCCATCCTCGGACTCGGATTATGCCTTGAAACTTATTGATAATATATGGGAGGATGGCGGAGCATATGCGCTTCTTGGTCCTTCTGGATGCGGAAAGACCACACTTCTTAATATTATTTCCGGTCTGCTTGTGCCAAGTAAAGGCAGAATTCTTTTTGACGGAAAAGATGTAACGGAAATGCCGCCGGAAAAGAGAAACATTGCACAGGTTTTCCAGTTCCCGGTTTTATACGACACAATGACAGTATATGACAATCTGGCATTTCCGTTGAGAAATAGAAAATTTGACCAGAATACAGTTGACAAGAGAGTACGTGAGATAGCTGAAGTTCTTGAACTTACGCCATTTCTCGGGAAAAAGGCTGCCGGACTTGCTGCTGATGCCAAACAGAAAATATCACTTGGAAGGGGCCTTGTAAGAGATGATGTTGCAGCTATTCTGTTTGACGAACCCCTTACGGTCATTGATCCAAATCTAAAATGGCAGCTTCGATGCAAGCTCAAGACAATACATGAGCAACTAAAGCTTACATTTATTTACGTAACCCATGATCAAGTTGAGGCACTGACCTTTGCCGACAAGGTTGTTGTAATGTATGACGGAGAAATTGTTCAGATTGGAACACCCCAGGAACTTTTTGAAAATCCAACCCACAGATTTGTGGGATATTTTATAGGCAGTCCCGGCATGAACTTTCTTCCATGCAGGGTGGAAGGTAACAAGGCCATTGTAAATGATGTGGTCATCTCCATTGGGGATGACCTTGCAGAGCTTGCGGCAAAGGCATCTGGTAAACTTGAGCTTGGCATTCGTCCTCTCTATCTTAAAGTCCATGATAATGAATATGATGATGAACCTACCGCATCAGCAAATAATGGATTAAATGCCAATAAACTCTTCACCAAAAGCTCTGAGAATGGCATCAACGGCAACAATAGCTCTGAAAACAGAATCTCCTCAAGCAAAAATGGTAGCCGTATCAAAGCAAAGGTGAAAGCATTGCAGGATCAGGGTAATTTCAAGATTCTCACAGCCGAGATGGCAGGTTTTACTTTAAGAGCAAGGCTTTCCGAAGGGCAGTCGTGCAACTCTGATTATGTATGGCTGGAGTTTCCCCATGAATGGATAAGGCTATTTGCAAATGAACGCCTTTTACAACATGACAAAAACAGGAGGTAATGCATAATGAATAAGTGGGAAGATAATAAAGCGTGGTTTCTTGTATTGCCTGTTTTTATTATTGTTGCTTTCAGTGCCATAATTCCTTTGATGACAGTTGTCAATTACTCCATACAGGATATTTTCGGCCCTGGTGAACGTGTTTTTGTGGGAGTGGAATGGTTCAGGGAGGTGCTTTCTGATTCCCGTCTCCATGAAGCACTTTTAAAACAGTTCCTCTTTTCCGGTCTTGTTCTTCTTATTGAAATTCCACTTGGTATCATCATCGCACTAATGATGCCCAAAAAAGGGTGGAGTGCTTCATTGAGCCTTGTTCTTATTGCACTTCCTCTTTTGATTCCATGGAATGTAATAGGTACCATATGGATTGTTTTCACCCGCCCTGATATCGGGCTTCTGGGTGCAACAATAAACGGAATGGGCATTCCCTTTGACCACACGTCAAGTCCAATGCAGGCATGGATAACCCTTATGCTCATGGAGGTTTGGCACTGGACACCCCTTGTGGCACTTCTTGCATATGCAGGGTTGAGAGCCATCCCTGAAGCCTATTTTCAGGCAGCCAAAATTGACGGAGCATCTTCCTGGGCAGTTTTCAAATATATTCAGCTTCCCAAAATGAGAGGTGTTTTAACAATTGCACTTCTGCTACGATTCATGGACAGTTTTCTCATCTATGCTGAGCCGTTTGTCCTCACAGGAGGCGGGCCTGGCAATTCCACTACATTTCTATCCATCTATCTTGTAAAAATTGCTGTGGGGCAGTTTGATCTTGGACCTGCGGCAGCCTTTTCCCTGATCTATTTTCTTATTATTCTGCTGCTCTCCTGGCTCTTTTACCAGGTGCTTCAGAATGTTGGTAAAGGAGAAGCCTGATGAAAATAAAAAAACGCAATTTTGCACTTGTATTTTACTTTATATTGCTTATGCTACCCATCTACTGGATGCTTAACATGTCACTGCGTACCAATGCAGATATTCTCTCCACATTTTCCCTTTATCCAAAAGAGATCACCTTTGCCAACTACATGAAGATCTTTACAGATCCTTCATGGTATTCAGGGTATATTAATTCCATTATTTATGTAAGTATAAATACTGTGATATCCCTTGTAACTGCTCTTCCTGCTGCATATGCCTTTTCAAGATACAGATTCATAGGTGACAGCCAGATGTTTTTCTGGCTTTTGACAAACAGAATGGCACCGGCTGCGGTTTTTCTGCTTCCCTTTTTCCAGTTATACTCAACATTTGGACTCATTGATACTCACATTGCAGTGGCCCTTGCCCACTGCCTCTTTAATGTTCCCCTTGCAGTATGGATACTTGAGGGCTTTATGTCCGGTATTCCAAAGGAGATTGATGAGACAGCATATATAGACGGCTACTCTTTTCCCGGTTTTTTTGCAATGGTGTTCATGCCCCTGATTCGATCAGGCGTGGGAGTAACTGCTTTTTTCTGCTTTATGTTCTCCTGGGTTGAGCTTCTTCTGGCAAGAACACTTACAACAACAGAAGCCAAACCCATTGCTGCCACAATGACACGTACTGTAAGCGCAACAGGTCTTGACTGGGGGCTTCTTGCTGCAGCAGGCATTTTGACCATTGTTCCGGGTGCGCTGGTCATCTGGTTTGTAAGAAATCACATGGCCAAGGGTTTTGCAATGGGCAGAGTATAAAGGAGGATATGATGAATCTTGAATGGATGGCATGGACACTGCCCACTGCGATTTTTTTCACAACTATTGTATGTATTCTAATTGCCATGACAATATGGCAGGTGATTTCACCCTGCATTAAAAGACGGGGTTTCATACCACTTAGTACCACAAGGGGAGATCGTCTTTTCATAGGACTTCTGAGCAGCGCATACATTCACCTTGCATGGCTTGGGCTGACTCCCTTTTCAATATGGATTGCATTTGGATTTTCTCTTGCCTGGATGGTTGTGGTAATGAGGTGGGGATAATATAGATTTCCAGAATATTATTTTATTTTTTGGTCAAAAGAATTAATCCAGATAACAGATAGTTAGACTTTTTAATTATTAATTTAATTACTCAAAATCGACATCTTATTGCTTTCCCGGCAGTTATTGCATTTGTCTGAATCAGGATAACCAGGATGAAAAGGATGTTCAGGATAGATAATCCTGCCTTATCTTGTTAATCTTGGGCATCCTGATTCAGACAGTATTAACAAGGCTCAAAAGATCATAGGTGTCGATTCTGATTAATTATCTGGAATACTATATTTTAAGATTAGTGAGGGGGAGTTCTGTGGTGTTAATGGCCTTTTGCCCGGAACTATTATTTTTGATAACCCCTTTACAGCAAGGCCGTATGGAGGAGACCTTTTATTATGAAGAACTGGTTTGGTAATGTACCTGCAAAACTTTGCTTGACAGGTGCGGCTCTATTGGTTTTTGGCGTAAGCTCTGCTGTTGCCGGAGTTGAAGAAGCCAAAAAATGGATTGAAAGTGAATTTCAACCATCAACATTGACCCAGGAGGAGCAGCTCAAGGAGATGGAGTGGTTCATCAAAGCAGCGGAACCATTCAAGGGGATGGAGATCAAGGTTGTTTCCGAGACCATTCCAACCCATGAGTATGAATCAAGGGTATTGACAAAGGCTTTTGAAGAGATCACAGGTATCAAGGTCACACATGACCTTATTCAGGAAGGTGATGTTATTGAAAAGCTCCAGATCCAGATGCAGTCAGGCCAGAACGTTTTTGATGCCTATATCAACGACTCTGACCTTATAGGTACACACTACAGATATGGTAGTGTGGTAAACCTGAGTGACTGGATGACTGGCGAAGGAAAGGATGTAACTCTTCCCACACTTGATATCGATGATTTTATGGGGAAATCCTTTACAACCGCTCCTGACGGCAAGCTCTATCAGCTTCCTGATCAGCAGTTTGCAAATCTTTACTGGTTCCGTTATGACTGGTTCAAAAGAGATGACCTTAAAAAGCAGTTCAAAGAGCTTTATGGTTATGAGCTTGGTGTTCCTGTCAACTGGTCTGCATATGAGGATATTGCAGAGTTCTTTACAGAGCATGTAAAGGAGATTGATGGTAAAGCTGTCTATGGTCATAATGATTACGGCAAGAAAGCTCCTGATCTTGGATGGAGATTTACAGATGCATGGCTTTCAATGGCTGGTGCCGGAGACAAGGGACTTCCCAATGGAAAACCTGTAGATGAGTGGGGAATCAGGGTTGATGAGAACAACAGACCTGTTGGTGCAAGTGTAAGCCGTGGTGGAGCTGCAAACGGTCCTGCTGCAAAATATTCATTGACCAAATATATGGACTGGCTACGTAAATATGCACCTCCTGGTGCACTTGGAATGGATTTTTATCAGTATCTGCCTTTCCTTGCAAAAGGTAATGTTGCACAGCAGATTTTCTGGTACACAGCATTTGTTTCAGATATGGTAAAACCCGGCCCGACAGTAAATGAAGATGGCACACCTAAATGGCGTATGGCTCCGTCACCCCATGGTCCTTACTGGGAAGAGGGGATGAAACTTGGATATCAGGATTGTGGTTCCTGGACATTGATGAACAGCACCCCTGTTGATCGCAGAAAAGCAGCATGGCTCTTTGCCCAGTTCTGCGTTGCCAAGACTGTTTCCCTTAAAAAAGCACATGTTGGCCTGACACCAATTCGTGACAGCGATATCCGTCATGAATCCTTTACCGAAAGAGCACCAAAGCTTGGTGGTCTTGTGGAATTTTACAGAAGCCCTGCAAGGGTTGCCTGGACACCTACCGGAACAAATGTTCCTGATTACCCGAAACTTGCACAGCTCTGGTGGCAGAACATTGGTGAGGCGGTTGCTGGTGAAGTTACTGTATCAACAGCTATGGACAATCTTGCCAAGGAGCAGGACAGAATCCTTAAAAGAATTGCCCGTTCAGGCGTACAGGGAGACAAAGGCCCTCTGCTTAATGAGGAAAAAGATGAGGCTTACTGGCTGAATCAGCCCGGCGCTCCAAAGGCAAAGCTTGATAATGAAAAACCCCAGGGTGAAACAGTTGATTATGATGCGTTGCTCCAGGCATGGAAAGAGGGAAAAGTTAAATAATTCCTTTTTTGTGGTTTGAGAGTAATATGTGGCATCTTTAATATCAACTAAAAAAGTAGCTTAAACTTTTGGCATCCTTCATTTGAACCCAAAAGTACTTTACACTTTTTTGTTAGAAATTTCCGCACATCAGAGTTTTCTCTCCAGAAAGTGTGAACTGGGAAATGAAGCTTG
>NZ_LT828557.1:102860-110950 GCF_900170035.1 Desulfamplus magnetovallimortis | reverse complement strand
CCACAATCGAAGAAATGAAAGTCGTTTTAAAAACAGCTATTTATTGAGACTTTCATATAAATATACTATCCGTTTATAAGTCTTTCCACATAGCCTGCAATGGCGGGACTTGCTGTCAGGCCTGGTGACTCAATGCCTGTAAGATTAATTACACCCTCAAGTCCGTTGCAACTCTCATCCTTTATAATAAAATCCTTTACTCCATCCCCTTTTTTTTGAAGTTTCGGACGGATACCAGCCATTTCCGGCACAAGGTCTTCTTTTTTTATACATGGCAGGTAGCGTTTGATAGCTTCATGAAACAGCTCTTTTTTTGAAATATCCACACTGTAATCTTTATCCCTTTTGTCAAGAAAGGTGGCATCAGGGCCGAATTTGATACGGCCTGAAAGATCCATTGTCAGGTGTATTCCAAGACCTTCATTATTTGGGCATGGCACAGGATAGACAAGGTGTTTTATAAAATTAACCAAGGACTCTTCTGGTTTTTTATATTCAAAAAAGCCTTTGTGGCATTCAGGAACTTTCTGGCATTCAAGAACTTTCTGGCATTCAAGAACTTTCTGGCATTCAGGAATTTTCTGATATTCAGGGACTTTTTGGCATTCAGGAAAAAAGTATAATTTTTTTCCAGGTATGCTGTTCAGGCTGAAATACTCCCCCTTCCAGTAGTGAAGCCTGTAGCCAAGCTTATCAACATCAAGACCCATGGCACTTGCCACTTCATCGGAATGAAGTCCGGCACAGTTTATGATCCTTTCTGTAACAAAATGATCTGACTGACCATCAATATATTCAACTGACACCTTGTAAAGTCCCCCTTTTTGTTTTTGGGCTTCAATCTCCCTTACACGGCAGTTAAATATAAATTGAGTTTTGTTTCTTTTTGCAGTTGCAAAAAAGTAGCGCATGAGTCTATGGGCATCAATTATTCCTGTGGAAGGAGAAAAGAGTGCAGAAACAGCATTGACAGATGGTTCAAGGTTCCGGATTTCTTTTTGAGAAAGATAGTGGATGTCAGTCACTCCGTTATCTTCTGCCTGTTTTTTTATACTGGTTAGAGATTCTTCTTCGCTTTTATCTGTTGCAACAATGAGTTTGCCGCATTTTCGATGGGGAATTTTATGCCGACGGCATATATCATACAGGATGCGGTTTCCCTCCAGGCAAAGCCTTGCCTTTAAAGAATTTGCAGGATAATAGATTCCGGCATGGATTACCTCACTGTTACGGCTGCTTATCTCCTGCCCAAAGTTCGGATGTTGCTCAATTACAAAGATATCTTTTTGTTTGCAGGATAGACGTGCTGCAATTGCAAGGCCGACCACGCCGGCTCCAATTATAGTTATAGGTATGTTATTATGCATTAAAAATGCCCATGAAATAATCTATGGTTGCCTTCAATCCCTTCTCAAGGGGGACTTTGGGTGACCATGAAAGTTCCTGAGCAGCAAGTGATATGTCAGGTTTTCTTTTAAGAGGATCATCAGAAGGCAGGGGTTTAAATTCAATTTCAGATTTTGAACCACACATTTCAATGACCTGCTTTGCAAGTTCAATTACTGTTAACTCAGCAGGATTTCCAAGATTGATGGGGCCTGTTACCTTATCATCAGATTCCATGAGAAAAACAAGCCCTCTTATAAGATCATCAACATAACAAAAAGACCTGGTCTGGCTTCCGTCCCCATATACTGTAATGGGTTTGTTCTCAATTGCCTGCATTATGAAGTTTGAAACAACCCTGCCATCTGACGGGTGCATCCTGGGACCATAGGTGTTGAATATTCTCGCTATTTTGATTTTTAGATTATGCTGTCTGTGGTAATCAAAGAAAAGTGTTTCAGCACACCTTTTTCCTTCGTCATAGCAGGATCTTATGCCAATTGGGTTTACTCTTCCCCAATATCCTTCAGGCTGGGGATGTATTTCCGGATCTCCATATACTTCGCTTGTTGATGCCTGCAGAATTTTTGCATTCAGGCGCTTTGCAAGACCCAGCATGTTGATGGCTCCATGTATGCATGTCTTGGTGGTCTGTACAGGATCTCTTTGATAATGCACAGGTGATGCTGGACAGGCAAGATTGTATATTTCATCAACCTCAATGTATAACGGAAATGTAATATCATGGCGGATAAACTCAAACATGGGATTGCTCATAAAGTTTTCAATATTCTTTTTTGAGCTTGTAAAACAGTTGTCTATGCAAATAACTTCATAACCTTTTTTTAAAAGCATCTCACATAAATGAGAACCCAAGAAACCACATCCGCCTGTTACGGCAACTCTTTTTGAATTAAACATATCTTCTCTTTTACCCTGCTCCTCTTTTAAGGTGAAAATGTGGGCATCCTTCAGAATCCATCAAAAGTAGTTGACACGTTTTTTGAGATAATTCCCTAAAAATGGGAATGTGGCTCCAAAAAGTGTAAACTGGCAAATGAAGGATGCCAAAATGTGGCATCCTTTAAATCAAATTAGAATTATTTTGCATTTTTTAAATAGATATTCCCGATAAAAAGAGATGATCTCTATATAAGTGTAAAGATAGGAATGAAAGATGCCCGAAAATCGATCTAAATGTTTGTGCATAAATATTTTTTGGGATATTCTGCCTTTCATTTTTCAAAATCAAGGAAGTTTATAGATAATAATATGAAACATAATAAAATCAAGGGCATTCTTCTTATCATACTTGCTGCATCAAGCTTTGGATGTATTCCACTTTTTGCCACCACTGCATATAAAGGGGGATTTAATCCATTTTCCTTCAGCCTTTTCAGGTGCATGTTCACGGCCGCTATTATCTTTTGTATTCTAAAAGCCCAAAAAAAATCCATTGCTATTAGAAAAGATCAGATTCTGCCAGTGTTTAATGCAAGTTTTTTTGGGTATTTTTTAATGATGCTGACTCTGTTTGCCTCGTACAACCACATGGCAACCGGTCTTGCAACAACTCTTCACTTTATTTATCCTGTGGCCACAATGGCAGGGGCTGTACTTTTCTACAAAGAAAAGGCCAGTTTTCTACAGATTGGAGCACTTGCAATTTCTATTATAGGGATATACTTTCTTGTGGGGATTGACACTTCAGGGGATTTTACATTTACAGGGTTCATGCTCGCCCTTGTATCAGGTCTTTTTTATGCCTATTACATTCTTGTTGTGTCACATGGTACACTTAAAAAGATGGGTTCTTTCTTTCTTGTATTTTACATTACCCTCTTTAATACAGTAACGCTTACAGTTACTTCGCTTGCAACAGGCAATTTATCCCTGGATATAACCTTGACAGGTATAATGGCAACTGTAATGGTTGCACTGATATCAAGTGTAATTGGTATGGTTGCATTCCAGGCCGGCCTTCAGGAGATAAGTGCCACCACCGCAACCATCCTAAGCACCTTTGAGGTTCTTACAAGCCTTGTAATAGGAATATCTCTTCTCGGGGAGATACTATCATATTATCAGATTGCAGGGAGTATATTGATTATATTCTCTGTGGTTGCGGTGGGGTTTGCTGAGAAAAAAGAAGATTAAAATCCCCAAAAGATGGGGATTTTAATCTGAAAAAGTCAAGCATGTTTTTTTATTTAACAAGCCTTATGGCAATAAAACTTGAATTTCCTCTTCTGAAGAGAAGCTGAACCCTCTCTCCTTTATCAATTTGTTTCATCAAGGCAGCATATTGTTCAATATTTTCAACTGCTCTGTGGTTAACCTCCTTTAACAGATCTCCAACCCTGATACCTGATTGTGCTGCCTTTCCATCTGGTTCAAGCTCAGTTACCACAAGACCTGAAACCCTCATACGATAACCAAACTGTCCTGCAATATTGTCATCAAGAGGGGCAAGCTTCATGCCAAAGTCATCAAAGCCAGTTTCATCATATATGGCACCTGGTTCAGATTCACTTCTTTTTGCCAGAATAACCGAGGCAGTTTTTACCTTGCCTTCACGAATAAAGGTTACAGTCACATTTTCACCAACACCATGCCCTGCAATTGATGCACTTAGCTCCCTGCTTGATTTTACAGGCAGATCGTTTATTTTGGTAATTATATCACCGGCCTTTATTCCTGCCTTGTCTGCCGGATGATCTTTATAAACCATACCAACCAGCACGCCTTCAGTCTTTTTAATATTGTAATATTCAGCAAGTTCAGGGGTTATATCCTGAATGGCAACCCCCATCCATCCACGGGTAACCTCTCCTGAATCTTTGAGCTGATCAACAATGCCTTTTGCCAGGTCCGACGGTATGGCAAATCCGATGCCTTGTCCTGATTTTATGATTGCTGTATTGATTCCAACAACTTCTCCGTCAAGATTGAGAAGAGGTCCGCCACTGTTACCCGGGTTAATTGATGCATCTGTCTGGATAAAGTCATCATATGGGCCGGAACCTAATATTCTTCCCTTTGCGCTCACAATTCCTGCTGTCACTGTCTGCTCTAAGCCAAAGGGGCTTCCTATTGCCACAACCCATGTTCCCACCTTTAATTCAGATGAGTTGCCAAGTTTAAGCGGAATAAGGTCGTCTGCATCTATTTTGATAAGGGCAAGATCAGTTTTAGGGTCGCGCCCCACAACTTCTGCATCATACTCTTTGTCATCGTAAAGTTTTACACTGATGGCATCTGCTCCTTCAATGACATGATTATTTGTTACAATATAACCGTCTTTACTTACAATAAATCCGGAACCAAGACTATTCTGTTCATAGTTTTGTCTGGGATTCTGCTGTCTCAGAAAAGGCTCCATAAACTCGCGAAACATGTCATTACCGCCGAACGGCTGGCCAAAAAAGTGGTTAAATACCCTTCCGCCACCACTGATATTTTTGACTGTTCTGATATTTACCACAGCAGGTCTTGCCTGGTCAGCAAGATCACTGAAACTTGCAGGTACCATGGGAACACTTTTGGCAAAACAGGATGCAGGCAGCATCATAAGAGATACGAAAAAAATCATTGTAATAGTTTTCATTATTTTGTTCATAATAGTCTCCTTAATATTCGTTATATTATCAAAAACAATTCACAACAAGAAAACGCTCCTTCTTTTAACCTGACATTACTATAATACAGAAAGATGATTGTTAAATGACCTGAAAATTATCATATGGTAATGTCAGCAGAAAAAGTGATCCCTGGCCGGAAGTGCTTCTAAGGGTCAAATCACCTCCATGCTCCCTTGCAATGGTTCTGGCAAAGCTCAAGCCAAGGCCGGTTCCTCTCTTGTTCCTTGATGGATCTGCTCTGTAGAATCTTTCAAACACCCTCTCAAGATGCTCGGTGGCAATCCCAACACCTGTATCTAAAACCCCGATTTCTATTGTCACGGGTATTGAAGCTGAAAAGTTTTCCTGCCTGTTGTCACTATTTTTTTGAAATTGCGATGTTTTATTTTGATAGACCGATGATTTGTTTTGGCAGTCCGATGATTTGTTTTGGTAGTCCGATGATTTGCTTTCAAAATCAAATGTTTTTCTTGCATAAACCCATACATTTCCAGGAGAAGATGTATATTTCAGAGCATTATCAATGATGTTTGAGATGGCACGCTGTAACATTCCCCTGTCTGCATTTAAAATAAGATCTGGTTCAAGGTTGAATGTAAAGTCTATTCCTGAATCCTCGGCAACTGGCACAAAAAGATGGCATGCTTCTGCAACAAGGGCTGATATGTCCAACGTTTCAAACTGAAACCCGCCTACACCTGCTTCTGTTCTTGATATAACGAGCATTGTATTGATCATGTCAAGAAGCCTGTCTGCCTCTTCAATTGTTGAGGCTGCCATATTTTCATATGCTTCAGGAGAGCTGTCGTGAAGCAAAGTGATTTCAGCAAGACCCCGAATTCTTGTAATAGGGCTTTTTAGATCATGTGCAATATTGTCGCTCATTTCCCGTATGCTTCTTACAAGGTTTTCAATTCTGTCAAGCATTCGGTTAAAGGTTTTTGCAAGTTCATTAAGCTCATCCTGGTTATTACTTTCAGGCACCCTTGCAGAAAGGCTTGCTCCGGATATCTCTCTTGCAGTACGCGTAACATGTTCAAGGCCGCCCAGTGCCTTGCGGGACATGAACCAGCCGCAAACAGCCGAAAGAATTACTACAATTGTCATAGCTCCTGCAAACATCCTCTTGAATGCTGCCAGAAAACTTGAATATGTATCCATGGAAAGCCCGGTCTGCAAGACAACGTTGGGTGCGGAAAGGTGATAGAGTACTCTTACATTCTGGTGATCAGGTTCAATGGTGATTGTCTCAAAAAAAAATCTTTGGCTTTTGATAAGGCGTTTTACAGCAGATGCTTCTACTTTTACATTACGCCAGTAATCCATATAAGATGACGCAAAAACTTCACCTGTGGGATAGAGGAGACGAAAAAAAATCTTTCTTTCTCCGGCTGCCCTTGATTCAAGTACTGCAATTTTTTTTATGCCTTGAATACCCTGAACAGAGAGAACAGCAGAGAAAAGCCCTGCCTTGTCAAGCAGATCCTGGTCCATACGGTTCAAAATGGTCTGTGAGACAAGAAAGTAGAAAAGCAGAAAAGCTGCACAGGAGGAGATGGAAAAGATACCTGCATACCAGAGAGTCAGGCGAAATGCCAGTGTTCTGCATATCCGTTGTAAAGAAGTTGGTATTTTAAATAACATTATTTTTCTTTCATTACATATCCAGCACCCCTGACTGTATGGATAAGTTTTACGGGATAGTCTTTGTCTATTTTATCCCTCAGCCGGCATATGCGTGCTTCAACCACATTGGTCATTGGATCAAAATTATAGTTCCAGACATGTTCCATTATCATTGTCTTTGAGACAACTCTTTCTCTGTTTCTCATAAGATATTCAAGAAGAGAGTATTCAAGTGGTTGAAGCTCTACTGTTTTCCCCGCTCTTTTAACCTCCCGCTTAATAATATCCACCACAAGGTCTCCGCATGATAGTGTTGTGGCTTCAACAATTCCTCCTGCCCTTCGCATCAGAGCCTGTATCCTTGCAAGAAGTTCGGAAAATGCAAAAGGTTTGGTCAGATAGTCATCTGCACCTGCCTCAAGACCTCTTACTCTGTCAGCCACCCTGTCCCTTGCACTCAGAATAATAACTGGTGTGTTTATCTTCTCCTTTCTGAGTTTTTCTATAACCGTGATACCGTCAAGTTCCGGAAGCATAATGTCAATGACAAGAATATCATATGACTCCATGGTGGCCATTGAAAGCCCGTCGCTTCCGTTCAGGACATGGTCAACGGCAAATCCGGTCGACATAAGTCCCTTTATTATGAATTGTGCAATTTTTGCATCATCCTCAATAAGAAGAAGTCTCATTATTGTTCTCCGCTGAACTTAGCAAAATTAGTTTATGATGACCTTTACGAAAGTTTTTTAAGATGATCTTCACAAGATCATTCTCCGATGATCTTAACAAGAACACGTTTTTTTCTTCTGCCGTCAAATTCTCCATAAAAGATACGCTCCCAGGTTCCAAAATCAAGTTTGCCGTCAGTAACGGCAACAACAACTTCCCTGCCCATGATCTGGCGTTTCATGTGAGCATCTGCATTGTCTTCATAGCCATTGTGATGATACTGGGAAACCGGTTCATGTGGAGCAAGTTTTTCAAGCCACACTTCATAGTCATGGTGCAGTCCTGATTCATCATCATTTATAAATACCGATGCTGTAATGTGCATGGCATTGCATAGAAGCAGTCCGTTTTTTATTTTGCTCTCTTTAAGGCAGGCTTCAACATCAGGTGTGATATTTATAAATGCCCGCCTTGTGGGGACTTCAAACCAGAGTTCTTTTCTGAAATGTTTCATTTTTGTTCCTTTTGTTTCATTAAGAATCTTGAACAAATTCAAGTTTTGCACCATTTTTACCACCACCCAAGTTTGGCCACCAGAATATGGTGACGCCGATTTTATCTGAGTACTTTTTGATGTGGGAATTGGTTTACGAAAGAATTCTTCATGGGAGCGTTCCTTTCTCAAAGGGTTATTGATACATCCATTGATACCGGAATTTTCCATGCATAGTCAAGGGTTTGAATCAGTTTGGTAGGATTTGAACT
>NZ_LT828557.1:65123-102760 GCF_900170035.1 Desulfamplus magnetovallimortis | reverse complement strand
AGTTCGGTAAACTAATAAGGATGCAAAATAAAATTAAAGCAGGAGTGGGGTAAAACATATTTTTTCTGGAAGAGTTTTAGCAGAAAAATAAAAAGGGTTTAACCAGTGATTTGGCTAACCCCTTGAATTTACTTGGCTGGGTGACTAGGATTCGAACCTAGATTGACGGAGTCAGAGTCCGTAGTCCTGCCGTTGGACGATCACCCAGTGAAATTATGAGAAGCCTTATACCTTATGAAATCTAATGAGTCAATACCATATTTTTAAAAAAATTGATTTTTTAGATCATCCTATCTATATTCTAAAAGAGGTTTTTTTCATTTTTTACTAACTTTTATCAGGAGGTTGCCATGACAATTAAAGTTTTGATTAAAAGAAGTATTCCCCGGAACCATGCAAATGAACTTAACCTTCTTTTTGTGCAGCTAAGAGCTGCTGCAATGAAACAAAAAGGATACATTGGAGGAGAAACTCTTAAAAGGGTTGATTCGCCTGAGGAGTCCCTTGTCATAAGCAGATGGCAAAGTATTGAAGATTGGAGCAGATGGCTTGTAAGCACCGAACGGCAGGAATATCAGCAAAATATTGACGCTCTTGTTGGTTCTGAAACAAAATTTGAAATTTATGAAAATTAATACCCCAATGTTCTCAATTGCTCATCATAAAAATAATACTCACATTCCACTAATCTCATAAATATATAAAATTGTATTAATTTAGCGTGTGTTGTTTTGCCTTGACAGATATTAATTTGGCTGATACTAAACATGGTTCTGATATTTTTACAGGAGTTAATCGTTAATTAAATTAACTGATTAAGAAATTGATGGTGCTCTTATTAATACTGATGATCATGTATTGAGAAGAGCGCAAAACTGATTAACTATTTTTAGATTTGCCGGAGTATTAAACTTAAAATGGGTAATTCAAAATTTAAGGGGTTTCCCGGGCGGGGCAGTTTCCGTCATGGAGTTCATCCCCCTGACAACAAATCCTACTCTGCAGGGGCAGCCATTGAAGTTATGCCATCGCCTGAACAGGTTGTACTTCCGCTGCTTCAGCACATTGGTGCACCATGTCAGCCTGCTGTTAAAGCCAAGCAGCAGGTTGTTGTTGGGGATGTTGTGGCTTCTGCCAAGGCATTTGTATCTGCACCTGTCCATGCATCCATTGCCGGAAAGGCAACAAAGCCAGGAGTTGTGACTCTGCCTACGGGCAGACATTTACCTGCCATTACCATTAAAGCTGATAAAGACCTGCCTGTAACGTCAACACAGGAGATATGGGACAGCCTTAAATCGTATGAGTGGGACTTTGCAGAAATTAAGGGATTTGATCCCCATGATATAGCTTCGGCTGTTCATGGTGCAGGTATTGTGGGGCTTGGAGGGGCTGCTTTTCCGACTCATGTCAAGCTTATGCCTGATGAAAAGAAGGTGATTCATACAATGATGGTTAACGGGTGTGAATGTGAGCCGTATCTGACGCCTGATTACCGCATAATGCTTGAGATTCCGGAAGCCATTGTTGCAGGAGCAATGCTTGCTGCAAGAGCTGTCAGTGCAAAGCAGGTAATAATTGGGATAGAAGATAACAAGCCCGATGCTGTTGAAAAGATGGAAGCAGCAATTGCAAAGACAAAAAGAACTGTTTCAGATGCAGATATCAGGGTAGCAATGGTAAAAACCCGTTATCCCCAGGGAAGTGAAAAGCAGCTTATCAAGGCAGTTCTTGATCTTGAGGTTCCGCTTGGGGGCCTTCCTTCTGATGTGGGCGTTGCAATGAGCAATGTTGGAAGTATGGTGGCTGTGGCAAATGCTGTTATAAGAAAGGTGCCTTTAACACATCGTGTCATGAGTGTCACTGGTGGCGGTATTAAAAACCCCAAAAACATTTTTGTTCCAATCGGAATAAGCGTTTCTGAAGTGATTGAGTTCTGCGGGGGCCTTAAACCTGAAGCAGCAAGGATGATCTCCGGTGGTCCCATGATGGGATTTGCCTTCTCTGACATGAATACCCCCATTACCAAGGGAACCAGTGGAATAACCGTGCTGACCCGCGACGAGCTTGCCGGTGGATTGGAAACATCATGTGTCAGATGCGGTCGCTGTGTAGAAGCATGCCCCATGAACCTTGTTCCTACAAGACTTGCCATGGCATCCCGTTATGGCAATGTTCCCCTGGCCATTCAGTATAACATCAATGCCTGCTTTGAGTGCGGTTGCTGCACATATGCCTGTCCTGCAAACATAAAGATTGTTCAGTTGGTCAGAACAGGTAAAGCCATGGTTGCAGCAAGCAAGCAGAATGAAAAATAAGGAGTAACGAGATTGTCTAATACAAGTCAACAATCTGGACAGGGTAAAGCTTCCGGGACCCAGGGTCTCCATGTGGCCCCATCCCCTCATATTTCAGATAAATCCTTTACCACCCAAAGGATGATGACGGATGTTCTGATTTCACTTTTGCCGTTGATCCTCATGTCACTTTACATCTTTCGCATGAATGCTGCCAAGCAGATGATTATCTGTATTGTATCCTGCCTTGTTGCAGAAACACTTTTTGTAAAGATGCGGGACAGGGTTGCAACTCTTGATGATTTCTCAGCAGCCGTAACAGGCATGATTCTGGCACTATCCCTTCCTGGTACCGCTCCCTGGTATGTGGGATGTCTTGCATCTTTTGTTGCTATAGGTATCGGAAAAATACTTTTTGGCGGGCTTGGCATGAACATATTCAACCCTGCAATGGTTGGACGTGCCTTTGTAATGATAGCATTTGCAAGCCTTATGGGCGCTGCTGCCTATGAAGATCCTTCAAGTCTTGTGGATGTTGTATCCCAGGCAACCCCTTTGACAGCTTTGAAACAGAGTGCAATTCCCACATCAATAGGTGCTCTTTTTCTCGGTATGACAAATGGTTCTCTTGGTGAAACAAGTGCACTTGCATGTCTTCTGGGCGGAATTTTTCTCTGTGTTCGCGGTACAGCCTCCTGGGAGATTCCGGCAAGTATTATTGCTTCCGTTTTTGTAATTGCCGGGATAGCTGATATTGCAGGATCTTTTTCAGGAGATCTTCTGATGCATCACCTTTTTGGAGGTGCTCTTCTTTTTGGTGCTTTTTTCATAGCAACAGATCCTGTTACAAGTCCCCTTACATTTAAGGGAAAAATTATCTTTGGTGTAGGTACCGGTACTCTTATAATGATCATAAGACTCTTCAGCGGGTATCCTGAAGGGGTAATGTTTGCAGTCCTTATAATGAATGCCGTTACACCGCTCATTAACCGTTGGACCATTCCAAAACCTATGGGAGTTGCTTGATATGGTAGAAAAAGTACAGAAAAACAATCTCCTCCAGGCGTGGCTTGTCCTGACCCTTGCATTTCTGTTTGGAATGTCCCTTGCAGGTGTTCAGACGGTTCTGGGGCCGGTTATTGAAGAGAACAAGATCAGGGAGACCATGGAAAAGGTTCCTGTCGTTGTTCTTGGTGAGGCAGAAGCTGCAAAAATTGCCCATTCCGGAGCCAGCCTTGGAATAGAACCTTCCAGAATTGCTGTTGAAAAAGAGGGAAGAACCAAATTTTATAATGTCTATGACGCAAAGTTTAATGATGGAAAAAGAGCTGGTTGGGTAGCAAAAGCATCTGCCCAGGGATATGCTGATAAAATTGAGTTGCTTGTGGGATTTGATGCCGCTGTTGAGAAAATTACCGGCCTTTTTATTCTGGATCAGAAGGAGACTCCGGGACTTGGCAACAAAATTGTTGAAGATCAGTGGAGATCTCAATTTACAGGAAAGGCTGTGGCAACTGCATTGACAGTTGTCAAAACAGGGGCAAAAAAAACCAATGAAATTGATGCCATATCCGGAGCAACAATCTCTTCAGACTGCGTTACGCGCATGATCAACCAGACCATTGCCGATCTTGGAGAAGAGCTTAAAAACAGAAACACTGAAAATCAAAAAGGGAAAGAATAAATGGCTGATCAACCCACTGCGATGGAAAGATTTGTTCAGGGGATTCTTCCTGAAAACCCTGTTTATCGACAGCTACTTGGGCTCTGTCCAACTCTTGCTGTTACAAATGGAATGAAACCTGCCATTACAATGGCATGCTCAGTTGCCTTTGTTCTTTTTTGTGCAAATATAGTGACAAGTTTGATCAGAGACCTGCTCAAACCTCATCTGCGTATTGTTGTGTTTACTCTGACTATAGCAACTTTTGTAACTATTGCAGACAGGTTTCTTGCCGCTTATGTGTATCAGATGAGCAAGCTTCTTGGGCCATATATTCCCTTGATAATTGTTAACTGCCTAATCATATGCCGTTGTGAGGTATGTGCGTCCAAGCAGTCGGCTTTTGTTGCCGGTGCAGATGCCATTGGGCAGTCCATAGGATTTGGCCTTGCCCTTGCAAGTATCGCTGCTGTGCGTGAGCTTCTTGGAACCGGAGGTCTTTTCGGGGTTCATCTGCTTCCTGCTGCGTGGCCTGATTGGGTTATAATGGTACTGCCTCCTGGTGCCTTTATTACCTTGGGCCTTCTTTTGGGAGCTGTTAACTGGTACTCTTCCAGAAAGACAAAAAATGCATAAAAATATCAGTGTAAAACAATGGATCAATATTTCTTGTGAACTTAAGTATCCTTTGATCGGACTTTCTCGTAACTTTTTGCCTTTGCAGTGATAAAGTGGAAATTCCTGTAATATGAACTTAAGTACCCATTGTGCTGGCTTTTTCATAACTATTTGCTTTTGAAGTGAATAAAATGAAACTCCCTGTACTATAAAAATATTACCAGATAGAAACACTGAAATTTTGCAATATTTGGAGATGATTTTTATGAACTATCTTGTTGATATCATTCTCATTGCACTGAGTGCCGCACTGATCAATAACTTTGTGCTCTACTATTTTGTGGGAATATGCCCTTTTATCGGGGTTTCCAAAAAAGTGGACATGGCATTTGGTATGGGATGCGCAGTAACCTTTGTTATTTCGATTGCCGCTTTTCTGAGTTGGAGCATTACCACCATGATACTTATTCCTGGTGCTCCGGTGACCTCTTTTGTTGGAGGATTTTTTCTTCCTGATGAAGTGGCAGCAAAGATTGATCTTACAGTTTTAAGTTATATAGTCTATATTTTTGCAATTTCATCTTCTGTTCAGTTTGTGGAGATGTATGTTCGCAAATTTTTTCCGGCTCTTTACAAATCATTTGGCGTATTTTTGCCCCTTATAACGACAAACTGTGCAATTCTCTTTGCCTGTCTTACAATAATGAGTAATGTTGCAGGTGTTGAAAATCCTGCTGATGCCTGGGATCTTGGGCGCTCTCTTATCCTTGCCTTTTTTGGAGGAGTAGGTTTTACCATTGCAATTGTTATCATGTCAGGAATCCGTGAGGAGATGGAGATTTGTGATATCCCTGAGCCTTTTCAGGGAGCTGCCATCACCCTTGTTGTGGGAGGCATAATGGCGCTTGCCTTCATGGGTTTCACAGGCGTTGATTCTGGATTGAAAAAGGCTTTGACAACAAACAGCACACCTGAAATTCATGCTGAGTACAGGATTGCATCTTCAGAAATGGATTTTTCCCGATATAAAGGTCATGGCGGCTCACCGCCACAACGAAGCATGAAAGTCCTGAGAGCATTACAAGACAGGGATTTTCTTATAAAAGACAATTATTTTTTTGTCAGAGGGAGTGAGGAGGTCTGCTCATGACTATTGTAACCATTGGCATTGCTGCCGGAACCATGCTTGTCATGGCTGTTATAATGTCCTACATCCTTGGATGGGCCAATGTCAAATTTCATGTTGAGGTTGATCCCCGTGTGGAAGCTGTCAACAATGCTCTTCCCGGCGCCAATTGCGGCGGTTGCGGATTTATTGGATGCAGTGACTATGCCGAGGCTGTTGTCAAGGACAATGCTCCGGTAAACAAGTGTCCTGTTGGAGGAGCTGCCTGTGCTGCTGAAGTAGCCGGAATTATGGGTATTGAGGCCGGAGAGGCCCTTATCTTTCGCCCTGTGGTACACTGTGGTGCCACAGCAGATGAAAAAAAGGGACGCACCGACTACTTTGGTGAACAAAAATGTGCTGCAGCAACTTTGGTAGCAGGGGTTCAGTCCTGTACATTTGGCTGCCTTGGATTTGGAGACTGTGTTGCAGCATGCAAGTATGATGCGATTCATGTGGAAAAAGGACTTGCCGTTGTTGACTATGAAAAGTGCATAGGATGCGGTGCCTGTGTAAAAGCATGTCCCAGAAATATTGTTACAATGTCACTTTTTGAAGAAGATCGTGTTCCGGCGGTACTTTGTTCCAATAAAGATAAAGGAAAGGATGTTACCTCTGTCTGTGACAAGGGATGCATTGGCTGCAAGGCATGTACCCGAATTGATGATATGTTTGTTATGGATGGAGATATTGCAATTACAGTTGGTGATGGCTATTCCGCTGAAAAGGTTGAGAATGTGGATAAAGCCATTGAAAAATGTCCCAATGACTGCATAAACTATGTTGGTAAAACAGTATAGTACTCTTCAAAATTTTGAATAAAAGTGTGAGTTAATTACAATGTGGAGACAAGGAATCCCTTGTCTCTACTTTTTATTGAATATTTTGAGTTTCATCGTGTTATGCCTAAATTCGTGATTAACAAATAATAACTTTCTTCTGATTAACCAATAATAACTTTCTTCTGATTAACCAATAATAATTTTCTTCTGATTAACCAATAATAATTTTCTTCTGATTAACCAATAATAATTTTCTTCTGATTAATAAGTATTAAACTTCTTCTGATTAACAAGTACTGACTTTCTCCTCATTGACAAGCATCAACCCACACCTGATTCACAAGCATCAATCCTCATCCTGATTGACAAACATTAAGGAATCTTTAAAAATATTTTCAATTTTCGTTATGCCCGTCAGGGCATGGTAGTTACTCTATACAGGAGTGCCTGGTAATGCCAGATACAGACAAACCCCATATCCTTATTGTAGATGACAACCCTTTTAACAGGGTTTTGATATCGGAAGTTCTCATAGCTGAAGGCTTTGCAGTGACAGAGGCAAAGAACGGAATAGAAGCTCTGATAAAACTCAATGAAACCGTTTTCAATCTTATTATGCTTGACCTGCTCATGCCGGGAATGGATGGTTTTGAAACTGCAAAAAAAATCAGGGAGATGGGCATAAATATACCCATTGTAGCGGTTTCAGCCCTTGCATTGAAACAGGACCGTCAACGCAGTTTAAGGTCAGGATGCACAGATTTTTTACCAAAACCCGTGGATGTTAAGGAGCTAAAATCCATCGTTAAACTCTACACAAAAGAGGGCTTCAGTGGGTATGAAATATCCAGCGAATCAGGAGATGGAGATATGCCCAACCTTTCTTCTGATAAAGCATCTTTCTCATCATCATCCCCATTTAAAGGGCTTTGCCTAATTGTAGTAGAAGAAGATGCACAACTTAGAACACACTATGCATCTCTTTTAACAGAAGCAGGTTTTAGTGTTAAAGGAGTTGCCAACGGGTCAGAGGCATTTGAATACATAGAAAACAAGGAAAAAAAGGTTGAGGTCATTATCAGCAATATCTTTACTTCCGGCATTGATGGGTTGGGACTTTTGACAATTGTTAAAAGACAATATCCCCATATCCTTGTTTTTCTTTACACCCCTTCCTATGATCCTTCAACTTTTCAGTATGCGGTTCAACAAAAGGTTGACGGTATCATTCCCCAGGATCAGGTTTCAAAGGCCACTGCCCTTGAAATCATTGAATCTGCGCTATCCCAGTCCCGTCTGAAAGGCTCTCGTAATTCAGATGCCCGAACTGCATCTCTGGTACGTCAGGCCCAGGCCCAACTGATACATCCGGGCTGCATCCATTTATGCCCTTTTCTTGATGTTGCCTATCAACCATTACATGAGGCAGGAGGGGACATGATGCGTTGCCACCGTTTCGGACCTGACGGACACTGCGCTCTTGTGCTGGCAGATGTGGCAGGTCATGATGTGATGAGTTCTTACACCAGTGCCACATTCACGGGTATTCTTACCTCTTTATGGGACACCCATAAGGCTCCTCTGTCGCTATTGAAAACAGTAAACCGTGAATTACTAAAGGTTGGAAACGACAAATCCCACGTCTGTGCAACGGCACTTATCTGGGATCGCTGGTCAGGGCATCTGGAACTTGCTTCCGCAGGAAACCCGGGAGGCCTTTTAGTTTCATTTGAGTCAGACGACAGAATCCTTTATACTCCCCTTAATGGAGGCGGGATGGTTTTGGGTGCTCTGGAAATGGATGAGCTGTTTGTATCTGAATCTGAACAACTGCATCCAAACAGATTCCTTTTTTTATTCTCAGATGGTATTCTCACAGAAGATCTGATTTCAGCTATTGATGCCAACCTGGAACTCTTCAGGAGTGAGTACAAAATAACTTACCCCAGTTTCCCGTCTTCAGCCATGGAAAACGGGAATGGAGATAAGGCAGTTGAGCAGGATATTTCAGGAATCTTCCTTACCGGAAAACGCTCAAAAGGCATTTGCCAGCATCTTGTGGATACCCTGTTGGGCAATAAGGAGCAAGAGGATGACATAATTCTCCTTTGTATTCATAATCCTGAAACGTGGGGCAAACCCATATGCCGCTCCGAATTTTTTTCAACCTACGAAGAGGTTGACAGAGCTTGTATATGGATAGACGAGTGCCTGCTTTCCCGATACATTCCTAAAGGAAATGACAGGGATCTTATTCTGCTTTCTGCCAGGGAAGCGCTTTTGAATGCTGTAGAGCATGGTAATAATTATAAACAAAATGCTCACATCGAAATTGAAATTTATGCTGAAAAGCAGCAATTACGGATCTCAGTTTCAGATGAAGGCAGTGGCTTCAAGCTTGAGGACAATGTACGCAAGCCAGCGGAATTAACCCTGACACAGATAGATAAACGGGGGTTGAGTTTCATGACATCCGCAGGCCAGGAGGTGATTGTTGACGGAAGAACGGTCAGCCTTGTTTTCAAGGAAATTTAATAAAAAAAGCTGCATCCTTCATACTCAAAGCCGATACCTATGGTCTTGTAAGCTTTGTGAACACTGTCTGAATAAGGATTCCCAAGATTAACAAGATAAGGCAGGATTATCTATCCTACCCTATCTATCCTGGTTCAGACAACTGCAAAAACTTCTGAAAAAGCAATAAGATGTCGATTTTGAGTTCATATCATCACAGAACTATAGTCTCAGTGATTTATGGCAAAAAAACCTCCGGAAAGGAGTATATAATGAGAATCAATAGGGATAACAACACACTTTTTTTAATTCCGGACACGAATCTGGTGGCCAGCCAGATTGAACAACTGAGGGATTTTTTTCTGGAAGCACTGACGGGTCATCCGGATGTCTCCACCGTTATTTTACAGGTAGACGGGATTGACACCGTAGACTCCCTTGGCGTTAATTTAATCATAGGAATATACCGACAGGTGACTTCCGAATCAAAACTTTTTAAAATTACAGGGGCAGGCAACAAGTTTTTAAAAGTAGCTGCTTTTTTTCACTTTTCAGCGCTGTTCAGCATTTCAGGAGAGGAGAAATCCAGATGATGGAAGATGAATTGGTCAATGTTTTTGTAAAAGAGTCCCAGGTACACCTGGAATCCATTAAATCTGATCTGCTTGAGCTGCAGAAAGATATAAATAACATGGACCCTGATATTTTACATGGTGTATTTCGGTCAATTCACAGTATAAAGGGAGCTTCCGGTTTTTACCATTTTCAGAAAATACGTACACTCTCCCATACAATAAAAGAGCTTATTTCCCAGATTATGTATAAAAAAATAACGGCAGATCATGGGCAGATGGAGGCAATGCAGGCAGGTGTAAACCTTCTGAGTAACATGCTGGAGGATATTGCCAACAGTGAGCAGTATGATATTGAAAAGGAGATTATGAATCTGACTTGCTGTTTTCAACAGAGCGACAAGCCAGTAAAAATGATCACACTACAGGAGACTCACCAAAATGGAAAAGTCCCCAGAGTATTTGAAATCAATGAAGAAAAACTGGAACGTTTTTTGAAAAACGGGCAATCACTTTATACACTCAATTTTTTTCTAAAAAAGGATCTTACCCAGAAAGGCAAAACCCCTTTTGATGTCATCAATGTCATTAACATGAGTGGTGAATTCATTGAATCCAGCCTGGATATTGAAAGTATTCAAGGCCTTGCCGACTGTCTCGACAATGATCTCTCCTTTGTTGTCCTTTTTGGAACAGCAATGGAAATCACCCTTCTTTCAAAAACACTTGATATTCCTGAAAGCAGTATCTCGGTTATTGACCTTAAGGAGCAAATAAAAAAATATGGTATTGAAACATCAAGTGATTTAAACCCTGAAAAAGATACCCTCTTTTTAATGCCAACAACCGATCTTGTGGCCAGTAAGATTGAAGTATTAAGGGACTCTTTTTTAAAGAAACTCAAGGCAAATCCTGGAGTGTCAAAGGTTGTTTTGAAGGCAGATCACATTGAAACTGTGGATTCCCTTGGGGTCAACCTGATAATCGGCATCTACCGCCAGGTAATGTCAGAATCCAAATTATTTGAGATAACCGGTGCTGGTGAAAAATTTTTAAAGGTTGCCAATTTTTTCCAGTTTCCGGCACTTTTTAAAATTACAAGCAAGGAAATAACAAAATGATGGATCAGGATGAATTGATTGCTGTATTTGTTGAGGAGTCCATCCAGCATCTTGAATCCATTGAACCTGATCTTCTAACAATGGAACAGGATCTTGACAACATTGATCCCGACAGGGTTAATGGCATATTCCGTGCCGTTCACAGCATCAAGGGAGCTTCGGGTTTTTTTGGCCTTCATAAGATAGGAACACTTTCCCATGTAATGGAAAATCTGCTCTCTCTTCTGCGGGAAGAAAAGATGAGTGTCACCACTGAATTCATTGATGCCCTTTTTTCAGGAATTGATGCCCTCAGAACCATGTTTGATGATGTTGGCAACAGCGAACAGATTGATATTGAAACGCAAATAGATCAGCTTACATCCCTTTTGAATGCCTCCACATCAAATCCATTGACTTTTAATACATCCCCGTTAAGTTCATTGCCTTTGACTCATGCCACATCAAATCCATCTCCGCTGAACCAGTCGGAATCAGAGGTATCGGAGTCCAATTCATTGGCCACAGACCCTTTAGCAACGTCTCATGATAGTACCACGGACAAAATTGGAACGGACAAAGCTGGAACGGACAAAATTGGAACGGACAAAGCTGGAACGGATAAAGCTGGAACGGACAAAGGTGGAAAAGAAGTTGTAATGCATCAAAAGAGTGTGGGAAACAAGAATGCACAAGGGTGTCAAGGTATTACCCTGGAGAGCAAAATTGTTACAGTTAAAGAGAAAGCTGAAACCGGAAAGCACTCCAGAACCTTTGACATCCCTGAGAATATGCTGGATCGTTTTCTTAAGAACGGACAGTGGCTCTATACAATCACCGTTTATGTCAAAAAGGATTTAACCGACAAGGGGAAAACACCACTTGATTTAATAAACGCCATTGTCTCAACAGGTGAGCTTATTGAGTCCAGACTGGACATTGACTCCATACATGGACTTTTAGACTGTCTCGACAACGAGATAACCTTTGTATTTGCCTTTGCAACCATTCTGGAAAAGGAGTTTTTACCCCTTGCACTGGATATTCCCGAAGAGCAGATTCAGGTCATAGATACAGGACAATCACACTCATTATCCCAAATAGAAACATCAACACAAATAGAATCACAGACAATAATAGAAGAAACAATAGAAGCAGAGCCAAAGGGTCAGATAGTAGAAAAAACAGAGACTGAACCAAAAGAGCAAATAGAAGCCAAAACAGAAAAAAAGCTACAAACACCAGCAGAGTCAAAAACAGAGACAGAACCCAAGGCACGATTAGAGAGGAAAAAGCAAATAGTGCCAAATATTTCCATGGAAAAAGAGTTAAAAACCTCCCATCCCATACAGACAGAAGAGAAAATCAGGGTGGGTGTAACCTTCCTTAACGACCTTGTCAATCTGGCAGGGGAGATGGTACTGGGCAGAAATCAGCTCAATCAGATAACCATGCCCCTTGTAAAGGAGACGCCTGGTCTCAATTCTGTGATTCAGCACATCAGCCGCATAACAACAGAGATGCAGGAAAAAATTATGCAGATGAGAATGCAGCCGGTCTCAATGATATTTGGCAAATTTCAGCGTGTGGTGCGTGATCTGGCTAAAAAATTGAATAAAGAGATAAAGCTGGTGACCCATGGCGAGGATGTCGAGCTTGATAAATCCATTATCGAGGCCCTTTCCGACCCCTTAACACACCTCATCCGCAACAGTGTGGATCACGGTATTGAGTCCCCGGAGGATCGGGAAAAAGCCGGCAAACCAAGACAAGGCTCAATTCAACTCAAGGCATACCATCAGGCAGGACATGTCTATATTGATATCATTGATGACGGCGGTGGCATTGACTGCACCCTTGTGGGGGAAAAAGCTGTTGAAAAGGAGTTGATTACCAGGGAGCAGATGGAGGAAATGGGGGAAAAAGAGTTGGCGTCTCTCATTTTTAAACCCGGCTTTTCAACAGCAAAGCAGATATCTGCTGTCAGTGGACGGGGTGTTGGTATGGATGTTGTGATGACTAACATTAAGCAGCTTGGTGGTACTGTGGATATTGAGAGTACACTACTTGAAGGTACCACCATAAGCTTGGTACTGCCGTTGACACTGGCCATAGTATCCGGACTTGTGATCAGAACAGCCGGTCAGCACTTTATTCTTCCCGAAGCCAATATTGATGAACTGGTTCGTATCAAGCCGGATGAAATAGAGAGCCGTATTGACTATATTCAAAATTCCTGCGTCCTTCGACTGAGGGAGATGCTTTTGCCCCTGATTTCACTTGGAGATGTGCTGGGACTGAATCATAACTCTTTTGTAATAAAATCGGATAATTCCGGTAAAGATCAGATTGAAAAAGAGAAGCAGATAAAACAACATCGTTATACAACAAAACAGCCCACTAAAAACAAACAAATACAGATATCAAAACAGACAGATCCCATGAGGGTAGCAAAACAGACAGATCCCATGCGCGTACTGGTGATAAAACACGGTAATTCACAATTTGGTCTTCAGGTGGATGCGGTTGAAAATATCGAGGAAATCGTTGTAAAGCCTCTGCCCCGTTACCTGAAAAATCAAAAATGCTTCAGTGGAGCCAGCATCATGGGCAATGGGTCTGTATCCCTTATTCTGGATGCTGCAGGACTCTTTGAAAAGGCAAAACTCCATCACATTGATCTGGATCGGTATCGTAAAAAAAACAGAGTGGATACCCGTCAGGATGGCAAAGATATTCAGACACTTTTGCTCTTCACTAACAATACCTCTGAACGTTTTGCCCTTCCCCTGGAGCTGATCTCCCGCATTGAACGGATAAAGGCTTCCAGCATTGAAAGTATAAAGGATGAGCAATACCTCCAGTACCAGGGCCAGAAACTGAGGCTGGTATTTCTGGAAGACTATCTGCCGGTCAGCCGTCCAGAACGATCTCCTGATGATACCATAGGGGTAATTGTTCCCAAACAGATGAAACATCCCATGGGCATCGTGATCCATCTTGTTGAGGGTACCATCAATGCTGTTGTGGATATTGACACTCGTTCTATAATGGCTCCCGGCCTTTTTGGTTCTGCCATACTGGAAAATAAAATCACACTGCTGCCGGATATGTATCGCCTTTTTGAGCTTGCTGCACCGGAATGGTATCTCCATAGAAGCGTATTAAAGGGCAAGGGAGACGGGAATGAAGGTAGAGATAAAACACAAAAAATTCTGATTGTGGAAGATACCCCTTTCTTCAGGATGATTGAAAAGGACTACCTGACCTCCTCCGGATACGATGTCCTTGAAGCGGAAAACGGCAGACAGGCCCTTTCTATTCTTTCTGAACAGGCTGTGGATGGGGTGATTCTGGATATTATCATGCCGGAAATGGATGGCTGGCAAACCATCCGTGCCATTCGTGCGGACAGTCGTTTAAAGGATTTGCCGGTCATGGCCGTGACATCCCTTGCAGAAGATATAGACCCCGGGGAGGGCCTGAAAGCAGGGTTTACCCAATGGGAGGCAAAACTTAACAAGGAACGTCTGCTGGAAAAGCTTGCACATATGTTGAAGCAAGGAGCAAAGCATGAAAAGGAGGTGGCTTGATGAATCGTCAGATTGCAACATTTAATCTGGGGGATAGCCGACTGGGAATTGATATCCTGTTGATCAAAGAGATTTATCGCCATATGTCCATTACCCCCATCCCTGATTCGCCTCCTCACTTAAAAGGATTGATGAACCTCCGGGGACGGGTTGTCACTGTGATTGATCTCAATGTCTGTCTCAACAGGCCATCTTCTGAACCCATAGAGACCAGCCGCCTTCTTGTCCTTAAAACCGATGACGAGATTGGCAAGTACAGACAATCCGGACTCCCGGGGAACATCTCTCTGGGACATGACATCGTGGGCTTGCTCATTGATCAGATGGATGATGTCATCACCATACAGAATTCCGACATTTTACCGGCACCACCAAATCTGGAAGAGACCGAAGATGCGTTGATTCAAGGCGTGATAAAACAAGGAGAAGAGCTCATTATAATACTTGATGTTAATGAGGTTCTAAAAAAAATCATGCAGGCTTGCAGCAGCACAGAATAGTAAGGAATTGATTTTTAATAACTTGCCCATTCACCTCGCCCCATGCCACATTTTACAGACTTTGAGATGAGACGTTCGGGTAAGATAATTGGTGGTGTCCCAAATATGTTGATGAGCTCTTCACAAACCTTGATTCAGCAGGGCTTTCACAAAAAGATATTAACACTTTTATGACACTACCAGATAATTAAACCCAATTACTAAGCTTTGTTTTTCAAAAACGTGAGAGTCTTTTGAAACTCTCTTGGCGCTGAGGGGTAGAGACCATGCAATTTCATTTTCCACCTGTTCTTTCTGTGCAATAGATTTGTATTTTGAGGAGGCAGACCATGAGATACCCGTTACCTGAACGAATCGGTGAACCACAACTTTTGACAGGCCGTGAAAAGGAGTTTGCTCTGTTTTATAAATGGATTGAACGTATCCCCAGGCGCCTTTCCAAATCCCGTGTGATACTTGCCCGAAGAAAGAGCGGTAAAACTGCCTTTATCCAGCGGCTTTTTAATCGTTTATGGAGTGAAAACGGCAAGGTGATACCCCTGTTTTTTGAGATATCTGAAGCAAAAAAATGGTATCCAAACTTTGCAATTGAATATTACTGTACCTTTGCATCTCAGTATATTTCATTTCTGGATAGAGATGATGATTTCGTACACACCCCATTGAGTCTGGAACAGATCAAAGCTTATGGAGAGTCAAAAAATCATAAATATCTCTTGAATGATATAGATTCGATGATGCGGTATAAGGCGTCACACGACTATGATCTCCTATGGAAAACAGCCTATACAGCTCCGGAACGCTTTGCTGCGAGCCTTGATCATCGTTTTCTGGTGATCATTGATGAATTCCAGAATATCACCGAGTATATCTATCGGGATAAAGCCTGTGAAACCGCAAAGGATGAAACCCTAGCCGGCAGTTTTCACGGTGTGTCTGAATCAAAATTAGCTCCCATGCTGGTGACCGGATCCTATGTTGGTTGGATTGTTGCTATTCTGGACAAATATCTTGAAGCAGGTAGGCTTAAGCGGTTTTTCATGACCCCATATCTTACCCCGGAAGAGGGATTGCAGGCAGTGTTCAAATATGCTGAGTATTATGAGGAACCTATCACCAACGAGACTGCAACTCAGATAAATCAGCTCTGTCAGTCCGATCCTTTTTTTATATCCTGCGTCATGGAGAGCGAATTTGAGGGCAAGGATCTCACTACTCGTCAGGGAGTGGTCAATACTGTCAACTTCGAGATTTCAGATCGAAGATCCGAGATGTCCATGACCTGGGGCGAATATATTGAACTGACCCTTCAGCGAGTCAACGACATCCATGCCAAGACCATCCTTCTGCACATGAGTAAACATGCTGATCGCTACTGGACACCAAAGGAACTTAAAGAGACCCTGAAACTGGATATTGCCCCCAACGAGATACAGGAAAAACTGCGTACCCTTGTAAAGGCAGATCTTCTAACTGAAGGCATTTCAGATATTGATTTTAGGGGGCTCCAGGACGGAACTCTCTATCTCATCCTCCGGAACCGCTTTGAAAAGGAGATCATTAACTTTGAGCCTGACTTGAAAAAAGATTTTCACAAAGAGCTGGATGAGCTTCAAATGGATAAAAAAGCACTTCAGGGAAAGCTGAACAATCTTGTGGGAAAATTTGCCGAATATCAGCTTGCAACGGACTTCAGAAGTCGCAAGAGATTTCCTTTGTCCATCTATTTTGAGGGGGTAGCAGATAAAGATCAAAATGTGGAATTAAATATCATTGATGTAAGGCAGCGTGTGAAGTTTCACAGGCAAGATGGAAAGGAGATGGAGATAGATGTACTGGCAGAATCGGCTTGTGGCAGGTTTGTTCTTGTTGAAGTGAAAAAGACAAAGGAAAAAATTGGAGTAAAGGTTGTGCAGGATTTTCAGGAAAAAGTTGACGTATATGTGCGTCAGTTTCCTGACAAGATTATTCTTCCGGCTTTTCTCTCAACAGGCGGATTTACTGAAGATGCCTTGACGTTCTGCATGGATAATCATATTGGAACGGCGGAGGGAATTGCGTGGTTTTTTGAATAACGGCCATGGCAGATCCATCTGCCACAACGAAGCATGAAAGTCCTATAGCTCCTTAAAATACTGGGACTTTCTTATAAAACCCCTGATTCTGACAAGGATAAATTAAAAATGAGAATGATCTACTCAAAGTTGACACCTATAACCTCTTGAGCCTTGTCAACAATGCCTGAATCATGATTCCCATGATTAACAGGATAAGTCAGGATTATATCGATCCTGAACATCCTTTTATCCTGATTCATTACGTTTGAGAGAACATGAGAAAATATTAGGAGGAATCTAAAATCCCTTACATAACGAGTTTAGAAAGAATTGGAATTGAAAAGGGATGGAAAAAGAAGCCAGACACATGCTTTCCAGATTGATTACACTGAAATTTAAAAAGGAAACAGAACTTTAAAACAATTCTGTTGATGCCCTTAGAAAAGAGGAATATTTAAAAATGAATAGTAATAAAATTTCACTTCGCATTAAACTGATCGGTGGTTTTTTTACAGTACTTGCACTGTTGGGAGTAGTCTCACTAATGGGTTTTTTTGCCCTGAACGGATCATCCACAGGATTTACAGAATACCGGCACATGGCACGAGATACGAATTTGGCTGGTGAGTTGCAGGCAAACATGCTCATGGCGCGCATGAATGTAAAGGATTTTATCATTACCAACAACCAAAGCTACTATGAGCAATATACCCATTACTATAAAAACATGGAAGTTTTTTTAAAGGAGGCACATGAGCAGATTGATAATCAGGATCGGATGGAAAAAATAGATAAAATTGATGAACTGCACCTTGAATATCATACTGCATTTCAAAAAGTAGTGACGCTTCAGAAAAAAAATAACGACATCATCAATTCGATACTCATTGTCAAAGGACCGGAAGCGGAAAAGGCCTTGACCTCCATTATGACCTCTGCTGAAAAAGACAATGATGCTCTGGCTGCCTTTCATGCGGGCCTTGCCCTCCGTGATCTTCTTCTGGCAAGGCTTTATGCCCAAAAATATCTTAATTCCAACGAACAGAGTGCTGTGGATAGGGTGAAAAATGAGTTTGCCCATATGCAGGAAGAGCTTGATACTCTTGACCGTGAGCTTGAAAATTCAGACAGGCGTAAAAGACTGGAGCAGGCTGTTGCTGCCAAAGATGCCTATGCCACGGCTTTTGATGACCTTGTCAGGACAATGGTTGAACGGAATCTTCTTATTGATAACACACTAAACAGGATCGGACCTGAAATTGCCAATCTGGTTGAAGAGGTTAAACTTGCCATTAAAAATATCCAGGATGAGATCGGCCCCCGTCTTCAGGCATCCAATACCAATGCTGTAAATGTGATTATCATTGCCAGTGTGGCAGCTCTTATGGCAGGCATCTTCCTGGTTTTCATGATAACCCGCAGTGTGTTAACGCAATTGGGTGGAGATCCATCCCAAATTGCTGAAATTGCTGACAGGATTGCCAGCGGTGATCTCAGACTCCAGACCATCGGAGATGGTAAAAAAAGCATTGGTGTTTATGCCAATATGGTACAGATGGCAGAAAATTTGTCCAACATAGTTAAAGAGATCACTGATACCACAAACAATCTATCGGGCTCTTCGGAAGAACTGTCGTCAGTATCCACACAAATGGCTGCATCGGCAGAGGAGATGAATGCACAATGTGATACTGTTGCTGCGGCTTCGGAGCAGGTTTCTGCAAGTGTAAGCACTGTAGCTTCTGCTGCAGAGGAATCCAGCTCCTCGGTATCCAATATTGCCGCAATGACCGAAGAGATGTCCTCCACCTTCTCCAATGTGGCTCAGTCAGCCCACCGTACTGCGGACAATGTTCAGAAGATGGCTCAGGCCAGTGATTCAATCTCCACGGGTATCAATACTGTGGCAGCGGCAGTGGAAGAGATGACAGCCTCCTTAAATGAAGTGGCAAAAAATACAAGCCAGGCAAGTCGGGTATCCCAGAACGCCACCAGGGTAACAGAAGCTATCAATGAAAAGATGAAAGCCCTGGTAAGTGCCTCCCGGCAGATCGGCAAGGTGGTGGGAGTTATCAAGGATATTGCAGACCAGACCAATATGCTGGCTCTTAATGCCACCATTGAGGCGGCTGGGGCCGGTGAAGCCGGCAAAGGGTTTGCCGTTGTTGCAGGGGAGGTCAAGGAGCTTGCCAAGCAGTCTGCAGAAGCCACAGACGAGATTTCCGGCCAGATAGAACAGATACAGAACAGTACCAATACCGTTGTGGACGCCATTGCTGAAATCAGCAAGGTCATTATGGATATTGCCGGCATCAATGAGACCATTGCATCGGCTGTGGAAGAGCAGACATCCACAGCCGGGGAAATATCACGATCCATTACAGGCAATGCCATGACGGTTAAAGATGTTGCCGATAAAGCCGGTGAATCTTCAAGGCTTGTTAATGAAATTGCCAGATCCACCAATGAAATCTCAAAGGTGGCATCCGAGGTCGCTCGCCATGTCAATGAACTCTCCGGCGGCATCACCGAAGTTGCCCGCTCTTCTGTGGAGGCGGCAAGGGGTGTGAACGATATCTCTGCCAATATTCAGGGAATCAGTACTGCATCAAAAGAGACAGCCATCGGTGCCAGTCAGACCAATGAATCCTCAAGGGAACTTGCTAAAATGGCAGCATCCCTGTCAGATATTGTCAGAAGGTTTAAAATATGACACCAGATCATATAATGAGATCAAGTAGCATAATGGCTTGTTGTGAATCAACGGTACCAAACAACGCAATAACATCAAGCGATCCAGTCCCATCAAGCAAAATGCAATACCCCCTCCAGGAGAAAATCGGAACACCTGAGCTTCTGGTGGGACGGGAAAAAGAGTTTAAAAATTTTGGAAAGTGGATTGCCAATATTCCCAAAAAATTGTCAAAATCACGGGTGATCCTGGCTCGACGGAAAAGCGGAAAAACAGCGTTTATCCAGCGTATTTTCAATCAGCTCTGGAGTGCCAACGGCACAGTTATACCCTTCTATTTTGATATTTCAGAAAACAAGGTGTGGTATCCTACATTTGCAATGGATTACTACCGAAGCTTTGCAACTCAGTACATATCGTATATGGAAAGGGATCCATCCCTTATCGGCACACTACTCTCCCTTGAAGAACTTGGTGTCTATGGAAAGAGAAACGGCATAGAGCCTTTGTTAAGAGATATTGACTCCATGCTACAGGACAAGGCCGCAGGCATGCACGATCTTGTCTGGAAAACCGCATACTCTGCCCCCCATCGTTTTGCTGATTTCTACGATAGACGTTTTCTGGTGATTATTGATGAATTTCAGAATATCACCCAGTATGTTTATCCGGATCCCCATTATCAAACTGCTCCCATAGAATCCCTTGCCGGCAGCTTCCATTACCATGTGGAATCTAAAATTGCTCCTATGCTTGTAACAGGCTCCTATGTCCGATGGCTCATAAACATCAGCAGCAAATATCTGGAAGCCGGACGTCTTACCGAGATGTTCATCTCTCCATACCTGACTCAGGAGAGCGGACTTCAGGCAGTGTACAGATATGCAGATGCCTATGGAGAACCCATCACCAACGACACCGCTGTCCAGATAAATACATTGTGTATGTCTGACCCCTTTTTCATCTCCTGCGTCATCCAGAGTAACTTTGAAGAGAAAAACCTGATCACCGAAGAGGGTGTTGTAAATACTGTCAATTATGAAATTACCAACCGCTATTCAGAAATGTCCAGAACATGGGGGGAATATATTCAACTGACCCTTCAGAAGATAAATGATCGTCATGCCAAAAACATGCTGCTCTTTTTAAGCAAACATTCAGATCGCTACTGGACTCCAAAAGAACTCAAGGAGACAATGGAGCTGGATCTGGAAATCAGAGAGATACAGGAGAAACTGTTGACACTTGTGGAAGCAGATATGCTGGAGTGGGGTAATGCCGATATTGATTTCCGTGGTCTCCAGGACGGCACTCTCAATCTCATCCTCAGAAATCGCTTTGAAAAGGAGATTCATAACTTTGAGCCTGATTTGAAACAGGAGTTCCATGCACAAATCAGAGCATTGAAACAGGAAAAACAGAAAATTCAGGGCATGTTGAGCAATCTCACCGGACAGGTTGCTGAAATGCAGCTTTCCAATGCCTTTAGAAGCAAAAAGCGGTTTGTGCTTTCCTATTTCTTCCCTTCCTCTGTTGACATCATAGAAACTGACACTCTTGATAAATACTATTCAAATAGCACTATACAGGAAGCGCTGAAGACTCCATTAAACATTGTAGATGTAAAAACCCGCTTAATTTTTCAGCGGGAAGATGGCAAGAATCTGGAAATTGATATAGTTGCGGAGTCGGCCTGTGGGTGTATTATACTGGTGGAAGTAAAGAAACAGGCGGCAAAAACCGGCATAGCTGTTATTGAGGACTTCCATGAAAAGGTGGTGGCATATCAAAAACAGAGACCGGATAACCGAATTATTCCTGCGTTCCTATCTCTTGGTGGATTTACCGAATCGGCATTAGATCTTTGCATAGAGAAGAGTATAGTTGTAAATGACAAAATTATAAATTTTTAAAATTTATGCCATATTTTGAAATAATTATTTTCTGATAGATAGATGATAAAAAATATATTATGGGCAAAGCGGATCTGTCCATCATTAGGGCTGACATGAGCAAACATTTAAAAGTACTTGTGGTAGATGACACTATTTTTTACAGACAACTGTTGTCAAAATTGCTTGAGGAGATTCCGGATGTTGATTTGATGGGTGTTGCACCCAATGGCAAAATTGCGTTGAAAAAGATAGAACTCTTTCCACCTGATCTGGTACTCATGGATATGGCCATGCCCGAGATGGACGGATTAGAGACCCTGGATAGGATAAAGGCACATCATCCTGAAGTAGATGTAGTCATGATCAGTAGTGCTGACAGGGAGGCGGCTGCTCTGACAGTCAAAGCCCTTGAGAGTGGGGCTCTGGACTTTATATCCAAACCAAGGGCAGATTCCGCTGATGCGGCTGTTGAGGCTCTTCGTGCTGAATTGACTCCTTTAATTGCGTTGGTTAGAACCATGAAATATTCACGGGAAGCTCGCAGAATTTCCAGAGACAAACTACCCGTTACCCCTGGACATGCATCCACTACAGGAACTTTTCCTTCTTCTGCTGATGAAAAGTCACAGTCGCTCCGAAGCATCCAAAAGCCAATTGTAAAACATCGGGCTCAACATGGGGTTGCTTCTGTACAAGATGAATCTGAATTGACAAAAGATAAATTTTACTCAACAAAACAGGAAGTAGGTTCAGCAAAGCAGGAATTAGGTTCAGCAAAGCAGGAATTAGGTTCAGCAAAGCAGGAATTAGGTTCAGCAAAGCAGGAATTAGGTTCAGCAAAGCAGGAATTAGGTTCAGCAAAGCAGGAATTAGGTTCAGCAAAGCAGGAATTAGGTTCAACAAAGCAGGAATATAACTCAATTAAAAAAGAATCTGCATCAACTCTATCTTCTCCCCACCCTGTAGGAAAAAAAAGATCCCCCGGGCGGATTGATGTAGTGGCTATAGGCGTTTCAACTGGCGGACCCAATACTTTAAAACAGGTCATTCCCAAAATATCAGGTGATTTTCCGGTACCGATTTTAATCGTTCAACATATGCCGCCCATGTTCACAGCCACTCTGGCAGAGAGCCTTAACAGAATGTCAAACATCACAGTTGTTGAGGGAAAAGCCGGGCAGATTGTGGAAAAGGGTGTCATTTATATTGCACCTGGCGGACGTCACATGGTTGTCCGAAAAGGAGAGGATTCAATTATAAAACTTGGTCTTGTCGATACCCCGCCGGTACACAACTGCCGACCTGCAGTGGATGTCCTGTTTCGCTCCGTTGCCCTGGCTTTTGGCGGAAATGTATTGACTGTGATTCTCACCGGTATGGGCCAAGACGGGACATCCGGTGTGGCTGCCATTCGTAGAAAAGGTGGATATTCCATTGTGCAGGATGAAAAGAGTTCCGTGGTTTGGGGCATGCCGGGTGCGGTTGTTGAAGCTGGAGAGGCTGATGAAATCCATGGCGAGGAGCATATTGCAGATAGAATTATGGAACTTGTCAGAAAAAGCAGATTGTAAACAGGAAATTGAAACCTACAAATTAAAAAAAAGCCAAATATGTCTATTAAAGTAACTCCTGCGGAATATGCACATCTGCAAAAATATATTGAAGATCAATGCGGCATTCTCCTTGAAAAAGGGAAGGAATACCTGATTGAATCGCGATTGACAGATCTTGCCCTTGAGAACAGATGTTCATCTTTTACGGAGTTGCTGGCAAAAGCCCGATCTGATTATTCCGGAAAGCTCAAAGATCGTATAGTAGATGCTATGACCACCAATGAAACCCTATGGTTTCGTGATCATAGTGCTTGGGAATATATCCGTGAGGTGGCTGTTCCGTCACTTCTTGACAAAGCCGAGAGCGGAGAACGTGTTAGGGTATGGTCTGCTGCGGCCTCAACGGGACAGGAGGCCTACTCCTTGTTGATGCTGTTCAATGATGAGGTGATTGCCAGGAGAAAGCCCCATCTGTTAAATCAGGTTGAGATCATCGGCACCGATATCTCAACCTCTGCTCTCTCTTCAGCCATAAATGCCCGGTATGGGGCCATGGCTGTGAAACGAGGAATGTCTGAGGAAAAAAAGAGAACCTACTTTACACGAAACGGTGACAACTGGGATTTTGACCAGAAATTAAAAACAAAGGTGACTTTCAAACATTTTAATTTGCAGAATAGTTTTATCTCCCTGGGGCTGTTTGATCTTATTCTGTGTCGCTATGTTGCCATCTATTTTTCTGATCCCTTCAAGCGGGAACTGTTTTCAAAAATGGCAAGGGCACTTAAACCAGGATCTGTTCTTATATTAGGTGCCACAGAGTCTCTCAGGGGATTCTCGCAGGATTTCAATATAATCTATTATAAAGACGCTGTTATAAATGAAAAACCATTGTAAATACAATCCCCCCATCACCAAATATATCAATCCCTAAGAAACCCCCGAATCACAGATGTTGTCTCCCGTGGCTTGTCCTCAAAAAGGTAGTGCCCGGCAGTTTCAAAAAGCCTTACAGGCACCCTTGGAAATCGCTTTCTCCACTCTGCAAGAAAAGATAGATCAAACACAAAATCGTGCTGTCCCCAGAGTATAAGCATTGATTTCTCCTTAAAAAGGTGAAGGTTATCTTCCACATGTTTTACAAGGCTGTAGCTTCTGTCATTTGGTGTAATAGGAATATCCTGGACAAACCTCAGAGTGGCAATTCTGTTTTTCCATGAATTATATGGTGCCAGAAGGCCGGTCTTCACAGCTTTTGAAAGGCTTCTGTAGGGTGCCATATAAAGTGCGGCACGGGAAAAGATATTAAAGCCAAGCACTGCCGGAATTGCAAATGCCTTCAGATATTTTATAAGCCAGAGCCTTATGGGAAGCTCTGTGTTGCTGGGAAGAAAAAATCCTGCGGTATTTGTAATAACGACCTTATCAACCCTGTCCATGTTTCTCAGTGCCCAGGCAAGGCCGATCATGCCGCCCCAGTCATGGAGCACAAGTGAAATTTTTTCATCAGGTTCAAGATTGAGTGAATTGATAAGCACTTCTATATCATTGACTCTGTTTTTAAGGGTATAGTCGTAGTTTCTGATGGATGGTTTATCAGAAAAACCGCAACCGATATGATCGGGTACAATGGTACGAAACTCACCTGAAAGTCCGTTTACAAGATGCCTGAAATAGAATGACCATGTTGGATTGCCGTGGAGCATCAGCACAGGTTTGCCTTCTCCTTCATCCAGGTAGTGCATCTCGTGACCGTCAATATTGATAAAGTGAGATTCAAAAGGATAGAGGCTTTCAAAACCTTCTGTTGTGGTCTCCTTGCCATTGATAATTCGCTTTTTTATCATTCTGTTATTGTCTCTGTTTATGTTATATATATTTATATATGTTAATTTTAATGATTAATATCAACTCAAAAATAGTTTAGACTTTGCTTAAAATTTTGAACCATGGTTAAAGGGATTTAAAGATTAAATGATCAAAAAATCAATGATTACTGGAGGTTAACGTAAAAATCCCATCATTTTACCGTGAAAATGACTATTATTTTTGTATTTAGGGGTGATTGATACGTAATCAATCATGCCTGTTTACCATAAATAATCAATCATGCCTGTTTACCATAAAATTCCCATCATAAGACAGTTTAGTCCTGAGCCTATTCCCATGAAACCTACGTAATCCCCGGATTTCAGAAATTTTTGTTCATGTGCTATGGCCGCTGTCATGGGAAGGGATACTGTCCCCATGTTTCCAAGGTACTGGAATGTTGAGTAATCTTTTTCAGGATCAATGCCAAGCACCTGCTGCACCATTTTCTGGTGGGTTGCTCCAACTTGATGGCATATGAACTTGTCAGGTTTTCCGTCTGGAATATCCAAATGTTTTCTGAATTGTTCATAGGTCTCCACCGAAAGAGTTAATCCATTCTCAAGGACGCCATGTGCATCTGTCCGCATCCTCACCCTTGCGTCTGTGGGCATTCCAGGCTGATCAAATGTCCAGCGGCAAAGATCATTGAACTGGCTTGCCTGCCTTACTGTGCCACCTAACAGTGAATGACGCTCGACATTATCATTGCCAAGGGTGCCATCGGTGAGAAGCACAGCAACAGCGCCTGCTCCTCCGGTCATTGTTGCAATGGTTTTTTTATAAAAATCTATGCTTTTATATTCGTTGATCTCCTGAATGGTGCTCTCCACAATTTGGCGGGCGGTTTCACAGGATACCACAAGGCCGGATTTGATCTGTCCCAGCTCAATGGCATTTGCAACAGTTACCATTCCGGTGATGACCCCAAGACATGCATTTGAGACATCGTATATGTGGGCGGATGGGCTGACTTTAAGGGTGTTAGCTACACTGCATGCGGTTGCAGGTTCAAATCCGTCTCGTCCGACTCCACAGAATACAACGGCTTCAATCTGATCCGGCCTGATATCTGCAAGTTCAATGGCTTTAGCTCCGGCCTTGGCTGATTCTCCCGCAAGAGTGTGGTCAATATTCCAGTACCTGCGCTCTCTGATTCCTGTAAGAGTTGCAAGTTGACCGGATTTGAAACCAACAGCATCATAGAAGGGCTTAAGTTGTGCCTCAATTTCATCTGTTGTGACCACATTCGGGGCCATTTCATAACCTATTGCATCAATAAAAACCTTTGAATATTTCATAGCTCTCTTTCTTTTAAGTCCATTTTTTGCTTATTTCTGAAGGGTATTATTTGATAAACCTGTGAAAAAAAGTCCGATTTAAGGAGCTCTTCCAGAAACCCTATTATAAAATTATTATCCGTGAGTTTGGTTTTTAGGGATTTCTTACGAGGTCATCATTATTTGTTATTGAGCCAGATATTATCAATATCAGTACGGGAGAGTCCGGCTATTTTCATACCCATATTTTTGTAGAGCACAATTCTGTGATCATCTGAAAACATGTGGGCATCTGCAATGACAAAAGGTTCAGGATTAAATCCCATCTTTTTTATTTCAATATCATATCTGGCTTTTTTTGTCTCTCTTGTGACAGGGCCTCTGCACTTAAGATCACTTTCAATGCCTGGGATAATATCATAATGGCAGTTGTCGTTTTGTGATATCCAGCCCATACGCAGGGTGAATATGCGTAGTGCATGGGCACAGCACTCATACATAAGGGTTCCGGGCATTACCATGTCATCAACAAAATGGCATGTGAGAAACCAGTCATCAGGGTGAATATCTGCTTCTGCCGAGATAAAACCCTGACCGAATCTGCCCCCTTTGGGGTTTAATTGTAATACTCGGTCAATAAGATGCATCCTGCCTCCGGGAAGCCTCATGCCTTTTCCAAGGGTAAGTCCCGCAAAGGCTGAACCAAATGCACCTTCAAGGTCTCCAAGGCGGAGTTTTTCCACCTCAGTCTCATTAAAGGATTCTGTTACTCTCTTCAGGTTTGCCTGTTTTTGGGTGTTTGTGTCGATTTCATCTGTCTCTTTATACAACTCTTCTTTTTTCAGGATTATTCCACCTGAATTTTTTACCTCATCAAGGGTGAAAAAACCTGCACATCCATCCCGCATGGATATCAGAAGCTCTTCATTTATGTAGCCTTTGTAGTGGAAAAAGAAAAGGTAAATATCTCCCTGCTTAAGAAATCTGTCAATTTCTATGTGGTACTCTATGGTTTCACCTGGTTCCGGCAGGGTTCTATGAAATGTGACTTTTGCATCCAGCAGGCGGTAACGTCTTTTCCCCTTTACTACATGGTCAATTCCAAGCCAGGAACAAAGAAAAAGATCAGCCTGGCCAGCTTCAATTGATATGGATACAGGAGCCTTACCGCCGTCAAGGTACCAAGCTTTTTCCCTGACATCGTGTTGTGTTATAATTTTGCCGGATGACAGAGAGAGCATTTCTCCTTCAATTGCCATGATTCGATCAACAAGCATTAGCGGGGTATCAGGCAGTCTTACTCTTACCGGATATGTGTCAATTATGCGGAAAGGCTCTCCAAGAACATTTCCAGCAAGTCCTGTAGCAAATTCCATGCACATATTGTAGTCAAAAAGTGGAGCAGGATAATTTTGGGGGGGTGTTACCGAATCATTTTCTAACTCAGGAAATGATATATCTGAAAATAAGGTGCCTGGAAGTGAGACATCTGGCAATGGGATGTTTGTAAGTGAGATATCTGAAAACGAGAGATCAGTACGTGAGAAATCCGGAAGTGAGACATCTGAATGTGAGACATCTGAATGTGAGACATCTGGAGATGATATTTCGTGCCCATTAGCCAGGAGTGCTGAGGCAAGGGTGGTCAGGGAGCTAAACTGCTTTTCAAGTTCAGCCATGTTATTTTGTGAAAATTCAAGGAACTTGATGTGAGCATCTGCTGTTGTACTGTTTGTTTGTACCATTTGTTCAGGATTCCAGGGGAATTGAGCAGAAATCCTGGTAAATGAAGAGTCACACTCTTCGGATTTATCTTCTGTACAGTCATTGCGATAATCTTGTGTAAAGAATTTTTCCGTGGGGGCATAGGATGATTGAGAAGATCTCTCCTGTTCAGTTTGTCTGGATACAGATTGAGACAAGCTTTCCTGTTCAGTTTGCCTGGATACAGATTGAGGCAAGCTTTCCTGTTCAGTTTGTCTGGATTCAGATTTAGAAAAGGCATTTTGTTCAATTTCCCTGGAGATTATTATTGATTCAATATGGTTGAGTTTATGGGCGGGCAGATGAATTAATCTTGATTTACCATGAAAATTTTCATTATTGCGTGAAATTTCTGAATCTTTTAGTGTTTTGGATACTTCTAATGCTGTCCCACCATTGTAAAGAGGGGTAAGATCAACTGGTACTCCACAGGCTTTGAGTGTGGCAAGCCCCTTCAGCAAAGTTAGATGTTCAGGCTCTTCCTTTGATGAGAGGGATATTGCAAGGTAGCTCTCTTTACGTTTTCCAAGTATCTTTTTGACAGCTCTGGTGCAGGAATTTCCAGGTCCCATTTCAATAAAAACACGGATACCGTCCTGCCATGCCTGTTCAATCAGGCGGGTATAATCAAAGCCATACAGTGCCTGATCAAGAATCGACTGTGCAGTTGTTTCAGTGTCAGGAATATAGGTTTTACCCCATGCGCAACTGTAAAAATCAATATTCGGGGGAGGAGTACACGGGAAACGGTGCAGGGCAAGGTAGTCATCTTTGCACATCTTCGCTATTGGACAGTGAACAGTAACAACGCCGTCTAAAGGCATTGAACCGCATCTGGTACGTCTGATGAATTTTTCAACATCATCTTTATGGCCTCCAATGACACTCTCTTCCGGTGTATTAACAATCAGAAGGTAGAGCCGTGTGTACCCACCATTTTGTATCTCTTGTTCCACAAATTCCCTGTTGCGGTTGACTGTTGCTACATACCATATTGGTTTTTCATTATTCTCTAATTTCCAGAGCTTTGATGCTGCAAGATACTCTCCCCCAAGTTTTTTTGTAAAAAGATCAGAATTTTCCATTCGGGCGAGCATCTCTTCAGGATTATCCCATGCCTTTAAAGCAAAAAGTCCCGCAGTTTCCCCAAGGCTATGCCCTATGGATGCATCGGGGAGAATGGAAAATTTTTCAGCAATACGGGTCATGAGTGTTCCAAAAGAAACTTGTCCAAATATCATATTATGTGCATGGCTGTTGATTTTTGACATGGCATCTGTCTGCCAGCCATTTTGCCATGATATTCGTCTTGGGTAGTATAGCTCCGGCAGCATACGGCGTTGAAGTGATGCTCCCTGTTTATCCAGATCATCCATGATGTCAGGAAAAAGTACTCCGAGACCACGCCCCATGCCAGGAAAGTGATTTCCTGAACCAGGATAGAGAAACGCAATTTTTGCATCATGTGGTATTTTTATGTCGGGTGATATTTTTACATCATGAGATATTTTTACATCATGAGATATTTTTACATCATGAGATATTTTTGCATCGTGAGATATTGTTGTATCAGGAGATATTTGTGCATCATGGGGCAGTTGTAAACCATGGGTGGTTTTTATTACATACAGGTTTTTTTTGTCATATGGGATTTTTGAATAGGATGCTATATTTCTGTCAGTATCTTTTTCTGTTAATGGAATGTCTGATTGAGAAAAAGTCAGTAAATTTTTTTGTGTATCTTCATGTGATGCCATTACTACATGGGAGCAGCTTCCATAAGGGGTCATTGATGACAGAGTTGCAACTCTCTCTTTTGAATGCTCTTTTTTTATCCAGAACCCGGGAAATTTTGGAAAATAAAAACATGAATTGTGCCACTCATGGGAATGTGTATAGCTGGTTTGTTCTTTTAAATCTTTTTCTGGTTCAGTAAAGCTTTTTAAAGGTGGAAGAATCCGGTGATGGAGAGAAAGAGCAGAATTTATAAGTGAAAGCATACCTGATATACTGTATGTATATCCTGCAAATGATGAAGCAGAGCCTATGGCACATGAGAGCCTCGGAGCAGATTTATTCCACTCTTTGTGGGAACAGAGAAAGTTACTTTCAATCTCCTTCTCAAAGGTATCACAACTTCCATGGGCCTGATAAAGTTCAATATCTCTGAATGATTTGTGGGAGCGGTTGAGCGCTTGATTCAATGAATCGGAATATACAGATTTCAGATTTTCAAGGGAGATTTGATGATCATTTTTTTCAATGGAAAACTCCCCGCCTGATGCTGTGCCAGTGCCTTTTATCACAGCGTAAATTCTGTCTCCATCCTTTTTTGCCTTATCAAGGGTTTTTAGTACCACGGCTGCAGCACCTTCAGAAGGAGCAATTCCCTTTGAAGATAGATCAAAAGATACAAAAGGGGATAGATCATGCTTCCTCAATCCTGCATTGATTGCCTGTTGACGAATATCGCCTGCCATATCAACGCAGCCGCATAAAAATGTGTCAGTCTCTCCGGAGCTAAGGGATTCAATTGCAATATCAAGGGCTTTTATACCTGAATCCGCACCTGATGATACGGTGAAACACGGGCCTCCAAGTTTGAACTCACGAGCCACTCTGCTTGCAACAATGCCACCAAGTGCCCCAAGGGTTCTTTCAGGTGTAAGGGGTGGAATATCAAGAATCTCAATGAGTTTTGCATAGTGAGTTCCTGAGTTTTTTTGTTTTGATTGCTCTTTTTTAAGCATCTTTTGGAGTTGCCATCTGATATGAAAATCCGTTGCTCCATAGTCAAACTCAATGCCAATGACAGCTCCGAATCTTGTTCTTGGAGCATCTTCATTGGATGGTCTTGGAGCAATCCCAGCATCTTTGACTGCTGCCTTGGCTGCTTTAAGCATGACCAGATGTTGCGGTAGAATATCACCTATCTGATTCGGTGGTATGTGGAACTCTCCTGCATGGGTTATGATCTCTTGTATCCATCCTGAAGTTTTACATCCTGAAGTATCCCTTTGTGAAGTGTCCCTTTGTGAAGTATCCCTTGATTTAATGTTGTTTTCTGTGGTTGCAGATCTATTATTATTACTTGAATTATTACTGAAATCAGAAAAATCTCCGGAGGTAATTTGCTCTGTCTCGAGAGGTTCACTTAAAAGCATTTTTTTTAACGTGTGGATGTCAGAAAAATGACCTGTTATGCATTCCATTCCCACAATTGCAATATTAATCTCACTCTTCAGGGAGTCAGATATTTCTCTTTTTTTCTCTTCATGCTTTTTGTATGAAAAAGATTCAGTTGCCTTAGCTTTTACAGGTATGGATGGTCTGTTCGGCCGGAACTCTTCAAGAAGAATATGGGCATTTATACCGCCAAATCCAAAGGCGCTGACGCCTGCACGCCTTTTTGTGGCCAATGAAGGTTTTACAGAGAAAGCTGAATCTGATTTAAGGGGGTAGGGGAGCCACTCTTCAGGTTTTGTCTGAACATGGAATCCTGTTGTGTGCAGTGGGCTGTTATCTGTTGGTTCCGAGAAATTGAGTGATGGAGGAAGGCTTTTTTCATTCATTGCAAGCAAGGTCTTTATGAATCCTGCTGCCCCTGCTGCTGTCAAAAGATGGCCAGTCATTGATTTGATTGAGCCAATGGCACATCCGTCATTGCCAAGTCCTGCATTTTGCCAGAGGGTTGACATGGAATTCAGTTCAATGTTGTCTCCAACAGGGGTGGCCGAACCGTGACACTCAATATATTGAACATCCCCTGGAGACCATCCGGCACTTCTGTAAGCAGATTCCATTGCCCGTATCTGCCCTTCTGAGGCAGGGGCAACAAGGTTTCCCTCTATGTCGTTTGACCATCCTGAGCCTGCTATTACTCCATATATGGTATCTTTGCAGCGGATAGCATCATTAAGGCGTTTTAATACAACAATGCCGGCACCTTCCCCCACCACAAGTCCGTTGGCGCTTTTATCAAAGGGGGCGCATTTGCCGGTTGGTGAAAGAGCTTTAAGTTGTGTAAAACCTGTCTGGGTGTAAAGGGAGTCAGGCCTTGAAACTCCGCCTGCAATCATCATGTCAGTTTTGCCGGAATTGAGCTGTTCACAGGCAATTTTGATGGCATATAGTGATGATGCACAGGCAGCATCCAGGGTAAAACAGCCTCCTTTAAGAGAAAGCGCCCTGGCAAGTAAGGCCGCAGGCATTGATACCATACTTGCTGCAAGTGCGTCATAACAGGATATTTTTGCACTACCTTTGTGAAAAGATAAGTCCGGAAAATGTTGATTCTCCATAATAATCTTCCAGGCAAGCTTTGAGCTTTTTTCCGTTGGCAGGGCAATTGCAGCAAGAACAACGCCTGTTTTTGAAAGTATTGATGGAGAGTGATAACACTGTGACAGTGCATCCCTTCCCGCATGAAGCACCATATGGTGAAGTGGGTCAAGCTCAAGAAGCAGTTGTCTGTCAAGGCTGTATCCGTGGGGATCAAAATCAAATCCTGTGACAATTCCTGCACGGTCAGAACATGCTGTGTCTGGAAGATAGCTTTTGGAGAGAACAGATTCTCTATGTAGAGCCCACCTCTCCTGTGGAATCTTGACAATGGATTCCTTTTTTTCCATTATATTGCGGCAGAACTTTGTAAGATTGCCGTTGCCGGCTCCGGGAAAGATGCCGGATATCCCTGTAACTGCTATTTTTCCTGTTAATTTTTTCATAATGGGTTCATATATTTTAGAACGGATTGAAATACAAGAGAAGGAGAATGGACAGCTCTGTTACTTTAAGGCATGATAATGCTTCACGGTATGAAAAAATGTTAAAAAAATATTTAAAAACAAGAGCTTAAGATTATATAAATGATCTGTTGTCTGATATGTAAAATTAATGTAAAAGAGAGTTTTGTTGATCATTAAAATTAGGTAAGGTAGGAGACTTCTCTTCAAGAAGTGGACTTTAATTTGGAAATTTTAATGCTCAAAATCGACATCTTATTGCTTTTGCATAAGTTATTGCTGTTGTCTGAACCAGGATAACCAGGATGGATAGGATGCTCAGGATAGATAAGTCTGCCTTATCTTTTTTAATCTTGGGAATCCTTATTCAGAAAATGTTGACAAAGCTTACAAGATCATAGGGCATCCTTCATTTGCCGGTTTACACTTTTCCAATGGCAAAATAACCCGACGGTAGAGACTCAATGCATTGCGTCTCTATTCCAGACAAGAAGTGTAAAGTACTTTAATCTGATATGAAGGATGCCGATCATAGGTGACAACTTTGAGTTAATGAGGCAAAGATATATCGTGTTTAAAAAAATAAAATCAAATCTAAATGATCTTCCAATTTCACGTTATCTGATATTTGTTTTTCTTGCTGTTTCAGTAATTGTGAGCACGCTTGTAACGGTGATATTTTACCATGAAGCATCCAAACAGGTGATGTATGACATAAAAAGGCGCCTTTATGACATTGTTGCCATTGCTTCAATTCAGGTGGATGGTGATCTTCATCAAACCTTGCTTGATCCATCCATGCAATTATCCAAGGAATATGGGGAAATTAAGCACTCCATTCAGAAAATCAGGGATAAATCAAGTGACATTCACTTTATTTATACAATGAGGAGTGTCAACTTAATGAGGAGTATCAACTTATTGAACAGGGAACTTCTGCAACAAGATGAAACCCAGAAAGAACGTTTGCAAAAAGAGAGGGTTCAAAAAGAAGGCGTAACAAAGGAAGCAGTTCAGAAGGACAATGTACAAAAGGAAGTCGTCAACAAGGAAGATGAGCAAGATAAACGGGTTAAAACAGATGCAATAATGTTTGTTGTTGATGCTGAGACAGATCCGGAACAGATTGCAAATTTGGGTGACATTTATCAAGATGCAAGCCCTCTTCTAAAACAGATCTTTGCCACAATGAAAGCTCCTGTAATTGAGAATGAACTCTATACTGATAAATGGGGAACATGGCTTTCCGGATATGCTCCTTTTTATGACAGCTCCGGCAAAAGAGCAGGTGTTCTTGGTGTTGATATCTCTGCTGCAACTGTAAAACAATATCAGAAAAAGCTGCTTGTAAAATCTATTGTTACTTTTTTGTTAATTCTTCCCTTTGTTGTAGCAGCAGCAATCTATCTTGGCAATTACATGGCAAATCCCATAAATATGATGAAAGATGGTGCTGCCAGAATATCAGACGGAGATCTTGATGTCCGACTTGAAATACCTCCTGGCCGTGAAATATCTGTTCTTGCTCGTACACTTAATCAGATGGCTGAAAATCTCCAGCAGGAACAGATGAATCTGAAAAAAATGGCTTTAAAGTATAAAAATATCTTTAACAATGCCACAGAAGGTATCTACCAGACTACGGAAAAAGGAGAACTTCTGACTGCCAACCGCGCCATGCTAAAGATGCTTGGCTACACTTCAATTGAAGAGATGAGAAGATCCATAAATGATCATATTGCAAACATCTATGAAAAGAGTGAGGATCGTCTGAAGGTTATAGCTCATTTGAAAACCAGCGGTTCCCTTGAAGGATATGAAGTTCTCATGAAAAAAAGAGATGGTTCTGTTTTCTGGGCTGAACTTAATGTCCATCTTTGCGATTATGAAAATGGGGAAAAGCTCCTTGAAGGCACAATGAAGGATATAACAAGACGTATTGAGCAGCAGGCAATTGAGATGGAAAAAGAGGCAGCACTTGCGTCATCTAAGGCAAAAAGTGAATTTCTTGCCAATATGAGTCATGAGATAAGAACCCCCTTGAATGCCGTGATGGGACTTACAGATCTTTTAAGACGTACGTCTCTTTCAGAAAAACAGCAACAGTACCTTTCAAAAATAACTGTATCCTCAAAAACACTGCTTGCAGTTATCAACGACATCCTTGATTTTTCCAAAATTGAGGCAGGAAGGCTTGAACTGGAACATGCAAATTTTTCTGTTTATGACTTGATGACCAATATATCCGAAATGTTTGCTTTTAAAGCAGATGATAAGGGTCTGGAATTTCTTCTTTTTATTGAGGAGGGAACCCCTGCTGCACTGATCGGTGATTCGGTACGTCTTGGGCAGATTTTGATCAACCTTGTGGGTAATGCCATAAAGTTTACAGAAAAAGGGGAGATTATTATCAGGGTGGAGTCACTGCCTGTGGACAAAGTTAATTTACATCCGGCAAATAATAATGAGAGTAAAAATGGATCTGAAAATTATCAGCAGGGAGAGTTTGATGATGAATTGAACTTTGATGCAAAACCCTGCGAAACAATTGATCATGACAACAGGGTTATGCTCAGATTTTCAGTTGAGGATACAGGTATCGGTATTCCTGAAGAAAGCCTTGGATTGCTTTTTGATTCATTTACCCAGGCAGATGGCTCCACAACCCGTAAGTATGGGGGAACCGGCCTTGGCCTTGCTATATCACGCAAGCTTGCAAGGCTTATGGGAGGAGATATAGAAGTTAGAAGTCAGCCAGGAAAGGGGAGTTGTTTTTCTTTTACAGCATGCCTTGAACGTCAGGCAGAAAAACACCAGTTGTCATTAAGTCCTCCCAGGGATCTAAGAGGGCTTGAGGTTCTTATTGTTGATGACAATAAAACAGCTCGTGATATTCTTTCATCAACCATAATCTCCTTTAAAATGAATGCTGAGACAGCATCATCAGGAGAGGAAGCAATCAAAAAGATAGAATCCCGTAATAAGCCGTTTGATCTTGTGCTTATGGACTGGAAAATGCCGGTTGGCATGAACGGTATTGATGCTGCAAGAAAGATAAAAACAGGCCTTGAGCTTGAAAAATTGCCCATTGTATGTATGATCTCAGCCCATGCAAGGGAAGATCTTATTCAGCAGACAGACCGCAATTTTCTTGATGCTTTTCTGCACAAACCTGTTAATCAGTCTCTTCTTTTTGATACCATCATGGAGCTTTTTGGAAGGCATGATTCAGTGGTATCCAGGTCATCCGGGGAATCTGTTTCTGGTTTGGGCTTTATAGATGCTGATCGTTACATGCTTAAAGGCAAAAGGGTTCTTCTTGTTGAAGATAATGAAATTAACCGTGAAGTTGCTCTGGAGTGGCTTAACAGCGCAGGAATTATAACTGCCTTTGCTGTTAATGGCAAAGAAGCTTTAATGTATCTTAAAAGATCAGTAAATCAGATTCCTGATATTGTGTTGATGGATATTCAGATGCCTGTAATGAATGGTTTTGATGCCACAAAAGCAATAAGGGAGAGTGAGGGTTTTTCACATATTCCGGTTATAGCTATGACTGCCCATGCATTAAAGGGTGATCGTGAAAAGTGTCTTGAAGCCGGCATGAACGATTATATTACAAAGCCAATTGATCCTGAGGTTCTTTTTGCAGTGTTGGCAAAATGGGCGGCACCGGATACAGCGTCTTTAGATTATGGCACCAAACCTGAAAAAAAAGTTCAAAAGAGTGAAAAAATTTTTGAAAAGAGTGAAAAAATTGCAGAAAAGCATGACGACTCCTTAACAGATGAAAGAGAGAAATTCTCTGAAAGATATGAAAAAAATAAAAATTCTGTAACAAAAGAAAGATACAAGAAACATGAAGAAAAACAGATTCCGCCCTTTGAGATTAATGGACTTGATGTGCTTCAGGGGCTTTTTCGGGCAAACAATAACCATAAGCTTTATAAAAAACTTCTGCGCTCATTTGTAAGGGATTTTTCTAAAGCAGATGATTCTGTTTTGCCTGTTCTGGATACAGAGGCACTGTTGGCTTTACCGGATTCTCATAAAGATGAGCTTTTTGAAAATGCAAGGGCCTCTGTTCATTCTGTCAAGGGAGTTTCAGCAAATATTGGTGCAGTTAAGCTTTCTGCAGCAGCGGCTGACCTTGAGTTGGCAATTTCATCCAAGGAGGCAAATGATAGAACAAATGAAAAATTCATCATTTTTAAAGAAGAACTGCAACTGCTTTTGTCCGGCATAGAGCAACATTTTTCAGATAAGAGTGATGTTACATCAGGAAGACCCCCTGTAGATTCAGATAACAGTGATGTTACATCAGGAGCACCTCCTGTAGATTCAGATAAGAACGATGTTACATCAGGAGCACCCCATGCAGATTCAGGTAAAAGCGATGTTACAGCAGGAGCAGGCTATTCAGATGCCAAAGGAAAAAAACTTGAAATAAATCCTTCAGGCGTGCAGAATAATCAAAAGTTTGAGATTGAAAAACTGCTGGTGGAACTTGAGCATATTGATAGAATACTTGACGATGATCTCAATGCAGCCCGCTCAGGGATTGAATCCATGGAAAATGAACTTAAAGGGATTGTGGATGATTCCTTAATAGAAGAATTGATTGAGTTTATAGATGATTTTGATATTGACGAAGCATCTGAGACAATTGGTAAAATCAGAACTGAATTGAAAATCAGGCAGGGGACTTGAAATAGTTGACAAAGCCGATTTGCCATAATGATGTATGAACCGTAAGTGGCTATTATAACAGGAGCTTTACAAGGGAACATGAACATTAATTTTGATGGGATACAAGATTCCGATGAACGTGCAAAACTGTTGATTGTGGATGACAACAAGCAGAATATTGAGCTGTTAATGGAGCTTTTCAAGGATGAGTACAAGATCGCCGCTGCAAGAAATGCAAAAAGGGCATTGAAAATAGCTGCTTCAGATTCCCCTCCTGACATTATATTAA
>NZ_LT828557.1:40419-65023 GCF_900170035.1 Desulfamplus magnetovallimortis | reverse complement strand
TGTTCCTAATGGATATTATCATGCCGGAAATGGATGGTTATGAACTTTGCGGCAAATTGAAGGAAGATCCCCTTACAAGTCATATTCCTGTGATTTTTGTCACGGCTGTTTCTGAGATCATGGATGAGAATCGTGGCTTTGCACTTGGTGCTGTGGATTATATTACAAAACCATTTCATCCCCCAATGGTTAAAGCCAGAGTAAAGCTGCATCTTAATCTAAAACGCAAACAGGAACTTCTTGAAAAATTTGCTTTTATTGATGCACTCACAGAGATTCCCAACCGCCGTCAGTTTGATTCTGTATTGGAGCAGGAGTGGAACAGAGCCATCCGTTCTTCATATCCTATATCATTGATTCTCGCTGATATTGATCATTTTAAACTTTATAATGATACATATGGTCATGGAAAAGGGGATGACTGTCTTCACAATGTTGCACAGGCAATGTCAAGGTCACTGCGAAGAAGCAGTGACTTTGTTGCACGCTATGGCGGAGAGGAGTTTGCTGTTGTACTGCCGGATACAGATGCTTTCCATGCCATTGAAACTGCAAACAACCTGCTTGCAAGTATTGACAGGATGGCAATACCCCATGAATCCTCTCCGGTTGCAGATTGTGTCACTGTGAGTATGGGTGTTTCCACAATGGTTCCTGATACGGAAAACTGTGCAAACGTGAAAAATCTGATTGAAGATGCAGATAAAAAACTGTACGAGGCAAAGTCTTCGGGCAGGCATGTTGTTATAGGCTACTGAAATCTCAAAATCGTAATCCTATTGCCTCTTAAAGTTTAAACTGTCGGGTTATCTTTCATACATTTCAAAGATTCACGGAGTTCTCTACCCGACAATTAAACCTTGAAAGAACACTACTGCTTTTTCATCAGCTATTGAATTTGTCTGAATCAGGTTAACCATGGGAAATATCGTAAATGCCCAAGAATAAACTCCAAAAATATCAACGGGTAAAAGAGCTTCCCAATGTAATTCTCTCAGAACATGGTAACAAGGGTGATTTTGCACAATATCCCTGGTCAGCAGGAGAGGCTTCAGATATGAAGATCACTCTTGAACTGGGATGTGGTAAAGGTGAGCATACACTTCTTTTTGCCAAAGACAACCCAGAGAAGTTCCATGTGGGGGTTGACTATAAAAGCCATCGTCTATGCGTTGGAGCAGAAAAAGCACTTGCAGCAGGACTTGAAAATGTCTTTTTTCTGCGTACAAGGGTTGAGAATCTCAGAGATTTTTTTGAACCGCACTCCATTCAGAATATATGGCTCACCTTTCCGGATCCCCATCCAAAAACTCGTACAATTAAATCACGCCTGACTGCACCCTCATTTCTGGATATATACAGCGAGCTGCTTGAACCAGGTGGAATGGTGCATCTAAAAACCGATAGTGAACTTTTATACAAATATACATTAAAGTGTGTTGGAAATTGGGGAGGGGCTATCATCAAGGAGCAGGAGCTTTTGTCTCTGCTTGATGATATTCCTGTTAATGATAATCACCCTGACACATCTTTACCCCAAAGCCTTGGTGTTTCCAGATTTGAAAGCAATAGTGTTACCAGATTTGAAAACCATAGTATTTCCGGATTTGAAAGCAATAGTGTTACCGGATTTGAAAGCAATAGTATTGCCGGATTTAAAAGTCATAGTATTTCCAGTTTTAAAAGTCATAATATTTCCAGTTTTGAAGCTGCTGCACGCTCTAAAGGGAAATCTATAAAGTATATGCTTTTTACATTGAATCCTCTTCTGTCACACTAATCCGTGATGAACCCCCCATTTTTCATATCAGTCTTATAAATTTGAGAAGCAATTTCTGAAACTGTGTAACAGAAACCTTGCAACTGTTACACAGATGTTTCTTGAACCTCTTTAAATAATCAGTCTATAAATAATATTAAAGTCGGTTTGTTTAAAACGGTTTTGAATTTTTTCGCGGGAAAATTTTCTGATTTCCCCTTTATACCCACCCTGCTTCAGGAGGATCTGTTTTGATTTCAAAACATGCACTTCGTATTATTATCGTATTCTCAAGTATCGCCATCATGGCAGGCGCCGGTCTGGTAATCAAATTGTTTTTAATTCCTGATTCATTTGGTGTTTATGGTGCCTATCGTGCAGATGCCATTGAAGAAGAGGCAAATCGTGCCATTCGCCATGGAACCAACAAATCATGCCTTTCATGTCATCCATATGAAGCATCCATCCATCTTAAGGGGCTGCATAAAACAATCTCCTGTGAATTTTGCCACGGGACATTTGCCGACCATATAGACAATGGAAAAAAGATTGCTTCGCTGCCTGTAAAAAAAGGGGATGATATAACCACACTCTGCTTGAGGTGCCACAACACTGAAATTAAGGCCAGATCAAGCGTTGTCATCAAAACAGTTGCAATGCCGGATCATCTCAGAAAACAAAAAGTCAAGGAAACCCACTCCTGTAATCAGTGCCACCATGTCCATGCACCACTTAAGCACATTAGAGAGGCTGAAAGGATATCTGGGCTTAAAATATCAGGCAAAGGGGCAAACCTCACCGGAGCAAATTATACTCTTTTTTCACCGGATGGTAATGAAAACATTATATTAACTCCTCCAACTATTCCATACAGCAAGGAGGTATATAAATGAAAAGAGCAGTTGTAAGGCTTGATCAAAAAATCAATCCCATAGATATTGGAAACTCACCACAAAATCAGGAACCTTATTTATTAAATAGAGAAATAGCACCGCTAAACCGTCATGGCGACATTCCGGCCACCCCCGATTATGAAAATGCTCAGGGTATTTTCACGGTAAATAAAGAAACAGCACCACTTAATTTGGATAGACGAAATTTCATTAAGAAAGTTTTAAATGGCTCAATTGCCGGCTCTCTTTTGCTTGTTTTTCCCATGCCTGGTTCCATTGCACAGGATGAAAATCTTTCCGCTTCACTTCAAAAAAAGTTAGCTGAAAGCAGCGGGGCAGGGCAATTCAATGACCTTGACAAGTTACCCAAGGGGCTTGACAACCTGCCGGAAGAGATTCCGGGCATAAGAAACAGACCATATGATATCCATAAGCAGAAATTTGCCTTTATTGTGGATATAACCCGCTGCATTGGTTGCGGTTCATGCTGTGTTGCAGATAAACGGGAATACCAGGTTCCGGATGGATACTATAGAACCTGGGTGGAGCGTTATATAAAGGATTTCAACGATCAGGTATATGTGGATGCCCCCAATGGCGGTCTTGATGGTTATCAGCATCCCAGAAATGATATTGATGCCGAGATAAGGGACACATTTTTTGTACCCAAGCTCTGTAACATGTGCCGCGAAACACCCTGTGCCCAGGTATGTCCTGTTGGAGCGACCTTTGTAACTCCTGATGGTTTTGTGCTTGTTGACAGTGACCGCTGCGTTGGATGTGCATACTGCATACAGGCATGCCCATACTCGTCACGCTTTATCCATCCTGTGAAAAAGACCGTTGAAAAATGCACATGGTGCTATCACCGAGTCAGAAAAGGGCTTTTGCCGGCATGTGTGGAGGTGTGCCCCACTGGTGCAAGAAAATTTGGCAGCCTCAATGATCCGACTTCAGAAGTTTATAAAATATTAAAAGGCCCTGGAGTTCTTACAGTACTTAAGGAATCCATGGGTACATGGCCAGCCCTTTACTATCTGGGTGCCAGACTGGAGGTGATCTGATGCAGGGATTCCATGAAGGTGCAGGGATGCTTATATCAAACTTTGTACTGCCCAACGATCTGCATGTTCACTGGAGCATGATGATTGTGCTTTACCCTTATATTACAGGGCTTGTGGATGGAGCTTTTATCATTGCAGCACTTTATTATCTTTTTGATGTCAAAAGTTTTAAGCCTGTAGCCCGTTTTTCACTTCTTTTTGCCCTGGCATTTCTCTCCTGTGCAACCATCCCCCTTCTTCTTCATCTGGGACGACCCGAGAGAAATTTCAACATGCTTCTGACCCCTAACCCAAGCTCTGCCATGGCAGGTTTTGGCTATATCTATGCCATATCCATGGGGGTGCTTCTTCTTATTGTCCTTTTTGTATATCGTCCAGATCTGGTAAGAAGAGGCAGGGATGCAAAGGGCTTGATGAGTTTTTTTTACCGGCTTTTGACATTTGACAGTGATGATCTTTCTGAATCTGCACTGCGCCTTGACGGTAAAATAATCAGATTTCTTGTGGGTCTTGGCATCCCTGTGGCTGCTGTTCTCCATGGCTATGTCGGGTTTATTTTTGGCGGAGTCAAGGCTAATCCCACCTGGTCAACACCTCTTATGCCTGTGATATTTCTATTTTCTGCATGTGTATCAGGTATTGCCGCAATTGTTGTTGCATATATATTTATACGCAAAGCAACAAAACAATCTGTGGATCATAACTGCATTACAACCTGCATCAAAACCCTGACCGGTTTTTTTATACTTGCCTTCTGCTTTGAAATGCTTGAGGTCTTCTCCCACTCTTACTTACGTTCCGGATATCATCACATGGTTGAAGGGCTTTTAAACGGCCCTTTGCAAAACTCTTTCTGGCTATGGCAGGTAAAAATATGCTCTGTGATTCCTTTAATTTTGCTCGGAGTGATGGCCTTTGTCCCCCTGAAGGAAAAATTTTATACCACAGTTGCAGCCCTGGTTTCTGCAATTTTGCTGCTTCAGGTATTTATAATGCGCTGGAATGTGGTGATCGGAGGGCAACTTATGTCCAAAAGTGCCAGGGGATATACCACATTTCATCCTGAATGGTTTGACAAGGAGGGAATCATTGCCGTTATCGGTGTAATGGTGATTCCCTTTATTATTCTTTTTATTTTAAGCAGAATCTTTCCCTTCTGGAATAACAGGGATGAAAAGGGGGTGATCTGACTTTTTACAGCTTTATCAATTCTCAAAATCGACATCTTATTGCTTTTTCAGAAGTTATTGCAGTTGTCTGAATCAGGATAACCAGGATGGATAGGATGCTCAGGATAGATAATCCTGCCTTATCTTGTTAATCTTGGGAATCCTGATTCAGACAGTGTTGACAAGGCTTACAAGATCATAGGTGTCGACTTTGAGTCAATTACAAAGAGAGAAGCATTAAAGAAAAAGACATCCTTCATAGCAACTCAAAATTAGTTTACACTTTTCGAAAAATTCTGAACCATGATTAAAGGATTTAAGGATTAACACGATTAAAAATCAAGGTAATCCCTTAATCATGAAAATCATGGTTCAAAAAAAGTGTAAACCGACAAATGAAAGATGCCAAGAAAAAGATGAAAGTTTTTTCTAAACAGCCTTTTATGGAGACTTTTGTATAACATACATGGCAGACACATCTGCCACAACGAAGCATGAAAGTCCTGAGAAGCTTGGAATCACGGGGACTTTCTTATAAAAGGCCATGGCAGATCCATCTGCCACAACGAAGCATGAAAGTCCTATAGATCCTTAAAAGACGGGGACTTTCTAATAAAACATTTTTAAGGAGGGAAAAGATATGAGACAACTTCGATCGTTAATAATGGTGATAATGATCACTTTAATGGCATCCGGCACTGCTTTAGCCTTAACCAAAGCGTCCTTTGATGTCAAGGATCCCAAAAATCAGGAGATAAATAAAAAATGCGTCATGTGTCACCTTAAAGAGAATAAATCTCTTGTTCTGCAATGGGAAGCATCAGCACATGCAGCAGCCAAAGAGGGACAGGTTGGATGCTACACCTGCCATGCAGCAGAAGCTGGCGATGAGATGGGCTATCAGCATGAGGGTGCATTTATTAAGGCAATTTTATCACCCAATGACTGTGCAAAATGCCATGAACCAGAAGCAAAGGAGATGGCCATATCCCACCATGCCACAGCAGGAGAGATCATGGCTTCTCTTGATAACATGCTGGCGGAGATAGTGGGTGGAATGCCTTCAAACAAAGCAAACATGCATAGTGGATGCTGGCAGTGTCATGGTTCTGTTGTCTCTGTGTTGAGGGACGAGGATGGAAAGCCTCTGCGCTCCAAAACCGATGCTCCCCAGATGGATTATAATACATGGCCAAATTCAGGTATCGGGCGTATAAACCCTGATGGAACCAAAGGTGTCTGCAATGCATGCCATTCAAAACACTCATTTAAAGCAAGTTCCGGACGTCAGCCTGAAAACTGCGGAAAATGTCATCTTGGACCTGACCATCCCCAGAAGGAGATCTATGAGGAATCAAAACACGGTATTGCCTATTTTACAGCAGACAAGGGACCAGGCCCCGAGGGCATGAACATCATGAAAGATGGGAAATGGGTACTTGGTGATGACTACAATGCAGCACCGACATGCTCCACCTGTCACATGGGTTCCTATGTCAAGCTAAATGGCTCTGTTGCACCAAATACCCATAACGTTGGGGATAGGCTTTCATGGAATCTTCGCTCTGTGGTATCTTCAAAACTTAACCGTGTAACCTTTACAGATGGAAGTGTAACCGATATTCCTGGTGATATTCCGCCAAGAGCCGGTCAGAAGGCCAAGAAAAAAACATATGTTCGGGAAGGTGATAAACTTAAAAGCAGCATAGAGGAGAAAACCATTGAGAGCGTTGTCTCATGGAAGGAGCGCAGGGAAACCATGCAGGGCATGTGTAAATCATGCCACGGGGTAAATCAGATAAAAGATTTTTATTCCCAGTTTGATGACCTTGTAAATCTTTATAATGACAAGTTTGCAAAACCAGGTGCCGAGATTGTTGCCATGATGAAAAAGGATGGTATATGGGAAAACAGCGGATTCCAGCATAAATTAGGATATACATGGTTTGAGATATGGCACCATGAGGGGCGCCGTGCAAGAATGGCTGCTGCAATGCAGGCTCCTGACTATACCCACTGGCATGGAATGTATGAAATTTCACGAAATTTCTATCATGAGTTTTTGCCGGAAGTGCAGGAACTTGCAGACCATGCAGGTATGGGAGACAAATATAAAAAGCATATTGAAGAGCTGTTAAAAAAACCGGAACACCTCTGGATAGAAACAGGTGGAAGTGCCGCAACCATGAAGCTCATTGAAGAGGAAAAGAAATTAAGATATAATCAGTAAACAGGCATGATTGATTAGGTATCAATCACCCCCAAATATAAAAATGATAGTCATTTTCACGGTAAAAAAATTATTTTTTAAAATTACCCCCTTCCATTTATGGAGGGGGGAATGGATTCCTTGATGAAAAAATATTTTTGTTCATTTTTGGGCATCCTTCATATCATACAGAAAGTACTTTACACTTTCCGGAACAGTATCCCCAAAAAACGGGCATTCTGTTCGGGAAAGTGTAAACTGGGAAATGAAAGATGCCCATTTTTGTTAGTAATTTTTTCAATTACAATTTTGATGCTATACCCTTTTTATGGTATCGGCCTTGCTGAAAAAAACCAATCCCATGAAGATAGTCAACAACTGCTTCTAAAAAAGATTGAATCACTTGCATTAACCTGGAGAGGTTATACACTCTCTTCAAAACTCACTGAAGAGCAGTATATAAAGGCACAAAACAATCTTCTTGATCCAACCACAAAAGGTACATTCCGATTCAGGGATGGCTCTCTTGTTGTTGTAGCTGATAATGACACCCGCCGAATACTTGTCATAATTGAAATAATTGAAGATGCAGGCCGGAAAAATGTCATGGAGGTGGTTGGAAACCTGTTCATGCAATTTGGAGAGCCGACAATCATGGCCCATGGAAAAATTATTTACTGGGTCTATGGAGATAATGGCGTTTACAGCCGTGATTTTTTTGAAAAGGCAAAAAAAGAGAGAATAGGCCTAAATAGTGTTGCAACAGTCAAGCTTCAGAGTGATATTGAGATTGTTTTGGAAAATAGCGGTACTAATATGGAAAACAATGCTATTGATATGAAAAAAAGTGATAAGAATATAAATGATGTTGGTAAGCTTTATATCATTATTTCCTCAGAAAAAATGCTTAAAGTTTTTTTTCATAAATCAGAGTAAAAAAACGAGAAACAGATGGTTGTCTTTAAGGCTAATCTTCAGCGAAAATTTTTGCTCACCATTATTGCTATTATTGTTCCGGTTCTTGGAATTATATTTACCTGGGTTACGCTGCAAACAATTAAACAGGCTCATGAAGAGGCCCTTGACAGAGCAAGAATAATTTCTCGTCAGGTTGTCCTTACCAGAAAATGGGTGACCGATTGCGGAGGAAGTGTTCTGGTACAGGAAAAAACTCCTGGCTCAGAAGGCATTACCTGTTTTTTTGACACCCAGTTTCAAATCAACGAAAAAATCTACCGACCTTTCAGCCCTGCCATGGTCACCCAGAAACTATCCATGTATTCTTCACAGGAATCCCTTTACAGCTTCAGATTATCAAGCCTTACTCCAATAAATCCTGAAAATGCCCCCACATCACCCTTTGAAATAGCAGCTCTTAAGAAATTTGCACTGGAAGGTAAAGGAGAAGCCTGGTATTTTGGAGATCATGCACTTGAATATATGATTCCCCTGTATCTTGAGAAAGGTTGCCTTCGCTGTCACACTTCAGATGATATAGCAGGGCAGCCTGTAATGGGTGGCTTAAGCATTGTTATTCCTGTTGAGAAGATTCAAAGTTCCATCAGGAAAAACAGTTTGATACTTGCTGTATCAGGTATCTCATTAACCCTTCTCACCGTAGGTATTCTCTTTTTTCTGATGAGGCACATGATAATTAAGCCCCTTGAGATACTTGAAGCGCAGAGCCGTGAAATAAGCCGGGGGAACCTAAATGTCCATGCCTCCATAAATACTGGGGATGAACTGGAAAGGCTTGCCAGATGCTTTAACTCCATGGCCTCTTCACTTTTTGAAGAGAGGAACAATTTACAAGCTGAAATATCCAGAGCCACAGAAAGCCTTGCCACTGCACATGAAGAGCTTAAAAAGGCCGATCAGTTGAAGTCAGACTTTCTGGCCAATATGTCCCATGAACTGCGTTCCCCAATAACTGTAATAAGAGGCGGGATCAACTATCTGTCAAGAACCCTTGAAAAGGAAGATAATAAAAGATATGCTGAAATTATTGAAAAAAATGTCAATCGTCTTACTCATCTGGTTTCAGATCTTTTTGATTTCACAAAACTTGAGGCTGGAAAGATAGAGTGGGACTTCAGTCTTGAAAATATTACCGTCCTTATTGAGGAGGTGATAGAGATTATAAGCCCATTGTCTGACCAGAAAAACCTCGCTGTTGATTATACCCATCAGGGGGATATGTTTGTGGAGCTTGATTTTGAACGAATGGAACAGGTACTTGTGAATCTGATGGATAATGCCATAAAATATGCCTATCCAAATACCACCATAGAGATAAACCTGAAACAGGATAATGATGACGCTCTTCTTTCAATAAAAGACCATGGGCAGGGTATTCCAGAAGAAAATCTCAAGACCATTTTTGATAAATTTTCAACAGTTCCCTCTGTTAGTAAAGGCAATGTGGAAGGGACAGGTCTGGGACTTGCCATATCCCGTGCAATTGTGGAAGCGCATGGAGGTAGGATTTTTGCGGAAAGCGAGATAGGGGTATCAAGTACTTTTTTTGTGAGGCTTCCCATAGCTTCTGAATAACGTACATGGCGGATTACCGCCACAATCGAAGGGATGAAAGTCATTTTCAAAACAGGCTGTTACCGAGACTTGCATATAACCCCCCTATGTTTGCTGATGTATCACAACGAAACATGAAAGTCGTTATATATCAGTATGTTATGGAGACTCTCTAATAAAAAAGATGGGAAAAAATAAACACAAACAATTGATTCTTGTGATTGATGATGATCCTGATATTATCCAGACTATAAAAGGTAATCTTGTTCTGGATGGATATGATGTTATCTGTGCCCTTGATGGCCGGCATGGAATTGAGATGTCCAGATCAAAAAATCCAGATCTTATTGTACTTGACCTGAACCTGCCGGACATAGATGGCATCAAGGTGTGTGAGATTATCCGCAGGGAACTTGATACCCCTATTATAATGCTCTCGGCAAGAGATGCTGTATCAGACAAGGTTTTAGGACTTCAGTGTGGTTCAGATGACTATATGGTAAAGCCCTTCAATTATCTTGAGTTGTCTGCCAGGATCAAAGCTGTTTTGCAGCGTATATCCCGTACCATGCTACGGAACAAGCAAAGCTTTAAAGGTTTAACCGTTGATTTTAAATCAAGAAAAGTGACTCTCGGAGAAAAATCGGTAAAACTTACAAAAACTGAATTTGAACTCCTTGAGCTTTTTATTTCCTATCCTGGAGAAACCCTTTCCAGAGATTTTATCCAGAAACAGATATGGCTGGATTCACAACTTTACACCCACAGCAGAGCATTGGATGTGCATATACAGAGGCTCAGAAAAAAAATTGAAGAGCAACCTGAATCGCCAAGCTATATTGTAACCGTTGCCGGTGTTGGTTATAAATTTATGGTATAGAGAAATTTCCCTGCATATAACAGCCATGGCGGATATCCACCACAATCGAAGGGATGAAAGTCGTTTTTAAAACAGGCTGTTACGGAGACTTTTATATAAACGGCCATGGCAAACCCATCTTGCCACAACGAAGCATGAAAGCCCTGAAAAAAACCTTGAAATACGGGGACTTTCTTATAAAACTCTTTTTGTGGAGATATTAAGGATGCCAACTTTTCTCATTTAAATTAGTTTTCACTTGGAAAAAAATATTATGCCCAGCAAGCCCACATATGAAGATCTTGAAAAACGGATTAAAGAGTTAGAAGAAACTATTCGGAACCAAGTAGAGTCCATTAAACTTCTGTGCAGTAAAAAGGATAATACAAGCGAGAGCCTGTTTCGCGGCCTTTTTAATAATATGACAAGTGGTTCAGCTATCTATAAAGTTATCAATGACGGCTCAAAAGGCTCTGATTATATTATAATAGAATTTAACCGCACAAGCCTGAAGCTTGAAGGAAAGACAATTGATCAGGTAATAGGTAAAAGTCTGTTCGATCTGCGGCCAAATATTGATGATTACGGATTGATCCCTGTTATGCAACAGGTTTGGAAGACCGGAATCCCAGCGTATCATCCTGTGAGAATATACCAGGATGACACTTTTTCCAATTACTATGAGAACTATGTTTTTAAGATTCCGTCTGGTGAAATTGTAACGATTTACAATGATGTCACAATACAAAAAAATAACGAGATTGAACTCAAAATTGGTAGAGAAAGATTGGAGCTTGCCACACGTGCTGCTGATTTGGGTATCTGGGATTGGGATATCCAGAAAAATGAATTATCCTGGAATGACAGGATGTATGAGCTTTACGGAATTCCAAAATCTGAATTTTCAAATATTTATGATGCATGGCTTGATTGCCTTCACCCCGATGATAGAGCAGAAAGTAATAAAATTTCCGAAATGTCAATATTGGGACAGAAAGAGTATAATACAGAATTTCGTGTTGTACAACCGGATGGAACAATTCGGTTCATTAAGGCTTTGGGGCAGGTGATGTTGGATTCTGATGGCACACCCATTAGGATGACAGGCGTTAATTACGATATAACCGAGTTGAAAGAGGCTCTGGATGGGCTTATAAATGAACGAAATTTTGCAGAAAATCTGATTCAGACAGCACAAATCATGATCATGGTTCTGGATAGTGACAGACGAATTGTCAAATTTAATGAATATATGGAAGGCTTGTCTGGTTATAAACTTGAAGATGTAAAAGGCAAGGACTGGTTCTCAACCTTTGTTGTTCCAAACAATGGTAATATAATTAAAAGTTTTTTTCAGAAAGCCATTGATGATATTCAGACATGCGGCAATTTAAACACAATTGTTGCAAAAGATGGGCGGGAAATTCTTATTGAGTGGTACGACAAACCCATTAAAGATAAAAATGGAAATATGGTTGGCTTTATTGTTATTGGACAAGATATCACCGAACGATACAGGTATGAGTCTGAACGTGATATTACATTACTTATTTTGCAAAACTTGAACTCAGAAGGTGATTTGCATTCCCTCATAAAGGGTATTGTAGATTTGATTCAGTCATGGAGTGGTTTTGAAGCTGTTGGAATACGCCTTAAGGATAACGAGGACTATCCTTATTTTGAGACAAAGGGCTTTCCTGCAGCTTTTATTGAAGCTGAAAGACGGTTGTGTCGTAAAAATCTGCAAGGTGATATAGTGCGTGATGGCTTTGGTAATCCTGTACTGGAATGCATGTGCGGTAATATCATATGTGGCAGGTTCAATCCAGATCAGCCGTTTTTTACCCAAAATGGAAGTTTCTGGACTAACAGCACCACACAGCTTTTGGCATCAACCACAGATGTAGAACGTCTGACAAAAACTCGTAACCGTTGCCGTGGTGAAGGATACGAGTCGGTTGCTTTAATTCCACTGAAATTTGGAGATCAAAGATTGGGGCTGCTGCAACTCAATGATCCCCGGCCAGATCAATTTGATAAAAGAAAAATTGCCATGTTTGAACGCCTGGCATCAAGCCTTGCAGTGGGTCTCTCACAAAAAATAACTGCCATTGCCCTAAAGGAGAGCGAAAAAAAATACAGGGGCCTTTTTGAAACTATGGCTCAGGGTGTGTTTTATCAAGGGGCTGATGGGGTACTTATAGATAGCAATCCGGCTTTTCATGAGATGTTCGGTTTAACTCGTGATCAGTTCCTGGGGAAATCCTCAATTGATCCAAAATGGAAAATGATTTATGAAGATGGTTCTCTAATTCCGCAAGCAGAGTTTCCATCAACGGTTGCTCTACGGACAGGTAAGCCTGTGAAAGATGTAATTGCCGGAGTATATAACCCACTTAAAGAAGAGTATGTGTGGGTAACCATAAATGCCATACCGCAATTCAGGGAAGGAAGTGCAAAACCCTGTCAGGTATTTGTCACTTTACATGACATCACGCAACGAAGGAATTCAGAAAAAGAGTTGATGGAAAGTGAAGAAAAATTTGCAAAGGCGTTTAAAACATCTCCATATGCCATAACTATAACTCACTTTAAAGACGGAAAGTTCATTGATGTCAATGACGCCTTTACAGCTATAACCGGTTTTTCCCGGGAAGAGGCTTTGTCCGAATCTTCAACCGGACTTAATTTGTGGGGCAATGAGGAGGATAGACAAAAGATAGTGAATGACCTTAATAAAGGCGTCACAGTTAATGGAAGAGAGTTACCCTTCAGGAGAAAAGATGGAACCATTTTCACAGGATTGTTTTCTGCCCAAAAAATATTTCTGTTACAGCAGGGTCACAGCATTTTGTCCAGCATCAACGATATTTCCGAACGTAAAAAAATTGAGAGTGCGCTATTTGCAAGTGAGCAGAAATACCGTTCTATTATGGAGTCAATGGAAGATGCTGTTTATCTTTGTTCTGAGGATTTTCATGTAGAATATATGAATGCCGCCATGATCAAAAAGGTTAATCGGGATGCTGTTGGTGAGATTTGTTATAATGCAATATATGGACTTAATCAGCCATGCCCGTCATGCACCCATGAAAAAGTAATGGCGGGCATCACGATAAGGGAAGAAAAGGTTTCTGATGATAACAATAAAACCTACCATCTTCTGCATGTGCCAATGAAAAATGAAGATGGCTCCATATCTCAATTAACAATGTTCCGCGATATTTCTGAAATTAGAAGTATGGAAATAAAGCTTCAGCAAGCTCAGAAGATGGAAGCCATAGGTACACTTGCAGGTGGCATTGCCCATGATTTCAACAATATTCTTTCACCTATTATTGGTTATACAGAGTTACTTTTAGATGATATGACTGAAGAGAGTCCTTTTATAGACAATCTTTATGAAATAAAATCAGCTTCAATGAGGGCAAAGTCACTTGTAAGTCAGATTCTTGCCTTTTCCCGTCAACAAAATAGTGAATTTGTTTTGATGAAGTTGCAATATATTGTAAAAGATGTTTTGAAACTTCTTCGTGCAACAATACCTGCAACTATTGAAATTAAGAATAATATCAGAAAAGAGTGCGGATTAATCAAGGCTGATCCCACACAAATGCATCAGATTATTATGAACCTTGCAACCAATGCGTATCATGCTATGGAAGAATCCGGTGGAACAATGACAATATCTCTCAAAGAGTTAAAAGTAGATGCACAGGATGCTCACACTCTTGATATAAAACAAGGAACTTACGCCTGCTTAACACTATCTGATACAGGTAAAGGAATACCGGAACATATAAAAGAAAAAATATTCGATCCTTTTTTTACAACAAAAGAAAAAGGCAAAGGGACAGGTCTTGGGCTTTCAATTGTGCATGGCATTGTAAAGAGTTCAGGTGGTGCTGTCTGTGTAGATAGTCAGCTTGGTAAAGGTACAGAATTTAAGATTTACCTTCCCGTTGTTGAAAGTTATTTAAAAAAAGACGATGCTTTTCATGTAAAAACTGTTCTTCGTGGAGGTACTGAACGTGTTCTTCTTGTGGATGATGAACAACCCCTGATTGCATTACAGGAAAGTATGCTTAAACGTCTTGGTTATCAGGTAACTTCTCGCACCAGTAGTATTGAAGCCCTTGGAGCATTTCGTACAAATCCTGATAATTTTGATCTTGTTATTACAGATATGGCAATGCCAAATATGTCTGGAGATAAACTTGCAGTTGAATTGATTAAAATACGTCCTGGTATTCCTATATTGCTATGTACTGGGTTTAGCACAATTGTTTCGGAAGAGAAGGCTCTTTCTATGGGGATTAAAGGGTTTTTGATGAAACCAATTACAATAAGTGATCTTGATAAGAAAATACGTGATGTATTAGATAATGGGGCATCTTTGATTGTTTGAGTTGAATTGAGATTGCCAGAAAACGATTTGGGTATCTCAATTTTGAAGGATAGCCACAAAGGGGGAACCATACAATATAACATACATGGCTGATGACAGCCACAATCGAAGAGATGAAAGTCGTTTTAAAAACAGGCTGTTACCGAGACTTTCATATAAATATCCCAAAAGATTTACCTAACTATCTTACAGAAGCGAGTGGGTACCTGGATTCTCTAAAGAAATATTATGGAACGTGTGATGCAGGAATAAAGGATACTAAAAAGTTATGACAAAAATAAAAAATTATATTTCCACTGCTCTAATAATTCCTGTGCTGATGTTGTGCCTTGTTGTTTCAAGTTGCAGTGAGGATGGTTTGCTGCCGGAATCCGCTGAAAAAAACTACCCTGAAACCTTCAGTTTTATGGATGTAGGCATTAATACACTTTATTCCATAAGATTGAGACATCGCCTGGGGAGTATCCTGGATGATGATTCCATCCAAAAAAACAACACTATTGATCTCAGTATCAACTCTAAAACCTTTATAAATGATTATTTTCCTGACTTTAATGATATCAATCTAAAGCTCAACACGCCTGTTAGAGAAAGGGTAGAACATAAAACCATCAAATTGATGTATCGCTATGCCAAAAATAAGGGACTTGCCTTCAATTATGTTGAATTCTTGTTTTCTGAGTACACCCTGACCCCTCTGCTGATCAGGGTTCATTTCAAACAGGATAATCTCGGCATTCGAGAGGCGCTGGAGAAAAAGTATGGTGCACCTTCAAAGCTTAACTGGGATAAAAACCAGCCTATGGCAACCGCTCTTTACTGGGAAAAGAACCATGATTTAATGATTCTATCCACCATACCTGACCATCTGGGACGACTCACCTACGAGATAAATATATATTTTACCAAAAGACTTAAAGACCTGATTGAAACCGAGTCCTCCCCCAGGCAGACCAAAAAAGGACAGCCTTCGATTGAGAAGAAAGCTTTTTAACGCAATCCATGGTATCCTTCATATCATACAGAAAGTACTTTACGCTTTGTTTTTCAAAAACGTGAAAAAAAATCACGTTTTTTTAAGGTCACGCGATAAACTTTCCGGGATAGTATCCCTGAAAAACGGGCATTCTGTTCCGGAAAGTGTAAACTGAGAAATGAAGGATGTCCAATCCATATGCATTTTTTGCAAAATGAAGTCTTTAAATGAAGTCTTTGTACCGCTGATCGGTCAAATTCAACTCGATTTTCCTCAATGTCTTTGGAAAAATTGCAGCGGCTATGTTTTTATTGTCAAACCGCTTCAACTCCTAATTGGCATAAATTATTTATAAATATCCTTTCTATATCCTACCTTAAATATAAATAGGATTGTCTCTGATTCTGATTTTTTTTGTGGTCAGTTATTGCATCCCGACATATAAGTGGAGATTAGTAAATTATGTAATCATTTTTAATGATAAACAAACTCATTAAACTTGTGAATTGGAGAGGAATTGGTAGCGGTTTGGGCGATTATGCCTCGTTTTTGACTAAATCACAAAAAAAAATTAGAATCAGAGATTTTCACCCGACAGCTAAACCTTGAAAGAACAATATTGTATTTTCAATTCTCTGAAAAATATTATCTGTGGGCTCCATTGAGAGAACTTATGACTGACGAGTCAATATGATAAATTTAAATTCAAAAAAATGTCAATATTGCTGAAATAATTGCCCATCCCAGAATTGAGAGTGTAACTGCAAAGCAAGTTGATGAAAGTGTTTTATGAATGATATTTTCCGGTTTTGATTCATGATACCCTAATAGCCATGCAAGGATTATTCCTGATACAAATCCGCCCCCATGACCCCAGTTGTTGATATTTTGAATGGCAATTCCGAAAATCACAAGGCTTATAATCCAGCCTGAGATTGTATTGAAAACTGCTTTACTGAACTTTCCACCACTTCGACCATAATAAAAGGCAGCTCCAATAAGCCCGCATATAGAGGCAGATGCTCCAATGGTTATGGGAACACCCGCAAGGTACGAGAGATAGAAACCTGCAACACCGGTGAGGGTGTAAATGATTATCATACGGTGAATGCCGAAGATGGCTATAATCATGTACCCTGTTTGAGAGAGGGCAATCATATTGAAAATGATATGCATGAGACTGCCATGCAGCCAGTTTGCGGTGATAAGTGACCACCACTGATGATACTGGTTAATTGGAACGGTTCCTGACGCACCCATAAAGACAAGGGCATTTGTGGAAGGGGATAGGGCGGTTAAAGGGTTAAGGGAAAAATGGATGCTTTTGCCACTAAGAAGAAGGGTCAGGCAAAAAAAAAGATATTCGTTATTATAATGCTTTTTATAATGGCAGCAGGCTGTACAGGTTGGTTTTTCATATGTTGTCACTTACCTTTACCGTGAAAATACCCCTCTCTATTTTCATGGTGGTGGCCGTTTAATTTGGCCATGAAATTTTAGATAATCTCCACAGCATCCAGATACTCTTTAACTGCTCCAAGTGTGAGTGTCATCATTTTTGTGCCCACAAGAATTGCAATGGCATTGTCAGGGCAGTGACATGCTTCTGCAAATGACGGACCTATGATCTGGGATGGATCTGTTACTCCCTGGGAATTTTCCTGCATGATCTTCAGGTAGTCGTCCAGGCGGTTTTTTAGAATATTGAAATAGTCAATCTGTTTTCCTGTGGTATTTGCGGTAAGAGTTGAGATGTTTTTTGAAATATCCCTGATGTTTTCCCAGAATATCTGGGATGCCTGCTGTTTTTTTTCACTTTCCGGCATGTAAAAGGCGAGTCCCCAGCCTACACTCAATATTTTAAGTATCTGCAGCTCGTACTCCAGTGTTGTGAGGTTTATTGTCTCATCACCTTCTGGAATAGTTGCCATAAGCTGTTTTAAATCATCCCTGTTTATGGCAAAAAGAGCCAGGTTTTCACCAAGTTTTTGTATTGATAGAGGTTCAATTTTTTTTTGTCCCATTTTTTTCCTGACTGTTTATAAGTTTTTAATTTTAATGAACCTGGAAAAAGTCCGATTTCAAGAATTTTTGGTGGTGTCCCAAATATGTTGATGAGCTCTTCACAAACCTTAATTCAGCAGGGCTTTCACAAAAAGATAGCAACACTTTTATGACACTACCGAATTTTTAAGTCAAATCAACTGAAATTGAATTGTTGTTGCGTTGTTCGTTTTTTTTGTGCAATAAACGGACATGGCTGCGATGCAGCCACTCCTGAAAATAAAAAATTGTATCTATTCCCACGGTCAAGGACTATATACATAACAGCCATGAAATAAGGTGTAAATAGAAAATGATCAAAATTCAATTGAAAATGTTTGCCACAATAGCCCAATATCTTCCCCAGTACCCTGATGCTTTTGCAGTGGAGGAGGGAACAGACATTGAAATGTTGATATCAAAGCTCAACATTCCAATCTCTGAAGTTAAATTAATTTTTGTAAATGGAAGGAAGGCTTCATTTGATCAACTCCTTAAAGATGGTGACAGGGTCGGCCTGTTTCCACCTGTGGGGGGAGGGTAATTTACCGTGGAAATAGATACAAATTTACATATTCGGGGCTGTTGAATCCCAGCCATGAGAGTTTACCGTAAAATCAATGACAGTGGTGGTTATTCAATTCAGTCATGATTAAGAGAATTTAAGTTCTCTACCCACACCATGATACTCAAAGCCGTTTTCCCTTGCCTCTTCAGGATCATAGAGGTTTCTTCCGTCAAAGATCACTTTTTGCTTCATTTTTTCAACCATTATTGAGAATCTGAGCTGTCGAAACGCCTTCCATTCTGTCACAAGAATCATGGCATCACAGTTATCAAGGGCATCATAGGGGGAGTTGAAAAGTTCTATCTTTTTTGTACTGAAAAGATTTTCAGGAAACTCCTTTCGTGCCTGTTCCATTGCAACAGGGTCATAGGCATGTATGGTTGCACCCATCTCAATCAGGGAGTTAATAACGACAACCGAGGGGGCTTCACGCATGTCATCAGTACCTGGCTTGAAGGATAGCCCCCATATGGCGAATGTCATGCCGGAAAGATTTGTGCCGAAACGCCTGACAACTTTTTCGATCATGGCTTTTTTCTGTATCATGTTTCGTTTTTCAACAGAAGCAAGAAGCTCAGGCTCGAATCCTGTGTCCCTGCTTGTTCGTATAAGAGCTTTAACGTCCTTTGGAAAACATGATCCACCATAACCGCACCCTGGATAGATAAAAGAGTATCCTATGCGCCTGTCGGAACCGATGCCCTTTCTTACATTTTCAACATCGACTCCAAGGTACTCACATATATTGGCAATTTCGTTCATGAATGAAATTTTTGTGGCAAGCATGGCATTGGCAGTGTACTTGGTCATCTCCGCATCTCTTACATTCATGAAAATCAGCTTGTCTCTGTTTCTTGAAAAGGGGGCGTATAATCTTTGCATGATTTTGGCAGCCTTTTGGCTGTCTGCCCCCACAACAATACGGTCGGGCTTTAAAAAATCTTCAACAGCCGCACCCTCTTTGAGAAATTCAGGGTTGCTGACCACATCAAATTCCACATCCTTTCCACGTATCTCAAGCTCTTTTTGTATAGTGGCTCTTACCTTGTCCGCAGTACCAACCGGTACCGTTGATTTATCTACAATAACTGAATATTTGTCGATATTTTGTCCTATTTCACTTGCAACCCCAAGGACATATTTGAGATCCGCAGAACCATCCTCTCCAGGAGGTGTGCCCACTGCAATGAAAAATATATTTGATGATTGAGATGCTTCAGCAAGGTCTGTTGTAAAATGGAGCAATCCCTCTTTGCAGTTCTGAATCACAAGGTTTTCAAGACCTGGTTCGTAAATTGGAAGAATTCCATTTTTGAGATTCTCAATTTTAGTTTTATCCACATCAACACAGGTTACGTGGCTTCCCATTTCAGAGAAGCATGCTCCTGTAACAAGTCCCACATAGCCGGTTCCAACAATGGTAATGTTCAATTTTAAAATCCTTATACTATATTCAAAGTCCACACCTATGATCTTGTCAGCCTTGTTAAAACTGTCTGAATCAGGATTCCCAGGATTAACAGGATAAAGCAGGATTAACAGGATAAAGCAGGATTAACAGGGTAAAGCAGGATTATCTATCCTGAACATCCTCTTCATCCTGGTTATCCTGATTCAGAAAAATGCAATAACTTCTGAAAAAACAATAAGATGTCGATTTTGAGTATATCAGTTAAGATAATCCATGTACCACTGAGCTGCCTTGTCCAGCCCCTGGCTTACTGAAAAAAGAGGAGTATATCCAAGATATTTGTTGGCACTTGATATATCTGCAAGTGAGTGGCGAACATCTCCCGGCCTGAAATCCCGATATAGAGGTTTGAGTTCAAGGGCATGGGCAAATTTTGAAGCAACCCTCTTTGCAATCATGGAAAAAAGTTCGTTAAGTGTTGTACGTTCTCCAAATGCCACATTATAGACACGGTTTGTTGAGGCTTCATCATCACTGTTTACAGCAGCAAGGATGTTGGCCTGAACACAGTTGTCTATATAGCAGAAATCACGGCTGGTCTCTCCGTCTCCATTTATATAAAGTGGCTTTTTGTTTATTAAAGCAGAAAACCAGAGTGGAATAACTGCTGCATATGCTCCATGTGGGTCCTGACGACGGCCAAACACATTGAAATACCTCAAACCAATGCTTTTTGTTCCATATGTGCGTGCAAACACATCAGCATAGAGTTCATTGACATACTTGGTCACAGCATAGGGAGAGAGGGGACTGCCGATTTTTTTTTCAACCTTGGGAAGATCAGGATGATCTCCATAGGTTGAACTTGATGCAGCATATACAAAACGTTTTACACCCGCATCCCTTGCTGCAATGAGCATGTTAAGATGTCCTGTAATGTTGTTTGCATGGGTAAGAGCCGGATCGGCAACGGAACGGGGGACAGAACCAAGGGCAGCCTGATGAAGAACATAATCCTGACCTGCACATAGTTCTGCACAGGTATCAGGGTCACGAATATCACCCTTGATAAAATTGAACTCTTTCCACTGTTGAGGCAAAACAGCACTTTTAACCTGATCCAGATTGTGCTGAAATCCTGTGGAAAAATTATCAAGGCCTGTCACTTTTTGATTAAGTCCAAGAAGTGTCTCCACAAGATTGGAGCCTATGAAACCTGCTGCACCTGTTACAAGCCATCTATTGGGTGTTTTTTTAAGTTCAAGGCAAACCCTGTTATAGATTGTACTCATGGGTTAATTACTCCAGAAATCATGGGTTAAATTTTCTAGAAAGGCGGTTTGAAGTCTCCAGAAAAATGTATTAAAGTCTTCGGAAAACAAGGTTAAAGCCTCCAGAATTTTAAACCGGATTCCTTTGCAGTCTGTTTGTCCAGCATGGATTTAACATCAACAAGAACCCCTCCTTTCTCTATAAGCTCCACGACTGCCTTTGTACCCATTTGCCGATAGAAATTATGTGGTACAGCCACAATAAGTGCGGACAGAGGCTTCAATGACTCCCATGAGCTTAGCTTTACTCCATAATATTTCAAGGCTTCATCAGATGCTGCCATAGGGTCATGGACAATAACTTCTGCGCCATACTCTTCAAGCTCTTGTATAATATCAATGACCCTTGTGTTTCTGAGATCAGGGCAGTTTTCCTTAAAAGTCAGCCCAAGAATCCCAACCCTTGCATTTTTTACAGGTTTGCCGGCATTAATCATCATTTTTACGCATTTTTCAACAATGAAACGCCCCATGTTGTCATTGATTCGCCTGCCTGCAAGGATAATTTCCGGATGGTAGCCTTCAGACTGTGCCTTGAATGTAAGGTAGTATGGATCAACTCCGATGCAGTGGCCACCTACAAGGCCGGGGAAAAATTTTAAGAAATTCCATTTGGAGCCTGCTGCTTCAAGTACGTTGCCTGTGTCTATTCCAAGTTTGTCAAAAATCAGGGCAAGCTCATTCATAAGTGCAATATTGAGATCCCTTTGGGTATTTTCAATGACCTTTGCTGCCTCTGCCTCCTTTATGGTAACTGTGCGGTGGACACCGGCAGTAACAATTGATTGGTAAAGGGATGCCACCTTTTCAAGGGTTTCAGGGGTGTCGCCAGAGACCACTTTTGTTATTTTTGTGAGAGTATGCTCCTTGTCTCCGGGATTGATGCGTTCAGGAGAGTATCCCACATTAAAATCTTTTTTCCATATATATCCAGAATGTCTCTCCAGAATCGGGATGCAGATATCTTCTGTGACTCCAGGATATACAGTGGACTCAAATATAACAACAGAGCCTTTTTTCATATATTTGCCTGCTGTTTCCGAGGCGCCTTCAAGTGGTGAAAGATCAGGTCGTCTGGCACCATCTATTGGGGTTGGGACAGCAACTATAATATAGTCAGCATCCCTTAGCATTTCAGGGTTCGTGGTTGGCGTGAATCTTTTTGCCTTTTCAAACATCTCTTTGTCAACTTCACCTGTGGGGTCAGTTTTTTTTTTGCAGTTATCAATGATACTCTGTTTGAGGTCAAATCCTGTGGTATCATATTTTTCTCCAAAATGAACTGCCAGTGGTAATCCTACATATCCAAGTCCAATTACTGCAATTTTATCATTCGGGTTCATTGTTTGTACCTTATTTAAGATTGAGCCAGTATCTGTCCCATGGGCAGCGCTCTTTATACGGGAAATTCATAAGCTCGGTGGCAAGAATCTGAAAATCATTTTTTCTGGTAAGATAGTAATATACCTTTTCCTGCCCCATAAGCTCCTTTACGCCCACAGCAATAAAAAGGATTTCAAAGTGATCTTCAACCCAGCATTTTACAGCCCCTGTTGCAATGAGAATATCTCCTTCATAAAGAGCATCAAAAAGGTTTATCATTATAATTTTAAAAGATTTTCCCTTAAAATGGTCTTCAGCATCAGTTCTTGTGAGCTCACATCTAATGAAATTTTCAAAGCACATTTTTGTCTTTACATATTCATCATTCATTTCCATGGCGTTGGAAATATTGCTTATTGAAAGCATAATATTGCTTATTGAGAGGATAACAGTCAGTAATATGACTTTTTTGATAAAAGATTTCATATCTGCAATCTATACATTCTTTTCGAGTACCTGTAAAATGGTTTTTGAAAGTTCCTGCAGAACAAGCGGTTTTATAGTGATATGGCTGAAACCTGAAAAAAAATCCATGAACATTGCAGTAATTTGTTCTTCTCTGTAGTCGGTTCCAATGATTATTGGAATCCCAGGTGATGTTTCAATGATATGCCTTATCAGGCTGGTTGTACTTAATTGACCAGATGAGTAGATATGGTCAGAACTCTCCATTTCATTATAACTCTCCATTTCATTAGATGTCATCTTCTCGTTCTGTCTATTCAACCCGTCAAAGCTATTCAGATCGTATGGTGTTTTAAACTGCTCTGATCTTTTAAACCGGCGTGATGATGCAGCATCTGCTATGACAAGACGGAACTTGTCCGGCTGGTTTTTAAATATGGCAAGGCCGTCATAGGCATTTGAAGCAAGGGTTACAGGAAAGCCGAGATCTTTTACAACCATCTCTATCAAGACTCTTTTTTCAGGATCATCATCAACGATCAGTATATGTTTTTCTCCTGTAAACTCCTCAGGGGGAGGAAGGGGAATAATGGTGGGATCTTCCTTCCATGATGACCCTGAGACCGGATGAATTGAGTTTACATTAATTGCCACAAGTTTTGATGTTTGAAAATCAGGTTCTGTCTCATCAGGAACAGTAACAATAAGCCTACTGTATCTTGAAAGATACTGTCTCAGCCATTTTCTGTACTCATGATCCTTTCCTGTGAGCATAAGAACCTTTGTACCTATGGATGTATCAACCTGAATTGTGTGATAAATCTTGGGGCCGTCTGCATCCCCTGTTTTTAGCTCTCTGTAGTTTTCTGATACAAGGTCAACCAGATAGTCAGACGCAGATGTATTCAATGGTGTAAAGCAAAAGAGCAGAATAAAAAAAGAGATGGTTATTTTTGCTGCGGGTCTGAGGATGATGATATTTGCTGCTGGTCTCAGAATGAATTTATTATTGTATTTCATCGCAGGAACCTTTTTTTTGTTGTGATTAATATGCTTTCCAATAACGTACATGGCTGATGATAGCCACAATCGAAAAGATGAAAGTCGTTTTAAAAACAGGCTGTTACCTAGACTTTCATATAAAAGTACATGGCGGATTACCGCCAAAATCGAAGGGATGAAAGTCGTTTTTAAAACAGGCTGTTACGGAGACTTTCATATAACGTACATGGCGGATTACCGCCACAATCGAAGAGATGAAAGTCGTTTTAAAAACAGCCACTTACTGAGACTTTCATATAAAAACGTACATGCGAATTCCCACCACAATCCAATGATTTTTACACTTTGCTGAGTCAGCCACTCGACAATCGGGTGTATTGCTCTTGAAAGTGTAAAGCAGGAAGTGAAAAGTGCCAACCTTGGGATCTAATTTTTTCTATCGACATTGCCCTGATAAAACTTGAAAACAGTCAATGGAGTTAAACTATTAAAATCCTTAAAATCGACATCTTATTGCTTTTTTCCATTTACTGAATTTGTCTGAATCAGGATAACCAGGATAAACAAGATGTTCAGGATAGATAATCCTGCC
>NZ_LT828557.1:37474-40319 GCF_900170035.1 Desulfamplus magnetovallimortis | reverse complement strand
TTATCCTGTTAATCTTGGAAATCCTGATTCAGACCGTTTTGACAAGGCTCAAGATGTTATATGTGTCGATTTTGAGTAAATATTTCAAAGGATTGAAAAAGCGTTTTAAATATGGGTGCTGTTTTTTAGTTTGATTTTATCATGTTGCTGTAATAAAAACATTATCCATGAGCGCAATAGACATCTCCAACAAGCAATTTAAAACCCTTGCGAACCTGATCTATTCAGAATCAGGCATTCACATCCATGACGGCAAAATGGAGCTTTTAAAATCCAAGATTGCCAAAAGGATGCGTGCCACCAGAATATCATCTTGTTCATCTTATCTTGAATATCTCATTGACAATAAAGATGAGATTATCGAATTTATTGATACTGTAACCACAAACCACTCCTTCTTTTTCAGGGAAAACAGAAGTATAGAAAATATGATTCGTTTTCTAACAGACAGGGGTAGCATGACTGGCAAAGGTAATGCTTCATTTCATGGTGCTGTCGGTAATGGTGTCGCCAGCTCTTTTAAATTATGGTGTGCTGCCTGCTCCACCGGTGATGAACCATATTCTGTGGCAATTCAGTTACTTGAAAGAGGACTTGATTTTAACATACTTGCCACTGATATATCCCACTCTGTGCTGAATGTGGCCATAAAGGGTATTTACAGCAGCGAACGTGTGAAAAATGTCCCTGTACCACTCCTTCACAGATATTTTCAGAAGGGAAACGGTAAACAGAGTGGTTTTGTAAGGGTAAAAAAAACTGTAATGGAGCATGTTGCTTTTAAAAAATTTAATCTTGTAACAGACGCAGTTCCACAGGAGCAGTATGACGTTGTGTTATGCAGAAATGTCATGATATATTTTGATAATGCCACAACTGAAAATGTTATAAACAGACTTTACCATGCATTAAAGCCGGGCGGACTTTTTATTATTGGGCAGGCAGAAAGTCTTATGAACATGAAGCATAATTTCAAAAGTCTTAAAAATACGCCAAGCACTTTCCAGAAGTAGAGCATCCTAAGTCAGGTGGACAGAAATTCTTTCCTATTATCCACTAATGCTTAGGAATGAGTCATAAATAACTTGCCCATTTCAAAACAGGCGACCATTGCAGGCAGTACGTTTGAAAATTATAATTGAGCATCTTATTTCGTGCTCATTCCTTAACCAGAATAAATATTTGTCTATGTGCTTATCTTTTATGTGCCTGTGATTTAAATCTTCTGGTTATCATCTCAATAATCTCTTCTGCACTTGTCTCAATTGGCTTATTACTCACATCAATCATGGAGAAGCCATGGGATATGTAGTATTTTCTCGCCTCATGTATCTCCTTTTCAATCTCTTCCCTTGATGAGTAGGAATATATATCCGAAGTTCCAAGGCTTTCCTGCCTAAGACGCCTGTGAGCCATTAGCTGGTCAACATTTATGTTAAGGGCAATGATGCGCCTCCGGTCAACTCTTTTTATTACATCAGGCATGGGTACACCTATTACAAGGGGGACATTGGCTGTCTTCCATCCAAGAACTGCCATATACATTGCAAGGGGGGTTTTTCCTGCACGGGAGAGACCCACAAGAATTATTTCAGCTTCTGTAAGATTTTCCGGATTCACTCCGTCATCATGTGCAAGTGCAAATTCAATGGCAGAAACCTGATCAAGATCCACATTTTGTATTTCCCGATAAAGCCCTGGTTTTTCTATCGGATGGCTGTCAAGAAAGCCTTCAACCTTGGAGAGAACAGGCCCCATAAGATCTATTGTGACAATTCCCTTTTCAACACCTTTTCTGGATATATATTTTCTAAGCATTCTGTTGACAATTGTATGTACAATAAGGCTTTCTGTATCCTGTGCCTTTTCCATGATATCATCCACCTGTGACTCCGAGCGCATGTGTGGTACTTTAACCACTGTGATATGATTGTCAGGAAACTGTACAAGTGCGCTCTGGACAAGATGGTATGCATTTATACCTTCACCACATGATGCAATATATATCATATGAAAATTTTCATTGACAATTTTTTCCATAATCTTCATGTTATATTCCTTACAATATGATATGACAAATGCGTACTAAACCTTCATGGCCGAATTAAACGGCCACACCGGACAACGAATTTACTTTTTGATATCACTCTTCAAAGGAATCCACAACATTAAAGGAATATAAAAATGACCCATGAAGATGCAGGACACTATGCTGCCAAACACCCTGACAGGGTAGTTGATCAGGAAATAAAAAAACATCTTGAAAAAAGTTCAGAGGATGGTCTTATAACATGTTCAGGTGCCCATAAAGTTGCAAAAAATATTGGAATTACACCTGAAGAGGCAGGAGTTCAGATTGATTTGATGGAATTGCGGCTTAAAGATTGCTGTCTTGGCCTTTTTGGGTATGAGCCGGCCGGAAAGAATTTTGACGACAATGTGGAAATTTCCAGCTCTTTTAAGGATGCGCTTGAGAAGATTTCTCCAGATGGCCGTACAACATGTCTTCAATGCTGGAAGCTTGCAGCAGATTTAAAAATTAAACGTATTGACGTGGGATCTGCCTGCGAAAAACTGGGAATAAAGATCAAGAAATGCCAGTTAGGAGCGTTTTGATTTTTGTTTTATTTGGGTAAACATGCATGATTGATTACGTATCCAGGCATGATTAATTACGTATCCAGGCATGATTAATTACGTATCCAGGTATGATTAATTACGTATTAATCACCCCTAAATATAAAAATGATAGTCATTTTCACGGTAAACGGTCATGGCCGGCATTCAGCCACCCCCGAATATGGAAATTTGTATCTATTTCCACGGTAAACTTTTCAGATAATCA
>NZ_LT828557.1:35888-37374 GCF_900170035.1 Desulfamplus magnetovallimortis | reverse complement strand
AGTTCGGTAACTGATTTATCAGGAAATTTTTCCCTAATTGCTGTTATAACATCATAAATATCCATAAATATGGAGACAATATTGGGGTCAAAGTGGCTGCCTGATTCCTTTTTTATAAGATCAATAACATCTTCTTCTCTCCAGGCAGGTTTATAGACCCTTGCAGAGATAAGTGCATCATAGACATCTGCAAGAGCCACGATTCTTCCGGAAAGGGGTATTACCTCTCCTTTCAGTCTCCGTGGATAGCCGGAACCATCCCACTTTTCGTGGTGGGTATAGGCAATTTCGTAACATAATGCATCAAGGTCAGATACATTATCTTTGAACAGTTTTGCTCCCTGGTATGCATGGGTTTTCATGACCTGGTACTCGTTGGCGTTGAGTTTGCCTGGTTTTTTAAGGATAATATCAGAGATTGCAACTTTTCCAACATCATGGAGCATTGCAGCTATTCTGAGAATATCTTTATAGTTTTTGATATCTTTGATGCTTAGTCCCTGCCTGTCTGCCCAGCGTTGAAAAATTTCAATGGAGTATGCACCAACCCTGTTAACGTGGGCACCGGTCTCCTTGGGATCTCTTAGTTCTGCCATTTTGATCATTCGCAGAATCATTTCTCTTGTCATTTTTGCTTTTTCAATGGCAGATGTAGCATTGCCGGCAAAGAAATTGATGTAGTTCTCGTCAGCGTCTGTAAATGGTATGACTTTACCTTCATCATCCATTGAATTTATGATCTGCATGACTCCGATGACACTGCCCCTTGTTGTGATGAGAGGAATGGTCATCATGGATGCTGTTTTGTACCCAGCAATTTCATCAAAACTTTTGTTAAAAGAGTATGGTACACTGCTGTCAATTTTATGAACATCTTTTATCGCCAGAGATTTTCCCTTAAGGGCCACATATCCTGCAATTGATTTATCATCAACCGGAACTGAAAAATTTGAATATATCTGCTTGTTATTAAGTATATCTCTTTTTTTCAATGTGTCATTCTGAACATAGCTGAAATTAAGCCTGTTGTTTTCAAGTAGAAAAATGGAGCCCGCATCTGCGTTGGTAAGGCGTCTTGTTTCATATAGTATAGTATCAAGAAGTGAATCAATATCCTTGATATGATTTAGATCATCACTGATACGTAGTAATTCATGTAGTTTATTTTCATTACTAAAGGTCATGTGCGATATCTCCTTTTTTTGATCATTTGGCTCCTGAAAAACCGAGACAAAAGATTAATGATATGGTAATTAATTCAGATCATGTAATAAATCAACCCTAAGAACTGTTTTTGCAGGTTTTTTATTAGAAACTCCCCGTTTTCTAAGGCTATTAAGAACTTTCATGCTTCGTTGTGGCAGATGGGTCTGTCATGTTTATTTATTAAAAAGTCTCCATAACATACTGACATATCATGACTTTAATCCATCGTTGTGATGCGTCAGCAAACATGGAGGTTTTATAAGAAAGTCCCCGTTTTTTA
>NZ_LT828557.1:27546-35788 GCF_900170035.1 Desulfamplus magnetovallimortis | reverse complement strand
CTATTTTATTGTGATGCAATTTGGTCATTGTCGTTTATCAAAGCAAAGGATATTGCTGAATTATGAAAAGATTCTTTAACTCCGGTTTTATCGGGCTACTACATGTTCTTATGGCATCTTCCCAGTTGTTTGGCCAGAATTGCCTTGCTGACAGCGGAAAGGTTTATGGAGAAAATGCTCGGAAATTTCATTTTGGCTGGTTTGGTTCAGATATTGCAGGAACTATTCGCTGGGGAATGCTCTCTGCATCTGTTCCTGAAAAAGATATAATCGGAGTTATACTGCTTCTTAATGGCAGGACAGAGTTCATGGAAAAATATAATGGTGTTGCAACCATCCTCTCTTCCATGGGTTATAATGTTTTGAGTATGGACTGGAGGGGACAGGGACTCTCTTCAAGGGACATTCCTGAACGCCATAAGGGATATGTTGCTGATTTTGCTTATTACCTTAATGATCTTGATCGTTTTTACAGCGATATTGTAGCCGGAATGGGTTTGCCTGTCACAATTATGGCTCACTCAATGGGAGGACATATCGCCTTGAGATTTCTTATGGAAAAAGCACACAACAACAAGATACCCCATCAGATAAAAAAGGCTATTCTGCTTTCTCCCATGACAGACATCTGTACATCTCCTGTTCCCCGTAGATTAGCCGATACCATTGCATCTATTGCAGTGAAAGCCGGTTTAAAAACATCATATTTCCCTGGTAATCATGACTATTCACGGGAAAAGGTTAAATTTAAAGATAATCCATTGACCCATGATCATGATAATTTTTTTATTGAGCATGATGAGATTGAAAAAAACAGAGAGCTTGCGCTTGGCGGAGTCACCTGGGGATGGCTGAAAGCGGCATTCGATTCCATAAAATATCTGGATTCACCAGTGGAGCTTTCCGCCATCAATATCCCTGTATGGATTGCAAGTGCTGAGCTGGACAGTGTGGTGTGTAACTCTTCGCATAAAAAAATATGTGAGTCTCTTCCCATGTGCAGAATTGTTACCATACCCGGTGCTAATCATGAAATCCTTTTTGAAAGAAAGGATATACAGGAAAAATTCTGGAATGTTGTACCCCTTGATAATCAAGTTGATTTTTGATGGTTTATTAGAAAGTCTCCATAAAATACTGATATACAACGACTTTTATGTTTTGCTGTGATGCGTCAGCAAACATGGGGGTTTTTATATGAAAGTCTCTGTAACAGCCTGTTTTAAAAACGACTTTCACTCCTTAGATTGTGGCAGGTATCCGCCATGTACGTTATAAAAAGTCCAATATATCAATACAGGTTCATTGGTTATTAATCCGGCAATTTTGCCATTCTCTTAAGGGATGCTGTTTTGACTGAAGACAAAGTATCTGATTCCAGTAATGAAGATAATTCACCCGTAAAATACCATTGGGGCAAAATGGATATTGAAAGCCGGATGGGTTTGCCGGCTGGAAAATATACAAGCGCAAATATATTTGTCTCTTTGCTGTTTGGCGTGATAGCTACCATGGCTATCTTTGGCATAACTTATACTTTGGGGTACATGAAATCTGCGGAGCTTTTTTCCATAAGCTCTGCTGCTTCATTTCTTGTTATATTTTTGTTAACCACAGCTCTTTGCAATCTTTTTGTAAAATGGCGAAAACTCACTCTCCAGCAGAAGATGCTTTATGTTGAGGTGTTTCCTTCTGGTAAAAATATTGAGTTCACCAAGGATTTTGCAAGGGAAACTTTGGCGCATATGCGTAATCTGGTGGATGATTCTGATAATTTTCTTTTATTGAGCAGAATAAAAGAGGTTTTATCCATAATCCGTTTTATGGGTGTAACCGATGATATCTCAAAATATCTCAGAAACAGGGTACAGGAAGATGATGCATTGATTAAATCAAGCTATCTTCCTGTCAAAATAATAATCTGGATAATTCCTTTGCTGGGGATAGCCGGAACACTTGCCGGGACATGGAGCAATATTGCAGGACAGCATCAGGGCATGGCTGTTGAAGCTCTCAAGGGTGGGGTCTCCGGAATCACAGCAGCTTCCGGAGATCTGTTGCATATTTTGATGTTAAATGTTGCAAAGCCCCTTGATAACATCCTTATAGCGTTTACTGCATCACTTGTCGTTTTTATGTTGTCAGTTTTTCTGAGAGCAAGGGAAGAGGTATTTCTCAATTCATGTAATGATTTCTGTCATGCAAATATTCTTCGTAAAATAAAGATATCCTATGGAGACAGGCTTGAGCATATAAGGCTCAGGGCATTTCTGAAAAATTCTGTAAAGGCACTTGATCAGCTCTGGCATGAACTTGAGAATGACACCGAGGATGTTACACTGAAAAGAAAGGAATCCAAGGAGCACATTAAGGCCTTTTTTGATAATGCTCGTAAAAAGATTGCTGCCAAGCGCAGAAAAACATTGTTATTCTCTCTGATAATGCTCACTGTGATTGCATCTACCATTATGCTGTCCATAAATGTCAAGGATTCAGGCAGGATTCGCAAAATGGTTGAACATGATATAGATGTTGCATTTGAATCCGAAGATGTTTCAAGAATAGAGTCACTTCTTGATGATATTGAAAACAGCTACACTTTTGTTTTTACATCCGGAGAAATCGAAGCAAAACGCCTGGTGCTTGAAAAATTGAAAATAGATATTGCCCATCAAAAGGAGATTTTCAAGAAAAATTTTGATGCCCTTGAAAAGATACGCAAGGGTGGATTTAATGAAGAGTCTTCAACCATTGAAAAAATGCTTCAAGATGCCTCATTGAATATGAAACATGTTTCTGTGGCAAAACAGGCTGATTTTATTGATCTTAAAAGATTGTGGGAGGAGAAAAAAATTGGTGTAACCGTTGAGGCAAAACAGGAGATGACTCGCATTTTGAAGGCTTTGACTGATGAGTTTAACAGGATTGAAGCAAATTCTCGATCCAGTTCAAATCAGGGTAAGGATACTGAATCAGCTTCAGGGAAGAGTGCAAAGGTTGATTCATCAAATCAATCTGGTTTGCCAGCGAAATCAGGAGAATCATCCGGTAATAGTGACAGCGGAACCAGTGGGTCTGATGAGGGAAAATCTGTAATATCTTTATTTAACCTTATGGATGGAGGTAAAGCCATCAATCGCATTGAATCTCTGATTGTTGCAGCCACACAGATTACCAATGTTTCACAGGCAATGAAAGACTCTGTTGAAAATTTCAGAGCCAGACTTGAGTTAATAAAAGTTGCATGGGCAAAAAGAAGGAACGTCATAGCAGAGTTTGACAAGGTAGCCTCCTTGAAACAATATATTGATACACTTGAAAGCTTTAAGGGGAAGTTTCCCAATGATGGCATCAATGCTGGCATATCATCAATATGTTCTATGTATCCTTTTTATTATGATCTTCTCTCTTATCCTTCTGATATGAAAGAGAAAACTCTTTTCTGGAGTGAAATTGCAGAGCGTATAAAGGCGTTTGATCAGAATTTTGCCGTTAACAAGGTAGATGTTGTTAATGAGATAAAAAAAATACAGATGATTCATGCATTTACTAATCTCTGGGAATGCATTGTCAACAAACCCAACCAGAAAATTGAGACATGGTATTTTATGGGACATCCCACCCAGACATTTGTGGACGGGGTGAAATCCTATGCAGGAGGAGCATATATTCCTTTAATGGATGATGTTCAACCTGCATTTCCGGAAAAATTTGTAATAAATGTCCATGTCCAAGAGCTTAAAAAAGCCTCACATTGTGATTACGTAAACAAGATGGTGGAGAGGATTCTTTCAGATCCCTCTTTGGAAACCATGTTGAAAGAGATGCGTTATCTTGTGAAGCAGCGCTTTTCTCCAATTTTGAAACTTGATCTGCTTAGGTATTTTGCAAAACCTCTGGTTACTATTGCAGGCAGAGAGAATTCAGGGGATTTTGCCGCCCTTGCTGACCTTCTTGAAAAATCATCCTTAAAGCATCACTGGCTGTGCACATCAAACCAGAAATATGAGATTGAGAGCAAAAAGGCTGATGCACTTGTCAATGAGATCATTATGAAATCTAAAAAGATTCATGAATATATGGTTAAATTAAAAATTGAAAAAATTGCGTTACAGCGCCTGCCCCGCTGGGTAGGCTATGCAGATCTGGAAGACAGTGAAAAATTTCATTTAAATACTTCTTCAGAGCCAAATGAGATATGGGTGGTAAGAAGCACTGAGCATAATGTTTCTGGAAATCCTGAAGCTAATTTTTCCGGAAACCCTGAAGCTAATCTTTCCGGAAACCCTGAAGCTAATCTTTCTGGAAACCCTGAAGATAATATCTCTGGAAGCCCTGAAGGTAATCTTTCTGAAAACTCTCAAGCTAATCTTTCTGGAAATCCTGAAGATAATATCTCTGGAAAGGCTCAACAGAGTATAGCCGCGAATTCTAAAAAGAGTTTTACTGCAAACGCTGAACAAAGAGTAGCGCAAAATTCTCAAAAGGGTGTGACTGCAAAGGCTGGGCAAGCCATAGTTCATTCATTGCCAATGATTATGGTTGCCCGTGAAAAGCTTCATGGAGGGGTTCTTACCTATGCTGAACATGGAAAATTATTTCCTGGAGAACCCCTGTTTGCACCCTCTGATGGCCAAACTACATGGATATTGCTTCAGGAGCTTGTAAATAAACTTGAAATTAAGGGTAATTATATTTCTGATGAGTGGCCATTGGTATGGCCTGTGAATGTCAGAGCCGTGAATTCAAAAAAGTAATATTAATCGTCCATGGCTGCGATGCAGCCCCCAAAAAAATATAAAATTTTGTATCCATTTCCACGGTAAACAGGTATGATTGATTACGTATTAATTCTCCCTCAAATATAAAAATGATAGTCATTTTTACGGTAAAGAATGCCTTAAGAGTCCCTGATTTTAAAGAAAAATATTTTGCTATAAAAGTGAAAACATGTGAAAAATATTTTTCTGTAATAATGAATAAAACAACAAAATTAACAGTTAATTTTAATTTTTTAATACTATATCCATCGTTTTTTTGCATAATTTAGAAAAATATTGATTAATTATCTTTGCTGGCACACAGTTTGTATAGTACTCCTTACAACAGATTTTGCCATATTGTTTTTCAAAAATGGCAATTGCCTCCGACAAAAGAATAGTTAGGCTCCAACAAAAGCCAATCATGAAAAAAACAGAAGGAGTAAAAAATGGGTGACAATGCATTGAATACCTTTGAAGAAGCTTTAAATCTTGAAAATGAATACGATTTTAAAGCAGCAAAGAAAGTCTATGAAGACCTGACTGCAAATGAGAAACAGGGTAATGTTTTTGAAAAAGCCACTTCAAGACTGGCAGATATGGACGACCTTATTGAAGAGAAAAATATCTATGAAAGAGTTCATCACAACGCAATAAAGGTGCTTTCAAACATTGGCATGAATATCTCTGAGAGCCAGGAACTCATGGATATTCTCATGGAAGCAGATGCCATAGATTTTGAAAATGAAACTGCTCTTTTTATTCCTGTTAAAGAATCCTATATAAATGAGTGTCTTGAAAAATGTCCCAGAACATGGCCGGGTGACCCTGGTTTAAATACATTTGGAACTGGAGCAACACCTCCTTTCCTTAAACGCCTTTTTGATGATGAACTTCGTCAGGCTAACAGAAAAGAGTTTGAAAAAATTGTTAACTGTGTAAGCGAAAATCAGGATGTGGTCAAAATATTCAGTCTGCCCGTGGAAACTGATAAAAGCATTACTGCTTTTGAAAGGGCACAGTTCATGGAAAATGCCTTTCCAGGTCTTAAGATGACTGCAACAAAAGGCTTTTCAGATGAGGAGATGAAATTCCTTGCAGGCAAAGATGACTGGGTGGACGGCACAAGCCTTATTACATCCCTTGTACCTATGAGTACAATGATTAAACCATTTTTACGAAGTGCAAGAAGCGGAGCCAATTTGCTTCTTCTGGATCTTACAATTGCAGGTTCATCAGGCCCTGGAAGCCCGGAAGCTCTGCTTACGCAGATCCATGCTCAGGTACTTTTTATGATTGTAATGTCACAAAGCGTAAACCCTGGTGTATTCTGTATGCATGGAGGAATCCCGGGAGTAACTGAAGCCGGAGGCGATCTTTCATACAGCTCTACCCATCAGCCTTTAATTAATGCTGCAATGGCAAGGGTTAATAACTGGGTTACAAAGCTGCCTTCAGCCCAGTCCGGTGGAAGCACCAGCATCTCCACCCTGAACAATGAATCTGTTTTTGAGTCTGAACTGAGCCGTAACACACTTAGAAAATATGGTGTGCATATTGTACGCCATGCCATGGGTGCCATGGGAAGCCTTAATTTTTTCAGCCTTGAAAAATTTGAAGAAGATTGCCAGAGAGAACGTAAAAATCTGACTCTGTTTAAGGATGCTCCATCAGACAAAGGAGTCATTCCGCTCTATTTTCCTACAGATAGTGATGCAATGGATGGTATTCGGGAGATTGCGGAAAAAGGCGGGCCTAAAAATGCAGAGCACACCTTGAGAAATGTGGATGCCTTCATCAAGTGGGAAGAGAGGGTCAACAGTGCTGCACGGGAAAAACTCTATTTTCCTGATATCAATGATACTGTCATTGAAAAGATAACCAGGGGAGATATGATTCCCTGATCTCTTGCGTTGTTTTTGGATTTTCTTTTTGTTTGATGTGAAGAATGCTCATATTTCCGATTTTTGTGCTGTTTAGTAATAGGGTTTCATTAACTTACTCGAACTCCTCCTCTCCAGACATGGAGAGGAGGCTGTGGGGTGGGTTAATGGGCAAGTTATTTAGACCCTGTTCCTTAAGCAAAAAAATCGGAAATCCTATTTGGTTCCGGTATGGGTAATATGATAATATTACACCCTGATTGTTAGAATTTTCTAATGTTTTACCAAAATTGGAGGAAAAAGTGAAGGATACACCACAATATCAGGGATTTGAACTTGGCCCCATCCGACCACCAAGTGAAGCAGGCAGTTTATTGCTGCGGGTTACCCGAAACTGTCCCTGGAATTTTTGTAAATTTTGCACTCTTTATAAAGGTAAAAAATTTAGTAAAAGACCTGTTTTCCATATCAAACAGGATATTGACCTTTTAAAAAAACATATCAACCGCATCAAATCTGTACCGTTTTCAGGGGATTTTCGTTCCATAAATCTGATGCCAATTGTTGAATCAACACCAAAGGAAGAGCTCCCTGTTTTCCAGGCTGCTCTTCACTGGTACAGAGGCAAAATGGTATCGGTTTTTCTTCAGGATGCCAACAGTCTGATTATCCCGCCAGATGATCTTGTGGAGATTTTAACTTATCTGAGAGAAGCATTTCCCGATATTCAGAGAATAACTTCATATGCACGATCCCATACCATTGCCCGTATAAGCGATGTTGATATGGCCCGGCTTTCAGCAGCCGGTCTCAATCGCATACATGTGGGGATGGAGTCGGCTGCCGACGATGTGTTGAAGCTTGTCAAAAAAGGTGTGGATAAAGCTACCCACATCAAGGCGGGACAAAAGGTAAAGCAGGCCGGAATAGAGCTTTCCGAATATTATATGCCAGGACTCGGTGGTGCAGAACTATCAACCTCCCATGCCATTGAGTCTGCCGATGCCCTGAATCAGATTAATCCTGATTTTATACGCCTCAGAACCCTTGCAGTTATTGATTTTTCAGAGCTCGCCAAAGATGCCAGAGCAGGTATTTTTACCCCTGTTGGTGATCTTGAAATTGCAAGGGAATTGCTTCTTTTTCTTGAGCATCTTGATGGTATCCAAAGTGCGGTTAAAAGCGATCACATCCTAAATCTCTTTCAGGAGGTTGACGGTGTTTTGCCTGATGAAAAAGATAAACTTATCGCACCTGTAAAAAAATTTCTTTCAATGGATCTTGAAACCCAGATGATTTTCAGGGTGGGAAGAAGGGCCGGGATTTTTTCAAGTCTGGATGATCTTAAAAATTTCGGACTTATGGCATATGCAGAAGAGGCAAGAGATAGATATGGAATAACTGTTGACAACATTGATCATTTTACAGAAGAACTGATCAAAAGGTATATCTGAATTTTAAGAAATTAAATGACTCAAAGACGACACCTATTATCTTTTGAGCCTTGTGAATACTGCCTTATCTTTGTTAATCTTGGGAATCCTGATTCAGACAGTGTTGACAAGGCTTACAAGATCATAGGTGTCGATTTTTAGTAAA
>NZ_LT828557.1:0-27446 GCF_900170035.1 Desulfamplus magnetovallimortis | reverse complement strand
AAAAGGATTTAAAAATGGCACTGGTTCTGATTTTAGCATTGAAGTATATTATTCCAATTTTCATTCTTATTGCTGTGATAGTGTGTCACTTTGTCTGGCACTGGAATTACGAAAAATGTAAGATGTTTCTAACCCAACTGGCAATGATCTGCCTGATTCCAGGAGTTGTCGTGCCTTGTCTGATTGTACCCACGGTTAATGAAACGATTCAAAGGGATATCAAAAAAGATAATTTCATTGGAAAATTGCGGGAAGCATACACCAATGTGCAACTGGTGCAAAGTGAGGTGGATGCCATTTTGAACATGAACGTAGATGATCCGGCCGCTTTATTGAAAGGCGGTGCCATCATGGGCAATGCACTGGATTTTAATACCCTTATCCGTCATATGGATCTATCCGACCTCAATGAGCTTTACTCCCTGATCAATGATCCGCTCTTCATGGAAGAGGCACAAAAATATCAATTATGGGATAAGGTCTCTCCTTTGGCCACCCGTCTCATTCTTTTTAAAGTGGCAGACATGCAGTATATCAAATCACCGGAAACCCCGCCTGAAACCAAACGCCTTTTATTACAATACAACCTCTCTTTGATGAAATCCGTAACCGCCCTGCTCAATAGCTATCTGCTTTTGAAAACCGGAGATATATCAGAGGAAGAGTTTCATCAAAAAGTGGAGACCATAAATGAAAATATAAAAGCCAGTCCCCTTTCTTCAAAAAAGGGGGAAGAGATATTTTCAACCCTGAAAAAACTAAAATTTTAACTCCTGAATATCATCAATCATGTAGAAAAATTGGCATCCTTCATTTGTAGGGTTACACTTTTCTAATGACAAAATAACCCAACGGTAAATTAATTATTTAACGGTAAATTAATTATTTGGAATACAATAGTAATAAAGTCTCTCCAAATCCACAGGTGCAAATCTTCCCGCACCTGCCGGAAGATCAACCCCCTGATTTCTCAGCCATCCTGCCCTGGTGCAGATTGATGCACCAAAAAGAAGATTTAGTGCCACATCAGCCACTTTCCTGTTCTGGGTTTTTTCAAGAAAAGAACCCTTTACCCACTTGTTAAAAGCTCCCATGGAGGGACCGCACCAAATCTGGTAATCCATGCGCCTTGAAGGATCCCCTGCAATGGACCATCTTGAAGAGAGTCCAAGATATGATCTGAATACCAGAGCCATTTTATGGCGTGGATCCGACTCTGCCCGTTGTAGTTCCTTTATATTCCGTACTTTGAAGAACGCTTCGGTTTCCTTCCATTTTTGTTCAAATGTTGCCTGAAGAAATTTTTCTTCAATCTCTTTTCTGATCTTCTCCGGTACAGATTCAAAGTTATCGTAATTTTTATAGATATGATAAAGCTTGTCTGCCCTGACTGAAAACATGGTTCCCCGTTTTAAAACCTGTACCTTGGCTCCTATTTCAAACATGTCAGCAGCAGGTGCCATTGCCACATCTGCCTGCTCTGCCTGGGCAAGAAGCTCCCTTACTGTGTCAGAAGTACCGGATTCAATACATGATTGATTAATGGAGCCTGTCAATACATAAGCTGCCCCCATATTAAATGCTGCTGCTGTGGATTCAGGTGTTGAAATGCCGCCTGCAAGACCTACACATAAAGGTTCCTGGTAGTTGAATTTTTCATTAAATTCATCACCCAGGGATAGCATGGTGGGCAGAAGGGCAATTGCAGGCCGGTTGTCTGTGTGGCCTCCGGAATCTGCCTCTGCCGTAAGATCCTGGGCCATGGGTATGGATTGTGAAAGCTTTGCTTCCTCCTGTGATATTAGGCCCATCTGAAAAAGCTCTGATACCATTTTTTCAGGTGGTGGTGAGAAAAATTGTCTTGCCACCTCAACTCTTGAGACTTTTGCAATCATCCTGTTTGGAGTTATTATCCTGCCTTCCATATCCATGTGAATACCCTTGAGTCTGTAATATACAAGGGGTAGAGTTATGCGCATGAAAGCTGCGGCACTTATACAATGCACATTATGTTTAATGTATAAGTTTACAACTGCCATTTCAAGTTCTGGATCTCCATGGGAATGGATAAGATTGATGCCCCAGGGCAGGGAAGGGGTAAGGGATTCGAGATTCTTTTTAAGATGGATCACAGCATTTTCAACTTCAGAAAGAGAAAGCCCCCCTGAGCCGAAAAAACCCATCATTCCATTTTTGGCCATGGCCTCAACCATTTGTGTGGATGTTATGCCGTTGGCCATTGCACCTGCGATGTAAGGATATTTTATATTATGGCGCATCTTGAAGGATCTTGCTCCAAGATGTTCAAGGGGCAGAGAAGGTGCAAATGCAACGATACCGTAAGAGTCCTTGTTCCCTGACATTGATGATGATTTTCCAATATGGGCTTCTCCTCCGGTTACAACAGCCATCTGGCCACAATGATCTATAATGTAAACTGGTTGGCTCAGGGTCATTAATGCCTTGTTAAGCCCATTTGAAAAAGGCAGAGGATTGCTCTTTGTGCCGTGTTCGGGATTCCAGAATCCCTGAAGGTTTTGTGTAAGCTGGGTCATATTAAATTAAAGTCTCTTTATTAGTTCTACTTTGTTATTTTCTTAAATTGTCTGAATCAGGATAGTCAGGATTCACAGGATAAAAGGTAATTATGCAAATCTTGTTAATCCTGAACATCCTGGGCATCCTGATTCAGACACCAAAAATAGGAAGCTAAGATAAGCTAACAAAGTAGAATTAGTCAAAGTGGATATTTGTAATCTTGTGAGTCTCTTCATTATTGTGTCTGAATAGTTTAAACTTGAATAAGAAGTAGTGCATTGTCAAAGCTAAAAATTAGGGTTCGCTTAATTGTAGAGACAAGGCATGCTCTGTCTCTACGTTGCAGATAACCCTAAAATTAAGTATTGACGGTGCAGTAGTGATTTTTCTAAATATCTTTCAGAAGGCGCATTCCTGTGGATATTTTTCCTGCTGCCATCATGCTCTCCACTGCTTCAAAAATTGCCTCAAATTCCAGTGTCCCGGGAACCGGAATATCAGTTAATCCATTTTCTTCCATGGCAACAATTACAGAGGATATGGTGAGTTTGTTGATATCCCTTGCCGGCTGCCATCCTGTACCTGATGGAGTGTGAACCTCCGATAGTATCTGGGATGCTTTGAGTTTGTCAATTAGGGTGTTTACAAGGGAGCCTGAAATATTAAGGGATGTTGCAATCTCGTCTTCACTAAGTGGTGCTTTTTCTTCTGCAAATTGTCTTATGCACGTCATTACAATTGCAAGGGATATTACTTTTTGCATCTTGAAGCTGATGCCGCTGTAGTCGGCTTCCTTTTTTCCGTGAAGTTCTGTGTGCTCCCATGCGTAGGCAAAATGCGCTCCAAGGAGAACTAAGATCCAGCTTGTCTGAAGCCATGTAAGAAAAAGGGGCAGGGCAGCAAAGCTTCCGTAAATGGCATTATAGTGGGAAACACCTACCTGAAAGTTTATATAGATCATCTGTCCTGTCTGGTATATGGCTCCTGTAATTATGCCGCCTGCAAGAGAAGCTCTTACATTCATCTGCCTGTAGGGAATGAAAAGATAAAGAAAAACAAACAAGCTTGACATTGTTACAAAGGGAATTAGCTTTAAAAAAAATGGTACGGTTGTCTCTAATATATGAAAATGATCCTTTTCTGACATCATCATTAGAAGTCGGGTTTTTATATAAAGGGTTATGCTGCTTGCAAATATGAAAAGAATAGGGGCTGTGAAAAAAAGAGCAATGTAGTCGCTCAATTTTCTTAAAAATGGTCGTCCTTTTTTAATGCGCCAGACCTGGTTGAATGCCTGTTCCATATGGTTAAACATCTTGATGACAGTCCATATCAGAATAAGGATACCAAGTGTTGCCATTATGCCGCCTCTGGTTTCTGAAAGAAGCTTGTCTGAAAAATCAATTATCTTAATTGCAACAGCCTCCTGTCCGGCAAGGCTGTTCATAAGCTCTTTTTCCAGCAATTTTTCAAAGCCGAAACCCTTGGCAATTCCAAATGCCAGAGCCATGACAGGCACAATGGACAAAAGGGAGAAAAAGGTCAATGCTGAAGCCCGCAAAGCGGTATTGTGTTCCCTGAAACCTTTGATAGCCATAATAAGACAGGCACTAAGTTTGATCCAAAGGAGTCTTCCTGCCTGAAAAATTTTCACAAGAATCTCTGCAATAGTATGATTTAAGTACTCAAAATCCATTCTGTTTTATTACCCCCTTGGATGAAATTTTTTGTGCATATCAAGAAGATATTCACGGGAGATATGGGTGTATATCTGGGTGGTTGAGATATCAGAATGACCGAGCATGGTTTGAACAGATCTTAGATCAGCGCCACCTTCTATGAGGTGTGTGGCAAATGAGTGGCGGAACGTATGTGGTGTTATATTGCGGTGTATATCGGCTTTCAGGCAATATTTTTTCACAATTTTCCAGAATCCCTGGCGTGTCATTGGTTTGCCTGCTCTTGCCACAAAAAGATACTTGCTTGAAATGTTTTTTAGCATACAGGGTCGCCCTGTATTTATCCACTCCATTGTACAAGTTCGTGCATGGGAACCCACAGGTACGATTCTTTCCCTTGAACCTTTCCCGAAAACCCTTACAAATCCTGCATCAAAGTTTATATCCTGTACTTTCATGCTAACAAGTTCCGATACCCTCAATCCAGCGGCATAGAGGATCTCAAGCATTGCAGCGTTTCTGAGTTCAGCAGGTTTTGAAGTGTCAGGAATGCTCAACAGTTTTTCAATCTCCTCTATTGTCATGACAGATGGAATGTGAAAACCGGTTTTAGGGATATCCACATGTTTAATGGGATCTGAAGTTACAATGTTTTCCTGTATTAGAAATTTGAAAAGCCCTCTGACTGCAATGAGATTTCTTGCCCTTGATCTGGCAGAAAGCCCTTCTTTTTTAAGATAAACAAGCCATGCAAGTATTGCGGTTGTATTGATTTCACTTATCTGTTCAATATAATTTTTTGCCATAAAACCAAAAAAAACTGCAAGATCATGAGTATATGATTCAATGGTATTTGCAGCAAGTCCTTTTTCAAGAACCATATGATTGGTGTAGAGCTCGGCAATTTTGTCAATATGGAGATCTGATGGTTTTTCTGATAGCTTCATATGTAAAATAATATCTTATGGGGGCAGCAAGCCTGATTTAACAAAAATAGAGTTTTAAAGTGGCATTCTTCATATATCTTTACACTTCTTCAAAGTGCCTTTTTATAGAGATTTACTCAAAATCGACACCTATGATCTTGTAAGCCTTGCCAACACTGTCTGAATCAGGATTCCCAAGATTAACAGGATAAGGCAGGATTATCTATCCTGAGCATCCTATCCATCCTGGTTATCCTGGTTCAGACAACTGCAATAACTTCGGAAAAAGCAATAAAATGTCGATTTTGAGGATTTTATATGAAAGTCCCCGCAAATGGCTGTTTTTATAAAGACTTTCAACACTTCGATTGTGACGGTGAACCGCCATGTTGGTTATAAAGGGATATACGGTAAACTAAAAACTGCTCATTCCCTTAAGAACCCTTAGATCCCTTTCATGGAGAGGGATATTCTTTTTCGTTTAATATCAACATCCATGACTGTAACATTTACCTTCTGACGTACCTTTACTTCATCAGCGGGATTTTTAACAAAGTGGTCGGCCAACTGGCTTACATGAACAAGCCCGTCCTGGTGAACACCTATATCAACAAATGCACCAAATGCTGTTACGTTGGTAATTATGCCCGGCAGTTTCATTCCAGGTACAAGATCAGAGATTGTATGCACATCTTCTGCAAAGGAGAAGATAGTGAAACTCTCCCTTGGATCCCTTCCCGGGCGTAGAAGTTCTGCCTGAATATCTTGCAGTGTGGGAATGCCTGTTTTTTCTGTTACATAACGTTTCAGTTCAATTGATTTTACAAGATTGCTGTTTTTTGATGTATCCACAAGTGCTTTCACATCAATCCCAAGATCCAGAGCCATTTTTTTTACAATATCATATGATTCAGGATGTATGCCGCTTTTATCAAGAGGATTTTCACCATTGTGAATCCTTAAAAAACCGGCACACTGCTCAAATGCTTTAGGCCCAAGCCTTGGAACCTTTAATAGCATTTTTCTGGACTTAAACGGACCGTTTTCATTACGATACTGAACAATGTTCAAGGCGGTTGTTCTGTTAAGACCTGCCACCTGACAAAGAAGCTCCCGGCTTGCGGTATTCAACTCCACCCCCACTTTGTTTACACATGTTGTAACAGCATCATCAAGGGCCTGCTGAAGTTTTTTCTGATCCACATCATGCTGATACTGGCCGACTCCTATGGATTTAGGGTCAATCTTTACAAGTTCTGCAAGGGGATCCATAAGGCGTCTGCCAATTGATACAGCCCCTCTTACAGTTATATCGTGATCGGGAAACTCTTCCCTTGCACAACTTGATGCAGAGTAAATGGATGCTCCGCTTTCATCCACCATTATTACGGGAATATCGGAAGGAAGATCAATGCTTTTGACAAAATCCAAAGTCTCCCTTCCGGCGGTTCCGTTTCCAATGGCTATGGCTTCAATTTTGTACCTTTTGACAAGATCAATAATTTTATCAGATGTTTTGTTTCCACCTTTTTTACCGGCAGATTTGTTTACGGTATCTCTATTGGAGGAGTTGTCTCCTAAACCTTTATTTGCTGTTTTATCACCGTCTTTTTGTTGCTGGGGAAATTCATTTTTTGCCATGGGAAAAATAACATCATGGGCCAGAAGATCGCCCTGACGGTTGAGACAGACCACTTTGCAGCCTGTTCTGAAGCCGGGATCAATGGCAAGTACTGCCTTCTGTCCAAGGGGTGGTGACATTAAAAGTTCTTTTATGTTTCCTGTAAAAACCTTTATGGCAGCATCGTCTGCTATCTCTTTTACTGCCTTTATTGTCTCGTTTTCCATGGCAGGACCAAGAAGTCTTTTGTAGCTGTCCCTTATGGCAAGTTGGAGATGATGAACCCATGAAGTTTTGGAAAAAGGTTGCTTGGAGGATTCTGAAAAAGATTGTTTGGGGGATTGTGAAACAGTTTTTTGGGGAGACGCTGAAACAGTTTTTTGGGGAGACGCTGAAATAGTTTTTTGGGGAGACTCTGAAATAGTTTTTTTGGAGGATTCTGAAAAAGAGTGCTTTGGGGATTCTGAAAATAAAAGTTTGGCAATGCAGTTTATTGCGTTTTCTTCAGATGGGAGAAGATGGATGGTCAATATTCCCTCTTTTTCTCCCCGAAGCATGGCAAGAACCCTGTGGGAAGGTGCAGAAAAAGCGTGCTCAGACCACTCAAAGTAGTCCCTGTATTTTATTCCGTTCTCCTCCTCGTTTTTTTTTGACCACTGAGGAAATCAAAGCCTCTTTTTTAAAAAGATGACGGACGGCACTCCGTATTGCAGTATCTTCATTTATGATTTCCGCAACAATGTCACGGGCACCTGAAAGGGCATCTTCAACGCTTTTGACATTCAGGTTCTCTTTTTCAGAGTCAACTTTGTCAGATGTGATGAAACGGGCAGCCACCTTTTCGGGATTGCTTTCAAGATTTTGCCTTGCCGATGCAATGATCATTTCTGCAAGGGGCTCAAGACCCTTTTCCCTTGCAATCATTGCCCTTGTTCTTTTTTTGGGGCGATACTTCTGATAAATGTCCTCAAGTTCTGCTGTTGTGGCTGCTTCGACAACAGCTTTTTTCAGCTCATCTGTAAGAAGTTCACGCTCTTCAAGGGATTTGAGTATGGAGTTCTTACGGTCAGCAAGCTCTTTTAAACGGCTGATGGAATCTCTTATGAGTGTAATTGCAACTTCATCAAGGGAACCTGTCACCTCTTTGCGGTATCTTGCCATGAAAGGTATTGTTGCACCCTGATCAAGAAGATCTGAGACAGCCCTGATCTGTTTGAGGTTAAAGCCGGTGTCACGGCTTATAATGTCGAGCATGGCCGTATGGTTTTCAGATGATGATGTTTCTGTATTATTGAGGGTGGCTGATGGCTTGATTTCCGGCATGAGTTTACTCCATGGAAAATGTTATTTATAGATTTCCAGAAAAATATTTTATTTTTTAGTCAAAAAATTTATTTATATAACAGATAGTTAGGCTTTTTAATTGTCAATTTAATTATCTGGAATACTATATTTAAAAGAATGGGGGTGTTTTTCAAGAAAAGATGCAAGATAGTGGCCGGTGTAAGAATTTGTTGATGCTGCAACCTTTTCAGGTGTTCCGCAGACCACAATATCACCGCCCATTTCACCTCCTTCCGGGCCAAGATCAATTATATGATCAGCATATTTTATGACATCCATATTATGCTCAATCACAACCACAGTGTTACCTCCATCCACAAGCCTGCTAAGAACTGAAAGCAGCCTTTTGATGTCATCGGTATGAAGACCTGTTGTTGGTTCATCAAGGATGTATATTGTTCTGCCTGTGCTTTTTTTGGCAAGTTCCCTCGCAAGTTTCATTCTCTGTGCCTCGCCGCCTGAAAGAGTTGTTGCTGGCTGACCGATTTTTATATAACCAAGCCCCACATCCACAAGGGTTGCAAGTTTGGATTTGATGGCAGGAATTTTGTCAAAAAAATCAAGTGCCTGGTTAACCGTCATATCAAGGACTTCCGAGATGTTTTTGCCTCTGTACTTTATGTCAAGGGTTTCCCTGTTATATCTTTTTCCCTTGCATATATCACAGGAGACATAAACATCCGGCAGAAAGTGCATCTCAATTTTTATGATTCCGTCTCCGGAACATGCCTCGCATCTGCCCCCTTTAATGTTAAAGCTGAATCTTCCAGGTTTATATCCCATGGCTCTGGCATCAATTGTTTTTGCAAAAAGTTCCCTGACCGGACTGAAAATACCTGTGTATGTTGCAGGATTGCTTCTTGGTGTTCTGCCAATGGGTGACTGGTCAATGTGGATAACCTTGTCAAGGTGTTCAATACCTTCAACTCCTTTATGGATACCTGCCGACAGTCTTCCTCTGTAAATGTGGTTGAAAATAAGCTTGTAAAGAGTGCCCAGAACAAGGGTTGACTTGCCTGAACCAGATACCCCTGTCACACAGATGAGGCATCCAAGGGGAAAGGATACATCAATGTTTTTGAGGTTATTACTTCCTGCTCCTTTTATGACAAGAAGATGGCCGTTTCCTTCTCGTCGTCTTTCTGGTATGGGTATCTTTTTTCTGCCTGAAAGATAGTCTGCTGTAAGGGAATTGCCGGAATTTTCCCACAATCTGTCAGGGGGGCCTGCAAACACAACTTCGCCTCCATCCATTCCGGCGCCTGGCCCCATGTCAATAATGTAGTCTGATGCAAGCATAGTCTCTTCATCATGTTCAACAACAATAACGCTGTTGCCGATATCCCGCAGGTTTAAAAGGGTGTTGAGAAGTCTTTTATTGTCCCGCTGGTGTAGCCCTATGCTTGGCTCGTCAAGAACGTACATGACTCCGGAAAGTTTTGAGCCGATCTGGGTAGCAAGTCTTATTCTCTGTGTCTCTCCGCCTGACAGTGTAGCAGCCGAACGATTGAGTGTAAGATAGTTAAGTCCCACATTTTTAAGAAACGAAAGCCTGGAACAAAGCTCTTTGAGAATATTGCCTGCAATGATTTGATCTTTGCCCTGAAGAGAAAGTGTTGAGAAAAATTCAAGGGCATTTTCCACAGAAAGGGATGTTGTTTCATGTATGGCGTAGGAGGCTACTTTAACAGAGCTTGATACCTCATTGAGGCGACTTCCATTGCATCTGGAACAGGTTGTGAAGTTCATGTACACCTCAATCTCCTCTCTTGATGCATGGGAAGTTGTTTCATGGTATCTGCGCTTGAGGTTCGGGATAATGCCTTCAAAGGTTTTCAGAAATGTTACTTTCCTATCGCCTTTGTCAACATAGAAGGGGATTTTTTTTTGCCTGAACCATGCAGGATAACCTTCTGAAATGCAGGGGAGAGATCCTTGAAGGGTGTGTATATATCCTCATGATAGTGCTTTGTGAGGGCATCAAGAAACTCTGCAAACTGAACTGAGTCACGGCCGCTCCAGGGAGCAACAGCACCTTCACGCAGGGAAAGCTCTTTGTTGGGTACAATAAGATCAGGATCAAACTGCGTAACAGAGCCAAGGCCATCACAAAATGAGCATGCTCCATTGGGGGAGTTAAACGAGAATGATGCCGGAGTCAACTCACCACATGTTGTGTCGCAGGTGTTACAGCGGGCTGTCTCGTTAAAAATGATTAGCTCTTCATTTTCCTGGGCAGATCCTTTTTTATTCCCGATGACCATGACCTTTACTGTTCCGCTGGATAGTGAGAGTGCAAGCTCCATTGAGTCTGAGAGACGCTTTTCAATCCCTTTTTTGATAATCAGTCTGTCAACAACTGCATCAATGTCATGCTTTATATTTTTATCAAGAGTGGGTATTTCATCTGTTGAGTAAATTTTTTCATCAATCCTTACCCTTGCAAAACCGTCTTTTTTCAGCCGCTGAAGCTCTTTTTTGTGTGTGCCTTTACTTGCAGTTACAATGGGGGATAAAAGAAGTATTTTGCTGTTTTCAGGAATGGCCATGATACTGTCTGTCATCTGGTCAATGGTCATTGAAAACAGTGGTTCTCCGCATTTGTGACAGTGGGGTTTTCCAACCCTGGCAAAGAGAAGGCGCAGGTAATCATATATCTCTGTTACCGTTCCAACCGTTGATCTTGGATTGTGGCCTGCGCTTTTCTGCTCAATGGATATGGCAGGGGATAGGCCGTCAATGAGATCAACATCTGGTTTGTCCATCTGCCCCAGAAATTGCCTTGCATAGGTTGACAGAGATTCCACATACCGCCTCTGGCCTTCTGCATAAAGGGTATCAAAGGCAAGTGATGATTTTCCAGAGCCGGAAAGACCTGTGATGGTGACAAGGCTGTTGCGGGGAATGATTACATTGATGTTTTTAAGATTGTGTTCCCTTGCACCTTGAATAGTTATGTGGTTTCTGTTTTCAGTGGTGTGATGGATTATCATTTTCTGCTGCTTCGTGATTGAGTGTGTTTGGAAAGCTATAGTTTTCCAGATAATTAAATTTGCAAGCACAACTTAGGGGCAACCCTATGTGGTTGCTCTTCAAAGTTGAGATGGAAAGATATTTTTCTGGAAGTCTATATATGCTCAAAGTCAGTGGCGGACGTTAGAACCAACCCTTAAATTTAGACCAGGCATTGTCTGTGTGAGGAGTGGTTGGTCTGCTGAACTGCCATTTTAATTGCCTGGAGAAGACTCTGATGATCAGCCAGGTTTTTCCAGGCAATGTCATAGGCTGTGCCATGATCCACGGATGTGCGTATAATAGGAAGCCCCAGAGTTGTATTTACACCGTCACTAAAATGGATAAGCTTGAAAGGTATAAGTCCCTGATCATGGTACATGCAGACCACACAGTCATATTTTCCATTGGCAGCATGATAAAAGATTGTGTCCGGTGGAAAAGGGCCTTCTATGATGAAATTTTTGCCCCTTGATTGAGCATTTTGTTGAGCCTTTTTTACAGCAGGCAGAATAATCATCTCCTCTTCTGTGCCAAACATGGTCTCTTCTCCGGCATGGGGGTTAACTCCTGCCACAGCAATTCTCGGGGCTTTGATTCCAAAATTGTTATGGAGTGCATCTCCTGCAATCTCTATTGTTTCAATAATCTTTTCAATTGTAAGTTTTTCCGTAACTTCTGACAGGGGAATGTGGATTGTGACAAGGATAACTTTCAGCCTCTCTCCGGCAAGCATCATTGCGTAATTTTGAGCTCCTGTTCTACTGGCAATAAGTTCTGTGTGACCATGAAAAGGAGAACCTGCCATTTTAAGAGCAGTTTTTGTTATAGGTGCCGTTACCATGGCAGCAATGTGGCCTGTCACTGCAAGGTCAACCGCCGTGTTTATGTAATCAAGCATTGCAAGCCCTGTCACTTTTGTGGGGATGCCTGGTTTCAGGGTCTCTGCATAGAGACATGAAATATTTAAAACATTTATCAAATCCGGAGAGTGGTGTATTGAGTTAATATGGTTAAAGTTTATTTTATGTATCACAATCGAACTTTTTTTCAGATCCAAAGCCCTTTGCATTATTTGGGCATCACCAATAATTAAAGGGATGCATATTGAGTGAAGCTCTGTCTCCTCAAGGGCAGATACAATAATTTCAGGGCCTATTCCACACGGGTCTCCCATGGTTATGCCGACAACTGGTTTTTGTTCCATGTATTTCTCTTTTATTTCATGCTTCATAATGGATGTTGGCATCTTTCATTTGTCGGTTTACACTTTTTTTTGAACCATTATTTTCATGATTAAGGGATTACCTTGATTTTTAATCGTGTTAATCCTTCAATCCTTCAATCCTTTAATCATGGTTCAAAATTTTTTGAAAAGTGTAAACTAATTTTGAGTTGATATGAAGGATGTCTGGATGTTCACCTGTTTTTATCGGTGCTGTCTGCCAGAAAAAGTTGATTATATACTATTGTAGAAAATTACTGTAAACAAAAAATAGGAAATCCTCTTCTTATCATATCCTGTGAAACCATTGAAAAAGCAAACATACCTGTCTTTATGGATGGGCACAGGCAAAAATTGGAGAATTTTTAAATAAAAGAGAGAAAAATAGAGCAAAATTATTATGCTCACAAAATGATATTTTTAAGGAATGAGTAAAATATGATGGAATTATAAACCTTTAAGGGAAGTGTTTGTAATTCAAGGGTATTTTTTTGTTTCACAGAAAAAAGGTCAATAAAATCAAATAGTCATACTTTTCAAGTGTTAGTGTTTATAAAATTATCCTAACATATTTATAACAAAGTGATATCCGATTTGACTTCCGTTAAGACATGAAATAGAGAAAAAAAACATCCGCAGATACCGGGTAAATAAAAAATCAAATCACTATAGTTTCCCGCAGTTGTTACAGGTTGCTGGAAATGGCTTTAATCAACTGTTCATCTACCATCCTTAAGATATCCCGAAAATTTTTTTTTGCTGTAAAAATAAATCAAGGTTTATTGTTTTGTATGGATGAAAAGATGTTTTGTATGGATGAAAAGATGTTTTGTATGGATGAAAAGATGTTTTGTATGGATGAAAAGATGTTTTGTATGGATGAAGAGTTGTTTTGTGGATGAAGAGTTGTTTTGTATATAGTTTGCTTGTTTTGACTAAAAACACTTGGGGAACAGATCTGGAGTATTATGGAATCTCTTTGGAATAACGTTAAATTGAAAATGAAAGATTCGTTGCCTGACCACAGTTTCAGGATGTGGATTCAGCCCATTGAATTTCTGGCTTCCGAAAACAGTGTTATTACATTGTTATGTCCCAACACTTTTTCCAGAAAACGTGTTAAGGATAATTATATTCAGGGCATAATCAATGAGTTTTCCACATTGGGATTTGCGGATCTCCAGATTGAACTGGAAACACCTGAGAATATTTGTCATAATAGTTCTAAAGATTCACCAAAAGGAAAGGGCGGAGCAACAGGGGATGGGTTGTCAGGTTTGAAAAAAAAATTTGGGGCAACTACCGGCTCTTCCCAGAAAGGTTCAACATCTGACTCCCTTAATAAAGGTTTGCTTCTCTCTGATGCTAAATCATCAGGAGCATGTTTGAATGCAAGAAAAAGATCCAGTGCTCCCAAACAGTTGACTCTGCCTGGTTTGAATCTTATGTTTGACAGCGGCAGAATATTGAAAAAAAATTATACATTTGATCAGTTTGTGGTTGGGGATAATAACGACTTTGCCTATTCTGCATCACTATCTTTGGCCCAGGGAGCAAGAAACGGTAACAGTGCCATATATCTTCTTGCAGGTACAGGGCTTGGCAAAAGCCATCTTTCCCAGGCTGTCGGTCACCATGCCATGAATCAGGGTATTACTGATAAGGTTTTTTATGTCACAGCAGAGGATTTTACCAATGAGATGGTCTATTGCTTAAAAAACAACACTATAAACAATTTCAAGGAAAAATACCGAAGAAAGTGTGATGTGCTTATTCTGGAAGATGTCCATTTTCTTTCGGGCAAAGATGCCACCCAGAAAGAGCTTGCAATGACCCTTGACTATCTTCTTGATGCTGAAAAGAGATTGATCTTCAGCGGATGTTATCTGCCGGGTGAGATACCCAAAATGAACGAGCAGTTAAAATCCCGGCTTACCATGGGTCTTGTAACAAAGATGGATGCTCCTGATTTCAGCACCAGGGTTAAAATTTTGAAAAAGAAATCAAAAGAGTATGGGTGTAAAATTCCCAATGATGTTACAGATTACATTGCCCAGGAGCTGTGTGATAATGTAAGACAACTTGAAAGCGGCCTTGCAGGCGTTGCAGCAAAAGCATCTCTTATGGGGGAAATGCTCAATATTGATCTTGCCCGATCTGTCCTTCAAAATATTACAAAAACAAAACAGGCAATAACTGTGGATGTGATAAAAAAGCTTGTTTGCAGTGAATTTGGAGTAACAGAGCAGGATCTTGTCTCTCCGTCACGGAAAAAGAAGCATGTTCATCCAAGGCAGTTGGCCATATACCTTGCCAGAAAATATACAGACCAACCATTAAAAAAGATAGGTAAAAGTTTTAACCGTTACCATGCAACTGCAATATACTCAATAAACGCAGTTGAAAAGGCCATGAAAAAGCAGGGGCCTTACTCGGAACAGCTCAATTATCTTTACAATAAAATTGAGTCTGGAAAAATTATTTAGGAATTGATTTTTAATAACTTGCCCATTCACTTCAACCCCAAGCCCCTTCTCCATTACTGGAGAGGATGAGTTTGGGTAAGTTAATTAAACCCAATTACTTAGGCAAAACAATGGCTGATATCAAAGAGTCAATTTACAGGGAACTTGTATCAATAACCAATGGTCATGTCACAAGGGAACCAGAGGAACTCTGCTGCTATTCATATGATGCCACCGGACGTTTTTTTTTGCCGCATGCTGTGGTTTTCCCTGCTGTATCCCATGAAGTTGCGGAAATTGTAAAAATTGCAGCAAAAGAAGGGATACCTCTTATCCCAAGGGGAAGCGGATCAGGCATGACCGGAGGCAGTCTGCCTGTCAAGGGTGGAATTGTTATTGCAACAAGCCGCATGAACCGTATCATTGAAATTGATGATGAAACTCTGGTTGCAAGGGTGGAACCTGGAGTCATTACTGGAAATTTTCATCATGCTGTTGAGAAAAAAGGGCTTTTTTATCCCCCTGATCCTGCAAGCTCATCCTTTTGTACCATTGGCGGAAATCTTGGTGAGTGTGCAGGAGGGCCAAGAGCTGTAAAGTATGGAGTAACCCGAGATTATGTCCTTGGCCTTGAGGCAGTACTGCCCTCCGGTAATATAATTAACACAGGTGTAAAAACAGCTAAGGGGGTTGCCGGATATGACCTAACCCGCCTTATTGTCGGTTCCGAAGGCACACTTGCCATTGTAACCCAGGCCACTTTAAAACTATTGCCCCTTCCAGAGGCTGTAAAAACAATGGCAGCCCTTTTTCCATCCATTCACAAGGCAGCTTCTGCCGTTTCTTCCATAATAAAAGATGCTGTAATACCAAGATGTGTTGAGTTTCTTGACCGATCTTCCATTGCATGTGTAAGAGACAGATTTGGTTTTCACGTTCCCGATGATATTGAGGCAATCCTTATTATAGAGGTTGATGGAAGTTGTGGTGTTGTTGAGGAAGATGGAAAAAATCTTGAAACTTTTTGTGTGAAAAAAGGGGCAAACAGGGTAATAACTGCGGCTGACAAAGCAGAAGCATCAACCTTGTGGGCAGCAAGAAAAGCTCTCTCATCTGCTCTTTTCAGGATGGCTCCTGACAAGATCAATGAGGATATTGTTGTTCCAATTAACAGGATACCTGAGATGGTTTTACGCATTGAAAGGATTCAGAAGCGTACAGGGCTTCCTGTTGTAAGTTTTGGTCATGCAGGAGATGGAAATATCCATTGCAATATAATGTATGACAAACGGTATAAAGATGCACAGAATCTTGCAGAATCTGCAGTGGACGAGCTTTTTGAGGCTACCCTGGAACTTGGCGGCACCATCACAGGAGAGCATGGGGTGGGAATAACTAAGATGAAATATCTGCCAAGGGAGATTCGGGAGAATGAGCTTAAGATCATGCGGGGTATAAAAGCTGTCTTTGATCCCGGCAATATTCTGAATCCCGGAAAAATATTTTAGCCCCCGCAAGCTTTGCTGATTCAGTTCATTCTTGCCGGAAAGAACTCCATTTCCAGAATATGTTCCAAAATGTCGATGGCAGGATTTTGATGATGTTCAATGGCACATCTTATTGAGTCTGAACAATATTTTGTGCATATCGTATTTTGTCTGCTGAATTCCCCGAAACAGTCAAGGCAGTCCCGGGAGTCGTCGGGCAGGTCATCATCCATGAAAAAATCATCATTTTGGTAAAATTTTATCATCCACTCTTCCTCTCAGTTCATCTCGTCAGTCAAAAGTTTTCTCGGTTGCAACCATCTATAGTAATGGTGTTTAATTAACTTACCCAAACACCCCCTCTCCATTCATGGAGAGGGTCTTGGGGGTGAGGTAAACGGGTAAGGAATAAGCACGAAATAATGTGCCCAATTATAATTATCAAACGTACAGCCTACAATGGTCGTCTGTTTTGAAATGGGCAAGTTATTTAAGACTCATTCCTAAGTAATTTAATACCAGCTCCATAGTATTGTAAAAGTAGCTGAAATCACAATATCTGTTGGCAGTAATGGGAACTTACGACTCTTGAGTGTTATATATTCAGACATAAAAAAACTTGCATCGACAATTTTAGCATTTTACAGGAGTTCCTGGTATCTTTTCATATTTCCAGTTTCATATTCCACAAAAGTACTTTACTCTTCTGACTCAGACAAATGCAATACCTGCCAGAAAAGCAATGGGATGTCGATTTTGAGTAATTCTTAATATACCAGTTATGATCACTCTTCACAACATCAGAAAAGCACAATCTGTGATATATTATAATTTTATTTTATCCAAGGAATATCTTGCATTTTCATTTTGACAGTTATAATAAAAAATCCACAGCCTTGCCATGAGTGTATAAAACTAAGTATTTTTTTGTACCTTATATTTTTTTTCGGATAAAGTGTTGTTATAGTTAAGGGCATAATTCATATCATACAGAAAGTACTTTACACTTTCCAGAACAGGAGCTCCTAAAAACGGGCATTCTGTTAGGGAAAGTGTAAAGTGGCAAATGAAAGATGCCTAGTTAAGATGGATTTTTAAAAATAGGAAAAAATATTATGTGTGAATCAAATGTCTATTTAAAAAGCAATGATGTTGAAAAACTTGTAATGGAAAACGTGGCAGCCATCTCTCCCCTTGGAGATAAAAAATTTCTTCTTAAAGGACTTCTTGGAGACACTCTGGAGATAAGCGGGGAGATTGAAGATATAAATCTTATGGCACACAAAATTGTAATAGCATCTGCCTGATGAGATGTGATCTTGGATGATTTTCTGAAATCCATTGAGCATATCAATCATTTGCAGATTTGTGCTTCCAGAGAGTGGATATTTCATCCCGGAATGCTTTTCGGAAGCTGGCTTAAGTGGTGGGGTAGCCCGGGATACAGGAAGACCGCCCATGAAGGTATTGATATTGCTCAATATAGAAACCGTAACGGAGATATTGTATCTTTATCCCAGGATATAATGATACCTGCAATGGTTGACTCCACTATCCTTAATATATGTGATGATTTTCTTGGAAGATCTGTTATTGCAGGTTTTGGCAGGAGTCTGGCAATAGTATATTCCCATATTGCCCCTGATACCTCTTTGAAAGCAGGTGATTTTGTTGCCGCAGGAAAGATTTTGGGAACGGTTGCAGATACATCCATGAGAAAATCCGGCATTGGAGCACATCTTCATATCTCTCTTATGGAGATTGCAAGATATCTCTCTTTGGATGATCTCAACTGGAACCTTTTTGTGAGTAAAGATCAGGATTACATATACTTTTATAACCCAATTTACATCCCCCGAAAATTTTTGAATGATGATGGCTTTGGAAGCATTGAAAAATATTGATCTTTATAAACTAAGCATTGAAAAAAAAAAATAATTGATCTATTATCCAGTAACATTTTTAATGAAAATTACCGGGGATGCATAAACGGCCATGGCAGGTCACAGCCACAATGGAAAAATTGAAGTTTCTAAAAAAAACAGTTCCTTATGAATTAATTTTTAATAACTTGCACATTCACCTAACCCTTAGCCACATCCTACAGACTCGCGAGGGGGAGTTTGGGTAAGTTGATTAAATACAATTATTTAATGGAAAAGCAGTTTTCATTTTCTTAAATATTGATATTTTTGCAAAAAGCCCGTTTTCGCAAAATCTAACTTTTTACATATTTATCAATTTTTAAGGAACAGCTTATTAATATATATTATATATCCCTTTGGAGATGTCTGATGAAAAAATTTAAAGCATTTGTCGTTTTACTTGTTGTTGTCTTTGTTGCCCTTGTGATTTATCAGAATCGGGAATATTTTTTTACTAAACAGGCGTTATCCTTAAGCCTTGGTGTTGAAACCTGGCAATGGACTGCTCCTGAAATCGAAAATGTCTATTATTTTGGTGGTTCACTTCTAATTGGCCTTCTTATTACCGGATATCTCGGGTTATGTGCAAAATTCAGAAGCCGTAAGACCATGAAAATGCTGAATGTAACAATTAACAGCCAGCATCAGACAATTGACACCCTTCAGACAGAATTGGATAAATTCAAAAGCGATCCATATTTTAAAAAGAAGGAAGAACCCGTTGAGGAACTGGATGAAAACAGTGAAAATGATGCAATTGAACTCCCTGCAAATCTGGAAAAATCTCAGGGGTAACCCATCTGTTCTTCTCTTTGCCAAAGTCCAATGACCAGTCAAAAAAACACACCCATGATGGAGCAGTACCTGAGCATCAAAAAAAATTATCCTGATGCTGTACTGTTTTACAGAATGGGTGATTTTTATGAAATGTTCCTTGAAGATGCAGTTAAGGCATCTGCCATTCTTGAAATTGCACTGACTTCCAGAAACAAAAATCAGGAAGATCCTGTTCCCATGTGCGGAATTCCTTTTCGTGCAGCAGACAGTTACATTGCAAAGCTCATAGAAAATGGCTGCAAGGTGGCAATCTGTGAACAGGTAGAAGATCCTGCTGCTGCCAAGGGACTTGTAAGGCGGGAAGTTACAAGGGTTGTGACTCCCGGCATGATTCTAAATGAGTCTCTTCTTGACAGAAGTTCCAATAACTATCTGCTTTCTCTTTCCATCCTTGAAGGTTATGCAGGTATGGCCTGGCTTGATATTTCAACAGGACTTTTCATCACAACCCAGTCATCCACTGTAAATGGTAAGGTTCCTGATGAACTTCTTGATGAAGCCATGCGTGTTGCTCCAAGTGAATTTCTTCTGCCTGATCACTTCCGAAATGATCCTGCCTTTAACTATATCAGAAAACGATTCCCTTCAAATGGTATCACCTGGCTTGAGCGCAGAAACTTCAGAATGCCCGATGCCAGAAACAGGCTTATTGAGCACTTTTCCACAAGAAGCCTTAAGGGTTTTGGGTGCGATCACCTGACCGCTGCTCTTTCTGCTGCCGGTGCCATAATGGCTTATGTACATGAGACCCAGCTTCAGGATACAAATCATATTACAAGCCTTGATTACCATGACATGAAAAGTTATCTTGTGATGGATGAACGTTCATGCAGGAATCTTGAAATTTTTAAGAATATTGAAAATGGTGGGAAATCAGGCACACTTGTCACTATCCTTGATAACACCGTGACAGCAATGGGTGCCCGCCTTCTTAAAAACTGGCTGCGTTATCCTCTTAAAGATAGGGACTCCATTGAAAATCGCCTTGATGCGGTTGATGATGCTATTAATCAAAAGAGCATCAGAAATTCCTTAAGATCTTCACTTAAATCAGTTTATGACCTTGAACGTCTTGGCAGCAGAATCTCAATGGGTCACGGAACTCCCCGTGATATGCTTGCACTGAAAACCTCTCTTTTGAAACTCCCTGAAATTTTTAAGGATTTAAACAGGCTTTCTGCGCCACTTTATAAAGGGGAGTTTATTGAGAACAAAGAGGATGTGGCCAGGGATTTGACCCAACTTGCAACGATTATTGATCGTGCTGTAAGAGATGATGCTCCCTTGGCTACAGGTGAGGGCGGGATCATCAAGGATGGTTACAGCAGTGAACTTGATGAGCTGATTGAGCTCTCCAGAAACGGCAAAAAATGGATTCTTGACAAAGGCATTCAAGAGAAAGAAAAAACAGGTTTAAGCTCCCTTAAAATAAAGTACAACAAGGTTTTTGGCTATTTTATTGAGCTTTCAAGGACCCAGGCCTCATCTGCTCCGGAACATTATATACGCAAGCAGACCCTTGTGAATGCCGAGAGATTCATTACAGAAGAGTTGAAGGAGATGGAGTCAAAAATACTCAATGCCCAGGAGAAAAGAGCTTCCCTTGAGTATGATATTTTTTGTGATGTCAAAAAAGAAATTGTCCAGAAGACAGAATCCATAATGAAAATGGCAAATTTTCTTGCCACAGTGGATGTATTGACCTGTTTTGCACATACATCTGAGCTTAACAGTTATGTTCGTCCCAAAATTGTAGATAGCAATCTTTTCATCAAAGATGGCCGCCATCCTGTTGTTGAAAAGTTGATTGAAGGTGAGCGCTATGTTCCCAACAGCGTTGAACTCAATGATGAAGATCAACAGCTTTTAATTATTACAGGTCCCAATATGGCAGGGAAATCAACGGTGTTGCGTCAGGTTGCTCTTCAGGTACTCATGGCACAGACCGGTTGTTTTGTTCCTGCATCAAAGGCTGAAATTCCTGTTACTGACAGAATTTTTACACGGGTGGGTGCCCTTGATAATCTTGCCCAGGGGCAGAGTACTTTTATGGTGGAGATGGAGGAGACTGCCAATATCATCAATAACGCAACTCCACAAAGTCTTGTTATTCTTGATGAAATAGGACGTGGCACCAGCACCTTTGATGGCCTAAGCATTGCATGGGCAGTTGCAGAGCATCTCCATGATCTCAATGGCGGGGAAGGTGTAAAAACCCTTTTTGCCACCCATTATCATGAATTGACAAGACTTGAGCACCTGAAACCAAGGGTTAAAAATTATAATATTGCTGTTAAGGAGTTTGATGATAATATTATTTTTTTAAGAAGCCTGGTTCCAGGGGCAACCAATAAAAGCTATGGTATTCAGGTGGCAAAGCTTGCAGGTATTCCTGACAAGGTTGTCCTGCGTGCAGGAGAGATATTGAGAACCATAGAGCACCAGGGTGATCTTCTTGACAGCAGTAATATTGTTGAAGAAAAAGATTTGCACATTGATGTTGTCGGGAAAGCCAAGAGTAAAAGCAACTCAAAGAGTAAAAGCAGTTCAAAGAGTCAAAGCAGTTCAAAGAGTGAAAGCAGTTCAAAGAGTAAAACCAGCTCAAAGAGCAAAAGTAATTTAAAACTTGGAAAAAATGATGAAGCTGTTTCCGAGCAGATGGATCTTTTTTATTGATTTTTTGCGAGACAGTCAAGGTTGATGATCTCCTAAAAAAGACCACAACACCAGAATGGCTATTAATAATTTCAGCGGATTATGAGTGAAAGAATTTCAAAATCGGACTTTTTACAGGTTCATCAAGGTTAAATGGTTAATAGAACATTACTATATAATCTGAGAAAAAATGTCATCTTTGTCTGCATGACCATCATAACTGGTTGCATGTTGTCAGGATTTCTGTTTCCTGATCTCTGCCTTGCCTCAACACCAAGGGAGAGATACTTTGATGCTGATCTTTGTTATCAGAAAATCAGGAAAGATCCTGAAATGCAGAAATACAGACAGAACTGGGTCTCATGCATTGAACAGTACGAAAGTGTCTATATTCCTGAGCCACATAATCCTTGGGCATCTGCAGGAATGTACAGGGCTGCCCAGCTTTACCATGAGCTTTATAAAAGATTTGGGATTCAGAGGGATCAATCCGAGGCAATCGACCTTTTAAACCGTATTATAAAAAGATACCCGGGAAGTGCATACCGTTTAAGGGCAAGGGATTTGATATCCTCTATTGAATCCGATATTGAATCCGATAATGTTGCTGCTTTAAATATGGCAGATAAGAACCCGGATGAGCCGGATGGAGCTGGAGAGCAGAATGTAAACGGAGATATTATAAAGGTTGGGACAAAAAAGTCCTTGAAATACCTCACCAAGAAAGCGGCTTCCACCAGAAGAGTTGATGGCAGTACAAATCCTGACGACCAGGAGAATCAATCTAAAGGAGAGGCTTTAGGTGAAAAAAAAAGTCTCACTGGCTCTGATCTAAACATTGCCGAGAAAAAGGATGCAATTGACGATAAAAACCAGAAGCAGAATCAGGATAAACAGAAGATAGCTGTAGGGATTGACAACAAAATAAAAGATACAACCGAAAGGCAGGATTCACTTCAGGCAAGGATTCCTGTTAAAAGATCACCTGCATACAGGGCAAAGCATAAAAACAGAGATAAAGAAACATCTTCTGCTGATATGGAAATATCTGATACCAAACCTGAAGATGGAGAGGCTGAAGATGGAGAGGCAGAAGATAAAGATAAACAAACTGAAAGTTCTGGGGTAAAAAATAAAACAGGGCTTAAAACAATTACAAAAAATGGTTCACTCATTAAAAATGGCCAGTTGCCAGGTGATGATTCTGCAAGTGAAGAAAAAGTACCACTTGATCCCCTTGACCCTTCAAGCCCTTTAGCAGATTCATTCTATTCTGACGGCAATGGAGGACTCTCAACCTCTTCAAATTCCGGTGATACTGGTGGTAAAAAAACATCCGGGATTTCCAATGACAAATCATCATATCCTAAAGTTAATGCTGATGGTGATACATACATAACAGGGATGCGATACTGGTCAACACCTAACTATACCAGGGTTGTCATTGATGCTTCCGAGGAGCGCCCCTATGTTCATCATCTGCTTGAAAAAAATGCTGATCTGAAAAAACCACCACGCCTCTATGTGGATATTGAACGTTCTGTACTTGGGAAAAATGTTCCAACACATACCATAATCAACGATGATCTTCTTACAAGGGCAAGGGCAGGGCAGCACACTCCACATTCGGTGAGGGTTGTTGTTGACATAAAATCTTATGATAATTATAAAATTTTTTCCCTAAAGGACCCTTTCAGAATGGTCATAGATGTCTGGGGGGAAAACTCAATAGTTGCAAAATCCTCGGGCAATGCTTCCGGCACTTCATCAGGTGTATCATCTTCAGAATCCCCGGGAAGCTCTATTCCTCCGGAAAAGCTCTCAACCATTGGCTCTAACCCTGACAAAATACATGCATCTGCAATTGCAAAACAACTTGCTCTCGGGGTCAGAACCATTGTGATAGATCCGGGTCATGGCGGCAAGGATCCTGGTGCCATTGGATATATCAAAGGCGTTTATGAAAAGGATGTTGTGCTGTCCATAGCCAGAAAAATGGCAAAAAAAATGAGTGAGAGACTTAAATGCAATGTTATTCTGACACGTTCAAAGGATGTCTATCTTACCCTTGAAGAGAGAACAGCCATTGCCAATACTAAAAACGCCGATCTTTTCATCTCTCTTCACTGCAACGCTGCAAGGGATAAAACGCTCACAGGACTTGAGACCTATTACCTTAATCTGGCAACCGACGAGCAGGCCATAAATGTTGCAGCAAGGGAGAACGCCACATCACGTAAAAATATAAGTGACCTTCAATCCATTCTGAATGACCTGATGAAAAACGCAAAAATCAATGAGTCAGCAAGGCTTTCAACAATTGTACATGATTATCTATATAAAGGTGTTGCAAAAAAATACTCTGGCATAAGAAATCTCGGTGTAAAACAGGCACCTTTTTATGTTCTGCTTGGTGCAACAATGCCTTCAATTCTTATTGAAACCTCTTTTATCAGCAATAAAACAGAGTGTAAGCGTCTGATCAACTCAACATACCAGAACGTCCTTTGTGATGCAATTATTGATGGTGTGGAAAAATACATCAAAGAGACGGATCCAAGAGCACTATAAAATTGATAAGGAACTGGTATTTAAGGAATCAGTCTGAAATAACTTGCCCAACAACCTCACCCCCCAACCCCCTCTCCATGAATGGAGAGGGGATGTTTGGGTAAGTTAATAAAACCCCATTATTAAAAATAACTGAGGAGATTACAGTGGAAAATTTGATCTTTGACATTGACAATGGTATTGCCATTTTAACCTTTAACAGACCAAAAGCCCTTAATGCATTGAATCAGGCTCTTCTTGAGGAGTTTGACAGTGTACTTGATCAGGTGGAAACCAACCCTGATATTCGTGTACTTATTCTGACAGGCTCCGGAGAAAAGGCATTTGTTGCAGGCGCTGATATTTCCGAACTTGCAAAAATGAATCCCCTTCTTGCCAAAAGATTTGCCACAAAGGGGCAGAAACTTTTTTCAAGGCTTGAGGCCCTTCCAATACCTGTTATTGCAGCAGTAAACGGTTTTGCCCTGGGCGGTGGAACTGAAGTCTCTCTTGCATGTGATTTTATCTATGCATCGGAAAAGGCAGTATTTGGACTTCCTGAAATAACACTTGGATTGATTCCGGGATTTGGCGGTACCCAGCGCCTCACAAGACTTGTGGGAACCAACCTTGCAAGGGAACTTATCTTTACAGGAAAAACATTTTCAGCAGCAGATGCCCTCTCATATGGCATTGTTAACAAGGTGTGTGAAGATGGAACACTTATGGAGGAGGTTATGAAAACAGCCAAAGCCATTGCAAAAAAAGGTTCTGCATCTTTGAGAGCTGCAAAAGAGGCCATTGCATGTGGCAAGGATGTGGATCTTGAGACTGGATGCCGTTTTGAGGCAGATGCTTTTGCTCTTTGTGTGGCAAGCTCTGATGCAGCAGAAGGTACATCAGCATTTCTTGAAAAACGCAAAGCCCAGTTCAAGGGGACACTTGACAGCTAACTTTGATGAGCCTGTAAAAAGTCTGATTTTTTTATTTTTGTAGCTGTAACCAATTGAAATTGTTAGTATGATTTTTTGGGTTACGGACTTTTTATGAGAGCATCAACTTTATGTAAATATAAGGAGTACCTAATCAATGTCGATATTTAACATGGATTTTGAGACCATGCCCCGGGAGGCACTGGAATCCATACAGTTGAGCCGCCTTAAAACCACCCTTGAACGGGTTTATGCAACGGTTCCATTTTATAAAGAAAGTTTTAGAAAAGCAAACATAACACCTTCAGATATTAAATCTTTAAAGGATCTTGAGAAGATTCCCTTTACAGTAAAACAGGATCTTCGGGATAACTATCCATATGGCATGTTTGCTGTTCCCATGGAAAATGTCGTTCGTATCCATGCCTCGTCCGGCACAACCGGTCTTCCAACAGTTGTGGGATATACAAGACGTGATATTGAGACCTGGTCAGAACTTATGGCAAGATCCCTTGTTGCAGGTGGGGCAACAAGCAATGACATTGTACATAATGCCTACGGTTATGGTCTTTTCACAGGAGGTCTTGGTGTACATTATGGTGCTGAAAAGCTTGGAGCTTCTGTTATACCTGTGTCAGGCGGCAACACAAAGCGTCAGATAATTATCATGAGGGATTTTAAACCCACGGTGCTAACAGGTACCCCCTCCTATATTCTGCATCTTGCCGAGGTTGCAGAAGAGATGGGGATCTCCTTTGAAGACCTCAATTTCAAGTGCGGCATTTTCGGGGCAGAGCCGTGGTCTGAAGATATGAGAACAGATCTGCAGAACAAGCTGCACCTTAAAGCCATTGATATATATGGATTAAGCGAGATCATGGGGCCTGGTGTTTCCATTGAATGCCGAGAAGCCCAGAAGGGTCTGCATATTTTTGAGGATCATTTTATAGCTGAGATAATCAATCCTGAAACTGGTGAAACTCTTCCCTATGGCGAAACAGGTGAACTTGTATTTACCTCAATCACCAAAGAGGCTTTTCCCATAATCCGCTACAGAACCCGTGATATCACAGCCCTTAATCCTGAACCCTGCATATGCGGCAGAACACATGTCAGAATGAATAAAGTATCTGGCAGAACAGATGACATGCTTATCATTCGAGGGGTCAATGTCTTCCCGTCCCAGATTGAAAGTGTTATCATGAAAAGTGAAGATATCCAGCCACATTACCAGCTTGTTGTGGACAGGGTTGATAATCTTGACACCTTGACTGTAATGGTTGAAATTGGTCAGGATTTCTTCTCGGATGAGATCAAAAAACTCCAGAATATGGAGAAAAAACTTGCCAGCGATATCAAGGAGTACCTTGGCGTATCTGCCAAAATCAAGCTGGTTGAGCCAAAAACCATTGAAAGAAGCCAGGGAAAAGCAGTAAGGGTGATTGATAACCGGAAATCCTGAGAAGTCTTATACCACAAGGAGGAATTAACATATGAGAGTTGAACAGATATCCATTTTTCTGGAAAATAAAGCAGGTCGTCTTGCAGAGGTAACTGCCATTCTCAGGGATGCCAACGTTAACATAAGAGCGCTTTCCCTTGCAGATACCACTGATTTCGGTATATTAAGACTTATTGTAAATAATAATCAGGCTGCTGAAGAAGCTCTAAAAAAAGAGGGCTTTACAGTCGGTAAAACAAACGTTCTTGCAATTGAGGTGGATGATTCTCCAGGAGGTCTTAACAATGTTCTTGATCCTCTTACATCTGAGGGGGTAAATGTGGAATATATGTATGCCTTTGCAAATCCCCATGGGAAAAATGCCATAATGATCTTCAGGTTTCATGATCTTGACAAGGCCATCGGGATACTTAAGGAGAAGGGGATTAATGTGATCAACGGAGCTGATGTTTATAACCTTTAAAAAAAGTTAAACCGAAAAATAAAGCATGCCAATAAAAGTTATTCTTTTTTTGGGGGTTGGTTCTAACATCGGCCATTTTTTGTGATGTAGGAGCATCCCTTGTGGTTGCCCTCATGGGGTACCCACAAGGGGCACATCTACCACATAGGGGCGTCCGACATTAGAGCTAACCCTTTTTTTTGATTAACCGGATGAAATTGTTGCCATGAAACCTAACCCCCCTGCCCATCTCGCTATAACCAACATGGCGGTTCATCGCCACAATCGAAGAGTTGAAAATCTTTATAAAAACAGCCATTTGCGGGGACTTGCATATAAATCTATA
>NZ_LT828556.1:144387-150495 GCF_900170035.1 Desulfamplus magnetovallimortis | reverse complement strand
CAACAATATTTTATCACCAATATTGTATTACTACTCTATCTTTTGTCTTCTCAGGAAGCCTTTTCAAATAATTTTCAAAAAGACATCTAAAAACAAAAAATCTTTTCGAGAGCTGCTCTTTCCTTTTTTTGAGAAGAGCTATTCCGTCTCAAAAAGACCTGATGAATATATAAATTTTCAGACCGGATGTCAAACACTTTTTTAAAAGCCACTGCATTTTTTTTATTGATCCCGTAAAAAACAAATACAACTAAAATCAATACTAACAATTTCAGATAGTTATATTCATCAACAAATTGCAGCTTAAAAAATTATTTAAAACAGACTTTTTACAGGTTCTTTATTTAACACCTAACAATAAGTCCCTGGGGAAGACTTTCCCCAAACATGGCAGTCTCTTCAACTGACTCAAGGGGAATAGGCTGCTCTAAAACTATCAATTCGTTTTTTGAAGCACCTAATCCTACAATCCATAATTTAGCCCATTCAAGTAACTCTTCAGAAACATCTCTTGTTCGATCACCGGTTTTTCGCAACACACATAATACCATGGCATAAACAGGATGATCCTGTGATGCCCATCTGTTTTTAGCAATTTTTTTCATCCAGCTTTCAACCTCTTTTGCAGGAACAACTCTATCCACAGAGCCATAAAGGAGTTCTCTTGCCCCAAACCTGGATAAAACCCAGAAAAACTGCCGAGGCGTTTTTCCTGGTTTCAACTGTGGTAACAGTTTTCTTGCAAGAGAGATCTTGTCCTTTACCAGAAGACGCTCCATATTGGCCGCAGCCATCCATATCTCTGTTATCTCCTGGGTTGAAAGCTTTCTCTTATGGTTGTCAGACAATAAGTACGGTGAAATATTCTGAAAAAACTGGCGTTGCTGACCGGCATTCAATCCCCCTGCAATACGTCTGCAAAAAATCCACCATTCAACAGCATTCTGTTTTCCTTTTGGAAACTGGCATCCCTTTAGATATATTTTCCACAACTGCCTGATCCTCTCTTTATCAAATGCATCTCCAAAGCCTGGTCTTACACAGAAGCCTGTTAAATTAAGCCATCGGATTTCATGTTCCGGGCTATTTAATCTCAGTTCAGCATTAGATATAAGATAATCTGCAATAAGCCTTAAAAAAGATAGTGGCCATTGGGATTTTTTTTTGCCAACCAAAGTCTCTATCTGCTTAACAATAGATGACAAACGAGCCAAATCATCAACGGTAGAAAAAACACTGGAGATAAGATTGCGAGCTTCCTGTAAAAGTTCATCATCATACACCTCAGTTTCCATTGCCTCTCCTTTTATGGAATCACGCAATTGAAACTGTAACTTCCACCTGTGAGGCGTGATACTCGATCTGCACCACATGGCAAGAGTCCCCATTTCAGTATATTGAGGTTCTACGCGCACAGGAATCTGAGCTTTTTCTCCTTTTTTACCAAATTTTATGACTGTTTTAAGAGGTGCCATTGGTGTTAACGAATCATCAATATCAACAATATCTCCGCTTTTATCCCCAGAACGAAAACTTGAACTGAACATGCTGAACTCTACAGGTTGATTTGTGATGACTTCAAATTCCATTTCAGGCAAAGAGATTACAGAACCTTCATCAAGGCCCCTCTCAACAATGCAAACAGCTTTTGAAGCTGGAGTAACATCACCCTTTAATATTTCTGAAAATGATGATTGTTGATTATCAACCTCGGTATCAGATTTTTCCTGTGTATTGATCCCGACATAATAGCTTCTGGGGCTTCCGCTGCCAACCCTAACACCTGCTCCCTGCTTAACAAGACCATAATATGACGCTCCCAATGCAACCGAAAGGTCTGGTTCACTGTTTTCAAGAGAAATGGGCAGTAAGCCGTCTTTACATGCAAACCATTTTCTGATTGCACACCTTATTCTGTCCTGTAAAAGAGCCGGTTTCAATGAGCCGCCATTAAAAAGAATAAAATCCGGCATTGGCTCCTTGCCAAGTGTTGATTGAATATTATCACGGTGTTTTTCAAGGAACCATACAATATGACGGGTAATAGCCGGCTCCTGTTCATATGGCAAACCAAATTCCGCCATAGCCTTTACATTTCTCTTAATAGCATCACGTGATGGCTCCACATCAGGGAAAAATCCCTGGCAGAGAATAGTTTTCAGGTCAGATGTTGTTAAATCAGCAGAAAGGGTGCCAGCAATTAGAGAACGCCCCTCCCCCTTTAAGGTTATACGAGTAGCACTATCTTGAGAACTCTGCTCCCCTGCAAGAAGCTTCTCTTTGGCTGCACGGCATTTATGTCCAAGAGTTTTCCACTTATCAGGAGTTAAGGGTTCCCTTCTGGAAAATTTTGACTCCACATGCCTTGCCAATGCAAGATCAATATTGTCTCCACCAAGAATAAGATGGTCTCCCACAGCAAGCCTTTCAAACCGAGGAGTGCCTTCAGCCTCTTTCAAAGCAATAAGAGTAAAATCCGTTGTTCCTCCACCAACATCACAAACCAGTATTAAATCATCTGGTTTGACATAATTTTGCCAATCATACTCATGCTTTATAAGCCATGCATAAAATGCAGCAAGGGGCTCCTCAAGAAGAGTCAAATCCTTTCCAAATCCTGCGATTTTTGCTGCTTCCAGGGTAAACTCCCTTGCCGATTCATCAAAGGATGCAGGAACAGTGATCACTGTGTATTGGTTTTCAAGAAAAAGATCTTCATCTTTGACAGAGTGATTCCATGCTTTTCGAATATGGCGCAAATACTCTGCTGTTGCTGCCACAGGAGAAATTTTTTCTTTATGATCTGCCCCCCATGGAAGAATTGGTGCCTCACGATCAGCTCTGGCATGGCAAAGCCAGCTTTTTGCGGATGAGACAAGCCTTGAAGGAATCTGTGCGCCATGGTCCCTTGCAAACAGACCGACAAAGAGATCTGACTCCCGCTTCCAAGGATGTCTAAAGGATGATTTTGAGATATCATACTCACCAGGAATGTACAAAAAAGAAGGCAACACAGGCACCGGAGCAAACTCACCAGCACCTATGAGCTGTGGAACATTAAAAATCTTTATACTTCTTGCTGCATGATCTCCTTCAAGGCGGTTCATATCCACGTAAGAGACAGCGGAATTTGTAGTGCCAAGATCAATCCCGATTACATATCGTTTATCCTTAAAGTCCAAAATTATCTCCTGCTCATCAATCCTTTGGCCTGATATTAAGCTCAAGACGCCACTTGCGATCATCATCCCTTGAACATGCCCAGAACTCAAGAGTTCCAACCTCAGTGACCTTCACTTCAAATGTAACCGGAATAAAATTTTCTCCTTCACCATCAAGCTGTGTTTCAATGGAAGTCAAATCTTCTATATCCATATCTTCCCAGTTATCAATAACACTTCCTACACTGTCTTCATGTCTGGTGGATGAAGTCATTATATCAAAGTTTACTTTCTCCCCAACCACAAGGTTAAAAAGGCGATCTCTGCTTTCTGCATGACTGCCCTCTTCCATGCCGAAAGGGGCAATGCACAAGGCTCTGGTGGGCATGGGCATTCCGGGCACAGCAGGCATTGAAGCTTCAATGGCCATATAGTAGGACATTCCCAACCCTCCACGAATCTTGATTCCATCTCCACGGGCAGCCTGTCCATAATAAGATGCCCCCCATGCAACTGACAAATCAAAATCAACAGCATCAATTTCACGAATAGTTCCTTGACCTGCAAACTCCTGCCAACTAGCCAGAACCTCCATGATGCGCTCCCTTATAATAGCAGACTTCATAACTCCGCCGTTAAATACAACGGCAGTGGGAAGTTTGGGTCTCCCCTTGTCATCTTTGTGAGATGAAATAAACTTTGCAAGGTGCCTTGTTATTGCAGGATCTGCCTCGTATGCCAATCCAAACTCTTTCATACCTGTGGAACTTGCAGATGCAGGTTCCACTTCAAGATTACAAACAGGAAAAAAACCATCCAGAACAACTTTCTGAAGATCTTCAATGGCAAGAGCTATCTTGATAGTTCCTTTAATCAGGCCAGAGCCTCTACCAAGAACAGTGACAGGATACTCTTCAATATCATCACCTGACAAAAGTTTTTCCTTTGCTTTCCGGCACGAGTGAACAAGTCCCCTCATCTGCCATGAGTCCAGCTTTTTTTTCTTCTCTTTCAGACCGGCTGCCAAAAAATAAGACAATGCAAGATCGATATTATCCCCTCCCACAAGAAGATGTTTACCCACTGCAACTCTTTCAAGCTCCAGAAATCCATCTTTTCCCTCATTCACTTCAATAAGGCTGAAATCGCTTGTTCCTCCACCTATGTCACAAACAAGTACAAGATCTCCTTTTTCCACATTATCACGCCAACCATCCCCGGACTTGTCAATCCAGGCATAAAAAGCAGCCTGGGGCTCTTCTATCAATATAATATCCTGAAGCCCCGCCATGTGAGCTGCCTTTACCGTCAACTCTCTTGCAACAGCATCAAAAGATGCCGGAACTGTGAGGTAAATTGCCAGGTTCTCAAGACGAAGAGAATCAGAATCCTTAGCTATTTCATGGTTCCATGCATCTTTTATGTGGGAAAGCAGAGCGCATGATGCCTGAACCGGAGAAAGTTTATCAATCAAGGCACTTGTTTCCCATGGAAGTATGGAAGACTCCCTGTCAACTGCCTGGTTACAAAGCCATGATTTTGCAGATGATATCAATTTATGAGGAACTTCTGCACCTCTTTCTCTTGCAAACTCCCCTGCTGTGACAGGGGTTGTCTCGTCCCATGGCAGTTTAAGTGCATCAGATGAAAGCTCATGCCCCTCTTTTATGTATAAAAACGAAGGAAGAGCATCCTTTTTATCAATCACTCCGGCATCTGTGAGCTGGGGGATCTGAAAAACTTTAATTTCAGCCATAGATTTTGCAGGGCGATCTGTGTCAAGGTCAGCATATGCCACAACAGTATTGGTGGTTCCAAGATCTATTCCCACGATATAACGGGCATCTTTCACGGCAAGTTCCTCTCTTTTTCTTTATCTGTACAAGCTCAACCTTTTATCTGAACAAGCTCAACTTTTATCTACTCAAGCTCAACTTCTGCAGGTGAAATAATTGACGGATCACGAACATCAGCAAGCCTTGGCACATCTTTTTTTGCGGCTTTCCAGCCCCGATGCCGCAAGATACCCCTGAATGGAGGCTCGCCGGACACATTACCTGTCAGTTTTATGGCATCCGGATCAAAACCTGATGGGACATCAATTGACTCACCTTCCTCCTCATCAATCACCGGGGCCAGGCCAAGATATTTTTCAACTGTCTTTTTGCAATCCTCCTGAATACTTCGCACAGCAGAGCCTATCTGTTCATCATCATACAAAGAAAGATCTTCGGCAAAAAAATCAAGCAAACGACCTTCACGCTGCAAGACTGAAAGAAAATGCAAAAAAATTCGCTTCTTTCTTTCCTGTTCAATTTTTTGATCTGCATACTCTTTCTTTACTTCCTTTTCAGGCAAATCCTGCAATGTTTTTACAGTTGAAGAGTTTGTATCATTGGCAAACAATGACGAAACAGACAATTTCAAAACAAACCATAGAACAAGAGAAATAATTAGACAGAAAGCCGCTACAGATGGAACAATCCAAGAAAAATAGTTGATCAGAAGCATCTCAACAGAGTGCGCCACATCAGAAAGGCTCTGTATCATTATTTTCACATCAATACCAGGAATCACTATTGCTGCGCCAGTTCCGGGTGTTAATACTTGCAAAAGATGCTTTAATCCGAAATAGAGCCCAACACCTGTCAACCCTCCACACAACATCATCAAAAGAGTTATCACCACCAGGGATCTGGTGGCATATGCCTTAGTACCTTCCAAATTCAATTCTCCTGTTTGTTTATTTTTTTGTCAGATTTAAATTATTAACGTGGAAATGGCTATAGATTTCCAGAAAAGGATTTTGGCATCCCAATTTTGAAGGGCAGCCACAAAGGGGCACCCCTACATATTTTTTTCCAGGTGAACTCATGACTGACGAAAATCATATAGAATACTATAAATTTTCAGCAAATAATTTTGAAACCTCAACTCTGAAGGGGGC
>NZ_LT828556.1:18255-144287 GCF_900170035.1 Desulfamplus magnetovallimortis | reverse complement strand
CTAAAGTGCTTGCCAGGTTAGTTATCTGAAAAACTATATATCAATAAATTCAGCGAATTACGACCCCAAAAAACTAAAATCAGACTCTTTACAGGTTCACCATTTTTATTTCACAAAAAAATAGCCATACCGAAAGTACGATATGGCTATCAATAATAACACAAACCAAATGATTATCAAGAGTTGATATATCAGAAATTTTTTTTCAACTTAACCATCGTTGTGGGAATATGAAAGATGCCTTAATCTTGCAGTAAAAGCAATTTTGTTTATTTACCGTGAAAATGACTTTCATTTTTCGGCATCCTTCATATGACCTCAGAAGTACTTTACATTTTTTTAGATGAACTTCCCGCAAAACGGGAATAGTGTAATGGAAAGTGTAAAGAGGGAAATGAAGCATGCCCATTTTTCTATTAGGGGGTGATTGATACGTAATCAATCATGCCTGTTTACTGGTACTCATTTTCGCAACTACTGTTCTTTCAAGGTTTGATTGTCGGGTAGAAAATGCCTTGAACCTTTGCAAAGCCTTAAAAGTCACCCGACAGTGTATACTTGAAGAAGCACTACTGACCTTCATCATCTTTCACGACAATTATATCTTTGTTGATTTCAAAAATTTTATCACCAATACCTTTGACATTTACAATCTCTTCAGGGGTTTTAAACTCACCATGGGCTTCACGATAGTCCACTATTGCCTGGGCATATTTTGGTCCAACCCTGGTAAGTCCTTCACTAAGCTCCTCTGCTGTAGCCTTATTAATATTGATTTTTTTATCTGAGGCAGATACTGGCAACACAAATGAAAAAATTAACACAATAGAAAAAAAACACGCTATCCATTTTTTAATCTTCATGACATTTATCCTTAATTAAAAGTTATCAAGCAAGTAATATTTAGGGCCAACGGAAATTGCTGCGATGCAATTACTGCAAGGGTTTAAAGGGCATCCAAAAGGAACTTAACTTTGTATAATTCGAATATGAAATATATGTCAAGAAAAACATTAGAATATGTTATGTTTTTTTGCTAACAATAATAGTCTTTGTACCATGATACAAAATGGGTGAGACCATCCTTGATGGAAGTCTCTGGTCTGAAACCGGTTTTAAGGGTCAAGGCATCTATATCAGCATAAGTTACCGGTACGTCTCCTGCCTGCATTGGCAAAAAATTTTTTACAGCTTTTTTTTCAAGAATCTCCTCAAGAGTTTCAATAAAAACATCCAGTTCCACAGGAGTATTGTTTCCGATATTATAAAGGGCATAAGGGGAGGGTTCAAATGCGGATTCGACAGATCCAGATGGGGAAGGCGGCAATTCTGTTAGTTTTATTATAGCCTTTATTATATCGTCAATATAGGTAAAATCCCGCTTCATATGGCCATAGTTGTAAACATCAATGGGTTTTCCCTCGCAAATTGCCTTTGTAAATTTGAAATATGCCATATCAGGGCGACCCCAAGGCCCATATACTGTAAAAAATCTTAACCCTGTAACAGGCAACCGGTAAAGATGACTGTAGGAGTATGCCAGAAGTTCATTGGATTTTTTGGTTGCAGCATATAGTGATACAGGATGATCAACATTATCATCAATGGAAAAGGGAATTTTTTTATTTGCCCCATAGACGGAGCTGCTGGAAGCATAAATAAGATGGGAAATGGTAGAATGTCTGCATCCTTCAAGAATATTTGCAAAACCCGTAATATTTGCATCAATATAGATATCAGGATTATCAATACTGTAACGCACGCCTGCCTGGGCTGCAAGATTGATAACCACATCAAAACGGTTATCGAAAAACAATTTTTTAATTGCTTTGCGGTCAGCAATATCAATTTGGTGAAAAATAAAATTCTGATGTCTGTTCAGAAGGTCAAGACGTGATTTTTTAAGATTTACATCATAGTATTCATTCAGATTGTCAATCCCTGTAACCATGCTGCCATTTTGCACAAGAGCCTTGCTTAAAAAAAAACCAATAAAACCTGCTGCTCCGGTTACCAGAAAATTCATATATCACTCTCTTTTTTTGATGGTCTCGTAAAAAGCAAGATTTCAGCATTTTTTGAGTTGTAACATGCTGAAATTATTAATAGCGAGTTTGCTATTTCGGACTTTTTACAGGTTCATCTTTTTTAATTTGGAGGATAAACAGACCCAGAAAAATAATGGGCAGAGTAATGTGGAAGTATTGTCATCATCTCCTTTAAAATATCCTCATGCTCATACTTTAAAGCAAGGGATTCAAGTCTGTCAAGGTGGCCGTTCAAACGTTTAAGATTACATTTTGTAGCATCCAGTACCATAATTTTGTCATGGGTTGTCCTCTTGAGTTTTTCTTTGTCTGTATAAAGCTCTTCAAAAAGCTTTTCACCTGGTCTCAGGCCAATAATTTCTATTTTAATATCAACATCAGGCTCAAGCCCATGAAGTCTAATCATATCTCTGGCCATATCCATTATCTTTACAGGTGTCCCCATATCAAGTATAAAAATCTCACCGCCCTCCCCCATCAAACCTGCCTGCAAAATCAACTGACACGACTCAGGAATAGTCATAAAAAAGCGAGTGACATCCTTGTGCGTCACAGTAACAGGGCCTCCTTCACGGATCTGGCGTTTAAAAAGAGGAACAACACTGCCGGCACTGCCTGCCACATTGCCGAAACGAACCGTAATGAACCTTGTTTTTGCATCTTCATGTACGTTCTGACTCTGTACATACATCTCTGCAATCCGCTTGGAAGCCCCCATGACACTTGTGGGATAAACAGCCTTGTCTGTTGAGACAAAAACAAAACGTTCTACGCCAAATTTTTTTGCTGCATTAACAACTTTTACCGTCCCCATAATGTTATTCTGAACAGCTTTCCATGGATGATTTTCCAGCATAGGGACATGTTTGTATGCAGCAGCATGAAAAAATGCAGCAGGACGATATACTGCAAGAATCTTTTCCATATGTTTCTGATCCTGCACATCAGCAAGAAAGGAAATCACGGTAACATCTTTAAAATACCTGTTCAACTCATACTCAATCTCGTAAAGAGCAGTTTCAGCCCGTTCATAGAGAATCAGAACCAGAGGTTTAAAACGGCATATCTGACGACAAAGCTCAGCACCGATGGAGCCACCAGCACCTGTCACCATGACAGTTTCTCCACTAATATAGGAACCGATTCCCTCCTGATCCAGATCAATAGCCTTTCTGCCCAGAAGATCACGAAAAGAAATTTCCCTAATGGCACTTAGTGCAACATTCCCGTTTATAAGCTCGCCCATATTTGGAATGGTTTTAAATCTCAATCTGCTCTTTTCACATATATCAATTATTCTTCTCATCTGTCGAGCATCGGCTGATGGTATGGCAATCAAAACCTCATGGGCATCAACCATCTCTGCTGTTTTTTCTAGGTTTTCAATGGTATTTAAAACAGTTGCTCCATGAATTTTTTTTCCAAGCTTAGCTGGGTTGTCATCCAGAAACCCTGCAACATGGTAGCGGACAGAGGGATTATTGCGGATCTCCCTGAAAATCTGATCTCCACAGTTACCTGCCCCAATAATAAGAAGGTTTTTCACACCTTTTCTTTTACGCAAAAATAGTTTTTCTTTAAAATAATTGAGGGATATCTGCCTTAAAGTGCTTGAACCATTGGCTGTCTGCTCAAAATAAAATCTTACAAAAAGGCGGAATCCTGAAACAAAAAATATTGTAAATGCCCAGTCAATTACAAAAACAGATCGGGAAAACCCTTCAAAATTGTATTTATAAATAATCAGCGCCGTGAGAACAAGGGTTGAAACAGTGGATGCTTTAACAATATTTACCAGATCAGGGATACTGGTATAACGCCACATGCCACGATAGAGGTCAGAAAAGTAAAATACAGGCAACTTTACCAGGAGCATAAGAGGCACAAGTATATTAAACCCACCCATCATGTAGTCAGGAACTACAAAATCAAATTTAACAAAATAGGCGGCAAAGAGAGCGCAGGTAATTAATACAACATCTGCAAGCACAATAAGGTAAAAATTTTTATGTAAAAAAGTTCGCATATCCCGACTCGTCACTCTATAACGTGCATGGCGGATTCCCGCCACAATCGAAAAAATGAAAATCTTCATAAAAACAGTCCGTTACATAGACTTCCAGCACCCCCATGATAGCCAGAGCATCTCAAACAAGGATAAAAGTCCTTTAAAAACAAGTTATTATGAAGACTTTCCAATAAACCCCCATGTTTGCTGACGCATCACAACGATGCATGAACGTCATGATATGTCAGTATGTTATGGAGATTTTCTAATAAAAAAAGGGATTTTTTTCCCCTGCCTTACTGCAAAGGAAAAAAACGCAAAAAGCACAAAAAACAAAAACAGCACCATAATTAGAAGCAATGTATCAGAAAATGAGTAGAATATTAGCATGGTGATTCCATAAACCGCCTGCACCATAGCATAGAAAATAGTCACCTTCAAGTGTGAAATTCCCATTTCATTCACAAGAAGCTGATAAAGATGCTTTCGATGTGCATGCAGAATATTATCTCCGGAATAAAGCCTTACGGCCATGGTTGTAATTTCATCACAGTAAAAAGGAAACAGAAAAGAGATATAGACCAGAAACTCATTAATTGAAAATGAGTTCACAAGTACCACAGATGCAAATAAAAAGCCCAGAAAAAGACTTCCAACATCTCCCATAAATACCCTGGCCGAAGGAAAATTCATGGGAAGAAATCCCATACATGCTCCTGCGGCAACAAGAGAAATGAAAGTAAAAGGGTCAATGGATGAGTAGAAGACATTAAATAGTGCTGACAGCAAAAAACAGATAACGCCGGAAAGAGCGGCAATCCCGTTAATACCATCCATGAAGTTATAAAAATTTGCAGTTGCAGCAATAAACATAGTCCAGAAAAACAGGAAGATAATATATAAAAATAAAAAAAGAGGGAAAAAAGATATATTTGAAATAAAAAAAGGTATATGGCAATTTAAAAAACTACAATAAATGCGGTGCAAAGGTGAAAAAAAAGCCGAGTCAACTGAGAAAAATGAGCAAAATCAGAAATGATTCCAATGAGAGCAACTATAACCAAAGCAGCCTGAATGGAAAGTGGCAAAGCAAGATATGCACAAGCTAGTATCACAGAAACAACAATACCAACTCCGCCGCCTTTTGGAGTAGGAATATTGTGAGAGCTTCTCTGGTTTGGAATATCCATGAAGTGAACTGAAAGCAAGGTTTTAGCAAAAACAAATGCCCCAAGAAAACCCACAAAAAGCCCCCATGAAAAAAAACCAATGGATGACAGCAAAATATCCTCTATATAAACACTCAAAATCGACATTTTATTGCTTTTTCCGAAGTTATTGCAGTTGTCTGAACCAGGATAACCAGGATGGATAGGATGCTCAGGATAGATAATCCTGCCTTATCCTGTTAATCTTGGGAATCCTGATTCAGACAGTGTTGGCAAGGCTTACAAGATCATAAGGTGTCGATTTTGAGTAAGGAATTGATTTTTAATAACTTGCCCATTCATATCACCTCCAGCCACCTCTTACAGGCTTACGATGGGGAGCTTGGGTAAGTTAATTAAACCCAATTACAAACACCTTGAATCATAAGTTTTTTAACGCCTGACTCCAACCGCTTTGCAAATCATAAACAGGCATGAACCCAAGCTCTTTTTGAATCTTTGCCCCGCTTACTGCACAATTTTCCATCAGCTTGTCCAGCAAAGATGCAATATAGCTGATAAAGGCACAAGGTCTTTCAGGCAAACAGCCACACCGTTGCATGCGCTCCATAATATCAGCAACGAACCTTAAAGGTGCTTCCGGTAGTTTAACAAGCAAGATATCTTTTGAAAAAGCATCAGATATGGCAAGTACAATATCTTCAAGACAATGAATCCTGCCGTCAGTAAGATTATATATCTTGCCGGCAGCCTCGGGATGAAGAGCAGCAAGCATGGCTCCTCTTACCACATCCTGTTCATGTATCAATGTCCTTACAGCCCCTGCCGATACGCATCTCTCTTCTGATCTTCTGTGCAATAACGGCCTGCATCCCTCCTGAGCCCGACCTTGAACATCAGGGATCACAAAAACACCTTTGCGGACAAATTTGACAAGGCGCTCATAATTTCCTGTCATCCTTGTTCCATATACAGACGCGACTCTAAGTGTGGTGACAAATGCTTTTTTACCACAAAGCATATTAAAATGAGATACCACTTTTTCGGCCAAAGCCTTGCTTTCTGCATAAGGTGTGACAGGATTAAGAGCTGACTCTTCCATCAGCAAGTCTCCGTATTTGCCAGGGCCATATACTGATATGGTGCTGAAAAAAACAACCCTTTTTACCCCTGCATGAAACGATGCTTTCAGGACATTCCATGTTCCTGTCACATTAACATCATAATATCTGTCGTACATTGATCGGGGTGGGGCAACCACATGGAGCAGTGCTGCAAGATGAAAGACATAATCCACCCCTGCAACAGCATCAGAAAGAGATTTGTAGTCTGCTATATCTCCACAAACTACCTTCACCCTGGGGAGAGCTGCTAAACTGTAAAGATTAAAAGGGTTATAAGACTCTGAATTGTGATAAGACTCTGAATTGTGAATGGTATCAGAACGCACAAGCAGCCGAACCTCATAGTTATGTTGCAGAAGCTCTCTGACCAGCAAAGGGCCAATCTTGCCGGTGGCTCCGGTCACAAGTGCAGATGGCATCAAAATAACCTCACGCCCCATTTATAATAATATTTAAAAGCACTCATCCCAAAGACAATTGTCCATTTTATACTTTTATGAGATGCCCGTTCCCATCTATGTATTATTTTTACATCAGGACAGTACATTGCCCTTGATTTCTGCCTGACCCTTCTGCAAAGATCAACATCTTCAAAATACATGAAAAAACGTTCATCAAAGCCCCCTGCCTCCCTTATAAGGGAAGTTCTTGCAAACATGAAAGATCCAGATACAAAAGGAACATCAACAACCCTATCATATCCGGCATCCCTCATTTCATATGCATCCAGTCTTTTTCTGAAAGGCCCACGCAACCTGACCGGCAGAAAACGTCTTACAAGCAGATCAAAAACCGCAGGTTCTCTCTTGTTTAAAAATTGGCAGGTTCCATCCTCATTACATATCATGCAGGTTGCCATGCCAGCCTCCGGATGATCAGCCATGAATGCTGTCAATTTATGAAAAATTTTTTCCGGCACAACCATGTCCGGATTCATCAGAACAATGAATTGTCCTCTGGCTTTTTCAATATTTTGATTCTGATTGGCTCCATAGCCACGTCTTTTTCGGTTCAGGGTCACCACAGCGTCAGGACAGACAGATTTAATAAATGAAAGAGTTCCATCAGTTGAGCAGTTATCCACAACAAGGATTTCATTTTTAAAGTCTTTAAGAGCTGAAAGCAGTGACGGCAAAAGCCTTTCAAGATCTTTTCTATTATTATGAGAAACAAGTGCAACTGAAATCAATTTCTCACTTCCTTAATACGAAAATCTATTCAACAGATAGATTTCCAGAAAATGATTTTGCTTTTTCATATATTAGAAATGCCAACCGATTTATCTGGAATACTATAGATGATTCAATGTGTTTGAATCTCTCAATGATTTCATACCCCATTTGACATGATGAAAAATGCTGTTCTGCTGCCAAAGCACCAGAAATCTCCGGCAAAGATCAGGGGAAAGGGTCTCCTTATCAATTTTCTCTCTGAATCCCTGAAACAGAGCAGATAGATACCAACGAAACTCTCCCGATTGGACTGCACGCATAAAACCGAAACAGACCCGAGAAAAAATATAATAAAGGACTTCAGGAAAAGGTGCATACTTCCTCAAGAGCCAAATTGTATTTCGTGTGGGATAAAACACCTGTCGCCAATGTGCTCGGCCAGTTGGTGAATTACGATGCACAACCCTGCATCTGGGCTCATACTTTATGTGGTAACCAAGCCTTGCAATTTTTATGGCCACATCTATCTCATTCTGATACAAAAAAAAATTACCGGGGAACCATCCGATCTTTTGAAAAAGCTCCCTGCGCACAGCAAAACCGCACCCTACAAAGGCAACTGATTCACCCTCCTGTCCGGTTGGATGGAGATGCCATGTCTTCTGATCATTAACTCCATTTTCAGACTCAATATGGCAGGCTATTACTCCTGTATTTTTATCTTTATTGAATCCTTCAATCAAAAGATCCAGAGTCTTTCCATCAAGTGGATGGGAATCATCATCAAGAACAAATATATAATCTCCTGAAGCTTTTTCAAAAGCTTTGTTCAAGGCTCCTATACCAAGATTATCAGGCAACAGCATTATTTTTATCAAGTCTCTGTGACGGTTTAAAAAAACGGCTGTTCCATCTGAGGAGCCATTATCAACAGCAATTATTTCAATATCTTCTCTGGTTCCACATAAACTATTTAGAACAGACAGTGTCCGTACAGTATCTTTAAGTCTGTTGTAATTTAGAAAAACAATACTCAAACGTATATTAGATGCGTTAATCTCTTTAAGCATATGAATATACAGACTCCATCAGGATGATTTCAACATTTATGTGATGCCAAAAATATTTATTTTCATTAGAAAGTCTCCATAACACATTGATATATATAGACTTTCACACTTAGTTGTGGCAGATGAGCCTGCCTTGGCCGTTATGTCAAATGATAAATACTTGATGTCTATCTATCCCATCAATGCATCAAAGGCAAGCATCATATCATAAATATTGACAAAAGCTTTATTGGTACTGTATTTTGTTCGCTTACTTATAAACGTACATGGCGGATAGCCGCCACAATCGAAGAGATGAAAGTCGTTTTAAAACCAGGCTGTTACCGAGACTTTCATATAAAGGATGCATGAAACTTAGTGCTGACAATGCACTGTGGATAATAAAACAATATGTTACCTCAAAATTCAATTAATATAAAAAAACTCAAAAAATCTCAATATCAGGATGCAGGTTTAGCTCTTGTGCTGATATTGCTCTTGACAGCCTTTTTTCTGACATCGAATAAAATATTACTTTCAGCTACTATTCTTTTAATCCTCTCCATGACTATACCTGTCATATTCAAGCCATTTGCAATAATCTGGTTTGGACTGTCCCATTTCCTTGGAGAGCTGTCATCAAAGGTTATTTTGACCGCTCTTTTTTTTCAATCATTTTGCCTGTTGGTCTCATTCGCAGAAAAATATTCAGAGCGGATCCCCTTCTTATTAAAGAGTGGAAAAAAAATAACAGATCCGCATTTAAAACAATTAACTATAGTTATCAAAAATCAGACATCATTCATCCATACTGATATTCTTTCTGACTATGAATGCGGTCTATGGAGTTATATATTATGGACTTTATTAAGGATTTATGGGGTTTTATGAGGGTTAGAAAAAAATTCTGGCTTCTGCCCATTGTTTTAAGCCTGCTTTTTTTTGGAACTCTGATTTTCATGACAAGCGGTACAGCAATTGCTCCTTTTATTTATACTTTATTCTGATTTATAATAATCTTCACCTTTTTTGTTTAACTTATAGTTCTGATATAATTGTGTTTTAACTTTCTAAAGCATACAATACTCAAAATCGACATCCTATGTAATAGGGTCTAATTAACTTACCCGAACTCCCCCTCTACATTCATGGAGAGGGGGATGAGGTTAATGGTTAAGCTATTTAGACTCTGTTCCTAATGTTTTTTTAGGTAGTTATGGCATTTGTCTGAATCAGGATAACAAGGATGAAAGGATGTTCTGGATATATAATCTGGCCTATCGTGTTAATCTTGGGCATCCTGATTCAGACAGTGTTTACAAAGCTCAAAAGATCATAGATGCCGACTTTGAAAATATAAATACTTTTAAAAAAATTAAAAAAATCCACTCATGTTGCCAGTCAATTCAATTAATCAAACAAAAATTCTTGGAATTTCAGCTTATTATCATGACAGTGCCGCAGCACTTATTGTTGATGGCAAAATTGTTGCGGCAGCCCAGGAAGAGCGGTTTACCAGGAAAAAGCATGATGCTTCATTTCCTGTTAATGCTACCTCCTTTGTATTGGAAAAAGCGGGAATTTCTGTTTCCGAACTTGATGCTGTGGCTTTTTATGATAAGCCTTATATAAAATTTGAGCGGCTTCTTGAGTCTTTTCATTCATTTGCCCCTTCAGGTCTTGGAGCCTTTTTAAAAGCAATACCTGTATGGATTAAAGAGAAACTTTTCATGCGCAGCAACATATGGAGTGCCCTCGAAAAAATTGACGGCGCTTCCTTTGCCTCCAAACCCCACCTTTTTTTTCCGGAGCATCACCTTTCACACGCATCAAGTGCTTTCTACCCATCACCTTTTCAGGAGTCTGCAATACTAACAATTGACGGAGTTGGTGAGTGGGCAACAACAACCATCTGTCACGGCAAAGGAGACTCAATCACAAAGCTGCGTGAGCTATCATTTCCACACTCCCTTGGACTTTTATACTCATCATTTACAGGCTTTTGTGGCTTCAAGGTAAACAGCGGTGAATACAAGCTTATGGGACTTGCACCTTATGGCATTTCCGAATGTAAGGAGACACAATATTTCAAAGAAGCTATTTTAAATCATATGATTGATATAAGGCCTGACGGCTCAATTTTTATGAATATGGATTATTTCAAATATGCTGCTGGCCTTAAAATGTACAACGCAGCAAAATGGCAAATACTTCTTGGTATCCCTGAACGTCCCCCTGAAACGAAAATTTCCCAAAGCTACATGAATCTTGCACTTGCCCTACAGGAGATTACTGAAGAGATTGTTCTTAAAATGGCAAAAACAGCAAAAGATATTACAGAGTCATCTAATCTTGTTATGGCAGGAGGCGTAGCTCTTAATTGTGTAGCCAATGGAAAACTTTTAAAATCCAGAATTTTTGACTCAATATGGATACAACCTGCTGCCGGAGATGCAGGAGGTGCAATAGGTGCCGCCCTTGCAGCACATCACATATATTACAGTGACACAACAAATATTAATGAATCATCTTCCACAGCAAAAAACCCTGAAAAAAACAGATTATATTCTGGGTGTTCACTTGATGTACTAAACCGTCATGGCCGGGGTCCGGCCACCCCCGATCATGAAAATAATGTATCTATTTCCACGGAAAACACTAACAGTTCGTGTGATAACTCTGAAAAACATACCATCCATAAAGCAGATGACATGCAAGGAGCCTACCTTGGGCCTTCATATACAACCCGTGATGCGGAAAAGCTGAAATACAGATATCAGGCAAAATATGAAGTCTTTCCTGATACAAAAACCCTCTGCCGCACAACAGCAAAGCTTATTTCTGAAAACTTTGTTGTAGGATGGTTCCAGGGAAAAATGGAGTGGGGGCCGCGCGCCCTTGGCAACAGAAGTATAGTTGCAGATCCAAGAGACCCTGAAACACAGAAAAAACTCAACCTTAAAATAAAGTACAGGGAAGGATTCAGACCATTTGCACCTTCTGTTATGGCTGAACATGCTAAAGAATATTTTGATATTGACGCACCATCTCCTTATATGCTTATGGTTGCTCCGGTCAAATACTCAATACGCACTCCTGAACCAGAAGGTTATTCAGGATATGAATTATATAAAAGGCTCTATCATGTCAGATCAACTATTCCTGCTGTTACCCATGTTGACTACTCTGCACGCATACAGACTGTTCACAAAGAAACAAACCCCAGATACTGGCAGTTGATATCTGAATTCAAAAAAATTACAGGAATAGGACTTCTTGTCAACACAAGTTTCAATGTACGGGGAGAACCTATTGTCTGTACTCCTGAGGATGCATACCGATGCTTCATGCGAACTGAAATGGATGTTCTTGTCATTGAAAATCTTATCTTTTTTAAAAAAGATCAACCGAAATTCAGGGATGTGGAAAACTGGCAGGAGAAATTTGAACTGGACTAAAAAACACACTTTTTATGGGGGCAAAAAATCAAATAAAAATATGCCTACAGGGCAAACTGAAAGCTTTTATGATTAAAACAAACCTTGAATATATCACAGATACAAACTCCAATTTCGAGTATCTAAAAATACGTCCAGCCGGAGCAAGCTATGCGTCCGACATTGCACGCCCACTGAAACACCCTCTCTGTTTAAATCAGTTTAATTTTTCAGAAATAAATTCATTTCTACTTGATTTAACAACGACTTGCAATGCAAAATGTAAATTTTGCTACAGCTCTCCCTATGGAAGAGTTTCAAAATTCAATAACACTGATCTGCTTGCCATAGATGAAATTCTCCATGAACTTGCAAAACACTCTCTCCTTAAAAGAATTCAGATTGGTTGTGATTTTGAACCTCTTATAAGCAAAGACTTTCATATTATTGGAAAAATGTTTCAGCAAAAATTTGTAGATGCTCCGCTCATCATTGTAACCAATGGAGTCAATCTTGATAAAATAAACATCAAAGATTATGCAAAGGCAGGTGGCTCCAAATTTATTTTGTATGTTTCCATGCATGCTAAAAATTCTGATATATATAAAAGCCTTGTTAAGGGAGCAGATTTTGATCTGATAATAAATAGTGTAAAAAAAATTAGAACCGACTTTCCTGAAATCACCATTCAGTTTGATTGTGTTCTAACCCATCAAAACAGTTCAGATTTAACAGCATACATTCAATGGGCATTTTGTGATTTAGGTGTGGATTTAATTGAGTTCAGAAAAGTAGTTATTCCCGACAGCAATCCAGCTTTGCAAAAAGAAATCGGCTTGCCTTACCATGTTTTCTTAAATCTTTATGAGTCTTTGAAACAAAATAATTTGTATGAAGTTGGTGAGCTTAACAATTCTATTGTACCTGAAAGTTTCTGGGTAAAAAACAGAATCAATATCAGAACAAAGCTTCTTAGGGAAAAAATCTGGCAATTAAAAAAAAACGAGGAGAAATTTTCAAATAAGTTTCTGGAAGCAGAGAAAAAAAATTCTGAACTGCAAAACTCCACATGCTGGCGTATAACAAAGCCAATACGCTTTGTGGGAGAGAAGATAAAAAAACTCAGGAACATATCAAATGTCCATAAATAGAAAGAAACACACACTCTATACCTTTTCAATAATAGTAACGATATTTATAATCATACTTGCAGGTGAAATCCTGGCCAGAATATTTGTGCAGGAATATACCATACCTTACCCGCCTGAAATTAAAACAATCGACCCCTATTCTTCAAATCCTTTCATTTTCTGGTCACGCCAGTTTCTACACAGCCACATTCCACACGCACAATATTATCAGGCAAGATCATACTATAAGGTAAAATATAATATTAACTCTTCAGGATTCAGAGGATATGATATTTCTACTAAGAAAAAAGGATGGAAACGAATTGCCATTATAGGAGATTCCATAGTTGAAGGCCATGGATGCGAAATTGAAGATACTTTTACATATTCTCTCAATGAAAAAGCATATAAATACAGCTGGGAAGTAATAAATTTTGGAGTTCAAGGTGCCTCTCCTCTATATTATGCTTTAAATCTTCAAAGATATCTTTCTGCAAATCCGGATGCTGTCATGATTGTATTGTTTGAAAATGATATCCACGATGACAGAATTCAGGAAAAAAACTATTTCAAGCAGCCATTTCTGGATAACCCTGACGCTTTGTTTCCAGGAGACAAAAATCCAGAATTACAAATAGTTAACAGATCAAAAATGTATATCTTGATGCGCAGAGGATTTCACAATATATTCAAAAATCATATAGAACAAATTATATTGGAGAATAATACCTTCAATATATTGAACAATGAACAGGAAGAGTTAAACAGGCTCTCTCCATGGTTAGTTGCACCTTCCATGTTCGATCAACAATGGCAAATGAGCTCTCTTTATCTTGACATTATTGTTGAAGCTCTGAAAAAAAAAGAAATACCTCTATATGTGGTATTTCTGGCATTGGGAGCACTCTCTCCAGAAAAGGACAGTGCATACAAAAAACATGTCATGGATTTCAACCAGAAAGTGGAAAGCTGGTCTCACAACAATCAAACAACTTTTATTTCACTTGTCCCATTGGCAAAAAAACTATTTGTACACTATTCCCCAACAGATATAATGATTGTAAATGATGGACATCCAACGCCCAAAACCCACCAGATTATATCTGAATATCTATGGTCATCATTTCTGGCCGATAAATAAATGCACAGGAAAGCTTATGAAGGATTTCATCAATAAAATAGTTGAGAAAATACAACCAAAAGCGCTGGAAAACGCTATCAAAAACAGAATTCACAAACAAGAAGATTATCAGGTTATTTCAAAATCTGATAATCTTCTGCTTGAGAATTTTATCAAAAAATGCAGATTGATTAATACTCCCATGGTTTTGGAGCTTGGAACAAAACGTTCTGTTGCAGGCAGATCAACAAGGCACGATGAATGGATTCCCCACGCCGCCGAGTATATTGGCACAGATATCGAACCAGGAGCGGATGTTGATATTGTTGCAGATGTACATCGCTTAAGCGATTTCACAGGAACTGAAAAATTTGACGTGATCATTTCCTGCTCAACATTTGAGCACTTTAAATATCCTCATCTTGCAGCCCATGAAGTTATGAAAGCTCTGCGTATAAATGGATTGCTTTTTATACAAACACATCAGACTTATCCCGTTCATGCTTACCCTAACGATTACTTTCGTTTTTCAAAGGAAGCTCTTGAAGGGTTGTTTGGTTCCAGAATGGGTTTTAACGTCATAGCTACAGACTATGAATTTCCGGCACAAATATACTCAGATAGGGTTACTTCCCTTTCTCATGACCCTGCATTCCTTAACTCCAGATTATATGGAGAGAAGGTGAGTACAACACCAGAAAATTATATTTATGAGCTCGACTCTTATTATAATGTCAAAAATATTGATTGACACAAGAATTACCAATATGTTAGAGATCAAAAATATTGTTTATTATGGATAGCTGTATAATAACATAAGTTACCATATTAATAACCTAATGACCATATATCAAGTTTTAAGTAGTCAATAGGTTATTGTTTAAATTAATTGAAAAAAGAATAAACCTAATTACACAAGAAATATGGAGGATTTTTTTATGAAGATGAAGGCAAACTCAATTATGTGTGCATTTTTTGCCGTGTTATTTTGTGCTGTAACAGCTAACGCTGATCCTGTTATCACAAGCTTTTCTGTTTCAGATAGCAGCATTACAAGTGGAGATTCAGTAACCCTTTCATGGGTCGTCACTGGTGCTGACGAGATTACAATTGACAATGGTATTGGAACCGTCGATTCTATTGGTTCCGTAACTATCACACCTTCTCAAACAACAACATATCAAATGACAGCCACATGTACTACCTGCACGGGAATAACCATTTACTCCGGAGGAACACCAACCACTGGAGTTTCTAAGACAGACACTGTGGCAGTAACTGTCCAGGCAGCAGCAGCAGATGTGGTTACTCCTACTCCTGTAACTGTGGTTACAACTGTTTCTGCGCCAACAATGAACGAATGGGGAATGATAATTCTTGTATCTTTCATTGGCCTTGTATCTATTTACAGAATTAGGCGTATGAACCAATCATAGTTTTTTTATACTTCTGCTGTTACCTGATAATATTAAAACTTCCAACATTTTTTATCAGGGAACAGCAGATTTCATAATCAATGCAGAATAAAATAGATCTTCAAAATACAACTTAAGCCTATTATGTCAACCAACAACAAGCCCCCCATTCTCAAAACAAAAGAAATCTCTCTTTTAAAATTTATCATATCATACATTACACTTATGGCTATCTTTTTACTTTTGATTGGGCTTGATTCTATCAAAAGCATGATAGATATAAATGGTATATATACAGAAATGGTAGTAAAGTTAAGTGTTGTGTTAATAAATTGTGTAGGTGAAGTTAAGGCCGTTTCAGGCTCAATAATCCAGCTTGAAAACATTGCTCTGGATATTCAATTCGGCTGCAATGGCCTTGAAGCATTCATGATATACATTGCTGCAGTGCTCTCTTTTCCATCAACCATGATAAATAAATCAATTGGCATTATTGCGGGGTTTATAATTCTTCAGGTCATAAACATTGTGAGGATTGCAGGGCTTGGCCTTGTGGCAATATATGGCAGGGAATACTTTCATTACTTTCATGTCTATGTTGCGCAGGGAATGATGATTGTTGTTTCATTCATTATTTTTCTCATATGGTTACAATATGTTTCAAACAAAAAAAATTTTGTTTAGCCTCCTTATCTTCGCTACTGCATATATTATATCTCTTATTATCTGGATTCAAATTAAACCTTATTACGGCAATGTAATGACCCGTTCTGGGTCAGAGTGTGCTGCTCTGTTTTCAAGCTTCAGACTGGACAATTTTGTACATGACAATGAAATCGCAAAAATAAACTTTTCTCGTCTCATATATTCACATAAGGGTCTTGGCGATCTGGTAATTGACCTTCAAATAAACGTATCTAACTACTCATTTAACATTCCCCTTACCATTGCCCTTATCTTATCACTTTTACCTATTGTTAAATGGTGGAATCCACGAACCATAATTGAAGTTGTAATCATTCTTCTGGTTATTCATTTCTGCTATGTTTTTTTCTATACCAGCTTGCAGCTTTTTTATTACAGCCATCCTGGTGTCAGACAAGATTCATTTTTAACCACATTGAATCAATATTTTCTGGAATTCATGTGGATGTTCATCGACAACATGGTTGTCAGATTTGAGCCATTTTTGGTGGCACTCTATATTTTCTTTAGAAATCAAGCCACAAAAAAGATCACAAGTAAAAAGATACCTCAACGATAATTCTGTTTTGCTTTTTTTGGTATCACTCATTATTGTGTATGAATTCACAGATCTTTTCCACTATCAACTTATAACCTTGTTCATTTAAATGACAGCAGGTATCACTGTACAGCAGTTCTTCATTTTCATTAAAAATATAGGTCAAATCCTTAAAATTAACGCCATTCTCTATTAACTGTTTTCCTCTTTCACGCAATTTAGGGTAACCATTCAAGACCCCATTCCTGTAGGGATGCCCTGGATCAAAGGCAATCTTCCTTTCTTTTGAAGTAAATTTTTTGGAGTCAGGATCATACTGGTTGGGTTGGATAAAGTGGAAGTATTTGATGCGGTAAGAATCGCATAAATATTTCATGGATATGGAAGAACGCATCCAGACATCTGCCAGATCATCGTACATCCCCTCCTTTGAATCAAACCGATATTCAGGTCCCTTCACAGCGAACCCCAAATTTTTGGAACCAATTGCTTCCTTTAAATGATCCTGCGTCATGGCAAGCCTTAAATTTATAGAATTATCTATAATTCGCCAGATTAATGTTAATGTTGGACTTCTGTAGAGTTTATATTCTTTTACGCTACGGGAAACCACACGCCTTACTGATGTCAAAAAATAGATTTTACTTGTTATTTTGGTTATAACAGGATCGTTGATATCCCTTGCCCTGTACAACCAGTTTCTGGGATAAAATGGAGATACCTTGTTTTTTATATTTTCAACAAAAGGAAGTGCAACTTCATTGAACCCATCAATATTTATAACTATATCAAAATGAGCTCCCATTAAAATTAAATAGTTTAAAACCATTAATTGTTGAGGTTGCTTATACCCCCCAATAGCAAAGTTTACAATATTGACTTTTTTATTAGCAAATTTAAAACATTTCTTCAAATCCTCTATACCTAAAAAATAGGTGCCTTTGGCAAACGATCCTCCAAAAACCGCAATGTTTATCTGATCATTTTTTTTATTTAAATCTTGTTTTTTTTGATATGACGGGAACCCCTGGTTTGTAATACCTTGATTTCTTTCAGGATCCCTGAAATAACCAAAATATGGATGGATAACCTCAACCTGATTACCAACCCAAACATCTCCTGCTGAATCAGATTTGTTGGTGAATTCAACGTTTTCTACTTCCAATATCTGAGTTATTAATTTTTTGACTTGTTTTTTAGAATATAATTCTTGAAAAACAACATAATATGAAACCATACCCAAAATTTCAATTACAAGGTAGGCAAAAAAAACTAAAATAAGAATAAAGGATATTTTTTTCGTCATGGAATATGATAGAAATGAAGAATTAATGTCACCATCCAGATAAACTCAAAACGAGTTTACATTTTTTGATATTTTTGAACCATGATTAAAGGATTATCAAGATGAAACATCAGGCAAATCCCTTAATCATGAAAATCATGGTTCAAAAAAAGTGTCAACAAATAAATGAAAGATACCGAATTAATTTAAAATAATCATATTTGACCCATAACCTATAACTCCAAGGGTCATTAAACCTTTAGGCAGATTTTTTATTCTGATAATATCTCAGATTCATCCAGATTTAATTTCCATACCAGATCTCCTTCATTGAGATCTTGAAACTTTGAGCTTGAAATATACTCAAAATAGGTCGTCAATTTATAAAGGAAGTTATCGTAAGAAAAATAAATCATAGGAATAAGAAAATCATAGTTAGGCCTCATTGATATTGAAATCTGCGACTCAGTGCTGTTAAGAAATTCCTCGCCTGCAGTTTCATAGCCATTGGTAAAGCCATCTGTAAAACCGTCTTCATAACATGTTGAAAAAACAGAAATCCCACAAGAGAGGGGATCGTTTTTACATGATTCTTTTGCCTGTTCTATTGCCAGATTCAAATCTGCTTGAGTAACACCAATAGAAACTTTTTTTGAAAATGTTGGCTGAGTCTCTTCCTGCCCTGTTACTGACAGATTTAAAATCACTGTATATTCACCAGCAGAAGTATAGATGTGGGAAGTGGAATTCGTATCTCCTGAAAAAATTTCACCATCCCCGAAATCCCACTCATACAAATCTATGGTCACATTATCTGGGTTATTTATTGAGGCGGAAAAGACCACAGGCTCTCCAGAAAAACCATTAGCCGGAATTATCCCATTTATAGACACAGCCGATGGTTCTCGGTCATCTATAACAGTTACTAATTGTTGAGACGATATAGGAGTTGATGCTTCATCAGAAAAATAAACTGTCAAAGAAACCGGATATTCTCCTGAAGAACTATAACTGTGTGAAGCAGAGGCAATTGTGGTTTGCTCTTCTTCGCTTCCATCACCAAAATTCCACTTATATGAAGAGATCTCAACATTATCAGGATTATTTAGTGAGGCTGAAAACACCACTGGTACCCCTACGGAAGCAGATATTGGTGTTATTCCATTTATTGATACAACAGATGGTTCGTCAACACCCTCTACAGTTACCCATTGTTGAAAAGATACAGGAGTTAAAGCTTCATCAGAAAAAGAAACAGTCAAAGAAACCAGGTATTGCCCTGAAAAATTATAACTATATGAAGCAGAGGCAACTGTAGTTTGCTTTTCTTCAGTTTCATCACCAAAAGTCCACTTATATGAAGAGATCTCAACATTATCAGGATTATTTAGTGAGGCTGAAAACGCCACTGGTACCCCTACGGAAGCAGATATTGGTGTTATTCCATTTATTGATACAGCAACTGGTTCGTCATCAGCATCTGTTATAGTAATCCATTGTTGAGACGAGACCGGTGCCTCCCCAGCTACCGAGAGTGTCAAGACAACAAGATATTGTCCAGCAAAAGTGTAATTATGTGTTGTTGATGACACATAGATTGGTTCAACTGCACTTCCGTCTCCAAAATTCCATGTATATAGTATAGTTGCGTTATCAGGGTTATTTACCTGTGCTGAAAATTGGATCTTCTCTCCTGTTTCTCCAGACACAGGGGATATGGAAGTAATTGAAAGTGTCTCATCTGATGGGTCATTAGGCTCTGTTGTTCCGTTACATGATGGAACCTGAGTTGACGGTGGATCACCACTTGGCCCCCACATATTTTTTTCTGTCACACAGTCATACCATTGCTTATATTTTTCCAAATTAAGATTGAAGTACCCGTTATTAACCTCAATTGCTTTAGAACATCCAACTGGGCAGTTCTGAAACTTGAATAGAACCCACACGCCCTGACTAGAAGATAAATTTGTTGCAGCAATAGTTATTCTCTCAAAACCATCCTTAAAAGAATAACTAGAATTCCCGTTATATACAGCAGAAGTCCCTACAGCAGGATCAGATTGCCATTCAATTGTATAGCCAGCTTCACAATAAACAGCATTATCAAGTGTCAATGTAACAACAAGCTCTTGTGCGCCTGGGGGGAAATACACTTTAAAAGCAGAGTTACAAGAAATTGTATACGATCCCGTTATAGGATTTACATCACCATATTGACTTAACACTGAAGGATCAAAAAAATCATCATAACTGATATTCAATAGCTGATAAAGAGAATAAAAATTTACTGCTGCAGTAACTGGCCGAACAAAAAGCATAAATATCATTAGAATAATTATTGAAATCTTATTTAGTAATTTCATATATTTTTCCCAAAATCTTGTTAAAACGACTGTTAATTATTTCTTTGAAACGGATAAAAAGATTAACAAAAAAGAGATATCAGAAGTCATAAGTGCAGACACTGGGCTCACACCATTCAAAAAAAGGAGGGGAAAAAAGCGGACTTTTAGACACCCCAAGCTTGATTCAATTTCCGGACATTTTTTTAGGGGGCATTCCCTCGTAAGGTTAGGCACGAGAGGCATACCACTACAGTGGCCAAAGTTAGAAGCACCCACCAAAAAAAAGAAACATCAACAAAAAAACAAAGCATCAGCCAGTGTTAAAAAATTGATTTATAACAAGTAAAATAGTATGAGGCCAGCACCAGCACTTGGGAACTTACATGCAATAATTGCTTACCCTTTAACTCCCCCCATATATGTCTGGAGAAAATAAGCATAGGGAAAAGTTATTTCGACATCGTCCTTAATATAAAAAAGGAGAACCACATGCTATAATTCCATAAAAAAGCATATGATTCTCCCGTTTCAACACAAAAAACTAAGAAGTATTAGAACAACTCAAATCCTTCAAAGGATTACTGACGTACAGTATAAGTACCAAGAGCACCTGTCTGATTAGCATCTTCACCTGGATCAAGAACATTGTCTCCATCAAGATCTTCACTATAAGTTACAACTGACTCTGGAGATGCTGCATATTTCCACATCATATCATTGGAACGATCAAGAACAATAGTTGAATGAATAGATGGTGCTCCAGCATAGGAAACAACATGTGTGTAAGGAGCCAAGTCATCATTAGCTCCAGCAACTACAGGATAGCTCAAGCCGGATTCAATAAATTGAACAAAACTTGGTGCATTAGGAGCAAGGCCCAAACCACTGCGACCAGTTGCTGACAGACCAGTTCCACCACCAGGAATCAATACATTAATCCAACCTTCAACATAACCTGCTGCCATTGCGTCTGCAATCAAAGGAGATACCATCTGCATGGAAACTTCTGGCAGACAATCACGTCTTGTATTTCCAGAAAGGATATCAAGAATCAAGGTCTCTTCCATATCATAGGCTCTATAGGTAAGTCCACAAATGCCACCTGAAAGTCCAGGATAAGCAGAACGGCCTGTTGCAGCTTCATAGCGGGTAGGAAGAGTATTAATGATTATTATATCATTATCTCCATCTGCAGAAAAATCAAACGGAAAAGAGTAACTTGTTTTTGCCAGTGCAGCCTCTATTTCAGGAATACTGTTAAAAGAGGAATTATGCAAATAGAGGGGAGCTCCAGTTCTAAAACCAGTCAATGGCCTAATATCAAAATTTTTCAAAGCTATCATATTGATAGAGGCTTTCTGTCCATAAGAAGTATTCTCAAGAACTATAGTTCCAGTAAGAACATTAGGCACATCTACAGGTGTCCCCAAAAGGTTATAATCACAATCAATCAATCTGTTAATTGGCACAGATGGAGCCAACCCATCAATCTGATTATACAAATGGGAAGCCATTGCAAGAGTGTCTTTGCTAAGAGGTGGCGTCGCAGGAAAAGCAGTAAGACCTATAACCTCAAAATGACCGAACTCATTCAAATCACCACCAGTCAAACAATCTGAGTAAAATTCTCTATGCAGAGGGACTTCGTTGCCCCAAACACCATCAAATGGATTGCATGCTGATGTGCCATCCCAATCAAATTGCTCACTAGACATAACACTATCATCATCACTGAAAATTTCTACATTACCAGAGGCATTAATTCTAACTATACCCTCCCATGCATCTGTCGGAGTAAGATAAATGTTAAAATCGAACACATCACAGCTATAAGTAGCAGATTTAAAAAGAACACGAGCTACAACAGCTACATTGGTAGAAGAGTTAATTACTTTAATTTTAGTCTCATAGTTAGAAAGACTCTGATAAATCTGCCCAAGAAGAACATCTCCATAGCCATTCTGACCAACAGTAACTCTTCCGCTGTCATCCCTTGCAATTGGATTTAACGCGAAAGCGCTTCCAACACTCAATACTGAAGCAACAAACAGCACAACAAAAACCTTCAATACAGTTTTACTCATCATTTTTCCTCCAAAAAAAATCAAAATTTAGCCTACTTAAAATATACTTCAAAACATACTTTGAATCCAATTTCTCTATTTTACCCACCACCTCCTCTAAAAAAAATTCATTTTTGTTTTAGCCCAAATAAACCTTTACCTTTTAAACTCATAGAAAGAACATGTATCAACCAAGCAATGCCTTGTCAACAAAATTATTGTCCAAGAACATCCAAATTAATAGCTGAATACAATTTTATAAAACAAAAACAATCTCTCACTAACTACAAATCAAGCACAACAAATAATCATAATTAACGTTTCTTATAATCAAACATAACGGTAAGTTTCAGTATATATTAAGCATTGGATTTCTAAAAACATGACACCACTTTCCATGTAGAAGAATCCAGCGCTCATTTATAATCTGATAGTTTATATCGGAATGATCATCATCTGAAAAGAAAATTTTAACTCTTATATCCGCAATATCAAACAACTCTTCAACATTCAACAAAAGCACTTCATTCAATTTTCGTGCCTTTTGATGAATATTCAAGTATTTTTCCATAGAAAACTGATATTTTGTATGAGGCGCCTCAAAAGCATATGTTTTTTCAAACTGAAGCTGGCCTTTAAAGTTCCAGTATTCCATAATATTTTTCAATAAAGCGTCGGGCACATTGTCAACCGTACTTGTGAAATCAATTTGAAAGTCAGAATAACTGGAATTTCTGTTTGCAGTATCTGCTCTCAACTGCTGCTGTGGAGAAATAAGAGATAGCAGAACAACAGCAAACAGCCACAAATTCATTAATTTATTAAACATTGCCTTCCACCGCCTTAATCATTTGAAGCCTTTTATTTTTTAAACCCATACTATTTATTCTTCAGCAATCAATTTTCAGAATACAAATAAAAAATATGTACATCCACTTTTTAAAACAGCATTTAAACACAGAAGAGGCTAAAATCAACCACTACTGTTCACATTCCCTCATCTTTTACCTGATACTTGGCTTTCAGACGTTCAAATTCAGAATTAACCTGAGCAAACATTTTTTTTCTTGTCAAGGTTGAACGTATTGAGTCTTTTACATCTTCATATACTTTTTTTTCTGGCGGCTTCATCTCAAGCACTTTTAGAAGAACCCAATTCCCATTATATTGAAATGGCTGTGAAACATCTCCTGGCAGAAGGTTTTCAACATTTGCCGCAAATTCACGGGGCATCTTGTTTTCAGCCATCCACTCAAGTTCCCCTTTGTTCGGAGTGGTTTCCTTATCAATGCTCTCTTCTTCCACAGCGAGTTCAAAGGTTCTTTTATTTTGAGTAACATCAGAAAAAATTTTATCACAGACAACCTTATTTGACACCATAAGCAGTTGAAGTCTGTATTTCTGGGGTTCAGTAAAAAGCTCCGGATTTGCAATATAATAAGATTGCAAAACATCTTCAGAAATTTCAATTTGAGAGTCAAGCTTCTTTTTGTAAAGCAAAGCCAGATATTTTTCCGTCATCCTCTGAACTTTTTTATCAAGCAGCAAATCATCAGACGTACTTTGATACTCAAGCTTAAAAAGCCTGTCCATAAGGATAACTCTCAACTTTTCCTCTTTTGTTGTATCAAAACTTGCTGAAAGCATCTCGTTCTCTGCATCAAGATCTTTTTGTGTTACAGAAAAACCGTCTCCTGAAAAAAATATCTTTTCTGACTCTTCTGCATAACAGAAGAGAGAAAAGCATTCAAAAGATAAAATGCCTATCATCAAAATCTTAAAAAACAATACATGCAGCTTGCTATACCTCATTGTTCCATTGTCCTTATTACCACAAAAAGCTATTATGTGTATTATTTTGAAACAGAATAATCAAGTCCCATATCCTCAAGTTTCAAAGTCAAATTTTTATTATAATATAGATCACCATTTGTCAACCTTGCCTGCCATTTCCTCAGAAAATGAACAACATCCTCTTGTGGCCATGATGATGCAGGCACAATTGATTCACAAGGATCTAAAAAATCTGCAAACGGAGTAAAAACAGTACGATAACCTTGTTTTTCTGCCCTTAAAGAGAAATCAATAACCGCATGTGGCCCAATATAACCACGAGCAAACCCTCCAAGAGAATCCCATACATCCCTTCTTACAGCAAAACACCACGGATGAGGGGCACTGACATTTCTCACGACTGCCGTGGCTGCAATGTATCCTGGCACTGAAGCATCTGCCCCTTCATAAGTAAACAAGGGAACACCATCTGATTTTTGAACCATGCCGGCATGTACTATACGTTTTTTTGCATCAACTATCTTTCCGGTCACTATCCCAACGCCTTCCACCTGAAGCCAGGAGGCCATCTCCTTATATGCTGCCATTGCATCTGATGCTGTAAGACCTTGTCCAACAAACAACAGAAAAGGTCGTTTTTTGGAAGAAGCAGAAAACTCTTTATTTACTCTTGTCACATATTGATCCAAAGGGAAATCATTTTCAATATAATGAACTGAAATATCATCTGATGACGGGCCATCCAGTTGAACCCGGTAGTGCCCACGCCATAAAGTTGATATCTCCTGCACTGTTCCATTAAGATTTCTTCTTTTTAAAGCATGCTCCAGAGCTTTTACACCGGCTTTGTAGGCGTAATCTTTCACATTATGATTTAACGCAACTGATTGCTCGCTCTGACGCCAGTGGTAGAGAACCCTTGAAATATGGTGTACGTTTTTTGTCTTCTCCATAACCCGCAAAACAAGATCATAATCCTGGGAACCTTCAAACTCTTCATGGACACCTCCGACCATATCAACCAGAGATTTTTTGTAAACCATAAGGTGACAAATATAGTTCATGGAAAAAAGAAGCTCTGGAGACCACCCTGGCTTGAAAAGATGCATAAACCTAAGTCCCCTGGTGGAAAGCATATCTCGATCAGAGTAAATCACATCCAGAGAATAGTTATGATTCAGTGCATCTGCAACATAATAAAAAGCCGCAGGCGAGATCCTGTCATCATGGTCAAGAAATGCTAAGTACTCTCCGGATGCCATACCAATTGCATTATTTGTGGCATGGCATATTCCATGATTTTCCGGCAAAAACGATACCTTGATCCGGGGATCAAAAGCAGCAGTTTCCCTCAGCAATTCAAGTGTTTCTGAAGAGGTGCTGCCATCGTCAGCAATACACATTTCCCAGAATGGATATGCCTGGCTTTGAACCGAACGTATGCACTCTAAGAGCATCTCTGTATCTGTATTATATGTGGGAGTAATAACAGAAATCAAAGGCTTGGCTTTAAACGAAACAGCTCTTTTGCGCATCTCTTTCCAGTCATCACAGGTGATGAAATCATTGTGGAAGATCCATGCCTGATACTCTGCCCATTCACTGCTTGCCCAGAATTTCAGAAGGCGGTCATCCGGCATATCCGGTGGCGACACATCCTCATTATCAACCCTGTTTCCGTCTCTCTCTCTGAAAAGGGAACGTCTCTCTTTAATTTTACCATATGCCCTGTCAAAAACAACATTTCTTCCTTTTTTAAACAAAGAAGAGGATGCAAACATCTTTTTAAAAAATGCTCCATATTTTTCAAGGCTCTCTTTCAACGTGAACCTCCGGCAAAAAGGCGCTTAAAAATTGAATTTTTTAAAAATCCTAACATTTCTAAAAAAGTAGGTGCAGATCTGAGGCAGTAATTCTCATTATTCAAAAACATTATTTTTGAATCAAGCCATGAGAGAAAAAGCACACGTTTATAATCAGACTGTATGACCAGATCATACTTACCCCTTAGACGGTAGTACTGGATCATCCTCAACATCCTGTTCATGGAAATTGCTACCATATTGGCACCTGGAAACTGATACACAGCATCTCCACCAGGGAAAGTGAGAAAGTCAATGGTTATATCCGGCCTCTCCCTTACGGTTTTAACAAGTTTTTCCTGAATTTTTGTGGCATGGAGATTCACATGCCATGAAACAAGAATTTTTTTGATATTCGGATCCATAAACGGAAGTTCAGAGAGTAGCTGCTGATGGTGACTTTTTACCGGAGGCAGGCAGATATCATCTTTTCGCCCCATGCGCCCTTTCCGATAGTCATCCACTGCATCAAGTACAAGGTCTGCAAGTTCACATCTGCCAATCATCTTAAGAAACGTTGCCTTATAAAGCTGTCTTCGGACTGCCCTTGCAACATTTTTTTTATCTTTTGCATATTTTTTTAAAACAGTCAGTGCATTCCGGCAATCGTAGTAAACAACCCATGTAGGCACTTTGACCACAGCAGACATATGCCATATCAATGAACGACATGAGACAAGTACCCTGTAGCCCATTTCAGATATTCTGAGACACCATTCAACATCATCAAAATGAATGAAACAATCCAGCCACAATCCAGCTTTAGCTGCCACATCAGAACGAATCAAAAGAGAAGCTGCTGCAACATAATCTACATCCAGACTGGGATGGTAGTCAGGTATAAAATGGGAAAGGTCGCACTTTGTATCAAGCATCTCCTCAACAGCACGTCCTTTCCATGGATGAATAGTTGTAAGATGAAGATTAAAAACAAGTTCACCTGTATTGCGATTGTAGAATGAGCCTACTTCATTAATTCGCCAGGGATAGTCCTGCTGCATCATGGTTGACCCGGCAACAGCGGCATCAGGCGTTGATTCAAGTAGCTCAACAAGCTCTATAAGAGCATATCTGTTTACTACAACGTCATTATCAAGAAGCCACAAATAGTCAAATGAACCAGCCGGCTGCTCTGATGCCCATTTAAGTCCTGTGTTGAAACCTCCTGTCCCACCAAGGTTCTCTTCATTGCAAAGAAGTGTTACATCTTTATAAAGTGCTTTTATGGATTCAACAGTAGTGTCGGTGCTGGCATTATCAACAACAACAATCTTCATGGAAGCTCTTTGATATTCAATATTCTGAAGGCTTTTCAGAAGGTTGAGCACATATTCTTCCTTGTTCCATGTAACAATAATAATCAGCACCTTGGGCATTGCCATATCATTTCCCTTATCAAATATGGTTTTTTATCAGTTCGTTTTAACACAGCCTGACCTTATTAGTTGAATTCAATTGAAAAATCAAGTAAATTGCTCTTTATTGTTCTAAAAAAATAATTTTGCTATATATTTTACACAACACATATATTAAACAAATGCCGTTTATGGTTTGCATTTTAAAAAAGGCTTGTGTATCATCCTCATCCACAACAATGTACCTCTTCTGAGAATTTTGGCCGAGGTTTTAATGGCCACCCGCTATCATAAAAAAACATGACGGGTGTTTTCACGGTAAAGCAACATATATCTTATAACCAAAAACCATTCGAGTAAATTATGAAAATATTAATCATAGGTGGAGGCCCGTGCGGTCTTGGAGCTGCCTGGAGACTCAACGAGCTTGGCCATGAAAAATGGGAGCTGTACGAACAAAACAGCCATCCTGGTGGTCTTTCCGCATCGTTTAAAGATTCTGAAAACTTCTGGTGGGATATAGGCGGCCATGTATTGTTCAGCCATTACAGATATTTTGATACTGTAATGGACACAGTCATGGACAAAGAAAATGACTGGCTCTACCATGACAGAAGTGCCTGGGTGTGGATGGAAAACCGTTTTGTTCCATATCCAATCCAGAATAACATACACCGCCTCTCAAAGGAGACCTTTAGGTCATGCATTCACGGACTGCTGGATCTGCATGCAGGCAGTAACAAACAAAACTGTACAAGCCATACCAATGGACTAAAACACTTTGGGGACTGGATCAATGCAGGATTTGGAGAGGGTCTGGCACAACACTTTTTAAGACCCTACAATTATAAGGTGTGGGCATGGCCTGTGGAGGAGTTAAGCCATGATTGGGTAGGAGAACGGGTTGCCACAGTTGATCTAAAACGCATCCTGGACAACCACCTGAATGACAAAGATGATATAGGATGGGGACCAAACTCCAGATTCAGATTTCCAAAATACAGGGGCACAGGAGCTGTCTGGGAAAACATTGCAGCGCACCTTCCACAGGAAAAAATGCATTTTAATGCAGAACTAAAATCCATAAATATAAAAAACAAAACAATCACGTTTAAAGATGGAACAAAAAAGGAATATGATCTTCTGATAAGTTCCATACCAATAACTGCACTTTCACAGATGACAACCGATCTTTCCCTGGCAACATGGACAGCTCAGAAAACAGAAAATGCCCTGACACAACAGAATTTGAAACACTCGTCAACCCATGTTGCAGGAATTGCCCTAAAAGGAGAAACACCAGAGCATCTCAGAGATAAATGCTGGATATACTTTCCTGAAAATGACAATCCATTTTATCGTGTTACTGTATTCAGCAACTACTCCCCTTACAATGTGCCTGATATTAAAACATCATGGTCACTTATGTGCGAAGTTAGCGAAAGTCCTGCAAAAAAAGTCAGATCAAATCCCGAAAAAGTCATGGATGAAATCATACAGGGCGCACTAAACACAAAACTTATAAATAGCAGAGACGAGATAGATCACACATGGTATCTCAGAATGGAGCATGGTTATCCCACACCTTCCATTGAAAGGAACAAACTGCTCTTTCCCATGCTGAAAGAGTTTGAAAAAAAAGGGGTCTATTCCAGAGGCAGATTTGGTGCATGGCGGTATGAGGTGGGTAATATGGATCACTCATTCATGCAGGGAGTTGAATGCGCCGGGAAAATCCTGTACCAAGGTGAGGAGCTGACGCTTTGGTATCCTGGAGTTGTCAACAGCCCCCATCCATCAACCTTTTACAATTAAAATGACATCAATAGTCGTAAAATGTCCCTGGAATAAGCACATTCAACTTTTGGGCATCTAACAAAAAAAAGCAAAAAAAATACAAATTGACAAAATGCACATTATAGTACACATTAAAGCACATAAATATGGAGGTGCATTATGAGAACAATAACCTTTACCGAATTTAGTAAAAACGTATCTGAGCTGTTTTCTGACGTTGAACAAGGAGAAGTATTCGTTGTAATTCGACACGGAAAGCCCATTGCAGAAGTATCACCAGTTTCAATAACAAAAAATTTACCAGCCTGGAAAAAACCAGCTTTAAGACTTTCATCTAATGGTGCTGAGCTGTCATCTGCAATTATAGAAGAACGGAACAATGAAAATATTTTTTGATTCATCTGCTTTTGCAAAACGTTATATTGAGGAACCGGGTAGTGATTCAGTTGAATCTATATGTCAAAAGGCGACTGAATTAGCATTATCCGTCATTTGTATTCCTGAAATCATATCAGCCATAAATCGTCGTATTCGGGAAGGGGCAATTTCACAAACTCAATACCGAAAGATTAAAACTTGTCTGGCCACAGAAACAGATGATGTAACAATAATCAATTTATTGCCTGAAGTCATTACGGATGCAATTCTTGTGCTTGAAAATAATTCTGTGAGGGCAATGGATGCTTTGCATGTTGCTTGTGCATTACAATGGAATGCAGATCTTTTCGTTTCATCTGACAATCGACAATTAAACGCAGCCAAAAATGCGAAGTTGTTAACTGAAAAAGTATAAAAATGCCGACAAGAATCGGCATTTTCCGTTTTACAATTTAAAGAGCAAAACACCCGGTTTTCTAAGGTTTGAACCAGCAAAGTGTAAATTACCTGGTAAATATATCTCGTAAGTCATAAGTTCTCTCAAAGAAGACCACAGATAGTATTTTTCAGAGAATTAAAAGTACAATATGTGGTGGTAGATTTTAGAACTTACGCCTCTTGAAAATATATGAAAGATGGCCAAAAATCCAGAAACAAGCTGTTCATCCCATTGAAGCAAGAGCCTTCAAGGCAAGTGCTGCAATGGTAAGGGTTGGATTAAAACATGTGCCGGTTACAAAAGACCCGCCTCCCATGATATAAAGATTTTCATGATCAAACGAACGAAGATTGGCATCAACAACACCTTCCCTGCTGTTTTTCCCCATTCTATAGGTTCCATAGGGGTGATTTCCATTAATGCCTGCTCCGGAAACGCTGATTAAAATATCCGGAGAGGCATTTTTTAGGCGTTTTTCAATATACTCTCTTACACCATATTCATAATCTCCAAGCTTAATATGGTTTACCGGAAGAGCAAGCCCAAAGGCATCAGTATCATCAGGATCAAGGGTGATGGTACTCTCCATTCTGGGAAGGATTTCAAATGGAGCAGTTATGATCATTTTACGCATGTACTCGTCAACCATACCTTTAAGAGTTGTTCCCCAATGCCCCTGGGCAACAAGTTTTTCAATGTAATAGTAAAGACCTCCATGGGTCCAGACATCATTCCAAACTTCAATCAGGAAGGATGACATAAATCTTCGGTGATTTCCATCACTGTACTCTGCACATACAGATGTAATAGGGCGTCCCCTGAATGGATACGTAAACTCGGGGAACTCAAGGTTCCAGACACATGCCCCTGTTGACATGAAATTCTTCCCAACAAGACCACTTGAATTGGCAAGCCCCTGGGGAAATCTGCTGTTTCCAGATAAGAGAAGCAAACGGGTATTTTCAACAGTATTGCCGGCAAGTATAAATTTTTCGGCCTTTACCTCTATTGGGGCACTTCCTTCAGGTAAAACAGTGACAGATTTTACATGATAAGTATTATCATCCATATTAAGCCTTGTCACCATGGCTCTTTTATACAGTGTGCATGATTCTCTTTCAATGGCATCTGTCAAGTGATTCTGATTAGGATTGTATCGGGCTTCAGAAGGGCAGAACGAAACACAGGAGTGTGCTCCAATGCATGGTCCTCTGCCCCTGTATTTTTCCGAGGCAACCGCACATGGAATGGGCATCAAAGGAAATTTTTTCCCAAAGTGACGCATAAATACCCCATCCAGAAAAGATTGCCTGAAGGCATCCATGGGGTAGTCAGATGATCTTTGCCAGTATGAAAATGGATCTGAGCCGGAAACACCAAGCTCATTTTCAGCAAGTGCATACCACGGCTCCAGATCATCATAGGTGATGGGCCAGTCGTCTCCAACACCGTACATTGAACGTAACCTGAAATCAGCTGGCCTGAATCGAAATGATGCACCGCTCCAGACGGCCCCTGCCCCCCCCATACCAAATTTCATGTTATATTTGAATTTATAGTCGCTGTCCTCGGTTTTGATTTCCGTACGCTCATAAGGGTCATCTTTTGAGACTGTTACCCATCTGTTGGTTCCCGGAACATTAATATGACGCTCACTCCAAAGATTTTTACGATCTGGAAAATAGTCGCCTCCTCGCTCGATTATACATACATTCTTGCCAATCCTGGTAAAATAGTCTGCGGCAAGACCTCCGGTAAGGCCGGCTCCGATGATTACAATGTCAAATTCAGGTTTCATTTGTCTTTTACCATCTTTTTGTTTCTTTCAACCATGATTTCAAGTTCAGCCATGGCTTCAAGGGCATATTTTCTGAAGGTACGGGTCGGAGGCATTTCATAAAACTCTATTCCTATTTTCAGGGGAAGATAATTACCGGGTTCAATGGCAAAATCAAAACAGCCCAAACCACCCAGTTCTGCACCATCTTTCAAATGACATGCAAGGCATGTTTTATTGATAATCTCTTCAATTTTCCGGTTTTCTGCCTCAAACTGGCTTTTCTCGGCATGAATGAATTTTTTGACCATTTTCCAGTCAAATACTTTTCTTCCGTCATGCTCCATCCCTCCATGACAATCCACGCAATTCATCTTGTTATCAACACCAGACAGAATATGCTTATGCACGGCAATAATCTCACGGGGTATCCTGTCATTCTCAAGCCCTGCAACATGACATTTCATACATGCATCGTTAAAAACAAAATTCCCTCTATCATTAAATTTTGAATTAAAATAGTCCCTTGTAATATTGTCAGTGGTTATTGTTTTATATATATCTTTAATACCATTTTTTACTTTATAAAAATAGCGGTCTGGAAACTTCTCCGGCACATGACACTCTGAGCAGTGAATCTCATTACCTTTTTTAATAAAATGCATAGAGTTCTGCCTTGCGGCATGAAATGGCTTCATGGCATGGCATGATATACAGAAATCAGAGCCAGAAGTCATTTCTCCCGCACCCACAGCAAACATGCAGAGGGATGCTATCATCAAAATTACATATATTGTTTTTTTTAAAATATTCATATTTCTCATATGTGAACTTGCAGACCTTATATATGACGGCTAACAAAAAGCCTTACAACTTGACACCTTTACAAAAACTGGAATATCATGGCTTTAATGCATCGTTGTGATCCCTCGCTATCATGAGGTTTTATCGGTAACTTACAAGGGTACCTGGTTTTTCATGATACTCCGGCCATGAGGGATCGGCCATAAACGGCAAAATACGCCTGTCAGGATATCCATATGCCGAAAAAGGAGAAAATGAGTGGCGTACAAGGTGCTTTAACAGAGAGTTCCTTGCAGAATCAAATGCATCAAGCTCTTTTTTGTATTATTCTTTGCATAATGGATATATTCAACAATGATATCTTCTCTCTTATTGCTGGAAAGAGATGCAAACCTTTGGTTATTATTGCTTTTATCTCCCCTGGTTGAGCTGAAAATTTTCAAAAAAGGAAAATCCGAAGAGATATTCTTTCTTTCACCATAATAATATGCAAAAAAAGTTTTTTGAATGGTTGCCCACTCACCTTTTCTGGCAAGAATTACATTGGCATCATCAAGTAGATGCTCATCTGAAAACAATGGATATACAGAGCTTGTAAATGCAATTTTATCTTTTACGTCAAGATCATCGGAGTAGATTGATGGTATTTTATAAAAAAGTCTTCCTGCATAGGATACCATTAAAAATGCAGAACTTGATGCAAATGCCAGCACAGAAATTGTTTTAAAAAAGTAACGCCTGTCCATATATCCCCTCTTCATGTCGGATAACATGATTCAAAAGAACTTCTGCAAAGGCTCTTCCGCCTTCACTGTTCAAATGATCTGTATTCAAAAAATAGTCATCCCTCTCCTTGAATAATTCTTCGAAATCATAAACTTTCAAATCATAATAATTCAAAACATCATCAGCAAAAAACCTCCTGTCTCCCTTAACTCTTATGAAATTTTTGCTGAGCGGATATTTAATACCGACAATCTCAATATCATGCATACGACAAAGAGCAATTATTTGATTTAATGAGGTTAGGAGAAGATCAGCCTGCTTCTTATATCTGAACTGAACATTTACCCTTGCAAGAGATCTTCTATCTTTCTCATTCTCCGGAACATCTTTCCATTTTCGGACATTTTTTCTATCAGTAAATAGTGATTCAAACCAAGAATCAAGAATATCCCTGCTTTTAGGGTTCAACAGAACACAATATCTTTTTAAGTTGCACTTGAAAAATTCAAATATATTTGAAAAATCCTGCCGTGATGCAAAAAACAAGGATCTGTCAAGGTTGTTTGATAGATTTCTGTATGGAGATAGCTGATGATCATCAACAGTAAGTATAATTTTTTTAACATGGGAGTGATTTATCAGATATTTGAGTTTCCTGAGCATATCAACATATGAATCACTTCCTGCGGAAAAGTTAAAAATTCCATCATTTTCCATTAAATCAGCAAGCGCCAGTCCATGGGAATCTGACAGAAGATAGGTACGATATGTCAAATCAACGTTTTCGTATGGTCTTAAATAGACCGCATATGTGATGGAGAAAAGAATCATGTTGATCAAAATCAAACAAAATCCAAACCACAGGATATTATAAATGAACTGTTTCATATCATTGTTATTGAATCTAAAATTGAAAATAGATAAATTCAATTGATTCAGAAAAGTTGCCATAAAAATATGTAATCAATATCAATACAATATAAGAAACCCACCTTCCTGTTCTGGGCAACACCCTCTCCATACCTGAAAGAGCGTGCTGGTGTTCTCTACCACACCATTCCACAATGATAAAGGCAATGATTAAAAAAATGGTGGTTTGCACCTCTTCATCACCACGAAACCCGGGAGCTGAAATCAGAGATAATGTAAAAATATTACGTATATAAATAAAAGCATCGCCAATGGTTTCTGCCCTGAAGAATACCCATGATATTACAATCAACAGAAAGGTTCGCAAAATCCTGAACAATTCACTGAAAGATGGCAAAACCCTTCCACTTGCTACAATGTCTAGATTATTTCTATTTTTGTCCAGCACAAGCAAGGGCAAAAAACTGATGGCATTGAAAAGCCCCCAGGCAATAAATGTCCAGTTTGCACCGTGCCAGAACCCACTTACTGTAAAGATCAAAAATAGATTTCTGATCTTTTTTAAAATTGTGCAGTGGCTTCCGCCAAGTGGAATGTAAAGATAATCCCTGAACCATGTTGACAAAGATATGTGCCAACGCCTCCAGAACTCTGCCATGTCCCTTGAAAAATATGGATATGCAAAATTTCTTTTCAGCTTAAATCCAAAAAGTGACGATGTTCCAATTGCAATATCTGAATAGCCTGAAAAATCTCCATAAATTTGGAATGTGAAAAAAAAAGCGCCCAGCAAGAGTGTACTTCCGGAATAGTCATGATAATTATTAAAAATAATATTGGCATAGCGGGCACAGTTATCAGCAATTACTATTTTTTTAAAAAGTCCCCACAAAATCTGACGCATTCCATTCACAGCGGCTGCATAGTCAAAAACTCTTTTTTTATAGAATTGAGGCAGAAGATTTGTGGCTCGCTCAATCGGTCCTGCAACAAGCTGGGGGAAAAAACTTACAAATGCACAAAATGCAATAAAATCTTTTGTTGGCTCAATTTTTTTTCTGTAAACATCTATGGAGTAACTTAAAGTTTGAAAAGTGTAAAAGCTTATACCAACAGGCAATATTATATTAAGAGTATTTTTTGACAGTGAAACACCAAAAAAAGCAAAAGCTGCTATAAAATTGTCAATAAAAAAATTGTAGTATTTAAAAAACCCTAAAAATCCAAGATTTACTATGATGCTTACCCAAAGTAAAAGCTTACGTCTTGCCCTGTTATTTGCCCTTGATAATCCCAGACCCACAGCATAGTCAACAACGGAGCTGAACATAATCAGGGTTAGAAAACGCCAGTCCCACCATCCATAAAAAAGATAGCTTGCAACAACAAGGAGAAGATTCTGGATTTTGAGATTGCGCTGGGTTACGAACCAGTAAAGAAAAAAAACAACAGGTAAAAATATGGCAAAATCAATTGAATTAAAAAGCATTCGGCAGGACCACCTTATTCATTGTCAACTGTCTTACGCAGCATTTTTTCCAACAGATTCACTTATTGCAGCTCTTGCGTAATGTGCGTCAAGAACAAAACGATAGACTTTATGAGTAAGGGAGAGTTTAAAGCATCTATTTATGATATTATATTTATTTATGATACTGCACTTGTTTATGATAGCCCCTTTATCAATGATATAGCATTTATCCATGAGATTTATAATGAATTTCAAAAAAAATGCCACAGGGTAACGCCTTGCATTTGCAAGCAACTCCTGTCTGTTTCCAAGAAGCCATTCAAGCTCAGGATGTTTTTTAATGAAAATGGTTGAAGCATATCCAACATTTTTTTGACGCTGACAAAATGACAACACATCAACTGGATGATAATGCCTGGCAACAGCTTCAGGATTATAGAAAAGCAGCATTCCAGACTTTTCAAGCCTGAATCCAAATTCTATATCCTCCCAGCCATATACATGGAAGTCTTCGTCAAAAAAATAGTCAAGTTGTTTCAGGGCTTCTGCCGGCACCAGAAGATTTGATGTGTAATAAAAATTAAATGGTAGGGACGAGTTCCCCTGAATCAGGGAGTACCCGAACTGATCACCGAATTCTCCTATATACTCCATGAAAGGGGTAACCCTGAAGCTACAGGGCCAGGTGGTATATCCTATAACACAGCTTTTATCAGGATTTTCAAGGGAGGCATGGAATTTCAGGTGGGATTCAAGAAAATCAGAATCAGGCACAATATCATCCCCTATAAAAAGCAGAAGAGGCATTACAGCATGTTGAATTGCAAGATTTCTTGCAGCAGCCTGTTTTTTGTTTTCCTGAAAAAAATACCTTATCCGGAGACTGGAACTCTTCTCAAAATCGGCCACCATAGAAAATGTATCGTCTTTTGAACCATCATCAACAACAATTACTTCAAAACAGCTATGCTCAAGGCTCTGGTTTTCAAGGGCTTTCAAGACTTTTTTAAGAAGTTTTGATCTGTTATACGTAGGAATGATTATGCTTACGGAATCTTTAAAGCATCGTTGCATGCATTTTTACCTTACTGAAAAACACAATTTACCGTGGAAATAGATACAAATTTCCATATTCGGGGGTGGCTGAATGCCGGCCATGACCGTTTAATTTAAATTCACAGGTGTCTGAACATCCTGCAAAATAAGAGATTTCATATCCAGATCACTGACTTTTCTTCTTCGCTGAACCCTGTGACGCTGGATAATGGTTCCTGGAAGATGGGTCAGGTTCCATAAAAGAGCACTGAAGAATCCTGTTGAAATACCAGCACGAAAAAGGCTTATATAAGTCCTGAAAAAGATGGGCATCACTTTCAGCAAAGTTGACATCTCATAATTTTTAAGAAGGCTTCTCAATGCATGTCTCAATCCAAGGCGATTTCTGAATCTCATGCTGCCGATTTTCATGGAAGTGCCACCAAATGCATGGTACACAGTTGAATCAGAAACATATTTAACACTATATCCCCTTAAATGAAACCGCCACCCCAGATCCACATCTTCATGGTACATAAAAAAAGATGGATCAAAGCCACCCACATCATAAAATGCTGAACGCCTTACAAGACAGGCTGCGGCTGTTGGAAAAAAAACATCTTTTACGATTCTTCCTACAGGAACATTACGAGCTTCTGCAAAAATATCATGATCATAACCATGCCCCAGAAAGTTCATCCCGCCTCCTGTGGCATTTATCAACTCAGGCCGATCCATAAAAAGAAGACGTGAACATGCTGAAGCACAATTTTCATCACTTTCCATGACATTTACAAGATTTAAAAGCCAGTCCGGCTCAACCCTTGTGTCTGTATTGATAAGGGCAAAGTATGACGCAGATTTAAAGAAGGAGCCCTTTCTATGCCGTAAACAATAAGGAAACACCTTCCTCACTGCACTGAAAACATCCCACCTGAGAGCATTCAGGAGAAAATTATTCGGATCATTTCTGAAACATTTACCTTGATGATCATCTTCACGCAGGAACTCTGCATACCGGATTCCTCTAAGATTGGCCCTGCCAAATCCTTCATTTACGGAATTTTCAATAATTATTACATCAGGATAATGAGTTTTTATCCAGTTTACGCTGTCATCTGTGGAGGCATTGTCAACCACAATTACATGAAATGAAGGATAGCAGGTTTTAAAAAGGGAACCAAGGCAATCCGGCAGATAGGGCATACCATTATAGTTTACAACAACAACGTCAATCAGAGGGATATTAACAGAAAGAGGCCCTGTAACGTCACCCTGGAAAAGTCCATCATATGTCATGATTCAAGCCTGTCCTTACTCAAGAGTCCAATCCTCCTTACGTGTGGTGAGATTGGGATTGTAAAAAGGATCAGAATCAAGTACTTCTCCCCACTTTTCCCTTATTTTCATTGTAGCTTCATCATCCCTGACATACCCTCTGCTAAAGGATTCATAGTGATAAAGCTGTGCAAAAGGGGTATATATGATCTGATAGCCTTTGCGGCGCAATCTCATGCACAGGTCAAGATCATTGTAGCTCACCTGAAAATCCTTTTCATCAAATCCCCCAATCTCCTCAAATAGAGAACGTCTTATCATCATGCATGCACCAGTGACTCCAGATACATTTCTGACAAAAAAAGGCCAGCCATAATAATATCGGGTATCTTCTCTTTGTACATGTTTAAACGCATGGCCTGCAAGTCCTGCAATACCAAGGACTATACCGGCATGTTGAATGGTATCATTGACATAATAAAGCAGTGCTCCAACAGCGCCTACCTCTTTTCTGCAGGTATGTTCTATCATGGCTTCAAGCCAGTTTTCGGAGATAACTTCAACATCTGAATTCAAAAACAGCAGAACTTCCCCCTCTGCATGTGACACTGCTCTGTTATTCAGGGCTGAATAGTTAAACGGGGTATCATCGTCAATTACCTTAACAAAGGGTATTTCCTTTAATCTATCAATAAGTTCATGGGTGCAAGGCTTTACGCTTCCGTTATTTATGCAGATTATCTCGTAATCAGGATAGATTGTTTTATCAAGAATACTTTTCACAGCAGTCTCAAGAAGCTCAGAGCAATCCCTGAAAGGGATAATAATGGAAACCATAGTTCCAGGCTTGACCGGAAAGCCAACATGAAAGGAGTTCTCTGTAAGACCACTTTTTATTGTGCTTCTGTTTCCCCTTCTTTCAAGGGCAGCTTCAACAGCTTTTATGGCAGAACTTTTCCAATAAAAAGCTCCACTTGACAAGTCACATAATTCACAATCCCTTCGATGGTAGAGCACCTCTGGAATATGAACAATTCTATCTGTTATTTCAGAAAGTCTCAGGGTTAAATCATATTCAAAAGCTTGAAAACAAAACCCTAAAGCCTGATGCAAGCCGGACAGGTCAGTGAAGACTCCTGTTTTTTTAAAAAGGGATTTCCGAAAAAAAGTTAATCCGCCAGGATAATAAGGAAAGCCCACTAAAAGATCAGGTGACCACTGTGGCTTGAACATAGGAGCAAACCTTAATCCTGTCTGGTTTATCCTGTCTTCATCACTGTACATGATATCTGCATCGGCATTATGAATAAGGTTTTTGGTGCATTTTTGCAGAGCATCAGAAGAGAGAGTATCAAAAGGATGAAGAAACATAAAAAATAGACTGCATGATCTCTCCAATGCAAGGTTCAGTTGGGTTGCAACGTCGCTATTGTCGTTACATTCCACAAAAATGACCTTATCACTTTGATAATGTTCATCAATTCTGTCAAAGATTTCCCTCATTTTTTGCTCTATCTCTTTGCCGGAAGAGCCGACAACAGGAACTAATATCTCCCAATTATTGATTGACTGGGCAAACACAGATGCAAATGACTCCTGAAGCATGGCAATTTTCAAAGTGCCCCCTTCTTTGGTCTTACTCTCTTCCTGCAGGGATAGAGCATCCTGCAATAAAATTTCTTTCTGCATGGATATAACCGGAATAATAATGGTGACTACTGCATCCATGCTGCCTGAAGCATCAGAAGAATCCGGCTCTTCATCATGGTTCTCGTTTTTTTTTATCCATTCATGATATGCATCAACAGCATTATGATTAAAATATGGAGAAGGTCGGGTCCATAACCCCACAGGAGAGCCTTCTGCACCGTTTTTCAATGAAAGTTTTGCATAAAAGGTACGGTCTTTGGAGTCAGCCACAGGTTCAAAGCAAAATGAGACAAAGGCATTATCAAGCAGCATTGGAGCCGCCACAGTTGAACTTCGCAAAGGGAGTGTACCATTTTTATCTGAACAAAGCTCATCTGAATAGAGTTCCAGCACAAGAAGACCTGGATTGATACACTCAAAGGAAGTCATAAAAAGTTGAACAGAGGCAAGGTCATCTATATCAACATTGAGAACAAATAAAACATCCCTTCCTGAATGAAGAGGCTCAGCATAAGTCATGCCGTGGGCAAATCTCTCCCGATGAATATCCAGTTCAGTCAGATTTTCCTGGAGCTCATTAACTGAAAAGAGCATTACAACAGGGTATTTCCCCTCATCTGAAAGCATCTTTCTACAAGCTTTAGTCTTTTTGGCACAATTGTCGATTTCTCCTGAAGAGCGGGCTTGTTCATTATAAGAGCGTAAATGTTTGTTTTTCAAAAACAAGGACCTGGACATGCTGCGAAAACCCATTGCCAATTTAATGTAGGCAGATGCCATCCTGTGGCTCTTTGCTTTGGAAAATGTCGCAAGCTGCTCCTGCATCTCGTCCACAAGTTTTTTGAGATGGGCATTTTCTTCCCCAAGAGTTGTGGCAAGTGCCTTTCCTTTATTTACAACATCCGATAGAGAAGCCGCCAGTTTGACATATCTTGACAGTGTCATGGACTGATGCTTTATTCTCTCATTCAGGGAACGAAAATATTTTTTCTCAACAGTTTTATCAAAGGTTTTATCAGTGGTTTGATCAATAGTTTTATCAGCAGAACTGTGAACAAAGACCTCTTGATGACACAAAGCAGGTGCTTTTAAAGGAAAGTATTGCTGAATTTGATCAATATAAAGTTGTTCAGGTGATATCCCGCACTCAGGGTCATGAACCCAGAAACCCTCAACATAGGATATCTTTTCCCCAAGGGTAATACTTCTGGCATAATCAAGGCAGAGGCACTGTGTTTTGTAATCCAGCATTTCAAGCTGACTGGCATAGCACTCAATGGCATGCTCCTTGATTTCCATGACAGATGAGATATCCACAAGAGCATTTACCTCACCCTGACGGTTGATTTCGTAAAACCACAGTTTATAGTAAAAATCAGTGTGTTCCCTGCATGATAAGTTGAAGGATTTATAATCCATAAATTGGAGGATTTTATGGGTAGTTGCCCTGTGATCCGGATGAATCTCCTGAAATGAAGGTAAAAAGACAACTGATGGATTCAGCTCATCAAAAATCGTTTCCAGCATGGAGTGTGGCAATTGTTCATATGTAAGTTCCCTGTCCCGTAAGCCCAGATAGAATATCCTGGAAATACCAAGCACCTCTGCTGCCCGTCTGGTCTCCAGTTTTCTGATATCAGGGTTACCCCCCATATCACCATTGGTCATGAAAACCACATGAACAGCTATCCCTTTACCGGTTGCAAGGGCAATCATGCCCCCCATTCCCAGGGTTTCATCATCAGGATGTGGGGCAAAAACAAGATAAGGGCCTTCCGGCATATTTGACAGGTTATAGGGAATCAGTTCATCTTCAGTGATCATTCCGTTTTTTTTCAAAATTACACCTTAATTAAAAAAGCTGTTCATCAGTTCAAAGCCATTGCTTTCAATTGGTCGTGCAATTGACGAACCTCAAAAGAAACAGAAGAATCATCAAGTCTCCCATAATTAATTGCCGTTTTCACGCTATCTTCAAAGGAGCTAAGCTTTTCCTTGTCAATTTTAAGCGCTTTGCTCAAAAATTCCAGACTCTCTGAAGGATTTTCACAAAAGGCGTCATAATCAAAGAAAAACACATCTTCTCCATGCCGGGTGACAAGATATCCATATACAGATAGCCAGTATCGCAGCCAGTATGAAATATTTTCAGTCTCTTCCCTGTTTTCCGGAAGAGTACCAGAAGAGAAGCAAAATGGCTTCATATTCAAACCAAACTCATGGTGACCAAGCCAGTTCATGTACTGCAAGGCAAATTTGTCCTTTGCATGAAGTTCTACAAAATGGCTGTGCTGCCGAAGCAAAGACGCTGCATGATCAAGTGGGTTTCTGAAAGGCACCACAATCAGACCAGCCGGAAATGCTTTTTTAAGCATTTTGATTCTCAGAAGATTATTGTTGTTTTTTGCAAGATAACGGAAAGAAGATGGTTTATCTAACAGTTGCCAACTTTTTATAATATTATGAACAAATTTTCGATATTTTACTATACACTCGGAATCTTCATTATGGATACCAAGAGAATCTGCTGATATATATCCATCGCTTGACACAGTTTTCCAGAAAACCTCTTCAAATGCCTCGGGGCTGTCGTAATTGACCAGAAGACGGTCTTTATGTGCCCTTTCTTTTAAATCACCTTTTACTGCATGACCCTTTGAGATCTTTCTCCATAGAAAAGGAGCTGTAACAAAAGGCATATCCCGATAGGTCAATGTGGCAAAATCTCCTGTTGAATATAGAGCCTCAAGAAGAATAGTAGTGCCGGAACGTGCAAGGCCGGTCACAAAAACAGGAGAGTCACCTGAAGATACAACAACAGGAAAGTCACTTGAAGATGCAACAGCGGGAAAGTCACTTGAAGATGCAACAGCGGGAAAGTCGCTTGAAGATGCAACAGCGGGAAAGTCGCTTGAAGATGCAACAGCGGGAAAGTCGCTTGAAGATGCAACAGCGGGAGAGTCACTTGAAGATGCAACAGCAGGAGAGTCACTTGAAGATGCAACAGCAGGAGAGTCACTTGAAGATGCAACAGCGGGAAAGTCGCTTGAAGATGCAAAAACAGAAGAGCCATTAGAGGCAGCATGGCAATCAAACGATGTTGAAGGTTCAGCTTTGTCTTTAAATCCTGAAACAAGACAGTCAATGTCAAATGCCACTTCCCTTATGGCACTGCTGTTCAAGGCTATATAATGGAACCATTTTGAAAAAAAAGAGTAGCTTTCTCCCTTTTTTGCAAAATTTTCAGAAGACAAGCCAAGTCTGCCGGATGAAGTATTATTCTCCTGTGCTGGCTGATTTTTCCTCCTGTATGACAAACGTCCTCTTGCAACTGCATAAATTATCCCGAAAGCAAAGGCATATATCTGTGTTGACCAAAGAGCTATACTCTTTATTGCAATGGAAAGTTCTCCATTAACAAAAGGAAATAATGAGTGCCCATTAATAAACGTAAAGATCAAGGTATAGACAACTGCAAATGAAAACAGAATCAGAATCAGAAAAAGCATCAGAAAAAGGCTGGATGTAAAAATACTCCCTGCATATCTTGGCAACACCTTCTCTTTCCAGTGATCTGAAATTTTTGAAGATGAAAGTACATGCATCACCTTTGATGTATCATAAGCGAGGCGCCTGAGTTGCTTCATGAAGGGTAAAACAAAAAAAGTTCTACACAGACAATTACACCTGGTGCAATGGTCAGAAGATGGATAAAAAAAGAGTCATTATCAGAAATCAGGGTACTCATCCATGTGTTCCTTTTTAACTGTTGTTTTTATCAACGTCGATAGGCTTTAAGGCAGGTGAGAAGATTCAAGGTTCCCTTTTAACTGTTTTTTTGATCAGCCTTTTGATCGGATTCAGCATTTCTGAATTTTTTAATAAACCTTTTAATCGGATACCAGAATAGGGCAAAAATCGCCAGAAAGATTGAAAAAATTACACCGAGAACAGCCCCCAATGCCCCAAGCCCAAGCCCTGGCCCCACATAGGCATAAGCATTGGCAACTGTAATTACAACAAGAGTAAACATAGAAAAAGCTGAACAGATTAAAATTGAAACTATTTTGTGTTGCATTTTTCCCATCCTTTAACATCCCATTCAGTAAAAAAGTCAAGTGGCAGGAATCTGGCTTCAGAAACAGGCAATTGTTCATTATTGCTGCTGTATGCATTAACAAATTCAAATGTCACTTCACCTTTGTGATTCACTTCAAACACCCTCCCCTGCTCGGTTGACGTAATTATATATCCTCCATCAGGCAGACGCTGGTGCTTTCCCCTGATCCATGTATAAAAACCGTACTTCTCTCCATCCACAACTTTTTTTGATTCAAAAGTCACGGGGTTCAAATCAACAATACTTGAGAAACCTCTATGCATGTTGTTATTAAATATTGATATTGTTCCCTGATCGTTAAAGTCAGGATCATGCTGACGCCTTGTAAGGCCCTGACGCCACCATTTAATCCTGTATGTGTCAGGATCAAGAACAAAAATAAGGTTTGGAGAGCGAAGGCTGACAAGAAGGTCTCCTGCATTAAACTGGGGATAATACTCCTTCAATTTTTCAGGAAGCGGTTCAATATCATTGATATGCCACATATCTCCCGGGAGATCAAAAAGCCATGTTGATTTCTCATGTGTATCTGCCTGCATAATACCCAGTATATCCACATCAGGATTTGCTTCATATACCTGATAGAGGTTAAACTGTCTCAGGACATTGCCTGTATCAGACTCAATCTGCACAAGATGCTGGCCATAGGGGTTATCTGAATTCTCCTTTCCCCATGACCATAGAGTACCCTGATCGTCAAGGGATATTGAGTGGTGATAGCCACCTTTGATTCTCCAGATAACATTACCGCATGGATCGTATTTTGTCATGGATGTTCCAGCGTCATACGCTGTGATAATAGAGGCGTCCCTGTCAATTTCAAATCCATGTGGATAAACATTGCTGTCCGGCTGGTGACTCCATTCAACACCTTCCTGGGTTGTATGCCATATATGTTTTACCTCTCCATCCGGGCCAAAAAGAATGGCTCCATGCAGCCCAGCCTTAAAATCAAAAACACCATAAAGAACCCTGTATCCAGGTTGTGCATCTGGGGAAAAATATACAAGGGGTTTTTTACGCTTATCACTGAGGCCAATCCCTGTCAGTTCATGGTAATGGCGGGATTTAAACAGCTTGGTATTATGAACAATCTGCCTTGTGGGCTTGAAATCAAAATCATTCATAAGCTTTTCAACCACAGTTGTTGATTCTGCGGAATCACCGGTTATAAAATTTTCAACAGCCGAAATTACAGGATATGGCCATATTCTGGCTGAATAAACATATACTCCCAGAGTAAAAGCTGCACAAAAAACAAGCCATGAAAAGCTCAAAATTATTACTATATTGCGAATATTCATTTTTAATATAAAGTGTGACTCCAAAGGCCATCTTTTCCGGTAATTTGGTTACTCAAAAACGACATCTTGTTGATTTTTTTGGCATTTATTGCATTTGTCTGAATCAGGATAACCAGGATTTTCAGGATACTCAAGATTTGTATCCTGTAAATCCTGGTTTTCCTGGACATCCTGATTCAGACAGCATTGACAAGGCTCATAAGGTCATAGGTATAAGTATTCCAGATAATTAAATTGAAAATGGCAAAGTCTAACTACCTGTTATCTGAATATATTTTTTGACCCAAAAATAAAATACTTTTCTGGAAAGCTATATATCATTTTTGAGCGGTTATCAAACAGGCATGGTTATCAAACAGGTACGGTTATCAAACAGGTACGGTTATCAAACAGGTACGATTATCAAACAGGTACGGTTATCAAACAGGCATGGTTATCAGACAGAAATAGGTCTGTAAATACCCCACACCTCAAGGGGTCTGAGCATTTTTTTTCCAACACAACTCTCATCACATTCAATGAGAAAATCAAGGTATTTTCGGGCATCTTCAGAAGCAGGTTCAAGGCTTTTGCCGATCACCTCATGAAGACACACAAACCTCATAAATGCACCATGCAGGTACTCATAATCAGGAGTAAATCTTGATTTCAAAAGAGATAGTATCTCCTCTTGCCTTACTCCTTCCATACCCTCTTCCTCTTCATCAGGCTTAACCTTGTGACCTGAAATAAACTCGTCAGGACACACAGCAAGAAGAGAATTAACAAATTTCTCGTTTTCTTCCCATAAAAGACGTCTGTTTTCTCCAACAACTTCAACAAGATGAAAAAAGCCCTGGCTTGTCAATCCAGATGCAATCTGATCATACAGAATCTCAAGGTTGATAACATGATGCAGCACAGCATGGGCGTAAATCATATCATATGAGGATTTTTCTATTGTCAGAAAATTCAGGTCTCCGCTTTTAAATACAATATTTAAATTTTCTTCAACTGCAACCTTACGTGCTTTTTCAAACAATGCCTCATTAATATCCACACATGTTATCTCATATTCCTTAGAAAACTGCCTTGCAAGCATCAACTCCTGACCGCAGTAACCGCTTCCAAGGCTCAATATCCTTATAGGTCTTTCTTGAGGAACAATCTTTTCAAGATATCCTGTAACATCTGCATACTCTCCTGCATTTTGCTGAATATGGCTTCCAACCCTTTGCCAGTAATACTCCCATGCAGAATGGGCATGTCTGCCACCTTCTGTTAAACGTTCTGTCACCTCGATTTCTGAATAATGGGCTTTTTCCTCCTCAATGAGCCTCTCATACTCATACCCTTTTGTGTAGTCCATTTCTACGGGCTCCCTGTACTCACTACCTATGGATGAAACAGTAGGTGATGAGGCACGGGGGGACAGCACGGAGGCCAAAGAAAGAGAAGTGGATGCAACAGTAGGTGATGAGGCACCGGAAGGGGTGATTGGCGAGTAATCAGAAGAGCTTTCTGGTGAGACTCCGGAAGGGGTGATTTGCGAAGAAGCGGATGGATTGGTTGAAGCCTCATGAATATTGTCATAAAGATTGGCATAATGCTTTCCGATTTTCATCCAGTCCATCTGCTGGACAAAAAGACGACCTGCTTCACCTGTCTTAAATCTTTTTTCAGAATTTTGAATAAGTTCAACCAGAGCATCCACAAAAAGAGTCATATCAGGTTCAATAATAATCTCTTTGCCTGGAGTCACGCAAATTCCTTCAGCACCTTTAGGTGTTGCCACAACAGGCAGACCTGCTGCAAAGTATTCAAGAATTTTCATGCGTGTTCCACCGCCATCCTGAAGGGGTACCACAGCTATATCTGCTGCAAGTAAATAAGGAGCCACATGCTCCACAACACCTGTATAGATCAAATCAGGATGATTGCTCTTGTCAGGAGGGTATTTGCCAACAGCAAGGCATTTAGGTGCATACCCTCTTCGGTTAAGTTCAGGCAAAATCTGACTTCCAATTAATTGTGCTGCTTCACTGTTGGGGCCATAGCAGAAAATTCCATGAAAAATCAGAACAACATCATCCTGAAAAATTCCAAAACGATTTCTTATACTATCTCTGGAAAGCCCGCTTTTCCATGAAGCCTTGTTAAAATTTTCAATATCAACACCATGTGGAATCATGGTGATTTTATCCTTTGATACACCTGCTTTTACAAGGTCATGGGTATCATTGTGGGAGACAGTCACAACATGATCAACCATGTTACAGAGCCTTACCTCATATGCTTTAATCCACTCCTTCACAGCATCAGAGGTGCGGTGATTGTCGAAAATTCTCTGAAATTCAACATTATGTTCCACAATAGAGCGTTTGCCGCCAAAAATTTTATGTGCCCATGAACAGGCATCCATGAAAAACGGAAATTCAGCCTGATAAACTTCAATACTCTTCTGCAAGGCCACATAGAGTACCCTGAGTTTAAAATTATCATCAAACAGAGGAAAAAACAGAAATGCTTCGTCATCCGGAATACCAACGGCTTTAATCTTTTTTCTCATCATCTCTTCAGTGGGATAAAAAAGTGTCCTGAAAAGCCTGGGGTAAAGCTCCTCGTGGAACTCTCCATTACTGAAAACATAAAATTTTTCCCTGTCAAGGGTAACAAGATAAACTTCATCATACTCAAAAGATAGTGCCCTTGCGGTATGGTATATTTTTGCAGCAGCTCCATGCTCAACAGGAAAGAGATCTTCCCTTGTTATAATTGCAAGGTTTTTCTTTCCACGCCTTGATATCAAAGGCATAAGCATGCGTTTAACCAACGCTCTATATAAAAGCCTGCTGCCTCTGGAAATTTTATCAAGTATCTGACTTGATGTCAGGCTTTCCTGTGCAGATAAGAGATTTTCGGTTCCAGGCGAGTTACTTTCAGATTGGGAGGGAGTATTTTCAGATACGGGTAAAGAGCTTTCAATTGTCGATGAGGAATTTTCACATACGGACAAGGAGCTTTCAAATTCATGTGGAACAGTTGCAGATCTGGGTGTATCTTGTTCTGATGCAGCATCTTTTTTTGATACAATTTCTTTTTCCAGGACAACTTCAAGGTTGCCGCAGGTAAAATCATTTTCTGGACCATATTTGAGAGTCAACTGCCTTTGAACTTCAGGGTCAATCTCCATACCATCAGCCTTTTCAAAGGCAACAACCTTAAAATCCGAATTATTAAATAGCTTTGCATAATCAGAATACATGTAACGATTGATATGATCATTATCGTATATCTGGTAAATAAAATCATCTACTGCATCTTGATCCCATTTTTTCCTCAGTTTAATTGACATCTCTTCCCTGTCCATAAGAAGATGCTCATAGTTTTCCAGAATAGGCAAAGTACTTTCAAGCTCGGAAAAACGATAATAGACACCCTCCCTTTCAAACCAGAGATGATGCCCGACACCACATGACCATATAGGCCCGTAGTAGCTGTAAATAATACCTCCAGGCTTTAAAAGCCGGTGCATCTCCCTGAGTGCCTGATCAAGCTCTCTGACATGCTCAAAAGCAGCAATGGCAATTATGAGATCAAAAGATTCATCCTCAAGGGGAACAGAACGGATATCTCCCCAGGAAAGAATAATATTGTCGGCAACCTTTACAGTTTTATGCTCCTTATCATGCCAGTACCAGTTATTGACCCCAAGGCCAAGGCTCATTCCCTTTTCACTCAGTTTTCTCATTACAACTGCATCATCTGCCCCGATTTCCAGAACGGTTTTCCCGCTTACATCTGCATATTCAAGAAAACGGTCTATGGCACGCTGCTGATAGTCAAAGGGTTCCTGTTCGTTTTTCAAAAGATCAGGTAAAGGCTGTACAGGCAATGAATCAGAAAGTTGGAACAGGTTCAGTTTCAAGTTTTTCCCTGCTGCCTTGAACAAACATGTTTCAATGAAACCCCCACCTTCTTTTCCTTCCACTGAAAAGTCACTTTCGGTCATGGAATCGGTCATTGAACCTGGAAATAGACCATTTAGCATACTGTTTTTTTCACTTTTAACAGGATTTCTGCAAAAATTGACAAGGGGCTTTACTGTTTCAAAAATATTAAATTTTTCCTGAACAAGGGCAATGGCATTTTTCCTCTTCAGCAAGATATCTTCTTGACCTGAAAGAATCCTTTTCAGAACTTCCTCAAAAGCAGAAGGGTCACTGCTGTCCAGAACCCAGCCTGCGTCATATTTACGTACAAGATCAGACACTTCAAGAAAGTCATTGCATATAACAGGAAGGCCGCACCGCAAGTACTCTATAAGCCTGAATGAAAAGCTAAGTTCCCGCTCACAGTTTCTTGAACCAAGTTCAATTCCAACATCAGCCTCAAGAAAGACTTTCTCCATCTCTTCATAAGGAAGAAGATCAAGCTGTATTAATACATCATCATATTCATTGCCGTTAAAAAGGCGTATTTTTTCAGAATCTGCATTGGCGGCAAGGGGATAATTTCCTGTAATAAGCTTAAGCTCTCCATTTTTATCCCTGTTCAAGATATCAAGCATCTGGGATATCCACTCCTGTGGAGATCTCCAGGGCCACACCACCCCTCCATAAATAAATTTTATTATGTCAGGCTTGCTGATATGTCTGTTTATTGTGTCATCAGAAGCACTTATATGTCTATTATCCGGTCTGACAGGCAGATCAGGCAGAGTTGATATGGGCACAATATCAATGGGAAAATGGCTGCCTTGAACTCCGCTCAAAAACAACCATGCTGTATGAAATGCTTTTTGACGCCAGGTGCAGCACATAAAATAGTCACCCCTGCCAAGGGCATTGAGATAATCCACAGGGTCAAAACTCATGCCGCCGTTTTCCTGAAATGAAGCTTCCAGCATCCATGGAGCAAGAAGATCCATGACAATGGGAACATTAACATTCAACGGAATAAGGTGTATATATGCCCAATATCCAACAATCAGAACATCAGGGTTGTGTGTTTCAATAATCCCATGCAAACTGTTTTTGTCGGAAAATGGTGCAAGGGTAACCTCCACTCTCGGGGTATGGGGGTGTACCGTATCCAGCGGAGTGGAATAGATCACATCAAAATTGTTATCTGCAAGAGCCACTGCAAGGCTCCATGCTCTTACGCCATTACCGGATACTGTATAACCCGGCACAGGATAGAGTCCATGGGTTATAATCATCACTCTGGATTTTTCATGTTCCGACATTTAATACCTCAACATTAGATACTCAAAAATTAGATGCCCAAAATCGACATCTTATTTCTTTCTCATAAGTTATTGCATTTGTCTGAATCAGGATAACCAGGATGGATAAGATGTTCAGGATAAATATCCTGCCTTATCCTGTTAATCAAGTGTATCCTTATTCAGACAGATAATCAGGAAGAAATGAGGCATGCTTCATTTCCCAGTTTACACTTTCCGGAGAGAAAACTCTGTGTGGCGGGAATCTCTCACAAAAAAGTGTAAAGTATTTTTGGGTTCAAATGAAGGATGCCAGAAATGACTGTCAAAAATAGAGAGGTTAAGTCAACATCATTGACCCTGCAACCTTTCCATTTGAATTTAAATTTTTGGTGATGTCCCAAATCCGTTGATCTGATAAGGAAACGACTCTATTGATAAGTATTTCCAGAGAGTGGTCCACAGATTTGGGACACTACCGAATTTTTTAGATCCTCATCCAGAAAATTCTTCAGTTTTTCTTTAATGACATCTATTCCATACCGACTGTAAATATACTTTCTGGAGTTGCCTGAAATGGCCTCCCAGACTTTTTTATCACTATATAGTTGACAAATTTTTTCGGCAAATACTTCAGGGTCATCTGCCACCATGACATTTTCCTGATCTTTAAGCCCCATGCCTTCTGCACCAATCGTTGTGGAGACCACCGGCAGCCCAAGGGACATTGCCTGTCCTATTTTTCCTTTCATGCCTGCACCATAACGAAGATAGGATACCATTACCCTTCTTTTGACAAGCTCCGGTTCCACATCTTCCACCCACCCAACAGCTTTAATGCTTTCCGATGCAAGGGCCTTCATGGCATCTTTCATATAGCTTCCAACAAGATAAAGGCAAATGTCAGGAATCTTTTTCTGAACAAGGGGAAGTACATTTTCAACAAAATAAAATACCGCATCCTCATTGGGCGGATGGTTGTAATTGCCTATGAAAACAAGTCCATCTGTATCTTCCCAGGAGATATCAAAGGGGAGTTTTCTGTGAATATTGGGCAGAACAAAGCAGTCAAGTGATGGAATTTCTTTAAGAAGATGCTTTTTATCATCTTCGGTTACCGTAAAGACAACATCAGACATGACAGCATTAGCAAGCTCTTTCTGACGCGTTTTTACAGCCCTCCTACGCATATTGTCATCTAACTCAATCTCTGCCTGTCGAAATTCCCTTACATAATGAATATCCACAGTATCATAATAGATCCTTGCATTGGGGTTAAGAAGTTTTACAATATTCATATAGCGATGACCTATATCAACACGGGAGAGCATTATAATATCGTACTGGCGACCGGCAAGGGCATCTGCAATTCCATAGTCTCCGCAAAAGACCTCTATTCCCATGAACTCAAGTGCCCGCCTGTATTTTGGTGTACAATCCAGATTATCAGGAAAAAAAGTTACCCTGATTCCCAGCTCAACAAGCATTTTAAGTATCTCAAACATGCGGAGAGAACCTGAATCCTCATCAAAAGTTGGCAAAGTCAAATCAATGACAAGGGCTGTTGTCTGCCTGTCGGGGTTCAGAAGTACAGATATATCATCATATGCAGCTGGTTTGTAAAAAAGCTCCTTTCTCCAGCGTTTCAAAAAAGAGATCCGATCATGATCTATAACCCACTCATAAGGCTCATCAAATCTATCCTCTTTATCTCCATCCTGATCATCAAAGTGCTCCCTGATCTCTTGATGCGGCTCTTCATACTGATCTGCATCGACTACTTCAACTGATAATTTCTCATCTGATGATGAAAGTGTAAGCATATCAACAATATCTTCTGGAATCTCATCCTTAAACCTGTCACCGGCAAAAGATATTCTCGGGTCAAACCTTACTTTGTAATCTCTTTTTTTCAACTGCCATATCAGTTCAGTCATCTGGTACGGAGCAGTATAATATCCATCAAAAGAGTTCCCATCAAAAGAGTTCCCATCAAGAGAGTTCCCATCAAGAGAGTTTCCGTCAAGAGAGTTTCCATCAAGAGAATTTCCATCAAGAGAATTTCCGTAAAAAGAGGTGTTATAAAAAAACTCTGTCAGCACTCTATTACGTATAATAAAAAAGGGCGAATCAGTTGCATCAACATTTCTTGCACAGGAATTTAAAGGATGAGTCACAGACATACCAACAGGAAAGGTATGGATATGGCCTTCACGGGTAATCTGCCCGAACGAATGGGATACTTTCTTTTCATGATTTTCAACAACAGGAAGAAGAATACCTGTTTCAGGGTAATGTCTGAACATGGTCTCTGCATTTTTAATAAGATCCTTGCCAGGCCTCATTCCGGATTGAAAGAACCAAATAAACCCATCAGGGGAGACAATATTCTCCCTGGCCTGCTGCAATGCCCAAGGCAAAACCTTACACTCCTGAATCACTGATTTTGGCATCACATGGTATTCAATGGAGTTGAGTTCACAATAAGTTTCAATTGCAGGGTCATGAACTCCATAAACAGAAACTGAAACAGAGCGACCGACTTGTTCAGCCATCTGAAAAAACAGAAGCAGTGCAGCAGGTAAAAAACCAGAGTGATCAATCTTATTGTTATATATCCACAGAGCATGATCTACTCTCTTATGTTGTTTATCGGTTTTTTTATCCATGAATTGTTTAAGGGGAATCCCGGAAAGAAGACGCCTCATCCAGGGGTACAGTGCAGCCTGTGTATCCAAAAATGAAAGCGGAAATCTCTCATGCTGCTCATCATTAATAAGCAGTTTGCTACCGGAAATCATCCTGGCATCTGTCATAAGTTTGCTGTCTGCCGGATGACACCAGACTGCAATGTGCTGATCCTCGGTTGCATTTGGCGAATCAATTTCAATACGATATACATTGCCCCTTGAATCACCAATCGGCGGAAAACTAATGGGATAGTACTGGTTATCAAGAACATCAATGGCATTGAATTCACAACTGAACACAGGTGCAAGCCTGTGTCTGTCATGGTTCTCATCCTCCTTAAAAATGAACACTCGAAGATCGCATGTATTAACACGCACATATGTTGCAAGCATGATCTTAATGCAGAAAAAATCGTTATGGGCACAGCAGATACTGAAACAGAGCCTTTTGTTATCTTTAATGGCAACCGGGTGTGGCCCAGGGGCTGCCACACGTACCATAAGTTCAGGATTTTCCATGTCTCCTGCAAATGCATCAAAAACAGGGGTATAATCAAGTATCTCCTGCACGCGATCTTTTTCAATGGGCTTTTTATTCTTTGGAAGCAGAAGCCCTGTATCACCTGTAATGGAATCAATTGGCGCTTCAGCAATCAAGTCCCGAATTTGTCGGTTCTTTTTGAGAATTGTGGTTACCTGGGGAATTGGGATACCCCGCCATATCTTGCCAACACGGGAAGAGTGAAGCTGATTAAGAAGGGATTCTATCTTTTCGTCAAGTTTGGCCATCTGTTTTTCAAGAAGGTGCCAGCGCTCAAAAAAAGCCTCAACCTCTTCGGTGACATGAACTTCATGGGATTTTATCCACTTTACAAGCCTGTTATAGTTGTCCTGAATAATGTCATTGGTAAGAGGGCCGATATCACCTGCATGAACCTTGAACAGAGAACGGATGTCCTGACTTCCAAGTCCGAGGGTCAACTGCTTGCTCTGTTCATGGATGGTCTTGTTCAAAAGCAGTTGTTTCTCTTTCTGAGCCTTCAAAGCTCTTTTTAATGCAGCAACCTTTTTTTTCATAACCGCTATGGAGATCATCCATCTCTTTCTGCAACAGAAGAGCCTTATCAGCAAGCTGACGATTTTGTTCATCAAGAAAAGATTTCTGCTCATTAAAATGATTTTTTAGGTTTTCAATTTCACTTTGAAAACCGCTTTGAATACTCTGTATTCGCTCTGATTCTTGATGCAACTGCTGGTGAAGAGCTGTGTTTTGAGCATGACAATGCTCTATCTTTTTTTCCATCTCCTTGATACGGGAACGCCTGTCCTGACTTAAAAGCCAGTAATCAGCCATAAATGCTGTCTTTTCACTGTCTGAAAAAGCAAGAAAATTCTTGGCAAACATCTGTGCATATGCGTCACGCCAGTTTTCTGTTTTGCTGGAGAGTGTAATCTGCTGTGCCTGCCCCCACACCGAATATTCGGATGTGATTCGGTTCAGGTGATAAAATCTTGTTTTCCTGGATAGCCTGAAAAGCAGATCCCAATCCTCAAATAGATTAAAAGAGGGGTCAAAGCCACCCACATCAACAAAAAGCATGCGGTCAATCAGAAGGGTATTTAAAGGAATATAGTTTTCAAATGCAAGCCTGTCTGCATCAAATGGTTCGTTAAACTCTCCAATTATCCTGAATTGCTCGGGTTCATCGTTTTCACCAAGAAGATCTTTTTGCACAAGGCGACTTCCGGAGTACGCAACCTTTGCATCAAAACGTAGCATGGCAAGCTCAAGACGCCTTATATGATCTGGAAAAAAAATATCATCATCATCCAGAAAACAGATTGCATCTCCACTTGCTGCGGCCACACCGGCATTACCGGCTTCAGATCGCCCCAGGGATTTCTCATGCACAACTGTTATAATACGAATATCTGAAGCAGAATCTATATCGGAACCTGAATTTGTTGCGGAACCTAAATCTGCCTCAAAACCTGAATTTGTTTGGGAAACGGCATCTGTCTCAAAACCCGCATCTGTCTTGGAACCTAAATCTGCCTCGGAACCTAAATCTGTCTCGGAACCTAAATCTGCCTCGGAACCTAAGTCTGTCTCGGAACCTAAGTCTGTCTCGGAACCTAAATCTGCCTCGGAACCTAAGTCTGTCTCGGAACCTAAATCTGTCTCGGAACCTAAATCTGTCTCGGAACCTAAATCTGTCTCGGAACCTAAGTTTGCCTCGGAATAGTTATCAGTTCCGGAAAAAAAATCAAGAAGAGAATCAATTGGATCACCGCCGTCGTTGACAATAATGACTTCATCTGGTTTTCTCTGCTGCTTTGCAACACTTTCAAGGCAACGTGCAAGAAGCCTGGGTCTGTTTTTTGTCCTTATTATTACAGAGCAAGATAGCCTGTCAGCTTTCTTAATATCAGCTTTCTTAATATCAGTTTTCTTATTTTCAGACTCTTTAGTCATCTCTTTTTCAGCAGATTGTTCCATGTAAATTTCTTTCATAAAAAAATATTTTCAAAGCAGATCACCACCACTTTTTCAAAACAGACCACCATCACTTTTTCAAAACAGATCACCATCACTTTTTCAAAACAGACCACCATCACTTTTTCAAAACAGACCACCATCACTTTTTTAAAACAGATCACCATCACTTTTTCAAAACAGATCACCATCCCCCATGGTATAGAAAATGTTTTCAGATGCCCACCCATAATCAAGTGATTCATCAAAAATCCGGATGGTAGGAATTATTCCTGTAGGTTCATCACGGTTATCAAACCCTGCTTTTCTGAATATTGCCGCAAGAAAATGATCTGAAGGAAGCCAGGTTTCAATGGTATCAAACCCCCTTTGATAAAGCATTGCCATCAAATGAGAAGTAAAATCCACTACGAGTTTTTCTTTTTCCGGAAAAAGCATATCCACAATAACAGCCTTTTTATCCTTAAAGCTTAATACCATTATACCCTGACATTTTTTAAGGGGAGGATATGATATACCCCAAATCTCATAGCTTTTAAAAGGATGGTCAAAAAAACGCCACTTCATAAATGCCGAATCTCTTGTAACAGCAAGCGGATAGTCTTTTGAACTACTGTTCCAGAGGCTGTCAAACAAGCCTGAATCACTCTGGAAATCATCATATTCTATACGAACAATTTTTCCCTGCAAAAGATCTCCGATGCCTGAAAAAAAACGCCTTTGTCTGGTCTTATGCTCCATAATGTTTTTTACAGAACCACAAAAAAATGCTGCCCCATTACCAATAGAAGCATATTCAAGATATTTAACACCAATATCAAAATGGTATTTTCCAGGAAAGCCATACATGACAAAGGTGTCTGACCTGTTGCCAAAAAAATCAAAATATGCATTGGCTGTATGAATAAAAAGACCGCTTCCCCTGTAGTCAGGATGGGACATAATATCTGATAGATGAATCATCACAATTTTTCTGTCTGAAAAGTTGGAGTGGAACGGAATGCCTCCATATAGAACCACAGGCATCCCTTTTGAATTTTCACAGATCAGAATGGCTGTTTCATAGGGATTATCAATATACTTCCATCGCCAGAGCTTAGATGAAATCTCATTATTAAATGCTGCCTGCCATAGCTGACGCACATTTTCCTCATCCTTGAATGCATCATAGGGTCTGATTACGAGGTTCTCGTTTTTAAAAGTTATGTTTTTTTCCATTTCCATATTTTATGAGCACCTTTCAATGGAGAGCGAAATCTTGAGAAATACTCCCCGGGAACAAGATTATTCCAGACTTCTTCAGGCAGTATGACAGGTAGATCTTTCTGGTTTAGCAACGGCAACTGAACAAAAGGGATAAAAAAAGGATTCACTCCGATTTCAAAAAAAAAGGAACATCTATATTTTCAGGGCTATAAAGGCTCTGTTCAGTTTTTTTATCAAATTCACAAATGATTATATCAGGTTCAAAAGGGTGATAGTGATCAATTTCTTGAAGATCGGAACATTCCGGCTCATACCTGCCTCTGCTTTTAAGGTCAAACAACATGGATGGATAGTGTTTTTTCTTAAAGGCTCCATGAGAGTTTTCAATCATACTCAATTTTTCCATGCCTGGTTCAAGGGAGTTTTTATTACAGTTAGGAGCAGGGGACTGGTTATAGTAATGGATCATCTCTGAGTCGGGAATACATACTGGCAAGGTTCCAGATTTTAAGGCACTCACTGAAAGGTCAGCATCTTCATAGTACATGAAAAAAGCGGGGTCAAAAATCCATTTTTTTTCAGGGTCATCATGTCGGGTAACTGCCCAATTGCGATTGATGAGCATACATGCACCTGACAAAAATGGCTCAGCAAAGGGCTTTGCAGAACTCCAGAACCTTTCATGGCGTATCTGCCAGTAAAAGCCAAGATGTTGTGCATCCAGTTCACACATGGATTGACTCATCAAAGCATAGTCCATCCATGAAGATGCTCCAAGACCAGGAGGCAGCCTGAAACGCTTCCCGTCATCCCAGTAGAACCTTGGTCCTGCCAGAACAGCTCCTGAAGATTTTGCGCCTGACAGAAGTTTTTCAACAGCCCCCAAAGGAACCCTCATATCAGGATTGAGAAGCAGTATCCATTCGGTATCAACAAGGTTTGCTGCAAGGTTTACCCCTGCACCAAATCCAATGTTTTTGCCAGGTGACAAAACATGTACCCTATGATACTCACGTTCAATATCCTGATCAGCAACTAAAAAATCGGAACAGGGGCCATCAAAAGAGTAATCACCGCTGTTATCAACGATAAAAATCTGTGTGATAATTGAAGAGGCAAAAAGATCCAAAATCAGATTATTCACAAGAGCGGATGTGTAGTAATTTACTATAATTGCAGCAATACTCATAAGTTAAATCACACTTGCAACATGATTAAAATTCACAGAATATCCCATTTATGATCAAGTTTAAGCAAACCAAGTTCATTCTGGGAGTTATTTTCCGGCAAAATACGTATTACAGCAGATTCAGCCTTGTCAAAAAGAAGCATTCCAAGGTTATCTGAAACAAGAACTTCAACTGCAAACTCCCCATGATAGAAAGGAATAGCAGGATATGTAATCCTCATTTTCAGGCATCCCCTGCCCTTCAAGGGCTTGTCAATAGATGTATTTATTTTTGCTGCATGGCACATCAGTTGATCACTTCGTTTTATAACAGCAGCCACAAGGTATTCAACATCTTCATGGGCTTTGCATTCAATATCCACAACAAGGTTGTCACCTGTGGTAAGAGTGATTTCATCACCACATCCATTTAAAAGAATAGAAGTTACATTAACCGGAGTGGAAAGATTGCCGTTATCATCAAGTTCTCTATCTTTATTAGTGCAGCGATCATCAATATTTTCCTCTCCTCCACTGGCCACACCATTCCCTGAATCCGACCTCACAGTGCCAGTTGATGGAGATGTATCCTTTTTCCGACGACAGAAGTTCTCATAACTTGCGGTTACTTCCTCTGCCCTGCCCATTTCAACAAGCCTGCCATTGTCAATCCAGATTGCGTTGTCACAAAGCATGTTGACAAGGTAAAGAGAGTGGCTGCAAAAAAGGATTATCTTTCCTCTGTTTTTTATTTCCACCATTTTATCAACACATTTTTTCTGAAAATGCTGATCCCCCACACTCAAAGCTTCATCAATTATAAGAATATCAGGGTCAACAACAGTGGCAATGGAAAAAGCAAGGCGCACAACCATTCCGGATGAGTAGGTCTTGATAGGTCGGTCAATAAAATCCCTTAATTCCGAAAAATTGATAATTTCATCTTCCCACTGTTCAATCTCTTTTTTTTCAAGTCCCATAAGAGACGCATTCATCCAGATATTTTGTCTGCCTGTAAACTCGTAATGAAAGCCTGACCCAAGTTCAAGAAGAGCTGAAATTCTTCCTGACACCTTAATTTCTCCGTCACTTTGCTGCAATGTGCCGGCAAGAATCTTAAGAAGTGTACTTTTACCTGCACCATTGTCTCCCACAATACCCATTGTCTCACCCATCTCTATTGAAAAAGAGATATCCTGAAGGCTGTGAAAAGCCTGGTGATATTGCTTTCTTAAAATAGCTTCTTTGAGGCGATCCAGGGGTTTATTATAAAGTCTATATGACTTTGAAATATTTTTGACAACAAGTGACGACATCTATAGAACATCCCCAAAGGCATTCCTTGATTTCATGAAAAACCAGGCTCCGGCAAGATAGACAACAATTGATATCGCACCCATCTGAATGAGTAACAGAAAATCAAGGGTATGTTTCAAAAGAATATCCCTGACAATATCCACAAACCCGAACATTGGATTAACATAAAGCATGAATCTTAGGTTTTCCGGTACCATTGAACCGGGATATATCACAGGAGTTGCAAAAAACCATAGCATCATTATTATGGTAAGTAGCTCTCCTGTATCACGCATAAAAACACACAACGCAGCAAGTCCATATGAAAAACCCAACGCAAAGAGAAACTCCATCAGAAGCACAACCGGCAGAAGAGACCAGACAGGATGAAAAGAACCAATCAAAAGCAGATAGAACAGAAAAATCAAAAGCCCTATACCCTGAAGAATAAATGCTGAAATTACTGTGCTTAAAGGTAAAAGCTCCACAGGAAAAACAACCTTGGTAATAAGACCGGCCTGCTGAACAATAATGCCAACAGATTTACCCACACTGTCTGCAAACATTATCCAGGGGAAAAACCCCGCAAGGAAAAAAATAACAAACCTGTCTGTCCCTGTCTCTTCAACTGTAACACCCACCCGCAACACCATTGAAAAAACAAAGTAATAGGAAAGAATCGTTGCAAACGGATGAATAATCGTCCAGAGACTTCCAGCCATTGACCCTGCAAAGCGCCCTCTAATGTCTCTTGATACAAACTCTTTCAAAAGATAGCTCTGTCTGAAAGAGGAATAAAATGGCTGAAATACCTTGAACAATGACAATGGCCTCGTTTTAGTTTTCTGCATTTCTGTCTGTTTTTTTACCTGGTGTGTTCTTTAGTTTTCTGCATCTCTGTCTGTTTTTGAGCTGGTGCGTTCTTTAGTTTTCTGCATCTCTGTCTGTTTTTTAGCTGGTGCGTTCTTTAGTTTTCTGCATCTCTGTCTGTTTTTTAGCTGGTGCGTTCTTTAGTTTTCTGCATTTCTGCCTGTTTTTTAGCTGGTGCGTTCTTTAGTTTTCTGCATTTCTGCCTGTTTTTTTTACCTGGTGTGTTCTTTTCCCACCGGACTGATGTTAAAAATGGGGTTAGATAACACATTTAAAAGAATAATTCACCCCTTTTGTTTTTTATGCTATGAGTGAAAAACCTTTACTCCCCATCAATAAGGTGATAATTTTATGGCTTTATTTTTTACCGTGAAAATGACTGTCATTTTTATATTTGGGGGTGATTGATACGTAATCAATCATGCCTGTTTACCGTGGAAATAGATACAAATTTCCATATTCGGGGGTGGCTGAATGCCGGCCATGACCATTTACCATAAAAACATTCCTTAATTTTTATAATCCGGCGGTCGAGGAATTATCCGGCCATGTCCGTTTACACACTCAAATCAGACTATAAATCAGATTATTAGCTATTTATGACATCATCAATTTCAAAACTCTCTCTCTCTTCAACAATACCTTTACCTGAAAAATCCACTCTCATGCCCTGCATGAATGACCCAGAGCCTGAAGTTTCAATTGTAATGCCCTGCCTGAACGAGGCAGAATCACTTGAGGCGTGCATCAAAGAGGCTATCGCAGCCATAAAATTGAGTGGAACCACAGGAGAGGTTGTAATTGCAGACAATGGCAGCACAGACGAATCCGTCAAAATTGCTCTTTCTGCAGGAGCAAGGGTTGTTCATGTTGAACAAAAAGGATACGGCAATGCCCTTCAGGGTGGTATAAACGAAGCAAGAGGGACATTTGTACTTATGGGAGATGCTGATGGCAGTTATGATTTCCGTGAGCTTCCGGAATTTCTGAAACTGCTTCGTGATGGCTGTGACCTTGTCATGGGATGTCGTCTCCCTAAAGGTGGCGGAACCATAGAAAAGGGAGCTATGCCCTGGAAACACAGATGGATAGGCAACCCTGTACTTTCGGGACTTGGCAAACTCTTTTTTGCATCTCCTGTTGTGGATTTTCACTGCGGTCTGAGGGCATTCAGAAGAGAAGCCATTCTAAATCTTGATCTTAAGACACCAGGGATGGAGTACGCTTCGGAAATGGTCATAAAGGCACAGCTCCAATTCCTGAAAATCGGCCAGATACCCATTACCCTTAGATGTGATAAACGAACCTCTCCTCCACACCTTAGATCATTTCGGGATGGATGGCGCCACCTCAGATTCATGCTCCTTTATACACCCAAATGGCTCTTTGTTTTTCCGGGGCTGATTCTTTTTTTAACCGGTCTTGCAGGTTCCCTTATACTGCTGCCAAAACCACTTACCATCTCCGGTGTCACACTTGATCTTAATACCCTTCTTGTATCAAGCACTGCCATGCTTGTGGGTTTCCAGCTCTGTTTCTTCGGGATTTTTACCAAAGCATATGGCGTAAGCATTGGTCTTTTGCCTGGCAAAGACTACTGGCTTAAACTTATAAACGGGAAATCCGTTGAAATCGGTATAATTGCGGGATTTATTATCATTCTCACAGGAGCTGCCATTCTTGGATATGCACTTATTGGATGGAAAAATGCAGGTTTTGGTGAGCTTTCATATCAGGAGAGCTTAAGACAGGTTATTCCGGCTGTCACCTGCCTTGGCCTTGGCATCCAGACAGTGGTATCAGGGTTTGCTCTTGCCATTCTGGGTTTAAAAAAATAAATTATGGGATCAGATCAATTCTATAATACAACAGATTACAGTATATCAGGTGCTAACAAAAACCCCGATATTGAAATACCCGATGCGGAAAGCTACAATGCCGTTGATTATTTTTCACTTTCCCATCCATTGCGAGGTTTTACATCAAGAATCGTACTTCAATCCCGCCAAAACATGTTCAAAATGTTCATGAAAACAATGAAACCATCCCCCCTTGATCTTGTTGTTGATGTGGGAATAACACCTGATACCACCCTTAAAGATTCAAATTTTTTTGAAAAGCTCTATCCATATCCTGAAAGACTTGTGACAACAAGCATTGAGAATGCCTCAAACATAACAAAAATCTTTCCAATGATAAGGTTTGTTAGGACACCAGGAGATGCTCTGCCATTCAGGGACAATGCCTTTGATTTCCTTTTCTGCTCCGCAGTCCTGGAACATGTGGGAGACGATGTTTGCCAGAAAAAATTTATCAAAGAAATTCTCAGAATATCAAAACAATTTTTCATTACAACGCCCAACCGAATGTTTCCTGTTGAATTTCACACATTTCTCCCTTTAATACACTGGCTCCCAAGAAGATATCACCAAACAATTTTAAGTCGAACAGGCAACTCATTCTGGTCAGAAACAGAAAATCTCAATCTGATTACACCACAAAAGCTTAGAACCTTATTTCCTGACAACAGTGATCTTCATATAAATTACCATTTTTTGATGGGCATCCCATCAAATATTATCGCCTATGGCCGCTCCCCTGAAAACCAATTATCTTAAAACCACTGACCCTGCCTTATCCTCAAAGCCGGTTATTGAAGGTATCGTCTTTTTACGGGCAATTATGTCCATATTTGTAGTGATATGGCATGTAATTTTGTGGAATATCCAGAGTGGAACCCTTCCACCTTCTGATATTTTCATTAAAGAGAGATGCTCTGATCCAAGCTATACCTTTCTGGATTTCATAAGCTTTCAAGTGCTTTTAACGGCTGTTCCTGTCTTTATACTTATGTCGAACTATCTTTTTGCAAATAACTTTATTAATGAGAATAGCAAAGACTTGAATCAGGATTCTGACTCTTTTTTTCACCTGAAAAAACGCATCAGAAGACATTTTCTTTTATTTACTTTCTGGTTTTCTGTATTCACTGTCTATATGGGGCATTTCATGGGATTTTCCCATGTTATGAAGATGCCGGCAACAGTTTATAATGCAATTATTCTGATTGTGTCCGCAGGTGGCAGTCCATATTATTTTTTTTTATCCCTCTCCATAACTCAAATAATTACATACTGCGCTAGAAATCTGTCCATTAAATGGCTTATTATCATGTTTGCAATATCAACATTGATAATCGCTGTACTGCCGTTTCTGGCTATTTCGTATAAGCTCCCCTCATTAACAGCCTACTGGAATCCTCTTAATTTTTTACCATATTCCTTTGTGTCTCTTTTAATCACAAAATTTTTGCCCCGTCCCGATAAAAAAAGACATTTTCCTATTACTGACATACCCATTACAAACAATCCATTCAAACATAAAACAAGTGGCAAAACAGTAAAAGAATACAAAATTCTTTTTGAACACATAACGAACAGCATACTTTTACTGACTGTAATATGTTGTTTGTTTTCCATGATGGAATGGAGATACTTTACATCAGACATTATTTTCATACACCAGGGTTATGGGATTCCGGCATATGCGAGAGTATCCCTTATTTTTTCATCAACAGCGATCATGTTAACGGCCATATTCCTTCCCGTAAAATTTGATACCCTTACTGGAAGCATCATCCGTTTTATGGCAAAGCATTCCCTTGGGCTTTACTGCATACATTTCTATCTAATCATGCCTGCCAACTGCTTGGTTGCACAACATATTAAATCGTTTTTTTTCCTGCTGTGTGCAACTTCATTTTTGACAGCTACTGCAGGCTATATAACATTAAGAATATTAAGGATATTCATACGAAATGATCTTTTAAGATAATAATACAAAAAATATAGATATCGGCATGTTTCGGTTTCCGGTTTACACTTTCATGAAGCAGATCACCATTTTTAGGGCAGATCGACCAAAAAATGTAAAATAGCATACAAAACATGCCAAAATACACCCACCTTTTTTTATTGATATAAAAAATACTATCTGATATGAAGATGAACTTAGTGCCCTTCGGGCGGGCTTTTCCATAACCAAACTGCTTTTGCAGGATAAAAATGGAAATTCCTATACTACTATACTACCAAGTTACAATCAAAACAACTTTCACATTTTTTTTGGTTGGTGGGGTCATCATCTTGGGTCTTGAAGGCTTAGTTAAAACAAATTTCACACCCTGCACTCAACAAAATTATCATTATTACGACTTAAGAAAACGTAGCGCCCTTCAGGAGGGCCTTCCCATAAACTATTGCTTTTGCACGAGATATAATGGAAATCTCTAATAATATGAACTTACTTTGGACGAAAGCTTTTGAAAAAAATGCTGTCCTCCGAAAACTGATTTGCGAGGTTACTACATGTCAAAAAAAAGATTTGCAACCTGCCTTATCACAGGAAAGCTTGCACTTGGTACTGTGGTGTATCAACCAACAACATACGCTTCGAGCTTGGACACTTTAAAAAATGACTCTGTAAGTAACCAATATGTTACATCCTCTCCATGCCTTTCCAACCTGTTTACAACTAATCTTAATTTACACGAACTGCCAGGAGAAGCCATTGAAGTAAATAACTGTTCGGAAGATGATGCAGGGGCTTATGGTCCAAGCGCAACAAACAGTGCCATTATAAATATGCCAGGAACAAATTGCACTTTTGGAACTCCTGACAGTCTATCAGTGATAGTCACAGGCGTAAAACCTGCGGATCATGTTTTCCTATGTATTTCCGATAGCAATAATGACCCAGCAGCCTTGTCGGAAACAAACGGACAGCTAGGTCTTGGAATTGAAAACTTTGAAATAGTAGCATATTACAAAATGAGCCAGGCAACAATTCCATATAGTGGTTCTGCGTCAATTCCGCCAATTAGTGTTAACTCATCTCAAACTCAAAACCCAATAAAAATAGAATTTGCATTGTCTGACCTTAATTCATTTATTGGTGATCAGTTTTATCTGCAATTAATTACTTTTCCGGATGGTCAGATTGGTCAATGGGAATACTGCAGATCGTCTGAAGTGGATACCATTTCAATTGAAGAAAAAAACTGCTGTAGCGGCCCGTATTGCTGATGATGGCAAGGAAACAAAATGATCTTAAATGGCAAATACCTTTCCATCAGGCAACTCAAACCAGAGGATGCTTATATAATAATGGAATGGTATGAGAACACATCATTCAGTTTTTACAAGCCATTTCTTAAGAGTCTTTTTCCAGATATAAAGGCATTATCGGATTACATTAATGCCCACCTCCAAGTAAATCCACCCATACAGATTGAATATCTTATTCTTGACAGAAAAAAGGAAAAACCCACAGGAATAGTTAGCATTCAAGATATTGATTATATAAATAAAAAAGCAGAACTTGCTCTATGGATAAACAAGAAACCTGCTGGCCGCCAGGGTATTGAAGCACTATGGTGTGCTGTAACGCACGCTTTTAATGATCTTGGCCTGGAAAAGTTGATTTTTTATGTTGCCAGGAACAACCATGATTTTTTAAAAAAACTGGAAAATCATCAATGGACTCCCGAAGCAATACTTAAAAAAGAGTTACTTTTGTCTGACTCAAGCCGCCTTGACATTTATCGTTATGCCATCTTCCCTGAAGATATTGACCTTCCGTTCTGGCAATCAATCAAAAAAGCACTAAACTACACAGAAAGCTGTTGAAACTTATGGCAAATAAAAATCATTTGCTCCATGAGAAGAGAATACCAAGGATTCTGCTTTTCTCTCCGCATTTTGATGATGAAATAACAGGTGCCGGTGGTTTTCTGGCATTAGCAGCCAGCAACTCATGGAACATTAAAATTATTTACGTCACAAAAAAAGAGCAATCCTACAACATAAACGATTTAACCAACAGACGTCTTATAGAAGCACAAAATGCTCTGTCTGAACTCGGCCTAAACAAAAACGCAATAGATATCTGGAATTACTCATACGGTTCAATACCTCTAAGCGGACAAATACTTGAAGAGTACAAATCTATTTTTAACGAGTTCTCCCCTGATATTCTACTTTTGCCCTCCCCCACTGACCCCAACGACGACCATAGAAATGTAACTCGTGGATGTATTAAGGCACTTGAAGGAAATATCGAAAAAGAGATCGAGCTTCGTTTTTATGAATGCATTGTGCCTTCACAGATTAACTATGTTGAAAATATCTCCGAAGTCTTTCACAAAAAACAGAAAGCTGTTCTATGCCATCAATCCCAATTAGGGCGAAGTTACCATGCAAGAACCATTGAATCTCTTGCTGCTTTAAGGGGAAGCTGTGCAGGATGCTCCTATGGAGAAGGCTATTTACTATTCCCATGGTCAGGTAGCCAGGAAAACTTTTTTGAACAACGCCCTCTTGTATCTGTCATATTGAGATCTTCACGGTCATTCTTTTTAAAGCGTGCTCTCTCAACTGTGTTAGACCAGACATATGACCAAGTTGAGGTTATTGTTGTCTGGTTTGGAGAAGAATCTCCTGTACTTCCTTCTGAAATGAACCTTCTGGACTTAAAGATCATTAATGGGCAAAATGGTTACAGAGGCAAAAATCTCAATACAGGCATAAAAAACAGCAGAGGAGACTATATTTCATTTCTTGATGAGGATGATCTGTGGGAACCCGACCATATTGAACAACTTATGTCAACACTCCATGCTGAACGAAATAAGGATATTGCATATAGCGGATGCAGAGTTGTTCAATATAGATTAAAAGGCGATAAGCTAAACCGTTCACATGAGGAATCCTGCTTTGAGGAGCATTATAAACCAGGGCGCCTTCTCCTTGAAAACTACATACCATTAAACAGCCTGATGATCCGCTCCCAGGTCTTCAGAACACATTATTTTGCTGAAGACATTGACTCATACGAAGACTGGCTTTTTTTGGCTGAAGCGGAACTTTCGGGCTTTAACTTCATCTTTACAGAATCGGTGACTGCCGAATATTGTACATTTAACGATACATTAGCATCTCTTCATGAAAAAAAAGGATACACCAAAAATACTTCGGAAATACAGAAAAGAATCCTGTCAATGATGAAGCCAGAAAACCTGGCATTTCTGAAAGATCTATTTTCCAGCTACAATGAAGAGAACAGTTGCAGGCAAGAAAACCTAAACAACAAACTCACTGAATCAAACAGAGCATTAAATGAAAAAAACAGTGAAATTGCTGAACACAAAAATCTGTTGAAACGTGCTGAACAAGACAAATTGCAACTTTCAAAATCAATGGCTGACTTTGAAAGAATGAAAATCAGATTATCGGATATTGCACAAAAAACTGCTATTGTAGCTGAATCACCAGATGAAATAATATCTGGCTTAGTAATTAAAGCCATGGGATTACATCCAAAATTTTCAATAATAATGGCAGTTCATAACCCACCTTTAGAAGCATTTCATTCAGCACTTACATCAATAAAGAATCAGGTTTACCCTAACTGGGAACTGTGCATTGTTGATGATGCATCATCATCAACGAAAATCTCCGACACCATCCACACTTTTTGTGCAGATACACAAACAGGAAAACAGGTTTACTTCAAACGCCTGAATACCCACAGTGGTATTTCACAGGCATTCAATCTTGCAGCAACTATGGGTTCCGGAGAATATTATGTCCTCATGGATCACGATGACTGGCTGCACCCTGAAGCCTTGCTGGAAGCTGCATTGGCAAGGAATCAGAAACCCTACAAATTCCTCTATACGGATTCCCAGACAATTGATCTAAAAGGTACCCCTCGAATTAATCATCATAAGCCAGACTGGTCACCCGAAACACTTTATTACTGGAACTATATCAACCACCTTGCTGTTATTGACCGAAAGCTTTGGGAGACTATCGGCGGATTCCGCCCAGAAATGGATGGAACCCAAGATTGGGATCTCTATCTGCGTCTTACTTCAATCCTGGAAGATAACGATGTGGTTCATATCAAACGTCCTTTATACGGATGGAGAAGTTCTCAAAATTCCCTTGCATATCGGGTCGATGCCAAACCATGGGTAAAAGAAAAATGGTTCCAACTGCTCAACAAGTTTCATTCCGACCTTATATGTAAAAAAAACGCAGCCAATGAAAGGCAAAAATCCCCATTAAATATTGAGTTCAACCCAAAAGGTCCGGGTTTTTTAGTATCCTCAAATGGAAATAGGGATACTTCACTAAATATTATAATACCAACAAAAGACAATCTTACCTGCCTTGAAAAATGCTTGAACGCCCTTGATGAAGATAGCTATTTGAATAAAACAATCACTTTAGTCAACAACGGTTCTCTACACGAAGACCTGCAAGAGTTATGTAAAAAGTATTGTTCAAATAATATTTCCATTATTAACGATAATCGCCCTTTCAACTGGTCTTCTCTGAACAACCTGGCTGCAGCAAGAAGCGATGCAGATGCTTATCTGTTCATGAACGATGATGTTGTTCTATCCGGCAATGACAGCATCGAAAAAATGACCTATTACCTTAATTTTAAGGAAATTGGTATCGTGGGTGCTTTTTTGATTTTTCCGGAAGGTGGCATACAGCATAACGGAATCTGTCTCAGCCCTGAATGGATTGCAGATGAAATTCGTCAAACAGGAGGCTTAAATGTAATGTCAGCCCCCAGAAATGTGTCAGCGGTGACTGGTGCCTGCATGCTAGTACGCAAAAAAACCTTTGATGACTTAAATGGCTTTAATGAAGATTTGCCGGAAAATTACAATGATGTAGATTTTTGCCTATCGGCACGGTCAAAAAACTGGAGGATTATGATGGCTTCCGATGTTACTGCACAGCATTACCACATGAGTACAAGGGGAAAGTCATCACGACCAAAAGCGTGGGAAACGGCCTACATGAAGAAGAAATGGTCACATGTCATTAAAGAAGAACGTCTTTTTATAAGGTGGGAGAATCTTGATTCGCCTTTGATTTATTTGAATGTGGATGATTGAGAAATAGAGAGATTGCCAAAATCCAGAAACGACTAAAGCCCAACAAGGAGTATTTGAGTTATGAATAAAAAAAAATATATACCTTTTCTATTCATTATTATTGTTTTTCAATTTTCGCATCTCAAAGCCGCAATGCAAAATATCACCTGCATCAACCACACATTTAATGACAAACCAATCTTTAGGATATTTGGTGGCACCGAAGATAATGGGACTGGTTTTTTTATATCTCCAAATGGCCACTTATTAACAAACCAACATGTAATTGACGCAATAGATATGCCGGGAACAGGGGATTTGTGGAAACCAGAGATTGGTGAAATAATCACTTTAAATTATACCCATAAAACAGTAAATTGCGATGATATATCGTATTGTGAAGAAGGCAACCATACTTATGTGGAAAACTATGGAGATGCCTATGTCCAATTTAAAGTCATAGCGTTAGGTGATCCTAATTATACCTATTTAGACAATTGCGAATGCGGTGAACCTAATGAGTTTGAAACTTTCGAAAAATTTACCGAATGCATTAATACACATTGCAATGAATCAACCCACTCGAGAGACTATGCACTATTGCAAATAATTAATCCAAAGGATCTATTGGAACTTGATTCTTTTGGTTATTTATCATTGAGTCGATCAGCAAATGTTGATATTGGGGATACTCTTCATTGGGCAGGTGTTCCAGCGATTTGCGAAATTGATAACAATGATAATGTAATGCAAACAGATCAAGGCTACGTAACTGATATCAGCGTATTTAATAACACAGCAGTTATTTTTTCAGCTCATTCACAAGGCGGAGCATCAGGTTCTCCAATTTTTAAGGCTGATAATGTTGTCGCCTTACTTCATGCTGCCTCAACGGATAATACATCAAGAGGAATACTAATCAGCTCATTGATTGATTCTATTGAAGGCTATTTAAAACCGACTATACCCATTATTACTATTGATGGAAAAAAGGTCACTGAGGAGGACTTTAGCAATGGAATTGTGCTGAATGATGGTGTTGAAATCGAAGCATTTTCAAAAGATGACCATGGTATTAAATCTTTCCAGTTCTATTATAATGATCTTAACCAGATGGTTGGTGGGGCTGCAATAGAATTTGACGATGACGACATACAAACAAGCGCTGAAGCAACTGTAATCTGGGATATCGAAATAAAGCCAGACGTTTGTAAAGAAAGTGGAAACCTTGTCATTGCTGCAACAGATGATGATGGAAATTCAACGGATGTTAAAATTCCTGTTATTATTGAAAATTCACCTATCATAACTATTAATTCCGAACCATCTACAATTAATATCAATTCACCATTTTCTATAACAGGAGATTTAAAAGACTCAAATGGAGTTGGAATCAGTAATGCTGCTATTTCAGGGCACTTAACAGGGTATGAACTAAGGGACACCACAGACTCAAATGGTAGTTATACCTTAGAATTTGATACGGTCTCTTACCCTGTCTCTGAACCGGGTACATACGACATAGTCGTTCTTTATCAATCAGAAGATGATTGTTTAACAACGGCAAGAAAAAAAATAACGGCTGTCAACCCTGAAGAAGGCTATAATCTATCAATAACATCTTTTACCACCGATGCTTCTTCTGGTATTGCCCCAGGTGACACCTTCTCCTTAAATGCAAATTTTGAAAACAAAGGGAATGAAGAACAAAATCTAAATGTGAACTGGTATGTTTACCCGCCTAATAGTGGAACACCTTATGACTCATCTATCAATAACAATTATGGCACAATCTCACCAAACTTCTTTGATACAGAATCAAAAAACTTTACTCTGAGTAGTAATGCTCAGGAAGGGCAATGGTCAGCTTCCGTATTTATCAATACAGACAAAGATGAAGATGGATCGGATAATTATGCATCATTAAGATTTTATGTTGGTGAAAATATCGGTTCTGCCACAACTTATAATTATTCCAATGGAGCTCAATCAAAAGATTCAATACCAGTAGTACAGGATTATCATGGGCATGATATAGAAGTTGTAACTGTGGCAGACTCCACTTCAAACTGTAGTGCACAGTTCATAATTGATGGTTCAAACTACTTGTTAAAACCCGGAGACATTGTAGAAAAAGATAGCGGTCGGTTCCTGTTTCTTTTTGATTCATGCATTCCGGAATTTGAACAGCAAGGGGCGGATGTCGCTTATTTCAATGTTTTATCATATTCAAACAATGTCCCTTTTTCGGTCAGCCCTCAAAAAACCAAAGTTAGACCAGGAGATGAAGTTATTTTCAACATAAACAAAAATCCAAAAAATGTAAAAGTGGTAGAACAATACAAAGATGGCGACACAGTAAAAAACTGGGACTGGGATGATCGTAAAATTAATGACGACAACTATGAAATATATGCAAAATTACCTACAAATACAACACCAAAAAACTATACATGTTTCTTGAAATTTAAAATATATGATAGTAATACTGAAACGTATGTTTATTATGCTCAAAAGATTCAATTCACTGTCGTTGCTGCTGAAGAGCCACATGACATTGCTGTTGATAAAATTACCCCCTCTACAGGTCAAATCTACATATCAGGAAAAAATATTTCAATATCATCTCAAATAACCGCTGCAAACAATTATATAGAATTTCCAGACGCGACATTAATTATCAATGGACCTGACAACTATTCATACAAAGATACCCTTTTCCCAACTATTTCTGGTACTCAAACAATTTTGTTCCAAGACTGGAACACTACCACTTTAAAAGAGGGTGATTACACATTAACAGTTAATATCTCAATCACTGAAGATTCAAACTCAAATAACAATTCAAAATCATCCACAATTACTCTATCTGCCCCCGAAAACTTACTTCCAATTGCAGACAATAGAGATACTTACTTCGGTATTATAAATGACCCAATTATCTTTGATGCAAGTAACTCATTTGATTTTGACGGGAATATTGTTTTGTACGAGTGGGATTGGAATAATGATGGCAGATTTGATGACTCTACTTCCAATGACACAATTTCCCATACATGGACAGCCCCATATTCAGGGGTCGTTATATTAAAAATTACAGATAACAATGGTGGGACTAATACAGACCAAGCGTTAGTTGAAATAGTTCCTTGCTCTGATTCTGACAATGATACTATATGTGATGAGGTGGACAACTGTCTTCTTACTCCAAACACAGATCAATCAGACTCTAACAATAATGGCATTGGAAATGCCTGTGAAAAGTGTATTGATATTGATGCTGACACTGTCTGTGACGATATTGATAACTGCCCTAACACACCAAATCAAGACCAATTAGACTCTGATGCCAATGGTATTGGTGATGCTTGTGAAATAAGCTCAGACATTGTTTTAACCAATACATCCCCAGATACTACCATCACACAAGGACAATCTATTAAAGTATACGGAACTTCCGGCAGCAACCATATTTCCCTTGAAAGTGGAGCAGAAGCTCAATTATTAAATTTCCCTGGCAACAATAGAATTACCTTCGGAGCTGACTCAACTGCTTTCACAGTATCCCGCTCGGGGGCTACTGTGATTTTTGAAGGAAATGACGGCACTTACCTTAAAATGCCAGCAACCCGCACTGAGCAAACCATTGAATTTAGTGACAGTACCCTGGTCTTACGCATTGCTTATGACCAGGTAATGCTCGGCTGGCAAGTGATTCGTACAACCCCATCAGCAATTGACCTGACTGCCGAACCACCTGAAGATACATTCACCAACAAACTTGGTATGAATTTCATTCTCATACAACCCGGAACGTTCCAGATGGGATCACCAACAAATGAGCCCGGAAGAGAAACAAATGAAACGCAACATTCCGTCACACTTACAGAATTTTTCTATATACAAACAACAGAAATAACAGTAGGTCAATGGCAATCTGTGATGGGTTACAATCCACCATTTATAAACAATTGTGGTTCCGATTGCCCTGTTGAACGTGTTTCTTGGGATCAGGCACAAGAGTTCATCACCACTTTGAATGCGCTTGGTGAAGGTGCCTATTCTTTACCGACAGAAGCACAATGGGAATATTCAGCGCGTGCTGGCTCAACAACTGCATTTACCAATGGTACTATAATCAACTCTCAAAACAATTGTTTAAACGACGCAAATCTGGATACCATTGGATGGTATTGCGGAAATACTGGAGGTCTGCCCTCAATGACACTTATGGAGCATTACAGCACATCACAGCCTGTTGCCCGGAAAGAATCCAATGCTTGGGGATTGTATGACATGCACGGAAACGTTTGGGAGTGGTGTCAAGACTGGTACGGCAACTATTCTATAACCTCGGCTATTGACCCGGAAGGCCCCTCTTCTGGTTCATTTCATGTAATCAGGGGTGGGGGCTGGGACAGTAGCCCAAAATACTGCCGCTCTGCATATCGATACGATAATGCCATTGGACTTAAATTTCTGAACACTGGATTCCGACTTGTTTTAAATCCAATTGACCAGTAGCCTAAAAAAAATGAGCCTGTTATAGCACACATGGCGCTATAACAGGCTCAGCAACAAAAACTAAGTCTTCATAAAAACAGAAAATTTCATAAAAAACTACCAGGCAGGTATCCTTGAAAAAAATGGATACCTGCCCATTAACACCTTTAAGGTAACTCATGTGACTGAATATTTTTACGCAATAACAAATTCTTCTTTTCAAGACATCAAATTACAAAACCTATCATTAATAATTCTATGGCCTCAAAAAACTGCTCCTGAAATTGAAGAAAGTCAATTTTCTTATCAATTTTGCCGTGAAACAAGTTATAAATTGTGTTTGCACTCATTCCCAGACACCAAATGGATAGAATACTCTGAAGAAAACTTTCCCCTGGAAATGTTCACCGGAATCTCCCCTGAAACCAAAATACTTTACATAGGCGATCCTGAAATCATACTTGCTCCCAAAGCAATTTCAAAAATGATCAACAGTATGGAAAACAGACAATCTGCTTGTGGTCCTGTATTCAACACATCTCTCAATCAATTCCAGAAAGCAGATCTTCCCTGGACATATTTCAATATAGAGTCCTATCTTGAAACAGCAGACATTATGGCTGAAAAAAAATCGGAATTAATGATAGCAACCCATTCACTGGATCCATCATGCATATTATATAATGGCCTTTTTTTTAAGAAAACTTTGTCAACCATAAAATCTAACAATAGAAAACTTAAACAGGAAATTTCACACACCATACCCTTCTTTATTGAAAAAAATGCACTGATTCACCGGTTTGGAGATTACTATCATTTTAATGACAGAAAAGAACTGATTCAATTAATTCCTCAAAAAACAAAAGAGGTTCTTGATGTAGGATGTGCCATGGGCATGTATGGAAAAAGGCTCAAAAAAGTACGTCCTGATATTTACCTTGCCGGAGTAGAAAAAAATCCCGAAATGGCTGCATACGCACGTAAATATTATGATGATATTCATGTCGGTAATATTGAAACCGTATCTTTCAAGACAAAATTTGACCTCATAAATTGCGGTGAACTTCTGGAACATCTTGTAAATCCATGGAAAGTATTAAAACATTTTAACACAATACTTAAACCAGATGGATATCTGGTATTAAGCATTCCCAATGCTGGTCATTGGTCTATAGTCATGGAACTTGCTCAAGGTAATCACCAGTATCTACCATCTGGACTAAACTGCATAAGCCACCTTAGATGGTTCACAGAACCATCCATCTGTGATACACTTGGAGCAAACGGTTTCAAAATTGATGTTTTGACAAGGAGAACACTTCCCCCAACTTTAAAAGCAGAAACCTTCATTCGAACTATGGCAGGAAGCGGTTTTGGCAATGAGCGATCCCTTAGAACAAGCGAATTTATCATACGCGCTATCAAAATAAAAAATATCATACAATAATTCTAATTTGTTAGCTTATCTTAGCTTCCTATTTTTAGTGTCTGAATCAGGATGCCCAGGATGTTCAGGATTAACAAGATTTTGCATAATTACCTTTTATCCTGTGAATCCTGACTATCCTGATTCAGACAATTTAAGAAGATAACAAAGTAGAAATAAACGCCCGGATTATTTAATTGATTCAACATTACACGTATCAAGAAAAAGTATATACTCTATTAAAAAAAAGTAGCCTATTCAGCGAGTCATACTACCTCAATACATATTCTGATGTCGCGGCTGCAAGAGTTGATCCTCTGAAACATTACATTAAATATGGCGCGTCAGAAGGAAGGAATCCCAGCCTTTTATTTAATACAGCATTCTACCTGGAACAAAATCAGGATGTAAAACATTCCGGCATGAATCCTCTGCTTCACTATATTTTGTATGGTAAAGCAGAATCTCGTTTACCTTTGCCTGCGGAATCTCCGATTGTTGATGATGAGATTAAACAATTAACAAATTTTATCACAGCACCAGGAAATCTTTATGAAGAGGCAACGAAACTATCTTACAGTTGCCACCACAAACCTGACGCAACTATAATTATTCCGGTTTTTAACAATATCAGATATACATTGAACTGCCTTAAGGCTATTCACAACCAAAACACAACATTTACATTTGAAATTTTGATTATTGATGACAATTCTTCTGATGAAACAAAAGAGATTCTTAGCCTGATTAAAGGCATTAAAAATTTGAGCAACAAAAAAAACAAAGGCTTTCTTTTAAGCTGTAATAAGGCAAGCAAACATTCAAATGGTAAATACCTTGTTTTCCTTAACAATGACGCAGCCCCTGGATCTCAATGGCTACAAGAAATTCTGATTCCTTTTAAAAGCCATAAAAATGTTGGACTTGTAGGCACTATGTTGCTTTTTCCAGATGGTTCACTGCAGGAAGCAGGTGGCTTTGTATTTAAAGATGGGTCAATATTAAACTACGGTCGGAATGGCAATCCGATTCACTGCCGTTTCAATTTTGTCAGGGAAACTGACTACTGTTCAGGCTGCTCAATAGCTATTCCCAAACAACTTTGGAATAGAATTGGAGGCTTTGATGAACGCTACAAACCAGCCTACTATGAGGACACAGATCTTGCTTTTCGTGTAAGAGATATGGGTTACAAAACAATCTATACACCCTTCTCAAAAATTGTACATTTCGAAGGGATTAGCTGTGGCATTAGTTTAAAAGAGAACATAAAAAAGTATCAACTAATCAACAAACCCATATTTAAAAATCGCTGGCATCAAGAACTCGCTAAAATAGATAAAACAAAACCGTCCCAATTGTCTGTATGGAAACCCTATAAAAATAAAACCCTTCTATGGATTGACGAACGTACACCAACACCAGACAAAGATTCCGGCTCACTTGATGCGTTTAATTTTATGAAAACGGCCTGTGAAGATAACTGGGGTATTACATTTCTTCCACTCAAAAACCAGAATCATGCAGGCCAATATACAGAAAACCTTCAAAGGCTTGGAATTGAATGCTGGTATCAGCCATTCATAAAAAAAACAACTCAATATTTAAAACAGTATGGTTCCCAATTTGATTTGGTAATTCTTTCTCGTGTAACAGTTGCCGCCCCCCTCATTGACGATGTAAAAAAATATGCGCCACAGGCAAAAATTGTTTTTAATACTGTTGATCTGCATTTTATAAGGCATTCCAGAGAAATGGAATTAAATATTTCGAATTACAATCAAATACACATTGACAAATTAAAAGAAAGTGAACTTGCAGTTGTCAAAAAGTCAGATTTAACTATTCTTATAAGCGAAAATGAAGCAAAAATTGTCAAAAAGCACTGTCCAACAGCCAAACTTGCTGTCATTCCCATCATCAGGGATATTCCGGGTACAATTCATTCATTTAAAAACAGAAAAGATATCTGCTTTTTAGGTGGATTTTCCCATCCTCCTAATGTAGATGCTGTCATATATTTTACACACAATGTATGGCCTTTAGTTAAAGCAAAACTACCGGGCTGCAAATTTATAATTGCCGGATCAGACATGCCAGACAGCATAAAGAGATTAGCTTCTGAAGATATTGTGATTAAAGGATATGTCCCTGAACTCCACTCTCTGTTTGAGAAGGTAAAACTCTCTGTTGCTCCCTTGAGATATGGAGCTGGTATAAAAGGAAAAATTGTATCCAGTATGAGCCACGGAGTACCAGTTATTTGTACAACCATCGCTGCTGAAGGAATGGGTTTAAGTAATATAATAAATGTGTCTATTGCAGATTCCCCTACGGAATTATGCAAATCTATTTGTGAACTGTATAACTCTGAAAAACTTTGGGACTCAATATCCAAAGCCGGAATAAAAAAAACATATGAGTGTTTTTCAATTAATTCAGTATCTCCTATTATCACTGAAACTCTTAATTCAATTATTCATTCTCAAAAATAAAAATTGAAGATTAACTTATTATTCACAACAAGTACTTATACAAAAATTCGAATAAGATATAATTTTTAAAAAAGACTTCCAAAACTTCTATTGTCTCAGGTATCCACCATTTACGTTAAAAAAGAGATTATCAATTTCCAGCATACCTTGCAGTAACACTCCAGCTATATCCCATTCTGTGATGCATCCTGATATCTTCAAAACCACATTTTTCAAGAAGAGCCTTTAACTCATTTTTTCCATAATATCTTACATAAGAAGGGTTTAACTGATCATGTATAATCACTCTTCTGGTATAACGATCAACTTTCAAAAAATATTTTGAAAGATATTCTGAAAGAGGCAGTTTTAAAAATCGACCAGCAAGGGCATAGATTTCCGCAATTGGCAGAAGTGTTAAAGTAAGTGCTTTTAAGGCAGCATGTGGAAGACGGGTGGTAATTTTTCTCAAGGGAAGAACAAAGGATAGATACAGCCTGTTATTCTCCTGACCATACACCCATAAAAAAATCCTTCCTCTGTTGTTCAATGCTCGTCCCATGGCAACAAGGGCAGGAGCAGGGTCAGGAATAAACTGAAGCACTCCTATACAGAAAACATAGTCAAACCCTGCATAAGGTATCTCATCAGCTCTTTTTTTAAAGCACTCAATGGAGTTTATTTCTTCTGTGTTTTTTTGCAGCACAGAAAATGCGTCGGAAGGCTCAAGAGCAACAATTTTATCAGCTCCTGCCTGATGAAACATTAACGCATATCTACCAGTTCCTGCGCCAACATCAGCAATTTTACTGTTACTAATGTCAGAAATATTTAACAGTGGCTCAATAAGACTCTCCAAAGCAGAAAGAGAGCCATAAAAACCAGTATTTTCAGTATATTCCTGCCACTGTTTTCCAAAATCCTCTATTGTATCCAATACTTCATTATTATGTTCCATAATCTTCCTGTATATCATCTTATTCAAGTTCTATAGACATCATTACATATCTACTCAAAATTAGTTTACACTTTTTAAAAAATTCTGAACCATGATTAAAGGATTAACACGATTAAAAATCAAGGTAATCCCTTAATCATGAAAATCATGGTTCAAAAAAAAGTGTAAACCGACAAATGAAAGATGCCGTTCTATACGATCACAAACCTCCCTGACACTGATATCCATATCAAACATAATAATAGAGATACAAGGCTCGAAAGGATAATGCATTGCAAAACAATGCACCTGCAAAAAGCAAGTATTTGATTTTCAAAATAATATTTTTGTTGTCAATATCCATTATACAAGGTTTTAAAAAAGCCAGCGCTACAATAAAACATGCAGCCAACACATGGAAATAACGGCCTTGAAGCATTATTACTTCAGAATCCACAGGCATCCATACCATATATGCACTTAAAAGGAGAAGAAGCAAAGCTCCCATAATAGCAGCAATAGAGGCAATACCTGCAATTATGTGCATTTTTTTTAAGGAAATGTGACGTATAAGAGTAGCCTTGGATGAAGTAACCAGTGAATTGGACTTTGAAGTTGACCGGGTTTTGTGAACCCGGGAAAAAACAGATGAAAATGAGATTAAAATCGAAGAGCGAAGCAGGGATAAAGAAATAATCGTCAATAGAGTCCATGCAATTACCACGTAAAATGGAACAGGTATTTCAAGCCACCCGAAAACCCCTACGAATTGATGATAAAGTGTTTTTCCATGAATGGCAAAGGTGTCTAACACAACCTCCATAAAACGATACGGTGAGGCAAGTACATTAAGAATCTGCTGATCAGGATTGACAAGCAATTGTGTTGTCATTGATGCAAAGTCAACATACTGCTTAAGTATCCCTTTATATTTGATGATGTAATTCCACCACACAGAGCCAAGAAAAGCAATTGTATATCCAATCAACAAAAATATAAAAAACTTCTTATTAATATGAAAGTTTTCATAAATTAAAACATCTTTTTTTACTGATGAACCATAGGCCTTCTCTGGTGGAGTATTTGTTTTTTCTGACAAACACTCTATTTTTTCTGACAAATACTCAATTTTTTCTGACGAATACTCAATTTTTTCTGACGAATCATCATCCATTCTTTCTCTTGAATCATCTATTTTTTTCAATGAAGTTTTCATTTCCATAGAAATTTTTTCTGCATTTCCATAGCAAGATAAAATGTAAAATAATAGAGAAAGTCCAATCAATGGTAGATAGACCGGTTTACTCAACATCAGAAAAAAAGCTGCCAAAACCATAAAAACAAATTCTTTAATAGTTTGAATATCTTCAAAGGGTTTAAGCAGTATATAAAGCGATGCACCATATATCACCACATCAATATTTATGCTTGCCGATTGTGCAATTACCATGGGAGTAGCTAAAAGCCAGAGAAATGGCCATTTAAGAGAAGATGAAGAGCCTGCAATCCACAGGACAATAGCGGCATACAGCCCAATGGATGTCAACCTGGATAAATAGAATAGAATATAATAATATAAAAAAGTATTTCCATCCCCGCCAAAAAGGGCATTTTTGAGAGCAGGCGAGAAAAAAGAAAGAAAAGATAGAATAATTGCTCCACATTTTAAGGCAACAGCATGAAAAAAATATGGAACAGGCGAATATAACGCAGTATTAAGGGCAATATTGGGAACCTTTTCCACATCTTTTAAAAGTGAATCTCCCACAAACTCTGCAAACTCAGGATGACGAAACATTCTTTCATGGACAAAAACCACAACTTTTTTTTGATGGCTCTCGAGAATCCACTCTCCCTCTGTAATACCAAATGCCCTTAAAAAATGAAAAGGCTCATCAGGGGCTTCAAATGGCGGAATAACAACGGCATATATAAAAGCCATCAAAATGAGCATCACAGCAAATAAAAACGAAACGCGGCATTTTATCGGAAACATACATCGCCTGTAAATAAAAGGGAGGTCGGAAATCATTGCCGAAAGGTGAGCTTCAACTGAAGAATGACCTTCTTTTTGTGATATTTGGCCATCATGCAAAGATGTTTTTATCATTGGTTCCATACTTACCCTGGCCAAAAAGGATTATCTCATAACCTACAGAGAGCATTGGTTCCATTTATACTCAAAATCGACACCTATGATCTTGTAAGCCTTGTCAACATTGTCTGAATCAGGATTCCCAAGATTAACAGGATAAGGCAGGATTATCTATCCTGAGCATCCTATCCATCCTGGTTATCCTGGTTCAGACAACTGCAATAACTTCTAAAAAAGCAATAAGCTGTCGATTTTGAGTTTATATATGGACTTACCCTTAAACACCTTTCCAATAGAGTAATGCATAGAAATCCTGAAAGAGTTATCCATGCAATAAAAACCGGATAGACCGGAACCAGGTATCTTAACTGTGCATGGAAACTCATGGCATCAATGTAAGTCACAAGCAATACCCTGCTTATAACCAAAATTCCCGTAAAGCAAATCAAATATACAAAGGAAGAAATATTGCTGTTTATTTTATTTGAAGTGGTTTCGCCAGCCACGCTATTACTTTTTATGAATATGTTGAAGAGATAATGAAACAAAATATAAGAAACAACAATCAATGCAATAATAACGACAAAACAGCCTGCAATCTGAAACCACTTATATATCATCACCATAGTATGTGAATATGGCCCTCCGAAGTAACACCACCCAGGCCAATGGGACCCTGTTATACGACTGTATCTCTCCACTGATTCCTGTGGAAACGATATTAAAGGTGGGGATTTTTCATCCGCAAAATTTCCAAAAGTGACAAACATTTGAATGATTTTAACAGTGGATTTAAAAAATCGTGGCAAGTCAGATAACATCAAGGGTGGAGCAATTATGTTTCCTGTCATATTACTGCTACATGAAAAATTACCACTATTGCATGCGATTGAAAGCTCTTGAGCCATAGAATCAAAAAATTTGCGGCTTGAAACAGCGTCATTCATCAGGCCTTCTCTGAATGCTGCATCACGTATTGCCCATACAGCCCATCCACCGGCCAGTTCATCGCAGATATTCATATAGTTACAACCAAGAGATGACCAGCCTTTGCCGTTAAACTGCCAGGCAAGTCCGGGATAAATCAGATTAAAACTACTGCTCATTTTTGATGCCATCTCCATGGCTTTTCTGGTCACTGGTACATAGGGGCAACGTGAATCGGGCATTATTCGCGTCAGATGTTTAAATGCTGAGACAAATCCTGGATCAGTTAATTCGGTAACAATCTTTACTCCATAAACTTCTTTATTTTTTGAGCGTATTGAATAATCCAACCCTTTCCACATGCAAATACAAAGAAAAATAAGTAGAAGAATATATAAAATAGCCTTTATCACTGATAAACTTACAAATTTTTCACCAGTGGTATGATGAACATCATCAATATTATCTACCACGGAAAACATCTCTTTTTTTAAAAATGTTAGAAAAATAATACAAAAAAAAATGAAACCAAGAGCTGGCAAAATCCACACGCCCTCCGGCCTTGTAAAAAAAAATAAAGCCAAAACAGACGACAATATTATTGACCAGACAAAAAAACGCCAGAAATGAAATGGAAATGATCCGTAAATCCCGATACAGGCCGCGGCAATGGCTGTTGTCATTGGGCAATAAACCGCTTCGGTAGCAACATAATTAACAGGAAGCAGGGCCACAGGATGCAACATGGTCAAGGCAAAAACAATGAGTGTCCATGAACGTGGAAGGCTGTTTTGCCTCAACGCTGCAACCATTAACAGAGCTCCGGCCAAATACAAAGAATACTGAAAAAGATCAAGGGGCAAATGCAGGTAATAATTCAAGGCAATGAAAAGAGGATAAACCGGAGGACGAATCAAAGTCAAATAGTCGTATGCACCAAGCCACTCTCCATTGATAATGGATTCAGCAAGCCTTAAGTATAATCCAGAATCATATCCTTCAACCAGTGGAACAACCCTACATGGCCATACAAGAACGAAGGAGACAAATACGATAATAAAGCAGGCTGCAGCCCATAAAAAGTTCCGAGAACAAAGCATTTCATAAAGCCCGGCATTCACATCAATAGCCCTGCAACAGATCAGATGCAACCCACTTTTCCGGATGGGCTTTAATCAACTTTTCCATAAAAGAATATATGGGCATCAGGGATTTGACAGGGTCATGGGGATCAGGTTCATAGGGTGGAATGGATATGGTATGATACTTTCCTCCAGGAAATCCAAAGGTCATATAGGCCCCAAGAAGGCTGTTGGTTTTTCTGGCCATATGCCATGCTCCCAAAGGAAGCCTGAATTTTTTCCCAAGAAAGTCGATGAAAACAGAAGATCGGCTTCCTGGAATATCTCCCATAAGAACAACCATTTCACCATTGTTGAGCTTCTCATAAAAAATCTCCATACCATCTTCATGATAGGGCATTTTGCCGTTCATCAGAGATTCCATGTAACTGTATTTGATTTTGAAATATGATCGAATGGCAGGGTCAATAAGAGGGTTTTCAAGACCTGAAGTGTTAATGCAATGAACCTTCAGTCCCTTCATGCCAATAAGAACCATTCCCATGCAGAAACTGTCAAAATGGGCAGATACAAGAACTATCCCCCGTTTTTCTCTGGCATGGCGCTTATAATCATCAAGATGTTCGATATGACACTGTCCCGCAATCTTAACCATCTTGTCAGGATGTCTGAAAAGACATGACTGCCACTCTTCAATGGAATTATTGACAAAACGCTTCAATGTTCCCCAAAGTGGTTTGCGGGATGACAAGTTCCTCATGTTCTCCATGACCCTTGAACGGACATAACGGAAATTAAGGGCATTGGAGCGCCAGTCATAATCAAGAATAGCACACACTATCCCCCGCATAATGGCAATTTTGCGACCAACCGGAATAGGAAGAGAAGCTGTCAAAGGAACGACAAAGCTGTAGTCAATGGATTGTATAAGTCTGTTAATGCGTATTAAAGACATCTATAACTTTCCAGAAAAATATTTTATTTTTTGCTCAAATAAATTAGTATAGATAACAGATAGTTAGACTTTTACATTCTCAATTTACTTATCTGGAATACTATATCTTCTTCTGTTTATCGTCCATGTTCAATATTTGCCTTTTCCCGCATTTGCCTTTTCCCGCAGAAAAGCAAAAACTCCCTTTGCACTATTAGCCATTATCTTAAAGGGTTGTTCAGCGTATTTTAAAACAAGCAACATGTGGCCAAGCATCATTTTAATAAAGGATAGACCACCTTTTAAGCCAAAGAGTCTGAAATGTGCTTCAAGCATATTTCTAACCATGAAAAAATATCGAAAGGGGGAATGCTCCACCCAGATCCCGTTGGGGATTTTTTTCTGAAGATTCCCTATGTAGTGGACAATTTCACTGTTACGGTCACACCAGATCTGCCAACCCCTTTTTTTAAGCCTTATATGACATTCATGATCAACAAAATCAATGAAATAGGCATCATTAAATCCATTAATATCCTGTAATGCCTTGATATTATAAAGTGTTCCCGATGTAATCGTGGAGTCAATAAGAACAACTGATTCATGATAATCAAACAGGTTGACCATTCTTAGACCTCTGTTTCCCAAAACATATGGATGATAGATATGTTCAGGAAAAAAACCATTTACTGACACCGGAGCAACTCCTGCCACACGGTATCCCTTATGGTTAAGTCTTTCTGCTGCTGCCATTAAACCTGACACAACATCGCCGCTTATTTCTGTATCCTGATCCAGAATCATCATCCATTGAATACCCCTGACACTGGCCTCAAGGATACCTCTGTTATAGGCAGCAGCAACACCTCTGTTCTCAGGAAATTGAAGAAGAAGAGTTTGATTTCCCACACAGATAGCGTCACCGCTTGAAAAACTTAAGTTATCACCATTTTTAAGGCTTATATTACAGCTATTATCTTTGAGACACAGATGAGCAATATCAGCACTATTATCACTGGATGCATTATCAATGACCATGAAAAAAACACGCTCAAGCCATTGCATACCAAGGAGGTGTGTCAAATTTTTGTGCAGGGTAGCAGCACCATTAAAGGTGACAATCAAAATCAGCAAATCCATCTTGAAAGCGCTTTCTCAGCAATTAACAGGCAGAAGCCTTGGTCAAGGCAGTGAAATCATCCATTGTGTCACACTTCAAAAGTCCCTGGAACAGCGCCTTGACTTTATCCTGTGAATCAAGAGTCCTAATGTAACCGGCAGTTTCCTCCGGAACCTCACCACCAAAACGAATCTCCAGTGTAGCCATCAGATGCTCTTTTGAAGATGTAAGGGGATCTTGTTCAGCCGTTGCTTTTTTCTTCATCTCTCCGGCAGCTTTTGCAGCAGAGGCAAGGCCCTTCATAAAAGCGGGAGATTTGTTTTCATCTTTCAATATCATATTGCTCCTTTATTTAGCATGAAAATAGCTATTATTTTTATATTTGGGGGTGATTGATACGCAATCATGCCCGTTTAGCATGAAAAAGGCTATCATTTTTATATTTAGGGATGATTAATACGCAATCATGAGTGTTTAGATAAAACAGACATCATAAAATGCAGGGCATAATCTAATGACAGTAAGGCTTTTTTGCAAGAAAATATTGGGCTGAAAGATTATTAATGTGTGTATTATTGTGCTACTGGGCGTGATGGCTCTCTCCGCTTCCTCTTTTTACAATGGAGAGTTTATCATTGATAGGCAGCCAGTTATACTCAAATCCATGTTTTATAAAAAGAGATTTAATCTGATGAAACTCACCATAAGAGTCAGGATAGACAGCAAAGGAGATAAATTCACTCTTGGGTTCAAGATTTGTAAGAGCCGCCCTGAGCAAACCTCTTTTATCACTTCCATCTTCAATGTGCTGACCCATTGAGGGTATTGGCTCAACAATTGTGGCAAAAAGCTTTTCTGTCATACGAACATGCGAAAGATCATAACCACGGCTACCTCTAAAAGGGGTAGAAATATCAGTAATGGGGTAAAACTTTCCCGATTTTACAATAACAAACACAGGCAGCTTATTGACTGCGTGAAGACGAGGGAGCCTTACCATTCTCTTCTTCTGATTTTCAAGGGAGTCAATTTCCCTATTTATGGAATCCATCTCCTTTTCAAGGGTATCAACCTTTGACTTAATGGCTTTAATACGTTTCCTCTCTTCACCAAGGGCATTTGAAATATTGATCTGTTTTGCATTTAATCCCATGGATTGCTGCAACGTCTCCATATTATCAATGATAGGAATTAATCTGTTTTTTCTCTCACTTTCAGGCAAAAGAGCAACACGACTGGCCAGGGAAGTCTCAAAAGAAGATGCCGCAGGAGAAGGCTGTTGCTCTTCAGTATTATCAGGATGGGTTGCATCAACAGCCTGGGATAAAATTACAATCAGAAGCGCAATGAATACAATGCCGCCAAATGTATTACACATGGTATCAAGAAGCAGTTCAAAACTGTCAAGCTGTGTATCTCTACGGCTTTTCATCATTCAGGCACCTTTACCATTAAAATGGCTATCATTTTTATACTTAGGAGTAATTGATACGCAATCATGGGTGTTTAGACTGTTCGACCAAAGTCTTATCATGGCAAAGTTTTCTGACTGTCTGGAAGAGTTTGAAAAGATAGTCTCTGATCCTCCATCATAACATCGTATCCCACATCAAAATTTTTTTTTCTAATTTCATCCACAAGCTCCATGGCATAGTCAGATGCCGATGGTTTAATCATGAGCAACAGATATTGATCAGACTTTTTTAACATTGAAAGTGATTCAAGAAAACTCTCTATTCCACTTTGGGTTGCAGGAAATGATTCAGGCAAAGAATTTCTGCCAAAACCTGCACGCCTTATCTTCTCTCCGGAACATTCCACCATAAGGGGTTTCTCACTTTCACCTTTTTCAGGTATCAGGGTAAGGATATTATCCTTGGAGAGATTATCAAGAGTACTTTGTAATTCTGCAATGGTCTGCTTAAGAAAATTTTCCTTTTTTTCAAGATCCTGTCTTGTTTTTTCAGCGTCCTTTGCATCCTGATTTAGTTGTAACAGATCTTTTTGCACAACTTCTTTCTGTGCCAAGATGGAGCTTTCAGCATATTCCATCTCAACAATAAGCCTTGCCATATCCACAGAATCCGGCATAATACCCTTTTCCATCTTTTCAATAATTTGGATGGCCATACTTTGAAGAGTAGCTACTGCTGGCGAGTTATTATCGTGATTTTCCGGATAAGAAGGAATAGTATCTTCAGAAGAAGGAGAGTCCGGAAAAGACGATTTGCGGGAATTTGTATCTGAAAACTTAATGTTTACAAGATCCAGTGATATCAACAAAACAAGGAGAATCATTATGCCGGACAGACATGTGATAATATCCTGAAATGAAAAAAGTGATATTGATACTGATGCCCGTTCTCTTCTGCTTGGCATGATTTTCTCTCTATTGCCCGTTTTGTCAGCTCAATCTGACTGATTTTGCAGGTTCAATTTATTTACCGTGGAAATAGATACATTATTTCTATGATCGGGGGTGGCCGGACTCCGGCCATGACAGGTTACTGTGGTTATCCTTGAAATTCCAATTCAAATTGCTCAATTGACGGACTTAGAACTGCTTTTTTAAGCAACTGTTTTAAATAGTGACGATCTTCAATTGCGGAAATTCTTTGCATGATGTGATCTGGTACTGCTGAAAATTTTGTAGAAAGGACTTCTGCAACCATTTCACGTGCATCTTTCAACATTCCCTTTTCCATACAATACTCTTCAACGCTACTGACATATCTCATTTTTCTACCCTCCTCATATGAAAGTAATTTCTCCGAAAAACTCTTTTTAAGTTCATCAGGAAGAATCATAATCCAGTCTATAAAAAGGAACAGATGAATCACATACTGTTTTTCATAGCCCCGTTTATATAACTCAAGAGTTATATACCATTTCCATTGGTGTCGTTCATGACTATCATGACGTGTCTGGCGGGTCTTTAGGTAGGCCATTACCACAACAGCAAAAGGATTAGGATTTTTTTCAAGCATGACCATATCATCATAATCTAAAAGTTTAATCATGGGAAAAACCATGTCAAGCCTGAACCCCCAGCATTCTGAGGTAAAACAGGAAGGCCTCCAGGTATGACTATCGTCTGCCAGAAGTGCAACACTGACCACGGGATAACGGTACTTATCGTAAATTCTATAATTATAGACATACATCCTTTCAGCAAAGTCCAACTCGTAGTTTCCCTGTACCTCTACATGAATGAGTACCATCATCTGATTACCGTTAAGTGTATGAACCCTTACCAGTTTATCAGCAAGACGTCTTCCCAGTTCAGAATCTCTGACAAGCTCCTGAAACTCCTTGTCCAGAAAAGTATATTCCTGATTCCAGTCAATTCCACCATAAATCGACGGGAAAAAGAATTGAGTAAATTGTGAAAAAAATCGTTCAATAATATCTTTCCAGGGTGAATCATAATCAGGATAGTCAGGCATTGAGTAATCCTTTTGATGAATGTTTTGGCATGATTAATGATCAATTCCGATTAATCAATATATTTATATTTTTTTCCATGGAAATAGAGACAAATTTCCTAATATTCGAGGGTGGCTGACTTCCAGCCATGATCGTTTAGGCATGATTCATTTCCAGGTTTACACTTTACTGAGAGACAACTCTCATTAGCGGTAATATCTCATCAAAAAGAGTAAAGCACTTTTGGGGTCATATGAAGGATGCCTTTTTTACATCTTGAATTCATTAATGATGCAGGGTGAAGCCCAATAAATTGATATATTAGCTCCGAGAGTGTAAACTGGCAAATGAAAAATCCCCTTTTGGGGATATTTCTTGACAATGCACTTTAGAAAGTAATAAATACCTTTGAATGTAATTTTACCATAAAGGCACAATCCTTTTTCTATAATACTCATGATGCACATTGCATAATAATTGAAAAGTTTCACATTATTGGAATTCTACTATGTTCAAAAAAGCTATTTTAGTTACTCTACTTTTATCATTCATCGTCCCTTTCTTTTTATATGGAGCCGTGCGTTTAGATAAAGAATTCCTGATGTACCTTCCGTATTTAATTGAAAAATACGGAAAAGCTGTAGTATTAGAAAGCATCATAGGCAAATACACCATGAACTATACTATAGTTTATGATGGAAAATTTGCTTTTGCTGATCGTGGGTTACATGAAATGCCTATGAAGTTTATTAATAAATATTCAATTGCTTATGATATGGATAGATACGGTTTTACTATTTCAAAATTAATTAAAGAATTAGAGCCAACAAAATCAGGGCAAAATAAAACAATACAACAGCTCAAAACCTACATTGTTATACAAAAAAAAATAAAAGAAGCTGAAAGGTTATTGGAACCAATTTTATCTATTTACAGCATAAAGCGAGCATTAAACGCAATTATTAAAGATAATAATAACGGCATCACAATTTATTCAAAAAAAAATCTTGATTTTTATACAGTAGATAAGAATTTACAGGAAATTAATGATGATTACCTGAATGCTTTGTCAATTTCATATGATATGAAAAAAAATAATGTGAGTATCGAGGAGTTGGCAAAACGGCTTGAGCAAGAAGATATTGAAGCCCAAAAAGAAAAAGAAAGGCTCAGAAAAGAAAAAGAAAGGAAAGAAAAAATAAGACAAGCAGAACTTGAGAAAAAAAGAATAAAAAAACAAAACTTGAAAAATATTTTCGAGAAATAGCTGAGCAAGAAGTTTCAAATGAAATTGATATGTTGTTGGATGAGATAAATAAATTAGAAGAAGAGAAAAAAGTCATAGAGACTAAAGACAAAGAAATATCCGAAATACTTAAAAAAGAAATGTTATTAAAAACCGAATTATCAGAAAAAATGACTTCTTTAAAAAAGAAACAAGATGCCTTATTGGTTGAAGAAAAAAGACTTCAAGAATGCAGAAGAGGTTCATTGAAATGACAAAAATAATATTTTTAATAAGTGTAATCACTTTTTTATTTCTTTGTGAGCCTTTTGCAGATGAAAATATACATAATATACTATCAGATCTAAGCAGTCCTGAAAGATTAGAATGGAATGACTTTAAAACACGTGAAATAGAAAAACTGAAACTTAAAAATAAAATATCACTATTAAAAAAAATTCATTTTGACTTAAAAAATGAATTAATTAAATTGAAGCAAGAAGTGTATTTTAAAAATAGTGAACATGACAAAATTACTAAAGAAAATATTGAATTAAGAAAAGAAACAAACGTTTTTTTGACAGAATTATCAATCAAAGAATATGAAATTGATAATATTAGAAAAGAAATACTTGAAGAAGATATAAAATTTGGAAGAGTTAGATGTGACAAATTTGAAATACATGCTGAGTTAGACAATAATAATTCAACTATTAGCATTTCAATCAATACAGATCTACCAAAATCTACGCTGGTCAATATCACTATTAATAGAATGTTTGTTAATGCAGAAGATAACCAAAAATACGCTATAGACTATTTTGCAAAAAAGGTTACTGTTTCAGAATGGGAAAAGACGAGAAGCATCACATTAGATCAAAAAAAATGGGAGAATCAGTTTAAATCACAAATAATAAATTATAGACTTGAAGGTAAAAAAAAGGATATTGACAATCTGAAATTTTTCAACGTCACTGATATTGATAATTATGTGAATATTTATACAGAAGTTTCAATGGATCAAAGTGATGAGAGATTCGGGAACCGAAATAAAAACCTGGTAGGTCAATTAGTAACCACTTCAGAAGAATCAAAAACAGTAAGAAATATAACAAAAGCTTACCATACAATTGATGCTAACAAATTGATCAATACCCAACCACCGCTTTATAAACATAACGAACCCAAATCCCAACGAGAAGCTCCATTATTTGATTGTTACTATATTGGGTATAAATACGGCAGATGTGCAACTTTATTGACAAAAGGCAAAAATTGCGATCTCGAAAGTGATAAAATGCTTACAATTCCTGTTTCATGTCGTGGGCAGGAAAGCACAGAGAGAGGTATAAGCGCTGGAGTTTTTTCTGCATGGTATAGTTTTCCAGATTAATATCTTTATTTGAAACTGTAGTGGCAGAATCAATTTTCTGCCATATTTGGTGCGGATATGGCATCCGCTCCTACATTTCAATGTTCTTTGTGGCGGGTAACCGCCATGTACGTTTATTAGATTCTTATTTCTGATTTTAGTGAACTTCAAGGTAATATATCTTGGGAAAGCCTAAGTTTACTAATAATATTTGCGTGACAATAATCATTGCACTCATCAAGAAAACTCTCCTCCTTTTTTTTAAGGCCAACCATTATCAACTGAATGGAAAGAGCAAACACAAGTGCAAGAAGAGTTGTGTCAAATGCAACAGACAGCCCTGAAGTGATCTCCTGAAGAGAGGCTTTGAGATTATCAAGCCCATCACTCTGAATAAGAACAGTGCCAAAGCTTCCTATGGCCCGGGAAAGCCCTAATACTGTACCGATGAAACCAAGTACAGGGATTGCCCATAAGAATCCTCTTACAATACCGTAACTTGACTCCATGTGATCTTCATCATTTTGGGCCTGGGCACGAAGAACCTCAGAGACATCTGAAATCATGCCAATATTACGAAGATTGGCAAGTGCCCTTTCAATGCGATTGAGCAGTACAAAGTGTCCAGGGTCATCCACAAGGCCGTACATACGGGACAAAATATCTCTGGCTGTCTCCTGGGTAAGCTCAAATGCTGCTGTCTGGGGGACAACCATAAGGGTCAGTGCTTCTTTCTGCAACTTTAGCTTTCGCCACTTGATAAAAAGAATGGAGAGAGACCAGCATGAAAAAAATGCAATTGCATATGGTGTAAATCCCCTGTTAAAAAACATGTCAAAAACCGGAAATGCCTGAATATCAATAAATTCGTTCAAAGCAAAAATAAGACCATAAAAAAAAGCTGTAAAAGCTATACCAAGAAACAGTGTAACTCCTATATTAACATCTGTATATTTTCCGCCACTGACACCAAATTTTTCTTCAATGTCACTTTTTTCCCACTGTAAAACCTTTACAAATCCATTATTTTGCATTTTTATATTAACACCCCTATACAAGATACAAAACCCATCAGAAACAGGGAATTTTACATAGTTCAAAAAAGTATAAACCAATAAATGAAACATGCAAAAAAACAGATGAATCACTTTGAAGTACTTACACTCCTAACATTTACAGGCCAGGCAGATGGCCAGAAATCACTTTTAGACAAGTCAGCTTTTCTGATATCAATGTTCTCAACTCTTGAAGCAAGAACATCCCTTGTTCTGTTGCTGTCATATGGTTCAAAAAGAGGCTCTCCTGGCAGGTATGCTCCGTGTTCTGTAAAATTGACACTCTCTTTTGATTGTCTTTCCATTGTTAAAAAGACAACTGGAGTATTCTCGTTGCCCATTCTTGCGACCCACAGCTCATTTGGTGACATTCCGTTATTAATATTCAGTTTGTCCGGAAACTCCAGATCAACGTATCCAACCCATCTTGGCAAGCGCTTCATGGCAATCTTATGGATATTCAAACGGGCAAGAGATGTTGTCACTATCTCCTCTCCCTTAAAATATCTCTTGAGAATACTCTCTGCCTTCTTGCTCTCAATCTTGTGTTTCCTGTTTGCGGAACAGAGCCAGTTAACCTTTGAATTATCTATAAAATCCTTTATATCATCTGCCATCCCCTGGAAAGCACGGGCATTTTCACCTCCTGTCAAAAGCATAAACTCTTTTAACATAAAATCCATAATATAAATTTTTAACAACGAGGATATATCCTCTTCGTATAATTTCTGCATTTCTCCAAGTATGCTCTCTATTCCAGGCTCATAGATAATCTGGTCAATCATATTCTGAATAACAGTACAGTGGTACATCTTCTCAAGTTTACGGACATGGGCCGGAATCACATGGTTTGACTTGAAATCAGGCTCTGTATCATCACTTGACAACACATATGCAACGCCTTCATAGGATAAAATACTGTCAATATACTCCTTTGCAGGCTCTCCTTTAAAATACCACGTTTCCGGCTTCCTGTTTGGTCTTTCAACACTGCACTCCCAAAGATCCACAAAACGGGGGGTAAGCTCCATTTTTTTCAGGTCTTCCACAACCTTGTCCTTATGGAGCCTGAGATTGTTTTTAAGTGTATTTGCCTCTTCAGAAAGCGCTGCCCAGAAAAGATTGTCAGGGTCATAAATAACAGGATCTGTAATAAAATCAACATAGAGTTTGGAATTTTGATTTATCTTTTCAATAATCGGGGTAAGAGGATCGTTTGGAAATGCCGTTGAAAAAGTTTTTAAAGCTCTTAAATAATCATTAAGGCTTTTGGCACTGTTAATTGCAGCAATCTGGGATTTTCTTCCTTCCAGATTTGATTTCAGGCTGTTAAAACGACTGGCTGCATCTGAAAGGCGATCTTTCATGGATAAAGACATTAAATTCAAATCAAGGTCATTTGCATCTGCAAAAAGCTTTTCAATATTCTGCAATCGGCCGGCTATGGCATCATCAGCATCATCTTCATCTTCAAGCCCTCCAAAGGGATCAAGCAGAGCATCTTCAATCTGCTGCAACAGGTCTGCAAGCTGCTTCTCCTCAGAAGCTTTTATCAAACCCTTTTTCTCGTTCCAGCGATGCTCAATAACTGCAAGGCGACTTTTTTCAGCAAGCCCAATGAAACTTTCATTATCATGAACTTTCTGAAGCAACTCTTCAATGGTTTCAGAAGATTCCAGAAATCCAAGTGACTGAATCCTTTCAAGCTGCTCTATAAGCGCAACTGTATCCATTTTTTTCTGTTCAAGAATACTTTCAAGTTCATCTGCTCTATCCCTCTCCTTTTGGATATAACTTTCATTGAAAATTAAACCCCAGGAGTTCTCCATTTTGTCAATTACAGATGTAAAGCCTGCAAGATCCTTTGAATTAAAGGCGTGATCAAGTTCAGAAGCAATATCTGCCTTAATTGTTCTAATATAATAAAACGCCACAACTGAAACAACACAGATCAATGCAAAAGCCATTAAAAGTAAATTTCTGTTTCGCCTCCTCAACTGCTCCCTACGCCTTGCCCTGTCAGCCTCACCTATGACTCTTTGAATATTTTTCTGAAGTTCCTCAGGCAGGGATTGTCCTGTGCGTCTTGCAAGGTCATTAAGAGATCTCCAAAGTTCGTTAAGTCCCTCAGCATTGTCAGTGCTGAGCTGACGGTTTATCTGCAATAGAGTCTCTTCAAATGCCTTCCTGTCATTGAACTCTCCGACCTTCTGCCTGTACCATGTCATTGCCCTTTCATAAATATTCTTGAAAGAATCATCCGGCCTGAAATATCGGCTTTTTTCAAGATGCTGAAATGCTGTCACAGCTTCTCCAAGGGCATCAATATCTTCGGCCTCATGGGCAGATGCAATCTGTTTTATGGTGGCCACTGCCCTGTTGTACTGCTCCTCCTCAAGTGCATGGACCATAAAAGATTCAGCTTCGGCAATAAATCTTTCATCAACAGGAATACTCCATGGCTGCTTAAGCTCAACAATCAGCTTTGCCATATCATTGAGGTTTTTCTCTTTTTTTAAACGCTCAAGTTCCTTTGGAAGCTGCTGAAGGCGATGGTTTTCAAAAGAGGAGAGCTGATCTTTCCAGCGTACGTTTTCAGAATCAATCCTTACAATTTCTCTAAGTATAGCGGCACACTGACCTGCATTACCAAGATTATTGGCTCTTCTAAGGGATTGAATAAGGGGGGCAATTGCACGTTCTGTTACAAGACATTTTTTTACCCTCTCCATGGCATCCCGATTTAAAGGAACAGGTATCTGCCAGCCCCTTTCACGGCAAAGATCAGGCCACCCTGATGATTCCAGTCTTGCCATCTCCTCGCACAAAGATATCAAAGGCGGCTCCTGCTGTGCAATCTCTACAGCTTCGGCCATCATTCCTCTTTCAATAAGCTCTATAGAGTCCCGCAGGCGATCATTCAGGGTAAGGCACTGCCCTGAATAGATATTTGCCATCACTACAGGATCATGTGTTTCAATGTGGCCTCCGCCATCAAGTATCTTTTGAACAGTCTGGAATATATCTGTCATTTTCATAGAGATGCTATCTTTTTGACCTCCATACTCTGATGTTTAACTGGAATATAATTTCTGGCCTGATCATGGTTATCAAAAATGCTGCACAGAAAGAGGATATTTATTTTCCCAATGCAATATAGGCTTGACCGTTTTTTTACTGCTTCTATCTGAAGTGCCGTTTTCTATATCCTTGTCTCTGTCATCTGATTGATTCCCTGATGGTTCTCCCTCAGATATATCTTTATGAGAATCACTACCGAAAACCTCTTCATGAATATATCCAATATTCACATTCTGAAACGGTATAAGAGTCTCGGGATCAAAAGATGATGGTGCCGGTGTTCCTGTTGAGATAAAAGAATCAATATTTTTAAGCAGAGTTAAAAAATCTGAAAACTTCTGCTGTTCATAAGGCTTTGAGAAAAAAGCCAGCATCCTATTAACCCCTTTGTCATACTCAGCATTTTCTTCAGGCATCTTTTTCGATAACTCAACTATTTCAGAAAAATCCTTAATAACAGCAAGTAATGGCAATGATGATATCTTCTTTTTTAAGGAGTCCATTTTATTGTTAAGGGACTTTGTAATGTTTATTAGCAACTCAAACTCTTTTTCATTGCCACCATCTACATTGCCGCCCACCTCTTGCTCTCCAGCCATATTACCAGATTTATCAGAAGTATCAGCAGATTGATTCTGAACGGAATCAACACCTGCAACATCTTTCTTTTCAATGGCAGGGTCTTTTCTGCTGTTGTCGGAATTTGCCTTTTTCAGAAACGGCTCAGCATCTCTGACAAACTTCTCTATATAAGCAATCTCCCGATATATGGCATCCTTTATTTCATTTCTGACAGATTCAAGCTCATGAAAAAGCCCGAGATCAATAATAAAGGGAAGGCCATCTGCGTTAAGCTGCTTATTCACAGAGCAACTCATTGGAAGCTCAATGTTTTTTTTGCTGTCATCCTTTATACTCAATGCAAGTGTAGCTGTAAGTTGCTGTTCTAAATTATTTTGTGCTAAATAATAGAGAAAAACAGGAAGAAGCTCCATAAAACCTTTTTCAGATTTAATCTCCCACCCATTTTCAACAACCATGTCAGCTATTTGCATATTTGAAACTGCAACAGGTGATATCCACATAAGATCTGACGATTTTCCATCTGGGGTTTTCAGGTAAATGGCAGAAAAATCTTTTGGTGCATCAACATATATCTTTTCAGCCGATTTTTTGGAAACATCACCAAGAGGCTCATTGGTGTCATAATGTTTTATTTTCCATTTCTTTGAATCACTTATAAAAGGTTCTTCAAAATAGGCTGAAAATGTTTTCCCGTCAGATGCCATCATTCGGCATTCAATTTTCTTAAGTGAAGGTTCTGTATTAATTGTTGAAAAAGATTCTTTTGAAGGATAAAAATGAAGGTAGGTATTCAGGGAAGCCGGTACAGCTTTGCTTTCTTCATGTTTTTCTTCAGAAATATTGACATTTTTTTTAGAATTTTCAGAATTTTCTTCAGCCATATTACCCGAATGAACCTGGTTTGTATTTTGGGCAGAAGATTCTCCGGAATAAACTGAAGAATTATTATCGGAATCAACGGAAGAGTTATTCCCGTTTTTTTCTGACTTATCAGTTTGTTCTACCAGATTTGCAGATTCAGGGTTTTCCGGTAATGATTTGACATCAGAAGCTACAGGCTGCTCTTGATTTTTATCACCCAAGCCTATATTCAATGCACCGGATAGATATAAAACAAAAACAACAAACAAAACCCCTGCAATAAAAGCCATCAAAATTGAGGGAATGCCTGCACCAAATCCCCTTTTGATCTCTTTTTCGGTGCCATTGCCGGATTGAAAGTCCTGTTTTGAAGATAGCACATTTGAAGATGAAATTCCTTCAGGGTCATTAAAAGATGAAGATGAAGACGATATATTATAATCAGAAGCAGAAGCAGCATTAGAATCAAGAATATTTACTCCGTCAGATTTCTCAAAAGCCCCTGCATTTTCAGGTCTATCAAAGGAAGCCGAACTTTCAGGTCTCCCAAAAGAGTCGGAACTGTAAGGAGTATCAATCCCACTTACTGATGCCCCACGATTAACACCTGACTCATTTTTGATACCAGCATCTTTTTCCTTCCCGTAAGCATCTGTCTGCAAGGCATCATGCCTTTTCCAGAAAGGGTCTGTATTCTCCCATAAATCTTTGACATTCTGTTTTTCCGGTATGTCAAAAAGAGAAGCAGATGGATATTTTGCCAATGATCTGCATCCCTTGGACTCTTTTACACAGCATCTCCATATGCAGCCAGAATCCATGGGTTTTGTATTAAAATATGTATTGAAAGTTACTTCCCATCTCTTTTCAGCTCCCAAAATCTCCATGGATTCGGCAATAAGGGGAAGAGATGAATGCTCTACCCTGCCATCTGCAAAACGAATCATTGGGGCATTGCCAACATTAAACCTTATAAATGAGGGAGTCTGCATATTAGCTACATTAAAAGCAGAAGATGCAAATCGGTTCAGCATCTCATCTCCGACACTATTGCCAAAAAAGAAGCGCCAGCTCTTCCAGGCAGGCCGCAGGCTCTCTATTCCTGTTATCATTTTGGATTTCAAATCCATATATCCTGCAAGAAGAGATGGCTCGTCATCCCATTCATGTCTGAAAAGAGTGCCGGAAATCATTACCGATGCAGGGCCTGCCGGAATTTTTGCAATATCGTCCTGCTCCAGAACAAAGTGATGTGCTATCTTGTTTTCACGGCCACTGTAATCCCTGCCTGCCGGAGATATCCTTGATAAAACCGAAATATCCCTGCCTTCAATATTGAAGCGATAGTGACTGTAGGCAACAGGATTAAGAGCATAAAGCCCGTGGTCAACAGGATAAAAATAGTTATAACCACTAAGGGATTCGCATAGGGCTATATACTTTCGGGGCATTCCCTCTGTATAGGCAACAGGTGAAAAACCTGAAGTACCTGCTTTAAGTCCCCTGGGATACGATGTATATATAAGTTCATAGATCACGGAATCTCCTCATCATTAAATACAGTTCAAGTCCAACGATTTTGAGAATAATAATCTAATGTTCTTTCAAGGTTTGATTGTCGGGTAGAAAATGCCTTGAACCTTTGAAAAGACTTAAAAGTCACCCGACAGTTTAAACTTGAAGAAGCACTAAGGAATTGATTTTTAATAACTTGCCCATTCATCTCACCTCCAGCCACCTCTTACAGACTTACGATGGGGAGCTTGGTTAAGTTAATTAAACCCAATTACTAAGCAGCCTGAATATGCCCAAGCTGAGAAAGTATGTAAAGAAATGGTACCTCAACCCAAATAGGATTGACATTTTTTATTGCAACGCCTCTGTTATCCGGCTGATGTCCAATGGCGCTTACTGGAAGATATATGACTTCCTGGGCAAAGGATTCAACAGTATTGACATATTCAGGAGCTAAATCCTGGAAAAGAGCGCGTATATGAAGTGAGAATGCCCTTACCTTTTCAATGTCAAGAGCTGCGGACTCGCCTTTTTTCAGCCACTTCAACGGGGTACCTTTAAGTTTAACTCCCTTTGAAGAAAAATAGTCTGAAAGAAGATCCACCTTTGAAAGACCTACGACAATGGGCTTTTCAAAACGCTCCATTACAGTTAGTCCAGTATATTTTCTGATTCTGTCAATTGTTTCAATAAGAATCTTCTGCTGCTGGAAGTTTGTTCTGACAATCTTATCCCTTACATTTTCATTGATCCGTCCTGTAAACCTTGGATCTGATGTTGGATCAAAAAGAAAAAGAAATCCATGTGCATGGAGCATATGAAGTGTTCCCGGTCTCTGAATAACGTCCTGACCAGTCTGGAAATGCTCCCCTGCATTGTCATACACAGCAAGTGTCCTGCGGGAAAAAGGTTCATCAGGCTCACTTTTTTCCCCTCCGGAATTGTTCCACGGTATTGAAGTGTTTCCAGATGTTACTGTACTGCTGTTTCCAGACATCACTTTGCTGCTATTCCCAGACATTACTTTGCTGTTACTTCCAGATGTCACTCTGCTGTTTCTTGATAAAAGAGTAAATATCGCAGGCTGTGGAAGCAGCATTGTAATATCATTTATCTTAACCTGCCTTGAAAGCTCGGATGCCTCAATCTGGGTCTTTTCAATTGCATGGTAATCCACATCGTCAACAGGAAAAAAAAGTGCCTCCTCATAAGCATTCAACCACTGATTAGTTACATTATCGACATCTTCAAAAGTCAACCCAAAATATCGGGGCAACATCTTTCGCAACATCCATGTAGAACTTGCAAGATAATATGATTTACCTGATCCAGGAGTTCCTATAATTGAGAGAAAAAGTGGGACTGTATCAAGAAAAGGTACAGGTATTCTGAGATGGCAACGCGGACATGCCACATCTGTACAGATTTCGCCCCGCATATCAACAACTCTTCTTACCGGCATGAAATCCCTTGGTAGAAAACGGCTCTGCTCTTCACTGCCAAGAACAGGATCACCTGTTAAATCAGGATGACGGGCAATATAGAGCAATTCATCAATTGGATATTTATGCCAGCAGTATGGACAGAGGCGGGTGGTTTCATCATCTGCATCCATTTTGGGATCAAAAAGATCAGGAACTTCAAATGCCTTGATGCGCTTCTCTATCCCTGAATGCCACACATCATCAATGGGCAGAAGAGTCCCATCACAAACTGCTTTTCCAAGTGCTTCTCTGTTCACAGGACCATACTGCACTCCATCATGGTTATAAAACCAGAAAATTTCACGGCCCCTTGGAGCCATCTTTTTAGCTGATGAAGATGCGCTTCCAGAGGCACCATACATAATCCTCAGATGAACCTCTCCTGCCTTGAGGGTAAAAAACTTGTCCTTGTCAGCCTTGAGCCTGCTTCGATCAACAGGCTCACCGTTGAGAAAGGTTCGGCTTACGCCGCCGCTCCCTTCTCCTGCAAGATTGTAGATCTCAAGAAACTTTCCATCATTTATCAAAACAAACTGCACATGGGATTCAGCAACAGATGGATTATTGATCACAATATCACATTGACTTGAACATCCAAGCACAACAGGAGATGTTTTAATCATATATGGTTCAGTGGAGGTCTCTTCTGGAACCACGACTTTCCAGACATTTTTCATTCTATTGCGTTTACTCATATTCATCACACCTTGAAAGAACAGTAGTTAGAACTTACCACGCTTGAATTACTCAAGGGATTGAGCCATTTCCATAAATCTTCTGGACTCATCTTCATGCCCCTGGGCGTCATAGATATCGGCTGCTCTTCTGTAATAAAGACTCCTTTTATCCGGGTCTTCCTGGGCAAGTTTCAGGAAAATCTCCAGAAGTTGGGTTGTGCGAACCCCAAGGGCAAAAGAGGCCTCTGCAAATCCAAATCTTGTCGCAAAATCGGGCATTCTGCCGCAACTGCCGCATGAATTCATAAGAGCAGCATAAATATCTTTTGCCTTTTCATATTCCCCCAGAGCATGAAAGGTTCGCGCAAGGGAACGAAAAAGTGGTTCTTTAGCATCTCCAACAGGTTCATTTTCGATGATTTTCTGATAAAATTCAGCAGCATCCGTAAATTTGCCTTCCAGAAAAAAAGTCTCACCTTTCATCAATGCAAGGGCAACTGCTCCCTCATAATCACCATCTGACATAAGGCGATCAAGAAACTCATGCGCTCCTTCATACTCTCTTGCAGACCAGAAAGATTCACACATTAGATGCCATCCGCTTTCCGACCCTGGAAAATCACCAAGATAAATTTCTCCATATACCTTGCTTCTTGAATATTCTCCCATATTGAGATAACAAACTGCAATCTCAAGGGGAATATGGGTTTTACGATGGCTGTTTTTCTCAAGCGCCCTTAAAAGGTAATCCAAAGCCTCTTCAAACTCTCCTTCATTGAGGAGTACAAATCCTGAAACAAAATCCTGACCATAATCTGCGTAGGCTATCTGCCTTGTCTCATCAAGGGTGCTGCACAAAGCAAAAAAGGTCTCTTGAAGTTCATTGGGTTCTGCCTCTAAACCATCATACATATTGCCCTGACTATCTTCAGTAAACTCCTTTGAGGTGATCTCAGCTTGATTAAAGGAGTCCCCTGGCAAATTACCGGAACCTCCAGACAAACTACCGTCCCCACGTGGCAAACTACCAGAACCCCCTGGCAAATTACCAGAATTCCCTTGCAAACTACCGGAATCTCCTGGCAATAAACCTGTTTTTTCACACTCACTTAAAACTTCACCAAGGTGGAGAATCTCTGCTTTCAGGTCTGGATTATGAACAAGCTCAAGGGCAAGGGAGAGCAAATCACGGGCATCATTGAAACAGCCAAGTTCAATATACTCAAGGGCTTTTTCCTTATGGGTAATGGCAAGTCTTTCAGATGTATCAATAATTTTAAATGCAATACGTTCCCCAAATGAGACATCTTCCGATGGTTTTTCAAGATGATACTCCCTTGCCTTTTCGTACTCAATTTTAGCATAACCAAATGCCCCTTTGTCAAAAAAAGAATCCCCTTTTTTTTCAAAGCTTTCAGGTGTTTTTCGGGATAAAAAGCCAAATAACCCCATATGTTATAACCTCTCTGTCTTATCGTTACGACTCTTGAGTTACTCAAATAAGTGTTAATAAATGAAAGGAACGTTATCAAGTAGAAGATGATTTGTAAAGCAAAGATTGAGATTCAAAGTAGCCTGAAAACATCAGGAGAGAAAAAAGCAAAAAAAAACGTTCCCTGACCGGCGCCTGATGTTCAGGCACAGAAGAGGGAACGTTTAATACACAATAGTTTTTTTTACCGTGAACATGGATACATTGTTTCAATGTTCGGGGGTGGCGAAATCACAGCCATGTCCATTTACCGTGGAAATAGATACATTACTTGCTTTTAGGGGTCGGTTAATTGTAGAGACAAGGCATGCCTTGTCTCTACGTTGCAGATAACCCTAAAATTAAGTGTTGACAGTGCACTACACCCTTTCTGAAGCCAGAGAGCGTAGAAAAGCAACAATCATGAACACCATAAGAATCATGAAAGGAAATGACACCACAAAAGAGACTGTCTGGATGGCTTTCAAACCTCCGGTGAGAAGAAGCATGGCTGCAATTGTGCTGCACAGAAGGCCCCAGAATATTTTAAGGCTGTTTTTAGGATTGAGATCACCGCCGGAACTCATAACACCAACAACATAGGTCGCAGAATCAGCAGATGTGATAAAAAAGATACAAACAATTATCATTGACATGAGAGAGAGAAAGAAACCCATTGGAAAATGGTCAAACATCACAAAAATAGCAGTTGTAACATCTTTGAATGTTGCATCGGCAATACCCACTGACGGATCGGCAAGCTCCATATGGATAGCTGTTCCTCCCATGATACTGAACCATATAGCACACAAAAGTGTTGGTGCAAGAAGTGCTCCCATGACAAATTCTTTTATGGTGCGTCCTTTGGAAATTCTGGCGATAAATGCGCCAACAAAAGGAGCCCATGTCAGCCACCATGCCCAGTAAAATACAGTCCAGGCACCTATCCACTCATAACCTGCATGCTTGGCAACTCCGCCTGTTGTATCCATGAAAAAACTTAGCCAGATAATGTTCTGGGCATAATTTCCAAGGGATTCGATCAGGAACTTCAATATATAAACTGTCGGGCCGTTAAACAGCATGAGAACCAGAAGGCCAAAAGCCATAATCATGTTGGTATTACTTAAAAGCTTTATCCCTTTGTCAACACCACTTACCGCAGAAATAATATACAGAACCGTCACCACAACAATAACTAAAATGGAAACAGTCACTGTATTAGGTATGCCAAAAAGCTTGCTCAATCCTGTACAAACCTGCATTGCACCAAGCCCGAGGGATGTTGCAACTCCAAAAAGCGTTACAACAATAGCCAGTGTATCAATGGATCTTCCCATTAGTCCCTTCACTCTTTCCTTCCCGATAAGGGGCTCAAGTATCCAACTCAACTGACATGGATTTCCCTTACGAAAATGAGAGTATGCAAGCAGCATGGCAACAACAGCATAACATGCCCACGGATGAAGACCCCAGTGGAAAAAGGTTGTTCTCATGGCATCAGCTCCTGCCTGTGCTGTTTTAGCTTCAGCAAAAGGAGGACCTGCAAAGTGGTAAACAGGCTCGGCAACCCCCCAGAACACAAGACCTATGCCCATACCGGCAGCAAATAACATTGAAAACCATGCAGGAAGAGAGAACTCAGGCTCATCCTCGTCTTTTCCCAGCTTTACAGAGCCAAATTTGCTGAATGCAATACCAAAACAGAACACCACAAAAGATGCCACAACCAGCAGATATGACCACCCGAAGTTGTCGATAAAAAATTTAAAAAGTTTGTCAAACAGCCCTTTGACAGCATCTGGTGAAATCAATGTGGCCACGATAAAAACGGCACAACAGAGAACGGAAGCAATGGTTACTCCCTTATCAATGGAACTTGCATTTTCCTTCATTTGATACTCCTGAAAATTTGGAATTAACGGTTGTTTCCCTGGCGCAGGAAAGTTTCTCTAAACAGTAACACCCCTGTGCGCTTATTAATGCAAAGGCATCAAATTGTCAAGGCATTTTTGATGATTATCAATAATTATCCAATGTTTTTTTCTATTTTCATTATTCCAAGTGGTCATTTTTTATTTTTTATTTAAAAAGAACTCAAGTGTCATAAGTGGTTTTCCCTGACACCATTCTCTCTTGTAGCTGACACCATTCTCTAAAAAACATGTAAAGTATTTTATAGGGATATGAAATATGCCGGAAGTTTTATATAACCAACATGGCGATTCTCGCCACAATCGAAGAGATGAAAGTCGTTTTAAAAACAGGATGTTACCGAGACTTTCATATAAAATACGAAGAAGAGCTAAATCCTCAAAATCGACATCTTATTGCTTTTTCAGAAGTTATTGCATTTGTCTGAATCAGGATAACCATAATGGATAGGATGTTCAGGATAGATAATCCTGACTTATCTTTGTTAATCTTGGGAATCCTTATTCAGACAGTGTTGACAAGGCTTACAAGATCATGGATCACGACTTTGAGTAAATCCGGCAATGAAGCATGAGCTCCTCACCCAAAAAAAAGGGGTAATTTAACAGCTCGTTAAAGAGCCATCAAATTACCCTTTTATAATCTTGATTTCAGTGTGTTAGAAAAACAGGTCAGGAAAAAGCAGCAAGCTGCAAAGTCTCCAATATACCCCTTGGTATTGATTTTTAATAACGTACATGGCTGATGACCGCCACAATCTCAGGCAATCATATTTATCACTGTGCCTTTCATGTCATCCGCTGCCTGAACAGCCTTGATATTTGCATCATAACCGGACTGAAAATTAATCATTCCGGTAAATTCTTTGGCAAGATCGGTGTTGGAAAGCTCCTTTGTCATGCCATCACTACCTGTAACAAGAGGTCCCTGAGATGCGTCCTGGCTCAAAGTAACCCTGACACTGCCATTATCGCCTTCATTCATCACTGCCCTGCTGCTTTTAAAATCATCTGATTCCACATTGGCAACATTGTTTGCAGTGACAGCCATACCTGTACCAAAGGCCTGGATAGCCTGGGCACTGTTATTTATTGAAGATACCATAACACCCTCCCTTTAGCTGTCTTGTGGCAATTAAAAAGCCAATTAATGTTTAAAAGCTGATAAATCAAGACGAAAAAAGTCACTCTCAAATATTTTTTATCAGCAACCCCGCTACCTTTTCATATTCATATGTAAGTAGTTCTTCTTCAAGTTTAAACTGTCGGGTGACTTTTAAGACCTTTCAAAGGTTCAAGGCATTTTCTATCCGACAATCAAACTTTGAAAGAACAGTAGATACAAAGAAACAATTAGTTAAAACTTAAAAAAATATAACATTCTAACTTGTATCGCTACTTACATATATGGGTCAGGCCGGAAGCTTTGCGTCCTCTCCTTTCGAAGAGTTTGCCTTTATGGCATCTGTTTCATTTACCGTGGAAAGGGATAGAAATTTCCATCCTTGGAGATGACTGCATCTCAGCCATGTCCAGTTTAGCTTGATATAGTTTAGCTTGATATGAATGATGCCGCCTTTTGTAAATTTAATGGTAATAAATAATTATGTCAACCTAAATACTCAAAGTATAGGCTTCCAGAAAAATATTTCTTAATCTTAACCTTGAAGGGTAACCACATGGGGTTGCCCCTACATTGTGCTTGCCAATTTAATTATCTGGAATACTATAGTCACAGTAATATTTTCAACCCTTGCCAATCTTGTCTAAAATATATCATTTTTTATGCACAGAGAACTCCCACTCCTCAGGCTCTCCATCCTTTTGGGGGAGCCTTGTCTCCTTAAGAACAACGCCTCCAAGTCTGCTCTCCACAACCTTTCTGGTATGATTCCCTGTTATTACGGTTCCGGGCAATATTGCCTTTCGAGCTTTGATAATTGCAGCACCTTTATTTTTTCTGAATGTTTTTAAGATCATCTTTTTTTTGTATTTCAAAACCTCAATGTTCTCTTTAGCATCATTATAACTTCTATCGGCAGCTTCAAGCTCTTCCTGAATTGCTTCTTCTCTTTTAAACAATATTTCCAGATCATGACTGGCTTTTTGGATTTTTTCATTTAATTTTTGAATTTCATAAACAATCTGGGACTCTGCACTTCCATGCTTGGCATTATCAGCTTCTACATTCTCAGCAGATTTCATATTTTCAGAAACAGCATCCATTGAATTTAATATGTTACGTTTATCAAGACTCTCTTTTCCCTTAGCTGTCTGCCCTGAAAATGCCAAGAGATCAAGCTTTCGTTTAAGTTCAGATATTTCAAGCTGTCCTCTGTCCTGAACATGGGCAAAGGCAACAATTTTCTCGGCCAGCTCACGATTCTCTTTTTTTAACTGATTGGCATTTTTTACACTCTCTTCCATGCGTTCCCTGCATGCCTCTGTCTCATCCCTTATAGATGCCAGTTCCTTCTCAAGATGATCATCTCCTCCAACACGCAAAATGCATGGTGAAGATGTTTCAGTACCAATTTCTCTTGATTCAATACCCTGTTTGGATGCAATTTCAGAAGATATCATGCTTCCGTTTTTTGTGATACAAGAACCACTGGTCTGGATGGTAGAGTCAAGAATCTCCTTTTCAGCAACAACATCACCATATGCAGAGATATCTGATTTTATGATATATTTTGCTACAACACGCCCCTGGGAACGAATAGTTGCCCCTGTTATACCTCCTGTTACAAGAACATCTCCTGTGGTTTCAATATCAGCGGACTCAATGGTTGCAGCTTTCAATGTAGCACACTTAACACGAAAACCGCTTCTAACTGTATCACTTACGATTATATTGCCCTCAAAGTCAACATGACCGGTCTTCAAGCCGATATTACCTGCAATTTTGTGCTCCATCAGAACCGAAATCATACCATCGTAGGTAACTCTTGGTTCTCCTGCTGCCTTTGCCACAACCTTAAGTTTATCCTCGGAAAATGCAGCGCCCTTACCGCATCTTATAGGAATATCCGAAACGGCCTGGGCTTCAATGGGCAATCCATGGACATCCACCCCCTGGGTTGGCCACTCAACAGGTGTTTTTTCCGCAAGCAAATCTCCTGCTGACACAAAAGGTATCTCCCCCCTGTCCATGAAATCAATACTGCCATCCTTCTTTTTTGCGCCAATTTTCAGATAATCTGTATCAAAAAAATAATCTACAACAGCATCTTTTCCGGATTTAGCAGGAAGGCCCCTTGCTATTACAAGTTCAAAAAATGGATCTTCCTCTTTTTTTATCCCTGCATCGTCATTTTTGGAAGCACCATTATCCTTTGGATGCTCACTATTTAATGCGGCTCTTTTATTTAACAGTATTTTTTTTGATACTTTTCGTAAAAACAATTCAATAACACCATCATCAACCACTCCATACGCAATTTTAGCAGCATTCATTTCAGACCTTACCATATCAAGCGTAACTATCTTATCTGTAATCCTGTTAATCTGGAGTAGAGCTTTTAACCCGTCACCTGCAACCTGAATCCTGAATGCTGGCAATATTTTCCCGCTATCTCCGGTGTTGTCAAACCTTGATTTGTCACAATCCTTATTCTCTTTGGATGCTGAAGAAAATGGTGGCTCAGAAGGAGATGGTGGAACTGGAGCAGATGGTGGCTTGGATGGAGATGATGACTCAGGTGAAGATGGCGGCTTGGATGGAGGTGATGGCTCAGGTGAAGATGGCGGCTTGGATGGAGGTGATGGCTCAGGTGAAGATGGCGGCTTGGATGGAGATGATGACTCAGGTGAAGATGGCGGCTTGGATGGAGATGATGACTCAGGTGAAGATGGCGGCTTTGATGGAGATGATGACTCAGGAGAAGATGGCGGCTTTGGTGGAGATGATGGCTCAGGAGAAGATGGTGGATTTGATGGAGATGATGGCTCAGGATAACATGATGAGTCAAAATTGGTGTTTCCTTCACAATCTACTGCCGGAGCTGAATCTGGTGATTCATCCTGGGATTCGTCTTGGGATTCATCTCGGGATTCGTCTTGGGATTCGTCCTGTGAAACAAAAACAGCGGACATGCGTTTTTGACTTGCAAGTACCCTCTCCTGCTGTTCCTGGGTCATTGCACCGTCATTGACGAGTATATCTCCGATAAGTTCCATTGTCTGGTGATCCTTGAACTGTCTTGCCTGTTTTTCAAGGGCATCATCCGCTTCTTCCTGTGTAATAAATCGATTTTTTATGGCAATGGTACAAAAACGGTTATCAAGCTGGCGAACTTTCAGTGATTCAATCCTCTCATTCAAGATTCCCATCTGTTCATCGGAAACAAGGCCACACATAACAAAAAAATCATCAAAAGAAATTGATGAACCAGCCTTGCCAAGCAGTTGAAAGGAGCACATTGCATATTCTACCTGCTCCTTTGTTACCATTTTCTCAAACATTGCAACCCTGCAGATATCAGGAATCTGGGGAGAGCTTTTTCTTGATTTTATTTCAAAAACATCTGAACATGACTTGCAGGTGAGTTTTTTACCAATAAGGGCAGCGAGAACCTTGTATTTTTTCTGGCAACTGGGGCAAACTGTGAGGATCATGGTTTTATTTTTTTCAGTCATGCTCTCCCTCTCTGTAAGATTCTCAAGAGTAGTAATATTCCCCAAAAACGGGAATGTTGTTCCTGAAAGTATAAACCGGCAAATGAAGGATATTGTTTATTGTTAATGTATTATTAGTCTGTCGTCAATATATTCCTTTTTCGAAAAATTCTGAACCATGATTAAAGGATTAACACGATTAAAAATCAAGATAATCCCTTAATCATGAAAATCATGGTTCAAAAAAAGTGTAAACCGACAAATGAAAATGCTGGATTATCACAACGCCATTGCAGCAAGATAGCCCTGATGAACAGCATCAAAGGCCATACCAATGTTTTTGGCATCCCCTATAACATCAAAGGGAATGTTCAAATCCTTGATATCATCTACAAGATTGTTTTCAGATTTTGAACCTGTGGCAATAACAACAGTATCGGCAAGAATTGTCTCAACGCCGTTTTCAGATTGTATGCGGATACCTTCGCTGTTGATCTCAAGGGCTCGGCTTCCAACCCTTGATTCAATGCCAAAACGTCCAAGATCCTGAAGCATACCCCATCTTGTGCTCTTGCCAAACTCTTTTCCAACCTTGTCAAGCATCTCCACAATGGTGATCTTCTTTGTCCCTTTTGTGGCCATCTCATACAAAAGATGTTTATCCTCTGCCCTGTTTACCAGCAAAAATTTAAGGGCTTCACCAGAAAGGGTTCCTTTTTCTGCAAGAAAAAGAGCTGTCTCAACCCCCACTGCACCACCGCCAACAACAACCACCCTGTCTCCTGTATAAACCCTGTTCATAAGCACATCCCACGCTTGAACAACATGGCTCATCTCAATTCCTGGTATGGGAGGTGTCATGGGTGATGCTCCGGTTGCAAGAATAATATGATCAGGATTTTCCCGCTCAATCAAAGCTCTATCCACATTGCTGTTCAGATGGATTTTAATTCTGTCATTTCTGATCTCTGTCTGTGTTGCAAGATTTCTTGCAAATTCAGCAAACTCCCCTCTTCCGGGAGGAGCTGCTGCAAGAAAAAGCTGGCCACCAAGGCAGTTGCCTTTTTCATATAGTGAGACGTTATATCCCCTGTCTGCAACTGCTGTTGCAGCACTCATACCACCTGCTCCACCACCTATGACCATAACTTTTTTAGATGCATTGTCATCAGATATTTCAACAATTTTGCGACTATTTTCATGGCCTGCCCTTGGATTGCAGAGGCACTCAACATGTTTGAGCTTGAAGAGATTATCAAAGCAGCCCTGGGCACAGGCAATGCAGTGGATGATTTCCTTCTCCCGTCCCTCCTTTGCCTTTACAGGCAAAAAAGGATCTGCAATAAGACTTCTGCCCATTGCAACCATATCGCACATACTATCTCCTATAAGCTGCCTTGCAACTTCAGGATCATTTATTCTGTGACTTGCAATAACAGGAACATCAACAACCTCCCTGATTCCCCTGGAAAGATATGCAAATGCTCCCCTTGGCACAGAGGATGTTATCTGGGGAATCCTTGCTTCATGCCACCCTACATTGATGCATAAGGCATCCACCCCTGCCTGTTCAACAAGGGCTTTTGCGTAACCTTTAAGCTCCTTTCTCCCCTGACCATCTGGCATGAAATCATTTCCATTCATCCTTACAATTACAGGGTAGTCATAACCGACAGCAGCCCTTATTGCCTGCATAACCTCAATGCCAAACCTTATGCGGTTTTCAAAGGTTCCACCATACTCATCTTCTCTTTTATTGGTAAGAGGAGAGAGAAATTCGCTTATGAGATAACCTGTTCCACTAAGGATCTCAACAGCGTCAAAGCCAGCTTTTTTTACCCTTACGGCAGCATCTGCAAACCGCTGGATAATGTTTTTTATTCCATCAATATCAAGCTCCCTTGGAACTTCGCGGGTAAGGTTTGATGCAATGGGAGAGGGAGCAACCGGTTTTTCGCCATTGAGGAAAAAGGACATGTTATAACGCCCCGCATGGTTGATCTGCACACACGAAGCAGCTCCGTTTTCCTTTATGGCAGATGCAAGACGACTTAATCCAGGAATGTGATCATCAATGTGAGCACCAATATTTAGGGTGTTGCCGGAAAGTTCATCAACTGTGGCATATCCCACAGATATCATGCCGGCCCCTCCTTTGGCTCTTTCAGCATAAAAATCAATTATCTGGTCTGTGACATTAAAATTTTCCGCCATTCCAAGATGCATGGCAGGCATGAAAATACGGTTTTTGACAACAAGTTTGTTGATATGAATTGGCTGAAACAGAGGTTCCATCTGTATTAATCTCCTTTAATGTTTATTATTTACTGATAATGTTTATTTTCAAAATCGACACCTATGATCTTGTAAGCCTTGTCAACAGTGTCTGAAACAGAAGGATAGACAAAATGTCAACTTTGAGATTTCAGGTTTGAAAAAAAGCTATTGCTTCTTCAAGTTTAAACTGTCGGGTGACTTTTAAGGCTTTTCAAAGGTTCAAGACATTTTCTACCCGACAATCAAACCTTGAAAGAACACTATTCAGGCGGCAGAAAAACAGGCTTTGTTGAAAAAAAAGCTCTGCTGCCGAACGATAATCTTCCCTGCCCTTTGCCTTGAGCATCCTCTTTATGAACTTGCGGCTCTCCGGAAAAGATGGTCCCATATATCCCCAAAATCCCTTCATTCGTCCGGTAACATGCACCGGACCATAAAATTTTTGTGAATAAGCATCAAAAAGCTCATCATGAAACATTTTTATTTTATCAAGATCATCTTCCTTTTTGCGGACATTGCCTTTTATCTCTGAAGGGAGAAAGGGATTTGCAAGAACTCCTCTGCCAATCATGAATCTTTTTATTGAGGAAAAACGACATGCAACATCCTCAAAAAATCTCAAGGAGACAATATCTCCGTTATAGACAAGATTATGAGAAGTGTTGTCTGAAACTACCCTGAAATAATCAAGATCAGCTTTTCCTGTGTACATCTGAACTCCTGTTCTGGGATGAACAATCAGCTCTTCAATGGGATATTTTTCAAAAACAGGCAGAAGACGCAGAATTTCTTCCCTGTCATGACGCCCAAGGCGAAGTTTTATGGATAATCTGCATGGAAGCTCTTCAAAAACAGAAGCCAGAAGCTCGTCCACCATGCCCGGCCATGGCAGCATTCCGGAACCCCGCTTTTTTTTTGCCACCTTGGAGTGGGGACATCCCATGTTCCAGTTGACAATATCATATCCAAGGGCTTCAATCTCCTTTGCAAGAAAAAGAAAGTCCCCTGCAACATTGCCAAGTATCTGGGGTATAAGCTCCCTGGCGTGAGAATTGTTTTCCGGCAAAATATCCTTTAAACGGGATAAATTGAGACGATGCTCTCCCATTGTTGATATAAAAGGAGCCATCGCACTCTCTATACCATCAAAATGGCGAAAATAGATATCCCTGAAAACCGCATCAGTATATCCCTGCAATGGTGCCAGTATGATCTCATGGGTCACTCTCCCCTCCTTCAAAACCGCTTTGTATTCTGTTGTCGATTGACTGTCATGTCACTCTTTTTTTTGAGGTTCTAAAAAATTACTTGACATCTTACCCCATTTCATTAGAATGTCAATTCTAAAATTGAAATTATCATGGAGACTTTATAATGACCATATCACGCAAGGAAAGGGATGACCAGAGAAGACGCGAAGAGATACTTAAGTCAGCTCTATCCATATTTGCCACCCAGGGATTCCATGGTACCACCATGGCACAGATAAGTCAGGAGTCCCAGTATCCCCTTGGAACAATATACAAGTATTTCTCCAGCAAAAAGCAGATTTACCATGATCTTGTAATGGAGAGGGTTCACAGGCTGGGACAGATTTTTTTTGAAATAAGCACCCGAAAAGAGCTGTCAGCAAGAGAAAAGCTAAGGGAGTGTTTTTTTGCAAAGGCATCTTTTTACAGACTAAACAGTGATTTCATTCGTATATATATCTCAGAAAGAAGCACCATTGATGCTGTGGTTGTTCCGAAGTTAAACGAGAAGGTCAACCGTATGCACGAAAAAGAGATCGCCTTGTTTCAAAAAATATTTGAGCAGGGCGGAGAGAGTGAATTCAAACCATATCCTGCAAGGGAGATGGCCATGCTTTTTTCAGAAATGACACATGCTGTTGCATGGGCTGCAATATTTGGAAATGACAAGGAGTCAGGGGAAAACATTGAAAGCAGAGACGATAATCACATAGCAAATAGCGACATCAGAGACATCAATAATATAACAAACAATACAACCAGAGACCACGGCACAAACAAAGACGATATTGATAAAGCAGGCAGTCACGAAGATGCCCTGAAAAACAGGCTTGATATGATTTTTGAAATGTTGATGAGCGGTATTGCAACAAGATAGACTCCCGCACATCTTAAATAGTACTTTTTATTCAGGTATTTTTGATTAATATAACTAATAAAATCACAGGAGAATGAAAAATGGCTCAATCAATCGCAGACAGACGGGATCAGGATTTTTTGCTTCACGAAGTTCTTAATGTGGCAGAGCTTTCAAAACATGAAGCTTTTGAGGATTTCAATAAAAAAACCATTGATATGGTGGTAACAGAAGCAAGGAACCTTGCAATCAAGGAGATACTTCCTACCCAGGAAGATGGTGACCATAATGGATGCGTTCTGGAAAACGGCCAGGTCTCTCCTCCTGAAACATATCGTCGTGCATACAAGCTTTTCTGTGAAGGTGAGTGGGTGGCTGTGTGTGATGATCCTGAATATGGCGGACAGGGAATGCCCAAGGTTCTCTCCATGGCAGCAGCAGAGATGTTCACCGGAGCAAACTGCTCATTTCTGATGTATCCTGGTCTTACACATGGTGCCGGCAAACTTGTTGAAGAGTTTGGAACCGAAGAGCAGAAGAAAAAATATCTTAAAAACCTCTACACCGGCAAATGGGCAGGAACCATGTGTCTCACAGAGCCTGAAGCTGGCTCTGATGTAGGAGCACTTACCACATCTGCAAAGAAAAACGAAGACGGCACATACTCAATCACCGGCAACAAGATATTCATCTCCGGCGGTGATCACGACCTGACCGAAAATATAATTCACCCTGTACTTGCCAGAATTGAAGGCGCTCCTGCCGGAACAAAAGGAATATCTCTTTTCCTGGTTCCCAAATATAGAATAAATGAAGATGGAAGTCCTGGAGAGAGAAACGATGTTGAGTGTACAGGTATTGAAGAGAAAATGGGACTTCACGGAAACAGCACGGCATCTTTGTCCTTTGGCTCTAAAGGAAACTGCATAGGAGAGCTTCTTGGAGAAGAGAACAAAGGCATGAAAGCCATGTTTGTAATGATGAATGAAGCCCGCCTTGGCACAGGACTTCAGGGATTTGGATTTGCCACAGCTTCCTATATCAATGCCGTAAACTACGCAAGGCAAAGGGTACAGGGTACTGATCTCATGAAGATGTTTGACAAGAATCCTGAATCTGTTACCATTATCAAACACCCTGATGTAAAGCGCCAGCTCATCTCCATGAAGGCATATGTTGATGGCATGAGAACACTTATCTACTATGTGGGATACCTTTTTGATAAGGCAAAGGTCACAGAGGATGAGAAGAAAAAGGCAAAATACCAAGGTCTTATTGAACTTATGACACCAATCCTGAAAGCATACTGCACAGACAGATCCTTTGATGTCTGCACACAGGGTATTCAGGTATATGGCGGATATGGATATATACAGGAGTATCCACAGGAAAGACTTCTGCGTGACTGCAAGATCACAAGCATCTATGAAGGAACCAACGGTATTCAGGCAATGGATCTTCTGGGAAGAAAACTTGGAATGAACAAAGGCAAACATTTCATGGATCTGCTTGGTGAGATGAACCGCACAATTGCTGCTGCAAAAGAGATCGAAATACTTGCAGATATGGCAGCAAAAGTTGAAAAGGCTGTCAACCGTCTTGGTGAAGTTGCAATGCACATGGGCATGAATGCAATGTCTGAAAAGGTTCTGGATGCCTTTGCAACTGCACACCCGTTCCTTGATATCTGCGGCGATGTCTGCATGGCATGGTTTGAGCTTTGGAGAGCTGTGGTTGCTGCCCCCAAAATCGAAAAAGCAAAGAAAAAGGATCTTGCCTTCTACCAGGGTCAGGTTAAAACTGCCCAGTACTTCATCACATATGTGCTGCCTTCAACCCTTGGCAAAATGGATGCCATACAGTCAAATATCACAGCAATCATGGAATTTCCAGAAGATGCCTTTGCAATGTAACTTTTTACCGTGAAAACAAATATCATTTTTATATTTGGGGATAATTGATATACAATAATGCTCGATTACCTTCAGCTTGACGCTGATAAAAAGGCAGATGTAAAATCAATTCCTTCTTTTTTAAAACCCCCTTTGTTTATCAGATATGGATAGACAAAGGGGGTTTTTGTTTTGCGTGTCACATATTATCAGACCCAAAAATCATAGCGCGGCCGGCTTATTTTCAAATCACCGTATCTTTTTCATGAAAAAAAAGAAATTTACAAAAAAAGTCTTTGACAAAAAGAACATGATTAATCTATATCCATTGCAGAAAGTTTAGACTGAGCGCTCGTTAGGCAAGATCACTGCATGCAAAGTATAATGTAAAACTGCATCAATTAGTATTCCCGAATCGCCTGTGTACATCTAAACCATTTTCTTTACCGTGAAAATGACTATCATTTTTATATTTGGGGATGATTGATACGTAATCAATCATGCCTGTTTACCGTGAAAATGGATTACCCAAAAAACATATCTAACTAAATTTCCACTTTTAACAGGAGCAATGACCATGAAAAAGTTATACCGCGACGTAATGGAACTTAACATGATGGAGGACAATGAGAAAAAGGAAGCTGCTGCCAAAGCATTCTTTGAGACACTGAACTTCATGGAACTGCCGGAGTACTTTAACTGGGCTGAAGAAGTTTTCGAGGAGTTGCACGTCAAGGAGCGGGGGGATAACACCGCACTGATATGGACTGACATTGCCACCAAGGATGTAAGAAAATTTACATACAGCGAATTTGCGGCCAATGGAAACCAATGCCTCAATGCCCTCAGAAACGCTGGAGTTGCTAAAGGTGACAACCTTTACATGATGGTTCCCATTGTTCCTGAAACATGGTTTGCAAGCTATGCTGGTGTAAAAGGGGGACTTGTCACCGTACCCACAGCAACAACAATGACCATGCGGGAGCTTCAGTTCCGTTTTGAGTCATATGCTCCTGATTCAATCATATGTGCAGATATCTACACAGACCTTATGGATGAAGCAATAAACGCCACAGGAGTAAAACCAAAAATCAAGATTCTCCTTGGTGATAAAACAGCAGAAGGGTGGACAAACTATAGCGCACTTGAAAAAGAAGCCAAAGAGGCAGATGCTGCAAAGACAAAGTCAGATGACCTTCTTTTCTGCTTCTTTACATCAGGAACAACAGGGCTTCCCAAAAAAGTTGGACACACAGCAGCCTCATACCCCATAGGACATCTTTCAACATCTGTCATGACCGGCATACGGCCAGATGATGTTCATCACAACCTGAGCGCACCTGGATGGGCAAAGTGGGCATGGAGCAGCTTTTTTGCTCCCCTTAATGTAGGAGCAACAGCTACAGGCTTTAACTTTACAGTACTTGACGGCGCACTATACTTGGAAGCTGTGGCAACCCACAAGGTAAGTGTATTCTGCGCTCCTCCAACCGCATGGAGAATGTTCATCAACCAGGATATGTCAGTACTTGACCTTTCAGCCCTTCGCCAGTCAATAGGGGCCGGAGAACCTCTCAACCCTGAAGTAATAAGCCAGTGGAAAAAACTTACCGGTACAGAGATCAGGGATTTTTATGGCCAGACAGAATCCACTGCAATGATAGGCAACCCACCCTGGATGGCCGGTAAAATGCGAAGCGGCTCCTTTGGCTATCCATCATTTATGTATGATGTGGCTCTTGTTGACGATGAAGGTAACGAGATAACTGTTCCTGACGAGCCAGGCCACATTGTTGTAAAACTTGATAAATGGAGACCAATCGGACTTTTTACCGAGTACATTGGCAATCCTGAAAAAATGGCAAGTGTCTTTGTGGGTAACTACTATTACACAGGTGATAGAGCATCCATGGACGCAAACGGATACTGGTGGTTTGTGGGAAGAGCAGATGACGTTATTAAATCCTCTGATTACAGGGTTGGGCCCTTTGAGGTTGAAAGTGCTCTTGTGGAACATGCATCTGTAAATGAGGCTGCTGTAATTGGAACACCTGACCCAAAACGCCATCAGCTTGTCAAGGCATATGTTATCCTTAATAAGGGATACACCCCTTCAAAAGAGCTTGCACTTGAGCTTTTCCAGCACTCCATAAGCATACTTGCAAAATTCAAGATTCCAAGGATCATTGAATTTGTCACAGAAGTACCTAAGACCATAAGTGGCAAAATACGCAGAATTGAATTGAGGGAGAATGAAGTGGCTCGCCAGGATAAAGGGGGAGGAGCCAAGGATAATGAATTCTTCTACTGGGATTTTCCAGAACTCAGTTCAAAATCCAAAGAGTAACATCAAGCAGTCCCTTACATCATACTGTTGAGTTAAGGGATTTTATGGCCTGAAAAACAGCGGGGACAGATGTCAAATCTGTCCCCGTTCTTTAAAAGAGATAATTATTATGTGCTCACTCCTTAAGGAATAGATTTTCAATAACTTTCAATAACTTGTCCAATGAAGGCCCAGTCATAAATAGCTACTTGACTGTATAGATTAAAGCCTATATAGTATTTAAGCTATAGTGCAGATAAAAAATATAAGGCGTGGGTTCGTGATGTGGGTAATCGAAACGACAGATACTTTTGATGAGTGGTACGATACCTTGGGTGACACTGATAGAGCAAATGTGCTGGCATCGCTTTTAGTGCTTCGAGAAAGAGGTCCCATGTTGTCCAGACCTTACGCTGACACTGTGAAAAAATCATGTCACAGCAACATGAAAGAGCTGCGGATCCAGAGCAGGGGCGAGCCAATCAGAGTCTTCTATGCGTTTGACCCTGAACGAAGAGGCGTTCTGCTTTGCGCCAGCAATAAGACCGGAAACGAAAAACGATTTTACATGGTAATGATCCCGATTGCTGATCGTGAGTTCACAGCGCACCTTGAAAAATTGAAAAAGGAGTGACGATTATGGCAAAAACTCTTGATCAAATGCTGGCGGCAGAAAAACCTGAGGTTGTTGCCGATGCTCGAGAAAAAGCGGCAAAGATACTGTTGGGCATACATTTGGCTGATCTGCGGGAACATGCAAACAAAACCCAGGGTGAGATCGCCCTGGCTCTTGGTGTGAAACAACCGACGGTTGCGGGCATGGAAAAGTTTGGTCGTGATCTCAAGCTCTCCTCCCTTAAACGCTATGTCGAGGCGACCGGCGGTAAGCTGCGTATTGATGTAGAGTTTTCCGATGGCACCTATTACGGATTTTCAGTTTAATGACGACCCAATTTTAGTTGTGTCAGGCCTGCATAATGCTGTTGCCTTAAAAATTTTCCGGCCATGATATGACCCTTCGGCAATTGTCTGAATCAGGATAGCCAGGATAAAAAAGATACCCATGATAGTCACGTTTTTGAAAAACAAAGCATATCCTGTTAATCTTGTCTATTGCACTGTCAAGACTTAATTTTAGGGTTATCTGCAACGTAGAGACAAGGCATGCCTTGTCTCTACAATTAAACGAACCTTGATTTTTAGCTTTGACGATTCACTATCCTGATTCAGACAACTCACAAAGAAAAAAAGGAATGCTGATGCGCAAAAGCTTAAGTCAAAAGCATTGCCCCGGATTCAGGATTCAGACGGTTCAAAATCCATCTCAACCTCAACCTCACCGCCACCTGCACGGATAAGCTTTGCATGGGGATAACGCTTCTGAAAGACCCTTATCATCTTCCTGTTCTCAGCAAGGACTGTGGCAACAAATCGGATATAACCATTTTTTCGGGCAATGCCTTCCAGAATCTCAAGCAGATAAGAGCCAATTCCCAGTCCGTGCATATCCTCCCTTACCAGAAATGCAACTTCAGCAGAATTGTCATCTGCTTCGGCATATGAACCAATGGCAATAATCTGTTTTCTTCTGCCGATCTGGCGCCATCCTATGATGCTCATATTCCTGCGGTAATCAACACTTGCCCACTGTCGCTGTAGCATCTCCCGCGAAAACACCTTGCGCTTGTTGAAAAATCTGTAATAAATGGTATCATCTTGAAGGGAGTAGAAAAAATTTCTGGATTCAAACTCGTCAGAGGGCAGAAGCGGCCTGAAATCAATATGCTTGCCCATGGGCAGAGCAATTGTATATTGATAGTCATCCAGAAAAATAAGATCCTGGCTTGATGGAGTCATCTGGTCAGGGAAAATATATCGCCGTTTTTTAGCCTCATCAATCAACTGCTGGCGAAATTTTGGATGTGCAATCTGTGCAAGCTCAATTACCCGTTGATATATGCTTTTTCTCCGAAGCTCTGCAATTCCGTACTCGGTTACCACAATATCAATATCACCGCGGGTAGTTGCAACACCTGCGCCTTCACTTAAATGGGGAACAATACGGGAGACACTGCCATCCTCTGCTGTGGAAGGAATGACAATAATGGAAAAGCCACCCTTTGACATGCTGCTTCCCCTGATGAAGTCAACCTGATCGCCTATGCCGCTGTAAAAAAGATAGCCCTGTGAATCAGTACAGATCTGCCCTGTCAAATCCACCTCAAGTGCGGAGCTTATGGAAATAAAATGGTCATTTTTAGCAATAACATTTGGATCATTTACAAATTCAGAGGATCTGAAATAGAACATAGGGTTATTGTCAACATAATCATAAAGCTTCTTTGAACCCATGCAGAGGGATGCCACAACCCGGCCAGGCAGATATGACTTATTACGGTTGGTGACAACTTTTTTCTCAAAAAGGGGCAGAAGACCGTCTGTTATCACCTGCGTATGTATGCCAAGATCCTTTTTGCCGGAAAGATATGGAACAACAGAATCAGGAAGATGGCCAAAACCCACCTGAATTGTGCATCCATCATCCACAAGCTGGTTTATATAGTGGCCTATTCTCTCCACGATCTGCTGATTTTTGATATCAGGTATAGCTTCAACAAGGGGTTCATCATGCATTACAAGATAGTCTATCTCGTCCACATGAACAAGGGAATCTCCTGATGTCCTTGGCATCTGGGGATTAACCTGTGCTATGACTATATCTGCGGCCTGCATACCGGACTGAGTTATATCAACTGAAATACCAAGGCTGCAAAAACCAAACCGATCAGGAGGGCTTACCTGTATCAGAGCAACATCAAGACCTATTTCATGGCTTTTAAAAAGCTCAGGAATCTGGGAGAGATAGACAGGAATGTAATCAATCTTTCCTTCAAATGCAGCCTGACGCATGGCAACACTTATAAAAAAGAGCTTCAGTGTAAATCGGTTCAGAAAATCCCTTTGATTAACATATTTTGACAAGGTTGAAGAGAGCATCTGATAGACAACAATATCCTGAATGGTCTGGTCTGCCACCATTGCCTCAATAAGGCGCTGTGGTTCACCGCACCCTGTACCGATAAAAACACGGCTGCCATTGGATATTTTCTTCACCCCTTTTTCCGGTGTCAACAGTTTTTCAGGACAATATGTATGAAGATCCATTATTAATTCCCTCTAACGAGTGAGTTGTTATAAGCTTTTATGGAATTGATTTTTAATAACTTGCCCATTCATCTCACCTCCAGCCACCTCTTACAGGCTTACGATGGGGAGCTTGGGTAAGTTAATTAAACCCAATTACTATCTGAAACTGTATGGGCAAAATCAATTTTCTGCCCCATTTGGGGCGGATATGGAATCCGTCCCTACATTTCAATGTTCGTTGTGGCTGACATCCACCATTTACGTCAGACTTTCAAAATTTTTTTAGCAGGAATAAGACCGGTTGCAGCGGCAGAGACAATATTTCCGGCAACCCCGGGGCCATCACCTGCAACAAACATCCCTTTAATTGATGTTTCCAGATCATTGTCCGTCTCTATCTGGGTTGCGAAAAACTTGATTTCAGGAGCATAAAGAAGGGTTTCATCATTGGCAACACCCGGCACAACAAGGTTGAGGGTTTCAAGCCCCTCAATAAGATTGGACAAAATCCTCTCTGGCAGTGCCATTGCAATGTCACCGCAAACAACATTTGTCATTGTAGGTTCTATGTAGCTTTTCTGCACTCTGTTCCAGGTGGAGCGCCTTCCCCGTTTCAAATCCCCGAATCTTTGTAAAATAGGCTTTCCGCCTCCTATAATGGTGGCAAGCCTTCCTATGGACTCCCCATAAGCCTGATTGTCTGTAACAGGTTCAGTGAGCACAACCTTGGAGAGAAAGGCAAAATTGGTATTAGAAGATTTACGCCCCGCATAGGCATGACCATTTACACAGACAAAATCCTTGTAGTTTTCCAGGGAGATGAAGCCACCCTGATTTGTACAGAAGGTACGGGTAATATCGTCGTATGTTGTGGTACGTATAAAAAATGTGGGATCATATATCACATTGCATAGATCATCCATGATATCATTATGCACTTCTACCCTCACTCCGACCTCTATACCGCGCTGGGAAACAGGAATGCCATGCCTCTGGGCAAGTGCCCCCACCCAGTTTGCTCCTATCCTGCCGGGAGCAAGAATTACATTGGGAGCAAAGTACGACCCTTTATTTGTAACAACTCCCTTTACCCTACCCTTTTCGGCAATGATATCAATCACCTCTTCAGATGTTTGTATGGTCATACCCTTTGACTTTATATAGTCTGCCATGCCGGCAATGTATCCGGGCAGATTATCGCTGCCAAGGTGTTTCTGTTTTATCAGAAGCAGATCAATTCCAAATCTTTTTGCATCCTTGCGGATCTCCTTTGCCTCATCCATATTTGTAGGATATACGGGGCCATCCATGCCGAAACGGGTAAAAATCTCTTCAGTTTCATCAATCAGAGCCTGAGCTGATGAGAGGGGCATAAACTGGGTAAGATCGGTCTTTCCAAGCCGCGGGATAAAATTGAGTTTACCATCAGAGTATAAGCCTGCTCCGCCTATACCGGAAAGAATATTGCAAGGCTCGCAGCCAACGCATTTCTGAAGATTGTGGTTTGGGCACTTTCTCGCAAGAGGAGCCTTGCCCTTTTCAATCATCAGAACCTTAAGGTCACCGTGCTCCATCAAATGAAATGCAGAAAAAAGCCCTGCCGGCCCTCCGCCTACAATAATGACATCATAATCCATAATTTCGTTCCCAGGTTATTTAAAACTATTATTAATGCATTGTCGGCTCTTTACATCTAAGGGCAACTATTAATTAATTTCCCCGTTGTTTACCGTAAAAATAACTATCATTTTTATATTTGGGGGTGATTGATACGTAATCAATCATGCCCGTTTAATCTATGACAAAGCACTAATTTTTTTCAAGTAATAAGATTGCTTATAAACTTTTGACGTAAAGCACAATATTGGGTAAAATGTCAATTCTTAATTTCCCATTGTAATCTCACTATTACAATTTTAATATTCCGGCATCAATTTCATATCCTTAAGGATACGCTTCTGCCGTGATAGAAGATAACTGTCAGGTTTTTTGGGAGATAAACGATGTGGTGCCGGCAATATGCCAGCCATCATTGCAGCCTGAGAAGGGTTCAATTTACCTGAGCTTACTCCATAGTATCTTTGCGAAGCAGCTTCAGCTCCAATAACTGCATCTCCCCAGTCAACACAGTTAAGATAGAGTTCAAAAATTCTTTTTTTATCCCAGAAAAACTCCATCAATATTGTGTACCACGCTTCAAATGCTTTTCTGACAATATTTCTGCATGGTATCAGATAGATTGATCGTGCTGCCTGCATTGTAATTGTACTTCCACCACGGATACGCCCCTCTTTAATGAACTCATCAAAGATACGCCTTAACTCAATAAAATCAAATCCGTTATGGGAAAGAAACCGCTGATCTTCCGCTGCCATCACAGCCTTTTTAAGATGGGAAGATATCTGATCAAAATCACGCCACTCATAAATAAAAGGAGTATATGGTCGTCCTGTACTTTTTTTAATCACCCACTCCCATACCATGGGAAAGGTAACAGGAGGATTGATATATCTTACCAGAACCACCTGAAGTGTGCTTACACAGCCAAAAAGAACAAAAAGAACAATAAGGATTTTCAGGATCTTTTTCCCGACAATCCGGCTCATGTTCTTTAGTGCTGTTTTAAAACCTGACAACCTTTTCATTTATTGACAAACCATATACTCAAAATTGAGATCTTTACGGACATAATTAATTTTACATGATGGTTCTATAACATCCACGCCCAATGAACACAACATGCAATGTTAAACTTGACATATAAGGCCTTTACAGTTAATGAAGAGCCATTATGAATACACATACATTAAAAACTATATGCGTCATTGACGGGCAGGGTGGCGGTATTGGCTCTACCATTATAAGAAAACTCAAAGATCGGTTTGGGGAAGATGTCGAAATAGTGGCGCTGGGTACCAATGCCATTGCAACTGCCCAGATGTTGAAGGCCCGTGCCAACAGGGGAGCTTCAGGAATAAATGCCATTGTCCAGACAGTGAGGAATGCAGATTTTATAATAGGAACAATAGGGATTATAATGCCCCATGCCATGATGGGAGAGTTGACTTTGGAGATGGCAGAAGCAATTGCCCTCTCTCCTGCCCGTAAAATCCTTCTGCCCCTGACCCAGGAGAAACTGGATATTGTAGGTCTTGCATCAACCCCGCTTCCCCAGCTTGTTGATGAACTGATTGAACGGCATGGCAGGGAATTTGTTTCATTTAAATGAGACAACTCCAAAACCTGTGACCGGAATTTTCAGATGGTAATTTTTAAATGGCCATCAGACAAGGAGAAAAAAATGTGTGAAGCAAATGCGTACATTATAGAAGAAAGCAGTGAGGAGCGCCTCATAATGGAGGCTGTTGACCAGGTCATACCTGAAGAGGAGGGAATTCGCCTGGTAAGTATTTTCGGGGATCAGAAGTTCATCCGGGGGTATATCCACTCTCTGTCACTTGTTGATCATAAAGTTTATATCAGGGAGTCCTGAAAAACAGGATGTACTCAAAAAAGAGGAAGCCCTGAAATAAAGAGAGCCCTAAAAACAAGTAACCCATAAAATAAAAAAGCAGAAAGGGAATAGAGCCAGACGGCAAGTCTTACAAAAAATAATTTTGCAGCTCTAATTCCCTTTCAAAAAAATCGCAGTTTTTTCTATATATATTACAGCATCTCTGAAACTGCAATGATTTACTTTTAACTAATTACCATGAACCTCTCTTTTTTTATATGAAAGTCCCCGTAGTTTTGGGATTTTCATCCCTTCGATTGTGGCGGTCATCAGCCATGTATGTTTATATGAAAGTCTCAGTAAGTGGCTGTTTTTAAAACGACTTTCATCTCTTCGATTGTGGCGGCTATCCGCCATGTACGTTATAAGAAACTTCCCAAGCCATGGCTGTTTCTTACCATCCCAAAGTAAGATAGTCATGTATTGAGTCAGCAGCTTCCCTTCCTGCACCCATAGCAAGGATAACTGTTGCCATGCCTGTTACAATGTCCCCGCCTGCCCATACACCTTTTTTGGTTGTCTTGCCTGTGGCAGGGTCTGCTTCAATGTTGCCCCATCTGTTAAGTGTAATGTCAGGGGTTGCATTGGTCAAAAGTGGGTTTGGTTGTGCTCCCACAGAGACAACAACAAGATCGCATTCAATTGTATATTCAGAGCCAGCCACTGCAACAGGGCGCCTTCTTCCTGAAGCATCAGGTTCTCCAAGCTCCATCTTCAGGCACTCCATGCCAGTCAGTCTGCCGTTCTCATCTCCAAAAAAGCGTGTGGGGTTGGTGAGAAGAATAAATTCAATTCCCTCTTCCTCTGCATGATGAAGCTCCTCTGCCCTTGCAGGCATCTCAGCCCTTGACCGCCTGTAAACAACCTTTACAGATTCCGCACCAAGACGCATGGCAGTTCTTGCGGCATCCATTGCAACATTGCCAGCTCCAAGAACAACCACATTTTTACCCCTTGCAACCGGAGTATCATACTCAGGAAAACGATACGCCTTCATTAGATTGGTGCGGGTAAGATACTCATTTGCTGAAAATACACCTATGAAATTTTCTCCAGGAAGATTCATGAAACGGGGAAGACCTGCACCAACACCTACATAGACCGCATCATAGCCTTCCTCAAAAAGCTCGTCAATGGTGACTGTGGCTCCCACAACACTGTTGGTTTCAATATTTACGCCAAGTTTTTCCAGGGTTGCAACTTCAGAGGCAACAATTGACTTTGGAAGCCTGAACTCAGGAATTCCATAGACAAGAACCCCCCCTGTCTGGTGAAATGCTTCAAAAATGGTTACATCATGCCCTTTGACGATCAAATCTCCTGCAACGGTCAACCCTGAAGGCCCTGATCCTATGACTGCAACCTTTTTACCTGTTTTTTCAGCAACTTTGGGCAGCTCGGCAGTTCCATTTTCCCGTGCAAAATCTGCTGCAAACCGTTCAAGATAACCAATTGCCACAGAATCCCCTTTTTTACCAAGAATACAGAGGCCTTCACACTGAATCTCCTGGGGGCAAACACGGCCGCATACAGCAGGAAGGGCATTTCTCTCCCATAATTTTACAGCAGCACCGTTAAAATCTCCGTCGGCAATTCTTGCAATAAACCCTGGAATATCCACTGAAACCGGACATCCTTCCACACATGCTGGCTTTTTGCATTGCAGACATCGTGACGCCTCGGTCATTGCCATCTCCGGAGTCAGCCCCAGAGGTACTTCCAGAAAGTTTTTATTTCTGACCTCGGGGGCCTGTTCAGGCATTTTGCTCCTCGGGGTCTGCTCTTTTTTTGCTTTTTTCTCCACCATCACTTCCTCCATATATCACAATGCCTGACAGCATGTTTTTTTGGGAAACTAAATATTCTGCTTACACTCTTCAAGACTTATCTTTTCATCTGCCTGATAGGCTGTAAGTCGTTTTGACAGCTCATCGTAGTCCACGGCATGGCCATCAAACTCCGGGCCATCCACACATGCAAATTTTGTTGTTCCACCAACAGAAACCCTGCAACCTCCGCACATGCCTGTACCATCCACCATTATGGGGTTGAGGCTTACAAGGGTTTCAACCCCTTTCTCTTTTGTAATCATGGAGACAAACTTCATCATGGGAACAGGGCCTATGGCAACAACAAGATCGATCTTTTCCTTTGCAAGAATATCCTTTAAAACATCAGTTACAAAACCGTGGTGACCCCTTGAGCCGTCATCTGTACAGATATGGAGATGGTGGGAGGCACTGGTCATTTTATCCTCAAGAATCAGTAGATCCTTATTTCTTGACCCAAGGATAGTTGTAACCTCATTTCCTGCCTCTTTAAGTGCCCGTGTAATGGGATGTAGAACAGCAATACCTGTTCCGCCGCCAACGCAGACAACTTTTCCCCTTTTCTCAATATGGGTTGCCTTGCCAAGGGGGCCTATCACTGCATAATAGTTTTCTCCCACCTGCATACTGCCAAAAACCTTGGTGGATTTTCCGACAATCATGTATATTATTGTGATGGTGCCCTTTTCAGGGTCAACATCTGCCATGGTCAGGGGAATCCTTTCGCCTTTTTCATTGGCCTGAAGAATCACAAACTGACCAGGCTTTGCCTTTCGGGCAATACGCGGCGCATCAATCTCATTGAGGACAATGGTTCCCTGGGCCATCTCTTCCCGATTGACAATTTCAAACATTTTAAAATCTCCTCATAATAAAGAACTGCAAAATATCGCTAAAAAAAGATTCCGATGACATTCAAAAAAAACTGTGAAATCACAAGTTCACAATCTGTGTACCAAAATCTTTTAAGTTGCACAAGA
>NZ_LT828556.1:14663-18155 GCF_900170035.1 Desulfamplus magnetovallimortis | reverse complement strand
TACCTCCACTGTCAATCCTTTAAAAAAAAATAAAAAAAGGGGATGATTATACATCAATCATCCCCAAATACAAAAATAAGCCCCATATGCACGGTAAAAACAATGAGTACTGAAATCAACAACTCAAAAACTATTTTTGAAGATTCTTCTCCATCTTGCCATACCATTTTATGAAAGTTTCATTATCAGGTTTCAACTCCAGTGCTTTGCACCATCCGTGTCACCGGCACTCCATCGAATCCATTTACGCTGATCAAGTATGCCTGCCGTCAGGTTAGCCTTAAACAGCCATAAGATATTTTTCAATATTTTCAATTTTTTTTATTAGTTCATCTACAGGCTTGACTGCTTGAATATCTCTCTTTAATTCTTCCAATTGATATTCAATATCCAGTTTAGTTTTCTCTTCAAGGTATGAGTGTTTAAACTCACTGTTATTTAATTGTTGCTGGAAGTATTTTTGTGCTGTATTCATTTGCTACCTCTAAAGACTTTACGAATTGATATAGCTTTTTGTATTTCCTTGTCAGGCGTTTTCTGTTCTTTTTTAATAAAACCATGTGTGAAGATTATCTGTCCATTGGACTCATAGAAATAAAAGTTTCTCGCAATGCGATTGCCAAAACTCACCCTGAGTTCAAAGATACCGTCTCCTATATGTTTGGACAAATTCTCTTTCGGCTGCAAGCCATTATTTTTTAACTCAATGAATTTATCAATATATACAAATACTTTAGCACGTTCCTTTAGAGTGAGGCTCTCTAAAAATTCTATCATAGGAACTTTATCATTGATTATGGCAAAGTCATAAGTGAAAAGCATTTATTATCTATTTCCAGGTTCAGATTTGGGCATCTTTCATTTATCGGTTTACACTTTTCTGAACCATGATTTTCATGATTAAGGGATTTTCTTGATTATTCATCATGTTAATCCTTAAATCCTTTAATCATGGTTCAAAATTTTCCGAAAAGTGTAAACTACTTTTGAGCTGATATGAAGGATGCCCAGATTTGGATAGTTTTTATTTAGTTGCCTTAAGGGTTTTACGGCAGAAGAGATGCTTAAATCAACAACTCAAAAACTATTTTTGAAGATTCTTCTCCATCTTGCCATACCATTTTATGAAAGTTTCATTATCAGGTTTCAACTCCAGTGCTTTACGTGCATTATCTTCGGCATCAGCATCTTTTCCAAGTCTGTTGCATGCCATTGATATCCTGTAATAAAACCATGGGTTTTCAGGGTTAATTGCAGAAACAGCCTGCCAGTCCTTTAGTGCACCATCCAGGTCACCGGCACTCCATCGAATCCATGCACGCTGATCAAGTATGCCTGCCCTTTCCTTCTGACTTTTTGCTGCATCAAGTGCCCTGTCCGCAGCATCTTCAGCACTGTCAAATTTCCTCTGATTCTGCAATGCCCTTGCAAAGAGCTTCCAATACACGGAATTTTCCGGCTCAAAAACAGTGGCACGCTGGGCAGCAAGCTCCATTTTGTCCCAATCCTTCTCTTTCAGGGCAATTTCAGCAAGCATGCCATAAACCACGGCTGAAGGTTTTTCCACACTTCTTCTGATAAGTATTGCCCTTGCAAGTCCGTACAATTCCATATCCATGCGGCATTTTGCCATTGCAAGATCAAGCTCCTCCGAAGAGTGACACTCATCTTCAATAACCACAGTAAGCTGCATGAACCCCTCAAGATCATCCTCATTTTTATAATAACTGTAAATCCTGTTCAGGGCAGCTCCGACATCTCCACTCTCTTTAAGTGCCTTGATATACATGGCATGTGCATCTGCCATATCACCCTTTTTCATGAAAAGCCAACCAAGATGCAGAAAATGGCTGTAGTTATTACTGGATGGAGAAAATCTTAAACTTTCACCATAATAAAAGGCAGCCCTGTCAAAATCCCCCTCATCCCTGTAAATTGAAGAGAGCACCCCATAGGTGGTTCTGGGTGTTATTTCAAGTTCCGCAGCTTTTAACACCCCTTCCTTAATCTTCTCCCCAAGGGCAGGTGTATAAAAAGACTCCTTTTTCAGATAAGCGTATGCCCCAGGAAATATCTGAACCGTTTTCACGGCCAGCTCATCAAATCCGCTGGTAATTCCCCTGACAGACATATATTTGAGAAGTTCATAGTGAACAGTGATACCAGAAGGCCGCAACTGCGCTGCTGTCTTATAAAGCTCAAGGGCACTGTAAGGATTCTCCTGATCCCTGTGAACATGGGGAAAGATGAGTTCAAGCCTTGCTGTAACCTTTGCCAGCCAAATGGCTACACGGTAGCTTGACGGTGCTAAGGCTGCTGCCTCTTTTAGATCAGCGCAGGATTTTTCCAGAAGTTCAAATTCAGCCAGCCTATCTCCGGCTGCGGTTGCCTTATGATACATGGCCTGCCCCCGGGCAAAATAGATACGAAAAAAATCCCGTGAAACAGGAAGATCAACAAAAAGATCAGGTAAAAAAGATTCAGCATTGGCAAGGCAGATCAAAGCATGATCATACCTTTCTGTGTCAAGGGCATTAACTCCTTTCTGATAGTTGTAACGGGACAGGGTCAACAGCATATTCCACCCCATGGCTACGAGAATGAGTCCCGCTATAATGGCAATAGCAGAGGCTTTATAAAATGGGATTTTCATTATTTGATGGTTCATCCTGATTCATCAATCCTCAAAAAGATGCATATCAACATAACGGGCAAGAATCTCTGCTGTGGCAGCCGGAGGACGAACATCAAGGTAGTTGTCAATAACAGCATGTGCTATCTCATGGGCAAGAATTCCCTCATTGAGGTCTTCCCTGTTCACATATACGGTATGGTATTCAAAAATATACCATGCCCGCAGTTGTTTTCTCTTTTGATATATAGCCTCATAAGCGTCCCAGAGGGCATTTTCATCGGTGTATATCTTTACACTCACCTTTTTCATGGCTTTTCGCATATCCAGAATGGCCTGTACCCGTTCATAAAGGGAGTCAATCTTTTTTTTAAGCTCATCTTCAAAATCAGCCCCGCTCCTTTTATTGCCAAAAAAACCAAACCCCTGGGAATCCATGTCATAATCAATCTTTTTATCAAACATCTCAATATCTTCCTGATTCTGATAATAGATCTTGACATACTTGGTTTCCAGAAGATTCCATTTTCCTGATGCTGCCCTGAGAGGGGGCAAAGAAAAGGTACCGGAAATTACAAGGGCAGCAGTTACATATGCGAATAAAACTTTTATTCTCATCCTAAAGCTCAAACATCTCGTCAAGGTTTTCTTCAATGGAGCGTATATCCTTCAAAATATCCACAGAAATGCCCTCAGCTTCAGCTTTTCGGGAGAGTTCTGTAATCCCTCCCCGAAGTGAGGATACCTTGCGGTTAAGACTCTGGATCATAAGATTCAGTGTTTTGGCCATCTCCTCAAGCTGATCCCCGTTGCGGATATATATACGACTTTTAAGATCTCCTCCGGCAATACGCTGTATA
>NZ_LT828556.1:0-14563 GCF_900170035.1 Desulfamplus magnetovallimortis | reverse complement strand
TGTATATCCTTGTCAAAACGAAACATGGGACCGGCAATCTTGTGGGATACAACAAGGGTCACAATCACCACAATCATGCCCACAATTGCAGTGGTAACCAAATTGGTTAAAATAACAGACCACATAATGGCATGTGATGTATTCTCTATAACAAGTCTTGAATTCATGAAACTTGTGGTAAGGGTACCCTGGCAGGTCATAAGGGTCAGCCCAATGGAGATACCACCCCCCAGTACAAGTATCAGCACAAACTTCATTATAAAATTTGTCTGAAATGATTTATTGATAAAGATTTTTCTGCGGACAAACTTCTGTGTTCCCTGTTGTGCCTGGCTCATGTCTTTGTGATTCCCTCCATTATGTAGTTATTTAACCTATGCTGGTGTGTTTACGCACTAAAAATCCACATTTTATTGCTTTTTCGGCATCTTTCATATCATCCCAAAAGTAGTTTACACTTTTTATGGAGAATCCTGATAAATGGGAATAGTATCCAGGAAAGTGTAAAGCGGGAAATGAAACATGCCGCTTTTTCAAAAGTTATTTCATTTGTCTGAATCACGGATTAAACGGATTAAAAGATTACACAGATTGAAAAAATCTGTGTAATCAGCGTAATCTGTGGCAATCCGTGATTTAGACAATGTTGACAAGTCTTACAAAATCATAGTTGTCAACTTTGAGGATCATAGGTATCCATTTTTAGTTACTCAGCGGCTTTTGCTGCCTCTTCAGAACCCATGTCAGAACCATTCTCCTGAATAAACGCTTCATTGATCTTGATTTTGGCAGTATCCCTTAATTTATCTGTCCACTCCTGGTTCATCGCTGCAATCCTTTTCCCGCTTATGGATTTTCTGATCCGATCTTCCACAGCTTCAAGAGGCTCATCATTGAAATGCTCCCTGTTTTCACTGTAAAATGCCTCTATCTCATCCTGTGTAACCAGCACATTTTCCCTGAATTCACGGTTTTTCAAATCCAGCAGGTGGCGAATCAGGGTACTTTCCCAATACTTTTCAATGGTACGAATAAAGGCATCTTTCTGATCCAGCTTAAGCTTTGATGCCTCCTGAATATAAAGCTCTTTCTGTATCAGATAATCCAGAAATTTCTTCCGGCTTCCCATGGTTATCTGAAACTCGGGATCCACCTCAGACTCAAATTTCATAAGTGCATTAAATTCCGGCAAAGTGATATCATACTCATTAATGGTTGCAACCACATCACCGGATTTAACAGCAGAAGCCGGTTCCCTGTTGGTGTCACACCCTCCGACAGTTCCCAATAACATAAGTAAAAAACTCCGATTTTCCATCTGATTTTCATCATCTCTAATGTCACCTTTTCTGGAGGAAAAACTCCAAATCATCATTTAAATACGTTAATATTCTCTGTTAAATCAACAGCATACCTTTATATATGCACAAAAACATCAGAGTCAAGAAGTAGTTTACCAGCTTATTTGTCCCTCAATACAGCAACTTCTTCCACACTAAGACCTGTTTTAATAGCTATTATTTTATCATCAACAACGGCAGCACAATGGGCGGTGGAGATTTCTTTTCTTTTCCGGCTGCTGCTTCAAGAAGAGTCGCCAGATCTTCACCATATACTCCAGCAACTGGAGATAAAGATATTGGTCATCATAGCTTTTATGCTCAAACAGAATGTACAGATAACCCTGAGTACCGGAGAGCTTTACTTTGTAGAGCATATCTGAAAAGTACAAAACTCTGCAAGGCAAGCACCGTCCTTGCCGGTTATTCCTGTAATCAATGCTTTTTTCATTTTGCAATATCATCCAACAAATGCAATGGAATGTCGATCTGCTCGTTGTTTAGAATTTTTTTCACTGAATCCACATCGACCTGGGCGATTGCAGCAATAACTTCTACAGGAAGCCCTTGTTTTTCAGCATTGCGAATTATGGCAACAATTGCCTTAATTCCTTTTTTCTGTCCTTTGACTTCCCCTTTGATTTCCCCTCTGATTTCCCCTTCTTTCCTAAGTTTTTCCGCTAAAGTCATGACATATCCTCCCTCTTTTTGAGTTAAGGCCAGCTCGACAATTTCTTTCATCGATTCCGTTGAGACATCCTCCCTCGTACCGAACAGATACCTCAACACAGCCTCCAGGCACTGCAATCCCGTTTCGCTATCCATGAGTTGTCTCAACAACGACAGTATTTCCGGTAGCTGTTCCCACAACTCCGGGCGTGACGGCATTCTCTCCATGGCCAGAATCTTCTGATATTCCTCGCGAATCTTGGAGACATCGTTTCCCACCGGTTGTTTTTCTTCTTGTACTTAACTTTATAATCACTTAATATTTGATGATAATTATTAACCAAAACCATATGGAGAACACCTATGAACGCTCTGCCTCAAGAAGCAACCCGAGTGACTCCGGAAGAGTATCTTGAACTTGAAAGAACTTCAGAAGTCAAATATGAATATTTTGATGGTGAGGTTTTTGCTATGGTAGGTGCCAGTTTGAATCATAACCGCATCAATCGAAATATGATCCAAAAAATAGGGATTCAGTTAGAGGGTTCCCCATGTGAGGCCCTTTCAAGTGACATGCGTGTCAAAATCGAAGCGCTTGAAAAGTACACCTATCCCGATATTGCGATGGTCTGCGGAGATGTCAACCTGGAAAAGAAAAAAGGACTCGACACTTTACTGAATCCCATTGTTATCATAGAGATACTTTCAAAATCCACGGAAGCGTATGATCGAGGGACAAAGTTCCAGCACTATCAACTTATCCCATCTCTACAGGAATACATTCTTGTCTCCCAGCATGATTGTCGAATTGAAAAATATGTGCGGGAAGCTGAAGGGAAGTGGATCTATTCCTTATACGGTGAGATGGGACAATCTATGACAATAGCGTCTATTGGGTGTGAACTGCTGCTTTCGGATATCTATTATCGGGTTGAATTTGAGTAAGAATCGACAAGTCCAGGCATAATTGATCTTGAAACGATGTACGCCCGATGCTGGCAGCGCATTGAATGCATCTTCATGTTCCGGTTCTATGATAATGAGCCAAAGTCATGACATATCCTCCCTCTTTTTGAGTCAAGGCCAGCTCCAAAATTTCTTTCATCGATTCCGTTGAGACGTCTTCCCTAGTACCGAACAGATATCTTACTCCTTCAGTGCTTGCAATCCAACCTCATGAGCTATGATCTGTTCCATCAGCTACTTGCGAAGCGCCAATGAGAGAAGGGTACTCATAACAGTCTGTTCCCCAAAAATTATCCGGGGTTAATTGAAATTGTTCCAATGCACGATTTAATGAAAAAAGCTCAATATTCGATGTTTTGACGTCATCCAATAACTGATCGATTTCCTGACGGTACTCTTTTTCCTCTTCAAATTCCAACGCATCACCCTTTCGGGGTGACAAGAAAAGGTCCTCACCCTGTCCATCACAAAACTCCATCGTTATTTTCTCGATTTTAAAAGGCTCTTCAGAAGAGAGCCACGTAAAAAATCGATATATATAATAACAGTCCCTGGGACGTCTTTGATCCCCGCAGATTGACCCCATGTCTACTTCAAGGGTAACTTGAGTCAGGTATTGAATCCAATCCAAAACGGAATACATCAGCCCGTAATTCTTCCATGGCCGAATATACTCTCCAATAAGGGCATATTCCTTTACCTTTTGAAAATCGGAGTCCACTTCATCGTCATTGAATATGACAGCATCATCACCTTCCAATTGTTTCGATAATAAACTGACATCTTCCGAAGACATCTGTTTAAACTGTACTTCTTCATCGCTAAAAATGAAGTATTTTTGTAAAATACTGTTTTCTGAAAACCTCTTTTTAAAATCGGCGTTGCCAATGGCATATCCCAACCGATAATCAGGTCGTTGTTCTAGCGGCATGTCAAGGCGTTTCCATCTCCATTGTGACAAAGGCCTCGATTCCTCACGGGCTCTTTGAAGCATAAATAGAAATATCGCTACGGAGAAATTTTCCGGAAGGCTCGCATACAGATCGACAAGCTGTTGACGCAGCATATCGTCAACATAATAAATGGGAAGACGCCCTTCTGTTTCATTTATTTTCTTAGCAAAGAATTCCCATTCGCAAAGTGCATTACCCGGGGTTGCATCACCCCATTTGTAAAACTGCAAAGAGAGTGTTATTTGTTTTGATGCGGGGTTGATCGTATAATATTCATACCAGCCTCTTGTCGACATGTTTCACACGTTTATATCCTTCGTATCTGACTGCTAAATTCCATAGGCGACGTCATGGGGGCCAACCAAGATGAACTTGAGGTTCCTGTCCGGCGTGTTACTGCAATCCGCGCAGCTCACCACGGCATCGTCGCCTTTTTTCCGGCATGCCTCACAATACAGGTAAATGATGATGAAATTGCGTTTCACCGGGCATGAATAAAACCCCTGCCAGTTCCCTTTTAACGGTTCACCCATGGTCATAGGATTTTCAATGATCATATCCACTTTTTTCCGGATCTGTTTTTTTATGGATGCGTGTTTTTTAACGGCTTTCAGGAATGCAGCTTCAAATCTTGTTTCCTTCAGTCTTCGAAGACCTCATCATATGAATGCCATTGTGCTGACCCGGTGCGTAGTTTGGTCTGGGCTTCTTCCATGGCCTGCTCAAAGGCGGGGTGGGCAAATATCTGTTCCACATACTCCCCCTCGACACGGCGTTTCAGGGTCAGCAGGCATTGCGTGACCATATCGGCAACCGATGTACGATTTTCAGCAGCAAAGACTTTGGCGAACTCGGCAAGATCCTGATCAAGGCTGACATTAAGGCGTGTTTTCGGCATATCCATTTCTCCTTTCGCTCTGTTTGTTCCTATGGTACACATAACGGGAACAGATGTCAATTAGACCGGATCTGACCATTTAATAAAACCTCATGTTTTTGAACATTGATCCTGCTATGAGTGCTCATTTTATCGAAAAGCCCCTCTCCATGAATGGATCCTCAAAATCGACACCTTACTGCATTTTAAGCAGCTATTGCATTTGTCTGAATCAGGATAAGCAGGATGAAAAGGATGCTCAGGATATAGCATCCTGCCTTATCTTGTTAATCTTGGGAATCCTGATTCAGACAGTGTTGACAAGGCTTACAAGATCATAGGTGTCGATTTTGAATATGGTAGTACCGGTGGATACGCCATTGATTATTGGAGCGAGTATGGAATGTTCAGGACATCTTTTTATGATTATTCCTGGACTGGAATATACGTCGCCATTCACAATCAAGCACAGGGTATTTGGGACTTTGGAAAAATGGTGAATTATTAGCTTCCGCTGATAATGTAAAAACCCTACCAGATTCGTATGAACCTGAAGAAGATGATTTTCTTCAATTTAAAACAGGATTGTATAACAAATGGTATGATTCTGAGATTAATCAATTAAGTATATATTTTGATGACATAGAGTTATATATCGGTGATGAGATAAGTGTAGAAAAAATATGCCCTGAATGTATTGATAGTACAAATGGAGAAAACATAACTCCCATTTCTGGTTTGCGATTGGATAAGGGTTAACCGCCTAATGCTTTTCTCCAAGTTTAAACTGCATACCTTGCATGATTCATTTCCAATTTTACACTTTCCGGAGAGAAAACTCTGAATAGCGGGAATCTCTTACAAAAAAGTGTAAAATACCTTTTGAGTCATATGAAGGATGCCCATACCTTGTACATTAGCTTGCCGTGTCACCGGCAAGCTTCTTGCTATGGTGAATCCTAATAATCAGCTATTTTCCTGATTTAAGGACTGACAAAAACGCAGATTGCGGGATCTCCACATTTCCCACCATCTTCATACGCTTCTTCCCTTTTTTCTGCTTTTCAAGAAGTTTTCGCTTTCGTGATATATCTCCGCCATAACACTTGGCTGTAACATCCTTTCTGTAGGCAGAGACAGTCTCCCTTGAGATGATCTTTCCTCCGATTGCCCCCTGGATTGCAATCTTAAACATCTGCCTTGGAATCTCCTCCCTGAGCTGCTTGCAGGCATGACGTGCCCGCTCCACAGCTTTTTCCCTGTGGACAAGCTGGGACAGAGCATCCACACGCTCCCCATTAACAAGAAAATCCAGTTTAACAAGGTCAGTGTCCTGATAGCCTGCTATTTCATAGTCAAATGATCCATACCCCTGGGTCACACTCTTGAGGCGGTCATAAAATTCATACACCACCTCAGCCAGGGGAAGCTCAAATTTCATCTCAATTCTGTTGCTTGTAAGATATTGGTAATTGGTGCTGACACCTCTGTGTTCAAGGCAAACCTGCATCACAGCGCCCATATACTTGTCAGGAATAATAATGGATGCCTTGATAAAGGGTTCCCGCGTCTTTTCAATTTCAGCAGGATCAGGGTAATGGGAAGGATTGTCAATGATTTTGACTTCTCCATCCTTTCCTGTAATTTCATACTGAACAGAAGGTGATGTGAGAATCAGGGAGATATCATACTCACGTTCAAGGCGCTCCTGTACCACTTCAAGATGAAGCAATCCTAAAAAACCGCAGCGATAACCAAAGCCAAGAGCAGCCGAGGCATCTTTTTCAAAAATCAGAGAAGCATCGTTAAGTTTAAGTTTTTCAAGGGCTTCGGAAAGCTCCTCATAGTCATCGGAAGCCACAGGATACATGGATGAAAAGACAACAGGATTAGGCTCTCTGAATCCTGGCATGGGAAGCTCACATGGCCTTGATGCCAGTGTAACCGTATCACCGCACTTGACATCGCTTATCATCTTGATGCCTGCAATAAGGTAACCCACCTGCCCTGCCTGAAGCTCCTCCATGGGCTTTCTGACAATCTGGAAAAGCCCAACCTCCTCCACCTTGTATGTGGCATTGTTTGACAGAAAAAGTATCCTGTCACCTTTTTGGACGGTTCCCTGAAAAACCCGTATATGAACAATGGTTCCCCTATAAGAGTCATAGTGGGAGTCAAATATCAACCCCTGAAAAGGTGCTTCTGCATCACCTGTAGGTGGTGGAATGAGCTTTACAGCAGATTCAAACACCTTTTCAACACCCTGACCTGTTTTAGCTGAAACAAGAAGAGCAGTTTCACTGTCAAGGCCGAGATCTTCATCAATCTGGTCTTTTACCAGATCTATCTCAGCAGACGGCAAATCTATTTTGTTAATAACCGGAATAATTGCAAGGTCATGTCCCATTGCCATATAGAGATTTGCAAGTGTCTGGGCTTCAACCCCCTGACTTGCATCAACCAGGATAAAGGCTCCTTCGCAGGATGCCAGAGCGCGGGAAACTTCATAGGAAAAATCCACATGACCAGGTGTATCAATAAGATTGAGGAGATACTCCCTGCCATCCTCTGCTGTATAAGGAAGAGATACAGTCTGACTTTTAATTGTAATGCCCCGCTCCCGCTCAATATCCATGGAGTCCAGAATCTGATCCTTAAAATCCCGTTCCGAAACAATGCCGGTGAGCTGAATCAACCTATCTGAAAGTGTTGATTTCCCATGATCAATATGGGCAATAATACTGAAATTTCTTATATTTTTTTCTTGACAGCCAAATTCACCTCAAACAAAGAGTTGACAGTTGATCTTTATATCTATAAAATTTTTAACTTATCATTAAACGGGCGTGACTATCATTCAGCCCCCCATAGATGGAAATTTGTATCCATTTCCACGGTAAAGGTTTATGTATTTATCAGGTAGCCTGCAAAGAGTCAAGCTTGACAACTTGCGGGCAGAATTTTTTAACATCCGGTAAAATAAGCTCCGGGTGTAATTTTAAAAAAAATCAGGGATGTGAATGGACACTTCGATTCTAATTGTTGATGACGACGATGCCATCAGAAATACGGCTGAAGAATTTCTTGAATATTCAGGCTACTCAACAGTATCCACATCAAGTGCCGAAGACGCCCTTGCAATCCTGAAGGTATTTCAACCGGACATTGTGCTTACCGATATCTCTATGCAGGGCATGAACGGTCTTGAGCTAACAAGGCTTATAAAAGATAGATACCCTGTAGAAGTTATTGTCATGACAGGATACATTGCAGAGCATTCATATGAAGAGGCTGTAAATGCCGGCGCCAGCGATTTTATCTTTAAACCATTTCGTTTTGAAGAGCTGCACCTGAGAATAAAACGCGTAATCAAGGAGATGAACCTCAAACGACGTAATGCTGAAATGATAAAAAAGCTAGAAGAACTTGCTGTCACAGACGGTCTGACAGGTCTTTATAACCAGCGACATTTTTACGATCAACTCAACACTGAAATTGAAAGACATATGAGGTACCACGCCCCTCTGTCACTTATGCTTTTTGATATTGACTGCTTCAAACAATTCAATGATACATATGGTCATATTGAGGGAGACAAAGTAATAGTAAGTCTTGCAAAGGTAACCAAATCATGCATGAGAAGTCTTGATACAGCATATCGTTATGGTGGAGAGGAGTTCACTGTAATTTTGCCGGAAACTGACCTGAGACAGGCAGCCATTGTAGGTGAAAGGTTGAGAGCAACCTTTGAACAGGAAAGATTTCACCCTGCACAAACTCTCCATGCACAGATACCAGCATCAGGCTTACCAGCCAACATGCATAATAAGTCAAAGATCAACTCCGAGTCAGAGGAACTTTTAAACAACGCCACCAATGTTAATGAAAATGCAGAAAAGACCTCCCAAAATGATCATGCAAAGATAACCGTATCCTCAACAATCAGCATAGGAGTTACCCAGTTTACTAAAAGTGACACCATAACAACCTTTATCAAAAGAGCTGATATGGCCATGTATAAATCAAAGGATAGAGGCAGAAACCGGCTCACAACCCTGCCGGCACTGCCTCAAGAGTGATTTAAAGATTTTTTGGTAGTGTCATAAAAGTGTTGATATCTTTTTGTGAAAGCCCTGCTGAATCAAGGTTTGTGAAGAGCTCATCAACATATTTGGGACACCACCTAAAAATCGTGTATTATGCTTTCATTTTTTTGATACGTTCAAGGTTGGATTTTAAAGTATCACTTTTTTCCTGTAGCATCTGTTGCTGCTCTTTAACCTTTTCCACCACATCATCCGGAGCCTTGTCCAGAAAACTTTCATTACTCAAACGTTTGGAAACAGATATAAGTTCTTTTGTAACTTTTCCGATCTCTTTTTCCAGTCTCTGCTCCTCTTTTTCAAAATCAATCACACCTTTAAGTGAGACATAGATTGTGGTTGCCTTTACAACAGCAGTTGCACATGATGGTGGTACACTGTCTGTCTCTGAAAGGTAGAGAGATTCTAACCTTGCAAGATTTTTGACCAAACCACTATTCTCGCGGATCAAGCGCTGCTCCTCACCATCCTCGGTGCAAAAAGTCACATTTAGCTGCATGGCAGGCTGAATATTCATCTCTCCACGAATATTGCGAACAGAAGAGACAAGATCAAATACAAAACTCATCTGCTGTTCAATATCAGTATTTCTGAAACGCTGCCCTGTTATGTTGCAATCAGGATACCTGGCTTCCATGATTGAACCTGTAACCATGGGCAAGGCATTCCAAATCTCTTCTGTTACAAAAGGCATAAAAGGATGGAGCATAAGAAGAATATCTTTGAGTACCTTGCCAAGAACAGTTTTCACAGCAATACGCCTTGCCCTGCCCTCTTTTTCATAAAGAGCAGGCTTTGCAGCTTCAAGATACCAGTCACAAAACTCATGCCAGATAAACTGATATATGGCTCCGGCTGCCTCGTTAAAACGGTAGTTTTCAATTCCTGCCCTTACCGCGGCCGCAGTTGCACAGCTTCTCGACAAAATCCACTTTTCTGTAATGGAGCATGAGCTCTCCATTGAGGCAATACAGTCAGCACTGCAACAGCAATTTCCAGAATCAGTTTTATTTATCCCTCCATCCGGCTCTTGTGAAACAGCAATTTTATCTGCTTCACCTCCACAACCATCACTCTTATAAATCTGACCACCTGGGGTTGCATCCTGATCCTGACATTTCAGATTCATTTCATTTGCAGGTAGAGAAGAAGCATTTTCATGCCCATCACCATTTTCTTTGTCATCTTTAAAATGAATCATTGCAAAACGCGCTGCATTCCAGAGCTTATTAACAAAGTGGCGATACCCTTCAACACGCTCCTGGGACATTCTGACATCCCTTCCCTGTGCTGCAAAGACAGCAAGGGTAAAACGAAATGCATCTGCTCCATATTCATCAATAACTTTCAGAGGATCAATAACATTGCCTTTTGACTTGCTCATCTTCTTGCCATGTTCATCCCGTACAAGTGCATGAATATAGACATCCTTAAATGGTATCTCACCCATAAATCGGGTTCCCATCATCATCATTCGGGCAACCCAGAAAAAGAGAATATCAAACCCTGTCACAAGAACATTTGTGGGGTAAAATGTTTTAAGTAGCTCTGTATCTTCTGGCCATCCCATGGTTGAAAAAGGCCACAAAGCACTGCTGAACCAGGTATCAAGCACATCACTTTCCTGAACAATATCACTTGAGCCACAAAGAGAGCATTTATCAGGGTCAACCTCTTCCACCATTATTTGGTCACATTCTAAACATTTCCATACAGGAATTCTATGCCCCCACCAAATCTGACGGGATATGCACCAGTCCTGAATATTGTCCAGCCAGTCGAAGTAGGTCTTTGCCCAGTTTGCAGGAATAATCCTTGTTTTTCCATCCCTTACAGCATCAGCAGCAACCTTTGCAAGGGGGCCGGCCTTCACAAACCATTGCTTTGAAAGAGATGGCTCAACCACAGTTTTACATCTATAACAGTGTCCTACACTATTTTTAAGGGGTTCAGTCTTTACTATAAGTCCCAGATCTTCCAGCTCCTTTACAGCCTTTTTACGACACTCGAAACGATCCAGACCTTTAAACTTCTCACCTGCCTGTTCGGTCATGATACCGTCATCATCAATAACCTTGATTCGCTCAAGTCCATGGGTTTCGCCAAGATTAAAATCATTGGGATCATGGGCGGGAGTCACTTTCAATGCACCTGTGCCAAAAGCTGTATCAACATAGCCATCCTTAATAACAGGTATTATCCGGTCAGTCAGAGGAAGGCGAACCTTGGTTTCAGTGAGAGATTTATAGCGTTCATCATCAGGATTGATGGCAACAGCAGTATCTCCAAACATTGTTTCAGGGCGGGTTGTTGCAACCACAAGTCCTTCTTTCCCGCCTGAACTGCCCTCAAAAGGATACCTTATGTAATAAAGAAAACTGTCATGTTCTTCATGATCAACTTCAAGGTCGGCAAGGGCAGTACGACACCTTGGACACCAGTTGATGATATACTGTCCCTGATAAATGAGACCATCACGATAGAGTCTGACAAAAACCTTTCTTACGGCATCGGATAGCCCCTGGTCCATTGTAAAACGTTCCCTGTCCCAGTCACAGGATGCACCGAGGCGCTTTAATTGATTTATAATGGCTCCGCCTGACTCCTCACGCCATTTCCAGACAGCCTCTACAAATTTTTCCCTTCCAAGCTGATCCCTTGTAATCCCCTGATTTGCAAGATTTTTCTCAACAACATTCTGGGTTGCAATGCCGGCATGATCGGTTCCTGGCATCCACAGAACATTATCACCGCAAAGACGTCTGTAACGGCACATGATATCCTGTATGGTAATGTTCAGCGCGTGTCCCATGTGAAGCACACCTGTTACATTTGGTGGTGGAATCACTATGGAAAAAGCTTTTTGATCACTTTTATCCTGTGCTGCAAAAAAACCTTTTTCCAGCCAGTAACGGTACCATTTCTCTTCAATCCCGGATGGTTCATATCCTTTTTCAAGAGACTCAGAACTCATAGACTAACTCCTAAAACATTGGGAATCAACGGTATTTCCACCCAATATAGCCACCACAGTCAGGCCATATCAAAAAAAAGCAGAAAAGAACTACAGATATTCCCGATTAATTAAAAAGGGGATGACCATCATCCCCTGAGTTAAAACAGAATATTAATCTGTCAATGATTTGTTTAAGACGCTATACTTTAATTATTACAATTACTCTATCTGAAAACATATAAACCCTCATGATCGCAAGGGCATCACAACGAAACATAAAAATCGTTACATATCAGCATGTCATGGAGACTTTCCAATAAATATAACTACAATGGAAGAAACATTTACTACAACTAAGGATTACACAAAAACCCCCCAGAACCAGAAGTTATACATCTTCTTCAAGATCCTTTAATATGCTTTGTCTCAACTGTTCCAGCTTACGGGTCAAGACCTTTTCCATAACCCTTGTAAAAAGAGAGTCAAGCTTTTTACCATATTTCTCTTCAATCATCCTTTCAATCATCTCCTCAAGGTGACTTTCCGAAAAAGTCAGATCATTTTTTTCACCAGATGCAGAAAGTCTGCCAGGTTCAACCACATCCACAAGATCAATCGGCTCATCATCAACATCATCACCTGAGACAGAAGTCTCATCAACCTTTTTTGAGAGTCTGACTGGGAGTTGCGGGTTATCTGAAGCGCTCTCTGCGGATACTCCGGAATCAGCCTTGACAATATCTGTCAATTCGATCAACTCATCATCGGAGTCAACAGCGCCGTTTTCAAAGTCAAGCTCAACATTGTCAACATCTTCTTCATCAGATGAAACAAGATCGTCAACAAAATCAATTACATCACTTCCAGAATCATCGGCATCGGCATCTTCTTCAAGATTCATTAAGTCGTCGTCAAAGTCAATTGAACCCTCTTCAAAATCAATGGCATTTTCATCAAACTCAATGTCGTTTTTTCCAACGTCATCAAGATCTTCGTCAAAATCAATGAGATCGTCTTCAAAATCAACAGATTCCAAGTCACCTTTGCCCTTGTCTGTCAAATCAGTCATAAAGCCCCCTGTACAGTGAAATGCCCGATTCTGCCTGCATCATTCTTATCCCAAATGTCAAATCGAAAATATCAAAGGGTTTACAGCGTGTCAAGAGCTTTGACTTTTGACGGAAATATGCTAATCTTGATTTTATGCACAGATTTTACATTGACAAAAATAACATCAAAGGTACCCATGCCATTATAACAGGCCAGGATTCAAGACATCTTGCCAGTGTAATGAGACTTGGAAGTGGAGATATGGTTGAGCTTGCAGACGGCAACGGTTGCCATTATTTGGCAAGGGTTGAATCCACATCAGCAGGCCAAACTGATCTCACCATTTTGAAAACCTCCCATCTTAAGGCTGAATCAATGGCATACATAGCCATTGCCCAGGGTGTGCTCAAGGATAAAAAGATGGATACTCTTCTGCGTCAACTCACGGAACTTGGCATAATGGAGTGGATGCCTTTTTTTGCAAAAAGATCCGTTCCGGTGCCAGCTCCGAAAAAGGATGGTGCCAGGGTAGAAAGATGGCAAAAAATCGCACAGGAGGCAATGAAGCAATGCGGCAGAAGTGTGCTGCCCAAAATAAATCCGCCCTCTTCCTTTGATGACATAATGACCATATCCAGACAGTATGACAAAAAAATACTCTTTTGGGAAAGGTCAGAGTCCCCTCTTGACCTTTTAAGGAAAAAGGAAGAGTCATCAGAAACAAGATCTCTTAAAATATTGATAATGACAGGCCCTGAAGGAGGTTTTTCAGAGGATGAGGCCAAAACTGCAACTGAAAACGGTTTTATATCTCTCTCAATGGGACCCAGAATATTAAGAGCTGAAACAGCAACTGTTACAGCCTGTGCCCTGGTTCAAAATATTTTTGGAGACCTTGGCAAAAAAGAATAAAAACTGCTTGACACCTGAAATAAATTCACATATAAAGGCGATGTTTTTGAGCAAGCCCAGGTAGCTCAGTTGGTAGAGCAGGGGACTGAAAATCCCCGTGTCAGCAGTTCAATTCTGTTCCTGGGCACCAGTAAAATTTAAGGGTTTAGCCAATTTGGTTAGACCCTTTTTTTATTGGTGGTGCCCAAAGATATTATGAACAAATGCCTTCAAGATATTTTGTGATTTTTTCAACAAAATTACGTATATGAATGATTTTGGCATCAATTATATTGGTCATCTTCTGTTGCCCTAATTTTAATTGCTAAACTTGTTATTCTGAATGAAAGCATCCAAATCCTGATAATCGATGAACATCTTTTTTCCAACCTGTACATATGCCAATTGGCCGTCCCATATTTGACTTCTCCAGAACCACTCAGTTGCGCCTACTAAAGCAACCAATTCCTTAATGGAGTCAGCCGATTTACTGGATTACTGCGATTTGATTGTTTTGTAGCCATTGATGTACACTCCATTTATCAGGACGGATGATGGCGTATCCCCCACCCATTATTGATGATTAAACGCCTGCCGTCGAGTGTGTCTATCCTTCTGTAATTAAAACAATTAAATTTTCACCCTGATTTTCTATGAAAAAGTTCCACTCGATTATCGTGATCGCTCTCATTCAATTGCTCCAGGTTAAGGTTGATAGAACTAATATACTCAAAATCGACATCTTATTGCTTTTTCCG
>NZ_LT828555.1:152107-154312 GCF_900170035.1 Desulfamplus magnetovallimortis | reverse complement strand
GGCAAGATATTCTTCGCTTTTTCCTTGATATTTTCCTGGATGTATCCGACACCAAGTGCTACCACCTTTAGAATATTCAAAAAAACAAAGGTATTTGTTTTTTGTGAAAGCTTCATTCGACCATTCGAGTAATGGAATGAAGCTGTGATTTATCCATAAATCAATTTCTGTTTTAAAATATTCAACATATTCCTCCAAACAACTTTTGCAATAATATCCATTTTCATTACGAGCAGAATGCACATCAAAGTCATAAATGATATCCCAAAACTCGTCTTCTTCTTCATGGAAAGCATAAACCTCTACGTTTCCAATACGATTGATGCATAGTTGAAGTCTTTTTGTTATCCCTTGGAAATAATAGCTTGAATTCCAATTCTTTTTACTTTCAAATTTTTCAGGAAAAAATAGAAATTGATTCCGGTTCTCTTCACACCACCTATCAAAGCAATCGATTATATTCATATGCCCCTGTGTACCGTCCTTAGTTGTAGAATCATTCATCAGAACTTATTATTTTCTTTAGCCAGACGACAAAAAAGATGAGCAAAAATATAGGGGCCAAACCACCTAAAAGAAATAATAACAAACCAATTTTAAACATGGTGATGCTCCCATTGATAAATTTCTCGTTAGACTTTTTAATTTGATATGAAAACAGTGTGTATAAAAGATATTCTTAACCCCGATCCTGTTGTAGAGAAAATGAGTTGAGTTAGATATACACGATGATGATTCCACAATATGGAATAAAAATTTGATATCTCATTCGATCTTTAGTGAAAAGAATATCCTCCAAGCATGAACTTGGAGGATTAGCTTGAATGTGTATAAAAAAATTTATTGTACATCAACATAATCAAGAACAACGCTTAAAAGATTATTGTAATTGTAATCTCCAGAGTTTGCTTCAGTAAAAAATGTTGATATATGCTTTATTACTGATCCGTCTTCAGCATAATTTTTACACATGCCTGAGATTGTACAAGTAGAGAACAGCAGCCCACCCATCAGGCATAATGGTTGGTGGAAATTCCAATTTTCGTCCATATCTCACCACCATCTATAGAAAATATTTCGCATGGAGGAAAGCTTCGAGAATTGGTCGAGCTTTGTCCCAATTCTCTCGCAACTCATCTAACACTACTTCAGTGCCCTCGTGAATAATCTTCAGAAACAAGGAATTCAAGGATTTTTCTGGATATATATTTTGAAGTGTTTTGACAATGATTTTTGTCATTCCGATAGCGTACTCTACTTTATATGAACCATGATAGAATCGATATAGAAAATATTCATAGTTGTGATTTGAGTTGGAGTTTTCTAATAACTCTTCTAATTCCGGTAATTTTAATTTGATGTTTTCAAAAAGTATTTGGATTTCTGGATTCTGATCTGATTTATTTTGAAATATATTATCAGGCATTTTAAACCTCATCCTCCGATTCTTCTTGATTCATATGCTCTACTTGGCTCTTCCTTCTCTCAATGAACGGAAGCAATTTCAGTATGCCCTTATCTTATAGCTTTTACTTTAGATCTTTCATAAGAAATGGTACCATCTGAATTAATGGAATACTTCCGCAATGCTTTGTCTTCTTCATGGTCTGTTTTTATTTTATAGCTATTATAGAATTCTTCTAAGGATACACCACATCTTATGCATTTATTCCCCTCAAACAAATGTCCCTGTTTTCTTATTTTTCCACACTTTCGACATTTACATTCATCCCAATCATGCTGTTCATCTCTTATCTCTCCACACCTTCGACACGTACATCCATCCCAATCATGTGCTATTCTCTTTCCACACCTTCGACACGTACATCCATCCCAATCATGTGCTATTCTCTTTCCACACCTTCGACACTTACATCCATCCCAATCATGTGCTATTCTCTTTCCACACCTTTGACACTTACACCCATTCCAATCATGCTGTTCATCTCTTGTTTTTCCACACCTTCGACATTTACATCTATCCCAATCATGCTGTTCATCTCTTATCTCTCCACACCTTCGACACTTGCAACCATCCCAATCATGCTGTTCATCTCTTGTTTTTCCACACCTTCGACATTTGCAACCATTCCAATCATGCTGTTCATCTCTTGTTTTTCCACACCTTCGACATTTGCATCCATCCCAATCATGCTGTTCATCTCTTATCTCTCCACACCTTCGACACTTGCAACCATCCCAATC
>NZ_LT828555.1:148031-152007 GCF_900170035.1 Desulfamplus magnetovallimortis | reverse complement strand
CCCAATCATGCTGTTCATCTCTTATCTCTCCACACCTTCGACACTTGCAACCATCCCAATCATGCTGTTCATCTCTTATCTCTCCACACCTTCCACACCTTCGACACTTGCATCCATCCCAATCATGTGTCATCTCTTGTCTCTCCACACCTTCGACACTTACATCCATCCCAATCATGTGGTCTTGTCTCTCCACACCTTCGTTTTTCCACACCTTCGACACTTGCAACCATCCCAATCATGTGGTCTTGTCTCTCCACACCTTTGACACTTACACCCATTCCAATCATGCCCAATTGCCCAACATATTAAACCCATAACGCCTCCATAAAAAACAAAATTACAAACGAAATGTGAGCATCCTTCATTCATCGCCTTACACTGTTCAGAACGCTCCCCCCCCCTTTTTTTAAGGAATTGTTCTCATACTTGGAATTAGTTTGGTAAATTCTTGTGATGATTTTAACGCACTGGTTGCAATGACCTCTACCATGATCGTCAGTGTGAGATATAAATAGGCCATGACATTTTCTTAGTACTACAGCGACACTTCGTATTTTTATATGAAAAAGCGTGTATCAAAATTTAAAATAATCAACCATTTGCTTCATAAAAATAGATTGAAAATAGTGTTTTCAATGAAAGTGTCGCTGTAGTGTTAGGGAGTTCACCGAAAATAAATTACCCATTTTTGAAGAACGAATCCAGCATTTTCAAGGACTTTTCACCAGATGTGGGTAAGTTATTTGTTATGAGTTCCCTTTGTCTGGTCAGTAAAGTTTTAAATTCCCATTGTTCATCCTAACAACTGTGGTACGGGCATTGAATCTGGTTCCTGCATATTTTATGGGATATTCTTTCAGCCAAATTTTGTCTTCTTGATATTCAAAAAGGTCACTCATTCTTATTATCCTTTGTTTCTGATAGAATGAATATTGAAATCAATGTTTTGCATTTTGATTGGACAAGGTGTGCTTGAAAGGATATAGAACAAACGATCAATATAGTCAATCTGATGAATTCTTTTTTTGGAACACAAAACTGTACGAAAATAGGAAATAAATGAAAGGGTTATCTCGGTTTACGCAACCAAAACTTGCTGTTGGAGCAGTAGTCTTTAAGGATCAAAAAGTATTACTGGTGAAGAGAGGAAAAGCACCGGCAAAAGGTGTATGGGCCATCCCTGGAGGGAGTGTGGAGCTGGGGGAGACACTCAAACAAGCTGCTGAAAGAGAAGTATTGGAAGAAACCGGTATCAGAATCAAAGCAGGTGATCCAGTATATTCATTCGAATCTATTGATCGTGATCAAAACGGGAAGGTTCGATTTCACTACTATATCGTTGATCTCGAAGCAGAGTATCTTGGTGGTGAAGTGATTCCAGGGGATGATGCCAACGATGCAGCCTGGGTACCAGCAGAGGATCTTAAAAAGAAAAATGTGAACCCCAAAACGTTGGAGCTGCTATCTGATATATACAACTTTGGGTAAAGATGAGGACGCACACGGATTTTTTTGAAGTGGTGTGTCAATTTAAGTGAGCAAGGTGTATCAATTTTGCTGAGCACTATAGACATGGCTGTTGCAGTCTAATCAGTTCAATTTTGGATAATGAAAATATCTATGAAAATATCATCAATAATCAAGAAAAATAAGATTCGTATTACAATTTATGGAATTTTACTATTGATAATTGGTTACGCTTTTCTGATTGAACCGAAATGGATTCATATTGAGCATATCACTTTATCATCACATCCAAGGTACCAACTTGTACACATAAGTGATATCCATTTTCATGGGGATAAATCCTTCCTGAATGAAATTGTAAATAGAATTAATGACATATCACCGGACTTTGTATGCTTTACAGGTGATCTTATTGATGAAAAAGAGAAGTTGACGGACGCATTAAGTATTTTAGAAAAAATACGATGTCCTATCTTTGGCGTACCAGGGAATCATGATTATTGGAGTGGCGCTTCATTTGACACCATAAATGAGTCGTTCAGAAAGACTGGTGGATTCTGGATTTTAGATAAAGCAAAGCCACTCAATGACATCGAAATCATTGGGTTGGCTAATGAGTCATACAAAAAGATCGATCCAACTGGAAATACCTTCACCAAAAGAATACTGCTGACCCACTATCCAGAAATCGTGAAACAAATTCATAATCAAAAATATGATCTGATTTTAGCAGGACATTCTCATGGTGGGCAAGTTCGCTTACCAATATTGGGAGCATTGAAAGTTCCCTATGGGGTAGGTGAGTATGATAGAGGACTTTATGCTACAAAAGCAGGGGCACTGTATGTAAGCCCTGGCCTTGGGACATACGGTATCCATCTGCGGCTACTGTGTAGACCAGAAATAACAGTAATTGAATTTTAAAGTAGGGGAAATCATGAGCACAAAACAATATCAAATCGTATTTGACTGGTGGGATGCACTTCTTGAAATCAGTGATAGTCAAGAGACAAAAGAAGCCATTGAAAAACAATTGCGTTCCTTTTCAGATGGTCAAAAACTATTAGATGAAGAGAATGGAGATGTTATTCAAGCATACCTGAAACAGATGTCTACTCAACTTATCACAGCTTCCATTGACTGTACTCTATCCGGGGTTGTGAAATTATTCCAAAATAAAGACGATTTCCTTTCTCTTGATGGCAGCATGGGAGTGAAACTGCTATCCATTGACAACTGGGTGTTTCATCTTACTGATTTTGAATTTGAAGAGGTGTGATCCTTTTATTTGATTAACGGCACTATTCATTGGAAGGCTACAAATGAAGAGAATGGTTCTTGGTCTGGTCGTCATTATTGCTTCTTTGATGTCTTATTTCTTTGTTCAATCTACTCCGGTTGATTCAATCGCATATACTCCCCCTCCAGCACCGTCTTTAAACGGTGTGATGACACCAAATACTCTTTTACAAAAAGCAATTCTACTGGGAAAAGGTAAGTTTGATGGTCCAGAAGATACTGCAATTGATAGTAAAGGACGTATTTATGCTGGAACACAGGATGGTAAAATAGTTCGGCTGCTTCAAGATGGAACCCTCGAAACCTTTGCTGAAACTCAAGGGCGTCCTTTAGGGATTCAATTTGACGACAAACAAAATTTGATTGTTTGCGATGCTTATAGAGGGCTGCTCTCCATTGATCTAAAAGGTAATATTAAAATCCTTTCTACATCTGCAGAAGGAACACCATTTCAATTCACCGATGCATTGGATATTGCAACTGATGGGAGCATTTATTTTACAGATGCCAGTTACAAGTACGCTCAAAGTGAGTATCTGTATGACCTTTTGGAATCGAGACCCAACGGAAGATTCATGAAGTACAATCCGGCAACAGGAAAGACGACAGTTTTATTAAAGGATCTTTACTTCGCCAACGGGGTTGCATTGTCTCAAAATGAAGATTTTGTTCTAATTAATGAAACTTACCGATACAGGATCACCCGGTACTGGTTAAAAGGTATTGACAAAGGAAATAAAGAAATCTTCATTGATAATTTGCCTGGCTTCCCAGACAATATTTCAAGTAACCGCAACGGACGTTTCTGGGTCGCTTTATTTACGATAAGGAATCCGATTGCAGATGCACTTCATCCGTTTCCTTTCCTTAAAGATCAGATGTCGAAATTACCAAAGATTTTTTGGCCAAAACCCAAACCATATGGATTGGTGATAGCACTTGATGAACAGGGAAACATCACTCAAAGTCTGCATGATCCAACTGGAAAACACCTCAAGGAAGTCACCTCCGTTAGAGAATACAGTGGCTACCTTTATCTCGGTAGCTTGCACAACGATCGAATTGGTAAGTATCGGCTGTAATAGTGCATTTGATGATTATCACCCTGAATGAAGGATATGGTTCAGTAACAATGATTGACAATTCACTTCCCAAACCAATTTTCATAGAAGGTAAGAGCAACAGCAGAATTGCTTTGTATCACTAC
>NZ_LT828555.1:130696-147931 GCF_900170035.1 Desulfamplus magnetovallimortis | reverse complement strand
AATAATTCGAAAAACGAGATATGGCCAACTGTATTGGAGTTCATTAGTACAGAAAAGAAATCACGTAGTCTGCCGTTATAAACTGATCATGACTCAAATAGATCCAAAATCAAAAGGCACCTACATACTCATTCTCCAGTTGAAGAAAAAGCAGCATATCACCGTTGGAAAACTGGGAGAAATCAAATTCAGCAAGGGGTACTATGCTTATGTGGGAAGTGCATTTGGAACTGGTGGTTTGAACAGTAGAATCAACCACCACAGAAAGACTCCCAAAAAGAGACTCCACTGGCATATTGACTATCTGAGAGAAGAAGCTGAATTAAAGCAGGTGTGGGTATCTGATCATGAAGAGAATCTGGAGCATGAATGGGCATCAATATTGAGTCATATTGCAATCAAACCCATATCCAAATTCGGCTGTTCAGACTGCAAATGTGAATCTCATCTTTTCCATTTCAAGACAATGGGATTCATGAAGGATTTCAAAGAAATTGTAGCGGAAAAGAATTATATAATAAAACCTTTTCAAAATTTACCATGACATTTTTTGAACTTTTTATTACTCTGACACCAGCAAGGCTCGTTACGACCTATCTTAATTGGCTCAAGTAAAACTCCATCAACGTAATACCACTTATCATTTTCATATATAAACTTTGATTTTTCATGCAGTTGTCCATATTTATTGTTTGCTTGGTAAAACGCTGCAAATTCTACATATTCAATATTAGATTCTTTTTTGTCTTTTTCTTTTTTTAATACTTTAAGACCAAGCCATTGAGTATTCTTAATTGTTTCTTCAAGAATTTCTTCTTCTTTTTCCTCTCTTTTTAAGGGATAATGGGTGTCAACAAGATACTTGATGTTTTCAGTACAAAAAGCTGAATACCTTGACCTCATCAACTGTTCTGGAGTTTGGGGATTTGTTGTGTTTGAAAGATATGGAAGACAACACTCATCATAGTTCTTTTGGCTGTTGCAATAGCATTTTCTGTTTTGCATTAATGAAAACCCTGGATTTATAAACTCTTTATACTTTTTTGTAATCAACTCTTTCCTTCAACTCTTTTCCTGGCTTAAAGAACGGCAACTTCTTCGGAGCTATCTTCACCCTCTTACCACTCTTTGGGTTGCGTCCGGTGTAGGAATCATAGTGCTTTACATAAAAAGAACAAAGTCCCCGAATCTCCACACGGCCACCCTCTGATAACTCCCTGGTCAGTTCAGAGAAAAAAATATCAACAACCAAAGCAGCTTCACATTTGGTAAGTTTTGTTTTATCTTTAAGTTCTTTTATAAGTTCCAGTTTATTCAATAGTTAGCACCTTAAATTAGTATAATGTGTAGTCTTAATCTATAATAATAACTGCAACACAGTAAAAATAATGATTACAATGAATCAAAAAAGCTCAATCAAAATATACACAATAGGATACACCAAAAAATCAGCAGAGAAGTTCTTTGACCTCATCAGGAATGAAGATATATCGACCCTGATTGATGTCAGACTGAACAACACCTCTCAACTATCGGCATTTGCAAAGAAAGATGATCTTGAATTTTTCCTGCATGAACTATGTGCCGTTCAATATTTACATATACCACAACTGGCACCCACGCAAAATATTCTTAAGGCCTATAAAAGCAAGAGTATCACATGGGAAGACTATGAAAAAGAATACCTGAAACTGTTATCCACAAGGGATATAGACAACATCATACAGCCAGATATTCTGAATAAATCCTGTTTCCTTTGCAGTGAATATAAACCTGACAATTGTCACAGAAGATTAGCTGTTGAATATCTGGTTGAATACTTTAAACTTGATGCAGAGGTAAAACATTTAATTTAAAATCAAATCTCTCCCTTATATGTGGAACTCCAGCCAAGCAGTTTTCTAAGCTTCTGGCTCGGATTGAATTTAAAGGCTGTTGATTCTCTTCTTTGATCACAATAAAAACTTCCAAATCCTGTTAAAGATACACCACGCCTTTCTTTAAAGGTCTCATAAAGAGTGCCTGTTATTCCGTCTAACCATAAGGTGGCTGTCTCTTCATCACAGCCCATTTTGTCTGCAACCCTAATGATAAAATCCTTTCTGGAGACTGCTCTGCTCATGATAAAGCCCTTTAAACATACGGTAATATTCATATGCTTGATATAGATATTATATTGTAACACAAACTATATATACGAAAGGATATTACCATGCAAGAAATAAAAAATGAAATTGTAAAAGCAACAGAGAGGGTGAAAGAAGCAAAGGCAGCATTGAAGGAAGCTAAAAAAGCTGAAAGAATCCAGTGGAAACAGGAATTGTTTGAGGATTTCAAGAAAAGGGCTTTGGAAAGAGCCGTTGAAGCTGAAAACAAAAAGAAAACAAGATTAAAAAATAAAGCTCAACAGGTTCTGGATAACGCATTCCAGACAGTATGCAAGCTGATTCCCGATGAAGAGGAACGAGCATTGTTTCTGGAATCCTATGGTCAATGTTGATTATTAACCCTTGTGTCACCAGTGCTGCAATCGTGCTGGTGACTATGCAGTTTTTTTACTCTATTGTTTTGAACGGCAACTTTAAAGTAGAGTAATTCTTTTACAGATATAACAATTTTGGTGTTATTATAGATGAGTCGATTGAATGCCAGCTTCACCTGATTTTATAGTCATGGGTGACGAAACAGGAAAGGGTCTTTCCGGTAACGGTGGAGAAGCATTCAAAACATCTGCCGTTAATTATTAACGCAAGAATCATCTATAGAACATTTAATAAGCAACAACTCGTTTATATATTAAAAGTATAAAATTCAACATTTATTATTGAAGAAGGCTTAACAAGTTCTCTTTAGATGCGTTTGCCTGTGACATTGCATAGGTTCCTGATTGCTGTAAAATATTGAGTTTAGTATAGTTTTTTGATTCATCGGCAAAATCAAGGTCTCTTATTGCAGATTCAGAAGATGACACCTGCACTACTGTTTTTGATATGTTTGCAATAGTTGATTGAAGCTGGTTTTGTGCTGACCCAAGGTTGCTTCTGATTTTATCAATATCCTGTAAAGAGGTGTCTGTAACCTCAATGGATATCTGGGATTCCTCAAAACTTGTTACATCAATATCACAAAGGCGGTACTGTTTATGCTCATCAGGTTCAAGAGAAACATCAATGGTATTTTTATAGTTGTCTTCCGGCCCGGTCAAATCAAGCATATAGATTTGTCTGAAACCTCCGACTTTAGGATTACTTATAAAATTAGTAGAATGAGAGTCAAACACAGCATATCGTCCGTCATCGCTTATGGAAACTGAGGGGGTATCACTATATGAAATTGCAGAATATCCGTCTCCACCTGTTCCGTCTGGAAGCTCTGATATCCTTTTAATTTCCTCTGTCACTGTGTCATACAGGAAAGCATCTGCAACACCATTATTATCATTAAGAGTTAAATCATTTGCAAAAGACCCAAAAGCCACATATCTTCCATTGCTGCTTATTGAACTATTAAAGCTTTCAGCATTTCCAACAGTACCATCTAAAGCTCTGGAAATGAGCTTGGTTTCACCTGTTTGAGTATTATGAAGAAAAATATCGCTTTTTCCATTTGTATCATCAGCTACTAAATCAGACGCATCAGATTCAAACACAACATACTTACCATCTCCGCTAATGGAAGGGTTGATGCTTTCAAAATTACCTGCGTTTCCTGTTATTGCTTTTGAAATAAGAGTATTGGTATTTGTCTGGGTGTTTCTCAGTACAATATCATAAGCACCGTTAGTATCAGGGTCTGTAACTGCCCCTGGATTATTGGCTTGAAACACAACATATTTTCCATCTGAATTTACTGAAGGGTTTTTATTTGGTCCTTGTATCCAGCCACCGTCCACAGGATTAGAATCACCATTATTAGCGGAGATTAGAGTCATTTTATTTAAAAGAGTATCATACATAATTACATCAGTTTGACCGGGCAAGGTATTATCATCTCCATCAATAATATCATCGGATAGAGAAGCAAATACAACATATCTACCATCTCCACTGATATCAAGGTCTGCAGCACCATGTGTCGCCGGAGTGCTACCACCACCCTTTTTTTTACTGATCAAAGATAAAGTACCTGTTTCCATATCACGCAAATATACGTGCCCATATGTAGTTGTTCCGTTATTAGGTTTTGACCAAAAAGCTACATATCTTCCAGAATCATCAATGGCACCTTGCCCACTATCCCCTGTGTTGATTGAAAATCCATCAGAACTGTAAGAAACTAACGATATTTCTCCAGTTGGAATATGATACAAAAATTGATCTGTAGAATTATTTATGTCCCCTTCAACTATATTGTCAGCACTGGATTCAAATATGATATACTCTCCATTGGCTGATATTTGGGAGACTGTACTGTCACCTTTGCCTGCGATTCCATTCAAACCTTTACTTATCAATGTAAAGTTTCCTTTGGTATCCACTGGTGGAGCTTCTTTATTCTTTTGTGCCTGCACTATATCGAAAGCATTGAAACCCTTTGAAATTACTTTTAGCTCTCCAAATGTGGTCAGGTTTTTCTGTTCCAGTATTTCAGGTGGTGTCAATCCTTCAACTTTAATTGCTCTTCCATCGGTGGATACTAACTCCAGTTTTCCCTCAGAGTTGCTGCTTGCAATTACTCCGGTATCCAGTGTTCTGTTGTTAATGGCCTTGACCAATGCTCCGTCAGCATCATTTTCTGATACAGGAAGATCACCTATCTTGATGCCGTTTATTGTAAAGTTTTCTCCGGTTTGTCCTGCAAGTATATGTGATTGGGATTCTACAACGGCAAAAGCCTTGATATCTGTCAGTTCAGTTAAAAGGTTAATCTCGTCAGCAAATGCTCCAATACCATTTTCAGGTTTATTATTGTATTGAAGATCAATATCCTTGGTGGTTAATTCTTCCCCATTCTGCTTATTGGTTGCAGTCATGTTAATGACACCTGTTTCCTGGGGTGTAAAGGAATAGACCTGGGTATGACCTGTTTTGCTTGATTCTGTGGAGTTAATGGAGATATTCACAGTCTCACCTGTTCCGGCACCCACCTGAAATTGTTTATTGGTAAACATCCCGGAAAGCAGCTTCTGCCCATTAAAAGAGGTATTTTTTGCTATTGCGTCAAATTCTTCAAGAAGTCTGTCAATATCTCGTTGAATCATCTTCCTTGTCTCTGCTGTCTGTCCGTCTGAAGATGCCTGAATCGTTTTTACCTTTATGGTGTTCAGGATATCCACAGACTCTTTAAGGGCACCGTCAGCAGTCTGTATTATGGATATTCCGTCAGAAGCATTACGAGCAGCCTGTCCAAGCCCCATTTTTTGTGATCGAAGGGAATCGGCAATGGACATACCGGAAGCATCATCAGCAGCCTTGTTTATCCTTAAACCCGATGACAGCTTGCCCAGACTGTCAGTGACACGGTTATTGGTCTTTGACAGTTTTTGACGGGTAAAAAGAGAAGCTGTATTTGTTTTTACAGATAAAGACATTGTATAATAAGAATCTTTTCCCTTTAAATTAACCTGCCAGTATCAATCTCCAACAAAAAGTTTGTTCCCATTATTTCTATGAAAAAAGTATCGTCTATTCTATCTGACATCTTTAATTTTTATTAAATATAATTCCAATAGACTGATAAACATGGTATCTTTTTCCTATTCTATCTACAGGAATGATTTATATTCAATATTCATTCCTACACAGTACTAAATCTATCTATTAACATTAATAAATATGAATTGTACGTGTGTCAGAATGTTTTATCTGTCTGTTTTTTCTGGAATAATTATAATTTTAATTATTTCGGGAGATGATAGACATGGACACAAAACAGATGATAGGGGCACGTATTCAAAGGATAAGGAAAATGAAAGGCTTTACCCAGGACAAACTTGCCGAGTATGTCAACATCAGTCCCAAGTACCTTAGCAGCGTGGAGAGGGGAAAAGAGAACCCAACTCTGAATACCTTGATAAGCCTGTCAGAGTCACTGGATTCAGATTTAGATGAGTTTTTTAATTTGGTGCAGCTTGAAGACCCGGAAACAAGCAGGAAGATGATAATTGATCTTTTGGATAAAGCTGAGCCGGAGCAGTTAAAAACAATCTATAAGATTCTTGCCGTTATAGTTGAATCAAAATAAAACAACCACCGGAAATCCACCAAATATCAATAGTGGATTCCCTGGATGATTAACTATTCTGTTTCAAGATACTCAGAAATCAGCGAATATTCAAAATCAAGATTTCCTTCCTGTGCAGCATATTCCTCTATGCTCTCTTTTTTTACCTTCAGATTTTTAACTGGCATTGCCTGATAAAGTTCAATGTGACAACCCATTTCTTTTCGGTTCTTTTCAAGGTGATACAGGGCTTTTACAAGGTTATGGTATCCCACTGGTTCATGATGTCCCACCACCAGAAATCCAAGACTGTGTAACGGATTTGCAATGATAAAGGTCTCGTTTGAACGGCAACTGTAGCCATTCTTGATTGCCTTGTTTCCAATCTGAAATACCATTCCCCTTGGTGAAAATATTGATGCTGAATCATTATCCAAGTCCAGAAACTCCAGTAAATCATTGAGATCATATATTGCCTCTGACAGGTGCTTATAAAACTTGACATCAGCTACAGTACCATTAGAAATAGTTACTAATACATAGATATCCATAGATAACACTCCATAATTTAATTGGTTAAGTATTTATCTTTAAATATCTTTATAAAAGTATTTATAGTTTCTATTGGTATAAAGGGAAATATTTACCATGCTGTCAGGTATTTTTTTCCGTTAATATGGATTGCATGGATACAATATCTCACTTGGGTTTCAGACCAACCCAGTACCGGGTACCTTTAGTTTTCTTTTTTTCAAATCCCCTACTTTCCATATCTTTTGTTATATTCCATTTGCCCAATGGTATCTCTTCATTCATATAGCACCAATCTTTATACAAAATGTTAAAAAGTGAAGTTTTGATAAGCAGATCCTTTCCAACTGCAAATCTATCACTGATAAACCTTCCAATCGTATCGGATAAATCAAAACTCAATACTGGAGAGGATTGTACAAATTTATTATTTGTATCTTCTAATAGATCATCAAGCTCTTGACGTAATAGGGATAAATCAAAAAAGGGTTTATCTCTCTGCTTTTCAATTACTTCAGGCAATATACATGTAGCGGTTATATAGGGTGGAGTATTGTGCAGCACATCAAACATCCACTCTGGTAATGGTGATATGGGGTGAGAATCATTTATGATATATGGTTGACCACTCTTTGTAATGGAGCCCGGAGCAGGAATGAATGACCCAGCTGCACAAATGATAATTCCAGGAACATTCATCCTTGTTTTATATGATGCTTTTACTTCAGGATAACTGTAAATAATATATTTAATATCCTCTTCGCATTCAAGTGTAATGGTTTTAGGGAATGGTTCCTTGATGTTGTTAAATTCACACCATTTTTTAAACATTTCTAATTTTATTATTTTAACGGCAATGATTTTGCTTGTACAACCGCATGCTATTCCTGCATTGCGTACTCCGAGTTCCTTATCAAAGTAATCCCTGTCACAAAAATCTGCTTTTTTATAGCATCTCTCGTTCCAGTTTTCTATTGCAGGTTTCAGGTTGTTATACCCTAACGGCAGCAGTGAACAGTTCTTTGATAACTCGCGGTATTGCTCAAGTCTTTCATTCATTTTGGATCTCCATTGATTGATTTGTTGTCTGCTTCAAAAAAAAACCACATCAACCCTTTATGAGTCAATGTGGTCTAATTTTACCATTTGTCTGTTGCTGTTTTTAGGGCAGCCCTCCATAAATCTTTTTATATTTGATCTCTTTTTCCTTGAAACACAAAAGAAATGAGATCATCATAAAGCACAGCAGAAACAGGGATAACCCCAATAATTTATTTTAAAAATACACTCTTATCAGGGACACCCAAGAACTATAAAGATGCAAATAAAGAATGAGGAACTGTCTCAATGTGAACAGTCTCCCCCTAAAATTACAAGGGGATTGTTATTTTCAATATAGACCACATCGGCGTTAAACCTCTGTGGTCTTCATGTGATATCTGTTAATGGTCAAGTTGATTAAAAGAACTCATTTTCAAAAATAATGGTAAATGGTTCTATAAATTTTGCATCTTTTTCAATTGAATAACTATCCATTTGAAAATGCTTGTTAAAACATTCTTCTTCGCCGAAAAGTTTATTAATTACAGTTGAAACAGCATCGGAGTCTGTTATAAAAAGATATAAATCTCCGTCCAGTGAGAAAAATGCTGTCCATACAAACTCAATGTCTGTATTTTCAGCCTTCTCCATATTATGAATAACTATACCGGGTTTTGCATAATCACTTGATTCATAATAAGTTTCTCCCCATGCAAGAAAATAATCCAATTCAAGTTTATGTTTGCATACATTATTAATAAGTACATGTAATACACTTAAAGGGTCGCTACTAACAGAAAACTTTATCTTCAATAATTCTATTGATTTAGCATTAATATTCAGTTGATCTTCGTAATAACTAACTTTTTTCTTAAAATTAAGAATGTTCATGATTTTTTCTCCATATTAAATGATTAAGTTCAAACAATACAAATATTATTTTTATTAAACATCAATATTATCAGGTCATGATACACACCTCCTTTTTTTGAATCAAAAATGATTCAAATAGATTAATAATATTTTCTTTATATCTGTAATTTTTTTATTATTTAGATAAATAGATTCTTAAAGATGATTCAGGGGAAGACACTAAAGTGCCGCCATGCAGCATCAAGAAAGAATAAGGCGGGTAAAAGTACGGTAGGATACTTGCATTAATGGGTAGGTATTGCAGTTAAAGTGACATTGTATTGTGATTTATTTTTATTAAGGACGACTGAATATATAATAAATCTACTTATTAGATTATATTTTATAAAATACAATATATCTTATTCTACTTTTATATTTCTGGAAAAATAGAAAAATTCAATTATTTTAGATATTTAGAGTAGAAAAATATTTGGAAAAATAAAGAAAAGTTTTCTCCAAAAATAGAAAAACATGGGTATATGAATCAGATAAAAACTCCGATAAACTCTTATCCGGGACGCCGAAGAACTATAATAACGGAGATAAAGCAGTATAAACAGACTCAGGAAGAAGCAGTAAATAAGACCCTTCCCCTAAAATTACAGGGACACCTTATTCATATTCATCTTTCTTAGTCCTTCTTAGTCTTAATCCTTATCTTAATGTTTACTTTTTACTATTTATCTTTTCTTTTAATACTTGCTATTCTAAATAATACTTATTAATGTTACTTATTATTACTTCCTTGATATATTTACCTAAAATTGGAAAAAATGGAAAAGTTTCCCAAGTATTTTTCAACATAAATTATTAAAATAATTAGATTTTTCCATTTTTCCCACTTTATCACCACCAGCTACAGAGACAGAAATCTCCAAGCTGTCCCCCCTAAAAAAATAATAATAAATAACAAATTAATTGGGATTCTCCTTTTTTATTTATGGAAAAGAGGAAAAACCTAATAAATTAAATTAGTTAAATTAGAAAATATTTGGAAAAAATTGGAAAAGTTTCCCAAATATAGTTAGGAAGCTTATATAGTTCTATATATGTCATTTAAGATTTATTTAATGGTTTATTTAATGTTAGTTGTATTGGTACTGGTGATACATAGGGTGTGCTGGAGAGCCTGGGATTAATACTCAGGCTCTTCCGTTGGTGCTACTTGTCAGGGGCTTCGACGATGAAAAAGGTTTGCTTGCCTACTTCTTTCGTCTTTGTGCCTTCCTTTTCCCCTTGCCGACTTTAATTTCTCCTCATTATTTCCTCTATGCCGCCTTCATGTTCTGTATCATTCTCAAACAAACTCGGTGTTATTTCTGGATGTTCTATCATATAATCTGGATCGTCCATACAGTACTCAGAGCAGTCCCAATAATAATCATAGCCATTGTCCTCAAGATAGTCTTCTTCTTTAAAAATCATGATAATCCTCCTTTTAGGATTTGAATTAATTTATGGTTACCAGCTGAATTTGAACTCAACTGTGTCTTTTTTATATCCATATGAAATCTGGTAAAAATAAAATTATCTTCCGTTATTCTTACAGTACTTCTTCCGCTAACTCTTCTGTTCATACATCAAGGTTCCCTGACCCTTTAAAACAAGAGCCAGGGGTATTCAAGGGTGTTTACGGAGTGTTTATCTGCTGCATATTTTGCTGCTGCTTCTTGGCTGCAGAACCTTCACATATATCGTATATTTCGATGTTACTTGCCCGTAGTTCACTAAGCCCAAGGATTAAACAAAGTGGTCCTCCAGGCTTCTTAGGCATGATTTGAGCCTTCTTGTAGTGAATAAAGTAGGGCTGGCTTCTGATCTGCTTCAACAGTGCGGGTTTAGAGAGTATTTCCCCGTCAAAATGGTAGTCCTTACACCACTTTTTGAGTATCTGGTAAAACGAAGAGAGGTTAATTCGCAGCTCATTACCTTTTACATAATAATGGGTTTCTGATACTAATTTATAGTTATTATTTAATTTATCATTTGATTCTGACTCGTAGATAAGGGCTACAAATACTTCTGTGATATTATCAACTACACTTCTCTGGGCTTCTTGTTCTTCAATGAGGTTGATACGCTGGCTTTCTTCCGCATGGAATGGAGTTATGGGGAAGGGCTGACCAATTTTCTCAAGGAATATTTTGTTCAATATATGCAATCCAAAACGGGCTATGGCAACGTTATCGCGTAACCTTCCAGTAAAGACAGGTTGTATTTGCTGATGCTCAAACTGGTAAATGGAAACAACTTCTTCATCAGTCATGGTTACAGCCTTTTCAACGATTAATCGTCCAAGGGCTTTAAGATCAAAGTTATTGACAAGATACTCAAAATATTGCTGATATTTTCCAGATTCAGTTTTAGAAGTGCTAACTGCTATCATTCTTTCCATAACTGCCGGTTCTGTTGATTGATCTTCCCCGGCAATTATTACTGGTGCATCATATTTATATCTTATTTTGGATTGGTCTGCCTGTCCCCTGTCTCCACTAAGCCCATTGTATGCGGTTCTAAAGAGTTCAGATATCATATTGACCTTTTCTTCCTTCAATATGCTGGGCTTGTACTCATCAAAAAATATCGGCATGCAGTTGGAAGCATTAACGAGCTTCATCACTGTGAAAGATGTCATCTGGGCAAGCATCTTCTCTGCATTTTGAGTCCCGTGCAAACTCAATACTATTGCCCTTATAGTAGCTGTTTTGGCACTGCCTCTTTCACCAGATACAAAAAGAATAGGGAAAGAGTTTTTAATCATAAAGAGCCTTGGTTTAAAAAAACAGGCAACTGTAAATCCTATGACAGGTGCAGATACATAAGGATGATTAAAATATGCAAAACTTTTTAGACATGCTGCTAAAGATTCGGGTGCCATAGGTTCGGTTTCAAGGATATCAGTATTGTATTCTGTAACATCACCTATATAAACAGCATCAGAACTTCTGCCGTTCATTGTCAACGCCCCGGTATTTGTAAGGTAAGTCCAAAGGCCATTTATTAAATGCAGCCCAATGGTTTTAAAACCTTGTTTGGTGGGAAATTCCTCTTTGGATATTAAATGATGTATGCAATGCACATCAGTTTCCGTTCCCAGAAAAATAAACTCTTTTCCTGGGAGTATAGATAAAAAACGCTGCTTGGAGAGCCATGTTTCAGGGGGGATTACAAGAGAGACCTCTCTTCCACATTCAGAAATCAATTTAGCATTGATGTACTCTTTATTGTCGCATATAATACTTTCAGTCGCTTCTATTCTAAAAGTACTGATAGGTTCATATACTGTTTTCTTATCTACCTGCTTTTCCTTACAGTATTTGTTACTCATTATTCTGATTGGATTTTTAAACACACCACCTTTCTGTTGTGTATAATAGGGACAGTTTGCCTGATCACATATAGTGATACCATCATTAACCAATTCTCTTAATAAAGAGCCGTTACCGCAGCCTACATGATACCTGTTGGGGGCAGCATTTAGAATTTTATATACGCCTTCAACATCGCTCTTGCATTTTAGTTTATCACTGGTTGTATGCTCCAACCTCTGAATTGTATCTGCTTCTGCCCACCCTTGTTTATGTGCAAATATACTGCATACAAACCTGACTTTATGCCTGTAACCTTTTGGAACGGTTGTCTGTGAATCAAACAGTTTATCAAGGCATGGTGGAAGATCCTTGATATTGGAATCCTCCAGATGAACTTCTGCTATCTTGTGTCTGGAAGAGTAATCTTTGACAAGGGAATCGAAATTATCAAGAGTAAAGAGATTGCCTGTGTTATCTACTATTTTTACTGGTTGAGGGTTATTCGGGTCTTTATTATTCTGGCTGAACGGCAGCCTCAGTACTCGGGTAATGTCCTTTGCAGCACTATCCCCACCAGCAACTTCAATCAAAGCATTCTGTACCACCTGCCATTCGGGTGAAGGTAGAGGGATAGTTTCCTGCAATACAAAATAGATATGGTATCCGTGACCCGATGCAACAACAAATGACGACATTGCTATTCCATACTCTTGAAGTTTTGCTGAAAACTGGTTTAACAGCTCTTTTGCATCTGCTGACTGTTCCTCGGCAGATTTAGTTTTATCCGGTGGGTCGATGTCGATAAAAACTGTTTTAATATTGGATATATTCATAAGTGTAGAGCGTTTACCAATATTTTTATTTCTTGGTGCAACCCCGAAAAAACAATCCTGTCCAGCCTTGTTGAGTTTCCTGATGTGATCACATAGGGGGAGCATTGGATTAACGTGAAAAAAGTCGGCATTCACTAAATCAGGTGTTATCTCAACAAGAGCATCTTTACCCAGAATCGTATTTACAAAATTCGATAAATTATACTCAATAAAATCCTGTTTTAATTGATCACCTTTTGGTGGAGTCGGGGATGTATTCAAATCATTTATTACTCGTGCCACATCACTCAACGAGTGCTTTTCGATATTCTTAAGTACAGCAGCTTGATCTTGATAGGGGCTTTCAAAACCGGTCTCAGGGTCAAGGAAAATTCCATTGTTGTCAGACCAGTCAGCACCATTAAATGGTAATTCAAATGGTCGTTCAATCAGACAAAAAGGCTGCGTATGCCCCTCCAGGCTTTCCTCTTCATCAATGATCTGGGCTTCTATTAAAAGGTTTTCCTGGAGTCTGAACACCATGTGAACTGGTATTGGTTCGAAGAAAAAAATCTGTACTGAAAAATCGTTTTCAGCCTTGGCTATCACGTAGCATTTTAATTCTTGAACTTCACACACTGCACAAAGGTTTTTTAATTGCTGCTGTGCATCATCACCGTGAATTCTTATCGAGCAAAGGTAAGCATGATTGTTCGTTACAGGTTTGATTGATAAACGACGTTCTCCCCTGAAATGGGAGAGAATTTCATCATTGGAATTGGTGCCATTCAAATAACAGGTTTGTCCAGGGTTGAAGGCGTTTATAAAGGAATCCATAAATTGCTTCTGGGAATCTGTTATATCAGTATCACTCATATTAACCTCCATAAGATTAATAATGGCGGAGGGTATACTGGATACCCAACCGCCTGTGTTGCCGTTAATTTAATAATTGACTATTCATTAATCATTTCCTTTCTACTTTGTCCTTCAAGATCTTCAAAACGAAGGTATAGCATGTGGTATAGATGAGAATATTTTGTATTCCTTGTCCATTCCTCTTTGATTTCAATAGAATCCAATGATTGATCAAAATATTCTCGATTTTTGCAAATCAATGAAACCGCAAGTTCATATGCGAAAAACATATCATTGCAAAGAACATGAACTGTTCCTTCCGGCGAAAAAATAATAATAAAGAAAATATCAATCATGCTATTATAACGAATGATATATAGTCCAGGCATGTACTCTTCATCCTCCCAGAAAGTCTTTACTGATGGATGTTTTAAATTCATTGCCATCAAATTTCCAAGAATGCGGTAACTATTAAGATTATCTGTTAACTCAAGGTGATATACATCAATACTTCCATATTCTCCTTGTATGGGATTAGGAAAATCAACGAACTTGTGCAAAGGAATTCTTATTTGTTTTATTTTTTCCATATTAAATCTCCTATTAAAATTATTAACTATTGAAGCGTTTCTATTATTATAGCTTTTGGACTAATTTGTATTTTCTGGCTTGCTATAATCACCAGAGATTGACCTCCCTCAACTACTAATGTGTGAATATGGAGGGCACAGTGACGGAACATTGTGAAACTGATGAAAAAAAATTAAATTCATCTATTTTTTATGTTTATATCTAAGGGGAAATCATGGTGGGGCATATATAGAAGCCTGATGCCCCACCAAATCCTACTCATTACAGTTCTGTTAAACTCTTCTTAAGGTAAAAATCGGCATTGACACCGGTAAGGGCTGATGTCACTTCTCGGCGAAATTTGAGCCAGTCAACGCTTTTTTCTACTGCTTTATTGTGGTTAATCTTTCCAACCTTCCAATGATCAACAATCGAGTGTATCCTATTAACAAGATCAATCGCCTGTTTGGGGACAATTACAGGTTCCATGGAAACCCAAGTTTTGATTTCCATTTCATGTGCCTGGGCTATGGTATTTATCCTCTCTTCCACAGATGCTGCTCTTGGTTCCCAGATATCTACCGAAGCCTGCTCTGTGAAAACCAGACTCGTTCCGAATCGTGATTTAGGGTAGCTTGACATAAGATCAAAATCTCTCACTGCACGAGAACCGCCTTTAGTTAAAATTGTGAATGGTAGGTTATGTGCGATCAACATTTTGATAATCTCCCTTGTCAGACCCAGTTCCATTTCTTCATGCTGATATGGGTCATCAATAAAACTTAAAAGTATTTCTGGAACATCATTCAAACGTGATAATTTCTCGATATCCTTTTTTACACGGTTGATAATGTTCTTCTTGGGGTTGGCACCTGCGAAGTAACCCTCTTTTGTTTTGAATGTGCACCCGGGTCCAAAACAATAATTACATTCATGGGTACAACCTTTGTAAACATTCACTGCTCTGCTTGCGTACTCCAATGCCTTACCACTTGGGCAATAAATGACATCTAAGTTTACTATTTTATTTTCTGTCATCTTTTAATCATTGGATCTCTCCATTTTAAATATAGATGAAGAGATCACTCTCCTCATTGTTAATGGGTAAAAATTATTTCGATTAAGGGAACAGATGTTGTCTATGAGATTCAGGTTGAATTTCTGAACATTGTCTTAGCCCAGACCTGAATTACCTCCTTCAACTACTAATGTGTGAATATGGAAGGCACAAAGGCGGAACATTGTGCCGTTGATAAAAAAAATATTTTTTTTGGGGATGAGAGAAATTAGAAGAACACTCAAATAGGTATGGATAAGTTGAAATTGATATAAAAAATTACAGCAGACTCCACATATTAAAGAGGATATTGGCGGGATTGGATAGACACTATTTTTTTATTGCCATAACCCTTAAAAGGTGCATTATATGGGAATATTTTTGAGGATAAAGGAAGTAGATAAAGAAGTATATAGGAAGTAGATGATGTTTTTGAAGGGGTATTTTGAGGTATTTTTAAGTATTATCAAGTATAGAGGATAAAGTGTATAACTATTTGGAATTAAAATAAATAGTAATAATTTCTTGCTCTTGTTCGAATTGTTGTTACGGCCTCTCACGCCGGAAGCCGGGGTTCGATTCCCCGTGGGGTCACCATAATAAAATCAAGCACTTAGGAGAAATTCTAAGTGCTTTTTTTTTATGTGGTTGCGGATAGGTTGCGTTTGGTTGCACCGCCATCGAAGTCATCCAGCCTATCAACTTCATTTTTCTTCCCGCCTGGAACCCAATGATAATAAATATCCATGGTAAATTTCACAGAGTGATGACCAAGCTGCTTTGACACATCAGCAATATTATCTCCATTAGAGATCCTTATTGTTGCATATGTATGTCGAAGATCATGTATTCGAATCTTTCTCAAGCCAGCCTGTTCAATCGCTTTGTAAAAAACTCGCCTCATATAGCTCTCATGGAATGGATTACCATTGCTCTTTACAAAGACCCATTCTGGAACACTTTTCCACCCATTCTTAAGCGTGTCTATCTTGCGTTGATGAGACAATTCCTTTAATGTTGCAGTCAACTGAAGTGACATGTCCACCTTTCTACTCTGACCACTTTTCGGAGTCTCTATCTTACCTTTTGAAAATCCTCTCTGAATATTGATAAATCGATCATCAAAGTCGATATCCTTCCATTGAAGCCCCAAACATTCACCCAACCTGATTCCAGTTCTTGCCATTGTAAGAAACATTGGGTAGTACAGCGGATGATTCAACTCAAGACAATCAAGCAGCTTTTTCAGTTCTTCCTGGGTATACGGTTGAATAGTTAACTTCGCCTGCTGTTTTTTGAATATCTTACCAACATTATGAGCTGGATTCACTGCAATAACTTCATCATCAAGCGCCAGATTCAAAACTCCAGAAATAGCATTTTTCATGTGGGAAACTGTACTTGTCGCAAATCCCTTGTTGATTTTTTTCATCAAGAAATTTTTAACTATCAATCTCGTAATTTCAGTTACACTCTTCTTCCCAAACTCAGGCAACATATGATTTTTCAGTATCCCATTGTAATCACCTATTGATGATGGTTTGCATGTAGCTGGTACAGTCACGCCGATCCACATTGTGGCATATTCTCCAAATAGAGGATTTTGTTCTTCTTCTTTGTCATCATTGAAATCACCTAATGCGATCTTTGCTTCAATTTTTTTTGCCACCTCAAGTGCAACACGTTTATCCTTCCCAACTTTCTTCGCCTTTCTCTTCCCATTGTGGTTAATAAAAATCCACCACTCTCCAGATCCTTTTTTCTTTTCTCTGACTTTAGCTCCCATAATACCTCCAATTGGATTGATCTATGGTTGTTAAAGTCACGTCAAAACACCTCTACGCAACTTTGATCATACCACATAACCCCCAACAGTAGCTGTTTTTTTAGTAGCTATAGCGCTCAGCAAAACTGATACAGTTCTACTCAGGTAAATTGATACAAGACCCAGCTTCCCGTTGCTTTATCCAGCAAGGCA
>NZ_LT828555.1:128955-130596 GCF_900170035.1 Desulfamplus magnetovallimortis | reverse complement strand
TGTATCAGTTTTGCTGAGCGCTATAGGTGAGAGCTCAAATCCTAAAAAAGCTTCGCTTTAGGATTGGGATTGATTCAAGGGGATAAGGTACAAGACATCTGCAGAGAGTATTACCTACAAGGTTGAAGCGTTTGACGTCAATTGAACCTAACAAATGGGAATCGGAGGAGAATTAACCCCCAACAGTAGCTGTTTTTTTAGTGAGAGTCATCTCCTATAAGAAAATTTTATAGGAGATGACGGAATCGATTCGAGGTCGTAAGATACAAGCCATCTGCAGATAGAATTACTAATTAAAACAGCATTTTGACGTCAATCAAACCTCAAAGATTAGAATTGGAGGTACAGTCTTGAAAAATGGCAAGAAACTAAAAAACACGATTCGAGGAATAGGAATACAAGAAGTATTTACAGTTTCTGAAGCAGCCGATTATCTGAGAATATCTGAAAGGCTGTTTCGAGATCTAATGAAAGACCCAACACATCCAATTCCATTTTATCGGATCGGCAGTGCCGGTAGGCTGATCAGGATCAGGAAAGTAGAAATTGATGAGTGGCTGGAAAACTTCAGATCAACATCCGAAATTGATTTAGATGAAATGATAAATGAGCTGATACTCTAAATAGGGAGATTTAATTGAAAATGAAAAACTATAAACTTGAAAACCTGAATGTCATTTACAGACCTAAAGGTAAAGCTGGAGAATATGCAGAATTAGCATCTAACCCTTACAAAGGCTGCACTCACAGCTGTGTGTACTGTTACGCCCCAGGTTGTCTCTTCAAAACGAAAAGTGGCTATTTCGCAGGTGCTGATCCAAAAGTAAACTTTTTGGAGCGTTTTGAAAAGGATGCAAAGAAGTTGTCAGGCTATGAGGATGTTCCCGAGATTCTTCTAAGTTTTATTGGCGACCCGTATCAGCCTATAGAAATGAAGCTGATGCTAATCAGGGAAATCATCAAAATCCTCATGAAATATAACCTGCTGTTTACTATCCTTACGAAAGGAGGTTCCCGAGCAAGCAGAGATTTGGATCTTCTTTCAACCTACCCAAAGGCCAGATTCGGAACCAGTCTTGTATTTACCGAACAGAGTTCAGTTGATCAATGGGAACCGGGTGCCGCATCTGTAGAAGACAGGATCAAGACCATCGCCAAGGCACATGACTTGGGAATAAAAACCTGGGTTTCCATGGAACCGGTTATTGACCCCCAACAGGCCATTGAGCTTGTTAAAAGGATTCATCCGATAGTTGACCACTGGAAGGTCGGGAAAATCAACCACAACAAAAGCATCGAACAGAGTGTGGATTGGCTCAAATTCCGTCATGAGATAGTTACCGTCTTGTCTGATGTCGATGCTAATTTTTACATTAAAAACAGTTTGAGAGACTTGTAGCGGCAGCAGAGTTCGTGGGCAAATATCTATTTTGCCCACACCAAATTCTTTTTCGTATAGTCATGAACAAGAACATAAAAAAATAATATTTTATACAAAGGATAAAAAATGAAAACAACTAAGAAAATAAGAATTCCTTTAAACAAACTCATACTCCCACCTGCATCCCCGCAAGAAACAGTACTCGGCAACATTGATATATACCACCTTGCATTGACTGATGATTCTAGGGGCTACCGCTA
>NZ_LT828555.1:125471-128855 GCF_900170035.1 Desulfamplus magnetovallimortis | reverse complement strand
GGATTTCAAACGACCACGGGCACATTCCACCAGCTCTTTGATTGGACGGCCATCAATCAAACCATCAATCATCTCTTGCGCAGAGATACCATTGATGTCGCTGACTACCCCTCCCAGGCGAATACCGGCATCATCAAGTATTTTATGAAGCCGATTCTTTTCCGCAGCCAACATATCTTTGACCTTCATTCTTTGACGACCTATCAGACGCAATTCGCGCAAGTCTTTGGGGGGAATGAAGCTTGGCTTCAAGAGACCGGCCCTGCCGAGAACAGCAAACCACTCGCTGTCCATTACATCTGTTTTTCGACCCGGAACATTCTTGACATGTCTCGCGTTTACGACATAGGTCTTGATTCCGGCTTTTTCAAGAACATCGTAAACACTTTTCCAGAAAATGCCGGTACTTTCCATTATCACCAACTCAACTTCGTGATTTATGAGCCAGCGGCAAAGCTGACGGCGGTGTTTCCTGAATGTACCGAATTCCCGGGTATCTTTTTGGAACGTACCATCTGCCTGCTCCACCAATACGGTTGCGACAATAATCATCTTATGGATGTCTAGCCCGGCACAACGTTTGACGATCGGTTCTAAATCCGACATAATACACATCCAAGCGAATTTCGGGTTGATCGTAAATTTTTGCAGGGGTAGGTCAAAATTTTGGAAAATCCATACACTTAAACAGTGCAGGCCATTTTACCGTATGTTCAATATACGCAACCAAATTGACTGAGGTGCGTATATGAAACAATCGGGGGTACGAACCAAAATTCCTGTTCAGTTTACTCATCAGGGTATAATAAGCCACTATAAAAAAACTCGAACAATGGGCCTACCCGAAGCAAAAACATATAGGGTATAGTAAGCATTATTTCATGTTTTTCATCCTCGGGGGTGACGGAATCGAGTCATGAGGGTTTACTCCGAAAAAGTCGAATCACCTAGCCCCCTCTCCATGACTGTAGAGGGGGAGTATAGACCACCCGACAGTTAAACCTTGAAAGAACAATGAGGCTTAACTGGGAAGAAATATTTGTCTATGCACTTAACTGGAGAGGAGAATAACACTCTAAAAAGGAAATAATGCCAAAATGGCACACTCAATTCATTTAAGAAACGGTGCAAGCTGCCCGATTCTCCCATAATCTTTTTTCATATCTTCATAAACCGGTTTTCCAACAAGAAAAGTGTATATCTCGTCTGCCTTTTTTTTCCACATCAAGATCTTTGAATTGATCAGGGTAAAGAATTTTTCCGATGGCATATGCATCGGAAAGAGCAGTTGCAATATTGGTACTGTAAAAATTAAAAGGTAGCAGGGTGTAAATCCTTTGGTTGCGGAATGCCTTCAATGCTCTGTAAAATTTCTTTTTTTTGTGAAAATCCTGGATAACAAGCTCAAGTCCTCCGCCATCAATGAAAATCACATCAGGGTCAAGGCCCAGAAGTATCTCCTTGTCTGCAAATATATGGGAACCGATTCGTGCCTCAATCCTTTCTGCCAGATTTATGGCATTACACCAATCCAGTGGAATATAGTTACTTTCCGTGCTTTCAATTCCGTGTGCCCCTCTGTACCCTATGCCGCCCACATAGACACCGGGCTTTTGATTATCCGGAATATCACCTGTACGATGCTGAAGATCTTTGCGAAGCGCTTCAATATATTCTATTATTTCATTTGCCCTTTTTTTCCTGTCCAGAACCTTTCCAGCAATCTCCATGGCTTTAAATACTGCCTTGTCAAATGTTCCCAACGCCCCGTAACTCAGAACAACAACAGGAATGGAAAGTGTTTTCTCTACTTCATCGGCAAGGCCGGCATCCATGTAAGTGATAAATATCAGGTCAGGATTAACGGCAAGAAGAGCTTCCATATCAGGCTTTTTATTGATACCGGCAGGTCCTACAGGGCCTATACGCGGCAGTTTTTCAAATTTTTGATGGGTTGCCAGCCAGTAGGGACGGCCCCCTGGATTCAGTTTTTCCATATCTTCCACACCGGCAACCTTTTCATGAGCCTCAAGATATACAATCAAACGAAGGGCACCAGGGCCGATACATGCTATTCTGGATGGTGTTGCCGGCAATGAGATATTGCGCCCAGCCATGTCCGTTATGCTTATACTCCCTTTTGGATATGAATGCCCAACAGAGTTTTCTTTTAAAACAGAAGATTTTGAAGCAACATACTCCTGCGCTATGGTCGGAGGATCAGCATAAAGAAGCAATATTGTAAAAAGTACCCATATAAAACCAAACAAGAAATATTTATCTTCCAGCAAATTTTTCATCTTTTTGCTCTCCAAGTTATAATTACTCAAAGTCGCCCCCTATGATCTTATAAGCCTTGTCAACACTGTCTGAATCAGGACTCCCAAGATTAACAGGATAAGGCAGGATTATCTATCTTGAACATCCTGGTTATCCTGATTCAGACAAATGCAATAAATGCCGAAAAAACCAGTAAGATGTCACTTTTGAGTACTTTACGAAATTATTTTACTCTATCCTGGTTCAAAAATTCTGAGGTCAATGTCAATGGGGTGTTGATCTGGTAACCTGATGACTGGAATCGACTTTCAGGTGATCCGGAAAAAATTCCCATTGGCGCAGGGTCCGCTTTTGATGCATATGAAAAATTTAAAAAGTTCATAACACCTCCTTATCATAACAAAAAAAGCCACGAAGGCACCTGTTCCCAAGCTGGGAAAGGTTAAGCCTTCGTGGCTTTTCTGGTATTTTAAAATCGGCATGGCTGCCGACATCATTTTTTTGTTATTAGGGACTTCTGCCGCCTGTTTTATAACTGAACTCTTACATTAGCGCTCTTTGCAAGTCAAGGCAATTTTGACTTAATGCTCACAGGAAATATCATCCAATGACTCTATTGCCTGATTCAATGAGTTTGAAAGTGTTGCCTCTGTCTGGATTCCCACAAATCTTTTGATCTCGCGACCATTTTTAAACAGAATCAATGTAGGGATGCTTTGTATCATATATTTTTCAGCCAGCTCTCTGTTCTTGTCGATATCCATTTCAATGATTGATGTATTGCCTTTAAATTTTTTAATAAGACCGTCTATGATGGGTTTTTGTGCCTTGCAGGGAGCACACCAAAGAGCGCTGAAATCCACAAGGCTGACCCCTTTTTCCACTTTTCTGTGAAATATGTCCATGTCCATTTTAATTCCCTCCATAAACGGTTCGGTGGGTGCAAATTATTTTCAGGGTGCTTGTTTTCAGGATGTTATTTTTAAGCATCAGAACAAAAATTGGTGGTGTCCCAAATATGTTGATGAGCTCTTCACAAACCTTGATTCCGCAGGGCTTTCACAAAAAGATATCAACACTTTTATGACACTACCCAAAAATTTT
>NZ_LT828555.1:123276-125371 GCF_900170035.1 Desulfamplus magnetovallimortis | reverse complement strand
TGAAAACACATTCTGTTTTCATGATCGAGGGTGGCCAAAATCTCATTTGGCTATGAGGGTTACCGTGAAAATAACTATCATTTTTATATTTGGGCTTATTGATACGTAATTAATCATGCCTGTTTACTTTAACACTTATCTTTTTATTACCGTTTTTTCCTGAAACAACTATTAAGACTTAAGGAAATACAATAATTGTGCCACACTGGCCAGTAGTTGCTCTTATATTTTATTATTTTACATTACAGATAGTTATTGTTTATTTTTTTCAAACAGCAACTATTATAATCAGAATCATGACAAATTATGAACGCTACTTTTTTAGTCAATTGCGCAACATAACGTTAACCACCCTGCATCCAAAATAGAGCATCGGTGAAGCTCAGTTTCACCTCATGGTTGGGGAAACCAATGCGAAAAAAATCCCGGGGGCCAAGTCTCATGGATTTTTTATTAGAAAATCTCCGTAACATACTGATATACAACGACTTTCATGTTTTTTGTGATGCGTCAGCAAACATGGGGCTTTATAAAGGGCATAAATCAACTCGGCAAAGCGATCTACAATAAGTTCATGGCTGTATTTTATATCATGTTTGTCTGCCTGCTCCTTAAGAATCGCAGTTATTCTTTTATGAAGCTCTTCTTTACCATTTAAGACTCCCCTTCCAAAGCTTATGGATATAACAGGATATTTATTATTCCAGTTCCGGATTTCCCCAGACGTTTTGTAGAAGCAGCTCATTTTTTTGATTTAACACTCATCCATTTGTGCTCGATCTTTCCAAGCATTACCTTAAGGTCTTCAACATTCATCTCTTGTAATTCATCACTTGAAGGAACCGAAAGCCCCAGGATCTCATGGAAAAGACGAATTTTACCTATAACTTCACCTTTACCAACACCAATTTTTTCACCTTTATCCAAGCCTATTTTTTCACCTTTATCTAAGCCAATTTTTTCACCTTCTTTTATGCCTTCTTTTATGCCTTCAACTCTTGATGATTCAATCCCTGAATAATAATCCCTTTTCCATTTCATATGTGCTTCATAGGCATCAAGAAGGGCTTCATCACGGGTGAATGCTTCATATTTTTCATGGGCCTTACTTATCTGGGGATTTTCTTTGAGCAATATTTTCATGGCTTCATCTCCTTCTGTTTTACCTTCATTTTTCATAAACTTCTGTTTTTGATTGGAGGTAATATCCAGTTCCAGTGTCTCTTTCAGCTCCTTTGGTGTCCAGTAGCGATGGGCATGTTTACTCATGTGCAGCAGAATGGTCTTTGCATGGATGTCGTTGACTCGCTGGAGGCACAGACTTGCGAGTGGGAAAATAATGCAAAGAAGGTACACTCATTTGATTTTTTACTTAAATTTTCATTTTTTGAATCACGGATTACACAGATTACTCTGATTTCACGGATTTTTTATTCTTCCTTTTCATGAAAATCATGGTTCAAAAAAATTACCATAACATCATATTGTTCAATAAAAACAATGCTTAAACCATTTCAAAGGCAAAACCCACAACATTCCTCTCTTTTTTTGAAAAATCTATCCCCACAAGTACGACTTCTTTGCCTGCCTTCACATATTGGTGGTGATAACCCCTTTCCCTGATCTGATCTATTGCCTTTTTCCCATCCCCAACAATTTCTACAACCTTGAACTCAAAAACGTAAACCCTGTCATTGGTTTTTATCACAAGATCTGCCCTGCCGTGGCTGGAGCTTTTTTCCGGAGTAATATCAAACCCGATGGATGTAAAAAATGAATATACAACAGAAGCATAATAACCTTCATATTTATCAAGAGTGCCTGCATTGTACCATTCAAAGGGAATGGATGAAAACAATCGCTCAAGGGTGGCTTTCACAACATCCATATCCCTTGCTTCAAGGGCACGGTACATATCGTTCTGGAAACCTGCTGTGTTCAGTGTGTCCGGAGTGTAGTCATTTAGCAGGGCATCGGTGAAGCTAAGTTTTACCTCCTGGTTAGGAAAACCAAGGCGAAATACATCCCTTGGCCCAACCCTCATGGCTTTTTTTATGGTAAGATAGCCGCTTTGGAACATTATTGTTTCGAGTGT
>NZ_LT828555.1:18109-123176 GCF_900170035.1 Desulfamplus magnetovallimortis | reverse complement strand
CTATTGTTTCCGTGGTCATCTGCTCCATGGACAAAGATGATATTACAAAGCTGTTCACCTCCATGCCTTCAAGGTCAGGAATATAAAACCGTTTCTGTTTTAAAAGCTTCACAAGGAAACCTGGAGTTGCTGTTTCAAACCAGTAATTGCCAAACTTTCTGTTTTTGAGAAAAAGCAGAATATCAAAGGGGTTATAAACTGTTTCGCTGCCAAGAAAATTATAACCGTTATACCATTCGCGAACAGAATTAATATCAAGGCCATGAAGCATTGATTCAAAGGTTTTAACCAGCTCCGGTTCAGTATATCCGAAAATGTTACCTGCCCAGGGAGCAAGGGATATATCTTCAAGGTTATTAAGACCGCTGAAAATGGTCACTTTGCTGAACTTGCTCACCCCTGTTATAAAGCAGAAGGCTATATGGCTGTCGCTATCCTTTATTACGGAATAAAAGTTTTTAAGGCCGTCACGAACCTCTTCGGCTTTAGAAATGTTTTCAATGTTATCCAGGATAGGCTTGTCATATTCATCCACAAGGATCACAACTTTTTTACCATATTTTTTATAAAGGGCCTGAATCAACTCGGCAAAACGATCTGCAATAAGTTCATGGCTGTATTTTATATCATGTTTGTCTGCCTGCTCCTTAAGAATCGCAGTTATTCTTTTATGAAGCTCTTCTTTACCATTTAAGACTCCCCTTCCAAAGCTTATGGATATAACAGGATATTTATCGTTCCACTCCCAGTTATTTTCAAGGTAAAGCCCCTTGAAAAGCTCCTTTTCACCTTCAAAGGCAGATCTAAGTGTATCCAGAAATAAACTTTTGCCAAAACGCCGGGGACGTGAAAGAAAATAATATTTCCCACCATCCAAAAGCTGGCGGATATGTACCGATTTATCAACATAGCAGTAGTTTTCGGTTATAATATCCTGGAATGTGGATATACCTATGGGTAGTTTTTTCATCTGTCCCCTCCTTTTATCATAAAAAAAACGCATCAACTCCTTAGGCTGTATATTTATCTGGTTTGAACCTTGATTTTCCTGATTAAGGGATTTCCATGATTTAACCCAGACAAGCATAAATGCAGGAATAAAATCATGGTCATCCCTTAATCCTTTTAATCATGGTTCAAATCTCCCCCTCATCACTCATATAGACCATCTCCCAGCCATGGAACACCACAATACCTCTCTTGATCCGTACATTACCATAGGGTGAGGCATTCATCATCTCTTTTAAGGCATCGCTTTTGCTGTATCCTGATAACTGCTCCCTGGACTCCTTCACCTTCTCTGCTATCTTCTCTTCAAGTTTTCTGTTTTTAATTTTATCTTCATTTTTGCTTCTTTCTCCCTTTCCCTCTTTTTCAACTTTACCGGCAGTTGAAGATCTTTTTATGTATTTAAGCTCAAAAAGCCATCCATACCCAATATCCGGATACTTGTGGAAAAAGGGTTTCATGACAATATCAGCATATCCTTTATTGAACTCCTCCTCTGAAAGGGATATGTAAAAATCAAACAGACCTAAATAGGCCATGAAAAAGCCCTGTATCACCTTTTCTCCCTGAATGTAATCCCTTACCTTTGTCTGCCTTTTTATCTCGGAGGAAAGAAACTCAAATAATGGCTCCATCTCGCCGTCATAGGCAAGAAATCTGAATTTCTCCCTTAAGCTGTAAATATCAACAGAAAAAATATCCACATCATCATATGATTCGCAGATATATTCGTACATAAGCTTCTGGATTGTTTCATTGGGAATGGTGAGAACCGGATCTCCTTTGCTGAAAACGCCTTTAAAGGTTAAAAGGCCAAAAAAATATAAAAGGGAGATGAAATTGGATGAATCAGCAAGTTTTTCATAGGGAAAACTCTTGTTTATGGTGGATGTTATGGAGCCTTTTTCTATGATATCTTTTAATCTGCTGAAATTGCCGTTTAATTTTTGATCAAGTACAATAAGGTGCTTAAGCTTGCCGTAATCCATGCGAAGGTTGTCGTCTATAAGATCACGTATAAATTTCTTTCTTCCAAAGGATTTCTTCATAAAATAGAGAATGGCATCTGTATTGAACATAGGGCATTGGCCATCCTTTGCAAAAAAATAGTTGCCGTACCACTTTTCCATGATATTTAGTGATTGCACCTCATCAAGATGAAACAAACCTGCATTTTTATAATAATTTATCATCTTTAGAACATCATCTTTGGTAAATCCAAGTATCCCATTGTACTGATCTTCTATGGAGATGTTATCGCCAATGTTAAAACCGCTTGTAACATCATCCATGGTAACCGGAGAGACCCCTGTAATAAACATCCTTGCGAGACCTGCATCACTGCCAGATGCCATATCTTTTAAATGGGTAAAAAACTGCTTGAAGTAACCGGCCTCCCTTGTCAGTTTTCTATATTCTGAAGGGCCGTATTCTGCAAGCAGGGAGTTGGCAAAGTTGTCATACTCATCTATCAAAAGATATAGTTTGACATCGCTATCCTTTAAACCGCTTGAAAGTATCTGGAGCTTTTCCGATGCTGAAATGTCTTTATCTTTACGCAGTTTCTCAAATACCTTATCAGGAATATACTGTTTATACCTTATTACAAAATCATCAATTTTCACATTGCAGTAAAAATTAAAATTATCCTGAACCTTTTCTCTATCTTTTATAACTGCGGAAAAGTTAAACTCCAGGATCATGTATTTTGCCCGCTCAAGGGTGGGGTTGTTCGCTATCCAGGTATCTTTGTAAACGGTCATGGCCGGCATTCAGCCACCCCCAAATATGGAAATTTGTATCTATTTTCACGGTAAACAGGCATGATTGATTATGTATCAATCACCTCCAAATATAAAAATAATAGTCATTTTCACGGTAAACGGTCATGGCCGTCATTCAGGCACCCCCGAATATAGAAATTTGTATCTATTTCCACGGTAAAAATCCCTGAATCTATCTTTTTTAAGTATATCATAGTAGGAGTGGAGCATGGATAAAAAGAGGGTCTTGCCGAAGCGTCTTGGTCTGATCAAAAAAACATAGGGGGTTCTCTCAAGGGCGGGGATATAGGTAGTTTTATCTACATAGTAGTCATTTTGGGCATTGACTGCCTCAAAATCTCCTTTTCCATAGGGTATTCTTTTAATATCATCCATTTTAATTCCTCAACTATCATGAAAATCAAGCTTGCTGAACCTCGATTTTCATGATTAAAGGATTGCCATGATTTTGCCCCAAAAGCAGCATAAATGCAAAAATACAATCATGGTCATCCCTTAATCCTTTGAATCATGGTTCAAACTAACCCTAAATTAGTTAATAAAAGCAAACCACACCGGAACCTTCGCTCCTGCATCCTGCAAGAAACTACCAGCACTGGCATGGTGTCCTCTATTCCCTTCTCTATTCCCTTCTCTACCAGGATAGGTTTGTCATATTCATCCACAAGGTCACCTGTTTTGAAATGGACAAGTTATTTAAGACTCATTCCTACAAAATTTTCATACGGGAAAAACCCTTTTGGTATCCCGTTTCTCAAATATTGGGATGGATTATGAAACTGCCCGCTGTCATATATATGCCTAAGCAGATTTTCCCGGGCTTCAGGAGCTGCAAGATGTGCAATACCCACAGCATGTTCTGTGATGCTAAGTCCCCTTGGATCAAATGCCCCATATTCAGTCACAATAATTACTGGATCGGCAGCAATGGCAGTTGTGGTAATTCCCTCGGGGCACTTGTCCTGGATTTTGGAAAGACCATTATCAGTAGAAGATTTCATGGCAATAATGGGTACACCTCCTTCGGAAAGATAAGCCCCCCTCAAAAAATCCGCCTGTCCACCTACTCCACTGTATATTTTTCTGGCATCAAGGGAATCAGCCCATATATTACCATGCAAATCCACGCCAATGGCGCTGTTTATGGCAATCATCTTTGGATGGCGGGCAATGTTCAAGATACTGTTGGTCTTGTCAGATGGACGGCTCTGGATGGAGCTATTAAAATCCATCCAGTTGTAGCCGCCACGATTTCCGGAAAGAAAAATGCTTGCTATGGAAAACGGGTTGTTAAGGTAACGGTTGGTTACAATGCCTTTTTCAACAAGTGTCCGCATGGCATCTGCAAAAAGCTCTGTGCGGATACCAAGATCCTTTACCCCTTTGTCGATAATTGCCCGGGTTACAGCTTCCGGAACCTCGCCAATGCCATACTGAATGGTTGAGCCATCTTCAATATAAAGATGGGCTATGAGATTGGCTATACGGTCGGCAAGCTCATCCGGTTTTTTGACAGGACTGACAGGCAGGTCATAATCCACGTCCACTATATAATCAATAACCTCTTCAGGTACAGTGGTGCCAAGAATAAATGGCATTCTGTCATTTCTCTCTGCAATCACAAGGCCATTTTGAGCCTTTGCAGAGTGTATGGCAGCCATAACCCCCTCAACAGTTGTACCAAGGCTGTAGTTGCCGCCGTTATCAGGCCCTGATACAGATACCAGAACAACATCAGGCTTTAAAAATTCCTTCACCTGCCTTGGTATATCAGAAAGATGAATAAGCTGATATTTTGCAAGACCTTTGTTGACAGCACCACGGGAGTGGTGACTGTTAAAAATTACACGATGGGTAATCCTACGGCATACATCTTCATCAAATACAGAACCCACATCACCAAGCAGAAGAACGCTTAAAAGCTCCACATCTGTGATGCTTTGGTCTGATGCCATCTGCCTTAAAAAAGCCTGGGGTGTTGCTGCATTTCCGGAACAGTATATTCTGCGTCCAGGTGACAACAGACTGTTGTTTATAATTTCATTTACCTCTTTAACTGATTTCATGTATAGACACTCCTATTGACAGTTATGTTTCATATCCTTTATATAACCCTCTTTTGACTTGATATAACAACAGGTTTAAGATAAATTTGCAATAATAACTTAATAAACCTCCATGATTGCTGAAGTATCACAACGAACGGCTAAAGTCGTTTTATTTCAGCACATTATGGAGATTTTCTAATAGAATATTTAGGAGAGATATGATAAGTGCAGAAATGCTGGCCGTAACATACGGCCTTGGCAGTGCAGTGGCATGGGGCGCAGGGGACTTCAGCGGTGGCTTTGCCTCCAGAAAAGGAAATGTTGTGGGTGTAATTTTAGCATCTCAGTTTATAGGTGGCATAATTCTGACAGTCATGGCAATGCTATCCTCGGAAATAATTCCTCCTGTTAAATATTTTTGTCATGGAGCACTTGCAGGAATTTTTGGTGCATTTGGCATGATAATGCTCTACAGGGGACTTGCAAAGGGGCGCATGGGAATTGTAGCTCCGATGTCGGCTGTTCTTACAGCCCTTGTTCCCATTGGATATGCTGCTTTTTTTCAGGGGCTTCCAACAGCCACACAATTTTTGGGCTTTCTCTGCGTCATGATAGCAGTATGGCTTCTCTCATCATCTTCTGACAGCAGTTTCAAAATGACATGGGAAGAGTTTTACCTTTCAACTCTTGCAGGTCTTGGTTTTGGCTTTTTCTTCATCTTTATTGACAAAGCAAACGATCTTGCCGTGATCTGGCCCCTTGTCGGAGCAAGGGCGGCTTCTGTATCCCTGCTTTTTTGCCTGGCATATGCAGGCAGGCAGCCCCTTATACCCATAAGGTCACAGTGGATTTTCATTGTCATTACAGGGGTGCTTGATGCTGTTGGAAATGCCCTTTTTTCAATGGCAGCTCACCTTGGGCGCCTTGATGTATCTGCTGTACTTGGAGCACTCTACCCTGCCTCAACAGTTATGCTTGCATGGATAATACTAAAAGAACGACTGGGAAAACAGCAATGGGCAGGGGTTTTGACAGCCTTTGCAGCACTTGTACTGATTTCAGCATAACATATGTGACAGATACCCGATACAATAAAAAAGGTTAAAGTCATTTTAATAACGACCATGTCAAGCCATCTGACACAACAAAGAATGAAAGAACTCAAACCGCGGACTGTGAGTTCTTGCATATAACGTACATGGCGGATTACCGCCACAATCGAAGTGTTGAAAGTCTTTATAAAAACAGCCATTTGCGGGGACTTTCATATAACGTACATGGCGGATACCTGCCACAATCTAAGGAGTGAAAGTCGTTTTTTAAAACAGGCTGTTACAGAGACTTTCATATAAAAGATGAATACAGTGGTTGAACTTCCAGAATTTATTAAACGTGCGAGCAAGTTACTTGATGATACTGAACGAGAAAGACTTATTATGTATCTTGCTACCAATCCATTGGCAGGCGTACTGTTGAGGGGAACGGGTGGAATCCGTAAATTGCGGTGGAAACGTCAGAATGCCGGTAAAAGCAGTGGTGTTCGCGTGATCTATTACTATCATGATTCACGCTATCCTCTGTTTTTGCTTACTCTCTTTGGAAAATCAGAAAAAACGAATATTAGTCCGGCTGAACGTAGTATTTTGGCAAAACTGACGAAGATACTTTTAGAAGAATATCAACAAAGGCAATAATCATGAGTAATGCATTTAAAAGTATAGAGCAGGGATTATATGAAGCAATTAACTATGCTGAAGGCAAACTAAAAGGGACTATAGTTCATGAGCTATCTCCAGTAGATGTAAAGACCATCCGCGAAAATGTGGGCATGACGCAAAATGAATTTGCATTGGCATTTGGAATAAGTATAGGCACACTACGACATTGGGAGCGAGGTGATCGCACTCCACAAGGCCCTGCCCGTGTGTTACTTAATGTAGTAGCCAAAGAACCACAAGCTGTTCTGCGGGCGTTAAACGCTACATAGTGATTTAAGTACCTGAAGAGAAATAATTCCATAAAACGTACATGGCTGATGAGCGCCACAATCGAAGAGATGAAAGTCATTTTCAAAACAGGCTTTTACCGCGACTTTCATATAAAACCTCTAAATTGTTATGGCTGTGATTCAGCCAAACCCAAAGATGAAAATTTGTATCCATTTCCACGGTAAGGAAAATATAGAATTAATCATGCATATGATCATGAGTTTCAGATTCATGATCAGGATGCTGATGATCATGATAACGCCTTGGGGCATGATGGTGGCTTTTTTCCTCTCCTGGATGTGTATGGACAAAACGGTGGGGATGCTCATGGGCATGCTCATGAAAATGTTCATGTACAACATCTCCATGACGATGAATATGGCTGTGCAGATGGTGATGAAGATGGCTGTGTTCATGCTCATGCTGTAGCATCTGTATGGCATGGGTACTCTCTCTTCGATAGGCATAGGCAAGGCCATTCAAATTTCCAAGTCGTTCGTCCTTCATGAATTCATGTGTGGTAAGATTTTCAACTATCTTGCCCCTGTGCATAACAACTGTGCGATTTGTTAGCTCTCCTACAAAAAACATGTCATGGCTCACCAGCAAAAGGGTGGCATCAAGCCTTCTGATTATCTCCAGCATAAGCTCTTCGCCTTGTGGATCAAGACCGGCTGTGGGTTCATCCAGAATTACAATTTCCGGCTCCATTGCAAGTACACATGCCAGAGCCAGCCTTTTTCTCTCTCCACCTGACATATTAAGGGGCACTCTCTTCTCAAAACCTTCAAGATGTACCATGGATAGCACATTCTGCATACGTTGCACTCTTTCAGGCAGCGAGATGTCCAGTTGACGAAGTCCAAAGGTTATCTCTTCATCTACACTTGGACAGAAAAGCTGATCAGCGCAATCCTGAAACACCATCCCAACCCTCTGCCAAAGTTTTTTATAGCTTTTTCTGGTAACACTCATTCCGTCAAAAAAGAATTCACCCTTTCCCTTTTGCAAGCCAAGAATAGATGAGAGTAGAGTTGTTTTGCCTGCCCCATTTTCTCCTACAAGGGCAATTTTTTCACCTTTATCAACCTTGAAATCAATTCCGTTAAGGGCAGCCGTTCCATCAGGATAATAGAAACTGTAGCCTTTCAAATGAAGGAGAGGTGTACGATTACACTCATGGGTATGTAACTTCACTGTCGATTGAATTGCAGTCTGATCTTTATCACATTCCAAAGCTTTACTATGTGACTTCAGGGTGGACTCAACCATCTTTCCTGCCGGTTTAATTATAGTCTGATCTTTATCATATTCTGAACCATTACTGTGTGACTTCAGAGCCGGCAAAACCATCCTGAATGAAAAATCAAGACCATGCCCACGCAATGCGCTTTTTTGGGATACAAGCTCTTTCATGCTGTAATCATGATGAATTTCTCCCTTCTCCATTACAATTGCCCTATGACAAAGATCGTACAGAAAAATCAGATCATGGCTTATACAGACAATTGTTCCTGAGAATGATTTCAGAAGATCCAGAAAAACCTGCTCCTGACTTGGATCAAGATTGGTTGTTGGCTCGTCCAAAAGCAGTACCTCCGGTTTCATTGCCAGAAGGCCTGCAAGCGCTGCCCTTTTTTTCTGCCCAAAACTTAAATTATGAGGTGCTTTATATGCCATATGCTCAAGATGTACCTGCTTAAGTGCACCAAGGGCAGCAGCCTCTGCTGCTTCTTTTGTAAGACCCTGGTGACGAGGCCCGAAAGCTGCATCATCAAGAACAGTATGTCCAAAAAGTTGGTCATCTGGATCTTGAAAAAGAAGAGCGATCTTTAACCTTGCATCGTCAAGATTTTCCCCTTCAAGGAGCCTTTCCTGAAAGAAGACTTTCCCGTGCGATGGCATAAGCAGCCCACAAAGATGTTTCATCAAAGTAGTTTTACCGGAACCGTTATGTCCAACCAGAGCAAGACGATCTCCTTTTGCAATCTCAAGATTGACAGATGCAAGAGCTCTGGTATTGTCTGGATAGGAGTATGAAAGACCACGCACACTAAAAAGTGTTTCTCCTGAAACTGTATGGGAAAAGGGCATATGGGGATCGTGCATTTTAAAAGTCTCACTCCAGCACCAGAACTTTGTCAAAGCTAATAAATCAGTTTTGGATTTTTTTAAAATATGTGCTGACAAAGCACTGTTTTTTTTTAACGTACATGGCGGATTCACGCCACAATCGAAGAGATGAAAGTCGTTTTAAAAACAGCCACTTAATGTGACTTTCATATAAAAAAATTCTTATCCACAGCTATAAGAAGAACACCCATAGCAACACCTATCCCCGAAATAAATATATCCAAAGGATATATCTTCAACACAAGAGGTTCTGGAAAACACCCCTTGTAACCACGGGCTTTCATTGCATCAAAGACGCGCTCGGTTCTATCAAAACTTCGCACAAAAAGCATTCCTGTAAAATTTGCTACAGCCTGAAGTGTTGCAAGGTCACTTCTTTTACGAAAACCCCTTACCTTCATTCCGGAAGAGATGCGACTGGCTTCATGGCGGAAAACGTGCAGATAACGATGGCTCAAAAGAATCATCTGAGCAACCATTTCAGGTACACCAAGGCGTGAAAGTCCATGCAGAGTTACAGGAAGCGGTGCTGTGGAAAAAAGAGGCTCCATCATCATGGTAATGGCAACAGCTTTGGAAGCAACAGTAGCGGCCAGATAGAGGCCGCGCATATTAAACCCCATCCACTGGATACCATTGGGGACAATAATGGTATCCCCAGGCAAAACAGGCACTGAAAAAGGCATAATCAAAAGAAACATCAGCATGAAACCTGAAATTGCAAGAAGACGCCTCAACACCCTCTGAAGGGATACCTGTGCCATGACAATGACAAGCAGGGCAAAAGAAATAGCAATAAGAGCAACAGCAAAATTGCTGATGGATGCAACCATAAAACAGAAACATAGTATGGTGATAATTTTACATCTAACATCCCATTTATGAAAAAAAGATCCCTCAAAGCTGTCTGAAAGGTCAGGCACAGACCAATCCTTCTCTTCTTCAGATGATCTTGATGCATCAGTTTTAATGCGAAAAAATAAAGCCCAGAAAAAAAGAGCATAAAGGGAAAAATAAAAAATGCAAAAATTTGCCACCAGGGAACCAAAAAAGAGATCACCAGAGGTTCATTCACGGGTAACTCCTACGCTGGAACGGACAAAAGAAGGATTGAGAAGAGCGGGCTTAACCCTTGCCAAAAAGCCAATTGTAAATCCACTCACAACACCTTCAATAATTATAACAGGAATATGAGCTGCAAGTGCTATTTTTGCAACACCCATGAAATCCTCACCACCAGTGGCAAGCAACAGAGCAAGGCCAACTGCCGCCAGGGTACACCCCATAGCTCCGGCAATACCGCCTGTTATGGATTGTCTCATTTGATTCTCACCCCTGAATCTCTGGAAAAACCAGCCGCACATAACAGCAGGTATTCCCATCATAAGTGAATTTGCACCAAGTGCTGTAAGCCCTCCAAACTGAAAAAGCAGGCTTTGAAGAAGCAGGCCAAGCGAGATAGAGAGAAAGGCAGAAGATCCCAGTATGGCTCCTGCAAGCCCCGGAATCAAAAGATGAACGCTTGTGGGGCCAAATGGCACATGAATCATGGATGCCACAAAAAAGGCTGCTGTCATAACAGCAAGCCTTGGCAGATCCTCACTTCGGGTAGTGCGGGTACTCCATGTAAGAATGCCAGCAGATGCTACATAACATCCAATTGTAACAGAGACAGGAAGCACCCCGTCTGAAATATGCATTAACCTAACACTCCTTACTCTTTTTCTGATTACGGGCAGCCACAAATGCAGCAACTCCGAAAAACCCTAAAATATAGCCTATGCCAGCAAATATCTCCTTTAATCCCGGCTTGTCAAGCTCTGCTTTTAAAGCAGCTATCTCCCTTTTCACCCTTCTTAGTTCTCCAACTATTTTTGTGTTCTGATTTTCCAGCATATCTTTGAGTTCCTGGCATCCATCAGCATGAAATGATTCCTGAAGCGTTTCAGCAGATTGTACAGACGAAGAAGAAAAAGGTGGTGATGGCTCATCAGAAAAAGCCAACAGAGGAGAAGCAAAGGGAACAAGCAAAAGGCAGAAAGCAAGCCACATCAAAAATTCATCACAAAAAAATTGCCTCACTTTCCTGCCTCCACCTCGGATTTTTTCAATTTAAAGCTGTTTTTGTGTCCCATTGTGGCATCAAGCACAATATCAAGATCGTCCAAAGCTGGTATTTCAAAATCAAATAACCCATCTTTATCCGTATCGCCTTCAACAAGCAGTTTTTTCTCACTGTCATACACCATAACTTTGCCTTTTTCCACTGCTCGACCATCAGGAAAATAACTTTCAGTATAAATTCTGCCCCCCTCAACATAGGCAAAAAGATTTACCTTATGAGCACTTGCACTACCTGCTGTCAGGATAATCGAAAGAAGGGCTGTAAAAAAAAAGAGCTGATAATGAAACTTTGTATTCATATCGTATTTCAATCCTTTTAAGGTTGTAATGTATGCAATATCAACATATTTACTCAAAATCGACATCTTATTGCTTTTTCATAAGTTATTGCCGTTGTCTGAACCAGGATAAGCAGGATGGATAGGATGTTCAGGATAGATAATCCTGGCTTATCTTTGTTAATCCTGGGAATCCTGATTCAGACTTTGTTGACAAGACAAGGCTTACAAGATCATAGGGGGCGACTTTGAGTATTTACAAATTGCGAACTATTTCATATCCCTTGTACGCACCCAGTAAACAGCTCCAATTTCAACACCTTTTTCTTCATCCCCATTTTTGATTTTCCAGTCAGCTTCATTAAGAGCAGCAAAGCCCCACCACCCTGCCCTTGGCATTGCATAACTGAATACTCCATTAACATCAGCCTTTACAACCTGTGTTACATAGGCATCGGCAGGAGCAACTACAATTGATGGATTTTCTGGGCTTTCATTCAGATACTCCACCTCAACTTCGGCAAATGGAACAGGTTTTCCCTTAATTAGAACCTGACCTGTAAAAAGATTATTGGTCCACAGCCCATATGGTCTGGTCATGGGAATAATTTCTGTTTCAAGGCCAACCGGGTCGTCCCATCCCTCTTCAAGACCAAAGGCATTAACACAAACTTTTGTATAATGAACAATAAAAACATCTTCGGCAGGTTCCCAGTAAGGAGCAGGCTCAACAAAAAATGTATAATCACCTGGTCTGCGAATTGAGTACTCTGTTGACCAAAAGGTAAAATTTTCAGTCTGATCAGGGCTTTTCCCTTTAAGTTCATTTAGCGACGAGAGAAGATCAATATTTTTTCCGCCATGCATAACACCAAATTTAACGGGTTTTACCATCTCCATGTAGTGCTGCTCCAGAGGATGAATAAATTTAACCTGAACCTCAAGAGTTTTTGTCTCTTCCTGGGTTACAATATCATCAGAGGGAATAACAGCTCCAAAATGAGCGTGGGCAATCTGCCCATTCAACAGAAGAAGTACTACAGCAACCAGCAAAAGAGTTACAGTTACAATAATGTTACGGGACTTTGACAAAATAGTATCACTATTTCTGAATTTTATGGACATAGTATTGTCCTCCTTTTCTAAAATGCTATGGTGTTAAAAACTATAATTTTCCAGATAATTAAATTTGCAAGCACAACGTAGGGGCAAGCCTATGTAGTTGCCCTTCAAAGTTGAGATGGAAAAATATTTTTCTGGAAGTCTACACAGTAAGAGTTTTTCAACAAAAAAAAGCCATAAAGGAACAGAATATTCAAATTTTCTGTAACCTTCATGGCCATCAGTTATTATTAATACTATTTTAAAACGATTCTTAAGGGAAAAAGCTTAATCCATAAAGCAAAAATGGTTGTCTTCTGACAACAGTTGATAATATCCTTATCCCAAAATAGTGAAAGGTGTCAACAAAACTCTTGAAGATCAATCAATGATGGCCTCACAAAAAGACAAAAATACCAGAACTACTATTAATAATTTCAGTCAGTTGTTGGCCAAAAAAATCTTAAAACCAGAATTTTTACAGGTTCATCAATCAATAATTATACCACAAATTTTTTCTGTACTCGGGGTTATTAAGCCTCTCATCAATATCAACATTAAAAAAATCGGCCAGTGGTGCCAGAAGTTCGGGGTTTTCTGCCTGAACTTTCTTTGCTGCATCAACCACAACAGCAATTCCCTGCTCTGTCATTTTGCCCACAGGTCTTCGACAACCTCCGGAAGGAAGACCAAGTATCTGCATAAGTGTTTTCAAAGCCAGGGGATTTCTTGCACGGCAGTTGACAGAGCCCTTTGGAGTCACCTCTTTGGTGACAACAGTGACAAGACCAAGTAGAGGTTCTAAGGAACGGTTAAGTGCAGCAGCCTCTTCTGTTTTTCCCAGATGGTAGAGCATAACCATTTCTGTCATGGCCTTTGGTACAATATTGGAAAGAACTGAAATACCACCGCAGGCTCTGATTTCTGCATCTGACATAATCTGAAGCAGAATTCCATCATCACCTGAAAAAATCTTAAAGTCATCCCCACAGCAAACCCGGGTTCTTTTCATGTTGTCAATACTGCCGGTTGCTTCTTTTACTGAGGCAACATTGGAATATTTTTCACTCAAAATTGCAAGATCCTCAGGCAAAAGCTGTGCCCCTGTCCTCCCGGGAATAATATAAGGAATGATCTCCATGTTGGGGAAAGTCTCTGCAACAGGCTCGTAATACTCCCGCCTGATCTCAAGGGAGCTTGGGCCGTTATAATATGGATCAACCATCAAAACCGCATGGGCTCCGGCATCCTGGGAATGTCCAACTGCACCAAGGGCTTCTTCTGTGTTATTGCTTCCTGCCCCTGCGATACATATGCAGTGATCTTTTGAGGCAGCAGCCACATCAGAAATAACCTCGAGATGCTCCTCCCACTTAAGCGTTGGGCTCTCACCTGTGGTACCGGCAGCGAGAATACCGGTAATGTTATTTTCAATTTGAAATCGGACAAGCTGCCCAAGGCCATCCTTGTCCAGGGCTCCGTCAGGTGTAAATGGTGTGATCAGTGCAGTATAGCATCCTGTTTTCATAATTGTTCAAACCCTTTGATAAATAATATTAAAGCCTTTGATAAATGATATTTGAGATGGAAAAAATATAAAATATTGAAGATATTACCACTTCTCCATTAAATGGGTCAAGTAATTGCATTCAATAATTTCACAGTTTTTCCCTTGACAGAAGCAAAGATCAAAAATATAGTAATCGTTTTATTTTAAGGAGCATTCAGTCTGTTTCTGCTCCTTGTCAAGGATTAGTCTGGAATAATAACCCTTCTTTCAAACTCATAATACTGACATGTTTCATATTACACCAAAAAGTAGTTTACACTTTTTTTATGAAAACCCCTGAAAATGGGGATGGTGATATGGAAAGTGTAACCTGATAAATGAAATATGCCATAATACTTTATTCCTGAATGGCAGGGTTACAAATAGATTATAACAGTTATATTTTTTCATAGGAATATCAATAATGGCGGAAACACAAAAAGCCCAAAATGCTGATGAATATATTGAAAAGCTTCGTCAGCAACTGAAACATAACACCGAGTGCGGAACCACACACTATAATCTTGCAGTGGCACTTATGGGTAAAAAAGACTACGATGCTGCCGAGCAGTCCCTTCATGACGCTGTTGAGGCAAGCCCCAACCTTGCTGAAGCATACGTTCTTCTTGGTGGTTTATGTCTCCAAAGAAACGACCTTGAAGGTTGCCTCAGATACAATAAACATGCTGTAAAGGCAAGAGCCGGGTTTTCAGAAGGATATGCCAATATTGGTTTTGTTCTACTTCAGCTAATTGACGGAAAAAACAAGGAAGATGACGAAGAGAAACTTGATCTTGCCATAAAGAACCTCAGAAAGGCCATTGTCCATAACCCCAAATTTGTACAGGCGTACACCACCCTTGGAAATGCCTACCTTATGAAAGGGCTTCTGAACGAATCCATAAAAGCAAATCTTGAAGCCGTTAATGTTCAGCCCGAATTTCCCATTGCCCACAATAATCTTGCAGTTGCCTATTTACAAAAGGGAGAATTTGACCTGGCAATTGAACATTGTGACAAATCAGAAAAACTGGGTTTTCCGGTTGCAGATGCCCTTAAAAAAGAGCTGGAGCCATACAGATAACCCCCATGAAAAAAAGCTGCCCTGTATTCAAATATCATATTGCCGGCTTTCCTGGTGAACTGGACTCATCATCTTATTTGTGGAACAAGCCACTGCTGCAGGAGAATCCTGAAGATAGTTTACATCCTGCCCATAAAGAAGATTCATCTAATTCTATTATGATCCATGAATATCTTGAGGCAGCAAAACTTTTTCTCTCACCCATCTTACTTTCACCTGAAACCTGTAAAAAACTTCTGGCTGAACCTTCATGTAAAGCCAAAGCCAACTATGACTATGAAAGCAAAACATGTCAGACCAAAACCACCTATGGCTATGAAAGCAAAACATGTCAGACCAAAGCCACCTATGACTATGAAAACAAAGCATCTCTTCACGGTAAGGTCATAGCATCCCAAACTGAAACACCTGCCGTACCATATTTTCAAACCGTATCTTCTAAAACACCATCTCTACAATCTCCCGACAGCGGAGAAACAGTTAAAAAAGAGATCACAGACGTGGATCTTTTTCTTGAAAAACATGGTGCATTTTACCACCCTGTTCGTGTCAAAATATCACTCAGGGGAGGTTCATGGAGAACTTTTGCTCTAAATGGCGCTCTCTCTTCCCAGGGTCTTTCACTTATTGAGAGAGAATACAATCTCCTTAAAAAACTTGAAGGCAAAACAGATGGGCATTTAATTCCCCATGTTTTTGAGTTTGGCACCCAGGAGTGCAGAGGGATGACAATAGCTTTTTTTCTGGCAGAGTGGTTTGAAGATTACAGAGAGTTCCACCTTACTGACAATTCAGGGAATTTTGCTCACTCTTCAGAGCACAGTAGCAACTCTTCAGGCAGCTTTGCTGACTCTTCAGAGCACATTAGCAACTTTTCAGGCAAAGTTACTGACTCGCCAGACCATCTCAGTGACTCTTCAGAGTTTGACACTCTCAACTTATGGAACAGCGATGGAACAAGAATTGAGTACCACAGGCCCGAATATTTTGAAATATATGAAAAGGCGTCTGAAATCCTTACAACACTTTATGATCTGAACACATTTGAACAGGTGTTTCCCTGGCATCATGCTGCTGGAGATTTTGTTGCAAAACCCCTTGATAACGGGTTTGATGTCAAACTAATTACTGTAAGAAGCTACACATCAATGTTTTTATCCGAAAGTGAGCCAACATTTGACAAAGAAGAGATAAACAAAGGCCTCCTGCTTTTTCTCGTAATGCTTTCAATCAGGATGCGCATTGACAGGATAGATGGAACAGGCAAATATTGCCTTGTTCATCACGACAGCATAAACTATATCCTCAAAGGTTTTTTCAGGGCTCTAAACCTCAAGAGAACTGATACCGTTAATTACCACATAGATTACCAAGAAAAAACCATAACACTGCAATTTGCAGAGTACCTTGAGCTATTTGATCACAAAGCTCTCTTACAGATCCTTGACATGATAACCGATACAGGGAACCCTGAAAATCCCGAATTTATTTTTATTAAACAAAATATCCATTCCCATGCAAAATTTTTATCACAAAAAATTGGGGAGTCAGGAAAAAAATGCTTTTTTATTGACAAGGCTTCACAGAAATCTTATATGACCTAAGATTATCTGCCACTCCGGGCTGAGAAACCGACGGTGGTCTGCCAAAAGATCATCTTTAACATAGACAACTGTGAAGCATGACAATTGAATGAAATCTCTTTTTTGGGGTACGGTATCCTTATTGAGAGTTTCATCAAGAGAATGTAATTTAACTTTTAACGGAGGTAAGTAAATGGCAAAACATGAAACTCCTTTACTGGACCAGTTGGAATCTGGCCCATGGCCGAGTTTTGTTTCTGACCTTAAGCAGCAGGCTGAAGTCAGAGCAAAGAATGAAGCAGGTGTTGAGTTTCAGATTCCTCAGGATGCAGTAGAGGATCTTCTTGGAGTTCTTGAACTTTCTTTCAAACATGGAAGAACACATTGGAAACATGGCGGTATCGTAGGTGTTTTCGGTTATGGTGGTGGTGTTATTGGTCGTTACTGTGATCAGCCTAAACTGTTCCCTGGTGTTGAGCATTTTCACACCATGCGTGTAGCCCAGCCTTGTGGTAAATACTACAAAACAAGCTATCTGAGAGAACTTACAAAACTTTGGGATTTCAGAGGCAGCGGTGTAACCAACATGCATGGAGCAACAGGAGATATCATTTTCCTTGGAACCACAACTCCACAGCTTGAGGAAATTTTCTACACACTGACCCATGATTTGAATCAGGATCTGGGTGGTTCAGGCTCTAACCTTAGAACCCCTGCTGACTGTCTTGGTTCATCCAGATGCCAGTATGCCTGCTACGACTCCAATGCCCTTTGTCACTTCCTGACAAATGAGTACCAGGATGAGCTTCACCGCCCAGCGTTCCCATATAAGTTCAAATTCAAAATGGATGCTTGCCCCAACGGCTGTGTGGCTTCCATCGCCCGTTCAGACATGTCCTTCATCGGAACCTGGAGAGATGCTATCAAAGTTGATCAGGATGCAGTCAACAAATATGTTGAAAATGATCCTGGCTATCCTGCAAATGCAGGTGCTCATAAAGGTAAAGATTGGGGTCCGTTTGATATTGAAAAAGAAGTTCTTGCACTTTGTCCAACAAAATGTATGAAGTTTGAAAATAAAACCCTCTCTATCGACAATGCAAACTGTACCCGTTGCATGCACTGCATCAACACAATGCCAAGAGCATTGAGAATTGGTGATGACAGAGGATGTTCCATCCTTGTAGGTGCAAAGGCTCCTATTCTTGATGGTGCCCAGATGGGCTCTCTGCTGGTTCCCTTTGTTGAGGTTAATCCTGAGAATGATTACGAAGCCATTACAGAGGTCATTGAAAGTATCTGGGATTGGTGGATGGAAGAAGGCAAAAACCGTGAGAGACTTGGTGAGCTTATCATGCGCCAGGGCTTCCAGAAACTGCTGGAAGTTACAGGCATTGATCCACAGCCTCAGCATGTTGCATATCCGAGAACCAACCCATACATATTCTGGAAAGAGGATGAGGTTGACGGTGGCTGGGAACGTGATGTTGTTGAATACAGAAAACACCATCTGAGATAAGGGAAGGAGATATACAATGGCATTTATATCATCTGGTTACAATCCAGAGAAACCGATGGAAAACCGGATCACAGATATTGGTCCGAGACACTTTGAAGAGTTCTATCCTGAAGTTATCAAGAAAAACAAAGGCAAATGGTCTCATCACGAGATTCTTGAGCCAGGTGTTTTGGTACATGTTGCAGAGTCCGGAGACGAGGTATATACCGTAAGAGTTGGTGGCTGCCGTCTCATGAGTACTACACACATCAATGAAATCTGCGAAATTGCAGAAAAACATTGTGACGGACATCTCAGGTTTACCACCCGTAACAACATTGAGTTCATGGTGGATTCCAAAGACAAAGTAGAGCCACTGAAAAATGATCTTAAGAGCCGTAAATTCCCTGGTGGAAGCTATAAGTTTCCCATTGGCGGAACCGGCGCAGGTGTTACCAACATAGTACATACACAGGGTTGGATCCATTGCCACACTCCTGCTACTGATGCTTCTGGTACAGTAAAAGCAACAATGGACGTTCTGTTTGATGATTTCCAGCAGATGAGACTTCCTGCACAGCTTAGAGTATCCATGGCGTGCTGCCTCAATATGTGCGGTGCTGTTCACTGCTCTGATATCGCCATCCTTGGATATCACAGAAAACCCCCAATGATTGACCACGAATATCTTGACAGACTTTGCGAAATCCCGCTTGCTATCTCCGCATGTCCTACTGCTGCAATTAAACCTGCAAAAGTGACTCTTGATGACGGCAAAGAGGTAAAATCAGTTGAGATTAAAAATGAACGCTGCATGTTCTGCGGTAACTGCTACACCATGTGTCCATCACTTCCCCTTGCTGATACAGAGGGTGACGGTATAGTTCTTATGGCTGGCGGTAAGGTTTCCAACAGAATCAGCGATCCTAAATTCTCCAAGGTTGTTGTGGCCTTCCTTCCCAATGAGATGCCAAGATGGCCATCCATGACAGACGCCATCACAAAAATGGTAAATGCTTACTCCAACGGTGCAAACAAATATGAGCGTCTTGGTGACTGGGCAGAGAGAATTGGATGGGAAAAATTCTTTGAGGTATGCGAGCTTGACTTTACTCATCATCTTATTGATGATTTCCGTCAGCAGGCATACATGTCATGGCGACAGTCAACACAGTTCAAGTTCTAAATTGTTGTTTCTACAATAATTAAAACCTGACGTGATTTTCAGCCGAAGTGCCATTATCCATAATGGAGGCACTTCGGCTATTATGTTAAAAAAGTAGAGAGGGAAACAATATGAGTGATCTTCTTGACAATAAAGAAGCAGCAACCCAGGCAGTTGTTGATTTTTTGACAAAAAAAGCCAAAAACAAATCAAAATTCTACATTAAGGATTTTTACGCTATTTTTCCTGATGACAAACCCAGAGCCATTAAAAATGTTGTGAATAAAATGGTGCAAGAAGGAGTACTGGAATTCTGGTCCAGCGGAAGTACTACAATGTATGGCCTTAAAGGCGGCGGAAAACAGCACGCTTCAGAGGGTGAAGAGTAATCGCAACAGGCATTGATTCTTTATTTTGAACCAAGCCTGTCATTGTGCGATGCCTTCCAGGAAGCCCCATGACTTCAAATTCCATGCATGTTTCTGATAAAAATATTCCCGGTATAGTAATTGCTGGTCTCAAGGGAGGTACCGGCAAAACAGTGATCTCCCTCGGCATTACAGCTGCATGGCGAACACTTGATATTAATGTGGCACCCTTCAAAAAAGGCCCCGATTATATCGATGCCGGCTGGCTTGCCCAGGCAGCCGGTCGGCCATGCTATAATCTGGACACTTTCCTCTGCTCCACAGAACAGACACTTCATACATTTCACAACCACACCCAAAATTCAGATATAGCACTAATAGAAGGCAATCGTGGACTTTATGACGGCATTGACACAGATGGCCGTACCAGCACTGCGGAAATTGCCAAACTCCTTAATCTGCCTGTTCTCATAGTTCTGGACTGCACAAAAAGCACCAGAACCATGGCTGCACTTCTTATGGGATGCCTTCATTTTGATCCCCACGTCAACATAATGGGGGTTATTCTTAATCAGGTTGCCGGAAAACGACACGAAGGCAAAGTCAGAGATAATATAAAACAGTTCTGCAACATCCCTGTATTTGGTTCTGTGCCCAAACTGACCTCTGATGATTTTCCGGAACGCCACATGGGCCTTGTGCCATCAGCCGAACACGAACTTGCCATTGAGTCACTTGAAGCTGCTTCCAAGGTTGCCAGTCAATACATTGACCTTGATACCCTTTATAAATCGTGCATAAGGATATCAGAAGAGATATTTCCAGAATCGGCTAATCTTGCAGTTTCAAACGTTGTGCCAACTTGTGAAAAAACACAACCGATTCTTTTTAACAAACAATTAGATAAAAAATGCCAGCCCCCCCAATCAGATCCTGATTTTAAGCCCCCAAAAGGCGCAGACCTCAATTCACAAGAGAAAAATACCTCACCACATAATAAAACGCCTGTTATAGGAATCATAAAAGACTCTGCATTCCAGTTCTACTACCCTGACAACCTTGAAGCACTGGAAGCAAGAGGTGCTCAACTGGAATATATCTCTCCTTTGTCCCAGCAAACCATACCTGACGTGGATGCAATATATATGGGAGGAGGATTCCCTGAAACCCATGCTGCACAACTTGCGGAAAACGAATCTTTCAGAAAAGCCATGAAAGCGCTTGCCATTAAAGGGCTGCCAATATACGCCGAATGCGGAGGGCTGATTTTTCTTGGCAAAAACCTTACACTTAATGGCCGCACATACCCTATGACCGATATTCTTCCTCTCAATTTTGGTCTGTCAAAACGTCCGGTAGGACATGGTTATACAACGGTTGAGGTGGTAAATCCAAACCCTTTTTACGAGGTTGGACAGATCCTCAGAGGCCATGAATTCAGGTACTCATCAGTGATTGATATTGACTACAAGGATAGTGATATGGCTTTTGTCATGCAGAGGGGAAAAGGCATAATCCACAAAAAAGATGGTTTTTTCAAAGAGAATGTATTTGGGACATATACTCATATCTTAGCAGCAAGCACTCCTGAGTGGGCAGATGCAATTGTCAGAAATGCTCTTAAATATATGAAAAACAAATCATAACAAAATTTTGCCTCCTTCAATTTCCTAAATTTGAAAAGCCATAATTCAAAAAGTAAAAAAGGATTTTTCCCTGTAATTAAAGAGAAAAATCCTTTTCTATTTGTTAGAACTTCATGGGTTGTGACTGCGATCACCCTACATGAAAATCAAAAAATTTGACGGCAAATGATTTCTATTTTTTGGGATGACATGATGCACAGCTCTGGGGAGCGGCTTTTGGATCTTTGCCTTTGTAGCCTTTCTCTTTATTAAAATCTTTGTGACAATCAATACAGTTGGCATGAAGGGCTTCTTTGTGATATTTTGCTATCTTTTCGTTTTTCTTCAATTTTTCACCCTTTGGTGCTTTTTCTGTCTCTTTATGGCACTCTACGCATCTTTGAACATTGTCACCTGCTTTAAGATCAAGGGCTTTTCCCTTGTCATCATGATGACAATCTCCACATTTTATACCATAGTCTTCTACATGTTTCTTGTGGGTGAACTCAACAAGACCCTTTGTACGTGTTGCGTACTCTTTTGTTTCCATTTTAAAGACATCTGCTACTTCTGTTCCAGCGTAAATTCCTGTGGCTGCAAATACAACTGCAAAAACAAGGGAAAACATAAAGCATACCAATTTTTTACTCATCATTCATTACTCCTTTAAGCTGTTAATAATAATCACACCTATACATATCAGATGGTGCCTCACCACCTGAAAAAAATTTTATACCGTCGAAATATCACTGATGACATTAATGGTAAGGCTTTGACCGTTAAATAAACTCTGCCATGAAGGTTTAAATTCATTTTTGGATGCTGATGCTACAGCATGATGGTTGACTCTGTCAATAATAAAAAAATGGTGCTGTTATCTCTTAAACAGGACTATATCCAAAATTGTAAAAACATGACATTACTCACTTTTCATCATCTTCAACTCCATTCTGAGCTGCCTCTCCCTCTTCAATTTCATCATCGTCATCATCAATATCATCTTTTTTTCCAAAAATTTTGGCTCCCAGAATACTTATCTCGTACAGAATCATAAGAGGTATGGCCATCATTATCTGGGTAACCACATCCGGTGGGGTTATCAATGCAGATCCTGTGAAAAAAATCAGGACAGCATATTTTCGATTCTTTTTTAAGAAAGGAACAGTTACAAGCCCCATGCGTGCCATGAATGTTATAATAAGTGGAAGTTCAAAGACAAATCCAAAGGCAAGAAGCATTTTTGACGAAAAACCTAAATACTCCTTCATAGATGGCATTGCCTGTATGGTATCAGATGCAAAGCCTAAGAAAAACTGAAACCCATAAGGAAATACAATGAAATAACCAAAACTTGAACCAACAATAAAGAAAAAGATGGAAAGAATCACAACAGGCACAAGAAATTTCTTCTCCTGGCGATAAAGCCCTGGTGAGATGAACATCCAAAATTCGTAAAAAAGAACAGGAACTGCAATTATAATCCCTGCCAGTAAAGAGACCTTCAGGTAGGTAAAAAAAGCTTCAGGTAACCCCGTAAAAATCATCTTCTGACCTTCCCCCATGGCCATCACAAGGGGGGCAATTAATATATCAAAAAGTTTTTCTTTGAAAAAGTAGGCAATTACAAAGCCTACCCCCACTGCAATAAAACATCTGACCATCCTGTCTCTAAGCTCTGTCAGATGTTCAAGAAAAGGGGCTTTATCCTCATCCTGGATGGTCATTTTTCCACCTTGTCACTCTTTTTTTTATAATCAGCTTCTGCCAAACTATCATTTCCAATATGAGAATATTCCATATTCTCATTTTTGCCGTAAGGGTCATCAATCTTTGTCTTTTTTTTATCAGAACTTTTAATGTTATCTGGTGTGCCACCAGTGTCAACGCTGTTTTTATTCTCTTTCTGATCAGCAAGAGGGTTTATTGAATTTTTAATATCGGTTTTGATATTTTTTACAGGCTCTGTAAATTCCCTGGTTGAGCTTTCCAGATCAATACTTCTCTTAAAATCCTGGGCTGCATTCTTGAACTCACCCAGAGCACGGCCAAGGGTCTTGGCAAGCTCCGGAAGTTTCTTAGGGCCGATAACCATAAGGGCAATGGCAAGGATAAGGAGAATTTCAGGCATTCCCAAACCAAACATAATCAAACTCCTTTAATTAAGGACTCATAAAGCATAAGTTCCCGCTCCACATTATATAGTTTTCCAGAAAAATATTTTATTTTTTTGTAAACGGGCATGATTGATTGCGTATCAATCACCCCCAAATATAAAAATGATAGTCATTTTCACGGTAAAAAATTAATCCAGATAACAGATAGTGAGACTTTTACATTATCAATTTAATTATCTGGAATACTATAGTAATTGTGGTTCAACGGCATCAATATCATGAGCAACTGTTTTATACCGGAGAGTCACAGCCTGTCAAGGTCATGACGATTTCTTTTCATTAACATCCGAATCTTTTGAATGCTCCTTCTGTTTTTGAGATTCTCTTTTACGAGGCAAATTTTTGCCGGTGACACGCCTTCTGTTTCCATGATGAATATTACTCTTTTTATATGCGGAACTCTTTCTGGGTTGCCTCTGGCTTTTTTTATCTATAGGCTCTTCTATTTTAAGTGGAGGGGGAAGGGGTTTTAAGAGAGACTCTTCCGGGTATTCACAATCCATTTTCTCTCCCAAGACCGCTTCAATATCAGGAATATGAAAGGAGCTCATTTCATCTGCAAAACTTACTGAAATGCCTTTGGCCCCTGCCCTGCCAGTCCGCCCAATTCGATGAACATAATGTTCTGCCTCCTGGGGCAGATCATAATTAATGACATGGCTGACCCCTTCAATATGAAGTCCCCTTGCCGCCACATCCGTTGCCACAAGTATTTTAAGCCTACCCTTTTTAAAACCTTCAAGGGTCTTCATTCTCTGATTCTGGGAAACCTCACCAGAGAGAACTCCGTTTTCAAGGCCATACTGCCTAAGTTTCCTTGCAACCCTTCTTGTTGTATCTCTTCTGTTAACAAACAGAATGACCCTGTCAAGTTTTTTATCTGTAATCAGGTTATAAAGGAGGGTGATTTTTTGATTTTCAGTAACAATATAAACTTTTTGTTTAATATTGTCCGAAGCTGCATGATCAGGATCAATCTCAATCTGCACAGCATCGTTTGTCCACTGGGAGGCAAGTCTTAAAATTTCCGGGGAAAGAGTTGCACTGAAAAACATTGTCTGACGTTTATCTTTATGTGGCGTTGCATAGATGATTTTTCTTATATCCGGCAAAAAACCCATATCAAGCATACGATCGGCCTCATCCAGTACAAGCATTTCAACCTTATTAAGATTGATAACCTTCTGCCCCATAAAATCTATTAATCGCCCAGGGGTTGCAGCCACAATATCAACATAGCGATTTTCAAGGATATCATGCTGCTGCTTATAAGCTGTGCCCCCGAAAACAGCAAAGGTTTTTAACTGATTGTATTTTGTCAATGCCCTTGCATCCTTTTCAATCTGGATGACAAGCTCCCTTGTGGGTGCAAGGATTAATGCCCTGGGTGCCCCTTTTTGCCGTTTTCCATGCAATGGGCGCCTCATAAGTCCTGCAATCAGGGAAATCAAAAATGCTGCACTTTTGCCTGTGCCAGTCTGTGCTTTTGCTGTTGCATCTTTTCCGGCAAGGGTATGGGGTAGTACCTGTGCCTGAACCGGCGTACAGTACTTAAATCCAAGATCACAGACAGCATGCATGATATTAATAGGAATGTTCAGATCATGGAATCTTGTCTCATTTTCCAAAACAGGCACGTCAAACTGATCAATACTCCATTTTGGCTTTTTTCTATCAGAATGCCTGTTCTTTTCTTGATCAACTGAGCGGGGATGAGTGTTTGAAGCGGATATAGATGGTGATAACGTGGATTTTGAAGAACCTCTTCTGCTCTTATCGACAAAATCCTTCAGTTCTGAGGCTGCTGATATAAGATCATAAAAAGATAGGTGATCATCTCCCTTGCCTGTAAAAAAGAGGGATTTATTCAAATGCATCCAGTTTCTACTTCTGCGCGATGAAAACAGCAGAAGAGGTAACTGTCCGGCAGAGGCGCATACAATTTTCCCGTTCAAGAGAGAAACATTTATTTTTATTCTCTCTTGTTTATTATCAAAAGGTCTGCTACGGCTTTTTATGTCATAGGCAGCTTTACATTGATCGGGCTTATGTTTTTCGTGCTCAGGTTGCCCATATTTACACTGTTCATGTTCTAAGGAAGAGGTACTATCTCCGTGCTCCTCCCTGTCTATATCTTGTTTTTTAAAAAATCTACCAAATAACGAGTTTAAAAATCGTTTCAATCCTTTATACCTTTTTGAGAAAAAGCTTTAACCGCTGCAAAAGCCGTTGCAATGGCAACTCCTGAACCGCATTTCATGCGTGTCCAGTCACTGTGTGCAAGTATAGAACCGGCAGCGTACATATTTTCTGCAAAGGGGGTAGCAGGAGAAGCAAGAGGACGAAGTAGTTCATCTGTTTCAATACCGGCACTGTTAACAGGGTGCCCCTCTGGATGAAAAAGCTCCTTATGGTGCCAAAGTTCCCGTTTTTCTGGCTGGGTCACAGGAAGGTCAAGCAAAGATTCACGAATACCCGTTCTTTCTGCTTTAAGACCTCTGCCCATGAATCGGCCTGTAGCAAGAATCACTCCCTTTGAGATAATGATCTGTCGCATATCCTCATGCCCAACTGTCAGCCTGAAGCGACCAGGACCAGTGGGCAGAAGTTCAACCCTTTGTACCATTTCCGGAAGGGATTGCAAAGCCCCAATTTTTTCAATTCCCCTGGTCATTGTATCATAGAGACGAATCCCGGGAACAGATACAGGTGGAGTGGGGATCTCAAAAACAGGTTTTCCAAGAGCTTTTTCAAGACTTGCTATGGTCTCATTCACCCTGTGCATTCCAAGGAGTGCCGGAAAACCTATGTACTCAACATTTTTATCTTCTCCTGTCAAAAGAATTTTCACAAGCTCTGCAAGCTTAAGCCTGTTCTCTTCAACATCCAAAGCACGTGCAATATGTTCAGGATAGACCTCTTCAAGTCTCTCCATGCCAGGAAAATCAATGCGTGCTGACCTTAAACCAGGCCAGACATTGCCGAGTGTTGAGACGATCTGCCTTGCACTGTAAATTTTCATGCCTGCAAAATCAACAACAAGGGTCGAAGCTTTCTTATCAAGGGCAGTAACCCCTTTCCACATGGGTTCAGGAATCATATAACTTTTTTTTATGGTTCCAAGGGATGTAATTACATTGACATTTTTACCGTTACCCATACGATATGAAAGTCCCATGGCATTAAGAAAACCCATAAGCTCCTGGAGACTGTCCCTGATATTTTCCCTTTTAATTCTTGCATATGGATGAGAGGGGATTTCTTTTACAAGGGCATCAATTGCATCCCAGGGAGATTCCCACTCACTGCCTGCAGGGTAAACCCCCATAAGATCCATAAGACCTGTTGCAAAATTCATGGAGCTGCTTTTACCGGTCAGCACCACCTTCATGCCTCTGTTAAGTGCAAAAAGGGCAGCAGAAAGCCCAGCCATTCCTGATCCTATAATGGTCAGGTCAGATTGAATTTCAGGATTCCTGATCTCTTTTTCCATTTCAGTAGTATCACACATATTACCCATCCTTTTACCGCAAATATTCGGTGAGCACTGAATATTTACCTCTTATCTACTCAAATTATCTACTCAAAGTTGACACATATAATCTCTTGAGACTTGTCAATATTGTCTAAATCAGAATACCAGGGAGCAACAGTATCAAGCAGGACTATCTATCCTGAACATCCTTTTTATTCTGATTATTCTGATTCAGACAAATTCAGTAACTGCAAAAAGCGGCATCCTTCATTTGAACCCAAAAATACTTTACACTTTTTTGTGAGAGATTCCCGCCACACAGAGTTTTTCTCTCCGGAAAGTGTAAACTGGGAAATGAAGCATGCTCAAAAAGCAATAAAATGTCGATTTTGAGTATCTATGTAAGCTCAAGATCAAAAAAACCACTGTGCATGGCTTCTGTCAGCTCTGCCTGAATAAGCTGCTCCCCCCAGAAAATGGGACGCTGCCCTTTCCATCTTTCATTTAAAAATGCCTTGATATCTCCAACTCCGTGCTCACCTGTAAGTGCACCTTTATCATACATATGAGCAAGCACCCTTACACTGCAAAATGCTCCCTGGCACGGGCCTTTGCCCAGACGACTTCGTTTGCCAATATTAAGAAGATCCGGAAGTTCACCATTTTTCTTAAGCTCTCCTGCAATGTCATCAATGGTCTTTTCTGAAATCATCTCGCATTCGCACAAAATCTTGTCTCTAACATCCGGTGCTTTCTGCACCCAGCGCTTGGGAGCAACGCCTGGTTCCGTCCACTTTCCCTCCATGGTGGAAGGAAGTGGACGAATACGGGTAAGACATAAAGCCTTCTCAAAACCATTGCCCAGTTTGCGACAGACAAGATCCGCAGTTTTTTCTGCCATAAGGCGATAGGTTGTAAGCTTCCCTCCTGTAATGGTGACAAAATTATCAACTCCGCTGGACTCGTGATCCAAAAGGGTAAAATTCCGGCTTACATTTCTGTCATCTGCGCCATCTCCCCCCATGCTCACAAGGGGACGCACACCTGAATATGCACGGATGTAGCGAACCCGCTCAAGAGAAGGAACCATCTGTGCCCCTACCCTGACAATCTCGTCGGTCTCTTTTACTGTGGGGATAATATCATCTGGATCATCTACCCGCACTGAGGTTGTGCCAATAATGGAGACCGTTCCGCCAGGAACAAGAATATCTGCATTTGCAGGGGGTCTGAGCCTGTTGATAACGCCGTTTGAAATTCTGGACTGTGTCACAAGAAGAGTTCCCATGGAGCAAAGGATTGTAAAAGGAGACGCTCCTGCTAAAGCTGCAACCTGTCCAGCCCATGCACCAGAAGCATTGACAACCATCTTTGGCTCAACGTGAAAATCTTCTCCTGTAAGGGTGTTGTGTAGTTTCACCCTGACAATCTTGTGATTTTCAATTTCAAATCGAACTGCCCTTGTATGGCACATAAGTTTTGAGCCATGTGCCTTTGCATCTGCAATATTTTCAAGGGATAACATAAAAGGGTCAATGGCTGCATCCTCAACTTCATATACAGCAATGGTTTTATCTGAAACACCTGGCTCCATCTCAAGGGCTTCTGCGGGAGTTACTGATCGGCAGGATATACCACTTTTTTCGCAGTGACCAGGAAAGTCAGCAATATAGTTATCATCATCACCCTCCACTGCCACAAAAAGGCCACCACAGTCATCAATGCAGTGTGGTGCGAGTTTTTTGAGAAGTTTGCCCTCTTCCATGCACTCCACTGCACTCTCCATATCGTTGGAAACATAGCGCGCTCCACTATGAAGAAGGCCGTGATTACCTCCTGAAGCACCGGCATTGATATCGCTTTTTTCCACCAGAAGAGATTTAAGCCCTCTTAATGCCAGATCCCTTGCAAGACCGGTTCCGGTTGCACCGCCACCGATGATTAATACATCAGGTTCCATCTATATCCTCCCGTACACAATAGACCACAGATTTCTGAAATGTTCATTTTCTGCCATTACTGAAACATAATTTTTCAGCATTGAACGGTTTTTTCAACCCATTTCCGCCAAGTAGCAAAGAGAGTCATAAGTATTATACCAGCACAACACTACAGAGGCATATCTCCCTTAAAACAAATAGTTATAAAACAATAATCATAAAAACAGACTCAACAGCAAACACTGAAAAGAGATTGATTTTGAATAGCATCCGACATAATAAATATCAATATATTTTTTCAGTTATCAACATTGATGTTCGTTTGGGAATAGAAAACTTCAGTTCTTCAATGTAGTGGGATGCTGTATGACAGAGACAAAAGGGCAATGCTGTTGCCTTAAGTTTTTTACGGCAAGAGAGAGATTGAAATCATTGAAGATTCTCATCTCGTTTGCGTTGACCGATGGCTTAAGTCCTCAAAATCGACACCTATAACCTCTTGAGCCTTGTCAATACTGTCTGAATCAGGATTTCCAAGATTAACAGGATAAGGCAGGATTACCTATCCTGAACATCTTGTTTATCCTGGTTATCCTGATTCAGACAAATTCAGTAAATGGAAAAAAGCAATAAGATGTCGATTTTGAGTAAGTCAACAGCATTTAGACAACAGGGGGAGGGAGGCAATTAAGGAGTGATTCTTAAATCGGGGGATGGCGAAGTAGAGACAAGGCATGCCTTGTCTCTACTGCCATGATGGTTTAATGGATAACACTATAGTATTCCAGATAATTAAATTGATAATGGAAAAGTCTAAATATCTGTTATCTGGATTAATTTTTTTGACCAAAAAACAAAATATTTTTCTGGAAAGCTATATCAAATATCATAATAGAGGAAGAACTCATGTGGATGTGGCCGACTGTTAACTGGAGTCACCTCATTTTCTCTCTTGTAAGATATCCATTTTTCAATAACATCCTTTGTGAAAACATCTCCCTTGAGAAGGAACTCATGATCTTGCTCAAGTGCATCAAGCGCCTCTCCAAGTGATGCAGGAGCTGAACCCATCTCAGCAAGTTCCTCTGGTGGAAGATCATAAATATTCTTGTCCATAGGATCGCCCGGGTCAATCTTGTTCTGGATTCCATCAAGCATTGCCATTGTCATGGCAGAGAAGGCAAGATAACCATTACATGAAGGATCCGGAGTTCTGAACTCAATACGTTTTGCAGCAGGAGAGCTGGAGTACATGGGGATACGTATTGAAGCACTTCTGTTACGACTTGAATATGCAAGGTTGATGGGAGCTTCAAATCCTGGCACAAGACGCTTATAAGAGTTTGTGGTTGGATTTGTAATTGCACAAAGAGCCTTGCAGTTTTTCATGATACCGCCAATTGCGTAGAGTGCCTCCTGGGAAAGCCCTGCATATTTATTTCCGGCATAAAGGGGCTTTCCATCTTTCCAGAGACTCAAATGGGTATGCATTCCGGTTCCATTATCACTGTAAAGTGGCTTTGGCATAAAAGTAACAGTTTGATTGTACTTTGCTGCAACATTTTTAAGGACATACTTAAACCATGCCAGACGATCACCCATCTCAAGAAGTGATGCAAATCGAAGATCAATCTCACACTGACCGGCTGTTGCAACTTCATGGTGCTGACACTCCATCTCAATGCCCATATCTTCGAGTGTGAGCATCATCTCTGTTCTCATATCCTGATATGTATCTGCCGGTGGAAGGGGAAAGTATCCGTGTTTATGGCGAATTTTGTAGCCTGTGTTTGGCATCTCATCCCTACCGCTGTTCCAAATTCCCTCATCTGAATCAAGTTCGTAGAACGCTGCGTGGTTTTCTGAAGCATACCTGACATTATTGAAAATAAAGAACTCTGGCTCAGGGCCTACATAAATAGTGTCTGCAATACCTGAGCTTTTGACATATCGCTCAACTTTTTTTGCAATATTTCGGGGATCACGGCTGTAGGACTCACCTGTAATCGGGTCATGTATATCACCTATAACTGCAAGTGTTGGAACCTCAAAGAAAGGATCCATTTTCACTGTGGAGGGATCAGGAACAACAATCATATCACTGTTGTCAATGTTCTGCCATGCCCGCATGCTTGAGCCGTCAAATCCAAAGCCATCCTCAAACGAACTCTCTTTGAATTCACAGGCAGGGACTGTAAAATGCTGCCATGTTCCTGGGAAGTCCATGTATCTGATATCAATAACGCGAATATTCTCTTCCTTGATTTTTGCAATAATTTCCTGAGGTGTCATCTGAAAATTCCTTTTTTTGATTGAGTACTTCATTTTTGTAATTAAACACTGAATATAAAGGCCATGGCGGACTCCCGCCAAAATCAAAGTGTTGAATTTTTTATAAAAACAGTCCCTTGGGGAGACTTGCTAATAAACCTCTATGTTTGCTGACTCATCACAACGATGGATGAAAGTCTTGATATATCAGTATGTTATGGATACTTTCTAATAAATCACCATGTTTGTTGACACATTACAACCAAGCATGAAAATCGTTGTATATCAGCATGTTATGGAGACTTTCTAATAAAACATTGTATTTCTACAAGGCATCACTGCCACGTTCTCCGGTTCTTACCCTTACAACGTCATCAACCGGAAGAACAAAAATTTTACCATCGCCGATTTTACCGGTATTGGAGGCATTACATATGGTTTTTACCACTTCTTCCGCCCGATCATCATCCACAATAATATCAATTTTTATCTTTGGAACAAAATCAACTACATATTCTGCCCCCCTGTAAATCTCCTTATGTCCTTTCTGTCGGCCATAACCTTTGACTTCCGTTATGGTCATTCCCTGGATGCCGATATCATTGAGAGATTCCTTGACATCATCAAGTTTGAAAGGTTTAATAATTGCTTCAATTTTTTTCATGTAAAACCTCCTCGAACAATTGAACTCATTTTCACCATGAAAATATAAACTCCCACTTTCATGATCCGGAGTGGCCAGATACGGCCAAGCCATAATAATTATTACACAGGCAAAGGCTCTCTGACAGGCGGCAATGCTGCAAGGATTGACTTTTGAAGATGATTCTCATCTTCAGGGTCATCTATTTTTCCATTATCAACTGACCTCACATAAAAGACATCCACAACCTGATCTATTTTTGTTGCCACCATGGCCACCCTGACATCAAGTCCGAGCCTGTAAAGTATATTTGTAATAACAAACAGAAGCCCTGGAAAATCATAGGTGAAGACTTCAACAATGGTAAAAAAGCTGGAGCTTTCATTATCTACCTTAACCCTGTTGGGCATCACCGCACGGCCGGAAACAGGAGCAAGAGAGACCGGCAGTTTTCCCTTTAGCTTCTCAAGAAATGAATCATCAGCAAGGGCTTGATGAAGTTCATTTTCTGCCTTTTTCCACTTTTCGTTTTCAAAAATCCTATCCCTTGGGGGCATAACCTTGAAAATATCAAGAGCACAGTTATCCATGAATGCATAAGCCTGGGAACCCACAATATTCAGCCCATTCAGAAAAAAGACACCTGCGAGTTTGGAGTAAAAACCCGGCCTGTCTTTTCCACATATTGTGACAGTACGGATATCTGATTTTTTTTCAGTTGTTATTTTCCAGATAAAATCATTATCTTTAAGTTTAAAATCCCGATAAAGCTTCAGGTGTTCAACCATATCCCCGGGAGATATATAAAGAAGGTAACGATGATTTAGTGAATTCACCATTTTAAGCAAATTACTCTCTTCAAAACCTTCATTACGGCTCAACGTAACAAGATCATCTCTTTTTTTATGTATAACCTGAGATGCCTTTCGGGTGGCAAGCTCCCTGTTTTTTATGATTCCTGCGGTTTTAAGAAAAAGGTCACGAAGCAGGGTCTCTGTCCATTCATTCCATGCCTTTGGCCCTGTTGCCATTGAGTCTGCCACTGTAAGAAGATAAAGCTTTCTCAAAACTCCTATCTTCTGAATCTTGGTTGCGCAGAATATTGAAGTCTCCTCATCACTTATATCCCGTCTTGTTGCAATCTTGACCAGAAAAAGATGATTCCGAACCAAAAACTCAACTTCATCAACATCAGCATTGCAATATCCTGAACGATTCATTATCTTTCGGGCAATCTCAGCACCCCGCAAAGAGTGTTCACTTCCCGGGTCACCCTTGCCTATGTCATGAAGCAGCGCAGCCAAAAGAAGTGTCCTGCGATTTTTCAGCTCCCTGTAAACAGTTGAGTAAAATTCATGAGCCGGATCAACTTTCTTACCCTTAAAACCGTTGATAACCTGCACGCACCTTATGGAGTGTTTATCAACAGGGAAGAGGTGATACTGATTATACTGAATCTTGTTCAATATTGACCCGAATTCAGGCATGAAACGAACCAGAAGCCCTGTGGACAGCATCACATTTAAAACATTAAATTCCCAGAACGAGGATGCAACAATCTTTTCAAATGCTTCAACATTGGATGTTTTCCTTCTGAATGCATCATCCACAAGATAGGCAAACTCTCCTACAATTCGTCTTGCCTCAACAGAAAGAGGTATCTGAAGACGACCGCTCTCAACAAAAATTTGCAGCAGAAGCTCAGGGGTTGAAGGCACCATCTCCATGGATTCAAATTCCAGCCTTCTCTGACGTACAACAATACCGTTGTAGTTTGTTGACTTCTGCATACCGGTGAAGAACCTTGCCTTTCGGGTCAGTTGAATATCTTCGGTAATCATGAGGTTGATCTGTTTTATATAATCCATCTTTGAATGAAGCTCACCCATAAAACGTTCCACTGCCTGGTGTGTATCCCTGCCTCTGAATCCAAGGCGAGATGAGGCTTCTTTCTGATGCTCAAAGTGGAGTTGATCACATTTTCTGCCTGTTAAATGGTGCAAAACATTTCTAATATACCATATAAATTCAAGGGAATGTTCAAGGGTTGTGAATTCATCGTGGGACAAAAAACCGTAACGCTCAAGATCACGCCTGCACTTGATATCAGACATGATTCGGGCATACCACACAATTGTATGATAATCTCTCAATCCGCCATGACCGGATTTAAGGTTAGGTTCCAGAAGATAGGTTGAGTCCCCATAATCCTGATAACGTTTCCTGCTCTCCTCAATCAAACGGCTCAGGCTCTTTTGAACATATTTCCTTGAAAGACGATTTCTGAACTTCTCCATAAGCTGGAAAAATACAGGAGAACTGCCACAGATAAACCTTGCATCAAGCATGGTTGTTAGGATATCAAACTCTTCCCATGCCATAACAAGGCACTCTTTAACAGTTCGTACAGCATACCCTGTTTCAAGGCGGGCATCCCACAGAGGATATAAAAGCTCTTTTACAAGTTCATCTGTTGTTACAGGAACTTTTTTTTCAAACAAAATCAAAAGGTCAACATCTGAATGTACGCACTGTTCACCCCTGCCATAACCACCAAGCGCCACAATAGCAACAGGGGTTCCGGCTGCTGTCATCTTCCGCGCAGTATCGCTTTCTGCAACAACATCATGAAAATATTCATCAAGCAGCCGTGTATAGGATTCAAGGAAATTAAAGGATTTTGTCTCAAAAAAATGCTTTACAAGCTCTTCTTTTTTATGAAACAGTTGCCCTGATATTCCTGATTTTTGATTTTCTATTTTATAATCATACATTTAATGTTTTCCCGCTCTTCCAGTCAGCTTTCAGATGGCTGGTGATAAACCAGGTGCCCTTTTAATAGGCTTGTTCATAGAAGACGCAAATTAATAAAAGCAAATTCAATGCCAATAACAAAAAAATATTATCAAACATATGCAAAGCAATATTTATCAGCCTTAAAAAAGATCAATCCCAGAAACAACAAAAAGATAATATACTTAAATTATTGATATTAGCACCACATATTTGAACTTCTCATAAGGCCATCGATATTGCACCCTTAAATATAGCATGAAAGGAATACAATATAAGCATTATTCGATAAAATAACATTTTTGAAATTAATACCCCAAAATAAAATACATAATTGTTCTTAAAAATTCAAAGGAGTTATTCCATGGAAAAACACATTCTGATAACAATTTCTGAAGATAAAAGCTCTCTTTTGGGAGTGCGGTTTGCTGGATATTTTTTTGCAGACAAACAAGATATAAAAATAACACTTTTTAACACAGCTCCAAAACCTCCGGCCATATGGGACAACGAACGCAGCCTGGAATCAGATATCAGGCAGCAGGCAGAGCTTGATAAAATACACACCAGAACCCAAAAAACCCTTGAAAATGCTGAGAAAGAGCTTCTCAACCTTGATTTTATGCCTGATAATATAACTCAAAAATTCCAGGACAGGCTCTTTTCAAAGATCGGTGACATCATTCATGAAGGAGAAAAGGGTCTTTATGATGCTGTTATTCTTGGCAGAAGGGGATTGTCCATACTTGAAAAGATGTTTGACGAAAGTGTAAGTGAGGAGATATTTCAACAACCATTTACTTTTCCCCTGTGGCTGTGCAGATCTGTTGACCCATCAAGAAAAAACGTCCTTCTGTACGTTGATGGATCAGATACATCATTCAGAATGGCAGACCATGTTGGATTCATACTAAACAAACAAAAGCAACATAGAATAACAATCCTTGTCATGGACGAACAGGAAAAGGGTGCTCAAATTACCCTTAATACGATTAAAATACTTATCGGCAATGGCTTTCCAGAAGATTTGATTGACAGCCATGTTGTTAAAAAAGGAAGTCTTGCAAAATATATCATGGATGAAGCTGAACAGAAAAAATATGCTGCTGTCGCTCTGGGCAGATCAGGAGGAGAAAAGAGCCTTTTTACAAGAATTTTTAAAGGAGAGGTGTGCCATGCTCTTTTCAGGGAACTTGAAGGTGCTTCCCTATGGGTATGTAATTAACACATTTGTGTCCTTTGGGGACAGATTTTTAACTCTGTCCCCATTCTTGAAAAGAGAAAGGTATTTCGTAACCATTCCTAAAACCACCCTTTGCGCTTAAAAAACATTACAAGCAAACCTGCAATAACAAGCATCACCCCCCAGAGAATAAAATAGCTGTATTTATAATGCAGCTCAGGCAGGTAGTCAAAATTGGTGCCGTAAATACCTGCAATAAAGGTCAGGGGTATGAAAATAGCTGAAAATACTGTGAGTACCTTCATGATATCATTGAGGCGGTTGCCAACAACTGAATTGTATATATTGAGTTGATCCGTCAAAAGGTCCTGATAGGTATCAATGGCCTCAGTTACATGTGTGACGAGGTCAGTCAAATCCTTAAAAAACGGAATTGACTGTTCATGGATAAGGTCATTATCCAGTCTTGAAATCTGGGCAATAGCCTCTCTGGCAGGACGGATGGATTTTCTTAGGTAATTAAGCTCTCTTTTGAAAATATTTATCTTTTCCATGACTCCGCTATTTGGGCCTGCCAAAATCTCCTCTTCAAGATCCTCTATTTTTTCACCAAGGCGCTCCACAATGTAAATGTAATTATCCACCACACTGTCCATCATAGCATATGAGAGATAGTCAGAGCCTGAGTTTCTTATCCTGCCTTTATGCTTTCTGATTCTCTCCCTCACAGGCTCAAAGACATCGCCGGGTCGCTCCTGAAAAGAGAGGAGAAATCCGCCACCTACAATCATGCTCAACTGCTCATTGACAATCATCTGCTTCTCCTTGTCAAAACGAACCATCTTCATGACAATGAAAAAAAAATTGTCAAACTCCTCAAGTTTTGGACGCTGGCCTGTATTAAGTATATCTTCAAGCACAAGAGGGTGAATATCAAACAGATGACCAATATCCCTGATAATATCAATATCATGAAGGCCATTTACATTAAGCCATGTTATTTGCTCAGAGCCACATTGCTGCACTTCCATCTTAATGGATGCGGGATTTAATGGTATCTCTTTTAAATCCAGATTGTTGTAACTGATAAGATGGCACTGAACAGTCTCAACCTTTTGTTCACCAATAAAAATCAATGCCCCGGGAGACTGGCCTCTGTTTGCTTCCCGCTTTTTGAAGAACCTTGCCATATCAGGAGTTCAGCTTTTCTTCAATTTTTTCAGGTTCTTTTTTTACAGTTTCCTTATCTTCCTGATCAATCTCTTTTGTGGCCTTTTTGAAATTTTTAATTCCTTTTCCTATACCTGAGCCGATCTCAGGAAGTTTGCCTGCTCCAAAAATTATCAGAATTATTACAAGTATAATAATGAGTTCAGGCATTCCAATTCCACCAATCATAGTGCACTCCTAAGTAGTTATTAATAAAAGTATCTGCGTTATTTGACATCCTTCATGCTATCCCACAAACAGATTACACTTTTGGGATGAAAATTCACGACAAATGGGCATGGCATCCCAAAAAGTAAAAAATGGAAAATAAAAGGATATCCATCACTTCATAAATTTAAAAAGAATTTGAACTGTAAGGGTGTAAAATTAAATATAAATCATTAACACCCTGCTTGAAAAGAGTCAATCTTTTGCCACACTTTCCTGTTATGAAGAGGAAACAAGATAAGAAGAATTGTGGAGCCATACAAATCAAATAGCTTGAAATCACTATGTGTTTATGGTTTATATTTCTGTTTTAATCAATGCCGAAATGTTCAGATAAAAAGTCCAAAAAAAATGTAATGCACCAAGGAGCTTTTCTAATGCATCAGAAACAAGATCAAAATGTGCACTTTTCCGGTGCCAGAAAATATGTACTTGACAGCGAACTTGCAGGTATCGTCAACATCTCAATGGCTCTTGAAATGCCTCTTCTTCTCAAGGGAGAACCTGGTACCGGCAAGACCATGCTTGCACACGCAATTGCTGAAACCCTTGACATGCCGCTTATAATACTCAATGTAAAATCCAGCATGAAACTTGTGGAGGCACTGTACCAATACGACACACTCACGCGCCTAAATGACAGCAGATTCGGGGATTCAAGCCGGGATGTCAGCAATATCAACGAGTATATCAAAATGGGAAAAATCGGTCAGGCATTCACATCCGAGAAAAGGACTGTCCTTCTGATTGATGAAATTGACAAGGCTGATACCGATTTTCAGGATGACATGCTGGATGTACTGGATCAGATGCAGTTTGACATCATTGAGACAGACCAGACCATAAAAGCAAAACACAGACCTGTTATTATAATAACATCCAACGCAAAAAAGGATCTTTCAGACCCCTTCCTTGGGCGCTGCAACTTCCATCACATCGCCTTTCCGGATCCTAAAATGATGCGCAAGATCATACAGGTTCACTTTCCTGACATTGACCAGAAACTTGCTGAAAACGCCATCAATGCTTTCTACAGCATGCGGGAAATTGAAGGGATTGAGAAAAAACCTGCCACAAGGGAGCTTATAAACTGGATACGTGCCCTTGCTCTTGACCCTGATTTTCATGCAAAGGATCTTGTAAAAGGAGAGATGCCTTTCTTGGGAGTTCTGTTTAAAAAAAGCCCTGATTATGAAAGAACAAAGGGTGTCACTGCCAGGCGGAGATTTTTTTAAGCCATGTTTATCAACTTTTTTTATAAATTGAAGGAGGTCGGCATTCCTGTTACCCCGACTTCCTTTCTGACCCTTCAAAAGGCTCTTGGAATTGGACTTATCAATTCCATTGACGACTTTTATACATGTGCAAGGGCAATTCTGGTAAAAAGCGAGCGCTATTTTGACCTTTATGATCAGGTATTTGCCTTCTCATTTGAGGGAGTCCCGCTTCCTGAAACAGACGGCTTTGAAGTGGATGAGATAGTAAAAGCCATGCTTGATGAGTGGCTTAAAAATCCCAAACAGCTTGCAGATGCTCTGGGTATTGACGAATCAGCACTGAAAAAACTTACCCCTGATGAACTTATTGAATATTTCAAGGAGAGGCTAAAAGACCAGAAAGAGCGGCATGAAGGCGGCAACAAATGGATAGGAACCGGAGGAACATCTCCTGTTGGCCATTCAGGGTATCATCCGGGTGGTATGCGCGTTGGCGGAGAATCCAGAAACAAGTCTGCTGTCAAGGTTGCAGGAGAAAGAAGATACAAGGATTATTCAGCAAGGGGGCCTCTTACCCAGGCAATGATGGGTGAAGCCCTTAAACGCCTCAGAAATATGGTGCCAACAGGCCCTAAAGATCAGATTAATGTGGATGAGACCATCTACAAAACCATGAAAAACGCCGGAGAGATAGAGCTTATATTTGACAGATCAATGAGGGATCGGCTCAAGGTCATCCTTGCCATAGACAATGGGGGATGGTCAATGGATCCATACATTTCTGTTGTTCAGACCCTTTTTGATTATGCCCGCTCACAGTTCAAGGAGGTTAGAACCTGCTTTTTTCATAACACAATATATGATTGCGTATGGGAAGACCCTGCCCGCTACAGAAAGCCATTAAGGGTTGACGACTTTGTAAAACTTGATCCTGAAACCCGCTTTATTCTGGTTGGGGATGCAAGCATGGCCCCTTACGAACTCATGGCCACAGACGGCTCAATACACATAAGGGAAAGAAGCGGAAAGCCAAGTATTGAACGGCTTGGCTTTATTGCCGATACCTTTCCCCATTGTGTATGGCTGAACCCCGTTCAGAAAGAGATGTGGAATTATACAAGAAGCATCATTGCCATTGCCAATATATTTCCCATGTTTGAACTGTCTCTGGATGGACTTGAAAAGGCAGTAAGCCACCTTATGAGCAGATGATACCCGTAAACTATAACTTTTTAAGCTCAGTGTTCTTTAAAGGTTTGATTGTCGGGTAAAAGATATCTCTAACTTCTCAAAATCGACATCTTGTTGGCTTTCTCGGCATTTTTATATGAAAGTCTCTGTAACAGGCTGTTTTAAAACGATTTTCACCTCTTCGATTGTGGCGGTGATCAGCCATGTACGTTTATATGAAAGTCTCCGTAACAGCCTGTTTTAAAAACGACTTTCATCCCTTCGATTGTGGCGGTAATCCGCCATGTACGTTATAAGAAAGTCCCCGTATTTCAAGGTTTTTTTCAGGGCTTTCATGCTTCGTTGTGGCAAGATGGTTTTGCCATGGCCGTTTATATGAAAGTCCCCGCAAATGGCTGTTTTTATATAGACTTTCAACACTTCGATTGTGACGGTGAACCGCCATGTTGGTTATTGAGTTTGTCTGAATCAGGATAACCAGGATTTACAGGATGCTCAGGATTTTTATCCTGTAAATCATTATCATCCTGGACATCCTGATCCAGACAGTAGTGACAAGGCTCAAAAGAGCATAGGTGTCGGCTTTGAAAACTTGTATTAGGCAAAAATCATCCGACAGTTTAAACTTGAAGTAGCACTCAGGAAACTGAGCTGATAATCTCCTTCAGGGCAGTTTCAACTTCGCTTCTGATTTCATTCAGCCGATCTTCTGTTGCAGCTTCAAAACGCAGCACCAGAGCAGGCTGGGTATTTGATGCCCTTACAAGACCCCATCCACCATCAAACAAGGCTCTCATGCCGTCAATATCAATAACCTCATTGGTCTCCTTAAAACGCCGGACAATCCTTTTTACCACATCAAACTTAATGCTATCAGAACACTCAACCCTGATCTCCGGCGTTGTAAAGGTTTTTGGCAGATCCTCAATTAGCTCCGAGACCTTTTTTCCTGTGTTAGCCATAATCTCAAGCAGGCGGCATGTGGCGTAAAGAGCATCATCATAGCCAAGATAACGGTCACTGAAAAAGATATGGCCGCTCATCTCCCCTGCAAGGGCAGCATTTTCCTCCTTCATCTTCTTTTTGATAAGAGAGTGGCCTGTTTTCCACATTATGGCTCTACCACCATGGGCTTCAATATCATTGTACATGGTCATGGAGCATTTGACCTCGGATATAAAGGTGGCTCCTGGCTTTCTGGATAGGATCTCCCTTGCATATATGATCATCAACTGATCACCGTATATCACGTTACCGTTTTCATCAACAACGCCAATACGGTCCCCATCCCCGTCATAACCCACTCCAAGCTCAAGCCTCTTTTCCTTAACAAGGGCTATCAGCTCCTCAAGATTGGCTTTAACCGTTGGGTCTGCCTCATGGTTGGGAAATGTGCCGTCAAGGTCGCAATAAAGATCATGAACTTCACATCCAAGTGCTTTGAGAAGCGGCAGAGCTGTTATTCCTCCGGTGCCGTTACCGGCATCAATTCCGATTCTTACAGGTTTTGTTAAACTAATATTTTCCTCTAAATATGCCTTGTATGGTGTCAGAACATCAACAGAGGAAAGAGTCCCGTCTCCTGATACATATTCTCCCCTGTCAATTATTTTTCTAATCTCCTGCAAACCTGTGCTGTGGATTGAGTCATACCCGCTCATAAGTTTAAAACCATTATATTCAGGCGGATTATGACTTGCTGTAACCATGGCACCGCCATCGCTTTTGCAGTGATGAATTGAAAAATATAGCACAGGGGTTGGGCAAACCCCGATATCAATAACATCACACCCTGTTGACAAAATGCCATCAATAAATGCTTTTGAATACTCATCGGAAGTGACACGGCAGTCCCTTCCCACTGTAACCTTTGTTTTTCCCTGCTGTGCAAGCATGGTGCCATAGGATTTGCCAATTGAAACTACATCATCAAGTACAAGATCCTTACCTGCCACGCCTCTTATGTCATACTCCCTGAATATTCCGGGATTCATTGATATTTCCTCCTTTTCAGTTTCTTATTTCCAATACTTCCAATTCATTTTTTTACCTTTTACTACTGTGAATCTAAGCCATCAATGTTCTGAAAAATAACATAACTACTGAAAGTCGCAACCTATAACCTCTTGAGCCTTGTCAATATTGTCTGAATCAGGATGTCCAGGATTAACAGGATAAGGCAGGATTATTTATCCTGAACATCCTCTTTATCCTGGTTATACTGATTCAGACAAATTCAACAACTGCAAAAAAGCAATAAGATGTCGGTTTTGAGTAACTACATAACACCACAAACAACCGCAACCGCCCCCAAAATCCAACAGTATGGCGCAAAAAGATATAATTTACCCTGTCTGACAATTCTTAAAAGAACAATCAGTGCCAGATATCCAACAACAAAGGATATCAGAGTGCCATAAAGAATTGAGATATCAAAAGAGATACCCTTATCAAAAAAGTCCTTAAGGCTTAACAACTCCGCTCCCACAATGGCTGGAATAGAGAGAATAAAGGAAAATCTGCCTGCTGTTTCCCTGTTAATTCCCATAAAAAGAGAGGCAGATATGGTGGAGCCGGATCGTGAAATACCAGGCAAAACTGCAACTCCCTGGCAGATACCAATTATGATGGCCTGTTTGAAGGTCATCTCCATAATACCGGATTCTGATTGCTGTAAATTTCGGGTCAGCCACAAAAATGTCCCTGTTACAAGAAGCATGCATCCCACAAAATTGATTGAAGTAAAAAGAATATCTACATATTGCTTGAAAAAAAGTCCCAAAATTGCTGTCGGGATTGACCCAACGATTATCAGCATAACAAGTTTTATATCAGCCTGTTTGATGATATCCTGTTTGATGATATCCTCTCTGATACTCTTATTAGTATTTTTGGTTGTATCTTCCATAATACCTTTGTTGAATTTCAATATCTTTCCCAAAAGAGCAAAAAGAGATTGCAACATTGATCGGATCTCATCAAAAAAAACAACCACAACTGCCATAAGTGTCCCTATATGAAGACTCACATCAAAAAAAAGAGTCGGCTCTGTAATGCCGAAAGTCTGCTGCCCCAATGCCAGATGGCCGGAGCTGCTAACCGGAAGAAATTCCGTCAACCCCTGAAGTATGCCAAGAATTATTGCCTGATATGTTTCCATTTCGTATATTTTACCTTATGAGCTAATGCTCCTTGAAAGTTTGGTCTGGTGAAACTTCATCCTACTGCTTCTTCAAATTTAAATTGTCGAGTGACTTTTAAGGCTTTTCAAAGGTTCAAGGCATTTTCTACCCGACTATCAAACCTTGAAAGAAAACTACTACCTCTTCAAGTTTAAACTGATTGGATATTTTGGCATTTTTCATATCAACTCAAAAGCTTGTCAATATCTTTTCGGGTATCCTTTGCATACAAACGTCTTAACTTGGGTTTCTCAATCTTGCCTGTGGCATTTCTTGGAACATCTGCAAAAATAATTTTTCTTAAACGCTTATATCTAGGCAGCCCATAACCAAACTCCTTTATATCCTTTTTGGTCAGCTCAACTCCTGGCTTTGCACTTATGATCCCTGCCGGAATTTCACCAAGGCGCTCATCAGGAATACCTATAACTGCAATATCCAGTATTTTGCCGTGTTGCATGAAAAAATGCTCAATCTCAACGGGAAATATATTTTCCCCCCCACATATGATCACATCTTTTTTACGGTCAACAAGCCAGATAAAACCATCCTTATCATACCTTGCAATATCACCTGTATGAAGCCAACCATTGACAATGGTCTCACGGGTTGCCTCACAATTTTTATAGTACTCTTTCATAACTCCAGGGCCACGTACCAGCAACTCACCACTCTCTCCTGGAGGAAGGATATTGCCAACTCCATCCACAATTCTGCACTCCCAGTCAAACCCTGGAACACCAATGGCACCAACCTTATGGCTGTTTTCAATGCCAAGATGAACACAGCCAGGCCCTGTACACTCTGTAAGTCCATAATTGGTATCATACTGATGCTCAGGAAAATACTCCTTCCACTCACGGATAAGACTTGGCGGAACCGGCTGGGCACCAATGTGCAAAAGGCGCCACTGATCCAGCTTGTAATCTGCAAGAGCCAGCTTGTTGCTCTCAATGGCTATCAGGATATCGTGTGCCCATGGCACAAGAAGCCATACAATAGTTACCTGTTCCTCTGAAATTGCCTCAAAAATCCATTGAGGCTGAACCCCCTTTAAAATAACGCATTTTCCACCAACTATGAAACTGCCCATCCAGTGCATTTTTGCACCAGTATGGTAAAGTGGCGGAATGCAAAGGAAAACATCCTCCCTCTTCTGGAAATGGTGACTGTTTTCCACATAACAGGCATGCTCAAGATTTCTGTGGGTCAAAAGGACAGCTTTAGGTGTTCCTGTGGTGCCGGAAGTAAAGTAAAGAGCTGCATCATCTTCAATATTAATCTCAATATCAGGAGGATATTCGTCATAACTGTTTTTTATAAATATTTCATATGGTATTGCATAGTCAGGGCACATCTCCCGTGGGCCTGTAAAAATCCAGGTATGTACTGTTGCTTCCAAAATTGATCTTACCCCTTCAAGTCTTTCAATAAACTCTTCACCAAAAACAAAAACTTCTGCTTCAGAAACTTCTGTACAAAGAGTTATCTTATCTGCCTCAAAACGAAAATTCAAAGGAACTGCCCAGGCACCTGTAGAAAGAATTCCAAAATATATGGGCAACCACTCAAGAGAGTTTGTCATAAGCTGTACAACACGGGATTGTTTGCCAATACCAATGGCAGCCAATGCGTTTGCAAAACTGTTGGATTGTCGGTAAAATTGTGCCCATGTTATCTCCCTTCTGAGAGATTCAGCAGGGCAGCGTTCAACCAGGGCAACGTCGTGTGGGTAAACACGACTGTTTCTTGCCAATATTTCAGTTATAATCATAATGAGAATATCCTAACCTTAACAAAAGATAATTGTCTGCATCTCTGCCTGAATGAGATGATAATTAGAGAGAAGGTTCCAAATAAGGGGCATTAGGGAGAGCCCATCCATAAAAAAATGGGCATCCTTCATATCATGCAGAAAGTACTTTACACTTTCCGGAACAGACTACCAGAAAAACTGGCATTGTGTTCAGGAAAGTGTAACCTGGCAAATGAAAGATGCCAAAAAATGGAAATAGCTTTTTTTCCAAAAAAAAATCCCGCTGTGCAGTATAGAACACAGCGGGATAACTTTTCAAGACAGTTTTAAAAGAACCATCAATAATTAAAACCACTTTTGAAAAAAGTATTTAAAGATATTGGCACCCTTCATATCGCATCAAAATTATGGCATCCTTCATATCATCCCAAAAGTAGTTTACACTTTTTTTGAGGAAAGCCCCCGAAAACCGGAGATTCGCTTCAGAAAATGTAAAGCAGCAAATGAAACATGCCAAAATTTGACAGCTATTTTCAGAAGATCATTATTTTTTCACTTCTTCAAAATCAGCATCAACAACATCATCATCAGATGGGGCAGAGGAAGCACCTCCTGCCTGATCAGATCCATCCTGTGCTGCCTGCTGGTACATGGCCTCAGCAAGCTTATGGGAAACCTGGGTCAATGCCTCAATCTTCTGTTTTATTGCATCTCCATCGTCTCCATCCTTGACACGTTTCAACTCTGCAAGTGCATCCTGAATGCTGTTTTTAGTGGCATCATCAACCTTGTCGCCATGCTCCTTAAGAGTCTTTTCTGTCTGGTCAATAATGGATTCAGCAGAATTCCTTGCATCCACAAGCTCGCGTTTTTTACGATCTTCCTCCGCATGCATCTCTGCATCTTTAACCATTTTGTCGATTTCATCCTTGCTCAGACCGCTTGCAGCAGTGATCCTTATGGACTGCTCCTTGCCTGTTGCCTTATCCTTTGCAGATACAGAGACAATACCATTTGCATCAATATCAAAGGTTACCTCTATCTGTGGAACTCCACGGGGAGCTGCCGGAATATCTGACAGCTCAAACTGTCCAAGGGTCTTGTTACCTGCTGCCATCTCCCTTTCCCCCTGGAGAACATGTATGGAAACAGCCGGTTGATTATCGGCAGCCGTTGAGAAGACCTGACTCTTCTTGGTTGGAATAGTGGTATTTTTCTCAATAAGTTTTGTCATAACACCACCAAGGGTCTCAATGCCAAGCGACAGAGGTGTAACATCAAGAAGAAGTACATCATTAACATCACCCTGCAGAACACCTGCCTGGATTGCAGCACCCATGGCAACAACTTCATCAGGGTTAACTCCTTTATGGGGTTTTTTGCCAAAGATTTTCTCAACTCTCTGCTGAACCGCCGGCATACGTGTCATTCCACCAACCAGCACAACCTCATCAACGTCTCCGGGGCTTAATCCTGCATCCTTTAATGCTGTGAGACATGGCTTTGCAAGGTTATCAAGGAGATCTGCAACAAGGGCTTCAAGTTTTGCACGGGTAAGTTTAACATCAAGATGTTTTGGGCCACTTGCATCTGCTGTAATAAAGGGCAGATTGACACTTGTTTCAACAGCAGTTGAAAGCTCCATCTTTGCCTTTTCAGCAGCCTCTTTCATACGCTGAAGAGCCATTTTATCCTTACGAATATCAATTCCCTGATCTTTCTTGAACTCATCTGCAATATAATCAATGATTCTCAAGTCAAAATCCTCACCACCAAGGTGAGTATCACCATTTGTGGATTTTACCTCAAAAACACCATCACCGATCTCAAGTATGGATACATCAAAGGTTCCACCGCCAAGGTCAAAAACAGCAATTTTTTCATCACCTTTTTTATCCAGACCATAGGCAAGGGAGGCAGCAGTTGGCTCATTTATAATACGCTTCACATCAAGACCTGCAATTTTACCTGCATCCTTGGTGGCCTGGCGCTGGCTGTCATTAAAATAGGCAGGCACAGTTATAACCGCTTCTGTGACAGGCTCTCCAAGATAATCCTCGGCAGTCTTTTTTATATTGGCCAGAATAAAGGATGAAACCTCTGCCGGACTGTGCTGTTTTCCACGAAGATTGATGCGGGTATCTCCATTGGCAGCAGGTTCAATCTTGTAGGGAAGCACACTTATATCTCCCTGAATCTCTTTGGAGTTGTACTTTCTTCCAACAAGCCTTTTTACACCAAACACTGTATTTTCAGGGTTGGTTATTGCCTGCCTTTTTGCAGTCTGCCCAACAAGACGGTCTCCGCTTTCAGTTATGGCCACAACAGAAGGGGTGGTACGCCCGCCATCAGAGTTTGTGATTACCTTTGGTTCTCCTCCATCCATTACAGCCACACAAGAGTTGGTAGTTCCCAGATCAATTCCGATTATCTTGCCCATGATATTTTCCTCCAAAATGTTTTAACGTATTTTATGACTATTCATTCATTTTTTGATGTTGCCTTTGAAACCACAACCATGGATGGTCGAATCAGCCTGTCATGCAGAAGATATCCTTTCTGAAATTCTGTAATGACGGTATTATCAGGATATTCATCTGACTCCTGTTGGGTTATTGCCTGATGAAATGCAGGGTCAAACTGTTTTCCCTGTGCTTCAAGCGGCTTTACACTGAAAGACTCAAGGAGCTTTAAAATATCCCTGTGGGTCATCTCAACCCCTTCAACAATTGAACTTTTATCTGCATTCTGATCATCGGCAGTGGCTGATGCAATTGCTCTTTCAAGATTATCAACAACCGTCAAAAGTTTCTTTATCAGTGTTTCATTGGCAAATTTTCTGAAATCCGCCATCTCTCTGGCAGATCTTTTTTTATAATTTTCAAACTCTGCTGAAATCCGCAATACACGATCTTTCTCTGCATTCAATGCTGCCGTGAGTTCCTCGGTTGAATGAATGGGAGAAGGGATCTCTTCTTCACTTAACGAGGCACACTCGTCAGAAAGAGATTGTTCCGTACCTGACTCAGCAATAGTTTCATTTTCCTGACACGCATCGCTATTGCCTGCAGGGGTCTCTTCTTTTTTCTCTGCCAAAGTCTCTTCAGACTGTTTATCTTTTATGGATTGTTCGTTTGCAGCCAATATTCTCTCCTGAAGCAATATCATTAAACTGTATAAAATTTAAAATTATGAAAAACATCCGATTTATTTTGCAAAGAAAAATAAGACCGTTTAAAGTCATGTCAAGCTAAAAATCAGGGGTATAATGTGGGGGGCGGGAAGTTGTTTTGCAGAATCAAAATGATTTTGGGAAACAAAACCTGACATCTTTCATGTGCCGGTTTACATTTTTCGGGATACCATATCTATTTTTCTGGACTCTTAAGCCAGAAAGTGTAAAGGGCTTTTGCAGAAACAAAAAAACCGGCTGGCCGGCAGATAATCAGAATATTGCATAACCGGGATCGATCCACGACACAGATGATATCACTTATCGCTGCTTCCTTCCGGACCTGACGAGGTTCATGACCTTCTGTTACGCGGCGACCGGTCAGAATATCCATACAAGGACTATCATGCCAGCACAGCCGGAAGTGATTCTTATACTTGAAGCAAGGTACCATTTCAAGAAAAATTTTGATTATTTGCAAAAAAACCATTAGAATACGGATTCCTGTTCACCAGGCAGCCAAATATTACCCCATAACTATAACTTGATGAACTGCTATTTAACTATAACGTGATGAACTGCTATTGAATTTCTTGGATCACAGGAGGATATGAATGGTTGTAAGCAGTGATTTTGAGGATCTTTTTGCAAATGAGAATCCCGAACATTTACAACATGACACCACTCACTCAAACGACAACGAAAAAAAACCGGATATCTGGAAGATTCTCGTTGTTGATGATGAAGCTGATATACATATGGTCACAAGACTTGCACTGAGTAATTTTGAGTTTGAAAACCATACCATTGAAATCCTGAGTGCCTACTCTGAAGCAGAAGCAAAAGAGATACTCCATCAACATCCTGATATTGCAATGGTTTTTATGGATGTAGTCATGGAGAGCCATGATTCCGGATTTCAACTTGTCAACTACATCCGTGACGACCTTGACAACCAGAATATCCGGATTGTCATAAGAACCGGCCAGCCAGGCAATGCCAAAGAACAGGAACTCTTCCGACGCTACAGAATTGATGACTATAAGATAAAGACAGAGCTCACATCTGAAAGACTGTTAAGCACAGCAGTTTCATGTCTTAAAACATATGACATGCTTATTAAAAAAGAATTCAGTCAGAACAAACTGGAACAGACATTGGAAGAGCAAAACGCTTTGCTCCAGAATGTTAATGCCAGGCTGATTGATGAAATAAGAAAAAGAGAAACAACAGAGCAAAAGCTAAAAAACAGTGAAAAAAAATTTCGTATGCTCTACGAAAATCTTGATGTCACTTTAAAATCCATTACAGACGGAGTTATAAGCACAGACAGGCATGACCGGATTATTCTGATGAACAAAATGGCTGAGACACTCACAGGCTGGGAAGTCAAAGATGCTTTAAATAGAGATCTGTACAAGGTTTTTAATATAACACGCAAGCCTGGCTCTTCTCTTGCAAAAGCTGAAATGGAATCAGAAGATCAGATATTGTTGACATCAAGGGAAGGCACCCAGAAAATAATTGAATTCAGCAGTTCTCCCATTAAAAATGATACAGGAGAAGCCAGCGGCAATGCAATTATTTTCAGGGATATAACTGAAAAGATACAGATGGGGGGACAGCTTGCCCGCGCCCAGAGAATGGAATCACTTGGTCTTCTTGCAGGTGGGATCGCCCATGATTTTAATAACATCCTTGCCTCCATACTCGGTTTTACAGAGCTTTTAATGTTTGATGCACCAAAAGGCTCCCGCATGGAAGAGTACCTGACTGAAATATTTACAGCAGGAAAAAGGGCAAAAGAGCTTGTAAAGCAAATACTTGCATTTGCCCGCCAGACAGGTGACACTCTTCAGCCGGTACAAATACACCTTATCGCCAAGGAGACCCTGAAGCTCATCAGATCCTCCATTCCAACAACAATTGCCATTCAATCCAATATTAAAAGCTCTGGCCTTGCAATGGCAAATCCCACGCAGATCCACCAGATTTTCATGAACCTTTTTACCAATGCAGCCCACGCAATGGACGAACATGGCGGCGTACTTACCGTTACCATGATGGATGAAAACATTGCTCCCGGCACAAAAGGAGCTCCAATCAAGCTCAAGCCAGGCCAGTATATAAAAATTACTGTGGAAGATACAGGCACAGGAATCCCCCCTGAAATCATTCACTCCATTTTTGAACCATATTTTACAACCAAACAGATCGGCGAAGGGACAGGCATGGGTCTTGCCCTTGTGCATGGGATTATAGAGAATTACAAAGGCAGTATAACTGTTGAAAGTGAAATGGGGAAAGGGACAGTTTTTACAGTTTATATTCCAGCAACAACTTTTGATTCAAAACAAAACACAGAATTATCTGAGAAGAAAACCTATTCTGGAAGTGGCAGAGTCCTTTTTGTGGATGATGAGGCAGCCATTGTCAAGGTGGGAAAACTTCTCCTTGAAAAAAACGGCTATCATGTATCTTCAACAACAAGCAGCTTAGATGCTTTGGAGATGTTTACAAAAAAACCAGATGCCTTTGATCTAATTATCACGGACATGACCATGCCCCATATGACAGGAGATGTTCTTGCTGAAAAAATCATGAAAATAAGACCAGAGCTTCCCATTATACTCTGCACGGGCTACAATAAAAGACTATCCAAGGAACAGGCATTTAAAATTGGTTTTAAGGAGTATATCAAAAAACCTTTTGACAAAGATATACTCCTTAAAACTGTTAAATCTGTACTTAACTCAAAAAACAAATAAAGGTATCAGGCAAATGTAGGAGCAATAACCCGTGCCTGACCTTTACAAAGGCAACAGCAGGGGATTGCCCATAAAAAAAATGGCCGTGAATTGAATCAAACCCGACTTATAATAAACCCCAATGTTTGCTGACGCATCACAACGAAACATGAAAGTCGTTGCATATCAGCATGTTATGGAGACTCTCTAACAAACGCCTTAAGTAAGGTGCTATCTGTCTCAATCAGACATCCTGAAGCTCTTTCAGCTTTTTTTCCAAAGGTTCAACCTTTTCAGGTTCGCCTTTCTCCTTAAATTTTTTCTTAAGCTCTTCTATCTGCTTTTCAAGTTTTGGGATGATATTATTCCTTATATTATCCTGGATCTCCTTTCCGGAATTTTTCATCTCCTGCCTCAATTCGTCAATTTTATCTTCAACTGCCCTGAAGGATTCACTTTCTGGAATACCTTTAAGATTATTGACAAAATTATCAAAACTGTTTTCAATTTTTTTAAACAAAGGAGTTACTCTGTCTAAGGAGACCATCGAAGCCGGTTTTTCAGCTTTGACAGCAACACCTCTCTCAAGTGGGGTGCCCCCTTTTTCTTCAAGTGTCATAACAATTGCCATTGAAGAGTCATTGAGTGGAGAGTTCACAATCTCGAACCTTGAAAATTCTGTCAAAGCAGCATCAAAATTCTTCTCCACATCAATTGATACAAGATATTCTCCCTGCTCTGTGTAAATAACTTCTGTTACTTTGCCAATGCTGTTTTTTTCAAAAATCAGAAAATCACCTTTTTTCAGTCCATCAATGGCAGGAAAAAGCAACTGATAATCCTTTACAATACACCCTGGAAAAAGCAGAAAAGAGAACACAAACAACATAACAACAATACTTTCAATAGATCGGAATGCCTTGAATTCATATGTAACCATTTTGATTTCTCCCTTAAATTTTTAATCCTGCAAGCCATGCCTTATGGTTTAGTACAAAATTGTACCTGCCAAGTTATGGCCGTTATATGTCCGCCAACTCGCCATGTCAACAACAGGCTGTAGAAGAATATTCAGTATAAGAGAAAAATTCAATAGAAGATAAGGGATGTTTCTTTTTTCGCTTTACACTTTCTTGGAAAATCTCCCCGTTTTTCGGTAGTGTCATAAAAGTGTTGATATCTTTTTGTGAAAGCCCTGCTGAATCAAGGTTTGTGAAGAGCTCATCAACATATTTGGGACACCACCCGTTTTTCGGAATTCTATGAAGTTGTAATTGGGTTTAATTAACTTACCCAAGCTCCCCATGGCAAGCCTGTAAGAGGTGGCTGGGGGTGAGATGAATGGGCAAGTTATTAAAAATAAATTCCTTATGAACCTTGATTTTCAAAAAAGCAGATTGGGAAGCCACATGACAACATCAGGATAGAGAAGAATAAATATAACAACAGCAAGCTGCATCAAGACAAACGGCAGAATTGATCTGTATATATCCCCCATTGAGACTTCAGGAGGGGCAACGCCCTTCATGTAAAACAGGGTAAAGCCAAATGGCGGTGTAAGATAATCCATCTGCACCTGGGTCATAAAAAGCACTCCAAACCAGACAGGATCATAGCCCAATTCAACAATAATGGGCAGAAATACAGGAACGGTGATCATAACCTGGGTTATCTCATCAAGAAAAAAGCCAAGCACGATAAGGGTTACCAGAATAAAGCCAAAAATAAGCACAGGATTGTTAAACCCGAGCAAAAGATCGGAGATAAGATCCTGGCCGCCGGTTCTGAAAAATATGCTGGTAAAACATGTAGCCCCAAAAAGGATCCACATGATCATACCGGTGATTCCCATTGTACGGACAGAAGCTTCACTTAGCATTTTCAAGGAAAGCCTTTTGTTGATTACAGCACTTATCAGAGCACCTGCAACGCCAACAGCAGCAGCTTCAGTCGGGGAGGCTATCCCCGCGAAAATTGTGCCAAGAACCACCATCACAATACCTATGGGAAGTATCAATCCTTTAGTAAGTAGAAGCAGTTCCCGAAAAGATACCCGCTCCTCTGGCGGCAGAGCCGGAGCATAAGCGGGCTGCAGAAAACTTCGGATTCCTATATATGCCAGAAAAACAGCAACAAGAATAAGTCCTGGCACAATGCCTCCAGCAAAAAGTTTTCCAATTGATACCCTGGCAACCATACCATAAACAATAAGGGAGATGCTCGGAGGGATAAGAAGCCCCAAAGCCCCACCTGCCAGAATCGGGCCAATGGCAATACTTTTATGATATCCCTGTTTTAGCATTATGGGCAGGGCGATAATCCCCATGGTTACAACAGCAGTGGTACTTACACCTGACATGGCGGCGATAATGGCGCAAATGAGAACCGTCCCCATGGATAAGCCACCCCTTACCGGCCCAAGTGCCTGATACATAAAAGCGTAAAGATCTTCTGCAACACCTGATTTTTCAAGAACACATGCCATGAAGACAAAAAGAGGCATTGCAATTAGAACCATGCTGGACATCATGCCGAAAATATTAGTTGCAATAAAAGGAAGAGTATGTGGTCCAAAGAAAATCAAAGCAGTAACAATTGAACTTCCGGCCAGGGTAAAAGCCATTGGAAATCCTGAAAGAAGACCAAAGCCCAAGCCCCCTGTTAGGGTTAAAATTGGCATTAACTCTGAAATTGTCATGACAGCTCCTTCCCTGTAATAGCAAAATTGAGGACTCTTATGTAGTGAGCAAGGCCCTGGGCAAGCATGAGAAATGCAGCAACCGGAACGGTCATCTTAACAGGCCAAAGAGGTGATGCCCATGGAGACGGCGAGACAGTCTGTTTCAGCTCAAAGGAGCGCATCGCAATGCTTGAACCATGCCATAGAAGCAAACCTATAAACATGAAAAAAATCGGATATGTTAATGCATCAATAATTGCTCTGCCCCTTGGAGAAAAACGGTTGTAAAAAATATCTATTTTAACATGTTCATTGTGCAGAAGAACATATGGCCCCGCAAGCACTGAATAGGCGCCAAAAAAATGGAGTGCAAGTTCATGACACCATATGGTGGGAGAGTTGAAAGCAAATCGCATGATGACATCATACAACAAAAAAAAGGCGAGGAAAAAGATGAAAACACTGATAAGTTTTCCACTCCACTCGCTCACGGAATCAATAATAAAAAGGAGACGCTTCATTCTATTTCCTTTTTGATAGTGTCCCAAATCTGTTGATCCGGAAGTTATTAAAAATCCAAAAACCTAACCCAGACAAAAAAAATCCTTACAGGAAGGGGGGGACAGAGTTCTAATCTATCCCCAAAGCAAATAAATGTAAAAATTTCTAATTTTGATGGTTAAATTACTTTTTATCCCAATAACCCTTCTCAACAGCCCATTTCTCAGTTATGGTAAAAATCTCTTTGAATGCTTCATCTTTCATATATTTTTCAGGCACAACCTCGCGTGCAGTTCCTGCAAGAATTCTTGCATCTTCCTCTGACCACTCAACGATTTCAATACCTTTACCTTTTACTAACTCCCAGGCTTTGGAGATATTAAGCTCAGCCTGAAAGATATTACGTGCGGTTCCGATTTCGCATGCTGCCTCCAGAATGGCTTTAAGATCGTCAGAAAGCCCTTCCCAGGTTTTCAGATTTACGATAAAGGCGTCAGATGCAGGGCCAACTGCTGTGGGATATTTGACCCAGTATTTGGTCACTTCATGGAATCCCATATCAACCATGTCAGCGGCATGGGAAAAGGTGATAGCATCCACACCACCGGTTGAAAGCATTGTGTAGATCTCGTCAGCCGGTGTCCATATGGTTCCAGCACCAAGTTTTGCCAACTGAAGTGCAATCAGTTCAGAAGATCTGAATTTAAGCCCATCTATATCCTTGACTCCATTAAGTGGTTTTTTGGAAATCATGAGATTATCAAGCAGCCAATAGACATTACCCACAAGATGAACACCGTGCTTTGCATATTCCTGTCTAAGAATTTTCATGATGCGTCCATCTTCATACTGCTCATAAAGTTCACGCATCTCAGCAACTGTCTTAGGAGCTGCCATGCAGTCACCATGTGTAAAGGCCACAGGAAGTTGTCCAGGAAAGTACCCGGGCCAGATAAAACAGGCCTGCAGTACGCCCATGCTGACTGCCTCAAGCTGTTCTGCCACAGGCACAATGGCTCCGGGAGCACTTGGCTTCATTATTATTCGTCCATCTGACATCTTTTTAACATACTCTGACATGTATGCTATGGAATCCCAGCTTATTCCCGAGGGCAGCCATGATGACGGCTGCCAGCGATAGGTCTTTGAAAATGCCGGAAAGGAAAAACATGCTATAAAACATGCAATTGACAGCACAATGACAAGAGTTCTTTTAATTTTGCTTTGAATCTTCATTTTATCCTCCTTTAAATGTTGATGCGATAGTACTCCAGATTAATAAACCCTCATGATTGCAAGGGTATGACAACTATGCATGAAAGTTGTTACATATTAACACATTACAGAAATTTTCCAATATATTTTCGGCATGTTTGATGACCACTTTACACTTTAAGAAGCCAGGCTCAGTTTTTCTGGGTCTTTCCCCAAAAAAGTTTAAAGTACTTTTGTGGAGATATGAAGGATGACATATTTTCAAGTGTTAATTTACCCAAGATAAGAATCTAAAACAGTCCGGTACGACGCTGGGCCATATGGTAAATCCTTGCTCCTGCCTCATAATAGAGTCCACGCATATCTCTCATGAAAACCTTTGCAGGTTCAGACACAGGCAAAGGGATATTGACGCTTGAAGGGTTCTTAATATATGCAGCAAGAAGCTTTCCAAATACACTTCCAGGCCCTATCCCACGGCCGTTATAACTTGTAACCGATACAAAATCAGGCCCGAGTATATGGAATCTCGGGATATGGTTGGGGGTCATGGCAATACGGCCATACCAACCATGCTCAAGAGGGACTTTCCCTATCTGGGGGAAAACCCGCTCAAGGGTTCTTTCTGCCCAGTTTTTATGAAGCGTATATCCCCAGCTATCCACCTGACCAACGCTTCCGAGAATCAGACGTCCCGCAAGGTCAAGGCGATAGGATGAAAGAACCAGGTTTGTATCCCAGGCACCCTGTTTCCCTGGAAGAACTGTCTTGCGTATATCTTCAGGCAATGGAGGAGTTGCAAATTGAAAATAGTTGAAGGGAATCAAATTATCTTCCATGTTCTTGAAAGCATGGTCAGCATAACCCTGCACAGCAAGTATGACGGCCTTTGCATGAACAGTTCCATCCGGAGTTTTGAGCTTCCAGCCACTTCGGTCACGATTAATGGAAACAACAGGGGAATCTGTATAGATATGAGCACCAGCATCACTTGCCGCCTTTGCAAGGCCGTAGGCATATGCAAGGGGCTGAACTGTTCCGGCTCTTTTGTCCAGAAGTGCACCATGATAGGCATTGCTTCCAAGAAGGGGAGCTGCCTTTTCCCTGTCAAGAAGTGTCACAGGTGCTCCACGTTCCTGCCACTGGGCTTCACGCTGTTCAAGAGCACGATATCCACCTTTGGAGTGGGCACAATGAAGTGTCCCTGTACGTACTGCTTCGCACTTGATATTGTGCTTTTCTATAAGATGAAAAACAAGATCCGGGGAAGCCCCGAGAACCTTAATCAGCTCTTCCCCCACATCACTTCCAAGCTTGTCAACAACTTCACTTGGCATAAGCCACAGTCCCGCATTAACAAGGCCCACATTTCGCCCTGCCCCTCCAAAGCCTATATGCTTTGCTTCAAGAAGAAGTGCATCTGCTCCTTTTTCTGCAAGATGAAGGGCAGCAGAAAGCCCTGTATATCCACCGCCTATGATGGCAACATCTGTCTTTTTTTCACCTTTAATTGATTCAAAAGATTTTAATTCCGCTGCTGTTATATCCCACAGCCCATGACTTAAGGCTCTGTTATCCATTTTCTCTTCTCCTTAAATATTTTATGGGTAGTGTCCCAAATCTGTTGATGACTTTTCTACAAACCCTTATCCAGTAAGGCCTTCAGAGGAAGAGATCAACACGTTTATGACACTACCATTTTATGAACATCCTAAAAGTTTCATTTTTATCTTTTTCTTCTACATAAATCCGCTAAAAGGTTTGCGAACAAGTGTGGTATGCACGTAATTTATCATTGTAAAAAAATCAAAAACCGGAAGGGATGTGGCTGCCTGCACAGCATGGGCATATGGTGGCAGATCACTGCATTCAAGAAGAATGCTGCCTGTATCGGGGTAGTTACTGACAAGCTTTCTTGCAACCTCAACCACTTCATCCTGGATTCTGTCAGAATCAAGAGTTCCCTTTTCCTTTAAAACAGCTTCCCTGAATTCCGTCTGGTTTTCCATGCCGGCAATGGCAAGGGGAATATCCCCTGAAACACCGGTTGCCTCAAAATGTCTGGGTTTAAGACATCCTGCATCTGCTGTTATTATTCCAACCATCTTTCCGGTAATTTGATATATAAAGGGAATCTGCAGAAGAGTTGAAAGAAAGACAGGAATTTCCACATGCTGTGCCACTTCTTGCTGAAAAAGCGCCATAAATCCACATGCACCTGTAATGGCCTTTACACCACATTTCTGAAGCCTCAGAGCTGCCTCAATAAAAGGGACTGCAAGAGCTGGGTCCTGCTGGTTCAGTAGGCGGTCAATGGATGCACCTTCAATCTTTTCGTACCGGACAGGGAAAGGGAATGTGGTTGCATTACCGACATTTCCAGGCACGCAGGGATAGGATGCATCCAGGATCAAAATGCCAACAGACTCACCATACCAGGCCTGCTCTGGTCTGGAGACAGAAAATATCGTCATTTTATCACCCATTATCTTAATAGGTTTATCAAAAAAATATCATGAATTGATTTTAAAAACTTCAATAATACTATTAGTGAAATATCATTGCAATGCCAATGGTAATATCAATGGTCTTTCAAGGTGTCAAGTTTTATTTTCAGGAATAATGAACGATTATGAAAATGATGAGGGGTATGTTATGTTCACGGAAAACGGTCATGGCTGACATTCAGCGACCCCCAAACATAGAAATTTGTATCGTTTTCCACGGTAAAAAGCCTTGAATTAATTCATAGCCTGGGTTAGTTAAGAACAATTTGGAAAATCTACTGTTCCAGATAATTAAATTGGCAGGCAGTGTAGGGGCAATCCCTTGTGGTTGCCCTTCAGAATTGATAATGCCAAAATATTTTTCTGGAAATCTATCTTTTGAAATTGAGACCATGCCCTGACAGGCGAAACCAATATTATACTCCGGTTGAGTGCGGAAATGAAAAATACGATTTACAAGACAATACGCGAGCGGATTCTATATTTAGAGTATAAACCCGGACAGATTTTGAACGAGAAAGTTCTTGCAGAAGAGTTTAAAGTGAGCAGATCTCCCATCAAGGAAGTTTTAAGCAGGCTGGAGTGGGATCAGTTTATAAGGGTTATTCCCCGCACAGGAAGCATGGTCACTGAAATTGAATTCAGTCGCATCATGAATGTGTATCAGGTAAGATTTGAGATTGAATCCTTTGAAACCAATCTTGCAAAGGAAAAGCTATCCTCCGCCCACGGCAATCAACTGAAAACCCTTTATAAAGATTGCGAAAGCCTGCTTGATAACAAAGACCCCAAAGCACTGACACAGATAGATATTGCCCTGAGAAACATCCTCCATGACGCTGCCGGAAATCCGGTGCTTGCAGATCTTTCAGATGGCCTTTATTCCCAGACATTCCGTGTCTGGTTCAGTGTACTTGCCCAAAGTGAATACAGGGATGAAGTGCTGGCGGTACTGACAGAGCTTAAAAAAATCATGGAATGTATAATTTCAGGGGACAAAAACGAGCTTGTCACAATAAGAAGAAATCAACTCTTAAACCATTTTGAGAGACTTCGCAGCAAATTCCTCGGCACAATAGGTGCTTCAACAGGTCAGTTTTTTTGAAAAAAGGCCTTGTTAAAACACCTCCCCCCACTGATGCTTTAGGTTCGGGGACAGATTATAAATGAGTCCCCTTCCTAACACTGCCCTCATCCTCACCATACTCTTCTCTTCCCCACAGCAGAACATGACATCCCTGATGCAAAAAATATTAATACGAAAAAGACCTAAAATTTTTATCTTTCCCCCCAAAAAAAGTTTTTTTCTTGATCCAGATCAAGTTTTTTATTTTCAGGATGATTTATATTAAGCACCATGATGTTCAAAAAAACTTTGAAGGTCTGCGATCTTTTTTAATAACACAAAAATATAAGGAGGCTTACCATGTTCTGTTTTCAATGTCAGGAGACAGCCAAAGGAACCGGCTGTACAGTTAAAGGCGTTTGCGGAAAAAACGACACAACTTCCAATCTTCAGGATCTGCTTATTTTCAATCTAAAGGGCATAGGCGTTCTTGCACAAAAAGCAAAGGAAGGCGGCGTTGATGTTACAAGGGAAGCTGGCTCCTTTGTAATCAAGGCACTTTTCACAACCATTACAAACGTAAATTTTGACGATGACAATCTTGTGCAGTGGATAAATCAGGCACAGCAATATAAAAAGGAACTGAAAGCAAGACTTGATGCCAACATTAAAGGCTTTGGAGAAGAGAAACTTGCGGAGGCTGCTCTTTGGACATCTGATAATGAAGCTGATTTTCAGAAAAAAGCAGCAACTGTTGGTGTTCTTGCCACGGAAAATGAAGATGTCCGCTCATTAAGAGAGCTTCTGATACTTGGACTTAAAGGCATTGCAGCATATGCGGATCACGCAGCTATCCTTGGAGTGGAAAATGATGAGATATATGACTTTATCCTTAAAGGGCTTGCATCTACCACACAGGATCTGAGCGTTGATGAGATGGTCGGACTTGTGCTAAAGGCAGGAGAGTGCGCTGTTACAACCATGGCAGCCCTTGACCAGGCAAACACCACAGCATACGGCAACCCCGAAATTACAGAAGTAAATATTGGAGTTGGTGACAAGCCAGGGATACTTATAAGCGGCCACGACCTTAAGGATATGGAGGAGCTTCTTGAACAGACAAAAGATAGTGGCGTGGATATCTATACACATGGCGAGATGCTTCCTGCCCACTACTATCCTGCTTTCAAGAAATTCCCACACCTTAAAGGTAATTACGGCAGCTCATGGTGGAAACAGAATGAAGATTTTGAGACATTCAACGGCGTCATCCTCATGACCACCAACTGCATCATTCCCATCAAGAGCAAAAACACATACCAGGAGAGAATCTTTACAACAGGGGTTGCAGCATATCCTGGTGTAAAACACATTGCAGACAGAGAAGAGGGAAAAAGCAAAGATTTCTCCGCGATAATCGAGAAAGCAAAAACATGTGCGCCACCCCAGGAGATTGAGACCGGTAAAATTGTTGGAGGTTTTGCACACAATCAGGTACTTGCACTGGCAGACAAGGTTATTGAAGCAGTTAAATCAGGTGCAATAAAACGCTTTGTTGTCATGGCAGGATGCGATGGAAGACAGAAAGGAAGGGGATATTTTACTGAAGTTGCTGAGAAATTACCAAAAGATGCTGTGATTCTCACCGCTGGATGTGCAAAATACCGTTATAACAAGCTCAACCTTGGAGATATCGGCGGCATTCCAAGGGTTCTTGATGCCGGACAGTGCAATGACTGCTACTCACTTGCTGTAATTGCCATAAAGCTCAAGGAGGCATTCGGACTTGCCCACATCAACGACCTGCCGATATCCTTTGATATTGGATGGTACGAACAAAAAGCTGTTGCGGTTCTTCTGGCACTTCTGCACCTTGAAGTAAAAGGAATCCGCCTTGGGCCATCTCTGCCGGCTTTTGTATCACCTGCTGTACTGAAAGTCCTTGTTGAAAACTTTGATATCAAACCCATTGGTGATGTTGAAAAAGATATTGAAGCCATGATGCAGGGAAAATAATAATACTTCGGGATAAAGCAACAACGACGTCACTTATTTTTCTCCCCCCTTTTCAATATTTGAAGAGGGGGAGTACAAAAAAAAGCTGATACGATATTATTCGTTGATAAAAAAGGAGGGTTCCCATGAAATGTCCAGGCCAGGAGACACAATATTGGAACAAGGATGCAATATTTGACAGCAAATGCCCTGAATGCGGTGCTGCCATTGAGTTTTTCAAGGATGACACTTCCAGAAGATGTTCTATATGCGGTAAAAGGATTGTTAATCCCAAAATGGATTTTGGCTGTGCCTCCTACTGCCAGTTTGCTGAACAATGTATTGGAACCCTTCCTGAAGAGTTTTTAAAGCAGAGAGAAGATCTTCTGAAGGACAGAGTGGCTGTTGAGATGAAGCGCTATTTCAAGACAGATTTCAGGCGAATCGGCCATGCCACAAGAGTTGCACGATATGCTGAAGATATTGGAAAAGCAGAGATGGGCAAACTCACACTTATTGCAAAAGAAGAACCGGAAAAGCCCTCAGTTATTGAAAAAGAAGCGCCGGAGAACCCCTCAGTTATTAAAGAGCCGGAGAACCCCTCAGTTATTGGAAAATCAGACCATGGCAACCTATCTGTGATTCTCTGTGCCGCATATCTGCACGATATCGGGATAAAGGAGGCAGAGAGAAAATATAACTCCAACGCACCAAAATATCAGGAACTTGAAGGCCCGCCCATTGCAAAGGAGATCCTTGAAAAACTTGGGGCAAAAGAGGAAATTGTCAGTGAGGTGTGCGATATTGTCGGACACCATCATCACCCAAGGGAAAATGAGACCCTTAACTTCAAAGTTCTTTACGATGCTGATCTCATAACAAATCTTGAAGAGGAAAAAAAGGCAAAGGCAGAGAGAGAAGAGCTAAAAACAAAATACGGGCAGCAGGAAAATACCTTGCCTGATAATGAAAGAATAAGGCGAATAATTGAGAAATCATTTTTAACGCAATCAGGCCGGCAAAAGGCAAACAAAATACTTTTATAGGAATTGATTTTTAACAACTTGCCCTTTCAGATTAACCCCAGAGCCCTCTCCACTACTGGAGAGGGGGAGTTTGGCTAAGTTAATCAAAAACTCTTACATAGCTTTTCGCAAATCATGGAGGATACAAGTATGAAAATTAAAAGAAAAATAATTGAAATTGATGAAGAGCTTTGCGACGGATGCGGCAACTGTGTCCCTTCATGTGCCGAAGGTGCCATTCAGATCATTGATGGCAAGGCAAAAGTTGTAAAGGATCAATATTGTGACGGCCTTGGAGCTTGTCTTGGAGAGTGCCCGCAAAATGCCCTGAAACTTGTGGAGCGTGAAGCTGAAGAGTTTGACGAAGAGGCTGTGGAGAGATATCTGAAATCAATTGAACAGGGTCATAATTCCTTAGAGCAAACCGGTAGCCCCCTGGAACAGGGCCATAAATCCTTAGAGCTAAAAAACGATAAAGCACCGGAGCAGAAAAACATAGCCAATAAGCCAGGCATAATGGGGTGCGGATGCCCTTCAACCCAAATCCAGACTTTTACACCTGCCCGAAAACAGGGTGGTGATGCTCACAATAATGAAGCAAATTACAATAAAAGCAATAATCCGTCAGGCAATTGTAATGGAGAGAAGAAAAAAATTGTAGGGTCAGCTCTTGGTCACTGGCCTGTGCAGATACGCCTTGTTCCAGCCACAGCCCCATTTCTGAAAGGAGCTGATCTTCTGGTAACTGCCGACTGCGTGCCTGTTGCCTACCCCTCCCTTCACAGTGATTTTCTGGAAGGAAAAGTTGTCATGATGGGTTGTCCCAAATTTGACGATGTAAACTCATATGCTGAAAAATTCACACAGATTTTCCAGACAGCAGGAATAAAAAGCATAACGGTGCTTATAATGGAAGTTCCCTGCTGCTCCGGTATGCCTTTGATCATAAAAAAGGCAATGGAAGATGCAGGAGTAGATCTCCCCGTGCAAACTTTGACAGTAAGCACCAGAGGTGAAATCCTTAGCTGACAAGATGAAAAGGGGGCAAACTCTCGGTTATGCCCCCTTGTGATCGGGAAAATGCTTTTGACATCATTGACAAATGAATGACATGAATTATTTATTATCTTTGTTAACTTTAATATCGCCTTCTGTAAAAAGAAGGGATTTTAGCCATTCAAAACCAAACTGAAGCAGTTTAACATCATCAGCTTTAATCTCTTCAACCCTTGCTGGGTCAACTGTAAACTTTTCAAAGAACGAACTTTCAAACACAAATCGCCTGAACTTATCAATGTCGTAACAGGCAGTAAAGAACATCTTCTTGCTCTGTTCAGCAAGCTTTATACTTGCAGGAACTGTCTTTTTTCTCACTATAAGATCAGTCCAGCCAGCATTTACTTCATCCCTTATGTTAACACCCTGATCCTCTCTCCACTCTGCAACACTCCACTCTTTAGGCTCTTCAAATCCAAGGCAGTGTGACTCTTTTACCATAAAAAAGAATGCATCACTTGAATTCATTTCACTTGCATAACTCAAAGAACCCATACCAAGTGGATAGTACCGACAGGTTGAAGGGCGATCTTCATATATGGTGCACCCCTCTGCATCCTCTACAAAGGGACACGATTTCTGATCATCATCAAGAAGTTTCAGGGTGACCACAGGAAGATCAGCCTTTTCAAGAATATGAATATCAGCATAGATTGCAAGAAACTCTTCAGAAGTGATTCCCAGACGTTTCTTCATGGTAATAATATCATATGGGGTAAGCATGATATCAATACCTCTGCAACATTTTGTAAAGCACTTCACACCTTTATGGCATTTAAATTTAAATTTTGTGTCATATCCCATCTGCTCCGGAATCACTTCGGACTTTATCTCTTTATCACTGGATGTGTTCATACTCTTACCTGCATCTCCTTTAATATAACGGCCATGGCAGACTTATCTGCCACAACGAAGCATGAAAGTCCCTAAGCTCCCTAAAAAAACAGGAACTTTCTTATAGCGGCCATGGCGGCATTACCGCCACAATCGAATGGATGAAAATCCCCAAACTACGGGGACTTTCATATAAAAAAAATCTTCAACAAGCCGTGACTCATTGTATTATCAACAAATTTTTTTTGACACTTCATCTGCTAATGTCCAGCAGAAATTAATCAATTAAGATAATGACAAATCAAAATATGTCAATCCATCTCTGATTCCACAGATATTTATGTCGATTTTGAGTACAAAAATCGCCCTTGGATCATATCTGTCATAAGAGAAACAGAGATGGATAGGATGTTCAGTATAGATAATCCTGCCTTATCCTGTTAATCTTGGGAATCCTGATTCAGACTGTGTTGATAAGGTTTAAAAGATCATAGGTGTCGATTTTGAGTATTGAACAGAAGAGATGAATTGACGATCAAGTGACATGAAATTTTCATTTGTCCATTTTATTTTTTTAAAGTAATGCCAGACCACGCATAATTTCAGCAAATTCAGGATTTTTGCCGGCAAATTGTCTCAATGCCTGAAGCTGCCTTCGCAAAAGAGAACCATCTGAATGATTCAAATCAAGATCAATAACAACCTCACGTTCAAGACGATTGAGCTGATCAGCAACAGGTTTCAGCATAGTGCGGCGATCCCAGGTTATATAAGCAAAAAGCGCTACAATTAAAGTGATAATCGATCCGAAAAAGACAAGCATAGTATTGTAGGAATCATCCAATCTATTATTAATAGCTTCATTGCTTGACCTCATTTCATCTCTCAAATCAGATATTCTTAACGAAAGAGCATCATAACCGGCTTTCATCTCTGACCTAATAGCCTCATCGCTGGATTTCATCTCTGCCCTTAAAGCTTCATTGCTGGCTTTCATTTCTGCCCTTAAAGCCTCATTGCTGGCTTTCATCTCTGCCCTTAAAGCCTCATTGCTGGCTTTCATTTCTGCTCTAAGAGATTGAATGTTTGATTTCATCTCATCTCTCAAGTCAACTATCCTTGATGAAAGGGCTTCCTGGCCAGCCTCTAATCTTGCAAGCTTTTCGATAATCTCACGATCAGTTATATGGGGTGTGGGTTCCACTGCAAATGATAAAAACGGAAATAAAACATTAAAAATCATTACAACAACTATCAACAGCCTCTTCATAAACATGAACCTCCTTTTAGCATTCATAATATTTCAAGTATCAACTCTAAGCCCTGTTATAAGTATAAATATTCAGAAAAAAAATACAACAAAAAATGGGAAGATCTGTAATTCCCCCTTTCAGAATCTCCCCTCACCCACCCTCAATACCGTTTTTATCTTCCTGACCACATTTTCATAAAGAGCAGATGCTTAAATAACTCTTGACATAATGAGATATTGCTATATATTATTCCCAAACCTTTTAAGCATATGCTCGTTCATTTCTGGAGGATAACAAAATGATAGTGACAATTGCAAGTGGTAAGGGGGGTACAGGCAAAACAACTGTAACAGTCAACCTGGCTGCCATAGCGCCTGTAAGTGATATTCAGGTTTTTGACTGTGATGTTGAAGAACCCAACTCCCATATCTATTTAAAGCCTGAAAACATCACCACACAGGAGATATCCACCATGATTCCGGTTGTGGATAAAGAGCTGTGCAACCTTTGTGGAGAGTGTGAAAAGCTTTGTCAATTCAGTGCCATCGCCCTGATTGCAGGAAAAATAATGACCTTTCCGGAAATGTGCCATTCATGCAGAGGATGTGCAATGGTATGCCCTGAAGGAGCCATAAATGAAGGGAAAAGAGTGCTTGGCTCCCTTCTTGAGGGTAAAAACCAGCGGGGGATTGAGCTTATCTGGGGTGAATTAAGGGTTGGAGAGGCAATGTCTCCTCCTCTTATAAAGCAGGTAAAGCAGAGGATAAATCCAGAAAAATTTTCGTTTGTGGATGCTCCGCCCGGTACTTCCTGCCCTGCAATTGAAACCCTTCGGGATTCAGACTTTGCAATACTTGTGTCAGAGCCAACCCCGTTTGGCCTCAATGATCTTGCCCTTACTGTTGAGGTACTAAAAAAACTCAATGTTCCCACGGGCATTGTCATAAACAGAGCAGATACTTCTGAGCCAACATCATCAGTTCAAGGTAGCATGCCGGATACTATTATTGATGAATATGCAGAAAAGGAAGGCATTGAAATTCTTCAGAAGTTTCCTTTCAGCCGCGAAGCTGCACGGGTATCTTCCAAGGGTCTGCTACTTGTTGATGAAATGCCTGAAATGAAAAAGCTCTTCCAGGAGCTTTATGATAAAATTATGTCCAGGTTAGATGCCATAAAAGAGAAAAATCCAGCAAAACAGGCGGAGGGTACAATGTCATGAAAGAGCTTACCGTGATAAGCGGGAAAGGGGGAACCGGAAAGACCAGTGTGACAGCTTCCCTTGCCACCCTTGCCCCTAATAGAATCGTAATTGATGCTGATGTTGATGCAGCCAACCTTTTTCTTACACTTGAACATGAAGTGCTGGAAAAGGAGTCCTTTGAAGGCGGCCATAAAGCCATGATTGATGAAGCACTCTGTACCAGATGCGGTGAGTGCCTTGAACGCTGCCAGTTTGATGCTGTTTCAGAAGTGCCTGACAATCATGATGCTGTTTCAAATATTTCTGGCGAGGCCGATACTGCATCAAAAGGATCTGGAACGGTTCATACTGTGTCAGACAAATCGGGCAAATTTGTGATTGACCCTGTCTCATGCGAAGGATGCGGAGTCTGCGTTCATTTTTGTCCAGCAGACGCAATATCTTTTGAAAGGCAGATATGCGGAGAAAAATATATATCTAAAACTGCAAACGGCCCAATGATTCATGCCCGTCTTGGAATTGCTGAAGAGAACTCCGGCCTTCTCGTTAGCCAGTTGAGACAAAAAGCCAAAGAGATGGCCATTAAAGAAAAAATCCCCATGATAATAACAGACGGGCCTCCCGGCATTGGATGCCCTGTTATTGCATCTGTGAGCAATGCTGATGCTGTCTTGATTGTGACAGAGCCCACACAATCTGGAATGCATGACATGGCAAGGGTCAAAAAGCTGGCAGATCAGATGAATGCCGCTGTATATCTTTGTGTCAACAAGGCAGATCTCAATCCTGAAGCAACAGATGAAATCAAAAAATTCTGCCATGAAAACGGAATTAGCTTTGCAGGTGAAATTCCATTTGACAGGGATGTAATAGAGTCAATGAAAGCAGGTAAAAGCCTTGTGACATTTTCCCAGGGACCTGCTTCTGTTGCAGTGAAAAATGTATGGCAGAATGTTTTGTCATTCATGGAAAAGAGAATGGATCGCCTTACATGAACCCAACTCCCCCCAAAAAAGAAGCAGACACGAGATGAAACTACAGACACACCCACATAAAGGAGATAAAAAATGAAAGTTGCAATATCATCAAGCGGAACAACCCTTGACTCGGCTCTTGATCCAAGATTTGGAAGAGCTGCCAACTTTTTAATTGTTGATACAGATACAATGGAAGTTGAAGTAAAAGAGAATACCCAGAACCTCAATCTCCCCCAGGGAGCAGGTATCCAGGCTGGAAAAACCGTTGCAGAGAGCGGCGCTCAGGCTGTCATTACAGGAAACTGCGGACCAAAGGCATTTAATGTGCTTCAGATGGCAGGTATTAAAGTTGTGACCGGCATTCAGGGAACTGTAAAAGAGGCCATTGAAAAATTCAAACAAGATGAACTTGAATTTTCACAGGCTCCAAATGTTGAGGGACACTGGGTATAAAAAGAATCTTAATAAAAAAGGAAACAAACCATGAAATTTGCAATCCCCATGGCAATGGGAAAACTTACCGCCCATTTTGGCCACTGCAAGGAATTTTGTTTTGTAACTGTGGAAGAGAATAAAATAACCGGAAAAGAGGTTCTTGAGCCACCTCCCCATGAGCCGGGAGTGCTTCCGCGCTGGCTTCATGAAAAGGGTATCAATGTGGTGCTTGCAGGTGGCATGGGACACAAAGCACAGGAGCTTTTTTCCCAGGCTGGAATAAAGGTTATAACAGGAGCGCCTGTTGAAGAGCCTGAAAATCTTGTCAATGCATATCTTACAAATTCCCTTGTGACCGGACAAAATGTGTGCGGTCATGAACCTGGGTCTCCATGCAGCCACTAAGTTGAATTATCCAGAAAGAGCTGTGAAATAGCTTATCCTGACTCCCCCTCTCCATTCATGGAGAGAGGGGAAGGATTCTTGAAAGGATATTGAAACAGACTTATAACTGATCTCTCCGTTCATGGGAAGGATGGAATGAATCAGGCAAGACTTTCAAATATATGGTACTCTTCAATGTGATAATGCGGCTCAGGATAGATGGCAATGGGGGTGCCAAAACGATTTTCAAGGGAAGAGACAAGGTGTTTTTCCTCTCCATGTAAAAGCTGGGCGATTTCAGGGTGTACCTTTACAGTGAAACGGTTACCCATCATGTCGGTTGCCTCGTTTATAAGATCCCTGTAAATTTTGTGGCATATTGATTTTCCGGATAAAAGCATGCCGTCTCCACCGCAGTAGAAACATGGCTCGCACAGGGTACGTGTCAGATTACGCCTGACCCTCTTGCGTGTCATCTGAACAAGCCCAAGCTCGGAAAGAGGCAGCACATTGGTCTGGCTTTTATCTTTTTTAAGGGCCTCGTTAAGTTGGGTCATCACCTTTTCCTTGTGCTGGCTCTTTTTCATGTCAATGAAATCAATAATAATGATACCGCCTATGTTTCTCAGGCGAATCTGATATGCGATCTCCTTGACAGCCTCAAGGTTGGTTTTTAAAATGGTCTCCTCAAAGTTGTGCTTTCCAACATATCTTCCTGTATTGACATCAATTGCCACAAGAGCCTCTGTCTGCTCTATCACAATATACCCGCCTGATTTCAGCCAGACCTTTTTTTTAAGTGCCCGTGCAATGTCGCCTTCAATGTTGTAGGCATCAAAAATCGGTTCCATGCCTGTATAAAGCTCAACAGAGACCTTAAGATCTGGCATAAGTTTTTCGAGAAATTCCAGAACGTTTTCATATCCTGCCCTGGAGTCAATTATGAGCTTGTCTGCCTCATCTGTGAGAAGATCTCTAACTGCTCTAAACGTTACAGTAAGATCCCTGTAAACAAGTGAGGGGGCTGAAGCCTTTTTGTTTTTTTTCTGGATATCCTCCCAGGTTTTGTTTAAAAACTCAATCTCCCTTCTGAGCCTCTCTTCCTGGATACCTTCGGCAGCGGTTCTCAATATATAGCCGTAATTATCGCGTCTAACAGAGAGAAGAAGCTCCTTCAGGCGCCCTCTTTCTCGATCGTTGTCAATTCGCCTTGAGATACCGATGTGGTCAACTGTTGGCATAAGCACCATGAACCTGCCGGGAAGCGATATGTGTGTTGTCACCCTTGGGCCTTTGGAACCAATGGGAGATTTTGCCACCTGGACAAGTATCTCCTGTCCCTCGGTGATAAGATCCTCAATGGGGCATTCGCTTGTGGCACATGATTTCCAGTTGGAACCTGTAGTTATTTCCCCCTCATTTATATCCTGCTCCGTTGCTTCCTGATTTTCATCTCCATCAAGCTCAAGTTCCATCTCAAGCTCGCTTTCCTGTTCAAAACGCTTGGCAATCTCATCACTTGTATCATCTAAAATATCATCCACATAAAGGAAAGCTGCCTGGTTAAGTCCAATATCAACAAATGCAGCCTGCATTCCGGGCAACACCCTCTGTACCCTTCCTTTGTAGATATTTCCTGTTATATTGGTTTCGTCACCCCGTTCAATGAAAAGTTCGGCAATATTTCCATTTTCAAGTACCGCCACCCTTGTTTCGTGGGGAGCGGCATTTACAACAAGTTCTTTCAGCATGATGTAGCACCCCTTTTCAGTTTTACAATATTTGAAGAACGCAGCACATGGTCAGGAATTTCAAGAACTTCCGTGAGAATTTCCCCGGGTCTTATGGTTCTTTCCCCATCTTTTGCAAGTGTCATTTCAATAAGGGAAGAGTTCAAAGGATCAGGAAAGTCTATTGCTCTTGTTATTTTCCTTAAATCGCAGCTTCTTTTTATACCCTTAAAATTTACCTGTTCCACAACATATTCAGAAAGTGCCATGAATTGATCAACATCTTCATGGGCAACTTCATAGTTTTTCAAATTAATTCTGTAACTTGTATCAATATTTTCCACAATTCTATCTTTTGCACCCCTACTTTTGCTTCCGGCTCTGTTCATGGAAGAAAGCGCTGCTCCTGTCAGACATCGGGTAATTACAATACTTCGGGGTATCACAGCATTGATTTTCTTCACAAGAGTGTCAGGATTGGTGGATATATGTGCGTATATATTGAAAAACTCCTCTTCGCTCTCCATACCAACAGGCAGGGGATTGTCAAATGATATTTTCATGGAAGGGCTAAATCCCCCTGAATACTTTACCTTTATGCCTGTTCTTCTGATTGCTCTTCTTATTATTTTAGCAAGCTCAAGATGTCCAAAATGTCTGGCATCACCCATTTTGGAGTAAAAAAGCCTGAATTTGGCAAAATATTCATCCCTTTCACAAGGAACCTTTTTTGTTGAAGAGTGTTTGCCGCAAATCCCTTCTCCGTCAGACTGGAAGTTATTGGCATGGGGTGGAAAAAGTACAGGTTTTACGGTTTGAAAATCACATATACCGCAGCCATTACACTCGTTCTCCCGACAATCCGGGGTGGCTATTCCCTCTATGGCCTTCTCAAACTCTTTTTCCATAAACTGCTTTGGTAGTCCACAGTCAATGTGATCCCAGGGCAGAGGCTCATCCCTGTGCCGCTCCCTTGCTGTATAAAAAAGAGGGTCAATGTTGTTTTCTTCAAAGGCGCTTTTCCAAAGTTCCATCCTGAACATATCTGACCAGCCATCAAGACGGCACCCCTTTTCCCATGCAGAGACAAGAACCTTTGACAATCTTCTGTCTCCCCTTGCCCATACACCTTCAAGAAGACTCATTGAGGGGTTCTGCCACTTAAGGTTTATTCCAGGATGTCGCAACTTCTGCTTTAAAAGATCAAGATTTTCCATTGCTTTTTCAGGTGTAATCTGGGCACATCTTTGAAAAGGTGTGTGAGCTTTGGGAATAAAGGTTGCAAAACTTACATTAATTTTAAGTTTTCCCTTGGCTTTTTTATGTTGTATATGACTCTGTTTTTTATCTGTTTTATCACCAAAATTGCCAGTCTCACCAGAAATATCAGCACAAATTTTTTGGCGAATATTTTTTTGCTGTTTCTCCTTCCAACTGCTGATATTAAAGGATGCAAGCCTTCTTGTAATATCAACAATGCCGTCAATGTCATCCCCTGTCTCTGTTGGAAGACCGTTCATGAAATAGAGTTTTATTGTTCGCCACCCCAGCTCAAAGGCACTGTTGACAGTATTAAAAATATCTTCTTCTGTAATATTTTTGTTTATGACATCCCTTAGCCTCTGGGTTCCTGCTTCCGGCGCAATTGTAAAACCTGTTTTTTTAACTGATTTTATGATCTTCATCAATGGCGCATCAAGTTTGCCGGCCCTTACTGAAGGCAGTGACAAGGCTGTGCAGTGTCCAGGATTTACGGCCAGAAGAGACTCCATAAGCGGGGCAAGGTTTTCATAATCTCCGGTACTCAATGAAAGAAGAGATATATCGCTGTAACCGGTATTTTTGACAGACTCTTCGGCAATGGCAACAAGGTCGTCAACAGATCTTTCCCTGACAGGACGGTATATCATTCCTGCCTGGCAGAAACGGCATCCCCTGGAGCAACCCCTTGCAACTTCAAGGCGAAGGCGGTCATGAACAGGTTTTCCAAAGGGAACAACAGGAGCTGTGGGAAAAAGTGTGGTTGATATATCAGGAAGAATGGCACGCCTGACTTTTTCATGGTTAGGTTCAAGGGGTTCAAGATATTGAATAACAGGCATATCAAAGGATGGCATGGCAGGTTTACTATCAGGCAAAGGCAAGGATGTACTCCCGCCTGACAGTGACGATGAAGATTCGGCACTTTCTCCTGTGTCAAATGGCTTAAAGGTTGCCCTGAAAAATGATGGTATATATACCCCCTGAATGCTGGAAAGTCGTTTAAGAAGGCTTTTTTTTACGCCATCTCCACTTTTTTTCCACTCAATAAAGGCATTGGATATCCCTATAACCACCTCTTCACCATCGCCTATGACAAAGGCATCAAAAAAATCAGCCAGGGGTTCGGGATTGAATGTACATGGCCCCCCTCCAATGATAAGGGGAAAATTTTCATCTCTCTCAGCGGCATAAAAAGGAATACCGGAAAGATGCATCATTGTCAGAATGTTGGTAAAGTTAAGTTCATAAAGGAGACTGAAGCCTATAATATCAAAGGCTTTCATGGGAAGGGAGGATTCTAAGGAAAACAGAGGTAAGTTTTTCTCCTGAAGGATTTTCTCCATATCTGGTGCAGGCGTAAAAAATCTTTCAGCCGCAATATGTTTCTCACCATTTAAAATAGTATATAGAATCTGCATTCCAAAATGGGATGTCCCGATTTCGTACAGATCCGGAAAGGCCAGGGCAAACTTGATATCAACATCTTCAAGTTTTTTTTTTACACTGTTTGCCTCACATCCCAGATAGCGGCTCGGCATCTCCACAAAGGGCAGGATTTCCTGAATATTTATTTTGTCCATAATAGAAAAGTATTTATAATTCCATGTTATTGTTGTTATTTTAGATAAACTGTTACTATCTCATTTTACCCTGTTTTTTGCAATGGGAATTTCAAATAAACAATATAGCGCCGGAATATGGTGCAATAGATTTTGCAAGCAGTAAAAACAAAAAAAATCAGCCTGTATCTTTTCATTCCTAAATTGTATGGAATAATGAGATACAGGCTGTGTGGTAAATCCGATCAGTTTTTTATTTCTGGTTTATTTCTGGTTTATTTCTGGTTTATTTCTGGTTTATTTCTGGTTTATTTCTGGTTTATTTCTGGTTTATTTCTGGTTTATTTCCGGTTACTTTATGATTTATTTTACGGTGTAAAGATACACCATTATTTTCACCGTTGGAGTGGCCGTTGAATTTGGCCGTTCATGGGTTATCTGATTGAATCAAAATCAAGCTCAAGGTAAAGCCCTTCAGGGTCGTCGGGATGGATAAACCTGATCATTTTGAAACCAAAGGTGATTCCTGCAAATTCCGCACATGGTACAGTCAGGATATTTTCCATTTCCAGCTCGCTGTTTTCATTAAGACAGCCACTCTGCTCTTCTCCACTTAATACCCAGAGCAGGTCAGATACCGGAAAGGGAAGCAGTTCAAGGGCTTCATGGGGGTTGGGAATCTCCACTTTCCAGACTGGAAGGAATGCATTCACAGGATTCTCAACCGTAAACAGGGTGGTTTCAAAACTTTGGTTTTCATAGTTAAGGCATGGAATTTCAATGGTTAAATCCTGGTTTACTTTTACACAGACATCATTACCGGTTCTTTCAGCAGCATCCTTTATGCAGTAGAAACCAAATGGAGTGTTGTGCCACCAGGTAACGCCTGCCATTGCATCCCTGCCGCCAAAGAGATAGCCTTCAAACTTCTGATCATCGTCATAACCTGGAGTGTCATAGAAATCCACATAGAACTCAATCTTGTGATCAGGGCCAAACTCTTCGGAAAGAGGATAATTGTCAGTTCTTACAAAGCCTCTTACGCTGTGCTCTTCTCCGGTTTCAGAAGTATAGGTACCAACGATATTTGGCATCTGCTCGATATAGTCACCAGTACCTGCCTCAAGCTCCAGGGTGCCAATCCAGCCGTCATGATTCATTGCGTAGGTACCGGTAAAATCTGACAGATCAAGGGGAGAATCATTGGCAGATGTAAAATCAGATACCACAAGCTCTCCTCTGTTCATATAAAATCCAAACGGAACCTCATGCCACCATGTAATTCCTGCCATGGTATCTTTTGAGCCAAAAAGATATCCCTCAAACTCCTGGTCATCTTCTGAATCAAACATGGTATCCACAAAGTCAACATAAAACACGATCTTATGGTCAGGGCCCCAGCTTTCAGGCATCATATATTTTGGAGTTCTGATATAACCATGCACATAGTGCTCCTGATTGTCTTCCCCTGTATATGTTCCGGAAACAGGTGGAATCTGCTCTATGGAGTCACCAGTATCAGCTTCAAGTTCCAGAACGCCTTCCCATCCATCGTGGTTCATGCCATATGTCCCGCCAAAATCTGTGTAAGATACTGTTGCTGCAAAACTGCTCTGTGCAATAAAAGCTACAGATACGATTACCGAAATAACGAATGTGTTGAGATACTTTTTCATGGCTTTCTCCTTTCTCTATTGTTATTGTCAACTTCTTTTAATTGTTATTGTCAACTTCCTGGCAAAAACATCAGAACTGACAAACAATTATAGCAGGATATGTGCCACAATCTTTTACAATATCAAATTTAAAAAATAACTATCTGTATTTAAACAATATTTAATTATACATTTCCATTTCAGATTAAAAACAGAAAGAAAAAAAATTCCATGAATGTCAATATATATTGTCAAACAACACAAACCAAAGTAAAGCAAACTTTACATAATCAAAATAAAACAACAACAATTATCTATAGAAATTTGCCTGAATATAGCACTTTGCCTGAAAAGAGTTCACAGAAAATCAAGCTTAATTCCCTTCCCTGCCCCCATAACCCTGAATCCAAGGGGATGGAGCAATTCAAAAATGGGACGGCCAAAATAGAAAAGCTCCTTTGCCACAGTAAGCTCCAGCTTATTGACAATTTTCATGCGATGGTCAATCTCCCTGTTACAGATCTTTTCAAGTTTTTTAACCATCTTGCTGGACGGGCTGGAAAGTCCCATTAAATCAGGCACAGGAAAGAGCATTTCATGCTTTTTGATATGTTTTCTCATGGGATCATCTGCCTTTATAATGTCAAGCCTTGATAAAAGATCCCTGCCTGCAAGCTTAAGTGTCTCTTCTGTATCCCAACATTTCAGAACAGAACAGGCAAGCGGACGGTTTTCGTATATTGTGCATCCATTAAGTACTTTTTCATAAAACAGGCATTCCCATGTTCCCTTTTTGCCAGCAATCTTTAAAAACTCTTTTTTTACAGGCTTAAGGCTATCGGTTACAGGGTCATGGGCAAGTTCTCCCTTTCTTATTGCTATAAGGCTTTCAATTGAGATCAGACAGTTTTCAATCAAGGTCATATCACTGCCATGCAGAGCAGGCCCACCATTTTCGCAACATGTTCCGCACCTTTTACATTCATTTTGAAGACTCATTAAAATTCCTGTTGGTTCTAAAATTGTATTCATAATAAAGGGGATCTTTCATTTATCGGTTTACACTTATAATTTTATTATAATTACAGTCAAGATGTCCGGCTCTTCCTGTTATATAGAAAAGATACTCATCATCCAGAGAAGATACTCACTCAAAGGCGACACATATGATCTTGTAAGCCTTGTCAACACTGTCTAAATCAGGATTTCCAGGATTAATGTTAATGGCCATTGACAATTAACAAGATAAGGCAGGATTATCTATCCTCAACATCCTATCCATCCTGGTTATCCTGGTTCAGACAAATGCAAGAACTTCTGAAAAAGCAATAAGATGTCGATTTTGAGTACTCAGGATACTATCATCCTACCTTATCCTGTCAATCCAGATTATCTTGATTCAGATAATTGCAAAAAAACCCAAGAAGATAAATGCATAGTATAGTATAGCTTGACATAAACTTTTGTCGATCTATACTTATTAATATACTCAAAGTCGACACCTATGATCTTGTAAGCCTTGTCAACACTGTCTGAATCAGGATTCCCAAGATTAACAGGATAAGGCAGGATTATCTATCCTGAGCATCCTATCCATCCTGGTTATCCTGGTTCAGACAACTGCAATAACTTCTGAAAAAGCAATAAGATGTCGATTTTGAGTATTTAATGGACACAAAAAAAATCAGATGCCCAAAAGGGGATTTTATGAATTTTCCATATGGATACAGTGATTTTAAAAAGATCATACTGAATCATTATTTTTATTGTGATCGCACAAGCAGAATTGCCATTCTTGAAACAAATGACATCCAGCTTTTTCTACGCCCCCGACGATTTGGTAAATCCCTGCTTCTATCCATGCTGGAAAACTACTATGATGTGGCAAAAAAAGAGCTCTTTGATAAGCTTTTCGGCCACCTTGAAATCGGAAAAAAACCAACGCCTCTTCATAACTCCTACTTTATCCTGAAATGGGATTTTTCATGTATTGACGCATCAGGTTCTGTTGATCAGATCAGGCAATCCCTTTATGACCATATTAATAACTGCATCAAAAGGTTTTTAATATGCTATCAAAATTACAATATCCCTCCAATTAATATTGATCCTGCCAATGCACTTAGCTCCATTCAATCCCTTGCAAATGCTGTGGAATTCATGGATACCTCTATATATCTTCTAATAGATGAGTATGATAATTTTGCCAATGAAGTTATGATGTCCGGAGACCGCCATATTGAAAGATATGAATCCCTTGTGAGAAAAGAGGGTATATTGAAAACCATCTTCAAAAACATCAAATCCCTGGCATCAAGCGATGTTTTTGACAGGATATTTATCACCGGAGTTTCTCCTGTGGTCATGAGCGATATAACAAGCGGCTTTAATATCGGGGAGAATATCTATTTTGAAGATGACTACAATGACCTTTGCGGATTTACAGAAAGCGAGATTCAAGCTGTTTTGTCAAAAATGAAAGCCAATGAAGTTCATTCCAATAATGCCCTTGAAATAATGAAACTCTACTACAACGGTTACCTCTTCTCACAGGATGTAACCGAACCAGTTTATAACCCCACACTTGTACTCTACTTCCTGAAGCGATTCCAGAAATCAGGGCGATTTCCGGAAAACATGTTTGACGAAAACCTTGCAATGGATATTTCCGAAATAAAAGGGGGAAATCAGCTAATTATTGATCTGATGCAGCAGAGCCACCAGAGTCACAAAATTGAAATCCAGCAGATAAGCCAGAAGTTCGGCATAAGAAGGATGCTCTCCGATGCAACCCATGACAGATCTTTTTTAATCTCTTTTTTATATTACTTTGGAATCCTTACCCTTGATGGCCGTTCAGAAAATGGTGACCAGGTTTTGAAACTGCCCAACCTTCTTACAAAAAGGCTCTATGTTGACAGAATTAACGAAATGCTTCTGCCGGAACCTGTTGAACGGGACAAAGGAAAGGATGCTGCCAAAAAAGTCTATCAGAAAGGAGATATGGAAGCTCTTTGCAGATTTGTTGAAGAGTACTACTTCATGGTATTTCGTAACCGAGATTACCGTTGGGCAAATGAACTTACTGTCAAGACTGCTTTTCTGACACTTCTTTACAACGATATACTTTTTATTATGGATTCGGAAAGGGAGATTGAAAGGCAATTTGCCGACCTTACCATGATAATAAGGCCGGATATGCGAAACTTTCGCCTTTTTGATATTCTCATTGAGTTTAAATATGTAAGCCTTGCAGATGCAGGTTTGACAGGTGAGGAGGCAAGGAGCTTGTCAGCATCAGCAATTGCAAGCCGGCCTTCTGTCATGCGTGCAATGGAGGAAGGGAAAGAGCAGGCAAGAAAATACAGCAAAAGCCTTATGAAAAAATATCCGGAGCTTCGGCTCAAAAGCTTTGTGGTTACGGCATTGGGTTTTGACAGGGTTTGCTGGAGTGAAGTTGTTGTTCCCCTATCCAGTCATGGAGAAGGGGGTGGGATGAGGGAGTAAATGAGAAAGCCATTAAAAATAGATTCCATAGTAAAATTTTGAACCATGATTAAAGGATTTAAGGATTAACATGATGAGCAATCAGGATAATCCCTTAATCATGAAAATCATGGTTCAAAAAAAATGAAACCCTATAAATGACACATGCAACTTAAAAGTTGCCAGAGTCAGAAACAACCTCTGGCAAAACATTAGTACATTGATGAAAGATCAAGTGTAAAAAAACGAATCTCAAAGGTCGGCATTCCATCAGGCTCTGCTGTTACAAGGGAGTAAAAGGTGTATTTACCCTTTGGCAGCAACTCCACAGGAATCGACATAAACTCTCCATCCTGCTGCCACTGACAAGCCTCTTTGACCTCGCGCCAGGCAACAGGCGTTCCTGCCATGGGAGCATAAGCATCATCACTATCAAACAGCAACAGATAAGGGGAAAGCTCCGGAGCATCGCTTGTCATTCCAAGGTAGATATTGACTTTTTCATCATAAGGAGGAAACAGAGCGAAAAAGACAAGATCTGAATCCTCAACCCTTACAGCAAATGGCTGGAAGGAAGCATCAGGTTCCATCCCTGGTGATACTATCTCCTCGACAACCGGCATGTCAGGAGCTTCAATGCAGGATGACTCCACAGGCGCAACAAAAACCAATATCTTTTTTGTCTCTCCGGAACCAAGCTGAACCTTAGCTTTAAGATTTGTCTGGTAATTTGCAAGAGATGTTGTAACAAGTCCCTCCCCTGCCACAACAATGGTTGAAAAGTACCCATTTTCAGAGGAAAATGTCTCTCCTCCAAGATTCCATTGCACCCTTGCATTTGAAACGCTGATACCGCTCTCTGCATCCTTTACACTACCTGTCAAAACTGCTGTATCAGCTCCCCTTGTCTCAATCTCAACATCGAGAGAAGATGCGCAATGGCTTGTGGTTTCATATGTCCACTCTCCTGATTTAGCGTTTTCTATGGTTATGTTTTCGGAATCACACACAATATAAGGCTCAATGTTATAAGGGCTCTTATCAGGTCGATAGATCATAACTTCAACATAGCAATCACCGCACTTTTCAGCTCCAGGAGTTACAGGAGTGTCAGTTTTAAGGGAAGAGCTACCTGAATTCAGAGAGTTAAAGCTTCCTAATGATTTTGTTGATGTTGATGAGCCAAGACCGAACAAACCCTGCCCAACATTAAAGTATATCTCAAGGGTTTGATTCTCAAATGTATTTTGTACCTTTTCGGAAAATGATTCCTTATTTTCGATGGTTACCCTTCGTTTCTGTATTACACTGAATTGGATAGTATCAAAAGCCGAAACCCAGAAATGTCCCGAGCCACAACATCAACAATATAATTCTGGGGAGACAAACCGGAAAAAAGAGATGTCTTAAACTGATAGTTTGCAATATAGGGGTTCTCACTAAAAGCCGTTTCAACAAGGCTCATTTCAACACCATCTGACCCAAATATGCTGTTGAGAAGATCGTGCTTAAGAACAACGCTTTCAATATCACCTGCGCCATCAGGGTCATATACACTAACAAGAAAGGTTACTTTCTCCCCTGCTCCGGCTACTATGAGTGACGGAGTTACCGTCACAGGTTCCCTTATCTCCGGAGCATTGGCTGAAATCTCCACATTCAAGAACGGACTTGCACCTGCAACAAGATTAAATGGGGCAACAGTTGTTGTTGCATAATTTGGAGCTGATACCTCTGCCGAATATACTCCGGTAGATAAAGAGTCAAAATCAAAATAACCACTTGAAGAAGTCAGGCCTTCAGCAACAACTTCACCCCCTGAAAATAGCTTGATTGTGGCGTTGGCAATCGGTTCGTTTCCTGCTGTGGAGACAATCTTGCCCTTTACAGAAGAGGATTGCGCACCCTGAACTTCAATGCTAACGGACTCTGTATCTCTCTGTCCGGTGCTGTCCGTCACAGTACAGGAGACTACATATACACCTGGAGTATCATATAGGTGAGAAGTTTCCTGATCTCCTTCTTGAACGCTGCCATCTCCGAAATCCCACTCATATTCATATGGTGCGGTTCCCGAAGAGATTGCACAGGAAAAAGAAATTTCAAATGGAGCATAATCGCTAATTTCACTGGCTGCGATTGAAAAAACTAAAGGCTCATTTGTACTTTCATTTTCTTCTGGACATTGCTCTAAAACCGGATCGTGATAGTCACTTACCCAGACATCGTCTATCTCAGCTATCAAAGTTTTTGGCTCATTATTATCTCTGACGTAGGCATCAAGTCTAAGCCCTGTCGCCTGACAGCTACTTAGAGGATAAATATCATAAGACTCATCAAATGTATATTCCCTTAATATTCCATTACACCCAAGAGTGATTGTTCGGGTCGTGTCATCAAAACTGACACTCACTTCATAGTCAGTGTTTAGCTGTAAGTTATTGACTACAGTTTGCCAGGGAATTAATTCTTTTTCTGCGAACCCATTTGCGTTGTTTATTTCAGCAACCATAGCAACTCTATAAAAATTTCCATTCGTATTCTCAACATATACGCCAACCCAAACGTTCCCATCGCTGTTATAAAGATTCTCTGGTGAGTGTCTTATGTTTAACAAATATCCACATAGCCTGATACCGGCCCTTGAATCTGCTGAGATCAATCGTATCTTGGCCCGCATGGATTTTTTAAGTTTGATTTCATATGGAACTCTTAATCTCAGATATGAAGCATCAGAATCACCTGTTGCTGAAATGCGAAGTCTGCCATTGACAATCTCAGTATTCCATGAGTCAAATTTATTTCCATATTCCTCTATCCACCACTGTCCATTGTTGCTAAAATTAACATCTGAAAAATCATCATAAAGAATTTCTGCAGCGCCACACACATTATAATATATACAAAACAAAATGATAATTATAAAAGCTATTTTCGTATTTCCTTGTTGCTCAATTTTCATCCGGTTCATTTTTTCTACATGCCTCCTTGAATGCTTGCTGAATAATGTTCGTTTAAAAGAACTTAGGGCACATTGGGTAGATCTTTCCATAACCGTCTGCTTTTGCAGGATAAAAATGAGAATTCCTATACCATTAAAACAAGCGCATTATGATACATAAAAATCTATATGATTTCATATTTTACCGTGGAAATGAATACAATTTCCATGGACGGGGGTGGCTGAGCATCAGCCATGATCGTTTATTTAACAAATAAAGTCCAGCCTTTTAAAATGGTGACCAGGTTTTGAAGCTGCCCAACCCTCTTACAAAAAGGCTCTATGTTGACAGAATTAACGAAATGCTTCTGCCGGAACCTGTTGAACGGGACAAAGGAAAGGATGCTGCCAAAAAAGTCTATCAGAAAGGAGATATGGAAGATCTTTGCAGATTTGTTGAAGAGCACTACTTCATGGTATTTCGTAACCGAGATTACCGTTGGGCAAATGAGCTTACTGTCAAGACTGCCTTTCTGACACTTTGAATACACTACCCACTAAAATTTAAATCCATCAATAACCTCATTAAGCCTTGCTGCAAGATCTTTCAGCTCTTGTGCATTGGCTTCAACAGTGTTGCTATTTTGCGAGATTTGACCAGATGCTTCATTTACTAAGGAAATATCCTTTGTAATGTCGCGAATCACCACCGTACCTTGAGCAATATTTTCATTTACATGCTGGATTCCTTGTGAAGTCTGGATAATGTTGCTGGATATCTCTTTTGTTGTAATGGATTGTTCTTCAATTGTTTGGCTAATTGTAGATATAATCTCATTAATACTTTTTATAATATCAACAATGGATTCAATTTCTGCAATGGTCTCCATGGTTATTGATTGCACTCCGCTTATTTTCTGCTGAATCTCCAATGTTGCTTCAGAAGTTTGATTTGCAAGTGCTTTAATCTCATTTGCAACAACTGCAAATCCTTTACCGGATTCTCCAGCTCTTGCCGCTTCAATCGTTGCGTTTAATGCCAAAAGATTTGTCTGTTCAGAAATATTTGTAATGGTTTCAACCACCATATTTATTGAATTAGCGGCATCACCCAGCTCATTAATCTTACTTGAGGCTTGTGATGACTGCTGTACTGCATCTTTAGAGATGTCAATTGCATGTTCTGAATTTTTTGATATCAGGATAATTGTCTCAGTCATTTTCTCAACAGCAGATGATATTACAGCAGTGTTATTAGCTGTCTGAGACATTGACGCCGAGATAGTCTGCATATTTACACTCATCTCTTCAGATGCTGAAGCAACGGTATTTGCCATTGCAGATGTTGATTCTGCATTTGATGCAAGGTTAGATGCAACACCAAATATCTTACCTGATGATTGATCTACATACAGGGCGTTTTGTGCAATAACTTTAATAATTGATTGTAAGTTATCCAAAAAGGTATTGAACCATCCTGAAAGCTCTCCAATTTCATCTTTTGTCCTGATTGAAAGTCGCTTTGTAAGATCTCCTTCACCCTGGGCTATATCTTTTATCATCTCCACTGTCTGCCTTACAGGACGCATAATACTCAATGCAATGAGAGAACCAGATATGAGTAATAGAACTATTACAGCTATCATGGAAACAGTTGAGTTTGTCATTGTAGATGAAAGTTGGCTTGTCATTGAATCTGTAGTGGATTTGAGAAGAAAATTTTCCTTTTCTTGTATCAACATGCTGTTTTTAAAAAGCTCTCTTTTCTGCTCTTCACGTTTCTGCCAATGATCATAAATATTATTTAAAAGCGGGGTAATCTCATCAAGCTCTTTCTCAATTTGCGACCACCAATCTGTATATATCTTTTCATTTACAACACTTATCTGTGCTTTGGTATTGACTCGTTTCTCATTGAGTATCTCAATAAGGGCATCTCTTTTTTGTATAAACTGTTCTCCATCATTATTAAGAAACAGTGTTTTTAGGGCAACAACTACACTTTGGAAAATACCTAAAAACTGGCTTGTCTGATCCCTGAGTGATGCTTTGATCTGAGGTAACTCATCTACTGTTAAAGCAAGCTCTGCCTCGTCATCATTTAACTTATTGATAATCATCATTAAAACATCTGTGCTAATATCAAAATGCTTGCATATATCAATTGACAACTCTGTTAATGTCAGAACTTCATAAATCAGATCTTTTAAAACAGATTTATGAGCGTCAGTAAGAGCTCTTATCTCCAGCAGAATCTTATTGATACTATTTGACTTGTCAATATTTTGAGATTTATCAAGCAATTGCTCCAAACCATCCAGTTTTGACATAATTTCTTGGGCAACTGCTTCATCACTATTATTGATAAATTTTTCTTCAAGTAAAAAGATCTGCAATACATTTTGCATAATTTCATTGCCAGATTGACTATATTGGGCAGTTTTGCCTGTGGTTGAAGCAACCTTAAAATTTATCATCGCAAGAATTATAACCCCGATGATGCCAAGAAGTGAAATTGTAGAAATTTTAAAAAAAAGGCTTCTGATATTGAAACTCATAACATTGACTCCGTATACAATACATAATTTTCAATAGACACTTTATAAACTTTCATGCCCGTAGAGACAAAGAATGCCTTATCTCTACGGCGCCACCCCCGATTATGAAAATGATGAGGGGGATTTTTTACGGTAAAAGTCTTCATAAATTGCCTCCGTTAAAATTAAAAAATAATAATTATTTGGAATCCTTCATATCATGCAGTAAGTACTTTACACTTTTCGGAACAGGCCACCAGAAAAACCGGAATTGTGTTCAGGCAAATGTAAACTGGCAAATGAAAGATGCCAATTATTCAAGTTAAAATATCACATTGCGCCTTTAATATAAATATTATGAACTATATCCCTATTGAATTTTTAAAAGTAGTGCAAGTAATATTTTTTGCTGACCTTGGGGTTGAAAATGCTGAAGAGTTACAAGCTCGAGGTTTAGTGGGATTACATGTTGTGAAGTTATTGAAAAAGAAAGAAAGGATACAAGAAGAAGCACCAGAACTGTTAAGAATTAAGCAAGCCGAAGTTTAGCATCTGTTAATGGCCATTTGCTCAAAATCGACATCTTATTGCTTTTTCAGAAGTTATTGAAGTTGTCTGAACCAGGATAACCAGGATGGATAGGATGCTCAGGATAGATAACCCTTCCTTATCTTTGTTAATCTTGGGAATCCTGATTCAGACAGTGTTGACAAGGCTTACAAGAGATCATAGGTGTTAACTTTGATCATTTAAGCAGATTCAATGTTGAAAAATTCCCAGTGAATAATCTATCCGCGAGAATCAAAAGGAATCCCAAGACTAAGATAGAGATTCTCCATCAAATCTTGTTCCTCATTTGTCAAAGGGGCAAGGAATCCATATATTATCAAGGCATTAAGGGCTTGTTTATAGTCATTGCGGTCAAGATAGATATGTAATAGAGTTCTCCACCACATTGGTTCCACAGGATTGTCACGGGTAAGAGTTTTTGCATATGCAAGAGAACGCTTTTCCATTTTATGCTCCAGGTATTGGTACAAAAGCATCTCCTGCCACTGTCTCTGTCTTTTTCCGGATGTTTTTTGTGCAAGGGTTTCAAGGTATTTAATCGCTTTTTTCTTTTCACCTGTAGCAAACAGTATGCTGACATAACTTTCAATCCATTCCAGCGTTATATCGCTGGGATGTCTGCTTAAAAGCTTTCCGAACACTTCGGAAGCCTTTTTCTGGTTTTTGCTGTCTCCACACTGAAAAAAACAGATTGCACCATAATAGAGATGCATGGCTTTCCTATCTGCCTTTGCGCTTGCCTCATACCCCTTTATAAAAGCTTTGCCTGCATTTTCCATATCACCAAGGGTATATTGACAACGGGCAAGGTTCAGCCATGCGGGAGCAAGGTCAGCCCTTTTTTTAACTGCGTTATTATAATATTGTGATGCTTTTTTTAAAAATGGTGTAAAATCATCTTTTGAATTTTTTTTATAGGCTTGACCTGAACTTTTTTTTAACGTCTTGTTTTCGCCGTGCCCTGAACCTGATTTAGATGAACTATTCTCTTCAAGCATCATCAGAGCATTTCCCAGCATATAATCAATGTAGTAATGGGAATAACCTTTCTGTATGGCTTTTTCACCGGAAACATCTTTCGCCTTTGAGCTAAAGGACTCAAGAAGCTCAATGGCTTCTGATATCCTGCCTGCCTTAATCATTTTTCCGGCTTCATTAACGCATACTCCGGCTGCATATGGTAGTTTCTCTTCCTCAGCATATGCTTCATACACAAGAGAACCCATTTCAAAATCGATAACTTCCAGGGGGAATGATTGATAAATATTTAAACACAATATCCATATCACTATCATAAGAGACTTAGGAGAGACATAATCCTTTTGTAATGATATAAAATATTTTTGTGAGGCCTTAATTATGCACATAATCTCTTTTCCAGTTAAGATAACTATTTTCCCAGTCAAAACAACTATTTATCCAGTCAAAACAACTATTTATCCAGTTAAAGCAACTATTTTTCCAGTTGAAACAACTATTTTTCCAGTTGAAACCTGATGGTTGTCTCCACAAGAGTATTAACTGCCACCCCCTGAACAGTTCCAGGTTTGAATCTCCACTGCATGACACATTTAAGTACACTTGCATCAAATATCTTTGCCGGGTTTGCCTCTACTATCTCGGGTTCATTTACCCTGCCCTGTGTGTCAACCTTGAATCTTATCCTGACTGCCCCCTCAATTCCCCTGCGCATGGCCCGCATGGGATAAACCGGAGGAGTTTTTACAAGAGGCGTCAATGGAGCATCAAGTTCACCCATGCCATACTGACTTTTAAGGGGAGGAATTTCCAGAGAAGGCAACGATTGAGACGGTACAAAATCGGGTTCCGGCAGTGATTGAGGTTCCACAACAACAGGTGCATCCATATCCATACTGAAATGCTCAAGAGGAGGCATGGCAAGGGAGTTGGAAAATGAAGGAAGTGAGGGGTTGAGTTCAAAGGGAAGCCTCTGTTTTACCTTTATTGTCCTTGGTGGCTCGGGCTTTTTAACTTTTTCCGGAGGTAACTTTCGGGGTTTAACCACTTCTGGTTCCACTCTCTTAATCTCTTTTTTCTCAGGGAGGTACTCCGATTGCTTTATCCTGACAACCTGAAAAATATCACTGGAAAAAGAGTCGGACAACTCCTTTTTCCCGGGCATCTGTTTTATCAATTCCGGCATAAGTCCGAACAATGTAATATTGAGCAGGGCAGCAAAAATAATTGATAGAATCCAGATAGCGTAAGTAGCAGAAACTGAATAATTGCTCTGCATCCCTCCCTTGGGTGAGAAAGTATGGCAGGCAGCTGAATCAACATATGCAAGAGCTGTTGAATCAACATGTGAAAGATCAGTTGAATCAACATGTGAAAGATCAGTTGAATCAACATTTGAAAGGGCAGTTGAATCAACATTTGAAAGGGCAGTTGAATCAACATTTGAAAGGGCAGTCGAATCGACATGTGAAAGGGCAGTGGAATCGACATGTGAAAGGGCAGTGGAATCGACATTTGAAAGGACAACTACAGAGTCTGAGTCTGTGTTAAAATTGACAAAAGTCATGATCACCCCATTTTAATTGTTAATACTTGCTGCAATAGAGACTATTTCAGCACCTGCCAGTTTGCAGTAGTCCATCACACTGATTACAAGGCCGGTGGTACTCTCTCTGTCTGCCACAATCACAACAGAAGAATCTGGATTTTCTGCAAGGGCACGTTCCACATTTGCCCTGACAGCACGTATGTCAATTTCATGTCGATCAATATGAATGGTATTGTTCTTTGTGACACCGATCAGTATGGTGCTACCGTTTTTGGGTATTGCGGTTGTTGCTGCCGGCCTTGATATATCCACCCCTGTCTCCTTGACAAAACTTGTGGTAACAAGAAAAAAGATCAGCAGGATAAAGACCATATCAATCAATGGTGCAATGTTGAGTTCCAGATTTTTTTTACCGGATCTTCGGGCTGCTGTAATATTAAGCATTTTTTATTTTTCCATTTTTTTTGTTATTCAAGGAATCGTTTCAAATAAAAGCCTGTTGCTGCAATCCGGTGCTTCAGATTTGTTGCCCTTCTTGTCAGAAATCCACTCATGTAGAGTCCCGGAATGGAGACAAGAAGCCCTGTCTGGGTGGTAATAAGGGCAACGGAAATTCCTCCGGCCATTGCCCTGGCATTACCTGTGCCAAATATGGTAATGACCTCAAATGTGGTCATCATACCCACCACAGTGCCAAGAAGCCCAAGAAGTGGTGCAACACCTGAAAGAACAGCAATAATGGCAAGATATTTGTCCATCTCCCCTATAAGTCTTACCACTATCTCATCAAGAATAAATGCATCAAGTGCAGGCTCTCCACTTCTTCTTGACAGAAATTCACGAACAAGAAGAGAGTTTGCGCCCTTATATTTTTCATCAGGCATACGGTTCTGCCTCACAAGCTCACCTGCTTCACGGCGGGGGATATTCTTTATAAACAGACGCCGCATCACAACTACACGATTGAAGATCAATACCCACATCACAAAAGAGAGAGATAAAATGGGAATCATGACCACTCCACCGGAACCAAGGTAAGAGGTAATATTAAACCAGTATGTACTACAAAAAAAATTTATGGATTCAAAAAGCGCCATCTTCACACATCCTGTCCATCCTGTTTTTTCTTTCCATGTACAACAAAACTATTTTTATTTTTGAATATCATATTCACAAAAGAGACAGACTTTTCCTCAATTTTCCCGATTTCCGTCTCAACATGACGGCTTAAAATGGTATGAACAAGCATAACAGGAATTGCAACTGAAAGTCCCAGCATGGTTGTAACCAGCGCTTCTGAAATACCGCCTGACATCATTCTGGGATCTCCGGTACCACAGGATGTTATGGCATGAAATGTATTGATCATACCGGTTACAGTGCCAAGAAGACCTAAAAGCGGTGCAATGGCAGCAAGCATTCCAAGGGTTGAAAGAAATCGTTCAATTCTTGGGATCTCGTTGAGAATTGCCTCCTGAAGGGCATTCTCCATATCAGCGCGATCCTGATCCCTGAAATCCATTGCTGTCAACAACACCTTGGGTATCAATCGTTTTCTGGAAGATTCAAGAAGGCGTCTGCAATCATCCCAACGATTTGCCCTTACAAGAGGTTCAAGGCGTTTCATGAATTTGTCAGCATTTATCTGTTTTCTTAAAAAGAAGATGATTCTCTCCACCAAAATAACAAGTGCAATCCCAAGGATAGCAACTATTGGCCACACAATGGGACCGCCCTTTGGAATCTGCTCTCTGAGGCTTAACTGATGGGTAAGCTGCCTTATGGCTGCACCCTTTGATATATCCATATAGACATCGTCCTGCTCTCCCTTCATGTAGGCCACAAGATTCCTGACAATATTTTTTTCAGGTAGTTTTGAAAGGGCAAAGAGACGCTGGCTCTGATCTGAGTAAAGCAAAAAACCGGTTTCCCGACCAGAGTTATTTTCTTTACTGTTTTGAGAGGCTTTATCTATCTCTGTACTGTTTTGAGAGCCTTTATCCATGTCAATGGAGTATATTGCCGTAAAGTTACCAATGATAAGAAGATCAGCGACCCTTTCAACACCCTGGCGATCCACGATCATTCCCCTATCAAGCCTAACCTCGCCGGATGCACTTATTTCGTCAAAAAGAATGGATGCCATTTTACGGATATCAGCCATTGACGGAAATTTTTCCTGGTCAATCATGGGTTTGAGAAAATCATGGCGATTTATATCTACACTCAAGGCGCTTTGCAGGCTCTGAACAAGAATGTTTTCAAGATCCTTTGCATTGCTTCTTAGCAATCCTGCAAGTTCCCTGTTGACGGCAATGCTCTCTTCAAGAGATTGGGATAATGCTGTCTCTTCTTCCTTTAATATTGTAATCTCTTTTTCCATCTCCTGATTATTATGTGCAAGCTCTTCGTTCTCCTGCTTGAGTTTTTCAACAGCATTTTTCAATGCATTGCGGTCATTGCGGATCTCTTCAGCTTTCAATCTCGCCTCTTCTCGTGCTTTTTCAAGCTCCTCAATGGCTTTTGCCCTAAGACGGCTTTTTTGTTCCTCAAGGGCAAGGTGGGTTCCTCTCATGTCTCCGGCAAAGACCGACGGCAGAAAGAAAAACATATTAATCAACATAGCAAACAGCATAATATAAACAGACAATATAAAATGAATAGACACTGATCTTTCAGGCATTGGTCGCATGTGCAAATATTCCTTTTTCACTGAACCTTAAGAGAACCCAGGGGCATGGCAAGTATCTCGACACTACGCTGTTTTTGAGCAATCTCCACTGCCGATTGAATTGCCGGAATATGTATGGGATTCAGCGGAAGCCATTTATGTTGTGCCACATTAAAGGAGGCAGCCTCATTTCTGTCCAGGGTCAGGGCAAAAAGAGATATGCGTCCAAGCCGAAAAATATCGGCCACAATCTCTTCGCCATTTCCGCCAATGTCAATCTTTTCACGGGTAACTTCTATGGTATTGCCATATTCTGCTTCAATAAAAAGCGCCTCCATCAACTTTCTGTATTTTTCCGCAATGGTCAAATCAATCTGTTCCATAACACGGGCAAGCCCTGCCATGCGCCCTCTTCGCTCTTCCCTGAGAAACAGCGTATCCTGAAGCACAAATTCATTCAATTCTGCATATAATGATTCAAGAAAAGGAAGAAGCTCCCTTTCGATCTCTTCATTTTCATTTTGTTGCACCTTCAATGATTCAACATTCTCCCGACGCTGGGCAACTTCCAAGGAAAGCACCTTTTGGGTTGCAGCAAGAAGCTCATTCTCCTGCATAAGATTGTCATACTCGGCTTGAAGTTGCAGTTTTTCCTCTTCCCATTTATCTATCTCCTGCTGTGTTGCCTGACGGGTCTCAATGGACTTTGTAACCGATGATTCAGCAATTTCCGCAGTTGTATCGCCCGCATAGGCACAGGTGATGAAAAAAGGCACCAAAATGAACATCAAAAAATATCTACCAATCACTTTTTTCCCCTCTGAGATTTAAAATAGTGCCCTTATGGCATACTTTTCCATAACTTATTGCTTTTACAGGCAATAAAATGGAAACACCTATACTTTTAAAATAAAAAAGGCCATGAAAATCCAACCCCCATCAGGGCTACGGACCTTCATGGCCTTTTGTTTTATCTTTTTTGCTCTTTACCGATTATTCTTTTGTTCTTTAGCGATTCTTCGGCAAATAAACTTGAACAGTCACAAGGCTCTGCCTTGAAATATCTTTAAATCTGTCCTTTCAGAACCCAAATGCTTCGGGTTACAAAAAACGGCTTCAGCCGCAAAATTAAAGATTATCTATTACTTGACACCACAAGTGAAGTCAAGAAAATTAAATTTTTTCATTTTGCTGACTAAAACCTGAAACTTACTCCGCCTGTGTATGAGACACCCATATCAAAGTACCTTGAAGTTTCCGGTGCTGTGACTTCATCAAAAACATTATCCACCCCTGCAAACATGTTGATATGATCAGATAACGTCTTTGTTACTTTAAAGTTCAACAGAAAAAAATCGTCTGACTCTGTTGTGAGTGCTTTGTCTGTGTACATCTTGCCAATATACTCCAGCTCAGAAGAAACAGTGTATCCATAGGATTCATTATCATACCTCAAACGTAATTTTCCTGTATGCTTGGGCATATTCCTGATCTGCTTTTTAACTGCCTTATCTTCTGTTTCAGAATAGGTATAAGCAGCAGACATAAACAACGATTTTATGGGTGCATACTGAGCCTCCAGCTCAAATCCCTGAGCACATGCTTCATCAATATTATATGACTGCATAATACTCTCTCCAGTTTCATATGTGCCTATTTCCCTTGAACTAATCATATTATCAATATCGTTCCTGAAAAATGAGATACGTCCAAGCAGAGAATTTGCCCACACATGCTCGAGATCAATGCTGTATCCCACAGATGTTTCAGGTTCAATATCAGGATTTCCCACTATCCAGTATGATACATGATGGTGGGGATGAAGTTTGTAAAGATCATCAAGCTGAGGAGCAAGAAAAGCACGCCCTGCGTTCAACCGCACTTTGGTCTCCGGATTAATCATGTATAAAAGACTTCCCTTGGGGTTAAACTCGGTACCCCACTGATCGTGATGGTCAATTCTCCCCCCAATAACAAGAACCAGTGAGGAGTTGAAAAGCTCAATCTCATCCTGCAAAAAACTACTGACAATATTTTCGTCCTGATCTCCAACCTCTGTTGATTCAAGATTGTTTTGGCGGTATTCAGCACCAATGGTAACGAGTTGAATATCACCGAACATCTGATTGTATTGGAGCAATGCCTGACGATTATCATAATCCCAATCCCTTGGAGACTGGTTTGGACGAATGTCCCTACGGGTAGCAAAATGCTCTGAAATATTTAATTTAAGATTTGAGGTTTCACTAAATTTTGTATCTATCCCAATGGTACCATTGAATTTTGTATCATCAAGATAATCGCTGTTTTCATTATAAATATTAAGGTTAAGAGAGAGACTGTTATCCTGATTAATCTGGTATTGAAAATTCCCAACAGCATTGTCGGCATCATATTCATATCCGTCACCCATATGGTTGCTACTCTGATGCCCTGCACCAAGGGTATAAGAGAATTTGCCAAGGGTTTCACCAAAATTGAACTGAGTCTCCACTGCATCTCCTGTCCCGTAGGAGCCTTTACCTGCAACATACCTTTTTTCCGGAACCTTTCTGGTTATCACATTAACTACTCCTGCAACTGCATCACTGCCATAGAGAAGGGCAGAAGGACCTTTGATAACCTCTATTCTCTCAATCATGTCTGACGGGATATTTGCAAGATCAACTGCATTTGCATGTCTTCCAGTCTGCCGTATTCCATCAATCAGCACAAGGGTATATTCATTGGGCAGGCCGTTTATGTTGACTGACTGCCGTGCAAAGCCGTTTGATTTGATATACACACCAGGAATCCATTTCAGGGCATCTCCTGCAGTTTTTGCATTTGATTTCTCGATTTCCTCCTTGGTAACCAGATATGTTGTAACCGGGGTATCTTCCAGAGTGTGTTGACTCTTAGTTCCAGTAACAACGATTTCTTCAAGAGTTAGAGCACCTGTGCCACTCGCCTTATCGTCACCAATTGCAGGCAGACACAAAAAAAAGAAACAAATTATTCCATAAAAATAAATTTTTTTCACAAAAATCTCCTTACATTTTAGATATTGACTATTAATTGCTAATAACGTACATGGCGGATTACCGCATACGCATCAAGCTAAGAATATAAGACTTTGTTTTTATTATAAATATAAAATCAAACATCTTAACAACAAAAATTAGAAAAACCCGTCTGATAAGGCTTTGAAAACCTTAGCTTGATGCGTATGCGGATTACCGCCACAATCGAAGGGATGAAAGTCGTTTTTAAAACAGGCTGTTACGGAGACTTTCATATAAATTACAAATAAAAACATCATGTATCGTGCAAAATATCATGTTCAGATAAAAATTGATTTTCATGTACATCCAAACTTCGTGTGTCATGCATGATATTTATTCCAAAAACAAAAAAAGCCACAAAGACACAATCGGGATTTCCGATTTATTGCCTTCGTGGCTTTTTAATTATAACTTTCGTTAATAAATCAATTCACATTTATTAACACATTACTGCAACACATTCTATTTATACATCGTAACATTATACTGCATCCATACTCTCTTCATCTTCTTGATGAAAAATATTTGCATCTTCTATTCGATCGAATTTTGTTTGTCAAGGGAATGATAAAAAAAATTTTATGATAAGCCAACGCTGCACTCTTCAGGAAAAAGTCCTATATGGATGACTCACTGCATATAAAATAGAGACAAAAAATATCACTATTTGAATACCATGATGAATTTATTCTTGACAAAGATTCAACTCTTGCGCTAAAAGTTGCTTCCAAAATTGCAATTGAAATTGCATTGTTTTCAATATAGCTGCATAAAAATACAATAAAGCCAGGAAGGCCTGATATGAAAGATTACTTTCAGGACTCCTGGCTTTTTTTATTTTAAACGCCGTATTTATATATGGTTAACTAATTTACCATGAAAAATGAGCATCCTTCATATGACTCCAAAAGTACTTTACACTTTTTTTGAGATATTCCCGCCACACAGACTTTTCTCTCCGAAAAGTGTAAACCGAGAAATGAAGCATGCCGAAAAATGTATTCAAATTTCCATCTTTAAGGTGGACTGAAGAGCAAATAAGTCAATAAGCCTGTGTATTTAAGTATTTATTATGCTGGTGTTCTTTAACAAAAGAAATCAGAAAAACATCCTGGCATTGATCTGCCAAATTAAGGAGAAAGCAATGAAGAAAAAAAAATGTATAGTGCTATTCATAATTTTGTTGTGTGCAATATTGTCAAGTCCGGTTTTTGCACATTATGCTTCAATTACAATGGAAAATTATAATCCCATGCCAGGTGAAGAAACTACAATTTTCATTGGATGGGGTCATAAATTCCCAGGAGATGGTGCAATGAGACGGGAGGCATACGACAATACAAAACTTGAGATCATTGACCCTGACGGAATAAAGAGTGCCATTGATGTTATACCAGAAGAGGAAAAAGGAAATAAACCCATAAAGATCAAATTTTCCAAAGCAGGAATTCATACGGTTGTCCTGACCCAAAAAAATTTTTCAACTAAAACAACCAAAGGATACAAATACTTACCAAAAAACAAACTAGAAAATGTTATACATTCCAGATGGAGCGAAACAGTTTCTAAAGCCTTTGTCAATGTCAGCAATGACCAAAAAGAACTCACCGAAAAAGATATAAAAGATAGATTTCAAATCATTCCCATGATTAACCCTTCACAAGTTGATAAAGGTGAAATGTTGCCTGTCAAGGTAACTTTGGATGGAAAACCCTGGAGAGGAATGGTCTTCGCAACATACAGCGGATTTTCAGACATGGCAGATACATTTGCATATACCACAAAAACTGATAAGGATGGGATAGCAAAAATACAGCTTGTTGAGAAAGGTGTGTGGCTTGTAAAAGCAGATCATTCCTATCCATATGAAAATCAAGATGAGGCAGATGAATACGCTTTTAAAGCAACGATGACTTTTAAAAATTAAACGGACATGATTGCGTATCAATCACCCCCAAACATAAAAATGATAGTCATTTTCACGGTAAATAATATTGTATTCGTCAAGACTTCACCCTATCCCCCTCCAAGTGATTGGAGAGGGGTGGGTAAAAACATGAGGAAATATTTTGAAAGTAAATATCTTTGTCCTGTTGATTCTCTGCTGTCTTTTTCCATCTTTAACTATTGCCCACGGGGTAACAGGCAATATTGATGCCGGCGGAGTTGTTATCACAGCTCTATTCAGTGATGGAGAACCTATGAGTTACGCTGAAACCGAAATTATGGCTCCAGATTCGAAGTTGCCATTCTCATCAGGATGGACAGACAGAAATGGCCGATTCTGCTTCTATCCAGATGTTCAAGGCAGCTACAAAGTAACAGTAAAGGATGAAATGGGGCATAGGCTTGAACTTAACGTACCCATCACTGACACTTTAAAATATAAAAAAGACATAAAAAAAACCTCTGAAAGTTCCAATGTCTCATATTTGGAAAAGGCATTTTTGGGATTATCTGCCATCTTCTTTGTTTTTGGTTTTGCCTTCTGGAAAAGCGCCACAAAAGCTAAAAATCCCGGGCACAAAGTGTAAACTATTTTGATGGAGATATGAAAGATGCCAATAATTTTAATAGATTATATGAAAACAAACGAATCAAGGTTTCTATAAGCTTTTATATGAAAGTCTCAGTAAGTGGCTGTTTTTAAAACGACTTTCATCTCTTCGATTGTGGCGGCTATCCGCCATGTACGTTTATATGAAAGTCTCAGTAAGTGGCTGTTTTTAAAACGACTTTCATCTCTTCGATTGTGGCGGCTATCCGCCATGTACGTTATATGAAAGTCCCCGCAAATGGCTGTTTTTATATAGACTTTCAACACTTCCATTGTGACGGTGAACCGCCATGTTGGTTATAAGAAAGTCCCTGTAGTTCAAGGTTTTTTAAGGACTTTCATGCTTCATTGTGGCAGAGGGGTCTGCCATGGCAGTTTTAAATATCAGCTACCCTTGAATGGCTTTTCTGTGCCCCCCTCTTCCTCACAAAAATATAAATAGTCATCAACTGCTTCCTCGAATGCGCTTTTAAGACCTTTTACATCATCACCTTCATAATTAACCAAAGCAGAAATGAACTCTAATTTACCGTGAAAGACCTCGTCATCATTGCTGTAATGAACAGAGCCATAATATCCTTTGTATTCCATCATGTCTTTCATATCAATTCCTCACTTTTTAATTTGTCCACTATATCGTCAATGACGTATCGTTTCAGCGTGTTTTGTGGATGAGGCTTATGCAAACTTATTGGTGATGCAGTGGGATGATAAAATCGTACTCTGGAAACACTTGTTTTGACACTCAAAAAAATCCAAAGGGAACAAGATCACTGTCTGTATCAGAACCTACCATTACAAAGGAATCACATCCAGTGCATCCTTAATATGCCTGACAAAGATAGTACTGATACCATCAAGCATTCCAAGGCCGTCACCTATGGCTGAAACCTCAATCCCTTGCTTTTCAAATGCTGCCTGCCATGAATCTTCATCCCCTGTCAGGTCTTCCTGAAAATGGACTCCAGCAACAAGCATAAAAGGAACAAGCAACACCTTTGAAAAACCTGCCTGTTTTACCCTTTGTACTGTAACTTCCATCTCCGGAAAACCTTCTACAACTCCTGTAAATATACTGTCTGTAGAATAAACATCTCTCATTATTGCCTCAAGAGCAAAATATGATGTCCATGTGGGATGGTCTGTTCCATGTCCCACAAGAACCACAGCGCTTCGTGCTTTGGGCTTTGCAGATGCTCCGGAAGTATGAGTAGCTGGATTTATTCCACAGAAAATTGATTCCATTGCACGGGCTGTTTCCATGTAATCTTCAGGTGAAGAGAGAAGAGGAAGCCCAAGTGAAAGTCGGATATCCACCCTGTTTCCTTCTGAAGCAAGCCTGTGGAGCTCATGACCACCAATGAGATGCAGGGATTGCAGTACAGCCCATGAATAGCCCTTTTCCTTTAGCATCAACAAAACTTCAGCCGGATCCTTGATATCAATATTGCTGTTTCGTTTCATGGCATGTTTCACCATCCTTGATGAATATGCCCAGAAAACAGGCTGTTCCGGCAATTCCCTTTTAAATATGGCATCCATTTTTTCATATGTTTTAAAGGCTTTGGCAGTTGTTCCAAAAGCTGTAACAACAACGGGTATATCCTCTCTTTTTTTTATTATATTCATTTTATTATCCTTCCGCCATATACGTTTATATAAGGTAACACAATATAATTATGATCGTGAAATAAACACAAAAGGGCGTCCGCTCTCTGGATGCTTTTTCACAATAACACGGGTTACATACACATCTTCAATGGCCTTTTTTGTCACTGTGCATTCCGGTATTCCAAAGGAATGGAGGGTACCTGTTCCGACATTGACAAATACTATATTATCCGAGTACTCACAGGCAAGGTTCAGATCGTGAATTACAATAAGGACTGCAAGCCCCAGATCACTTTTCATCTCATCAATATCATTGCCGCAGCCGTAAATAACCTGGGGATTAAATTTGATCCACTCGTCTTTTGTTACTTCAATCACTGAACCTGATCTGCCGAAATCCGGCGGAATTCCTCCACTTAGAGAAATTAGTTCATTTTGAAAGGAATCATTACCAGGAGTCATAACACTCTTTCTACCCATGATGCGGATAACACGTTTTTCCATGAAGAGTCCAGTAGTTCACATTTTTTTGCAATAAGACCAAGCTGTGAATAATTTTTTGATATAATCCTTTCGGCTTCTACCTCTTTCATTTCCCAGTTTACACTTTCCCGAAAAGAATGCCCGTTTTTCGGGGATACTGTTCTGGAAAGTGTAAAGTACTTTCTGTATGATATGAAGGATGCCGATTTTTACTGTATTTTTTTCCTATTTTTCATATTGATCTTTTCCATGTCACGTGTTTGAATTTAGCGCTATGTAGGTGGGCTTTTTTTGTTCCCTAAAAAAGGTAATTCCTATAGTATTAAATTAATGAATTTTATTATCTGGAGTACTATATACTCAAAATAGACATCTTATTGCTTTTTCCGAAGTTATTGCAGTTGTCTGAACCAGGATAACCAGGATGGATAGGATGCTCAGGATAGATAATCTTGCCTTATCTTGTTAATCTTGGGAATCCTGATTCAGACAGTGTTGACAAGGCTTACAAGATCATAGGTGTCGATTTTCAATATATAAGGGCCATGGCAAAGCAATTTGTCACAACGAAGTATGAAAGCCCTTAAAAATCGGGAACTTTCTTATAACCCCCCATGTTTGCTGTCGCATCACAACGAAGCATGCAAGTCGTTGTATATCAGCATGTTATGGAGATTTTCTAATACAAAACCACACAAGAGATTAGATATGACAAAAAAAACCTTTGGGAAACAACTTATTGAAGCGCTGACAATAGATGAGATGGCCCGGCTTCTGGATGGTCTTTTATCTTCAATGGACAAAAAACATATAAAACAGGTACTTTCAGACCTGAACAATGAGAATATTGAAGAGATCGCCTCTCAATTACTCTTCTCTGACAAAACAACCAAAGTTGTGTCAGATAATAAATTTATCCAGGAATGGGATGAATTATGGAGATCCTGGAATAGATGTGTCTCAAAATTAGGGGATGAAGATGGGGAATATGTATGTCAAGACAATCATTGGGAAACACCGTATTTTGGCAGCAACGATTTTGCTGAAGACCTGGAAAAGATAGCTGTAAAAATGTTACCTTATTTAGATAGAATCAGTCAAATGCAGGAGGATGAGCCAGAGCTCTTTCAAGTAGCTCTGCAAGAGGTTGAATCAGGTATTATGGAGTATCCGGAATGGATGGGGGCAGAATACTCCGACGCCTACTTTAGTGTATCTGCAACTGAATGTATGGTTAAATGGGCATGGCTTAATGCTGATTCAGTGGAGACTTTTTTAAACAGTTTAATTGAAACCGAAGATAATTTAAAGATTATCAGCATGGATAACCAGGGGTATTTTAATTGCATTGATGCCCTTTCTGAAGATGATCAAAAAGAAATTTATGATTACATAAATGAAAATAAAGATACCCCTGTCTGGAAAAAACGCCTGAACGATAAGTATTGCATATGGCATCAGGTGTATCATACTTTTTCAAGTCAATTTGATCAGACCTCTTATCTTGAGACCTGCCGTAACATGTTTCATGAAAACTGGGAATACGGAATCCCGCTAATTGAGGATAGTTTGAAAAATGACAGGCTTGCAGAAGCCGAAGAACTATCCAGGCAAACGATTAACAGCTTTCTTGACAGAGAAGAGAAAAACCTGTGGAATCCGGAAAAATCGCTTTTAATTTCTGATCGAAAATATTTTTATAGTTCACCAAATCGTAGCATCATTGAGTTGATGAAAAACTGGATGGACATTGCAGATAAAATCAATATGCCATCAAGGGTCAATGCTCTTAAATTCCAGATTGTAACCTACGAAACCACTTATGAGTGGGATAAGGTTGTCAGCGTCATTGAAATAATTGACACGTCAGCGGTGTCTGGATTGATCGAAGAATGGAAAGAATGTTGTGCTCACAGGGCAAGTTACCAATCAAAAAACCCCTGGATTAAATGGTTGATGGACGCAACCCTTGATAAAGACAAAGATTCATCCTGGTTTTTTAAAAAAATCAAGGAATGGTTGAAAACATTGTCTGATAACCCAAAAGAGTTAATTGACCAAAAAACAAATCTGTTTACACTGACCTTTGCTCTTGCTGAACTTTCCGATTTAAGGAAAAAATACCCTTCACTATTTAAGGCCATATATCATCCCCGGGAAGGAGACCCACAAAATCCTTCCATATTGAAAGGACTTAAAAAGGTAAATGGAGTTGCCCTTGCGCCTTTATTAGAAGAGTTTTGGGTAAAACATCTGCTTGATTTTTTACCGGATCCTGTACATGCCCATAAATCAAATTATGATTCACATGCCATGTGGTTAGCCGCTCTTCGGGAAGTTAATCCCAAAGAATATCAAACAATTCTAAGCCGGTGGAAGCAAAAGCACCACAGGAGACGAAATCTTTGGAAAGCCATTCAAGAAGCAGGCTTATAAAGATAACAAATGAACGGATAAATCTACACGTGTTGATCTGGAATAACATACTGATATTTTGACAATTCTTGTTGAATTCCTGGATCTTGATATGGTAAAGGAATGTATTGAACATTTCATCTGCATTCCTAAACTTTCTACGCTCAAACACACCCCTTTGAATCGTTAAAATTTTGAAAATAATGAATAGCATAATTTCTTTTGTAAATTTTGTGCGAGGTAATATGTCTAAATCGTATTCAACCCCTATTCTTATTTTGGCGATATTTTTTATCAGTATTTATCAATCCTCGTCTTATGCAGATAACAATATCCCATTGAGTCTATCTGATCCAATTATTAAGTCTGCAAGTGAATTGGATTACCCTCCCTTTGCACTGGTGCTTGACAATGGTTCTGCAGACGGTTTTTCTGTTGACTTGTTAAAAGCAGTTGTTACAACAATGGGCAGGAAAATTAATTTTAAGGTTGGTCCATGGCATAAAATCAAGCAGCAGTTGATTGACGGGGAACTGGATGTCCTGCCTCTTGTGGCATACTCTGAAGAACGAAATAAACTGCTGGATTTTACGGCACCTTTCATGCGGCTGCACGGCACTGTTTTTGTCCGAAAAGGAGACAATTCCATATTCAGAGTTAGTGATTTAAAAGGAAAAGAAGTGCTGGTAATGCAAGGGGACAATGCCCATGAATATGCAGTTCAAAACCAATTAACCGACAAATTGATTTTAACGGACAATTATGAGCAGGCGATGCAGCTGCTCTCATCGGGCAAACATGATGCTGTGCTCATGCTGCAACTGGTCGGCTTTCAGCTGCTGAACAAACTGAAGATTACCAATGTCGTCAGCATTCATTCACATCAGGAAACCAATATCAGACCAGGTTCCAGACCGTTATCCGGATATGAGCAGAAGTTCTGTTTTGCCGTACATGAAGGCGACAAGGAGCTACTATCACTTTTGAATGAGGGCCTAGCTATCGTTATTGCCAACGGCAGTTACAATGAATTGTACGATAAATGGTTCGGCCCGATCCTGCCCCAACCACGAGTCAGTTGGAAACAAATACTGAAATATCTTTTTTTCATACTCGTTCCGTTATTATTCCTGGCAGCGGCTATGGGAATCTGGTACCTGCGAAGGGAAGTGGCAAGTAAAACTAACTATCTTCAGGAAGAGATTCGTGAGCGAAAACAGACGGAAAAAACCCTGCATGACAGTGAAAACAAGTTCAGAACACTTTTCGATGTTGCAGCCATCCCGTTGTGCTATGTTAATAATAAAGGGGTCATTCTTGATTTTAATCTCAAATTTACTGAAGTTTTCGGGTATACCAAATCTGATGTTCCAACACTTGAAGAGTGGTGGGTATTGGCCTACCCTGATCCGAAATACAGAAAGTGGGTCATAAAGACCTGGGAAACCGCTGTTGAAAAAGCACAAAAAGAGAATACCGATATCCAATCCGTAGAATACCGGGTCACATGCAAAAATGGCGATCTTAGAGATATCATTATTTCGGGTTCCACATTCCAGGAATATTTTCTGGCAACATTCATTGATTTAACAGAGCTAAAGCAGGCAGAAGAGCGATTTGAAAAATTTTTTACATTGATATCAGATCTTTTCTGTATTGCGGATATCAATGGATATTTCCGACTGATTAATCCCGCAGCCGAACAGATACTCGGATACACCCAGGAAGAATTGCTCCAAAGACCTTATATGAATTTTGTCCATCCGGACGACAGGGAAAAAACCGAAAAGGTGATCCATGAACAATTACAACAAGGGAAAAAAGTTATCAACTTTTCAAACCGTTACGTCTGCAAGGATGGTTCTGTTAAATGGCTTGAATGGACATTTCATCCAATGCCGAATCAGGGTGTCACCTATGCTGTGGGCAGGGACTGCACCCAGAGACGGGATATGGAGGCATCATTAAAAGCATCTGAACTCTGGATGAGAAGTATCTATAATGCTCTTGAAGAAGCTGTTTTGGTCGTTTCTCCCCAAAGGGAATTGATCAGTGTAAACAAGGCCACAAAAAAAATATTCGGATATACGGAAAAAGAGATCCATGATCAATCCACAAGTATCCTGCATGTGGATCAGGATCATTTTGTTGAATTCGGCAAAAAAATAGAGGATGCCTTTGGTCAGGGGAAATCTGCAGAATTTGAATTCAGAGCCAAAAGAAAAAATGGAGAGATTTTCCAAAGCGAACACACGGTATCCATGCTTAAGGATGAAGCAGGAAATCCTTTGGGCATTGTCAGTGTTATCCGTGATATCTCAAAGCGCAAGCAAGCTGAAATAATTTTGGAAGAAACACTTGCTGACCTGGAAAAATCAAATGCCGAACTTGAGCAGTTTGCCTACGTGGCATCACATGATCTCCAGGAGCCGCTGCGGGCAGTCATCGGATTTTTACAACTGCTCCAGTCAAAATACAAAAATCAACTGGATGAAAAAGGGAGGCATTATATTGAACGGGTCGTAAAAGCCGGTCACCGAATGCAGAGTCTAATCAGCGATTTGTTAAAAGTATCAAGGGTGAACACACTCAATACATCATTTGAACCAACGGATCTTACAAAAGTATTAGAAGAAGTCCTGGAACATATGCAATCAACAATCACAGAGGAAAACGGTGTCGTCACCTATTCGAGATTACCAACTCTGATGGTTGACAAAAGTCAAATTCAGGGTCTATTCCAGAATCTCATTGTCAACGCCTTGAAATACAATGAGGCTTTAAAACCGACAATTGAAATCGGCTATGAGGATAAAGGTCATGAATGCCGCTTTTTTGTCAAGGACAACGGCATTGGCATTTCAAAAGAGTTCCGTGATAAGATTTTTATGATATTTCAACGCCTCCACCCAAGAAAAGATTATTCTGGTAGCGGAATTGGCTTGGCATTGTGCAAAAAAATTGTTGAACGGCATCGTGGAAACATCTGGGTTGAATCAGAGTCCGGAAAAGGCTCAATATTTTATTTTACCCTGCCTCAAGGAGAAAAATAGATGCGCCAAAACCACAAGCTTCCATATCAGCATCCGACTGAACAATCGACATGGATTTTTCCGGCAGTTATCGGAATCGTTGGACTGGTAGGTCTTGTCATTATAAGTCGTTACAATTTCTTACTGTTTCATAGTTTTGCTGAATTGTTTTCAATTGCGGTTGCCTGGGCTCTCTTTTTTCTGGTGTGGAACACACGGTATATTACGGATGCCGATTCCCTCGTGTTTGTTGGCATTGCCTATTTTTTTATAGGAATCGTCGATCTGCTGCATACGTTGGCATATAAAGGAATGGGGGTGTTTAGCACCCATTGGGGGGCAAACCTTCCCACCCAGCTTTGGATACTGGCCCGCTACATGGAAAGCGTCTCTTTTTTAATGCTCCCTCTGCTTTTCAGAAGAAAAATCCAGCCGGTTTTACTTTTTGGATGCTGGACAGGGGCAACGATGCTGCTATTGGGGACAATTTTTTTCTGGCAGGTGTTTCCGGACTGCTATATGGAAGGAGTCGGTCTCACCCGGTTTAAAATCTTCAGTGAATATGCCATATGCATGCTTCTCGGTTCAGCCTATAGGCTACTCTATATGAAAAAAGGTATGCTTGATCCGTTGGTTTTCCGATTACTTGCGCTTTCCATTGCGATGACGATCTGTGCAGAACTGGCATTTACTTTTTATGTCAGCGTTTACGATTTTTCCAATCTACTTGGCCATTACTTTAAAATTATTTCATTTTACCTGCTGTATATAGCATTGGTCCACTCCGGCTTAACGCGTCCTTATCAAGTTCTTTTCAAATCTTTAAAAGACAGTGAAAATAAATATCAGAATGCATATGCCCAAACTGAGAAAATGGTCAGGGAGCGTACCAGAGAATTGGAACGATCTAATGATGAGTTGGCTCAGTTTGCCTATGTCGCGTCCCATGATCTTCAGGAACCGTTAAGGGCCATTGTTGGTTTTTTGCAGCTTCTTGAATCCAGGTATACAGGTCAGCTGGATGAGAAAGGCCGGCAGTATATCAAACGTTCGGTCAATGCCGGACACAGGATGCAGTCTCTGATACAGGATTTGCTCGCTCTGTCGAGGATCAATACCAAGGACAATCCCTTTGAATCAATGGATTTGAATGACGTCGTTACCATGGTGCTGAACCGCCTTGAGAAGCAGATTCAAGAAAAAGCGGGAATAATCACTGCTGACAGGTTGCCGAATTTAGAGGCAGATGCAACTCAGATCCACACCCTATTTCAAAATCTGATATCCAATGCACTGAAGTATAATGAGCGTTCAGAACCTGCCATTTCAATCGGTTGCAAAGAGCAGGAAAATGATTACTGTTTTTTTATAAAAGATAATGGCATTGGCATTGAGTCGAAATTTTATGAAAGAATTTTTGTTGTGTTTCAACGGCTGCACAGCCGCCAGGAATATTCCGGAACGGGTGTAGGACTTACCCTGTGCAAAAAAATTGTTGAACGTCATGGCGGTTACATATGGGTTGAATCTGAAAAAGATCATGGATCAACTTTTTTTTTCACACTTCCAAAAGAAAGGATTAAAAAATGACAACTATTGACAATATACAAACTGCTCAAGTGCTTCTGGTCGAGGACAATGAAGATGATGTGGAATTGACATTGGAGGCTTTGGAAGATTCAAAGGTACGGATGGATGTCCATGTGGTCCCAGACGGTGTTGAAGCCATGAAATTCCTGCGTTGCCAGGGTGAATATGAAGGAAAATCCAGGCCGGATCTTGTCCTTCTTGATTTAAATTTACCGAAGATGGACGGACGTGAAGTGTTAAAGGAGATACGAGAAGACCCGTACCTGACGGATTTGCCGGTTGTGGTATTGACAACTTCCCAGAATGAAGAAGATATCAGTAAAGTATATAAAATGCACGCCAACTGTTACATTTCAAAACCGGTTGATTTTCTTCAATTTACAAAAATTATCAAACAGATTGAGGGGTTCTGGCTCCAACTGGTCAAGTTGCCCCGAAGGAATTAGTGCCTATGAAAACAAATATTAACATTTTAATCCTTGAAGATAATCCAGATGATCTTTTTCTATTACAAGAAGCCATTGAATCATCTAAGGAGATAAAGAGCACAATTTTAAATGCAGACCGGCTCGATAAAGCCATTGAAACGGCAAAAAAACAGACCATTGATATAGCGATTCTTGATCTTAACATTCCTGATAGTTTCGGCCTGGATACATTCTTGGATTTTCATAAACAATTTCCACTTACACCAATAGTGATCATGACGGGCAATAAAGATCACAATATTGCAGTTGAAGCGGTACAGCAAGGTGCCCAGGACTATCTGAATAAGGGAGAACCTTCCGCATCGGCTATTGTGCGGACCCTTCGGTATGCAATTGAACGACAGCGGTTGATGAACGAATTGAAAAATGCTCTGGCCGAAATCAAAGTATTAAAAGGGATACTCCCAATTTGTTCGCAATGTAAAAAAATTAGAGACGATAAAGGATACTGGAACATTCTTGAAGCATATATTCAAAAACATTCTAATGCGTCATTCACCCATGGCATATGCACAGAATGCTCAGATAAGCTATATGGTGATGAGGATTGGTATATTGATATGAAAAAAAATAATGAGGCATAAATGTTAATCGTCTTTTCAGCAATTTGAAGTTTCATCCATCAAAGTGAACAATTTATCTATAATTCCGGGAATTGAGACCGGCATGAGATGGTAAGAACTGGAAAAATAATGAAGGCCATCACCATAAGCCGCAACATTTGCTATCCCTTTTATAATAAGGGGACGCCGCTTTAGGGTGGTAGCCCGGATTGAAGAATAATGGACGATATTCCCCGAGTTTTCTTCCATAAATAAAAAGTACAAAATCGAGTTTGAGCTCTTTCCCCTAAGATAGTGAGTTGACCGACGCCAACAAGACTCTGGTTCAAAATTTCGTGCAGAATATCCTGGTCTCTGATAGTTCCTTTAGAGCAAAGCTGATTTGGCAAAAAACAGTAAGGGCCGTATTGGATGGTGAGTATGGATAATATCCCCCAAATTCCCTTTCATAAATCAAAAAAAGACAAGTTGGAGTTTGAGGTATTCCCCCTTAAACATCTTTTTTCAAGGAACGAACAACTTTCCCATTCCATAGAAGAGCCCCATCGTTTAGCATTCTATGTTGCGTTGTACATTACAAAGGGAGAGGGCAGGCATTACATTGATTTCAAGCCATATGAATTTTCTCGGGGTAGCCTGTTGTTTATCTCACCGGGACAAGTCCATGCCTTTGAAATAAACCCGAAAGCAGACGGA
>NZ_LT828555.1:12017-18009 GCF_900170035.1 Desulfamplus magnetovallimortis | reverse complement strand
GGATATCTCCTACAACCACTTGAACAAAATTGCAAAAGCCATTACAGGCAACACGGTCAAATCCTTCATTGATAACTTTGTCATTCTGGAAATCAAAAGGCAACTTGCTATATCAGATATCTCCATCAAAGAATTAACTTACTTAATGGGGTTTGAAGAGCCGACCAATTTTGTAAAATACTTTAAAAAACACACCAGCCACTCTCCCTCCCAGTTCAGAAAAATATTGAAAAAATAGCCCTCCAATTCGACTTTTACCATTCTTAAACACGAATACACCTATCCGGGGTGTCCATTCTCATGTATTTTCATCTCCAGATTTAATGCGGAATACCCGCATCCCATAAGCCTTTCCCCAAGTTTTTGTTTTTTTTGACAGAAATTGACGGGTCGGCATTACCCCCAAGAGCATGATTAGGAATGGGCAAATTATTTAAGACTCATTCCTGAAAAAGGATTGGCTCGAAATCAAGGAGATAGACATGAAAAAGAGTATTGTATTTTGTTTTGCCGTATTATTTCTGGTGTCCTGTGCATCCATCCAGGCGAACAATGCACCCCAAACAGAGTTGTCCAACAAAGACAAGGTCATAGCCCTTCTCAACAGCCTTGAAACAGGTGACCCCGCACCTGTTGGATACATCAATCCGGATAACTATATCCAGCACAACCTTATGGTCGGCGACGGCCTTGCCGGGTTTGGTGAATTACTGAAAAATATCCCCCAAGGTAGTCTGAAGGTCAATGTCATTCGGGCCTTTTCAGATGGCGATTATGTGTTCACCCACACGGATTACAATTTTTTCGGACCCAAAGCCGGTTTTGATATCTTCAGGTTTGAAGACGGCAAAATTGTCGAGCATTGGGATAATTTATCCCCAAAAGCAGAAACACCAAATCCCAGCGGCCATACCCAGTTTGATGGCCCCACCCAAGCAACAGATCTCTCAAAAACGAAACACAACAAACTGCTGGTAAAGGATTTTGTGAATACCATTCTTGTCAAAGGAGAGTTTGACAAGTTGGGCAACTACTTTGATGGCGATAACTATATCCAGCACAACAGTGCCATCGCTGACGGGGTTTCAGGTCTTGGCAATGCATTGGATGCCATGGCAAAACAAGGCATCACAATGGTTTACCATGCAAATCACCTGATCCTGGGAGAAGGGAATTTTGTTCTGGCCGTCAGTGAAGGGGAATTTGCAGGTAAGCCGACCTCTTTTTATGATCTGTTTCGAATTGAAAATAACAAGATTGCCGAGCACTGGGATGTTATGGAAACCATTATTCCTGAGAACGAACGGAAAAATGCAAACGGCAAATTTGGATTTAAGTAAGATTCAGGGACGGTAAAATTAGCTCTTCTCAGGAACAGGATCAAAATTAACAACTACCCCTCTCCAACCATGGAGAGGGGCATAGGGAGTGTTATAAGTGGAGAAACTATTTCCCCCTCATTCCTCAAAGAGGATATCAGAACACAGGGATTCAAACATGAGACGGTGATCTTTAATGTGTTTTCCGATTCAGACAATGCCGTATACAGGGAAACAATTTCGGGCTGGGTGAGATGAAATCTCAGTAAATTGGATTGAAAAAAAATGAACTTCAAAGAAAAAATAGACCATTTTGCTCGCCTGCTTGAACAGGCAGATGCTATCCTGATGGGTGCCGGTTCCGGACTCTCCGTTGATGCGGGCATCAATTATTTCGATTCCAGCTCTTTTGCTGAAAGATATCCCGCCATGCTACAGTATGGCTTCTCGACCAATGCGGAATTAATGGGATTGAAGCAGAGCTTTTTTCCAGAGCTTTTCTGGGGATATTACCTGAATCACGGCAATAATATGCGGTTTTGCAACTCTGTGCAGCCCGTGTACCAACAACTGCTGGAGCTGATGTCCCGAAAAAAAGAGTATTTTATCATCACCACCAATGTGGATGCGCTTTTTCTTCGAAACGGTTTTGCCAAAGAGAGGTTATATTCGCCCCAGGGGGACTATGGCCGCATTCAGTGCCAGACCCCCTGCTCGGATCAAACCTGGCCATCGGAACCCGTCATCAGAGGCCTGCTCCCTTTGGTTGATCCCCTGACGGGAAAGCTGCCGGAGGAATTTGTACCGACGTGCCCCAACTGCGGAGGGCATGTATTCTATAATATCAGGGGGAACGACCGGTTTGTTGATGCACCCTATGAACATGAGCATAATGCCTTTGTGAAGTGGGTTCAGGCACATAAAAAGAAACAGCTTCTGCTCATCGATATCGGTACTGGTTTCAATACCCCGGTCTGGATCCGCTGGCCGTTTGAAAAGATCACACATGACAATCCCAAAAGTCATTTGATTCGAATCAACAGGGATGATCCCGATGTCCCTGCCCCTATCACGGGCCGATCCATCTCTTTTTCGGATCGGGCCATAAACGTTATTTCTGCCGTTACGGCTTCATTATGCGGGTGCACCATAAGCTCCCCAAACAAACATCTTCATCCCATGGAGGCAACACATGAGTTTAAGTAAGGAAGTTCAACAAGCCCTGGAAAAAATCGGATCCGTTTCAATAACAACGCTGGACAAAGAGACCATGCACAGCCGCATTATCAGCATTTGCGGAAGTGATGAAGAGAACATCTATTTTCTGACAATGGTTGTAAAACCATTTTACAGGCAGTTGAAGGAAAATCCGAATCGTGTGGACGGCTCCCGTTGCGATGAATGCGGCAGTTGTTTCCAGATCTGTCCCCAGGAGGCCGTTGAACTGTCACTGACGATCTAAATCCGAACCGAACTGCGGCTGTGCCGCTCTCCCTTGTGCTTTGTCAACACTTGATTTTAGGGTTAAATTCTTTTTGGTATGTATCATCCATCGATCATTTTCAACTAACCCACCCCTGATTTTTAGATTTGACGAAGCACTTGGTTATCTTTTAGGTACATATTTTATCCCGCCGAAAGTCTATTCCCAGTTTATCCATACGGCTGTGCATGGTGTTGGGATTCAATCCCAATAGTCGAGCCGCACCCGATGGGCCACTGATCCTGCCATCGGTATTATTAAAGAGAGCGCCACGGTATGAAGGAATTGTTGATCCCGGCCTTCGTACTATTGACCATGGTGTTGATCCTTGTTGATATTTTCGGAAATATCGACAACGAAATTGAAGTGCGTTCCGCCAACCAAATATCAAGCATCCACGGTGCAGTGCCCATTACCGTTGCGGAAATAAAATGGCCCCCCAAGGTCAAAAAGGCACGGAAGACTCTAAGAAATGGGCAATACCATTTTTTCCGCTACAGGATGTACAAGGTGCAAGATCACAAATAATCCTGTTGACATCATTCTTTTTCTAAAATATAGTTTAGACAGTCTGGCTTGATTTTTTAATAACAAAAAGAAGGCATCTTTCATATCTCCACAAAAGTAGTTTACACTTTTTGGAGAAAGCCCCTGAAAAACGGAGCTTGGCCTCAGAAAGTGTAAAGTGGTCATGAAGGATGCCAAAAAGAATAACAATTAGGTGTCATCATGATTGAAAACCACTGGCAACTTCAAGATGCAAAAAACAAATTCAGTAACCTTGTTGAAACAGTCCAGAAAAAAGGACCTCAGATTGTAACTAAACATGGTAAAGAGGCAGTAGTTGTCATTTCAATTAACGAATACAAACGGCTGACGAAACCCTCAACAACTCTGGTTGAATTTTTCAAAAATTCTCCACTTGCGGAAGAAAATATTGATTTTTCAAGAAGCAGGGAAATGCCAAGGGATATCGTCCTATGAAGTACTTGCTGGATACATGCGTAATATCTGAGCTGATAAAACAGGAACCAAATCAAAAGGTTGTTCAATGGATAGGAAATATCGAGGAAGCAAATTTATTCATAAGTGTTCTAACAATTGGCGAACTGCATAAAGGAATAGAAAAATTGCCAGATAGCAGGAAAAAAAGTACCCTCCATAAATGGGTCATGTATGATTTGAGGGTGCGATTTAAAAATAGAATAATTGATTTTGATATCCAGGCCGCAACAACTTGGGGAAAAATTCAGGCACAATCTGAACTTTTGGGAAAAACACTACCTGCAATAGATGGACTTATTGCAGCTACGGGACTTTTTCATGATTTGGTTGTCGTAACAAGAAATATTAAAGATATGAAGGTCAGTGGCGTCGAATTGCTAAACCCATGGACTTAAATTCTTAGGAATGAGTCAGAGGCAATTAGCACAATTTGGATTTATCAATACCTAATTTACGCATCTTATTGCACAGTGTGGAAGGATTTAAGCCCAATAATTGAGCCGCCCCGTCCGGGCCGTGCACACGCCCCCTCGTAGTTGCAAGAGCAGCCTGAATGCTTTCTTTAATTGTCTCATCAAGGGGTTTAATCTGCCCGGATGCCGATGGTATTGAAATTTGACCATGGGAACTAAAAGGCTCTATATCTACGTTGCTTTGAACGTTTTTAATATGCGTTTGATTCCCATGGAAATAGCTATCTAAAACTGCCTGAATTTTTTTGTCAATCAACGCTTCCATATCCTCTTTTGATGTGTCCGATATGATCCTTCTGGTAGATTTTTTTGGCAAAAAATGATCCAGTTTCAAATACTCATCCGGCGATAAAATAACAGCACGCTCCACCATGTTTTCCAATTCCCTGACATTACCGGGCCATGTATACTCCTTCATTTTTTCAAGAGTCTCCGCTCTATCTTGATCCGGCGAAAACATGGACATTCTCTGCCCTTACCCGAACGCTGATCTACGACGAACAGGAAGATACGGATTTGCAACCAGGATCAGAATTTATTGTTGACTGGGGAATTGCCAAAGAGTTCCATGCCTCTGATACACTGCTTGTCAGACCAGGATTGGTGGGATTTGGATACTGGCAGATCAGCGAGGATTCCGGCCCGAATGTTGAAGACGACAGGGGAAGCAACTATGCCATCGGCGGTGAGATAAACCTGTTTTTTCTCCCTCGACTTCTTCAGTTTAATTTAAGGGTATTGCAAGAATTCGGGGCTGAGGATGAGGCGGAATCATCCAAGATAGTGTTATCGATCACCAACGCATTCTAAGTCAACACCCTTCGAAATTGATCATCGAGCAGTCAAATTCGTAGGTGCAGGTTCTATACCTCTTGGAAATTGGGTAGGTATAGAACCTGCCCAGCCAAGCCTTGGGTCATGAGTGTTTATTCTTAACATCTCTTGCTGAAATTTTTGGCACGTTTATCATCAAAAGCTTGAACATCGAGTATGAACATCGAGTATAAATATTGTCAGATCCGGTCTGGTAGCCTTGTTCCTTTTCCGGATCGAGTCGTTCTACCTTTCTTCGGGTCAAATGAATTTGATGGGCATCACATGCACCGGATCGAACGATCCCCTGTGCAATGGAAAGGCCGATATTCCCGGCACCCAGAAGGCCACCTGTTTATTTGCCAAAAACTCATTCATATCTTCATTCCTATCTTTTCAATCGATTTCTTGATCATTTCCTCCACCCTCCCCCATTTTTTTCACCACTTTCGTCAGTATCATGAAAAAAAAGTTTTTGATACACGCGATGCATTTTTATTTCCTTCTCGATATTGGCCTAAGCCAGGGGGCTTCCGGTGTTGACCATTGGTGAAAAAAAGGGCATTCTTGCCGTGGTCGGTATTCGTGGGTTGTAAGAAATAAGCCCCTGAGACGCAACATGAACCGAAAGGAAGAGGCAGAAGTTCGATATTTACCATTTTTTGAAAAGGATGCACCTATCCCCCGCCTGTGGTCGATGTTATTATCCTTCCATCAATCATCGACCTCTCCTATGAGAGGTGCAAGTGTCAATACACTCCAAATCAAAAAATGAAAGGAACGACCCCATTTTCATGGGTGCCAAACATTTCAAGCCATATGAATTTTCCTGGGGTAGCCTGTTGTTTATCTCACCCGGACAAGTCCATGCCTTTGAAATAAACCCGAAAGCAGACGGG
>NZ_LT828555.1:4761-11917 GCF_900170035.1 Desulfamplus magnetovallimortis | reverse complement strand
GGGTATCTCCTACAACCACTTGAACAAAATTGCAAAAGCCATTACAGGCAACACGGTCAAATCCTTCATTGATAACTTTGTCATTCTGGAAATCAAAAGGCAACTTGCTGTATCAGATATCTCCATCAAAGAATTAACTTACCTAATGGGGTTTGAAGAGCCGACCAATTTTGTAAAATATTTTAAAAAACATACCAGCCAGTCCCCCGCCCAGTTCAAGAAAATATTGAAAAAATAACGCACCAATTCGACTTTTACCATTCTTCGACAGGAATGCACCTATCCGGGATGTGCATTCTCATGTATTTTCATCTCCAGATTTCATGCGGAATACCCGCACTTAATCGAAGGGATTTTTGTTCTGGCCTTTTGAAAAGCCTAAAAGTCGGGGACGCCATAACGTTCCCAAACAACTCTTTCACCCCATGGAGGCAACACATGAGTCTAAACAAGAAAGTTCAACAAGCCCTGGAAATAATCGGGTCAGTTTCAATAACAACGCTGGACAAAGAGACCATGCACAGCCGCATTATCAGCATTTGCGGCTGTGATGAAGAGAACATCTATTTTCTGACAATGGTTATAAAACCATTTTATAGGCAGTTGAAGAAAAATCCGAATCTCGCTCTGTGCGGAATTTACCCATCAGGCCACAAAAGCGGGAAAAACGAGGTTGGGCAGCCCAGGTTTGAACCGGGATTTGCTTTGAGGCTTTCAGGTGAAGCTCGTGAAATTCATGAGGATGAGGTTAAGGAAAAAGCCGATGCCGGAAGCGAAATCCACAACTATTTTCTTGAGGATGCAGCCCGTTACCCAGCCACCCGTTTTTTCTGTATCAACAAGGGAAAAGGGGAGATATTTGACTATGATTTTGAGTTGGAACACCGGGATTACAAGCTGTTGCGAACACGTTTTGCCTTTGGTGGAGAAACGTTTAATGGTGCCGGTGCTCGCATCAACCCGGATACCTGCATCGCCTGCGGGGAGTGTTTTGATGTCTGCACATTCAAGGCCATCATTCCGGGAGAACCCTATCGTGTGGACGGCTTCCGTTGCGATGAATGCGGCAGTTGTTTCCAGATCTGCCCCCAGGAGGCCATTGAGGTGTCACTGACGATCTAAATCCTAATTACTGAAACTCGATAATTTATTGCGTCCTTGATAGTTACTCAAGAGTCGTAAGTTCTCAAATTCGTCACCATATATTGTGCTTTTTAATTGCTTGAAAGTACTATACTTTGTGCTCATTGAGATAACTTATGACTGATGAGATAGTTCCTCAAAATCGACATCTTATTGCTTGTTCAGAAGTTATTGCAGTTGTCTGAACCAGGATAACCAGGATGGATAGGATGCTCAGGATATGTGATCTTGCCTTATCTTGTTAATCTTGGAAATCCTGATTCAGACAGCGTTGACAAGGCTTACAAGATCATAGGTGTCGACTTTGAGTAGTTCTGGAACGGGAGAAAATCAACTTAAAGCTTAACTCCAAATCTCCATCAGCGAAGAGATTTCACTCCCGTAGTACCAACCATTCTTTCAGGGTTTTATAGACTTCAGAATGATTGAGCAGATCAAAATGGGTCATTCCTCGACAAGCAAACTGACGGGAGTCTGGAAAGCATAATTGAAATTGCGGATTCTTATGACGTCCCAATGCGCTGTTTACAGTTACCAGACCATCTCCAATTAAATCGTCACCCAGTTTGCAGGGTTCCCTGCTTGTGGCTCCGGCAATGGCATAACAGAGGAGACCTTCTGGTAAAGGCACTGGAGTTCTGATATCTCCTGACATCTTGAATCGATCCTTTCCTTTCCAGTCTTCGTCCAATACATTGCCATAGCATAAATCTGTAAGGCCACTGCTCCTGATTTTCCCCAGTCGGGCAAAAGGAGCACTGTAAGGGTTGGCTTCCAGAATAGTATCTATCCAGATGCCACCCTTCGCAAGTGGGGCCCCGTGGTGTGGAGTCCCCATAAATACGATTTTTTTAAGACTTTCCAGCCAGGTATGACAGGATAATTTGCCGTAATGACAGGCACTTCGGGAAACAAGGCCTCCCATGCTGTGTGCAACAATATACAGTTCTGCCGGTCTGGCCAAATGAGCATTAAGGCTTTCCATAAGATCCGCAAATTTTCTGCCATTTTCAGAAATATGAAGTCCGGTATTATAATGAAGGTATATGGTGGTCATTTCCAAATCAAAAGAGAGAGCTGCACCATGGTCGTGTCCCTTTCTGTTCCATTGCAGGTCATTCATGCAGGAGCCATGAAGCATGATGATCAGCTTGTCACTTGTTTGCGAAATCATTTCTGAGATTTCATCCCAGCTCAATGATTTCCCGTTACGACGAAATTCCATGGATATTGACAACGGGTTATTCCTGCTCTCCAGATAGTCACCAAGAACCCCGTTTAATGCGGAAAGCACAGCTTCACGATCTGAAGAGAAATTGTTTTTTTTATAAAACAAGTTTTTTTTGATTCATTATAAGAAGAGTCACCTTCTCCAGTACAAGAAAAGGCACTTTCTCCTGTACAGGAAGAGTTACTTTCTCCGGTACAGGAAGAGTCACTTTCACCAGTAAACAAAGTGTCTCTATCCTCTATCATGATACTCAATTTATTTAAGGCAGAATCCAGACACTTTCCGACAGCTTCTGTAATAGTGCGAACACCACTGTAGGCAATTCCCGTGATTCCTCCGGTCCTGGTCTGATTTTCTCCACCCATTATCCCGCCAAAACTTGTGATAGTGTGATGCATGGAATCAACAATGTCGGTAATGCCGACAATGGCATCAATCGTTAATTTACCTGCCCCCTGGATATCTTTCAAAGGAATCCCTGATTCTTTTACCATATTTTTTTCATATTTAATCATAGTTTTTCCATGTAAGGCATTACTCGACAAACTGATTTCATCAGTCAAAGGTCCTCTAAAGAACTGCCACGGTTATGACTCTTTAGTTTCGTGGTAAGGCAGCTTTGTTTGTAGGATCTCCCTCACTCAGCATAGCCTTGAGTATCCTTTTTTCAGACTCTTCCGGCACAATGCCTTTAAGTGTTGCTTCCGCAACTGTGATACCGTTTGGGTCTGTAAAAACTGCTTCCGCTTTTGCACGCCCCCTTTCGTCAATTTCGGTAATTGTAAAATCACATGTTACAGTATCTCCGGCATAAACAGGCTTGATGAATCTGATATTCAATCCAGAGGCAAGCCATCCTATCTGCCCCCCGATTTCAGTTATGATAGATGCAATCAGAAGGCCATGACATATAGGGCGTTTAAATTTTTTTACCTTTGCAAATCTCTCATCAAAATGCACAGGATTGTAGTCACGCGAAATTTCAGCAAATCTTATCACATCTTCATCGGTAAAAGTTCTTGAAATAGAAAAAGTATCACCTGTTCTCAATCCTTCAGCAGCTTTTATTCTGATATCCAGCATCTTTGTTCCAATTTCCCATCCCAAAGAGTTTATTTTAAAGTCTCCATAAAGTATTGATATGTAAAGACTTTCATGCATCGTTGTGATGTTCTCTTAATCATGAGGGTTTATATATGTGTAATATCAAGGAGCATTTTTATATGCTTGATATCGGCTTCAATAAATTCATCACCTTCTCTTGCAAACCCTCTTTTATGATAGAATGATTCAGCATGGGTTTGCGCATGAATATATACTTGATTGAGTCCCTTGTTCCTTGCAAGGTCAATGAGGCTGTTTAATATTTTTTCGCCAATTCCCCGTTGCCTGTATTCCTTAAGTATGGCCAGCCTTCCTATTTTTCCATCAGGCTTTATTCTGCCCGTTCCAATCGGAGCATTGTTTTCATCGTATGCAATGACATGGGCACAATCCGAATCCTCGCCATCCCATTCAATATCCCTTGGGACATTTTGTTCCAGACAAAAGACAGTTTCTCTTATAGTACGAAGTTCTGCTTCAGAATCTTCAAATGATGTTGTTTCTATTTTCATATTTTTTTTCGCCAATCTAAAATTTTTCTTATTTACAAGTTCTGTTCTTTTTTACTTGATCATAATGAAATTGGCTTGTTTAATCAAGGAACTACTGGTAATATTTGCAGTTGATTTGCCCTACTGCGCCTCCTTTGCCTGATATCATTCCGGAGGCTAAAATATCAGATTACAGCGGGGATTCCACGTATGATTGCCAGAGCGCCCCGATAAAAAAGTTTTCAAGTCAAAAAAAGATAACCAGAAAAAGGAACACCATGGAACTGAACCCCTCCGATACTCATCGACTTGAGAAGTTTCTCAATGAAATCAAAGATAAAACAGACTCTTTTCTGGGCTACCCTGTATCAAAGGATTTTGATTACAGGGGACTCTTTGAGTTTTTACAATATCCCCTGAACAACCTTGGAGATCCCTTCACAAAGAGTACCTGGCAAGTGGACAGCCGGAAGTTTGAACAGGAAGTCATCGAATTCATGGCCGAACTTTTCAGAGCCGAAGAGAACGACTTCTGGGGCTATGTCACAAATGGCGGAAGTGAAGGCAATCTTTATGGACTTTACCTTGCAAGGGAGCTTTATCCATCAGGGATTGCCTATTTTTCAAGGGAGACCCATTACAGTGTCAGTAAAAACCTGCATCTTCTGAATATGCGGCATATTATGATCCGCTCCAGCGAAAATGGCGAAATTGATTATGAAGATCTCTATGAGACCATCAAGATTCATCGGGATAAACCAGCCATCATTTTTGCCAATATCGGAACCACCATGACAGAAGCAAAAGACGATCTGACAAAGATCAGGGAAATACTTGACAGGCTGGTAATAACAGAACGCTATATCCATTCCGATGCAGCCCTTTGCGGAGGTCTTGCTCCTTTTATCACACCACGCCCTCCATTTGATTTTAAGGATGGTGCAGACAGCATTTCCGTAAGTGGTCATAAATCATTTGGCTCTCCGATTCCATGTGGCATTGTCATTGCCAGAAAACGAAATGTCAACCGCATTGCCCGTTCAATTGCCTATATCGGATCCTTAGATACCACCATCACAGGCTCTCGAAACGGATTAACTCCCATATTTCTATGGTATCTTATCAAAAAAGAGGGCATGGAGGGATTTAAGAAAAGGGTAAATGACGCCCTTGAGATGGCAGATTATACATTGCGTTGCCTTAAGAATATGGGAATTGATGCCTGGCGAAATCCCGATGCCATTACAGTGGTACTGCCTGAAGTACCGGAAATGATAAAGGAAAAATGGCAGCTTGCCACAGCAGATGGGAGGACACACCTGATCTGCATGCCCGGTGTCCGGCGGGAGCAGATTGACGAATTTGTTGAGGATTTAAAACAACACAGAGAAGTAGGCGGACATTAATTTTTTCCTATTTATCAGATTCATATAATACTACTGAATATCAATTAATAACTAATATATGGCTAAAAATGGATACCAAATGAAATTTATCATGATTGTTCATAGGGACAGCAAAGGACTGGTGGCTCAAATTTCAGAGCTTCTTGGTGTAAAAGATATCAATATTGACAGAATAGATGCTTTCTCAGAGAATGGCCTTGCAAGAATCAAGTTGCATACATCAGACAACGACATGGCGCTCAACATTCTTAATGAAGCCGGTTACAGGGCTGTACCCGATAACAATATCCTGTTAAAAATCGAGGACAGACCGGGGGCACTTGCACGGACGTCACGCCTTCTTTCAGACAATGACATTGACATCAGAAGTATTACCATGATTGAGCGGAATCAAGGGGAGAATGTGGTGGCTATTGTCACGGATAACGACGAAAAAGCAAGGGCAATCTTGAAGGAATCGCTGTTGACATAATCTATAATGATAAAATGAGAAATGCTATAAAATGATTTTCTTTCAAGCTATATTGGGTTTAACATTTTTTATATTGCTACCGTGGTGCATGAGCGATAATCGTACTAAAGTCCAGTGGGGAACAATTATTAAAGGTATTGTTATTCAGTTTGCTCTGGCTTTTATACTTTTAAACATTCCCTTTTTCAGGAATATATTCATGTCCCTTAACAGCGTGGTGCTGGGACTTCAGGAGGCATCCAAAGCAGGGACATCTGTGGTTTTTGGTTACCTTGGCGGAGCACAACTTCCCTTTGATGAAAAATTTCCGGGTTCATCCTTTATATTCGCTTTCCAGGCCCTTCCACTGGTGCTTCTGATCAGCGCCATATCCACCCTGTTATTTTACTGGAAAATCCTTCCCATGGTTGTTCAGGGATTTTCATGGGCACTTAAAAAAATATTCAAAATCGGAGGATCCGAAGGTCTTGGAATATCAGCCAATATTTTTGTGGGAATGGTTGAAGCTCCGCTTTTCATCCAACCTTACCTGAGCAAAATGACAAAAAGTGAAATCTTCTCACTCATGACCTCGGGCATGGCAACCATAGCAGGCACTGTGATGGTGCTTTACGCAACAATACTTGGAAATACAGTTCCCGATGTACTGGGTCATATTCTGGTAGCTTCCATTATCAGCGCTCCGGCAGCACTAACCGTGGCAAAAATCATGGTGCCTGAAACCGATAATGTCACAATATCCGCTAAGGTGACCATGAATGATCCCCCCATAAGTGCAATGGATGCCATAAGCAAAGGAACTGTTCAGGGGGTTTCGCTTCTTATTAACATTGTTGCCATGCTTATTGTTCTTATTGCTCTTGTTCATATAATTGATCTTATGCTGGGAATATTGCCGGATTTCAAAGGGGTTCCACTTACACTTCAAAGAATTCTGGGATGGGTGATGGCTCCTGTAACATGGCTTATGGGCGTTCCATGGCACGAAGCACATACTGCGGGAAGCCTTATGGGCATCAAAACCGCACTTAACGAATTTCTGGCATATTTGGAGTTAAGCAAACTTTCCGATGCAGCACTAAGTGATAAAAGCCGGCTAATCATGATCTATGCCATGTGCGGATTTGCAAACCCGGGAAGCCTTGGAATAATGATAGGGGGGATGGGAACCATGGCACCAGATAAAAGAGGCGAAATCACAAAACTTGGATTTCGTGCTCTTATTGCAGGCACCATTGCAACGTGCATGACAGGAACAGTGGTGGGAGTGATCATAACCATCACCAGAATTTGTTGAGATTCCATACAC
>NZ_LT828555.1:0-4661 GCF_900170035.1 Desulfamplus magnetovallimortis | reverse complement strand
ATCGAGATACAAATAAACAATTAACATCATAGTCATGAAAACAATACTCAGAATGAACATCTCAAACATTGGCGATGAAGTGTTTGGCGACACGAAGGCTATTGTTGGATTCTGGGGTCTTATCTTTGTTTGTGATCATAAGCTACTTAAATTTTTAGGAATAAACGCTGGTCTTGATAAATATTGCGCTTTGAAATATTTTAAATAAATTCAAATTGAAATAAATTGAATAAAATGGACAAAAGGTCATCATTATTTGAATTCATTTATTTCCATAGCCAAAAATAGAGTTGGTAGATTGAATATTGAAGAAAAAGGGTTAACGTCAAGCTCACCGGCAGCCGGAGAGTCGCGGAGACTGTCCGGGGCAGCGACGGATTATGTATTTTTCTTCTCTTTCAATAATTTTTTCATTTGACGGTCAAAATCAGAGATATATTTTTTCTCCTCTGCTTTTCGGTATTTCTCATATTCAATTTTTGCTTTTTCAACAGCTTTTTTATGGCTGACTTTTCCGGCATTGGTTAAAAGTTCTTTCTCACTGATTCTCAGAAAATCATCAAGTTTTTGAATCCAGTCGTTCATTTTCATTAATCTGCCGTTTGTTGCCTGGAGTTCAGCAAAATCAAGATACATGGAGACGATGAGATTAAGCTGTTTCAGTTCATCTTCTGACAGATAATTTTTTGCAATGGTAATATCTCTTGTGGTTATATATTGGCCTTGAAAATTGGTAAACCCTAAGAAAGGTTTATCTGCATCCACTCTTTGGTTTATCATCTCAGCCGCTGTCTGGCCGTGGATAGCATAGTGCATTTTATTTTGAACGGTTGCAAAAAACTCTTTGGTTAAAGCGTCATCATTTTTATAGTCAATGCTGGTTGCATAGATATCAGTTACTTTCTGATAAAAATTTCTTTCACTGCTTCTGATATCCCGGATTCTTTGGAGAAGTTCTTCAAAATATCTTGACCTTGCGCCTTCCTGTTTCAATCTGTCATCATCCATTGTAAAGCCTTTTACAATGTATTCATGAATCCGTTTAGTCGCCCACTGCCGAAACTTTGTTCCCTGAATTGATTTTACCCTGTAGCCCACTGAAATGATGACATCGAGATTATAATAATTCGGGGCTTTTTGCTGAAATTCGGAAATTCCGAATTTCTTCAGCGTCTGGGTTTCTTCAAGCTCTCCTTCGGCATAAATATTTTTAATATGTTCGTTAATGGTTGATTTTGCTTTCCCGAAAAGCATGGCCATCTGGTCCTGTGTCAGCCAGACTGTTTCATCTTCCAACTGCACCTGGAGCTTGGTTGAACCATCAGAAGCGGTATAAATGATTATTTCTGAATTCTGCTCCATGTATTACCCTTCCAGCATTGGTTTTAATATTTCAGGGGATTTTTTGGAAAAGCTGTTCATTTTTCCCCCTCTATCAACTTTCTCAAATCTCTGTCAAAATCACTCTCAAAAAGTCTGTCCTGAATGGGACGATATTTTTCAAATTCACTCTCTGCAAATGATTTTGCAATGGCTGCCGTAACTTTACCTGCATTATGCAAAATATCTTTTTGATTAAACTGTAAAAAAGCATCCAATTTTTCAGCCCAATCTTTCATAGTCATCGCATTACCTTGCTCTGCTTGATCTTCCGCATAATCAAGGTACATTGTAACGATACGATTAAGTGGTTTTAACTCTTGTTCCGATAAATAATTTTTTGCAATTATTACATCAAATTTTCTAATTTTCCCCTTCGGTGCATTTTTCCATGATGTTAACCCCATTTTTTCTTTTTTATGATCTGCTCTTGACACAATAATTTCTGCTGCTGTTTGATTTGTTATTGCCCAATGGAGCTTGTTTTGAACGGTTGAAAAGAATTTTTTGGTAGTTTCAGAATCGTATTCATAATCTATACTGCATTCAGCATAAATATCAGTTATTTTTTGATATAACCTTCTTTCGCTACTGCGAATATCTCGAATTTTTTCAAGCTGTTCCTGAAAATAATCTTGCCCAAAAATCGGCTTAGGATTTTTTAACCTCTCCACATCCATGGTATAGCCTTTTATAACAAACTCTTTTAAGACTTGAGTAGCCCAAATTCTAAATTGTGTTGCTCTTTTTGAGTTTACCCGATAACCAACCGCTATTATGGCATCAAGGTTATAAAATTTTGTTTTGTTTGTTTGTGTCTTTTCTTTAATAGCACCATGCTGAGTGGGTATTTCCAAAATGGAAACAACCACTTCTTCATTTAATTCTCCACTTTCAAATATATTTTTTAAATGCTTTGAAATTGCCGGAACATTTACATCAAACAGTTCAGCTATTGTTTTTTGGGGCATCCAGATAGTTTCGTTTTGCAACAATACATCTACTTTAATATCTCCATTGGGGGTTTTATATAGCAAAAATTCTGTTGTCGGATTATATTTTGATAACTCTTTTTCATTCATTTTGAACCCTCCAGAATCGGCTTTAATATTTCAGGAGATTTTCCGGAAAAGCTGTTCATCTAAGCAAATCCTTTAATTTTGCAAGATCGCTGATTGCATTTTTCAACTCTTCAGAATAGATATTTTTTGTATTAATATGACACAATGGATTGAGAATATGCTGCCTGTCAGAGTTTGATTTTTCAAGGATAGTTTTTGCTTCATCGTTAGTTTTTGATATTGCACGATTTATTAAATTTGAAAGGTTCAACTTTTCACAGTTTTTACCTAACTGTTCTTTGGGTGTAAGATAATTTTTTATAGTTTTTTCAAAGCCTTTTCTTAATAATAATGCACAGGCATCATACTCTTTTTGTGCATAAAAGACCTTTGCCATTTCAATTTCAGAATTGCCATGTTTTACGATTACACCCGGAATTTCATCATGGTCATCAAGATAAAATTCATATTTTTTCCAATCCAGTTTATCTTTATAAATTTCATAAAGTCCCTTGTCATGGGTAAAAAAGAAAATCTGGAACTCTGAAAACTCATTTTTTAATATCTCAAGGAGCTTTAATCTGTTTCCCATATCAAGACTGATAAGAAGGTCATCAAGCACAATGATTTTAAGGCTGTCATTTTTTAATGTATCAATAAGATTTTTTATTGCCACCATATAAATGGAGATTGCAAGGGCAGAGAGCCGAGCTTCATTGAGGAAGGTGTGATATTTTTCAATGGCATGCTCTTTATAATCAAGAAGAAGATTGATAACCGGTGTGGCTGTAGAGTTGTTTCTATCTATTTTGGTCTTAAAATCAAATTTATCAATAATAAAATCTGCTTTAAAATAACGCTCTAAATATTTATTTGTCTCTTTTAATAACTCTTTTTTCAGAACATTTTCCAAGGATTCAAAATATTCATTGTAGTCTTCTATTTCAGCAAGTATTGTTTTTTTTCCTTGATATTCCACAGGATAATTTTCCAGCAATTTCCTAAACATATAATATAAATTAATTTTATCCTGATTTACTTGTGAAGCATAATGAACTGACAATAATTTTTTGTAATCCAGCATTGGTTTGAATATGGAAAGCCCCGGGATAAAACCAACATGGTCCGGCATCTCTTCCAGATCAGAAGAGATAATCAACTCCTGCCCGTTAGTAAAGCCAAACTCCACCAGAACTTCACCATCTTGTGCAAAAATGTTTCTATTTTTTTCAAAATCGGTAAAGCTGTTTTCAGTAAGCAGCTCCAGAGCATTATAGACAGAGCTTTTACCGCTTCCGTGTTCACCATAGACAAGCAGACTCTTGCCATTTACAGGCAGATCAAATTCTCCGTGGAAAAATTTATAGTTGGTGAGTCTGATATTTTCTATCCGTACAGCCTTACCATATTTTTCTACCTGCTCTTCTATTTTCAGATTATCTAAACTGTCATTGTTCATTTTTTCTTGTCTTCCAATAGTTTTTTCATTTCACGGTCAAAATCAGAGATATATTTTTTGTCCTCTGCTTTTCGGTATTTGTCATATTCAGATTTTGCTTTTTCAACAGCTTTTTTATGGCTGATTTTTCCGGCATTGGTTAAAAGTTCTTTCTCACTGATTCGAAGGAAATCATCAAGTTTTTGAATCCAGTCCTGCATTTTCATTAATCTGCCGTTTGTTGCCTGGAGTTCAGCAAAATCAAGATACATGGAGACGATGAGATTGAGCTGCTTGAGTTCATCTTCAGAAAGATAATTTTTTGCAATGGTAATATCTCTTGTGGTTATATATTTGCCTTGAAAGTTGGTGAGGCCTAAAAATGGTTTTTCCGCATCAACTCTCTAGTTTATCATCTCAGCGGCTGTCTGGCCATGGACGGCATAGTGCATTTTATTTTGAACGGTTGCAAAGAATTCCCTGGTTATAGCGGCATCATTGTTATAATCAATGCTGGTTGCGTAAATATCGGTTACTTTCTGGTACAAATTTCGTTCACTGCTCCTGATATCCCGGATTCTCTGAAGAAGTTCTTCAAAATATCTTGACCTTGCTCCTTCCTGTTTCAATCGGTCATCATCCATTGTAAAGCCTTTTACCGTGAAAATGGATACAAATTTTCAAATTCGGGGGTGGCTGAGTCACAGCCATGTCCGTTTACAATGTATTCATGAATCCGTTTAGTGGCCCACTGGCGGAATTTTGTTCCCTGTATTGATTTG
>NZ_LT828554.1:155260-166838 GCF_900170035.1 Desulfamplus magnetovallimortis | reverse complement strand
CTACTCAATTTTGTTACTACCTATTTTTTCCCTATTTTTTCTATTTTCAAGACCTGTTTTTAAACAAGCCATCTAAAAACAAAAAAATCTTTTCGAGAGAAGCTCTTTCGTTTTTGAGAAGAGCTGCTGTCTCAAAAAGACTCGGGGATTATACCTGCTCATCTGTGATGTGTCAAACTCTTTTTTATTTTTTTTTAACTTTTTAATTATCTATTTGAAATATAAGCCTTTATTTTTTTGTTTTCTCTATTTTTCCAAGGAAGTTTCTTTTGGGTAAAAAAATAAAAACAGTTTTTCCCCACACTCAAACACTCCAAATATCTCTTTTATTTTTTTGGGTGTTTCAAAAAATGTTAAAAAATGTTATGAGCAAAGTTAAAAATTAAAGAGACCTTGTTGTTTACTGCTTATTTTTTTGTTAAATCAGAGTTGATGAACCTGTAAAAAAGTCAAGTTCCAAGTTTTTTAAGTCATAACCAACTGAAATTATAGATAACTTTTATGGCGTTGCCGACTTTTTACAACAACATCAGAGTTCCGATATGGAAAAAATAGAGACAAAGACAATTATTTTACCATTGAATCATAAAAAAAATACTCAATATACATGGTTAAACCCCGCTATTGGATTTTCAAAAAACCTTATGTTTTTCGCCTTGCCTGCTGCTCTTATATGGTATCTGGCTGATAAATCCGATTATAACTGGCAATGGTACAGAATTGTTAAATATATTGGAACATTTCAGAAGGAGAGCTTTATTCCCGGGCCACTTTTAAAGGGACTTTGGGTTACTCTTCAAATTTCAGTGATAAGTCTGTTTCTCTCCTGTTTAACAGGCCTTATAACTGCTGTTTTCAGACTTTCCCCCTCCTTTGCTCTCAGGGCAATTGCCAGAATTTACCTTGAGGTGATCCGAAATACACCATTGATTGTTCAGATCTTTTTCCTCTACTTTGTTCTTTCTCCTGTATTGGGCATAGAAAGATTCACCTCTGCTGTCCTGGCCCTGAGCCTTTTTGAAGGTGCATATGCCTCAGAAATTATAAGAGCAGGAATTGTAAGCGTCTCCACCGAACAATGGGAAGCGGCTGCATCAATTGGCCTAAAACCTTTCCGGATATACCGGCACATTGTTCTGCCACAGGCTATACCTGTCATTATACCTCCCCTTGCTGGACAGATGATATCACTTATAAAAGACTCCGCACTTGTCAGTACCATTGCCCTGTACGACCTGACCATGGAAGGCCAGATGATTATAGCTGAAACATATATGGTTTTCGAAATCTGGTTTGCAGTGGCTGTCATATACATCATTATTACCGCAGGTTTATCTATTTTTACCCATTTTCTGGAAAAAAAATTTTCAAAATCATTCAACAATTAAGGAGAAAAAAATGCTTCATTACTTTAAAAAGACCTCTTCCTTTATTACCAACACCGTTATTGAGAAACCATGCTGTGCTGATACATTCTGTTTTTTCAAAAATAAAGTTGGAAAAACACCCACTCCACAAAAAAACAAAACTCCGTTTATTTTCAGTACCTTTATGATCGTGATTATTACATTGAGCATTATTTTGTGTTCAACACAGGCAACTTTGGCACAAGGATCAGAAAGCACAATTGAACAGATACTAAAAAGAGGAGCGCTAAAAGTCGGAATGTCAACATTTGTACCTTGGGCAATGAAAGACAAAACAGGTCAGCTTATTGGCTTTGAGATTGATGTTGCCACAAGGCTTGCAAAGGACATGGGTGTAGCTGTTGAATTTGTTCCTACAAAATGGTCAGGCATCATCCCTGCCCTTCTTATGAACAAATTTGACGTGGTAATAGGTGGCATGGGCATATTGCCATCCAGAAATCTTAAGGTTAATTTCACCATACCCTACGACTACACTGGAATGTCAATGGTGGCAAGCAGAACCCTTGCCAAGGATTTTAACTCACTTGAAAATTTTAACTCAAAGAATGTAATCATTGCAGCAAGGCTGGGCTCAACAGCGGTTGCTGCAACAAAAAAATATCTCCCACTTGCAGAAATAAGAATGTTTGATGACGAAGCACAGGCTTACCAGGAAGTGATTAACGGCCGTGCACACGCAGTTGTAGGCTCTGCACCAACTCCGGCTTTTCAGGCAATCAAATACCCTGACAAATTATTTCTGCCGCTATCCGGTACATTCACAAAGGAACCCATAGGATTTGCCGTAAGAAAAAATGATTTTGATACACTAAATTTTTTCAATAACTGGATAAGATATGTGGATGCCGAAGGGTGGCTACAAGAGAGAAAACACTACTGGTTTGAGACAAAAGAGTGGGAGCAGCAGATTCAGTGATCTCAAAAGGAGCAATTAAAGGTCAGGAAAAAATACCCATATCCTGGATGGATGCAATCATACTTGGATTGATTGCCGGATGCATCACATGGCTCTTATGGAAAAGTGCAGCAAACCTTGAGTACAGATGGAGCTGGCAAAGTATCCCCCAATACATATTCCGTTTTGATGCAAAAACAGGTATATGGGTACCTGGCGTACTGATGTCCGGCATTATAACAACCCTAAGAATCAGTATATGGGCAACGTTGATATCACTTTTGATAGGCACTGTAATGGCCATTGGTAGGGCAGGCAAAAACACTTTCTTTAAAAGTGTGGGTACAGCATATGTTGGCCTAATCCGCAACATTCCCATACTTGTATGGCTTTTTATCTCCTACTATTTTATTGCAGATGCCCTGCTTCCCCTTATGAAACTTGAACGCCTTATCCACATGGATAAAGGTCTTATGAGAAGCACCATATCTCTTTTAACAGGTCCGGTATCTGATCTTCCTCTTTTTATTTCAGGCACCTTTGCCCTGGCTGTCTATGAGGGCGCATATATAACGGAAATCATCAGAGCAGGCATTGAAGATATAGAGAAGGGGCAGTGGGAAGCATCCTCTGCCCTTGGGTTTAACCGGTTTCAGCAGATGCGTCACATAATTTTGCCCCAGGCTTTTAAAACAGTGCTGCCTCCCCTTGCAGGCCAGATGATCTCCATCATCAAGGATTCTGCAATTGTATCTGTTATATCCATTCCGGAATTAACCTTCCAGGGGATGGAGCTTATGTCAGCAACCTTTTTAACCTTTGAGATATGGATCTCTATTTTGGTTATCTACTTTCTGATCTGCTTTTCCTGCTCCCTTGGAATTTCATATATTGAGAAAAAATTGAATTAAAAGGCGGCATCCTTCATGCCTCGCTTTACACTTTCTAAAATCAAAAATGATTTTTGGGCATTCTGAAAATTAATATCAGAAGTTCCCGGCAGGTTAATTGCGGCAGAAGGATGCCCGATACAAAAATTATTACGCTTTGCCGTAAAGTTTCAATTTTTTCAACAATGTCTTTCTGGTAATCCCCAGCCGCCGGGCTGCCTCACTGCGATTACCTCCGGCTGATTCAAGGGTTCCCAGTACTGCATCCCTTTCCACATCCGCAAGGGGAATGTCAACAGTAGAACTTCCTTTTTCAGAACCATTCCCAGAAAAATTTCCGGCCCCTGAAGTTGTGACATCTCCATGTGTGCCTGTCTCCCCTTTTTGATATGTCTGACTGGCAATAAAAGGGAAATCATCAAGAGAGAGGTAATCTCCCCTTGCAAGAACCACTGCTCGTTCCACACTGTTCATAAGCTCCCTTACATTTCCTGGCCATGCATAGCGAATCATGGCATCCATGGCTTCAGGGGTAAAGCCTTTGATATCCCGCTGGTTCTTCTGAGCAAACTGTTTCATGAAGTGAAGCGAAAGCACCGGAATATCCTCACTACGTTCATTGAGGGGCGGCATTTCAAGTGTGATAACATTCAATCTGAAATAGAGATCTTCCCGAAAACCACCATCCTGGGACATCTTTAAAAGATCCCTGTTGGTGGAAGCGATCACCCTAACATCAACATTTATATTCTGCTCGCTCCCAACAGGTGTCACTTCCTTTTCCTGGAGTACACGCAAAAGCTTGGCCTGCATGGCAAGGCTCATCTCACCTATCTCATCCAGAAGGATACTGCCTCCGTGGGCCTGGAGAAATCTCCCTTTACGCTTCCTGTCCGCACCGGTAAAAGAACCTTTCTCATGGCCAAAAAGTTCGGACTCCAGAAGGGATTCGGTGATTGCGGCACAGTTGATCTTAACAAAGGGCATTTTACGCCTTGGACTGTTGGCGTGAACAGCCCCTGCTATAAGCTCCTTTCCAGTACCGGAAGGGCCGGTTATAAGAATTCCTGCGTCAGATGCCGCAGCCATCTCCACTGTCTCCAGCAAAGCGGTCATTGCAGGGCTGTTTCCTATAATCTTCTCCCGTAAAAATCCCTGGCTCAACTGCTCCTTCAATGTGGTATTCTCATGTTTCAGGTATAAAGTTTCAATAACATGGGCAATGGTCAGCTTCAACTTATCAAAATCAAGGGGTTTGGTCAGATAGTCATATGCACCTTTTTTCAGGGCTTCCACAGCAGTTTCAATTGATGAAAAAGCAGTCATGATGATCACAGGAAGTGCTGGGTTGTAAGCCACGATCTTTTCCAGGGCCTCCATGCCGGACATCTTGAGCATCTTCATATCCATGAGAACCATATCAAAATGGATATCACCATCCATGACCATATCAACTCCTGTAGAACCGTCATCGGCCAGATAAATCTCATAGCCCCAGCCTCCCATCAAGGTTTTGAGCATGGTTCTGTGTCCAGGGTCATCATCCACCACCAGTATTTTGTTTTTTTCAGTTTTCATGGAGTTTTCAACATCCTTGTTCTCAATGATTCATGCAATAATCTGTTCACACAGCCAATTCACATATTGAGTGTAGCCCATAGAATTGTAGTTTCTTGAAAAAGCATTCATGAATCCATGCAAATAGGACGTTTCATGAACTAAAACATTCTGCTTTTCTGAAAGGCGGCTTGACAATTCAGCAACGCTGAATCCATTCTCCTGACACGGCATGATATATTCGATGGGAACTACAGGCTCAATGGTAAGTGAATGTCTGACCTGGGAACCATAAAAACAGAAGAGATGCTTAACTTTTTCAGGGGCAAATGTTTCTGAAATTTTCCAGGCAGAAGAAGCACCCACGCTGAAGGCTATCAAAACAAGTTGCATCTGAGTTGTGTCCAAACGATGTTTTACAATATCACAATAACAATCCAGTCCCACATTGCTCATAAAAAATCGATAGGCCTGCTCCTCGGAATGGAATTGCATATCTTTTCCGGCATAGGGATCAATAATATCAATATCAATATCTAAATCAAGATCATCAGCTAACTTGTCAATTGCAACTGTTTTGCCAAAAATATCTGATATTATAAAATATTTTATATCTTTGGCATAGTGGAGTCTGTTCATTTGAAACATTATCTCTTTTTCAAAACAAAGGGAAACTTCGACGATTTTTAAAATTTTTATTTTTTTATCATTCCACTTTCCAGAAAAGAGTAATGCCCTTTTCTGCTGAAAATAATGTGATCCAGCAATCGAATGCCTAATACCCGTGCAGCATCTCTCACTTTATGGGTAATTTCGATATCTTCCTGACTGGGTTGAAGATTTCCGGAGGGGTGATTGTGGGCAATGATGAGGGCAGATGCTCTATCCATCAACACATCAGCAAAGATTTCCCGAGGATGCACCGGCGCTTGATTGACAAGGCCAATGGTCACAATTCGGATATTGATCACCTCATTGGCTCCATTCAGGGAGATGCTCAAAAAATGTTCCTGCTTCCGGTCGCTGTAGTGCTGAATCATGGGCAGGATATCCAGGGGAGATTGAATTTTCAACCCCTCGGGTTTTATTCTCCGTCTTGCAAATTCAAAGGCTGCGCTCAACGCCGAAGCCTTGGCCATCCTAATACCTTCCACAACCTGCAAATCCTTTACTGAAAGCGAAATTCCTTTTTCATCGATGGTCTTGATAAGGTTTTTGGCGACTCTCAGGACGTCATATTTTTGAGTTCCACTTCCCAAAAGAACCGCTAATAGCTCAATATCGGATAATGATGCTGCACCTTTTTCCCGAAGTTTTTCCCTGGGACGCTCATTTTCCGGAAGCTCCATGATTCGTTTTGGCATTGCCGATCCTTAACACTGATTTAGGAATGAGTCATAAATAACTTGCCCATTTCAAAACAGGCGACCATTGCAGGCAGTACGTTTAAAAATTCTAATTGAGCATCTTATTTCGTACTCATTCCTTAATGAAATAACCTTGCGTTTCTCTCCCATGGCATTTGAGCATAAGCACTTTTTTACCGTGAAAATATCCCTCACTATTTTCATGTTTGGGGTGACCGATATACATCGGCCATGAGTGTTTAATCATGAATAATTTTTATAAAATGCTTCTGCCGTAAATTTGGCAAACTCTTCTGTTTTAACATCACTTCGACTGATCACTTGCCACGGCTCCAGACGCGCCACTTCCGCCTGCAGCTCCTTTGCCGTTTTTTGTCCACAGCCCAGAATATCCTGAATCGACTTTGCCGACACCCCATCACATTGAAACACAAACACAAATTCCAACAGCTCCTGAAAATTGAAAAACTTTTGCTGATAATCATTGGGAGATTGACTGGCAAAAAAGACCACGATTCCTTTCGATCGCCCTTCCCGGATAATACGCTGCAAAAAGATGTTCTTTTGGCTCAAATAGTTATGCGCCTCATCAATGACTAGAATGGTTCTGATGGTACGGTGCCCCTCTTCAACCGGGCTGTCCGGAAGTGAGGCCATCTCTTTATAGATCCGTTCAATGACGAGATAGGCCACCAGCTCTTTCAGTACCGGCATGATATGAAGATCGATTAAAAGCGTTCGATTGGTCAAACGGCTGATGGGCGGGTTTTCATCCCCATGCTTCCAGAAGAGATCGAAATCAGCCAGATCCTTGAGCACCTCCATAAGGCTGTCGTCTTTTTTATTGTCCTCTTCATACATGAGGGTGGCCATTTCGAGCACATCCTGAAAATCGGGATAAGGGGCGGATGCATCTTTTCGTTTGGCATATGCCGCCCTGATGGCTTCGGTCAAAGCGCCTTTCTGAACCACACCCAAGCGGGAGTTGATGGATGCAAAGCTTTCGGATTTCTCCCGGGCCGACACATTGATGGTCTGCTCATCATAAGACGGAAGGATGAAGGGGTTGACAGGGAGTGAAGTGCCTTCATGGAGCAACTGATATGGCTGGACCTTTGCCGCTTCAATAAATCGTTCATTGTCCACCACATCCCCTTTATAATCAAAATAGATGAAATGGGTCTGAAAATTGGATTGAATACGGATATCGGTTAAAAGTTTGAGCAAAAATTGTGTTTTTCCAACCCCTGGTTTGCCCATGATGGCAAGATGTGAATTGGCATGGCGTGCGGTGTTGTTCAGCTCCATGAAAAGATCGTTTTTTTTCAGCATTGATTTGCCGACGAACAGGGTCAGCCCCCGGCCTTTTGCCTCTTTTCGACCGGAAAACACCACTCTGTCGGCCAGCTTCGATAACAGATGCTCACTGTCCCGTCCGCACTCCACAAAAAGATCCAACAGCCAACGGCAGCCATGATCAATGTGATTTTTTATGATGGACTTGTTGGAATAAAAGGTCTCTTCACTGATTTCAGAGTTTTGATATACATGGGAAATCAGTGTACGGATAAATGTCTCGTCATCTCCAATAAAAGTGGGACGTTTCATCTCACTGCCATCAAACTTGACACTGACAGGCACATCCGCTCCCACCTCGGCAAGGGAGAGGGAGAAGGCAATACGGGCCAGCACCACTTTGTCCAGTTTTGTCTCAAAACGGAGGGCACTCAGTATCTCATCTGCTTCACTGCTGGTGTACAATCGATCCGCCATGCTACGCCTCCCAGAAATATCCGGATTGAATTGTCGTCAACTCCCGTCCCTTATCGAAGTCGAGGTGGGCTGCCCCACTCAAACAGGGCTGAAGGGTTCGATAGTAATCGGTATCAATCTCCGTATCTGTTGAAAGGATGATCACCTGCTCTCCGGCATTGGGAAAATAGTGGTTGATGATATTGTCTCTGTGGGTGCTGTCGAGGCGGGAGAGGGGGGTATCCACAATAATGGGCAGTGACACCTGACTGGTCTGGGCAAGCCCCCATAGCAAAGAGACGGCAAAGACTTCTTTTTCTCCGGCAGACAACCCCGATTTCATGATCTCATGCCCGTTTTTGTCGATGATATGAATTTCATAGGTTGTCTCGTCGATGGTGATGTCTTTGATCAATCCGCTCTTACTGGAGAGGCGCTTGTACATTTCAAAGGTTCTCTCCTGCAGCAGGTGGATTTTATTTTTCCGGAGACGCACAATGAATTGACTCAACAGTCCGGCAATGGCATCACACTCACTGATGAACATGGCCTTTTCCTTAGAGAGATGGTGCTTCTCATATAACTGTTCAATCTCTGTTTCGATCTCCCTGACCTGTTTTTCCAGGCGTATCATCTCATCTTCCACGGTGCGAAGCTGCTCTGTTTTCCTGCCCATCTGGGTGGCGCAACTCTCAATATCCGCCTGCAATTGATCGAACAGCTCACTTTCACTCTCGGTTGCCGCTCCGATCTGCAAAGAGGCTTCAATCTTTTTCAATTGCGTCTGAATCTCCCGTTTCTCTTCGATCAACGGTTGGATCATGAAGACATCGCTGTTTTCAAGCCATTCCATTTTCTGCAACACCCTGGCGGCGTCCCGCTCGGACAGGTTTAATATTTTGGGGGTATCTTCCAATGCCACACCCTCTTTGAGCAGACGGTATATCCGCGTTTCAAGCTCTTTCATCTTTTCCGGAGTGAGGGTTTCCCGATAGATGGGTTCCGGCTCTTCCACCATGCGTACAATCCGTTTGGCCAATTCTGCGGCATGGGCTTTGATGGCTTCTCCCTGGGTGGATTCCCGCTCTTTTTCAATCTACTGTTTGATGCCGTCAAACAAACCGCCTGCCAGGCTGAACGGAAGAAACTTCTCACACAACCCTTTGATCTCGTTCTCCACCTGGGTCAGGCGATTGGATGTCTGTACCCGCTTTTTTTCCTTTTCACGGATGCTCTCCCGGCTCTCAGGATCTGTATGAAAAATGGCCTGAAACCTTTTTTGGGCCGCTTCCTGTTGGGTTTTGAATTCGGCAAGGGCCTCCGCGATCTCTTCATGTTCCTTTTGCTTTCGTTGCAACCGGCCCCGTTCCTTTTTCAGCTCCATCTCCTTGAAGTTGAGATCTTCATCGGATATCTCCACAAATCCTTTTCGTTCTTCCTGTTTCAGATAAAGAACGTCCTGAGACAGACGATTGATGTATTGCAGTCCAAGGGCCGTTTCAAGGGAAGATTTCAGGCGTACCTCGGAATGGTCGTCTGCGGCAATCTCCTGGATTTTCTCGCCATCAAAGAAAAAGAACTGGGTAATGCCCGGTGGGATGGTGGCCCGGATAAAGTCCTGCCACATTTTCTTGTTCTGTATGGATACCCGCTTTCCGTCCCGAACCACCACCAGGCGTTCATCAATATCCCTGGCTTTGGGGGAATCTACGGCACCGGCACTCCAGGTGCGTTTGATGATCAGTTCGGAAAAATCATCCATCTCCAGTTCCAGTTCAAATGAGACCCTGACGTTTCCCCGGGCTTTCTCTTTGCGGTTGATCGCTTTAAAAATGAGATCCGCTTTTCCGCCGTAAAGACAAAAATTGATGGCTTCCATGATGGAGGTCTTGCCGGCGCCGTTCATTCCGCCAATGAGAAAGATGCTTTTGCCGTCATCACCGTCCGGGAAATGGAGTTCCGTTGGAAATTGAAATGACTTGTAATTTTCGATGATCAGTTTTCGAAATTTCATTATTTCACTCCGGTTCAGTGCAAATCGCTTGTGATGATCTCCCGCAAGGCATCGTAAATCCCGGTTCGACGATCTTTCAATTCATAGGCATTGACGGTCTTCAAAAGCTGGATCACCTTGTCATAGCTGACGCTGTGCCGGTCGCACAGTTCCTGTAAAAGGCGTTTGTCTTCGGTTGTGAGATTCATGCAGCGTCTCTCTTCCCTCTATGGAGTGTCAGATAATACCTTTGTTGAAAAAGGCACGATACGCGGTCCCCCGACCGTTCCAGTAGAAACCAGCCGTAACTTTGGGCCTGGATTCAACACTTTCCGTTTTGAATAACGCTCACGGGTGCGAAGTGATTCAATGATTTTATCCAGGTCATTTTCATTTTCTTTGCCATATTCTTTCCGATGACGGCGAATATCTTGAACGATTGGGTCTTTCATCATTTGAAACAGGTCGAATTCGACCCCTTTAAAATAAGGATTATGGATTTGTTCCCAAAGTCCCATGAACTCAATGGTGCTTCGGGTTCTCATCCAGTTCTGGATAACATAGTTCGTCCTATCACTGTCTTTTTCCCGGCTCGACTTATGCCGGTGATTGTTCAGCGGCTTTTTCGATGAGCTCTTCGACACGGGTTTTTGCTTTTTCCAGCAAAATTTCTGATTCACACCTCGCTTTCAGAGACTCATTGATCTTTTCCGAAATCAATTGTTCTTTTTGATTCCCTAACCTTGGGATAACAATCTTTCCAACATCCTGTGGAGCAAGATGCCCATTTGTTGAACCAGTTATCCATCTTTTACATTGACTTTGACCAATTGGACTCTGCATTACAGCCAAAAGATAAAAAGGATCAATATTGTTTTTTACTTTAAGTCCCAACAAATCACCACTAAACGCAAGTCGATCATATCTATCGATAATTCCAATTTTTCCAATTGTAGCGCCGGTGATAGCAAGAAGCAAATCGCCTTTATCGGCAATTCTCGTATCAGAAGAAAAATGACAAAAACTATCCGATATTAACTCCAAACCTTGGATATCTTTAATGCTGGCGTAGTTTAGTGTCCCATCAGAAGAGATTGCCATCTGCTTACCTTTGACTGATGATTCTACGAGATTTCTCAGATCATCAATTTGAGAATGCTCCCGAAGATGTTTCTCATAATTGATATACTCAGGTCTGTAACATTGAGAATCTATCCTCCTGGCAAAAACAATTTCACTAAAGTTGGCCTCATAACCCACTGGATTTTCGAACTTTAGTTTATCCAGTCCCAATTCATTTTCCAGAAGTTGTTGAGTCTTTGTGGTCAACACTTGAGATTCAAAATTCAATTTCAAGGCTTTTCTAATTAACTGACCGATATAGTTATGAATTATATCAGAAAAAATCGGAACAGGTACGGTTTTTAAATCATCTTTATTTAATCCAGTTTGTACTGCACCTCGTTGTCTTCTTAATAAGCATTTGCGACCATAGTTAGAATTTAGATAAGCAAGTAAGTAATAGGGATCTATTGACGAATTTCTAAACAACGTGCTCTTACAACTAAAAATTCCTATTTGATTTTTAGGAATAATCGCAACATTACCTAAGGTACCTACTACAGATATAATCAAGTCATCTTCGCAAACAGAATATTTGCTAAGCCTTTCAAAATCTTTTTGAGGTATGTAAA
>NZ_LT828554.1:129997-155160 GCF_900170035.1 Desulfamplus magnetovallimortis | reverse complement strand
TGTAAACATTATCATCATTTTTAAGCTGGAATGGTTTTACATCCTTACCACGAATATATCTAAATTTTTCATTTAATTCATAATTACTGACATGAAAAGCAGAGCCAAAAGGGCCAATAACAAACTGACCAAGGAAGCCAAGATGACTGATATTGCCAACTTTGCTTACTAAATTTTCCGCTGAAATATATTCAGGGTGAAAAAATTCACTATCGATCCGTTTATTTTGGGAAATTTCAACTATGTTAGCCTCGCTCCAAACCGCCATCACCCAACCCTCCAGAAATCAAGCTCATGCTTTTTGGCAAAGCGCACAAAGGCTTCGGCAATGCAGAGGTTCTCCTCCGTGAAATTTTCCACATCTGCCAACTCCTCCGGGGTCAGGGCATAGTTCACCAGATCCTGATCAACGATGGGCTGGCCGTCTTCGTTTTCAATGAAGTTGCCGTCGTCATCCAGAAGGTGTTCATAATCCCCGGAGTTGTTTTTACCGCCCCGTTCACTGACGGCCATGAAGATAGGGTAATCGAGCTGTTTGGCGGTTTCAGCATCGATCCACCGCTCCTTGAGGGTGGTGACCAGCTCAGTATCCTCCAGAATCAGGGTCAGTTTGCCTTTGTTGGTCAACAACTTTTTGTCGTTCTCGGCGTCGATGATCGATTTTTCCAGGGATTTGATCTGGGCATTGAGCTTTTTCTTCTTCTCTTTCTGCGTGGCTTTCAGGGTTTTGGTGTCGGCTTTCAGTTTCTCTTTGATGGGTTTCAGTTCCTTGTTCAAATCCCTTTTTGTCCCTTCCCACCACTGGGAGATGACCGCCATTTCCTGATCAGCTCTCTCTTTCAGGGTATCCAGATCGCTGTCAAAATTCATCAGCTTTGTTTTGGCTTTCACCAGCTCTCTTCGGAGATCTGCAATGGTTTCACTCATGGATTCCAGTTGATCTTCAAGGCTGACCGCTCCGTCGGCAGCAATGCCGAATTCCTGATCATCCTCTGTTTCACTCTCCAGCACCTCCGGTTCCGGGTCTGTGAAATTCTCCATCATCAGCTCCATGATCTCTTCGGGAATCTGATCTTCCGGCACATCAACCGCATAGAGATGGTTCTGAATCAAATCCTTGATCTGCTGTTCGTAGTCCGGGCAGGATGCCGCCACTTCTTCTTTTACGGTCTGAATATGGGCCAGTTGGGCTTCGGTGTATTTCTGGACAAAGAGAACCGATGTTTTGGTACCGGTGTGGGGTTTGAAAGTGTTGGGATGGAGACCGACCACGGCCAGAAGCCGTGCCTTTCGTAAAATCCACTCCCGAATAAAGGCAAGGGAGGAATTGTTGAACTTTCCCTGGGGGAGCACAATGGCGGCGCGTCCTCCAGGTTTCAGAAACTTCATGATACGCTCGATAAAAAGAACGTCCCGTTCCTCCTTGGCTGATTTGCCTTTGGCGCGCTTCAATGCCGGCTTTGCCAGAGTGTAATGGGCCAGCATCTTTTTATCTTTCATCTCACCGGCAAAAGGGGGATTGGCGAGAATGACATCAAATTTCAACTCATCAAAATATCGCCATGACAGGTCATCATCCTTATAAATGGAGCCTTCATCTTCCCGGGCGACCTTGTGCATCAACAGCTTTTCCCTGACCAGCTCCTGCATCAGGTTTTGACCGGACATGGTTTCATGCCATGTCTTGGGATCAAGGCTGCTCACATCCGGGCCGAAAATTTTGGTATGACCATCCCCGGCAATGAGCATGAGCGCCCGTGAGGTTTTGGCGGCCCGCTCCTCAAAATCGATCCCCCATAAATATTTTGAAGCGTACTTGAATTTTCGGTTTTCCCGACTCTCCGTATCTTTGGCCGGGTAGCACCACTCCATGGCATGAAGCAAAAAGCCGGCAGAACCGCAGGCCGGATCCATGACATACTCTTTCCGGGTGGGATTGAGCATGCGGACACACATCTCCACCACATGGCGGGGGGTAAAAAACTGCCCCTTCTTCTTTTTAGCTTCGGTGGGGAGAAGATATTCAAACGCATCATCCATAATCCGCAAATTAGAACCCATCAATCGAACGCCCTCAATGGGGCCGATGCAGACTTGCAAATGGCGCTTGGTCAGCTCAATGTCCTCCCCCTCCTTGAAAATACCGGGCCACTCTTCGCACGCTTTTTTGAAAAGATGGTTGATCCGACTGTATGTAATATCGGGATCAAGGGATTTACTGAACTCAAGCTCTTTGTTTTTCCTGTTTTCAAGGGCTTCCTTCTCATCCCAGATTTTGGCGAAGATCAACTTGAAAATTTCATTGAACTCATCCTTGCCGCTGTCCGCCAGCACCAGCTCTTCAATATCTTGAATGATTTTCTTGAAATTGAAGTCTGTTCTGAGATGGGCCAGGGTCTTCTTTGCTTCAAGAACATCCTTGGGTTCCTGTCCCCGTTTGGGTATTTCATACAGGGTGTCATCGAAATCTTTTGGATAGGGACGATAGAGGATAATCCGATCGCTGCCGTTGGACCACACCCCCACCGGTGAACCTTCGGCATTGAGATAGCTTTTCAGTTGCTCGATACCGTCTTTTCGCTTGGGCTTTTTCACCTCGATGATGATTTTGGGGGTCTCTTTGGCATTGTCGGTATAGACCACGATATCGGCGGCTTTTGTCCCCACTTCGGTACCGAAATGGATACTTTTTTCAAGCTCGATCTCATCCGCTTTATACCCATAGCTGTGAATCAATTTGTAAACCCACAACTGCCGGACAATCTCTTCCGGGCTGGTCTTACCGCCTTCAACAAAAACCTGAGCTTCCTCTTTGCCCGATGAAAAAGGGACAACGCTTTTAATGAAGTATTTGGTCTTACCTGCATCACGTCCGGAATCCACTGTTCTGGGATAGATCTCAATGAGTTCGTCCATCGGCTTTCCAAGGGTTTCAAACTCTGAAAGCTCATATTTGGTCCTTGGATCTTTAAAAATTTTATCGATGATCTCCTTGGTGTTCATGCCTTCTCCATGTACTAAAACCGAACGTGGTAAGTAAAAAAACAAAAATTCAGAAACAAAGGATTCTTTCTTTCTAAATCAAATATCCAATGCTTACAATAGATAAACCCACAAAATATCCCCGACAACCAAATTTTTTCCGGCCAATGGTAACTTCCAGCTTCATTTTTTTAAAGGCATCGAATTCGATGCTTTTAAAAATAAGATTTTGAAGAATCACCTTTGCCTCCTGTCAACAGGCAATCTGATAAAAAACCGAGTCCCCTGCCCTTTTTGACTCTCCACCCGAATCTCAGCCCCAAGAGCCTCTATTGCCCTATGCACCATAGCAAGGCCAAGACCTGTACCACCTGGCCGATTTGTAAAATATGGGTCAAAAATATGTTCAAGATCCGCAGTTTCTATTCCCCGGCCAGTATCACTCACTTTCAGCAAAACCGCTTTTGAAGCTCCGGAGCCTGCTTCAGTTACCAGAACTTCAAGTTTTCCCCCCTTATCCTCCATGGCCTGCATGGCATTAAGATAGAGATTGAGCAATATCTGATTGAGTAGATCTGGATCGGTTGTAATATTTTTATGTTTCAAGGAAGCATCAACCTGTACAACCACGTCCATTCCCTTTTCATTCAATTCTCTGGCAATAAGCTTGATGGAGTGGGCAAGAGTCTCTTCAATGCTAATGGGTATCTTATTAACCGGAAGGGGTTTGGAAAGCTCCAGAAGCTGGGTGACTGCCCGATTGAGCCTCTCAACTTCCTGGATCATTACATCAGCCACCTCACGATCTTCATCCACGCTGCTGTAACGCTCCCGAAACCATGTTGCAAATCCCTTTATGGAGCTTAAGGGATTGCGTATTTCATGGGCAACACCTGCTGCAAGTTTTCCAACAGCAGCAAGACGGCGGCTTCTCTCCACCTCCTCTTTCATACGATCAAGGGAAGAACGTACCGAACGATATCCCTGGATTGCCAGTACACTTACAATTCCGGCACAGCAAAGAATGAAAAACATCACACCCATGACAATGGCGTGGCGGAGATACTGCTTGCTCTCCCTTTGCACCTCGGACATATCAAGGGCAGCAAAAATGATCTGGCCATTATTAAATGGATGGTTTTTCTCCATGAGTTCCCGATTGTGGTTGAAAAAATGGGCACGTAACCAGTCCATTTTCCGAGACAAATCCCTCTCTTTTGAGAACTTTGATATATCTGAAGATTCAGGGGCAGAAATTGCAGAGGAGGCATCGTTTATTTCATCAAGATCTTCTGGCAAAGCATTACTATTCCCAGTTGAATCAACAACAGCGGATGGTTCGGAAGGTATCGTTTCATTTACAGGTGGTATACATCCAGGGAAATTTCCCTCCCCCATACACCAGGGCGGAAGAGGACGGCCTTTTCTGGAGCGCCTGTGGGCAGGAGTAAATTTCTTGAAAACCTGAAAAACCGGTTCAATACCATCTTTGACTGAGAAAATCGCCCTGTGCTGCAATATGGTGGGTTCATTAAGGGTGGAGATATCGGGCATATTTTCGTACAGCCCTCCCACCCTCTCAGGATTACTGTGAGCAAGAATTCTGCCGTCAGCCTTGGTGATCATCATATAGGCCACCTCGGGCTGAAGAGCTGTCTCGGTAAGAAGGCGCTGAACCCGTGCCACTCCGAACTCCATGCTCATCATGCCGGTTCTGGTGCCGGCTTCAAATGCACGTATGAGAAATATGCCCTTTCCTGTTAATTTCTCAATGGTTCTCTCTTTCTGCTCACGAATATTGTTAACGGTCATGAGCACAAAAATGGGCACAAGGATAAGCACAATACCAACAACTACGAAGGGTGAAAAACCTTGAAATATTTTTTTCATCTCAATTGCATTTCAATACATAAGGCTTTTTGATACCAGGCAAGCAAAGCTTGCAGGGAAATTAGCTTGATGTCATAATTTTATCCAGCATGATCTTTAGGATAACCCTGTCTGTCTCCACCATCCCTTCAGAGCTTAAAATTCCAATGTTTCTTATGGTTTTTTCGGGAGACTGGCCAACAATGCCATCAGTCATTTTGACATTAAGGCCGTTGACAGCAAACAGAGCGGCCTGGACAGCAGCACCGGCAGCAGTGTCAAGCTTTAATGCACAACTGTTTTTTGCTCCATCACAGATAACTCCGGCAAGATCTTCAATAATATTTTCCACAGCAGCGCCAATCTGCTCATGGGTTCCACCAAGAAGCCAGGCAATGGCAGCCGCAGCACCTGCACCGGCAGCCACAGAGCAGGCACATATGGCTGCAAGGCGTCCTGTATGTGCCTTTATGCATGCCGTTATAATATGGCTGAGCCCCACAGCGCGGCACAGGTCATCTCTTCCGGCATTGATATGATCAGCAACCGCCTTAACAGGCAAAATGGCTGTAAGGCCGTGGTTACCACTTCCGGCAGAACTCATGGCAGGCAGCCTTGCCCCTGACATTCTTGCATCTCCTGCCGCAGCAGTCATAACCCTTGCATCATGGATCATATCCGGCATAACAAGGCCTTTAGCCGCAAGCCTTTTCAAGGTTGACCCAACCTGAAGGCCGCAGTCGTGCTCCAGGCCATATCGGGAAAGAGCCATATTCATCTCGATTCCCTTCTCAATAAAATCCAGGTCATCACTGTCAAACTGGGACATCAGGGAAAAAACAGTCTCCATTGAAACTTGCTTAAGCTCTTTTTCAAGATCAGCAGCATTACCTTTTTTGCCAGATCCCCCCTTTCTGTAAAGAGGGTGGTCTTCAACAGGCTTACCATTAATTTCAAGGGATGTGATATTATCATGAAGCACTTCAATGAGAGAAGTTGCGCTTTGAGTTCCATTTTTCCCATGGATTCTGGTTTTAACATAGAGTCCACGATGGTTTTCCATGAGGTTTATTTTTACCTTACCCTTTGAAACAAAACGTGAAGCTGCCTTTACATCTTCATCAGTGATTGGCATTAAAACTTCCATGCCAAGGGAAGGGTCACCGGCAAGAGCACCTATTGCAGAGGCAAGATCAAGTCCTGAAAGTCCTCCTGTTCCTGGAATGGCAACTGCAAGGCCGTTTTTAAAAATATTGGGGTCAAGCCAGAGTTCTATACCTTCAGGTTCCCTGCAAACAGAAGTTGAATCTTTTTTGTCATCACCAGCAGTAGTAGCAGAAGAAGAAGATGATGATGAAACATAAGAAGATATTCCCTCGAAAAGCAGTGAAGATGCAGCCGCTGAACCAAGGGCAATAGCTGTAGGCTCGGTACATCCAAGGGCAGGGGCAACTTCAAGGTTTAAAATATCCTTTACAGTGAATTTCATTTTTTCTCCATTTTAATGCTGTTTTTTCAATTCCTGTTTTGATTCACTTGATCCCCAGATATCCACAATTTTCCTGTTCCCCGGATAATCAACGGTCTTGTAGCTTGTAATGCTTGCAAGACGGCTGGTAATCCTTGCAATTCTCTCCACCTGTTTACCGATGGCCTGAAGATCCTTTATAAGCTGGGCATCATTCTCATGATCCATCATAATAAGATCAGAGTACCCCATAATTGCCTGAAGAGGCTGATTCAATTCATGGCACACAGCTCCTGCCATCTCAATAACACCCTGGAGTTTTTCATTTTTTATCTTCTCTTCTTCAGCCTGTTTTCTGCCGGAAAGATCCGTAAATGTAGCAATTATCCAGGACATGGGGCTTACAGGGTTGGCACTGCTTATATTTATATTGGCAGGAAAGGTGGAGCCATCCTTTCTTCTCAATCGGGTTTCAATTTCTATTCTTCCGCCATGGGTAAAGCCTGAGTATATCCTCTCTCCTGCGCTCATGAACTCTTCACGGGATTCATAGATCATGGCCACGCTGGCATCTTGAAACTCCTCTTTTTTTTCATAGCCAAAAAGTGTCAACATCTCCGGATTTACCCATTTAAAAACCCTGTTTTCAAGAAGAGCTATTCCAATCGGTGATGTTTCCAGGATTTTTTCCAGAATCTTGCGCTGCTTTTTATAAGCCTCATCAGACTTTTTCCTCTCAATGGCCAAAGCAATATACTGGGCTACAATATTGAGAATTCCAAGATCACTCTCTTCGTACATTCTTTCATAGGCATAGCTTTGTACAGCAATAACCCCCATAACGCTTCCTTTAATGGTCAAAGGGGCACCAAGCCATATCAAACTTGGAGTTCCCACAAGGGGAAGACCAGTCTGTTCTGAGTACCTGTACATCTCGTCCCTTGAAAACATAAGAGGCTTTCCCGCCTTTATGACACGGGCTGTCAAAGATGCTGTCCTGCTTATATTGTCAATACAAGTGAGGCTGCCATCCTTCTGGTCGGTATAATAGGGAAAAACAATCCTGTCCTCATCGGGCTGGAAAATTGCAATAAAGAAATTGTCAACATTTAGAATACGTGAAAGGGAATTGTGTATAGCCTTATAAAAATTCTCAAGGCTGGAGGTTCTGTTCACGGCATCTGCAATTTCAAGCATTACGTCGATGGTTTTATGTACATCCCTTATCTTGTGGATATTTTTACGGGTGTGCGGGCTCATTGCTTATTCCATTTGCACATGTGAAACCATGCGCTTTTCCCAAATCCGTTAATACGGTATCATTCAGTGCTTCTGATTGCCTTTCAAATCCAAGGGAGTCATGAGATTGCCAATGTCCGAAAGAGATGCTTTTTATGCAACAAAACAACTAAATAATACAAAACTAATTGTTTTTATTTTAAATGATTATCTCATTAAAGGTGTTATAAATCAAGATTTATGATAATGTAGCTCGGCAACTGAAAATGAAAAGCAATTCATGTTACTGTTAAAATGCCCAGGTCACCTTAATGGTTATGTGGAAACATGGGTTGAATAACGGTGCAAAAAGAATGTGCAAAATAGAAAGCTATGGCTCTATACGGAGTTAAAACCAAGAGAGGTTGGAAATGAAGTCCATTGAGGAAATTTCACTTCTTTACGAAATAAATGAAGCATTGAACGAAAATCTCGATATGAAAAAAGCCCTTTACAGGGTAATGGATATCCTTGCAGAATCCCTTAATCTGATAAGAGGCACAGTAACTCTCCTTGATCCTGTTACAAGAGAGATAAGAATTGAAGTTGCCCACGGTATTTCAGAACAGGCCAAACGCAGGGCAAAATATCAATTGGGAGAAGGAGTTACAGGCAAGGTTATACAGACCGGAGAATCTGCTGTTGTTCCAAGAATAAATGAAGAACCTATGTTTCTCAATCGTACAGATTCACACAGGCAGGAACAGGGCATGGATTACTCATTCATATGTGTTCCCATTAAAAAGGGCAAAAGGGTTGTGGGAGCTTTGAGTGCTGACCGTCCATATGAAGGCAAAACCGCTCTACAGAAAGGAGAGAAGACCCTCTCTGTTGTGGCCACAATGATTGCCCGCCATGTGATAAACTTAGAAAGAATTCACATGGAAAAGGAGAAACTGAGAAAAGAGAATGTCCGCTTGAAGGAAGAGCTTGAAAACCGCTACAGCTTTACCAATATCATTGGAAACAGCAACAAGATGCGGGAAGTTTTCCAGATGATCTCCCAGGTATCCAGAAGCAACGCAACTGTACTTATAAGAGGTGAAAGCGGTACTGGAAAGGAGCTTGTGGCCAACTCCATACACTACAACAGTTTTCGCACAAACCACCCCTTTGTAAAAATAAACTGTGCTGCCCTGCCTGAAAACCTTATAGAAAGCGAACTATTTGGTCACGAAAAAGGTTCATTTACAGGGGCACTTAACCAGAAAAAAGGTAAATTTGAGCTGGCCCATCAGGGTACAATATTTCTGGATGAGATAGGCACCATGGATCTTGGGGTTCAGGTAAAACTTCTGCGGGTTCTCCAGGAAAAAGAGTTTGAAAGGGTGGGAGGCCATCAGACCATAAAGGTGGATGTCCGAATCATCGCTGCCACAAACAGTAACCTTGAGGAGATGGTTGAGAAAGGCAAGTTCAGGGATGACCTCTATTTCCGCCTTAATGTTTTTCCAATATATATGCCAAGCCTCAGAATGAGAAAAACAGATGTAATCCTTCTCGCCGACCATTTTCTGGAAAAATACGCCAAGGAGCATTTTAAGGAGATTAAACGATTTTCAACTCCGGCAATTGATATGCTGATGGAGTACCATTGGCCAGGTAATGTCAGAGAGCTTGAAAACTGCATTGAAAGAGCTGTTATCCTATGCAATGAAGGAGCAATCCACAGCTACCATCTTCCTCCAAGCCTTCAGACAGGAAAGGAGTCACATACCCTTGCTCCAATAACCCTTGAAGAGGCTGTGGCCAATCTTGAAAAGGAGATGATAATAGACTCACTTAAAAATACACGCGGCAATATCAAAAAAGCAGCGGAGCTTATTGATACAACAGTAAGAAAGTTTTCATACAAAGCAGGCAAATACGGAATAAATTATAAAGATTACAGATAATTAAAGAGTCATAAGTTCTCAAACCTGACACCATAATATTGTGTGTTCGTTTTCCTTTAACGGCCATGGCAGACACATATGCCACAGCAAAGCATGAAAATCCTTTAAAAACAGACTATTATGGAGACTTTTTAATCAAAATTGTTGAATTCAACCATGAAGGTTCAGAGCTGCAAAGGAGTTATTGATCGTGCTTGGAACAGTTGTAAATGCTGCGGCAGTTATTGCAGGATGCCTTGTCGGCCTTTTGTTCAAGGGAGGAGTTCCCGACAAATATAATAAAACCATCATGCATGCTGTATCCCTTGCTGTACTGGTCATCGGCATCAAGGGCGCTTTGGGAAGCGATGCCCTTCTTGTTGTTATTTTCAGTCTGGCTCTGGGAAGTTTTATCGGGGAAGCGATGCGAATTGAAGACGGTCTTGAATATCTTGGCCGCTCCCTTGAAAAAAGATTTTCCGGCAAAGAAAAGGGAACAGGGGATGATGGAAAATTCTATCAGGGCTTTGTAACAGCAACATTAATTTTCTGTGTTGGTTCCATGGCCATTGTTGGTTCCCTTGAAAGCGGACTTGCAGGAAACCACCAGACACTTTTTGCAAAATCCGCACTTGACGGCATCACATCAATTATCCTGGGGTCATCCTTTGGTATTGGTGTGCTTTTTTCAAGTCTTCCCATATTTTTATACCAGGGAAGCATTACAATGGCTGCTGTTTTTATAAAACCATTTCTTGTACCGGAAGTGGTAAGCCAGATGTCTTCGGTGGGTGGAGTATTGATCATGGCCATAGGAATAAATCTTCTGGGTGCTGCAAAGATACGTATCGGCAGCATGCTCCCTGCTATTTTTCTTCCCATGGCATGGTATCTTATTAATTTGTTATTTTAAACAGCCTTGTTTTACATTTTTTTTGAACCATGATTTTCATGATTAAGGGATTACCTTAATTTTTAATCGTGTTTATCCTTTACCGTGGAAATGGATACAATTTTACATATTCGAGGGTGGCTGGATGGCAGCCATGACCGTTTAATCCTTTAATCATGGTTCAGAATTTTTTGAAAAGTGTAAACTAATTTTGAGTTGATATGAAGTATGTTAAAAATTATATCAGGAGTTTTGAAATATGAGTCTTATATCCATTGATATTGAAAAATGCGTTAAGGATTCCATTTGTGCAGCAGAGTGCCCGGTCAAGATAATTGATCTTAAAAACGGATTTCCGGAAATAATGAGCGGAGGAGAAGTTTTCTGCATCAACTGCGGCCACTGTGTTGCAGTGTGTCCAACTGCTGCCATTTCCCACAAAAAGGTCACACCTGAAGATTGCCTCGAAATCAGGGAAGATCTCAAAATCGAAACAGAACAGGCAGAGCAGTTTTTCCGCCAAAGAAGATCCATAAGAACCTACAAAAAGAAGCCAGTGGAAAAAGAGTTGCTGGAAAAGGCCATAACACTTGCAAGCCATGCCCCTTCGGGTCATAACCGCCAGCCTGTAAACTGGCATGTGATTTATGACAGGGAGGAACTTGTCAGCCTTTGCGCCCATGTGATTGACTGGATGAAATGGATGATCAAGGAACAACCGGAAACCGCTACATTTTTTGGCCTGGAAATGATAGTACAGGGCTATGAAGCAGGTGTTGATCTTATCACCCGGGATACTCCCCATCTTATCCTTGCACATGGCCACCAAAAGAGCCTTGCAGCCCAGCCTGCCTGTATCATTGCCATGACATGGCTTGAACTCTCCCTTCCATCATTTGGACTCGGTGGATGTTGGTGCGGCTTTTTCAACTCTGCTGCCATGTTCTGGCCACCCCTTCAAAAAGCCCTTGGGCTTCCCGAGGGACATATGAGCTATGGAGCCATGATGGTGGGCTACCCGAAATATGCCTATCACAGGATGCCTCCACGAAATGCCCCGAAAATAACTGGGCTGTAACTGATGGTCTCGTAAAAAACTGAAAGAATCCAGAAAACTAACATAGCGGATCACCGCCGTGGCCGTTATAGAGACTTTCTAATAACGTACATGGCGGATGCCCGCCACAATCGAAGAAATGAAAGTTGTTTTAAAAACAGCTATTTATTTAGACTTTCATATAAAATAAAAGGAATATGTAATGAGTGAAAAAATAATGCACGATGATTTCTCAGTTGACAAAAAAAACCTTTACAGGGAAGAGACAATCACAGACTTTAAAATTGCAACCATAAAAATCCTGTCACCAATAAATATTGATGGCACTGAGGACACAAGCCGCTCCAAACGCTATTTTGGAGAGACACAGATGATGTCTCCAGAGGGTCCGATTCCAGTTCGTGCCATGATACCGGCCACATCCTATGAAGAGGCCATGGATGCATTTCCTGTTGTAATGGAAAAGGCTCTGGCCGATCTTGTGGAGCAGGTAAAAGCCATGAGAAACCAGGAAAATATGGGCAGTAGATCAAAAATTATTCCAGGAAGATAATTTTTCGTGAAAATGACTATCATTTTTATATTTGGGGGTGATTGATACACAATCAATCATGCCCGTTTACTTTGTTACTCAAAGTCAACAACTATGATCTTTTGCTCCTTGTCAATACTGTCTGAATCAGGATTCCCAGGATTAACAAAGATAAAAATGGGCTTTAATTAACTTACCCAAGCTCCCCATCGCAAGCCTGTAAGAGGTGGCTGGAGGTGAGATGAATGGGCACGTTTATATGAAAGTCTCCGTAACAGCCTGTTTTAAAAACGACTTTCATCCCTTCGATTGTGGCGGTAATCCGCCATGTACGTTATTAAAAATCAATTCCTAAGGCAGAATTATCTATCCTATACATCCTGGTTATCCTGATTCAGACAAATACAAGAACTTCTGAAAAAGAAATAAGATGTCGATTTTGAATTTTATCATAATGTCCCCCGTCTTTTAAGGCTCTAAAGGACTTTAATGCTTCGTTGTGGCAGATGGGCCTACCATGGTCGTTATACAAAAAATATTTTCTTGATTTTGAGGAAATAATTGCATGTAATATGGTATTATGTTAATATTTTTCAAACTGAATGCTTGATTTCCATCCCCATAAAGAATGAATAATTAAAAAGACCAATACAATATCCCCTGTAAGTCCATGGCAGTACAATGAGGTAAAATGACAAAAAAAAGAACATATTTGAACTATTGAGTGAGCTCTATCCTGATTTGATAAACAGCATCAAAGCTATGATAGAACGTTCCGAATTTGAGTACGCTTCAAGGGCTGGCTCTGACAGTTTTCTTTGGGAGCACACTGTGTATGTAAGTTCCATGGCAATGAAAATTGCATATGAAGAAGGAGTTGACCCCCTTATTCCTGTTGTTACGGCACTGTTCCATGACTGCGGAAAATTTGAAAATGGAACATACCATGACGGAGACAAACCAGAAGAGGAGACTGCTGCTGAAATTGCCGCTGTCATGTTAAAGGAAACTGGATTTAAAGAGACTGACATCACCATTGTCATGGATAGCCTTCTATCCCTTTATAATGAAAAAAGAACAAAAAATATCAATACCAGAATTGTTCACGATGCCGACTTTCTTGTAAAATTCGGCTATATGGGTTTTGCAAATTTTTTTGAAAAATCAGTGCTTCGTGGAATGGCAATCAGCCACAGCATTTTAAAGGCAATGAGCAAAGAACTTACATATGCTGTATGCCTTGAACAGAATATGTTCACATCTTCAGGCAAAAAAATGGCAATCTCCAAAGCCAAAATAACAATGAACCTCTTCAAAAATTATCTTCAGGAGCTCAAAGATGCTAAAATTGCTGAGTATGATATCAGGGAGGTGGAGATAAAAAACTGTAATGGCAACAGCGAAAAAATGGATACAAAGGCGACTATTCCCCTTGTTCTTGTGATTCCCAGGTACTGCAGCAAATGCGGCATGGGTCTGCAGATAGAGTTTGGTCGGGATAAAGGGATTAAGTGCGAAAAACTCATTGCCAATATAGGGTGCGCAAGCTGTGGACAGGAGAGTGAGTATGATTTTTCTTTCTGTCTGCCTGAGCTTGTGGCTCATAACGAAAAATCAGGATAAATCTATTCTCTGACACCCAAAAGCACATTGGACAAAATTAATAGATCTATCCGCATCCCCAAACCATAATCAGGGAGGGCTAACAAATGAAAAGAATGACTTCAAAACAGATTGAAGTGGAAGCTGGAAGAATTTTTGGTGCATCATGGAAAAAAAGAGAAAAATCAGATGAAAGCCTGTCAAAACAACTGCAAAAGGCCATTGATGAAGCTGATCTGCCAAAACAGAAACTTGAAATGGCAAAATATTTAATTGAGTGTGCAGGGGATCTGGATTAAAAACGGAAATCTAATTTCTTTAAAGAAAGGGATTTCTTGAAACGTAGAGGCAAGCAGAACTTGCCCCTACGTTTTTGATTATCTCAAAATCGGCATCTTATTGCTTTTTCAGAGGTTATTGCAGTTGTCTGAACCAGGATGGATAAGATGCGACACTTCAAAAGTTCAAGGCGTTTTCCACCCGACAATCAAACCTTAAAAGAACACTACAGCGTCATGGGAATATCACCAAGGCTAAGATCTTTGTCTGTCACAATCTCTTCAATTACCTTCTGCTTTCCGTCCTTATCAATGGTCAAAGTAAAGGTACGGTCATCTGCAAGTTTTCTGAACCAAAAATCACCAAAGTTATCTGTTGTTGCAGTAAAACTTTCGCCTGACTCATTATCCTTGAGTGTACAGGCAGCTCCGATTATGACCTCTTTTTCCACAGGATCATAGATGGTTCCAGCCACAAATTTCTTGGGCAGATTTTTATAATAGACCCTTGATTTTGTTCCGGCTTCAGGATTCAAAAATTCTGCATCCTTTATAAAATCCTTGAAATCATCCTCCTCACCAAATCGTAAGGCATCTGTGGGACATTGATCCACGCATCGAGGAACTGTCCACTCATCATCATTATCTAAAAGATGGGTGCATCCGGTGCATTTCTGGGCAATGTTAAGCCCTTCATTGAAGAATATGGCATCATGGGGACAGGTGTCCTTGCAGAGCTTGCAGCCGGTGCATTTATCAGGATTGATGAGAACAAGACCATCTTCTCTTTTGGTGATGGCATCAAATTTACACTGCTCAATACAGGGAGCATCATCGCAGTGCTGGCACATTTTGGGAATATAGGTGACTTTTACCTTTGGCACCTGTCCCCTGACAAGCTCTGTCAAACCGATCCAGAATTGTCCTGTATCAGGTTGTGGCTTTGCATATGGAGTCCAGTCGTTGGCCACATGTTCATCTTTGCAGGCAATCTGGCAGCAGTAGCAGCCATTACATACAGACAGATCAATATAAAACGCTTTCATTATTTTTTTCCTCCTATGACCCAGGCGTCAAACCTCAGCCCTGCATCGGGATCATACTCCCTTTCAAAGGCATCCGGATATTCCCTTCTCCACTTATCCATCTCTTCTCCCCTCAATTTTTCAACCTGCACAAGATAGCCGCTTGTGGCCTGTCCCACGCAGTTTCTTGAGGTGATACCGGCAGGAGAGATGGTATTGATTGCTCCGCCCCTTTCAATTTCACCGGTCTTGATGGGATCATGGCGGGCACCGTGATCAATATAAACAACACCCTGACGCAGACGCTCTGTTACATAGGCACCTGCCAGAACAATGCCTCTTTCATTGAAAATTTTTACAATATCACCGTGTTTGATACCACGCTTTTCTGCTTCAGAGGTATGTAGCCAAAGTGGTTCATATTTATATCCGTCAGGCCCCATAATCTTGCAGGTCTGAACTTCACGGGTCCATGTGATGTCGTCACACTGTGAGTGGACGCGCCATCTGCCGTGATTTGACATAAGAAGCAGAGGGAACATCTTGGCACGATGGCTGGAGAGCCTTTCATCGTGCATGGCACTCTTTTCAATCCATTTAGGAACCGGCTGGCGCTCCTTGTCATCCGGGAAATTTTCTGCCAGAGCTTCAGAGTAGAATTCAAGTTTTCCCGAAGGGGTGGGAAGTTTATGTTTTTCAGGATCTTTTGCAAATTTCTCAAATCCTGCAGGGTCATCCTTCCAGTTTTCAGCGGTGTTGTAGATCCAGTACTTCTTCTCCTGAAGATCTTCCCAGCTCACAAGTTTCTCGCCATCCATATACTCCCATACCTTTTTCTGCATATCCTGGATGGAAAGGCCACCTGTAACTTCCTGCTCATAGCCCAGTTTTTTTGCTATCTCAACAACAATCTCAAAATCGCTTTTGGACTCTCCAATTGGTTCAATTGCTTTATCCGCGATCATGATGTTAGGCTGCTGGGTTCCCTGGCGGATGTTTGTCAGAATATCATCCACTTCCATGTAGGTGTTGGCAGGAAGGATTATATCAGAATATATACAGTCATTTTCAAGCCAGGGGTGCTGGGAGACAATACACTCAATCTTTGGATTTCTGAGGGATAGCTGGGTTTCGTTACCACCATTCCAGCAGGTGATTCTGCATGGCGTATCTGTCCACATCATATGAATTTCAGTGCCACCTTCATCCTTGGGTAGGGGGTAGGTATATTTATTGAACTGATCCATTGCCAGGGCTTCAATTGCACCTGTACCATGGAAAGTTATGGGTTCATCAGATTCAATTGCTTTATGTATAAGGGTTTTGGGGATCACCTGCTCCTGCCATGCAGTAACTGAGGACATTACAGGAATGGAAAGACGCTCCTCTATTTCAGGATTCCAGAAAAATGTTCCCCCAAGCCCTTCCCTTCTCGGCATACCAAAATAGGTGAGCTGATGATGGTGAACACCTGGTTTTCCAAGTCCTTGCATACCAAGGAGAATAACCTCAAGGCGTGCGTTTTCATGGGAAAAAGGGCCACGGATAAAACCACCGCCAAAGTAATGAGCAATGGATGTCACTTTTGCGGCAAATTCCCGAGCAAGTGCCTTGATTGTCCACTCAGGGACACCACATTTTTTTGATGCCCAGGCAGGTGTTTTTGGAACTCCATCCTCTTTTCCTGTAACATAGTCTGCAAAGGGTTCAAATCCAACAACATGGGTATCGACATACTCCTTGTCATAGATATCTTCTGTAATCCAGACATAGGCAATGGCAAGCTGAAGTGCAGCATCAGTATTTGGCAGCACAGGAATCCACTTATCAGCGTGAACAGCAGCCCCGTAATTAAGATCAGGACAGATGTAGATCTGTTTTATTCCCACCTCTGACCAGAAATAGCAAAGACGACTTGGAAACTGTCCTGTAAATCCCCAGGGTGTGGTTTCAGGATCACATCCCCAAAAGAGAACCTGCTCTGAGTTTTCCGTGGTATCGTTTACTATATTGGCCGCAGGCCACATGTTACCCTGAACGCCCTGCCCCCACACATGCTTGGCACCCCAATACCATCCTTCCCAACTGTCAGGATTTCTCACCTGAAGGGTAAAACCTCCCATGTTATCAAGAAGTGTTCCAGAATGGCCGTGTGGTGTGTTTATTGTTTTACATTCGCCATGGCCATCCCCCTGCATAAGTATTGCATTGTAGCCATAGGTTTTGTGAATCCGCTTGATTTCCGAGGCAATAAGGTCAGTTGCTTCATCCCAGGAGATTCTTACATATTTACTCTTGCCCCTGTTCTGTGGATTACGTTCTCCATTGGGATCCCAATCCACCCTCTTTAATGGATATTTAATACGGTTAGGAGAGTAAACTCTTTTTTTGTACGCAAGGGAAAATGGCCCGGGAAGAGATTTCCAGGCAGCAGTGATGGTTTTGCCGTCTCGCTTCATCTCCCACTGTCTGACATCCTCCTTATTATATTTCCATCCATACCGCATAGGACGGACACGAACGATTTTGCCATCCTTGACATCAATCATTCCCTCGGCACCACCACCAAAAAAGCCGCCAAGCCCAAGGCTTCGTAAGACAGTTTTGTCTTTGGTCTTAATTTCCGCCATACTTTCTTATTCTCCTTTTACGAAAAAAAAATTGAAAAAGTAATGGGGGGATGTCATTAAACTCCGCTCAACCCTGTTCACCTCTGCGAAATCAAATACTGAATTAAATTTTTATGGCCGGATTCCTGCCACTTCTGACCACGAAAACAAAAATCTATTTTCATGGTAAAATTCTGCATGAAAAAGATGAAAACAACATGACATACCGCTACAGAGTGATAGAAAAAGTTGCATGGCGTGCAAAATTACATGTAATCTTATATGTATTTATGCACCATCAGCCCATCCCTACATCATTACATATGATATCCGGAGAGCTTAACAAAAAAGTTATTCTCCAGATTCAAATCTGATTATGGTGTGATTAAGATCAAATTATATATTGCATAATAATTGAAAGTCAAGATTTTTTTACATGTAATTTTGCATTTAAATATTGTGCCCCAAACCCACATTATTTACCTTCTATTCCAGAAGCAATTGCCAAGCCGGTCTTAATTCAACCAATTCATAGCCTGTTTAAAGAAATTTGGCTCCGAGCAATTTCCTTAGTCATATCCAGTGGCAATAAAAACTTGACACCATCATTTTTTGTCGATATTTTTGTCGACAAAAATCAAAATAACATCAAACAGAAGTCAACTTCAGGTAAGGAAAAGGAGATTAGATATATGAAAACCGAAATATTTGAAAAAGCCATGGAATCAATCCTGAAAGGAGATGCAGCCCTTGCAGAAGAAACTGCAAAAATGGGCTTAGGAGAAGGGATTGACCCCATTGAGCTTATCAACAAAGGCTTTATTCCGGGAATTAATAAAGTAGGGGATCTTTTCGGCATGGGAACGCTGTTTTTGCCAGAGCTTATACAGGCTGCAAATGCGATGCAGGGTGCAACTGATATTATCAACTCTGCAATTCCTGAAAACAGTGCCCAGGCACGGGGCAGAGTTGTCATAGGAACCGTTGCCGGAGATGTCCACGATATAGGAAAAACAATTGTTGTATCCCTCTTCAAGGCCAATGGTTTTGAAATAAAAGATCTTGGAAGAGATGTCTCTGTGGAAACCTTTTTAAAGGAAGCAGATCTTTTTAATGCTGACATCATTGGCACAAGTGCCCTTCTTACAACCACAATGCCGGAGCAGAAAAAACTTGAAGATGCCCTTATCGAGGCAGGTCTAAAAGGAAAATTTAAAACCATGGTAGGAGGTGCACCTGTAACCCGCAGATGGGCAAAACGTATTGGTGCCGATGCCTTTGCAGAAAATGCCGGAGACGGAGTCAGGCTGGCCAGGGAACTTCTGGCAAAATAAATTTGATGAAGAAAAAAAAGCTGCCAACTGAAATATATTTGCTTTTACGATCAAGAATCCTTGGTTTCAAACTGCTGCCCGGAGTTAAAATCTCTGATAAAGCCATTGCCGAGGAGCTGGGAGTAAGCCGTACGCCTGTCAGGGAAGCCCTGATTCGTCTGGTCAGCCACGGCCTGGTGACAAGCCTTCACAACCGTGGCTTTACGGTCAGAGAGTTTTCCATCAAGGATGTAAAGGATATCTATACCCTGCGGGAAGCACTGGAGGTGCTTGCAGTAAGGCTTGCCATAGAAAATATTGACGAAAGGAAAATCGAAAAAATTCAAAAGCATCTGACAGCTTACCCCCGCCTGATCGCATCAAGAAACAGACAGCATTTCAATCAGACAGATGAAGAGTTCCACATGATGATAGCGAGGTTTAGTGACAATAAACCACTTGAAAAGCAGCTTAACAGCCTCCATGACCAGTTGGCGGTACTCAGGCGTCATGCACATCTTCTCTCGGAACATATAAGGGATGCATATGAAGAGGAGACATACATACAGCACAATGCGATATTTGAATGTATGGCTGACAGAAATGAATCAGCAGCAGTAGATGCTGTTTCAAAGCATGTCCGTGAATCCATGAAGGATGTCATCAATGTTCTGACAAAAAATTCAAAATAATAATTTAATAGTATAGGAATTTCCATTTTATCTCCTGCAAAAGCAAGTGGTTATGGAAAAGCCCGCCCGAAGGGCGCTAAGTTCAACCATTTGATAGTGGTTAAGGAAAAACTGCAATGTCAATGCTTTCTGTAACACCATCCCTCAATCTACTAAACAAAGATCAGATAGAGCGGATTCACCACGACTCCCTTGAAATTCTTGCCACAACCGGCATCAGGGTTGATTCTCCAAAAGCCGTGGCACTGTTTAAAAAATTTTCCTGCAGGGTTGAAAATAAAAGTCAGGTCTTTCCTGAAAAAGAGCTTATTGAGTGGGCCATTAAAAAAGCACCATCAAGTGTAGATATCTACAGCCGCACCGGACAAAAAAGCTTTACCCTTGGACCCGGCATAACAAAAGAGCAGCAAAATCAAACCCGCTTTGGTATAGGAGTCACCAACCTGCATTACCAGGATCCTATTACCGATAAGACCACACCTTTCACCCTTGATCACATGGAGATTGCCACACGACTTGGAGATGCTCTGGAGGAGTTCGATGTTATATCAACACCTGGCATTGCACGTGATCTGCCTCCGGAGTCAGCAGATCTTCATGCCGGACTTGCAATGATGGCAAATACAAAAAAGCCTCTGGTGCTACTGGTATCAGAGAGCAATTGCTTTGAGCCCCTACTTGAGATGTTTGAAACCCTCCATGGAGAGTTGAACAAAAAGCCCTTTGTAATCCCCTATTTCAATCCCATCACCCCGCTTGTCATAAACCAGGAGACCTCGGATAAAATCATGGCAACGGCCATTCGGGGCATGCCTTTTATCTACAACAACTATGGCATGTCTGGTGCTACTGCGCCCATAACCCCTGGAGCCACTCTGACATTGCTCAATGCAGAACTTCTTGCTGGCATTCTCTTTTCACAGATAGTAAAAGAGAAAACCCCTGTCATAGCAGGAAGCCTTCCGGCTGGATTTGACATGAAAAAGATGATGAGTCTCTACACACCCCACACAATGCTTATAAACCTTGGATGTGCGGAGATGATGCACCATTATGGAATTCCCCACTCCGGAACCAGTGGCAGCGGCCCCGGCTGGGGACCTGATCTTCTGGCAGGAAACTGCTTCTGGATGAACCACCTGACCAGTATAATGGGAAAAGTTGGACTTTGCCCATTTGTGGGAGGAAATTTCGACTCAATGGCATTCAGCCCCGGAGCTGTTGTTTATGCAAATGAGGTGATCCGGATGTCACGTATTTTTGCCGCCGGTTTCTCAATTGACAATAAGGATGTGCCACTTGACGAAATCAAGAGTATCGGCTCTGCCGGAAATTTTCTAATGGCTCCCTCCACTGGCAAAAGATTCAGGGAGTTCAGACTTGAAAGCCCCATATGGGAGAGTTTAACACTTGACGAGTGGCAGGAAAAAGAGATGCCCAAATCTGGAAAAATTTTAAGGAAATATACAGATGATTTAATTAAAAAAGCGCTTCCACCTGATGATCATGATGAAATTATGGAAAAAGGGCGCTTATTTATTACCGGAAGATTCTGATATTTTTTGCATGAAAGTCTCAGAAGCACAGGATGTTTTTTATATGAAAGTCCCCGTATTTCAAGGTTTTTTTCAGGGCTTTCATGCTTCGTTGTGGCAAGATGGTTTTGCCATGGCCGTTATAAAGACTTTCATCTCTTCAATTGTGGCTGTGAGCAGCCATGTACGTTATAAGGATTTAATATGTCATGAAACGAAATTTGCACGCCGGCAGACTGCTGGGCAGCGGATTGAGTCTCAATATCCTCTCTGATGATGAGCTGGAAGAGATTCACCTCGGTACCCTTGAAGTTCTTGCCGAAACAGGTGTTTTTGTTGAAGATGACAGAGCAATGGAGTGTTTTGCAGAAGGTGGGGCTAATGTAGATAAAGCCAAGCGCATCGTCAAAATTCCGCCCCATGTGGTGGAAGATGCCATAAGATCTGCACCTGCCAAGGTTATCCTGCACGGCAGGGAGCCAAAACACGATATTGTTCTGGAAAGTACCAGGGTACACTTCACAAACTTCAGCGAAGGAGTGATGGTAAACGACCCTTACACCGGAGAGAACCGCCCCCCTTTAAAACAGGATCTTGTGAACTCTGCCAAAGTCATCGACTATCTCGAAGAGATTGACTTCTGTGAAAAAGCCTTAGGTGCCCACGATGTCAATCAGGAGACAGTTGCACTTCATAATGCAGAGGCATATCTTACCAATACCAGCAAACATTGTGCCTTTGGCCCTGTTAACGGAGATTTTCTCAACAAAATCATAAAAATGGCTGAAGCCATTGCAGGCGGCCCCGAAGAGTTCAGAAAAAGAAGACTTGTATCATTTACCACATGCCCTGTCAGCCCTCTGAAGCTCATCAGCGACTGCTGCGAGATCATCATGGAGTCCGCAAAAAACAATGTGGTCTGCAACATTCTCTCCATGGCCATGTCAGGCGGTACTGCCCCTGTAACCCTTGCCGGCACACTTGTAAATCACAATGCTGAAATACTTGCCGGCATAACCTTGTCACAATTAACACGAAAAGGGGCTCCGGTAATTTATGGAAGCTCCACCACTGCCATGGATCTTAAGCTTGCTGCTGCAACTGTAGGCACACCGGAATGTGCTCTCATCAGCGGTGCTGTGGCACGCCTTGCAAGATATTATGCCCTTCCGAGCTACGTTGCCGGTGGTTAGGGCGACAGCAAAATATCAGATAGCCAGACAGGCCACGAAAAGACACTCACCGGACTTATACCCGCATTGGCAGGTGCCAATATGATATACGGTCTGGGGATGCTGGAGAGCGGCATCACCTTTGATTTTGGCCAACTGGTTCTGGATTGTGAGTTTGCACGCATGATCAAATTTACGGTAAACGGTATTCCCGTAAATGATGAAACTCTTGCCATCGACCCTATCAAGGAGATAGGACAGGGCGGAGACCATCTTATGCAGCCCCTCACTTTAAAGTACATGCGATCCCAGTCACGACCTGAAGTGATAGATCGCAAAATGCGCGGGGCATGGGTAAAGGCAGGTTCCACATCTGCTTATGACAGGGCAATGATAAAAGTAAGAAAAATACTTGAAACCCACACCCCGAAACCTCTGCCTGAAAATGTTCTTGCAACCATCCGCAATATCGTGGAAGATGCTGAAAGGGAAAGAGGAATAAAATAAGTAGATGAGCAAATTTAATCCGATGTTTTTCCTGTAGAGATTTTGTCGGATTAATTGTACTCATGCACTTAAAAAAACTTTGGAGAGAGTAATGAGCAAAAAAATTTTAACACGCATGGGAGATGGGGAGCGTCTCTGGATGGATGCCGAAGAGGTAATGGACGATATCCAGGATGGCAGCGAAGATGCTGCAAGGCGCTTGGGCGGCAAGCCATTGTCTCAGGAAGAGCAGGAGAAGCTTTTTGAAATCCTGGCAGAACCCTCCCGCATAGTGAGTGTGAACCCTGGAGAAGAGGTTATCGTATCGGATGACGGCTGCACCATGAGCTTCTACTCAGGCCAGGATGGCGGCGGCACAGGCACACCTTTAAGCCGCCAGCAGGCAGTTTTGACCTATGAGCGCGCATGTGGAGCAGATACAACATCCATGGGACACAGCGACTACTCATATAAACCGGTCAAAAGCATCATCAACTTTGAAGCCAATGACTACTACAACATTTCTCAAGTGACTACAGCGCCTTTCTTTTACGGGGCACAACCTAACATGGGTCTCTATTTTCAGCCAGACGGCCCCTGCCCTAATGCAGCAGAACTTATGCCTCTTGGAAAGATTGATGAAGCCCGAGCCTCACAGGAAGAAGCGTGCGAATATCTCACCGATGATCTGGAGTTTGTGGGCTCAAGGCTTGCTGACATAGGACTTGAGGGACTTAACTTTGATACATCAGGCTCTGCCGGGGATGCCGACTTTCTGGCTGCTCTGAAAGGTGTTGAACGACTTAAAGCAAAATATCCCGATCTTCCAATACTAATGGGAGGTGCCGGCGAATTTGTTCTGGGAATGCACGGCAAAATCACCTACAACGGAAGACAGGTGGCAGGTATGTACACCCCTGATCAGGCAAAAGCCGTAGAAAAGGCAGGCGCTGATATATTTGGAATGGCAGTCAACACTGTAACTACAGAGTCTGTCCCCTGGAATCTTGCAAGGGCTGTCACATTTCTAAAAGCCACCACAGAAGCCACAAACCTTCCTGTACACGCAAATGTTGGAATGGGGGTCTGCGGTGTTCCCATGATGGAGCAACCACCCATAGATTGCGTAACAAGAGTTTCAAAAAGTCTTGTACAACTTGGCAAGGCAGACGGGCTGTAGATTGGCGTGGGCGACCCTATGGGTATGTCCATAGCGCATATCATGGCATCTTGTATGGGCGGAATTCGGACAGCCGGAGATCTGGTTGCCTGGATGCAGATGACCCGAAAGATGAAGATCAACGATGCCAAAGCATATGTAGCTGGAAAACTTGGTATAGATGTTTTTGACCTTACCGACGAAGAAGTGATGCGGGATATCAGAAAGGATCTGGGTATCGGAACCGTCACTTCCATTGCCGGAAGCCCCAAAGGCATACGTGCCAAAATAAAGATTGCCGAGTTACTTGGTATCAAAATTCGATCTGTTGAGCTTTTTAAAAAACAGATTGGCATTTGATATCCATGCACCATATTCTCAAAATCGACACCTTGTTGGCATTTATTGAATTTGTCTGAATCAGGATGCCCGGGATTTACAGGATGCTCAGGATTTTTATCCTGTAAATCCTGATTATCCTGATTCAGACAAATGCAATATCTCCTGAAAAAGCAATAAGATGTCGATTTTGACCAAGTTACAAAGCTACAAAATTATTTGGAAAATTTGTAAAAACCCCATCTACACCCATCTCTCTTAAAAGCTCCCTGTCTTCCAGATCATTTACAGTATAGACAAGAAATCTGTACCCCTTTTTATGGGCAGACATTACAAACTCAGGGTTTGTGTTGTCTATATCAAGGTTTAATGACCAGAGATCCAGCGTGCTTCTGTCAAGGCAATCAGCGTAATTGACGGGTGTATGTGCCATCAATGCCGCTATTCGACATTTCTTGTTATATTTTCTGAAGTTTAAAAGTTCATTTTGATTAAAGGAACTTACAAGGAATCTGTCAAAGGTATATTTACCATCTGCAACAAATCTGTTAATCAGCTCTGCTGCCTTCTGGCTTGTTCCAGCGCTTTTTAGTTCAACATGGATTTCAACCCTGTTAGCCGTTAATTCAAAGACCTCCTCAAGGGTGGGAATTTTCTCTCCATCTCCGGCATCAAGAGAACGTAGTTCTGAAAATGACAAATTCAAAACAAGACCATGTCCATTGGTGGTTCTGTCAACCCATCTGTCATGGATTACAACAAGCTCCCCTGTTTTGCATACCTGAACATCAAGCTCAAAGGCATCTGCTCCAGACAACACAGCTTCTTCAAATGATTTAAGTGTATTCTCCGGTGATGTTCCGGCAGAACCTCTGTGACCAATTATTAACATAAAAGAGATCCTTCATTATATAACGTAAACCTTAATGGCCGGGGTCCGGCCACCAGCGACTATGTTAAAACCCACTCCTTAAGGGTTAACATGATGAAAAATCTGGATC
>NZ_LT828554.1:96556-129897 GCF_900170035.1 Desulfamplus magnetovallimortis | reverse complement strand
ATCGAGTGGATAATCCCTTAATCATGAAAATCAGGGTTCAAAAATTTACCATCCTTTACAAGAATAGTACCATCCACCATGACAACTCTAACATCTGAAGCCTTTGCCCCGTAAACAACAGTTGACCAGGGATTATATACAGGAACCATGTGGGGCTTTCTCAGACCAACAACGATTATATCTGCCTTTTTCCCGGGCACTATTGAACCTGTAATATGGCCAAGCCCGATGGCCCTTGCTCCGCCGATTGTTGCCATTTCAACAACACTTCTTGCATCCATTGCACATGGATCCATTAAAGCTGTCTTCTGAAGCTTTGCTGCCATGTCCATTTCAGAAAAAAGATCATGGGTATTGTTGGAGGCACAGCCATCTGTTCCAAGTCCCACTGATATATTTTCCTGCACAAGCTTCCAGGCAGGCGCAATACCTGATGCAAGTTTCATATTTGATTCTGGACAATGTGCAACCTTTGCAGAACGACTTTTTATGATCTCCATGTCTGCATCATTTATCCAGACAGCATGAACAAGAAGAGTCTTATCATCCAGAATTCCTGCAGAGTCAAGATATTGAACCACTGACATATCTCTTGATTCATCACCGCTTATTGATGAGTTGATTCTCCTTACCATGTTCATCTCTTCCCTTGTTTCAGCCACATGAATCTGAAAAAGCACTCCAAGCCTTTTGGCCATCTCCTTTGCCTTTATAAGTGTCTCCCTTGAACATGTGTAAGGGGAGTGGCAAAAAACAGATGGTACAACTCTGGAATATCCGGCATCCTGTATTCTGGAATGTCCGGCATCTTGCACATAAGATTTGTTTGTTGATGAAAAAGATTTCCATTTCCTGACAAAATCTTCGGCAACATCAATGTTTTTTGCAGGCTCAGGAACACCAGGAGCCGGAAAATCAATTACACCCTGACCAAGAACCGCCCTCATTCCGGATGCCATAACCGCCTCTGCCACCTGATCTTCATAAAAATAGCCGTCACAGCAGGTTGTGATTCCGGCAAGAAGCATCTCCATGCAGGAGTGCAATGCCCATTTTTTTACAGAATCGGGATTTAACATTGCTGCCTCTGCCGGAAAAATATGTTCATTTAGCCACACATCAAGGGGCAGATCATCTGCAAGGCCCCTAAACATTGACATGGGCAGATGTGTATGGCAGTTGACAAGACCTGGCATTATTATGTGTGACTCTGCGTCAATAACAGTTTCAACTCTTCCATGACGCTTCGCAATTTCCCTTGATGTGCCGCAATCAACTATGATGCCATCCTTTATGAATATTGCCCCGTCTTCCACAAGTGGCATTTCCTGTTCCATGGTCAACAGAAGTCCGTTTATTATTAAAATTGAATTTTTCATCCTTTTTTACTGCTCCTGACGTATTTAATGACTGGCGTATTTTTTTGCAGCCAAATCTCGGCATCCTTAGCCAAATCTCGGTATTCTTAGCCAAATCTCGGTATCCTTAGGCAAATCTCGGTATCCTTCATTTGAAGTCAAAAGTACCTTACACTTTTTGGAGGATGATCCCCTAAAAAAGGGCACGTAATTATGGAAAGTGTAAAGCGGAAAATGAAACATGCCCAAATATCTATTTAAAAATCTCCCTGTCAACTTTCCCTGAAATAATAAGAAAAGGTGACAAAAAAAATACACTTTATTATTATGCTCAAAAATAGTATATTCGGTATGTTTAGATTTTAAAATGGGTATGTTATTTCGCGCTCATTCCTTAATTTAAAAGTAACTCAATCAACAACACACCCAAATTATTGCAACAATAAAATTTCTTTTCTAAACGGCAAGTATTATGCCACTGATTCAGGGTAATTTTTCAAATATGGAAAAATGTCAATCAAACTATGATTGTGATAGCAGACTGCGAGACCTCCTGATCAATAAAATTTTAATTGTTTCAGCCATTGCTGCTGTTACAGCTTTTGCGAGTACACAGATAAGAGCAATGTATATTGGTTGGACGTATAGAGACATTCTTAACCTACTTATTGTAACTTCAATAGTGATTCTCGCCATTAAACGTAAAAAAATCAAAACCAATCATAAAGCACTATCCATTATAACCCTATTCTCAGCAGGTAGTATTACAGGAGTATATTACCTTGGAATGCTTGGCGGTTCTGTGTTTATATTTCCAGCAGCAGCAGTAATAGTTGCAGTTTTCTATTCATACCGTACAACCCTGATATTCATTGTATCATATCTTTTATTATGCTGCATTGTGGCAATTAGATTCTGCTCAGGCATTACAATGCCAGCACTCAATGCAGAGTTCCTGACAACCAGTTACAGCCACTGGGTCGTATATATCATCTGCATAGCCTTATTTTTCTCAATTATGTGTGTAACCATACATAACTATCGAAAAACAATGAGAATAATGATTGAAAAAATCAGCCGCCAGAGAAATGAGCTTGCAGAAAAAAATCAGGAACTTATGGATGCCTCAAACAGCATCAAAATATTAAGTGGTCTATTACCGATATGCTCTTCCTGCAAAAAAATCCGTGATGATAAAGGTTACTGGAATCAACTTGAATCCTATATCAAAGATCATTCAGAAGCAGACTTCAGTCATGGAATCTGTCCGGAGTGTTTAAAATCTCTCTATCCCGAACAATATAACATACTGAAAAATCGGAATAAGGAGAAAGCCAACAGAGAAACAGAAAGTTTGACATACAACAGGAAAAATAGACAATGTCAAGAAAATTGATCTCTTTTGAAGCTAAGGAAATACTGATATGTTCCCTGACAGAAAACTACAACTGAAAATCCTTGAAAAGCTAAAGCAGAGTTATCCAGCAAGCGTGGATATTTCAAAGTTGAAAGAGAGCCTATATACCCATGAAGATCCTGATTTTAATATTAATCTTCATTATCTCCACGACCATGGGCTTATAAGGGGAGATGTGGATTTTTTTCTTTTTCAAATTACAGTGAGTGGTATAGATCTTATTGCAGATGATGGTGGGCTTAATGCAATATTAAAGGAAAAAACAGGAGGCTTTTGAAGGGAAAATGTTCATGGCTGAATTCCGGCGCACCCCGAAACCCAAAATATAGATAGTTTCACGGTAAAGAAAAATGAACAATGAAAGTATGCAAACAATCAGGCAGCAAATAATAACTCTTCTTGAAAACTCTCCGTCAACTGCACGGGATATTTCCCAGGATGTTGGTATCAGTGAAAAAGATGTCTCTTATCATCTGGCATCCATAGAAAAATCTGTCAAAAACCAAAACAAAAAATTACATATTGACCCATATTATTGCCTGAGTTGCGGATTTCAATTCAAGAAAAGGAACAGTTTTAAAAAACCTGGCAAATGCCCGGGATGCAAGGATGGCAGAATCGCGCAAGCAGTGTTCAAGATTGTATCGAAGTCAGCTTAATATTAATAAAAACAATCAATTATAAGCATTAATGCTGACAATACACAAGTAGCTTCGTTTTTATTGTCATCATCGTCTTTTTCTCCGTCGTGGAACTTCTTCAGGTTGCGCCGGTTCATAAGACTTCAATCCTTGATCTCCAGTAAATATCTCTACATTGAAACCCCTTCGGTTGACAACCTGCCGATGGTTCCGCCTGCCATCAGTTTGGGTAACTGTTCAATATCTTCAAGTTGCCTGAGAAGGCTGGAACCCGTCCGCTCCTCAGGATGTGCAACGGTGATGAAAGGAACCATTGTGTTGCCAAATGCATCCAGCAGGGCGGGATTGTGCGTTGTTACAACAACATCTATACTTCGCTTTAGTCCCAGTGTTTTCAACATATCAATCAAAATTTTTGCCCTTGATGGATGCAGGCCGTTATCAATTTCCTCAATAATCAGCAAACTCTCCTCTTTTCTGGTCAAAAGTGCAGTTACAATGGCCAGGTAACGCAACGTGCCGTCAGACATGCCCCGGGCATCCACTTCATATTTTTCAGTTCCCCAGCCTTCTTCGCAATAAAGCATGGCATCGGTTTTAAATTTACCCACCGGCTCAGTCCATACCCGTTTGACATCTTTTTCCGGCAAGTCTTTCAGGTAATGTGTCAGCGCTTTTTCTACCTCTTCTTTCCTCTGACTCTCCAAACCCGCAAGGACACCGGCAATATTGGAACCGTCGGATTGGAGCGTATCAGCAAACGGTTTGTAATCCCGCATGTGGCTTGGAATCGGATCAAATACAAATATTGACCGCAATTCATTCAATATTTTTTTGACCGCATCAACGACCTCTTTTCGGAGATTAAGCGTTTCCGCCTGGAATAAAATGGCGTGTGAGCGATTCAAGTCGATTCGTTTTCCTCGGCCTTGTGTGCCCGTATTAAAATAGGTGGGCAAGCCCGGTGAATCTGATTCATCTTCTGCTGTTTTGAATAGAAACTTCTCTCTGATCTGCTTTTTTTTTCCAGACTGTGTCAGGATTGACAGTGCCTCATAAGAAACATCTACTTTTGCATCGTTCACTTTACAATTAATTACATATTGATAATCCTGTTTTTCTGATTTTTCAGTAATCACCGTAATTGTAAATTTATCATACGGCTTGCGGCAAACCCATTCAAAACCGCCCCGAATTGGCAACAAATTGACGTCTCCATTAATTGCTTGTGAAATGGAAAAATTTGAAGCAATCCTCATCAAAAAAAGAAAGGTATCCAGTAAATTTGATTTACCGCTTGCATTTGCCCCGATCAGTATCGTCAGGGGATCAATATAAAATGTTGCATTTTCGAAACTTTTCCAGTTTCCAACAGTAATTTCCTTTATCATAATCACTCCACCTTCAAGGGTTTCGGCAAAATGAGGCCGCATGGTTTCATCCTCCAGGGCATCTTTTGCCTCATCGGGAACTGAAGATTCCAACAATCCCAAAAGAGGCTCTGTATCCCTATGATCTGCGACATAATACTTGATGTAATCTAACAGCCGTGCAGTTACTCAAAAATGGGAGTTGGTTCTAATTTCGGCCAATGATAATTTTTGAGAGGGTGTCTGAAGTTAGAACCAACCCCCAAAAATGCAGAAATAAAAAATTCTACCATATATAAATCAACTTCACCATGAAAACGTATCTGATATACCACCAGGGCATGCACTTTTTGTTTGTCATTTATATGTTGATGATTATAATCAACTTGATTATCTGCTATGTTTCATGATTACTTTACACTTTTGCAAAATTGAAAACTGGATATCAACATTAATATGAAAAAAATGAAGAAAACCTTCGACAATCTGTTTCAAATATGATTTTTTTTTCTGCTGCATAAACGAACAGATTATTACCCATTTGGAGTAAAATAAATGTTTCAGGTAGAATACAGTGATCCCAGGTACAAAGCCCGGGATATGCTTGAATTAATACTAAACAAAATAATGTCCGGTAAAACACCTGATATGATTGAAACAACTTTTCTTCTCTCTCTGAAGAAACAAGAAGAGATTCAACTTCTGAAAAGAGTTGCCAGAACAATAAGAAAACGACATTTTGGAAACAAGGTATTTATGTATGGGTTTATCTATTTCAGCACTCATTGTAGAAACAACTGTACATTTTGCCATTTCAGAAAATCAAACAAGGGCCTTGTACGCTACAGAAAAACACCTGAAGAGGTAATTGAAACAGCTTGTCATATGGCTGATTCCGGAGTTCATCTGATTGATCTTACCATGGGAGAGGATTTGAAATTTTACAGCCAGCATGAAAACATTAACAATGACCTCCATGAAAACACGTACAAACACCTCCATGAAAACACGTACAAACACCTCCATGAAAGCACGAACAAGCACCTCCATGAAGCCATGAACAAACATCACCATGAGTGGATGGGCAATCAACAGCCAGATGGAATGAAAACAGTTGTGGATATGGTATCATCAATCCATGCAAAGACCGGCCTTCCTGTCATGATATCACTTGGGAAAATTCCTGTTGAACTTATGTCGGATTTCAAAAATGCAGGAGCAGCCTTTTATGCATGCTACCAGGAAACCCATAACAGAAGCCTTTTTGAAAAAATTCGTAAAGATCAGGATTATGACGAACGTTATAACAGCAAACTTTATGCAAAAAAAGCGGGATTACTGATTGAAGAGGGACTTTTAAGCGGCATAGGAGATACTATTGACGATACTGTAAATTCCCTGTTTGAAATGAAGTCAATGGATGCTGACCAGACAAGATCCATGACATTTATACCCCAAAATGGCACTCCTCTGGAGCGTCATCCATATGTTGACCCTCAAAAAGAGCTTTTAACAATATCTGTAATGAGAACCCTTTTTCCTGACAGACTGATTCCTGCATCCCTTGATATTGATGGCCTTTCAGGCCTAAGACAAAGACTTAATGCAGGTGCAAATGTTGTCACATCCCTTGTACCCCCTGGAAAAGGTCTTGCAGGAGTTGCTCACTCATCCCTTGACATTGAAGATGCCAGACGAACACCTGAAAGCATCCTGCCTGTTCTGGAAGAATGTTCGCTTGTTCCTGCTTCATGTGATGATTTCAATCACTGGATTTCCATGAGAAAACTCTCTTCATGCATTACAAAGCCATTAAATGATTCTCCAAAAAAATATAACAAAACAAGCCTTTATGTAGAAAATTACCCAACCTTATCTGCCCACCAAAATGATGCGGATCTTTTCACTGTAAACGGACATGCCTGTCATTCAGCCACCCCATAACATAAAAATTTGTATCCATTTTCACGGTAAAAAAGGCGGAAAAAATTAAATGAAAATTGTAATTGCAGGAGGGAATCTCCAGGGTGTTGAAGCTGCATATCTTGCCCTGAAAGCCGGATGGCATGTAACTGTAATTGACAAACAACCCCGCCCGCCGGCATCAGGATTATGCCACAAATTTATTGAGCTTGATTTAAAAGAGTTGACAAGAGCAGGGGGCTTTATCAAAAAAGTTAGAAAACCCAATGAAATTACAACAACAGAAGGCACTCAAAATGCAGTTAAAAAAGATACTCAAATTACAATAAAAAAAGCCTTCCAAAATGCTGATTTTATCCTTCCGGCACTTGAAAACAAACAAGCGCTTGATGCTCTTACCATCTTTGCAGATGAGCATAATATTCCGCTTGCTTTTTCACCAGAAGCATATGCTGTATCATCATCCAAAAAAGAGTCTGACAAACTTTTTGCAGACATTGGCATCCCTGCCCCTATCCCATGGCCTCACTGCGGTTTTCCGGCCATTGGCAAACCAGACAATGCAAGCGGGAGCAAAGGAATCACAATTTTAAAATCAGCAAAAGAGTTCCAATCATACATAAATCTTGAATCATCAACCGAACTTCCTGTTATTCAGCAGTATATAGACGGCCCTTCATACTCAATTGAGGTCATGGGATTTAATGGAAATTACAGGGCTCTTGAGATAACAGAGCTTTTCATGGACGACCTTTATGATTGCTGTCGGGTTACATCCCCTGTTGATATTCCTTTGCATCTTGTTGAATCCTTTGAAAATATAAGTATCTCCATTGCAAAGTCACTTAATCTTAAAGGTATTATGGATGTTGAAGTGATTCTCCATGAAAACAGACTCAAGGTTCTTGAGATTGACGCACGTCTGCCAAGTCAGACACCAACAGCGGTTTTTCACTCCACCGGAATCAATATGGTCGAAATGCTGGGGGAAATTTTTGTTAACAGCCATCTGCCAACAATTAAAAAAAGTTGTGGAGCATCAACAGCAATCCAGAGTAAAGCATCAAAAAAACATGTCATATATGAACACATCAAAGTTAATACAGGGCAACACATTGAAAAACAGAATCGAGATAAAAAATATGCTTCATTAGATGCCTTATACAACTTACAAAAATCATATGATTTACAAAAGAAAACCGTAAGCTCAATCGAGTTCTGTGGAGAACACATAATGTCAACAGGAACCCCGCTATATCTTATTACAGACTTTTTTGGTGCTGACGAGGCCATTACTGATTTCAGAGAAGATGCTTCACAATTTGTGGCGACTTTGATTTTTTGCGGCAATTCAAATAAAGACGTTCAAAATAAAAGAAACGCCTGCATTGATTCCATACAAAGGTGGTTAAAATGACAAGATTAAAAAGTACCGACATTGAAGATATTGAAACCGGACTTGAGAGCTATGATCGTAGTCTTTTTGCAAAGACAGGCTGTAATCTTGCAGAAATTGCCATGACTGCCAATTCTTACGACTATGAAAAAAATGAAGGATATTTCAACGGTAAAAATATAAAAAACTTCAATATCAAAGTAGTTCCTGTAACCGCCGGTCTCGGGATCATATCAACATTTTCGGAAACCGTATGTGCTATATTAAAACACATTGGCTTTAAAGCATCTGTAACTAAAAATAAAGACTCATCAGGAATAGCAGAAGCATTTGAAGACGAAGCAGATGCAATAATGATGTCCGATGACAACCGTTTTGTGGGGATAAACCTCAATACAAGGAAGGTTGTTGACAACAGCGAAGCCACAGGAAGGGCATTTTCAACAGCTCTGGCTTTAATGGCAAAAGGGTTTGAAAGAGAGGATGTGATGATGGCAAAAGGGCTTAAAAGAGCGAATGTGATAATGGCAAAAAAGGTTGCAAGAACAAATGTGCTTGTAATGGGTTGCGGCCCTGTTGGACAAAGTGCAGCAGAAACGCTTATTAATCTCGGAGCAAAAATTACACTTTATGATATTGCAGAGAAAAAAGCCCAACTTTTAAAGTCAAAAATAAACAAAAACTTTCTCCACAATCATAAAAACCATATAGAGGTTGCAACTGATATCAAAAAAGAGCTGGCAAATCACCGCTTGATTATTGAAGCAACCCCTGTTGATGATACCATCGGCAAAGAATTTATTTATCCTGAAACCCTTGTGGCTGCACCTGGAGTCCCCCTTGGACTAAGCATAGAGGCTTTAAATGCTATACCTGAAAACCATCTCATACATGACAAACTTGAACTTGGTGTTGCTGTTATGGGCTTTTCATTGCTCAGGTAATTTTTTTTACCCTTAACAGCCACCAAATTCTTTGACTAATGCTGAACAATCCAGCATAATCAACCAGGCAATTGTGCTAAAAGCAATTGATCATTTTCGTCTTTTTTTTAACCGCTTGCTCAACGCCTGTTTGGATATCCCCAGCATACCAGCGGCCTTACTCTGGTTATTTCCAGATCGTTTCAAAGCCTGGTCAATCCCATACTCCGTCAACTGATTCAGAGTAGGGAAGCCCCCGAAAATGTATTCAAGAGCATCTATGCCGCCCATTTGATCTTTATGGGAATTTTCATCTATGGCACAATCCTTACGGAGTTTTGTAGCAACACCCATTCCTGGTTTAAGCCGATCAAGGATATCATTCTCTGTCAGCTCCCTGGTGGTGCATCTGGCAACAGCATCAAAAATATATGTCTTGAGTTCACGGATATTGCCTGGAAAGGGATGTGTGGAAAGTATGGCAATAAGGGAATCTGCAATTGATACAACTTCCCTGTTCATCTGATCTGCTGCCTTGGCCTTGAAATGCTCCACCAGAAGCGGGATATCTTCGGTTCGTTCCCTAAGTGGCGGAAGAATCAAAAGGTGAGTGCTTAAACGATAAAAAAGATCCATGCGAAAGGAGTTCTCCTCCTCTGCTCCCTCAGAGCTATGGACCTGGTGATTGAGTTTTTTATTGGTGGCCGTGATAATCCGTGTGCTGCTCGTTTTAGGTTGATCCGACCCCAAAGGGTAATAAAGGCCCTCCTGAACCAAACGCAGCAGCTTAATCTGTGAGACCTTTGTCAAATCCCCGATTTCGTCCAGAAAGAGCGTCCCATTGTTAGCCTTTTTAATAAGGCCCGGACGATCCTTTTCCGCTCCGGTATAGGCACCCCTTTTATGACCAAAAAGGGTATCTGAAAATAGCGGGTCATCAAGACCTGACACATCCACCACCACAAAATCTCCGGTAACTCCACTTGCATCATGGATAGCCCTTGCAGTAAGCTCTTTTCCCGATCCTGTCTCCCCAAGAATTAATACAGGCTGACCACTTGGAGCAATGGCCTCAATGTAATGAAACAGGGTAAACATGGCAGGACTTTTTGTGATTATTTCCCTGAAATATTCAGGATGATTAAGCTTTTGGGAGAGGGAAAACCCCTTTAGATTCATCACCTCCTGCCTGAGAGTAGAGATCTCAAGAGCATTTCTCAAAGCAGACCCAAAGGTATTCATGTTTATTGGCTTGACCAGGTAGTCATGGGCACCCAGTTTCAGACATTCCACCGCTGTTTCAATGTCGGAATTTGCCGTACAGATTACCACTGGAATATGCGGTCTTGCCACCTTTAATTCCTGCAAAACCTCTTTTCCAGATTTTTGGGGCATATTCAGATCAAGAAACACCACACAGGTGAGAAGAGATTCAAGGGTGGCCATCACGCTTCTGCTATCCTTTATGGTGATAATCTTTTTCACCCCCATGGATTGAAGCAGAAAACTGTATGCATCAAGCTCTGACTGCTCATCATCCACAAATACAACCGGTATGTCTGATTTATGAAAATCCAGCATTCTTTCTCCATTGGGTTAAGGTGAGGCTGTTTTGGCGCCAAACTTTCAGATACAAATAAGTCTAAAATTACACTTTGGTAGCGAAGTAGTTATTTTTTCTCTGACATGGGAAGACGTATGGTAAAAATCGCACCTTCAGGCGTACTTTGGGCATCAATGGTACCCTTCATCTCCTTTTCCACAATCATTTTAGCCATATAAAGCCCGATGCCCGTACCTGTTGAGGTTCCTCTTGTGGAAAAATAGGGAGTAAAAATTTTTTCCAGCAAATGATCGGGTATGCCGGTGCCGGAATCCTGAATATCAAGATTTACATAAATATCATCAATATCAACAGATATCGTTATAAGGCGAAGATTATCTTTGCTCTGTTTTTCCTCTTTCTCATGGATTGCATCTTTGGCATTTGAAACAATATTTACCAGAACATGGACAAATTCATTTCTGTAGCCAAATACCGGAAGTTTTTGAGCGTCAGCATCAAAGGGAGAGTCAATCTTGAGGGTGATGCCGTTCTGTTTAAGCTGTGCCCTGACAAGTTTAACCGCAATCTGAACAGCCTCCATGATATCAAATTTCTGCTTGTTCTTGGACGGACGAAAGTACTCCCTGAAATCGTTGATGGTACGGGACATGAACTGAATCTGTGCATCCGCTTCAGTTACGAGTTTTTCGATAAAGGATTTGCTGATCATCCCGTTATAAAAGGCTGCCGGCAGACTTGCAATATATGTGGAAAGGGCATTCAAGGGCTGTCGCCACTGATGGGCAATGGCACTTAGCATCTCTCCCATGGCCGCCATCTTCTGTGCCTGCCGGAGCTGCTGTTCGGCCAGGGCTCTTTTTGAAATATCCCATATACTGTAAATGGTGACAAGTTCCCTGTCAAGGCTCAGGGTTTTAAGTGCCACCTCAGCCGGAAATTCGCTCTCATCTGCCCTTTTGAATGTCCATTCAAAGATATCCTGTTCTCCTGCTATAAGCTTCTGCGTCATGCTGTCAAAATTTTCACAGCTCTCATTACCATCCTGCTGGTTTGCAGGCGATAGCTCCAGCATTGTTTTACCCACGATCTCACTGGCACTCATCCCGAACATGGCAAGAGTTTTTTCGTTACACTCAATAAATACATTATTCTTACTGATCATGATTGCATTGGTGGCCATATCAAAAAGGGTTCTGTAACGGGTTTCAATCTCTTTCCTTTTTGTGATCTCCCCCTTGAGATCCCGCTCTTTTCCCGAGAGAATTTTGTTATGCTTTCTGACTGTACTTTCAAAATTTCGCCTGGAAAGCATGAAAATAAAAACTCCGCCACCGACAATCATGATCATAAGCAGCATCAAAATCCCCAAAATTTTAAAAACCACCTCCATGGCAAAGAGCATGGCGGTGTTCCGTGCAAGGGTGTAGGCCTCCTGCTTTTCCACTGTGGTACAAAGATACCATCCTGTGTTGACGAGCTTCTGGAAAGATAGCACCTTTTGTGTGTCACGGTAACGATAATACCATGTACCGGCTGTCGTTTCAGTGAAAACCCCTGGTATTCCGGAAAGACCTGGAACCGCATCCTGAATTTTTGTGGTCATAAGAAGATTGGAATCCGGATGGACAAGAATGGTGCCCTGACTGTCAATTACAAAAGTATAGCCTGTATTGCCTATCTTGACGTTCATCACGTTCTTTTTAAGGGTATCCAGAATAATATCTGCGCTTAAAACACCGGCAAAAGCTTTTTTACCTGTCTTCTCTTTTACGCTCAGGGGCTTCACGATGGCAATGACCATCTTCCCGGTGGTCAGATCCCTGTATGGAGTTGTTAGAGATATTTTGTTTTCCAGAACAGCTTTTTCGTACCAGGGTCTTTTCCTTGGATCGTAACCTGCCGGCACTGCCCAGTCAGCACCGTCAATCATTGTACCATCCTTAAGACCGATATAGACATCAGAAAAATTTCCGGCTTTCATGGCCATTTTCAGTAAACGCAGGGTTTCAGAAGTGTTTCCAATAGGAATCTGCTCAACCGCTTCCCCTGTTGCATTGATGATGTTCAGATGCTGTTCAAGCCAGAGATCAACAATTTTGGCAGCTTCCCTTGCAATGCTCTGCTGATGGTTCTCAACGGTTTTACGGGTGATTATCCGTGTGCTGTTATAGGTAAGTGCAATACCTGCAAGGGTCAGGGCAACAACAAATAAAACGATCTTAAATAAATGGGTTGTGTTAAAGGGCATTATCGCCTCCAACCAAAATGTTACACATTTTCTTACATCTTTTAACAAAAAAAACCTCATGAGGCAAATATGCATGAACCGAACCACCATACAGATGGTGGAGTAACAGATATGGATTCATTTCAAAGCAATATGTTTTGGTCAACCATGGGAGACAAAGTCAACTTTTGTTGACCGCATTGGTTGACCTCAATATAGCGTAAAACATTAATGCCTGCCCATAAAACAAATTTTATTAACATTATCAAACTCTTATAAACATCACTACTATCCGGCACACCCTTTGCTATCTCCTTAACATACTTTTCACCATTTAAATATTAAACGGGAATGATTGTTATAAGAAAGTCCCCGTTTTTTAAGACTCATGAGGACTTTCATACTTCGTTGTGGCAGATGAATCTGCCATGGCCGTTATATTAAACAGGCATGATTGATTACGTATCAATCACCCCCAAATATAAAAATGATAGTCATTTTCACGGTAAAGAACCGCTTTTGAACAATTTGCCATTTCCTGAATGGCCATGACTTCCACCACTGAAGTTTCAATGACAATCCGGCTGCAAAGGGCATCCGGAAAGCTCATTTCACCATCATAAACAATTAGGAGAAAATGCTATGAAAAAGAGTCTGGGTCTAAAACCTCGACACTCGGTTTATGCGGCAATGGCATCAATTGCCACCATTATCCTGGGACTATTCATCCTGACCGGCCCTGCGGGTGCATCGGATCAGGTAGTAAAAATCGGAAATATAATCCCCCTCTCCGGCCCTTCGGCTTCTGTGGGAGCACAGGGGAAAAATGCACGGGAGATGGCAGTTGAGGAGATCAATGCAGCAGGCGGCATCAAGTCCCTTGGCGGCGCTAAATTAGAACTTATCTATGCCGATTCTGAATCAAAGCCCGAGAAAGGCGTTGCCGAGGCTGAACGACTCATTCACACAGAAAAGGTCAATGTTCTGACCGGCTGCTGGAACTCGGCTGTCACCTACCCCACAACTGCGGTTGCTGAAAGATACGGCATTCCCTTTGTGGTACCAGTCTCTGTGGCTGACAAGATTACAAATCAGGGATTCAAGAATGTCTTCAGAATTGCTGCCAAAGATTCCTGGTGGGCACGGGATCAATTCACCTTTATGAAAGATATGTCAGCAGAATTTAACACCCCAATAAAAAAGCTGGCATTTGTCTATGAAAACGGCGACTGGGGTCAGGGACTTGCCACCCAGTGGAAAGAACTTGCCAAAGAGGCGGGCTACGAGGTTGTTTTGGACGAGCCATATCCATCAACTGCAACGGATTTAAGTCCAGTGGTTCAGAAGGTAAGACGATCAAAGGCTGATGTTCTCATGCTGGTTTCCAATGCTGTGGATGCCATCCTTTTGACCAATACCCTTGCTGAATACCGCGTACAGCTAAAAGCCATCATCACCACCGGCGGCGGCCATGCAGATCCATCATTTTTGAAGACCACCCGTAACAATTCCCAGTATATTTTCGACATTGTGGAGTGGGAGACAGACGTTAACAAGGCCGGTGCTGCTGAAACCAATGAAAAATACAAAGCAAAATATGGCAACAATCTCACAGGAGAGGCAGTGGATGCCTATCTTGCCATGTATGTTATAAAAGACGCACTGGAGAGAGCCGGAAGCCTTGAGCCGGACAAAATCAGGGAAGCTCTGGCTTCCACCAATCTGACAGATGGTCCCGGCATGATCGTGGGATACGATGCCGTTGAATTTGATGCCACAGGTCAGAACAGACACGCTTCTCTTGTCATGGTGCAGATCAACGATGTCGGCAACGGCATGGAGAGAATCAGCGTATGGCCAAAAAGCGCAAGGCGGGCAGGCTACACACCGGTTTTTCCGAAACCATAGAAAATGAATCATAAATACTCAAAATCGACATCTTATTGCTTTTTCAGAAGTTATTGCAGTTGTCTGAACCAGGATAACCAGGATGGATAGGATGCTCAGGATAGATAATCCTGCCTTATCCTGTTAATCTTGGGAATCCTGATTCAGACAGTGTTGACAAGGCTTACAAGATCATAGGTGTCAACTTTGAGGAAAGATGCCATAAATAACTTGCCAATTTGCATGCTTTGGGGACAGATTTTAAATCTGTCCCCGTTATTGAAAGAGGTTTTCTGATTCTCTTGCCAAAACAGCACGACAATCAGAAATAAGAATCTGAACAGCCTCATATCCATCTGCCCTGGAGATAACTTATGATTTATTTTATTGAAGATGCCATAAACGGAATTTTGATGGGAAGCATCTATGGTCTCACCGCCCTGGGACTTACCATCATTTTCGGGGTGCTTAAAGTGGTCAATTTTGCCCATGGTTCCCTGCTGATGGTGGGGATGTATGTGGCATTCTGGACTGTTTCCCTGACAGGACTTCACCCCTATCTGTCACTGATTATCGTGGTGCCGGTCATGTACGGCTTTGGCTACTGTTTGCAGGCTGTGGTGATCAAGCCCATATTCAAGGCGGAAAAAAACGTCAGGGAACCACTTACTGTAATTATCGTCACCACAGGTGTCTGGTACATTCTCGACAACATGACCCTGCTGATTTTCGGCCCCCAGTACAGATCCATACAGGACAACCCTCTAAAAGGCAAGATGATCGAAATCGGTGAGATGATGATTTCCGTACCCAAACTGTGGGGCTGCATCATCGCCATTGTTACTGCTGTGGGGGTGTACTGGTTTCTCCAGAAAACCAGAACCGGCCGTGCCATAAGGGCAACAAGCCTGGATCGGGATGCGGCAAGCCTTTCGGGAATAAACCAGTATCGAATCTACAACATGACATTTGGTATTGGTACTGCCATTGCCGGAATTGCCGGAGTCACCCTGATTCCGTTCTACAATATCTTTCCCACAGTGGGGGTGCTCTTTGACATCAAGGGATTTATCATTGTGGTACTGGGGGGGCTTGGCAGTATCCATGGTGCCATCATAGGCGGTATCATCATTGGATTGATTGAATCCGTAGGTCCCCAGTTCATGACCAGCACCTGGACAGAGGCCATTGTTTACGGACTTTTTCTTTTAGTCCTTTTTGTGAAACCCTCAGGACTGTTTGGAGTGAAATATGACTGGTAAACCATATGGTGATTCAACAAATTCAACATCTTCTGCTCCGGAAGATTCTTCTCTCAAATCCCCTGCCGGATCGAAATATCCTGCTTCGGATGTCTCCCGTCCAGATTCACCTGGCGGGTCAACACTCCAGGCTTCGGAAAAATCCCATACCCATTCACCTGCCGAAGAAGAGGTTGATGCACTTGAAAAAGCAGCATTAAAGGATTCCATCGGCAAGGTATGCATGATCTTTATTGCGCTTCTGGCCTTTGGCCTGCCACTTGTCATCAAAAGCCCCACATGGCTTCACATTATTATCCTTATATATTTTTATGCCTATCTCACATCATCGTGGAACATGGTGGGCGGATTTGCCGGAGTACTCCCATTAGGGCATGCCATCTTCATTGGTATTGGTGCATATTCATCAACCATACTCTTTCTTCAGTATGGAGTAAGCCCATGGCTTGGGATGCTTGTTGGCGGGATGCTTTCTGTTTTTGTGGGGATTCTCATCGGCCTGCCAACCTTTAAAATGCGGGGAGCCTATTTTGCCCTTGCCACCATCGCCTTTGCAGAGGGGTTCCGGGTAATGGTTGAAAATATTGATTATCTTGGGCCATTGCAGATCAACGGACCAAGGGGACTTCAGATTCCCCCCCTTGATATAGGGCTTGTCAACTTCATGTTCACACGAAAGGAGCCTTACTACTACATTATCCTGATAATGCTCATAGCTGTGCTTGCTCTCACCTGGGCAATCTCCCGCTCCAAGCTCGGTTACTATCTAAATGCCGGCGGCGAAGAGCCGGAAGCGGCCATGGCTCTCGGCATCAACGTCTCAAGAGCCAAACTTGTGGCCATGGCAATGAGCAGTTTTCTCACAGCCCTTGCCGGCACATTCTACGCACAGTTTTCCCTCTTTATACACCCAAGGAGTATAATCTCCCTTGATGTTTCATTTGAAATCGCCTTTATCGCCCTCATCGGCGGCAGAGGTTCCATTGCCGGGCCCGTCTTGGGAGCACTGCTCTTGAGGCCTGTAAGCGATTTTTCCAGAATCTACTTTGGTGATGTGCTGCCTGGATTTCATCTGATCATTTACGGCGTTGTGCTGATTCTTGTGATGATCTACCAGCCAAGGGGAATACAGGAGCCACTCACACGATTTTATCACATCATGGCTGATAAACAGGCCGATCGCATGAGAGCTAACCGTCTGGAATCAGGAGTGATGAAAAAGGAGGGGAGTCAATGAAGATTCTTGAAGTCAACAACCTGACCATGCGTTTCGGAGGATTGACTGCGGTGGACAGCCTGAACCTATCCATTGAAAAAGGTGAAATCCTCGGGCTGATCGGGCCAAATGGTGCCGGTAAGTCCACTGCATTCAACTGCATTGCAGGAGTTTACACCCCAACCGAAGGCGAAGTGCGTTTCGATGGCCAGATCACAAAAAGGGAAAAACCCTGGGATCTCTGCAAAAGGGGTCTTGCAAGAACCTTTCAGATTGTAAAACCTTTTGCATCCAAAAGCGTTCTGTACAATGTCATGGTCGGGGCATTTGCCACCACAGACAAAAGGGCTGAAGCCGAGGAGAAGGCCATTAATGTCCTTAAAACCCTCAATTTTGAGGATAAAAAGGATTTCAGATCCGGAGATTTGACCATTGCCGACCGCAAGAGGCTTGAAATTGCAAGGGCGCTGGCTACGGAGCCGTCTCTTTTACTGCTGGATGAGGTTATGGCAGGTCTTCGCCCGGGAGAGGTGGACGAGATGGTTGAAATCATCCGTTTTCTAAGGGATCAGGGAGTCACCATTTTTGTGATTGAGCATATCATGCGGGCTATTATGGCTCTTTCCGACCGCATTGTGGTGATTCATTTCGGAAAAAAGATTGCCCAGGGGACTCCCCGTGAAGTGGCAGCAGATGAAAATGTAATCAAAGCCTATCTGGGGGGAGAATATGGCGTTTCTTGACATCAAAAATATCGATGTATTTTACGGGGATGTTCAGGTGATTTTCGATCTCTCCCTGAACATAAATGAAGGTGAAGTGGTCAGCATTATCGGGGGAAATGGTGCCGGCAAATCCACACTTCTGAGAACCATCTCAGGATTGATGAATCCGGCAAAGGGGCAGATCAGGTTTGAAGACGCTGCCATTGAAAGTTTGCCACCCGAGGAGATTGTTCACAAGGGAATTGTACATGTCCCTGAAGGCAGACGTCTTTTTTCCCTCATGAGCATAAAAGATAATCTCATTGTAGGCGCTTACAACGAACGGGCAGATCAATACATGGAAGAGACCCTGGAAGAGGTCTATGAGATGCTGCCAAGACTTAAGGAGAGAGAGGCTCAACTTGCCATTACCCTTTCAGGAGGGGAGCAGCAGATGGTGGCCATTGGCAGAGGGCTTATGGCAAAACCCAAAATTCTGATGCTTGATGAACCATCCCTTGGGCTTGCTCCGGTGCTCATCAACAGCATCTTTGAGACCATACGAAAAATAGCAGATCAGGGAACAACGGTTCTTCTGGTGGAACAGGATGTCAACCACTCACTGAAGTTGAGTGACAGAGGGTATGTGCTGGAGCATGGTCGTATTGCCATGGAGGGAAAAGCTCAGGATCTTCTCGGGGATCCCCATATTAAAGAGGCTTATCTCGGTATTTAAAAGTACCATATATCTATTTTGAATAAACAGGCATGATTGATTACGTATCAGTCACCCCCAAATATAAAAATGATAGCCATTTTCACGGTAAAATAAAAAAAATATGGAGAGATATAAAATGACAACCAATAAGGAAATACAGTCACTTCGCAATAATGTGATTCCCACAGGCCACGCAAGCGGCACAGCCCTATATGTGGAATCGGCAAAGGGCAGCATCATCAAGGATGTGGAAGGAAAGGAATATATTGATTTTGCCGGCGGAATTGCTGTCATGAATGTAGGACACAGCCACCCCAAAGTGGTGGCTGCCATCAAGGAACAGGCCGAAAAGTTCACCCACACCTGCTTCATGGTAACACCATATGATACAGCGGTTCGCCTTGCTGAAAAACTGTGTGCCGTGGTTCCAGGAGAGTTCCCCAAAAAGGCACTTTTTATTAACAGTGGCGCAGAAGCTGTTGAAAATGCTGTAAAAATAGCCCGCTACTACACCGGACGTCAGGCCATTGTGGTCTTTGACAACGCCTATCACGGAAGAACCTGCCTCACCATGACCATGACCGCCAAGGTAAAACCCTATAAATGGAAATTCGGCCCCTTTGCTCCGGAAATTTACAGAGCCCCCTTTGGTGATATCAAAGCGCTCAAAGAATTTTTTATCACAGGAATAGATCCCCAAAGCGTGGCAGCCATTGTGGCAGAACCTGTCCAGGGCGAAGGGGGATTCATAGCTCCCCCTGACGGATATTTTCAGGAAGTGGCTGCCCTTTGTAAAGAGAATGGCATTCTTTTCATTGCCGACGAGATCCAGAGCGGTATGGGACGTACAGGAAAAATGTTTGCCATGGAGCACTGGGGTATTGCACCGGATATCACAACGGTTGCCAAAAGTCTTGCCGCAGGCATGCCCCTTAGTGCTGTTGTGGGAAAAGCTGAGATCATGGATTGCGTTCATCCCGGCGGCCTTGGGGGAACCTATGGCGCAAACCCTGTTGCCTGTGCTGCTGCTCTTGCTGTCATGGATATATTTGAAACGGAAAATATCCTTGAAAAATCAGTCAAATTGGGGAATCATCTTTTAGATCGTTTCAAAAAATGGGAGTCCCGTTTTGATCATGTGGGTGAGATCAGAGGCCTGGGTGCCATGCTGGGACTTGCCATTGTCAACAAAGATGATACACCCTCAGCAGAAAAAGCCAAAGCCCTCTCATCATTCTGTTTTGACAACGGGCTTGTGATTCTGGTTTGTGGTGTCCATGGCAATATCATAAGGGTGCTCATGCCCCTTGTGATCGAAGATGATGTGCTGGAAAAGGGGCTTTCCATTATGGAAAAAGGGCTTGAATTTATTGAACAGGAATAATAACAAATGATAAAAAAAATATTAAAAGATCCAACTTTGTTTCACCAAAAGTGCTATATCCAGGGAGAATGGGTAAATGCTGACAGCAATAAGGCATTGGATGTTACCAATCCCGCAACAGGAGAAACAATTGGTACTGTTCCCATGTGCTGCGCTGAAGAGACAAGAAAAGCTATCAAAGCTGCCGAAGAGGCCAGATATGAATGGCAGGCAAAAACCGCAGGGGATCGTTCCAGAATAATCCGCAGATGGCACGATCTTATGATGGAGCATCAAGAAGATCTGGCAATTATCATGACCGCAGAGCAGGGGAAACCCATGGCTGAATCCCGTGGAGAAATTGCCTATGCAGCAGCATTTTTTGAATGGTTTGCAGAAGAGGGAAAACGAATCTATGGTGATGTCATCCCTCAAACCGTCCAGTCACAGCGCCTGGTGGTCATAAAGCAACCCATAGGTGTCGTGGCAGCCATTACCCCGTGGAATTTCCCAAGTGCCATGATCACCCGAAAAGCCGGAGCTGCAATTGCTGTTGGTTGCTCAATCGTTGTGAAACCTGCAAAAGCAACGCCATATTCAGCACTTGCCATTGCAGAGCTTGCCCATAGAGCCGGTATTCCCCGTGGTGTATTTAATGTCATTACAGGTTCCTCATCTGCCATTGGCGGAGAAATGACAGCCAACCCACTTGTTCGCAAAATTACCTTCACAGGCTCAACCGCAGTGGGTAAAAAATTAATGCGGGATGCTTCTGATACAATGAAACGTGTTTCCATGGAACTGGGGGGAAATGCACCTTTTATTGTCTTTGATGATGCAGATCTGGATGCGGCTGTTGAAGGGGCAGTTGTCTCAAAATATCGCAACACTGGACAGACCTGTGTCTGCACCAACCGTTTTCTTGTTCAATCTGGAATTTATGATGCATTTTGTCAAAAACTTGCAGATGCTGTACAAAAAATGAAAGTCGGGAACGGTCTTGAAGGTGAAACCCAGCAAGGGCCAATGATTGATATGGCAGCCCTCAAAAAGGTTGAAGAGCATGTTGCAGATGCTCTTGCAAAGGGTGGACGCCTGGTAACAGGAGGAAAACGCCATGCCCTCGGAGGATCATTTTATGAACCGACAGTGATCGCAGATGCCACAGAAGAGATGCTGATCTCCACAGAAGAGACATTTGGCCCGCTGGCTCCGGTTCTGAAATTTGAAACTGAGGACGAAGCCATCCACAAGGCCAACAAAACCGAATTTGGACTTGCTGCCTATTTTTATACCAGAGACATGGCCAGGACATGGCGAGTGGGGGAAAAACTTGAGTCAGGAATGGTTGGTATCAATACCGGCCTGATTTCCAATCCTGTTGCCCCATTTGGCGGTGTAAAAGAGTCGGGCAATGGTCGGGAAGGTTCCAAATACGGGGTGGACGATTACCTTGAGATTAAATACCTTTGCATGGCCGGAATCTGAAAAAAATTTGAATTTAAATTGTAATTTTCTTGTCTTGTGTACGTCATTGGCGTATAAAAAGAACTATGGAATTTATCGAAACACCAATTTTTACAAAATTAATTTGCGAATTATTACCTGATGACGACTACAGAATGATTCAAAAAGCATTGGTATTACGTCCAGAAGCAGGTAAAATTATTCAAAACAGCGGTGGACTTCGAAAAATCCGATGTAGCTTTCAGGGGAGAGGTAAAAGAGGTGGACTACGCTTGATATATTACTTGGACAATCCAAATGAAACAATTTACATGCTATTGATTTATAAAAAAAGTAAACAAACTAATCTTTCTCCTGACCAAATCAAGATACTAAAAGATCTTATTAAGGAATTATTGCAATGAAAGAGGAAGATTTTAACAATCTCGTCAAAAGCATCAAACAAGCCGGTCAAATTAAAAAAGGTGAACTTGCTCCTTCCCGAAAATTTGAATTTAGTCCATTAGATATCAAAACGATAAGAGGAAAACTTCAAAAATCTCAAAGCGAATTCGCACTTATGATTGGTGTCAGCATTGCTACTCTTAAAAACTGGGAACAAGGTAGAAGAAGCCCTGATGGCCCCGCAAGAGCTCTATTGAAAATTGCATCAAAAAATCCAGAAATTGTTTCTAAGGCTTTAGGGGCATAGTATTCTATTCTCTCTAAAACCGTTTCTCAAAAAAGACGGGGCTGCTTTATCCACAAGCCCCGTCTTTTCCGAACGCATAGTTTCAACTATCAAATATTAAGTCACGTTATTCTTTAGATGTTCAACACCCGCATCCGCAACTTCCTTTTGAATCAGAACCACAATCGTGTTTATCAGGCCCGCAATCGTGGGAATGAGAGCCGCAACCGTGGGCCTGGGGTGGCTCTGGGCTGTAGATTCTCAGGTAATTTTACCACTGTTTGTACAACGTGGTATCGTCCAAAATGGTTTTCCATACGATACCAATAATCATCATTTTTTCCAAAAACATATGTCAATGCCCAAAAAGGAACATCAAATCGTCTCAAAAACAGGGCTTTTTCCACTTCATCTGTATAGCCAACCATATAGGGCATCACAAAACTTGGGGCTATTGTGAAGACCTGTTTTTTAGCTTGGCTGTCAAGGGTTTTCAGGCAAATTCGTCTTAATGGAACGTCTTTGAGCTTGTCTGAAGTTCTTTTATCGGTAGTGTCATAAAAGTGTTGATATCTTTTTGTGAAAGCCCTGCTGAATCAAGGTTTGTGAAGAGCTCATCAACATATTTGGGACACCACCCTTTTATCGTGCAAACTATAACCAGAACTTATTGTATCCGGAAACAATTCAGGATGCTGATTGATCATGCTGTCAACCCATTTTCGATAAGCAGAACAATCATCAAAGCTCTCTTGATATTTTGCCATTTCTATCGGAAGGGTTATCCGCTTGATATTACTTGTAACAATATGTTTTGTTTTACTGCATTGTCGTTTTGCATTTGTGGCGAGTCTCCTGATTGGTAAAGTTTTAATCGATTATGCCTCATTTTTAACTAAACCACAAAATAAATTAGAATCAGGGTAATTGAAAGCGGTGGAAGGGCGAAAGTTATGAATTTTCCCGGGGCAAATACTATAACGATTGAAGCACCTTCAACTATTTTTACAGTATTCCGGTCAGGAGCTACAGTCACATTTGAAGGAACAGACGGAACACTTATCTCCCTGCCAGCAACGACCGATCAACAGTCTGTCTCTTTTTCCGATATGCCTCCTGTTTGTCTTGTGATTGATGCTGGAGAGGTAATGCTGGGAGATCAGAGGTTGGAGACAACACCGGCTTTGATCGACACTGTCAATTCTTAATTTTACCGTGGAAATGGATACAAATTTTCGTCTTTGGGGTTGGCTGAATCACAACCATATCAGTTTAGGGTTATCTGCAACGTAGAGGCAAGGCATTCCTTGTCTCTAAAATTAACCGAAACCTAACCTGGACAAGCCAGAGCCAAAGAGGTTTTCTAATTCTCTTGCCAAAATAACACGAAAATCAAGAGCATTTCATCAAGTCAATGTCAGAAATAAGAATCTAATTTTTAGCTTTAACAATGCACTACAGCTATAACCTGAAAAGCGATTTTAACCAGGCAAAAAAGCCCCCTTTTCCAACGGATTCAGAGGCATGTTTTTTATTATTTTTCCGCTTTTCAACTGAACCACGATCTGCAGCGTTGTTAATGCGTGAGCTTCCGGAAGATTGCCTGCTATCTTTTAGGCTTATATTCATTTTTTCCCTCAAATTGGCTTCCGGAAAATTATCATCCAGAAGTGACACAATCTCCTGAACAAGTTTATACTGTTTTCCAGAAGCAGTAAGTGGAAAAGCTCTGTTTCGCAAAATATAGGTACCAGAAAGATCAGTGAGAAAGGATTCAGGGGATGATCTCTCCATACCCTCACACGAGCTGACAATTCCGGAAAGCCTTACAATGGAGCAGGCAAACTGTGTAAGGCCTGCTATTTCCCTATATTCAGGCTCGGCAGATTCAGGGGATTGCCAGTATGCAACAGCAGCACAAACTCTGTCAGGAAGATTCCAGGATTCCAGGATTTTACGTGCCACAAGACTTCCGGTGGTTTTGAAAATCTCAAACTCTGCATTTGCAAGGGGTTTTTTTGTACGTCTTGTGATATCAATGCATTTATCAAATGCATTTGGGTCATAAACTGCAAGAATCAGCTTACCTATACCCTGCAACAAACCCGCAATATAAAGCTCCCCGGGCAGAGATTCCACCATTAATCTTGGATCTCCAAGCCGTCTATTTGCAATGGCGCATGCCCATGACTCCTCCCAGTACTCCTTATCTGAAAATCCTTTGAGCTTTGGAAACTCAGGAAGTGCATTTTTAAAAAGATATCGGTAAAGTGCACTTAAGGTCTCTGTCAAACCAATACGCATTATTGCTGTACGTAACCCTGTAACCTCAACAACGGTTCTGTAATAAGGGGAGTTAGCAAGGTTAAGTATCTGTGCAAAAAGTACAGGATCACTCTGAATAAGATTTTCAAGCTCCCTGATATCAATTTTGTCAACTGGCATCCTGGACATTGTCATAAGACGGGGAGCAGAATCCGGCAGGGATGGAATTTTTACACCTGAGTCAAGAATTTCCTGGGCAATAGTATTTGCCATTATATTTTTATAGGGCATCTTCTCCTGTTATCCTTAATTACCGTGAAAATACTACTAAGGGGTGGCCATTGAATTTGGCTAAGACTCATTCCTTAGAATATTTCATTTCACTTTCAGGAATGATAAGCCCTTTCAAAAGATGCAGGTGACTGTCGCAGACACCATTAAGCCAGTTTTGGTCGTGACTTGCAACAATAATTGTTGTGCCCCATTCATCCCTTGCCTTTTGTGCTGCCCTTCTTATCATGATGGCACTGTCGGCATCTACGCTTGCTGTTGGTTCATCCAGCAGAAGAACAGAAGGTTTCAGGACAAGCCGTGCAGCCATTGCCACCCGCTGGGCTTCTCCTCCGGAAAGCTCATTCCATCTTCTGTGGGCAAACATGTCAAAATCCAGACCAACATGGGACATGGCATCACTTATTTTCTTGTCCATATCCACATTTTGATCATGACGTTTCATGCCCCTTATTTTCAGTCCGTAAATGATATTATCATAGACACTTCTTTTAAGAAGGTATGGTTCCTGTGTCAGAAGAGTTATATTAAAACGCACTTTTTTTGAAAAGGGGTGTGCTGGTTCTCCGTTGAATAAAACAGTGCCAAAGGTTGGTCTTATGGCAAAAGCAAGAATCTTCAGAAGAGTACTTTTTCCACTGCCGTTTGGTCCTGCAAGCCCTGTTATGGTACCGCGGGAAATCCTTAGCATATCTATCTCAAGGTCATTTTTATCCTGGAGTGAGCCATTTTTTTTCCCGTAAACATGCCGGATATCTTTAAGTTCAAATATATATAGTGTGTTAAATGACATGGCTTTTATTTTTTTCGCAGAAAGGCAAGAGAAAGATTAACACCAAAGGCAATGGTGACAAGGACAAGACCCAAAGCAATGCCGTTGGCAAACATACCCTTGCCTGTTTCAAGGGCAATGGCTGTTGTAATAGTGCGGGTATGCCATTTGATGTTTCCCCCCACCATCATGGAGATACCAACTTCTGTCATCACACGACCATAAGCGGTCACTGCTGCTGCAAGAATGCCGTATCTTACCTCCCAGAGGGAAGTTAAAATGATATCTTTTTTACCAGCGCCAAGGGATATAAGGGTAAGTTCAAGTTGTGGATCAATGGATTCCACTGTGGATGCTGTCAATGCAGCAATAATGGGAAAGGCAAGTATGGACTGCCCTATGGCTATACCCCACAGGGTGAAAAGAAGATTACAGTTGCCAAGGGGCCCCTGACTTGAAATAATGGCATAGACAAGAAGCCCTATAAATACAGTTGGAAGGGCAAGAAGAGTATCCAGAAGAGTACGAAGTGCCCGTTTGGCCCTGAAATTAAAATACCCCAGACAGAATCCACATGGAAGGCCAAGAATAAGGCTTAATAACATGGAGATGGTTGAGACCTTGATCGTTGCAAATACAGCAGACCATGTTGCACTGTCTCCGCCGGTAAGCAGAGCCAGTGCGTTCAGAAGTCCGGTGAGAATAAAATCCATCTGGAGTATTTTCCTGGAAGGCCCGCATCCTGATAAAATGAAACAGGAATAACGGAAATCAGATTATTTTGCGTTGGGAATAAAAAGTTTCTCACCAAGAAGCCTGAACTCTTTTATAAGATTCTGGGCACTCTCTCCAGCCATCCAGGCGGCAAACTTTGTGGCAAGATCATATTTGGCATTGGGACACTTTTCAGGATTAAGGGTAAGAACGCTGTACTGATTAAGAAGAATGCCGTCTCCTTCAACAAGAACTTTCAGGGGAGCATTACCGTTTTTCTGGGAGTTATATTTTATATATGTCCCACGATCAGTCATTGTATAGCCTTTTCTCTCTTCAGTAATGTTTATTGTTGCAAGCATTCCCTGACCTGTCTGAACATACCATGACTCTTTTTCTGGCATATCCTTTCCTGTGCTTTTCCAGAGGGATTTCTCTTTTTTGTGGGTACCGGAATCATCTCCGCGGCTTGTAAAAACAGCTTCCTTTTCCCTTATTGTTTCAAGGGCATCTACAACGCTTTTACCTTTTACAGCAGCAGGATCATTTTCAGGGCCAATTATTACAAAATCGTTGTACATGATCTCTGTGCGATCTTTGCCAAAGCCGTCGGCAATGTATTTTTGTTCAGCAGCAGGAGCATGTACAAGAAGCACATCAACATCACAGTTGCTGCCAAGTTTCAGGGCTTTGCCGGTTCCTGTGGCTGTCCATTTTATATCAATGCCTGTATCGGTTGTAAAATGGGGCATAAGATAATCAAGAAGACCTGTATTATCAGTACTTGTGGTGGTGGCCATCATAAGGCTGTTCTCTTCTGCATGGAGTGTAGTCATAGATGGGCAAAAAAACATTGTCATAAAAACAATTACAATAACAGAAATAGCGGTTTTAATTTTTTTTCTCATGTTTTTCATGGCTGAATGGTGAATTAAAGTTCTCATTTAATTTCCTTTTTTTATTTTGTCCTGGGTTTCAGATTTGATGTAGTGCACCGTCAAGACTTAATTTTAGGATTATCTGCAACGTAGAGACAAGGCATGCCTTATCTCTACAATCAAACGAACCCTAATTTTTAGCTTTGACAATGCAGTAGCTTCAAAAAGTCAGATTTCAGCAATTTTTTAGTCGCAAGCAACTAAAATCATTAAATAGCGTTTCCGGTATTTTCAACTTTTTGCAAGATCATCAAACATGGAAAATAAAGGTATCTGAACAAACTGATAATTTTAAATATACATGGCGCTATAGTCCGTCAAGTAAAATTGATTTCCTCAACATATTATCAGCAAACTATAACCAAAACTTACCATAACAAACAAGTTAACCTGACACCATGTTCAAAACTTCAGCCTGGCATATGTCGTGCTTGCAAATCAAACAGGTAGTTGGTAAAGTTCATTGAATAATGAAATCCACTGGATTGAATAAAGAAATCCACTGGCAAACACAAAAAAGAATCAAGGGGGTGTATTATGACAAAAAATTGTTGCTGCGAAAATGATAATCATGGAACCCAAAAAACGATTCCGAAAATTGATCTTGACAATTTTTTGACCACAATTGAAGTGGTTCCTCCGGCAGGTTCTGACCCGTCAGGGATTTTGTCTGCCCTTGATGCCCTGAAGGATCTTCCGGTAAATGCCTTCAGCATTGCCACCAATCCGGTTGCAAAACCCAGAATGTGTGCCCTCTCTCTCTCCGCACTTATCCAGCAGAAAACCTGCAAACCTGCCATTCTTCACTGTACCACAAGGGATCACAACAAACTGGGCCTTCAGGCAACCTTATGGGGAGCAAAAGCCCTGGGAATTCATACTGTCATGGCTGCAACCGGTGATTTTGTCTCCATGAACCAACGCAAAAATGTCTCTGATGTCAAGGATCTCAATGTATTTGAGCTCATCACCATGGCAAACGAATCAGACATGCTAACCGGTGCTGTGCTTGATTTCCGTCCTGAAGCAAACGGGCTTGAAAAGGAAGTTGAACGTCTGGAGAAAAAAGCTGCCGCAGGTGCCTCCTTTGCCGTGACCCAGCCAATATATGACAGGGACATGGCAAGGACAATATCCATCACCACAGGGCACATTGATATTCCCATCATAATGGGTATTCTGCCATTGAGAACAGCAAAACACGCCCGATTCCTCAATGAAAAAGTTGCCGGAATTGCAGTACCGGAAAAACTTCTTGAAAAAATGGAGAGTGCTTCTGACCCCATTGCTCAGGGGGTTGAAAATGCAAAAGAGATGCTCTCCATTGCAAAGGAGTTCTTCAGAGGGGCATGCATCATGCCTCCATTTGATCACTATGAAATCATGCCGGATATTCTGAAATCTGCTTGAGTTAAGGAATCAGCAATGAAAACAATAACGCCTGAAGAGTTAAGGGAATATCGCGAAAAGATGCATGAAAAGAGTTATATACTCATTGATGTGCGCCAAAAACCAGAATATGAGGAGGGACACATTCCAGGCTCTGTCCTGCTGCCCCTTGATGAATTTGAAGATCAGGTGGAATCCCTTCCTGAAAAAAACCTTATCTTCTACTGCCGAAGCGGTGGCCGATCAAATGCTGCTGCACTTACAGCCGACTTTTTCAATGAGGCTGGCAAGGATATATATAACCTTGAAGGTGGAATTCTGGCATGGGACGGCATACAGATAGAAGGTCTGCCCATGTTAAAGCTCTTTAACAGCGATATAGATGACGGCATGGACAAGGTGCTTGTTGATGCCATGAATCTGGAAAAAGGAGCTTTTCATTTTTACAGTCACATTATTGAACGTTTTCCGGAGAGTGGCTTGAACGATGTTATTTCACAGGTAAGGGACGGAGAGCTTGGCCATGCAAAGCTTATTTATTCCCACCTGAAAAATATCAAACCCGATGTAAAACCATTTGAGGATATCTATGATGCCCTTAAGGGAGATATACTTGAAGGTGGATACACCCTGGATGAAATGGTTAACTCACTGGAAAAAAGAAGTGACAATATACTCATTGATATTCTTGAGACATCTATAACAATGGAGTATCGAGCTTTTGATCTTTACAGGGTTGTAGCCGACAAGGCAGAAGATGAAAAACTCAAAGATGCACTTTACGGACTGTCACAGGCTGAAAAAGCACATATGGCTGTCTTGATCAAATCGCTTGAATCGTCGATTTAAGCTGTGAATCAATTAACAAACCCTCATGATTGCGAGGGTATCACAACGATGGATGAAAGTCTTTACATATCAATAAGTTATATAGACTTTCACATAAACACCCATGGCGGATGTCCGCCGCAAACAACTGAAATAACTTTTAACCAGGATACAAAAGACAAAAAAAGGGAAATATGGCAAAGTCTAAAGAAACAGAAACAAAATTAAAGGCGATTAGATTGGCATTGCAGATAAAGAACAAGACAAAGGAGATGGGAATAGAAGAGCATAGAAGTATTCTTGAAGCAACAGGAATGGATGCCAAGATGGTTCAATCTACACTTGATTCATGGGAGATGGAGCCGAAAGGATTGATGTGGTATCACTCAAGGGAGTGGTTAAGGAGAGTTGAAAGACAGCTCCAGGAAGGATTTTAGTGATTATTGCTTTTTTTGCAATTATTGAATTTGTCTGAATCAGGATAACCAGGATAAAAAGGATGTTCAGGATAGATAGTCCTGCCTTATCCTGTTAATCCTGGACATCCTGACTCAAACTTATAACGTACATGGCGGATTCCCGCCACAATCGAAGAGATGAAAGTCGTTTTAAGGATACTACAAAACCACTATTCAACAACAATGGACAAAATGTTTGACATCAGAGTCGCACCTTTCTCTCCTTTGGAAATAACTGCAACAAACAATGAGGCACCGTGCCAAAGGTTTGCCATCAACGAGTTCTCGGTTCCCATATCAATGCTGCCTATAGTATCAATACCTTCGCCAATTTTGCTTCGGTCTTAATCAAAATCAATATATTGTGTCTTACAAACCCAAAAGCACAGTATGAGGTAGTAGGATTGACAATTTTAAAGTCAGTTTAGAATTTGGCGAAGGTATTGTAGTATTCATATCAATATTACCCACGGAATCCGGAAAAGCATAGTAAAGCACATACCCTGTGGCATCAGTAACCCGGTAATAGCCATAAAATCCTCCTTTTTTTGGTTTTTTAAAACAAACTGCATCATCCTTTATATTTCTTGTAGCCCTGTTTTCTGCCGTTTGCAGACCATGTTATTTCTGAAAAGGTCTGATTACCGGCAAAATCCCATAACACCACAGATGTTGAACGTGTACCATAGCCTGGCATTGATATAAATATGGATGAAAGCTGTCTTTCCAGCTCAACCCCTACGCCTGTGTCGGGAAGCTCTTCATCAGGAGCAACTGTTTTGTTCTGCATCATGCTGTAAAGATTGGATTCAAGATCATCATGATTTTCCATTTTCCCTGTCTGATTTTCAAGAATTTTTTTTAATCCCTTTTTTACAATTTTAACTTTTACCCATGGAGTGTTCAGTGTACGATTGCTTATGGCATGTATTCCATGCTTTATCTTGATAATCTTTTGATCTGTAGATGATATGAAAAACATATCTTTCAAATCTGCTACAAGAAGATTAAAGCCATTGTAGTTATGCATCCGGCTTTTAACTTTTTCAAGGTAACTTAAAGGATTTTTGTCAGACAAAAGAAATGAAGCTACTAAATCTCCCCGTGAACGGGCATCAAGTTTCATGGAGGCAGGATCTCTAACATTTGTCAATGCAGCAAGACGACCAATTTTATTAAATGCCATCCAGGTTCCTTTTTGCTTCAAGTCACGCCCACCAATAATTTCAGGTTCATCTTCCCAAGGATTGAGAGGGGCTGTTGGTCTGTTAAAAAACTCATCACGATTGGCTGACAGGATAAGTCTGTATTTTTTATGAACGCCATATCCAAAAACAATTAAACACATATGATTTCTTATTCCATTTTTTACCGTAAAATTAACTATCATTTTTATAGTTGGGGGTGATTAATACACAATCATGCCCGTTTAATGAACTTAACGCCCTTCAGGCGGTCTTTTCCATAAATTAAAAAAAAAGGTGCTATGATGAAAAAAATTATTAAAAATATCTATCATGTAGGCGACAGTGGCTGCTCTGTTTTTCTGGTGGACACACAAAGCGAGTACGGTCTTGTTTTGATCGATGCAGGGATGAGTCTGGATTTCATCAGGCAGATTGACTCTTATAACATGCGATTCAAAGATATAAAACACTGTATTCTGACCCACTGTCATATTGATCACATTGATGCGTGTGCGGCATTAAAAGGTGCGTTACCCAAGATCAGGTTTTACGCCCATGAGCTGGATTCAGTACCAATAGAAGAGCCTGGTCACGATGAACGTACAGCAGCATCTTGGTACGGTGTAAAATACAAGCCGGTGAAACTGGACAGAAAATTCTACTCCGATATGACTCTTACCCTTGGCGGGTATGACTTTCAGATAATTCACACTCCAGGTCACACCCCGGGTTCAATATCTGTTCTTGTTGAGTCAGAAGGCAAAAAAGTGTTGTTCGGTCAAGATCTGCATGGCCCCTTTAACGATGGATTTTTGTCCGATCTTGAGGATTATCAGGCATCTATGCAAAAGCTTCTGGATTTAAAGGCAGATATTCTGTGTGAAGGGCATTACGGTATTTTCGAGCCAGCAGATAAAGTCCGAGAGTATATCGAAACATACAAGAGACAAAATCAACATTGATGAACATTTAAAGAGTTTGATTTTGAAAAAATTTCTGGCTTTTTACCGTGGAAATGGATACAAATTTCCATATTCGGGGGTGGCTGGATGCCGGCCATGACCGTTTACAAGATAATCAAGATTAAGAATCGCTCTTAAAAGAGCTGTACTCTTCATATCTTTGTATAAAAATACCGGCAAGTATGAACATAAGCCCGAAATAAGTTTGAGGCAAAAGCTCCTCACCAAGAACTGTACGTATAAAAATTAGTGACATGAATGGAGTCATGAAAATCAAATTAGTGACATTATTTGTATTTTTAACGGACTTAAGAGCTGTTATCCAGGTGATAAAGGGAAAACCAAACTCAAAACAGCCAATCCAGCAGGCACCATAAAGACCTTTCCAGTTGGAGAGCGTAAAAGATGAAAAGAGCAGACAGGCAGAGCCAACAAAGGGAATGCTGAAAAGAAAATTGAGAAAAATAGCTATGATGGGATCCTGTTTTGATCTGACATTATATATCCAGTACAGCGCCCAGATAAAGGTACATGCAACTGCCAGAAAAATACCAAAATAATTGAGCTGTAACCCTGTGGTGCTGTCTCTATATGAAAGAATAACAACACCGGAATAGCAGATAAGAGTTGCAAGCATCTGAAGCCTTGACAGGGGCTGTTTTAGAAGGGGAACAGAGAGCAGAGAGAGCGTTACTACCCAGGTGTAATTGATGGGCTGGACTATTTGAGCCGGAAGCAGGTCATATGCCTTGATGACCATAAGATAATAAGCAAAAGGATTTAAAACCCCCAGCAGAACATAAAACTGATACTCTTTTCGGGAGAGCTTAAACACTCTGTCAATCTTGCCCTGAATCAGCAAATAAATACCCAAAATCAATACCGCCGCTATGATTGAGTAGAAGAGAAGTTGCAGCACATCCATATGTTGCAGGGTTAGTTTAAAAGCCGTGGCAGAGGTTGACCAGAAGAGAACAGTTAGAAGTCCCAGTGCATATTCTTTTTTTATCATTTATAGACCTTTTGTAAATTACAATAACGGTTTTCACATCTGAAAGGTGTAAAGTGTTTTTGGGAGTATATGAAGTATGTAGCCTGTTTCAAACCCAAAGTCGACACCTATAACATCTTGAGCCTTGTCAATACTGTCTGAATCAGGATGCCCAAGATTAACAAGATAAGACAGGATTATATATCCTGAACATCTTTTTTATCCTGGTTATCCTGATTCAGACAAATTCAGCAACTGCAAAAAAGCAATAAGATGTCGATTTTGAGTTCAAAACAGGCGACCAGTGCATTGCGGTTTATTAATAGTTGACATTTGAATATCCGAAAAGATAAAATTTTGAAATAAAAAAAAGAACATTTAATTTTCTTCAAATCATTGAAGGTATTTGGGATTCCTTATTATTATGGGATATGAGG
>NZ_LT828554.1:84443-96456 GCF_900170035.1 Desulfamplus magnetovallimortis | reverse complement strand
AGATATGAGGGTTTACGATGACGCTTTATGATACAAAAAAATTCAGATGGAGTGCCTTTGCAGCACTTCTTGTTTTCAGTGTACTTTTGGGATACAGGGTTATTTTTTTCAATGGTACCTTCAGGGGAATCACAAGCCCGGATGCCTGGCAGGCAAAACCACTTGAAGCAGGTGAATCATGGATGAACGTTTTCCAGAACGGCAGAAAAATCGGCTTTACCCGCCGTATCCTTGAAACAATAGGAGAAGAGTACCGGATTCAAGAAGAGACTGTCATGAACATAAATACAATGGGCATGACACAGGAGATCAGGGTAAAGTCGGTGAGTACAACCGGTATGGACTTTGCCTTTAAATCATTTGATTTTGAGATTGCCTCGGGCAGTTTTGATTTTTCCCTTAAAGGCGAAATTAAAAACAATGTTTTATATCTTTCTGACGGCTCCACAAAAATTCCCCTTGAAAACCGCCCCTATCTTGCATCCGGAATAACCCAGGCTGTGGTAGCATCCGGACTTGAGGAGGGGCAGGAGATGATAATATTTGTATTTGACCCTTCAACCCTTGGACAGGCCCCTGCTGAAATAAAGGTTCTTGGAGAAGAGAATATAATACATGATGGAAATGAGGTAAAAACCAGAAAAATATTACTCAGATTCAGAGGGTCAAAACAGTTTGCATGGCTTGATGAAGCCGGAAATGTAATAAAAGAGCAGGGGATGCTTGGAATCACGCTTGTCAAAACAGACAGAGAAGGCGCCCTTGACGGACTTCCCTTAGAATCAAGCGAAGATCTTACACGCCTGGCATCTGTTGCATCCAACAAAACTTTTGAAAACCCCGAAAAGCTTGATCAACTGAAAGTAAAAATTAGAAATATTGACGATCTCATTGAAGGTGGTGTATTTTCACTAAACCAGGGAAGACAGAAATGGGAAAATGGTACTCTTACAATAACAAAAGAGTTCATTATAAATGACCAATTTTCAGAAAAAGCTTTTTCTGAAGCAGTTCAAGGGATTGACCCCATGTTCAGGGATGCTGATACCTTTATCCAGTCTGACCACCCAAAGATAAAAAACATAGCTGAACGGATTGTAAAGCAAAGTGATCCCCCACTTGAAAAAGTGAAAAAATTTGTGGCATGGATTCAGCAGAACATCAAGCGGCAGCCTGTACTTTCAATGCCCAATGCCCTTTCCACACTTGAGAACCGCATGGGGGACTGCAATGAACATGCTGCACTTTTTGCAGCGTTTTGCCGTGCCGCCGGCATTCCGGCAAAGATTGAGGCAGGTCTTGTATATCTCAATGGCCGCTTTTACTACCATGCATGGAATCTTGTCTTTGTGGAGCAATGGATAACAGTTGATTCGCTGTTCAACCAGATACCGGCAGATGTAACGCATATAACATTTTCATCAGGTTCCCAGGATTTGCAACTGGATCTTCTGGGAATGATGGGAAAAGTGGAGCTTGAAATAATTGATTGAGATCAGAAACCTTACTAAAAAATATGGCAAAATAACAGCGGTTAACGATTTGACTCTCACCATCCCCCAGGGAGAAATTTTTGGTTTCATCGGCCCCAACGGAGCCGGCAAAACCACCACAATAAGCATGATGGCAGGGCTTCTTTCTCCTACATCAGGCAGCATAACCGTTTGCGGCACCGATATGCTCAAATATCCTGAAAAGGCTAAACAAAAAATCGGGTACATACCTGACAGGCCATATATATACGAAAAACTCACTGCCATGGAATTTCTAAAGTTTACAGCAGATCTTTTCAATGTCCCGCAAAATGATTTTATCACTAAAGCAGAGGCAGAGTTGAAACGATTTTCCCTCCTTGACTGGGCAGATGAATTAATAGAATCATTTTCCCACGGCATGAAACAGCGCCTTATCATGTGTGCCGCCCTTTTCCACGACCCTGAGCTTGTTGTTGTTGATGAACCAATGGTTGGACTTGACCCTTCTGCCATACGGATGGTCAAAATTCTGTTAAAAGAGCTTGCGGCAGGAGGAACAACTGTCTTCATGTCCACCCATACCCTTCAGATTGCACAGGATGTCTGTAACCGCATTGGTGTAATACACAAGGGAAAGCTAATTGCAGAGGGCACAGTGGAAGAGCTTACCCAAAAAGCAAGAGCGGATCGTGCCGATCTTGAACAGATATTTATGATTCTGACAGAAGTTCCACAATCATGATTGTAACGGAGGTTTCTTAATCATGATTCTAATGGAGGATTGGATTCTTACTCAAAATCGACATCTTATTGCTTTTTTAGAAGTTATTGCAGTTGTCTGAACCAGGATAACCAGGATGGATAGGATGCTCAGGATAGATAATCCTGCCTTATCCTGTTAATCTTGGGAATCCTGATTCAGACAGTGTTGACAAGGCTTACAAGATCATAGGTGTCGATTTTGAGTTCTTAATAATACAGGACGGTGAGAGATGAGAAGTTGATCATCCCCCATCCCACAACTTCAGGAGGGTTACTTATGATCAAAAATAATAATAACATGTCGTTCATCAACTCACTCCTTTATAAATCATTCCTCTACTTATGCAGTAAATTAGCGAATCTGTTTTCTTTACTTTGCCTTCTGATCTCACTTATCTTTCTCCTTGCTCCTCTCACCCTCGCATCACAGGAAAATTCCCTTACCCACATAAGATCATGGCCACAGATATCGGATTCATGGTGTCTCAACACCCCGATGGATATTGCTGTTGATTATGATGGAAATATCTATGTTCTTGATACAGGCAACTATCGCATCCAGAAATTTACCCCAAACCGCAATTTTATTACATCATGGGGAAGCCTGGGAAGTGGCAATAACCAGTTCGTTGACCCGAAAAGCATAGCATTCCATCCTGAAGGCTATATTTATGTTTCAGACAATGGATATAATGAATCCGCCGGTCAGGTCAATCGGATTCAAAAGTTTACACTGTCTGGTAAGTGGATTAAATCTTTAAGCGAATGGAAGGAGGGGAATACCCCGCTTGAAGAAGAAGATCCCCCATTTAATACACCCGTTGCCGTTACTACGGACAAGGATGGCTATCTCTATGTTGCTGTTATACGTGTTAATGACGGTGAAAATAAGAATAACCGAATATACAAGTTCAACGCCGAAGACAACTTTATAAAAAGCTGGGAAATTTTAGAGGATGATACATGGAGTGATTCCAAAATTATTGATGTTGCCGTTGAACCAGATGGAAATATACTGGTACTTGTTGACACAGGAGATAACTATCCTGTTGTTCAAAGATTCTCTTCAGAAGGTGCATTATTGGAGCAATCCGCAATCAATGGCCTCCAGGAAAAATTTTTTAATAAAGGTTTTGACGGAATCTGTGTAGATAAAAATAATAATATTTATATAAGTGAAATTTGTGGATACTATATTAATATTTTCTCAAAAAATAGCGAAATTATTAAACGTTTCGGTGGAAATGGAATTGGCGAAGGACAATTTAACCAGGTTCACGGCATTACCCTTGATCAGGAAGGAAATCTCTATGTGGCAGATTCCGACAATCAGCGCATCCAGAAATTGACATCCCAAGGAGATTTTATATTCAGTATTGGGTGTTCAGGGAATGAAAATGGATTATTCAATAACCCTGAAAAGATCCTTATAGGCCATGATGAAAGGGTTTATGTTGCAGATTCAAATAATGAAAGAATTCAAATTTATGAAAAAAACGGTTTACCTGTTGCTGAAATCCCCACTGAAAATTATGTAGTGTCAATGGCTGTAGATGACGACGGATATGTCTATACTATTCATGAATGGGAAAAAATAATTAAAAAATATACTGCCGATGGGATTTACATAACCCAATGGGATTCTGTTGGCGGTTTTTCTTTTACAAAGCCCGTGGATATTGATTTTGGGCCGGATAATTATCTTTATGTTGCAGATAAAGGAGACTTGGCTGGCGGAAAAACCGGAAGAATTTTCAAGATAACAACTGATGGTGACTTGGTAAAACAATGGAATAACAGCGGGTACTATATGGGAGAATTTACAGAGATATTTGGATTAAAAGTAACAGATGGCTCTGTTTATGTGATTGATTATGCATGGTATGAACCGGTAATAAAGGATTGCCCAGAAGTGTTGGAGAACCCGGATGCTACCTGCGGTGAGGAACTCGCCACCGTCCAGAAATTTGACTTAAATGGAAATTATCAGCTTCACTGGGGGAGCAGGGGAATTCAAAACGGTTTTTTCATAAACCCCACTGATGTGGCAGTTGACCCACAGGGTTTTGTCTGGGTGGTGGACTCCGGAAATTCCCGTATCCAGAAATTTGATTCAAATGGTAACTGGATTGCTTCATACGGAGAGAGGGGAACAACTCCTGGAAGTTTTTCAGGAATAAAGGGAATTGCATTTGACAGCGACGGTCTTCTCTATACAACCGAATCAGGAACAAGCAGAGTTCAGGTTTTCAGTACAGAAGGTGAACCGGATGATCCTGGTGATGATCCTGACGATGACCCAGGGACAGATCCCGATGACAACCCGCAGAATGATGCACAGGGCAAAAACATTGCAATTATTGTTGCAGGAGGAGGCCCATATCAAGGAAATACACTATGGGATGCCACCCAGATGTGCGCCAACATGGCATACAGAACCCTTATTTATCAAGGATATACAAAAGAGATGATACAATACCTATCCTGGGATACAGGTCTTGATCTTGACGGAAACTCCCTTGCCGATGATGTTGATGGAGAACCTTCTACAACAAACCTGAAATCAACCCTTGAAACATGGGCAAAAGGGGCAAAAAGCCTTGTTGTTTTCATGATTGATCACGGTGGAGATGAACAGTTCAGGCTGGGGGAACTTGAGCTCATGAGTGCATCTGATTTTGCAGGCTGGTTTACAACAGCACACAGCAGCATATCTGGAAACACAATCCTGATTTATGATGCCTGCCGTTCCGGAAGTTTTCTACCATCCCTTGCATATTCAGGTGAAAACCCCCCCATTATCATAACAAGCTCTAAAGATGATCAGAATGCATATTTCACAAATAACGGAACACTATCCTTCTCATATCAGTTCTGGAGCGCCATAGGGAACGGCATGAATCTGATGGATGCCTTTCTTTCAACCAGAAACGCAATTCAATTTACCTACACAAGCCAGTCTCCGCTTATTGATGATAACGGAAACGGAATTGCCAACGAGGATTATGAAGGGCTTGCTGCAAGGGAGATATCAATTGGCAAGGGGACAATATCAGCAGGTGATTTTCCTGCAATTCAATCAATATCTTTTATGCCTCAAAATCTGGAAGGAGAGACATCATCAACCCTTTACGCAAACAATGTAATAGATGCTGACGGAATTTTAAGGGTATGGGCGGTTATATCTCCGCCTGATCTTCTTTCCGGAAACCCTGACAACCCTGTTACTGAACTTCCCTCTGTGGAGCTTTTGCCCATTGGGGGAAACAGTTTTCAAGGAACATACAAGGGTTTTACAGCAAAAGGAAAATACAAAATTGCAGTTTATGCTGAAGATAAACTTGGAAACATATCCCTGCCTTTAACCACGTCCCAAGGCATTATCCAAAATCAGGGAGATGCATCTGCTGTTGCAAGTTCTGATGCATTTCATATCAGACTTCCATGCGTTAAAATCGGTGATCAGTGCATGGAAGCCATGTTTGAACTTGATGTATCAAAGAGTTCCGGTCTTTTCTACATACTGGATTTTCAAAGCCTTGACGATGTTTTATGTTCATCCGTATGCGCTGAACTTCTACCTGATTTAAATATCTCTGTACCAAGGCTTATTTTCAACGATATTCCTCTATCTTTTATTTTTAGGTATAAAAATGATCAATCACAGTTTGTCTGGGAGCTTGATTTGACGTCCGTTAAAATTATTCCCTGATTTTTTAAAAAAGGAGGAGAGATGTTAAAAAAAATTACAGTTCTTTTATTACTGACTTTTTTCCTGCCACTTCCTGCCATAGCTTTGGAGCAGGATTCGCTCTCATTTGAGACCATGTGGCCACAGAATTTAAAGCCATGTCTCCATGAACCAGAGGATGTCGCTGTTGATAACAAAGGAAATATCTACATACTTGATGCAGGAAACTACACCATACAAAAATTTTCGTCCGATGGAAAATGGATAACCTCATGGGGAAGCTATGGTACAGCAGATGGAGAATTTTTATTTAAGGGCATTGTTTCAATTGTATATCACCCCAACGGATATATTTATGTATCTGACTATGGATATGATCATGTCACAGAAACAGAATCAAGTAGAATTCAGAAATTTACCCTTGATGGAAAATGGGTCAAAACAATTGATAAATGGGGAGATACTAATAGTAAATTCAACGCTCCAAGGGGCATGGCTGTTGATGAAAACGGAAATATTTATATAACCGATCCTGATTCAGCAAATGATGAAGAAGACAAAATTCATATTCAGTGGATCTATAAATTTGATATCAATGATAATTTCATAACAAGATGGCAGACAGAAGAGATGAAAACATGGACATACGGCGAAATAATGGATGTTGCTGTTGAACCTGACGGTAACATTCTTGCCCTTATCGGAGGTGGGTATTATGATTCGGAACTAAGAACCATCTATCCTGTCCAGCGTTTCACTCCAGATGGAACTCTTCTGGATAAATGGGAAGTGGACATGAATCTCTATGAAGCCAATTATTCCGCTCTCGGGATCAGGAACCACGCCTTACATGTTGATGCAGCTAATAATGTCTATATGACAAGCTATCATGGTGATCGTATCCAGGTATTTTCAAAAAATGGCTCATTTATAAGAACCATTGGTTCAGAAGGAATTGCCGAAGGTCAATTTGTTAATGTCCGCACAATAACCATGGACAGTGAAGGCAATATATATGCAACTGATTCAGGAAACCAAAGAATCCAGAAACTTGATAACGAGGAAAAATTTCAATTTGCCATTGGATGTTCAGGAAGCGGGTCTGGTCAGTTTATCAACCCTGAAAAAATTGTAATAGGCCCTGACAACAGGGTATATGTGGCAGACTCTTCAAACAAAAGGGTACAGATCTTTGAAAAGAGCGGCAAATTTTACTATGAATTTTTTTCACAGCATCCTGTCAAAAGTGTTGCAGTGGATAGTGATGGCTTTATATATGTTACTGGTCAATCTGTCACAAGAACCGATTCTGAAGTCTATGGTATTGTAGAAAAATATGCTTCAAACGGCTCTCTTGCGTCAACAATTGAAATCAAAACCGGTTATAAACCAGGAGATGACAACGACTTTGTTGATTTTGTGGACATAGTTTTTTTCAACGATCATCTCTATGTTGCTGATCAAATTCATGACATTATATATCAGATAACAAAAGATGGTGAAGTTATTACTTCATTTGATGTTGGCAATACTGATGAAGCTTATCACAATGACACAGGCAATAATGTGATAACAGGTATGGATATCGCCCCTGACGGAACAATATATATTATTGGCATTATTGATAATATCCCCATGGTTGCAGGATATGACCTTCAGGGTAACAGAGTTGTTTTCTGGGGAGGAGAGGGAACAAACAATGGCCGTTTCAGCACTGCTAATGGTACACCTCCGGCAGATGTTGCTGTTGATCAATCAGGTGATATATGGGTGGCAGATACTGGAAACAACAGGTTGCAACGGTTTGACAATAAAGGCTTCTGGAAAGAGACATTTGGAGAGCAGGGTTCTGCCCCTGGAAAATTTTCTGTTATAAGAGGAATAACCTTTGATCAGGAGGACCGGCTTTTTGTCACCGAATCTGGTAACAGCAGGGTTCAGGTTTTTTCAGAAAACCAAGAGATTACATCAACAGAAGATATGGCAATCATTGTTGCAGGAGGCGGACCCTACCAGGGCAATACACTGTGGGATGCGACACAGATATGTGCAAATATGGCTTACAGGACTCTTCTCTATCAGGGATTTACAAAGGAGAATATCTATTTTCTATCTTGGGACATGGATCTTGATCTTGACGGAAACTCCCTTGCCGATGATGTTGATGGAGAGCCTTCTATAACAAACATCAAATACGCTCTTGAATCATGGGCAAAAAGAGCTGAAAACCTTGTAGTTTTCATGATTGACCACGGAGGGGATGAGCAGTTCAGGCTTGGGGAACTTGAGCTTATGGCTGCTTCTGATTTTGCAGGCTTTTTTAAAACAGCACACAGCAGCATATCCGGCAGCACAATCCTGATTTATGATGCCTGCCGCTCAGGAAGCTTTATTCCCCTTCTTGCATCAACTGACTCTGCATCAGGAAATCATCCTGTTATCATTACAAGTTCCGAAAATGATGAAAACGCATATTTTACAAATAACGGAACATTATCTTTCTCGTACCAGTTCTGGAGCGCCATTGGAAACGGCATGAATCTAATGGATGCCTTTCTCTCAACCAGAAACGCCATTCAATTTACCTACACAAGCCAGTCCCCTCTTATTGATGATAACGGAAACGGAATTGCAAACGAGGATTACGACGGCCTTGCTGCAAGGAAAATATCAATTGGCAGGGGAACAGTATCAGCAGGGGATATTCCTGCAATCGACTCAATATCTTTTATTCCCCAAAATCTAAATGGAGAAACTTCTGCAACTATTTCTGCAAACAACGTAATTGATGCAGACGGAATTCTTCGTGTGTGGGCGGTTATTACTCCTCCTGATCTTCTTTCCGGAAATCCTGACAACCCTGTTACTGAACTTCCTTCTGTTGAGCTTTTATCCATGGGCGGAAACAATTTTCAGGGAACATACAATGGTTTTACTGCAAAAGGAAAATACAAAATTGCCGTTTTTGCTGAAGATAAACAGGGAAGCATATCTTTGCCTTTAACCACTTCCCAAGGCATTATCCAAAATCAGGGAGATGCATCTGCTGTTGCAAGTTCTGATGCATTTCATATCAGACTTCCGTGTGTTAAATTAGGTGATCAATGCATGGAAGTCATGTTTGAACTTGATATTTCCGACAATTCCGGTCTCTTCTACAAACTTGATTTTGAAAGCCGTGACGATGTTTTATGCTCATCATCCTGTGCCGAACTTTTAACTGATTTTGATATCTCTGTACCAAGGCTTCTTTTCAACGATATGCCTTTATCTTTTATTTTAAGATATCAAGACATGTCACAGTTTATCTGGGAGCTTGATTTGACATCGGTTAAGATTGTTCCTTGAATCTAACAAATTCAATAACTACCTAAACGATCATGGCTGGAAGTCAGCCACCCCCGAATATAGAAATTTATATCTATAGTATTCCAGATAATTAAATTGATAATGCAAAGGTCTAACTATCTGTTATCTGGATTAATTTTTTTGACCAAAAAATAGGCGTCCTTCATATGACTCCAAAGGTACTTTACACTTTTTTGTGAGAGATTTCCGCTACCCAGAGTTTTTTCTCCAGAAAGTGTAAACTGGGAAATGAAGCATACCAAAAAATAAAATAATTTTTATATGAAAGTCCCCGCAAATATCTGTTTTTATAACGACTTTCAACACTTCGATTGTGACGGTGAACCGCCATGTTGGTTATAGAAAGCTATATTTCCATGGTAAACAGGCATGATTGACTACGTATCAATCACCCCCAAATCTAAAAAGGATACTCATTTTCACGGTAAAAAAAGAACCATAAAACATATAAACATAGGATAACATAATGAAATTATTAAAAAAAATTGCTTTATTCGTTTTAAAAATATTAATTACATATACAACAATATTTATCTCGCATGTATGGGCAGGGGAACCGATCATCGGAACCGTAATTGAACTTCCTTATTCATCGTCTGCCGGAATTGCAGTTGATGGAGAGTATTTCTGGTTTGTTGATACAAAAACAGATCTGATATTCAAAATTGATCAATCAGGCCATGTTTTATCATCTTTTCCTTCACCTGGAGACAATCCTAAATGCCTTACCCATAACGGTAACTCACTGTGGCTTTCTGAAAGCAGTACGGATCTTATCTATCAACTTGATAAAAACGGTAATGTTATTAGCTCTTTTGCAACCCCGGGGACATATCCAAGGGGAGTTACCCATGATGGAGCCTTTATCTGGCACTGCGACAGCGAGATTAACAAAATATATAAACTTGATAAGTCAGGAAATATTCTCCAGAAAATTGACTCCCCTGTTAAATCCCCATATGGACTGGCTTTCAACGGGAATCATCTCTGGATAGCTGGCAGGGATTCAGGAAAAATTGTTGAAATGACTATGTCAGGTGTGGTGTTAAGATCAATGGATTCTCCAGAAAAAAGTCCATATGGACTTGCTTTTGACGGCAAAAGCCTCTGGTCTCTTGAGACGAGTAGTGACAAGATATACCAAATCAATGTCGATATTGACATGACAGATACCCCTTATCTTGTCAAAACAAGATGGGGACAACGGGATGAATATGCACGATTTACCCCTGATAACTACAGATGCGGATGCTGGTCAACTGCAATTGCCCAGATACTCTATTATTACAGATTACAGCCCTTTGGAAGTATAACATACGATACTACGACAGGATACTCATTAAATGAAAATCTTGATGAGTATCAGTTTGACTGGGATCTGTTTGTAAACGAATTTGATGATTTGACAGATGATGAATCCATTAACGAAGTTGCAAGATATGTTTATTATACATCACTTGTCATACAGAAAAACTTCAATACTGGAACATACATGATATCATCTTCAGAAAGGGCTGAAGAACTTGAAAAACACTACTCCTGCGATGTCGAAATTTTTACTTTGTCATCATCTTCCATGGAAGTATTGAAAGACATTATTTCAAGTGAAATTGAGTCATGCAGACCTGTAATGCTATACCTTGACCATCCAGATATTGGTCATGCTGTTGTAATTGACGGTATAAGGGTTGTGGACAACATATTCTATGTTCACGTAAACATGGGAAGCCAGGGACCTAAAAACGGATGGTATGATTTTGATACTCCAATTTTAGGGGTTTATGAAGTCAACAAAATACTTACCATAAACCCTCTTGATTTTGATACAGAATCTGTTGAATTTTGCAGCAAGAATAATGATTTTAGTTGTTCCGATGCTGAAAACTCCGGATATACCTACATCACACCCAATTTATCGCTGCATGTTCCTTCACTTTCATGGCAAAATGAATATGGCGATACTGCTTACTTTCAGGCGACTTTTATCTTAACATCTGTTAACGGGAATCTCTATTTTCAACTAACGGATTTGCTGCCAGGAAAACCAGCAGAAAAAGAAATTGAATCCACTCTCTCTTCAACTCTGGATATAAGCATACCTGAAATGGAGTTTTGCCAACAAAATGGAGTGTCAACTAAAATATGGGCAAAACTCAGCTTTATACCAGGATTTGAGACCTTTTTGTTCAACATCACCGATTTTGGATATTGGTAACAGAATCAATAATGCCGGAGCTGCAACTACAATTTCGGCACTCAAGTGAATTACAACCGGACTGCTTTTCACCTGAAAACACCTTTTTAAGATAGATGGTGCAGTGGATAACTGCTGCACCAATAATTATAACAACAAAAATTGAGTCAAACATTTTTTTCACTCCTGTAACTTATTAATTCTGTTTATTTAACTTACCAAAACTCCCCCTCTCAAGTCTGTAGGATGTGGCTGGGGGGTAGGTGAATGGGCAAGTTATTCAAAATCAATTCCTTAGCTCGTAAGTCATAAGTTTTCTTAAGTTAACACCACACATAATATATTACTCAAGAGTCGTAAGTTCTCAAATCCGTCACCATATATTGTGTTTTTTACTCCATTTTTACCGTTCCTGGTAACTATGGGCACAACCGGTACACCAAGAAGTGATGAGAGTTTTTCAATATCAGTTGATATGCCCCGTTTATCTGCCACATCCATCATATTAACTCAAAATCGACA
>NZ_LT828554.1:26015-84343 GCF_900170035.1 Desulfamplus magnetovallimortis | reverse complement strand
TCTTATTGCTTTTTCCGAAGTTATTGCAGTTGTCTGAACCAGGATAACCAGGATGGATAGGATGCTCAGGATAGAAAATCTTGCCTTATCTTGTTAATCTTGGGAATCCTGATTCAGACAGTGTTGACAAGGCTTACAAGATCATAGGTGTCGATTTTGAATATTAAGTGCTATGCATACAGGAAGTCCCATCTCCATAAATTGCAGGAAAGATATAGGTTTCTTTCAAGATTTGAGGCATCCACGATATTGACAACCATGTCAGGTTTTTCAAGGGCAAGGTAGTCCCTTGCCACCATCTCTTCAAGGGAATATGCAGAAAGAAAATATGTTCCGGGAAGATCAATTACATTACTTTTGCAGCGTATGGAGCCACTTGTCACGAGGCAGATCGGAGTAGGACGGCAGAGCCTTCCAGGCGGAATTCTCCAGCTTTTTCCTCAGCACGGCCGAGATCACATCACCAAATAAAAGCTGCCTGGGAGTCCCGACTTAATAGACAGCGTCCCTCAGCTTGGTTGCCAAATCGAGAAGATTTTCTTCACCATTCCCATCCTCGAAAAACTGGAGAATCCATTTTGAAATCCCAACAATGAATTCGCTGAACGGTCCCTCGGCTTCATCGAAAAATGTTTCGAGATCGGCCTGCAACAACCAGAGCAACAGGTCTTCCAAACCATCGCCATCCAGATCTGGACAGTCACCATCGATACGCTTGGCTAATACCGACGCGCTTCCGGGGAGATCACACAGATAATAGGAAGCGGAGCCCAGCAGCACGAGGTATGGATCAAGTGTCTCGTTCAGCTTTGACTGGAGGTAGGAGTCGAAAAAGCGGGCGGAAAATAACAGATTGGTTTTCAGCTCCGCGAGGGTATCGGAATCTGACTCATCCCGGTTGATGGTGGCGGCGAGGTCACCCAGAAGTCCAATGGAGAGGGTGAGGAGCTTGGCTGGATCTTGGGTGATTTTGATGTGATGTTCTTCTGGAACACTGTACTCGAGCATCTTGGCCTTTGACCGGGTAACGCCAAGTAGAAGTTGGGATTTCTGTTCAGGCCTCATCCGCAGCCCTCCTGTAGAGCTCATGGACGAGTGTCATCATCTGATTCCCTTTGATGACCACCAACGCAAGGTCACCTGAATGCGGATGAGAGGAGGCATCAGTCGAGGATGTCAGCTCGCTGTCAAAAAGCGGATTCTCAAAAAGCGCGACGGCTCCATAAACTTCCTTGTATGGGTGATCAACTTCGTTCTGGAAGCGCTCAATTTTTTCGGCATCATCAAGCTCATTTCGGCCATGCAGTCTTTGCTTGATGGCATTTAAAGACTCCGCCTTCCGCGCGATGTCTTTTTCCGAGCCATCTACCGCATCTTGAAGTCTCGCCTTGGCTTTCTTTCCTGAGAATTGCGCCTTCGCTTCAAAGATTGCCAGCTTATCTTTCGAAGAGGCGTTGCCATCCTTGACGACATGAAAGCCGATAATGTCACTGCCTTTTGTCGACTCATTCCGGATGGTTTTGTCACCATAGCGAGTACGTGGAACCCAGTACCCGTTCAAGTATTCAAGAAAATCGGCTACCAGCACTTCACCGAAATCGCCAGCTCGTATGCTGGGGCCTGGTGCAGCTTTTGGGTCAGGAAACTTTATGCTATGGAGATATTCTGAGCGGGAGCATTTGTACCCTCTGCGCCAATAATCGATTTCACTATCAAAGCAGTAATGATTTCGAAAGTGTTTCGCCCATGCAGAGAGCACTGTATCATCTTGTACATGACAGAATTCCCAGACCTCGACATCTTTGCCATCTGCGGTTTTCAACCGTTCGCCGGTATCAACTAGCCATTTTGTATGTTCCGAAGTCCAAGGCATTCCTTTGTCATCCCTTTTACAAATCCTTCAATTTCAAAAGCTCATCATCCAGTCCGTATCGAACAACATCGATGGTATTGCTCTGCTGCGCGATGTAGTCGCCTGTCAATACGGGCAATTGAAACGGGAAGAATGCCGGGTTGTTTTTTAATAATCCAAGAGCGGCTTTTCCCTCTTTATCAGCATACAGAGCGGCTTCATATAAAAGTATTGTGAGGTTCGGTTCACTAATTCCCATCGGTTTGCATTGTTCATAGCAACCCTTGACCTTGGAATCCTCTAACACGCCCCATGCAACAAAAGAACGGATTGCGTACCGGGCATTCCTGGCCACCGTTTCCCTGTCGCCGTACTGCTCTTTGAGCCGGGAGAACACTTGGACCTGTGTGATCTGATCTTGCAGGTTGAAAAGCCTCCCTGTCTGTTTTGCGACATTAAACCAGAAGGGATATGATGCAGAGATCACCGCCCAGTGGTACGGAAGCCAGTTTCGGGGATTCTCATGCCGAATAAGTGCAAGAGCATGATCCCTGAAGGGAATTAAATCTTTTTCCGGAGCAAACCACGATGCGAGAATACTGATGGCCATGCCATACGTTTTTTTCCCTCGCTCACCAGTGCCGCCGCTTTGTTTTTGAGTTGATAGAAACTCGTCCAATTCAGCTCGAATCTCTTTTTCATTGAGACCGGCTAACATCATTTTGACGACATGGTCCATCCAGTGTTTTTGAATGGTCTGCTTGATGCCCAGTTTGTCGTGTCGCTTGCTCATTACCTAAGTCCTCCTTTCTACTTTTATCAGAGGCACGATAACTTCTTCGATAGCAACACCTCCATGGCCGACAATTGAGTCGCCCTCATTAACAAATGCATCACTCCTGGTAGCAACTAATGGGAAATAATCATCAGGCAGGCCCGATGGCTGCCATTCACGCGCAAAGGTAAAGGTCGAAGATATCTGTGAGCGCAGTTCCGGTGTCGGATATATTCGAACTCTTTCTCCACGACTTTCTGCAATCGCCCCCTCAGTTGGCCGTCCTTTGCCGATCGATTCTATGTTGCCGTGGTCTGAAGTTATCCAGGTTTCATAGTCATGGCTGCTCAGGTAATTAAGCAGAGAAGTCAGGTATTCACCTCGGCACCATTGATCTATCTGGTTATGCATGCCTGCGGCTCCGAGCTGCATCCCATGCATGATCTTGTCCACTTTATCGATCACCAGCCCGACAACTTTTGTCTTCGCTGGATTGATTAAGCTATCCATCGCGGCTTCAGCATCACCATCTCCAAGACTGCGTTTATAAGCGATATCCAGCTTTGAGATGTCATGGCCTTGCCAAAATTGCTTCCACAGCTTTTCTTCGCTGTTTGTGGAGTTGATGGAAGATGGGAAATAGATCGGCGATTTGCCTGAAAATATGGCTTGTCGTGAAACAGACGTGAGCGTTGGTATCCACGCGAACGTTGCAGATTCTCGCAAAACAAGATCGCTATTTTGTTTCTGGATTATGTTCCGAACCGTGACCCACTGATCCAGCGAAAGCCCGTCAATTACGACCAACGCGACCTTTTTGCTCTTTTGACCTGCCTGCGCCGACGCTTCGGCAGGCAGGTCTTCAATATATCGAGCCAGGTGTCGCGGTACGTGATGCAACATTGCCGGAGTTGAAGGAGGCAGGTTTATCAGACTGGCATAATGCGTTTCCAACCAATCGGCAAAGAGGCTATTCAATTTTTGACCGGTTTCACTATAGCGTTTCTTATGATCAGCATTATTTGCTGTGTGTATAAGAGCCGAAAGCTCCGCCCATTTCATGGCGAACGCAATCCAGTCAGTGTATATCGAATCCATTGATAAGTCGGCTGCTTCAACGAGATCAAAAAGTCGGGAAACCCTGAGATCCTCACCGTCTGATTTGGCTGCTGAAATGCCGCTTAAAATCCAAGAGTCTTTTTCGATATCTATGCCGGGCAAGTCAACCGGAGTAAGTTTTCCCTCTACAAATAAATTATCGATATAAACGCGTATGTCCTGATGGTCGAATGGAAGTGCCACAGGCCCTTGGACCTTTAAACCATAGGCGTCAGAATCTTCTTTGACCTGATTTGCTTGATTGAGATTTTCAAGGAATATTGGCCAGCGTTCCTGAATGAAGGCAAAGAACTGTTCCGCATCCGGGATGATTTGAGACAGACTCCAGCCTTTAAAACTGCCACTGTTTTCAAATATCTCAACCAACCTGTCTGCCAGCATCGAGGGGATTGCCAGACTCCCGTAGTGTATGCGCAACAGAAAGCGGAGAAGCTCAACTTCTGTGGAAGAGAGTTCTGCTGCCACTCCAAATACATGCCGAAGGATAAAATCCTTAGTGGCGTTCTCGCCCATGCGGTCGGGAGATGTTTTCTTTTGGGCATCAAACAGCGAATCCAGCAGGCTGCGATCAAGCTGCTCCACAACTGGATAGCTCATGTTGGGGAAAAGATCGCCCAAACTGAAAGACAGCTTTCTTCCGGCTTGAAGCAGATCATAAGGCAAGGTTGCCAATTCCGCATCCTGTAATCTCAGGATCACAACAAGGTCGGTATGTTCGCCCCGATCCCAGATGGATCGATATTTCGATTCATAGGCATATCTGAACTCAATCGGGTCATTAAACTCGATGAGATCAAACCCTCGATTCCTCAGTTCCATTACCAGTTTTTCTTCGGTCAAAAGGCAATCCGGATCAGATACCAGTGTTAGTTTGGCAACATTAGGTATAAAATCTTTAAGAATGGTGTTTGGCCAGCTACTCACAAACACCTCCATGTCCAACATTCAGCATCAACAGCGGCCGCATTTCCGGCACTATCTGCCGGGCAGATTTAAGCTCACTGCGCCATTGTGATTCATCTTCATCCAGACGGGCCAATCTGAACTGCCTAACCTCAGGAAGCCCCAGTCGGTCGATGGAACCATTCAGAATGGCGCATGGGATGCCTCGTTCCTCAAGATAGGTTCGCAGCATTGCCTGCGTTGGAACAAATTCGGTGAAAATCAGCAGTTTCAGTTGATCATCATTTTCCTCTCCCTGCAGCTGAAAGATGAGGTTCATCAGCGCTTCGGTTTTGATATCAGGCCCGGCCATTTCAGCGGCCCGGGCGAGATCCAACAGAGCGTTGACTTCCGCCATCTCAGTGGTTCTGCCGGGTTCATCCACTTTAACCAGCAGGTCCAGCTGCATCTGGCCGTCAAGGTCTGTGAAGTCCTCCAACTCTTCTTCGCCGAGGGAGGTGCGAGTCTCTCGCAAATTTTCCAGTGCCTGCAGCCTTCGCTCCAGCGTACAGCGGATGGCGTGAGAGCTTGAAGTGACAATTCGCTGCAGAAGAACCATCAAGAAAACGATATGCGGCTTGCGATCCTTTACCGCACGGTTATAGCCTTCTTTCACATAGTCAGTAACTGCTTCGTACAATGCCACCTGTGCCGGATTTTTCTCCAGATCCACACCCAGCGTCTGTGTGGTGCGCGGCCGGAAGAGCGGTTTTCCGTCTGCCGTCACCGCTTTGCGCTTTTCAGTTCGTATTACAAAATTAGAAACCCTGTCACGGGTCACGCTTTCCAAGTCAGGGAAAGCCATTGGATCAAGTAAACTCATCAGACTCTGAAAGGCATCGGATTTGCCTTGGTGAGGTGTTGCCGACAAAAGCAGGAGATACGGTGCTGCCTCGGCGAGTCCTTGGCCAAGTTTGTAGCGGGCCACCTGATCGGTACTGCCACCCATTCGGTGGGACTCGTCCACCACAATTAAATCCCATTGACCCTGGACCAGTCTCTCGTAGCGATTCCGGTTGTACGCCTGAATCTTTTCTTTTGACCAGCCTCTGCGACGGGTCAGCGGTTTAACGGCATCCAGCGTTACGATGGCCTGAGGAAACCGCATCCATGGGTTGTAATCACTTGTGTGGTCTGTTTTCCCGCTGACGTACTGACCCGGCCTTTCCAGTCGCTCCAAGGCATCCAGATCGCCCGGGTTAACCAGAGAAAAGGATTCATTGAAATGGGTGTCCATTTCAGCCACCCATTGCATGGCCAGACTCTTTGGAGTTACTACCAAGGTTCGACGTACAAGCCCGCGTAATTTCAACTCACGCATCACGAGACCGGCTTCGATTGTCTTTCCAAGGCCGACCTCATCAGCCAGCAGGTAGCGGACACGATCGCCGGATATGGCCCGGGAGAGTGCGTGAATCTGGTGCGGCAGTGGAATTACATTGGACTCCATGGGAGCCAGCAATACATGCCCGTTGGATGCGCTTGATGAGCCTTCCAAAACCTCAGCCACCTTTGCTGCAGCCGAAATATAGGCGATTCGGTGTGTTTCAATCTCCGGACGTTGGTTGCTTGACAACGGTTGTAAATCCGACTGGGGCACACGCACAACCGCATCCTGATTCAACAGCCAGACACGACATACCGTCTGTCCCCACAAGGTCTGTTCATCAATAACCTTGCAGGCGCTTTTGTGTATTGTGCTGTATTGCCAGGGTGACTCCATCAATCTGACGCTCCAGCGAGTTCAAGCAATTTTTGGCGGAAATACCTGAAACTTGGAGATGCATTGTTGGTTACATCCATGTGCGGACTGATTTTTTCAGCCCACTGTGACTTTTCAGCACCGATAGCTTGCCAACCTTTTGCCGAAAGTGCGGCTGAACTTCCGTTATATAATGCATCTGCCAAGTGCTCCCAGGTGCCGCAAATGGAATCATTCACGTACGCGTTCAGGACAGCGTCTTTGGCTTCCGGATAGGCAGATTTGACTGCCGGGATATCGCCAAGAAACCAAGCTTCACCTTCTTCAATGGCGATGCAAAAACGGGTTTCTGGTTGGGGGTTGCAGGCGTTCAGAATATTGGAAAGCTCTTTACGAAACGCTTTCAGGCACTTGTCATCAAGATCGCAGACAAGGATGACGGCCGCTGGGTAATCTTCTGGATAATTGGCGAAGGCATTGCCATAACCGCGAAGAAGTTTTGGGAGCTGGTTAAGCAAAATACGCTTGCTGGCATCTCCACCGTTGCCGAGGTTTTTCGGGATGCGGCCTATGCCTTTATAGGGATGAATAGTGAACGTATGGTCATCGCCGATGATTTTGGGGACAAGGATATCGAGCGCTTTCTTGCCAGACTGGTCTTCAACGAGAATCTCAAAATGCATCCGATCACCTCGCGTCCAAATAATCGCTGTACCAAAGCCCGCCCAGCGGCAAGCCTTCGGCCACCATGTTCTTGACGATGGCATCGTCACTTGCCCTGCGTATGGCGGAAAAACCATCCTTACCTTTCTCAAGAATCCAAACTTCGTCGGGTTCGAAAGCGTCAACAAAATAGGGCTGGTGAGTCGTAATGAAGACCTGCGAGCCGCCTTTCCGCCCAGTGGCATGCTCCCGGAATTCCTTGGCCAAGGATTCAAGCAGCTTGTGATACAAGCCATTTTCTGGTTCTTCAATACACAAAAACGGCGGTGGAGTCGGGTCTTCCAGCAACAGCAAATATGCAAAAACCTTTAAGGTGCCATCAGACATCTGTTGAGCGTAAAAGGGGTCATGGAAACCTTTGTCGTTGAACCGGAGTAACAGTCGTCCATCATTAGTCTTCTCGGTATCTATCTTTTCAATTCCAGGAATCTTATCGGCAATCCTGTTCAGAATATTCTGAAAACGTTTGGGATGTTCGCGCTTCATGAACTGGACGACGTTACCTATATTATCCCCGTGGATATTGAGATGCTTTTGTGGACCGGCCAGCGGTAAACTTCGTGCCGCATCAGGCGTGAAATAGCTGAGGTACCAGCCTTCAATAAATCGCCGGAAAGCGGAAATCCTCGGATGCTGTTTCAGGGAGCCTAAAGTGGCAATGCCCAGCTTACGTCGATCCTCCAGCTCTACAATTTCTGTCTCTTTTGGCTCCTCTTTGTCCTCACCAGACTTCAGAGATTCCATCAGACTTAGAAGGTCGAAATCACCCTTGGCTTCATCAATCTGACGGCCTTCTTGTTCTCCCTTCCAGGCAACACCTTTCCCACTATTCAAAATCAAAAAAGAAAATGGCCAACCGTGTTTTTGGCCTTTCCTTCGCTGCCTAAGTCGCTCGCTCAAGACATACGGTCTTCCAGACGAGTCAACGTCTATTGCAAGTTCGTAAGTAATAGGGCGGGCATTTCCATTCTCTTTGTAGTACACCTCAAATTCAATAGGCTCATCTTCCTCTTGTGAACGAATTCTTTCAAAACCGCCACGACCTCTTGTATAACAAGCCTCTTCTACACCTGATTTCAAACAATCGGCCAAGAAACCAAACGCATCAAAAAGTGTACTTTTGCCAACGCCATTTTTGCCAATGACGGCTGTCATCGGTGTCAGCGGCACTTCCTTTTGTTGATTCCAAAGGCGCCCAAGCGTGACGTCCTTTAACGCCCTGAAATTTTTTATTCGAAAACCTTCTATCTTTGCCATTATTCACCTTCCATTCTTGTTACCGCCTGATCATACCACATGAGCAGCTTGGGATCTTCCTCAAGGATTTTGTTCGGGATTTTTTCGGCTACGGTGATAATCACTTTGTAGTCCCGTTCCTGCCATGCTTTTTTGAACCCGGCACGAACTGCTTCAAGTCGGAATATCTTGAGCTCTTTCTTGGCCTGCTTGTACTCTTCAAACTCTTTCAGCAGGGATTTCTCACGCAGTTTTTCCAAGTCTCCCGCTTTGTTTGGATCGGGCACGTACCAGCGGCCTTTGGCCTTGGCGACCAATGCCGGATCCTCCTTGGTGAGGTTGCGCATATCTTTCCAGTTGGTAGAGAGATATCTATGGATCTGTTCAGGAACCGGGCCTTTGCCGTCGTAAGGAAGGAAGTTCTGTTCCAGCAGAGTGGAGAGTTCCAGGCCGACCTCATTTTTACTCCAACCGCCGATCTCCTTCATAAATAGAGGATTGATATCCTGAAAACGCTGCGGTTTGTCACGAAGCAGACTGCGCAGCCACTCAATGGCCGAGGTTTCATCGGAAATAAATAGCGATTGCTGGATCGGTCTTCCGCCACCAATCATCTTTTTGCGATCGTATTCTGCTACCTGCTCCGGCAGGAAGTACATGCCATCCCGCTCGGAAAAACGCTGGGACAATCCAAGCTGGAAATCCTGACTGTCAATGGGGACGTTGTAGCCTTTGCGCACATAATAGGCGATCACCTGATCGTAGAGGATACGTGGGTCACGTTCTGGAATGGCAACAAGATCCAATCCCAGTTTTTTAGTCACTGGGAGATATTTCAAATGAGTGCGAATAAAGTCCCAGACACCTTCTTCGGTTTGGGCTTCCTGTTCGAAACGCTCCTCAAAGCCGCCATTGGGTTTATAAGCTGAGATGACAAGATCTTGTTTTACAGCTGTTGGGGTTGTGTAAGCATTGAAGCTGCCCTGCTTTTTGTCCAGAGCGGAAACATTAGCGACTATAAAGCCAGCCTCATAAATTGCAGTCTGTATATTATTCCAGACGGCAGCATTTGTATTTGAAAACTCAACTGTCATCCACCGTCCGGGCTTCAACAAATTGAATGCCTGCCGAAAGCCTTCCTTCATCAAGGTACGATAATCTTCAGAGGACTTTCCCTGCTTCTTGCTTTCAATTGCCTCTAATGAATTGTTTGTTCCCACTGAAAGCCAAGGCTCCCAAAGAATATTTAATTCGGAGTAGTTAATGTTTGCACCGAAAGGTGGATCAATAAAAATGTAGTCAATCGAGTTTTCATGAGAAGCAAATGGACTGGTTGCACTTTTTGTTTCAATAAGGGTCGAACCCGAAACTGCATTAATGTCAAATAGCAGTGATCGTATCCGAGACTCCAAGCTATTGAATACGGATACTTCTGGATTAGTGCTTGAAATGTACAAAGTACCTTTTGTGCCAGCATTCACAAAGCCTCCACCACCGTGGAAATAATATGAAAATGCGATGCTGGCCATTTTAGAAAGAACACGCTGACTAGCAGTAATTAAGAATGGGAGACGCCCACCATTACTGATTGCCCGCTCCCAAGTCGCAGCTAAAACCCACAAATTTCGCTTTGTAAAAAGGTGATGCGCAGAGGTGAAACCAATTCTGATTGGTTCTCCAGTCTTATCGCCTTCCGGTATAACCGATGTCGGATACCAATACTCAATTTGGCTATTATCAATTTTACTTAGGACCTCGAAATCGAAGTCATCAGGTTCTTTTTCAAATCGTCCTCTCTCGCCAGGAATTGAATAATTTATTGCAACAGGTAGCTGCTTCGCCTGCCGAACTGACGAGTTGATAGCACTATCGAACTTGGTTACCCAAGCCCTATCCATGCTTCGCTTGGTTAATTTTGCGCTACAATGTGGGCATGGAAATTCTTTTAGCACTTCCTTTTTTTGATGATCGACTGCGGTATTCCAAAAAGTCACTTCGCCAGTACATTCTGGACAAACAAAGACATCAGACCAAACCGTATAGTTGATCTTAGCTTTGGCTTTCCCATCCGTATGGAGCGTTTCATACATCCAACCGCATTCTTTCTCGACTTTCTTTAGAACGCGCTTTGCCTCTTTCTCAAAAACCGAAATATCGACAGGCGTATTATAGTTGTAAGCAATAAATGTAGCGGCAGGAGACAGGTCATTTAATATGGCCTTGCGAGCGCCAAGTTTCGAGAATGGTTTCCAGATCTTTTTGCCATCCTCATCAGTCTCTTCCTGAAGGATTGTTCCATCCGGTTTCACTTGATAACCAAGCGACACGACCACATCCCGGTCACCACACATTTGAGCGGCCACACCTGTCATTCCGGTGCCGCAGAAGCCGTCGAAGACAATGTCACCCGGTTCGGTGTAGTGGAGGATGTAACGCATAATGGCTTTATGCGGCACCTTGGTATGGTAAGAGTGCGCATTGTAAATCGGGTCGTTTTTTCCTTCGCTGACATCCGCGGCAAAGGGCTCCCTATGGTAATGATAGTCCGCTGGTTTTTCAGGTTTCTGGCTTTCCCATTCATCAATAAAGTCTGCGATCCATGGATTCGGACAGGCGGTGTAATATGGTGGATCGCTCAGTTTGAGAATGTCTTCATCTTCACCGATCGGAAAGCCTTCAATCTTGCGGAATTCGGGGTCCCGCAGCTTTTTGCGCAGCTCCTCCGTAAAGTGTGTACGCCGGGCGTCGTCGTTCTCAAATTCCAGACCAAGGCATTTCACCGGCCCGTCATTGGAAACAATCTCTTCATCAAAAAGGTTTTCGCTGCCCGGTTTGCCGGGAACGACCTTTGCCTTAAACAGTTCCTGTTGTTTCATATTGATCGTGTCTCCAACAATCCAATTTCTTGAAAATCTGCATTACAGTGCACAAGTTATCCCCAACTTATCTTCAACTTGTGCACTGTTCTTTTTCCATAAGTGCACAAGACGCAACCCGGCTTCGGTTAATAAATATTTTTGATCTTTTTCAAGCATCCTTCACATGATCCCGAAAAAATTTTACACTTTTGAGATAATATCTCCAAAAAATGAGGATATGTCTCTAAAAAGTGTAAAAGGATGAATGAAGCATGCCCTTTTTCACGGGGTTTATCCGGCTTAGTCATGGATAGCAATCCATTGGAAATAAGGGGATTAACAAAATTTTTCTCATCTTTATGGACAAGCTCTTAAAAGTCGCGGATTTGTGGTTAAAACCTCAATGCCACCGTCCTGAAAATCACCGTCATTGGTCATCAACTTAAGATTTCTTTTTTTGCAGATGTCCACCAAGAGGGCATCATTAAAATCTTCACCTCCTGCTGAAAAAGCAGAGAGCGCCTGATTCAGATCCAATTCATTGGCTGGGATGGAGTGGATTTGACAGAAACTTAGGATTCTTTTGGCAAATGTTTCTGTCGCTGATGCAATTGCTGAGAAATCAGAGGAGTTTCTGAAATCTTTAAATTTCGTATACTGGGATTTGTAGTTTCCTTCCCACTCAATTCTTATATAGCGATTCAAATATTCGCTTAATACCATCGGATCAAGAACCGGTTGAGCTTTAGCGGAAATAAGGCTTGAGAAAGCAGTCGAGTATTGAGTTGCAAACCTATTTGACGGGTCAGTTGGCGCCGGAAACAGGTAAAGCCAGATATTTGTGTCCACAAGAACCTGTTCATCTGAACTGAAGGAATAGGAAGACAGATCATAAGCCTTATTCTTCATTGTTATCTTCCTCCAGCCATGCGTCATCATAAGATTTTTTGTTGGAATAATACTTCTTCGCGTTGTCCACAACACGCTTGAGCAACTCCATGTCATCAGAGGAAAGTCCCTCAACTCTCAACTGAGTTCGAATCGCATCCTCGCTAAAAGAGCCGTAGAGCTGTCCAATTGCGACATTGAGAAAGAGCGAGATCAGCATGGTTACATTCTCAAATGAGATAGTAACTTTTTTCCCGGCTTTAACGAGCTGCTCTACCTTGCCGAATACTTTCTGGCCGTCCTCAGCGGATATGCAGAGCGGACTGCCTATCAAATCCGCTACCTTTATTTTGACTTGATCACTCATAATAACTCCTTAGATTTCAAAAGATATCTTCACTTTTCAGTTCAGACTTCAAACAGTAACTGCTTGTATCCTCGGTGTTAATTTCAATATTTACGCAGGTTCCGGGAAAATCGTTGTTCATTTTTTGAATAGACTCACCGTTTGCAGAAAATTCGTAGTATCCAAATCTGGACACAACCTGAATTTTTCCGCGGTTCATTTCAATAAAATCTTTAATCAGCTTCAACCCAAGCCCACCTGGCTGATTCCCAGTTTTCGTGGTATTGCCCTCTGTCATAGCCCATTCAATGGCCTTACAGGAATTGAGTTTTGGTTTCCGAGTATATCTTCGAACGTTTTCCCGAATCCCGACTCCAGCATCAGCAATGGTAAAGTCCAGTCGATGTTTTTTTGGATAAAATTGCCCGCAGACAAAAATTCCGGTTTTCGATTGAGAATGAATGGTCGCATTGAGAAATATTTCGAACAGACTTTGCCTAAAGCGTTTGGTCAATGCTACCGACATGGTTGGGATACCTCTTCCTCGCATATAAGTATCAAGATAATCGCTAAACTGATCTCCAGCGGTAAGCTTGAGGATTTTGAACGGCAGTGTTGTCTGGTTTGTATCCGTTAACTCAGGCTGATTGAATACGCTCAGAAATTTGTTTTTCCGTAGAATGTTACTTACTCCTGCTGGCACATTGGTAATGATCACATCATTCAGCTCATCACGAAGTCTCGCAATTACGGCATATAGCGGTGCCGCCATATTGGCTTCGAAAAAACTGCAGAATGAAAGATCGAATTCAACAGAATCCAACCGAACATCCTTCGTTCTGACGGCAATCTCAGCGATGGTATCAAAGCCTCCGCAATTGCTTCTTATTGTGCCAACATTGAGCTTCATCTAATTATCCTCTCCGAGTCTCGTAACCGCCTGGTCGTACCACATGAGCAGCTTGGGATCTTCCTCGAGTACGTTGTTCGGGATTTTTTCGGCGACGGTGATAATCACTTTATAGTCCCGTTCCTGCCATGCTTTTTTGAATCCTACCCGGACGGCCTCCAGACGGAATATCTTGAGCTTTTTCTTGACCTGCTTGTATTCTTCAAACTCCTTGAGCAACGCTTTTTCACGGAGTTTTTCCAGGTCACCGGCTTTATTCGGATCGGGCACATACCAGCGGCCTTTGGCTTTGGCGATCAGAGCTGGATCATTTTTGGTAAGGTTGCGCAGTTCTTTATACCATGTGGATAAGTGTCCATGTATTTGACTTGGAACAGCTGATTTCCCGTCATAACAGAGGAAATTCTGTTCGAGAAGGGTGGAGAGTTCCAGGCCAACCTCATTTTTACTCCAGCCACTGATCTCTTTCATGAATAACGGATTAATATCCTGAAAACTTTGCGGCTTATCACGCAACAGACTGCGCAGCCATTCAATGGCCGAGGCTTCATCGGAAATAAACAGCGACTGCTGTAGCGGTCTGCCGCCACTGATCATCTTTTTGCGATCGTATTCCGCTACCTGCTCCGGCAGGAAGTACATGCCGTCACGCTCGGAAAAGCGCTGGGACAATCCAAGCTGGAAATCCTGACTGTCAATGGGTACGCTGTAGCCTTTACGTACATAGTAGGCAATTACCTGATCGTAAAGGATTCTCGGATCACGTTCAGGGATAGCAACAAGATCTAATCCCAGTTTTTTAGTCACCGGAAGGTATTTCAAATGGGTTCGTATAAAATCCCAGACACCTTCCTCGGTCTGAGCTTCCTGTTTGAAACGTTCTTCGAAGCCGCCGTTTGGTTTATAGGCGGAAATAACGAGGTCTTGTTTGACGGCTGTAGGTGTTGTCACCGCTTTGAAGCTGCCTTGTTTTTTGTCCAAGGCTGATACATTTGCCACAATAAACCCTGCCTCAGTAAGAGCTGTCTGAATGCTGTTCCAAACCGATGCTTTGGTGTTTGAAAACTCTACTGTCATCCAGCGCCCGGGCTTAAGCACTCGATAGGCTTCTTTGAAGCAGGCAGCCATTAAGGTTCGATACTCTGTAGCGCCCTTGCCTTGAACGGAGTTTTCAATAGCCTCTGGTTCGTTATTCGTCCATACTTTCAACCATGATTCCCACAGAAAGTTAAGTTCTGAATAGTTCAAATTAGCTCCAAATGGAGGATCAATGAAAACGTAGTCGTAAGAATTTTCAGATTTCTTGAAGAGGGATGAGTCTTGAGTTGTAATAACTGTGTTCAAACTCGAGTTGGCTTTTTTAAGGAGGTTCGCCAAACGCTTTATTTTACCATCCAGAATATATGGTAAAGAGATATCTACAACCTGAGAGCCGATGTAGAGAGTTCCACTCAAATACTGATTTACTTGGGAAAAATGTGTTGGGACATACCGAGAAATTTTTGCGAATCCCTGCACAGCCTGTTGCACTGTGAATAGGATGTATCGCTTAATGTTTTCAGGTAACTCGTAAGTTTTTTGATATGCGCAACCAAGTACCCACAATCCTCGCTTGGAATAAAAATGATGCATATGAGTAATGCCAATCACATCATTTCGGCGAGTTTCTTTGCCTTCCATTAGACGATTGGTGGGAAAGCTATATGGAATAGCTGAGGACTCTATTTTGTCCAATATTTCAAAGTCCGTCTTATCAGGCTCTTTGGTAAATTTCTGCTTGCCTATCGAGTAATTTATTAAAACTGGAACTTGCTTTGCCTGCTTGATTGAATCTTTGAGGTGGGTGTCGTAATGAGTTATCCATGCTCGATCCATATTTTTTTTCGATAGAGGCGCATCACAAGCTGGACAAGAAAACTCTTTGTTCACCCTGTTTGATTCTTGATCAACGGCAGCTTTTGAAAAAACAACTTCCCCCATGCACTCTGGACAGATAAACACATCTGACCAAACCGTATAATTTATTTTCCCTTTTGTTTTACCGTCGGTATGAAACGTTTCATACATCCAACCGCATTCTTTTTCGACTTCTTTGAGGATGCGTTTGGCCTCTTTCTCAAAACACGCAACATCAATAGGCGTGTTGTAATTGTATGCGATAAATGTGGCGGCGGGAGACAGGTCATTAAGCACAACTTTTCTGGGACCAAGCTTGGAAATTAAAACTTTACGCTTTTTCCCTTCATTATCCAGTTCTTCGCTATATATGCCACCAGAGGAATCAACAGTGTAACCCAAAGATTCAACGATTTCTCTGTTAGCACACATCTGAGCAGCCACAGCCGTCATACCTGTTCCACAAAATCCGTCGAAGACAATATCACCCGGTTCAGTGTAATGAAGGATGTAGCGCATAATCGCCTTGTGCGGTACCTTGGTATGATAAGAGTGAGCACCATAAATTGGGTCGTTTTTCCCTTCACTTACATCCGCAGCAAAAGGCTCCCGGTGGTAATGATAATCCGCTGGCTTTTTCGGCTTCTGGCTTTCCCATTCCTCAATGAAGTCCGCGATCCATGGATTTGGACAGGCAGTATAATATGGCGGATCGCTCAGTTTGAGGATGTCTTCATCTTCACCGATCGGAAAGCCTTCAATCTTGCGGAATTCCGGGTCCTGCAGTTTTTTGCGCAGCTCCTCGGTAAAATGGGCTCGCCGGGCTTCATCATTTTCGAATGCTTGTCCTAAACAAGTTACAGGGCCTTGGCTTACGGTTTCAGGCTGATCTTCAAAACCCGGCAAAATTGATTCTTTACTCATATCAAATTCCTTTTTCTTGATCTGACTCGGATCAAATAGTGCATATGTTAAGCCCTACTTATCCTCAACTTGTGCACTCTCTTTTTTCCACAAAAGCACAAGTTGTAATCCGGGTTCAGTCAGAATATATTTCTGGTTCTTTGCACGGGGTTTATCCGGTTTTGTCATTGCCAATAAACCACTATTAATCAAAGGGTTGATGTGGTTCTTTTTAAAGTAGCCCCGATTTGTAAAACCTGCTTTCTCAAGCAATTCCGTAAGAGAACGTGCCACTTCACAATAGTCAAGAATATCTTTTTGTGTATCTGTGATCTTATTAACTTGTGCACTTGAATCTACGATATTGCCCGCTGAATAACTCTTAACTTGTACACTGGCCGTACTATCTATGTTTTCATCTTCATTTTCTGGAAATAACACTCTCTTTATTATTGGCTTCAGGTGTTCAGCCACGGAATATAATCCTGAGCTGAACTTATGGAGTAAGCTTTGGACGACAAGATGATCTGCAATTGCCTCACATTCTGAATTTCTCTTTGCTGTGATAGCTTTAATGTTCTGGATTGTGATCGTAAGAGATTCCGATCTGCATGCAAAGGCAAAAACAGCTGCTTGTTCTTCAGATAAATGTGCTCCGATTCTACTTTGTATAAGGATTTGTTCTTCGGATAAGAGAATTTGTTTGAGTAACGCAATCTGAAAATCTTTCCCGGATTTGTTATTGCTTATTTTGGGGGGAACATGTCCCAGAGCATGCCAATTCCGGTAAATTGTTCTGATACCAGTACCTGCCTGATCACTTAAGCCAATTCGGCGGAAGGCGCTTACAATGGAAGGATTTCTAACTTCTTTTTCTTTCGGTGATAGAAGTTCATCGAAAGTTGCAAAAGCATCGCCTGGATTCCAGAAAATAGTTCGGTCCTTAAATAATCGAATACTTGGTTTGCGGGTATGGTCTCCGTAATCCTGATGGATCAGCAGGTTGATCGCCGATTCTCTGAATGAGATGTAGTCAGGAGGGTCATCATTTCGACGCAACGTTTCACTATCAACAGAAAAAGGTCTATCGGCAACACGCATATATTTGCCAAATAGCCCCATCCATGTTTGAAAAATGTTTTCCTCAAACACCACCCGGTCATGCCAGCGTTTTTCCGGCATCCAGTCATGGAAATCAAAATCTATACGTTGGTAATCAAGAACAGGTCGGGGGAGAATCTGGCGTACATACATTGCTTTACCAAACAATAAAACACCTGCTCTTGTAGGATATATTTTGTTCTGGTCTTCAGAGATAAAACCCCATTCATGCAGAAACTCGATATGATTTAATGCTGCGTGTCGATCAGGTTGGTGCCTGTTGAATAAGTCACGGTACCAGCTAACCGTGTTTTCATCAAAACACTTATCTGCATTGATTTGATACATGACCTGTGAGTCATATCTTTCTTGTGAAGCATCACGGATAAATTGCTCAATTTCATTTTGAGTACATTGTTCATCACCAGCGCCTCTCCGGATATAGCTTTGCCTGATGTCTCCCTTCAGATAAACTGGTTTTTCATTTCGATTCGCTTCGGGCACAAAAAAGGTGAGCAAAGTGTTGCCGTCATGCTCAATTTTATCTTCCTGAACGGCAATGATACGGTTCAACTTTCCGCCACGAAGTGTGCTGAGAAAATCGTTTTGAACCTTATCCACATCAAGTACGCCAACAATATCCAGATTCCCTTTCTCATCCTTTACGCCAAAGACAAGATACCCACCAGTAGTGTTCGCAAACGCAGAAACTGTTTTATAGGCATCTTCAGGAACGCCTCGTTGAGCTTTTTTGCACTCAAAGTCATTCCACTCATATTTTTTCAAGCGTTTTATTAAATCTTCTTTGCTTATCATAGATCTACTCCAGGACGATACGGACCTTCGCCGGGTCCTTGCCTTTGGTCAGCTGGTCGATAAAATCATCAAACCGCTTCTTGATTTCGGCAGGTGTTGCCGGACCACTTTCAATCTGCAATGCTTTCTGCAGCTCCTGCGCTTTAACCGATACTTTTACCAATCCTGACAGCACCTCTTTCAGGGCATGGACAAAGTTGGTATCCAACGGAACCGGGAGCTCCCTGGATTTGATAAACGCTTCCAGCGGCTCACGGTCATCCACTTTCAGCAGATCCATATTAGCTTGGGTTATCGGGTCTTCCAGATTGCCCAGAAGTGTTGATGTCCAGTTGCCCACCATGGCATCGAGATCATTGTCCATCTGCTCAATCATCTGCGAACCTTGGGCTGATCCAGTTTCCAGCGACGGACGGAATCCGCAGTGAGGACAGGCCGGTGTGGTTTCCAGATTCTGTTCGGTCAGGGCAAAACAGCTTTTCAGTCCGGCCAGTCGGTTCTGGTAATCCGTGAGCTGCTGTCTTGGCATTAAATCAATGCCTGCAAGTTTCAGTAGCGTCTGCAGTCGGTGGTCTCCCATCAAGGCTGCTTTGCGTTTGTCGTCATTAACACCCAGCCGGGCTTTGGTATGCAGACCGATATAAACAACGATATAATCTTTCTTGAGCTGCTGAAGCTTTGCTCCGACATTCTGGGACTGGCTGGCCAGTTCAGTCAAATCTGCTTGCTTTAGCATTTCCAACACATCCTGACGGGTCGTTTTCATGCGATCGACCCAGTCATGCTCTGGCGGTAAAACACCTTCGGCTGTTGATAACCAAGAGGCTGTCGGGCTGTGATCCATAACAAATTCACGCAGGGCATCCAGATCATCCAGTGCCTTTACAGCCTTTTCATGGGCTTTTACTTCATCCATGCTGTAACGAAAATTTTTCAATTTACCGGGAGATGTATAGGCTTGAAGCGACTCAAAGAAGGTCTTGGCACCATCCAGTCCTGATGCCTGATTTGCCAGATCTGTACCACCAAGAAGATTCAGTCCCCAAAACGAAAGACCTTCACGCAAGGTCTGCTGTGTCATCACAATCCGTTTAACAATCTTGCCAACGGACTGCTGAAGATTTTGAATAGGTTCATCATTCCCTTGAGTGACCAATTGAGCCATGCCCGGTGTCATGCCGAGAAGCTCGAACATGGCCTTGAGTGCCGGGATATTCCATTCCTTGGGCTGCTCAAGGTGCTTGAATCGGATCAGTTCATCCATGCCGGTTGCCGCAAGCTGCGCAAGGCCGGTGGCGTCGAATTTTTTACCCGGGATAGACAGGACAATGTCACCGGAGTAAACCAGAGCAGCGATCAATACCGTTATCCATTCCGGCTCAAGTCGGGAGCCGCCCGGATTCATATATTCCAGGCCGTGGTCGTCCTGAATGATTTCATTTCGATTGATGACCTGTCCATGACCTTTGGCTTTTACAATATCAAGGATAAAGCGGGTGTATTTGGACTTGTAAGCCTCTATTTTTTCACCATCCAGAAGTTCCAAGGCATCCAGCACCGCAGTTGCCTGTTTCGTTCGGTTCTGACCGCCGATCGCCCGGAGTGCATCCTGTGCCGCCTGGGCCCTGTTTCTTCCGGTGATCAACACCGGGAAAAAAGGATAATCCGGCGCCTGGTTCTCAAAATGCGGTGCCAGGCAGATGCCGGCAATGGTGTTGATCAAATCTCGAAAGTTCACGGTTTCATGGGGTGATAGGCCAGTTAAATCGCGTATTGATTTCCCCTTTGCCCAATCAGTCATGGGCTTTCTCCTGCCCTGATAGGTCAGTTCAAACGCATTCCCCATATGCTTCTGTAACCACAGAACCAGTTTTTTCAGAAACCCGTTCGCTTTGGCTTCATAGGTGGCCTTGGCATGACCTGAAGAGGTGCCCGCTAAATCGAGTGCTGCAGCATAGCTTTTCAGTGATGTCTGGAATTCTTCGCCGGTCTCTTTTAAGGGCTTTAAGCGGAAGAAGACCTCATCGCTAACCTTGTCGTCTTTAAAACGCGGCGGGTCGTTTGGCTGAATGAAGTAGATGTAAAAGTCCCGCGTCGGTACGGCAGTAGATCTCTCATTGGGTGCACCGAAAAAGAGATAGCCGGAGCGGGCAGCCTTGTGATCCTGCCATACCAGTTCATGCTGCCAGATTTTATAGCCGGTCACATAGGTCGAGTCCTGACATTCCATGACTCGTTTCAAGGCTTCGTAATAGAAGCGGTCGAGCTGGGCATCACCCAGGCTCTCGGCCCGTTTGTCAATCAAGGCGTCAAAGTCATCGGTTTTTTTCAGGTCGAGATAAAACTGGCGGTTATCCGCGTTAAAGGAGATGAACTGCCCGCTGACGGTTTTATGTATTTCCCGAAGAACGGTTTCAACGTGGGTTTGCAGATCCTTGTCGGGTTCGTCACTACCCAGTTCTGCAATCAATGGATCAAACAGACATAGACGGTCTCGCAATTCTTCGGCACTGGCTCCCATTGGTGCGTAGATATCACCAGTCGTCAAGCGGTGTAAGGATAACGCGTGGATCAGGCGCAGTGCCATCGGCTTGTATTGCTTGCGGGTGATGGCGTTTTCGATGCGTGATTCCAGCACTTGACTACAATCAATCACCGCCCGGATTTCTGGAATCGCACGGAAGGATGCATTTTGTTTTAAGGTACTCCAGTAGCTATCAAAGGCGATCAGGCCGGGTTGGTTGTCCGGGACATCTTTATCCAAAACGCCCTTCATGCCCATGGAGAGGGTTTTAAGGACTTCACGCTTTTCGACAACGGTCACTCTTTCAAATGTGTCTATGTAATCAGGGTGTACCGGAAACAGCCGGACGAATTCGTCCATACGCTCGTTAAGGCCACCATAATATTTGGCAAAGGTCGTGAGGTATTCTCTGATCTTGGCCTGTTGCTCCGTGGTTTTCTTTAGTAAACGCTCCGCAACCACAAACTTAACATCGCTGCGGGCAATCAGGATCTGTTCGAACCGGTCTTTTACCCGGCGGATACTGTCGGCTACAAAGGCAAATCTCGGGCTGTCAAATATGGCTTCCTGCACACCGGCCATGAAGCGGAAACGAAGATCCTTACAGACTTCACCGACCTCGCGGAGGAAGTTCAAATCAAGAATAAGCTCCTGATCCTTTCGAGTCCTCAGATAATCCAGCAGCTCATCGACCACCAGCAGGAGACCTTGCTCAGGAAACACCTCGCCAAACTTGGCCATCATGTCTTCAAAAGCCCGTTTATGGCTGGTAATCGTTCCCGAGTCCGGGAAGAGGTAATTCACGCCCATGTTCTCAAGATGCTCTTCCAGTTCTGCCACCAAAATATCCCTGAGTGACATGGTCGTTGCTCCGATCTCGGTTCGGATCACCTTGAATTTACCGGCAATTTTGTCTGCTTGTGCTTTAACGCTTTCATGATTTAAACTGTCAATCAGGGAGGCATCGGCGGCAACACTGGAAACGACAGACATCAAGTGCGACTTACCGGTACCGTAATTACCGACCACCAAGATGCCTTTGTTATCGAGTGGTTGCTCAAACTGAAGCTGAGGAATGACAAGGCGAACCATTCGTTCTGCCATTTCATCAGATACCACATAGGTGTTAACCAGCTGATGGGCGGCACTTGTTTTGTCAGCATCGCGCAGCTGAACCACCGATTCTATCGGATCAAATCGGATTAGTTCACCGTATTTCATATTCATAATCCTCTTTTTAAAAACGACACGAAGTGTCTTTAAAATCTACTGTTGCCTCGCCGCTCATGCTGACAACCAGAGTGTCTGTTAAATCGTAACTTCTATATTCGCGGTGGCCCGGCTCTGCATAGGTCAGCTTGCCTTTTTCAAAGGTGCCGTTCCAAGAGGCTACAACGGTTAAATTTCGGGATAGTCCCTGCAGCAGTCGCAAAGGGTCCTGCTTAAGCTCAACATCAAAAAGGATATCAATGTTATCCAGAAAAACCTTGTCCCCGTTACCGTTTACTGCCTGTGCTAAAATCTCAGCCAACTTCAATTGCCTTTGTTTTTCTGTTAATTCAAGCAGCTCTTTTGAAAGGCACAGATTGATATTGATAGGCTCGACGCCATGTAGTTTTGCCAAATTTTGAACAACAGAAGTTTTACCTGAACCACCTTTACCGACTATCAACACAAGACGGTGGTACAGCTCTTCCGCTGATTTGAGTGATCGTGTCACTTTATTTTCTATTGGCTCTGCCATTAGTTGCTCCTATCTGCGGCCATCATTATTTGTCCGGTTTCTCATCGGTGGTATGAGTAGCCGCGCCGCCAGCCTCAACCCATGCATCTACCTGATCTTTTTTGAATTTCCACAGGCGGCCCATTCGATGAGCGGGCATTCCGTGCTTATCGATCCACTTATAGACGGTATCCTTACCGATTCCAAGGTATTTGCATATTTCTTCCACTGACAACCAGCGATCATCTATTTCTGCCATGTCTCATACTCCTCTTGGGGGCTATTGCTTTTTGTCATGACCTCAACAGAGGCAGTTAAGGAATGTTGTAAAGACAACACTTCCAATTTAATTCACCTTGCAAATATACTGAGATGAAAGCCGGAAGTCAAATGTTCTTTGCCGATTTAAGCCGATTTAATTCTATTCTGATGGATACCAGCGTCCAGAGGCTATCCTCTCCGTATTATGGCCGATATTGTAATTGTACAACCAAACGGACCGGATCAAGTCGTTGGTCTCCACCGCCACCAGAACTCGCTTATAAATGTTCCCCTTGATGACGGTAATGGCCCCGGGATCGAGCCGTGAGGGCAGCACGGCGTTCATTTGGCAGCGACACAGGCACAGGGCCTTGCGGAAGCCACGACCGTCGATGGTTCCGTCGGGTGCGAAGCGGTCGGCCAGCCGGACAAGCAGCTCACTGTCCACCTCGGCATAGCGCGGCAGACCGAGCCTGCGGAACAGATAGTTCGCGTTGTAGATGGTGCCGTTATGGGTGCCGATGATGATGCCGGAGCGGATGATTGTTGCGGCTGTTGGATTCACTTCCCCGGGTGCGCCAGCGGGTGTGGCCCATGAGGATTACACTGTGGGATGCGACACAGATATGTGCAAATATGGCTTACAGGAATCTTCTCTATCAGGGATTTACTCAAAGCCAACACCTATGATCTTTTGAGCCTTGTCAACATTGTCTGAATCAGGATGTCCAAGATTAACAAGATAAGGCAGGATTATCTATCCTGAGCATCCTATCCATCCTGGTTATCCTGGTTCAGACAACTGCAATAACTTCTGAAAAAGCAATAAGATGTCGATTTTGAGAAGATAAGGCAGGATTATTTATCCTGAGCATCCTTTTCATCCTGGTTATCCTGATTCAGACAAACTCAATAACTGCTCAAAAAGCAATAAGGTGTCGATTTTGAGGATTTACAAAGGAGAATATCTATTTTCTATCTTGGGACATGGATCTTGATCTTGACGGAAACTCCCTTGCCGATGATGTTGATGGAGAACCTTCTGTAATAAACATCAAATACGCTCTTGAATCATGGGCAAAAAGAGCTGAAAACCTTGTAGTTTTCATGATTGACCACGGAGGGGATGAGCAGTTCAGGCTTGGGGAACTTGAGCTTATGGCCGCTTCTGATTTTGCAGGCTTTTTTAAAACAGCAAGCACCAATATATGGACAAAACTCAGCTTTATACAAGGATTTGAGACCTTTTTGTTCAACATCACCGATTTTGGATATTGGTAACAGAATCAATAATGCCGGAGCTGCAACTACAATTTCGGCACTCAAGTGAATTACAACCGGACTGCTTTTCACCTGAAAACACCTTTTTAAGATAGATGGTGCAGTGGATAACTGCTGCACCAATAATTATAACAACAAAAATTGAGTCAAACATTTTTTTCACTCCTGTAACTTATTAATTCTGTTTACTTAACTTACCAAAACTCCCCCTCTCAAGTCTGTAGGATGTGGCTGGGGGATAGGTGAATGGGCAAGTTATTCAAAATCAATTCCTTAGCTCGTAAGTCATAAGTTTTCTTAAGTTAACACCACACATAATATATTACTCAAGAGTCGTAAATTCTCAAATCCGTCACCATATATTGTGTTTTTTAATTGCTTGAAAGTACTATATTTAGTGATCATTGGAAGAACTTATGACTGATGAGTATTTTACCGTGAAAATGACTATCATTTTTATATTTGGGGGTGATTGATACGTAATCAATCATGCCCGTTTACATAAAATCTAAAACCCCATCATACTCCCTGCCTGATAAATTAACACTGCAAGCATAAAAGCAAAAAGAGTATTAAATACAACCGTAAAAACTCCCCATTTCCAGGAGCCAGCTTCCTTGGAAAGACAAACTACAGAGACAAAGCACGGGGCATAAAACATTGTAAATATCATCAGGGAGATAGCCGTTAATGGTCGCCAACCCGGAGTTTCAGATAGTTTCTTGGCAAGTGACTCCGGTTCTTCAGCATCTGTTTCACCAAGTGAACAGGCTGTTCCGAGGGTAGATACAATTACCTCCTTTGCTGCAAAACCGCCAACAAGGGCAATGTTTATGCGCCAGTCAAATCCTGCATATTCTGATACACTCTCCATTGCCTTCCCTGCCCTGCCGGCAAATGAGTGTTGTAAGATCGCCTGTGCCCGACTTTTCTCCAGTGTATCCAGGGCAAAAAATAGAGAATCTTCATCAGGTGATGATTCAATAATTTCCCTTTTCTGATTTTCAAACATGTCAGCTTTCTCATCAGGAAGCCCGGGAAATGTCATCATTGCCCACAAAAGCACTGATATTCCAAGTATCACAGTACCTGCCTTTTTTATATATTGCCATGTTCTCTCAAAGGTATGGATAAGTACACCTCTGACTGTTGGAAGACGGTATGGAGGCAGTTCCATGATAAAGGGAGTTGATTCTCCACGGACAATTGTTGCACGAAAAAACTTTGCCACAAGAAGAGCACCAAGCCAGGATATAAAAGTTACCATAAACATAAAAAAAGCCCTGTGTGCTTCAAAAAATGCCGCAATCAAAAGCATGAACACCGGCAATTTTGCACCACAATTCATGAAAGGCACAGTAAGAAGGGTTGCCATGCGTTCCCTTGGCGATTTCAGGGTTCTTGTGGCCATGATACCTGGTACTGCACACCCTCCGGCAATGCCGCCTGACAGGATAAAAGGCATCACAGAACTGCCATGAAGGCCAAAAACCCTGAAGACCCTGTCCAGCATAAAAGCTACCCTTGCAAGATATCCTGAATCCTCAAGAATGGAGATAAAGAAAAACATATACATGATAAGAGGAACAAAGCCGAGCACCCCGCCCACACCATCAATTACACCTGATATAACAAGTGATTTCAATTGTCCATCGGGCAAAAGAGTGTCAACAGTGCCACCAAGCCAGCCAAACAGAAAATCAAGCCAGGCAACAGGTCTTTCGCTGTAGTTAAATGTAAAATAATAGAGGGCATAGATTATAAACCCCATAATAACAGGTCCCATCAATCTGTGAGTCAGGATCATGTCCATTCTGTCAGATATCTGGAGTCGCTCCTCATTGTAATTACGGGATACTACCCCCTGTTTCAGAATGGAGCGTATATAGCCATATCTGTGATCTGCAATAACAGCTTCAGGGTCACTTTCAATTGTGTCTTCAAGATGCTGTGTCAAAGTGAAAAGAATTTGATCAATTTTCTGAAAGAAAGGATGTCTGCACAGATCTGATTCTCTCTGCTCAACTCCGCATGGAAGCATGCGATGTTCACAATCCCTGCATGGACATCCATTATCTGTTCCATGACCATATTCCAATGCAAGTTTCAGGATCTGTTCATCATTTTCAAGAAATTTCAATGCTATCCATCGGGCTGGATATCTGTCTGTTAAAAATCTGTTTTCAACAACAATTTTTTCAATTTCCATTAGAGCTTCATCAACATCATTGCCGTAGGAAATTGAGACAAGAGGATTCAGGAGATCTGCACCCTGTTTCCGGTCACTTACCGGAGGCAATTGTGGAGAAGCGCCAGAAAATGATTCAAGCAGTGCCTTTACTCCATTTTTACCGTTCCTGGCAACTATGGGCACAACCGGTACACCAAGAAGTGATGAGAGTTTTTCAATATCAATTGATATGCCCCGTTTATCTGCCACATCCATCATATTAAGTGCTATGCAGACAGGAAGTCCCATCTCCATAAATTGCAGGGAGAGATATAGGTTTCTTTCAAGATTTGAGGCATCCACGATATTGACAACCATGTCAGGTTTTTCAAGGGCAAGGTAGTCCCTTGCCACCATCTCTTCAAGGGAATATGCAGAAAGAGAATATGTTCCGGGAAGATCAATTACATTAAATTCCCGACCATTTAAACTGAAAGTTCCCTGCTTTTTTTCAACAGTAACGCCAGGATAATTTCCAACTTGCTGCCTTGCACCTGTAAGGGCATTGAAAAGAGTTGTTTTTCCGGAATTGGGATTACCGGCAAGAGCTATGGTTGAAGATATCATATTCTAATCTTCCACCTCCATCTCTATGTGATCTGCTTCATTGTTTCTTAAGGTCAATGTAAATCCCATGATTCGGAGGGCCACAGGATCATAAAGAGGTGCCCGTCCCTTAATCGAAAGTGGTGCACCAGGAACAAGCCCCATGTCCCGAAGACGCCTGCCCATCTCACCGTTGGCTCTTATTGCCTTGATAACGCCCCGCTGATTCTTCCTCATACAACGCAATGACATACATTTCATGTTTCTCTCTCCAGTTTTTATTTTTCCACAGTCACTTTTTAATTCAGAAAAGATAAAGTTTGATATACCAAACTTTATATCATGTCAACAACTATTTTTCATAGAAACCCTTCAATAATGGCTGAAAAGAGAAATGGAGTCCAAACAATGCTGTCTTGACTCAAAAACCAGCATACTGTAGTTGTATAGTATGAATAAAAAAACAAAAGGTGAAATGATGCATAAGAGAGTTGATTTAACGGAAAGCCTTGAAGATTACCTTGAAACAATCCTGATGCTTGAGGAGGCAAACCATGTTGCAAGATCCAGGGATATTGCCGCAAACATGGGTATTCAGAGAGGTTCTGTAACAAGCATGCTGAAAAATCTTGCTGAAAAAGAGCTTATAAATTATGAGCCATACGGTTATATAACCCTCACACCAGAGGGCAAAAACATTGCAAGGGAGATCACAAAAAGGCATGCTTTATTAAAGGATTTTTTTACAAGGGTGGTTCAGATTGATTCTGAAAAGGCAGATGTGATGGCCTGTAAGATGGAACACAGTGTTGATCGGGACTCTCTTGAAAAACTGACCCGATTTATTGAATTTATAGATAAATGTCCCAGAACAGGAAAGGAGTGGATTGACTCTTTCAAAAATTTCTGTATCGCTGGGGAAAAGGATTGGAGTGGCTGTTTTGCATGTATAAAGGAGTGCGAAAATCGTCATATGGAGAAGAGAAGCGACTCTGCGTAACAGCCTTAACCCTCATATCACTTGCAAAGACCATACATGAGGTTTCTTTAAGATGGTTACCCAATTCCCTGACAATATTTGAATTAATCCAGTTATGATTTTTACTTGCCCTTACCATGGCAAACAGCTCTCCATCTAAATACTCATGCTTAAATTCTGAGTTTTTTTCAAACTCAAGATAATCTTCGGGAGCTATTTTAATTTTTTTTGCAGTATCAATCATTATTTGGCATCCTTAATTTGCCGGTTTACACTTTTTCAATGGCAAAATAACCCAACGGTAGAGACGGAATGCATTGCGTCTCTACTCCAGACGAGAAGTGTAAAGTACTTTAATCTGATATGAAGGATGCCAAAATTACATATTTTTATACTGGCGATAGAGATCCATTACTTTTATTACATAATTTTGGGTCTCTTCATAGGGCGGGATTCCCCTGTATTTTTCAACTGCATAGGGACCTGCATTATAGGCTGCAAGGGCAAGTTTTACACGACCTTTGTAATTTTGCAACATTTGTCTTAAATACTTGCTTCCTCCCATTATATTCTGGAAAGGATTAAAAGGGTCTGAAATGTTAAGGCTACTGTAGTTCTGCGGCATTATCTGCATAAGACCTTTGGCACCCTTTGGGGAGACCGCCCTTGCATTAAATGATGACTCTGCGTATATGATAGCCTTTATTAGAGCAGTATCAAGACCATATTTTCGGGATGCCCTGTGTATTATGGCATCATATGTTGAGTGATCAACAGCCTTGTACGATCTGCCGGATCTTCTTCTTTTGCCCTCCTTCATATATAATTTGAAGTTTGAGCTTGTGGGAACATTGGTAAAATGTCGAACACCATTTTTATCAGTATAGGAGTAAATTTCAGCCAGAGCAAATGATGGCGTCAAAAAGATCAATAAAATAATGACATTTATTAAATTTAACATTTTTTCAACCTTCACCTGTTTGAGTTTTCTAATTTAATGGTATATAAATTACAATGTTTATCCTGCAAAAGCAGGTAATTATGAAAAAAGTCCACCCGAGTGACACTAAGTTCAGGGGGACAACCTTTTTACCGTGGAAATGGATACAAATTTCCATATTCGGGGGTGGCTGAATGCCGCCATGATCGTTTATTATGTTTGCTTAAATCTTTTTTTCATTCAGCATATTTTTTTAAAATGAATTTTACAGGAAAAGAGTCCTTGGACAGATATTCGATCATATTATCGGTAAATGTGTCCACAAGATCCTGAAAAACAGCGTCCTTATCTTTTGCCATGATAAAATTACGCTCTTTTTTATATTCAAACTGAACATGACTGCCAAGTTTATTTATAATATCATCAAAAGAAATATTTTGTAACTGTTCTTCTGTAAACAGCTCATTATCAATTGCAATATTAATACGAGCAACCATTGCAACAAGGTATGCATCCACACTTATTTTTCTTGATATATCAAAAATCTTTACACTCTGTCGATTATCAAGTTCCATCTCTTTAATGAATTTTTCTTTCATGGCAATTGAATTTTTCACTTTATTCCTTCATTCCTTTATCATGATTATATGTTATAGAAAATTGCCATAGTTTTTTTTAAAAGTCAAATCAAACAAGGTGTATGAAACCCTTTCCTTATGTCAGTCATGACTTATGGAGATGGCTAAAAGTGTTTAGCTTGACATTTATAGGAAGTTTGAATATTCATAAATCTTATTCGGTACCCTTCACATAATCCCGATAACACTTTTAACTTTCTTTATGTAATTCCCGATAATGATACCCAATTTTGTAATTTCTGGATTATTAACTTAGATTATCAATGGATGGCTATACTGAAATTTAGTGAAAACAAATACAAAGCATTGTTTAATACAACCGAGGGAAAGGTTTTCCAGATCGGTATTATTATGACTTTGGTACTTCTGGTTATACTTATTTATTACAGTATCAGCGAACCGGAAAAAGCCAGAGTGTTGGGTCTGGCTTTTTTTGCCCACAGTTTTGGAGGAAGAGCTGCCGGAATTGGGTTGTGTATTATGGAGGAATTAGGAATTTTATACACCATATTATACAATTTTTTTCTTGAGGTGCAGATAGTATTTATAGCATATTCTCTCTTTGTTTTTTCTGTAAACAATTCTTTTAACGTTAAGTGGATTGACTGTTTTGCAAAAAAAATGATGCAAAAAGCTGAACGGCATAAAGAAAAAATAAGAACTTACGGATGCATTGGTCTCTTTATTTTTGTTATGATTCCGCTTCCTGTAACAGGGCCTGTCATGGGTTCCATACTTGGATATCTTCTCAATATACCAGTATGGCGAAATTTTACATCTGTGTTTCTGGGTACTCTCTCTGCTGTTGTAATATGGGTGCTGGCTTTTGATTTCCTGGAGCAGCATCTCCATGCAATTCAATATATTTTTATGGCTATTATTGCATTTGTAGTTTTTTCACACTTAAAAACCATAAGAAAATGGCTTATTGAACTAAAAAAACATTAAATACAAGGTATGTTTCATTTATCTGTTTACACTTTTTCTGAACCATGATTTTCATGATTAAGGGATTAACCTGATTTTTAAATCATGTTAATCCTTAAATCCTTTAATCAGGATTCAATATTTCCCCAAAAGTGTAAACTAACTTTTGAGTTGATATGAAAAATGCCAAATATAACTGCGATTATATGAATAATCACCCACAAACACTTTTACCCATATCCATGATAAATTTTGAAAGACGCTCCTTCAAATCAGGTCTCTCCATGGCAAATGCAAGGTTTGCCATTTGAAATCCTGCCTTGTCTCCACAATCAAATCTTGTGCCCTCGAACTTGTAGCCAAATACAGGTTGAATTTCCAGCAACTGCTCCATGGCATCAGTCAACTGAATTTCACCGCCGGCTCCTGTTTTTTTCTGTCCCAGAAAATCGAAAATCCGCGGTGTCAGAATATATCTTCCGATAATTGCAAGATTGGAAGGGGCTTTATCAGGGGATGGTTTTTCAATCATTCCCTTGACCCTTACCACATTGTCTTCAATCTCTTCTGCATCAAGAATACCGTATTTATCAGTCTGATCCCTGTCAACTTCCATTACAGCGGCAATGCTTGATCTGAGACGATCAAACCTTCTGATCATCTGGGAAAGTACAGGTGTGGATGACTTGATAAGATCATCAGCAAGAAGCACTGCAAATGGCTCATCTCCCACAATATCCCTTGCGCACCAGATTGCATGGCCAAGCCCCCTTGGTTCATTTTGACGGGTATATATAATTGTACCGGTTCTTGGTACAAGTTCCTGTATCATTTTGAGGGTGTCCATCTTTTTCTTTTTTTCAAGAGTGAGTTCAAGTTCAAAGGATCTGTCAAAATGATCTTCAAGGGCCTTTTTTCCCCTGCCTGTAACAAAAATAATCTGCTCTATACCTGCATCAAAAGCCTCTTCCACAGCATACTGTATGATCGGTTTATCAACAACTGTCAGCATCTCCTTGGCCATTGCCTTTGTTGCCGGTAAAAAACGGGTTCCAAGTCCCGCCACTGGAAATACTGCTTTTTTAATTTTCATAAATACTCCTCACAAAAGTCTTATAAACAAAAATGATCGAAATAAACGGAAATGGGTAAGATGAAGTCCCCTAAAAAATTCAAATTTATATCTAATTCCGGCATCTTTCATTTATCGGTTCACACTTTTTGTGGCTTATTCTTTTGTCTGAATCACGGATTAAACGGATTAAACAGGCATGATTGATTACGTATCAATCACCCCCAAATATAAAAATGATAGTCATTTTCACGGTAAAAGAATACACTGATTGAAAAAATCTGTGTAATCAGCGTAATCTGTGGCAATCCGTGATTCAGATAATTAAAGAAAAGTGTAAACTACTTTTAAGCTGATATGAAGGATGCCCTAATTCCCACGGAAAAAACAAAAATCAAGTTCTGGCAATGTGCTGCTGCTCACGAGAACAAAGAGAGTTGTTTATTCTTACTGTTTTTTACAGTTTTTTTATAATCACTATGTAAATACAATTTCAATGTCTCTTCAATATCCTCCAGAAATAGTGATTTTTCTGTTTCAATTAGTTTACCATACTGTTTTCGTTTTTTTGAAAAACTGAGATAAAGAACTCTTTCTGCCCTTGTCATTGCCACATAAAAAAGACGCCGCTCCTCTTCAATATCAATGCATGGCTTTCCTGGACGATTAAATGGAATAAGTCCATTCTCACAACCTGCAACAAATACAACCTTAAATTCAAGTCCCTTTGATGCATGAAGAGTCATTAAAGAGACCTTTTCAATTCTGTTATCCACAACATCTGAATCACTCTTCATAGCTGTCATTTCGTAAAAACCTGCAAGGTCTTCAAATTTTTCACTCTCTTTAATCATACTGTTAACAAGATCACAACTTGTTTGATTTTCATCAATAATATCTTTCACACCAAGTTTTTCAACAGCATAGAGAATAATATCACCGATTTTTACACCTTGAGATAATAAACGGCACTTATTTTCATCATCATTTAAAGAGCTGTTTATTGACAAATCTCTTACGTGCAATGACTCATTATCTGCACAATCGGATATAATACTCAGTATGGATGCAGCATAATCAGCTATTTTGAGATCATCTTTGATTGCCGGTGGAATGTCAGAGATGGCCCTTTCATACAATGATATTATGTTATTTCCTTGATTTTCTTCTAAAGTAGGCTGTGAAAGCATCTCTCCTGCAAGAAGAGATATTGCATCCAGGCAAGAAAAATTGTTACTGTAAAACCACTTTTTAAGCTGCCTTGTTTTTCCGGAATCAATCTTGCCACCAAAACAGGTAGCCCTGTTTTTCATCAGAATTTCCAGATCATAAAATGTTGCCCTGTTTATGAGTATCCTGATAAATGATATCAGCTCTTTTATACCTGGTTTAAGATACAGATTCTCCCTGTCTGCCATCTGAAAGGGAATTCCCGCTTTTTCAAAAACTTCGGCAAAAATTTCCCCCTGCTTTCCAGTGCGGTAAAGCACTGCAATATCGGAAAAAGAGTACTCATCTTCAATGGTTGGGTCTGCTTTTTCTGCATCCATTGAAAACATTGAAAATCCACCTGTAAGCCTCTCAATTGTTTTACCTATCATTACAGCTTCGGCTTTTTCTGATGCTGCTTTTAAAATATTGATCTGCTGTCCCCCACCAATAGCGGAAAAAAGCTTTTCCTTGCCCATTGAGGGTTGTTCGATAAGTTGGCATGATGCTTTGAGAATAATTTCTGTGGATCTGTAATTTCTAATGAATACAATTTTTTCCACATCCTGATAGTCTGACTGAAAACTTTTAAAATATCTGTTGTCAGAGCCCCTGAAGCCATAAATGGATTGGTCAGGATCTCCTATCACACACAATCTTCGACCATCACCAGCAAGATAGCGTATCAATTTATACTGTGCCTGGTTGATATCCTGATACTCATCAACAAAAACATATTGAAACTCTCTTTTAACAGAATCAAGAACCTTTTTATCTTCCTTGAACAGCTTCAGTACCATAAACATCAGATCCTCGAAATCAGCAAGCCGGTAACGTGCAAGTATTGCCTGATAAGTTTCCCATACTCTAAAGATTGTAAAGGGGTCAATACCTGGAAGCTCATCCATGATACTGCTGATCATTCTGTTTTTAAATATCTCATTAATACCACAATTGTCTCCATGGAAAAAAGTGTCTGGCCCTTTACCAGACTGTTTTAATAATGAAATAATATCCCCGATTTTATGAGAGTATTTTTTGACTGAATATATTGAATGGTTACCCTTGTTAAATATAGACCCTGTACATATTATTTCTAAAGCATCTTCCATGACAGATTTTTTAATGGTTGGGTCAACAATGGAAAAGTTAAATCCTGAATATTCTTTTAAAACCATCAGACAGAAACCATGAAAGGTAGTAGCCACAACACCATCTTTTTCATAATAATTTTTATTGAGCCGGACAGAGAGCCTCTCTTTTATCCTGGTTCTCATCTCTTCTGCTGCCTTGTTTGTAAATGTAAGGGCAAGAACTGACTCTGGTTTGACATTGGAATCCATTATAATAGAGGCTATTTTCTCGGTAAGAGTTCGTGTTTTTCCTGTTCCTGGCCCTGCCTCCATCAAAAGTGGACGATCATGGATATCAATTGCCCGCTGTTGTTCAGGATTTAAAGAAATTTTTCTTATATTGTCATACTTATATTGATTTTTTAATTTTTCATTTTGTTTCTTATTTTGAGAGGAAGATGAAGGAATGATTTTCTTACTTGCAGAGGAAGATGATGGAGTGCTTTTCTTGCTTTCAGAGGAAGGTGATGGAGTGTTTTTCTTACTTTCAGAGGAAGGTGATGGAGTGTTTTTCTTACTTTCAGAGGAAATTGAAGGAATTTTTTTATGGTTCTTTCCGGAAACAGGAAATATACTCATTTCTCCTTTAAGTTTACCAATCTCTTCCGGCGTAAAAAGTTTAACTGAGCCGAACTCTCCATCAAATCCAGGATTGAGATGAATCTTACCGCTCTTTAACCTCTCCATTGCAATGGAAAAAAGTGGAATGGCTGCTTTTTCAATTTCATCAGGTGTCTGTTTCAACAAAATGTCCAGTTCAGGTCCAAGTTTTTCAAGAGCTTTATTATAAAGCGACATGACTTTCTTTGATTTAGGTCCAACTCCACATATTTCAGAAAGAATCTCAGCAAGTGGAATAATTCGCTGAAAACCATGACATTTATCTGGTATGTATCCCTCCTGCCTTGATGCAAGCTCCTGTACCCTGTAAAGAACTCCGATTGTCAATGGTTTTGAACATTTTGGGCATATTCCTCCGCAGGCTCTGGATTCTGAAGGATGCATAACCACATTACAGTTTCTATGGCCGTCATAATGGTACTTTCCCTCTTCAGGATACATATCAATGGTTCCAAGATATCCTTTTTTTGAAATATCTGAAAATTTGTTTGAATAGGATTTTTCTGATTCTGATGAATCCTGCAAATCCTGCCTGTAAGAAGCTTTACCTTTTTTTAACGCATCCCGTACACTGAAATAACTCAACTCAGTATCAAAAAGTGATGCATTCCTGCCCATAAACATGGGGGAATGGGCATCTGAACAGGAAATTAGTGTAATATTATCAAGATCAGCAACCTGCCAGTTCATGGGTGGATCTGATGAAAGACCTGTCTCCACGGCAAAAATATGCTCTGACAACTTTCCGAAACACTCTTCAATGGAATCAAATCCTGACTTTGAGCCAAGCATTGAGAACCAGGGTGTCCAGATATGAGCAGGCACAAGAAAGCCTTCCTCAGAGGTTTCAAGCATGATCTCAAGAAGATTTTCAGCAGAAAGCCCCAGAATAGGACGACCATCAGATGTAATATTACCTATCTTATCAAGTGTTTCATTGAATTTTCTAACAGTATTGAGATCAGGAAAATAGATAAGGTTATGATTTTTTCTTACCCTACCGTCTTTTTTATATATGGAACTTATCTCGCATTGAAGGATAAACCTCACATCTTTTCGGCATGTCACAGGAACATCATTATCTATATTGTCAGTTATTGATTTTTTAAGCCTGAAAAGACCATCTTCAGCAGGTTCAAGTTTTGCACCAAGCTCTTCAAACCATTCAGGATGGGTAAAATCACCGGTTCCCACAAGAAGAATACCTTTAAATTGTGCTGCTTTGTAAATATGTTCAAGATCAAGATTTTTAGCAGTTGCCCTTGAATATCTGGAATGAAGATGAAGATCAGCTATAAATTCCATAAATTATTTTTCCTTGCTTTTCCCTGATAAATAAATAATTTTACTCCACTGCATATTTGCACAATGCAGAAATGAATTCAATCAAAACCCAAAACGGAGCAATCTATGAGTTTATTATCATCAAGCCTCTCTGTGGCAAGATACAAAGTGGCAGGAAAAATCGAAGACCCGGTTATGGAGACAGTGGCGGAAGGGTTAAAAAAAAATGCCATCACAACCATAGAAGATGAATATGCAGAGATCACAATTGGATGGACACCTTTTGAAAGTGACTTTGAACCTGATTTTGACAAGTTTACCTTTACATATGGACATTATTTTATATTTTCCATGAGAATAGACAAAAAAAGTGTTCCATCAAAAATAATCAAAAAATATGTTGCCATTGAAATTGCAAAAAAACTAAAGGAAGATGGTCGGGAATTTCTGTCAAAAAATGAAAAAACCGATATCAGGGATGCTGTTACCGAAAAACTTATGCGTCAGATACCTTCCACACCTAATATATATAATGTATTATGGGATAATGAGAATTCAAGCGTCATGCTCTTCTCAACACAGAAAGCTGCAAATGAAGAGTTTGAAACTTTTTTTTCAAGATCATTTAAATTAAAACTTGTGAAACTTTTCCCATTTACCATGATTGAGTATTCAGATGAGTGGAAGGATGAAGAGCGTGACAAGGTGATGAACCTGACAACACTTAATCTTAAAGGAAAAATAGATGCTTGATATCGCTGTATCCTATGACAAATACAAATTCCTGGGAAATGAATTTCTCACATGGCTATGGTATCTCATTGAGACAGATGTCAATATAAAAGATATGACACAAATTGAGTGCAATACCCTTGTATTGGAAACAGGTAACTGCATCGGACTTGAAAACTCCCTTGGTGATGATGCTGTTGAAAAAATATCCATCAGAGGTGATGATGCAGGCCTTGAAGAGGGTCGAACTGCATTGAAAAAAGGCGGAGTGGTAACAGATATAAATCTTGTTCTTCGTATGGATGAAAACGAATGGCGTTTCAGCATAAAGGGAGAGAGCATGAATATAACATCCCTTAAAGTTCCTTCAACAGAGAAAATTGAAGAGAAAGATGAGATAGAAGGCGCTGTTCTTGAAAGGATATACCTTATCAATACAGTTTTTGAAGTTATTGACACCCTGTTTAAAACATTTATCAAAAAAAGAATTTCTGATGAGTGGAAAACCGTTGATCTACCTGCAATCAGGACATGGGCATCCCTTTAAATCCACGGCTAATTTAATGAACAATCAATTGTCAGTAAAATGTTTATAAAATTAAGGTTATAAACACATAATTTAAAGTATGTGCATAACATCATGGTTATAAAACAGTTATGATAAAGTTACAAACCCTTTTGAAATTCTATTTTATATTAAAATTTCAGTTAGTTATTCTTATTATTAACTTATGAACAGGCCTTAATTTTATTATTATTTAAATAAATTTTTAAAATAATATTTAATCCATCAAGAGAATTTATCACATTTTTGGAAGGCTTTTCCTTCACTATCTGCTTTTACAGGATATACAATGGAAATTTATATAATCTAATTTTATCATCCATAAGTTCATAGTATAGGATTTTCAATTTTTTAGCATGATATCAAATAGTTGTTGATTTGTTAGACACAATTGTATTATAAATTTTCTTGCTTCCCATCAACCATAGTATTTGAAAGATTTAAGATTTGTATTGATAAAATTCACTGAAATGATATAAATAACAGTTCGGCACAACAGTGATAAATATTTTATTTTAAAAACAATTTATAAGGTATTGAAATGAAATTTTCAATTGACAGAAAAAGTATCTCTGACGTGCTTTCACTGATCCAGGGAGTGACAAACAGGACAACAACTCTTGCAATTACATCTGATGTATTGATTAAAGCAGAAGACTCTCAAATCACTGTGACAGCAAATGACCTTGAAACCGTATTTCAGGGTCAATATGATGCAGACGTTGAATCTGACGGTATTATTTCAATTAACGCCAGAAAACTTTATGAAATTGTCAGGGAATATCCGGAAAATATTTTCCCTGTTAATGAGATCGAAAACCGGTGGATAGAAATTGGTGAAGGAAATATTCAGTATCATATTGTCTCATCTGACCATGAGAATTTTCCTGAACATCCGGTTATTGAAGATGTTCCATTTATAGAAATAGATACATCTCTTCTTAAAAAAATGGTTGAAATTTCAGCATCCATTACCTACAGCAAGGAGGAGAAGCGCCCTTATGTTCTTGGCGCTTTGCTCGAATATGTCTCTGACGCCTCGGTTGATTCTGTTGCCCTGGAGATGGCTTATCAAACATCTTCATCATCTGATGTTTCCGAAAAAAAGGCATCTTCCGGTAAATCTTCATCGTCACAGAAGAGTTCATCAACAGTTTCCGATGATAACCCTTCAGAAGATCACGATACAGAAAACTCTTTAGCTTCTGCAGACAACAAAGATAAGGAAACTAAATCTGCTATACTCAGGATGGTATCAACAGATTCAAAAAGATTATATGCCTTTGATATACCTGTTTCAGGAAATCTTGAGATTCCCGAAGAGGGAATTATTATTCCAAAGAAGGGCTTGTCTGAACTTGGTAAATTTTTAAGTACAAGCGGAAAAGCTCTTATAGGTGTAAAAAATAACCATTTTATAGTGAAAATAGATAACGAAACAATGATGGTTAAACTTCTTGAGGGAGAGTATCCTGATTACAGGCGTGTATTGAGTACCACAGGATTTACACCCATTATTATGAACAGAATAATGTTCATGATGATGATGAAGAGAATGTCCATCCTTGTATCTGATGATTACAAGAGCGTTATTTTTAATTTCAGGGAAAATGAACTTGTTGTAACCATAACAAATCCTGAAATCGGTGAATCAAAAGAACAGATTGCCGTGGGATATACAGGAAATCATATTGAGAGCGCCTTTAATCCAAAATATTTCATTGACGCGTTAAATGCTGTCAAGGGTGACGATGTTGTTGTGCATATCAAGGATAACCGTAATCCCTGCATATTAAAGGGGCATGATGATAAAGGTTTTGTATGTGCCATCATGGCCATGTCAGTTTAATTTTGCACCCGTTTTAAGTATAAGGACAAAAGTTGATTTATGTCATCATTTTTATATTTGGGGTTATTGATACGTAATCAATCATGCCTGTTTACCATGGAAATGGATACAAATATCTATTGCTTCTGCACTGGATAAGATTGAAATTCCCATACTATGAACTTAGCGCCCTTCGGGCGGGCTTTTCCATAACCACTTGCTTTTGCAGGAGATAAAATGGAAATTCCTATACTATAAATTTATGTCCTGTTGCTTATTTACTCGTCAGTCATAAAGGTGTTTAATGGAAAATATTGATAATATAGATCAGGAATCAAATCAGAAACATATTGATAAACCTGTTCAACCGGAAAAAGATTATGGTGCAGGTAATATCAAGATACTTGAAGGGCTTGAGGCTGTCCGTAAACGTCCTTCAATGTACATTGGAAATATAGGTACAGAGGGACTTCATCACCTTGTATATGAGGTGGTTGACAACAGCATTGACGAAGCAATGGCCGGTTATTGCGATGCTGTAACTGTAACTATTCATACTGACATGAGTGTCAGTGTGGAGGATAACGGTCGCGGTATTCCTGTTGGAATGCACGAGACAGAGAATATGCCTGCCGCCGAGGTGGTTATGACAAAACTCCATGCCGGCGGAAAGTTTGATAAGGACTCCTACAAGGTTTCAGGAGGTCTTCACGGAGTTGGAATTTCTGTTGTAAATGCACTTTCAGAGTCTCTTGAGATGGAGGTGTTCAAGGATGGCAAGATTTACTACCAGAGATATTCAAAAGGAGTAAAGCAGTGCGAATTGACAGTTAAAGAAGAACCAACTGATAAACGTGGCACCAGAATCACTTTTATCCCTGATTATACTGTCATGAATGAAAACGACTTTGAGTATGAAAAACTATCGCGCCGTATGAGGGAACTTGCTTTCCTGAACAAAGGCGTCAAAATTATGATTGAGGATGAACGTTCAGCAGAAAAAGATGAGTTCTGCTATGAAGGCGGCCTTATATCATTTGTTGAATATCTTAATCGCAATCTGACCCCATTGCATGATCCAATTCTGATTGAGGGTGAAAAAAATGATGTCAATGTGGAAGTTGCCATTCAATACAACGAAACTTTTAAGGAAAAATTGTACTCTTTTGCAAATAACATCAATACCATTGAAGGTGGTTTTCATCTTTCAGGATTCAAGGGTGCTTTAACACGAAGCCTTAATAGTTATGCTGCATCAGGCAACCTTCCCAAAAACAAGCAGGCTGTCAAGATCAGTGGCGATGATGTACGTGAGGGATTAACGGCAATCGTAAGTGTCAAGGTTATGGATCCTCAGTTTGAGGGACAGACAAAAACAAAGCTTGGCAACAGCGAAGTTAAGGGTATTGTTGAATCTCTGGTTAACGAAAAGATAGCAATTTTCCTTGAAGAAAATCCTGCTACTGCAAAAAAGATACTGATGAAGGCCGTTGATGCTGCAAGGGCAAGGGATGCTGCAAAAAGGGCCAGGGAACTTGCAAGAAAAAAGGAACCTTAATTGATTCCACACTGCCTGGTAAACTTGCAGAATGCCAGTTTGCTGATCCAAAAGAGAGAGAGCTTTTTCTTGTTGAGGGTGACTCTGCAGGCGGCAGTGCCAAGCAGGGGCGTGACAGAAGATTTCAGGCTATTTTGCCCCTTAAAGGTAAAATCCTCAATGTTGAAAAAGCCAGGTTTGACAAGATTCTCAGAAGCGACGAAATAAAAAATATATTCACTGTTCTTGGTACAGGTGCGGGCAAGGAAGAGTACGATATTGAAAAAATTCGCTACCATAAGGTAGTGATCATGACCGATGCAGATGTTGACGGTTCCCACATAAGAACCCTTTTGTTGACCTTTTTTTATCGTCAGATGCCAGATCTTATAAGCAGGGGATATCTCTATATTGCCCAGCCTCCGCTTTTCCGGGTTGGAAAGGGAAAAAGCGGTATCTATCTCAAAGATGAATCTGAATACAGGGATTATCTTGTAAGAAGAGTTTGCGAGCAAAAGGATGTATATATTGAAGGAAGGGATACCCCCCTTGATGATGATATTCTTTACACCTTTCTCAAGGATCTTTCTGACTATTACAATGCTGTTGAGCGTCTTCGCAGAAAAGAGTATGATATTGATCTTCTTTTGATCATGATCGGCATGGATCTGAGGGATAAATTTTTTCTTCAGGACAGGGAGAAGATGTTTTCACTTAAAGATAGGCTTGATGAAGCAGGCTATTTAACTGGTGATCTTGAATATAATTCAGAATTTGAGATTTACGAAATGGATGTCAGTGAAGGCAGAAAGCCTGAAATAAAGGATTCTGACTCTTACAGAACCCGTTCATCCTACAGTAAAATGCTTTTCAAGGTGGGTAAAAATCTTATTTCCACATCTGATTATAAGGTTATGCTGAAAAATTATGACAAAATTCAGGAGATGAACAAACCTCCTTTTAAGGTTTTTCTTACAGGTTCCACAGAAAAGGAGATACTGTTCGAAGATACGTCATCTTTTTTTCACTATATAATGGGAGAAGCGAAAAAGGGTATATCCATACAGCGCTATAAGGGCCTTGGTGAGATGAACCCTGATCAGCTCTGGGAGACCACCATGGATCCGGAGAAGAGAATAATGCTTCAGGTTAATATTGAAGATGCCGAACAGGCAGATGATATTTTTACGCTGCTCATGGGCGAAGAGGTTGAACCAAGACGAAATTTCATCCAGACAAATGCACTTGAGGTGTCATCTCTTGATTATTGATTTTTTAGTTCTCTGTTTTGTATTATTTTTTCCCTGTCCAGCAATGGACAGGGAAAAAGCAGCTTTTATCCTAGAATAGTGTCAATGATTTCCATCACATCAATAATACTCACACTTCCATCATTGTTAACATCTGCAGCAGCCACAATGTCAGGCGAAGTCTCTGTGCCAAGAACCACATTGATACATGCCATGATATCCAGCACATCAACAGTTCCATCGCCGTTTATATCCATGTTATTCTCTTCAATTTCCGAATAGGTTATCTCAATATATGGTCCCACAGAATATTCGCTTGCTTTCAGGTGTATGAAAGTCTGACCTTCATTTTTAAGACGAAGGCCATAATTTTCGTCAATTCCGTCTGCCCAGCGCTGTACCTGTTCTGTAATATCAGCAGGGGGATAATATTCATGGCTTGGAGAGCCGCTTGGGTGGAGAACCTGCGCAACAGTTGCGGAACTGTCATAATTATTAACGGAATTGTTCCAGGTAACTGTGTTTTCAGCCCAGTCAGAGTTTACTTTATAAAAATTAAGATATTGATCCTCGGCATATCCTGACTGACTGTAAACATAAAAGTAAGCTTTTGCTTCAATTATGTTTTTAAAAAGAATCTCTGAAGGCAGATTGAATTTTATAATAAAATCGTATGGGCCCGAAGTGTATTTGGTTGTTCCAAAATTGGTGTCAGGGCAGCGTGACAGAAGAAATGCATCGTCAATTGCATCTATTCCTTCAAGTTTAATAGTAAAGGTTTCCTGGGAAGTTTCAAGTGTGGTCGCAGATGCAGAATCAGAAAGGCCGGATTCGTTTCCTGAAGAGTCAAATGCTGAAACACGATAAGTATAAAGGGTTGATGGTTCAAGGTCTGTATCCTGGTATTCAGTATATCCGGAGCTGACTGCTGTGATCAGGTTACCGTCCCTGTATATGCGATATCCTGCAACCCTTATGTTATCTGTTGATGCTGACCATGAAAGATCAATCTGGGTTGCTGAAATTGCTTCAATCGAAAGAATTTCCGGTACAGAAGGTGCCTCATAATCCTCTTCTACAGCTCCGCCGTCCCAGCCTGCGATTCTGGCCCAGAGATTCCAGGCTGCATATGCCTTCTGGTTTGCATTTAAAGGCTGTGAATGGGCGGAAGTGCATGAATACCATTCAACATCCTCAACGTGTGAATTCTGCCACTCCTGTGCCCAGTTGCTATCCCTTGAACCGTTGCCGTCACTGTCGTAGTCACAGTTGTCATTTGCCATCAGCGACATGTAGTTTATCTGACCGTCAGGATCGTAACTTTCAATATCTGCAAAATCAAAAAGAGTCTTTCCGTTTAACATGCAGTAATCACGTATCTGCTCGTTCCGCTGATGTACAGTCCCTGTCTCTCCACTGCCGTCAAGGTGACCTGTCATATATACAAATCGAACATCCGGATACTCTCCTTCCAGGGTATTCATAAGATCAAGATAGAGATCAATATCTGATTCAGAGCCGCTTACCTGTCCGCACCATGACCATATAATTACATTTATATCTGGATTTGCATCAAGGTAGTTTCTTGTTGCTGTTGCCCATGCACTCCTGTTGGGATTGCCAAGATCAGATGCTCCGGAAAAGGGTGAATCCCTTAAGTCAAGGGCTCCGCCGGATCCCCCTGAATTATATGCATAAAGGTTCTGGGGATATCCCAGATTGTTCATGAAACCCACAAGGGCTGACATTCCGGTTGTTAACTGGCTGCCATGGGATGTATGGCCATAGGCAATATGAAGGTTCTGTTTTGCGTTCAGGATAGCTGATTCCGGTATTTGCTCTATTGGGGTGTATGTGTGGTCAATTATGGTGGCTTCAGGAACAACTGCCTGAACATTTGAGATAATGAAGAGTACCGAAAAAAAGCACATGGTTAAGAGTGTTGCAATTTTTTTCATTTTTTTCTCCTTTTTACGATGAAATTAAAGTGCATGGAGCTTTATCAAAACTTAAGTCTAAATGTAAAATTAACTGCTTATTGATAAAGCAATAGGTCTTTTCTCTTCTTTTAAGGTGAAGCATCAAGAGACAGAATGAGTTAACAGCAAAGGATATGCCATGTTATTTTTTAATCATAATTTGTTATTAATGGGAGTTTTACGGGAGTCTAAAGATAAGTAGAGGCATTTAATGGTAGATTATGGGGTAAACATGATTTACATATTTTTTTGATCCACTGTTTTTGATATGGAAAATCACTATAACTCAAAATACTGTTTAAGGCTTTGTTTAAAGTACAAACTAAGTCGTTTTTAAAAGACGAACTAAGTCGTTGTTAAAAGTATAAACTAAGGCATTGTTAAAAGGAGAACTAAGGCATTGTTAAATGACGAGCTGGCCCAATATTTGAAAATAGATGTAAACACAAAATACTTACCTGTAAAGTTAGTTTACTGATTTCAATGGGTATTGTAAAAAAATCATGTAATCAAAAATGGTGGGTATGAAAAATAAATTTATATTATTAATTTTATAATGCTTTTATTTTAGAACTATAATAGAAAAAATTGATATTAAAAACAGTATGTTGCGAACTAATAGCTCTCCATTGTAAAAATTAATTTGAATATGGAATTTTCCTGTTAACTTCTTTTTTATAAATTCATTCACGGATATTTTTCATCGGCACACTCTTTGCTCTTCATCATATCCCATGTTGAACCAGTTAATTGTCAATTCTTGTTTCCATGGGGAGACAAAATTCTGTTTTCATGGGAAGACAAGATCTCTTTTTCCATGAAGAGACAAAATTTAAGTTTCTATTCTATTAGGGGACAAGAGCCTGTCTCCATTAAGGAGCAGGTAAAACTTCCGTTCAGGAAATAACGAAAAACAGGAGGATTTAATAATGAAAGAGGGCAGAAATTACAGATCGTTCATGGGAATTATATCTTTTATCTTTATTATGATGTTTTGCATATCTGCTTCAGCATATGCAACAGATCTTGTTGTAGAAAATGTAAGTGGTTTCCCTGGAGACGATATTGTCGTATCAGTTTCATTGCAGGGTGGAGGCAGCAACAATGTTGCCGGTGCCCAGTTTGATGTAATATTTGATGATTCTAAACTTACATTTCAATCTGCAACCATTGGCAGTGCAGCAGATGCTGCGGATAAAGATTTAAGCTCATCTTCTCCAGCAAGTGATACAGTACGCTGTCTTATTGTGGGAATGAACCGAAATGTCATTGCAGATGGTGACCTCGTTGAATTAAGCTTCAGAATAAAGGATGGCGCAGCACAGGGAGCTTACGAAATATCACTTGAGCAGGTTATGGTTCCAAATATTGATGCCCAGTCAGTTACGGTCGGTGTAACAACAGGTTTTGTTACAGTCCAGGGAGATTCTCCGGCTGATCTTTCTTTAAATCCTGCATCTCTTTCCATTGCCCAGGGAAGTTCAAAAACAGCAATGATTTCCGGAGGAACTGCACCTTATTCAATTATAAGCAACAACAGCAGTGTAGCGTCTGTACAGCCATCTTCGCTTGCTTCAGAAGGGCAGATAACCGTTAACGGCATTGCCGGTGGAAGCACAATCATCAATGTTATAGATAGTAACGGAGATCAAGTAAGCCTTAATGTAACTGTAACTTCCGCAAGTCTTTGTGACCCTGCGGTTTTGACAGATGACCTTCTACTTCAGGTACCACAGCTTCTTTATCAGACACTTTTCGGAGCTTTCGGTCTGTGGGTGGAATTTGAATATGTTCCTGAATTTGAGGACAGCATCGTTTTCATGGTAAGCAACTTCGGCATTATTGATGATGAAGACCTTGATACATCATGCCAGTCAGCCTCTCTCAATGATGCACTTGAGCTTCAAATTCCAAGGGTTAATTTTGAGACACTTTTTGGAACAATGCAGATATGGATTGATTTTGATTATCTTTATGCAGACGAGGATGATCTTCTTTTTCAGGTAACCAATTTTGGTTTTGTCGATTAAGAAGTTTGCATTAAGGAATAATCGCGATATAATTTTCCCTTTTAAAGAACGCTTTTCAACATTCAAGAACACTTTTCAACAACGGGGACACAACAACGGGGACAGATTTAAAATCTGTCCCCAAAGTACTCAATGTCGGGAGAATGTCGGGAGAGGGGTAGAGAATTAACAAGTGATTTCGGACAGACTGTTATTAACAGTAACAGTATAGATAAAGGAAACAAAAATGAAAAATATCATGAAGAGGAGTATTTTAAGCCTTGTATTTCTTATGGTAGCAGGAACGGCTTTTGCCCAGACATATGAACTTCAGTTTATTCAGCCTGATACAGGTTACGAAAGCACACGGGCATACGGCATCAACAACAGCGGCAAGGTTGTCGGCAGAATGGATGACTCTTCAGGGAAAATTCAGGCTTTTGTCTGGGACGGAACAACTCTCAACAGATTGCCTCCAATTTCCGATGCAACCAAAAGCAGCACCTGGCACATAAACGATGAAGGGCTTGTCAGCGGCTACTCAACAGATGCAGATAACAATAAACATGCCATTATATGGGACAGCGAGACAGGAAGTCTTGTTGATATACATGATGGAAATGTCACCGGCGACAGCAGCAGTGCCTATGGAATGGATGATTCCGGAAGGGTTGTTGGAATGGCAGATATTCCAGAAACCTCCCTTGGATATGTTTTTCATGCATTTTTATATGATACTGTATCAGGATTTCAGGATCTTGGAACCCTTAACAATTCAGGAGCATATGGTAACGGCTACAGTATTGCCTACTCTATAAACAACTATGGCGATGTGGTAGGTATTGCCCATGACAGCTCATGGAATTACCGTCCATTTATTTACAGCAGCACAGATGGCATGGTTGCCCTTGAAATAAACACTTCACTTTCATCCGGAGAGTGGTATGCAACTGTTATTAATGACAGTTGTCTGATAGGAGGACACGTTATTTCAGCAACAAATAAGTCACTGCCATATATATGGAGCGGTTCCACAGCAGTTCCTGCTCCCGTTATTATGACAGCAGCATTTCCATATGGCGAAATATATGGAATAAACAGCGACGGAAGCATGGTAGGGGCTATGTGGGATTCAGATGCTGATGAACCTTTATATCACGCATTTATCCTTGAGGCAGACGGAAGCTTAAGCGACCTTAATGATATGATTCCGGCTGGATCCGGTGCTGTTCTGGAATTTGCAAGATATATAAATGAAATAGGCCAGATAGTTGGATATGGCACAGAAAATGGAATAAAAAGAGGCTTTGTTCTGACACCTTCAGGCACTCCTCCTCTTATGCCGGGTGATGCCAATCTTGATAACATTGTAAATATTCTTGATATTACAACCTGTATCAACCACATTACAGGTATAAATGATCTAACCGGAGACGGTTTTATCAATGCCGATATGAACAGCGACAGCACACTTGATATCCTTGATGTTATATCCATAATAAACGCCATACTTGGAACATAAATAGTAAATATTAAGGTTTACAAGTACCTGGGGAAAATTCGTCAGCAATTTTTTCTTGGATGATTTTTTAAGGAGCATATTGCAATGAACGTGCAAAAAATAATTATACAAATATGTGCTATTATATGTATATGTTCATACCCCTGTTATGCAAGGGACATCTATGTTGCAATAGATGGAGATAACAGCAATACAGGAAAATCAGGCTCTCCATATCAGACAATAAAACACGCCATTGAAAGCTCTGCAAGCGGAGACACCATCCATGTAAGGGCAGGTATTTATGCTGAATCATGGCTGACTCCAAAGGAAGGTACAGAACTTGTAAGTGAGGACGGCATACACATGGCTGTCATTTACAGCGGTGATAAGAGCGCTGTCCGCCTGACAAACAATAACAGCGGTATTGATGGGTTCGAGATTTATGGTGACTGGAATCAGGGTTCTGCCGGAGATGGTCTGATAAGGCCGCTATGGTCAAACAATGTATGGATAAAAAACTGCAAGGTTTACAATGCTCCATACGATTGCGATGTCATCAAGGTCGGGGCAGACAATGTATTGATTGAAAACTGTATTATATTTAACCCTGCACATCGTACAGATGGAACATCTTTTCAGGAATGCATTGATATCTATGGAGATCCGGCACCCAACGGGGTTACTGTCAGGGGATGCTGGATTTACCATACACAGGAGCGTAAAGGGGATTATCTTATATATGCCAAGGGAGGTTCAAAAAATATCCTCTGGGAGAATAATCTCTTTGGACCTTCTGCAGGGGAACCCAACGGAAATGTCTCTGTTGGATGCGGTGCTGCAAGCCCTTCAGTATTTCCTTCGTGTGAAAATTTCATTGCCAGAAACAATATTTTTGCAGGGTGTACAGGCGATGCTGCCTTTGGTTTTACAGGTGCAAAAAATGCCCATGTTTATAATAATGTTTTCTATAACTATAAGGGAAATCGCTGCATGATTCAGTTCTATTCAGCCCAGCCAGGCGGGTTTGACAGAAACGAAGATTGTTATGTCATAAATAATATTTTCATGCAAAGCAATGGAAAACCTGTCTATCAGGACAGAGGGCGGTGGTCTGATGGTGCCTACAGCTATATTCCTGAAAATTTTCAGAGTGATTACAATATATACTATCAGGTTGAGACCTCAGAAAACCAAAATGATGTTGATATCCTTATTGAGCAAAACAGTATTTTCGAAAATCCCGGATTTGTTTTACCCACAGTTCCCGATGTTGGAACAGGTTTGATGGAGGATATTGTATCAGGTTTTCAGTTACAGAAGGATTCTCCTGCCATAAATGCAGGCTTAAACATCCTTGATAATGCACCCTACAATGTTCCAAATGATTTCTGGGGAACAGTTCGCCCAAATGGAGCCTATACTGATATTGGAATCAATGAAGTGCTTCATGGAGGATTACCTTTACCTGCAAATTTAAAAATTTATTGAAATTCAGCCCTTTCTTAGATAGAGTTCCTTAACTGAACAAGCCGGAATGACTTTCATTCCTTAGATTGTGGCGGGTATTAGCCATGTAAGTTTCTCAAAATCGACACCTATTATCTTTTGAGCTTTGTCAACACTGTCTGAATCAGGATATCCAAGATTAACAGGATAAGGCAGGATTATCTATCCTGAGCATCCTATCCATCCTGGATATCCTGGTTCAGACAACTGCAATAACTTCTGAAAAAGCAATAATATGTCGATTTTGAAAAGTTTAAAAAAACTTAACCCTTCTTATCAGAATGGAAAATATGTCTATCTCAGAAGATGAAAGATCGTACTTGATTGAATCAGTGTTGATCCGTAAACGTCTGACCGAAATACGAGTCAGAATGGATCGTGTTGCCAATGCATGGACAGTTGATAATTATGAAGATCTGCTTGGTTTCTATATTGATATACTCCCCAGGGTTATGCGCACTGAACGCTGTACAATATACATAATAGAGATGGGCACTGATAAAATTTGCTCCATGCTTGGAACAGGTCTTGATAAAAAGCAGATTCAGCCACCAAGAAAGGGAAGCATTGCAGGTGAAGTTATCTCAACAGGTGTACCGATTATCAGAAATAATCTTGATAAACAACACGGTTTTCATACAGAGGTGGATGCCCAGACAGGCTTTATTACAAGAAATACGGTGTGTGTACCCATAAAAAGCCTTGCAGGTTATGGGGTAACAGGTGCAATTCAGATACTTAACAAAAAAGGACGAAAAAAAGCTTTCAAAGATGATCAGAAAGATATTTTGGAAAAGGAATCTGAATGGGACTCTTTTTCCCAGCAGGATCTTGAAATGCTTGAGCAGGTGGCACACTTTCTTTCCATGTCCATAGAAAGCATTATTCTCAACCAGGAGATCATCAGAATATCAAGCCAGCTCAATTTTGAAGTTGAGCGTTTTGATAAAGAATATTTCCGTGATACCCCTTTTATTGCTGAAAGTTCGGCCATGAAAGATGTTCTGGAGATGGTGAAACTTGTCTGCAACACTCCTGTAAATGTACTTCTTCAGGGTGAAAACGGAACCGGAAAGGAGCTTATTGCCCGTCTCATACACAAGGGAAGCGAACGAAGGGATAAATCACTTGTCGCAGTAAATTGTGCTGCAATTCCTGAAAATCTCATGGAGAGTGAATTTTTCGGTTATGAAAAAGGGGCATTTACAGGAGCGGATCAAAGAAAAAAAGGAAGATTTGAAGAGGCCAACGGAGGAACTCTTCTTCTTGATGAAGTGGCTGACATGCCTGCTATCATTCAACCAAAGTTCCTTCGTGCCATTCAGGAGGGCGAGGGGTGCAGGCTTGGGGGTAACAAGGTCATTAAATATGATCTTCGCATAATATGTGCTACCAACAAGGATTTAAGAACAGAGATAAAAAAAGGACGATTCAGGGAGGATCTCTTTTTCAGGCTTTTTTCTGTTGAAATACAGATTCCGCCTCTCAGGGAGAGAAAAGAGGATATAATTCCCCTTGCCATGTCATTTCTTGAAGAATTAAGCAAAAAGTTCAATAAGAAACTTGCAGGATTTTCTCCAGAGGTGCTTAATCTGTTTGAAGCTTTTCACTGGCCTGGAAATATCCGCCAGCTCAGAAGAGAAGTTGAAAGATTAATAGCTTTGACTCCATCAGGGGAAATGATATTTATAGATAAATGCTCTCCCGAACTTCAGAAATCCTGTGAAGCGCAGATACAATGCAGGGAACCATCAACTCTTTCCATTCCGGAACAGGTAAAAATACTTGAAACAAGTCTTATAGGAAAAGCTCTTAAGGAAGCAGGTGGTAATCTTGCCCAGACATCCAGGCTTCTTGGCATTACACGTCAGGGGTTATACAAAAAGCTCAAACGATATCAAATTAAAAACCATTCCAAATAACATCATATTTTAGGTATGCTTCATTTACCAGTTTATTTACTCTTCAGGTAAGAAATTTTATTTTGAGGGCTTCTTTTTTAAAACAATGTAAAATGATTTTCATGAGATATAAATAATACCCAAATATATTTACCACAAAAACATGCCAATCTCTCTTGCGTACTCGTCATCAATAAATTCAACTCCAATATAACCTTCCATTTTAAAACGAACTATGCATCTTTTTTTAACAAGGTGTCTTTTGGAATCATCCAGCTCAAACTCAATTGTTACAATATCTTCGGGTTCCAGTTCTGCCATACACTTTTTATCCATAATGAAATAATCCATACGAAGCCCGCTTCGGGAAATATTTCTGACAAGAACAATTTCGCATTTTTTGTTTGTTTTCTCAATCAGGCATGACCCCTTTAATGAAACTTCTTTTCTGAAGTCTTTTCTTAGCTCTTTGTTGGGATCTTTGCTTGATTCTATCGTTATTTCAGAGACTTCCTTGCATCTGCACTTTACACTTATATTTTTTTTGCCTTTTTCTATAAATGGAGCGATATTAAATGTTTGTTCAAAATGGCAGTGAGGACATTTAAAAATAGACTCTTCATGTTTGTAAATTACGGGCTCTTTATCTGTAAACTGTTTAGAGCCACAATTGGGGCATGTAAAAACAGGATTCTTTTTTTCATAAACATTCATAGTCATGGTTATTGATATGAAATTGGATTTGAAAATGGATTTTTCATGTTTAGGAGGGGGAGTTGTTTTAATTGTCACTTGCTTAAAGCCGCAATTGTGGCATACAAAAATGGAGTCATTTTTTTCATAAAGATTTATAGACATGGTTATGCTTTAGTTTTAGGAATTAGCACGAAATAACACTTCCATTTAACAATCACATCTTCCGTGATTAAAAGGATATGTATTCTTAAATGGGTAAGTTGTTTTTAATCCATTACTTACTCAAAACCGACAGCTATAATCTTTTGAGCCTTGTCAACACTGTCTGAATCAGGATACCCAAGATTAACAGGATAAGGCAGGATTATTTATCCTGAGCATCCTTTTCATCCTGGTTTAGACAAATTCAATAACTGGTCAAAAAGAAATAAGATGTCGATTTTGAGTACTTAGTAATATGGGTCAATAATAATAGACTGCTCTTTGACAGCGTCAATAGCTGAAAGTTTAGCCTCTATTCTCTCTTTTATTACAGAACACTGATCTTCAGGAACTTTCAGTACCACCTTGACGTGACCGTCACGGGCTGAGACCGAGGCGCTTGGAAAATCAAAAAGCGCATAGGTTACGATGCTTGATAGCGCCGAATCAGCAAGCTCTGCCCTGGACTGTGCTGTCTCCTGAAATGAAGGAAGTTTTACTGCATTGGTAATAATATCAACAGCATCATCTTCAGAAAGGTGGCCAACTCTGATTACAAGATTATAGATTTCTGCATCAAAAAGATCAATTCCGTAAAGGAACATACACCATTTCCGGCGCTCTTCGTCATCACTTTTAAGAATAAACCTTGCTTTTTCAGCCGAGATATCTTCTCTGTTCATTTCATCTGCAACACGACTCTCTGTATCGGCAATAATCCGCACCTTTAGCACATGTGATATTGTTTTCACAAAGTGATGACCCACAAGACCGTGATATACCACATTCCCTGCCATGAAACGCTGTAACAAGGCTGCACGTATGGCACTCACAAATCTTTTTTTACCATTTGGAAAACGATCCAGCACTGAAAAAGCATCATTGAGACCACGCACCAGCTTTATCTCCTGCAGATGAAATTCATCCAGATTTTCAATAACCTCATCACGGGAGATACAGGTATATCCTATCTTTTGAGCAAGTTTTTCAGCCACTGCTCTGCCCCTGTTATAGCTTCCCCTGGATATCGTAACAATAGGCATGATTACTCCTTTTCAAAAGTTGATGGTTTCGTAAAAAGTGAAGAAAACAAGGCATCCTTTATATCCCCACAAATCCGCAATGGGGGATATTAATCAGTTACCAAGTACATTTTAATCAGTTACCAGGTACATTTTTATCAGTTGCCAGGTATATTTTAATCAGTTACCAAGTAGATTCCTTAAACGTTCCAGCTCAAATTCCAGTTTTGCAGTTAATTTTTTTAATTCAGATAGATCTTCGGCAGAAGAGGCTTTTTCAAGTTCATGAGCTACAGCACTCATTGCATTGGCAGAAATATTTGCAGATGATCCTTTGATTGTGTGTGCATATTTTGCTATTTCAGCCAAATCGCCTCTATCCACAAGTTTTTTTATTGTGTTGATATGAGTAGGGATATCTTCAAAAAAAATCGTTAATACCGTATCTACCAAATTCTGGTCATCCATCATACGATCCATCATGGAAGCTTTATCAAATATTTCAAGTTCATCTGTTGTAAAAGAATCATGGGGTATAAAAGAATCAGGGGTTATATTGGATATTGTATTTGAAGATACGGCATATGACGACGATCTTTTTTCCGGAAGAAATTTTGACAGAACTTCAACCATTGCATGGGGATCAACAGGTTTTGAAAGATAATCATCCATGCCGGCATCCAGGCATTTTTCACGATCTCCCTGCATTGCGTGGGCTGTCATGGCAATAATGGGGATTTTATGATTTATAACCATAGATTTCCTGTTTCGTATAATCTGCGTGGCTTTTATTCCATCCATCACCGGCATCTGTACATCCATCAGAACAATGTCGTAGTCAATGGATTCAAGGGCCTTTATAGCCTCCTCCCCGTTTGCAACTGCATCTGCCCTTAAACCGAGTTTTTTTAGAATACCCATGGCAACCTGCTGGTTGGTTATGTTGTCCTCAGCAAGGAGAATACGTGCTGTAATATTGTCAAATTTTTTCCGAATTAAATTACTGTCTCGGGGCAGTTCAGCCATATTTTTGGCTGTATGGGACTTCACTTGTTTGTCAAGTACCCTGCATATCATGGATTTTAATTCATTATGGCGCACAGGTTTGGTGGCATAGGCAGAAAAACCTATATTTTCAAAGTAACGTGTATCTTCTTTTGCTCCAATGGAAGTCAGCATGATCATCTTGAGATCCCCAAGTGATTTGTCTGCTCTTATTGCCCTTCCAAGGGTCTCGCCATCCATGTCAGGCATCTGCATATCTATAATGGCAAGTCCGAAAGGATCTTTTTCCGATAGAGCCTGATATATTGCTTGCAGTGCTGATGGCCCACTGTCAACATTAAATGGCAGCATACCCCAGGATGCAACTCTTATATGCAAAATCTCACGATTGGTTGCATTATCGTCAACTATCAAAACCCGAATATTTTTAAGGTTTTCTTCTGAAAAATGTTCATCCCGGGTATATTTTTTTTGACCTGCCTCCCGTGGCTGTTTTTCAAGAGATGCTGTAAACCAGAATTCAGAACCTTTACCCTCAATGCTGTTTACTCCTATCTCTCCTCCCATCATTTCCGATAACTGCTTTGATATTGCAAGGCCAAGGCCTGTGCCTCCATATTGACGCGTTGTTGAGGTATCTGCCTGAGTAAATTTTTCAAAGAGAAGATTTATTTTATCCTCTGGAATACCTATGCCTGTATCCTGCACGGAAAATTTGAGCAAAACTCTATCTTCAATGTCATCCAGGGATGAAGGAGGATCATCTGTTTCATAGACCCATCTATCTTCTTTATCGTTAAAATTTTTATCACCATTTTCATGGTCCTGGGATATAGTTGAATTCGGCAACGAAGGTTCAGTGGAGATGTTTTTAGAATCAGCCAGAAATAAATCTTTTGTGCCAGATAAAAGAGAAACCCTTACAACTACTTCTCCGGATTGGGTAAATTTGATGGCATTTCCAACAAGATTTGTAAGTATCTGGCGCAGCCTGCCAGGATCTCCCTTCAGTAGAACAGGGGTTGAAGGATCAGGAGCACAGATAAGCTCCAATCCCTTTTCATCAGCACGAACAGCAAGGGTGGCTGTAAAGTCATCAAGCATTTCAAGAAGGTCAAAATCCATTATCTCAAGTTCCAGCTTGCCAGCCTCAATCTTGGAAAAATCAAGAATATCGTTGATAATGGCAAGCAGTGCCTCTCCGCTTGCTCTTACTGTCTCTGTATAACGACGCTGTTCAGGGTTGAGTTCTGTATCCAGCAGAAGCCCAGTCATACCTATTACCCCGTTCATGGGGGTTCGGATCTCGTGACTCATGTTTGCAAGGAACTCGCTTTTTGCAATACTTGCCATTTCAGCTTCCACAGCCATGATGTTGGCACGTTCGGTTGCCTGTTCAAGCTGACTGTTTGACTGCAGCAACTCTTCCTGGATCTCCTTGAGTTTTGATATATCCACAAAGCATTCCAGAAATTTTTCCTTATTTTCAAGAATTATTGGAGTGACAGTTTTGAGTATTGGAAGTCGTGTACCATCTTTCCTGATCATCTCCCGCTCGGAGTTATCAATTGTCTGTCCCAGATCATCTACAGGACAGGCATTTTCGTTGGCAGGGCATAAAAGTGAATGACATCTTTTGCCTATTAGATTTTCCAAAGATCCACCAAACATGGTTGCAACATACTTGTTTGCCCTTTCAATGATACGGGTTTTTGAATCAATAATTACCACTCCAGCAGGAAGGGTATCAAGCAGCATCCGTTGAAGGGCTTCATTTTTTTGCAGTTCTTGGGTTCTTTCAAAAACAAGGTATTCAAGTCTCTCTTTGCGGCGTATTATGGTCTGGAGCAGAACTGCAATGGCTGAAGTCAGAGCAAATCCCGTTAAAATGGTAATCCACCATCCATTTATTGGATATGCATCAATGAATGTATGATCTGGATATGCAGTGACCCAGAAGACCTTGCCAAAAGCCATTACAGGCCGCACTGCGTAAAGATTTGACGATGCATAAGTATCAGGCTTCCCATCATCCCATGTAACAGCAAGGGATTCTGGTTCTGCTTCCCTGTCAAGCAGGGATAGTTTCATTGATATTCCATTTCCTGAAGCATTTGACTTCAGCAGTGTTGTCATCCTCAGAACAGCAAGGACAAGGCCATTAATATTTTCTGTATCTTTTTCATATTTGTATTTTTGAACAGACTGAAAAACAAGAATTCCTTTTTGATTGGATATCTCTTGGACAAGAGTTACAGGGTCGGTGGCTGTTGGCAAGCCCGTGGCTATGGCTTTTTCAAGTCCTGCCCTGCGGACAGGTTCAGATCCTACATCATATCCAAGGGCAGGGCCGTTTCCGGAAAGTGGTGCCACATGTATGACCGGGTAATAGAATGGGCGGCTTTGTACCATTAATTTTTGCCCATATTCATCCTTTTCCCATATTCTGAATCCAGTAAATCCAGATTTTTCCACCTCTTTTTCAACAACTGTTCGTTGGGACTCCGGAACTTCCGGAACCCACTCCCACGCAGCTACAGCAGGATTTTTTGTCAGAAATGAAGTGAATTTCCGGAACTCATCAAAGGTGACCTTCTGGCTGCCGGAATAGAAGGCAGCAAGGCTTTTTAGTTCAGTATCCCTGATATCCTTCATTGTTTCAGCAATAGATGCTGTCTCGTTTGCTGCAAGCTGCATGAAAAATTCATTGCGGTTCATGCTCTCTGTTTTCCATGATATCCAGGCAAAAAAGATTGTGAATGAGACTCCTGCAGCAAGCAACATAAGAGCTTCAAGATGTTGCATATAAAATGATTTTCCTTTAGACGTTATTATGCTGTTACTCTCTTTGTTGACACATCTATTTTCTCTGCTGCGTTTTTTCATAGAAATTGAAGTGAGCAGAAATATAATCAGTAGCATAATAGTCAGCAAAACAGGCGGAACTGCTGAAAAAAGAAGCGTTTTGTGCCATATACGGGCATCAATATCCATACCGAGGACGGCTATCACCACGGAGGTTCTGGGTTCTGACACAGGTATTAGGGCTGTCACCCATTTACCTCGTTGATCTGTGTAAGGGCCTACAACATCTTCGGAGCTGTCATAGAAAATGCGATGTGCATTTTCTGGGGCTTTATCATATATTTCCCCTGCCGGAGAACACTTCTCAGAGTCATCAGGTTCACTGTCAACAAAGAAAAAAAGTGTGTTATCAGAGTGGCGTCCCATAAGATAAATGTATCGACAATGGGGAGTTGCTGAAGCTACAGCAGCAAGCTGCTCCTTGATTCTAAGGTAGTGTGATGTATCAATATCCCTTGCTGTACCGGAAAGGGTCGTTAAACGTTCAATATTTATACCCTGTGCCACCATTCTGGCTTGCTGGATAAGTTTGTGCTTCATATCTTTTTCAACCCATGCCACGGTGAGATATGTCATTGTGCATCCAGCAAGCACAATAATCAGAATCAATAAAAATTTAAAAGTATTGTATGTTGAAGTTTTTTTATAACTGCCATGCCCTGTGGGCACAACGCACATTGAAACTGGGGCAGAAATGGATTCTGCCCCTACAGTTTCATATAAAAGACCAATTTTATCATTTTTATGATTATGGTTTTCAGAATTTTGCTTTGAAGGCTTTTGGGTCTTATTAATATTAGACATGAAAATATGTCCTTATAATAAAGAAAAACTTCTGAGCACATCTGCAAGCTTTTCGTCTGTTCTGGCAAGTTCACGAAGGGCTTGCAGCAGTCTTGGAATAACAGGGCCTGAAGGATTTCCAATGTCAAGGTGCTGTTGAAGCTCCATATCTATATTTGTTATTCTACTTGATGTATTTGTTTTTGTTATAGAGATATCTTCAACAACTGCATTAAGTTTTCTTTCAAGCGGAAGGTGGGATTTTTTTCTGTCCCAAATCATATATCCCATAAGTCCCCCAAAAAGAGCCATTGTGGAAGCATATAGGGTAAGAAGGGTGTTGTGCATCTCTTCAAATCTGTTGTTAAAGTTTGCATTCATCTCTTCAAATCGTTTATTCATGTCTTCGAAGCGTCTGTCAGCCGCTTCAAACCGGCTGTTAAAGTTTGCATTCATGTCTTCAAAACGCTTGTCGATTGCTGCAAACCGGCTGTTAAAGTTTGCATTCATGTCTTCAAAGCGCTTGTCGATTGCTGCAAACCGGCTGTTAAAGTTTGCATTCATGTCTTCAAAGCGCTTGTCAATTGCTGCAAACCGGCTGCTAAAGTTTGTATTCATCTCTTCAAAGCGCTTATTCATGTTAGTTATAAGGTCATCAATTCTCCTGTTCATTGCCTGCTGTCCCTGTTTCACTTCTGCAAGGCTTTCCACAATCTCGCGATCTGTTATCCTTAAGGCAACTTCAAATGAAGAGCAGGGTTCTGCATAAAATAGTATGGCAAAAATTATTTGAACAATGCTTAAATAGCAGAGTTTTTTTGTCTTGATTTCTTTCATTGGCATGGCCTCCTTGATCATATTTCTATATTTTCACTAATAGTTTTACGGGGGTGGTTCTAATTTCGGCCAATGTTAATTTTTGTGAGGCTGTCTGAATCAGGATACCCAGGATTAACAGGATAAGGCAGGATTAAGCAAGTATCTTGAACATCTTTTTTATCCTGGTTATCCTGATTCAGACAAATGGCCGATATTAGAAGCAACCCCAGTTTTACCGTGAAAATGGATACAAATTTTCATGTTCGGGGGTGGCTGGATGACAGCCATGTCCGCTTACTGTGGAAATAGATACGCTTTTTCAATTATCGGGGGGAAGGCTAATCGTCCGCCATGTCCGTTTACTGTGGAAACGGATACATTATTTCAATGCTCGGGGGTGGTGAAACGCTCCCCATGTCAGTTTATATTACTCTATTACTTATCAAAGAAAAAAGGAATACTATATTACTGATAAAATTGAAAAAGTTAATTGTGCTGAATAATAAAGAGTAACTTATTGATATAATAGATAATAGAGAGCAGTTTTTACCGTGGAAATAGATACATTATTTTCATGATCGAGGGTAGCCGGACTCCGGCCATGACGGTTTAATGTGGAAATAGATACAAATTTTGTCTTTGGGGGAGGCTAACTTAATGCGGTATTAAAAATTATGAATCTTAAGGAACA
>NZ_LT828554.1:11507-25915 GCF_900170035.1 Desulfamplus magnetovallimortis | reverse complement strand
GGTGTCGACTTTGAGTAATTTAGAAACCACTGACTCCATAGAATCCATCAGAAAGTACCTTTCTCTCAATTTTTTATTAAACACGCCTTGACTAAATCCTCCATTTTATGAAATGTTCTGGAACCTTAGCTCTTTGCTTATAACGTACATGGCGGATGCCCGCCACAATCGAAGAGATGAAAGCCGTTTTAAAAACAGCTATTTATTGAGACTTTCATATAAAACCCCCATGTTTGTTGACGCATCACAGCGAAACATGAAAATCGTTTTATATCAGCAGGTTAAAGAGACTTTCTAATAGATCCAGTTGTATTTCCAGCTTCATCTGTTTGCATTTATGGAGAAAACATATGCTTTTTTTAAAAAAAACAACCCATGAAGCAGATCCAGCTCCCAACTCACCCTGGAATGATCTCCATAATTCAGGGGCAGAAGACCCATTTACCGGAGATATTTTTGCATGCAATGAGGGTGAAAGGCATGAAAGATGGTCTGTCTCATGGGCGGATCTCATGATGACCATGTTTGTTTTCTTTGTTATCCTATATGTCCATCAGGCAAGAATCAAGGAAATGAGTGTAAGCATGGGATCTGCAGGAAGCCAGATATCTGATGGAGACAGCTCCAGGATCATGGCTTCGGAATCATCTGACCTCAAAGATTCCGCCATCAGTGGGAAAAAAGGTTCAGGCAAAAAAAGTCATGTGGTAAAAGACGAATTTGTAGATGAGACCACAGAATTGAGCCTTAACGAACAGCGAACAGTCGGAATATCCATGGCCGGAGATATTTTGTTTGATCCAGGTGATGCAACGTTAAAACCAAGAACCCGCTGGAGGCTTGACCAAATTGCAGCCTTTCTGAAAGATAACAGCTTTATTGTAAATGTTGTGGGGCATACAGATGATACGCAAGACATCTCTGAAAAATTTCCCACAGGTTGGGAGCTTTCAACAGCAAGGGCATCTGCTGTTGTCAGATATCTCATTGAAGAAAAAGGTGTTGATGAGTTCCGTTTTTTTGTAAGTGGCTACTCAAGTTTGCAATCGGTTTATACAAAGGCATCAGAGACCAGCAGCGCAACAAACCGCCGTGTGGAGATAATACTGCTTAAGGAGCTGCCACACATAAAAAATTCCAGTATGATTCCGGAAAGAAATACTACAGAAAAAAAATCTAACACAGTAAAAATAACAGGAGACAGTAATGGATGAGTCCAGCAGAAATCTTTTCTGGATACACGGCAGGCATAATATTATTGGCCTTTTATCCTGTATAATTCTATTTTGCGCAGGATTTCTCATACATGGCAACACTGGTCTCTATGTGAACATTTCAGGGTTTCTCATTGTTGTGGGAGGCACCCTTGGAGCCACCTTTTTAAGCTATCGGGTTGAACGCCTTAAAATACTTGTAAAGGTGCTTAAAACCTGCTACACGCGTGAACCACGAAACCCTGACGAAATTGTTGAAATCCTTGTTGACCTCTCGGTAAAAAGACGCATCAGGGGGATATTGTCATTACAGGATGACGAAGATGAAAGCTCCATTATCTTCCTGCGCCAGGCAATAGGATTGCTTGTTGACGGATATTCCCAGTCACAGATAAGAGAAGCTCTTAATACAGAAATGTATTTTTTTCGCATCAGAAGAGATGAGACCATACGTGTTCTTAAAAGTATGGCAGAGATGGCTCCATCCTTCGGGCTTGTTGGAAGTGTTGTAGGGCTTATTGGAATGCTTTCCGAGGTGGGAGATTCTGCAATTATTCTATCAACTGTACCCATTGCTCTGACATCTACCCTTTACGGCATTGTGCTTGCCAATTTTTTTTGTCTGCCATTTGCCGCCAATATCAGGGAACGAACCTTTAACGAGCTTCTGATACAAAAAATTATCACCGAAGGTGTAATTGCAATTTCAGCCAACTTGCACCCAAGAATACTTGACAGAAAACTTAAATCATTTCTTACCCCCTCTGCCCGCACAGGAGAGCCCATATCAATTGCAAAAATCAAAAAACGATTTGAAATCAAGGAGCAGAAGGAATGAACACCAATAATCAAAAAAATGATTCTGATGCCCCCTGAATAGTTTTCTTTCAAGGTTTGATACACGTCTAATATTTTTATTTCCTGAAAAATCACCCGACAATTATAACTTGAAGAAGCACTTAGGCCAGACATGAGTATTTTAAATTTACGATTTTTTACGAAGAAGTCAAAATAGAAAGAGCAACCCTGATTCCGTCAGCACCGCTTGAGACAATTCCTCCAGAATGACCGCTCCCCTCTCCTGCCATATAGAGATTTTCAAAGCCTGTACAACACCCGCCCTTTTCCCTTACAACCTGAATTGGAGAGGATGTCTTGCTCTCAAGACCCATAATGATACCAGTATCAAAGCCTTTTATTTTACGATTAAAATCACCCAGGCCCATCTGAATTGCATAACTTATATCAGATGGCAGCATCTCCCATAAAGGTGCTGGTTTCAATCCCGGGGAATAACTTGAACTCAACGTTTTTATCCCTTTCCCTGCCTTGCTTGAAATAAACTCCCTGATGGTACAGCATGGTGCCTTATATCCACCTGAAAATGTGTAAAAAGAATTTTCAAGATTTTCCAGCCAATCCAGTGCTTCAAGGGGTTCAACCTCTTTTTTAAGAAGATTATCCAGGCTGAAGCCCGCCACACAAGCTGCATTTGCAAACTCTCCGTTTCTTAGATATCGGCTCATTCCATTTACAATATTGCTGTTGCTGTAAGCTGTTGATGGCACAACAACACCTCCCGGGCACATGCAGAATGTATAGACTGGAAGACGCCCATCTCCCCTTGATGTCAGACGATATTCAGCAGCCTTTACTCCGGCAAGCACCTCTTTTCCCCACTGTGCTCTGTTGATGAATCTCTGAGGATGCTCCACTCGACAGCCAATGGCAAAATTTTTGGTTCGGAAAAGAACCCCTTTGTTCATAAGCATCCTGAATGTTTCAAAGGCAGAGTGTCCTGTTGCCATGATCAGATGATCTGCTTCATAATCACCTGATGATGTAAATGCCCCTTTAACTGAAACTTTGTTTTCGCAACCATTGATATTTTTTACAGGAGCTGTCTCAATATTTTCAAGGCAGGTGTCAAAAAGTATTTTTCCCCCGCTTTCAAGAAATTTTTTCCTTAATCCCTTTACAATAACCTTGAGATTGTCACTTCCAAGGTGGGGATGGGCCATATACATAATCTCTTCCGGTGCTCCTGCCTCCACGTAGCTTGACAGAATAAATTGCTTCTCTGCGGAAATATGCTTGCTCCTTGAGGTGAGCTTGCCGTCGGAAAAGGTACCTGCCCCACCCTCACCAAAGGCATAGTTTGTGGATGGATTGAAAATACCGCTTTGTTCAAATTTTTTTACGGCACAGGCTCTTTCATCAACCTCTGAGCCTCTCTCAATGATTATGGTTTCGCATCCTCCTTTTTGAAGAATATATGCTGCAAAAAAACCGGCAGGACCACTTCCGACAACAATGGCTTTTGCTGGTTTGCGAAGAATAGGAATCTTAAGCGGAATTGCAAGATCAGTTTGTTTTGAAGCAATTTCACTTTTAATTTCAGGAGAGGATATAACGACCCTTATGACCCAATGGATATCGCTCTTTTTTCTTGCATCAAGGCTTTTATGATCAATCCGGAAAGAAAATGTACCAAATCCTGTCTCACGTTGTATTATTTTTCTGATATCTTCGTCACAGTAGTCTGTGGGTAAATTAAAACTCTTTTCAATGTATCCCATGTTTTGTTCTCCAGCTCTTCTGATACTTCCTCAAAATCGACACCTATAACCTCTTGAGCCTTGTCAATACCACACCTGAACGTGCAGGAAGATACATAAAAAGATGATGACGATGTATTTTATCAGTAATTGTATGATGTATGACAGCGGAATCCTGGCGGTTAAAACCACCATACAAGCCATTGTCGGTATCAAGCGCAATAGTGTAGCTTCCCGGTGACGCAGGAATCATGTAATCACTTTTTGAAATATCTGCATGAAAATTAAATACAAATACAAGATCAGCTCTCATGAAAGCAATAATCTTTGCAGACTCATCAATATGAAGAAGGTATGGAAAAGAGCCATCCAGAAGCCTTTCTTTGCATGCAAGCTCTGTCATATCTTTGTCAAATTCTGCAAGCTGGCTGTAACAAAGCATTGGGTCATCCACCAGATGCCACATACGCCTTGCATGATGGTATGACCACCCATTACCTTCACGGGGGAAATCAATCCACTCGGGATGACCAAACTCATTGCCCATAAAGTTAAGGTATCCGCTGCCCGCTGTTGCAAGGGTTATAAGGCGAATCATCTTGTGCAGAGCAATCCCCCTTGAAACAACAATATCAACCATACCTTGGGACATGCTGTTATATATTCTGTGACCGATCATCCTGTGTATAAGGGTCTGATCACCCACCATTGCCTGGTCATGGGACTCTGCATAACTTATACTTTTTTCATCATGACGCCGGTCTGTCAGATGGTGCCAAAGGCTCCCCATTGACCACTCCTCATCAGGGGTATCTTTCACAAGTTTTATCCAGTGATCAGGAACGCCCATTGCATATCTGTAATCAAATCCAAATCCACCATTATCTACAGCAATTCCAATGCCGGGCATTCCTGAGACATCCTCTGCAATTGTCACAGCATCAGGATTAAGCTTGTGAATCATAACATTGGCAAGGGCAAGATATACAAGAGCCTCTTCATCAACACTTTGGTCAAAGTAATCTTCATATCCTGTAAACGATTTATCAAGACCATGGTGTTTAAATATCATGCTTGTAACACCATCAAAGCGAAAACCGTCAAAACGGTACTCATCCATCCAGAAGCGGCAGTTGGAAAGAAGAAAATGGAGCACCTCGGGCTTTCCATAATCAAAGCATCGGGAGTCCCAGGCTCTATGTTCTCCTCTCTCTCCCTTATGAAAATATTGCCACAGGCTACCGTCAAAGCAGGATAAACCTTCCACTTCGTTTTTTACGGCATGGGAGTGGACAAGATCCATAAAGACCATAATACCCATTCCATGGGCATCATCAACAAGTGCTTTTAGCTCTTCAGGTGTGCCAAAACGTGATGAGCAGGCAAAAAAGCTTGAAACCTGATATCCAAAAGAGGCATAGTATGGGTGTTCAGCAACTGCCATGATCTGTATGGCTTTATATCCTGCATCCTTTATGCGTGGAAGAATATTTTGCCTGAATTGCGTAAATGTTCCAATACCAGGTGCCTCCTGGGCCATTCCAATATGACACTCATATATCAGAAGGGGAGTTTTCAGGAGCTTGTTTTCAGTAACCTGCCCATTTACTTTGCCCCACGGCTCCCTATCCACCAACGGAGAATGGGAGTTTGGAAAAGATATTTCAGACTCATTTTTTAATAAAGAGGAGAAATGAGAGGCAGATGGAGAGATATTTTTCCATTCATAGGGTACGGGATTCCACACCTCTGCATTAAAACTCATGGAATCGGATGCAGATACCACGCGCCTTGTCCAGGCAGGTATTCTTTCTCCTGCCCCGCCTGGCCACAGCATCTCAAGGCGATAGTGATCTCCGTGGTTCAACATATTTTCGGGAAGTTCAATCTCCCAGATCCCGTTTTGAGATATTCTGGAGAGTGCAAAACGTTTTTCCCTGTTCCATCCTGAAAAATCACCCTTCAGATATATTTCAGAGGCATTTGGAGCCCACTCTCTAAATATCCAGCGGCCATCCCTGAAGTGCAGGCCAAAATACTCATGACCCGATGCAAAGTCCGGCAAAGAATCAACCCAGTTATTTTTGCCGGTAAGCTTTTTGCCGGTACTGTCAATTTTATCAAGTATATTGAGGATATGAGATTCAAATGGCCTAAGCAGAAAATCATTATCAAGCCGATTTTGTAAAGATCTTTTTACATCAAATTCCATGAGGTCACTAACCTGCTGTTTTTATATGTTTTTTAAGAAAATATATCCATTTTTTAACACTGTTGTCTGTGCTACATGAGAAGATAAAGGATGTCAAATGAAATATTTACACTTCTTGACCGCCATCAGGTTGTTGACTCGTAAAGATTCATGGAGTAAGAATATCTTCATTGCCTCTTCCCATGATTCATTCCTAAAATTTACTTTAAATTCAAGGAGTAACATTATGAAAAGAAAAATCGTACTACGGGCATCTTTTATACTGGCATTTGTGCTTCTGTTTAACCTCCCTTATGCCATCTCCCAGCCCATCACTCTTGTGACCATTGGAGACAGCCTGACTGCCGGAGATGGAGACAGCCAAGGTATAGGTGGTTATCCGGCAAGGGTATTATCAATGCTTGAAAATCTTTATCCCGGGTCAACTCTTGCAAACCTTGCCATATCAGGTGATACCACCCAGGATCTTGTCAACAAGCAGCTTGATGAAGCAGTTTCCAATCTTAACAGCGCTCCTGCCGGAAACCTTAAAATGGTGCTTGTCTGGATAGGCAGCAATGATCTTTTCGGGCTCTATGCAAGTGATGTCTGCTCTGAATATTATAGTGATATTGCAACATGTGAAGAGTATGAGATGGGATACAGTGTGGATAATCTTGAGACAATTCTGAATGCACTTGAAGAGACAGGAGCCACAATTCACATAGCTCTTCTGGATGATCAAACCCTTCGTCCGGTAATTGCGGATGCATCATTACGTTCTGATACATTCCCCGGTATTACCGAAGATGAAGTATCCAGAATGTCAACCCAGCTATCCCATTACAACCAGCAGATTAAAACTCTTGCTGCTACCCATGGAGCAGGTACGGTGGATTTCTTCAACACCACCATTTTCCAGAACAGATCAACACTTGATCATGATGGAAATCACCCCAACAGTGCCGGATATGATGCCATAGCAGCAATATGGTACCAAGCCATTACAGGAGGCAATCCTGATAATGGTGATGACAGTGATAATCCACAGGATGGTGATGACAGCAATGACTCTGGGGATATCACAAATAATGATCCTCCCCGGCCATCAATTTTTTCAGGAACCCATCTGACAAGCCTCTCAACCACTTCTGACCAGCCTTTGACAATTTCCGTATCAATGCATGCAGGGGATATGCTCAATCAGAACGGAGAGTTGTGGGTTGTATATTTTACTCCTGACAGCAGAATCATTTCCCTTGCAGGAGACTTTACCTGGAAAGAGGGTATTTTTTCTGTTTTATCAATGCCACTTATATCCTTCAGCTCCATTCCAGTATTTTCAGACAGACTTACATCCACCGGCACATATTCATTCTATTTTGCTTTTGACAACATTATAAACGGAGTTCCTGATTTTCCCTTGTGGATTGATGGCCTTTCAGTAGAAGTAACAGAGTCGGAAGACCCCTCAGATAATAATCCTGACAGCGGAACTTCAACAGATCGCCTAATGCCCGAAGATTTTGATTATCTTGGGGCATTCCTTTTTCCGGAAGGAGATGAATGGTCATACAGCGGGCATGCACTTGCATGGTATCCACAGGGCAATCCGGAAGCAGGAAATTCTGTTGCTGGCGAATCAGACGATTACGGAGCAACCTATCCAGGTTCTCTTTATACTGCAACCCATGCACATTATGGATATGCAGGTGAGATAACCATACCAGCTCCGGTAAAAGGAGCGAACATCACAGATTTACCTCGGACAAATATACTTAAATCCCCCACAGATATAACAGGGGGCATGAAAGATAACTGCACCTATGATCCCGAGTGCATCTACCGTGAACTTGACGGACTTGCTTACCTGCCTGGTATCAACAAAATTGCATGGAATCTCAGGGACTGGTACAATGCCGCAAGGTTTGACCAGGACTCCCTTGGATGGAGCAACCCCGATATGACCAATGCTGCCGGAGTATGGCACATAGGCCAAAGAAACAGAGATGATGATACTTTCCATAATGCAAAAACCTCCAACTATCTTTTTAACGCTCCGCAATCATTTGCAACCGCATGGCTTGAAGGAAAAAATCTCATTGCCGGAAACGCAAGGGAAGCAGGAGCCTTGGGAGGTTCCCAGGGGCCAACCCTTATTGCAACTGCACCATGGGAAGATGGCAATCCCCCTGCTGCATCTGCAAATCTGGATGCAATTGCCCTTATCTACTATCCTGAGAATTACGATTGCGTGTGGGAAAATCAGGATGTATGCATCTTTCCTGGTTACAGGGCAGCAGACCAGTGGAATGGCGGGGCATGGATAGAATCTTCATCAGGAACAGCAATTCTTATTGCAGGCAGAAAAGGTCTGGGGGAGAGCTGTTACGGAACCCCTGAAGAGTGTGGAAACGACACCTGTGTTACCTCAAAGGGATACCATGCATACCCATACGAACCGGAAATCATTTTTTATGACCCTCAGGATTTAAAAGCTGTCCGCTCAGGTACCAAATCTCCATGGGAAGTTCTGCCATATAAGGTTATGAGCCTTGAAGATATAACCTATAATGGAGTATGTTCTCTTATGGGGGCTGTTGCCTGGGATCAGGAACATGGTTTTCTTTATATTACTGAAAAGGAAATCAATGCCATAGATGATGGCATCTGGGGAGCAACTGTTGTGCATGTATGGAAAATTCTTTAGTACTCCTTTGTTGCCTTATCTTTTTTTGCTGTATTCAATTAACTCAAGAGTCCTAACTTCTCAAATCCACCACCACATATTCTACTTTCAATTCTTTGAAAAATACTATCTGTGGTCTCCATTTAGAGAACTTATGACTGACGAGGAATTAAGAATCAGACTTAAATAATTTTCCCATGGCCTCTGACCATAATCTTTTTCAATGAACAGATCAATTTTTTCAGGAGTTTGCAATGACAAAAAATAATGGCATCACCTTGGTTATTTCCCTTCTTTTTATTGTTTCAGCCTCTTTTAACATCTTTCAATACCTGCAACAGTCATCAAGCGCCCAGATAAAAGATAAAATAACAGAACTTGAGAGCAAATCCTCTGATTTGACTGCCCAAAATGAAAAGCTGAACCAGCAGAACAGCTCATTAAAGGAAAAACTTGAGGCAGCAGAGCAACTCTCCCAAAATTATAAAAAAGAGAGCCTTGCCACTTCAAATGAACTGTTTGAACTCAAACACAGCAAAAACGAGATTGAAACAGAGATGAAGGCACAATATGCCGAGCTTGAGGCAAAACAATCTGAATCAACTCAAACAATTGACTCCCTTAACCTTGCAAAAACAAATCTTGAAAAGAAAAATGATAACCTTATCAAAGCCAGGCAAACCCTTGAAGAGTCAAATAAAAATCTTCAAAATGCCAACAGTGAGCTTGAAGTAAAAATCAAAAACCTTGAGACAGCTAATATTTCGCTTGCACAGAAAAGTACAAAACTTGAAGAGGAAAACAAAAGCCTTGTGGAAGCAAACAAAAACCTCGAGGATGCAAACTCCTTACTTGAAGAGAAAAACAGAAACCTTGCAATAGTAAAAGAGTCCTTTGAAGAGGCTAATAACAATCTTGAGGAGGCAAATGCTTCCCTTGAACAGAAAAACAGAAATCTTAAGATCGTTAAAGACTCCTTTGAAGAGGCGAATGAAAACCTTGAGGCCGCAAATGCTTCCCTTGAGCAGAAAAACAGAAATCTTAAGATCGTTAAAGACTCTTTTGAAGAGGCGAATGAAAACCTTGAGGCCGCAAATGCTTCCCTTGAGCAGAAAAACAGAAATCTTAAGATCGTTAAAGACTCTTTTGAAGAGGCGAATGAAAACCTTGAGGCTGCAAATGCTTCTCTTGAAGCAAAATACAACAAACAACTTATGATAAATGCTGAAGCAGTAGAAAAATTTGGAGGTGAAGCTGAACAGCAGATTGCAGATCTTAAAAATGAAATATCCCAGCTTAAAAAAAAGAGTGCAAATCTTGAAAATCAGGTCAAGCAGCTTGCATTTGAAAAGAGCAATATTGAAAAAAATGCACAAAAAGATTCAACTCGACATTCAGAAAACTTATCCCGACTTCAGGAGCAATACAGAAATCAGGAGGCAGAGCTTAATGTAGTTAAAGAGAATCTTGCAATGACCCTTTTCAATCAGATCAACTTTAATTCCGGCGGTACCAGAATATCCGGCAATGCAATAGATGTTCTCCAGAAGCTTGGAAACTTTTTAAGCCAAAACAGCTCTTTGAAGGTACAGATTGCAGGTCACTCTGACAATGAACCCATATCCCTTGAGTATGTAAACAAATATCCCAGCAACTGGGAACTCTCTGCTGCAAGGGCTGCCACTGTCATAAATTATCTCTACTCCAATTATAATATTCCACCTGAAAGAATGGAACTTAAAGCATACAGCTTTCACAAACCCTTATATGACAACTCAACTGAAGAGGGGCGCAAAAAAAACAGAAGGGTGGAGATTTTTCTGAAACCTGAAAATGAATAGTAACACTTAATGCAGTGGACCTGAAAACACATTTTATGACCGAAATAATTTTAACTGAAAAATTCTCTGTTGCCTCAGATTTTGCCAAAGCTCTTGGAATAAAAGGAAAGGGTGAAGGGTGTTTTAAAAATTCCAATACCGTTATTACATGGGCGGTGGGACATCTTGTGGAGCTTTTTGAACCTGATGACTACGATCCAGCCCTAAAAAAATGGCGCTTGGAAACCCTTCCCCTTATCCCTGAAAAATTCAGATATAAACCTATTAAAAAAAGCATCAAGCAGTTCAATATAATAAAGTCCCTTTTGAATCAGCCTGGAATCACAAGGGTTATTATAGCCACAGATGCCGGAAGAGAAGGTGAAGTGATTGCACGCACCATTTTGCTGGAATCAGGCTTTACAGACAAGGAACGGATATTTCGTTTCTGGACAAGCCAGGCCCTGGTTCCTGATGTGGTAAGAAAGTGTATGAATGAGCTTAAACCCATTACCCAATATGATCGCCTCTGGCGGGCAGGATATTATCGTCAGGTGGCAGACTGGCTTGTGGGAATGAACTGCACACGCATGGTGACCCTGCGTCTGCATGGTGATCTTTTTTCTGTGGGAAGGGTGCAGACAGCCGTTCTTGCTCTTCTTGCTGACAGAAAACATGCACGGGATATATTTGTGCCTGAAACATACTGGCTGTTAAAGGTTCTCTTCTCCAATGAAAAGGGGACATGGACAGGCCAGTGGTTCAAGGGCAAGGAGACCCAACTGAAAAAAAAAGAAGATATGGAAAGCCTCTGCAAACGTCTTCAGGAGAATAGAGAACCAGGTGTTGTCCTCTCCATGAAAAAAGAGAAAAAAAAGTGAGCCTCCGCCCTTTCTCTTCTCTCTTACAGATCTTCAGCAGGAAGCCAATATCCGTTTTGGATTTCCAGCACAAAAAACACTTGCAATTGCCCAGGCCCTTTATCAGGACAAAAAATGTCTCTCCTACCCAAGAACAGATTCACGGGTTCTTGGCACCCAGAATCTTGAAATGGTAAAATCCATAATAGAAAAACTTAAAAATGCTTCCCCTGAAATGTTCCAGGGCTTGGAACCTGCTAAAATCTCACTTTCCAATAGACGCGTTTTCAATGATTCAAAATTGACAGATCACCATGCCCTTATTCCCTTTAAACCACTTCCTTCCAATGCTTCAGGGGATGAAAACAAGCTGTTTGACCTTGTTCTCCGGCGATTTGCAGCTGCCTTTCATCCTGATTGCAGATTTGAAAATACCAATCTTGTAACAGAACTTACCCATGAGACTTTCCAGACCAGGGGGCGCATCATTCTTGTTCCCGGGTGGCGGGAGGTTTATAATGAAATTTCAAGGAATAGAGATTCTGCACAGAAAAAAATTTTAACCCGAGTACAAAAAAAGGGGTCATCAGACCCGGAAGAGTCTCCTGCCATTCCACCCCTTTTCAAGGGAGATCCTGCATTTCCCCAAAAAGTGATACCAGAGGAGAAACAGACAACCCCTTTGCCGGATTACACAGACTCACTTCTTTTAAAGGATATGACAAACCCCGGCAAATATGTGGAAGAGGAAGAGATAAAGCGCCTTTACAGGGGGGATACTGGTATTGGAACCCAGGCCACAAGAGCACAGATAATTGAGACACTTATCACCAGAAACTACATTGAGCGATCCGGCAAAAAACTCATGGTAACTGAAAAGGGGACATTTCTTGTGGAAATGCTTCGCAAATGTCCAGTCTCTTCAGTTCTGACATCTCCTGAAGAGACAGCAAGATGGGAGATGAGCCTCAACACCATTGCCCTTGGGGAAAACGGACAAAGTCCATTTTTTGAAGATTCAAATAAATTTAATGCTGTTAAAAGCCTATCATTTCTTGAAAGTATAAAAAAATTTGTAACTGAGAGCGTAAATGAGCTTAAGCTTGCCCGTTTTGAGATGAAAAACTTTCAGATTGAAACACCTGCTTCAGCCATAACAGGCAAATGTCCTTCCTGTGGTGGTGGAGTTCGTGAAACCCGAAAGACGTTCAGTTGTACAAAAAATGGATGTGACTTTGTTATCTGGAAAAAAATTGCCGGCAAGATAATCTCACCCACAATGGCTGCAAATCTTCTTAAATATAAAAAGACAGGGCCTTTCAAGGGGTTTGTCTCAAAAACAAAAAAAAATTTTCTGCATCCCTTATCCTTCACAAACCTGAAGGAAAATGGGTTGTCTCCTTTGATTTTGATTCAGATAAAAAGAAAAATCAGACTTACGACAAAAACAAAAATGACATATCCAATACAAAGAAAACCAATACAATATCTGAAGCATCTTTATGCCCCATGTGTGGAGGTTTGATCATTGAGGGAAACAAAGGCTATGGATGCTCAAACTGGCGTGTGGAGCAGGGAGATTGCAGGTTTGTAATCTGGAAGGATATAATGGGAAGAAAACTTACACCAGACAATATCTCTACACTTATCGCAGGAAAAATAACACGGTCATATGTTCTCAAACCTGGCAATGGGAAAAAACTGAAAGGCCGTTTGAAAATGATTCAGCTTGAAAACAGAAGATATGCAGTCAAAATTATTCCAGAAGATGAAGCCAATGATTCAGATTCATCTGAAAACCAAATAATGATGATTGAATGTTTCAGGGGATAGGCTTTATCAAAGCAGTAGAGAGAAAAAAGCCTTGGGGTTAGATAATGCAAAAACAGGAGGTGTTGCAACCATGAATAACAATTTGCTCCTGCCACCAAGTGATGAGTTGCCAGAAAAGAAAGCGATTGAATGGCGTGAGTTGGCTACACAACTCTTTGTCTTCTCTTATGCAATCTATCTAACATTTTTCTCTAATCCGGAAATATTTTCACTCATCCGCAAAACCATTGACTACAAAATAGTATTACTTGTTCAAATTTCAATATTGATCATTTTAAAGTTCATTTCAATTTTTTCCCTAAAAAACAAATACAACTATTTCATTTTAAGCCCGATTATAATAATCTTTGTATCAATATTTTTTTCTATTATTATAACAGAAGCTTTCATAACAACCTATCAATGGTACTTCTGCCTGTTTTGTATAATACCCTATTGTTTTATCCTCTGTATTCAATATGATGAAAAAGGAAGAATGAATGATCCAGCACACGGAAAGGTTAAGCCAGTACACGGAAAGAATGAGCCAGCACATAGAAATATTGATACAGTACATAAAAATATTAAAGCATTTGATTTTACTTCGCTTCTGATTGTTTCGATCACAATATTCATAATTCCGAATACAACATTAATTCCAAAAAAGTCATGGCCTTCCACTGAAGCTTCAATCACATCGTCAGACTTTCAAACTCACACTGTCGGAAAAACAGCAAACAGAAAACATATTGCAGTTGAATATCTCTTCACCGTTAATGGAGAAGAATTTTCCGGAAGTGGAAAAATGTTAGACAAAAGCTACTGGTTTAACAAAAAGAAATGGGTTTCAGACCCAAAAGAGAAGAAACTTTTAACGGATTACCAGTCTGGCAACACAGTGAAGATTTATTATCACCCGCTCTTTCCAGGTCAATCAAGCCTTGAAAACGAGACAGGATTTACAGCGTGGTTAAAGAAGATGTGGGTGGTTTTATTTATTATGGATTAATGATCTAAATATGTTAAAAATTGATATTTTATTGTATTATTAGCATTTATTCCATTTGTCTGAATCAGGATACCCAAGATAAGGCAGGATTTTCAGGATATACAATCCGGCATCTTTCATTTCCCAGTTTACACTTTCCTGAACAAAATACCCGTTTTTCGGGGATACTGTTCCGGAAAGCGTAAAGTATTTTCTCTATGATATGAAGGATGCCTACAATCCTGCTTTATCTTGTTAATCTTCTCAAAATCGACC
>NZ_LT828554.1:0-11407 GCF_900170035.1 Desulfamplus magnetovallimortis | reverse complement strand
TGTTAATCTTGGGAATCCTGATTCAGACAGTGTTGACAAGGCTTACAAGATCATAGGTGTCGATTTTGAAAATCTTGGGTATCCTGATTCAGACTGTATTGACAAAACTCAAAAGATCATAGGTGTCGTATTTTAGTATAAAATCTCTAGAAATAACATAGAAAGTTTAACATGAACCATACAACCCAAAACATCATAGTAAACTTTGTCTGGAACATCGCAGATGACGTCTTAAGAGACGTCTATGTCCGTGGGAAATATCGTGACGTAATTCTACCGATGACCGTTATCCGAAGACTCGATGCTCTTCTTGAGCACACTAAAGAAGCTGTCCTAAAAATGAAAGAGACTCTTGATTCAGCAGGTATCGCCAATCAGGATGCTGCACTTTGCCAGGCTTCTGGTGAAGCATTTTTCAACAGCTCTCCTTTTACACTGAAGGATCTAAAAAATCGGGCAAAACGCCAACAATTAAAAGCAGACTTTGAAGCATATCTTGACGGCTTTTCTCCAAATGTTCAGGAAATTCTGGATAAGTTCAAGTTCAGAAACCAGATACCAACACTTGTCGAGGCAGAGATTCTCGGTGCATTGATCGAAAAGTATTTGAATCCAGATATCAATCTCAGTCCAAAGCCAGTGCTGGATGCTGATGGCAACGAGAAGATCCCTGGGTTAGATAACCACAGCATGGGAACCGTCTTTGAGGAACTGATCCGCCGATTCAATGAAGAGAACAACGAAGAGGCTGGAGAACACTTCACTCCCCGTGATGTGGTGAAACTGATGGCTGATCTGATCTTTCTCCCCATTGCCGACCAAATCGAATCAGGAACCTATCTTGTTTATGACGGTGCTTGTGGAACTGGAGGTATGCTGACCGTTGCAGAAGATCGTCTGCAAAATCTCGCTTCAGAGACAGGAAAGGAAGTTTCCATACATCTTTATGGGCAGGAAATCCAGCCCGAAACCTATGCCATAGCCAAAGCAGATCTTTTGCTTAAAGGAGAAGGTGCAGAGGCGGATAATATCAAATATGGCTCAACACTGTCAGCCGATGCTTTTATCTCTAATCAATTCGATTTCATGCTCTCCAATCCTCCATATGGCAAAAGCTGGAAAACCGATCTTGAACGCATGGGCGGAAAGAGTGATATAAAAGACCCACGCTTCATTATAGAGTATGGAGATGATCCAGAATACAAGATGCTCACCCGATCCAGCGATGGACAGCTCATGTTTCTTGTCAACAAGCTGATGAAAATGAAAACCAGCAGTAAACTTGGCAGCCGCATTGCACAAGTTCACAACGGCTCTTCTCTTTTTACCGGTGACGCCGGGCAAGGTGAAAGTAATATCCGCAGATGGATCATCGAAAATGACTGGCTTGAGGCGATCATAGCTCTTCCTGAGAACATTTTCTACAACACGGGTATCTCAACCTATATCTGGGTGCTGACAAACCAAAAATCCAAGGAACGCAAAGGTAAGGTTCAGCTTATTGATGCAACCAATTGGTATCAGTCCCTCCGCAAAAACATGGGTAAGAAGAACTGTGAATTAAACGAGAGCCATATCCAAAATATCTGTAAATTGATAAGCCAGCCGGAAAAAACTGAACAATCCAAGATCTTCACAAACGAGGCATTCGGGTATTACAAGGTGATCGTAGAACGCCCACTACGCCTTAAAAGTCAATTTACCAAAAAACGGGTTGAACAATTAAGAGACAAGAAAAAACTGCATGATATTGCAAAAGAGATCTTCACTATTGTCGGTGAAGAGGTGTTTACAGATTACAATCTGTTCATGGATAAAATTGACTCTGCAATGAACGATCAGGATATCAAAGCCACCGCAGGACAGAAGAAAACAATCGCCAGAACCATGAGTGAAATTGATGAATCCGCAGAGGCGGTGATCAAAAAGAGCCATAAAAAAGGCAAAATAGAAGCCAATCCACTTTACGGCCTTTATGAAACCACAATAAACGGCAAAAAAGCTGTAGTTGAGTATGAGCCAGATACCAATTTACGAGACTCAGAGCAGGTTCCCCTTTTGGAGGATGGAGGCATACCCGCCTTTATTGAACGGGAGGTGCTGCCATATACTCCCGATGCCTGGGTGGATAAATCCAAAACCCAGATCGGCTACGAGATATCATTCACCAAACATTTCTATAAACCTATTCCAATGCGGACTCTGGATGAGATAAAAGCAGATATCTTTGCCATTGAGCAGGAAACCGAAGGTCTGCTTGAAGCGATAGTCGGGGAGGCTGATTGATGGAGGCTTATCCTAAGTATAAGGATTCGGGTGTGCCTTGGTTGGGGTGCATTCCTGAACATTGGACAACTAAGCCTGGTCATGCAATTTACAAAGAAAAATTAGATAAAAATATTGGCCTTATTGAAAAAAGGATTCTCTCGTTAAGCTACGGTAAAATAATCATCAAGCCAGAAGAAAAGCTCAGAGGTTTAGTTCCTGAATCGTTTGAGACTTATCAAATTGTAGAACCTGGGGACATTATTATCCGTTCAACAGATATGCAAAATGACCATACAAGCTTAAGAACTGGTTTGGTAAAAGATAAAGGAATAATTACTTCTGCATATCTTTGTCTAAAATCATTAAATCCAGATCGCTCAAATTTTAATCACTGGCAATTGCATGGGCTTGATTTAATGAAAGTCTTCTACGGATTGGGCTCTGGACTTCGACAGAATCTTTCTTGGAAAGACTTCAAACGGTTGGGGCTCACCATTCCTCCAATACATGAGCAGAATCTAATCTCCCGATACCTCGATTGGCAATCCTCAAAAATCAACAAATTCATAAAAGCCAAGAAGAAACTCATTTCTCTACTGAAAGAACAGAAACAGAACATCATCAATGAGGCGGTAACCAAAGGAATCAATCCCGATGTTAAAATGAAAGATAGTGGGGTTGAGTGGATTGGTGAGATACCAGAGCATTGGAATCTAAGAAAATTAAAACATATTGCTAAAATGAAAAGTGGTGACAATCTTACTTCTGTAGAGATTGAAGAAAAGGGTCAATATCCAGTTTATGGGGGCAATGGAATAAGAGGGTATTATCATAGATTTAATCGATCTGGAAGTTTTCTTCTGCTTGGTAGGCAAGGTGCATTATGTGGCAATATACATCGTGTAAAAGGTCAATTCTGGGCAACTGAACATGCTGTGGTGGTTACTCTCAAAAAAGATATATGTCTCAATTGGTATTATTATATGTTGATATTTATGAATCTGAATCAATATTCAGAAGCTGCAGCTCAACCAGGAATATCGGCTGAAAAAATTCAAAATTTGAGAACCACTGTTCCTCCCTTAAATGAACAAGAACAGATAGCTAAATTTATTGAAGAAGAAAACTCTCTCATAGATAAAACTATCACCCGTGCAGAAAGAGAAATCGAACTTATCCAGGAATACCGCACCCGCCTTATCTCCGATGTAGTTACAGGCAAAGTTGATGTCCGCTCCATAAAAATTCCCGATTTTGAGCCTGTTGAGGCCGATGTGGAAGCCCAGGAAGAAGAATCTGAAGATGAACCGGTTGCGGAGGAGATTGAGGGATGAAAAAGAAAGATTTTCCGGAAGTGCCTGAAGGTTATCGCCTGTTGTTACTCAGTGTCAAAGATCGAGTTCGCTTTGCCCAGTACGAAGCACTGAAGGCCGTCAACAAGGAATTAGTCGGCTTGTATTGGGATATTGGCAAAATGATTGTGGAGCGACAAGAACAGTCAGGCTGGGGAAAGTCTGTCGTAAAACTATTGTCTACGGATTTGAGAAAAGAATTCCCTGGAATCCGGGGTTTTTCAGCTCAGAATCTGTGGTATATGCGTCAGTTTTATCAGGAATATCACGAAAGCAAAAAACTCCAACCACTGGTTGGAGAAATTGCCTGGACTCATAATTTGGTTATTATGAGCAAATGTAAAGATCCTCAGCAACGAGAATTTTATATCCGCATGACTCGTAAATTCGGCTGGTCAAAAAATGTGCTGATTCATCAAATTGAGAATCAGAGTTATGAAAAATCACTGCTGGGGCAAACCAATTTTGACCGCACATTGACACCGGAATTACAGGCTCAGGCAAAGCTGGCAGTTAAGGACGAATATACCTTTGATTTTTTAGAGTTGGGAGAAGAGCACAGCGAACGGGAATTGGAAAAAGCTTTGATCGCCAGAATTGAAGGGTTTCTGCGGGAAATGGGCGGGATGTTTGCCTTTATGGGCAGTCAATACCGGCTGGAGGTGGAGGGAGACGAATTTTTTATTGATCTTTTGCTTTTTCATCGCCGATTAAAAGCATTGGTGGCCATTGAGTTAAAAATTGGTAAGTTTCAGCCGGAATATGTGGGCAAGATGCAATTCTATCTGACCGCACTGGATCGACAGGTGCGCATGGAAGATGAGAACCCCTCCATCGGTATTATTTTATGCAAAGAAAAAAAGCGCACAATTGTTGAGTATGCGTTGCACGATGCCCAAAAGCCAATCGGAGTGGCAACCTATGAAATCACCAAAATATTGCCAAAGGCTCTCAAAGGAAAACTACCAAGCCCGGATGAAATTTCAAAATTACTGGAAGGGTTCGAGAAATGAAATTCACCGATACAAGCGAAGCAGGACTTGAAAGCATTATCGTCAGATCATTGATCGAAGGAGCAGGTTATCAATCGGGAAACCCCTCGGATTATGATCGTTCCCACGCTGTTGATCTTGTAAAACTCACTTCATTCATTCAGGTAACTCAACCTGAAATTGAAAGCCACCTCTACCTTGAAGAGGATTGCCCCAAAAGAACTCAGTTTTTACACCGTTTACAGGGAGAGATTGCCAAACGGGGTATTATTGATGTGCTCCGTAAAGGGATTAAACACGGCCCTGACGCCATCACACTCTTCTATGGCACTCCCACAGCAAATAATGAGAAAGCCAGGGAACTGTTTGCTCAGAATATATTCAGTGTGACCCGTCAATTGCGGTACAGTGGTAGCGAAACCCAACTGGCTCTTGATATGGGGATTTTCATCAACGGTCTTCCCATTGCCACCTTTGAATTGAAAAACAAGCTGACCAAACAGACGGTGGAAGATGCTGTTCAGCAGTATAAAAATGATCGTGACCCCAAGGAGCTTCTGTTCCAGTTTGGTCGCTGTGTGGTTCACTTTGCAGTTGATGACCATGAAGTACGCATGTGTACCCACCTTAAGGGTAAGAGTTCATGGTTTTTGCCATTCAACAAGGGATTTAACGACGGTGCCGGCAATCCACCCAATCCGGCAGGGTTGGCAACAGATTATCTATGGAAAGAGATCCTGACCAAGGATCGCATCACTGATATTCTGGAAAACTATGCCCAGATTGTTGAAGAAAAAGATGAAAAAACAGGAAGAAAGAAGGCAAAGCAGATATTCCCCCGTTACCACCAGTTGGCGGTTGTGCGTAAGCTTCTTTCAGATGCCGAGAGATTTGGTGCAGGCAAACGCTATCTGATTCAACACTCGGCAGGAAGCGGTAAATCCAATTCCATTGCCTGGCTGGCACACCAGTTGGTGGGGCTGGAGTACGCTAAAAAAACGGTTTTTGACTCCATTATTGTGGTGACGGATCGCCGTGTTTTAGATAAACAGATTCGTGACACCATAAAGTCATTTGCCCAGGTTGGTAATGTGGTCGGGCACGCTGAACGCTCTGGAGATCTACGTCGCTTTATCAACCAGGGAAAGCAGATCATCATTACAACGGTTCAGAAATTTCCTTTTATCCTGGCGGAAATTGGCGATGACCACAGAAAGAATCGTTTTGCCATCATTATTGATGAAGCCCACTCAAGCCAAGGCGGGCGGACAGCCACAAAAATGAACATGGCACTTTCTGCAAAAAATCAGATCATCACCGCAGCCTCATCTGAAATGCTTCTGGCCGCTGAGAATGAAGTGGCTTACATGGTTCACCAGGATGAAGAAGAGAGTACAGAAGATAAAATCAACAGGCTTATGGAAAGCCATAAAATGCTGACCAATGCCAGCTCTTTTGCCTTTACAGCAACGCCAAAGAACAAGACTCTGGAAATTTTTGGAGAGCCTGACCCACAACCGGACGGCAGGGTAAGGCATTATCCATTCCACAGCTACACCATGAAGCAGGCGATTCAGGAAGGATTCATTCTTGATGTGCTAAAGCACTATACGCCGGTGGAAAGTTTCTATGTTCCTTCAGGTGGTGGTGGCAGAAAGCCTGAACCGGAGCTTGATCAACTAAGCAATATCATCAAAACATTCAATGACCTTTTTGGAAACATCAACTGGAAAGATGCTGATGATATAGGGAAAGTCATTACCGAAAAAATTCCGGATAAAGTGGCTGCTGACCCTGCGTATCAAAATGCCATGAAAAACTCTGACAAACAGAATGCCCGTATTGAGCATGACAATGCACTTGGACGTGTCATGGTAGAGTTGATTGCTGATCACACTGAGCTTTTCAAGCAGTTCAGCGATAATCCATCATTCAAAAAATGGTTGGGAGATATGATATTTGGTGTAACCTATTCACAAAATGAAACTGAACATGTCAATTAAGGCTAATTTTGACACGCATGGCATTACCTTTGAGGGTTTCACGATTAACAAGGCAGCCATAATAAAAAACGACTTCACTGTCATGGGGAATAACAGGGAATCCAATTTCACCTGATGAGCCTGAAGAATCCTGCATGGCAAGAGGCAGATCAAAACCTGAGACCTGGGTTCCAAGTGTTGTACTGGCAAATGGAAAAAGAGCGGCCCCGTCATATTGTTTCCATCCTTCAGAAGATTTAACTATTATTTCATTATCGACAATTATGATTGCAAAAAGCTCTCCTTTGTTCCCTGCATCTTCATCTGCAACATAAAGAGACGGAGAAATCACATCGCACGCATCAGAGATCTTTGTCAAAGGCAAATCCCAGGAAGCAATAGTATCAATTGATTTAGTATTCTGGGCAAAAGCAAAAACTTCTTTTTCTGTTTGCTCATCCTGTAAAATATGAAATCGAAGTGCGTTGCCAAGCAATTCTGTTTTTCCCTCAACATTAACTGCATAATACAAAAACACTTCACCCTCATAATTCTCAGGCAGCAAGGTGAGGGGAAAGTCAAACCCTGTCAATGTCATTAACGATGGAGATTCCATTGAGATATCGTCAGATATTGATGGATTGCCGGAATTTATCGACATAAATGGTATCAAGTCTCCATCATAATACTCTTCCCATCCCTGATCTGTTTTTAACATAATGCCTTCATCCATAAGGAGTGCGGCAAACAGTTTTACTTCACTGTCTGATTTGATATGGGAAACCTCAAGAGAAGGTACAATTTCTCTGCATCTATTAGATATGGGAGTCAATGGTAACTTACCGGGGTTTATTTTGTTCACAGCAATAGCAGTTGAGCAGATTTGAAATTCATCACATTGTATTGTCTCAGAAGATTCAACTCTAAACCGCAATGCATTTCCTGCAAAATAAGGCTCTTGTATGGCATATCCATAAAAAAGGTCTATGCTGTCACCAGGTGTGTTTATAAGACGATTTCCATCAAGGGCAAATTGCTGAAGTGTATCACCCAGATCAAATTCCTTGAACATTGTTACTTCACCCATGTAGAGTTTCCAGCCGGATTCACCCATGACAAGTGCCCACTGTGAGTGCAAAGCCATGGCAAAAAGGCTGACCTCCTTACCCTGATCCTTATCCGGAATGATCAGAAGAGGGTCAATTGTGAAAATCTCATCAGGGGAGATTTCTATTATCAACTCCTCTGCATCCATATCCTGAAATGGAATAACCGGCTGTTCAGGAGCAACAGTTTTTGCAAATGCCAGACCGCTAATAAACAAGCACAGCATAAGGAGAAACATCAGTTCAAGCAGGCATTTTTTATATGTTAGTTTATATATTCTCATAATTCTTTCCTGTCTTTTATGTTGTTGAATACCCCGAACCTGACTCATTATTATAATGACATTCAAAATAAAAGAAAGCAAGAAAGATGCAATTTTTGTTGGATTTATTCCACAAAATCATTATTATATAACTACTTGTAATCTTTCATATCTATTCAAGCTTTTTTGCTTTTTTGCTTTTTTGCAAAAAAACGATAAAAGAGAAACAGATTGAAAATATCACCGCCCAATGGAGAAGCATATGGAGCTAACCTGCAAAAATTTGCAAATTTACTATCCTCAAAGCAACACTTCTGTCATAGAAAATCTTTCATTTTCCATGAAAAATCCCGGATTTAATGCTGCCTTTGGACCATCCGGTGTTGGAAAAACAACCTTTGCAAGGGTAATATCCGGTTTGCAGGCACCATCATCAGGAGAGATTGAAACCCGAAATATTGACAGGATTCTCTACACATACAACTTGGAGCGTATTCCTGGCTGGTCAACCATAAAGATGCATATAGACAGGGTAACCGACAGCATTAGGGAGCCATTAAAACAAATTCTGATTGAAAAATTTGCAATGAAAGAGGTGATGCATCTTAGATTTTCCCAGCTTTCCATGGGGCAACAGAATCGAATCAACCTTATCCGTTATCTGTTACAGGATTTTGATCTTCTTGTAATGGATGAGAGCCTTGCCAATGTTGACGAAAAACTAAGATCAGAGATCATTCTCACTGTCAAGGAGCTGTTTCCTGACAAAATGTTCATTTATATTTCACACCATCTTATGGAAGTATCAAGATTCTGTAACGAAATTCTTGTATTTGCCAATCCATCTGACCGGCAAAGATACACTATGGTCAAAGGGCTTGATTACAAAAAAGGAAATATCAATAAGCCTGAAACCACCATAAAACAGCTCCTTGATACCACCATGCTGGAGATAATGAATGCTTTTTAAACGGATATTTCAATTTATCATAGTATATTTTACAGGCATCATTTCTCTTATGATTATAAAATATACGCTCTCCCTTTCCAACTATGTCATTCCTGGACTGCCTGAACTTGCTGAAACTGCCTGTGACCATTTCGGTCAATATTTTTTTGATGTCATCAACACCCTTTCTGTCACCCTGCTTGGCCAGATCATCTCAATTTTTATGGCATTTGCAGTTGGCATTGCCGGCAGAAAATCATCATGGACAGGTTCATTTATCAAAGTTACAGCCTACAATATACAGGCATTTCCCATTGTGGCTCTGGCTCCAATTATTTTTATACTGCTTGGCGACGGTTTTCTGTCACGCCTCCTTATTGCTTCCATGATATGCTATTTCCCTCTTCTTCTATCGGTATTGGGTATCATGGCGTCACCGGTTAAAGATATGGAACATTTCTATCTTGTGACCGGAAAAATGCGCTGGCAACTGGAGATAAAAATAAGGGCATTTGAAAACCTGGGCAAACTTACCACAGTTATAACCGGAAGCGCCACCCTTGCAATGGCCGGAACCATTGTGGGAGAATTTATTGCTGCAAATGCCGGCATAGGCTACAGTATAAGAGTAGCCCTTTATCAAAGTGATCTTGGAAAAATATTGATAGCCCTTTTGATGATAGGTATTGTTATTTCGATATACCAGGGTTTTCTGGAAACAGTTGGAGAGCGTATCAAAGCCAAATGGCTTGGAACATCCGCAGAAAGCACCAGCTTGACAAAAGAGGTCTAAAAAAATGAAACTCACTGCTTCAACTACTCATCTTCCCATTGACAAAAATCATGATTCCCGCAATCAAAAACCATTTTTTTTTACGGTTCCTATCCTTCTGTTGATATTTTTTGGAATAACAATAACTATTCCCAAACCTATGCATGCAGAAAAAAACAACATCAACTACAGGCTAAAGTGGCTCTTTAATGCAAGCGTGGCAGGAGATATTTATGCTGACGAAAAAGGTTACTTCAGGGCTGAAGGTATTGATGTAACTGTAAAAGAAGGAAGCCCTGAAAAAAATGCCATAAACGAACTGGAACTTGGATATGCTGATTTTGGTGTTGCATCTGCTGATCAGGTCATTCGGGCAATTAACAAGGGGGCAGATGTCTATGTCATTGCACAACTGTTTCAGGTAAACCCCATGCAGTGGATCTACAGAAAAAACAGTGACGGAACCAAGGAGTTTGAAATCAAAACCCTTCAGGATCTGAAAGGACGGCATATAGGCATCACATTCGGCGGTAATGATGAAACCATAATGAACACAATTTTTACTCTGGGTGGCATCAAAAAAAGAGAGGTTAGGATTACAGGTGTCAGGTTTGACTTTACGCCATTTTTGAGAAAAAAGGTTGAAATATGGCCTGTTTACAGAAATTCACAGGGAGTCATTCTTGAGGATAAACTGTATAGGGAGGGGGAATCTGTGGGTTTTTTTAACCCGTCAGATTTTGGGGTTAATTTTGTGGCCAACTCAGTTATAACATCTGGCAAAATGTTACAACAACACCCAGAAACTGTAAAAAAATTTCTTAATGCTCTAATTGAAGGATGGGATGCTGCCATGAATCCTGAAAATGAAGCCATTACCCTTGAATTAGTGAAAGAGAAGGATAAAAGCAGCAGCAGTGATATAATAAAAAAACAGATTTTTGAAACAAGAAAACTTGTGAAACCTACAGAGTCATGGGAAACAGGTAAAATCAATGTTGATGCCTGGAAACAGACAGAGGCTATAATGCTGAAGGAGAAACAGATAGAAGAGCCTGTTAACATTGAAAAATTTCTTAAATAAAAGGAGGTCGCCATGCCAGCTACCGGTTCTTTTCGGGCATTTATTGCCATATCCCTGCCAGATTCAATTGTACTTTTTCTGCAAAAGCTCCAAAGTGATATCAGAACCAAATTTCCTGATATTACAGGTTCATGGACAAAAACTGACAGCATGCATCTTACCCTTAGCTTTCTTGGAAATATCCATATGGAGCAAGTTGCAAATATCAAGGCTGCCATGAACATTGCAGCATCCCAGGCCCCGAGCTGCAAACTATTTGCCTCAGGATGCGGCGTTTTCCCTTCAGTCAAAAAAGCAGGAGTACTTTGGAGCGGACTAAAGGGAGATACCATGGAGATTTCCAACCTACATTCAAATCTTACAACCATACTTGAACGTAGAGGATTTCCAAGGGAAAGAAGGAGTTTCAGGCCTCATTTAACCATGTGCCGCTTAAAAAAAGAGCATGACCCGCTAATGCTTGCTCAATTGATAAAATCATTCCAGAATGAAAAATCCCTGAGTTTCCGATGTAAAACAATAGATCTGTTCAGAAGTGACCTCAAGCCATCAGGGGCAGTTCATACACTTGTTTATTCTGCCCCACTCTCTGGCCGATAATAGGGACATCATTAAAACAAGCTGTTACTAAGACTTTCG
>NZ_LT828553.1:161405-169889 GCF_900170035.1 Desulfamplus magnetovallimortis | reverse complement strand
CTGTACGAACCATTGCATTAGCGACAGGTCTAAATTCACGTTTTATATCCCGGATGAAAAAATCATTGGCATTTTCAAATTCATGTAATTGCTTAATATAGATATATGGTTGGGATAAATTAACATTGAGTTTGTCAGCAAAAAGTTTTACTTCTTGAACCCGTTTGGCTGGATCTGTAGAAAAAGGTGTGTCCATTTTTTGCTTTATTCTTTCGTTGGTATAATCATAGATCGTATGTATAATACGGTTTCGTACACCAAGAATCCGCCATTTATATAGAAGGACTGAAATTAAATTTGCTGCAAAAGGACGTCGTTCGCAGAAAAATGTCTTTTGTTCTCGATGGAAAACTTTTAGATTCACCATGGACCTGATGTTCCAGGCCAATAAGCAACCAATGAAAATGATAAATACAAAAAAAAAGATTATAATTTTTTTTTCATTAATTTTTTCCTTAGTGTTTATGGTGCTCTCCCGCTACTACTTTGATTATGATTTTGACTCTGATTTAGGTAACCAAAGCTGGCATATGTTCAATATAAATCTATTCAAAAATACTGAGCAGCACATTACCCAATAAAAAAATCCTCTTTGGAGGATGTTGAGATATTCAAGTGGGGGAAACAATCGTTTCATTTTCATTTTTCCTTTTGCATCTATTTTTGAACTGGATGGCGTAAACCAATATTGATACAAAGCACGATACAAATACCATCATAATGACGATAAGGATCATCTGATCAAAATTGGTGTTGGTTTTCTCTGCAATGATGGTAAAGACAAATGTCAATCCCAAACTCAATAGCGTGCCGATATTGGGCAGGTTGTTGTAGTACATCAGAATATTGGCTTTGTTTTCCATATTGGCCTTCTGGTTGGCATAGGTTCGGGTACTGTGCAAAAAAAGGCCAAGTGCAATGCCTGTCACGGTTCCGATGAAAAAAACATAGGGAACGCTCTCGGACAGCTTGAGAAAAAACAGCAATGAACCAAAAATCAGCAGGGATGAAGTGGCAACGTTTGATTTTGTGGAAAGAGATAGTGGATTTTCCCTTGTCTCGTCGGAAAACGATAGTGGTCTTTCTCTTGCCTCGCTGGAAAGTGATAAGGGGTTTCCCTTTGTCTCGGTGGAAAGAGATAGCACTGTACCTCTTTTTTCAAGGCGTTTTGAAGTTAATATGATCACTGCAAATATGGTCAGAACCGCAATAAAACTGATGTAACCGATCAATGCCCCACCGATCTGAACTGCATTTTTCATCTGATAATAATCTTGCAGAATATAGATTGCCAGAGAAGAGACAAGGATTACTCCCGCATGAATCAGAAAGACATATATCAGAAAACATTTTTCCGAGCCGTTTAGTCGGCTTCCTTCAGGGCTTGTCTTTGTTTTTGTATTAAAAGAGGGGATCATACGGGAAGAGAAAGATAAAAAGAGGATTGAGATGATAGCGATCAATGTCGGAACCACGATATTGACAGGTGTCAAAAAGAAAAATGCAGAGAAGAAAACCGGTGCGGAAATGTAGGCAAGCAACTGATATAGCACCATGGCATTTACATGGTGTTTTAGTTCAAATTCACTGTTCTGGTTTGACAGGCCGGTATCCAGGTAATTGTAAAGAAAATTTGAAATAAATTTTACGGCGATCAAAACCAGCAAAAACAGCGTAATGCTCTGAATGAAGTATTGAAAATTAAACAGTACCGTCAATAGAAGGAAAAGAGAGATGATGGCCGATTTACTGTCGTTAAGCAACTGACCGCACTTTTGACCGGTGGAGAGCCATACGCCGAGGATGGAGGCCAATGTGCCGGCGATAACCAGCAGTGCCAAAAGCATGGTTTTGTTTTCAGGATAATACTTCAGCAGAAATATTTGGGGAATCACATACGTGGTTCCTGAAAACAGAATGGAGATGTAGAAGAACACCATCTCTTCAAGGATGAGGGAAAGACTTTTCTTTTGCACCGGTTGCGCCACCTTTTATCACAAGTTTTTATCGTGGAAATAGATCCCGTTTCAGTTTACAAAAACATCAGAAATACCGAAATCGGCGTCAACAGATAAAATGATAGGGTGAATTTTCCGTTTTTATCATATTGAAACGACGAGACCATCCACAATGAGGTCAGAATATAAAATGGAATGAAAACCCATGTCGGTTCAATTTGGAAAGCACCTGCATTCATTGATAGTGCCGGTTCAACGTTTAAAGAGCCTGTGTGTATGGATAGTTCCGATTCAGCCTCGAAAAATCGTGTATATAGAGATGCCACGATCACAAACAGTGCAGCGGCATGGGTGCAGCACAGTCCACGGAAGTAGCTACGGCCACCCTTTTGCACCATGCCGTGTAGATTGAAATCAGCCAACCTCCAGATTCCTGCCAGAAGAAAGAGGCTGAAAAACAATAAGGAATAACCCCCATCAAATCCCATAAACCATGAGAGAACAATGGGGGTAATGACGAAATTCAGCAATTCCGACAGGCTGCCAAGCTCTTTTCCAAAGGGTGAAACCTGATTGAGTTTTCTGGCCAGCACCCCGTCGATTCGATTGAGCAGCAGGACGAACATGAATAATGTCAATGCCGTTTCAATATGGCCTTTCATGATGATGGCCTGGCAGGCAAGAGCCAGCACAACCGCCAGGGATGTGACTAAGTTGGGAATGTTTACATGTTTGAATACAGGGAAAAAGCGGGTCATCTTTTACTTCCTTTGTGGTTAATTCAAAATTGATATCCTATTGATTTTTTGGCATCCTCCATTCATCAGTTTACGCTTTGTGACTTGTTCCATTGTCTGAATCACTGATTAAACGGATTAAATGATGACACTGATTGAAAAAAATCCGTGTTATCCCTTAATCTGTGGCAATCCGTGATTCAGACAATGTTCACAAGACTCAAAAGATCATAGCTGTCGGTTTTTAGAATTGAATTGTTCGGCCATGATCAGCATTTTCAGCCATTTTTCAGGGAGAATGCCGATTTTCCATTTTATCAAAAGCCACGGAGAGCATCAGCTTGAGGCGGTTCAACTGGTTGATCTCACTGGCCCCCGGGTCAAAATCGATTGAAATGATATTGGCATGGGGATATCGTCTTTTAAGTTCCTTCATCATGCCTTTGCCTGTGATCTGGTTGGCGAGACAGGCAAAGGGCTGGATGCACACGATGTTGTGGATTCCCCCTGTTATCTGCTCGATCATCTCCCCTGTCAGAAACCACCCTTCTCCAGCCTGATGCCCCAATGAGAGGACTTCACTGGTTTTTTGGGCAAGCTCTCTGATGGAGGGCGGTGCTTCAAAGCGCCGGCTCTTCCTGAGTGCTCTTTTCATATGACGGCGGTAATATTCCACCACTTGGATGACAATCTGATCAAAATAGTATTTTTTTGCACTCCATGACAATTTCTTGTGCTTAAACCATGAATCATACGCACTGTACATCACATAATTGGCAAGCCCGGGTATCGTCACTTCTGCCCCATAGGACTCGAGGGTATGGATGATGTCGTTGTTGGCCAAGGGATGGTATTTCACGAGGATCTCTCCGACAATGCCCACCCGTGGTTTGACGATATCGTTGATTTCGATGGACTCGAATTCCCGAACGATTTGATAGATGTTTCGTTTGAATTCATCCCGATCGCCATCGATGACCGAAGCCTTGCAGCGGGAGACCCAGATTTCGTAGAGCCGATTTGCACTCCCCTTGATTTTTTCATAAGGCCGTACCCTGTGCAGCACATGAAGCAGCAGATCACCATAAAGCAGGCTGATGATGTACTTGTTCAAAAGTGCCGGCGTGATTTTGATGGCGTTGTTGCTGCCCAGACGCGTGGGGCTGAACTGAATGACGGGGATATTCCAGAAACCGGCTGCGGCAAGGGCTTTTCGCATAAAACCGATGTAGTTGGTGGCCCTGCACATGCCGCCGGTCTTATAGAGTGCGATATAGGTATTGTCAAGGTCGTATTTGCCTGATTTCAGGGCTTTGATATATTGCCCGATCATCACCACCGCCGGAAAACAGACATCATTGTTCACATATTTGAGACCTTCGTCGATCACATCCCTGTCATCCTGGGGAGTTGCCGACAGAATGTTCAGATTGTAGCCCGACGCTTTAAAAGCGGCCTCGAAAAATTGATCGTGGACCGGGGATAGCTGAAAGAGCAGAAGATTCTGCTTGTTGACCCGATCCAAGAGATGGGGCGGTATCTTCTCCACCGGATGGGAGAAAGGTGAGAGTGCCATGGCACCACGGCGTTTTTTCTCCATCACTGCGGCTTTCAGGGAACGAATTCTGATCTTGAAAATACCGCTTCGGCTCATCTCATCGATTTTGATGGCGGTATGCACCTTCCGTCTTTTTTTCAGAAGTTCCCGAGCCTGTTCAAGAGAGATGGCATCCAGGCCGCAGCCAAAAGAGTTGAGATGGACCAGCTCCAGATGCTCTGAATTGCTGACAAATCCGGCCGCTTCATAGACCCTGGATTGGAACATCCACTGATCCACAAAAAGAAGCGGCCTTTCAACGCTGCTTTTATGGCAGACGGACTGAACCGTGAGCACCGCCATGCCAAGGCTGCTGATAATTCTGTCAATCCCGTGATTGACTTCCGGATCGAGATGATAGGGTTTTCCGGCAAGGACAATGCCGGTGGTGCCTCTTTGCTCCAGAAATCTCAGTGTTTCATCCCCTTTTCTGCGGATATCGTTCTGTACGGCAGCCAGTTCCTTCAACCCTTCCGATACAGCTTCGGCAATCTCTTTTTTTCGGATGCCAAGGGGTTTCAACTCTTCAGAGAGCCTTACGATAAGCCGATCGACATCGTTAAAAGGCAGAAACGGGCTGATGAACTGGATATTTTTCTCCCCCAGGATATCCATGTTGTTTTTGATGATCTCTGGATATGAGGTGACGATGGGGCAGTTGTAATGGTTGTCTGCCTTGCTGAATTCGTTTTGCTCATAGGGAATGCAGGGGTAAAAAATCCGCTCAACTCCCTGATTCACAAGCCATGCCATGTGCCCATGTATCAGTTTTGCCGGATAACAGAGGGTATCCGAAGGAATGGTATCCATACCCATCTCATAAATTTTTCTTGAGGATATGGGCGACAATTCCACACTGAATCCCAATCGGGTAAAAAAGGTGAACCAGAACGGGTAGTTGTTGTATATGTTGAGTCCCCTTGGAATGCCGATGGTGCCTCTTATTGCTTGATCTGCGGGTAGTGGCGTATATGAAAATATCCGTTTCAATTCATATTGAAAAAGGTTGGGAAGTTCACTCCCTTTGAGATTGCAGGCAGCTACATTATTGAAAGCAGCTCTGTTATTGAAAGCAGCACCGTTTTCACATTTGTTGCCCGAATGGATCCGCCCGCCATGGCTGAAGGTGTTGACGGTGATGGAACAGCGGTTTGTACACCTTTTACAGCGGTGATGGCTTTTATTTACCTGGACTTTCAAAAGCGCTTCTTTTGAAAGCAGGGTACTTTCATGGTGTGCCTGAAATCGTTCCTTTGCAATAAGGGCTGCTCCGTAAGCTCCCATCAAACCGGCAATGTCCGGCCTTACGGCTTTTTTGCCCGATATCGTTTCAAAACACCGAAGTACGGCATCGTTCAAAAAGGTGCCCCCCTGGACAACGACATGTTCCCCCAACTCTTCGGGAGTTCGGATATTCATGACCTTGGTCAATGCATTTTTGATGACCGCATAAGACAATCCTGCGGAGATATCTCCAATGGATGCCCCTTCCTTTTGCGCCTGCTTGACCCTGGAGTTCATGAACACCGTACACCGGGTGCCAAGATCCACGGGATGCTCCGCAGAAAGTGCCATTGTCGCAAATTGATCTACTTTGATATTGAGGGATTGGGCAAAGGATTCGATGAAAGAGCCGCAGCCCGAAGAGCAGGCTTCATTCAAAAGCACACTTTCGATGAAACCGTCCCTGATTTTGAGGCATTTCATATCCTGCCCCCCGATATCGAGGATGAAATCCACGTCAGGCAAAAACTGTCGGGCTGCCCTGTAATGGGCAACGGTCTCCACCTCCCCGATATCCATGCCCAGGGCTGTTTTCAAAAGTTCTTCGCCATATCCGGTCACAGCGGAATTTTTGATACAACAGCTCTCTTGAAGCTTTCCATAGATATCAAGTAGAATCTCTCTTGCGGTTTCAAAGGGTTTGCCCTGATTACCGCCGTAATAAGAATAGATAAGCTCCCCGTTATCATTTAAAAGAACGGCCTTGATGGTGGTGGAACCGGCATCCATTCCCAGGTAGCAGTTACCAAAAGCTGACGAAATGGGGCTTTTTTTCACTTGTTTGGAGTGGTGTCTCTGGAAAAAATCCTCTTTTTCCGCTGCATTTGAAAAGAGCGGAGGCAGCCGTTTCACTTCATGGGAATTCATCTTTGTGATGGATAGAATCTTTCTGTGAAGCACATCAAAGGGCACGGTTTTTTCCCTCATGGATGCCAGTGCCGCACCCAAGGCCACAAATAGATGGGCACTGTCTGGAAGAATCGCAGCGTCATCTTTCAATTTCAGGGTTTCGACAAATCGTTTCCTCAACTGGGGCAGATAGCTCAAAGGCCCGCCTAAGAACATCACTTTCCCTTTGATGGGTTTGCCGCAGGAAAGGCCGCTGACCGTCTGATTCACCACGGACTGGAAAATGGAAGCTGCTATATCCTCTCTGCCTACACCTTCATTGATGAGAGGCATGATGTCGGTTTTGGCAAACACACCGCAGCGGGAAGCGATGGGAAAAATGGAGGTGTGTTTTTCTGCAAGACGGTCAAGGTTTGTAGGGTCGGTATTGAGAACAGCAGCCATCTGATCGATAAAAGCACCGGTGCCGCCGGCACAGATTCCGTTCATCCGCTGGTCGATACCTGCTTTTTCAAAATAGACGATCTTGGCATCTTCACCCCCCAGTTCAATGGCCACGTCCACATCCGGTGTAAACCGTTGTGCAGCCCGAACAGTGGCAACCACTTCCTGGATATGGCCAATCGTCAGAAATTGGGCAATGGAGACACCGCCGGAACCGGTAACAAGAATCGTCACCTCGGGGTTACCCAGTGTTTCTGCGGCCTGATTCATTATATGAATCAAGGTCTCCTTTAAATTGGAAAAATGGCGCTGATAGGTGCTGTAAACAATACGATCTTCCTTCAATGCCACAAGTTTCATGGTGGTGGAGCCGATGTCAATCCCAAGATGCAGCAGATTTGGAGGATTTTCACCTGCTGGTAAACCGGTTTGCAGCAATTTGACATTATCCTGAGATAATGGGGTATCATGTTGCAATAACGTTAGATCATGCATCCCTGGCATGGCGTCATGCTGCTGCAAATTGACATTGTTTTGCCGTAATGTGTCGTTATCATTCTGCATGATCTTCAGATTCCCTGTAAAAAGAGATAAAACATGGGGGCGGCAAATAGAATGTTGTCCAGTCTGTCCAGCACACCGCCGTGCCCGGGAATGAGATTGCTGAAATCTTTGATATCAAGCTTCCGTTTGATAGCAGAAAATAGAAGATCCCCTGCATTGCCGAAAATAAAAATGAATGTTCCGAGAGACAAGATTTCAAAGGGCGAATATCCCTTCAACAGGGGGATGACGGTTAAAAGAAGAAGCACTCCCAGCACAATACCCACCGTGCCAAAGAGATAGCCTTCCAGGGATTTGTTGGGGCTGATGGTCTTGAATATCCTGGTTTTGCCCAAAGATTTTCCGAAAAGATAAGCAGCACTGTCGTTGAGCTGCAACAAAAGAATCAGGGCAATGACCCATCCCGGGTCGAACCGATAGATGCCGACAAGGCTCACTGAACACGGCACAAGAACGGCAGTAATGAACAGCACAATATAAGATTTTGATGCCACATGCGCCTTTTTTCCTGCAAATGCAAAGAGGCTGACGCACAGGTAAAATGGAATCAGAAACCGTATCCAGTTCATCTGATATGAAAGTACCAGAGAGAGAACCAAAGCCATGGATATTCCCCAAAAATGATTTGTCTCCACATGCCCTGTCATCTCGTAAACACCCACCCCCAACAGCGTGAAGATAAAAGCGCCAAAGAGATATTCTCCGCCAATGAGAAACAGAGAGAAAATATTCACCATAACCAGTAACGATGCGGTTCGGCGGAACAGTTCCCGTTTCTTTAGAATCCATCCAAAGGCACAGAAGATGCCAACCAGTATGGACGCTGCCACATAAAATCGCAGGATCATTTTGTTTTTTTATTTCACCTCCATTGGCAAAAGCAGGGCTTGATTTGGGATGTCTAAATTTGCTATTTTTAATTGCTCATTCATTTTCACGGTAAACAGGCATGAATGATTACGTATCAATCACTCCCAAATATAAAAATGATAGTCATTTTCACGGTAAACGGGCATGGCTGCCATCCAGCCACCCCCGAATATGGCAAATT
>NZ_LT828553.1:149201-161305 GCF_900170035.1 Desulfamplus magnetovallimortis | reverse complement strand
ATAAAAATGATAGTCATTTTCACGGTAAACGGGCATGGCTGCCATCCAGCCACCCCCGAATATGGCAAATTGTATCCATTTCCACGGTAAAAAAAATTAAAAAAGGATTGACAGGTCTATCATTCATAGTGTAAAAAGACAGCTTTATTTTTTGTACAAATGGAGTTCCTTTTTAGTTTCATTGGCTAATTGAAACCCAATTGATTTGTTGATTGAAGCCCAAGCATGGGGCCGAATAATCGGGATTGTCATGAAGAATGCTGTAATAAAAATATATTTGGCGGTATTACTTTTTACGCTCTTTTCGTGTGGCGGAGCCTGCGCATCCGGCCCCAGCCAAACGCAATGGGTGTGCAAGAGCGACCGCTCCGTTATTTTTTTACAGGATAGAACCGCCATACAGGTTCATGAAGACAATACTGCCGACAATCCCTACATTCCTTGCACCGCGTCAACCTGCAATCCATGCGTTTCAATTCGTTTGGGCCACCCTGGTGCTCTGCACAGGTTGCCCCATCAAAATTTGGGTGGATACTGTCAGACACTCTTTTTCACTTGGGCAGTTCCGCTTCACACCCCCACAAAATTTCAAGTTTCTCATTTCGTTATTCTTTCCGCAGTTCTTCCTGCCGGTCGTCAGATCTCTATTTTAAATCAGTCATTTCTCTGTTGAATCTTGTTGATGCTTGACAACACTTGATGAACCTGTAAAAAGTCCGCCTCTCAGAATTTTTTCAGTCATAAATCGCTGAAATTATTCATATTTTTTTTGGTATTTCCGGCTTTTTACGATCCCATCACACTTTATCGATCACATTTTATCTTTTCGTTTTTTTGATCGTTGATCAAGGATTCTGCACCAAAGTTATACGCTTTTATTTCGGGCCTTTAACTCTGTTGCATTTTATGTTGCCATCATTGAGGTACGGTCTCAAAGCATCTGCTCGGTGATCTATCCTAAATCCCTTCTCCAGGAATGGATCGGGGGATAATGAGACAGTAATTTCTGACCTTATCTTTACAAGATATAAAGAGAGAAATAACAATGATATTTAATTTACTCGGGATTCCTGTGAATCCTGCACAAAAAAAAGACACCAATCGTATTAATAAGAATCAGAAGATCGCAAAAGCGGCCAAACGGGTTGCAGCTACCTTAACCGGACTTTCTCCAGAGACATTGGTTGCCGTGAATCAACCGTTGGCAATGGATATTGGAGCATCTGAAAACATGAAATTTATAACACAAGTGACTGTTCAGGGACGTCCGATCTCTGTATTCTTTGCAATGGGAGAAAAAACATCTTTGCAACTGGAAGAAAAACAGATGCTCTGATATGATGCTTTTCCTTTAAAGCCTGACATCTTTCATATCGACTCAAAAGTAGTTTACACTTTTCTGAAAATTTTGAACCATGATTAAAAGGATTACAGGATTAACATGATTATAATCAAGGTAATCCTGTAATCAAGAAAATCATGGTTCAAAAAAAGTGTAAACCGATAAATGAAAGATGCCTAAAGCCTGAGCTTGATTATATTGTCAGCCATTTTTGCAGGGCAGACCTGTATGTCTGCCCTGCAACAGCGCAATCACACAGGATTACCTCTCCCCTGTCTGTGTCCACTTCATGAAATTTCATTAAACAGGGTATCATATGGCATGCCGATCTCTTGATTCGTTGTATTGAATCCTTTTTCCATCAAGGTTTTCAGAAATTCTCTGGTCTCTTCAAAAATCTCTGGGCTGGCTTTCAATGCACACAGAAGCGTTGCCGGAATTTTTCCCAAACCCATGTTCTTCATACTGTCCATAACTGCTCTTCCAAACTCTACATCCGGAGGAAGGGGAACTTCCTGTTCAAAGGGAGCTCCCAACGTGTTCATCCTATCGAGAATCCTCCGGATGCGCTCGGCATAATTTAACTGCTTCAATTCGGATATTTCCATGGGCTTGCCCACATAGATATCCTGCATTCCCTGGTTTACGGGGAATTCAAATTTATTTTGCGTCTCTTCCACCGGCACTTCCACTGGCAGTCCGCCATAGAAACGAACCGGTACAATGGGCATATTCAGATTCATTGCCAGATCCACCAGAACGGAACTCAGCTTTTCACTCTTTTTTCCAGCCACCGTACTTCGGGTGCCTTCCACATGAACCAGAAGTGAGAAGGGGTTTTCTCTCATCTCACTTTCCAGTTCCTGGAATGCGTGGAGCATATCCATCTGATTTTCCCTGTTTAAAAAGATCATCTGAATGGGAGCGTCTTCGTGATATTCATCTGCACCAAAGCTGAGAAGCTTGCCCATGAGGGTTTGCTGATGCTCTTTTTTTGCCACGACCCGGATGGGGGTTTGTTGAAGAAGATGGATCATGAACAAAAAGAGAAAGGACTCCACCCCGGTCTGATGGTTGGCGAGGTAGATCATGGGTTTTCCTGTGAACCGCATCAATATTTGGGGATCCTTAACGATGAATCGGCGAAGATATTTGTGGATAAATGAGAGACCCATGTCCAACATCACCGGCGAAATATTGCCGTTCATACCGATCCATCTGCTTTTGATTTTCCAGATATCAATCACTTCCGGTTCCGACAGAGATGCCCTGACCGATCTATCCCCTGTTGTGCTTGTGATAAAAAAATCATTGTATGGTGTATTGAGACATCTGTCAGGGTACCTATCATCAAAAACAACATCCCCGGGATGAATACAGAGCCTGGAAGCTGCCAGATCTTTCATGACCACCTGCTGAGCCTGAGCCATCTCTTCCAGGTTACCATGGATTTGATAGGTATTTGCCACAGATCCCTTCAGGTAGTCCGCTTCCCGGATATCTTCATAAAAGATCTCAAGCCCGTCCTCACTGAATCGTGATAACGCCATATTGGGGACATAATTTCGGTACAACAGAAATTCCCTTCGCTGCAACGGCGGTGAGAAGATCAGCCGCCCTTTTGGCAGAATAAACTCCATCAACTTGAATGAAGAGATCAATTCCTTTTCATGAAAGAAGGCAAAATCGACATAGGAAAGGCTCTGTTCCACAATTTTATCCAGTTTGATCACCGCATGGACGGTTCCGCCTCTGGGAAAATCACGATAAAGCCTCATATTCTCAATTTTAATGGGATAGCAGATCATGCTGGGTGGGATACGCTCATCCCAGAGTCCCATCTCATCGTGGGGGATTGCATGAAGGGATGCATCAAGTACCCCGGGGTGAATTCGGCTGTATGGAACGCCTCTGGAATGGGCATCGATGTCACATGTCGCCCCGTTTTTGCCGAGATGCCAGCGAGTCATCAACTGTAGGGATTCACCGTGGAACATGATGCCATCTTTATAGGGCAACTGGCGTGGGGTCAGATCTGTTATGATATTTTCACAAGGCAATTGTCGATGTATCAGCTCCGTTTTATCCTTTTCATAAGGAAACCGCCGTTGCGTGAGATTCTCTGTTCCATCAATCTGAGCTATTCCATCAATCTGAGCTATTCCGTCAATCTGAGCTATTCCGTCAATTTGAGCTATTCCGTCAATCTGAGCTATTCCGTCAATCTGAGCTATTCCGTCAATTTGAGCTATTCCGTCAATTTGAACTATTCCGGCTACCGGATATTCATCAGCAATGGTCACCTTGCAGGAAACCACCTTGATGTATTGAGGCTGCAAATCCGTCCTCTCTTCTGCTTCTAAAGAGACATCAAAGGCATTTTTTGCAAACTGTCGCACACATGTCCGCCCTTTCAACACATCGGAGTGGAAAGCCATCCAGCGGGTGGTTTCCAGTTTGTCGATTCTTACCGCCTTTTTCCCGGGATAGCGGGTCAGAACGGCATCGACCATCATATCCAGTTCATAGGTCAGAGGCAGTGTGGGAATGCAATAGGTGGGACAGTGATCCTTTATCCATGGTTCCTCTTTTAGAGAAATGCACCATTCATCCGCATGAAGAAGCGTATCCAGAGCGGAGATAGAGATATCGGCATGTGACGCTTCAACCTTTTCATCGTCCGGCAACAACTGAAGTCCCAGACGGCTACAATACAGGGCATCGAGACCATCCACACTGCCCACTGCATGGACAAACAGCGTAGGAAAGGGTTCCAGTATGATCTCATCAATATAGATCGTGTAGAACACTTCCCTTGATGCCGGGGTGACCTGACCGCGGCAGGAAAAGGCACTCTTTTGCTCTCTGACCGGCGAAAAATACCATCTTTCTTTTCCCATTGTATGCCCTGACGCATTCATATAGAAAGCCATGATTTGCAGGCACGCTTCGGCCATGAGGGTTCCGGGCATACAGTTGTCATGGAGAAAATGCCCGGGGAAAAACCACAAATTCGGCAAGACATTCATCTTTGCCCTTATGATGCCGCTGTTGCCTACTCCACCCAAAGGCTCCAGCTCAGTCACTTCATCAAATAGAAGATTGTTCCCTGTCAGATATCCTGGAAGGTCGGCTTTTTTTGCCACATTTTCAAACCTGCTCCCAAAGCACCGGCTGAAATCCCCGGCTTTATATGCCATGATCTCTTCTTTGGAAAACGACCGTTTGGTGCATCTGAATGACAGATTTTGTGCTACTGAATTGTCAAAGGATGTAACTTCGCCTTTTTCCTGATTCTTAACACTGCTCAAGGGGCGTTTGATCTTGAAGATCGGAATTTCACCTTTACCCCAAATGATCCCTGCGGATTGTTTCAGCTCTTCATAGGTGAAGAAACCTGCCTGGCCGTTTCTCATGCTCATTGCCAAGCGGCCATTGACCCAGCAGTCATAATGGAAAAAGAAAAGCCGCACATCCCCATGGCTGGCAAAGCCGTCAGCGGTGATCTGGAAACGCAACACATCGTTAGGCTTGGGCAACGCCCCGTGGAAGGTCACCTCACAACCCAAAAGGCGGTACACCCGCCGGCCTTTGTTGTGCATATCAATGCCCAGCCAGGAAACAAGCAGCAGATCGGCCTGTCCTGCTTCCATAAAAATACCGGCCGGCATCCTGCCGTTATAGAGGAACCAGTCGTTCTCCCGAACCACGGTCTCCGTCCAGATCCTGCCTTTGCCCATGCTCAGTGGCTTGCCCTTTATGCCCAATACCCTGTCACAAAGAAGCAGAGGCGGGGCCGGCATTCGAACCTGGATTCTGAATTGATCCTGGGGTTCAAAGGCATCTCCCAGCACTTCTGAAATCTTTCCCGTTGCCAGTTTTTCCAACTGAAGTCTGTCCAACGTCAGGCCATGGGGTGTTTCCCAAACTGCATCCCCCTTTGATTCCATTTCGAGTTGTTTCTCGTTTTTTTTATCAGGGGAAGACGTAGCGGGTTTTTCATTGGATTTTTCAGATAAATTTTCAGTGAGATTCTCAGTTAAATTCTCAGTGAGATTCTGGGATGTTTCTGAAAAACGGGCGTATATTTGACGCTGCATTCCTGAAAGAAGCTCCATATACCTTCTGTGGGCTTCCTCTTTTAGACGGAGATGACTTTTGTGAACCTGCAAAAGATTATCATAAGCGGCCAGAAAAGCCGTCTGGGGGGCAGAGTCATCGCCTGAATTGCTTGGATTGGTTGCTGTTCTTGGATTGGCTTCTGTTTGACCTTCGGGTTTTGACGGTTCATTTGTGCCTGTCGATTTTGAGATGAATGGGGCATTCCCATACAACTCATGGGCGGAAGGGGGGATTGGGAGTGTTTTTACATCATTCTTACTCTTACTCTCATTCTCACTTGCTTTCAACTGCGGCGGAATCGCATTCATATTTTCATTTTCATTCCCACTATCTTTCAAGTTAGAGAGGATAGAATCCATTGGCTTGACATGAATCGGGTATTTCAACGGTTTGCGGGACAGGTGTTGTTGACCGCCTTGAGGGCTTTTCATGAAAGATGTGACAGGTTCCGCTTTCAGACTGCTAGAAAGTCGCGTGGATATCCATCCTCCCTGGAAGCTCTTATTGCGCACTTCAGTTTTAAGAATGCCTTCAGTGCCTTTGGCAGACCGGGAGCCATCGACCCATCGACCATCAAGATCGAGGTAGCGCTGCTTTGCCAACATCATGACGGCAGCCATGATATTCAACATACCCGATGCGGCATGGGAATAACCGAGAAGAAATTTCATATCCAAATTTACCGTGGGAATGGATACATTATTTCCATGATTGAGGGTGACGGAACGGACGCCATGTTCATTTTCATGGTCATGTTCATTTCCACATTCATTTCCATTTCGATTTCCCAATTGGAAATCCACCGATGGGTGGATCAACCCTTCTCCAAATTGAATGGAATCAATGGTGCAAAGTATCCGATCCCCTGATTTCACGGCATCTGCTTCCCGCTTCAGAATCAGAACAAGCCCTGCATCCAAGGGCGGTGTCTGGATGCCAAGGGTCTGTTTTACGCTCTCTTTGTGTACCATCTCATTGCAGATATCCACGGCTCCAACAATGGCCGTGTCAATTTGACCGGCCTTGAGAGCGTTGACAGCCACTTCAAGGGCATAATCTCCGGATAACTCTTCCCCTGCCACAACAAAACCCGCTGATTTCAAATCATACTGGCTGTTGATACGATTGGCGACGATATTGGATAGAGACCCGGTGAAACTCGCTGAATCGGTGGGCATGGCAATTTGATTTCGTAATTCCTCAAGCTTGACATCACTTATGGATATAGGGAGAGCCAACTCCCTAAGAATCTCATCAAAAGCCCAGCGAAACCGTGCCCGTGTGATCTCCGAATCCACCTCCATACCGATAAAGACACCTGTCCTGACGGCATCTGGAGGATTGATCATTGCCATGGCATCCAGCGTCGCCTTGAGTACCAGCAACTGCTGGCCTAAAGTTTTTTCGATATCCTTTGGCGGAAATGCAACCTCTCCAGGGGCAAAGGATAGCGTGTCAATCATGACCTCTTGCCTGTCTTTTTGATGGCCTTTTACCGTGGAAATGGATACATCATTTCCATGTTCGGGGACGGCTGGGCTCCGGCCATGTTGGTTTAATACGCTTTCTGCCAGTTCATCAGCATTTTTAGATTGGCTGGTTTTAACGCCCAGCCCCACAACGGCAATTTTCAGAGCTTTTGTTTCTTTTTCTGATGGGTCTCTTTGTTTCTCAATGTTTGAAGCCTCTCTTTCTCTTTCCGTTTTCTGGAACGAAACTGTAACACCCTGCCACTGTTCCATGACAAGATGGGCATTGTTGCCTCCAAAACCAAAACTGCTGATGGCCGCAATCCTTCGACCGTTACAGGCAGGCCACGCTTCATTCTCTTCCGGGACATAGAAGTCCGAGCGTTCAATTTCCGGTAAGACCGGATGTGCATTGGGCGTTGCAGGAATCTGGTTTTGTTTGAACATTTCCAATACCTTGATGATTCCTGCCGCACCGGATGCGGTGATGAGATGCCCCACATTGGCTTTCAAAGAGCCGATGGGGATCTTTCTGCCACTGTGGAAAAATTCCGTCATACTCTTGATTTCGACACGGTCACCAACGGGCGTTCCGGTGGCATGGCATTCGATATAACCCACCTCCGAGGGATCGACTCCGGAGTGATCATAGGCCGCTTTGATGCAGCGCACCTGGTCACGACTGGACGGAGAGAGGAAACCGCTGGTTCTTCCGTCGTTGGAAAGACCGATACCGGATATGACGCCCAAAATATTATCATTGGCGGCAATGGCGTCATCCAATCGTTTGAGCAGCACAAAAGCCGCTCCTTGACCCGGTATCACCCCGTCTGCATGGATGTTGAAAGGTCTGCTCCGACCAGAGGGACTCATGGCCCGAATCTGGCTGAATCCGATATGGGTATATAGGGGATCTGTAAAACAGACGGCACCGGAAAGCATCATATCCGCTTCCTGACGATGAAGAAGATCACAGGAAAGCTTGATGGCATAGAGGCTGGAGGCACAGGCCGCATCAAGAGAAAAGGCTCTGCCTTCCATCCCGAAAAGCCTTGCCGTCAGCATGGCGGGCAGCCCTGATGAAAAACGGTTGAAGGGATTGGATATTTTTACAGAATCTGATTTTTTTAAACCCGCAGCCTCAAGATAAAACGCTTCTGCGTATCCACAAAAAGCTTGGGTGGGATAGAGTAGATTGCCCATGATCAGCCCCGATTTTTTTAAAAGCGGGCTGTCATCAAGGACGCCGGCATCTTCCAATGCCTGGTGGGCGGCATAAAAACAGGCTCGGAACAGCGGATCCAGCCCCTCCAGAGGGACAGAACCCATTTTTTCTCCGGTCAGCCAGTTCAGGTCGTATTGATCAGGAATATACCCTCCCTGGCAGCTCAATGCCTGATCGCACTTTAGAGTTTTTGTGTTACCGGCCGTTATCTTGTCAGGATGAATCCGCCAATATCCCTCGGATGGTGCAGAGACTGCCACCTTATTATCGAATACCATATCGCTCAACGCTTTGCAGGACGTACATCCCGGCACAATACAACCCGATCCGATGATAGCGATTTTTTCAAATTGACTCATGAAGCGTTCTCCAGCTTTCCGGTTTCGCTTTTCAGATGTTCCATTTCATTTTCCAGGTTTCCCATGCCACTGTCAAAACTTCCGATGACGACTTCAACGGAATGTTCATCCCTGCAGCCCATCTCTTCCACAAATCTCCGGGTTCCTTCTTCCAGCGAAATCAAGGGGATGCCTCTGGCTTCAAATTGGGATTTGAGGAAAGGTGTCACCATACCGCCCTCCCAGGGACCCCAGTTGATGGACTTTACAAGGCACTTTCCACCTCGTCTGACATATTCCCTGCGGCAGACCTTGTTGAGCACTTCATTTGCCATGGCATAATCGGTTTGGCCGCTGTTGCCAAATCGGGCGGCAATGGAAGAAAAACAGCAAAGATGTGTCAATTCATCGGTTTTGGTGGCAGACAATAAAGCCCTCAGACCCCGGATTTTGGTATTCATAACCCGTTCATACTGTTCATCGGTTTTTTCATGAATCAATGTATCGGCAATAACACCGGCACCGTGGATAATGCCCTGAATGCCTCCCCACTGGTTTCGGATATCATCGATCACTCTTTTCACCTCTTGTTCTTCGCTGATATCCACGGAGTAATAGAGAACATCGGAACCCTTTTCTTCAAGTGCGGCAATGTTTTTCCGTACTTCCCGGATGGCCAGAATGGATTTTGCCATTCGACCAATTTTTGCGGGCAGGGATTTATGATCTGATTGACTGTTTTCACTGTTTTGCCGATACAATGCCTGTTTTAACTCCGCTTCTGTCAGGCATTCAGAGAGTTCAAGCGGTTCATCCTCCAGGATTGTTCTTCCCAATATGGCAATCCTCAATTGGCAGTGCTGTGACAGTGCCAGCATACAGGCTGCGGTGATGCCTCTGGCACCACCGGTGACCACCACCACATCGTTTTCATTGAAAAAATGATTTCTCTCAATTGATTCGGAATGGATTACCTCAAGTGTCGATCTTGCACCGTCGGCACGGATGCCGATTTCAACCAGATTACAATCTTCGTAAACGATCTCATGGAATAACCGTTTTGCCGTTTCTTCATAAGAGATATCGCCGCAGTTGATATCAATGGCTTTGACACAGGCATTTGGCCACTCTCTGGCACAGGATTTGACAAGTCCACTAAAGCCCATGGCCCAGGCATTGTTCCCTAAATGAGTGGCCATTCCCAAATCTACGCCCTCCCTCAGATGATTGCATAATCCAAAATCACCGCCAGAATCCTGAATCGTGACAAAGAGACCAGGCTTTTCATGATTGTTCCGGCCGCATAAACGGGCAGCGTCAAAAGCGTCCTTCAGATATCTTTCACAGGTTTCAAAGTCGCTGTCGTGAGTCAGCTCCAGCCCTTTCATGAAAATGATATTCCCAGTACTCGCTGGAAGCGCTTTCAGCAAATGCACATCCTTTATCACCTGGACATCCGGATGGATTTTCCCTAACTGCCGGGCAAGGATGGCGGCGATGCCTTTTTTGTCTGCAATGATGTAAAGGGTGCCGGATGGGAGGGTTGAATTTTTCGTTTCTGATCTTAATTGATCTATCTTTGTTTCCGGCTTTGCGTGGCTGTTGGTTTCCGATTTTGAATGAAGGGCTTTGTTGACCACAATGTGCCGAAAACACAAACGCTGATCACCTTCAATAGGAACATGGGATCCATCAATAGGGACATGGGATCCATGTTGCTTTGATAAAGGTGTTTCAGTTGCATTAATATCGATAGGATCACTTTTGGGTGTACGGGTAAAATCAGTTTCGGTTTTATTGACGGAATTGATTTCGTTTGCCCTGGCAGAAAAGGCAAGAATCTCCCGCAAAGTTTTCAATGAAGCCACATGAGAGACATTGGCATCTCCCAGTTCAGGGAGTTTTTCCTTCAACGCTGCCAGTATCTCGACCCGCTTGATGGAGTCGATGCCCAAATCCGATTCCAGCTCCATATCCAAATCCAACATTTCCGGCGGATAGCCGGTTTTTTCAGAAACAATGTCGATCAATATTTCTTTTAAATCAGGTTTATCCATGGTTTTTGTTTTGGCTGATGCAGTGACGGTTTCCATTTCAGAATTCGGTATCCCTGAAGGTTTTTCCGTTTTTTCAGAATTTGTTTCGATCGGAATATTTTTGAAATCAGCCGATATATCAGATAATTGACTCGTTTGTGATATATCTGATGCGTCTGATTTAATTGATATATTTGCTCTACTGAATTCATCCGATGTGTATGTCGTGCCTGATTTTGTGATACATGACGGATGTCCACCACCAGAGAGCATCCTGAAAATCTCTTCCGATGATTCGAGAAATGCCACATGACTCTCTGTCAACGTCTTTTGGAAAGTATCCTGGGCTTCAGCAGCCTTTTTTTGCAATTCGAATATGGCAAATAACCAGTTTGAATCCGAAGCAGGAGCGCTTTGGATAAGAGATTTTCCATTCAGATTCTGGTCTTTGATGGAAGCAGTGCTATTCATATTTGTTGGCAGATCCTCTTTTGGAATTTTTTCTTTTGAGATTCCTTTGTTTGGGATTTCTTTATTTGAGATTTCTTTGTTTGGATTTTCTTTGTTTGGGATTTGTTGATTTGAACTTTCTTCTTTTGAGATTTCTTCATCAACTCCATACTTTGCACTTCTCGTTTCAGTGGATATTTCGACAGAATGAAGCGCTTCTTCGGCAGGCTGTAATTTGGGCGCTGCCGTGGGCACCCCTTCGGGATTCAATCTTTGCCTTGTCAGAAGGCTGCCGTTGATTTTTAACGTGACAGGGGAATATTTTTTGGGTTCAGGGGTTTCATCCATAAATCCTTTGATCAAATTACCGTAGGCCACTTCAATGCCCAAAGAGGACAACATGGCCATGGCATTCAGGAATGAAGCAACGCCGTTTTTCCCTTTTCTATCCAAAGAGACGGTAGAATACGCCCTTTCAGCAAGGCACTCATCGATCAGCTTTGACAGGACAGTGTGGGGCCCCACTTCAATAAAAACACGAACCCCGAGTCGATACAGATTCTCGATCTGTTCCATAAAACGGACGGGAGAGGTCAACTGGGCAGTTAGAGCCTCTCTGATGGCATCGGGATCATCCGGATAGAGAGTGCCGGTTGCATTGGATGACACAGGAATGCCGGGGGGATGAAACGCTGTTGCCCGTAAAAAGGCATCAAAATGGCGAACGCTGTCATGGATTTGCTTTGAATGAAATGCGGCAGATACCGGCAGTCGCCTGTAGTTGATTGATTGTTCATCAAGAATCTTTTCCGCTTTTTCAATCTCTTTGACACAGCCTGAAATCACGATCTGTTCAGGTGCGTTGATATTGGCGATGGAGAGATCGAGATCACCGGATAAAAGTATCTTCTCAACGACACTCTGGGATGCAAAAACCGCTGTCATGGCTCCCGAAGGGGTCATGGGATTTGGAACAGGCATACTTCTCGAAAAAGTTGATGCTGCTGCACTCATCAACTCTCCGCGTTTCCTGGAGATCGTTATGAAATCTTCAAAATCCGCTATTGCGCCGGCAGCATAGAGGGCGGTCACTTCGCCGTAACTGTGGCCGGCAACATAATT
>NZ_LT828553.1:142436-149101 GCF_900170035.1 Desulfamplus magnetovallimortis | reverse complement strand
GCATAATTCGGGGTGATTCCCAGCAATGTCAGAAGCTTCAGAAGGGATGCACTCATGGCACCAATGGCGGGTTGTGCCCAGCGGGTTTCTATCAACTCCGCCATCCGGGCGGCCTTGTCGTTATCTTCAAATGCCGGAACAGGGAAAACCACCCGATGCAGTTTTTTGCCCTGAAAACATTGGCAATCCACAGAACGATCCCACACTTTTCTGGCTTCAGGGAATGCCATGGACACATCACTGCCCATGTTGATATATTGACTTCCCTGCCCGGGGAATATAAATGCGATATCCCTTGCGACATTCTCCCCTGTTCCGTAGTGGAAACGGTCGGGAACGGACAGAGATTTGTCAGGGTTCTTTGAGATCAATTCCATAGCCTTTCCAGCCGTGGCTTTGAAATTTGCTGCATCCGGAGCAAGAATGGCCAACCGCTTCGGTGCGCTGTGATCAAAATGAGCTATGCTTTGCATTGCCAATCTGGTATAGGGTTCCAGATCGAGTCTAAATAAAACCCCATCCACTTCGCACCTCAAACCCTCTATGTCAGGTGCGGAAAAGAGCAGTAACTGGGTTGGAAAATTCTCTATCTTTTCGGGTTTAACTCCGTTTCCCATGTACTCTTCCATTGCCACATGAAAGTTGCTGCCACCAAAACCAAATGAGCTGACACCGGCTTTTCGGGGATCTCCAATTTGGTGAATCCAGGGTCTTGAGACTGTATTCAAATAGAAGGGGGACATTTCGATCTCCATATCAGGGTGAGGTCTTGATACCTTGATCATGGGCGGAAAGATGTTATGATGAAGAGCCAATGCACTTTTGATCACCCCGGCGACCCCGGCAGCGCTTTTGGTATGGCCGATTTGAGATTTTACAGAACCCAGGGCACAGCACTGACGATCATCGGGCTTCAACCCATCAGTTTCATATTTATATTTATCAGAGTTCAACTCACCAGGCTTCAACGCATCGGACTCCAACTCATCTGCCTTTAACTCACAAGGCTTTGACTCACTGGACTCCAACTTGCCAGAGTTCAACGCATCGCTCTTCAACTTGCAGGAATCCAGCATTCCGTAGGCTTTGATAAGCCCCTGAAATTCGACACGGTCACCGGCCTGGGTGCCTGTACCATGGGCTTCGATCAACTCCACTTCTTTGAGACTGTAGCCGGCAGCTTCATAAGCATTCCGGATGGCAATGCTCTGTCCACGGGAGCTGGGTCCGTAAATGCTGTTGGATCTGCCGTCGGATGAGCATCCCACGCCCTTGATGACGGCGTAAATCTTGTCGCTGTCTCGCTCGGCATCTTCCAGCCTTCTCAGGGTGATCATGCCGATACCTTCGCCAAGAACGGTTCCGTCGCCATCTGCTGAAAATGGACGGCAATCACCGGCAATGGAGAGGGCATGGGTGCGCTCAAACGAGAAAAAAGAGGCCGGCATGTTGGAAGCATCCGCACCGCCGGCAAGAACCAGATCGGATTTTCTTAGAATCAGCTCTTGAATTGCCATATGGATGGCGCCGAGACTGCTGCCACAGGCTGCATCCACGGTGCAGTTCATTCCCCTGAAGTCAAAGCGGTTGGCAATCCTGCCGGCCACAATGTTGTTGAGATAGCCCGGAAAGATATCCTCATCCCAGGCATTGTACTGCTGGAATATTGTCTCACAGATTTCCTCTGCCTTGTTTTCAGGAATACCGTTTTGCTTCATGACATTCAGCCAGACTGGCTTCTGGATCTTCGCACCCATATGGGTTGCCAACTGGGTCGGCCCCGAGGAACCGAGGATCACACTGATCCTGTCTCGGTTGATTTTTTCATGGCTGAGGCTTACGGTATCCCTGATGGCCTCTTTTGCCACATGCAAGGATAACAGTTGAACCACATCCGTGGATTGAAGCAGCCTGGGAGGCAAACCAAATTCCACAGGGTCAAAATCAATCTCAGGAATGAAAGCCCCTCGGGTGCAGTGAATTTTGTCCTCTCTTCTGGTATTTTTTTCATGGTAATCTGCCATTGACCAGTGGGTGGAAGGTGTTTCAGTGATAAAATCTCTTCCTTCAAGGATATTTCTCCAGAAGGTCATGAGATCTTTTGCTCCCGGATAAAGCAGCCCGATTCCCACAATGGCAATGTCGATGGAAGGGTCTCTTTTATTTTGATTCTGCATGGATGGCTCAATCCTTATATTTTTACAGGCATGGGTCTGTATTCATATGAATTCAATCCCATGGGAATGCCTGAGTGTCGTATCTGGTTGATTCTTGTGATGGTGGCAGCCCCTTCAAGTAAGTTCAAAGCGATCTGGCTCACCGTGCGGTTTTCAATGGGTTCAAGAAAACTCCCTTTCACCCACTGGTTGAAGGCACCCATGGCAGGACCCGACCAGATCTGATAGTCCGCCAAACGACTTTTTTCTCCGGCAATGGGCCAGTGGCTGGAATTTCCAAGATACCAGCGGAATACCAGGGACATCTTGTATTTTGGATCTTTTTCGCTTCGCCGGATCTCGGATGCTTCCACCGTTTCAAAGTATCGCCTGGTCTCTTCCCAGACCTTTTCCAGGGGCATGTTGAAGATGTTTTTTTCCATGCTGCGTCTTCTCTTCAAAGGTATATCTTCCATGGAATCATACTTTTTGTAGGCCTCCAGCAGTTGATTTCCCCTGACGCTCATCATGGTGCCCCGTTTCAGCACCTGGACACGGGAACCGATTTCAAACATGTCGGCACTCGGTGTCATGGCAAAATCTGCAATGCCCGCCTTTGAGAGCATCTCTTTGGCTTCCTGTGAGGTACCGGCTTCCACCGAAGCCTGATGCACCGAGCCCACCACCACATAGGACGCCCCCATGGCAAAAGCTGCGGCAATGGATTCCGGCGTTCCATTCCCTCCAGCAGCTCCAAGTCTGATGGGGGTTTGATATTGAAAACGGGATTCAATTTCCTGTTTGAGTTTCAGAATCGAGGGAAAAAGGGAATTCAAAGGGCGGTTGTCGGTGTGTCCTCCGGAGTCACCTTCAACATCCATATCGCCGCATATGGGGATTTTCTGGCTCAACGCCGCTTCCTGACGGGAAATCCGGCCCTGTTCCAGCAGTGATTCGATGATCTCTGACGGTGCCGGAGAAAGAAATTGTCGTGCCACCTCCAGGCGAGAAATTTTTGCAAAGATATGATTCATTCTCTGAATTGTGCCATCATCACCCATGGATAAGCCCCTGCATGCATACCTGACAATACTCGGGGGGATATCCATGAACGCTGCGGTGGAAATCCGTTTCACGCCCAATTTCAGGTTCAGATCAATTATATCATTTTCAATCTGCGGGTTGCCCGGGGTATGGATCAAATTGGCTCCCCAGCTCAATCCCTTTGGATCAAGGCTTTCGGATATGTGTCGGATTTCGGATTCCAACCGTGACAGGTTCACGCCTCCGGAACCGAAAAATCCCAGCATCCCGTTTTCGGCTAGCGAGATGACCATCCGTGCCGAGGATATCCCTCTGGCCATGGCACCGCCAACATAAGGAAACCGGAGATTGTGAGATTTGGTGAACGCCATTCCGCCCAACCATTCGGGATAGACAGGTGGAAGGATGGCGGCCAGATTGTACCGGCGTGCATTCTCTTCTGCATGAAAGGAAATATCTGAAAAAAAAGCCGCACCAAACCTGTGGCTATCCAAATCGTAAACCAGGCAAATCTGCTTTCGGATATTCAACAGGAGATTTTCATATGTGCTGCTTCCCTCTACAGCGACATCGGTGCTTTGAATCCATATCGTTAGCATGAGGTTCTAACTATCTGTTCCTTTCTTATTCATAATTTTCATCTGATTAATACTAACGAACATTGAACTGTAGGGGCGGATTTCATATCCGCCCCTACAGTTTAAAATAAACGGACATAGCGGAAGTATCGCCACCCCCGAGCATGGAAATAATGTATCCATTTCCACGGTAAAAAAACTGGGGTTGGTTCTAATTTCGGTCAATGATAATTTTTGTGAAGCTGTCTGAATCAGGATACCCAGGATTAACAGGAGAAGTCAGGATTAACCAAGTATCTTGAACATCTTTTTTATCCTGGTTATCCTGATTCAGACAAATGGCCAAAATTAGAACCAACCCCAAAAAACTAATTTGTCATATTATGTGGAATTATAAAAATATTTTTAGCATCATATCTTCTTTGATCATTATCTATTATCATCTTTATCAACATAATTTGATCATCCACTATGGCTAATATGTAGCTGTTATCTTGAAAATTTAAAGTTTGAAATGCTGTAGTTGCTGGTATTTCTATATATGTTCCATTCTGGCTTTCAAAATAGATGGTTGTGTCTATACGAAATATATCAAAAGCTGCAAATAATTCATCAATATTTACCACATTTGCGCCTGCAAAATTTTTACAATCTACCTTTGCGCCCTCTTCAATGCTTAATGTATTTATACCACTTGAACCAAATACTTGGGTATAAGCACCATAAGGAATGGTAAAAGCAGGTGATGAGTCAGTTAAAATCAAATAACTATCAATAACAGATGGCATTTGACTGATATCTGTATCAACATAATTTTCACTATTGTTAAGTGCTGCAATAGCAGATGGTAAAAGGTTTATTTCCTGTTCTCCAAGAATTACTTTTTTGTCATAAATCGACAAGTCTGCCCTTCCATCGCTAAAATAGATAACTTGTGCTGTTGAGCTTGCCGGAACTTTGATTACAGTTCCCATAATTCCGACAAAATAAACAGTTGCACCAGAGCGATAGACCTTAAATTGAGATGATGACTCTTCCAAGACCACTTTGTTATTAGCAACAAAATAGTTACATGAAACCCTTGCACCTTTTTTTATTTTAATACTTTTTCCAACAGAGACTCCAAACATATTCATATTGGCATCAGTTGGAATGGTTAAAGCTGATAACGTACTGTCAGTTAAAGTAAGATAGCTATCAAACAATCCTGTTCCAGTTGTAAAACTATACTCATTTCCATAGATTGTACCAAGCTCGCTTGTTAGATAAGCTCGAACATAATATTTTGTGTTTGGCGAAAGTTTGGTCATTATACTCTTGAATTTGCCGTCACCTTCTCCTTCATCAGTTTTGTTGTCATCCATTTCTGGATTTGAAGATGTACTCCAGCAGACACCTTTAGCCATAATTGTGCTGCCACCTTCTGATATTACTGTTCCGCCACTTGTTGCTGATATATGGGTTATGCCACTGACCTGATCAGTTGTAATAGAAATCAAGTCTTCAGCTTCAGCTACAATGGCCACTGCAGATAAGAAATCTGTCTTTAGCTTTACGTTATTACCATCCAGTATGTATTCATTTGCCGTCCATGTCTGCAATTCATAGTCATATACCAACACAATAAAATCAGAACTATCAATAGCACCTGGAAGATTCTCTGGGTCAAATGGTATAATCATATCAATTTCTTGCGAACTTTTTGAACCTGCTTCTGAGAACACAACCCCATCAATCAGATAATAGTATGATGGAACCTGGGGCAGAGTTGCTGATGTCTCAAATCTATTCTTTTCCAGAAGTGAAACTTGAACTCCAGATCTGACATCTGATTTCTTTTCTTCAATATTAATATCCCAGGCTTGTTCATTCGCATAATTTATAATAGAAACAGGGGTTAAAATCATAGGATGGCTTGGATAGACAACATGTGGAGGAATTGTAATCACACAGCCGACGCCTTCATCATCAACAATGGTGATTGTCCCTGTAAGGTGACCTGAATTACCAAAAGATATAACAGAATTACTGCTTATTGTTACGCTCTCAAGAACACCATTATTAACAACTGCTCCAGCAACTTCACCGCCTGAAATTACAGCACTTTCAGAAATAGTAACAGTATATGAAGCATCAATAGTTCCATCTGGCGATGTTCCAGCAATAACACCAGTGTTAGTTACTGTCCCTTCTATTGTTCCACCAAAAACTTCACCAGAATTATCAGCGTTTCCGATTATTCCGCCTGCATTATCAAGTAAGGTATCTTGGGGAAACGTAACATTTTCCATTACACCATTATTAACAGAATCTCCGGCGACAACACCGCCATTTATAGTGCCGCTGTTATTTAAATCTGTCAATGTGCCGGAGTTTGTAACCGTAGCACCCGTCCCGACTGTTACATCTTCGTGTTCGCCGTTGTTGGTGACTGTGCCTGACGTTATAACCTGGGTGTCATTATTTATCGCAGGTGGTGCAATAACTGGTGGTATAACAACTGGTGGAGGTGGTGAAACATACAACCATTGGGCATATAAGGTGATATCAGCTGTAAAGGTGTAATCTGCTTTATTTGCGTAAGATATGCCTGAGCCATTGGCAGCCGTATTCCAACCGTTGAAGGTGTAATTTGTACGGGTGAAACTATTGCTGTTCAAGACTGTCGTGCTGTTGTAGTCCCCACTTTGGGGAATCATTGTTCCTGTGCCGCCGTTGGAGTCAAAAGTTATAGTATAAATATTAATTATCCATTGAGCATACAGGGTTATATTTTCGACAAATATATATTCTTCTTCATCTGCATAGGGTGTGCCTGAGCCGTCGGCAGCCGTATTCCAACCGTTGAAGGTGTAATTTGTACGAGTAAAGGCGTTGCTGGTCAAGG
>NZ_LT828553.1:129405-142336 GCF_900170035.1 Desulfamplus magnetovallimortis | reverse complement strand
AGTCTGTGGAGACATAGTGCCTGTGCCGCCGTTAGCGTCAAAGGTTACAGTGTAGCTGTTAATTGTCCACTGGGCATAAAGAGTGGTATCTATACTAATTGTGTAATTTGCAAAATCCCAGAGATTCCCGCCTGTAGATGAGTCATACCAGCCATTGAAGATGTAATCTGTACGTGTTGGATCAACCGGTTCAATAACCAGTCCACCGTCATTGACACTCTGGCTTGACACAGCCGAGCCTCCCTGGGAGTCAAATGTAACCGCATGTTGTACTATTGCTATGTATTCATATGCCCCCATATCTACAGTGCCACCAAAAATGCGAGTATTGCCAATGATATCTTCGGTGATATCTGCGGGAACTGAACCATTATTACCCACATTGATGCAAGGTGATGTATCACTCAAGCGGTAGTCGCTGACAGTCGCGTCCGCAAACAGCGGATCGGAATCAATGTTGCCGCCACCGTTGATCCCGAGCGCGGCATCCCATGATCCTGCAGGAAAGGAGTTTGGAATATCACAATTGCTGAAGGTTACAGAGTTGGTGCCCCGACCCGCTTCGGTGTAAATTGTCGGGTAGGAGTCGGTGGCGGTATTGTCCCAGAAAATGCAGTTGGAAAAGCGCTGGCGCATTCCGTCCGCCATGGCGATGAACCCCGGACTCTGATTGTAGATGGCACCGCCTTGCACGGCTTGATTGCCGGTGAAGGTGCAGTTAATAAAATCGATTTCCGCATCGGATTCCGCCAGAAACAGCGCTCCGCCCCGGCTGCCCGCGGTGTTGCCTTCAAACACGCAGTTGATCAGCTTGAGGTTGAGTGGTCCCCCGTCCTCCTTGCTGATGGATTCGATGCTCATGGCACCGCCGTAGTCGCCGCTGTTATTGCGGAATTTGACATTGATGAAGCTGATGTCCCCGTTGCGGATGTAGGCGCCGCCGGCATGCCAGGAGAAGCCGCTATCGCTGAAAAAGCCGTCGGCGATGGTAACATTGCTGATGGTGACCGGAATGGGACTGCCGCCTCTCCCAACGGTCATGACGCTGGCGGTGCCTTCGGCGGTAATGACGATCTCGTGGTCTTCGCCGTCGATGTCATAAAGCACCGTAGGTTGCTCCTTCCCTGGTTGCTGGGTCAGCGGGCAGGTGAGGTCGCCGGCAAAGGTAATGAGACCTCTTTCGGCAACGTTTTCGGTTGCCCAGCGCAGGGAGCCGAAAGTGCTGTCCGCCGCCTCATTAGTCACGACAAGATGCTGACCCGGGGTGTTCGTGAGGGTGATTTCCTTGCCGGCGAGGTAGTCGTAATACGGCGGATGATAGAGGACATGGGCAATTACAGTGAATTTACCCACGTAGCCGTTGGCGACCGGCGTGAAGGTGACTGTGCCGTCGGCGGCGATTTTGGCAGGATTGGGTGAGATGGTGCAGGAGGGTCCGGTGGGGGTATTCGGAATCACGAAGAAGACCTCGCCGCCCGCGTAGGAAATCGGCGGGCAGTACGGGCTGGTGATCGTCATCGTGACGGGCTGAAACGGTTGGAGCACCTCGGTCGACTGGATGATGTTGGTCTCCGACATGGGCTCGCCCCAGTAGTTGGGATTTGGATATTCCTCATCTGTAGGGTGATTGCCGATGATGTAGGGGTTTTGAAAGCCGATGAAACATGACCCGATGCTTGCCCCGTAAACCTCGTTGCCGCCGGATACTTGCCGGCGCAGCCAACTGCCGCGCTGCTCATAGACGTCATCCGGATCTTCTCGCCAGTCGTCATTGTCATAGAAACCGTAGATTGCAAAATGGGCGGGGGAACCGGGCAGAGGTTCGTACATCATGGTCGAGACCTCGTTGGTATTGGCCTTCTGGATATCGGGAACGCCCAACTGCCAGTCGCCCGAATACCGGGGGTAGCCCAGCGGGCCAAGTAGGGGATCGACATCCAGATTGTTGGGCATTTCTTGGACATGGTCTTTGGCGAAATCCCACACTGTAAGACCGGTCGAATCATACTCTCCTGGGTAGCCGCCCTGGATGATGCACTGGGTAACGGAGACCGTGGTGCCGTTGACATCGGCAATCTGGGTGCTGTCGGTGGGCGAGGTTGCACAAGCGGTCTCACAGGCGGGGGCAAGGTTGTTCCAGAGGATGGAGCGGTGGACAATCAGATCGAAATCGTTGGTGCCGTCGGTGCCGGCAGTACCGGTGGTGCCGTCGGTATAGACAACGGCTCCCAGCACCGAGGCACTATTTTCACAAGCCGTTACATATTGAAGCCGAACGCTGCCGGCGTTGTTGTACACCACGCCGCCGTATTCGGCACTGTTGCCGCTCATGGTGCAGGTGTTGAGCACGCAGGTACCGCCGTTGTTATAGATAGCCCCTCCTCCGCTCGTGGCGGAATTGTTCAGCAGGGTACAGCGAACAACTCGAATGTCCCCGCCGTCGTTGTAGATGGCACCGCCCTCGTCGGCACTGCCATTTGCCACGGTCAGACCTTGCAGCCGCAAGCTGGCACCGGAATTGACAATGAAAGGCCGGACGGAACCACCGCCACTGATCGTGATGCGATGGCCGCCCTCAATGGTGGTCGTTCCAGTGATTACAAGTGAAGAGGACAGCACGATAACCTGATCAGATATCGTGAAATTGACGGTGCGAACACCCTCGCAGGTTTGGGTCAGTGCCCATCTCAGGCTTCCCTCACCGCTGTCGGCGTTGGTCGTGACAATAAAGGTCTCATCAGCTTCAGCTTTGCCACTAAGAAACAAAATGAATATTGAGGCCAATATCAATATTGGCACCAACAATGAAATGATCTTGATTTTGATTAGATTATACATTTTGCTTCTCCTGATAAATTGTTTATATAAAATCACCATAACAGTTTGTTTTAAAATAATTTTCGTTTTTAGATGTGGCAGATTCACCTGTCATGGCCGTTATTAAAATTGTTTCAGATTGCCAATAAATTGCATAAACAATGCCGGCAAATTTATTTCATCTAATAATTATGGATAACTAATTGATTTAAATTAGAAAAATAGAAATTCAAGATATAAGAAGATGGCAGGTCGAAACGGATGCTTTTATCAATATTGATAAAAAAAGAGAAGCCCAAGTGATTTTACATGAGTCTAAAGGTTTGAAATATCATGCAAAAATAGTTTTTATTAAAAATGATATGCTGATTATCAATTTTGATAAAAACAGAGAGGCCGGGATGTGCTGAAAGAGAAAACCACCGCCATCTTGTATTGAAAATCATATTGTGGGATAAAAAAGAGTGGTCAAAAGAGACAATCATAGCAAGTGAATGGATGAAGCCGTCCCAAAAGGGAACAGATGCCTCCCAAAACCGGAGATCATCAACTCTCATCAACACCAAAGAAGGACAACACCATGAGAACCTTTTTTTCCTATGGCCCGGTGGATTATGAAGAACATTTTTGTGTTCCCCGAACCGAAATTATCGAACGCGGTTATGCTCAATTAATCAGAAATCCGAAAAAAGGCGGTCATTTTTTCACCATTTGGGCGCCAAGGCAGTGCGGTAAAACCTGGCTCATGCGGCAGGTGAAAAAGAAGATCGAAAAGGCATACGGAGACCACTTCACCATCGGCATGATGTCCATGCAGGGGGTGATCATGCGGCCTGGCGAACCAGAAGAAGGCATATTGAAACGGGTACCGCAACTTTTATGGGAAACATTCGAGCTGGAACTTGATGAGCCTCCGGAAACATTTGAAGAGTTCAAAGACCTTTTTCTTTCCGGTAAAGGCATCTTTGAAAAACCGGTTATCCTCTTTATTGATGAATTCGACAGCCTGCCCCCCGGCATCATCGACCAATTAGTGACCCTTTTCAGAGATATTTATCTGAAACGGGAACGATTCATTCTCCACGGCCTGGCTCTCATCGGCGTTCGGGCGGTGCTTGGGGTTGACAGCCTGAGGGGATCTCCGTTCAATATCCAGCGCTCCCTACATGTGCCAAATCTCACGGCAGACGAGGTGGAGGAGCTTTTCCATCAGTACATGAATGAGAGCGGGCAGACAGTGAACCCGGATGTGGTGGATGCCGTGTATGGCGTCACCCGGGGACAGCCGGGCCTTGTGGGATGGTTCGGGGAGCTTTTAACTGAGAAGTACAATCCAGGAGTTGAAAAACCCATTGACCGCTCCGTATGGGATGATGTTTACCGCAGTGCCCTTTTCAGGGAGTGGAACAACACCGTTTTGAATCTGGTCAAAAAAGCAAGGGGGGAGTATCAGAATCAAATAGTTGAGTTGTTCACCCATTCAGATATCCCCTTCAGCATTGATGTTGAATGGTGTGCCCATGCTTATCTCAATGGAATAATTGATACTGAAACGGTTGAGGACGATATGGGCATGAAAACCGACGTATGCCGATTTGCCAATCCCTTCATCCAGCGGCGTCTTTACAACGCTCTTACCACAGATCTCATCGGAGATCGGTTGCCGATTCTATCCCTTGATCCTTTGGATACCCTGGAGGATGTGTTTGAAAACCCGGAAATCGACACTCCAGCACTGTTAAATCGCTACAAAGATTATCTGAAACGGCTCAAAGCCAAGGGGATAAACCCCTGGAAGGATCAGCCGAGACGCTCGGATATGCACTATACTGAATATGTGGGACACTTTCATCTCTACTTTTGGCTCCAAAGTGCTTTGAGCCGGCTTTGCAGTATCAGCCCTGAGTTTCCCACAGGCAATGGCCGGGTGGATCTGATGCTACGCTGCACAGATAAGCAGGCGATCATTGAGGTGAAAAGCTTTAAAGATCAATGGGAATTGAAGCACTCAAAAACACAGGCGGTGTCATATGCCAAAAAACTCGGTCTGAAAGCCACGACCCTGGCATTGTTCGTGCCGGTGGAGGATGAGGATACATTGTCAAAGCTATCCTCTTCAGAGAGAGTAGAAGGCCTATCGCTTCATGTGATAGCAATCGGGTGGATATAGTCTGAAGCCAGAGGTGATTGAACGGTTGGCAGCGATGTGGCTCTTTTTTAGAATGGGTATTTCTAATGCAGCTCTTTTTTACAATAGGTATTTCTGAATCTTGCGGTAAAGTGTTGGAAGGGGAATCTTCAGCAGTTCCGCTGCTCTGTTTCGATTTCCTTCCGAAATGGATAGGGATTCGGAAATCACCTGCCGTTCAAAAGCTGCCATTCTATCGCTCAATGAAGCGCTTGAGGATATCTCCTTTTTTGTGACTTGAATGGGCACGGCAACTCCAAGCTCTACCTCGTTCATGGAGACGTAGCGCCGCAATTCATTTGACAACTCCCGTACATTGCCTGGCCAGTCATACTCCCTGAAACGTGCCATAAGAGATTCCGAAGGCATTGAAAATGCAGCATTGCCATGTAGCTTTTGCCTCAGAAAATGAGATACGAGAAGGGGCAAATCTTCCTTATGACGGCGTAAAGGGGGCATCTCCAGGGATATGACATGCAGACGATAGAAAAGATCTTCACGAAACTGCCCTAAAGTGATCAGTGAACGCAGCTCCTGATTTGTGGCTGCGATGATGCGGGAATCTGCCATGCACGGTTTGGAATCACCCAGCGGGGTATATTCTCCGCTGTTTAGAACCCTAAGCAATTTTGCCTGCATGGAAGCAGTCAATTCCGTCACTTCATCAAGAAACAAAACTCCCCCCCTGGCCTGTGAGAAGAATCCCAGGGTATCCTGTACCGCTCCGGTAAATGCTCCTTTACGGTGGCCGAAGAACTGGGATTCAAAAAGAGTTTCCTGTAATGCGGCACAGTTTACGGCTATAAAAGAAGCACCATACTTTTGATCAAGTTGCCATATGGTACGGGCTGCCAGCTCCTTGCCGGAACCGGTCTCACCGTATATCATGACCGGTGCATTGGAAAGAGCAGCTTTCAATATACGTTCATACACAATTTGCATGACCGGACCCCTGCCCACCAATTCACCCAAATGCTCCCTGTCGTTTCGCGAGGCTTTTAAAATTATATTCTCGGATTCCAGCTTGCGTGCCTGTGCTTCCAATTTTTTTTGTTGGGTAATATCTCGCAGGGCAACTACTCTGACATTCTGCCCCTGATGCACTATGGTGCGGCACTGAATCTCCAGTGAAACAGGCTCTCCCTGCTTGCGGACAGCAGATACCTCCTTAATGTATTCTGTCTCTGAATTGATCAAATCTTTGATAAGTTTCAGATATTTTTTCTGAAATATCTCTGACAGTGTTTTTGATAAAATTTCTTTTCGAGAATATCCCAACATTTGCTCCAACGGCTGATTAACATCAATAATGGTCTCATCTACAGAAAGAATGATCCCTTCAAAAGCTGCATTTGCAAGAGCTTTAAACCTCTCTTTTTCTTCTTGAAGCTCAAGCTGAAGACGGCGTAGAGTCAGATGAGTCTTCACCCGTGCAACTACCTCCTCTAATTGAAAAGGTTTTGTGATATAATCTGCACCCCCTGAGCGTAATCCTTCGAGCTTATCAAGAAGTTGAATAGATGCTGTGATAAAAAGCACGGGAATATCTGAGACATTTGGTAACTTTTTTATACGTTGGCACACTTCAAAGCCGTCTAAATCAGGCAGGCTGACATCCAGCAGGATCACATCAGGACGTGCCTGTTCTAAAAGCAGAAGTGCCTCAGCACCGCTCTGTGCAATCAGCAGATTAAATCCTTTATCCTGAAGTGCTGTAAAGAGTGAACGCAGCTGCTGTGGTTGATCATCTACCACCATGACAGTTGGTTTTTTAATTTGATATTTTGATTTCATCTTTAATCACTTTTTGTTTGGAATTTATTAAGTTCTCTTCCAATTTTATCAAATTGGAACTCTTCAAGCAGCAGCAGAAGATGTTCAACCAAATTAGCATATTGTTTATCCTGAGATTTTAAACATATAAGTTCTCTTTCCAGTTCTGTAAATGCACGTATTTCAGCCAAATGGCTAAGATTTCTAAGCGTTTCAGAAGAAGGCAATACAAAATCTGCAATACTTTTATTTCCAATTTTTTCCTTTGCAGTCTCGTCAATAGAATATTTATCATTTCCATAATTTTGAGAAATTGGTAATTCAGATGTTATTTCCGGCAAAACAAGGGTAAATTCAAAAGTAGAGCCGGAACCAACAATGCTTTTCACTTTTAGATCAGCACCCATCAACCGCAGCAGCTCACGGCTGATGGTCAATCCAAGCCCCACTCCTTTACTATCGTATTTATTACTTTCCAATTGCACAAACGGTGTAAAAATCTGTTCTAACTGTTCTTCTGGAATGCCGCAACCGCTATCTTCCACAGAAAAATGCAGATGCCTGCGTTTTGCATCCATTTTATACACATTTTTATAAACATCGTTTGAAAGTGAATCAGAAGGCTTGTTTTCAAGATCATAAACATCATTGAAAATGGAGTTAGAAAGCTGATTAAGCTCATCAGCAGAATCAAATTCTTGTGAATCATTTTCCATGACAGGTATTACTTTAAAGGTTACATGACCCTGATTTGTAAATTTCACAGCATTTCCTAAGAGATTAAGCAAAATTCTTATCAATTGTGTTTCATCGCCCACAACCATTTTGGGTAGCTCAGAATTTGGTTTATATTCAAATATCAGATTTTTTTGAGCAGCCTGTAAACGGATCATGTTTGTCAAACTGTTAAGAGATGCAGTCAATGAAAACGGCTTGGCATTAAGTTTTAGTTTGCGATTTTCTATTCTGGCAAGATCAAGCAGTTCTTCAACAAGTTTAACCAGATGGCTCCCGCTCTGTTCAATGGTATCAAGCCCTGTGAATTCAACAGAACCAGAGTCAGTTTTTTGTTTAAGGAGCTGGGCATATCCTAAGATGGCAGTAAGAGGTGTGCGTAATTCATGGCTCATGGTTGATAAAAAATGGCTTTTTGCTTGATCTGCCCTTAAAGCCTTTAAAAGCTCATTTTGTGACTCCTCCTTTTCTATGCGGAGCATATGGATTCTGTCTGCAAGGGCAAAGGAAAGAAATATTCCGGTCATAATAATACCGGTTTTATATCCATGTTCAGCAAGGGTGAAACTTGGTATCCAGTTCATTCTCACCATTGCCACAAGTATTGTGGAGAGCCCTATAAAGAGCCATGCCGTCAGAAAATAGCGGACAGGCTGATAACCCTGACGCCATACTAAAAGGTTGACCCAGATAAAAAACAAGATATTAACAATCCGTATTTTTAGAGTAAAACTCATTATTTGCTGATAATCCACAAAAGGGATAAGAACAATTGTTGTAATCCATATTGCTAAAAAAACAATTATGATAAAATGACAGCGTGGTGTCCTTGTCCGTGTCTCAAGAAAAGAGATAGTCAGCATCTGCATAAAAATTGAAATTGATAACCAGAAAAAAATAAATGCGTGATTATTTAAACCTGGAGTTTTATACCAGAAATATTGAGCTGCAAGGCCTTCATATACTATCTGCACCATTAAAATACAGAACATTATTCCAACATAATAGCCGTAAGTGTAATCTCTCAATGTAATCCAGAGAAACATGTTATAAACGATCAATAAAAGCAGTCCGCCGTAGAAAAGACCTGAAAGGAATAATTGACGCTGGCTTTGGTGCATGAAGCCATCTCTTGTCCAGAGAGTCATTGGAAAGGTCATGGATGATTTGCTCTGAAACCGCAAATAAACAATCTGCTGATCACCTGGAAGAAGTGATATTTTAAACACAAAATGGTTGTATGGAACTTCGCGGCTGCTAAAAGGATAATGAGTGCCTGTGCGAAAAACATCATAGTCGCAGGAAAAGTTGTATGAATATTCTGCTGAATAAGGCTTTGGACGGTAAAATCCAATTTCATTCATATTAGGAAATTGCAGCTCTAAAAACCATTGAGTGTTTTGCGAGCTGATATTATGAAGCTGGATACGAACCCAATAGACAGATCTGGTATAACCAAAATTGGGGGTATCTCTGTTGCTTTTAATAAATTGATCATTATAGTCAGGTGAGCATATTTGATCAAATGTCAAGTTTCCTTCTTGATCTTCAATGTATTCTAACATCTGACCTATTTTATATTGATCTTTATCCTTAACTAACAAAACCAGAGAGTCAGACCATGCAAGGCAATCATTTTGTGTCAAAATAAAAAATATAAACAGAAATTTAATATAACTCATGGATTTAGTAAGTATAAAGGAGATAGAATTTTAGGCATCTTTCATTTATCGGTTTACACTTTTCTGAACCATGACTTTCATGATTAAGGGATTTTCTTGATTATTCATCATGTTAATCCTTAAATCCTTTAATCATGGTTCAAAATTTTCCGAAAAGTGTAAACTACTTTTGAGCTGATATGAAGGATGCCGAATTTTATGCGTTATTTCGTAAATCAACCGTTGGCAATGGAGAATGGAGCGTCTGAAAACATGAAATTTATAACGCAAGTGACGGTTCAAGGACATCCGATATCTGTATTCTTCGCCATGGGAGAAAAAACGGATGCTCTGATATGATGGTTACTAATTCTCAAAGTCGACACCTATGATCTTGTAAGCCTTGTCAACACTGTCTGAATCAGGATTCCCAAGATTAACAAAGATAAGGCAGGATTATCTATCCTGAGCATCCTATCCATCCTGGTTATCCTGGTTCAGACAACTGCAATAACTTCTGAAAAAGCAATAAGATGTCGATTTTGAGTATAAAACCAACATGGCAGACCCATCTGTGACAACGAACATTGAAACGTAGGGATAGATTCCATATCCGCTCCAAATGGGGCAGAAATGGATTCTGCCCTGACATAATTTTACGAGTGCATCAAATAATAGGCTTCATGGCTCCCATGTTGGAACGAAGCTCATGCCCCACTATCTCAACGCCTGTATATCTTATGGATTCATTGATAGAAATAAGCTCAATGTTATCCACTCCGTTATCAGCAACTTCAATTCCTTTGCCTATCACGTCAACATCAATATTTGTCATGAAATCTTGAAGAAGCGGAAGTGCTGCATGTGCAAAGAGATAACAGCCATATTCAGCAGTATCAGATATTACCACATTCATCTCATAAAGTTTTTTTCTTGCAATGGTGTTGGCAATCAGAGGTACTTCATGGAGAGACTCGTAATAAGCTGATTCTTCCTTGATGCCTGCTGCCACCATAGTATCATAGGCAAGTTCCACACCTGCCTTTATCATGGCAACCATCAGGACACCGTGATCAAAATACTCCTGTTCCGGAATCTCCTCATTTGTGGATATTGATTTTTCAAACGCAGTCTCCGCAGTTTCAGCTCGCCATTTCAAGAGATTGGAATCCCCGTTTGCCCAGTCTTCCATCATGGTTTTTGAAAAATACCCTGACATTATATCATCCATATGCTTGTTGAAAAGAGGCGTCAAAATCTCTTTCAGATCTTCTGCAAGATCAAAGGCAATTATTTTGGCAGGATTGGAAAGACGATCCATCATATTGGTTATACCACCATGTTTCAAAGCTTCTGTGATGGTTTCCCATCCATACTGCACAAGTTTGGATGCATATCCGGAATCAATTCCTTTTTCAATCATCTTATCATAGCACAGAAGGGAGCCAACCTGGAGCATACCGCACAAAATTGTCTGCTCCCCCATAAGATCAGATTTGACTTCCGCAATAAATGAAGATTGCAGAACTCCTGCCCTGTCACCCCCTGTACCTGCAGCATATGCCTTTGCTATCTCCCAGCCTTTACCTTCAGGATCATTTTCCCTGTGAACTGCAATAAGCGTTGGAACACCAAAGCCTCTTTTGTACTCTTCCCTGACTTCTGTCCCAGGAGATTTTGGGGCAACCATGACAACTGTTATATCTTCACGGATTTGCATTCCCTCTTCCACGATATTAAACCCATGACAGTAGGCAAGGGTTGCATTTTTTTTCATCAAGGGCATTACAGCAGAAACCACACCTGTATGCTGCTTGTCAGGGGTTAAGTTTATCACAAGATCTGCCACCGGAATCATCTCTTCATATACGCCCACTTTAAAAGCGTTTTCAGTGGCATTTTTCCATGACTGACGTTTCTCTTCAATGGCAGATGCTCTAAGTGCATATGAGACATCAAGCCCGCTGTCCCGAAGGTTCAATCCCTGATGAAGCCCCTGGGCTCCGCATCCTACAATTACTATCTTTTTTCCTTTAAGTACCTCAACACCGTCAAATTCTGACGATTCCATAAAACGACACTGTCCAAGCTCTTCAAGCTGAAGCCTCAATGGTAATGTATTAAAATAGTTCTGTCCCATTTTTTATTTTTCTCCTTGATTGTGGCGAAAATCCGCCATGTACGTTATACAAAAACTGCTGTTGGCCTTTTTTGATAGCAAATTGATGATGATATCTTGATATTTACTCAAAGCCGACACCTATGATCTTTTGAGCCTTGTCAACATTGTCTGAATCAGGATGTCCAAGATGAACAAGATAAGGCAGGATTATTTATCCTGAGCATCCTTTTCATCCTGGTTATCCTGATTCAGACAAATTCAATAACTGCTCAAAAAGCAATAAGGTGTCGATTTTGAGTATTTATACCTGTAATATCATATTGATATTGCGTCAAGTGAATTATTTGACATATAATATTGCAATATTGGCAATAAACTTTTGTAATTTTCCCACAACAGACACTGTTATTTTTTTGACAATCATATTTTTAGTGTCGCAAAAAATTTAAAATGGTATTTTAAAGATGGATATCAGAAACTTGAAATATTTCAGACACCTTGCAGGCACCCTCCACTTTGGTAAAACCAGCAGAGCCTGCAACATAACCCCTTCTGCACTGACCCGAATGATCCAGCGCCTTGAAAATGAAGTGGGAAAACCACTTTTCAACAGAGATAATCGTACAGTTGAACTGACTGCCGCAGGGGAACTTTTAATGCAATACGCAGAAGAGGTTCTACAGAGCTGGAAAAATCTTCAAAATGCCCTGACACATGAAGAAAATCTTCAGGGTTCTCTTTCACTTTACGGTTCTGTAACTGCTGTTTACAGTATCCTCCCGGGAATTCTTACAGCCTACAGGAAAAAATACAGCAGAGTTCAGATCAACCTTGAGACAGGAGATGCTGCAATGGCTTTGACACGTCTTCAAAATAGGGACGTGGATATTGTAATAGCTGCTCTACCTGCTGAAAAACCTGCCGGAACAGAGGTTATCAAAATAACTGAAACCCCCCTGGTTTTTATTGCGCCTGTGCATTTTCCGGAAACAATTATTCATTTTTCAGACACAAAACATGACAATAGATACTCCAATAGTGATCACAACATTGACTGGCAGCAGACCCCACTAATAATTGCTGACCGAGGCTTGAGTCGGGAAGGTTTTGACCTCTGGCTTGCCAAAGAGAATATTAGCCCCACAATATATGCACAGGTTGCAGGAAACGAGGCAATCATTGCAATGGTCAGTCTTGGGTGCGGAGTTGGAGTTGTCCCCCAGCTTGTTCTGGACAAAAGCCCTCTTAAAAAAGATGTAAGGGTGTTAAAGAGTGCTCCAAGGCTTAAACCTTTTTCCATTGGAGTGTGTACCATGAAAAAAGGTTTGCAAAACCCAAGAATTGCAGCTTTCTGGGAAATTGCACATGCAGGCGGTTGATTTAAGATTCAAATGTTATCTTTTTTATAAAAATACATCCCAATTATTCCAAAAAAATCATTGTGCATCATCAAGAAAAATGGTAGCCAATAGATTGCTCATCCCTGATGTTCCTATAAAGAGTCGAAACCTGCTAAATTACGGTCAGTGATTTCAGTTTGTTTACCGTGAAAATGACTATCATTTTTATATTTGGGGGTGATTGATACGTAATCAATCATGCCCGTTTACTATTAAAAACAGATCAGTTTTTTGG
>NZ_LT828553.1:54239-129305 GCF_900170035.1 Desulfamplus magnetovallimortis | reverse complement strand
GATGCCAGTTTTTTTACTTATAAAACTTCTGGGATCAATTTTTTAAAACTTCTGGCATTGAACTTTTAAAACTGCTGGCATCGAACTTTTTACTGGCTCATCATCAAACCATTATTTTTTTTAAGGAGGATTCATGAAAAGAAATTTTACAGCAATTATGGCATTTGTCATCTCAATGATCTTTATTTTTACAGCAATACCTCTGTTTGCCGCCAAGTTTGTAACAATAGGGACTGGTGGCATCACTGGCGTTTATTATCCCACCGGAGGCGCCATTGCCAAAATAGTCAACAAGAAAAAAAAGGAGTATGGCATAAGATGCACTGTGGAATCCACAGGGGGCTCTGTTTTTAATGTTAATGCAGTAATGGCAGGCGATCTTGAATTTGGTGTTGTACAGTCTGACCGTCAGTACCAAGCCATCAATGGAATCGCAGACTGGGAAGAAAAGGGGAAACAGGAAAAACTTCGTGCTGTATTCAGCATCCATCCGGAATCATGTACCCTTCTTGCTGCTGTTGACGCCGGAATAAATACCATTACAGATCTTAAAGGCAAACGTGTCAATATGGGAAATTTCGGTTCAGGTCACCTTGGCAACTCTTCCGATGCACTTAAAGCAATTGGATTTGACCTTGAAAAGGATGTAGAGGCAGAATACATAAAAGCAGCAGAAGCTCCCGGACTTCTTCAAGATGGCAGACTGGATGCTTTTTTCTATACTGTTGGTCATCCAAGCGGAGCATTCAAGGAAGCCACTGCCGGAGCAAGAAAGGTTAAATTCATAGCCATAACAGGCCCTGGCATTGATAAAATGATTGAATCACTTCCATATTATGCAAAATCATTTGTGCCTGTTGAAAATTATCCTGGTGCAGAAAATGACAGCGACGTAGATACTTTTGGAGTTAAAGCCACGCTTGTAACATCTGCTGATGTATCTGACGATATAGTATATGCTATAACCAAGGAAGTATTTGAAAATTTTGACGAATTCAAGAAACTTCATCCAGCATATAAGGTGCTGACCAAAAAAAATATGCTTGAAGGGCTTTCAGCCCCAATTCATCCGGGTGCCATGAAATACTATAAAGAAGCTGGATTGAAATAAACCCAAAGAGCATCTTTCATTTTGCTTAGAAACTCTTATAACCCGCGGGAATGCAAACATCTTCTGTCAGCCCTTTTTAAGGCAGATTACACCTTAATAGCTGACAGATGTTTGCTGCCCGTCAGAAATTTCCGTCCTTAATCCCACTCTAATACCAGACCAAAAATAATAATATAGTATTCCAGATAATTAAATTGAGAATGAAAAACTCTAACTATCTGTTATCTGGAATAATTTTTTTGACCAAAAAATAAAATTTTTTGCTGGAAAGCTATATAACGACCATGGCAAACAGATTTGCCACAACGAAGCATGAAAATCCTTTAAAAACAAGCTATTACAGGTACTTTCTAATAAACCCCCATGTTTGCTGACGTATCACAACGAAACATTAAAATCGTTATATATCAGCATGTTATGGAGACTTTCTAATAAACATTCATGATTGCGAGGGCATCAGAACGATGCATAAAAGTCTTTATATGTCAGTATTTTATGGATATGTCAGTATTTTATGGAGACTTTCTAACAAAAAAAACTCGTAATTGCCCATTTTCTTATCTGGAGTAACATATGGTTAAACAAAATAACAATAACGACGACGGCATTGAGCTTGCCAGAAAACTTGCCGAAGAAGAGGAGGGCATCGGGAGGAAGCCCGAAGATTTTACAAAATATATCATTCCAACAATTGCCATCTGCTGGAGTCTTTTTCAGCTTGCCATTGCAAGATGGCTCACCCTGGACTCCACTTACATAAGGGCCATACATCTTGGTTTTGCCCTTATGATAGTGTTTTTGAATTACCCGTTTTTCAAAAAGCCCTATTTTGGCCTTACCTTCCTTGCACAGACCAAAAAAATTCCGATTATGGATTTTATTATCGCCATAGTTGCCTCATTTTCCGCTCTATATATTGCCATTGACTACATGGGCATGGCTCAAAGGTATGGCTCGCCCATTGCAAGGGATCTGATTATTGGTATCACATTGACAGTACTGCTTCTTGAGGCTGCAAGAAGAGTCATAGGACCTGCACTTCCTGTTATTGCAATTCTATTTATCACATACGCATTTCTTGGACCTCACATGCCTGATGTCATTGCCTTCAAAGGGGTTTCTCTCAACCGTTTTGTGGGTCAGATGACCATGTCAACCGAGGGCATTTATGGAGTGCCCCTTGATGTTTCAGCCACAATTGTTTTTCTTTTTGTGCTTTTTGGCGCCATGCTTGACAAAGCAGGAGGCGGAAAGTATTTCATCCAGTTGGCATTAAGCCTTCTTGGTGGATTTAAAGGCGGGCCTGCAAAGGCTGCAATTTTGGGAAGTGGACTTACAGGAATGGTATCTGGCTCAAGTATTGCAAACATTGTTACAACAGGAACCTTTACCATTCCAATGATGAAAAAAGTGGGATACCCTCCCACAAAAGCTGCGGCTGTTGAAGTTGCTGCAAGCACAGACGGCCAGCTTGCTCCTCCCATAATGGGTGCAGCAGCATTTATAATTGCTGAATATGTAAATGTTCCCTATATTGAGGTGGTAAAAGCAGCTTTTGTGCCGGCATTTGCTTCCTATGCAGCACTTTTTTACATAACCCATATTGAAGCCTCAAAACTTGGCCTTAGAGGGTTGCCCAGAACAGAACTGCCACCTTTTTTCAAGACCCTGATAAGTGGAATACATTATCTTGTTCCCCTTACCATGCTTTTGTATGAGCTTGTTGTTGTAAGGCACTCCCCTGAGCTTGCTGCATTCAATGCCATATGGGTCATGGCCTTCATAATGCTCCTTCAGCATCCTGTAAAGGCATGGCAAAATAATGAGCCCCTGAAACCTGCATTTATAACGGGCATAAAAGACATTGTTTCAGCACTTGCATCTGGTGGCAGAAATATGGTATCGGTTGCACTTGCAACGGCTGCTGCTGGTATTATTGTGGGTGTTGTTGCTCTGGGACTTGGAGGACTTATAACAGAGGTAATTGATGTTCTCTCAGGTGGTAATATCTACCTGATGCTTGTTATTACAGCATTTGCAAGTCTTATGATCGGCATGGGCCTTCCCACTACAGCCACATACATTGTTATGGCTTCCCTTACAGCCCCTGCCATTGTCTCCATCGGCAGTATGCAGGATTTTATTGTACCGCTTATGGCAGCACATCTATTCTGTTTCTATTTTGGAATACTTGCCGATGATACCCCGCCTGTGGGCCTTGCGGCATATGCTGCTGCTGCCATTGCCAAATCACCGCCAATTGCAACAGGGATTCAGGGATTCATGTATGATATCAGAACGGCAATTCTGCCATTCATGTTTATCTTTAATTCGGATCTCATCCTTCATAATATCTCGAGCTGGCCCCAGGGAATCCTTATCTTTGTAATGGCATGTTTTGGTAACTTTGCCTTTGCATCAGCAACACAAGGGTGGTTTGTGGCAAAAAACAAGGTATATGAAATTCCTTTTTTTCTTTCTGTTACCTTTATGCTAATGAGACCGGATCAGGTTGCAAAATGGCTCAATATTCCCCATGACCAGAGATACTGGGTATATCCCATGGGATTGGCACTGTTTGGTATTCTTTATATTGTACAGAGAACGAGAAGCAGGAGTTATGCCTGACAAACAACAGAGACAAGGATAGCCTTGTCTCTTAATTTATCTTACCACATCCCCAAAAGAGGAGACAGAACTATGAAAATTTCAATAATCCGCTGTATCATTATGCTTTTGTTGATTTTGGTTATCCAGACTCGGGCAGATGCTGCGGACTGGACATACATGGTTTACATAGGAGGAGACAACAATCTCTCCCAGGCAGGGATTGCGGATGTGGAAGAGATGAAAGCAGCAACATCAAACTCCAGTGTCAACTGCATTGTCCAGATAGAGTGCAGCCCTAATCACTCATTTTCACTGCCTTCTTACATGCAGTCCGGATATTCCACATATCGCCTGAAAATTGCAGATGGCAGGGTAACTCCTATTTCCACCATCGGCAATGCAGATATGGGTTCTCCTGACACCTTGACATCATTTATTCAATGGGCAGCAAGCTCATATCCTGCTGAAAGATATGCCCTGACAATATGGGATCACGGGGATGGCTGGAAAAGCAGACAAAAAGAAGATAATGGCTCTATTCTGATGAAAGGTGCTGTCCAGGATGAGACATCCGGCACCTTCATGTCCCTTGAACAACTTGGAGATGCTGTGCGGCAATCAGGGGTTTATCTTGATCTTATTGACTTTGACGCATGCCTTATGGCCATGTATGAAGTTGCCTATGAATTTTCAGGCCTTGCTGACTACATGGTTTTTTCAGAGGAGGTGGAACCAGGGGATGGCAACCCCTACACAGATATATTAAACGCTCTATATGCAAATCCTTCAATGGATGGAGCCATGCTAAGTAAAAACATTGTAAAAAGCTTTGTGGACTCCTATAAAAACACAAGAAACAGTGTAACAAAATCAGCTTTGGCTCTGGATCAAATTGACAAATTACATGAGAGAATCAATCAGCTCTCATCGCTTTTAAGGGAAAATATCTCCACCCATGTTCCTTCCTATGCCAATGCCCGTTCTGCTTCCCAGTATTACTTCTCCAAGGGAAATATAGATCTTGTTGATTTACTTGAAAATCTTGGGCAACTTGAAGGTGAAATTGGAACTTATGCAGCAGAAACCGCTGATTTTATAGAAAAAAATGTTGTGATTTCAAATAGCTTCTACTCATCCACATATATGGAAGGAGGGATGATATCGGCACCAAATGTTGACAATTCACACGGCCTGGCCATATTTTTTCCAACCGAATCAATTCTGGTGGGTAACGAACTTCTGGATTATCAGTCCATATCCTGCAACAACTCAGGAGAATCACCCTGGAGTGATTTTGTTGCAGAGTTTATAAGGGCATCCGGAGGCAATCCTGATATTACCCAGCAAACAATGAGTGGCGGTTTTGCATATGCTGCTCTCTGGATGGATGACTGGGGGCTTTTTGGGGATGCAGATATTGATATTTATGTCATTGAACCTGATTTCACAATTGGCTCCTGCTGGATAGGTGCAAGCACCTCAAACGGATATTACTCTCCTGATTCAGCAGTATCAGGAAACAGCTACGAGATGTATGCAACCAAAGAGAATATCATGCCTGGGACATATATGTATCTGGTAAATTATTACGATAATGGATACTGGGATGATTATGCAAATGTCTTCCTTTTTTATATGGATCCATCAAACGGAGTTTTATTTTGGGATTACCTTTACGACTCCATTACAGGCTCCGCAATGAAATATATGCATCTTGGCCGCCCTGCTCCTGATTACTGGGGTGACCGGGAAATATTAAGGCTTTTGAACGGATTTTATTCTGATTGGTGGATACCTGCTGTAACCATGCGCGCATTCTCTCCTCTATCCTTTGAAGAGAAAAAAGAGATTCTCCTTAACATCAAATCCATTTACGACCAGAGGCGTGGTAAAAACAACTCACAAAACCTTCTCAATCTTTATGAAGCATTTAAGGAGAAGGAGCAGAGCGGGACAATTGAATGATATGAGTGCCATAAACATAAAAAATATTCTCCATTCTCTGATCATATCTATTACGATTATTATGACAATGGCACTGGTAAGCTGTTTGGGTGGAAATGAAACTTTTGATAAAACCCAGAGTTCACAAGAAAGTGAGCCATCAAGGGAAATTACCGATGAAAAAGATTTCCCAATAAATAGAGCAGGGGATTATATATATACAGTTTCAAATCTCTATGAATTTTCCGAAACGCTTAACCAGAAGGCAGTTACTGTTAAAGGGAATTTCCTTGGCTGGAATGGATGTTCCGGAAAAACAAAGATTATTACAAGAAATGACTGGTCTATTTCAGATGGTGTAAATTGCATTTTTGTCAGCGGTTATTTTCCAGATGGACTTCATCCAAGAAACAAAAATGATATTGGAAAAACAGTTACCATCAAGGCTATTGTGATGGATATAGATGGTTATCTTGTACTCAAAAATTTGCCTTATCAGCAGTAAATGAAAACACAAATATATGGTGATATGTTTGAGAAGTTACGACTCATGAGTAAACTGACATGGCTGTGATTCAGCCACCCCCGAATATAGAAAATTGTATCTATTTCCACGGTAAAGATAAAAAAGCCATGACACTATCTCAAAAATACCTAAAGTAAAGAGAAAAAGCCATGAAACAATCCGAAATTGATTACTGGATTACATGTATGCTCGAAACATTCAGCAATGTCTCTGACCTGAATGTGACTGTGGGCAAAAAATTGCAGGTCGAGTCTTCTGGACAACTTACAGATGTTCCGGTTGTCCCAGACTTTGATGAGTTAACACCTTTTCAGGCAGAAGTTTTTGCCCTCAATCTTATAGGAGGAGATCCCAGGCTTCTTGAAGATCTTGTCAGAACCGGCTCATGTGATTTATCTTACTGGCTTGGTAACAAGGCTCGCTTCAGGGTAAATATATTCAAGCAGAAAAATCATCTATCAACAATCTTGAGAAAACTTGAGACTACCATTCCAAGTATTGAAAAACTTGGACTTCCATCTATTTTTCACAAAATGGCGGAAGTAAAAAATGGGCTTATTCTTGTCACAGGTTCAACGGGTTCGGGAAAATCAACCACGCTTGCGGCTCTTCTGAACCAGATTAATGAACAAAAATCCGTCCATGTTGTCACCCTTGAAGACCCTGTTGAGTTTGTTCATCCCCATAAGAGAGCCACGTTTAATCAACGGGAACTTGGAAATGATTATGACAGCTTTTCATCAGGGTTAAGGGCGGCGTTGAGACAGGCTCCAAAAGTTGTTCTTGTTGGTGAGATGCGTGACAGAGAAACCATGGAAATAGGACTTGCTGCTGCTGAAACAGGACATCTTGTTGTAAGTACCCTTCATACGGTTGATGCAGGACAGACAATAAACAGAATTCTTGGCATGTTTGAACAGGAAGAGCAGGCTCAGGTACGTTTAAGGTTAGCAGATACTGTCAGATATATTATATGCCAGCGTCTGCTTCCCAGAAACGGCGGAGGAAGGGTTGCCGCCCTGGAGATAATGGGCATGAACTTAAGGATCAACGATGTCATAATAAATGGAGAATCAGAAGGTAAAACATACAATGAAATTATTGCCAATGGCACAGCCTTTGGAATGCAAACATTTGATCAGCACATTCTTCAACTTTACAAGGAAGAGCTGATATCAGAAGAGACTGCCTTTTCCTACTGTTCCAACAAAAATATTCTTATCCGTGGTCTGGATATGCTTAAGAGAGAAAAAGGAGAAGAGACATCTGATCTTGAAGGCTTGACCATTGACTGGAAAACAGATGAGACAGAAGAGTCAGAGGGGGCTGAGAAAGATGAAGAGCAATCGCCAAATCCAGCGTGATTTTATACATTAATCCGTTTAATTGACTGTTCTAAAAACAACATTCGTCCCTTCGATTGTGGTTGACATTCGCCATGTACGTTTCAATGTTCGTTGTGCAGATGGTGTTGCCATTGCCGTTTATGTGAAAGGCGTTGGAATAAGAGACGTTGCAATAAAAGACGTTGCAATAAAAGACGTTGCAATAAGAGACGTTGCAATAAGAGACGTTGCAATAAGAGACGTTGCAATGCAACGTCTCTACTACGTTCTGTTTTTTTGAACGACGTTCATCCATTGGATTATGGCAGTGAATCGCCATGTTGGTTATAGGAAAATGCTATCAGGTAAGGAATTTCAATGATTACAGAATGCCCAAATTGCAGCCAGGCACTCCGCTTTTCGGCTGACCATATAAATAAAATAAACGCAGCCCTTGAAAGATTACCCCAGGGAAGAACACTTAAGTTCGGATGTCCAAAGTGTAAAAAACCAATAGAACTTGATAAGGAAGGCAGGGTTGTGGACAAAGAGATATCCCACGCATCTCCAAGTCCCATTAAATCAACAAATCTTCATCCCCACTCTCCTCCTGCTCCTCCTGATATAAGCTGGCTTTTCAAGGGAGAAGCCAAAGCTAAAGATATAGTTAAAAATATTCCAACTGCCATGGTCATGATTCCTGATGAATCAATGAAGGCCATTGTCATAAATACCTTAAAGGGAAAAGAGTATCAAATTATTACTCCTGCCAATGTTGATGAGGCCATAAACAGCATGAGATTTACAGATTATTCCATTGTGGTTTATCATGTTGCCTATGAAAACAAGATTTTAAAATTACATGATTTCCATCAATTCATGCAACAGATGAGCATGGCTAATCGTCGAACAATTTTTTATATATTAATAGGGCCTGAATTCAAAACACTCTATGACCTTGAGGCACTCACCAACAGCGCCAATCTTGTTATCAATGATAATGAAGTTAAATACATGCCAGCACTCCTAACAAGGGGACTTTCAGATTTTGAGGAGCTTTTCAGGCCTTATATTTCCATATTAAAGGCACACGGCAAGAGTTGAGTTTCTTTTACCGTGAAAATGACTATCATTTTTATATTTAGGGGTGATTGATACGCAATCATGCCCGTTTACCATGAAAACACCTCTCATCATTTTCATAATCGGTGGTGGTGAAGAGACAAGGCATGCCTTGTCTCTAATGCCATGATGGTTTAGACAATCTGTAAGCTCAGACCTCTTTTGCAAATCACCGCAGACTGATCTCCGTCTTACACAGCATCAGGAGATATTGTGGATACAGATATGCGTCATGCAGAAGAGGTGCTTCGTGCCCTTTTTATGCAGATTATTGAATCACATGTACAAAAAGGCCTTTCCCGCAAAGGTATTACAGAGCTTTTAACGGAACTCATAGAACTTGCAGAGAATATTGTAAAGCAGGTTCATGAGAGCACATCGGGTTCAAATATTGCCTGCAAAGCTGGATGCAGCCTATGCTGTCACTCCCGAATCCGGCTCACCCCTGTGGAGGCATTATGGATTTTTTCCTGGATTGAAACAAATTTTTCTTCAGATGAGTTAAAAAGACTCCATAACAGGATTCAGAGCAACATTTATCTGACCCATGGAAAGAACCTCGCAAATCGGGTTAAAATAAAAAATCGTACTCCCTGTATTTTTCTGGATCATAATAAGTGCATGATCTACCCTGTTCGTCCTATGATCTGCCGATCATGGCATTCATTTGATTTAGCCTCTTGTCAAAAGGCGTTTCAGACAGGTAATCCTGATGCTGAAATCAATGCTTCGGCATCAAACAATTTTGTATTTTTTCTGGCAAGAGATACTCTGGGGAGGGTATGTAACTCCTTTGGAATGGAGTGTGAAGCGGTTGAGATGCCAAAAGCCATACTTCATACCCTTGAATGCCATGATCCATTTGATATCTGGCTAAAAGGTGAGACTATGTTCTCATCCAATAAGCCACTTTCTTCGCCAGACAGTGTTCCTGAAAATATACCAAAAGTTATAATTTCATTTATGGAACTTCATGCGCCTGCCTTTTTCAGACGATTTTCCCTCTCTTACTTCATGGATGGCTCGTGTATTGAGTATTTTCTCTACAGTCAGGAGAAAAAAGTGGAAATATCTAAGGAACTTATTCTCTCCCATGACAATTTTTCCCACGCTCTGAATGTATCAAAATTCTATCCTGAAATATTCAGGGAACCTCTTTCCAAATATATGTCAGCTATATGCTTTTCTCTTATGATCCACCATGCTGCGGGAATCTGGGGGCTAAAAAGTGATACGTTCATATCGCTTGAGACACGAAGCAATGTGTTTGAAACTTTTTATTCAAGGCTTCTGGATTTTGATTTTACTATAAAGTACAGAAGACAATCTGATAATTATTCTCTGCGGGGAATCTATCATCTGCCATCCATTAAAATCGACACATCTATGATTACACCGGTAGCGATAGTTTAAACTTTAGTATTCCAGATAATTAAATTGATAACAGAAAAATCTAACCACCTGTTATCTATATCAATTTTTTTACTAAATAATAAAAAATTTTGGCATCCTTCATATCAGCTCAAAAGTAGTTTACACTTTTCGGAAAATTTTGAACCATGATTAAAGGATTTAAGGATTAACATGATGAATAATCAAGAAAATCCCTTAATCATGAAAATCATGGTTCAGAAAAGTGTAAACCGATAAATGAAAGATGCCAAAATTTTTCTATAAAGCTATTGAAAAAGCACTATTCAGAAAAATAAATAAAATAGACAAAAACGGTTTTTAAACCAATTTTTCCTTGACAGGGCTATTAGTGCATTGTATCTTCGAAAAAAATTTGATTAAATATTTGATTAAATATTGAGATAATTAAATCGGGACATAATTATAATATTGGTATAGTTTATAATTACTTTCGACAACTCCAACATCGGGAGATTATAATGGCATTATCATTTATGGAAGGAAACGAAGCTGTTGCAAGGGGTGCCATCAAAGCTGGATGCACATTTTTTGCTGGATATCCCATCACTCCTGCTACCACGGTTTTTGCTAATATGCTGAAGATGCTTCCCCCAAAGGGTGGGATCTGTATTCAGGGAGAGGATGAAATCGCATCCATGGGCTACTGCATTGGAGCATCAATGGCAGGCAAAAAGGTTTTGACAGCAACATCCGGGCCTGGGATCAGTCTTTACAGCGAACAGATATCATTTGCTGTTGGAAGCGAGATACCCATGGTTATAGTGGATGTTCAGCGTCTTGGCCCATCCACAGGCTCTGCTACCCGTGGAGCTGACAGCGATATCCAGTTTTTAAGATGGGGCAACACCGGAGGGGTTCCAGTCATTGTGCTTGCGCCAAGGGATGTAAAAGATTGCTACTCACTTACGGTTCACGCCTTCAATTTTGCCGAAAAATACCGATGCCCGGTATTTATTGCCTCCAATAAAGAGATCGGGATGACAAAGGAGAGCATAGATCTTGATCTTGTGGAACTTCCGGATCTTGTTGAAAGAAAATTGTTTAAATCCTGTGGGAATAAGACCTCCTCTTCTGAAAATCCAGTTACTTCTTCTGTTAATCAGGACAATGAAGACAAAAACAACTGTGCAAATGATAAATTTATCCCATTTAAGGCAGAGCCTGGAGGAGTGCCGGATTTTCTTCCCATCGGTGGAAAAACTCTTGTCAGGCAGACTTCATCAACACATGGGCCAGATGGTTATATTACAATTGATCCTGATACCATTGCCGCAGCACAGGATCGTTTAAGGGATAAGATACTCAATGCTGAAGAGGATTTGACAATTTATGATGAACATGAAAGGGAAGATGCCGATACCCTTGTCATTAGTTACGGGGTGACATCAAGGGCTGCTGAAGATGCCTGTTCCATGCTGGAAAAAAAGGGAAAATCTGTTTCCACATTGAGCCTTCAGACCCTGTGGCCTGTTCCTGAAAAACTCATCCGCACAAAAGCTGAAAAATATAGCCGCATTGTTGTCCTGGAGATGAACCTTGGTCAGTATATTGACAATATTGAAAGAATTCTGCTGGACAAAAAGATCCAGTTTTATGGCCAGATGAATGGTGTTCTCATCACTCCAGGAAAAATAATGGAGGTAATTGAAGATGAAAAGTGTACTCAATATCCCTGCCGAAACCGTGGAGGTAATTGAAAATGAACATATTATTTAAAAGTGTGCTGAATATACATGCAGAAAACCGAGGAGGATATTAAAAATGAACAGCTTTCTCAATACAGCCCGCCCGCCAGTATTCTGCCCCGGCTGTACCCATGAACGAATCACAAAATCTTTGGATTCTGCACTTGTATCCCTTGGCATTCCTGCAGAAAAGACTGTTATTGTAACTGATATAGGCTGCTCCGGTCTTTTTGATACTTTTTTTAATGTACATGCCCTTCACGGACTGCATGGCAGGGCGCTTACCTATGCATCGGGACTTAAACTTGCTGACCCTGAGTTAAATGTAATTGTAACAATGGGAGACGGAGGCCTTGGTATTGGCGGGGCGCATGTTCTCTCATCATGCAGAAAAAATCTTGATATCACACTTCTTGTGCTTAACAACTTTAATTTTGGCATGACAGGCGGCCAATATTCTGTCACCACCCCACAGGATGCCGTTGTGGGTTCGGAATTTCTTAACCAGGCTGAAATCCCAATTGATATATGTGAAATTGCAAAAAGTGCCGGAGCCACCTGGGTCAGCCGCTGTTCAGGCCATGATGCTTCATTAACGGAACAGATCTGCAACGCCATAACTCACAAAGGATTTGCCCTTGTTGAAACCCTTGGTATGTGTACCGGTAGATACACCAAAAGAAACCGCCTGACACCCAAAGCCATTGACGAGATGATTGAAAATCTTCCTGCTGAAGGGGGCATTGTTGAGAAAAATCAACGACCTGAGTATGGAGAGCAATACCGGAAACTTGCGGCTGAAAAGACAAAATTTCCTGAAGCGTTAAAAGTGGAAAAAAACTTTGACATGGAAAATCCCCAACGCCAGGAGATTGTAATTTTGGGCAGTGCAGGAATGAGAATTGTAACAGCAGGTGACATAGTATGTCATGCAGGCATGGCAGCAGGATTCAATGCATCCATGAAAAATGATTACAATATCACGGTTCTTCGGGGACAGTCTGTAAGTGAACTTATTCTCTCTCCTGAAAAGATAGGGTATGCAGGATTGGAGTCTCCTTCCATTGTTCTGGCATTGAGTGACGAAGGGGTTGACCGCCGCAAAAAGATGTTTGCAAAACTTGGCCCTGATACCTTTCTTCTTAAAGAGAAAAGCGTAGCCATCCCCGAAACCAGAGCAAGTGTGTTTGAAGTTGATTTCAGAGAGATGAAAATAAAGAAACCTGACTGGGCACTTGCAGCTCTTGGTGTCATTGCATCAAAAAACATAGGAATTACACTTGAGATGTTAACCTATGCCCTGAAAGCAATATTTAAACCTGTGGTTTATGAAAGTGCCATGGAAACCATTAAAAAGGCAATTGAAATATAGCCTTCCAGATAAATGCGTTTTTTGCCGGAACACTGTTTGCCGTAGCTTTACATACATATCAGGATAATTTCATTATCTGGAATACAATATAAGGAGATATCATGGATTTTAAACTCTCAAAAGAGCTTGAGATGCTCAAAAAAGCCGTTAGTGAATTTGCAAGAAAAAAAATAGCTCCCAATGCAGACCAGTGGGATCAGGATCACTACTTCCCTTATGAAGAGGTCATGAAACCAATGGGAGAGCTTGGTTTTTTCGGTACAGTTATTCCTGAAGAGTATGGCGGAGAGGATATGGGGTGGATGGCCGCAATGATCGTAACAGAGGAGATTGCAAGGGCATCGTCATCTCTCAGGGTTCAGGTCAATATGCAGGTACTGGGATGTGGATATACTATTTTTAAATATGGAACAGAAGAGGCAAAAAAGAAATATGTAGAAAAACTTTGTACCGCTGAATATGTCGGAGGCTTTGGCATAACCGAACCTGACGCAGGCTCTGATGTCATGGCAATGGCCTCAACCGCCGAGGACAAGGGTGACCACTGGCTTCTTAATGGCTCAAAAACATGGATATCAAATGCAAGCTTTGCGGATGTTCTTATCTATTATGCCTACACAGACAAGGCTGCCGGAAGCAAAGGACTTTCCGCATTTGTTATAGAACCTAAAAATTTTGACGGGGTAAAAACCTCTGCACTTGATAAAATGGGTTCCCACTCTTCTCCCACAGGAGAGGTTTTTCTTGATAATGTAAAGGTTCCCAAGGAAAATATCCTGGGCAAGCCAGGTGATGGTTCAAAGATTGTCTTCAGCTCACTTAACCAGACACGCCTTTCTGCTGCTGCCGGTGGAGTTGGCCTTGCACAGGCATGTCTTGATGTTGCCCTTAAATATTGTAATGAGAGAAAGCAGTTTGGAAAAAAGATCGGCGAGTTTCAAATGAATCAGGATCTCATTGCCCAGATGGCAACTGACATTGACGCTGCCCGTCTTCTGGTCTATAAAGCAGCATGGGCAAAGGATCAGGGTCAGCTTAACAATGGCCTTGATGTTGCGAAGGCCAAATATTTTGTTGGTGAAACAGTGACAAAATGTGCCAACTATGCCATGAGAATCATGGGTGCATATGGATATTCCACAGAATATCCTGTTGCAAGATACTATCGGGATGCTCCTACATACTCCATGGTTGAAGGTTCAAGCAATATCTGCAAATGGATCATTGCCCTGGATCAGCTTGGTATTCGTAAAGCCAATAGATAGTTAAGTAATAGGGTTTAATTAACTTACCCGAACTCCCCTTCTCCATTCATGGAGAGGGGGCTGGGGGGTGAGGTTAATGGGCAAGTTATTTAGACCCTGTTCCTAAGTAATTAAACGGGCATGATTGATTGCGTATCAATCGCCCCCAAATATAAAAATGATAATCATTTTCACGGTAAACTATATGGTCTCGTAAAAAGTCGGAATTGCCAAATTAGTTGTTAATAATTTCAGTGGGCTATGACTGAAAAACTCTAGAAATAAGACTTTTTATGGGTTCATCAAACTAAAAGGAGAAGATCATGTCAGAAGAGATACTTGCACCATTGTCAGGAAAAATTGTTGCTATCAACATGGAGATTGGCGCATCAGTGGAAGAAGATGATGAGGCTGTAATAATAGAGGCCATGAAAATGGAAACTCCGATATATGTTCCCTGCGACGGCACCGTAAAAGAGATAAAAGTAAAGGTTGGTGATTCCGTGGAAGAGGATGATGTTATAGCTGTGATTGAATAGCGTTTTATCCATTTTTAAAGTCATAACCAGTCAAGATCTACATCTCGTCAGTCATAAGTTCTCTAAATGGAGACACAGATAGTATTTTTAAGAGAATTGAAAGTACAATATGTGGTGGTGGAGTTGAGAAGTTAGGACTCTTGAGTACATAAATCATGTAAATTGTAAAGTGATATCCCCGGAGGATTTCCATGAGACCCTATTTTGAAAAGATGACTTCTTTTGGAAAAGAGTTGAAAAAAGGAGCCATCAAAAGAACAGAGGAGAATGTCCAGGCATTTATTGAAGCTGAAAAAGAGATTGATGCCGCTGTTGACAAGGTAAAAAATGCAGGTTTTTCCACGGAAAAAATCAATGCCAGAGGCCAGATGACCGTGTGGCAGCGCCTTGAATATCTTGTGGATGAAGGGACATGGAGACCTCTTCACACCCTTTATAATCCGGCAGATAACGTTGAAGGCACCACAAATGTAATTGACGGCCTTGGAAAGATATCCGGAAAATGGGCTGTGATAATCGGCTTTGACAACAAGGTTATGGCAGGAGCATGGCTTGCAGGCCAGTCTGACAATATCCTGAGAGTGACCGATCTTGCAAAACGGTTGAATCTTCCCCTTGTGTGGCTGGTAAACTGCAGTGGCGCAAAACTGCCTGAACAGGAGACCTTCTATGCAAACAGAAGAGGTGCAGGAGCGCCGTTTTTCAGACATGCAGAGCTTGAACAGGCCGGAATCCCCATACTTGCAGCCATTTATGGCACTAACCCCGCAGGTGGCGGATACCAGAGCATAAGTCCCACAATTTTGTTTGCCCATGAAAAATGCAATATAGCTGTAGGTGGTGCAGGAATTGTAAGCGGCATGGCTCCCCAGGGAGGCTTTACAACCCAGATGGCAGAAGATCTTGTTGTAAAGGCAAAGGAGAATCGTGCAAAACCTCCGGGCTCGGTGAAAACCCACTATGATGCCACAGGTTTTTTCAGGTATGTCTATGAAGAGGAACAAGGTGTTCTGGACGGCCTTAAAGATTACATGAAGGATATGCCTGCCTATAATCCAAAATTTTTCAGGGTGGCAGAACCCAAAGCCCCTGCATTCCCACAGGAAGACATAATGAGGCTGCTTCCAATGGAGCCTAAAAAAGTATATGACTTTGATGAAATTCTGGCCAGACTTGTGGATGGCGGAGAGCATTCTGAGTTCCGTCCAGGTTATGGGCCGGAAGTATATACAGGGCTTTGTAAGGTGGATGGATTTCTTGTGGCATGCATTGGTAACCGCCAGGGCTATCTTGGCAAGGGATACCCTGAATATGCGGACTATCCAGGCATTGGAAGCAAGCTATATCGCCAGGGACTCATTAAGATGAATGAGTTTGTAACCCTTTGCGGCAGGGACAGAATCCCTGTAATATGGTTCCAGGACACTTCAGGAATTGATGTGGGAGATATTGCTGAAAAGGCAGAGCTTCTCGGCCTTGGACAATCCCTTATCTACTCAATACAGCAGACAGATATTCCCATGATGCTTGCAATTTTGAGAAAAGGTTCTGCTGCTGCACACTATGTCATGGGCGGCCCCCAGGCAAATCGCCACAACGCCTTTACCATTGGTACAGCAGCAACGGAGATATATGTTATGCATGGAGAGACAGCAGCCGTTGCAACATATGCCCGTCGTCTTGTAAAGGAGAAAGAGGCAGGAAACGACCTTCAGCCTGTTGTGGACAAGATGAACGAACTTGCACAGAAATATCATGATACATCAAGGCCACTATTCTGCGCTAAAACAGGTCTTGTGGATGAAATTGTCAAACTTGCTGATCTGAGAAAGTACATGGAAGCCTTTGCAGGAAGTGCATATCAGAATCCCAAATCCATCTGTCCCCAGCATCAGATGATTCTCCCAAGAATAATTAAAGGGTAAACAAGGAGCAGGTTTAAATGTCAAATTCAATTACCGTTTTTATCTCAGGCATTGTCGGAGTCTTTTTCGGCATGGCTTTTCTATATATATCCATGAAAACCACGGCCTTGGTGATTGACCGGCTTGAAAAAGGCAAAGAGGAGAAACAATCATGATGGAGCTTTTTACAAGGCTGTTTCAAACCACAGGACTCTTTCACCTTACACCAGGCATGGTTATAATGTGGCTCATTGGACTGACCCTGATATATCTTGCTGTTAAAAAAGAGTATGAGCCCCTTCTTCTTCTGCCCATTGGATTTGGCATTATCCTTGTCAATCTTCCCTTTGCTGGCCTTATGACCCCGGAAGAGGGGCTTTTGTGGAAGTTTTACCAATATGGTATTCACTGGGAGATTATTCCGCCTGTAATTTTTCTGGGTCTTGGTGCATTGACTGATTTTGGCCCTCTTATTGCCAACCCGAGACTCATTTTTCTTGGAGCAGGTGCCCAGGCCGGAGTCTATATCACATTTTTTGTGGCAAATGCCATGGGCTTTGATATACGTGAGGCCGCAACCATAGGAATAATTGGAGGAGCAGACGGCCCCACCACCATATTTCTGGCATCCAAAATGGCTCCGCAGCTTCTTGGGGTCTGCGCTGTTGCTGCCTACTCATACATGGCTCTGGTTCCAATTATTCAGCCTCCGGTGATGAAGCTTATGACAACAGAGGCAGAACGAAAAATTCGCATGAAAAAAAGCCGTAAGGTTAAAAAACTTGAAAAAATCCTATTTCCATTGATATCCACCTTTGTGATTATACTTCTGGTGCCTGCTTCTGCACCGCTGATTTCCATGTTTATGCTGGGGAATCTCTTCAGGGAGTCAGGTGTTGTGGAGCGTCTTAACAATGCTGCCCAGAATGAGCTTATGAACATTGTAACAATTTTCCTTGGAGTACCTGTTGGAGCCACAATGAATGCCGAAAATTTTCTGCAACCCAAGGTTATTTTTATCTTTGTGCTTGGGCTTTTTGCATTTATCATCAGCACAATGACAGGTGTGCTTCTGGCAAAGCTTATCAATCTTTTTTCAAAGACAAAAATCAATCCACTGCTTGGTGCAGCCGGAGTATCTGCTGTTCCCATGGCAGCAAGGGTTGTCCACAAGGTTGGCATTGAGGCTGACAAGAAGAACTATCTTTTAATGTATGCCATGGGGCCTAATGTGGCAGGGGTTATCGGCACTGTCATTGCTGCTGGTATCTTTCTAACGCTGCTGGGATAATATGCAAATGGGGTGTACCATTTTAACGCTGTCGAGGTGATGCTAATGGAATTCATAATTTTATCCGGCAACAACAAGAATTTTATCCAACAGCAACAAGAGTTTTATCCAACAACAACAAAAATTTTATCCAACAGCAACAAGGGTGATAATATCATTGAATAATGTCCGATACCTGATATGATGACGTAACATCATATCAGGTAACTTTGCAGGAGGCACATTATCATGCAGGATATTCTCACACTTTTAAAACCCCGTTTCCAGTCTGTTTATAACCAGGGACGCATCTCCTCGGGAGGCATCGGCAAATACAAATATCTCTTTATAACTCTTCTGGGTATCATTTTCTGGGGAGGTGCCCTTTACATCTCATTGCGGGTTCTGAGATACTTCAGCAATATTGAGGATCTTGGGAACATTCTTGCCTGGAAACTTCTCTCCATGGTGATAATCACCATTTTTTCCCTTCTTATTTTCAGCAGTATTTTAAATTCGCTGTCAAAGCTATATCTTGCAAAGGATCTTAAGCTAGTACATGCCATGCCTGTTTCAAGCTATAAAATCTTTATGGCCAGATGGATTGAGACCACACTTGACAGCTCCTGGATGGTTATTCTTTATACTTTGCCTGTTTTTGTTGCCTATGGCTGGATTCATACCACTGGCATATCTTTTTACCCTGTTATGCTTCTCTCCCTTGTTTTGCTTGCACTTGCAGCCTCTTCCATTGGTGCCATTGTTGTAATGATTGCTGTTGTGCTTGTTCCTGCCAGCCGGATTCGCACCATATTTGTTTTTCTTGGACTTTCTCTGTTTATAATGCTCTACATTGCTTTGAGAATATTAAGGCCTGAAAGGATGGTTGACCCCGAAGTATTTTCAGTCACGCTTTTTTATATAAAATCCATGTCAACCCCATCATCTCCGTTTCTGCCCAGTACATGGTGTTATGATGCTCTTATGGCAGCCATCGAAGGATTTTCCGGTGTTGCCTGCTTTCATATGCTTCTGGCCTTGAGCTTTTCGGTTTTCATGGGATTTGTGCTTATGGCGGTGGCGGATATTCTCTATTTTAATGGAGTATCAAGGGCACAGACATCAGCAGCTAGGCTTTTTTCGGCAAGAAGGCTTGATCTTCCCCTTATAAAAAGGCTTTCGGGCCCTGTCAGAGCACTTGTGGACAAAGAGATAAAAACATTTTTCCGGGATCAGACCCAATGGTCACAGCTTTTCCTCATTGCAGCTCTTATAGGCATCTATATCTACAATTTCAAGGTTCTTCCCCTTGACAAAGCCCCCATACGAACCCTCTATCTCCAGAATATGCTCTCATTTCTCAACATGGGACTTGCATTTTTTGTTCTAACAGCCATAACAGGCCGGTTTGCCTTTCCGGCTGTGAATATGGAGGGTGAATCCATCTGGATTATCCGGTCAGGCCCTGTCTCCCTTAGATCTTTTTTGTGGATTAAATATATGATCTACCTTTTTCCTCTGCTTATAATGACACTGGTGCTTATTATCGGAACAAATCTGCTTCTTGATGTGGTACCTTTCATGATGGCGCTGTCATGCATTAATACCCTTCTTATGGTTCCGGGGGTTGTGGCTCTGGGAATTGGCTTTGGTGCTGCTTTCCCAAGCTTTAAATCAGAGAATCCGGCACAGACCATAACAAGCTATGGAGGAATGATATTCATGATTTTAAGTGCTGCATTTATTGGAGCTGTTATTGTGCTACAGGCAGGGCCTGTTTATCATATTCTCCGTTCCCAGTTCAAATCCCGTGCATACAGCACCTTTGACATTACCTGGATGATCTTTTCATTTGGGGCAGCTCTTGTTATATGTATTCTGGTTACTTTTCTTCCAATGCGATATGGCGAAAAAAAGCTTTCAAAAAGTCTTTTTGAGTCATAACAATGGCATCTTTCATTTGCCAGTTTACATTTACCTGAACACAACTCCGGTTTTTCTGGTGGCCTGTTCCGGAAAGTGTAAAGTACTTTCTGCATGATATGAAGGATGCCATAACAATGATGAAAATCTGGAGTTCATGAAACAATAACATTGACAATCATTACCACATCCAGAATATCAACATTTCCGTCACCATTTAGATCGTGATTGAGGGGATTTTGGCCAAGCACGCTGTTAACGCACTCAATCACATCCAGAATATCAACATTTCCATCACCGTTAAGATCATAAATATTTGTTGACTCAGCATATTCATATGCTCCGATATCCGCACCGCTGCCTGAAATATGACGATCATCATACAACTGATCTTTCCTGTAGCTGTAGATAACAGGATGCTCTAAGGCAGCATCTGCATTTTCATATGCATTGTCCACGCAATCTGAATCTGAACTCAATCCAAAGTCATCTGCCCAAATATCAATAAAACCAGGATCTATGCCGGTAATGTTGCCTGTTGACCACAATATATCTGCGGAAGTTGACTCAAATGAGTTGCGGTAATCCTCGGTGATCCAGTTATGAACAAGATTCAGTTGCCCCAGACCATTGGTGAGTGCAAGACGCCCTGGAGATGCTTCAGTATAAATGATGTTGTTGCGGATATCTGCTGTCACATCGCTTGTGGAAAGTCTTATAAGTGTTGTATTGCCTGTCCTTCTTGAGATAACTGTATTGTGATAGAAGTAGAGAGTCCCTCTTCTGTAGAGGCTGGTATCCCCACTGTCACCACCATAGTGAATGATCTGGCTGTTTCCGGCGTCATTAGGTTCTATAAGAATGTTGCCATAGACAAAAGTTTCACTGTAGGATGGATCGTTAAAAAAGGATTCATAATCCGTATCCACAAGGTCAAGCTGCCTGTTTCCCCCTTCAATCCAGTTGTATCGAATAACTGTACCGGCTGACCTGTCTTTTAAATTGTTACCTCCACAACCATCCCTAAGTTGCCCAAAATGGTTGTATTCATATGTAATTCCAAGGCTTTCTGTATATGTATTATGTTCATAGTACCTTCCCTCAATACCGTTATCATAAATATAATTGCCGCTTATAACAATCTGTCTCGTCAGATGGGAGGTGAAAAGTCCGTTTCCACAATCATGGAGTATGCATCCTTTAAGGGTTATTGAATCGCCCTCCTCAATATGCACGGCAGCAGCATTGTTTCTGTAACCTGTTACATCCCCGTATCTGTTGATAAACTGATAGCCGGGTCTGGCTGTTCGTATATCAAGATTTTCAATAAAAATATGGGCTGGTATGTCAGTGTCTGATGAACCGGTATAATTTCCAACTTTTACAATGGAGCGGTCTTCATTTAGATAATAAAGACCAGAAGGAGTCACAGCATCATCACCTGATATTACAGGCAACTTACCATCTTCTGAGACACCTGTAACCACTACAGGTCTGTCAGATGTTGCAGTTGTTGTAATAACCCATTTGCTCTTATAGGGTTCCGCTCTCCAGTGAATTCTTACTATGGTTGAGGGAAGAAGTGTATTCCATGGGATATCAGTTGGTGTTTCAAATTCATAACCAGGGCCGACTTCATAGATATAGTCAAAATCGTTTACATTCCATGATGATGCAAAAAGTGAGGCTGCAATAAACAGTTGAGCAAAGGCTGTAAAAATACAAATATAATATTTACCTTTCATTTTCCCCTCCCCGTGAATTAAAATATAGTGCATTGTCAAAGCTAAAAATTAGGGTTCGTTTAATTGTAGAGACAGGCATGCCTTGCCTCTACGTTGCATATAACCCTAAAATTAAGTCTTGACAGTGCAATAGCCTATTTTGGGAATAACACGAAACGACAACTCAATATACGGATATGCATACCTTGTTTACAAAAAACTGAGCGTTCCTGCACAAAACCCATATGGAGCATTGTTATAACCTCAAAATCGACAGCTACAACCTTTTGAGCCTTGTCAATAGTGTCTGAATCAGGATTCCCAAGATTAACAGGATAAGGCAGGATTATCTATCCTGAGCATCCTATCCATCCTGGTTATCCTGGTTCAGACAACTGCAATAACTTATGCAAAAGCAATAAGATGTCGATTTTGAGTATAACAGGTTTTAGAGAGGGGTTATTGCAAATTGTGTACCGCAACTCATTTGCGATAAAGCCTCAAGCTGTTGCTCACCACGGAAATACTTGACAAAGCCATGGCAAGGGCAGCCAGGATTGGATGCAGTTGACGCAGAAAATCCGGAAAAACTTCAAATGGAGCAAGAACTCCGGCAGCAACCGGAATCAGGATAATATTGTAGAAAAAAGCCAGAAACAGGTTCTGCCTTATTGTTTGCAGGGTCTTACGGCTTATCTCAATGGCTTTTGGAATTCCTGAAAGAGAACCACTGGAGAGTATAATATCGCCTGTCTCTATTGCAATATCTGTCCCTGTGCCAATGGCAAAACCAACATCAGCACAGGCAAGGGCAGGTGCATCGTTAATCCCATCGCCAACCATTCCCACCAGAAAGGGGCGGGATTTTCTGCTTTCAATGGAATGATTGAGATTTGTAGCTACAGTTCCATCCTCATCTTTTACCGTGAAAACACATTCTGTTTTCATGATCGGGGGTGGCCGAAATCTCATTTGGTCATGAGTTTTTAGCATGGTGGATGACTGCAAAGCCTTGATTTTGTCTGCCTTTTCTTCAGGACGTACCTCTGCCTCAATATTTTCTTCATGGATTCCGGCCTCTTTTGCCACAGCTTTTGCTGTTTCAATATTATCCCCTGTCAGCATGACTACCTTCAGTGACTTTTTATGAAGTGCTTCAACAGCTTCTTTGGTTTCTGGCTTGAGAGTATCTGAAACTGATATTATTCCAATAATATTTTCCTTAAGAGGTGAATCATCTATATCTTTTTTAAAAGTTAGATGGTCTATATTTTTTATAAAAGAAAGACGATCTGTATCTTTTGCTAAAGAAAGATGATCCATATCTTTTGCAAAATACAAATGACCTGATTTTTTTATCGAAGATTGTTCTCCAAGAAGCATTACTGTTCTGCCTTTTTTCTGCAGTTCAAAAACCTTTCTTTGGATTTCAGATGGCTTATTATCATCACCATCAACAAAAAACAGTTGTGGCTTGCCAAAAAGAAATCTTCTGTTGTTTACAGTGGCTTCAACCCCTTCTCCACTGCGGACTTTAAAATCCCTGACAGGGTAAAGATCCAATTTTTTTTCCTCTGCAAATTTTACAATGGCCTTTCCAATAGGATGCTCCGAAGCTTTTTCAATGGAAGCAGCATAAATTAGAAGCTCAGACTCAGGATCAATGGCAGATGTTTGAATAAGAGTATTGCTTAGAGTGTTACCTGGGGTGGTGCTTAGAGCATTTTTTAGAGTGTTGTTTAGAGTATTGCTTAAAGCATTCTTTTGACCTGTTTTTTTTGTAGATTCTGTGTCTGTTGCAAAAAAATCATTTTCAGAAGGCCCTTTAATTGAGAAGCCAGCTTGTTCAATCTGATTTATGGGTATGAGATCATTTACCTGCAAGTTTCCCATTGTCATGGTTCCGGTTTTATCAAGAACAATAATATCAAGTTCGGCAGCCTTTTCCAGAGCATCGCTTCTTTTGAACAAAACTCCGTTTTCTGCACCCTTACCGGTGCCGGCCATTATTGCCGTAGGGGTTGCAAGCCCAAGGGCACAGGGGCAGGCAATGACAAGAACTGCAACCATACGTATCATAGCCGGTACAAACTCTCCTGTCACGCCCCACCATATGGCAAAAGTTATAAACGCAATGACCATAACAGCAGGAACAAAAATTGATGCAACCCTGTCCGCCAGTGCCTGGATTGGGGCTTTGCTCCCCTGAGCTTCCTGTACAAGCCTTATGATTCCTGCAAGTACAGTATCTTTTCCAATATGCGTAGCCTTGAATTTAATGTACCCTTCCCCATTGACTGTGCCGCCTGTAATTTTATCTCCTCTCTTTTTTTCAACTGGAAGATGCTCGCCTGTAAGCATGGACTCATCAACGGTGGAGTTACCTTCAATTACAACACCATCCACTGGAATTCTCTCCCCTGGGCGTATAACAACAACATCTCCGATTTGCAGCATTTTCACAGGAACCTTTTTTTCAACACCGTTTTTTTCAATTGTAGATGTTACAGGTTGCAGCCCCATGAGTTTTTTGATGGCAGCTCCTGTTTTACCTCTGGTTCGTGCCTCAAGGAGTTTTCCAAGTTTTATAAGAGTTATGATCACAGCAGATGTCTCAAAATAGACATGAAGCCCAGATGATGGAAAACAGATAACAGCCACAGAATAAAAATATGCCACAGAAGAGCCTGAAGCAACAAGAAGGTCCATGTTAGGACTTCGATTGTAAAGACTCTTCCAAGCTCCAACATAATAATCGCTTCCGGTATAAAACTGCACCGGTGTTGCCAGGATAAAAAAGAGAAGGTTCACCCACGCTGCATGACTCCACTCTCCTGTTATGCCAAAATCCCTCATCATGCTGAGTGTAAAAAGGGGAAAGGCAAACAGCGCTCCAACTACGAATTTACGGGTCTGGGCAGCTATTTCAGCACGCCTTGCCATTGATTCAGGGTCGGAAATCTCCTGCATATCCTTTTCAGAAAGCTCTCCATCAATTTCGGAGAGTGAATCATCAAAGGTTTTATCCGGCAACACAAGATTAAAACCACTCTTTCTGATCTCTTCCGCCATCTCATCCGGTGTAACAACAGAAGGGAGATATTCAACTGTCACCTGTTCCGATGCAAGATTTACAGATGCTTTTATCACACCCTGAATTTTTTATTAAAGGTTCGCTCAACACCGGATGCACAGTTAGCGCAACTCATGCCTGTTATGGGGAAAATCTCTTTTTCACAGGGTATCCTGAATCCAAGCTCCTCAATTCTCTTAACAATGTCAGACAATTCAATCTCTTCCGGAGAGAACGTCAGATTTATCTGCTCTGCCGGAAAATTAACATTTATATTTGTAATGCCAGTAAGTTTACCAACATTCTTCTCAATATTTGCAGCACAATTTACACAGTGCATTCCTGTTACAGGAAGGATAATACTCTGTTTTTTTATAGTATTAAGTATCATATTCACCTGCCTTTATATGAATCAGTTTTTAGCTTTGACACAGAACTACAATGCAAAATCACATTTGCACGATAAAAGGTTAACTACAAAGCTGTGTTTTTCAAGGCACTCTACGCACAATAAAAGTTTTGTCATATTTTTTTTCATATGAAAAAAATCACGACACCATGGAGTTCTTAAAGGCGAAAATTTTTTTTCTTTTAAAAGCTAAGTCCCCCTCAATAACAAGCTTAATCGTATCGTAAAAAGTATCAGCAGAATTTTATTTTCAATGACTTTTTTACTTCAAACCCCTTAATTATTGGGCTTTTATCACTTTTTTTAAACAGATATTAAAAGCTTTTTCTCAAATCAACGGATAAGAATGGCATGTCATATGCATTTTAGCAATGGCATGTCAAAGGCAGTTAAAGATTGCTGAATCTGTAAAAAAAAACAGTGTGTAACTCATCCCTTGAAGAATCCCCTGAAGGGATGAGGGTACAACATATATTTTATAACCTTGTTTTACAGGAGTTTAACGTGTCAAATTCAATCGAAAAAACAAAACCATTTGATCCCATGGTATTCTGGGTGTCAGCCACGCTGACAATTATTTTTGTTCTCTGGTCTATTCTTATGCCGGACAACATGAGTGCTGCAGTCAACGCTGTTTTTAGCTGGACAACCACTTACTGGGGATGGCTCTATCTTCTTACTGCTTTTGCCCTTGTAATCGGGTGCTTTGTTCTGATGGGAAAAAGTTACGGCAATCTCAAACTTGGGCTGCCACATGAAAAACCAGAGTTCTCCAATTTTTCATGGTTTGCAATGCTTTTTGGTTCAGCCATAGCCGCAGGCATTGTTTTCTGGGGACCTGCTGAACCCGCATATCACTACATGAGCCCTCCTCCCTATTTTGGCGGCGAGCCAAACACACCGCAAACCGGTGCAAATGCAATGACATACTCATTCTTTCACTGGGGGCTAAGTGCCTGGGCAATCTATGCCATGCTGACAGTTGCCCTGGGACACGCATGTTTTACACGCAAACTCCCCTTAAAATTTTCCAGCGCCTTTTATTATGTAATTGGCGATAAGATTCATGGCACATGGGGAAAAGTCCTTGATATTTTTGCTGTGTTTGCTACCCTTGGAGGACTTGCCACAACAACGGGACTTGTCGCCCTTCAGCTCTCAAGCGGGCTGAAATATCAATATGGTATGCAGCTTGGCCCCGGAAGCACATACATTATAATAGGTGTGCTGACAGCAATCTTTACATTTTCAGTATATACAGGTCTTGAAAAGGGAGTTAAAATCATCGGCGACATCAATATGTGGGTATTTGTGGCTGTGTGGTTTTTCATACTTATCTTCGGGCCAACCATCTTTCTTATCAACTTGACCACCAACGCAATTGGTCAGTACCTTATCCATTTTATCCCCATGAGCCTTTTTACAGGTCCTGGTTATGAAGGTAACTGGATCGGAAGCTGGACTGTCTTTTACTGGGCATGGTGGATGAGCTGGGCACCTTTTGTCGCAGTATTTATTGCAAGGATATCAAGGGGAAGAACAATTCGTGAAACTGTTGCTGCAACACTTATTCTTCCAAGTATTGGCAATTTCTTATGGTATGGAGTTATCGGTGGTGTCGGTATCAAATATGATGTCACAGGAATTTTAAAAGAGCATGGCGTGGAAAGTGCCATATTTGCCATTGCCCAGCACCTGCCAATGTCCGGAATTCTTTCCATTGCCCTGATTTTTCTCATCGGTACATTTTTTCTGACAAGTGCCAATTCCGCAGCCATATCCCTTGCAATGTTTGTATCAGGCCATGAGAATCCAGGCAGAAACCTAAGAGCTTTCTGGGGTATTGCACTGGGAGCTGTTGCTGCTGTACTTGCAGGCACAGGAAGCCTTAAAGTTATCCAGACAGCATCCATTGCAACTGCTTTTCCATTGATGTTTCTGCTGCTTTTTGCCCTGTACGGCATATTCAAAGGGCTTAATCGCTATAAAAATGAAAATAATCTTTAAAAATTCCTTAAAGGAGAACAAACATGTACGACAGAATGCAGGAGTTAACAAAAGAGCAGATAGAAAAAATCCATGCAGCTTCAATGGATCTTCTGAAAACCACAGGAATTGCATTTAATGACGACGAAGCTCTGGAGTTTTTCAAGAAAAATGGTCAGCGTGTGGAAGGTACAACAGTTTTTTTTGAGGAATCTGATATCCAAAAAGCACTTGAGACAGTGCCTGAAAGATTTACTGTACATGCAAGAAATCCCGAAAACAATGTAGAGGTCGGCCAGGATGATTTTGTATTTGCTCCTGGTTATGGTGCGCCGTTTGTCATTGATCTTGATGGCGAAAAACGGGAAGCCACCATGGAGGATTATGACAATTTCTGCAAACTTATCCAGACATCAAAACATATAAACATGAATGGCTGGATGATGGTTGAGCCATCTGACATGCCACATGAGACAGTCCACCTTGACCTTAACCTTTCCAATCTGCTGCTTTGTGACAAACCTTTCATGGGAAGCCCTGTTTCAAGGCAGGGAGCCCTGGACGGAATTGAAATGGCAGCCATTGCATGGGGTGGCAAAGAGAATATCATGGACAAGGTGGTAACTGTTTCTCTTATCAACTCCCTCTCTCCTTTGCAGTTTTCCGATGAGATGGCAGCATCACTTATTGAACTTGCACGTCATGGACAGGCATGTGTTATTGCATCTCTTATCATGGCAGGTGCATCAGGGCCTGTGACCCTTGATGGGGTTCTTGCCCTTCAAAACGCGGAAATACTTGCTGGTGTTGCCCTTTCCCAGCTTGTAAGACCAGGCGCCCCGGTTATTTATGGATCAACATCATCTGCAATGGACATGAAATCAGGCGGTCTCACAATAGGTGCCCCTGAGCTTTCAAAAAACATTTCCTTTGTCACCCAGATGGCCAGATATTACAAACTTCCCTGCCGTTCCGGAGGCTCCTTGACAGATGCATTGACAGCAGATGCCCAGGCAGGCATTGAGTCTGCCCTTGCCCTTTATACTGCGGCAAGAAACGGGGTTAATTTCATTCTTCATTCATGCGGCATACTTGGTTCATATATAGGAATGAGCTATGAGAAGTTCATCATTGATGAGGAGCTTTGCGGGTTGATCAAGAACATGTTTAAACCCATACAGGTAACCGATGATGCAATTGATATTGAAATGATTAAAAATGTGGGTATTGGCGGACAATATCTCACCCAGCCCAAAACATTCAAGCTGTGCAGAACCGAATTTTTCATGCCAACAATAATGAATCGCATGAATCATGACTCATGGAGCGCATCAGGCAAAAAACGCCTTGACCAGGTAGCATACGACAAGGTCAGCCAGCGCCTTGCAACCTATGAAAAACCTGCAATTGATCCGGAAATTGAGCGTCAGCTCACAGAATTTGTAGAGAACCGGAAAAAAGAACTTAAACAATAAATAAGTCCTTAGTTATACTTCTGTTAAGTTCTCAAAATCGATACCTATAAAATCTTGAGCATTCTCAATACTGTCTGAATCAGGATTCCCAAGATTAATAAAGATAAGGCAGGATTATCTATCCTGAACATCTTTTTTATCCTGGTTATCCTGGTTATCCTGGTTATCCTGATTCAGACAAATGCAATAAATGCCAAGAAAGCCAATAAATGTCTATTTTGACTAAGTTGCCATTTTAGTGTTGTTTTGGCTCTTAACCCCCCACCCTATTCATGAAAATCAGACAATGGATTTTCATGATAATCCTGCCCACCCCATGAAGAGTGGCATCACCTGATGGCTTTATCTGTTTTTTTTAAGGGTGTCACTCTTCATTTTAATACCTTCTCAATATATTTGATATATCTTCAAAGCCGACACCTATGCTCTGTTGAGCCTTGTCACTGCTGTCTGAATCAGGATACCCAGGATGATAATGATTTACAGGATAAAAATCCTGGACATCCTGTAAATCCTGGTTATCCTGATTCAGATAAATGCAATAAATGCCAAGAAAGCCAATAAGATCTCGATTTTGAGTATATCATACACACATGTCAGTTCGCGATTTAAACCTCATAAAATCTTGACCGAAAATTGATGAACCTGTAAAAAGTCAGAAATAGTAAACTTGCTATTAATAATTTCAGCATGTTACAACTCAAAAAATGCTGAAATCTGGCTTTTTACGAGACCATCAAAATTAAGTTCTCCAAATAATTTTTAGATTCAATAACTTTTGAAACTAATGAATCTATAATGTTTTGCTCTTGACATGCTGTGACAATTAAAGTAATCCTGTTATTTAATTATACCACGGCTGCATGATCATCCGTCAATTCAAGGCATTTCATATTCCCGCAGAAAACAAAAAAACGGAGGAAACAAATGGCTATTTCATTAACCAAAGGTGGAAACATCTCTTTGGAAAAAGTGGCACCTGGTCTTACAAGTATTGCGCTTGGTCTTGGGTGGGACCAGATTGAAAAAAAGGATTTTTCGGAAAAAAAAAGGTCAGTGTTGACCTTGATGCATCTTGCCTGCTATTTGACGAAAACAAAAACCTTGTTGATGCTGTCTGGTTCAGGCAACTCAAAAGCAAGGATGGCTCTGTTGTACACACAGGAGATGACCTTACAGGAGGGGGTAAGGCTGGTACACCTAATGAAGAGATCAGGGTCAACCTGAAAACAGTTCCTGAGCAGATAAAATCACTGGCCCTTGTGGTTAACAGCTTCTCTTCTGAAACATTTGATGGAATACCAAATGCATTTTGCGTATTGACAAACCCTGGTAGCAGAGAAGAAATTGCAAGATATAACCTCTCTGTTGAAGGAGGAGGACACACAGGCCTTGTAATTGCAAAGCTTTACAGACACAATAATGAATGGAAATTTAAAGCCCTTGGAGAATGGGGACAGGGCAGAACATTTGACAAGCTGATGCCTGTCATTCTCCCTTGCCTGTAAAAACAAAATATTAGCGAACTCCCTCAGTGCTTCTTCAAGTTTAAACTGTCGGGTGATTTGCGACAGAAATCAAAGGTTAAAGGGATTTTCTACAAGACAATCAAACCTTGAAAGAATATTAAGAACATACGGCGTATCAATAAATCACGGCAACAACATGTCTCTTCTGAAATTTGGGTGGAAAAGACATTTATAACAAATTATTTAATAAAGGAGAAATACCATGGCAGTCTCTTTAAGCAAAGGCGGAAGAGTCTCATTATCCAAGGAAGCACCTGGATTATCTAAAATTCATATCGGGCTTGGATGGGATCAAAGGGCAACAGATGGTTCGGATTTTGACCTTGATGCATCTGTTTTCCTGCTCGACGAAGCAGGCAAGGTAAGAAGTGACAGTGATTTTGTATATTACAACAATCTAAAGGCTGTCAATGGTGCCATTGAGCATATGGGAGACAATTTAACAGGCGAGGGAGAGGGAGATGATGAGGTAATAAAGATCAACCTCAAGCAGCTTGAAACAGAAGATCCTGGTCTTGTTAAAATATCATTTGTGGTAACCATCCACGAAGCAGAAACCAGAAAACAGAACTTCGGTCAGGTTAACAATGCATTTATACGTATTCTCAATCAGGATGACAACAAGGAGATTGTCCGTTATGATCTAACCGAAGATTATTCAATGGAAACTGCCATGATTTTTGGTGAAATCTATTTTAAAGGCGGTGAATGGCGTTTTACGGCAGTTGGCCAGGGCTATGAAGGCGGCCTTACTGCCGCATGCAGGCAATTTGGTATTAATGTTTAATTTTTTCTGCAAATGAAAACAGGAAATTTTGGCATCATTAGATATTACTCAAAGTCGTAACTTCTCAAACATGCCACCATATATTGTGTTTTGATTTGCATCAAAAACACTTTAGGTGGTGGCACTGAAGAACTTATGACCTATGAGGCTATAAATTAAAAGTTAGCCGGAAGGTATAAACCGGAAAATAAAGTATGCCGGAATTTCCCTGATTCTAATTTTTTTTGTGGTCAGGTACTACATCCCGACATGTAAGCTGAAATTAGCAAATTATGTAATTGATTTTAATGATAACAAACCCATTTAACTTGTGAATTGGAGAGGAATTGGTAGAGTTTTGGGCGATTATGCCTCGTTTTTGACTAAACCACAAAACAAATTAGAATCAGGAATTTCCTGAAATAAAAGCAAAGGAGATTTTAAATGGCTGTATCTTTAAGCAAAGGGGGACGTCTATCATTATCAAAAGAGGCTCCTGGATTATCTAAAATTCAGATTGGACTGGGATGGGATGAAAGGGCAACAGACGGTTCAGAATATGATCTGGATGCTTCTGTCTTTCTGCTGAATGAAGCAGGAAAAGTTAGAAGTGACACCGATTTTGTCTTTTACAACAACCTGAAAGCCATTAACGGCGCAGTTGAGCACATGGGAGATAACCTCACCGGCGGCGGTGATGGAGATGATGAAGTTGTTAAAATCAATTTAAAACAAATGGAAAACGAGGCTCCGGATGTTGTAAAAATATCTGTTGTTGTAACAATCCATGAAGCAGAAGCTCGTAAGCAAAACTTCGGGCAGGTTAATAACGCTTTTATCAGGATTGTAAACCAGGATGACAACAAAGAGATTGTCCGTTTTGATCTCACCGAAGATTACTCCATGGAGACTGCCATGATTTTTGGCGAAGTCTATTTTAAAGGCGGTGAATGGCGATTTACAGCAGTGGGTCAGGGCTATGCCGGTGGACTTGCAGCAGCCTGCAAGCAGTTTGGAGTCAATATTTAAAAAAGCGGGGACAAATTTGAAATTTGTCCCCAAAGCAGGCAATCTTCAAATCATACCAAAGCAGAATAATGCCAGCAAATTACCATAACATTCGGGGATAAAAAAATGAGAAGACTTCCTGTGTATCTTCTGCTTGACACCTCCGGCTCAATGTCTGGAGAGCCTGTCAATGCATTAAAAAACGGTGTTCAGTTACTGGCTTCAACTTTAAGGCAGGATCCATATGCCCTTGAGACCGTTTTTGTAAGCGTAATTACATTTAACACCGAGGCCGAGCAAGTTGTACCGCTTACAGATCTTATCACCTTTCAACCTCCGGAAATCAACGCATCTGGCATCACATCACTTGGAGCAGCACTGAAACTTTTGAGTCAGAAAATCAAAAATGAAGTGGCAAAGACAACTCCTGAAAAAAAAGGTGACTGGAAGCCCCTTGTATTTATCATGACAGATGGTGCCCCCACAGATGACTGGAAATCTGGCCTTGAAGAGCTGAAACAGATTAAAACCGGCATGATTATCTCCTGTGCCGCAGGAGAAGGGGCTAAAATTGATGTTTTAAAACAGATATCTGAAATAGTTGTAAGCCTTGACACTGCCACATCAGAGACAATTCAGCAATTTTTCAAATGGATTTCTGCCAGTATATGCACCACAAGCCAGAAAGTTGATCTTACCAAAAAAGAGATTACAAAACTGGATGAACTGCCTCCACCCCCACCCGAAGTGAATATAGTTACATAATCAGGAGATGTTATGTCACGAAGATTACCTGTTTACATTGCCATAGATACATCAGGGTCAATGTATGGGGAACCTATACAGTCTGTCAATGTGGGGCTTCAGGCAATGGCAAGTGCATTGCGTCAGGATCCCCATGCTCTGGATTCAGTAGCTCTCTCTATAATTACCTTTGATATCAATGTAAAGGAACTTTTTCCCCTTACTCCACTTGAAGATGTCCAGATTCCGGAAATCAAGTGCCCAAGATCAGGCCCGACATACATAGGAGAGGCCCTTGCCCTTGTTGTTGACAGAGTAAAAAAAGACATTGTGCTGAGCACCAGTGACAGAAAAGGTGATTGGCGTCCCATGCTCTTTCTTATGACAGATGGCTCACCTTCCGACATTGCGCGATTCAATGAAATTATTCCTAAGCTTAAAGAGTGCCACTTTGCAAAAATTATCGCATGTGCTGCTGGCCCAAAGGCAAAAAAAGAATACATGAGACAGATAACAGATACGGTGGTAAGCCTTGACACAACAGACAGTACAGCCTTTGCAAGTTTCTTTAAATGGGTCTCAGCAAGTGTGGAGATGAGAAGCGCAAGTATCGGTGCCGGCACCAGCAATGAGCTGCCCCCACCGCCTGATGAAATCCAGATTGTAATATGAACTCAAACAATTACCAGTTTGCTATATCAAGGTAAAACATTCATGGTAAAAACCAACGATCATCCCTCCGTTCATGAAAACCATGAGGAATATTTTTACGGTAAACGGGCATGGCTGCCATCCAGCCACCCCCGAATATTGAAAATTGTATCCATTTCCACGGTAAAAAGTTTTTACATCAATAACTTTTAAATCAAGCAAAATGGTGTAATAAGCGAGGCAAAATGAGACGCTTACCTGTTTTTTTATTACTGGATGTATCAGATTCCATGATTGGAGAGCCCCTTCAATATCTTGAAAAAGGTCTGGATACCCTTATTTCAAAATTGAGACAGGATCCCAATGCAATTGAAACAGTTTTTCTTTCCATAATTGCGTTTGCCGGAAAGGTTAAAACCCTTGTTCCCCTTATGGATTTGCCATCTTTTTACCCGCCACGCCTTCAGGTTGGGGCAGGAACAGCTCTTGGGCTGGCGATTGAACACCTTATGAAGGAAATTGACAAAAATGTTGTCAAGACAACCCGTGACCGCAAAGGTGACTGGAAACCCCTTGTCTATCTCATGACAGATGGAAAGCCAACGGACAAATGCGATTCCGCAATTGAAAAATGGAAACGCCATTACTCCGTAAGAGTAAATTTGATAGCCATTGGCCTTGGGCCACATGCCTCAACAGAGACTTTCCTGAAATTTGCAGACCATGTCCTGAGCTATAACGGAGAGAATGAAACTGATTTTGCCCGTTTTATTGAGTGGATGACAATGTCAGTGAGATCCCAGAGTATCAAGGTTATGGACTCTTCAAATGAAGATAGTTTCAAAGTATCCCTTGAAAAAGCCGGCAATGTCATTGAGCTTGCCAAATTCAGGCCATCTCCAGATGATGACCATGTGATTCTTGTGGGCAGATGCCAAACCAGACACACTCCTTATCTGATCAAATTTGACAGAATGAATTATCCCCCTCCATTCCGCAGAAACCAGCTTTATCCATCTGAACATTCAGCAATAACATATATCATTTCAGGCTGTTTTCCTGTGGATGAAAGTTACTTTGAATGGTCAGGTTCCTGTGCAGATATTGACCCCAAGGTTTCAATCTCCTCACTTTATGGAAGCGCAAGTTGCCCATGTTGCGGAAACCCCATTGCCAATGGTTTTTGCGGATGCGGCAAAATGTTCTGTATTTCAGGAACAGGCCCTGCACTTTGCCCGTGGTGCGGCAGGGAAGCTATTATGGAGGTAATGGAGGATGGGGCAGATCTTGAAATTGCAAGGTCACGGGGATAAAAAAATGAAAAAAAATGAGACCTCAGCAGACAATATAAAATCTGATTCATCTACCCATAACAACCTTGAGAGATACCACAAATATCAATCCCTGTGCCATGAACTTTTAAACCTTCATGACCTTGAAGAAACTGATATTTCCGAGATAAAGAGCTTTATACAGGAGCCTTCAGCAACTGCCTTTTTTAAGAATATGGCCCAGCATTTCATTGAGCTTTGGGAAAGCTGGCAGAAAACATTTGACAATTACAGAAAATCAGAATCCGCTCTGGAGTTTAAGGATGCTCTTGATACAAAAAATAGAAAAAAATCTTACGAATCACAGAATAACAAAAAGCGTGACAAGAGCAAAGCTGTCAGAGAGATTGAGAGCATAAAAGAAAATCCCAATGTTAAAGACACTTCAAAAGGCGTTATTCAACCTGGCTTTTCAGCCCCCTGTAATAAAAAGACGGATAAGGAGACATCATTGGATACTCCTAAAGCAGATCATAATACAACATCTTTCCCTGCAACCGAGAATGATAAAAGTTCTTCCTCTTCAATTGAGGATGATAAAGACTCATCCACTGCAACCGACGATGACAAAAGTTCTTCCGCTGCAATTGAGGATTATAAAAACTCATCCCCTGCAACCGATTATGATAAAAGTTCTTCCTCTGTAATTGAGGATTATAAAATATCTTCCTCTGCAACTGAGGATGATAAAACCTCTTCAAATCGTTTGCTTATGCCTGCCTTAAAATTTCCAAATGCCACATGTGGAAAACCTTATAGTGAGAAAGTTGAGGTAAGCAGGCAAAGCGACCATGAAAAAGCTTTTGGAAAATCATCCGATTCTTCAGAAGATCATATTAAAATCCTTTCAATAAAAGGACTGGAAGCAGCAGGTCTTTCTTACAATGCAAAAGAGCAGCTTATCAGTGGAACACCATCTGCAAGCGGCGAAATCAAACTTGAAATAACTTTTGAACTCTCTTCATCAGAGTCAGAAAAAACCTGTACAACAGAATCAATTTTTATCGTAAATCCAGACCCAAGATCATTATGGCAAAACAAACCCTCTGATAAATCGGTACTTTTCTGGAAGGAAGATGAGTACAAAGAGGAGATTGTCACAGCAAAAGGATGGAGCATCACCGGAGCAAGCAAAAGGGGGCGCTCCCACGCCCATGAAGGCAAAACAAGGGATGATCATTTTTTCATATCAACCGACAGTTCAACAGAATGGGATATACTGGCCGTCGCAGACGGAGCCGGAAGCGCATCTTTATCCAGGGAAGGAGCCAAAACAGCAGTGATGGAGTCAAGTCGTATCCTTAAAGAAAAACTAAAGGAGTATGATACTGAAATTATAAATCTTCTTTTAGGGTTAGGTGATAATGATTTCCAAAAAGCTCAAGGGTCAGAAGAAGCTCAGAACTCCGGACAAACTAAGAACTCCGAAAAAGATAAAGGTTTTAAAAAAGAGGACGATTCTGCAAAAAACCAGGAAAAAAAGCTGAAAAACATTCTATACAATGTATTCAGCCGTGCTGTTTATGAACCTGTCAAAGTGATCCATGACACAGTGGAAAACCTGAAAAAACAAAAGTCTCTGCATGAGAAAACTACGTATGAGAAAACTACGTATGAAAAAACTGCGAATGGAAAAACTACGAATGGAAAAACTACGAATGGAAAAACTGCGTATGGAAAAACTGCGTATGAAAAAACTGCGAATGGAAAAACTGCGTATGGAAAAACTGCGAATGGAAAAACTACCTATGGAAACCCCTCTCATGAAATTGAGCCAGAAAATATAAAATTTCGGGATTTTCATACAACACTTCTTCTTGCAGCTCATAAAGAGATTGAAGGAAAACATTTTATTGCATCCTATTGGATAGGAGATGGTGCTGTTGCTGTTTACTGCGAGGGTAAATCAATAACAATTCTTGGAGAAGGAGACAGCGGAGAGTTTGCAGGACAAACACGTTTTCTTGATAACAGTGCAGTTACCAGCGAAGATATTTATAAACGCATCCAATTTGACTTCAAAGAGTCCATAACCGCATTGATTTTGATGACAGATGGCATCACAGATCCTTTTTTTGAAACCGACCACAATCTTAATCAGATTGATTTTTGGGATGATCTCTGGAAAAACCAGTTAAAACCCCAAATTTCAGGTATAAAAGGAGAAACTGCCCAAAACATTCTTAACTGGCTTGATTTCTGGTCACAGGGTAATCACGATGACAGAACAGTGGCAATGCTTTTCAAAAAATCAGAGTGACAAAAAAGCGGAGGTCAATTGAGATGAACAATATTGCCATTGCCAGGACAATGGACGGAACTGAAATTGAGTATGTGGATAACTTGATCGCTTCCGGTGGCATGAAAGATGTTTTCTTCACACCTGACAGACAACATGTTGTGGCTTTTTTCCGCGAAGATCAGAACCGACAGTCACTTGAACGCCTTGAGATGATCACAGGTCGTTACAGGGAAAATATCTTTGAGAAGGAGGGTGGCAAATTCTGGGAAAACTTTTTCAGGTGGCCAATACAAATTGTTGTCAGGCAAGATAATAAAGTGGGAATTCTGGTGCCGGTCTATCAAGATCACTTCTTCTTTTCCCATGGTTCTGTAAACGGTGATTTTCTAAATATTAAAGGAAAAGAAAAAGAGGGGAAATGGTTTGCATCCCCCACCAACAGAAACAAATACCTTGCCATTGAAGAGAGGGGTGACTGGTCAAGCTACATAAAAATTTCCATTGCCCTGAGCCGGACAGTAAGGCGTCTTCATGCAGCAGGTCTTGCCCATTCAGATCTCTCATATAAAAATGTGCTCATTGATCCTGTAAAAGGCAATGCCTGTATCATTGACATTGACGGCCTTGTTGTACCCGGAAAGTATCCGCCGGATGTTGTTGGAACACCCGACTTTATTGCACCTGAAGTTATTCAGACAGCTCACCTTGAAAGAGATGACCCATTACGTAAGCTGCCATCCATATATACTGACCGACATGCACTTGCTGTACTGATCTACATGTATCTTCTGCTGCGCCATCCTTTGAGAGGGGACAAGGTTCATGATATTGATGACCCCCAGAAGGATGAAGAGCTTTCCATGGGTAAAAACGCTCTTTTTGTGGAGCACCCCCATGATCACTCAAACCGCATCAAAAAAGAGTACCTGAAACCTTCTGAACTGCCATGGAAAGATACACAAGCTCTGCCATATGGTATCACAGGCCCTTATCTTTCCGCTCTTTTTGAACAGGCTTTCATTGATGGTCTGCATCAACCGGAAAAAAGGCCAACCGCTGATGAGTGGGAGCAGGCACTTATCAAAACTGTTGATCTTATACAGCCATGCAAAAATCCTGACTGTGAACAGAAATGGTATCTGTTTGATAATACCCGAAAGCCTGTGTGTCCTTTTTGTAAAACACCATACAATGGAAAGTTGCCGATATTAAACCTCTATTCATGTCATTTAAAGGGAAAATTTCAGCCAGATAACCACAGGCTTATGGTATATACAGAGCAGTCTCTTTTTAAATGGCACATAAACCGGAAAGTTGTCCCCAATGAAAGGTTGAGCCTGGAAGATAAAAAACGGGTCGGCTATTTTATTTTTCATGATGGAAACTGGCTTCTTGTAAATGAAAATATTCCGGATCTTTATGATGCTGTAAAAAAACAAGCCATACCTTTGGGAAAAACAGCTCTTCTTGAAGAAGGGGCACAGCTTCTTTTTTCCAGAGAAGAAGGGGGACGCCTGGCGTTTGTACAGATGGTGGATGGGCAATGACTTATGAGTCTGATCTTATAGAAATGTGGAATACTCAAGAATTTCGGAAACTTCCTCCTTTGAAATAGGTGACAACATGAAATATCCTACAATAAAATCGGTTCATATTATTGATGACAATTTACTTATTGTGGAGTTTTCTAATAGAGAGAGTAGAAAATATGATGTAACTCCCTTATTGAACAAAAAAATGTTTTCTGAATTAAGCAATCCTGCATTTTTCAAAAATGTGAAGATTGATCAGGGAGGATATGCCCTGATATGGAATGAAGATATTGACATAAGTGAATATGAAATATGGAAGAATGGTACGCCAATATAACGTACATGGCGGATTCACGCCACAATCGAAGAGATGAAAGTCGTTTTAAAAACAGGCTGTTACCGAGACTTTCATATAAACTGTCAAATCCTGCGGGCACAATTAACATTGAAAAGCAAAAGTAAAGCCTTTAAAAAACAGTCTTTTGTCGAGGCTTTTATCTAAAAGGAATAATTGGTTATGAGCAAAACATCATGGATATCAACAACCTCGAATCATAAGAATGGAAATGAGAATTGTAATGAAAAACCACATCTTCATTTCAAGGAAAGAGTAAAAATTATAGCAGGCTCCGCCTGTTATCTTGGATACCTGCCTTTAATGCCGGGAACCTTTGGCGCCCTTCCTGGGATTTTGCTTTACTATATTCTCTGGAAGTTTTTGCCCCCTGAATTTCTATGGATGGGGCTGTTTGTATCGGTTTTTCTCATTGCTTTGCTCAATTATTATCTTACCCCCTGGGCTACAAAATACTGGAAATCAAAGGATCCATCCCAGTTCATACTTGATGAAATTATAGGTTTTCTTTGCGTGCCGCTTTTCTATGGTACCCACGATTTTGCAACAACTGCCCTTTGGGGATTTATTCTTTTCAGAGTGCTTGATGTTATAAAAATTTTTCCGGCAAGCTATGTGGATAAAAATGTGCCGGGCTCCACAGGAATCATTTTTGATGATGTGATTTCAGCAGGATATGCTGCGTTATGTCTTGCACTACTTGATTATTTTCAGTTTATTTAGCTCTGTTTCTTAATTTTTCAAAATCGACATCATTGATTATTTTTTGAGACTTTTCTGTTTCACTCAATATGACAATAAAAGGATTTAATGGATGAAAACTATTATTCATGGCCAGAGAATAAAACTTGTTGATGTAACTTCTGACCATCTTATTAAGGTCGGGGTCAATCTTTCTTTTACACAGTCAATCATCGTTGATATAAGCTGTTTTGGTGTTGATGCCCAAAATCAGCTCTCTGACGACCGCTACATGATTTTTTATAACCAGAAACAATCTCCTTGCGGTGCTTTAAGTATTGTCAACGATAAGACACAAAACAGTCATACTTTTCAGGTTGACCTTAAAAGTCTGCCTGACAGAATACAGAAACTTGTGTTTACTGCAACCATTGATGACACTGGAACCATGAAGGATTTGGAAGCAGGAGAAATAAATATCGTTGACAGCAGAGGAGTTGCAGCAGAGTTCAAATTTGATAAAGGCAACCTGAACCAGGAGAAAGCGTTAATCATAGCGGAAATTTATCTTAAAGGTGAATGGAGATTTGCTGCAATTGCCCAGGGGTTTAACGAGGGACTGGGAGCATTGCTAAAGCACTTTGGCGGCCAGGAAGCTGAAGAAACCTCATCAGGGGCAAACGATCCACCCACACCCAGATCAAAACAATCTTCTGCTTCGTCATCAGTGGCTTCTCCTGCAACTCCTCCATCTTCATCGGGTACGGCATCCTCTTCTCCTGAAGCACCTTCTGCACAAAAGAGAGTTGACTCCCCACCATCGACATCTTCTGACAATGCTGCTTCTAAAATAAGCCTGAGCAAGATAACCCTTGAAAAAAAGGGTGATAAAAAGACAATCAGTCTTAAAAAGGCCACAAAAAATATTATCCATATAAATCTGAACTGGGATGCACCTGAATCAAAAAAGTTCTCATTTTTTGGAAACAGCGCACCTGATCTTGATCTTGGCTGTATGTTCAGACTGAAAAACGGAGAAAAGGGCGTAATTCAGCCCCTTGGCAACTATTTTGGAAACAAGGATTTTCCACCCCACATTCTGCTGGATAGAGACGACAGAAGCGGAAGCTGTGTCCAAGGGGAGAACCTGAGGATATACAAACCTGAAAACCTTGATTTTATAATGATATTTGCCATGATTTATAAAGGCGCAAAGAATTTTACCACAGTAAACGGCAGGGTAACTGTTACAGATCAGGAGGGAAATGAAGTCTATATTAAACTTGATGCCCCTGACCCACGATATGCCTTTTGTGCAGCATGCAGTTTTAAAAATACCGGTTCAGGCCTTGACCTTACCAAGGAAGAGCTATATTTTTCGTCCCACCGTGAGGCAGACAGACATTTTGGATTTGGATTTGACTGGGTAAAAGGATCAAAATAAAATTTTTACAGGTTCATCAAAATGGAGACTAAAAGATGACGACAATCGTTTTTATAGCACTGGCAGCATTTTCAAGCTGGCTAATCGCAAAATCGTGTGACGGATTTGAAGATGCTGCCGATTATCTTGGCAGAAACATGACAGAAGGCACAAAAGGAGCTACTATCAATGCTGTTGGAAGCTCAATGCCTGAATTGTGGGTTACTTTTATATATCTCTTTCTTTTCAGAGATACAACAGGATTTTCAGGTGGAATCGGAACCACTGCCGGAAGTGCTGTTTTTAACTCAATGGTCATACCTTCACTTGTAATTCTTGCAGTATTGATTAAATCCAGTGACACCGTAATTCAGGTTTCAAAAAAGGTTGTTCTAAGGGATGGATTAACACTTATTTTTGCTGAATTAATCCTCATTGTAACACTTGGAGACACTCTCTACTGGTATCATGGATTCATGTTCATGATGATCTATGTTGCCTATGCTATCTACATCATTATCCGCCACAGAATTAACAGAAACGGTAATGCTCAAGCTCATGATGAAACAGGGGAGGAAGAGAACGATGAAGATGATGAGGAAGAATTTTCAGGTTCAAAACTCAAAGCATTTCTAACAGTTAACCTTACCCATGCAGTACTTGGCAATGACGAGATAAAAACATCAAATGCAACTATTCTTCTTGCTGTTTCAACAGCCTATATTGCTACTGCATGCTGGATTCTGGTTTATGCCTGTGAACACATCGGCATATCCCTGGGAATTCATGGATATTTTGTTGCAGTTATTCTTGCTGCTGCTGCAAGCAGCGTCCCTGATACCATCCTCTCCATAAAAGATGCCCGCAAAGGAAACTATGACGATGCTGTGTCAAATGCGCTTGGAAGCAATATTTTTGACATATGCTTTGCACTTGGAGCCCCTCTTTTCCTTTACACTGTGATTTTTGGGCCAATTGTCATGCCTCCGGAAATGATAAATCATATTGTAGAGCTTCGTATTCTGCTGCTGCTGTTGACCATAGCAACCTTTATTGCATTCTTAAGTTTTAAAAAGATGACAAAAGGTATGGCATATCTTCTTCTTTTTATGTACTCCCTGTTTGTGCTATATGTGGCTGGAAGAGCAGGAGAAGTGGGTATCGCCAACAGTGTTGCAGATATGCTTCATTTTATTCAAGGTGTAATTCAATAAAATCATTCACTTCTGAACATTGATTCCTTTTCCATATTTGGTAAAAGGAATCATAATTTATAGTTTTCCAGATAATTAATTTGGCAAGCACAATGTAGGGTCAACCATATGTGGTTGACCTTTAAAATTGAGATGGAAAGATATTTTTCTGGAAGTCTATAGAGAGATACACTCAAAATCGACATCTTATTGCTTTTTGACCAGTTATTGAATTTGTCTGAACCAGGATGAAAAGGATGCTCAGGATAAATAATTCTGCCTTATCCTGTTAATCTTGGGTATCCTGATTCAGAAATTGTTGACAAGGCTCAAAAAATCATAGCTGTCGGCTTTGAGGATACAGGTAATCTGAAAATTCTTTCATCCGATAGGGAAAAAACAGAAAGTGAAAGATTTTTATCATCTTAAAAGAGATAACAACCCCCTTAGAGAGGATGCCTTTACGCTTTCATGTCTTGGCAAACTTTTTCCTGCCTCATCTTCAGATTTTAACAGGTGTGGAGATCTCCTGGCAAGTTTACTGGACAAAAGCCTGCTTGAGCATCATCTTGAAGACCGAATTTTGATTGTTGGTTTAACGGAATCAGGCATTATACCAGCCTTTCTTATGTATCTTGAGGCTAACAGAAGGGATCTGAATCCACACCTTGTCTATTCCACCCGAAGACCCATACCAGGAATTGCCTTTAACGAACGCCACTCCCATGGCCCTGATCATATCCTTCCACTTACAGACTGCTGCTTTAAAGAGATCTGGATAGTTGAGGATGAAATCACAAGTGGCAATACAGTTCTTGATTTAATCAATAAACTCAATGAATATCTTGAAATTGAACGTGTCAGGATATTTGCATTTGCTGATTTCAGAAGCAGTCAACAGTCCCAGCATCTCATATCATACGCTGAAAAAATCAATATATGCTGTACTGTTCACACCCCTGCTCTATTCAGAAAACAAAAACAGAACCCGAAGGTGGAAGCGAAACATCAGAGTTTGAAAATGGAGATGAAACAACAAAAGTTGAAGATGGAAAAAAAACAGCAAAAATTGAAGATGGAAAAAAAACAGTAAAAATTGAAGATGGAAAAGAAACAGTAAAAATTGAAGATGAAGAAGAAACAGTAAGACTTGAAGGCCAGACCAGAAAACCTCAAAGCATTACAGGAGAGCTTGAGAAACTCCCCGAAGAGAAAGATATTGGAGAGAGTGCAGAAAACTGGCATTTACAAACTAAAAGACCTGCCCTTGGGGTCAAATCCGGCAATTTCGCTGATGCATCAATGTGGACTCTTCCTGAAGAGTACTCAACAGGAACCCTGCTTGCTGTTGGTGAATCCGTTGATATTGCAGCCTGTATAGCACTGGCAAACGAAAAAATCTCGTTTCAGCAAATATCGTTAAGCCCATGGAAGGTAGATCAAAAATCAATTTTCAGCAGAATAACCTTTGATGATAGATACTATCTCTATAACCATGAAAATCTTGCAGAGCCGCTTTTCATCCTCTGTGATCCCATTGATAAAAAGATCGAAAAAGAGGTCATTGAAAAACTTAAAATTAATGATATCCATGTAGAACCGTTTTTACCAATAAACGTTTAATAATAATCAAATATGACACATATAGTATTCCAGATAATGAACTTAGCGCCCTTCGGGCGGGCTTTTCCATAACCACTTGCTTTTGCAGGATAAAAATGGAAATTCCTATACTATTAAATTAACTCTACCCGACAATCAAACCTTGAAAGAACACTCAGACAAAAGCAATAACTACCATAAACGCCTTCAAGATGTCGATTTTAAGTAACATAAAAAATGAGGAGATCATTATTCTTAATACCCGAAAAAACCAGGGATTCCAGCCCATAAACGGCCTTCCATGGAAACAGACTTTCTATCTTAACCTTGAGGAAGAGGTGCATCCATTCAATGATAAAGAGAGATTCCGTCCCTTAACTAAAGCCTACACTGGTAATAATACCTTCTGGTCAACCCCATCCCCTGAACCTGACCTTAATAACACCTTCTGGTGTGATGTCGAAAATGCCTTTGTCAACGACAATACATTAAAAGAGGCAGCCCAGGCTCTGGCAGGTGCAATAAATGAAAAATATCCTGATCCTGAAAAAATATTGTTTGTTTCAATTTTAAGGGCAGGCGTTCCTGTTACAGATTGGCTTTGCAGACTTCTTCCTGGTTCAAAGGGCGTTGCCATATCACTTTTTGTGGGGCTTGGCATAGATAGTGTAGCATTGAAGCAAATACGAAAAGATTTTCCCCATCGTTCCATTATTTTTGTTGACGGCTGGACAGGTCGAGGGGGTGTGGCAAAAGCAGTTGCATCCCTTAATTCAGGGCCACTTGCAGTGCTGATTGATCCATGGGGATGGGCTGATTTTTCCGGCATCCAGGAAGATATTTTCTGCCCATCTGCCTGTTTTACAGGCCTTGCAACCCTTGGATTTTCAAGAACTTTTTTTGTGGACAACAGCAATTTTTTCTCTGCCTACCGTTTTTCTGATATATTTGCACAACAGAGCATGATAAAAAAATGGCAAAGCTGCTCACCCCAGACACATGTATCACCTGAAACAAAAAATATTCATCGCTTTTTTGCAGAAACACCTCTTCGCATTCACAGCAATGAAGTGTGCAGGGCATTGATAAATGCATCACCAGAAATGCTATATTTCAGAGAAGAAAAAAGTGTTGTCCAAGAAAGATTTCATCTTCTTCTAAAACTTGCTGATCAAAGATCTGTGCCAGCAGAGTTTAAAGTGCAATCACTGGTAAAAATAAAAACAAGGGTTGCCTGCTCTCTTATAACAACTGCCTGAAAGAAATCCAGAAATATTTTTTTACAACCCCGCCGTCCCTTGTAATGATGAAATACGTTAATTTCCCTGGTGATGATTGATGTGCAATTAAGTGCATATACAAATATTTCTTCCAGTTAAGCCTCAAGAAATAACAGGAAAAAATTTATGCCCAACTACTTAATTAATGCTGTTGTATGTGACCTTGATGGAACCCTGCTTTATCCACAAAAAGAGGCTATTCCTGTTGCAGGCAGATCAGGCGTAAGTTATCTTGGAAAGGAAGCTGCAAAGCTTCTTGTAAAAATTAGCCAAATATGCCCTGTTGTCATTGCAACTGGCAGAAATGCCGTTGGTACAAGAAGACTTGTAAGGCAATTGCCTGATGTTCTTTTTAAAGGCTTTGTATTTGAAAACGGATTTGTAGTAAAACGCAATATCAATGAATCAACCCACTACAATAGAAAATGGGAAAGGATAGCAGCACTTTTTCCAGAGTGGGAACGCCTTGCTTTTTATGAAAACTGTGCGGGGTTCATCCCCCCTTTGCCTGAAAGGGAGAGTGCGGAAAAGATGGCAAAGACCCTTTTAAAAAAAAGGGTTACAATGATCTTGTAATCAGGGAAAAAAAGAAAATTTTTATATATCCCGGTGATATGGATAAAATGAGAGGTCTTGCCATTCTTGGTGTTCATCCTTACATTGCCATGGGTGATGAAATAAATGACATTCAAATGCTACAGGCCAGCACTTTTCCTGTTACATCCTGTTCCGGAGTTGATAAGTTAAAGCGCATTGTCAAATACAAAAATGGTTTCTGTTCCATGAAGAGCTCGCATGAAGCTGCCTTTGAAATGCTTCATTTTGCATATAAAACCCTTGTTGATCAAGGCATGGGAGAAATGAAATAAAACCCATTTTTTCCCATGCAATAAAAATTATTTTTTACCGTGGAAATGGATACAAATTTCCATATTCGGGGGTGGCTGGATGGCAGTCATGACCGTTTACCGTGGAAATGGATATTAAATTTCCACCTTTAGGGGTGGCTGCACCTCAGCCATGCCCGTTTAATGAAAAGGAGGCGTCAATGGGATTTCTAAGTAAACTGAAAGAAGGTGCTATGGAGCTGCAAAGCCAGTTATCTTCCCAGGTAAAGCAGTTCAAAAACAAAAATTTTGCAGACGGTACAATGGCTGTATGTGCCCTGGTTGCTGCTGCCGACGGCACTATTGATCCAGACGAGAGGAGAAAAACTGCAAGTTTCATAAGTTCAAATGACACACTTGCAGTATTTGATGTAAGCCAACTTCAGAGTACATTCAACTCTTTTTGTGATAAACTGACAAAGGATTTTGATTTTGGCAAAATTGATCTTCTGCAGGTGATTTCAAAACTTAAAAAAACACCTCCGCAGGCTCGTGCCGCCATACAAGTCGGCATTATCATTGGAAATGCCGATGGCAATTTTGATGCTGAAGAGAAAAAAGTTGTTCGTGAAATCTGCCAGTCACTTGATATTGACCCATCAGATTTTGATCTTTAAGAATTAATGAATCTGTAACAAAAAGATTCTAACGCTCAAAATCGACATCTTATTTATTTTTCAGCAGTTATTGCATTTGTCTGAATCAGGATAACCAGGATGGATAGGATGTTCAGGATATACAATCCTGCCTTATCTTTGTTAATGCTGGATATCCTGGGCATCCTTCATTTGACCTCAAAAGTACTTTACACTTTTTGTGAGAAATTCCCGCAACTCAGAGTTTTCTATCTGGAAAGTGTAAACTGGGAAATGAAGCTTGCCATATCCTGATTCAAAAAGTATTGACAAGGGTCAAAAGATCATAGGTGTCGAATTTGAGGAATCAATCATAGATTTTCTCGGTGAACACCCAACATAATATTTCCAAAACAATCCAGGAATATTCAATTTTATTGATGAGGCGATTATGACAAAATGGCACATATCCACAGATGAGCATATTAAGTCGGACTTGCCAACAGATCAGGCTCAAGCTTTTGTTCGCGAAAACCACGGAGCTTACTGCTGGCAACCCTCTTTCAGTGACTGGAGACCTGCCCACGCAGTCCCTGAGATTTGGCCATTAAAAAAAAATGGCACACCTTTTCCTGCCCCGCCCCCTCAGATGATGTCAAAAAAACCTGTTCAGATACCGGTTACCTCCGGGCAGACAGGCGGTGCTAATCCTGGACAAACACATGATGGCTATTCCACTCAAAATATCTCTAAAAGCGACAACACTCCTTCACTGAAAAATAATAAAGATTTTACAGATAACAGCCGGCCGGCCAGCCAGAATCGCTCCAGTGGATTTGGCACCAATGATGTAACAGAAGGAATAGATTTTCAAATTTACGGCCATGAAATGCAGTACGTGGAGGTTGAGCTTGACCCAGGTGAAAGCGCCATTGCCGAAGCTGGAGCATTGATGTACAAAAGCGAAACCATTGACATGGAAACTGTTTTCGGAGATGCCACATCCACCCAGCAATCTGGTTTCATGAGCCGTCTTTTAGGTGCGGGACAGCGTCTTCTTACCGGAGAAAGCCTTTTCATAACGGTCTTTACCCAGAACAAACATGGTAAGGGAAGGGTTGCTTTTGCAGCTCCGTTTCCGGGTACCATTATTCCTGTAAATCTCTCGGAGCACCATAACAAGATAATATGCCAGAAAGACAGCTTTCTTGCCGGTACAAAAGGGGTCAGGATAGGTATTTTTTTCCAGAAAAAGATATTGACGGGTCTTTTTGGAGGTGAAGGCTTTATAATGCAGAAGATAGAAGGTGATGGATGGGTCTTTATGCATGTTGGCGGTGCTGTAAAAGAGATAAACCTTGGCCATGGTGAGGTTCTACATGTAGATACAGGATGCCTTGCGGCCATGTCCTCCACGGTTGATTTTGATATCATGCAGGCCGGTGGCATCAAAACCATGCTGTTTGGAGGAGAGGGGCTCTTTTTTGCCAAAATAACAGGTCCTGGCAAAGTCTGGCTCCAAAGCCTGCCTTTTTCAAGACTTGCCGGAAGAATGCTTGCATGTTCGCCTTCTGCTGGCTCAAGACGACAGGGAGAAGGATCAATACTTGGAAGCCTTGGAGATCTGGCAGGTGGCAGATAGTTGTTTTCTGCTCTCTACTCAAAGTAGCCACCTATGATTTTTTGGGTTTTCTCAATCCCGTCTGAATCAGGCAGGATACCCAAGATTAACAAAGATAAGGCAGGATTATATCTATCCTGAACATCCTATCCATCCTATCCATCTTGGTTATCCTGATTATCTTGGTTATCCTGGTTATCCTGGTTATCCTGGTTATCCTGGTTATCCTGGTTATCCTGGTTATCCTGGTTATCCTGGTTATCCTGGTTATCCTGGTTATCCTGGTTATCCTGGTTATCCTGGTTATCCTGGTTATCCTGGTTATCCTGGTTATCCTGGTTATCCTGGTTATCCTGGTTATCCTGATTCAGACAAATTCAAGAACTTCTGAAAAAGCAATAAGATGTCGAGTTAGGAAAAGAGTTAAACTACCTTCCAGAGTTCCTGAATCAGATCTCGGCTCAAATCCAGATATTTGTGCTGCATATTCGCATCATTGCAGAATATTTCCAGGGTAATCGTACCATCGTAACCGGTTGCCTTTAATGACTCAACTGCTTTTTGCCAATTCACATTTCCTACACCAAGAGGCATATGGTCATCGGCTCTTGCCCGGTTGTCAGAAAAGTGGACATGTAAAATCTCTTCTCCCAGCTCCCGACAAAAAACATCATAATTATCGTTGCCAAAATTTAAATGTCCGAAATCGAGATGCAGTTTTAAACCAGGCACTTTTGTCAACATCTTTTTAAAGGTAGAAACCCTGTCAAATGGGGCTTTATAGTTTTCAAGTACCAACGTAAGCCCATATGATGCAGCCATTTCAACAACAGGTTGCAATGCCTCTATATTGAATAAGACCAAATCCTTTCTCATGGCTGGCGGACAAAAATAGCAGGGGTGAATATTCATGACCTTTGCCCCCAGTGTGGCAAATATCTTGGCACATCTCTCCAGTTCATCAAGACAAGCATTCCTTACTCCCTGTACAGGATACGCATATGGAAGGCAGGGGTCTGTATGGCCTATGACAAATAAACCGCTGGACTCAAGGATGGGTTTCAATTGAGCAACATCAACGTTTGTGGCTTCAGGTCCTTCGATGGTTAAATCTAAAAAGTCGAAACCGGCTTTGCCACAAAAAACAGCCTCATCATAGACTGATTTTGACGGATTGTTCATTATTCCTGTTTTCATTGAGCTCTCCTTAATTTGGCGGGCACTAAAGCTGTGCTTTCATGGGCATCCCTCATATTATCCCAAAAGTTACCTTGCCTTTTTTGGCATGTTTCATTTATCGGTTACACTTTTTCTGAACCATGATTTTCATGATTAAGGGATTAACCTGATTATTAAATCATGTTAATTTTTAAATCATGTTAATCCTTAAATCCTTTACCGTGAAAATGACTATCATTTTTATATTTGGGGGTGATTGATACGCAATCATGCCCGTTTAATCATGGTTCAATATTTCCCCAATATCCTATTCTCTAAAATCCCCAAGAATTGAATAGAGCGAAGGCACCACAAGCAACACAAGAACTGTTGATGCCAGAAGTCCAAAGACAATGGAGCATGCAAGGGGAATCAAAATCTGTGCCTGCATGCTGCGCTCTGCAAGAAGTGGTAAAAGCCCTGCAATTGTGGTGACGGAAGTCAACAATACAGCCCTGAATCTCTCCCTGCTTGCAATCCTTGCTGCAATGGCTGCCCTCTCCCCGTTTTCCATGTTGCTCTTAATGAATGTTACCAGCAGAATTGAATCATTGACAACAATACCTGCAAGGGAGACAAAACCCATGATACTTGGCATGCAAAGGTCAATGCCCATCAATATATGCCCCCACACCACACCAATAAAAGCAAATGGAATGGTAACCATCACCACCATAGGCTCAATATATGATTTGAATTGAAAACTCAAAATGCAAAATATTCCAAAAATACCAATAAGCAGAGCCTTTATCATCCCGCCCATGGACTCCTTGGTCTCTTTTTCTTGCCCTTCAGTAATTACTTTTATATCTGGAAATTCCTTTTGAAGCTTGGGAATAAATCTTTGACGGGTGTCATTGATAACCTGTGATGCATTGGCAAATCTGGTATCCACATCCCCTGTAACTGTAACTGTTCTCATGGAATTTATGCGCCTTATCCCTGCATATCCTCTGGTCTGTTCAATTGTTGCCACAGATACAAGCGGAACTTTTTCACCATTTCTACCAATTACATAAAAGTTTTGAAGAGCAGGGATATTATCTCTGTCACTCTCTGCAATACGGACATTTACCTCATAGGATTCATCTCCAACAAGAATTTCATTGGCTGTGGAACCATAAAAGGCGCTTCTCAACTGAGCGGCAATGCTCTTTGCATCAAATCCTCTTACCCTGGCTCCTGGTTTAAGGCGAATCTGGATCTCAGGTTTTCCGGGTCTTAGATCATCATCTAAATCTTGAACTCCTTCATAGGCATACAACCAGTTGATAAGCTTGGTTGATGCAAGTTTCAAGTCATCAAAATTTTCACCCTGAAGGCGAATTTCAATGGCAAGACCACCAGGGCCGATGCTTGGCTCCTTGTAGGCAATATTTATACAATCTGGAACATCACCTGTTATTTCACGCCACCTTGCTGTTATGTCATCCATTGATGTGGTTCTCTTTTCAGCACTCAACATGTCAAGGGATATTGTTGCCACATGTGGACCGTTTTCTCCGGCATCTGCATTTGTGCTGAAAATAGCTGATATGTTTTCAACAAGATCAACACCTCCTGGCTGGGATGGCTTAAATTCACTGTTCACCTGCTCTGCTGCTGAAACAAGCTTTTGCACAACAGCTTCTGTCCTTTTAAGGGGAGTTCCCTGTGGAAGAAGTACTCTTGCCTGGAGAACATCGCCGTCAATATCAGGAAATGCCCTGATTTTAAGATGCCCGCCAACAATCATTGAGATGGAGAGAATAAACACACAAATGACAATACCAACAAAAAGATATCGCCATGAGACCACAACATCCACGATATTTCCCAAAATTTTTTCCCGCAGCCAGTCAATCAAGATATCCATCTTTTTGCTAAAAAAATTTTTGGGCATACCGGAATCAGCATGCCTCAATGAATGGAACAGATGATTCGGCAAAATACAAAAAGCCTCCACAAGGCTCACGGAAAGGGTTAAAATCAAGACAACCGGTATGGCATAAAGTACCTTTCCGATATCTCCGCTCATGCTTAAGGCAAGTGAGCCAAATATGAAAAGGGTGGTAAGATATGAAGAAAAAACCCCTGCTGCAACCTCACTTATACCGTCAACAACAGCATTAAAAGCCTTTTTACCCTTTTCCAGATGAGCTGCAATATTTTCAGCAATGACAATTGCATCATCCATCAGAAGTCCAAGCCCTATTAAAAGACCGACCATGGAAAGCATATTTATTGAAAAGTTTATATGCTTCATGAAAAAGAATGTCATAAAAAAAGAGACAGGTAATCCCATTGTAACCCAGAAAGAGAATCTGAACGGAAAAAAGCAGAGCATTGCAATAAAGACAAGAGTCAACCCCTGAATGCCATTCTTTACAAGCATCTGAAGACGATCCCGTACAACTTTTGAGACATTTTGAGTTATAACAAAGGATACTTCGGGAGGTGCCATAAGTTTTTCTTTATCAATAAAAGCTTTGACCTCATCCATAATCCTCAGAGAATCTTCCGATTTTGTCTTGTTTATCTGAAGAAGTCCTGCACGTCTTCCATTGAAAATAATTTTGTTTTCATCATTGGTATATTGATCAGTGATACGGGCTATCTCTCCAAGTTTTATTTCAGCTCCGTTTGAAGTTGAGACAATAACAAGTTCCGCCAGTTCAGGTATGCTTCTTCGCTCCTCTGTAAATCTTATCAAAATATCATTTTCATCGGTCTCAAGGCTTCCGGCTGGAAGATCAATACTCTGTGCAGCAACAGTTTCCCTGATATCAGAGACAGAAAGCCCCAGGCGCATCATTTGATAGAAGGGAATCTCTATTAAAAATTCGTGATCAGAAAAACCAAGCAGGGTCACTTGTGATACAAGGTCAAGCTGCTTTATTCTGTCCTTTAGCGATTCACAGTAAAGCTTAAGGTGAAGATCACTCATAGGACCTGTAACAGCAACGGATACCACTTGATCTGTGCGGTTAATTCTCTTGATCACAAGCTCTTCAACTTCATCAGGAAAATCACTTATGGCTTCCACATCTGTCTTAATATCATTAAAAAACTCAATGACATCACCATCTTCTTTCATCTCAACAACAACGCTTGCCGAGTTCTCCCGTGCCGTACTTTCAATTCTGTCAATATTGCTTACCTGCTCTATGGCATCCTCTATGCGCCGACACACCGAAGATTCAAGATCCTCGGCAGTGGCACCAGGATATATTGCAGTTATCTCCACAGCATCGGTGGAAAAGTCAGGAAAGGTCTCACGCCGAAGATCTTTAATTGTGATAAGACCAAGGGCAATAAAGAGCATCATAAGAAGGTTTGATGCAGTTGGATGGGCACACAGAAAGTCGATGCCGTTTTTAATGGCCTTCATATCAACTCTCCTTCCCTGTTGCAGCAAATTTTTTTATTCTTTTTTATCTGCCTCTGATGCTGTTTCTGAGATCTTTGATGTTATTCCCGATGCCGTTGATGTTATTCCTGAGGCATTTGGTGTTATTTCTGTTGCCTCTGATGTTTTTCCTGACGCCTCTGATTTTATTTTATTTTCAGTAGTTATATCCCGAACAGGATTTAAAAGCATTCCCTCTATTGCAGGAACAAGATCGCTTGTCACAAGGAATTCGCCTTGCTCCAAACCCATGAAATCCTGTTCAAGAACAGCCATATCCTTAATCCTGTAGGCAACATTAACTTTTCTTGTTTTAAGTCTATTTTTGCTGTCTGCAATATATATTACAGAGGAGCTGCCAACTTCTCCTACTTTCCTTGAAATATTCTTGCTTCCTTCATCAGCTACTTTCATATCCTCTTCATTGGATATATTGCCGGTTTCAACTCCTTCATGAACCGCAGAAGATGGAACAACATAACGTTCCGGCACGCTTTTGCCGCGAAGTTCAACCTCAACATACATATTGGTAATCAATGGAGGGCGTTTGCCAGGTATTACATTGCCATAGGGTTCATCCACTGTGACAAATATAGTTAATGCCCCTGTGGTCAAATCCATTGATTCGCTTGTACGCGAAAAAAGCCCCTGCCATGTAATTTCCTTCCCCTGTATAGGAAGACGCACCAATGCTGAAATACCTATTGCTTTTCTTATGGTTTCAATGGAAAGCTCTCCTGGCATAAAGGATTTATCTATCTTGGGTAAAAGTGTCATAAATGTCTGTGGTGTAATCTGGACAGGTATTTCAACGCTGTGGATGCTTTCTGCTCTTAAAAGAAGGGAACCTGGTGCTGCATACTGATTAAGTTCAACATTTACAAGTGAAAGACGGCAGTCAAAAGGTGCTATGATTTCTGTTTTTGCAACGTCAAGCTGGCGCTCTGTAAGGGTAAGTTCTCCAGAATCCTTTCGTGCAAGAAGAGCCTTTCTCTGGGCTGGAAAAAGGTCAAGGGAGTTCTGAAGGTTATTTACGGTTGTCTGCTGGGCAAGAAAACGCTTCTCTTCATTTTCCATCTCTGACTCAGATATGTAGCCCTTTTTGAAAAGCCCTCTTTTCCTCTCCAGCTCCTGGGCTGATATGTTTAAAGATCGTTTTTCAATTTCAAGAAGTCGGCGGGTATTCTCGCGGGATTGTTCAAGTTCCTTTAGTTGAGCATCAACATTCATAACCTCTGCCTTGCCCCTGGATTCAGCAAGGCCATAGGTTGCAGTATCTATTCTAAGAAGTCGCTCTCCCTTATTGATAAAAAAACCTTTTTTAAGATATGGATGAACCTCAATAACCTTGCCGCTGACCTCGGATATTGCATCCCATGACTGGGCAGGTTCCACATACCCATAGCCTGTTGCACGGGGGATGACATCCATCTTCTCAAGGGATATCACCCGCACAGTTCTTATCCTCTCCTTTGCATCAAGCCTGACCGGAACAGTTCTGTTCTTTTTCATGTACATGAAGACCATGATGCCGCAGACAATCGGGATAACAATAAGTAGTTTTTTTGCTGTTTTCATAAAAATTCTCCATATAACCAACATGGCGGATTACCGCCACAATCGAAGGGATGAAAGTCGTTTTTAAAACAGCCTATTACGGAGACTTTCATATAACGTACATGGCGGATGTCCGCCACAATCGAAGAAATGAAAGTCGTTTTAAAAACAGCTATTTATTGAGACTTTCATATAAACGGCCATGGCAGACACACCTGCCACAACGAAGCATGAAAGTCCTTAGAACCTTAAAAGACGGGGACTTTCTTATAAAAACGTACATGGCGGATGCCCGCCACAATCGAAGGATCCTGGGCATCCTGATTTAGACAGTATCAACAAGTTTTAAAAGACAATATGTGTCGATTTTGAGTCATTCAGATATGTCATATTGAATCTTCAAGGGAAATATTATTCTCTTCAAGAGTGTTTCCAACAGCCTGATAAAGGGTTATCAGGGCTATCTGACAGGCAATTTCAGCTTCCACCTCTTTAACCCTTGCATTTGTAAGATCTCGCTGATAAAGTAAAACATTGTAACTTGTGGAGAGACCGTTTCTGAATTTAACCTGCTCTGCATCTAAGGACTCGCTTGAATATCGGCTTGCAAGGCGGGCTGTCTCGTAGCGTTTTACAGACGCTGTAAGATCCCTGAGAGCTGTCCTGACATCAAGGATAATAGCTGATTTAACTGCATCTCTGCTGATTTGAAGCTGTTTTTTGCCAAGCTTTGCAGAGGCAAAGCTCGCCTTTTCGCCTTTAAGTCCCCAGGGAAACGCAAGGGTCACCCCAACACCGCCATAGTAATAATTTTTATATTCACCTGAGTCATAAGCCTCGTTGTCTGCCTGTGCATCATTAACTACAAAAGAGGCGCCAATATCAAGCTGGGGCTGCATCTGATTTTTATAATAGACAAGATTGACATCCGCAGAATCAAGGTCAACTACGGTTGACAGATAGTCGGTTCTAAGTTCAAGCGCCATGTCAATCAGCCGTGCTTCGTCAAACCCCTCAATTGCCATTGATGGTATGGATGGAGGGGTTATGCACTCCACAGCCACATTGGGGTCTGCCTCTCCATAAATATAAGTGAGCAGTGTCTCTCTGCTGTTCAGCACATTATTGCCGGCTGTTATGACTTCAGTCTCCCTTGATGCAACTTCTGATCGTGCCTGGAGAATATCAAGACGGGCAGCACTGCCCATTTTTACCTTCTCTTCAACTTCCTTAATAAAACGGCGGGCAAGTTCAAGGGACTGTTCATACACCTTGAGAGAGTCAAGGGTGTTGTAGTAACTCCAGTAGAGTGTCTGGGCAGTTGAAAGAGTATCAATTACAGCCTGCTTCAACTCCATTTCCGATTTCTGATACTGATTTTCAGCAAGTTTTATATTTCGCCTGTTGACATCCTCTCCCCTGTTTTTCATAAGAGGGTGACTCACTGCAAGGGCTCCTTGAACGTAACTGCCGCCTGTGTCACCAACACCTTCTGTCTCTGCTGTGCTGTCTAAAGCCTTAAGACTCAATGAAACAGTTGTACCGGAAGGCATGAATTTTGATACAGAAGCCTCACCTGAAACCTTAATGGCATCACTGTCAATGGGCTCATTCCATGTCTCCTGGTCATCTGCATTTACTCCGGCTGTGACTACAGGATCAAAAATGGATTCCGCCACCTGAATATTCTCTTTCTCCTTTTGCGGAGTCATACGGGATACCTTCAGTGCAAGATTGTTTTCAATGGCATCCTTCATTACAGTTTCAAGATCAAGTTTTAAAGCAAGTGAAGATGTTTCATCAGCTAAAGCAGTTGAAGTATCTGAAATTCCAGGAGAGAAGAAGATCGTCAACACAGTTATAACTGCAATGCAAAAACTGACAAAATCAACTATTGCAATAGATGAAACTCCCAAAATATTTTTAGTTTTAAAGAAAATAGCTCCCAAAGGTTTAAAAAAAGATTTTTTCATCATGATTTGTTCCTGTTTTTATTGGTTTAAAGATATACTCCATATCCTTATTAATTGTTTTTTAAGAACTTGTTTTTTCACTTCACCCCAGCCTCCTCTCCAGTAATGTAGAGGGGGAGTTTGGGTAAGTTTATCAAAACCTATTAATTAAGAAGTTGTTTATCATTTTTATGGGCAAAAGATAGCAATTTTAATTCTTTATGTCTTTTGAAAAGTCTAAAAAACCAGAATTGCTATTAATAATTTCAAAGAGTTAGGTATTATTAAAAAATGAAATCGTATTTTTAATAGGTGCATCAGAAATTTATCAAATGAAGATAACATATATACTTATTTTATTCACCTGCTTTGTTATCAGTCAATATGAACATTCAATATGAACATAAAATTTCCTTTTTTTATATGAATAACTTTGTAAGAACTTGTTTTTAGAAATATTTTCATATAAAAGTCTTGAAGGTCAGGCAATGAATTCCGAATTTTTTTATGGATGAATCAGGCAGGCCAACAAGTTCAGGATTCTTTCCAAAATCACTATTTAAAGAGAGGTATCAAATGCAAAGAAAAATCAGAGCAAATTCAATGAAGGCAGTTCTTGTGACAATTATATTGTGCCTTGTTTCCACATCATGGGCAATGGCCGAATCTGTTTACAAAATTGGCGGAATATTCTCATCCACAGGCAGGGCATCATTTCTCGGAGATCCTGAACAGAAAACCATGGAGATGATGATTGAACAGATAAATGCAGCAGGTGGTATTGACGGGCATATGCTTGAAGCAATAATCTATGATTCCGAGGGAGATCCTGCAAAAGCTGTAAGTGCTGTCAACAAACTTCTGCACAAGGATAACGTGCTTGCAATCATAGGCCCAAGCACCACCCCGACAACCCTTGCCATTGTCAATTTTGTTGAAAGAGCACAGGTTCCCCTTATAAGCTGTGCCGCAGGCGTTGCAATTACTTCTCCTGTCAAACCCTGGGTATTTAAAACTGCCCAGAGCGACCTTCTTGCTGTGGCTGCTGTCTATAAACAGATGCAGGCCAGAGGTATAAAGAAAATTGGTATTATAACCGTTGCCAATGCATTTGGAGAAAGCGGCAAAAACCAGCTTATGGAACAGGCATCAGCTTTTGGCATAGAGGTTGTTCTTGCAGAAAGTTTCGGAGCCAAGGATACAGACACCACTGCCCAGCTTACAAAAATCAAATCAGCTTCTCCTGATGCCATTGTCTGCTGGGGAACAAATCCAGGCCCTGCTGTTGTTGCAAAAAATGCAAAACAGCTTAAAATTGATATCCCCTTATATCAAAGTCACGGTGTTGCATCTCCAAAATTCATCGAACTTGCAGGCGATGCTTCAGAGGGCATAATGCTTCCCACAGGAAAAATTCTTGTAACTGCTCTTCTTCCGGATGATGATGCCCAGAAACCTATTCTGGAAAAATATGAAGCTGACTATAAAGCCAAGTATAACAGCAATGTATCTGGATTTGGAGGATATGCCTATGATGCTGTAAACCTGCTTGCAAAGGCCATTAAGGGCAGCGATGGAGACAAGGAAAAATAAGAGCAGCCCTTGAATCCATCCAGAACCATGTTGGTGTCAGTGGAGAATTCAATTTTTCAGATTCCGACCACAACGGTCTTTCATCAGATGCGTTTGTAATGGTTGAAATTAAAGATGGAACATGGAAAATTATTGAATAAAACAAGACTACCAGGCATCCTTCATATCAGCTTAAAAGTAGTTTACACTTTTCTTTAATTATCTGAATCACGGATTGCCACAGATTACTCTGATTACACAGATTTTTTCAATCAGTGTAATCTTTTAATCCGTTTAATCCGTGATTCAGACAAAAGGATAAGCCTCAAAAACTGTAAACCGATAAATGAAAGATGCCGACTTCCATGGCCTTTATATAGCGGTATGTTATGGAGACTTTCTAATAAACCCAAAAGTAATTTACAGTTTTGGAAAATTTTTGAACCATGATTAAAGGATTTAAGGATTATCATGATAAAAAATCAGGATAATCCCTTAATCATGAAAATCATGGTTCAGAAAAAATGTAAGATAAGGAAAAAAATGCAGGAGCTCCTTCAATATATTTTTTCAGGTATAACAACCGGTGCTATTTATGCTGTCATTGCAGTCGGGCTTTCCATGCTTTACAGCTCAACGGAACTTATAAATTTTTCCCATGGCGAATTTGTAATGCTTGGAGCCATGGGTATTGTTACCCTGTGGGTTCATATGGCGATGCCTCTATATGTGGCATTTTTTCTGACTGTCGGGGCTGTCTCGCTAATGGGCCTACTGTTTGAAAGGCTTGCCATAAGAACAGCAAAAAATACAGGCCCAATAGCCCTTGTGATCATTACAGTTGGAGCATCCATTTTTCTTAGGGGCGTTGGAATGATTGCATGGGGCAAGGATCCTTTCAGTGTTCCGGCCTTTTCATCACATGATTCAATAGAAATTGCAGGTGCTGCCCTGCTTCCACAAAGCATTCTCATTGTTGCTGCAGCCCTTGTGCTTGCAGGTGGTATCCATTTTTTCTTCAAACAGACCCTTACAGGCAAGGCAATGGTGGCATGTGCCGTCAACAGAAAAGCTGCCTGGCTGAGCGGAATTCCATCTTCCACCATGGGAATACTTGCCTTCATGATAAGCACCGGAACAGGAGCTGCTGCTGGGGTGTTTATTGCACCAATCACCATGAGCAGCTATGACATGGGAACCATGCTTGGTCTTAAAGGCTTCTGTGCCGCCATGATAGGCGGACTTGGCAGCCTCTGGGGGGCATTTGCAGGAGGCCTTCTTCTTGGAATTATTGAAGCCCTTGGTGCCGGCCTTATCTCTTCGGCTTTAAAGGATGCCATAGCATTTATCCTGCTTCTTTTAATTCTGTACATACGTCCCGGGGGGCTTTTTTCTGCAAAGGAAGCTAAAAGGTTTTAGATTTGTGTTACTCTTTTGAGTGTACCCTTTTTGCATTATTCTCCCCCTCTCCAGCCATGGAGATGTAGTCTGGGGCTGAAGTTTGGCCTACCGAGTGATCAAAAAAGGCTACACTCTACTCTTTTCCCGCATCCATAATTTTCCGACTGACACTTTCCCTAACAATCATTCCAAATTTTCAGGAAAACTCAATCCGGAAAGTGTAAAGTATCTTTACCATGAAATACATTCTGTTTTCATGATCGGGGGTGGCCGAAACTCGGCCATGAGTGTTTGGGAAGATGTAAAGGGTGCCTCTTTTTCAAAATAATTTTAATCCATAATTTCTGGAAACATTGTGAGTTATTTAAAAAAACCGTTAATTGGAAATGCCCTGTTTGTAATGGCAGTGCTGATATGTGGGCTTGCTGTTCAAAATACATATTATCTTCAGATAATGACATTTATAGGTATAAACACCCTTCTGGCACTGGGACTTAACATGCTCATGGGATATGCCGGACAGGTCTCATTGGGCCATGCTGCATTTTACGGTATCGGAGCATACACAACAGCCATCCTTTCAGGGACATTTGCCATATCTCCATGGGCAGGGCTTTTGTGTGCTGTCGTAGGGGCTGTACTTGTTGCGTTTATTGTTGGTCTTCCCACGCTAAAGCTTTCCGGTTACTACCTTGGCATGGGAACCCTTGGATTTGGAATGATTGTCAATATCATATTCAGGGAGTGGAGCAGCTTCACAGGAGGCTCATCAGGTTTTGTGGGTATCCCCATGCTTGAACTTGGTCCGATATCTTTTGTCTCAGGGAAAAACTACTTCTTTCTGGTCTGGTTTGTGGTTTTTATTGCCATTGTTCTCTGCCAGAGAATCCTTTCATCTCGTATGGGAAGAGCCCTTCGCTCCATCCATGACGGTGAAAATGCATCCATGGCTGTTGGCGTAAACACCCATTTTCTTAAACTTCAGATATTTATGTTCAGTGCTGCACTGGGTGCAGTTGCAGGCTTTCTCTATGCACATTTTGTTCTCTTCATAAGCCCCGAATCATTTGGATTCATGGTATCCATAAAAATGGTCACAATGGTTGTAATAGGAGGAATGGCAAGTGTCTGGGGGGCTCTTTTCGGAGCATCTCTTCTAACCCTTCTGCCTGAAGTGCTTCACGCATTTGCTGAATATGAAATGATTGTCTTTGGATTGATCCTGATGCTGGTCATGATTTTCATGCCCCAGGGTCTGACCCGTGGACTTATTGACATATATGAACGATCAAAAAGGGAAAAAAAGACTCACGGGAGAGTGATTGTGCCTCTTAATGCATCTCAAGATCTTCAACAGATCAAGGTATCACAGGGAAATTCTCAATCAGGCAAAGAGTTGCCGGAAAATTTTGTTCAAGGTTCTTTAACTGCTCCTGAAGAGATACTTAAAGTTTCATCTCTTACTAAAATGTTCGGCGGAGTCAAGGCCCAGGACAACATTTCATTTTCCATTGAAAAAGGAATCGTGTGCGGTCTGATAGGCCCAAATGGTGCCGGTAAGACAACCCTGTTCAACCTTATTACCGGCATCTATTCCCCTGATGCAGGGGAAGTGCTATTCAAGGGGAAAAACACAAAAAAATATGCTGTGCATCAACTTGTCAGGGAGGGTATTGCAAGGACGTTCCAACATGTGGAGCTTTTTGGCAGCATGACACTTCTTGAAAATGTACTTGTTGGAATGCATGTAAGAACCAGAAGCGGATTCTGGGGAGCTATTACAAGAATGCCCTGGGTGATAAGAGAAGAGAAACGATCAAGGGAAAAAGCATGTGAAATAATTGAATTTACAGGACTATCCCAATATACACACCGACCCGCAGGGGATCTTCCCATTGGCCGCCAGAAAATGGCTGAAATTGCAAGGGCACTTGCATCTGAACCATCTTTGCTTCTGCTTGATGAACCAGCCGCCGGCCTGAATGCTGTGGAGACTGAAGCTCTTGGAAATCTCATAAACAAGGTAAGACAAAAGGGCATCACAATGATGCTTGTTGAACATGACATGAGTCTTGCAATGGGAATTTCTGACAAGGTTATTGTACTTGATCGAGGTAGAAAACTTGCAGAGGGTTCACCACGGGAAATACAGAACAACCAGGATGTAATGGATGCATATCTTGGCAGAGGATAGAGATTATATATATTCTCAAAATCGACATCTTGTTGGCTTTTTTGGCATTTATTGCATTTGTCTGAATCAGGATAACCAGGATTTACAGGATGCTCAAGATTTTTATCCTGTAAATCCTGATTATCCTGGGCATCCTGATTCAGACAGTATTAACAAGGCTCATAAGGTCATAGGTGTCGTTTTTGAGTATATTTCCAAAGAAAAAAGAGGGCATGTTTCATTTCCCGCTTTACACTTTCTCAAGTGAAATCCCCATTTTTCAGAATTAGTCATCAAAAAAGTGTAAACTAATTTCATGGTCATATGAAGAATGCCAAAAAGATCTTAAAGAAAAAAGTGATAACCTTTTTGTAGTTGTGGTAAAAATAGTTACTTAACTAAAGACAATTATAAAATTTCTATTAATGCTTACAAAAGCCAGGGGAGAGCAAATTGCTCAGAATAAAAAATCTTAAATGCAGTTACGGAAACATCATGGCTGTACAGGGGGCAAGTCTTTCCGTCAACAACGGAGAACTTATATCCATAATAGGTGCCAATGGTTCCGGTAAAAGCACCCTGCTTCTGGCCATATGCGGGCTTTTGACATCCTGGGAAGGTGAAATAATATTCAAGGAAAAAAATATTAAGGGCCTTTCACCACCTTCAATTGTAAAATCAGGTATCAGCATGGTACCGGAAGGCCGCCAGATTTTTTCACCTTTAAGTGTTATTGATAATCTCAAGATGGGCGCCTACACCATGTACAGGAAGGGAATGAAAAAAGAGGTCTCCGATGATCTTGATATGATAATGGAACTTTTTCCCATTTTAAGGGAAAGAGCAAACCAGCTTGCAGGCACACTTTCAGGTGGTGAACAGCAGATGCTTGCCATTGGCAGGGCACTTATGGCAAGGCCACAGCTTCTTGTACTTGATGAGCCGTCAATGGGACTTGCTCCCAAAATTGTTGACATGATTTTCGGGATCATTAAAAACTTAAGAAAAGAAGGGGTGACCATTCTTCTGGTTGAACAAAATGCAAGGGCTGCGTTAAAGATATCAGACAGAGGATATGTCCTTGAAACAGGTAAAATTGTACTTCAGGGAAGTGCAGAAGAGCTTCTTGTTGATGATGATGTAAAACGTGCATATCTTGGCAGAGATTACGGGGATTTTTATGACGGAAGATAGTAAAATGCACAAAAGGGCTTTGCCAGCTTGATTTTGTGGAGTATCAGATAACATAATTACTCAATCACGACACCTATAATCTTGTGAGCCTTGTCAACAATGTCTGAATCAGGATGCCCAAGATTAACAGGATAAGGCAGGATTATCTATCCTGAACATCCTTTTTATCCTGGTTATCCTGATTCATACAAATGCAAAGCTTCTGAAAAAGCTATCAGGGTGTCGATTTTGAGTCATTAGCTAAAGTACACATTGGTAAAAAATCGTGATGACAGGAGGAAACAAGGGATGAGCAATACCCAAATGCCGAATCTGAATATTGGGGAGAAAAACCAGCTAAAACTGGAACGACTCCAGAGTACATTGAACCGTGCCTGTAAAAATGTCCCTTTTCACCGCAACCGCCTGATTGAAAAACATGTAATGCCCGAAGATATAATATCTTTAAGGGATCTTGAAAAACTTCCATTCATGGAGAGAACCCACCTTGGACTCAATTATCCATATGGCCTTTTTGCTGTTCCCCTGCGGGACATTGTAAGAATTCACACAGCTCCGGGTACCGGCACAAATCCTTCTATAAGCGGCTATACCAGAACAGACCTTATAATATGGCAGAAACTTGTGGCAAGAAGCCTTGAGGCAGCAGGTGTCACTCCCATGGATATTCTCCAGATCAATCTTCCGCCAGGTCTTGCCAATTGGGGCAGAGATTACAAGGATGGGGCTGAAACCATGGGAGCCGGAGTTATTCCAAACTCTCCTTTATCCCTTGCCAAAAACCTGATGGTTCTGCGTGACTACAAGACAACAACCCTTGTAACCACAGCTGCCTTTGCAGAACAGCTCATGGATCATATGTTTGATAATGAACACAACCCAAATGAATTGAATCTTAAACGAATGGTTCTTGTTGGTGAACCACTAACACTTGCTCAGACAAAACCCCTTGAAGAGCGACTCCATGTAGATGTCTGGCTCAATTATGGATTAAGTGAAATTCCAGGACCTGCAATTGCATTTCAGTGCAGTGCCCGCTGCGGCATGCATCTCAATGATGATCATATACTGCCTGAAATCATTGACCCTGAAACTCTTAAGCCAGTTCCATATGGACAAAAAGGAGAGCTCGTCTTGACAACACTTTCTGCAAGGGCTTTTCCATTGATTCGCTTCAGGACAGGAGATATGGCACAGTTCATTGAGGCACCCTGTGAATGCGGCTCTCCTTTGATGAAAATGGAATGGCTGCCGGAGAGAAGTGACAACATGATGATCATATCAGGAATCAAGATATCCCAACACCAGGTAAGAGAGTATCTCAAAGATGCCCTTGGCACAGATCAGCCGGACTGCAAAATGGAAAAGTTCCGGCATGGAGGAACTGAATCCCTTGGTATTTCACTTGTAATTGATGACAGGCTTTTTTCAGATGAAATAAAATCGCTGGAGCGCCTAATAAACGAAACTGCGGAACAACTGGCAGAAAAAATCGGTGTGGGTGTAAAGCTTACCCTCACTGAAAAGGAGCATAAATCCTGACTAAGGAACCCTTAAAAACCTGAAAGCTACTGAACATCTTGCAAATTTCTGCCCATGTTTTAGATTTTTATTTCTGATTTTCGGCATCCTTCATTTACCGGTTTACACTTTCTGGGATACATGCCCATTTATCGGGAATTTCCATCAAAAAAGTGTAAACTACTTTTGGGATGATATGAAGGATGCCTGATTTTCGTGTTATTTTGGCATGAGAATCAGAAAAACCCTTTGTTCTGGCTTGTCCAGCTTAGGAATCTACCTTTAATAACTTGCCCACTTACCTCACTCCCTACCCCCCAATGCTGTTGACTTAAGCTCGTGGGGGCACCATCAATGCTGGCTTGTGATGACCAAAAACTCCTTAAGGCAACAGCATTGCCCTACCCTCCTCTCCATGCTCTCCGAAAAATGTAAAGCGGGAAATGAAGCATGCCAAAATCGCTAATAATAATTTCAGTATGTTATAACTGACAAAATGCTGAAATCGAACTTTTTACGAGTCCATCAAATATATTTTTCAAAATTTTACATTTATCTGACATTTCAAATCTATAATCACAAAAAGTTTAAACGAGATCTTTTCAGGTCTTTTGAAAATGCAAACCTAACGCCTTGAAATTAAACAACAAAAAATCAGATATTTAACTGTTATCTCCCATGTCTGTTAGGTACCTTCTTATGCTGAATCAAGCAACGCTATTATCATTAATGATTTTATTTTTGGGATCTCATTCATTTGCGGATACTGAGATTTTCTCAAAAGAGAAAATTGAAAGCCACAAAGAAAATGTCAAGAAAAGTAATGTAGAGAATCTATTTCATAGATATTCCAGATTAATAAGTAGCTCCACTGTAGATGGTTCCGCTAATTGTGATGATTATAAAAGATTTCCAGGTTCCATCTTAGGTCAGTGGGACTCTGCCCCAAAGTCTCTTTTTTTTCATAACTGGAAATACAGACAAGAGACCTATGAGATGCTTTTTGCGACAAAAGCAGATTTAGCTGAATCAATTTACAGCATAGCCCTACACACTAAGGATTTGGATTCAACTGTTTCCCTTTCACGATTCAAAAGAGGGGCACAGGGGTTCCACTATTCAATTTCCCAAGTTGTTTCATGGGCAAACTCATTTGCCAGAATTCCGCAAAAGAGTCATTTTGCGGGATCTGAACGTTTTTTATCCTTACTTATCGAGGAGAAAATTGTAATCCGATTCTCTGAGAGGTTTCGCGCCTTCGGGAAAGTTTCACACATCATTGGCGCAGCACCCGGCATAAGACGAAGTCTGGAAAAAAATCTTAACCACGAACGATGGCATGTCACATGGGATCATGATGTTTTATTCAAGAATTTTTATATCAGCAAATGGTGTGCTCTTTCTGAGTCTGAAAAGGAGAGTATCACAAAATCATTTACAGGATACAACCAGGATTTTGAATCTCAAATCATTGAAGAATGGGCAGTCAAACAGAATGAAAAAAATCCTATTCCATAACTCGTTTCGTAAAATCAGGGAGGTGATATCTCAATTTAATCATCAAATGTTGGCATCTTTCATTTGTCGGTTTACACTTTTTTTGAACCACGATTTTCATGATTAAGGGATTACCTTGATTTTTAATCGTGTTAATCCTTACTCGTGAGTCATATGTTCTCGATTTTATAACTACATATAGTGCTTCATTAAACTAAAACGGCGCATATATCATATATGCTATGCCAAACGAGAACTTACAACTCTTGAGATCCTTAAATCCTTTTTTTAATCATGGTTCAGAATTTTTCGAAAAGTGTAAACTAATTTTAAGTTGATATGAAGGATGTCCAAATGTTCAGTCTTGAAGAATATGTTTTTAACTGGCCTACACCGATACCAAATCAAAAAAGGAGATTTTTATGAAGCGTTTATCTTTTTTTACTTCTATTATTTTGTTTTTTTTCGCTTTTACGATGATAACTTTTGTTGATTACGCAGATGCAAAAAGAAAAACCCGTGACTTGGTTTTTGAAGAAGATGAGGAAGTTCTTTCCAGCGCCAAGAAAGAAGATGGTACCCCTTTGGAAACCATAGCCGTAAAAACAACCATTGAACTTTTGAGAGATGGGGAAAAAAGCACGGTGCTTCCAACCCACGAATTCAAATCAGGGGATAAAGTAAAATTCATTTATACCATTAATACTGATTGCTACGCGTACTGGCTCTCCCAGGGTAGCAGCGGGAAATACTATATGCTTTTTCCTCATGCAGGCAGGAGCATGGACAACCTTGTTAAAAAAAATGAGGTCTATACGATCCCTGTTAAAGGCTCCTTCAAATTCGACGAAACACAGGGAGTCGAAAAAATACTTGCGGTTCTTGCAACCGAAAAAGTTCCAGAGTTGGAGGAAGCAGCCAGAGAGGCTGCCGCCAGCAAGGGAGAGATATCATCATCCGCAGCCCCTGTGCAATCTGTAGAAAAAAAGCAGGAGAGCAAACGCAAAACTCGAGACCTCGTATTTGAAGAAGATGAAGATGAAGATAGCGGCATTTCCACAAAAAGCCAAAGCAATGAGAATGCCGCTGAACCTTTTGTTGTCTATTACGAACTTGTTCATAAATAAGCCTTGTTGATTTAGCCAACATTTAAAAAATTCACCACAATATGATTGTTTCTTGATTATTTCAAAATCATTATATTGTGCCAAAGTCAAATATGTAAGCACTTAATCAACAGAGTCATAAATAGAAATTTGTTTTTTAAAAGAATCGAATTGACTTGAGGAACTCTAATAGAATGAAAAACAACATAAATAAGCGCAAAAAGAAACTACTGATTATAGGAGCAATACTTCTGGTAGCGGCCATTGCATGGGCAGCATCTGAACTGTCAGGGCAAAGTAATGCTATGGCCCAAGACGCTGGTAGTAATTCGGCAGAACTGGAGATGATAACCCTTGATACATTGAAAAAGCCCTCAAAACAACCTCCACCATGTGATTGGCAAAAAGAAAAGAGTCTGCGCCATGAGATCGAGGAAAATGACAAGCAATACAAACCCTTGGTTGAGAAGGCCAAAAGTGAAATGAACAGCTCCGGAAAAGTGAGTGATGCTACCCAGAAAAAAGTAATGGGGCAGGCCAATGCATACAAAGAGCTTCAGGATCAGTATGCGGCCATGTGGAGTGAATGCAACTGTAAAACCCGTGCAAACCTTGCAACTAATCTTGGAAACACAAGAATCAAAAGCGCTGATGTAGTTGTCAGTGAGATTGATCAGGACAAATTGAATGAAATGAGTGCAGCCCAGGAAGAATTAAGATTGGCCAGGCGGGAATATGTAAACGAAGCTGCAGAAAAAGATGAGTTAAGCAAAGAGGATAAAAGAGATATTCAGGCGAACGTTATTCCACAAACAAATAAATTGCTTGGAACTATGCAGGCATTTGTTCAACAAGTTTTTGGCCTCATGAATGAAGTACAGGAAGCAGCAAGTCAGGTAAACTCAGCAAAGAGCGGCGGCATTACAAGTATCTTTGGTTCAGCTAAATCCCTGCTTTCAACTGGGCCTGCTCTTTTTAAAAAGGTGCAAACCCTTTCAACTGTCTCAAAAAGCATGCTTACCAACACTCAGGACTTGATGTCAGATGCTCAAACTCTTAGTAACACAAACTAAAGGTATTATCCTTTATTCGATTTAGTAAGTGTACCAAATGTACAGGAGGCTAAGTTCTCCTGTACATAGCAATCTGCACCCGTTATTTCAAAAATGGATGCATCATCAATGGATGCAGATTGCTATGTTTTTATGGTTCACTCAACATGCAAAAAAGGAATCTTGCTCATGAAAAGTATTAAATCGTTCGGAATCACCGTAATATTTTCAATTCTATTTGCTTGTTATGTAAATGGGGCAGATCTCAATACTCATTTAAATGCCGCGAATCAACATCTAAAAAAAGGGGACTCTTCAGCTGCTATTGCGGAATTTGAAACGGTTGTTGATATATTGAAGAAAAGCAAGAATCCGGCAGGTGCTCAACAAGTACAAATGAACATCGGTATTCTTTATTTTCAAGAAGGTCAGTTTTCAAAAGCTGTCCAGGAGCTGGAAAGTGCTTTATCGCTCAATAAAAAACCGAGCAAAGCATTGGACATTAAGCTAAATAAGACTTTGGCATCAGCTCACTACAAGATGGGGCACTACGCTATTAGAGCATCAATTCTGGAATCTTTATTGGAAAAATACAAAGAAATTGATCTAAAAACAAAAGCCGATATTCTTGCAGAGCTTGCTGACTCATATAGAAGAAACGAGATTTATTCTAAAGCCATTGATTGCTACGCAAAAGCCTTAAAATGTTACAAAGAATTAAAGAACACAACAAGTGAAGCCATTGTCCTTACTGCAATGGGTCTTTCGCAGGCCAAACTCGGCGAATTTGATGCAGCGATAGGCAGTCTTGAAAAGGCATTGCCAATTGCGGAAAAAACTGGAAAAGCACAAAATATATCGGAAATCTACAGTAATCTCGGCATAGTTTACTGGGATTCCGGAGAATATTCAAAGGCCCTTGATTACTTCACAAAAGCCAAGGATCTGGAGAAGAAAGAAGAGCTAAAAGCCAACTTGAGCGCTGATTACAACAATGAGGGGCTGGTTTACAAGAGTGCCGGTAATTATCCCAAGGCACTTGATTCCATAGAAACCTCCATTGAGATTGCCAGAGAAATAAAAGATGAGAAATCCGAAGCTATCGCACTTAGCAATCACGCTCTTGTGAATCGAATACTTGGCAAAAATGACGATGCTATGGATGATTATCAGAGTGCATTGGAAATTTACTCCAGGGTGCAATTCAAGGAGGGAACGGCAAGTTGTTACTTAGGCTTAGGTAAGCTTTATGAAGTTGACAGTCTCGATTACCCAAAGGCATATGAATATTATGAAAAAGCTCTGAATATTTATCGGGAGCTTGGCAATATTGCCTATCAAGCGGAAACACTGAACCAAATTGGGCGTGTTCTTAAAAAGGGAATTGATCGTAAACGAACCACTCGGGATTTGATTTTTGAAGATGACGGGCCGGTCTTCATTGACATGGAACCAGATGAAGCAAAGACTGCATCACTCAAGGCTTACGGCGAAGCCTTGGAACTTGCGGAAAAAGTGGGCAAAAAAGAGGCGATATGGAGTGCGCAACAAGGTATCGGTTATGCACTTAAAACACAGGGCAAAGAAAATGAAGCCTTTAAATATTATAATGACGCAATTGAGACGGTTATCAGTATCCGTGGGAGTGATTCCGATTCAGAACTTATGGGGGATTATCTTAAGGACAAGGAAGACCTGTTTACAGAAGCCATTGAGGTTGCTTCAATACTTTATGCGAAAACCAACGAAAAAAAATACCTGAGTTCTCAGATGGAGTATCAGGAGATTTACAAAAATGAGGTCATGAAGAATGCCATCATGACTGCCAAACCTCTTTTTCAAGAACCAGAGAAAGCAGAAATTTTCACATCTTTAACGAAAGCTCTGGCCGAAAAAAAGAAAGTGGATGAAGCAAGTTCCCAGCTTATGAGCGGCATATTGAAGAAAAAGGAACCCAATACAGAATCAGAAAAAGCGGAATATGTTAAAAAGAAGAAGGCGGTAGAGGAAGAATTCAAAAGGCTTTCAGCCAAATCACAGAAGCTCGAAGTCGCATTTACAAAACTCTTAGACAAGTGGAAAAAGCAATATCCAAATGATGCAGGTATGTTTGAAAGCGCTGCTAAAGTTGATTTACAAACCATTCAAAAAAGTCTTAATGATGATCAGGCTTTAATACAATATTTTCCACTTAGTGATATGTTATCTATTATTTGCGTTACAAATAAAGAGATCAAGGCCGCAAATGTCAATATAACCTATGAAGATTTAGCAAAACTTATCCGTGATGATTATACCTATAAGCAAATTGAACTATTTGGTCATGGAGAGTGCGATGATGAGGAGCAGTGTTATACTGAATGTATTCAGGTGATGCAACGATTGCATCAAGCATTAATAAATCCTGTTGAAAAAGAAATTGCAGGAAAAGAGAATTTGATCATCGTCCCAAGTAAGTACTTAAGCTATGTCCCTTTTTCCGCTCTTGTAAAAGGTGTTACAGAAAATGGCGAACCTGAATTTCTTGTCTATAACAAAAATATATCTTATTTAAGGCTTTCTTTTTTTGATAATTATAAAAGCAATAAAGGGAAAACATCCGTTCTTCAGAATCCAAAAACAATATGTGTTGCTAACCCTGATCATAAATTCTTGAAAACTGCTTTGGCAGAGCTGCCTGGTACAGAAAAAGAGGTGGAAGGGGTTAAAAAGGCAATAGAATCAAAGAAATTAATTGCACCTGACATACTGAGTAGAAAAACGGCCACTGAAGACAATTGGAAAGAAATGATAAGTAAAGGAGACTACTCTGTATATTATTTTGCCACACATGGCGTCCCCTTCGCAGAAATCCTTCAAGACTCCAGAAAGATTGAAAAATATGTCGATAAATTGTCAAAAAAAATGGGAGACGAAAAGGATGAGATAAAAATCGATAAATATAAGAAAAAGATCGATAAATATTCCCCCTTCGTAAGATTTTGCAAAGAAACATTCAATACAAAATCACCCCTTTATGGATTTTTGTATATGACATATACCGGAAAGGAAAAAAATGACGGTGTATTAACTTTAAAGGAAATTATGGAGTTACCTGATAGCTCATTTAAAAATGCCAAACTCGCTGTGCTTTCAGCTTGCAACACTGCCGTCACTTACTCCCCGAAAATTGATCAAAAAACCAGACAAGAACTTCAGGAAGGAGATATTAACAAAGAATTAGTTAAATCCGGTTGGACTCCGGGGGTTGATCAGGTGTGTTTGACGGACACTTTTATGAAACGTAATTTTCAAAGCGTTCTTGGTACGCTTTGGTTCGCCGATGATGCTGCAATGGGATTTATTGGAAGTCGCTTTTTTGACGGCTTGGATCAATTCTCACCTTCAGAGTCATTGCGTCAGGCTCAAATTGCATATTTGAAAGCTCCCCCTTTTGGTTCGGATTATACCAAAGCTCCTAAGCACCCCTATTTCTGGGCAGTTGGTGCAGTATTTGGACAGTAAAAAAGATAATTTATATAAATTTTGATAAAAGGATCATCAGCAACATTAACAGTTTATATGTTTGCCACTAAATTAGATGGATTGTTAATTTACAATCTATAACGTATTAATTCTAAATTTGGAGAAAAAAATGGGTATATTAATTTCTGTTCCTCAATCTCATGTCGTTGTTCTCACTCGTTTTGGCAAATATTCTAAGACGTTGACGGAAGGTCTTAGATTCAAGATGCCATTTATACATAAAATTTATCGCGTTGACCATTGGAATGATATTGCCAATAAAAACGGTTTTGAAATCGAACTTTCCGAACAAAATTTCAATACAAAACCTAATGAATGTCATACAAAAGATAATGTCCCTGTGACCGTTGATGCGTCAATCTATTGGAGAATCACAGATGTTAGAAAAGCAGTTTTTGAAGTTGACCACTTACCTGAAGCAATTATAGATTCCTGTTTAAACACTTTGCGAAGTAAAATAGGCTCTTTAACTCTTGATGATATTCTTAGAACAAGAAAAGAATTAAATGAAAAAGTTACGATAGACTTATCTAACACTGCCCAGAAATGGGGTATAAATATCAACCGAGTTGAAATTAGAGAACTAAGCACATCAGATGAGACTGCAGAAGCTATGCGTCAAGAGATGGCCGCGGAGAGAAAGAGAAGAGCATCTGTTCTTGAGGCTGAAGGTTTGGCAGAAGCTACAATTAAGGTGGCAGAAGCAGAGGCTGCTGCATTACTCCATAAGGCTGATGCTGAAGCAAAGTACATCAAGAAATTATCAGAGACATTGGGAGAAGAGATCATAGGTAAAATATTATTGGCAGAGAAAATCATGGAATCTTACAAAAGCATTTCAAGTAACCCTGCAAACAAAGTATTTCTTCCGAGCAATATTAGCACCCTAATGTCTGATCAACTGGCAAATTAAATTAATATCTAAAAACATAAAAAATCTTCAAAATGGCAACTTGATAAAATTGGACATGCTTCATATCCTCATAAAAGCACTTTACACTTTTTATGAAAAATTCCCGACGATCAGAATTTTTTATCCGTAAAGTGTAAAATGGTAAATGAAGCATACCCCAAATTAATCCAGTATTTTGTTGTAAACGATTCTTTATGATTTTTTTTATTGGGTACTTATTTTAGGTTACACTTGCAGTTAATGTCTAATGCCTTTTCCCATGAAAACTGAAATATCCTTTTCCGGAGATACCATGGTTTATAAAATAAAATGTGCTTGGTGCGGAAAAATTTTGGGGTCAAAAGAGTGTGCAAGTAACTATATGCCTGTTGCTATTAATAAAAATGAAGGCTCTTGTGTTACTCACAGCATTTGCTTAAAATGTAAAGAAAAAGTGTTAAATGAAATTAGGAATGAGGACGAAATAACTTCTCCATTTAATATCGGTATGCACCGACCAAAATGAAATGTCCAAGTTATTTCATCCCCGTTCATTGGAAATAAAACATTAGAAAAAATATAAAATTTCATTACCATGATTGAAGAAAAGACGATGCCTTGTAAAAAATATTTTTGAAATTAAAAGATTTAATAATTCAAGAAGTTTATAGGAGAGCCTTTATGAGTAGAATGCGTCAAATTATCATTTTAATGTCTTTATTTAGTGTTCTATCAATTGCCCAAAATGCATTATGTGAATCGTCATATCTCTTTGAATCCTGGAATGAAATTCATGACAAGCTTTCTGAATCAATAGATTTGATTACCGAAAAATCTAATGCTCCGGAATCCTCTTGGGTTCCCTGGAAAAGCGATCAAAAATCTATTGACAAAGAAATCAATGAGCTGGTTGACGATGCCCTTGATCTCTTGGGCAAGACTAAATTTACTGAAATCAAAAACAAAATAAATGAACTTCAGCAGAACATTTCCAAGTCAAATAAAAAAATAGCTGAGTTGCGGACCATACTTCTTGGCGCTCCAAAGGATGTTGCGGCGTGGAAGGTATGGAAGAAAGATACTGCCGATTATGAGCAAGATATCATTGATCTCAAAGGCAAAATTGAAGCAGACAAGGAAGAAATCAGTCATCTGAAATTAAAAATGATTGAAGAATTCAAAAGTATTGGCGTAGTCCTGGATCAAGAACAGATCGATACTCTGGTCGCAAGTATTACGAGCGACGATGACATTCAACTCATATCAGTTTTCAACAATATAAAAATTCTTACTGTAAAGCTGAAAGATCTCACTGTTGAATCAAGTGAAAGTCCTGAAAATGCTAAAAGATATTACGGTATGCATACTATCCTGCTCAAAATACTTATTAGGCTTCACGAACACTATGTTGGTAGGGTTGAAAATGAATATCTTCCAAAGCTGGATGGAATTATTGAGAAAAACATTGACCTTGGAAAGAAAACCAAAAATCTTATGTCTGAAGCAGATGAAAAGCACAAGTCCATTTACCAAGCTAACTTTAAGGCTCAAAAAGTTACACATAAAACAGCCACTCTTTATGAAAAGTATCTGCAAGACAATTGTGCCAGAGTCAAAGAAGCCCATGCCAAGCTGATACCTGAATATCAAGCTGCATTAAATACCTACAATACCGTATCCACTGCCCACGACCTAATCAGCTTGATGAAAAGTGCAAATAGTATGTTCAACAATCTTTCTGAGTTGCAGACACCGAAGCTTCTCATTTTTGAAAACAAAGAAATGAAGAATGAGTTTAGCAAGATTACCATGCAAATGAAGGAAGGTTTGGAGTGACATTCGACTATCACTTTTTAAGAATTTTGGCACAACCAAGGGTGCAAATGATTTGGGAGATAGGATAAGTTATGAAAGCTAAAAATATGTTTATTAGCAATTTGTTTTTCATTTTGATCATAGTTTTCTTGGCTGACCCAGTTTTTTGTCAAGAAGAAGAAAAGGAACAGATTGTTTCTTCAGAGGAAATCGTCAAAGGACTATCGAAGAGTACATCAAAATTTGAATTTCACATCAGCGGTAAAAAAACGGGGGTAAAAAAACTTCGCAGGATTACGTTTTATGAAGAAGCTGAGAATGGAGAATATATAAAAAAAACAAAACTGATTTTTGAAGACTTTGCTGCTCCAAAGGGTGTTGCTATCAAAGTTGAATTTGACGTTAATGCTTATACCATAAAACCTCAATCTCACAAGGTTTTAGCTGAACTTGGCAAAGCTTTGAACAATAAACAGATAGAGCATGAGGGTGTGTTGATCAGTGGTCACACAGATTCGGATGGGGATGCTTCTGAAAATATCGAATTAAGCTTTAAGCGGGCACGATCGGTAAAGGAATACCTGATCTCCAATTATGACATAGAACCATCCAGACTGAAGGTTGCCGGTTTTGGTGAACAATGTCCGCTTGTTCCCAATTCCAGTAAGGAAAACAAGCAGAAGAACAGGCGTGTTGAAGTTGAATTGATTCAATAGATATTAACAAATTCAAGAAAGACATTTGTAATGACAAAAGTAAAACTTATTGTAATTTTTATAGCTGGATTTGTAATTGTGGGAGTTGTCAATGCGGCAAGTTTTGATTGTAAAAAAGCAGGCTCAATTATTGAGCATATAATTTGTAGCAATGAAGAACTTTCAATACTTGATGAAGAGTTGGCAAAAGCATATAAAAATGCAAAACAACATACAGATCAAAAAGTGCTAAAAAAAGAGCAGATCAACTGGATCAAAACAAAACGTTCAGATTGTAAGGATGTGCAATGTTTGCGTAATGTTTATGTGCAGCGTATAGAACAGCTAAACAGTTACAATACAACAAATAACTTTGTAAATGAAATGTTTTTAGGTGAATGGGTAAGCGGCA
>NZ_LT828553.1:50552-54139 GCF_900170035.1 Desulfamplus magnetovallimortis | reverse complement strand
CGTATGGGGTAAGCGGTGAAGGTGATTATACCCAAAATATAATAATTAAAAATCTTACGAAAAATTCATTTGACTTCTTTTTTGAGTCTATGGCAGGAATGAATATTGGTGAAATTGAAGGGAAGGCATATATTAACAATAATGCAAACACATTACAGTTTGACGGGGAAGAGAATTGTTCTTTGACTTTTCAGCTTAATGGCAATGCTTTGCAAGTCAGTGCAACAGATGGATGTAGTTATTACGGTGGTTTAAATGTTACTTTTGAAGGACGATTTATTAGGCCATAAAAATAAAAAACGACTAATGCTCTGTCAAATCTTAATTTTAGGGTTAATTCTATTAATAGAGCACCCTAAATCTTAGTCTTGACGAAGCACTAACGCTCATAATGCCTCTCCGTTTGAGTCTGTGATTGATGCTATGGCAATCAAACCCTTCCGCTGGAGATACAAACAACGGATGTGAAATAGTTTTTCATGCCTATTTTACTCAAAATCGACACCTTGATGGCTTTTTCGGTAGCTATTGAATTTGTCTGAATCAGGATAACCAAGATGGATAGGATGTTCAGGATAGATAATCCTGCCTTATCCTGTTAATCCTGGGTATCCTGATTCAGACAGTGTTGACAAGGCTTAAAAGATCATAGGTGTCAGTTTTGAGTATTTTAAATAAAGACAATCTCTTTCAACTAAGAGCCAAGTAAACAATGAAAGTATTAATAATTGAAGATGATATCCAGCTTAACACAACCGTCTCTGATTTTTTAAGAGATAATGGCTATGAAGTGACTTCTCTTTATGATGGTGAAGATGGAATAAATGAAATTGATCTAATAGAGTATAATTTATACATTATTGATATTAATATTCCCAATATAAATGGTTTGGATATAGTTAAATACATAAGGCAAAAAGATTTATTCTCCCCAATTATTATGATAACTGCTTCAATGGAGTTAGAAAATATAAAAACAGCGTTTGGCAGTGGTTGCAGCGAGTATATCAAAAAGCCTTTTTATCTGGAAGAGCTTGAGATTAGAATCAATAATATACTCAAAAAACAGAATGAAGCGCCTATTATCAGAATATCAGATACAATTAACTATGACACTGAGTACGAAGAGTTAAAGATAGATGGAGAAGTTGTAAAACTTAGAAAAAAAGAGAGAAGGCTTCTTACTTTATTCCTACTAAATATCAACAAAACAGTTACTTTTGAAAAAATAGAAAACTATGTTTGGGAAAATGAGATTAAAGAACAATACCCATTAAGGCAGCTAATATTTGATTTGCGGAAAAAATTTAATACTGGTGAGAACTTTATTTTTAATATTAATGGTTTAGGCTATCGATTTGAGACAAAGATATAAACTCAATCATTATATTCTATTTTTTATATTCTCCATTATGATTGTTATGAGTGTTGGCCAATATATTATTTATAGCAATTATAAGCGCTCATTAATAGATGACTATAAAGCCAAACATACCTATAAATCACAACAGGTTAGGGAAGATTATCGGCTTTTAATAGATCAATTACAATATGACTTTAGAAAAGTTGAAAATCAAAATATCTTGAAAATTAATCAGCTTTATGAACGCTATGAAAGAGAAAAAAAGCACTTCGATATTAAAAAAGTCGCTGATGAATTGAATAAAGATGTCGCATTTGGTGAGTATCAGGTCTTTTTAATCAACAGGGATTATATTGTTGAAAAAGCCTCATATGAAAACGATATCGGATACGACCTGGGGCAATATAAAGCCATGAAGGATTTACTCCAAAGTGTATTTGATAAAAAAATAGATATTGATATATCAGTACCTATACTGGATTCCACCTCAATGACTTTTAAACGATTTCTTCATAAATTGTCAGATGATGGTAAATATCTTTTACAGATCGGCTATGTGCTTAATATTTATGAGAATTTAAAAGTAAAGTACCAGCACTATTCAAGAGAAGCTATCTCGATGAATATCTATTTAGTTAATGAGTATATTTTGCAGGAAATAAATTTACGTGACAAGCTATTTACTAAAAAATCCATTGCAGATGAGTGGAAAAGTTCCAAATCATTACTTTCATTGCTTTCCAGTCATACCAATGACACAAAGTTACAACAAATCATAGACACTATAGACAGAGATGTAAAAAACAAGTCTCTGAACATCAGCCATGAACTATCTAAAGTCTTTAATAATAAAGACAGGCTCATTTCATATTTAGATTTAAAGAGTAATACATTTTTTATCTATTCTATAACCGATGGTCTTTTTATTAAAGGCAACGAGATGAAGCTGATTATTAAAATAGAATATTCCACCAATGAATTACAAAAAAATATCCGTCTGGTGTTTTACTTTTTAATGACGTTATGTATGGTCATTTTTGTTATACTCTATTTTATTTATCTTTTTTTATATAATAATGTTACCAATAAACTGGTGGGTATTATAAACGATATTCAGGAAGGGAATAAAAGTTCCATTAGGGCCATTAAGATAAAAGAAATCGATTATCTTAACTCAAAATATAATGAATCTGTTGAAAAAACAAATAAGGAAAGAGAGAAAAACATATTACTACTAAAGGAAAACAAACGGTTTATCGCTGACACCGTTCATCAAATCAGAACACCACTGACAAATATATTGATGAACAGTGAAATGGTAAAAAAATATCAAAACGATCAAAAGCTTTTGAAGTTTATCAATCAAATAGAGGCTTCTGTAAATATGCTCTCTAATTCATATGAAGATTTAGCCTATGTCACGACTTGTGATACAATTGAATATCGACCAACAAAAATCTCTTTGAGTAAAATAGTAACTCAAAGAGTAAAATTTTTTGAAATTATCTCAGAGGTGAATTTAAAAAGAAATATCTCAAATATAGAGGACAATATTTACCTTGTTATCAATGATATAGAATGTGAGCGATTAATCGATAATAATATCTCTAATGCGATCAAATATGCAACACCAAACAAACCAATTTTTGTAGAACTCTACAATAATAAGGATACTAATGGAGTGATATTAGAGTTTAAATCTTTTGGAAAACCTATAAAAAATGTCGCAAGGATTTTTGAAAAAAACTATAGAGAATATGAAGCTAAAAGAGGATTGGGCTTAGGGCTTAATATGGTTAAAGGTATTTGCAAAAAGTATAATATTTCATACAGCGCTACCTATATTGATGGGCAAAATATTTTTACTTATACGTTTAATTCTCCTCGTGAGTCATAACTATAGCGCTCAGCAAAACTGATACAGTTCTACTCAGGTAAATTGATACGTTGGTTCACAACGGCAGGCAGATACCCCGCCCTTAAAAACAAAAAAAAGACCCCGCCTCCTGTTGCTTTATCCAGCCAGGCTTCTTTCGTTTTAACATGGAGTTGGACTAGCACCGCCATAAAGCGAGATAGTTTGAATCGTTTGATGAGATTCTGTTAGGTCATGTGCCTATAAACAGCGAGCCTTCGAAGAAGCTTGCCATTCGCGGTGTTCCGACTTATGGGGGTAGCCTGGAGTTGTCATTATTATAGCTGATATGAATAACTGATAAGAGAT
>NZ_LT828553.1:8368-50452 GCF_900170035.1 Desulfamplus magnetovallimortis | reverse complement strand
CATAAGAGATAGGCTGCTTTTGAGGTGTTGGCGTAAAAATGCAATAATTTTAGGATGTTACTATAGGGGTGAGTTTTGTTGGGTTTATACGTATAAACTCAGCATATATCACCGAATGGGATTTATGCAATCCAACTGCATATACCCTATATAATAATGTTATCTTTTTGTCAATAGACAACATCAACATACTCTGTAAAATCAGCATTGTATCAGTTTAAGTGAGCAAAGCTGTATCAGTTTTGCTGAGCGCTATAGCATAAGTTCAGTAGATCACAAAAATTCATATGGCATAGGAAAAACCCTGATTCTAATTTATTTTTTGGCCATTGACAGTCAGGTCGTATAACCCGACATCGAAGTTGAAATCATGAGATTATGTAACCAATTTTGATGATAAACAAATCCGTTCAACTTGTGAACTGGAAGTTTGTGAACGAAAATCATCAGCATTCCCGGCACGATAGATGTTCCATATATATTTGGACAGAGACAAAAAAACATCTTTCAGATGTTTACCAGTCTTACGAATTTTAATATATGCGTGCAGGATGCATTCAATGCTTACAATCATTGGAAACAAGTTCAACCAGGCAGACTGAGTTTAATTCCAACCATCTGTATTGACTGTTTCCGGTGAATAGTCTGGTGACAACGATTGTGCCTCATCCTTGAAGTGCTTATAGGCTTCCGTAAGGTTTGCTGTGTCGGCACCAAGCGCAACAGATGCACCTAAAACACAGTCATTGCCTACTGTTCTTGCTACCGCAACTTTCTCACCGTTCAACCTTGTAATCTTCTCATCCGCTAACAGATGAGAAGGTAGTTTCTCAGGTAATCTTACCAATGCTTGTATAAAATTGTATCGTCCAAAATTGCCAAAAAAATAATTGCAGCAACCTATTCCCCGGTGGAGGTCTTTATTATTTCCGGTTCAATATACAGCATCCTGGCCAGCCTCCAAACGTGCCAGCTTTTCCGTAATCTCACGATCTGATATCCGTGGTGCAATATCTACAGCAAGCAGTGTAGCCGGCAACATAACATAAACAATTAGGCAGACACATATCCACATTGTCAATTTAATCATTACGCCGAATTTCATCTCCCTCCTCCTCCGTCTATCATTGCAATTTTAATATTAGTATAACCATCGGGACATAAAGTAATAATTAAAGCAATAGTATATTTTATGATAGGTTGCAAGGCGTTTCAAAAAGTATAATGTTACTGTTCAAGATCAAATTTCTTTATCTTCCGCCAAAGTGAAGCACGGTCTATTCCAAGGATTTCAGCGGTTTTTGTTTTTGCATTGTTGGTAATTTTAAGAAGGTGGGCAATGTAATCCCTCTCAAGCTCTTCAAGGGTCATCATATAATCTTCGGGTAGCTGAAAGCTGTGAAGCTCAAGTTCTGCAATATCCTGTGGAAGGTCACAGGCACGGATTTCACTTGAACTTGTTATGGCAGCAGCACGTTCCAGAATGTTTTCAAGCTCTCTGACATTGCCTGGGAATGCATAACCGGCAAGAAGAGACATTGCCCTTGAAGATATGCCTGTTACCCTTTTAAGCCCTTTTCTGTGAAAACTATCAATAATATGACATGCCAGAAGAGGTATATCCTCGGCTCTCTGGTTTAAAGGTGGAATTTTTATATTAACCACATTGATCCTGTAATACATATCCTTACGAAATGCACCGGCCTCAACTTCTGCCTTAAGATCCTTTGCAGTTGCAGATATTACTCGTATATCCACGGGAATAGCCTTGGTGCCACCAACCCTCAGAATCTCGTTTTCCTGGAGTACCCGCAAACACTTTACCTGCATTGAGTGGGGCATTTCACCAATTTCATCAAGGAAAATGGTACCTTTATCAGCAGCCTCCAGAAGCCCTGCCCTGCTTTTCACAGCACCTGTAAAAGCCCCTTTTTCATGACCAAAAAGTTCACTGTCAAGCAGGGTTTCATTGAAGGCTCCGCAATTTACCGCAACAAATGGCTGGCTGGAGCGATTGCTCAAGGCGTGAATTGACCTTGCAACAAGCTCTTTTCCTGTCCCTGAATCACCGGTAATTAGGACATTGCAGTCTGTGGGAGCTATCTGATGGATCAATGTCTGTATCTGGCGAATTTTTATATTTTTGCCTATTATGACCGGCGGTCGAGCAGTTTCCTGCATTGTTTGATGAATACAAGCATCGTTATTGTTTTCCGTGGAGCTGCTCTTTTTCCCTGTCTCGTTGCCTGCATTTAAAGCATTTTTCCAAAGTCTGTGGCGATCAAGAGCCTGTTCCACCCTTGCCATGAACTGCTCGGGGGTAAAAGGTTTTGCAAGATAGTGAAAAGCCCCTTCACGGGTGGCCTCAATTGCACTGTCAATGCTTGCATAGCCTGTCATGAGTATAACTTCAGTTTCCGGAAACCGGCTCTTTACAGTTACCATAAGTTCCATTCCATTCATCTCGGGCATTTTTACGTCTGTAACAAGAAGATCATAATGGGTTGATTCCATCTGTTCTAATGCCCCTGACGGAGATTTATATGAAGATACCTGGTAGCCGTTTTTTTCCAAAAGTCGTCTTAAACGCTTAAGAGTAACTGTTTCGTCATCCACAAGCATGATTTTGTGTTTCATGCAAAAGAACTCCATTTTATTTGAAATGCCATGATTGTTCACAGCTATAGTTTTAGCACCAGACTCCTCAATTTTGCTTAAAAAAAAACAAAAAATTTAGAAATGTTGGCATCCGTTTATATGAAAGTCTCTGTAACATCCTGTTTTTAAAACGACTTTCATCTCTTCGATTGTGGCGGTCATCAGCCATGTACGTTATATCAATTCAAAGTAGTGCATTGTCAAAGCTAAAAATTAGGGTTCGTTTAATTGTAGAGACAAGGCATGCCTTGTCTCTACGTTGCAGATAACCCTAAAATTAAGTCTTGACAGTACAGTAGTTTACATTTTTTTGAAATTTTGAACCATGATTAAAGGATTTGAGGATTAACATTATGAAAAATCAGGATAATCCCTTAATCATGAAAATCATAGTTCAAAAAAAGTGTAAACAGATAAATGAAAGATGCCGAGATGTTTATGGGTTTAATTGCCCGCGTTAGATTAAAAAAACACTACTTACATTATGATCACAGAGATATTTGACAATTCACTGCTGCCCGCACCATTATAGGCTCTCACTGCCACATAAAAACCAAGACCTTTTATCAAGTCGAAAGAGATAGTAGAAACATTTCCCATATCAATGGAACCAATAGTTTCTGCTCCTGGATATGGAGCATAAAAAAGCTCATAACCTGTTGCACTATTTGATATACTCCATGAAATAGTGACACTTGTATTATCCATCATTGTTGAGAGCACTGGTGCCGCAGGCGGAGTATCAGTTGCCGCTCCTTGCCTTTGAACAACTGATGTATTTTGAGGAAACGAAATAATTCCGCAGGTATCCATTGCAAAAACTGCAATTTCATATGTGCCTGTTACTGAAAAGTCGCCATAAGTTCCTTTATAAACTTCACCATCCTTTTGCAGGTCAATTGACGGAAGGGATAAAACAGGTTCATCTGGATCAACTGTTTTAAAGTCAGGCGGAGTAATTACTGCCCAGACCCTCACTATTCCATCGGCGTCAATTATATTTTCTGCCACAATGGATGCGCTTTTTTCGCCATTCAGAATCTGCATGGAAGAGACAGAGCCAATATTGGGCATATCTCCGGCTGAAATTATCCCTCTACCGAGATTGATATTTTTGGCAAGTTCACCTTCGTTATCCTCATTTCCCGTACCATTACCATTATCATCAATGACAGGATTTTGACTCTGGTATGTATATTCAATGGAATTTTTTGTGCCTAAAAATGCATCAAAAAGATTCATGCCATTCATAACAAAGCCCCAGAAAATATATGAAAAAGATAGAGACCCATGTGATGTAAAATATGCCTGCTGCCCCTCAGAAGAAGATGCAATTACAACCCTCTTTTTACCCTGGGGTGGCGTTAGTTTATCAAGAAAGCTTCCGGATTGACATGCATCATATACAACAATAACCTGTTCTGTTTTATTAGTCTGGATTGAGTCAAGCCACGAATCAAGATCTTCTGCACTCAAAATCTCTGTCTGGCTCATCCTGAAAGATGAATCCCCACCATGATCGGTTATATATACAAGAAGTTCGTCAGCATCAGATGCCCAGTCCGTGATTGCAAGGGAAAGATTCTCTTTTGTTGCATCAATGTCAACATCGTCATAAAGGCCGTTTCCATCAAGATCGAGTGTGGTATCAGAGGAAAGATAATGGATCTCATCCCTTGTATAACCCTGAAATGTCAGAACACGATATGCATAGTTTGTACAGAGCTGTGTGGCCTCCCATAAAACATTGCCCTCATATCCGCCTCCACCAGCAACAATAATTGCCTTTTTTATGGTGTTAGAAGTTTCATCAGAAGGCTTTGAAAAAATCTGGATTCTGTTATTGTCGTTTTCAGCAACATAGAGGTTATCATTGGAGTCAAAAGCAATGTTATCGGGACTACTCAACTGGTTCAAGTTAAAGCCCAGCTCTCCAAATGACTCCACACAAGTGCCATCTGAAGTAAATATCTGGATGCGATTATTTCCAGTATCTGCAACAGCAATGTTGCCTTTGGAATCAATTGCTATTCCCTGGGGAGAATTAAACTCTCCATCTCCATCACCCCCATTGACGTTTCCATACTTTCCAAAAGAGAAAAGAAATTCTCCATCTGAAGAAAATTTTACGACTCTATTGTTAAAAGTATCAAGAAGATAGATATTATCATTGCGGTCAATCTCTATATCAACAGGATAATTAAGCTTTTGGCCTGAATAAATAGAATCACCGAACAAGGAGATAAATTCACCTTTTTTTGAAAATTTTTGAATCCTGTTATTGCCGGAATCTGCAACCAGAATTTCATCTTTTGAATTTATTGCAATACCAAAGGGTTGATCCATCTGACCCCGACCTGAACCCAAACTACCAAAAGCTCTGATAAAAGTACCATTTGAAGAGAACACTTCAATGCGATGATTGTAGGTATCAGCAACATAGATGTTGCCGGAGGAGTCAACAGCAATTCCATGTGGAGCACTGAACTTTCCATTCTGACTACCTGTTTCTTCAATGGTGAACCTGTACTCCATCTGCGGAGAAAAGACCTGCACTCTGTCATTACCGCAATCCACCACGTAAACATTATCTGATTTGTCAATTGTTATACCAAAAGGAAAATGCAAATGATCATTATCTGTGCCTCCACTGCTCCATGACATTATAAAATCACCGTCCTGGCTGAACATCTGGAGTCTGTTGTTGTATGTATCAGCTACTATTAGCTCTCCGTTTTTTCCTGATGTCACGGCACCATAATTGTAGTAATAGTAATTGCCATCATCAGTCATACCTGCGGGAAAACTAAAGGAGAATCTTCCATCCTGATTTCCGATGTTTCCTCCCCACCTTTCAAGAAGATTCCCATCATTTGAAAATTTTAAGATTCCGCTCCAGTATGAAAATTCTTTTCCGTACATATAGGGCATATAGAGATAATCATTTTGATCAATATGGATATCTTCAAAGTGATAATAACGATCATCATAAAAAGAGCTTACAATCCACCAGTTGATCAGTATGCCACCTGATGTAAAAACCCTAATTGTTGTATTATCATTGTCAGCAATATAAAGATTATCATTGCTGTCAATTGCAATTCCATTAGGTCCTTCAAAGTGGTGTGGTTTGCCCCCTGTATTGCTGAAAACTTCAATAAATTCATTCTGACGTGAAAATTTCTGAACCCTGTTATTTCCCTTGTCTGCCACAAAATAATGTCCATCGCTGTCAAATGCGATTTGGCAGGGCAAATTAAAATCTCCTGGGTTGGAGCCTTTCTTTCCCACCGACTCAACAAAAATTCCATCAAGGGAAAATATTTGGATTCTATTATTAAATGTGTCTGAAACATATACAAAGCCATCAGGGCTTATGGCAATTGATGAAGGGCCTGAAAATTCGCCGTTATTGGTTCCTCTCTTTCCCCATCCCTTGATAAATTGACCTTCAGGAGAATATTTGTAAACATTGTCGGAAGAGTAGTTCAAAACATAGACATTTCCATCGTTATCCACCGCAACAGATGATGGAAGCCCCAAAAACCATTGCTGGGTGACAACCGGGAAAACGCCTGTGGATTGATATTGTTTGGCATAGGAAAGAGTAGTGCTTTGTATAGCAATTAATAAAAACGCCACTGTTATTACAAACAATAAAGATAATGATTTTAGTGGATTGCCGAGATTTGTTTTTGTGTAAAACATGGTTTCATTCATGGCAGTTTTTCCTATCGAAATATTATTTACTTAAGTATCGTTTAACAATGCTTCATGTTGCCAGTCATCAATATTTCCCGTGTTGCTGTTAAAATTGATACCCACAATAAATATCTTCTTTTTACCCTGCATATAGGGGAGATGATATTTTTTATCGACAATATGCTTCAATGCCACCTCAGCACTTTGATTGCATTTGAATTCAATGATAAACACTTTGTCATTGAACTCCATCACAAGATCTATTCTGCCGTCACAGGTGAGAACTTCACTTCTTGTTATCACACCTGATGCCGATACCATTAGATAAAAAGGCGTGTGAAAATAGGCTTCATCCCGTTTTATCTCCAGTGTATAGGGAATGAATGCGTAAATGGATCGTATTGTTTCAATAAATTTTTCCAGCTCCTCCTGCTTCAGATAACGGGAAAGCAAGGCAAAATGTGAACTTTTTTCATTTGTCCCTGCCCATTCATAAAACAGGGATTCTATAAAAGCACTTTTAACTTCCTGATTGGGATAGTCAAAAGTTTAAAGATTATCCTCGATTTCCTTTATGGTAACATATCCGGTCTGGAACAGAATGGCTTGAATTTGAAGGCTGTCAATTTCATAAACACTGAACAATGCTTCGGTTGCCTTCATATTTTCAATGACAGGAAAATGCGGCATCTTTCATTTGCCAGTTTACATTTTCCTGAACACAATGCCGATTTTTCTGGCAGCCTGTTCCGGAAAGTGTAAAGTACTTTCTGCATGATATGAAGGATGCCGAAAATGCCACTCTTCTTCCTTAAGCAGATTTATGAGAAAGGTTGGTGTGTCGGTCTCAAACCAGTATTTTTTAAATCTTTTTTCATCAAGTGATAAAATAACGGAATAGGGATTATAGACACGGATATCTTTTTCAGAAAAACGAATACCATCGTAATATAGACGCAATTTGTCAAGGATGCTATCTGAATCTTCGCCTGTTTCAATGGCAAATGCTTGAATATGATTATTAAAGAATTTTTCAAGCTCATTTCTGGTGTAGCCCATCATATCAGCATATTCACGGTGCATTGTAAGGTCAGTAAGATTGTTCAGCTCCGAGAATATTGATACCTGACTGAATTTGGAAACCCCGGTTATAAATACCAGGCGGAGCAATGGCATCACATCAATACCTTTTAAAACTCCAAAATTTTGCAATCCAAAGACCCTCAAACAGCTCTTTCTGACCCTGAAACAGGCATTTTAACGTGGAAACCGTAAGGGATTTGCCAAATCTTCTTGGTCTTGAGATAAAGTAAAACTCACCACTTTGAATCATCTGGAAAATATGGCTGGTTTTATAGACTTCCAGAAAAATATTTTTCCATCTCAACTTTGAAGGGCAGCTACATAGGGTTGCCCCTACGTTATGCTTGCCAATTTAATTATCTGGAAAACTATATCTACATAAACGGATTTGTTTTCTCTTATTTTTTCAAAGGAAAATTGTCCCTTAGGCAGATTTGGCAATTTTTTTTTCATAAGTATTTTGCTTTCAGTTTTATACTGGCTATACTTTTATATTTATTGCTTTTATTATTTTCCAAATTAAAAGAATCAATATGAAACCTCATTTAATGACATCATGTCAATTTTCCAGGAAAGCTCACCTACCAATGGGTTGCCGTTAAACTGAAATATAAAGCTGAATTGTGTTCCCATAAATGTTAAGGTTGATAATATTGCAATACATTGTGCATAAGGCGCACACACATCTGAAAAATTAAGCTTTGACAACGTACTACATACCCTTCCTTTGTAGGAAATTTGAATACAAAAGTCTAATAGTTGCACCTTCTTTATTGGGGTGTTAATATACAGCATACGCAATGAATCTTGCACATATGGAGGCAACTTATGGCAACTGCACACTTAAATCTTATGCTTGATGAAAAAATAAAGGCAAAAGCTGAAAAGGCATCTGCAATTTTAGGATTAAAAAGTTTAACCGAGTATATAGTCATACTAATGGATAAAGATGCAACAAGAGTTATTGATCAACATGAAAATATCATTATTGACAACGATATTTTTGACCAATTCATAACTGCTTGTAACAAGGTAAAAAAACCAGGCAAAGCCCTGTTTGAGGCTGTTGCTTTCTCTGAAGAAAATGGTTTTTAAATGAACTGGGCAAAAGATTTCAGTGAGTTAAACAAAGCAATCCATGATAGAATTTCATTTGATTGTGGAGAGCCGGAACTCAACACATTTATTAAAACTAAAGCGGCAAGCCACATGAAAGCTGGCATTAGCCGTACTATGGTATTGCCTGCAACTGACCTGCTTTCAAATCAAAAATACCCTATTTGTTCTTTTTATAGTGTGGCACCAGGTTCAATATCTCGTTGCACTTTACCTGAAAATATTGCAAAAAAACTGCCACATTACCCCATTCCTGTTTTTTTGTTGGCCCAACTCGCGGTTCATAAAAAACTCCATGGAAAAGGATTAGGCAAAATAACCTTGATTGAGTCGTTAAAGTATTTATGGAACGTCAACAGATATATGCATGCCTACTCTGTTGTAGTTGACTGCATAACAGATTCTGCACAGCTTTTATTCAAAATATGATTTTGAAGTATTGTGTGAACACAATAAACGTATTCGTATGTTTTTGCCTATGAAGACTATTGACCATCTGTTTTGTAAATAACAATATTCAACAATCAATCTGAAACCTCATTCACAGACATCATGTCAATTTCCCAGGAAAGCTCACCTGCCAATTGGTTGCCGTTAAACTGAAATATAAAGCTGAATTGTGTTCCCATAAATGACGCACAGGGTATGTTCAGGTTGAGATCCTGGGAAAGTGACGTACACAAAAGATCATCTGTTTTAATTCCAACCGATGCCAGATCCAGCTTCCAGGTAAAGCCCTCAACATAATCCAGGTACAAACTGTAGTCGTTACCGGCAAACTGTGCGCAGGGGATATCCAGCCCAAGGTCACTTGAAAACGCAAGGCATGAAGATGATATTGACGATGGAGAATATGTATATGTCAACCGGGCGGGAAAGGATGTGCTTCCATTAATATCTCTCACAAACAAGGCAATATTGTAGGTACCCTGTTTTAACTCTTCTGAGTAAATCTCCTGTGAGTAAATGCCCTCATATATGGAAGCACTACCTTCATTCTGAAACTCAATGACGGGCAAATCCAGCACAGGATCTCCTGAAGCTCCGCTATCCCAATCAGGTGGTGTGATAACTGCCCAGACTCTATCAATCGGAGTGCCGCTCACAAGTTTGTTCACTGTTATTAACAGGGAACTTTCTCCATTTTGAGTTACATTAATATCATCAGTGTTAATGCCAGGAATATCAGCAGCAGTTGCAACACCGTTTCCGATATAAATGTTGCGGGCAAGTTTACCGTCATCATCTTCATTGCCGATTCCGTTTCCATTGTCATCAATTAATGGAGTCTGGGAGCTGTGGGTAAATTGCGTGGAATTCTTTGCATTTATAAACGCATCCATCACATTCCCGCCATTAAAGATACCGTCAAAGAAAAATGACGAAAAGGAGAGCTGGCCAATTGATGTAAAAAATGCTACTTCATCTTCTCCTGTACTTGCAATGCTGATAATTCCATCTGATTTTATTTGAGGCAGAAAAGAACCTGAATAACATGAGTCATAAACCAAAACCACCTGACCGGAAACAGAGCTTTTAAGAGAGGAAAGCCAGCCCCCAAAGGCAGATGCTTCAACAAATTCATCCTCATTGATACGAAACAAACCGTCATTGCCATGACCTGTCATGAAAATGAGCACATCCTTTGCATCTCCTGCCCATTGGATTATGGCGTTTTCAAGGCGCTCTGAAGTGGCCTGATTATCAATCTCATTGAATTTCCCGTCTCCGTCAATATCCATGTTGTTGCTCTCATCAGCCGAGAGAAACAAGATGGTTTCGTGGGTATATCCTTGAGCCATCAGAATACGATATGTTTTTGCGCAGGAGGCAAGGGTTTGATCCCACAGCATGTTTCCCGGATATGGGCCGCTTCCGGCAACTAAAATGCCTTTTATAGGCTGAGTCACTTCAACAGGGATCAAAACGCTTTTACCTTCACTGTCTTGTACCGTAATGACAGCATTGCCCAAGGATTTTCCCGTGACAATAACCATATTATCTGTCAATGTATAGGAAGCTATATTTTTATCACTTGAAAACACCTTATAAAAACCTGTACCTCCTTCAATAGTTGTAAATGCATTGTTTTCCAAAGGAACTGTCAATTCAGAAGGCTGGGCTACAAGCTGATTATCAACAATTTCGCATACAATAGCCTTGATTGCTTGAGCTCTTATCTGACCCTCAAATACAGCTTCAAACCATTGAGATGACCAAGAATCAGAATAACGTCTTCCTACACTAAAACTATTATAAATATTATCGGGATCATATGTTGCACCAAGTGACGGATTGTTGCCAGGAGCACTTTCTGTCCAGCGCATACTGATATAAAAGTTGCTATCTGAAATTTCTATAGGAGTGGGTAACTCAACATCAACCCACTCATCACCAGTTGTTGCAGATGCGGTTATTAATTCCTTCGTAAGTTCATTTCCAGGATAACCAGCAGGTCCTGTGTCATCATAAACATGGACTGTAAAAGGCATATTAAAAATCCCATAAGTGTCAATATAGAACTGAGCTCTTTTTATTATAATCGAATGTGCTTCAGGGAAAAATTTTACAGCGATTTCCGAGACATTTGTCTCATCAGAATACTCTGAACCAAAATGATTTCCTCTATCAATTCTATTCTCATCACCTCTGAACAGTGTTGTTTCTCTGCAATCGTTCAAGTCAACTTCAGCATGTGTCTGAACCACAGTTATAGCCATATACATAATTACAAAAAATGACGATAATTTTTTTAATTTCATTTTACCTTCTCCATAATTGAATTTATATCAATCTCCCAGGAAAGCTCACCTGCCAATGGGTTCCCGTTAAACTGAAATATAAAGCTGAATTGTGTTCCCATAAATGACGCACAGGGTATGTTCAGGTTGAGATCCTGGGAAAGTGATGTACACAAAAGGTCATCTGTTTTCATTCCAACCGATGCCAGATCCAGCTTCCAGGTAAAGCCCTCAACATAAATAAGGTGCAAACTGTAGTCGTTACCGGCAAACTGTACGCAAGGAATATCCAGGCCAAGGTCTCTTGAAAACTCAAGGCATGAAGATGATGTTGACGATGGAGAATATGTATATGTCAACTGTGCGGGAAAGGACGTGCTACCATTAATATCTCTCACAAACAAGGCAATATTATAGGTACCCTGTTTTAAATTTTCTGAGTAAATCTCCTGTGAGTAAATGCCCTCATATATGGAGGCATTACCTTCATTCTGAAATTCAATGACAGGCAAATCCAGCACCGGGTCACCTGAAGCTCCACTATTCCAATCAGGTGGTGTGATAACCGCCCAGATTCTATCGATCGAAGTACCGCTCACAATATTGTTAACTGTCATTATCAGGGAATTTTCTCCGTTTTGAGTCACATTTATATCATCAGAGTTAATGCCAGGAATATCAGCAGCAGTTGCAACACCGTTTCCGATATAAACGTTGCGGGCAAGTTTACCGTCATCATCTTCATTGCCGATTCCGTTTCCATTGTCATCAATTAATGGAGTCTGGGAGCTGTGGGTAAACTGCGTGGAATTCTTTGCATTTATAAACGCATCCATCACATTCCCGCCATTAAAGATACCGTCAAAGAAAAATGACGAAAAGGAGAGCTGGCCAATTGATGTAAAAAATGCTACTTCATTCTCTCCTGTACTTGCAATGCTGATAATTCCATCTGATTTTATTTGAGGCAGAAAAGAACCTGAATAACAGGAGTCATAAACCAGAACCACCTGGCCGGAAACAGAGCTTTTAAGAGAGGAAAGCCAGCCCCCAAAGGCAGATGCTTCAACAAATTCATCCTCATTGATACGAAACAAACCGTCATTGCCATGACCTGTCATGGAAATGAGCACATCCTTTGCATCTCCTGCCCATTGGATTATGGCGTTTTCAAGGCGCTCAGAAGTGGCCTGGTTATCAATCTCATTGAATTTCCCGTCTCCGTCAATATCCATGTTGTTGCTCTCATCAGCCGAGAGAAACAAGATGGTTTCGTGGGTATATCCTTGAGCCATCAGAATACGATATGTTTTTGCGCAGGAGGCAAGGGTTTGATCCCACAGCATATTTCCAGGATATGGGCCGCTTCCGGCAACAATAATTGCTTTTACTTTTTCAGTGACAGTAACCGGAACGGACAGGATTTCCCCGGAACTGTCCTTAATCAGGATTTCAGTGTTTCCAAGTTGTTTTCCTGTTACAGTGACAATAACTTCTGACTCTTCATTTTTGGATTGGGAACAGGTTGCAATGTCATAATCTTCAGGAGAAGAGTCATAAAAACCGGAACCGCCGGAAATCCTGAAAGATGCAGTGTTATCAATCGGGACTGTAAGTGTCTTGGGAAATGCAGTGAGGGTTTGAGATGTTCCAGTCACTTTTACTGTCATACTGGCATCTGTTGAAGCACCCTGGTCATCTGTTGCTGTCAGCGTAACAGTATAAGTGCCTTGAGTGGCAAAGGTGTGGTTGACAGACTGGGATGGTGATTCAGTCTCTACATCAGAACCGTCCCCGAAATCCCATTTGCATTGTGTTACATATCCATCTCTATCCGATACTTCAGGAATAAAGGTGATAAAAAGAGGGGCGGAGCCGGTGGTGGGATTGTTTACGCTTATGTTTGCATGAGGGAAAAGGTTAATATTATTATCTTCACAAGGTTTTGTTATTTTGATTTCCGCTATTTCTGCATGATAACCAAGTATTGTTCCCTGCTCTTCGTTAAAAGCAGTTGCTCTAAGGGTTAAATACATATTGTCTTTAGTTGCATTGTCAAAACTGTGCAACAGTGTATCACCCATATAAACCTTAACATTGTCTTTAATACGCACTACTTTAATACTGTCAGTATCACCAGATACATCAGACTTATCCCAACAGCAATTTGTCCCATTATCATAATAACAACCAATATCTTGTGGCACACCATTCTTGAAATAACCTAAACCAAATACATTAAAGTCACCATAATGTTCATTTCCTTCTCCAATTCTCAAATGAATTCGTTCTCCTTCCTCCCATATTGTGCTTGTTCCTAACCATAGATAGAAACTGGCATACCATCCCTCGCCTGATATGATTCTATCTATTGTAAAGTCTTTTATATTGACGATCATTTCAAAATCACCAAAAACAGGAGAATTGATTGAGTGAATACTTATAGAAGCCGAGTTGTTATCATCAAGTGTAGGAAGGTTTCCATTGTCTTCAATAATCAAATAACCATTTGAGGTTTTCAAATTTTCAAAATACTGTGTGGTATCAAGATTATTTTGGTTCCACAAACTGCTATAATCCCATTTTGAAAAATCCATAATATCAAAACTATCATGAAAAAGAATTTCACCGCATTCTATATCAGACTGAGCTACTGAAATTGGCCATATAAAACTGACTATTAGTATGCTGAGAAAAAATAGGCCTTTTTTAAATTCATAATCGTATTTTGTGTTTGTTGCCTTTTGTTTCATGAGGATGCCTATAATGGTGATTATTTTGTATTTTTTTATAGTTGAAAAAAAATTGTAATTTTTGCAATAAAGGAACGTCCAGATCATGGAACCGTAATAAGCCCCTCATAACCATCTCCGCCATAACCAGATTCAGAGCGAACCTTCCACATGAACGTCAATCCGCTAAATGCTGAATCCGGCAAACCAAGGGTGATGTTGACAAAATCCTGTGCAGACCATGCATTAAGGTTTTCGCCGCAGGCAACGGATTCAAGAATCAGATTACCGTTCACGTCGCAGATATCCACACAGTAATATAAATCATCACCCCTTAAAGCCCATTGTGCCACTTCATAGTCTGAAATGTATTCATAGGAAGGGGTAAGTTCGATGTTAATCTGGATTCGTTGATCTTGCCCCATATCAACTACGGTTTTAAACTTTTCATATCCAATTTTATACGCAATAAAAGATATTTCACCTGCTGGACATTTAAGGTAGTAAAAGCCTTTTTCCTGGCTTCGAACCTCATCAAAAGGAGTTGAGAGTAATACTCCTTCAAGACGATCCTTTGAATAATCGTCAGTTACAATACCATCTATCCTGCCATCCACAGTACTCATGACCGGTTTATATATCCAAAGTTTGTAATATGCATTTCTACCATAAATAGATTCATTTTTATTGGCAATTTTAACATAATATGTTCCATCCGATACTGGCCTCCATGAAACAAGATGTGTGCCGTCACTCAAGGAATGCCTGGACTCAGGAATCATCAATGTTTCACCATCTGTATCATACAGGCCAATAACAGTTTCGCAATCCGGCCCGGGATCAAAGGTTTTGATCTCAATAGATTCATCAGATTTAAGAGCTGAAAATGAAATCCAATCTTCATCACCACTTTTATGAAAGGTATGCATTTGGTAAGAGATAGCGTTATGATTAAAATATACGGCATCGGCAGGGCTATCATCTATTTCAAAGACATCTGGAAAAGCCATTTCAACATTTGGATTGGCGTGCAAAAAACATGGTGCAAGTAGCATTATACCTATAAAAAAGAATCTTATCAGTCTCATTTAATTACTCCTTATTTGAATTCGGCATCATCATTTCCATTTTTTAATGGGATTATAGACATTATTCATTTACATTTTTTTGAACCATGATTTTCATGATTAAGGGATTACCCTGATTTTTAAATCATGTTAATCCTTAAATCCTTTAATCAGTTCAATATCTCCCCAAAAGTGTAAACTACTTTTGAGTTGATATGAAAGATGCCTATATTTTGTATGCATTTATCAAAAATGATAAATCAAAGATGTATAAATCTTATGCTCCTTAACATCCTGTGTTGTATTTTCATTAGGAAACGCCACACCTCTAACATCATCACCGAAACGATATTGCCATGCTATATCAAAAACTATTTTCTTATAAAGGAAACCTGTGCCAAGAGAGACTCCCCAAAATTCATCTGAATGCCCATTTGCGGGTTCAGGGTCATAAAAAAGGCCACATCTAAAAGGAATAATTGTTTTCTCAAACATCTTTAGATACTCCATCCCAAGCCTGATCTGTGTCGTTGCCTCAATATCGGAGTCATCTTCAGACAGCGAAGTAATGGGGTTTACCTTTTTTCCGGACGGTGTATTGAGAAGATAATCTTCCCAGTGGGTGGTATATGCATCAATAGCAAACGTCAACACATCATTTGCCCTGATGGCCATTGCAAGGCCGTATGACATTGGCATATCAAGAGTTTCATCCCACTTATAGGCATCTAAATCTTGTTCCTCATCATATCGTTCATAGATATGTTCAATATCAGCTTTAAAAGGAGATTTAAAAACCCCTCCTATTGTTAAAAAACTGTTTGGATTCCATAAAAAACCGACATGAAAATTTATACCTGAAAAACTATAGCTGTCATTATATCTATTATATGTAAGATAATTCAAATCTCCCGTAGCATTAGTTTTAATTATATTTATTGTCTGCCACTGATTATCCACCAAAAAATTTTCCCAAAAATTAAGAGTCATTCCCATACTTAAAGTGGGAATAATTTGTACAGCAAAAGCTGGGGATATTGTGTATAATGAACCATCCTGATCATATTGCCTAATGTTAGTTTCAATATATTGATAAGAACCTGAGTCATCGGGATTATTACCACTATAAATTTCTTGGTAATTCAAATACACTTTTTTATCAAACTCATACATGTGCTGATAATTCAAAGAGACAACCATGTTTCTATTAAATATTTTAAAAGGCAACGCAGCACTTAAATAGTTGAGAGCAGTTGCTGAAATGCTCTGGTCTGAGGGGGCATCAGGATGGGATTCATAGTAATATTGATCATTTCGTGATGTATAAGCACCGACAATAGAAACTTCCGGAAGCTCAAGCTGAATAAGACCTGCAGGATTCCATGAAGCTGCTGTTGCATCGTCTGCAATACTGATAAATGCTCCACCCATGCCCATTGCCCTTGCACCTGAACCTACAGGGTTAGGGCTGGATCCAAATTCAATCATTTCATACTGTCGAGGCACATCATGATCTGGGTCATCCTCACTACCTGTAATGCCACAGTATCCCACACCACCAATAAAAAAGACACAGACACAAACCAAAATTATCCCGAAAAATCTTCTAACCCCATTGTTGTTAATAACATAAGCCATGACTCCTCCTCCCATGATTAACATCACTTTGCAAATACAATCACACAGTTGTGAAACACCACATCAAGATCAAAGATATCTGTAACATCCTCCTTTAAACTGTACGCATAGGCATAAGCAAGGAACTCTCCGGAAGCAATCCCTATGGAATTCAGGGTCAGGGTAGCAAAATTTGTGTAATTACGGAAGTGATCAAAGGGAAAGGCGTGATCTGAAAAAATCCCATTGCTTAATGGTACTGAAGCAATACCGGAAGGAGAAAAAAGATAAAATGAGATATTGCCTTCAAGATTACCTGTTGCCAACACAAGCCACTCATGCACCACATTTTTCCTGATTTCCGGTTCAAGATATGTCATCAGATTCAGAGTCACAAGCTCATCTGCATCAACATATGCTGTCACCAAAGAATCGCCTCCCTGAACAACCTGAAAAGAGGTGGATTCCGGTACCACTGTCTGACTGATTATGCTTCTGCCGATGAATGAGACAGTTCCTGATGAATCAAGAAGATAATAGTCTGTATAGTATGTCCCTGCAACATCAAAACCGCTGTACATCCATTGATATTTGCCATTTCCGGCAGGCAGAAGATAGACAATCGGAAGAGAAAGTGTTTCAGATATCTCCTGATTCTGCTGCATCATGGCGGAATCAACTGGCGGAGTTATAACTGCCCATACTTTTATGACATCTGCGGTTGTATTTATTTCATCAACAGCAAGCATTGCAGATATATCACCATCAAGGATAATTGATTTCTCAATATTACCTGTTGCAAAGTGATCAGCTCCTGTAATTATTCCAAGGCCAATATGTTGATTTTTTGCATTAAGCCCTTCATAATCTTCGTTGCCTATACCATTGCCATTATCGTCAATCAGAGGAGTCTGGATTTCATTGGAAAGGCCAAGGATAACAAGAGATTGGCTAAGGTAGGAGACAGCATTCATTGATGATAAAAAAGCATCCCAAAGATTGGAGCCTTTAAGTACAGAATTCCAGAAATAGCTGCTGAAGGATGAAAGCCCCTGACTTTCAAAAGAGGCTTTACCTGTTTCGGTTGTGCTTGAAACAATAATCCTTTGCAAGTTACCGGATATTTCTGAGGAATCTGCAACTCCTTTTAAAAATTGACCTGAAAAGTCAGCATCAATAACCACATTTACATTACCTCCAGTTAAACTCTGATATTGATCCAGAAGACTTTTTAAGGCTGACGGAGATATGTTTTCCCCATCCACCTGAGATTCATCGTTCCCATCGTCATCGTCATAATTTTCTTCGTTTTCACCGACACCTTCATCTTGAGTTCCGGATTGAAGAGAGCTGTTAAGGTTTACTCCTGAAGCAGTGCCATCTCCCACAATAAATATAATAAGATCATGGGTGTCAGATGCCCAGGATGTAATTGCAGATGTAAGATCACTGTATGAAGGGGCGTGCATAGAATAGATTCTATCTTGGGAAAAGCCCTGTACCATAAGTGCATTTTCAGCCTGATCTCCAAGGGATTTATAGATGGAAGTACGGGATGGATTATCCGAATCTGTTGTGACAACCAAAGCCTTTGGAAGTGATTCAGTATCGGTTACAAAAGCTGCTGTAACAGGAACTGCACTGTTCCCCTTTACATCCCTTGCATATATGGTAACCCGATATATTCCTGATTTTGTAAACCCATTGTAAAGTGCCTGCCAGCTTCCTGATGTATATCCTGTTCCAGAGCCCTGGTTGCTTCCTGATGTATATACTGTTGCCCTATCCTGGCTGCCTCCTGAAGTACTATCAATATCAGTCAAAACAGGCAAAAGTTCAATTTCCGGCAGATCCGTGACAGGTATATCAGGATCCGAAGGTATATAATCCGGCGGAATGATGGTTGCCCAAACCCGTTCAATGCCATCATTATCAAAAACTCCGCTGGCTTTAATAATTGCCTGACCTGACTTATCAACAAGGGTTACGGTATCAGCATCCCCTATTACAGGAATATCACCTGAAGATGAATTTGCAGTGCCCTGGCCGTTTTTTCCACTGAAAACAGAGTCAAGTGCAAGGCAAAAGGTATAATCCTCATCCTCATTTGAGATACTATTGCCATTGGCATCAAGTTCCGGAGTCTGGGAGAGATCAAGCAGGGTTATTCCGCCTGATGCCTGCCTGAATGAGGTGGCAAGATTATTTCCATTGAAAATTGATGACCAGAAATACTCTGAAAAGGATATTGTTCCGGCACTGACAAAATAGGCATACTCATCCTGGCCTGCACTTGTTATAACCGTTCTGCTTCCGGTGGAATCGGGTGTCATTTTCGAGATAAAACTTCCTGACTGGCAGGCATCGTAAACAAGTGTTGATTTGCCGGAAGAGCCAGATTCATAGGTGTCAAGCCACTGATCAAGGGATTCTGCCACAAGATTTGTTGTGCCATCTAAGGAAAATGTCAGGTCACCTCCGTGATCAACAAAGTAGATAAGAAACTCATCAGCATCAAGGGCACTCTCAGTTATAATGCTTTCAATGATATCATTTCCTGGTTTGGCGTAAATATCATCAAAAATTCCATTCCCGTCCAGATCAAGCCCGTCATCATCGCAAAGATAGTATATGTCTTTTTTTGCAAATCCTTTATGGCGAAGGGTTCTGTATGCAAAGTTGGCACAGCTTCTTGTGGTGTCCCAAAGGGTGTTTCCGGTGTATGGACCGCCACCTGCTACAATCAGTGCCTTTTTTTTGATTACAGGAGAGCCATCTGATGCAGAAGGAGAGGCATCAGGTGCTGTATCTGGAGCTGTTGAATCATCATAGGTAAAAGTATCAAACACCTGTACTGTGTTTGTAAAAGAGTCCACAACAAAGAGTTTGCCATCTTTGCCTGTGGCAACATCATAGGGGAGCATAAATTGTCCCGGGCCTGCACCGAACTCTCCCACAGTTCCCAGAAATTCACCGCTGGAGCTGAATTTCTGTATCCTGTAATTACGGGAATCAGCAACATAGATATTTCCATTGTCGTCAACATCAATGCCAAACGGGTAGTTTAGTTGACCGTCATCGGAGCCATAAGCGCCAATGGTGGCAAGAAGTTCCCCGTCAGGTGAAAATTTTTGAATTCTGTGGGCATGATCATATGTATTACTATTATCAAATTCATCACTGGAATCAGAAACATAGACATTGCCTGAAGAGTCAACTGCAATATCTTCTATATCGTAAAAACAGATATCATCCATGCCATTATCATGACATGCGGTGCCCCATTGAGAGACAAACAGACCATCTGAAGTAAATTTCTGTATCCTTGCATTTCCAAAATCCGCAACGTACAGGTTATCCATTGAATCCGCTGCTATACCAACAGGAGCTTTTAACTCTCCATTCCCTTCTCCGAAGTGTTCATATATATTGCCCCATGTGGCAATAAAGTTACCTTGAGAATCAAATTTTTGTATTCTGTTGTTCCAGCTATCTGCCACATAAATATTACCTGTTTGATCAACATCTACGTTGGACGGGGAATTGAATTTTCCGTTTTCTTCTCCCTTTTCGCCGATAATCATCAGAACATTGCCATTTGCATCTAATTTTTGAACCCTGTGATTTTTTCTGTCTGCTATAAAAACATTACCGGCGATATCAACGGCAATCCCTGAAGGTTTATTAAACATTCCAGGTTCAGTTCCATTGCTTGACCATGAATTGACAAACAGCTTTTCCCTGCTGAATTTTTCTATTCTGTTGTTGTCCCTGTCAGCAACGTAAAGCTTTCCATCTTTTCCAAAACAAAGTCCATAAGGAGCATTAAACTGTCCCTTTCCTGAGCCTTTACTGCCAATTGTGCCAAGATAAAGACCTTCGGAGGAATAAGAGAGGATCCTGTGGTCGGTAGCATCTGAGATATATAAATTATCATTTTCATCAATTGCCATTCCGGCAAGATTAGCAATGGATGACGAATCATCAGAATAGACTTCAGAGTCAATGTCAGACTCAATTTCAAATGATAATATATATTCATCTGATGAAGATAGTTTCACAACAATATTTTTCTCTTTTCCAAACGAATTTCTGTGAAGCACAAAAAGATTACCGGAAGAATCAAAAACCATGCGGGATGGGAAATAGAGTTGACAATCAGAAGTGCAATTTCCGGAAAGGGTGTCAATATATCCCAGAAATGAACCATCAACCGTAAATTTCTGAATCCTGTTGTTATTTGTGTCTGAAATATAAATTATATTATCATGGGAAACAGCAATATTGCTGTGACTGGATGAAAAAAAGAATTTTCCCTGGTCAGTACTTTCTCCTCTGTCCCGTGAAAAAATAAAATTTCCGTACTGATCAAATTTAATAAGCCTGTTTTTCTCAAAAGCGCAATCCAGAACATAGACATTTCCATTACTGTCAACTGCAATGGCCGAAGGAGTATCAAATTCACCATCACCATGACCATATTTTCCCCATGTGGTAATCATCTGGCCATCAGGGTTGAACTTTACAATCCTGTTATTGCCGGTATCTGCAACAAGAAGATTGCCGTTGCCTGTTGCAACTACAGACATTGGCTGCTGGAAATACCAGGGTTGCTGAAGTGAGGGAAACATGGATTGATATTGATATAATTCCGATGCAAAGAGGGGGGATGGCTGGAACAGGCAAAAGGATGAAAAGAGCAGAAAATGGAGGATAGAAAAGTGCATAAAGATAAAAATAGCTTTTTTGTAAAAGCCGTGATCATTTTTTTCAGGGATATTTGAAAATAGTCTGCTTTTCATAATCATCCTCCCTTGCTGTTTTGTGGTTATTACTCAAAATTGACATTCTATTTATAGTATTCCAGATAAGTAAATTGAGAATGAAAAAGTATAACCATCTGTTATCTATACTAATTTATTTGAGCAAAAAAAATACTTTTCTGAAAAGTTATACTTTTTGGGGATATATTGAATCTGGTCTGAATCTGAGAGCCAGGATTTTTTATCCCGTAAAGCCTGACCCAGACGATTTCCTCTTTTTTTTTGCTATTTTGAAAGAGATTCCATCTCATAAGTATATATTGATTTGGTGGCTTGAGTGACAAATTATTTTCGTCTAATTTCAAAAATCATGTATTTTGTGAAGCATCTCTAATTTTTATATAATCATCTGCTGTACAAATAGTTACAATAGATCTGTCAGCGGCTTTATAATCTTTGATGTTTCGAGTGATTAAATGAGTTACGCCATTTTGTACAGCAGTATGATACTGTATTGCATCTTCAAAGTCGGTAAAATCAGATTGCAACGCAAATTCTATATTCTTTTTTTCAACAGGCAAAATATGAAGCAGACCATATAATTTCTTAAGTGACCTGATAGCTATTGTCTTATCACGTAATCGGCGAAGAACGTAGTAAAGATTTGAAAAGATGAGGGATGATGTACATCCAAAAACTTGCTTATTTTCTATAATAGTCAAGAGTGCAGCAGCAGCGTCATAAAAAGGGTCACGTTCTGCAAATACATCCATGATTATATCAGTATCAAGAAACAATAATGTCATCAGTTGTACTTTTCCAGCAAGTAGTCAGTGTACTCTTCACGAATATCATCTTTGGAGTCAAGGTTAATAATTCCAGATAATTCTTGGACAGTTGCTGAAATTTCAGAGGCTTTTACAGAATCTCTCTTATGGATCAAAAAACGAAAATAATTTTCAACAAGCAGTGATAAACTCTGTTGTTTGGCGTGTGCATACTGCCTTGCTTGCTCTATGACATCTTTGTCTAAGCTTAAGGTTAATTTCGTATTCATTTGTTTATCCTCCCACATAAATTTTCATTACAAATAAACATATCCTTTATGTTCTGGAACGATGTGAAAGATGTCAAATTATCCACCCTTTTAATCTGACGTTAAATCAAGGGTAAAGTAACGCAGGTCAAAGGTTGGCATTCCATCTGGTTCTGCCGTAACAAGAGAATAAAAAACATAATTTCCCTTGGGAAGTAGATCCACAGGAAATGTCAAAATTTGATCATCCTGCTGCCATTTACAGCACCCTGCACCCTCACGCCAGGCAACCGGAGTGCCGGTCATTGGGGCAAGGCCGTTATTGCTGTCAAAAAGAAATATATATGAGTTCAGTCCCGGGAGATCGGTTGTAATTCCAAGATAAATCCATACACTTGATTCATAGGGTGGAAAATTTGCTGAAAGAACAAGATTGGAATCAATAACCCCTGCTGCAAATGGCTGGTAATATGGATCCGGATATGCCAGTGGAGAGGATATTTCCTCCACAGCCGGTGTATCAGGAACACTTTCATTAGATGAGTTTTCAGGAGCAATTGTTATCTGAATTTTTTTTGTCTCCCCTGATGTGAGAACAACCCTACTTTTAAGGTTTGTAAGGTAATCTTCAAGTGAAGTTGTAATAAGTCCTTCTCCTGCAACAACAACAGTAGAAAAATAGCCGTCATCAGATGAGTATGTCTCTCCTCCAAGATTCCATTGTACCCTTGCATCTGCAACGCTTTTACCACTGCTTGAATCCCTTACAATTCCTGTAAGAACTGCTGTATCGGCTCCCCTTGTCTCAATTTCAACATCAAGGGATGATGCGCAGTGGCTTGTGGTTTCGTATGTCCAATCACCTGATTCAGCGTTTTCTATGGTGATATCCTCGGATTCACAGATAATATAGGGTTCTGTATTATAGAGAGTGTCGTCCGGCTTGTAGATCATCACCTCAACATAGCAGTCTCCGCATTTTTCGGCTCCTGGAGTTACAGGTGTATCTGTCCGATAGAGAAAATCTGAAGAGTCAGAAGCAGATTCCGCATTGGATAATCCGTATGCAGACGCAAATGTATTAGACGTAGATGTAGTAGATGCAGATGAACCTGATTTTGTTCCGGCAGACCTTGTTGACGAGGTAATGCCAAAAAGATTCTGAGCAACATTAACAGATATCACAAGTGTCTGATTTTCAAATGTATTATTAACATTTTCTAAAAATGACTCAAGATAGGCAATGGTTTCCCTTTTATTCTGTATCACGCTGAAATCGACAGTTTTAACTCCATGAAAACCTGATTTGTCCTGGGCAACAACATTGAGAGGATAATCCCGTGGAGGCAGAGAAGATAAAAGGGTTGTTTTGAACTGATAATATGCAATTTTGGTTGTAGCATCACTTCCCAATTGCACACGGGTCATTTCAACTCCGGCTGTTCCAAATATGTTTTTCAGAAGCTCATGGCCAAGGAATACCCTTGTAATGTCATTTGCACCGTCAGGGTCGTAAACTGTCACATTAAAGGTGACTTCCTGATTTGCTCCAGCTTCAATTTTTTCTGGTGTCACTTTAATGGGATCTATTATTTTAGGAGCACTTGATTCAAGCTCGACTCTGTGAGTCTCCGATTCTCCGGGGACAAGATTTATGCGATCCACCTTTTTTGTTGTATATCCTGTTGCTGAGACCTGTGCGGAGTATGCTCCAGAAGGCAATCCATTCAAAACAAAAATACCGCTGGATGAAGTAGTTGTTTCTGCAATAACCGTACTCTGGGACATAATCTTGATTGCTGCACCGTCAATAGGTTCATAGGTTGCAGCATCTACAACTTTTCCCTGTACAGAAGATGAAAGTGTGGCCTCTTTTTCCATCTGAAAATTAAGTGTGAGAAGTTGATCTGAAGTTATAGAGATATATTTTGTTTGTAAGGAGTATCCTGTTAGAGATGCCTTTACAGAATAATCTCCAAGGGGAATTCCCTGAATCAGATATCTTCCCTGGGCAGACGTTTTTGCAGAAAGTGTTGTTCCATCAACAGCAACCTCTGCTCCTGTCAGTGGCTGACCCGTTGTATCATCTGTTATGGTTCCGCTTATACTGCCTGTAACAGGGTCGGTTGATTCTTCTGGTTCCAGCCTGAAATCAATGGCGACAAGCTCTTCTGTAATAGTCACCTGTTGAGTTCCTTTTTTATAACCATCAACAAAAACCTCAACAAGGTATGTTCCTGGCGGAAGTTCCTCAATAATAAAATATCCTGTATCAGAAATCATTGGATAATCATTTCTATTGAGGGTTACTTCTATCCCTGAAAGAAGCTCTTCTGTTTCATCATCAACAACAGCTCCCACAATTATTCCGGTGTTTATATCAACTACCGGTTCAAGAGTCACATTAAGTGTTCGCTCCTCTCCGGCTTCAAGGGTAAACTGCCTTGTAGCCTTATTGTAATCCTCAAGGTCAAACTCAAGAGATATCTGTCCTGGCTGGACATCTTCAATCTGGTAATAACCCTGGGAAGATGTAAAAGACGAAAGTTGAACTCCGTTCATTGTTATCAAAACACCTGCAAGGGGCTGACCTGTTACTGAATCAGTTACATTACCTCTGATACTGCCTGTGTCAGGTTCGGTTATTCCTTCTGCTTCAAGCCTGAAATTTATTGTAACAACCTCGTCTGATATTAGTGAGCGTTGTATAGAGCCTTTTGCATAACCATCAACATAAACCTCAACAAGGTATGTTCCTGGCGGCAGCTCCTCAAACATGAAATAGCCTGTATCAGAAATCATGGGATAGTTGTTGCCATTTAGGGTTACCTCCATTATTTCAAGAGGCTCTTCTGTTGCAGCATCCATAACATTTCCCACAATTATTCCGGTATTTATATCAACTACCGGTTCAAGAGTCACATTAAGTGTTCGCTCCTCTCCGGCTTCAAGGGTAAACTGCCTTGTAGCCTTATTGTAATCCTCAAGGTCAAACTCAAGAGAGATCTGTCCTGGCTGGACATCTTCAATCTGGTAATAACCTTGGGAAGATGTAAGAGGGGAAAGTGCAACTCCGTTCATGGTTATCTCAACCCCTGCAAGGGGCTGACCTGTTACTGAATCGGTTACAGTGCCGCTTATTTTAGCAGTTTGTGGCTGGGGATTATCAGGCTCAAGGATAAAGTCAACAACAGGATCTCTGTCTGTTGCTTTTAACTCAACTTCCATGTAGCCATCTGAGTACCCATCCTTGAAAACCTCAACAGTATGAAGGCCAAGTGGAATATCCTCAATAAGATAATAGCCCTTTGATGTGATAATTGTAACCCCAGGCAACTCATCATCAACTAAGTAGTGTACATATGTTGTGGTTGAATATTCATAGTTATCCACAGATATTTCGGCACCTTCAAGCGGCTCACCTGTATCTGAATCTGTAACAGTACCACGGATACTTCCTGTTATGACAGGCTCAATTTCGCGGTCAAGTTCAAAGTCAAAGGTTGATGTTGCTCCTTCTGTCAGAGTCACCTGTCTTGTTCGCTCGGTATATCCATCAAGAAAAACTTTTATAAGCACAATCCTTGAGGTTATGCCTTCAATTACGTAATAACCCTGGTCTGATGTAAGTGTTGAAAGAGTGCCTCCATTGATACTCACATCAACACCTTCAAGGGGTAAACCTGTACTTTTGTCTGTAACAATGCCATTAATGGTGCTTGTTTGTGGCTCTATAGGTTCAGGAGTAAGGGCAAAATCAATTATAAGTGGTTCGCCATTATCCTGTACGGGTTCTTCCTTTGTTTGGGTTATGTAGCCATCAGCAATTACCTCAACAGATACAACAGTTGATGAAAAGCCTTCAATCCAATACTCTCCATCTTCTGATGTAATGCCCGATAAGATCCCACCATTAACAAGTACATCTGCCCCTGCAATGGGCAGGCCTGTTTCGGCATCAGTCACATAACCTTTGACAATATCTGACGGGGATACAGATTCCGGCTCCAGAATGAAGTTTACCTCTGTTGAGCCTGGAGCAAACGGCAACGTTATCTCTGTGCTTTTGTAACCATCCTTGGAGGTTTCAATGGTAAGTGTTCCCGATGGAACATTTTCTATAAAATAATCTCCCTGTGACGATGTGATTGCAACAATAGCGCTTCCAGCAGGAATAGAGCCGCCAGTCACAGATACGGTTGCTCCTTCAATGGGCAATTCAGTTGTTGAATCGCTGACAATACCATATATCGTTACGAATTCTTCTGTCTGGGTCTGGGGCGCAGGCCCCACAGAGTTGCCGGCAATTTCAATGTACTGAAGATCATAACCTGGAGAATCCATCTGACTGTTATTAAAGCCTTCAATTTTTACAGCAACCACTGACTGAATGCCAAGCCTTCCGATATCAAACGAAGTTGTCCCCCTTGCAGAGCCAAAAGAGATGGCCTGTGAAAAGTCAACCCATGTCATGCTCTCATCCGCATATTCGGAAAACACAAATACTTCGGCAAAGCCATAATCTGCTGATGAATGCACAATCAGATCATCACCTGTAGAGTCAACAATGGTTTTATCTGTAAAACCCAAAACAACATAGGTATAATCAGATAATCTTACAGATTCCAGGTTGGGAGGTGAGCCTGTAAGTGATTCCTCCACTGATGACTTACCTAAGCTCTCTGCGCCATCACTACCAATAAGCGTGTCTGCGTAGTTATGTGCAGCAACGACTGTGGAATATAGTAATATGGAAAGAATAGTTGCCAATTTAATAATGATTTTCATTATACAATCTCCCGAAAACAATGTAAAAAATGCAATCCAAATCAGGATAAGGCAGGATTATCTAATCCTGAACATCCTTTTTATCCTGGTTATCCTGATTCAGACAAATGCAATTCAGGCAAGTTCAGCAAGCGGAAAGCAACAAAATATCAATTTTGCGTCTTTTATTCAAAAGGAATCATGGAAATCCCCTTATATCCATTTGCCATATAAATCTCGGTATCAGTTATACCAACATTTTCCTTTGAAATATAGTAATCTGTTGAAACATTCAAAAGCTCTTCTGCACTGCTTTCAGAAAGGTCAAACACCCTGATCTCCTGGTTGTTCCAGTAAGGGACACATAAATCATATGCAACTTCCCAATAGGGATAAGAGACGCTTTCTGTAAAAACCACAATACCGTTTGATGCCTTGACCGGTGATAGGTTACCGCTTATGGAGTATTCACTTACAATTTCAAGGGTATCAGGATCAAGTTTTCTTACAGTTGTATTTTCATTCTGTTGCGATACAATATAAACATTTTCTTCATCACATATAACCTGTGAATAGCCGTAGGTTTCCTGATCAAAGAATAGTGTTACATCAAGCACGGCAGCATCCCTTGAAAGATCAAGTGCATTGATTCTGATACCAGGAATATACTCATCCATGCCATCTGTATCATTAGATATAGTTGAATCGGAACTATAATCGTAAAGAGGGTAAGGGTAGTAGTAATAACTGTTTTCCACAGTAATAAGTCTGTCATCGTCAAAAATTGCCACTGGTTCACCAGGAATAGAGAGTTCAGGCAGTTTCTCAGGGGTACTGCTTCCATTACAGTCATACACCCTCAATGTTGTAGCCATGCTGTAGATTTCTCTGTACAAAGATGGCTCAGGCTCTTCATAAACGTCAGTGGAAGTGTAATTTTCTGAATCATAAATAACTATTGAGTCATAATCCCTAACTGCAAAGTAGAGCATCTCATTTTGATAAATGATATCTGAAACCATCCAGCTATATTCATTGTCAAATTTTATAATTTTTTCTGTTGTCATTGTTCCGGGATTGAAGCACCTGAAAGCAGAAGAACTCCAGGAAAAGAGCAGTCCCTTATCTTCCTTACTCTCTGGCATTACAATGTTGGGATACAAGAGTTCAGAATCAACAACCTCCACCGGAGTTATAACACCTGACTCCTGACCTGAAACAGTTGTCCCTTGATCCTGGTTCTTTATCGCTGTCATGTCAAAACGCATCAGATCAGATGTGTTGTTGTAGTAGTAATCTCCTCCAACAGCAAAAATGGAAGTGTCATTTTCTGACAATGCTATTTTTTCAACATTATAGGCAAGCCTTAACTCTCCAAGCACCACCGGTCTTGAGGACGAGATATCAATGGTGTTAAGTGCCGCATCTCCCATACCCACCAGAAGATCACCACTTGAGTCTGCCTCAGCTCCTCTCTGCATATAAAACCTTGACTGCACAAAATCGTTCCATTGAAAAGAGTTGTAATCAGAGTCTATCCTTACAATCCCAAGGCCGGAATAGCTTTCTGAGGAATAGTATTGTATTGGCACGACCACAAGAGCTGATTCACTGTTAAAGTAAAAAGCTCTGTCATCGCTTATGGCAACTGAACTTGTGTAATCTGCAATTCCCTGCAAAGGAGTCACCCTGTCAAGAAGTCGCGGCTCAGACGGATCTTCAACTGAAAAAAGAGCTATTGAAACAAGTCTTTTGCCATTACTGTCATCATATCCAAGGGCAATGAGGCGATTATTATAAAATCTTATATATTCAGACCATCCTGGAACTTCAAGCTCACCTGTAATCATGGGAGAGTCATGATCGGAAATATCAACCACCCACAGAGGATCCTGTCTCTCATAGGTTACTATATATGCTCTGTCTCCTGTAAATGTTGCTGCATATAGCTCTTCGCCCTGGGCAATCCCCTCAACAGACCCTTTTTCAACAGGCTGAAGTGAAGCCTTTTTCACAGAGTGTTCTGTCTCTTTATCATTATCATCACCGGAAGCTGCAAGATCAAATATTTTCAGTGTACTTCCTTTATTTATATCTTCATTACGATAAATAACAAACAGAGTATCATCGGAAACATTTACATGATATTCCGATGGTACCTGCCCGGGAATTTTTATCTCTGTGCTACTGCTAAAAAGATTGGTTTTATCATTTAAGTCAAACAGATAAAGTATGGTTGTCTGCCAGCTCTCCCTTGCTATCTGAACCATATAGTTCTGATCAAGATATATATCGGAATCATATCCGGAAAAGCTTTTTCTTGCCAGAATCTGTGGTTCTTCATGATTCTCAACATCCACTGCAACAACAACAATACCTGACTCATCAGCATAATCTGTTGTCTCTTTTTCTGTAGCATCAGCAGTCTCTTTTTCTGTACCATCAGCAATCTCTTTTTCTGTACCATCAACAGTCTCTTTTTCTGTACCATCAACAGTCTCTTGTTCTGGACCATCAGCAGCATCTTGTTCTGTATCATCAGCAAAAGCAGGCTCATCTGCCATGGCATAATGGTACACCTGTGTGGCTGAACTTGCTGTGATAAATATATGATCTCCTGATTTCCTCGAATTGATATAATAGAGATTGTCATATTTTTGTTGGGCCACCTTTACTATATTTGAGCCACTGTCATGGAAAACCTTTAGGAGAACATAGCTTTCATTTTTATCACTTGCCTGTTCCAGAAGCATGATATAACCGCCATCAACATAGAGATCCAGTGGCATGTTTTCCAGGGCTTCAGAGTGAATTATAACCGGATTTTCAGGTATGGATATGTCCACCACCTGAAACCTGTCAGCACTGCCATTGGCATAATAGATGCGCTTTCCGGATATTTTGTAAATGTCAGGCTTCTCAACATCACCATCGTTTTTTTCATCATTGTTCTGGTCAGCATCTTCTGAAGCGTCAGGAGCCACAACAGGAGCATCAACATACACCTCTGAATCATCCCTTCCCTGCCATTGATCTGATGCAAACTGGGTTTGTCCGGGGACCCGAACCTGGGGATCTGTTACAATGTAAGTAAAGCCCGCATCAATCCAGAGAGAAGGATCATAGGGGTTACCTCCGTTTTTAACAAGCAACGCAATTAAAAATGTATCTTGGATACGGGAACTAAAAACAGAGTAGTCAACATTGGAGAAGGTTACCCAATCGCAGCTTCCAAGCGATTCATTATTTCCGGATGTGTCAAACATGGAGACACCCTGAACCCATTGAAAATCTGTGGATTCCGAACTGACTGCCTGCAACGAGAAAAGATCCCTTTCAACCATAAGGGTTTGAGACGGTAAATAGGCCAGCAAATAGATGTCTGCATCCAAAGAGTCGCTGCAATCAGTGTTGATTTTTATAGAAAAGGTTCCTGTAAATCTCTTTACATCTGTAAGCTGAGCACCAATCATGACTCCACTGGCTGAAGCCCTCTCTGTTATGGTGATGCCCATAACAAAAACAAAAATGATACAATGGAAGATCAAAATGCCCTTTTTCTGGGGCAAAAAATAGTTTAACAGACCCTTTTTCATTGTCGTTCTCCCCGTTTTTTTTAGATAAGTATCTACGCTTTTTCCAGGAGTATGCCTGGAAAAAGTGGCCCATTAGGGGGCAGATATAAACCACCAGATATCGACAAAACTTTGTCAATATTGCGGTGATAAGCACTTATTTTGTAATTACAAGATCTTTGTCAACAATTGATAAGTTTTCATCACCCATGCCGACTTCGCCTTCAACCAGAGAAGCAATGGATATCTTTTCCTGTACGTTTTTCAGAACAAGGGTACCAAGCACAGTTATATCCTCCCCAAGAACCATACCATCCACAACAAAAGGTTCACTTCTGTATGCAATGCATTTAAGACCCTCCTGAAGGTTAACATGTTTTGTTTTTCCAAGGTCAAGGAAAAATTTATCTCCTTTTGCCTTTAGCACCTTTCCCTCAATAAGGGGGACAGAGTAGATAAACTTGGATGAAAGTCCCTGCATGAGGAATTCAAGCTCGTTCCTTCCTTTTCTCTGATCATAAACATCGTGGGATGCCATTATCCTTGAGGTTTCAGTATCAGTTAAATAGACAAAAAGTTCAACAGAGTCCGGAGTTTCAATGATCTTGCCAAACATTATGGTTTCACTTCCCACAAGGCGACCTGCCCTGACAGCTTTTTCCTTGTCAACAAGATCTGTCTGGCTTAACTGCAATTCCCTCATTATAGCTTCAAGCCCTTCACCACGTCCCACAACATTGAATCTGCCGTCATTTATAACCCTGTCAACAAAAAGGTTATATACAGATTCGGCCAGAGCTGGTGAAATACACTCATTCTTAAATGGCATGATAGAAAGTGAAATTCTGGATTCGTTCATGTCAATTTTCTGTATTTTTCTGTTAACACGAACTTTTTTTGTAACACTATTTCCAACACTATCAGTTGCTTCAATGGAGAAAACATTCTCGCCCTCCACAAGTTCAACAAGACGGTTAAAAAAGATCTCTTTTCCTGCAAGGGATTCCACAACAGGTCGTCCATTTATTAAGATGCCCTCAATACCTCCTGAATCAGAGGCCTGCCCCTCAATAAGAAACCTGTTGTCCTTCTGACGGCCTGTCATGACAATTCCGGAATCTGTGCCCATATCACGAAGAAGACCCCGAAATACTATTTCCGGCGGATACGAATCTTTTGTTTCTGCATCTGAAGCAACAGATGTGTTGCTTGCAATGTAACCTGTCGGATCAGCATCAGAAACAACAACACTCTTCATCTCACCTACAGCATAAGCACCATTTAAGTCAGAATATTCATCATTGAGAGAAGCATAACCATTAAAGAGCAAATAATCATCATTGAGAGAAGTATAGCCATTAAAGAGCAAATAGTCATCATTGAGTGCCAAATAAACATCCCCAGCAGAATTTAAAGAAGCTGCTTTGCTCTCTGAGCTTCCGTAAAAAAGATCAATCTGGCCACGGGTTCTGTTGCCTGCCCTGTCCAGAGCTTCCATACTTATTGTGTTTTTTCCTGGCTGAAGAGAAACCACCTTTGACAATATTCCATTTTTTCTGTTCTCTGAAGTCAACCTGTCATCATTGATAACAAGATAATCAACACCTGAATCATCATAATAAGAGATGGTGAGTTCCACAGAGGATTGATCAACTTTCTGCCCGTTCATATAATTGAGAACTGAAATCTGGGGGCCTACGTCATCTGCAATAACATCAATGGTTTTTCGGGTTTTGTTTCCCATGAGATCTTCAGCCTCAATAATAATGGAGTTTTTACCTGGCACAAGGTTAACACGCTGTTCAAAGCGGATCTTTTTTTCCGCAAGCTCCATAAACTGAGGAGTATTATTCACAGTAACACAATAAACATAATTCTGATCTGTAATTGCCCCTGAAATGTCAATAACAAAATTATTGGTCAGAACAGAAGAAGAAGATAAAAGCCGGTCTGAAGCAACCTTGGCAGAAGATGATGACATAGAAGGGGCAGAAGATGGCAAAGTTGGTTCTGAGGAAGAAAGGGATGAAGAGGAAGAGAATAAACTTGTAATATTAATTTCAGGCGGAATGACATCCCCAGGGCCTGACTGAGACATCAGAAGCATTTTACGTGCTCGGTTGAGGTAAAACTTGGCCTTGGCACTATCCTCTGCTGCAAGTGAAGTTTCAAGCTCGTCAATTGCTTCAGAAACCCTTCCCATGGAAAGAAGAACAATACCAAGCTCCCTGTGGGGGAAATAATCAACAAAATGCATGCCATAGGTTCTTGCTCTGCGCTGATCAGGGTCTCTTTGGTTTAAAGCCACCCTTAAATCCCTTTCAGCATCTTCCAGAAAATCCCCTTCTGCAAAGGATAATGCTCTTTCATAATAGTTCCACCATTTTCCACGAAAAAGTCCTTCGGTTACGCCATAGAGCTTTCCATCCTTCAGCTTTCCCTTGTCCTGCACCGGAGCGCAGAACATCAGAAAGGGAAACAGGAAGAAAAGAGTGCAGGCAATAACTGTTTTGATTCTGTTTTGTTTTTTTTTCACAACCATGTCCCCCTATTTTTTCATGATTCAACAATCTTCACGAAATTCAACTTTTTCCATTATTCAACATTCTTTATGAAATTGAACTTTTTTTCATGAAGCCGCAGCCTCAACAATGTGGGTTGAGTCAATAACCTCTGTACCTTTTACAATCTCTCCTGTTGAGCCATCCTGACCCACAGAAATTATTTTAATTGCACCAACAGCTTTGCGTTTAAGTGAGTTTGATGCAGCTTCACCAGGAAAAACCTTCATTATCATCCCTTCTGTTACGCCATGCACTGCTCCAATATTTAACAGAACATCATTGTCACCTGTCTGCATGATTTTTCCCCTTACAGGAAATGAAGAGAGAACCTTTTGTGAAATCTCCTGTGCAAGTTTCTGAGCTGCTGAATCCGGTGTAAAACCGTTCCCGACATTTCCTGAAAGGCTTATTTTTACAGAAGATGTCTCTGTTTCTATAAGTTTGAGGTAAACCTTTGTTTCACCGGCATAACCCAGAAATGTGAGGTTTCCTATTAGCCTTGCAGAGAGAATTTTGCCAAGCCTTAGTGCAGTATCAGGATTTGCAAGGTCAGTGCTGCTAAGCTTCAGCTCTTCAAGAAGCTTGTCCATTAATGCCCGCTCCACAATTTCCACATTTGGTGAGGCCCCAAGGGATTCCATCAGAGCAAGCTCAAAAAAGAGATCCTCCCCCTCCCTTAATGAAATGGAACCTTTTCTCTGGTTTCCTGCAAAAAAGAGCGTAACTGGCCGTGATGTCCATGTGTCAATTTTAGTTGCACCATCTTTTACATCAGCAGTATCTGTGCCATCCCCACCATCTACTCCATCTCCAAACTCTGTTCCATCCTCAGAGCCTGACAGATCTGATGCAATTGCACCTGATGCAACTGCACCTGATGAACGGGACTCCTTTTTATGCATTGCTTCAAGAAGTTCCTGAATCAATTTGTTGACCCTCTCCTGTTTCTCCTTGTTTTGTGCTGTCTCCATATTTTGTTTGATCTGGCGATAAAATGTAGCAGCCATTACATTGTCAGGAGCAATTTTAAGAGCTGCGTCATAGGCATTTAAAGCCTTCTGAAGATCTCCCATCTTTTCAAGGATAACTCCTCTTGCTGTCATTATATCAACATTGCTTCCATCAAGTTCCATTGCCTGATTATAATACTCAAGTGCCTTTTCAGGGTCGCTTTCAAGGGAACTTATCCTTCCCATGCGAAAAAATAATTCTCCCTTCTGCCAGTCAAGGGGTGAAGGATATTTTAAAACCTCATTGTAAGCCTTTTTTGCTTGATCCACTTTACCTGTGTCAAAAAAGATATTCCCTTTTATAACTCTTGGATAAAAAGTTCCAGAATCAGCAGCAATGGAATTATCACAATATTTACGGGCTTCATCATAGGAGTTCTTACGATATGCAATTGCGGCAAGGCCTTCCTGACATTTGCTGTCATTTTCACCAAAATCAAGAAAAAGCTCTTTTGCATCTTCAATATTTCCGGAACGCAGAAGGCTAAATGCCTGTACATACTTATTTAAAAGATTGCCTGAATTGCCAACGGGCATGATCTGGGGATAAAAATAGACAAAAATTCCAAGTATCACCATAATGGGCAACGAGAGTTTCCATATAAGATCAAAACGATGCACAGGCATTGATGAAAAATCAGCATCCCTTTCAGTAACTTCTCTGTTTTTCTCAAAAGGAGATCTATTATTACCGGATAGAGGAGTATCACTTCTTGAAGGCTCTTCATTATTGACGGAGGATTGTTGTACATTTTTTGAAGAATCGGAATAGCTATCTGAATCTGGTCTATTTTTATAACTTCCTGAATCTGGTCTATTTTTTACACTTCCTTGTTGTTTTGAACGGTCTTCCTCTTCAACAGTTTTGACAAGCTCTTCATCTGCCTTTTGTCCACCTACATCCTTATTTTCTACAATATCTTTAATTTTTGAGCCGGAATCCTCTATTATCCTGTCAGGTGGTGGTGTTTCTTCTGCATCAAATTCTTCTTTATCAATAAAAACCCTGTAAAGATCAAGGGGTCTTGATTTTCCCTTGGCCATTTTTCTTCCATGGAAACGGATAAAAATATCAGTACATGATTTTACAGCATCATGGACACTTTGGGAGACCATGATCTGCCCTGCTGAACCGGCAGGTTCTATTCTTGCCGCAACATTGACAGCATCTCCGAAATAGTCACCCTTGTCCTTGAATGCATTGCCGGCATTGAGTCCTATTCTGATGTTGATTTTTTTCTGTTTTGCCACACCAGAGTTATACTCTTTAAGTGCCTTCTGTATTGCAACCGAAGCTTGAACAGCATCAAGGGGCTCTTTAAAGGATGCCATCACAGCATCCCCGATTGTCTTTATTACAGTTCCGTTATTCTCTTTTATTATTTCAAACACAATTTTGTTATGGCAAAAAAGAAGGGATTTTGCAGCAAGGTCCCCGTGTGTTTCAACAAAACTTGTGTATCCGGCAATATCAGTAAACATTATAGTGACATATTCCATAAATTTTTCTGATATGCTTTGCTCAATTTTCTCTTTTTCACGGAGGTAATCCTCCATATCCTTTTCGATATCCATGTTCAGCCCCCCCCTTCTTATTTTTTTACTATGTGCCTCTCTTTAGCTGTTTTAAAAAGAGTTTCAGCTCTTCAATTGTGGCGGTCATCCGCCATACACGTTATGCAGTAAACGGGCATGATTGATTACGTATCAATCAACCCCAAATATAAAAATGATAGTCATTTTCATGGTAAACATTCATGCTTGTGTATCAATCACCCCAAGTATAAACATAATAGTCATTTTCACGGTAAACGGTCATGGCCGGCATTCAGCCACCCCCGATCATGGAAATAATGTATCTATTTCCACGGTAAAAACGGATTTATGCAGCATTTTCCGAAAGCGCAAACTGATTCATCTTTTTGTAGAGTGCCTGCCTTGAGATTCCAAGAGCTTCGGCAGTCTTTGTTTTATTGTTTCCACACTCTTCAAGAATTTTTTCAATGTAAAGTTTTTCTGATTTTTCGACAAAGTCCTTTAAATTCAAAGAGGTATTCACCAAGTTATTATCCTGAGAGGCACAAATGGCAGAATGGCTAATGAGTGAAGAACTGACAGATGAGCAAAAAGTGTCATTATAGTTACCCTCTCTAAATTCCTGTATATGGGATGAACAGTTTTCAATGGAGAGATTTTCACCTTCAGGAGTCAAGGCAATAAGACGTTCAATTTCATGTATAAGCTGCCTCACATTGCCTGGCCAGGGAAAACGCTCAAAGAGTTTTAGTGTCTCCTTGTCAAATCCTGCTGTTTTGCGCTTAAATCTGGTGGATATTCTCGATGAAAACATCAAGGCAAGGGGAATTATGTCATCTGTTCTTTCCCGCAGGGGTGGAATATGAATCTCCACGGAAAAAAGGCGAAAATAGAGATCTTCTCTGAATACCCCTTCATCAACAAGCTGTTTTAAATCACGGCATGTGGCGCTTATAAGGCGAAAATCATACTGTTCAATGGTGTTGCTGCCTATGCGGCTTCCTTCATTCTCCTGAAGAACCCTCAAAAATTTGGGTTGAATCATAAGCGGCATCTCACCAATTTCATCAAGAAAAAGAGAGCCTTTATTTGCCTCTTCAAACCTACCTGCTCGATTTGCAATGGCACCGGTGAAAGCACCTTTTGTATGCCCAAAAAATTCGCTCTCCATGAGGTTCTCCGGAATAGAAGAGCAGTTGACAGGAACAAATCTGCCATTATATCTCTCACTGCTGTTATGAATAAGGCGGGCAATCACCTCTTTTCCGGTACCGCTTTCTCCTGTTATAAGCACATTGACAGGAACACGACTTACACGGGAAACTGTATCAAGAAGTTTTCTCATGGATGCGCTCTTTGCAATAAAAGTTACATTTCCTATGCTCTCCTGATTCAGGTAATCAATATTGTTGGATATCTGGTTTGAGATACTTTTGAGTCGATTGTTGATTACAGAACTTTCCAGTGCAAGTGCAAGATATTTTTCAATGGTGAGAAGTAGCTGAAGATCCTCATTGTCAAAATTTTTTCCATCTTTTTTGTTAAGAACCTCTATTGCTCCGATACGCTCTCCGCCCACAAGGCTGTTTATGGGGATGCAGATAATATTACGGGTAACAAACTGTGTTTTCATGTCTGAAATATTATGAAAGCCATTACGACTGGCAAGGTTATTTTCAATGAGTACAGTACCATTGGATATTGACTCACCGACAATACTTCCTTCACGGGGGGCTTCAATTTTTTGATGTTCAAGGCCGCTTCCATATTTCAGCCAAATTTTTTCCATACCAGGCTCTGCAACAAAAATACTGCACCGTTCCGCCCTGACCAGTTCGGGAATATGTTTTACAAAAAATTCAAGGGTCACTTCATGATCAGTAATTGTCCAGGCTGATTCAATCTGATCAAGACGATTTTTCAGATCTGAAAGCCGTTGATTCAAGGCAATTGTTTTTTCCATTGTTGAACCTGTTCCTTCCTTTGTTTACAGTATTGCAAGATTGAGAATCGATATAATGTTTAGTATAAGTTTTATTCCTGGTTATCCTGATTCAGACAGATTCAATAATTTCTGAAAAAGAAATAAGATGTCGATTTTGAATATATGAAAAAAGATGTTAGTAAACAGGCATGATTGCGTATCAATCACCCCCCAATATAAAAATGATCGTCATTTTCACGATAAATGATAGTCATTTTCACTGTAAACGGACATGGCTGTGACTCAGCCACCCCCGAATATGAAAATATGTATCCATTTTCACGGTAAACAGACATGAATGATTACGTATCAATCACACCCAAATATAAAAATGATAGTTATTTTCACGGTAAACACTCATGGCCAAATGAGATTTCGGCCACCCCCGATCATGAAAACAGAATGTGTTTTCACGGTAAACAGACATGGCTGTGATTCAGCCACCCCCGAACATGGGAATAATGTATCTATTTCCACGGTAAAAATAATATTATAGCATTTATCATACCATAACGATTTTTAAGTGCTTTCAATTGCGATTTTTTAAGTGCTTTATCTGGCTGAAAGTTGTTGTTTTTCAAATCTGGTTACTGTATCAGCACACTTGAATTACTGCGGCACCTTCATCAAAAACGCTATTGTAAAGTCATTTTGGTGAAGCAAATGGGCAAATTAATTCTAAACGTACATGACTGTAATACAGCCACCACCAAAGATGGAAATTTTATCCACTGCCACGGTAAAGTTGTTCCTTAATATAAAAAAAACAGTGGCAATCGTCAACCAAATTCAACACTGGTGTAAATCAAAAACAACAACAACCGAAATGATCAATCTAACACTGTTATCATGCCTTGCAGATAATTTTTTAATATTGCCAGACAGTATATTAGCAGGTTTAAAAGAAAGGCAATTTTGTATTGATCAATTTTCTCTGCAATGTTAGTAATGGGCACATTTACTTGGAATTTGTCATTGAAAAGGTGAGCTAAGTGAAAGCCATAATAAAAATTATAATAACGGTTATCATAATTTTATCAATCAACAACAATGCCAGTGCAGAGCAGTACTATGTAAGTGAACTGATGAAAATTACCATGAGGACAGGCCCGGGAGTCAGTCACAAAGTCATCTCAATGGTATCATCCGGTGATATTCTGACAATGCTGGAATACTCAAAAGAGTGGTCAAGGGTAAGGGCTGCCAACGGTAAAGAGGGATGGGTGCTTACCCGTTTTATAACAAAAAACAGACCTCTTGCACTCATTGTTGATGAACTCAGAGAGAAGAACCAGGAGCTCTCTGTAATGCTGGATAAAATGAAAACAGACAATCTTGAACTCTCGGAAACGCGGGAAAAACTTATCAACCTTGAAAAATCATACAACATTCTCAAGGAAAAATCTTCTACATTTCTGGTCATGGAACAAAAATACAATGAAGCTGCACGTCAGCTTGAAGAGCAGAAAGAACGTGTGTCAACCCTTGAAAGTCAGTTGAAAAATGAGGATATGATATGGTTTATAAGTGGCGCAGGTGTCCTTCTTGTTGGGATAATTCTCGGGGTCAGTGCAAAAAAGGAGAAGAGAAATTCTCTGCTTTGACAAAAATATGAAAGCCGGATAAAGAACAGCAGATCTTTTTCATATGCCGCCCATGGCAGTCTGATCTGCCACAATGAAAGATGAAAGTCATTTAAAAAACAGGATGTTATAGAGACTTTCATATAAAAAAAATTTTCTCGGTGGCCACCATATATTGCAATTTACATAAAACCCAAAATACAATAGTATGGTGGCAGATTTTTGAAGAATTCCGCTATCTCTTATCAGAGGGAAGCAAAAGATTCATAGCAACTCCAAGAATTCCCGCAAGTCCTATTCCCTGAAGCGTAAAATCCCCTGCTGAAAAACTCATCCCTCCGATTCCGAACACCAGAATTAATGCAACAATGCTTAAATTTCTGGGGCTTGTAAGATCCTCGCCTGACTGAACAAGGGTATTCATACCTATAACCATTATTGCACCAAAAAGAAGCAGCATGATGCCACCCATGACAGGTGCTGGGATGGTTTGGAGAATGGCACCAACTTTTCCCACAAAAGCAAGAAGGATGGCAGTAATGGCAGCCCAGGTCATGATCGCTGGATTAAAAACCCTTGTCAGGGCAACAGCACCTGTAACCTCGGAGTAGGTGGTGTTGGGAGGGCCACCTAAAAATGATGCAAATGATGTTGCAAGGCCATCTCCAAGCATGGTGTTCTCAACACCGGGGTCCTTTAGATAGTCCTTGCCTGTTACACCGCCTATGGCAAGCACATCTCCAAAATGCTCAATGGCCGGTGCAATGGCGATGGGAACTATGTAAAAAATTGCCTGAAAGTTCCACTCCGGCAATACAAAAGACGGAACAGCAAACCATGCGGCATTAGTTACTGGTGAAAAATCCACAATTCCAAAGACAAGTGACAGTATATAGCCCACAATTATACCGCATAGTATGGGAATAAGTCTCAGGATGCCTTTTCCCATAATTGAAACAAGTATTGTTGTTGCAAGGGAGATAAGGGAGATTACCATGGCTGTGTTGCGTGGAAAAAGTTCAAATGAGCCGTCTCCGGTTTTCCCCATTGCCATGTTAACAGCCACAGGAGCAAGTATGAGTCCGATAACCATTATGACAGGACCTGTTACAACAGGAGGCAATATCTTTTTTATTATCTCACTGCCCTGCCATCTTATGAGAAAGCTTAATACAACATATACAAAACCGGCAGCGCACAGGCCACACATGGTTCCCGGGATTCCCCATGTTTTAACGCCGTACATGATGGGTGGAAGAAACGCAAATGACGAAGCCAGAAAAATAGGGATTCTGCCGCGGGTCACCACCTGAAAAATAAGTGTTCCTGCTCCTGCCGTAAAAAGAGCAACATTTGGGTCAAGTCCCGTGAGCAGCGGAACGAGTACCAGAGCGCCAAAAGCCACAAAGAGCATCTGGGCACCAAGAAGAGCATCCTTGGGCCTTAAATGATATTCAGTCAAGCCAGCATTATCTTTTGTTGACAGGGATGTTGATGAAAAATCCGACATGTTTTATCTCTTCTCCTTTTTACAGGGTTATCCTTTTCTTTTGTCAGTGCAAGGTAATTTGAATGAACGGCAAATGACGAGGCCAGAAAAATGAGAATTCTGCCGCGGGTCACCACCTGAAAAAGCACATCACACAATACTTACAAATATTTATTTTGTTCCAAAAATTTTATCTCCGGCATCCCCAAGTCCTGGAAGTATATAACCAACCTCGTTGAGACGATCATCAATTGCAGCCACATGTATATCTACATCAGGATGCTTTGCCTCTACTTTTGCTATTCCCTCGGGAGCAGCAACAAGGAAAAGCCCTTTGATATTTTTGCAACCTGCTTCTTTTAACAGGTCAATTGTGGCAATCAGGGTGCCGCCTGTTGCCAGCATGGGATCCAGAATCAGGGCTGTTCTTTCGGACATGGCGCTTGCAGTCTTGACATAATATTGCACAGGCTGCAGGGTCTCTTCATTTCTGTAAAAACCCACAACACTTACTTTGGCTGAGGGGATAAGGTCAATGACCCCATCCATCATTCCAAGTCCTGCCCTTAGTATCGGAACAATGGTAATCTTTTTTCCCTTGATTCTTTCAACCTCAACATCCCCTGCCCAACCCTGAATAACCTGGGTTTCGGTTTCAAGATCCTGCGTTGCTTCATAGGTCAGAAGCCTTGCGACTTCAGATGCAAGATCCCTGAAATCTTTTGTTGATATATCCTTTTCTCTCATCAAACCAAGTTTGTGACGTATAAGCGGGTGATCCTCTACATAGACGGGCATGTTTTTCTCCTTTTTGAATTTGAAGCACATTTTGTTCAATCTCACTGAACATCTTCTCAGTCTAACCTTAAGACTATTTTACGATTCCGCGTTAAGATAGCCTTGTTTGAGAGCAAGGTCAATATTTCTCTCAAGAGTCGTAAATTCTGAACTATTACACCATATATTGTGTTTTCAATTTCTTTGGAAATACTATTTTTGGGTGGTAGATTAGAGAAGTTGTGGATGATAAGATTTTTATCTATATACTCAAAGTTGACTCA
>NZ_LT828553.1:0-8268 GCF_900170035.1 Desulfamplus magnetovallimortis | reverse complement strand
TATGATCTTGTAAGCCTTGTCAACACTGTCTGAATCAGGATTCCCAAGATTAACAAAGATAAGGCAGGATTATCTATCCTGAGCATCCTATCCATCCTGGTTATCCTGGTTCAGACAACTGCAATAACTTATGAAAAAGCAATAAGATGTCGATTTTGAGTATATACAATAATAATGAAGATGAAGGGTTTGGTTAAAACGGTAAGCTTGTTTTTATGTTTGACAAACCATGGACAGCCATTCAATAGTGGTAAGTCACCTTTTAGTATGATGGCGTTCATCCGCCATGTACGTTTATATGAAAGTCCCCGCAAATGGCTGTATTTATAAAGACTTTCAACACTTCGATTGTGACGGTGAACCGCCATGTTGGTTATATAAAAAAACTATGGTCAAGGAAACATATATGACTCAGTTCATCTGTTTAAAATGTGGATACAAGCGGCTTCCAGGGAATCTTGAGTGTCCTAACTGTGGTGTTGTTTATCACAAGGCAGAAGCTGCTGCTGAAAGGTTGAAAAATAAAACAACGCAAAAAGAATCCGATAAAAGTGCAGTTGAAGCAGTGATTGATCACTGCCCGAGATGTGGAGAGGCGGCATTTAAACAAACTAAAAAGTGTGGTCGTTGTGGGTATGATAAGGTGTGCTTTGGATGTAGCATGTTTGTTGAGCAAGATGCTGAAGATTGTCCACATTGTGGTTTTAAGATTCCTTTGAAAAAAACCCAAAAAGCAATCAGCATATCAATTTACTGCATTGTTGCATATTTTGCACTGTCATTCCTATTCATGATCAAAAGACCCTATTTTGTTCAGTTTAATGGAGAGTTTTACTTTGCGTTTAAATATCTATCATTGCCCATAGCACTGATTTCAATATGGTTAAGTTACAAGGCTTGTAAACTTATCTTCCCTTCCAGGCTTTATTTTTTTGTACTGTTGTCTGTTGGGTTGACATTCATGCTTTTATTAGCCACATCCCTTTATGTTGCTCCTGTCAATTACTACATTGGTGATCATGAAGAGATCGCACTAAAGGGAAAGATTGTAAGGAAGAAAATTGTTGGCGGAAGAAGTAAATCCAGGGTAGTGGAAGTATCAAGTGATCAAATACCGGAAAATCTTAAATTCATGGTTAAGGAGAGGTATTATAATTCAGTAAATGTTGGAGATGTTTTTAAGAAAAAAATCAAAAAAGGATTTTTGGGCATTTATTACATCGAAAGGCGCAAATAGGTTTTTATGGCTAACAATCCAACCAGGATACGCCAGAACCAAAAGCTTCTTCAGGTTTAAACTATCGAGTGATTTTATCCACAAGGACTAAAAAAAGATGAAACTACAACAAACCACAGTAGATGACAGTGGAGCGATATCTGAAAAAAATGGCATTGTCTCAATGGACAAAAACTTTGCAGGTCCTCTTTTCATGCTCTCCGCAGCGCTTCTTTTTACAATAATGAGCATTCTGGTAAAACAGATGGATCCCCGATATAGCGTCTGGCACATCGGTTTTTTCAGATTTGCAGGGGGAGCTGTTATTCTGCTGGCGCTGTTCGGACGTCATGGCAACATATATAAAGGCAACAACATTCCACTGCTTATAATAAGAGGATGTACAGGCTCCATTGCATTTATTGCGGCTGTAACCGCAATCCGCATATTACCCATATCCACAGGAGTGGTTATTTTTTACTCATTTCCGGTATTTGCAGCCATTTTTGCCGCAATTATCTACAGGGAGAAAATAGGCATCCCGCAGATTATCTGTATGCTTCTTGTAATGACAGGCATAGCAGTTCTATTTGATTTCAACCTTGCCGGCAAACTTTTCGGACAGTGTATGGCTCTCCTTGCAGGAGCATTTGCAGGTCTTACAGTTACCCTTATCCGCTCATTAAGGGAAAACAACGGACCTGCTGTTATCTATCTCTATTTTTGCACCATGGGCGCTGTCGTAACCCTGCCCATGTTCATCAACTCTCCAGTGACACCTGCCACACCGGTTGAATGGGTGATGATTTGGGGAATGATCCTTACTTCTTTGACTGCACAGCTTCTTATGAATCAAGGCTTTTTTTACTGCCGTGGATGGGAGGGCGGGGTATATATGTCTTCCGAAACTATTTTTACATCAATTGCAGGAATAGTTTTTTTAAAAGATCCAATATCATGGCGATTCTGGTTTGGCTCTGCCCTTATTCTGGGATGCGGTATTGCAATGAACTGGCTGAAATCAAGACAATAACCTTTATACAACATGTCAAACATGATAAAAGAGTGATTTTTTACCGTGGAAATAGATACAATTTTCATATTCGGGGGTGGCTGGATGGCAGCCATGACCGTTTAACCCGGCATCTCAAGCATCTCCTTTCCGTTTTTTCCTTTTTGATGGATTGGGAAGATGCTTTGCTGTTACTTTCAAGGAGATATTTATATTGAAACCCCAAGATATTGAGGATTTAAGTTTTCGTATAATAGATGAAGAGGCGGGCGACCATGGATTTGATGAACAAAAGTGGTCAATTGTCAGGAGAATGATCCATACCTCTGCTGATTTTGATTACATAAAGAGTGTCCGGTTTCATCCTGAAGCTCTTCAAAAAGGGATCGATGCAATTAAAAACGGATGCACAATAATAACAGATACCAATATGGCAAGGGTTGGCATCCGGAAAAAAGAGATCTCAAGGTTTGGTGGCGATGTCAGGTGCCTTATTGCAGATGAGAATGTTGCAAGACAGGCAATTGAGGAGAAGACAACACGGGCACTTGCTGCTGTGGATATAGCACTTCCTTTTATTGAAAATGGAATATATGTGGTGGGAAACGCTCCCACTGCCCTTCTTAGACTCATTGAGCATGTAAAGGCCGGCAAAGTAATGCCAGCACTTATTGTCGGGCTTCCTGTGGGGTTTGTAAATGCTGCTGAATCCAAGGATGCTCTTATGGAACTTGATATCCCTTTTATTTCCAACAAGGGCAGAAAAGGTGGCTCCAATGTGGCGGCAAGCATTATAAACGCTCTTTTAATAATGGCGGATAGCAGTGAAAAGCCAAAGTAACATTTTGATATCTTACTCAAAATCCACATATTATCGTTTTTTTGCAGTTACTGACTTTGCTCAAAATCGACATCTTAGATTTTTCAGAAGTTTTATATGAAAGTCCCCGTAGTTTGGGGATTTTCATCCATTCGATTGTGGCGGTAATGCCGCCATGGCCATTATATGAAAGTCTCCGTAACAGCCTGTTTTAAAAACGACTTTCATCCCTTCGATTGTGGCGGTAATGCCCATACGCATCAAGCTAAAAATATAAGGCTTTGTTTTTATTATAAATATAAAATCAACATATTAACAACAAAAATTATAAAAACCCGTCTGATAAGGCTTTGAAAACCTTAGCTTGATGCGTATGCGGTAATGCCCGCCATGGCCGTTATATGAACCAGGATAACCAGGATCATAAGGAATTAAGGCTCTGGAAAAAATTGCGAACCAGAAGGAATATACATAAATAATGAAAGGATTTGTAATTGCCGGAACAGGCAGTGGTTCCGGAAAAACCACTCTCTCCCTTGGAATTCTTGCATGGCTTTCAGGTAAAGGATACAGAGTAGCTCCATTCAAGGTGGGGCCGGATTTTATTGACCCGGGCCATCACACTGCCCTGACAGGAAGGGTAAGCCGCAATCTTGACTCATGGATGCTTTCACGCCAAACCAATGAAGCCATATTTGCAAGGGGTTGCGAAAATGCCGATATTGCCGTTGTTGAAGGGGTAATGGGGCTTTTTGATGGATACAGCGGTACATCGGAAGCTGGCTCCACAGCCCAGATGGCAAAGTTGCTCAATCTGCCTGTTATTTTAATTGTGGATGCCCGCAGCATGGCAAGAAGTGCTGCTGCCATTGTTCAGGGATTTGAAAATTTTGATCATGATCTCAACTTTGCAGGAGTAATATTCAACAAAACCGGAAGCAGCAGACATTATGAGTATTTAAAATCTGCGGTTGAATCCACCTGTAAAATGCCATGCATTGGTCATATCAAAAGAAATGATGCGATTGTCATGCCTGAACGTCATCTGGGGCTTGTTACATCCGAAGATCACACCATCTCACCAGATACTGTTGCAACAATGACCAGAATGATTGATCTTGATACCAGACTTGAAAAGATCATCTCGGTTTTGCCGGATATTAAAGTCACCAGCTCTAATGCTTCTACTGCTGAATCCCAGAAATATGCAACAAGCACTAATCTATCTATGTCTTCTGTCAAGATTGCGGTTGCGAGGGATCGGGCATTTTGCTTCTACTACAGGGAAAACCTTGAAGCACTTGAGCAAAATGGAGCGGAGCTGATTGAGTTTTCACCAATGAGATCAGAGTCATTGCCACCTGATATATGTGGAATCTATTTTGGTGGAGGATATCCCGAGCTTTTTGCAGAGACCCTTTCCGCCAATCGGAAATTAATGGCTGAGATCAGACAGGCCTCTCTTAATGAGATGCCCATATATGGAGAATGTGGCGGTTTTATGTATCTTTGCCGTGATATCACATCAATGGACGGCACCACAAAATGGCCCATGACCGGCTGTTTTTCATTTTCCGCTGTGATGTCAAAAAAGATGAGATCCCTTGGATATCGTAAGGTTTCATTGAAACAGGATACCCTCATCGGAAAATCAGGAGATATACTCAAGGGACATGAGTTTCACTACTCGTCTCTTGAAACTGAGGAAACAAACAAAACTGGGTTGCCTTGTAAAATCTGCAAAGCCGATGTTATGAAAAAAATTGAGGATACTCCACCTGCAATTGATAATCCTCAGAGCATAAAAAAAGTTTATTACACATATGGACGGGATGGGCAGAATGTCAATGTTGAGGGCTATCAGATAGGTCATACATTGGGAAGCTATCTTCATGTTCACTTTGGAAGTTCAGATGGTGCTGCTGCTTCATTTGTTTCAGCGTGCCGCAAATGGTCAGAAGTTTGAATATTCGGAAATAATGATCTGGGCTTTTAATGAATATCCGGATATTTTACCGTGGAAATGGATACAATTTTCCATATTCGGGGGTGGCTGGCTGGCAGCCATGACCGTTTACCGTGAAAATGACTATCATTTTTATGGTTAGGGGTGATTGATACACAATCATGCCCGTTTACAGGGGAATCGCTAATAGATGACTTCAGTAACGTTAAAAAAGGGCTTTACAACCGGTGCTGCTGCCGCTGCCGCAACAAAAGCTGCGCTTTTGTGTCTAATCGCAGGAAATATAAATATCGATAATAAAGAGTGTCCAAAGGTGGATATTCGATGCCTCAATGATGAGTGGCTTTCCATTGAAATTTTTAGTATCACAAAAATTACATCCCAGAGAGCTGAGGCTGTTGTTATTAAGGATGCCGGAGATGACCCTGATGTTACCCACAAGGCAGAGATAGGAGCAAGGGTATCATTTCTTTCTAACCTGAAGTTATCGGATAATCAAGTTTTATCAGAACACCAGGCTTTACCTGAAAATCAGGATCTACCTGAACACCATGATCTACCTGAACACCATGATCTACCTGAATACCAGGATCTACCTGAACACCAGGATTTAACTGAACACCAGGATCTACCCAAACCTTCATGGCCGACTAAAGCCACACCCGATCATGAAAACAAAATGTGTTTTCACGGTAAAACAAAAAATTTGATATTTTTACAAACATCACCATCTGGAGTTCAAGTCCGCATTAGAGGTGGTGAAGGTGTAGGGCTTGTAACAAAGCCCGGCCTTGAAGTTCCGCCTGGCTATCCTGCCATTAATCCGGGCCCTGTTAAAATGATAGTGGAGGCTGTTGAACAGGTCATTGGTGAAAATGTAGATAAAACTCTTTTTAATGAAAAAGAAACAAGCCCTGCTTTTTATGGAAAAATAGTAGATGTTGAGGTATTTGTACCCCAGGGTAAAATCCTTGCTAAAAAAACCCTTAATGCACGACTCGGCATTTTGGGCGGTATTTCAATACTTGGAACCACAGGCATTGTAAGGCCAATGTCCCATGATGCCTATATCGCTACCATACGCTCCGGAATCTCTGTTGCCCGCGCAGCAGGAATAAACAGGCTGATTTTTACAACAGGAAGACGGAGCGAGCGCTTTGCAATGCTAAGGTTTCCTGATTATCCTGAAGAATCATTTATTCAGATCGGAGATTTTTTCAGGGAATCACTTGAAGCTGCTGCTGTTAGTTGTACCCATGAAACTTCAGGAATAACTGGCAATGAAAGCCATAAAAATGCAACCTCACGTTGTCGCGACAGTAATAAAAGTAAAAACTTAAATTACATCCGTATCAATAAAACTGAAAGTACAGATTATAATAAATATAATAGCTACAATGCAAAAGATGATTTTGGTGTAACTTCTGAAGTTACAATAACTGTATTTTTTGGCAAAGCTGTGAAAATGGCAATGGGATTTGCCCACACACATGCAGCCAAATCGGAACTCACCATGAAGAGACTTGCTGAATGGGCATTTGAAGTAACAGGGGATTCCCGACTTGCAAGAGAGATCTTTGAGGCAAATACAGCACGCCACGCCTTTGAATATATACATCCTGATTTTCCTCAGCTAATTAACCATGTTGGCAGAAAGATAATCCAATCTGCTGAAAATTTCTCACAAAACAGATTAAAAATACGGACGATTATTTTTGACTTTGAAGGAGAGATTATCCTTGAATGTTGATTTTAACTCAAATTGATTACGTATCAGTCACCCTCCAAATATAAAAATAATAGTCATTATCACGCTAATGTTCTTTCAAGGTTTGATTGTCGGGTAGAAAATGCCTTGAACCTTTGAAAAGCCTTAAAAGTCACCCGACAGTTTAAACTTGAAGAAGCACTAAACGGTCATGGCCGGCATTAAGCCACCCCCGAATATGGAAATTTGTATCTATTTACACGGTAAACGGGTATGATTGATTACGTATCAATCACCCCTAAATATAAAAATAATAGTCATTTTCACGGTAAAAAGAGAGGTAATGGATAATTAATGGAGCAACTTGAAAAAACAATAGAAAGAATTGAAAAACCTGACATGGCAATGAAAAAAAAGGCCATGCAAAGACTTGCAGATCAGGCAAGACCTGCGGGAAGTCTTGGTATCCTTGAACCAATAAGCGCACAGCTTGCGGCAATCAAAGGTACTCTTGATGTACATTTAACGGAAAAAATTGTGATTACATGTGCCGGAGACCACGGAGTGGTTAAAGAGGGTGTAAGTCTCTTTCCTCCGGAGGTAACCCCACAGATGGTGGAGAATTTTGTCAATGGCGGAGCATCCATAAATGTGCTTGCACGGCAATCCGGAGCCAGAGTCATGGTTGCGGATCTGGGCGTTAACTTTGATTTTTCACCTGAAATGCCCATTTTTCATAAAAAAGTGAGAAAAGGCACATCGAATTTCACAAAAACACCTGCCATGACAAGGGATGAAGCCGTTAAATCCATTAATGCTGGAATTTCCATTGTGGATGAGCTTGTGAAAAATGGCAATGTTGACATTATAGGTACAGGGGACATGGGGATTGGGAATACAACTCCATCTTCTGCAATCATTGCAGCTTTTTCAGGCATATCTCCTTCAGAATTGACAGGAAGGGGTACAGGCATTAATGACGCAATTCTTGCAAACAAGATCAGGGTAATTGAAAAGGGGCTTGAACTTCACAGGCCGGATCCCAACGATGCCGTTGATGTTCTGTCAAAGTTGGGAGGATTTGAAATAGGGGGCCTTGCAGGTCTTGTACTCGGTGCCGCAGCCCATAAAATTCCGGTTGTATGTGACGGTATTATCTCCACTGCCGGAGCATTGATAGCTTTTGAGCTTGCCCCTGGCATCAGGGATTATCTCTTTGCTGGCCATCGTTCTGTTGAAAAAGGCCACAGATTCATGCATGAAAGAATGGATCTTGTACCTCTTCTGGATCTTCAATTCAGACTGGGGGAGGGAACAGGTGCGGCTGTTGCTTTTCAGCTTCTGGATGCGGCAACAAGGATACTTGCAGAAATCAAGACCTTTGAAGAAGTTGCCATTATAAATGCTCAGAAATAGATCAAAAAGTGGGCATCCTTCATATTATCCCAAAAGTACTTTTCACTTTTTTGATCAATGGTTCGGACAGTTTTAAGTGCTAATAGCGCCGTAGTTAATGAGTCCCTCGTACTGAGGGGTATTTTTTATC
>NZ_LT828552.1:161845-172965 GCF_900170035.1 Desulfamplus magnetovallimortis | reverse complement strand
TTTGCCGTAAGACAACACTTTATGAGAAAAGTCTGTGAGAAAGCAGGGGTAAAACCTTTTGGGTTTCACGCTATAAGGCATTTGTCAGCATCTCTGCTATATTCTCTCGGATACTCTGTGTCTGTTATACAAACAATACTGCGACATAGAAGCCCATCTACCACAGAAAAATATTTGAGAAGTTTTGGTCTGGAAAGTGCTCGGGAAGCATTAGAAAATTTATCCAGAAGCAATGGTAAAAGATCAAATGATGAACCCGATTATGGAAAATTGATGCCCAGAAGCAAATAAAAAAACCGTCCAAGGAGCCGTCAGTTCCTTGAATGGCTTTTATTATTGTGTCTAAGTGCTTGTTATTATTGGCGTCCCCAAGGGGATTCGAACCCCTGTCGCCGGCGTGAAAGGCCGGTGTCCTGGACCGGGCTAGACGATGGGGACGCAAAAAGCTATCTAATTATGTGGTGGGTCGTACTGGGCTCGAACCAGTGACTCTCTGCTTAAAAGGCAGATACTCTACCGACTGAGTTAACGACCCTCAAAAACAAAGGGAATCTACACAATTACTGAACCTGTGTCAACTCTTTTTTTTATGAATTAATATTTTTTTAGTCTATTTTTTTTGGAGTCCTTTTCCTGTAATAAATTAGTTAAAAAAATAAAAAAAGTATAAAAAGAGTTTTGGGAAATTATTTTTTCCAGAATTCAGGTACAAACATGATAATGACAGTATAAATTTCAAGTCTTCCCAGCAACATGCACCATGCCAGAAGCCATTTGGCAGCGCAGGGCATTATGGCAAAATTATCCACAGGTCCCACATCTCCAAACCCCGGGCCAATGTTACCGATACATGCTGCAACAGAACTGAAAGCTGTCACCATATCAACGCCCATGGCAGCCACTGCTATACTGCATATTACAAAGATGCCAATATATAGAGCAAGAAAACCCATGATGCTTCTTAAAACATGGTTGGGGATAACTGCACCATTCATTTTGACTTGTGAAACACTGCTTGGATGTATAAGGGTAAAAATCTCTCGGTAGCAGTATTTAAAGGCAACCATTATACGGGCACATTTCATTCCACCGCCTGTTGAGCCGGCAGATGCCCCGATAAACATGCACAGGAAAAGCAGAACCTGACTCAATCCGGGCCATTTTTCATAGTCCGCTGTTGCATATCCTGTTGTGGTCACAAGGGAGACTACCTGGAATGATGCATATTGGAATGCCTTTCCAATGGTGTCGTAAACAGAACCATAGATATCAAATGCAATTAAGAAGGTGAAGCCAAGGCATAGAAACATGAAAAAACGGCACTCTGAATCCCGCCAGAATATCAATGTCTTTCCGCGCAGCATTTGGTAGTGCAAAGAGAAGTTTATGCCCGCAAGTAGCATGAAAATTACAATTACATAATCAATATATGCACTGCTGTAATGGGCAACAGAGGCATTTTTTGTGGAAAAACCACCTGTTGGCATGGTTGTTAATGTATGACATAGAGCGTCATAGAAGTTCATGCCGCCAAAAAGAAGCAGAATAACCTCCAGCGCTGAAATAAGGATATAGACATACCAAAGTATTTTTGCTGAATCTGTCAGCCTTGGAGTAAGTTTATCAGGAACAGGACTTGGAACTTCAGCTTTGAAAAGTTGCATACCTCCCACACCGAGAAAAGGCAGAATAGCAAGGGATAGAACAATTATACCCATACCTCCCAGCCACTGTATCAGGCTGCGCCAGAAAAGAAGGCTTGGGGATACACCTTCGATATTTGTCAGTATGGATGAACCTGTTGTGGTGAATCCTGAGACAGATTCAAAGAAGGCATCTGTAAAACCTGAGCCTGCACCTCCAAAATAGAAAGGCAGACCTCCGAAAAGTCCAATAATTGTCCAGCTTAAAGCCACAATTGCCATGCCCTCACGCTGGCTTATGTATTCAATTGTGGTTCTTTTGGCAACAAGATAAAAAATTCCTCCAAAAAATATCGTAATCACCATGGAAACAAGGATAGCAATGTGGGAGTTATCTTTGTATATCATGCTGCACAGGAGTGGAAAGATCATTGAAAATCCAAGGAAAACCACAAGAATACCAATGATTTTGGAAACATATTGCCATCTCATATTTAAAAAAACTCCAGCTTGACGGTGAGCATTTTTTCAAGTTTGGAGACAGCCTGACGCCTGGCAAAAATTATAATTTTATCACCATGCTCCACAATACTCTCTCCAGTGGGGATCATTATTATATCATTGCGGATGATTGAGACAAGAATTGCTCCTTTTGGAAAGGCAATTTTTTTAAGGGGCTTGCCGGTTATGGCTGATGTCTCAAGGGCCATTGCCTCAATCATCTCTGCCTCTTCCCTAAGAAGGGAAACAGCAGTAAGAACTTTTCCTTTTCTAACATCATGGAGGATAGTGCTTATTGCAGAAAGGCGCGGGCTGACAACTTTTTTAAGGCCGATTGTTGACATTAATGGAAAATAGCTGAATTTGCTAACCTTTGTAATGGTTGTGTGGGCTCCAAGGTTTTTTGCAAGAAGGGAGACTAAAATATTGGTCTCTTCATCATGGGTAAGGGCAATAACAACATCTGTGTCTCTTACGTTTTCGTCAATGAGCAGCTTCTGGTCAGAACCGTCTCCGTTAAGTACAATGGTTTTGTTCATTCGTTCAGCAAGGAATTTGCATCTTGCCATATCTGATTCAATTATTTTTGTCTGAATGGCCTGTGACTCAAGGGATTTTGCAAGGCGATGACCGATTCTTCCGCCGCCAACAATCATGACCCTTTTTACAGGCCGAACATCTTTGTCAAAAAGACGTAAGGTCTCTTCAAGGCGGCCATGCTCACATATAAAATAGATAAGATCTCCTGGTTCAAGGATATGGTGACCCCTTGGGACAATAAGCTCCTCGTTTCTTACCACTGCAGCAATCAATGGCCTTGATTGACCGAACATTGCTCCAAAATCCATGAGTTTGACACCTGACATGGGGGATTTTTCATCCAGAACAAGTCCAACAAAAATAACTCTACCACCGGCAAGCTCGCCCATATCAACGGCACAAGGTACCTTCATCAGGCGTTGAATGGTGTTGACAACCTCAATCTCCGGATTTATGACAGTATCAATATATGGCGCTTCCTTTTTAAACATCTCATGGTAGTCATCATAGTCCGAGCTTCGTATGCGTGCCAGTTTCTTGGTGGCAGGTGAAAGCATATTGGCCACAAGACAGGCAACAAGGTTTGATTCGTCACTGTTTGTTACAGCAAGTAGAATTTCTGCTGATTTGATTCCAGCCTCTTCAAGTACGGTGGGAGAGCTTCCTGATGCATTGATAACCTGCACATCCAGGTTTTCTGATACCCGACGTAAAGAATCGGGATCTTTGTCAATTACCACCACATTTTTATTTTCAGATGCAAGACGGCTTGCAATGTGATAGCCTACTTCTCCTGCTCCGACAATTATTACTTTCAAAGTATGCTCCTGTATCAGATAGTTGAATTTGCCTGGATTTCCTTTATTGGGGGTTGTACAATTACCAGGTTGGAACGATGTGGCTTGCAAGTTTACCTGTCTATATTACAGGTTATACATCCCAGGAAGGGATAGTGGAGAATAGCACACATGGGGAGGCTGAACAAGCGTGTATATCAAACACTTTTTTATGCCGCTGATTCAGGTGTTATTTGTGGTTATTTTTATGGCATTAATGGTTATTGAAATTTAATTATGAATTAAAACTGATATTTTTTAAAATTAATATCAATAATAGAGATATAATTATTTTTAATAGAGTCAATAGGTTATAGTAAAATTATAATTTGATTAAATTTTTGATTTAATATATACTGACACCTTAATCAAAGTTCAAAATAAGCAGTGAAGGCATTACATAACATTCATTAAAAAGGAGTCAACATGCATTTTCTTCAGGAACTTGGTATTAAGGATAAAAATTACGGTGCTTCAACAGGAATTGAATGGAACACAACCTCTGATCAAGGGGAGCTGAATATCATCTCTCCAGCAGATGGAAAACATATTGCATCTGTATGGCTTGCCTCAAAGGAAGATTATGAAAACATCGTCCTTAAAGCCTATGCTGCTTTCAAGGAGTGGCGCATGGTTCCTGCTCCCAAACGAGGAGAAGTGGTAAGACAGATTGGCAATGCTCTAAGGGAGCACAAAAAAGCTCTTGGAACTCTTGTGTCATATGAGATGGGTAAATCCCTCCAGGAGGGGTTAGGAGAGGTTCAAGAGATGATTGATATCTGTGACTTTGCTGTTGGGCAGTCCCGCCAGCTCTACGGAGCAACAATCCACTCTGAAAGGGAGCATCATCGCCTTTATGACCAGTACCATCCCCTTGGAGTTGTGGGGATTATAAGTGCATTTAATTTTCCAGTTGCTGTATGGTCATGGAATGCCATGATTGGAGCTGTTTGCGGAGATACCAACATATGGAAGCCATCATCAAAAACCCCGCTTACAGCCATTGCTGTCCAGAATATCCTAAAAGTTGTGATTGAATCCAACAATCTTCCGGAAGGTCTTTTTTCACTTATAGTTGGCAGAGGTTCTGATGTTGGTGAAGGAATGCTAAATGACAGAAGATTACCCCTTATCTCCATAACAGGCTCAACCAGGGTTGGACGACATGGGGCTGAAGTTATCTCCAGACGATTTGGACGTGCCATACTGGAACTTGGCGGAAACAATGCAATTATTATTACACCATCTGCTAATCTGAAGCTTGCACTTCCTGGAGTTGTCTTTTCAGCCGTTGGAACTGCCGGACAACGCTGCACAACAACTAGACGCCTTATTCTTCATGAATCCATCTATAATAAGGTAAAAGAGATGCTTATAAATGCCTACAAAACAGTAAGAATAGGTAACCCAATGGATGAAAGCAACCACATGGGACCTCTTATTGATAAGGGAGCTGTCAAGGATTATCTAAATGCCATAAAAGCCCTTAAGGAGCAGGGAGGAACAGTGCTGACAGGGGGGGAGGTTCTTGAGGGAAAAGGTTTTGAGTCAGGATGCTACGTTACTCCTGTTGTTGCCGAAGCCCAAAACAATTTTCCAATAGTACAGGAGGAGACCTTCGCTCCTATTTTGTATTTGATCAAATATTCGGGTGATGTGGAAAATGCAATTGCCATAAACAACGATGTAATGCAGGGTCTCTCTTCTGCCATTTTTACTGACAATCTTCAGGAATCAGAGATGTTCCTTGCCCATTGCGGTTCAGATTGCGGCATCGCAAATGTTAATATTGGTACATCAGGAGCAGAAATCGGCGGAGCTTTTGGCGGAGAAAAGGAGACTGGAGGAGGAAGGGAGTCAGGTTCAGATGCATGGAAAGGCTACATGAGACGGCAGACAAATACCATCAATTACGGAAAGGGATTGCCCCTGGCACAGGGAATCAAATTTGATATATAGATTTATCATTTTCATAATAGTGTTTTTGCAATGTTTGTTTGTCGGGTAAAAAATACGCCTAATCTTTCCATTGTCTGAAAAACTCAAAATCGACATCTTATTGCTTTTTAAGAAGTTATTGCAGTTGTCTGAACCAGGATAACCAGGATGGATAGGATGCTCAGGATAGATAATCCTGCCTTATCTTGTTAATCTTGGGAATCCTGATTCAGACAGTGTTGACAAGGCTTACAAGATAATAGGTGTCGACTTTGAGGAAAAAACACCCGACAGTTTAAACCTTAATAAGCAATATTTGGTGCCTCAGTAGAGACAAGGGATGCGGCGCCTCAGTAGAGGTAAGGGATGCCTTGTCTCTACTGTAATGATGGATCAATCTGTGATTCTGACATCTTTTTCCTGTGCTGCTGATTTGAATTCAACCTTATAGTAGATATCTGAAAGCATAAGTTCGCAATCAACAGGAGATGTTTTGATCTTTTGTTCCATCTTTTCGTATGATGAATAGATCCAGCTACCATTATCACTTTTGTAATATTTTTCCACCTGGCAGTGGTTCTGGGATACAAGTATATACTCCTGAAGTGATGGGATAAGGCGGTAATGAAGAAATTTTTTGCCCCGATCATACGCTTCTGTGGAGTCGGAAAGAATTTCAATTATTACAAGAGGATTTAGCAATGTATCAAGCCCGTTTATCTTCTCAAGCTCAATATCATGACAGGCAATGACAATATCAGGATAGGTGTACTTTTCTATGGCTTCAATTTTAACCCTCATATCCCCAATGAAGTTTTCGCATGGAGAGTGTTTTAGTTTGTTTATCAACTCTCCGGAAATGTTTCTGCTGATGCGGTTATGAGTCAGACTTGCCCCTGTCATGGCAAATATTTCACCGTCAAAATACTCGTGCCTAATCTCTGAGTCCATTTCAAAATTAAGATATTTTTCAGAAGTCCAATAGAGCTTTTCCTGTGGTTTGGCATTCATGGCATTTTCCTGTTAACTATTGCCTCAGCATTAGAACAACTTTTACAGACTCATCGACACTTTGGGCATTGATATAGCCAATGGCATGGGGATTTGTACGAACAACGTCAACAACAGAAGATGAGTCGTCAAATTGAATGGGCGGCTGAACTGCTCCGCTGAATTGCAGCCTTGCCCAGTATGCATTGAGGCGCTTCAGGGTCATGCCGTTAAGCAGGCGGAAAAAGATTTCCCTTAATTTGCAGTTAGAATCTCTCTCCAGCACAACCACTTTACTGCCATCCGGAAATGAACGGCGTCGTCCAAGATATATATCTGAAATTTCCTTTGCGCTGAGTTGGTTGCTTGGATTGTCCAGATTAACAATAACAGCAACTTGTTCAATATTTTCAGCATTAGCTTCAACGGTTTTAAAATCCACATTCCCATTGACGGCAATGGGCATAATAGTGGAAAAAACCGTTATTATCACAAGAAATATGTTTTTTAAAAATTTCAAAAGATAAACTCCAGATTCACAGTCAACACATTAACGTCAGTTTCCTCATTGACATGTTTATCTCCGCCATACCACAACCCGTAACCATGATCATTTATAATGGTATGATCCCACTGAAGCTTGACCGAGGCTCTGTTGTGGAAGTCCCAGCGGGTACCAAGGGAATATGTCTTCTGATCAATGCGGGTATTGTTGATAATGGAGGCAGCCATGTTTTGAAGTTGTTCCTGCCCAATCGCACTCCAGTCATTTAGAGGTTCTTTAAGGGCGTTTCCAGCCAGGATTTTGCTGAAAACAGCGTAGGGTGTAAAGTCCCCAAAACGATGTCCAACAGAGAGATATCCCATTTCACCGTGGGGGAGAACATCTGCTGAAGATGTTGATCTGGCAAGCTCCCCCTGAATTACCCATTCGCCACTGTCATATGCCATTCCAAGTGTCAGATATAAAACATCAGCTCCCTCAAAAGCCAGCTCTTCTGCAAGGGATGCTGCTTCATCTGAGATTGCAGGCATTGTTGATGAAACTGAATTTGAAATCTCTTTAAGGCCACTTATGATGGGCTTGAAAATATCCACCTCATTTTCAGATGAAAAAGTTGAACATCCCAGCTTAAGGGTAAAGGGGCCTGATTGCCTTGAAACTGTCAAACTCATCAGATCCTTTGTTTCAAACTCATATGGCTGATTGTCAATGGGTACGTAGAAACTGTGATATCCAGTCTGGGCCTTTACAGCCCAACGTACAGTACCCTGGTAAATATTCCATGTTGCATCAACTCCATCCACTGAAAAAATGGGGATCCATCCGTAAAATTCAATGATGGGGCGTACCCAGAGATATGCATACCCAATATTTCTTATATCTGACATGAGAAAGGCATCATAGGGTATTCTTCCTGCCCTTATCTTAATATCGGAAAAGGGATGTATAGCCAGAAATGCCGTTTCAATAGCACTTCCCATATCTCTTTTAAATTGATTTCTCAACACCCCTTGCACCATTAGATCAAAATACTCACTGAAACGGTAGTTTGCCTGTATTCCCATTCTGGAATCAATGTTCCACATCCACTCTTCATCATATGGTTTGTATGGATTATCAGGCTCCTGGGATACATCCCTTAAAAAAGACATATCACTTCGATCATCCATGGGCATTCCCAAGGTGCCGTAACCACTTATTGTTAAAGGATAATGTGCGCTTTGCCAGGCCAGACAAACTGGTGTATCAACTAAAAATGCACCAATTGAAGCTGCTGAAAGGGCAATGATAAACAAAAAGAGGACGGTTTTTCTTAATATTTTAATAACGGAATTAACACACTTTTTTTTAGCAGATTTCATCAAAACACCATAAAAAGAAATTATTGCATTGGTTTTTCAGGGAACCCTCATTAACTTAGAGCCAAATAAATTTAAACAGGCTCTTAGTCTGCCATAGCCGTATATATTAAAGTCTCCGTAACTTGATAGTATAGGAATTTCCATTTTTATCCTGCAAAAGCAAGTGGTTATGGAAAAGCCCGCCCGAAGGGCGCTAAGTTCTTGTTTTTTATGAAGACTTTCATCATCAAAATCGACACCTATGATCTTGTAAGCCTTGTCAACACTGACTGAATCAGGATGCCCAGGATTAACAAAGATAAGGAAGGATTATCTATCCTGAGCATCCTATCCATCCTGGTTATCCTGGTTCTGACAACTGCAATAACTTCTGAAAAAGCAATAAAGTGTCGATTTTGAGTTGATATGAAGGATGTCAATAATTTTTACGCTTTTACCCATCAGATAAACCTTGTGACAAAACTACATCTGTAGATTGAACAATATATCATTTTCAAGATAGACCTGTTCAAGCTTTTGCTGATGGGCTTTTAAATCATCACCAAGACGGCTTGCAAGCTCCTGAACAATATATTTGATGACACACAACATGTTTGAGGTGTTGCCGATAAAAGGTATTGAACTCATTGGCACAACAAGATAAAAATTGGCAAACTGGAGCATTGGAGATGTGTCGTTATCTGTGATAACAATGAGGTTGTGACTTTCCCTGCGGATGAATTTGGCAAGTTTAATCAGCTCATTTGGATATCTTGTGGTGGCAATCATAACTACCAGGCTGTTTTTGGGGGCGTTGGCAATGTGATCTATTGTGGTTGTGTCACTTCCCTTTATAATAGAGATGCCTTTTCTAACCCTTGTCAATGACCATCCCATATAGTATGCAAATGTGTAGGAGAGTCTTGAACCTGCAATATATACACTGGGACTCTCCTGCAAGTGTTCCACAATCTGGTTAAGGCTTTTTATATTTATTGTTTCATAAAGATATTGAAGGTTGCTCATCTCCTCAAGCACAACATGATTCAGGCGGTTCATTCCTGGTTTTTGAATTCCCTGGAGATCAGCACGGTCAAGTAGGGTAAGGCCCGTGTCCAGAAAGGCTTTTAATGCCTGCTGGAATTCGCTGTAACCTTTATAACCGCAACTGTCAATGAATCTTATAACTGTGGCTTCACTGGTCTTACATGTTTCTGCAAGCTCCTTAATTGTCATGAAAACCGCTTTTGTTGGATTTTGCATGATGTAGTTTCCGAGTATCTGCCCTTTAGGCGTCAGTGAGTCAAGGCGGCTTATTATATTGGTCATGACTGAATTTGGGCTTGGAGATGGTACTTGCGGGGAGGCTGTTGCTGGAGCTGTGGATATTATTGTATTCATTTTTTGGAGCGTTTCCATGTTAATTGTGCTATAACTTTTCAGGTAAACGGGTTGAGCGCTTTAAGCTTTCTCAAGAGCATTTGTTAATTAACTGTGACATGCAGTTGTTAATTAGTTGTGACATTAATTTGTTAATTAACTGTGGCATGCAGTTGTTAATTAGTTGTGGCAGATGATTATGCCATGGCTGTTTATAGCACATATACTTTTTCAGAAAAATATAAATATTTTAAATTTGCAAAGCATTATACGGAGGATATCATAATGCAAGGTAAAAATTTTGCGTTGATTGGAGCAGCAGGATATGTAGCCCCCAGGCACATGAAAGCCATTAAGGCAACAGGTAATGAGCTTATTGCAGCACTTGATACCAGTGACTCGGTTGGTGTTCTTGATAGCTTTTCCTATGAAGTTGCTTTTTTTACTGAGTTTGAACGATTTGATCGCCATGCAGAAAAGTTAAAACGTCTTATCGAGGATAGAAGGATACATTTTGTAAGTATCTGCTCTCCAAATTACCTTCATGATGCCCATATAAGATTTGCACTGAGAATTGGGGCTGATGCAATATGTGAAAAGCCTTTGGTACTCAATCCATGGAATCTTGATGCGTTGACAGAGCTGGAAAAAGAGACCGGCCGCAGGGTTTACAATATTTTGCAGTTAAGGTGCCATCCATCCATAGTTGCATTAAAGAAAAAAATTGATGATATATGGAGGGCTGGCAGGTCTGAAAAACATGAAATTTCACTCTCCTACATTACGTCAAGGGGCAACTGGTACCACAACTCCTGGAAAGGGGTTATGGAAAAATCGGGCGGTATTGCAACAAATATTGGGATACACTTTTTTGATATGCTGATATGGATTTTTGGAAATGTGGACGGATGTGAGCTTAATATTTCAGAAAGAGACAGGATGGCCGGAAAGATTTCCCTTGATCGTGCAGATGTAAAATGGTCTCTTTCAACCGACCGTAATGATTTGCCCAAAGAGGCTATGGAAAAGGGCATACCCACCTTTCGTTCCATCACAGTAGATGGTGAAGAGATTGAGTTTTCAGGGGGATTTACAGATCTTCACACTCTTGTGTATCAGGAAATTCTGGATGGAAAGGGATATGGAATTGAAGATGCCAGAGCCTCAATTGAACTTGTATCAAAATTCAGGAAGATGCCTGTTACCTCCTGATGGTGATTGTGATGGGATTACAACTATGCATGAAAGTCTTTATATATCAGTATATTATATAGGCTTTTTACCGTGGAAATGACTATCATTTTTATGTTTGGGGGTGATTGATACACAGTCATGCCCGTTTAATAAACTCAAAATCGACACCTTATTGCTTTTTGAGCAGTTATTGAATTTGTCTGAATCAGGATAACCAGGATGAAAAGGATGCTCATGATAAATAATCCTGCCT
>NZ_LT828552.1:102934-161745 GCF_900170035.1 Desulfamplus magnetovallimortis | reverse complement strand
GTTAATCTTGGATATCCTGATTCAGACAATGTTGACAAGGCTCAAAAGATCATAGATGTCGGCTTTGAGAATAAAAAAAGCCGAATCAAAATGATTCGGCTTTTAAAAATTCATAAATGTGGCGGAGAAAGAGAGATTCGAACTCTCGATAGAGTTTTACCCCTATACTCGCTTAGCAGGCGAGCGCCTTCAGCCACTCGGCCATTTCTCCATTTATCATAATCTGCAATTTTCATGGATGGCGGAGGAGGTAGGATTCGAACCCACGAAGCTGTTACACTTAACGGTTTTCAAGACCGCCGCCTTCAACCACTCGGCCACTCCTCCCCGTGAATTTTTGTGCTTATAGCACTTTACATTCACAAGGTCAATAGAGAAATCGTAAGTTTTTTATATTGATCTATTTATTGACAGAAAGTGTATTTGAACTATACTTAAGCATTTATTATTTGGCATCCATCATCATTCGGCAAGAGAGATGTTTTTAATTTGTGTATGATGGAAAATCTGGAATATGGAGAAAAATATGAAGCAGAAGTTTACGTTTGAAGTGGATAACATCAAGGGGATTGTGACCTTGACAGAGGCGGAAGAGATGGATCTTGGCTCATTTGCCAACCTGCATCAGGAAAGTTACAGTCTGGAAGAGATGAAAAACGTAGCCCAGGCTGGGCAGGCGGTTTTCATAGAGTATATGAGACGCAGAAATCTTTTTCCTCCCAATGATCTGGCAATAAAATTGTTTCTGGCAGCAGAAAAAATGTTTCAGGAAGAGACTCCTGAAAAAACAGTTGTTGAGTATGAAGATATTGAGGCTTTACCCCTTATGGATGATACACGTATGGATTTTGCCGGCATGGATGGTGATGACGAAGAAGAAGATGATGAAGATGTTGAAATTGGAGAGCTTCTTAAAGATGATCCCGATGATCTGAGTGAGGATGACATCAAGGAGATTGACTCCGATGATGATACCCCAAGGTTTATGCCTGATGATGACTCTGAACATGAGAATTGATACGTAATGAAAAATGCAGTAAGAAATATAATATTAAATGCTTTTGCACAGGCCTGTAAAAATGGCCTTTTGAAAGACTCACAGATTCCTGAAATGGAGATTGAAGTTCCACGCCATAAAAGCCATGGGGATTTTTCCACAAATGTTGCAATGGTCTCTGCTTCCATACAGAAAATGGCTCCCCGAAAGATTGCCGAAGCCATTGTTGCTTCCATTCATGATCCAGATGGAATAGTTGAAAAAACCGAGATTGCCGGTCCTGGTTTTATCAATATTGTTTTAAAAAAATCAGCATGGTACCCTATTCTTAGCATCATTCATAAAGAGGATAAGGCCTTTGGCAGTTCAGAAATGGGGCAGGGCAGGAAGGTGCAGGTTGAGTTTGTAAGTGCCAATCCCACAGGCCCCCTTCATATAGGACATGGCCGTGGAGCTGCTGTTGGGGATGCTGTTGGCAACATTCTGGCCTTTGCAGGCTTTGATGTCAGCAAGGAGTACTATATTAACGATTCCGGTCGCCAGATCAGAACCCTTGGCCGTTCTGTATGGTTGAGATTATGCGAGGCAGCCGGTAAAAACATATCATTTCCTGATGATTGCTACCAGGGAGACTATATATGCGATATTGCCCGTGAGCTTATTGGTAGTGAAGGTAACTCTTTGTTGAAAAAGGCAACAGAACCTGATGCTGAAAAAATAGCTCTTCCACTTGAAAGTGTGACAGAAGAAAATGACTCTTCTGTTGATGAGCAGCAAAAGGCAGATGCTTTGGCTTCCGATGATCCTGTGGCTCTTTGTGCAAAATATGCTGCTGATAAAATTTTGCAGGGAATAAAGGATGATCTTTCAAATTTTGGAGTCACCTTTGATCGCTGGTTCAGTGAGCAGAGTCTTTATGATTCAGGTATGGTTCAGGACTCCATAAAAGAGTATAAAAATAAGGGCGTTATCTACGAAAAAGATGGAGCGCTCTGGTTTAAAACCCAGATGTATGGCGATGAGAAGGACAGGGTTGTTGTCAGGCAGAACGGCTTGACAACATATTTTGCTTCTGACATTGCATACCACATGGAAAAGTTCAACAGAGGGTTTGATCGTGTTATAGATGTGTGGGGCGCTGATCATCATGGTTATATAAATCGTATCAATGCCTCCATTGAAGCATCCGGCAGAAGTCGAGAGCAGTTTGATGTCATTCTGGTGCAACTTGTCAATCTTCTGAGAGCAGGGGAACAGGTGGCAATGTCAACAAGATCCGGAGAGTTTGTTACTTTAAAAGATATTGTTGATGAGGTCGGCAGAGATGCAGCGCGTTTTATTTTTCTGAGCAGAAGTTATGACAGTGGACTTGATTTTGACCTTGAAGTTGCAAAACAGCAGACAAGTGAAAATCCTGTCTATTATGTTCAGTATGTTCATGCCCGTATTTCCGGCATGGTGGCAAGGGCATGCGAACAAGGCATACTTTCAGATATAAATGCCCTTGACAATACATCGCTTTTTGAAGAGTTTTTGCATCTTCTTGTTGAACCAGAAGAGATAAACCTTATAAAGCTTCTCTCATCATTTTCAGACGTGGTTGAAAAAGGAGCACTCACTCTGCACCCCCATGTTCTATTTACTTATCTTATGTCCCTTGCTTCGGAATTCCATGCCTATTATAATAAGCATAAGGTAATTACAGATAACATGGAGTTGAGCCTGGCACGTCTATTTCTGGTCTCTTCTGTTAAAAAGGTGATAAGGAATGCCCTTGGTCTCCTTGGGGTTTCTGCACCGGAAAGGATGTAGAGTATCTCTCCATGTTAAAGGGATGGTTAAAATACGCAGCACTGTTTGCTTTGTGCGCATGGATGTTTTTTGCAGGGCTTCTGGTGGGGCGTGGAACATCTCCTGTTGAGTTTGATACAGAATGGTTTCAGCATCGACTGGCTCTTCTTTTTAACACCGGCAGGGAGGATGAGGTTCCTTTCAAAAAGCCTGAGTTGGATTTCTACGCTGCATTGAAAGCAAACGAAAGTGACCTGGATTTATCTTCTGAGTTTTCTGATATTCAGAAGCCAGGAGAAAAAGAGGGGAGCACTATCCAGGATAATGAAGATGGTTTTTTACTGGCAGAAAATTCCCTTCCTTTGAAGAAAAGCCGTAAGGCAATGACCATGGATTCACAAAAAGTGGCTGGCAACACTGCCCGGGCAGCAGTTGTAGGCACTGGCATTAAGCATCTGTCTGCAAAAGGTAAAGTTGATGATCCACCCTATGGTGCGCTGCCAGAACCAGAAGAGAAAAAGAGAATCCTCCCGGAAATGGTTGACAAAGTCCAAGAGACATCTTCTTTTTCCCCTGATGTTTCCGCCTACACATATACAATTCAGATAGCTTCATATCTTGATGAAGAGGATGCACTAAGGCATATATCTAAACTTGAGGCAAAGGGTTATAATGCTTATAAAAGTGTTGCCAATGTAGATGATAAGGTGTGGTTCAGGGTCAGAACCGGTTCTTTTGGTATTATTTCAAAGGCAAAGGAGCAGTTGAAGATGCTTGAACAGGAAGGTGTCAAGGGGTTAATCATACGAAAAGAGTAGCGATTTTGAAAGGTAAGTCATGAAAATTTCACGTAAGGATGTTGAATATATTGCCCATCTTGCAAGACTTGAAGTTGATGATCTTCTGGTTGATAAATTTGCTGACCAGATAAGCAATATTCTTGAATATATAGATAAGTTGAAGGATGCTGATGTCTCCGGAGCAGAATTGATGTCAGGTGCGGCATTTCAGAACAACGTAATGCGGGAGGATATTGTAAAAGTCTCACCAGGTCCTGATGTTACCCTTTCAGATGCTCCTGAGAGGGATGAGGATTTTTATGTAGTTCCCCGTGTTGTGGGGTAGTTTGTTGTAAAATTTAAAGCTAAGGAATTGATTTTTAATAACTTCTCCATTCACCTTGCCCCCAGCCACATTTTACAGACTTGCGAGGGGGAGTTTGGGTAAGTTAATTAAACCCAATTACTAAATTACTAAATGGCCGGATTTCGGCCACCCCAACTATGAAAAACAAATGCGTTTTTACGGAAAAAAAGTTTGTGGGCTTTTTTTACTTTGAATCGCAAATGCTTAAACAGGAAAATATTTATCATGAAGTTGCATGAAATGACGATTCAGCAGGCAAGAGCAGAGCTGGATGGAGGTGCAGTCACTTCCGCTGATCTTGTTGACGAGCTGCTTGGGAGGATTGAGCGCTTAGACAGTGATTTGGGAGCATATATTACTGTGGATGCGGAAGGTGCTAAGAGATCTGCCCGTGAAGCAGATAAACGTATTGCCGCAGGAGAGCGTCTGCCTTTGCTGGGCATTCCCATAGCTTTAAAGGATCTGCTTTGCACAAGGGGAGTCAGAACCACATGTGGGTCAAAGATTCTTGAAAATTTTGTGCCGGAGTATGATGCCACTGTTGTTAAGATTCTCAAAGATGCAGGCGCTGTCATAATTGGAAAGACAAACCTTGATGAATTTGCCATGGGCTCTTCAACGGAAAATTCTGGCTTTCACATTACCCGGAACCCCTGGAACAGGGATTGTGTGCCTGGAGGCTCAAGCGGTGGTTCTGCTGCTGCCATGGCTGCGGGTATGTGTACAGCAGCTCTTGGTACTGATACAGGAGGATCAATTCGTCAACCCGCATCCCATTGCGGTGTTGTTGGCCTTAAACCTACATACGGTAGGGTATCCCGTTTTGGCCTTGTATCTTATGCATCGTCTCTTGACCAGATTGGACCAATAACAAGGGATGTCACGGATGCTGCTCTTCTGATGAATGTTATTTGCGGGCATGACCCCAGGGATTCAACCTCTGCTGATGTGGATACACCTGATTTTATGTCTGCAATACAATCCTTTGACCAGGATAAAAGCTCATCTCTGAAGGGTATGAAGGCTGGTATCCCAAAGGAATTCATGTCTGTAAAAGGACTTGATCCTGATGTTGAGGCGGCTTTTAACAATGCACGTAAAGTCCTTGAAGATCAGGGGGTAGAGATGATCGAAATATCACTTCCCCAGACAGACTATGCTGTTGCCGCTTACTATGTCATTGCACCATCCGAGGCAAGCTCCAATCTTGCCCGTTTTGATGGTGTCAGATATGGTTTCAGGGACAGGAATGCAAGTGACCTCATTGATATGTACAAAAAGACAAAATCCAGAGGCTTTGGTGCGGAGGTGCAGCGCAGGATTATAACTGGTACTTACGCCCTTTCAGCAGGTTATTACGATGCCTATTATGGCAGGGCAACCAGGGTTAGATCCATGATTCGTGAAGATTTTTCAAAGGCATTTAAAGAGTGTGATATAATTATCTCTCCTGTTGCACCCACACCGGCATTCAGAATAGGGGAGAATGTGGATGATCCTCTGACAATGTATTTGACTGATATCTTTACCCTTTCAACTAATATGGCAGGTTTGCCAGGGCTTTCAGTACCATGCGGATTTTCTTCTGAAGGTTTGCCCATAGGATTTCAGATAATGGCGGATCGTTTTAACGAAATTCCGTTGCTCAAGGCTGGATATGGTCTTGAACGTGCCCTTGAAATTTCTGTAAAACCCCAGCTTATATATTAGTCATTATACCGATTTTGGCTAAGCAAATGATTTTATCAAGATTTTTAAAATATAACTTTATATAAAATCAATGGGTTATGGAAAATCGATATAATCTATTAAAAAGGAGATCTTTTTATGACAACAGTTCAACCCCAGGGTGAAAATCTGCGCAAGGCTATTGCCTGGATTTCCGAACAAAGAAAAGAAAATGCTGATCAATCTTCGGTAGTTCTTGCAGAAAATGCTGCAGTGAGGTTTGATTTAGCACCTGATGATTCAGAGTTTTTACTCAGATTTGTGAGTAATATGGAAGAGTAGTAAATTATGATAGATAGAGATATCAACTGTTTGCCGAGTGAAGACTTTTTTGACTGCTATGCCTGACATAAGAATTTTGCCTGAGACCATCTCCAACAAAATTGCAGCAGGAGAGGTTGTTGAAAGACCTGTTTCCGTTGTCAAGGAGCTGATTGAAAATGCCCTTGATGCCAAAGCCACAAGTTTGCTGATTGAGGTAAGTAAAGGCGGAAGGGATTTGATACGGGTTTCTGATAACGGCTATGGAATGTCTAAGGATAACGCTCTTTTGTCAATTGAAAGATATGCCACAAGTAAAATTGTCGATGACAGAGATATCTTCTCAATTAAAAGTTTTGGTTTCAGGGGTGAGGCGCTTCCTTCAATTGCTTCAATTTCACGCTTTACACTGGTTTCAAGAACCCATGATTCTGGCCATGGTGTAAAAATTGAGATAGATGGTGGTAAATTTATTAATGTCAGCGATACCGGGGCACCTGCCGGAACAATGGTTGAGGTTAAAAATATCTATTACAACACACCGGCCAGAAGAAAGTTTTTAAAAAGTGTAAATACTGAGATGGGACATATTGCGGACTCTGTGTCAGCTTTTGCACTTGCTTTTCCTGATGTCACATTTTGCCTTAATCATAATGGGCGCACTGTCAGACATTTTACCTCATCAGATTCAATGCTTTCAAGGATAGAAAAAGTTCTTGGCGTTGAAAACAGCCTTGACAGAAATGAGCCATCTGTTTTTTCTAATCATTCTCTTTCTCAAGATAGCCATTTAAATGATAGTGATTTCCTTGTTAGTAGGCATGGAACTGGTCACTTTAGTAATAGTGAACGCCTCTTTCCGGTTCAATTTCAATCTGGCAATATTATTGTTACAGGTTATGTTGGAAGCCCCTTTGTTACAAGGAGCAGCGGAGCAAGGATTCTTCTGTTTGTCAACAGCCGTGTTGTTTCTGATCGTAATATAGTCTCTGCAATTGTTCGTGGCTTTAAGGGGCGTATTATGAAAGGGAAATTTCCGGTTGCTGCAATTTTTCTGGAGATTCCCTGTGATGAGGTTGATGTTAATGTGCATCCGGCAAAGCTTCAGGTACGATTTGTCAATCAGGGCAATGTGTTTGAAGCTGTCTCAACCGCTGTTAATGAAGCTCTTTCAAGGGGAGAAAACTCTATTATATGTGAGAAGATTGACTCTCAACCTGGATATTGCGGGGCTACAGACGCACTTGAAGTAGGAGAGGAACAGAAGACAATTAAAAATTCTTCATTAGGAACAAAGGTAGATTATTCTGATCTCTCTCTTTTTGACTGGGAAAAAAAACATGATGAGCCTTGTTTAGATGACGATCATGATAGCGGTTTATGGCAAGATTGTAATGTGCCACATTATGAAAATGATGAATTGAATTTTCATGCCAGACAGAATTTAAGTGATTTATATGACTCTATTAATGCAATGGATAGGTCAATGGCAGTGGAACAGTGCGCTTCCGAAACAGAACAAAAATATGATTGCGAAACAGGAGAGCAAGACTCTTCAGAAACAGTAGAGCAATACACTTCAGAAACAGGAGATCAATACTCTTCAGAAACAGGAAAAGATTACGATTCCAAATCAGGATCACAAAGTTCCGATGAGCCGTTTATATCGCTGAAGCCAGAAGGACAGTTTGCAGCACAAAAGTCAGGAGATCGGTTTTTATCAAAAATTCCAGATAAGGGAAGAGATTCTTCCTTTTTTGCATCTCTGAATATAATAGGGCAGCTTTTTGGAACCTATATTGTTGCTCAATTCAAAGATAAAATGGTTCTCATAGATCAGCACGCAGCCCATGAGAGGGTTGTGTTTGAGAAGCTGAAAAAAAGATCAATATCTTTCCGACCGCCTTCCCAGAGATTGATTGTTCCTGAAACACTTGAATTGAACTACAGAGAGTCTGCCCTGCTTGAAAAAATTATGAAGGGGCTGAGCACCCTTGGAATAGAAGTGGAGCCTTTTGGTGACAATACATTTGTGATTAAATCAATTCCTGGTATTATTGATAACAAAGTGATCAAACCTCTTCTGATGGATATTCTTGATATGCTTCTGACATCCGGAGTTGAAGATGACTTTTTTGAAGAAAAAAATCATACTTCATTGAAAAACAGCGTGGTAGAGTCATTTGGGGGGAGAGACTGGCTTGATGATATCCTGATTCTTATATCCTGCCATAATGCTGTCAGGGCAAATCATTCCCTGCGATCAGAGGAGATAAAAGCTTTAATGCAGGAGCTTGACAGTTGCCAAGCTCCTTTTCATTGTCCTCACGGGCGTCCTTTGATTGTTGAATTTTCAAGAAGAGAGATTGAAAAGAGCTTCAAAAGAACCGGATAAGATCATGATGAAACATGCCTTATTCAGACATGATGTTATCCATGTTCTGGCTGAACCCACTCATGGAATATATTCTGCTTGAAATATCATTGCTTAAAATTCCTTCTGTTTTCACTGCTGAAAAGACAAGTTCAGTTCTTCCGTCTCCATCAAGGTCAGTTACAGTAAAATCAGAGATGTAACCCGGTATAGTCTGGGTGCTTTTTTCAGGAGCAAAGCCCATTGCATTCCATTTTAAAGAAACTATATGCCCTTTTTTATAAATAGGTGTTTTTGCGAGTAATCCTGATGTTGAGTCAGAATTTCTTACAACAATTACAACGTTGGAACCATCGTCATTAAAGTCAGTGACCATGATTCTTTGTTGAAGGTAAAAAGGTGTTAACTGAAAACCGTCATCCCTTGTATATAAATTTCCTTTATAGTTTATGGCAAGCTTTGAGCCTCCATATTCATCACTTCCTTCCCATAAAAGTTCACCGTTCGGTGAGTAAACAGAAAGATTGCCTTTAAGGGAAATTGCAGCAACACTATCTGAAGACCCGCTGTTTGTGGCATCTCCGTAACAGAAGCTGTAGAGGTTTATATCTTCAGGAAGGTTAAGTTTTGTCCCATTCAGTTCTCCGGAAGCACCCATGCTGAATTTAAAAACTCCAGGGGCAAGTCCACTAAAAGTGTTATTCATCTTCTGCCCTGCCAGAATATTTCGGTCGTTGCTGTTTGTTCCATATTTTCTGAAAAGCCATTGCAGGTTTTTCTGAATGCTGCGAAAGCCCCCATCTTTCCATTCCAATATAAATGATTGCGGCTTTAGTGTTTTTGTCTCTATTGCAGTTACATATATTTCCTCAACTCCATTGTTGTTCAGGTCGGCAGTATCTACGGTGAGAAAAATTTGATTTGCATCTGCATCAAATTGTGTGAAAACAGTGATCTGATTACTTGAATAATTGAAAACTGTAACGGTTTTGTCTGAACATGTGATAATTTCATTTTGTATGCCCCCTGCTACATTACCAACTGACATGCTTGCAATTTCTGACTCTATTTTTTTGCTTCTCCACAGGCTCATTGGTTTTTCGGGCAGTCTCTTCTTTGTAGTCGTATATTTGGTTTCAGCAGTAAAATTGGTTTGCGCTTCGCCAGTTGATTTTTGTTGGGCAGATGATGGTGTATTATCAGTTTTTTCAGTGTATTCAACCGAGATATCCTGTTTTAAAATTTTTTGAGCAACAGTGTCTGCAAGAAGGCTTATGTGTGAAAGGACTTCTCCTTTTGATTCCCCTGTTTTGCTGAAGTTAAGTAAGATCTTCCCTGTTTTTTTGTCTTTTAGAACGGCATCAGTACTCACACTTTCCCCAAAGAGAACAACATTGCTTGAAAGAATATAATCAGTATCATATAGTGAAAGATCACCCGAAGGTGCAGGTTCTGCCTGTGAGACATTTAAAATATTCAAGCGGGAAATGAGCATCTGTTGAATACCTTTTTCAAGGAAATCTAATGATTCAGCAGATTGAATTGTTATAGGTGTAATGGCGATTTTAACGGGTTCAGCAGATGCTGTATATGTGTTGAGAAAACAGGAAAAGGCTGCTAATGATAAAGCAATTGTAAAAAATTTAAAATATTTCAAAATTGTGGCTCCTGAATGGGGTAAATATATCAACTTAAAAAAATATAGAATTTACCTGCACAACATCTGAATGTAAAGTGATTTTAGGTTTTTGGCATAGAATTTTTGCTATTCTACATTAAACTGCTTTCTGGATGAAAGTAATCTATCCCCAATATAATTTTATCTATCCCCATTGTAATAGGGTTTAATTAACTTACCCAAATTCCCCCTCTCCAATAATGGAGATGGCTGGGGGGTGAGGTAAATGGGCAAGTTATTTAAGTCCGATTCCTTATAATTTTAAAAGATAGCGTTTCATTAGGCTATCTGTAATTTCAAATTGTTAGCTTTTTTTTCAAAAAATATTTCTGCCAAAATCAAAAAAACTGTGATTATGCTGATTTGACTAAAAAAAAGCTTTTTTTTAATCGGTTTTTTTCTTGACATGGTGAAAAAAGATTGCTACTTAGCTCTTTCAGCATTCTAAAAAGATGATAGGGTGCTGTTTTTCTGTATTGAAAACTGGATTTGGTTTGACGATTGGAGGCGTTAGGCTGAGATTCAGTTTCGGGTTTCATGCTGCATGGTGTAGTATGTTGCTTGCAGAAAAAATATGGTTTTATAATTTTCAGGAGGAAAAAGATGAAAAAACTTTTGGTTGCATGCTTTATTGCAGTTGTGGGGCTGGCATTTGTTGCGCCAGCTTTTGCGTTTGAGGCCGAATTTGGTGGCTATTGGCGTACAAGGGCATTCTCCTATAACAATTTTACAGGAGAAGACCAGACAGAATCTTATGATTACAATGCAGTTGATACAAGAACCCGTCTCTATTTCACAGCAAAAATCAATGACAATCTTAAATTTGTCAACAAGTTTGAGTTTGATGCAGACTGGGGTGATACCGGTTATGGTGACATCGGTGCTGACGGCAAGGTTTTTGAGATCAAAAATACTTATGCTGACTTCTGCGTAGGTCCTGTTAATGCAAAGGTTGGAACACAGAGTGCCTGCCTTTCACGTGGTTTCCTTTTCTGTGATGATTTCACCGGTGCTGTTGTAAGCTTTAACGGTGGAAATTTCACCCTTCCTTTCATCTGGATCAGGCCTTATGAAGGTGGAAATGGCATGGATGCAGATGATGCTGATGTTGACTATCTTGCATTTGCTCCATCTTTCTCAGCCGGCGATATAAAAGTAAATCCTATATTGCTTTGGGCAACTTCTGATGATATCAGCACTTGGAATCCTGCTATTCAGGGTACAGGTATAGATTACAGTTTTAATGGCGTTAATCCAAAAATTAATGACGTTCTTGCTGATGCTGAAGATATGAACGTTGTTTTCCTTGGCCTTGATGTTGACGCTAACATGGGTGCTGCAAGTGTATGGTTTACCGGCCTTTATGAGACTGGTTCAATAGATAATGCTGCTGGTGAGGATCTGGATGTTTCTGCATATCTTGCTGCTGCTGGTGTTGATGTTGGACTTGGAATGGCTAATATTCATGGACAGATTTTCTACGCATCTGGCGATGATATTGAAGAAAATGATAATGAGCTTAATGAGTTCTGGGTACCTTCTCAGGGTTCTTGGTATGGCCAGTCATACTACTGGGCTGAGATCATGGGTTATGGTATGATGGATGATATGGTATCCAATGGTTCTTGTGGTGACAAGATCTCCAACATTATTGCATATAACTTTGGTGCAACTGTAAAACCAATGGATAAACTGAAACTTTCTGCAGACCTTTGGTATGCAACTCTTGTTGAAAAAGACGTGATCGGTGGAGAGGAAGATCTTGGTTTTGAAGTTGATCTTGCTGTTACCTATGAGCTGGTTCAGAATCTGAATCTTGACATTATCGGTGCTTACCTTTTTGCTGGCGACAGAACCACACAGGATCCAACAACTGGTCTTCAGTTCGCTGATGATGCAAATCCCTATGAGCTGGGTGCAAGACTTAGCTTGAGTTTCTAAAAAAAACATTTGTTTGATTGATTTTTAATTGAAAAATGTGAGTTAAGCCAGATGGAGATATTTTTTGTTCTGTCTGGCTTAACCTGTTTTTATCCCACCGTAAAAAATGCTGTCACTTCATCTTCCTCATTATTTAAAATCGTTTAAAATTTGAGTATTTATAATGATAAAAAATATCATACGCAATAATCGCAATACTATTTATTTGACCCTCCTTGTTTTTTTTGTAATATCAATCCAATCAATATTGCCCTTGAAAAATAATGATCTAATAAAAACAGCTACTGCAAGGGGTGCAAAATCTGAAATTAAAGTTGCTGTTTTTCCATTCAACGTTATTGCAAAAGAGGATTATTCATTTATCGGTCAGGGCATGGGCAAGATGCTTTGCAGCCGTATTGCTGCTGACGGCCTTTTTGAAGTCAAATGTTTTGACACTGTTCCTTCCGGAATTGATCTCAATAACGATGAACTTAATCGTGACAAGATAGCAGTGATTCCTGAGTTGCAAGGTATTGAAGCTTTTATTGTGGGAACAATAACCATTGTTGGAGAGAGTGTAAGCAGTGATGTCAGGCTTATGCTTTTTTCATTGTCTTCCTCTGATGCTTCAGCCTACTCCCCAGAACTTCACTATTTCTCGGAAAATGGAAGTGGAATAGGAGATGTCATGCGTCATGCTTCTGTTATTTCCGGCAAAATTAAAGGTTTTCTAAGGGGTGATACGTTAGCTTCTGATAGTATTGTATCTTTGTCTGACTCTGGAGCAAAAGAAAACCGTGCCGCCACCTCACAGGAGCCATCCTTTTCGGTTTCCAGGAAATCCACCCTCTTTTCTAGGGATAGCACAGCCGCAATTGCACCCGACTCATCCTTCTCTTCAAAAGAAACTTCAGGAAAAATTCATAGAAGTGAGCTTTTCAGAAGCCGGAATCTTGATATGGAAGCCCGGAGCATGACAATTGCTGATTTTGATGGCGATGGGATAAAGGAGCTTGTGATTATTGATGCCCATAATCTTTTTTTATTCACTTTTGGCCATAATCAGCTTGTAAGGAAGGGTGAATATAAGGTTGGTCACTATATTGACCAAATTAGTGTGGATGCTGCTGACGCAAATGGAAACGGCAGGGCAGAAGCATGGGTGACAGCCCTTGGCAGGGGTAACCGACTCCGCTCCTTTGTGCTGGAGTGGAATGGCTCTCAATTTGAGACTTTGCTTCAGGATGAAGGCTGGTACTTCAGGAAGATTCCATACAATGACCGTGACATTCTTATGGGGCAAAAAAGAGGCATTGAGGATACATTCATCGGCCCCATTTATGAAATTGGGCTTGAGGGTAGCCATATTATCAAGAAGACCAAACAAATTCCATCCTCTTTTGAACTATTTGGCCTTGCAGTTGGAAAAACGGTGGAACATGGCAAAGAACAATCTGCAATGGCTGAAACAAGCTCCTTTATATGGCTTGATGAAGACTCTTATTTGAATCTGGGTAGTGAAAGTGGTCAAAAAATGTGGAAGAGTGGCCGCGCTTTCGGGTCAACAGCACTATTTATTGACGAAGATATGGGGACAAATCAGCTTAAAAAAAGAAGATATCTGAGTCAACGCATTTTTTTGGCTGATTTGAATAATGACGGTGGTGATGAGGTTATCACTTTTATAAATGAGGATGTAGCAAAGGGATACCTCTCTGGTTTCAGAAAATTTAATCAGGGCTATGTAGAGATAATGACATGGAAGAACATGAATATGTTAAGCTTGTTGCAGGAATCTCCTGTTGGAGGTTATATAGCAGATATCTCTTTTGATGACTTAGATGGAGAAACAGGAAAAGAGTTGGCATATATGTTGATAAAGAACAGTGGAACAATTTTGGATAAAAATAACACAACGGTTGTTGTTGAGAAGATATTGAAATAATTAATAACGGCGTTTACCAGATAAAACACTTGACAATATTAAGATCGTGTGTATAAAGAAACAATATCAACACCTGTCCTGACACCTGAATTTTCTGTAGCTGATTTCAATGGTTGCCTTTACATTTCAATGGTTGCACTTCCACAAGATGACAAGTTTGATACTTAGTGATTTATCAATGATTCTGTTTTATGGAATCCCCTTATGAATTGATTTTTAATAATTTGCCTATTCATCTCAACCCCAGCTAACTCTTACAGACTTGCGAGGGCCTTAGGTAAGTTACTTAAACCCAATTATTTATGCTATGCCTTTACAAATTACATTGGTTTTATTTTAGGTGTTTGCAAAAGATTCCGTTTAACGAAAATCAAAGATAAGTCTTATGTATAATTTGGAGGAGGAATATTAACCAGAAGTAAATTAAGGAGAAAAAGATGAAAAAAGTTGTACTTTGTGTGCTGTTTTCCTGTTTTATCCTGGGGCTGGCTCTGCCGGCTGCAGCCCTTGAAGTAGATTTCAGTGGTGAGTTTTATGTTGAAGGAATCTATAATTCAAATGAAAACATGCTTGATACTGATGCATCAAGTGATTACCGCCAGATGAGACTCCGTGTACAGACGGATTTTAAAATCAGTGACAATCTCTCCCTGTCCACACGTTTTGACGCTCTTGAAAAAGTTCTGAGTTCAAATGACTCTGCCTTTGCCAATGGTGATGATGGAAATGGCTGGGACAGTGACATTGATGATGACAACATTGACTTTGACAGAGCATATCTGTCATACATAAGCCCAATAGGTCTTTTCCAGGTTGGTAGAATGCAGGGTATTACCTGGGGAACCACCTTTTGTGATGATGAATCAGATACTGACAGAATAAAATACGTTCTGCCAATTCCCATGGGAGAAGGAAAGCTCTATTTTGGTGCTGTTGCAGAAAAAGTAACTGAAAATGACATGGGCACTGCTGTAAGTGATATGGACAATGATAAATACTATATCGGCTTGACCTATAAAACTGAAAAATATTCAACTGGTCTTCTTTCCGCTTTCTATAATTTTAAAAGATTCCAGGATCCTGGTCAGGCATTTGCAGTGGAAGATGTGACAAATTCATACAAAGCCAATGGAAACGATTCTGACTATAGAACATATCTTGCGGATAATGATATGGGCGACAGTTTTACTTCATATGCAGCATGGTATGGTACAAATGCTGTTGCTGCCGGCACTGCCAAGGCTTACGCTGATGCTGCTGCTGCATATGCTGCTGCCGGTGATGCTGCTTCTGCTGCTGCTGCTGCTGCCCAGGCACAGACCTATGCTGCTGCAATTGATGGCGACTGGGCAAATGACGTGAATGCTTCTTCGTTAACCGCCATCTCATCTACTTCCGGAAGAGGCCCAACAAACGAAGGAAAAGTATATCTTCTTGCCCCCTATTTCCAGGGTACATTCGGCAATCTGACCATTCAGGCAGAGCTTGATTATGTATTTGGAACCACTGAATATGATGTCCCTGGTGTAGAAGACAGAGATGTAAAATCATTTGGTTATTTTGCAGAAGCAGGTTATGATTTTGGTGCGTTTGGTATTGAGGCAGGATTTGCCCATACAAAAGGCGATGCTGACTATACAGATAATGATATTGAGTCAATGGGATTTGTTTCTCCCGGTGTTGACTGGGCAAAGCTTTTTATTCTCAATGCTGACGATCACGGCATGAATACAACCCTTGGAAATGGAGTTGGAAACCATGTTGGTAACGGTTTTGCGACACCTTCAACAGCAATGTGTGATGGATATCAGATGTTTTACGCAGGGTTTGATTTTGATGTAACAGAAAATATAAACCTTGGTGTAATAGGTGCCTTATCCACCGCTGATGAAGTTCCTGAAGGAGAAGGGTATGATGATGATCAGGGAATGGAATGTGATGTAACCTTTACCTGGAATCTGACAGACAACCTTCAATATAAAGCAATAGGAGCATATCTTGACGGCGGTGACTACTGGTCAACCAGAGCAAGCGGTGGTGTGGTTGATCCTAATGTTGAAACCGAGATATATACCCTTTATCATTCGTTGACAGTAACCTTTTAGTTTTGCTGATGTTTAAAATTCAGTTTTTTGTGTAGTATTTTTACTATTGCATGAAAAAGGGGGAGCAGAAAATATTCTGCTCCCCTTTTGTATTTTTATTAGAAAGTCTCCATAACATGCTGATATATAACTACTTTCATGTTTCGTTGTGATGCGTCAGCAAACATGGAGGTTTATTAGAAGTTATTGCATTTGTCTGAATCAGGATAACCAGGATGGATAGGATGTTCAGGATAGATAATCCTGCCTTATCCTGATAATCTTGGGAATCCTGATTCAGATTATTGACAAGGCTCAAGATGTTATAGGTGTCGATTTTGAGTGAATATATTACCAGAAGCCCCAGATTACCAGAAGCCCCAGATTACCAGAATTGCCAGATTACGAGAACTGCCAGATTACGAGAACTGCCAGATTACCAGAATTGCCAGAAAGGTTTTTTCTTTTTAAGCTCATCCTCCTCATCGTTATCCTCTGTCGGGAGAAGTATTACCTTCTCTCCATCTTCTTCTGTTTTGTCTTGTGAATACGAGTCTGGTTCACCGTCGTTGCCGACACCATTTCCCCAGAATTTCCAGAATGGTTTGTTTGTCTCATCATCCTCATCCTGGAGAGCAGTTCCACCCATTAATTTTTCAGGGTTTGTACGGATATTTTCAGTGGCGTTTTTCTTGTTGTTCTCTTCCTGTTCCAGAATTGAAAGTGCTGCTGTTTTTCTGTTGAAAACTTCCATATTTATGCGGGCTGCCACTACTTCCACCCTTGATATGAGTTCTTCAATGGACTTTGCCTGAACAGAGAATGTGCTCTTTGTTTCTGATACAGGATTGAATATTATAGTATCAAGGCTGAAGGCACCATCAAATTCAGTGAGGCTTCCATAAACAACATAGTCGGATTCTGATGCAGATGCCATGTTTTCAAGTTTTTCATTGCCAGGATAGCCACCTGCCATATGAAGTGATGAGATAATCTCTCTAATTTCCGATAAAGATGCAGTTACAACGTGATCTTTCCAGGATAATCTTGACGATAGCATGTCAAAGATTCCTTTCTGTATGTACGGCGTCTTGTTTTCAGAATTTATTGTAAATGGTATAATGGCAATCTTTTTAATCCCTTCCTCAGCATTGAGCTCATTGCTGGCCAACAGTGTTGCAGGGGTTATAACTATTTGAAATGCAATGCAAAAAAATACGAAAAATAGTTTTATCAAGGTGTACTCCGCTATTAAAGTTTCTTTTTCAGCAGTTCTGTTATTATCTTAGGGTCAGCCTTTCCCTTTGTTTTTTTCATTATCTGCCCCATGAAAAAGCTGAACAGCTTGGTTTTACCCTCTCTGTATGAGTTGAGTTCGGCAGGGTTTGCCTCAAGGATTTCATCAACTACGCCTTCAAGCTCTGACTGGTCAGATACCTGTTCAAGCCCCATATCTTTAACAAGGGACGCAGGTGATTGGTCTGAGTTGACAAGCTTTTCAAAAACTATTTTTGCTCCGTTTGCATTTATTGTGTTATTTTCAAGAAGTTGTAATAGCTCTCCAAGTGACGCTGATGAAACAGGAAGGGTTTCAATTGCATTGCCTTCAGATTTAACAAGCCCCATTACAGGTCCCATGATCCAGTTTGCAGCAAGTTTTTTGTCTGATATTTTTTTTGCTGTCTCCTCAAAGTAGTCTGCAAGTTCCCTGGATGATGTCAATACAGCAGCATCATAGTCAGTAAGGGCATACTCTTTTATGAATCGCATCTTTTTTTCGTCCGGAAGTTCCGGCATATCAGCCTTTACACTGTTTATCCACTCATCATCCACAATAAGGGGAACAAGATCTGGGTCTGGGAAATAGCGGTAATCATGCGCATCTTCCTTGCCCCTCATGGATTTAGTTATGTTTTTGGCAGGATCCCAGAGCCTTGTCTCCTGAATAACATTTTTCCCTTCATCAAGGATGTATGCCTGACGTTGAATTTCATATTGAATAGCTTTTTCAACATGCTTGAATGAGTTTAGATTTTTCAATTCTGTCCTGGTACCAAATTTTTCCTCTCCCAATGGTCTGAGGGAGATATTGGCATCACAGCGGAAGCTTCCCTGTTCCATATTGCCGTCACAAACATCAATATATCGCAGGATTGCATGAAGTTTTTTTAGATAGGCAGCAGCTTCTGCCGGAGATCTTATATCTGGTTCGCTGACAATTTCAACAAGAGGGACACCTGTACGGTTTAGATCAACCATGCTTCTGTCCCGTCTCGGTTCATGGATAAGCTTGCCTGCATCCTCTTCCATATGGATTCGGGTTATGCCAATTATCTTTTCAAGCCCCTCTTCAATCTCTATTGAAAGATGGCCATGTTCTGCAATGGGGTAAGCATATTGGGATATCTGGTAGCCCTTGGGCAGATCCGGATAAAAGTAGTTTTTTCTGTCAAACCTGCTTTCCCTTGCAATGGTGCAGTTTGTGGCAATGGCACTTTTGATGGCAAATGTGACAGCTTTTTTATTTAATACAGGAAGAACTCCAGGCATACCTGTACATACAGGGCAGGTGTTTGCATTGGGTGGAGCACCAAATTTTGTGGAGCAGCCGCAAAATATTTTTGTTTCTGTTTTCAGTTGGGCGTGAACTTCAAGTCCTATTACAGGTTCGTACTGCATAATCTTTATTCCTGATAATTTTGAAAAGTGTTGAAATAATTGTGTGGTCTGAAAAAAAGCCCGTTTTCTGGCATCCTTAATCCACCGCCTTAAACTTTCTGGAAAACCATGTCCATCTATCGGAGTTTTCCATCAAAAAAGTGTAAACTACTCTGGGGTTGATATGAAAGATGCCCGTTTTTTTACGGATAAAAGCCTGTGCTTCTACGGTTTAATAATGTTCTGGTTTTCTCTCTTTTATTGCATCAGAGAGACGTAATAATCGTTTTTATGAATAATTCCAGATATATCTTATAACCCCGATGATTTGATTTATCAATATTAATTTTTTGTGTTATAGTCTCTTCTGCCTTATGGAATTCCAGCAGAATATTTTCATCTTTTCAATTGTGGAGCTAAACCGCCGTGGGGGTATATGAAATTTTTTCTATGCGTTATTGGAATGGTTATGATTGTTGAAGGATTGCCCTATTTTGCTTTTCCTGAAAAGATGAGGGAAATGGTTGCAATGGTTACCCAACTTCCGGAAAATGCATTGAGAAGGTTTGGTGCTATTCTCATGTTTTTAGGATTGGGAATAGTCTATTTGGGAAAAAATATTTTATAATAAAAGATTTTGGTGACTATTGTATTTATTGTCAAATTATAGCTATAGCCTTCCCGAAGAGCTGATTGCCCAATATCCTGTTGCCCAGAGAGATTCATCGAGAATGATGCATCTTGACAGAAAAAACGGCAGGACTTCCCACCACAGCTTCAGAGAAATCGAACTTATGTTGAGGGATGGAGATCTTGTTGTTGTTAATAACACAAAAGTTATTCCGGCAAGGCTGAAGGGCGTGAAACAAAGCGGCGGAAAAGTTGAGGTTCTTCTTCTTGATTACGCGGGTGGAGTGCGTATGCAGGAGGAAAAGGGTATATTTCAGTGTGAGTGCATGATCCGTGCATCAAAGAGTCCGAAAGCAGGTACTTTTCTTTTCCTTTACTCCAATGTAGAAAATGCTATTGGTTCAGGTGATGGATGTATCAGGGCAAGGGTTGAAGAGAATCTGGGTGCTGTTTTTATGGTAAGTTTTTTCTGTAAAGGTGATTTTACTGAAGAACTTGCAAAATACGGCCAAATCCCCCTCCCGCCCTACATCAGAAGAGATGGGCAAAAGAGGGAGCTTCAAGAAAGGGACAGGTTAAATTACCAGACAGTATATGCCTCAAAGGAAGGGGCTGTGGCAGCTCCCACAGCAGGACTTCATTTTACTGATGGGCTTATTGGACGTTTGAAAAAAAGAGGCATAAGGTTTGCCGAGATAACCCTTCATGTCGGGTATGGGACTTTTTCCCCTGTCCGGGTGAAAGATATAAGGGAACACCAGATTCATTCGGAGTTTTTCTCCATCTCAGAGGAGTGTGCCCGTGCCATCAACAGTGCAAAAAAAGAGGGACGCCGCGTCATAGCTGTCGGTACAACTTCTGTAAGAACCCTTGAATATGCGGCACTCCAGGCTGAAACTCTTCAGCATTCTTTGGATGATCACTGTTATCAGTCAGACGCTTCTGAAAGAAAATCTTTACTGACAGATGCTGTAAAAAGCGGAAGTGGTACATGCGATCTTTTTATTTATCCTGGATATCAGTTCAGAGTCGTTGATGCAATGGTCACAAATTTTCATTTGCCTGAATCGACCTTGTTGATGCTGGTCTCTGCTTTTTGTGACAGAAAGATGATCCTTGGAGCGTATCAAGAGGCTGTGGAAAAAAAATATCGCTTTTTCAGCTATGGAGATGCAATGTTTATTGAATGAGACTTGGAGCGTCAGCCTTTTGTTGAATATACTGTAAAGTTTTTTCGGATATCAGAAAAAAATCGTAACCACTCAGGCACTACATTTTGTTTTTTATGAAATAGTAAATAACAATATATTGTAATTTTATCACTCAAAAAACGGCATCTTTCATTTCCCAGTTTACACTTTCTGTATGATATGAAGGATGCCCAAAAAACAATCTTTAAGAAAGAAAGCTTGGCTGTTCAATCTATATGTTGTGAGTCATGACAAGAAACATACCGTATCATGTGTTTATTATGTCTGAGTAGTTATGAAAATTCTTTCTATTCCCTGACCTGCTTAAGTGCAAATGAGATAATTTTGTCACTTAAATGAATACCATGTGTTTGCATGTTATCGATAGCTTCTCGTAACAAAAATGTGTGCCCTTCTTTTTTGGCACGAATCATTATGCCGAGGGTTCCGGTTAGCTTTAAACCGTTCAAGCGAGCGATTCTTCTGCCAACAGGCTCATCAATGCAGACGGTTTGTATCATTTTATCGAGTGCGGTCTGAATAACTGAAGCTTCACCCAAATCCAAAGAATTCTGTAAATGTGGCTGGACGATTGTGGGTTCGCTCAATTTATCAAGAAAATCAGCGTCATTGAACTCTGTGGTACCGAATCCTGTCAAACCACCGGCTATAATTTCATGACAAACTTCATAAGGAACAATGACCCGATCATATAACGATTTTAAAATTTGTAAATTACCCAACCCTGCAATCAAAGCCAGGATGGGGCCAGTATTCATGACAAGTTGTTTTGGTTCAGGCATTTTTAATATCCGATAGCAGTTCATCTTCATCAAGATCGATCATGGACACATTGAAACGATGAAGATTGAGTAGAAAACTAGTTCTGGGCATGCCGACAAGATTTGCAGCCATTCCTGAAGAGAGGCGCTTCATTTCAAACAATTTAACAGCCATTGCCATTTTGGCTTCCTCTTCAAAAGATTGCTGTGTTAGCTGAAGCGTATCCAACCAATTTTGAGGATATTTTATACTGAGTTGATTCTGTTGCATGTGTCCTCCATAACGAACAATAGACTATAATTTCGGCATCCTTCATATCAGCTCAAAAGTAGTTTACACTTTTCGGAAAATTTTGAACCATGATTAAAGGATTTAAGGATTAACATGATGAATAATCAAGAAAATCCCTTAATCATGAAAATCATGGTTCAGAAAAGTGTAAACCGATAAATGAAAGATGCCATAATTTCATTATTTTTATTTTTTGAGGAGATGTCTCTTTAATGTAGATCTAATCCACGAATATTGCCAGACTAATTTGTTTTTTATGATGGACAGTTTTTTGATATCAAGGTATCTTGAAAAGATAACCTATTGAAACTATTGAACCAGGTATTTTAAAACCCGAAATAATGGGTTCAATAAAAATAGGTACTTAGAAAAAATGTCCGAAGTGTTGATTATATTGAGGTGTTTTTTAGTTTCATATTTCCGATTTTTGTATTTTTTTGGCAAGAGAATCGGAAAACCTCTTTGGCTCTGGCTTGTCCAGATTTAGTTAACACTTGTATGCTTATCTGATAAAAAAATAGCAAGGTGTCGATTTTGATGAACTTGAAGTAGCACTAACAGCAGTTTGGTGTTCTTTAACTTTTTGCGGCAACATTCAATCCTTGTTTATAATTTTTTTTCTGCCTTTGACAGTGCAACATACATAATGCTTTGGAGAAAATGTTTTGTTTGAAATATTAACCAGATGTCCGGAAACCCGAGCCCGTACCGGAATTATTAATACAGCTCATGGAAAAATCCAGACCCCGATTTTTATGCCGGTGGGCACACTTGCAAGTGTCAAGTCTGTTTCTGTTGAAGAGCTTAAAAACTGTGGTGCACAGATCATCCTTGGAAACACTTATCACCTTTATCTGAGGCCAGGGTGTGATGTTATTGATCATATGAAAGGGCTTCACCATTTCATGAACTGGGATTCACCCATTTTGACCGACAGTGGGGGCTTTCAGTTTTTCTCCCTGGCAAAGCTTGCAAAGTTCAGTGATGAAGGTGTTGACTTTCAATCCCACATTGATGGCTCCCGACATATCTTTACTCCTGAGAAGGCTGTGGAGATCCAGTCTCTATTGGGTTCTGATATTATGATGTCACTTGACTGGTGTATTGGGCATCCGGCAGATAAGGGTGCCACAATGGAAGCACTGAAAAAAACGACCATGTGGGCGGAACGCGGTCTTGAGTTCTGGCGTGACAATGGCAAACCCAATGCACTTTTCGGTATTGTGCAGGGGGGGATGTACAAGGAGTTGAGGTCTCTTTCTGCAAAGCAGCTTGAGGATCTTGATTTTCCCGGATATGCCATTGGAGGGTTAAGTGTGGGTGAACCAACCGAGATGATGTACGAGATGGCCGACCATACAGCTCCGTTGCTTCCCTATGAAAAGCCAAAATATGTAATGGGAGTGGGTACACCGGAAAACCTGGTTGAACTTGTTGGTATGGGGGTGGATATGTTTGACTGCGTTATGCCTTCAAGGAATGCCAGAAATGGTCAGCTTTTTACATCAGGGGGAACTTTGAATATATCCAATGCCGCATTTAAAATGGATGAAGCTCCTGTTGATGAATCTTGTAACTGTTATACCTGCCGGAACTACTCCAGAGCATATCTTAGGCACCTTTACAAATCCCGTGAACTTCTGGCCTACAGATTGAATACAATTCATAATCTTCATTACTATTTAACCCTTATGGCAAACATAAGGCAGGCTGTAGCCCAAGGCAGTTTTAATCTTTTCAAAAAATCGTTTTATTCAAGGCTTGAGTGTGGATTAAAATAAATAGTACAAAACAGGGCATCCTTCATATCATACAGAAAGTACTTTACACTTTCCAGAACAGGATCCCCTAAAAACGGGCATTCTGTTAGGGAAAGTGTAAACTGGCAAATGAAAGATGCCCAAAACAGATATGTTTTGGTGTCAATAATCCCATAATATGAAAATCTGATCTGTTTTCACGGAAAAAAACTGGAGAAATCATTTAATATGACAATTGCAGCAAAAATTGAACAGAGTCTTGTAAAATCATCCTGGATAAGGAAAATGTTTGAGCAGGGAGCAGCCCTTAAGGCGGAGCATGGCAGTGAAAATGTCTTTGATTTCAGTCTTGGCAACCCCAATTTATCACCACCTGACGAGTTTCAGTCAGCCCTTGAAAAGGTTGCATCAAGCAGGGACAGATGGGTTCACGGATATATGCCCAATAGTGGTTTTCCTTTTGTTCGGGAGTCCATTGCCGAGAATATTCGCAAAGAGCAGTCTGCTGAAGTTACAGCAGATGATATCATTATAACCTGTGGCGCAGCCGGTGGATTGAATGTAATATTTAAAGCTCTTTTAAACCCTGGAGATGAAGTGCTTGTCTCCTCTCCCTTTTTTGTCGAGTACTCATTTTATGCAGAAAATCATGGTGGTGTTTTAAAAACAGTACCTTCAAAGGATGATTTTACCCTTAATATAGAGGCTGTTGAGGCAGCTATTACCAAAAATACCAGGGTAATACTTATAAACTCCCCAAATAACCCCACAGGACAGATATATTCTGCCAAAAGTCTTGATGAGCTTGGAACTGTTCTAAGAAAAAAGAGCCACGAATATGGTAAAGTCATCTATCTGGTATCTGATGAACCATATCGGAAAATAGTATTTGATAATGTCACGGTTCCTCCTGTTTTTAAATGTTACAATGAAAGTATTGTAGCAACATCCCACTCAAAGGATCTTTCACTCCCGGGAGAAAGAATAGGCTATCTTGCCATTAATCCAGAAGCAGAATACAGGGATAAACTTCGCCAGGCCATGACCCTGACAAACAGGATTCTTGGCTTTGTAAATGCACCTGCCATCATGCAACGGGTACTGCCAATGATTCAAGGAGCAAGCGTTGATATTGGTGCATATAAAAGAAAGAGGGATATCTTCTGCAAAGGCTTAAGTGATGCAGGTTATGATTTTGTTACACCACCAGGTGCATTTTATCTTTTTCCACGTTCTCCAATAGAAGATGACGTTGAATTTGTCCGTGCGCTTCTGGATGAATTGATACTTGCTGTTCCAGGAAGCGGTTTTGGAGCGCCTGGCTATTTCAGGCTTGCCTTCTGCGTTGAAGATGAGACAATAATTAAATCCATTCCGGCATTTAAGCGGGTAATTCAGCGTTTTGTTTGAAAATTATCCTATAAAAGAGTTATTCTTCTGGAAGATGGGGAGACAGTACACAACGCTTTTTTTGACAGAAATTTTAAGAGAGGCATGCAGGATGAAAATTAAATTTTTCCCAGACACAGATACCGCACTCGTTGAATTTTCAAATAAGGACATAAATGAAACTATAGAGGTTTCCGAGAATGTCTATCTTGACGTTGACATACATGGAAATATAGTAAGCATGACTATAGAACACGCCAGAGAGCATTCAAATCTTCCGTATTTATCATTTCAGCAGATTGATAATGAACAGAGGTTGTCCGCTTGACACATTGAACATTATTCATTGAGCCTGAATTTCTCTGAAGCTGAAAAATGCCCCCATAAGTGGCCTGGCTTAACTGTTCGACTTTGAGTAAACGGTCATGGCTGCCATCCAGCCATCCCTGAATACGGAAAATTGTATCCATTTCCAAGGTAAACCCTCATGGCCAAATGATATTTCGGCCACCCCCGATCATGAAAACAGAATGTGTTTTCACGGTAAAAAGGAGAAATAGACAAATGCACGAAATGGGAGTTGCCCAGCAGATGGTCAATATTGCCATTGCTTCCATACCATCTGATATTGTAAATCCAAAGGTTGAAAAACTGAATTTAAGGATCGGCAATCTCGCAGCCGTTGTGGAGGATAGTCTTAAATTCTGCTTTGAGATCATAACCAAGGATACCTCCCTTGAAGGAGCAAAGCTTGTGATTGAAAAGGTGCCTGTTGTGGTTAAATGCAAGGCATGTGCTCATCAATGGGAAGTTGACGGCCCTGTCTTTACATGTCCATCATGCCGTGATGGGGCAGTGGAAATTCTGTCTGGCAGGGAACTTGAGATTTCATCCCTGGAGCTTGCCGATTAATCTGGCCTGTATCTACCAATGGCGCAAAAATTGATTCTGTATCCTACGAATAGTCCAATGATTGCATAATTTTCTTAAAGTCGGGAAAAGAGAAATTCAGTAAACTAAATTATCGGGAAAACTATAAAAAATAAGGTGATTATAAAGTGGAGATAACTATTCAGAAAAAAGTGCTGGAAGTCAATGAAACAATGGCTGACAAAAATCGCAATTATTTCAGGGAAAAAGGGGTTTTTGTTCTTAACATGATGAGTTCTCCAGGCTCAGGCAAGACAGAAACCCTTTGTAAGACTCTGAAAAGAATCATGCCGGAAACAAGAACAGGGGTCATTGTAGGGGATATCTGTACAAGAAATGATGCTGACCGTCTTGAAGCAACAGGGGCAGCAGTGGTTCAGATCAATACCGATCAGTTTGGTGGAGATTGCCACTTGGCAGCACATTTGATTGACAAAGCTGCAAGGGAGATGACGCTTGATTCCCTTGATCTTCTGATTGTTGAAAATATTGGAAATTTGGTTTGTCCTGCTGAATTTGATATTGGTGAAAATGTCAAGGTGGTGGTTTTGAGTGTCACAGAAGGAGAGGATAAACCCCTTAAATATCCATTGATGTTTCAGGTTGCTGATGCAGCTATTCTTAATAAAATTGATCTTTTGCCCTATCTTGATGTAGATGCTGACCTTGCCGTAAATAATATGAAGACAGTACATCCAATGATGCCGGTATTTAAACTTTCTGCAAAGACCGAAGAGGGTTTTGATCAATGGATTGAGTGGTTGAACGGACAGATTCAAGCCTGGAAAAAATGAGTTTGCATGAATTACTTGGGCATCTTTCATTTACAGCGTTACACTTTCCGGAGAATCATCTCCTTTTTGAGGTGTATTTTTCAGAAAAGTGTTAAGTCAGAAATCGGAATATACCAACTCAAAAGCGACACCTTTTTGGCATTTATTGAATTTGTCTGAATCAGGATAACCAGGATTTACAAGATGCTCATGATTTTTATCCTGTAATTCCTGGTTATCCTGGGCATCCTGATTCAGATAGTATTGACAAGGTTAAAAAGCTCATAGGTGTCGTTTTTGAGTACCAAAGGATGTGATATGAAAAAGATTTGGATGATTATGGTTGGTGTATTTTTTATCGGTTGTTCCGGCGGAGCTTGGTATCAAAATTATGGCCTTCAAAAAGGCCAGCTTTTATCTACTCAGGCAATTCCTGCACTTGTTTTTGCACTTGATGATGAGAACGATAAAACGCGAGTTCAAGCATTAAAGTGTATTTCACGACAAAAAGAGGCTGCTGCGGATGCCATTCCAGGTATCGTTGATTTTATAAAAACTGAGTCTGATGAAGATATTCGCGTTTATGCCATAAAGACATTAGCATATATAATGCCGAATACAAAGGAAAACGTCACTATTTTGTCAAAGGCAATTGATTCTGCCAAAATAATATCTTCAAGTAATATTGAAAAAGCAAATTCTGCATTAGCTGCACTTGAGAGTAAAGAGCAAATTGCTCCTGGTGCGATATCTATTAATGGTGGATATGTTGATATAATAGATGAAATCTCTTTAAAATTGGAGGCTAAATTTAGATTTTATAATGGGTATATAACAGATAAACCATCAATGCATCATTACATGGTTCCCATTGAATTTAAAATTGCAAATCATTCAAGTGATTTCATAAAAATTAATACTAATTCAATTAAATTATTACGGCCAAATGGTATGACTGTTTCTAAAATGTCTCTTGATCAAGCAAAAGATCAGGCTTGTTACAGCGTTGTAAAGCGTAGTGTTGTTAGTGGAGTTGCAGGTGGAATTATTTTCGGTACTATATCAGGGACTAAGGCTGGAAAGGCCAATGCTAAAATTCGTAAGTATATAACGAATACATTTCTTACTGACGCAGATATAATACCAGGTGAAAAAAAAACTGCTTATATTTATTTTAATTGTCCTGATCGCCCAACAACTCTTGAAGGCTGGGGATTAAGTTTTTTATGCATTCATGGGAGTTCCCAAATATTTGATATCAAATATGTTTTTGGGGAGGGTGCAACTGTTTCAGAAAGAAAGATAAACGAAAAGCATGATTTGATGTTGGATAAAAATATGTTAGTTGATGAAGCCACATTAGAAGATAAGCTGATTAAACTTAAAGAGTTGTATGATAAAGAGTTGATAACCGAGCAAGAATATACCCAGCAAAAAAAAAGATTGATAGATAAGTATTAAAACTATACTCGAAAGAACCTAACCGTGCAACACTGGGAGAGAAAATCATGTCAAAAAGAAAACTTATCAGCTTTGACTGGGCAATGAAAAGGCTTTTGAGAAGTAAGGCCAATTTTGAGATACTGGAGGGCTTTCTCAGTGAGCTTGTTGATGATGATATAACGATTCTTGAGGTTCTGGAAAGCGAAAGCAACAAGGTAAACCGTTGGGATAAATTCAACCGTGTTGATTTGAAGGTAAAAAATTCTAAAGAAGAGGTGATTATTATTGAAGTTCAATATGATCGAGAACTTGATTACCTTCAAAGAATTTTATACGGTGCCTCAAGGGTTATAACGGAACACCTACAAGAGGGAGAGCCTTATTCAAAAATAGTAAAAGTGATTTCTGTAAGCATTCTATATTTTGATCTTGGTCATGGCATGGATTATGTTTATTATGGTTCGACATCATTTACGGGTCTTCACAAAAAAGATGTGCTTCAACTATCCCAGGGTCAGCAGGAACTTTATCAAAAAAGTAAAGCTTACGAGATATTCCCTGAATATTATCTTATAAAAGTTAATAATTTTGATGATATTGCCAAAAATACGCTGGATGAATGGATATATTTTTTAAAAAATGAAGAAATAAAGGATAATTTCAAGGCAAAAGGATTGAAAAAGGCCAAAGAGGAGCTTGATATTCTAAAATTGCCTGAAGAAGAAAGACTTGCCTATGAAAGATACCAGGATGATCTTCATTATCAGGCCAGCATGGTAGAATCCTCTTATACAATCGGAGTAAAAGAGGGTAAAAAAGAGGGTAAAAATGAAGAGAAAAGGCAAATAGCATCCAATTTGATATCAGCGGGAGTTCTTGACCTTGAAAGTATAAGTAAAGCTACAGGGATTGCTCTGGAAGAAATCAAAGCAATGAAAGATAATAGAAGATAATTTAAAAGATCATTGACAAGATAATGTTGTAGATAAAAGGTTATAAAATGCAGAAAAAAAGAGCAGCATTTTCAGGCTCATGGTATCCGGAAGATGCCCTTCAGTGCCGGAAAGCCATTGAGCAATTTTTGACAGAAAACAGTAATGAATCAGCCCTTTTAAAGGGTGGAAAATTTTCAGGTGGGATAGTTCCCCATGCAGGATGGTTTTTTTCAGGTTCAATTGCATGTCGGGTCATATCAGCAATTGCATCTTCTCCTTTTATTCGTAAAACAGAAAAAATTAAAACCCTGGGTCATGATTTTTCAGTAGAAAAGCAAGATGAATTGTTGTCTCCCAGTAAACCGGAAACTGAACATAATGGCAATTCCGGAGAAAATATTGATGCTGTTGTAATTTTTGGAATGCACATGCATCCTTCCTCAAGTTCATGTATTATGGTTGAAGGAAAATGGGAAACACCTTTAGGCTACCTTGATGTCCATCAACCTCTTGCCGCTTCCCTTGCTGACAGGATATCTATAAGGAAGATGTCTGCTTCCACATTCCCTGATGATAATACCATTGAGCTTCAACTGCCTTTTATAAAATATTTTTTTCCCAATGCTTCAATAGTGCCTGTTGGAGTGGCTCCAACAAATTTTGCTGAAAAAGTCGGAACTGCTGCTGTGGAATGTGCAGATTCCCTGAACCTTAGCGTGGTTTTCATAGGCTCCACAGATATGACCCACTATGGAAAAAATTATGGCTTTTTTCCGGCAGGTTCAGGTGCAAAGGCTTTGGAATGGATGAAAAATGAAAATGATCAAAAGGCCATAAGGGCAATGGTTGCCATGGAGAGTGATGAAATCATTGCCCAGGGGATTGGCAATCGGAATCTTTGCTGTGCAGGAGCTGTGGCAGCGGCTGTTGGTGCTGTCAAAAAAATGGGTGCTGTCAAGGGGATAGAGTTTGATTATGCCACAAGTTATGACAAAAGCCCTGGAAGTAGTTTTGTGGGATACTCAGGAATTCTTTTTAGCCATAATGAGTAGGTTTTTAGCATAATGCAAAGGCCGGACAAATATCTTTGTCCAGCCTTTGTAGGTTACATATATCAGTATGTTATGGATAATTTCTGATAACGTACATGGCTGATGATAGCCACAATCGAAAAGATGAAAGTCGTTTTAAAAACAGCCAATTACTGAGACTTTCATATAACGGCCATGGCGGCATTACCGCCACAATCGAAGAGATGAAAGTCGTTTTAAAAACAGCCACTTACTGAGACTTTCATATAAAATGGCTTATTGAATATGTTCAATGGCTTTTTGTATTCTTTCCACGGTTTTCTTTTGACCAAGAGCAAGAATCATCTCGAAAATACCTGGGCTTACTGTACCGCCTGTAAGTGCAACCCTCAGCGGCTGTGCAATTTTTCCGAATTTAAGTCCTGTCTCTTCCATGACTTTTTTCATGGCATCTTCAAGGTTTTTCTCTGTGAATTCATCGGGTTTGAGTTCTTTGATATATCTTGCTGAAAGCTTTAGAAGCTCCACTGCATCAGAATTGATAAATTTTTTGGCTGCTTTTTCCTCAAATTCAATTGATTCCCTGAAATAGAAAATAGCAGCATCTGCCATCTCAACCATGGTTTTACTTCTTGGCTGAAGGGTTTCAATGATTTTTTCAACTCTTTTAGTGTCGCCGTCGTGATTGTCTTGTGTGTCAGGCAATGCAATCTCTCTTTTTGCAAGATGGGCAGAAAAGATTGGAGCAAGTTCAGACGAGCTTTTATCCTGTATGTGTTTGGCATTGATTGCTGTAAGTTTGTCCATATCAAACATGGATGGAGAGCGTCCTATATGCTCTAATGAAAATTTTTCTATAAGCTCCTCTCTTCTGAAAAATTCCTGATCTCCAAAAGACCAGCCTAATCTTACAAGATAGTTGAGCATAGCATCAGGAAGATAGCCCATATCCATATATTCACTTACTGACATTGCCCCATGGCGCTTGCTAAGTCTCGCTTTGTCAGAGCCCAGTACCATTGGAACATGGGCAAAAAGTGGAAGCGGAGCTTCAAGAGCCTTATAAATCAGCATCTGTTTTGGCGTGTTTACAAGATGATCATCACCTCTTATTATTGTGTTTATTCCCATTGTGATATCATCAACCACAACAGCCAGGTTATACATTGGGCTGCCGTCACTTCTCTGGATAATAAAATCGTCAAGCTCGCTGTTGGGAAAGGCTGTGTTTCCTTTTACAACATCTTCCACCACAGTTGTGCCCATTGCCGGAGCTTTAAGCCTTACCACCATGCCTGGTTTCCACTCTTTGTTGAGTTCTCTGCATTTACCGTTGTACATTGGTTTTTTACCAAGACTTTTGGCCTTTTCACGCATGGCATTGACCTCTTCCGGAGAGCAGTCGCAGTAATAGGCATGGCCGGATGCTACAAGTTTATTTATATATTCTTTGTAAATATCATATCTTTGTGTCTGAAAAAAAGGCCCTTCATCCCAGTCTATCCCCAGCCATTCAAGGGATTTAAAAATAGCATCAACGGACTCTTTTGTGGAGCGTGCTTCGTCAGTATCTTCAATTCTTAAAATAAACCTGCCCCCTGTTTTTCTGGCGTATAGCCAGTTGAAAAGGGCAGTTCTTGCTCCACCGATGTGAAGGTAGCCGGTGGGACTGGGAGGAAATCTTGTAACAACAGTGTCCATGCGTTCTCCATATTAATTGTGGTTTTTTCAACATCAAAACAGGGCATTTTTCACCAGAAATTTTATAGTGTTTGCCGAAGATATTTAAGTATGCCCATTTTTGGAGATTCTCTACCATACCATTATGATTAGGGCAAGGGTAAGATATGATTAGGGTAGGGGAGATGCATTAAAATTAACTTGAAAAATTGACTTTATGCCCTATTTTTCTTGACAATTCTTTATAATTAAATTAGAAGTTTGTGTTTATCTGGTAGAAAGACATTGTTGATATATTGTGAAACAAAATAGTGAGTTAGGAGAAGATTAATGGCTGTACCAAAGCGTAAAACATCAAAAAGCAGAAGCAGAAAAAGAAGAACCCACCAGAAAGTTGCAGTGCCTACACTGGCAGTCTGTCCTGAGTGTGATGAGGCAAAACTTCCCCATGCAGCGTGCCCTGCATGCGGTATGTATCGTGGAAGAAATGTTCTTGTCCAGGATATTGAAGACGAAGAATAAAATTTTTAGGGCATGGGTGTTAGCAAAAATTTCATGCAGTGAATTTTTTTGTACGCTTCAGGGCGTTAATATTGATGGATGAGAGATTGTTATCTTATGAGTATTGAGACAAAAGTCAGAAAGATTATTGCGGAGAAGTTGCCTAATCTTGATATTGAGGATGTTGTTCCTGAAGCGTCCCTTGTTGATGACCTTGGTGCTGATTCCCTTACCATTGTTGAGCTTCTAATGACAATGGAGGAGGTATTTGAGATTGATATTGATGAGGATGAGACTGATAAGTTGACCACTGTGCAGGATGCCATAAATTATATTCAGTCAAAATTCTGACATCCTTCATTTACCGGTTTACACTTTCTGGGATACATGCCCATTTATCAGGAATTTCCATCAAAAAAGTGTAAACTACTTTTGGGATGATATGAAGGATGCCAAAATTCTGATCTGTTTGTTTTTTTCAAAAGGCATCCTGCTTTATCTCTATTCATGTCAGGATGTCTATTTGTCCAAGAGATCATTGACTTGGTCCGGAGTTAAAAGCCAGGGAGAACAAAAAAGGGATGAGTGAATTGGAAAGGGTTATTATTGGAAGTGATCATGGAGCCTTTCTTCTCAAGGAGAAGCTCAGGGCTTTTATTGCAGAATCCGGAATTGATGTGGAGGATGCAGGCACTTATAGTGATGCTTCTGTGAGTTATGTTGACTATGCAAAAAAAGTTGCGGGTGCTGTCTCTTCAGGTAAGTTTAAAAAAGGAATTCTGCTTTGCGGTACCGGTCTTGGCATGTCCATGGCAGCCAACCGTTTTCCAGGTGTAAGGGCTGCATTGTGCAGTGATCTTTTTTCTGCAAGAATGAGCAGGGAACATAATGATTCAAATATTCTTGTAATTGGCGGAAGGGTCACAGGAGATATTCTTGCTATTGAGATTGTTAAGGTTTGGCTCGAAACTCCCTTTGAAGGTGGTCGCCATCTCAAAAGAATTCAAAGTATTGAGGATATCCTGAAATAAATGACCGGTGATAAACTAAGTCGTCAGTCATGAGTTCTTGCTGTGCTTAGTATCTGTAGTGTTGGAAAAATAATAAACAGAATAAAAGTTAAGGAGTTTGGATTGAATAGTGCTGCCATTGAAACTGTGGATCCTGAAATAGCCGGAATGATTTCCAACGAGGCATTAAGACAGGAGAGCGGTCTTGAACTGATTGCCTCGGAAAACACAGCAAGCTGTGCGGTTATGGAAGCCCAGGGTTCGGTATTGACCAATAAATATGCTGAGGGCTATCCTGCAAAGCGCTATTACGGCGGTTGTCTCCATGTTGATAAAATAGAGTCTCTGGCTATTGAAAGAGCAATGCAGCTTTTTGGTGCTGAGTATGTAAATGTTCAGCCTCATTCAGGCTCTGGTGCCAACATGGGAGCATATTTTGCTATGCTTAAGCCAGGGGATACTGTGCTTGCGATGGATCTCTCCCATGGTGGCCACCTTACACATGGCAGTGATGTCAGTTTTTCCGGCCGTCTTTTTGATTTTGTACATTACGGTTTGTCTGGTAAAAATGAGACTATTGATCTTGATGAAGTTGAATCTCTTGCCAAAAAGAACAGGCCGGCTTTGATTCTTGCAGGGGCAAGTGCCTATCCAAGGCAGATAGATTTTAAAGGTTTTGCCTCTGTTGCTGAAAAATATAATGCCCTTTTTATGGTGGATATGGCGCATATTGCAGGTCTTGTTGCTGCAGGTGTCCACCCTTCACCTGTGCCCTGGGCAGATGTTGTTACTTCAACTACACACAAAACACTCAGAGGCCCCAGAGGAGGCTTGATCCTTTCCAAGGCAAAACATGCCGCAAAGATAAGAAGCCAGGTTTTTCCGGGTATTCAAGGCGGGCCAATGATGCATATAATTGCTGCAAAGGCAGTGGCATTCAAGGAAGCTCTTGAACCTTCATTTAAGGAGTATCAGAAGCAGGTTGTTGCAAATGCATCTGCTTTGGCAGATGAACTTCAGAAAAGAGAAGTCAGACTTGTTTCCGGCGGCACAGACAACCATCTTATGCTGGCAGATCTCACAGGCAAGGGAATTTCCGGTAAAGATGCTGAAGAGATGCTTGGAACTGCGGGTATCACTGTTAACAAAAATTCTGTTCCCAACGATCCTCTTGGGCCGGTTGTCACAAGCGGTATCAGGATAGGAACACCTCTTTTGACTTCTCGGGGAATGAAAACATCTGAGATGAAAGAAGTTGCAGCATGTATATGTGATGTGCTGGATAAGAGCTGTGATATTAATTCTGTTGCAGGCAGGGTAAAAGATTTGTGCAGGCAGTTTCCTCTTTATGGAACAGGCAGATAGGATGTCTGACCTGGATATCTTGAGACCCTCCTGGGATGACTATTTCATGGGTATAACTGATCTTGTGGCCACCCGTTCGACATGTCTGCGCAGAAAAGTAGGTGCCATAATTGTAAGGGATAAAAGAATTTTATGCAGCGGATATAATGGCGCACCTTCAGGAATTGCCCATTGCAGTGAAACCGGATGTCTCAGGGAAAAGATGATGATCCCTTCCGGAGAGAAACATGAGCTTTGCCGAGGAGTTCATGCAGAACAGAATGCAATTATACAGGCTGCATGTCACGGTATTTCAGTTAAAAATTCTGTTTTGTACTGTACAAATCAGCCCTGCTCCATATGTGCGAAAATGATTATTAATGCCGGCATACTGCATGTATGTTTCCGGCAGGCATATAATGATCCCATGTCAGCAGAGATGTTTTCACAGGCTGGGATATCTTTTACGATTATTAATGGAAAGGTTGAATCATGAAATGTCCCTATTGTGGAAAGCTCAACAACCGGGTCATTGACTCACGATTGAGTCGAACAGAGACAGAGGTACGTCGCCGAAGGGAGTGTCAGGATTGTTCACGCCGTTTTACCACCTTTGAAACCATTGAGGATGTACCTGTTATGATCGTGAAAAAAGATGGTCGCAGGGAAGAGTTTGTCAGGGGTAAAATTATGGCAGGCATCAAAAAAGCCTGCGGAAAACGAGCTATAAGTGCAGCACAGATTGAAGACCTTGTGGATACAATAGAGCGTGATCTTCGAGATATGAATATCAAGGAAATTTCCACAAGGGTTGTTGGTGAAAAAATTATGGAGCACCTTCATCGCATTGATGATGTGGCTTACGTAAGATTTGCCTCTGTTTACAGGGAGTTCAGCAGTGTAGATGATTTCATTGAGGCATTAAAAGCGCTCAATGTACCATGTGAGACAGACCATTCTGTTTCCACTGGCAATGATAAAGGTGGAGCATTTTCAGTGGAGCAGACAGATGTCAGAGATGGATGATATCCAGTATATGCAAGAGGCTCTTGCCCTTGCTGCAAAAGCCAGGGGTTACACTTCCCCCAATCCAATGGTTGGTGCTGTAGTTGTCAGGAACAGTAATATTGTAGGCAGGGGATGGCATCATGCACCGGGATTGCCACATGCTGAAGTTGAAGCAATTAACGATGCAGGGAAAAATGCAGAAGGTGCTGATATTTATGTTACTCTTGAACCGTGTAATCATTATGGAAAAACACCTCCATGTACCAGAAAGATAGTTGAAGCCGGTATAAGGAGGGTTGTTGTTGCCACAGAAGATCCCAACCCTTTTGTAAAAGGTGGTGGGATTGATTTTCTCAGGAGTATGGGCATTCCTGTTGATGTGGGGGTTTGCAGAGAAGAGGCTGAGACCCTGATTGAGGATTTTATATGGTATGTCCAGAACGACAAAAAACCATTTGTAATATTAAAGTGTGCTGCAACCCTTGACGGAAGGCTTGCTACATCAACAGGTGACTCCCGCTGGGTTACATCTTCTGCTTCCAGAAAGTATGTTCATGAACTCCGTCATGCCTGTGAAGCCATTCTTGTAGGTTCTGGAACCCTTAAAAATGATAACCCTTCTCTCACCGCCCGTCTTGAAGGAGTTGAAACCAGAGACCCTAAAAGGGTTATTCTTGACTCCTCACTTTCCATTTCCCCTGATGCCAGGGTATTGAATCAACCATCCAATGCGGAAACTATTATTGTAACATCCATTGATGCTTCAATGCAAAAGGCTAAAGAGCTTCAAGCCATGGGTGCTACCCTTATAAGAGTGCCTTGCAGAAACAATGCTGGTGAAACATATAACCGTCTTGATTTACCTTATCTTATGAATGAACTTGGGAAAATTGGAGTAATGTCTCTACTTGTAGAGGGCGGTGGCAGGGTCGCAGGCTCTTTTCTTTCCGAAACTCTTGTTAACAAGGTTATGTTTTTTATTGCTCCTAAAATACTTGGAGGCGACGATGGTATTCCTGTATGCAGAGGTAAAGGCCCTCTTTTAATGAAAGATGCTTTTCAGCTAAAAAGGGTTGACATTGCCCGTTTTGATGATGACACTCTTGTTTCCGGATATTTAAAATAAATCTGTTTAGTAATCGGGTTGAATTAACTTACCCAAACTCACCCTCTCCAGCCATGGAGAAGGGTTGGGGGGTGAGGTGAATGGGCAAGTTATTAACAATCAATTACTTACCTTGGGGAGTAAATGCCATGTTCACCGGAATCATTGAAGGAGCCGGCACATTGAGAACAGTACACCAGAGCGGGGAGGGAAAAAGACTCTCCATAGATACTGATATGGATCTTGCCGGAACCCGAGTTGGAGATTCCATTGCAGTCAATGGTGCATGTCTTACCGCTGTGACCATTGCAAAGCACTCTTTTTCTGTTGATGTTGCTCCTGAAACAGTGTCTAAAACCACTTTCAAGAAATTGCAAAGCGGAGCAAGACTGAACCTTGAACGTGCTTTGAGGCTTTCTGATCGTATTGATGGTCATCTTGTTTCAGGTCATATTGATGGCACAGGCAAAATTATTTCCAAGGTCAGGCACAGCAATGCTGTGATCGTTGTCATTGAGGTTCAACCAAGTATTGCCGCTGAAATGATCACAAAAGGATCTGTTGCTGTGGATGGAATAAGTCTTACTATTAATAGATGCTCTGAAACAGAGTTTGAGGTGAGCGTCATACCCCATACTGCTGACATTACAACCATTGGGATGAAAAGTGTCGGAGATGAGGTTAATATTGAAACAGATATGCTGGGAAAGTATGTCAGAAAATTTTTAGATCATGGTCGTAATAGTGCTTCTGAAGATATCTCGTCTAAAAAGGATATAAGCATGGAGCTTCTGGCCAGGAAAGGTTTTATTTGATTATCAGGATGTTTTTCAATGCAAAGACTTCTGATACAAAATAAGGGCATCCTTCATATGACTCTAAAGGTACTTTACACTTTTTTGTGAGAAATTCCCGCTACTCAGAGTTTTCTTTCCAGAAAGTGTAAAATGGGAAATGAAGCATGCCAAAATAAGGAGTGAGAATTTAAATAAATGCCGCATATTACAATTGATCAGGCTATTGAGGATATTAAAGCTGGTAAAATGGTGATTCTGGTGGATGACGAGGACAGGGAAAATGAAGGTGACCTGACCATGGCAGCAGAGGCTGTAACCCCGGAAGCTATCAATTTCATGGCTAAATATGGGAGAGGTCTCATATGTCTTTCCATGACCGGCGAGATGGCCGATCGTTTGGGGCTTCCGCCCATGGTTGAAGATAATACATCCCAGTATGGTACAGGTTTCACTGTATCTATTGAGGCTAAAAAGGGTGTAACAACCGGAATTTCTGCTGCTGACAGAGCCACTACGATAAAAGTTGCTGTTGCAGACGGGGCAACTGCTGATGACCTTGCAAGACCTGGCCATATATTTCCATTAAGGGCAAGGGAAGGCGGTGTAATGGTAAGAATAGGGCAGACAGAAGGTTCTGTTGATCTTGCACACCTTGCCGGATGTAAACCAGCAGGGGTAATCTGTGAGATTATGGATGATGATGGTACCATGGCACGCATGCCATCACTTGAAGAGTTCAGCAAAAAACATGGTATTGGTATATGTACAATTGCTGATCTTGTGGAGTATCGCCTGAAAAATGAATCTTTTGTGAGAAAGGCAGCCGTTACAACTATTCCCACTGAGTATGGAGGAGACTTTAAGATCATTGCCTATGAAAATGATCTTGATAATCTGACCCATATTGCCATGGTCAAGGGTGATATTGATCCTGAAAAGCCATTGCTTGTAAGGGTGCACTCTGAATGCATGACAGGTGATATTTTTGGCTCCATGAGATGTGACTGCGGTGACCAGCTCCATAAGGCCATGCAGATGATGGATGAAGAAGGCAGCGGAGTTATTCTCTATTTACGCCAGGAGGGCAGAGGTATAGGGCTTGTAAACAAGCTTAAGGCCTACGAACTCCAGAATCAGGGGTGTGATACAGTCGAAGCTAATTTGAGGCTTGGTTTTAAGGCTGACATGAGAGACTATGGAGTCGGTGCCCAGATTCTGGCTGACCTTGGTGTTAGAAAAATGAGATTGATGACAAATAATCCAACCAAGATGGTAGGCCTTGAAGGATATGGGTTGAGTGTTGTGGAGCAGGTTCCCATTGAAGTTACCCCAAATAAGTTCAATAAAGGCTACCTTCGGTGCAAGCTTCTGAAAATGGGACACACTTTCAAGGAGTGTGTTGCCGATCTTGATTAAACCATCATGGCAGTAGAGACAAGGCATGCCTTGCCTCTTACTTCGCCCCCCCGATTATGAAAATTATGAGGGGTATTTTCACGGTAACAGTAAGGATTAACATATGCCAAATGTTATTGAGTCCGCTTTGCGGGCAGATGGAAAAAAATTTGGAATTATAGTTTCCCGTTTCAATGATTTTATTACAGAGAGGCTTGTGGGTGGTGCCATGGATGCTCTGATTAGAAGCGGGGCATCAGATGAGGATATCACCATTGTAAAGGTGCCTGGTGCATTTGAGATTCCCCTTGTTGCATCAAAGATGGTGCTTGCCAAAAAATATGACGCTGTAATTTGCCTTGGAGCTGTCATAAGGGGTGCTACATCACATTATGATTATGTCTGTGCAGAGGTCTCCAAGGGAATTGCTTCTGTTAGCCTTGAAAGTGGAGTTCCGGTTATTTTTGGTATTCTTACCACAGATACCATAGAGCAGGCCATAGAGCGCGCTGGAACAAAGGCTGGTAATAAAGGTTTTGATGCAGCCCTTTCAGCCATAGAGATGGCGAATCTGATGAACGATTTTCAGAAAAAGGCCATTTAAGTAATGGGTGAACGCAGAAATGCAAGGGAACTTGCACTTCAGACGCTTTTTTACATTGATATGGACAAGGGAGACCCTTTAGAGCTGCTGACCATATTTTGTGAGCATTTTAAGGAGATGATTGACGAGAAGGTTAATGAGTCGCAAAAGGCTTTTTTTGTGAACCTGGTCCAAGGTGTCATCTCTTCCCAGGAGCAAATTGATGCTCTTATAGTCAAAAGCTCAAAAAACTGGAAGATATCCAGAATGTCTGTGGTTGATCGTAATATAATGCGTATAGCTGTATATGAATTTCTAAAGCTGCCTGATGTTCCTTCAAGGGTCTCCATAAATGAGGCCGTTGATATTGGAAAACGCTATGGGACAAAAGGCTCTGCTGCTTTTATCAACGGAGTGCTTGACAGAGTACGTGAACTGGAAAACATTGAAGATTGAAGATCAGTGTATTCTTTCGCATAAAGCAACCGGCTTCATAAAGATCAGGAGGAGGTAATGCCATGATCGTTAAATCGCTTGAAGTTGGCCCTATCATGGCCAATTGTTATATACTTGGATGTGAAAAGACAAAAGAGGCAGCTGTTATTGATCCAGGAGATGACTCTGACAGAATATTGATGACACTTGCTGAAAACAAGTTGAAGGTTAAGTATATTATAAACACACATGGTCATTTTGATCATGTTGGTGCCAATAAAAAAATGAAAGAAGCCACAGGCGCTCCAATAATGATTCATGCTGAAGATGAACCCATGTTATCTCAGCTTAACAGAGCTGCTGCATCATTTGGCCTTTCTGCCGAAAATTCTCCAGGAGCTGATAAGAACCTGAATGATGGTGATTCCATTTCCTTTGGGGATATTACCCTTAATGTTATTCATACTCCAGGACACTCAAGGGGAGGGGTCTGTCTTTACACAAAGGGCTATCTTTTTGTGGGAGATACTCTTTTTGCAGGCTCCATAGGCAGAACAGATCTACCGGGAGGAGATTACAATACTTTGATTTCAAGTATCAAGGAGAAGCTTTTTTCCTTGCCTGATGATACTTGTGTCTATACAGGTCATGGCCCGGAAACAACACTTGCCAGAGAAAAGAGGAGTAATCCTTTTCTGCGATAATCCCATGTTTACGGTAAAATGGTTGGAATCTGAATGAACTCTTTTCTGAGCCGACTGCCATTATTTAAGGGGATTTCGTGCATCAAGGTGCAGCCGGAAATCCCCTTTTTACATATTGCAAACTCTTTTTCAAGGGAGCCTGGCAGTGTTGTTCTTTTGAGTGGTACATCCCTTGACTGTGCCCGTTATAATATAATGGCTGTACGGCCATGGTTGACTCTATCTGTCAGGGCAGGTGTTGTAAAAGCCTGCCTGTTGGGTGATGAGTTTTTGTTTGAAGCTGATCCCTTTGATCTGCTTCAAGAAGTTGTAAGTAAATATAATTTGCAATTATCATCACTATTATCCTCATTGCACTTAAGGGAAAAGGGCGGCATTGCTTCTTCGTGTCACTCACGGGAAAAGGGCGGCATTGCTTCTTCATGTCACTCACGGGAAAAATCCGATCTTTTTTCTTCATGTTACACAGGCGATAAACTTAAGGTTTTTTCCCCATGCTTCTCCGGAAAGCCACCTGGAAAATTGCCTGTTCTGTCGGGGTTTTTTGGATATTTTGCCTATGATGTTAAGGATTACATTGAAGATTTACCCAATACCTGTATGGATCAGAATCTTCCTGATATCTTTCTTTGTGTGCCATCGCACATTTTGATTAATGATCGTTTTTGTGACTCATACCATTTGCTCAAGCCTGATCTTGAGGCATCATCCGGAGAACCCATTGATCTGGAAGATATTGATATTTCAGATCAACATCAGGAAACTATCTCCCCCCATTTTGAAGATGAGGATGGTGTCTTTAGTGCCCATACTTCTTCTTTTTCTTCCATAAATTCTTTTTCCATTGACCCTGGAGGTTTTAAATCAAATTTTTCTAAACCCGAATATATGGCATCTGTTGAAAAAATTATTGACTATATAAAGGCTGGAGATATTTACCAGGTAAATCTTTCCCAGCGTTTTACAACAGGTTTTAAGGGAGATCCTTATTCTCTTTTTCTCAGGCTTTTCGAAAAGAACCCTGCCCCTTTTTTTTCATATATCAATGCAGGTGATCATCAGGTCATCTCAACATCTCCGGAGCGTTTTATACATCAGTCTGGTAAAAAAATTGAGACCCGTCCCATTAAAGGTACAATTCAGAGGGGCAAAAATGATTGTGAAGATAAACAAAATGGTGATGAGCTTCTTGGAAGCACCAAAGACGATGCAGAACTTTCCATGATTGTGGATCTTATGAGAAATGATTTTGGAAAGGTCGCTGTGGGGGAAAGCGTGATTGTAAAGGAGCATAAACGTCTTGAACCCTATGACAATGTTTTTCATCTTGTTTCCATTGTTGAAGGAGAGCTTGCTTCTGACAAGTCAGGGGTTGATCTAATAAAAGCCTCGTTCCCGGGCGGTTCCATTACGGGCTGCCCCAAGATTAGATCAATGGAGATAATTGATGAGCTTGAGAGTGTGCGGCGCCATGTCTATACCGGTTCTGTGGGCTATATAAGTTTTCATGATACAATGGATCTATCCATTGCCATAAGAACTGCTGTTGTGGCAGGTGGGGAGATCGGTTTCTCGGTGGGTGGGGGAATTGTTTTTGATTCTGACCCTGAAAAAGAGTATGAGGAGACCCTGCATAAAGGCAAAACATTGCTTGAAACTCTGTTCTGCAGAAAAAAATCTTTGTCAGATAATATTTTGTGCAAAGAAACTCCTTCATCTAAAGTGGCATGGGTAAACGGCAAAATTGTTGAAGAATCACAAGCGGCTGTTCCGGCATCTTTTCCGGGTTTTCAGTATGGAGCCGGAATTTTTGAAACCATAAGGGTGCAAAAAGGTTCTATTTTAAGGCTTGACTCTCATATAAGACGTCTTGCAAATAGCTGGAAATCTCTTTTTAATGAGCAATTACCTGCTTTAAGCTGGGATTATATAATAAAGAGCATTGTAGAACTTAACGGCCTGGATTCAGGAGTGGCTGCTGTCAAGATCGTGGTGGCTTTAAGCCCTCCTAAAAAGGATATGGACAGGGATGGCAGAGGTATTTCCGTAAGTGGAAAAGGACATTTTTTTGGGGTATTTGCACGTCCGTACAGCCATAGATTACTTAAAAAGAGAACTTTTCCAGAAGGTGGTTTCTACAGGAAAGATGGCCTGGATGTCGTAACATATCCTGTGCCGAGACACACGCCAATTGCAGAGCACAAATCCCTTAACTACATGTATTATTATCTTGCAGGTCTCTATGCAAAGGAAAAGGGCTTTGATGAGGCACTTGTAATGAATACAGATGGTACTGTCTCAGAGACCAATACCTGTGCTCTTATGGTGATTGAAGGTAAAAATGTTTTTTTGCCGATTTCAGAGTTTGCCCTCCCAAGTGTCACCCTTTCTGCTTCACGGGAAAGGCTTGTTGCTTCAGGGTACAATATTATCCATCGAAAAATGACCTATGATGAGCTGTGCGGCATGGAAAATGTGATTGCCCTGAATGCCCTTATGGGTGCTGTTCGGGTTATCTCCATTGATGGCAGGAAATTATCCACCTGTCATAATGATTCTGTATCGTTTTTTTGTGAATGGCTCAACAGGGAGCTTCTTATTGTTGTATAACGTACATGGCTGATCACCGCCACAATCGAAGGGATGAAAGTCGTTTTAGAAACAGGCTGTTACCGAGACTTTTATATAACGTACATGGCGGATCACCGCCACAATCGAAGAGATGAAAGTCGTTTTAAAAACAGGCTGTTACCGAGACTTTCATGTAAAACGGCCATGGCAGCATCATCTGCCACAATGAGGCGTGAAAGCCCTCATAAAAACAGCCACTTGGGGATATTTTTATATGGCGGCTATGGCAGCACTCTTTGTCATACAAAGTATGAAAGTCCTCAAAAAAAACTTAAAAAATTGAGGAATATATGAGAATTGTGAAATACAGAATTGTTTTTATGCTTCTGCTTTGTCTCTTTGTTTTTAAGATAGATGTTTCTGTATCAACTGAGAACAAGTATAATAATGTCCCTAATATTGTTGTGCTTGAGCCACAGTTTACCTTTAATGATGTGCCTGAAGGAACAAAGCTTGCTCATGACTTTATAATTCAGAATAAGGGTGGGGCACCACTTTTTATAGAAAATGTTAAGACGGCCTGAGGTTGCACCGCTGTCTCATATGACAGGAAAATTCCCCCGGGTGGGGAAGGTAAGCTGCAGATAAAGGTTGATACAAACGGTTATGCCGGAAAAACACTTAGTAAGGTGATCTCAATACATAGCAATGATCCCGTCAACAAAGTCATGAATCTCACTGTTGAAGGTGTGGTAAAAGCCATTGTCAGAATTTCACCAAGGGTTTTAAGGCTTATGGGAAAAAAATCCGAAAAAACTGAAGCATCAGTCTCAGTGGTGCCGGAGCCAGGATATCCATTAAAAGTGCTCTCCATGAAGCTACAGGAGGGTAAGCATATTGTGGCTGAAATTAAGTCAAACAATACACAGAACGACGGGTGCGAGATTGTTGTAAGAAATATTATGAATCGCCCTGGCCGTTATTTTGATATGATTGTACTGAAAACCGACAGCACCATTCAGCCTGAGATAAAAATCAGTGTTTTTGGGAACATAATGGAGTAGTGCCTGGTCAAATTTGAAAATCAGGTTGCGAGAGATACAGAGATAAAAATATGACAATTGAGATTGATAATATAAAAGCAGTGGTATTTGATTGTGATGGTGTTCTTTTTGATACAGCAAAGGCTAACAGAAACTATTATGATACCCTTTTAAGTAATTTTGGTAAGCCGAAACTAAGTGATGAACAGTTTGTCAAGGTGCATATGTTTACAGTAAGGGAGGCATTTCAATATCTTTTTCCGGAAATGGAATCCCTTGAACCAATATTTGCCTTTGCAAAAAAGATGGGGTACCATCCGTTTATCAAGTATATGGAAAGAGAGCCAGGCACCCGACGACTGCTGACTCTGCTCAAGTCCCATGGATATATCCGAGCCATTGCAACCAACAGGACAAATACAATGCATGACGTACTCATAAAACATGGAATGACTTCTTTTTTTGAGATGGTTGTGACAGCAGCAGATGTGGAAAATGCAAAGCCCGCACCTGATGAACTTGTCAAAATTATGAATGAGCTTTCCTTGCTTCCGCGTCAGATATTGTTTATAGGCGATTCAGAGTATGATCAACAGGCGGCACAAAATGCAGGAACATGGTTTGCAGCTTTTAAAAATTCATCCCTGTCTGCTGATTTTTATGCTGAGAGTATGGATTCCCTTGTTAAATTGATGAAGATGAAATAAACTTATTAATAGTAATTTTTTTAATAATAAGTATTAATTGATGTAATGTTTTTATCCTAATTTATGGTCGGAGGGGATTAATCTATCCATAAATGTTTAGTAAAAAAAACTGTGCTTTTATTTGCTATAGATGACATATTGTTGATTAATTTTCAGGCTTTTTTATTGAATATAAGCAAAAATGATATTTGTTCTTGACAAAATTCTCAATCATTATTAGTTGAGATAAGATTTTTGCTCATTCTATTATAGACTTCAGAAAAAGGATTTTGACATTTTGATTTTGAAGGTCAAAAATTTGGTCTGTCCATGAATTGCTGGCTTGAATCATAAGGTATGATTGAATTTGTATAAATGTCGGTTAGTGACATTTATTTTGGTTAATATTTAATAGTAAGGAGAGTAAGTTACATGTCTAAATTAGTTGCCCCACATGGTGGAAAAGGTCTTGTATGCTGCAAACTTGAAGGTGCTGAACTTGAGGCAGAACTTAAAAAAGCCGCTGGTCTTAAGAAAATTGAGATAAGCTCCCAGGTAAAAGGTGACCTTATCATGATGGGTATCGGTGGGTTCAGTCCCCTTGATGGTTTTATGACAAAAGCGGACTGGAAAGGTGTTTGTGCCGATTATCTTCTTGCTGACGGTACGTTCTGGCCTGTTCCTGTTATGCTGGACGCTTCCAAGGCTGACGCAGATGCCATTAAAGAAGGTGATGAGATTACCCTTGAAAGAAATGGTGAGATTTATGCCACAATGAAGGTCACCGAAAAGTTTGAGATGACCGAAGAAGATAAAAAATGGGAATCAGAGAAGGTTTACAAAGGTCATGGAGAAGAGTCTGCGGATGATAAATTCTGGGAAATCGCTCTTAAAGATCATCCTGGTGTTCAGATGGTTATGGCCAGAAAAGAGTTCTGCCTTGCAGGCCCTGTAAAAGTCCTTTCAGAAGGTGAGTTCCCCGAGAAATTTAAAGGTGTCTATCTTACACCTGCCCAGACCCGCGCAATTTTTGATGAAAGAGGATGGGCAAATGTTGCTTCCATGCAGCTTAGAAATCCAATGCACAGATCCCATGAGCATCTCTGCAAGATAGCCATTGATGTTTGTGATGGTGTTTTGATTCACTCTTTGATCGGTAACCTGAAACCTGGTGACATTCCTGCTGAAGTTCGTGTAAAGTGTATTGATACTCTGGTAAAAGGTTATTTTGTTGAAGATAAGGTTGTTCAGGGTGGATATCCCCTTGATATGCGTTATGCAGGTCCTCGTGAAGCTCTTCTTCATGCAACATTCCGTCAGAACTATGGTGTAAACAAAATGATCATCGGCCGTGACCATGCAGGCGTTGGTGATTTCTATACACTTTTTGAAGCACAGGAGATCTTTGATGCCATTCCAGCTCCTGCTGAGCCTGGAAAAGCTCTTCAGTGCGAAGCTCTGAAGATTGACTGGACATTCTATTGCTACAAATGTGATGGCATGGCTTCCATGAGAACCTGCCCACATGGCAAGGACGACAGAGTAATTCTTTCCGGAACAAAACTTCGTCATGCTCTTTCCAATAATGAAGAGGTTGTTGACCATTTTGGACGTGAAGAGGTTCTTGTCATTCTGCGTGAGTACTATGCCAGCCTGACCGAGAAAGTTGAGGTTAAACTTCAGAGTCATGCCGAAGGAACAAAGATGTAAGATGCACGTTTAACTGCCTTTTTTAGTGATTACAGTAAACTATCCAATTTGTTTGTTGTGTTGCTTTAAAATGTTTTAAAATGCTTAAATACCAAAAAAGGGGAGTTTCTTACATGAAAGTCCCCTTTTCTGGTTACAGATTTACTATGACACAAAGTGTCAGCGATGCAGAGAATCTTAAAGTCGTTGATACATTACAATAATAAAACAGAAATGGAATGAAAATGGTGCGACCTGTCATTAGTAGAAAAGTTGGATATAAGCCGGAAGTAAGTTATTTTAAGCCGCGGGGGATTCCCATGCTTGATTTGACAGAGGTACATCTCACGGTTGATGAACGTGAGGCAATACGACTGGCAGATCTCCAGGGACTTTCCCATGAAGAAGGTGGTGAATTGATGGAAGTATCAAGAGCCACCTTTGGCAGGATATTAAGGAATGCCAGAAAGGTAATAGCCGATGCAATTATAAATGGAAAGGCTATCAATATTGAAGGCGGGAACTATGAAATTGTCATAAAGCCAAGAATCTTTATGTGTAATACATGTAATCATGAATGGGAGGAGTCCCCTGGTACAGGGCGGCCAGAAGAGTGCCCTTCTTGTCATGACGATGATATTACCAGAAAATAGTTCCTTTGATTGTGGCGGGTATAAGCCACGTACTTTATGGAAAAAAACTACCCGAAGGGTTATTATAGTATTCCAGATAATTAAATTGATAATGTAAAAGTCTAACTATCTGTTATCTGCATTATTTTTTTTGACCAAAAAATAAAATTTTTTTCTGGAAAGCTATAGGTTCAAAGTGACAAATTGTATTCATAGGATCTCAGGTGTGAAGGTTACCACTTCGTCAATGGTTGAAGCGTTGGCAAAAATCATGGCAAGTCTGTCTATACCAAGTGCAATGCCTGCTGTCAGTGGCATTTTACCAAGATCAGAGAGAAATTTTTCAGGCAGTATTTCTCCATGTTTGTCTTTTTCAGATTGCCGTCGTTTTTCGAGTACTCTTTCAAATCGTTCTCTTTGCTCCACAGGGTCGGTCAGTTCTGAAAAGCCGTTGGCAAGTTCAATTCCTGCAATATAAAGCTCAAACCGTTCTGCAAGGCTGTGATCATTGGATTTCAGCTTTGCGAGGGCAGCCATGGATGCAGGATAGTCATATATAAATTCAGGAGTTGAAAGGCCAAGTTCAGGCTCAATTTCAAATGCCATTATTTCGTCAAATCTACCTGACTTTTCAGCTTCTTCCATTGTAATGGAGCTGTATTTCCTGAAGGCATCTCTTACAGAAATCATATTCCATTTATCACCAAGTGCTATGCGGTGCTCTCCATACTCAAGTAGATAAGGCTGGTTACTATTTCTGTGTCTGTTTGTTTCTTTTGTAGAACTCTTTTCATTTTGGGGAAAAACATGCCCATAATTTTGTATATATGCAGAAACATACCGGATAAGGTCACAGCATTCTGCCATAAGTTCTTTGTAGGAATAACCTTTCCTGTACCATTCAAGCATGGTCAGCTCCGTTAGATGTCGATCTCCCCTTTCATCTTTTCTAAAGCATTTGCATATCTGGAATATTTTCCCATATCCCTGAGCTGCCAGCCGTTTCATGCAGATTTCAGGCGATGATTGAAGATACCACCCTTCTGATTCAAATGGTTCAATATTCTCCTCTGGTACTGGAATGGGAATTCTTGAAGGAGTTTCCACTTCAAGGTAGCCTTCTGACTCAAAAAAACTTCTTATGGCTCTTATCATCAGAGCTCTTTTTTCAATATGTTTTTTCATTTTATATGAAAGTCTCCTTAACAGACTGTTTTAAAAATGACTTTCATCCCTTCGATTGTGGCGGTAATCCGCCATGTCCGTTATTAATAGTTGTAATATCAAACGGGCATGATTGATTGTGTATCCAATTATTTCCAAATGTAAAAATGATAGTCATTTTTACGGTAAAGATGCCTATATTAGAAGCAGATATACTCATCTTTTGGTCTGTCTTGAAGAAATATTTTGCTGTATTTTTTTGTGGTTTTTGCCTGTTCAAACATATCGTATGCGGTCTCTTTGCATGCATGACAGGCATTAAGAGGAATATGAACAGCCATTATCCTGGATCCGGGCATTGCCTGGGAGTCTATCTCAAGTGCACCTGCACACTCCCTGCAAATTCTTATTCTCTCTTTCTGTCGTTCAAAAATATTATCGGTATCGTAGAATATCTCTCTGTGCCTCTCCTGAATAGTACCGTTGGCACCCGCCTTTTCCCGCATTTCATGGCGCTTCTTCCAGTAATTGTTAATGATATCTGAAGTGCGCTTTATATGGTCTGTTACATTGGATGCCTGTTTCAGCCGTTCTGGATGGTAATCCGGTTCCACCACATTGGAGTAATCCATTCCAGCAAGAGCAAGTATGATACCAAGATTTACATATGGCAGAGCACCTTCAATGGAGTAGCCGCCTTCAAGAACTGCAATGTCCGGTTTAAGCAAAGTTGTAAGCTCTGCATACCCTTGTGCAGAAAAGTTCATGTTGGTCAAGGGATCTGTGTAGTGGTTGTCCTGTCCTGCTGAGTTGACTATTATATCTGGTTTGAACTCTTCTATTGCTGGAAGGACAGAATTTTTTATTACATAAAGATAGCCTTCAGTTCCTGTTCCCGGGGGGAGAGGAATGTTTAGGTTTGACCCCTTTGCATTAGGCCCACCAAGCTCTCCTGTAAACCCTGACCCGGGATAGAGTGTTCTCCCATCCTGGTGTATGGAAATAAAGAGTGTGTCTGGATCATGCCAGTAAATGTCATTTGTTCCGTCACCATGATGGCAATCAGTATCTACAATTACAACTCTTTTTATACCGTATTGCTGACGGAGAAGTTCAACCATTACAGCTTCAATGTTGATGTAGCAAAAGCCCCTTCCGCCATGAACAATACGCATGGCATGGTGGCCTGGAGGGCGTACAAGTGCAAATCCGTTGTCAATCTCCTTTTCCATTACTGCCCTGCCAATGGCTGCAGCACCTCCGGCACTGATAAGGTGTGATTCGGTTGTGACAGATGCTTCGTCTGGAACACAGAAATGGGTACGACGTATATCATCGGCATTTATAAGTTCTGGTTTGTATTCAGTAATCCCGTTAATGTCAAATATACCTTCCTCCATTACCTGATCCTGGGTATATAAAAGCCTCTCTTCACGTTCCGGATGAGTAGGATCAATGGCCCAGTCAAAGGCCGGGAAAAATACAAGACCGGTTTTTTTATCAGATTTCAGCATTTTGACCTCTTTTTAGCGTGAGAATGCATCTAATTTGTATTATAGTGCTTCTTCAAGTTTAAACTGATGGGTTGTTTTTGAGGATGATCACTTAAGATTGCTCACTTCCAAGCTTCTGCACTACCCGACAACTTTAAACTTTTAAGGAGGATACCTTTTATGTTAGCTTGCAAGGGAAAAACCCTTTATTAATCCGGGTTTGACCTGCATTTTAACCCTGAAGATTTTGCCCTGAAGGGAAAAACGTCGGACAATATTGAACTCCTGGAATTCTGTAAGTTCCAACTCAAGATTCTCTTCTATTGCACCAGATTGGATGGCTTTTTTTTCCAGAAGTTTTTGAGCTGTTTTCATGGCATCATCTTTCCGGTAGTTTCGTGTGATTGTCTCTGTATAGTTCTCTTCAGGTGCAGACTCAATACCCTGTTCAGTATCTGCAAGCAGAGAGATCTCACAGGTGGTTCTTGCAAGGGCTGCACCAATGGCATTGGCTACTGAGCTCATGGGTACGACAGTGGTTTTGATACCCGATATCTCTTCAATTCTGGCAGCCATAAAGGGAGCAGGGCCTCCAAGAAGCAGAATCTGTTGAGGGTTTATTTTGTACCCTTCAAGGAACTCATGAACTGTGTAAACTGGCTTGCTATTTATACGTTCAACCATTTTACGGGTTAATTCAACAATTTTGGAACATGTTTTGGTAAAAATTGCCTCAGCAGCCTGTTGGGGTGAAATTTCAAGTTTTGATGCAATTTGTGCCATGCCTTTTTCTGCAAGTGATTTGTCTCCGGCATCCATAATCCCGAGATATATCATTGCATCTGTGGGGGTCGGAGTGTTACCTCCAAATGCCATGGCAGGGCCTTTACGATCAGGTCCAATTGCAATAGCACCTCTTTTGATGGTAACCTCGCTGTCCCCTCCAATACCTTTTGAAGTTGTATGAAGAGCACGGATAAGGCTTTTGTGTTTTCCTCTTCCTATGCCAACGGGTTCAAGCAGGGGGGCTTTGTTCACCATGACGGCAAGGTCGGTCGTGGTTCCACCTATGTCAAGAACAAGTATATCTTTGTCGTCAGGTGCGTGTGGAATGGCTCCCATTACGCTTGCAGCAGGACCGGATAAAATGGTCTGGCCCGGAAATTCCATGGATGTGTGCAGATTCATTGTGCCGCCATCTGCCTTTAAAATCTGGATAGGAGCTGTTAACCCTTTTTGCTTAAGAGTATCTGTGACGGCATTGAAAAAATTTTTGTGCATGCTGAAAACAGCGGCATTGAGGTAAACAGTTGCAATTCTTCTTGGGAAGTTGAGTTTGCCGGAAACTTTGTGTCCCATGAAAATGGTATCAAAATGGTGTTTCAGTATGGAGTGGATTGTGATTTCATGGGAAGGGTTTCTTGGAGAGAATTTACCTATAACTCCAATATATTTTATACCATCTTTTTTCATCTTTTCTGCTGCGGCTTCGATCTCTCCATGTATGATAGGCTTAATTTCTCGTCCTCTGTGGTCAATGGAACCCGAAACCGGATAATAGTGGTTGCCCCTTCTGAAATTATCAGGATCAATTCCGGGGCCAGCTGAGACAATTATGCCTACAGGGTCAATGTTTTTTTGAACAACGCTGTTGGTGGTAAGTGTTGTACTTATTACGACTCTTTGTATGAGTTGGGGTTTTATATTTTCAAGAAGGAGGTTGAAGCAGGTGAGTACAGTATTAAAAAGATTTGAGGTGTCTGTGGGGACTTTAATACTTCTTTCAACTTTTTTATCACTGAGCAGAACTGCATCAGCATGTGTTCCGCCAACATCGAGTCCGATTATCATGGCTTTTTCCTATATAAAAAGTTAAGTGTTCAGGATATTGGTTCCCAAGACTTTAAGGAATGAGTACTCAATAAAATGCCCAATGATAATTCTCAAACGGCTGACCGCTGCATAGGTCGCCTGTTGTGCAATGGGCAAGTAAACAGGCATGATTGATTGTGCATCAATTGTCCCTAAATATAAAAATGATAGTCATTTTTACGGTAAACGGGCATGATTGATTACGTATCAATCACCCCCAAATATAAAAATGATAGTCATTTTCACGGTAAAATAAACTCTTTCCTAAATCATTTACTTTGATAAGAATTCAGGATTTGCGATTTAAGGCAAATGGTTGGTAACTTGTGATTATGTCATTTGAGATAATCAGAAAATGCAAAGTATGTCAAACAGATTTTGCATGCTGCATTACAGGCTGGAAATATATGATATTGATAATCAGCTCGTTGTGATCTGCTTTCAATATCTTTCTCCGGCATGTTTCATTTATCTGTTTACACTTTTTCTGAACCATGATTTTCATGATTAAGGGCTTAACCTGATTATTAAATCATGTTAATCCTTAAATCCTTTAATCAGGGTTCAATATTTGGCATCCTTCATATCAGATTAAAGTAGTTTACACGTCTTGTCTGGAGTAGAGACGCAAGCATTGCGTCTCTACCGTTGGGTTATTTTGCCATTGAAAAAGTGTAAACCGGCAAATGAAGGATGCCCAATATTTCCCCAAAAGTGTAAATTACTTTTGTAGTTAATATGAAAAATGCCCTTTCTCCGAGCTTTTTTGTATTAAATAGTATGTTTGGTGGTCGCGAAAGAACTGATTAGTGAGGAGTTTTCTTTTGGGAAATATAAAATTAGAAGTTGCAGTGACTTGATTAAAACAACAATCTATAGTAATTCTATTTTACTTTATGAGAAAATAGTTTATTAAAATCATATCCTGTTTTTGTAATAAGTGGGATGATTTGATATAAAAAACGATTGACCTCTTTATTAGAGCTGTTCCCCCAATGGTTTCTCACGGGTATCTCAACTTTTTTAAAACCCTTTAACTAATTGTTTTTATAGATAACAAGGAGAATTGGTTTGTCTGTAATTGAGTGGAAAAAAGATGGCAGTGTGGCTGTAGTCTCTATGTGTAATGGCAGTAATCGTCAGAATCTTGAATTTGCAGAGACAATGAACAGGATTTTTGACGAAATTGAGGCTGATAATGATATCTTTTCTCTTGTTCTGACTTCATCCGATGAGAAAAATTTTTCCCAGGGTGTTGATATAGAGTGGATGGGAGGAAAACTTGCTGAAAATGATCTTGAAAGTATCAAGGCTTTCATGTATGGTATGAATCGTGTGTTTAAGCGAATCCTTCTGATGCCTCTTCCTGTTATTGCAGCTATAAACGGTCACGCTTTTGGTAATGGTGCAATGCTTGCGTGCGCCTGTGATTTCAGATTCATGAAAAAAGACAGGGGTTTTTTCTGTTTTCCTGAAGTTGATATTAATATTCCCTTTCTGCCTGGAATGATAGCCTTTGTGCGCAAAGCTATCCCTGAGTATAAGTTCAATGAACTGAAATTGACTGGTAAAAGAGTTACAGCTTTGGAACTTGCCGAACATCACATCATTGAAAAGGCAAGTGACGATATTGATGAATTAAAGAGTGATGTAATGGAGTTTGCCCGTACATTTACAAAAAAACGGGGAATATTTGGAGAGCACAAAAGAAGAATGTATAAATCTGTTGTGGCTGTTATGGATGAAGAGGATCCGGAGTTTATTGATGGCTTAAAACTGTTTGTGGAAGGTTAAACCATACTAAGTACTCAAAATCGACATTTTACTGCTTTATCAGAAGTTATTGCATTTGTCTGAATCAGGATAACCAAGATGGATAGGATGTTCAGGATAGATAATCCTGCCTTATCCTGTTAATCTTGGGAATCCTGATTCAGACACTATTGACAAGGTTCAAGATGTTATAGGTGTCGATTTTGAGTAAGTAATAGGGATAAATTATTTCCATTTATGGAACGGGGACAGATTTTAAGTCTCTCCCCAATGGACAACTAAAAAAAACGAAAAAAAGTTTAGTCCAGTTACTTATCATTCTGAAGTCATACACGGAAGACGAAATATTCTGAATTAATTTTGACGATTAAAAAAGGGGGAACACTATTGGAAAAAAAAGCACCTGAATACTATTCTGACGTTGAAAAATGTATTGACGACCTTATTGCAAATGTCGGGAAAAAAATTGTAATGGCGGCTCCCCTTGCCCTTGCAAAGCCCTGTCACCTGATTAATGCTCTTTATCTCAGAGCAAAACAGGATCCAACCATTCAATTTACTTTGATTACGGCAGTTTCTCTGGAAAAACCAACATGGTCAAGTGAGCTTGAAAGACGTTTCATGCAGCCCCTTGTTGAGAGAATATGGGAAGATTTCCCTGATTTTCAGTATGTTCTTGATATGAGAAAAAACAAGACCCCACCAAATTTCACCCTGGTTGAGTTTTTCAACAAAGCTGCAGGGTGGATGGGTAATTCCCATGCTGCCCAGAACTATCTTGGTTCAAACTACACCCATGCTATCAGAGATGCCTTTATTAATGGATGTAATGTGATCTGTCAGCTTGTGGCCCAAAAAGAGATTGATGGAAAACTTATGTACAGTATGGGCTCAAATCCTGATACCCACTATGATGGAGGGCATTTCCTCAGAGAACTGCGTGCCCGTGAAGGCAAAAAAAATGCCATTATTGCACAGGTGCATCCTGATATGCCGTTTATGTACGGGAAGGCAGTTGTTGAGCCAGGATTCTATGACATGGTTATTGACAGCCCTGATTACCATTTTAAACTTTTTGGTGCCCCAAAAGAGCCGGTCAACAGTGTGGACTGGATGATTGGAATGCATGCAAGTACCCTTGTAAAGGACGGTGGTACCATACAGGTGGGGATTGGTTCACTTGGAGATGCCATTGTTGCCGGAATTGAGATGCGCCATAAGCACAATGATACCTATCGTCAATTTATGCAGGACTCTGATATCTACTCAAAATTTGGTGAGTTGATAGATTCTGTGGGAGGTATCGGCGAGTTTGAAGAGGGCATTCTTGGATCTTCAGAGATGCTTGTTGACAGCTTGATTGAGCTTTTCAAGGCAGATATCCTTAAAAGAAAGGTATATGAGGATATTCGTTTGCAGAAAGTTATAAATGCAAATGGTTTTACAGAAAATCAGGTTGAGGAGATTTTCAGAGCACTTTTGAAGGAAAAGCTTGTCCATACAAGAATCAAGAAGAGCGAGTTTGATCTGTTCCAGAAATTTGGAATTTTCAAACAGGATATGACATACGAAAATGGCTCTGCGCTTCTTGATGGAAAAACATACTCCCTTGACATGTCAGATGCAGACAATCTTGAAGCAGTTGTTGCCTCCTGCCTTGGAGATACCCTGAAAAACGGGATTGCCCTTTATGCAAGTTTTTTTGTGGGACCTCAATCTTTTTATAAAGATCTCAGGGAAATGGATGAAGAGAGGCTGAAACTTATAGACATGAGAAGTGTTGACTATGTCAACCATCTTTATGGAGATGAGGAGTTAAAGCGTCTTCAGAGAAAACATGGGCGCTTCATAAACGCAGGATTGATGGCAACCCTTGCAGGTGCTGTTGTTGCAGATGGCCTTGAGGATAACAGGATAATAAGCGGACCTGGGGGACAGTATAATTTTGTATCAATGGCACATGAGCTTGCTGACGGCCGCGCTGTTACAATGATCAGAAGTTCAAGGGGAGAAGGAGAACATTCTGTCTCCAATATAGTATGGCAGTATGCTCATACAACCATTCCCCGTCATTTAAGAGATATTGTTGTAACAGAATATGGAATTGCAGATGTCAGGGGAAGACCGGACAGGGAAGTTATGAAGAGACTGATATGTATTGCAGATTCCAGATTTCAGGAAAGTCTTCTGGCTAAAGCCAAAAAGGCAGGTAAGATTCCTGCAGAATGGCAGATTCCCGATCAGTTCAGGAACAATTTGCCGGAAACCCTTGAAAGCAAACTAGGGCCTTACAGGCTTCAGGGGTACTTTCAGCCATTCCCGTTTGGTACTGATTTGACAGATGAAGAGATTGTGCTGGGTAAGGCACTTAAGGGGCTGAAGGAGATTGCATCAAAGAGCAAATTTGCCATAATGCCCGGACTTATAAGCAAATCAATATCATCCATTCCGGAAAAGGCCATGCCTTATCTCCAACGAATGGATCTTGACAAGCCTTCAAGCATGCAGGAACGTCTTATGCAAAAAATGGTTATATTTGCCTTGAGTCAATCTGGCCAGATATAATGAATAGAAACCAGCCTTGATAACCTTTTCAGGGGCATGCTCTCGTAAAGAAGATGCCCCCTACGCATCATTTACGGAGTCGGACGGAGAGTCAAATTTTTATGAGTGAGGAGATACCTCCTACGCATAATTGACGGAATGGCGCTCAGAGTCAAAAAATAGAGATAAAAAGGGCAGATACAAAAGATGTGTCTGCCCATTTTTTTTACACCCTTCAGAAACTCATATTTGAACTTATAACGTTTGTATCAAAAATCCCATCCGCCAGCATTTTCAGAGCATCCTGTACCCTTATCCAGTCTTCTATTTTGTAAGTAACACCAGGTATTTGGGAAAATGCCGCATATCTTTTTTCCAGATAAACTGTAAGCTCACTGTCGTTTTCATCATCATATTCGAAGATGGAAAATGCCCTTATATCCTGCTCTCCTTCATTAAAAATATAGGTATCAACCATTTTTACATTTCCAGCAGGTGCAGGAAGTGAGGTATAGCACTCTGCAACCTGGTCTGCAACATTCTGGGGGAAACTGACGGAACCTATTTTGATCATAATGTTTTTTCCTTCAATTGAGTGTTAATCTTAATGAGTTATAAGCTTGCAAATAGATCACTGCTAACTGTATTTCAGGTGCTTTTGAGATACTTTGTGCGATGTTCGTTTGGGTAACTTATAACTTATGAGGTGTTAATGTAAAATGTCCTTTTCAAAACGAAGTGTTGCAAAATAATCTTCTGGTGTCTCCTCCCTTCGTATAAGTTCGACTCTGCCGTCTGCCCTTAGAAGAAGTTCCTTGGGACGAAGGTTTGCATTGTAGTTGAATCCCATGGCGTGGCCGTGGGCTCCGGTATCGTGGATCACCAGGATGTCTCCTTCTGTTGTTAGAGGTAGAGACCTTTGGACTGCAAATTTGTCAATATTTTCGCACAAAGACCCTACCACGTCAACCGTTTCATAGGATTTTGCATTTTCTTTTCCGTGTATATGGATGTGGTGATATGCTTCGTACATCCCAGGACGCATCAGAGATGACATGGAAGCATCAACTCCAACATATTTACGATATATATTTTTATGGTTAATAACTTTGGTTATAAGTGCTCCGTGGGGGCCTGTCATATATCTACCACTTTCCATGAACAGCAGAGGAGCCCAGCCTTTTTTTTCTTCAAAAGAGTCGAGAAGATCAATGCACTCTTTACCCATTGCCTCAATATTTAAAGGTATCTGGTCAGGCCGGTATGGAATGCCAACGCCGCCTCCAATATTTATGAATTCAAATGTGATATCAAGTTCTTCTGCAACAAGTTCCACCATTGAAAGGAGCATGGATGTTGTTTCCACCATATATTCATGGTTTAGCTCATTTGATGCAAGCATTGTATGCATGCCAAATCTTTTTGCACCTCTATTTATTACCAATCTGTATGCATCCACAATTTGATCATGGCTTACTCCATATTTTGATTCAATTGGATTGCCTATTATCTTGTTTCCTTTACGCCGAGGACCTGGGTTGTATCGAAAGCATATAAGCTCCGGCATTGCCATGACTTTTGGTATAAGGGATATATCGTCAAGATTGAGTATTGCTCCAGAATCAGCAGCAGCTTCAAAATCTTTGACACTTGTATTATTGGAGGTAAACATCAACTCTTCACCCCTGCTGTTTATGGATTCTGACAGCAAAAGCTCCGGAGCAGAGCTACAGTCAAATCCAAATCCCTGATCTTTCATGATCTTCATTATGTCAGGGTTGGGTAGGGCTTTTACTGCAAAGAACTCTTTGAACCCCTCTCTTCCTGCAAAGGCTTTTTTTAAGGTTTCACATGTCTCAATTATTCCTATTTCATCATAAATATGGAACGGGGTTCCAAAATGTTCAACTGTTTTTTCAAGAACTTCTGACAATCTTCTGTGAAATGCTTCTGACATTGGCATGGTGGTTTTCTCCTTGTAACGGGTTGTTATTGTAATATTTATTAGAAAATCTCCGTAACATGCTGATATACAACGGCTTTCATGTTTTTTTTTGATGCGTCAGCAAACATGGGGGGTTATATGATTTCAGGCAGGGGGAAATTGGCGCTCTCTTTATATGTTGATAATGCAATTGTGGTTTTTGTTGATTCTATGTCTGGTATTGAAGCAATTTTTTTTCAAGTATTTTTTCAAGTTCTGCACAGTCGCTTATTCTGACTTTGGCAAGCAGACAGCCATCACAGCTAATGTAGTGAATTTCTTGAAATTCCTGATATTTACTCAAAAGCTTTGCAGTTTCTGAAATTTTTCCAGCTTTGGTTTTAATGTATATAAAAGCAATCATTGAACGGTTGAAATGTGCAGGGTTCACCCTCATTTCATAGCCTGAAATAATACCACGTGCTTCAAGTTTTTTTATTCTTTCAAGAACAGCAGAAGGGGCCATTCCAATTTTTCTTGCAACTTCAACATTTGGAATTCTGGCTTTTTTTTGTAAGATCTTTAAAATTTTAAAATCAACTTCATCCATATGGTTTGTCCTTATTTTAAAATGTATTGCTTTGTCAAAGCTAAAAAGTCAAAGGCATTATCTGAAGATAATTCTATTTTTGATCTTTTGTCAAGAATAAAATTCTAAAAATTTATTATTATAGTGTATAATCTTCTCTATATCGACTTGGCTTGCAAAATTGTTTGGGGTGATACCGTTCCAACTATATGAAAAGAGTTCGTAATGTAATCGGGTTTAATTAACTTACTCAAAATCGACATCTTATTGCTTTTTCAGAACTTATTGCATTTGTCTGAATCAGGATAACCAGGATGGATAGGATGTCCAGGATAGATAATCTTGTATTATCCTGTTAATCCTGGGAATCCTGATTCAGACAGTGTTGACAAGGCTTACAAGATCATAGGTGTCAACTTTGAGAACTTACCCAGACTCCCCCTCCCAAGCTATAAAATGTGGCTGGGGCTGAGGTGAATGGGCAAGTTATTAAAAATCAATTCCAATGTTATATGTAGCTCTTTTTTAA
>NZ_LT828552.1:23641-102834 GCF_900170035.1 Desulfamplus magnetovallimortis | reverse complement strand
TATAAAATGTGGCTGGGGCTGAGGTGAATGGGCAAGTTATTAAAAATCAATTCCAATGTTATATGTAGCTCTTTTTTAATTTATTTTGCATTGAAAAAAGAAATGTTTTAGTATAATGATATATTTTTAAATATAGCAGAGTAACAGAGGATTCTTGAGGAATGGAGGTAATGACGGAAAACGGCAGAAATACGATCCTTGTGGTTGACGATGAAGAAGGAATTCTTGAGATTACAGAAGAGTATTTTGAACGGAAAGGCTATCAGGTTTATACTGCTACAAATGGTCTTGAAGCGATAGAGATCATTAATTCTGTCAAGATTGCCTGCTGTTTTACGGATATTAACATGCCTGAAATGGACGGGCTTGAGCTGGCAGAGCATATTCGTAAAGTTGACAATACACTTCCTGTTGTGGTTATGACAGGTTTTCCTTCCCTTGAAAATACCATTCGTACGCTTAAAAACGGTGTGGTTGACTACCTTGTAAAACCTGTGAACCTTGAGCAGATGGAGCTGTGTTTCCGGCGTATTATGAGGGAGCGGGGCCTGTTTGTTGAAAATCTTATTCTACGTGAGGAGGTTGAGAGAAGGGAGCGACTTCAGGCTTTGAATGATGAGCTGATTTCCCGTGTTGAACAACTCAATGTACTTAATCGTATTATGGAGGATTTTGCAACATCAGATTCAAGTTATGGAATTTTTAACAAGGTCGTTGACCTTGGCATGGAGGTTGTAAAAGCTGATCATGTTGGTTTTTATATCCATGCAGAACAGGAATCATCCTTTGTTTCGATAGCTGCAACTCATCTTAACTCGCATTGTGCCGGTCCATTCAATGTTTCCGAGTTTCCATTTGAACTGAATAGTTTTTTTATGGATGTCATTGCTGAAGATAAGCCATGCCTGATTTCAAATAATACAGGAGCATCCGGAGTAAGTAAGTTTATTCGATCCTTCATGGTTGTTCCTGTCAAGATCAGGGAAAAGACATTTGGAGTTGTAAGTGCATCCATAACAGAGGGAGACAGACGGTTTACTGATAAAGATATCTATTATATGAACTTCATCTCCCAGAAAGCAGCTTCAGCTATTGAAAATATTGCGCTTTATGAAAATATATATGATAACCTTTTTTCAACTCTTTATGCTTTTGTTGCAGCCCTTGAAGCCAGGGATTCATATACACGCAAGCACTCCACAAGGGTTGCTGAGGTTGCTTATGAAATTGGCAGGGAAATGAACTGCACTGAAGAGGAGCTTGATGTATTAAGTTTTGCAGGGCATCTTCATGACATAGGAAAAATTGGCATAAGAGATGATATTCTGCTGAAGCCGGGAAGATTGACATCTGAAGAGTTTGAAAAAATTAAGGAGCATCCGTCAATCGGAGCAGATATTGTAGGTCAGCTTGGATTGTGGGACAGGGAGCAGGAGATTATTCGTCATCACCATGAGTTTTTTAATGGAAAGGGGTATCCAGATGGCTTGAAAGATAATGAAATCCCTCGCCTTGCAAGAATACTTTCTGTTGCAGATGCTTTTGATGCAATGGCCTCTGACAGGGCATACCGGAAAAAAATGGATAAAGTTAAAGTGATATCAATTATACATGAGTGTTCCGGAACCCAGTTTGACCCAGATGTTGTCCAGGCATTTATGAGGGTCGTTGATGAGGTATGGCCTCATGATTCCTGAGTGCTTTATCAAGTTTAAATTGTCGGGTGACTTTTCATATATTTAAACGGGCATGATTGCGTATCAATCACCCCCCCCAAATATAAAAATGACAGTCATTTTCACGGTAAAAGGTGAAAAAACTTCTCTACCTGACAATCAAACCTTTAAAGAACACTGAGTTTTAAGATGTATCATATTTAATATCTTTCACTCCTCACTAAAAGCATTTTACACTAAAGTGCCAGAGAATAAATAATTTAGTTGCTTCAGAAATTTCCATTCTATTGTTTAAAAAGTTTGATGGAAAAACATTGCCCAATGGCACGATATTTCATAAAATATTTATGAAATAATATTAAATTAAGGCATCCTTCATATCATGCAGAAGGCACTTTGCACTTTTTGAAATAGGTTGCATAAAGATCGGCATTGCGTTCAGGAACGTGTAAATTTGCAAATGAAAGAGGCCTAAATTATATAATATTAAATTAAATATCAACTGGTACTTATCAGAAAAAGGTACTCCCATGGCAGAAGTTGTAAATAAGGGACGTCGTAACCATCCGAGGGTAGATTTTCAGACAAAAATTTCTCTTCTTTTCAGCGAGAACGAGAGAGATGTGACAGGAGCATCGAAAAATTTAAGCATGAAGGGGCTTTTTGTTGAAACCATGGAAACTGTTTCCCCCGGGGAAAAATGTAAGGTTAAAATTGAACTTTCAGGTGTTGTAGGTGGTTTGACATTGCTCATAAATGCGAGAGTTGCAAGGGTGGAAGCCCATGGAATGGGGATTGTTTTTGATACAATGGATCTTGAAAGTTATACCCATTTAAGAAATATTGTTCAGTATAACAGTGTAACCGCAGAATCATGATGTCTGATGAGAATCGGGGTATTTGAGAATGGATGCAAAGCTGATTAATCCTTTTATTAATGCTACACTTCATGTGCTTGAGACTATGGCATTTATCAAGGTGAGGCCAGGTAAACCTTATTTAAAAAAAAACAATGAAGCAAAGGGTGATGTTACAGGGGTTATTGGTCTTACTGGGGTTGCAAATGGAACGATATCTGTTACTTTTCAGGAGAAGTGTATTTTGACTATTGTTACAAATATGCTTGGTGAAAAAATGGAATATCTGAATGGTGATATTGCTGATGCTGTAGGTGAATTAACCAATATGGTATCTGGCCAGGCCAGAAAAGAGCTTGAGGAGTTGGGAAAGGTTTTTAAGGCAGCCATACCATCTGTAATAATGGGGAAGTGTCACAGCATTGCCCATTATTCAAATGGCCCAAGGATTGCGATTCCTTTCTATACAGATGATGGCGAATTTACAATAGAGGTCTGTTTTGAAAGGTAGAAAATTTTGGTAAAACCGGGCGCAGGTTTTTAAACGCTTTGATTCTTTTGCAAGCTGGTGATAGCAATGGCCTGAACCAAGTTTACAAAAGACTTTCACTTTTCCATGGTGTGGTGGGTTAAAGCCGCTATCATAGTTGTTTAAAACAGGGTGTCTCCCTTAACCATGAGCTTAAATGCAGTAGTGGTAACAAAGAAAATATATTACTGACGGGTATTAAGGAGATTTTAATTAAATGAATACATCCATCAAGGTTTTGATTGTGGACGATTTTGCAACCATGCGCAGGATTTTAAAAAATATTCTGAAACAGCTGGGATTTAAAAATCTTCTGGAAGCAGATGATGGAACAACCGCACTGGAATCTCTCGAAAGAAATGATATAGATTTGATCATTTCCGACTGGAATATGCCAAAAATGACCGGCCTTGAGCTTTTAAAGTCTGTTAGAGCCAGTAAGAAATATGCCAAGGTTCCTTTTTTGATGGTAACAGCCGAAGCGCAGAAGCAGAATGTTATTGAAGCTGTTCAGGCCGGTGTCTCAAATTACGTGGTAAAGCCTTTCACAGCAGAGGCAATTTCAGATAAACTCAAAAAGATATTGAAATGAGTTCAGTAATGACATTTTGCTGTGATGATATTGCAGGAGAGAGTGATGCCATAAAGGATGTTCTGAATACAGTCAGAAAAGTTTCCAGGTCCGATGCTTCGGTGCTGATTACAGGAGAGAGCGGAACCGGCAAGGAGCTGGTTGCAAGGGCCATACACAGCAACAGCCACAGAAGTCGTGAACCCATGATTGTGATAAATTGTGGTGCCATTCCTGGAGAGCTTCTTGAAAGTGAGCTTTTTGGCCATGAAAAGGGGGCTTTTACAGGTGCTCATCGTTCAAGAACAGGACGCTTTGAGCTGGCCCATAAAGGTACTGTTTTTCTTGATGAGATAGGGGATATGAGCCCTGATCTTCAGGTTAAACTTCTGAGGGCACTGCAGGAGCGGAAGATAGAGCGGGTTGGCGGTGTGACCTCAACAGACATAGATATCAGGATTATATCGGCAACCAACAAGGATCTGCCAGTTGCAATTTCTGAGGGGATTTTTCGTGAAGATCTTTTTTATCGTCTCAATGTTATACCGCTTCATGTGCCTCCCTTGAGAAAACGTATAACTGATTTGCCTCTTCTTATTGCTCATTTTCAAAATAAGATACAATCCCGAAGCCACGGGGATTGCAGAAAAGAGTATTCTGACGATGTCATTACAGCCCTTTCCTCATATGTTTGGCCTGGTAACATACGTGAACTGGAAAATCTTGTTGAGAGACTTTCAGTAATGGTGGAAGGAGATGTTGTTGATATCGTTGACCTGCCATCTCACATCACATCCCAATCCGATCCTTTTGATATGGCCTCTGCAGCGGCTGTCTTAGAGAAAGGTATTGGTTTTAATGATGCTGTGGAGGCATATCAGAAGGCTTTGATTGTTCATGCCCTTGAACAGACAGACTGGGTAAAGGCAAGAGCTGCCGAGATGCTTAAAATGAACCGTACTACTCTGGTTGAAAAAATTAAGAAGATGAATATTGAGCAGGAAGAAGAAATTCTTTTTTGATATACATCAGATTGCTATGTATAACATACATGACGGATTCCCACCACAATCGAACGGATGAAAGTCTTTATATGTCAATATGTTATGGAGACTTTCTAATAAACCCTCATGATCACGAGTCATCACAACGATGAATGAAAGTCTTTATATATCAGTATGTTATGGAAACTTTCTAATAAAATAATCTCTCCTTAAGCTACTGCTGCCGACAGCTCTATTTATAACCTATCTATTTAATAATTTGTGACTTGAATACTTGTTGGCATACTAATTGCTCTTTATGCAATGGGATAGATGAGTTAGTCTCTTTTTACCGTGAAAATGACTATCATTTTTATATTTGGGGTGATTGATACGCAATCATGCCTGTTTATTGATCTTGTAAGTATTTATTTTGATGGTTTCATAAAAAGTCCAAAATTCCAAGCTTGTTCTTGATATTTTCAGATGGTTAGGGCTGAAAGAATTCTGAAAAGGGGCTTTTTACAGGTACATCAATTTTTTTATATTTCCAAGTTTTTACGAGATAATCAAACAGAATCTGGAAGTATGGATTATGAAGCAATCAAGAAAAAAAATCTATGGAATTTTCATATGCCGGGGTCTGTATGTTTCTGTTTTTTTTATATGCTGCCTCTTTTTGTCTGTCCATTCCTCGGCAGCGGAGTTGAAAGGGATATTTTCAGGTTCAGATCCTTCCAGCCTGCGCCTGCAGGTAAGTGAAAGGATACCAATTAAAGTAATTCTTGTAGATGATACCGAGGTTTTGATTGCCCTTAAAAACGTTCAGCCTGCAAATAGCATAGAGCTTAGACTGAATGATTCTGAACTATTCAGGAAAGTTGAACTTGAAACACTTTCAGGTAATGTTATTGCTGTACTTGTAACTGGAAAAAAGAAGTTTCATGAGCCATCTTTTCTATGGGATGAGAAAGGATTAAACCTGCTTGTAAGTTTCGATGGCAAACTTCCCCATTCATCATCCTATCCTTCTGAAAAATCACAATCATCTTCTGCAAATCCTTCTGAAAAAAAAGCACCAGGAGATATCCTGGATAATAAGCCTGACTCAAAGGATGTTGGTGCGGAGAATAAAGTCCCAGATCAAAAACAGATTGATACATCCCCTGAAAATAAAGGGGAATCTGATGCAACCACTGAAAAACGCCTGGTTCATGAAACCCCAAAGCCCCGAATTGAAAACAGAACCTATGGTTCTCCAGATAATGTGGTTGTCGGAAAGGCAGGTGATATAAGTGATATTGTTTCACAGGTTGACCTTATACCCTGCAGTGACAAGGAATTTAAAAAAGCATTGATTTTTTTGAAACAATTCCAGTGGCAATCTGCATATGAACTTTTAAACGGATATATTGAAAACGGTCAAAGTTCATGTGCTGAAAAGGCAGAGCTTCTAAGAGCCTATGCATATTACAAAACCATTGATGACAAAGATTACAATGCGCTGCTTCAGGCTGAGGCATTGTTTCAGGCACAGCTTGTAAAATGGCCTGACTCTGACATGATCCCCTTTTGCTATACTGCCTTAGGGCTGATTTCCGGTCGTTTGGACAATATTGCTGCTGCAGAAGGGTATTTAACCATTGTTATGGATGAGTATCCTGACTATTCGGGAATGCCGGAAGTACTTTATCATATTGCAAAAACATATGATGAAAAAAATTACAATGAAAAGGCACTTGAAAATTATCAGGTGGTTTTTGAAAAATATCCGGACAGCATTTATGCTGTGGATGCAGGTGTGGGGCTTGGCAAAGCTCTTTTCAAAAAACGTCATTATATTGATTCAAGGGATATTCTCACAGGCCTTCTCAAGACAAACCCTGAAATCATGTATGACTCTCCGGATGTCCTTTTGAGTATTGGTGATGCTGAATTTGCCCTTGGTCGCAATGAACCTTCAAGGGATGCCCTTGGCAAGGCATATAATCTGTTTGCCGATATTCCTGACAAGGATATGGTTATGACAAGGATTGCTGATACATATGCCAATGAAAAGAAGATGGAGAGAGCCAGAAAGGTCTATGAGTTTGTAATGGACAAATTCCCGGGCACAGAGGGCTTTCTTGGCAGTGCAATGGGGCTTGCTCTTTGTCTGAAAGAGAGGGAGAAAATTGAAGAGCTCTACACTATGGTAAAGAATAATTTTGCCGATCATCGTCTCTCCCGTGTGGCAATGATGCGTCTTGCAGAGCTTTATAACAATAATGGGGAGTATGAAAAATGCATTGAAGAGATTGAAAGGCTTCTGGCAACTCATCCTACAGGCTTGCGCTATGATGCTGTACGTCTGATGCAGAAGGCTTATGAATCCCTTTTTGATGAAAAGCTTAAAACAGGCCAGTACCCCGAAGTTTTGCGTACCTATGAGGGGGCAAAAGTTCTTCTTGACCGTCTGGAGAGCCGTAATATATTTTTATCAACAGGACTCTCCTACCTTGATGGTCATTTATACGGGCAGGCTTATAATCAATTGCTTAAGGCTTACAAAGAGTTTCCCGAGTCCGATCGTCCCATTGAACTTGTTTATGGCATTGCCATTGCAATGGACGAAACAGACAGGGATGATGAAGCTTTGAACCATTTTAAAAGTTATACTGCCATGGTCGAAGAAGGACCTGAAAAAGTAGAGGCTTTTATCAGGATGGGGGATATTTATTTTAAGAAGGGAGATCTTGTAAATTCAGAAAAGCATTATGAGTTTGCCTATAGTTTCAGCAGGGATCGAATCGAAAAAGCACGCATACTAAATCGTGAGGCCGAGGTTTACAGACAAGAAAAGAAGTGGGACAAGGTAGCAGAACTGCTCGAAAGGGCTGTTGTGGATTATGCATCTGCACCAGGAGAAAACTATGATCTGATTTCGGAAGCATACAAGACACTTGGCAAGGCTTATCTTGAAAAAAAAACATTTGTAAAGGCTGCTGAGGCATTTACAATGGCTCTTAAGTTCTCTGATGATGCGGGGCGCCCTGGCTCTGACATAACCTTCATGCTGGGGGATGCCTATCAAAAGGCAAATGCCATTGACAAGGCAAAGGAGGCTTTTGAAAAAATTGCAGAAGATGATGATTCTATCTGGTCACGCCTTGCAAGGGAACGTCTTTCTACTTTGACACTTGCGGAAACCCTTTCTAATTCATGAATGATCGGTCACAAGGTTTGAATAATATGCTGGAAAACAGAGTTTTAATAATACAGGAGGACTTCAGAGAGCGGGTTGAGATGACAGAAGCCCTTGAACAGGCGGGGTTTAAGGTTGATTCTGTTCAAAGTGGCAGTGATGCAGAAAACGCTGTTTTCAGGCAGAAATTTTTCCTGGTGGTTGCAGATATTGATACTCCGGAATTTTCTGTGCTTGATTTTTTAAATCGTATCAATGTTGAAGCCCCTGAAACAAAGATTATGGTTGTTTCCCTCCGTCCCTTGGTTGAAGAGGCTGTCTCCCTTATGAAACATGGGGCATTTGATTTTGTGGTAAAACCCCTTTCAATGGAGCAGTTAATCCTTACTGCACGCCATTTGATGTCAAAAATTGTTGATTCTGAAAAGGCCGCTAATAATGATGCTGATACTAAAAGTCTCCCCGGCAGGAAGAACCATATTGAGATTATAACCTGCGACAAGTCAATGTTGCGACTTCTAAATCTTGCCAAAAGGGTTGCAGACAGCACAGCTTCTGTGCTTATTCAGGGGGAGAGCGGCACCGGAAAAGAGCTTTTTGCCCGTTTTGTCCATGAAAACAGTAAAAGAAAAAATATGCCTTTTGTAGCACTCAACTGTGCTGCCCTTCCTGAAAATCTTCTTGAAAGTGAGATGTTTGGTCATGAAAAAGGTGCTTTTACAGGTGCAGTTGCAAGAAAAGAGGGAAAATTTGAGATTGCACATAAGGGGACCCTGTTTCTTGATGAGATAACCGAGATGCAGTACCACCTGCAGGCAAAGCTTTTGAGAGTGATTCAGGAAAAAGTGGTGGATCGTCTTGGGGGTACACAACCTGTGGAAGTTGATGTTCGCATTGTTGCTACAACCAATCGTGATGTAAAAGAGAGTATAAGGCAGAATCAGTTCAGGGAGGATCTCTATTATCGCCTGAATACCATTCCCCTTGTTATACCTCCTTTAAGAAACCGTATAGGTGATCTTAAACTTTTATGTGACTACTTTATCCAGAAATACACAAAAATTGACGCAAGGGATGTCAAAGGAATGACGCCCGAAGCCTTTGATCTGTTAAGTCGTCAGAAATTTTCCGGTAATGTAAGGGAACTTGAAAATATTATTCATCGTGCTGTTCTTCTTGCCCAGGATGAATTGATTGCACCTGAGGACTTGATGATGGAGGATTTCCAGACCGAGTTTTCAGAAGGCACTTATAAACCATCCGTTGCTGCTTCGGGTGAAAAAAACGATGTTGTTTTTTCTGACAACCTTTCATCGTCAAGTGTCGAGAATACTTTAAATACCGGTTCTGCAAATGCCGGTAATGCTTTAAATACCGGTAATACTGCAAATGCCGAGAACACTACATATGGAGGTTCTGCTGATAATTCACCTTCAAATGTGGAAAATGCTTCATATTCAGGCTCTGCAGATGATTCACCTTCAAATACAGTTAATGACCCATCTTTAACCCCCTCGACTCATTCCTCTTCAAACCCTGTCATACATCCTAATGATCATTTATCTTCCAGCTCTTCAGAAAATAAAGCAAATAACGATAATCCCGATGACTTTTATCAAAAGATGCCGCCATCTTCTCTAAAAGAGATGGAGGAGCGTATGATTTTTAACACACTTGATAAAACCCAGGGTAATCGAACCCATGCCGCACAGATACTTGGTATAAGCGTCAGGACTCTCCGTAATAAGCTCAATGAATACAAAGAAAAACAGTGACTTGTAAAATTGAGCACCTTTCATATCGTCCCAAAAGTATTTTGCACTTTTCTTATTTTTGATGAGCCTGTAAAAAGTCGTATTTCGAGTTTATTTCAGTCATAACCCACTGGCATAATGAATATAGCTTACCAGAAAAATATTTTATTTTTTGGTCAAAAAAATTAATCAAGATAACAGGTAGTTAGACTTTTCCATTATCAATTTAATTATCTGGAATTGGTGGTGTCCCAAATATGTTGATGAGCTCTTCACAAACCTTGATTCAGCAGGGCTTTCACAAAAAGATATCAACACTTTTATGACACTACCCTGGAATTCGATAGCTTAATTATCTGGAATACTATAGCGCTTTTGGCATTTCCGATTTATTACGAGAGCATCACTTTTAAAAGGCATGAAAATTGCTGTAATACCTTTCAGGTAGTTTTTTAAACAAGAATTTATAATTTTTGCAAAGGCTTTAAAGGTGTCATATGAGTGATTCAAGAATATATAACAGAACATTTGATCTGCTCTCCAACTCCCTTGATATTTCTGCAAAACGTCATAATCTGATTGCCGGAAATATTGCCAACATGGATACCATAGGCTATAAGCCAAGGGATCTTGATTTCCTGAAGACCCTTGAAAAGGCCATGGGAGAGACCAAGCCACAGCAGAAAATTGACATGACCCATGAAAAACATTTTCCCGGCATTGAAGAAGATTCGCCGTTTTCCATGAAGCTTTATAATACGGAATCTGTTGATGCCAACCACCTTGACTCTGTTAATATAGACACTGAAATGACAAATATTGTTGAAAACAATATTAAATACAGAGTCACAGCAGAAATGCTTTTAAGAAAAATGACTATTCTTAAAACGACAATTCAGGAAGCCGGGCAATAATGGAATCAACCTGTTGGAACAAAAATAATAAATGAAGGTCTGTATAACAGGAACCAAGTATAACAGGAACTAAGTATAACAGGAAGCAGGTATAACAGGAAGCAGGTATAACAAGAACCAAGATTAAGGACAATAAAGCATCACCTGCAAAACTGAAAGATATTAAGGAGGGCAATAAATTATGACATACCTTATGGATTCATCAAGAATAAGTGCAACTGGCCTTGCAGCCCATAGAACCAAAATGAACCTTATTGCCCAGAATCTGGCCAATGTGGATACCACAAGAACAAAAGAGGGCGGGCCATACAGGCGTCAGATGGTTATTTTTTCAGGCAAGGATATCGATGATTTTGAAACTGCCCTTGACAAGGCATGGAAAAACGAAAACAAGGAGATCGCCACAATTGAATTCGATCCCATAGAGTTTAACAAGCCCCCACGCGAGAGCAGGGGAACTGGTTGTGATGTGGCTGAAATTGTAAAATCACAGGAAGATTTCAGGCTGGTTTATAATCCTGCCCATCCGGATGCTGACCCCAACACAGGTTATGTTGCCATGCCAAACGTGGATCACCTTACAGAAGTTGCTGACATGATTGTGGCAAAAAGAGCATATGAGGCAAGTGCCACGGCTCTTGCAAATACCAAAAGTATGACTGCAAAAGCCCTTGAGATAGGTAAATAAGCTGAGTAGGTAAATGTAGTGGTTCTTCAAGTTTAAACTGTCGTGTGAATTTTCAGGTGTTTCAAAATTTCAAGTACTTTTCTACACGACAGTCAAACCTTGACGGCACAATAGTATTCCAGATTAATAAATTTTCCTTTGTGAATACTTGTCATATCACGGGGAAGAAAGGATTTTATCAGGTAAAGCCATGATTACAATTGACTCTATAGAAGCTATTTCACCAATACAATATACTGGAAAACCATCACTTAAAACTGAACATATTTCAGATCGCGTTTTAAGAAGAGATCCCTCTTTTTCTGAAAGGCTTAATGCAGCAGTAAAGGATGTTAATAGTAAGCAGCATATTGCAGATGATGCCATTGAGGGAGTAATTAAAGGTGAGGTTGGAATACATGAGGGCATGCAGGCCATTTCAAAGGCAGATTCATCCCTTAAGCTTTTGAACGCTGTTCGCTCCAAGGCCATGGCAGCCTACAAAGAGATAAGCTCGATGTCTTTTTAATATTATGATGACTATTTCTACTTTGTTAGGTTTTGTTTTTTTTCTAAAATTCCGTGAGTGTTCATGCTTAAGCATCTGAAAATAGGACGTATCACCTCGATTTTCAAGTTGAGCAGGCGAAGATAACAAAGTAGAATTATTTCATAAGTATTTGAGTTTCTGGAAGCAGGGGGGTATCTGTTGTTATGAATCCTTTTTTTGAACAGGTCGTAAAATTATTCAGGGAGATGTCCCTTTACAAGAAAATTGCCCTGGGAATGGTGGTTGTCCTCATGATTGCCGGTTTTACAACCATGTTCATATGGGCAAACAAGACTGAGTTCAAGGTTGCCTATACAGAGCTTGAGGAAGAGGATGCCTCTTTGATTGTTGAGAAGCTTAAGGAATCAAAGACTCCATATAAGCTCCAGAACGGCGGCAAAACAATTCTTGTTCCTGATGCTCAAGTCTATGATGTACGTCTTACAATGGCAAGTCAGGGAATTCCAAAGGGATCAGGCGTTGGATATGAAATTTTTGATCAGACTGATTTTGGTACAACAGAATTTGTTCAGAAGATAAATCGTCTGCGTGCAATACAAGGAGAACTTGCAAGGACTATAAGATCATTTGAAGAGGTAAAAGATGCCAAGGTGATGATTGTTCTGCCAAAGGATTCTGTTTTTGTTGAAGAGACCAAAAAGCCTTCGGCCTCCATCATGCTTGAGCTGAAATCAGATATTGATGATGAAAAGGTGGCAGCTGTAGCGCACCTTGTGGCAAGTGCCATAGAGGATTTGACTCCTGATCTTGTCACCATTGTGGATACAGCCGGCAGAATTCTGTTTGAAGCCACCACCATGGCTGAAAAAAAGAAGCAGAAGGAGCAGGAGAACATACAGAATCTTGCCCAGAATCAATATGAGTATAAAGACAGGTATGAGCAAGATCTTGCCAAACGCATTGAGACCATGCTGGAAAGGATTGTTGGAAAGGATAAGGCAATTGTCCGTGTTGTATCTGAAATGGATTTCAGTACCAACAGCGTAAGTGAGGAGATTTATGATCCTTTACAGCTTAATAACAGCTTTATAAGAAGCAAAAAGGCGTTGAGTGAATCAGGTAGGAAAAATATTCAGAATGACGGTACCCCTTCCAGTGTAAATCCCATTGTTCCCGAAGATGATCCAAATGGTAATGCCTCTGTGGAGCAGCTCAGCAAAAGCAGTGAAACTGTAAATTATGAGTTGAGCAGAAGAACAAGTGAAACAGTAAAGCCCATGGCCCTCATAAAGAGGGTCTCTGTGGCTGCTGTAATTGATGGAAAATATGAATATAAAACAGATGATACGGGAAATCGCACAAGAACCTATGTCCCCCGTTCCGATGAGGAGATGCAGCAGTTTCAACAGATTGTGGCAAAAGCCATGGGTTATAATGAGGAACGCGAGGATCAAGTAACAATAGAATCACTTCCTTTTGCTTCAATTGCAGAGATGGGAGATGTGGAACCTGAACTTAAGGGCTGGAGGATGATTCAGAAAGAATATGGACGCACCATTGCCAACATTTTGCTTATTCTGCTTCTTTTCCTGTTTGTTATTCGACCCATCATCAAGACTGCAAAGGATATTCAGACCAGCGTAGAACAGGCAGCTCTACCACAGCCTGATGATAAAGACCTGCTTGAAGAGCCACCTGAGGAAGAGGAGCTGTCATTTATAGAGATGGATCCCCAGCAGCAAAAGGATCTTTTGGAGACCATGACTCCGGAAGAGCGGGATGCATTTATCGCAGCACTTCCATCTTCAGAACGGGCAGTTTACTATTCAACCATTAAAATTTCCGAGAAAGCCTCTTACCTTGCAAAGGAAGATATTGAGCGTTCTGCAAATATTATAAAGGGTTGGCTTAAGGAAGTTCAGGAAAAAGAGGAGGATAAGGATTAATGGCTCCACCTAATAAAATAGATCCTGCAAAACTTACCGGCGCTCAAAAGGCGGCAATTTTCCTGATTGCCATGGGCGAAGAGTATGCATCTAAAATTTTCAGAACAATGAATGATACTCAGATGGGGGATATTGCCCTTGAAATGGCTCGTATTGACGAAATTACTCCAGAGATGCTTGAAGCAGTTTCAGCAGATTTTGTGGTCAAGTTTGAAGGAGAGCCAAGGATGCTTGTTGAGGGAGCATCATTTCTAAAACAGGTTGTAAGCAAAAGTCTTCCGGATGATCGTGCCCAGGCCATTCTGGATGACCTTGCAAAAAGAAGGCGGGCACGTCCATTTATCTGGAGCAAGGATGTAAATGTAGGAACTCTTTCAGGCTATATTGTAAATGAGCATCCCCAGACCATTGCCATGATTCTGGCTCATATGCCTTCTGATATTGCATCTGAAATCCTTATGGCTGTACCTGATGAGAAAAAGGGCGATATTGCTCTGAGAATAGCAAAACTTGGACAGATATCCGAAGAGGTGGTGCGTGATGTTGATGAGGCCCTTAAGATGGAATTGAGCGGTGCTGTGGGGCCTGGAGGCAAGGTTGGAGGTCTTCAGGTTCTTGTGGATATCATAAATGGTGTTGACAAGGCCACAGAAGAGATTGTCATGGAGCAGGTGGAAGAGGATAGTGCCGAGATGGCTGACAGTATCCGTAACATGATGTTTGTGTTTGATGATCTTGTGGGTGTTGATGATCGCTCAATGAGGGAGATACTCAAAAAGGTTGAAGGACAGCAGCTCACCTATGCTTTGAAGACAGCTACTGAAGACATGAAAAATAAGATTTTCTCCAATCTATCCCAGAGAGCTGGTGAGATGCTCAAGGATGACCTTGACAGCATGGGACCGGTGCGCCTTGCAGAGGTTGAAGAAGCCCAGCAGGCAATTGTCAGGGCAGCAAAGGAGCTTGAGGCAGATGGTACAATAACCCTTGGAGGCAAAGGAAAAGACGATGTACTTGTCTGATGAAATTTTGCCAGGCATCAATTCTCATATTTGATGCTCCTGTAAAAAGTAAGGAATTGATTTTTAATAACTCAAAATCGACATCTTATTGCTTTCCCGGCAGTTATTGCATTTGTCTGAATCAGGATAACCAGGATGAAAAGGATGTTCAGGATAGATAATCCTGCCTTATCTTGTTAATCTTGGGCATCCTGATTCAGACAGTATTAACAAGGCTCAAAAGATCATAGGTGTCGATTCTGATTAATAACTTGTCCATTCAACTAGCCCCAGCCACATTTTACAGACTTGCAAGGGGGAGTTTGGGTAAGTTAATTAAACCCAATTACTAAAATAGATTTCCACCTCTTGAGGATAAAATATGGGTGCAGAAAATAAAACTGAGGCACAGTCCACCATACACCATGATGATAATGATTTTCGTCCATGGAACATAACAGGGATTGAGCAGTGTGGGAAAAGTATCCCTGGAAAGGACTCTCTATCTGAAGCAGATGAATTCAAGGTACTTTATGAGCCTGACAATACAGGGGATGATGGACTTTTTCATCGTATTTATAATCAGGATGCCCAAAATGACTCTTCTGATGGACACCACCCAGAAAATGAGTTCAAGCCTTTTTCTGTTCATCGTGCTTCTGTTGAAATAAATGGTGGCAACACCATGCCGCCAGATGGAGGAGTTGACTATAATAGCACTTCTTTGGCTTCCAGTGCTAAGCATTCAGGCAATTCCTCTCAAGGTGATTACAATGCATCTCAATCTGTCCAGGGAGTTGGTGACGGCAAAGAAAAGGTTTCTGAAAGGGGATCACCAAAACATGATAGCCACCTGGAGCCTGACGTCCAATCTGATGGTGCTGCAAAAGGAGGAAAACTTGATTCCGGAGAGCCTTTATCACAGGGGGCCTCCCATGATGATGGAGTTCAGTCACCAGTTAAGGAGGGGGGAACAACTGTTAACTCTGCTGAAATGGAGCTTGCTTTTCAGGAGGGTTTTAATACAGGTTTTGAGCAGGGCAAAAAACAGGGCTATGAGGAAGGGCTTTCAGGTGGAAGGGAGCAGGGCTATCAGGAAGGTCTGGAAAAAGGAGAACAGGCAGGCTATGATGCTGGTCTTGAAAAGGGAGAAAACGATGGAAAGGTGTTAAGTGATGCAAAGGCTTTGGAGCAGATAGCTATTATTGAAGATATTTGTGGAAAAATTGAGAACTCATGGCAGACATTGGTTAAGAATCAGGAAGAGCAGATTCTATCTTTGATCTGTAAAATAGCTGAAAAAGTTACCTTTGCAAAGGTAGATATCACTGAAGGGGTTGTCAGAGACTCAATACTTAATGCACTTGCTGTGATGCCGGAACCAGAGGAGATAACCCTGAACATTTCTCCTGAAGATTATGAGTATATTGAGATGGTTAAGGATGATTTTTTTGAAAAGTTTAAAACGCTTAAACAGGTATCCGTGGTTTCCAACCCTTCTGTCATGAGGGGGGGGTGTAAAATTGAATCATCAAAGGCAAAGGTTGAAACTGATATTGCATCCCGTCTTGAAGCTGTGGTTTCAAGTATTATGTCAGCAGGTGTATGATATTCCACTTCTCGTTAATTTTTGTAATATATTCAAATTTAAGACAAGTTAGATGTTAAATTTTAACTAATTATATTTTGTCTGTCAATAAATTCAATAGATTATATACTCAAAATCGACACTTTCTAATTTAAAGATGATGGATATGGACTGGGATAAATTCAACAGCGCAATTGACACATGTATTACAGTAAAACCCGAGGGGCGGGTAACCAAGGTCATAGGACTTATTGCAGAAGGTGATGGGCTGGGGCTTGGAGTAGGCAGTCTATGTCTTATTAAAAATGATCATGGCAGCGAGATAAAAGCAGAAGTTATAGGTTTCAGGGAGGAGAGGGTGCTTCTGATGCCTTATGGAGATATAAGGGGCATAGGGCCTGGAAGCCGTATTGTTCCTTTGGCTGATCTGCCAATGGCTGATGTGGGGGACGGGCTGCTTGGCCGTGTTGTTGATGGCATGGGCAATCCCATTGACGGCAAGGGATCATTCAATCCCACAGCTAAATATTCTCTTTATGGTAAGCCGCTTAACCCCATGGAGAGGAAATCCATTGATGAACCAATTGATGTGGGAATTTCAGCCATAAATATCATGATTACACTTGGAAGGGGTCAACGTGTGGCAATCATGGCAGGTTCCGGTGTTGGAAAAAGTGTTTTGATGGGCATGATGACAAAACACACCACAGCAGAGGTTACAGTTATCGGCCTTATTGGTGAACGCGGAAGGGAGGTTAAGGATTTTGTAAACCATACCCTTGGAGAAGAGGGAATGAAAACCGCTGTTGTTGTTGCTGCCACATCGGACATGCCGCCCCTTATAAGGATGCGCGGGGCATATCTTGCAACAACCATTGCCGAATATTTCAGGGATCAAGGGAAACATGTTCTTCTGATTGTGGATTCCATCACCCGTTTTGCCATGTCCTCAAGGGATGTGGGGCTTGCTGCCGGAGAACCACCAACATCAAGGGGATATACTCCTTCCTTTTTTGTTCAGATCCCGATACTTCTGGAGCGCGCAGGCTATGTTGAGGGAAGCGGATCAATTACCGGTATATACACTGTTCTTGTGGAAGGCGATGATCTAAATGATCCTGTGGGTGATACTGTGCGTTCAATTGTTGACGGCCATATTGTCCTTTCAAGGGACCTTGCCAACAGGGGGCACTATCCGGCAATTGATGTGCTTGCAAGTGCATCCAGGGTTTTCAGGGATGTGGCAAAGCCTGAACATATAAAGCTTCGTCAGCAGGCCATTGATATCATGGCAGCATATAAGGAGGCTGAGGATATGATTGCCATTGGAGCCTATGTTGATGGCTCAAATCCCAGAATTGATCAGGCAAAAAGATTGATGCCGGGAATAAACGGTTTTTTAAGGCAGGATATGAGCCGAAGAATTCCGTTTGAGATGGGTGTAAAGGAGCTGACCCAGGTACTTCAGCAGGGAACTCCTGCCCAGGCTCCAAAGGGAAAAAGAAGATAGACGGCATAAAATCAGATTCTCAAATAATTAGGTGTGCTTTTCAGAAAAATGTAAAGATTCCAATGAAAGATATCCTTTTACCGTGAAAATGACTATCATTTTTATACTTGGGGGTGATTGATACGAAATCAATCATGCCCGTTTAAAAAGGTTTTTGAGTTGAAAAAATTCAGTTTTAAACTTCAGGCAGTTCTGAAATATCGGAAGCATCTTGAAAATCTTGCACGTCAGGAAGCCATGAAGGCGCTGATGGATGTGAATGAATGCCGTCAGATGATTGAGCAGATGCATAAAGAACGTCAGACACTTGCAGAACATATCGACAGGGAGACAGCAAGGGGTATTCCTGCTTTGCTTTTTCGGCAATATAACGATTATATGGATTCCATTGAAAATGACATAGCCTTTAAAGAGCAGGAATATGTTCATCTGCAGAAACAGCTTGAGACAAAACAGCAACAGCTTACAAAAAAGAGCGTGGATCGAAAGGTGATAGAGCGTTTGAGAGAGAAAAAAAGGAGTGAATATATTGAGGAGATGGTGGCAGAAGAGCAAAAAATAGCAGATGATATCTCCTCTTTAAAGAAAGCAAGGGAGGCATCCCATGAATTATCGTAGAACCGGTCATATTTGTGGCCAGGAAAAGTTTGATTTCTGTGATGTAGATAATTTCTGTGTGCATGAAGAAGAAGCTTTTCTTATTCACGAAGAAAAAAGAATCAGGGCGACTCTTGACGAAAATGGAAAAAAATATGTGTCATATCCTAAATACAAGGCAATCTTTATTCTCTTCATTTTTTTATTGGATTTTTGTTTTCATTTTCTCCGAATTTGATCTCCACTTTTTCATTTGCAGCAGATGGTGACCAGGAAAATGCAGGAGATGAGGTTCAAACCGGACAGGATACAAAAAGTGATGAAGCTCCCAAGGAGGGCGAAGAGGGTGGCGATGTTGATCCTAATGCTCCGCCTCCATGTCCTGAGTGCCCTGATCCTGCAAAGGTTGTACTTATAGGTCTTGAGGATAAAAAAAAGGCTTTGCTGGCAGAAGAAGAGGCATTGAAAGAGGAGAGAAAAGCCCTTGAAAAGTTCAAGGAAGAGATAGACGAAAACCTTGAAAGACTTGAAGCTCTTAAAAAACAGATTCAGGACGATCTGGCAATGATCCAGAAGGTCAAAAGTGACGAAGAACTTGCCCAGGAGAGAGCAAAGGAAGCTGAATTTGAAAAAAAGATGACCCATATGGCTTCTGTTTACGCAAAGATGGCACCGGAAAGCGCAGGGGCTGTTTTAAGTCAAATGGATATCAAAGTTGCAAGCGAGATAATATCCAGGATAGCGGAAAGAAAAGCGTCAAAAATTCTTGAACATGTTGACAAGGAACAGGCAGCAAAAATAAGCGAAAGGCTTGCACACCGTAAAGAGTGATGCGGTATATTGAATATTAAGGAGTCTGTTTTAAATACTCAAAATCGACATAATGTTATTTGGTGCTCATTCCAAAGTTTTCCAGGAGGTAATTTTTTCCTGTATATTCTTGTAAACAGGAATTTTTAGCCTTTGAATGCTGTGTCGAAGTATATAATGATTTTGCCTCTTTGGAATGTAATAGCTTGATATTATAAAAAAATAAAGATGTGTGCGGTTGTGGCGCGTTATTTGCATTATTCTTTGTTGACACTCTTTTTGATAGAAAACAGGCTATATTTGATAGAAAACAGGCTATAAAGGTCGTTAACCCATATATTGAATTACAGGTGCTGCAATGAATAATAATATTTTTTTGGCCCAGATGGCAATGACCGGAACCACCTCTTCTTCCAGTCTTGGAAAATCATTTGGCCAATCATCAACAGAAAAAGTTTCTGGACTCTCTTCTTTTGCAGAGCAGCTAAGCAGGTTTTTGCCTGACTCGAATTCATTGAAACTTAAGGGAATGATAAATAGGGATACTTCTGCGGATACAGTTTTAAGCTCCAGACTCTCAAATTCTGAGCTATCTGAGGATTCCCTTTTAAGCGATCTTAAAGGCGCAACCGGATTTGATTTTTTATCCAAACTGAAACAGTACCTTATGGCTTCTGGTGAGGATCTTGGAAAAATATCGGTTGGAGAAAATGGCCTTGAAAAATTGAAACATGTTCTGATGAAGGCCGGATTCAAAGGTGCGGAAATTGAAGAGCTTGTGAATTCTCTCAAAGAGAATGGAGACGGTGAGACTGTTCTGCTATCTGATTTAGTGAATGGACTTTTTTCCCTTGATTCCGATGCTGTAATTTCTGTTGATGGAAGCGGTGATTCTGATTTTCTGGAGATTATGGCAAACATAAGTGAAGATGCGGAATCAACTTTTTCAGAAGATCTCGTAAATGCTGAATCAGGCACGCAAGAGACACCTTTTTTTGATACATCTTTTGTTCCTTTTCTCTCATCAATTTTTAAATCCCTTGGTATTCCAGATGAAACAGCAGCCTCTATTCTTGATTCTGCTGAGATTAAGAATCAAGGTATTGACATGGATATCCTCATAAAGCAGCTTCAGGCATTTCAGAATAAAGCTTTTTTAGAGGGTACTCATTTTCAGGTATCCGGAGATGATGATTCAATAAAAAACATGTTAACCCAAATGGGTTTGCTTGCTGATATAACTGTGTCTGATTCATCTGCTGATAATGATACCTCAAATCTTGTTTCAGATCCTTCTGCCATGACTCTTGGAGATTTTGTTTCTGCACTTGAAAGTTTGAGAAAAAAAGATGTTTCAGATGAGTCATCATTAAATATTGAATCTGATAACAGTTATTTATTATCACAGGAGTCTGTTTCCGGCGATGATGAGTCTTTAAAATCAAGCTATTTGCTTTCAAGACTCAGAGAATTCTTTGCCGCTCGGGGTTCAGATTTTTCAGGCGTATCTTTAGATGAAGAAGGCTTTCCGGTATTACCCGATGATGATCCCATGAAGCTAATAATAGAGATGATCAAGGCTTTAGCATCAAGCAACGTTAATGACGCTTCAGAAGATGTGACGCCTGTTTCAGAGGAAGAGATTCTTTCCGATGATGACCCCATGAAACGAATAATAGAGATGATCAAGGCTTTAGCATCAAGCAACGTTAATGACGATTCTGACGATGTGGCGTCAGGTTCAGATGAGGAAGTTCTTTCCGATGATGATCCCCTTAAGCATGTAATTGATATGATAAACCAGTTGACTCAGGGAGAGCTCAACTCACAGGATGAAAATGATGAAATTTCAGACCCCCTGGAAGAAATAGCAGATGATTTTACCTTTATTTCAGGAGAAGTTCCCTCTGAAGTTAACGATTCAAACACAATAAGTGATTCTAATGTATTTAATTTATTGATGGAAGAATTGATCGAAAGTGGGCAGTCATCTGAAATCTTTTCTATTCTTAATTCGTCAGACAATCTATCAGATAATTTATCATCTCAATCCGATGATGTTGTTGATGCTGAGTCTGCTGTGAAAAACTTTGATTCATACTTGCGAAGCAATGAAAAGAGAGACGACCTTTTTAATACCTTGGCAGCGATGCTTAAAGTTAAAGGTGATGCCAATTCATTCTCTGATGATTTGAGCTTTGATAGCTTGAAAAGTGATACTGGTGGATTAAGTGTCATTTCTGATTCTGAAAAGATAGATGGAGAGAAAACAAATGACCTCAAATCTTTTTTAAATTCACTTATGGAGCGTTTGGGGGCTGATTCTGATGATTCAGGCGATCTTGTTGGCAATGTCACTATTGCTGGCAATAATGGAAACAATGTTAAAAATTCATTTGCAGGGCTGCCTGTTTTTTTTCAAAAGGCACTTTTGAATGTAGCAAATTACCAGGATAATCAGGGAACAGCCACTACTGCTGGGGCAACACCGCTTTCCTCTTCGATCTTTGACAGTCAGGATATCACTAATTTTCTTGATGCAATGGATGTCGGAATGGATAAAAATGCAACCTCTCCAGGGCAGAATAATTCGGAGTCCAGACTTAATAGAGCTCTCAATGATTCCAGTCTATTGTTTTCAAGGATAGAGAAAGGGGAAAATTCATCCTCCATGGATTCAGGGCATTCAGGCGGAGCATTTTCAGGAGGAGAACAATCCAGAGAGGCACAGCTTGGGGTGGCTCGGGAAAAAAGTGGAACTTCGGTACTTCCATCATATGTTACTAATCAAGTGGGGAAAAGTATTCTCAGAGCGTTTAACAGAGGTGAAAGTGAAATCAGACTTCAGTTGAAACCTGCTGAGCTTGGCAGAATATTCATGACCATAGATACACACGGAGATACCTTAAAAGTCAGTATTGTTACGGAAAACAGGGCAGCAAAGGAGCTTCTTGCAGGCAGTGCAAATGATCTCAAGGCTACCCTTGCAGGAACCGGTATAAATCTTGAGAGATTTGATGTGGAGATGGGAAGTGATTTCAGCCAGTCCATGGCTGATTCAAGAGAACAGTATAATGACTCAAATTCTTCCGGTTCAGGAAGAGGCCGCGGTAAGGGTGGAAATAACGGTGATATTTCTTCTGTGGATGAGATTGATATTGCCGATTTGCATAATTATGGTAATGGAGCGCTTCATTTTGTGGCCTGAACACCTGTGATGAACCTGTAAAAAGTTATGTTTCGAGATTGTTTCAGCAGTAACGAACTGAAATTGTTATAGTGATTTTGGTGTTTTGGACTTTTTACGAGACCATCACCTGTAAAAGGAGATTTGAAATGACAATTGATGCAACAGGCAGCAGCAGCCTTCAGAAACTTTCAGGTGCTTATCAGGCAAGGGATACGGAAGAGAAAGAAGATTATCTTGGAAGGGAGGATTTTCTTACCATGCTGGTAGCACAGCTCCAGAATCAGGATCCCTTGAATCCCATGGAAGGTAGCGATTTTTCCGCGCAACTTGCCCAGTTCTCTTCACTTGAACAGCTTTTAAATCTCAATGAATCCATGAAATCAATGGTTACAGCATTTGAGAACAGCTCTGAAGTGGATGTAACAGGGTTTGTTGGCAAAGAGGTGACAGGTGAGGTCAATTCCATTGAAGTTGAATCTGGCACACCTTCCAAAGGTTACTACGAGCTTTCCAAAACTTCCGAAGTTATGGTAACTATATATAACTCAGAGGGAAATATTGTAAAAACTCTTTATCCTGGTCAGTTGGGGCCAGGTCAATACGATGTAGATTGGGATGGAACCAATTATCAGGGGGATTCTGTTGAGGATGGTTCCTATTCTTATGAAGTTGTGGCAGACAGTGGAAATGGGTTTGCCACTCTTTCCACTACAATTTCCGGTGTGGTGGAAGGAATTGCCTATCAAGGCGGGAAGGCATATCTTATGGTTGACGGGTTTCCTGTAAACCCTTCTTCCCTTGTCAGTGTATCTGAACCCTCTTCAGACACGGGAGATTCTGCATCAATGTCCATGATGGATTATCTTGGGAAAAATATATCCTATTCAGATCATATTATGGCAGTTGACGGGGAAAAAATTTCCGGTGATGGTATTCGCTTTAATCTAAATGCACAGGAAGATGTCGCGATTCAGATACTTGACTCAAATGGTAATGAAATCAACAGGTTTGAGATTTTGGCCGAAGATACTGTCGAGGGTGAGAATGTTTTTCAGTGGGATGGTATGGATAATGCAAGCAGTAAAGTTTCAGATGGTATTTACTCCTGTTCAGTGACTTCAGCTTCCGGTAGTGTGGAGACGACAAATTCAGGAGAAGTCACAGGAATAAAGAGTTTTAAAGGGGCGCAATACCTTGTTGTTGGTGATCATGATGATATTGTTACTTTGTCTTCGGTCACCGAAGTAAAATGATACTTTTTAGGCTCTATTGCTTTTTAAACAGATTTTCTGACTCTATATATTTGAATTTTCGTAAAATAATTTTGAAGTAAAGTACAGGGGGTATAATCATGGCACTTTCAAGTTCACTTTTTACAGGTACAAGTGGATTGATCAATATGGGCAATGTAATGCAGGTTGTCAGCAACAATATTGCCAACTCCAATACTGTAGGGTTCAAAAAAGGTGTCTCTTCTTTTGCCGATACCCTCAATCAGACAGTTTCCACTCAATCAGGCGTTGATCAGATAGGACGTGGAATGTCAATTGGAGAGGTTGCCCAGAGTTTTGGTCAGGGTTCCTTTGAATCAACAGGTAATGTAACAGATCTCTCCATTGGCGGTGATGGTTTTTTCATAGTTTCTGATATGGATGCTGAAGCAAGTTTTTATACAAGGGCAGGAAATTTTCATTTTGATGAAGCAGGTAAGCTTGTCAACCCAAATGGATATGTTGTTCAGGGATGGGAACTTGACAGTGAAACCGGTGATGATGTGGGAGCAATTGGCAATATTATAATGGATACCTTTACATCACCGCCCCAACAGAGCACTGAAATTACTGCTATTACAAACCTTGATGCAGATGCCATAAGCAAATCCGATGTAATGGCAAATTATTGGGATGCTACAAATGAAGATGCTTATGTTGGTGGAGAACGTTATGAATATCAGACAGTTATAAAAGTATATGATTCCCTTGGCAGTGCCCATGATGTCTCAATATACTATGATAAAAAATCGGGAACAGAGTGGGAGTACATGATTGCATGTGAACCAGGGGATGACAAAAGAGAGCTGCTTCAAAGCACCTCTGCCAAGGGCCTTTTGGCAAAGGGCACGATCACCTTCAGTGAAAGCAGTGGGGATATAATTGATATTACCATGAATGAACTTACAGGAAGAATCGGAAACCTCTCTTCATCTGGTGTTAATGATGATGAAGATATCCACTTTACAATTGAAGATACGGAAACCATGAAAGAGGATGGATATGGATTTGAATTGAAATTTGATGGCACTGAATGGTCACTTTCCCATCTTCTTTTTGACGAAAACGGTGGAAATATTGAGAATCAGGTACTTGATATCTCCACAACCACAAGACGTACCATAACCCCCGGCACTGATGGTATTTATAATGATCTGGGTGATTATAGCTTCATATCTGCAGGAGGTGCAGCTCCCTGGAGTGCAGGTGCATCTACACCAGCCTTGGGGCCAAGTGGTATAATTACAAACACGGCCAATGTCCTTGAGTTTGAACTTGCAAGCGGAACGGTCATCAGATATGATTTTGATGCTGCCGGAGCTGTAGCCAATGATGCGCTCTCATTTACCCTGGATGCTCCAACTGCAGTAAAAAATTATCCTGATGCAACCATTTCCTATTCTGATGGTGAAAATATATATATTCGACTGAATAACGATGATCAGGAAGATGATGTTAAAATAGCACTGGACAAACCTTCAGATACAGGGGATGTTGTTCTTTTTGATATCAATGCTGAAAAGGATATTCATGTACAGGGAATTGACGGATCCAATTTTGTTGGTGAGACAAAAAATGGCAATACAACAATAGAGGTCAATGACCCCAGTGTAATGACTATTGATGATGAAGGTATAAATATTGTGTGGTACCCCGAGGAAAAGTTGTGGAGATGGGGAAATCCCGACGTTGCTGCCCAGGAAGGTAATCTTATTCCTGAAATCACCTATTCCGGAGATGCTGCCTTTTCGCCATCTCCATTTGTCATAACTCCATCACCCGCTAATCCTGGTGATCCATCTGCCATGACCAAGTATGTAAAGGATCTTCAGCTTGCCTATGACAATGTCAATGGTACATGGGATTGGAATATGCCCTTCAAATCAACCGGTGAGGATATTGTGGATGAGGATTTAAACTTAGGTGTTGTGGATGCACAACGGACAATTACTCCCGATGCAACAAATGGCGTCTTTCAGGATGCGGGTGATTATGTGATTACATTTGATGGTCCTGCTCCTGCTGGTGGTGGAACAAACTGGGGCTTGACTGCTGCACCTGCGGGTACAACAATCAATGCTGCTGCAAATAATGCAGACGTACTTGAGATCACTCTTGTCAGTGGTACAGTTATTAGGTATGATTTTGATTCTTCTGTATCGCACAATGATTCGATAACATTTACAGTTGATCCATCTCCTCCAACAGTATATCCTGATGCCGCCATAACAGCAGGAACCAATGTGAATATTAACTTTGACGGTAATGGTGGAGATGATCTCACCATTGACCTGTCAGGTGCTGCTGCTGCTCCAGGAGCTGGTTCAACATTGATTTTAACTGTTGATCCTGACTCTCCTCCAGAAGAGTACCAGGAGGCTACTTTGACAGGTGATCAAAAAAAAGCCATGATTGATCTTGATGGTTCCGGCAATGAAGATGATACAGATGATATCATATTCTCATTTACCAAGCCTCTGGATATTACCGGCTTTAAGGATGTCAGTCTGATTGAGTTTGATATAAGCGGATCAACTGCATGGAAGCCTATTGCCAAAGATGATATAAGGGATACAGGTTATTTCAGCTTTACAGCTGATTTTCTTGGAGGGGATAATGGTTCAACGGAAAACAATATAAAATTTGATATCGGAGCAAAGTTTGACGGTGCCAATTTTCAGAATGATTCCATGTCAACAACACAGTATGCCAAGGCTTCGACAACAGTATTTCAGACCGCAGATGGTTATGCTGCAGGGGATCTTGAGGGCGTTGATATTGCAACAGACGGGACAATTACAGGTATCTACTCCAATGGAGAGCTTATACCGCTCTTCAGGGTCGGTCTTGCAAAGTTTCTGAATAACAATGGCTTGTACAATGCTGGCGGCAACCTTTTCAGGGAGACACGGGACAGCGGAGATGCCATTACAAACCGTCCGGGTCAGAATGGCCTTGGAACCCTCTCTCCAAGTTCACTTGAGATGTCAAATGTGGATATCTCAGAAGAATTTGTAAAGATGATCACCACCCAGAGGGGATTCCAGGCAAACTCAAAAACAGTTACAACTGTTGATGATATGATGAATACAGTTATAGGTATGAAGAGATAATCTTAATATTTTCAGATTATTCTGGTGCTGTCTCCTTTCTTGGAAAAGTTAAGGAACTGGTATTAAATAACTGACCCGCTTACCTCACTCTCCAGAGCCCCCTCTCCATGAATGGTGAGGGGGAGTTTGGGTAAGTTACTCAAAATCGACACATATGACCTTTTGAGCCTTATCAACACTGTCTGAATCAGGATTCCCAGGATAGGGCAGGATTATATATCCTGAACATCCTATCCATCCTGGTTATCCTGATTCAGACAAATGCAAGAACTTCTGAAAAAACAATAATATGTGGATTTTGAGAAGTTAATTAAACCCCATTACTTAAGTTTTAGCAATACAGTACAGTGTTTTTAGCCTTCTGTTCACCCTTGCAGGTGCAGAAGGCTCTTTTTGTTTGTTGAATTTATTTTACACTGAGCCATTTTTTTTGATATACTAAAAATCGACACTTATGGACAACTACAGGTAGTTTGGAGATTTTTGTGTTTAAAAAAAAGGACAAGAAAAAAGATTCTGATAATAAAGAAGAGAAGAAAACTCCCCCTTCTGCAGGGGAGGAATCCTCTTCAGGTGAAGGCTCGGAAGTTGAAAAAAAGCCCTTTTTAAAAAAGATTTTGAGCCTTAAATTCATAATTATTATGCTGGTTATAATACTGGTTGTTGGCGGTGGCGCTTTTGCTGGATGGTTCTTCTTTCTGAAAAAATCTCCACCCGAGGATGGAGATATAGCCAGCCAGTCTGCTGAAGCAGAAGCTCCTGAAAATCAGGATGGAGAAGCATTGCCTCCACCGGAACCTGATTTCCCGGATGTTGTTGATCTTCCTGCTTTTGAGGAGATTGCTATACAGGAGAGTGGTAATATGAATCATATTACCTTTAAAATTTCTGTTGAGCTTGCCAAACCGGAGTTGAGAGACTCTTTTGAATCAAATATGGAGCTTATTCAAACGACAGTTCAATCTGAAGTTGAGAAGATGACATGGTTTGTACTTAGAAATCCAGATGGAAAAATCCGTTTGAAATATAACATTATTAAAGCACTGAATGGTGCATTGCCAGGTAAAATGGTTAAAAATGTTTTTTTTACGGAATTAATATTGCATTGAGACTTAAGCTATGAGCGAAATTCTTTCCCAGGATGAAGTTGACAGTCTGCTCGCTGGCCTTGATGCCGGCGAAGTTGAAACAGAAAAAGATGTTGAGGATGTTGAACCAGAGGGTGTTGCAACCTATGACTTCACCAGCCAGGATAAAGTTGTAAGGGCAAGGATGCCCACCTTTGATGTAATTAATGAAAGGCTTGCAAGGGAACTTAGAACCAGTATGTCAACCCTTCTTCAGACCAATGTAGATGTAAGTGCCAATCCCCTTGATACACTGAAATTTTCAGAGTTTGTAAGAAGTCTTCCTGTTCCCACAAGTCTTCATGTTTTCAGGATGGAGCCATTAAGAGGCTTAAGTCTTGTTATCCTTGAAAGCCAGCTTGTCTATAATCTGATAGACACTTTTTTTGGTGGTGAAGGTACAGGACGGGCAAGAGTTGAAGGCAGGGAATTTACTGCCATTGAAGAGGTTGTCACCAAAAAGGTTGTGGTGGCATGCCTTAAAAATATTGAAACTGCATGGGGACCCATTGAGGCTGTGAAAACAGCCCTTGTTCGTTCGGAAATGAACCCGCAGTTTGCAGCCATTGTTCTACCAACAGACCTTGTAATTGTGACACGTTTTGAAATAGAGCTTGAGCAGGATGCAGGAAATCTGATTGTCTGTCTTCCCTATTCCATGATAGAACCTTTACGTTACAAGCTGGCATCGGGATTTCAGGCTGAAATTGAGGAAACTGATATTGCCTGGCGAAGGATGCTGGAGTCTGTTATTCTGGACTCGACAATAGAGTTGAGAATTCAGCTTGGGATAACAGAAATTACCGGTGAGCGCCTCTGGCTTATGCAAAAAGGAGATATAATTCAGCTTGATCATGATGCAACAGACATGCTTACAGGATTTGTGGGAGATCTTCCTAAAGTAAAAGGATATGCCGGTGTAAGACGAGGGTTTCAGGCATTCAGAGTTGAAGAAAAACTTGCTCTTAAGTAGATTAATGTTGATGGTTAAGGATAAAACATGAGCGATAACAACAATAAACAAAATGGTGGTACCATGGATGCTCAGGCAACTGAGCATGGAGAGGAGTCAGGTGAGCGGGAGCTATCTTTTATTCTTGATATCCCTCTTGAACTCTCTGTGGAGCTTGGAAAGACAAGAATGCTTGTCAATGACCTGCTGCAGTTAAGCCAGGGATCCATTGTGGAGTTGAACAAGCTGGCTGGTGAGCCTCTGGAAGTTTACATAAACCGGAAGCTGATTGCCAGGGGTGAGGTTGTTGTGGTTAATGAAAAATTCGGTGTTCGTCTTACAGATATCATTACACCAATGGACAGGGTAAAAAGTTTAACCAACTGATGGAAAACACAACAGATATTTGGGGGGCATTTTTAAGAACAGCAAGTGTACTGATATTTGTTATTGCTCTGCTGCTTCTTTTTTTGTATCTCTTAAAGCGATTCTCTTCTTTTGCAACAGTAAAGTCAGAATATGAGATGATTAAAGTTTTGGCGGTGCATCATTTTTCACCAAAGGAAAAGATTGTGCTTGTTGATGTGATGGATAAGAAGATGCTGATAGGAGTGACTGCCCAGAGCATTAATTCCCTTGGGGTAATTGAAAGTGGCGATGGCAATAATATCTGCCGGAATTCTGAGCCTCACTCTTCCACAGAACCTTCTTTATCCGGAAAATTCAGTCTTTTGAAAGACTCTGCATCTGGAGAAAAATACCATGAGGAATAGACATTTTTCAGTAATTTTTTTTTGTGTTTTATCGTTTTTTATTATCTCCCTTACCATCTTTGTTTTTTCTCCTGATGTCGCAGAAGCTGTCACATTCCCGATTCCCTCCCTGAAGCTTGGCATTGAACCTGCCACCACACCCCAGGATGTTGCGGTTGTTCTTGAAATTATAGCGCTTTTGACAATTCTTGCACTGGCTCCATCAATTTTGATTCTGATGACTCCATTTACAAGGCTTGTTGTTGTTTTTGGTTTTTTGAGACAAGCCATTGGCACACAATCCACACCGCCCAACCAGGTTGTGGTTGGCCTTGCCCTTTTCATGACATTTTATATAATGAAACCTGTGGGACAGGAGATTTACGATAATGCCCTTAACCCATATCTTGAAAATAGAATTACATACCAGGAGGCTTTTGCCGCAACTGAAATTCCCATACGCAATTATCTTCTTTTAAATACAAGAGAGGCTGATATTGCACTTTTTGTAAAAGGTGCTTCTGTTGCAAAGCCAAATTCAAGGGATGATGTCTCTTTGCTTATTCTTATTCCCGCCTATGTGATAAGCGAGCTTAAAACTGCTTTTATCATAGGTTTTTTGATATATGTCCCCTTTATTGTTCTGGATATGGTTGTTGCTTCTGTGCTTCTTGCCATGGGAATGATGATGCTGCCACCTGTTATGATATCGCTTCCATTCAAATTGATGCTTTTTGTCCTTGTGGATGGCTGGCACCTCATTACAAGCTCCATGATGAAAACCTTTGGGATATAAGAGGAGATAAATGACACCTGAATTTGTTATAGAATTTGTAAAACAGGCTGTTGTTATGACAATTTCAGTATCAATGCCCATGCTGGGTCTGGGGCTTGTTGTTGGCCTTGCAGTAAGTATTTTTCAGGCTGTTACCTCCATTCAGGAGATGACGTTATCATTTGTACCCAAAATTATAGCTGTTTTTCTGGGGCTTCTCTTTTTTGCGCCATGGATGATGGATCAGCTTATATCCTTCACAAGACAGACAATAGAAAATCTTCCCCTATATATCAGATAGTTAAATGCCCATACTGAACCTGTATAATGTCGAGGAATTTAAGGTTTTTCTGCTTGTTCTTGCAAGATTCAGTGTGGTTCTTTTTATGCTGCCAATATTTGGTGCCCGAACACTACCCAACATGGTAAAGGCAGCACTTGCCATGGTACTTTCCCTTCTGTTATATTCGGTTGTTCCAGTTGAGCCTTCCATATTTCCGGACACTGTTATTGAAACCGGTATTCTTATTTTCTTTGAAATAATGATTGGCTTGATGCTCGGTACCTGTATCAGGCTATTTCTGGCCGCAGTACAGCTTTCAGGGCAGGTTATAGGTTTTCAGATGGGTTTTTCAATGATAAATGTTGTTGATCCCCAATCAGGTGCCAATGTCTCTATTATGGAGCAGATTGCATATTGGGTCTGCCTTCTTGTCTTTCTGCTTTTTAACGGACATTATATTCTGCTTATTTCAGTTATAGAGAGTTTTGAACTGGTGCCACCCGGGACATTTATGTTGCAAAGGCCACTTCTTGATACTCTTTTAAATCAAGGCAGCCAGGTTTTTATACTTGGAATTAAAATTGGAGCTCCCATTATTGCCTCTTTGTTTTTTACAAGTGTTTCTTTTGGTTTGATAGGTAAGTTTGCCCCACAGATGAATATAATGATCGTGGCGTTCCCCATGAAAATTTTTGTGGGTCTTCTTCTTTTTGGTTTAGCCCTTGAAACAATTAAAATTATTACTCGGGAATATATATACGGTCTGAAATCACTGCTTCTTTCACTTCTTTTCTGGGCAGGAGGAGGATAATATGGCTGAAGATCCGTCTGGTGGCGAGAAAACCGAAGATGCGTCGGGGAAAAAACTTTCAAAGGCCCGGGATCAAGGACAGGTGGCAAAGAGCATGGAAGCTATTTCTGTGTCTGTTCTTCTTGCAGGAGTTGTGGCTCTTTATTTTTTTGCTCCTGGAATATATAAAAAATCACTTGCAATTCTCGATGACAGTTTTAGATTTGACAAGGTTCCTGTTTTTACAGACACAGAGGTTATTCATCTTCTGTTTCATTATGCTGAAATGCTTTTTTTAATACTTTTCCCTGTTTTTGCTTTTGTCTTTCTCGCTGCATTTCTTTCATCTGTGGCTCAAGTTGGTTTTCATATTTCATGGTCAGTGCTTCAATTTAAGTTTTCAAAACTAAATCCGGTTTCCGGATTGATGGGGAAATTCTCCCTTTCATCTGTTATGGAGCTTTTAAAGAGTGTTTTTAAGCTTGTCATTATTTTTTCTGTTTCCTATTTTGTAATCAGGGGAGAGATTGTCAATATACTGCTTCTCTATGATCATGATGTTGCATTTATTCTTTTGTATATCATGAAAATAGCTTATAAAATAGCCATAAGAGTTCTTCTCGTTATGGCTCTTCTTGCAATTCTTGATTATGCATATCAGAAGTGGAAGTTTGCAGAAGATCAGAAAATGACTAAACAGGAGGTCAAAGATGAACATAAGCAGACAGAAGGAGATCCCAAGGTAAAGTCAAGAATTCGTCAGATTCAGATGGAGGCGGCACGACAGAGAATGATGGCGGAGGTTCCGGAGGCAGATGTGGTTGTAACAAACCCGACTCGCCTGGCAGTTGCTGTTAAATATGATGGAAAAGTTATGGATGCTCCAACTGTGGTTGCAAAGGGCTCCGGTGCTGTTGCTGCCAATATCCGGCGAATTGCAGATGAGTCAGGGGTACCTCTGGTTGAGGATAAAGAACTGGCCCGAAATTTGTATAGTATGGTGGATGTGGGGCAAAGTGTTCCTGAAGAGCTCTTTCAGGCAGTTGCAGAACTTCTGGCTTATGTTTACAAATTAAAGGGTAAAAAGATGTAGTTTTATTATCGTCAAATGTTTGACACTGGTGTCAAATGATGTTGAGAAATTTTATTATTTAAATGTAACTTTTTGAAATTGCTAAGGAACGAGTCCGAAATACTCAAAGCCGACACCTATGATCTTTTGAGCCTTGTCAACATTGTCTGAATCAGGATGTCCAAGATTAACAAGATAAGGCAGGATTATTTATCCTGAGCATCCTTTTCATCCTGGTTATCCTGATTCAGACAAATTCAATAACTGCTCAAAAAGCAATAAGGTGTCGATTTTGAGGAAATAACTTTCCCTATCTCCCCTCTCCAGCCATGGAGAGGGGGCTGGGGCAATGCTGTTGACTTAAGCCACTACCGAACTCAGATGAGATTGGAATCTTCAATGATTTCAGTATCTCTCTTGCCTTTTAATACTTAAGGCAACAGCATTGGGGGGCTGGGGTAAATGGGCAAGTTATTTAAAGCTTATTCCTAAATAACAAACAATATCAGGAATATGGTGTGAAATGGCTGCAGAAGAGAATACAGGTATATTAGCCGGCCTGAAAAAAGAGGCTTCAGATATTGGAATGATCGTGGCCATGATCGGTATTCTGATGGCCATGATTTTGCCTTTGCATCCTATCCTGCTTGATTTTTTTCTGGCGCTTAATATTACACTGGCTGTTATTGTCCTTATAACAACCATGTACACAAGGAGTCCCCTTGATTTTTTTATTTTTCCTTCCATGCTTCTTGTGCTTACACTGTTTCGTCTGGCCCTTAATGTTGGTTCAACCCGTTTAATCTTGCTCCACGGCAGTGAAGGTCCCCTTGCTGCCGGTTCAATTATCATGTCGTTTGGAAATTTTGTTGTTGGAGGAAACTATGTTGTTGGAATGGTTATCTTTATCATTTTGGTACTGATTAACTTCATGGTTATCACCAAGGGTTCCGGTCGTATTGCAGAGGTTGCAGCCCGTTTTACACTTGATGCAATGCCTGGAAAGCAGATGGCAATTGATGCTGATCTCAATGCCGGCATGATTGATGAAGATGAAGCCAAAGAGAGAAGAAAGTCCATTGCCCAGGAGGCAGAATTTCATGGTGCAATGGATGGTGCAAGCAAGTTTGTAAAGGGAGATGCTGTTGCTGGTATTATCATTACCTTAATTAATATTGGCGGCGGCTTTATCATAGGGGTTGTACAGCAGGGAATGCCTATGGCTGAAGCATTGTCGAATTATACACTGTTAACTGTTGGAGACGGCCTTGTATCCCAGATTCCGGCATTGATTATTTCAACGGCAGCCGGTATTCTTGTTTCACGCTCCGGTTCTGAAAACCGAATGGGACAGGAATTTGCATCTCACCTGCTTTCAAGTACAACTCCTATCTATATTGGAGCCGGTGTAATTTTTATCTTGGGCCTTGTGCCCGGCCTTCCTTCAATCCCTTTTATGGGGCTTGGTGTGATTTTGGCAACTGGCGCATGGTATTTTTTAAGAAAGCCTGCTTCTGAAGAGGATGAAGATGCTGAATCAGGTGAAGGTGCATCCGAAGACTCAGAAGGATCAGGAGCGCCGGAGGAGGTCGATCACCTTCTTAATGTAGATACAGTTGAGCTTGAAGTGGGTTATGGATTGATACCACTTGTTGACAAGCAGCAGGATGGAATGCTTCTTGGAAGGATCAGGGCAATCAGGCGTCAGTTTGCAACCGAGATGGGTATAATAATACCTCCTATTCATATCAGGGACAATCTTCAGCTTACTCCTGCCCAGTATCGTGTGCTTATAAAAGGCGTTGAGGCAGCTGGTGCAGAGCTTATGGTAAATCACCTTCTGGCAATGGATCCCGGTGGCACAGCAGGGGATTTTGACGGAATTCCCACAACTGAACCTGCATTCAAACTTCCTGCACTCTGGATTCCTGTGGAAAAGGAAGATGAAGCCAAATTTGCAGGCTTTACAGTGGTGGATAACTCAACTGTTGTGGCAACGCATTTAACTGAAATTATTCGCAAGAATGCATATGATCTTCTGGGGCGCCAGGAGGTGCAGCATCTTTTGGACAATCTTGCAAAATCAACCCCTAAGGCTGTTGAGGAGCTTGTTCCCAATATGCTTTCACTTGGTACTGTCCAGAAAGTCCTTCAGAATCTGCTCAGGGAGAGGATATCCATAAGGGATCTGCTTACAATTGTGGAGACCCTTGCAGATTATGCCCCCATGGGAAAGGATCCTGATCTTTTGACAGAGTATGTCAGACAGAAGATTGCCAAGGGTATGCTTGCACCTTATATCCTCCCCAACAGAATATTGCAGGTGATTACACTTGACAGGGCTCTTGAGGAGCTTTTGACAAAAAACATAAAGCATACCGAGCATGGCTCATATCTTGCAATTGATCCCCAGGTAGTTGAAAAGATCGTCCAGGCAACCAGCCGTGAGGTAGAAAAACAGATCTCCATGGATATACAGCCGGTGGTTATGTGTTCTCCGGTATTACGACGTCATTTCAGAAAAATAATTGAACATGCCCTGCCATCGGTATTTGTGGTATCCCATGCTGAAATTGTCGATGATGTTAATCTTCAGGCAGGTGGAAAGGTGAAAATCTAAAAAATGGAAGGCAAAGTCTATAAAGCTCGCAGTATTCAGAAGGCACTCTCCATTATAAAGGAAGAGCTGGGACCGGATGCCATGATCCTATCCACCAGGCGAATACCCAAAAGTCCAAGGGATCCATATGCAAAGGAGATGTTTGAAGTTGAGGCAGCACCTTGCGAACCTGACAGGAGCGACAGGGGAAGAGATGATCAAAAATCGATTAAAGATCAACAAAATCTCTCCATTAAAGGAGCTCGCACTGGTTCTACATCTGAAGGAGGAAAACAATCTGTAAGAGATTCTGTATCAGACCATGTTAATACTGGGAATTCCGGTAAAGGCAGTGATGCTTATGGCGAGGCAGCTTTCTATTCAGGTAAAAATAGTGAATATGCAGGTAAAAACAGTGAATATGCAGGTAAAAACAGTGAATATGCAGGTAAAAATAGTGAATATGCAGGCAAAAATAGTGAATATGCAGGCAAAAACCGTGAATATGCAGGCAAAAACAGTGGATTCTCCAACAGCAATGCTTCAGGCCCATCCATATCCGATGGTGCGATCTTTGATGAGCTTGCAAGTATAAAGGATTTAATATCCCTTGTTGGATTTGGAAGTGGTATGGCATCCATACTTGGAAGTTATACGGAATCAGCAGGAATATATGCATCTCTTTTAAGAGCCGGTATTTCGGAAAAAAGAGCGCATCTTATATTGCAAAGAGCCACATTTGCAATGGAGAGCGACCAGGCAGAACGTACAGGCCTTATATACCCTCTTAAAAAATATGTAATCAGGGAGTGCCTCGGGTTGATTCGTACAAGGGAGCTTTTTACAAGGCCTACAGAGTCTGGAATGCCCCATGTAGCAGCTTTTGTGGGGCCAACAGGTGTAGGAAAAACAACAACCATTGCAAAACTTGCTGCCGAATTGAGTATAAAACGCAAAAAAAGAGTTGGACTTATATCAATTGATAGCTATCGTATAGGAGCGTTTGAGCAGTTAAAGTCCTATGCTGCAATAATGGGGTTGCTATGCATTGCTGCATTTACAAGGGATGATTTTACAAGGGCATTAAAAAAAATGGAGTTCCTGGATATTGTGCTTATAGATACGGCAGGGCACAGCCATTCTGATCATATGCGCATGAAAGAGGTCTCTGAAGTTATCCGAGGGGATTATAATATATCAATTCATCTGGTTTTGAGTCTTACCACAGGTTTTCTTGACATGCGGGAAGCAGCCAATGCCTTTGCAAAACTCAATCCAGAAACATATGTCTTTACAAAAGTGGATGAAACCAAAAGATGTGGCAAAATTTTTGATCAGATAAGTGATTTGCAACTGCCGGTTTCCATCGTCACCAACGGGCAGAGAGTGCCGGAAGATTTAATTATTCCTGATACGCGTGATCTTCTCGGTATAATGTTGGGAGCGCAGCAGGGTGGGGAGAAACAATAAAGTGGATCAGGCAAGCGGTTTGAGAAATATTGTCAAAAACGGCTCTGTAGCGAGAAGAAATTTATCTTCTTCAGTGCCACGGAGACTTGATGGTAAACCACATAAGACACCTCCAAGGGTAATTGCTGTTACAAGTGGGAAAGGTGGGGTTGGTAAAACCAACATGGTTGGAAATCTTGCCATTGCACTTACCTCTCTTGGAAAGAGGGTTGTGATCGTGGATACAGATGTCGGGCTTGCAAATATTGATATTATTTTTAATATGCGTCCCAAATACAATATCAGACATATAATAGAGGGGGAGAAAACCCTTGAAGAAGTTCTTGTCACAACTTCTCACGGTGTAAAAATTCTTCCTGGAGGTTCGGGATTTTCCCATTTGACCCAGCTTACGGATGGTGAAAAACTTAACCTGCTTACGGAATTTGAGGCACTTGAGAATGTTGCAGATATTGTTCTCCTCGACACTGGTGCTGGAATATCATCCAATGTACTCTATTTTAACTCTGCGGCTGATGAGTGTATTGTAATTGCCACAAGAGAGCCAACATCAATAACAGATTCATATGCATTAATGAAGGTTATGGCCAGAGAATACGGAACAAGGTATTTTAAACTTCTTGTTAATGTGGTAAGTTCCCAGAAGGAAGCTAAATCGGTTTATGCATCGCTGGATGGAGCCATTGGCAGATTTTTGAAAAATATTGTCCTTGAGTATCTCGGGTATGTTCCCCATGACAATATGTTGCAGAAGGCAGTTCTCAATCGAAGTCCTGTGTGTGATTATGCACCAGAATCTCCTTCCGCGTCAGCCATTACAGGTATTGCACGCAAGCTTGTGGATTCTCCTGCAAGGATTTCTAATGATGGAAATCTCAAATTCTTCATGAAAAGGCTTCTTGATACAATTAATTGACAATATTTGAGGCGATATGAAAGGATGCCAATATCTGCCGGATTTTTACGAGACCGTCAAAGATAGAGAATGAAACTTGAAAAAACAGAGTGACATGAAAAGTAGAGAAGCGTGGCGGGAGGCCACGATTGTTGAGTATGCCTATCTGGTCAAGCATATTGCAGCAAGCTTTGCAAGAAGGCTTCCCTCAAGTGTCTTTTTTGATGAACTTGTCAGTGCTGGTTCAATGGGTCTTATTGATGCTGTTGACAAGTTTGATCCTGAAAAACATGTCACGTTGAAAACCTATGCTCAGTATAGAATAAGGGGTGCAATACTTGATGAGTTGAGGAGTATGGATAAATACTCCCGATCACTGCGCAAAAAAATTCAGGAGATTGCCGCTGCCCAGAAATCAATTGAGGATTCCAAAGGTGCTCCTGCATCTGACAGCGAAATTGCAGATGCTCTTGGGGTTGGGCTTGACACCTACAATGAGATGGTGACCCAGATCCACGGCTCAGCAGTTTTAAGTCTGGATGCCTATTTAAAGACCCAGTCAAACGACAACTCTTCCCAGACACGCTTTATGGCAACACTGAAGGGGGAAGAGACACCTTCTGACCAGTTTGACAGGGAAGAGCTTAAATCTGTGATTGCTCAGTCCATTGGGGATTTAAGTGAAAAGGAACAGCTTGTTGTTTCTCTTTACTACTACGAAGAGTTAACCTTGAAAGAGATTGGCGAGGTACTTGAGTTAACTGAATCAAGAATATGTCAGATTCATGCTACAATATTGACTAAACTTAAGAGTCGCCTAAAGAGTTATTACAATGGCTGAAGTAGCGGCCATGGCAGATTTTTGCCACAATCGAAGTGTTGAAAGTCTTTTTAAAAACAGCCTCTTGCAGAGACTTTCATAAAAAAAGTACCTGAAAAATTTTGGGACACCACCGGAAAAGAGGTTATAGATGCCTGACGCTACCAATGACGATACTCTGATCTCCCAGGATGATATTGACAAACTATTAAGTGCAGGCTCCATTGAAGAGGCCGAAGAGAGCATTGTGAAAAGTGAAGATGACCTTGGAGAATTATCCCAGGATGACATAGATAATCTTTTGAACGCTGCATCTCCTGCTGACGAAGTTGATGACCTTCCTGTCGATGACCTTGGAGAATTGTCCCAGGATGATATAGATAGCCTTTTAAACGCATCTGCACCATCAGAAGAGACAGATGATCTCTCTGAAGACCCCCTATCGGAAAACGACCTTGGCGATGACGATCTTGGAGAGTTGTCCCAGGATGACATAGACAGCCTTTTAAACGCATCTGCACCATCAGAAGAGTCAGATGACCTCTTTGAAGAATCCCTATCGGAAAACGACCTTGGCGATGACGATCTTGGAGAGTTGTCCCAGGATGACATAGACAGCCTTTTAAACGCTTCTGACCCGTCAGAAGAGCCTGATGTTCTACCTGAAGATGACCTTGACGATTCTGGTGATGACGACCTTGGAGAGTTGTCCCAGGATGATATAGACAGCCTTTTGAATGGTTCCACTCTTTCAGAAGAAGATGATGATCTTGATAACACCGATGATAAAGATCTGGATCTTGTTTCCCAGGATGATATTGATAAGCTCATGTCGTCGGAATCTGTTGAAGATGCCGCCATTCTGGATGATCTTGATGAAATTGCAGAGGATGAACCAATATCTTCAGGTGCTGCTCAGGAGCTTACGGTTGATTCTGATGAAGCGGTTGAGGAGCTTATTTCTGACTCTGATGGATGGAATGTACAGGATTGCCTGATAACCCAGGATGATCTTGATAAACTTATTGAGGATTCAGATCTTCTGGAAGATGAGGTTGAGGATTCAATTTTATCTGAGCCTGATGCTCCATCTGATGAGAGCATGAGGCAAGAGAAAGAAGATGATTTTCAGGTTAACCTGTCCGATATGGAAGAAGATGATGATTTTTCCATAGGTGATGACAGTGACATCTCTGCCGAGGATTTGGATGCACTTTTAAGTGATGCTGATTCTGAAACCGAAGATGAACTTGAAAGTATTTCCCAGGATGATATTGACGGTTTTCTAAATTCCGAGGACTCTCCGGAATTACCTCCTGATTCTGATGACGATAATGAAGAGAGCCGCAATATTATCTCCCAGGATGATATTGATGCTTTGCTGGCTGGTTCGGATGAGGAAGATGAGGATCTGCTGGCTGACATGGAACAGGATGAGGATCTGGATATATCTTCTGATTTTGAGGATAATATTGGAGACCTTGATAAGGAAGATGAATCTGAATCTGTTCTGCTTGAAGAAGAGGACGCCGCTGCTACTGATGAAATTGAGCAGCTTGGTGATCAGGAGAGTGGGCAAGAAGTTTCTGGCAAAAAAGGATTTCTTGTCAAGATTATTTTGATGATTCTTGTTGTCATTATTGTTATAGGCGGTTGCGTTGCTGCTGTATATTTTTTCTACCTGCGTGATAAACTTGTCTCAGAAAAACCTGATCTGCCACCTGTTCTTGAGCAACCTGCAGAAAACGTAATGGATATTGATATGAACAGTGACGAGACCCCACCGGCAGAGGAAGAGATCTTCAGTCCCGGAACTATAAATATGGAAGGTTTTGTCGTTATTACCCCTGACCAGGATGAACTTACAACATATATGTCGTTTGATATTGTTATTGATTATTCATACATGACAACATTTGACGAGATTATGGATAGAATACCATATTACAGGCATACTGTTTATGATGCTGTTATGAAGGCGTTGAGATCAGATAAAGGGTCACGATTGACTGAAAAAGATCTTCTTGATATCATAATAGATGCGTTGAATCAGGCTTTGCCAGGTAAAAAAATTGATAAGGTGACTTTTTCTCAATTTGAAACAGGATAGGCCTTAAATAAGGTGCTGACAAAGCAGTAACATTAAGTGTTGACAAAGCAGTAACATTAAGTGCTGACAAAGCAGTAACATTAAGTGCTGACAAAACAGTAACATTAAGTGCTGATAAATCATTAATATTAGTTGCTGACAAATCAGCAGGATAGGGGAGGTGATACCATGACAACAATACCAGGTCATAATATTGTTATTCAGCAGTCAGGAAGAGCTCATGATGCTACCCATCACCTGAAACCGGTTCAGCCGGATCCCGAACATCTTCAGAATCAGCAGGTAACAAGGGAAGTTGTTGAGCAGACAACTGTGCAATCCTCGGAAAACGAAAGTGCTCTCAATAATGATGTCAATGCTGATGAAAAGAGGAAGGAGAACAAGAAGAGAAGGTTATTGAAGAGAAAAAAAAAGAAAAAGAATCCCGAGTCCACAAAGGGACAATATCCTGATTTGCCAGGTAACCTTCTTAATACTGTTGCATGATGAGACTATTTTCCATTGAATTCTGGATAGTACTACAACTGTGTTTTCAGTTTCTTATTGTGCTGCTTGTTTGGGGCGTTGTCAGAAAACTGGGAAAACTTTATTCTGATCCTGCCATGAAAAAAGATTATTTTAATACAATGGCAGAATCAGTTTACCGTGAAACATTGGAAAAGCTTGAGTACAGTACTGATACTTTGGCTGATAAGGCAGCAGTTCAGATGATTGACAGGGCCACCCAGGATATTATTGATCTTCTGGATCCACTTGTAAAGGGGGCAGAAGCCGCAGCAGACACGTTTGACTCACAGATAAAAGAGAAAAAGCGTTTGATTCGTGAGTTGAATGATGCTCTTGATTCAAGAATAATCAGTATTAATCTTCTTCTCTCAAGGGCTGAGGTGCTTTTAAACAATCAGGGACAATTCAGCAACAGTTATAATTCATCACGTCAATCCAGGCGAGGTGGTGGCAATATGGGTTTTTCAGGGCTTTCTGAAATGTCTGATTTTAGGGAGAGGGATGTTGCATTGCGCGAAGATGCAATTAGAGAAAGGCATTCGGAAGATGATGTGTTTGATCAGCAGCAGAAAATTGTAGAGCTTTATCAGGAGGGTATGGATGTTGAAACCATTGCGTCAAGACTCTCGATGCCCCAGGGAGAAGTGCAACTGGTTATTAACCTGAAAGAAAAATTTATCCAGATGGAGAAGCAGTTCTGATGAGCGGGCTTGGTGTTATTTTATCAGAACTTTTCAAAGCAGACAGATTGCAGAAAAAATCTGCCATTCCCTTGTCAGGCAAGGAGCGTATGATTGATGCAAAGGTATTGAAACATCTTGCATCTTCAAAATTTGAGCTTTTGATTCAGGGGAGAAAGCTTGCAGTTGATTTCCCTTCTGGAGTTGACTTCAAGACCGGAGATATGATTCGGTTGAAGCTTAACGATCAGGGAGAGTTGAGTGTTCTTAAGGAAAAAATCTCTCTTTCCGGAACAAAACCTGCCAATACTATTACGGAACAGAAAGTTTCTGTACAAAACAGTCGTTTTGAGCAGACCCCTTTAAGCCTTCTGTTAAAACAATCTTCCCCTTTTGATGGTTTTGACCGTCTTGCAGAAAAATTGTCGTCTGCTCTGAAAAAAGGTTTTGAAAGTCATGTTAAAGTTCTAAAATCTGGACAGCAACCAGAATTACCTTCATTTAAGGGAGCAGTCAGGTCAGAGACTCCATCCTCTTCAGTAGCGCCATCTGTTCCAGATAAATTTTCGCATCTAAAACCCTCAATGACGCCTGAAAAATCCCCTACTGATGTTTCCGATAAACTTAATCTGGAAAGTAAACCAGATAGCTCTGTCAGGGAAATTCGGGATGTTAAATCAGATGCATCTGTCCGAGCAGGTCGGGATATTAAGCCAGATACCCCTGTCAGAACAGATGGGGTGGTTAAACCAGATGCCCCTGTTAGAGTAAATCAGGATATTAAATCAGATGTCACTGTAAGATCTGATGTGGAGAGTAAACCAGAACCGGCCGCCAGATCTGTTGTGCAAAACAAACCGGATTCCCTTAATTTTTCTGTAAAACCTGATGATGTTTTAACAAGGGGTGAGCTGCTGAATAAAGAGGTTTCTGATTCTTCTGCCCAGTTAAACATCAGACCTAAAGGCTCTGGTCTTATGTCCATGACATCATTGCTTTTAAATATTTCTTTGAAATCCGGTAGTGCGGATTTTCTTCTGATTCCCCGATTACTGGAAAAAAGCGGTTTGCTTCTGGAAAAAAAAATGGTGAATTATATTCAAAGTAATTCAAATCCGGAACAGAAGACGATTGACTATATTCAGAGTAACACACGGTCGGAAAAGCAGATGGAGAATTATAGACATAATAATTCACTACTTGAAAAGAAGGATTTGGGCTTTAACCCGAACAATCCATCTGATATCAAAGAAAGCCGTGGAGCAGAAAAAATGTTGAGGCAGGATTTGTTTGAACAAAATCGTTTTGCAAATAATCCAGAGACCTCTGGGGCGAGACATTCTTTTACCCATGAGGCAGCAGCCAGATTTGCTCCTGCCTTTGATAAAACGATGCCTAATCCTGATGTTCTACTGCCAGGCAGGATATCCGGCAATAATTTGACAGAAGATCTCAAATCAATGGCATTGCAGTTAACTGAATCATCCGATAGGCTGGAGAATGTTGACATTGAAGCAATTAAATCATTTGCACAGAATCTGGAAAAAGTTCAGCTTGTCAATACACATCTTTCCGAATCAGGTAAATACCTTATTCCGTTTCCGATATTACTAAATGGTCAGTTTTCATTTGGCCAGATGTTTATTGATATTGGAGATAAGGATTCCGAAAAAGCTTCAAGAGCGGACAATCTTTTGAAGGTTTCCCTTTTTTTGAGTATGACGCAGTTAGGCCCTGTGCGGGCTGATTTTTCCATGCTTAAAAACAACATCTCAGGTGTTTTTCAGGTTTCTGATCCTGACACTGCTAATTTTTTCAATCAGATGCTGCCGGAACTTACAAAAAATCTCCAGAAGCATGATTATTTTGTACGTAATGTCACCTGCCGTGTGGTAGAACATGAGATGTTAAGTGAAAAATCACTTATCAATGAGATATTGCAGCAGGAACCTGAAGGGTTCAGAGCGGTTATCTAACGTACATGCCAGACAAATCTGCCACAAAGAAATATGAAAATCCTAAAGAACTTTAAAAGACGGGGGCTTTCTATAAATATAAAGCAGTTTTTTATTGGTATTGCCGGATTATCTGTCGGAACCCTTATATATCTTTTTGACCGTTCACCGGAATCAAGCTGGCTTGTCCATGTATTATTGGGCGGAGCATCATTTCATGAGATGCTGCCGGATTTGTTCGGTTCCCTTGATGGGAGTCTGGCATCATATCTGCATACATTTTCCTTTACCATGATAAGTTTCTCTTTTATGGTACAGTCAAAAAAATGGTGCCTTATGGCGGCTGTTTTATGGGGTTCTGTTAACGGCCTTTTTGAAATAGGACAGCTTTTTGATTCTTTTATTGTTAAATGGATACCCAATTGTTTTGAACGGCTGCCATTTCTGGAAACAGTTGATGATTTTTTTGTTTCAGGAACATTTGATCCTTATGACCTTGCGGCAATTTTTGCCGGTTCTTCTACAGGCTATTGGACAGGAGTTGTTACCACAGAAAAAACAGACACTGGGAAAAATAGAAATTGAAATCAATGGAAACATTTAAAATTGGTTTGGAATAGATATTTTATTGAAGGGGGAGTGGCTTTCTAAAAGCCATATGGAAAAATGAAAAGACAATTTAAATTTCAATTAAAAAAAATGGACAGACTAATAAACACTCTTGGGCTTTTTATATCTATTATATTCGGTCTTGCCTCCATTATTGCAACAAGCGGAGATTCCGGTGATACAACACAGACGGTTGAGCCTGAAACAGTTCCTGCAACCATTGCCATTGTGGTTCCTTCTAATAATCAGGTCTATGCAGGTGGGGAATATGTCTCCTTTGTCAGTCAGATTTCCGATGCAAGCGCCACTGAAACATATACCTATTCGTGGGATTCAAGTCTTGATGGTGTTCTTGGAACCACAGCAAATCTGAATCTTAATACCCTTACTGCCGGGAACCACACCATTACCCTGACTCTTCTTGATAGTGCTGGAAACACTGTTGATTCTGATTCTGTAACCATTACAGTAGGCGAGTCTGACTCAACATCTTCAAATACAGCTCCTGTTGCGGCAATTACTTCACCAACAACAGATGTTTCATTCAATGTGGGAGAAACAATAACTTTCCAGGGGACAGGAACAGATGCAGAGGATACAACCCTGACGGACTCATCTCTTGTATGGACATCAAGCATTGATGGGGCTATGGGTACTGGTGGCACAATATCCACAAATACACTCTCTGCCGGTGAACATACCATTACCCTGACTGTTACTGACACAGCAGGAAGCGCCACAAGTGCTTTTATTATTATTACAGTGGGAGGGGATACATCTACCCCCACAGTTCAGATTACAAGCCCAGCCGACAGCAGTTCCGCAACAGCAACATATGATGTAAGTGCCGGAGATACCATCAATTTTGTGGGAAGCGCCACAGATTATGATGGAACCCCCATTACTGGCGATAATCTTCAGTGGATATCTTCTAAGGATGGTGCTCTTTTTACAGGAGGCACATATGAACTTCATACAAGAAGTGTTGAGGCTCTTGATTATGAACCATTAAAAGAGGGGGAGCATACCATATATCTAAGAGCTGTAGGAGCATCAGGCACAGCCCAGGCAAGCATAACCATAAATATTGTTAACAGCAATCCTGTGGCAGTGATTTCAAATCCGCCTGAAGAGTGCCCTGACAGCAACACCCTTTGTCAGACATTTGCTCCCGGGGAGTGGATAAACTTTCAGGGGACAGCAACAGACACTGAAGACGGAAACCTTTCAGGCAGAAATCTTGAGTGGACTTCCCACATTGACGGTCTTCTTGGGACAGGAGAAAGCCTTAATATAAAAACCGATAATGTGGATGCTCTTGGCAATCTTCCCATGACAGATGGCGAACATATAATCACCCTTGAAGCAAAGGATGAGTGGGGTGCTTCGGGAATTGATTCTGTGGTCATCAATATCGGAACCAATACTTCTCCGGTACCTTCAATAATCTATCCATCTTCGGATTATACAAGCGCTTCATCAACTGGTTTTGTCACATTTTATGGCCAGGCAGATGACGCTGAAGATGGTTCCCTGAACAGCGATGACATGGAGTGGTACAGAAGCGATCAGGAAGGAAAAATTCCTGCAGAAGAGGCATCAGGCGCAGGGCTTTTGACATCATCTGTTCGTCTTGATATTTCAACTTTTGAAACAGGAACCCATACAATAACTCTTGTGGCAACGGATAGCATGGGAAGTAAGGGAGTCGTTTCGAGAAATATTACTGTTCCCTGATGATTTTGCAGCTCAACAGCGATGATTTTGTAGCTCAAAAGCAAGGAAGTTTCTATGAAAAAATATAATTTTAAAATGTTAAAGCCTTTTATCACAAGCCTGATATTCTGCGCTGCCCTATCTTTCTGTAAGGTAAGTTTTCTTATTGCAGCTCCAGTCGTAGATATCACTTCAGAGCTTCCCCCTGCTGACAGCTATCAGGTGGAGCTTGGTGACAACATTCTTTTTTACGGTGAGGTTGAGCTTGATGAGGGGGCAACTGTTCCAAGTGATGGCTACCATTGGATTTCCAGTATTGATGGTGAACTTAACCCCACAGGGCAGCAGTCAATACTAAATACCTCTGTTATTACATCCATGGGAACCCATACAATACAGTTTTATGTTGTGGACAGTAATGATGATGTTTCAAACATTACCACTATTGAGCTTGTTGTGGGAACACCACCAGTGGTACATATAACCTCCCCTGCTAATGATAGCAGTTATTCGTATGGAGCGTACATTACTTTCTCTGTGACTGCAACAACATCAGCTAATACTCCGGTACCAAACAGAAATCTTATATGGGAATCAAACAAGGATGGTTATCTTGGCTATGGTACATCCATTCCTCTTAATGATTTGTCGGTTAATACCCATGAGATAACAGTGACAGCAACGGATGATTATGGTTTTTCAAACACCGCAAAAGTAACTGTCACCATTGGAAATGCCATGCCGGATGTTTTGATAACTTCTCCTGCCGACGGGGGAAGCCACTCCTACGGTTCAACGATTTTTTTTACGGCCGCCATTACTGATGAAGAAGATGGCCCGTTAACAGGAAATAGTGTTGTCTGGAGTTCAAATATAGACGGGTTTATGGGATATGGACCTTCCATCACAAAGGATGATCTGTCTGTGGGAACTCATACAGTTACAGTAACTGCAACCGACAGTTCCGATGCATCAACAGAGGTTTTCATAACAATAATTGTGGGCAATGCTTCACCGGTTGTTGTGATAAGGACTCCTTCAAATAATGTCAGCATTTCTTACGGTTCAGTGGTAACTTTTACAGCTAACGTAACGGATGCTGAAGATGGTGTATTAACCGGAAAGTCAGTTGTCTGGACTTCGGACAGGGATGGTTTTGTTGGTGAGGGAACAGCTCTGACAAAATCAGGGTTATCTGCTGGGACACATATAATTACTGCAACTGGAACCGATAGTTCAGGTTTAGAAGGCGAGGCATTCATAACAGTAAATATTACTAATACTTCACCCTCAATTTTAATTATGTCTCCTGCTGATAACAGCAGCTTTTCCCATGGCTCAGTTATTACTTTTATGGCGAGTGTTACGGATATTGAGGATGGGGTCATAACCGGCAAAAATGTTCAATGGAAATCTGACAGGGATGGCTTTCTTGGAGAAGGGACAGCATTAACAAAATCCACTTTGTCTGTTGGTACTCATGTTATTACAGTAACGGCAACTGATAAAACCGCACTTGTCAGTACAGAGTCAATAACTATTACAGTTGGTAATGCATCTCCGGTTATATTGATAAGATCTCCTGCAGATAACAGCAGTATTGATTATGGAGAAACCATTACTTTTTTGGCAGCAGTTACAGATGCTGAAGATGGGGATATAACTGGAAAATCTATAATATGGGAATCTGACAGGGATGGCTTTTTTGGTTACGATACCTCTTTAACTATAAACAATCTTTCGGTGGGAACCCATGTTATTACTGTCACTGCAACTGACAGCACCGATCTTGTTACCACTGCCACAATAACAGTAACCATAAAAGACAGCTCCCCTGTAACCGTTGAAATTGTAAAACCTGCCGATGGAGATCACTTTAATTTCAGTGAACCCATTGAATTTGAAGGTACTGCAACAGACAGCGAAGATGGGGAACTTACTGGCTCAAGCCTTGTCTGGGCATCAAATCAGCTCTCAACCTCCATTGGAACTGGAAATCGCATCTCTGTTTCCACCCTTGCCATGGGAACACATCTCATTACTCTGACAGCAACTGACAGCAGCGGAAATGTTGCCCGCGCTTTTGTAAGCATTGTCATAGAAGGAGCGCTTCCTCCGGAAGTTGAGATTACAGCTCCATCTGACGGAACTTCCTTTTATCTAAATGAATATATTGAATTTGTGGGAAGTGCCACAGACAATGAAGATGGAGTATTGACAGGAGAGAGCCTTGTCTGGACATCAAATCTTGAGAAAACATCCATTGGAACAGGTGAGATTTTCAAGATAAATACACTTTCTGCAGGAAAACATCTGATAACCCTTACAGCAACAGACAGTGATGGCACCAAGGGAATTGATTTTATTCTTGTAACTGTTGCAAACACTCCGCCTGAACCTGTCATCACATCGCCGGATAATCAGTCTGAATTTGATGATGGAGAGGTAATTCGCTTTGCCGGTTATGCAACAGATGATGAAGACGGCAATCTTACCGGGACATCTCTTTCCTGGGTATCTGATGTTGATGGTTTTATTGGAAGTGGTGTTAATTTCTCCACATCCCTTTCAGAAGGTGAACATACAATATCTCTTATTGCAAAAGACAGTCATGGTGACGAAGTAAAAACAACCATTAACCTGACAATTAATCACACCGAACAGAGTGACCCTATGCAGCTTGGGGAGCAGTATGTATCGGTTCCCCTTGATCAGGTGGCATATTTTTCAATCTCAGGCGGGCATCCTCCATACCGCTACTACAGGGATTACCCCCATATTGCCACGATGGATATAGTTGCTCAAACAGATGGCAATGGATACAGACTTCGTGTGCTTGCTGAAGAGATGGGAGAGACCACATTCCAGGTTATGGATCACTATAACACAACAAGGGTTCTCCATCTTACAGTGACTGACAGTGCTGACAACATTCCCTTTGCAGATGCCGGAGCTGATCAAACCGTTGTGGAAGGGACAACTGTGACCCTTGATGGAAGTGCATCTCTTCCTGGGGTATATGGCATAGCCTCATGGAAGTGGCAGCAGATAGATGATGATAAAAACAATCTTGTGGTTCTTTCAGACAGTGCAGTTAAAAAAGTGACTTTTGTGGCTCCTCCGGCAGATGAAATTTCTGTGTTGACATTCAGATTAACTGTTACAGACACAAATGGCAGCGTCAGTGATGATGATGTCACAGTCAATGTTTTGACGAATGGCATTGATGAGTATCCTTCGGGTGTTATAGCATTTGAAACTGCTGATTCAGCAAATTCCCTTGGTGTTGCCCTTGCCGGAGATGGGGATTATGTTGCCATCGACCCGCTATATCCGCAGTTTATCAAGGAAGATGCAGGAAGACCTGAAAATATGACCTATGGCCTTGTTGATTTGAAGATCAAGGTTGAACCAGGTGAAAATGCCTTTATGCTTGTCTATTTTCCAGAACCCATGCCGGAAGATTACGGTGTTTACAAATACAGTTACTCAACAGGGTGGTACGAATATTCTGATAATGTAACCTTCTCTTCTGATAGAACCAGACTGTATGTTATTTTGACGGATGGTGGTTCAGGTGATGACGATGCTGCTCTTGACGGCATTATTTCCGACCCCATTGCCTTTGGCACAACCCCTGAAATTTCGTCTGATCCCGACCCTGAACCGGAAGAACCCGTAACTCCTCCAGAAGATGAGGGAGGAGATGGCGGCGGTGGAGGTTGTTTTATTTCAACAATTTTTAATTGAGCACGGTAAAGGATTAAGGGATTAACGTGTTGAAAAAACAGGATAATCCCTTAATCATGAAAATCATGGTTTCAGAAAAAGTGCAAAAAGAAACATGAAAGATACCAACATTTAAAGATAGGGGAGCTGATTAAAAGTTTCCCCATTAAAAAAATATTATAAGAACCTGCCATGCCGAGAAAAAAACAGAAAAAAGCTGTGGCCCTTCGCTATGATAAAAATCGCGAGCAGGTGCCAAAAGTCACTGCAAAGGGAACTGGCAGTGTTGCTGAAAATATTATTGCCCTTGCAGAAGAGCATGGAATTCCAGTAAAAAACGACCCTGATCTTGTTGAGGTTCTATCCACCCTTAACATTGATGAAGAGATTCCCCCATCCCTTTATGTTGCAGTTGCCGAACTTCTTGCCTTTGTCTATTCCCTTAATTCCAAAAGAAAAAAATAGCATCTCTCTTCTTTTTCCCTCTTTTATTTAATGGTGTGCTCCTTTAACTGGCACTTATATTGCATTAACATCCTGTATATTGATTTTAAAAAAGAAATCTGACGTCTATATGTTGATGCTTAAGATGTCAGGCAGATGTGCAAAAAAAAATGCGGGGGCAGCATATATGATTCTTCAAATGACACGACCGGTACAGGGTGGCTTGAGGCAGGAGAGAAAACTTGAGGCAACTTCCAATCATCTTTCCAATTCCGAGACCGCAGGATTCAAAAAGGATGTCGTAAGTTTTGACAGGATGTTCAAGGCTCAACTTAACACCGATTTCAGTCAGGGGCATATGCGCAGAACCGATAATAAACTGGATCTTGCTTTGGGAGATGAGGGTTTTTTTAAGGTCAATACCCCGGATGGCATAAGATATACAAGGGATGGTAATTTTACCCTCAGTTCAGAGGGTATTCTCATAAATCAGGAGGGCTTTCCTGTGCAGGGGGATAATGGTGATATCACAATAAACGGGGAAAATATTCAGATCAACAAGGCCGGAAATATAACAGTTGATGGTGTTGCAGTGGATGTTCTTGATATTGTGACTTTTGAGGATGTCCAGAAGCTTGATAAGCAGGGAGCTGACCTGTTTGTCTATAAAGGAGATCCTGATGAAGATGAGCAGGAGCCTGCCAGAATTTCTGTGAAACAAGGTGCTCTGGAAGGGTCAAATGTGCAGGTTGTTGATGAGATGGTCACAATGATTGATCACCACAGAATGTATGAAACATTTCAGAAAATGATGCTCACCTTTGATGAAGTTGATGGCAAGGCAATAACCGAGGTGGGCAGACCGCAGTAAGTAACAATATGTTTTCTATACACTTGTAGGCAGACAGCAATAAGTAACAATGTGTTTTCTATACACTTGTGGACAGACAGCGATAAGTAACAATATGTTTTCTATACACTTTACAGGAAATATTTTAAGTTAAAAATATAAGGGAGGTGAACCATGATAAGAGCATTGTGGACTGCCGCAACCGGCATGAATTCCCAGCAGATGCAGACAGATGTAGTGGCAAATAACCTTGCCAACTCAAGCACTTCTGGATTTAAAAAATCACGGGCAAACTTTGAGGATTTAATGTACCAGACCATGTTGATAGCAGGGGCAACAACTCCTGGAGGCGGACAGGTACCCACAGGAATTCAGGTGGGTATGGGGGTAAAACCTGCGGGTGTACAGAAAATTTTTACCCAGGGTGATTATGTCCAGACAGGCAATGAGCTTGATATGGTTATACAGGGTGACGGATTTTTCAGGGTTCTGCACGGTGACGAGGATCTCTATACAAGAGCTGGTAATTTTACCCTTGACAGCGAAGGATTTATTACCACCACAAGTGGCGACAGACTCCAGCCCGAGATTGCCATTCCAGCCGAGGCAACTGTCATTACCCTCCAGGATAACGGCACATTGACAGTTCATGGAGCCAATGAAGAGATTCTTGCCACAGAGCAGATCAATGTCACAACTTTCATTAATCCTTCAGGGCTTTTTGCAGTGGGAAATAACCTTTTTCGCCCCACAGAAGGTTCCGGAGCCGGTACTGAACAGGTGCCAGGTGAGAATGGCTCAGGTACTGTTGCCAACAATACCCTTGAGATGTCCAACGTAAGTATTGTTGAGGAGATGGTGGGTATGATCACGGGACAGAGAGCATATGAAGCAAATTCAAAGTCGGTTACGACAGCAGATGCCATGCTCGGTATTGCCAACGGACTTAAACGATAAGATTGCCAGGGGGAATCAGCATGAATTCACGACAATTTTTTACTGTACTTTTTGCTGCTGCAATCTCTTTACTCATTATTTCCTTTTCCTTTGCCGCTCAAAGTGCAACATCGCAGAGACATGAACATCTTAAAAAAGTTGAGTCTGTTGATTCTTCAACGGCAGAAGATAAATCACCTGCAATTGATGCAGCATATTCTAACTATGACGCATCTGTTGATTTTAAAGATGGTTTAAATGTTAATATTGAGGTGCGGGAGTCCTCTTTTGTCAACAGCAGAAAGTTCACCCTTGGAGAAATTGCCGATATTTCAGTTCCGGGTTTGATCAGAGAGCAGCTCGCATCAATACAGGCAGGTTTTGCTCCTGTTCCGGGCAGGATAAAAAATATCAGCGGAAGCCGTATTGAATCAAAAATACGGTCAAGCAAACTCTTTTCCGATGAGATGACTATTGTTGTTCCTGAAAGGGTCTATGTAAAGCGTGCAAGTCAGGAGCTTTCCAAAGAGGATTTGAATGCTATCTTTGAAGAGTACGTTGAAACCAGTATGGATGGTATGGATTACGAGATTCGTGATTTTTCAGTAAGGGGACTTGATATATATCCCAGAGGCGAAATTGAGCTTTCACCTCCTTTAAACAAGGGAAAAGACCTGAAGGGAAGGGTAACACTTTATGTTGATGTTACTGTGGATGGAAAGGATTATGGACGTTTATCACTTTCAGGCAGGATAGATATTTTTGATGATGTGGTGTGTGCCACCCGATCCTTTAGGCGTGAAACTCTTCTGACTTCATCTGATATTAATGTTGAGCGGATGAATGTGTCAAATATAAGAGGGGAATATTTAAGCAATCCCGATGATGTTGTTGGTAAAGTACTTGTCAGAAATGCTTACAGAAACAGAGCTATTACAATGGATATGGTTGAAGAATCTCCGCTTGTAAATCGTGGAGATATGGTAAAGGTTGTTGCATCAAGGGGAAATCTTCGCATTGTAACTATGGGTATTGCAAGGGAAGATGGCAAAAAGAGTGACACCATTCAGGTTGAAAACATGACATCCGGTAAAATGATAAATGTGGTTGTAACAAGTAAGGATGAAGTCAATGTATTTTATTAGCCATTATTGATTTTAGAAGTCGGTTTTCAATAACTTACACATTTAAAAAGATCCTATCTTTGAAGGCCGGTATGTTTAAATTATCAAATGGGAATGTTATTTCGTACTCATTCATTAATTGTCTGAATCACGGATTACCACAAGATTACTCGGATTGCACAGATTCTATTAATCAGTGCAATCATTTAATCCGTTTAATCTGTGATTCAGACACAGAATAAGTCAAAGTGCAAACCTATAAACTCAAAATCGACATCTTATTGCTTTTTCCGAAGTTATTGCAGTTGTCTGAACCAGGATAACCAGGATGGATAGGATGCTCAGGATAGAAAATCTTGCCTTATCTTGTTAATCTTGGGAATCCTGATTCAGACAGTGTTGACAAGGCTTACAAGATCATAGGTGTCGATTTTGAATATAAATGAAATATGCCTTTATTGATGTTTTTTGCCATTCAGGAGGTACAAATGAATTATACAGATAAAAAGACCATACAGTTTTCTACTGCTGCATCTATTGTACTGTTGTTTCTCTTTCTTTCCGGCTGTGCAGCGGTTCAGCAAGAGACAGGATCGGCTGTTACCCCGCCAGGAATATCTGAGGAGCCTTCCCTCCAAGTTCGTTATGAGCCTCTTCCCCCTTCTGAAGGTTCTTTATGGACAGAGGAGAGTGATCCATTTTTTGAAGATACCAAGGCAAGGCAGCCCGGCGATACATTAATTGTTGATATTGTTGAAAATGCAACTTCAAGCATGGATGCCAGTACCGAGGCAAAAAGAAGCACCAGTATGGACATTGGTGTGCCCAATTTTTTTGGTTACATGCGTCAGTTTGAAGCTCTTCCCAACCCTGTTACCAAGGGAATGCTTGCAGATAAAATTGTTGGCACCAAATATGATAATGCATATACAGGTGAAGGCAAAAGCAACAGAAACGGCAGTATAACTGCATCCATTGCCGCCAGAATCACCGAAATTCTTCCCAATGGAAATTATGTTATATATGGTAAGCGTGCCATCAAGGTGAACCAGGAGGTACAGTATATTGTTGTTTCAGGTATTGTTCGTCCTGAGGATATTGGAGATAACAACAAGGTGCAATCAACATATCTTGCTGATTCCAGGATTGAGTATTTTGGTCATGGAGTTATTGCTGACAAACAGCAACAGGGTTGGGGTACAAGATTGTTTGATAATCTGTGGCCATTTTAAAAAAAATTATGAATCTTGAAAAGGAGGATTGGCCATGTGCCCTAAAATGACTTTTAGATTTTATAGATTCTTTGCTTTATGTTTTTTGACTTTGGCAATTTTGTGTATTGTTGCCGGCAATGTAAACGGCGCAAGGATAAAAGACATTGCCGCCATCAAGGGTATTAGGGTCAATCAGCTTACAGGTTATGGTCTTATTGTTGGCCTTAATGGCACTGGTGATAAATCAGGTTCTGATTTTACAACACAGGCCCTTGCAAACATGATGGAGCGAATGGGCATCAATGTTGATAAAAATGCATTGAATGTTAAAAATATTGCCGCTGTTATGGTGACAGCCAACATTCCTCCCTTTGCAAGGATTGGTAACAAGCTTGATGTTATAGCCTCCTCAATTGGCGATGCAAAAAGCCTTGTCGGCGGAACTCTGCTTTTAACACCTCTTAAAGGTGTTGATGGTAAGGTATATGCAATTGCCCAGGGTCCTGTTGCACTTGGAGGAGTAGGGGCAGGGGATGCAGGTGGCGGAACCTGGAAAAATCATCTCCAGGTTGCAAGAATTGTCAGTGGCGCAACAGTGGAGCGGGAGATTCCGGTAAAGCTTGATGGCAAGAAGACATTGACGCTTTCCCTTTATAATCCTGATTTTACTACAGCCAAAAGGGTCGCCGATACCATCAACAGTTCCATGGGAGACGGGATTGCAGAGACGCTTGATTCCAGTGCCCTTCAGCTTAATGTTCCCGAGGATATGCAAGAAAGCCGTGTAGCTGAGTTCATAGCTGATCTTGAGTCCCTTGTTGTTATTCCCGATTCAAAGGCAAAGGTTGTTGTCAATGAAAAGACAGGTACTGTGGTGATAGGGGATAATGTAACAATATCAACGGTGGCAGTTGCCCACGGAAATCTTACAGTCACCATAAAGAAAGATCAGGAAGTCTCTCAACCACTTCCGCTTGCACCAGACGGAACAACTGTTGCAACTCCTCAGACAGAAGTGCAGGTTGAAGAGGAGAAGGTCAATGTGATGACAATGGAGGGAAGTTCCACAATTGGAGAGCTTGTAAGAGGACTTAACTCCATAGGTGTAAGCCCAAGGGATCTTATTACTATTCTTCAAAGCATCAAGGCAGCAGGGGCACTTCAGGCTGAAATTGAAATTATATAAAAAGAAACAGGGTAATTGACTCAAAAGCGACACCTTTTTGGCATTTATTGAATTTGTCTGAATCAGGATAACCAGGATTTACAGGATGCTCAGGATTTTTATCCTGTAAATCCTGAGCATCCTGGGCATCCTGATTCAGACAGTATTGACAAAGTTCAAAAGCTCATAGGTGTCGATTTTGAGAATTTAAGGAGCAAGGTGATAAAATGGATATATCCTCGACATCACAGATTTATGGGGACAACCTTTCTCAAAGGGTTAATAACAGTGCTGACAAGGTAAGAAATCGCACTGATGAGATAAAAAATGGCAAGGCTTCGGAAGATTCTGCAACAGAGAAAGAGAAAAAGGAGCTTAAAGAAGCGTGTCAGGGTTTTGAGGCTATTTTTCTTCAGAGCATGATGAAGTCAATGCGTGCAACCTTGCCTGGAAATTCACTTTTTCCGGATAGTCAGGGAATGGATATATATACGTCTCTTCATGATCAATATCTTACGGAAAATCTGTCAAAGAGTGGTAATGCAACAGGTATTGGCGAGTTTCTCTACAGGCAGTTGCAGGATTCACTTTAAAAAGAGCTCCTCTGTTTTCCATTCCCTGATTTCACCGGAATCCTTGTTGAATGAAATCCCGATAAGTGTCACGGGGCGGCCATCAAGTGCATATTTCTGGTAATACTCCTTTTGCCTTATCTGCTGTAAGGCCTCCTGGGCGCTCATATTCAGCTTGAACTCAAAGATGTAAATCCTTTTTGGGGTTTTAACCACAGCATCCATTCGCCCCTTGTTGGTGTTCTCCTCCACCTGAATCCGGTATCCAAGAAGTGTGAAGAGAATGTAAAAAATTGTCTGGTAATATTTCTCATGCTTAAGCTTTATGCTGTTTTCCACACGTGCATAGAAAACAGTAAGTATCTCAAATACGGACTCCAGGTTGTTGTTCACAAGTGCTGAACGAAGTTGCTCAATTAGTGACGGAACACGGGCTTCAGCCACAGGAGTGAAGTAACCCGAGAGTTTTTTGATAAAGGCATATCGTACCTCATCGTTTGGATAGCCCAGGGTATATAGCCGTGAATCAGGGTCATAATCACGTATGGTAACATAACCTGTTTGAAACATAAGAGGCTCTACTTCAATGTGATCTACCTCATAGCTGGAAAATGTATCGGATATAAGCTTCATTCCGTCAATATCCACAATTGTCCAATTGGGACGTGTCAGTTGAGAATTTTCCTCATGTGCCTTTTTTAAAAGCTCCAGCAGAAAGGAAGGTGTTCCTGTCTCAAACCAGTAATGTCCGAAATCTCCCTGTTCCATGGCTTTTATGAAAGATACCGGATTATAGACAGTGACAGGCTTTTTGCTGAATCGAAATCCATTATAGACAAGGCGCAGTTTTTCCAGATACTGGCTTCGGCTCATGGAGTTTTTTTCTGCACACTTGTCAATCCACTCCGCAAAATAGTACCTGCACTCCTCTTCTGTGAAACCGCATATTGTTGCGTAATCCTCCATCATTGTTATGTCATCCAGGTTGTTAAGATCAGAAAATATAGAGACATGTGTGAATTTACTGACACCTGTGATAAATGAAAAACGGATGTGTTCCTCCAGTGCCTTGATCATGCCGTAAAACTGTTTCAGAAGTGTACGGATAGATAAAACTTCGTTTTTATTAATGATGTTGTCCAGAATAGGCTTGTCATACTCATCAATTAGAATTACAACCTTTCCTCCCGTGTCGCTGGTTTTTTGAATCAGTTCCTTGAATTTTGCAGCGGGTCTTTTGGCAGCAAGTTCAATGCCGTATTTGCTTGCCAGCCAGTCGAGTTCCATACATATATTTTCCTGAAACTCTTCACATGTGTTGCCTGTCAGATTATTCATGGAGAGCCTTATAATAGGGTGAGGCTTCCATTCAAATGGTTGATCATAAATATACAATCCCTTGAAAAGCACTTTCTCTCCCTTAAAGACAGACTCCAGGGTGGAAAGTGTGAGAGACTTTCCAAAACGCCTTGGCCTGGAGAGGAAAAATTGTCCCTCAAGCTTGCTGACCATTCGGTAAATTTCACGTGTCTTGTCCACATACATACCGTTTTGTTCAATGATTGTTCTGAATGTATATGAGGATGTAGTTAACCTTTTTCTCATATCTCCTCCATTATTTTTCCAGGTTATGATAAGAGGTTACATGAATTACTGTAATTAGTGTTTATTTATTGCTTTGATTTTTAATTCAATGTAAGTTGAGAAATTATTAATATTTGACTTTGGTTTCGATTGCAATGTTCGGGATTTTCCCTTAATGATATATAACGCCATGGTAAATTACAAGCCTGACAGGCTTTATCTTTTATTATTAAATTTTTATGTACAGACAAAAATAAAGGAAAAACAAAAATGTCCGGCAGTTGTGTGTTTAAATATAAAAATCTCCTGCTGTTGATCCTGCCTTTTCTGAAATAATTACTGCCAATGAGAAAATGCTTAAAATGTTTGAGCAGAATAAGGGAGCTTCGGGCAATGATCTATAATGCACTGGGCAATTATCAGTCCGGCACACTCTCCCTTGATGTTTTTAAATACTACATTGAAAAGCAGCAGAGCGCTTATACCTGCCTTGAAAATATCAACATGGACGAAATAGCACCGTTTCCCTTTGCACGGGAGTTGCCCACAATAAAAAAGGCTACAGAATACCTTGTGCTTGAAGCCATGAAACGTGCGTCAGGAAACCAGACTGTTGCTGCCAAAATGCTGGGTATTTCTCAACCTGCTTTGAGCAATCGTTTGAAAAAAATATCCATTTTGCAAAAATCTTAAAATGAGAGCTGCTTTGACTCAACTTCAATGTTTTCCTGAAAATAAAATAATGTTAGTAGATTATAACGTTAGTCGATTGTGTAGATAAGCAAATGCTTTTGGATGAGTTAGAAAACCTTGATCAGGGTGATATCAGGAAAATAATTAAAATGATTCATTTTATGAAAAAGGATGTTTTGACTTCAAGTAAAAAGAACGTTAAGGGAAAAATTTTATCTTCTGCAGGAATACTTGGCGATTTGACAAATGATGAAGCAGACGTTTATGAGAGAGCTATAAAGCGGGAGATTTTTTTGGGCAGAAGGGAAATTGAGTTGTGATTGGCTGAAAAAAACTGAATAGATATTCCAATATATTTAGAGCTATGAACCCAAGAGTTAAACAAGTCATACCAGGCGATGATTATAAATTGATGCTCTTTTTGCAAATGGAGAGAAAGGGGTTTACGACTGCACACATTTGCTTGATTTCGGAGTTTTCAGGGAACTTCAGGATAAAAATTATTTCAAATTGACTAAAGCATTTCATGGTACAGTTGTATGGCCGCATGAGCAGTATATATGTCCAGATACGCTCTATATTGATTCAATAAAGGAAAACGCCTGACGAATAAGGATAAATATACTGTTAAGTGGATTTTTATAATAAAAGTTATACCAATTGTGCTTTGGTTATTCCCGCGGTACATAGCTGATATCAATATGCTTTCCCCATGCGAAAAAAAGTCTTCATATAACAAAAATTATAATTCATTGCAGACCTTTGTGAATTATGAAAATAAAAAAAGCTAACAAGAACATGATGTTAACAAATTGACTGTCTTAATGGAATGTTTGTTGCAATGCTATGAAAAAATAATAAAACTGTTTTAGTTTTAAGTCGCTGATGCCGATAATATATAAAATTAAAAGATTCTGATTAATAAAAACCGAGAGTTAAGATAACTCTTATAATAAACAAATAACTGCTAAATTTAAGGGAGAGACTTATGAAAAAAGAATGGTTAGGTTTATGGAATAGTAAAATCAGTGTGCTTGTGTCATTGCTTTTTATTGTATCCATTGCATGCAGTAATGCTTTTGCATTAGATTGTGAAGATGTAGTGGATGATGGAGACCATCCATTGTCCGGTTATTTTGGAAGTAGCCTTGATGGACCCTACACCACTGGGACAGGTACCGTCACCGATACAGGGACAGGCTTGATGTGGCAGGCTGCATCTCCTTCCTATGCCTATACATGGGATTCTGCCTGTTTTTATTGTGATAATCTGATTTTAGGAGGTAATGGGCCGCACGCATGGAGAATGCCCACAATTACCGAGCTTGAGTCAATATCAAATGCTGACTATTCTCCAGCTATAAATGAACAGTATTTCAGCGGTGAAGAAGGTCTATACTGGTCTGCCAGTATTCCTGAATTGTATGATACCAATGCATGGATTGTCTCTTTGACAGACGGAGTGACCAGTATATCACCGAGGACAAGCGAGCTGTATGTAAGATGCGTTCGCAAGATTTCAGAAGGTGCCGGTACCCAGGCACTTGATTTTACAGTGGAAATTTGGGATGCAACTGGTGGTAGCGGTGGTAGTGGTGCTCAGATAGTAGATCCTTATACTGTTCCCAAGGTTGGTTCAGGTAGCGGAACGGATCTGTTTTTCTATGTTGATCCAACCGCAATTAATAAGGCAGTAGAAGGTACTCCACATCCTGGCAATTTTGTATATAAGTGGAGTTGGGATGCCGATGTTGAGGCCCTGAAAACTGCTTCAGCTGATCCTATTTCGATAGCAGGTAATGCAACCAGCGAGATGACAATTTCAGACCTTGATGTGCATACAGGAACCTATGATGTAACCCTTGAGATTTGGACTGACACGTTTCCCCAGTATTATGCAAAGAAGAAAATTACAGTAATAATTTGCAAGGATGGAACATGTGATGATGAAACATGTGAATTAAAGGCATCTCCGTATTTCATCAACGAAGATGTGACCTTAAAGCTCCCTGCATTGTATATTCAGGACACAGCAACATCACCCAAGCAAAAAGTTGAATTATCTAACATAGAAATGCAACTTGTGACAATTCCAGGTGATAATAGAATTTTGTTTGAGCTTGTATTGAATGCTGTTCCTACCAGCAATGATGCTGATGGTGACGGTTTTACAAAGGATGGAACTGGTCAGGGATATGATTGTGATGATGAGGATCCCATGATAAATCCTGACGCCACAGAGATTCTTGGAAATGGTATTGATGAGGATTGTTTCCCAACTGCTCTTGACTGATTTATAGTAGATATTTTTTTCAGGTGACAAGAAAAGGGTAACACCTATAATGGTGTTGCCCTTTTTCTTTTATGGAATAACGCTCAATTACGCCAGAATATGTAATGGATATTGACAAGTTAGTTCAGGTAATTGCCAGAATTGAGGGTTCCTGATAGATACCCAAAAAACTTCCATTCTCAATGGCACACCGATTGCTGTTATATAAATCAAAAGGAACGATAAGCCTTTAAAGGGAAAATAATTCCTGTTTATTTGGTAAAATTTTCTTGTTTTGTTGATTTAGAGGCACTTTTTACCCGAAGATGTAAAGCCTATCTTTTTGATGCCGATAATATTGATGCCGATAATAACTGTACGGAGGTGTTGCCATGGAAAATCTTGCTGCTGAGATCGAAAATTTTTTGAATAAAAAGCTGGAACTCTACTCAGAGCTTACAAAGATTCTTGAGCTGGAGAGCAGCTACATAGTTAAAATGGATGTAAATGCCCTTTGGGCAGCATCATCACGGAAAAAAGAACTTGCCCTTGAGATTCAGAAACTCAGAACATCCCTTCTTGAATATTTGGATGAAAAGGGTATTTTTCACGGTATGGATGCCCGAAATTTCAGTCTTTCCTGCCTTATAGGTGATCTTCCGTTAAATCGAAAAATCAAATCCTCACTTGAAAAATTCAATATTGCCCTTGATGCAAAAAAGAAGGAACTCAAGCAGCAGGCTCTTTCCAATCGTCGTTCCATTCAGGAGCATCTTGGTGTCATTGATGGGGTTATGTCAACCATTACAGGTGCAAGAGCGCATAAATCTTACGGGCACAAGGGTGTTTCCGGTGTCACTCCCTCATTTTATGGTACTCGCTATGGCAGGGGGGCTTCAACATCTCTTCTTTCTGCAAGGGTGTAGTGTTTTTTCAATGTTTGATTTTCGCTTGGAAAAAACTTGTGTGTCATTTTTGAGAAGCCACTTGTATATTACTTTCTGTAGTGATATTATCACCATATGAAATATTAGATACGTGGCTTGCTGGTCTAATGAAAATGACGAAATATTGATTGAGGTATATTATGTTGGCTCTCGTGAAAAAAGCCCCATATTGAGTTATCTATTCAGGGAGATCAAATAGAAGAGTTAATTGCCTGGATACGTGAAAGATATGATTTGGAAATTTTAACGGAAAGCTCTTCAGAAGACTCTATTCCCGTTGAAGAAACTGATTTTTGGAAGGAAATGCAGTCAAACAGAACAGGCAATCTTTTAGTCGCTGCAAGGTTAAAAGCAGGCTTAACTCAAAAACAGGTCGCCGACATTGTTGGTATCCGTCAAAGCATGGTAAGTGAATATGAGCATGGAAAAAGACGTTTAACCAGGGATATGGCTGAAAAAATAAGTTCAGCACTAAATATTAAAGATAGTTATCTTCAATAATTCATGGTTTTTCGATACCCTGTCCTTAGTTCGCGGGATTATTAAACCATCTCTTCTCTTGCAGGAGCTGCACTTCTGCACCAATCACATTCTCTACGCACCAATATTTGAAAAAGTACTTCCATTACTGGCACACCCATTGCATTTATATATCAATAAGGAAAAAAAGATGCCTTAAAGGGAAAAAACTTCCTGATGACATTGGGAATTTTTGCCATGTTACTGATTTTAAGGCGTTTTTTTCCTGGGTATATAAAGCCTCTTCTTTAGATGCCGATAATAACTGTACGGAGGTGCAATCATGTCAGGACTTGGATCAACACTTCATATTGCAAAGGATGCGCTGGCTGCCAATCAGTACGGCCTGAATGTGACCGGTAACAACATTGCCAATGTTAACAATCCGGACTACAGCAGGCAGACCATTGAGCAGATAAACAAGGGGCCTGTTCCTTATGCAGGGTTTCTATTTGGAAGCGGTGTTGACTCAAGTCAGATTACCCAGTCAGTCAATCAGTTGCTGGAGAACCGCCTCACAGGAGAAAAGGCAAGCCTTGCAGGATATGAAGAGGCAGACTACTACGTAAGAATCATTGCAGATCATTTTAACGAGAGTTCCGAGAACAGCATAAGTAATATCATGACTGATTTCTGGAATTCATGGAACGATCTTTCCAACAACCCGGCAGATGATTCCGAGCGGCTCATTGTTCTTGAAAACGGCCAGGAGCTTGCAGAGCGTTTTTCCATGGCCTATGACTATCTTGATCGGGTTGGTGTGGAGATCTCAAACAAACTTATAAATGCTGTTGACAGAATCAACGATATAACAGCCGATATTGCTGAGCTTAACGAGGATATAATGGGGCAGGAGACCCAGAGAACTTCCAATGACAAGCGTGATCAGAGAAATGCTCTTATAGATGAACTGGGCAAACTTATTGCTATCGATACATTTGAACAGCCATCAGGCGCTGTTGTTGTAAATGTTGCAAATGGTTTTCCCATTGTTAACGGAAACAGCACCTATGACTTGTCTGTCAAGAATAACCAGATAGCATGGCATAACTCTGCAGGTGGTTCTCAGATTATTTCCGACAAGATCACAGGCGGCCAGATAGGCGGATGGCTTGATGTGCGTGAAGAGGTTATCCCAAAGTACCAGGCCGAAATTGACGAACTTTCCCATGAGGTTGTCTGGGCAATTAATTACCAGCACTCCATTGGAGCCGGCCTTGAATATTTTTCCGATTCCATTACAGGAACTTATGCTGTGGATGAGAGCGGATGGCTTACAAGTTTAAGTTATGGAGAAAAGATTGATCACTCTGAAAATCTTACCATGTGGATTGAGGACAAAACAGATGCCGATCCGGTTTACTCAAAAATTGAGATGGATATGGGTATATCTGAAGCAAAAATATCCAATTGGCAGGCAGGGGCGGATCTTTTGGCTGAAGAGGCTGTTTATAAACTGACTGTCCTTGATGGCACAACCATTGGGAATAGCCTTGTTTCCCAGAGTGACGGTCAGAAAATTGGTGTTGTTCCTTCCGGATATGCAGTTGATGCAAGAAGCGTTATGATGGATCCTTCTCTTGCCCCCATTGCAGAGCAGAACATTATCATTGCAGGTGGCCCCTCTGGAAAAGAGATTGTGGAGATAAAGTATGCAGGAGGTGATGCAAAACAGTCCGCAGCATCAATTGCAGAGGCATTGAGCAAAGTGGATGGAGTAACAGCCTATGCTTCAGAAACAAGTGTCATTCTTGATGTTGCTTCAGCAGCTACAGGTATTGCACCTTTGTCTCCACCTCCACCTGCTGATGGTGAAACTGTGAGTTTTGGGATTTATGTGGATGGCATCACCCATTATGAAACATTTGAAGTTGATTCAACATCAGGGGGTCTTCAAGAGCAGTATGAAGATGCATTTCTTGCTGCAGTTGAGGCTATCAATGATATTTATGGGGATGATGATCTCCGGCTTGAGTATGACTCTTCCGATGCATCCAACACCGAGTTTCGCATGGTGAGCAGTTCAGGTAGAACCATAGGTCTTGAGGGTTTTGATATCTCTTCTCCTGTCCCTGCCCCTGGTGCATTTATATCATTTTCAGGCAACGGTACAACTGCGGTTCAGGTAGATGAGGGAGGGGCTCCAAATATGTCAGCAGTTGTAACAGGAACCCTTACCATAGAGACAGATCCTGATATATCCATATCTTCTTCGGTTGACGGGGCAGCAGGCGGGCTTTTTGCAGTAAGACGCCCAACCTTTGGAAGCTCCATAATGACCCTTGGGGGAGAAGGTGGTTTTCAGGGGTTTGATGCAGGTGACACCATAACATTTACCATTGATGGAACCCATGCTGTAACAGTTGCCGTTCCTGGTGCTGCTGTAACAGATCAGGATTTTGCAGATGCACTTTATTTAGGATTGACAACAACGACTGTTCCACCTCTTACAAGCACGCCACCTGTGAGCAGTGATGATTATGCCATCATTCAGAACGGACTTTCCGTTTCCATTATTAAAAATAAAGATCTTGAAACACCCATTGAAATTACAGCTTTTACCGATGATCTGGCAGGAAATCCGGCAAGTTCTGCTACTCTTAATGTTAAAACCGGAACAGGAAAAGATACAAACTCCCCTGAAAACGATATCCTGGATTCCGCCAATCCTTTGAGAAATTTTTCCACATCATCGCTTTATGAAGATGAGGGAGTTATCCTATGGGAAAAATATGACACCAACGGTAATTACACCGGCAAAAAAGGTCTTATAACTGTTGAGGATGCGGAAGAAGTTGCCATAATAGATGATACTAATGGTGGAAACCTTGAGCTTCTCAAGTTTGATATTTCAGCAGGCTCCCTTGTAGCAGGTAATACCTTAAGTATAAATGTAAACGAAACTACAGATTCTTCAGGAAATGATATTGGAGTTCCTGATCCCCTTGACTTTACCATAAGGGGCAATGCCAACAGTCAGAATGAGATATACCGTTTCAAAGCAACTTCAGGCGGTACAATCGGAACTCTTCCCAGGAAGGATGAGTCCTTTATTACCATTGAGTGGGACAACGGCATTAACTCAGGTTCCTTTGAGATTGAAGAGCATGACCCGCCTTTGACTCCATCTGTTCCTGTTGAGGTTGAAGTGGATGGCATGACATTGATGTTCAGCAGCGGTACCCTTCTTGCAGGAGATGTATTTACCGTGACCACAGATGAAGGTGGCAAACCTGTCTCAACCAATAGCAACGGCAAGGCCACAGGGGAGCTTTTATCTGACTGGCACTGGACACTTGACTCCTTTGCTGATGAGTTCAACCGCAGGGGTCAGGGTATGACAGCATCTGTTAACAGGGATAATCAGCTTGTTATAGGGGCATCTGACTCATACCATGTTGTAGATAATATTGCATACTCTGAAAGTAATGGATTCAAGAAGGATAATCTGTCCATAAAGATAAATGACTGGAGTTCCATGGATTTCGAGGCTACAAGACTTCAATTCAGCCGTACAGCATCAGGGGATTGGAATATTATAAATGATCCCACAGGCGGCAATGCACAGTTTCTTCCGGCAGGGGCAGATGATGATATATTTGGTGTTGATTTTTCAGGTGACGGCATTGCCGACATATCCTTGATATTTGAAGAGAAACCTTCAGGTGCAGGAAATATTTCATTTGATCTTGTAAAACATGATGCCGATGATATAGGTTTTGCCTTTTCAGATGCTTCAGGCATGATAGCTGCGGCTGGCATAAACACGTTTTATAAGGGCGACAGTGCCTGGACAATGGAGCTTGATGAAACAATAAGAGATACCAATTTTCTTGCGGCTGCAACCATTGATCCTGACACCGGTGAAATCCATGAAGGGGATAACAGCAACACCCTTGCAATGGCCAATCTTCAGTTTCAATCCCTGAGTATGAAACAGTGGGCATTTTCCAGGGGAGAAGAGCCGGAATCAAGCATGACCACAGCCACCCTTGATGGCTACTACAGCACAATGCTTGGCTCCCTTGGTGTTGACTCCAGAAATATACAGAGTGCAAGGGAATTTTCAAATCTGATGGTCAACTACATAACAGAAGAGCGGGACTCTGTCTCTGCTGTCTCCCTTGATGAGGAGATGATTAAATTGATGGAGTATCAAAATGCATTTGCAGCAGCGTCAAAACTTGTATCTGTTGCTGATGAGATGCTCAACACAATTATCGCTTTAAAGTAAAATTGTAACTTTTTTGAAATATTCTCCCCCCTCTTCAGTTATGGAGAGAAGAGATGGTTTAGTTTGATGAAATTATGACAGACATGTTCCCATGTTTAACCAGGAGGTTCCCATGAGAGTGCCTACAATTTCAACATATGCCACAGCAACTTATCGGCTTGGTACCCTTACGGAGGATCTTAAGGATGCCAATGAGGTTATGAGCACCCAGAAGGTTATCAACTCACTTGCTGATGATCCAATCGGCATGACGCAGGTGCTTGATCTCAATGAGAACATAAAGCATCTTGAACAGATAGAAACCAATGTTGAGATGGGGAGAACCTGGTTATCTGGCATTGAAAGTTCACTTGACAGCGTAAGCGATCTCATTCTCGAAGTAAAGACAAGTGTGCAGTATCTTTCCAATGCATCAATTAACAAGGATGACAGAAAAGATGCCATTGAAAATGTCAACAACATGATTGACCAGATTCTGCTTCTTGGCAATACCAGGGTTAACGGCAATTATATTTTCAGTGGTACCAGCACTGATGTGGCTCCTTTTGAGTTTCATTCTGATGAGACACCACAGAGGGTTTCCTACGAAGGTGATGATACAGCGTTTAAAATAAGGTCTGACAAAAGTGCTGAGATTCCTGTTGGCCGAGTTGGTTCGGAAGTTTTCTGGCAGGATGAGGTTGCCATTAACAGCACCAACAACACCATATATTTTATGGAAGATCCAGGTCATGGGCCTGATTACGAGAAGATGGTGACAGCGGTTATTCCTGAGGGGCAGTATAACAGGGAGAGCCTTCAGACAGCCATACGTAACGAATTAAACAGGGCTTCTGCTGAAGATGGTTACGGAGTCACCTATGAGGTAAAGTATAATGAAGATACAAAGCTGTTTTCCATAATGGAAGATGGTTCCTATGATGGTTATATGGCAACTGAATTTCTGTGGGACACCGAAGCCTCCATAACAGAAGATGCATATGTTGACCAAATAAGCGCAGGTGGAACCATTATTCTGGATGAGATCAATACCATTGTCCATGACACTGATGCCATAAATACAGGAGATGAGCCACAGGAGTTCAAGCTTACATGGGCATGGGATGAAGCTTCAAGCCAGAATTACTGGGCACTTGAAAATGGAGACGGAGTTGCTCTTCCTGCTTCAATTGGAGCACCTGATCCTGTTACCGGAGAGCAGGTATTTACTTATGAGAACAACGGCGGCACAATTCCATCAAAAATAGTAGGAACAAATGATGGATTTGATATATATTTTGATGGAAATGATTTTGCAGATCTTTCCATAACTTTTGACAGCAGTGTTCAGGAAGATGATTATGTAAAATTTACAGTAAATCCTGAGATTGTAACTAATCTTAGTGACACATCCCTTGGCCATGAGATCGGGTTTGTGGATGAAAATGTAATTTCCGCTCCCCATTTGTCTGATAATCCTGTGACATATGATTTTTCTCCTGCTCCTGTTGGCTCCGGGCCTCTTCTCATTATTGACACAGCTCCCGGAATTAACAATAAACTTGATTTTCAGGAAGTTATCGGAGAAGGAGACGAGAGGGTTGTATATACCCTGACAGCATCTGTAAAGGCCAAAAACTATAACAGTAATGAGGAGCTTGCAAAGGAGGTTGAAAAGGCAATGGAGTCAGAATCCCTTGCAAGGGGTAACAGAATAGATTACTCTGTCTCATGGGATGCGGAGATGGAAAAATTTTCCATCAAGGAGAATGGTACAACCCTTCAGGAGTTCAATCTTTTGTGGCAATCAGGGGATAATGCACCTGCAAGCGAAGGGGGAACAGGAGAGAGCATCGGTTCTATTTTAGGGTTTGATGCAGAAGATGATTTAAAATCCCCCATGACCGGCAACAGGCCTGCTGAGTGGGGTATCTTCAACACTTTGATTGATCTTAAAACCTATTTGGCTTCTGATGATGTGGATGGTATCCAGAGGACAATTGGCCGCCTTGACACAAGTTATGATCATACAACTTCTGTAATGGCTGACACCGGCATGAAATACAATCGCCTTGAGATGAGAAAGACAATTACATCAGAGATGGGCCTGAATCTCACCGAGAGACGCTCAAGTATTGAAGATGCCGATATTGTGGAAGCAATCATGAATTTGCAGTCCATCCAGTCTGCCTATGAGGCAGCTTTGGGCTCCACTTCCAAAATTATGAACGTAAGTCTTATGGATTATATGTAAAGGATAGTTTCCCATGCTTGTTTTGACTCGTAAAGTTGAAGAAAAAATCAAGATAGGAGAAAATATTGTTATCAAGATTCTTGAAGTTGATGGGAGCAGTGTAAAGATCGGGATTGATGCTCCAAGAGAGATTACAATATTGAGAATGGAAGTTTTGGAGCAGGTGCAGAAGGAGAATATTGAATCTGCATCTAAAAATGTCGCAGATATAGCGGATGTCGTTGATTTCATCAAAAAGAAATATATCAGTAAACAGGGAGTGGATAGACGTGAAGATTAAGACCAGAAAATTCGGTGACATTGAAATTGATGATGATCAGATTCTGACCATGCCCGAGGGCTTGCCAGGTTTTCCTGGATTTGATCTTTTTGTTGTGCTGGAACGACCTGAAACAGCACCTTTCTGCTGGTTACAGTGCATTCAGGATCCTAATCTTAATCTTGTTATGATGAATCCCTACTATTTTATGCCCGACTATGATCCTGATCTTGATGCAATTATTACAATTCGCAACTGGCATGGGGTTGAAAGGGATGACTTTCAGATATATGTGGTGGTCAATATTTTCGGGGAAGGAGAAGAGAAGAAAATAACAGCTAATCTTATGGGGCCCATTGTCATTAATCGAAAAAGTGGCGAGGCTGTTCAGTTTGTGCTTTCAAACTCATGCTATTCTCACCAGCACAATATATTAAAGTCAATGGAGGAGAGATACACTCGGGGATAAGTGGTATAGATTGCTTCCTGGTTTATAGGATGTTTCACCTGAAGAAATATTGCTCTATGTACTTAAACTAACAGGTAATTTTATGAAATTGCATATGTGGAGGGGGAGCAGGGGAGTAGCTGGGGATTGAGGATATCCATTGTATCCCCTTTCATGGCCAATGCAAATATACGATTTTTGGTTAAAAATGCAATGCTGTTTTCAGGAATATAGAGAGAGGCGAAAATAGGAATAAGTTTTTTTTCTTGAAGCTCCGGAAACCATGTGTTGAGGGAAGGTACAAGTTTAACAAAGTCCTGAAGATATTCTGTTCTTGGGGTGGCTTTTGTTTCAATTACAAAAAAACAGTGTCCCCCTTCGGCAAGGACATCAAATTCACGCCTCTGGCTTCGATCCATGCTTTTTCTCATGGCGCGGACGCTGAAGGAGTCAAGTTCATCTATGCCAAAATATTGCCGTGCAATATCAGGAATGGAGGGTGCTACAATATCTTCCACAATGGTGCCCATTTTGTTGGCAAGCTCTCCCCATTTTTTGTTCATGGCTTGCCGGTCTTTTTCTGATCGTGTTTCGAACCCCTTTATTTCAACCTTGAAAGTTTCCATCCCCTCTTTAAATACCGTCATGTCATCCTTAAAGGTTTCCATTCCGCTTTTAAAGAGTGTCATCTCATCCTTGAAGGTTTCCACTCCGTCTTTAAAGTCTTTCATCTCATCTTTAAAGTCTTTCATCTCATCTTTAAAGTCTTTCATTTCATCTTTAAAGTCTTTCATTTCGTCTTTAAAGTCTTTCATTTCGTCTTTAAAGTCTTTCATTTCATCTTTAAAGTCTTTCATTTCATCTTTAAAGTCTTTCATTTCATCTTTAAAGTCTTTCATTTCATCTTTAAAGTCTTTCATTTCTTCTTTAAGAAGACGAGTGTCTGAACGGATCTCCTGCTTGAATTTTTCTGTATCTGCCTGTAGTTTATATGTAAATGCCTGCATACCCCTGGTAAGCTCGGACACCTCTTTTTCAATACGGGTCAATCTTACATCAGATGATACAATGTAATTTCCCAGAAGTGATTCAAGGTATCCAAATTTTTCTTCTACAGCCGCTTCCATGGTCTATCTCTCCACATCACTATATAGGGTTAGGCCTTTCACATCTTCTTTTTATAAGAAAGTCCCCGTAGTTCAAGGTTTTTTAAGGGCTTTCATGCTTCGTTGTGGCAGAGAGTTCTGCCATGGCCGTTATATGAAAGTCCCCGTGGTTAAAGGTTTTTCAGGGCTTTCATGCTTCGTTGTGGCAAATATGTTTGCCGTGGCCGTTATATGAAAGTCTCGGTAACATCCTGTTTTTAAAACGACTTTCATCTTTTCGATTGTGGCGGTCATCAGTCATGTACATTACATATGAATATCTGTGTAAATAACTGTGTTTTAAAATACTTTCGATCCTTAGATGGAAATATTCTAAATAAGATCCTCAAGGTTAATCATCCGCATGTAAACTGTATTAAAAATTTTTATGCACGTTGATCCAACAGCATTCCAGTCAATTCAGTCATTTTCTTTTTAATTGTCTGGATCTCTTCAGCAGGAATCTGCTTTATTACTTCATTTGTCTCCCTGTTTCTTATCTGGAAAATGACCTGGTTATCAGGATCCTTGCTTACAGAAAAGCCCAGGCTTGTCTTAAGGTTATCCATGTAATCGTTAAGCTCGGTAACCATATTTTTAAGCTCTTCCATGGAAGATGTAGATTTTTCCTTTTTTTCATCTTCCTTTTTCAGGAGAGTCTCATTATCAAGGTTTTTTTTCTTATTGGCAGACATCTGATCTGACTCATTAAGATGAGCATTATCATTTTTGTTTTCCTGAGTTTTTAAGGTCGTTCTCATGGGAGACAGTGCATCCATGCTGTCAGACGACCTGATAGTGTTAATGTTCATGATTAATCCTCCTTGATTGTCATCTTTTGATCTTATTCATCTTGCTGATATATAAGTTTTTGTGAAATTTTCATAGTGTAATGTGTTAAATTTGATAGTGTAATGTGTTAAAACTGTCATAACATTGATTCTATAATCATCTGTTTTAAAGTGAGTTGTCAACAGATTTTCTACTCAATGAAATATTTTTATACAGCAAAAGCGTTTAATCTTGCCTGGGTTTGGTTTCCATAATTATTGGTAAATGATTTTGATGCAGCTTTTTGCTGACGCGGGTAGGCTGCCTGTGAAGGATATTTTGCGGCAGCATTAACAGATGCCTTGCTCATGACACTTGTTTCCCAGATCTCTTTGAGTTTTTCAATGTAGCGGGCTGTCCTCTCAATTGTCTCAATATCGTTGTTAATGGATACCTTTGGGAGTTCAACCAGCATTGCCATATAGAGTCCACCCAGAAATTTAATACTGTCATCCTTTCCGTCGGTATTCAATGAAGAGTTTAACTCTGATATTATTGCTATGACTTTACTCAAGTTTTCTCCACGTTTCTGAATATTTTTTTCTTCAATAGCCTGTTTTACAAGTTGAAGGCGTTGCAGAGCACCTTTGTAAAGCATTAGTATCAGTTGTTCCGGAGTCATCCCATCATAGTGGTTGTTCATGTATTTTTGCATTCCAGCAGGTTGTCTCATTTTAAACCTCCATAGTACTGTGATTGAATTTTCTTTCTTGTGTATTACTTCCTGTCAATATTTTCTCCCGATGTAATAATATTTGTCGGCATATCCATGGTTATTATTAAGTTTTTTTTGGTGGGAGATATTATAAAACGGGAAATACTTCATCCTGACGTATTCATGAAACGCGATGCTTTCGGGTTGCCATGACGGTATCCATTGAGAACCTTCTTCCCCTTTGCATTGCGACTGAGCATTGCAGAGAGTTCCTGTTTTTTTTTGTCAATTATAAGTGTGAGCTGTTCATTTTTTTCAAGTATATTATTTATATCATTTCTAAAAGGATTGCGGGAGGAAGCAGGTGTCATTGAAATTGAATTTCTGAGATTTTCAAAGGCACGTTTTCTTTCAAAAAGCATGGTATTCATATCAAGTGGTACATTGATTAATGCAGGGTCACCAAGAATGGCAATATGGCGCTCCTGTATATCCTTCATCTCTTTAATGTATTGTTTCATTGAATTTGCCATAATGATCAATCATCCTTTTTGTTTGTATTGAAAACCTGATCCAGAAAAGATGCCTCGGACTGCATCTGCCTCATATAGGAGTCCAGCTCAACAAAACGGGTGGTCATTGTGTCATATCTTTTGTTAAGCAATGCGGTATCTTTTTCAATCTGCTCTTCAAGTTTGCCTATAAGTGTCTGGGTGGAGTCTCTTTTTGCAACTAACAGGCCGTCAGCCGCTGTATATGACCTCATTTTGTCGTAAAGCATGTCTCCAAAACCTTCTACTCCATTTTCAGAATCCCCTGTGAAAAACTTTATAACATCTTCTGCATTTGACGAAAGAACGTCCCTGAATTTGTCGCTGTCAATTGATAGTATGCCATCAGAGTCAATGGTAAGCCCAAGATCATACATGCTTGTAACTGCACCATCAATATTCAGATTCTGCTCCATGAAATTTTTAAGTTCATCATCAATTCTTGTTATGGCCATCTCTCCAAACAAAATCCCTTTTTCCTCTTTGTCAACATCATACCTGCTTTTTTCAGTGAGATCGGTTCTTAAGGTGTTGATTGAGTCAATGACCTCCTGGAGCATGGTTTCAACTTTTTCAAAGTCGGAATCAACTCCTATAGTTGATATTCCTGTCTCTTTGAGATCTAATGTGATTCCCTGAATGACATCAGTAATGCCATCGTTTGATTGACGCTGGTAAGCTATATTGTCAACAGAAAATCTTGCATTAAGAGAAGAGTCGTAGGGCTTATATGTGTCTGTTTCCGAGTCAAATCCAAGTGTTGATGCTGCGTTACTGTTGGCCCATTCGATTTGCAGCTCATGCAGATTTGAGCCATCTTCCTTGATGGTAAATTTTTTTGTTTCGCTGTTAAAAAGAACAGAAAATTTGGTACTGTTTTCTGATGCTGTTTCCATTGCAGACTTTATGGCTGCCGCAAGATCATCTCCGCTTTCGTATGAGCCATCAGCTATTGTGGCAGTCTTTGCTGCTCCAAGAGTGCCGTCTGCCAATCTTTCCCTGAATACGATTTCGTTGTTTGAGTTTGCAGCAGATATAGCAGCAGGTTCGGATGCACTTATGTTCACTTTGTTATCGCTTTCCGGAGCAAAAAAACCAGCACCTGTGGATTCTGTAAGCTTAAGACCTGCGTGTGGTTTATAGACATCCTCTTGAGCGTCAAATCCAAGAGCAGAGGCAGCACTGCTTGCATCCCAGGAGATATTCAGTTCATGAAGCTGTGAGCCATTCTCCTTGATGGAAAATTTTTGCGTGTCACTGTCATAAGAGACAGTATAATTAATGCCGTTTTCCGATTCAGATTCCATGGCACTCTCAATGGCAGCAGCAAGATCAGAGCCGCTTGTGTAAGTTCCATCTGCAATTGTGGCTGTTCTTTCTGCTCCAAGTGAACCATCTGCAAGGCGTTCCTGAAAAACAATCTTGTTGTTACCGGATGCATCCAGAACATCAATGGGCTCTGTGGCACTTATAGCAACAGCATTATCGCTTTCCGGTGGAGAATCAACGAGTTGTGTCTCTATAAATATTCGGTTCTCTTCACCGGGGTCATCACTTCTGAGAATAAGTTTATAAGGGTTATCCCCAAAACCTGTATCTGCAATGGATGCTGTAACCCCAGGGTTTGAATCATCATCATTGATAAGATTCGCAAGCTTTTGGAGAGATGTACCTGCATCCACATCAAGAGTTATGGTACTGCCGTTTTCTCCAAGTCTATATGAAAATGTTGTATCTTCGGTTGTGAGAACACCTGTTTTGCTGGCAACACCTTCAGATGTCCATGAACTAAAGGATGCAAGTGCCGTTACATTGACGCTGTGTGACATATCTTTAGCGCCTGCAACAGATGTGGCTTCAATGGATGTACCGGTAACTCCTGTTTTTGTCTCAAGGAAGTTTGAACCAAGAGAGAGATCCAGTGCCTTTGTACGAATGGATAGAAGAGTTGCTTTGATGGAGTCAAACTCCTCAAGTTTCTCCTGGAGAGTTGTAACCTTGTTTTTTTTGGTCTCAATGGGCTGCTGATCAACTTCCTTGAGCTGTTCAAGCATACTCTGGAGTTCCAGACCCGATCCAAGGCCAAGTGTTGAAATGCTTCCTGTGGCCATTTTTCTATCCTCCGGGTAAAGTTGGTTTTTGATTTAAACAGGCCGTCAATGTTTACGACGAAACTGTTTGTTCGGCTGTAGATTTACTGTGAAAAAGTTTCACTACAACCATATCATCGGCATCAGGCTTACAGATCTTTAATTCTACACTAATGGTGTTGAAAAAGAAAACGCCCTGAAAAAAAATTTCAGGGCGTTTATACATGATTGCTTATGAATAATATAAAAGAAAGTATTTGGTTTGATCTCCCCTTTTTATATTGAGATAAAAGGGGAGAATTTAGTTATGGGTTAAAGGTTTACTGCAGCAGACTCATTACGTTCTGTGATGATGCATTTGCCTGGCTCATTGCATAGGAGCCGGACTGTGCAAGAATCTGCAGTTTTGAGAAGGTCTGTGACTCTGCTGCAAAGTCAACGTCTCTGATTGAGGACTCTGCTGCCTGAACATTAACCTGGGTTACACTTATGTTGTTGATTGTTGAAGAAAGCTGGTTCTGTACGGAACCAAGGTTTGCCCTGATCTTGTCGTAGTCCTTCAGGGCCGAGTCTGCCACCGCAATGGCAATCTGGGCACCCTCCTGACTGGTTACGTCAATATCACTGAGTCTTGTTACTTCAGTGTCTTCAAGATTTATTGTAGAGTTTACACCACCTCCTGTACCCATAAGGGTTGTGGCTGTCCCATCTACCTGTCCGCTCATTAGAACACTGTCTTTGGCAAGGGTCATATCTTCTGTAAGATATAGATCAGATGATAGTTTAGCATCCTGCTCAAGGGTTACACCAGGTCCTACAAGTCCGTTTGAGGTATTAATTGCGGTGGTAAGGTAAGTTCCTGCCGCAATTGTTGAACCACTTGCAATAACAGAACCTGCACCTACAATCAAGTCTTCATCAAGGGTCATGCCTGTTGAACCAAGGGCCAGCTCCATTTTACCGCCGATTGTGGAGCCAACTTCCAGCTGGGTACTTGAAGCAAGCTTTGATCCGGCTGCAATGATAGTGTCTGTGTCAGTGGTCCCAATACCTGTATTAGTGTAACCATCCGACGCCAGATGCATTTTGACTGTTGCTCCAAGGGTTGATCCAGCAGCAAGGGTCGTTCCTGATTTAATGTTGGAGTCAGCTTTTAAAGTAAAATCTTCAGAAACCTTCATTCCATCAGAACCTACAACTTTGAATTCATTGTTGATAGTTGTTCCTGCCGCAATGATTGTGCCAGACGCGAGCTCACTTTTATTTACAGTACTACCTTTTATAAGCATATCTTCCTGAAGTAAAGTGTCTCCCTTAATTGTAGTTTTAACACTTAAGGTAGTTCCTGCACTTATAGTAGTACCACTTGAATTAACGATATCTGTAGTAAGTACAGTACCAGCAGCAAGGACTGAGCCAGATTCTAATGTACTTCCTTTTGCGATAACAGCATCTTTATCAAGTTCTAAAGTAGCTGTTGTCCCATTACCCTTTATTGCTCCAATACCACCAACGGTTGTCCCAGCAGCAATTACACTTCCTGATCCAATGGTTGAACCAGCCGTAACTGTGGAATCAAAATCCATGGTGGTGTCACCCGTAAAGATCGCATTATCTGCTGTATCTGTGCCAGATTTGGTTGTAGTTGTACCTATTTCCAGCCTGAAACCTATCTGGGTACCTGCAGCAAGGAGAGAACCGGATCCAATTGTTGAGCCCTCAGACAGCAACATGTCATTGCTGACATCCAAAGTTTTGCCTAATTTGTCAATTTTGTTTTCTGTAATATCTCCTGCCTCGTCATCCTTGATCAAAAGGGAGTTGGAACCCATCTGGGTAAGACGAAGTTCACCAAAGGTGGACATCTCGGCGGCAGTTTTTGTCATTGCTTTGGAAACATCACCCTCAAGCTTTATGGCTCTGCCATCAGTACTGGAGAGAGTTAAAATACCTCCTGAATCAACAGAAGCAGTGACGCCGGTCTGGTCGGATTTACCGTTAATGGCCTTGGCCAGTGCACCATCGCCATCGTTGGCCTTTACTGAAACAGCACCGATCTCAACACCATTTATTTTGAAATCGTTTCCGATTTCTCCTGCTTTTAAAGCACCCCTTGAAGATGTTTCAACAACTGTCTGGGCAGTTATCCCCAGTTTATCCGAGAGTCTGTTGATAACATCAGCAAGAGCTCCAATACCGTTTTCAGAGGAGTTGTTAAACTGAAGATCTACAGTTTGAAGCTCGTAATCCTTATTCTCTGTATTACTATGCACCATGAGGGTCAGCTCACCCGGGCCCTTGTTATCCTCATGGTTGATTGTGAGGTTTGCGGTTGTTACGTGACCAATCTTATTGGTTTGTGCTGAACCTATGGAGATTTTCGCAGTTTCTCCGGAACTTGCACCTACCTGGAAACTTTTGTTGGTAAATTCACCTGAAAGAAGCTTTTTACCATTAAAAGATGTACTGTCTGCAAGAAGATCAACCTCTTCAAGAAGTTTGTTAATATCTTCCTGAATGATTTTTCTTGATTCAAATGTCTGGCCATCCTGTGCTGCCTGGATGGCTTTTGTTTTGATGGTGTTTACAATATTGATCGCTTCATCAAGAGCACCATCGGCGGTCTGTACAATATTAATACCGTCGTTGGCGTTCCGTATAGCTTGACCCAGCCCCAGCCCCTGGGCTTTAAGGGAGTCTGCGATTGCCATGCCCGATGCATCGTCGGCAGCTTTGTTGATTCTCATTCCTGTGGAAAGTCTTGCCAATGAATTGGAAAGGGCGTTATCCGTTTTTTTCATGTTCATGTGCGCATTGAGTGCTGCAACATTTGTATTTATTGCAAGTGCCATAATAGTTATCCTCCATGAATTGCTTTAGCGGGCCTCATTGCCCTTTTGCAGTTAGTAATATTGAAAGCATTTTAGAACTAAAAATTTTTTTTGTTTGTGAATCGATTCTGTTAAGCCCGTTTGCTCCTTGTTATACCGGTCTTTTAGTGTTCTTTATCGTCTTTGTTTTCAAAAAACTTTAAGAAAATATTTCATTTTTTTAAAGTTATGCAGCATTTTTTTATCTTTAACCCACATTGAGCAGGTGAGTGCATATATTGGAAAATCTTGGTAATAGCCTGTTTTTTAAAAGGACTTTCATCGCTTGGATTGTGGCGGATATCCCCTCATGTACGTTCTCAAAACCGAGATCTTGTTGGCTTTTCTGGCATTTATTGCATTTGTCTGAATCAGGATGTTCAGGATTTTTATCCTGTAAATCCTGGTTATCCTGGGCATCCTGATTCAGATACTATTGACAAGGTTAAAAAATAATAGGTGTCTTTTTTGAGTACGTTTTATATGAAAGTCCCCGCAAATGGCTGTTTTCATAAAGACTTTCATCTTTTCGATTGTGGCGGTCATCAGCCATGTACGTTATATGAAAGTCCCCGCAAATGGCTGTTTTCATAAAGACTTTCATCCCTTCGATTGTGGCGGTCATCAGCCATGTACGTTATACGAAATAACCATGGAGAGCATTCAGTGTCTTTTCAAGATCACCCTGATTGACCAGAAAATAGAGAGCAGCCTTTGAAGGCCCAAAAGAGATCATTTCAATATTGACATTTGCATCTGAAACTGCTGTAAAGCATCGGGCTGCAATTCCCCTGTGCTTGTGCAGACCATCTCCCACCACACTTATTAATGCACAATTTGTGACTGTTTCCGACTCCCTGTAGAGCCTTGGTGTTATGGATTCTATAACATTGTGGGCATTTTCCACATCCATTTTAGAAAACAGAAGGCTTATGCATGTCTGGGAAGTGACAACCGACTTTATGTTGATTCCGGCATCAGAGAGGCTGCCTGCAATTTTGGCAAGAATTCCCTGGCGAAGTCCGACACCGGAAGCATATACCTTTAAAATTCCAATGTCTTTTGTATGGGATATGCTTTTTATTATATTCTTTGCTGTGACAGATTTTTCAGTTATAAGACTTCCATCTCCGTCAGGATTCAATGTGTTTTTTATGGCAATGTTTATGTCAGATTTTCTGACAGGCTCAACAGTGCGGGGGTGCAGAATGGATGCACCGGAGTAAGCAAGCTCCGACGCCTCTTCGTAGCTCAGAAGAGAAATGAGGCGTGCATCAGGAACAACAGATGGATCTGCTGTCATGAAGCCTTCAGTATCTTTCCATATCTCCAGAATTTCGGCCTTTAATGCAGCAGCTACAACTGCCGCAGAGTAGTCACTGCCACCCCTGCCGAATGTGGTAATTTCCCCTGATTCGCTTACACCAAAAAAACCAGGGAAAAAGAGCATGAACCCAGGTTTGGAAGTCATCAGAGGTCGAATCTTATTCTCAAGGTTGGAAGTTGTAAGGGGCATGTTGGCTGTTGCATCTGCGAAACGTCCATCTGTTATTACTCCTGCATCCTGGGGCATTATGAAACCTGCATTTTCACCACGGCTTTCCATAACCCTTGCCATGAGTATTACAGAAAGGCGTTCTCCATAGCTCATAATAATATCCTGCATTCTTGGAGTTGCTTCCCTTGTAAAGTTAATGCCGTAGTAGTATCGTTCAAGTTTGAGAAAATGGTTGTCTAACTCCTGCTTCAGGCTTTTAAAAGCAATTTCCGATTTTATGAGTACCCTTGCCATGAAAAGGTGTTCCTGGCGGATTTCATTTATGATGGATGGAATATGCTCTTCGTCATGCAGTGCCATTTCTATGCCGGAGACAAGCTTGTCTGTAATGCCGGAAAATGCCGACAGAACAAAAATATGGCCTTTCCCCCTTGCCGCAACAAGCTCGACAATACTTGATACAACGGATTCTCCCTTTAAACAGCCTCCACCTATCTTTATAACCTTCATACTCCCTCCATTGTTGAATAAACTAAAGATGATTTA
>NZ_LT828552.1:10847-23541 GCF_900170035.1 Desulfamplus magnetovallimortis | reverse complement strand
TGTTCCTTAGCATTAATCATCTTATCTTCTAAAAAGAGATGGCTGGGATTCAGCCACTCCGAATATAGAAAATCGTATCTATTTCCACGGTAAAAAAACGGGCATCCTTCAGATGCCTTGCAATCATTTAAAATAGTTCATATAGACAAGTCTTACAATTGTAAGAAAAACCACTGTCATGAAGACAGGTCGAATAAACCCTGCTCCTTTTTTTATGGCAAGGCCGGATCCTGTAAGTGCTCCTGCAACCTGACCGGCTGCCATGGTCAGCCCTGCTGAGTAGCAGACGTTATCACCAATGATGAAAAGGGTCAAAGCTACAATATTGCTTGTAAAATTCATTATTTTTGTATAACCTGATGCCTTCAGCATGTTGTAGCCCATTAAAAACATAAGTGCCGCTGTCCAAAATGAGCCGGTTCCAGGCCCAAAAAAAACCGTCATAAAAACCCAGGGTAATGCCGGCAACGAACCAGAAAAAATTCTTTGAGATTTTTGCATCATGATCTTCAAGGCCAAGTCGGGAGGAAAAAAGAGTGTAAATAAAGACACACAGCAGAAGAAACGGAATAAGAGGTTCAATAAATCCTGCATCAATTTGCTGTACCATCCATGAGCCAAAAGAGGCTCCAATAAATGTAAACAGGATCCCTTTCCATCCATCTTTTAAGGAACCCTGGCCCTTTCGTACATAATTGATTGTTGCGGAAAAGCTGCCAAAAGTTCCCTGGAGCTTGTTTGTACCCAGAGCAAGCTGGGGAGGAAGACCTGCAAAAATAAGGGCAGGCAGGGATATTAGACCGCCACCTCCGGCTATGGAATCCACAAGGCCGGCTGCAAGTCCTGAAAAAAAGAGAAAAAGCAGAGATAAAGGTGTTAATACAAGTGGTTCCATTTTAATTATACCTTACCATTTTAATTGTATCTTTTCATAAAAATAGCCCCCCAATTCTTTAATGGCTGGGGGGCAGTTTAATTTGGGCATAAAGGTTTTGTTATTACAGACTTAAGCCATCATGTATGTTTGTCAGAATTTTTATTTACATTTAAAGGAATTGGATGTATATGCTTATGTTTTGAATTATGGCATGAACTTAAATATTTCAAGGAGACTTACAATGTCAAAACAGTGTACTATATGTGGTAAAAAACCCATGGTAGGGAGCAATATAAGCCACGCACACAATATTAACAAACGTCGTTTTAACCCAAATTTACAGAAGGTTCGTGCGGTTTATAATGGACAGGTCAAAAAGATCAATGTCTGCACAAACTGCATAAAATCAGGTCGGGTAGTAAAAGCTGCCTGATTTGCTTGAACTTTGCGCCCTTCGGGCGGATACTTCCATAATTACTTTTTTTGAAAGAAAAAAATGGAAATTCCCACACCATTAAAATAAAAACCAGATTTCTGCATGGCTTTTTATTTTGCGTCACTGTCATATTTGTCTGTTTTGAAAAATGCCCCCGCTCTTTGATACAAGGACGGGGGCATTTCATATTTGTGCATACAAAGTATTTTTCGATTATGACAGTAGCTTTTTAAATATTTGCAACAAGCCTTTTCACATTTTTAACTGATTTGATTTTTCTAAGAGCTGTCATTATTGTATGTAGTTGATCAATACTTTTTACCGAGATTGTAAAGTAGCTTCTGACAATTCCATCATTGGATGTTTCTGTATGGGCATTGTCAATATTTGCTCCGCATTTGTTGATGGCAGTTGCAAGATCTGCAAGCAGACCGTGTCTGTCAACAGCCCTTGTCCGTATCTTGGCAGGGTATGAATCTATTCTGTTTTCTGCATCACTCCACTCAACATCAATTTTTCTTTCAGGACTCATGAGGCGGGTATTGATGCACCCCTTGCGATGCACTGTAATTCCTTGTCCCTGGGTAATATAGCCTATGATATCATCTCCGGGAAGTGGCGAGCAGCATCGTGAAAACTTTACTAGAATATCATCTAACCCCTTTACAACAACTCCATCTCCCCGATTTTTTTTTGCTTTTTTCTTTTCGACTGCAACTTTATGGAAAGGTGGGTTATCCTTATCTTCTTCACCATCTTTTTCTGAATCGGGAATTGCCTTGTGAAGTATCTGGAGAGGCGTTATCTTGCCAAATCCCACATGGGCAATTAGATCATCAACTGCCTTGAATGCAAATGACTCAGTTGCAACCTTTTCAATTTCACCGGATTTTAGCATGGAATTAAAGTTATGGTTTTTCTTCCGGAAAAGCTTTTCACACATTTCCTTTCCAAGGGAAAGTGCCCGTTCCCGCTCCCGTGCCTTAATCCACTGCCTGATTTTGCTTCTTGCCTTGACAGTTCTTACAAAATGAATCCAGTCCGCACTTGGATGGTGGTTTTTGGTTGTAATTATACTTACAATATTGCCGGTTTCAAGTTTGTAATCAAGGGGGACAATTTTGCCGTTGACCCTTGCGCCTGTGCACTGGTCACCAACTTCCGAGTGTACCATATATGCAAAATCAACAGGCGTTGCACCTTTAGGAAGGGTTTTTATCTCGCCGTCAGGTGTAAAAACATAAATCTCGTCAGGAAATAGGTCTATTCTGACATTTTCAAGGAACTCATCCGGGTCTGTGGACTCCTTCTGGTTTTCCACAAGGTTACGAAGCCATGCAAAGGTTTTTCCGGTGCGTTCATCTATTGTTGCTCCTTCCTTGTAGCTCCAATGGGCAGCAATTCCTGATTCTGCAATTTCATCCATCTCCTTTGTACGAAGCTGAATCTCCACCCGTTCACCATGGGGACCTATTACGGTTGTATGCAGGGACTGGTAGCCGTTGGGTTTGGGGACACCAATGTAATCCTTGAACTTGTAGTGAATGGGCTTCCACATATCATGTATGATTCCCATTGCTTCATAACACTGGCTCTTTTTCTCAAGAATTATACGGAATGCAACAATATCATATACCTGGTTAAACTCCAGGTTCTGGGAGAGCATCTTCTGGTATATGCTGAAGTGCTGTTTATGGCGCCCCTTTATCTGGGCAGAAATACCCTCCTGTTCCATTTTACGGGTCAGCGCCTCTTTGACCTCTTTTACATAGGCCTCTTTTTCTTCCCTTGCTTTATTGACAAGATTGTCAATGGTTTCATACTCTTCGGGGTGTGTGTAGTAGAATGCAATATCCTCAAGCTCCTGTTTAAGCCAGAAAATTCCAAGCCTTGCTGCAATGGGGCTGTAAATGTCAAGGGTCTCGCGGGCAATGACTATTTGCTTTTCAGGGGTGTGATATTCAAGGGTTCTCATGTTATGAAGCCGGTCAGCAAGTTTTATGAGAATGACCCTTATATCATCTGCCATTGCAAGAATCATCTTTCTAAGACTTTCCGCCTGGCGGACAGATTTGTCAGAAAGGGCAAGTTTGGAAATTTTTGTGACACCAGCCACAATATGGGCAATGTTGTGTCCAAAAATCTCTTCTATCTCTTCCCTTGTGGCATGGGTATCTTCAATTACATCGTGAAGAAGGGCTGCTGCAATGCTTTCAACATCAAGTTTCATGTTGGCAAGTATCTCGGCAATTGCAAGGGGGTGGGAAAGATAAGGCTCTCCGGATAACCTCACCTGTCCGTCATGAACCTGCGCTGAATATACATATGCCCTGTCAACGATATCCAGACGGGCCTCTGGATTATATTCAAGAATTATGTCCTGAATTTCACTGATTCTAACCATGCCATCATCTTTATTAAATACTTTAGTTATTTATTCAAAATCGACATCTTATTGCTTTTTCAGAAGTTATTGCATTTGTCTGAATCAGGATAACCAGGATGAAAAGGATGTTCAGGATAAATAATCCTCTTATACTGTTAAAATCATGGGGCTCCTGATTCAGACAGGATTGAGAAGGCTTAAAAGACCATGGGTGCCGACGTTGAGTATTTATGATCAGTATGCCTTGGCAAAGAGCACACGTTTTTGGCTTTTTCCTCCACAATAGATACACTTTCCACTTTCTTCAGGTGAGTCAAATGGAATGCATCTTATGGTAACAGAGAGGTCTTCTTTGATTTTTGCCTCACAATCAAGGCTTTCGCACCAGTGAGCCATTACAAAACCGCCGTGAATGCCTTCTTTGGATTTATAAAAATCGTAGAATTTATTCTTGTCATCAATCTGGTGGGTATTTGAATCTTTGAAATCTTTGGCTCTTTTAAAAAGAGTTGCCTGGATTTCATCAAGCATTTCCACCATACCATTTATAAAATCTGACCGTGCAATTGATGATTTTTCTTTAGGGGTTCTGTCCCTTCTTGCTGCAAACACAGCATTTTTCTCAACATCCTTGGGGCCTATTTCAGCCCTTACAGGAATGCCTTTTTTAATCCATTCCCAGCCTCTGGCACCTCCGGTGTCCCTCTCATCAATCTCCACAACAATTTTTCTGTCGTGATATAAAATCTGCCTTAATTCACCAGCAAGGGAGTTTACATACTCCATTACATCTTTTTTCTCTTCGTCATTTCGGAAAATAGGAAGAAGAACCACATGGGCAGGAGCCACCCTTGGCGGCATTATAACACCGTCGTCATCACCGTGGGTCATGATCATCCCTCCGATCATTCTGGTGGATACACCCCATGATGTTGTCCAGGCAAATTGATCCTTTCCATCAGCATCCTGAAAGCGGATATCAGAACCTTTTGCAAAGTTTTGTCCCAGAAAATGGGAAGTTCCTGCCTGTAAAGCCTTTTTGTCCTGCATCATGGCCTCAATGCATGTGGTGTCAACAGCGCCAGGAAATCTTTCCGATTCTGATTTGCGCCCCTTTACAACAGGCATGGCAAGGCACTCTTCAACAAATTTTGTATAAACATCAAGCATCATGCTGGTTCTCTGCCTTGCTTCCTCTTCTGTTGCATGTGCTGTGTGACCTTCCTGCCACAGAAATTCGCTTGTCCTGAGAAAGATACGGGTTCTCATCTCCCACCTGACAACATTTGCCCACTGGTTAATAAGTACTGGAAGATCCCTGTAACTTGAGACCCACCTGGACATTGATTCTCCTATGATGGTCTCTGATGTGGGGCGTACAATGAGAGGCTCTGCAAGTTCACCTGCCGGAACAAGGCCGCCATTTGGACCCTGTTCAAGTTTGTGGTGGGTTACAACAGCGCACTCCTTGGCAAAGCCCTCAACATGCTCTGCCTCTTTTTCAAGATAACTCAAGGGAATAAACAGCGGAAAATAGGCATTTTTCACTCCTGTCTCCTTGAATTCGGCATCAAGTATAGCCACCATGTTTTCCCAGAGGGTGTAGCCCCATGGCCGAATAACCATACATCCCCTTACAGAAGATTTTTCAGCCATTTCTGAGGCTTTTACAACCTCCTGATACCACATGGGATAATCTTCCTCGCGGGTGGGTGAAATTGCTGTTTTTACCTTGTTCCCCATTTATTTTCCTCCAGTTTTTTTCATGGTTTTAATGTTTGCTTAGATTTTTTCGACATCTTTTTTTGTATTCAATTTTTAAATTTGGTTTTTCTGTTTCCTGATAGATTCAATTTCGCTAAGAAGTTCCTTTACCATATCCTGCTGTTGGATTTTTCTTATAATTTTACCTTTTTTGAACAGAATGCCATGTCCATCTCCGCCGGCAATGCCGATATCCGCCTCTTTTGCCTCTCCCGGGCCGTTTACAACACACCCCATAATGGCAACCTTGAGGTTGTCAGGGCAGTTCAGAAGGGCATCTTCAACCTCTCCTGCCACATCAAAAAGGTTGATTTTGCAGCGTCCGCAGGTAGGACATGATATTATTTCAGGTCCTCTTTGACGGAGGCCAAGGGAGCGAAGGATTTCCCACCCGACACGAACCTCTTCCACAGGATCACGGGTCAAAGAGACTCTTATGGTATCTCCAATTCCGTCAGCAAGTATCATGCCTATACCGATAGCAGATTTTGTTATACCTGCAAAAAGTCCGCCTGCTTCGGTAACCCCAACATGCAGAGGCACGTCACTTTTTTGGGAAATCAGCCTGTAAGCCTCAACTGTTCTTTCCACATCAGAAGCTTTAAGGGAAACTTTGATATCATGGAAATCAAGATCTTCAAGAACTCTTATATTTCTCAAGGCACTTTCAACCATGGCAGAAGCTCCGCTGCCCATTTTTTCAACAACATCCTTTTCAAGGGAGCCAGAGTTTACCCCTACACGAATGGGAATACCCAATGATTTGGCACAGTCAGCAACAGCCTTTATTTTATGTTTTTCCCCAATATTGCCTGGATTAATGCGCAGGGCATCGGCACCTGCATCGGCAGAAGCCAAAGCCAGCCGGTAATCAAAATGGATATCTGCAATCAGTGGAATGGAAATCTGTGGTTTTATCTTTGATATGGCCTCTGCTGCATCCATATCAGGCACTGCAACACGTATAATTTCACATCCTGCTTCTGTTAATCTCTGGATTTGCGCAACGGTGGATTTTACATCCTGTGTAAATGTATTGGTCATGGATTGAACAGCAACAGGAGCATTGCCTCCAATTTTTACATTGCCCACACTTATCTGACGGGTTTTTACTCTCTCTTTTGACAGTGGCATTTGTGTCTGTTTCCGGTAAAAATCAATTCCTAAGTGAATTTTTGATTGTTGAAGCCATATTTTCAAGGTTTTCAATGTAGTTACGGGCCAGGGGATCCAAAGGTACCACAACTCCTTTAATGGCAGTGGCTATTTTATTTGCAGTATTTTGGTCAAACTGGGGCTGTACAAAAATGACATGAACATTGTTGTTTTTTGCTTCCGTTATGAAATTAAGCAGCTCTTTTCCCCTTGGGGACTTGCCGCCTCTCTCCACTGCAAGCTGTTTCAGGCCATACTCACGTGCAAAATAACCAAATACAGGGTGATAGACAAAAATGGTCTCACCCTCTAAAGGTGCAAGGGCATCCTTGATTTTAAGATGTAATTTGTCAAGATCATCCATGAATTTATTAAAGTTCTGGCTTAATTGAGCCTTATGCTCAGGTGCATACTTTAAAAGCGCATCAAGGATAGTTGCAGCCTGTATTTTGACAAGCAGCGGGTTCATCCAGATGTGGGGATCAAGGGCGTCAGTGTGGTGATGTTCATCTTCACTTTTTTCATCTTCAGCATTTTGATGCTCACTACTTTGTTCTTTTTCTTTGGCATCAGACTCTTCATGGTGTCCATGCGAAGATTCTGAGATGTGAAAAGGCATCAATTCAATGCCCTTTGTAGTATCCACAATTTCAAGGCCACCGGTAATTTTCTTGATTTTTGGCATAAGAGCTTTTTCAAAAGGCACACCAATTGTAAAAAAAAGTTTTGCCTCTGTAAGTTTCAGCATCTGTGAAGGGGTAGGGGCATATGTGGCAGGACTTTTGCCGGGTGGAACAAGAACATGAACATCAACCATTTTGCCGCCAATCCTTTCCACAAAATATGCCTGGGGTTCAATACTTACAAACAGTGTGAGCATCTCATCTTCTGATAGTTTTGTGGAGTCTCTGTTTTCAGATGATGCTTGTGAAGGTACAGAAAAAAATAGAAGTATAATTGAGATAATGAGGAGTATATATTGTTTAGTTAATAGCATTGTCTTGCTCCTTTTGGTGTTGTTTCTTTTGATGTTATTCATTCTCATCATCAAACCGGTGGGGGTGCAGAGAGCTTATAACCGGTGATATTCTTGGTAAGGGTATGTATGGAGTAAGCTCCTCTGTATTTTCAACTCTTCTTGTCCTTACATAAAGGGCAGCTCCGCCCATTATCAGAGTTGAGAGAGAGCAGAAAATATAAAATCCCGAAGGGCCTGCTGCATGCATCAATACAGAAGAGAGCAAAGGGCCAAAAGTTGAGCCCAAACTGTAACATAGAATCAGTGCAGCACTTATGGGAACTATATTTTCATTTTCAATGTTGTCCTGTGCCCTTGCAACTGAAACAGGGTAGATAGTAAAAACTGATCCAAACAGGAAAGACATTAGCAGAAGCATTTTGAAATTAAGATGTCCTGCAAAAAGTATTATAGCAGAAACAAGGGCAACAAAAAGACTTAATACCGATAAAATCGAGAGTCTGTCAAAACGGTCGGAAATAGAGCCTATAGGCCACTGGAAAATAAGCCCTGACCATATTGTCACCATCATGAAAATGGTAATTCTTGATAGATCAAGTCCGTTATAAATGCAGTAAACCGGCCCCATAACATAAAAAGCTCCAAGCACAAGGCCTGACGAAAAACTCCCGAACATGCTGAAAGGCGCAAGTTTGAAAAGTTTGATAAAGTTATAGTGAATTACATTAATAGGCTTGGGGTTTATGGCTCTTGTAAGTGCCACAGGAACAATACACAGAGAAAAAATTATACCAAGCACCATAAAAAGGGTTGTGCTTTGAATATCACCCATGTTCAGCATCAACTGGCCTATGCCATTACCAAAATAGACAATGATCATATAAAGCGAGAGAATTCTTCCCCTTATCTGGTGTTCAACCATTTCGTTTAGCCAGCTTTCAACAACCATATAAAGGCTTGAAATGCATAATCCACTTACAAATCGAAGTAGAAACCATAGCAGAGGGTGTGCATAAAATCCGTGGGCAATGGCAGAAACAGATGCAATGGCACTGAGTGCTGTAAATGCCCTAATATGGCCGACTTGGCGGACAATCTGCTGACATATGAAAAAACCTGCAATCATGCCAAGATTATATCCGGCCATGGTCAGGGCAACAATATAGTCTGCATGTTCTGCATATTTAAGGCTTACACTCAGCAAGGTGTTCTGGAGTGCCGAGCCGGTTGAGAGCAGAAATATGGAGGCAAACAGTGCTATAAAAGTTTTTGCAGCATCAAATATTGGCATTTTACGTTATCACTTCAATGTGCTTACAGGAATTGATATTATGGGGAGTGAGAGTTTGTCTGTTCGTATTATGGATTTTATCCTCTCGCCCCTTGTCACTTTGTTACTTCTTGGGTCAGTGATGTAGTAGTAAAGCTCCGATACTCCGTGATACATATCAAGTGCAATAAGATCAATGCTTACCGTTCCGGAAGAGCCTGGGATCATAAATTCCGGGGTTTTGAAGCCAAAGCTGTCCTGGTCTGTTGCAAATGCTGTAAAAAAGAAATCACAGATTATATCAGCGGCATCGGGAGAGTCCACAATTGTACACGAATATTTATGGGTAAGTTCAAGCTCAATGCGCTTCAGGGCGTATTTAAGGGGAGGCTCATCCTCAATAAAGTGACACTCAACATAGACATTTTGCTCATTGAAAGGCATAAAATCCTCTTCCGGCAGCATTGAGACAAGCTGGTCAAGGCTGTGGGTCATCAGGCGCTGTTCTGTGGCGCCAAAGTATTCATCATTGACTCCCCTTGTTGAGCATGATGAGATCACCATTACAGAAGAAAAAATTATAAGGACAATAAGAGGGGTTTTTGTTGGAACTGATTTTTTTTTCATTTTTTAAACTCTCCGGATATTTTGAAAATAGTTGGGAATCTTGGGTTTCTTTATACTTGCCATCTTATACTTTCCAGGGAATATATCCCGTTTTTTGGGTGTATTTTTCAGAAAAGTGCAAAGTATTTTGGTGTTGTATGAAAGATGCTCAATCCCGTGTAAAAAATTATCGAATATGCTTTTTATCACAGAATTTCTTACAGGTACAGTACATGATGCAAAGTGCGGTTTCTATACTAAAAATTAATATTGAATCCTTTGCGGTAACCTCTCTTTGTTGCTGTCATTATATGCAGTTGCCAATATCAGAAAAACAGGGAATGTGATATATTGCTCAATATTATTTAGGTTTGAAGTAATATATTGAATATATGAAACTTTATCTAAAATTCCTTGACCGATATCTCTTTTGGGATTTATAAGAAAGTCCCCGTATTTCAAGGTTTTTTTCAGGGCTTTTTACGGCAAGGAAACTGTGGAGGTGATGAATTCATCATGATTGGACAGCCATCAGTCATGTACAATCCCGGAGCATCTTCACGCTGTCGTGAAAGTGAATGGGGTGGTGTTTGTTCAAAGGCATTTTTAAATGACAGAGAGCATATCCGGATAGGGATTGCCCCTGATTTTGGAGCTTTTCCGGACAAAATGAGCATGGAAAAGCCGGGTTCATGCCGGAGTTTGTTGACGGGCTGTGCATTGGATAGTACAGGAAATATAGTTTTTCTATTAGCAAACAATGTGCCATTGATGGGAAAAACATTGATTTGCGGGGGCTGAAGATAAAATTCGGCTTCATATAACCAGTCGTACCACCGCCAGCCGATTAGGGCTGTGGATGTATCGCAGGCTTTTGCGGCTGACTGTGTACTCAACGTTGACATCATAGCGTTGTGATGTCATAATGTTGTCAAATTAAATGGAGGTTGTATTATGGCGACATTATCAAAAAGATCAACGATATATTTAGATCCAGCCTTACATCAAGCATTAAAGCTAAAAGCTCTTGAAACATCAAAATCTATGTCCGAAATAATTAATGATGCACTGAAAGAAGCACTTTCTGAAGATGCTAAAGACCTTGCTGCATTTGAGGAAAGAGCTGATGAGCCATTGATTAGTTACGAACAAATGGTAAAGAGGCTTAAAAAAGATGGCCGAATATAGAATTTTTTTTAAATCATCGGTTTGGAAAGATTTTAAATCTATTCCAGATAAAGATTTAACGAAAATTCTGAGCTGTATTGAATCCCTTGGTAAAAATCTTCGACAATCAAACTGTAAAAAGTTAAGTGGCCAAGAAAAATATCGTATGAGATATGGTCGTTACCGAATTGTATATTCTATTCAGGATGAAGAGCTTACGATTTGGATTGTTAGGGTGGCACATCGTAAAAATGTATATCGCTAACGCGAACCAGGCACTTTACCAGATCTAAAACGCTGGCGCGTTTTAGATCTGGTAAGTTAATCGTTACTCACCGTTATCGAACAAAATGAAATGAACAAACAAATTATAATTTCGTCTGTTGGTCAACTTGATGATTATATTGAACTTTTAAATTATTAAGCTCAAGAAGCTCAATTCAAATTAGATGAAATTTCGAGCCACTCATATCCAATCCACTTTTTAGAAAAAATAAAATTTGAGAAGATTGGTTTTGATCCCTTGGATTCATCAAGACCTCTCAATCTAATAGAACAAATAAATCAGACATTTACTTATTTGGCTTCTTTCCTAGGAGCTAAAATCCTTTTTAATAAACACAGTGGCTTAGAAAATATTAATTTGAATTTGGGCACTCAGTCAGGTTCAGATATAGAAAGTAATTTCGATGGAGGCATAGCAGCAGAGGTATTTTCATCAGTATCTCCAAGTAATAACAATAAATTAAGCAATGACATAAAAAAAGTGGGAAAAATTGAGGATAGGCATAAATATGTGTTTTTTTTATGTCCAGATATAAAAGAAGGGATTTATACAAACCCATTTGGAAATGAAGTGTATGTTTATTCTCTTGGAGACTATGAACTATAATAAAGCGATAAATAGGCGTTTCACCACCGCTCCATTACGTTCCGCATGGACGCGCGTGATCGCGCGCCGGTGAACTTATCTCAAAAAATGGACTTGACTCTTCCGTATGCTGTGATTACAATGTATTACAAATCAACACATAAATATCGGAGGTTAAAATGAGTGTCGCTGTTTCAATAAGAATGCCGGATGAGCTTATACGGGAACTTGATTCCGTTGCAAAAACGACCGAAAGGTCAAGATCATTCCATATCCAAAAAGCATTAGAAATATACCTTGAAGACCAGGCAGATCTGCAAATTGCATTAGATAGGCTTCACGATTCTTCAGATCCCATTACTTCAATAGATGAAATGCGAAATGAATTAAATGTTTAAAATAACATTTAAAAAATCTGTATCAAAAGATTTAAAGCAAATTAGCAAAGATCAAGTTAAAAGGATATTGGACAAGATCGAAACTGATTTGTCTCATACGCCAGAACAATTCCCAGAATTAAAAGGCAAATTTTCAGGATTGCGTAAATTTAGAGTTGGCCATTATAGAATAATTTTTGCTATTATTGGGGATGACACTGTCTTAATCACCAGAATTAAGCATAGAAAAAAATCTTACAAATAACCGAGATAACCCTTCGTTCCAGTAGGATGCTGCAAACAGCGCGGCACCTCTGAACTCAAACGTTATATGAAGCCTTCGGCAGATGCAACGCGTAGTATTTATTAGTCTTTTTCATACTTCATCCTTTTTTGGGATGCGCCTTGCCACATGGAACTCCAATCAGAGAGAGTCTGCTGTGATGTTTCAAGCAGTATAGACCTGCCCCGTCTGGATTCTGTTCTGCCACCTCGGGTGGAGCTTCCTCTTTCAGTACAAAAGACGCTGGAAGAGGCACTTTCCAGTCTGCCGGGTGAGATGATGTGTAAAGAATCTCCACCTGGCAATAAATATGGAGGGTGTGAGCTTGCGGACATTTTGAGGCTCTACTGGAGTGATTTCCAAAGGAACAAGAATCCTGTCAATTGATTCAGTATCAAGAAGCAGTGGATCGCCGCCTGATAGAATCACATCATCTACTGCCCTGTTTTTTTCGATATATGCCAGTCCATGTTCAAGGGAATTGCTTTCCCGATTGCAGGTTCCAACCTCTCTTTTTCGCATA
>NZ_LT828552.1:6569-10747 GCF_900170035.1 Desulfamplus magnetovallimortis | reverse complement strand
AGATCATCATTAAAGCGTGATGGAAGAGTATCAATATAATCCATAAGTTGAGATATAGATGTGATGCTGTTTTGAAGCTGTGTCTGCCAGCCACTCATATTTGTCAAACAGCTCTTTTGTTTTTACAGGGTGGGGCCGGAGCAAATCAGGGGGATTCTTGTAACCGGAATTGCCGCAATACCAGGCAATTGCATCAAGCACAGGATCAACTGGTGTGCATCCATCTTCCGTCATATTGCCACCATAAAACGTAGTTGTGGTGCCGGCTCTGCATGCATATTCCCATTCAGCTTCGGTGGGAAGCCGGTATTTTGTTGTTTTTTCATATTGATTTAAGAATGATATAAACTGCATGCATTGATTCCATGATACAGTATCCATTGGACATGCAGCACCACAATCCTTGAATGCAGAAGGATTCTCCTCAACAAGGGCATTCCATTGCCCCTGGGTCACCTCAGTCTCCTGCATATAAAAACTTTTTGAGATTGTAACCGTATGAAGCATCTCGTTCCAGTCTCTCCCAGGTTCTGTTTCAGGGCTTCCCATTACAAATTTCCCTGCTGGAATCAGCACAAACGTCATGCCAAGTTTATTGGTGATGGTTTTATTCTTGCCTGAACTTGTTTGAGCAGCCAAAAGCGATAGAAGAAGCATCAGCAGAAACAAAATGCTTTTTTTAAATTGTGGAGGTCTCATTTTTGACTCCTTTGTATATTATCAAATTTTTTCCGTGATAAGATTTCCCTGATGCTTGCCTGAATTCCTTTTAAATGTCAAGGTCATCCAGTGGGCTTGTGACACTATGCCCTCCCTGATGGAACACATGGGTATAGATCATGGTGGTTGCAACACCCTTTGAAATTATGCTTGTTTATTGTGTTTGACATGGGTAAATCCTTTTGATATGAAATTTTTATGTTTTGTGACAATATCAAAAATGAATCGGTTTGTTAATCTGTTATGGAAGTGACTCCGAAAAAGATATTTGAGTACATCACCGAAGATGGGAAAAATTTTTTTAGGGATTGGCTCGAATCATTGAGAGATCGAAGAGCCAAGGCGATAGTGACCACAAGGCTTGATAAGGTGGCACTTGGGAATCTTGGGAAGACAAGGCCGCTCAATAAGGGTGTTCATGAGTTGAAAGTGGACTACGGGCCTGGATATCGAATATACTTTGCCAATGATGGAGTCAAGGTCATCCTTCTGCTTTGTGGTGGAACCAAGCGCACCCAGGATGAAGATATCAAGCTTGCTCAATATTGCTGGGCTTCATATAAGAGAGAAATAGGGGGAGTACATGCCTACTGTTGATCATGAAGATACCATAATCGAAATGCTTAGGGATGACCCTGAGTTTTTGGTGGAATACATCAAAGAAGCGTTCAATGACGGAGATCAAGGGATCTTTCAAATAGCGATTCAACGATTGATTAAAGCAGGGAATTACAATCTTGATGTTGTGGAAAAAGAGGCAGCGTGAAGATCATGCCGACAGGTGTGACATGACTTTCCTGAATTCCTTTTAAATGTCAAGGTCATCCAGTGGGCTTCTGACTCCCTGCCCACCTTGATTCAAAACGTGGGTATATATCATCGTTGTTTCAACATTTTTGTGCCCCAAAAGTGATTGAATGGTTCTGATATCAGTTCCTCGCATAAGAAGATGGGTCGCAAAGCTGTGCCTGAATGTATGGGCAGTGATCCTTTTCACTATATCTGTTTTTCTGACAGCCGATTTAATGGCTTTATTGATTACACTTGGATCTATATGGTGACGCCGTATAATACCTGATCGTGGATCTTTTGAAAGGTTTTTTGAAGGGAACAGATATTGCCAGCCTGTTTCCCTGTCTGCATTGGGATATTTTCTTTATAGTGCATCGGGAAGATAGACACGGCCATAACCATTTCTAAGATCTTCTTCATGGAGCTGTTTGACATATTTGATGTGTGTCTGCAAAGGCTCAACAAGTTTTTCTGCAAATGTGCTAACTCTTGCCTTATTTCCCTTTCCAGCATGAACTGTGACACTTTTATATTCAAAGTTAATATCAAAAATTCTCAACCTGAGAGCTTCTATTATGCGTAAGCCTGTTCCGTATAGTAGCTGTACAATAAGCTTTGGAGTGCTTTCCATCAGCTTTATTATTTTTGTAACCTCATCGATGGTCATTACAACAGGAATATTCTTTTTTTCAGGAGCACGAACAGCGTCAATTTTTTCATTTAAGGGCTTTCCAAGGACATGCTTATAGAGGAATATAAGTGCATTAAGGGCAAGTCTTTGGGTTGATGCAGAAATGTTGGTATCAATGGCAAGATGTGTTAAAAATAGCTCAATTTTCTTTTCACCATTTTCAAGGTCATCCCTTGATCTCATTTTATGGAAATTAATATAACGTTTGATCCAGTCGCAGTAACTTCTTTCTGTATGAATGGAGTATCGGCGTACCCTCATTATGGCTCTGACTTCATCTAATAATTTGGGTTTATTTTCTGTTGACATGGTATGATTCATCTGATATGGAGTTTTTTAGTTATTTGTCATAAAAAAAATAACAATAATATTTATTTTTAAATTTAAGCCATTAGTTGATTCTTTGTATTGTATTTTACGATTTGTTTGAAAAATTGTCAATGACAAGTTGACCTGATATTAATATTATCAAGGCAATTTGCCCTGATAACTTTTTATAACGGTCAATTTGCCTTGAATATTTTGTGATTTTTCTTGGAATCAGCTTGGTATTACAAAATAAATATTTGAAATAATATAAAATATTTGCCTTGATGATTTGGTTTTTATGTCTGGCTGTTATCTGTTATCAGGGCAAAAGGTAGTGTTAATTTAACTGTTATATTTTTAGCTGCTTGAATAAAATGATAAAATGATTGAATTTAAACAAGACGCTCAGTTAATATCTAACGCAGAAATTTCATTAGCAAAATTGAGAAGAACAATTGACCAGCTAAATGTATTATATTCAGACATTGAGAATTTTTTAAATTCATATCAACATGATACTTCACCAGAGATTGAGGTAAGATTAAGAGCATGTACAGATTTATTTGATTCATATTTCCTAAATCAACTTAAAATATCAGAGAAATCAACAGAATCAATATCTGTGGAAAATGATACAAAACTAAATCTTTCCGTTGATGGTAACTGGCTAACACATGAGATGGGAAGCCTGCTGTTTTCGGTAAATACAATATTTCAATTGTTTTCTATCAGAGATTCAGCCATATTTCGCATAAAAACTGAGAATGGTCTGCCAAGAACAAGAAAAGATGTTTATGATCATGCAAAATTATTTTATTATTTGACACCTGAAGAAGAACTGAAAGTTAAAAAGATTCATTTTGCCTCTCCTGGTGAAATAGAATTGGTAACACAATTAACAAACCTGATACCTGCTCTTAAAGATGTAATATATCTAATATTCGTAACGAGTTTTGCTACAAGGTTACTAAGAGATTTGCCAGCAATATATAGGTATTGGATTAATTCTTATTTAAACGTAAGGCAAGCTATAAGAGAAAATGAACGAAGAGAGTTAGCACATCAATTTTTTGTCGAAGCAATAAATGGTAAATTGGTTGACAACAAAAAAATACAGAAAATTTCTACAAATTTGAAAGATATTGAAATTGAACAGGTGAGCAAAGCATTGGCATTACTTGATGAAAGTATTGTAACAGTAACTGAGCCTAAAATTGCAGACCCCATAAGGCTAACATCAAGAATATTTGATTCTTTATCATCAATCGCTCGATTGTTTGATATTGGGAAGTTATCGAAAGGCTCGAATAGCAAGGATGGTAAATAGAAAAATATAACCCGTCATTGAAGCGGACAGGGGCTTACGGCGGGTTGACGCTGAGAGCGTTAACAAAGGGCTTTAAGAGTGAAGTCCTTGCAGTCAACAAAACGCCCCTGCCGCTTAATTCGGCGTTATATGAAGCCTTCGGCAGATGCAAAGCATAGTAATTATTCATAATTTCGGCATCTTACCTATCTTGTGAGGCGATTATCTCATGGAACTCCAATCCGAGACACGTTGCTGTGACATTTCGAGCAGTATAGACCTTCCCCATCTGAGTTCTCTTCTGCCACCTCGGTTGGAGCTTCCTCTTTCAGTACAAAAGACGCTGGAAGAGACTCTCAT
>NZ_LT828552.1:2726-6469 GCF_900170035.1 Desulfamplus magnetovallimortis | reverse complement strand
TCTGGCCTCTCTGGAACCTTTTCCCATGTTCAAGGATTGGCTGCGGGAGCTTCTCTTTCATGACTGGGTGGTTTATGCAAAGCGTCCGTTCAGTTCAGCGGAAAACGTGGTGCGCTATGTCGGCATGTACACCCATCGGGTGGCCATCAGCAACAACCGGCTCATATCATGTGACAATGGTGTCGTGAAATTCTGGTTCAAGAATTATAAACGGCTTGATGAAGTTGAGCATTACAATGAGATATGGGAAGAGATGGAGCTTCCGACTGACGAGTTCATACGCAGGTTTCTGCATCATGTGATGCCGGCAGGATTTAACCGGATCCGCTATTACGGCTTTTTGAGCAACAACAACAAGGAACTTCTTGCAAGGATAAAGGAAAGTCTGCTCACCGAAGAGGAAGCTGAACATCCCTCAAATGAGCCAAAGGTATATGAGGGAATCCTTTGCTCCAAATGTGGAGCCGGCGTTCTGATTCCCTTTCTAATCATGGACGGGTGTGGCAACATCCTCAATGGAGATGCCGAAGAGTTTGTCGAAATCAGAAGGGAAAGGCAGCAAAGTTACGGCAAGGAAACTGTGGAGGTGATGAATTCATCATGATTGGACAGCCATCAGTCATGTACAATCCCGGAGCATCTTCACGCTGTCGTGAAAGTGAATGGGGTGGTGTTTGCTCAAAGGCAATTTTCAATGAGAAAAATCATATCCGGATGGGGATTGCCCCTGATTTTGCAGATTTTCCGGGCAAAAAGAGCATGGAAAATTCGGATTCATGCCGGAATTTGTTGACGGGCTGCACATTGGATAGTACAGGAAATATGGTTTTTCTATTAGCAAACAATGTGCCACTGATGGGAAAAACATTGATTTGCGGGGGCTGAAGATAAAATCCGGCTTCATATAACCAGTCGTACCACCGCCAGCCGATTAGGGCTGTGGATGTATCGCATGCTTTTGCGGCTGACGGTGTACTCAACGTTAGATGAAAGTCAGTGCCTGATGAACAAAACAAGAATCCCTCGACCGGGTTTTATATCCAATGGCATTTTCTGGAAGCATGTAACTTGAGGTGTCGGCATTGCTACCAAGAAGATTATAAGGCCCAACCTGTGTCTGTTGCCCAGCTTGATGCAATATATGCTGAATTATCGAAGGCCATTTCAACATGGAAAAAAAATGGAAGGATTTCACTTACAGGAGGAGAACCTTTTCTTGAATTCGAAAAGCTGCTGCATATCCTGAATAAAATCGAGAAGGATGAGGCTTTCTACTGGGCTGGGATCTTATCAAATGGAACTCTCATAGATGACAAGAAAATTGCCGAGCTCACAAAATTTAAGAAGCTGAAAGAGGTGCAGATCTCCATTGATGGTGGAACTGAACGGGTTCACGATCTTACGAGGGGGAAAGGGAGTTTCAGCAAAGCAATTAATGGCCTAGCAAAACTTATCTCGGCCGGTATTCCCACTGCCGTAATGTTCACTCTGACTCAAGAAAATGCAGGATCTGTAGCGGACATTATTGATCTGGCAGACAGAATGGGGATAGATGCGTTGACAATTGAGCGCTACACCCCCTTAGGCAATTCTGAGTCTGACTTATTGAAGCTGTCCGCAGGTAGGTTAAAAGAAATTTATGGACAGATTAAACAGAAGAAAAAACAGATCGAGAGCAGCGGGAGAAAACTTAAGATCAGAACATCTCGGCCGTTGTGGCATCTGATTGATGAATCCCTCGGAGGATTCTGCCCAGTTGGTTATTCAAGTTTATGCATTATGCATGATGGAACGGCATATCCTTGCAGGCGGCTACCTATACCATTAGGTAACGTACTTAACGATGGTATTTTTAAGATTTGGTACAAGTCAGATATTCTGTGGAATATAAGACGAAAAAATCGAATGACATCCTCATGTGGTACATGTGAAGACTTGGGCCGCTGCGGAGGTTGCCGGGCTGCTGCTTATGCAGAGAACGGGGATTATTTGGCGCAAGATCCATTATGCTGGAAATATAAAACAGGAAAATCACAATGAACCTTGATGAAGTAATGCACAAATTCTTTACTCTCTCCGATGACTACATGTTGCACCGGGGTAATGATGGCGAAAAGGACTTTTTCCTTTTTAATGTTTCAACAGGGAAAATTTTCAAACTCAATGAAACGTCCTTTACCATTCTGGAAAGTTTCTCTGAGAACGTATCCTTCTCTGCCGTCGTAGACAACCTGACAAAAAAATTCTCGGTTGAGACAGGCGTCTTAATCAAGGATCTTTCTGGCCTTATGGAAAAATGGACAGAGAGTGGCGTTCTTGTTGAAAATGAGTAAACAGCAGTTTACAGGGTTGGTAGAGCCTAATGGTTAGGTTCGCCTTTGTAAAACATCCTAATTCAAGGAGGTTATAATGGTCACTTATGAAGCACCAGTGTTTGAAGAGCTCGACGGCATGACTTTTCCCGAAGAGATTTGGGCTGAGTTCTGTCAGGGTAAGTGGTGTTTTGGTTGCACTAACTGTAACTGCAACTAAAACCAACAACAACCAGCCTCCTTGCACAAGGAGGCTGGTTATTAACATTTAAGGATATGCAATGCTTTTACTTGATTCCCATGTTCATATAGGCGTAGCGAAAATTAAAAATATTGAAGAAGAGCACAGCTCGCTTCCGGCCTACAATAATGCTACAGCCAATACATTTAGCAACTACCTTAGGGTCAGCAGTGCGAAGGGAGTAACAAAGTGTCTTGCATTCCCATTCCCTTTTAATGAAGTAAAAAGGGCATCAGCCAATAAATATATACTCGAATGTGCACAAAAAGAACCGACATTAATTTTGCCATTATTGCTGCCTGATGACATAAGAAGTATAGAGGCCTGCATTACCGATATATATGGGATAAAGGAACATTTCTACCTCGAAAACTCCAATGACGTATTGTTCCCCATTTATGATCTCCTTCAGAAGACAGGGAAAGTTTTACTTATTCATGCCCATAGAAACGAATGGCAAAAAAAGATATCTGAAATTTCATCTAACTTCCCAGAGCTTAAGGTGATCATAGCCCATTGCGCACGAAAACAACCATTCTCAGATGAAGGCCTGATTGATAATGTTAAAGATATTCTCGCAGCAAGCAAGAAACGGGACAATCTCTACTTTGAGACATCTACAATCAGAACGAATGGTGCAAGTCTTACGGAGTTAATAAATCTCGTGGGAGATGAGCATATTCTTTGGGGATCGGATTTTCCGTTTTACAAAGACAAGGATGAAGATGTTTACAAACTCGAGCGTGAATTCATCTCATCTCCCAAACTCTCAGACGACTCAAGAAAGAAGATCCTTAGTGGAAATTTTCGGCATCTTTTTCAGGCAAATAATATTTGGATAAGACACGCATGTGACCATGACTCCGGCACTCTCATTAACATGCTTGAAGGCATATCAGAGCATGAAAGGAAACTGCTTGCCATAAGTGCGAAGTCATCGTTCTTAAAGCAGATGCTCCGCAAGCCAAAACACGTTTTTGTAGCAGAAAACAGCAAAGGACAAATCCTTGGATTTCTGAGAAAAAGTGACAGGCCAGAGAATGGTGCTCTCATTGAGGAAGTCTACGTGCCAACCAATTACCGTGGCAGTGGAATCGGACGATTACTGATTGAGTCGGTCACAAAGGCCTTGAGTTATGCTGAAATGAAAACGTACTCATCCAATGACCCGATGGTCAATATTGCAAAAG
>NZ_LT828552.1:0-2626 GCF_900170035.1 Desulfamplus magnetovallimortis | reverse complement strand
AAAGTTAGGCTTCACACCAACGTTCACCCCTAAAAAGACAATGATAAACTGGAGATTGGGGTGAAAAACGAATCATTCATATCTGGCATGGTGACAGACATTAAATGTTTGGGGAAGATAACTTTTCTAACGGTTTCTCATGGGGCCGAAACATTCAATATTGTCGCAACACATGACCAAGCGGTCGGCTACAATAAGCTTAAAAACTTAAAAAACAACGACTACATAACAATAAATACAAATCAGCAAAATGGTGAGATTTACACCAAAGAAATAGTTGGTGTGGAGAAAAACAATAAAGGCACTATTCCTGAATCATCAAATGCAAAAAACTATGCGATATTGTTGAATCAAATAAGAAGCTATTTTTTTGACAATAATTTTTTCGAAGTCAGGTTGCCCAGCATCCATCCCGGCAATAACAAAGGTGATATTTTTGAAATTGACTTCTTTGGAAAAAAAGCCCGGTTGTCATCCAGCAATGCTTTATATTCTACGGTAATGGCTGCAAATATGGGAAAAGTTTATTCTATACAGAGATGTTACAGGGCGGAACCATCAAAAACATCCAAGCACCTTTCTGAATTTGACATGCTGGAAGTGTCATTTTTAGGCCAATGCTTTGAAGATCTGATTTGTGAGTTGTCGAATTTTATTTCAGACGTTTTCAATCGAGTAAACAAATTAATTCCCGATCAAATAAAGGCGTTGCCTTTTGAAGAAATACCTGTCGTCTCATACGCCGATTTGAATTGTAAGTATGGCCTTTTAAACAAAGGACTTGGAAAGCATGAGCGTGAAATTGCAAAAAACGGCCCTACTACGGTTATCCATTTTCCATCGAAAATTTCTACTTGGTCTGCATTACCAATTGATGACAATTACACTTATTCATTGAATTTTTTGGCACCCGGTGTAGGTGAAGTCGCAGAAGGATGTCTACGAGATACGAGAGAATCTTTTTTGCGCTACAAGTTTGCAAAACTTGATTTGTGCGACCAACTAAATTGGTATGTAGATCTCAATCCATTGCCAAACATAAAAATCTTATCATTTGGACTCGGAATTGAGCGATTAGCAATGTGGCTTTTTGGCATAACAAATATCCGATCCCTTAATTGTTTTTATAGAGACAAAAACATTAGCGAGACCATGAAATATGGGAAATAAACTACCAAATTTATCAGTGTTAAAGGCTACTGCTTCTTTACGAGCTATGCTCAAGGAAATGTTGACCAAAGATTTAGAGTTACGACGAATTACCAAGACTGCCAGCCTGTTATTAATGTCTGGACTTTCATCCAGTAGTATACCCAAGAGGATTATTGATCGTTGCAAGAATGAACAGAATAAAGATGGCGGTTGGGTTGCTATCACAGACACTATCTGGAACGTCGTTTTCCTATCTCTTTATGATGAAAATACACATCAACAGATTATTGATAATGGGATAAAATATCTGGAAGCAAACACGAACAAAAGTGGTTTATGGGGACGGTCTTCCAGGGATATGTCAAGGATTCCGGTATCGGGGCTTTTGTTGGCTATGATCCCCCAACTTCAAAAACAATGTTATTTGCAAAACTTAGAAGAATTATGGAAATCAGAAATAAACTCGCTTACATACAAAGCTGCCTACACTTTAATGGCTTTCTCTTCCAGTGAATATGTTCCGCAGGACAGCAAAATAATAAGCGAAACAGTCTCATGGCTTTCCATGAATCAACGACAAGATGGCAGCTTTGCTCCTTGGAAAGAACACCCAGTAGCAAGCGATGTTTTTTGTACGTCGATCGCCATCTTAGGATTGTTGCGACATAAAGACATGGTCTCAATTGATGTGTTCAAAAACACACTTAAATGGCTGGAAGACAATCAATTGAAAAATGGGATATGGGCATTTCATGAAATTGAGGACGGTGCTTCCTGGGGCTTGTATGCATTAAAAATGCTCAATGAACACCTTGGAACTGTAAATGAATAAATCAATCCTTCTTGTTTATCCCGAACCCGATTTTGACAAAGATTACCGCTTTGGCTACTCATTGCAGCTTTTATACTTATCCTCATCCCTTAAGGAGCAGGAATTTCAGGTAAAATTCGTTGACTATTCTGTTGAGAAATTTGATGAGCAAAGATTTTATGAAAGTATCGACAATGTTGATTGTGTAATTGTTGAGCTTGATGCTTTTCCTTTGAAAAGATCTGCGAACCTTTCTAACGGCTTCAAGATTGCTCAATTAACAAAAAAGCACAGAGATGAGATTTTAACCGTTGCGATAGGAAAACACTGTACACTTATTAATGAATCTATTCCGGGATTTGATCTCACGGTTTCCGGTGAGCCAGAAGTTGAGCTTCCAAAAATTATTAATGGATTTCTCGTAGGAGGTGAAATAAAGAACAATTTTATCTGCCTGGGAACAATAGCTGATTTATCAAGGGTGCCTTTCCCAGACAGGAAACTATTGGATAAAGAACAAATAAAGGGCAAGCGATTAAACAAAAAAGCACACTTAGCTCCTTCAGCATTGCTGGAAACAAGTCGAGGTTGCCCTGGAAACTGTTCTTTTTGCCAACGTAAAGGGTGGGACAAGAAGCTTAGGTATTTTAGTAAGGAAAAAAT
>NZ_LT828551.1:104162-183730 GCF_900170035.1 Desulfamplus magnetovallimortis | reverse complement strand
TTTATGGATTGATAAAAAATGTACATGATGGATAACCGCCATTGTACATTATGTAATGAAATTCTTATCCTGCAATGAAATCATGGGGAACAATTTGCAATTTGAAATTTTCCATCTGGTAAATGCAGAGTTCATCAACATACAGAAGGCCGTCAGCTTCAATGGAGTATTTCCATTGTTCGTTTTTCTTCTTGCTTTCTTCTCTTTTTTTTATGTGAGCTACAACCTTGATTGTTTTGCATGACGGTGTAATTTGCCCTCTGTATATCCATTGATGGGTGTGATGTGGCATTACAATTCCATACTCTTCAGGGTTATATGCCCATTTTTCAAGGGCATAAAACTGCATCAACTGAAGAAAGGACTCCACGCCAAGTGAGCCCGGACAAACAGGATCCTGATAAAAATGAGCCTTGAAGAACCATTCTTCAGGATTAACATTTTTAGTACCCTGTATAAAACCTTTCCCAAACTTTCCTCCATTTGTCAGTAGTTTATCAATGGTGTCAATCATAAGGAGCGCTTTTGATGGCATACCGTTTTTTTTCTTCTGCCAGTTTGCATCATCAGGTGTTAATGGGCAGTTTTTTGTAAGTTCCAAAATTATATTCTTATTTGATGAATTTCTTTTTCCTGCTTTTTGTGCAAAGTACGACAAATCTGCAACATCAAGGGTTTTGTTTTTATCTGAGATTGACTGTAAAGTTGCTTGATGTAATTCTGAATTTCTGATCCCTGTCTGGTTTGAAAGCGATTTTTGTGTAAAAAATCCAAAATTGGTTGTTCCTTTATATATGTGACTCTCCTGATTTGAAACTTCCATATCAAAGTTTTGAATTATTATACCACCTGCATGTGAGACAGAACTCATTCTTGAACGCATGGTCAATGTACCCATTTTGCGGTGCACAGGCCTTATAAATTCTGCCGTTCCTCCAAGATTTCTGAAATAGAGTCTCTCTTTGCTTTTAAGTGCGGAACCTGCGTATGCTGCAAGCCATCCGCATGGTTGAAGTGCAATTTCAAGAAGAACGGAAAAAGGCATATATCGTGAAGCAGCAGCTTTGAAATACCAGCCGTCTGCTGGTATATCAAACTGACATTCGATCCAACCGCCGGGCTTCATTTCCCACTGTGGTGCATCTGTTTTAATGACCCTGTCCATAAAAAAATAGGGAGGCCCAGGAAGACGGGCAATCTCTCTGTCATGATCAAATTCTCTGTATAGCTCACCAAACGCTTTTGAGGGTTTGCCTGTGGCAAATTCCAGAATCTGTTCTCTGCTAAATAAAGCAACAGGTTTGGGTTCAACATTGTCAGCATAATATGATTTTTCTAAGGATGAGAGTTGAGGGTTGTGGGAAGCCAATGAGCCTCCTGTAACAATTTCCACATCATTCCATGCAGATTCTTTCAATTCATCAACTAAATATTTTGCACCCTCTTTTAGGGGAATAAGTTCAATACCCTGTTGGATAAACTCTTTTTGAAGTTGTGCTGTTACCATTCCACCTTCCCAGGGACCCCAGTTGATGGAAATGAACCTGCATTGACTTATGTTGTGATCTGTGTCGTTTTTGATTTTTCGATTTTTGATTGGATTTTTGCTGTAGAACTGTGCTGTTTTGTTGAGAATCTCGTTGGCCATGGCATAGTCAACCTGTCCTCTGTTTCCTGTTCTGGCTGCCACTGAAGAGAAAAATACCACATATTTAATAGGGTCATTATGTGTGAATTGTAATAGGTTTTTCATCCCTTCAACCTTGGTTTCAAATACTGACTTGAACTGCTCCTCTGTTTTGTCAATTATCAGTTTATCTTTAAGAACCCCCGCTCCATGTATGATCATATTGATATTGCCAAACTCTTCCCTCACAGCTTTGAAAGTCTTCTTTACGCTTTCCGGTTGACGGATATCACTGCTGTAATATTTAACTTTTGAGCCTGCGGATTTAATCTTGTTAAGGGTTTTCTCTATTTCCCTTGCAGATACAAGGCTGTCAAATTTTTCCTGAAGCTTCATAGGAGAAGGCATAGCAGAGTCAATGAAGAGATTCGCAATGATTGCTGACTTGATCTCTTTTTCACTGTTTAGGTTCCTCATCCATTCGGGTTCTGGTGCAGGCAGAGGAGATCGTCCAATAAGAATTATGACAGGGGAAAAAGCCTCTGCAATTTCTACTGCACATTGGGCAGTCACTCCTTTTGCCCCTCCTGTGATGACTACAACATCTTCTGATGATAGTGGAATGTGGTTGTTTTTATATTGCGACAAGTGGTTAAGAGAGGATGAAGCAGCAGGGGGGGCTTCATGATTTGCTGCTTTTTGTGACTCAGACTCTCCAGGAGTAGTTTTTTTTGTTAAGCTGTTTTGGGAAAAGTGGGTGTGTGATTCGATGTGATCAGATAAAGGCAAATGGGATGTGACAAGTTCGGGAAATATACATATGTTTTCTATGAGTCCTATTTCAACTTCTCCGGGCATTCGCATAAGAGATACTGCAATATCAGCGTCTGCAACAGCATGCTTAACTGAGAAAGGCATGTCAATGGATTTGCAAACTACACCTTTCCATTCCAGGGCTGCTGTTTTTGCAAGTGCTGAAAGCGCTCCGTGACATGGATTAACAATACTCTCTTCACCAAAACCAAATGTACCCCCAAGAAAGGATATCGTTGTAAAAAAAGCACCTTTGTCATCAGCGGAACGCATGAGATTTGCTGCATTGCGTTTAGTTAGAAGGAATGCTTTTTTCAGGAATAGATTAAAGCTTATCCAAAATCGCTGTTTTTCATGACAATCATTCTCATTAAACGGGCATGGCCGGAGTTTTCTGTCAGATTCAATAGCAATAGAAGGGTTAATATCTTCTGCAATGATTACAAGTCCGGCCAGATCGTCAAGGTTTGCATCAAGTGCTTTGTCAATTGTGATTATCTCTGAGGTAATCTGCTGTTTTGCAAAGGCTTTTTTAAATTCTTGGGAGACCAGCTCTTCTTTAGATATAATATATACTTTTTTGTCACTACTTATATCAACAATTTTCTCATTATTAATGTTTAATTGATTAAAAAGTATCTTTTTTAGTGAGATGGACTGTCTCAGAAGTTTTTTTTGTTTCTATTGAAGTTGTGGTTGTTTCATATATCCGGGATTTTGCATTGCCATGACAGGTATCAGAAACACCCTGACAGGTATTATTAATTCCCTGACAGGTATCACCAACTTCCTGGCAGGTATTATTATTTTCATGAGAAGTATCACCAACTTCTTGGCAGGTTTTATTATTTTCATAACAGGTATCACCAATTTCTTGGCAGTATTGATTATCTTCGTACTCTCCTGAAATTTTTTTTGCGATCTGTTCAAGTGTTTTGAGACTTCCAAGGTCATCCGGTGAAATTATGCCTGCCTCTGGGATTTTCTGCTCAAGGCTGGAGAGAATTTCAACTCTTTTAATGGAATCAATTCCAAGGTCTGATTCAAGATCCATATCACTGGTTAGCATTTCAACTGGAAAACCTGTGAGATTGCTTATTGTCTCCATCAATAGTGCCATGACATCTCCATTATTTGTCTGAACAGGAGATGATTCATTTTTTTTCTCTGATGAATATTGATATTCATGGCTGGTCTGTTTTTCCTTTCCGGAACTAAGCAGGTCAACAATATCTCTCAAAGTTTTAAGGGAGCCCATGTGTTCAGGTGTAAGAGTGGCTGTGTCTGGTAGTTTTTTCTCAAGTTCTGAAACAATTTCAACTCTTTTGATTGAATCAATTCCAAGATCCGATTCAATATCCATATCAAGTGAAAGCATTTCTACGGGAAAACCTGTCAGATTGCAGACAGTCTCAAGCAAAATGTTTTCTGCTTTGGAAGATAAATCACTGTTTTGACTTTTATTGTTATATTGTGATGTAACAATATTATGTTGTGATGTGACAGATGACTTTTCAGGAGAGGATGAATTCAATTCATTGTGTCTATAATTGTGGTCAATTTTGTTGTCGTCAGGTTCTGCTGGTTTATCGTCACAGTGGGAAATTGTTGAATTTTGATAAGGGTTAAAGTAGTTAGTATGTTCATTTTTCAGTGATTTTGCAGACAAATCGTGGGATAGTTTTGGGCTTGATTGCGTTGCCAATGAGAGTCTATTCAATTGTCCGCTTTTTCCATTATTGCCCTCTTTTTTCCGCACATTGTTTTCTTTATTTCCGGTATAACCGATATAGCAGGAATCTATTGCATTTTGCGCAAAGAATCTGGTCTGTTCCATCATGGCCTGAAGTGTTTTGCCGGAATTTGATTGTGTCTCAAGAAATTTTTCATGGGCATGGGCAGTTCGAGCCTGGAGATCCTGCATGGATTCCATGCCTTTCTGCACAAGCTGCATGGCGCTGAATATAAGATGTTGTGAGAAATCAGATTGATTGTTTTGTTTTGAAATATCTGAATCCTGTTCACAGGAAGTCGCTTCTTGTTCATTAAATCTGTTTGACTGCATATTGGCTCCTCTATGCTCCGGGTTCAATGCCAGGATGGGCCGGGATGGTTTTGCCCCCGAAATAGACTCATTTTGGGGGGAACTTTTTTGGGCTGATGATGAATGTGGGTGAATTTTTCCAGACAATGTTTTTTTCCGGTTGACAGTTATTTTTACATCATGGTTTTGATCAGGCATTTTTTGCTTTTTGGGGTTTGCTCCTGTAAGTGGGACTCTTATGAGCTTTTTTTCAGGCTCTTTTACAGCGTCTTCCCATTGATCAAGGGTAACATTTATGCCTGAAGCACCAAGAGTACACAAAAGTATTGATAGATCTTCAATTGCTCTGTTTTTGCCTGAAGATGCATCCAGCGTAAGGCACTTAATTTCCTTTTTTTCAAGAATTGATCGCGTTAATCCTGACAAAATGTTTTTGGGACCAACTTCAATGAATGTTGTGACACCGGTTGCATGCATGTACTCAATGTCAGCAACAAAATCAACCGGGTTGCCAAGTTGTTTTCCAAGAAGCTCATATGCTTCTTCCGGTTTGTCCGGGTAGGGGGTGCCTGTCGTGTTGGACATAACCGTGGTATTGTTATGTTTTATTGCAATGGTTCTGACAGATTCTGCAAAGGGCTTTATTGCGTTTTCAATTAATTTACTGTGGAATGCAGCAGCAACAGGTAATTCAATGCTTCTAATCTTGTGTTTTTTTAAAATGGCGGCAGCACGCCTTATCTCCTCTATGTCCCCTGATAACACCCCCTGCTGGTGGGTGTTTCTGTTTGCAAGGACAAGATCAAGTTTTTCTTCTTTAAGATAGTGCTCAATTTTTGATAAAGGTGCTTTTACAGCAAGCATTCCACCTTTTTCATCTTCTGAATCAGCAGCTTTTGCCATATATTTGCCACGGTTTCCGGCAAGTTTGAAAAAACTTTCTTCATCTATCCATCCTGCAGCACAAAGGGCTGTCAACTCCCCAAAGCTGTGTCCGCACGTTATATCAGGCTCGATTCCGAATCTTTTCAATATTTTTGACATTGCAAGGGAGACTGCTCCGATGGCAGGTTGAGCAATGTCAGTTGCCCTTAAAGTCTCTTCAGCCTGTTTGATCTCATTTGCATATGGCGGCAGTGGAAAAAGTGAAGATGCAAGCAAGTTTCCAGGAAGTATATTATGAGTTTTCAGGGTCTTTTCAGCCAGTTCAAGGGTTTGCAATGCTTCAGGAAAAATTGAGAGCAGTTCACGTCCCATGCCTGTATATTGACTTCCCTGCCCTGGAAAAAGAAATGCAATCTTTCCTGTTTTGAGACCAGAACCAAAAAAGATACCGGATTTTTCAAGTTTTTTCTGCTCTGTTTGATTTATGGGGTTTTCGTCAGGTCTGTTTTTTAGGCGGTTGTTTTTACCTTCAAAGGCGTGTTGTTTGATTTTTGAATCACTGCCTTGAAAGGAGAACTGCTTGGTTGTAGAATTTCTATATTGAATTGAGTCATTGAGTGTGGATATAGCAATATCGCATTTTTTAACAGGATCTTCGCTGTTTTTGATTGCCATAAGAAGCCTGAAATTGTCAGATGCATTGAAATTTTTTCTGCTTTTTTCTGACCTCCACGCAAGCATCTGGTTTTTTTCTCCAAAATCAAAATGCAATGATGTTTGCATATCTTGTCTGAACTTTTCAATAATGTTGCATAATCCTTCTATGGTGTCATGAGAAAAAGCTGCAATCTGGAGAGTGCCATCCCATGATACATGCTCTTTTTCATCTTTATACTCTTCCAGAACGGCATGGAAATTACTGCCGCCAAATCCAAAAGCGCTGACACCTGCCCTTCTCGGATACTTAGAACTATTAAGCCAGGGTTTTGAAAGGTGATTGAGATAAAAGGGGCTTTTTTCCATGCCAAGTTCTGGATCCGGATTTTCTGCTTTTAGTGTAGGGGGTAAGACCTTGTGATAAAGGGAAAGCGCTGTTTTGATAAGACCTGCAATGCCGGCTGCTGCCTTTGCATGGCCTATCATGGATTTTACAGAGCCTACAGCAGCAGGTTTTTGGGGATTTTTCCCTGACATGAGAGATTTGAGAGAGGAAAATTCAATTTTATCGCCCACCCTTGTACCGGTACCATGGGCTTCAAACAGTTCAACAGTTTCAGGATCAATCTCAGCTTCGGTATAGGCTGCTTTTAGAGCCCTTAGCTGTCCTGCACTGTCCGGAGCATATATGCCGCCGGTTTTGCCGTCACTTGATGTTCCAATCCCTTTGATGACAGCATATATCCTGTCATTGTCTCGTTGGGAATCTTCAAGGCGCTTGAGCACCACCATTCCGATACCTTCACCAAGTACAGTACCGTCAGCATCTTTTGAAAATGGTTTTGCATCGCCTGAGTGAGATAGAACTCCTGTTTTGGAAAAACACATGTGCATGAATATATCATTGAGAGTATCAACTCCACCGCTTATGGAGAGATCACACCGTCCGGAGGCAAGTTCCATGCAGGACGTGTGGATGGCGCTTAAGGAGCTTGCACATGCAGCATCCACAACACTGTTTGTTCCTCCAAGGTCAAGCCTGTTGGCGATTCTTCCTGCCACAACATTGCCAAGAAGACCAGGAAAAGAGTTCTCCTGCCAATCTGGAAAAAGCCCGGATATTCGCTGTAGAACTTCATCCATTTTTTCTGTTGGAATATTTGCATCGGAAAGTGCTTTTTTCCATAAAGGATGATAGAGTCGTGCTCCCAATGGGATTACAAGCTCTTGTGTGCCGGTGACACCCAGAATTATGTTGGTGCGTTTTTTATCAAAACTTGATGATCGTACAGGGTAACCGGCATCTTCCATTGCCATTTCCGCAACCATAAGACCAAGTAACTGGGAAGTATCTGTGGCTTCAATGTTTTTTGGAGGCATGCCATAACGGGCAGGATCAAAGTTTGTCTCCGGTATGAATCCGCCACGTTTACAGTATGTGTGATCAGGTGTGGCAGGATTTTCATCAAAGTAGTCCTTTAAGGACCAGTGTGTCGTTTCCGGAATATCGGTTATGGCATCGACGCCGTTGAAAATAAGGTTCCAGTATTGCTGAAGTCCGCTGGAATGCGGGAATATTGCCCCCATGCCTATGATGGCTATAGCATTATTTTTTGACAAAACACTCCTCACTGTTTCACAGGTTAATTCAATAAAGTTATTGAATATAGATATAATGGGTTTTTATACAGAGCAGAGTGTTTGTTTAACAAAAATTTTACATTGGCCATCAAATATACGTCAGCAATGCCATCAAATATGTGTCAGCAATGCCATCAAATATGTGTCAGCAATGCAACCGATTCAATGTGAAAAGTGTGGGGAAACATATCAACCGGCTGTACTTCAATGGCTTTGTAATCTGTGGCCAGCATTGATAGATCCCTTGCAAGTGTGGCTGGATTGCAGGATACATATACGATTTTTTCAGGGGCAAGATCAATTACCTGACTTACCACATCCTTGTGCATACCTGCTCTGGGCGGGTCAATAATCATTACATCGCACTGTTTTTTTTCTCCAGCTTCATTAAAAAGTTCAGGCAGAACATATCTTATGTCTCCTACATGAAACCGGCAATTATCAACGCCGTTGATCTGTGCATTCTTTTTTGCATCCAGCACAGCGCTTTCGACAATTTCAATTCCTGTAACCTCTTTTGCATCCCTTGAAAGCCATATGGGAATGGTTCCAGTTCCTGAATAGAGATCCAGAACATTTTCTTTTCCTGTAAGTTCTGCATAATGGGATACAAGAGAATAGAGCGTTTCTGCACCGCGTGTATTGGTCTGAAAAAAAGAGTTGGCTGAAATTTCAAATATGAAATTTCCAAGTTTCTCCTTTATATATTGTTCCCCTGCAATTACATTTTCATATTCTCCTGTTGCAACACCTGCTTTTCTAGCTGTCACGTTGTTCACAAAGGAGGTAATCATGGGATATCTTTCCATGAGTTTGTCAGCAAGTTTTTTCAGAAGAGAATTGTTATCTGTTTTTGTAACGATATTTACCATCCATGTTCCGTATGCCACTGAGTTTCTCAGCATGACAAAACGCCAGAAACCTTCATGTGTTTTTAAATCATAGGCAGGTGTTTCGGACTCTTTGATAAAACAGCGTATATCTTCAAGTATTTTGTTGCCAGGTTCTGGTTGAATGAGACAATTTTTTATATCAATCACCTTGTCAAATGTGCCTGGTACATGCAGTCCCAGACCAAAATCCTTGGTGATATCTGGATTTTGAAGTTCCTCCGGAGTCAGCCAGCGCCTGTTGCTGCACGAAAATTCCATTTTATTACGAAAGCCCAGTATATTGCCTGAAGGCAGAACATCCTTGACCGGAATATCCTTTAAAAGACCTATATGTTCAAGGGACTCTTTTACATGATTTTTTTTATATCTTAATTGCTGCTTATAGGGCAGGGATTGCCAGCGGCATCCTCCACAATAGTTTGCGTAACTGCAAGGGGCATCCTGTCGGAGGGGAGAGGGGACAATAAGATCAATCAGTTTGCCTTCCGCATACTTCTTCTTTTTTTTGATAATTCTGACAAGTGCCCGATCTCCCGGAATGGTTCTGTCAACAAATACCGGAAATCCGTCAGGTTTTGCAATACCCTTGCCGCCAAATGCTAAATCCAGGATATCAAGTTCAGCAGTTTTTCTTTTTTTCAGACTCATTTATCTCTTTCCCAAATTTTATTAGAAAATCTCCATAATATGCTGATATATAACGACTTTCATGTTTCGTTGTGATGCGTCAGCAAACATGGAGGTTTATTTATATCTCCAAGCGGGCATGATTTTGTATGAACCACCCCAATTATAAAAATGAGAGTCATTTTTACGGTAAACGGACATGATTGCGTATCAATCACCCCCAAATATAAAAATGATAGTCATTTTCACGGTAAATAAAAACTTGAAATCTTATAACATGTATGTCATAAAAACAAGCATGAATACTATTAATAGCCACGTACAAAAAATTGAGTTTTCATGTGACGGCAAGCTACTCAAGGGAATGCTTCATCTGCCGGATATGAATATGATCAAGGATATGCGTCCACCCCTTGTTGTGGGTTCGCATGGCCTTGAAGGTTCAATGGAGTCTGCCAAGCAGATATTGCTTTCCCGCATTCTTCCCGAAAGAGGAGTTGCTTTTTTGCGGTTTGATCATCGCGGATGTGGTTCAAGTGAAGGAGATTTTGTAACAGAGACATCTCTTTCCAAAAGGGTAAAGGATATGCTGTCGGCCATAGACCACGTTGCAAAACTTGACCTCACTGATCATAGCAGGCTTCTCCTTTTTGGAAGCAGCCTTGGTGGCTCTACCTGTATCTCAGCATGGTCACGGCTTTGTGAACACGGCTTTGAACCATCAGGGGCAGTTTTGTGTGCTGCCCCTGTAAACAGTCTGACCATCAGTCAGATTCCCCTTCAAGGCAATGAGAGACGTCCATCCTTGCCCATGAGCTTTTTTGAAGACAATCTGATGTTTGATCTTACAGAAAAGCTTTCTGCAATTCACCATCTGCTGATTTTTCATGGAGATCAAGATCAGACTGTGCCTGTGGAAAATGCCTATACTATTCACAGTAACGCAGGAGAACCCAAGAAAATGGTTATTTTAAAGGGTGGGGATCATCAGATGTCAGATTTGTCAGATCAGAAAAAATTTGAGGGAGAGTTTCTACTGTGGCTCAATGATTCTCTGGGATTTATATCTGACATCCATGGGTCATAAATGGGGAGATTCAAGTGTCCTTTTTAGAAGGTCAAGAGCTTTGACTGCAAATATTTTTTTGTTCATGTGGCGGTCTGAAAAGCTGAACTGATATTGGTATCCCTTTTCAAAGCCTTCTCCTGCAATGCCTATACAGACAGTGCCCACAGGTTTATCTTCTGTACCTCCTCCGGGGCCTGCAATACCGGATGTTGACAGGCCGTAATCTGCACCTGCAACTCTTCTTGCTCCGCTTGCCATCTCCTGGGCTGTTTTTTTATGTACAGCACCATTTTGCTCAATAGTATCAGGATTGACACCAAGAATATCTGTTTTTGCAGCATTGGAGTAGGTGACAGCAGACATTAAAAAATATTCAGAGCTTCCTGCAACATCAGTGAGCATGTTGGCAATAAGCCCCCCTGTACAGCTTTCAGCAACTGCAACTGTTTTTCTTTTTTGGGTCAGAAGACGTCCGACCTCCTGCTCCATGTTTAAACCATCCTGGGAAATGATATATCCTTCAAGCTGTGAAGTTACCCATTTGCGGGCATCTTCCATCAAGGTATTATTTTGGATATCCTGTATTCCACTATTATGATTCATACTACTTGCATTTTTGCAGTTAAGGTTTTTATTGTCTTTATTTTTAGTGTTAAGATTATTATTGTCCTTATTTTTATTGTTAAAATTTTTATTGCTTTGATTTTTATTGCAGCTCATTGTGCTTATCTTTACTTCAATAATTGGAAAGGATGCTCTGAAGCCAAGTGTCAGATCAGGAAATTTAGCATTGAATTCTTTCAGACGGCTGCCCACCCTTGATTCCGGAAGACCAAAAAGTTTCATGCGGATCATTGAAAAACTGTTATCCAGCTTGAATTTCTCTTTGATTACAGGCAGGACGCTCAATTCGTACATTGCCTTCATCTCTTTTGGCACACCAGGCATGAAAAAAAAGAAGGTGTTTCCACATTTTACATGAAAACCAGGAGCTGTACCGCAACTGTTTTCCATGAATCCTGCCCTTGATGGCAGCATTGCCTGTTTTATATTGCCTTCAGATACTTCCCATCCTTTTTTTTTAAAGTATGCCTCCATGGATACCAGAGCATCCTGATTCAGGACAATGTTATCTTCAGAAGCAATGGCAGCAGCCTCGGAACTGAGATCATCGGATGTGGGGCCAAGCCCTCCTGTTACAAGGACAATATCAACTTTTTCTGAGTTTGTCCTTTTCGATATCTCCTTCATTATGCTTGAAATATCCCTGACATCATCGCCCACACAGCTTACCCTCTGAACTACAATACCTGACTCCCTCATGCGTCTGGCAAGCCAGCTTGCATTGGTATCATCCACATCTCCCCAGAGAACTTCATTTCCGGTTGACAATATTTCCGATGTGATAGTTTTCAACGTTACCTCACTATTGTTATTTTTTTAAATGAAAGTCTCGGTAACAGCCTGTTTTTAAAACGACTTTCATCTCTTCGATTGTGGCGGTAATTCCGCCATGGCCGTTTAATATGAGTGTTTTGCATGCTTCATTTTTCAGTTTACACTTTCCGGAGAAAAAACTCTTAATGGCGGCAATCTCTCACAAAAAAAAGTAAAGTCCTTTTGGGGAGATATGAAGGATGCTGAGTGTTTTTGACAAAAAAACAAATGTTAAATCGGACGCCCTATTATTGATTCCCGCTGTTTGAAGTGCCAAAAAGCCTTGCAATGGAAGAGAGCACCTTTTTAATGCCTCTCCAAAGTTTTGGAATGATCCAGATCATGAAGATAATAAAAATTACAAGCAGAATAATAAAAAGTACAGGATAGTGGAGAGCCGTCCACACCCCGCAAATCACTGCAACATCTTCTGATATTGATGCAGCCCAGTTTGTAAAAGGTTCAGGGGATGTATTGATAATTACCCTGGTTCCTGATTTGACAGCATGGGTTCCGGCGGCCAGCCCTCCGCCTGCAATGCCTGCGGCAACAGCTATAGCAGGTGATACATCTCCCACAGCACCTGCTGCAAGCATTACGCCTGCGGGAATGCGGATAAAAGTGTGCAGCCCATCCCAGCCTGTATCAACGCCAGGTATCTTGTCAGCAATAAATTCTGTGAAATACATTATTGCAGCAGCCCACATCACCATGGGATCCATAAGAATCTCAAGGTTTGGCGGAAGTGCTATATTTCCTGTAATGCCAAGAAATCCAAGCACAAGCAGAGTTGCATAAAGATTAATGCCGCTTGCCCAAGCAGTCCCCATTGTCATTGAAATGGTATTTATAATCTCATCAAGATGCTCCATAGTCACCTCTTTAAGTCTTCTTTCAAGGTTTAACTGTCGGGAAGCTATCCTCCCCTCTCAAGTTATGAAATGGTATGGGTATTTTCACCAATAGTTCGGACAGTTTTTTTGAAACATAAAAAAAGGGTGGTGTCCCAAATATGTTGATGAGCTCTTCACAAACCTTGATTCAGCAGGGCTTTCACAAAAAGATATCAACACTTTTATGACACTACCAAAAAAAGGATGGACAAGAGTTCTCCAAAGTTGGAAGATTATGTTTTACACAAAATTACAGTCAAACAAAGGAGGTCTCTATGAGAACAATAAACCGTATTTTGTCCCAAATGTCCAAGATAACCAAACATCAGCATAAATTTTTACTGACACTTTTTTCAACTATAATGCTACTACAAGGTCGAATAAACTTTCGTAACATGGGGCGCTATAGCAATTTGAACTAGAAAAGTTATGCGAGAAATTTTAGAAAATCATTCGATTTTACACTTTTCAATCACCTGTTGATTATGGACACTATCCCAAATACCAATAAACGAATAGCTGCTATAGATGCCTCTTATGTTCCCAAAAGCGGTAAGCATAGCTATGGGATAGACAAATTCTGGAGTGGCGTTGCGGGTAAGTCCCAAAAAGGTCAAGAGATTTCATCCCTCGCAATTATTGATTTGGACTACAATACCGCATACAATCTCTCTGTTGAGCAAACCCCTTCCAGCGATGAAATTGGTGAAGAAGAAGAAAACCGCATCGACTTCTATCTTCAACAAATCAAAAAGAACAAAGAATACTTAATCTCCCATGGTGTGAAACATATTGCTACCGATGGTTTGTACAGTAAAAAAAGATTTATCGATGGTCTTGTGGAAATCGGTTTCCACCAGGTCGGCCGACTAAGATCTGATGCAAACCTTCGCTTCCTTTATAAATGTCCTCACCCTCAACGACGTGGTGCCAAGAAAAAGTATGACGGCAAAGTCAAGTATGATGACTTTTCGCGATGGGAGTTTGTTACTGAAATCGAATCTGGAGTTTCGTTGGTTACCGCAGATTTGAACTCTCCACGCTTTAAACGAAATTTGAAAGTTGTCAAGTTATTGGACCAAAGGGATCCCAAAAATCATCGCCATATTTTATTCTTTTCGACGGACTTGAATATCGATCCTTTGGAGCTTTTCGAAATGTACAGATCTCGTTTTTAAAATGAATTCATTTTCAGAGATGGTAAGCAATTTACAGGATTGACTGACTGTCAAGCCAGATACAAAGAGCCTCTGAATTTTCACTTCAATGCATCTTTAACTGCACTAAACTTGCTAAAAAAAGAGGACAGGGAGAGCAATGAAAAATCATCATCAGATGCATGCTCGATTTCTTCATGGAAAACCCGCTATTTCAATAAACACCTGCTTGATCAATTTATTTCACACTTTGATTTGAATCCAGCTTCAATAAAAAATTCCCCTAAAGATGAGGAACTCATTAACTACGGCGCTATAAGCGCTTAAAACTGTCCGAAGCATTGATAAACCAGATGTTCCTATGAAATCAATTCTTAGCTTGATGCGTATGTCCTTTACCCCTATTGATTTAAGTGTACACTTTATTGATTTACACTTTCAAAGCAATTCAGGCAAGTTTTCTTCTAATATCTTCTCAAAAATAAAATCTACACAGATGAATGTAGTCTTGGCAGAAAGAGAGAGTTTCATCAAGTCAATGTCAAGAAGCTTGTCAATAAAGGATGTTCCATCGGATTTTGACAAAAAAATCTGCCATAAAATTACCCTGCAATGTCAATAAATTGCACATTGATAATGATATTTCGTGCAATATTAGCACGTTATGTGGGGTACCCTTTGATAAAAATGGCATGAGTGACTCAAAATACCATGGATCAAAAGCTGGAGATCCTTGTCATTACGGGCTCCATGAAATTTGTCAATTTCGGCTGTTTTCAAGGCTCTTGAGAACAAGCATTTATAACTCATTAAAAATACAGATCTTTTTTTGGCATCCTTCATATCAGCTCAAAAGTAGTTTACACTTTTCGGAAAATTTTGAACCATGATTAAAGGATTTAAGGATTAACATGATGAATAATCAAGAAAATCCCTTAATCATGAAAATCATGGTTCAGAAAAGTGTAAACCGATAAATGAAAGATGCCCTTTTTTTAACGAGAAAAATAGAACGCTCTCGCAGAAAAAAATCAGGTAGTCTCCCAAATCCCTTGACAGGTAGAGACAAGGCATGCCTTGTCTCTACAAAAACATTGAACACAACAACAGGTTTGGTACACTACCAAAAATCATAAAAAATTAGGCATCCTTCATATCAGATTAAAGTACTTTACACTTCTTGTCTGGGGTAGAGACGCAATGCATTGCGTCTCTACCGTTGGGTTATTTTGCAATTGGAAAAGTGTAAAACGGCAAATGAAGGATGCCAAAAATTAATGAGAATTTTATTGCCATCATACAACATAGATAGTATCTATTTTAAATCATGACCATAGCAGATTATATATTAAAAATGTTACAGGAAAGCTCAAGCCCCATGAAGACCATTGCATTTTACAATGTCAAAGGCGGTGTAGGGAAAACCACATCCTGCGTCAACATTGCTGCTCTTTGTGCTGCTGACGGCTATAGAACCCTTTTGTGGGACATGGATCCCCAGGGGGCAGCCTCCTTTTACCTTGGCCAGGATCTTATAGAAGTGAAAAAAGCAGACAAGGTTCTAAAGGACAAAAAGCAATTCTTATCAATTTTAAAAACAACCTCAATACCCAATCTCAATATTGCCCCTGCTTTTTTCAATCTTCGTAATATGGACATAATTGTTGACGATGAAAAAAAGGCGGAAAAGAAGCTTGCCAAGGTAATGGGAAAAATTGCCAAATCCCATGATTATCTTTTTATTGACTGCCCCCCCAGTATTTCTGCACTTTCCGAGATGATATTTTCTATTTCAAATCTGCTTATTATTCCTGTAATTCCCACCATTTTATCCATTCAATCCCTGAACCAGATCAGGGAACATTTGAGTACACTTCGTCAAAAACCTGAAATATTGTTTTTCTTTAACATGTTGGATAGCCGCAAAAAGATGCACAGGGAGACCATGGAAAAATGTGCCCATGATCCCACATGTTTATCTGTATCAATACCATATAGATCCCTGATTGAACAGATGGGTATCCATCAGAAGCCTTTGATTGAATTTGCCCCCGATGAAAAGGAAACACTGGCTTTTGTAGATTTATGGAAGGAACTAAAACAGAGGATATAGTGGACTCAATTGTTATCAACCAATGAAAATTATGATAATTTTTTTGTTGTTGAGCAATTAAAGCGTATGCCCTCCATCTATGCCAGGGGGATACTTTACATTATTTTTTTGGCAATTATATCTATTTTGTTCTATTCCGCCCTTTGTAAAGTGGATATCATCCGTGAAGGCAGTGCTATTGTCCGCCCCTTGTCCCATGAAATGCAGGTGGTATCTGAATTTCATGGTTTTATAGATAAGATATCCATAGAAAATGGTGCTTTTGTGGATGAAGGAGATCTACTTTTTACCATAAAAACCAGAATCAATATGTCCCAATATTCAGAACTGAAATCTGTTCAGGAAGAGATTGAATTTAAAAAAGGATACTATAAAAGCCTTATTGATGCCATGGAAACAGAGATAGAGTACTTAAAAGATGAGCTGGAAAATATGAAACACTCCTTTGCTCTTTCCATGGAAAAAATATCCATATCCCTTGAACAGGTTCAAAGTGACTTTACTTACTGGAAAAAAGAGATCGAAAATCGAAAGCAGGAGTTTTTAAATACCCAGATACTTTTCAAAAAGCAATTAACATCCATTGCTGAATATAATAGCGTAAAAGGACGCCTTGAATTGGCAAAAACCGAAGTTAAAAAACTTGATTCACAAAAACGTATTTTTCTAAAAGAGAAGGATATTATTGCCCAAAATATTAAAAAAACAGAGGCTGAAAAGAAAAATCAAGAAAATATTATTGATAAAAAAATAGAAAACATATTGCTTGAACAGAAAAATACCATGAACTCCTTACAGGCAAAGCTTAGAAAGCTCCAAAATGAATTGCAATTTAATGGTTCCAGTAAAGTTAATGCACTTTCCAATGAAAAAACAGGGGAGTATAACATTTTTACACCAAAATCCGGCATTGTTTCCAGGCTATTTTTTTTAAACAAAGGAGAATATGTAAACCCATCAACTGTTTTATGTACTGTTATTCCAGCAGATGAACCATATTATATGGATATCACAGTTGCAAACAAAGATATTGGTTTCATTGAAGTTGATATGCCTGTAAAATATAAATTTGATGCATTTCCCCATAGGGATTATGGAACAATTAACGGATATGTAATTGCCATATCTCCCTCAGCCATTGAGGAAAAACATGGAGTGTTTGTATATAAGGTAAAAGGGGCATTAAATAATAGATCATTTAATGTACATGGACGATCTTGTCCCTTAAAACCCGGAATGACTGCAGTTGCTGAAATGATTACCGAAAAGAAAAGCCTGCTTTCCATTTTTTATAATAAGGTATCTGCTTTTAAAACCCCATGAAAATCAAATTAATTACATACATTACAGTTTCAATATGGATTGTCATAGTTTCAATCTTGCTATGTTTAAATGTTAAATATGAAAAGCAAAAAACGAAATTGATTGCCCTTGAAACAGCAAAATCATTTTTTAGCAACTCCAGACTGCCTTAAATCAGGTCAAGACTTTGAGCGGTTTAATCCCAATATGTGCATCCTGCAAAAAAATCAGGGATGACAGTGGATATTGGAATCAACTGGAAACTTTTATCATGGAACATTCCAATGCCCATTTTAGCCATGGAATCTGCCCTGATTGTACAAAGGAATTGTACCCTGACCTTGATGATGATATATCAAAGGAGTAAATATATGGAAATTTTGTATAACTGCCATGACGAATCACTTCCCCAAAACAATAATGAAAACCTCCAAATTGTAAAAACATGGAATTTTCATAAAAAAAACATCTCTCCATTCAATCCGGTTCTGCAAAATCCGGTTCTACTCAGTCTGATTCTGTTCAATATAATGCAATTCAACCAGAAGAAATAATAACCTATCTCTTTTTTTCAGGCAGGGCTGACAAGATTTTATCTGAAATTGTACATATCAAGGAGATTTTCCAAAAGGCAGAGGAGATGGGTATATCTGTTTCAGATGAAGAGCTGACACAATTTTCAGATCATTACAGGTTAATAACAGGTTTAAATTCAGCAGATGAAACCCTTGCCTTTTTCCATCGCATTGCCATTAACCAGGATATATATGAAGATTTATGTGAAGCAAAAATATTAATTTCAAAGATAAAAAAAGAGATGGCCACGCAAAAGAGTGTTCTTGATTATTATATGGCACACAGAGCAGAGTTTGAAAAGGCAAGGATATCCCAAATCATAGTTGATTCAAAGAACCTTGCAAATGAACTTATGATGCGAATTGAAGAGGATGGAGAGGATTTTCATACCCTTGCAAGGCAATACAACACAGATGATGATCTCAAGTGGAAATCCGGTTATGTTGGAATTATATACAGAAATATGCTTCCTTCTGATTTAGCATCCAAAATTTTCACATCCGAGCCTGGCACGATAATAGATCCCCTTGAGGTTGATGGTTTCCATTATATTGTAAAACTTGAAGAACTTATAAAACCATCGCCTGAAAGTGAGGAGGTACAAAGGGTTGTTGAAGAGGTTATTTGGAATGAATGGTGCAGTGGAATAATAAATCAACCATTTACTGTTACGGATAGCAAAAAAACATCGTAAAGATTTAAGGAGGCACGCAATGATTAAAATAAAAGATTTGGAGTTTACCCAGAATGAAATATTTGACTATCTTAAAATTACAGACAAATTAAAGCCTGCTCTGGCAAATCTTTTCCAAAGAAAGGTTGCTGCTGACAATGCAAAAAAAATGGGGATGGAAGTAACTGACCAGGAACTGCAAGGGGCCTTTGACAGCTTCAGGGCTGCCCATGGACTTAATAAGGCTGAGGACACAGAAGCATGGATAAAATCCAAAGGAGTTACCCTTGAAGCACTGGAAAATCATATTGAGACAAGTATCATTATTGAACACCTAAAGGACAAGCTTGAAAAAGAGATCACCATGGATGCTCTTCTATCCCATGACGATACAAAAAATATGGTTCGAGAGATGGCTTTTCAAATATGGCTCAATGGAAATATGTAAGTGTTCCGTTTTTTGATCATCCAGTTTGCCAAACCTCACCCCCCTGCCCCTCTCCATCTCTGGAGAGGGGGAGAACAATGCAAACAGGGTACAATCAATTCAAAAATTAAAAAACTCAAAAAGCATAGACTCAAAATATATAGATTCAAGTAGTAAGAATCCTGAAGCGGTAAAGTTCCACAAGCAGGTCATGGTCAGGGACAAAACCGGTATGCTCTTTTATCATTTTGCAGGTAGCTTCAACATCCTGGTTACCATCAAAAAAACTTAGTATTTCATAGAGTTTTTTGGGTACTAGAAATGGGTCGATCATGGAATAACCCATGATCAGATATTGATCCCCTTCTATCTTTTCTTCAACCATGGACGAATTTTTCTTTAATACCCTGGGCAGATCTGTGGAGAAAAGATCACTGTATTTTGATTTTACAACGGCAAGGTTTATTTTCTGGGTAATACCTGTAATCTCTTCAAACTGCGGCCTTGTCATTTTTAAGACCAGTTCATAACATTTTTTATAAAATTCTATTTCACGTCCAGCCCATTTTCCCCATTGCGAAAGATACCTATTTCTATCCAGAGGCAAATCGTCAAGATCTCCCAGTGATAAAGGCCCTGGCTGTTCATTGGAAACCAGGTTTTCTATATTTTCGGGATTACAATTCAAGTTGTACATGGCAAATTGTATTAAACTCTGTTCCACATAGCTTAAATATTTCCGAATCGCCACCCAGAACTGAAATCCATCATAACCTTTGACATACTTACAAAACCAGGTGTTGCACACAGCATCCCAAAAGGGTCTTATGGTGCAATATCCTTTTTCCTTGTCAAAAAATGGACATATAAGGGTTTTTGATCTTCCAAAAAAGCTGCGTTGGGAATTCTCCATAAGGAATTGAATTTTTTTGGGGCGAACTATACCCCTTGGGGTGTGACCTGGGCTATTTGAAATAATATCCAGGATTTTTTTGGCATCGTCACTTTTTTTATGGGAGAGAAATCCCCCAAGGAGATAGTTGGGGATATTGGGATAATGGGTGCAGCATTTGCTTTCCCTGGAAAAGGATCTCAAAGTCTTGTTTTCCTTGCCCGATGTTGTTGCAGGCTGCCACATGGCACAACTTTCACATGTGGCAGCCGTTTCCCTTGGAATTGTTTTTTCAAAAAAATCGGGTAGGATTCCATTATAAATATCAGGAAGATAATCAATTATTCGTGCAGTTGTCATTTGGTCTGTCCATTCCATTTATTGGCATTCTAAACCCATAATCTAATAATTTATCATTAAAATACAGGGATCTTTCATTTGTCGGTTTACACTTTTTTCGAAAAATGTAAACTAATTTTGAGTTGATATGAAGGATGTCAAAATAGATCGTGTTTTCACCATCGGGGATGGCAGCAACTGGTAAATGGGTGTTTAGATCCATTTTTCATATGAACTGGTAAATGGGTGTTTAGAACCATTTTTCATATAAAATACTTTCCATATTTTCCACCAGTTGACCTGAAGTGATAAACTGGGCAGTGTTAAAGAATTTATATTCAGGTGAGAATTTATATTCAGGTGTAATCCCACTGAACACATTATCCATCATAACAAAACCGCCCTTTACTCTTTTGAGGTCTTCTTTTGAAATTGTCTGATTCTCTGCCAGATCTTTAATTTGAATACGTGCCATGATTATTTCTCCTTATTTTATTTGTGTTAATATGAACTTCATTGGGTGGTGTCCCAAATATGTTGATGAGCTCTTCACAAACCTTGATTCAGCAGGGCTTTCACAAAAAGAAATCAACACTTTTATGACACTACCCTTCATTGTTATGCTTTAGGTAAGTTATCCTGTTTGTATTTTTATAAAAGCATTTTATATGCCAAGTAAATATTTTTTCATAAAAAACAATAGACAAAGGCAAAGTATCGCATAGGATATCATAGGATATCAAATATTTGCATATAACAATTCAAAAAACAGAAAAATTAAGTTATGGTGGGCATCAATATTTATTTATCACACTTTAATTCTCTTTTTGTCAAGATTTAATATCAATATATAAACCTATATTGACGTTGTGTCATATTCTGTTAACAACACCTGGTGAAAAGCAGCAAAATATGATCATGGGAGCTGATTTCTTATGACAGGAAAATCTATTTTAATATTATTCAGTTTAACATTACTAACTCTGTTTCTTTCTACCATTTCTTTTTCCTTTAATATTACTTTTGCCATGGAAAAGGATAGTCCATATTATGCACGGGATAATTATGCCTTGGATAATGATAATGCAAAGACCTTATCTTCCCTTTCTCTCTACTCAGCCCAAAATGATCTCCTTAAAAATAGCATGGATATCCAGAGCAGCACTGTCTCAAGGGATATTGCAGAAAAAAACCTATCAATCCAGGAAGAGATCTTCATTCCCCGATTTCAGGCAGACAGCACCTTTGAAAGGAGGCGATATAACAGCCTAAATGTGGATAACTATCTTGCATGGGATATTCAATTATATACTACAGGGATAAGCCGAAAAAATATTTTTGGCGGCAAGGAATCTATCCATGTAACAGCTTCAATGGAAGAGATAGAATATATCTATTCCATTGAAAGCCCAAAAGAATATCAAAGCTCATTTTTCATGGAATATGACCAGCCTGTTATGCAGGGAAGGGGAAAAGAAATAACAAATGCCCCCATTAAAAAAGCAAAAATAAATTTAAAAAGATCAGAAGAGGAAAATAAGATTATCTTAAGCAACACAATATTTAAGATGTTCAATCAATACTACTATCTCTATTTTATTAACAAAAGATTAAGTTTACAAAAAAAAATTCGTGATAGAACCTTTAAGCTTTATAAAATCATAAAGCAAAAAGTAGCCCTTAGATATATGACCATCACAGATCTTAACAGAATGAAAGCCGCCCATATATTCCAGGAGCGAAAGATTTTAGAGCTGGAAAATCAAAGGGATGGCTATCTACAAAATCTTTTCCTTTTAATTTACAATAACAGTTCCCAATACCGATTGGATGGAACCCTGCAACTTGTGACATGTTCAAAATCATTAATTAACTTGTTTAAACCTGCTTCAAAGGAACAGACAATTGAACATGTGTTGGCAATGGATTCTTTTTTAATCTCCCTTGAATATAGTAAAAAGGAACTTGAGCAGGATCTTCTTATTGCCTTGGACAGGGCAAAACCAAAACTTGACGTTGTTTTCCAGGCCGGTATCAATGGATATGACCCAAATGGATTGGATGGAGCTTTTAAAGATATTGATACTGCCAACCATTTCATGGCTTTTAAAACATCCTTTGAAATTCCCCTGAAACAGGATGGAAACCATGCACGGATTTCAATTGTAAAAAAACAGATAACAAATATTGATAACAGCATTAAAAAAAGAACTGCGGAACTTAAAAAAGAGATAATTGGAATATATGATGACCTCACTGACCTTGACAGGCAAATTGCATATTCCCGTGAGATTGTCGCCCTTTCAAAGCAGAATCTTGAAAATGAAGTTGAAAGGCTTGTTCAGGAAAGAACAACAGTAATTAATCTCCTTGATTACCAGCAAGAACTTATAGCATCAGAATATGAACTTTTAGCACTTAAACAGGAGTATCTTATGCTTGTGGGAAAATATTATCATATCAGAATGGAGCTATCCTGGTTTATTAATCAAACAGAAATTATCTGCTGTGATTAATTTTTATGGGCTTTAGGATTTGAATTTATGCAGATGCACGATACTGAATTATTTTTAAGAAAATTGTGGCTATTTTCAATTTTATCAGATGAGTCATTGCAGTATATCGCCAAAAACTCAAGGTTTGTATCATCACAAGCCGGGGATTTGATTTTTGACCAGGGTGATGCAGGTGACTGCTTTTATATCATATACAGCGGCAGAATCAGAATTATTTTCAAGGACAACAGCGGTAAAGAGATCAACATGGGGGTGAGAACCCGTGGAGATCACTTTGGGGAAACTGCCCTGATTTCCCATAGACCCAGAAATGCAGCAGCAAGGGCTGTTGAACAATCTCTTTTGATAGCCATAGATAATGAAATCTTTGAAAAATTTGTTTTCAGCAAACCTGAAATCCGTGGTTATTTTGATAAGTTTATCCATTCCACATCAATTCAGCTTTTCTTAAAGGGTTGCTCCCTTTTATCTCCTCTAAAGCCCAAGGATGTACAGCAGATTGTGAAAAATTTCAACCCAGAATCCTTTATGGCAGGGGAAGGGATTTTCAGGCAGGGGGATGAGCCTGATAAATTTTATCTAATTGAATCGGGGAAATTAAAGGTTATAAAATGGGAAGATGGAGATCAAAGTATAATTAATTTTCTTCACCAGGGGGAATTTTTCGGGGAAAAGGCACTAATTGAGGATAGCCCACGATATGCAGATGTTGTCTGTCTGACAAATTGTCATCTTTTTGCATTGAGCAGAGACACATTTAAAGAACTGATCCAGAAATCCCCGGATCTTAAATCGCTATTCTCCGACAGACTGCACCAGTATCGCTCCATATCTCCCCCCAATATCACCCCAAATATATATACAGACACACAACCTGAACACAACAAAGGGGAATTGAATCAAACCCGGGATTACAGGGAAAAGCCACCGGAGGTAGAGCAGAACACCATAGATACATCATCCCCATCCACAGCGAAAAAAAAATACCACGGATTGCGTTTTCCCTTTGTAAGACAGCATGACGAGATGGGCTGCGGCCCTGCCTGTCTTGTGATGATTTCCCGTTTTTATGGGAAAAAATTTTCCCTGGCCAGAATTTCCGAGCTTTCCCACGCAGATAACTCAGGTGTAACCCTTTCCAACCTTGCCTCGGCAGCTGAACACCTGGGCTTTTTGACCAGGGGGATAAAAATCAAATTTGATGGGCTCCTTGATATAAAGTTGCCCTGTGTTATTCACTGGCAGGGTTACCACTATTGTGTTGTTTACAAAGTTTCAAAAAAATATGTATGGGTTGCAGACCCGGCCATGGGTCTCAGAAAATACCACAGGGAATATTTTTCAGATAACTGGAATGGAATCACCCTTATTATTGAACCCACACCACTTTTGGGTAACCAGGAGGTGGATAAACAATCTTCCCTGAAAAAATTTATTGGTTTTGTTACTCCCCATAAAATGATCCTTGCAGAGATTTTCCTTGCGTCCATGCTCCTGAATTTACTTGGCCTTGCCACCCCTGTTTTTACCCAGAATATAGTTGATAAGGTATTGTACCACGAAAACATATCCTTTCTTAACATTATGTTAATAGGAATGCTTATTGTTCTTATATTCAGAATATTGATAACCATTGTCAGGCAGTACCTAATTGTACATACAAGCATGAAAATTGATATAAGTATGCTGGTTTCATTTTACAAACATCTATTGGCATTGCCCCTTGGTTACTTTAAGGCCAGAAAAATTGGCGATTTTGTATCAAGGTTTGGTGAAAATGAAAAAATAAGAACTTTTATGACTCAGACAGCTTTGACCGTTGTTCTGGATACCTTTCTCATCATAATCTATTTAGGGCTTATGCTTTATTATAACGCCAATATGACTCTTCTTGTGATCTTGTTTATCCCTTTTTTCATTGCCATCACCCTTGGATTTACTCCGTTTTTAAAAAAGCTCAATATTGATGCCTTTGCTGCCGGAGCTGAAGCAAAATCCCATATGATTGAATCCATTAAGGCCATAGATACAGTAAAAGCGATGCACCTTGAAAATCAGATAAGATGGAAATGGGAAAACAAATTTATAAAAAGTATCAATATAGAGTTTTCCCTCAGCCATCTAAAAATATATTTCCACTCCCTTGGCGATTTCATGGGAACACTTGGTTCCACTATTATCCTTTGGTATGGTGCCCATGAAGTTATAAAACATAATATTTCAGTTGGTGAACTCATGGCTTTCATGGCCCTCATGGGAAGCGTTGTCACCCCCATTAATCGAATTATAACTGTATGGGATCAACTACAGGAGACCCTGGTCTCGGTTGACCGCCTCAATGATGTTTTTGCAGCTAAAACCGAATATGGTGAAAGGGATGGTAAATCCCCGGGCATAGTCATGGAGAAGCTTTCCGGCAATATAAGATTTGAACAGGTATTTTTTAGATATGGCGGTGTTGATGACCCCTGGATTCTATCCAATATCAATATCGAGATTCCTGCTGGAACAAGATGTGCCATTGTGGGACGCAGCGGATCAGGTAAAACAACCCTTGTAAACCTCATAGCAAGGTTTTTTCATGCCAATGAAGGTTCAATATCAGTTGGTGGTTTTGATATCAAAAATTTAAATCTTTCCTTTTTAAGATCCAATGTGGGTTATGTACTCCAGAACAGCTTTGTATTCAGTGGAACAATTGGGGACAACATCTCTTCGGATGATCCTTCTGCCACAATGGAAAAAATTATATCCGCAGCAAAGCTTGCCAATGCACATGATTTTATCTCTAATTTCCCCAATGGTTATGAAACAAAGGTTGGAGAATCTGGATTGCAGTTATCAGGTGGACAGATGCAAAGGATTGCCATTGCCCGTGTTCTATATAAAAATCCTGGAATAATTATCTTTGATGAAGCCACAAGTTCTCTGGACATTGAGTCTGAACAGGCTATACAAAAAAACATGGATACAATATTAAAAAACAGAACCGCCATAATCATTGCCCATCGTCTGAGTACTGTTCGCAGTGCAGATACCATTATTGTCCTTGATAAGGGTGAGGTGGTTGAGCAGGGAAACCATGAAGAGCTTATGGGCAAAAAAGGTCTTTATTACTATTTGAATCACCAGCAACTAAATTTATAATCAGTGTCTAAACCAATAGTTCGGACAGTTTTTTTGAAACATAAAAAAAAGGATGGACAAGAGTTTTCCAAAATTGGAAGATTATGTTTTACACACAACATTACAGTCCAACAAAGGAGATCTCTATGAGAACAATAAACTGTATTTTGTCCAAAATAACCAAACATCAGCATAAATTTTTACTGACACTTTTTTCAACTATAATGCTACTACAAGGTCGAATGAACTTTCGCAACATGGGGCGCTATAGCAATTTGAATGAGAAAAGTTATTCGAGAAATTTTAGAAAATCATTCGATTTTACACTTTTCAATCACCTGCTGATTATGGACACTATCCCAAATACCAATAAACGAATAGCTGCTATAGATGCTTCTTATGTTCCCAAAATAGGTAAGCATAGCTATGGGATAGACAAATTCTGGAGTGGCGTTGCGGGTAAGTCCCAAAAAGGTCAAGAGATTTCATCCCTCGCAATTATCGATTTGGACTACAATACCGCATACAATCTCTCTGTTGAGCAAACCCCTTCCAGCTATGAAATTGGTGAAGAAGAAGAAAACCGCATCGACTTCTATCTTCAACAAATCAAAAAGAACAAAGAATACTTAATCTCCCATGGTGTGAACCATATAGCTACCGATGGTTTGTACAGTAAACGGGCATGATTGTGTATTATCACCCCCAACCATAAAAATGATAGTTATTTTCACGGTAAACCGTCATGGACGATTTTCGGCCACCCCCGAATATGAAAATTTGTATCCATTTTCACGGTAAAAGATTATGGTTCAGCCTTGTGTTGCACTCAGAGCTTGAAAAGATGATTTCTCTCTGGTAGAGTAATTGCTTAATCTTCAATAACATAACAAATTTATTCAGGATATGAAATGATAAAAACTGCTGTTGCCGGAGCAACCGGATATACCGGAGCTGAGCTTGTCAAACTTATTACAGGACACCCTGATGCCGAACTTACATCTGTAACCTCACGTTCGTATGGCGGTAAAAATATTGCAGATATTTTTCCTTCAATGAGGGGTGTTGTTGATATTACATGTCAGGATATGAATCCGGATGAACTCAAGGGCAAGGTGGACTGTGTTTTTCTTGCCCTTCCCCACAAAATTTCCATGGGGTATGCCCCTCTTTTTCTGGAAAATGGTATCAAGGTCATTGATCTTTCTGCTGATTTTCGTTTTAAAAGCCTTGAAACCTATGAAAAAACATACCAGAAACACAGTGCTCCTGATCTTTTGAAGCACTCTGTTTATGGTTTAAGTGAAATATATAGAGATGAAATACAAAAGGCAGATCTTGTCGGTAACCCCGGATGTTACCCCACAAGCCTTCTTCTGCCGATTATTCCCCTTGTCAGAGATGGCCTTGTAAGAACAGAAGGAATCATTTCTGATTCCAAGTCAGGTGTAAGCGGTGCAGGACGCTCCCTCTCCCTTACCTCTCATTATTGTGAAGTGACAGAGTCCTTTAAAGCCTACAAGGTAGGTTCTCATCGCCATGTGCCTGAAATGGAAGAGATTCTTACAGCCCATGCCCCTGATAAAAACGCTGGAGCTGAAACTGCAATTCAGGGTAATGACAAAATGGAAGCTGAAATTCAGGGTAATGACAAAGTTGAAGCTGAAATTCAGGATCATCACAGATTGAAACCAGCAATTGCGGAAAATGATAAGGTGGCGTTTGGCACTTCAGACGGTAATGTCAATAATATCAAGATAACCTTTGTGCCTCACCTTCTTCCCATGAGTCGGGGAATGCTGACCACCATATATGCAGGTATTTCTGATAATGCAACGGAAAATAGTATCAGAGAGACCCTTGCAGATACCTATAGGAACAACTTTTTTGTAAGGATTCTTCCTGAAGGTATGTTTCCTGATACCGCCCATGTGAGGGGTACAAATTTTTGTGACATTGGATTGTGGGTGGACGAATCCTCAAAACGTATTATTATTATTTCTGCCATTGATAATATACTCAAAGGTGCAGCAGGTCAGGCCGTTCAAAACATGAATCTTATGTTCGGTCTTGATGAGGCAACAGGATTGAAAATAATTCCGGGAGCAATATAGTAATTGGGTTTAATTAACTTACCCAAACTCCCCCTTGCAAGTCTGTAAAATGTGGCTGGGGCGAGTTGAATGGACAAGTTATTAAAAATCAATTCCTAACGTACAACCCTGATACTCCGGAATAACAGGGTTAAAAATAATTAATGGAGCAAAATAACTAACAACTCTTGCAAAGCAGGGGTTTTTAAGGTTTTTGCCCTCAGGGTAAAGCAAAGGCGAAATAAAGTATATGGTATTCAGTTTACTTACAAAAATATTTGGATCAAACAATGACCGTCAGATAAAAAAAATCATGCCTCTGGTGGAGCAGATCAATGCACTTGAAGACGGAATGAAAGCTCTGACAGATGAAGAGATGGCTGCAAAGACCCTTGAATTCAGAGCTCGTCTTTCAAAGGGTAAAAACCCTGAAAGCTCTGAATCACTTGACGATCTTCTCCCCGAAGCCTTTGCAATTGTACGTGAGGCTGCTGTAAGAACCCTTGGAATGCGTCACTATGACGTTCAGTTGATAGGTGGGATAGCCCTTCATCGTGGAATGATTTCAGAGATGAAAACCGGTGAGGGAAAGACTCTAATGTCAACTCTGCCTGCTTATCTTAACGCCCTTTCAGGCAGGGGCGTTCATGTTGTGACTGTGAATGATTATCTTGCAAAACGAGATGCCGAATGGATGGATGCCATATATAGCTTTCTTGGCCTGCGGGTGGGGGTCATTATACATAATCTCAATGATGCCCAGAGAAGGGAAGCTTACAGCGCAGATATCACCTATGGCACAAACAATGAGTTCGGGTTCGATTATCTTCGGGATAACATGAAGTTTGACAGAGAGTCCCTTGCCCAGGGAGAGCTTAATTTTGCAATTGTGGATGAGGTGGACAGTATCCTCATTGACGAGGCAAGAACGCCTCTTATCATTTCAGGTCCTGCTGAGAAATCAACTCATATGTATCATCAGGTTAACACAATCATCCCTTCATTTGTGGCAGAGACTGATTATTCCATTGACGAAGAAGCTAAAAGTGTTACTCTTACGGAGGAGGGTGTTGCAAAGGGCGAAAAACTTCTTGGTGTGGAAAATCTCTATGATCCCAAAAATATAGAAACCCTCCACCACTTGAATCAGGCACTTAAAGCACATACCCTTTTTAAACGGGATGTCGATTATATTGTCAAAAATGACGAGGTTGTTATTGTTGACGAATTCACAGGCCGGCTTATGGAGGGTAGGCGTTACAGTGAGGGGCTTCACCAGGCCCTTGAAGCCAAGGAAAATGTGAAGATTGCCAACGAGAATCAGACCCTTGCATCCATTACATTTCAGAACTATTTCAGAATGTATGAAAAACTCAGCGGCATGACAGGAACCGCTGAAACCGAAGCAGCAGAGTTCAAAAAGATTTACAACCTTGATGTTCTGGTCATTCCTACCCATAAACCCATGATCAGAAAAGATATGCCTGATGTTATCTACAAAACCAAAAAAGAGAAATATGAAGCTGCCATTAAAGAGATAATCAGGCTTCATAAAAAAGGTCAACCTGTCCTTGTGGGAACCATATCAATTGATGTCTCTGAAGATTTAAGCAGGCAGCTTGAAAAAAGAAATATCAAACATACTGTGTTGAACGCCAAACATCACAAGGCAGAAGCTGAAATTGTTGCAGCAGCAGGCCAGAAGGGTGCTGTTACAATATCCACAAACATGGCAGGAAGGGGAACCGATATTGTTCTCGGAGAAGGTGTCAAAGAGCTTGGCGGTCTTCATATACTTGGAACATCCCGCCATGAATCAAGGCGAATTGACAACCAGCTTCGGGGTCGTTCCGGCCGTCAAGGGGATGAGGGGTCTTCCCGTTTTTATCTATCCCTTGAAGATGATCTTTTGAGAATTTTCGGAGGAGAGCGAATATCCTCCATAATGGATCGTCTTGGCATAGATGAAGGGGAGCCTATTGAACACAATCTCATAAGCCGTGCAATTGAAAATGCCCAGTCCAAGGTGGAGGGTCATAACTTTGAGATAAGAAAGCAGCTCATTGAGTATGATGATGTAATGAATCAGCAGCGTGAGGTCATATACCGTCAGAGGCGTCAGGCCCTTACAGAGGAAAATCTCAAGGATGAATTTCTCCAGATGATTGAAGAGCGCTGCTGGGATATTCTTGAGATTTTTGAAGATGAGAAACTACCTGTGCCGGATTGGGATATTGAGGGGTTGTGTGATACTTTTAACCGTCAGTTTAATTGCACTCTCCAACCTTCAGATTTCGACAGGGAAGATATTGACGGCGAAAAAGCAGGTCGTATCATGGTAGATAAAGCTCTTGAAAAATATGTGGAAAAGGAGACACTGATAGGAGATGCAGAGTTTCGGCAGCTTGAAAAATATGTCATGCTTCAGACTGTTGACTCTCTCTGGAAAGATCACCTTCTTAATATGGATCATCTCAAGGAGGGTATTGGCCTTAGAAGCTATGCCCAGCAAAATCCTCTGGTTATCTACAAGAAAGAGGGATTTGAGATGTTCCAGGGTCTTATTGACCGTATAAGAGAGCAGACTTTAAATATTTTGTTCAGAATCCAGATTGTAAACCCCGATGACCTCAATCAGATTCGTAAACCCAAAAATGAAAAACTGACGCTTTCCCATTCTGACAGCTCTGCACCAAGGGAGCCTGTAAAAAGAACTGAAGCAAAAACCGGCAGAAATGATCCATGCCCCTGCGGAAGTGGCAAAAAGTATAAAAAATGTTGTGGTGCGTGAGTAATTTTTTTTGATTATAGTATTCCAGATAATTAAATTGATAATGGAAAAGTCTAACTATCTGTTATCTGTATTAATTTTATTACCAAAAAAAATAATATTTTTCTGGAAAGCTATAGTATAAAAGTAGGGGAGTGTTTGCCCCTTAAATACCGAGGAATCATTAACACAAATGACGACACTTGATCCGGAAACCAAAAAAAGAACATCATCTGATACGGATTTTAAGCGGGGTTTCCCCCCTATGTATAAGGTGATACTGCTGAATGATGACTACACTACCATGGATTTTGTTGTTGAAATTCTCATGGCTGTTTTTGGAAAATCATTGGAAGACGCCACACGGATCATGCTTAATGTACATGAACAGGGAAGGGGCGTATGTGGTATCTATACACGTGACGTTGCAGAGACCAAGGTTCATACAGTGCACGTCCTTGCAAGGGAGAGGGAGTTCCCCCTGAAAAGTATAATGGAGAAGGAGTAGCCATGATAAGCAAAGAACTGAGCATAACACTTGGTGTTGCTGTTAGAGAAGCCAAAAGAAGGCGGCATGAGTATGTCTGCGTGGAGCATGTTCTATACGCGATACTCAGCAATGCTGAAGGATATGCCACTGTGAAAAACTGTGGCGGTAACCCCGACACCATCAAGGCAAACCTTGATCTTTTTTTCAAGGATAAAATGGAGAGTATTGAGGAGGGGCAGGATTATGTTCTTCAGCAGACCATAGGGTTTCAGCGAACAATCCAGCGGGCCATTAACCATGCACGATCCGCTGAAAAAACAGAGATCAATCTTGGAGATATCCTTGCATCCATTTTTCAGGAAAAGGATTCCCATGCAGCCTATTACCTTGAATCAGACGGAGTTACAAGGGTAGATATCCTGAACTACATCTCCCACCACGCACCGGCAAATTCAACCAGAGCAAGGGGGACTGCAAAGAGCCGGCAGCAGGGCAAGAAGAGTCCAGGGCAGGGTGATAGCAGCGGAAAGGGAGAGCAGCAGCCTCAACCCCAATCTGATCCCTTAGCAATGTTCACCACAAATCTGCTTGAAAAGGCTGAAAAAGGCAGAATTGATCCACTTATAGGCCGTGAAAATGAAACAGACAGAGCAATGCAGGTGCTGTGCCGCAGAAGAAAGAATAACCCTGTTTTTGTGGGTGACCCAGGTGTTGGAAAAACAGCCATTGCAGAAGGGATAGCCCTTAAGGCATTTAAAGGAGAGGTTCCTGAATTCCTTGCATCATCGGAAATGTACTCACTTGATATGGGAGCACTCCTTGCCGGTACAAAATACCGAGGGGATTTTGAGCAGCGTTTAAAAGATGTTATTGATGCTCTTGAGTCCAAGGAGAATGCCCTGCTTTTTATTGACGAGATACATACTGTTGTAGGAGCAGGAGCCACAAGCAGCGGTTCACTTGATGCATCCAATATACTGAAACCCGCACTTTCAACCGGTACCATCCGCTGCGTTGGCTCCACAACGTATGAAGAGTTTAAAAACTATTTTGAAAAGGACAGGGCACTTTCAAGGCGGTTTGAAAAAATTGAGGTGCCAGAGCCTTCTGTTGATGAGACAATAGAGATACTTAAAGGGCTTAAGCACTGCTATGAGGAGCATCACCAACTCAATTATACGGATGAGGCTCTTGAGTCTGCGGCAAAGCTTTCAGCCAAGCACATAAATGACCGTTTTCTCCCTGACAAGGCAATTGATGTAATTGATGAGACAGGTTCTCTGATACGTCTTTCAGGAAATGCCAGACGAAAGAATGTCCTTGCAGGAGACATTGAAAAGACAGTTGCAAAAATGGCCAAGATTCCACCTACAAGTGTCACTTCAACGGATAGATCAAATCTTGAGAACCTTGAAAAGAAGCTTTCCCAGGTGATATTTGGCCAGGATAATGCCCTTTCGCTTTTGTGTACTTCCATTAAGCGTTCAAGGGCCGGCCTCTCAGCGCCGGGGCGTCCAATTGGCTCCTTTCTGTTCACAGGCCCTACTGGGGTTGGCAAGACCGAGGTTGCCAAGCAGCTTGCATCCAACATGGGCGTTAAGTTCCTTCGCTTTGACATGAGTGAATATATGGAAAAACACTCAGTTTCCCGCCTCATAGGTGCACCTCCTGGTTACATTGGATTTGAACAGGGTGGTATTTTAACTGACAACATCCGCAAAAATCCCCACTGCGTTCTTCTTTTGGATGAGATAGAAAAAGCGCATCTGGATCTTTTCAATATTCTGCTTCAGGTGATGGATTATGCCACATTGACTGATAACAACGGCAAGTCAGCAGATTTTAGAAATGTTGTTATCATTATGACATCCAATGCCGGTGCAAGGGAGATGACATCCAACAAGATAGGGTTTGGTGATCAATTAAAAGATGTTACATCAAAAGGTATGAAGGCTGTTGAGAAGACATTCAGTCCTGAGTTCAGAAACCGTCTTGATTCCATTGTACAGTTTAACCCTCTGTCCCATGAAACAATGGAGCTTATTGTTGACAAGGGCATGAAGGAGTTGAAAGAGCTTCTTGCCAACAAAAATGTCTCCTTAAAATATACTCCTAAAGTTCGCTCCTGGCTTGCGGAAAAAGGATTTGATCCAAAATTTGGAGCACGTCCTCTTGATCGTGTAATACAGACAAATATCAAGGATGTTCTGACAGACCAGATTCTTTTTGGAGCCCTTGACAAAGGCGGAGAGGTTTCCATAGGTATAAGGGATGGCGAACTGACCTTTAACTATAAATAGTTTTTTTTGAAATAAGTGTCACTAAAATGTTGGTCAACTTTTGTTCATAACCTGATTGGTGATTAGTTGATCAGCATTTTTTATGACACCACTTTATTGAATATGCCGGTTTTCATGCTCTCAGATGAATTTATTTTTCCTCCTGCCGATTTTGCACGACATGACGGTCTGCTTTGTGTGGGAGGAGATCTTTCATATCATCGCCTTATTAAAGCCTACAAGAGCGGCATCTTTCCATGGTTTTCTAAGGGAGAGCCAATCCTGTGGTGGTCACCTGATCCCCGCCTTGTACTTTTTCCCTCAAATATCAGAATATCAAGAAGTCTTGGAAAAAAAATCAAAAAAGGTACCTTCTCAGTTACAATGGACACTGCTTTTGAGGATGTGATTCGGGAGTGTGCTACATCAAGGATTGAAGCAGGCATTGATACCTGGCTTGTGGATGGTATGATTGAAGCCTATGTTGACCTTTATAACAGAGGCGATGCCCATTCGGTTGAAACCTGGCAGAAAGGCAGACTTGTAGGTGGCCTTTATGGTGTATCCATTGGCAGGATTTTTTTTGGTGAATCCATGTTTTCCCGTGAAAGTGATGCATCCAAGATTGCCCTTGCAGCACTTTGTTTCCATCTTCAAAAATATAAATTTGATCTCATTGACTGTCAGGTTACAACACCGCATCTTGTTTCAATGGGAGCTGAGGAGATTCCGCGACAGGAGTTTCTTTTGCAGCTTAACTCATCAGTGAAAAAAAAAGGTCTGTCAGGAAGATGGATTTATTAAGGATTCAAAATCGGCATCTTATTGCTTTTTTTGCAGTTACCGTATCTGTCTGAATCTGTTTGAATCAGTCAGTATCAGGATAATCAGGATAATCAGGATAATCAGGATAACCAAGATAATCAAGATAATCAAGATAATCAAGATAATCAAGATAACCAAGATAACCAAGATAACCAAGATAACCAAGATAACCAAGATAAAAATGATGTTCAAGATTAATAATCCTGCATTATCCTGTTAATCCTGGACATCTTGATTCAGACAGTATTGACAATGCTTAAAAAATTACAGGCATAGACTTTGAGTAAGGAGATTGATAATGGATATTGTTGGACTTTTGTCTCAGGATAGTATGGCAAATTACAGTTACCTTATTGTTGGAGCAGAAAACAGGGCATTTTGTGTTGATCCATGGGATGGTTCCTCAATTTTCAAGGTTATCTCAAATCGCGGTCTTACCCTTGAAGGTATCATCAATACCCATCTTCATTTTGATCATACCCGTGGAAATGATAGCCTTGCAAAGTTGACAGGCGCAGAAATCTTTTCAAAGGAGAGTTTGCTGGAAAAGGGCAGTATTGACCTTGGTGATGGCGCTTCCATGGAATTCATGGATGCCAATGGTCATACCATGGATCATCTCGTGATTCTTTTAAAGGAAGGTAGTGAAATTGTTGGCTTTATCAGTGGAGATGTTCTTTTCAACTGTGGCGTTGGTAACTGCAAAAGTGGCGGTAACGTGGATATCCTGTATGAAACAGTGACAAAAATAAATTCTATTTTACCTGATGAGGCCATTCTATATCCAGGTCATGACTATATGGCAACAAATCTTGGTTTCTCCATGGCAAATGGTGTTGTCAAAGCAGGGGAACTCATTGACAGCATTGAAGATACCACATGCTTTAATACCACAATGGGCCTTGAAAGGGAGCTTAATCTTTTTTTACAGGCAGACTCCCTTGAAACTTTCAGAACTCTTAGAGATAAAAGAGATCAATGGGCGTGAATGGTCAAAAAAATAGGCTGTTATGAAGACTTTTTCCCATCACAATGACTATCATTTTTATTTTTGGGAATGATTGATGCGCAACCATGCCCGTTTATTAACATAACTACATGCGAGGTAAGAGGAATCGGAGAAAAACGCCTTTCGTGGATTCACGAAAAAGAGGACTTCTCCCCGGTCAAACTTGCTGAACTCATTGCCCAAGGGGAATCGTCCTTAACAAGTTCTATCTGTGTAACACACCAACCGTTGCAAGTGCCTTAAAAGTGATACCTGACAAAAAGTGCCAGTCTTTAAGGTTCCGGTGTGCTGGATTGTTCTACCTTTCCCTTCCTTCACGAATGATATCAACTATTTCCTTAGTTGTGATTTTAGCCTTTATTGATGGAACATTTAGGGGGGATGTCACTGCATTTTCTGGTATCAAAGCGAAAGTGCGCCCATCTTTTCTTCGAATTAATACTTTGCCCGTATTTTCTGATTCTAATTTTTTTGTGGTCAGATACTACATTCCGACATGTAAGCTGAAATTGGTAAATTATGCAATTAATTTTAATTATAACTAACCCATTTAACTTGTGAATAGGAGAGGAATTGGTAGAGTTTTGGGCGATTATGCCTCGTTTTTGACTAAACCACAAAAAAATTAGAAACAGGATATTTCACTGCCCTTGCTCAACAATATATTTTTTATATCTGACAGATAATTTCGTGCAATTTAAAGATTTATCAATTTGATTTAACAGGCAAATATAATAAATACGAACAAGTTATATAAATTAAAAGCGTTATTGTTAAATTTTAATGCAAGAAATGAAATATTTGTATTCGCCAATGTCCAAAAATCTGATACCATTTTTGAAAGGAAATGATATGCCACAACTGATGATAAATATACCTGTTCAGCAGGTTGCAACTATAATCAACAGCATGAATGAAGGTGAAATGGAAACTTTACTTTTACTTCTATCTGAAGAAGGGAAGGAACTTGTAAAACGTTCAGAAGACTTCAAAAACAAGAAAGTTAAATATCTATCAAGGGATGAAGTTTTCGATGTATAAAGATGAATATCACCCACAGGTAAAGAAGGATCTTAAAAAAATTGATACTCCGATAAGGAAAAAAATCAAGGAAGATTTAATTCCTGAAATATTGCAAAATCCTGAAATTGGAGTCAGCCTTACTGGAGATTTAAACGGTATTCAATCTTACCATTTTACATATGCAAGGAAACAATATCGAATAGCTTATATTGTTGATGAAGATGATAAAATCGTATTTATACAAATGGTTGCTAAAAGAGGAGATTTTTATACCTTACTGAAAAGAAGAATATAACCTGGTGCTGAACTCGGACGCAAAAGGATTCCGGTCGCTATCGCTCCCTCCACCCTTTTGCGCCGGTTAGCTTAGCCTTTATTTGCAAAGTTATCTTTTCCAAAATAAACATCGAGGCATCAATAATAAAAATGAGTAGCAAAAAATGACATCTAAAAAAGACCTATCAGAAAGAGACATCTGCACAAAATATATCCAGCCAGCACTTGAAAAAGCTGGTTGGAACCCGCTTACCCAAATTCGAGAAGAAGTCACTTTCACTGATGGTCGTATCTATGTTAAAGGCAACCTGACAAGCAGAGGAAAAAGGAAAAGAGCGGATTACATCCTTTATTATAAGCCAAATATCCCCATTGCCATAATTGAGGCAAAAGACAATAAACACTCAGTCAAAGCAGGTATCCAGCAGGGGCTCAATTACGCCGAGATTTTAGATATCCCCTCTGTTTACAGCAGCAACGGTGACGGCTTTTATGAACATGACCGAACCTGCACAGATGGCAATATAGAAACAGACCTTACCCTTGATCAATTCCCTTCGCCGGAAATACTCTGGCAACGCTACAAAAAATATAAAGGCATTGAAACAGAAGAACAGGAACGTATTACAGCACAGGATTATTTCTTTGATGGTTCAGACAGAACCCCACGCTACTACCAGCAAATAGCCATCAACCGAACGGTTGAGGCTATTGCCAAGGGACAAAATCGTATATTGCTAACCATGGCAACAGGCACGGGCAAGACTTACACCGCATTCCAAATTATCCACCGCCTTTGGAAAGGAAAAACAAAAAACGCATATTGTTTCTGGCTGATAGAAACGCCCTGATTGATCAAACTAAACGGGGAGATTTTCGTCATTTTAAAGATAAAATGACGGTTATCAAAAAGAAGAAAATAGACAAATCCTATGAAATCTATCTGGCCCTGTATCAGGGTTTAACCAACTACGATGAAGACAAAGACGCCTACCGTGAATTTAGTCCCGAATTCTTCGACCTCATCGTCATTGATGAGTGCCACCGTGGCAGTGCCGCCAGCGACAGTGCATGGCGTGAGATTCTCAATTATTTTGCGGGGGCAACCCATATCGGCTTAACCGCAACTCCAAAAGAAACAAAAACCGTTTCCAGTACCGAATATTTTGGCGACCCAATCTATACATACTCACTAAAACAGGGCATAGAAGATGGTTTCCTTGCCCCCTATAAAGTTGTACGAGTAGGCTTGAATGTTGATTTGGAAGGCTGGCGACCAGAACAGGGCAAGACCGACAAGCAAGGTTTGCTTGTCGATGACCGCATATACAACCGTAAAGACTTTGACAAGAATTTGGTCATTGATGAACGAACCGAAACAGTTGCCAGAAAAGTCACCGAATTCCTGAAAAAGACCAACAGATTTGATAAAACCATTATCTTCTGCGTTGACATTGATCACGCCCAGAGAATGAGGGCTGCCATAGCCAACGAAAACAGCGATCTCATGGCACAAAATCCCAAATTTGTCATGCAGATTACCGGCGACAATGATGAAGGAAAAATGGAACTGGACAACTTCATCAACCCAGAGGAGAGGTACCCGGTTGTTGCCACCACTTCAAAACTTATGACCACAGGCGTGGATGCTCAAACCTGTAAACTTATTGTGCTGGACAGCAACATAGGCTCCATGACGGAGTTCAAACAGATCATTGGCCGTGGAACACGCATCAATGAAGAATTTGGTAAAACATTCTTCACCATCATGGACTTCCGCAATGTAACAGATCTCTTTGCCGACCCAGACTTTGACGGTGATCCAGTCAGGGTAAAAGTACTTGATGAAGATGATGAATTCGAATCACCGGAAGAAGAAGCAGAATCACTTGATCCGATCATTGATGAAGACGGCGAGGAAATAATCTTTGATCCACCTCCTTATGAGCCTGATATCACCACAGGTGGAGACATTGTTGCCGAGCCGAGAGAAAAATACTATGTCAACGGTGTCAACGTGACTGTACTCAATGAGCGTATCCAGTATATGGATAACAACGGCAAACTGATTACCGGCAGCCTCAAGGATTACACCAGAGAAAAAGTGCGTGAGCAATACCGCACCCTGTCTAACTTCCTTAATAAATGGAATCAAACCGACAAAAAACAGGCTATCATCGAAGAACTGACAGAACAGGGTATTATTTTTGAAAATCTTAAGGAAGCCATTAACAAGGAAATGGATATTTTTGACCTCATCTGTCATACAGCATTTGACCAACCACCACTGACCAGAGCGGAACGGGCGAACAATGTCAAAAAACGGGATTACTTTACCAAATATGGAGAACAAACCCGCAAAGTGCTGGAAGCTCTGCTGGAAAAATACGCGGATGAAGGCATTGAAAACATTGAAGATATGAAAATTCTGCAAGTGAACCCACTGGATCAGTTCGGCTCTCCCCTTGAGATTATCAGCCTTTTCGGTGGTAAAAAGAAGTATTTGCAGGCAATCACAGAACTGGAAGCGGAAATTTATTCAATTGCGAGTTAGGAATTAGAAATTACGAATGAAACGTGATAATATTATTCAATTGCGAGTTAGGAATTAGAAATTACGAATGAAACGTGATAATATTATTCAAGAAAAGAGTTATGCGTTTGCTTTGCGAATAGTGAAGCTTTATCGCTATCTCAAGGGTGAAAAACAGGAATATGTTTTAGGGAAACAGGTTCTAAGAAGTGGCACATCGATCGGAGCAAATGTGGAGGAAGCAATTGGCGGACAATCAAGTAAAGATTTTCTATCAAAAATGAGTATTGCCTACAAAGAATCAAGAGAAACTCATTACTGGATAAGATTGTTATCGGACAGTGGATTTATTAAATCATATGAAAAGGATTCATTGCTAAAGGATTGCGAAGAGATAATGAAAATTATCGGGAGCATCCAAAAAACAATGAAACAAAAGATTCGTAATTCTTAATTGGAAATTGGTAATTATGATCAGCGGTATTGTAAAATCAGCAAGAAACATCATGCGCCAGGACACAGGAACCGGCAGTGATGAACTGCGTATCCTGCAATTGGGCTGGATGCTTTTTTTAAAAATATTCAGCGACAAAGACAAAGAATTGGAGTTGTTGCAGGACGACTATATTTCCCCCATCCCCGCTGAACTGCACTGGGATGAATGGGCCGGAGATGACGAAGGCATGACCGGTGACGAATTACTGGCCTTTGTCGATCAAAAACTTTTCCCAACTCTATCAAATGTCGATCTTTCCACCGGCAACAAACGTGCTGTACTGGTACGTGAAGTTTTTGCAGGTAACTACAATTACATGAAATCAGGTATTCACCTGCGGCAGGTCATTAATAAACTCAACGAAATTGACTTCAACAACTCCAAAGACAAGCAGGTCTTCGGCCAGATTTATGAGACCTTTTTAGGTGAACTGCAAAGTGCCGGTACATTGGGTGAGTTTTACACTCCCCGTGCCATTACCGAACTGCTCACCGAACTAACCGACCCTAAAGCAGGTGAAAAGGTGCTTGATCCTGCCTGTGGCACGGGCGGTTTTCTCACCGCCGCACTGGAACATCTCAAGGCCAAAGCTTCATCCGTGGCAGAACGGGATGCTATCCAGAGCAATGTCATGGGCTGGGAGTACAAACCACTACCTTATTTACTCGGTAATACCAATCTGATCCTCCATGATATCAATCTGCCCAATATCAAATATGGCGATTCGCTGGCAACCCCCCTGACCGAATACCGCCAGAAAGACCGGGTTGATGTTATACTTACCAATCCGCCTTTCGGTGGCGTTGTTTCCAATAACAACGAAAACAATTTTCCCCAGACCTACCGCACCAAGGAATCGGCAGACCTGTTTTTAATCTTGATGATCCATCTGCTAAAAGAGGGCGGAAGAGCAGCCATTGTATTGCCCGATGGTTCCCTGACCGGTGATGGCGTAAAGCAGCGTATCCGCCAAAAACTGCTGGAAGACTGCAACCTCCACACCATTATCCGGCTGCCAAACTCAGTGTTTCAGCCCTACGCATCGGTGGCAACCAATCTTTTGTTCTTCACCAAGGGCGAACCAACGAGAAATGTTTGGTATTGGCAACATAAATTGCCAGAGGGCTACAAGGCTTATTCCAAGACCAAGCCCATCCAGTCTGCCGAGTTTGATGGGCTTAAAGAGTGGTGGAATGAACGAGAGGAAAGCGAACTGGCTTGGCGGGTTGATATTAAAACCATCAAGGAAAACGGGTACAACCTTGATATTAAAAATCCCCATCAACCCGAAGAAGAAAAGCAATACAGCAGTGCGGAATTACTTGATTTACTCCATAAGTCCTTTGCCAAAGGAGATCAACTGCTTCAGCAGCTTAAAAAGGAGTTGTCCTGATGGCAAATCAGATAGAAAAACAAAAAACCGAAAAACAATTTGCTGAGATACTTCACCGCATACAACAGGCCAAACAGCGTGCTTTTCAGCAGGTCAATACGATTTTGGTGGAGTTGTACTGGAATATCGGCGAGTATATATCAAAGCAGGTAAAACGTTCAGGTTGGGGCAAGGGCGTTATAAAAGAACTGGCACACTTTATCAAAACCAGTGATCCTGAATTAAAAGGTTTTACCGACAAAAACCTGTGGCGGATGAAGCAGTTTTATGAGACATACCAGGATGATGAAAAACTCGCCTCACTGGGGCGAGTTTTAAGCTGGACCCATAATCGGCGAATAATGACCTTGAAAACACCTGAAGAGCGTGAGTTTTATCTTTTACTCTGCAATCAAAAAAACTATTCTGTCAGAGAGCTGGACAGGCTCATCCAAACCGGCACTTTTGAACGTACCATGCTTGCCAATGAAAAACTGTCTCAGACTATTACAGAACTCCCCCAATCCACGGAAAATGTTTTCAAAGACAGCTATGTGTTTGAGTTTTTGAATTTGCCAACCCTCTACCGGGAAAAAGAACTACAACAGGCACTGATGGCTTCTCTCAAAGATTTTATTCTGGAGTTGGGCATCGGTTTTACCTTTATCGGCCATGAGTACCGCCTGCAGGTGGGCACCGATGATTTTTTTGTTGATCTTCTTTTTTTCCACCGCCATCTGCAATGCCTGGTCGCATTTGAACTGAAAAACGACAAGTTCAGGCCGGAGCACCTGGGGCAGTTGGAGTTTTATCTTGAAGCCCTGGACAGGGATGTCAAACTTGATTTTGAAAATCCCAGTATCGGCATACTTCTTTGCCGGGAAAAAAATGACGAGGTGGTGAAATACGCCCTCAGCCGTTCGGTCAGCCCTGCCGTTATCGCTGATTATGAGACCAGACTTATTCCAAAACAGCTTCTGCGGGATAAGTTGAATGAAATATACGCAGTGCTTGAGCGTGGGGAGGGGGAGTAGTGGCATTTGATAAACTGGATCGCTTTATCGAAAAAAAATCTGTCAAGGCTTATTCTTTGCCCAATTTTGACTCCATGCAAGTCCTCGGTGTATCAAACCAAGTTGGGATTGCAATTACTGATCATAAAAAATCCAAAGACCTCTCGAAATATCAGCTAATAGAAGAGGGAGATTTTGCATATAATCCGTACCGTATTAATGTTGGTTCAATTGGATTGGTACCGAAAGGTGTGAAAGGCCTTGTCAGCCCTGCTTATGTGGTATTTAAAACAAAAAATTCTTTGTTACCCGAATTGTTGTTTGACTTTTTGAAGTCCGCAGATGGGCTTTTTCAAATTGCTAAATATGCAAGAGGTACCGTAAGAAAATCGTTACGGTTTAATGATTTATGTCAAATTGAAATGCAGATACCTCCCATTGATATTCAACGCTCTATCCTCAGAAAAAAGGAGAGTGTTCAAGTTGAAATAAACGAATTTAAAACCGAACTCACCCATCAGCAAACCCTGCTGAAAAAACTCCGTCAACAAATTTTACAGGAAGCCATCGAAGGCAAGCTCACCGCCGAATGGCGGCAGCAAAACCCCGATGTTGAGCCAGCAAGTGAACTACTTGCCCGCATTCAGGCAGAAAAAAACCAGCTGGTGAAAGACAAAAAAATCAAAAAACAAAAACCGCTACCGCCAATCAATGAGGAAGAAAAACCGTTTTCTTTGCCGGAGGGGTGGGAGTGGTGTCGGATTTGGGACGTAGCGGAGCTAATCACTTCTGGGTCACGCGATTGGGCAAAGTATTACGCGGATGAAGGAGCAATCTTCGTTACAATGGGAAACCTTTCAAAAGACTCATACCGCCTCCGCATGAATAAAGTACGTTATGTAAAAGCACCCTTAAACAGCGAAGGAAGTAGGACAAAGCTTCAAGAGGGTGACTTGCTGATTTCTATTACAGGAGATGTCGGCAATCTTGGAGTGATCCCCAAAGGTTTTGGTGAGGCGTATATCAACCAGCATACTTGCATGCTTCGCTATATGCCTGAGTGCAGAAGACAATATTATCTTGAGGTCATGCGTTCGCCTTTTGCGAAATGGCAATACAACGCTCCGCAGAGAGGAATAAAAAACAGTTTCAGATTGGGTGATGTAGGAGAGATGCTGCTACCTCTACCCCCTGCTAAAGAGCAATATGTTATAGCTGAAAAGGTCAAATATCTCACCTCACTCTGCGACCAACTCGAAGCCCAAATCACCGACAACCAGACCCACGCCGAACAACTGATGCAGGCGGTTTTACGGGAAGCCTTTTCCCATTCTTCCGGCCAACAAAATCAAGAGGCGGTCAATGCTTAACAAGGCCGCCAAAGTCACCCTTGTCGCCACTTCGCTGGCACCTATCTGCCTGACTCTCTGGTTTTTAGAGTTCAGTAAGGCGTGGGATTTGCGAGATGGTTTGAATTATTTGTTGGTGGCGGCCCTGCTTAGTTTGCTTTGTGCTGGTTTGATCTTGCTTTCCGGCAAAAACCTGGAAAAACTGCCGGTCAAAATAAAAGCCGTAAAAACCGTGGATAAGGCAATAGTCGGCTTTCTGTTGGTTTACCTGCTACCGCTCATCAACCAGACCAATAACAGCATCAGTGTGCCGGTGCTGATTTTTATCTTGCTGATCTTTTTCTTTATCGTCCAGATTAGTTGCCGAAATTATCCTTTGACTACTGCAAGTGGCCTTAATTCCACATCAATATCAACAAGATCTGACTGGTTTTCCATGACAACCGAGATATCTTTGTATGCTCCTGCTGCCTCATCCAGGCTCTTTTTCCCCCGCAGGGCATGCAGTACCCCAAGTCTGTCAAGCCTCTCCTGTTCAGCTTTCAGGTTAAGTTCGCGCTGTGCCTGTTTTCTGCCAAGTTTTCTGCCTGCCCCATGTGAACAGGACATGAAGCTGTCAGGATTTCCCTTTCCTTTTACAATATAGCTTGAACTGCCCTGACTGCCTGGAATGATGCCGGTCTGATCAGGAAAAGCCCTTGTTGCCCCTTTTCTGTGAACCACAACTTTTTCGCCAAAATGCTTTTCAACAGCAGCATAGTTATGGGCAATGTTTATCATCTCTCCAAAATCAACATTTCCATGGGTATTTTCTTTAAAAATTTTTTTTACCACATCCAGCATCCGCTGCCTGTTAGTGAGGGCAAACTCCACACAGCAGTTCATTTCGGTAAAGTATGCTCGCCCGATTTCATCATCAAGGGGCAAAAATGCAAGCTCCCATTTTTTAGGTACTGAAGAGAACCATTTTTCGTTCATTTTAATGGCAAGATCGTTGTAATGTTTAGCCACCTTCAACCCCATATTTCGGCTTCCGGAGTGTATCATTATCCAGATATGACCATCACTGCCTCTCTGGATTTCAATAAAATGATTCCCGCCGCCAAGGGTGCCAACCTGCTTTAATGATGCTTTATACTCTTTTTCAATAATGCCATCTTTGATGAATTTGCATGAGGCCTCACATGAATGTATCCAATCCGCCTGTTCCCTTGAATGGTGTTTGAAACCAAGGGGGATGCTCATCCGGATTTTGCCAAGTATTCCTTTTAAAGTGTTGGTGTCAATTTCTGTCATCGATGTTTGAACAGCACACATTCCGCAGCCGATATCAACCCCCACAGCATTGGGAACAATGATATTTTGTGTAGCCATCACACCACCTATGGGCATGCCGTAACCAAGGTGTGAATCAGGCATGATTGCAACATGCTTGAATATGAATGGCAGGTTCGCAAGGTTTTTTGCCTGGTCAAGGGCAGCATTATCAATATCGTCAAGCCATAACTTGATGGGTTTTTGTTCTGTTGTGATAACCTGTTTCATACTTTGTTCCTTTGCAATCTTATTCCGGTTCCCTGAAGTTGCAATTTTTTATTAGGCAGGTATCCGCCATGTACGTTATTTGAAGCCCATCATGAATCCTATAAAGTCCCTGTCACGCATGATTTCATGGTTTGCAAGCCACTCCACAAAAAGGGATTCTATTCTGAGAAGAAGGTGTAGAGCCTCGGATTTAAGGCTGTAGTTGGTGATGGATGCCAGTTCAAGAATGCTTTCTGAATGGACTAAAAACTCCTTGTGAAGTTTCAGATGCTGCTCATATTCAGGATATCCTGCCTGTAACATCATTTTTTCTTCTGTCTGAAAGTGCTGAGCTGCCTTTCTATTGAGCTCAATAAGCCCAAGGATGATTTTTTCATTGGTCTGGCTTTTTTTTATGGTCTCCATAAGTTGATCTGTCAGGTAGAACATCTCCACATGATCTTCGTCAATTACAGGGATATCACAGAAAAGAGTTCTTTTGAGTTCAAGGTGTTTTCTGTTTTGCCAGGGAGAGAAGAAAATGTTGCTCCTGTTTGAGGGTGATGTAAGGTATCTTTCAATTACAGCATCTTCCGGACACTGTTCTGACAGTGCTCTCAAAAGGGTTCTTGCCTGCTCCATGTCCTGGTAGTGGAAATGGTACATTGCAGTTTCAAAGAGGTGATTATAGGAGCGTTTTGCTTCAAAAATATCAGGCTCATCAGCATTGAAGATTTCATATATTGAAATGGGTTCGTTTCGTCCCTTGACAAGAACACGATCAATGAAGCGGATGGCAAAATCTGAACTCTTTTGCAGGGAGTGGAATGTGTACTCACTTATCAGAAGAGGCGTCTTGTATGTTTTTGTCAATTTTTCAAGACGGGCAGCAGTATTGACAGCATCGCTTATGACAGTGCCTTCCATACGGTCTGCTTCTCCAACAGTTCCAAGTATAAGGGTTCCGGTATTTATGCCAATACCGATCTCAATGGTGCGATATCCGGCTCTTTTGCGGCCTTCATTATATTTTTTGAGCTTATTCAGCATTCCAATGGCTGCTGATACTGCATCATCTGCATTTATACCAAAAAGAGCCATTATTGAATCTCCAATGAATTTGTCAATAAACCCATTGTGTTCCCTTACAAGCGGCCCCATATGGCTTAAGTATGAGTTGATGAACTTGAAATTTTCTTCAGGAGTCATTCTTTCTGAAAGCGTTGAAAATAGACGGATATCGGAAAACAGTACGGTCATTTTTTTCTGTATCCGGTCATTTAGCTCCACATCTTCAATGCTTGTTTTGCCAAGTGTTTTTAAAAATTCGTATGGAACAAACCGTTCGTATGCTTTGTTAAGTTTTTTAAGTCTGTTCAGGCTCTCTTTTCGCTCTGTAATATCTTCAATTACACAGTCAACCCATTTGATTATGCCATTTTTCCTTAAAAATTCAGGATTGTTATATGTAACTGTATTTCCATTGTTTTTTTCTGGCTGCTCATATTTTGCTATGGCATTTAGAGATACCCATATTGGAGTTCCATCCTTTTTACGCATTGCAATTTCTTTATTTTTGCATTGGCCATAAACACGAATATGCTCAATGATTTCTTTCTGCTGCCTCGGGTGTTGGTAGTAATCTTTCATGGAGGTTTGCATGAAATCTTCCATAGATTCATGACCAAAAATATTTGCAATGGCAGGATTGGCATGAAGGATGGTCATACTGTAGGGGGTGATACGGAAAATGCCTACATTAAGAGATTCCACAAGCTCACGATACATGGAATCATGCTCATTTGAAGTGGGCTGTTGTAATGAATTTTCCGGAGTGGTTGTCTGGTTCATTTAAGCTTCACAGGATTTTTTGTGGTCTCTTATGGTCTCTTCATACCTGTTCCTGCTCCGGAGCCATATTAAAAATAAATTGACTCCAGAGAGATGACAAATAATCTTATTTATGATAGTTGCCCGTTAAATAGATTTCCAGAAAATAATTTTGAAATCTCAACTCTGGAGAGGGCAGCCACACAGGTCTGCCCCCTACAGTGCTTGCCAATTTCATTATCTGGAAAATTATAGCAGCTATTTTATGTAAAATACTTGAAACAACGGTATTGCCTGTTAACATACATGTGTCAGAAATACAAGCTAATTAAGGAGAGAAATCAAGCCCAATGGCGTATCGAATTGCAATTAACGGTTATGGGAGAATCGGCAGGTCAGTTCTGCGCGCTCTGTATGAATCCCACCACTACAGGGAGCTTGAAGTGGTGGGGATAAACGAACTTTCCGATATAAAGACCATTGCCCATCTTACAAGATATGACTCGACACATGGCAGATTTTCCGGAAGTGTGGAGATATGCGGAAATGATTTTTTTGTGAACAACAACAGAATAAGGCTCTGCCATGAACCTGATCCTGGAAAGCTTCCCTGGAGAGAGCTTGAAGTGGATGTGGTGCTGGAGTGTTCAGGTTCTTTCTCTTCAAGGGAAAAGGCAATGGAGCATATTAAAAGCGGAGCACGCAAGGTGATATTTTCCCAGCCTGCTGAAGAGAACGTTGATGCAACCATTGTCTATGGAATAAATGAAGATATCCTTACAAGAGATCATCAGATCATCTCAAATGCTTCATGTACAACCAATTGCAGCATTCCAGTACTCAAGGTTATAGATGACAGTATAGGCATTGAAGCTGGCATCATTACAACCATTCACTCAATAATGAACGATCAGCCGGTTATAGATGCCTACCATCACCATGATTTGCGCAGAACAAGATGTGCCGGGCAATCAATTATTCCCGTAAATACAGAGCTTGCAAAGGGTATTGACAGGATTTTACCACAGCTTTCAGGGCGTTTTCAGGCTGTCTCCATGCGGGTTCCCACAATTAATGTGTCAGCGCTTGATATTACCCTTGTTGTTGCAGAGAGTGTGAGTGTGAAAAAGATCAATGCCATACTTGAGTCTGCCTCTTTAAGCCCAAGGCTTTCAGGAATACTTGGCTACACAGAGGAACCCCTTGCATCCTGTGATTTTAATCATGATTCAAGGTCTTCGGTTGTGGATGGCGGACAGACAAGGGTAAGTGGGAAAAATCTTGTCAAAATTCTTGCCTGGTTTGATAATGAATGGGGCTATGCAAACAGGATGCTTGACACAACAGCCGCTCTTATGAGGTCATCCTGAATATTCCTTTTCTCCTGGTTAATGCAAATGGTCAAAATTAGAAGTTAATGCAAATGGATGAGATTAGAAGTTAATGCAAATGGATGAGATTAGAAGTTAATTCAAATGGATGAGATTAGAAAAACTCCAAATCCTTTAGCTTAAAAACACTTCTTACTTAAAACAGCCAGGAGAGAACGCCTTTTATAACAGTGCCGAGATTTTCATCTCTTGTGCCGTGTCCCATGGGGTTATCTGTCCAGGATGCGTATTCCATTGATCTTTGCCTTTCCTCCCTCTCTTTTTGTAGCTGCTCCTCCTCCATGCGCTCAAGTTCTCGCTTATCATGCAGAAGTGAGCCGCCGGCTTTTTTCCATTCAAACAGGTGGCGCAGCTCTCCCCCATCAAGCCAGATACCGTGTTCCCTGCAACGATCCACAATTACCCCGCTTCTTGTGCCGAAGTTCATGCGGTTCATGAATTTTCTGCATACAGGGCACTTGATGTAGGTAATCTTGATTTTGTCAGGGGTCATGGCTGTGTTTATGTTGTCTAACTTTTCAAGGTTTATATCATAGACATTTTTGACAGATTCTTCCAGAAGAAGCTCAAGCTCGCCTGGATCAAAAAAAAGTCCCATGCACTGATCACATCTTTCAATAAAGAATCTGCCGTTTATTTTAAGATCAATTGTCTGCAAAGTTATATTACATCTGGGGCAGGTTCTGCCTGATTCAAGTTCATGGGTTGTGTAGGTATGAACCCCCATAAGATCGGTATCATTGCGACTTCCGCAATATTCGCATGTGATTGAGTTGGGAGGAAGTGGAGCAGAGCAGTTAATACATTTTGACATTGTTTGAAATCCTCTCAATTTTTTGTGGTGTTGTTCTAAAGTCTGACATGTACGTTACTCAGGTATTGGCGGGGGAACAGCCTTAAAAGTTGCAGCAAATTCTTCTAAGGTCTCTGCCATCTGCCATGTCTCCATTCCCTGGCGCCATATAAGGGTGTCCTTTTTGATTTTTTCCTTTTTAATATTGTGGAGTATGATATCCATCTCAAGAGGGCCAATCTTTTTGCCTTTTATCACTACGTAATATTCCACAACAGGTTCTGTAAGCGGGATTGGCGGGGGTGTTGTTGCTGTCTGGCCATGGCTGCCGCTGCCTCTACCTTGATCATTGATACTGCCGCCCATCTGTGGTGCATTTATATTGTTGCCCGACTGTTGTTCATTGATACTGTTGCCCGACTGTTGGTCATTGATATTGCTGCCCGACTGTTGTTCATTGATACTGTTGCCCGACTGTTGGTCATTGATATTGCTGCCCGACTGTTGGTCATTAATACTGTTCACCATCTGTTGATCATTAAGAGTTCTACCCATCTGGTTTGCCATGGCAAAGCCCATGCCCATGCCGATGCCTGCGGCAGCCTCTCCACCCTGGTTCTGGGCTGCGAGCTCAAGTGCATTGGCGCTCTGAAATTTAAAATAGTTGTCAAGATTTCCAAGTACTCCCATGCTGCTTTTTTTGTCTAAGGCAGCTTCCACTTCCGGTGGAAGGGATATATTTTCAACAAGAAGTTTTGTTAGATCAAGACCATACTCCAGAAATTCAGGAGCGATGATGCGTGTCAGAATGGCTGATAGCTCATCATAATTCGCTGTAAGTTCCATAACCGGCAGTTTTTTCTCTCCAAGCAGGTCGGAAAATCTTGTTACAATAAGATTTTTGAGCTGCTCAACCACTTTTTCAACTGTAAACAGGCTGTCTGTTCCCACAATTTCTTTGATAAATTGGTCAGGTCTTGAAACTTTGATAACATACGTGCCAAAAGCACGAAGCCTTACAGGGCCAAATTCCGGATCCTTTAGTATGACAGGGTTGCGGGTTCCCCACTTCAGGTTTGTAAAGTTTCTAAGATTTACAAAATAGACTTCTGCTTTAAATGGGCTGTGAAAGCCATATTTCCACCCTGCAAGCGTGGAGAGTATGGGAAGATTGTCTGTCTCAAGGCGATACTGACCGGAAGTGAATATATCTGCAATTTTGCCTTTGTTGACAAATACAGCAGCCTGGGATTGTCTCACAATGAGTTGGGCACTGTATTTAATTTCATTGTCATACCTTGGAAATCGGTACACCATAGTGTTGGGTGAATCATCTGTCCACTCGATAATGTCAATGAATTCTCCCTTGGCTTTATCCCATATTGTCATGATCATCTCCTTTCTTCATGGTGTGACAGGTTTCCATTGATGAATCTATAAAATTTGAATATATCTTTGGGTATAGATAAATTCAAGGCTTTTCATAGGGTTTGATTATGTGGTAATGTTTTTATGATAAACTGCATCCATATGTGATTCTAAATCAAAACTAAAACGACTCTGTAAATTGTGAAAGTTACATGAAATGAATAAGGGTACTATTGAATATCCAATGCAGAAGAGAAAAATTCGCCTGATTATTATTTTAACTCTTATGCTTTCAACAGGCTTTCTTCTCACAAGCCTTGCCAGTTATTTTGTCTCAAGGGCATCACTGCGTGAGGAAATTATGCAGAATGAACTTCCTCTGACCAGTGATAATATCTATTCTGAGATACAGCGTGATCTTCTTCAGCCTGTTTTTATATCATCACTTATGGCATCTGATACTTTTTTGCGTGACTGGGTGATATCAGGTGAGAATGATACAAAAAAAATAGTGCGTTATCTTAAGGAAATTAAGGTTCGCTATGGAACAGTGACAAGCTTTTTTGTCTCGGAAAAAACAGGAATATACTACCAGTCCGGGGGAATTTTGAAGACTGTTTCAAGTGATGATGAAAGAGATAAGTGGTATTTCAGAGTCAGGGATATGCCTTCAGATTATGAGATAAATGTGGATACTGATATGGCCAATCATGATACCATGACTATCTTTATCAATTATCGTGTATATGATTATGACGGAAACTATATCGGTGCCACAGGCGTAGGTTTAACAGTATATGCTGTCAAACAGTTGATAGAAAAATATCAGGACAAATTTGAAAGGAAAATTTTTTTCGTTGACGAGAACGGAATCATTGTTCTTTATGGTTCAGGTTTTTCCAGTGATCTGAAAAATATTTCTGATATTGAGGGTATTGCCCCCCTTGCAATGGAGATTCTTTCCACCAGCGGGAACTCATTCCACTATAAAAAAGATGGCCACTCCTTTCTGCTTAATACTCGTCATATTCCGGAGTTTGGTTGGCATCTTTTTGTGGAGCAGTCCGAAACCAAGGCGTTGAAAGGAATAGTAGTAACTTTATTTTTTAATGTTATTGTCTGTGTTCTGATAACATCTGTTGTTTTATTTATGATTCATTTAACCATCTCTGCATATCAGCAAAAGCTGGAGGAGATGGCAACACTTGACAAGCTTACAGGTATCTATAATCGCCAGGCTTTCTCCATTCTGTTCACAGAGATGATAAAAGAAGTACATCGTAGATTTATTCCTTTTTCAGTTGTTATGATGGATATTGACCATTTCAAGTTGATTAATGATACACATGGTCATATTGCAGGTGATGCGGTTTTAAGACATCTTGCGTCTGTGACAAGAACAGTTCTTCGGGACTCTGATCTGCTTTGCAGGTGGGGTGGAGAGGAGTTTATTCTGCTTTTAAAGGAGTGCAGACTGGATGATGCTGTCAATCTGGCTGAAAAGATCAGAAAAAAGGTTGAAGATACCCGATTTTCATGGTTGGGAACTGAACTTGTCTTTACAGTTAGCCTTGGAGTAAGTCAGTGGAATCTTCTGGATGACAGGGAAGAAGATTCAATTGTATCAAGGGCTGACAAGGCACTTTACATGGCAAAGGAGCAGGGCAGGAACAGGGTTGTAAAACGGGTTTAAGTGTATCCCTTTTGAACTATTTCCCCCCCTCTCCAGTCATGGAAAGGGGGCCGGGGGGAGAGGTTACATAGCAACGATTTATGTCGGATATTCAAAAAAAGGTACACTCAACGGGTTTGAAGTCAAATATTGAAAAAGAAACAAACTGCAGCAGGAGATAAAAAATGCTGATCGTTATGAAAAAAGGTGCAACAGAGGAGAGCGTTCAGGGTGTTGTTAATGCCGCTGAAAAAAGAGGTTACACAGCACGTCCCATACCTGGTGGAGACAGGGTCTCCATAGGGATTTTGCATAACAAGGGCTCGGTGGATGCTGGCCATTTTCTGGGGCTTTCTGGTGTAAAGGAGGTTATTCCGGTGACAAAACCCTATAAGCTGGTAAGCCGAGAGGTTAAAAATGAGAATACAGTTGTAAGGGTTGGAAATGTGGCATTTGGAGATGGTTCCATGCCTGTAATTGCAGGGCCTTGCGCTGTGGAGAGTGAGGAGCAGTGTCTTGTGATTGCAAGGGCAGTTAAAAAGGCAGGAGCTGTTATGTTCAGGGGCGGAGCATTTAAGCCAAGAACATCTCCCTACTCTTTTCAGGGCATGGGCAAGGAGGGTCTTGAGATACTTGCAAAGGTAAGAGAGGAGACAGGGCTTCCTGTGGTAACTGAAGTTATGGATGTTGAAAACTTTGACATTGTGGAAGAGTACGCAGATGTGGTACAGATAGGTACCAGGAACATGCAGAATTTCAGCCTTCTTAAACGTGCCGGCAAATCAGGGCGACCTGTTATGCTCAAGCGTGGTATGTCAGCTCTTCTTCAGGAGTGGCTCATGGCTGCTGAATATATAATGGAAGAGGGCAATGAGCAGGTTATTCTTTGTGAACGGGGAATAAGAACATTTGTCCGTCACAGCAGAAATACACTTGATCTTTCCGTGGTTCCGGCAGCTAAAAAAGAGACTCATCTGCCCCTTGTAATTGATCCAAGCCATGCTGCTGGTGTAAGGGATCAGGTTATTCCACTTGCCAGGGCTTCGGCAGCAGTTGGCTGCGACGGCATGATGATAGAGGTGCATCATATACCAGATGAGGCAGTAAGTGACGGTGCTCAGTCGCTCTATCCAGACCAGTTTGAAAAGCTGATGCAGAAGATTAATCAGATTCATGCCATTTCAGGTGATCTGTCTTGGGAATAGGCATCTTGCAACAGGAGAGATATTGTGAAAACAGTTGAAGTGCAGGGTGCCGGGGGGCTTTCCCATATTCATGTGGGAGAGCAACTGCAAAATGTCAAAAAATATTTGCCGGATGTACAATGCATCATCATCACAGATCAGGTGGTAAGGCAATATCATGGAGCCATGTTTCCCGATGCTCCTGTAATAACTATTGGCATTGGTGAAGGTATAAAAACCCTTGCCACAGTTGAAAAGATTTTCAGGGAACTCATTGAACTTGGAGCTGATCGCTCAACCTTTATTCTTGGTATTGGTGGGGGGATTGTATGTGATATTACCGGATTTGTGGCATCAACCTACATGCGTGGGTTAAGGTTTGGGTTTGTTTCAACAACACTTTTATCCCAGGTGGATGCAAGTGTGGGAGGAAAAAATGGCGTAAATCTTGATGCATACAAGAACATGGTTGGTGTTTTCTGCCAGCCGGAATTTGTAATATGTGATCCTTTGATGCTTCCAACCCTGCCTCCGGAGGAGGTCTCCAACGGTTTTGCCGAAATTGTAAAGCACGGGCTTATAGCAGATGCAGAAATGGTTGCTTTTATTGAAGACAATGTTGAAAAAGCATTGTCCCTTGACAAGGATGTCATATCACGTCTTGTTCTGGATTCTGTCCGTTTAAAGGCAGGGGTTGTGCAGCGGGATGAACGTGAAGCAGGTGAGCGTAAAAAACTAAATTTTGGACACACCCTTGGCCATGCCCTGGAAAAACTGACTGGTATGGGGCATGGAAAGGCTGTAAGTATAGGTATGGTGGCAGCCGCTGAATTTTCACGCAGACGGGGATATCTCGATGAAAGCGACTGCAATAGGATCAAAAGCCTTCTTGATGCCCTGAAGCTGCCGGTATCACATAAAGAGTCGCCGGAAAAGATAATGGATGCCATGTTCAGGGACAAGAAGAAGCAGGGCAACCATATAAGTTTTGTTTTTTTGAATGGTATCGGTCAAAGTGTGGTGGAGAAGATGAGTTTTGAAGAACTTGAAAAACTCCTTTAATGAATGAATCCAAAATAACTTTCCCTTTCTCCCCCCTCGTAAGTCTTTGGGGGGAGCTGGGGGTGAGTTAAACGGGCAAGTTACTAACAACCGATTCCTATACAAGATTAAATTTTTTGTTCGTGTTTTATGAAGCATGGAATGCAAAGATAACGACCGTCAAAACGACGGATACGCGACTCCATTGTCATCTCCCTGCACTCTTCACACTCTATGCTTTGAAGAATTTTTGCCGGTCTTACTGGTGGCTCGGATATCTCGCTGACTGTAAAAAGAGATTCCAGCTTTGCATTCATAACCCTTTTTATGGCATCTTTTCTGTGGGCTTCACATGCTCTTTTCTCTTCTTCTGTTGCCTGGTTTGAAGATATCTTTTTCATTAAAGAAGTAACCTCTTCCTTGTGCGGATCGCTGCTTCGGAAATCTTCTCTGAAAAGTGCCCTGAATCCTTTCCCTGTGTCTCTGTTGAAAAATGTAAAACCGGATTTGCCATAATCCCTATGAATCAGGTTCCCCTTGCCGATGGAGCAGCCGGTGAGAAATTGTACAGCATCAAGTGCGCACATATCTGTTTCTGCCACACAAACCTTGGCTGATGCATTGTGGATGTCAAGGCGTGTCATTGCAAGCTCTGAAAGCCTGATGCCGATGGCAAGTCCTGGGCATGTGTGGCCGTGGAATTCAATTGTTTTGTCGATGAGTTCCTGATTGATGGTGCAGCTCATTTTTTTGTTCCTCCTTAATTTCTGTTTTTCAAACTCAATAGTGCTTCTTCAAGTTTAAACTGTCGGGTGACTTTTAAGGCTTTTCAAAGGTTCAAGGCATTTTTTACCCGACAATCAAACCTTAAAAGAACAATAGCAACTATCCCATGGTGAGTTCTTTTGTCAATTGTTTAAAACCAGGAATTCTTAGTTAATGTAAGATTCTGAGGCGATGTGAAAAGATACTACCAGCAAAATTATCATACATATTTTAAAAAGACAGTGTCTATTGATCCCGCACCATTTCTGGAGCCTTTTGTCAGATGCATGAAAAAAAACAGGGATATAACAGATGTAAACTGTAAAATAAACAGATCAGTGTGGGATATCGGGTGTGGATCAGGAAGAGACCTTTTATGGCTTAAGCAAAGGGGTTTTCATTGCACTGGTCTTGAGTACTCATTTGACCTTGCATTAATGGCAAGGAAGATTTCAGGGTGTGATGTTGTTGTTGGTGATTTTGAAAATTTTGATTTTTCAAGATTATCGGCAGATGGTATTCTTCTCATTGCTGCACTTGTTCACCTGGCTCCTGACAAAGTCTGTAATGTGTTAAGAAATGTTGCACAAGGGATAAAAAAAAATGGAATAGTCTATATTTCCATGAAAAAGGGAACCGGAATGTTCAGTGATGATACTGGCAGAAATTTCTATCTCTGGCAACCTGAAGAGCTTGACATTTTGTTTCAAAAGGCAGGTTTTAAAATATGCTCTTTTTCAGTCAGCTCATCAGCGCTTGGAACTGATGAGAGATGGCTTGGTTTTCTGCTGCATCAACATCATGAGAATCCTTAATGTTCTTTCAATGTTTTGATTGTCTAATGGAAAACTGCTTGAACAAAACCATTCCTAAAAGAGCATCACAATGGTGGATATTAAGAATATCTGTTTTTCTCATTTGTATTTTTTTATTAATTTCATTTGTATTTTTTTATTAAAATATGTTATTGCGAATTTCTGCAAATAATAACCTGCCGTCAAAATTAAAACATTTAAGGACTGAAAATCTTGTGATGGGTAAATACTCTCCTTTATATATACATGAAATGGGTGAGCTCTCTATTCTGCATAAAAACAGGACTGGAAAATTCTCTTTTCTGAGGAAAAATGTGATGAGTAGTTTTTTTTCACTATACAAAAATGGGATCGCTGGTTTTTTTGTTCGGCTCTGCTTTGTTTTTTTCATATGTTGTTCAGGAGATCTTATATTTTGTTCAGGTGATCTTTTATATGGATATAATAGTAATACTGTGCGGTTGAATCTGACAGAAGCTGAAGAGCAGTTTCTCCGTGAACATCCTGTTATAAGGGTAAGCAACGAAATGGACTGGCCGCCTTTTGATTTTGCTATATCAGGCCAGCCTTTTGGCTTCAGCATTGATCTTTTGAACATTCTGGGGGAACGTCTTGGCATTGAATGGGAGTATGTTAATGGATACCAGTGGCTGGAGTTGATGGAGCTTTTTAAAAAAGGTGAAATTGATGTTTTACAGTCTGTATATAAAGATGAGGAGCGGGAGGAACTTGGGCTTTTTACCAGACCCTATTTCAGGGATAAAACCGTTTTTATAATTTCAAGGTATTCAAAGCCTGTCAGCAGCATAGATCAGCTCAAGGGAAAGATTATTGTTGCACCAAAGGGTTGGGCATATGAAAGTTTTCTACGGAAATATTACCCTGATATTGATCTTCTCAGCGTCAGGAATATGGAGGAGGCTTTCCATGCAATTGTACAGGGCAAGGCAGATGCTGCAATTGAACTTTCCGGTGTTGCCCAGTTCATGTTTGAAAAACACTATTTTGATTCACTTAAAGTTTCCGGATGGTTTGAGGAGTATGACAGAGGTCTTAAGAAGGCTTTGCATATCATGGTGAGAAATGACTGGCCGATTTTGCATGAAATGCTTGAAAAGGGTCTTGAGTCACTTACACCAGGAGAGTTGATTGAGCTTGAAAAAAAATGGCTGGGATATCGGAATATCTATCCATCACAGAAAATTACCCTCACTCCTGATGAGAAGCTCTTTCTTGAAAAGAACTCTGTGATAAGAGTGGCAAATGAGATGGACTGGCCCCCTTTTGATTACATGGAGAACGGCAAACCAGCAGGTTTTGTAATGGATTATATTGCTCTGATAGGAGAGATGATTGGTATCGAACTTGAGCTTATAAATGGTTATACCTGGCCGGAACTTCTCAATATGGGGCAGCAAAAAGAGATTGATATTTTTCCAGGTATCTGGAAAACAGCGGAAAGAGAAAAGTTTTTAACATTTACACCACCTTACATGAAACTCACAAAAGTACTTGTATCCAAAGACAATAATCTGAAAAACTACCCATCCCTTTCCCATATGAAAGGCAAAAAAATTGCCCTTCCTGAAGGATATGGTACTACAGAACTTGTTGTGAATGAGTATCCCGGCCCTGAATATATTATTGTCAAGAACAATGAAGAGGGGATGAATCTTCTTGAGATGGATACGGTTGATGGATTTGTAGGTACCTTAGGGGTGGTCAATTATATCCTCAAGAAACACTTTATGACAGATATCAAAGTGATCATGGAAATTGAGCTTTCCCATGATCTGCCTTTGCAGATAGCTGTCAGAGATGACTGGCCTGTGATGGCAACAATCCTTAATAAGGCAATTGAAAATGTTACTTCAGAGCAGTATGATGCTCTTGTGTCAAAATGGATAGGCACAATTGACGGCCTTGAGAAAATTACCACTCTTTCCATTGAAGAAAAACGATATCTTGAGCAGAAAAAACAGTTGTGCATAGGGGTGATAGATCCTCTAAATATGCCTTATGAATATATTTCAGAAGAGAATACCTATGAGGGAATTGTTGCTGATTACTATAAACTTGTATGCAGCAAGACAGGGCTTTTTCTTAAATGGAAGGTAATGGATTCTGTTGAAGCTGCAAATAAGGAGCTGCAGAAAGGTAATTGTGATATCATATCTGTTGTAAACACTTCTGACAGTGAACTTGTTGGAATAAATATAACAACACCTTATGTTGAGTATCCCCTTGTAATTGCAACAGATAACATGGCAGTTTTTATAAGTGCCCTTGAAAATCTTTCCAAAAAAAAGATCGGTATTGTCCAAAATAGCCCATTTTATTATACAATGGTAAAGAAATATCCGGCCATTGAATTTGTGGCAGTTAATAGTGTTCCGGATGGACTTTTCATGGTACAGGAAAAAAAGATCTTTGGTCTTATCTCCACTGCTCCGGAAATAGCTCATTATATTCAGTTAAATCAGATGGTTGATCTAAAAATATCCGGTGAGGTTCCTTACAGGGTTGAGTTCAGAACAGGTGTCTCCAAGGATAATAAAATGCTTCTGGATATCATGGAAAAAGCAAGCAACTCAATGACTCAGGAGCAGAAAAATCATCTTTTTCATAACTGGATTCGAGTCACCTACCAAAAAGGTCTTGATCATGCGGTATTGTGGCAATTTGGAACAGCGTTTCTCCTTATTATTGCATTTTTTATATATCGGCATGTATCTATCACTCGTTACAATAGAAAGCTGACAGCCATAAACAAGGAGTTTGTACAGGCCAACAGAAAGCTTGAGGCCATTTCCTATATAGACGGTCTTACACAGATTCCCAACAGAAGGCGTTTTGATGCGGTTCTTGAGACTGAGTGGCAGCGTTGCGAGAGAAATCAGCACTATTTGACACTTATTATGATGGATATAGACTATTTTAAATTATACAACGATCGTTATGGTCACCTTTCCGGAGATGAGTGTTTGAAAAAAGTTGCAGAGGTTTTACACCGTGTGCCTGGACGATCAAGTGATTTTGTTGCACGATACGGTGGAGAAGAGTTTGGAGTGATTCTGCCAGATACAGATGAGGTTGGAGCCAAGGCAGTTGCAAAAAGGATACTTGATGATGTCCAGGCTCTTAAATTGATTCATGAGGATTCAAGTGTCTCTGATTATGTCTCTGTCAGCCTTGGTGTGGCTTCAGTTGTTCCTTCCCGTCTTCTTTTTCCAAGACAGCTTGTGGATTTTGCAGATCAGCTTCTCTATCAGGCAAAAAAAGGCGGAAGAAACCGGTATGAATTTTTGATTCTTGAATAGCAATCAATCAATGATTGATATTAATGCACATATCTGATACCAAGTTGTTTTAGTTTGTTTATATTAATTTTCAGGAGGATTTTAATGTTTAATGTAAAAAAAGCGTTTGCACTGCTTGCATCCGGAGTTATTCTTTGTTCTGGTGCCCAGGTTTTTGCAGCGGACAAGGAAGAAAAAAAGATGGAAACCGAGCAGGAAAAAATAAGTTATGCCCTTGGATATAATATAGGGCAGAATCTTAAAAGAGATTATGAAGTTGATCTGGACATGTTTTTTAAAGGCATCACAGAGAGTCACGAAGGGAAATCTAGCCTCTCTGAAGAAGAGATGCAGCAGACAATGATGACTTTTCAGAATAAAATGAAAGAGAAACAGATGGCTCAAATGAAGGAATCTGCCGAAGCTAACAAAGAAGCTGGAGAGGCATTCCTTAAAGAGAATAAGGGAAAAGATGGTATTGTTACACTGGAAAGTGGGCTTCAGTACAAAGTAATCACTCAAGGTGATGGTGAAAAACCCCAGCTCACAGATACTGTCAAGTGCCACTATAAAGGAACCACAATTGACGGCAATGAATTTGATTCATCCTACAAAAGGGGAGAACCTGCATCTTTTAAGGTCAACGGAGTTATCAAGGGATGGACTGAGGCCTTGCAGCTTATGACCGTGGGTTCTAAATGGATGCTTTATATCCCTTCTGATCTTGCCTATGGTGACAGAGGAGCTGGACGTTCCATTGCACCAGGATCAACATTGATTTTTGAGGTGGAGCTGCTTGGGATTGAATAATCTGCACAGGAGTTAACACAAAGTGCTTTGCAATAATGCATTACACAGAAAATAAAAATGCATTAAATCATAAAATCATATGGCAGCCCCGCTCTCAAAAGTCCGGTGGCTGCCATTACTGTTTTAAGTGCTTTATTTATTAGAAAATCTCCATAACATGCTGATATATAACAACTTTCATGTTTAGTTGTGATGCGTCAGCAAACATGGGGGGGATAAGAAAGTCTCTTTAACTGACTGTATTTAAAATGACTTTAATTCCTTCGATTGTGGTGGAAATCCGCCATGTACGTTATAACAATGTACATGGCGGATGTTTGTTAAAAACAATTGTATTCTCTATTTGAGAATTCTATTGACAGTAAATTTTATAATCTGTATTTTTTAATACACACTCATATAGCGAGTGCATCAAATAGCGAGTGCATCGCAATGATACATTAAAATTTTTATATATCAACATGTTATAGAAATTTTCTAATAAGCACCCCTGTTTGCTGATGCATTGCGATACCACCAATCTTTAAGGTTGTTATGCACATTATAAGTTACAAGAAAATTCGTGAATTTTGTCAAAAATATAACTGTGCGGAATCTTCCTTACAGCATTGGTATCGTATCGTGAAACGAGAAAATTTTACCTCATTCATGGATGTCAAAAAAGTCTTTCCAAGCGCCGACACTGTTGGAAACTTTGTTGTATTCAATATTGGTGGAAACAATTATAGGCTTGTTGCATATATTCGTTATTCACTCAATCGCTTATATATACGACATATTTTGACTCATGATAAGTATGACCGTGATAACTGGAAGGAAGACTTATGGTTCAAGCGTACCAGCAATTAATGGAAGTCTGGCCATCAATTTCACCATATTTTAATTCACCAACTAATGAAGAAGAGCTTGATGATCTGATTGAACTTGCTGATTATCTCATGGATCAGACACAAGGTGAGGTCAATCATCCGCTAATAGGTTTGCTTGACATTGTAGGTACATTGATTTCAGATTATGAGCGTACTCATATTCCAGAGCCGAAAGGAACTCCTGTAGGTTGTCTTAAATATTTTATGAGAGAATATGGTTTGAAACAAAAGGATTTGACTGAAATCGGAAGTCCTGGGGTTATATCTGAAGTTATGTCAGGAAAGCGAGAGCTTAATAAACGGCAAATCAAAGCACTTAGCGCTCGTTTTGGATGTAATCCAGCGGTTTTTATTTGAAAGATACTTATTTTGTACAGAATGTTGGACACACAGGAGGGCTTTATAATGTTTGTTTTAGGGTTCAGTGCAAGCCCAAGGGTTAACGGAAACTCTTCGCATCTTCTCTCTCTTTTTATGGAGCAGGCTGAGACAAAAGGATTTGAAACTTTTGTGATCTCTGCTGGAAAACAGCTTTATGCACCCTGCAGTGGTTGCGGGAACTGCGAAAAAAAAGGAACCTGCTCACTCAAGGATGATATATCTGGTAATCTTTTTTCCCTCATCAGAAGAGCTGATTTGATAGTTCTTTCCACGCCTGTCTATTTTTATGGTGTTCCTGCCCTTATGAAAGGGATCATTGACAGGGCACAAACTCTATGGTCAAGAAAGTACAGATTTGATCTTAAAGACTCCGGAGAATCTTTTAAAAAAGGGATATTGCTTTCTGTGGGAGCCACAAGGGGAATGACTCTTTTTGACGGCATCCGCCTTACAACACGATACTTTTTTGATGCTGTGGGTGCCCATTATGCAGGAGAGCTTTGTTATTCCGGCATTGACGGCAAAGGAGAGATACAGTTTAAGGAAGGGGTGGAAAAGGATATTTCAGAGATTGCCCATAAAGTGTTGACACCATTGCAGAATCGTAAAAAAATCATGTTTGCCTGCCGTGAAAATGCCGGCAGAAGCCAGATGGCAGCAGCCTTTGCAAAGGAGATTGCAGGCCATCGATATTGCGTTTTCAGTGCCGGCAGTCAGCCTGCGGAAAAGATAAATCCTGTTGTTGTAAAGGCTATGGGAGAAAAGGGGCACGATCTTCTATTTAATGTACCGTGTTCGCTGGAAGATGCCTTAAATAAAGCCCGAGGTGCTGTTGATATGATTGTCACCATGGGATGCAAAGAAGAGTGTCCGTTTATTCCGGGGTGTAAACAGGTTGACTGGAATTTATCGGATCCTGCTGGTAAATCAATTAATGAGGTCAGGATAATAAGGGATGATATTGAAATGAAGGTTAAATCCCTTTTGTCATCTCTTCCATGAGCTGAATGGGTAACAAATCAGATTTGAGTTGTAATATCGGGGATCTCCTGTTACCTCTTTTCCTGCCCATGGGGGATATTCAAATTGTTGTTCTTCATGTTCAAGTTCGATTTCCGCAACAGCAAGTCCCTGGTTGCTTCCGGAAAAAATATCAATGCTCCATTCAAATCCTTTAAAGTTAACCATATAACGGATTTTTTCTATAATTGCCGGTGCTGTAAGTTTTGCGGCATAGTCGGCAACAATTCCGTGGCCATCTACTGCAATTTTTTTGTCATTGGATTCCGCAGCAACCTCTTTGGAAGTGTTGGAAACTCTCTGTTTATGGCGACACAGATCAAGCATCTCAATGGCATCCTGTAAAGGTATATTGTATTCAAATTCAAGTCGGGTTGCTCCTGTTGTTTTTCCCTTTACGGTTAAAAATCCACTGTCCCCTGAGACCCTTACCCTTACAACTGCTTCCGGACTGTTGGCTATATATCCCTGTTTTATATGGATACCTTTTAGATCAGGGGTTTTCCAGGAATCGTTTTGAAGAAGAAATTTTCTCTCTATTTCAATACCCAAGACTCTTCTCCTTTTTTAATTTCTTTTCCTTATTATCTTTAAAACAGTGTGAAAGGTTATCAGCAGCAAGTTGAAAAAGTTTTGTTGCTCTGTTGGTTTGAAGTGTTATCATATTCAAATCATATCTCAATATTTTATCGTACTCAAGAGTCTTGGGATTTTAATAACAGAACGTTAATGGCTGAGCAATGCAGCCCTCCTTATTACTCAAAGTCGATACCTATGATCTTGTAAGCTTTGTCAACACTGTCTGAGTCAGGATTCCCAAGATTAACAAAGATAAGGCAGGATTATCTAACCTGAGCATCCTATCCATCCTGGTTCAGACAACTGCAATAACTTCTGAAAAAGCAATAAGATGTCGATTTTGAGTTATTATAAAACTTTGTATCTATTTCCAAGGAAAAAGGAAAACAACATGAAATTTACTCTAAAATCATTAATTGAATCAATTATAATCTCTTCAATTACCATTTCCATATTTTTTTCTTTGACCGGTTGCAGCAGAGAAAAGGAACCTGTCAAAATAGGCTTTGCAAACCCATTGTCGGGAACTCTTTCCGATTATGGACTTCCATGCAGGCGTGGTGCTGTTTTGGCTGTGGAAAAACTAAACAGCTCAGGTGGCATAAAGGGCAGAAAGATAGAGTTGCTGATAAAGGATGATAAGAACGATCCGGAAGAAGCGGTCAGGGTTGACCTTGAGCTTGTTGAGGCTGGTGTGGTTGCCATAATTGGTCATTTTACATCCACAGCCTCAATGGCAGCAGTACCTGAGATGAATAAAAAAAAGATGCTTATGATATCTCCAGGAGCTTCCACAGATCAGCTTTCAGGTATTGATGATTTCTTTTTAAGAGTAATAGCACCACACACTATTATGGCTGAAGGGCTTGCCACTGAGGCATTTAACTCACAGGGAGCACGCAATGCAGCACTGATTTTTGATGTTGCCAATCGTGCATATTCTGAAAATTATATCCGTGCTGCTGAGGCTATTTTTAACAAACTTGGTGGAAACATTCTTATGGAAATTCAGTTTGATTCCAAGGATGGACTTTCTGATGAAGATATCAATCGTCTTGTAAAATCAGGGCCGGACTCGGTTTTTGTGGTGGCTGGTGCTCTTGACACCGCGATGCTTGCCCAGGAGATTCATAAAAGAAGTGAGAGCATTAAAATCTTTTCATCCTCATGGGCCATGAAAGGTGAATTTCTGGAAAATGGTGGAAAGGCAGTTGAAGGGGTTATTATCTCGGGAACTTATGATATAGCTGAAGATACTCCAGTTCTGATAGCTTTTAAAACAGAATATGAAAATCGCTTTGGAGAACCTGCCACCAGGGCAGCAGCCTTTGGGTACGACTCTGTCATGGTTTTGAAAAAGGGAATTGAAAAAGCAGAAAACCTTACACCTTCTGCAATCAAAAAAGCAATTCTGGAAATAGAGCTGTTTGAAGGTATTCCTGAAGATTTTACAATTGATAAATATGGAGATCCCAGAAGGCCGGTCTGTATATATGAGGTCAGGGATGGTTATTTTAAAATCAAAAGATGATTATGTTGCAAAAGACCATGCGAAGAAAAAAAGATCATGGAGAGATTTAATGTTATCTTGCTGGCCTGGTCGAAGCCTGAAAAACATTTTGACCTCTTCTCTGATTTTTCTGGTGGTGTTTCCGGGAATTATGTCAGGGCTTTTGACCCTTAATAAAATTGCATCCAATATGGAAAATGAGATTCTTGTCTCAAACCTTGTCATGGCCAAGTCTCTCTCTGTCCAGATTGATGAAATTTTGTCCCAGGCAGAAAAGATAGTTTCTGTCACAGGAGAAGCTGCCTTGAACAAGGTTGCAACCGGCTCTGACCTGGATGCTCTTCTGATTGGTATTGCCAAGGCATTTCCAGCTTTTTCACGTCTGAATATCCTTGACAGTCAGGGTATTATCAGCCACTCTTCCCGTAAGCATGATTCATGGATAGGCTATGATTTTTCAAGGCACTCCTCTTATCTTGGAGCATTGAACAAGGAGGGCTTCTGCTGGTCACTTTCGCATATCCCCGTCAAGGGTAACACACCGGGCATTGCAGTCAGCCGCATGTTTGACTCCCTTGTGGTTCTGGGCTATCTTGATTTGGCTGATCTTTCCCGAAATGTGGGCATACTTGCATCAGAAGCTGAAGTTCGTGTTACTGTCCTTGACCGTAAGGGAACAGTGGTCGCAAGCTCAGAGCATGGCATGGCCGAGCAGCGCCTGAATCTTCTCAATATTCCATATATCAGGCAGGCTCTTAAAGGAGAGTTTGCATCCGGACGCAGATATGATGAGAAGGGGATAGAATCAATTGTAAGTGTGGATGAGATCGTTACAGCAGATCTTGTCACTGTTATTTTCAGGGATGCTTCAAAGGCACTTGCACCTGTTGTCTTTATCAGGAAGATTCTTATGATCTCTCTCTTTGTGAGCTGTCTTGGAACAACACTTGTCTTTATTTATCTCTACCGCAGTATCAAACTTCCGCTGACAGCACTTTCAAGCTTTACAGACCGTGTTGCACAAGGTCACTACGATCTTCAGGCCGGTAACTGGGGACTGGAGGATTTTAACCATCTTTCACATAACTTTGTCCTTATGACAAGAGCGATATCTGCCCGTGAGAGTGCTTTAGAAGATGCCAGAAAAGAGGCAGAAGCTGCAACAAATGCAAAAAGCGCATTTTTGGCCAACATGAGTCATGAGATCAGAACTCCTCTTAATGCCGTTACCGGCTTCAGCGAACTTTTGTCTTCCCTTGTTAAAGATGAGAAACAGAAACAGTACATATCTGCAATAAAAAATGCAGGAAAAAATCTTCTGACGCTTATTAACGATATTCTTGATCTTTCCAAAATGGAGGCTGGCAAAGCCGAGCTTAAATACACTTGCAGCGATTTGAGAGCTGTTATTTATGAAATAGAACAGATATTTGCATTGCAGACCTCAAGAAAAAATATCCGGTTTATTGTTGAAGTTGATGCGGATTTTCCTCCGGCTCTTATGATTGATGAAATACGTTTAAGGCAGATACTTCTAAATATTGTTGGAAATGCTGTTAAATTTACTGAAAACGGCACCATAAAAATGACTGTTACTTTTATGGAACTTGGCGATCTTCATATAATTGTTGAAGATTCCGGTATCGGCATACCTGAAGATGAGATCATGACCATTTTTGATTCATTTAAACAGCAGGCAGGACAGGAGAATGCACAGTACGGCGGCACAGGTTTAGGCCTTGCTATCTGCAAAAGAGTTGTAGAAATGATGAACGGCCGGATTCTTGTGGAAAGTTCCCCTGGAAAGGGCAGTTGCTTTGAGGTAATTATACCTGATGTGCAGGCGCTCTTTGATGAGGTTCCGCTTTTGGAAAAGAGCTTTTACCACGAAGATATAAGGTTTGAAAATGGAAAAATATTGGTTGTTGACGATATTGAGTCCAACAGACATCTTTTGAACGAGGTGCTATGCAAGGTAAATCTTGATGTTTTACATGCTCAAAATGGCCATGAAGCGTTGTTGATTGCCGGTGAACATCATCCGGATGTTATTTTGATGGATATAAGGATGCCGGTAATGAACGGATTTGAAGCATTGGAAAAAATTAAAAACAATCCTGTCACTCAAAAAATTCCGGTCATTGCAGTCACAGCTTCCTCATCTGTTATGGACAAGCCTGACATAATAAAAAGAGGTTTTGATGGCTTTCTTGCAAAACCTGTTGAAATAGATAAACTTCTTGCAGAGTTGTCAAAATATCTGCCGTTGACAGAAACTGATTCGGGTTTGAATGAAGAGCATAAAAAAGCAATCAACTCCCTTTCAGGAGACAGAATCAAGATTTCCCAAATTCTGGCCACTCTTGAATCTGATTATATGGAGCAATGGCGATCATTTAAAAAAAGGCAACCCATTGACAAGGTAAAACTTTTTGGTGAGAATATCAGAGTGCTTGGTTTGAAAAATGATATTGAGTTATTGACACAATATGGTGATAATCTTGTCAATTATGTGGATAACTTTGATATACTCAATATGAGACTGGCAATAGCTGAATTTAAAAAGATAATACAAGAGGTCAAATCTATGATCCAGGAAATGAATCCATGACAAATGAAACTTCTGGCAATCATCTGCCAGGCGCTCATCAGGCTGAAAAAGGTAAGCATGACATTCGTCGGGAGGAGAAGCATCAACCAGACAGCCATAAGGCAGAGTACCATATGCACGACAATAGTCCACCTGACAATCATTTTTCAATATTAATTGTTGATGATGAACCCATGAATATCCAGCTTCTTGGCAATCTTTTAAAAGATCAGCACTATAAAGTTGAGTTTGCCACAAGTGGTAAGGAAGCCATTGACTGGATTTATAGCTATCCTTTTGATCTGGTGCTTTTAGACATCATGATGCCCGGTATGAGTGGCTATGAGGTTTGCAGAAAAATAAAGTCAGACAAAACCAAAAAGCATATACCTGTCATTTTTCTTACTGCAATGGCAGATACTAAAGATATTCTTAAGGGATTTGAGGTCGGCGGATCCGATTATATTACAAAACCTTTTCAGGCTCTGGAACTTCTGGCAAGGGTGAAAGTACATGTAGAGATCAAGACCCTGCGTGGCTTTATTCCAATTTGCTCTAAATGCAAGGATATCCGTGATGACAAAGGGGCATGGACAAGGGTTGAGGCTTATATTCAGAAGCATTCCGAGGCACTTTTCAGCCATGCTCTCTGTCCTAAATGTATGGAAAGCTTATATGGTAAAGAACCTTGGTTCAAAACTAAAAAATCAGGTTCCAATACTTGATGCACAGAATTTTTGATTTTTTACGAGACCATCAGGATTTAGCGGGGAAAAAATGGGTAATTCGTTTCAGGATCAGCTTCTGAAGGCTGGGCTGGTGAACAAAAAGCAGGTAAATAAGGCAAAGCATGACAAGCTTGTCAGTAAAAAAAAGCAGAAGCATAAGGGTGACTCATCATCAGGAGAGACAAGCCTTGCCAGAAAAGAGAGGCTGGCCATTGAGCAGCAGACCAGAGAGCTGAACCGGCAGCGCAATGAAGAGAAAAAAAGACACGAAAACATGGCACAGGTAAGGCATCTGATTGAAACAAATCATCTAAAAGAGGATGATCATGGGGAACCTTATTATTTTGCAGTGGGAAAAATAATAAAGAAGCTGTTTATCTCTGAAGATATGACGCAAAGGCTAAGTAGCGGGCAGCTTGCCATTGTCAGACTTGATGACAGTTATAAAATTGTACCTGCCAGGGTAGCACGTCAGATAGCAGAGCGCGATCAGGGGTCTCTCGTGGTTTTTCATGGAGAAAAGATTTCAGTATAACTCCTGAGTCAATAAAATAGTGCTTCTTCAAGTTTAAACTGTCGGGTGATTTTCCAGGCAATGGAAAGACTATGCGTGTTTTTACCTGACAAACAAACCTTGGGAGAACACTAAGTCAATATTCAAAATCGACACCTATGATCTTGTAAGCCTTGTCAACACTGTCTGAATCAGGATTCCCAAGATTAACAAGATAAGGCAAGATTAACTATCCTGAGCATCCTATCCATCCTGGTTATCCTGGTTCAGACAACTGCAATAACTTCGGAAAAAGCAATAAGATGTCGATTTTGAGTCAATAACATAGGAATGAGTACAAAATAAGATACACAATTGGAATTTTAGAAAGTTTGACTGTAAAGTAAAGCTTGTCTGTTTTGAAATGTGCAAGTTATTTGATAGCCATTCCATGTCAGGATTATTTTGAATATGATGGATATACCCTTTCAGGATCTGAAAAGTATTCTTTTGTTTTTTTCACGACAAAAGGGCTTAAAAAGATAATTCCCACAAGGTTTGGCCACGCCATTAACGCATTGAAAATATCGGATATTGTCCAGACTGTGGAGAGCTTTATGGTTGCACCAACAGGAATAATAAAGCAGTAAATAATTTTATATGGTTTAACAAATTTTTCACCAAACAGATAATCTACACATCGATCCCCGTAGTATGACCACCCAACCACTGTTGAGAAAGCAAAAAATATGATGCTTATGGAGACAATGTAATTACCTCCGCCAAAGGGCAGACCAAGTTCAAATGCCTTGGCAGTCAGATCAGAACCTGACAGGGCCTTTCCTGTCTCTCCAAGCATTGTGTAAGCGTCGGTCATGACAATGGCAAGTGCTGTCATGGTGCAGATCATGATGGTATCAATAAATGGCCCCAGCATGGCCACAAGACCTTCTCTGACTGGCTCTTCTGTCTGTGCAGCTCCGTGGGCAATGGGAGCACTTCCCAGACCTGCCTCATTGGAGAATACACCCCTTGCAACGCCAAACCTTATAGCCTGGGCAACAACTGAACCTGTAAAACCGCCTGCTGCTGCACTTCCGGTAAATGCATCACTGAAAATTGTGCCAAAGGCTGAGCCCACGTCGCCAAAGTTGGCAAGAATAATACACAGCACACTAAGTATGTAACATACTGACATAAAAGGAACGATTTTGCTGGCAAAATTTCCGATTCTTTTTATTCCACCCACAATAACCAGAAAGCATAGTACAGCCATGACAACGCCTGTCACTATTTTGGGTACACCAAATGCTGTCTGAAATGGCTCGGCAACAGAGTTTGCCTGTACCATGTTTCCAATACCAAATGATGCAATAGTGGCAAAGAGAGCAAAGGCAATGCCAAGCCATTTTTTTCCAAGCCCTTTTTCAAGATAGTACATGGGACCTGCTCCTACGGAACCGTCTGGATGTATTGTTCTGAAATTCAGTGAGAGCAGGCACTCTGCATATTTAAGGCCCATGCCGAAAAATGCTGTCACCCACATCCAAAATACAGCTCCAGGCCCACCAATGGCAATGGCTGTGCCAACGCCTGCAATATTACCGGTGCCGATGGTTGCAGAAAGGGCAGTGGAAAGTGCCTGAAAATGGGTCACTTCTCCTTTGTCATCAGGATTGTCAAATTTACCTGAAATAAGCTTCCAGGCATAGATGAAATGCCGAATCTGGATGAACTTTACCATAAAGGCAATCAAAATACCGGTACCCACCAATAGGCAGATGGTGACGGGTCCCCACATAAAACTGTCTAAAGCGTTTAGAAAATCTGTCATTTTTGCTCCTTTGCAAAGAGGTTAAGGAATTAGTACTAAAAAAATGCTCAAATCCGACACCTATGAACTTTTGAGCTGTGTCAATACTGTCGTATCGCAATGATGCGCAGCAAGTGTATCGCAATGATGCGTGGCAAGTACATCGCAATTGAAATGGCATGGAAATTACGCAATAAACCTGCCATCATACGTAGGAGCTATGGAAAAAATGCCAGAATCCCATAAAATGAACAGATAAAGGGCATATATAAGGGATTTGTTTGGTTGGTTTATGCAAGAACTAAATATGTTTCTGCTTAAAAATGGTAGTTTAAATTACCGTAAAGGCTGGGATATTTTATTATAAAATACTATAATTATAGGTTATTTTTTTATAAATTCTTTTATATTACCAGTGGTAATTTTTGGGCATTGGACAACTAAATTAATCTTGGTCGGGACTGTTTTTTAAAAGCATTTCATTGAATATTTGTTCCAGAAAATTATAATACCGGATGCCGAACTCCAGAGTCATCATTTTCCAAGGTTCTACTTCGACTTCGCGGGTGGATAGTCGCTCCTTTATGGATAGAAGGTTTTGGACATGTTGACTAAGATCTCCGACATATCCTTTAAGCTGGGGAACTATTTTGTCATCTTCAAGATGATCAAAGAAAAACACTTTTAACAGAGCTTCATCCCGTATGCGTCCTATTTCTGGCTTTATCTCCAGCCACTCAAGAAACGCCTTTTTGCCCTCATCCGTAAGTGTATAAAGTTTGTTGAGCTTACCGTTTTTGATAACCTGGCTTACCCGCACACGTTCTTCTTTTTCCAGTTTTTTGAGTTTTGGATAGATGCTGCTGAAGCCGGTGTTGAAAAAATAGTGGGTGCTGTTTTCCATATATTTTTTTATTTCATATCCGGTCTTCTCACCATCCATGAGAAATCCCATCAGCATCATTTCAATCATATCATCCTCAATTTTTTTTAATTTTCGGGATTGACTCTGCAACAGCCGCCATATAGCTCATTTTTTGTGAAGAGAGCCGACAAACGGCCATTATCTCCATAAAAGTTTCAAGATAAGGAATAAATTTTAAATAACGTGCCCATTTAAATCAGGGCGCGCGGTCTTCACGGCCACTTCGTTTAATCAAAATGGGAAAGTTATTTTGTGCTCATTCCTAAGTTAAATTTTAAAGGTGTCAAAAGCAGAATCAAGCCCGGGCAGTTTTATTGTTGCATCTTGATGGGAACAAGATTTGTTCCCCTTTTTTCTGCTGTAATGTCCATGAGTTCCTTGCCACTGGCCGGAGGCGGCACCTGGAGTTCTTTGGGTTTCTCTTCTAATTTGATTGCATCCATGGGACATGTCGTAACGCAGAGGCCACAACCGATGCACCTTGCCTCATCGATCTTGGCTGTATCATCAATTGTAATGGCGTTCATCTGGCAGCGGTCTAAACAGGCTTCGCATCCGGTACACTCTTCCTGGTCGATTACAGCCCAATAGCGATTATAGACAAGTTCACCCGGGTTGGGTAGAAGATTCAGGGCTCTGAGTACGCCACAGCAGTCTCCGCAGCAGTTGCACATACCGCCGGGATTGACCATATTGGCCGGTTGATTGACAAGTCCGGCTTCCTCGCATTGATCCAGTATCTTACATGCCTCTTCACTTGTGATATATCTGCCCATCTTGTTCTCAACATAGTATTCTGCATGGGATCCAAACAACAGGCAGACTTCCATTGGCTTATTACAACCCTTGTCAAGAAGATTCTGTTGTGTACGGCAGATGCAGTTTGCCACTGCAATCTTGCTCTTTCCGTTTACGATGGCTTTGGCATCCTCATAGGCTGCCACCTGATGGACAACATCCACAGATTTTCCCACAGGTATTGTTCTCAATGGGGGTATGTTATTGGCCATCCCTGACAGAAAAGCTTCTTCCATGTAGCTGTTGGTAAGCCTTGCCAGCTCTTCGTCCATACGCCCGAGCTGGAACTCGTATGAACCAACGACAAATGGAATTGCAGAGTATCTTTTGTTTCCATTTTTTACGTGACGAAAGAGCAATCCTCTTTGTGCCATGTTTTCAAGCTTTGCTGATGCATCTTCCGGGGAGCGATTTGTCCTTGCTGCAAAGTTTTCGGCGGATTCCAGAAGCATGGAAAGATCAAGGTAGAGTTCTGCATCCTCTTCTGTAAAAAGTTTTTCAAGGATTTTTAACTCCACACCTGATTTTGTGGCTGGAAAACCTGTTGAATACTGATCCATCTGTTCACGAAGTTGATGATATATTGAAGCCGTCATTGTATCTCCTTATCCTTTTAGTATAAACGGTCACGGCCGACATTCAGCCACTCCCGAATATGGAAATTTGTATCTATTCCCACGGAAAAAAAATAGCCCTCATGATTTTCATGATCGGGAAGGTCTTTGAATTGGGCCATGAGGGTTTATATTTAGATAGACATATATCAATGTGATATATGTCTATCTACTTATATAATTTTTTTATGTCAACCATTTTTTTATAAGAGTTAAAAATTCTTCTCACCACTCGGTTAAATACCGGTGAACATTGGTGTTCGATTTCAAAATAATCTAAAACTTGTACAAAATAGTGGACAAGTATAAAAGTATGTATTACTGTATTTTACAATAAATAATACAATTATGGGCATCCTTCATATCAACTCAAAATTAGTTTACACTTTTTGAAAAATTCTGAACCATGATTAAAGGATTTAAGGATTAACACGATTAAAAATCAAGGTAATCCCTTAATCATGAAAATCATGGTTCAAAAAAGTAGAAACCGACAAATGAAGGGTGCCCAATTATGGAGGGTATTATGAGAGTGATAAATTTTAGCGAAGCAAGAAACAATCTGAAGTCAGTGCTGGATCAGGTTGTTTATGATGCTGATTACACAATAATTACACGTCGTGGCTCTGAAAACGCTGTTGTTATGTCGTTAGAAACCTTTAATAGTTTTATGGAGACATTTTATCTGCTTAGATCACCTGCTAATGCTTCTCATCTAACAAAATCAATTGAACAATTCAAAAATGGGAAAGTCCAAGAAAGGGATCTAATAGATGAGTAGGAAATTGGCCTGGACTGATGAGGCTTGGAAGGATTACTTATATTGGCAAACACAAGACAAAAAGACAATCAAACGCATTAACAAGCTTATCAATAATACGATAAAGCAACCATTTGAAGGTATAGGAAAACCTGAGCCTTTGAGAGAGAATTTATCTGGTTTTTGGTCGCGAAGAATTGACGATACTAATCGGTTGGTTTTTGCTGTCGATGATCATTATATTACGGTAATTTCATGCAGATATCATTATTAAATCGAACATGAGATTCTCCTGAAACTCCATGGCAATCAGTGGGATATCAGTATTCTGGTAATAGAGACGGGAGTACAGATAAATGGCTGCCTCATCCTTTGTTCCATCTTTGCCAAAGGCCATTCCTATATCAATTTTGTCCATATCGCCGGTGGGGATTCTCAGATAGACTTGTGCGCTTGATAGATTTTGTGGAAAAAATGTTTTCTAATGGATTGCGTTAATTCAATGATCAATTAATCATTCAACCGATAAATGAGCCGAGAGGTTAAGGAGAACTACACAATGAATATGGAATATCAGAAACCAACTGGAGCCTTTGTTGGAGCGTCCTGGACAGCACTATTGGCAGGCATTTGTGCATATTTGATCGGATTATGGAATGCGACGATGGGGCTTAACGAGAAAGGGTATTATTTGGTGATTTTGATGTATGGCCTTTTCTCTGTGGTTTCTCTTCAAAAAACAGTTCGTGATAAAATTGAGGGGATACCTGTAACTGGTATATATTATGGACTTTGCTGGATTTCTGTTATCTCCGCAATGTTGCTTTTAGCTGTAGGGCTTTGGAACGCGGCTCTTACATTAAGCGAAAAGGGATTCTATGCAATGTCCTTTATTCTTAGTCTGTTTGCGGCAATTACTGTACAGAAAAATATCCGTGATATGGGCAGGATATCTGATAAAATGAATATGCCAAACAATGATAAATCTAACTCTGATTCAACAAAAGATCCAAAAAAAGAAAAACCCCTGCAAGATGAGATAGTTCCTGAAAAGTGAATGGGAAAAAATGTGGATGGATTGCATATCCGAGCAGGAAACAGCATTGATCGAACTTACCAGATTCACGGAAACATCGAATATATGCGTTGCATAGCCCCTTGTAGCGAGGATATCATTCCCATTTCTCAAGAAATGCCCATAATTTCACGAGAAGAAAAGTTGCCTGAAAAATATTGGGAACTCCTGAGATGCCCCGTTTGCGGGAGGCAAACGCGTCCCCATGTGCTACTTTGGGATGAGTCATATAACGAACACCATTATCTATTCCAAAGCTCCCTTGATGTTGCCTTGAAAACCGATTTACTAATTATTGCCGGTACGACAGGTGCCACCAATCTTCCCAATCAAATCGTCTCTCAAGTCATGGCAATAGGGGGTACAGTGATAGATATTAACATTGAAAGAAATATTTTTTCAGATATGGCAGAAAGAAGTCGAAACGGTTTTTTCTGGAAAAGCACAAGCGGTTCGGCATTTCCCCAAATAGTTGAGGTATTAAGAGCCTATCAAGGGATTTTGCAACATTGACAATATTCTGTATATATTTTTGTTGTCTGAATCAGGATGCCCAGGATATTCAGGATTTGCATAATGAGCTTTTATCCTCATTATCCTGTTAATCATAGGTATCCTGATTCAGACAATATTGACAAGGCTCAAAAGATCATAGTTGTGGTTTTTTGAGTAATTATCTATTCGTTAATTTTTTTCTGAATATTTTCTGCAACAGATATTGCTTCCTTGAACCTGTATTTGCTGATAAATCGCCCAAGCTCTGCCACATCATCTCCAAGGTGAGATGGCCACCCAAGGGAACTGAGTTTTTCAAAAAACTCCTTGCTTGGTGCAGGTTTGCGTTTCAAAAGATGTGGCATTATCTCTTCAATTCCATTTACAAGCTCTTCATGTGAAGATGGCTCTACATCTCCTGAAGCTGCTGGCACTGACGTATCTTCGGGTATAAGTGCCAGTCCCTGCTGAATGGTATCCATATCCTGGGCAAGGGTTTCGAGTAAATCTTTTGTATCTTTGGGCGACTCTTTGGAATCTGGGAGATCTCTTAATATGCTTTCAACAGCACCTGCTGACTTTTGAAGAGCCTTTGCACCAAGATTGCCGGCAACACCTTTTATGGTATGGGCAATACGACGGGCATCGTTATGTTTTCCTTCATCCATAAGATTACGGATATCTTTGGCAGCCTCTGCATAATCATTTTTTACCTTAAGAAGCATATTGCGATAGAGCATTTTATTGCCGTTGATTCGTTGCAGTCCCTGGGCAATGTCAATTCCGGGGAGTATGTCAGGAATAATTTTTTCCGGAGCATTTGAGGGTTTTATGAAATCGTTTTCCGGATCAAATCCTTCAGGCACTTCTCTTTCCCCTGGCGATATCCAGCGAAGCAGTGATGCGAAAAGTTCGGAAGGATCAATTGGCTTGGTGATATGATCAATCATTCCTGCTTCAAGGCTCTTTTCCCTGTCACCCACCATTGCATGGGCTGTCATGGCAATTATGGGAAGTTTTTTGAATATCTCCTGTTTCAGGATTTCCCTTGCAGCATCCTTTCCATCCATTACAGGCATCTGTATATCCATAATAATAGCGTCGTAACCCGTGTTTGACTGTTCCAGTGTCTTGTTGACACAATCTACAGCTTCTTGTCCGTTGCAGGCAATATCCACAAAAAAGCCTGCTCCTTCAAGGATCTCCCTTGCAACCTGCTGGTTAATTTCGTTATCTTCTGCAAGCAGAATCCGTGCACCCCTTATTGAAGCAAGCTTTTCAGGGTTAAAGGGCTTTTTTGTTGGATGATCAGTTGTTTTAAAAGTTGATATTGTTGAAAATCCGGTTTTTGTGCCGTTTCTTTTTCTGTCATGAAGGCCAAAAGGAATGTTAAACCAGAAGGTGCTGCCTTCATTGGGTATTGAGTCCACCCCGATCTCTCCACCCATAAGCTCGACAAGTTTTTTGGATATGGCAAGACCAAGACCTGTACCTCCGTATGTTCGTGTGGTGGAAGTATCTGCCTGTGTGAATGAGTGAAAAAGTTTTGAACGCTGATTTTCTGTAAGGCCGATCCCTGTATCACGGACACTGAATCTTGCAACAATTCCCTGTTCATTTTTTTCAAGAAGTTTTGCAGAGATTACAACTTCTCCTTTTTCAGTGAACTTAACTGCATTTCCTGCAAGATTGAGAAGTACCTGTCCCAGTCGAAGGGCATCTCCTACAAGCCCAAGTGGCATTTCATGCTCAATGTTAAAAACAAGCTTCAGCCCTTTTTCGTGTGTTTTTACGGAAATAAGGCTGGCAAGGTTTGTAAATACATCGTCAAGAAAAAAATTGTTTTTTTCAATATCAAGTTTTCCAGCTTCAATCTTGGAAAAATCAAGAATGTCGTTGATGATGGAAAGAAGAGCCTTAGCAGAGTGGTCAATTTTTGAGATGTAATCGTTTTGCTTTGCGGTCAGCTCTGTTTTGAGAATAAGGTGGGACATGCCGATTATGGCATTCATGGGGGTTCTGATCTCATGGCTCATGTTGGCAAGAAAATCACTTTTTGCGCGGGTTGCAGCTTCGGCCTTCTTTTTTTCCCTTTCAAGATCTTCCATCATGCTGCGCATTGATATCTGTACCTCATCCAGCTCTTTTATCCTTGCCTGGAGATCCTGTTCCACCTGTTTCTGACCTGTGATATCAGTTGAAATTCCGCAGGTGGCATAGGCATTGCCATCTGCGTCAATAAGAGGAAATTTCGTGGAGTAGTAGTAGTGGGGGGTACCATAAATATTGACAATCTCTTCGGTTGAAACAGGTTTCATGGCTTTTAGCACTTTTTTGTCATTTTTTCTGAAGGTATCTGCTATGCTGTGATCAAAAATCTGGAAATCAGTCATTCCTATGGGGTTCATTTTCCCAAGCCCCAGAATTGATGACCAGTCCCTGTTCACAAGTATGTATCGCCCTTCAATATCCTTGGCATAAATCACAGCGCCTGAGTAATCAATAAAGGATTGTAGAAACTGCTGCTTTTCAATCAGCTCACGTTGGGTTTTTCTTCGCTCTGTGATATCAATAAAGCTTTTAAGAAGGCTTTTGCGTCCCATGTAATCAATTATTGTCCCCTGGAAAAGACACCAGCGCAGCTCTCCGTCACCAAGGCGTTTTATCTGCATCTCAATCTGAAGACCGGAGAGAAAGTCACGCAGGATACGTGACCGATCTTCTGCAGGGTTAATGTAGAACTCCTTGATGTTCATCTTTTCAAGTTTTTTCCTTGAAAGTTTTGAAAACTCCTCATTTGCCTTGTTTACCCGAATGATATTGGCAGTTTTAAGATCTGTAATAAAAAGGGGAACCGGAATGGCATCAATTATTGCTTCTAATGCTGCATGGGCCTTTGCCTGTTGATTCAGATCCATGGTAAGCCTATTACGACTTTCATTAAGTTCGGATTCTGCTTGAAGTGCTTTTATGCGAAGAATTTTGTTATAATGCAGCATTACTCCTACAAACACGGCAATAAATAGACTTGCTCCAATACCTGCTGTAAAAATAAAATCAGCAACATCATTTTGATATTGTTCATATAAAAGCGGAGAAACAGTTTTGATTTCACTCTTTAAAATATCAAATGTTCTATTGGTGAATGTATTGCTTACGTAATAAGAGACTGTGCTCCCCACTGTAAGGAGTAAGGCCATCAGAGCTACTGTTTTCTTGGTTTCCATTTGGCTGTATCCTTTTTATAATATGGTGGAAAAAACAGAAAAAGAATGATTTATGAATGTTTGCATACAGCTTTAATATATAAAAAAAGGTTGTTGGGCAACATTTTTTCCCTTGTTTATGTAAACTGCTTGACCAGGCTGATTTGACAAAGTATGCTTTTTTTATTGTGTCCGGCATGTCGGCGAGAGTTATTTATTTGTAAAATAAACAAAATAAAATTTAAGAGCACATAATGTCAATGTTGAATAAAAAACAACCCTGCACATTCAGGGTTATTTTATTGCTTTTGTTTATATCTGTATTGATGGCACTTCCGTGTAATAGCGCTACTGTCCACTCAAGAGATCTTCAGTTGCTCCTTACAGATTCAGAAGAAGCGTGGCTTAGGGAACACCCTGTGCTGAGGCTGGGTGTTGATCCATCATTTGCGCCATTTGAATTTTTTTCCGATAAAGATATCTACAGTGGAATGGCAGCAGACTACATGGCCATATTAGAAAATCGTCTTGGAATACGCCTTAAGCCCTTAACCGGCCTGACATGGAAAGAGGTAACAGAAATGGCCAGAAAACATATGGTTGATATTCTGCCATGTGTGGGAATTACAGATGAGCGAAAGCAGTATCTGAATTATACAGATTCATACCTCAGATTTGTAAGGGTGATTGTTACACGGACTGAGTCAAACTCCATCAAGCGTCTTGAGGATCTTGAGGGCATACCTTTTGGGGTGCAGGCAAACAGTTCTCATCACGGTTTCATAAAGGAAACTACAAACTACACTCCTCTTCTTTTCAATACCCTTGAGGATGCCATGTTATCTTTGTCACGCCATGAAATTGAGGCTGTTGTGGCAAATCTGGCTGCTATCTCATATGTCATTCAGATGTCCGGTATTACCAATCTTAAAATTGCAGGTCAGGCATCTGACATTGTCAAGCCCCTTGCAATGGCTGTGAACAAGAATCTGCCGGAACTTGTACCTATTTTGAACAAGGCCCTTGCATCCATTACCCAGGAGGAGCACCTTGCGATTAGAAAAAAATGGATAGTTGTTGAATCTCCGGATACCTTGAAGGAGATGGAGAAAACCCTTTCTGCTCCTCCTGTGATCAGTTTGACGCCAATGGAGCAGAAGTTTATTAAAAACCATAAACCTGTCTCTTTCAGTGAAGTTGACTGGTCACCCCTTTCAATTGTTAAAAAAGTCCCTTTTGACAGTAGTGTCCCAGGGAAAGAGAGTGGGCTTGATAAAGATGTAGCCGTTTCAGAAGAAGGTTCTTTTTCAGAAGAAGGTTCTTTTTCAGAAGAGGGTTCTGTTTCAGAAGAGGGTTCTGCTTCAGGAGAAGGTTCTGCTTTAGGAGATAGTTTGGTATCAAGAAGTGCAGAAACTTCTAAGGATAGTTTTGGTCAAGAACAAAGTTCTGTTCCAGGTGATGTGGCTGTTACAATAGATGGTGGGGATGCCGATGGTAAGACTCTGCCTGTTTCAAGTTATATTGAAGGTGGCATGGAGTTCAGCGGTATTATTGCCGATTATCTTGATGTAATTACAAGTCGTTCCGGACTATGTTTCTCATTTAAAAAAAGTGAAAGCTGGTCAGATGTGGTTCAGAAATATGTGGATGAAGAGATCCATATGATTCCGGCAATTGGTTTAGATGATGAAATTGGCCGTCAGATTATTCTGTCAGAACCTTATGTCTCGTTTCCCCTTGTTATTGTGACCGGAGCAGATGTCGGCTATGTTAAGGATACTGATGAGCTTAACGGTAAAAAAGTAGCTGTGGGGCGAGGTTATACAAGTTATCACTATTTGAAAAAAAATTATGAAAAAATTGAGCTTGTTCAGGTGGATGATGTAAAGGAGGGACTTTTCAAGGTCTCTGATGGCCGGGTATTTGCGTTTGTGGGGCATATGGCAGTGGTCATTGACAATCTGAGAAGGCTTGGGCTCAAAAAT
>NZ_LT828551.1:1810-104062 GCF_900170035.1 Desulfamplus magnetovallimortis | reverse complement strand
ATTTGAAGATAAATGGTGAAACTGACTATATGTTTGACCACAGGATAGGCATTGATCCCAAATATCCTGAAGCAATATCAATCGTAAACAAATGCCTTGCATCAATAACAGAGGATGAACACAGGGCAATTTACAGTAAATGGCTTGCGGTTGAGTATAAAAAAGGTGTTGACTATGCACTTATCTGGAAAATTGTCATAGCAGGTGGAGGTGTTATATTCCTTTTTATTTTCTGGAACAGAAAAATGGCCATGGAGATTGCAGGCAGACGAAAAGCTGAAGAGCAGTTTCAGGCAATGGCGGCAAATGTTCCCGGAGCTATTTTTCAGGCCACTATTTCACCGGAAGGTTTTTTTGAATTTTTGTATGTAAGTCCGGGAATGGAAACCCATTTTGGCCTTTCGCCGGAGGATTTGATCAATGGGAATAAATTGTTTGTAATGTCCGGCAATGATCAGGAGCGTTTTCAAAGGAGTTTAAAAGAATTTTCAAAAAATGTTCAAAAAATTGAATTTTCCGGCCAGATGACAATGGTAAAGGGAAAAACAAGGTGGGTACACATTGTTGCAAAGCCATCTCTGCACAAAAATGGTGAGATTCCACTCTACAATGGTCTGATGCTTGATATAACTTTAAGAAAGCTTGCTGAACAGGAGAGACTTGCAAGTGAAAGAAAAATCTCTGCAATGAGTCAGGCCATGGATGATGGACTTGTTATGATTGACAGCCTGGGAAAAATACTTTTCTGGAATAGTGCTGCAGAGCGGCTTTTTGGTTATAGTGCTGATGAGGCAACAGGAGCTGATTTCCATTCCATTGCAACACTGCCTGATATTCAGCAGCAGGCCATAAGAGGATTAAAAGAGTTTGCAAAAAGCGGTCAGGGGAATGTCTTTGGTTCAACCATGCAGAACAAAGCCATAAAAAGAACCGGAGAGATTTTTCCTGTTGAGGTGACACTTTCTTCATTTCAGGTGGATGACGAATGGTTTGCAGTTGGTACTATCCGTGATATTACGGAGAGAAAAAGATCAGAAGACAAATTGAAAGCCCATATGGAAGATCTGGAGAGATTCAACCGCCTCACCATAAGCCGTGAGGAGCGGATGATTGAGCTGAAGGAGCTTATCAGACGAGGAGATCAAGCCCATGGCAATGGAGATAAACATGAATTTGGTGGTGTTGCCAATGGGTTCCCAGATGGTGCTACCCATGAGTCGTCATATTATGGATTACAGTATGACCATACAACAGATTCAGCTATATCTGAAAAAGTCAATATATGTGATGATGATGCCACTGAACAACTTGAAAGACAGCTTGAAGAGATGGCCAGATCAAGGCGGGCAATGCTCAATATCATGGATGATCTGGATGAGGCAAAAAAAGAGGCGGAGCTTGCAACAAAGGCCAAGAGCGATTTTCTTGCCAACATGAGTCATGAGATCCGAACTCCCATGAATGCAATTTTAGGGCTTACGCATCTTGCCATGAAAACAGATCTTAACCCAAGACAGATGGATTACATCTCAAAAACACATGCATCTGCCCAGAATCTGCTCGGGATCATCAACGATATCCTTGATTTTTCAAAAATAGAGGCTGGAAAACTTGAAATAGAGGTAATTGAATTTGATCTCAATGAAGTTTTGAATAATCTGGCAAGCCTTGTGACAATAAAGGCACAGGAAAAGGGCCTTGAGATGATTTTCAAAATGGATTCAGGGGTACCCAGGGCACTTATGGGGGATCCTCTGCGCCTTGGTCAGATTTTGTTGAATCTGAGCAACAATGCTGTGAAATTTACCGAAAAGGGTGAAATTGTAATCTCAATTGAGCCTGTTTTTGTGGAAGAAGATGCAGCAAAGATCCGATTCAGTGTCCGTGATACAGGCATTGGATTGACAAAAGAGCAGATATCAAGGCTTTTTCAATCATTCTCCCAGGCAGATACCTCCACAACCCGAAAATATGGAGGAACCGGTCTTGGCCTTACCATCTGTAAAAAGCTGACAGAGATGATGGACGGAGAGATTGGAGTTGAAAGTGAACCAGGAAAGGGGACAATTTTCTTTTTCACTGCAAAATTTGGCCGTCATAATCATGAAATAACGAAAAGGTTTGATGTTGTACCCGAGGCCATAAGGGGACTTAAGGTTCTTGTGGTTGATGACAATGATACGTTCCGCGATGTATTAAAGGAATACCTTGAGGTGTTCAAATTTGACGTGCATACAGCAGCCTCGGGTATGGAGGCCATCAGGAAAATAAAAACAGATCACTATCAACTGCTTTTTATTGACTGGCAGATGCCTGGTATGGATGGGTTTGAAACTGTCCAACGCATCAACTCAGATAAATCTTTGCAGGCCCATAATCCGCTTCCCAAAATCATCATGGTGACAGGACATGGAAGGGAAGATGTCATGAATCAGGCTCAGAAAGTCAATCTTGACGGTTTTCTTTTAAAGCCTGTTACACATTCCCTGCTTTTTGACTCTATCATGGAGGCATTTGGTCAGGGCAATGAACAAATGGGAGGCTACCATTCAGAAAAAGATCTTTATGTTGTCAAAGAGCTTGACCAGATAAGGGGAGCCCGTATTCTTCTGGTGGAAGACAATGAAATTAACCAGCAGGTGGCTTTGGAGCTACTCAGTGAAAAGGGCTTTCATGTAACTTTGGCAAATAATGGCAGTGAGGGTGTGGACCAGGTTGTCAAAAGTGCTTCAGGAACCCTTTTTGACCTGGTACTGATGGATCTTCAGATGCCGGTCATGGATGGCTATACATCAACAGCGCATATTCGTAAGATAGAAGGGGAGGCTGGTAAGGTTCCCATAATTGCAATGACCGCTGATGCAATGATAGGCGTAAGAGAGCATGTCATTGAACAGGGTATGGATGACTATGTAAGCAAACCCATTGATCCGGCATTGCTGTTTGATGCTCTGATCCGGTGGATAAAGCCTGGGCAAAGGGAAAAAAGCTCATATCCTGTTGATGTCTCTTATAATATGGATGGGGGCATTAGCTATGGAAACCAAGAACTAAAAGGATCTTTAAAGAAAAATCACGCCGGAGATTTTCATATTTTGCCTAAAACTGAAGATTTAGAAAAGGTAACTTTTTCCAAGGCAACTTCAGGAAACCTAACTTTTTATGACAACTTCACAAAAGCCCTTGAGCCTTTGATCAATACCGCCACAGGGCTTTCAAGGGTAAATAATAACCATGATCTATACAGCAGGCTTTTAATGAAATTTCATGATGATCATCTTGATATTATGAAGAGGATAAATGATGCTGTTAATTCAGGTGACCAGGAGCTTGCTGTTAGGCTTGTCCATACTGTGAAAGGGGTATCTGGTACCATTGGGGCTGTTTCACTTCAGGAGAAGGGCGCCTTGCTTGAACATGCTTTAAAGTCAGATTTCAATAGTGATAACAGCAAACTTGTAAATGAATTTGGTGATGCCATGCAAGAGATTCTCAAGTTGCTGGAGATGGCCCCTTCATTGCAGGCAAATGTTGATAAAGATGGAAACAGCACACCTTCTGAAATATCCGATCCGTCCAGATTGCTTGAGTTGCTTGAAGAACTTCAGCCCCATGTTGCAAAGCGTAAACCCCAGCCATCAAAAGAGTTGATGCAGAAGATAGCTTCACTGAAATGGCCGGACGATCTCTCAATTTCCGTAAAGGAGCTTGAAAAGCTGATTGGCAAGTACAAGTTCAAAGATGCATTGCAATCTGTGGAGGATTTGAAAATAAAGCTTCAAAAAAATTAATAATAACAAAGCCTTTAATGTGCTAACTTTTTATATTAAAGTCTCAGTAAGTGGCTGTTTTAAAAAAGACTTTCATCTCTTCGATTGTGGCGGAGAACCGTCATGAACGTTTTATAAGAAAGTCCCCGTGGTTAAAGGTTTTTTTAAGGACTTTCATGCTTCGTTGTGGCAGATGGAACTGCCATGGCCGTTATAGGAAAATTTTTTATGGAACTTTCAGAATTTATTGTAATGGTTGTTGATGATACCGAGACCAATATTGATGTTCTTGTGGAAACCCTTGGAGATCAATATGATGTCAGGGTGGCAATGGATGGTGAAACAGCACTGGAAGCCGTGGCTGATGAAAAACCCGATCTGATTTTGCTTGATATAATGATGCCGGGTATGGATGGTTATCAGGTGTGCGAAGAGCTGAAATCAAATCCTGAAACAAGCAATATCCCTGTTATTTTTCTGACTGCAATGACTGAAACTCAGGATGAAGCCCGGGGCCTTGAGCTGGGAGCTGTGGATTATGTTACCAAGCCTTTCAGTCCTGATCTTGTCAAGGCAAGGGTTAAAAATCAGATTGAGTTAAAAAAATACAGGGATCACCTTGAAGATGTTGTAAAGGAGCGAACAAGGGAGCTTTTGTTGACCCAGGAGGTGACAATTGAGAGCATGGGAACCCTTGCAGAGTATCGTGATCCTGAAACAGGCGGACATATTAAACGTACCAGAAACTACGTTAAGAGGCTGGCCCAACATTTAAGTAAAAATCCCAAATTCGAACATCTCCTGGATGAAAAAGCCATTGACATACTCTACAAGTCAGCTCCGCTTCATGATATTGGCAAGGTTGGTGTTAGAGACAATATTCTGCTTAAACCCGGAAGGTTGACAGAAGAAGAGTTTGAAGAGATGAAATTGCACACTGTTTATGGACATGATGCCATTTTGATCAATGAAAAAAAACTTGGAGAAGGCTCATTTTTAAGTGTTGCAAGGGATATTGCACATACCCATCAGGAGAAATGGGATGGCAGCGGTTATCCCCGGGGACTGAAAGGAGAAGATATTCCATTGAGCGGAAGGCTCATGGCTCTTGCTGATGTCTATGATGCCCTGATCAGTAAAAGAGTTTATAAGCCCCCTTTTTCCCATCAAAAAGCTGTTGAGATAATAAAAGAGGGCAGGGGTTCTCATTTTGATCCTGATATGGTTGACGCATTTATGGAAATTGCAGAAGATTTTAGACAGATTGCCCTGGAGTATGCCGATTGTGAAGAGGAGCGTGAGATGTTGTCAAAATAGAACATTTCCGGGCAAAAAACTTTTAATGTTTTCGGCATGCATCATTTGCCGGTTTACACTTTTCCAATGGTAAAATAACCCAACGGTAGAGACACAATGCATTGCGTCTCTACTCCAGACAAGAATTGTAAAGTACTTTACCGTGAAAACACATTCCGTTTTCATGATCGGGGGTGGTCGAAGTCGCATCCGGCCATGACTGTTTAATCTGATATGAAGGATGCCAAATATTTTTATCAAAGTGTTCAACGGGTTAGTTACAAAACATTTCCGGAGAGGAACCTTGTAAGACTTGATCTGGATACACTTTTTTCAAGTTTCCCAATGCTCCAAAAACACTCGGTGCAAAGATGGAGATCATCATCTGTCCAGTGCAGATCTCTTTTCACAGGTGTACCGCACATATCGCAACGGTTACAGTCATAAAATTCGTCTGTGTGTCCCAGTACAACAGAGTGGCTCATGTACTGGATGCCTGCCTGGAAAGGTGTCTGGTAAAGGTCTCCTTTGTGTTTGATCCATTTTACCTTGCCGATATAAGCATCCCACTCATTTCCAGTGTAGCCGCTGTCAGGATTGCTTATATTTTTTATATAGATGGTTATGTCCTGAGATAAATTGTATCTAACTTCAATGCGCATTCCTCCCTGACTTATGTCACTTGCATGGGCTTCGTGGATATTTTCAGTGCTGTTCCAGGCCATAAGTAGAGGAATTTTACATTTATTTCGTATTGTTGACCGTTTATTAAATATCATGACAATTCCTTTCTTTTAAAAGAGTTTGGCCGAAAAAAATACCCTGAGTGTTCTTTCAAGGTTTGATTGCCGGGTAGAAAATGCATTGAACCTTTGAAATGCCTTAAAAGTCACCCGACACTTTAAACTTGAAGAGGCACTGAGCACCATTAATTCTATATAATTCCGGCATCCTTTATATCATACGTCACTTGGCAAGCATTTTACAGTCTGGGGATGAAAAGAGCGGAAAAGAGGTTGAAGAAGAGGTTCTTTCTCAGGAAAATTGAACCTGAAAAATGAAAAACTGAAATTGGTAAATGAAGTATTTTTAAATAATAATGCAATAATGGAATGAAGTCAAGTTATTCGCTTGTGATTATAATGGTTGTTTTGTAAATATTGTTTTAGACTTGTGCTGTTCAGTTTTCAATAACGCCCATGGCAGACCCATCTGCCACAACGCAACATGAAAGTCCTTAATAACGTATATGGCGGATTTCCGCCACAATCGAAAAGATGAAAGTCGTTTTAAAACAGGCTTTTACGGGGATTTTCTTATAACCAACATGGCGGTTCACCGTCACAATCGAAGAGTTGAAAGTCTTTATAAAAACAGCCATTTGCGGGGACTTTCATATAAAACCTTAAAATACGGGACTTTCATAAAGAAATGATGTCATTATATTTAAAACTTCATTTTTCTGCTGTATGTGTGGCGCATGTCCGCATTTTTTAACCATTGTTTTTACGCTTTTGCCGGAAACCTTATTTACAATGGTATCCACCTGTGCTGCTGTCCCATACTGATCATTTACCCCCTGTATTGCCATGACAGGAGATATTATTGATGGGAGAAGATATTCAATGTTCCAGTATTTGAAGTGTGGGGAGAGCCATGTATCTGACCATGCATGGAAAGTCTTTTCTGTTTTTTCACCATGATATTTTGTAAGTGACCCTAATGCCCCTTTTTCAAATGCTTTTAGAGCCTCTTCAATTCCCCGAATGGTTTCCGGTTCAACAAAAACGTGGGCTGCCTCTGTAATAACCCCTTTAAGACGGGCATTTTGTTCTGATGCGTAAATCAGCCCAATGCTTCCGCCGTCCGAGTGACCTACTATGAAAAAATCCTTTTGTGGAGGGATAATAAGATCAATTATTTCAGGCAGCTCCATAAGGGCGTATTCGTGCAGATAATTGATTGTCCGTGGTTTTGTAATATGGTTTGACAAGCCATATCCCTGGCGATCATAGATAACCCCCGGCCATTTGAGGCGGTTGCACAGAGCATGGGGAAAATCTTTCCACATTGCCATGCAGCCCAGACCTTCATGAAGAAAAATAAGATATGGGGTATCTTCCTCGTCAGATGAAGCACTCTTCGGTTCAATTATTTGATATGCAATGGATTGCCCATTTTTAAGTATTACTCTTTTTATATTTGACAATAAACCTACTCTCCTTTTACTGTACTTTGAAAAATTATCGGGTAAACCCTCATGGCCAAATGAGATTTCGGCCACCCCCGATCATGAAAACAGAAGGTGTTTTAACGGTAAACGGCATGATTGCGTATCAATCACCCCCAAGTATAAAAATGATAGTCATTTTCACGGTAAACGGTCATGGCCGTCATTCAGCCACCCCCGAATATGGAAAATTGTATCTATTCCCACGGTAAAAAAGGGCAATATTAATATACCCAAAAAATTGCTATGCCAAAATGTTTTTTTTAAGGAGTATTATATATGACACTTAAATTGATTGACTATATTACAGGTAAAGAGATCCCAGATGTTGGTGCTGAAGGCAATCGCCAGCTTTTTGAAAAATTTTTGGTGGAAGAGAGAGGGTTTTCAAAAAATGACATCAAAGTTGATTTTCCCATTACTGTTACAATAAAAGGGGAGCCATATCACTCAAAAATTGACATTGTTGTCTTTTGCAAAGATAAACCCCTTATGGCTGTGCGATGCATAGCAGGTTCCCTTGGATCATTTGAGAGGGAGATCCTTGCTGCTGCAAGGCTTTTTTATCATGGGCAGATTCCATTTTCCGTATCAACAGATGGTAAGGATGCGCTTGTCAGGGATGTGGTATCTGGAAAGCCTGTAGGAGAGGGGCTTGAGGCTGTTCCCGGCATTAATGCAGGCCTCAAGATTGTGGAAGATCATTCATACCCCGGGTTTCCTGATAAAAAACGAGACAAGGAGATGATTATCTTTCGTTCCTACGATATTGAAAGGCTGCATGAGGAGTGCGGTAATTCTGTTATGCAATTTAAAAAATAAGAAAAGTGGGCATCCTTCATATCAACCGGAAAGTGCTTTACACTTTTGGGGTCGTGACTCCCGATAAATGGGCATGATTCCCATGAAAGTGTAAAGTGGATAATGAAGGATGCCGAAAAGTGATAGATGAAGTTTATGAGGGTGGGCAGAGAATTTTCTGTCTGCCCTTTTTATTAACTCTGATATGATGAACCTGTAAAAGGTGCTATTTTACCGTGGAAATAGATACAAATTTCCATATTCGGGGGTGGCTGATCATCAGCCATGATCGTTTAAGATTATTTTTAACCATACTCAAGAGTCCTAACTTCTCAAATCCACCACCACATATTGTACTTTCAATTCTCTGAAAAATACTATCTGTGGTCTCCATTTAGAGAAGTTATGACTGACGAGAACCATAATATGCTGAAGTTATTATGGTTAATTCCTATTTAGGGCTTTTTGCGAGACATATCAAAAATATATTTTTGTTGTTTATCCCTTTGGCACATCCTTTTGACAGTGTTTGCAAAAGGTTGCACGTTGTTTAATAATTTCTGCACAATATGGACATTCCCTTGTAAAGTGACGGCTGTGCAGTTTCTTTATCGTCTTTTCAACGGTTTCCTGAAGTACTCTGCTTGGAAATTTGTGATTCAAAAGATGTTCAACAGCTTCAGTTCCTCCGATGTCTCCAACCATTTCTGCGGCCTTCTGCCTAACCCTTGGCGGGTTTCCTGGATGAAGAACCATTTTCAGTATCTCATCCCAGTCTCCAGCCATGTAGAGGTCAGTCAACATGGCAAAACCCTCTTTCATTGCCTCTTTGAAAGCTTCTCTTATTTCCATCTCATTGTTATCTAAGAGCTGACCCTTGCCTCCTATGGGGCTAAATACAGGCATGTACTCAAAATTATCTGAACCTGGAGTGTTGATGCATCTGTAGGATGCATTGAACTCCATGGTCTCCTTAAGGTTTTCCCATCCTTTTTTGTATGATGGGCATTCGTCATTGAAGCAGACAAACATATATGGTGTGCCCCAGCCAAGACCGTCACTGAAGTTTATTTCAGGAACTTCCCACAGATCCATTGCAGTATTACAGTGGGGGCAATTGGGTCTGTTCATTTCCATTAATCTTTGAAGAACTTCTTCTTTTGTTTCAAAAGCCATAATTATCTCCTGACCGCAAACATAAATGATGCAGTCTTTAAAAGTCCTGTTTAAGCATTTTTAAGTACCGTGAGTATAAATAAGTTGTTTTCATTCTTAATGAAAAACAGGATTCAATTTGCTCTGGTATTTAAAATACACGGTCATGGCTGCCATCCAGCCACTCCCGAATATGGAAAATTGTATCCATTGCCACGGTAAAAATGCCCTTTATCCGGCATGCTTCATTTCCCGCTTTACACTTTCAATTACACTAATCCCGTTTTGCGGGAAGCTCATCTAAAAAAGTGTAAAGACCTTCTGAGGTCATATGAAGGATGCCCTTTATCCGGACATTAAATTTAAGTACAAAAAATAGATTGTCAATTAAGGGATGATTAAACTGTAAACCCACTTTTTTCTTAGAGCCAAATAATTCTTAAACAGGCTCTTAAGTCTTGCTTATCCTCTAAATGTCAGATTTGAAAAGATCATCTGGTCTGGTGAGATCGTTTTCCGAAGGAGTCGTTTGATTGGGAACTGTACCCTCTTTAAAGCATTCATATATAATTTCTTCAGATGCGGAAGAGGGGAGAAGTCCTGTTTTTGCATCCACTTTGGCAAATACAACACCTTCCGGTACTGTAAATGTTTTTACAGGTTTTCCATCAAGGGCACCCTGCATGTAGTCAAGCCATATGGGGCTTGCCGATCTTGAGCCTGTCTCGCCTTTTCCCAGTGATTTTTCAAGATCAAATCCAACCCATACGCCTGTGATGTATTCGGGTGTAAACCCTATGAAAAGTGCATCATGCAGATTGTTGGTGGTTCCTGTCTTGCCGGCAGCCGGACGTTCAAGCGCTTTTACCCTCCATCCTGTTCCCGAGGTTATCACACTTTCAAGAATGTTTGTCATTATGTAAGCTGTGCTCTCCTCTATCACCTGCCTGCGGTTAAGGTCGGCCTGTTCAAGGGTTGAACCTTCCCTGTCCTCAATCCTTGTAATAAAAACCGGTTCCACAAAATATCCAAGATTGGCAAAAACCGAATAGGCGTTGACAAGCTCCAGAAGAGAGAGACCTGCAGAACCAAGGGACATCGCAAGATTCCGGCCTATTGGAGATGTTATACCCAGTTTTCTGGCATATTGAATTACATAATCCATTCCTATGTCCTGGACAATTTTAACTGTCACAACATTTCGTGATTTTACAAGAGCGTGCCTGAACAATGTTGGACCATAGAACCTTTCACTGTAGTTGTGTGGTTTCCAAAGTTTGTCTGAGGAATCATCAAAAACAATTGGAGAATCAATAATCACAGATGCTGCAGTATATCCCCTGTCAAGTGCGGCAGCATAAATAATGGGCTTGAATGCAGAGCCAGGCTGGCGGCTTGACTGGATTGCTCTGTTAAACTGGCTGTTCAAATAGTTTCTTCCACCGATCATGGCCTTGACAAGACCGGTTTCTGCCTCAATACTTAAAAGTGCTGCTTCTGCGGCAGGCTCTTGCTCAAGGGAAAAGATCCATTTGGCAGGGGGCTGTTTTATTTTTTCCTTGGTTTTACTCTTTTCTTCCTCTTTATTAATGGTACTTTTTTTTGCGTCTTTATTGCTGTTTGCGTCAATATCATTACTGTTTTCAGGTTCTTCATACTTTTTAACAGCTTTTACAAGTATAACATCTCCCACTTTGAAAACCTGGGAGGGTTTTTTGATTTTTACGATTCCCGGCCCCACTTCAGGGTTTGGCTTCCTTGCCCATGAAATATCTTTAATATCAATGGTGCCGGTATATTCTCCCACCACTGCCTGTGTTATCTTTTTCTTGTCATTGACTTCAACAACAACAGCTTTGTAAACAGTGTCTTTTTGGAGTTCTTTCCCATTAAGGGATTTGCTGCTATCCTTTATATACTCCTCCATTGCTGTTTTGGAGTCTGTAGAGACAAGGTTTTTAATAGGGCCTCTGTAGCCCTGGCGTCTGTCAAGATCATAAAGTCCGGTTACAACAGCTTTTCTGGCAATTTTCTGCAAAGGGACATTAACTGCTGTATGGATTTTAAGTCCCTGGTGATATAGTGCATCTTCACCATATTTTTCAACCACATATCTTCTGACATGCTCGGTGTAGCATGGTACGCTGTCAATGAACCAGTTTTTACGGGGATGAATATCCAGAGCAGTATTCATGGCATTTTTTACATCTTCCGCTGTAATGTATCCCTCTTCATGCATTCTTGTCAGAACATATTGCTGACGCTGTGTTGCACGATCAGGATAACGGAATGGAGAGTATCTGCTCGGCGCCTGTGGCAATCCTGCAAGCATGGAGCACTCAGCAAGGTTCAGCTCTTTTACATGTTTGCCGAAATAGTTTTCTGCTGCTGCCTCAACCCCATAGGCTCCGTGGCCGAGGTATATCTGGTTAAGGTAAAGATAAAGGATCTCGTCCTTGGAAAAATTTTTCTCAATGCGGTAGGCCAGTATAGCTTCTCTTATTTTCCTTTCATATGTTCTTTCAGGTGTAAGCAGAAAAGATTTGGTCACCTGCTGGGTAATTGTGCTACCACCCTGAACAATGGCGCCTGCTTTCAGATTTTTTATAAATGCCCTGAATATACCCACAGGGTCAACTCCGACATGTTCCCTGAAACGAGAATCTTCTGCTGCCACAAATGCATTCTTGAGGTTTTCCGGCATATCAGAGAGAGGAACAACAATGCGCCGCTCTTTATAAAACTCTCCAATTTTTGTACCATCATCTGAAAAAACACTGCTGACAGTTGATGGACGGTAATCTCTGAGGCCATTTATCTGGGGAAGGGTTTTGGTGATATGAAGATAAACCAGAAATCCCCCTGCACAGGCTGCACATACAGATAAAAAGCCTGTAATAAGTATTGTTATTAACAGCCATCTGAAGGTGGTTGCAAAGATTCCACGTTTTGCCTTGTTCTGTGGCATCGCCTTGATTGCTTTTTGTTTGCGCCCCATCTGTTCCAGGGTGAAGCTGTCTCGTTCAGGTATTTCCATAAAGGTTTTCAACACTTTTATTTTGACGGTTAACCGTCATGTTTTTTTAATTTGCAAATTCTTGTCTTTTAATGTTTTGATACTTTAATGCTTTGTTGGTGCAGATGAGTCTGCCAGGGCAGTTGTTGCTTGTGCAGTACTTGCCTTGTCAATTTAATTTGGCAAGATAGCATAATAAGATAAAGCAGAAAAGCTCCTTTTTTTGTGAGTTGATCATGCATGTTAATATCGTAACTTGTTTTTCATTTTATGCCTGTATTGACATGATATATTCTCAAAGTTGACACCTATGATCTTGTAAGCCTTGTCAACAGTATCTGAATCAAGATTCCCAAGATTAACAAAGATAAGGCAGGATTATCTATCCTGAACATCCTATCCATCCTGGTTATCCTGATTCAGATAAATGCAATATCTTCTGAAAAAGCAATAAGATGTCGATTTTGAGTAAATTAATAGCATAGAAAATTCCATTTTATCGTCTGCAAAAGCAAGTGCTTAGGAAAAATCAGCACAAAGGGCGCTAAGTTCATATGTCAGAGTTGCCTTAAAAAATATAAGGATTTTTGGCATCTTTCATATCACCCCAAAAGTGCTTGACTCTTTCTGGATCGGAATTCTTGAAAAATCCCCATGCTATTTTGTTAAACTGCAATTAAGCATCAGCATGAGATTCACTTTTGTTTGTCATTTCATCTGTTGATGTTTATAATCACATTGAATATCCTATGGAACATCGAAAGCCCTGGAGTTTAACATGAAGAAAGTGAAAACGCCCCACGACAATCTGTTCCGTGAAACCTTCAGCCGTAGGGAGAATGCGTTGAGTTTCATAAAGACATATCTCTCCCCTGTGCTACTTGAGGCTGTTTTGTGGCTGTTTTCAAATATCTGTTTAATTCCATTGAGGGAGTTCTGGCTGAAGATTTAAAAAATATTGTGGAACATTCACTTTCAAAAAAAGAAGGAGGGTTGGTCATGACACTGGCTGAAAAACTTCGGATGGAAGGTAGGGAAGAAGGAGAGATCATAGGTATTGAAAAAGGAGAGATCATAGGTATTGAAAAAGGAGAGATCATAGGTATTGAAAAAGGTGAAGTGATAGGAAGAATTCAGCTTTATCATGAAATACTGGGGGAAATCGTTCCGTCAAAAGAGAAATTGAGTCTCAATTCCATTGAAATATTGAGGGATATGCTAAAAGAGATAGAAAAGAGATGGATGAACGTTGCATCTTAAATAAAGCAGAATAACACTGTCCATGATAAGCCAGCTACTCCGTTTCTCCGGCTTCAGAGTGTCTGTATTGCATGACCCAGTCAACTTTAATATCTTATAGTGGCATCGAATTGGGCTCTGAGACAGACCTGTATGCTTAAAACAACGGCGTTCCTGTCATGTCTGCTGGTTGTTCAAGTCCCATTACCTTTAAAACAGTGGGAGCAATATCTCCAAGTATCCCGTTTTTTATTGCAACTTTACTTTGTGCATATTTTTCTCCGGCGAGGATGAATCTCACAGGGTTTAAAGTGTGGGCTGTGTGGGGATTGCCTTCAGAGTCCTTCATCTGTTCCGCATTGCCGTGGTCGGCGGTGACCATTGCCGTTCCGCCGGTTGACCATATTGCTTCCAAAACTTTTTTAACGCACTCATCAACTGTTGAGCATGCTTTGATTGCAGCATCGAGATTACCGGTGTGACCCACCATATCCATGTTTGCAAAGTTGAGGACAATAAAACGGAATCTGCCACTATGTATCATTTCGCAAGCTTTGTCTGCAACTTCTCTTGCACTCATTTCAGGTTTTTCGTCATAGGTTCTGACCTCCCTTGGAGAGGGTATCAATACTCTCTCTTCAAGGGGGAAAATTTTTTCATCACCGCCATTAAAAAAATATGTAACATGTGCATACTTTTCCGTTTCAGCAATTCTCAGTTGTGAAAGTCCATGGCTGCTAATCACTTCTCCAAGGATATTGTCAAGGCGTTGGGGTGTAAAAATGACAGGGAACTGAAATGACTCCTCATACTGTGTCATGGTAAGAAAGCGTTTTGGTTCAAGTATGGTTTCCCTTTTAAAAAAGGTAAATGTAGCAGGCTCTTCTGTAAGGGAGCGGCTGATCTCCCTTGCCCTGTCTGCTCTGAAATTGAAGAATATAACAGCATCGTTTTCTTTTATAACAGCAATTTTTTTTCCTTCCATTTCAGAATTTTCACCATGTGCACAGGATATTACTATGGATGTGGGCTTTACAAACTCATCGGTTTCTCCTGCTTCATATGCTGCATTGATGGCTTCAAGTGGATCATTTGCTGTTTTTTCCGATCCCCGTGTGTAAAGATTGTACGCAGCCTCAACTCTTTCCCATCTTGTATCTCTGTCCATGGCATAAAACCTGCCGCAGATGGTGGCAATTTTACCTTTACCTTTTTCTTAAGAAATGACTGAAGTTGTTCAAGGTAGCCAAAGCCGCTTTTAGGTGGGGTGTCTCTGCCATCTAAAATGGCATGAATATATATATTGTCAATGCCAAAATCACAGGCCATGTCAATCAGGGAAAACAGGTGGGTTATGTGGCTGTGTACTCCACCATCTGAAAGAAGTCCCATCAGATGAAGAGCATTACCTTCATTTTTAAGGGTTTGCATGGTATTGACAAGGGAAGGTATGGATAAAAAGGATCTGTCGGAAATGGCATTATTTATTCTGACAAGATCCTGAAAGACTTTTCTGCCTGCACCTATATTCATGTGCCCGACTTCAGAATTGCCCATAATACCATCCGGAAGCCCCACAGCATTACCGGAACATAGAAGCTCTGAGGATGGATAGCTTAATTCAAGCATTTTCAGAAAAGGTGTGCCTGACATTGCAACAGCGTTGTCATCTGTAAAGGGGTTTTTCCCCCATCCATCAAGAATTACAAGGGCATCCACTCTATGGTCACAGTTTCTTTTTTGATCTCTATTATCATTTGTCATTAATTTTGGACCTTTTTATCTTATTAGATCAATTCTGAGCCTTTTATGCCTCTGCTATATCTAACAGTTCAAGGCGGGGAGCATCGCTCCAAAGTCCTTCAATATTATAAAAGTCACAGGTCTCTTTGTTGAAGATATGTATAATGATGTCCCCAAAATCCAGAAGAGCCCAGTTACCTTCTTTTAAGCCTTCAACACCAAGGGGCATATTGCCGGTTTTTTTCATTTCTGTATAAAGGTGCTCTGCAATTGAAGCTGCCTGGCGCTGGGACGACGCTGTAACCACAACGATAACATCTGCGTATGATGTAAGTTCCCTGACATCAATTGCTGTTATATTAAGAGCCTTGCGTTTTGCAATTTCCCTGATAAATGGAGAAAGACGACTTTTTAGTATTGAAGATTCATCATTGTTAGAATCTTTTTTTCCCGCAGAATCGTTTTTTGCAGATTGATGAGCAGAGAGGCCTGGGTTTGCTTCTTTAGTGAGCTCATTTTCTTCTGATTCCATCAATACTTCTTTATATTCAGTTGTCAAAATAGAGTCCTTTTTCTATAATTATTTTTTCCACAAAAGGTGGGACAAGTCCGGTTATTGTTTGATGATTTTTTAGCATTTGTCGGATTTTTGTGGAAGAGATTGGAATTGCAGGCACCTTGCAGATGTGAACAGGTCTGAAATCTGGAGCGCTGTTTGTAAAGGTATATTTGCCTGTAGGTGAATCATTTGAGTTTAAAGGCGGTATATATTGATAACCTGATGATATTACACTGTGAAGAAACAATTCAATATCCTTGAGCTTTCTTTTATCACCTGCCCGGGTCATAATAATTGTACTTGTCTCCCTGAATATACTCCTGACATCTTTCCAGGTTTCCATTTCAAAAAAAGCATCTGTTCCAATGATAAAAAATAGATTGACATTATCATTTGGTATATCCACGATATCTACATCTACATCTACATCTACATCTACATCTACATCTACATCTACATCTACATCTACATCTACATCTACATCTACATCTACATCTACATCTACATCTACATCTCCCGATGTCTCTGCCTTTTTAGAGAGGCATTTTTCAAATTTAAATTGTTTTATGGTGTCAATGCTGAAAGATTTTCCCTGGCGCTTAAGTTCAATATCAGAAGCTGTGATTCCGGAAAGTTCATTGACAGCTCCTTTGACCATCTGGAAACGAAGAGTAGCAGGTACAAGGTTTCCTGATGGTTTATGAGGCGGGATGGCAGAAGGAATCAGATGGATTATGTCAAGATCAAAGATTTTTTTAACAAATATAACAACTTCTATATGACCATTATGAAGCGGATTAAATGTGCCTCCAAACAGGCCGACATTCATACTCTCCCCTCTTGCGTCTTTTATTGCCGGATATGTCCGTTACCCCGAACGATGATCTCAAAGTGACAATGCTTCCAATGTTATTGCCGGATATGTCCGTTACCCCGAACAACAAATTTGGTGGTTGTAAGCTCCTCAAGTCCCATTGGGCCAAAGGCATGAAGTTTTGATGTACTGATGCCGATTTCAGCACCAAGACCAAGCTCTCCGCCATCATTGAAGCGGGTTGAGGCATTTACAGCAACCATTGATGATGAAACGTTTTTTATAAAATATTCGGCATTTTCTGGATTTCCTGTGACAATAATATCAGTGTGATCTGAACCATATGTTGAAATATGGGTGATGGCATCCTCCATATTTTTGACAATCTTCACAGCAAGAACAAGGTCAAGATACTCTGCGTCCCAGTCACTCTCTTCTGCCTTTTTGATATCAGCAAGAATTGCCAAAGTGGCACTGCAACCCCGAAGTTCCACACCTGCCTGGGAAAATTTTTCAGCCATTGCAGGAAGAAATGAAGATGCAATCTCTTCATGCACCAGAAGTGTTTCAAGGGCGTTGCAAACCCCTGGCCTTTGAACCTTTGCATTAATGCAGATATTCATGGCCATATCAATGTCTGCATCTTTGTCAATATAGGCATGGCAAACACCTTTGTAGTGTTTCAGGACAGGAATTGTTGAGTTTTGGACAACAAATCTAATAAGCGCCTCTCCTCCCCTTGGAATAACAAGATCAATGAACTCCTCCTGCTGAAGAAGGATATTGATTGCATCCCTCTCTTTTACCGGAAGAACCTGAACACAATCTCTGTCCAGTCCTGCTTTGGCAAGTGCATCCTGAATGATCTGGGCAAGTATCATGTTTGAATGAAACGCCTCTGAACCTCCCCTCAATATTGAGCAGTTTCCGGCTTTAAGGCAGAGAGCAGCAGCATCCACTGTTACATTGGGGCGGGATTCATAGATCATGGCAATTACACCAAGGGGTATCCTCATTTTTGATACTGCAAGACCATTGGGACGTTGCCATTTTTTTACTGTTTCACCAACAGGATCAGGAAGAGCAAGGACATCCCTTAGACCCTGTACCATTGAAAGAATTGTTCCCGAAGATATTGTGAGCCTGTCAATCATCGCAGATGAAAGACCTGATGCACGAGCTGCCTCAAGGTCTTTTTCATTCTCTTTTTTTATCTCAGTCTCCCTTTCCATGAGAGTTTCTGCAATGGTGTTGAGAGCACTGTTTTTCTGTTCTGTGGAGGCTGTTGCAATTTTTCTTGATGCAGCTTTTGAAAGCTTTGCAGTTTTTGTAATAAGAGAGGATAATATATCTAAAGATTCCTGCTTTGTGGATGATAATGGTGTGGACATTGTTCGCTATCCTTGTCGCATAAACAGGTTACAGCCAGGTTATCTCTGTGTATAACGTCATCAAAGGGTTTTGATCCAAGTACCTGGCGAATTTTATCACTTTTGAGGCCCATGATCTTCCTGATTTCAGAGGATGGGTAGTTGACAAGTCCCCTGCCAAGATGGTTTCCCTCAATAGATTGAATATCAACCGGTGCTCCCATGGAAAAGTCTCCTATGACATCTGTGACTCCTATGGGAAGAATGCTTTTACCCCTGTGGATAACAGCATCCTGGGCGCCATGATCAAGAACAATGGCACCTTCGGGTTTGAGATTAAAGGCAATCCAGCATTTGCGGCTGTTCATTCTCTTGTTTACGGGTATAAAAAAGGTTCCTTTATCTTTTCCCTGCACAAGGTCAGTTATGATGCCGTCATTGAGACCCCCTGCAATGATCATTGGAATACCGGCACGGGTCAGTTTTTTGGCAGCAGTCACTTTGCTTAACATTCCACCGGTACCAAGATTGCCGGGGATACCACCTGCGGCCTCTTCCATCTCTTCTGTAATTGTTGAAACGCTTGAGAGGAGACGAGCATCTTCATGTACCCTTGGGTCTTTATCGTAAAGTCCGTCAATATCTGTGAGATTAATCAGGATATCTGCATCCATCAGAAGGGTTATCATGGCTGCAAGGTTGTCGTTGTCTCCTAATTTGATCTCTTCAAAGACAACCGTATCGTTCTCGTTTATTATGGGAATAATCTTCCAGTCCAGAAGCTGGTTAAGGGTATTTCTAGCATTGAGGTAGCGACGCCTGTGGCTGAGATCCTCTCTGGTCAGAAGAAGCTGGGCAACCCTGGCATCATACCTGCTGAAGGCATGTTCCCATTCGAGAATAAGCCCTGCCTGTCCCACTGCCGAAGCAGCCTGTCGTGCTGGAATACCGTCGGGACGTCTTTCAAGCCCTATCTTTTTAACACCTGTTGCAATGGCTCCGGATGAGATTATTACAACCTCAACGCTGTCCTGTCTCAAGTGATTAATCTGGTCACTGATACTTGTTATCACACCTGTATTAAGTCCGTGATTAAGCGTCAGAACACCGCTGCCGATTTTCACCACAATTCGTTTTGCGTGTTTAAATAGGTCTTTTCTGTTCTCATTCATAGCAATGGCATTTCAATTTCAGGTTCTGTTTCAGGAGTCGGTCTTTGGAGAAATATCCGGCTGAGAGGCAATTCTGCGGGCAAGTTCTGCAACAAGTTTACGGGTTCCTTTTCCAGTAGCAGCAGAGATGGCAAGAATATCAGAATTTGTGGTTTCTGAGTCTTTTGTCTCTGTAGAGTCTAATTGGGAAGATTTAGGGCTGTCGCAGTATTTTGCTGTAGTATAGGCATGGATAAAAGCCTTAACCTTTGATTCAGTATCGGAAATGTCTGTTTTGTTGAGCACCACTATCTGTTTTTTTTTAGCAAGAAGGGGGCTGTAAAGAGATAATTCCCTGTTGATAAGGTTGAAATCATCAAGGGGGGATTCAGGGTTGACTTTGGAAACATCAATAAGATGGAGTAATATGCCGGTACGTTCCACATGCTTTAGAAAACGCACTCCCAATCCTGTTCCTTCATGTGCGCCTTCAATAAGCCCCGGAATATCAGCCACGGCAAATGGTTCTCCAAAATCGGGTTGAACCATTCCAATTGATGGGGTCAGAGTTGTAAAAGGATAATCGGCAATCTTGGGTCGTGCAGAAGATATAACGCTGATAAGGGTTGATTTGCCGGCATTGGGAAGCCCTACAATGCCCACATCAGCTATGAGCTTCAGCTCAAGTTTAAGATTTAGTTCCACTCCAGGCATGCCTGGCTGGGCATATCGGGGGGCACGGTTGGTTGATGTTGTAAACCGTTTGTTGCCCCTGCCACCAATGCCGCCTTTTGCTACTATGAACTCCTGTCCGGGTTGCGTCAGGTCTGCAATGACATCACCTGTATCCGCATCTGTAATAAGGGTTCCGGCCGGGAGTTCAACAATACGGTCTTCTCCGTTGCGTCCGTGGCGGTTGCTTCCTTCACCAGGCGCACCGTTGGCTGCCCTGATAAATTTCTGGCGGCGGACATCAAACAATGTCCGTTTTGAAGAGACGGTTTTAAAAATGACACTTCCGCCATCTCCACCGTCTCCACCGTTTGGACCGCCCTTTTCAATGAATCGTTCCCGGCGGAAACTTACACAACCGGGACCACCTTTACCGGAAAGGACTGTAATAATGGCTTCATCTATGAATTTCACGCGTCATAAACACAGACTCTCTTTTTGTCGCGGCCCTTTCTCTCATAGGAGACAACACCGTCGATCAGTGAAAAGAGAGTATAATCTTTCCCCATGCCAACATTCTGGCCGGGATGAATTTTGGTGCCAAGCTGTCTTACCAGAATATTTCCGGCACGAACACTTTCTCCGCCATATTTTTTGATGCCACGGCGCTGGGCATTGGAATCCCTGCCGTTTCTTGTACTACCGCCTGCTTTTTTATGTGACATTTTATTAATCTCCTTAAATACCTTGAAACAGAATAATTATTCTGTCTAAGTTCAGATTGAGGGGAAATCAATTCTTTAAAATGAAAAATACCCCTCATGATTTTCATGATCGGGGTGGCCGTTGATTTAAGGCCATAAGCGTTTAGGAAAGAGCACTTAATAACATTCCCAATTTTAAAATCTACAGATTCCCCCTATTGATTTAGTCGATTTTTGAAAAATCACCACAATATGATGTGTTATAAATTGATTTTATATCCTTCATATTGTAGTAAGATCAAATATGTAAACACTTAATCAACAAAGTCATTGATATGGGTCTTTATTTTGGAAATGTAAAAGTTATTTAAGCCCAATTCCTTAGATTGCTATTGAGTTAATTTTAACAGCAGTATAATGTTGTCTGTGGCCTTTCATTTTTCTGTAGCCTTTGCGTCTTTTGTATTTGAATACAAGAATCTTTTTGGCTTTGGCCTGCTCAACAATCTCTCCTGTGACAACGGCACTTTCAATGACAGGGGCGCCAAGGGTGAGGTTTTCTCCATCAGAATAGAGAAGTACATCATTAAACTCAATCTGTGATCCGGTATCTCCTTCCAGTTTTTCAAATCTGAGGACATCCCCTTCCTGGACCTTGTATTGTTTTCCACCGGTTTTAATTACTGCATACATTCTGATCATCTCCTTACAGGTATATTTCAAACGAACTTATGTCGAATTTAAAAATCCAGAAATACTATGATGATTATGCCCGTTTGTCAAGGTAAAACTGGTGTTTAAAATTTCTGTAAGTTTTACATGGATGTCTGGCAATTGCTTTTGTTGATAGAAAAGGCATATTTCATAGAGTCGCCAAAGTACTTTACACTTTTTTGTGAGATATTCCCGCCATTCAGGCTTTTTTCTCCGGAAAGTGTAAAACGGAAAATGAAGCATGCCATAGAAAAACAGAAAAAGCGCTTATTTCAAAAAGTTTTCATGGTAAATGGTTGCAAAAAAATTATAATCACGTAAATTAGTTGAGTTTGAGAGATTAGGGTGGGGAAAAGTTGATACAGGGAGAAAACTGCCTGGATAAAAAACAAAACAGTCTGGAGATGAGTATGAAAAATATTGTTCGTCCCGAACATCCTGATATTACACTGGAAATGTGGGACACTATAGATGATGTTATTTTAAAGTGGAAAGATACACCTGGCTCTGTGATTACTGTGCTCAGAGAGTGTCAGGATGTTGTTCGTTACCTTCCGTCAGAGCTTCTGGCATATATAAGTCAAGGTATGGGGCTTCCTGTCAGTCAGGTATTTGGGGTTGCAACATTTTATTCTTTTTTTTCGCTGACTCCCAAGGGCAGACATAATATAAAGGTATGCACTGGTACTGCATGTTATGTTAAAGGGATTAAAGAGACTATTAATCGTATTTACGGTAAGTATGGTCTGAAGGAGGGATGCACAACAGATGACAGGCGTTTTTCCCTGGAGGGAGTGCGTTGTCTTGGTGCCTGTGGACTTGCTCCTGTAATGGTTGTGGGTAAGGATATCTATGGCGCTGTTTCTGCTGATAAAGTTGTTCAGATTCTTGAAAAATATGAATAATAACAAGCGGTTCGATGGTTTGGCAGAACCTGATATTTGTTGACATTTGAAATTTGATTTCTCAAAAGAGCAAATTTAATTTCAGTATGAAAATACGAAAGAGAGAATATAATGAATAAAACCAGAGTTCAACTGATGCTGTGCGGTGGTACAGGATGTGATGCCACCGGCAGTGAAAAAGTGAGAGTTGCCCTCCAGAGCGAGATTGAAAAGCAGGGACTGTCCGATGAAGTTGAGATCATTATAACAGGGTGTAACGGTTTTTGTGCTGTCGGGCCTGTAATGGTAGTTCAGCCCGAAGGTATTTTTTATCAGAGGATTCAGCCTGAAGATGCCGCAGAGATTGTAGAATCCCATTTTTTGAAGGGAACACCTGTAAAAAAGCTTCTTTACAAAAATCCGGCAACAAAAAAATATATTCCAAAGATGGAGGATATTCCTTTTTTTTCAAGCCAGGTATTCAGGGCCATGCACAACAAGGGGCTTATTGATCCTGAAAAAATTGATGAATATATTGCAAGGGATGGCTATTTTGGGGCAGCCAAGGCCCTTACCGAGATGACCCCTGATGACATTGTTCAGGAGATGCTTGACTCAGGTCTTAGGGGTAGGGGAGGGGCAGGTTTTCCCGCAGGGCTGAAATGGCGTTTCGCACAGCAGGCACAGGGCGATGTTAAATATGTGCTTTGCAATGCAGACGAAGGGGATCCCGGGGCATTTATGGACAGAAGTATTCTGGAATCTGATCCCCACTCAGTGCTTGAGGGTATGATAATAGCCGCAAAGGCCATAAACTCCCACAAGGGATATATCTATTGCAGAAGTGAATATCCCCTTGCAGTAAAGCGCCTTGGTATTGCAATAGAACAAGCCCGTGAATATGGACTTTTGGGCAGCGATATCCTTGGTTCCGGATTTGATTTTGATGTTGAGATCTATCAGGGTGCAGGGGCATTTGTCTGTGGTGAGGAGACGGCGCTTATGCGCTCCATCGAGGGAAAGAGGGGGATGCCTGTCCCGCGCCCGCCTTTTCCTGCCCATAAGGGGCTTTGGGCAAAACCCACCATATTAAATAATGTTGAAACCCTTTCAAATGTTGCCCAGATAATGCTCAATGGTGGTAAATGGTATGCAGGGGTTGGAACAGAAAGCAGCAAGGGCACAAAGGTTTTTGCGCTTTCAGGAGATGTTTGTAATATCGGTCTTGTTGAAGTGCCCATGGGAACCACATTGAGAACTCTTGTCTATGATATAGGAGGAGGTGTTCCTGATAAGCGTAAATTTAAAGCTGTTCAGCTTGGAGGCCCTTCAGGCGGATGTGTGCCGGAGCAGTATCTTGATACCCCGATTGATTACGAAGAGATCACAAAAGTAGGTGCCATCATGGGTTCTGGAGGTGCCATTGTCATGGATAACACCACCTGTATGGTGGATATGGCACGCTATTTTATGGATTTTATCCAGGATGAATCCTGTGGAAAATGTACTCCTTGTCGGGAAGGAACCAAAAGGATTCTTACAATTCTTGAGGATATGTGCAAAGGTAAGGGGAAGCCCGGAGATATTGAGCAGCTTGAAGAGCTTTCAGAGGTTGTAAAACACGCTTCTCTTTGCGGTCTGGGGCAGACAGCGCCCAATCCTGTACTTTCAACCCTGCGCTATTTCAGGGATGAATATGAGGCACACATATATGATAAAACCTGTCCTGCAAAAACATGTCCTGATCTTGTGAAATTTGAGGTTGATCCGGAACTTTGCAAACGTTGCGGACTCTGCTTTAAAGGATGTCCGGCAGATGCCATAACCTGGAAGAAAAAAGAGGTTGCAGTTATTGACAAAGATAAGTGTATTAAGTGTATGTCTTGTTATGATCGCTGTAAATTTGATGCTATCTTGTAGCAGTTATTAAACACAATGGGCAAACAATGTGTGAATTTTGCTTCCTCCCCATAATGACTATCTGTCCTTTTTTCACGTTTGTGTTTGACTAACCGGCCGTTAAATATTATAAATACAGGTTTTGGGCATATAGACTCAAGAGTTCTTAACTCTTGAGTCTATCAATATGTATTAGTGCTTTAATCCTTAATTTTTGTTTCAAAAAAACAAGAAAATTGGGAGATGCTTATGGGTTGCGGGTTTCCCGTGATAGGTATTTTTGAAAAGGCTCAAGAGGTTTTATAAGAAAGTCCCCGTGGTTAAAGGTTTTTTAGGGCTTTCATGCTTCGTTGTGACAGATGGCTCTGCCATGGCCGTTATATGAAAGTCCCCGCCGTTTTTGGTTGCGCGGGGCTTTCATGCTTCGTTGAGGCAGACGGTTCTGCCATGGCCGTTATATGTGTCGATTTTGAGTGGCTAACCCCAAGGTATAATGACTATTGTTTTTTATTTTCTTGAAAACAACAAGCCTGTTTTGTCGGTAAGATCGTTTGTGACATACGGGTATCGGAGGATGAATATATAAAAATGCCGGAATTTGATTGTGAAAAGCCGGAGCTTGCCTTTAAAAAAACTGGGGGGCTGCTCCCTGCAATTGCTCAGGATTATCTTACAGGAGAAGTCCTGATGCTTGCCTACATGAATGAAGCCTCCTGGGAGGAGACAATCAAGTCAGGTATGGCAACATATTACAGCCGTTCTAGACAGAAACTCTGGAAAAAAGGGGAGACATCTGGACACATGCAGGTTGTAAAGGAGATCCGGATTGATTGTGACAATGATACTGTTCTGTTGAAAGTTGACCAGATTGGTGGAGCCGCCTGTCATGAGGGCTATAAAAGCTGTTTTTTCAGAAAAGTACATGACGGAGAGTCTTTAGTTATTGTCGAAAAAAAGGTTTTTGATCCTGAGAAAGTCTATTAATGGTATTGGCTGATATAACTACTCAAAATCTACATCTTGTTGGCTTTCTCGGCATTTATTGAATTTGTCTGAATCAGGACAACCAGGATTTGCAGGATGCTCAGGATTTACAGGATGCTCAGGATTTGCAGGATGCTCAGGATTTTTATCCTGTAAATCATTATCATACTGGGCATCCTGATTCAGACAGAAGTGACAAGGCTCAAAAGAGCATAGGTGTCGGCTTTGAATAACTATAGTATTCCAGATAAACCGGTTGGCATTTCTAATATATGAAAAAGCAAAATCACTTTCTGGAAATCTATACATGTCTGCTCACAGCCATAATCTAAAGAATGACAACGAACTCAAGGGTCGTAAGTTTTCAAATCTGCCATCATAAGAACTTGTGACTGACGAGGGGACGAAATTTGGAGTTAAGGAATTTAAACAGATGAAAAAATTACTGAAACTGGGTATTCCCAAGGGGAGCCTGCAGGATGCAACGGTTGCACTTTTCAGGCGGTCCGGCTGGAAAATAAATGTAAATGGACGCAGTTATTTTCCTGATATAAATGATGATGCAATTGAGTGTGCACTGTGCCGTGCCCAGGAGATGTCCATTAATGTTGAAAGTGGTATAATTGATGCCGGTCTGACCGGAAAGGACTGGATTGCCGAGCATGGCTCTGATGTACATGTTGTATCTGATCTTGTCTATTCCAAGATGAGTGCAAGACCTGCACGCTGGGTGGTGGCTGTTGCAGGTGATTCTCCAATGAATAAGCTTGAAGATCTCCAGGGAAAAACCATATCAACGGAGCTTGTAAAATTTACCAATCGCTACTTTGAAGAGCGTAATATTGATGTAAACATAAAATTCTCATGGGGAGCCACAGAAGCCAAAATTGTCTCAGGGCTTGCAGATGCAATTGTGGAGATCACGGAAACAGAGAGCACTATTCGAGCACATAATCTGAAGGTTATCCATGAAATCATGCAGACCAATACCCAGCTTATAGCAAACAGGGCAGCCTGGCAGGATCCTGCCAAGCGCCAGAAGATTGAACAGATTGCCCTGCTGCTCCAGAGTGCACTTGTGGCAGATCGGCTTGTTGGGCTTAAAATGAATGTGCCTGAATCAAAAATGGAAAAAATTGTATCTCTTCTTCCAAGCCTTAACGGCCCGACTGTTGCACATCTTTATAAGTCCGACTGGTTTTCTGTGGAAAGCATTGTGGATTCAAGTGTGGTCAGGGATCTTATTCCGGTTTTACTGAAAGAAGGGGCTGAGGGAATAATAGAGTATCCTCTTAACAAGGTTATATAACTGTCATTGCAGACTCAACTGTAACTGTAAAGGGTTGAGTACGATAAAACATTCTTATTTTAAAAGCTGCATGTTTCCTGATTCAACGGTCATTTGTTTCTGGAAATGGGGAGTTTATCAACATCATTCAACAGGGGGATTTTTTATGGCATCGTTTAAAGCTGCTGAGAGAACAAATGAAATCACGCCATTTCTTGTAATGGAGATCATGGAAAAAATCCATGAAATGGAAGCCCGTGGAATTGATGTGGTACACTTGGAGATAGGAGAGCCTGATTTTGATACACCTGAGTGTGTCCGCTCTGAAGTGACAAAGGCATTTGAATGCGGCGAAACAAGCTACACCCACAGTCTTGGCGATCCTCGTCTTAGAAATGCCATCTCAGAGTATTACCAGAAGACATACAATGTTGACGTGGCACCAGGCAGAATTGTTGTTACATCAGGCACATCTCCGGCAATGCTGCTTCTTTTTTCGGCTCTGCTTGATCCTGGGGATGAAGTGATTATTCCTGATCCTCATTACATATGCTACCCGAACTTCATAAGGTTTACCCAGGGCGTTCCTGTGATGGTTCCTGTATATGAAAAGGATGCCTTTCAATATACACCACAGGCCATCTCTGAAAAGATAACAAGTCGTACCAAGGCTATTCTTGTTAACTCTCCATCAAATCCCACAGGAAATGTAATGCCCTGGAAGACAATGGAGGAGATTGTCGCGCTTGCCGATCAACACGGTATTGCCGTGATATCAGACGAGATTTACCATGGTCTGGTTTACGGTGATGATGCCCGATCTATGCTTGAAGTTACTGATAGTGCTTTTGTTTTTAATGGTTTTTCAAAACTTTTTGCCATGACCGGTCTGCGTCTTGGATATCTCATTGCTCCGGAGGCATTTATACGGCCAGTCCAGATTTTGCAGCAGAACTTTTTCATATGTGCCAATTCGGTTATTCAGCTTGCCGGAACAGTTGCTCTAAAAGAGTCTGAAAAAGAGATAGTTGAAATGAGGCGTATTTATGACCAGCGCCGTCAATATATAATTAAAAGACTCAAGGCCATGGGATTTGGTATTACCGTGGAACCCACCGGAGCTTTTTACGTATTTGCAAATGCAAAAAAATTCTCTTTGGATTCGTATGGGTTTGCAATGGAGCTTCTTGAAAATGCCCATGTTGGCATAACTCCTGGAATTGCATTTGGTAAAAACGGTGAGGGCTACCTCAGATTCTCCTATGCAAACTCCATGGAGAATATTGAAAAGGCAATGGATCGCCTTGAGAACTACCTTAACAATCGGCAGGGAGGCTGATTTTTTGCGGGGGGGCATATGATAATCAAGCAGGCAGAATTTATTAAAAGTGCTGTTAATCCATCACATTTTCCGGAACCGGAATTTCCTGAAGTTGCATTTGCAGGGCGTTCCAATGTGGGAAAATCATCGCTTATCAATACTCTGGTCAACAGAAAGAGCCTTGTTAAAACAAGTTCAAGGCCAGGTTGTACCCAGTTGATAAATTTTTTTAATATTAACAGTAACTTTTTTTTCGTAGATCTGCCTGGATATGGATATGCAAAGGTCTCCAAAAAAATAAGAGCGCAATGGGGCCCTATGGTTGAAAGATATCTCAGTGTCAGGCCAAATCTTATGGGGGTTCTGCTTTTGATTGATATACGCCGTGAACCCCGAAAAGAAGAGTTTGAGCTGATGCAATGGCTTGCTAATCGCTCCATTCCAGCTTTGATTGTGCTTACCAAGGCGGATAAGCTATCCCGCAATAAACAGCAGAAACAACTTGCTGCCACAGCAAGTATGCTGGGGTGCAGAACAGAGGATATAATTCTTTTTTCTGCCACATCAAAGCAGGGCAGGGAGAGTGTGCTTGAAGAGCTTGGAACCCTTTTTTCTCAAAATTGATTTTTTATCGTGGAAATAGGGCATGTTTCATTTATCAGTTTACACTTTTTTGTTGGAAACTACCGAAAAATGAGAATGGTATTACGGAAAGTGTAAAGCTTGCTTATGCTACTCTCACACAAAAAACAATGATGAGGTGTCATGATGAGTGAAGTTGAAGAGTTAGAATCAAGGGTACGTTCTCTGCCAGCCGAAGATTTTGCAACATTTAGAGAGTGGTTTGTCGAATACGAAAATAGTATTTGGGATCAACAAATTGCCAATGATTACCGCTCCCCAAGGAGTTCAATGGATCTGGATTGGAAGTCACGCAGACTATGACAGTTATCTAAAATAGCTGAAATTTAATAACGTACATGGCGGATGCCCGCCACAATCGAAGAGATGAAAGTCGTTTTAAAAACAGCTATTAATTGAGACTTTCATATAAACAGAAGAGACAGGAGATTTTGTGTCAAAGACAACTTCAGAGCCACCCTCTGTAAATAAAGATGCCCATAGTGGAAAAAGAGTCGGTGCAGTTTTGCCAGCTATTTTTAGATCTGGCTTTATAGCCATTGCAGGGGCACCAAATGCCGGTAAATCAACACTCCTGAACCGTGTCACAGGAGAAAAGATATCCATAACCTCAAGAAAGCCCCAGACCACAAGGGACAGGATACTTGGAGTTGTTGAAAGACCATCTTCCCAGATAATCTTTATTGATACACCAGGTATCCATAAAGCAGGCTCTCTTTTGAATCGGAAAATTGTGGATCAGGCAATTGCAGCCATTCAGGATGTGGATGCCATTCTGCTTATGATTGATGCATCTGTGAGGGATATGACATCGGAACAGATAATCATCAAACAGCTTGAAAAGGCTCGAAAGCCTGTTATTCTTGCTATTAATAAGACAGACCTCGTATCTGCGGACAGGCTGTTACCTATGATTAAAAACTGTTCAGAACTCCATCCCTTCATGGCTGTGGTTCCCATAAGCGCTGCCAGGGGAGTTCAGATAGATGAGCTTCTTAATGAGGTGCAACTTGCTCTTCCTGAAGGTCCTAGGCTGTTTCCAGAAAATACTTTAACAGATCTCTCCGAGAAATTTATTGCCGGAGAGATGATTCGTGAAAAAATTTTTCGCATGACCGGTATGGAGATTCCCTATTCAAGTGCGGTGACTGTGGATTCTTTCAAGGTGGAATCAAAATTGATCGTTATTCATGCAAGCATTCACCTTGACAGGGATTCCCAGAAAGGAATCGTGATTGGCAAGGGTGGACAGATGCTGAAAAGGATCGGAGAGCAGGCAAGAAAGGACATAGAGCGCATGACAGGTTCTAAAGTACTTTTAAAGCTATTTGTAAAGGTTACAAAAAACTGGAGCCGAAATGAGCTAACTATGAGGGAGTTTGGGTATAAGTAGCCCGATGATTTAAATAAAATGGATTACTATTACTTTGACCTTGATGAGGGGCTTCAGAAAAGGGAAAAACAGAAGGCAAGGGAGCTGAGAAACAGTCAGTGGTGGAAAAGAAAACGATCCCAGGGTGTGTGTCATTATTGCAAAAGTGTTCATACGCCTTCAGAGCTGACAATGGACCACATTGTTCCCATTGCAAGGGGGGGGAAATCAGTTAAAAATAATGTGGTTCCATGCTGTAAGAGTTGCAACTCAAAAAAAAAACAGATGCTTCCCCTGGAGTGGGGTGAATATATGGAAAAACTTCTGCTGAAAGAGGAATTACAGGGATAATTAATAATGGCAATTGAGAACGATATTGTACTTGTATATCTTGAAGATACACCAGTTTTTTTTGCAAGGGTAGAATCAATATGGCCTGATGTTAAAAGAGACTGGTTTAATATTGAACTGCTTGTGCTTCAGATCCCTTTAAAGGTTGTGGTCTGGACATTGAAAGATCTCTATATAAATGGCGGTGAGTTTTTCATGGGTGGCAAGAGAATGCGCATTGAAGTTGTGGAATCGCCGGAAGACGACTTTGATGAGGAAGAGGAAGAGAAGCCTAAAGTGTCACGTAACAGTAATGGCTTTTATGAAATATCTGCTAAAAAGAAAAATACGGTAGAAAAACACAGTATCATGGAACCATCAGAAATAGAGGAATCAGAATCATTGTCAGCTTTGGATGAAGAAAAGTTACATACTGATGGTGATGCAGAAAAAAGCCGGATTGTCTCTTTTAATGAGTTTTTAAAGAAGAAAAATCAGGAATAAGGGCTTGTGCTGTTTTTACCGTGAAAATGACTATTATTTTTTATACTTGGGGGTGATTGATACGCAATCATGCCCGTTTAATCATGAAAATCATGGTTCAAAAAAAGTGTAAACTGACAAATGAAAGATGCCATTATTTCGTGTTCATTCCTTAGTTATCTCCATGGAAAAGTATTTCAAAAACGCTATTTTTAGATTCTTATTTTTATTTTGTGGTAAACTGCGTTAAATATGAAAATCGGTAAACTTGAAATCCAGGGAAACACCATACTTGCTCCCCTTGCCGGTATCACGAGCCAGCCATTTAGAACACTTGTAAAGCGCTGTGGATGTGCGTTGGTGTGTTCGGAGATGGTAAGTGCTAAAGGTCTGTTTTACAATTCCGATAAGACCGCACGCCTCCTTGAAACTCATCCTGATGAACACCCTGTCTCAATTCAGATTTTTGGTTCTGAGCCTGATATAATGGCAATGGCTGCAAGGAATATTCAGCAAAGAGGAGATGCTGATTTAATTGATATCAACATGGGATGCAGTGTAAGGAAGGTGGTTAAAACCGGTGCAGGTGTTGCGCTGATGCAGAACCCGGACAATGCTGAAGCTGTTATTAAAGCTGTCAGGGGTGCAACTTCTCTTCCTTTTACCATAAAAATACGTGCGGGCTGGGACAACTCCGGCAGACAGGCAGTTGATATTGCCGGCAGGGCGGAAAAATGTGGTGTTGACGCTGTGGCTATTCATCCAAGAACAGCATCCCAGGGATTCAGGGGTAAAGCAGACTGGGCTCTTATAAAGCAACTCAAAGAGATTCTCTCTGTTCCTGTGATAGGAAACGGGGATATTGTAACTCCCAATGATGGAATTCGCATGATGGAAGAGACAGGATGCGATGCTGTTATGGTTGGACGTGCAGCCATGAGTAATCCCTTTATACTCGCAGATATTGACGATATGATTGCCGGTAGAAACTGCAAGGAACGTTCAATTGACGAGATTTTTGATGCGATGCGAACGCTTCTTATGGAAAGCGTTGACTACTTTGGCGAGGAGACAGCCTGCAAGATGATGAGAAGTCGTCTTGTCTGGTTTGTTAAAGGATGGCCTGAATGCAGCAAATTCCGGCAGGCTCTTACACGTATCTCCAAAGCATACGAGGCTTTGGAATTGATGGAGTCATACAGGTCTATACTTTGAAAGGTGCTCTTTGGACAAGACGTTTTAATTGAGTAGGTGCTTATCATAATTTTTAAAAAACTTGACATAAACATCGTTATTTAAGAAAATGCCCTTACAGTTTTTTTGAGCATCGCTTTTTACGAAATCATAATCTTATGTAAACGAACATGGCTGCGATTGAGCCACCCCCTAAAGATAGAAATTTATATCCATTTTCACGGTAAACGGACATGGCTGCGATGTAACCACCCCCAAAGATTAAAATTTGTATCCATTTCCACGGTAAACAGGCATGATTGATGACGTATCAATCACCCCCAAGTATAAAAATAATAGTCATTTTCACGATAAAAATATAAAACAGGGAGACCAGATGCGATGAATGACTTTCTTCAAAGTCTCAGAGGGAACAGCCAGAAGGAAAAGCGGACGCCCAGGACCAGAAGAGGTTTTGATAATGGAAATCAGTATAATACATCACCAGGCTTACACCAGGGGCATGGGAACTATCAGAATACAAGAGGTGGCAATATCAAAAGACCTGTAACCAGAGGTTCTGCTCAGCCTCATATGCCGACTGGTGCAGATCTCCAGCCACCATACATTCCAGTGGAGGGAACTGATCAGTTGGCTGAGCTTATGGATGTTTTCACAAAAAACCAGGAGATGCTCATAAGTGTCCAGGAGAGGCGGGTAATGGTTGAAGAGCGTAAAGCAATTGCACTTGAGGAGCTTGCTGAGTACATGCGGGTTGCAACTTCCTCTTCAACATTGAAAAAACTGCTTGCATTGAGTGCTGGTTCTGAGCTGCCAGGCGCTACCATTGAAGATACATATGTTGGTGATGGCGGTGCCGAGACAGTCGGTGAATCTGCTCAAATGATTGACTCAAATGATTTTTACCAGGAAAACAATACATCTCCAAATTTTGTTGAAGAGGAAGAGTTGTTTTTTAGAGAAAAAGTCAGATTTGATTCAGGTTCTGAAAAATCTTCTTCATTAAAAGGTTCTGCAAAGAAGGACTCCTTGTCACAATTTAAGGGGAAGAAAGATACAATTGCTACTCAACCTCTAAAAAATGATTCTGTAGAAGAATCTAAAGAAAAAATTTCTCAACAGGTTTCGCCGGAATCATCAGATTCCCAAGGAACCCCAAGCCATACTGCTTCTGCAATGACACTTGAATCAGCCAACAGTGATAGAGCACCGGAACCAAAGCAAAGAAACAAAGATGTACTGCTCAGAAAAAAAGGTGAGAAAACCGGTGAGGCAGGGCATTCAGTGAGAAAAAGTTCATCAAAAGAGTCAAACAGTCAGCAGGTTACTGTTTTGAGTCGCAAAAAAGGCGAGGTAAAAACATCAAGGAAGAGTGTTTCATCGCCCTCTAACTCTTCTAATAATATTGATAAAAAAGACGATCTGCTAACCAGTAAAGGTAGCCAGGGAAAAGAGGGTATTCTCTCCCGCGAAGAAGTTATGGCTATTATTATCTCCCTGCGTGAAAAAGGTTGTACATTTGATCAAGTAGCACAGCATCTTGTTGATCTTGGCCAGCCAACTTTTTCAGGCAGAGGAGAATGGCATGCGCAGACCATACACCGTCTCTGCAAAAAACATACATGAGAAAAACGGCATCCTTCAAAACCGCTTTAAAGGATGCCCTTTTTTCATGATAGAGTCAGAAATTTTCCTGCCAGTTGTTTCAGTTCAAGGGGGATGGTCGTTATATCGTCAAAGGGTCTGACGCCTTTTCTGTCTGCTTCTGCAATTTCGTCAAACTCAGGCAAAAATCCAATTATTTCAAAGTCAGAAAGAGAGTCTGCGATCAATTTTTCGTCTTCCTTTGATCTGATTCTGTTTCCCAGTACTACGATTCGCTTTATTCCGATATCCTGACCCAGTTTGCGAATTCTTTCGGCAGCCACACGGCTTCTTGCACCTGGGTTCACCACTGCAACAAGCGCATCCACTGATCCAGAAGTTGCACGTCCAAGATGCTCCACGCCAGCTTCCATATCCATTATTACAATATCTTTTCTGGCAAGTACAAGGTGGTTCATCAAAGCCTTGAGTATTGTGCTTTCAGGGCAGATACATCCGGAACCACCGCTTTTTACTGTTCCCATGACCAGAAGTTTAACGCCATCTCTTTCCAGTGAAAATCTTTCAGGTATATCATCCACTTTTGGGTTAAGAGTAAAAAATCCACCCATTGTACCTGGTTTAGCTCCGGTTCGCTCTGCTATCAGATCGGAAAGTTCTGCCACAGGTGTAATGGGGATATTTTCGGAAATGCCAAGACCGGCAGCAAGGTTTGCCACAGGATCAGCATCAATGGCAATTACCCTGTTGTCAGGATCAAGATGTGCAATGCATCTTGCCAAAAGTGAAGTTATTGTGGTTTTTCCAACGCCGCCTTTGCCGCCGATTGCCAGTTTTAAACCCATTATGTTTCTCTCTTCCTTTGTCGTGAAAACAGATTCTTTTTCAATAGTCCAGGTGGCCGTTGCATGCGGCCATGGAGTTTTAGCATGAAAATACCCCCGACTCATCTTAATAATGCGGGGTTGCTGATGAGTGCCATCATCATTTACATAATCTCATTTTTAATGCTGCTTTTATGATCAATAAGATATACCTTGTGGCCATTGGATTTGGCATGTTCAATCAGGTCTTCTTTTATGATAGCCTGAACTTCATATTTTTTATTCATGAGATCTTTGGGCATGAGCAGGAAACATTGCTGGGCTTCTTCTTTTGTCTCAAAAGCTGGAATAAAAGGAGTGGGAATAGAATCTGTTGCGAATCCCATAAGCTCTTCTGATGATGTTCCTGGATCCTGAATAACCACGTACAGCCATTGATCCTTTATCTTGGTGGTTTTTGTGTTCATAATTGTTATAGAGGCTTTTTAATAAAAAATGTGTTTTTTGAGTAGAGCATTAAAAAAAACCTCTCCCTTGCAAAGAGAAGAGAGAGGTTTCCATTGTGTTTAACTGATTTCAGACAATATGTAAAACTGTTTTGTGGATTACAGCTCAAGCCAAGAGTCTGAATAGAGTGTATTGCCCAGAATTACGTTAACGGTCTTTGCATAATCCTGCATCTCTTTGCTGAGGCTGCCCATATCAGGCTGGTTGCCATCCATTATTGCATAAACAAGATCAATAATGTCCTGACGTTCTCCCTTTGCAATTGATGTCAATTTCTCATCAAGTGGGTCAGAGATAACAGACTCCATGCCATATTTCTGCAGCATCACCATGTAGGTCTGGTTCAGGATTGGACGAAGATGGTTTGGAGGCCCGTTGGAAATGTTGGAAAGACCGCATGTGCTCTTTGCACCAGGAGCAATATCCTGAAGCATTCCCTGGAAATTCATGAGGCTTATGGCCTGGGGCTGCTGGATATTAACCGGAGTTACGATACCATCAACCCAAATTTTTTCATTTGGAATACCTGCCTCGTTAGCAAAATAGAGAAGTTCCACAGCAAGGGCAGCACGCTCATTTTCATCCCTTGGAAGACCATCAGGTCCCCACATCAGGGCAACAAAATCTGCATCATACTTTGCAGCCATTGGTACCATTGATTCATAGCGTTCCGGTCTTGCCATGATGGAATTAACTATATGGGGTTTATCAGCAGGTTTTGCAACTTTTAATCCTGCTTCAATGGCATCAATGTTTGATGTATCGAGAAGAAGGGGCATGCCGGGAACTGCTTCCTGTACCACCTGAACCACCCAAGGCATAAGCTCTGTACCAAATTTTTTGGCAGGCCCAAGGTTGATATCAATGTAATCCATGCCCTTTTCCTTCTGCATGATAACTTCTTTCTGGATGGGTTCTGGATTACGCTTGGCAGGATCAGGCTCTTTGAACTCCTTTCCAATCACGTTGGAAATAACATTCAGGCTTTCTCCAAATAGTATCATAATCTGTTCCTTTATGGTTTAGCGTTGAAAAAAAATGAAAAATACTGGCATCCTTCATTTTACGGTTTACACGTTGCATAACTTAAACTACCTGATTGTCAATTGTGCTCCAACCAAAAAAGTGTCAAGTCTTTTTGTATGATATGAAGGATGTCAAAAAACGACTACACGCTTTTTTTCTGCAATCTATTTTGATTTAAGGAATGCAGGCAGATGTGCAGCTTCCCTTGGGCCTACTGTTATTGTCCAGCCCGGAAGTTCCTCTTCCACATCACCGGCAATGGCTGCAGCATAACCTGGAATGATCAGCTCTGTATGTTTTACCTTATCCATGATACCGCATTTTTTAACAAACATTCCCACGTCATCACCGCCGAATTTACCGGCAGCCCAGGCAGTAAGAACAGAAAGACCTTCAGAATCTTTTATTAGCAGCCAGCATGGAACCTTGCTTGCTTCAATTTCACCGGAAACGATGAAGTAGGTCAAAGCAAAGTTTGTTGTAACCACAACAGGTGAGTTTTCGTCAGGGTTGCCGATTTCAAAGATACCTTCTGTAACAGTCATTGGTCTCTGGGGATCTGTAAAGATATTAAGTCTTTCAAGAAGAAGTGGGAATAGAGACTCTGTTGTAAAATCTGACATTACAACAATTCCGCCGTATTTGGCAACAAACATGGCAGATATAACTGTTTCCATATCAAGGTTGGAAGCCATTTCACATGGGAAAGTGATTGTGGGAAAGCCCAGAGCCTTGTTACCTGCTTTAAGGGCTGCACGGCGAATTGCCACCTGATCTTCAAGGGCCTGCTTGATTTCCCTGGAACCGGAGTCAATTACAATATCCTTGATTCCCATGCCGGTAAGCTTTGTGGTCAGGGGAATAAGAGCCTCTACAGAGTCAGCTTTAACAGCAACAGGAAGATCGTTCTCTTTTGCAAGGGCGCCCATGGCATCCACATTAGCTTCTGTTGCAGCATATATCAAAGGACGTTTAAAGCCGGCAGCTTCAACGCCCGCTTTCATTACATCAACATCTTCAGTCATAAGTACAAGGTTGAATTCTGATTCAGATGCAATTTTCTTGGCAGTGTCGGCAAAAGCAGCAGCACCAGCTCCGACATCTTTTACAACCAGAAGTTCAGGTCTCAGGTTAAGACCTACCCTTTCGTACTGGAAAGCATTATAAACTTTCAGTTTGCTATCAAGAGCCGCTGCATCAATATCTGATGCAACAGTTGCAGCAAGCACTGTTGGATTAAAGAAAGTTTTTTCGTGTCTGTAAAGGACTGTCTCTCCACCGGTGGTTGTCTGGCGCACGCCCTTTCCAAGTTTTACAGGACGAATGGGTGGGGCAGATGCTTCGGCAAGCTTTTCCCGAGCTTCGTCGGATACATATGGACAACTGTCAAGTTCAGCCTTTCCAGATGCCAGATTCATGGCAAATGCAAGGCATGTGGGAACACCACACTCCTTGCAGTTGGTCTTTGGAAGGAGCTTGAATATCTGAATACCGGTTAATGCCATTGTTCTCTCCTCTTATTTGTTATAAAAATATTTTTTGTATGATCGCTTTTTTCAGATTATGCCATGCCCCGTTTTAGAAGGCATGGCTTTTCTGAATTTGGTTGCTTATGTTATGTTGATTTTAAGCTGTAATGCTTCTTTTAAGGTGAAACAAATTATTCTCCTTTCTCTTTTTTGCCTTTATTAAGGGTAGCAGGAGTTTCGGAGAAGTAAAAAGCGATCATTTTAATGTCTGTTTATCCAATGAGTGGTTCCATGCTAAGAGCTGGATGACCTTTCTCCTGGAGGAATGGAAGAATCTCTTCTTCTGTGATTCCAACAGTTTCATCTGCAATTTTGTCATAAAGATCAGGTACACCCATTGCAGCACCCCTTGCATCAATTCTATCCTTGAGCTCTTCCTTGAGCATCTTGGGCATCCATACCATTCTCAATAGGCCACCATCGCCAAGGATGAATTTACCCTGTGTGATATTGTGTTTGGAATGACCCACAAAGCCTGGAGAGCAAGCACCACCGCCCATGACACCGGCAAGTGTTGTAAATTTCATGCCGCATGGAGTATCACCGGGATAATCACGACCTACTGTCATAACACCGTTGCATGATGGTAGCATGGCAGCAATACATTCACAGCATCCGCATGTGGTCATTGGATCATGAACCATGGAGTAGAAGTTGTAGTGTGTTACAGCTCCTCTGGATGCTTTTTGTACAAACTCGTTGACACCTTTCCACTGGCCAAGTTTTGGATCAATGCACTCACCCTTTTCAATTGGCTGGTTAGGCCCTGTTGGGTTGATCTCAAATGCAGCCCGGCAGTCCATCCAGTTATATGCGCCGCAAAGTCCTGTTCTTTCAGGGCTGACGGAGCAGACGTGGTTTGGTGCAAATGACTGACACAGTGTGCAGGAGTAGAAGATTTCAACATCTTCGTCGGTCATGCTGTCAACACGTGAGTCACGGGTCTGATATTCCGCCCTTGCCCTTGCTGTAATTTTGTCAACATCTTCTGTTTTTGTGTAGAGGGTGACCTGTACCTTATCTACGATTTTTTTGAAATCCTGATGAAACTTGGCATGGAGTACAACACCGATATGTTTGAGGCTGAAGCCTTTTTCCATTGCTGCCTTGCTTATACGTACCCAGGAAATATCTCGCTGGCCAATATGCATGATGCCCTGTATATAGTTTACAAGGTGATGAATCTGGCGTTCCATGATGGGTTCAAAATCTTCCTGGAACTCACGACCTGCAATCTGTACATAGATGCCAAGTGGGAAGGTTTCGCCTTCTTTAAGGTCTGTTACATCCGGACCTTCCAGAATCACTTTGCCATCCTCGATCTCGTTCATCTGAGCCATTTTCACAAGCTCTGTACACTGGGTCTTTCCACCGCCGCACTGGACATGGAGATCTGCACCGCGAACACGCTCACCTTCAAATGCAGGACCAAATGCCATGGGGATGTCAATTTCAGTTACATTGACCTTAAGGCCGCGAGTCTCAATGGATTTCTGGCACATTTCATCATGCTTAACGTTGGTAACAACATGCTCGTATGTACAGAGACCAGTAGGCAGAATCTGTGGAATATCAGTATCAGCCAGAGTCGGAAAACCCCAGTTAACACAACCGGCCGCAGCAACACCCCACTCGGTACCAATATCACCCAGAGCGTTGACAAAGGCAAAAATTCTGTCCTTGTTGTATTTAAGTATAGTCTTGTAGTCACCGGGCTGTACGCCACCAAAAGCCATTGCAGCCCTGTTGGCAAAACCAAGGGCAAATACAGCAGATGAGATATCAGGCCCAAATGGAACAATACGTGTGTTCCATCCAACCTGAACACCGGCTTCAATAAGCTGCTCAATAACAGTCTGGCCATTATGGTTTGCAGCACAGAAAATATAGAGACTCTTTCGCTGATAATCCTCCACGATCATTTTGGCGATTTCAGGATTTGGAGCAGCACCAACAATAGCAGCAAATCCAGGGGCTGAACCATCAACAAACTCAACACCTCTTTTTCTCAGGATGGTATCATCAGCAGGGCCTGTCCAGATTTTACCGGCTTCAAGATCAGGATCTTCATGGGGATAATAGAAATCAGGATCTGTAACAGCTCGTAAAGCTTCCTTGATTTCGTATGCAATAATACCTGCCATACCTGCGTCAAGGAGTGGGCCAAGATAGGGAAGGTGATTTTTGCTTTTCACGTGTGGTGGCAAAAGTCCACGGGCAAAATCAAGTGGTTTTTTCAACTCTTCAAGATTGGTAACTTTAAGGCCTGTCAAGGAGTAAATGACAGGAAGGTAGTACCCTGTATTGGGAAATTCAACTTTTGTATCTGCATTATAGGTCTGCAGAGCTTTTCTGTAAAGCCCCTCGACTTCCGAAACTACTTTATATCCACCCTGAATAGCTGCAAATGCTATTAATTTAGACATATATATTCCTCCTTCGTTGAGGATTTATTATTTTTTGCATTTATTATTTTTTATTTCAAAGCTTGATAGTAATCAAAGCTTGATAGTAATCAAAGCTTGATAGTAATCAAAGCTTGATAGTAATCAAAAGCTTGATAGTAATCAAAAGCTTGATAGTAATCAAAAGCTTGATAGTCAAAATTCTTACGTTTTAGTCCTGTCCATGAATAAACAAAGCTTCAAGTATTCCGGTTATTTGAGATATCCATAAACAGTGGGGTACTCATAAGCAAATCAAACATCTCTGTATCCGGAGATTTGAGATATCCATAAACAAATCAAGCTTCAGGTGCCCTGGGATCTGACATACCCATAAACAGATTAGGCTTCAAGTTTCTGGCGATCCGCCATATCCATGAGAACTCTTTCTCTGGCCTTGTCAATGCCAAGCTCTTTACGCTTTTTGTCAATATGGGCAATCATTTTATGTGCATGTTCAATTGGGTCTTCAGTCACATCCCACATTCCTCCGTACATCTTCTCCATCTCTTTGAAAAGATAATCCTGGAATACAGGAGCTCCAAATGTAGGCAGAGTACCGCCAAATACTGTATAGACACCAGATGTTACAAAATAATGGCCAATGGAGATGGCTTTTTCACTCATCCACTCGGGAGCACTTCCGGCAGCAGGCAGGTCAGCAATATCATTTCCAAGGCCGCCAGCTTTGACAACCTCTGTTGCAGCAAGAAGAATACGACTGTTATCAACGCATGAGCCAAGATGAAGAACAGGTGGAATACCAACAGTTTCACAGATCTCTGCAAGGCCTGGCCCGCAGTAAACCGCAGCAGCTTCAGGGGTGAGAAGGCCGTGCATAGCAGCAGTAATAGCACTGCATCCGGTACTGAGAACAATTACATCGTTTTTGATCAGCTCTTTTATGATAGTGATGTGATGTTCATTATGTTTTGTTCTGGCATTGTTACATCCTACAACACCTGCAATACCACGGATTCGGCCATTGATGATATTATCATTGAGGGTGTAGTATGTTCCACGGAATGTTCCACCAAGGTGGTATTTGATGGATTCCACGCCAAAGCCTGCAATTTGGGCTGACTTGTGCTGGGGAATCATGACATCTGCATCACGGTTCTCAAAGTTATCAATTGCCATTTTTACAATACGTGTGGCATCTTCAAGTGCATAGTGCTCATTGAATTCGATGTGGATAACGTTTTCCTGCTCCATTCTGGCAATTGGGTGGGTTGTGATAAGTTTTGTGTGGAAGCATTTTGCTACATTTGCAAGGTTCTGGAATATACACTGGATATCAACAACCATTGCATCGCAGGCACCAGTTATAATTGCAAGTTCCTGCTGGAGGTAGTTACCGGCTGTGGGGACACCGTGACGCTGGAGCATCTCATTGGCTGTACAGCAGATACCGCCAAGCTGGATACCGTTTGCGCCTTTGCTTTTTGCATAGTCAATCATCTCCTGGGACTGTGCAACAGCAACAATAACCTCGGACAGTACAGGCTCATGTCCATGAATGATGATGTTTACATGATCTTTTTTCATTACACCAAGATTGGCTTCAGACTGGAGCGGATATGGTGTTCCAAAGAGGATATCCTGAAGATCCGTTGCCAGCATTGAGCCGCCCCATCCATCAGCCAGACATGCTCTTGTACCCTGCTTGATGAGGTTTTTGTAATCCTGGTCAACACCCATGTGTGTGCGGTGCATGATCTCAACAATTTCCCTGTCAATGTTTCTTGGTTTTACACCATATTTTTCCCATTTTTCATAAAGAGGCTGGGGTGCACGTTTCAGATAGAGAAGTTCGCCGTCGGCTTTACCCCATTCATTCAGTGCTTTTTCACCAACTTCAAGGGCTATTTCGTCAATATCTCTGTCAAGGGTTTCACCGTCAACTTCAACGGTAACTGCAACTCCAAGGTGAGGTGCAACAGCAAGGAGTTTTTCAGTATCTTTTATTGTGTATGCATCGCTCTCTTTTCTTGCAGCAGCCATAAACACTTCAGCAACAGATCTTCCGTGATCTGAATGGGCGGCAGCACCACCTGCGATCATTCTGATAAAGTTTCTTGCAGCAATTGTATTTGCAGTGGCACCGCAAAGTCCCTTACGGGTATCCTCACCTTCAATGCCGCCTTTGGGAAGGGGCAGTCTGCATGGTCCCATTGCACAGTTTTTGCAGCATATACCCTGAAGTCCGATATTACACTGTTTCATATTCAAGGCTCTGTCAAAGACAGTTTCAACACCAAGCTTATGGGATCTTGTGATCATTTCCTGGGTAGCTAAATCAATTGTGGATTCAATGGGGTCTGCTAATTTGGGACCCTTATCTTTTTTTACTTCTGCCATTAGAGGTTCCTCCTCCTGTTATGTAAGTACTTGTCATGAGCTATGAACAAGTAAAATAGTATTGGATACTCTTATTACACTCTCTTGTGTACTCTATCAAGACCCTTCAGAATCTTGTCAAGTTCCGACAACTGCTCTTTGGCAGGGGTCATGCTTACAGGGGCAGCAGGTGCCGAAGATTGTGCTGTCTTGTGTTTTGCCTGTTCCGCAGCGCGTTTTTCCCTGAGAGCCTGCTCTTCAGCCTCAATTTTGGCAGCAGCATCAGATGCAGCTTTTTTCTCTGCTTCAACTTTGGCTTTTGCATCAGCTTCAGCTTTTGCTTTTGCGTCGGCTTCAGCTTTTACCTTGGCAGCAGCGTCAGCTTTTGCTTTTGCTTCTGCATCAGCCTTTGCCTTTGCTTCTGCCTCAGCTTTTGCTTTTGCTTCAGCTTCAGCCTGTGCCTTTGCATCAACAGCAGGAGCAGCTTCAGCTTTTGGTGCAGGAGCAGCTTCAGCCTTTGGAGCAGCAGGAGCGGCAGCGGCAGCAGGTTTTGGAGCTTCTGCTTTTGGAGCAGCAGGTTTGGCAGCAGGAGCCGCAGCCTTGGCCTCTTCAATTGAAAGATCCGGAGCTGGTGCAAGAGCTGCAAAGTCAATCTCAACATCGTCAAGGCGTTTGGCGATGGGAGCAATATCTGCTGCAGAGCCGCCATTGCTGATAAGTTCAATAAAGGCTTTTGCAAGCTTGATTGCTTCTGGATGGCGCATTATCATGATATTGGAACCAGCCATAAAGTAGGATACAGCACCAACAGCTTCCATCAGTATGGCACGACGTTCAGGGTCACCAAGTTCAGGTGCCTCTTCTGCGGTCTGTTTGGCCTCCTTGCATTTCCATACTTCGTTTGCAAGGTTGTTTATAATGGGGTTCTGGAGTTTATCGTCACCCTGGGTCATGGCAGCCATTGTTAGACGCTCCATAACAGAGTAGGTGTATTCAAGACCATACCCTAGACCACCGGTTGTGGGATCAACAATTACCTTGTTTAAGGGAACTCCGAGGTTTTCAAGAAGAATGTTAACCTGCTTGGCAAGGTTGACATCAATGGGAGATGAGGATATCACTGTGTGGCCATATCCCATAGCAGCAGCGCCAATACCTTTGTAGTTCTTCTCCTCCACAGGGCCGAGAATCAGGTTTTCTCCCTGGCATACCTCTGCGATTTTTTTAAGAACAGCTTCGTCTTTGGCAGGTGAGGTGCATCCCCAGACAACCAGAGGGACATTGATGGCTGAAATGACTTTCTGGACAGTTGCGGCAGCATCTTCTGGAGAAGCGTCCTGATCATTGGGATCAATACTTTTCAACTGAAGAACAATAATTTGTGCCCCAAATTCTTCCACACATTTTTTTGCCCAGGCAGCCGGATCTGATATAACATCCTTAAAAGGTGCCAGGGCACTTGCTGGCCAGTCCTGGGGTTCCATGTCCCATATTTCCATGGCGATGACGGGTTTGTTTGGCATGTCTCCTTCAAACTGGTAAAAAGGATAACATGATTCGGCACCAATTGTGAGGGTATTGTCACCTTTTCCAATGGTAATACCTTTGATTGCGCCGGCATAGGATTCTTTAGTAATTTCAAATCCCACTTTTACCTCCTTATGGATAGATTATTAAATGGTTGCGGGTTACTATCAGTAATATGATTGTTTATAACTAAATCATATGGAAAGCCAAAAAAAGAGCTTGACCGGGGATTGCACAAAGGGGATTGAAAGTTTTTAAAAAACAGTATTTTGGAGATATATTCATAATTGATCTGTTTAATAACCTTAAAATTGTGGGTATCTTTCAAATCATCCTGAAATACTCTGGCATCCTTCACCTGCAACATTCCATTTTTTGGATTAAACATATGCTGTTGTGGATAAATCTAAAAAAAATGAAACTTGATCATAAAGTAATCTGAAGAGTGCCGAAATGCTTTACATTATTTTGAACAGGTAGTAGAGAAAAAAAAGGAATTCCTGCTCATGTAAATGTACTGTTTTTTAGGATGCCCCTTTTATGTATATTTAAATTATGTTCATTTAACTTCATGGCTGCAAAAGGTGTCTCCTGAATTAACCATCAGAATATTTACAGGCAGGGTAACCTTTTGTCAATAGATGAGTGCATTAATTCTTGATGAAAATGAAAGCAGTAGAATGTTAATTCTATGTTGAAAATATTTGATATGATTAATAAATGAATTCTGTTCAGTTGATTTTTTTAAAAGCATTGGCTCAATTCTATTGTTGATGATAGGTGCCATAGAGATTTTTTTTGGCTGATTGTGCAAATATTTCTTGACTGTCAATGCTCATTATAAGATTATTCCGAAAACTCACTTCTCATTAACATTTTGTCCGAAATGTATTTATGGTACGTATAACCGCTAATAATACTTTTAAATAAATTATTGTAGGCTTCAACGTTTGCAGGCTTCTGGAATGGCTCATTTCAATATCTGATCACGGATTATTTTTGTAATTTTATTAAAATTAAATGGTTTTTTCATATTCACTACAAAATAGGGCACCCTTTATATGATCATAAAAGTAGTTTACACTTTTTTGATCAAGAATACTAATTATAAGGAGAAAAGCCCTTTTTAAAGTGTAGAGTGGAGTATGCCAATTAAATTTACTTGCTGATGCTCTTGGCTTTAATCGGCTACCCTATATCATGAAAATGAGACAGGGTTTTGTAATGGCAAGTTAAATTATGTTATTTATGATGTGATCATCTGTTATGATGAGCTTAAACATTATTTTCAAAAAAGGAGTTTTAAAATGGCATTAGATCCAACCAAACATGCTGACTGGGAAATTGCACAGGATGCAGAAAAAGACATGCTGACCATCTATGAAATCGGTGAAAAGCTTGGGCTCACAAAGGAAGAACTTCTTCCCCAGGGACATTACATCGCGAAAATTGATTTCAGGGCTGTGCTTGAGCGTCTTAAAGACAAGCCTAATGGAAAATACATTGATGTGACAGCTATTACTCCGACTCCACTTGGAGAAGGAAAATCAACTTCTTCCATGGGTCTTGTGCAGGGACTTGGCAAACTTGGGAAGAACGTTTGTGCGGCCATTCGTCAGCCTTCAGGCGGACCTACCATGAATATCAAGGGTTCTGCCGCAGGTGGAGGCCTTGCACAGTGTATCCCTCTTACACCTTTTTCCCTTGGTTTCACCGGCGATATCAATGCCATCATGAATGCACATAACCTTGCAATGGTTGCACTTACATCCCGTCTGCAGCATGAGAGAAACTACACTGACGAACAGCTTGAAAGACTCTCCGGCATGAAACGCATTGACATTGATCCCACAAGGGTTGAGATGGGCTGGATCATGGATTTCTGCTGCCAGGCACTGCGAAATATCATTATTGGTATTGATGGTGTTAATGGAAAATCCGATGGTTTCATGATGAAATCAAAATTCGGTATTGCCGTATCTTCAGAGGTTATGGCAATTCTTTCCGTATCCCGTGATCTTAAGGATATGCGTGAAAGAATGGGCAAGATAGTTGTTGCATACACCAAAAAAGGCAAACCTGTTACCACAGAAGATCTTCAGGTTGCAGGTGCAATGACAGCTTGGATGGTTGATGCTCTTAATCCGTCTCTGATGCAGACCCTTGAAGGTCAGCCGGTTATTGTCCATGCAGGTCCTTTTGCAAATATCGCAATTGGCCAGAGTTCAATTATTGCTGACAGAGTTGGTCTCAAACTTGCTGATTACCATGTAACAGAATCTGGATTTGGTGCTGATATCGGATTTGAGAAGTTCTGGAACCTTAAATGCCGCTTCAGTGGCCTTGTACCTGACTGTGCAGTTGTTGTTGCCACAATCAGGGCATTGAAATGCCACGGTGGTGCTCCTGTGCCTGTACCAGGAAAACCAATGCCCCAGGAGTATCTTACAGAGAATGTTGAGTGGGTTGAAAAAGGTTGTGCAAACCTTATTCATCACATCAGAAACGTTAGAAAAGCTGGTATCTCTCCTGTTGTATGTATCAATGCATTTTATACAGATACCGATGCTGAGATTGCCAAGGTTCGTGAGCTGAGTGAGGCAGAAGGCGCCAAGGTTGCTCTCTCCCGTCACTGGGAAAAAGGTGGTGACGGAGCCATTGAGTTTGCAGAGACAGTTATTGAAGCCTGTGAAGAGAAGACAGAGTTTAAATTCCTCTATGAGCTTGATATGCCCATTAAAGAGAGAATCGGCCTCATTGCCAAAGAAGTTTATGGCGCAGACGGTGTTGAATACTCTAACGAAGCCAATGCTGCCATTGACAGAATCCAGGCCGATCCTGAGCTGTCAAAAATGGGTATGTGCATGGTAAAAACACATCTGTCACTTTCAGACAATCCTGCCCTCAAGGGAGTTCCCACTGGCTGGACCCTCAAAATCAGGGAGGTTCTCACATATGGTGGAGCCGGATTTATCGTGCCTGTTGCAGGTACCATAAGTCTTATGCCAGGTACAGGTTCCAATCCTGCTTTCAAACGGGTTGACGTTAACCTTGAAACAGGCAAGGTTGAAGGTGTATTCTAAACCACGTTATTTCAGGGTTTCTCATTATAAAAGCTTGAGAAAACAGCAGCTTGTTTCAGGCTTTGTCATTATATAAGCTTGAGAAAAACAGCAGCTTGAGAAAAAAACGCATAATGTAGAGACAAGGCATGCCTTGTCTCTACAATTATGTTTTTAATATGGGATATTTGTAATTATTGCTTTATGCAGTTTGTGAAATCAACAGTGTTCATTATTTCTGTGTTGAGCATAGGGAGATGAAGAATGACCGCAGAACTTATAAGTGGTACCGAGATACGCAAGGATATCCTTGCAGAAGTTAAAGCAGAAGTTGAAGAGATGAAGGCTAAACATGGCATGGTTCCGGGCCTTGTAACTATCCTTGTGGGTAGCAGTCCAGCATCTATTAGTTATGTGACTCTCAAGGTTAAAACAGCTTTAAGTGTTGGTTTTAAAGAGATTCAGGATGATCAGCCTGATGATATTTCAGAAGCGGATCTGCTGGCACTTATTGATAAATACAATAATGATCCAGAAATCCACGGAATTCTTGTGCAGCTTCCACTGCCAAAGCATATTGATGATAAGAAGATTCTCAACGCCATTAACCCGGACAAGGATGTGGATGCATTTCACCCTGTTAATGTCGGACGACTTATGATTGGCGGAGATGAGGCTATTTTCCTTCCCTGTACACCTGCCGGTATCCAGGAGATGATAGTTCGTTCCGGTACTGAGACGTCAGGAGCTGAGGTTGTTGTTGTTGGGCGTTCAAATATTGTGGGTAAACCCATTGCAATGATGATGGCCCAGAAAGGTGTGGGTGCCAACAGTACTGTCACCATCGTTCATACAAGAACAAAAGATCTGGCAGCTCACTGCCAAAGAGCTGATATTCTGATAGTTGCTGCCGGTGTACCGGATCTTGTAAAACCAGAGTGGATAAAACCTGGTGCCACAGTTATTGATGTTGGTGTGAATCGTGTTGGTATGAATGAAAAAACAGGTAAGGCAATTCTCAAGGGCGATGTTGATTTTGAGAAAGCCAAAGAGATTGCAGGGAAAATTACACCTGTACCAGGTGGCGTAGGGCCAATGACCATTGCCATGCTCATGAAAAATACTCTGAAATCAGCACAGTATGCCATCAAGAAAAAAGCATAAAGCAATTTAGTTGAATGTGTAAAAAAGTCGATAATTAGTGTTTTAAGTCTTAAGATGCTGATTTTATTTTATATGATAGTCTCAATAAATAGCTGTTTTTAGAACAACTTTCATTCCTTCGATTGTGGCGGGCATCCGCCATGTACGTTATATTGAGATTCAGATCAAAAGGGCAGGTATATATTTTTAAATGCCTGCCCTTTTTTAAAAGCCTGATAAGAATCTAAATCTCAACCTCATCCCCAGAGTAAGTTCTTATCTCCCCGTCAAATGTCAAAACAGTCCACTCCCCTGACTCATCCTTGGCTTTTACAAGGCATGGTAGGCTGTCATTGTTTTTTAATTTTAATATGCACTCCTGTGACTCACTCAGGGCTATAATCTCCTTGAATTTTTTTTCAGAAGCAAGTTTCTTGAATTTTGCGGATGCTTCTTCAAAACGCACAATCCTCTCAAACTCTTCCGGATCGATCTCTTTTATTTGTGTTCTCAGTTTAGCTACCTGATCCTTTTTTTGCGAAATGAGACGAAGAGTGTTTTCGATCTCCTGTTTATTATCTGAAGGAATGGAAAAAATAATCTGTCTGTGAATCTCCATATCTGCTTCAATGTAGTTGATTTTTTTTAAAATATCCTGTGTTGTTAAACCCATTTTAATATCCGTTTCTATTTTGTTTTTATTTAGTATTTAAAAAACCATCAAAATGTCGATTTTGAGTAAGTATGGAGAATAGTATATTGCCATATATCTGTGCAAGGTAAATCTGAAAGTGGAGAGCTTGAGGCTTGATTTTCACGAACATCTTGTTATTTTATATTTTTTATGGGAGAAGAATCACTGCGACAAAGGTCGGATTATTATTTATTAGACTTTTTTTATTTTCCGAAAATATATAAAAAGATACATCTTGGAGACGTAATGAGTAAAATTATAGCACTTGCCGGTAAAGGTGGAGTTGGTAAAACAACTGTGGCATCCCTTGTTCTGCGCTACCTGTCAAAGAGGGGACACTCTCCTATCTTAGCTGTTGATGCTGATCCCAACAGCAATCTTGGAGAAACCCTTGGAATGAATGTTGAAAAGACAGTCGGAGATATCCGTGAAAATTTTATGAAGGATCCCCAGGGCGTTCCTTCAGGGATGGACAAGATTGTTTATCTTGAGATGCTCATGAATCAGGTATTGATGGAGAGAAAAGAGTTTGACCTTCTTGTTATGGGACGTCAGGAGGGCCAGGGATGTTACTGCATGGTTAACAATATCCTTAATCGTTTTACAGAAGAGCTTGAGAAAAACTACAAATATCTTCTTGTGGATAATGAGGCTGGCATGGAGCATTTAAGCAGGCGCACTTCAGGCAAGGTGGATATGTTGCTTTTGGTGACTGACTATGCCTTGAGGGGATTGAGAGCTGTTGGGAGGATTCACTCAATGCTTGGTGACCTGAAACTGACTGTTGGAAATGTTGGTCTTGTTGTCAATAGAGCTCCTGAAAAGCTTGGCATCACTTTTATGGATGAGGTTACAAAAATAGGTATTCCTGTTGTGGCGTCCATACCTTCTGATGACTCACTTCTTGAGTTTGACATGGATAGAAGATCCCTTATTGAACTGCCTGATGATTCCCCAGCAGTAACTTCTGTAGATTTGATGATGGAAAAGGTGTTGTCAACAATAAATTCCGGCACAAAAGCCCCTTGATGGAGATTTTTTTATGGATAAGCTTGATGCCATATTTGCACCTGATTCCATAGCTGTTCTTGGGGCTTCCACCCAGAAAGGCAAAGTTGGTCATGATATTTTTGCAAATATCCTTTATGGAGGTTACCAGGGAACCCTTTACCCTGTTAATCCCAAAGCTAAATCAATATTAAGTGTTAAATGTTACGGAAGCATTACTGATATTCCGGACCCTGTGGATCTTGCCATGATCATTTTACCGCCGAGGCTCTCATTAAATGCAGTTGAAACCTGTATTGCCAAAGGTGTAAAAGGGGTTGTGATTGTCTCAGCAGGATTTAAGGAGGTTGGTGGAGAGGGGCTTGAAATTGAAAAAAAGATACAGAATATGTGTAGGGAAGCTAATATCAGACTGGTTGGGCCTAACTGCCTTGGAGTTATAAATCCTGCCCCGTCAGTTTCTCTTAATGCAAGTTTTTCCAAAAGAATGCCTTCTGCCGGCAATATATCATTTATATCCCAAAGTGGTGCTCTTTGTACCGCAGTCCTTGACTTTGCCGCTGACAAGGGTTTTGGTTTTTCAAAGTTTATATCCATTGGTAATAAGGCCGATGTTGACGAGCTGGATCTGCTGCGCTATTACCACAAAGACCCCAATACAGATGTTGTGATGATTTATATGGAGGAGCTTTCAAGGAGCGCCGAAGAGTTTATCTCCGAGGTAAGAGAGATGACATCTGGTATCAACCCCACTCCTGTTATTGTAATAAAATCAGGAACATCCGATGCTGGGGCTGCGGCTGCTGCATCCCATACAGGATCACTTGCGGGTTCTGATACGATTTATGATGCCATATTTGAGCAGTCAGGAATCATACGTTGCCACACAGTTAACGAGCTTTTTGATTATGCCGAAGTGCTTGCTTCAAAAAAGGTTCCCCAGGGTGACAGAATTGCAATTGTCACCAATGCAGGCGGCCCTGGCATAATTGCCACAGATATGAGCGAGCATTCTGGCTTGAAACTGGCTGTGTTTTCCGAGGAAACCATTAAGGAGTTGCATAAGTATCTTCCACCCACTGCCAATTTTCACAATCCAGTTGATGTTATAGGAGATGCTGCAAGGGATCGGTATGAAAACACCCTTGCCACCGTAATAAGCGACCCTGGAGTTGACAGTGTCCTGATTATTTTGACACCACAGTCAATGACAGACGCTGTAGGTACTGCCGAGGCAATTGTCAAGATTGCCAGGTCAGCGGTAAAGCCAATTGTATGTGCATTTATGGGTGTTGTGGATGTTTCCGATGGTGTTGGATTACTTCAAAAAAATCACGTACCAGTGTATCAGTTTCCGGAAAGTGCTGCCCGTGCTCTGGGTGCTCTTTATGCACAGACACGCTGGCTCTCCAGAAGAGTGCTTCCCCAGTACAACATTGAATTTGACAAGGTAAAGGGAGAGGCAATTATAAATGAGTGTATGGAAAAGGGTATGACAGTTCTGGGAGAGCTTGAGGGAAGTCGCCTTCTTAAATGTTACGGATTTAATGTTCTTGATATGGAGATTGCCCGATCTTCTGAAGAGGCTGTTCGTATCGCAGAATCCATTGGATATCCTGTTGTCATGAAAATTGTTTCATCCCAGATTCTGCACAAATCCGATGCAGGTGGAGTCAAGGTTGGCATAGAAAATTCTTCTGATGTTGTGGCTACTTTTAATATGATCATGGAAAGGGCACGAGCCTACAAGCCTGATGCTGAACTTGATGGCGTACTTGTACAGCAGATGGCTAAACAGGGTAAAGAGGTTATTCTTGGGGTCAGCCGTCATCCGGGTTTTGGTCATGCTGTTATGTTCGGCCTTGGTGGAATCTTTGTTGAACTCTACAAAGATGTTGTATTCCGTATGGCCCCCATGGGAAGAAATGTAGTTAGAAGGATGATTAAAAGCATAAAAGGTTATCCAATTTTAAATGGTTTTCGGGGGGAGCCTAAAACCGATATAGAAACCCTTGAAAAAAATCTTGTAAGTCTCAGAGCCATGGTTAAAAACCATCCGGTTATAAAGGAGCTGGACATCAATCCGCTTTTTGTGCATAAAGAGGGAGAGGGTACAACTGTTGCAGACATTATTATCAAACTTGAGCCCGTGGATTAGCTGCTCCTAATTGATGAACTTATCACTGACTAGTGTTCTTTCAAGGTTTGATTATCGGGTAGAAAATGCCTCTTAGCTTTGCATTGCCTGTAAAATCACCCGACAGTTTAAACTTGAAGAAGCATTAATTAATATGGTGGTTGCCAAAGATATCATGCTGGAATCTCAGGAGCTTGCATAGTGCTTTATCCTGCAATATTAAAGGTGCCTGACTTTGTTGCCGGGCTTAAAGTGCGGGAAAAAAACAGGGCACTTTCTGTATGTGCCCGAAGATCCCTTTTAGTTTCGGCAGAAGCTTCAAATATTTCACTTGAACACCTTAAAAAGGGAGAATTTGGGGAGCCTCTGCCGTGTGAAGGGGTATATTGGTCAATAACCCATAAGTCAAAATATGTTGCAGGAGTTGCTGCAAGATTTCCTGTTGGCATTGATATTGAAGAGATAAAGCCAGTTAGACTTTCACTTTTCAGAAAAATATGCAGTGATGAAGAGTCTGAATTTTTTGATAACATTTATGAAAAAGAGACAGTTTTTTTTAGAGTCTTTACAGCCAAGGAAGCGGTTCTGAAATCCAGGGGCAGAGGCATTTCACATCTTTCATATGTAAAGGTCGCAAAGGTACCTGACAGTGAGAGTATGTTGCTTTTTTATAATGAATTTAATGGGGAAAATAGAGGGTATTATTGCGTAAAGAATTTTTATTATAAAGAGCATGTACTCTCTATTGCAACTGCTTCTGAGGAATACAATAAATTGAATTGTTCTGTTTTGTTATACTGAGTGTTTGAAGATTATTACTGCTTATGATTGTTGATGGCCTTGTAAAAAGTGAGGAATGCCAAAATTGAGATTAATATTTTTAGTTGGTTCTGACTGATCAATTTTCGCCATTGTACTTTTTTTACATGTTCATCAAGGTTCCCGTAACAGCTTTTTTTTAAATGGCTTTCAACGCTTCTATTGTGGTGGCTACCCGCCTGTACGTTTTTATATGAAAGTCTCGGTAACAGCCTGTTTTTAAAAACGACTTTCATCTTTTCGATTGTGGCTATCATCAGCCATGTACGTTTTATAAGAAAGTCCCCGTATTTCAAGGTTTTTTTCAGGGCTTTCATGCTTCGTTGTGGCAGGGGTGTCTGCTATGGCCGTTATAGAGGAATATTATCTAATACACATTCCTGATAAGGAGGTTTTGTATGTTAGCACAGGGAAAGGATTTTGTAATGAACGAGTGTGCAGAGCCGGGTCCGGAGAAATGTCAATGCAACTCCCTTCCTGCGGTTGATTTTTCCACATTTATGATATCGTTATACTCATCGGCTTTGGTCCAGCTTGGAGAGATGCCTGATCCATCCACAGGCTCCAGAAGTAAAAATCTCTCAGTGGCAAGGCAGACCATTGACATGATCGATATGCTGGCCCAAAAGACTCATGGAAACCTGGATTCTGAAGAAGAGAAACTCATGAAGAGCCTCAATCATGAGCTTAAACTTGCATATGTAAAGGCAAAGTGCTGATGCATCAGGTAAAATCCTATGCAAAGATTAATCTGTTTCTTTATGTGACAGAAAGAGCACCAAGTGGCTATCATGAACTGCTAATGCTGATGAGCTGCATTGAGCTTCATGATAAATTGACGGTGGAGTTTGATCAGTCTGAAATCACAGTGATTTGTGATCATCCTGATGTTCCGGAAAATGAATCAAATCTTGTATTTAAAGCTGTCAGTATTTTTTTTAGCAGTTTGACATGCAAAACAGGTTATCTCAACCGCCAAGGAATTCGTGTAACCATAGAGAAAAATATTCCTGTTGGAGCCGGACTTGGTGGAGGAAGCAGTAATGCAGCAGCAGTTTTAAAAGTCATGAACCATTATTATGGTCAGCCTTTTTCCCCGCAGGAACTGATGACGATTGCTTTTAAAATCGGAGCTGATATCCCGTTTTTTATTGATGCCCGTACTTCGATTGTAAAGGGGTTCGGAGAGCAGATTTGCCCAATCGGAGCTCTTTCTGATTTGCCCGAATCTATACTTCTGTTTTATCCTGGAGTCGCAGCTTCTACTGCAGAAGTATATAAAAATCTGGATTTGGGATTGACAAAACAGATTAAATTTAATATTAACTCCCTCTTAAAAACATCAGGCAACAATAAGATGTCGGATATTGATGGAATTATGCACAATGACCTTGAAATTTCTGCATGTGCACTGTATCCCGAAATTGGACAATTCAGGAAAGAGCTGATAGAAAGCGTGCCGCAAAAGATAATGATGACAGGAAGCGGTTCAACTTTTTTTGCACTGTTCGATGATTATATAAAGGCAAAACACTGCTATGAGGCTTTGGCCAAAAGATGGAATAAGACCGGAAAAAGGGTTTTTATGACAAGTTTTGTTGTATAATATATCAATCAAGGAGTAAGCAATAATAGGTAATGTCCTTTCAATAATTGCGACTTAATGCATAAGTCCATGTCAAAAATACTGGGGCGTCGTCAAGCGGTAAGACACAGGATTTTGATTCCTGCATTCGGAGGTTCGAATCCTCCCGCCCCAGCCATAAAACTAAAGATTTTTTAAAAAGAATGCGCTTCAAAGAGAGATGCTATGAATTCAATGTCAATATTTTCAGGGAATTCAAATCTACCCCTTGCCCAGAAAATATCCGATTATCTTTCAAGGCCCCTTGGTAATACAAAGTTGACCCGTTTCAGTGATGGAGAGATTCAGGTTGAGATTCAGGAAAATGTAAGAAGACAGGAGTGTTTTGTAATTCAATCAACCTGTCACCCTGTAAATGATACTATTTTTGAACTTCTGTTGATGATTGATGCGTTAAAACGATCTTCTGCAAGCTATATTACAGCGGTTATCCCTTATTACGGGTATGCACGTCAGGATAAAAAGGTTGTGCCAAGGGTCCCCATCAGTGCCAAACTTGTGGCGGATCTGCTTACAAATACAGGTGTGAACCGCGTCATTACCCTTGATCTTCATGCAGGCCAGATACAGGGTTTTTTTAATATTCCTGTTGATAATCTTTATGCCGCTCCTGTGATTCTTGACTATATAAAAACAAATTTTCAGGATGAACTGGTTGTTGTCTCTCCTGATGCAGGGGGTGTTGAGCGTGCAAGGGCATTTGCAAAGCGTTTGCATGCAGGACTTGCAATTGTTGATAAACGCCGCAGCGCACCAAATCAGGCAAAGGCCATGGCAATTATTGGTGATGTCGAAAATAAGGTTGCAGTTATTTTAGATGATATGGTTGATACGGCAGGAACATTGACAGAGGCAGCAGGGGTTCTTGAAGCCAAGGGTGCTAAGTCAGTCCATGCCTGTTGTACTCATGCTGTTCTTTCGGGTCCGGCTGTTGACAGATTAGAGCAATCCTCCCTTAAAACCTTGACAGTAACTGATACAATTCCTCTTGCACCCAAAGCCCAGGAGTGCAGTAAAATTAGACAGCTCTCCATTGCAAAGCTTGTTGGTGAGGCCATAATAAGAAGTTACAGAGGCGATTCAGTAAATTCACTTTTTGTTTAGATTTTTATTTCGATTGTATGCAATCTTTTTAATCCTTTTTTGCACTTGTTTATATGATGTATTGTGATTTGACATTAAAATAATCTCTGCTTTACCGTGAAAATTTTTCTATTATGTTCATGATACCGGTGTCGATCAGGCCATAACGGTTCAGCTTAATTTTTTATGTTGATGATATATCCAATATCTTATATAAGACAAGATTTGAAGGGAAGGGTGGGATTGCATATTTGCGTTTTGGGAACAATCTCTTTTGGAAGATCATTTGGAATAAAATCTACAATGATGTTTAACGTATGTTGATTTAATATATTTTGTAGTGCTGCCTTCTTTGAATGCAGACATGGAGGAAAGAAAATTGGAACTTATTGATTTGAAAGCTGAAATCAGAAAAGGCAGTGGTAAAATAGCAGCTCGTGCTTTGAGAAAAAACAAGTCAGTACCTGCGGTTCTTTATGGCTCAAAAATTGAACCTCAATCAATTGCAGTCAATACATACGAATTTTCGGAGCTTATAAGAAAAAATGGCTCAAGTGGTCTTTTTATCAATCTTAATATAGCGGGTGACACTAAACCTTCCAGAACCGTACTTCTGAAAGAAGTTCAGATGGATACATTCAGACTGAACTATCTTCACGCTGATTTTCAGGAAATTGACATGGATGAAAAGGTTTCAGTTATGGTACCTGTTGAGCCTGTGGGTGCATCTCCTGGAGTTAAAGCAGGTGGTCTTCTTCAGGTTATCAGAAGGGAGCTTGAGTTGTGGTGCCGTCCTGCAGATACCCCTGAATCTGTTTCAGTGGATGTCTCTTCTCTTAATGTGGGCGATGCAGTTCATGTTGAAGATATTGATCTTGGCAGTGATATTGAGATTCCGCATGAGGTTAATTTTACTGTAATTACTGTGGTTCCACCTGTCACTTCAGGTTCTGATTCAGATGAAGAGGTTGAAGAAGAAGAGGAAGAACTTGAGGCATAATCAAGGGTAATGATCAGAAACAAGACATACATGATTGCGGGGCTGGGAAATCCTGGTCAGGAGTATTCCCAGACCCGTCATAATATGGGGTTTCTTGTGGCTGATGAGCTTGCCCGACGCTACTCTTTATCCTTCAGTAAATCACGTTTTGATGCCCTGACTGCAAGGGGTAGGATTGCAGGTGATTCTGTTGTTCTTGTTAAGCCTATGTCCTACATGAATAGAAGTGGCTTTCCTGTACAGAAAGTATCTGCCTACTTTAACATTGATCTTCCCAGTATAATTGTTGTTCATGATGAGCTTGACCTTAAACTCGGACGTATAATGATTGTGAAAGATCGTGGTCATGGCGGACACAATGGAATCCGCTCTTTGATTGATCTTCTTGGCAGCAGAAATTTTATAAGGGTACGCCTTGGAGTTGGCCGTCCCGACCATTGTGGCGAAAAAAACGTGACATCACATGTGCTCGGAAGATTTTCAAATGAAGAAAAAGCAGAGATTACCAATATTGTTTCTAAAGCAGCAGATGCTTGTGAGATTATAATTTCAAAAGGCGTTCAACATGCCATGAACACCATTAATACTAACCCTCCTTCCTGATTTCTCCTTCAAATGTTGTTTTTTTCAAAACACTGCTTCCTGATTTCTCCTTCAAATGTTGTTTTTTTCAAAACACTGCTTCCTGATTTCTCCTTCAAATAGTATTTTTTGAAGACACTGCTTCCTGATTTGTCCTTCAAATAGTGTTTTTTCAAGACACTGATTTTTCTCTGGATTCTTATATCCCTTTTTTTGTTTGATAAGAATATGAGCTTGTGGTATATTATTCGATGATAGCAGTACTGTTTGGTGAATAATCACAACAAAATACTGGTGCTTAACTATAGGGGGTAAGTCATAATGACAGTTGTTCGTGAACTTGGCAAAAAAGAATTCAACAAGGGAGATCTGGCTGTTTATCCTGCACATGGGGTGGGGTGTATTGAGTCCATTGAGAGTAAGGAAATTAATGGCGAGAACATGAACTTCTATATGATGAAAATCATTGAAAATGGAATGGTTATCATGATTCCTACTTCAAATGTGGATTCTGTGGGACTGAGAGAAGTTATTGCTGAACAGGAGATTCCCCAGGTTTACAAAGTCATGCAGGAGAAGGCGCAGGTGCCTGATAACCAGACTTGGAATCGAAGGTATCGTGAATATATGGATAAAATAAAAACGGGTTCCATATATGATGTTGCAGAAGTTTATAGGGATCTGTTTCAACTGAAACTTGAGAAGGATCTATCATTTGGTGAGAGAAAGTTACTTGATACTGCTCAGAGTCTTCTTGTGCAAGAGCTTTCCATGGCAAAATCTGTTGATGAAAAAGAGATGATTGTTGAGATTGAAAATCTGTTTGCCTGATGGTTTTTAATTTTTGTCACCTTTTGGCAATGTTGATTTCCAGAAAAATATTTTGGCATCTCAATTTTGAAGGGCAAGCAAAAAGGAGTGCACCCACAATTTTTTTGCCAATTATATTATCTGGAATACTATAGAATGAAGAAAATTGAGTCCAATATATAGTTTTGAGACCGGCCTTACTCTAATACATGAGTGATGCCGGTTTTTTGTTTTTTAAATTCATAGAGATGCCTTACTCTAACCGAGATTTTGAGTTATTCCATGGATATTAAATTTGTTGTCATGTCAGACTATCATGGGGTGCGCCTTGATCTGTTTTTGGCAGCTCAATGCCCTGATTATTCCAGATCAAGAATTTCTGCTCTGTTGAAAGAGGGCGCCATTCTTGTTGGTGATGAGAGGAAAAAAGCTTCATATAAAGTAAGTGTTGGTGATATTGTATCTGGCTCTATTTGTTCTTCGAATGGCGATGAAGGGGTTCCGGTTCCTCAGCCCATTCAACTATCCATTCTTTATAAGGATTCCCACATATTAGTGATTGATAAACCTCCTGGTATGGTTGTTCATCCTGCTCCAGGAAATACTGAAAAAACCCTTGTAAATGCTTTGCTTGATTATTGCCCTGAGATATCTTCTGTGGGAGATGACTTTCTAAGACCCGGTATTGTGCATCGGCTGGACAGAGATACAAGTGGTGTAATGGTGGTTGCCCTCACTAATCCTTCATTTGAATTTCTTAAGAAGGAGTTCATGTTCAGAAGAGTTGAAAAAAAATACCTTGCTTTTATTTCTGGTAACCTGGAGCAGATGAGTGGGAGGGTTGTAATGCCCATAGGGCGCCATCCTGTAAAGAGAAAAATGATGTCAGTTGTTAATGAAGCTGAACGGGGACGTTATGCAGAAACAATTTGGCGGGTATTAGAGCGGCATGATGGTACTGATCTTGTTGAGGCAGAGCTGAAAACAGGAAGAACCCATCAGATCAGGGTACATTTTAAGGCGTTGGGCCACCCATTAATAGGGGATAGTGTCTATGGGTTTAAAAGTGACTTCAGAAAGAGATCAGGTGGACTGTGTCAGGGTGGACAGTCGAGAAGGGTTAAAGATATATATAATTATGATATTGTGGATGATATGAAAAATAAGGCTAAACGGCATCTTCTGCATGCATGGAAACTAAGCTTTCGTCATCCATGGACAGGGCGTAGGATGTTTTTTACTGCACCTGTGCCTGAAGATATGAGAAAGTATATGAGAGGTGAATTGCTGATAAACCCTCATGACTGATAGGTATCACAATGATACATAAAATTATTTATATATCAGTATGTTATGAAGACTTTCTAATAAGCCCCCATGTTTGCTAACGCATCACAACGATACATAAAAGGTTATTTATGTCAGCATGTTATGGAGGCTTTATAATAAAACTTGTAATAATCGAAATCAAATAAAAAAACTCCCTCTCCGTATATGGATAGGGAGTTTTTCATAGATCAGGTCAATTTATTTTCAAGCTGCCTTTTCTATTGTAATTGCACATACCTTGAATTCAGGTATTTTGGCAACTGGATCAATTTTGGCGTTTGTCAGACGGTTTGCAGCGGCCTTTGCAAAATGGAACGGGATAAAAACTGTTCCATTGACGGCTTTTGGTGAAATCTGTGCCCTTGCCTTTATTTTACCTCTTCTTGAAAAGACATTTATCATTTCACCGTTGGCAATGCCCATTCTGTCTGCATCTCCTGAAGATATTTCAACAAAACACTCTGGTGACATAATGTTTAGCCCTTCGGACTTCATTGTCATTGTACCGGTGTGGTAATGGTATATTACCCTTCCTGTGGTGAGCATCAACGGATACTCATTGTCTGGAAGCTCTGCAGGAGGTTGATGATCAATGGCATGGAAAAGCCCTTTTCCCCTTGTAAACTGAACTGTATGGAGAATAGGAGTTCCAGGGTGATCTAATGTCGGGCATGGCCAGTGAATGCCTATTTTATCAATGCGTTCCCATGTTATGCCGGCATAGGATGGTGTGACACTTCTTATCTCTTCAAAAATCTCCTCTGCATTGTCATATTTCATGGGGGTACCCATGCGAGTTGCAATTTCACATATGATTTTCCAGTCTTCCCTTGCAAATCCAGGGGCTTCAACAGCTTTTCTTATCCTTTGAACCCGTCTTTCTGTATTGGAAAAGGTGCCGTCTTTTTCAGCAAAACAGAAGGATGGGAGAACAACATCTGCCAAGGATGCGGTTTCCGTAAGGAAAATATCCTGAACCACAAGAAATTCAAGATTTTTGAAGGCTTTTTCAGCGTGGTTTAGATCAGGGTCAGAGACCAGAGGATTTTCACCAATTATATAAAGAGACTTAAAATCACCATGTTCAGCTTTTTGTATCATCTCTGTAACAGCAAGGCCAGGCTTTGATGATAATCCTGTAATATTCCATGATGTTTCAAATTTTTTCAAGGCTCCTGCATCATCAACCTTCTGGTATGCAGTGAGAACGTTTGGAAGGCCGCCCATGTCACATGCACCCTGAACATTGTTCTGCCCCCTGAGAGGATTGACACCACCGCCGGGTTTTCCCAGGTGTCCACAGAGCATGGAGAGGTTGGCAAGAGATTTTACATTATCTGTGCCACAGGTGTGCTGGGTTATACCCATACAGTAACATATACTTGCTCTTTTGGCTTTTGCAAATATACGGGCTGTCTGAATTATATCATCTGAAGAAATACCTGTTATATCTTCAACATACTTAGGAGTATATTTTTTTACGGTTTCTTGAAGAGCATCAAAACCTTCTGTGCGATTTGATATAAAATCGCTGTCCATAAGATTTTCTTCAATTATGACATGCATAAGGCCGTTTATCCACGCAATGTCAGTTCCAGGAGTAGGACGCAGCCATTTTGCAGAGTGTTCGGTCAGTTTTATCTTTCTTGGGTCAATAACAATAACGGTTGTGCCCTTCATGGCAGCCCGTTTTATAAAGGTTGAAAGTACCGGATGATTTTCAGTGGTGTTTGAACCTGTAACAAGAATCACATCCGCAGTTTCAATATCAGCAATGGTGTTTGTCATTGCGCCACTTCCAAATGCTGCGGCCAGACCGGCCACTGTGGAGGAGTGTCAAAGTCGTGCACAATGATCTATATTGTTGGTCTTAAGAACTGCTCTGGTGAATTTCTGGGCAATGTAATTATCTTCATTTGTTACTCTTGCAGATGTGAGAACGCCCATTTTATCTGCCCCGTGCTTCTCCTTGATCTCTTTGAGTTTTTCTGCAACAAATGAAAGAGCTTCATCCCAGCCAACTTTTTCAAGAGAGCCGTTTTTCTTTATAAGAGGGGTTGTAAGTCGGTTTTCAGAGCTTACAAAGTGATACCCATATCTACCCTTTACGCACAGGCTGCCGTTGTTTGGAGGGCAATTATCAACACCGTTGACTTCAACGATTTTATTGTCCTGGACTGTAAGGTTGAGCTGGCATCCAACACCGCAGTATGAGCAGGTTGTTCTAACTGTGTTTGTAGTTGATTCATCAAAGCGTTTTTTTGTTGCCAGTGTCTCTTTGGGGATAAGTGCTCCCACGGGGCAGACCTGCACACATTCTCCGCAGAAGACACACTCTGAATCCTTAAGCGGCACATCAGTACCTGCAACAATTTTGGCATCTGCTCCTCTGTAACCAAAATCAATTGCATTATTGACCTGTATCTCTCGGCAAGCCTGCACACATCGACCGCAAAGAATGCACCGGGAAAAATCCCTCAATATAAATGGATTTACCCGCTCCATTGGGTATTTGGATTCTGATATTGGCATCTCTTTTGTGATAACCTGATACCTGTATGCAAGATCCTGAAGCTTGCAGTCTCCCCAAACAGGACATAGTTCATTGTACTGGTCATCATTGAGAACCTTGAGATGGAATGAAGTCCAGTCATCCGGATCAAATTTTCTGATTGCACAGTTGTGGTTACCGGATGAGAGCATCAACTGGATGATATTTTTCCTGGCTTTGATGACTTCCCGGGATTCGCTGTGTACCTTCATGCCTGGTGCGGCTGGTGTGGCACATGAGGGGACAAGATCCCTTGCGCCTTCCACCTCAACAACACATACCCGACATGCGCCTGTTGGAGTGGTACCTTTAAGATGGCAAAGTGTGGGGATAAAAATATTATTCCTCTCAGCCACCTCCAGGAGGGTCTCTCCAGGCTCAAAGGTAAACGGATGATTATCAATTTGTATGATATTCTCTTTACCCATGAATTGCTCCTAAGTAATGGGTTTAAATAACTTACTCAAAGTCGACACCTATGGTCTTGTAAGCCTTGTCAACACTGTCTGAATCAGAATGCTCAAGATTAACAGGATAAGGCAGGATTATCTATCCTTAGCATCCTATTCATCCTGGTTATCCTGGTTCAGACAATGGCAATAACTTCTGAAAAAGCAATAAGATGTTGATTTTGAGAACTTAACCAAACTTCCTCTCTACAGCCATAAAAAGAGTGCTGGAATTGAGGCGTATGGGCAAGTTATTTAGACTCTGTTCCTAAGTTGATTGAAATTGAACAAGAAAAAAACAGTATATTAACAGAATTAAGTACAGGATAATCTTTGCAATGTCAATGAATGTACTCCATTTTGATCTCTCCATTTTTGATGCATATCTTGACTTTTTACTTTTCAGATGGTTATAAGAATTGAGTTATTAAATTTATGGAGCTTCTTGGTGGAAAATCGAGCAGATATAGTTGCCAGGATATCAAGTTTGATGAACCTGTAAAAAGGTCAGTTTATCGCATTTTTGCAATTATAATATAATATAATATAGATTATAATACTGAAATTAAATATTATAATACTGAAATTAATAATTGCGATTTTGCAGATTTTTACTTTTTACGAAACCATCAAATTTTACCAAATGTGTTTTTTTGCACAATCGGTTTTTCTGGAAACTGTAGAGAGGAGAAAAATGATACAGTCGGTAATTATGATGGGTGGCCTGGGTTTGGTTATCGGTGGTGCGCTTGCGTTTGCGTCCAAAATTTTTTATGTATATGTGGATCCGCTTGTTGCGGCAATAGATGATGTTCTTCCAGGGGCAAACTGCGGAGGATGCGGCTATCCTGGATGTACTCCAAATGCAGAAGCCATTGCAAGCGGGAAATCATCTCCGGATTCATGCGTTGCTGCAGGGCCTGATGTTGCCATTGCAATTGCCGCTCTTATGGGAGTAAGTATTGGAGAAAAGGAGCCTGAAATTGCCCGTTCTGGATGTTATTATGGAACAAAAGATGCTGATGTTAAATATCTGTATGATGGCATAAATGACTGCCGTGCTGCTGCAATGGTATTTGGTGGCATGAAGGAGTGCAATATTGGCTGCCTTGGCATGGGAACCTGTGTTGCTGCATGTCCGTTTGGTGCCCTGGAGATGGGTGAACATGGCCTTCCTGTTGTTGATGTTGAAAAGTGTACGGCCTGCGGTACATGCGAGAAAATATGCCCCAAGAACATTATTAGAATCACCTCTGTTTCCATGCGTATCATGAAGGAATATACAGAGGATAAGTGCATTACACCTTGTCAGAGGGCGTGTCCCACTGGAATTGATATCCGTGAATATCTGGCGAGAATCCGTCAGGGCGACAATGGGGGTGCTGTTCAGGTAATCAAGGAGAGAAATCCTTTTCCAACTGTAATAGGAAGAATATGCCCAGCTCCCTGTGAATCTGAGTGTAGAAGGCAACTTGTTGATGAGTCCGTTGCCATTAACAATCTGAAACGTTTTGTCTGCGACATAGAGATGGATCTCGGTAAAAGAGTTCAACCATATAAAGCACCTGCAACCGGTAGAAAAGTTGCTGTTATAGGTGGTGGTGTTGAAGGTTTGTCTGCTGCATTTTTTACAGCACGATTGGGTCATGAGCCTACTGTATTTGAGGCAACATCAATTCTTGGTGGACTTTTAAGAATTGCCATTGCTGATGAAAGATTGCCAATGGATGTCCTTGACTGGGATATTGAAGGTATCCTTGAAATGGGTGTCAATGTTAAAACCGGTATGAAAGCAGGTGAAAACTTTACAATTCCTTCTCTGCTTGCAAAAGGATACGAGGCTGTATTTACCGCCACAGGTGGATGGGACAGCAGGTTGTCAAGGGGTGAAATCTCTGAAATTACAACCGTTTTTCCAGGTGGATATCTCATGATTGACCTTCTGAGGGCTGATATTCAGAAGTCCCAGAGAATTCCATGTGGCAGAAACGTGGTGATTGTCGGTGGCGGTTCCATGGCTTCTGAAGCTGTGAAGGTGTGTCGTGAGCAGGGTGCTGAAAATATTACAGTGCTTTCAAGAAAAACTGCTGAATTATCTAACTTTGACAGTGATTCTGTTGATTCAATGACCGGAAATGGAGCCACAATTATTTATTCTGCCGGCCTTACCAAAGTAATTGGTCAGGATGAAAAGCTTTGCCAGATTGAATGTACAGATCTTGCCACAGGAAACAAGACGTTGATTGATGCCCAGACTGTTATTCTATCTGCCGGAAGGTTTCCTGAACTTGTTTTTATCAGGACAAACCTCAATGAGCAGGAAGGTGAGGAAAATGAGGCTGTTAAAGTGCAGGAAATTTCTGACAATTCTTCCACCTCTTCAACTGATAATGGTACTGCTTTTGCTGATAAAGATGAATTGTCAGATCAGGGTGCGTCATCAGATAAAAAGCAACAGCCTATTTTCTGGGAGGGTTATGAAATTTATAAAGCACCTTCAAATAAAGCAGAGCTTGGCTTTCTGTCCCCTGAAGATGAATTGAGCGGATACAGTGCTGCTGTTGTTGCCATTAATGGCGGAAGGCGTGCTGCTGCAACAATTCACAAGCTTATGTATGGCCTTCCTGTAAATGATGTAAAACGACCTGTGACAAAGCGTTCAATCCTGCAGGGAGTAACCTCTGTGGAAAATGTCCAGATAATGCCAAGAAATTTTATGCCTCTTAATGAATCTGGTGCATTAAAGGCTGGAAAAAATGGCAAAGTAGCTGAGCTTTATAATGGCTACACTCCTGAAAAGGCTCAGAATGAGGCAGAAAGATGCCTTAAATGCGGATTGCTCTGCTATGAAAGAACTTTGATTCAGGAAGAGGTGGATGAGGTAAATGAAAAGAGTGCATCTGAAAAGAACACTCCTGAAAAGAGTACTCCTGAAAAATCTGCTGCGTGATGTGATGATTATGATAACAGTTTGATTTAAAAACTAAAAAGGGGCAGATCCTTCGGGATCTGCCCCTTTTTGATTTATGAATTGGGATAAGATTTAAAATCAATCACCAAAGTTTTTATGCAAAGGCTTTCTCAAGGTTTGGAACAACCTGTTTTTTACGGCTCATAACGCCATCAAGCCATGCTTTTCCATCGGCAGGTTTTACGCCAAAAGCTTTTTCAATAACAGAGTCATCATCAGAAACGATAAGAACTTCAGAACCCTCTTTGATAATGTCTGTAAGAAGCAGGAATATACTGTGATGTCCGCCCTCTTTTTTCAGGGTGGCAATGTCAGCAGCAAGATCAGCTTTAACACCGTCAAGGATGGAAAGATCCACAACCTCAAGCTGTCCAATACCAACCTTATTTCCACTCATGTCAAAGTCTTTGTAATCACGTTTTACAAGGTCTCTTATTGGAGTTCCTTCAACTGCTGATTTAACCTTGAACATATCCATTCCAAGTGCCTGAACATCATCAACACCTGAAATCTTTGCAAGATCTTCACATGCCGCCTTATCTTTATCTGTGCAGGTTGCAGATTTAAAAATAACGGTATCACTGAGGATTGCACAAAGCAGGATACCTGCAATATCCTGTGGAATCTCCACATTAAAAAAGTTATACATTGATTTGATCACGGTGCAGGTACATCCTACAGGCCAGATCCAGCACTCTAAGGGCTGTGATGTTGTGACATCACCAAGTTTGTGATGATCAACAATACCCAGAATATTGGCCTTTCCAAGATCATCAGGACTCTGAGCAAGATCTGAATGGTCAACCAGGTAAACATCCTTGCCTGCATATGAAGTAACAACTTCCGGAGCAGCTACACCAAATTTTTCAAGAACAAACTTTGATTCAGGTGTCAGCTCACCCTGCATGGCAGGAGCAATATCTTCACCAAGTTTCTTTTTAAGATCTGCAAGTGCAATTGCAGCGCAGACAGAGTCTGTATCTGGATTTTTGTGACCAAACGTTAAAATTGACATAAAACCTCCTAAGTAAATTGTCTCTTTGGTTAATATAAAGCGATGATCAATGGGACAATTGATCATCAGTGTTTTTGTGGATTGTCTATAAGGTGGTGTCCCAAATATGTTGATGAGCTCTTCACAAACCTTGATTCAGCAGGGCTTTCACAAAAAGATATCAACACTTTTATGACACTACCGTCTATAATGATTGTTGCCTTGTTGAGGCAAAAGTTTTGCTATGCTGTTATAAAGATAAAAACAGATATTCTCAAGAGAAAATTTAAAGTTCTCTTACAAGTGCCACCATATCACGGACAGCCTGTTCCATACCTGTTATGGTGGAACGTGCAACTATGCTGTGACCTATGCTGAACTCATCAATGGCATTTAGCCCCCTGAAGCGTTTTATGGTGTGGTAGCATAAGCCGTGACCGGCATTTACACCAAGTTCAAGCTCTTTTGCAATCTTTGCGGCCTCCACAATGCGTCCAAACTCCTCTTCCCGCTCCTTTTCGGTCTTTGCATCGCAGAAAGCACCTGTATGAATTTCAATCATATCTGCGTTTAGTTTCTTGGCAGTTTTTATCTGCTCTAAATCAGGGTCAATGAAAATGCTGACCAGGATTTTAAAGCTTTGAAGTTGCTCAATAGTTCTGCTTATGGCATCTTTGTGGGTTATTATATCAAGACCACCTTCTGTGCTTATCTCCTCTTTTCTTTCAGGGACAAGGGTGACAAGATCAGGCTTGATATCTGCCGCAATGTCAAGCATTTCCGGAGTCGATGCCATTTCAAGTATAAGTTTTGTTCTGACAGTCTGCCTAAGAATTCTAACATCCCGCTCCTGTATATGACGTCGATCTCCCCTGAGATGAACAACAATACCATCTGCGCCTGCTGTTTCAGCAGCAAAGGCTGCTGCAACAGGGTCAGGATAGTTTATCTTTCTTGCCTCTCTGATTGTTGCTATGTGGTCAACATTAACTGCAAGTTGTGCCATGCTGCCTCCTAAAAATAGTCAAGTTCGCTTTCTGGTTCTATCAGTTTCAGAAGTTCAAGGCTTTTTTCAACCATTTTTCTCTCTTGATCTTCCCCTGTTTCATGGTCATAGCCGACAAGGTGCAAAATTCCGTGTACCAGAAGCTGGGAGAGACGCTCTTCAAGAGTGATTCCTGATTCAATGGCCTCTTTTTGTGCAGTTGGAAGAGATATTACAAGATCACCAAGAAGGTTTGCCCCCATATCCTGAAAATCACCTTCGATCATGGAGAATGAAAGTACGTTGGTTGTATTGTCAATGCCTCTGTAGGAACTGTTTAATTCCCGCATATGATCGTCATCGGTTATGACAATGGAAATTTCATGATTATCATATCCCAAGGCGCTTAAGATTTGCCTGATTTTTTGTTTTATCCGGCTGAGGCTGATCTTTGGCAACTTTTGCAGGTTCTGAATCTGTATGTTCCGGTTTTCCATTTTTCTCTTTTTTAGGCTCCTGGGGTTTATTGTCGTACTCTATTCTGTGGTGGTAAAGCCCTGTAAGAATTTTGTTGAAACTTTTGGCAATCTGGTGAAGATCTTTTAGTGTAAGTTCACACTCTTCAAGCTGCCCGTCTGCAAAAATTGCGTTTATCAGCTCCTGCACCCTGCCTTGAATCCTTGCCGGAGTTGGCCTTTCAAGGGTTCTGAGAGCAGCTTCAACAACATCTGCAAGCATGACAATTCCGGTCTCCCTTGTCTGGGGTTTAGGGCCGGGGTATCTGAAATCGCTCTCTTTAACTCCATCTTCTCCGTGTATTTTGATGCTTTTGTTGTAGAAGTAGCGAATGAGGCTTGTGCCGTGATGCTGCTGGATTGTATCCATTATATCCTGACCCAGCTTGTACTCCCTGGCATACTCTACCCCTTTTTTTGTATGCTGGATTAAAACAAGCGCTGACATTGAAGGAGATATCTTGTCATGGCGATTTTTACCATCACTTTGATTTTCAATAAAGTAGAGCGGTTTATCAAGTTTGCCTATATCATGATAAAATGCACACACCTTGGTTTTAAGGCCGCTTACTCCAATGGCCGATGCGGCAGCTTCTGCAAGATTTGCAACAATTACACTGTGGTTGTAGGTGCCAGGTGCCTCTATCATAAGTCTTCTCATTATTGGCTGATCGAGGTTGGAGAGCTCAAGGTACTTGATCTCGGTTGTATAGGAGAAGACAATTTCAATTACAGGGGTAAGTCCTGCTGTGATTATTCCTGCCGTGATTCCCCCAATAGCTGCAAGGGCTGTGTTTTTAAGTAACACTGTAATGTCCGGTTGGGGCTGAGCTGAATATATGCCAAGGGCAATGGCAAGTACGGCATTGAAAAGGGCAAGTTTAAGGCCAGCTGTAATAAAAATTTTTCTCTCCCTGCACTCTTTTATCCAGTATGCACCTGTAATGCTGCTCATCAAAATAAAAATGAATACTTCCATTTTGCTGGCAAATATTATGGTACACATAAGTGATAGAATCAGGGAAAAGCACATTGCAACCTGAAACTCAAGAAAAAGACAGACAGTCATGGCTCCGGCAGCAAGTGGCACCACAAGGTAGAGGGATTCGACTGTTATGCTAAGTGGCATGTCAAGGGGAACTTTTCCTGCAATGGGAGCTGCAATTCTGGCAATACTTAGAAACAGAATGAGCATAAGTGATAGAAAAATGATATTTTTGTTGTGGTATTTTTCAATTGACTGGTGGTGTCTAAGGGATACAATATAGATAACAAGAAGTGATAAAAAAATCACAATTGCCACTCCGCCCCGGGCAAGCATCACATTTTTTTCCTTGATCTGGCTTGTCAGTGCATTGAGCTTGATGATTTTAATCTCATCCACCCGCTCTCCTTCCCTTAAAATCATCTCCCCTTGTTTGATTTTGTATAGGACAGGTTTTATTGTATCCTCTGCTGCCTTGATTCTTTTTTCCGTTTCATTGCGGTTCATTGTGATATTAGGTCTTAGCATCTGTTGGCAGATATCAACAATAAGGTTGCTTAAATTGTAGTTGATTCCCTTAAGAAGTGGGTCTCCTATTATTCTCACCATGGTTTTTGACTGGTCAGGTCCATAGAATATTTTCAGATTATCCACCACTTTTTCCGATGACGAGTCAATGGTTCTGAGTATAATTCCCTTACCATCCTCTTTTAAAAGCAGATCCTTGTTTGCCACAACGCCATTTTTAAGGATCTCTGTCAGTATGATCTTTATTTTATCGGAGATTTCTGTATCAAAGTTATACTTATAGAGTATGTTGAATGCCCCTTTCCCAATTGGAATGCCGAGAATGCTTTCAAATTTATCTTTTGTGGTCATTATGGTTTCAAAGGAAGGGGAAGTTGTCTCTGTTGTCAGGGGGTCTATAGTGTAGAGTTTGCGGGGAATTGAAAATGCCTGATCAATTTTGTCAGAAAGCTGCTGGTGCAATGCAGGATCATAGTCATATACAATTTGTATGTTGTTTCCGGCTTTGTGGCGATTTTCCTGGGTTGCTTCACGATCTTCAATGAAAAAATCCCTGGGCGCCTTGATGTCTCTTTCTGCAATGTCACCCTGTTCGTACAGGTAGCTGATTTTTCCGCTGTGTGGATACAACAGGAAAGCCGAAAACATTGTTATGAAAACCAGCATGCCCCATATTACCGAGGGATGACTCTGGAAAAATGTACTTACTGCCTGGATTGATTTACCTTGTTTCATAGTAGAAAGTATAAAATATTATTTGTGTGTTTTTTTACAATTTTTATCATAGGCATCTATTATTTTGGATACCAACTTATGCCGTACAACATCATTTTTTGTAAAGTAACTGAATTTTAAACCTTCAATGTTCTGGAGAATGTGCTCTGCTTCAACAAGGCCGGATCTCTTGCCGGCAGGGAGATCAGTCTGGGTAACATCTCCTGTGATTACAGCCCTTGAGCTAAAACCTATACGTGTCAAAAACATTTTCATCTGTTCTGAGGTTGTATTCTGGGCTTCATCAAGTATGATAAATGCATTGTTCAGTGTTCTTCCACGCATAAATGCAAGTGGGGCAATTTCAATGGTACCGTGTTCAATAAGTTCCCTTGCTCTGTCAAATGATAGCATGTCGTGCAGAGCGTCATAGAGAGGTCTTAGATAGGGGTTGATTTTATCAGAAAGATCACCCGGCAGAAAACCCAGAGCTTCTCCTGCTTCCACTGCGGGGCGTGTCAGAATAATACGGTTTATCTCTCCTTTGCCAAGGGCAGCCACAGCAAGGGCCATGGCAAGGTAGGTTTTGCCTGTACCGGCAGGTCCTATGGCAAATACAATATCGTGGCGTCGGGCAGCATCAACATATTTTTTCTGGGCAGGATTCCTTGGGGAGATATTTTTTTTTCTGAAAGTGGTGAAGATTGTGTCCAGAAAAATGTCTCTGAGGCTGCATGAATGGTCTTTTTTAAGGGCAAGTGCGGCTGATTCAATGTCTGCCGGATGGATGGTAAATTTTTCCTTTACCAGTTCATAGAGCTGGTTGAGGATTTTTTCTGTAAGGTTGACAGATTCCTGGGAACCCTTGATGACAAGGGTGGTTCCTCTGCTGTCTATTCTGACCCCGGTTGCTTCTGAAATCCGTGCCAGGTTATCGTTGTGATGACCAAACAGATCCCTTGCCGCACCGGCATTGTCAAAGGTGATCTCTTTCATGCCCCATAGATTGCACGCTATTCCACAAAAGGTCAATAAAAACTTGACTGAAAATAGATGCAACTGATAATTAATCCCCTGTTCTGCTGTATTATCTATTACTCGTCAGTTATAAGTTTTTTCAATGATATCTACCAATGGTATTTATAAGAAATAAAAACACAACATATGGTGGCCGATCTGGGAACTTACGACTCTTAATCTATGATTGATGTAGGAAATATAATTGATGTAGGAAATATATATGAACCTATTTGATGTTTTTGTTGTTATCGTACTCTCTTTTTGTCTGATAAGGGGTTATTTCAGGGGTTTCATCAGGGAAATTTCTTCCATCGTAGGGGTCGTTGCGGGTTTTTATGCAGCTCACACATATTACATCATGTTGGCAAGCTATCTTGCCAACTGGGTGGATTTGGGTGTATATGGCAATATAATCTCTTTTATTCTGCTTTTTTGTGTTATCTTTTCATTGACATCCCTGATTGGCCATTTGATCCGTCTTCTTCTCAATGTTGCATTTCTTGGATGGGTCGATGGGTCGTGTGGTGTTTTGTTTGGTGCACTTAAAGGTTTTCTTGTTATTTCTGTTGCCTTTATTATATTGACAGCTCTATTGCCCGGGGGGGCATCATTGATTGAAAATTCTCGTACTGCCCCTTATGTTGCACATTTATCAGAAATGACAGCAATTTTTGCATCCAAAGAGCTCAAGGGTGAGTTCAGGATAAAATTTGATAAAATGAAAGCATTTTGGGAAAAACAGAAAGGAACCATACAGGAAATTCAGAAGAAAAATTTGCCTTTGAAAGGGGCTTGATTTAACAGTGATAATAAAAGGCTTGAAGTGAATAAAAAAATGCAACAAATATGTGATGAAAAGCAGAAATCTGATGATAAAATGGGAAACCTTAACACTATAATCGAAATCATCCAGAGACTGAGAGGAGAGAACGGTTGCCCCTGGGATCGAAAACAGACCCCTAAAACCATGTGGAAATGTCTTGCAGAAGAGATGTATGAACTCCTTTCAGCAATTGAGGGAGATGAGCCAGAAGAGATATGCGATGAGCTTGGTGATGTTTTGTTTCAGCTTGTTTTTATTGCAGAGATCTACAGGGAAAAAGGCACCTTTGATATTGGTAAGAGCATTGCAAAAAGTGCTGCAAAAATGATTCGCCGTCATCCTCATATATATGGAGACAAGACCCTTAAAAATGAACAGGAACTCTGGAACCGATGGGAACGCATAAAAAATGAGGAGAAAAAAGAGGCTGGCAAGAAAAAGCCAGAGTCCCTTCTGGATTCTGTACCCGCAGGTATGCCTTCACTAATGAGGGCATATAAGGTTTCCGAGCGCGCTGTGAGAGCAGGTTTTGACTGGAAAGATATGGAAGAGGTTACTACAAAGGCTTTCGAGGAGTGGAAAGAGTTTGCAGATGCCCTTGAAAATGGAAAGTCCGAAGATATTGCCATGGAATTTGGAGATATTCTTTTTACCCTTACCAATGTTGCACGCCTTGCAGGTGTACATCCTGAGGTAGCTTTGGCTGGTTCAACAGAAAAATTTGAGAAACGCTTCAGATACATGGAGCATCAACTTGGTATTAATGGTCAATCTTTAAAGGATGTGCCGCGGCAGGAGTTGGAAGTATTGTGGGATATGGCAAAAAAAAATATATGATGGCATGAATTTTTTATGTAATACGTGACTTTTATGCAATAAACCCTCATGATAGCGATGGTATCACAACAATGTATGAAAGTCTTTATATGTCAGTATGTTAGGAGACTTTCTAATAAACCCCCATGTTTGCTGACGCATCACAACGAAACATGAAAGTCGTTGTGTATCAGCATCTTATGGAGACTTTCTAATAAATACATAAGAGAGCATATATGATTGTAATAGTTGATTATGGTGCAGGTAATCTGACAAGCGTGCAGCGTGCTGTCTCATATCTGGGATATGAATCGTTGATCACCAATGAGCCTGAAAAAATTGTGAATGCTGAAAGAATCATTTTTCCAGGTGTGGGAGCCGCTGGTTCTGCCATGGAGGAGATGAAGGCAAGGGGAATTGATGATGCCCTTGAAAAGGCGTTCAAATCAGGAATACCAATGCTGGGAATCTGTGTTGGGTGTCAGATTATCATGGATGGAAGCGAGGAGAATGATGCTGTCTGCCTGGGTCTGATTAAAGGAACGGCCAGGGCTTTCCCTTCAGGTATGAAAGAAGAGAATGGAATATTATTAAAAGTTCCTCACATGGGTTGGAATGGTCTTAATGTTGTGCAGCCGCATCCACTTTTTAATGGAGTAGGGAAGGAGGATGAGTTCTATTTTGTCCATAGTTATTTTCCGGAGCCTCTGGATAGGAACAACGTTTTTGGAGTGACTGAGTATGGAGTTGAGTTTGTTTCTGCGGTTGGCTTAAAAAATCTGTTTGCCACACAGTTTCATCTTGAAAAAAGCGGCAAGCCAGGACTTTTAATTTTAAAGAACTTTTGTATATGGGAGCCATAGAGAGCCATGTTGAGTAAACGAATTATCCCCTGCTTAGATGTACGGGAGGGCAGAACAACCAAGGGTATAAAGTTTGAGAACAATGTGGATATCGGTGATCCTGTGGATATGGCACGTTTTTATTATGAGGCTGGAGCTGATGAGCTTGTCTTCTATGATATTACCGCTTCCCATGAAAAACGTAACATCATGATTGATGTTGTAAGAAGGGTGGCTGAGACCATTTTCATACCTTTCTCTGTAGGCGGCGGTATCAGAACTCTTGAAGATATGAGAGCCGTACTCCTCGCAGGTGCCGAAAAGGTAAGTGTAAATTCTGCTGCTGTTAAAAATCCGGATATCATTTCACAGGGCGCAAGGGCATTTGGAAGCCAGTGTGTTGTTCTCGGTATGGATGTTAAATATGTAGGTGAGAAAGAGGGTATTCAATCAGGGTATGAAATTGTAATCAACGGTGGCAGAACCTACATGGGAATGGATGCCCTTGAATGGGCACAAAAAGGTGAAAAACTGGGTGCCGGAGAGATATGTCTCAATTCCATTGATGCTGATGGCACAAAAGATGGTTATGAAATGAATTTGACTCGCCTTGTTTCAGAAAATGTCAACATTCCTGTTATTGCCTCAGGTGGGGCAGGTACTCCAGAACATCTTGCTGATGTACTGACAGAAGGCAGAGCAGATGCTGCCTTGATTGCCTCAATGGTTCATTATGGAACCTACACCATTGCTGATATCAAGGCCCACTTAACCGATAAAGGTATTAAAGTTAGAAAAGCATAAAATATACACTTTTTGTAAATTTTAATTAACACCTTCTGATAATGTCAAGTTAAGCCTAATCCGGCTTAACTTGATAGTATAGGAATTTCCATTTTATCTCCTGCAAAAGCAAGTGGTTATGGAAAAGCCCGCCCGCAGGGCGCTAAGTTCATAGTATAGGAATTTCCATTTTTATCCTGCAAAAGCAGATGGTTATGAAAAAGCCCGCCCGAAGGGCGCTAAGTTCATATCCGGTTCCATAATCTAAAGATAATCCCCCCTTTGAAATTTGATATACTCTGACTGTGCAGTTATGGCACAGTGACAGGCAATATCTTTCAAGGCAGCATCATTTTCAGATAACCCTTCAGTATTTTCTGTCTCCTGTAGCAGACTCTGGGCATTTTTATAGATATCTTCAAGAAGTGTGCTCATCTCCTTCAGAGTAACCTCAGGATTATCCAGTTTTCTTGAATATAGCTCAAGTTTTGAAAGAAGCTCATCTGTCTGGCTTTCAAGAATTCCAGGAGATTCCTCAATTGTCAGGTTAAAAGGGGAAGAAATTTCCCCCAAGGGGGAAAAATTGTTCTGTCCCACTCTTCCTGATTCCTCACCAGATGCCTTTTCCAGAAGGTTCCTGAATAGCTGTCCCTGCTCGGTGTCAGTGGTTTTTCCGGCAGCACTGCTGGTCTGTGTGGATGGCGTGTATGCGTGTATTGGATTAATCATTGGATTCACCTGCTTGCCCTGCGCCTTTAACAGTTAAAAATTTCTTGTAAGTTGATGTTTCAGGTTTCTTTTTCAAGTTGTATTTAACGGAAGAGATAGTGATTTAAAATAAGAAATAATAACTGTTTCAGCATTGGTTGTTGTTATTGTGGTCTTCTGTTTATAGAAGACAAATGCAATATGCATGCCGATTTAAGCTGTCTGGATTGATATTCCCGAAAAATGTACATGTTTTTTCAGACGTTGCAAAACGGCAAATGAAATTTGCAAATCAGGAGATCTATTTTGTTTAAGATCGGCAGATTGATTTGTGAAATAATAATATTTACCATGATTTTAAGATCATGTTAATCATTAAATCTATTTGATAAGGTTGGGAAAGATTTTTGGTGAGTAGATGTAGATTTGGAGGTGATGGAAAGTGATAGCAGAATATTTTTGTTAAGCTGAGGAGAGTAACTTTTAAGGTATCTGATAACCCATGGCCTGATTTCGTCCTCTTCTGATCATTAAATTTGAATTTATATCCACTATAATTTACATGGCGGATCACCGCAAAAATCGAAGAGATGAAAGATGTTTAAAAAAAACAGCAACTTACTGAGGCATTGATATTACTGAGGCTTTCATGTAACGGCCATGGAAGATCCATCTGCCACAACGAAGCATGAAAGTCCTTTAGAGACTTAAAAGACGGGGACTTTTTTATAAAACATTAAACCCGGATATGTTTCCGGGTATAGTTTTTTGATTAAAAATATTGTTGACATGAGTTATCCCATAAATGTGTTTAAAAGTTTTTCAGCCACTTGATCCGGATTTACAGTGTATTCACCATTTGCAATGGCGCTTTTCAGGGCATTTATCTTTTCCGCTCTGTCTGTCCTGGGAGTGTCCATTGCAGAGGCAACCTTCTGGAGCTGGCGGGTTGTGTTCGACAGCGTTACACTGTCTCTTTTTCCAGTAGTTCTGGCAACAGGCTGATTTGCTGTATTTTTTGATGAACGACCCACATCTGAATTGGAATAGGCCGTCTGAATCATAATGCTGCCGGGATAATTGACTTTCATGATACACCTCTCAGTTCTCTGACACCAAAAAGCTTTTCTTCTTGAGCCAAAAAGCCTTTTTTCTTGAACCTTAGTTTTTAAAAAAGAAGCCTTGCGGTATTGGCCTCAAATAGATTCTGTTGCTTTTTCAAAGGTAAAAAATGAGTGAAAATTGCTGATATCCTCTTGCTGAACTTCATGGCTGGCATCCTTTAAATCCATCATTTTAAGTAATGATATGGCAGTCATCATTAGAATGATATGGAATTTTAAGTACTAATGATAATTGTGGAAGCCAGCGGCTCCTAAATTAGGCACAACAATGCTGTGTATAAAATTTAAAAAGTACTCTCGGGATAATATTAAATATCCTCTTCTATGTTTACAGCCTGTTTTGCAAGTTGATTCATGCGATTGAGTATAAACTGTGAATCTTCAACAGATAGAGTTTTGGTGGATTTTTGATTATTCTCATCAATTGAATTGAACATGAATTTTTCACCTTTTTTGGGGCTGAACTCTATTTTTTTGCCACCAGTCTCTTTTTCAGTCTGAATTGCTATCTCTTTTTCCATTGTTGCCCTGGGGCCGACCTTTGTAATCTTGTCAACAATTCCTGATGCCACTTTTTCAATGATTGAGGCCTTTTTCCCTTCGGCAGAGATCCTGACACTGTCAGCAGACTGCTGCTGGTTCCCAGCTTTTTCATTACGGGCAATAATACGTCCCTGGCTCAACTGCTTGCTGTAAACCTTCAGTACGTTTTGTATTTGATATGAAGGTACCTGCATCTCATTTTTCTCCTTTAGCCTCTATATCGGCACGGAAGGATGTAAACTGAAAGATTATTTTTAATAATTTCTGGTGCTCATGTCAAAAATCAAAATATCAAATGTGAGTTTTAACTCTGTTAGTCATCAAAATCACCGGATGGACCAGTGGGGTTGTCCATGAGTTTGCCTTTTTCCAGGATTTGTTCCTTTGTCCAGTTTTCGGGATTTTCAATTATTCCTGTTTTATTACCGGGATCAGGAGTGCCTGTCCTTATTATATCTTCAATGGCAATGGAAGCTGTATCTTCAGCATTAAAGACATTGACCAGAATATTGTACACAAACTCTTCAACACCCTTTGCCATTCTTTCACGGATTGATTTTGGCTGGGCAAGCAAAACTGGTTCAAATGGAAGATTCAGCTTTTAAAATCTCCGCCTTTAAGCTTATGCGCATCTGCATATTGCAGCATCTTTTGCCAGGTTTTCATTAACACCAAGATCTGGCTCTTTTATAAAGTTGCCGTTGTCATCAAGTATTGCATTGCCATAATCATTTACCTGAACTCCCCAGGAGATCATCTGAAGTGCTGTGGCAACATTGGCCTTTGTTGTAAGTGTGTTTTGTGCAATGTTTCTGAGCCGCTGGGAGCTGTTGCCAGAGGTTCCGTGCTGTGCACCTGAAACATTGTAGGGCTTCAGGGTATCATGAATTTGTGCTGTTAATTCAACATTGATTCCTGAGTCACTTGATTCAATTCCGTGGGTGGTTCCGTTGTTGAGTGCAATCCAGTTTGGGAAAATACCGTGGGCATTAAGACCCTGAATAAGGAAAAGTGCCTCTTCTGGTGTGGAGAGACCAAGATTTCCTTTTATCTCACCAACTTCAGTTTCAAGGCCAGCCCAGTCAGGTATAAATGGTTTTAGTGCAATGTTTGCAAGAAGATTTTGATCATCAGGCAGATGGGATGCATCTATGGCAATGGATGTTACTCCTGCATCAAAAAGGGTTGGAATCTCAACGCTTGCCTGCTCAATTTCATCAGAACTTTTAATTCCAAAGTGGTCAGCATGAATGGCTACAGGGATGGTGATATTAAGTTCATTGCAAAGTGCATCCACATGACGGGCAATGTTCCAGAGGTTTACAGCGCAGTATGCCGATGTACCTCCTTCGGAACGGGCAATTTCGATAATAATGGCGGCATTTGCCCTTTGGGCAGCCATGAGAGAACCTTTTATTACAAAATAATTTCTTCCATTGGCTGCTATGGTCATTGCTTTGCCTTTGGTGAGCATGGCTCTGTCAATATATTTGCCGCTGACGATAAGTGCGCGGGAGTTGGGGAAAATCGATTTAATGTTTTCCGGTCTTCCTGCTTCAAGGGCTTTTGTAAAATCCCTGGTATTAATTGAATGGTTGGGCACGTTATCCTCCTTGATTCTATATTTTATTATTGTTCAAGTTTTTGCATGGAACAGGAAAAAAATCAAGGACTTGCTTTTAAATGAATTGATACTCATAAGCACTATTCGGGTTGATTGTTCATTTTATTTAAACTATCCTGTTTGTAATATGTGTTTTAATGCACTGATTTTAATTGATTTTTTTGCAGTACTTTTTTTTCGATGAAAATAAAAATATCATCTTGACACATGGAAAAAAAATTTGATAGTGTATGAATATAAATTCATTTGAGGTTTCTGGTGTGATTGTTTTATCCTTATGTTTTTGATTAACGTACATGGCGGATACCTGCCACAATCTAAGGAGTGAAAGTCGTTTTTAAAACAGGCTGCTACCGAGACTTTCATATAAAAACCTTCATGGACGGACTCCGGCAACCCCCGATCATGAAAATGATAGGGTATTTTCACGGTAAAGTAAAAAGAAGGCTTGGGCGGATGGCTGCTTACGGGTTTATTTTTGTATATTTCCACAAATTGAAGGGGTGAAGCCTTGCTGAAAGAGAGAGAAAGAGAAAAAACAGAAAAATACTATTCAATTTTAAACGGTGCCGGAGCAGTCTTTGCCAGATTTGGTTTTCATAAATCTACTATCTCCCAGATTGCGGCTGAGGCAGGAGTTGCAGATGGCACTATCTATCTATATTTTAAGAATAAAGATGATATACTGTATCAGTTTTTGAATTTTAAGAGTACCCATTTTTTCCAGAAAATGAGAGATGCCGTTAATGGTGCTGAAAACGCTGAATTGAAACTCAGAAATCTAATTGAGTGTCATCTCAGGGAGTTTCAGAATGATATTAACATGGCGGTTATTTTTCAGTCAGAGGTGAGGTATCGCAGAGGTATTGAAAGTCACCTTAAGGATGTCTCCAAGGTCTATCTGGAGTTTCTTTCGGAAATAATTGAACAGGGGCAGATGGAAGGGCGAATGCGTCAGGATCTTTTTGTTGGACTTGTAAAGAGATTTATCCTTGGTGCTGTTGAAGGGGTCATAAACACCTGGGTTGCAGCAGATGGCAAATATGATCTTGTATCCATGGCAGACCCCCTTGTGGATTTATATATGAACGGCATTCAAAACAATGCCGCATAATAATAATGCCTCATAATATATGGTTTTTCAGGCATCTTTCATTTCCCAGTTTACACTTTCCCGAACAGAATGACCGTTTTTCGAGGATACTGTTCCGGAAAGTGTAAAGTACTTTCTGTATTATATGTAAGGATGTCGTTTTTCAGCCCTGGTTTATTTTAAAAAAAATATTTTATCTGGAGAACTCATATTTTTGACCTTGGAAATTAAGGTGTACAACTTTTTTGGTGGAAATTTATAGGAACATATATGATCTGAATGGCATATAGAAGCTAAATAGCCTTTTTTCTTGACGTTTCGCATATTGTTCATTAAACATGTGAATCCATATTCAGTAAAGAGGAAAAAGGTGTTCACGTAATATTAATAATTTTATTTATGGAGTAACATCATGTCACCATTGATTGGACCAGCAAGTTTCAAGTTTTTCGGTTTTTCCCTGCTGTTATTTTGTCTGTGCTCATACCTGTGGCAGGAATAGGCTTTTTTGCCTATATCATGGCAAGGCGTATTGCACCACTTGTAAGGGCAGCCCCTGACAATCGCTTTGATAATATTGTTGACCGTTTGAAAAATCTTTTTTTCATCTGGCTTGGCCAGCTCCGTCAGCCACGTTACAGAACAGCGGGTATTCTGCATATTGTCATCTTTGCAGGTTTTCTTGTACTTTCCATTCGCTCCATATCCCTTGTATTAATTGGCATATCCCACGATTTTGTATTACCGGGTTTTAATGGATTTATTGGGGATATCTACAATTTTTTCAAGGATTATGCAGCAACAGCAGTGTTGATTGCCTGTATTGTTGCAGCGGTGCGAAGAGGTATTGTAAGACCATCAAGGTATGATGTTCCTGAAAAATATGGAAAAGATCATACAGCAGAAGCTGTTTTTGTTCTCGGTGTTATTTCAACCCTCATGATATCCGAAAGCATGTTTGAGGCAACAGAACTTGCAGCAGAAATGCAGCATACAGGACATTCTGAATTCATAGCTCCGCTTTCACTTGTCTGGTTTTTCCGTGGCATGGTTTCTGAATTTTCCCACAGCACCCTTCAGGGACTGCACCTTGTCATGTACTATATACATGATCTTACCTTTTTCTTCTTTCTCTGCTTTCTTCCCATGGGAAAACATTTCCATGTTATTACATCAATATTCAATGTCTTTTTCATGCGTGTCAAAAAGGGCAATATCAAGCCGGTTGTACATGGAGTCTCTGTGGAAGGGCTTGACGATCTTGAATCATTTGGCGTTAAAAATCTTGAGGATTTCACATGGAAGCACATGCTTGATTTCTACTCCTGTGCTGACTGCGGCCGATGTTCTGATCAATGTCCAGCCAATGCTGTGGGACGTCCGCTCTCTCCAAGATTTATCACAATCAAGGCAAGGGATCTGATCTTCAGAAATTATCCCCTGTCAGGAGAGATCTACAAAAGCGAGATGTTGGTGCAGGATATCTATACAGAGGATGAGATCTGGTCATGTACCACCTGTGGTGCCTGTGAAGAGGAGTGTCCCCTTGGTATAGAGTATATTGACAAAATGGTTGATATGCGACGAGGTATGGTGGATGAAGGGATGGTACCCCAAAGCCTTCAGAAACCTTTAAAAGCCCTTGAAAAACGTGGAAATCCATATGGCATCATGGAGAAAAAACGTGCGGACTGGAGCAGTGAAAAAGAGTTCAAGGCTGAGTGTGAAGTTAAGGTCCTTGAAAAAGGCGCTGTTGCAGATACTCTCTTCTTTGTGGACAGTATCACATCCTTTGATGACAATATAAAGACAATTGCCCAGAATACTTCAAAGATTCTCAAAAAGGCAGGGGTTGATTTCGGAATCCTTGGCAAGGCGGAAAAAGATAGTGGTAACGAGGTGTTAAGGTTTGGTGAAGAGATGCTTTTTCAGGATCTGAAAGCCCAGAACACAGCAGCTATTCTGGATTCAGGCGTTAAAGAGATTGTGACAGCAGACCCCCATGCCTACAATGCCCTTAAAAATGACTACAGTGATCTGCCACCGGTAAAACACGTAAGTCAGGTTATTACAGAAAAGATTAAATCCGGTGCCTTGGCACTTAAACCTGCCATTGATCCGGATGCAGTTTATGTCTATCATGACCCCTGTTATCTTGGACGTCATAACGGTGTATATGAAGACCCGAGAGAAGCCCTTGATGCCATAAAGAATCTCAACCGTGTTGAGCTTGAAAAAAGCCGTGATCGTTCATTCTGCTGTGGTGGTGGTGGTCTTATGCTCTTTTATGAGCCGGAAGAGGAGACAAGAATGGGCGTTTTGCGTGTAAACATGGCAGCAGAAGCCGGTGCCACTGTGATTGTAACAGCATGTCCCTTCTGCCTTGTAAATATTCAGGATGCAATCAAGGTTGCAGGCAAGGAAGGTGAAATTATCGCAATGGATTTTACCCAGCTTATTGAAGAGCATTTGGCATAAAGCCTAAATTCAGGCATTCTTCATATCATACAGAAAGTACTTTACACTTTCCGGAACAGGAGCTTCTAAAAACGGGCTTCTGTTCGGAAAAGTGTAAACTGGCAAATGAAAGATGCCTAAATTCAAACATAATTTTTTATATGATCTTTGTGGATTTTTATAGTTTTCCAGATGAATGAAATTGCCAATCGTACTGTAGGGGGCAGCCCTTATTGGGCTCTCCTCTCCAAAGTTGATGAACCTGTAAAAAGTCCGAAATAGCAAACTCGCTATTAATAATTTAAGCATGTTACAACTCAAAAAATGCTGAAATCTGGCTTTTTACGAGACCATCAAAGTTGAGATTTCAAAATTATTTTCTGGCAATCTATAGTGATAAAAGATCTATTTTAACTGAACCTGGAGGTAGCAATGGAAATTTTAGTCTGTGTCAAGCGCGTTCCCGATACTGCAGAGAACGAATTTGAGCTTAACAGTGAAGGCAATGATCTTGATCGTGATGATCTGGTCTATTCCGTAAATGAATGGGATAACTATGCAGTTGAAGAGGCCATTCAGATTGTGGATAATGTGGGTGGTAGCGTTACTGTGGTTACTGTTGGGGATGATGAGTCAGAAGAGGTTTTAAGGCGCGAAATGGCAATGGGTGCAAATAATGGTATCCTGCTCTCTGACGATGCTTTTGAAGGTTCTGATGGAAAAGGTATTGCCACAATATTGAAAGCAGAAGTGGAAAAAGGCAAATATGACCTGATTCTTACAGGTGCCCAGGCAGACGAGGGCGCAGGTCAGGTTGGTGGAATGCTTGCCGCAATGCTTGATCTTCCCTATGCATCCCTTGTGAATAAAATAGAGGTTGATGGCGATTCAACAATTAAAGTTGGACGTGAAATTGAAGGCGGAAATCAGGAGATGAACGAGATTGATCTGCCATGTGTGCTTTCAATCCAGACAGGTATTAATGAGCCACGTTATGTGGGTATCAGGGGTATTCGTAAGGTTGCCCAGGTTGAAATTCCTGTAAAGAGTGCTTCAGATCTTGGTATTGATGCCTCAAATGTAGGAGAGGCAGGAGCAAAGACCAAACGTGTTGATTACTTTGTACCGGATCTTGGAGAGGGTGCAGAGATGCTTGAAGGCTCCACAGATGAGATTATTGCTCAACTTATTGAGAGAATCAAAAGCAAAGGAGGGCTTGCATAATGGCTAAAATTTACGCATATGTTACACATGCCGATGGCGTTGCAGATGATGTGGCAATGGAATACATTGAAGCTGCAAAGAAAATTGACTCTTCTGCTTCTGTAACTGCTGTTGTGACAGGTTCCGGTGCAGATCTTGACAAGGTTGCCCAATCTATTACATCCCTTTATTCTGAAGTTATTAAAGTGGATAACGAAGCCCTTGCATACCCCAATGCTGAAGTTGTAAGAAAGGCTCTTTGCAATATCCTTGATGCATCTGCAATTGTTCTTGCTCCCCATAACACCTTTGGCATGGATCTTTGCCCTGGTCTTTCCATCAAGCTTGATTCTGCCTTTGCCGCGGATGCTGTGGATTTTGAAGGTGTTGACGGAACTTCACTTAAACTTGTTCGACAGGAACTTGGAGGTGCTGTAAGCACCCATGTAACCTGTGATATTTCAGCAGGTGCAGTTATCACCATCAGACCGGGAGCTTTTGCTCCGACAGAAGGAGGTTCAGCAGGCGGAACTGTTGTTGATAAATCAGGTGATGCAGGCGATTTGACTTCAAAAAGGCGTTTTCTTGAGGTTGTTGAGGCCGAGGTTGGTGATGTTGACATTACCAAATCAGATGTCCTTGTTTCAATTGGCCGTGGTATTGAGGAAGAGGATAATATTGAAATTGCCCAGGAGCTTGCAGAGGCCATGGGTGCTGTTGTCTCATGTTCAAGACCCATTGTTGATGCCAAATGGCTTGAAAAATCCCGCCAGGTTGGAACATCCGGTCAGACAGTTAAACCCAAGGTATATATGGCCATGGGAATCAGCGGTTCCTTCCAGCACATGGGCGGCATAAAGGGAAATCCCTATATTGTTGCTGTTAACAAAAACCCCAAAGCTCCTATTTTCCAGGTTGCTGATGTGGGTATTGTTGAAGATATCCTTGAGTTCATGCCGGCTCTGACAGAGGCAATAAAAGAGATGTAATCTTACCTTTTAGGGGGTAGAGTTCTTCTTGGCTTTTAAGGAGGGAATACTCAATATTCGTGCCTTCCTGATGTTGATTTTTTTAAAGTAACAGGCCATGCAATTATTGTAATTTTGCATGGCCTGTTTTTTTTATCATTTTTGATTTTCGTCTCGGTGATTCACCCGTTATTGATAATGGTTTCCAACTGTTAAAGCAATGCTAACCCCCGCATGATTTCAGCAAACTCCGGATTTTTGCCTGCAAACTGTCTCAATGCCTGAAGCTGCCTTCTCAAAAGAGAACCATCTGAATGATTCAAATCAAGATCGTTGTTAACTTGACGCTCAAGACGATTGAGTTGATCAGCAACTGGTTTAACCATTGTTCTTCGATCCCAGACTATATAACCAAAAAGAGCGACAATCAACGTTATAAGTGAACCAAAAAAAACAAGCATTGTGTTATAAGAATCATCCAGTCTCGTATTAAGGGCTTCATAGCTTGATTTCATTTCAGATCTAAGGGATTCATTGGTTGATTTCATTTCGGATCTAAGAGCTTCATTGGTTGATTTCATCTCGGATCTAAGAGCTTCATTGGTTGATTTCATCTCAGATCTAAGTGCTTCATTAGTTGATTTCATCTCAGATCTAAGTGCTTCCAGGCCTACCTCTAATCTTGCAAGCTTTTCGGTAATCTCACGGTCGGATATTGGAGGTGCAGGTTCAAGTGCAAAGGTTGACAACGGAGACAGACAACCCAAAAATATCAATATAAATATCATAAAATTCAAAACTTTTAAATTTGTCATCGTTTCCCTCATTAACAATTTTATAATATAAGAAAATAAATTGGTAGTGTCATAAAAATGTTGATATCTTTTTGTGAAAGCCCTGCTGAATCAAGGTTTGTGAAGAGCTCATCAACATATTTGGGACACCACCAATAAATTCTCTTCCGTGCATACAAACGGTCATGGTAGCTCAATCTACATTCAAAATCGACACCTATGATCTTGTAAGCCTTGTCAACACTGTCTGAATCAGGATTCCCAAGATTAACAAGATAAGGCAAGATTTTCTATCCTGAGCATCCTATCCATCCTGGTTATCCTGGTTCAGACAACTGAAATAACTTCTGAAAAAGCAATAAGATGTCGATTTTGAGTACAACGAAGTATGAAAGTCCTGGATTGAGTTTCTCTAAAGAACAGGTTTTTCCTGAAAGCGTAAAGCGGCAAAGAGCGCCCTCATATTTTATATGAAAGTCTCCGTAACAGCCTGTTTTGAAAATGACTTTCATCCCTTCGATTGTGGCGGTAATCCGCCATGTACGTTATTATTAATATTTAATATAAACATCAGGGAAACAAAAGACAACAAAAAAGGGAGCAACTATTTGCAGCGTTAAGTATTCAGTTCAGGCAATCTTTACTCGAACAGGCCAAATATTTTCAAGATATAAAAAAACAGGTGTTATCTGTTGCAAAGCAACTGATTATTTTGTACAAATAGCATTTATTAATATGAAACTGTGTTGCAAAAAATAGATGAATCATCACTGCTTAGGAAAAAGGGAGATAACTATGAGACTTTTGACCCGTTCAGACTTTGATGGCCTGGGCTGCGCTGCATTGCTTAAGGAAAATGGGATAATTGATGATATTAAATTTGTTCATCCCAAAGATATTCAGGATGGCAAGATTGATGTGAATGAAAACGATATTCTTGCAAATATACCCTATGTTCCAGGTTGTGGTCTCTGGTTTGATCATCATTCAAGTGAAATGGAACGACAGGCCTACGGAGATTTCAATGGTAACAGCGATCCTTCTGCACCAAGTGCCGCACGTGTTATTTATAATTTTTACGGCGGTTCAACAGCATTTCCAAGCCCCCATGTCAATGAGCTTGTAAAGGCTGTTGATAAAGCTGACTCCGGCAATTTTACAGCAGATGAAATCCTCAACCCCAAAGGGTGGGATCTGCTCTCCTTTGTCATGGATCCAAGAACAGGACTTGGGCGCTACAAGGATTATCGAATCAGTAATTACAATTTGATGATGGACATGATCGACTACTGCCGCTGTAAAAGCGTTGATGAGATTCTTGAGATTGAGGATGTAAAGGAGCGAACTCGTCGATATTTTGAACAGGATGCACTTTTCAAGGATATGGTCAGGGAAAATACAACCATTCACGACAATGTTATTGTGATGGATTTGAGAAACCAGGAAGAGATTTACACAGGTAACCGTTTCCTGCTCTACAGCCTATATCCGGAACAAAATGTCTCAATTCAGGTTATGTGGGGTTTCCAGCGACAGAACATTGTCATGACCTGCGGTTACAGTATTTTAAATAAAACCTGCAAGGTGGATATTGGTTCACTGATGCTTCAGCATGGCGGTGGAGGACATAAAAAGGTGGGTACCTGCCAGGTTCCTGTTGAAAAGGCAGATGATGTGCTGAAAGATCTTATTGAAGCTATGAAGGGTAATTGATTCTTACCATTGCCAATCCTTTACCCCCTTTCCGTTGCCGGAGAGGGGGAGGATTGGTTGCCAATTCGACAGTTAAAACTTGATAGTATAGGAATTTCCATTTTTATCCTGCAAAAGCAAGTGGTTATGGAAAAGCACGCCCGAAGGGCGCTAAGTTCAAAACACAACTATGAATCTAAATTTTAAACTGACTAACAGTTGCTTTCATCTTTTCGGAAATTTCATACAGCTCACCTGATTTTTCATTGAGTCTGGCACTGTTTGACGACATCTCCTGGGCGGACTCATTTACATCTGAAATATCCCGGGCAATCTCTTCTGATACTGCAGATGTCTGTGATACATTTTCATTTACTTCACTTATTCCTAAAGATGCCTGTCTTACATTTTCTGCAATTTCGCTTGTGGTTTTTGACTGCTCCTCAACAGAGACAGCAATTTCTGAAACCGTTGTGTTAACATTGTTGATAACATCCGAGATCTCTTCAATATCCTTTACAGTCTCCATGGTGGATTTCTGGATACCTTCAATCATGTTATTGATTTCACTTGTGGCTTCAGATGTCTGCTTGGCAAGCTCTTTTATCTCATTGGCAACAACAGCAAAACCCTTTCCTGCCTCTCCAGCCCTTGCAGCTTCAATGGTTGCATTTAGTGCCAGAAGATTTGTCTGCTCTGAAATGCCACTTATGGATTCAGTTACCTTTCCGATTTCTGTGGCAGCCTTGCCCAGCTTGTCAACCCTTTCCGATGCTGTCATTGCCTGTTTCACAGCTTTAAGGGTAATTTCCCTTGCTTTATCTGAGTTGTTTGAGATGGTGTGAATATTTCTTGTAATGTCTTCTGCCGATGTTGCAACAATGCTGATATTTGTGGATGCCTGTTCCATAGCAGCAGCAACAGAGTTCATGTTGGCACTCATCTCTTCTGCTGCAACAGCCACGGTATTTGCATTACCGGATGTCTTTTCAGAACCCGAAGATAATGAATCGGCAATGGCCTGAAGCCCGCTTGATGAGTTGAACAGAACCTGGCTGTTTCCGGATATCTCCGTCATCATGCTTCTGAGGTTTGCTGCCATCTCATTGAGGTTGTGAAACATTTCGCCAAATTCATCCTTTGAACTCTCTTGAATGCTGTCGGTCAAATCTCCCTTGCTGATTTTTTTGATAAACTCTCTTGAAGTTTCAAGGGGTTTCACAAGGTTTATTCTGATAAGCAGCCACACCATAAGACTAATTACAATAAGGATTGAAGATGTCCAGAGGGTAATTGTCAGCCTGGCCTTTGAGACAGCTTCATTGGCAGCATCAAGGGAGGTTATTATCTCAAATGCTCCATGGATTTCTCCCTCTTTCCAGCCTTCCATTGTGCCTCCTGTTGGATCTTTTTGTCCCTTTGGATTTCCATGACAGAAGAGGCACTCCTTTGTTAGGCGTACAGGTTTAAAGTAGCGGATTTGATCTTTTTCAATAACAATTTTTTCTTCCAGATTATTATTGCTTATCTCCTTAAGTATGGCGCTCTCAAGTTCTGTGGGAGTGTTTTGGGGGTTTCTGGGATTGAATTTTGGAACCCTGAATTCATATCCTGCCTTTTCAGCATTGATTTTTGCCATGTGAATTGCAGTTATTATGGGAACAGCCTCCACAATTTTACTTTTATCAATCTCCTTGAAAGGCTTCATTATCCCCAGCTTAAGTTTTGACGCCATCTCATTTCTGCCGGCTTCTGCCATAAGAACCACAGCGCGGCTCTTCTCAATGGTGGATTTTTCAGCCCATACCCTGATATCATTAACCCTTTGAACCGCAAGTATCAAAGCTACTGCAATGGGGCCTGCCAGGACAATTCCAAAAATTTTCCATTTGATACTGATTTTTTTAAAATCCATTATTAATTATCCTTTTTGGGGTTTAGTATTTAGTGAGATGGTTTTAACACTAAAACCAAGAGGGGTAAAGAATTACTCTCTTGAGACTATGAATTCTTCAAGTTTCTTGAACATTGATTCCGGCCACTCTTCTGCATGGAGAAAAAGCTCTTTTTCCGTTTCATCCATACTGTTCTTTATATGGGGTGGAAGGCTTTCAAAGGCCATTTGACGTTCAGGGTCTGTTTTGGGATTTTGTGAGACAATCTTTTTTTTTGTCATTTTTTATATCCTGTTTATGATAATAGTTTTCCAGATAATGAAATCGGCAATCGTAATGTAGTGCACTGCCAACACTTAATTTTAGGCTTATCTGCAACGTAGAGACAAGGCATGGCTTGTCTCTACAATTAACCGAACCCTAATTTTTAGCTTTGACAATACAGTAGGGGCATCCCTTTGTGACTACCCTTTCAAAAGTTGAAATGCCAAAATGTTTTTCTGGAAATCTATAGTAATGTCTGGGTATCTAATAATTGTGTTAATATATAAAAAATGATCAGCCCGATTTTTGAGCATTTCAAGTTATTTGCAACAACTACTTAAAAAGTCTGGCTGTCACATAAGGAATGGCTGTTTCAAGTCTTAATATTCTGTTGCCAAGCTGTACTGTTTTAAAACCAGCTTTTTCAAGAGATGCAATTTCCTTGTCAATAAATCCGCCTTCAGGGCCCATGGCAAGGATTGTGCGCTGTTTGACCTTTTCAGGACATGGGGGCAGTTGTTCTCCTGGATGGGTTGTCAGAAGAAGGGGAGGGGATTCAATCTGGGAAGATTGTTCAATAATATCTGGTAAATCTTCTGTGATAAATGGCATAAACAGCCGCTTGAGATGTATTTTGGGCAAAAGAGTGTCTTTTGCCTGTTCCAGTCCAAGTATCAGCTCTTTTTCAAGGTTTTTCTGATAGAGAAGCGGAGAAGACCAGAAGCTTTTTTCAACACGCCATGTATTTATAAGATATATCTCCTTTATCCCAAGGGAGGCTGTTGTCTGTAGTATCCGTTTAAGCATTTTGGGACGTGGCAGTGCAAGAATAAGGGTCAGAGGTAGGGGAAGAGGGGGGGCATATGTCAGGTCAACACTCATTTGAATTGAGTCTTCTGAGATGGAAGTTACTGTGCCTTTTCCCATCTGGTGATTGAGCAGCCCCACTTTCAATGTATCCCCTGGCTTTACGCGGTTTACATTTTCAAGGTGGGCTTTTCTTCTACCCCAGAGCGTAATGGTCTCCGGTCCTGTGAAATCACTTTGGAAAAGGATAATCATGTTCATTTTGGCTGGTTTTGTCCTGTATTTTTAGTCTATTTGGCCGGATTTTCATCCGGCCATGCTTGCTTTAGTATGATGGGTCGTAAAAAGTCCGATTGCAGTTTTTTTACCGTGAAAACACATTCTGTTTTCATGATCGGGGGTGGCCGAAATATCATTTGGCCATGAGGGTTTACCGTGAAAATGGATACAAATTTTCATATTCGGGGGTGGCTGAGTCACAGCCATATCCGTTTACCGTGGAAATAGATACAAATTTCCATATTCGAGGGGGCTGGATGCCGGCCATGACCGTTTACCGTGGAAATGGATACAATTTTCAATATTCCGGGGTGGCTGGCTGGCAGCCATGACCGTTTACCGTGAAAATGACTATCCTGAACATCCTTTTTATCCTGATTCAGACAAATGCAATAACTTCTGAAAAAGCAATAAGATGTCTATTTTGAGTTAATAGCAAATTGGCCTGTTTGGACTTTTTACAGGGGCATCAAGTATAGTTCTAAAATTCAAAATTTATTATTGAATGAACTTTGTCAAGGGATTCAATCTCATTGGAGACCTCTTCCGATACAGGAGTATCAGTTCTGATGAAAATAATATTGCGGTCTCCATCATCTTCCCTGCCGACCATCATTCTTCCGATATTTATGTTGTGCTTGCCAAGGCATGTTCCTATGTCTCCGATGGCTCCAGGAACATCTTTGTTATGGATAAGGGAGAGATATCCTTCTGGCACCACTTCAAGACGGAACTTGTTGATTCTGATGATTCTTGCGTCATCCTTTCCAAAGATGGTTCCTGAAATAAGGTTTGTTCCATCTTCATAGGTAACCTGCATACGGATTAGGTTAATGTAGTGGGCGCTCTCCTGACTTGTACTTTCAGATATTTTTATGCCCATATTCCTTGCAAGTGCATTGGCATTGACCGAGTTTACTTCATACTTGACAAGCGGAGTAAGAATACCACGGACAGCAGCAAGGGTTACAGGTTTGAGATCCAGATCCATAAAATTGCCGGCATACTCAATGTTGATCTCTTTGATGGGCCCCTGGGTCATGAATGTGTGCATTTTTCCAATGCGTTCTGCAAGGTAGAGATAGGGCTGAAGCTTTTTTAACAGCTCTCCAGTTACTGATGGAACATTTACGGCATTTATAATGGTATTGTATTTAAGATAGGCAATGATCTGATTTGCCACAGCAACCGCTACATTGGTCTGGGCCTCCTGGGTTGATGCTCCAAGATGAGGTGTTGCAATAACTCTGTCAAGTGTCAATAGGGGATTGCCCTTTGGCGGCTCTGTTTCAAATACATCAAGTGCGGCTCCTGCAACCTTTCCACTTACAATTGCATCATACAGATCCCCTTCGTGTATGATACCACCCCTTGCGCAGTTGATGATCATAACCCCCTGTTTCATCATTTCAAAGGCTGCCTTGTTGAGAAGGTTGGTTGTGCTTTCAAGTTTTGGCACATGAATTGTTATGTAGTCAGAACGCTGGTAGAGCTCTTCTAAGGTTACACACTCATATCCAGACTTTTCAATGTGCTCGCAAGTTACATTGGGGTCAAATATAATGACTTTCATTTTAAGACCCTGGGCAAGGGAAGCAACAATAGAACCAATATTTCCAAATCCAATAAGCCCAAGGGTTTTGTCGAAAAGTTCACGTCCCTGGAGATTTTTCTTTTCCCAAAGAGACTGCTTGAGAGTGGCTGTACCCTGGGGAATATTGCGGGTCAGGGACATCATCATGGCAATGGCATGTTCTGCTGTGGTTCTGGTGTTACCGCCAGGAGTATTCATGACTGCGATACCTTTCTGGGTGGCAGCCGGAATATCCACATTATCAAGCCCTATACCTGCTCTTCCAATTACTTTTAGATTGGTGGCAGCATTTATAATGTCGCTCGTTACCTTTGTGGCGCTTCGTATGGCAAGACCATCATACTGACCGATTATCTCCTTTAGTTCTTCAGGAGAAAGGCCTGTTTTTACATCTAATTCAATTCCCTCTTCATTCCTGAATATATCAAGACCTGCTTCACCCATCTTGTCACTGACAAGAACTTTCATCTTTCTGTCTCCTTTATCTATTTTAGCATGAAAATGACTATCGTTTCTATATTTGGGGGTGATTGATACGTAATCAATCATGCCCCTTTACCAGGAAAATGACTATCATTTTTATACTTGGGGGCGATTGATACGCAATCATGCCCGTTTAGTTATATTCCCTTGTTTTATGAAATTTTATATCCGGCCATGCTTCAATTGCAAAGCCGAGCTGGTATTCGCTGGTAGTAAGAAAAGTTATCCAACCCTCTGAATCTATTGCAATTGATGCTTCGTTTTTGCGGATGAACTCCTTAAGTTTTGCTTCGTTTTCACAGGTAATCCATCTTGCCACAGAAAGATCAACCGGTTCATGGGCGGCATCAACATTGTACTCGGCAGCAAGTCTTGCCATGGTGACGTCAAACTGGAGTACACCAACTGCGCCAAGGATATAATCATTGTTTATCTTTGGCCTGAATACCTGGATTGTACCCTCTTCAGCAAGCTGCAGGAGTCCTTTTTGAAGAGCTTTTGTCTTCATGGGGTTTTTAAGAAGTACCCGCCTGAAGTGTTCAGGGGCAAAGCTTGGGATTCCCAGGAATTTAAGCGGTTCCTTTTCTGTGAAGGTATCGCCAATTTTTATGGTGCCGTGGTTATGGATGCCTATGATATCCCCGGGATAGGCTTCATCAATGTTACTTCTCTCCTGTGCCATGAATATTGTTGCGTTGGATAGAATTACATCTTTGTTGATTCTGTGGTGACGTACCTTCATACCACGTGTGAACTTTCCTGAGCATATGCGGAAAAAGGCTATTCTGTCCCTGTGTGCGGGATCCATATTGGCCTGTATTTTAAATGTAAACCCTGTAAATGCAGGTTCATCCGGTGCAACATCCCTTGTTGATGCCTTTCGGATGCCAGGTGGTGGAGCCATTTCCACAAAAGAGTCAAGCATCTCCCGTACACCGAAATTGTTGATGGCACTTCCGAAAAATACAGGTGTCTGGGAGCCTTTAAGGTACTCTTCCATGTTGAAGGGGTCAGATGCTCCTTCAATAAGTTCAATATCATCCCTAAGTTCTTCGGCCTGTTTTCCAAGGCTTTTATCAAGCAGAGGATCGTCAAGATCATTGATAAGAATGCCGTCTCCATCCTTTGGTGAATATCCTGGGGCAAAGAGTCCAAGCGAGTGTTTCTGGAGATGATATACCCCTTTAAATCGTTTTCCCATGCCAATTGGCCAGGTTATGGGGGTACACTCAATCTGGAGTTTATCTTCCACATCCTCAAAAAGAGATAGTGGATCCATGCCCTCCCGATCAAGCTTGTTGATAAATGTTATGATGGGGGTGTTGCGCATCCGGCAGACCTCCATAAGTTTTCGGGTCTGTGGCTCCACTCCTTTTGCACTGTCAATTATCATGACTGCACAGTCAACTGCTGTGAGTACGCGGTAGGTATCTTCGGAAAAATCCTTGTGGCCCGGGGTATCCAGAAGGTTTACTTCATAGCCTTTGTAGTTAAATTTCATTACGGAAGAGGATACGCTGATGCCTCTCTCCTGTTCTATGGAGAGAAAGTCACTTGTGGCTTTTCGTTCGGTTTTCCTGGATTTCACAGCGCCTGCCTGCTTGATTGCACCGCCAAAAAGAAGAAGCTTTTCAGTCAGTGTTGTCTTGCCTGCATCGGGATGGCTTATTATGGCAAATGTTCTGCGTCTGCCGATCTCCCTGAGTGTCCGAACATCACTTCTGGTCTTTTTGGGGGTGGATTCAAAGGTTTGACTTGATTGCTCTGAATCTGTGGGGTGAATAAGGGGCTCTGAGTCTGCGTCGCTATTTAGGGTTGCTGAATCGGGGTTCATGGTTTCCATAGGGTTCTATTGCTATTTTCAGTAAAGTGAGTTTTATAAATCATTCAGGATAATTAATCAATTAAATATTAAAAAAACAGGGTCGCATAAGATCTCTATTGCGGAATTCATCAATTGTTCAAAAAAGAGGCAGGATTACATAATCCTGCCTCATATCCTTATGACTCGTTTATTTTTTTGTAACTTATTGAATTTATTTCATGTTAATTTTGACATTTTTCATATCAACTCAAAAGTACTTTACACTTTTTGGGGTGAGCTGCTCGAAAAATGGGGGCTATGCTTCAAGAAAGCGTAAACCGGAAAATGAAACATGCCTTAATTATCTGCATCTATCGGGTAAGATGCCTGTATTTTATTCTTTCAGGCTGATCAGCACTGATGCCAAGGCGTTTTTTTCTGTCTTTTTCGTAGTCAGTGTAGCTTCCTTCAAAGAATACCGTGGTGCTGTCACCCTCAAAGGCCAGGATATGGGTTGCTATTCTGTCAAGGAACCATCTGTCATGGCTTATCACAACTGCACATCCTGCAAAGTTTTCAAGGGCATCTTCAAGTGCCCGAAGGGTGTTGACATCAAGGTCGTTGGTTGGCTCATCAAGAAGCAGAAGATTTGCCTCTTCTTTCAGCATTCTTGCCAGATGAACACGGTTTCTCTCTCCTCCTGACAGAACTCCGACCTTTTTTTGCTGATCTGAACCTGAAAAGTTGAATTTGGAGACATAGGCACGGGAGTTTACTTCTCTTCCGCCAAGGGAGATGGTCTCATTACTGCCTGAAATCACTTCCCAAATTGTCTTTTCAGGGTCAAGTATATTTCTATCCTGATCAACATAGGCAATTTTTACTGTCTCTCCAAGTTCAATGGTTCCTGCATCTGGTTTCTCTTTTGATGTTATCATGTTAAAAAGAGTTGATTTACCTGCCCCATTTGGACCTACAACGCCTATGATTCCTCCTGGTGGAATGATAAAGCTCATATCTTCCACAAGAAGCTTCTCCCCAAATGCCTTTGATACTCCCTGGGCAATAACAACCTTGTCCCCGAGTCTTGGGCCTGGTGGAATAAAAATTTCCAGATCCTGTTCTCTCTCTTTACCGGCTTGCTTTAGAAGTTCATCATAGGATGATAGCCTTGCCTTTGATTTGGAGCGTTTACCCTTGGGGGACATTCGTATCCATTCAAGCTCCCTTTCAAGTGTCTTCTGACGTTTGCTCTCCTTTTTTTCTTCATTTTTCAGGCGGTTTTGTTTCTGTTCCAGCCAAGAGGAGTAGTTTCCCTTCCAGGGGATTCCCTCTCCTCTGTCAAGCTCCAGTATCCAGCCTGCCACATTGTCTAAGAAATAGCGGTCATGGGTTACGGCAATAACTGTTCCTTCATATTGACTCAAATGCTGTTCAAGCCATGCAACAGAAGCGGCGTCAAGGTGGTTGGTAGGCTCATCAAGCAGCAGGATATCAGGTTTCTGGAGAAGAAGACGGCAAAGTGCCACACGTCGCTTTTCACCGCCTGAAATTATATTGACAGGGGTATCTTCCGGCGGGCATCTCAGTGCATCCATTGCCATTTTAAGACGTGAGTCAAGATCCCAGGCGTTGATATGGTCAAGTTTGTCCTGAAGCTCTCCCTGGCGCTGGATGAGTTTATCCATCTCTTCATCAGACATGGGTTCTGCAAATTTTTCGCTTATGGCTTCATACTCATTTATGAGATCAACAGTCTCTTGAACACCCTGTTCAACAATCTCTTTTACTGTTCGGTTTTCATCAAGCAGTGGTTCCTGTTCAAGATATCCCACGGAAAATCCTTTGGATAGAATGGTTTCTCCATTATACTCCTTGTCCACACCTGCCATGATTTTAAGCAGGGAGCTTTTTCCGGAACCGTTAAGTCCAAGTACGCCTATTTTTGCACCGTAAAAATAGGAGAGTGAGACATCCTTGATAACGGGCTTCTTGTCGTAGAACTTACTCACCTTGATCATGGAGTAGATTACTTTTTTGGTATCTTCTGACATATATGGTATTTCCTGTTGTTTTTTTTGATAAAATGGGATGATTGATCAGCAATCATCATGTGTAAAAGCTCAAAGAGTTAAGGATCCAACCTCAAAATTTTATGTGTAAAAGCTCAAAGAGTTAAGGATCCAACCTCAAAATTTATGTGTAAAAGCTCAAAGAGTTAAGGATTCAACCGCAAAATATTATGAGTAAAAGCTTAAAGAGTTATGTGTACAACCTCAAAATGGTTTTCATCTTAAATATCTGTTAATCAGCAGAGGAGAAGTGAAATAGAGATGTATTGGCTGTTACGCAGAATATAAGGGGCATATTTTATGCTGACTCTAAGGTTTTGTCAACGGGGGTTTAATGGCATGGTATCCGTTCCTTCTTGCGTGTTCCGGAAAAAGGGCAATGGCATCGTTTAATGGAATGAATCCAGAAAAGGCTCTGATTTTCATCATTTTATAATTTTTGAGTAGGCCTGCAAACCCGATAATCCAAGATTGTCCGAACAGAGAATCCTGTTGGGACCATTCCATATTATTTACTCCAAATCTTTTTGTCCTGAAAAGAAGGTGCAGTATCATTTTCCAGTTTTCAAGGATATATTTTATTTTTTTGTTCATGTTTTGATGGTCTCAAATCAAGAGTTTATGGAAAAGCATGTCCTAAAAGGCCCTTAAATTCAATTCTGCAAAATCATACAAACGAGATTACAACAGGCTCTTTCAGGATAAGCTCGCAGGCCTCTTCACTGTTTTTTGCAATATCCGGAAATGTTTGCCGTAATCCTGAAAGCTGCCTTAAGTTTTCACCTGTTCTAAGTACAAGGCGGGCAAGGTCTCCTTCTGCCATGGAAGATCGTTTTACCGCATTTTCCCAGGGTTCATCCTGTGCCCATGAGAGCATTGTTGCAGCGGGCTGAAGATAGATACCTGGTACATGGAAACCATTTCTTATCATTCTTGAAGTAAAGGGGCGCAGCTCTTTTTTCAGTTTTGAAAAGCCCTGTGTCAATTTTCTTGGCAACAGCTTCAATGGCAGAAGTGAATCATCAAACTCCTTTTCATTTACAAAAGAGGCCATGAAAGCACAAAGAAGCATCGGATCTCTTCGCGGCAGAAGACCTTCCCTTATGCAGTGAGCAACCATAAGGGGTGAGTCAATTCTGAGCTTGGATGCCCAGATGCCATCTTCTGTCAACTGGCCGTCATCTGTGACAAATCCTTCGTCCTTCAAAAAGCTTAAGTGGGCAAGAAAGTCGTCCCACAAAAACTCAAGTTCTCGTCCGTATAGTTTTCTGGCATATTTTCCACGGCTGCCTTTGTTGAGCATATATGATGCAAAGGATTTTTTCAGAAGTTCTCTTATCTGTTCAGGGGTATGGGAGAGCAAAAGGTTCAGTACCATGGAAAAATCAATCCGCAACTGGCTCTGGACATCGGCAGGAGGGGCTGACACCATACGTGATGCATGCCTGATATCCATAAATTTTCCAGGCGTAACAATGGCAAAGCCAATATTGTCCATTCCCCTGCGACCGGCTCTTCCTGTCATCTGCTGGAATTCACTTGCTGTAAGGGGCAGAAAATCCTTGCCGTTAAAGCGGTCAGAGTTGAGAATGACAACGCTTCTGGCAGGAAAGTTAACCCCTGCTGCCACTGTGGATGTTGCAAACATGGCATCAAGAAGTCCTTCTGACATAAGTGTTTCAACAACCACCTTCCATGCAGGGAGATGACCGCTGTGATGGGATGCCGTGGCGGTTTTTTCCACCTGTTCCCGCTGGAGATGCCTTGAGAGGTGTCCATTCTCTCCTATCAGTTCAGCCATCCGCCGGAAAAGGGCATCTTGCCGATCAGGTTCCTTTGATATTAATTCGGAGTTGCAAAGCCTTATTGCGTGGTCACAGTCAGCTCTGGATTTCAGGAAAAAGATGGCAGGAAGAAGATCGAATTTTTTCAATACCCTTAGAATATCCGAAAAACGGGGGAGACGTCCAGTAGGTGCAATCTGGGGAGGGGATTCAAGTTTCAGAAAATCAAGGGTTGTTTTGTGCATTAAGGCTTTTTTGCCTGGCTGAAAGCCGTTTTTCAAAAGTGGCTGAAGCGTTCCTGATGGATGGAGAAACAGAGGAAAAAGTGGAACCGGTCGTTTGTTTTCCTGAATAATCTTGCACTCTCTTCCCCTGATTGTCTCAAGCCATCCGGAAAGATGCTCCGGATTTCCAATGGTTGCAGAGAGCATAAGAAGAGGGATTCTCACTGGCAGATAAATAATTATCTCTTCCCACACAACACCTCTTTCAGTATCACCAAGATAGTGGGCTTCATCAAGTATGACAAGATCGCACTTGAGATTCTCCCCTGTGAACATGGCATCATAGAGCTGATTTCTCAGTATCTCTGTGGTTCCTATTATAATGGTAGCATCGGCATTTTCCTTGGTGTCTCCAGTAAGAATGCCAACCTTATCCTTTCCAAAAATATGGGCAAAGCGCATATAAATGGAGTTTGTGAGGGCTTTAAGCGGTGTTGCGTACCAGATTTTGCCTCGGTTTTCTGTTTTTGGTTCCGCATTTGACTCTGAATTTGTTATTGTTGAGAAAGGCTGTTCAGGATTTCCTGCCTGGGTAACAGTTGATTTTTTTTGGGGATTGTCAATGATTTTTCTGGCAGCCTCTTCAGCTATCCATGTTTTTCCTGAGCCTGTGGGCGCAGTAACAAGGCAATCTGAATCACCAATTGCACTGATTGCCTGAAGTTGAAATCTGTCAGGAGAGAAATTGCTGGTGCCAGGAATTCCGATTTTTGAAAAGACACTTTTAAGCTCTTTGTCAGCCGCAGGCTTTATGTGGGGAAAGTCATTGTGTCGAATGGTTTGTTTGCTGTTTTTATAATATCGTTTTTTCATGGGTGGTATAAAACCACAAATTTAAAAATCTTGCAACTTAATCTGCTGGATGTGGAGAGATACCAACAAAAAAAGGGTTACAACCGATTGGCTGTAACCCCTTGATTTCCACTCTTTTACACCAGTTTCCCAAACACAAGATCTTCAATCTGGACGATACTTTTTGAGAAAAAAGCTTGAGCAGATACAAATGTGCTTGTGAGTGCCATTCGGCCGATAGGTCGATGATTTTTTCAAAACTTTTTCATAATATCAAAGAAATGCTGTTCAAGGTTTATGCGGCTTCCTTACTGTTGATCTCTAAAGACAGTTTGTTGGCATTAATAACATCCTGAAATGCGATACGTATAACCTCCTGATCTCCATCCATCAACGCTTCCGCAATATAGGCAGATGCATATTCAGGATCTTGCAACCGCTCAAGCAAGCCTTCTTCATAACTTATAACTGGCATTTTAATCACCTGTATTCCTTTTTATATGTTTTCCAATACTCATGGGCAATCTTTATGTCCTTATCTTGAGTCCGTTTGTCTCCACTGCAAAGTAATACAATGATTACATCTCCATGATTTGCAAAATAGATCCTGTATCCTGGGTCATAATCAATTTTGATCTCATGGATGCCATTACCTATGGCTCTTCATTGACAAATGCAATATTGTTTTAATTTGTATATTACCTTGTTTGGTCAGATGATTGACAGCACCTCGTTAAAAGCCAAAAATCAAAAAATTGTAAAAAACCGTTAGTTAATTGGTGTCGATGAGATACTGTTTCATAGTTATTTCCAGTCATCACGAATGTGTTTTATCTCTTCATCAATATTTTCAACGTTGGTTATGCCAAAAAACGCATCAAATCTACTCTCCATAACGCCCTCCGTGTTATCTCCAAAAATCATCACGCACAGGAATATCACCATTCAATACAAACGGTTCTAAAATACGTTCCAATTCCTCTCTTTGTTTGTATACCGCTGGAGAAACTTGAATCATCATATTTTCTTCATCATCAAACTTGAACCGATAACTTCGGATATCTCCGTCTTTGTAAAGAACAATTTCTGATAGTGTTTTTGCTATTTCACCAGAGTGTTCTTCTTCAAAACGGTGTTTAATTCTGATAATTTTATTATTCTCTATAATCAACTTCTGCCCACAAAATAGAACTTTTACCAAACGATAAACAATGTTGGCAGGAATTATCGCAATCAGCAAAAGCAAATACATCCAACCGCCACTCTGAAATGCCAAATGTACAAGGTAGGCAAGAATGCTACTAAAAATAAAAAACATGGCAATGGGAACCGTATAGTTTTGAATAAATTGTTTTGCTTCTGTCATCGCTTCCTCTTCTATAATTTTATATCCCCAAGTCTTTCATCCATATCTTCCCAATCAGGGGCATCTTTGGCGAGTTCTCGGTAGAAGTCTTTAGAGTGGTCTTTATGTTTGATATGGGTCAATTCGTGGATAACAATATAGTCTATGAGGCTGAATGGCAGTTTGACGGCATCAAAATTGATAAGGATGTCATTGTCGTTGGTACAACTTCCCCACCTTTTAGAAAGTTTCCTTAAACTGACGGAGTTGGGGATAAGTCCCATTGTTTCACTCCAATTCTTGACAAGGGGTAATATTTTTTCTTTAGCCTTATCCCGTGAGAATGTCTCCAGTGCTTTGTCTATGGCAGATTGTCTATCTTCTACATCCGGGTTGATGGTGATGTTAAATCTGGAGTGAGTGAATTGAACCTTGGCATCTTTAACAGTAGTGTCTTTGGTAATCTTAACATAATACCGCTTACCAAGGTACAAAAGCCTTGAGCCTGTAATAATTTCTCCCTGGGGGATACGCTCCACCAGTTTAATTTTCTCCACAATCCATCGGCCTTTACTGAGTATAAGTTTATCTGCCTTATCATCCTCAATAGGTGGAGTTTTCAAAATCACCCCTTCATAAAAACCCACGGTGATGTAGCCATGTTTTAGCGATGTGTCGATGATGTGGGAGTAATGAATTTCTGTGGTTCCGTACTGGGCAACGGGCAAATTCTAATTCCTTTTAATGAGGTCAAGTAGAGATACAGTTAATTTTTGGGCATCTTTCATTTATCGGTTTACACTTTTCTGAACCATGATTTTCATGATTAAGGGATTTTCTTGATTATTCATCATGTTAATCCTTAAATCCTTTAATCATGGTTCAAAATTTTCCGAAAAGTGTAAACTACTTTTGAGCTGATATGAAGGATGCCAATTTTTGTGCCTCTTTTACCTCAACTTTTCCTTTTAGAACACCCTTTATTTTCACACGCATTGATTTCATAACCTGTGCTCTATCCCACCAGCCCGCTATGGAAAGTTCACCATTTAGTTCCTTAAAGATAGTATGAGTTATATCCTTGGCATCGCCGTCTATAACATTCTCTAAGGTCTTGAATACAGCAAATTCACGCTGGGAAGTAAATCCCATAGCAGTGGCTTCATTGCTCTCATTGACGAGTTTCTGCTGAATCTTATCCAACTCTTCAAACAACTCAAGTTGTGAGATACGCTTTTCTTTTCTGGCCTGTTAAACCCATGCTTACCATCTGCTTCTATCTTCTCTTTGGAGACTTTGATGATATTCCCATCTTCATCAACCTCCTGAAACTTCTGTATGGTGGTGGTGATGGTTTTGCCGTAATCATCTTTCAAAAGTTTCTTTAAGTGTTTGACGGAGGTGGCCTGTATGGGATTGTTAATGGCCATTGACAATATGACAAAGTTGCGTATTAAATCAAGGAATTTCTCTTTTTCAAAGAGGTTATAGATGAGGATGTCTTGATGTGTAGGGTCTCTTTCCAGTAATGCTTCAATGTCTTGGGTCTCATCTGATTTGTAATGCTGATAATGAACTTCTTTGGCCCCGACAGCCCCGTATTTACCACCAACCTTGTAAATACCGACACATACCTGATTGTATCTGAACAGTTTTTCACTGTTTATCTGATAATAAATAAGGTCATTGACACAATCGGAAAAAGCACCCTGGGCAGTGGGAGATTTACACTCTATGACGGCCAGGGGCAGGCCATTTACAAAGACAGCAAGATCTGGGATTGAGTTCTTTTCCTTACCCTTGAACTTCATCTGATTGACAATGAGAAAGTCATTGTTCTCGATGTTGATGAAGTCGATATAAGAAACGCCCCTGTAGGTCTCTTTACCGTCTATAATCTGTTTTGGGGTATATTCCTGTGTGCTGATGAGTTTATGGATGTGCTCATTTGCTTCGATAAATGATGTGGCAGATACAGAGGTGATTTCCTTAAAGGCGTTATTGACATTATTCTCGTTCAGCCAGGGATTTAACCGTTTAATGGCATCTTTTAAGCGGTTTTCCAGTATAACATCGTTGATGGATGAACGCTCATCGTTGGTTGAGCCGTTTTGGTAAGTATATCCCAGTTTCTCAAACAGTTGGATTGCTGGGAGTTCTGATTGGAGGTATTCTGGATTTAAGGTTGTCATATCTGCCCTATTAGATTAACATTAAAACCAAGGATAAACTCAAGTGAATATCACCTTGTAGGTTAACAAAATAAATTTAACTATGAATTGAGCCTGTATGAGCAAAATTGAAAAATTTTTAACAAAGTTGTTTAAAGGTCAATCAGATGAAATCCAAATATGAAATTATATTATATTGGAGCCAGGAAGATGAAGCATACATTGCCGAAGTTCCTGAACTGCCAGGGTGTATGGCTGATGGAGCAACATACCAGGAAGCCTTAACAAATGCGGAAGTAATTATTGCCAAATGGATAGAAACAGCAAAAGAATTAAATAGATACATTCCTGAACCTAAAGGCAAGTTGATGTATGCCTGATTATATAACCTGTTTGAAAATTACACTGAATTTCTATTCATTTCAGCATCAATGCGTTCGGAAAGAAACATTTTTAGCAAAGATTGATAGGGAACATCCCGCTTGTTTGCCAATGTTTTTAACTCATCCAGCATCATTTCAGGAAGTCTGATAGATATTTTCCTGGTTGTGGGTTTAAGCCGAGGAAAAGCAATTTCTTCAGCATCAGACCAGTCAATATATTCCGATGAATCGTGTTTTTGCCAGAAAAGGCGTTCTTCTTCCTCTGTCTTAAATTGTGGTATTTTTTTTGTCATTGTTCATACCTTTCAATCTCACTCAATGTCATATCTCGTGCCGAAATTACCCGAATGTTGTTGTATCGAACAGTA
>NZ_LT828551.1:0-1710 GCF_900170035.1 Desulfamplus magnetovallimortis | reverse complement strand
AACAAAAAGCAATCTATCGGCATTGGTTCTCCCAAGGGCATAGTATCGACTTTCTACAATGGAATGTGCTTTGTCCTTTCGTATAACGGCCATGGCAGACACACCTGCCACAACGAAGCATGAAAGTCCTTAGAACCTTAAAAGACGGGGACTTTCTTATAAATTAACGGCTTGTTGAAAAAAATCTGCTCACACTCTCCAAACAAAACATCGTGTTTTTCCCAATTCTTGGTGATATTACCACTATCCCACTCAAAACCTGTACAATTTGATAGTATTTTATTAATTTTTGTCATCAAACTTTAACCCGCATCTGTCCTGTAAGCAGTCTACTGTGGAGAGGATGTCTGCTATTTTTTGTTGTTCTAGGAGGGGTGGGAGTGGGAATGGATAGTTTTTTAACATTTCCATATCAACGCCAGTTTGGCCAGAACTTCTTTGAGATAAGTTTTCTATAAAAGAAAATAATTTACGTTGGTTAAGATAGTACCATAAATACTTTTTCATAATATGCTCTTGAGGAATACATTTAATCAAAGCAACATTGTAAGCACCTTCAATGCCACGTAGTATTTGAAAAATGGGTGGCCCATATCGACCAATCATTATGTCATCTGCGGTACAAAACTTTTTTGTAGAAGTAGATGGAACATAAGTTTTGTATTTATCAGTTTTGTAATCTCTTATCTGGATTAGGCGAACATAACCCTCTTTAGGTTCAAAAATAAAAGTTTTTCTCGGCGGTTGTGAGCCACCTGAAAATGACACCAAATCACCAATGCTTTTTTCTTCCCAATCATCAGTTACCCAACCAATCTTCGTATTTTTATACCCTTCTCTCGTCTTCATCCCTAAAACCCCAATCCACTATAATTCAGAGCATCCATAAAAAATGTGTGTATCAATCAAAATTTTCATGAGTTATTACCATAAAATATTGTATTTATATCTTCATCTTCTTCCAGCAAATCATCAGGGATATTAATTTGCCCCGCCAGCAAACCGAGTTGACGTTTTTTTTGGGGAGTATGAACAACCAGTTTAACAAGGGGCATTTCATTTTTGGCAATAATGATTTCTTCGCCCTGATAGACCATATCTATAAGTTTGGAGAAGTTCTTTTCTGCTTCAGATATATTTACAATCATTTGATACTTTCCCTTAATTATATGATAGTTTGTTTTTAGGCTAAGAATTTTATAACTGTTTGGAATATTTATTCTTTTTGCTCATACCATACGTTCCAGTTCATTATCGCATCGGAGACAAAGTTGTTTTGTCCCTCCATTGGTATCATTTTTATAACTACATTGATCGCAATAATTCCTCCAACAAGTTTCACAGTAATACATGGCTGTGGTCTTCTTTTCAGTTCTTTTACTGATATCACCGACTTCAGCACCGCAAAATAAACACCATGTCAAAGGTTTACCATTACCTTGAAATATTCTCCATGTGATTTCATTCATTTGAACTACCTTTAGTAATATAATTGTATAGTAGTATTCTATCCCATAGCCATAACATTCAATCCATTTATATTTTCAAAATCGACACCTATGATCTTGTAAGCCTTGTCAACACTGTCTGAATCAGGATTCCCAAGATTAACAAGATAAGGCAAGATTTTCTATCTTGAGCATCCTATTCATCCTGGTTATCCTGGTTCAGACAACTGCAATAACTTCGGAAAAAGCAATAAGATGTCGG
>NZ_LT828550.1:190085-211502 GCF_900170035.1 Desulfamplus magnetovallimortis | reverse complement strand
CCTTACAAACTTTATCCGGTATTAGCTGCCCTTTCGAACAGTTATTCCCGATTTGAAGGTAGATTATCCACGTGTTACTCACCCGTGCGCCACTCTACTCGTCCCTGCAAGCAGGGTCTTTCTCGTTCGACTTGCATGTGTTAAGCACGCCGCCAGCGTTCATTCTGAGCCAGAATCAAACTCTCCAGTTATAATTCTTTTCTTCTTTTTTTATGGCATATCCCCCTATGTGTCAAAAACACACCAGAGAGGTGCCAAAAAAGGGCTTTAAATCAATCTAATCACTTACCAGTTTTCAAAGATCATATTTTTGAAAAAATACATTTTTTGTTTAGCACCATCAAGCAAATTTAAATGAAAAAATAATTTTCTCACATCCAAATCAACTCAAGCAAACCCGAACCTTTTACTCTTTAATTTTAAGAGTGTCAAGATATTTTTTTTATTTTTTTTAAAAGCCCACTCAAGCAAAAAAAGATCACAAGAGCAGAGCAAAAAATATCAGGTGCAGATGCTGCAAACGGGGACAACTTATATAGAATGGGTGAATGGATGTCAAGGGATTTTTTCCACAAAAAACAATTGCCCATTTGAGAAGTATCCAATACTAAATGAAATCAAGCTCTTCTGTTTTTGTTAAGTACTTTGAATAATCCTGTGAAACTTCTTTTTACCCGCTCTGAGAATAATCTCACCATCTTTCATATCCGACAAAGAAATCTTTTGATCAAAAACTGAAATACGCTCTCCATTGAGGTAGCCTCCTCCCTGTGAAATAAGACGCCTTGCCTCCCCTTTGGAATTACAAAGACCAGCAGTAACAAAAACATCAACAACAGCAACACCTTGATCAAGCAACTCAAATGAATACTCGGAAGTTGGAATGTTTTTATCTTCACTGGAGGCTTTATTATTATCTCCACTCCTTGGGATCACGCTTGTTGGCATAAGCCCTTTAGAAAGCAAGGGTGTACCAAAGACAGAGGCTGTTGCCTCATAGGCCTTTAAAGCCTCTTCTTGGCCATGAGCAATAGAGGTAGCTTCAAATGCGAGAATCGTTTTTGCTGCATTTATATCAGCACCTTCAAGTTTTTCAACAGCCTTTATTTCATCCATTGGAATAAAGGTAAAAAGTGCAAGAAAACGGGCAACATCAGCATCATCGCTGTTAATCCAGAACTGATAATAATCATATGGAGAGGTTCTTTCAGGATCAAGCCAGACCGCCCCTTTATGTGTCTTGCCCATCTTTATTCCACTACTTGTGGTAATAAGCGGGAATGTTATCCCAAATACAGTTTTTTGAAGTGTTCGACGAACAAGATCTATACCAGCTACAATATTACCCCACTGATCGCTTCCACCCATCTGAACCATACAGTCATGTTGATCACAAAGTTTCATAAAATCATATGCCTGCAGAAGCATATAATTAAACTCTATAAAGCTTAAGCCCTCCTCAGATTCAATTCGCATTCTGTAGCTTTCAGCTTTTATCATCCGGTTTACGCTAAAATGGCGACCGATGTCCCTTAAAAAGGATATATATTCAAGCCCCTTCAACCAATCCGCATTGTCCAGTAAAAGTGCATTACCCCCCGAGAAGTCAATAAATCTTGAAAGCTGTTTCTTGATCCCCTCTTTATTAACATCAATCTGCTCCTGGGTAATTACCTTTCTCATTTCAGTTTTTCCGCTTGGATCTCCTATCAAACCTGTGCCGCCGCCCACAAGAGCTATGGGACGATGCCCCATTTTCTGCATATGGGCAAGAGCCATAATACAGACAAGACTTCCAACATGGAGGCTGGAAGCAGTAGGATCAAAACCGATATAACAGGTAACCTTATTACTATTTAAATATTCCTGCAACTCTGACTCATGCGTTACAGCATCAATAAAACCTCTTTCCTGTAATAGGTCAAGAATAGTACTCATTATAAAAAAAATCTCCTGTAGTCAGGGTAGTATTAGAGTCTGTTTAAAAATCATCTTGGATCTTAAATTTCTTAATTATTGAGCCTGCTAAAAAAGCCGACGACAGGCTGTTACGGAACTAAAAAGCAATTATGGAAAACCATAATATAGGCACAACAATGTTTTGTTGATCATTATATTGTGCAAAAATAAGACTACTGCATTGTCAAAGCTAACAATCAGGGTTCGTTTAACTGTAGAGACAAGGCATGCCTTGTCTCTACGTTGCAGATAACCCTAAAATCAAGTCTTGACAGTGCACTACTCGACATTCCTTAACAGACTGCCGATTCCTTCTTACTTATTTGTATATTCAACAGCTCTTGTTTCACGAATGACAACGACTTTTATCTGTCCAGGGAAAGTAAGATTTGACTCTATCTTCTGAGCTATATCCCTGCTTAGCAAAACAGCATCTGTATCAGAAATTTTATCACTTTCTACAATTACTCTGATCTCTCTGCCTGCCTGTATCGCATATGTATTGGATACTCCGCCAAAGGAGTTAGCCACAGCTTCGAGTTCTTCAAGGCGTTTTATATAATTTTCAAGGGTCTCTTTTCTGGCCCCAGGCCTTGCTCCGGAAAGAGCATCTGCCGCCTGAACTATAAAATCATAAACCGTTTCGGGCATCTTATCTTCATGGTGGGATGCAATTGCATTAACGACCATATCCACCTCACCATGTTTTTTTGCAAGCTTTGCACCAATAAGGGCGTGAGGACCGTCAACCTCATGATCCACAGCCTTGCCAATATCATGTAGAAGCCCCATTCTTTTTGCGATTTTCACATTTAGACCAAGCTCTGCTGCCATTACACCTGATAAAAATGCAACTTCAACAGAGTGCTGCAAAACATTCTGGGCATAACTTGTACGAAACTTTAGCTGCCCTATTATCTTTATCAACTCAATATTGATACCATGGACACCAAGATCAAAGGCTGCCTGCTCACCTGCCTCCTTAATGATGACATCAACCTCCTCAGTAACTCTTGATACAACATCTTCTATTCTTGCAGGGTGAATTCTGCCATCAGAGATCAAACGAGTAAGTGAGAGCCTTGCAATTTCACGGCGTACAGGATTAAAACCCGAGAGAATAACAGCTTCAGGTGTATCATCAATTATAAGATCAATACCAGTGGCTGCCTCAAGTGCCCTTATATTACGACCTTCACGACCAATAATTCGGCCTTTCATCTCATCTCCTGGCAATTGAACAACAGACACAGTACGCTCAGCCACAAAATCCCCCGCATATCGCTGAATGGCCGTGGATATTATTTTTTTTGCCTCTTTATCGGCATTTTCCCTTGCTTCACTTGTAATTCTTTTAACAAGTTTTGCCCCTTCATGACGGGCATCATTCTCCATAGCTTTCAGAAGAATTTCCTTGGCCTGCTCTGATGTAAGACTGGATACTTTTTCCAGCTCCTTTTTAGTGCTATCCAGCAAATCATCAACTTGTCTCTCTTTTTCTGCCACATTCTCAATTGTTATATTAAGCGACTTCTCCTTTGCCTCAAAATCCCCCTCTCTCTTCTGGAGTTGCTCATGTCGATTGTCCATGCTTTCAATACGCTGAAGCAATCTCCGTTCTTCTTTTTTTAATTCTGCTCTGGCATCTCCGGTTTCAGCATCAAAGACGCTTTTCATTTCAAGCAAACGACTTTTTGCCTCTAACTGTGCTTCTTTAATAAGCGTCTCTGCTTTTTTCTCGGTTTCCCTGAGGATACGCTGTTCCTCTTTTTCAATCTCTTCAAATTTGTACTTTAATTTTTTTAAAGTCAGCCAATATGCAGTGCCAAAACCCATTGCCATACCGCAAATTGAACTAAAAACCACAACATATTGCATTAAAACTAATCTCCCAGTTATTATTCACATTCAACACAACTTCGGGGGTGCTTCCAGCATCTGTCCGTAAGTTTAAAATAAAGCCAGACAACACAACCCTTATTTACACTTTTGTTCTATATGAAAGTCTTTAGTAATTGAGTGCCTATAAAAGGACTCTTATCTATATTCGATTGTGGCATATTGTTCTTTCAAGGTTTGATTGTCGGGTAGAAAATGCCTTGAACCTTTGAAAAGTCTTAAAAGTCACCCGACAGTTTAAACTTGAAGAAGCAATATAGTATTCCAGATAATTAAATTGATAATGGAAAAGCCTAACGCATGTGTAACCAAAATTATCAATGTAATTTTAGAGAGGAAATCAGATAAGTTTTAATGATAGTAGAAGATAAGGAGAGTTACTGAATTCTTTGCAGAAAAACAAAAAATACGTAGAGTATGCAGAAATGAATTTAAGAACCCCCACATCATGCCGTGTTGTAAATGTCTTTGAACCGGAGTTCAATAAGTGGGTCTCCAATAATACTTTAAGGCTTTTCCTTATTAAAAACAGGAACATGCACACCAGTATCAGCGTGGCTACCCTTTTTTGTAGCGTTAGGCAAAGGACATACAACAATCACAAACATCGCAGGGGTCTTAACTTTTAAATTAACGTCAAGTTTTTTTTATATATGCCAAAGTCAGATTGCAGAATCACCTGATATTTTTTCAATTTTACCAAGCAATTTGGACATTCGTTGCATTATATGCTCTTCAAGACGAGCGTATTGCAATTTCATTTCACGTAAATCATTTGATATATTCATGGATGCCAGCAGAAGAATTGCCAATTTATTTCTATCTGAAGCCGTAAATTTTATATGATTCTCAGCATTCCGAACATAATGATTCAGTTCATCAATAATCAGCTCTGGCTGCTCAACCTTACTGTCAGGTTTAAAATTAAATTTTGTGCCAAAGAGGTCAATAGTAATAACTCCATCTACTGACTTCTCTATACCTATGGAGCCTTTGGCTTCTATGTCGGACATCTCTATTAAAGTATTTCTGAAAAGTTATCAAGTTTGGAAAGAAGCCCGTCAATCTTTGCCTGAATGGCAGCCTGCTGCTCGGAGTACTGCCCTTCCTTCTCGGTTTTTTCTTTCAGTTCAGATTCCAAGATGCCCAACTTTGATGTCAAATCGGCATTTTCAGCCTGTAAAGTCTGACACAATTCTATTATAAAATCGACTTTTTCGTCAATATCATTAAACTTCTTATCTATTAATTCTTTTTCCAATTTCACTACCTCGCAAACTTAAGATCAACTATAATTCATAGCATTTCACAAAGTCAAGAGAATTTAAATATCTCCTGATTCCAGGATATGCTCAACCCTTCTCAACTCATCAACAGTATTGACACCCATAACTTCGGCAGAATTGTTTCCCATGAAATAACCGGCCTTTTTACGCAGATTGCGTGATATGGAAACCAGATCCGTTAAATAATACTCCTGTTGTACATTATCACTACCTATCAAATCAAGAGCTTCAACAAGAAATTTTTTACTTATAAAGTAAACACCTGCATTGATGGTCTGAATCTTCTTCTCTTCAAATGTTGCATCAGCTTCTTCTCTGATTGCCAAAAAATTATCAGTTTCATCAACCACGATTCGACCATATCCTCCAGGCGACTCTACATCAACAGCGAGAACAGAAAGCTCCTGATTATTTGAAATGTAGTGGTCAAAAAAAGAGGCAATGGTCTCTTTTCTTATTAATGGCACATCTCCGCAAAGCACAAGAACATGTTTAATGTGATCACCAAGATATGGTAATGCGCATTTTACCGCATCCGCGGTACCAAGTAGATTCTTCTGTAAGGCATAGGAAATTTGACAACTGTAGGCGCTGTCAATATTTTTTTTAACCTGTTCCCATTTATGACCTATCACCACAACAATATTTTTTTTATCAAAAAGAGATACAGCACAGTCCAGAACCCTATTTATCATACTTCTTCCATGGACTTCATGCACCACCTTGGGAAGATCAGACATCATCCTTGAGCCTTTTCCGGCAGCAAGTATGATCACTGCAACAGATGTAAATTTCATAAAATCATTCTCAGCAAAACAGGCATTCGGCATCCTTAATATCGTCCTGAAACCACTTTACATTTTCTGGATCTTAAATTCCTGAAAATGGGCATGGTTTTAAGATAAGTGTAAATCGAAAAATAAAAGATGCCAGGCATTTTGGCATGCTTCATTTCCCGCTTTACACTTTCAATTACACTATTCCCGTTTTGCGGGAAGCTCATCTAAAAAAGTGTAAAGAACTTCTGAGGTCATATGAAGGATGCCGTCATTTTTTAAAAAAAAAGGGATGCTCTCTCCAAAGACAAAGAGAACACCCCCATTTATTTCAATTACTCATTGTTGAAAAAAAACAATAATACTTAAGAATTAACAACTGAAAGCCTGTGAATCGCGCGTCTCAATGCTGCTTCAGCTCTTGCAAAGTCAAAATCTTCAGCTTTTGCAGCAAGGCGTCTTTCTGCCCTCTCTTTGGCTTGTTTTGCTCGTTCAATATCAATGTCTTCTTTTTTTTCAGCCGATTCAGCCAAAAGAGTAACCTTGTTAGGCAGAGCCTCTGCAAATCCTCCATTGATGAAAACAAACTTCTCTTTTCCAGAGGAGTCCTTATACCGAAGCGTTCCCACCTTCAGAGATGTCAAAAAGGTAGTATGACCTTTCAGAACACCGAATTCACCTTCTGAACCCGGAGCCACAACTATCTGGGCTTCTTCACTGACAACAGCCTTTGAAGGGGTGACCACTTCCAGAAATATATTCTCAGCCATTTTTACCCCCTTGAATTAGTTACCCTCTCTCATTTTAGCGGCTTTCTCAACTGCCTCTTCAATGGAGCCGACCATATAAAAAGCACCTTCAGGAAGATCATCATGCTTACCGTCAATAATCTCCTTAAAAGATCTTACAGTGTCTTCAACTTTTACAAATTTTCCAGGCATACCTGTAAATGTCTCTGCAACATGGAAGGGTTGAGACAAAAATCTTTGAAGCTTTCTTGCACGCTGAACAGTTACCTTATCTTCGTCAGAAAGTTCATCCATACCAAGAATTGCGATAATATCCTGCAACTCTTTGTATTTTTGCAAAGTCTGCTGTACAGTACGAGATACCTGATAGTGCTCTTCACCAATGTATGCAGCATCCAGAATTCTTGAAGTTGAATCCAATGGATCCACAGCAGGATATATTCCAAGCTCTGCAATCTGACGTGAAAGAACAACAGTACCGTCAAGATGGGCAAATGTAGTTGCAGGTGCAGGGTCTGTCAAGTCATCAGCAGGAACATAAACACACTGTACTGCGGTAATGGAACCTTTATCTGTTGATGTAATACGCTCCTGAAGCTCACCCATGTCAACCGCAAGTGTAGGCTGATATCCAACAGCAGAGGGCATACGACCCAAAGTTGCGGAAACCTCGGCACCGGCCTGTGTAAAACGGAAGATGTTATCAACAAACAAAAGCACATCCTGTCCCTCTTCATCACGGAAGTACTCGGCACAGGTCAAAGCAGAAAGTGCAACCCTTGCACGGGCTCCGGGAGGCTCGGTCATCTGGCCATAAACCAGTGAACATTTTGGAAGAACTCCAGAATCCTTCATCTCGTGATAAAGGTCGTTTCCTTCACGGGTTCTTTCACCAACACCACCAAATACTGATATACCACCATGCTGCATTGCGATGTTGTTAACCATCTCCATCATGATAACTGTCTTGCCAACACCTGCACCACCAAACATTCCCATTTTACCACCGCGGGGGAAAGGTACGAGAAGGTCAATAACCTTAACGCCTGTTTCAAGAACCCTTACTGATGTATCCTGGCTCGTGAAGGAAGGTGCAGATCTGTGGATAGGAAGCATTTTTGAACGATCAATATCACCAAGTCCATCAACAGGCTTGCCAATAACATTTAGAACACGTCCCAAAGATGCTTTACCAACTGGCATCATGATTGGGCTACCTGTATCTTTAACAGGCATTCCTCTCTGAAGACCATCGGTAACATCCATACCAATACATCTTACAACATTATCCCCAAGATGCTGGGCAACCTCAATAACAAGATTGTCCTCTTCATCATTTATTACCGGGTTTGTAACTGTCAGAGCACTAAGCAGAGGCGGAAGTTTCCCCGGTTCAAATCTAACGTCAACAACAGCACCAAGCACCTGTGCTATTTTTCCTATATTTTCAGCCATTTGTTCCTCCTGTTAAAGCTGTTTAATCCAGTATATTTTTTTAAATTCATTTATCCTTTAAGAGCCTCTGCACCGCCCACAATATCCATGAGATCAGCAGTAATACCTGACTGACGGGTCTTGTTGAATATGGTCTTAAGCTCACCAATCATATCTTCACAAGCCTTAGTCGCATTTTCCATTGCTCTCATTCGTGCAGCATGTTCGCTTGTAGAGGTCTGAAGCAGTGCATCATATATCTGAATAAATATATTCTTAGGCAGCATTTCAGAGAGCAGCGCATCCGAAGATGGCTCGCAGATGTGCTCCGCAAGATAGACCGAATCAGAAGCCGTTTTTGACTCAACTGCCTCTTCCGGTTCTGTGTTCTCCAGAGGTGGAATAGGCAGAAGCTGCTTTACGACAGGCTCCTGTCTGGCCATTGACTGGAATTCCGAATATACCAGATATACTTCATCAACAGCTTCTTCAAGAAAACTGTTTATAAGTTTCTGTCCTGAAGTAGATGCCACGCTGAAATCAAATCGGCTACCTACTACTCCAATGTACTCATCATCAATGGAGAAAGATGATTTCCTGGCCCAGTCCCGACCTTTTTTGCCAAAGCAGGTAAAGGAGACATCCTTGTCCTTGAGATTACTTTTTATATACTTTTCAGCTTTTTCGATAAGATTTACATTAAAACCAGCACAAAGTCCTCTGTCTGATGTACAGAGGATTATATTCACTTTTTTTACCTCTTCCCTTGGAACAAGAAGAGGGCTTGCATCTTCCCCGGCTTTTCCAGCAATACTTCCAAGAACTTCGGAAAACTTTGATGCATAAGGCTTAAAAGCCTCCATGCTCTGCTGGGCGCCGCGCAATCTGGAAGTAGCAACCATTTTCATGGCAGAAGTGATCTGCTTGGTCTTTTTTACACTACTTATCTTAGTCTGTACTTCCTTTAACGTTGCCATAAATTTACCTTTTCAAGCCTTAAATTATTAATAACCTTTTTCAATTAATAATCTTTTCTGACAGATGAAGCTCTAAAGCAGATGAACAAAGTTTTATTCTTGTTAAAATATTCAACAAGAATCTCATAATCAAAGAAAGTCCCTAATAATATGAAAGAAAAAACTTACATCCGGCTGCTTGAATATGCCGAAGGAACCTGCTATACGGCAGCTTTGAACTCCTCATCATAGGCATCAAGGGCTTTTTTCAGTTTGGCTTCAATATCCGATGTGATCTCTTTTTTCTCAACAAGATCAGTAAAAATATCAGAGAATCTGCTCTCAATAAATTCGTACAGCCCCTCTTCATATTTTGAGACAGCTTCTCTTGGGTATTTGTCAATGTATCCTCTGGTTCCTGCAAAAAGGGCAACAACCTGTTTTTCCATTGGAAGCGGCTTATACTGTGGTTGTTTCAAAAGCTCCACCAGCCTCTCTCCACGTGTCAACTGCCTCTGGGTTGCAGCGTCAAGATCACTTCCAAAAGCAGCAAATGCTTCAAGTTCGCGATACTGCGCAAGATCAAGACGAAGGGTACCTGCAACCTGTTTCATGGCTTTAACCTGAGCTGCACCACCAACACGGGAAACTGAAAGACCAACATCAATTGCGGGTCTGATACCTGAGAAGAAAAGTCCTTTATCAAGATAAATCTGACCATCGGTAATGGAGATAACATTGGTTGGAATAAATGCGGAAACATCACCTTCCTGGGTTTCAATTATCGGAAGGGCTGTCAGCGATCCTGCTCCAAGAGCATCGGAAAGCTTTGCAGAGCGCTCCAGAAGTCGTGAGTGGTTGTAGAAAATATCACCAGGGAAAGCCTCGCGCCCTGGGGGACGTCTCAGAAGAAGGGAAACCTGACGATAGGCAGCAGCCTGTTTTGAAAGATCATCATAAATGATAAGTGCATGCTCACCTTTATCGCGGAAGTACTCACCCATTGCACATCCTGCATATGGAGCAAGATACTGCATTGCAGCAGACTCACTGGCACTTGCAATAACAACCGTTGTGTATTCCATTGCACCATGCTCTTCAAGGGCGGCAACAACTTGTGCAACTGTTGATTTTTTCTGACCACATGCAACATAAATACACTTAACATCGGTGTTTTTCTGAGCAATTATAGCATCAACTGCAATTGCTGTTTTTCCGATCTGACGGTCACCAATAATAAGCTCTCTCTGTCCACGTCCAACCGGTGTCATTCCATCAACAGCCTTTGAGCCTGTATAGCATGGCTCATGAACTGATTTTCTTGCAATAACACCAGGCGCTACAAGCTCCATGTTCATTGTGATGCTTGTATCAATAGGGCCTTTGCCGTCAACAGGCTCACCTGTTGTGGTAACAACGCGTCCCAAAACGGCCTCTCCAACCGGAACGGAAGCAATACGATCGGTACGTTTTACAACATCGCCTTCCTTGATTTTTTTATCTTCACCAAGAATCGCAACACCGACATTGTCCTCTTCAAGGTTAAGAGCAAGTCCAAGAACTCCACCAGGGAACTCCACAAGCTCCATTGCCTTTACTTTTTCAAGACCATAAACGCGGGCAATACCATCACCCACAGAGAGTACAACACCGGTTTCGCTGAGCTCAACCTCTTTGTCAAAATCCTTGATCTGCTCTTTTATTATTTGGCTTATCTCTTCAGCTCTTATTTCCATTAGACAATCTCACCTCTTTTTAATGATTCTCTCATATTCAACAGTTGAGTTTTTACGCTGCCGTCCAGCACAAGATCTCCAATTCTGGTAACAATACCACCTATAAGTTCGGGATCCTGCTCAACATCCAGAATAACGTCTTTACCGGTTCTTTTTGCAAGCCCCTCCCTTATTTTTTCAGTGGCTTCGGCAGAAAGTTGGGTAGCAGACACAAGTGTTGCATGAACAACGCCTTTCAACTCATCAGCAAGTTGTTTGTAAAAATCGCATATTCCCCTTAAAAATCCTATACGGCCCTTATCAAAGAGCAGCATAACAAAGGATTGAACAATACGGGAGAGCTCGGTTTTTTCCAGAACAGCTACAAGCACTCTGCGACGGTCGTTTTTATCAAACAGCGGATTGATAACTGCCATTTCAAGTTCAGGGTTAGCATCAAACAGATCTACAACTTCATCAAGTTCATTTCTGTATTGATCTGTCTGACCATACTCTTTACCGATCAGCATCAATGCTTTGGCATAACGCCGTGAAACAGACAAATTTTTCATGAGGCCACCACCTTACCCAGATATTCATCAACCAATCGATCCTGGTCTTCAGAGGAGATGGATTCCCTGACCATTGCTTCTGCCTGAGCAAGGGCTTTTTCAACTATCTCCTGCTGCAACTTTAATTTTGCTGCTGCAAACTCCTGCTCAATATTGCGTTTTGCATTTTCCTCAAGTTTTGCAGCCTGAGCCTCAGCTTCTGCAAGAATCCTTTTCTTGGCATCTTCGCCCTGTTTGATGTAATCCTGAAGCATTCTTTCAGATTCACCGGCAAGATCGGCAATTTTTGCCTCATAATCTTCAAGAGCTTTCTGGGCAGCATTTTTTTTCTGTTCAAGCTCAGCAAGCTGTTCTTCTATCCCTTTTACACGGGATGTAAAAAATTCCGCAACAGGCTTTCTGGCGATATAAAAAAGCGCACCAGCAAGTACAATAAAGTTAAGCACCTTGTATGTGTCAGTAATAACCCATCCTTTTGGTGCAGCTTCATGCCCTCCACCTGACGATGCCAATGCCGCACTGACCAGAGCAAAGAAGAGAATTGACGCAGCAGGAAGAGCACTCTTTAATCTTTCGACAACCTTCATCAGCATGCCCTCCCCAATATTTTCTCGCCAATTGCCCTGGCAAAGACATCAAGCTCATCTTCAAGGGCAACACGAGCCTTCTCAGTTTCTTCAGTCACCTGCGCACGAATCTTTGCAAGGTTTGCCTGAGCATTCATGGTGATCTTATCAAGTATCTCTTTTTCTTCCTGGGATGCCTGGTCAATCATTGCCTCTTTCTTCTTAAGGCCTTCGGTTCTGGCATTTTTAATGCCTTCCTTATAAGCCATATCCTTCTCGTCCGACCTTGAAGCAAGTCTTTCGACTCCTTTTTCAAGGCTGTAAATCTTCTCTTTACGATCAAGAAGAATTTTACGGACTGGCTTAAAAAGAACCAGATTCAGCGCATACAGGAGAAAAAGGAAATTGATGATCTGAATAAACAGGGATCCATCCACACTAACCATAAATTTCCCTCCGCCAGTTAATAATTAATATTATCCAACTACCTTATTCCAAAGACCACACCCCTTTACCAGAAAGTGCGGTTTAAATACATTATAATTGCATATCGGTACTTAATTTCAGAATTGCTGACTTCCAGTTTTGATAGTTTGAGAATCTTATTCAATGGTTAACAACTCTAATTTTTATTTTTGACAAAGCAAGAGTCGCAATTTGAGTATCATCATGCAAATTATTTGTCAACATGCAAATGCTCTTTGGGAAGAGAGGATGCAAAGTGATTATTTACAGCCCCTCATCTGATTATATATTTATAACACATTGATTTTATTGATAGTCAAAAATCTATTGGCAAAAATTACATATCTATTTTATCTTTAATTACAGTACTTTATAAAAATATGCGAAAGCGGATTATAGGAGATCAATAATCTGGTCAAGAAATGGCAAACCTCCAATCTCGTCAGGAAGTGGCAAATCGCCGGATGCTGATATTGAGAAGCACACCAATCCCTATCATATTTGTCACAACAGAAGAGCCGCCATAGCTTATCAGAGGGAGTGGCACTCCAACCACAGGCATAAGTCCCATAACCATGGAAATATTGATGAAAATCTGCCAGAAAATCATAACAGTAATACCAAAGGCAAGTATTGAGCCAAAAAGATCACGACAACAGTATGAAATATTAAGTCCCCATAGCAAAAGCATAAAATAGAGCAGAAGAAGCACAGCGCATCCCATAAGACCCCACTCCTCTGCAAGAACTGAGAGTATAAAATCAGTATGCTGCTCTGGCAGAAAAGACAACGCGTTCTGAGTGCCTTTAAGATAACCTTTTCCGCTCAACAGACCTGACCCAATGGCGATTTTTGACTGTATAATATGATACCCAGCACCCAGTGGATCCCTATCAGGATCAAGAAATGTAAGTACCCTCCCCTTTTGATAGTCCTTCAAGAGAAAATGCCAGGCCAATGGGACAGACGATATCCCTGCTGCAAGACATGTAAAAAAAACTTTCTTCTCAACTTTGACAAAAACAGTCATGGTTGCAGTTATAAACAAAAGCAGCAAGGCAGTACCAAGATCTGGCTGAACAAGAATAAGAACAAAAGGTAAAAGGAGAAGAGAACCCGGTTTCAAAAGATTTTTAAAGGAGAGACCTTTTTCTGTAACCATTCCTGAGAATGTAGAGGATAGGACAATTATCAAAGAGAGCTTCATCAACTCTGAAGGCTGTACTGTAAATGGCCCCAAAGCAAGCCATCGCCTTGAACCTGCAACAAATTTTCCAGCGAGCAATACAGCAACAAGAAGTGCAATACAGACAAGATAGATAATTATACTGCCTTTATCAAACATTCGATAAGGTACACAAATGGAAGCTGTCATGAGCAAAAAACTGCCAGAAAGCCATATGATCTGCTTTTTAAAAAGAAGATGCATCCCATCAGATGGAGTACCAGCATTAACAGCGCTGAACAAGACAACAAGCCCAAGCCCTGCAATCATAAAGGTTATGAAAATCAAACCCCAGTCAAAATTTTCTATCAAGCGCCTGTCAAACAAATCCCGAAACCCATCCCCGAATTTGAAATTTCGTGTACGTTTTATATGAAAGTCTCGGTAACAGCCTGTTTTTAAAACGACTTTCATCTTTTCGATTGTGGCTATCATCAGCCATGTACGTTATATGAAAGTCCCCGCAAATGGCTGTTTTTATAAAGACTTTCAACTCTTCGATTGTGGGGGTGAACCGCCATGTTGGTTATTGGGGAACACTTGGCATCATTCCTTGAATTTCCAACCACTCTCTGACAATCTCACCTGCCACAGGAGCCGCAGCAGTGGAACCGTGCTCTCCATGCTCAATAATAACAGAAACGGCAATAACAGGATTTTCAGCAGGAGCATAACAGACAAACCATGCATGATCCCTCAAGTGGTAATCAAGTCTCCTGTTGCTCTCCCTGTCACTTTTTTTAAGACTGAAAACCTGGGCAGTTCCGGTTTTACCTGCCATCTGAATTCCCTTAATCCGAATCCTGTGAGCAGTACCACGATCACCCTCTACAACGTTAAACATACCCTTTCTGATAATACCCAAAGTGTCCTGGGATGCCGGCAATCCACCCAGAATTTCCGGAGGCTGTGACTTCATCTCCTCCTTACCACTGTATGTCTGGGTATATTTCAGAATTCTTGGACGATATAGAGTACCGCCATTACCTATGGCAGCGACAAAAACAGCCATCTGCAAAGGTGTAACAAGATTAAACCCCTGGCCTATTGCAATGGAGAGGGTTTCTCCTCCCTGCCAGGGCTTGCCAAATCGACGTTTTTTCCATGCCGAAGTAGGAACAAGACCTGCCCGTTCATTGGCAAGATCAATATGCGTTAAACGCCCAAGGCCGCAACCTGTAGCATACTGGGCAAGTGTATCAACACCGAGATCTTCACCTGCTCTGTAAAAAAAAACATCACATGAATTTTCAATGGCTCCAAGCACATTAACCTTACCATGTCCCCACTTTTTCCAGCATCTGTAAACTCGGTTACCATATTTATAGTGTCCAGGACAAAAACGTGTGGTGTGACGATCAACAACACCTTCTTCAAGTGCAGCAATTGCAGTAACCATTTTATAGGTAGATGCAGGAGGATATTCACCCTGAATAGCCTTGTTGGACATAGGACGATCTGAATTTTCAATCAGATTTTTCCACTTTTCAATGGAAATACCACCAATAAAATCATTTAGATCAAATGAAGGAGAGCTTGCCATTGCAAGAATATCACCACATGAAGGCTCCACTGCAACCACAGCCCCTACCTTACCTTCAAGAAGAGCCTCTGATGTCTGTTGCAGGGTCGAATCAATTGTCAGATATATATTTTTACCAGGTATAGAATCAACGGTACTTAAAACCCTCACAAGACGGCCCCTGGCATCCACTTCAATCTGGCGACCTCCCCTTTTTCCTCTCAAAATATCCTCATAGGATTTTTCAGCTCCATACCTTCCTATGGAATCCCCTGCCCTTACATCAGGATATCGTCCACTAACAAGCTCCTGCTCGTTAATTTCACCAAGATACCCAATAACATGGGCAGCACTCTTCTTGTATATGTAGTTCCGTCTTGGTTCAACATCAACAAGTACACCGGGAAGATCAAAACCATGGGCTTCCACCACAGCAAGCTGGTTGCGGGTAATATTTTTTTTCAGCAGAACAGGTTTGTATATGGAGCTCTTTCTTGCAGCTTCAACCTTCTGGAGGATCTCATCAAGAGGTATTGCCGTAAAGACAGAAAGCTTTTCAAGTGTTTTATGAAGTGGGACAGCGTCCTTGAGAACAATTTTCAGATCAAAGGATGGACGGTTATCAACAAGTAAGGTACCTGTCCTGTCATATATCATCCCCCTTGAAGCCGGAACACTCTGGAGGCGAATGCAGTTATTTTCAGATAATCTGCGGTACTCTTCTCCCTCAACAACCTGAAGATATACAAAGCGTGTCAGAAGAAGCGAAAAAACCACCATAATAAAAACAGCAGCAATCCCAAGCCTTTTCTTGAGCCAATCCCTGTCCGGACTTTTCATAATGTCCTTGAATCAAGTCTATCACATTTTGTATGAAGAATATCTATCAACATAACTGAAACGGGAATAACAAAAAACCCACACAACATCTGACGCCCTGCAAGCATAAGATCTGAAACAGTAATTACCAAAAGCCCATATTTGACAAAAAAGGAGAAAAAAAGAAAACCATTCTCTATCATTATGGAAAAGGCACTTATAAGTGGCAAAAAAATAAGATTCCCGGGATGGACAAAACGCTTTAGGATCAGGACAACAAGATAAATCCAGAGGTAGGAGGCAGTATAAAGACCGACGGGAGCGCCTGAAATGCTGTCCATGCTCCACCCGAGCAGAAGTGGTACCATAAAAAAAGCCGGATGTGCAAATGTTAAAGAAAAAACAAAACCATTACTATCAAAAGATCAAAGCTATAATCAATGAAAGAGATACGAGGTAACACAGAGGTCTGCAAAACCATTATGCAAATAAAAAGGCAAAAATGAAACACAAGCCTGATCATAGTCTCTATTTAACCTTCAATACTTTTTTTCTCCACATTATCAATTGGAACAGGTTCGTTATCTCCTGTGTCATCTCCTGCACCATCAACACTTTCCTCATCAACGCTTTTTCTATTCTCTATGGATACAAGCACCTCCTCAAGCTTATCAAAATCAACAAAGGTCTTAAGATAGATGGTCTGGAACAGCTCAGAGTTCTCCTTTTTCACATCAACAACCGTACCTATCCTCATACCCTTTGAAAAAACCTGGTCAAAACCTGAAGAGACTATTAGATCCCCCGGAACAATCCTGTCCTTTCTGAGAGCATATTTAAAAATACATTCATCACTGTTATTGCCCTGGACAATACCCCTTGCACGTGAACTTTGAACCAGTGCATCTACAGCACTGTTACGATCCGTAACAAGAAGAACCCTGGCATAACTGCCAAATACATCACTTATCTGACCAACAACACCATCTGAGACCAGTACAGGTAATCCTTTTGAGAGGCCATCCCGACGTCCCTTGTCAATCATAAGTGTCTTTGACCAAGGTGATGGGTCCCTGCCAACAACTTTTGCTGCAATCAAAGGATTCTCAGATTGACGGCTAAAATCCATAAACCGTCTTAATCTGCTATTTTCAAGCTCAAGCTCCCTGCAGCGATTCTGGGCTGCAACTGCAAGTGCAAGCTTTTTGCGAAGCTCAATGTTTTCAATGGCCATATTTGCAGTTGCAAAATAGACACTCCAAACATTTACACACCAGGAGCAGGTAGTTGAGACAAGCATCTGGAACGGTGCGACAATCGATACAGCAAGCCTCTGGGCACCGTTTCCGGAAAGAATATCCCGACTGCTGACTGTCAGAACAGTAAATGTTGCCGTAATAAAAAGCACTACCCCGATCATAAGTGCTGTAGTTCTTGAAAACATTAAATTATGTAATAACCACTTCTCTTAATATATCAATGGAGTCAAGGGCTTTGCCGCACCCCAGGGCCACTGTGGCAAGCGGCTCATCAGCTATTATTATAGGAAGGCCACTTTTCTCTCTGAGCAGTTTATCAAGATTTTTCAAAAGTGCTCCGCCACCTGTAAGAACGATGCCGGTATCCACAATATCTGCCGCAAGCTCAGGTGGAGTCTGCTCCAGCACAATCTTCACTGTCTCGACAATGGCATCAATCTGCTCCGAGATAGCCATGCAGACCTCTTCAGAATCAATTTCAAGTATTTTTGGCACACCTGATACAAGATCACGCCCCTTTACCTCTATTGTCTCGACCATGTCCTCTTCCGGATAGGCATTGCCAATTGTAGTCTTGATGATCTCTGCTGTTCTCTCACCAATAAGAAGATTATATTTTCTTTTAATATGCTGTGTAATGGAGGCATCCATCTTATCGCCTGCAACACGTATAGATCGACTATATACAATACCTGCAAGGGAGATCACAGCAACTTCTGTGGTACCACCTCCTATATCTACAACCATGTTACATGTAGGCTCAGTCACAGGAAGACCGGCTCCAATAGCTGCCGCCATGGGTTCTTCAATCAAAAAGACCTCACGGGCACCTGCAAGCTCAGCAGATTCTCTTACGGCACGTTTTTCTACCTGGGTAATACCGGAAGGGACAGCAATTACAATTCTAGGCCGGACAAGAGTTCTACGATTATTATGCACCTTACGTATAAAATGCTTGAGCATCGCCTCAGTAACCTCAAAATCGGCAATAACACCATCTCTCATCGGTCTGATTGCAACAATGTTTCCCGGCGTCCTTCCAAGCATCTTCTTGGCTTCCGCCCCAACTGCAAGCACTCTGTTTTTAGCCCTTTTGTCAGTACGGACTGCAACGACTGAAGGCTCACTGAGTACTATTCCCTTTCCTTTGACATATACAAGTGTATTGGCAGTTCCCAGATCAATTGCCAGATCGCTTGAAAATACACCAAGAAGAGAATCAACTATCAGGTTCATACTACCCTACCCCTTCCCATGAAATAATACTGTACTACGTCTATCATAAATAATATATTAAAATTGACTTTGCTCAGAATCCAGACTTACGCCTTTTCTCATCAAAGGTTAGTTGCTAACAGAAAAGAATGTTTTTTACAAGAACAAAGTCATTTTAAACATATTAAAATATAATCCTCCTGTCTGTTTTCCCAACCTTAAATCACAAACAATTTTTTACAATCAAATCATGAATCATTGGTCTGAATTGTCTGATTTTATCATTCTTCCTGCTGGGATGAACCCTGTTTGTCAGTAAAACAACTATTAACTCTTTTTGAATATCCATCCAAAATGATGTGCCGGTAAAACCAAGGTGACCAAGGCTTTCTGGTGAAAAGTATTGTCCAGAGGAAGAGCCTGAAGGAGACGGAGTATCAAAACCTGCAACCATCTCACCAGCAGCACATCTGGCAACAAAAGAGTTTATTACATCTGGCTTTACAATAAACTCTGAACATTTCATCCAGTTATAGCTTTTACCATAATAGCATAGTTGGGAAATCATAAAAGGATTCAGGAGTTTCCAGACAGAGTATGCCGTACCAAATAGACCGGCATGCCCATCAACACCACCTGCAATCCATGCATTATCATCATGAACCTCTCCCCGCACAGTTTTTTTCTCCAGGGGCATTTTTCTGTTGAAACAAAAACACTTCTGTTAAAGTTTTGCGTATGAAGAGCCTCAAAACTTTGTGGAATGCTGGAAATGATTTCTTTTTGTGCCGGCGGCAGTCTCACGAAAAAAAGATCACCAATTTCCATGGGAGCAAAAAGCTCCCCATAAACATACTCATCAAAAAGCCGCCCTGTCACCTCCTCAACAATCCAGCAAAGCACCATATAACCAAGATCACTGTATTTCTGACATTGCCCCGGAAGGCTTTCAAGTTTTTCATTAACAATAGATCTTCTGATCATAGATTGAACTTCTTTACCCTTTTCAAAGCTCCATCCTGAGGTTTCACACTTTATTGATTCAAAAAATGGCCTGTGGGAAGCCAGACCTGATGTGTGGCGCAAAAGATGATCAATTGAAATCCGAGATTTATCAGAAACCCTGAAGTCATCTATAATCTCACAAACCTTCGTCTCAAGTGAAACAAGACCTGTCTCAACAAGTTTCATAAAACTGAGTGCAGTGGCAAGGGGTTTTGTCAGGGAAGCAAGATCAAAAAACGACTCATGTGAAATTTTATCCTGTGTATCAAGATCTGCAACGCCAAATGGCTCATGATACAGAATATTTCCCTTGTGGGAAACCAGAAGCACTGCACCAGGAAAAATCTCATCATCCAAAGCCTTTGTCATTACAGATGATAGTAAAGAGTGCATAACAAAAATCTCTCTTTCGTTTAAAACAATCAATATTGACGAGTGGAAGATAATTACCCCTTATTCGGCATCTTTCATAATTTTTGCAAAAGAAGTTTAAACTTTCCCTTTTAGCGTGAAAATGACTATCATTTTTATATTTGGGGGTGATTGATACGTAATCATCCATGCCTGTTTATTTTTATGTAAGATGTGTCAGCAGGCCATCTGAGACTTCTTGTTGTTGTATCCATTATGACCTCTGCTGAAAACCTCATGGTACAGTTAACATCTCCATGCCCTGACGGGAAGCCGGTCATGACAGGCACATCATGAGAATCAAATATCTCCATGAATATCTCATGAATCAGATATTCATCAGAATCTTCCGGCCTTTCATAACATGATGAAGAGACGTTAACGCAGGAGTTGAATCTATCAGCCTCTTTTTTTTTCCCCGAGATACCGCATTTTTCAAATGAACCAAGAATAACTCCTCTGACGCCATCAAATAGAGATGCAAGTTTCATATGCGACAACATTCTGTCAATCTTATAGGGTTGCTCGCCAATATCTTCAAGAAATAAAATAGATTCTCGAAAATCTGGCTGAAAAGGAGTACCTATCAAATGACACAATGTCGCAAGGTTTCCACCAGTCAAGCGGCCTGTAACCTTACCATGCCTGAGCACCACTGATAAAGGGTCACATGAAACAGAAATTTCAGGACAATCACCTATCTTTTGACAACCACCTATCATTTGAGACTCCCCTATCTCTTGACACTCGCCTATCTCTTGACATCCACCTATCTCTTGACATCCACCTATCTCTTGACATCCACCTATCTCTTGACATCCACCTATCTCTTGACACTCACCATTTTGTTGAGACACACCTATGTCTGAACAGACACTTTCAGGTGACCATGTCAGATGTTCATACAAAGAGTTCATAGTTTTGTCACAGGCAACGGCCATTGAAGTAAGTACGGGACCATGAAAGAGATGAAAAGGCACTTTCAGGGAAAAAGCGCAAAGAAGAGCTGTAATATCGCTGAAACCTACAAAAACTTTTGGATTTGAAGATATCAAATCAAAATCAAGATACTCAAGAAGCCTGATTGCCCCAAAACCACCCCTGGCACAGACTATGCCCTTAACAGATGGATCTGCAAAAAGTTCATTAATCACCCTTGTCCGAACAGCGTCATCACCTGCCATATATCTTTTTCGGGAATATACAGCTTCCGGAATGTAAATATTAAATCCCAGATCCTCCATTTTTTTAACACCCTTCATTAAAAGAGTCTTGTCAAAAATAGAGGATGGAGCACATACACCAATTGTGTCTCCTTTGACAAGCGGATGTGGTGGAGCGCTGCGAAATAAAGAGTTCATCACTATTATATTTCCTTATTATATTTCCTTATTATATTTCCTTATTATATTTCCTTATTATATTTCCTTATTATATTTCCTTATTATATTTCCTTATTATATTTCCTTATTCTGCCATTAAATAGGCATGATTGATTAGGCATCAATCACCCCCAAGTATAAAAATGATAGTCACTTTCACGGTAAACAGGCATGATTGATTACGTATCAATCACCCCCAAAT
>NZ_LT828550.1:175676-189985 GCF_900170035.1 Desulfamplus magnetovallimortis | reverse complement strand
AAAATGATAGTCATTTTCACGGTAAAGAATAAGGAATGAACATTCATTAACTACGGGTTTTATACTCTGGATAGTTATTAAAGTCTCGTTCCTAAGCGCTTAAAAACGGACATGCTGATCTGGCAAAATAAAAGTGGTAAGTGAAAATCATCCCCATTTTTATTGATTTGGTGTAATGGAAATCAAGGCATAAAAAGTTTAACCCTTGACTGCAAAAACGGATTATTATATGTCATTCCTCTAAAATTGAGTATGGTCAACAGAACAGGCAACAATAATTTGCATGGTATCTTTCTGTAAAGAATTCGAATGAACTAAAGAATTACCATAGAGACAATTTAATGTTGCCTTTCCGTTAAAGGGAATCATAAATTGCTTATTATAACTAATGCTACACCCTCCATTACCGAACAAAGGGAGCATTATAAGGTAAAAACCTGATGCATAAAATGAATTCCCTGATTAATTACCCTTTCACACTTTTCTGATAAAAGATTAGGCAACCTTCATGACCCCATAAAACTAATTTGCACTTTTTTGGGGTAAACACCCTGACAAAGGTAGTTTACTTTAAGAAAGTGTAAAGTAATCATGAAGCATGTCAAAGATTAATACCGGAAAACTGTGAAATTTTCTAAAAGGAAATATCATGGAAGGTGCGTTATTGCCAATTATTGTTTTTGTGGTGGTCTATGCCGCAATAACATTTGAACTGGTAAACAAAGCAGTCTCCGCACTGCTCGGCGTGATGGTGCTGCTGATGGTTCACGTAATTGATGAACATACGGCAGCAGAACTTATAGACTTTGAGACCATCATGCTGCTGCTGGGAATGATGTCCATTGTGGCTGTCTTGAGAAAATCGGGCTTTTTCACAATAATATCAGTTAAAATAGCAGAAAAGACAAAGGGAAACCCCCTTAAAATTCTGATTCTATTTTCAGTTGTGACAGCAGTTCTCTCCGCTTTTCTCGACAACGTAACAACAGTATTGATCATTATCCCTATCATAATTGAGTTGACCCGTGGAATGGGCCTGGATCCCAAAATTTATGTAATAAGCCAGGCTGTGATATCAAATGTTGGTGGAACAGCCACATTGATAGGTGATCCTCCAAATATCATCATTGGCTCAAAAGTTGGACTGACATTCAATCAGTTCATAGGCAATCTGATCATCCCTGTCACCATCTCTTTTTTTGTAACCCTTTTATTTCTATGGACAGTCAACAGAGAGAAATTCAAACCAATCAAAAATAACCTTGCAAAACTTTTTACAGTTCAGCTCCTGCTGGAAAAAATTCGTATGGAGTTTCTGAACACAAGGATAGACAAAAAACTTCTCACTAAATCGCTTGTATGTCTTGGCCTTACAATTCTTCTTTTTGTTACCCAGACCATAACCAAGCTCTCCCCTGGTGTTGTTGCACTTTTTATGGCCATGTTCCTTTTCACCATATCCAATGTGGACGTGGAACACATGCTTGAAGAAGTTGAGTGGAGTACACTGCTTTTCTTTGCAGGTCTGTTCATTCTGGTTGGTGTGCTTGAGCATAAAGGCGTAATTGAATGGATTGCACACCATGTTTTCCTGAAAATTGGTGGAAACCCTTATGTTATGGTTTTGGCCGTCCTCTGGGTTTCTGGTATTGCATCAGGCTTTCTTGACAACATCCCTTTCACCATTACCATGATTCCAATTGTCAGATTAATGCTTGAAGCAACACCTGTACCCAACAACATCCTATGGTGGGCACTTGCACTTGGAGCATGCTTTGGTGGTAATCTTACAATGATTGGTGCATCCGCAAACATCGTTTCCGTTGGTATGGCAAAGCAGGCAGGAGTTCACATAAGTTTTCTTGAATTCATGAAGGCCAGTGCGCTTATCACACTGCTTACATTAATTGTCGCATCTATTTTTCTTTGTCTCTACTTATGGGTATCGCTATGAATGATAAAAACAAAAGCAACATGTATAAACTGCTACGGGATATTGGTGACGTCCAGGGAATAGCCAGAACAACAATCCTTGCCCTTGAAAGTTTCATTAAATCCATTCACGAACTTGAATGTTCACAGGATGAAGTACAGGAGCTTTACCTTGAATTGGCTGATGCCATAAAGAACTCCCAACCTAAAATCATCCCACTTATCCATCTGATTGAGCGTTTTGAAAAAGAAATGCGCCATCTTATGAAAAATAACCCATCCATTGATGAGATAAGGGAAAAAGCTGAGGCAAGTCTCAGAGAACAGATTGATCTCTTTAAAGGTAAAGCTGCACAAGTTACAGAGAATGGACTAAAATATGTCAGCAACGGAGATAGAATAATTGTACACTCTGCAAGCTCCGTTGTTACTAATATTTTGATAAGAGCAAAAAAAGACCTCAAGCTACTTTTCAGGGTCATAATCCTTGACCACAACAAAGAGCGAACACGTCAGTTGATTCAGGCATTCTCAGAACACGACATTGAGTATCAGGTCACACGTGCATATGATATCAGCCACTACATAGAAACTGCTAACAAAATGTTTCTTGGGGCTTTAACAATAACATCTGACAGAAAAATTGTTGCTCCCACTGGAACGGCTGGAACCGTAAGCATGTGTCATCTGCATAACATCAAAGTTCATCTTTTTGCCAACACGCTTCACTATTCCCACGGAAAGGCAACTGACCAGTATATCTATGAAGAAGAGTCAAGCAGTGCTTCCTCAAACATTCATTTTCCAGTCACGACACATTCCCACGATGTAATCAATCTTGATATTATTGATCACATTGTTAACGAGAACGGAGAGCTTGAAAAACAAGCAGTGTCAGAAGAATGATTCATAACACCTGAGCATGCCAGGAAAACAAGATTATTAGGCATTTTTCCTATCAACTTAAAAAGTAGTTTACACTTGTGGGGAAATATTGAACCCTGATTAAAGGATTTAAGGATAACATGATTTAAAAATCAGGTTAATCCATTAATCATGAAAATAATAATCCACAAAAAGTGTAAACCGACAAATGAAACACGCCGATTATTATGATTATTTTTCCATAATAACGCCAAAATCTGGTACCTCTCATATGAATCAAAAAATGAAGGTTTAAAGTCAAAAAAACCTGCTTGACACCTGCGGATGACTTTGATATAAATGTTTTGTTTTAGAGAAACGGGGCGTGGCGCAGTCTGGTAGCGCACTTGTCTGGGGGACAAGTGGCCGCTGGTTCAAATCCAGTCGCTCCGACCAATAAAATCAAGGGTTTACAGTGATTTGCTGTAAACCCTTTTTTCTTTCTTTTTTCTTTGGGGACACTTGGGGACAATCACCTATTAAAAAACTATTTAAACCCATAACCTTAAGAAATGATTTTTAATACACTGCCTTTAAATCAAAAGATTAACCCTGTGATAAATCTCTGATAAGGGCAATTCACATTTGATTGACTCAAGTTTTAATATCTGCCCAAAATTATTGTATTCTCTATAATTCCACGTATTATCATTGTTTCGCCTGAATCTCTCTACAAAGCATTCATATTGAGATACCAACACATATTCTTTGAAGGATAATATAGAGCGATAATCTCTAAACTTACCATTTCTATCAAAAAGCTCTGTTGAATCTGAAAGAATTTCAATAATAACAATGGGATTAAGAAGAGATGAATCATCAAACTTTACATCATCACATGAAACTGAAATATCAGGATAATAATATTTTTGATCGTTCACTTTAACCCTTTGATCGCTGGGGAAAACATCACAATAAGAATTGACCAACTGCCTTTTTAATATCCAAATGAAGTTACTTTGAATTCTGTTATGATCTGGCTTTGCACCTGTCATAGCGAATATTTCACCATTGTAGAATTCATGTTTAGTTTCAGATTCTTTTTCAAACAGAAGATATTCTTCAGGTGTCATTTTACTTTGCATCTGTGGATGTGCATTCATTTCGTCTTTGCCTCCTTTAGGTCAATCAGGTTTGAATTTTTGGGCTTAAGGATATCATCAGCTTTATTGACTACATCCCTTAAAACCTGATCTTTAAAATGTGCATATCTTTCTGTAGTGCTTCTTCACTTTATAGTTGTCGGGTAGAAATGCCACCTCACCCCAGGCTCTCTCCATGAATGGAGAGGGAGAATTATAGCATTAGACCTCCCCCTCCATTAATGGAGAGAGGGGAGAGTAATTGACAAGTTATTCAGACTTCGTTCCTTAGCTACGGTTTCCATTATATTTCCAACTATTTGACAAGATGCCCCCATTTAAAAACATCGTCAAGTATGTGGCTGATATTTTTTAGGCATCCTTCATATCATAGAGAAAATACTTTACGCTTTCCGGAACAGTATCCCCGAAAAACGGGTATTTTGTTCAGGAAAGTGTAAACTGGGAAATGAAAGATGCCATTATTTAAAGCGAAAGAAGCATTTTCGACATTTTACAGGAGCACCATACTGCCCACTTTCCACAAAGATTCAAACTCTGTCAATGCTATATTATCTTAAATCGACAGTTTTAGCAGGGGAATAGAACTTGTGTTCGGGGGTAGCTGAATGCCGGCCGTGATCGTTTATCATGCCTGAAATGTTTATCGGTGAAGATCATTAACAAATTTAAGGAGAAAGAAATGACACCCGACCTCTTACAAAAAAAAGAAAAAATTTGCATGGTACTTTTTTGGTATCGTATCTTTGTCCTACCTTATGGTCTATTTTCATAGGGTGGCCCCGGCAGTCGTTTCAGATCTGCTTATGTCAGAGTTCAATTTAAGCGGTGCTGTTCTGGGCAACTTGGCTGCAACTTATTTTTACGTATACACATTGATGCAATTACCAGCAGGGGTTTTGGCAGATGGCGTCGGTGCCAAAAAAACCATTTTCTGGGGTATGACGATTTCCGGTGTCGGATCACTTATTTTTGCCGCCTCATCTATTTTGAGCTTTGCCTTTATTGGGCGGATTCTCATTGGGTTAGGCGTATCTGTCATCTTCGTTTCTATGCTGAAAATCGTAACAGAATGGTTTCCTGCAAAACAGTTTGGTACCATGTCCGGCACGGCTCTTTTTATAGGGAATTCAGGTGCCGTCCTTGCCGCAACCCCTTTGGCCTATTTGGTATCGTTATGGGGATGGCGTATTTCTTTTTCCTTGGTGGGCGGTGTTGGGATCTTTGCCGGAATTCTGACCCTGCTTCTGGTTAAGGATCGACCATCGGAGCTAAATTTACCTTCTCCTAACGAGACGTTAAACCCATCGGCTGGAATGGGAGTTAAGGATGTCATTCATGGATTGGGAACGGTGATGAAAAATCCCAGCTCTTGGCCTCCGTTTGCTGTGTTTTTCGGTATTTACGGGTCACTGATGGCATTCCAAGGGGTATGGGGGCTTCCTTTTCTGGTGCAACAATACGGTATGGAACGGTTTGAGGCCTCTTCAAATTTGTTGATCATTGCAGTGGGCTTGGTGATCGGATGTCCGGTGATCGGTTATATTTCCGACCGAATCGGAAAACGCAAACTACCTTTATTGGCATCTTCACTTATGTATGCTCTATGCTGGATCGTCATGCTCACATGGCCAGGGGGGAAACCAGCCCCTTTTGTTCTTCCTTTTCTTCTGTTTGCCATGGGTTTTTTTGCATCAGGATTCATTCTTCTTTGGGGTTGTGCAAAGGATGTCAACCCAATTGAATTGTCCGGTTGCGCCATCGGGCTTGCCAATATGGGAGGATTCTTTGGAGCAGCCATAGTTCAGCCCCTGTTTGGATGGGCTCTGGATAAAAAATGGATGGGACTTGTTGAAGAAGGGGTTCGGATTTATCCCTTGGAGGCATGGCGATTTGCTTTTCTTTTGGCACTCGTTATCCTTATCTCCACCACTCTTATCGGAATTTTCATAAAAGAGCCCAAACAAGATAAATGTGTATAAAAAAGAGAAGTTAAGCAAAAAAATACCGCATGGAACGTTGAATATCTACCTCCTGTCTATGCCAAAAGGTCTTTTTAACCTGATTTGTTAAGGTGAATACTGACTCGCTTCAATAAAATTAGCAATTTGGTCGGTAATACCATTAATAAAAAGTGTTTTTTTTGTTCTCAAATTTCTGTTTCCAACTCCTCGTACATATTTTACCCACAAATCACCTCGACAAGCTACGACACAACTATCAAAAACTTAAAAGCAAGTATAGCATATTGAATTGTTTTCTATGTTTAATAACAATACCTTAATCCGTGGCACCATTTTTGATGTATACTGAAATTATTAAGAAAACTTGATTTTAGCTTTCACCTCGCAGGTGAAGTAACAAATAGATTTTTTTCAATGATTTCAGACCCAATCAAATTTTGTGCCACGGATTAAGGAATACTTAATAGTCGTAAGCTCTCAAATTTGCCATAACATATTTTAGTAAATATTCGGAGTATTCCGTTTATCATACAGGATATTGAGATATGCTTATCTTTTTGTTGTATGTGAACACAAGATATTGTTTAGTATTGCAGAGGCACCGAATATTTACATATTTTATCCCCAATTCCCTTTTCAATACTATGGTTAGTAGCCACTGCGAGAACTTATGACTGACTAGCACAATATGAAAGTTGTGCAATAAAGAGTTTTTGGCATTCCATAACAGCCTGCCAAGACCATTTTCACATTGGTTTGACAAAACGCTCTTTTGTAAGCTATCATATCAGAATAAACGACCATGGCTGTAAATCAGCCCCCCGAATATAAAAAGTTGTATCCATTTTCATGGAAAAATACAATTAAGATTAGGAGCAAAACAATGAATGAGTGTGAGATTAAAGATGAACCGCTAATACAAAAACTTCACGCTATAATCAGATTTTTCGTAAGGATTCTGGCTGTGATCATGACCGCTGTGATTATATGGGGTGTGGTTGATGTTTGCTGGGTGTTATATATAAAACTGATGACACCTCCCACATTTCTGTTAACAATCAGTGATATCCTTGCCACTTTCGGGGCGTTCATGGCGGTTCTTATAGCCATTGAGATATTTGTGAATATTTGTGTCTATCTGAGAGAGGATGTCATTCATGTTCAGATTGTCATGGCAACCGCACTGATGGCCATTGCCAGGAAGATCATTATTTTGGATTTCAGCAAAATAGGAGCAGAGTATGTCTGGGGAATGGCTGCTGTAGTATTGGCAATGAGTCTGGGATATTTTTTGGTATTAAGATCACCCCTGAATACAGTTGAAAATCCAAGCCATATTTTTTTATTTGACAAGAGTCAAGGTGAAAAAGTGGAAAATGAAGATATGAGCAGATAGATTCTGGAACAAAGAAATGCCGTGCAAGCCTTAGATTCATATTTCTGATTTTCGTGTTCTTTTGGCAAGAGAATCAGAAAAACTCTTTGGATCTGGCATGTCCAGGTTAGAATAAAAAAAATAAGCTCTTCCCTCACTTCTAAGTAACTACAATCAAACTACTAAAAAGTTACTTTCAAGAATGAGCGTTGGCAAGTCCAGCGTGCCGTGCTAACAAATTGTACAAAAATGAAAGGCAAGGGCAATTTATTCATTCTTCTTTCTACCAACATACAGAGTCGGTTTCAGAAAAAAACTCTTAAAAACAAAATGTATTGAACCTGGGGCAAAGTTAATGTAAGATTATCGAACTATACTCATAAAAGTGCTCTATATGAGAAAGTGATTTCTTGCACACAAAAGTATAAAAAGAAACTAAGATTTATCTTTCGATAACTTTACTTATTCTGTTATTGTTAGTTGATATCGTCATATGATCAATACTCTCATCAGACCTACAGTAAGCAGAAAATGATTTTATAAGAAAGTCCCCGTGATTCAAGGCTTCTCAGGACTTTCATGCTTCGTTGTGGTAGATGTGTCTGCCATGTATGTTATAGAATTGCAAATATGAGATACAGAAAAACGTTAAAATTGAATGTTAACAATATGTTTTTATGCTAAAGAAGAAGTTCCTATTACTGAACCACATACAAATTTAAGAGATAAAGACATGGAAAAAAAGAAAAGAATAAAAAAGTGGATGCCTTTCATAATCGGATCAATTTTGGCACTTGGTCTTCTAATCGCTATTGCAAATTTTTTGTTCGTAGAATTTTTCGTGGATATGTGGTGGTTTCAAACCCAAGGGATGACTACATATTACCTCCAGAGAATTTTCTATCCATATCTTGTTTTTATTTTTTTTACGACCATTTTTTTCGGAGCCTTTTATGTCAACTTCAGGATTGCTTCCCGGATTGTAGGCTCGCCAGACAAATCGGTTGTTGTTGAAGACAAACCCTGGATAAAGTATATAAACTACGCATTGCGAGACATGAGCCTGATTCTTTCCCTTGTATTGGCTTTGATTATTGCCATACCAATTTTTAGAAATTGGGAAAGTGCTTTATTTTTTATCTTTGGAAGCAGTGGCAATGTGGTAGATCCATTTTTTGGAAAGAAAATTGGTTTTTACCTTTTTTCCCTCCCTATTTATCATTTGGTACAACAAGAAGTTCTCATAGCCCTTATTCTAATGCTTGCAGGAATCCGCTTTGTTTACTGGTACGAGCAAATTACGACACCCATTGAATACCGTGTGAATCCCAAAAAAGCACTTTGGCATACCAGTGTTTTAATAATATTTATTTTCTTAGTTTTGTGCTGGGGATTTATTATGGAGCGTTATGACCTTCTATATGAAACCGCGAATCTCCCAGTTTTCAAAGGACCTGGCTATGTAGAAATGAATGTTATACTTCCCTTTATATGGCTTACAGTGATTTCCCTGTTTTTAACGGGGATTTTTCTGGTACTCAAAATTAACGGAATCGTGGGATGGAAAATGCCAATTATATTTTTCTCGATTTTTGTAATTACATTTCTCGGGAAAAATGTTGAGACCTTTGGAGATGCGGTTAGAAAATATGTCGTGACGCCAAACCAAATAGTAAGAGATCGGGACTACATCCAGGCAAGTGTGGAATCCACTCTTGCAGCCTATGGACTTGACAAAGTTGAAACCAGGGATTTTGAGATGGGTTCGGATGTTGTCTTTGACGCAGATGATCCGGATATTTTGCGCCGCCTGCGTAATATTCCCGTTTGGGACAAGGAGATACTTAGCGGTGTATTCGAAGAACTTCAAGGAATACGGACATATTACTCTTTTCCAAGTATTGACGTGGATCGTTATCTGGTGGGGGAGGATTATCGACAGGTCTATCTCGGGGCCAGGGAAATAAACAATTCAAAATTGCCCGAAGTTGCTCAAAACTGGATCAATGTTCATCTTCAATACACTCACGGTCAGGGGGTGGCGATGATCCCGGCTGCCCAGGCTGGTGACGAATTCATGACGTGGTTTATCAAAGATATCCCCCCACAATCAAAGTTTGGATTATCCAGTACTCAAACCAATATTTACTATGGTCTGGAGAAGGATAAGCCCTTCGCAATAGTTCCAAATGCTGTGGGAGAAATAGGTTCTCCTATCGGAGATAGTGAAAACATTGTCCATTACAGTGGAAAAGGAGGGGTTGCAGTCAATTCTCTCTGGCGAAAATTCCTAATGGCGACCTATTTCAAGGATCGTGACATTTTCTTCACCACCAAAACCACCAATCAGAGCAAAATACTGTTTCGGAGAAATATCATAGAACGAATCCAGTATATTACCCCTTTCCTTAAACTTGACCTGGATCCTTATATTGTACATACGCCAGACGGACTCTTCTGGATACAGGATGCTTATACGACAGCATCCAATTACCCCATGGCATTGACATATGAGGGCGAGGAATTTAACTACATTCGCAATTCAGTTAAAATTGTTGTTGATGCCTATAATGGAGATGTATCTTATTATGTAGCGGATTCCAATGATCCCATCATCAATGCGTACCGCAGAATGTTTCCTGGTATGTTCAATTCCTTGTCCGAAATGCCAGAATCCTTGAAGCAGCATATTCGTTATCCACGCGATATTTTTACCATTCAAATGTCAATTTATGCAAACTATCATCAGACAGATCCAGAGAGATTTTTCAGGCAGGAGGACCTCTGGATGTTCTCCAAAATCTCTATAGGAAAAGAATTTTTCCCAGCTACCCCTTATTACTTGACATTGGATCTGCTTGAACCGGGCAAAGATGAATTTCTGTTGTTTCTTCCACTATCCCCATTTGGCCGGGATAATCTGCGAGCTTTGATGGTTGCTGGGAATGACCTTGATAGTTACGGAAAGATTTATGCTTACCGTTTTCCAAGGAATCGACAGGTATATGGACCGGCTCAGGTTCACTCGTTGGTAAATCAGGATGTTGTGATTTCAGAGCAGTTTTCATTGTGGGATCAGAAAGGTTCCGAGTTGGTATTGGGTAATATGATCGTTGAACCCACAGGAGGAGCCCCACTCTATATCCAGCCGGTTTATCTTCAAGAAGAAGGACCATTGAAAATCCCACAAATAAAGCGATTGATAATGTCTTTGGATGATGCGGTTGTTATGGCGCCTAGCCTCGAAGAAGCAGCGGTAAAATTGGAACAGGAATTGCGTCGTAAATTCAATCGCCGGGAGATTCAGGTCCCGGTAACACCGCCCATCCAAATTCAACAAAAACCGGCAGATGAAGTCAAAGTACCTACACCTGCGGAGAATGAAGAAGATGATATCCAAGAAGACAACTCGCCGAATGCCGAAGAAGCTGGCTGATGATCTGTTTTCATGGTGAATGTGGATAAGGAGATGGAACTTCCCGCTGGAGTCTGCCATTAAGCTTTTAAGCCGTTAAAAAATTGCATGTCACGGAGGTTGGAATGATTAAAACTATTGGAGAAATGATAAATCAAACAAAACAATATTTTGAACTCGGTATGGACAAACTCTCGGATTTACTGATCGAAGAAGATGTCGCTCGTGCTTCAATGGTTTTGGCTGCATGGGTTTCAGCAGCTGATGGGAGCATCACCGAAAGTGAAGTATCAGAGACGATAAAATTTATAAAAGAAACTGACTTCTTTGAAGAGAAAGATCATAAAACGCTCATTAAAGAGTATCGGAAATGGTGCGAAGCTTTTATTAATGATTCTGAAGATGCTCTTCTTTACGCATTCGCAGAAATTGCGCCTCTGGCACATAAACCTGAGGCTGTTAATGCTGTTCTTCTGGCATATAGAATTGCAAAATCTGATAATGAGATTTCTGAAAGTGAGTTAAAAATTATAACAAAAGCATGTATTATGTTAGGTGTTAAATGTTACGGTGAATCGGAGTGTGTCTTGAGAGAATAAAATGAAAGATGCTCACAAGCGTATTACTTTTATCACAATATGCGTTGGTATTGATAATTCCTAAGAAAATGCTTTTTATGCTGCCATTAGTGACAGATGAGTTTGGCGAGGGCAAGAAAAGGCTTTAGAATGAGAACTATAGCTTTCCAGATAAGTATTTTATTTTTTGGTCAAATTTTTTATTTAAATAACAGATAGTTAGACTTTTTCATTGCAAATTTAATTATCTGGAATACTATAAAACAACCACCGACTTTCAGTTGGTGGTTGTTTACCATGGGAATAGATACAAATTTGTTATCCTGAACGGGTAGGGTGGCTGACTTCCAGCCATTATCGTTTAGTTAATCAATAACGTCCTTGAATCAGCAAAGACATTGTTTTAAATTTTGACTTTTGCTTCAGCCATTTTGATTATCGGAAGTTTATGTTTACCTTTCCCATTGATGGTATCAATCATTTTTTGAGGAGCGCTTCGATAATAAAGAGATACTTTAATCTCAGCTCCCTTTAAATCTATTGATGGTAATTTAAATGTTTCAATCAATGATTGTTTTGGAGGTATTCGTTTGTCTTTTAGTATTTCACGGGCTTTGGCAACATTATGAACAGGATTACCATTGCCATCACCGAAGACGGTATTATAAATTATCGTATCTTCATTTAAATAATCATTTTTATCCCTCAACCCAGAGGTAAACACTTTTCCACCATATTTATTCTGCACCACAACCTCAAGCCACATCTGGCGGATATCAGTAAGACCTGTAGGTAAATAATGGCCAGCACCAGTATTTCGAACCTCTACGACCAATTTGTTTTGATCTAATTGTTTTTCATCAATAGATAAAGCAGCTGAGTGTTGCAGTCGTGACACAGCCATTTCTGCTTTTTCTAAATCTCCATTAAGCTCCGGAAGGTAGGCATTGGCTCCAACAAAATAGTGTGTAAATATATGGTCTCTTTCCGGACCATCATCAGATGCCACTCCCGGATTTTTGGGTCTTTCAGTACTTCCAGTTGCTGGAATGTCTGGTCGCTGATACATATGACATCCCTGACAGGTAATGCGCTTATTCAAATCATCGGAGTAATAAGGGCTGTTTTTCCATTCTGTATAGGTAGTTTCCAAATCGGTTTTAAATACCACATGCTTTACATTATGGCACGTGCCGCAAATTTCAGACTGTGTGTGAAATTCCGAATAGGCAACTTCGTGATAATCTGATTCTGAGTCCTTAAATGGACCTCGTTTAACGCCGGGATCCTCCTCACCGTTTCCAGGTTCAATTTGAAGTCCATTATTGTAGATTTTTTCGGCTGTAGTTGCTGAATGACAGTAATCGCATTGAATACCTTTTTGGGCTAATTTGGGAATTCTTGTTCTGTCATCTGAAGTTTTGGCTGGATATCCGGTAATAAATCCAACGGGAGTATGACATTTTACACAAGATTCAGCTTCCTTAATTTCATCCGGATCTTTTAAGCCTTTGCGTAAGTAATCAGAAGTACTTTTATAGATCAAGTCTTTATGAGAGAAATGGTGCAGTGAGTTTTCCCACTGCATGTAAATATCCGAGTGGCATTCCCCACACGTTTCTGGATCTATAAATTGACCGATTTGGCAAATCGAGCTTATGCTCTTTTGTTCATCTTTTTTTTTAATGTTCCCTCTTCGTTAGAAACCAGTTGTTCCTGAACAAAAGCCCAGTTTACAAGGTTATCAAGTACAGATTCCACAAATTCCTTCCGTCTGTTCTGGTAATCCAGGTAATAGGCATGCTCCCAGACGTCCAATACAAGTAAGGGTTTTATCCCATGGGCTACAGGCGTGTCTGCATTGCCTGTCGTGAGGATTGCCAGCCTGTCATTTTCTTTGACAAGCCATACCCAACCGCTGCCAAACTGAGAGGTTGCCGCAGATACAAACTGTTCTCTAAAAGCTGCTACATTTCCAAACGATTCATTGATAAGGTCACGAAGTTTTCCAGCAGGGATGTTTCCACTGTTAGGCTTGAGGCATTGCCAGTAAAAAGAATGATTCCATGCCTGGGCAAGTGCATTAAATAAAGACTTATAATTTTCGTTCCCATTTATTTCTTGCAACAAGGCAATCGGGGAAGTTATGGTGAGGCCTTTTTCTTTCAAAATCTGATTGGTTTTTGCTACATAACCTGCATGGTGCTTATAATAATGAAGAAGCATGGCTTTTTTTGAAATTATGGGTTCAAGCGCATCCAAGGCATAAGGCAATTTCATTTGTGAATACAAATTGTCCTCTTCTCCAGCGCAGTTGGGCAAAAAAAGGCAAATCACTATCATCATAAGCAATGATGCGCCTTTAACAATCTTTTTTCTCACATGGTTATTCATTATCAAAATAAAACCTCCCATTCGTTCATGTAACGCGTTTTAATGTGATTACCGTAAAAATGTCGTTTCACTTCATTTTTCAATACAATTTAGCTAAAACATGATTACTCAAAATCGACATCTTATTGCTTTTTCAGAAGTTATTGCATTTGTCTGAATCAGGATAACCAGGATAGATAGGATGTTCAAGATAGATAATCCTGCCTTATCATGTTAATCTTGGGAATCCTGATTCAGACAATGTTAACAAGGCTTACAAGATCATAGGTGTCAACTTTGAGTGATTAATATATGACTCTGTTAATTAAGTCCAATTTCGAGAAATACAACCACAATATAATGGTTTTTAAACGCTATTTAATACTTTATATTGTGGTGCATTTAAATAAAAAAGCATTAAATCAACAGGCTCATATATTAAATGCTCAACTTTTGGAGTTTACAAACGCCCAAAGGATATTGAACTTAATAGTTTGAAATAACTAATCAACATATTGCGTAGCTCTATCTTTTTGGCATATATTGATTTGTGCAAAAAAATAATAATATCAAATAGAAATGGCTGACATGTAACATATCAAGATTGATATCTAAAAACAAGATGAGATTTGCATTCCTGGTAAA
>NZ_LT828550.1:117500-175576 GCF_900170035.1 Desulfamplus magnetovallimortis | reverse complement strand
AAAATTGATGACTTTTTAAAACAGTTAAATTCTGGAGTTTCATCTATAAAAAAGCGGCATGCTTCATTTCCCATTTTACACTTTCTGGAAAGAAAACTCTAAGTAGCGGGAATCTCTCACAAAAAAGTGTAAAGTACCTTTGGAGTCATATGAAGGATGCCAAAAAAGCTTAAAGAAGATGAGATATAGCAAGAGGATAGCGGAGTTCTATGGGGATTTGTAAATGTTTTGCCACGTAGTTACGCTAAAAAAAGTAAAGTTCATTGCGTTGAAAACAATTGTCATGCTGGAAGATGAGTCTAAACGGGCATGATTAATTACGTATCAATCACCCCCAACTATAAAAATAATAGTCATTTTCACGGTAAAATTATTGTTTCTATTTATCAAAAGGAAGAGGAAACTGCATCAATACCAGTAATGTTGAAAGTCGTAATGGGAACTAACAATAAGTCAACAAAAGTCTTGAGAGAAAGAGTCAATGTTACTCAAATTATGGCAAAAGTTTCTCATTACTAATGTCCTGGCACAGTGCCCAAATAAACGACAAATAATTTAAGACTCTGTTGATTAAGTCCTGTTTCGAGAAATATAACCACAATATAATGGTATTTAAAATTTGCTTAAAACTTCCTTAATCCGTGGCACAAAATTTGAGTGTGTCTGAAATCATTGAAAAAATTCCATTTGTTACTTCACCTGCGAGGTGAAAGCTAAAATCAAGTTTTCTTAATAATTTCAGTATATATCAAAAATCGTGCCACGGATTAAGGTACTTTATATTGTGGTGAATTTCAATAAATAAGCATTAAATCAACATGATCTGGTTTTTACTGAAGTCCTGTAAAAATCAAAAAAAGCTTAATAACTCTATTGTTATATTAATATACAATCGCCTGAATAATTCATAAACCAGCATAAACACTTTAACAACAAGCAAGTATTAAAATTATTCTTTAGGAACTTTCTGGTCATATGATTCCAGTCCATGAATATCTGGATGGGTCCTAAGGGACCTTAAAAACTGTTCAGTTCTCAGCACCCATCTTTTATTTAAAACCCTTGCTGTCTGCTTCATTATTCGGTAACCAAGGGAGTGGTCTTCTTCCATTAAAGCAAGGAGTGAATTCCTGTTTATAACAAAAATTGTGGCACTCTCATTACAAATCGCAGCCATTGAACGTACATCTCGGTTCAAAAGTACAGATAATCCAAAAGACTCTCCAGGATCAATGGAACTTACGGTTACCATTATATCTTCGGAAAGCTTTTGCTCAAGAAGAACCTTGCCAGACTTGACCATGTAGAAATCTTCAGCAGGGTCACTTTCTGCAAAAATAATCTCACCACTGTTTACCTCCAGAACCTCGGTAATAGGCATGAGCTTTTCCAGCATTTCGTCCGTAAGGGACTGCATGAATTCATTTTTTTTAAGTCTGATTTTCTTATCATTTACGATCCTCTCACAAAGCTGTTTCCTGTCAGCATATTACTTTCCCGTGCATTAAGGAATAGACATTATATCGGTTTTCCATAACTTATTGATTTTATTGAAATGGCATTTTAGCCACATCTAATAAAATCAAACACTTAGCCTAAATCGGTATAATGACTAATGAATCCCAAACAAACTCTCCCCTTTCCCCAATACGGCCAAAAAAAAACGGACGATGAGGTAACGGCAACATTATTTAAGATCGGGTCATAAGATGAGAGATTAATCTCATTTGCAAAAAAACAGCTCAATATTTACTTAAGTTAAAGAAAAACGTATAATACAACAATAAACAAACCTGCACAAGCTGCAAAAATGCCCACAGGAGATGTTCCATGGCTGAAATCTGATTCAATCCGCTCTGAACTTAAGCCAGCCATATTGGCCGAAGATTCATTAAAAGAAGTGATTTTACCGTTTTCCCCCCCTCCTTTATTCAAAAGAACAGGCAACAGCAAAATAGATACAATCTTTGATGTGGCAGCCGTGGCAAAATTGTTTACAGCTCCTGTAAATTTTTGAACAAAGATAAGGTCACAAAGTTTATTCAATCCATTAAGGATGTAGGAGACAGTCTCATCAAGAACTTTGAGAGGTTTACGGTAAAACCAGTCAGCATCAATGTTAATTGCCCGCATTTCAGCAGGGTAAATACCTGAAAGCAGCAGCAGAGTAAACGCAAGGGCTGAATAGAAAAGAAGTTCTGTCTGGGTCATTACATGGGATAGTGTGTAAGGCTCATAAAGGGCAGGATATGGGAGAATACTGTAAAGAGGCTTATAAAAAGTCCCATTAAAAATACAGAGAAATGCTGCCATACCCATGGCTATCAACATGTGCCTTGGAGCCTCTTTTACCCTGTGGCCAGCATCATGCCCGAAAAATGCAAAAAACGGTATCTTGATACCAGCATGGTGAAACACACCTGCCGAGGCAAAAAGAAGAACAAGCCATACAAAAACCATATGTTTGTCTCCGGCTGCCGACATTACCATTGATTTACTTACAAAACCGCTAAACAAGGGGAATGCAGAGATTGAGGCTGCACCTACAATACAGAAGGCTGCTGTCCAGGGCATTGACTTGTAAAGCCCTCCAAGGTCAGTGGCATTTATCTTGCCTGTCCTATATATCACAGCCCCCATGGACATGAACAATAGCCCCTTAAACAGAATATCGTTGAAAGCATGTGCAACAGCACCATTTATGGCAAGCTCAGTGCCTATTCCAATCCCGACAACCATAAATCCTACCTGGTTAACCAGACTATAGGCCAGAACACGCCTGAGGTCATTTTCAATAACAGCGTAAAAAATAGGAAACGCAGCCATTGCAACCCCTATCCATATCAGAAGTTCTGTTCCCGGGAATGCACGGGCAAGTGCATAAACAGCAGTTTTTGTTGTAAAGGCACTTAAAAAAACTGTTCCGCCAATGGTTGCTTCAGGATAGGCATCGGTAAGCCATGTGTGCAGAAACGGCCAAGCACAATTAACGCCAATACCCATAAAAATAAACCATGAGGCAGGATCCGAAAGTCCTATTAGATTAAACTCAATGGATCCTGTCTGGATGACACGCATAACAATACCAGCCAACAAGCTTAATCCACCAGTTGCATGGACAAGAAGATACCTGAACCCTGCTGATGCTGATGATTTAGTACCCCTTGCCCATATAAGCATAACAGAGCCAATGGTTAATGTCTCCCAAAATACGAAAAATGTAAACAGATCTCCAGCAAAAATAGTACCAATTGCTGCACCGGCATAGACAAATCCGGCAACATACTCAAGGTTTTTCTTTACATGGAGAATATAAATAACCGTAATAAAAGAGACAATATGAAAAATATAACCAAATGCAAGACTCAATCGATCTATTCGTACAAGGGTCAACTGATAGTCCATAAAACCAACATGCATCATGGTACCAACCGGTATAGTTAAAAGGTTCAGAAAACCTATGACCGGAAGCAGCACCACATACACAGAACGTTTTTTTTCGCTTAGAAAGGGAATAATAAATGCGCCGATTATAAATATCATTGCAGGTGGAATACAGTTATTACTCATAATAATCTTCCTTTCTCTTAACAAGCGGACGAAGAACAAAACGTGAAACAAGAACAAGCAGCACGCATGCCACAAATCCATATACTGCATAAAAAACAGGCCAATGTTCCCATGGGAAATGGGCATGCTTATGAACAAAAAAGTCAAGAATAAATAGAATCAAAACCGAGCTGAAAAAAATAATCAGCAACAGTTTAACATTTCTGGGATTGTCAAAAATATGTTTTTTTTCCATGATCAGCAAATATACCTTTAAATATATCTTTTTAATTATGATGCTTGCAAAAATTCCAAATACCAAAATTAGTTCGATAATTTCAGCATTAACACCGAAGCATTGAGATATTACTTTAAAAAACTCTCAAAATAGGATTTTTTACCTGTTCATCAATTATATGGAGCTGATAAAAACAATGGCAAGGTAGATAAGGCCAGCAGCAAATACTACCTGAAAAACCGGTTTATATCCGGGTACGGCATCATGTGACAATTCATATTTTTCTTCATGCATTTTTTTACCCTCCCATAATGGTTTGAACGGCAAGAGAAGCAAGTTTCAAAAACGGCTGGGGATAGAAAAAGAGAAGTACAGATATTGATGCTGTTATTACAAGGGGTACAACGCACCACAAAGGAGCCTCATCAATCTTGTTTTCAAACATCATCTCCTCTTGGCTGCAGAAAAAAGCATTGTAGAAAACCGGAAAAAATATGCTGCATTCAAAAAAGAGCTGCCCAGTAAAACAAACAGGAAGGCAATATTACCACTTTCAACTGTCCCCAGAACAAGATACCATTTGCTTATAAATCCACCACATGGCGGAAATCCAACAACACTGAGAGAGCCGATGAGAAATGCCGTCATGGTAATAGGCATTCTCCGGCCGATCCCCTTCATCTTGCTTATGTACTTGATGCCTGTAGCGCAAAAAATAGCACCAGCGCAGAAAAACAGGGTTATTTTTCCAAAGGCATGCATCGCAATATGAAGCATCCCTCCTGTCATTCCCGATTTTGTTAAAAGCGCAATACCCAGTACTATATAGGAGAGCTGTCCTATAGTTGAAAATGCAAGGCGGCGTTTAAGCTCATCCTGGGAGAGTGCTATAAGGGACGCGACAACAATGGTAATGGAAGCAAGAACGCAGACAATACCGTTAATACCGAAATCTGATAACAGAGTTGTCCCAACAATACCGGTAAAAACTCTGACAACACTGAACGCACCAACCTTTACAACTGCCACAGCATGCAGAAGAGCACTTACAGGTGTTGGAGCAACCATGGCTGCCGGCAGCCAGGAGTGCATAGGCATTATCCCGACTTTGGCAAAACCAAAAAGAAACATTACAGTCAGAAGAAGGGCAAGGCCGGAATTAATATGACCTGCCATTACTCCCTGGGCAGCAAAATCAAGGGTGCCGGTAAAATGATAAGTTATCATCATCGCGGGCAGCACAAGCCCAATTGACCCCCCAAGAATATAAAAAAGGTATTTCCTGCCCGAGCTTCTAGCCTCTTTATCCTGATGGTGGGTCACAAGAGGAAAGGTTGCAAGGGATAACATCTCGTAAAAGAGGTAAAGAGTCAGAAGATTTGCAGAAAAAGCAACTCCTATTGTTGCAGAAATAGCAACAGCAAAGAATGAAAAGTATCGAGTCTGACTGTGTTCATTCAGGGATCTCATATACCCTATGGAATAAATTGATGTCACAATCCAAAGTGATGAAGCGACAATGGCAAATAGAAGCCCAAATGCATCCACCTTGAATGTTATACCAATATCCGGCAAAACCTGAACAAGGGTAAAAGTTAAAACATTACCATCAAGCACCAAAGGCAACATTGACAGAACCAGCAACAATTTTATTGCTGCCGCTCCAAATGTCCATGCCTCACGTATATTCTGGGATCTGCTTGAGACAATACCTGGAATGGCCACAAGAGAGACAAGAACAGCAAAAAGCGGTTTTACAGAGAGTATGGTTTCCATTGACATGCTAAATAATCCCCGCCGGTATGGCAAAATGAATGATATTGTTTACAATGCTCCCTGAGTAAAGCCCCAGGATCAAAAGCAGCACACACACCCCAAGAAAGGGAACCAGCATGGGAAGAGGTGGCTCCTTTATAACAATTGCACCATGATCATGGGAATCACTGCCGGAATATTGTTGTGCAGATTCAATAACACCAGGATCAACAATAGTCTCTCCATGATGGGATTCAACCTTATCCTCTTCATCTCCAGCATGATGATGGCTTTTGAATGGCTCAAAAAGCGCAATCTCAAAAATTCTGAAAAAAAGCACAGCGTTGATAAGAGAGCTGAAAATCAAAGCTCCCACAAAAAGATACTGCCCCGCAGCAATCCCACCAGAAATAAGATACCACTTACTGAAAAAACCGCAGGTGGGCGGGACACCGACAACTGAAAGTGCTGCCAGTGTAAAACCGGCCATAGTAAAAGGCATCTTTGCATAAAGGCCTTTTAAACTGCTCTGTTTTTCATCTCCGGTTTTCCATATAAAAATACCTGCTGCCATGAAAAGAGCCAGTGTCATTGCGGCATCATTTACTATGTGCAAAATTGCCCCTGATACCCCCATCCGGTTCCCAAGAAAGAAACCTCCTACCATATAGCCAACTTCAGCAATAATAATGTAAGAGAGCATACGCTTGAAATCCTTCTGGGCAAGTGCAGAAAGAGAGCCAAATATAATGGAGGCAACCGCAATAGCAACCATAATATCCGTAGGATCAATATATCCGAAGGTATATTCAGGAGTAAACAGTGTCAGGCATATTCGCACCATAATATATATCGTAACTTTAGTTGTTAAAGGTGCAATCAAACCGGCTGAAACAGTCGAGGATTCTGAATATGCCCCTGGCAACCATCCATGAACCGGAAAAATTGCCATTTTTACAAGCAACCCTGTAAGACAGATAATAAAAGCGAATAAAATAGTTGAAGAGTTCATCATTGAGGGAATAATGGTGGCAAGATCTGCCATGTTCAGTGAGCCTGTGGCAATATAAAGATATCCCACCCCAAGAAGATAAAAGGTGGCTCCAATGGTACCAAGAAAAAGGTAATTAAGTGTTGCAAGAGGAGCTCTACTGCTGCCAAGTCCTATCAATGCATAACCTGAAAGGGAAGCAATCTCGAGAAGAACATAGAGATTAAAGGCATCTCCTGTTGCCGTCATGCCCACAAGACCTGCTGTAAACAAGACATAAAGCGCGTTAAATGCCCCTTCCTTATTCTTGAATTCAGTTTCAACTGCCTGTCTGTTTCCAATCAGATTCACAAAGGCAACAAATGTTATAACAACCAGGACCATGGCACTTAAGTGGTCAATAACATACACAATGCCCACAGGTGCAGGCCATCCGGCCATCTGATATTCAATAGCAACTCCGGTGGCAACCACCTGCGCAAGCAGTAGGACAGAAGATATAAATGAAATTAAAAGTGCAATCACAGCAATGTAAAAAGGCGCTTTCCTGTTGAACCAGCCTGCTCCTGCCGCAACAAGGGAAGCAAGGAGGGGCACAATGATCACAAGCGCAGGAAGATTAGAAGTCATATGATCGGTTCCTTAAAATTATCCGTTCCTTAACTGTTGATTGATCTCGTCTTCCTCCAGGGTTCCATACTCCTTATAAACCTTCATTGCCAGTGCAAGCGCAACACCAAGTGTTGCAACTCCAACAACAATAGCTGTAAGCATGAGAACATGGGGAAGAGGGTTAATATAGTCCATAGCCTTGACAGCAGCTTCACCTGCGTGGGCAACAGCATGTGCAGCCTGCTCTGCTACTTCCTGGGTTCCATGAGCAGCAGCGTGCGCTCCATGGGCAGCAAGCGCTTCTCCTCCATGATCTGAGCCATGATGGAGTATGGGAATGGTGGCACCTTTTTTATAGCCGATTGAGACATAAAAGAGGATTATTGCGGTCTGAAAAATCGTCATACCCACAATTTTCTTCACAAGATTGTTTTTTGCGATCAGTGCATAAAGCCCCACCATCATCAGAATGACATATGCCCAGTAGTCTGCTTTTGCAACAATAAAAGAGAAGAGTTCCATAAATTAAAGCCCCTCATCCTGTTTGCCTGCTGAAGACAGGTTGTAATAGATCCAGATCATGACAGCCATGACAGCCATGGCAACACCTATCTCCACAATGAGAATACCATGGGAACGTGCCATTATGCGATCCGTTCCAAGCAAAGGCCCAAGAGCACTGTAGTTAAGGAACTGTTCACCTATGAATAGACACAATGCACCAGCTCCTGCATAGATAAAAACACCAGTGGAGCTTAAAATCGCTGCTGTTTTCTCTCCAAAACGCTTAATGGCAGCGCGCAGATTACCAGATATGGCAAACAAAATAACAGATGCACCAAGGAGAACTCCACCCTGAAAGCCACCTCCTGGACTGTGATGACCATGTGCAACAACATAAAGCGCAAAAAGCTGAATAAAATGGATCAAAAGACGACAGGTAAAGTTAATAATAAGGTCATAGGGCACCCAGCTTGAATCAATCCGGGTGAATACATTGGAACCCTTAGGATAGCGATCCCCTTCAACACGGATGGTCACTCCCGTGGGTTCATGCCTGTAGTATCTGTGAATACTGTCTTTTCTGGGAATTCTCAAAAGAAGAAAACATGCAAGACCTGCTGTAAGAATAACCGTGGTCTCAAACATGGTATCATACCCCCTGTAGTCTGCAAGAACAGATGTCACAATATTGGGGACAGCAGTATCTTCAATTGTATGTTCAATAAAATAGGGGGAAAGATGGGTTGATGCTGGAGAGTTTACATCCCCCCAGTCAGGGAAATCCGATGTGAAAAAAAGAAGCAGCAGACCACAAATAGTTATGGTGATCTTTCCAAGTATCTTCAATCCTTTGTCCTCCTTGTTGTATGAAAGACTGCGGCCACGCAGAAGACAGTACTGACACCTGCACCCACGGTTGCCTCGGTAAAGGCTACATCCACAGCCCCCATAACCGCCCAGAGCAGGCAAAGAAGAAAGCTGTATGCTCCAAGAAGCACGGCAGCACTAAGCAGATCCTTAACGGTAATGGCGGCCACTGCGCTGACGATCACCAGTCCCAGAATAATTAAATCAATGGGCCATATCATTTTAATTCACCTCATTTTCCAGCTTCGCTGCCCCGTTTTCGCCAGGGTTTCATGCCGGCACGGATACCAGCATCAACAATGGCATGGGTTGCTGTGGGGCTTGTAATAAATATAAAAACCACAATAAGTATTATTTTTAAGGCTGAAAGAACGTTGTTCAATGTCAAATCATGAATAATATAAAGAGCCATTCCTCCCATGGTAAGCATAAGTCCCATGGTATCCAGCATACCAGCTGAATGAAGCCTTGAATAAAAATCAGGTAACCGGATCATTCCGATACTGCCGCCGAGAAAAAAAACAAGGCCGGCAAGTATCATGATTCCGGAGACAAGGGAAGTTAGAATAATCATGATTCCATCTCCTCGGTCAATCCTTTTCGCTTATGAAAATAACGGGATGCCGCAAGCACTGCTATGAAGTTCAGCATAGCATATGCAAGCGCAATGTCTATAAACATGTCAACCCGCTTATATATGAAACCTATCATGATAAGCAAAGCAGTTGTCTGTGTACCTATTGCGTTGACACCCATAAAACGGTCAAGCACGGTTGGCCCCATAACAGCCCTGTAAAGAGGTATGATCATAAACAGGGAAAGAAGAATCGCTGACAATAAAATTAAAGTATCCATCATTCACCAAAAAGTTTTGCAACCTTTTTCTCCATGTCGCCAGGAAGAGCAGCTGCGGATTCGTCATCAATGGCATGAATCACCATATCGCCGTACATGTTGAGAGCAACGGTGATCGTGCCAGGGGTCAAAGTAATTGAGTTTGCAAATGTAACCAATCCTACAGTATCCTTTATTCTGCTTTTAAACTTTATAATCTTTGGATTAATCCGCTTATCCATATCAGGGCTTAATACGAGAACAAGAACATGAATATTGGCAAGAATTATCTGCCATATAAGCCATGGAATATAGATCACAAAACCTGACCATAGCCTTACAAGACGGGAAATCTGTGGCGGAACAATGAGAAGATCCGATGAGGTTGCCCAGCAGATTAGCAGACATGAAATAACCCCAAGGGAGAGATGAAATGCATCAAATTTACCTGAAAAAATGCACCAAAATAGAAAAAGGATGAGAAAAGTGATACTGAATGTGGTAACAAATGCGGCTTTTTTTAGTTTTGTTTTCAATCGTTAAACTCCATCTTAACTTAAGATTTTATCTGCAGGATAAACAAAATTACCGCAGTCTGGAGACAGGAAATTTACACGAGTATGAGTCTAAATATCATGTCTTCCGGCTGAGTTCCCCTTTGCACTCCAAAGCAGACAGTAAGACTTTCAACTCTTCGATTGTGGCGGTGAACCGCCATGTTGGTTATAAAAAAGTCCCCGTCTTTTAAGGATCTGTAGGACTTTCATGCTTCGTTGTGGCAGATGGATCTGCCATGGCCTTTATATGGCAGGTAAAAAACTGTCAAGAGCAGTTAATCTTGCTTTATGTTATCCATAAGACTCGCTTCATGCGAAATAGTGCGAATTAAGATAATGCACATTTAGACAGTGTTTTTTCAGCCTTGATAACTATTAACAAAATTTAATAAAATCACTCGCAGGAGAAACGAAAAAGTACATCCGGAGAAGATGCTTAAATTCACTTATTTAAAAAACCACAAAAGGTCAAGTACTATTTTTTATTTTTTTATTATAGCATTCCAGATAATTAAATTTCCCGATGTGCATGTAGGGGCGTGGCGCTTGGTGTTCTTACATGCAAGATGTTTATCTGGAAATCTATATTAACCAGCCCATTTAAAGGAATGGCTGATATTTCTACAAAAGGCCTAACTCCCAGTTCCACATACCCTGGCGTTTTTTCATATTAAGATTTTTTGGTACAGTCTCTTCGATTTTAAGGAAAAGTTCATACCCAGCTTGTTCAAGCTTCTCCTTATTTGCAGAGAGATCAAGAATCCAGTTGGGATAAACCCAGAAATCATGCTCTTTTTTTGTGACCCAGGCATCCTCTCCTTTGGGGCTTTTAAAAGGTCGATCAAGTTCAATATCCTCGGAGGCAATTCTAGAAATTGCAAGAGGCCAGTTGCCTTCAACAAGCACCCCAAGGGGAAAGTCAACCATGGATGGAAGTGACAAAATGTCCATACCACCCGGCTCTGGCGAGACAAAAGCCCCTGAAAAACCGGTCTGCTTCAAAAAATCAATGGAACAGGAATTTGCAATATTGCAGAAAGGGCCTGCCCATAAATTAAACTGACTCAGTTGATATTCCTTGCCGGCACCCATGCTTTTTCCACAACCTTTTTGTATGTTGTGCAGATATTCAAAAAGAGGTATCTGCCAAAGCATATTCAGAACAAAATTTCTGGCTCCAGCAGAGATGACATCACCAATTGTCTTAAGCAGATCATTTTGATTCTCAGGCCAAATAACCGGAGGAAGAAACCACCATATATCCTTAATTTTAGATGGGGAGCAGCGCTTTACTGATGCAGAGGAAAGCCATAATGCAAAAGCATGTCCAGGTTTTTTTTTAGACTTTACCCGAGATTCTTGACCGAAACCGAAAAGAGTCAAATCAATAGATAGAGCATTGTATTTGCGCTCTTTCTGACTCAAAGAGATAGCACCTGCATTTCCACCTCCTACTGGGCTGAGCTTCTCTTGTGTTCCGCTCCTGAAATTTTTTTTACCTTGCATATCAGCACCAGAATCAAAGGGACGTGTCATAACTACATTCTGGGGTCTAATATCAGGAGAACTAAATTTTTCAAATTCATTTTCAAGTCCTTTAATAAGCTCCCAAACATCTTTTTCTCTTCTGTCAACTATAAAAACAGGAGTCCCTTTCCTGAATTTTCCGCCTTTGCTCCCCTTAAGAACAAAAGTGCCTTTTTTAGGCACAGAGCGGTTAACCCGCTGTACAGAATGAAATGAATCATCTTCATAACCTATTCTGAGAAGATCATCCTTTAAAAGCGCTTCCCTAGTGACAAGATAAGAGTTATCCCCCAGTTTGACACGGCCGGCAAAAAGGCCGGAACCTGTTTCCATATCTTTTTTAAGGGGGTTCTGAGGTCTCTGGGAGAGAAGATTATAATGGGTTGCAGGTCTGCCCATTGCATACTCAAGAAAAGAGAGTGCAATTTTTTTCTTTTGTGGATCATGGCCATGATCCCTGAGCATTTTATACGCCTTCACAGTATAAAATACGTAATGTGGGCTTTTTTTTCTACCTTCGATTTTCCATGTTGTAACCTGGGGAATATCCTTTAAAACCTTTACAAGAACATCCGCAGAGAAATCAAGGCAGGAGAAATATCTTTCAGAAGAGTTTGCGCCTGCACCTTTCTTCTGCTTATAGATTCTCCGGCAGGGTTGAACACACCTTCCACGAAGCCCGCTTCTGCCTCCGAACCAACTGCTCCAGTAACAACGACCGGAAACTGCATAACACAATGCACCATGTATAAAAATCTCAAGGTCAATGTCTGAAGGAGCGTCAGAAGCCATCATCTTAATTTCGTCAATTGTAAGTTCCCTTGGCAACACAACACTTGAAAATCCTGCTTTTCTCGCTGCCTCAAGTCCCATTGGGAAGGAGCAGTTGGCAAGGGTGGAGAGATGGATATCACCTTTAAAGCCACATTGACGGGCAACATCCACAAGTCCAGGATCCTGTAGAATCAATGCATGGGGACGAACATACTTCGCAAGCTTTGCAATAACCCTGGCACTTTTCTCAATTTCGGTCTGTTTTACAAGGGAGTTAAAAGCGACATGGAGTTCGACATTATGGCTCCTTGCAAGTGCATTAAGCCTTGAAAGCTCATCCATGCTGAAATTTTTAGCTTCCATGCGGGCTGAAAAATTTTTAAGCCCACAGTAAACAGCATCTGCACCAGCGGCAACAGCAGCAAAAAAAGAGTATATATCCCCTGCCGGGGCAAGTATTTTAGTCATTTTTTCGGGGTTTCCTGCTTACCCTGTTTCTCGGTTTTTCCTGTACACTCTGTTTTTGTTTTTTCTTCTTTTGGGGAGTACTAACCTTGCAGATATCAAGGGTTTGTCCGGCCACCTTGGCTTTCTTGAGAATTTTGAAAATTGCGTCAGGCATACCATCAGGAAGATCCACTGTGCTTGAGTGTTCTGATATTGTGATATTACCTATAAACTTTGGTTCAAGACCAGCCTTTGATGCAATTACACCTACAATTTCCCCTGGCTTGACATCATGCTCATGTCCAACGGCAATGGAAAAGCGATTCATACCCGTAGGAATAGGGATATCTTTCTCTTTTCTCTTTCTCTCAGCCCTTGGCCCTTTTTTTTCTTCATGGTTCAGGATATCATTTTTTTCATGAGAAACACTTTTTTTAGGCAGTATTGTTTTCTCACTTTTTTCCGAAAGTGTTGTTCTCTCATTTTTTCTTGGTGGTGCTGTTTTCTCACTTTTTCTTGTTGGTGTTGTTTTCTCGCTTTTTCTTGGTGGTGTTGTTTTCTCGCTTTTTCTTGATGGTGTTGTTTTCTCGCTTTTTTCCGGAAGAGTTGTTCTCTCAACGCTTTCTGGAAGTAATGCTTTCTCAATATCCACAGCAAGGGGCTTGTCTTTATGAAGAATTGCGGCAAGCGCTGCTGCAATATCAATTGCAGGCTCATCCCTCTCCTGTCTGTACTGATCAACAATATCGCGATAAAACGAAATATCTTCAGAAGATAGAGCATCGGTAATTCGCTGCTTGAAATCAGCTATACGTCTATCAGCGATATCTCTTGTGCTGGGAAGATTCATCAACTCAAGTTTCTGGCGTGTGGCCTTCTCAATGACTCTGAGCATCCATCTCTCCCGTGGGGATACAAACAAAATAGCATCTCCCTGACGCCCTGCCCTTCCAGTTCTGCCAATACGATGGATATAACTTTCCGCCTCTGTTGGAATGTCATAGTTTATGACATGGCTAACACGGTCAACATCAAGCCCCCTTGCTGCAACATCTGTTGCAACAACAATATCTATTTTGCCTTTTTTAAGGCGGTCAATTGTTCTTTCCCTTGATTTCTGGGCTATATCACCATTTAGTGCTTCAGTTGCATATCCCCTTGCTTCAAGTTTGTCCGCAAGCTCAATTGTAGCGGTTTTTGTACGTACAAACACCAGCATGGCATCAAAATCTTCTGCCTCAAGGATACGTGTCAATGCATCAAGTTTATGGACTCCTTTTACCATCCAGAATCGCTGGCGTATTGTATCTGCCGTGGTTGTTCTAAGCTTTATGGTAACTTCTTCAGGAGATTTAAGATATTGCCTTGCAATGGCCCTTATGGCAGGTGGCATGGTGGCTGAAAAAAGTGCCATCTGATGATCATCAGGTGTCTGCTCAAGTATCCACTTCACATCATCAATAAAACCCATACGAAGCATTTCGTCAGCTTCATCAAGAACCAGACATTTAAGGCTGTCAAGCTTAAGCGTACCTCTTCTCATGTGATCCATCACCCGCCCAGGTGTTCCCACAACCACATGGACGCCACGCTTTAACTGCTTAAGCTGTATCTCGTATGACTGCCCACCATATATGGGAAGAACATGAAAATTTTTAATTCGGGCAGAATAGGCTTTAAAGGATTCTGCAACCTGTATGGCAAGCTCCCTTGTAGGAGTTATAACAAGCACCTGTGGAGCTTGTTCTTTTATATCAATTCGGCACAGGAGCGGCAGCGCAAATGCTGCTGTTTTACCGGTACCTGTCTGGGCCTGCCCCAGGACATCCCTTCCTGCCAGAACATGGGGAATAATACGTGACTGTATAGTTGTAGGGGTCTCATAACCCTGATCTTTAACGGCTTTGAGAACCGGAGCTTCAAGCCCCATTTCAGCAAAGCCAAGGATATCAGAGGATGAATCAATGCTATGAGAATGTGACTCATTACTGCAAGTAGAAGTTTCTTCGATGGACATCTATAGTTATAACCTTATTCTGCTATGAGCACAGCCATATTTGCCAGCAGGATTCAAGGATTCCCTGAATCATTTAAGATGGTCAACCTGTAAAGGAAGAGAATCTTATTCAAATATCTGGCAGCACCCATAAAATAAAAAAACAGCCGTTACAAACCGGCTACGAGCATATATAACTCGGCATAAAAATTTTTGATTATAACAACTTTCTAAAAAAATGTAAAGTAATTCTTCAGAGCAAACCCAGGGCAAACTCATTAAGATGGAATCATAGTCATTTTCCGGTGTACTCGAACTTAAAATGCTCCACCTTTGGCATAAGACGATTCAGGTCAACATGTTGGGTTGTTTTGTGAACAACCTGTTTTTAAAGCCACAACTTCTTCTTATGTTAATCCTGTTTTCATGGATATTGTTTTTACATCAAGAGCATCAATGAGGTTCTTTGCTATTCAATACCTTCGCCAATTAAGATGCCCATTTTTGTGGATGAATGCAGCCTAGATCAGCGTGGTTCATTTGTAATTCTTCAAAAGAACTGGCATCTTTCATATCATCCCCAAAGTAGTTTACACTTTTTTTAGGAAGAATGCCGACAGATGGGAATGTGTCCCTGAAAGTGTAAAGCGGTAAATGAAACATGCCAAAGAACTTACAAATTGTTTAGGAAAATTCTGGCTTAAAAACTCCAAATAGTGCATAATTTTTGACATGAGGAACTCCTTCTTATATTATTGTGTCTCTCAATTCAATATTATCAGATTTGTTCCTCTTCTTACATGGATTTGTGCTTTTAACTCATTACCTCTCTAACATTTTTGGCGAAATTATTGCATAAAGCGCCATAAGTTTGAAGAACTGGCACACAGTTGAAGGAGAACAACAATGAACCATATCCAGTATATTTCTGACGAGCAGAACAATATCACAGGCGTTATCGTGCCCATTGTTCTGTGGAGAGAAATTGAGTCAGAAAAAGAAACCGCCTACCTGCTTAAAAGTGCTGCTATGAAAAAGCGGTTGATCGACGCTAAAAACCGCACGGAAGGAATCCCCTTTGATAAAGCTTGTAAAGACTTTGGAATTTGATCAGGCCGGGTTTGAAGACCTTGCCTGGTGGATTGAGAAGGACAGAAAAAAAGCCAAAAAAATCGTTAAACTCATCAAGGAAGTCCAGCGCCAACCGTTTGAGGGAACGAGTAAGCCCGAACCCCTTAAACATGAGCTGAGCGGCTGCTGGTCACGGCGGATTGACCGGGAACACCGTCTTGTCTACCAGGTACTTAATGAAAAAATCAGGATACTGGCCTGCCGGTATCACTATTGAATCACCAACTTCAAGGGAACCAGCCGCACCGGAAACTTACTGGTTTATAAGAAAGTCCCCGTCTTTTAAGCCTCTAAAGGACTTTCATGATTCGTTGTGGCAGATGGCTCTGCCATGGCCGTTATAACGGATTTGGGGGGGGCGATTTAATATACTGAAATAACTGCATTGCATCGTGCCTCATTTCTCTTGATTTTGAGTTCAAATTACTATTTGGGGTGCAATAACATTGAAATACAAACAATTATATGTTACATAAAATCACATTAAATAGCCCCAATAATCAATCCTTTTATTGACATAATTGACACCCCCCCAAATCCGTTATAATCAGCCATTTTGGCTATCATATCAGCGATAGTTATTACTAACGCTGCTAATGCAGCCACACCAGCGTACTCTCCCGTTGGAACAATAAGGTTGACAGGGTTATTTTGACCTGTGTTGATTCATGCCACCTTGCACAACTATCAGAGGACTTAACTCATTCAAACATCAAGAGTTGAATTCAGCAACAGCCTCATCAACTGTATCAAATATTTTAAGCAAGTTTGAAAATCCGGAAATTTCAAGGACATCAGCCACACCCTTCTGAGCATCTGCAATGTAAAGATCTCCACCATCTTTTCTGGCAGCCTTCAATATTGTAAGAACAACCCTCAGTCCCGCACTGCTCATATAGTCAACACCACTTAAATCAAGCACAATGCTTTTATTGCCACTCTGAACCTGTTCATTCAAAACTGTTGTAGCACTATCTGCTGTAATTGCATCCATTCTGCCTGTAACACTGACAATGCTAATTGAACCAGACTGCTTAATATTTACGTCCATTATTCATCCTTTCTTTTTAATTTGAAAAACTCATTAAACATTTGAAAAATATAGATTAATAATCACAAATAACCTTTTTGTCCCACAAAAAGAAGAATTTCATGGGCTGCTTCATCTGGTGTAATATTTGTCGTATCAATTGTGATTTCATTATTCTCAGGAATCTCATATGGATCATCCACACCAGTGAAGCCCTTTAAAAGCCCTGCCCTTGCCCTTGCATACATCCCTTTACGGTCACGTTTTTCACACTCATCAATGGGTGTGGAGACATGAACCTCAAAAAAACCTCCATACTCTTCAATGGATTCCCTTATTTCAGCCCTGGTCTTTTTGTATGGTGCTATTGGCGCACAAATTGCCACGCCTCTGTTTTTTGTAATTTCAGTTGCAACAAATCCTATCCTTCTGACATTTATATCTCTGTGTTCCCTGGAAAAATTAAGCTCACTTGAAAGATTTCTTCTTACAATATCACCATCTAAAAGGGTGACAGGCCTTGTACCTATCTCCATGAACTTGGCATAGAGAACATTTGCAATGGTGGATTTTCCCGCACCGGACAATCCTGTAAGAAATATGGTCAGACCCTGGCCTGAAGGGGGTGGATAGGATTTTTTAAGCTCCTCCACCACTTCAGGAAAAGTTGCCCATTCCGGAACATGCTTACCTGCTCGGATCCTCTTTCTGATATCTGTGCCTGACAGAAAAATTGTTTCACTTTTTTCCGGCACATTATCTTCAAAACGATACTCATCCTCAAATGGCAGATATACCATTTTTTTGAAAGATATAACCTTAACCCCCACTTCAGGAGCAGCTTCATCTGCAAGGGCGGCAGCATCCTCACTGTTATAAAATGGCGTTCCATTACTGTTAATACCAGGACTTGAGTGGTCATGGCCGATAATAAAATGGGTGCACCCGAAATTTTTTCCCATAATCAGATGAAGAAGTGCATCTCTTGGGCCTGCCATACGCATTGCCATGGGTAAAAGATTAAGAAGAAATGAATCAGGCGGATAGTGAGAAGAGACTTTTCTGTAGCACCTCATACGTGTAAAATGGTCAAAATCCCCTGGTTTTGTCTCACCTGCAACAGGAAGCAGCAGCAGATTTGCACCTGATTTCTGCATGGCTTGAATGGTCATCTCAAACTGTGGCCTGTGGATGGGATGGCGTGTCTGGAATCCCACAACCCTTTTCCAGCCAAGCTTTGCGAAAATAGCCCTGACTTCATTTGGAGTCCTTCTTAACTGCCTGAAATCAGAGTGAATTGGAAGATTCATGGCTTCAATTGTGCCACCTATATAAAACCTGCCGGATCGGGTATAAAGATAGTTTACCCCTGGATGTTTTCTGTCACGGGTGCCAAAAAGGGCAACTGCTTCCTTTTCCATGTCAACCGGCCAGATATCCTCAACATTCATCATGCCAAGGAGAAATCCTTCAGGATCCCTTAACATGACAGACTGTCCTGCCTCAAGGCTTTCTCCAAGTGAATCCGGAACATCAAGGCAAATGGGAACAGGCCAAAGCTCCCCTGTTGAGAGGCGCATACGATCAAGTACAGTTTCATAGTCGATATGCTTCATAAAACCTGTCAAAGGGGAATATGCTCCAGTTACAAGCATCTCAAAATCACACAATTGCCTCTGGTTCAAAACAACATCCGGCAATGTGGAAGAGAGTTTTTTAAGTATATTATAACGTTCCCTGTCAACTATCAAATCCACAAGTTGATTCTCCTTTCCATGTGGAAGTGTCTCCTGTTGTATCACATTACTTTCCATAACGGGGGTTCCTGGTATTTTTAGTATGGCAATATTTTTAAAGATATTAAAAATTGAGTTTCATAAAATCATTTTTACTGTTAGAGTTAATTACAGCATTACTCACTTGATAACAATACAAAAGAGCCAACAATTTGAAAAATACCATGCAATATTTTATCACTGTTCTGTTTCTTGTATCACTTGTTATTCCCATTAATGGATATTGTTCAACAAGTATCACACCAGATGAGAACTATGACTATCCATTTGTTAACCCCTATGAAGCAACTGTTCTTGGTACACCATCTCTTTACAAAAAAGCTTTTCCAGATAAAATACGAAAAAAAGAGTTTGAACTGATAATATTTAATGACCGGACAATTCCAAAGGTCTTCTGGTATCATGACAAACTGCAATACTCCCTTGCATGGCATAAGAAAAAAGCCCCTCTGATATTCACAATTGCAGGGACAGGTTCCGGCTATAACTCCCTTACCATGACAAGCCTGCAGAAAATATTTTTTAATGCCGGATTTCATGTGATATCACTCTCATCTCCCACCTATCCAAACTTTATTGTCACTGCCTCTGAAACCATGGTACCAGGATATATTGAGCAGGATTCAGCAGATCTTTACAGGGTAATGCAAAAGGCATGGCAGCAGATAAATGAAAAAATGAAAGGCAAAGTTGAGGTATCGGATTTTTATCTTGCCGGATACAGTCTTGGTGCTGCACAATCAGCATTTGTTGCCAAACTCGATGACACTGAAAAAAAATTCAATTTCAGGAAGGTATTGATGATCAACCCTCCTTTAAACCTTTTCAATTCCGTCTCAATCCTTGACGAGATGCTGGATGAAAATATCCCTGGAGGCCTCAGCAATTTCAACTCATTTTTCAACTCTATTTTTGATCAATTTGCCGACTACTACAAAAAAAATAAAATAACCCTGTCGGATCCAGATTGCCTATATGAAATGTACAAGGACAATCCAGTAAAAGAGACAGACCTTGCAGCACTAATTGGCGTGGCATTCAGAATATCATCAGGAAATATGATCTTTACATCTGATGTAATGACCCAAAGCAGCTATATAGTACCTGGAAACAAACAACTGACCCCTTTTACCTCCCTTACCGATTACGGAATTGTGACTTTTCATACAAGCTTCACTGATTATTTTGAGGAGTATTTCTACCCTTACTTCAAAGCTCGGACACCGGGTCTTACACGTGAAATATTAAAAAGCAGGACAAGCCTTGAAAGCATTGAGTCATACCTTAAAGATACTACTAAAATTGGAGTCATAACAAATAATGATGATATAATCCTGGAATCAGGTGCAATTGATTTTTTTAAAAAGGTTTTCAGGGAACGTGCTTTCATATATCCCAACGGCGGTCACTGCGGCAACATGGAACATATTGTAAATGTAGCCAATATGATTGATTTTTTAAAACAAAACAGACCCTAAAAAGGAGTTTTAAGGAGTTGAGAATATTCAGTACTATTATTGTAAAATATCCTGTTGCATTGCTGCTTGCATTTATGCTCTTTTCTTCAGCTATTTTTTTTCCATGGTTTCAACACCATGCTGTTGCAGATGAGATACTTGATCCTGTAAAAAGACCTGCATCCCTATACACCAATCCTGACAACCCCAATGTCATAAAGGATGTAAGTGACCCCTTTGAAGCCATTAACCGCAGAATGTATATGTTTAATGCCATGTTAGACAAACTGGTTTATCTGCCGGTACTGAGAACCTACCAGATGATATTGCCGGATCCTATAGAGATCTGTATTTCCAATTTTTACAATAATGTTGGGGAAATCTATACTCTTGCAAACTCAATATTTCAGTTGAACCGGAAAAAATCTGTGGAGACAACATACCGAATTGCAATTAACTCCACAATAGGTGTGTTTGGGCTTTTTGATGTTGCAGCCCTAAATGGTGTTACTCGCCATGACGAGGATCTTGGTCAGACCCTTGGATTTTACGGAGTAGGGCCTGGGCCATACCTAATGCTGCCGATACTTGGGCCTTCCAATTTAAGGGATGCTCTTGGCGGAGGAACAGAAAGCCTTGCTTTTAATATACTTGATCCATTTAACTTCGGGGACAATACAGAGGAGTCAATTATATACAGCTCAATGCAGGTTGTGGATTCAAGAAACCAGGTTTTTTTCAGATACTACATGACAGGTTCTCCATTTGAATATGAGATGGTCAGAATGCTTTATGACCGATCACGGGTGGTCGAAATTGATAAATGATGAATTATAAATGATGAATTATAAATGATGAATTATAAATGATGAATTATAAATGATGAATTATAAATGATGAATTATAAATGATGAATTATAAATGATGAATTATGAATGATGAATGGTGAATGGTGACTTATGAATAATAGACATTATATGGATTTTCCATAACCCGTTGATTTTACTGGAAGTTGCATTTTGAAAAATTTAATAAAATCAGCTACTTAGCCAAAATCGGTATAATGACTAATGAATTTTCATTCACCACTCAGCATTCTTATATTTTTGTCAGCTTCAAAGTATTATTGAAAGATCAGCCATATGCCCTGGAAACAGATGACAGGCGTATTCTTTTTTGGTTTATTTCAAGAAGCTTCCAGAGAATTATAGGAGCATCCACAATCTTGTCCCAGGGTATGCATAAAATTTGACAGTCGCCTCTTGCCTGAAATCTCCAACCAAGGTCAACATTTGCCAGATAATTGTGTTCTCCAAAAAAAGCTCCTTTGACCAATTTGTCTATTTTACCCCCATGGGCATCCATCATTTCAATTACACCTTCATAAATAAGCCAAAGGCATGACTCTTTGGCCACATTAGCAAACTCTCTATCCTTTAACAGTAAAGTTTCAATTGACTTTGATAGTTTATCCAAAAACACAAAGGATGTCTGTTCGCCAAACAGCCATGTACTTCTAAGAAATTCAATGGTTTTAAGCCTTCTGCCAAGTGTTTCAAAAATCCCGTTATTTTCCAGAAATATTTTAAACAAAGATGGTGAAATCTCAATGGTTGCTGCATGTGAAAATGCACGGTATATCCCGTCATCCATTGTGGTATGGCAAAATATCTGTCCAAGGCCCATAAAAGAGCCAAACCTCAGATGGTTGTGTACCCAGCGAGTGGCATTAAGGTAAAGAACCTTGCCTGCAATTATCATCTCAATGCATGCACTTGTATCGTCATTGCGGCGAACAATTGAACCGGCATTGTACTCTTTCATCTTGCCGTTGATCAACATGCGGATCTCGTCATTGGAACTTTCAGGAAAAAGTTCTTTGAGGTAATAAAATGATCTCTGGCGAAAATGATCCTGCTCCCCTGGAATCAGGATATCAATGGCGCCAAAAGATGTTTCTGACCCTATCTCCATCTCTTCGGTTGTCAAAGTTCTATTACAATGGGACAATATCAGGCGTCCTGAAGTATCCGTAATAAAATCCCGAGCTGCCCCATGTATAAGCCCCCCTCCCACGTCCAGTTTTTTAAGATCTGCCCTGGAAAGATATGAAGCTTTAACCTTTTCAATGAATGAGAGCGGGATATCGTTTTCACCATTGCCTGCCATACCTTCCAAAACTTCAAATGAAGATAAATCAGCCCAATGTGCATATGTTTTATAACCATCTCCATCAAGGGCACGGAACATAAAAAGATTTGTCTCCACAGGATGAGGAGAGTAAAAAGGCATCACCTCAAGGCCACCAAGACGATTCCATGTATCAAACTCAAGGTCATGTATCTCAAAAAACTGTTCAAATTTATCCACATCAAGGGACATAAGAGCTGTAAATTTTCTTGCAACAGCAGAACGAACAAGTGGAGTTGCAAAGTATTTCATACGACGGTCGTTGCGTATCAGATCCGGCAGACCTGCAAAGTGATCATCATGGGCATGGGTGTGAAAAACACCTTCAACTTCACTTATGTCAATTCCAAGGGCAGTAAGGGTATTGATGACCCCTGGAGATGCATCAATAAGATAAATACGACCCTGGAACATAAGAAGGCTGCTCATGCTTGGATGCTCTGTGTTCCATCCATCTCCTTCCCCTGTATGTACCACAGCAAAGTAATGGCGCTGGACACGATAATATGGCAGAGGATATGGTGAGGGGTAAAAAACCTTTCTTGGAAGATTGAGATCAATGTCAGAAAACTCTCCCCTGTAGGTGAAACGGAATTGATTAAATGCAATCCGCTGAACAAAAACACCATTACTGATCTCTCTCTTTTTTTCATCAATTGCAATTGTATCAAGAAGCTGATCCGGATTACGGATGGTGCCAAAGGCAAATTTGAGCTTGATACGCATCATGATATCAGCCATCTCTTCATCAATGCCAGCCGCCATGATCTCTTTTTTTGAAAGCAGGCCGTAATTGCCACGATGTATATATTCAAGCTGTGCTTTAAGCTGATCTGCCGAACCTATCAAAAGAGGCTTGCGACCTGAGTTGTTAGGATGCCCCGGAATTGCCATTCCCTGCCTGTAAAGCATCTGCAAAACAGGAAATTCTGCAAGGTTTGCAAACCTTCCATTCTGTATCAGTAAATCAGAAAGAAGAATGGTATTTGGCCCTGTTTCAAAACTTGTACCTCCTTTCACAGCAGGGTTGTTTAGTCCTTTACGCATAAGAAGTTTTACAACCTCACCAGGACAACCGCACAGGATCCGCAAATCTGCCTCCGGTACCTGAAGCCAGTAAACCCCTGTGCATACCTTTATGGTCAAAAGGTTGCCCATTGCTTTTCTTAAAGCATCCTGGGTCTTTAAAAGCTGCTTTGTTCGCTCCTTCATCTCATTTTCAAGAAAAAGCTTATGGTTTGCCATGGCAAGATGAGTCTGCAAACGGGCTGTGAGAATTGCAGGGCTGAAAGGCTTGCTAAGATAATCAACAGCACCGATTTCAAATCCTCTTGCTTCATCGCACTCTTCGTCTCGTGCTGTAATAAATATAACCGGAATATCCTTTGTCGAATCATTGGATTTAAGACGCTCACACACCTCAAAACCATCCATTTCCGGCATCATGACATCCAGCAGAATCAAATCAGGAGCAAAATCAGAACCGGCAATTTTCAATGCCTGTTTGCCATCCTTGGCAACCGCTATTCGATACTTATCGGATAGAAGATTCATTAATATATAGATATTTGTTTTCTCATCATCAACAACAAGAATTTTAGGTTTTATTTCTGTCATATATGGGTATCCCTATTGTTCTTTCAAGGTTTGATCGTCGTGTAGAAAAACCCCGAACCATCTTACCCGGGATTACATGATACTCAACACCATGGAAAGGGAAAAAATTGACATCATTGTTGAAAATACAATGGATGCAGCAGCAAGTTCAGTGTCACTGTTCATCTGTGACGAGAGTACATATATTGCCGTTGAAGTGGGAAGGCAGAAAAAAATCAGGCCGGTTTTAAAGGATTCACCTGTAACTCCAAAATGAATCATAAAAAGCAGACCCGCCAGGGGAAGCATCCCCATTTTAAAAAGAGCCGAAACAACCGACAAAGCGATATTGCCCCTGACAGCAGCAAAGGAGAAAGTGCTGCCGATGGACAAAAGGGCAAGGGGAAGAGTCACCATGGATATCATGCGAAAAAAATTATCAATGGCTGGTGGAAAAAAAAGACCCAGGCGGGAAAAGATAATTCCGCTGATACATGCCACAATAAGGGGATTTGAGAGTAACGCTTTTAACAATCGTGCAAAGCGTGCCCTTGAACTGTAGTTTCTACCGGAAAACCAGATAAGAATTGATATGGAAAGTACATTGATAACCGGAATAAGAAAACCTGCCAGAATGCCAAAAGTTACAACACCTGCTTCACCCTGGGCATTCAGAACAATGGCAAGCCCTATATATGTATTAAAACGGTAACAGCTCTGTGAAAATGTCCCTGCCTGAAAATCAGGAACTCCTGTAAATGCGATAAAAAGTGTGGTTATACTAAAAACAAGCATCACAGCGCATAAAGCTGCAAAAGGCAAAGAAGGATCAGGAAGTGCATCGGCGCTGGCACCGCCTATCTTCCAGAAAAGCATACAGGGGAAAAAAATATAATAGACAAGCCTGTCGGCATTTTTGAAAAATTCCTGACCTGTAAAGCCAGTCAGTTTAAGAAGCCTCCCCATTAGAATCATTGCAAAAACAGGAAAAAGCGTATTAAAAACCATTTTAATGTTCTGCGACCTTACCCAGAAAATCCCTTAATCTTGGATTTTCAGGATTGGAAAAAAAGGCATCAGGAGCATTATCTTCCTGAATCACACCTTTATCTATGAAAATAACCCTGTCAGCAACATCCCTTGCAAAGCCCATTTCATGGGTTACAACAACCATGGTCATACCCTCTGATGCAAGCTGTTTCATTACCTCCAGAACCTCCCCTACAAGCTCGGGATCAAGAGCAGATGTTGGTTCATCAAAAAGAATCACCTTTGGCTTAAGGGATAGTGCCCTTGCAATTGCCACCCTCTGTTTCTGGCCACCTGAAAGCTGTTCCGGATAGTTTTTAGCCTTGTCGGCAAGCCCCACTTTTTCAAGCAGGGAGCGCCCCAGTTTCTCAGCTTCAGTTACAGATATTTTTCTTACTTTTACAGGGCCTATGGTAACATTATCAAGAACTGTCATATGTGGGAAAAGGTTAAATTGCTGGAAAACCATGCCAGCTTCTGTACGAACATGGTTGATGTCTGTTTCGGAATCCATTATATCCTTGCCATCAACGATTATGGTTCCTGAGGTCGGAGTCTCAAGGCGGTTTATACAACGAAGTACCGTTGATTTACCTGATCCTGAAGGGCCTATAATACAAACAACTTCGCCAGCCCTTATTTCAAGATTGATTCCCTTTATAACCTCCAGCTCACCATAATTTTTATGAAGGTTTACAATTTTAATCATTTCCGTAGATTCCATTCTTTTTACACCCTCGATTGTGGTTGTGTTTCAAATTTGTTGACCGTTTTTTAACGTTTGGTTTTCATTTCAAGGTGATTTTCAAGTACCCTCAGCCCCCTGGCAATTGTGAGGGTCATGACAAGATAGACCACAGCCACTGCAAGATAGACCTCAAACGCCTTAAAACTCACTGCCACAATCTCCTGTCCTGTTCTTAAAAGTTCTCCTACACCTATTACCATAAGAAGAGATGTATCCTTAAGGCTTATTATAAACTGATTGCCAAGGGGTGGAATCATTCGTTTAAATGCCTGGGGCCACACAATGTAAAGCATGGTCTGGGAGCGTGTAAGACCTATGGAACGTCCGGCTTCAGTCTGTCCGGGATCAATTGACTGCACAGAACCTCTGACGATCTCTGCAATATATGCACCTGAATTGATAGCAATAATAATAATACCCGCAGTCAATGGTGGTATCCTGAGTCCCATTGCCATTGGCACGCCATAGTATAAAAACATGGCCTGAACAAGCATTGGTGTTCCACGGATAGCCTCAATATAAGTAATGGCAAGGGTTCTGGGGACAACATGGCGGGCAAGTTTCATAAGGCCCATAAAGGCACCAATCAAAAAACCAAACACCAGGCCTCCAATGGTTATAACAATGGTAAACTTGATTCCCCGCATCAACATGGGAAAACTTTCAAAAAAAGCAGACCAGTCAAACTGAAATTGCATTATGACTCCTTAATTGTTAGACTTTCCCTCCTTGGCCAGAACAATTTGTTGACTTAAGCTCATAGGAGATCACCAACTATTGCTGCTGTAAGGCTTGTCCCTGAATACTTTAGGAATTGATTTTTAATAACTTGCCCATTAATATCACCTCCAGCCACTTCTTACAGGCTTACGATGGGGAGCTTGGGTAAGTTAATTAAACCCAATTACTTATTACTTTGGATATCCAAAAGAGATCCTTAAATCAACAGTATCTTCCTTGACCTGAGGAGGGAAAGTATAAATGATTCATCTCTATTTGGGTTCTGTATTAAACCATTTAAGATAAAGCGCACGGTAAGATCCATTTTCCTTAAGTGCCTTTAGAGCCTCATTTACCTTGCCAACAAGCTCACTTCCCTTTGGAAAACCAATGCCGTAAGACTGTCCCATATAAAGAGGCCCTACAACTTTTACACTATCTTTTCCAACTTCACGTACATAGTTTGCAATAACAGGAGAGTCAAACATAACAGCGTCTGCTCCGCCCATCATCAACTCCATGAACATTGCATCATTGTTTGGATAAAGTTTTACCTCTTTTGCCTTTGCATTTTTCTTGAGAAAATCCTCGCTTGTTGTGCCAAGTTTTGTGGCCACAATCTTGCCTTCAAGATCTTCAATTTTTTCAATGTCATTTGTGGTTGCCTTGACCAGCAGAAGAAGTCCTGCATTGTAGTAAGGATCAGAAAAATCAACAACCTCGGCTCTCTCAGGCTTGATTGTTATACCTGCAATACCTGCATCAAGCTGTCCGGACTGAAGGCCGGGAATAATACCGTTAAAATCCATGGGCTGAAGGTCATATTCAATCCCGATATGTTTTGCAATTGCATCCCACAATTCAACATCAAATCCAGTATGGTTACCTGTTTTTGGATCTTTGAACTCAAAGGGAGGGAAGTTGGTGTCTGTTGCAATTGTAAGATTTTTGGCAAAGCCATTTCCAGCAAATGAGAGCGCCACCATAAATGCAACAAGAATGGTCATAATTTTTTTCATCTATTTTCTCCTGTTTAAAAAATATAATAAGGATTCGGCATCCTTCATTCCCCGCTTCACACTTTTAAGAGAGTTCTATCCATATCGTGGTAAGCCTGGCTCAAAAAAGCGTAAACTACTTTGGAGCAAATATGAAATATGCCATGGATTCTTCTGAAAACTGCTGTACAGAATGTGGATGTTCCCTGCCGTAAGCAGACAAAAGAATGTTAATAGTTGTGCTTGTAATATGATGCTGTTAAAGCTGTCAAGATATTTGAGCTTTCAGTGCTTACCTTGTTGGGGATATAACTCCATTCTCACTTAACAGCGGTGCATAAGAAAGTGGATTTTAGCTTTATTAAGTGATATAAAAATGTTGTTCTTGTTAACAGATGACAAATTATCCAAAAATAATAAAAATGCCTAATCAATAACCACAAATGATACAAAAATATTGTTCTTGTGAACAGATGACAGATTATTCAATAACAATGAAAAAATTTAACCAATAACCAGGAATATTCATGGCAAAAAAAAATGACCCGGCATCTATTTGTTCTCCTGCCTGCAACAATGCAATGCAGTACGAATCAATGATCAAAAATATCCCAGGCGCCATATACAGATGCAGAGTTGTAAAAGATGCTGGCTTTGTCATGGATTTCATGAGCTGCGGTGTGGAAGAGCTGAGTGGCTATCCAGCCGATGACTTTCTTAATAACAGAGTACGCAGCTTCAACAGCATTATTCTGCCTGAAGACCGTGAAAAAGTTGTAAAAGCCCTTTTTAATGGCGTTGCCAGAAGGGAAATTTTTACAGTTGAATACAGAATCAAATGCCTTGACGGACAGATAAAATGGATTTCTGAAAGAGGAAAGGCACAATACGACGCTAAGGGAAAACTGCTATGGATTGACGGAGCTTGTTTTGATATTACAGAGCAAAAAGAGATGGAAGCAAAGTTGATCCGAAGTGAAAAACTCAAAGGTGTTCTTGAGATGTCAGGTGCTGTGTGCCACGAAATGAACCAGCCCATGACTGCTGCCATAATCCTTCTTCAGCTTCTGGCCGACGATATTTCAAACGAGAATGATAAAGCCCCTTCATTTCAGAAAGATATCATGGAAATCCTTGAACACCTTGAAAAGATGCGCGTTATTACCAACAAACTTATGAATATTAATTGTTACAAAACCCAGGAATATATAAAGGGCCAAACCATTATTGACATTAACAGCTCCTCCAGTGAATGCGAACTGGATTGAATCAACAAAAAAATTCAATAATGGCACCCTGCTCCCTGCAATATGAGAGCAGCTCCTTAAAACAACGATTCCTTTCCAACATATGCTCACTTTCAGGTATTGCATGGAAAAATGCCCTGCTGCCGGTAATAATCAGTTTCTTTTTTGCTCTTGTCATGGCAACATTCAAACGATTTGGGCTGTTTAAAAATTCGCTCAGCACATGGTCAGGGTCGGAAGAGGTGATTCCAAACAGAATCACATCACGCTCCGCTCCCTGAACCCGCTCCACAGTATCCACAAGGGGTAGGGGCAGGCCTGTTCCTGCAAGCATCTCTGCAACTCTTCCGGCAATGGCATTGTTCTGTGCTCTATGGGGAGATATCAAAGCTATCCTTTGAGCTTCAATTCCATAACGAACCATCAGCTCACAGGCAACAGATGCCATGATTTCAGCCTCCAATCCACATTGCTGGGAACACCCTTCATGCTCTGCAAGCATAATCACTACAGGCTTTTCCGGGTCAAGAATTTTATATAGCTGACTTGAAAATTCCCCATCACAAACTTCATATGAATCATTAAAATCATTGAGCTTCAAAACTGCATCAGCATTGAGAGGTGCAGGATGAAGCATATTTTTGTACCACATCCTGCTGGGGAAGTCGCAAATGGCCTTATTCATTCGGTATGTTATATCAAGGCTTACCTTATGTGAATCCGGATAAATTGCCATAAGCCTTGAAAGGAGAGAGTCATCAAGCTCTCCGTAACTGCCCATGACAACCGGCGGCAACTGATGAACATCCCCAAGAAAAAGAAAATTGCCTTTAGCGTAAACAATTGATAGCAGAGCCTGGGGCAAAAGCAATTGTGAGGCTTCATCAAATACAACCCAGTCAAGCGCATCCGGAAAATCTCCGTTTCGGCTGTTAAAAAGATTGTAAAATCCAAAACCAGTGGCTCCTATAATACTCCATGTTCTGCCAAGGGTCTCATCTGCATCATCCATATATTCAACGGAAAAGCTCTTATCTTCACAATAAGAATTCCCATCTTTAGTTTTACCTTCAGGGGATTTTCCCCATTTTATACATGAGCCTGGAAAAAAATTTCCTGGCATATCACCTGGCAACCACTGAGTCACAAGGGATGCAACCTTTAAAAGAACATTGTCAATGGCCTGGTGTGTCAGGGCACTTACCCCGATCCTTAGTGGAATACCTCTGTCAAAGGCACACATTATAAGGGATATCAAAATCCATGCAAGAAGGTGTGTTTTTCCTGTTCCGGGTGGGCCTTGTATCATTACTGCCTTGTAATGAAATGGCAAAGAGAGTGCTGCCTGTTGATAAGAATTAAGGTCAATATCGCATTTTTGTATCCATTTTTCTATCCACTGGCTTGACTCCCTCTCCTGCCTGCTGCACAGTTTACCTGCCAAAAGATCATGAACAGGATGAAACAAAGCATCTGAAAAAACATAATCTGCAACATGTGAAAGTTTGGCCTCTGTAAAATCAGCAATATCCTCCTCAAGTGAATATAAAGTTTTTTCACAAAGGTTAAGTCTGCCTGATCTTGATTTAAGGGAAATCTCGCCTCTATCCATCTCATATCCTGCAACAATAACAGGAAAGCCCCCCTGAAGATCTCTCATACCATGGGATACAAGCCTCAAAAAATCACCGGCTCTGAATTTTGATGGCATTGTTTTTTTTGTGGTACTAAAAATGTACAGAGAATTTCTCTCTTCATCCATACGGGTTTTCCGGAATCGAAGATAAGCAAGGGATCTGAATTTTTCCATCCTTTCGTGCAAAGTGAGTTCCTGAAGGTCAAGTATATCCTCTTCTTTAAGACGCCTCTCCTCACTGATAAAGCGGGCAACCGTTGCAGACTCTGAATCAGAAGATACCTCCCACTCATGAAACCACTGGCTCTCAACCATTTTGTCTGCTTTTTTAAAAAGCTCAATCATGGTTTCCAGTAACAACTTAATCTCGAAATTTATCTCCTGATTGTCTGATTCTCCATCACTATTGGCTCTTTTATCGCCTGTGCGATGAACAGAAGATGTAAAAGAGATATTATGAAAAAGACTTTCAGGCTTTTCAATGCCTTTGTTGCATCCCAAAATATGAGCAAGGGTGAAAAGAGATAAAGTCCCGGGAGCTGGCATATGAAAATGAGTCAGAAATAATTTCTTCAGATCACACCACATGGATGGCTGTGTTTGCCACAAGAATTCAGGTTTTTTGAAACTATCTGAACTAACATGATTGAACGTACTAACACGATTGACCGAACTGATACAATTGACTGAACTAACACAATTGACTGAATGGAGATATTCAAGAACCGACTCCCCCCATTCAAGAATAGCGTGCTTTGTCTGCTCTCCAAAATGAAAAAAGAACACCCCTTTTCCTGAGCTAATGTGCGAGTTACATATCCTGGAAACAAAATCAGAAAATTCAAGCCACACAGCTATTCTGCTATCATAGTCCCCATGAAATGTTGAACATTTGCGTTCATCAGGTAGATCTTTCATAGCACATAATTTCCCATCAATAACCCAGGACTTTTCATCAATAACACATAATTTCTCGTCAAAAACACATAATTTCTCGTCAAGAACCCAGAACTTTTCATCAATAACCTTGAAATGTTCATCAAGAACAATCAACCCCAATTCCGCAGGTTTTTGCGAAACTCTATCCTGGATCAGATGAATAAAAATATAAGCTGAAATATCAACAGGATAGAGTCTGGTTCTATATTTATTAAGTAGAATGTGGTTATTTAAAAAGGCATCACATCTGCCGATTAGAACCCGCATTTCTCCTGTGGAAAAAAAATTTTTATCAATTAATTCAATATTCTGGGGTCGTTCTTCTGGCCTTATATCAATCTCTTCAATGTCTTTGTTAAATGAATCAATACTGACATCAGATACTTCAAAATTTTGCTCATTTTTCTCATCACCAACCTGGTTAATGATAGTACAATATCTTTGGCTAAAGTTTTCATGAACCTTTTCAATTGTGTAAAGCCCCATCTTTCTGAGTTTCAAAAGGGCTCCATGAGTGATGCCAGGCAGGAATTGGATATCTTCATTTTTAAGGGCATTGCTGTAGCATCCTGCAAACCACTCACATGAAGTACAGTGTGACTGAAGCCTGTGCTCTGCAAGTTCAGGGTGGCTTAAAAATGTTCTGTCAAAGTTTTCCAGAAGCATGGGAAATGCTGCCATGAAAGGCTCAAGATCAAAAAAATGCTTTTCATAAACAGAATTAACCTGTTCATCTCCCAAGAGGAAATCGCCATCTCTCCCTGATGGTCGGGTCATGAGAAATCCCCTTGATGACACTTTTACGCCAAGACCATGAAAATCAACGATCTCCTTTAAAAGAAGTGCATAAAAAGCCACCTGCCATTTATGGTGGTATCTTGGATGATTACTGCTTTTGATATCTCCTACTTCAAGTTTATCACCATCCACAAAAACCAAATCAGGAACCCCAATGGCATGGAGGTCAAATCTGTCTTTATATATGGAATCAACTTTTAAAAACGGTTGAGAAAGATATAAGGGGGGTGACTGCCCAGATATTTTTTCCAGAAAAGCCTGTAAACGATCTTCAGCGCTGATATCTTTATGGGAAGGCATTCGGAACACATTAATACCAGAAGCCTGTAACGCTTTCATAACATTTTGTTCATGCAAAACCCCCCGAGCCAGTGCCGATTCTCTAAGAGCTATCTCTTCATCAGACCTTACAAACATTGTATCCGGTGCATCACAACGATAATACTTAAAGTATAATCGTCGGTTGCACTGAGCGTGAATAAAATAGTCACTCACCATTGTGGCTGTGAGAGTTTTCGGGAACTCTTGATTATTTTTTATTCTTTGATGATCTTTTTCCGGAATTGAAGGTATATCAATTTTTGACCACTTTGTTTTCTCAAGCTCCAGAAGAGATGGTGTAGATGGAGTTATCTCAACAATACGATGATAATATTCTGAAAGTTCTATGCCCCGTTCATGGCCATGTTCAACAAGCTTTTCAAGGTTATTGAGATAATCGTCCCCGACTCTTTTTCCACTATCGAGAGAGTATCTATCTGTTTCACTTTTCATGGAGTATCCATCTGCAATGGCTGACAAATCTCCGGAAACTACCTCTGAGGTATGGCAACGATATTGGAGAAAACGCTCAATGACTTTTTGGTGAAAAAGAAAATCAGTCACCTCTTCTGCCAGAAGCTCATGGGGAAGATATTTACTGAACAGATTCAAAGGGATGATATTTCTGACAATATTAATATTGTCTCCCACCCATTTTTTTAAACTATCCCTGCTTTCAGGAAGCTTGAGCTTTTCAAATTTCACCAACCTTGAACATTCAATGCCTATTTCATTGGAAGCGACAAAAACATCCTTATTGTCAATATATTTTCTGATGCACCACTCCAGGACAATGTTGCCGGCTGTTCCAAGAAAGGTTAAATATAAAAAGGTGGTCTTTTTACCTTGAAGAACTTCAATTCCATTATCAAGAATAACTGCCATCTCCTGCATATTAAGCTCACTTTCAAGAAGAGAGCGGGTTCTTGAAAAAAGCGAAGGATCATCTATAACAGAAATGCTCTGCAAAGGTTCATCTATAACACCAACACTCTGCGAATGTTCATCTATAAGATCAACACTCTGGCTTTGCGGGAATCCATCTTTATTTGAAAAATCATTTTTAAGTATGGTTCGCATCATTTGTGCAACTTCAAATGATACATGTGCCCCCATGCCCAACCAGACAATATCTTTATCTGTTGAGGAATTTGTTGAAACAGCAAAAACCCTTCTCCTATCTTCATCACTATCTATTTTTACAATCTGAAGGCGTCTTCCAACAATATAAACCCTGTCTCCAACGTCCATCTGATTGACAATGGAACGGGGGATATCAGCAATTGCCTTTGGTCTGTCAACCTCAAGATTTGTTGAATGATGCTTTATTAACTCCAGAATATACTCATCATCTGTCTCCGGAAAATTGCCCCATATTCTGTACTCTGAAAGATGTTTGCCATATTGAAATCCACCGGAAAAAAGTCCGGATACAAAGGCTTTTTTCAGCCATTTTGTTTTCTCAAGGGATTGAAAAATGGCCTTCATAGCTATTTTGCAACTGGAGTTTATTGAAGGCATGATAGAGTTTTTTTGTGAAAGAAAAAGCTCTTCAATGGCAGGAAGGGATATTATTTTCTTTTCGTAAAGGCATGAAATGATCTGCTGTACCATGACACTTGGCAGGGTTCTTGCCGAAGGCGACTCAACAACTCCCCCACGGGCAAGATGAAGCAGTGCAAGAAAACGCACCACCTGAATGGATGCCTGCTCGCCCCGGCAGATACCCCAGAAGTTGACTTTGTTCTCCCTTCTGTTGGCACGCCCGATGCGCTGGAGAAACGCTGATACCGAATCAGGTGGTTCATACAAGATAACAGCATCAACATCTCCCACATCAATGCCAAGCTCCAGGGTACTTGTTGCAATGCATAGTGCCTTATTGCCTTTGCGAAATCTATTTTCCGCATTTTTTCGCTCCCCGGGCTTCAGATTAGAGTAATGAAGCTCTGATACTCCCTTAAAGCGCCCCATTCTATTGGCAATGGCAAAAAGCCTGTCACAGGCCCCGCGGCTGTTGGCAAAAACAAGGATCTTCCTGTACCCCCAGGTATCATGAAGATCCTTTAAAAATCTTGTAAACTCACGGTCTTCATTTTTCAGATGGATAATTCTTGCATCTATTTTACGGTTTACAGAGGTCGTTATGTGGGTGGTAAAAGGGAATGGTCGAAAATGAAAGGCTTTAATGAGAGCGTTAACATCTGCAATTGTGGCTGACATTGCAATGCGCTGAATTTTACTACCTGTACGGCGCTCCAGGCGAATAAGAAGGTGTGCAAGGTGAACACCCCTGTAACTGAAAATCAGAGGATGTATCTCATCAATAATTACACATCCCACTCTGCCCAGAAACGCCCTTATCTCGCCATTGGTACTTCCAAGCATCACATCGAGAGATTCAGGTGTGGTAAACATTACATCCGGCCTTTTACCACCGGAACGTTTCAAGTCTCCGGTTCTGATGGCAAGATTTAAACCTAATCTCTCTGATATAACAGGCTCAAAACGTCTTATCAGATCAACAGCAAGTGCCCTTGTTGGAATGATGTAGAGAAGAGATGTTTTTCTGCCGCCCCTTATTATACTCTCAATGCATGGAGCAAGAACAGCCTCACTTTTACCGGATCCGGTTGCTGCCTGGAGAATCAGATCCCTGCCATCAAGAATCGGTGATATGGCCTCAAGCTGGGCAGAATAAAGACCTGGAAAGGCGCCATAAAAAGGACGAAAGGTGTTTGGAAGCTGCATAAGAGGGGAGAGGTGTTCCCCTTTTTTCATGGAGAAACCTTTGAAAAATGTAAAGCATCACCGGATGCAAGCACCATATGCTGCTGCTTGAGATCAAGAAGGTTGACAATTAGCTTAAGCTTCATGCGGGATTCAGCACCGGACTGTTTGAGAAGCCTGGAGAATATCATCTTATCTAAGGCATCCACATCAGGCTGCCACTTGTATGCACTGGCATGTATCAGGATAAGTTTTTTTATGAGAATATGCCACTCCCTTGAGGTAAGTTCCCGTAATCTGTAAATGTTGATATCTTTCCATGCAGCACTGTAATCTCTCTCAAACCAGGGCACTTCCCTTGGATCTTCGTCACTACCTTCAGAGGGTTCTTTCTCATTCTCTTTTCCAGAAACAGATAGGCTCTCAACCTCTTCTTTCACCCTTGCCCCTCTTTTTCTTTTACGTACTATACGGGTGCGTTCAAAATCCTCATCTTTAAGAAAGGTAAAAAAATCATGGGTAAATGCAAAAACCGGCAGAAAACCAGGAGCAGGAATCTTGGGACAAAATATTTTATGCAAAAAGGCATAACTTTTACTTCTCTGCATTATACGGGTGAGCATAATGGATTCAGCCTCATCAAAAAGCAGAACCCAGCCTTTATAGCCCATGACCTGAAAAAGCTCTGCATATCCCTGTATGGCTTCAAGGTACAAATCATCATCCTTGCACACAAGGCTCTCATCCTGGTAAAAATTCACCTGCCGGTAACGCATTGCATTGCGAAGTTCCACCACAGGCATATCCTTTCCCATGAATGCATTACCAAGTATCCAGGGAAACTCCCTTGGCTTAAATCGAGCATGTTTTTTAAGTTTTCGCTTGCTGTATGGAACAGCTTCGGTCTGCTTTGCTATGGCTGCAAGAATTGCCTTGAAACGATGGGGAATCCTCTCAGGGATTATATCCTCAACATCCCTTTTACTGTTTCCATCCAAAGAGAGCCACTGCTGAACCTTTTTTCTCCAGATATTCACAGGAGCCATACCGTCATCCTTAACAGAAATCTCCCCTGTTACCTCATCAGGAAAGCTCAAACCGTTCATCAGGGAGAGATAAACCATTTTCTGATTATGAAAAGGTACCTCCCTTGGATCAAGATTAATGTAGCTTACAACAAAATTCTCCTCCAATGCCCTGTGCCGGATATATGTAAGTGTGTGGGATTTTCCCTGTCCATAGGCTCCACAGACACAAAGATGGGAAGGTTTTCCCTTTTCAACAGCATCTGTCATGCTTTTGATATTATTGTTAAGGGCGTTGTCCCCGCTTGAAAGCAGTTTGACTCCAAGTGGATCAAAAAGCCCCTCTCTGAGGCGCTCCACCGCCCGGCGCAACTTAAAAGGTGATGCTTTTTCAAGCAGATTTTCAAAAGAGTTATCACCTGTTAAGTCAGGGCTGCCACCACCGGAATTATTTTTATGATAAATATTGTTCATGATCAACTGTCCCATGATGGTTGAAGCTTCTCCACCTTTTCCGCATCCATTTCACGGCGGCTTTCAACTATCTGCTTCTGCATATCCATATTGTCAGTGGACTCTCCCTGTTCAGCCATATCAAGAACACGTATAAGCTGCTTTATAAAAAGACGCACTTCGCTTAAAACCCCCATTCTCTTCTGGTTGATACATATCTGCTCAATAACATTATCCTTTACCGCCTCATCAGAATCCCAGCGATAGGAGTTACCATGAATACCTCTGAGAATACCGCCAAGTGATACAAGTTCCTCTGTAGTTAAGGGCGTTCTGTGTATGTCAACAAGCACTCCCCTGAAATTGAGGGTGCTGCTCTCCTCCCCAATTGAACGAACTCTGCTCCAAAGAGCATCATAGGATTTAAAGCCTTTTTCTGAAACAAGTACATCAGGAATAATTGAGAAAAAAATGTGTAGAAAGGCCGAAGAGTCACTGTTATCAATGAGAAGCCGGACATTTTCATAGGCAGCATTTCGTATTGATGCTCCCTGGGCAATTACGGTTTCCATCTCGTCAAAGAGAAGTATCATCCCCTTGTGCCCTGTATGCCTTAAAAAAAGAATAAGGGAGTTCAAAAGCTGTTTGCTGTTGGTCTTGTTGAGAAGTTCATATATCTGAAATGGCTTCAGCTCCTTTTTGGCAACCTTGCCCCCCTCAAACCAGTGAAAAAGCACCTCACGCTCCCTTTCACGCCTTGACTCTTCATCCTCTGTATCCGAAGGGGCAAAACGGTTGTTAACAATTGCTGAAAGAGCATTGGCAAAATTTATATCCATCCCTTTTATCTGCTGGAGCTGATGGCCAAGGGCAAACCTTGCGTTTTCACCTTTTTCGGATTTGTCACTGACATCTGTCTTTTCAAGCTGTGTCAACCAGGAGTCAAGAAGGCTTCTTATGCCTATGCCCTCAAAATTGCCGCGGATCTCCCTTACAATACTCTGATAAACAATCTCAAATTTATGAATCGGAACCTCTCTTGTCAGAACAACAAAAGAGACAGCGAAGTCTTTTGCAAGCGCAAGGTGCTGAATTACTGACATAAAGTGAGTCTTGCCATCGCCATAATCCCCACTTATAAAACGAACCTTTGCTCCTCCCTCTGCAATATAATTTTCAAGATCATCCTCAATAAAAGCAAGCCAGTTAGTACGCCCCACAGTAAAAAGAGGCACAAATTCAACAGGTACGCTGCCTTTGCGAAGCGCTTCAATTATTGAACGTGCCTGGAAGGGTTTGAGTTGCTGAATTTCTTCCTTTGATATCATTCATATCCTCTATTTTCAGGGCTGACATAGAAGTCAGCACCTGACAAATTTCTTTAAATTAGCGCCCTTTGGACGGGCTTTTCCATAAGCAATAGAGCATCAATTTACAGGTTCAAACGAAATACTGCTCATCTGTTTGACTTCACCATTTGTATCAAGCAACCACAATGCCTTGTTGCGTCCACCTGTCAAATCAAGCCTGTAACCATCGGATGTAGCCTCAACTTCAGATTGATAGTAGCGCCATAGATCAACGGAAAACTGATCAAGTGTATAACCTTTGAAACGCGACTTATCCATATTAAGAAGAAAAGGGGCACTCTGCAAAGAGATCACATGTGATATATAGAACTGCTGCATGGCCACCTTGTCCCCCATTTTCCCGCTGTTTTCCTTTAAAATATCCCTGTATGTTTTCAAAAGTCCGTCAATGAACTTGATAGGGTCATATGGGCGATCATACAAAAAGCGCTTTTGCTGCTGGATGGCAGTGACAATGCGCCTGGGATCAATGGATTTAAGTACCTTTTTGTTAATGGTGGTTTGACGGTTTGCAAAGTCAAAGGTTCCGGTTATCCCTTTAGTTGAGCTAAATTTGTTGGCATCAATCTCTATCTCAATCTCAGCTTCCTGGCAAAGGCGTGTGAGATCATCAATAAATTCAAGGCGATAGCGCTCAACCTTTTCAGCGGCATACTCTTTCAGTGATTCAAATGTGGCAGCACACCCTGCAAGTGCTTCATCTTCAGCAATATCACTGGCTATTTTTGTTTTAAGCTGCTCATCAAGCCCAAGAAAGTCATCCCTGCCTGCAAGGCGAATGCATAGCTTTATAAACTCCGCCTTTTTAAGCTGCTGATTCAATTCTTTCTGAAATGGTTGAACAATTTCTTTCAGGGTCTCCTGGGCACTATCAAGAAAATCAGGGTGTTCTGTCATATCTAACCTTTCTTTAAAATTTTTTTGAGTTTCAACTTTTAAGTTTCAATTTATCATTTATTGCTTGTTTTTTTAAATATGTGCTTATTCTTTAAATATGTGCTGCTTTTTTTAAAGTATCTGAAGCCCATTGATTTATGCTTTTCCCATGCACTTGAGCAGCAGTAGCTACAGCCGCATGTACTTCGGGAGGAATTCTTAACATTAACTTGCCGGAGTAAGGCTTTTGGGGTGACCTACCAGACTCTTCGCTTATCGCAATGTAGTTATCAACGGATTCATGAAACGCACTCTCCAACTCGTTTACAGTTGTACCGTGAAAACCAACAATATCCTTGATACCAGCCAAATGTCCCACAAAAATACGGTCTTCCTCATCATATTCTATTCGGGCAATATAGCCTTTATATTTCATCATGTTCATGGTTTTATACCTGCCAGTTTCAAAAATCTACGTGCATCTTTAACACGATACCTCAATGCAGCCTTATCTGGATGTGGACGGTGGAAATCTGCCCGGATATCATTCAGGACTCAAAATCGACACCTATGATCTTGTAAGCCTTGTCAACACTGTCTGAATCAGGATTCCCAAGATTAACAGGATAAGGCAGGATTATCTATCCTGAGCATCCTACCCATCCTGGTTATCCTGGTTCAGACAACTGCAATAACTTCTAAAAAAGCAATAAGATGTCGATTTTGAGTCAGGACAAAGCTTACAGCAGAGCCAGATCTTGCAGTTCGAATCGCTCGCAAAGCCAGAAATAATGACTCAATTTTGCGCCATGCAATATTCCCATTGATCGGATCGGTGAAAACTATGTTGAGTGTTTTTCTATGCTTGCGGTTCATGCAACTAACAATATCACATGATGATATCTTTACAAGCAAAATATGGCTCTTTCATATCGAATCAAAAGTACTTTACACTTTTTTGAGAAAGAATCCTTAAACTCAAAAGCTTGCTTCCATAGAGAGTGTAAAACGGTAAATAAAGCATGCCCCTTTTTTATTAGAAAGTCTCCATAACATGCTTATATATAACGACTTTCATGTTTCGTTGTGACAGATTGACCTACCATGGCCGTTATATTCAACGCATCATCTGAAGAACTCACATATACAGTATCAAACCCTAGAATATAACCTATCTTTCTGACAAAATCAGATTCATCATCACAATGCACAATTTCTCCCTGCCAGACAAACCTGTATTCATCTATCATGTGATCAAGACAGGTAATAACAAGATTTTGATCTTTTGTTGTACGTATAATCTCATCACGCTTCATTGCATACTCGATTAAGGATAGATCAAGAAGGGTGCGCCTGAACTTCCCCTGGAATGCGTTAGCCACATTTGTTTCTACAGGGTTTTTACGGATATTATGGGGTAGATGCTCATTTGACATCGGCCCCTTTCCATGCCGTGTCTGATATGCCCTTGTGACAAGAAATATCTCAAGGTTATTACTGCCGGCAATTTCTGCCGCATTTTTTGTTCCTGTGCTGGCTCTTGTTACATGGGGGAAAAATCCAAAATCCTGATCAAGGAGAAGTCCCTGGGAGCCCTCGTATATGTAATCGCTGTATTCTCCCTCTGGCATACCATAACTTTTTTCAATCAAAGATGAACTTGTGATGATTGAACAGCACTCAAGAAAATCCTCAATATCAACATCTGTATATCCATCATAATACTTTTTTATCAAGTCAAGGCGGGTTTTAAATACAAATGGATAAAAAAGGTCTCCAAAAACAAGTGAGTAGTGATCAAGTTGCCGCCTTATGGTATCACCGACTCCAACACCGCAACTTCCATGTGGATGATTATTCTGGTTATACTTGATATCATAGGGAGTTGTAACAGGAGATCTTTCATCAATATATAATTTGGGTTCCACACCTTTTTTCAGAAGAGACTCAAGCTCATTGACAATACCGACAGGATCTATTGTACAAAAGTGAGAATAATAACAAGGTGCCCCCTGCAATGTACCAGCCCCAAAGTTGGAAAAAGTATGCCGGATACCGGAAGCAACAACAGTATGCCCTGCCTGTTGGCCGCCGGAAAAGCGTATAACCAGGGGATTTGATGATTTACGGCAAAGATAATCGGTAAAAAGACCTTTACCTTCATCTCCAAAATTAGCTCCAATTACTACTTTATGACTCATAAATCTCTAAAATTAGCTCTGATTACAACTCTACCGTGAAAACACATTCTATTTTCATGATCGGAGGTGGTCGTAAAATTCGGCCATGAAGGTTTAGGAAGTTAATATGGTAAGTCACGAGCGAATAAAATCAGCTAAACATTTACCAGTGCGTACTCTTTCAATTGATTTAAAATACTTATCATATGTAAAAACAGTTAGATTGTATTGAAGTGCTGTTGCTGCAATCCATAAATCATTTGTAGGAACTGGCCTTCCTTTTGCTCTCAACTCTTTGTATATAGCTGCATAATACTCTGTAGTCTCATGTTCAATTGCAAAAAAATTTACCCGAGGGGATTTTAAAAACCCTTCCAGTTCCTGCCTATTATGTAATTCGCGGTTACCAACAGCAAAACCTGCTAATAATTCACCAAGAACGATAGCATTGAGACCGATAAAAGGAGCGTATCTTATAATTTCAATAACTTCTGAATCACCTTGCTTGAATAAAACATAAGCATTAGTATCAATGAGAATGTTATCTACTGCCATAACTTTTCATCTACCTGATCGAATTTGTCAATTGACTTTAGGAATTCATCAGCCTCTTTTCTGTTCCATGTGCCTGCCAGTGGATCCAGATCATTATACTGCACCAACTCTGTTTTTTTTTCGCCTGCCCTTATTTGATCATGAATAAGTTGAACAATTATATCTTCAAAATTAACACCTTGCAGTTTTGCTTTTTGATTTATCCATTCAATGGAGAACTCATCAAGATTTTTAATTGTAATGGTTGTTTCCATAAGCACCTCTAAAGTGGCAGATGGGCCTGCCATTGTCGTTTTATAAGAAAGTCCCCGTGGTTAAAGGTTTTTCAGGGCTTTCATGCTTCGTTGTGGTAGATGAATCTGCCATGGCCGTTATAAGAAAGTCCCCGTTTTTTTAAGATTCTTGAGGGCTTTCAGGCTTCATTGTGACAGATGGTTCTGCCATGGCCGTTATATTAACGAGGTTGCAATGCAACGTCTCTGAGTTCTGTTTTTAAACCCATCCCTTTGATTGTGACGGCAAATCGCCATATTGGTTATAAAATAATCTTGGTCTGGGAAATATCAGGTATTGAAGGAGTGGAAGTGGATACACTACGCGTGGTATCTGCGACAATTTGAGGAATGACCTTTGAAATCTCTTCATGACGATCAAGCACAATAAGGTGATCTCCCATCAACTGCTTCCAACCGTCAATGGTCTCCTGCAAACCTCCGGCATATGTCTGTTTAATGTGCAGATGAAAAACATGATACTTTTCCCTTGCCTTATCAAGCAGAACAGTTGCATGGTAGGTTTCGTACTGCCCATCCCCCATGATGTTTTTCAAAGCCTTTGCAGGGATATCATCAAGTGTTGGCTCATCACCAATGGTAAATAAAAACCCCTTTCTGCCTCTTTTTTCAAAACAGTCAATTGATGTATGAAAGGCTGCAAAATACCAGGCAAGCAGATAGCTTTCGCCCTTGTTACCACCACCGCCACCTTCGAGATAGACATCGGTGAGCCACTTATCTAAAAGCTCATCACTTGATTCAAACTGCCCCACCTGCAAGGGGCTGTTATCACATTCGTGGTCACCAACGGCAAGAAAAAGAAGCTGTGGATCCCGGGTCCCCCCCTGTATAATGTTTCCCATGATTTTTGGAAGCCCTTCTTTGACAAGATGGTGGGGAATGGAACCCATTGAACCTGTTACATCAAGTGCAAGTATTATTGAAACTGTGTCAGGATGTTCATCAGAATCCCTTGACTCCCTTATCTTGACTCCATAGGGATTCATGGCATTGTTTATAGAGCTTTGCGAGAATATCTCGTTCACTGATTTTGTGGCATAACCCATTGCCACTGACCTTGCAGATCTTTCACTTACTGAATAAGTTCCCCTTCCCATGATTTAAGCCCCCCCGCCAAAAAGAATACTCATAACGCTTCTGTGCAATTTCAAGGGTGATCTCGGTATTTCTGATCTTGATACCAAGATCAATATCCTTTGCAACATACTCTTCACAGTTGAAATCACTTGCAAGAATAAGACTCTGTGTTGATGTTGGAGAGAGGTCAAGCATATACTCCTGCTCCCGTTTCATCTTTTTGATGCTGATTTTAAGATCCTCGATTTTCCTCTTATAGACAAGCTCTGTATCCTCGGCAATTGTGGTTGCCCGGTCATCCCTTATCTCCCTATTGTTTCGTTTAAGGGAATTGATAAATGCACCTGACAAACCTGTTTCCAGAGCATCGTCTGATTTTTCTTCATTATTGCTTTCCATTTTATCCTCCCTTGGGTTAGAAACATGAAACTCTATTTTTCGGGGCTGGAAAGATTGTATCTCTCCCATGCTCCTGCTACAAAACCGATCTTATAAAATCCCCTGCTGCCCTGCTTCCACTCTCTTCCACAACCCGTATTGTCTGGGAGCCTATCACAGCAATATCAGCCTTTCCTTTAAGATAATCAACATCAGCTTTCTCTTTTACACCAAAGCCAACAGCAAGCGGAAGGTCTGTGGCTTTTCTGCATCTTGACAGATAGAGGGCAAGATCATCTGAAAATGAAGTATCCTTTCCGGTAACACCCTTTCTTGCAAGGCAATAGACAAAGCCTGAAGCAAAGGATGCAAGATAGCCAAGCCTTTCATCACTTGTTGTTGGTGAAAATATATAGATTGGGTCAAGCTGCCTCTTTTTCATGGCTTCAATATAATCCTGCCCCTCCTCTGGTGGCAGATCAGGAACTATTGACCCTTGAAGGTTTATCTCAGCCATTTTAGCTGCAAATTTTTCCATTCCATATCTATAAAGTATATTGGCATAACTCATAAAAAGAAAGGGAATGGGGAAATCTGACGCAACTTTTTCTGCAAACTCAAGGCACTTTTCAACTGTGGAGCCATTGTCTATGGCCTTCTGGTTGGCCTTTAAAATAACAGGGCCATCTGCCATTGGCTCTGAAAACGGTATCTGAAGCTCCATGAGATCCACACCTGCTTCAACCATCTGTTCAACGATCTCATAGGATGCATCAAAGGAAGGATAACCCATTACAATATGGGTCATCAACAGAATTTCACGTTTTTTCAGGCGCTCTTTTATATATAATTGCAATTTAAGTGATTCAGCCATTGTAAGATTTTGCCTTTCCAATAATAAATTGTTTCCATTTGGGGTCATCAAATGCATCTGCCACTGTAAAAATATCCTTGTCCCCCCTGCCGGACTGGTTGATAATAATAATATCATCCTTAGAAAGAGATGAAACCTCCCTGAAAGCTCCGGCAAAGGCATGGGCAGACTCAAGGGCCGGAATAATTCCTTCATGGGTCATGGTAAGCCTTAGGGCATCCACAACTTCATCATCTGTTGCACTTTCAAATCTTGCCAGCCCCTTTTCATGCATGTCGGAAAGAATGGGAGAAACTCCAACATAATCAAGACCTGCTGAAATCGAGTGGGTCTCCTTCATCTGCCCGTCACCATCCTGTAGAAAATATGTCTTGTACCCTTGAGCAATTCCAGGGCTTGCATCCTTTGAGCAAAGCCTTGATGCGTGCATTCCGGAATTAACTCCATGCCCTCCTGCCTCAACACCCACAAGTTCAACAGGGTCATCCCTGAAGCCTGAAAAAAGCCCCATTGCATTGGAACCACCCCCAACACAGGCATATACCCTTGACGGCAGCTTGCCTTCAATCTCAAGGATCTGTTTTCTTGCCTCCTTTCCTATAATGGATTGAAACCATGAAACCATTTCAGGAAAAGGGTGTGGGCCGCATGCAGTACCAAGGACATAGTGGGTTGTATCCATATTGGTTACCCAGTCACGGAAAGCCTCATTTATGGCATCCTTTAATATACGCGTGCCATCTGTCACAGGAACAACCGTTGCACCAAGCTGCTCCATCCAGAAGACATTGGGACGCTGCCTCATGACATCAACTTCACCCATATAGATAGTACACTCAAAGCCGAACTTTGCGGCCATTGTAGCTGTTGCAACTCCATGCTGACCTGCACCTGTTTCAGCTATCACGCGTTTTTTGCCCATCTTTTTGACAAGAAGCCCCTGCCCCATTACGTTGTTGGCCTTGTGTGCTCCTGTATGATTCAGATCTTCACGTTTGATATATATTTTCGCACCGCCAAACTTGCGGGTGAGATTTTCCGCAAAGGTCAAAGGGGTTGGCCTGCATGAATATGAAGCCATAAGAGTTTCATAGGTTCGCCAGAATGAGGGATCACTCTTGGCATTTTCAAAGGCATCTTCAAGTTCATCAAAGGTGGCAACCAGAATTTCCGGCAAAAATGCACCGCCATAGTTACCGTAATATCCTCTGTTTTTCATGTTAATAACTCCTGATTAAATAACAATTGTCTGGGAAAAGGCAAATTTCTCTGTGCGGCAGTACAATCTTGAAAAAAGAGCCTGCCGGACTCCTGGAAAATGGAGGGTTCTCTCAACTTCAAGTACAGGATCTGTCTGTTTCATAGAAAGCAGGTTTGCCTGCTTTTTGGATAAAAATGATATTTTAAAGGATTGACGACCGCTTTCAGGTTTAAGGTAGTAGTTTTCTGATATCACCTGTGAAAGGGGGAGATGGTCAAGATCAACTTTGTCAAGCCCTGGAAAAAGCTCAGGGTCAAGGTAGATATCTTCAAGTAATACAGGGATATCTGCTAATTCCGGCTCATCATGGACAAGGGTCAATCTGGAAAAAAAGAGTGCGCTTTTGCCCTGAAACGGATTTGTAATTTTATCTTCAATCTTTTGAAGAGACAACTGCGATACAATTTTTGAACGAGTAGCAATCCCCTGCTTAAAAAATGCCTGTGATGTGCCGGCAAGGGAGAAGAGATCAACCTCGCAACTGTTATCCTTTACAAAGGTACCAGAGCCTCTCCGCCGCTCCACCATGCCTTTTCTGACAAGAATCTCCATTGCCTGACGAACAGTTGGGCGACCTATCCCATATTGCTTTGCAATTGTGGTTTCAGATGGTAGCATCTCCCCGGGAGAGCAGGCTGATCGAATCTGTTTAATGAGAATCTCTGCAAGTTGATGATATAATGGTATGGGAGAGTGGGGATTGAGCATCATATTCCTCATTTAAGGATTTCCATTTATGCTTTTCCGGCTCAATAAAAAAGATCAGGCTAATCAGTGATCTCCATGAAGCAAAAAAGTTTTTTTTAATAAGGATTATGATAAACAAGTTAAGTTGTCAAGACATATTAACAAAATAATTTAGTATGGAATATTATCAACCAGAAAGAAGCATATTTATAAAATCTTTGATTTCCTGCTTCTGTTGATTTGTAATATCTTCTTGGGATGATTTGGCGTATGCTGTCATCATGTAAACAATACAGTTTTTTGTGACAACATAATAAATAAAGCGAAACCCGCCTCTTTTACCTTTCTGTTGGTCAACTGAAGCGAGCCTAACCTTATAAACTTTTCCTTGAAACCCCTGAATTTCATCGCCATGAAAATATCCCTGTTCTAAATCATCAATTAATTTTGAAAAATCTTGTTTGATTCGAGGATATTTTTTGGAAAGCTTTTTTATCCTTCGTTTAAAAATTGATGTAAATTTTATTTGGTATTTCATTTTAGAGTTCATTTAAAAGATCTCGGGCGTTTGGTAATTCAAATCCTTTTTTTTGAGCTTCAACTATTTCCATGAAACCCTCTATCAAATCATCGCCAACGCTTACATCTTCCTCTGGATCAATGACTGCTTTCACATCAAATGTGATGGTGAACCTCTTCTCAGGTGTCAATTGATATTGTTCCTTAAGCATTTTATAAAAATCATCTATACCTGTATTCTCAATTGTGATCAGCATTGTTTACCTCTCTAATATTTCGTTTTCGTAAAATGGATTATTATAAAGCAGATAAAGCCTCAAAAGATATATACGGAGCAAGCACGAAATAAGACACCCAGTTAAAATTATCAAACATGTAACTTACATTTGTCACCTTTTTTGAAATGGGCAAGTTATTTAAGACTTATTGTTTAAACATAATGATTTCATTGATGCCCTGTCAAATTAAAATAATTTCCCGGAACAAAAAAGGCAGTGCCATTTCTGACACTGCCTTTCTTTCTGTTAAATCTGAACTTCAATAATTATTTTAGAGCATCTGACTTTTTTTTCTTCTAAGTCCAATAAGTCCAATCAAACCTGAACCGAAGAGCCATACGGCAGCTGGGACTGGAACAGCAGTCTTCCCTACACTTGCCCATAGATCATTATAATCACGATCGCTATCTGAAACAGTTATATCCTCCATCAACCAGAAATATCCACCTGTTGTATCGTTGTAATAGGCTTGAAATTGTGTTGGGGAAGATGATGATAAAAAGTTATAAGTTTCTTCACCATATGAACTGCCGGTAGTATCTACCGACAAATTAAGAGAAAATGTGCCATCATTATTATCAATCCAACTTAATTGATGGTTATATGAGGCAGTTCCTTTGTCCCAATCAAAAGTACTGAAATCAATGTTGTTAGAAGACCACTTACCAGTGTTGTTATCCGAGATTAATGCATACCCTGCAGGAACTGGTATTGGTGATTCAGTGGCAGTGGCTGTCCAGACATTTCCAACAAAAAGAACTAAACCTGCAAAAACAATTGTAAAAAGTAAAGATTTTTTTTTCATAATGCCCCCTAATTATTTATTGTAGTTAAATAATAATTGAGGCAACCCGGCTATCTCAAAGAGACCCGTGGTTTTCCGTCCCAGTTTCACAACTGGTTTGGCTTTTCAAATTAATTGTCTATGATTAGCAGAATATACTGTTTTTTATTAAATACAAGGGGGATATTTTAGCCAAAACAGTGGGTATTTTATATACCCATTGTTTGTTTATATATTTGTTTTTATTAAAATAAAAAATTAAAACCATATACCCATTCCATCCCGAAAAAATATTTTTTTTGCATAAAAAACCATTCTTTATTTGCGTTTTCATTAAAAACAACTATAGCTTTCCGGAAAACAACAGTTTAAAATGGGGTCTCTATTCATTAGCCTGGGCAACTTATCCAGACAAAAGAAAACAATCAAAAGATAAATCAAGGAACAGCTTAACCACAATGATTTCCCCAGCAGAAAAAAATAAAGCAGATACAAAAAAGTGTGACGACTCGATTCAAAGTAGTTCAGAAAAGAGCAGTGAAAAAAATACAAGCGAAGCCATGACCACAGCGGTTGTGTGCATTGTACAGTTTATAACGCCTTTCATGATGTCAGGCGTAGGTGTTGCCCTGCCATCCATCGGCCGTCATTTTTCGGCAAGTGCTTTTCAGTTGGGACTTGCCGAGATGGTATATATGCTTGGAGTGACTCTTCTTCTGATGCCGGCAGGTCAGGTTGCAGATATCATGGGCAGAAAAAAGGTTTTCCTTGCAGGGCTTTCAGGATTTACAGTTACAACGCTTATGCTTGCCCTTTCAGGTTCCATGGAGATGTTTCTTTTTATGCGCTTTTTCCAGGGACTTTCCGTATCGCTCATCACCACCACAAGCGTTGCAATACTCTCTTCTGTTGTACCGCCCTCACGACGGGGGCGCAGCATGGGCATTATTGTAGCATCTGTCTATGCAGGACTTTCCGCAGGCCCTGCACTTGGTGGATTTATAGTCTCCCACGCAGGATGGAGAGCCCTTTTTATACTTACGACATTGGTGGCTGCTGCTGCACTTGGATTAAGCATTGTGCAGCTTAAGGGCGACTGGAAAGGAGCACCGGAACAGCAGATTGACTACAGAGGCTCCCTTATATATATGGTATCCCTCGGGCTTTTGATTACAGGAATTTCCGGTGCTGATATTTTTCCTCAATCCAAATTTCTTACAATAACCGGAGTTCTCGGACTTATGCTGTTTCTTTTTGTGGAATCAAGGGTAGCCTTTCCGCTTCTTAATATAAAAATGATAATGAAAAACCGGATACTTGGCTTTACGGTGATTGCAACCCTGATAAATTATGCTGCAAGTTTCGGGATTATTTTCTTTTTCAGCCTCTACCTTCAGGGAGTCAAGGGGCTTTCTGCCAAAACAGCCGGAATGCTTCTTATTATCCAGACCATTGTGCAATGCCTTCTCTCTCCTGTTGCAGGAAGACTTGCTGACAGGATTTACCCCGGTCGTATTGCAACTTTTGGCATGGCAATATGTACAGCAGGGCTTTTACTTGCAACAGGCATCAACAGCGATACATCCATACAAAAAATAATTACGATTTTTGTACTGATGGGAACAGGATACGGATTTTTCTCTTCGCCAAATATAACTGTCATAATGAACAGTGTGCCCCAGAATGCATATGGCCAGGCATCAAGCCTTGCTGCAACAATGAGAACACTTGGAATGCTTGCCAGCATGACAATTTCGGCTGTACTGATTGCCAGATATATGGGGGATTCTCCTGTTAATCAGGCTACATCATCACAGTTTCTCCAAAGCCTGCAAAGCGCAATGATGCTTTTTGCAGGAATGGGATTTGCCGGTGTTTTCCTCTCAATGGGGCGTGTCATACCTGCTGAAAACAATTGATATTGCTTAAATAATGGCGTATGAAACACTCTCTATACCAAGGAATCATGACATGAAATACAACCAACTAACATGTTCAAAAATATCAATAATACTCATCTCTATTGTTTTTATTTCAGCAGGATTAATGTGTTTTACAGGATGCTCTGGAAGATCACTTAAGGAGATTAAAAACCTGCCACCCCTGCCACAGGCAACTGAAACCATGCCTGCACACTATACCTTTAATAAAAATGACAAGCAGAACAGCATCTCCGCAGAAACTAAATCTCCCTGGTGGGAAACATTTGGATGCAGGGAATTAAATGAGCTGATTGAAAAAGCACTTGAAGGTAATTTCACAATAAAGGAGGCATCTGCAAGGTTAAGGCAGGCAAAAGCCTCTGAAAATTCCGGCAAAGCAGCCCTTTTTCCATCCATAACATACAGTGCATCAGCTTCAAGGCAGGAGAGAGATGAGTCAGCAGACTCAAACAACTATTTTTCGATAGGGCCTGCCGCTTCCTATGAAATTGATCTTTGGGGAAATATCAATGCAGCAATACAGGAGGCGGAACACAAGACCATGGCCACAGGATTTGACCTTGAGAGTGCTGCCATGTCAGTGGCAGCAGAAGTTGCCGGCAACTGGTTTTCATTGATCTCTGTTCGTGAAGAGCTTGCTCTTATCAGAAGTCAGGTTGAAATCAACAAAATGATCCTTGATCTTCTGGAGCTTCGTTTTAGAAATGCAATGTCAACGGTTCTTGATATTCTTCAGCAAAGGGAAGTGCTTGCAAGAACCCTTGCAAAAATCCCGTCTGTGGAGTTAAGAGAGAGGAATCTTATCAATTCCATAGCTCTTCTCACAGGAAAGGCTCCGGTTGAGATTACTTCTGTTGAGACCATTGACCTTAAAAATATGCCAGGAGATTTTCCCCCCTTACCGGATGACGGCCTTCCTTCGGAGCTTCTGTTTCAAAGGCCGGATATAAGGGCAGCTTACATGAGGTTTGTCTCATCCAGGTGGAACCAGTTGCAGGTTATGAATGAGCGTCTGCCATCCCTCAACCTGACCGGAAGCCTCCTTGTTCAGCACACTACCCTTGACAACATTTTAAAACAATGGGTTTTGTCACTTGCTGCCCATGTTGCTGGTGATATTTTTGACGGTGGAGCACATAAAGCATCCCTTGAGATTGCAGAAGCTGTTGTTGATCAAAGCCTTATAAACTACAGAGAGACAGTATATACAGCCATTATGGAAGTGGAAAATGCAGTGGCATCTGAAAAGTCACGCATAAAATGGATAGAGCTTATGGAAGCAGAGCTTGAAGCAGCCAAACTTGCCATGGAAGAGGCAAAAAACCGCTACATAAACGGACTTGATCCCTTTCTTCCCTTTGTAACGGAACAGATCAATGTACAGAACCTTGAACTATCTCTTTTAAAACAACAGGTACTCCTTTTCCAGGATCGGGTTACCCTTCACAGGGCACTTGGAGGTAACTGGACAAAAACAAGATACTCGTTTGAAATGGAACAAATAAAATGACAGATCAACAAATCAGAAAAAGACCCCACTTGATTGTACGTCTTATCAGGATTTTGCTCCCTCTCCTGATAGTTGCAGCAGGTGTTGCAGCTGCAAAGCACCTATATGATACCAAGCCTGTTGCCATGCGGCAAAAACCTGTTCCCCGCCCCCCACTTGTGGAGACAATGATTCTTGAAGAAAAAAGCCACGCTGTGGTTTTAACAGCCATGGGAGAAGTTGTCCCATCCCGCAACCTTTCACTTGGCTCAAGGGTCAGCGGATATATTGTTGAAATGGCAGACTCTTTTATTCCAGGCGGCATTTTTCGCAAAGGTGATGTGATGCTTAAACTTGACAGGGAAGATTATGAGCTGACAGTAAGGCAACAGAAGGCTCTTCTTGATAGTGCAAAGGCATCCCTTAAGCTTGAAATGGGGCGTCAGGAGGTGGCAAAGGCAGAGGTTCAGCTCATGCAGCGCACAACAGGAAAATCAATCAAGGACAGCAATCTTGCCTTGAGAGTGCCTCAACTTGAGCAGATAAAGGCAGATATTGCAGCCATAGAAACAGATCTTGAACGTGCAAAGCTTAACCTTTCAAGAACTGTAATTCACGCTCCTTTCAATTGTATGGTGATGGAAGTCAATATAGAGACAGGTTCAACCATATCATCACAGCAGGCACTTGCAACTGTCACAGGTACGGATTCATATCGTGTGGAAGCTGCAGTTCCCGTTGATCATCTTAAATGGATATCTATTCCCCTAACAAATGCAAATGAAAAAAAAGGGATAAAAAAGAGTATTAAAATAACAGAAAAAGTTAGTTCCAAAGAAAAAGATACCTTGAAAGAGGACGGCAGCATCACGGAGAATAACACCATAGAGAAAGGCAGCACAGTAGAGATCACAACAAAAGAGGGTGTAATGCACAAGGGAGAAGTTATACGGCTTCTTGGAGATTTAAGTGATAAAAGCAGAATGGCAAGAGTTCTTATCCGTATCATGGACCCTCTGGGACTTAACGAGGATAAAAAATCTCCACTGCTGCTTGGTAGTTATGTCACAGCCGATATTAAGGGAAAAACCATTGAACATATCCTACCTCTTCCCAGAAATGTTGCAAGGGATGGAGACAAGATATGGATAGTAAAGGATAATCGCCTTTTTATAAAGGATATTGATGTGATCTGGAAAAACAGGGACTATTTTTTTATAGCCCAGGGAAACGGAATTGCATCAGGAGATGAAATTGTTATCTCAGAACTTTCTTCACCTGTGGATGGCATGGCCATAAGCAAGCTTTCCGGAGAAAAACCATGACAGACTCTAATAATTCCGGATATATATCAAATTCAAATGAAGCCAAACCAGCCTCGGATGAACACAAGTCAAATCCAAATGGATACAACCCAGATCCAAATGGATACAGACCAGACAAAAACAGAGAGATTGTCAGTTACAAAGGTGCTATTCCCTGGATGGCCGGCAACTCCGTTGCAGCAAACCTTATGATGCTTGTTCTTCTTGTGGGCGGACTTTTTATGGCAAGTTCCATCAAACAGGAGGTTTTTCCTGATTTTGAAATGGGAATTGTCAATATCTCTGTAAGCTATCCAGGAGCAAGCCCGGAAGAGGTTGAGCGTGGTATTGTGCTTGCTGTTGAAGAGGCGGTACAGGGTCTTGACGGCATAAAAGAGATGAACTCCACAGCCTCGGAAGGAAGAGCAATTATCTCCATTGAGGTTCAGGACGGTGTGGATGTCAGAAGTTTTGCCCAGGAGGTTGAAAGCGAAGTCAAGGCAATTTCATCCTTTCCAGATGAAGCTGAAACCCCAATGGTTACTGTGGCAACAAGACGAAGGCAGGTTATAGGGTATGCCATTTACGGAGATATTCCCCAGGCTGTTTTAAGAGAGATCGCAGAAGGATTTAGGGACATGCTTCTGCAGGATCCGGATATCACCCAGGCAGAGCTTGTCGGAATAAGAGATTATGAAATCCATGTTGAGGTTCCCCAGGAGAATCTTCGGCGTTATGGTCTTACCCTCAGAGATGTTGCAAATCGTATTCAAAACGCCTCTGTTGAACTTCCCGGAGGGAGCATCAAAAGCCGTGGAGGGGAGATAATGGTGAGAATGAAGGAGCGGCGGGAGTTTGCAATGGAGTATGCCCGTCTTCCCATTATAACCCCCGAAGATGCCTCTGAAGTACTGTTAGAAGATATTGCCACAATTAAAGAAGGTTTTTCAGATTCCAACAGCTACGGCACATTTAATGGCAAACCATCCATAGAGATAGAGGTTTATAGGGTGGGAGATCAAAAACCCCTTGAAGTTGCAGAGGCTGTTAAAAGAGAGGTTGAAATTTTTGAAGCGTCACTTCCCGAAGGAGTTGCAATTTCCCTTACAAGTGACAGATCAGAAATCTTCAGACAGCGTGCAGAGCTTCTTGTAAAAAACGGATGCTTTGGTCTCTGCCTTGTATTTATATTCCTTGCCCTTTTTCTGGAAATAAGACTTGCATTCTGGGTTGCTTTGGGAATTCCAATCTCTGTACTTGGATCATTTACCCTGCTTCCCGTAACAGACTTTTCCATAAATGTTATTTCAATGTTCGCTTTTATTGTAACCCTTGGTATTGTGGTGGATGATGCCATTGTTGTGGGCGAAAACATATATTCACAAAGGGAACAACAAAGCTCTTTTCTAAATGCTGCCATTGCAGGTACAAAGGAGGTCGGGGTACCGGTTGTCTTCAGTATTCTTACCAATGTTGTGGCATTTATGCCCATTATGTTTGTTCCGGGCATGATGGGAAAAATATTTAAAGTGATTCCCATCGTTGTGATTGTAGTTTTTATGGTATCCCTTGTTGAGAGTCTTTTCATACTTCCGGCACACCTTTCACACAGAAGCAAGCCTGGAAAAATTATGAGCTGGCTCATCAATAAACAGCAGTACGTAAGCCGGTGGCTTTTAATTTTCATAGAAAAAATATACGGGCCATTTCTTAATTTTGTGCTTGCAAACCGATACATTACCCTTTCTGTTGCAATTGCCATTCTCTTGATTGTGGGAGGGTATGTCAAAAGCGGCAGAATCACAACAACTCTTATGCCAAGGGTTGAGTCTGATTATGCTTATGTCACAGCAACACTGCCCTACGGAAGCTCTGATGAAAAGGCGGCTCATGTGCTGAATCTCATATCCAATGCTGCGGAAAAGGTAATTGCTGAAAACGGGAAGGATATCCTCTCCACAGGATACTCAGCCATTGTAAACGGGAACTCCATATCATCACGAATCATCATGACTCCACCTGATATCCGTCCCCTTTCAACCACTAAGGTTACAGAACTGTGGCGCATTGCAGTGGGGGATATCCCGGGCCTTGAAAGTATTCTGTTCCAGGCAGACAGAGGCGGCCCAGGTTCTGGCTCTTCCCTTGCCATAGAGTTGAGCCACCGTGACATTGATACCCTTAAAGCTGCATGTGCTGCCCTTGCTGATGAACTATCCTCGTTTCCATCAACAAAGGATATTGATGATGGTTCCGCAAGAGGAAAGGAGCAGCTTGATTTCAAAATGCTGCCACTTGGCCGTTCAATGGGTCTTGGCGCAAGGGATGTTGCACTTCAGGTTAGGCATGCATATTACGGCACAGAAGCAATGGCCTTGCAGAGGGGCAGAAACGAGGTAAGCGTCATTATACGCCTCCCTGAATCTGAACGTATCCATGAAAACAGTCTTGAGACTCTTATAATACATGCACCTGACAACAGGGAGGTTCTGCTTCGTGATGTGGTCACCATGGAGAGAGGAAGGGCATATACATCCATTGAAAGGCGAGAAGGCCGAAGGGTAAGCACTGTTTCGGCAAATGTTGTACCAAGGGACGAAACAGACCGTATCATAACAGAGATAAATATAGATATCATGCCAAGACTAAAGCAGCAGTTCCCGGGACTTACAAGCCAGCTTCAGGGACGCCATGCCGACATGCGGGAGAGTACAGACAGCCTTGTTTCCGGACTTTACATGGCACTTTTTGGCATATATGCACTTCTTGCCATTCCCTTTAAAAGCTATATTCAACCAATGGTTATCATGTGCTGTATTCCTTTTGGTATTGTGGGGGCAGTTCTTGGCCACATCATGCTTGGCTTTTCACTATCTCTTATGAGCCTCTTCGGGCTTGTTGCCCTTTCCGGCGTTGTGGTAAATGATTCACTTGTGATGGTTGACTTTGCAAACAGAAAAAGAAGAAACAAGGATATGTCTGCCCGTGAAGCAATTTTCCAGTCAGGAAAGCAAAGATTCAGGGCTATCATGCTGACAACCCTTACAACCTTTGGCGGGCTTGCCCCCATGATCTTTGAGACATCAAGACAGGCAAGGTTCATGATTCCCATGGCAATATCCCTTGGATTTGGCATACTATTTGCGACTATAATTACTCTGGCTCTGGTACCTACATTCTACATGGTCATTGAAGATATCATTTCAATTTTTCATGACAATGATGATGATCTCGTAAAAAGTCTGCAACACCAAGATCGCTATTAATAATTTCAATAAGTTATGAGTTATAAAATCTTGAAATCGGCAATTTTACAAATTTATTAATAAAAAATTTTATTAACAATTTCATCAAATCTTTCAAGAACAACAGGGAGGACACTAATGGTAAATATTATTGAATATATCAAATCAGTTTCACTGTTCCAGTCTCTTAAGGAAGATGAAATGGAACTTCTTGCCACCCGTTTTGTTCTGATTGACGAAAAACAGGGAGACACAGTTATAAAGGAATCTGAAAAAGCCAATGCCCTCTATATACTTATCAAGGGAGAGGCCAATGTTGTCATGGAAACTGACCAGATTGAATTTGTCATTGATGAACTCCAGCCTGGCCAGTTTTTCGGTGAAATGGCACTTCTCGACAACAAGCCAAGATCAGCAGATGTTGTCTGCAAAACCGACTGTAAACTGCTTCGCCTTGAAAGCAGTGACTTCTACAATCTTCTTGAGCAACATCCTTCAATATTAAAGGGACTTGTTGTGGAGCTTTGCAGCAGGTTACGAAAAGCTAACGCCAAACTAAAGGGAGAGAACAATCCCCGACTATATATTGACTGAAAAGACAAATACACTCAAAAATACAAATGACCAAGGAAACTTAATGAGCGCAGAACAAGATCAAACTCCTTTTGAAGCAGAGATAAAAAATCTTCGTGACACCATTGATGACATTGATGAACAGATCCTCACCCTTATTGCAAAACGCCTCAAAGAGGTTAAAAAGGTTGTTGCACTAAAAAAAGAGCACAATATGCCTGTATTTCATCCGGCAAGGGAGGAAGATCTGATATCCAAACTTCGCAGCCATGCCAACAGCTCCGGCGTGGATGCTGACTTTATTGAAGATCTTTACCGTGTTATTTTAAGAAACTCCAGAATCCATCAGACAGTTGAGATGAAACAGCAAGGGATCAAACCTGGCGGAAAAGTTTTGATTGCAGGTGGATATGGCCAGATGGGAAGCTATTTTGCAAATCTTTTCAGGGCATCAGGATATGACGTAAGAATTCTGTCAGAAGATAACTGGGAAAGTGTGGAAACGCTCTGCCAGGGTATTGATCTTGCCATTATATCTGTTCCCATAAATGTCACCCTTTCGGTGACTGAACGCCTTGCACCACATATTCCTGATGATGCATTGCTTGCAGATTTAACAAGTATAAAAAAATTTCCCATGGAGCAGATGTTAAAGCAGCATCAAGGCCCTGTTATCGGGCTTCATCCTCTTTTCGGGCCAACCTGTGCCACCCTTGACAAGCAGATTATTGCAATCACCCCTGGCAGATATGGAGAAAAATGCCAATGGCTTATTGACCAGCTCATCCTATGGGGAGCTGTGGTTGTAAATTCCGATGCTTCAGAACATGACGAGATCATGGATATTGTCCAGGCACTTAGACATTTTGCAACCTTCTGTTTTGGCAGGTTTCTTTCAAAAAGAAAAATTGATCTTGGCAAAACCCTTGAATTTTCAAGCCCGATCTATAGGCTTGAGCTTGGTATGGTGGGGCGTCTTTTTGCCCAGGACAGTGGCCTTTATTCTGAAATCATCTTTGCAACCCCTGAAAGAAGAGAGATTCTGAAGGAGTTTGCAGCGTCGCTCAATGATCAGATTGAGATGCTGGACAACTGTGACAAGGAGATATTTACAGAGCGATTCCGTGAAATCGCCCAGTGGTTTGGCCCGTTCAGTGAACAGGCCATGCGGGAAAGCACATTTATTATTGATAAACTGATTGAGAGGTTTTAGTTCCCTGCCTCAGCATTCTTATCAAAAAATCAGGATTGTCAGAATGGGATATCATCTTCAGGCACTCCCCCCTGATTTCCAGGAGAAACAGGAGACTGAGATGATGCAGAGTTATTGGAGCCAGCGTTGTTCCAGCCACCGCCCTGATAACTGTTACCGCCTTGTGCGCCTCCTCCCTGACTGGGGGGAGGAGCCTGTCTCTGTGGTTGATAGCTACCACCCTGTCCTCCACCAAATGAACCGCCTCCCTGTCCTCCACCAAATGAGCCACCATCCTGTCTTCCACCAAGGAACTGGACTGTATTTGCAATAATACCTGTTGAATAATGAGTCTGGCCATCTTTCTCATAGCTGGATGTTTCAAGTCTGCCCTCAACATAGACCTGTCTGCCTTTGGCCAGAAATTTTTCACAATTTTCAGCCTGTTTTCCAAAAACAGTAATCCTGTGCCACTCTGTTTTTTCCTGCCTCTCATTGGTATTTTTGTCAATCCAGACTTCAGATGTGGCAACAGCCAGCCTTACAACAGCAAGTCCCTGCTGGGTGTACATAATCTCAGGATCGCGTCCAAGGTTTCCTATGATAATAACCTTATTAACTCCTGCCATTACAAAATCTCCTTATCAAGCGGTTTGTTTTTTGATTAAAAAATTTTATTTTTCCGGTGGGATATGTCATT
>NZ_LT828550.1:107438-117400 GCF_900170035.1 Desulfamplus magnetovallimortis | reverse complement strand
ATGGAAGATGTGTCAAAAAGATATAAACTTTTATTGTGGTCTTCCTGTTATTGGGTTAAAACCCCAATGATGAATCTTCTGATGCAGACAATCTTGCCTTTACACTGTTCCGAAAATAAGGAAGCTTGCCAAAAAAGTGTAAAGCGGCAAATGAAATATGCCGAAAGATGCCTGCCTTTTGTGAAAATAGGAGGCTAATATCAAAAAACGAACAAAAGAACAGAGAAGGCAAAAGGGAATGTTGGCAGTCAATGTGGGACTTGCTGCCAATATAGTACTTGCTCTTCTAAAAACCATTATAGGAATCGCAGGAAAAAGCCCTGCTCTGCTGGCTGATGGCATCAACTCCACATCTGATGTGGCATACGGTATTGTGGTCAATATATTCATGCGTCTTTCTGCCAAACCCGCTGATCATGAGCATCCATACGGCCACGAACAGATGGAAACAATTGCAGCGGTGGTTGTGGGAGCTTTTGTTATGACAACTGCCATTGCCATATTCTGGAACAGCATCAATAGTGTTTATGAGATGTTTACCCTTGAAGGCAGCAGCGAGGGTGCGGCTTCCATGGCAATGTGGGTGGCAATATTCACTGTTGCCCTGAAAGCAGGATTGACCATCTGGACAAAAAAGGTAGGTGAGATAACCAAGAACAGTGCGGTTATGGCACTGGCAAGCGACCACAGAAACGATGTCTTTGCATCACTTGCAGCTACAGTGGGAATTTTTTTCGGCAGGATGGGTTTTGCATGGGTTGACCCCTTAGCTGGAGCTGCTGTATCCCTTATCATTCTTCACACAGGTATTGAAATCCTTCGTTCATCAGCAGGAGAACTTATGGACACTGTGCCGGGAAGAAAAATTGCAGAGCAGATACGTTCACTTCTGGATGATATCCCTGGAATCAAGGCCGTTGAAGAGATAAAAGCTCACCGTTTCGGGCCATACATGGTTGTCAATATCACAATTGGAGTTGACGGAAGTATAAGTGTTACAGAAGGGGATGAAATTGCCACTGAAGTAGAAGAGACCTTAATGGAAAAAATGGAACTTATGCGTCAGGTACATGTCCACTATCACCCTGCAAACTGATCAAACTTGAAAAAGCAGAAATGATCACCGGAATTTTCAATGAAAACCGAACAAACAGAAAACAGATCACAAACTGAGGATTCATCTCAAAGAGAAGGCTCATCTCAAACTGAAGGCTCATCTCAAACTGAAGGCTCGTCTCAAACTGAGGACTCATCTCAAACAAAAAAGAGCTCTGTGCAGAGTTGCCATCCTTTTGTGACATCTCCAAACAAAACCCTTTTAAAGCTATCAATTCCTGTACTTTTTTCTCTCATTGCAGAGCCTCTTACAGGGCTTGTGGATACAATATTTGTGGCACGTCTTGGAACACTTCCCCTTGCGGCTCTCGGTGTCGGAACAGCAGTACTTTCAAGCCTCTTCTGGATATTTAATTTTCTGGGAATAGGCTCCCAGACAGAAATTGCAAGAGCCATGGGAAACAGAGATAACAAGCGCCTGAACCAGGTGACAACCCTTGCTGTGGGCATGGCCATATTTCTTGGCATTGTTGTAATACTGATCTGCTTTCCCCTTATAGATTCCATGACACGATTGATGGCAGCCTCCGGTGATGTGCATGAATATGCTGTGGATTATATCCGTATCCGGCTCTTTGGCGGCCCTGCAATACTTATATCACTTGCTGCATTTGGAGTAATGCGGGGATGTCAGAACATGACAACGCCTCTGTGGATTGCAGGCGTCATAAATATAATGAACATAATCCTGGATCCTATCCTTATTTTTGGATGGGGCTTTTTTCCTGAAATGGGCGTAAAGGGAGCTGCACTTGCATCTGTGTTAAGCCAGTGGAGTGGGGCTTTAGCCTCTATATATTATCTTTTGAAAAAAATTGGTCATCCTGAATCAGTAATTCTTTCCGAAGCTTTAATGCTGCTTAAAGTTGGTCGGGATCTTTTTATACGTACTGGAATGCTGATCATATTTCTGCTCCTGAGTACAAGGGCTGCAACAGCCGTTGGCGCAGAAGCAGGAGCTGCTCACCAGGCAATACGCCAGACCTGGTATTTTACAGCATTTCTGCTTGATGCCTATGCAATGGTGGGGCAAAGTCTTGTGGCTTTTTTTATTGGGGCAGATGATTTGCTCCAGGCAAGAAGAGTAGCATTTTTCGTATCAATATGGAGCATTATTACAGGATTTTGCCTCGGTTTTATAATGATGCTTGGACAGGCACAAATTATACAACTCATGGTTCCAGGTGCAGCAGTAGCAATTTTTACAGGTGCATGGCAGATTGCAGCTCTTACACAGCCCATAAATGCTCTGGCCTTTGCAACTGACGGAATTCACTGGGGAACAGGAGACTATGGGTGGCTTCGAAATGTGGTATCTGTGGCAACAATTTCAAGTTGCATACTGCTTTTTATTTTTGAATATAATAAAAACCTAACCCTGTCAGGGGTCTGGCTAATCACCATTGTCTGGGTTGTAATCCGCGCCGGAGGAGGAATCATGAGAATATGGCCAGGGGTGGGAAAGGCTCCCCTGGCAAAGAAACCTGTATGATATTGACCTCAGGAAATTGTTTTTCTTCTATCCCTTGTTTTCCTTCGGTCGTTTGCAAATGAAAATGAGACAAAAATCCCTTCTCTGACACTTTTTCTGCGATCAGCACTTTTACGGCGTCTGTTTCGACGCTTCCATTTCAAACTTCCTATGTGCTCATATGCCCTTTGTGCATTTCGACTTAAAGGCTCCACCGGACTCAATGCATTTATGGTCTCAAAGTTATTTTCCATGATTCAATCCTCCTTTGTCTGCTGTTATGTTAACGTTTACTTAGTGAACAGTTATCTGACAAACATATTTTATAAAATCATCTTTTCGGCTATTATTAGAGTGCCATTAAGTGCTATGCTATGCAAATCTCCTATTACTTGTCCGATCTGCTTAAATTAATTATCGGCAGGCACTGTCAATTCATTGAATGGTTATTTAAAAATATATGATAATTTTTATTTAGGGTCGGTATTGTAAATAATGGCGATGTAGGAAATCATGGGGATGTCGTAATTCATGGAGATGCCGTAAATCATGGGAATGCCGTAATTTGGGGATGCCGTAATTTATGGCAATGTCGCAATTCATGGCAATGTCGCAATTCATGGCAATACCGCAATTCATGTCGGTACCCTAATTCATGGCGGTACCGTAATTCATGGCGGTACGTAATCATGGCGGTACGTAATCATGGCGGTACGTAATCATGGCGGTACGTAATCATGGCGGTACGTAATCATGGCGGTACGTAATCATGGCGGTACGTAATTGTAGAGACGTTGCATGCAACGTCTCTACATCCAATTTTCCACATTCATTTTCCCACATACATTTTTCCCACATTCATTTTTTCCACATCCAATTTCCCACATCCATTTTTTCCACATTCATTTTTCCACATTCATTTTCCCACATCCAATTTGCCACATCCATTTTTCCACTTCCACATTTTCCACTTCCACATTTTCTCCATCCAACATTCAACGCTCATCCTTCAAGATCCAAACAGATTCCAAAAGGTCATACCATGCCTTTGCATATTTCTTCTGAATGCAGGGCATTTAAAAAAAATGTTACTGGTTGGCATTATATTAAGATTGTGTTAGATGGAGCACATAAAATATGGATTATTGTGGTAACTTTTTTAATTATTAAAATATACTGAAAGGTGTTGTGGTCATGTCAATCGAATTCTATCTTGTAGCGGTGTGTATTTTGCTGCTCTTTGCTGTGTTTGATCTTGTTGTTGGAGTCACCAACGATGCTGTGAATTTTCTCAATTCATCCATCGGTTCCAAGGCTGCTCCATTTAAAACCATTATGATAATTGCAAGTTTTGGTATTCTGGCCGGCGTAACCTTTTCCGGAGGAATGATGGAGGTCGCCAGAAAAGGTATTTTCCACCCGCAGTTTTTTACAATGCCCAATCTTATGGCCATATTTCTTGCTGTTATGCTCACCGATATTTTGCTTCTTGATCTTTTTAATACACATGGGTTGCCAACATCCACAACAGTTTCCATTGTGTTTGAACTTCTTGGTGCAGCAGTGGCTGTTTCTGTTATCAAGATTACAATGGCAGTGGACGGTACGATGCAGATATGGGACTATATAAATACAGCCAAGGCATTGACAATTGTGCTTGGTATCCTGCTGTCAATTCTTGTGGCATTTTTTTCAGGTGCTGTAATCCAGTTTTTCACCCGCCTTCTTTTTACCTTTGACTATAAACCCCGACTTAAAAAATTTGGTGCTTTATGGGGAGGCGTGGCAATGTCATCCATAACCTTTTTTATTCTTATCAAAGGTTCCAAGGGTGCAACCTTCATGACCCCTGCAATGGTTGACTGGATAAAGCATCACTCCTTTTTCATAATGTTCTGTATTTTTGTCATTGCAGCAGCTTTTTTTCATTTTTTGATAATTAAATTTCAGGTCAATATTCTTAAGCCCGTTATTTTAGTTGGGACATTTGCCCTTGCAATGGCTTTTGCAGCCAACGATCTTGTGAATTTTATAGGTGTGCCACTGGCGGGTTTGAGTGCCTACATTACTGCCGCAGCATCGCCTGATCCTCTTAATATAACCATGACAGCACTGGCACAAAAGGTTCATATCCCCACAGCTTTAATGCTACTTGCAGGGGCAATAATGGTCACAACCCTTTGGTTTTCCAAAAAGACAAAAACAGTAACTGAAACAGAGATCAAGCTTGGACAACAGGATGAAGGGACAGAGAGATTTGAATCCATATGGCTCTCCAGAAAAATTGTGAATATGGCAGACAGCCTTTTCAGTTCCGTAAAGCAGATGATTCCTGCTATTCTGCGCAAAAAAATAGCAGAACGTCTTGAAACGGTGGAGTCGGACACATCATTGACAATGCAGCAGGACAAACCCTCTTTTGACCTGGTAAGAGCTGCGGTAAACCTAATGGTATCAAGTGCTGTTGTTTCTCTTGCAACATCTTTTAAACTACCTCTTTCAACAACTTATGTTACTTTTATGGTTGCCATGGGAACATCGTTTTCTGATCAGGCATGGGGAAGGGAGAGCGCAGTATATCGAATTACAGGTGTTTTAACAGTTATAGGTGGCTGGTTTATGACAGCATTTATAGCATTTATTGTCTCCTTCATCTTTGCCATGGTAATATTTTATTTCAAGATAGTTGGCATTGCAGGTATTATAGGCTGTGCAGCTTTCCTGATATGGAAAAATCATATCAAACACAAGGGAAAGGAGAAGGAAAAAGAGGAGATGAATATTTTCTCCATGGACAAAGTGGAGAATTTTGAAGACGCTCTTTCCATTACCTTTGATCATCTTGAATATCTTCTGAGAAATATTAGGGAGTCAACACATATTACATTTGATGCTCTTTTTAAGGAAGATCTGGAGAAATTGAAGATGGAAAGAAAACGTGTCAGGCTGTTTCAGGTATGGACAAATACGATTATTGCAAATATTTTTAAGGTCTTAAGGCTTCTTCAGCAGGAAGATGAAAAGACTTCATACAACTATTACCAGATTATTCGGCGTCTTCAGAAAATATCTGATAACCACAGAGATATTGTTATTCGTTCAACAATGCATGTCAGCAACCGGCACAAGGGGCTGCTGCCTGTTCAGATTGAGGAGCTGAAGGATATAAAAGTATGTGTCATCAATATGTTAAAAATGGTTGAGACATCTTTTCATAATCGGGAGATTATCCATTATAATGACATTGCTGAACAATATCATTATATGCGTGAGCTTGTAGCAAAATACAATGCCAACCAGATTAGCAGAATAAGGGACAATTCATCTAAGACCCGTTTAAGCATTCTGTTTTATGGTATTAGCGGTAACTGTCTCACAATGATGCGGCAAAATATCAAACTATTTGAACTCTTTAATGAATCATTCAAAATTGATGAGAAACTTTCAAAGTCATATGTCAAGGAGTGATTACAGAATAAACCGAAAGGTTTTTCATAGGTTTCAATCTGCGTTAAGCACTCTGCACGGGACAAACTATTATTTTGTCCCTGCCTGGCATACTCAAAATCGACACCTTATTGCTTTTTGAGCAGTTATTGAATTTGTCTGAATCAGGATAACCAGGATGAAAAGGATGCTCAGGATAAATAATCCTGCCTTATCTTGTTAATCTTGGACATCCTGATTCAGACAATGTTGACAAGGCTCAAAAGATCATAAGTGTCGGCTTTGAGGGCATAAATTAAAGCTTTTATTAATACTACAGCGACACTTTATGTTTTTACATTAAACCATCATGGCAGTAGAGACAAGGCATGCCTTGTCTCTAAGGTACTATTTAAAAATCTCAACAGACCTCTTCCCCAAACTGCGACGGTTTTATTGTTTGCAGATACGCCACCATAAGGCGGTTCTTCTCAATTTTAAGTTTTTCACTTTTTATATAAATACAAAAAGTATCTGCCTTGGGCTTTACTTCCGGAAACGGGTCAACAAGCTGCCCGTTTTTAAGCTCCTCAATAACAGCATATCTTGGGACAAAAGAGACACCAAGACTCTCAAGTGCACCATTAATAAGGCCGCGAATGTGTGTAATCTGGGTCACTTTACGAAAATGGATACTATTGCCCGGAATTGACAGCAAAAAATTTTCCCACCATTGACAGTTAAGATCCATCGAAAGAACATTTATCCTGTTTAAGTCTTCAGTTTTTTCTATTTTCATCATTTCGACATATTCAGGGGATGCTATTGTTACATATTGCTCGTGAAAAAGACTTATTTTTTCACAGTTACGAAAAGATTGAGGCTTGCAGTCAATAATAAAATCAACCTCATCCTTGATAAATGACTCTTTAAGAGTATTGGAAAAATTGAAATTGAGATGTATCTCCGGATGCTCATCCATAAATTTTTTCACCTGTTTTATAAGGACTGAAACACCAAATTCAACAGGCGTACCTATGGTTACTGTCTGCAAAGAGCGCTGGTCAATATTTTTCAGAAATTCCTCTGTGGCTTCAAGGTGAAAAAAAATTTTTTCACAGGTGCGGTAAAGCTCTTCTCCTGCCTTTGTAAGGGTAAATTTTCGGCCATTTCTCTCAATTAGCTTGACATCAACAGATGCCTCAAGCTTATTAATTGCATGGCTTACAGCTGGCTGGGTTATGCACATGATGTTGGCTGTCTGGGTAAAATTAAAGACTTTTCCAAAAACAAAAAAGGTTTTTAACTGATAAAGATCCAGCATTTTTTCCTCATAATTTTGTGCAATGCAATCATAAACATGATTTATATTTATTATAAAAATAATGAAATTTTATTATATGACAAAAAGAGTTATATATAAATGATTATTTGGCATTACAATAGATTTAAAACCATAAAAAACCGTTTATAACCACAAATCATAGCCGCACTAATGATAAAAGGAGTAAAAAATGGCCGACTTTACATTAAAGGAAATAAAATCCCTGAAGTATAACAGACCGGAAATCAGCAAGGGTTATACAGATCACTCCCTGCACATCAATGTTTCGTCCAGTGATATCAATATCCGGCCTGTGGAAAAGGAAGGTCAAGGAAAAATTTATAGGGGGTAAAGGGTATGACCTCTGGTATATGTGGAACTCGGTCTCAGGTGATACAAAATGGAATGACCCTGAAAATGCCATCTGTATTGCATCTGGCCCCCTTGGCGGAACTCCCGGTTATCCTGGTGGGGGGAAAAGTATTGTCACAACCATCTCTCCTTTGACCGGAATCCCAATTGACTCCAATGTTGGCGGCTACTTTGGTCCATACAAAAAATTTGCAGGTTTTGATGTGCTTGAACTTACCGGCAAGTCAGACTCTGAAGTTATTATCCTCATTGACGGCATTGAATCAACAATCAAAATATATGAAGTATCCGGCCTTACCGATGACTCATATGAACTTTCCATGGCTCTTACCGACTATTTTGACAAAGAAAAACCTGTAAATATTTCTGTTGTCTCCACTGGTTCTGCTGCAAAAAATACCGAACTTGGATGCCTTAATTTTACATGGTTTGATGCCAAAAGAAAACGGGTACGTTATAAACAGGCTGGTCGTGGCGGAATAGGCACTGTATTTGCCCACAAAAATATTAAGGCCGTTGTGGCACGATGGAGTACTGTATCCATGAAAACCAACCAGCCTGCTGATCTTGATGCACTTAAAAACGTCACAAAACTACACGCTGGAGAGATCAACACACTTGATCCCAAACAGAACCGCATGGCCCTTGTGGGTACCACCCACCTTGTACCAATAATGAATGACCATGATTGCCTGCCGGTAAATAACTTCCGTTATGGAATGCATCCTGAATCAAAAGTGATCGGAGAAGAGGTTTACGAACATATTTTTGACAAGGGATTTGACGGCTGCTGGCGAGGATGCGCTGTTGCATGTGCCCATGGCGTAAAGGATTTTGTTCCATTTACAGGCCCATATAAAGGCCAGAAGGTTTTTGTTGATGGCCCTGAGTATGAGACAGTTGCAGGATGCGGCTCCAACCTGGGGGTTTTTGATCCTTTTTTCATCCTTGAGATGAACTTCTACTGCGATACATACGGCCTTGATACCATATCCATTGGTACAGGAATTGCCTTTGTCATGGAGTGCTTTGAGATGGGCCTTATCACAAAGGAGCATACAGGTGGCATGGACTTAAGTTTTGGAAACCGCCTCAATGCACTGGAGCTTCTGCATCAAATGGCCAGAGGTGAAGGCTTTGGAGTAATTGTAGGTAAGGGTATCCGCAAAATGAAAGAGATTTTTGCAAGTGATTTCGGTGCAGATGCTGCCATCATGCAGGATATCGGCATGGAATCCAAGGGTCTTGAATTCTCAGAATATATGACCAAGGAGTCCCTGGCACAGCAGGGTGGGTATGGAATGGCTCTGAAAGGCCCCCAGCATGATGAGGCATGGCTTATCTTTCTTGATATGGTACACAACTTCATGCCAACATTTGAAAACAAGGCAGAAGCCCTGCACTGGTTTCCCATGTTCCGCACCTGGTTCGGACTTTGCGGCCTTTGTAAACTGCCCTGGAACGATATCGTCCCTGAAGACAACAGAGAGACAAAAGAGCCTGCAAAGGTTATTAAACATGTTGGATGGTATGCAGACTTCTTCTCTTCAGTCACAGGCAGAAAAGTTAAACCTGAAGATCTAATCCCAATGAGCGAGGCTGTCTATAACTTCCAGAGGCTTTTCAACCTTAAAATGGGCTATGGCACAAGGGAACACGACACCTTGCCCTACCGATCCATGGGGCCTGTAACTGTTGATGAGTACCTCTCCCGCCAGGAGCGTTATGACACAGCTCTAACTGAAAAGCATGGCGTTGATATATCTGGTATGACTGTAGAAGAGAAGGTCGCACAGCTCAGAAAGTTCCGTGAAGAGCAGTATGAACTTCTTAAAGATGCTGTCTATGAAAGAAGGGGCTGGACACCCAACGGCATACCCACAGTGGCTACTGTCAAACGACTTGGCATTGATTTTCCCGATGTCATGGAGCTTCTCAAATCCCACGGAGTGGAATAGTTCTTTTAATTTTGAAAAAATCTATCCTCTTCCCAGTTTGCAGGGTTGTTTTTGATGTAGTTATATATTCGCTGGTATTCAACGTCATTGCGAATAATATGATCATGGAAACGGGATTGCCATTGAAATTCAAACCCCATTCTCCGGGCATGTCTGGTAACTGCCGATTTATATGAACGGATAATGGTGGAAATTGAATTTGATTTGGGTGATATTTTTGACATCAATTCATTTTTGTATTTAAATTGTGTTGATGGACACGTTGGTTTTTGCGTGGATGGGTGAATCGGTTGTT
>NZ_LT828550.1:55781-107338 GCF_900170035.1 Desulfamplus magnetovallimortis | reverse complement strand
GTCCGGATGGGTGATTTGATTGTTGTGCGTGTTGTTGCTGTAGAGACGTTGCATGCAACGTCTCTACGGTATCGACATCATTGACGGTATCGACATCATTGACGGTATCGACATCATTGACGGTATCGACATCATTGACGGTATCGGCATTATTAACGGTATCGACATTATTTGCGGTATTGGAATGATTGACTGTACCCATATTATTTGCAGCATTGGCATTATTTACGGCACCCATATTATTTACGAAACCGCCATTATTTACTGCACCGGCATTACATAATGTATCATCATACACACCTGATAATATCAATATCCCATGAATGTGATTGGGCATTACCGTAAACGCACCTAATGTCACATTGATGGTATGATTGGGAATTTCATGCCACAATATATCTGCAATGGTTCCGATATTAGACAATGACATTTTACCGTTTTTTATGTCCCCAAAATAATGTATTTTATTTTGTGTACAAATGGTTATAAAATATGAACCTGCCCAACGGTAATCCCATTTTTTCAGCCGTGCCGAATCAATCCGGTATTTATTTTTATACCTTTCCATTATCAACAATTTCCCCGCAATCCTGAAAAATACTCATATTATTGAAATCCTTGACCCTTTACGGCTATATGATACCATAATCTACATAAAACCAAAACATGGAAAAACAATGATAACTGTCGATGATAAAAAAATGGAATGGAAAAATGACATGAGTGTCAGGGATCTTCTAAATCAACTGCCTCATACAAATTTCTGCGCTGCTGTAAGATTGAACGGAAAACTTGTCTCTTCTCCCTTTTTTGAGACCACAAAAATACCTGATAATGCTGTCATATATCTTCTGCCCCTAATTGCAGGCGGATAGAAAAACAACTAAAAACCTCCCCCCAAAAGGTTATTATTAGCCTCTTTTACACCGCTTTTTCATTATCCTTTTTTTCATCTCTTCTTCACAGACCATTCTTGACAAAAAATATCTTATCCTATATTCTCCCATTCGTTATGCCACATTTGGCATAGCGTTCCTTAATCAAATAGACTGCAACACGGGCAAGATTGAAGAAACTCGAATTTGGGAGGTGCTATAAAAAAATGATGCAACAAAGTAACAGCATAATTATCAACGGTCATACCTGCCTTTTTGAGCCTGGCGAGACCATTCTTGAAGTGGCACAACGATACAGAATTGATATCCCTACACTATGCCACCTTAAGGGAACAACGCCCACAGGCGCATGCCGTATCTGCATAGTGGAGATGGAAGGCAGAAAGGATCTCATAGCATCCTGCACAACCCCTGCTGCTGAAGGCATGGTAATCAGAACAGAATCCCCAAAGGTTATCTCCCACAGAAAAACAATTCTGGAACTTATGCTCAATTCCGGCAATCACAATTGCGCCATTGGCTCATCCAAAGAAGAGTCATGGACTGATTTCCAGATGAAAACCCTTGTAAATGACCAGAATGAAGATCTCTGTCCTGCCTGGGGAGATTGCGAACTTCAAAATCTTGCATACCGTTACCAGGTAAAGGGAAGAACAACAGGAGAACCCCAGCCGGCCATGATGGTTCCTGCCGAACGTGATAACCCTTTTATAATAAGGGACAGCACCCGTTGTATTCTGTGCGGACGATGCGTTGCTGCATGCAATCAGGTACAGGTGAACAGGGCAATCGACTTTGGATACAGAGGCAGCGACAGCAAAATAATTGCAGGTACCGATGACACTCTTATGGGTTCTGACTGCGTATTCTGCGGAGAATGCGTTCAGGCATGTCCTGTGGGTGCCCTTGTTGAGAAAAAAGCCATGGGACATGGACGCCCCTGGGAAACTCAAAAAATAAGAACAACATGCCCCTACTGTGGTGTTGGATGCCAGCAGCTTCTCCATGTAAAAGATAAAAAGATTGTAAAGGTGACAGGTGTTGAAGATGGCGCTCCCAACATGGGAAGATTGTGCATTAAAGGGCGCTTTGGCTATGATTTTATCTACTCCAAAGAGCGCCTTTTAACTCCTCTTATCAGGGGAAACGCTGGAAACGGCAATGCAGATGAAGATAATGACGGAACAGGTAAAAAAGGCAAACTTCGCCCTGCAACCTGGGACGAGGCTCTGGATCTTGTTGCCCAAAAATTTACTGAAATCATTGAAAATCACGGGCCTGATGCCCTGGCAGGTGTAAGTTGTGCCCGAAGTATAAATGAAGACTCATACCAGATGCAGAAGCTTTTCAGGGCAGTTTTCAAGACCAACAATATCGACCATTGTGCCCGAACTTGACATGCTCCAACTGTCGCCGGTCTGGCGACCTCTTTTGGTTCCGGTGCAATGACAAACTCCTTTAACGAGTTTGCAAAGGCAAAGATGTTCATGGTGATAGGCTCCAACATGACAGAAGCCCACCCTGTGGCATCAACTTTTCTTAAAAATGCAGTACAAAACGGTGCAGGGCTCATAGTTGTTGATCCCCGAAAACACAAGCTGGTTGATTTTGCAAATCTTCATCTTCCCCTGAAAGTGGGAAGCGATATTGCCCTTCTCAACGGCCTTATGAATGTACTTATAACAGAAGATCTATATGACCACGAATTTGTGGAAAGATGCTGCGATGATTTTGAAGCACTAAAGGCATGTGCAATGACATATCCGCCTGAAAGGGCTGCTGAAATTTCCGGTATTGATGCTGAAACAATAAAGAAAACAGCACGCCTTCTGGCATCTGTAAAACCTGTGATGGTCTGCTACACACTTGGAATTACAGAACATACCTGCGGAAAAAACAACGTAATGTCCATTGCCAATCTCCAGATGCTCCTTGGCAATATGGGTGTTGAGTGCGGCGGAGTTAATCCTTTGAGGGGACAAAATAATGTACAGGGTGCATGTGACATGGGGGCGCTTCCCAATGTTTTCCCTGGGTATCAGGCAGTGATTGATGCAAAATCCCGTGAAAAATTTGCAAAAGCATGGGGTGTTGAAAAGCTTCCAGACAAAAACGGCCTTATGATTCCCCAGATGATGGACGGCCTTGTTGATAAAAAAGTTAGAGGTTTTTACATTTTTGGCGAAAATCTTGCCAATACAGAACCTGATATCCGCAAGGTGGAACATGAACTTGCATCTGCCGAATTTATGGTATGTCAGGATATTTTTGAAAACGAAACCACCCGTTTTGCAGATGTTGTTTTTCCCGCAGCAGCATGGAGCGAAAATGACGGCACATTTACCAACAGTGAACGCAGGGTAAGCCGTGTCAGAACAGCAAGCCCGGCCCCCGGATATGCCCAGCCCAACTGGTGGATATTCAAGCAGATTGCAAAAAGAATGGGACACAACTGGAAATCTGACTCAGCACAGGAGATATGGGACAATGAGATATCTGTTCTGGCTCCAAACCTTGGCGGCATCAAATATCTCCGCATAGAAAAAGACGGCCTACAGTGGCCATGCCCCACCGAAGCACACCCGGGAACCCCGATTCTTCATATGGAAGGAAGATTTACCAAAGGTAAGGGCAGCTTCATGGCTGTTGAATGGACTCCTCCTGCTGAAGTGCCTGATGAGGAGTATCCCTTTGTACTCAGCACCGGCAGACGGCTCTACCATTACCACACAAGAACCCAGACAGGCAGATGCGAAGGTCTTAACGAAGTTCTGGGGGAAGAGACAGCGGACATCTCAATTGCAGATGCCAAAGCCCTTGATATTGCCCACAACGAGATGATCAAGGTATATTCAAGGCGTGGTGAGGTAAAGGTAAGGGCAAGGGTGACGCCGGAGGTTCCAGAGGGAATGGTCTGGATGGCGTTTCATTTCAGAGAGGGCAATGCCAACTGGCTTACCAATCCGGCCTTTGACCCCAATACTTTAACCGCTGAATACAAGGCGTGTGCTGTGGCACTGGCAAAGATATGAAATATTCCCAATATTGATGAACCTGTAAAAAGTCCGATTTTGGGATTTTTTTAGCCGTAACCCACTGAAATTATTAATATCGACTTTGGCTTTTTGGACTTTTTACGATACCATCAATATTAATCTGATCGTTATAATTAATCACTCAAAATCGACACATATAACCTCTTGAAATTTGTCAATGCTGTCTGAATCAAGATTAACAAAGATAAGGCAGGATTATCTATCCTGAACATCTTTTTTATCCTGGTTATCCTGATTTAGACAAATTCAGCAAACAGGAAAAAGCAATAAGATGTCGATTTTGAGTAATTATGTAATTTTCTTAATCGTATAGATGAAGGTTCAGCCAAATTTTGAACCTTGATTAAACGGGCATGATTGCGTATCAATCACCCCCAAATATAAAAATGATAGTCATTTTCACGGTAAAGGATTAAGGGATGAGCATGATTGTGCTATTTGAAATCAAACTTCACAATGACAGCCCAAGCTTTTCAGCCAGCAAGTCAGCATCTTCAATGACACCATCGAAATCAAACTGATCAATCCGGTTTCGGATTGGCACAAGCAGCGATGGCTCAACAATCTTTTCAAGGGCTATGACAAAAGGTTCTGTGGCGTCCGGTGAATATTCACCGCACGCTTTTTTAAGCCCTTCAAGTTCTGCCTTGAGATGTTCAATCCTTTCCTCATTCCCCGGATTTTCAAGAAATGGGGTCAGAAAAAATCTATTTTCGGCAATTTCCTCCACGACCGGAGCAGGGTCTGTTTTTTTATCTTTATCTCCCTCTCCCCTATTTTCATAATCATGTGCAGTGCGTAAATTTCCGGTCTTTTCAGAATCGTGGGCAATTCGTAGAGTTGCCATATTATCAGACATCTTTTCAGAATCATGGGTATTTCGTAGATTCCTCGTCTTTCCAGAGTCATGGGCATTACGTAGATTGCCAGTCTTTCCAGAATCATGGGCAAAAGCTTGAGCAGCATTGGGCGTTAGCAAATTCTTTGACGCAAGCCTGAATGGAATAGTAAAGAAAAATCTGCTCCCCTCCCCCATGGTACTCTCAACCCAGATGCGACCTCCCATAAACTCCACAAGTTGCTTTGCCACTGCCGTTCCAAGGCCGCTTCCGCCATATCTTCTTGTGGTGGAGACATCACCTTGGGTAAAGGGGTCGAACAGGATATCAAGCCTGTTTGCAGGAATTCCAATGCCGGTATCGGCAATGGAGAAGAGAATCACTTCAATGGGCGGGGATTCCCCTTCCGTTAGATCACCGGGAACTTCATCTATATCACCGGTAATTTCATCCCCGGCAGAAGAATTTAAAGATGACTCCATTTCATGTTGCTGCCTAAGAAGTGCATCAGGGTAGGCAGATTCCACTTTGATGCTTACTTTTCCTTTTTCTGTAAATTTTACGGCATTATTTATGAGATTATTGAGAACCTGGCTGACATGTGAAATGTCCCCAATCACAAGGTCAACGGCTCCGGTGGCAACAGAAACGGTAAGTTCAAGTTTTTTTGCCCTGGCCTGCACGGAAAATGGCCTGATCAAATTGTCAAGCATCTGTCTAAGGCTGAAAGGTTTTTCATCAAAGGTATGGTTTCCACTGTCAATTTTGCTTAAATCCAGTATTTCACTCAGAAGAGATAAAAGGGAATTGGCAGAGTTGTGGGCTATGGTGAGCTGTTTTCGATGAAGCTCCGGCAGGGTTTCATCTTCAAGGCTCAGGCTCAGAAATCCCAACACAGAGTTCATGGGGGTACGAATCTCATGGCTCATGTTGGCCAGAAATCTCGATTTGGCCCGGTTTGCTGCCTCAGCCGACTCCTTGGCCACTTCAAGCTCATTTACACTCTTTTCAAGATCTTTTTTGGCCTGTAGCAAATCATTGGTTCTCAATGCCACACGCTGTTCCAGGTCGGCACTGTAGCTCTTCAGCTCCTGATCCCTTGACTGTATCTCATGGAGCATTTTATTGAAGTGACCTATCAAAGTGCCGAACTCATCTTTACCCCCCTCCCTGATTGTTACATTGTAGTTTTTTTCCGATATAACCTTTTCCATGGAGTCCATCAATTTAAATAGTGGTGCAGTAAAAAGGAGCTGAAGTCTGGATGCCATGAATATCACCAATACAAAAGTTATACATACCACAAAACATAAAAGCAAATAGTAGGACAGCAGACGGTCTCGGATGCTCTGCATATCATCCATAAGATGGATGTAGCCCATGTGCATCTCCTGTGCATGAACATGCCGAATCACATTAAGGTATCCGTTGGTCTGAAATGAGTGGACAGCAGTGTGGGAGTCTATCTTGTCTTCTTCTATCTGATGCAGAATGGAATCAATGTTTTTGGGCATTTCATTAAATGTGTTGCCTTCTCTGTGGTAGGATGCCTTTACAGTGCCGGATTGGTCGTAGAGGATTGCGGCTGCAATGGATTTTTTTGCTGAAAGAAATGAGAGATTCTCAGAGGCTGCCTTGTCGTCATTAAATATCAGGGCAGCGCCATTATTAAGGCCCACCACATCGGCTATGGAGATAAGTTCTGAAGTCAGATTTTTTTTGATACTCCGCTTTTCATATACAACAAGCGCTGTCACAACAAAGATAAGCGTCATGATGGCAGTGGCGCACAGCATGATCACGATTTTGGTCCGGATGGAGAGGTTCTCTGCCTGGTAATTCAATCTTTTTCCTCAACTATTCCATTATCCCCCTCTCCATTCATGTAGAGAGGGTTGGGGTATGTTTTGGGCAAGTTATTTCAGAGTGATTCTTAAATGAAAGATGCCATTTTTTTTGATTGGATGCCCAATAAAAACTAAAATGAGCAGGTGACTTTCCCATATATGGAGCGTCTTACCTCTTCCGGAGGTATCCATACCTCCTGTACTGCCTCCACATGTGCTTCATCCAGCAGATTTTGAACAGATAAAGATATATCAATATGGGAAGTGGCCTTCCAGATTACAGCAAAATCAAGGGTGGTGTATGCATCAATATCGTAAAGAAAGTCAGGGGGTGCACTCCAGAGAACCTGAGAAGAATCATCAACATACTTGAGCCTACAATGGAAGTTTATGCTGTCAAGGGGAGAGAGGGTTCCCTGTAGTGAAAACTGATGGTTCGGAGCCTTGCTGCTCACTTCTGCTTCAGAGTTGAGCTGCCGCCTCAGAAAGGAATACGCCATGTCCAGCTTGAGCCAATCCAATGGATTCCATGCCAGGGACAACTCGCCGCCCCAGGTTTGCCATGACGGGCCGTTAACAAAACGTATTTTCTGCTCAATCCAGTCATCATGAATAATCAACTCATCCACTTCAAAGGATCTGCTGTTATTATATCTGTTGTAGTAGAGGGAAATATCAGCAAAAAAGCTGGAAGAGGCTATAAAGCGATATCCGGCTTCCCATGATAACAATCTTTCCGATTCAAACCATTCTCCACCGGACAGTGAATAGACAACTGGCAGATAATTTGTATATGGATATTCCGACATCTCAAGGCTGAATGGAGGTGATAGATAAGGCATTGCCTCTCCATCCCGTTCCAGCCTTGAGGGATTACGAACCGCCCGGGAAACAGCCCCCCACAGCTTATGACTGTTACTGAGTGACCAGAAGAGTCGGATACCGGGAAGAATTTCACTTCCTGTAACTTCGTTATGCTCCAGTTTCGTGCCCAGAGTGAGCCACAGGGTATCTGGTATGAGAAGAAATTCATCCTGAACAAAAAGACTGAACAGGGTATTTCTGTCACTGTCATGGACGGCGGACATCATCAATGTATCGTCAAAGTGATCCCAGGTATGGTTGCATCTAAGCCCCCACACAACGTCATGGCGGCTCATTGGTGAAAAGCGGTGCTCAAATTCCAGATCCACACTCTCCCTCTCTTCGGTTATGAACAACTCTTTTCTGTACATACGATCATAATATAGCTGAAGATCCCACTCAGAAGAAGATGACAGGATTTTTTGCCATGCCATCTGAATATGGCCTCCTGAAACTTCACTGTGATCCTCAATGGCAAAAGAGTAACCCGTTGATGGTGTCTCTTCCACCATAAAATCAGACACGGGAAGAATAGGGAGCTCCTTCATGCACTGATAGATATCTCCGCTGTAGAGTTCACCCTGAAGCGTCCACAAATCCTGACTGGTAATGTCGGCATCCATGCGGAACCCTCCACGGAAACTCTCCCACCCCCTGGTCGATTCACTTCCGTCCGGATGGGTAAGGGATTCACGGTCAAAGCCCTTGCAAAAAATCCTTGCATTAACATTGTCTGTAATTGCAGTGCCATATCTGACAGAGCCAAAACGATGCTCCAGGTCTCCTGCCCCAGCCTCAACAAGCCCCCCCTGAGTCTCTTTACTGCTTTTGGTGATGATATTGATCACCCCATTAACGGCATTGGCTCCCCACAGTGTTGCACCGGGTCCCCGAATCACTTCGATGCGATCTATATCTGCAAGCAGAGTGTCCTGAACCTCCCAATAGACACCGGAAAAAGAGGGAGTGTAAACACTTCGGCCATCTATGAGAACAAGAAGAGTTTCAGCAAATCGACTGCCAAGATCCCGACTGTTGATTGCCCATTTATCGGAATTAAGTCTTGCCACATGAAGCCCCGGTACCAGTTTGAGGGCATCTGCAATGGAGGTTACCCCTGAATGTTTGATATCCTCCGCAGTTATGACGTGAATGGCAGCAGCACTGCTTGAGAGCACCTGCTGTTTTTTACCGACAGAAGTAACCTGCATATCCATCAGGTTTTCAATATTTATACTCAAAAGATCAATATCATCGGCATTATTGAGCATAACATCGGCATTATTGAGCATAACATCGGCATTATTGAGCACAGCATCAGCATTAGTGAGCATTGCATCAGCATTAGTGAGCATAGCATAAGCATCATTGGATATATCTCCGGTATTACAGTGTGTATCTCCGGTATGATTGAGTATAGCACCGTTGGTATTAACAACGGGAAAGGATTGATCTCCATTGGTCTGTGCAACAACTGAATCAACGAGAGTAAAATGAGTCATGATGAGGGTCAACGTAAAGATCAGGCAGGTATTCATTAATAAAGATATCATGAAAGGCTCCATAATATGTTGATTTAACTATCCCATGGTACAAGTGACAACAGGAAACACAAAATTAATCAGTGACAATTATTGCCAGCTTCAACAGCCTGGAACTTAAGCGGATATGACTTGTCATGACACGATTGTTATGAACTTCAAATAAAAGGCGCATGTTTTTTTCAAAGAAATTCACCATCCCACCTTTCTGGATAAAATCTCTTGTCTCACCAAGTGTCAGAACAGGATAGTCTCCAATAACCATAATCATCTCTGTCAAAAATTTAGCATCAACATCCTCACTGAAAAAAACCATATGAAAACGTCTGAGTGCCTTTTCATCCACCGTATTCTCATGGGGATTGAACAGAGTGTCCTCACGGGGATTGTACAGAATGTCTTCACGGGGATTGAAAAATGTGACATCAAGGGTTCTTTTTCCTGCTTTTTTTCCATTAATTTTGAGAAAAGAGTCCCTGAGATCATCATTTCCCACAACAAGAAGATAAATTGGAGTATCCGGAGCGGGGCAAGTATCGGCTGGCCATTCGGTAAAGAGGCAGAAATTATAGACAAATGCGGCTTTTATATCATATTCGCTTAAATTGGCGGCATGAAGGTTCCCTTTTAAATGGTTTCCTGGAAATATCCCCAAAAGCATTCCAAAAAGTATTATCAGCACGGTGAGACAAACAACAAAAAGCCTTCCCACCCCAGGAGAACAAATGTCTTGTTCATGAGAGACTGTCAACCGTATTTTCCGTCCACGGCATTCCGGCACTTGTGAGCCTTGTCCCTGGCTTATATTTGAGAAAAATTCATACACAATCAATCATGCCTGTTTCGTTACGTCATCTGTTTAAGCTGCAAAACCCGGGGTTTCTCCTACTGTCAACACATCACAGGAGTTATTATGAAAAAAAATCTGTAATATTCTCAAAATCGACATCTTATTGCTTTTTTTGCAGTTGCGGAATTTGTCTGAATCAGGATAACCAGGATAAAAAAGATGTTCAGGATAGATAATCCTGCCTTATCCTATTAACTCAAAATCGACATCTTATTGCTTTTTTCCAGTTGCGGAATTTGTCTAAATCAGGATAACCAGGATAAAAAAGATGTTCAAGAAATATCATCCTGGCTTATCTCGTTAATCTTGGGAATCCTGATTCAGACAGTGTTGACAAGGCTCAAGAGGCCATAGGTATCAATTTTAGGCATACTTCATAATCACTTTACACTTTCTGAAACAAAACTACGTTTTCAGGGTGTTCCCCCCAAAAAAGTGTAAAGTACTTTTGTAAGGATATGAAGTATGCCCATTTTTATCCTGAAAGTCAAACCTCTCAAATCATACAACATCACCACATCTTCTGCTCTTTTTTTACAAAATAGAATCATCTGTTGGCATCTTTCATATAGACTCAAAAGTAGTTTACATTTTTCTGAAAATTTTGAACCATGATTAAAAGGATTACAGGATTAACATGATTATAATCAAGGTAATCCTGTAATCGAGAAAATCATGGTTCAAAAAAAAGTGTAAACCGATAAATGAAAAATGCCCATCTGTTGAACATTTTTTAAAACAGAGCTATATTAATTAAGTTAAATCAAAAAAACTGCGTTCACACCAAAAATCATTCACACTGAATACTAACTGGTCACTCACAAATGACCACAGGATTGATAAGGCGATTTTTCAAAATGATCATACCCATAAGAAAAGCAACAGATTGCAGCAGTTCTCAAATTTCAGGCAATACAGAGATCATGGAAATAGTGGATTCAAGCCCCCTTGACAAAATGTTTAACGCCCAGAAAGCAGCATTTATGGCAAATCCCATGCCATCTGCAAAGGAACGGATTTCTCACCTGAAAACCCTTGAAAATGGATTGATGAAGTACAGAAAAAAATTGACCAATGCACTTGATGATGACTTTGGGTGCCGTTCCGAGGATGAGTCCCTGCTTGCGGAAATAATTCCGGCAGTGGAAAACATAAGGTACATAAGAAAACATGTAAAAAAATGGATGAAACCATCTCCAAGAAAAGTGGGGATGCTTTTCCAGCCTGCAAAAGCCATGGTGATCTATCAGCCCCTTGGAGTTGTTGGCATTATTACCCCCTGGAACTATCCTCTCTATCTTTCTGTTGGACCCCTTGCAGGTATTCTTGGTGCTGGAAACAGATCAATGATAAGAATGAGCAAAAATACTCCGGCCACGGCAGATGTTTTAAAAAACATGTTCCAGGAGTTCTTTGATGAAGATCACGTAACTGTAATGACAGGAGATGAAGGTTCAGGTTCCGCATTTTCAGGCAAACCATGGGATCATCTTGTATTTACCGGTTCAACAGAGGTTGGACGCCTGATAATGCGGGCAGCATCCAGCAATCTGACACCTGTGACCCTTGAACTTGGCGGCAAAACCCCTGCCATCATAAATGACAAATTTCCCATGAAAGAGGCTGTGCTGCCCATTGCATTTGGTAAAATTTTCAATATGGGACAGACATGTGTGGCACCTGATCATGTACTGTGCCCCAGATTACGCATAAATGAGTTTGTGGAACATTTCAAAAAAAGCGTCAAAAAGATGTTCCCAACAATGCTCAACAATCCACAGTACACCTCCATTATAAACAGTCAGGAGTATGAAAGACTTCAGGAGATGGTTGCAGATGCACGATCTAAAGGTGCCGAGATTATCTCTGTCAATCCGGCAGGTGAAAACTTTGAAAATACACGTAAAATGCCGGTAACACTCATCCTGAATACAACAGATGAAATGAAGGTGATGCAGGAAGAGATATTCGGGCCTCTTCTACCCATTCTTCCCTGTGATTCCCTCCATGAGGCAGTGAACTTTGTAAATAATCGCCCAAGACCCCTTGCCCTGTACTATTTTGACTACAACCAGGAAAATATTGACTATGTACTGACACACACCCATTCAGGGGGTGTGCTTATCAATGATACCCTGGCACATGTTCCACAAGACGATCTTCCCTTTGGTGGTATTGGTGAGTCAGGTATGGGTCAATATCACGGCCATGAAGGCTTCTTAGCCTTTTCCAAGGCAAAAGGGGTGATGATGAAATCCCGGATAAACAGCGGAAAGCTTGTTTATCCGCCCTATGGCAATATTGTGCATCGCCTTGCATACAAACTCTTTTTAAAATAGCTTGAAGAGGAAAATGGCTACCCGACAGTTAAACTTTGAACGAACAGTGAGTGCTTCTTCAAGTTTAAACTGTCGGATGATTTTTCAGGCAATTCAAAGATTTAAAATCATTTCCACCTGACAACCACACCTTTATTAACACGGAGTCTTTCCAAAGCATTTCCAAGATTATCAAGGGCACGGACAAGCACAGCTCTTGGACATGCAACATTCATCCTCATGAATCCTTTGCCCTCCAACCCGAACATGGTGCCATCGTTAAGACCAATTCCTGCACCTTTGATAAAAAAGCTGCAAAGCTCATCCTGTTCCATGCCAAGTTCACGGCAATCAAGCCACAACAGATATGATGCTTCCGGACGCATCATCTTGATTCCTGAGACCTTCTCCCTGAAAAAATGTTCGGCATAATCAATATTTGCTCCAATATAATCAAGAGCCTCTTCAAGCCATAAATCACCTTTTTCATAGGCAGCTATCATTGCAGCATTACCAAAGATATTGCCACCCCCCACATGAATGGCATTGAGCGTCTTTTTATATTTTGCCATAAGTTCCGGATTGGAAATCAATACCACCGATGCCGCAAGTCCTGCAATGTTGAATGTTTTGCTTGGAGCCATGCAGGTTATTGTTATATCGGCAATTTCTTCGGATATACTTGCCATGGGAGTGTGGTGATGCCCCTTTGAGACCAGATCACAGTGTATCTCATCGGAAATTATTATGATCTTTCTCTCCACACAAAAATTTCCAAGCTCACGGAGTTCATCCTCTGTCCAGACCATACCACCTGGATTGTGGGGACTGGAAAGAAGAAGCATTTTCGTCTTTTCAGAAACAACAGATTTCAGATGGTCAATGTCCATGCCATAGCGATCCTCTTTCAGAACAAGAGGATTTTTCACAAGTTTTCTGTTGTTATCTTCTACCACAAAATAGAATGGATGATAAACCGGAGGCTGGATAACAATCTCATCTCCTGGCTCTGTCATTCCAAGGATGGACATTGAAAGTGCTGAGACTACGCCCGGGCTAAAACTCAACCACTCCTTTTTGATCTCCCATCCATGCTCTCTTTTTATCCATCCGGCAACAGAGGAAAAAAAGTTTTTACCCTTCATGGAGTATCCATATACGGCTTGTTCTATTTTTTCTATAAGAGCATCTGTAATAAAGTCAGGCGCCCTGAAATCCATATCAGCAACCCACATGGGAATAATGTCGCTGGAGCCAAAAAGCTTCTCCCGATTGTCATACTTTTCAGAGCCACTGCCTGCACGATCAATTATTTCATCAAAATTGTATTTCATTCTTTTATCCTTGACTTTTATCATAGTATTTTAGTGTACTATTTGTGAAATATTTGAATTTTTCAAGGTGCTCTTATATCACGGAGATTTCTGCTTTAAAACATGTTTCACAATTATAATTTTCCATACAATTAAAGGCATCCTTAATTCATCCAAAAGTACTTTACACTTTTCAGATGTAAAGCCTTTGAAAAAGGGAATACGAATCACAAAAGTGTAAAGCGAAAAATGAAACATGCCCAATTAAATTGATAAAACCGTAAAAGGGAAAGGTATTATGACTGTTCAGACAGACAGCAAAAACAGGGTGGTTTTTCTTGATAACCTGCGATATCTTATGGTGCTCATGGTAGTTGTTCTGCATGCGGCTGTAAGTTACAGCCAGGCAGCTCCCTGGTGGTGCGTCAAGGATGCAACTTCTGTTTTCTTTGACATACTTATGATCATCCTTGATGTTTTTCTCATGCCGATCCTTTTTTTTATTGCCGGTTACTTTGCCACGCCCTCCATACTTAAAAATGGATTCAAGCAGTTTATCAAGGCAAAATTCAAAAGACTGGGGCTTCCGGTTTTGATATGCTTCCCCATTGTAACCCCTCTTTTTCAGTTCATTTATCACTACAGAAGCAGCAATGTATTAATATACAAAAGCTTTTATTCATACTGGGTGGAATATATGCAAATTGCCGGAGAATTTTACACAGGTGTCATACTTTCATTCAACCGGCCCCATCAATCTCATTTGTGGTTTATATCCCTGCTGCTTCTCTTTTTTATAATGTTCGGATTTATAAACAAATACCCGTTTTTTAACCTTCTTAAGGACTTTCATGTTTCATTGTGGCAAATGGTTTTTCAATGGCCGTTTATAAGAAAGTCCCCGTCTTTTAAGGCTCCAAAGGACTTTCATGCTTCGTTGTGGCAAATGGTTCTTCCATGGCCGTTATATGCAAACCAGAAAAAAGAAAAGATAACAAAAATGCCGCAACAACCATCTACAGAATCCTCTTCAAAATCATTACTGACCTTCCTTGTTGCCATTGGAATTTTTTCAACAATAGCGACTTTTATAGGAGTTATACTCCTTGCAACCCCATATAATCCAGATCCCTGGGTCACCATTGGAAATATATTCCAATTCCAGCCTCAAAAAATTGTCACATATATTCTCTGCTTCTGCATGGGCGTTTATGCCTTTAAAAAAGGGTGGCCAAATGCCATCAGAATACCAGGACATCCTGCCCTCTGGACAGCAGCCTCATTTCTCCTCTCATTGATCATGCTTGGACTTTTTAAGGAAGTGATGACAAATTTCTCGCCTGGCAAACTCTTTTTTTGTGTTCTTGCCCGGTCATTTCTCTGCATCTCATTTATTGCGGCATTTACATCCATCGCCCTTCGTTACTGGAACCGCCCTTCACGTTTTGGCAAGATGATGGCATCAAATTCATACTATATATATCTTGTTCATTTTGTAATTGTGATACTGTTTCAGTTGCTTCTAAGTTACTGGAAAAGCGGTCAGATTTTTCTCAAGTTTATAATTGTATGCGCTGCTTCCATTTTAATAAGCCTTGGCATCAGCCATTATGCCATAAAACCATATCCACGCTTGTCAGTTGCCGGAATTTATGCAATATTCCTTTGCCTTTTAATCTTTATCAAATTCTGATTCACAATGCCCAAAAAATATTATGCCTGAGAAGGACGCAAAATATAGTGAATAATACAACAATAAATACCACAAACATAAATAAACAGGATACACTGACAAAGATACTTGACTGCATTCCCATTATGGAAAAAATTGCAGAAAATTCAGAGATTCTGGCCATGCTCACTGAAAAGGAGAGGATAGCCCTTGTTACAGCAGCAGGAAAAATATCCCGCCCTGACCGCAAGGAGATAAAAAAACGAAACAAAGAGAAAAAAAGGCTGGAAAGAGTTGCAGTTGCAGAAAAGGAGAAAAAATTGAGGGCTGCAACAGGAATCCGTAAAGCAAGGGAAGCTGAGGTTTTTGTTGCTCCTGTACAGATTTCATATGGAGATCATAAGCATTTAGCCTTTTCAGGTGCATCCGATGAACAAGCTAATTCCAACTCGGAAGATGCACCTATCTTCTGCTCAAAAAATCATTCTGAAAATGAACCTCCTGAACTCAAAAGCCCCCGCAACTGCTATGTATGCAAAGCAGAATTTACAAAACTTCACCATTTTTATGATACCATGTGCCCTGAGTGTGCAGAGTTTAATTATCAAAAACGTTTTCAGACTGCTTCTCTTAAAGGCCAGACAGCCCTGATAACAGGATCGCGACTTAAGATTGGGTATCAGGCAACCCTTATGATGCTTCGGGCAGGAGCAAGGGTAATTGCAACAACAAGGTTTCCCAAGGACTCTGCCCTGCGTTTTTCCAGGGAGCCAGATTTTTCTCAATGGAAGCACAGACTTCATATATACGGTCTTGATCTTCGCCATATCCCAAGTGTTGAGATATTTGCTGATTTTATTGAAAAAACATATCAGCGACTTGATATACTCATCAACAATGCTGCCCAGACTGTCCGGCGTCCACCAGGATTCTATGCACACCTGATGGAAAATGAAAACATAGAGATATCTGATTTTCCACCGGATGTTCAAGCCCTTCTTTATGATTATCAGGAGTGCCTGTTTCAACTTGGTGGTAACAATGGAGGATACAAAGAAACGGAAGAGATAGCTGAAACAACAGAAAAGACATCTGAAAAAACAGATATAATAGACGAAGACCCAGCCATGAAAGCAGATACACTCCTTAAAGGTGTTTTGCCTGCAAACTACAATCAACAAACCAGCACCTCTTCAGGAATTGGATTGAGCATGTCTGCCAAGCTATCACAGTTTCCATATTCCTGTGATCATTCCCTTGATGTTCAGAGTGCATTTCCGACAGAGAAACTTGATGCCGACCTTCAGCAGGTAGATTTAAGAAAGACAAACTCATGGCGGCTAAAGCTTGGGGAGATAGAGACCTCTGAGATGCTGGAGATCCAGCTTGTGAACTCTGTTGCTCCATTTGTGCTGTGCAACCGCCTTACCGATCTTATGAAAAAGGATTACACAGGTAAAAAACACATTGTTAATGTCTCTGCCATGGAAGGAAAATTCCTAAGATTTAAAAAAGGAAGCCGTCACCCACACACCAACATGGCAAAAGCCGCCCTTAACATGCTCACCCATACAGCCGCCGACGGGCTTGCAAAATACGGGATTTTCATGAATGCAGTTGATACAGGATGGGTCACTGATGAAGATCCTGCCATTCTGGCAAAACTCAAACAGGAACGCCACGATTTCCAGCCCCCCCTTGATATTGTTGACGGAGCTGCAAGGGTGTGTGATCCCTTTTTTCATGGTATTATTACAGGAAAGCATTGGTGCGGAAAATTTCTGAAGGACTACTTTCCCATTGACTGGTAACAGGTAATTATGGATGAAAAATCGAAGCTCTGACTCAAAGCGGTTCCTTGTGCTATCTCTCTATATTGGTACATGGTTTATATTGAATTTGCCAGTTTTAGCACTGTTATCTTTCATAGAAATTTATATACATGGCAATGAACTACAACCAGCAATAGTAACAGCATCAAAAAATCCATTTTTACTGTTGAGCAATTTTTTAATTTTCGGAATTTTGACAAAACAACTTTTTCCAAAACTTGAAATAACTCTTTCAAAGTCAGACAGAATTTTTTTAATCACACTTTTTTTGTTAATGATTGGATTGACAGCTTTAATAACATTTTCACTTGGCAAAATATCTATTTAAGGCAGCATTGGTTTAATTGATAAAAGCCATATTTGATCCGACATTATATCGATTTTCCATAACCTATTGATTTTATTACAACCCATATTTTTAAGAGTTCAATAAAATCAGACACTTAGCTAAAATCGATATAATGACTATTGCATTACTGCATTATACCTTAAAACTGGACATCATACCTGCCAGCTCTTCTGCCATTTTTTTCAACTGCACGGACTTTTCACTCACGGTTTCACCATCAATCCGAATCTGGCTTGCTGCACTGCTGATAACCGTAATGTCAGCGGCTACTTCCTTTGCTGTGGCAGCTCCCTGGTTGACTGTCTGGTTGACATCGGAAACCCCTGTGGAAATTTGTGTTATGTTGCCTGAAATCTCCTGAGTAGTTATGGCCTGTTCCTCAACTGCCGAGGCAATTGTCGTTATGGCATCGCGGGAATCTTCAACTGTTTTTGAAATATCCTGAATGCTTGTGACTGTCTCATGTGCCTTTTGCTTCATCCATCTTAAGGTTTCATCAACCTTTATTGTGGAGTTTGAAGTCTCCACAGCAAGATCGGAAATCTCTGCTGCAACAACGGCAAATCCTTTGCCTGCCTCACCTGCCCTGGCAGCCTCGATTTTGGCATTAAGCGCAAGCAGCCCCACCTGTTCTGATATTTCGCGAATTCCGTTCGTGACTTCATCAATGGCAGAGGCAGCCTTACCAAGCTCATCAACAACATTTGCAGTATGCATAAAAGCTTCTGCTGCCTTTTCAATTGTGAATTTTGCCTGTCCTGTACTTTTTGAAATTTCACCGGCTGTTGTATGCATCTCCTCAGCCGCAGATGCCATCATGCTTACATTGACTGTTGTCTCCTCCATTGCAGAGGCAATGGTCTGAAGAGAGCTGCTCATCTCTTCGGCCGAAGATGCAACCCTCTGAGACTTGCCAGATGTTTCAGTAACATGAGTCGATAAAGTTGAGGAGACATCTTCAAGGGTCAAGGAAAAAAGATTGAGATCATTACAGTTCTCAATCACCCTGCGTATCATGCTGCTGAGTTCAGCATTCAATTTTTTTGTGCCCATAAGAATGGTGCTGATTTCGTTATTTCCGGTTACCACAATGTCTGTTGTAAAATCGCCCTTGCTCATCTGCTGGGATATAGCTGTCACAAGTGATAATCTGGTATTTACAAGATAGTGAAAAAGAACCCAGATCATCACAATAATTGCAATAAGCCCTACAACTCCAATTAAAAGGCTTATATTGCGGGAGTACTGCATATTTGCAAGTGATTCAGCTTCTGAAGAGCAGACAGTAATTCCACCAAGTATCTCTCTTGAGCTTCCATGACAGTGAAAGCATCGCTTTTCATTGGGAATAACTTTATGTGATATGGTAAAAGGCTCTCCGTCAAATCTTCCGTTATACATTGAATCGGAACTATCGCCATTTTCAAGCAGAGCCTTAAGAGCAGAACCAGCCTCAATGCCTACAATATCCATAATCTGCTTATGTTCATATCCGGAATCTGTTGTAAATGATATCTTGCCGTTAAAATCATACACAAATACTTTTAGCCCGGAAAGATTATCATGAAGCCGTTTAAACTGTGTTTTAACCACATCATTATCGCCAATGGCCAAGGCATCAAACATGCCACCTTCCACAGCATCTGCAAGCATCATATTCTGTTGCCCTGCCTGGATTGTATGTAATGAATTTTGCGATTTAACAATATTCCAGACAAAAATCGCAAACACAAGAATAACAATAACAGATATACATGACATAAAGTGAAGCCATAATTTTTTTGTTATAAAAGACACTGTTTGACCCCTTATTATATTTTTGACCCACTAAAAAAAGCGGATACAGAAAATTTTATCATTCTTCAAGAAAGAGCTTTCTTGCAGAACCTTCCCGAATCAATAGCTACATAATACTCATATAGCTTTCCAGAAAAATATTATATTTTTTGGTAAAAAAATTAATACAGATAACAGATGGTTAGACTTTTCCATTATCAATTGAATTATCTGGAATACTATAGTTGATGATATTGTCTGTTATATTCTTCCTTGAAAAGATCAGTGAGCACCGCCAAAAAGCAATGGCTTAAAATCAAATGCATCAACTCGATCTTCGCTGTGGCAGTGATTACAATCTTCAATGGAAAGCTCTGTTATTATATCCTCCGGGTCCTGGGACTCCACATGAACACTTCCAGGGCCATGACACACTTCACAACCGGCATTTTTAAGTTCCGGAGTCTCTGTTTCAGATATGAATCCTCCAGGTTTGCCATAACCTGTGGTATGACATTCAAAACACGATTCAAACTCTGATTCAGTCAATTTACTGCGCATTACAGCAATGCTTTCATAGGATGTGGCTTTCTTTGCATAGTTTTCAAAATGAGTATGTTGCTCCTCGTGGCACTCACTGCAAATCTTTGATCCCACAAACGTCTTGTCATCTCCGGATGCAGGGTAAATAAGCCCCAAAAATGTTAAAACTAAAAAAAGAATAGATAAATAATTTTCATAATCTCTCCTGATTTTTCCTTCAAGGTCTATCTGTCGGGTAGAGCAGCACTTAAAAATGCACAATTTCAAGTAATCATCCTCAAAAATTACCCGACAGTTTGAACTTGAAGAAGCATTAAGTTAATTGGGTGGAAAGAGCTTATAAAGATTATAGGAGTTTCTGTCTGTATTTTCCAGCCAGCTCAAAACTAAATCCTGAATCTTCTGAAAGCTTTTTAAAGTCTCGTTTCTCAGTGTATATATATTGAATGTTTCACCATCATAGCGTGCTTTTCTTGAATCATCTTCAAGTTGTCTGTATCTGCCATAAATACTTCGCAACTGAGGCACCTCCCTCATTCTGTTCTGAAGTGACATGTGATTTGAATAGTGCTCCTCGCATGTAGCATCAAAATAGGCCTGAATATAGTGCAATGCCATGTAATAGATAATAATCACTGACCACTCTATGTGCTCTGACGGGTCAGGGGAGGACAAATGCATCAATGCCTTGTAATTTTTGTCTATAATTTCAAAATGAGCCTCTTTATCAGGCATCAATACTCCTTTTATGAAAAAGAACTCTCTTGTCCTTTATTATTGAATTCAAATCAACATTATCATGGAGCCAGTCCACCCTGAAGTAGAATTGCTCCCCTGTATATTTTTCAGAAACGCGGATTTCAATGTCGTAGATTCTTTCTGTCACATCAAGATCCCTTGTTGTCAAAACAGTTGAGATACATTTTAATTCCGGCATTGTCTGGTAAAAAACAGCTTCAACACAAGGAAGGTCGCGAACACACTTAAGATAGTAGATTTCAGGTCTTGAGATATCCTCACTCTCTTCAAGAATCTGCTGGATTTCAGAAAACTCTGATGAGCTGTCAGATGTTACAGTATCAAGCTCCAGATCATAAATTGACTCTTTTATTTTTCTGTTTCTCTGGGAATAAATAAATTTATTTAGATCAAAATATGGGGTTGTGGTTCTCTTGCCCAGGGTGATTGTATTTTCATCCATAAAGGAGAGGGGGTCTTCTTTCAGGATGGCGGAGCCATCTTTTAATGACAGAACTCTTTTCCCGTTTGCCAGAATACGGCCACCATCTTTTAATCTAATACCTGCATTGCCTTTTGAATCAACAGAATCGGTACCTGATCTCCTATCAATAAAACAGGAGTATTCACTCAATCCCGATGGCCAGGAGTGTTCAACAATAAATGGCCTGCTTGTAGTATCCTGATCTTCATAAAAAATAAATGCCGAAGAGTCAGAGCTTCTTTTATTTGATCCTGCTGTAAACATCTTTTTATCTTCTCTTTTGAAGTGTGTTAGAAAAAAAGAGCGGAAATGCTCTCCAGGTGATCTGGAATGGCAGAAAAAAAAGTCATAATGTCATCTGCTTTGAAATCTGCTCCTTCCTGACCTTCCATGTATGTGTTTATGTCATTTTCAACAAGTATTATGGGAGTTCTGGCCTTGTTTGCAAGTTTTGCACTTTTAAATTTTACCCATGAGTTTATGTGAAAACGGTCAAAAGGATATTTTTTAAGGGAATGAAGCTCAAAGGCTTCTGTATTATCAAAAACCTTTTGAGCAAAATGTTCGTTACAGAATTTTTTCACAATCATACCCGATGGCTTTTCCCTGTCCAGCGGCATAAATTTTTCCGTAACAAAACCAAGCTTTGCTGCCTTTGCATTGATACTTTTCTGGTAGAGACTGAAAAACGAACCTGCAAATTTTCCGAAAGAGACAACTGTAGGAACATTGACAGCAAGGTTGGCAGGCTGAAAAAAAGTAAGATTACTCCTCAAAAGAGAAACCTCAAATTTCCATGTGCCATCTTTGGAGGTAAGAATGATGCGGGGAATTTCAGGTGCTGCATCCTGTGCAACAGGGACACTTATAAACTCGCCATTAAATCTGCCACCGGAAATGGTCTGCACGGCATTTGCAATGGCAAGTCTGTCAGTGATACTGAATTCAGGGGTGAAAATAACTGCCATTAACTTGGCTGTTCTAAAATCAGGTTTCAATACAACTCCTCATTGATTATCTTTTCAAAATCAACATTTTATTTACTTTTACGATACATATTATATTGTCAAAATCAGAATTTACATGATAGTGTTTTGTTAAAGTTCACGGGCTGTCTGCTCATAATATGTAGTGCATTGTCAAAGCTAAAAATTAGGATTCGTTTAATTGTAGAGACACGGTCATGCCTTGTCTCTACAAAACGTTTTTCTGGCAGTGTTCTTTCGCTATCTGATTGTCAGGAACAAAACGCCTTGAACATTTCAATAGCATAAAAAATCACCCGATAGTTTAAACTTCCAAAAGCAGTAGTCTATATTTAACAAAAAAAGCCAAAAGTCAACCACACATTGAACATGAAAAACCCATACATCAGATTTTACATTTATTGATCTTCATCAGTAATCTCTCCGATGCAATCGGCCATAATAGACGGAATGCACTTCCTTCAGAAGGCAGGTACACTTTTTCGGAAAATTTTGAAACATTATTAAAGGATTTAAGGTTTAACCTTATGAAAAATCAGGATAATCCGTTAATCATGAAAATCATGCTTCAAAAAAAAGTAACTCGACAAATGGAAAATGCGTTCATATTCTGCTACAAATTGATTCAAGAGATTCTTTCCTATCGTGTTTGACACCCACCATTGCTTTCTGATACACAAAGGCGTACACTTGGAAAAACCAAAGGGGGGTAATGATTTGAAAAACAAATTAAATAAAATACTTGAGCAGACAAACGCTACGCTGATAAACGGTCTGATCTGCTGCATTGGTGTTATTTGCCTGTTTGCTGCACTGTTCACTCAAAATCAGGACGGTAGAAATATTTTATTGAGCATCGGATGCTCATTGATTGCCAGCTCTGTTGTTTCATATCTTACCTCGAAGTATCTGGTGCGGATGAACCGAATCAAAAATATTGTAGAGCATTGGGGGCTTGAAGCAATATATGAGACAAGACAAAAGATGAATCAAAGCACTGACGTGGCCTTTGAGTCTCTTGAAAACCATCTTGATATTATAGCTTGGGGATTGAAGTCGTTTCGAGACGCCAAGGATAGGGTTATCAGGGAAAAAGTGAAACGTGGTCTCAAAATTCGATTTGTCACACACCATCCAGATTCGGAGAACGTCAAACAGCGTGAAATCGACGAGAGAGAAGCACCCGGACAGATCAAACAGACAATTCTCCACCTGCAAAAATGGATTGAAGACCTTCAAAAGATAGCTCCAAAGCCTGAGAATATTCAGGTCAAATATTATGACAGTCTGCCTGAAGATTTTTATTTCAGAGTGGATGATCACGTCTTTATCGGCCCTTACCTTTACGGAATATCGAGTCAACAAACCATTTCTTATGAGTTCAAGGCTCCTGCTCATGGAGCAATGTATTACATGAATTATTTTGAAAGACTTTGGAATGATCCAGATTTCTGCATAAAACCTTAGCAATGGGTACAACAACCACGTAAACGCAGACCGCCTTGGTCATAGCCGCTCGGTTTTTTTTGGCTTCGTTGTATGGTACTCCAGATAATGAAATTTCAAATTATAACATGCTATTTTGATTTGCTTTTTGAGTACAAAAAACAAATCCGTTTTATGGAACGCTATAGTTCATGGCATGCCACCGGTATCGTTCCATACCGGCAGCTAGTCACAGGTAGGTTTTTTATAAGAAAGTCCCCGTGATTCAAGCCTTCTCAGGATTTTCATGCTTCGTTGTGGCAGATGTGTCTGCCATGTATGTTTATATGAAAGTCTCGGTAACAGCCTGTTTTTAAAACGACTTTCATCCCTTCGATTGTGGCAGAAATCTGCCATGTATGTTATATGAAAGTCCCCGCAAATGGCTGTTTTCATAAAGACTTTCATCCCTTCGATTGTGGCGGTCATCAGCCATGTACGTTATATCAATTTAACAAAAAACAAACAATACCTAAAATGTATATCCAACACTTAAATGAATCCGCCCTGAATCCTCCCCTTCATCCGGATCCAGCTTATGTCCATAAAGAATCCCCACAGGCCCTATGGGGGTTATATACCTTAATCCAAGGCCCACAGATGATCGAAAACCTCTGGACTCAACATCTGATTCAAGATCGTCAATGCGGCCTGTATCCACAAAGCAGTTAAGCTCAAACTGGGCAGGCAGCTCTATTCTGGCTTCAAGGGATGCACTGGCAGTTGTACGGCCGCCTGCCGGATCGTCACTTGAATCATATTCAAGCATGTTTTCCTTAAATCCCCTTACATCAGAGGTACCACCAAGAAAAAAGAGCTGATCTTCTGCCACACTATCTTCTGTACCAAAGGGCTGAATATATCCAAGGCGGGTTCTCAATGCAAACACAAGATGCTTAAAAGGTGTAATGTACTTTCTGAAATCAACCTTGTATTTAAGGAAACGGTCAAGATCACTGTCAAAACCTGTGAAAACATCCATAGATGCTGCTGAAAGCATTCCTGTTGTGGGACGAACTGATGAGTCCCTTGAGTCATATCCAAGGGAAAGAGAAGTTATCATTATATTCCTTGCATCCTGCTCTTCAGGTTCAACATCACCGTAGGTATTGCGGTTTTCATATTTCATGGTGAGGCCTGCTGTAAGTTTTCGGGTAAAAAGCGGTCTTGTAAAACCAGCCTCTGCACCCCAGGATTTTGTGCCAAAGTCCTGATTCAGCTCCTCCTGATCTTCAACATAAAGATTACCTGTTGCATTGATATTGCTGCCCCAGAAATAGGGCTTTGCAAGACCAGTTTCCGCTCTGTACCCAATGCCGCTTATTTTGGCTGCAACCCATGCATCAATTTCTCTGCCCAGAAAATTATTGTCCCCGACCTTGGTATCCAGAAAAAAGGTCTGCTCTGTATCATATCCTATTGCTGCCTCAAGAAAATATGGCATTTTCTCCTGAATCTCAACTTCAAGATCAGGTGCATTTTCCATCATAGCAAGCCCTGGCGCCTTTACCTGAACATATTTAACAGCGCTGCTCTCCCTTATCTGCTTTTCTGTCAAAAGCACTTTTTTAAGGGAAAAAGGTTCACCCGGGACAACTGCAACTCTTTTTTCAAGAACATCCTCTTTTAATCGTGTATTTCCGGAATACTTAATATTGCCAAAGCGGATAAATTGCCCTGGCTCAACTTTCCAGACAATATCTGCAAGACTTTTGTCAGAATTAAGTTCTGAACTGCCATGAACCTTGACATGGGGGTAACCCTTTTCAGAGACCATCATGCCCAACAGATTTTCATCGCTTGTAATCATGTACTCCCTGAATGGCTGGTCAGGTTTAAGAGAAATTTTTGACAAAAGTTCATCAACAGAAAGAACAGAGTTGTCAAATGACTCAAGTCCGGTTATCCGCACAGAGGAAACAAGTGTCTGGATTCCTTCATTAATGGATATCTCTATATCCACATACTGAAGATCATTTATGTTTTTTTCTGCTATATCAACATTTTTTTCCGTTATTGCAACGTCACTTTTCGCTGTTGCACTCTCACTTTTCTCTGTTGTAACTTCACTTTCAGCTATTTCAATATCACTCTCTTCAGAAGTTTCTTTTTTAAAGGATATTTTTTTCTCAACCCTTGCATTAAGAAAACCTCGACTCAAGTATAGTAGCTCAATGGCGTTAATATCCTTTTGTAACACTTTTTCATTAAATCCGCCAACCTCAAGCATACCTTTCTGACGGATCAACATGGCTGCCATGATATCCTTGATATCAATTTTCTGATTGCCCTTAACAATAAGTGCATTGACAACACTTTGGACACCCTCATTCACATTGTAAAGAACCTGCCAGACCTCCTGGCCGGAATCGTCCAGAATGACCCTGTTTTTCTCAAATGAGACTGCGACATCCTGAAATCCTGCATCAAGGTATTTCTGCCGGATGGAGACCTTGCCTTTTTTCAGGGCAGAGTCCTGAATATTTCCCTTTTCAACCAGATCAATCTGCTTCTCAAGATCCTTTTCAGAAAAAAAGATGTTGCCCTGGAATTGAAGCTCATATTTCAAACCTTCATTAATCTTGATATTAATATCAAGATCTGAAGCCACATAACTGTCTGAAACCTGGATTCCGTTACTATCTTGGGATGCATTTTCATCCTCACTTTCCATGTTAGATGAGGAGTCATCTCTGCTCCGGTTCAGGGAGTAGATAATATCAACATCTGGATATCCCTTTTGCCTGTACAACTCCACAAGTCCCTTTATATCTTTCTGGAGCCACTTTTCATTGAAACAGTTTAAACTGCCGGGCATCAGGGATGAGTGCCATGTTTTCATTCTCAGTTTTAAACGAGCAGTTGAAAATGCACTATTGCCATGCAGGTTAAACTCTTCAATATGGATACACTTTCGGGCAGTGGCAGCTTTATCAGTGGCTAACTCCTCTTTCTCCTCTGCATGGCAAACTCCATTGATCAATAAAAAACCCATCATCACCAAACATATAATTTTATTGTACCCCATTGTTTTTTCCAATGATTCTAAAAATAATTAATAATTCTAATTTGTTAACTTCAATAAATTGTCTTAATCAGGATACCCTGGATTAACAAAGATAAGGCAGGATTAATTATCCTGAACATCCTTTTCATCCTGGTTATCTTGATTCAGACAGCAAAAAAGATAAGTCAACAAAGCAACAATAATCACCCCGGGCATAAAAAACTCCAAGCCCGGAAACATAGTGTAGAGACAAGGCAGATAGTTATTCATCTGAATTCCAGCCTGTAGCGCACTTCACCTCCAAACTGACCTGCTGAATCCTGAAAACCGCTTACCGAAACATTATCCATAAGCTTGTATTCAGCAGAAGTTTTATGGACCATCTCTCCATCCTTGGTTTCTGCTCCATATTTAATTGTGATGTTGTCGGTAATCTCCTTACCCATGGTTACATTCATATCAGAGAGACCATTATCATCTGTGGAGTTTCCAAAACCCACCTCAAAAATATCAAGGCCTGTGGCAGCTTTCAGATTATCACTTACTGCCGATGCTGCAACCTGGGAGAGCATCCCTGCTGTGGACATTGTTGTACCGCCTTCGGCATTTATAAGTTCGCTTACGGTTTTACCCCTGAGAAGAAGCGATATAATATCGCCATCTTCAAGTTGCGGGTCTGAGGAGAGCTTGAAGTCAAGATTATCAGGAGTTCCAGAAACTGCAAGCATCACATCCCACTGGCGTACACTTCTGTGGGATTCAATGTCAAGCTCAGGTTCAATAACATAAGGGTTTACAAAGTCTATAATACCCTTTGTCAGGGTAAATTCACTGGACTGATAATTTATTGTTCCAGGGTTTATCTCGGATCTTCCGGAGACAGCGGGCGAAGCAGCATTGCCCATTACCTTGATGTCCGGATAAATCTCCATATATGCAAGATTGTTGTCCACAATAAAAGGGGTTTTGCCCTTTACTGCCACATCTAAAGCGATCTTCTCAAGAAGGGGGTCAGGTTCCTTTTTCTCCTTTGCCACTTTTCTCTCACGCTTTCTGCTTGTCAATGTTGAAAAGACCTCTTTTTCCACGCTTAAATCACGATTCCAGAGGCCATTTGCAACCATCACCTCACCGCTAACAAGGGCAGCTGACAGAACTGTTTTATCAAAAGTTGCATTGAATTTCAGATCAGAAAAAATATCCGCGGCCAAACCTTCAACCATATTAACGGGAATGGCCTCTGTTTTAAACGAGATGTTGATATTTTGCGGCATATAGTTATCAAGCTCTGCCCCACCCTTTAAAAGAAATGTTCCAGTACCGAATCGCCCTTTGATCTTTGTTATATCAATCCGGTTCAAGTCACCTGTGATTGTGCCATTGATCTTCTCAACACGACCAAAATCTTCAGGCAGGGTTACTGCTATCTCCTTAAATTGCAAGTTTGCATTGATACTGGCTCCTGAAAGATCAAGGGAAGCCTCATTAATGTTTTTGGATTCTGAGTTTTCACTCCCGACAGTTTGAGTTCCTTTTTTAAGACTTCCCAGATCCATTTTTCCATTAACGTCCATTATCAGAGTTCCTTCCATGGGGGGAAGATCAGGAACAAAAAGAGGGGCTGTACTCACAGGAATAACGGCTTTTGCATCTGCAACAACCTCACCTGAAATCCTGCCTAAAGCCGAGATTTCAACCTCTCCATTCTCCGGCAGAAGGATTTTAAATTTTTCCACCTCAAATGAATCTCCATCACTCCATGCTTTCAGGAACTTAAGATTGATAGTAGCGTTTTCATATTTTTGATGCCTTACCAAAATCTCATCAAAATTGCAGCGTGCCGTTACTTTGTCAGGAGAGTCAGCATTACCGCTTACCTTGATCTGCCCTGTGGTATGGCCTTCAATATCCTTTACACCTGCAAAGTTGAACCATGGCAGAAGGTCTGTGTCAGCAAAAACAGCTTCAGCAGAAAAATCCCTGGAATCCATATCAAAAAAAGCATCAATATCAAAATTTAACTTTCCTGCAATCCTTGCTTTCCGGTTTTTCAATGATATATATGCTGTAAAATCCTCAAAGGGTTTATCCATAACCTCAAGAGATTTAAGTGAAATATTACCATTTATTTCAGGATTATCAAAAGTACCTGAAGCTGATACTGAACAGATTGCAACACCTTTTAACATATCAGTTTTCCTTACAGCATCAATGCATAGAAGATCTATCCCCTTTGATGCCAGAACAACATTGAAGCGTTTGTTTTCATCAAGCCATCCATTCGCGTTTAAATTGTTGTTTTCAGCAAGTGTTACATCAAGTGACGGGATGGTAAGTTTCTTGTCCCTGTATTCTGCTTTAAGGTCAACCTTATCAATCTTTTCAGCTTCGTATTTAATATTTTCAGCAGTAAGGTCAACCTTTGCAATGAGATTATCAAGCGTCCCTTTCAAAGATGTTTTAAATTCAACCTTTCCTTCAATGTTCTGTTCATCTAAAAGCCCCAACCTGCCAAGTTCCTTTAAAATTATTGAGATATCAAAAGCCTCCCCTGGAACTGCTGTAAGATTGAGAAGAGGTGAAGCCATTGGCACATATTTACCAAAAGAGCCGTTCTGCTCCTTTTCAAGAACTGCAACGCTTCCCTTAATCTGAACATTGGCACCACAGGAGGAGATATCCATATTGCCTATATTAACCACACCATCTACAAGGGAAACTTTCAATTTTGTATCAACTGCCGGATATCCCTCATAAGTTGCCCCATCTGCCTGAAAATCAAGGTGAGCTTCAGGATTGTTCATATTGCCTGCAAGTTTTGCAGTAAAACCGCATTTGCCACCAATCCCTTTTATGCCTTCTGAGTCAAGTATTATGCCAGGCTCAATATCAGAACCAGCAATTGAAAAATCCCAGGAAATATCAGCCGGATCAATGGATGGATGTTTTACAGATGGATGTTTTACAGATGATGAAGATGGTTCTTTTACAGATGATGAAGATGGTTCTTTATCCATATCTGCTGATATTGGGGTTGTGGAAGCTTTATTTCCTGTTTCTGTACCCAGAAATCCTTGGGGAAATGCCTTTACAAGAGAAACCTTCCCGTCTGCTTTCAGTTTTGCATGGGGATGGTCAATTTCAAGTGAAGAGATTACAATCTCCCTTTTTTCCATAACTCCCTTAAATGAGAATTTTTCAATTTTTCTGCCCATTAGTGTTCCATCAGGATATTCAATTGTACAAAGGAGATAAGGATCATTTATACTGCCTCGAATTTCTGTATGAATTGAAATTCCACCACCAATATCATGCTCAAGTGACAACATCCTGACAATCTCTTCTGACACAATATTTGCATCAAGCGTAAAATCAAGATCAGGTGAAAAGGGAGGGTTTTCTGATGACAAAATAGTATCTGAAGGCAAAAGATTGGTAGCCTCACCTTTTATAACGATATCAGCAGCTTCAGAGTCAACAACAAGTGAGAATCCAGAGATGGAATCCACCAGAAAATGACCTTCCATTGCAACTTTTTCAAGTTTGCTCTTTACTCCTCCTGACTGTTCAAAACTGATATCTCCGGTTGAGATGGAAATATCAGCGGTTTTTTCAAAAAGATTTGCCTTTCCTGTAACTGCAAGATTATCCAGAGTGGCTTTAACTGCGTCTGCCTCTGAATGGTACGTAAATCTTCCATTTTTTATATTTAAAGAGTTTACTATTACATTAAAGTGAATATTTTTCATCACATCAGATTCAGGCTGAGGTTCCTTGTCACTCTCAACAGATTCAGGAAAAGCACCAAGAATATTTATCTTCTGATCCTGTGAAATAAAAATTTCTGCACGGGGGGATTCAATATTGAAGTGTTCCACCACTATTTCACCCCTGGCAAATCCTGAAGGAACAAGCAAAATATCTAACTTATCAACTCCTGCAATCTCTTTTCCATCAAGCAGAAGCTGAAAACCATCAATAGTTAACTTGCCTTTAAAAAAGGAGATATTCAACTTCTTCCAAACCATTGTGCCGGGAATGCGGGAATTAACCTGTTCCTGAATCATCTGACTGCAATGTTCTGAATTAATATAAAAAAAAGATGATGTTATGGCTAAAGCAATGACTACAAAAATAAAAATTACGCAATAGCCCGAAATAATAGCAAATCTTTTGAAGAATCGGCTCATTTGACTCCTAAGTTATTCTTTACCGTGAAAATGACTATCAGTTTTATATTTGGGGGTGATTGATACGTAATCAATCATGCCCGTTTACCGTGGAAATGGACACAAATTTCAGCATGCTTCATTTCCCAGTTTACACTTTCCGGAGAGAAAAACTCTGTGTGACGGGAATCTCTCACAAAAAAGTGTAAAGTATTTTTGGGTTCAAATGAAGGATGCCGAAAACAGATATTAATTTTGCGAAAAAAAAACGTGCTTCTTGATAACTGTTTTCTATAATGATAATCTTGCAGCCTGTTTACAATTTCAATGGTTTACATTATAATGGTATTTTAAAATAATTCCTGTTCTAAATTACTCTTTTCATAAACCAATTATTCAACTATGTAAAACAGTAAACTTAAAATTTTACACCAGCCAGAATAAATTTTCTGAAATACCCTGAAACGGACAAATCAGAACAAAAACAGCCCATCTGATTCTCTTGCCAAAATAACACAAGAATCAGAGGTAAAAATCTAAATTTAATATTACAAAATCTATTAACAACAAGGAGATACAAAACCAATGAGTGAAGTAATCAAAGAAGGTGAAAACACCATTATAAAACCTGGAACAAGCGTAGTAGCCTCAATGGCTGAAAATTTCAAACAGGAACTTCTGTCGGCAATCAACACATGTGAGGGTAAACTTATTATTGACCTTATAGGCGTTGAAATGGTTGATTCCGTAGGACTTGGAGTTATAATTGCCGCTCATAATACACTTGTCCAAAAAGGAAGTACTCTTGAAATCATCAATGTTTCAAGTGATATTTACGGACTTTTCAGCACCATGAGATTAAACAGACGATTCAAAGTTGAGAAATCGGCTTGATACTCCAATTATTAATATCAGCGTGATACCCAACTGAAAATATCAGTTTGATATTCTAACTCATTTGATAAACAAGGCGAGGAGGTGCGATACGTGAAAATCAATATGAAATCCAAACCTGTCATAAAAGCATCATTGTTTCTTGTTGCTTCTGCAATGTTGTTACTTAATGCCTGTAGCAATGATGAAAGCACAGGAGACTATTCCGGTGTAGGAAAACTAATATCGGACAGAAATAAGGCCAGGATAAGAAAAGCAGCTTCTGATTCCCAGGAGCAAAATTCCACGGATCAATCCTCATCGTTTAATGATGGCTCAGAAGACGCTTCATCTGAAAGAATCACACCAGGCCTTACTTTTGAAGAAAATGTAAAAATAGTAAGTGAGTCTTCTGGAAAAACCATAGCAAGGGCTATTGCATATCTGGATAAGAGTGGAAGGATTATCAATATAAGAATAATGAAAAACTGATAGCTTAGCCCCTTTAGCCTTTATAAAGATAAGGATGAGGGGCGCGCTACATTAATGCTCCTTTATGATATATAGATATATCATGCTAATATAAAAATATAGTTCTACTGTTTCCCGTCAAAAATACTCTTAAGAAGGGGTTCTACAGCATTTCTGTGTTCCGGCGGAATCATCAACAGCCGTGCCTTCCGGTTATATATAATATGAATCTTTTCATCATCATGTATAACAGAATCCCAGGTGCCAGCAGCAAGCATCATATCGGTAAAATTTCCAGTGATACCACCTGAGTCAAGATGCTCAATATACTGCATGAATATGTTGTTGACAGTAAGCGTCAAAGGGGAAATCTCTGCATATCCGCTCTTGAAGCAGTCAACCTCGGAAACAAGGCTTCTGCACCCAAATGGTCTTTTTTCATATATTGGGCAGAGGTGATCTTCACCCAGTAAGGGGCACTTTCCCCAGGAAGGGTCATTATCTTCAATCGGTATATCTCCACCATCCATGCAGATCTGTGCAAATCCATTGGTTGTAACCTCTGGATGATATCTTATGGCAGAACGATTCTGGTATATTAATGATATAAGTTTATACCTCTCATCCAATGACATTTGCGTTAGAATATATTCGCACTCAAGGGATGTCATTGTAACATTACAGGTACAGCATGTGTCACATCCTTTTTTGCAATGCCACTTTGACCTTTCTCTGTTTTGCGGAGCATCCCGACGCCTGTCCAAATCTGCCGTTCCCTGATACTGCTGACCTCTGTTTTTATCCTCAGATGTAGATAAATCTAATAATTGATGATAAAAATATTTTTCGTACAATATATAGAGACGTTCCAGTTCCTTTAACTGATCTATTCCATATGATTTTTTAAACATGATGATTCACCACTCTTCTCATTATCAGGAGTTTTTAAAATGACAAAAAATTTATCAAATGAATCCAAAGTTTACTTCACGGATTTTAAAGCCAATTCAAGGGAGAACCTTCCTGACAAACTTCAACGTATGATTGAAACAGCCGGCATACTTGATGTACTTGATAAAAAGGATCTGACAGCAATAAAATTGCACTTTGGAGAAAAGGGCAATGTTGCTTTTATAAGACCGCCTTATATAAGAAGGATTATACAGACCGTTCGCAAAGCAGAGGCACTTCCGTTTCTAACCGATGCCAACACCCTCTATGCAGGTACCAGAAGCAACACTGTCTCACATATACAGACTGCTGTTGAAAACGGATTTTCATATTCAAGTATGGATGGCGCACCTATTATAATTGCAGATGGCCTAAGAGGCAAAAGCGAAACAGATGTAGAGATCAACCAGAAACATTGCCGTTATGTCCACATTGGAAGCGAAATTGTATCTGCGGATGCCTTGATTTCAGTGGCACATGTCAAGGGACATGAACTTTCGGGTTTTGGAGGTACTTTAAAAAATCTTGGCATGGGCTGTGCGTCCAGAAAAGGAAAACTTGAACAACACTCCAATGTAAGCCCTACAATCAAGAAAAAAAATTGCATAGGGTGTGGCAACTGTGCTGAACACTGCCCCGGCAATGCAATTTCACTTGAAGATAAAAAGGCATCCATCAATACAGAAGATTGTATCGGATGCGGAGAGTGCATATTAAGATGCCCGACAGGTTCTGTCAATATCCGCTGGAACCAGACAATTCCTGTTTTTCTTGAAAAAATGATGGAATACAGCCTGGGGGTTTTGAAAAACAAGGAAGGAAAATGCTTTTTCATCAACTTCGTAACAGACATATCACCTGCATGTGACTGCATGTCTTACAATGACCGCCCGATTGTGGGCGACATAGGCGTTCTGGCATCCAATGACCCGGTTGCCATTGACCAGGCAGCAGTGGATCTCATCAATGCAGAAGCAGCCCTTCCCGGAACCTGTCTTAAAAAAAATATCCAGCCCGGAGAAGATAAGTTCAAAGGACTTTATCCAGATGTCAACTGGGAAATACAGCTTGAATACGCTGAAAAAATTGGACTTGGAAACCGCCAATACACCCTTGAAAAGGTAAAGACTCTTACATGGAAATAGCAATACAGGAAAATTACAAATAAAAGAAGTGTGCTTTTTTTAAACATCCAACATAAATTATTACTATGAAAGCTTATCCACCAGACCCTCTACATGACTGGAAAGGTGAAAAATAGTTTAAAAAGGGTACACTCAAATCAGTTCAAATGAACCATTTCTCCTGGAGTGTCCGGCATTGCAACATCCACCTTGACAGGGGGCATCTTATGTGATGCCCCTAAAAAACGGTTCACTGTTTCCAGTGCTTTTTCAGGTGTATTGTTCTCCTCGCTCAGATGAGCAAGAATAACATGGGAGAGACACTTATCACCATTTACAACCCCTTCCTGTATCTCGCACAAAAGCTCGCCTGCCTCCTGATTTGAAAGATGCCCCCGCCTGCTTTTTATACGCTGTTTTAAATGCCACGGGTATGGACCATACTGCAACATTTCAGGATCATGATTGGCCTCAAGATATACAAGTGAACTACCTTTAAGATGAGATTTAACAAGGTTTGTCACAATACCAAGATCAGTGGTAATGGAAAGCTTTGCTTTAAGTCTTTCAAATGTAAACCCTGATGGATCCGCAGCATCATGGGATATGGAAAATGGATTTATGGTAAGCTCACCAATGTTAAATGGCCTGCCGCACTTGAAATAGTTAAGAAAATTAACACTGCCAAGCCTTGGAGATGCAGTATTAAATGTTTTTTCATTGATATAAAGGGGGATCTTATAACGACGGCTAAAAATACCGGCACCCTTTACATGATCTGTATGCTCATGTGAGACCACAACAGCATCTATGGATTGAGGAGATATCCCCCTTAATGCCATCCTGCGTTCAATCTCAACCCCTGAAAGACCTGCATCAACAAGAACAGCACTTTTACCGCCTGAAACATAGATGGCATTCCCTCTGCTGCCACTTGCAAGGGGGCATATGGAAAGAGACGGTAAAGAAGATGTCTGCATCGCTAATTTTATTCCCCTTTTTGATTTACTCAAAATCGACATCTTATTGCTTTTTCAGAAGTTATTGCAGTTGTCTGAACCAGGATAACCAGGATAACCAGGATGGATAGGATGCTCAGGATAGATAATCCTGCCTTATCTTGTTAATCTTGGGAATCCTGATTCAGACAGTGTTGACAACTCTTACAAGATCATAGGTGCCGACTTTGAGGATTTAACAATAACGTGAACAGATTTAAAATCTGTCCCCAAATTAATGAGCCTGTTGATTTAGTCGATTTTTGAAAAAAATACCACAATATAATGTGTTATAAATCAATTTCATATCCTTTATATTGTAGTGAACTCAAATATGTAAACACTTAATCAACAGAGTCATTGATACCCTTCATATTATTCCAAAAGTACTTTATACTTTCTGGATTGAAATTCCCGCTACCCAGAAGTTTTTCTCCGGAAAGTGTAAACTGGGAAATGAAGCATACCAATTATTTAAGGGTCATTTGTACTATGACTCCAGGACTGCTTTATGGCTGAGCCTGATTTTGCCATCCCTTGTAATATCAAGCACCTTTACCTTGAGCATCTCCCCCTCTTTAATAACATCAGTAACTTTTTTCACCCTATGGGCTGCAAGCTCTGAAATGTGAACAAGGCCATCTGTACCTGTTTTGATCCTTACAAATGCCCCAAAGTCAGTTGTCTTGACAACCTCCCCTTCATAAATGCCTCCGATCTCGGGATCAAGACAGATATCATTTATTATCTTTTCAGCAGCCTGACCGTTACTTTCGTTGTCAGCCGAAATTTTCACAAGACCTGTGTCATCAACTTCTATTGTGGTTGAGGTGTCAGCCTGAATTGATCTGATCATCTTGCCGCCAGGGCCTATCAAGTCTCGAATTTTGTCAGGATGAATTTTAAGTGTAACAATTTTTGGAGCATGGGGAGACATTTCCGATCTTGAGACATTAAGTGTATCAAGCATTCTGTCCAGAATATGGATACGACCATCCCTTGCCTGGGTCAGGGCTTTGACCATAATATCACGGGAAAGCTCCCTGATTTTTATATCCATCTGAAGAGCTGTTATACCTTCTCTGGTGCCGGCCACCTTGAAATCCATATCCCCAAAATGATCCTCATCTCCAAGGATATCACTTAACACAACAGTATTCTCATCATCCTGCACAAGGCCCATTGCAATACCGGAGACAGGTGCTTTTATGGGAACACCGCCATCCATCATGGCAAGAGTGCCAGCGCAAACGGTTCCCATTGAGGAGCTGCCGTTGGACTCCATCACCTCTGCAACGAGGCGGATTGTGTACTCAAACTCTTCTTTGACAGGAACAATTCTTTCAAGAGCACGGGTGGCAAGGGTTCCGTGCCCAATATCCCTGCGGCTCGGGCCACCTGGACGACGACACTCTCCCACTGAAAACGGAGGGAAGTTGTAATGCAGCATAAAGGGCCGGGACTCCTCACCACTCAAGGTTTCCACTCTTTGTTCATCCCTTCCGGAACCCAGGGTAAGAACACCCATAACCTGGGTCTCTCCCCTTGTAAAAAGAGCACTTCCATGGGGACGGGGAAGATTTCCCACCTCGCAGGTAATATCTCTTATCTCATCAAAAGCTCTGCCGTCAATTCGTCTCTTCTCTTTCAGGACAATCTGTCGGCTGCACTCTTTGACAAGGTCGCCGAAAGCAGCTTTAATCTGCTTCTCATTACCTTCAAACTCCTCTTCCATCTGAAGCATAACATCAGATCTGACCTGGTCAAGTGCCTTGCTGCGCTCCATTTTGCCCCTTGTCTGCACAGCATCATGAATTCTCTCCCATGAAAGCTCACGTACCTTTGTAACAAGTTCGGCATTCACCTGTGGTGGTTCAACAATTCGTTTTTCCCTGCCAAGGGCACTTTTAAGTTCGTGCTGCATCTCAATCAATGGCTGCATGGCATCATGGCCGAAGAATATTGCATCCAGCATCTCCTGCTCCGAAACAATATTGGCTCCACCCTCCACCATTATTACACCTGTTTTGGAACCGGCAACCACAAGTTCAATATCACTTTGAGCCATCTGGGCAATGGTGGGGTTTGCAACAAACTCCCCGTTTATCCTTGCCACACGCACACCTGCAATGGGTCCGGCAAAGGGGATATCAGATATTTCAAGGGCAGCAGAGGCTCCTACCATTGCAAGAACATCTGCTTCGTTTTCCCTGTCCATGGAAAGCACAGTGGCAATTATCTGTGTCTCGTATCCATATCCTTTTTCAAAAAGGGGCCTTATTGGTCGGTCTATGAGACGGCAGGTAAGGGTCTCTTTGTCGCTGGGCCTTCCTATTTCCCTTCTGAAATAGTTACCGGGGATTCTGCCGGCAGCATATATTTTTTCCTGATATTCAACTGAAAGGGGAAGAAAACCCATATCCTCTTTCAACTCTTTTGATGCCACAACTGTCACCAAAACCATGGTTTCGCCATACTGGACAACAACGGAACCAGATGCCTGTTTGGCAATCTTTCCGGAACTGATTGTCAGCTCCCTGCCATTTATGGTTGCTCTTACTACTGTCTCCATACATTCTCCTGTAAAAAAGGCGGTTTCCTCGGCATTCTCAATACCGAATAAACGCGCACATTCAACATCAATGAGATCATTGATGCTGCACATGCGAACTTATTCAGGTATCAGCAATGACCAGAAAATACCGCCCGTAAAAAAAAATCAGTTAAAAAATCCCACCCATAGAGGTCAGGTTATTAAATGCTAAAATGCTAATGTTTTGATGTTTTGATGTTTTGCACTTTCGGGGACAGATTTTAAATCTGTCCCCGTTCTTGCTTAAAATCTTCCTGCTTAAAATCTTCTTGCTTAAAATCTTCCTGCTTAAAATGTTCTTGCTTAAAATCTTCTTGCTTGAAGTCTTCTTGTTTGAAATATTCTCGTTCTTCTATCTTCTAAGACCAAGTTTTTCAATCAGAGAACGATATCTGTTGATATCTTTTCTCTTGAGATAATCAAGAAGACTACGGCGTCTTCCAACAAGAATCAAAAGACCGCGCCTTGAATGATGATCCTTTTTATGCACTTTAACGTGCTCTGTCAAATAACTGATTCTGTGGGTCAAAAGTGCAACCTGCACCTCCGGGGAACCAGTATCTGTAGCGTGTTGTTTGAATTGCTCAATCATCTCTTCTTTGTTTTCAGCTAATAATACCACGTTCGTAACTCCTTAATTGGAATAAATAATATAAATGATACTCTGCTATTCTCCTGTCCTGCTGCACCTCCTTATCCAATATTCCATTCAGACAGGGAAGAAGATAGAAAACACAGGAATGCAAAATATCACGGCACATTGAAAATCATGCTAACAACTAATTTACAAAAACACAACTATAATTATAAGAGTCAATTTCTCTGTCATATTCCACAATAGCAGCAAGATTGCCATCGCTGTCAACTACCTTGAAATAAGTCAGTTCATGCCTGCAAATCTCATCATCTGAGGAAAAGTCATCCGCAGGTCTGAATGGTCTGCCAAACTTCAGTTGAGTCATCATTTCAGGATCAGCATTAATGGTCGGCATATGAGAAATGGCTTCTGTCATTGGAATGATGCATTTAAAAGCATCTTCCTGCTCCATGCATTCAAATTTTTCCAGGGATACAGCCGCATCAACTGAAAAATTAGAGGTTTCAACCCTGCGAAGGGATTGAAGCAATGCACCACATCCAAGTTTTTGTCCGATATCATGGGCAAGGCTTCTTATATATGTTCCGGCTGAGCAGTGAACATATATTGTCATATATGGCTTGTCAAGGCTCTTAAGTTCTATTGAATGGATCTCTATACTTCTGGGGGGTTTTCTGACCGGAGTTCCCTCCCTTGCCAGTTTATAAAGAGGTTTGCCTTTATGTTTTAATGCAGAATATACAGGAGGATGCTGCATCTGAACACCCTTGAAAACCTCAATAACATCATTGATTCGATCAAGGGAAATTCCATCAATTACCGCAGAAGGAAAGGTTTCTGTAACAACCCCTGTTATATCAAGAGTGTCTGTTTGCACTCCAAGTTTCACGCCTGCAACATATTTTTTTGAACTTCCAAGCAAAAAGCGGGAGAGACGGGTTCCCTTGTTTATCCCGCACAACATAAGGCCTGTGGCAAAAGGATCAAGTGTGCCTGTGTGCCCTGCCTTTTTGACACCCAGTTTTTTTTAACACGGGCAACTACAGCAGCAGATGAGATCCCTTCTGGTTTGTCAATGGCAATAATACCGTTATTCAATGGATTTTTCATCAGAAACATTAAGATGATCATCAGAAGCATTAGCATGATCGTCAGAAGCATTAGCATGATCGTCAAAAGCGTTGGCATGGCTATCAGAACCATTGGCATGATCGTTAGAAGCATTGATCTGCGCATCAGAAGGGTCTGACTGCTCCCCAAAGGCACTTTCTTTTTTGTCCCTCCAACCTGGTTCAGAAGAGCATCTATTCTGCTTCCATAATCAAAGGAAGCATCATGCACAAATCGAATATCCGGCATATATTTTAAACCAAGCTTGGGTGTAATGTGTTTTTTTATATATCCGCTTGAGCGTCTGAAGCCTGCCATTGCATCCTTAACCTTTTTTTCACCACCAAAATGAGCAAAATAGACATAGGCAACCCGCAGGTCAGGTGTAACCTTAACGCTGCTGATGGTTGCCATGGCAATCCTGGGATCCTGGATTTTTCGACTCAAAAGTTCAGAAAGAGCGGTCTGAATTGCAACTCCGATACGTTCCGCTCTCGGATAGGGTTTCATAAAAGATTACTCCTTCAGACTGTCGAGACTTGCCTTGCGCTCTTCTATCTCATAACACTCAATAATATCACCCACCTTGATATCATTATATTTGTCAATTCCGATACCACATTCATAGCCCTGGGTGACCTCTTTTGCATCATCTTTGAAACGCCTCAAGGAAGATAGATAGCTGTCACACTTAATAACACCGTCTCTGAGAAGACGAATTTTTTCACCCCTTGCAACCTTGCCATCCTGGACAAAACAACCTGCTATGGTTCCCTTGCCTGGTATGACAAAGATATCCCGAACTTCTGCCTGCCCTATAATGTTCTCATGGAATGTAGAAGGCATAAGGCCGGTAAGTGCTGCCTTGATATCGTTAATGATATTGTAGATAATATCATAAAAACGCATATCAACATTCTCTTCCCTTGCAATTTCACGTACCTTTGCGGTGGGACGGACATTAAAACCTATTATGATGGCATCAGATACAGCGGCAAGAGATACATCAGACTCATTTATTGCACCAATACCAGAATGAACAATTTTTATATCAACTTCTTCCTGGGCAAGCTTCATCAGTGACTCATTAAGTGCTTCAAGGGAGCCATGAACATCAGCTTTTATAAGGAGTTTAAGCTCTTTTACCTCGCTTGCACCCATATTGGCAAAAAGCTTTTCAAGGTTTGCCCTGCTCTTTTTAGCAAGCTCCTTTGCCCTCTCCTTGTGCATCCTGCTCTCACTGATCTGCTTGGCATCCTTTTCCGATGCAAGTGCCACAAATTCATCACCAGCATCAGGAACTCCGCTCAAGCCCACAATCTCCACAGGTGTGCTTGGACCGGCACTTTCGATACCTTGCCCCAAATCCCCTATCATGACTCTGATCTTGCCTGAATGCAGACCACAAACAACAGGTTGACCAACCTTCAGGGTGCCCTGCTCCACAAGCACAGTTGCCACAGGGCCTCTTCCAGCATCAAGACGCGCCTCAACAACATGACCGATGGCGAGCCTGTCAGGATTGGCCTTTAACTCAAGAACTTCTGCCTGAAGAAGAATCATCTCAAGAAGATGATCTATATTCATCTGTGTCTTTGCCGAGACCTTGGAAAAAATCACATCACCGCCCCAATCTTCGGAAAGTAGGCCATGCTCAGCAAGCTCCCTCATGACCCTGTCAGGATCAGCGTCAGGTTTATCCATCTTGTTTACAGCCACAACCACAGGGACATTTGCCGCTTTGGAGTGATTTATGGCTTCAATGGTCTGGGGCATAACACCATCATCTGCCGCAACAACAAGAACAACGATATCCGTAACCTGGGCACCCCTTGAACGCATGGATGTAAATGCTTCATGACCAGGAGTATCCAGAAAAGTGATAACGCCTCCATTTGGAGTCTCAACACTATAGGCACCAATATGCTGGGTAATTCCGCCTGCTTCTCCGGTTGTAATCCTTGACTTTCTGATAACATCAAGAAGTGATGTTTTACCGTGATCAACATGTCCCATTATTGTAACAACAGGAGAACGTCCCACAAGTTTTTCTGGATCTTCTTCCTCGTGAATATGCATCAATACATCTTCAACAGCAGCAGCCCTTTCAACTTCATAATCAAACTCGGCAGCAACAAGGGCTGCGGTATCAAAATCAATTGTCTGGTTAACCGTAGCCATAACTCCAAGACCCATGAGTTTCACTATCATCTCATTTGCCTTGATGCTCATACGTTTTGCAAGCTCTGACAGTTCAATGGTTTCATCAATCTTGATACGCCGCTTGATAGCCTTAGGGACGGTAATCTGGGTTTTCTGCGCTTTGGAACGTTTTCCCTTGCCATCCTTTTTGCGGCCTTTTTTACCTGAAAACGCCTTATCATAGAGATCCTTGCCCTCAACAACAGATTTACGCTTCCTGGGAGAACCCTTTAACAGATCATCATTGATAACTTCAGCATCTTCACCTCTTTTTTTCTTCTTGCCCTTGCCTTTTTTACGTTTTGACTTGAGGTCATCATTATCAGGGAGTTCCCCACCTGGCAGGAATGGTTCAACACCGGAGGCAGGTATTTTATTGGCATAGACTTTAGTCACAGGGATATTATTATCAGTGTCATTGTCCGGCAAGGAGCGTTTCCCGGCAGCAGCGGAGGCAGCCTCTGGAACGCGATCCTGATGATCACTTTTTTTCGACTGACGCGCCGGAATAGGAACAGCCAGTTTAATAATTTTTGCAGGTTCGTTTTTCTTCAATTTTTTCTTTCGCTTTCTCTTTTTATCACCTGCAGCAGTATCCTTTCCTGTGTCACTATCTCCACTTTGAACTGATTCTGCATTTTCATTCCCACTTGATTGTGAAGTTAAAGAAGCTTGTTGAGTTTTTTTATCCATATCAACAGAATCAGATCGTTCCATACTCCCATCGGAATGGTCAGGCATTTCTAAATCTCCGGGCTTGTCAGTCTCTTTTTTATTTCCACTTTCTACAGGTTTTTCCCCCTGGGATTTTGCTTTTTCCCGGGCTTCACTATCGGATAGATCATCCGCAGTCTTGTTTTCGGAAGCAGTTTTATCTGCCTCACAAGAAGCATCTTCAGCCATTAACTCTTTTTCATTTGAGTCTTCGGGAAATGAGCCTGATTTTACTGAAGAATCTTCTGAATCAAAATTCTCTTTATCATGAGAAAAGTCATCTTCTCCTAACGACTCATGCCTGGAGTTCTCATTTGTATTACTTAAGGCATCAGGCTCAGAAGAGGATTCATTATGGAGTCCGGAAGGCTGCTCAGATTCAACAGAAGAGGCAGGATCAGGCGTTGACGCTGATGTTTCAGATAAAGGGGCAGGCTTAATAATTTTTGCAACATTGTTTTTATTTTTCCCTTTATTCTGGTATTGGAGTTTTTCAAAGGTGGTTCACTGCCTGACAATTCGTTGTTCATACTTCCAGGCAATGCACCTTTTCTATTTTCAGGCATATTTGCAGCATCCTCTAATTTATTTTCATGGGAGGCTATATTGTCTTCTGTGGATTTGGAAGAGAGCGTTTTATCCTGGTCATCCAATGCTTTCCCGGATGCTGAAGGAGGGGTTATATCATTTTTTACAGATAATGATGCTGAAGAGTCAAAGCTCTCTGTGCTTGATACATCATCACCGGCAGGACGATTTTTCCTGTTTTTCTTGCGCCTTCTAATCACAGAGGCCTTTACCCTGGTATCTGATTTTTTTTGTTTATTACCAAAAAGATTCTCCTTGATTTTAGCCACAGTTTCATCTTCAAGGGAACTCATATGGCTTTTAACTTCTATATTCATAGCCTCAAGCTTTGTCAAAAGAGCCCTGTTAGTCATGTTAAGCTTTTTGGCCAGTTCATATACTCTGATTTTTGCCATTTATCCCCCCAAAAAAATCGCACCATATTTTTTCCAGAAAACAGTTTTAAACAACACAAAAAATTTTCTGTAACAGTTTAGCAGTCTGTCAAAATTTAATGAACCTGTAAGAATCCCAAATCTTTTTTTTAGCCATAAACCTTCTGAAATTATCAATATCAATTCTGGCATTGGGGACGTTGTACGAATTCATCAATGTTTGACTGTCATTTAATTTTATGATTCAGAAATCATCTCATTCTCACTATTGCCTCTTCAAGTTTAAACTGTCGGGTGACTTTTAAGGCTTTTCAAAGGTTCAAGGCATTTTCTACCCGACAATCAAACCTTGAAAGAACACTATTGCCTAGCACACCATAAGCATCAGGTGTTGCATCAATCTCTGGAATTGCCCCACGAGCAGGAGTTTCACCAAATTTATGACACCTCATCAACTTTTGAAGGTTCAACAACTCTTGGTGTCCCATCAGCGTTTGAAGGATCATCAAGTTCTGGAGCAGCAGAAACTTCCATAGATTCTTCAAGAGCTTCATCAACCTTCCGAGGCTCATCAAAACTTGGAGTAGTAGCGTCAACTTCAAGAGGGTCATCAGTTTTCGGGAGTTCATCACCAACAGGAGGAACTTCTTCCCCTGAAGATCCAGACGTATCTTCTAAAGAACTTTCATTCTCTTTTATATCAAGCCTACGATGGTTGACCGCACCAGATTTAGAATCAGATGAGTTAAAAAGCTGTTTTGCCGACTTTTTGATCAACACAACCTCATCTTCAGAGAGGCCAGAAACCGACAACAATGCATCGTCAGATGCATCTACAATCTCTTTTAAAGTGGTAAAGCCATTCCGGCAGAGCTTTTCTGCAACATCAATGGTAATTTCAGGAATCCTCATAAAAGAAGAGTACATCTTCTTTAGCTTGCGGCTGTATTCATCCATACTCATTACATCAAGATGCCACCCTGTCAGACGACATGCCAGACGAACATTCTGACCATTTTTACCAATGGCAATTGAGAGGAACTCATCAGGGACAATTATCTCCATGCTCCTGTTTTCCTCATCTATAACAACCTTGGCAATTTCGGCAGGAGAGAGGGCATTACATACAAACTTTGCAACATCGGGACTCCACTGGACAATGTCAATCTTTTCTCCTCTTAACTCCTGAACAATACTCTGAACTCTGTTGCCTTTCATACCTACACAGGCACCAACAGGGTCAACATCAGAATCTGAAGAACTCACAGCAATCTTAGATCGAATTCCAGGCTCCCTTGCAGCACTTCTTATGGTAACAATGGACTCTGCAACTTCAGGAACCTCAGAAGCAAAAAGCTTTGCAAGAAATTCAGGATGAGTGCGTGACAAAAGAACCTGTGCTCCCCGTGATTCCTCCATAACATCCAAAACATATGCACGGATGCGGTCACCACGCTTGTAATTTTCCCTTGGCATCTGTTCCCGAGATGACAAAAGAGCTTCTGCCTGACCAAGGTTAACAATGATATTGCCTCTATCAATTCGCTGGACAATGCCGTTTATAATTTCACCTTTTTTATGGATAAAATTATCATAAACCGCATTCCGTTCAGCCTCTTTCATCTTCTGGATAATCACCTGCTTGGCAGACTGTGCAGCAATTCGGCCAAAAAGCGACGTGTCAACCTTTATACCGAGGCTGTCGCCCTCTTCACATTCAGGGTCATACTCAAGCCCATCTTCAAGGGTCAACTCCACATCCGGATCATGAACCTCATCCACAACTTCCTTAAACTGAAAGACTTCTACCTCTCCTGTTTTTTCGTCATAATGCACTTCAATGTCAGCCCTGGCACCCAACTTTTTTCTTGCTGCAGATTCAATTGCCTCTTTAAGGGTTGCAACCAGCACTTCCCGATTAATACCTTTATCACGGCTCAACTGCTCAATAACCCGTTTAACATCTGTAATAAGCATCTTTATTCCCCATGGGTACCTGACAATCTGGCTTTTTTTATCTGGTCGAAACCAACAGCCACCCTTCTCTGGTCAACAAGAAGCGTAACCATACCTTTCTCATCAACTCCCTCAATAGAACCGGTAAAACGTTTTCTGCCGTCAACAGGCAACATGAGTTCAATCTTGGCACGTTCACCTTTAAAACGTTCAAAATCCTGCAATTTTGTCAATGGACGCCTGGGGCCAGGAGAGGATATTTCAAGACGGTACCTGCCCACATCATCAAGATGAACATCCAGAAGATCTCCCATCTGCCGGTTCATGTAAATACAGTCATCAATGGTAATACCACCTGGCTTATCAAGATATATACGAAGAGTTGCCCCCCCGTTTTCTGAAAGCATCTCTGCATGGACAAATTCCATATTTTCTGAACTGCACACATCTTCTGCAATATCTTTTACGGTAGCAATCACAGATTCTGCCCAGGCTTGATCTTTACCCATACCTCTTGCAACCCTCTAAATATCAATATAACGGCCATGGCAAACCAATTTGCCACAACTTAGCATTTATATGAAAGTCCCCACCAATTAAGGGCTTTCATCACTTCGATTGTGGCGATGAACCGCCATGTATGTTTTATACAAAAACCAAAAACAGACTTGAAAAAAACGGAATCTAAAAGTTTTTCCAACCCCATTAAACAGAAAAACGGGCATATGCCCGCTTCCCTGATGTCCAAAAATATTAAATCATAAACCCATTGTTCGGGCAACGATGATCGTTATTATAAATATCCCATCTGTTTTTGATCTCTCATTAACTATCGCGTAAAACTTAAGTTTGCATAATCACATAAAAACACGACTTGCTGTATATACGCAATCCATAAAGAGACTTGATGAGAATTATTAAAAATAGCCATTAAAATAACAAATCAAGTTCACTGGAGCGGGCAACGAGATTCGAACTCGCGACACCAAGCTTGGGAAGCTTGTACTCTACCAACTGAGCTATGCCCGCCCATGAATTAATTTTGAAGACTACCCCAAAAAATCTATTTTGTCAACAAAAGGGTTCGATATTTTTATGATGGCAGTTCTGCAGCATATTTTTCAATTATTCTTCTGGAGATGTCACCATGAATATTTTTTACCATTTTTTCTTTCAATGTCTTTTCCATTGAACGATAAACAACTCTTAAAGATAGGGATTTTTTACCCTTTGCAAGTGGCGCTCCTTCATAAAGGTCAAAAATAAAGACATCTTCCAGCAATGGCTGCTCCTGCTTAAAAGCCTCAATATCAGCAAGAACAGAGCCAGACTCAACAGATGTATCAAGTATCAAAGTCAGATCCCTTGAAAGTGAAGGAAATTTTGGTAAAGGGTCTGTTGTTCCCATTGTATTGTGGGAGTAGAAAGACAACATCATATCCAGATCAAGCTCAAATACAAAGGCGGCCTGCCTGAGGCTAAAATTTTTAAGCACATCATCATTGACCTCACCAATTGAGCCTAAAAGCTTTCCCTTGTAATGCATTGTTGCAGCATACCCTCTCCTGTAATATGGATAAGCAGCAGAATCCGCCACTTCAAAGGAGACGCCATTAATGCCGACAGCCCTGAATAAAGACTCCACTACGCCTTTTATATCATAAAAATCACATTGTGACCGTTTTGTATGCCAAGAAATTCCAGTGCGCTCCCCTGTCCACAGGGCTGCCAACATCTCATTCTCCAGAGGTTGACTTCCTTTAGAGGTTGCAAGGAATGTTTTACCAACTTCAAAAAGCTTTAATGTATCAATCTGCTGAGAATTGTTTCGACGCATATTATCAAAGAGACAGGGAAGAAGGGTTGTGCGCATAACAGAAAGCTCTTCTGAAATGGGATTGAGAATGGTCTCAACAGAACGCCTTTTATCATCGGCATCAAGAGACATAAAGTCACAGGCAGATGCAGAGTTAAAACTGTAGTTAAGAGCCTCACTAAAGCCCATTCCTGTCATAATATCCCTTATCTCTTCACGCATGACAATTTTTAGAGAAGGCCCCTTTGCCCTTACCGGTACATCTGGAAAACGCGTCTCAATGCGATTGTATCCCCACAATCGAGCAACCTCTTCAGAAAGGTCTTCGGGGCGGCTGACATCAACCCTGAAAGAAGGCACCTTTACTGTGAGATGTTCTTCACAATCACTTTTATCCAAAGCCTTTGCTGAATCTGATGAGTTGACTTGAAAACCAACTGCTTCCAGAAGAGTGACCATATCCCCTGTCCCGATATCAGTGCCAAGGCGCTGATTCAATGCACAGGGAGCAAGATCAATTTTAACCGGTTCATGCTTTACAGGATGCTCATCAACAAGACCATTCAATATTGTAGCTTTGGAAACCTCCGCCATAAGCAACATTGCTCTTTTCAGAACATTCATGGTTGCCTCGGGATCGACTCCTCTCTCAAAACGGTGGGATGCATCTGTGTTTATTCCTGATCGCTTGGCTGTTCTTCTTATGGATACAGGGTTAAAACATGCACTTTCCACAAGAACCCTTGTCGTACCAGGAAGAATTTCGGAATTTTCCCCACCCATTACACCGGCAATGCCAACAGGTCTTTGTCCATCACAAATCATCAACATGTCAGGCTCAAGTGCGTGATCTTTGCCATCAAGGGTTTTAAAGGTTGTGTCTGCCCCAGCCCGCCTTACTTCAATCCTGCCTCCGGCAATATTATCATAGTCAAAGGCATGGAGTGGCTGTCCTGTCTCCATCATTACATAATTTGTCACATCAACAATATTGTTAATAGGGGTCATTCCTACAGCAACAAGCCTATCCTGAAGCCAGAAAGGAGATGGTCCAACCTTGACATCAACCAGCATGCCTGCTGTATATCTGGAGCAGAGATCAGAATCAAGAATATCAACTGCAATATTGTCATGAATGGATGCAACAGAAGGGTTATCTTCAGGCATTACAGACACCGGCAGTTCAAGTTTTGCAGGAGGATTGCTAAATGCTGCAACCTCCCTTGCAATGCCTATAACACTTAAACAGTCTGGTCTGTTAGGAGTCAGATCAACTTCCAGAACATGATCTGAAAAGCCAAGAGCTTCCGCAAGTGGAGTTCCTGGCACAAAAGATGGATCAAGTTCCATAATTCCAGAGTGGCTGACATCAAGATTAAGCTCAGCTCCACTGCAAAGCATTCCCTCGGAAATCTGGCCACGCAGCTTGCTCTTTTTTATGAGAATTTCTCCGGGCAGCGCGGAACCTATCATTGCACACGGCACAACAAGACCTTCTCTTACATTGGGAGCGCCACACACAATTGACAGAAGTTTATCTCCTCCCACATCAACCTTACAGCAACTAAGCTTGTCAGCATCAGGATGCTGTTCAACCTGCACCACACGGGCAACCAATATATTATCAAGGTAAGCATATCTGTCCGACACAGAGTCAACTTCAAGACCTGCCATTGTCAGCCGTTCAGCCATTTCAGCGGGGGTGTAGTCCGCAGAAGTAAAATCTTTCAACCAGCTTATTGTCACTTTCATAATTAAAACTGCCCCAGGAAACGCATATCATTTTCAAAAAATTTCCGAAGATCATCTATTCCATATTTCAGCATGGCAAGACGCTCAATCCCCATGCCAAAAGCAAAACCAGAATAGATTTGCGTATCATAACCAACATTTTCAAAAACAGCAGGATGTACCATCCCCGAGCCCAAAACCTCAAGCCATCCTGTTTTTGAGCAGACACGGCAACCTTTCCCTCTGCACATGACACACTGGATATCAACCTCTGCACTGGGTTCGGTAAAGGGAAAAAAGCTTGGTCTGAAACGCAGGGATATCTCTTCATCAAAAAGCTGATGCACAAATGTGGTCAGAGTTCCCTTAAGATCACCAAAAGAGACCCTGCGATCTACCATAAGGCCTTCAACCTGATGAAACATTGGTGTATGAGTAAGATCGGAATCGCATCTGTAAACCTTTCCAGGAGCTACAATCCTTACCGGTGGCTTTCGTTTTTCCATTACCCTTGGCTGGGTTGGAGAGGTATGGGTGCGCAGCACAATATTCTCAGCAACATAAAATGTATCCTGCATATCCCTTGCAGGATGATACTTTGGGATATTGAGAGCCTCAAAATTATAGTAATCTGTCTCAACTTCCGGCCCTTCTGCAATTTCAAAACCAAGTCTTGAAAAGATATCTGAAATTTCTCTGGATATTTTTGTTACCGGATGGAGGGAACCTCTAAAAAACGTCCTGCCCGGAAGGGTTACATCAACACCACCTCCCTTAAGATCCCTGCTGGATTTAAGTTTTTTGGAAAGCTCCCTGAATGCCTTTTCAAGGCGATTCTTGAGAAGATTGGCATTTTTACCGGCATCTGGTCTCTCTTCAACCGGCAACTGGGCAATATTTCTCAAAAAAGCGGTCAGCAAACCTTTACGCCCAAGATATCGAATTTCAAGAAGCTCCAGTTTTTCAAAGGAATCAACAGCCTCAATATCTTTAAAGGCACTTCTCTCAATTGCTTGAATATTATTTTCCACAACACTCCCCAATTTATTTCACATCAAAGTTTAGCAGAAGCTGCCGCTGCAATCTGTGAAAATCCTGCTGGATCAAAAACAGCAAGATCAGCAAGAACCTTACGATCAAGATCAATATCCGCAAGTTTCAGACCATGAATAAACTTGCTGTAAGAGAGATCGTTCATTCTGACAGCAGCATTAATCCTGGCAATCCACAGTTTCCTGAATTCTCTTTTGCGCACTCTTCTGTCCCGATATGCATACATCAATGCCTTATCCACTGAATCAGCCGCTGTACGATAAAGCTTGCTGCGCCCGCCCCTGAAACCACTGGCCAGCTTCAAAACCTTATTTCTACGTCTTCTCGCCTTAAATCCTCTTTTAACTCTCATGACAGTATAACTCCTTAGCTTTTATCCATTGGGTAACAGGCGCTTGACTTCACGCAGGTCACTTTTGTCAATAATCTGATCCAGTCTCAGGGAACGTTTTCTCTTAGTTGTCTTTTTAGTCAAAATGTGACTTGCATGAGACTTTCTGAATTTGTATTTTCCGGTACCTGTTCTGGTAAAGCGCTTTGCAGCGGCCCTGTTTGTTTTAATTTTGGGCATTTCCCTATCCCTCTGTTTAAAAATTACAAAATATATGGCGCACTAACGCCACAATCCAAAAAAATCTTTGCACCCCTTCATCTTTCAGTTTACAAAATCCCCGATTCTCGGAGATATCTACTCCCAAAAGTATAAAGTGTTTTTTGGGGTTGTTATGTAAGGATGCCGGTTTAGTTGTATTATTTCAAGTTTTTGGTTGACGGGCACAATAACACACGAATTCAATCTGTCGTGTTAACCCATTCTGTCGTGTTAACCCATTAGCAAAAAAAAGATATGGTGATACATCTCCCTGTTGAAGGGACAGCATCACCATACCATCCGTTTTGTTCATTAATGCGTCTCAGTACTATCTGTTTTTTTAATTTATCAAAACTCTATAACTGCCATGGCAGACACATCTGCCACAACGAAGCACGAAAGTCCTTTAAAAACAAGCCTTTAGATGGACTTTCCAATAAGAAATTTAATATATAAGCCATAATCACAAAAAAATGAAACAGTTAAAAGGTATTTTCAAGGCAAAAAGCATGTATTAAAAGAACTATCTTGGGGCAAGAATCATGGTCATTGTCCGGCCTTCAAACTTTGGATACTGTTCAACCTGGGCAAACTCATCCGTCATTTCAGCAACCTTTGCCAGAAGATCCTTTGCCTGCTGAGTCAATGTAATCTCCCTTCCGCGAAACATAAGTGTCACCTTCACCTTATCATTATTTCCGATAAATTTACGTATATGCTTCACCTTGGTTTCAAGATCATGAGTGTCGGTTTTGGGTCTGACCTTAATCTCCTTAACCTGGGATGATTTCTGCTTTTTTCTGGCCTCCTGGAATTTCTTTGTGGTCTCATACTTATATCGGCCATAATCCATTATTTTACAGACAGGTGGAGTGGCGTTGGGGGAGACCTCAACAAGATCCTGCTCATGTTCAGCAGCCCTGCGAAGGGCATCCTTAATGGACATTACTCCAATCTGCTCTCCATCAGGTCCAATTACGCGAACTTCTGTCGCTCTGATATCCCTGTTTACGCTTGTCCTGTCCCGATTGCTCTGTTTAACTATCCTACACCTCCCATAGGTTACTGTTCACTGTGATATATACTAAAAAATTTTCTGCCTGTACAATTACATTATCAACAGGCAATTATATTATTTTTATCTGAAAATGCAAGAACTATTTAAAGGTTTACAGCTTTTGGCCGGATTGCAAACAGTGCACCTTGTCCAGAGTGTATTGTTCAAGGTAACTGTTTTTCCAATAACTG
>NZ_LT828550.1:53088-55681 GCF_900170035.1 Desulfamplus magnetovallimortis | reverse complement strand
AAATCGGGCAAAGAGCAAAGGGCTTTCCTCTCTCAAAACATTGTGAACAAGCACAGGACGATTTTTTTTATAAAGAAGGGGTAATGAATCAAGATCGCAGGAAGTTCCACCTCCCATGACATCTTCATATGCATAAACAATCCTTCCTATACCGGAAAGAAGAATAGCTCCATAACACATAAGACACGGCTCCATGGTAACATAGATAGTACAATCTTCGGGTTTTACCATGTAATCAAGGGAGTAAAATGACTTTAATGCTCTTATCTCCGCATGGTCAACCTCATTTGCGTTTGTAGTATAAGCAGTTCCCTCTCTTGAGCCTGTGGCAACTACTTTGCCGCTTTCAACAATCACACATCCAACAGGGAAATCTCCTCTGTCAAAGGCCATGAGTGCCTCTGAAAGGGCAAAACGCATATTTATTTCATCCTTGGAAGCAATAGAACACGTCCCTTCCATAAACTGTCACCCTCCAAAATGAATAACAGGCAAAGCTGTGATGGTTCAATATTTTCTTAGAAAGTTCTTTACAAAAATTCTACAATATGCACAATAATTTTCTGTTTTTTATATTCACTGAAATCATAACTCTTAAATAATCAGACTACTACCATAATATAGTGTTTTTAGTTACCTTAAACTATGAATAGAGACAACCTTTCAATACGACACATTTATCAAAAAAGGGAAAAGAAATTCCTGTCAAAATATGCCTGCGCTAGCCAGGACTCTGGGCCCCGACTTAAGCAGGAGCCAGAGTGCAGCATAAGAACACCTTTTCAGCTTGATCGTGACAGAATCGTCTATTCCAACGCTTTCAGACGCCTGAAACATAAAACCCAGGTATTTTTATCACCACTTGGAGATCACTACCGGACAAGATTGACACATACCCTTGAAGTCTCTGAAACTGCAAGAAATATTGCAAGAGCACTTTACATGAACGAAGATCTGACAGAAGCCATTGCACTTGGGCATGATCTTGGCCATACACCTTTTGGTCACGGTGGAGAAACAGCGCTCAAAGAGATATACTCCCCCCATTTTTCTCACAATGAACAGAGTCTGAGAGTAGTTGATAAACTTGAAAAACGGGGAGAAGGCCTGAACCTCACACGAGAGGTAAGAGATGGCATACTCAAACACTCAAAGGGCTTCGGGGATATCATGCCTTCAACTCCAGGCACAACAGCATCAACAGTTGAAGGAAGAATTGTCCGCATTGCAGATATAATTGCCTATCTCAACCACGATCTGGATGATGCTTTAAGAAGCCGCGTCATAACAGAGAGCGAGATTCCGTCCATATGCAAAAAAAGAGCTTGGCAACACCCACTCAGAAAGGGCAAGAACAATGATAGAGGAACTAATTTGCAACAGCGGAGAAAAAAATGATATATTTATCCTTTTTATGGGAGAGAGGGCATTCTCTGCAATGACAATATTGCGCCAGTTTCTTTATAACAATGTTTACCGTGCACCATCTGTTCATCAGGAATTCATAAAAGCAAAAAAAGTATTAATTGAGATATATAACTACTTCATTGATAATATTGATTTTCTCCAGGCAGAATTAGAAAAAATGGAAATGGCACCATGGGAGCCATCTAAAAATCACCTCAAAAGATCTGTATGCGATATAATTGCAAGTATGACCGACAGATATGCACTTGAACTTTATACCAAGCTTTTTTTCCCCCGCCCAAGGGTATAAAGTCAAATTACAGACATCCATAACATCCTTTCCATCCTGGTTATCCTGATTCAGACAAATAGAACAACTGCAGAAAACGCAATAAGATGTAGATTTTGAGAATATAAAGACAGCGGAACCACGACACAGATACAACTCTTCTATTTTTACTTTAGTATCAAGGAAAAACATATAACGAAAATGACTTTAAATACAAACAATAATATCTTTTTCAATCGCCTCAGGCAAATATATGATGATATGGATACCGAGTGGCAAAACAAAGCCGCACAATATGGCTTCAAATGCAATGGATGCAAAGAGAACTGTTGTGAATCTGAGTTTTATCACCACACATTCATTGAAAAGGCTTATCTTATTAAGGGCTTTAAAACGATGCCTCTTCCTTCCAGAATCAAAACTCAAAAAAGGGCGGGAAAGGTTCTCAAAAAAAGAGATGCCGCTGCAAAAAAGGGGGAGAGTAGCAAAGTAATGTGCCCTCTTAACATTGAAGAAAAGTGCATGATTTACCCTTTCAGGCCAATGATATGCAGACTGCATGGTATTCCTCACGAGCTTTACACACCGTTGAAAGAAAAGATAGAATCCCCTGGCTGTGATGCCGGAGCCCCTTTTTTTGAAGGTAAATACTACCAGTTTGACAGGACCCCCTATTACAAAAAAATAGCTGCCCTTGAAAAGGATTTCCTTGACTTCCATTTTAATGGCAAAGCCAAAAGAATCAAACAGACCATTGCTCATATGATAGCAGAAATAAGAATCTAATGCACTGACAACACATCATTTTAGGGTTATCTCCAACGTAGAGACAAGGCACGCCTTGTCTCTATAGCTTTCCAGAAAAAAATTTTATTTTTTGGTCAAAAAAATGGCATC
>NZ_LT828550.1:46602-52988 GCF_900170035.1 Desulfamplus magnetovallimortis | reverse complement strand
CCAAAAAATTAACTCATAAAACAGATAGTTAGACTTTTCCATTATCAATTTAAGGCATTCTTCATATCATACAGAAAGTACTTTACACTTTCCGGAACAGGAGCTTCTAAAAACGGGATTCTGTTCGGAAAAGTGTAAACTGGCAAATGAAAGATGCCCAATTTAACTATCTGGAATACTATACAATTAACCTAATCCTTATTTTTAGCTTTGACAATGCACTAAAATAAAAACAGGAACAAAAATGAAATACGAACTTGACAACAATGAAAAAAATGAAATTACTCAATGGGCTGCATCTAACCACAAAAATAGACTAAAAATAACACTGGCAACTCCGGAGCATGAACAAACCCCCTTTTTTGAGGCATTCTGCAATGCCCTTGAAGAAGCCTCGCCAGATATAGATATTAAAATCAATAAAGATAGCAACCTCAAACTTCCTGCTATAATCCTGAATGAAAACATTACGTTCCACGCTGTTCCAAGAGGCAAAATCTTTTCATCCTTCATAGCCCCCCCATCCCCATCATTTTCACCAAGGACAATTGAAAACATAAATAAAATTGAAATACCTGTTGAACTAAAGCTTTATATCGCAAACATGTGTCCCCACTGCCCAGGAGTTGTCAGCACCATTTTGCCCCTTGCAGCAGCATCAAAGCACATAAACCTTTCAATCATTGACGGAACTCTTTTTGTTGACCAGGCATCAAAGGACAATGTCATGTCAGCTCCCTGCCTGATTCTTGACAATGATTTCCGCTGGACAGGCAGCGTAACCCAGGAGGAGGTTACGGATATGATTGCAAATCGTGACATATCTTCCTTGAGTACATCTTCACTGAGAAGTATCCTGGAAGAGGGAAAAGCAGAGTTGATTGCAGCGGAGATGACAAAACAGAACATCATATTTCCTGGTTTCACAGGACTTCTGCTCCATGAAATATGGTCAGTGAGACTCGGAGCAATGGTTGTGGTTGAAGAGCTTGCTGAAAAAAATCCTGACCTTGCCCTAAAAATATGTCCAAAGCTTTTACAACATTTTGATGACTCAGATATCCCAACCAAAGGTGATATTTTGTACGCACTTGGTGAGAGCGGAGACCTTTCTGTAAAAGATAAAATAGTGAAACTTATGACAAAGATAACAATTCCTGATCTTATTGAAGCTGCTCAGGAAGCAATTGAAGCAATTGAAGAGAGAAATCGTACCTGATCAAAAAAAGGCATCCTTCATATGACCCCAAAAGTACTTTACTCTTTTTGATGAAAGATTCCCGCCACTCATAGTTTTCTCTCAGGAAAAGTGTAAACCTGGAAATGAAGCATGCCCAAAAAAAGCTGGAGTTAATGAAATTGAAATTTGGCATTCGCAAAAAATTTTTAACAGGATTTCTTCTGCTCTCACTTCTTCCGCTTACTGCCCTCAGCTTCTTTACACGTAACCGTATGGATGTGGTCTTTAATACCCTTGTACAGCGCAGCCGCAACGCTTTAACAGAAAACTCCATGTCACTGCTTGAAGCACGCGCCCAGGCAATTGCAGACCAGGTAGAGCAACTACTTGCCGCATGTGTGGATGACCTGAAAATGCTTATCAGCCTGCCTGCTGACCCATCAATCTATATGAACTTTGCAAATGTTCATAAAAGAGATATCTGGTACCAACATAAAACATCCCCTTCCGGCCACCATATAAGAGAGACTCTCCCACTATACTGTGAAGTTGTTTTTGTCAATTCACAGGGAATTGAAGAGATCCGTATAGCAGATGGCAAACCAGTTTTTCTGCATCATGACTCTGCAAAAAGACCACACTTACAAGACTCATTAAAAATTAAAACAAAGTTCGGCAATGAAGACTTTTTTCAGATGGCAATGGCTGCAAAAGAAAACGATATTTATGTCTCTCACCTAACAGGATATCATGTCACCAAAGATAATTATTTTTCCACAACAACTTCAGACTCGGAAAACAACAAAAATCAAAATCTGAATGATTACAGAGGCATTATTCGATTTGCAGGAAAAAAGATGGTCAAAGGAGTGTGTAAGGGCGTTGTATCAATTGCCCTTGACCACCGTCATTTAATGGAATTTACACAGCACATTCTGCCCTTTGGGAACCAGGAGGTGGTTGCACCAATATACGAAAGCGGCAATTATGCCTTTATGTTTGATGATGAAGGATGGATGATAACCCACCCAAAGCAGTGGGATATCAGGGGCACTTTTCCAGACGGCGAAATGGTTGACCCATCTTCATCAATATACAACGAAAAAAACCTTAAGGCAGGGCTTTTTCCCTTCAATCTGCTCCATGTTCCTTTTATCCATGAAAATTACGGCCATATTGCAAGGGATGTAATTGCAGGAAAATCGGGTGTAGTAAAAACAACCAGCGTAAAAGGCGTCCCAAGGATCCTGGCATATGCACCCATCAACTTCAGTTATGGCCTCTACTCCAAACACAAATGCTTTGGAGGAGTAACCCTTGGTGCCAGAAGCGAAGAGTTCCACAGAACCGTAGATCAGACATCAGCGGAAATTGACCTGATGGTCAAAAAAGCATCAGAAAATTCCATAATCCTGATTTTTGCCACAGGCGCACTTGTGGCAGCAATAGCTCTTTTCCTTGCAAGAAGTTTTACACGACCAATTGTCCAGTTAACGGAAAAGGTCAATGAGATAAGTTCAGGGTATTATGACATATCCATTGAAATCAAAAGCGGAGATGAGCTTGAAATCCTTGGTAAACAGTTTACAGAGATGGGAAGCCGCCTTAAACTGCACCAGCAGAACCTTGTCCGCTCACTTGATGAACTGAAACAGAATGTTGATTTGCTCAGGCGCATACATGCGGGCATGTTAAGCAGCCTTATTGTTTTTAACAGGGATGGAAAAATTCTCTCTGCAAATCCCAGGGCAGCTCATTTTTTCAATCAACTATGCAAAGAGAGCGGAGTAACAGATCACAATCTGAACAATGAAAATTTTTCAAGAAAAGAGCTTGCAGGGCAGAATATTAAGGCTCTGCTGGCTCCATATCCAGAACTTATGGCTCACATAACAAAGGAGCTTGACGGGCATGATTCCCCTGTGAATGAACAAAAGAACCATTTGGGCGCTCAAAACAACCAACCACATGGAGAGTCCTTTAAGGTAAATATGCCCGATGGCAAACTTGTCTATCTTGAAACATCCATTTCAACTATACCAGGAAATGTGGATAGCCAGGAAAAGGATAATATGGAGATCCCTGAAAAGGGAAATAAGGGTAAATTTAATCCCCAAAACATGGATAGAGGTGACCATTCAACTCTTTTAATATTTCGTGATGTCACCCGAAGAAAAAATATGGAAAAACACATAAGCCGCTCAGATAAACTTGTCTCCCTTGGTATCCTTGCTGCCGGTATTGCCCATGAAATTAGAAATCCATTAACTGGCATAACACTTATGCTGGATGATCTTCATGATCGAATTGCCAACCGCACAAATGACCGTCTGCTTATCCAAAGGGCGCTGGAAGAGATTGAAAAACTCGAAAATATTGTTACTCGGCTTCTGGAGTTTGCCTCAAAGCCTGCCCATGACCCAGTACTTGAAGATCTCAATAAAGTGGTGGCTGACACACTTTTTTTTGTCAAAAAACAGTGCAAGCAAAAGGGAGTCACGCTTATCAGCCGGACAAACCAAAATCTTCCCCGTATCCTGATTGATAGAGAGCGCATAAGGCAGGCCATACTCAACATTGTGCTAAATGCACTTAACGTGCTTGAGGACTCAATGGCTGATTCAAACGGTAACAACAAAGATAAAAACAGAAACAAAGGTAAAATTGTAATATCAACAGATATTACAGACATCTCTGAAGACCATATGGTGCTACTCTCCATAAAAGATAATGGCCCGGGTATTGCGAGAGAAGACCTTGATGCAATATTTGATCCTTTTTTCAGTCACAATCCAGATGGCTTTGGCCTGGGGCTATCCATAACACACACAATTGTGGAGGAGCATGGCGGCAGAATTGTGGTGGAAAGCGAGCCAGGAAAGGGTGCATGTTTCAATATTCATCTGCCAATATAACGGCCATGGCAGATCCATCTGCCACAACGAAGCATGAAAGTCCTCATGAGTCTTAAAATACGGGGACTTTCTTATAAAAAAGTCATAAATCTAATTTCGGATAAATTAACATGAAAAACATTCTTGTTATTGATGATGAAGCAATTATAAGGGAAAATCTTCATCGCATTCTCACTGAAGAGGATTACTCAGTTTCAACGGTTGCAACCGGTCAAGACGGGCTTGCTTTTATTGGAACAAATGACGTGGATGTGGTGCTGCTTGATTTGAATCTTCCTGATCTTCACGGCATTGAGGTTCTAAAACAAGCAAGGGAGCTTGACCCTGAACTTCTTGTCATAATAATCACAGGATATGCATCCATAGAGTCTGCTGTGGAGGCTCTGAAGCTCGGGGCATATGACTATATAAAAAAGCCCTTTAAAGCAGATGCAATCAAACTTATTCTCCGACTTGCCATTGAAACCAGACAACTTAAAAAACAGGTGGGCATACTTAAAAAAAGCCTCAACCTTCCTGACAGGATGGAGATTGTTGCAGAAAGCCCCCAGATGAAAAGTATCCTTGAGCAGGTACGGGAGGTCTCCCGCCATGATGGAGCAAATGTTCTCATTACAGGAGAGAGCGGTACCGGCAAGGAGGTGGTGGCTCAGGCCATCCACCATGCAGGGCCAAGACGTGATATGCCTCTTGTTATCATAAACTGTGCGGCTCTTCCTGAAAATCTTCTTGAAAGCGAACTTTTCGGACATGAAAAAGGTGCATTCACAGATGCTGTACGACAGAACAAGGGGCTATTTGAAATGGCCAAAGGAGGTACTGTTTTTCTTGATGAAATCGGAGAGATGCCTTTTCAGCTCCAGGCAAAACTGCTGGGAGTTATTGAGCGTAAAAGTTTCAGGAGACTTGGCGGAAGCAGGGATATAGGGACAGATGTAAAAATTATTGCGGCCACAAATATTAATTTTAAGCAGGCCATTGCAGAAAAACGTTTCAGAAGTGATCTTTATTATAGGTTAAGTGTATTTCCCATTCATATTCCCAGGCTAAAGGATCGCCAGGAGGATATCATACCTCTCTCCAACATATTTTTGAACCGCTTCTCCCGCCAGTTCCACAAACAGTTTCAGGGCATGGAAGAGGATGTTAAAAAGAAGCTTATGGAGTATGGATGGCCAGGAAACATAAGGGAACTAAAGAACGTATTTGAAAGAATTTGTATCATGCACAATGACATAACCCTTAAGCTTTGTCATCTTCCACCGGAAATTGATGATACTGATGGTCATATCTCAACTGATTCTGATACAATACTGGAAATTCCGGAAGGTATTTTTGATATTGAATCAGTGCTTGAAGAGGTAACTGTACGCCTGATTAGCAGAGCACTTCAAAAATGCAATGGCAACACAACAAAGGCTGCCGAACTTCTCGGAATCCCCAGGGGGACTTTACGGTACAAGATAAGCAAACTGAAAATCGGATAGATCTATACTAAAAAATCGGGCGTGTTTCATTTCCCGCTTTACACTTTCTGGGAAACCACGTCCATTTATAAGTCCTTTGATTTAGTCGATTTTTGATAAAATCACAACGCTGAATTCACCGGCCGCCGGGAGAGAACTATATCAGTGGCATCGCCAGAAACTTCAACGAAGCCAAATAATTCAAAGTCGCTACGATCCAGGCGGTCGGGTGGAATGTTTTGTTGTGCAACGTATTTTTATCAAAATTATGCAAATGCCAATTTTCGCCCTTTTGGAGCAGGAACAAGATCTCCAAATTCCTCAGCTGTTTCAATCCATAGTTCCATGGCTGTCTTGATATTCGCCAACGCGGATTCTTCAGTATTACCATGTGCCATACAGCCTTGCAACTCCGGGACTTCCGCAATGTATGCCTGATCTTCGTCACTCCAGTATATTATGATTTCATATTTCCTGTTCATTCTTCATCTCCGAGTTTGTATTTCAAAATAAGATTCCTTACCTGTTTGACCTGATAAGGTTTTGCTTTACTGCCTTCTTTTTGCAAATTGGGTCTTTCTTCAACACCATCCTTTCGGAAAATGTGATGACTGCCTTTGACTCTCATTTCAAAGCCAAAGTGAGATAGAAGTTTGACAAGGTCAGAGAATGAAATATTTGCGTCGCTGCTACCACGGAGTATTTGGAAAAGTAATTTTTCATATTTGCCCATATGCTATTTCCATTCTTTACTGAAGATTTAGCTTCCAATAGTACCCAAATGGATCTTCAGGATAGGTAAACCATTCACTTTCACGACATCGT
>NZ_LT828550.1:44877-46502 GCF_900170035.1 Desulfamplus magnetovallimortis | reverse complement strand
GATGAATTAAGCCGCCGCGCCAATAGCTTTCGATGAAAACGACTCCCGTTCACGCGGTCCGTTCACGCGGTCGGCTTGAATGACTTGTTGGCATGTGCGTCGGCGATATAATTCAATTCAGATGCAAAAGGATTGTAGCTCAATTGACTTGTTTATTCAATTTTGCATCATCGGCTTAGCTTTGAGCTTGCGAGACGATTCAAACTTACCCCTTCTTCAGCAGCCTGAATTGCCAATTGTCTATGAATATGTGGTGGAATACGCACCATGAATTTCCCACTATATTTTTTGCTTGATAATGGCTCTGGAATACTTTCGTTACATTCGAGCATATCCTCAACAACAGAGTTTACCGTTTGCCTGATTCCTTTTAAAGCCTTTTCAGGTGAGGATGAAAGCCAGCTAAGACTTGGGAATTCGGTACAAAGCCCAACATATTCCTGATCTTCTTCTGACCATGAGACGCGATATGTGTAACGATTATTTTTTGTTGGCATAACGATCACCCTCCAACTTTTCAATAGCTTTCAGCACTTGTTTTACCTGATAGGATTTGGCTTTCCCTTTTGAGTTTTGAATATTTACTCTCGGGTCACCTCTCCATGGCATTTTGTAAACTCTGTGGCTACTGCCTGATTGACGTGGCTCTCCAAAATAGTGATTGCATACTTTGCATAAATCAGAGAAACGGACATCTTTTTGGCTTTGCTTCATCAGAGCAATGATATCTTTAATCGTTGTCATGCTTAAATAGTACCAATAATGATATCGTTGTCAAGTTGTATTTTTTCAAATTGCTGAAAATTTTTTGTTAACAAAATTTAAATCTCGATTTTCAAAGAACACTTCGATATGAGCGCAATAGAGATGACAACGCAAAGCTCAGGGGCGCCGCCAACAGCTTTCGGGCGTGCCGATCCCGTTCACGGCGTCCCCTGGAGCGTAATGTTAGCGTAATGTGGTTTATCATTGCTTATTGTTTTTACAGGAATTTTAGTAGCTTTCAAAATAAGTCGGAGTGCTTGATTAACTGACTCGTCAGAAGGAAAAGCACGTGCTAAGTCAGGCTCTAACACCACGACATTTTTTCCCAACCGCCTTTCAGGTGCATATCTACCTTTAGGCATAATGGGTAACTGAGTGAGATCGTAATCTTCACGCAGTTCATAATCTTCATTCTGCTTCTTCATAGACTCGTCTTTCATTTTTCGTTGCCTTTCTTGCACTAATAATACGAATGATTTCTTCACGTTCGGTATGGGCAATCATTAGTAATCGTTGATCAGTCGACATTCCTAATGTAATGTAACGTTCCTCATCTTGAGAGTGTTCGATGTCTAAAAAAGTTATAAAAAACGGATCATTAAATACAGTCTTTGCATCGTCAAAAGTGATACCATGTTTCCCATGATTGCTGCAGGCTTTGTTCGGGTCCCACTCGAATTTCAAACTCATAACAATATCTCAACGCATAGTAATACTTGTACAAAATTTATGATTCATGAATAATTATTAATTAGGGAGTTAACAACAAATAATCTACCCAATTTGACTAAAATACGCCCGTCAATAATGACTATCTGCTTTAAAAGCGGGTAGTTTTATTCTTATGAAGTCCCTTATTC
>NZ_LT828550.1:40498-44777 GCF_900170035.1 Desulfamplus magnetovallimortis | reverse complement strand
TTGAGGTGAGGGGCGCCGCCAACAGCCTCCGATCGAGCCGCTCCCGTTCACGGCGTCCCCTCGACCGTTATGTTGTGCAATATATAAACTATATTTTACGCTTTTATCAATATCCCATCCCGCCGAGCTGTTTCAATAATCGTACTCACGTCATCATTTTTCCAACGATTGACACCAACCGGAATGGGCTCTATTCTGCTATCTGTTCGGGCAGCGGTTCGCCAAAGCAAGTTGATGTCTTCCCGACTATATAATTCATCATACAAGGATGAGATGACCAGCAAATCAATGTCGCTCCATTTGTGCTGTTGATTCCGTGCATGAGAACCGAACATAATACCGAATTTCACCGGAATGCCCGCCTTCAAAAGTTCCTTCAAATATTGCTTAACTGTTTTTATAATTGACTCTTCAGCCATTTGAGCATTTCTCCCGTTCTTTTCAAAAGCATGTCCACATCTTCCGGAGATGGAAGAGGCCCCCACATTTCAGGGTAACGCCCTTCAATATTAAAAGGGTTCATTTCAGCTAAAAAATCGGTATGTTCCTCCAGAAAAGAAAGTCTTGACAACTCAGCAAGCCTCACAAGATTATGCATCCTCGGAGCCATGTCTCCGCTACTGCGACAAACATGGGCTTTGAGAATTTTTTCCAAAGTCAAATGGAGGAAGAAGAGTCCATGCCGGATTTTACCTGACTTGATGAGGTGTTCTGACACTTCAAAATCTTCGTCCGCCCCATTTCTCCAATGCAAAATATGTTTTTCTATATTTACCATATAAAACCCTTCTCAAAGCCATGCCATATGCTTATCTTTCAGAAATTGAAACTATTCCTGGCCAAAATCTGACAGCTTCCAAATTAGATCTCCGTTGCTTTCGCCTTCAAATTCGAAATCTGCCCATAAATTCATAGTGCCCAAGAGGGTATCATATTGGAGCACTGGAATATGCATATCAAGTCCGGGCGATAATGTGGCTGGTGTAGGACTTCCGTTTGAGCAGGCAGAGCAACCGGCATTGTAACCATTTTGATACTCTGCATTTAAATCTGCCTGGCTACATCCGCCACTTACAGAAATTCCACAGGCTTCGGGGTAATCAATACAGTATTGTTTTCCAGTTTCATAGCCGTCATCATACCCCTCATCGTATCGGTCTTCACAAACTTTGCCTTCATAGATTTGTAGAATTTCAGATTGAGAAAGGGCACGATTGTATATTCGGATTTCATCAAGACTTCCGTTAAAATGATGCTTACTTTGTTCATCACCAAATCTTCTACCGATTTCAAGATCATAAGAATTGGAATACACTCTATGTCCGGCAGGATTTCTATCTGGATAGTGAAAGTTGCCTTCTGAATCCAAACTCCCATTGATATAAATCTTAAATGTAGTACCATTGAACAAGCCAACTACAAAAGACCACTCGTTTTCATACCATTGTTCATTGGAAATGAGTGAAAATTCATTATCATCTGAAACTCCACCTTGTCCAAGAAAAAAAACCTGAAATCTCTTTTCTGTATCAACTATTGGTGAGCTTACTGACGAAGAGGGACGAATTCTTAAAAAGTACACATGCGGCTCCCCACTACTATCATCACCGCCTTTTGATATTATGGAAGAATATCCATTTGAGTTAGAATTGACTTGCATCCATGCACAAATAGAGAATTGATTATCTACATTTAACATTTTATTATGAGCAATTGTGATATAATCATCTCTTCCGTCAAAGAAATACGCACTATTATTGTTACCATGCCTATCAATTGTTTGAGTTGGACCATTGATAACTCCGTGATTTCCATTCCCACTTTCATCATTTGCATTGCCATTGAACGGATAATATGCTACTAAGCCATCACTCAAATCAGCCTGGGCCAATCCAGAACAAAACAACAAAAACATGCCAACCAATACGCTCATCACAGTGTACTTTATCATACGATTCCTCCAATAAAAAGTTGCACAACGCCAAGCTCAGGGGCGGCGGCCAACAGCCAACAGATAGAGGTTTACGCCGTCCGCCGTCCCCTGGAGTGCCATGTTGTGGATCAAATGTTAACCAAAAAACTTCTCATAATCATAATGGTTTCCAATCCAAAACCACGTCACCGTGTCGCCATCAAGTACCCCCACCGCCCTGTAATTGAGTGTAACTCTTGCTGACCAGATGTTTTCAGAAGTATGGATACACTTGAAATGCAGTGAAGGATAAAATGGATTTTCAAGCCATAGCTCATATTTTTTTCTCGCCTGATTTTTCACATACTGATCAAGCTTTCTGTATGCGTCCCAAAAAGAAGGAAGAGTGTGAGATTTCATAGCTGCTTGATATCCATAGGCTTTGATTTGCCTTCCGATATCTCTTTTCTGGCTTGCTGTGCAGCAGCGGCGAGGCTATTTTGAGTTTTTGAAAAGGATAAGTTCCATTTCCTTTCATCCTCCATATCATTAATATACTCCCTCATATGCTCCAGTACTCTTTCTTGAAGATTTTCTGGCAGAGTTTCAAATAATTTTATCATTGTAACAGTCGCTGCTGAATTCATTTTTACCTCATTTCAAGTTGATGCTCAATTTGCTATTTCTGACTATTGCATATCAAAAAATACCCGCTGAAGTATCGAGAGTGTTTACTGGGCTATTTACCCCATAACCACTCATATCCACAATTTGGCTACCCAAAAGTATTGTTTCCCCGCTAATGATAAGCTCCGAACTCCCATCAGCAAATCGAAGAGTCTGGCTTGTTAGGGTTGCTGGTATATGAATCAGTGTTCCAGCACTGCTAACTAAATAAACCGTCGCACCTGAGCGACAAACTGTAAATTGTGAAGATGCCTCCTCAATATTGATTTGATTTGAACCAATAAAATTTTGTAACTGAACATGAGCACCTGTTTCGACATTGATTGTATTAGTGTTTGTCGATCCCATGACTTTAATATAGCTTTGAGGGGGCATATTAATTGGGACTGAATTATCTGTAAGCACAATATATGTTTGAATTTTTTGAGATAAATCATCTTGTGTACATTCAATAGTCTCGACAATATCATACATATACGCCGCACCTGAATAACTGCCATTTTCATCATCTTTATAAGCACCTACAATGGCATAATTATCTGATATAGAGACTGAGTAGCCAAAAGCAGCATTAGAAACAGCATCGTCTGCAATAAGTTTTGTTTCCTGAATCCATGTACTCCCGTTATTTTTGAAAATATAAGATGAACCAGCACCTATTCCACCCTCTTCATCATTATAAGCACCGACAATAGCATAGTTACCTGATATAGATACAGACCCGCCAAAATAATCAATAGAATCAGCATCATTGGCAGTAAGCTTTGATTCCTGGAGCCATTCATTCCCATTATTCTTGAAAATGTAAGCTGCTCCTGATTGTTCTATGCTGTTGCCAGCATTGTGCCACGCACCTACAATTGCATAATTTTCTGATATAGATACTGAATCCGCAAATCGGTCTTGACAAACAGCATCAGCAGCAATTAATTTTGCATGCTGAGCCCATCCTGTAGCATCTCTTTTAAAAATATATGCTGCACCGGAATAACATCCAGCACCACCGTCTCCATTATCCGTTGAAGCCCCGACAATAGCATAATTTCCTGAGATAGAGACAGCCTTTCCAAAAGAAGCAGATGCATTATTTTCAGTTTCAAATCGTGCGTCAGAAATCCATTCTACACCATCCCTCTTGAAAATATGAACTGAATGACTTTGACCTATATCTGTTCCTACAATAGCATAATCTCCTGATATGGCTACTGAAGATCCCAAACCGTAATCACGTTGAAACCATACCTCATTATAGTCAATCAGTTTTGCTTCCTGAATCCATTCAGTACCATTATTTTTAAAAATAAAAGCTGATCCTACGTAATTGGTACCAGCAATTCCAGCTTGATCCGAAGGGGCTCCTATAATGGCATAATCTCCTGATATGGAGACAGATTTTCCAAACTGCGAGCCATAAGAATGAGTATCAGCATCAGGATGAGTTGTTTTTGTTGCTTGAATCCATTCGGCACCATTTTTTTTAAAAATATAAACTGCCCCTGAATTATCAATGCCATTAATATCTTCATTCGGTGCCCCAATGATAGCATTGTCTCCTGAAATGGAGACAGAATTTCCAAAATATTGATGAGCAGCAGCGTCTGCAGAAGTGATTTTAAATTCTGTATCACCAATATCTGCAAAAATTGAATTTGGAATTAGTATTATAGATATCGTTATCGT
>NZ_LT828550.1:38423-40398 GCF_900170035.1 Desulfamplus magnetovallimortis | reverse complement strand
CACACTCATGACGTTTGCGGCTCTGACATTTCGGGCAATGGCTGTTGCGGCATGAATTGGGAAACAGCTCCGTATGACCGCATGTATCACACATATTGACGCTATATCCAAAATCTCCGGTGCGGCAATGCAGAATATCATAAACAACCTTGTGCTGCCTCGGGGTAACACTGTTGTTCCTTTGGAAATCACTCCAGTAGAGCCTCAGGATGTCCGCAAGCTCACACCCTCCATATTGATTACCAGGTGGAGAATCTTTACATATCAGCTCACCCGGCAGACTGCTGAGAGTCTCTTCCAGCGTCTTTTGTACTGAAAGAGGAAGCTCCAACCGAGGTGGCAGAACAGAATCCAGATGGGGCAGGTCTATACTGCTTGAAACATCACAGCAGGCTCTCTCTGAGAGGAGTTCCATGTGGCAAGGCGCCTCCCAAAAAAGGATGAAGTATGAAAAATACTAATAAATAGTACGCGTTGCATCTGCCGAAGGCTTCATATAACGCCGAGCTAAGGGGCGCCGCTAACATCCTTCGCGGTCAACGGCTCCCGTTCACGGCGTCCCCTTGAGCGAAATGTTATGCTTGTTCTTTATTAAACATCCATAAAGAAACCCTTAATTGGTCTTTCAATTCAGGAACTAAACAATAGCCAGAATAAACTTCCTTTTCAGGCATAGGGTATTCTGAGTCTATTTCTGATGCAATTAAGCCAATTGCCTCTTCAGGAGAAAATCCAGAATCCAAGATTTCAGATACTTCACTAATAAGTTCCAATTCATATCTTTCATTTCCGGTTGAAACCACAACGAAAAGAGTGGTTGTATAAAGCATACTATAACCATATTCTTGGAGCTTTTGAAAAATATCATTAGACCAAAATTGTTTAAAATTTTGATTAGGCTTGCTTATAAAAGAGCCATAAGCAAGCTGAAAAGGATCAGCTGGTATCGCTTCTAATAAAAAACTGGGATTTGAATTAAAGAAAAAAGTCCCCATAGGTTGAGGTTCATATATTACACGTAAGATATCAAGTAAGGACTGTAAAAATTCATGAGGGCGCTCATATTGGTCTGAAGCTTGGAAGCAGCATTTGCTCTCAACATAATGAGTTACATCATTAGTCTTTTGGGGAAATTCTTTTTCAAATGTAGATTCAAAAATATTATACATTCCACTGACAAGGCTTTGCATATTTTCAGCGAACTTTAATGTATTTTTAACATTATTTTTCACAAGTACCTCTTTTTTATTTCACGACGAACTATGATTTTTTATTATCATCGTCTTGTGAGTCTCCCACAAGATGACCGACGGCTCCACCAAGCGCTGCGCCAATGGCAGTACCTAACGGGCCTACAAAAGAGCCTATTAATCCTCCGAAAAGGCCACCTGCACCACCGCCTATTGTTGCATTTTTGTGCCCACGTTTTTCTGCTGCATCAACGATTTTTTTGCAGTATCTTTAACAGAATCCTCAACTTTTTTTACTTCTTTAGAATCCATTGAACCTCCACTACTTGTCCAGATAGACACATTCCTGAATGTGTATTAAACAAAGAGACCTTTACCTTGAAAAAGATTTAATCTTCCTCATCCCAATCATCAAATTCGTATTCTTCCACAATTTCTTCAGATAAAGATTTCCATTGTTTCTTGATTCTACGAATTTTTATAACACCAATGGAATCTTCTTCACTTCTCAAATCAACCAGCAAATATCCGTCTTCGCGCAAAAAAGAATCTACTTCCCAAAGGTAAGCTTCTTTTAAGTTAAATTTGCCAGCTATACTTTTGAACTCATCCTTTGTTAAAAGATATCTTTTTTTTGTTTCGGAGTAGATTTTAATAAGTTGGTCTGCCATATCTCTTGCCGATCTTGCCATAAATCCTCCAGATTTAATATGGTTTTAAAAGCATAACGATTAGCTCAGGGGCGCCGCCAATAACCTTCACACGAGCCGCTCCCGTTCACGGCG
>NZ_LT828550.1:36197-38323 GCF_900170035.1 Desulfamplus magnetovallimortis | reverse complement strand
TGTCGGATAGCCGGGGAGTGTTACCACTCCCAAGCCTCCTAAGAACCCTGCGTGCGACTTTCACCGCACAGGGCTCAAGCATTGATAAAGTTCATTTAAGAACCCGGCAGCTTTAGGTTTGGAACGTTTGGCAAAGTAGTCATCCCATAATGGATCATAGGGATTTGCATCAGCTTTAATTTTAATATGACGTCGAATATGTATTTGTCCCATTCTCAAGAGTCTTTCTGAACTCTCTTTCTCCCCAAATACCCAATCCCTGTCGCCCTCCTGTTGGAAATATTTATTCTTTATCCAGCGAGAAGATTTATTGGGATGCCTTCGACGGCTCCAACGCCAGGTAGTATGCCAGATTGCATGGTCAATTTTACCAAATACTTCAGAACTGACCACATGGCGGTAATAGTTAGCCCATCCCCTTATAATGGGGTTAAGTGCTAAGATCAGATTATCAGTAGTTCCAGTTTTATTGGATTTAATGATCGTTCTGATTTTCTCTTTTATCCTTGCAATACTGGATTTTGCAGGTTTTATAAGCAGCTTCCCCTTATATTTCCTGAAGTTAAATCCCAGAAAATCAAATCCCTCATCAATGTGAGTAATCAAGGTCTTTTCTGCTGATAAACTCAATCCTCTTTCCTTAAGGAATCTCACCAATAGAGGCTTTACAGCATATTGTAGCAATTCTTTAGAGCTACCGGTTATTACAAAGTCATCCGCATACCTGACCATATGGATTTTATCTTGTTTCCTGAAGCTATGTTTGAGCAAATCCTCCATTCCGTCAAGTACCATATTGGCCAATACAGGTGATATTATACCACCTTGCGGAGTACCTTCCTTTGTGGGATGAAAAATTCCCCTTTCAAGATAACCGGATTTCAGCCATATTTTGAGTTTCTGTTTGTGCATCGGGATGTTATCAAGCATCCATTCATGGGAGATACAATCAAAACAGCTTTTAATATCCCCTTCAAGAATGTAGTTTGCACTGCCTTTACGCCTTAAAGCGTTATAAATGGCACTCGTGGCATCCTGTGTTGATCTCATTTTACGGAATCCATAAGAGTGACAATCAGCCGTGCATTCTGACACAGGGTCAAGTCCTTGTAATTCCAGGGCTTGTTCCGATCTGTCTTTCATGACAGGAATGCCCAGCGGTCTTTTCTTACCATTCTTTTTGGGAATATATACTCGTTTTAATGGCTGGGAGTGATACCCTGCACGATTTAAAGTTAAAACCTGATGCAGTTTTTTCTTTGCCGAATCAAGTAGTCGATTATCGACACCTGGTGTCCGTTTGCCCTTGTTTTCTGATACCCGTTTCACTGCCAATAATTTGGCTGCAAATGACATGGACAGCAGACGTTGCAGGCTGCGGACTTTTTCCTTGTTCCCTTCCTTTACTGCCTTCACGATACGTGCTTGTAAACGATTTACATTGTTTTGCATAGCTTCCCAGTTAATGGATTTCCAGGCAAAATCAAAGTTCTTAAGGCCGTCAATGGCTATAACAGTCATCATCTATCCTCACCATTAAGATACAATCGTCCAGACATTTCCCGTGATTCAACACCTGCCGGAAGTCTGCTCACTTTCGTGATAAGGGATAACCCTCTATCCACTCCATTACAGAATGGCATTTGCTTTCTCCGACCTCCTCTACCCACTTGCCTATGGGCTCACCTTACGGCTTGCTTTCCATACTTAAATGGAGACAATTGGGCTTACCCTGTTCCACTGATATTACACGATGGGTTAGCGTCCGTCTATCCGCCGGGGGAATTTTAGATCACGTATGATGAAAGCGGAGCATCATAACCATACCCCTTACCTTTTGGTTAAGGCTTAACAGCATCTTTAGCCTCTCATCGCTAACGACGTTTATCAACGATTCACATGTGTTACGCATACCATCATTCTTAGCTTCCATCCGGTTTGATGCTACCAGAGTTGAGGTTGCCTCACGGTTTCCTCTCCAGACCTTTCGGTCAAGGATTCCATTGTCCCCTGAGCTTCACACAAAACCGTTACCGGTAATGCATGTCAGGGTAAGAAACTGCCGGTGATACGGCAGGTTAATTTGCATTAATTAACAATAATATCAGCGACTTTAGGTCGCACCC
>NZ_LT828550.1:24056-36097 GCF_900170035.1 Desulfamplus magnetovallimortis | reverse complement strand
CCTGGAGCGTTTTGTTAGCCGATACATTTTAGCTTAATTGTATAAAATTATAAACTACAGGATTTATTAGATATTATATTGATTTTCCATAACCCATTGATTTCATTAAAAGTCATATTTTGAGAGGCTCAATAAAATCAGGCACTTAGCCAAAATCGGTATAATGACTATTTTGTATCAATCTTGGATACAAAATAAATGTTGCCACATTGTTCTCTTTATCATATCTATATTTGTCTTTACTTGTTGACTCAAAACAAAAAAGATTTAAGTAGTGTTTAAAAATATGATATAATTGAACTTCGTCATCTAAATTTAATATTGATTTGATTGTCTCATCAAAGCCTTCAAAATACTTTAGATTGCAATGTATTTTATAGCTTTCTTTAATAAAACTAATAAATGTCAATTTATTATCTTTTGATACTTTTGAACACTCGATTTTAAATCCAACTTTTTGACTATTGAAAAAAAAGGAACCGAAAATCCGCTGGATGTTTCTAACCAAAGCAGACATTCCATAAGAATTTTCCTTGAAATTGGTGTGTTTTTTATTCTATCTGCTATATCGAATTTGTTGCTATCTTGTTCTTGAATGAGATAATTATAATTTTCGGGAGAAGATATTGTTCCTTTTTCATGATATTCCCACCCTCTATATAAGGAATTATCGCTGCCAAAAGTATCAAAAATATCGATATCGTGATCATCCCACTTATTATGCATCAAACACCTCTTTTTGTTAATCGTTGATAATAGTTACCATTCTTTATCATCATCGCCCCAATCAGCAGCATAATAGTCACCCCATGAATCGCCACCAACTTCATCATAATCAGGATTGTCTTCGGGTACCCCCCCAAACGAGTCGGGAAGATCATAGTCAGGATAATCATCATCTTGATAGTCTTCATAAAAATACGAGTGTTCATTCCTTTCTATTTGAAAAGTTTGTTCATCGTGATCATTAAAATAATTTTCCATTTCCTCATAAAGATAATATTCTTCTAATTTCCTTAATTCAATTTCTTCTTGTAAATTAAGCTCTTCATTATAAATTTTCCAAACTTTTTCGTATTTATCATAATTCTCTTGAATAAAGAGAAATTTTAACCATAATTTTTCAAAAGTTGTTTCTGGTTTTATTTCTTTTTTTACTACTTTCAAAAATCTACTTTGGGCATCTGTAATAGGTAAAATTTTTTTAGACGAAAGCATCAAAAGCCACGTTCCATACTTTTTTAGAACTTCATACTCATCGAATAACAAGAATTTTCTAATTTTTTCTAATAAATCGATATCAAAAAAATCCTTTTTCAAATATTCGAGATGTGCCTTTTTGTCACTTTTGTTATTCATATTAAGTTGCCTTGTGGACAGTCCTGCTGATAATTTAATCCGATTAACACAAAATTAGAAAAGTAAGGCATTTTAAATTTTTTAATTTACACGAATCCAACCGGAACCATCACACCATATACAATTGTTGTGCTGACCTGTGCCATTGCATCTTGGACAGGTTCTTTGATTCTCATTGTAAATTCTTTTTCCACATCTATTTAAACCATTTCGGTTAAAGCCTTTACGGTCATATCCATCAAAATTATAACCATCTTTGTCAAACCTTGTTTTGGTTGATTTATGAATTTTTGTTTTATCAAAACCCTTCATATCAAAACCTTCGAGGTCATACATTGTTTTGGTAAATTTATTAATGCCCTCGTAGTTCCATCCAGCATTATCAAAAATATTTTTCTTCTCGTAGTATTTAAACTTTATCCAAGTTTTCTCATAGATACTATTAGTTAAGGATGCCCCTTTATAAATTGAATATAAAAATGTTTCTTGCTTCTTAGTTAATGGAGGAATCGTATTATTATCAATAGCTTCCATCCAATTACCATATCTTGTTAAAATTTCTATTTCTTCATCTGTAAAGTGAGGATTAAAAATTGGGAAACGATTTCCAATATCAAAAGGAGTTTTTAGATATTCGCCTTGTACTTCTGAGACAAAACACGAATCCTTATCAAACATTGCATTATTCCTTAAAAACTACGTACTTTTATCGATATATAAACTGTAGATATTTATACTTTTATAATCATCTTATAATACGATATTCGGCTAACGACCAAGCTCAGCCGCCCCGCGCGCGGCACGGAGCTGAAGGAAACCACCAAAAGCTGACGCGCGGGGTCGGCTGGAGCAGCTTGTTAGGTATTGAAAACATGAAAACAGCGGCAGAAAGAGAAATGAATTTTAGGCGCGACCTTGATGAACTGCTGGCGAAGCATAAGGCTGAGCTTGACATCACAGATGACGGAGCAGAATACGGCATGCACAGCGCTATTGCCGTAGTGACGATGATGCCTGAATGGAGCCAAGACGGGGATCAAACTACTGAGTACACCGAGTTTAGAATTTGATGCCTAACGTTGAAGTGAGGGGCGCCGCCAACAGCTTTCGCAGTCAATGCCTCCCGTTCACGGCGTCCCCTCGACTGGTATGTTGTGCGTCAAATATGACTAAAAAATATCTTCTGATGTATTATCTCCATCTAAAGGCATATCAAGAATATTTCGGATTTCTTCTACAATTTGATTTCCAATCATTACAAAACCATCTCTAACAATTAACTCGGAACTGCCATCTGCAAACCTTAATACTTGACTTGTAGAAGTTGCTGCTATCTTGATCAACGTGCCGAAATTGCTATTTAAATTTATTACCGCACCAGAACGATATACAGTGAACTGAGAAGAAGCTTCCTCAATATTTATTTGATTTTCTCCGACGCAATTCATTAATTCTACACGAGCATATTTTCTTACATTGACTGTGTTAGCACCGTTTGAACCATAACCTTGAACGTAACTTCCAGGGGGTAAATAAAAAGGAACAGAATCATCTGTAAGGACAAGATATGTTTGAAAGGTTTCGGGTAATTCTCCGGTAAAAGGAAACGTAGTACCGCTCTCACAATCTTCTTCGGCAATTTCATAGCCTTCGGTGTAACCAGCCGTATATCCATCATTGTAGCTATTTGTCAGATCTTCTTCAGTGTAATCTTGAATACATTCTGGTATCTCAACTGATGTCACTCCAGCTGTATATCCGTCATTGTAGCTATTTGTCAGATCTTCTTCAGTGTAATCTTGAATACACTCTGGTATCTCAACTGATGCTATTCCAGCTGCATATCCACCACTGTAGCTATCATCGACATTTTCCTGAGAATATAATCCACATAGTTCAGGATTTTCTATACAATACTGTTTTCCTGCTTCATACTGTGCATCAAGATCATCTTCAATAGAGCCGTTATACGTAAAAGCATCAGAAAAATCCAATATATCAGTATCTACCGTCCTGATATAAAGTCTCCAGTCATCTGATTTTGTTAATCCTTCAGGAATGGTAATTTCCTCTACCCCATCATTATAACTGCTTGCACCATGCTCTGTGAAGCGATACCAATTTTGATCATCAGGGACAGTTTCACTTTCGTTAACAGCATCACGTTTCATTTCAATAATAATTTGATCCTCTGGCATTTCTTCATTTGTCGACCATTCTACTACTACAACTTGACCAGCGTTGGCAGAAATTGGTCTCTGCGGAAAATTTAATTCAATAAATGAATTGTTCACATCCCAATTAAGCTTAAGGGATAAATCATCAAATGCTATCAAATCTCCAGTAGAAATTGTTAATTCAATTAAAGCTGTATTTATCGGTATTAATGAAATAAAAGTTTCTTGATTTGTCCAAATATCTGCAATATAAGCTGGAGAAAGATTTCCAGTTTGTTCTGTATTTAACAATGCACCAAATTCATCAAGGAATTTTATCGTAACTTTAAACCAATCATCTAACCACTGTGATGCCCAAACTGCACTCCATATATCAAAATGTGCTTCAGATGTACCGGTATCAACGATAGACCTATATGATGAAATGTCAATTACTTGAATTAATGTGCATGTGTAGTGATAAGAGCCAGCACGAAAGGCAAAATTCCCAGAACGAGGAAAGAGTCCCTCTTCACCAGAGCTATCAATTGTCGAAAAATGATAAGCACTCCAATTTTCAAGACCATCTTCTGCATCAGGGTTTTGCAACAAATTATCAGTCTCTTCTGCGTGAATAGTAGTCCACATAAGCATTCCAATTAATGCAATAATCATGGCAATACTTTTTTTCATTAAGAATACCTCCATGTAATAAAATAAAAGATGATCTAAGTAATGAGAGAAACGCATAACGAAATGTTGTGCTTGAATTAAAAAATATTTCCACCTGTGCAAGAGCTTTTTGAAAAGGTTAATCTTCTGAAATTATTGGCATCTTTCATTTGCCAGTTTACACTTTTTGGAGCAAGCACCCTATTTTGGGGAACCATTCCCCAAAAAGTGTAAAGTACCTTTGGGGTGATATGAAGGATGCCAAATTATTAAGTTTTTTCTATTCATATCTGATACAAAATACTACCCATACATGTGGCATTTTTTAAGTAAAATAAAATAACCGAATGCTATTTTCATTTGTTTACTGTAAATACAACCTGGTTTCCGGCAAAATGACTCAATGAAATTCCGAGAGATTTATTCAATTGAAGAATTTTTCTTGCCAATTCCCGAACGGGGCCTTCATAAATCATGTTATATGACGCCTTATCTTGTTCAAAAAAGAGTAGAGAATTCGATTTGACTTTTGAAATCGTATCGATGCCTTTTTCGAAGTCGGTGAGATCTTCAAATTTAATGCCGGTGATTGAAATGGTGTACTTGGATGTGCTGATCTTGTTTTCGTACAGGGAAAACGCAGACACGATTTTGCGACCTAATTTTCTTGCCGCACTTTGAATCGCTTTCTTCCCTGCGATAAACTCCGTGGTATCTGCGCCACTGCCATAGTCACTGTCAGACAATATGATCTTTCCATTTTTCGTGCTGATCGCTTTTAATTCCAATCTTGCTCTGCAAGACTGAAAACCTGAAATTTGACCGCGGCTCTCACTGAACGCCTCTCCAACAATAAGGACATCGGCATTGAATTGTAAGCCGATCTCCACTGCGAGCTTTTTGTTGCCTTGGAGGATGGCACGAAATTTATCGTTTTCCTTTATTTGAGCGGTTATTTTTTTGTCGACGACGGAGTATCCATGTTCAATCAATATTTTCACGATCTCGGTCTCACCGGCTGGGTCAGGTACCGTATGACTGATATGATATTCTGGGATGGCAACGATAATCGTCGGATTCGTTGTGTCGGCATGAATCGTGGTACTCATCAAAAGCGTCGTAAAAATCAATAAAGTTGCAATTCTCATTGGTTTTATCCTAAAAGGGAATCGTACTGCGATGAATCCGTAACTACTGGAATTGATAAAAACTCTTTTGACAGGAACGTCATCCCTATCAAAAGAGTGATTTACTCGGTTTATAGAGCGCCTTGCTGCTCGGCGAGTCTTCTTCTTTCAGCTTGCATTTGCCTTACGCTTCTTATTCCTTCCATACATTTTTCGTTGGCATCTATGCCGATCCCTTTGTTGTATGCTTCAATGGCTTCATCAAATTGATATAAATATTGATACGCCACACCCACATTGTATATTGCTTCGCTGCTCTCCGGTAACTTATCCGCTTCAGTTTGAAATTGATTCAACGCTTCGTACCACAACCCGTTTTGCGCCAATTTGATGCCGTTTTTCCCCTCATCCGTTTTGGCATCGGCAAACTTTACTTCTACATAGACCCTGTAAGGGGCAATGATTTTCATGAAATCGTCGGTGACGGATACGAGTGTTCGTGACTTCAATTTATCTAGATCGATATCAGGGGGCCATTGGTCTGTTTTGGAATCGCTGCCCTTACTTTCGTCATATAGATTTTTGACTGCGATCACTTTACCGGTTTTAAGATCGAGTACTTTCAATACGGCAGTGGTTTTTGCCTTGGCTTCTTTGTGATAACTTCTATGTGTCTTGCCGTTTTTATCTTTGTATGAATCTCCCTTGGAAGAATTTTTTGCGTAAGAGGTCGTCGATCTTCCCGTGATCAATGCCGAGGCACCAAGGATCTCACCAAATTCGGGAGCGGACTCTTCATTGACGAGACCACTCAAATTCAACTTGTGTTCTGCGGTTATCTGGTCAAAATTTTCTCTGTCAAGCACCTCGAATTTATCGGATTCGAACAATCGTGTCGTCAAAAGTTCAGAAAGAGATCGGCCACTATTACCTGATATGTCACCGACGATTATTTTATTGACCCCTTTCAGATTGATTTCCGCAGGTTTCATGATCGGAACTTTTGCTGTTGGCGCACAACCGATCGACAATGCCATGATGCTTACAAATCCCCAAAAATAAAAACAACGCAATACAGCACCTAATAATTTCATAAAAAGTCCTTTCATCTCATTTGATTCTCATTTTTTCGATAATTCGAAACCAATTGCCAAACTTGAAACATCCCTCCAACCTCTCATCATGATTCAAGATGAGGATCATGTAAAAAGGATAGACTCATATCATTTTCATGAGGCGTAATTGAAAACGTTCCTTCCCCTCTGTAAATTATGTGCAGTACCTGAGTCAGTACCTATACATAAAAAATCGGCTACCGCTATAAAGTGGGCCAGGCTGTCCCGGCTTATGGCGGTAGTCTGAATGTCAAAAAAGCACAACGCCGAGTTCAGGGGCGCCGCCAACAGCCTTCGCTGTCAACGGCTCCCGTTCACGGCGTCCCCTGGAACGACCTGTTAGCGCCATTTCTGCCATATGTTCCAATTGTAATATTATTAATTATCCGTGTGCTGTTTTCATATTTGAATTTTTTTGTACAAGTTTAATCTCTAAATGACAGCCAACCGCCTTAGCATATTTGCGGAGTGTGGATACTGAAGGTGAGTGTTTCTTATTGCCACCACCTGCCTCCAATCTAGCTATCGCCGGGGTTTTTGTCCTCATACGGTCAGCCACTTCCGCTTGGGTAAGTCCGGCACGTATTCTTGCATTGAGTAGCTCATCAAATAGAGTAAATTCTTCTTTCAAGACTTCATATTCTTTTTGAACTTTTGGGTCTTTCAACAATCTTTTTGTAAATTCTTCATGTGTCATCATTTTCTTTAACCTCATTCATACGAGAGACGGCAATTGTGAGCTCTTTTGCAGGTGTCCTCCGGGATTTCTTAACGAACGTATGCAACATAACAATTCTTTTCCCCAACAAGGTGCAGTAAAAAACTCTTCCAATACCTTCCTTTGATTTCATTCGAAGCTCAAATAACCCATTTTTCAAAGATTTTGTATGAGGCATTCCAAGATTTGCTCCATGAATGGACATTCTTTGGGTAAGATGGATGTATCTTGCCTGAATACCAGTAGGTAAATTGGCAATTTTTTCCTGAAGAGCTTCGCTGTAGTATGAAATTTCCCAAGTCATAGATTCAATATTAACATATATGTTAATCAATGCAAGAAAAAATACACCCTCTATATGTGAAAAATCAAGGATAAAGGGTGTATAATAAAATACAATTTACTTATTAAAAACAATTTAAAATATAAAATTTTGGATAACTATGTTTCATTAAATGAAATGAGTAAACTATGATTCACCGTCAACCTTGATCATGACTTTTTCAGCATTATTTTGAGCCAAAAAATAATATATGACATTTCCAACTCCGACGGTAAAAAGAAACAGAATGATATGAATCATCATTGAGCCCGAATTCTTTTTCCTTACCATTGCATTCCTTTCACTTTGTTCGAGAATCGCATACCCTTGAGTAACGTAATCATCAATCAAATTTTCCATCTCTTTCCTTGAAGAAACCCTTCTAAGACGCGGTGCAGCCATAAATTTTACCTCGCTCAACGTTTACGGCATCTATCCCTTGAAGCCCCCATGACTTCAAATTGAGATGCAACGATAAGCTCAGCGGTTCGGTTTTGCGGAGCGCAGCGGAGCAAAACCGAATCCGCTGGAGCGTTTGGTTATGTGTATTTTTGGTAGACAACCTTATAATTCATTAAAAATCTTTTTTGCCAAATCAATATGTATGCTATTTGAATCAATTGATGATAATGTATTATTCATTGTTTTGGATATATTAGACTTATGATTAATTAATTCAGCAATATCTGTTTCGATAGTGTTAGAGTAAAATAGACGGTAAGTGTTTACAGTATGAGATTGACCAATTCTGTGTATACGTGCGAAAGCCTGTTCCTCAACTGCTGGATTCCACCAAGGTTCAACAAGAATACTATTAACAGCTTTTGTTAAATTTATTCCCGTACCTCCAGCTTTTAGAGAGATTAAAAAAATACTGCAAGTATTATTGGATTGAAATTCATTAATTATTTTCGCCCTTTCTTTTTTTTGGGTTGCCCCATCTAACCTCACAAGATAATACTTTTTTGAAATCAATTCATACTGCAACCTATCCAATGTCGGCAAAAATTGTGAAAAAATTACTACTTTTTCTCCTCTGTTAATAATTTCTTGAGTTAGTTTTATAATGCTGTCAATTTTGCTTTCTTTAAGATTTGGGCAGTTAGCCAACAACGAACTGGGAAGCATCTCATGCAGAGAGCAATATTGTCTTAGCCTCAATAATGCTTCTAATGCAATATGTTGGATTCTTCCCGATAATCCTGTGGAAATAGCCGACTTAAATATTTCGATTATTTGATTATATGCCATTCTTTCAGCTTTTGTGAACTCAATTAAAATTGTATGATTATTTCTCTCTGGCAATGACAGTACATCCTTTTTTCTGCGCTGAATTATTAATGGGTAAAATATTTTTCCAGTGAATTCAACAGCCTTTTTATAACTACTTTTATCTTTAAGCATTGGTTTAATTTTTGAATCAAAAATTACTTGAAGGCCTGAATTTATAGTAATAAACATACTCCAAAAATCAGATAATCCGTTTTCAATAGGAGTACCTGTCATTATGATGGTAAAATTTCTTGCTATTTTATTTATAGAATAAAACAATTTTGTATTTACGTTTTTTATTTTTTGGGATTCATCAAGCACCGATATATCAAATTTATGATTACTTAGTTCATCTATTTTATTCCTTACAGTTTCATATGAAAGAATTGTAATTTTTTTTATGTCTGTTGGTTCGAGACTAAGCGATTTGTAAAATTTGGGGTTGAATTTTCTAATTTCTTCTGCCCAATTATTAATTATTGTAGCCGGAGCAATGATTAATGTTTTTTGGGGTGACAGTATTGAAAGAAACGCTATAAGTTGAACTGTTTTTCCAAGCCCCATTTCATCCGCAAGCAATCCACCATCAATCTTATTATGATACAAATTAAGCAACCAATGTATTCCTTCAATTTGATATACTTTTAATTCTCCACAAAAGTTTGAATTTTTTAATAATTGGGAAATATTATCTTTTTCAATTTGTTGTGTTAGGCCCCATAGTTTTTTAAAAAATATATTGCAAGAAGCATTTATATTCTCTCTGTCAAGGCTATAACTAATTGTTTTTTCATCAAATTGGGATATAACATCCTCATTGCCAAATAAAATGACAGAATCGTTCCACTCAATATATCTTTTCCCTTCTAAATAGCTATTTAACAGGGATGAATACAGTTGGATATCTGAGTCTTTCATGACATTATTTGGAAAAATACGTATCCTGAAAAGTGAATCTGAAGCAAAAGAAATAGATTTGGATTTTTTTTCTTTATTATCATAATATTTAACATGAATTTTTTCATTAAATGCTATTTTTTTTAAAGCATCATAGGGAATAAATAATAAATTTTCTTTTAAATGAGTATTAGTAGGAAAGTATTTTTCCAATTCTTTTAATAATAATTCTTTTTCCACTTCGCTTACATAGCATAACTTTGCTTTCTCATTCAATGGAACTATGAAATCATAATTTATAGGTATTAATTTTATTGATTCATGAATATTAGTGAATATAGAAGCCTTAACCCCATTTTTATATATATTTTTTATTCTAATTTCAATATGGTGAGGCTCAACTATACAATTAATAACAGGAAGAGATTTTTTCAGATCAGACAATCTTGTGTTTTTTTTAAGAGACGAATGTTTCCCTTCTTTTGTGAAAGTAAATTCACTGTTCTGTATTATAGAAATTAATTCTTTACAAAAAAACTTTTCATGTATCTCAAAAGGAGGGTTTTCTTGCCCTGATAATTCAAGGAAAGAAAGAACAGTCCGATCATATTCTTTTATTAATTTTGCACTTAAATTGGTTAGTCTTGATTTTGTTCTTATAAATGGTGATAAACGAGGTCTATTTTCTTGAACCTCAATAATAATCTTATCATCATAAAATATATAAACTAAAATCATACTATCCCTCATTATCATATATGAATTCAATTGATTGTATCATTTTGTCGTAGTATGACTGTTTAAAAGATGGAGGGCATTTCTTTTTCTTCCTTAATAGTTCTCCCACCTTTATTTTAGTGTGAATACCTGCAAATTTATATTCATCTATTCTACATCCCCCTCCACAAATATATTTTAGCTCACAGTCATTGCATTCTTCCACGTTATCAACACACGTCATTTCATAAAAGTGTCTTGCTTTGTTAATAATTACAGAGAATGGAGTGTCTATATTGCCAATAGATTCAATCTCTAAGACTCTATTGCAAAGGAAGAATTCTCCATTACTTGAAACCGATAGGCCACCATAACCACAATTTTTAATTGCACCATATAACAAGTTACTCATGAAATTTTCTACTGAATATTTGGGATACAAAGATTTTGCGATTTTGTCGGTGATTTTTTGGTATTCTTGCATTTCACTCTCTGTGATTTTTACTTCTCTTCCTTCCAATAGTTTTTGTGCAATTTTAAAATGTATGACGCCTTTCTGCTCTACTCTTTTTAGTATTTTTTTTGAAAAATTGACATAATCATCTTTAATTAAATGGATATTATCCATTGTGGGAGTCGTTGTAATTTTTGTTTTAACATTTTGATTAGCAAATGATATAGCTGTTTGTATTGCGGTATCGAAATTTCCAGCACCTCTAATCATGGCATTTGTTTTTTCTGATATTCCATCTAAGCTAATTTGGATTTCATCAATATATTTCGTTGCTTCATTGATTGCTTCTTGGTTCCATAGTGTGCCATTTGAGAGAATCGTTACAGAAAAACCTTGTTCTTTTGTGTAGCGTATTACCTTAGCCCAATCTTCATACATTAATACTTCACCGCCAGTAAATGTAATTGATTTGCCACCAGCATTTTTAAAATTATCAATTATTTTTTTCCAGTCATTTATTGATAATTCATTACCTTTCTTATTCCCTGAAAACATATAACAATGCTTGCAACGCAAATTACATCTATTTGTCAAGTAAATATACATTCCTTCTAATGAGCAGTAATTAATAATACTTTCCTGCTTCGTAAAGTTTCTGTCAAATATTTGAGAAACAACAAAATTGAAATCATCCCAATCGGTATCATTTAATTTCGTTGATATAGTTCCAATAGAAAATTTTTCATTTATTAAATCAAATATTTTTTTTGTTTTTTATTAAACAAAACCACCCAATTCGCTTGATCTTCTGCAATAATAAGCTTTTTACACTGAATCTCCTTGCGATGTATATTATCGGGCAACTCAATAACTGTATCCGCACCTATTTCTATTTCGATAGTTTTATTTTGATAATCCATAAAACATAGCCTATTAAATGCGGGCATCAGTCAAGGACTGATACCCGCATAAATCCTTCAATTAATTACTATTCACACTGCAATTTTTGAAACAATACATTGCCCCAACTCTGGCTGTATCCTTGACAACCTTTTTCCTTATTCTAAACTTAAACTTTTTCATCGGAACACCTCCTTTCTGTTTAATTATTGTTCACATTACAATTTTGAAGCAACTCATTGCTCCAGAGAAATTGTATCTTTGCCAACCTTTTTTTTCAATCTGAATTTAAACATTTTCACTGAATACAACCTTATCGGATACAGACACAT
>NZ_LT828550.1:19298-23956 GCF_900170035.1 Desulfamplus magnetovallimortis | reverse complement strand
GGATGGAGTATGAAAAAGACTAATAAATACTGCGCGTTGCATCTGCCGAAGGCTTCATATAACGCTAAACTCAGGGGCGCCGCCCACAGCTTTCGCGGGAACCGCTCCCGTTCACGGCGTCCCCTGGAGTGCAATGTTGTGCAATATGTCAACCATATCTTACGCTGTTATCAATACCCCTTCTCGCCGAGCTGTTTCAATAATCGTGCTCTCGTCATCATTTTTCCAACGATTAACACCAACCGGAATGGGTTCTATTCTGCTATCTGTTCGGGCAGCGGTTCGCCAAAGCAAGTTGATGTCTTCCCGACTATACGATTCATCGTACAAGGATGAGATTACCAGCAAATCTATGTCGCTCCATTTGTGTTGCTCATTGCGTACATGAGAACCGAACATGATGCCGAATTTAACCGGAATGCCCGCCTTCAAAAGTGCCTTCAGATATTGCTTAACTGATTTTATAATTGATTCTTCAGCCATTTGAACATTTCTCCCGTTTTTTTCAAAAGTCTATCCACATCATCCGGAGACGGAAGCGGTCCCCACATTTCAGGATAGCGACCTTCGATATTGAGCGGATTCATTTCCGCAAAAAAATACGGTATGTTCCTCCAGAAAGGAAATTTCTGAAAGCTCGGCAAGCCTCACAAGATTATGCATCCTCGGAGCAATGTCTCCACTGTTGCGACAAACATGGGCTTTGAGAATTTTTTCCAAAGTCAAATGGAGGAAGAAGAGTCCATGCCGGATTTTACCTGACTTGATGAGGTGTTCCGAAACTTCAAAGTCTTCTTCCGCTCCATTTTTCCAATGTAAAATATGTTTTTCAATATTTACCATACAGAATCCTTCTCAAAGCAACGCCAGATACTTATGTCTCATAAACTGAAATTATTCCTGACCAAAATCTGACAATTTCCAGATCAAATCACCGCTACTTTCACCAGCAAACTCAAAATCAGCCCATAAATTCATAGTCCCCAGAAGCGTCTCGTATTGAAGCACCGGGATATGCATATCAAGTCCGGGCGATAATGTGACTGGTGTAGAAGCTCCATTTGAACAAGCCGAGCACCCTGCATTATATCCGCTCTGATACTCTGCATCTAAATCCGATTGATTACACCCTCCACTGACAGAAATACCACATGCTTCTGGGTTATTGATGCAATATTGTTTTCCAGCCTCATAACCCTCTTCATATCTGTCATCAGTGAGCTCACCTTCACGGTAAAGTTCCTGAATTTCAGATTCGGAAAGGGCACGGTTATAAATACGAACTTCATCAACAATGCCCTTATAAGAATAATCATGATGAATATTCTGTGTTCCAATAAATAATGGATTTGTATTGTTTATGTCTAAATTTGGAATTTCAAGTAAGCTTGAGCCAACATACTCTCCATCAATATATAATTTCAATTCTCCAGTTGCAAGGCGGACACCAACAGCATGGTGAAATAATTCATCATCAATTCGAATAGGCGAGAATGCCGAATGTTCGGGTAAACTCCCACATCTGCTTGAACCGCAGTATGAAGCAAAAAACTGAAATTTACCATCTTCATTTACTCGAAGCACAAATCCGCCATAACCACCAGAACTCGCCTGTTTTCCCAAAATACAACGATAACTACTTCCTTCAGGAGCTTTAAACCATGCACATAAAGTTAACGCATTATCACCAAATTGAAAAATAGAACTATTATCAATTTTGATATAATTGTTGGTATCAAAACTATACGCACTTTTAGCATTACCGAATCGATCTTCTGTCAAATTAGCACCATTTACCACCCCATGATTCCCATTCCCGCTTTCATCATTAGCATTACCATTAAAAGGGTAGTACGCCACTAATCCATCTTTTAAATCAGCCTGAGCTAAACTTGAAAAAAATAGCAAAAGCAAGCCAGTTATAACAGTCAGAAATGTAATTTTAAATTTTCCCATTAGAACCTCCAATTAAATTTGCACAACGACTGAATTCACCTGCCGCCGCCAATAGCTTCCGCAGTTGAGCCTACGTTAACGGCGGTCAGGTGAAATGATTTGTTGTGATCATTACAAATATTTTTATATTTATAATTAGAATTATAGTTTATTCTAAATTAAGCTTCCAATAATATCCAAAAGGGTCATCTGGGTAAGTAAACTTTTGAAGATTAATAGGAATCTTAGTTTCAAAGACATCAATACAAGGCATTGTAATATCAAAGTTGCTTTCAAGGATTGCACAGTTATCGGTACTATCTAATGGGATAAATGGATTAACAGGCTTATTGGTTCCGCATTCATCACAGGAATCAAACAAATCGTATGCTGAAGGATTTGCTTTTACATCTGCTATTGCTGCAGAATAGCCTTCATCATAGGACGTTTGAGTATCACCACCTATCACAATTCCACATGCAGCAGGGTTTTTTATACAGTATTGCTTACCAGCTTCATATTGTGTATTAAGTTCTGCTTGAGGGCATTCAGCAGGACAATCACAAGGTTGTTCATTATAAAGTTCTTGGATTTCAGATTCAGAAAGGGCACGGTTATAGATGCGGACTTCATCAATTTTTCCATTAAAAGCTCTGGAACTAACATAATTTAAAACAGCACCTATGAGCAAAGGATTATTTCCATTAGATGCGATTGTCAAAAAGAGTTCTTCAGATATAGATTCAAAAATTCCATTTTTGTATATTGAAACCTGACTGTCTTGCTTAGTTATTGTTATATTTGTCCATTTACTCGCTTGTAAGGCAAAATTATTATTATATGTTCCTTCATTATTGGAACAATAATGGAGTGAAAAATTGTTAGTACTATATCCACAGCTTTGTACTACCCAGCTTTTTGCTATTCCATTATTTGAAACATGAGCATGGCTCTTATCTAAAATAGCTGCACAATTAAGTTGATTGGCTTCTGGATTAACCCAAAATGAAATGCTTAGTTCATTAGAAAAATTAAATTGAGAACCATCATTAATAATAATGTAGTCATTAACACCATCAAAAGCATACGCTCTATTTGTGTTTTCAAATCGATCTTCTGTTAAAGTTGCACCTTCAACGACTCCGTGATTGCCATTCCCACTCTCATCATTGGCATTACCGTTAAATGGGTAATAAGCCACTAAACCATCATTCAAGTCTGCTTGAACTGTCCCTGTAAAGCCAAAAAGAATAATAATAATTAAAACGCTAAAAAGGTTATGTTTTTTCATTCAGTTCCCCCTTAAATTAAACTCACAACGCCAAGCTCAGGGGCGCCGCCAACAGCTTTCGGGCGTGCAGATCCCGTTCACGGCGTCCCCTGGAGCGTAATGTTAGCGTAATGTGGTTTATCATTACTTATTGTTTTTACAGGAATTTTAGTAGCTTTCAAAATAAGTCGGAGTGCTTGATTAACTGACTCGTCAGAAGGAAAAGCACGTGCTAAGTCAGGTTCTAACACTACGACATTTTTTCCCAACCGCCTTTCAGGTGCATATCTACCTTTGGGCATAATGGGTAACTGAGAGAGATCATAATCCTCACGTAGTTCATAATTGTCATTCCGCTTCTTCATAGAATCGTCGTTCATTTTTCGTTGCCTTTCTTGCACTAATGATACGAATGGCTTCCTTACGCTCGGTATGGGCAATCATTAGTAATCGTTGGCCAGCCGATGTACCTAATGTAATATATCGTTCCTCATTTTGAGAGTGTTCGACATCTAAAAAAGTTATAAAAAACGGATCATTAAAGACAGTGGTTGCTTCCTCAAAACTGATACCATGTTTCCCGTGATTGCTACGGGCTTTGTTCGGGTCCCATTCGAAGTTCAAACTCATAACAATATCTCAACGTATAGGAATGCTTATATAAAACAGAAATGAATCACTAATTTTTTTATTGAACAATTTTTACTTCTTCTAAAGATATTTGAAGTGATGACATTATATTTAAAATCGATGATATCGTGCCTTCAAACGTAATCTTTTCGTTTTTCTTCAACCTTAGAGCTTGCTCTTTTGATACTTCAAATGTAATATCTTGAACACTAATTGGCTGGTTTGGAGAATCCATATCAACTAAGACTTTATATCCTCCCAAAAATTTTTCATCAACTTCTTCTACCCAGCCGCTCCATTTTACTCTTTTTCCTTTGAGTTTCTTGACGTATTCTTTAAATTGCAATTCCGTCATACCTTCGTTCATATTATATCTTATTTCCGAAAAAGATATAGTATTTTTTTGTTCTGGCTCAATATGTCGTTTTATCAAAAAGTCTTTATCTCTAATAATCTCAATAGTTCCATCTCCCCATTTTTTTACATTCCCCTTAACATTGAGAAAGACTTCGTTGTCAAGGAGATGGTTAATAGTTTTTAGTTCTTCATCATTAAAATCCCAAACATAACCAAAATTATATTGCTGATTTTTTGTGTCTTCTATGAAATAGTATCCACCCGCAGCGTTATGACCAAATCCTAATTTGCCTACTATCGATTGGTTTATAATAATTTCAAATTTTTCAGCTTCTTCTCTATTCTTCTTTTCTTCTGCAATACAGATGTTCATTGCAGAGAGAATAATTAAAAAATACAATATTGAAATTTTTCTCATATATGTCATCTTGAAATCCTTTTAGCTTATGCTTTAAAAAGCCTCTAT
>NZ_LT828550.1:18323-19198 GCF_900170035.1 Desulfamplus magnetovallimortis | reverse complement strand
ACCAAGCTCAGCCGCCCCGCGCTGGCACGGAGCTGAAGGAAACCAACCAAGGCCGACGCGCGGGGTCGGCTGGAGCAGCTTGTTAGGCGGTGATCTTATTGCGGAGATGATGATGAATACATTACATAGCCTTATATCTGATGCGGAGCGATCGGACTTCTACTATTACCCAGACTTGAATAAGGAGTCTGTCGCAAAAAGAATGAGCACAATATCTGCAATCGCAAAAAATGCAGTGGTGTTTGATTTAGGCGAAACTGATAAACTGATTGAAATTCCAGCCTGTAAAACAAGACTTCCATATCAAATATGTTGGTTTGAGTTTATATCACGTGACGTTGAAACCAAAAAACAACTTAAATTAGGTTGCTTAGCTGTTGAAAGCAACGAAAGGTTGATACTTTTTGCTTTTGACAAAAACAAATATAACAGGTGGACATTTATGGGAGAAAGCCGAATAGGCGATGTTGACGGAAAAAACAGCATGGTTCAAAATCATTATCATATTGATATTCCAGAAAAAGCATATGATGATTTAGGTGGCAGGCTAGCCCATTGCGCCCATGTTATATCTTCGGCGTGCATTGTAATGAGTTGCAATAATGTTGTTCAAATTGAAAACAAACCATCAAAACTCCAAAAAATGAGAACTTGCAACAAAAGAAAAAACCTTTTTTCAACATGGACGCTTCACATCAAAACTGAGCGCAAGGAATACGAACCGCGCGGAGGAACGCACGCATCACCACGCGTTCACCTGCGTCGCGGTCATGTTCGGCAATTCAAACCAGGCCAATTCACCTGGGTTCAGCCGTGCTTGGTGAGGGGGCAGGGCCAGGGCATGATCCACAAAGACTATGCGCTTTGTTCCGCCA
>NZ_LT828550.1:15599-18223 GCF_900170035.1 Desulfamplus magnetovallimortis | reverse complement strand
GCCGAGCTAAGCCGCCGCGCCTACTGCCTTCGCAAAAAGCGCTCCCGTTCACGCGGTCGGCTTGAGCGACATGTTGGCCGATTAAAAGTTTGGAGTTTTTATGAAACATAATTTTAAAAACTGTATATTAAGTATTTGTATTATACTGTTTATATGCTGTCCCATAGTATGGAGTAAGCTTATTGGTGGCAATATTGTATTCTTGTATAAACCGATGCTCATGTCTATATCCAAAAATATCATGGTAAACGACACGACCATAGAACCATGCTGCGCTATCACCTTTGACAAAAGTGGCTACATTTTCCTCGACACTTTTCATAAAACTATCACTGGCCTTGCAAGTAATCTCTTTAGTGGGAATTCCTGCGGAAATCATTGGCTCTTCAAGAATCAAATTAGAAGGATTATAAATAGGTATAATAGGGAGCTCTTTGGCCCATGTAAGACAATGGCTGATTTCTTTTACGATTGCATAGGTTCTTCCATAATTTTGGATACGATATTTGGCAGAATGGTAGGTTTTAAGTTCTCTCAAATCACTGTTACAGGCAACGACATGCAATACAGCCCTCTCGGAAGAGGCGAGAACGTCAACGCTGCGCTTCAATTGATGAGTTTGGTAAATCATAACTATCCATTGAAGAATAGCTACAAAAGCAATGATTGCGGTAACAACTATGAGAGTGTGACTATTAGACGATTCTATATTTTGATATTTGGCGGTTTGCTCGGCACTTTGCTTGCTCTCCGGGGTGTCGATAAGTTTGATTACAAAAGGAAGTTCGTCTGTTCCGCTTTTATAGTTTTGGGGTTTTTGATCATGGTTTTCAGCTTGGGGCTGTGGGTTCTCCACTTCTATCCCTTTAGTTGGGGATGGATATTGTGAGTATGCTGGTATTAACCACAATAATGATATCATCGTCAAAATGACTATTATTCTCATACCTACCTTATCCGAGTTATTTAGGTGCCACCGGCCAACGATTAAGTGAGGGGCGCCGCCTGAAGCTTCCGGGTAGGCCGCACCGTACACGGCGTCCCCTCTACTGTTTTGTTATTTTTAATGACATTATATTTATTTTTTTACCAACACTAAGTCTCCAACTAAAGAAGTGCTCTCCCAAGGAGTTTGTTTTCCACTTGACTTCTCAATAACTGATTTTCGAACTCTCTGAAACATTTGCAATATATTAATATTTGGAGTTTCAATATGTTTTAACAATGCTGATGTATAAAGTCCATTTTTTGCATCAATACCATCAGATGCTGTTTTTCCAGGAGATGTGGCATACGCAATTAACGAACCGGATGGGGCATCCATAAAAGCTAATCCTCTTCCTTCAACACTTCGTATCCAACTTCTTTCAAATGGATTATTTCGACAAGCATCCAAAATAATAATATTGGTTTTATTTTCGGCGCTTTCCATTTTTGCAAGAATCCTTCCTACATTAACACAATTATACTCTATATCATTTTCATTTTCTAGTTTAGCATCTACCGGAATTAAATAGTTATGACCTTTTGATTGAATACCATGGCCCGCATAAAAGAACAATCCAATGTCGTATTTTTTTAATTTTGTACCGAAGTTATCTATGGCTTTTTTCATTGTTGTTTGATCTATGTTTTCATATTTAATTACATCAAAACCAACTCTTTCTAAATGAGATTTCATAGATATTGCATCATTAACAGGATTTTTAAGTGTAGCACTTTCAAGAGTATAATTCGAATTACCAATAATTAATGACAAACGTTTTTCTTGCTTAATGTTTAATTTTTCCCCATTAACTATTAATGTTCTAGTCGCTTCATTATTATACATATCTGTCGCTCGGATAATAACACTAGTTTGACCAGCATCCAAATCTATAGATACTTTGAAATTTCCTTTCTGATCAATACTTGCAATTTGGTCATTGATATAGACTGATTTAATTCCAGATTCATCCACTGCTTGCCCTTGGATGAGTACATTTGACAATGGTAGTCTATTTATTCCTCTTGAGTTTTCCACCAACAGAATCTTTGGTGCTATTTTATCTATTTTTTGTGCATGGGTTGCTAACGACACTTCATATTGCTTAAGTCGTTTAAAAACAGCAGGATTTATTTTTCTATTTTGTGACTTTAGAATATCTATAGCTTTTTTCTGATATGCTACTGCTTTTTCAAAAAGATTAGATTCAGCATAGGCTGCAGCAAGGGTATCAATAAAACGTCCATCATCTGGTCTAAGTGCTACCGCTTTTTCTGCTAGTTGCACTGCTTTAGGACCATTTCGTAAGTGCGTATTTGGAGAAACTGATAGGAACCAAGCTAATTTATTCAGCATTAACGGGTCATTTGGGGCCAAATCTACTGCCTTATTACAATCTGTAATAGCCTTTCCATATTCACCGTTTTTATACCACGCCAAGCCACGATTGAAATACGCTTCGGCATCATTCGGATTTTTATCTATAAAAGCATTATAATGAGTTATATCAGCATTATTTGATACTCCCACACAAGATATTATGGTAATCCATACCACAAAAACAATCATTTTAGCGAGCATATTATTCATTATTGCCTCCTCAAAAAATGCGACTAAAAAATAACGTTGAGTACACCGT
>NZ_LT828550.1:13174-15499 GCF_900170035.1 Desulfamplus magnetovallimortis | reverse complement strand
GCTGAAGTGAGGGGCGCCGCCAACAGCCTTCGCGGAAAATGACTCCCGTTCACGGCGTCCCCTCGACTGGAATGTTGTACAATTGTTAGTCTATAACTTTGTAGTAACCAACCTTCTGTATCAATGTAAGTGAGACATCCTATAGACTAACCGATCCCGTTCATGCAGTTCGGCTGACCATCAGGTTGGGTTAAAAGAATAAAAAAAAATAGCTCGACCCCGGTTTCCATTATGACCGTAGATTCATTCTGTAGATATAGGCACCTTCAATAAAATGACCATTAATTGCTTCTCTATAGATTCGTTTTTTTAAAAAATTTTGGTCAGTATGAAACTCACTTGATAATAACAAAGCTGTTTTATCTGAATTATCAGCGACAACTATATCATTTAAGGAAATTGTGCTTTCCTTCTCTTTAAAGGTTTTTAATGCATCAACTATTTTTTTATAGTATTTTTTTGGCCCTTCAGATTTTACTAATTCTGAAGTAAAAAATAACTTCCATGACCTTTCTTCAGGGAAAAAAAGCCAAAAAGTTGTTGAAACCTTAGCATCAGTTTGGTCTAACTTCTTGAGAAGAGATTCACCGACACTGATCATATCCGTTGTAAGACTTTCGCTTACCAAAATTTCTTGAGCCATTGTAAAATTCCTGATTCATTATCGGTAATTGCTTCAATCAAGTCACTTGCTTTAGTTTTCTCAATATTAACTTCATATCGAGAGGACTCATTCCAGTCCTTAACAACCGCCCAGTTCAATCTGAAAGATTCATTTTCTTCTTCATGGGCTTTGAGTTTTTGTTTCAGCCCTGCGACACCAACTAAATCTTGAAGTTTATGGGTGTGACTGTCTTGAGCTAACTTCTTGTTTGGGAAGTCAAATTCCTTTACTTGTTTGCAAATACAAGCCTTCAGAGCACATTCAACAGAGTATCCTGCAAGATAATACGCCCCTCCAAACTCGTCATTATTGAACAATAGTTCTGCTTCTCTGATCCTTGTCTCTGACAAGGCCTCTAATTCAGTCTTATTCATATAGTCAAAACTGCTCTCGTAGTCTCAAAAAAAAGTAAAATTTGCGGATTATTATACGATTAACTGCCTTTAAAAATTATATTTTTCTCACCGACCTGTTGTACACTTTTCGACGATAACCTCCGAGCCTTTTCTCCAATTCAAAGATCATCGTCTATTTTAAGTTTCACTCCACCTCTCCAAAACCATCAATCGTCAAATGATCGCCTTCAAGTTTCATATCAACCCAATAAGTTTTACCCATGTTGAGACACGGCACACTCAATGTATTAGTGAATAAGTCGAATGTCGCGCAATTACTATCTGGCACAATTATTGGATTGTCGCAGCTATCGATACCCGTCCGATAGCCTTCATCGTAACCATCATCTTTTCCTTCAGCATACTTGGCATCTAAATCGGCTTGAGTAAATCCCCCATTTGTAGAAATCCCACATGCTTCTGGATTATCAATACAGTATTGTTTTCCAGCTTCATAACCTTCATCATAGTTGTCTTCGCAAGCTTCACCCTCATGATAAAGTTGATTGATTTCTGATTCAGAAAGGATACGATCATAAACACGAATATCATCAAGCTCTCCATTTAAGCTGACTGCTCCGGGAGATGCCGAAGACGTGCCAAACATCATATTATTAATTTCTCCAAATCGATTACCACTATCAATTGTGGATATGGAATCAGCATATTTTACACCATTTATGTATATTACTGCTTTGTGATCAGAAGAATATGGATCACGAATCGCTACTATATGGTGCCAATCATCAGGACTGATTGGTGCAAACACCGACCCCCTAATATCTAATGTCTCTTCGGCAAAACTAAAAGCGACACTTCGACCATAATCAATATTTTCTACTGGATAACTGAGTCCTGTACCGACGATAAATATAGCAAGTCCTTGAGAACCATTTGTATCACCTCCATTTGCTAACAAGATTTGATTTGAAGATAGCACACTTGAGTATCTCATCCATAATGAAACAGAATATGTAATAGATGTAGTTATTGGAGAGTTGATTGCTATTTTATCATTTCCATCAAAGCTATAAGCTCGGCCATTATTCTCATGTCTATCTTTAACTAGTGTTACGCCATCAGCTACACCATAGTTCCCACTTCCACTTTCATCATCAGCATTTCCGTTGAACGGGTAATACCCCACAAGCCCATCACTCAAACCTGCTTGAACCATTCCGACGAATCCCCAAAAAAACACAACAGCCAAGACGCTTAAAACGATGTACCTTTTCATTCGCACCTCCATATAAATTGTACAACGTT
>NZ_LT828550.1:8378-13074 GCF_900170035.1 Desulfamplus magnetovallimortis | reverse complement strand
GCTGAGTTGAGGGGCGCCGCCAACAGCCTTCGCGGTCAACGACTCCCGTTCACGGCGTCCCCTCGAACGACCTGTTGTACAACATATTGAAATAAAAGTTATATTTTATATCTCATTTAAATCATTTACAAATATAGTCATGATTTTTTTAGCTATTTGGCTACTTTGTGCATTATCTGTTTTGGGAAATTTCGTTGCAATCAGAGCCAACACATACACTTTTTCCTCATCATTATCATAAGTAGATTGACATATTTCCATTGCTTTTTCAAAACTTCCGCTTTCAGCAACATTTTCAATAAGTTCTATAGCACATCTACCTTTAATAAAAGTTGAAAAGCATTTATGTTGTTTAGGCAACTCGGCGATCATATTATTCAGCAATTCAATAGATTTTTGAGAATTTCTTTTTTTGTTTAATGCATTAAAAATTGATAAAATTGCCCAACATTGTTCTCTTTCTCCATCGGAAGAATTAATTGGTATTAAATTAATCGTCGCAAGAGCTCTATCCACTTGATTACTCCAAGCAAATTTAGTTGATACCATGCCTAAAATTTTGATTTTGGCCTGCTGTTCTGGAATTGATTTTGCTAATTCAATTGCATCTTCAAAAAGATCTTGTCTTGCGAGGTCCTCTGCAAGTGCTACGAAAAGTCTATTTTTATCTATATATTCATTAGACTTTACAACTTGTAGTGCTTCTTTTAATTGGCCATTTTCAGCCATAGCTAAACAAATTTTTTCAAAACAAAAACGATCAAACCATTTTCTGTTTGTATATTTATTTTTTTGGGCAAAATCGTGCATAGTTTTTTGAGCATTTTCCAAACTATCTTCTTTTGCTATCCAATAAATTATTTCTCTCAATAAATAAGACTTTCGATAATAATACTTTTGGTCAATCAAATTTGCATATTTTATCGATTCGGAAATTTCACTTTTCTCAACACATGAATATGCAATTTTTGCATACAAGTGGTTTTTTAATTCAGTATCATTAACCTTTTTTAGTATATTAAGAATATAATCAACGTCATTTGACTCTGAAATGATTTCTGCAATATGAGAGTAAGAAGAATATTGAGAATCTCCATCTTCAATTGAGTGGATAATTTGAATAATTTTTTTTGTTATACTAATTGCTTTTTTATCTTCTTTTTTTCTATATATTTCTTAATAACTGCACCATATACTGAAGATTGCATATGTGAGTCATATCCAATAGATTCTGACAATTTTAATGCTTCGTTAATTTCATCATTCTCAATTAACTTTTTAATAACATACCAAAGAGCTTCGTTTTTATATTGCTTTTTAGCCTGCATCAATTCAATTATCACAACAGCCTTATTAATATCATTACTTTCGACCAATCTGCTTGATATCTCTTTTAGTATTCTGTCACCAATAATTTTATTGGTAAACTTTTTTGATAATTCAACTGCTTTATCAAACTCGTCTTGATTGATTAGTTCTTTTAAAGCCTCTTCTAAAGCATAATCTCTGCTTTCAGCATCATGAATGGCATTTACAAGATTAATTGCTCTTTTAACTTCTCCAGACTTGCTAAGTTCACGAACAATTTTTTTCAATAAACGCTTTTTATGCTTCTCACTTGTAAAATTTGATAATAATTCTGCTGTTGAATATAAATCCTCAAAAGGTTTTTTCTGAATTATGAAATTACATTCCCAAATTTTTTGTCTTGCTTTCCTCGACTTTTCTTTTGACAATCCTTCACTTAAAGCAACATTAAATAATTTTAGAGCTTCTTCAAATTTCATTTGTTTATATGCTGAAATTGCTGGCAGATAAAAACAGTTTTCGAGCATTTCTTGAGCTTCAATTTTTTTAGTACTTGAAAGCCCTTCTTTCAATGATTTTTTTAACAAACGTTCTGCTTTATTGTAATTAGATGATTGGTATGCGTGAATAGCAGACTGAAATAATTTTTCAGGATTAACCCTAACTCCAGCATAAACAAGAGCATTAAACACTATCAATGTAATTAAACAATAAATAAATCCAAATTTGTGAGCAGACATTTTTAGCTCCGAGTATTTTTTTCTATTGCAAATAAAACACCTATCATTTCAGCCATGATCATAAGCATTAAGCCCCAAATCACACAAATTACACAAGTAGCAGTTTGAAAAATATCTTTTTTTGACCAAAACCATTCTCCACCTTCAGTTCCAAGGAATTTGAAAAATTCAATCAATTCAAGAACTCCCGATATTATTCCTAAAAAAAGAATGAGACAGCCTATAAAAAATAGCATTTTTGATGTAAAAGACAACACTGGGAATCGCTCATTTACTAACATATTTGCCTCCAATATTTTATTGTTATTCAAAAACCCTTTCACCAAAACATAATCCCCAAACGCTTACTACATTATGTTTCTTCAGCTTCGCCTCCCAAATCATATTTGTACAACGCTGAGGTAACCTGCCGCGCCAGTAGCCTTCGCGGTTAACGACTCCCGTTCACGCGGTCAGGTTGACCGACTTGTTCTGCCCATTTTTTTTTTGAATTGTTTAAAAATTAAACTGTAGGAACTTGTGTTCGTGAAACTAATTTGATTTCTAATTGGCAATCCAAAGCATTTGCGTATTTTTTCAAAGTAGCAAGAGATGGCGAGTGCTTGCCGCTACTCAAAGAAGATTCGAGTCGTGTAATTGCAGGTGCTTTTGTTCCCATACGCTTTGCAACTTCAGCTTGACTCAACCCTGCTTTTTGGCGAGCCTGTAATAACTCACGTAATAATAAAAATTCAAGTTCTAAAGAATTATATATATTTCTGACATTTTTCTTTTGAAATGCTTTTTCTTTCAACTTAGAGTGTGTCATTATTCATTACCTCGCTCATTCTTTTTTTTGCAATTTTAATCTCTTTTTGGGGTGTTTTTTGAGATTTTTTTATAAATGAGTGAAGCATGAATATTTTTCTGCCAACTTTTATGCAGAAAAAAACTCTCGCTATCCCTTCTTTACTTTTTACCCGTAATTCAAAAAGGCTGTTTCCCATTGATTTGGTGTGTGGGAGACCAAGATTAGGACCAAATTCAAACATCAAATCCGTTAGCCGTAAGTACCGTGCTAACAGCCCTTCAGGTAAATCTAAAATCTCATTTTCCAGTTTTTCGTTGTAATATTCAATTTTCCATTCCATGTAGTAAATATAACAAATATGTTATCTATAAGCAAGTAATATGTAGCATTTTATCTTTTGAGATGATAGAAAATGCCCGCCAGCATTCTTTTGTTACTTGTTATACAAATAAGCTTCTGCTTTGTTCATTGCTTCACTCGCAGATGAGGCTTTTCCTACATGAGACCACCCAGCATATGACACATATATGTCTCTGTTGGATTGATCCCATTTAACCTCATAACTCTTTCCGCTTCCAGCTTTAACACGTCCAATCACTGTAGCTGCCATTTATATCCTCCCGATTCAATATTCAACGACCTCTTCACCTCCAAAGTGTTTCATAACTTCAATATAGTTTTTAAATGTTTTACAGGATTCTTTTACATTTTCTTCGTATCCGAGTATTTCTGCAATATCATTACATTTAAAAGACTGACCTTGCATCAAGCTTCCAATCGTTATATTTAGAGCAATTGAACGCCCTGTCAAAGGAATTTTCACTTCTTTTTCAAGCAAAACTTCTTTGTCCATTTTATACTTTTTCACCAAGTCAGCTTCTTCAGATGAAAGTTCAACGCGTGCCGACAGTTGAAATGAAATTCCACCAAGCATTTTTTTGGCTTGATCCCGAACGATAAATAGCTTCATAGGTAATTTTTCCTTGGGTTTAAAATAAAGACTGCTTGCTGGCGGGCAGAACGCCCAACTCACGGGCAAGGTGCCGTGATAAACTATAAATCAACGAGAAACTCCCATGCACCTTGTCCGGTGGAGTGGCTTGTTGTGTGACGGGTTAACGATAAATAAAAGAGGATTATTAATATATGTGTCCATTATGTGGAAGTGATTATCTCAAAGTGATTTTTTATGGATTGCCTCATAAGCTTTGTTGTAATGAAAAATGCAATTGCTTATATGGTTTTTGGTCAAGGTTTACTGAGTGGCTACCTTTTAATGGTTGTTTTTTTGTGTATGAAGGTGATTATTTTAGGGCTTTTATGGACTGGGTTAAAGAATGAAAGATGAATGCAAAAAACTCCATACCAAATGTCCAGAACGATATGTAGAGTGGCATATGTGGGCAGAGAAAATGAGCAAAACCCATAAATCAAAAAAATGTCCAGTTTGTGGGCTATGGGCTGTATGGGTTAAAAAGAAAAAAAGCTGAAATTTAGACACACAACGTTGAGTACACCGTCAGCCGCAAAAGCCTGCGATACATCCACAGCCCTAATCGGCTGGCGGTGGTACGATTGGTTATATGAAGCCGAATTTTATCTTCAGCCCCCGCAAATCAATGTTTTTCCCATCAGTGGCACATTGTTTGCTAATAGAAAAACCATATTTCCTGTACTATCCAATGTGCAGCCCGTCAACAAATTCCGGCATGAATCCGAATTTTCCATGCTCTTTTTGCCCGGAAAACCTGCAAAATCAGGGGCAATCCCCATCCGGATATGATTTTTCTCATTGAAAATTGCCTTTGAGCAAACACCACCCCATTCACTTTCACGACATCGTAAAAATGCTCCGGGA
>NZ_LT828550.1:0-8278 GCF_900170035.1 Desulfamplus magnetovallimortis | reverse complement strand
AGTTCCATGAGATAATCGCCTCACAAGATAGGTAAGATGCCGAAATTATGAATAATTACTATGCGTTGCATCTGCCGAAGGCTTCATATAACGTAGAGTTCACCGGCAGCGGGGGCTGTAGTGAGCTTGCGAACTGAAGCCCCCGCTGTGTCGGGTAGCCGGGGAGTGTTTCCACTCCCAAGCCCCCTAAGAACCCGGCGTGCGACTTTCACCGCACCGGGCTCAAGCATTGATAAAGTTCATTTAAGAACCCGGTAACTCCTCAGTAAAGCAGGAATCACCTTCCCGATACGTGTTTGTAAACGATTTACCTTGTTCAACATAAGCCAAACAAAGCTCTCCAGACCGTCAGTGATCATAAGATCACTATCTATCCACATCATGAAGACAAAACCGTCCAAACGTTTCCCGAGATCCAACACCTGTCGGAAGTCTGCTCACTTTCGTGATAAGGGATTACCCTCTATCCGCTACATTACATAACGGCATTCGCTTTCTCCGACATCCTTTACCCACTTGACTATCGGCTCACCTTACGGCTTGCTTTCCATACTTAAATGGAGACAACTGGGCTTACCCTGTTCCACTGATATTACACGATGGGTTAGCGTCCGTCTATCCGCCGGGGGAATTTTTAGATCACGTATGATGACACCAGAACATCACAACCATACCCCTTACCATTTTGGTCAAGGCTTGACAGCATCTTTAGCCTCTCATCGCTAACGGCGTTTATCAACGATTCACATGTGTTACGCATACCACCATTCTTAGCTTCCATCCGGTTTGATGCTACCAGAGTTGAGGCTACCTCACGGTTTCCTCTCCAAGCCTTTCGGCCAAGGATTCCATTGTCCCCTGGGCTTCACACAAAACCGTTACCGGTAATGCATGCCAAGGTAAGAAACTGCCGGTGATACGGCAGGTTAATTTGCATTAATTAACAATAATATCAGCGACTTCAGGTCGCACCCGGTGGAACGATTTGTTATGTGGATATTGACACTTTTCCATAATAGTAGATTTTTAATTTAAAGCAGTATACTTCTATTCCTAAAAGGTTATGCATCTGTTTAGCATTCTGTTCTTTTCATGTTCCTAAATTCCTCAAAATTTATGAAAAAAATATGGGCAACTCTCCCTACTGAGCTTTATCCAGCACTTTTCGCACTATTGTCGCCATCTCTGACTTGACAACCGGCTTCATTAAAAAACCCTTGATTCCCATCGCATTGGCCTGGTCGAGATTCATCCGGTCACTGAACCCTGTACAAATTATCACCGGAATATCAGGCCGGATTGCGATCAGTTCTCTGGCAAGCCGAACTCCGGTCATGTTTGGCATGGACATATCTGTGATCACCAGGTCATAGGATTCGGGCGCAACTTTGAATACCTCCAGAGCCTCCAGGCTGCTTACGAGAGAGGTGACCCGGTACCCGAGCCTTTCAAGCATTAGTCTTTCGAGCCTTGCAATGGCATCCTCATCATCCACCACCAAAATGCGTTCATTGCCGGAGGGGATTGTTTCGACTGTGTTTCCGGAAGCGGTGTCAGAGACTTTCACCATCAAAGGTAAATAGATATTAAAAGCCGTGCCTTTTCCCAATTCGCTGTAAACCCGGATATCACCACCGTGCTCCTTGACAATACCGTATACCGTGCTCAGACCGATTCCTGTGCCTTTGCCTTGTTCCTTTGTCGTGAAATAGGGTTCGAAGATTTTTCCCATGTTCTCGGATGAAATGCCGCATCCGTTATCGGATACTACCAATAAGGCATAAGGGCCCGCTGTGATATCACTTACGACCAGAGATTCGGGTTCTATAACCACCTCTTTGAGTTGAATGAATATTTTTCCATTGTCTGAGTCAACGGCGTGATACGCATTTGTGACCAAATTCATGGCGATTTGGTGCATCTGGGTTGGGTCCGCCATGACCAATCCGCAATCGTCCTGAATGTGATGTTTAATATCGATATTTGCCGGAATTGTCGAACGAACCATGTTGATGACTTCTTTTAATATCTTCTGAATGCGGACAGATATTTTTTTACCTTCGGATTTACGGCTGAAGTTGAGAATCTGACGGACAAGCTCTCTTCCCCTTTTACCGGCCGCCAGGATTTCCTCAATATTTTCATATTCAATACTGCCAGGGGTTGTATCCTCCAGTAGGATTTCGGACATCCCGATAATTGGAAACAAAATATTATTGAAGTCATGTGCAATGCCGCCGGCCAGGGTTCCTATAGCTTCCATCTTTTGAATTTGAATGAGTTTCTCCCTCAGTTTTTGCTGTTCTTCGTAGCTCGCAATCAGCGCCAGCTCGCTGCGCCTTCGGGCGAGCAGCGCAAACATGATGTGTGCGAACATTTCAAGTCGGCTAACAACAATTTCAGGAATTATTTGCGCTTTGTGGCTGGTGAAGGCCAATATTCCGATCAGTGCGCCAGTCGTGTCTTGCAGCGGTATATTAATGCTGTTTGTGACGCCGAAATACATGTACATTTCTTTGTCCCGTAAGGCTTCCGGCGGCAGTGCATCTATATCGGTAAAACTGACTGTCGTGCGGGTCCGGCACAACTGTTCGAAGGTCCACGGAAAGTAGTCCCGCACATCCATTGATTCAGGCAGGGGCGCCTGCGGATCACGGCGGTAAATGTACTTCATTACCTGCGTATCCGGATCATCTTCCGGGGGCTCCCAAAGGACACCTGTATCCAGATCAAGGCAATCGCAAATGCGCTGCAATGCCAGTTCTATCTCGCTGTCAACATGCTTTCTATCGGTTTCGACAAAACGGCCGGAGAGTTCAGCCATCAGGGTCTCGATGCGAAGGCGTTCCTGAAGTTCTGCCTCAGCCTTCTTTTGGTCGGTCAGGTCGATGAAACATTCCAGCAATCTGTCCCGCCCCTGCATCTCAATACGGAGCACGGATTTCAAAATCGGCCTTCGATGGCCGCCTATACAGACTATTTCCCTTTCCGAGTTTTCTATCTCCTGATTCAAATCCAGGATGGGACAATCATTTTCATTTGCCGGGCAGATCAGTTTGTGGCACCGATGCCCAATGATGTCATCCGGATTGTCGGTTCCGAAAATGTCAAGGCAATAGGTATTCGCGTATTCGATCGTCCGCGTCGAAGGATCTACGATGAACAGGCCGACCGGCAGCTTTTCTATAAAATGTTTTTCTATTTCATGCTGCTTTGTTCTGTCAATTCCCACACTCAATGTCTTCAATAACAGGCCGCTCGCGTCGTAAACACCTTTGTTGGTCCAGGCTATCCATACCTTTACACCGTCTTTCTTCATGTTCTCATTTTCGGAGCTGTAATACGCTTCCGGATTCTTCTGTACCAGCTTCATCTTACCTTCAAGGTTGTACCCTTCCGAGTCCGATGGGGCAACGATAGTTCCGACCACATTGCGGCCGACCAGCTCTTCAGCTATGAAGCCGAAGAAATCCAGTCCGTAATTGTTCATAAATAAAATTTCGCCTTGTGTATCCCACTCCAGGACAATGCTTGATGATGAGTCAATAAGCGTCCTGTATTTTGCTTCACTTGCAAGCAATTTCTTTTCTGATTCACATCGCAAAGCAATTTCTTCTCGTAATTCCATGGTACGTTTTTCGACTATATTTTCAAGACGGCTTTTGTATCGGAGTAGCTCTTCTTCTGTATTCTTTTGCTTTGTGATATTGACGTGCGTTCCGACAAGGCGGATTGCCTTCCCGTTCTTATCCCTCTTGACGCATTTACCCCGGCCAAATACCCAAATCCAGTTTTTCGATTTTGTTTCCATTCTGAATTCTGTTTCAAATTGTTCCGTCAACCCATCAATACAATCGGTATTTGCCCTTATCGCTTGCTCTTTGTCATCGGGATGCAATAAGTTTTTCCAAAAATCAAAACTGCTTTCCTGTTCGCCCGGGGGATAACCAAGCATTTCAAAATAACCGGGGCTAAAATAGACATTATTGGTTTGTATGTCCCAATCCCATAAACCATCTCTGGCAGCCTCCATGCTCAACCTGAAACGCTCTTCACTTTCCATGACTCTTTTTTGGGCTGAATCTGCCTGCCTTTGAGTTTCCTCCAGCTTCGTCAGGTCAAAGCCGCACCCCAGCCATTGGCCTTCCAACATCAATCCCTGCCAGAAAATGGATTTTTGCGAGCCGTCCCTGCACGTCACATAGGACCGCATGGCCGTCCGGTATGAGCTATCTTCAAGGGATTTGTTGAAATGTGCCATGGTCTCTTCAAAAACATTTTTTCGATAGGCTTCATCGGGATACGCAAGTTCAAACCATCGCTCAAGCGTTGGAATATCGTCATATGTGTAGCCAAACAAGCGGGTGAAATGGGTGCTCAAATAGTCCAGCTTCGTATGCTTGTCGCTTGTCAGGAAGATCGCCGCAGGTATGGTATCTATTATTGTTTTGAATCTGCGCTCACTTTTTTGAAGCGCTTTTTCCTGAGCCTTACGTTCGGTAATGTCCTGCAAAATTTCGGTGATGACGGGTTTACCGTTTTCGTCAGGACTCAGGAAGGCTTTGGACCAGATGATTCTGGTTTCTTTGGAGCCCCTGGGATGTATTTGCCGTTCCTGGTCGAATGACGTTCCATCCTCGACAAGATTTAGCAAAGACGACACGGCTTGCTCGGTATCGGCCTCGGCGATTCGAGCCGTTACTTCGTCAAGAGATGGCTTTGCATCGGAATCAAAGCCATATATCCGCAAAGCCTCCGGTGAGGCCTCAAACGATCGTGTGTGCGGGTCATAGGTCCAATGCCCCACGCGGCCCGCTTTTTGTGCCATACGATACCGCATCTCCGATAAGCGAAACATCTCCTGATTCCGCTTACTTTCGATAAGATGAGCAATGCGGCTTGCGATTATGTCGATGAGTACTCGCTCTTCGGCCAGGAAAGGCCCTTCATCGGCATCTGCAAAAACCTGGGTATAGCCAATCTCGACTGAACCGCAGGTCCTGCCATTGACATTGATTTCAGATGTTTGAATTGACTTGCAAATATCCAAGTTGCCGGTCTGATAAACTTTATCGTCAAAACAGATTACGGCCACGGTGCTTTCAGAATGAAGCCACGCCCCAGGGAACACTTCTACGCATTTCTGCAATATGTCACTGAGACTCCTTTGGGCGTTGCCTGCGATTTGCTCAATTTGCTGAAGACATTTTAACACTTTCACTCGCTCTCGCAGAATATATCCATTTTCCATCTTTTCTGATCCTCTAAAAAGTAGTCAGCCTGCAGGGCTTCAGCCATTTTATATGCCCTGTTTTACTAATAGCCTCAAAACCACATAACGATAAGCTCAGCGATTCGGTTTTGCGGAGCGAAGCGAAGCAAAACCGAATCCGCTGGAGCGCCGGGTTATGCGATCTCATATTATCTTTATTCGGTGATGATAGGTGGAGCCAAACTATTTTTTTCATAACTATAAAAAATGATGCTGCGGTCTGTATCTTCATGACATTAAAACAACCAGCCTGCTGTTTATTTTCATATTCCTGAATCCATAATAATCGGCAATATATTTTATTGTCTGACGATGATAAATAAAAACATGAGTGGGATCATTTTTATAATACCAATTTTTAAAATCAGTATTTTTATCATATAAATGCGTCATACAGATTAAGGCTCCGTCCGGGTTCAGCATTTTATGCAATAATTCAAATTCAGCGTCAGGATTATGAAAATGTTCTATCACTTCGCAACTTACAATATAGTCATATTTTTCGTTCAGCAGTTCGGTTTTATTTGAAAAAAAAGGATCAAACTGATTAACAGCGTAACCGTTATCCTGAAGAACCTTCGATATTACAGGTGCCGTTCCGGAACCGAAATCAAGCCCGCTTTTATCCGGTGTAAATTTTTTTAAAACATAGTCAGTAATCGGAGATACAAATTTTTGATAACGAACATCATTGACATTGTTATTATGTTCTTTATATCTGTTTATTTCTGCATCAGTGCTGATATAATTCTTCCTGTTTTTGTATATTCCTGAACAATTGCCGCATATAAAGAATTTTTCAGTACAAAACGGTTTCCCGTGGTGTTTACAAAGAGGACAGTTCATTGATTTCACTTTGCACAGTTAACACAATACCGACTTTCCGGAATTATGAGAATTCTGGCAAGAGGAATAACTGTTCCGCATTTTACACAAATTCCGAAATCCGGTGTCCCTGCTGTTGAAAGTGCATATCTTAATTTGTTCAGTCTGTTTTCCGCCTGTCTTAATGAAGATTCCATTACATTTTTATTTATGATTGCGTCCATTCTTGAAATTCTCCCGATTGCATTGTCAGGTGCTATCGGCTTAGTTTTTTCTTTGTATTCTGAAATCTGTTTTTCTGTTATGACAATTTCTTTCAGAATTCTGTCGGCAATATCCTTTTGCTCCATACTTTATCCTTTAATTATAAGAAGATATCATTAATTTTATATTGTTGAGCCAATAAAATAAACATTATTGTTTGTCTTAGCTACGCCGAGTTGAGTGGCGCCGCCAACAGCTCTCGCGGTAGCCGCTCTCGTTCACGGCGTCCACTCGAACGAAATGTTATGCTTGTTCCTTATTGAACATCCATAAAGAAACCCTTAATTGATCTTTCAATTCAGGAACTAAACAATAGCCAGCATAGACTTCTTTTTCAGGTTTAGGGTATTCTGAGTTTATTTCTGATGCAATTAGACCAACTGCCTCTTCAGGAGAGAAACCAGTATCCAAAGTTTCATTTACTTCATTAATAAGCTCCAATTCATATCTTTCATTTCCGGTTGAAACCACAACAAAAAGAGTGGTTGTATAAAGCATATTGTAACCATATTCTTGGAGCTTTTTTAAAATATCATTAGACCAAAATTGTTTAAAAAGTTGATTAGGCTTGCTTATAAAAGATCCATAAGCAAGCTGAAAAGGATCAACTGGTATCGCTTCAAATAAAAAACTGGGATTTGAATTAAAGAAAAAAGTCCCCATAGGTTGAGGTTCATATATTACACGTAGGATATCAAGTAGGGACTGCAAAAATTCATGAGGACGCTCGTATTGGTCTGAAGCTTGAAAGCAGCATTTGCTCTCAACATAATGAGTTACACCATTAGTTTTTTGAGGAAATTCTTTTTCGAATGTAGATTCAAAAATATTATACATTCCACTGAAAATACTTTGCATATTTTCAGCAAACTTTAATGTATCTTTAACATTATTTTTCACAAGTTCCTCTTTATTCTTTTACGTGGAGCTACGATTTTTTATTATCATTGTCTTTTGAGTCTCCCACAAGATGCCCGACGGCTCCCCCAAGTGCAGCACCAATGGCAGTACCTAATGGGCCTACAAAAGAGCCTATTAAACCTCCGAAAAGACCACCTGCACCACCGCCTATTGTCGCATTTTTATGTCCACGTTTTTCTGCTGCATCAACGATTTTTTTTGCAGTATCTTTAACAGAATCCTCAACTTTTTTTATGTCTTTAGAATCTATTTTACCTCCACAACTTGTCCTTATAGAAATATTCCTGAATATATTAGAAAATGTTTAATCTTCTTCATCCCAATCCTCAAATTCGTATTCTTCTACAATGTCAACTGATAAAGCTTTCCATTGTTTCTTGATTGTACGAATTTTTATAACACCAATAAAATCTTCTTCACTTCTCAAATCAACCAGCAAATACCCGTCTTCACGCAAAAAAGAATCTACTTCCCAAAGGTAAGCTTCTTTTAAGTTGAATTTGCCGGCTATACTTTTGAATTCATCCTTTGTTAAAAGATATCTTTTTTTTGTTTCGGAGTATATTTTAATAAGTTGGTCTGCCATATCTCTTGCCGATCTTGCCATAATTCCTCCAGATTTCATACGGTTTAAAAAGCATAACGTTGAGTACACCGTCAGCCGCAAAAGCCTGCGATACATCCACAGCCCTAATCGGCTGGCGGTGGTACGACTGGTTATATGAAGCCGAATTTTATCTTCAGCCCCCGCAAATCAATGTTTTTCCCATCAGTGGCACATTGTTTGCTAATAGAAAAACTATATTTCCTGTACTGTCCAATGCACAGCCCGTCAACAAATTCCGGCATGAATTCGGCTTTTCCATGCTCATTTTGTCCGGAAAACCTGCAAAATCAGGGGCAATCCCCATCCGGATATGATTTTTCTCATTGAAAATTGCCTTTGAGCAAACAGCACCCCATTCACTTTCACGACATCGTAAAAATGCTCCGTTG
>NZ_LT828549.1:213003-235686 GCF_900170035.1 Desulfamplus magnetovallimortis | reverse complement strand
CGTATGGGTTAGGGGGTGAGGTTTCACTCCGGCAAAAACGTCCTAAGCACCGGAAGCATCTCCTGAACAAAGGTCTGAAGTCTCATTTCTGCATCTTCGGCGCTCTCATGCTCCCCCACCGGCGCAATCACCCGCACAAGTGCCCCGTCTGTTCGCTGGCGGGTCAACGCATCCCAGAAATTGAACCACTTCATCTGAAAGGCATTTGTCAGTATACGCCCCCGCATGGGAAACCAGTAGTAGGATACCTGACGATAGGGGCCTTTGCTGATCACTGCCCGATTCACAGGAAGGGTTGCACCGCCATCAAGGGAGATTTCACTGCTGCCGCTCTGAGCAAAGCTCCAGCCGCTTCCCCGCAGACAGGTTGCCGGAGAGTGGATAGACTCACCTTTTCTCTGGCTTTCGTAGTAGGCAACGTAAAAGTTTATGAGATGGCCTTCCCCATCATGATAATCCACCATGATATAGTCAGTTAGATCCAGGGCATCTATTATAATGGTCTCCATGGTCTGAGGTGTACCCTGCCACTTTCCGATCTCCATGGGAAAACTGTCAAATGATCTGCTCATGGGGATGGCCTCCCGAAACTCCACTCCCTTAGAGAGGATCAAGGTAAGTGATAGCAGAATAACCGAGACAATGAATTGCGGCTGTTTAAGAAAATTAGTTGATTTTAATGGTTTATCATAATCAGATAGCGGATCTGGATTGTGCCGGATATCAGAATCAGATGCTGCCTCTGGAAATAATTTTGCCAGAATCAGCATCTCCAAAGCGAGAAGTGCAAAGGCCACCATGAAGATGAGCCACCCTTCAAAATCATGGAAAAAGCCCTCCACCGCTTTGGTGCCGAATTTCTGTGAGAGGATGCCGGTCAAGGCGATGCGCAGGCTGTTGGTAAAAATGGTGATGGGAATGGTGGAGAGGACGATGAGCACCTTTTTCCACCAGCGGGAGCGGAAAAAGTAGGCCATGAGAATGCCAAGGACAATGAGGGGGAAGAGGTATCGAAGGCCTGAGCAGGCATCCACCACCTGAAGCTGGGTAAATCCGAGATCGATGATGTTGCCGTCCTGAAAGGCGGTCATGCCGAAAAGACGCATGATCTTGACGCCAATGGTGGTGGAGATGAGTTTGAGGTAAAGGGTGATGCGGTTGTTGAAGAAATTGGGGAGGGGGAACATGGCCAACGCCAACACCAGGGGAAAAAGCATTGCCTTGAGTCGTTCTTCTCCCATATTGAGCCACACAAGAGCAACGACAATGCACCAGAGAGAGACGTATTGGGTAAAAAACTCTCCGCCAAGTTCACCTAACCAGAAAAGACATATCCCGGGCAGAAATAAAATCAAACCTTTCCATGACGGAGGGGACGGAAGGGAAAAAAGTGTCTCCCTTTTTTCCCAGATGAGATAGGCAACGATCAATGGGATCAAATAGCCGTATGAGTAGTCCGGACGAGCCCAATCTTTATGAATCAGCCATTGGAGAGTAGAAAAATAGAGTAGGCCAAGAAGAGAAGCATATATCAGACATTTAACAGAAGCGAAGATTGTTGATTTTTTTTGGCTCATAAATAATTTGCCCATACCTGAATCCCCAGCCCCCTCTCGATAAATGGAGAGGGGGAGTCTGGATAAGTTATTTCGTGTTCATTACTTAAAAGAGGGGCTTGAGTCATAGCATTTCAGCCTTACGATTATTGCGTTTTTTCATCATACCAGATCGAAACACCTGAAAAGCAAATTTTGGAAGGGATAATTGACGTTTCAACCGAGAAGGTTCACTCATCAAACGATAGAGCCACTCCAGTCCGGTTTTGCAATAGAACTCGGGTGCCCTTTTGACGGTACCCGCCAATACATCCAGTGTTCCCCCGATACCCTGGCAGACACGAACTGTTTTCAGTTGATCCCGATAAGTGGCAATCCATAATTCCTGTTTGGGGGATCCCAATGCCAGGAAGAGAATTTCAGCACCGGATTGGTTAATGCGGTCTATCAAGTCCGGCATCTCATCTTCCGGTAGATACCCATTTTGTCTCCCCACGATCTCAATGGTGGGGTGGCGTTTTTTCAGTGTTTCCACTGCTGCCTCATTCACCTCTTCTTTGGCGCCGTAGATGAATATCTTGTATCCTTTATCAGCGGCCATGGCACAGGTATTCTGCATCAGTTCACACCCTGGAACCCGTTCCAAATTTGACCCGTACAACCACCTGGCAGCCAATACCATACCGATACCATCAGGTATGAGCATATCCGCCTGTTTAAACATGCTGAATAGAAACTGATTTTCAGGGACAGAAAAATTTTTCTCCGGATTTGAAGCAAATACGGTATGCACCCCTTTACCAATCCTGATAAACTCGTTGACCCTTTCAAGAGCTTGTTTCATGTTGAGTTCGTCAACCCATATATTCAAAATTTTAAATCTTTTCATCTCAGCCTCAATATTACCATATGGGGGATTCCCCACGGTTGATCATATCTACCTTGACAGGTAGCGGATCAACTCCCACTACTGTGTGGCCATTTTTTGCAAGACATGCCGCAGATACGACACCGACATAACCCATTCCAAATATGCTTATATTCATGTTATTATCGCTATAATTTGTAAAAAATTAAATGGCATATTTCATTTTCCGCTTTACACTTTCTGGGACACATGCCCGTTTGTGAGAATTATCCATAAAAAAAGTGTACACGACTTTTGAGATGATATGAAGGATGCCAAAATTAACTCACGTCATTTTATTTGATCAACTTCTTTCTTCCAGCTTTTTTATAATCCAAACCGGGTTTCTTCTCATTGGTAAAACAGCTACAACATAGACAATGTCATTCTTAATTTCGTAGTAAATGACATAAGGGAAACGTTTCGCCAGCATTTGATGTAACGCATTACTTTTTTTATGAATACCGGCGTGAATCATTAGAGATTCCATATCTGCGAGCACACTGTCCCAAAAATAATCCCCAACACCCAATTCCTGCTGATCATAAAAAATTTTCCCATCTTCCAAATCGTTAACAGCATCCTTCAGAATATATACATCTTTGAATGTCATGCTCTTCTTCTTTCCCTCAACTCGCGTATCGAGATAAAATCCGCTTTACCTGCTTCGATTTTTTTTTTCTCTCTTCAAGGATAGTTCCATGCCATTCAGGGGAGTCTATTCCGGTTTTATCATACAATAAAGAATCCCAAATAACCTCCATCATTTGAAGGCGTTCAACTGTACTCATCTTTCTTATTTCAACAGCATTCATTATTTTTACCTTTTTTAAAAGTTATTAAAATGATTCATACTTAGATGTGAGCCTAATATAAACAATTGGCAGATTGTTTGTAAACCTCACAGTCACGCACTCCATCAGTTGATTGAATGCTGGCGAGAACCACCCTGCAAGGGGTTCCTTCGAGCCTTTGAATATCTCAACATCTTCCTTATCCCCTTCCCACCCCATTTTAATGACAACACCCCCCCGCTGAATCACAATGCTCCCATCCTGCGGAACCACATCACACTCCGGGTGAAAATGGAAAAATCGTTCCACCAGGACCTTTTCCGATGAATGGATGGAATCCTCAATGGTAAAGGTTTGCTTATCAGGAACCCATGTCACCTGCCGGCGGACACTGGCATGGGGTTTTCTTTTGGCATAGGCATCATGGGCGGCAGACCAGATGACACGATCCTCTTGGGTTTCAAGGGTGTGTTCCGTGATGCGGTAGGGTTTGCCGTACATGAAATACCCGGTCTGGGGGCTTAAATCCATCTGGTTGATGCGGATGGTATTATGGGCTGCTGTGGAACGGAAGTAGCTTCGCCAGGGTTCTGAATTATGATAGAGATATGTTCCAGGATCCACAAATATCTCAAGACCGTCCACAGAAAGGGTAAACGATAGAGCATCCAGATGGCCATGACCACAGAGGGGGGGCATTCCAAGAGGCATGGCATTGCCTGTAAAAACGATCTCTTTGCCGTTTACCTCATCCCTGATCACGGAAAGAGCGCTTAGATGGTGATGAATCGCCTTAACCTCACCCCCCAGCCCCCTCTCCATGAATGGAGAGGGGGAGTTCAGGGAAGTTGTTTTGGATTTGGTTGTCAATTGTTCATCATAAGATTTGCCGGTCAAAAGGCACGTTTTCAGGTCCGGCTTTCCGGTGTGCCACTCCGGTCTGTCAAAAAGGATGGCACCGGTATTCAATATGGATGTGAAATTCTCCATGTTGGACATGCCAAAATCAACCAGCACCGCACTGTCCTGATCCCCTATGTTTGGTAAATTGCCGGAGCTATCCAGCAGGGTATGGATAAATTCACAGGATTTTGCAAGGCGTTGGTCAAGGGCTGGATCATATTGGACTTCACAGGTATCGCAAGCTCGTTTAAAGAGCAGAAAAAAATCGAACACAAACGAAAGATAGGTGGTGGAGAACTCAAAACTGCCCCCATCGGGTAGAATCTGGCGGGTCACTTCTGCTTCAAGAATATTTTTTCCCTCTTTGAACCAGATGTCCGCACCTTGAAGATGGGGAAAATAGAGTCCTGCCAGAAAAAGGCCGAAGCCTTCGGCCAGAAGATGATTGTTGGCCGATGAGTAAAGGGAAGGATAGCGGTGCAACCGGATGGCGTGCCACCAGACAAAGGTGTTGATCGCCTTTAGATCATCATTGGAAAAGGGATACTCTTTTAAAAACGAGAGTGCCCAGACAAGGTTTGCCAGCCGCACACCCGCCTCGATGCCGCTGGTCCAGTTAACCCTTGTGGGATAAGGGTTACCCTTTAGCCAGGATTTAAGGAGCCAAAAGATTTTATCGGCATATTTTTTCTCTCCGGTAACATGATATGCAATGCTTAAAGAAAATAAAAAATAGAGACGGTTGTACTCCCAGACAAACTTGACTCCTCCCAGGGTTTTGTTGCGGTAGTCTATGTTTCCCCAGAATGTAAGCGGCCAACTTTTTCCTGTTACAGGATCCGTTGACCAATTCACCATTGATGAAGGGAAGGCAATAGGGTTTCCAAATGCGTTGAAACGGTTATCAAGGACTTCATTAGCAATGGTCAAATGATGATTCAAACCCTTAACAGATGGATTTATATCTGAGAGGGGATCATCAGTGAGGTTGGACAACTTGAAAACAGATTGGGCAGGATGATTGAAAAGGTTAATATGCGAAGGTATATTGAAACTCCTTTTACTGTCAATCCTTTTTTTAAAATTTTCCTTTATACGCCAAGGAATCTCGGGCAGAGGCATTTTGGAGAGGCGTTTGAAGTACCATGTGATTTTTTGTATATTCATTGTTTCATAAACCAGATTGAAAAAATTAGCAAACAATAATTTAAGTCATACAAGTTTAATTGAGTTATTCATGATTCTAAAGCCTTACGGTAAATATCTTCAAGCCTTTTTTGCAACCTTTGATACCAAGAATCTCTCTTTCGCATATTTATGATTATAATTCCCCATCTGCATCCGTAATTAGCAATTTTTCCTGGTTATAACGGATTTACGGGTTGATAGCTTTTGTATCGTTATGAATGGCCTCTTATGTTAGCTTGCCACTTTAAAAAATAGCACATTATGGAACAATATAATCGCTTTAATGATTCAAATGCATTATTACTTAGAGATTTCCTATTTAATAAATTCAGTAGTTTACAACTCCCCCCCTAAATCCGTTATAACCAGAAAAAATACAGGTACTCTCAGACCAAGTTCCATTGGAGATAGATAGTGTGGGCCATAAAGAAAAGGATTTTGCTTTATCCAGTTTAAAACGGCATGCTTGGCAATAAGATCGTCCGATTTTTGAGAAATATGTTTTGGTAATTTTTGAAACAAGAGCAAAGTTATTTTTTGGAGCCTTGCAGCTTCCCAGACCATTCGGATATCAACATGAGCTAACGAAATGCGGGAAAAATAATATCTCGCGCCTGTTTTTCAAAATGAACAAACTCATTATCTACATTGAGTTCTACGCCACCACTCTTTAACATTGGAGCATTATATGTCATTATTTGCAATTTATGAAAAGAAGGTAATCGAGTTGTATTTTTTTCTAATATATAATCAGCATCTGTTTCAGGAAACTCTGAACCGCGATTTAAATTTCTTTTTAGTTTCAAGCAAAGATACTTTCTGTTCAGGCGATATAGAATTTCAAATAGTGTGGCGGTTTTAATTCGGCATACAAAAGTGTTTACATCAAAAATCATAAAAATATCTTTTTTTTTAAAAACAGCGCTATTTTAACAAGCTATACTCATGTAAAAGTATCAAATATTAAAGTTGTGATTTTCGCAGCAGTTTTTGAGTAATCGAAATGCATCAACAATGATGCTGTTCATCTTTTTAAAAATTGTCTATTTATGGGTAAAGAAAATCCGTGTGATCACCAAATACAAACCTCTTAATTATGATTATCTCATAACAGAATCTGGTGGCTGCTTTATACATAAATCTGGGAATAGCATATCAGTAACTGAAAATTGAGGCCAATAGTGTCCCTCATGCCAGTTCAGGTTATCATCAAAATATCCAGGACATTTCCGAACGGCATAATCAACAAAAGTATAACTAATTTCAACAATATGGGGGTTTTTATTTTCATCAAAAACAAAATCATATGCCATAGACTGAAAATTCATTTTTTGAGATATTTCAAAAGCGATTTTTATACATGATTTATGGTTTTTTTCTATATCATAGTCTATAAGTCCGCTTCCGGATGCCCTGAAATCGTTTGGTCTTGTGTACCGTAAAAATGTAAAGGCTCTTTTACCGATTACGGTAACTCTTTGGTCATATTGATTATCGCAAAAAAATTTTTGAAAAAGTACATAATCACGATGAATTTGCCAATATGGATGTCTTCCTTTCGGCCCAAGCCTCCCTCTTTTTTCTGCAATGAACCGCCTTAATCCGAATAACTTAAAAAAATCACGTAAATAATTCAAATTATTACTATGGGGTATTTTACCAAAGGATACTCCTTTGAGCGAAAACATTTTTTTAGTTACGTTTATGGCCTCATATTTATTTTTTATCAACACAACATTGGTTGAACCTGCCCCCCCTTTTAACTTAAAGACAACTGGAAAATTCGCATCTTCTATCCAATTCAATGCATCTTCTAAATTCCAAAATACCCATGATTTTGCCATTGGGAAACCGGCAGACATCGACAAATAATATTGCCTTATTTTGTCATCATAATGCCAGCATGTCGTAGTGTCAGGAAAACACTTAATTCCAAATTCATTTTGAACCAAAGGGATAACGGCCTTTGCATTTTGAAGTTCTGAATCCCGTTGACCAAAATTGTATAAAAAGAGATCATAATCAGCTATTTCTTCCCAAAATATTTCAGAACTGCTATTTACCCTTCTGAAAGGAATTTTATTATACTCAAATATTTTTTCAAAACGTATCAATGTTTCAGAAAAACTTTTATTTAATCCTTCGTGAATCGCAATATTTGGTAAAGGGGACATTTAAACTCCTCAAAAATTTAAGTCAAAATTAAACTCCAAAAAAAGCTGATTAATAATTATGTTTCAAAATATTAATCTTTTCTTTTACTACTTATTATATAGCAATCTTCTAATGGTATAAATTAAAGCATCCGAATGTGCTTCACAACGCAGTATGTTTAGAAAAGTTGCTAAATAATTGTTGTTTAAATAAAGTTGATTAAATATAAATTTATAAAACACATATTTAAGATAGCGATTAGTTAATACACTCATTGGTGACAATTTTTTATGATAATTTTTTTCTCTTGATGTGATGAATGTATGCCATTCCTTTGCAAGTAACTCTTTGTCTTGAATAATACGATTAAAGTTTTTAATATCATTGAATATATTTTTTTCGTCTTCTTTAAGGGAAAGGTTATAATTAATAGGGGTTTGTGATGTTGCTTTGAGTGTAAACTGTATTGGCTTGTTTGGTTTAAGATTTAATTTAGCAACAAGTCCACTATACCATAATGGGTTTTTATTTTCTCTTGTGAAGATAAAATTTCCTAAGCTATAAATTATTGGAACTTCATTATAAATCTCATATCCTCCAATACAATGCGTGTGATGTCCCACAATTGCATCAGCACCATTATCTGCATAAAAACGATATTGTTTTACCATACGAGGACTGGGCAAATGATAATATTCATGTCCGCCATGAATAATACTAATTACTTTGTCGTGAGTTGCTTTGGCGGCTTTTATCTGGTTTGTATTGTCGATAATATCCATAGGATTTGCTCCGGGCTTATCATCCTCGGCAATTGACCATTCGTTTTCGCAGAAGTTAAGAATGGCAACTTTCATCCCGTCTTGTTCTATTGTAAGCGGTTTATTTGCCTCAGCTAAATTATTACCGCCCCCCACATAATGAATGTTGTTTCGTTTTAATGCAGCGAAAGTATCGGCTAAACCTTTTGCACCATAATCCAAAATATGGTTGTTGGCCAATGTAACTCCATAAACTTTTAGTTGTTTTAGGAAAGGCATTACCGCATCTTCAGACATTCTCAGGTGAGGCCCGCTTTTCAATATTTTATTTTTTGGATTTTCAGATGTCAGCGGGGCTTCCAGATTAACTATTCGACAATCAGCAGCCTGAAAAAAATCTATAACCGATTTATCGATTAAAGGTTTATTTTTAAATTCATCGGAAATAAAAAAATCTCCGGTTATGATGATATTCATATGGTTTCTTTTTTTAATAATTGAAGAATTGTGTAATGAAGATATGTTCCCAGCAGAGTTGGTTTTTTCCATACAATTAAAAGCATTATTGTAGATAAAATAGATGTAATAAGAATAAATACTACTATTGGTTGGTGTATAAAATTTTTTAATATTATTGAATTCAGAGCTGTAAAAGGTACAAGCATTACAGAAAGATTGAATCCAGTCTTTACAGGTAAAAAAAATATTTCTTTTATACTTTTTTTAAAAATGTTTTTCACCAAAAACAACATGATTATATAATTAAAAACAAAACTAAAGGTAACAGCAATTGCAGCACCGATAACACCAAAAAAGTAAGCTCCCAAAGAGGTGGTGGAAATAAGAACAGCGACATAAATAAATTTACGTGCTACATTTTTGTAAATCAAACCCTTGGCCCTGATAACAGAATCGGCCATACGACCTGATGAGCTAAAGGGAATCACTACAAACATTATTTGCAAGGGTAATACTGCTTCGTGCCAGTTCGAACCCAATAGAAGCAATACAACTTCTTCTGAAAAAATAATAAGATAGACAGCAACAGGCATGAGTAAAGAATTCACTACACCCAGAGCATGCTGATATATTTTGAACAGGCGTTCGTGTTCATCCTGTATTTCAGACATGGCCGGAAACATTATGGTATCGAGAATTTTTCCGATGTATATACTGGGAATAATTTTTATTTTTGAAACTCGTTCAAAAACACCAAGCAGGTCTGCATCAAGTATTTTCCCTAATATCAGGTTAAGGCCACGATCGTTGAAATAATTGGCAATTTTTAGAAGAATCATCCCAAAACCGAACGAGAATAATTCTTTCCACTCTTTTATGTGGACTCTTAGTGAAAGTCTTACCGGTGCCAAATATAAAAACCCAACAGTGTTAATTAACGACGTGGATAAAGTAGCAACAACCAGCGACCACACACCAAAGCCCTTTAATCCCAGTATTATACCAGCAATATATCCGACAATGGTTGAGGTTAGGTTTACCAAAGCAATCTTGTGGAACTGGAAATATTTTTGCAATAATCCCATCGAAATACCACTAATGGAGTGCAATACAACGTTAATGCCAATCACTTTTATTAGCAAATTTAGTGATGGTTGATTAAAAAAATTTGCGATGTATTTCGATGAAAAAAAGAAAATAACAAAAAGCAATCCACCAATGAGTATTCCGCCCTGTAATCCAGCGTTCATGTGTTTTTGTGTAATGTTTTTTCTTTGAATAAGAGCGGCACTCATGCCGCCTTCGCTAAATATTGTTCCCATGCCAATGAAACCACCAGCTATAGCCATTAGTCCAAAGTCGGATTTACTTAGCAATCGAGCCATGACTCCGATATAGGCAAACTGAAAAACCACTTGAATTACAGTTTGGGTTGTTTGCCAGAATCCGGCTTTTTTGAGTTTATTTAAGATACTCATTAAATTAGATCAATTATTTTCCCAAAAATGTGAAAAACAGGCTTACCTTTTGAGATTTTAACCCATTTGCTATCACACACAATTTTATTTTTCTCAAAACGACTTGGTGTGCCTCCTATTGTATGGCTATTATCAATATCCATGTATTCTGGAACTTTAAAATGGCTAAGATTAAATTTTTTGATTATTTTGTTAATGGTTGCATTGGGATGATGAGCCAACTGTTCATATTGGATTTTTATGACATCTTCTTTAGGTATTTCTTTAAGTTTTCTTTTTAATCTTATATCATGCTTTTTTGACCTTATGAGTATCCTATAAATATGATTTTTTTCATCTGTATTAAATTTCTTTGCCCACTTTTCCTTTGATAGTGCTACAGCCCTAATATCTCTCTTTAAGTAAATAATTTTCACTTTATAATTAGATTCTCTACAAAGCATAATGCCATGGTCAGTATGCTTTGATGAATCAATTAGCACATCAACATTCATCTCTTCGAATATTGCTGTATATATTTCATTAATGAGTTTAATGACTTTTATGTTGTATTGTTCATCTTTCCCAGCAATATTATTGTCTTTAATTACAGGCATAAGTGATGTGTTTTCTATTTGAATATTTTTATTTTGAAGGTTTGCTAAAATCTTCTTCCAGAATTCACAGTTTTTTATACTTTTCCCGCAAGAACAATTCCAGTTCCAGGTTTTACCCCATTTCCCTTTATATAAATGAGAGTCCAAATGATGTAGTTCGCCAACAGAAATAGAATTTGGTGATTTTGAAAGGATATTTTCTAAAAGAGTTGAACCTGATCGGACATCAGACATAATGTATATGACTGTCTTGTTTTTAGTATTTGAATCCATTGTACGCTTCGTTTTTTTATTTAAACCATTTTATACTTCAAGAGCGACACAAAAAAACATTTAAGCTGTTTTAATATACCCTAAATGCGAATTTTTCGACAACACAACTCACAACCCTGCAATTTGACAAATTTTCTTTGATAAATTAAAAGCGGAAAAATGTTCGTTTGCATAGACCATATTATATTTACTGATGTCTGTAGCTTGTTTCTGGTCATTCATGAGGGTCTCTATTGTTTTTAGGATTAAGTCTTCATCCTCAAGAGAGAACATATATCCCATTTTGCCAGGCTCGAAAAAATCTATTAAACCACCGACTGGCGTAGTTATGACAGGTAACCCGGCTGTCATTGCCTCAAGTACAGAAACCGGCATCCCTTCTGAGTAAGAAGTAAATAAATAACAATCCGCCTCTTTAAACACATTAATTTTTTCAAATCCTGATACATAACCCAATAAAAGCAAATCCGGAATATTTTTTTCTGTTACATATTGCTTTACAGAAGAAAATTCACTTCCTGAACCAGCGATAATCATCTGCACATTTTCAAAGCGCTTTCTGATTGCTTGAAATATGTTAATTGCCTCATACACGCCTTTCTCTTTTTCTATTCTATTTAAATACAGTATTGTGTATTTAAATTTATTTCCATACTCAAACGTCCTTTTCAACTGGGAGAAATGACTTGCAAATTGATAATCAACACAAGTATTCCCAACTATCAGATTTCCTTGATACCCAATATTATCAAGGACTTTTTTATATTGATCTGCCAAAACAATTATGGTGTCAGCTTGAAAATAAATTAATGAAAACAAACATTTAAATCGAAACACAATAAGTTGTTCGGTATTCTTTTTCCATCCATGAAAAAAAATGATCACTTTCAAATTAAATAATTTTGCAAGTAAAAGAAAAATGCCGTCTCTGATTAAAGATTTATTGGCTAATGAAGGATTAAGGATAATTGTTGAATGTTCTCGCTTATTAAGTTTTTTTAAAAACGAAATATAATCCCCTGCAATCCGAAATAATACTCTAATAATCCCCTTTGAAGCTTCCTGCCGTGAACCGGCATGAAAAAATTCCACAAAATTTGTGTCAAAAAAAGGCTTGAGGATGTTGTATAGTGAAGACACTCCACCTATAGTCGAAAATTCAGGTGTAATAATTAAAAGTTTATTCCTGCGCATTTTAACTTGACTTCCATATTCGCCTATTTTCGTTGGCCCAATAAACTGGATAAGTACGATCTAATATAAGCAACATCATTATAGCCCTGCCAATCTTCTAAAATAAGGTATTTGAATGATCTTGTTAAAATATTTTTTTATCTGATCTCGCCACTCCAGATAATATTGTTCTAATATTTTTCCCTTTAAATTAGGTTTTGAAAGCAGGAATAAATAATTTTGAGAGATATGGTCATGGCCTTTCATCATCCATCTTTTTTTATAATCATACCCACCTCTCATAAAATGAAATTGTCTGTAATCATTTTCTATCATATCCATGATTGTAAGAGCCACACTAGTTAATCCAGGCGAATAATTAGAATAGTTGGGGTTAAAGCTGGTATTCCAATCATAAAAAACCTTATTTACAGCAAATCCGAGTCTATAAGCCACAATCTCTGCATTATTTTTAATTAAATAACATACTGCCAAATCTTGATTGAACAATTGATAAAAGACTTCAACTAAAAATTTTGATACATTTGGATTTTTGAATTTGCTATCCATCTTTACTTGCTTCCACCTATCAATATGAGTATGAACAAGTTTGGCAAGGTTCAACTTTACGAATTTATCTCTATTTATTTTTTGAAAAGAAAATTGTTGTTTTTTATATATCTTCAGTTTATTTCGAATATGATAACGATGCTTACTATTATTAATATTTCTTACATAAGCATCCCACGATGTATTTGCAATATCAATGATAGGACATTCAATCAAAAATTTATTTTTTACAGAATTTTGCATCAGAAAAATATAATCGGAACATTCATTGTTTACCTGCTCAAACAATACAATATCCCACTTACTGAAGGATTTAAAATACTTCAGCAATCTATTAAAGACAATTTCATAGTTTTTCTTAATAATCAACAACTCATGAAAATCTGTTAACCCGGTTCCAATAAATTTCAACTGTTTATTTAAAAAATTCTTTTTAATAAACATCGGAGCAATACCAACAATTTCACGATCATCCATAACTGCAATGATGTGTAACTCATCTTTTGATTCAGAGAGATATTTCCACCAAGTTGAGCACCATTCGTATGTGCTCTGGGGTAAGTAGTCATTTTTTTGGACAATTGATTTCCAACTACTAACTAATTTTTTGTCATTAATATTGCTATAAGTTTGGATATCCATCATTTAAACTTTTTTGCTTTAATCTTTTCAAATTTAAAAATCCTAAAATAATGTAAGTACTTTTCAATTTCATAGCCGGCCTTGAAGTGTGCTTTCTGGGTCGGCAGATTTTCCTTCAACATTATTGCTACAGATTTCTTTTTCCCATATTTTTTCAATTCATTTATTCGGAATTTACTCATATAGGAATGAATCCCCAAACCTCGATATTCATGGTGACAATATGAATCTATGATAAGCCCTTCATTCTTTGCAAGCAGACCATTTGCTATGTTTTTTGACATTTCAAATTCTTGAAGAGAAATCCAGGTTGTGTATGCCAGAACACCATCTATATAAACACCGTAAGAGTGATATGTTTTTTTTTGTAATCTTTTCTGAAACAACTCTAATTTGTTCTCAGAAAACTTGATATTCGATGCAGTTTTAAAATCATCATAGGACAACTCTTTGACAACAAAAGGCCTTTTGATTTGATTGGAATCCAGATCAAAATTATCATCAATCACTTTGCTGCAATAAAGATAAACCTCGTATTCTATTCCAATCTTACGGAATATAAGTTTAAATAACCTTATCAATCCGTTTTTGGTGCCATATTGTTTAAATTCATTTATACCTTTTAGCATTACAAAGACCTTTAAAGCATGTTGATTTAGTTTTTTAGGGTAGATTCTATTTTCGGCTATTTTTTGCAGGGGCAAGACCTATATGGCTGTCCTTTACGAGTACAAATCACACAGGATCGCCCCCTACAGCGGACGACGTTAAACCCACCCCAAATTTATGCGAATTGCTTCAAGCATTAGCTTTCCGCCCTGCCAAGAAGCTGGCAACAATTATTTTCATAGCTACGACTGGCACAGGATCGCTTGGGTTGATTCCGATCCTTTTCAACCTGAAATTATTTTGCAAATTTAGATTAACACCATTTACTGTGGTAAAAGCAAATCGTACTCCACTCTTTTGCAATTCGGATATTACATTTTCGCTAATTGACATTTCGGAGCCATCCGGATAGCAAAAAAAAGTATTTTTAATTCCAAGCTCCAAAAAAATTTTTTTTTGTGATTCATTTATTTCTTTACAAATATCTTCTTTTCTCAAACTTGACAATATAGGGTGTGTGGAAGTATGACTCGCAATTATAATGCCGTTTTTAGAGGCAATCATTAAATCTCCCCAATCCATCATCAATAAATCGGATAAACAATTTCTCTTTTCATCCATTGTTTTTGTACGGGACTTAAAATTCTTTTTAAAAGCAATAACAGCCTTTCTATATTTTTTCTTCAAAACTATATTATTAAGCCAGCTTGAGCTTTTTTTATTTTCATATTCAAGTCGGATTTTGTCGAACCATAGATAATCCTTTTGACCGACATAGTCTGTAACCACAAAAAATATTGATGGGATTTGTTTTTTTTTAAAACTGGAAAAGCAATTTGAAAATTATCTTTATACCCATCATCAAATGTCAGTAAAAAAAAAGAATCATTAAAATCATGTATTGTTAAATAATTTGAAGGTACTCTCCTCAAATACTTTACAAAAAAATCTATTTGCTTTTTAAAATTATCTCTATAGCCAGTTTCAAAAACACTACCAAATTTCCAATAGCTGTTAGAAAACGTGCTGAAATTATGATAATTAAAAACATACAGACCATTTACCAATTTGTGTTTTAATAGAATTTTCAAAACACCAGAAAAATATAGTAAATAGCATAATAAATATTTTATTATATTTTGAAATACATTATCATTCATTTATCTATCTTTTCACAATCAGCAATTTGCACGTAAGTTTACAGTCTCAAGCTCGTTGTAACGCATTGAAAAAAACAAGAGATAAGTGAAGAGGATAATCTTCCTCCCTGTGTACATAAACCAATCTCAAAATATATTCATGAAGAGCGTGATTAATTCATCAATGATGCAAATAATGCTTCATAATTTTTTATCATGTTTTTTATGGTAAACATATTGCGGCTGCGTGTATAAGCCCTTTTTCCATATGCATTTCTGAGAGAATCGTTATCAATTAAAATTTGAAGTTTTTCTGCAAAACTCTTCGTATCATCAACATTTACCACGAAGCCAGTTACTCCATTTATTACTATCTCTCTACTCCCAGTACAATCTGTAGATACCACAGGAATAGCATGCATTTGAGCTTCAGCAATGCTATTGTTAAAACCTTCTCCGTTTGACGTAAGAACCACAATGTCTGTTTCCTGCAAATACTTACTTATATCCTTCTTCCAGCCTTCAAAAATCACAGTATGTGATAATTTATATTTATTAACGTATTCTTTAAGCTCATGTTCCAGCACCCCTGTACCAAAAATATGAACTCGAAATTCGTTATTTGTTGATATTGATAGTATCGCATCAAATAACATTTGATGATTTTTTACTTTGTATAGACGTGCGATATAAGATATTTTTATGACATCATCATTTTTCTTCTGGATTAAATCATAAAAAACTGGAATGCCATTATAGATATTTATAATTTCTTTATGTTTAAAACCATTCAGCTTCATTTTTGTTTTTAAATCATTCGAATTAACGATATATAGCGAAATTAAATGTTTTGTGAACCAATGAAAATAATTTGAAATGCTTTTTTTATGTTCAAACAGCATTTCATTACTTCTTACGCTATGTATTCTATGTTTTGTCCTGTTTAAAACCAGGGGAAAAATTGATAAAGCTGCCGCATATGGAGATATTGACAAAGCAATGTCTGGTTTCAATTTTTGAAATAATTTATAAAGTAATTTTTGAATTTTAAATTTTGAATTTTCATACTTTGAAATAAAATAAATATCTTCTTTGTATTTCAAGTTCCTATAGAGATAATAGTTTTGGAATTCAACTTTAGCAATTTGAGGGTCAATTTCAATTTGCTCATCAGTATATTTTTTAAAAAAAGCAATGGTTTCATTTTCTGATCTTCCTATTGATATAATAATAGGACGGAAACGCTCTCTATTAATATTATTAATCAAATGACCAAATTGACGCTGTGCTCCACCACCACCAAGAGCTCCAAATATAAAGGCGACTTTAATTCTTTTCTTTTTCATAATTGCAATCAATGTAAGTTAATGCTTTTTCAAACTGGGTCTGGCTGTCATAATTTTTTTCAAAATATTGTTGAATTTTATTTTGAATTGCACGATAAAAACTACTATCCAATAATAATTTATTTACGGCCAATAATAATTCTTCTTCGGTATTAACCACCAATCCTAATTTATTTTTTTTAATTACGTCACTTGGATCTACCGTAGCTACAACAGGTACATCATTGCTCCATGCTTGTAAAAAAGTGTTTGGGAAACCTTCAAATTCAGAGGTGCATACAAACAGGCGGCATTGCCTAAATAAAAGATTAGTCTGTTCAAAAGAAAGCCCACCGGTAAACTGTATATTATTTACCTTTTCTGCTTCTTGTTGTGCTGTATGATAAAGTTTTTGGTCAATTGGAGCACCAACCATAATAAATTTTTTTTCAGGTATCTGTTTTGCCAGATTAATGAACCATTGTGGGCGTTTAAGCTTTCTAAAATTTGTTACCCATAATAGATCCGAAGAAGGTAGGGAAGACTGATTAGAGAATCTGTTTTTTTTATCTACCCCCCAGATATTGGGAATGATGATACCATTCTTATTATAATTTTCTTGCAAAGTTTTCTGTTGGAGTTGATTTTGTACTATGAAATAGTTAATCTTTTTTAATCCACTTTGATATAACTTTGTGTTGTGTTTTAAACCGGAAATATTTTCTTTTCCCTTTATGAAGTTAATATCACTTGCACCCAAAAAAACCAATTTTGTTTTAGTGATTTTAGCATAGATAGACAAGTAACCAATTTTTCTGCTTGCACCTCTCGTGAAAATAACGTCAGGTTTAAACTTCAGGATAAAATATAAAGATAAAAACAAATCAAAAATTATGCTCGCATATTTTCTGTCAGGTGATTTTATAAATTTAATATCTTCATTAACGGTTTTGTTTGTTTTTGAAAAACTGAAAACTTCCCAGCCATTGGCAACAAAAATTTTTGCCCAAAAGTACATTTGAACAGTTATACCTCCTCCGAAAAAGCTCTCACCAAGGATAAATTTATCAATATCCTTTGTCCATATGATTACCTTTTTCCGAGTTTTTTTTATACTTTCTGATGCCACAATCAACTGTTTTCAAGCCTCCAATTTCACATCAAATCCATTGACCTCATAGTGATTCCGTAACCGACAATCACATTGAATCAGCTTTCCCCCTAAAAAAGCCAACCAACCTAATCACCATCAGGGATTTATCACGAATAGCCCCATTAATTACAGGCTGATGAGGTTGGTTACGATCATATGCCTGATATCCAGAATCCTACACTTGAAGCAAATCGGACAAATCAGTTTCGACTGGATAAAGGCATTTCATTTTTCGTATACCGCTCCCCATTTTAAACTTTTCTCGTATAACGAATAATCGCCATCTCCTGGATCATTCATTAAAGGGTCATCAAATTTGTCACCAGAATGCTTTTCATTCCACTCTTTTTGCATGTTTGCAGTATATATCTTTTTTGAATAGTGATTTCGATTAATTTTGTTAGGATTATACCAGTAATTATTACTGATGACCGGCTCATCGCCACATGAATTATGATATAGGCCTAGAGCATCTTCTGAAGCATTGTTTTGATAAACAATATTATTATAAATAACTGTTCCTTTACTACACTCTAATGATATTAAATGTTTACAATTTCCTTCTCCATTATATATGGTATTGTTATATATTTGTGTACCCGTGTGGCTATTGTTTTCGTATATACTGCCCGCATCAATATCTCTTAAAACAAGTCTTGATTGGGGATTTTCAATGATATTATGGTGAAATAAAGTGTTTTTTACTAAATTTTGAATATACAATGCAGATTTAACATTAGAAAAACTATTATCATGAACAATGGTATCCTCGGCTTTACCTAACTTAATTGCAATACAATCGCCATCTTTAAAGCGATTAGATCTTATCGTATTGTTTTTTGAATACAGGTCACCGCCCTCATGAACAACAATATATGTCGGCAATCCTCCGGAACCACTCCCTCCTTCTCCAAGAAAATCGGCTGTTCTATAGAATTCATTATCATGAATTTCAACATTTTCAGAGCCTTTTACATCAATTGAGTCTTCACCTGCATTATATAATACATTTTTATAGATGGTACCTTTCTCTTTTGTCAAATAAACTTGTATGCAATCTGCATTGATATTATATATTTTATTATTATGGATACTATACTCTCCGCTTTCCATCTTATATAGGGCAATTCCCATGAAATCGTTAGTATCAGTTTTGGGCAAATCATAAGGGCCCCAATTTAATAGCTCACAATTTTTTATTTCTATTATTCCGGAACAAGCGTTGATTGTTATAGCAGTTTTGCCTTCTGATTTACCTTTCCCTTTTATGGTATGACCGTTACCGTATACGCCATCTATGATAAGACTTTCCACATTCTTAAAATAAAGATTGGAACCTTTATCCATTTTCCATTCTTGTCCACTGATATCGATATTTCTAACAGTAACATTTTTTGAATCACTGATTAAAATTGGCTGGATTTTATTTCCATCAAATAACGGTTTCTCCCCCTCACCGTAATCTGCAATCGTAAAATTTTCCAAGTTTTTAATAAGCAAAAGTTTATCGAAAAAGGTATCACCTCTATTAAACAGAACAACATCCCCTGCAGAAAATTCAAAACTATTTACCTTATCTATTGTTCTCCATGCATTTTTATCATCTAAGCCCGATGATTTGTCATTACCAGAGTTTTTCACATAATAGGTTTCAGCATAACCTGTTCCAGAAAACAGGCATAAGCTGATCATAATGATTCCAAAACCAATACCCAAATTAATCTTTTTCATTTTACAATCCTCCTCTTATAAGGTTGTACGTTCATGTCGCGATTTCGTATATGCAGATATCGTAAAACTGATTATGCTATATAGCAATATCATAATAACAGGATTATAAAATAATCCACCGGCAAAGTATCCATTGATCATAAAGCAAGGCACAGTGCTAATGCAGATAATCGCCATATCATTCAAAAGCACATTGTTGAATGATATTCTACTACGTAGTACCTTCAACGAAACAAAAACAGGATATAAAAATATCGCCATAAAAGGAACAAACCCAATTACACCATAATTTGCCAATGCTGTAACAAAAATATTATGCGCGCTATATTTATCAACTTTTGAAAAAGGGAAATATTGTTTCCAGTTATTATGATAACCTCTATAGCCTTTTCCAATAATCGGGGAGGAGATGAACATTTTTACCCCAGCTAATGCCATGTTCGATCTACCTGAAAGTTGATGTTCAATTTCATCCTTTTCAAATCGGCTTGCACTGTTGTTATGGGTACTATAACCATATAGTAATATGATAGCACCTAAAGAAAATACAAAACAAATTAGTATTTTACCAAACTGCTTTGTCAAAAAAAAATAGATCGATGTAGCAAGAAACATTGTGACCAACCCTTTTCTGGATACAGTACAAATTACGCCACCATACACAGAAAACAATATCAACCAGCCAACAATTTTTTTTTGAAAAATATTTTGTTTTATACCATATAGTATGCAGGGAATAGCCATAACCAAAAAAATGGCCAATCCATTTGAATTACCAAGTTTGCCGAAGCCGGCAGAACGAAAAACCTCATCCTCTGCAACATTAGATTTGGATGCAAATAACAGCATATATAAGCTAATCAATGACAAAAAAAATACTGCGATGCATAAGTTTTTTACAAAACTGTCAACATTTTCCTTTTCTTTGAACAAGTCGAGTGCAATTAGCGAAACAATAAAAGGGACATACACAGAATCAAAAATAGCAGCTATCGTAGATGCGTTAAAAGATTCCTTAGACCATGCAACTGATAACAGAACAATAATTGAAAACCATAACAGATTAACAGACCACTTATTGTTCAAAGGAATATTTTTTTTAGTTGCTGCAATATTTAGCAGGAAAACCATTACCAGGACGTATGAAGTAAATCGAACTGGGCCTATATCAGGGATACCGGCACCAAAATTGGTTTTCGGTAAAAAAATTTCTACAATCGGTATATAACATACTAACAATATGTACAAATACAACATCATGAGGTATTTTATAACTCCAAAAGGATCTATAATAAGGCATTTTCAACCCATTGGTTTAATTGCCGGGCCAATAAATCAATAGACTTTCTCTCATGTCTGCCTCCCATCAAAACAAATTCTGCCCACCTGTGTGTCGAAAAATCCCTTAAATCTTAACCCTTTCTCCTTTCAATATCTCAACAATCCTCTCTGAAGCCCTGCCATCCCAAAATTTCGGCCGCTGCCCCTGCTTCCATTCCCTTGCAATTATCCTGCCAAAGGCATTTAGAATCGCCTCTCGGGATGTTCCCACCAGCTCATTGGTTCCTTCCGTTATGGTAATGGGCCGCTCTGTATTTTCCCGAATGGTAAGGCAGGGAATCCCCAGAGCAGTAGTCTCTTCCTGAAGCCCTCCGGAATCGGTCAATGCAACCTCGGCATCTTTCCAGAGATTTAGAAACGCCATATAGGAAAGCGGCTCAACCAGATGAACATTGTCTGCCGGCTCAATCCCAAATACCTCCATATTTTTACGGGTTCTCGGATGAATGGGGAAGATCAATGGAAGCGATTCTGAAACCTTTGCAAGGGTGCCCATAATACCCTCAAAAACATCTCTATTGTCAACATTGGAGGGACGATGGAGAGTCACCACGCCATAATCTGAATGCGCTTGTTTAAAATCATTGTACGGAAGGGTTTCTGGATCCATCTCTTCCAGCTTTTTCAATTGATAAAAAAGGTTGTCAATCATCACATGCCCCACAAAGTGGAGGGCAGATTCCGGTTTCCCTTCTTTGATCAAATTGACCATTCCCTGTTCTTCGGTGACAAAAAAAAGATCAGATATGGCATCTGTGACCATGCGGTTGATCTCTTCGGGCATGGAGAGGTCAAAGCTTCTCAGTCCTGCTTCCACATGTGCCACCTTAATCTGCATCTTTTTGGCAACAACTGAACAGGCCAGGGTTGAGTTAACATCCCCCACCACAATGACCATGTCGGGGCGCTCATTGGTGCAAATATCCTCAAAACCTGTCATGATACGCGCGGTCTGCTGAGCATGGGTTCCACCTCCGGCTCCGAGATGGTAATCTGGCTGCCGTATGCCCAGCTCCTGGAAAAAGATGTCGCTCATGTTCTGATCGTAGTGCTGTCCAGTGTGAACGATCTTATAGGTTAAGGGGTTATGGGAATCAAGCGCCCTTGCTATGGGAGCGATCTTCATGAAATTGGGTCTTGCGCCTGCTATCAAGAAAATTTTCATGGCAAAATAATAATATAGTCAAAGGTTAAAAGAATCTTTTATTCAATATGTCCGAAATAGTGTACCCTCTCCATTGATGGATAGATGGCAGAGGGAAGACAAAATCAATTAATGATATTATATCATCGAATTAACTGTTTCATAGAAATGATATATCACAAAAAAAACCATTTTGATATACTCACCAATAATTCTTTTTATCCTGGTAATCCAATGGGGCTTTAACTCCACATATCGACTTCCTCTGAAGGTCAACTGATACGGCATATCGCTAAAAACCAGATTGCTGATCATGCGAATACGCCGCATATGGTAGGGAGAACTCACCATTATTGCGGTTTCATAACCTTCTTTTTCCATCATCTTTATGGTGCGTAAAATTTCGATATGAGTATCCTCATAATAGTCAGGATAAGTTGTACCATTCCTTTTGATTTCGTATGCAGGGACAAATAGATTGTCAGCATAACCATCCTTGATCAGTTGAGCAGCTTCTCTGCTGCGTTCACTTATTTCAGGGCCAAGAAACAGCACCACAACATCAGCCTTTTTAGGTGGATCACAGTAATCAAGATATTCAGCCGCATAAATCATAACAACCGGAAATAGAATCAGGAAAATGGTTATCTGCCATAACCTCACTCCCCTGCCATTCGATACCTTTGAGTTGATCTCTTTACAGCTATCTGTCATATCCTCCATGTGCTGCTCTTTGAATTGATTATCTTCTCAAAGCCGACACCTATGATCTTGTAAGCCGTGTCAA
>NZ_LT828549.1:211506-212903 GCF_900170035.1 Desulfamplus magnetovallimortis | reverse complement strand
GGATCAAGGGGCTCTCTGTTGTCCTGAATGGTTCCAAGGAAATAGCTCCACTTTTCAAGCTCAGTTGCAACTTTCAAATCCCCTCTATCACCGCATTGATCAGGGAAATCAACGGGCCGGTATGTTCCTGACGACCAAAAAACCATTTAAAGACAATGTCATTGTACAGTTTTATTGTCACTATGGAATGTCGTCTATACTTCATCTTTTGCAGAGCCGATAATGATGATGCTCTTATTGATCATCCCCATCCATCAACAGATGCAATGGGATATCTATGGTTTCATTATTCAATATCTTTCTAACCGATGCAACGTCGAGGTTGGCTATCTGTGCAATTATTTCTTCAGATAGTCCTTTTTTTTCGGCATTACGGACCAGAGAAACCATCATATTATAGCCTTTCTGGATACCCTTCCGGATACCCTTCTGAAGGCCTTCCTCTCTAAGTCTTTCTGCAGTTGTCATGGCAAGTTCTCCCCCTTTTTCTGTTATACAGGTAATGGATTTGACAAGCATATCTGTCTCGATCTCGGTTACCTGTAAAATATAATTTATCACTGATTCCAGAAATTTCAATCCCTGCTCTTCTTTAAAAAAAGAACATCCAAGTTCTAAAAATTGAACCAGATGACGGGTCAGCTCTTCCTGATCATAAATATTTTTCATGATCAGCAGCGCAATCCGAAGGGATGCCAATGAAAATATGCTTTTTTTAATGAACTCGTTGGAGTAGGCAGAAAGATCCACAAATACATATTCAAAATCAGGAACAAATGATTTGACGGAATCCGGAAGGTCTTTGAATCGTGAGCGCAATGTTCCAGGGTTCCAGGCAGCCTTTCCGTGATACAGCACAACCGGGATCATCGGCATCCTCGGCTCTTTTTGTTTGATGCTGTTTTCCCAGAGGTTACTCATATAGCGGTGAAGTTGAAACGGCAAATTGATGTCCGGTGAACTTTTATGTTCAAACAACAACGCAATTTTAAGGGGCGTTCCGTAAAATTGACAGGAGTACACCGTATCTGAAAAATGTTCTGCCAGGGTAGCGTCAACATGGGAGCCTTTTTCAAGGGCAAAGGTCGCATAATCGATACCACGGATCACTTCGGATGGAAGCGTGTGCTGAACAAAGTCAACCGCATGTTCACGGATCGAAAAGGTCTGCTTGAAAAATAGATCATGGTATCCCAATTTGCCGTCTCCTTATCAAAGTGCTATTACCATCTATCACCGCATTGAGCAGGAAAATCAACGGGCCGATGTCGCTCATGTTCTGATCGAATTCCTTTGAATTGATCTCTTTACAGCTATCTGTCATATCCTCCATGTGCTGCTCTTTGAATTGATTATCTTCTAAAAGCCGACACCTATGATCTTGTAAGCCTTGTCAA
>NZ_LT828549.1:210184-211406 GCF_900170035.1 Desulfamplus magnetovallimortis | reverse complement strand
AATACTTGGAACGTTGAGGATGATAGTCGGTCTGCATTAACCTTGCCAAAAGCATCAAGGATCACCTCACGGGATGTCCCCGCCAGCGGGTTGGTTCTTTCCGTTATTGTAATGGGCAGCTCGGTATTCTCCCGAATGGTAAGACAGGGAATCCCCAGGGCAACAGCCGATCGCCCCCTCTCCATTTATGGAGGGGGCCGGGGGGTGAGGTTTGCTGACGCCTACTTGTCATCTCCCAACAGATGCAGTGGAATATCTATCTGCTCGTTGTTCAGGATTTTATTCACTGAATCCACATCAATCTGAGCAATTTGGGCGATCACCTCCACCGACAAGCCTTGCTTTTCCGCATTCCGGATTATGGAAATTACTTTTTCCTCCCCTCTTCTTTCCCCTCTTCTTTCCCCTATTTTTTCCCCTTCTTTGCGAAGCTTTTCCGCAAGCGTCATGACATATCCCCCCTCTTTTTGTGTCAAGGCCAGTTCGACAATATTCTTTATCGATTCTGCCGAGGCATCTTCCCTCGTACCGAACAGATATCTCAAAACGATCTCCAAACAGTGTAACCCTGTCGCACTACTCATGACTTCCCTCAACAACGACAGAATTCCCGGTAGCTTATTATCCATTAAATCCGGTTCACGGATGTGCTTGAATAACAACTGCATCACCCGAACCATGATTGTACCCCGAATTTCACCATCTGTGAAGTCCGACAGATCATGCAGACTGAAGCTGAAATCGGGGATATATGCTGAAAATGATTCTACCGGGCCTGACATCAGAGACGAAAAACGGATCCGATCCTTGGGCCATGGAGTCTCCCCATGGCAAATCAACAAAGGTAATACAATGGGCAGCGGCGGTTTCTTTTTCTTTTCCGGCTGCTGTTTCAGGAACAATCTCCAAATCTTCACCATATATTCCAAAAGCTGAAGATGAAGATATTTGTCGTCATAGCTCTTATGCTCGAATAGAACGTACAGGTAGCCGGAAATCCCGGAAAATCTCACCTTATAGAGCATATCGGAATAATAGTCCTCAAGCTCTTTCTCGATGAACGAATCCTTGCAAATCTCAAGACTGGCCGGATCCATCAAAACCAATCTCAAGGGGGTGTTGCTTCTAATTTCGGCCAATGGTAATTTTTGTGAGGCTGTCTGAATCAGGATACCCAGGATTAACAGGATAAGGCAGGATTATCTATCCATCATCCCCACTG
>NZ_LT828549.1:208523-210084 GCF_900170035.1 Desulfamplus magnetovallimortis | reverse complement strand
AGCAATTTCAGAGATCATCTCAATAGACAAACCTTTCTTTTCCGCGTTTCGGATCATGGTGACCACTTTCTGTTCGCCTTCTTGACGACCTTCTTGACGACCTTCTTTACGACCCATATCTTTTATATATTCTGCCAACATAGCAGTCTCCTTATGCTGAAATAATTCCTGACACAACTGCCTCTGCTCTTCCGACTTTACCTCAGCGTACAAATCAATGAACGGAACATACTTTTCAAACAATGACAGTGCGGCCAATTGAAAAAGCCCGATGTACGCCTGCCGGATCACTTCACTACGCTCCGATGGGTCATAATTCATCTTGGGCAGCAGTATCTTCACCACCGGATTGTTTACAGTATAAAAATCACGAGCATTGAAGTCAAACAGCTTGCAATAGATGTACTCGAAATAGACAAAAAGCTGATCTGCCATTCGGCTTTCCAGTCGACGCAGCACACTTGTTCTCCATTTCCTTCGGTCAGTGAACAAGACAGCTGGGATGACGGTTGCTTCCGGGTGTTCCTCCATCAGATCCACGGTGTAGCGCATCAACTTGTGAATGGAAAACCGACTTTTGTCTTCCTGAAATTCTACCAGCCACAACAGAAGAGACTGCTTTTCAAAGCGAAATAGAATCGGCATGTCAAGCGCAAGATTGGCATCGGAAAGCTGATGTTTTTTGGGCTCTTGACGGACAAAGGTGATTTCTTGCACGGCTCCCCACTGCTCCAACGCTTTGGGAAAGAAAAATCGCAAGGACTCTACAGGAAAATCCAACAGGATATTCTTGAAGTTATGATCGTGAGGAATGTTGTTCATTGTGTTGAATTTTCCATTAAGCCTTCAATATTTCCACTATCCGTTCAGATGCCTTACCATCCCAAAATTTCGGCCGTTGCCCCTTCTTCCATTCTTCTGCATTAACCTTGCCATAGGCATTTAGGATCGCCTCACGGGACGCTCCCACCAGCGCGTTGGTGCCTTCCGTTATGGTAATTGGCCGCTCTGTATTCTCCCGGATGGTAAGACAGGGAATCCCCAGGGCAGTGGTCTCTTCCTGAAGCCCTCCGGAATCGGTCAAGGCAACCTTGGCATCTTTCCAGAGATTTAAAAACGCCATATAGGAAAGGGGCTCCATTAGATGGATATTGTCTGCCGGCTCGATCCCGAATGCCTCCATATTCTTTCGGGTTCTCGGATGAATGGGGAAAATCCATTCCCTGTTCTTCGGTGACCAGGGACAAAGAGATTGTCAGCATAACCGTCCTTGATCAGTTGAGCAGCTTCTCTGCTGCGCTCAATTCTCTCAGGACCAAGAAACAGCACAACAACATCAGCCTTTTGAGGTGGATCACAGTAATCAAGATATTCAGCCGCAGAAATCAGAACAACCTGAAAGAGAATCAGAAAAATGGTTATCTGCCTCAACCGCACTCCCCTCCCACCCAATTCCTTTGAGTTGATCTCTTTACAGCTATCTGTCATATCCTCCATGTGCTGCTCTTTTAATTGATTATCTTCTCAAAGCCCACACCTATTATCTTGTAAGCCTTGTCTA
>NZ_LT828549.1:163590-208423 GCF_900170035.1 Desulfamplus magnetovallimortis | reverse complement strand
CAACACTGTCTGAATCAGGATACCCAGGATAAGGCAGATTATCTATCCTGAACATCCTATTCATATTGGTTATCCTGATTCAGACAAATTCAATAACTACCAAAAAAGCCATCAAGTTGTCGATTTTGAGTATCTTATCCTGAACACCCTTTTCTTCTGTTATTCTGATTCAAACAATTGACATAAGAGTACTAAGTACCAGAAATCTTTATCAATATTATCTTTCCTTCCACTTCTTTTCCAGAGATTCAAGCATTGCTTTCAAAATTTCAATGGGATTATCTTTTAATTCATCCCTTGATACAACCGGAAGCCCTGACATTTCATGAAGCAATTGAATTTTACCGATTATCTCCCCTTTTTCAATGCCGATTGCCTCGCCTTCTTCTCTCCCTTCTTCTCTCCCTTCTTCTCTGCCTTCTTCTCTGCCTTCCATCATCCCAACTGTCCTCCCCTCAAACCATGAGGTTCTAATGGAGCTCTCAGCAACCCTTCTATCCTCGATATAGCGCTCATACGCGGCACGCTCTTCTTTGGAGAGTTTCAGGATATCCAGCGCTTCCGATGCCTTTTTAAGGCCCTTTGCTGAAAACTCACTCTTGATCTCCGAATGCTTCAAAAAGTAGAGCCACTCATCCAGTGTGTCCTTTGCCAGACTGTCGAAATCATTTACCTTGAGAATGTAATACTCCGGAAAAATATCGGAGACCTTTTTAATGGTGTTGAACCGATTTTTCTGACTGCCGGTTAGCTCCAGAAGATCGTTGTGATGGATTCCTCTGAATTCGGTGACGCCTTTGTAAACGTAGTCGCTGCCGTGGCCGAGTTCAAAATAAACGATATTGATGGAGATGGCTCGGCGCACCATATCATAGCCATATCCAGCATAGATGTTGTCCGTGATCAATTTGGACGTGCCGTAAACCATCCGGTGGAAATAATCGTACTGGGACTCCACCTGCAGCTCGATGAGTAACAGCTCTCCTGATTCCGTCTCCGTCAGAAGATCCACACGGTTATGCTTGTCATCAGGAGCGTTTTTGTTGCTCTCGCTCTCAAGAATCTTTTCTATCTTCACTTCCTGCTTGAGAAGCTCGGTCAGAAATCCTTCCAAAATCTCGAAATTGGCTTTGTTTCTAAGCAACTTTTTCATGGCCCAGTCAAACCGGACAAGGCGTTCTTTCATGTCGGCCTCCCGCATCACCTTAATGCGTTCTCGTCAAAAAAATGGTTCAACCTCTTCCAGCGGAATATTCAAGAGTTCGGCAATCTCATCTTTAGTGCTGCCTTGCTTTTTCATGAAAAGAATGGATTTTTCTTTGATCTTAAGGGCTTCCTGTACAGAGATTTCGTGTGCTTGAAGGAGGGCTTCTTTTTCTGCTTTTTCCTTGGCCTGGGCTTGAAGGGCTGATTCCTTTTCTGCTTTTTCCTTGGCCTGGGCTTGAAGGGCCTGAGCCTGGGCTTGAAGGGCAAGTAAGGACTGTTGCCTGAATCGTTCCGATCTGGCCTGCTCGGTTCTCTGCACTCTCAAAAACTCTTCATGAAGGCGATACTGTTCCCGGAGTCGATCCTCCTTTGTAAATGTCTGAAGCATCTCATACACCTCCTTTATTGCCTGGTTATCACTCACTTTTGGATCAAGGGGCTCTCTGTTGTCCTGAATGGTTCCAAGGAAATAGCTCCATTTTTCAAGCTCAGTTCCAACTTTCAAACCCTCTCTATCACTCAAACAGGTCTGAAACTTCTTTAACTCAATATAATACAGGTGCCAGTGATTCGCCAGGGGTTTATACGTTCGGGTATTGAGCATGGCATAGTGATGAAACCACCACTTCTTATCTGCATCGCCCTTGAAGAGGGTATCTACAAGGATTCTGAACATCTGAAAATTTGCAGGAAGAGCCCATCACCGCATTCAGCAGAGATATCAACGGGCCGGTATGCTCCTGACGACCAAAAACCCATTTAAAGACAATATCATTGTACAGTTTTATTTTCATATTTGCTATTTGTTCAAAATCGACATCTTATTGCCATTTTTGCAGTTATTGAATTTGTCTTAATGTTCTCCGTGATCAATTTGGACGTGCCGTAAACCATCCGCTGGAAATAATCGTACTGGGACACCACCTGCAGCTCGATGAGCACCAGCTCCCCGGATTCCGTCTCCGTCAGGTTTTCTTCACGTGTACATCAAGATCCGAGAGCTGTACAAGAAAAAGTACAAAGTCCTTTTCAAGCAAGTAGCTGATAAAATGTGGAACTGCTACAATGCAGGCACAAAATATCCATCATCCCCACTGCATGGCCCAGTCAAACCGGACAAGGCATTCTTTCTTGTCGGCCTCTCATAAAAATTTTTTTCAGCAATCAACGATCTTTCATTTTGTATTATCACCCAACAGATGCAGTGGAATATCTATCTGCTCGTTTTTCAGGATTTTCTCCACCGATGCCACATCAATCTGTGCGATTTGGGCAATCACATCCACAGACAAACCTTGCTTTTCCGCATTTCGGATTATGGAAATTACTTTTTTCTCCCCTCTTTTTCCCCTCTTCTTTCCCCTTCTTTGCGAAGCTTTTCCGCAAGCGTCATGACATATCCCCCCTCTTTTTGTGTCAAGGCCAGTTCGACAATATTCTTTATCGATTCTGCAGAGGCATCTTCCCTCGTACCGAACAGATATCTCAAAACGATCTCCAAACAGTGTAACCCTGTCGCACTACTCATGACTTCCCTCAACAACGACAGAATTCCCGGTAGCTTATTATCCATTAAATCCGGTTCCCGGATGTGCTTGAATAACAACTGCATCACCCGAACCATGATTGTACCCCGTATTTCAACATCTGTGAAGTCCGTCAGATCATGCAGACTGAAGCTGAAGTCGGGGATGTATGCTGAAAATGTTTCCACCGGGCCTGACATCAGAGACGAAAAACGGATCCGATCCTTGGGCCATGGAGTCTCACCATGGCAAATCAACAAAGGTAATACAATGGGCAGCGGCGGTTTCTTTTTATTTTCCGGCTGCTGTTTCAGGAACAATCTCCAAATCTTCACCATATATTCCAAAAGCTGAAGATGAAGATATTTGTCGTCATAGCTCTTATGCTCGAATAGAACGTACAGGTAGCCGGAAGTCCCGGAAATTCTCACCTTATAGAGCATATCGGAATAATAGTCCTCAAGCTCTTTCTCGATGAACGAATCCTTGCAAATCTCAAGACTGGCCGGATCCATCAAAACCAATTGATCTGCCGGCAAATATTCCTGCAAAAAGCCCCGGACATTTTCCAAGTCACCCCATACTTCACGAAAAAGTTTGTCATGGGGATTGGGTACTCGGGTTAGGTTTTGTTCTTCATTCATGGAAAGAGAATATTACCCATTACCTTTCAAGCAGCTTCTCTGCTGGGTTCACTTATTTCAGGGCCAGGAAACAGCACAACAACATCAGCCTTTTGAGGTGGATCACAGTAATCGGCCTCCCGCATCACCTTAATGCGTTCTCGTCAAAAAATGGTTCAACCTCTTCCAGCGGAATATTCAAGAGTTCGGCAATCTCATCTTTAGTGCTGCCCTGCTTTTTCATGAAAAGAATGGATTTTTCTTTGATCTTAAGGGCTTCCTGTACAGAGCTTTCGTGTGCTTGAAGGAGGGCTTCTTTTTCTGCTTTTTCTCTGGCCTGGGCTTGAAGGGCTGCTTCTTTTTCTGCTTTTTCCCTGGCCTGGGCTTGAAGGGCAAGTAAGGACTGTTGCCTGAATCGTTCCGATCTGGCCTGCTCGGTTCTCTGCACTCTCAAAAACTCTTCATGAAGGCGATGTCCTTGAACAGGGTATCTACAAGGATATGGATGCCGTAGCAAGGTGTAAGCTGGTCGTAATTCACCAGTTCGTTTTTTTCCAGTTGATCACGGTATAGTCCGGCAAGATAATACTTGGAAAACGGATCCGACCTTTAGGCCATGGCCAAGAGTTTGTCATGGGGATTGGATAGTCGGGTTGCATTAACCTTGCCAAAAGCATTAAGGATCACCTCACGGGATGCCCCCTCCCCACCAGCGCATTGGTGCCTTCCGTTATGGTAATGGGCCGCTCTGTGTTCTCCCGGATGGTAAGACAGGGAATCACCAGGGCCACAGCCGATCGCCCCCTCTCCATTTATGGAGAGGGGGATGGGGGGTGAGGTTTCATGGGGGGTGATGTTTGCTGACGCCTACTTGTCATCTCCCAACAGATGCAGTGGAATCTCTATCTGCTCGTTGTTCAGGATTTTATTCACTGAATCCACATCAATCTGAGCAATTTGGGCGATCACCTCCACCGACAAGCCTTGCTTTTCCGCATTTCGGATTATGGAACATAGATAAGAATATTTGTATCAAGGTAATACATCATTCATTTCATTCATTATGTCGTCTATATCAATATCATCTGCCACATCAATTTTTTCTGCATTTTTAAAAACGCGTTCCATCATTCGTTTTGTTTCTTTTTTGTCCCTTTTGGGTGCCGGAAAAATCATTAATTCCAGTTCCCTGTCAATAAATTCTGCGGGTAAGGTAATGACAACTTGATTTGTTTTCGTATTTATTATTTCGTGAATCATTGGTCACCCCCTTTGATTTCCCCTTCCTTCTGAAGTTTTTCCGCAAGAATAAGAAATAGAGTCCTTTATCTATTGAATCATATCAAAAAATCGTTCAAATACTTCTTCTCGCAATTTATCCGGTACGTGATCCAGACGGTCAAGGGTTTCAGCGCAGCGGGTCGGCGGGTCGGGATCTGAGCGAGATAAACATCTGAATTATTAGCAAAAATATTCATTATTCAGATTTTTAGCGAAGCGACACTCTCCTCCAACTCCATGATCGCGTCTTTATCTTTGGTCAAAGCCATGACTTTACATGCCAGCCAGCGTTTCTCAAAAATCGCTCTCTTAACGTCGACATAATCACTATGATCCCCCTTGAGACAGGTCAACATTAACAATCCGACCAACAATTCCCGCTCTTCCTCTTGATCGATCCAAGCCCACGCACTTTCCGTGTAAACCGGGCTGTACTCTTCACTGAGCTTGATGATTTTCCTTTTTAAACCGGTGATGGTATCTGTAAAAAATTCTTTTTTTTCAGGATCTTCATCTTCTTTCAAAGAGGCAATATTTCGAGCAATCGCCGTTAAAATCATTTTTTGAGCTGTCGAGAACTCCATATCGGAGCTCAAGGTAAGAAACGCTTCACCATCAACGCGGTACTGATCATGGCTGTTATTTGTCACTCTATCCATGAGCTCTTTTACATCTATCCCTTTGGATTTCAAATCAAGAGATTCAATGACCCTTCCTCTGGTTTTGCTGAATTCCGCTTGAGCCTCTTTATTTTTTGGAAAAAAATAATCCAATATGGATAAGACCTCATTTTCATCAATATTGGCACGAATATTTCGTCCCTTTCCCCCGAGCACATCGAGCAGGACATTCCCAAACAAAGACCAGACACCGTGTACCTCCCCTTTTGGAAGCATCAGCATATTCAATTGCTGAACACTCTTTTGGGGTACCGATACCCAGGTCGAAGCCAGACCTTGAGCAAAATCAACTGCATTGAAGCAGGGACCGTTTTTCAGAAAGCAGGCGATCTGCACCAATCGAGACAAATCTTGATCTGCATTGAGCCAATCCGTCATTAAATCGATCGCCCCATATTGACCGGCACTTTGGTATGCTTTCAATTCTTCGGCAAACCACAGCTCAACAACCTCTCTTTCACAGGTTTTGCATAGGAATTTTAAAACATCACCTCGATCACGCCCCAAGAAAAAGGGGTCAGATTTATTTAAATCCACAAATCCGGTCAAAGAGTAAGGAATAGGTCGGGGTCGGACAGAGATAAACCTCTGAATTATCATCAAAAATACCCATTTCAAAGTCGATTTCCGCCCTTAAACGCCTCTTTTTCACCCCAAAAACAACAATTTAAGAGTTCACCTCCCAACGAATGGGCGCATTCCCATTTTTCCGGTTATGCCGCAATCAATGAACGAACAGCCAGCACTTCATTTTCGGTCAACAGATCAATTGCCGATTCAGGAACCGTTACGATAGTTATCGTATCTCCGAGTGCATTAAAGACTTCCAATGTATAGCCGTCTTTACCATCAGAAATAGGATGATGGGCGACAACCGTAGCAACATCACCCTTTTTTAAATTTTTTTCAGGTACGTCTATTACTAAAACAACTTCTTCGTATAATTTAGGTTTCATTTACTTCCAGTTTGTGCTTGAAAAGCAGTTGCATCACCCGGCCCATGATTGTACCCCGAATTTCATCATCGGTGAAGCCTGTCAGGTCATGCAAGCGGAAACTGAAATCGGGAATGTATGCCGAAAATGATGCCACCGGCCCCGACATCAGAGATGAAAAACGAATCCGCTCCTTGGGCCATGGCCTCTCTCCATGGTAAATCAGCAACGGCAAAACAATTGGTAATGGCGGTTTCTTTTTCTTTTTCGGCTGCTGTTTCAGAAACAATCGCCAGATTTTCAGCATATACTCCAGCAGCTGAAGATGAAGGTATTTATCGTCGTAGCTCTTATGCTCGAATAGAACGTACAGATAGCCGGGAGTCTCGGACAACCTCACCTTATAGAGCATATCAGAAAAATAGTCCTCAAGCTCTTTTTCGATGAAAGAATCCTTACAGATTTCAAGGCTGGACGGCTCTATCAGAGCCAATTGATCCGCCGGTAAATATTCCTGCAGGAAACCTCGAACATTTTCCAGATCACTCCAGACTTCACGAAAGAGTTTGTCATGGGGATTGGGTAGCTTCCAGCTTATGCTTTTTGGGTTCTTGGCGGATGAACTCTATGGATTGAATTTTTCCTAATTCATAAGCCTGTGGCAGTAACCACTCCAATGACTCTTTGGGAAAATCCAGAAACAGATTCTTGAAATTATGGTCGTGTGATTGATTCATCTTTTCAAAAACCATTTATAGGTCTCATGCAAACCCTCTTTTAATGAAATCCTTGCCTGCCAACCGATTTTAGCCAGAGAAGAGACATCTAATAATTTCAGCAAAGTCCCATCCGGCTTTGTTCTATCAAACACGATCCTCCCTTCATACCCCACCACATCTTGAACCATCTCTGCAAGCGCTTTGATGGTGCAATCCTTTCCCGTTCCCACATTGACGAAACAGGGTTTGGGATAGCTCAAAAGATGTTCATGCAAGATCGAATCCTCCATGCTCATCACAAATATCGATGCATCGGCCATCTCATCCACATGGAGAAACTCCCTTCTGGGAGAACCTGTTCCCCACACCACCACCTCAGATGCACCGCTTTGTTTAGCTTCATGGAACTTTCGAATCAAGGCCGGAATAACATGGGACGATTCCAGATCAAAGTTGTCATGAGGCCCGTAAAGATTGGTGGGCATGATAGCGATAAACTTTGTGCCATACTCTCGGTTATAGGCTTCGCACATCTTTATTCCGGCAATTTTGGCTAAGGCATAGGGTTCGTTTGTGGGTTCTAAAAGCCCGGTTAGAAGAGACTCCTCTTCCATGGGCTGGGGCGCATCTTTAGGGTAAATGCAGGATGAACCCAAAAACAGTAGTCGCTCCACTTTATTTTCATATGCGGCGTGGATCACATTGGTCTGAATCGCCAAATTGTCTCGGATAAACTGTGCCGGAAGGGTGTTGTTGGCATAAATACCGCCAACCTTTGCAGCAGCAAGAAAGACGTATTCTGGCTTTTCATTCTCAAAAAAAAGTTCCACCTCATGTTGACGGGTCAAATCGACATGAACAAGCCGCACCCCCGAAGGCACATCTGTAAAGCCTGGGGACAAAGTAAACAGCTCACCACTGGGGACGCGAGAGTGATAGCTTCCAACAAGATTTTGAAATCCATTTTTCAACATATTCCGGATAATTGCACTGCCCACCATGCCACCTGCACCGGCGATGAAAATTTTGCTGTTTTTATTCATTGTAATTATACACCTGGAACCCTGCTCGGTGGCACAGTTCATCTTTTTTTGCATCTTCAAGATCTGTTCTCACCATCTCAGAAACAAGCTCTTCAAAGGAGATCTTTGGCTCCCAGCCAAGATTGGTTTTAGCCTTGGTTGGATCCCCGAGAAGCGTATCCACCTCTGTTGGGCGAAAATACCTTGGATCAACGGCAACAATGATTTTTCCGTTGGCAAGGTTGATCCCTTTTTCATTCACCCCCTTTCCTTCCCATTTGATGGCAATCCCAAGCTCTTTTGCGGCACACTGGACAAATTCCCTGACAGAGTGCTGCGCACCTGTTGCAATGACATAGTCGTCCGGTGTCTCCTGCTGAAGCATGAGCCACTGCATCTCCACATAGTCTCTGGCATGTCCCCAATCCCTAAGCGCATCCATGTTGCCAAGATAGAGACAATCCTGCATGCCAAGATAAATTCGACACAACGCCCTTGTGATCTTTCTGGTGACAAAAGTCTCTCCTCGTAACGGAGATTCATGGTTGAACAGAATCCCATTACATGCATAGATGCCATAGGCTTCCCGATAATTCACCGTTATCCAATAGGCATAAAGCTTTGCACACGCATATGGGGAGCGAGGATAAAATGGGGTTTTTTCAGTCTGAGGAATCTCCTGTACCTTGCCGTAGAGTTCTGAAGTCGATGCCTGATAAAATCGTGTCTTTTTTTCAAGCCCTAAAAGCCTTATGCCCTCAAGCAGCCTCATGGTTCCCAACCCGTCTGTATCTGCCGTATATTCAGGGGATTCAAAGGATACCTGGACATGACTTTGGGCCGCCAGGTTGTACACTTCATCCGGTTGAACCTGCTGAAGAATGCCTATAAGATTGGTGGCGTCGGTCAAATCACCGTAATGCAGAATCAGATTTCTGCCGGTTTCATGGGGATCTTGGTATAGATGGTCAATGCGGTCGGTATTGAACAGGGATGCCCGGCGCTTGATGCCATGAACCTCATAACCTTTCCTCAATAGAAATTCAGCAAGATATGCTCCGTCCTGGCCGGTTATTCCTGTAATTAGTGCTTTTTTCATTTCACTCCTAACTTATTTTGCCCATTACACGATTCAACGCAGAAGACAACGCTTTTCTGGCACCATCATCTCCGTGTACCAGCCTTATCTCCTTTGGGGGTTCAGGCATTGATCTTACCCAGTTGACAAGTCCATTTTGATCTGCATGGGCGGAGTAGCCTGAAAGGGTGTAAATACCAGCCTTTACCGGAGTCCTTCCCTCTACAATACGTCGCCCTGGCGTACCTTTTGCCTGGTATCCCACAAAAATAATATCATTTTTCGGATCATCAAGACCATGCTCAAGGTGGTCAACAATGCGGCCTCCAGTACACATGCCGCTTCCGGCAATTATGATACATGGGCCTTTGATATCAAGAAGACGGCGATGATCGCGATATCTTTCAACAGAATAAAGATTTCTGAAATCAAGTGGGTGGTCACCCATTGCCTTGAGTTTTTTTGCATCCATGTCCCAGAACTCTTCAAGATCAGAGTAAATTTTTGTAATTTCAAGTCCAAGGGGAGAGTCGATAAAAACCGGAACAGCTATACCAATACGGTCAAGCTCATAGATCAGCTCCTGTGTGCGTCCAAGTGCAAATGCCGGAATATATACAATGCCATTGTCTGCAAGAACTTTTTCAAGAACACTTTCAAGGGTTTTTACCCTCTCTTTTCTGCTGGAGTGATTACGGTCTCCGTAGGTTGATTCAAGAATCAGAAGATCACAGGTGTCAGGAGTGTCAGGATCAGGAAGTATGGGGGTATCAGCACATCCAAGATCACCCGAAAAAATAACGGTATAAGGATGAGAAGCTTTTGAAGAGTCATTAAAACTGAAACGGATAAAGCAGGAGCCCAGGATGTGCCCGGCATTTCCAAGGAAAAATGTTATGCCTCTTTTCAGGGAAAAGGTCTGGCGATACTCAAAACCCCAGGAGAGTTCATCAATCATATTTTCAATTTTACGAACAGATTTTTCATCTCTGCCTGTAAAGGAGAGTGCATCATGCAGCATTGGCAGAAGAAGAGCCTTTGTAGGATGGGTGCAGATGATCTCTCCACGGAATCCTGCATCAATGAGATCCGGAACCCTGCCTATGTGGTCTATATGGGCATGGGTGATAAAAAGATAGTCAATTTTGTCAGGATGAACCGGAAATCGGCTGAATGGAAGTTCAGGATCATCTCCCTGGGCACGGCCGCAATCCACAAGTATATTAACGCCATTATCTGTTTCAATAAGATGGCAAGAGCCTGTAACGCAATTGTCAGCACCAAGGTGAGTTACTTTGATTAAATTATTCATATGAAATCCAAAAGAAAAAGAGGAGAGGCTTGAAAGGTAAAAAGTCATGGTGAGGTTTCAGGGAGACATAGCTCCGCTTCTTAAATTACATATTCACTTTGCCGGGTCTTCTTTTAATGCATAAGATAAAGTGGTAAGCATAATTTATTTATTGTTTATTTATTACATTATTTTGAAAAAAAAGAAATAGTAAATACTATTTTACCGGAGTATAAACAAATTTCCATTCTGAATATTGCACTTTATCATTAAAATGAGAGTAACGGACACTGAAGCCATTTTTTTTCAAAGGCTCACCCTGCCCTTTGCTGAAGACCCCTTTTATACGCCTGTCAGGAGTATATATCATGCCCCAATCATTGCTTCCGGTCATGGGATCAATGTAGACTTTTCTCAGATGCCGTTTAACAGCAGGAAACCTGGAATCTTTTAAAAGATCGTCAAAGGATGGTGGATAATTTCCCTTTTTTTTATCTTCTGATGCACGATAATATGACTCTATGGCTTTGCAAAACTGATCACCCCTGAAAAGAAGCTCTTTTTCTTTCTCTCTTTTTACAATTGTTGTCCATGATTTCTGGGCTGATGTTGATGCAATGCCTATAATAACCACCATGGCAAGCACAGCCGGATAGGTAAAACCTGCTGCGGAACAGATTCTGGAATACACTATAGTGCCTCCATGCAGATGGCCTTCATGCAAGTTGAACAGAAGTAAAGAGTTAATCTTAATGCCTCTCCCCTTCCTGAAAATTGAACCACATAAAGAGTTAATTCTTTTACCGTGAAAATACCCTTAACATTTTCATGGTCGGGGGTGGCAGTTGAATTCGGCCATGAAGTTTTACCGTGAAAATGACTATCATTTTTATATTTGGGGGCGATTAATACGTAATCAATCATGCCTGTTTACTCAAAATCGACATCTTATTGCTTTTTCAGAAGTTATTGCAGTTGTCTGAACCAGGATAACCAGGATGGATAGGATGCTCAGGATAGATAATCCTGCCTTATCTTGTTAATCTTGGGAATCCTGATTCAGACAGTGTTGACAAGGCTTACAAGATCATAGTGTCGACTTTGAGTGTTTACCATTCATTGTATGGAACCCCGTCAAGACTTACCTTATAGCTGCCACTATGAACATCATATATACCAGTCTCCCCTTCCTGGTCTGATAATACAGTAATCCAAGAGGTGGTTGTTTTTGTAAAGGGGTCAACAGGAAGTGTCCTGATATAATTATTTTCCACAAGGGCATCCAGTGTTTCCGGATAGTGACCATTATCTGCATTGTACTGATCAATTACATCCCTTAAAACAAAAAGGGTGTTTTTCAGGGACGCCTCTCTGCTTTGTATTATATTTTTCTGGAAACTCGGCATGGCTATGGATGCAAGAATCCCCATGATGGATACAACAATGAGCATTTCAATCAGGGTAAATCCCCTGGCTCCCTTGTTTCCTTCACACTTAAAAATGTCAGCACACTTCAAAGTGATATGAGTTCTCCATATAAAGGATGAGATCCAAATCAATTTATTATGGACATAAGTTTCAATATGTTCTGTGGTATTACCACTCTCTGTAAAGGGTTCCATCAAGGGCTGTCTTGTCGCTTTTTGAATAGACATCATAAACATCCTGACCTCCCCAGGTTGATGAATCTTGTTCATCTGCATAGGATCGCAAACCCCATGTGCCATCTTTTGTCATGGGATCCCCGGGTATTCGCCTTAAAAACTTCTTTTTATATGTTGAGCCTGCAATAGGTACACCTTCAACCAATATTTCAAGTGTTTCAGGATAACCCGAAGAGTCGGCTGAAACAGATATTTTCTTCTCATCTGCAAGGGATTTGTACTCATCAAGGGCTGTACGGATTGTTCTTAGTGCATGGCGCAACTCAATTTCCCTGCTGCGCTTGTGCGCCATCTGGGAAAGTGGAAGAATCCCTGATGCAAGAATGGAGATTATGGCCATGGTGACAACAAGCTCAATAAGAGTGACCCCTTTGAATGAAGCTCCGGAAGAGGATATTGCTGCAACATGCACAGGTGGTTCAGGCACAACCCCATTATGTGAAGATTTGCAATATTCTGCACCATCCCTTCCGCACTTTCCGGCAAATGATTGCTGCCATCTGCCAAGGGAAGGAAAAAAAGCTGCCACACAGCCCCTGATGCTATTCAGCTTTCGGCATTTCAGGGATAACGGGATCATGCTGTTCCATCTTTTTTATATAAGGTTCGGTTGTGTGGATACGCTGCCAGTTGCCGGACCAGAAGGTGCTTGTATCATCATCCGGAAGAGGCGCTCCGGAAATGATCACAGGGGTTATGGTTATAAGAAGATCGGTATTTGTATCGCCATTGCTTTCGTGGGTAAAAAGTTTTTTCAGAACAGGAATATCACCCAGCAATGGTACTGTATTGACAGTTTTACGATCTTCTTTCCTGGTCAAACCACCAATAATTACAGTGCTGCCATCCTTAACAGTCAAAACTGTATCAGCACTTCTGGTATTAATTGCATACTGTGGATCTTCCGAGGTTCCCACGTTGCTTCCAAGGGAACTCTGCTCAAGGTTTAATATTAGGCGGATCTCTTCGTTTCTGTTGACATCAGGTGTGGCAACAAGCTTAATGCCCACATCCTGATATTGATAATCATAGGTTACAGCACCATTATCCTCAACCCTTCTGTTGGATCGCAATGGAATACGTTCACCCAGAAGAATTGTGGCCTTCTGGTTATTGCTCACCCTTACGCTTGGTTTTGCAAGAATGCGTGTATCTCCGTCCTGTTTCAGAAGATTGAGCTTTACCGTGGGAATTGAAAGATAAAGCTCCCTGCTGGAAAGAGTTCCAAGATCATTAAGAGAACCAAATCCCGCAAGGCTGAATGCACTTGATGAATTAATTCCCGAACTGGTATTGCTTACACCAAATGTGATAACATCAGGATAAGAGAGACCAAGCTCTTCTTCAAGGGTGCTGCTCACCTCCAGCATCTCCACATTTAAAACCACTTCTGGTTCCGGAATGTCATTGGCTTTGATAAGCTTTGCAACAATGTCAATGGACTTGTCGCTGTCCCTTACAGTTATAGTGTTTGTTGTTTCATTGGCAATGATATCCTTGAGATTAAGCACCTTGGCAATAACCGGAAGTGTATCCTTGGCCTTAAGATAGGAAAGATAAAATGTTCTTACCTGTAAATCCTGATACTCCTTCTGCTTCTGGGGGGTGTCAGGATAGATAAGAAGGGTTTTTTTATCTGTCTGTTTTGCCGCAAGATTGTTGGTTTTAAGCAGCATTTCAAGAAAATCCATCACATAGATATCTTTTACAAAAACAGATATGTTCTGTTGACGGACATCCTTGTCAAATACAATGTTAATATCAGCAAGTTTTGAGATAATATCAAATACATCCAGAATAGCTGTCTCCTTGAATCTCAATGAAAATTTCTGATCTGATTCAATGAATATATCATACTCTGAGGATCTGAAATTCCTGTTTTTAAAATGCTCAAGAAAGCCAAGAGCTTCTCGATTTTCAGGATAGAGGGTGAGAGCCTCCTCTAAAAGCTTTTTTGCTGAATCAAAACTTTTTTGTGCAATTAAAGATTCTGCCCTGTCAACAAGCTCAAGTGATTTCTGACGATTTAAGGTTTGGATCAATAGCTGTGATGCCCTATCGTTACCTGGAAAAGCCTCAATACTTTTTGACAAAAAATCACTGGCCTGACTGAGATTGTTATCTTCAAGGTATCGGCTTCCCTGTTCCATATATAAAATGGAGAGGGTGTATTGCTCTTTTTTAAGGGCAAGTTCAATGGAGTGGCGCATGGAGGGAGGCACAGTCTCAAGTTGCTTCTGATAGCAGGCAACCCTTGCCTTAAGATCCATTGAGTCTATCTCTGTGCAGGGCAAAGGCTCCATCCTGCCGGCGCCCATACATCCCTGCAATACTAACATTGATGTCAGGAGAAAAGCCAGTATAAATAGTCTCACGCAGCCTCCAGCATTACCATTATTCATTTTTTGTTACCGTGAAAATGGCTATAATTTTTTATTTGGGGGTGATTGATAAGCAATCAACCATGCCTGTTTAATATAAAAATATCTATAACCAACTGTTTTTAAAAAACTTTCATCCATCTGATCGGAGTGTATTCTTTTTGAACTTTTCTCCCCCTCGCAACTCTGTGAGAGGGAGCTGGGGAGTTTAATGACAACAATTTACGCCAGACATTCAAAAAAGGGTACACTCATTTGATTGTGACTGGCATCCGCATGAACTCTATAAATATCTGTTTCCATTGAAATCCTTTAAGTTTATTCGGACATCTTCATCAAATTCCGGAATATTCACAAGGATATAGTCCTGGGTCAAGTCTGATACCGGATAAGTATCCTTTATTTTGGTGCCCTTTTGAATAACCGTAACTATATCTCCATCCTTGATAAAAAAGGATAGTATTCCATCTTTTATGCATGAGCCAAGTATCCGAAGGTCTGAGATCCCGTTTACAATTGCGCTTATTGCCATCTGTTTCTCCTGTTCCTTGATATCAGCATGGGATTCTTCCGGAACAATATCCTCTTCCGGTGTTTTTTCAGGAGTTTCAGGTTCTTCTGGGGTATTCAGACTTGCAACATCCTTGCTGACAGGTTTGTTAAAGGGGTCTCGAATAACAGAATAAGATTGAGGTTTGTAATCAAGAAGAGATGCAGCAACATCAAACTTGGCAGTTTTTTTGTTGTTTGCCTGTTCAGAAGATATGATATCGCCTTGTTTGTAAGTAAGCTCCCTGACAGTTGGCTGGCTGTATGGATTAAGAATCCGATATATTACGGAAACAGCCAGAAGAGCAAGGGAACCGAACAATATCTTTTTTCGGACTTTATTGTCAATGGCCACTGTTGATCCTTCCTTCCTGAAATACACCGTTGATCAATCTTTTCTACAATAGACAGCAATATCAACTTCAAGGGTAATTGACCCACTCTCCTTTTTCTCTTTATTAAAAACAACCCGTGAAATTGTATTGATACCAGGCATTGCCTGAAAACCCGCAATAAATGACTTCAGGTTCTGGTAACTTCCCTCCACTGAAAGGCTTGATGCAAATTTCCATAGGTCAAGTTTATCTGTTAGAACCGGCTTGAAAATCATCCCTGATGACACAAGGTTATTTTTCTCCAGCAGGTCATTGATATCACTTATAACATAGGGGAACTCGTGGAATTGAGGTAACGCAAGCCTTACAGAATCAAGCTGATGCCTTGCACTTTCATATGATAGATAAAGATTATCATTGGAGTTTCCCCTCTCCCGTATCTTTGAATAGTCTGAGATCAAACTGTCAATTTCACGCCCCTGTTTTTCAATCACTGTATATCTGAAGAATAGTAGAGCCACGAAAAGAACAAGGCAGAACAAAATCAGGCGTTTAAACAGATCGGGTTTCATCAGAAAATCACCATTTCTTTACATTTTCAGGATATATTGCATCTGCCTGAATTACCATCTTCATTTCAAAAGATAGCAGGGTATTCTGTCCTGATTCCTGGCTCAACTCATTTAGATGAAAAAAATTGCTGGAAGATATTGCACTTATAAAACCAGACAGTGTTGAAGCCTCAAGAGCCTTACCCTGGATATTTATGTTTTTCTTTTCCCTGTCAATCTCCACATGATTAAGAAGAAGACCTTCTCCGACAATAGACTCCAGACGATCAAGAATATCAATCCAGAGAAAAGCCCTCTGATGCAAAAGATTGTTCATGAAACTGACCTCTGCCACCACAATATCAACTTCAGAAGGGGATACTGAAGGTACACTCCTTACATCCATACCTGATGAATAACTGTTTATTTTTTCTCCATAGCCTTTAATGAGAGCCTCTTTCCGGTAAAATTCCTGAGCAGAAATTGCCGCCAAATAGACAACAGATAAAAAGAGAAAAACAAGCAAAAAAACAAATTTTCTACTGCTTTTCCTGCTGTTTTGTATGAAATTAATATTAATGGATTTCATTGGTCAACAAGACTCCAGGCAGCACCTGTGGCAGCAGCATGGCTCCATGCTGTATCAGGATCAGAAGGGTGGATGGAAATCCGGTCAGCAGGATACATTAGATGATAATCTTCAGAGTTAAATACAGTACATGAAAAAGCGCTGTTCAAATCAGAGGATGGTGTTGCACTTAAAAAATATCTGTCAATGTTTAAATCTGGATGCTCATCCATAAAATATTGAATGAGCATATCAATATTGTCTGCATCATTTTGTGCAATGAGTTTCTTCTTCATATTTTTATAAAAAAGAGGGGTACCGTTGTCGAGCACAAAAATAGAGATGCTTTCAGGAAAAAGACCAATCCATGCAACAACACCCTCTTCGGGGATATCGGGTGCATAGAAATTATAGAGGCTCATATCAGCAGAAGATATTGATCCAACTGTAAATCCAGCCATTCTGAGACTTTCTTCATATTCTCTCAAAACAGCCCCTGAAACAAGCCCGACCATTAGAACAACCGACTGCTCTCCTGCTCCAGGAAAAGCATCCCATCTTATTTCAATATCAGAAAGATCCAGCCTTGTTAATTTGCCAATTCGCCAAAGAATCATCTCCTTTATCTGTTCGTCTCCATGCGGAAGCTTTGGAAACGGATGAATCATCAATTTTGTGGTTTCACAAGGAAGGGAAACTCCAACCATACAGCTCCTCATTCTTGTCATCTTTTTTAAAGATGAAAGCGCGGCCCTGAACTCCGCAGGATCCTGGATATTTTTACGATTAAACCCAGGCTTAAGTAATCCCGCAGGCAGATCAAGCTTTAAATTTGTAATACTGTGCCATACACCATTTTTTCTTGCAACAGTTACAAATTTAATAGCTTTGACATCAATGTTGATACCAGACACTTTAATATCTGAATTCTTAAAAAACATAATATTACTCTATGAAGGTGACTCTATTTGCCTCATCCAGGCTTGTTGTGCCATGCCTGACGTCATAAAGAACCGCATCTCTGAGAAAGACAACTCCCTTTTCAAGGGCATGTTTTTTCAATATTGAAAGAGTGGCTTTCTCAAGTATCATCTCCTTTAAATTTGGGTCAAGTTCAAGATGTTCAAGGATTGCTTTTCTGCCGTCAAATCCTGTTCCGTTGCACAGGCGACAACCAGCAGGGCCAAAAAACACCATATTTTTGTACTCATCAGGATCAAGACCAGACTCAATCATCATTTTTTCTGTCACCTTATGCTCTTTTTTACATGAGCAAAGTTTTCTTACAAGACGCTGGGCAACAATGCAGTTCAAGGCAGAGACAAGGTTGAAAGTATCAATACCAAGATGCATAAAACGATTTATGACATCAAATGTTGTATTTGCATGGACAGTTGTAAAGACCTGATGGCCTGTCAATGCAGACTGTATGGCAATTTCAGCGGTCTCTCCATCCCTTATCTCCCCCACAAGAATCTTATCAGGATCGTGGCGAAGAATGGATCTTAAACCTTTGGAAAAAGTAAGGCCTTTTTTATGATTGACTGCAATCTGGGTCATTCCGGGAAGCTGATACTCAACAGGGTCTTCTATGGTGATGACCTTTATTGACTTGTCATTTACTTCTGAGAGTGCTCTGTAGAGTGTTGTAGTCTTGCCGCTTCCTGTAGGGCCTGTCATTAAAAACATTCCATAGGGAGCCTTAATCTGTCTTCGAAGTCTTAAAAGCTCCTTTTCAGGAATATCCATGTCATCCAATGAAAGAGATGCCTGTGATACGGACATTCTCTCCTGATCAAGGATACGGATAACTGCATTTTCACCAAAAACCGAAGGAAGAACAGATATCCTGAAATCTATGAATCTCCCCTTTACCTTTAGTTTGAATCGGCCATCCTGGGGAACCCTTTTTTCAGATATATCAAGGTCAGACATAACTTTGAGGCGGGATAGAACCGCACCTTGGTTTTTAAGCTCCAGAGGTTCTGCTGCCTGGTGAAGCATGCCATCAATTCGGTAGCGTATAATAAGTCCTTTTTCAGTGGACTCAATATGGATATCACTTGACTTTTTATTTATTGCATCAAGCAGAGTTGAGTCCACAAGCTTTACAACAGGACTCTCTTCAGAGCTTATGCGATCAACAGATACCTCATACTCTCCCCTGTCAGATTCTCTGATAATGGGCAGACGCATCTCATCCGAGATATCAAGCAGATCCCTTGATGATTCTATGTTTTTTAGCAGCTCAGTAAGGCGTTTTTCAGAGACAACCACAAAAGATATCTCAAGCTCTGTAACAAGGGATATATCTTCGGCAACACGCATGAAATCCAGAGGATCTGCAACAGCTATATCAAAGGTGTTATTCCAAATTCGAAATGGAAGCACCCTGTTATTTACCATATAATCAATATCAAAATGTTGAATCAGATCAGGATCATCTATCTGCTCTAAATCATCAAGGCTTGCATAGCTGCATGAATACTGGGCAGCAATAATACGGGCAAGCATCTCATAATCAAGATATCCTTCTTCAATGCAAAGCTGCCCAAGCATCCGGCGTGTGATGTTTCGTCGTGAGAGTATATTGCCGACCTGGGCATCTGTCATAAATCCCAGTTCAACAGCTATCTCGCCAAAACGTTTTCTTTTAACAGGCTTTATGGGTGACATTGATTATTTCTTTCCATAAAAAAAGGCCATCAAATATAGTGTAAAAATTCCATATCTTTGTCCTGACTGTTTTTAGTTCCAATCACAAGAACCTCAATCCTGTTGCCCTCAACATTTCTGAAATAGAGCCTTCCATTGTAGGCAAAAAGAACTTCAAAAGAAGCTGTCTTGTTTTTTTTGCCGGCAAACACCTTTCGCTTTACTGTTACACCTGATGGATCATCATTTAGCTGATGGATAACCTCTTCTGCTTTTATCTGCATATCTTCGGTCAACTCCATCATACCTGTGAGTGCCTTTTTATTCATATCAACATTTTTGTATAAATTTGTAAGACGCTTTTCAAGAACATCTATAGCCTTTCTTTTCCTTGTACCTGTTTTTCTTCGTTCAAGCCTCTCAAGCTGATCCTTAAGCTCCTCAATCTCCTGCTCTTTTTCTGCCTGGTTTGATCTGTTTTCATCCAGCTTCTTTTCAAGCCTTGCAATCTCTTCAAAAAGTTCCTCTTCTGCAATGCTTGCCTTTCTGCTCTCCTCCTGAAAATCAGATTTGGCTTCTTTAAGCTGCTCAGCAAGAAATGCCCTCTGTTTTTTCAACTCTTCAAGCTGTTCATTCTGTTGTCGCTCATCCTCCTTGAGCTTCTGAATCTCTCCGACCCTCTGGTTCTCATCTCTTTCTGCCCTTTTGATGCCTCGTTTATAAAAAAATTGAAACAGCAGAAATGAAACCATCAAATAAAGTAAAAGTATAATATTTGATAGCAGAGTGTTATGTCTTAGGGGGATAATAACTTCAACAGTGACATCAGGGGGGAAAATTCCTGATATGACATCCGGTTCTTTTAAATCAGGTGAAAAGTTAGTAGTGCCACCTGAAAGCGGACAGACATAAAGAATACTTCCATCTTTTCGATGAATGCGTATTGCAGGAAAAAGCCTTGCCTGGTTCAGGAACCAATCATGATCTATAAAACTTTTGAGCCTTACCTGAAGGATCCTTTCAAAAGAAAGAAGATCAACATCAGGATAAGCTTGCACATAATCTTCAGCAACATTACCTTGAGGCTTATCACCGTCAACCAGGGAATTGCTCTTCAATTCTTCCTGTACTGCTTGGTTACTGTCAGTCAGATCAGATGATTTATCATTCTTATTTCCAAGAAGCACCTGCTCGATTTTGTTCTGGTAAAAGATACTTAAACCCTTCTCCACCCCGACAAGGGTAGCAGTATATAACAAGGGTATGATAAATATACAGAATAGTACGGTTTTAAAAGGAAAATACTTCATTACAAGATGAGACCTCAACTCCAATTATTTACTGTAAGGGCATCCCTCATTTTCCACTTTACACTTTCCTGAACAGATCTCCGTTTATCGGGAATCTCCTCCAAAAAGGTGTAAAATACTTTCAGGATAAGATGAAGAGTGCCACTATCAGGCATATTTTTTTTGATTGTACCCTTTTTTGAATATCCGGCGTAAATTGTTGCTATAGTATTCAAGACAATTAAATTGATAATGGAAAAGTCTAACTATCTGTTATCTTGATTAATTTTTTTGAGCAAAAAATAAAATATTTTTCTGGAAAACTATATGAAACCTCACCCTGCCCCCTCTCACAGACTTGCGAGGGGGGAAGAATAGTTCAAAAAGGGTACTCTATATTTTTTTTAAGATGCCACCAAATTGTCTTGAAACCATTTAACAATATCATCTGACTCATAAAGTGCTTTTCCATCAATTAAAAGGCAGGGTACCTGTGGTTTTCCACCCTTATCGATCAACTCCTGACGATTTTCCTGTGACCAGTCACGATCCACCATTTTAATTTTAATATCATGCTTCAACATAAAATCAGTCACTTTTTTACAAAAAGGGCATGAGGGTGAATAATACAGTACAAGTTCAGGCATGCTTCAAATACTCCTTCAATTTTAATGTACTCTAAAAACTCAAAATCGACACCTATGATCTTGTAAGCCTTGTCAACACTGTCTGAATCAGGATTCCCAAGATTAACAAAGATAGGGCAGGATTATCTATCCTGAGCATCCTATCCATCCTGGTTATCTTGGTTCAGACAACTGCAATAACTTCTAAAAAAGCAATAAAATGTCGATTTTGAGTAAATAGGCATCTTGTTAATTTTATTGATATTTATTATAATTATCAAAATAAGAATGCCATAAATATCCCAATAAACATTAAGATCAATATAGTGTTCCGTCAATCTCTTCCATCAACAGTTATTCAAACTTTATGAAAATTTTCTTCTATAAACAGCAAAATATGTCACAGGAATTACCAGCAATGTAAAAAGAGTGGATGCAAACAACCCAAAAATCAGTGCCCAGGCAAGGCCTGAAAACACAGGATCAAGGGTTATGGGAAATGCTCCAATGGCAGTTGTCAGAGCTGTCAGAAGGATTGGTCTCATCCTTATTGCTCCGCTCTGCAAGATAGCCTCCTTAAAGGGGAGGCCGCCATTCATGGCATCCTGTATAAACTCAATCAGTACAAGGGAGTTTCTTATTACAATACCACCCAGCGCAATCATGCCGATCATGCTTGTTGCAGTTAAAAAGACAGGGTTCTCAAAGCCTCCAACAGGCACTGTCCCAAAAGTGTTGAGAAGAAGAAAACCCGGTAAAATACCAAGAAGTGTCAACGGAATTGCCATCATAATAAGGCCAGGCATAAGAAAAGAGCCAGACTGGATAATAAGCAGAATATATATACCGACAAGGGCAGCAGCAAAGGCAATTCCCATATCCCTGAAAACACGCAGTGTGATCTTCCATTCACCTTCACCATCCCAGTCAACCCTTACTCCATGGGGCATGGGATCGTTTTTAAGTCGGGACTGCATATCAAGAACTGCTTCGGCAGGAGCCCTGCCTGCTGTGTCTGCAAGCACATAGACCACTCTTTCAAGATTTTTATGGTAGATGGTCTGTTCGCTGCTGACAATCTTTACAGTAACAAGCTCTGCCAGAGATATCATTCTTCCTTTGGCTGACTTTACAGGAACGGCCTTAAGATCAGAAATACCAGACTTCAGTTCCCTTGGAAGAGTCACCCTTATTTTTAGGGGCTGACGCTCCCTTGGAAGATGCATGAATGCCGGAACAACACCATTCAATGCTGCACCAATTGTAGCTGTAATTGTTTTGGTGTCAATTCCGTGAAGGGCAGCTTTTTCCCGATCAATAACAAACTCCACCTGATCATGAACTTTTTCTGTCATGGCATCAATATCCACAACAAAGGGTTCATCTTTCATAACTTTCAGAAGGTGTTCTGAAGATGCCACAAGTTTTTCGTGTGGCAAATCCATGCTTCCATAAATCTCACCCACAATTGTTGAAAGTACAGGTGGCCCTGGAGGCACCTCAACAAGGCTGATTTTTGCGCCATTTGATTCTGCAATGGCTTCAAGATCTCCCCTCAGACGCAGTAAAATACCATGACTTTGCTGATCTCGCGCATCTTTGGGCAGAAGGTTTACCCTGATGTCAGCATAGTTGCTTCCCTTTCTCAAATAGTAGTGCCTCACCATGCCATTGAAATCCATGGGAGATGATTCTCCTGTAAAAGAGATAATGGAAGTAACCTCCGGCACACTCCTTAGATAATCCTCAAACACCTGAACCACAGAATCAGTATGCTCAAGTGTTGTGCCTTCATCCATATCAATTACAATCTGAAACTCATTTTTGTTATCAAAGGGCAGAAGTTTAAGAGGAACCTTTCTGAAAACAGCAAGTGAACAGGAGACTCCAAGAAGAATAACTATCATAAAAAAAAGCATAAATCTCTTGAAACCCGAGTTTAAAAAAGGCTCTACTATACTCCTGTAAATCCTGAACAGCAAAGTTTTTTCAAGGGCTGAAGATTGTGAACTGCTCTCTGGAACTTTTACCTCTGCTGCAACTTCTGCCGAAGTGCCTGATGAAATAGCTGTTGAAGTACCCGCTAAAGCACCTGCCGAAGTGCCTGATGAAGCACCTGTTGAAGTACCTGTTGAAGTAGCCGTTGAAGCACCTGTTGAAGCACCTGCTGAAGCTCCTGTTGAAGTGCCCGCTGAAGTAACTGATGAAGTAGCCGTTGAAGCACCTGATGAAATATTTGTTGATTCTTTTAGCTCTGATACCTTGCCAGAAGAGGATTTCAGCAATATGTAAGAGAGCCACGGAACAATTGTCAAAGCACACAGAGTAGAAAAGGTGACTGTCAAAGGAACATTTGCTGCCATTGGAGCCATATAAGGCCCCATCATTCCGGTTATGAAAAAAAGAGGAATAAAACAGGCAATAATGGCAAGGGTTGACATTATAACCGGGGGCAATACCTCATTGACCGCACGAAGAGTTGCCCTGAAAGGATTGAGAATGCCTTTTTGGATATGGCGCTGGATATTTTCCACATTGGTAATGGGATCATCAACCACAAGGCCAAGCGAGAGAATAAGTGCAAAAAGCGTCACTCTGTTTATGGTGTAGCCAAAAAGGTAGTTTACAAAAAGAGCCAGTGAAAAACTTATGGGAACCGCAAAGGCAACAATCAAAGCCTCTCGCCAGCCAAGGGTAAACGCCAGAAGGACAACCACGGAGGCAACAGCAAAAAGAAGTGAGCCTAATAGATCATTGACCTTTTCATGGGCAGTCTCCCCATAATTTCTTGTAATCTCAAAATAAACACCATCCGGAAGAAGCTTTGGAGCAAGTTCGTGAAAGGCAAGGATAACATCATCTGCAACAGTTACGGCATTGGTACCCCTTTTTTTGGATACTGCAAGGGTAACTGCACTATATTTGGCATTGCTCCCCATATTATTATTGCCTTTTACCCCGCCGGCATAACTGTCTGAAAAGAGAATTCTTGAGTAACTCCTGGCCTCTTCAGGGGTATCCTTTATAAGAGCAACATCCCTCAGATAAACAGGCCTTCCCATTGTGACCCCAACCACAAGGGATTCAATCTCTTCAACACTTCCCAGAAATGAACTTACCATAACAGGGTATTCATGATTGCTTCTGGAAAATGCTCCGGCTGTCAGGGAAGCATCGGCACCATACAGAACCCCCTGAACGTCCATAAATGAGACAGACATTGCCTGCATCTTCTCAGGAACCAGCTCCACTCTTATCTCCCGTGAACGCCCCCCATGTACGGTTGTCCTTGAGATATTCTCAACCTTTCCAATCCTTGCAATAACCTCTTCACCTATACGTCGCAACTCATCACTGCCATGGCTTTCAGAGTAGAGAGCAATATTTACAATGGAGACATCATCAATTTCCACAGGCTTTATGACCCATCCCTTTACAATTGATGTTACCTTGTCCATATTCATGGAGATACGGTTATGCAGTTTTACTAAGGAGTCCTCTCTGTTTTCACCCACAAAAAAACGTACTGTTACAAGAGCCATATCTTTTTTTGACATGGAATATACATATTCAACGCCATCAATCTGCCAAAGAAACTGCTCAAGGGGGGTTGCGACAAGCTGCTCCACCTCTTCGGCACTTGCCCCGGGAACACTTACATATATATCTGCAAGGGGCACAACTATCTGTGGCTCCTCTTCCTTTGGTGTCACAACAAGTGATGCAGCACCAAGGCACAAAGAGATAATCATGAGCATTATTGAGAGTTTTCCGTCAAGAAATTTTTCAACAAATGCTGTTATTATTCCCTGCTTTTCGGATTCTTCACCACCATGGTTGCAACCACTGTTTTCAAACCCTTTCTCTTCCATGATCAATTAAGCCCTCCCACACCCACAGTCTCATCCCCTGCAAGTCCGGAAAGCACCTCCACCATGTCACCTGAGTGTTTTCCTGTCTTGATGTACCGGAGTTGCCATGAATCCTTCAATTTAACCATGACAAGCTCAAGCTGGCCAGTATGGATAACTGCCTTCATGGGTAAAAGGACAACTTCCCTGTCGCCATCCGGAATCAGAAGTTTTCCATACATGCCGGGATAAAGCCCATCCATAACAGGAAGAAGTGCCTTTACAAGAAATGATCGGGTTTCCGGATCTGCATATGGAATTATCTCTTCAATCTCGGCATCACAAGTCAGTCCAAGGGTTGTTATCTCCGCTTTCAGAATCATGCCCGGACGTACTTTATGAATCAAACCTTCACGAACATGTGCCTCCATTCTGAAACCGCTTTCAGTGCGAAGGGCAACAAGGGGTTTGCCTGGCATGGCAAGATCACCGGGCTCGACCATGCAGCGTATAACCTCTCCTGTTACGGGGGAGATAACTCTGGAAAAATCAGCTCCTACCTTTACTTCAGCCACAAACTCCCTGGCCTGTCTTATACCAGAATCTGCAGCAGCAAGGGCCTCCTGTGAGCGCTTAAGTGCTGCCTTTGCCTGGATAAAACTTGACTCCGCACCTTCAAGTTCCTGCTTTGTAGCAGCATTTGAGCTATAATAACCACGGATTCTCTCATATTGAAGCTTTGCCTCATTAAAAGCTGCTTCCGCTGCTGTAACCCCCTGAATGGCCTGCTGCCTGTTGGCAATGGCACTGTTAAGGGATGCCCTTGCACCATCAAGACGGGATGCTGCCTGACGGTCATCAAGGGAAACAAGCAGGTCTCCTTTTTCCACCCTGTCTCCAGCCTGGACATGAACAGCTTTTACCTGTGCCCGAACCTCAGACTCAATGCTGGTTTCACTTTTGGGTTTTACAGTACCAACCGCTTTATAAGTCTGCACAACGGTTTCAAGGGAAGCCATAACAGTCTCGGAAGGGACATAATCATTTGCCGGCTGTGCCATAGCAGATGTCACAAAAACCAGCATAAAACAGGCATAAAAGAACCCAAGTTTCATCACGGGACCCACTTCGCCTAAGTTAACCCGAAACAGAAAAGTGGTTGAATCCCAGTTTCCACTGTTTATTAAAACCGGAAACCCCATAAAAAAAAGTTCCTTGCCTGGCACTATTTTCTCTTTTATACTTTGCATAATGACCATCTCTCCTGAATTTTGACATCTTTCATATATCTACCAAAGTAGTTTACGATTTGCTTAAGTCAAACCCTTGAAATCTGAGTGTGTTTCTCTTGAAAGTTAAAAACGGAAAATGAATCATTCCAGAATTCTGACAGCATCATTTTTCCCATATCTGTGACAGAATGCCCATGGAGACCGCAATGTCGCTCAAGGCAATCTTTTCATCATAAAATGCCGCTGTCCTGTTCATCCTACTCTTGCTTCTTGCAAGCTCCGCCTCAAGATAACGGGTCACAGACTCGGACCCACCCTCATAACGCTGTTTTACAAGAATAAGAGATTCATCAGCCATCTCAACGCTTCTTCCAGCAACATCAAGGCGGTTTTTTGCATCCTCGTGGTTTAAATATGCACGTTTAACATCCTGATAAATATTGAGCTCTGTCTTTTTAACATTTTTAATGGCAGCCTCAATACCATGGCCGGCCATGAGAAGATCCGATTCCGTTGATTGGCCTGTGTAGAAATCCCAATTCATTATCATTGCAGCAGTATAGTTGTTATCACTTCCATTGAACTTTAAATCATCGCTGTCAAGATACCAGCGGGCATTGAGATCCACACGGGGCAGGTAGCCTGCCCATGCTTTTTTAAGATCAAGCCTTGCCCTCTGAAGCATCTCCCTTGCAGTTATCATTTCAGGGCGCTTTTCCATGGCAACAACAACAGCTTCCTGGTATGATCCCGGAAAAACAATGGGACATTCACAGGATTTTGCAAGGTAAATATCACTGTCAGGTTTTCTTCCCATTATAACGTTAAGGGCGGTTAAGGTAGTTGCGTGGATATTGCGGCTGTGGACAAGATCCTTTCCTGCTTCTGCAAGCCTTACTTCAAGTGAAAGAAGGTCAGATTTAAGAACACCTCCTCCTTTGAATCTGACAGTCATGATTCTGAGCTGTTCTTTAATGGTCTCAACTGACTGTCTTGCAATCTCAATATATTCATTTGCCTTTAATACAGAAAAAAATAGATGAATCACAGAAGATACTATCCTGTTCTCCATCTGTTTGGTCATTGCTCTTTTTTCCCTGATATCAGATTCCGCCACTCTTACAGCTACAGAGTCAACACCTCCGTTATAGATATTCAAATGCAACTGAACGCCGGTCTCAATATTGTTAAATGTGCCTGGATCGTTAAACACAACATCGTTGGGAAGATCACGCTGATCAATGGATTTAAAAAGATAGGCAGAAGGTGCGTCCCCAGTTGAAAACTCTGTAAACAGTGACATATGGGGGCGGAAAAGAGAATCAGTTCTCTCAAGTGCCTCGGAAGCAATATTGAGTCTATCCCTTGCAATTCCAATATCTGGATTCTGAACAAGAGCAATTTTAATGGCGTCTTCTACGGTGAGGGTCTCTCCATCTGACAATGAAAGAGAAGAGGATTTAGATGCAGTTTCATCATCAGGTGCAAGCTTATCATTGGCGGCATAAAGGTTTGAAGAAGACAAAAAAATAAAAAGTATAAATATCAAAAAGAAAAACTCCACAAAACTGCTATTTATAAAAAGAGAAGTATTTTTTAGCTTAAGCTGCGGCAGCTTTAAAGCGACAGAATCTCTCACTATTTCAACATTTCCAGAATTTTCCTGCTTACCATAAAGAGCACATGGAGGATCTTCATGCAAAGTCTTTATCATGCTCTTCAAAAATTCTGAAACATGGTGCAACTCTTTTGGAACATTTTGTAAAAAGATCATTATATTATCTCCTTGATATATCTTGTGTCCGCCCTTGACGCACGATTTTCTATCCATAAATTTAAAACAACAAATGAAAGGGACAGTATTTTCAATATAAACCGTCATGACAGTAGAGACAAGACATGCCTTGTCTCTACTGCCGCCCCTGATTATGAAAAATGATAGGTAATAGGGTTTAATTAACTTACCCAAACTCCCCCTCTACATTCATGGAGAGGGGGGTGAGATAAACGGGTAAGTTATTTAATACAAATTCATAGGGGGTATTTGCACGGTAAACGGTCATGGCTGCCATCCAGCCTCCCCCGAATATGAAAATTTGTATCTATTTCCACGGTAAAAAAGTGCCATATAGCTTTGACCATATTCTTGAAATATGATTTAAACATAGCATAGAGCTAAATGTCAATTGCCTGTATATAAAAGAGTACCCCTTTTTTAATACATATCTGTATCACACCATTAATCAAAAGTGTTTCAGAATAATGAAACAGCATGTCGCGGAAAAAACCGACATGATGAGGTCAAAAAAACAATTAATCTGAAAATCAAGAGAGCAAAAACCTGACATGAAACAGTACCTTATCATTGGAAATGGAACAGCAGGAACAACTGCTTCGGAAAATATTAGAAAAATTGATCAAAATTGCAAAATAACGCTGATCACAAGTGAAAATTTTCCAATATACAGCCGTATAAGACTCCCTGAATATCTTTGTGGAAAAGTTGAAAAAGAACGCCTTATAATAAAATCAAAGGAGTGGCATACACGCAACAATATTGAACTTATTACAGACACGACCATAAAACAAATTGATTTTACAAATAAAAAGGCTTTGGCATCAAACGGAAAATTTTTTAATTATGACAAAGTATTAATATCAACAGGCAGCACACCTTTTATCCCGCCTGTGAAAGGAGGAGAAACAGAGGGTATATTGACCCTCAGAAATATTGAAGATGCAGATAAAATAGTGCAGATTTGTCAAGAACCATTAAATATTGTAGTTATTGGTGGAGGGCTTCTTGGCATTGAGACTGCCTCTTCACTTGGGCTCTCAGGACATAAGGTTACTGTGGTGGAGTTCTTTGAAAGACTTCTTCCACGCCAACTTGATAAAGAGGGAGCTTGCCGACTCCAGAGACTTCTTGAGAAAAACGGTTTGACATTTATGCTCGGAGAGGTGACTGAAGAGATCAAAGAGAAATATCCCAAAAACTCAAAAGCATCAGAAAACAGGGAGTATGACCATTCTGCGCCACCAAAGCTTGTAAAACTTAAATCCGGCCATATATTACAGGCTGATCTTGTTATATTCTCATCAGGTGTAAGAGCGGATATCACCCTTGCAAAAGGGCCTGACACAAATAAGCACGACGCAAAAGAGTCAGAAAAAAATGAATACAGCACAAAAAAATCAGACATAGATATATGCAGCACAAAAGAATCTGAAATAAATGGATATAACTCCAAAAAGTCCGGAGACAATCAATATGCTGTTAAAACAGATAAAGGCATTGTGGTAAATGAACGGATGGAGACATCACTGCCTTCTGTTTATGCTGCCGGAGATGTGGCAGAGTTTATGGGAGTCAACTTTTCCATCTGGCCGGAAGCCACAGAACAGGGAAGGGTTGCTGGCATCAACATGGCCGGAGGAAGTGCTGTTTACAAAAACATCCCTCCGTCCAATGTCCTGAAAGTTGCTGGCATATCTCTTGCATCCGCAGGAGAGATAGATGTTGACGGAAAAATGGAGTGCAATATAACTTCAACTGATACCGTCTATAAAAAAATCGTCAAGGATCACAATGGGAAAATCATCGGCTGCATAATGGTTGGTGATACCACAGATTTTAATAAAATTGTAAAAACGATCAAAGGAGAATCACAGTAATGCCTGAATTAAAGGGAAGCAAAACCGAAAAAAACATACTGATGGCCTTTGCAGGTGAGTCCCAGGCCAGAAACAGATACACCTATTTTGCAAGCGTGGCAAAAAAAGAAGGTTATGTTCAGATGGCAGATATCTTTGAAGAGACTGCCAACCAGGAGAAAGAACATGCCAAAAGGCTGTTCAAGTTCCTGACAACTGGTGAAGAGATTGAGATAACAGCCGCCTTTCCTGCTGGAAACATAGGGACAACTGTGGATAATCTTGCAGCATCTGCCGCAGGAGAACACCATGAACATACCAGCATGTATCCGGAATTTGCAACAACAGCAAAAGAAGAGGGATTCAACGACATTGCAGCAGTATTCATGGCAATTGCCGTGGCTGAAAAACAGCATGAAAAAAGATTCCTTGACCTGAAAGCCAATATAGAGAATGATAGAGTTTTCAAACGTAGCCAAGGTGTTACATGGCGATGCAGAAACTGCGGCTATACACATGAAGGTGATTCTGCACCAGTGGAGTGTCCTGCATGCGCACATCCCCAGGCACACTTCGAGTTACTTGGTGAAAACTATTAATTAATTATTCGGCATCCTTCATCTACCGAAGTTTTCACACTCTTTATTAAAATTCCCATATGTCAGGAATATCCATAAGGAAAGTGACCACTTACCTTTCGGTGATACAAAGGTTGCCATAAATTCTAAGGAGATTTTCAGATGGCGGAAAAACTGGCAATTTACAAATGTGAAAAATGTGGAAACATCGCAGAGGTTCTTCATGCAGCAAAACCCCCAATGAGCTGCTGCAACCAGCCCATGACACTGCTTACTGAAAACACAGTGGATGCAGCACTTGAAAAACATGTTCCGGTAATTGAAAAAATTGAAGGTGGCTATCTTGTCAAAGTGGGCAGCGTTGCCCATCCAATGGAAGAAAAGCACCTAATCGAATGGATTGAGCTTAATGCAGAAGGCATGGTTTACAGAAAATTCCTAAAACCAGGAGATAAGCCTGAAGCCACATTTATCACAGATGCACAGAATGTCACTGCCCGTGAATTCTGCAATCTGCATGGATTCTGGAAAGCATAGGAAAGGGATTTAAGTACTCAAATTCGACATCTATGAGCTTCTGAGCCTTGTCAATATCTGAATCAGGATACCCGAGATTAACAGGATAAGACAGGATTAGCTATCCTGAACATCCTTTTCATCCTGGGTATCCTGATTCAGACAAATGCAATGAGTGCTGACAAAGCAATAAGGTGTCGATTGTAAGTTAAGCAACATACATGATGGATAACCGTCACAAATGAATGATGCCAGAAAGGCTTTTTTTTGAAACCCTTGGATCTGTTGATGTGCCATTGATAGAGAAAAGGGTTTATTTATATCAACAAATGTGAGCCATTACCCAAAAACAAACTCTTATAATCAAGGAGGCATGCATGTCTGAAGAACTGAGTGCAGGATGCCAGCGACCATCAAGCGGGCCTGCAGAACCTGAACCTTCAATAACAGATTCATCAATGGAAGAGCAAAACAAAACCCCTGAAATCAAAAAGGAGAGAAACATTATACAGGTTGGAAAAAAAGCCCCTGACTTTACTGCCGCAGGATTTCATAAAAATGCCTTTGTAAATATAAAACTATCCGAAAAACTTGGGAAATGGGTGGTTCTATGCTTTTATCCAGGTGATTTTACCTTTGTATGAGCCACTGAAATTTCAGCAGTTGCTGAAAAATACCCCGAGTTCCAGAAGCTGGGCGTTGAAGTTCTCTCAATGAGTATTGACAGCATGTTTGTCCATAAAATGTGGAACGATCATGAGCTTTCTAAAATGGTGAAAGGTGGGGTACCATTTCCCATGCTATCCGATGCAGGCGGGAAAATCGGTACTCTATACGGAGTTTATGATCCTGACGCAGGTGTGGAAAACAGGGGCAGATTTCTCATTGATCCGGACGGCATTATCCAGGGTTTTGAGGTTCTGACTCCACCTGTTGGCAGAAATGTAAGTGAGACCTTAAGACAAATCCAGGCTTACCAGCTTGTACGTGAATCTAAAGGCACCCAGGCCACACCATCCGGATGGAAGCCAGGCAAAAAGGTGTTAAAGCCAGGAATTGATCTTGTTGGAAATGTCTGGAAAGACTGGACAACAGATATGGCTTTTGACTAAATAAATAAAGAAGACCGCCCTGGTCACCCTTTATTTAACGTGAAAATGACTATCATTTTTATATTTGGGGGTGATTGATACACAATCATGCCCGTTTAATCCCAAAATCAATTTACAATTTCCGGCATCTTTCATATCAACTAAGGAATTGATTTTTAATAACTTCTCCATTCATCTTGCCCCCCAGCCACATTTTACAGACTTGCGAGGGGGAGTTTGGGTAAGTTAATTAAACCCAATTACTAAAAAGTAGTTTACACTTTTCGGAATATTTTGAACCATGATTAAAGGATTTAAGGATTAACAAGATTAAAAATCAGGATAATCCTTTAATCATGAAAATCATGGTTCAAAAAAAGTAACCCGACAAATGAAACATGCTCTAAAATGTAATAATATTGTACCCATTATTCTGATATGCTGCCATACCAGCATGACCTGACATATCAGCAAGAAGTTCCAGATTCTGGGCAACAGCATCATTGAGCGTGCCAAGTTTCTGGGCACATGCCTTGCAGACTCCTGCCACAAGATCAGCTTCAATGGTCTTTTTCCACAATGCATTCAAAGGATTACCGGATAAAACAAGCTCCGGAATAAGTTTAACTGAAGCACCCTCCAGAATAACTTTAACCTCATCTCCCTTAGAGTTCATATCAAGTGCATTTAGAAGCACATGAATAAAACACATTGAATCTCCGTTAAATACAAAAAGTGCGTTTTTTGACATCAAATTATTCCTTATTTACCGTGGGAATGGATTCAAATTTCCATCTGACACTCCTTAAATACCTATCTCGGTTGCTTTCTGGGAAAGAATACGAATGTGATCCAGCTCTTCTTTTATAATTTTGTCAACCCTGTTCTTGCCAAGCTCATCCGAAACAAGCTCGCACATTCCAAGATAAAAAATAACAGAGTCCTGTTCAGCTCTGATTGCTGAGTGAAGAATATTTTCCATGGTATCCCCTGGAGGATCCTTTTTAAAGAATATTTTTGAATCAGCAAGAGACTTAAGATACCTAACAGCTTCTCCATCCGGATCAAACATTGACTCATCCTTATCCTTTACAATGGCCTTGAACTGCTCATGCATCTTTGCAAAGGTTTTTTCATGTTTCTCTTCCATATGTGCAAGGGTTGTCAGAAACTCTTTTTCAGATTCACCCTGAACCTTTTCAGCCGCTTCTTTATAGAATTTTGCGCCATTCACCTCAATCTGTTTTGCCATTTCAAATATTTCATCTGCACTAAAATTATAGCTCATTTCCACTCCAAATTTTATGGCATCCTTTATTGATAAATTTTACCATGAAACCACCCTTCATTTTTCTTATCGCAGGGTATTTTAAGTTATTAATGTTTATTCTATCAATAAAAGAGGCTCGTTTACGTATATCTATTTATTTTCAATTCTTTCCACAATTTTAAGCCCGATCTTTTTTCCAAGCTCAAAACATTGGTCAAGATCTTCCTTCTTAGGCACGTACTGAACTTTAAATCCCTGATCCACAATTTCCATCTTCATGGCATCAAACTCCTGATTAAGAATCTTTACAGCTTCCCCGCTCCACCCATAGGAGCCAAAAGCTGCTGCCATGCGATTCTTTGGCTTTAAGCCTTTTATATAGGTCATGACATCGGCCACAACTGGAAAAATGCCATTATTCAGGGTCGGAGAGCCAACAATAAGAGCAGTTGCATCCATAACCTCGGTCATTATATCACTTCTGTGGCACTTGCGGGTATTCATCAGACGTACCTTTACATCCACAGACTCAATACCTTTTGCTATCTCCCTTGCCATCTTTGCTGTGCTGCTCCACATTGTATCAAAAAGAACAACGGCTTTCTTATCACACTCCTGGCGACTCCAGCGATCATATGCTGCAATAATCTTTCCAGGATCATCGCGCCATATCACACCGTGGTCAGGGCAGATCATCCTGATGTCAAGGCCGGACTCCTTTACGCTTTCAAGCAGATCCTGAACCCTTGACGAATAGTTAAGTAAAATATTGGCATAATACTTTGCAGCATGATCCATAACTGCATCACCTATCTCATCATCAAAGGCACAATCCCCTGCATAGTGCTGACCAAAGGCATCACTTGAAAAAAGTATGCCTTCATCCTTTATATAAGTGAACATACTGTCCGGCCAGTGAAGCATTTTTGTCTCAATAAAAGTAAGGGTGCGTTTGCCAATTGAAAGCTCCTCACCATTGTCAACCGCCTTTAAATTAAGGCTTCCGGTAAAGTGGCTTCTCAGATTTTTAAGCCCCATTTTAGAGCATAAGACAGTTTTGTCTTGCCCGATCCTTTGCATTACACCAGGAAGCGCACCTGAGTGATCCATCTCGGTGTGATTGCTTATCACAAGATCAATTTTTGCAGGATCAATGATCTTGCTTATATTATCCAGAAGTTCATCGGTAAACTCCTTTTTTACTGTATCTACAAGTACGTTCTTTTCATCCAGAATCAAAAATGCATTGTATGATGTGCCTTCATATGTGGAGTATCCATGAAAATCACGAATATCCCAGTCACGACACCCAACAGAGTAGATGCCGTCGGCAATCTGAACAGGTTTAAACATGAGACTTTTTCTCCTTTTCAATTTAAAAAAATCAACTGCCATGAAAATTTAACGGGCAGATTATCTATTTTCGCCTGCTTTGTAAACCATAAGACTTTTTTTGTTAATAAATTTATGTCAGGAGCGGGAGAGAGCCCCATCATAATATATCCTTAAATGTTTATGCGAGTTTCCTGCCAGCCATGGCACATTTCTTGATAACATAAATCAATATAAATCAAATTGATTGCCCCATACATCAACTTTGTTTCAACACAAACAATCTTTAATGAAGCACACACACTTTTTAATAAAACCTCATGATCACGAGACATCACAACAATTAATTAAAGTCTTTTTATATGAAAGTCCCCGCCGTTTCAGGACTTTCATCTCTTCGATTGTGGCGGTAATGCCGCCATGTATGTTATAAGAAAGTCCCCGTCTTTTAAGGTTTTAAGGACTTTCATGCTTCGTTGTGGCAAATATGTATGCCATGGCCGTTATATATAAACATTTTACGGAGACTTTATAATAAAAAAAACACACATTTTTTAATGAAACACGGACAAACCTTGTTGCAACATATCAACTTGATAACATCAATTCAAACCCAAGGAGACTATTAATGAAAATCAACATTGACAAAAATCTTGTGGAATTTACTCCTGAAACAGCAGATGAAAAGGTAAAACTTGAGGCCCTTTGGAAAACTATTGTTGACTGCACAAGATTTAACAAGAAACTTGTGCCAGTTGGTCAATATGTTCCTTCTCAGGATGAACTTGCAAGATTTGCAATTGAGGGAGAAGATGCTTTAAATCCTTCAAAAGATGCCTTCCCAGAAGCCTATGCCAATGAAGATTGCAGATGCTACTGCCAGACATGCAACAAATATGTTGAACTGAAAAAAGGTGACAGAATTCCACCATGCTGCGGAAAGCTCATGGAAGTTCTGGATTAAATGATTAGATTGCCCTACATCCAAAGATAGAAAAATATATCTTTTTCGGGCATATTTCATTTGCCAGTTTACACTTTTCCTAACAGAAGCCCGTTTTTAGAGGCTCCTGTTCCGGAAAGTGTAAAGTACTTTCTGTATGATATGAAGGATGCTCTTTTTCGGCATCTTTCATTTATCGGTTTACACTTTTTTTGAACCATGATTTTCTTGATTACAGGATTACCTTGATTATAATCATGTTAATCCTGTAATCCTTTTAATCATGGTTCAAAATTTTCAGAAAAATGTAAACTACTTTTGAGTCGATATGAAAGATGCCTCTTTTCCCACAGTCAACAGCCAATTTATGAAAATACAATGGCATGCTTCATTTCCCAGTTTACACTTTCCGGAGAGAAAATTCTGGGTAGCGGGAATCTCTCACAAAAAAGTGTAAAGTATCTTTGGAGTCATATGAAGGATGCCAATACAATTATGAAAAACACAAAGGGCAGACAATTTTGTCTGCCCTTTTCACTGCTTTGATCAGAAGAGATTTACAGGTAATTAAAAACATTAAGTTTTATATCGATTTTCCATAGCCCATTGATTATATTACAAACCATATTTTTAAGAGTTCAATAAAATCAAATACTTATCTAAAATTGACATAATGACTATTTTAAACTGCTTAAGAATATAATTGCTTAAGATCAGATGCGTTATCCATAAGCAGGTAGAGATAATCCATTTCAAGATCAATCATCTCCCTGTCATTTTTACGAAGCCACTCCGAAAGCCATGCAAACCTCATGGCAATCATAAACTCCACAAGATAATACCAACTTTCACATGAAAAAATATCTGCACTCTTTAAGCCTGTAATCAAAGCCTCAACAAGATCATGGTCAAGGGAACGGGGATCTTCAATACCAAGACAACCAAGAAGATTGGCAAGATCATATATTTCAGGCTTATACCCCATAAACTCCCAGTCAATAACTGCATTGATGCCATTTTCCGACCATATGATATTCAGTGGATGGAAATCGCCATGACATAATGCAACCGGAAGTGTGTCATGGATCTGCATGAATTCCCTGCCAAGAAACTCAAGTACAGGTTCAATCCTGCAGATCAAACCTGGTTCACGACGTGTTATGGTTTCTGAAAGATCATTGATATATGCAACTATGGAAAAGAGGGAGTTTTCATTAAAACAGGTATTACCTGATTTTATTATGTGAGGGCCCATCATTGGCAAATGATCTTCTTTTTTAGTATTAAATGGAAAAGATCTTCTTCGCAGTGCAATAAGAAAGTCAGACATCTCCCTGCCACGCCAATGGTCAAACACATATTGCGGTCTGTTAAGAGAAATGCCTGAAATATAGGAAGATAACTGCCAGAAAGCGCCTTGTTTACAAACAACATATGGCGACAAAGGATCGTTTTGGGAAGGGATATAGGAGAGAGCCTGGGCAAGGCCGCCTTTATTCAATGAATCCAGAATAATGGCAATCTGCCTGCGACGGGCAACAGCACCGGAAGCTATTCTTTCAAGGATAAAAAGCCTGTGGTCTTTATCTTCAACCACAAAACGCTCTTCACACCTCTCCGGACTTCCGGCAATGTTGATATCATCCCTTACAGCATAAAGATCAATCTTCCATGCTTGCAGAACTATGGAAATAAGCTGTGACACTGATTAAAGAAGTTTTGCAACAGATTTACCGTAATCCTGAGCCATGACAATACCACCTTCAAGCCAGCTTGCCTTCAGCATCAAGGGTGAACCTGTCATCTTCATCTTGTATATATTGGCCATTGTGTCAAAAATTCTCTGGGGCGCTTCTCCGCTCCAGCCAAATGCACCAAAGGAACCACCAACACGGTTTTCAAGATCAGCGCGCTCTGCAAGGAAAAGAAGTTGCTTCATGGAAGATATCATCTCTCCATGATAGGTTGAAGATCCAAAAACATAACCATCATATCCCTTAAGAGCCTCTTCATTTTTAATATCGTTGACGTTTTTGATAGTGGCCCCATGCCCTGATATTCTTATACCTTCTGCAATAAGTTCAGCTATTTTTTTTGTCTCACCTGTTCTTGATGCATATACGATTAAAATTTCACCCATTATTACCTCCTGAAAAAAGCGTTAATACCCAATCTCAAAATACCCATTCACATACCAAAATCACATACCAAATCACAAATATCTAATATTCTCAAAATCGACACCTAATTAACACAGAATTCTTTGATCAATATCCTTAACACTGCTCTGTCCGGTCATGAACATAGCTTTTTTGAAGACTTTCCTGATATGCTCCATATGAATTTTTACGCCAAGAGCGCCTGCTCCAACAGAAGCACGTATGATATCTCTTCCAAGAAGAACCACATCAGCTCCAAGGGCTATCATCTTGATCACATCATACCCTGTACGGACACCTCCGTCTGCGGTGATAAATACCTTACCCTTAAGACTTGATGCAATCTCGGGCAACACTTCTGCAACACCTGGAGTTGCATCAAGAACCCTGCCACCATGATTGGATACAGAGACAACCTTTGCTCCGGCTTCGGCACAGGCCTCGGCATCTTCTATGCACATTATACCCTTGGTTATAAAGGGAAGAGATGTAAATTCTATCAACTCTTTTAAATCTTTTACACTTTTTCTGAATACAGGCTGGCCGTGCCGTGCCATTATAGTAGAGCCGCATCCATCAAGATCAAGCCCAACTGCAGGGCAACCGGCCTCTTCAGCCATATTAATCAGTTTTTTAAGCACATCCTGTGCACGTGGCTTAAAAATCGGAATACCTCTGCCATTTTCATTTTTAAGGTTCTCCTCCCTGAGTACCTCAAGGGCAGGGTTGTTTTCCGGTGTATAAAACCAGGTGTCACCTCTCCAGCCAATGGTGCCTGCCTCCCTGCAACCTCTTACAACTGCACGACAAAAATCCTTTTCCGGCATTGCACTGTTGTACTTTTCAATTCCTGCTGTTGATGATCCCATAACAGGGAAATCAAGTTTCATGCCAAGAAAGTCAATTGATGTGTCAGGCTCGACATGTTCCCCCACCACACGCATCTTCAATTTCAGATTGAGAAGAGCCTGGGCATTATTACGAAATGATGCCCCCTGCCCTGCTCCTCCAAATCCTATTGGCTTGCCATATGCCTCTTTCTGGCAGACCTTGTCAAAGTTGCCGTCACAGGAAGGATAGGCAGCACAAAGTCCCTTTAGACGTTTTCTTGCAATATCACGAATTGCTTCAGGAGTTGAAGGTATGCCCTCTTCCATGTTTAAAACCAGTTTTTCATCAGCAAGGCATGTGGTGCAGTTTCCTGGATGCTCCTTTTGATCAAACTCTGTATGACAATTAACGCAATACCATTTTACCATATTTTAACACTCCTTTTTTCCGCTCAGGAATAGGCTTAAAAAATAGCTGCCATGGCAGATACCTGCCTCAACGAAGTATGAAAGTCATAAAAAAACAGGCTGTTGCAGAGACTTTCTAATAAACCCCCATGTTTGCTGATGCATCACAACTAAACATGAAAGTCGTTATATATCAGCATGCTATGGAGACTTTCTAACAAAAACTTGCCATTCTCATCATTTAAAAAAATGCAGCAGTGACCTTTTTCCCATCAAATGTATGGGCAATCAAAGGTTTTTCTTTCAAAACAGGCACCCGCTGATGAAATGGAACAGACTCTTTTTCATAGATTATACCTGTGGGAATTTTATCCCCCCACTCCATGGCACGCTGAAAGGCCGCTGATATATCTGAAGGATCATGTGACTCACCATCAAGATCATAAACCCTTTCCTTGTACCACTGATGGGTATTTATCTTGTTAAAAGAGACACATGGCTGCAAGATATCAATCAGAGCAAATCCTTTGTAGGCCATGCCCTTTTTTATAAGATCAACCAGTTGATCAGTCGAGCCTGAAAAACTCCTTGCAACAAATCCGGCACCTGCTGCAATGGCTGTTGCAAGGGGATTGAAAGGAGTAGAAGTTACCCCATCCTTCTGAGTCTTTGTCACCATTCCAAGAGCTGATGTGGGAGAGGCCTGACCCTTTGTAAGGCCATAAACCTGATTATTATGAACCATAAGCAAAATATCAATATTTCTTCTGACAGCGGCAAGAAAATGGTTACCGCCCTCTCCATAACAGTCTCCGTCTCCGGAATTAACCACAATATTTAAATCATGATTGGCACATTTAGCGCCTGTGGCAACAGGCAAAGCTCTTCCGTGAAGAGAGTGGAACATGTTCCCCTTCATGAAATGGGGGGTTTTGCCTGCCTGGCCTATGCCTGACACAAAAAGCATTTTCTCAGGCGGAATGTTCAATTGGGCAAAGGCCTGTTTCATGGCAGACTGGATCAAAAAATTACCGCAGCCTGGACACCACTTATTCTCAAAATCGTTATCATAATCCCTGGGTTCAACCATACAACGCTCCTATATCTTTTAAAAATCATCCGACAATCCCGGAAGCCTTCTCCACAATATATTCCGGATAAAGGGGTCTGCCATCATCTTTCAGAATTGCCTCATGGTACATAATTCCGGTCTCCTGGGCAATGAGTCTGCCCATCTGGCAGTTACTGTTCTGCTCAACCATGACAAGTTTTTTGCCGGCAAGAGAGGATTTAAGCTGCTCCGGGTCCATTGGCCAGATATCGTTAAACATTATACAACCTACATCCGCGCCTTTTTCCCTCAAAAGTTCACAAGCCTCAATAATTATCCCCCTTGATGAGCCCCAGCCTGTCAGCATGAAATGGCTTTCAGGATGCAGAATATCAGGCATCTCCATCTCCTTAACCATAAATGATAGCTTTGCATCCTTTTTACTGTTCATGCGGATTTTGTTGGCAGCATCCTCGCTTATGCCTCCCTTTTCGTCATGCTCGTTTCCGGTGACCCTTACAATGGCTTTTCCCATGCATGGCACAGCCCTTGGAGATATGCCATCCGGAGTCAACTCAAAACGTTTATAGGTTTCAGGATCCTCGAAATCATCGTCTGTTACGGTAAAAGATTCAAAAACCTTTTCAATCTCCTCTTCAATATCGGATTCCTTGCTCTCTTCCGGCTCCACAGTAAAAATATTCTCCTGGGTTACCTGGGAAGTTGCAAGGAACTGATCCAGAAGTATTATGGCAGGAACCTGATATTTATATGCAAGATTAAAGGCCTTTTTAACTGTACGGAATGTTTCGGCAGGGGTTCCGGGAGCAAACACAAATCTTGGAAAAGCGTCCTGTGAAGCATTTATAACAAAAAGCAGATCAGGCTGGGCTGTACGGGTGGGAAGCCCTGTTGCAGGCCCGGGACGCTGAGCATTAACAACAACAAGTGGTGTCTCAGTCATGGCCGCTAGCCCAAGCCCCTCAGTCATAAGGCAAAAGCCACCGCCGGATGTGGATGTCATGGCACGAACTCCTGCAAAGGATGCTCCAATTGCCATGTTGACGGCTGCAATTTCGTCTTCTGCCTGCTCCACCACCACCGGAAGCTTTCCCGCATATGGAATGACACTTGAAATAACACCTGTTGCAGGACTCATGGGATAAAAAGGAAAAAATCGGCAATCCGAAGCCAGTGCTCCAAGACCTGCTGCTTTTGCTCCGCTTATGACAACGGTTGAGGTCTCTTCGGGACTCCAGTCAAACTGTTTGTGATATCTATGCTCTCCTGCTGCATCATAGCCCTTCTGGGCAGCATTAACATTAAGGTTGATGATTTTCTCTCCCTTGGCTTTGAACTTCTTTGCCATCAGATCCTTCAACATCTCAACAGGTGTGCCAAGAAGGGAAAGCACTGCCCCTGCAGCAACGGTATTGGCAGTAATAAGGCCGCCTGCCTCCTTTGCAAGACCCTTAAGAGGTATGCTCAAAACATTGTCTTTAAAACCTGTCTCTGTGTCGGAGTTGAGAATCACCATGCTCTCTGACGGAAGTGTATCACGGTTAAGCTCCATGGTTCTTTTGTCAATTGCAACAAGAATATCAGGCAGATGCCCAGGAGCCATAACAGGCTCATTGCTTATTCTCAGAAGACTGAAGCTGTGACCACCACGGATTCTTGATTCAAAATCATCCACGGAAAAGATATAAAGCCCGGCGCAATGGCACACCTCTGCAAGCAGGGTACCAATTGTCTGAATGCCTTGCCCGGCCTCCCCTCCAATTTTTATTGTAATATCAGTTTTCATTCATCTCCCCTAAATAATTCAGGTTACAGGTTTAAAAAAATTTCAAGGTTGGGGGGTGACCAAGTACGGCCATCTTCTTTTAACAGGGACAATCAAAAATTGGGCGAAAAGAGGCTCACCCCCTGATTTTAAGGATATATGGTGAATAAGAGTATAAAAACGCAAATGAACCCTATTTGCAAGTAAAATCTGGGGCATGCTTCATTTCCCAGTTTACACTTTCCGGAAAAAAAATTCTGAGTGGCGGAAATCTTTCACAAAAAAATGTAAAGTAATTTTGCGGTCATGTGAAGGAAGCAAAATCTGGCATGAAAGTACTTTTGGAGTCATCTGAAGGATGCCAAATCTGGCACGAATATTGATTCAGGAAATTAATAATTTTTTAATTATAGGTTTTAAAACCCTTAAAATTGAGTTATCTTCTTAAGATTCAAAAGAGGGCATGCTTCATTTTTCAGTTTACACTTTCCGAAGAAAAAACACTGAATGGAAGTAATCCTTCATAAAAAAGTGTAAAGTACTTTTGGTGTCATATGAAGGATGCCCAAAAGAGAGTCAAAACTTGAAATATCAATGTATTACTTAACTTTTAGGTTGATCGTCCCGTAAAAAGTTCAATACTCCAGATCAGATGTTAATAATTTTAGCATGTTACAGCATAAAATAATCTGGAAACGGACTTTTTGCATGCTCATCAAAATTTTCTCTGCAAAAAAAGGAGTCAGACATGTCAAGACAATACAAATTAAAAACATCCTGTCCCCAGTGCGGATGCAGTGCCGTATCCCACCTTACAAAAGATGAAATCAAAAAAAGATATGGCGATATTCCCAATGTAGAGATGGAGTGCAGCGAATGTATCCTTAAATATGAAACCCCTATGAAAGATGCCTGCCCTGAGTGGGATAATGAGTGTAAAATGGAGGATGAAAAGTAAAAATGCCAGATACAGAAACCAATAACAGATGTCCTGCACAACTATATGCCCTTAGTACATGCAGCCACTGCAAGGCAGCAAAAAAATTTCTCAGCGAGTGCCATGTTGATTTTACATGCGTTGAGGTTGACTGCCTTACAGGTGATGAAAGAAAAAACACAATTGCCGATATTAAAAAGATCAATCCCAGATGCTCCTTTCCCACCATTGTTATCAACAATAAAGTGATTGTGGGTTTTCAGGAAAATGAGATAAGGGAGGCACTGGGGATATAGATATGGATGTTAAGACACTCTATGAAAACCTTAAAAAAATCCAGGAGCCAAAAGGCTATTTTTTTAACAAGGACAAGGATCTTGTATTTGAACTTCTGGACTCTCTCATAAAAAACAAGGAGAGATATGGCTACATGGCCTGTCCATGCCGCCTTGCTTCAGGAGATCGTGAATGGGACAAAGATATAACATGTCCATGTGAGTATCGTGAGGAAGATGCAAAGGAGTTTGGTGCATGCTTCTGCGGACTTTATGTTTCAAAGGATCTCCATGAAGGCAGGGTTGAAGCCAGATATATACCGGAAAGAAGACCTGTGGAAAAAATCATGTAATAACACTTCTCCGAATGACCACCGCATTAAGGAATCGGTCTTTAATAACTTGTCCATTTACCTCACCCCACATCCCCTCGCACAGAGTTGCGAGGGGTAAATCTGGAAAGTTATTTCATACTCATTCCTAAGTGCTTCTTCAAGTTTAAACTATCGGGTGACTTTTAAGACTCTTCAAAGGTTCAAGGCATTTTCTACCCGACAATCAAACCTTGAAAGAACAATAAGTTGGTTACGGCTGAAAAAATTTCATAACCGGACTTTTTAAAGTATCCTCAATTTTAGGAGTCACATATATGAATGAATGTACCCCCATACTGGATACCGGCCTCAGGGGAGCCGCTGTTGCCAGTACGCGTATAAGTGATGTCAATGGTCAACTTGGAAAACTTCTCTACCGAGGTTATCTTGTTGCTGATCTTGCTGAAAAAACAAGCTATGAAGAGATTGTGTTTCTTCTTCTTAATGAAAAACTTCCCATCAAAGATGAAGTTGAAGCTATCAGTAAATCACTGCAAAACAAACGAAAGCTGCCTGCAGAAATATTCTCCTTCCTTAAACAGATCCCAAAGGATACCGAGCCTATGGATGTGCTGCAATCATCAGTACCTCTGCTTTACAACCTTATGGAAAGAGAAACCCATAAAGAGAGCACAAGTGCAGGCAAAACATCCTCTGATAATGCATCCAGCGCAATTAAAGACCCAGCTTCTGGCCTCAATGCAGCAAAGGAGAGTGCTCTGAATCTCATTGCTGCCCTATGTGTAATCACATGTGCATGGGACAGAATCCGAAACGGCAAAGAACCTGTAATGCCCCGTGATGACCTAAGCCATGCCGGCAACTTTCTATACATGCTAAAAGGAGAGATGCCCGACAAAGAAATGATACATTTTTTTGACACAGCGCTTGTACTTCACGCAGAACACTCCCTTAATGCATCCACATTTACAGCAAGGCAGGTTGCCTCCACAAAAGCCCATATGTATGCAGCAATATCAGCGGCCATAGGGTCACTTTCTGGAGCACTTCATGGAGGCGCCAATGTAAGGGTTATGGAGATGCTTAAAAAAATTGAGACTGTGGATAAAATAGACTCATATATTGAAGATACCCTGAATGCCGGCGGCCTTATAATGGGACTTGGCCATGCAGTTTATCAGGTTGATGATCCAAGGGCACTTATACTTGCTCCCATGTCAAAACGTGTGGGAGAGATAATTGAAGATACAACATGGTACGATCTTTCAACTGAAGTTGAAAAACGCGCCAAAAAAGCATTTAAAGCCCGAAAAAATCTGGATATTTTTGTAAATGTTGATTTTTACAGCGCATCTCTTTTCTATGCAATGGGTATCCCCACTGATCTTTTCTCCCCTGTATTTGCCGTATCCAGGGTGTGCGGATGGGCAGCGCATGTAATAGAGGAGCAGTTTGCCCAGGCTGCTGCAAAACCTGCGCTCTACAGACCAGGTGCTGCCTATGTAGGAGAGTACTGCGGCCCTAATGAGTGTTCCTTTGTTGATATTGATGAGAGATAAAAAAAACAGGTGATTTCCAAATAACGTACATGCTCAAAGCCGACACC
>NZ_LT828549.1:149530-163490 GCF_900170035.1 Desulfamplus magnetovallimortis | reverse complement strand
TACATGGCTGATGACCGCCACAATCGAAGTATTTAAAGTCTTTTTGGAAACAGCTACTGATGGAGACTTTCTAATAAATATTGTACCACATATCCTGACATGCTATTTGTTTGCAGGATCTCAAGCATATGAACCCTGGTATATTTTTTCTGAAAATCACCAAAACAGAAGGAGAAGATAAGAGCAATGAAAAAATGGAGATGCACAATATGCAATTATGTCCACGAAGGAGAGACCCCGCCTGAAAAATGCCCAATTTGCAAAGCACCGGCATCAAAATTTGTTCTAATGGAGCCATCTGCCGATGAGATCAGTGCCATGAGAATAAAGGAACTTGAAAAGCAGATAGCTGAACAGAAAATTATTATTGAGCAGAACAAAGGAAAAATGGCAAAACTTTATGACAAGTTTCAGGATCTTATTGTCAAACACCATGCACATCCCATATCTGTCCATTTCCCCAATGGTCTCCTTCCGGTGGCTGTTCTACTTTTTGTGCTTGCAATACTTCTGAAGATGGACACTTTATCATATGCAGGCTTCTACAATCTATTCTTTGTCATGATCACCCTGCCATTTGTCCTGTTTGCAGGATATGCCGAATGGATACGTAAGTATAACAAGGCTATGACATCTCTTTTTGTAATAAAAATTGCTGCGGCAGCATTGACCACAATTCTCTGTATATTCAACGTATTATGGTACCTTGTTGTGCCTGATGTACTATCCTCCTCCCTTGCATGGCTTTTCATAATTTTTAATATTGTGATGCTTGCAGGGGCAGGCATTGCAGGTCATCTTGGCGGCAAGCTGGTGTTCAAGGATTAACGGAATTCATCAGTTGCAGGCTATTATTTTTACCGTGAAAATGGATACATATTTTCATATTCGGGGGTGGCTGGATGACAGCCATGACCGTTTACCGTGAAAATGACTATCATTTTTATATTTGGGGATGATTGATACGTAACCATGTCCGTTTACACTGCATATGCTCACTTGAAATTTTACTCAAGCACCATATGCAGTGTCTTATCAGAAAAACTTGCAACACACGGGAACGGAGAAACAATTTGAAAAAAAAATATGTTAAAGATTCCATGGTGACACTGGCAAAGGTGATGCAGCCATCAGATGCAAATCCCGGCGGCATTGTCCACGGTGGTGCCGTCATGAAAGAGATTGATAATGCAGCAGGCGTTGTGGCCATACGCCATGCTGGCAATCTTGCTGTTACAGCATCCATCGACAGGATTGATTTCCACAACATGATTTTCATAGGAGAGATGATAACCATCAAAGCATCCATCAATATGGCAGGCAGAACCTCCATGGAGATTGGTGTAAGGGTGGATGCTGAAGATCTTTTAAAAGGAACAACAAGACATGTGGCTTCAGCTTATCTTACTTTTGTTGCGGTTGATAAAAGCACAGGCAGACCCCTTGAGGTACCAGAACTTGTGCTGGAGACAGAAGATGAAAAAAGAAGGAACAAACAGGCCGTAAAAAGAAAAGAGCTTCGCATGGCACTGAAAGATTTTGAAGCAGGTTGCAGAAAAGATCCCCTATCCTGCATTGCCCAGATTCAGTAGCAATAATCTTTGGAGAGACCCATGAGTTTGGAACTTTACATTACCTACATTTTTGCAACAACATTGATTTTAGTAATACCGGGGCCGACAATAATTCTGGTCATAAGCCAGGCAGTAAATCATGGGCGAAAATCAGTAATGCCTCTTGCTGCAGGTGTTGTATTAGGGGATTTTACAGCAATGACTCTCTCCCTTCTGGGGCTTGGAGCCATTATGAGTACTTCTGCCACTCTTTTCATATTATTTAAATGGATTGGAGCTCTTTACCTGCTTTATCTCGGGATCAACATGTGGAGAGCAAACCCAAAAAGCGGTGAGATTCAACATGGGAAAAAAGAAATTTCCCCACTATCACTTTTCAAAAGTTCTTTCATTGTAACTGCACTCAACCCAAAAGGGATAGCGTTCTTTGTGGCATTTTTGCCACAGTTCATTAACCACAATGAACCATTACTAAGTCAACTGCTCCTGCTCGGAGGGACATTTCTGTTCATGGCTTTGGTCAATGCAACGCTATATGCACTCTTTGCAACTCAACTGCGAAAATCAATAGAAAAGACAAGTGTAAACAAATGGTTTAATCGTTGCGGTGGTGCGGCATTGATAGGAGCAAGTTTGTTTACAGCCAGCATGCAGAGATCTGCATAATTGCCTAAGGTGACTGAAGCCCAAAATACAAAATGGGCAGGTTATTTGAAATTAATTCCCAAACAACTTGCCCATTTCAGAGCTGCTTTAAAGTAGAAGTTCCCTTCATAATTTCGATGATCAAGGGCTACAGATATGACAACAAATAGGGTTTGATTTAAAAAAGGTGTTTATTACCGATTTTCCCAATTTTCAGGCAGGCATATTATCTCCTGCTCGTTGATTAATTCTCATTATCTGCAAGGAAATCATCATACATGGTTTCAAGCCCAAGTTTATGCTTGGCCTCTTCCTGGCTAAGGATGTTGAGTACCCTTACAACCTCAGCATTTTTTGTTTTCTGTGCAAGATCATTATAAAGCTTGACTGCCATCTCTTCACGCTTCATGGCAATCCTTAAAATATCCTGCATGAACATACCTTCCTTGTATTCAGTCTCCACAAGATAGTTACTGATTTTAAGATCAGGGATCTCCTTTAATTCATACTCTTCCACTTTGCCCTTGTCAGTTTTCAAACCTTCAAGCAGAGTTACATGTTTGCCCTCTTCTTTTGCAAAGTTTTCAAATGTCTCCTTTACTGACTTAAATTTCTCTTTACCTGCAAGTTCTGTATAAAACTGAACAGCTTCTTTTTCTTTTTCAATGGCATATGCCAGGATATCATCTACAGACTCAAAATTCATAAAAAACTCCTTAAATATTTAACTCAATGCATTTTTCCATAACTCAATGGATTATTTCTCAAGCTATATTGCGTTACTGTGCTGCCTTGCATTTGGAAAACTCTATCTGTTTTCCACAGTTTCCACATTTATGGGTCTTGTCAAATTCATCGGAAAAAATCTCATTATCACTGCCACATTCAGGGCACTGACATATAAATGATTTCAAATCCTTAAATTGTTCAAATCCTGGGCAATGGGCTGGTGTTGTCATAATTTTTCTCCTTTATTTGAATGTAAGGACAGACTTTATTCCATAAAATGAAAGTACACCTGAATGAATTTAAAAATTTAATCCGGTTCACTTTTTAAATTATTAATATAAGCCGATATCAATGTTGTTGCAAGTAGCAAACCATATTTTTCAGACACAAAAGCATATTTTTAAACGGTTATCAAATAAAAACAACAATAGCTTTTAACTGCAATGGCAGCACCATCTACCACAATGAAGTATGAAAGTCCCCATGAACATTAAAAAACGGGGGGCTTTCTAATAACGTAGATGGCGGACTACCGCCACAATCAAAGTCATGAAAGTCGTTTTTAAAACAGGCTGTTACGGAGACTTTCATATAAAATCCATGACTTAAAAAGCAATACTTTTTTCTTTTTTGCACTTTAAGGCTGTTCAGCAGTAATATGCCATGCCAATAGTGATACAGGAGTGTATTGCAACAGTGTATCATGAGACAGACAAAAACTATCTGAAAGTTTTTGTTCTGCTTACCATATCTATTACTGGGAGATCAGGGATCTTTTTTATACCGTAAACCGCCTCAAGGTGTATGTCATCCGGCAGCATGCCCAGAAGCTTTTCCGCCACTTTCTGACCTGCCTGACGGTAACGAAGAATTGCAGTTACTGTAACAGCCTCTCCCTTAGGAGAGCCAAGACCATAATGGACATCCCTGTATCCCTTTGGGGGAATGGTGGTGGTTCTGGAAAATGTTTCCGCTTCCCAGGGATTTATTGTGTAATTCAGGTTTCTATCCTGTGTATCAGAGTTAAACATTCGGATATCATCGGGCAATGTTCCATCTTCAGCAACCCCGCCTGTTGTCATAATAAGATTGCCATCCTTATCTTTTACAGTCACCTCAAGCCACATCTGTCTTATATTTGTAAGAGATGTTGTAAGGTAATGCCCTGCCCTTATGTTTTTTACACGAACTCTTATCTCGGAAATGGAATCCTTACGATAAACAGGAGTAATTTCAAGATCAGCAGCAGCCTTAAGCCTGTCAACTGCCATCTGGTATTTTGCATCTGCATTTGCTGCAACATCCTGTTCTCCTGCTTTCAGGGCAGCAAGTTTTGTAAGATAGTAGATGAGAAAATTGGCACCATTGAAGTAGTGGTGATATGCATCCGGTTCCGGCTTTGCAAAGGTGTCAGCCACTTTCATAAATGTCTCTGTATCAACCATATGGCAATCCTGGCAGTGGATGTTATTTATGGAGTATGGTCCGTTTTTCCACTCTCGATATGTCTCTTCAATGGGGGTATGTGTCCTGTAGTTGGACACCTGGTGGCAGGAAGCACAAAGCTCGGAGCTTGTATGAAGCGGTGAATACCTGCACTCATGGAAAGTGTCTCCACACCATTCATCAGGCTTTTTTGGGCCATATTTTGTAAGGGTATAATTTTCACCTGTCTCACTGTTTTTTCCGTCCTCTCCTGGAGATAGAATCAGTGAACCGTTTTCAGGCTGATGATACGGGGTCTGCCAGTGAGTATGACCTTTGACAGAGTGGCAGACATCGCATGAAACACCAGCAAGGGCAAGGCTGCTCAAGCCTTTAAGTCCAACATCCTTTATTTCCCCCTTGACCACAGCAGCAGGCGTATGGCATCCTTCACACTGCCTTGATATCTCTTTTCCTACGCTTTTTACAGCAAGATGCAGCTCCCCCTGATACAAAGGGTCTCTGAATGCCAGTGCATGCATGGATGATCTCCATTCATCATACTTATCCGGATGACATTCGGCGCAGGTTTCAGGCGGCGTAAAATCAGCAGAGCTTTTTTCCCATTTTACAAGTGATGGAGCATATGGATAAAAACTTTTATCCGCAGACATGTAGGTTTCTTCCATATCAGATGAAAAGGCTGCGGAAATAGTCAATAGGCAGAAGCTGAACAAAAAAAATGCTCCTGAAAAAAAAACTTTCATGGTCATTATTCTCCTTGTTTATAATCAATTCTGTTGTTACCATTTAAGTTGAGACAGATGCTCAAATGCTTTAAAAAAACAGCAATGTGTCGTTTCTGAGTATATAAAAAACATTGAAAAGATTCAATTAAAGGATTAACATCTTATCTGACAAATCAAAGATTGGCAAATTTTGTTTTTTTGAAAAATACAAATCATCTGGTATATTTTTTGTATTCAATCTGCCCTGAAAGAATTTAGCGTCCTTTGGACGGTTTTTTCATAACCACCTGCTTTTACTGGCTATAACTCTCTGAATCAGGGCACCCAAGATGAATAGGGTAAGGCAGAATTATCTATCCTGAATATATTGGTTATCCTGAACATCCTGAATATATTGGTTATCCTGAACATCCTGAATATATTGGTTATCCTGAACATCCTGAATATATTGGTTATCTGAACATCCTGCATATCTTGGTTATCCTGATTCAGACAAATGCAATAAATGATAGAAATGCAATAAATGCTGGGAAAGCAATGAATATTTCGGTTTTGAGTATAAATTATAAATATATATATTTATTACCATTTATTTTTAAAAACAACTGCATAAGGAGATAACCCATGGCTAATCCAGAAGAGATGTATCAATGTCAAACCGTTAACTGTGGCTACATATACAACCCAGACAAAGGAGACAAAAAAGGAAAAATTGCCAAAGGTACAAAATTTGATGAGTTGCCAGATGACTGGAAATGCCCAATATGTGGAGCCAGCAAAAAAGCATTTAAGGCGCTGGGGTAGAGCTTCCGCAAAACCCCAACTGCATCAAAAACAGAAAACTTCCTGAAACTGTTCATGGATAATTTACAACATTCGGTTTTATACTCAAAATCGAGATTTTATTGCTTTTTCCGAAGTTATTGCAGTTGTCTGAACCAGGATAACCAGGATGGATAGGATGCTCAGGATAGATAATCCTGCCTTATCTTTGTTAATTTTGGGAATCCTGATTCAGAACATTGTTGACAAGGCTTACAAGATCATAGGTGTCTATTTTGAGTTTTATATGAAAGTCCCCGCCGTTTAAGGGTTTTCATCACTTCGATTGTGGCGGTAAACCGCCATGTATGTTATACAGTTTCATCAGAATTCAGGTTCTGAATCTTCAAGGGAGGGAGATATAATGACAAGCGAAAACATTATAATATCATGCAGCAACTGCCGCACAAAAAACAGAATACCCCTTTCCAGAATCAAAGAGAAACCTGTATGCGCACGATGCAAATCTTCCCTTTCAAACATTCCTTACCATACTGTTAAAGTGACAGACAGTACCTTTCAAAGGGAGGTAATAGAGTACAAAGGTGCTGTGCTTGTTGACTGCTGGGCTCCATGGTGTGGTCCCTGCCGTTCCATAGGCCCTGTTCTTGATGAACTGGCACGACAATTTGCAGGACAAATAAAAATTGTAAAGATCAACGTGGATGAAAACCAGGCAATTGCATCAAAATACTCCATACAGAGTATTCCAACAATGCTCTTTTTCAAAAACGGCCGGATCAGGGATTCCCTGATGGGTGCGGTACCAAAAAACGAAATCATAAAAAAGATCAAGTCTGTTACAACATAAGATTACCTAAACCATAACTCCAGGAGGTATTACAATGATCAGATGGAAACAGTTTTTAACCCCTGTAAAGTCCCTTGATGCTGAAGCCACACGTAAATTGATTGACGAAAACAGCGAAGAGCAGTTTACCCTTCTGGATGTGAGACAACCTGGTGAATATGAACATGGCCATCTTCCAGGGGCAAAACTTATTCCCCTTCCCGATCTTCCGGACAGGCTTGCAGAGCTTGATCCTGAAAAAACACAGATTGTCTATTGTGCTGTGGGGGGAAGAAGCAGGGTGGCTGCCCAGATGCTTGCAGGAAAAGGATTTGACAGGGTTATAAACATGTCAGGGGGATTTAAGGCATGGAAAGACAAAAGCGCAATCGGCAGTGAAACACAGGGAATGTCACTATTCACAGGCTCTGAAACTGCACTTGATACTCTCAAAATTGCCTATTCACTTGAACAGGGACTAAGAGAGTTCTATCTCGCCATGATTGATAAGATAGAAAATGAAGCTGCAAAAAAACTTTTCAAGCAGCTTGCAGACATAGAGGTCAAACACCAGGATCACATATATGCACACTACCTTGAACTGGCTGATAACCCTGCCCCAAGGGATAAATTTGAAGCAGAAATCACTTCTGATGCCATGGAAGGTGGTCTGACTTCTGATGAGTATGCCCAGAGATTCAACCCTGACTGGGAATCCCCTGTTGATATCATATCCCTTGCCATGTCCATAGAAGCCCAGGCCCTTGACATGTACACCAGAGCAGCTCAAAACGCAGACAAAGATGAAGATAGCCGCAAGGTTCTGAGCCAGATTGCAAGGGAAGAGAAAACCCACCTTGCTGAACTTGGCAAACTCATGGATAAAATTGCCTGATTTTTTCATTCACCATAAATCCAGAACAAAAGGAGAAAGCGTTGAAAAAGCATCTTGTTCTTGCAGGCGGGGGACACGCACATATGGTGACCCTGGCCAATCTGGAGAAATTCATTGAAAATGGCCATAAGGTGTCGGTTATCGGGCCATCTACGCACCACTACTACTCAGGTATGGGACCTGGAATGCTTGGTAAAACCTATACCCCACAAGAGATTCGATTTGCCACAAAGCATGTGGTGGAAAAAAAAGGTGGAATTTTTATAGAAGGAAAAGCTGAAAAAGTAGATCCTGAAAAGAAAATTCTGTTGTTGGAATCAGGAGAAACAATACCTTACGATGTGATATCATTCAACTCAGGAAGCCATGTACCCCAGTCAATAATCTCTGAAAAAGATCTTGCTGCCAACAAGAGAGTAATCTTTCCTGTAAAACCAATTGAACGCCTCATGGAGGCACAGATTCAACTCGAAAAGATGATGACTGAAAAAAGGATCTCGATATCAATTATTGGTGGCGGCCCTTCATCTGCTGAAATTGCAGGTAATGTATGGCAGCTTGCCACAATAGTGAAACAGAAGTCACCTGGCATGACAATGCCTATTATCAAAATCATGGCCGGAAAAAGGTTTATGTCAAAATTTCCGGAAAGTGTTCGCAAAGCAGTTTATAACTGCATAACAAGCAGAGGGATAGAGATCTTTGAGAGGGGCTACGTTAAAGAGGTTACAGGCACAACAGTTGTAATGGAGTCTGGTGACAGACACCCTTCTGATTTCATATTCATGGCTCTTGGTGTCAAGCCGTCCAAAATGTTTGAGGTATCAGGGCTTCCCACAGGGCCTGACAGGGGCCTTCTGGTGAACCGTTTCCTTCAGTCAACCCAGTATCCTGAAATATTTGGCGGAGGAGATTGCATTCATTTCAGTGAAAGACCCCTTGACAAGGTTGGTGTCTATGCTGTCCGTGAAAACCCTGTACTGTTTAATAATCTTATGGCCTCACTTGACAACAGACCTCTTCAACCATTTGATCCTGGCGGAGACTATCTTCTGATATTCAACCTGGGCGGTAATTATGGTGTGCTTAGAAAAAAAATGGTTCTCTTTGAAAGGCAAGCCTGCATTTGTAATCAAGGATCACATTGACCGGAAATTCATGAAAGAGTTTCAGTCCATTGAAAAATGACCGGATTGACCGAAAATTCATGAAAGAGTTTCAGGCCATTGAAAAATAACCGGACTGACCGAAAACTAAGGAAAGAGTTTCAGGCCATTGAAAAATAACCAGACTGACCTGAAACTAATGAAAACAATTCAGGTCATTTAAAAATTATCAGACTGACCACAAACTCACAAAAAAGTTGCAGACCATCAATATTCAAGGGAAAAATTATGAAACCCTCCAGAATTATTATTATTATACTTGCAGGAGCTGTAATGGCTGCATTTTTCAACCTGGATATACATCACTATTTTTCCCTTTCAAGCCTTAAAGCCAATATAGACCATATACATGCCTGGCAATCCTCCCATCCATTTAAAGCTGTGTTCATATATATGGCAATATACATTTCCATAACAGCACTCTCCCTTCCTGGTGCTACAATCATGAGTCTTGCCGGAGGTGCTGTTTTTGGATTATGGAAAGGCGTCATCATTGTCTCATTTGCCAGTACCATCGGAGCCACACTTGCTTTTATTGTATCACGTTTTCTCTTCCGTGATGCCATAGAAGCAAGATTTGCAGAAAAACTTGCCATCATTAACCGAGGTATTGAAAAGGAGGGGGGATTCTATCTCTTTTCCCTGAGACTTGTACCAATATTTCCCTTCTTTATAATCAACATGCTGATGGGCTTGACAAAAATTTCAACAATGACATTCACCTTTGTCAGCCAAATTGGCATGCTGCCAGCAACTTTTGTTTACATCAATGCTGGCCGCCATCTGTCGCAACTTGAATCACTTCAGGGTATCCTTTCTCCAGGTTTGCTTTCAGCATTTGCTTTACTGGGGATTTTTCCAATTGCTGCAAAAAAAATACTTGAAGTGATCAAACGTCAGAGAGTTATGTCTGCCTATAAAAAGCCGAAAAAATTTGATTACAACCTTATTGTAATAGGCGGAGGATCAGCAGGCCTTGTGGCATCTTACATTGCTGCTGCTGTTAAAGCAAAGGTTGCCCTGATTGAAAGAGACAAAATGGGTGGGGACTGTCTTAATACCGGATGTGTACCCAGCAAGGCACTAATTAAAAGTGCAAGGGTACTCTCACAGGTGAAACGTGCCGAAAATTTTGGTTTCAAAAAGGGTGAAATAAACTATAATTTTGCAGATGTAATGGAGCGGGTACACCGCATAATAAAAAAAGTGGAACCCCATGACTCTGTTGAGAGATACACAGGACTTGGAGTTACCTGCATAAAAGGAGATGCAACAATAACGTCACCCTATGAAGTTACTGTGCAAACGTCACCCTGTAAAGTTACTGTAAAAACGTCACCCTGTAAAGTTACTGTGAAAACTTTACCCTGTGAGGTTGCTGTGAAAACTTCACCCTGTGAAGTAAATGTAAAGAGAACAAATCCCGGGGAAGACGAATCAGAGCCTGAAAAAGAAGAGAGAGTAACCCTGACCACCCGCAGCATCATAGTTGCAACAGGAGCATCCCCTTTTGTGCCCGATATTCCCGGGCTTGATCAAATTGATTTTTACACGTCAGATACCATCTGGAATATAAAAAAACATCCTGGCAAAATGCTTGTACTGGGGGGTGGCCCCATTGGATGCGAACTTGCACAGGCATTTTCAAGTTTTGGTTCACAAGTTACCATTGTCCAGAGAGGCTCCCGCCTCATGAAAAAAGAGGATCCCGAAGTTTCCCAACTTGTCAAGGAAAAATTTGAAGCCCATGGGATCACTGTAATAACCGGCTATATTCCAAAAAAGTTTTCTTTTATCAAAGAATCCCATGGCTCTTTTCCTGCCTGCCACCTCGAATCAGCAAATGACAAAAATGAAAAAACAATAAAATTTAATACATTACTCATTGCCCTTGGCAGAAAACCCAATGTCAAGGGCCTTGGACTTGAAAAGCTTGGCATCAACATTTTATCTGATGGCACCATAGAAAGTGGCGATTTTCTGGAAACCAATATTCCCAATATATTCTGCGCAGGAGATGTGGCAGGCCCATACCAGTTTACACATACTGCTGCACACCAGTCATGGTTTGCATCGGTAAATGCTCTTTTTGGAGGAATACGAAAATTCAAGGTTGACTACAGAACAATCCCATGGGCAACTTTCATAGAGCCTGAAGTTGCCAGGGTTGGCCTGAATGAATCTGAAGCCAGAAAAAAAAATATACCTTTTGAGATTACCAGATTTGATCTGAGCGACCTTGATCGTGCAATTGCTGATTCTGAAAATCATGGTTTTGTAAAAATCCTTACTGTTCCTGGAAAAGACAAAATCATAGGAGTAACAATAGTTGGAAGCCATGCCGCTGATATCATAGCCGAATTTGTCCTTGCCATGAAACATGGCCTTGGGCTTAACAAAATATTGAGTACCATCCACATATACCCGACAATGGCAGAGGCAAATAAATATGCAGCCGGAGAGTGGAAAAAAGCCCATGCACCAGAAAAGCTGCTTTTATGGATTGAAAAATTTCATGCATGGATGAGGAATGATTTTTAAGATTAATAATTGACTGTTATCCATTTGCCATATAAAACAGTGTAATACTCTTTGGCTGCGACCCTTATCACACTCGTAGCCCCGTAATATTATTTCATCGGCATTAAACCCCAATGCGGGTTAGCCATAACCAAAGATTGTTTTCTGATGCTTTTCCCAAAAGCCATGAAGTCAGCAACTCAATCCCAATCATTAATAAAGGAGATTTTCATGAAAGTAACAATTACTGATCAATGCATGGGTGACAGAAACTGCAACGAACTCTGTCCAGAAATATTTGAGTATGATGAAGATAAACTTCTGTCAATTGTTAAAATGGATGTTATTCCCAAACATCTTGAAGATGTTGTGCGACAGGCAGCAAAAGAGTGTGGTGCTGAAGCCATAATAATTGAAGAATAAAAATAAACGGAGACCCCTCATGGGAAAGTTTAAAGAGAGCAAAACTGCAAAAAATCTGCTCACGGCATTTGCGGCTGAATCACAGGCAAGCACAAGATACAGGTTTTTTTCCCGACGTGCCCATGATGATGGTTTTATTCAGATTGCAAAAATTTTCCAGGAGACTTCTGACCAGGAGTGTGAACATGCCTTAAGGTTTTTCAAGTTCTTCAATGGCGGAGAGCTTGAGATCAACTGGAAGTTTCCCGCAGGAGTGATACAGGATACCCATGCAAATCTTCTCTCATCAGCAGAGCTTGAGCATTATATCCACACAGAGATGTACCCGGGCTTTTCAAAAATTGCACTTGAGGAGGGCTTTCAGAGGGCAGCAGATACCCTGGACGCTATAACAGTTGCTGAAAGACAGCATGAACAACTATACAGGGAGCTTGCAGCCAATCTGGCTGAAAAAAAAGCCTTTGCAAGGGCTGAAACGCAGGTGTGGCGATGCTTAAGCTGCGGTTATGTTCACTCGGGAAAGGAGGCACCTGAAAAATGTCCGGCATGCGTAAAACCAACTGGATATTTTGAACTTCTTGGAAAAAACTGGTAAAAACTGTCGGGTAAAATGACACATTAAATGTGTGTGGGGCAGACACCTGTGTGTCTGCCCTTTGTACATAAGACTTTAAATATAATCAGGAGGTTTATAATGCAGAAAATTTCCAGAATGTTGCTGATCATTACTTTTATCCTATTTGCGGCTGTAATTGTGACGGCATCTGAAGAGAAAAAAGGAGAACCTGTAATAACCGTTGACGGCGGTTCAAAGGGCGAGGTCAGCTTTCCACACAAGGAGCACCAGGAAGAACTAAAAGAGTGTAACCTCTGCCATGACACCTTTCCCCAGGAGATGGGTGTTATTAAAAAAATGAAGGATAACAAAGAGCTGAAAAAGAAACAGGTAATGAACGAAGTGTGCCTGAAATGCCATAAAGATTATAAAAAAGAAGGGAAGAAGTATGGTCCAATAAGCTGCAGCGGATGCCATGCCAAATAGAATCCAATAATGACAAATAATGGGGACAGATTTAAAAATCTGTCCCCAAAGTACTCAAAATGGGAAAATAATTTAAAACTCATTCCTAAATTGTTATTTTCCAGCATCTGTGAATCTGTTTTGCCGGAGTTTTATAATCCTCTGGAATTGTAATGGATGTGATCTCTTTAATATCTCTGAGTTCAAGGGGAGCCAGCTTATCCATATCCAGTTCAAAGTTTTGATGGTTTGTTGAGAAAAAAAGATGACCGCCCTTTTTCATAATACCTGCCACACCTTTTAACAAAGCAGGATGATCTGAGGAGATATCAAATCTGTGGCGCATATTTCTGCTTGTGGAGTAGGATGGCGGATCTACTACTGCAAGATCAAATTTCAGACCTTTTTGTTTGGCTTTTTCAAGATAATCAAAAGTGTGTGCCTGTACCAAAATATTCCTCTGGCTCCGGTTATTTCCATCTGAAACAACTCCATTATTCTCATTAATCCTTTCCTCAAATCCCTCCACATTCTCCTGATGAATAACAGGAATGTCATTGAGCACCATACTCTCCTGATGAATAACAGGAATATCATTGAGCACCATACTCTCCTGATGAATAACAGGAATATCATTGAGTACCATATTCTCCTGAACCCAATCAATTGCACTTTTTGAACGGTCAACAGAAACAGTGCTTCTTGCTCCCCCCTTTGCCGCATAGCATGAAAAAGTGCCTGTATAACAGAAAAGATTCAAAAAATCCCTGTCCTGTGCCATATCCCTTACCATCTGGCGTGTATCTCTGTGATCAGAGAAAAGCCCTGTATCCACATAATCACAGGGATTTACATAAAACTTCAAATCCCTTTCCGAAACAACAATCTTACGGTTAGTATTATCAATGCGCTCATAACGCTTGCCATCCTGCCATCCTGCATGGCGCGCTTTAAGATGCACATTTTCCATGGGCACTCCAAGTGCCCCTGCAGCCGCTTCACCCATCATTTCAAGCCAACCGGGTATGCTATGTTTTCTTACATACTCTCCTATTACAAGGTGACCTGCATACCAATCCACAACAGCTCTTATTTCCGGTATATCCCAATCATATAATCTAAATACCTCAATCCCCTGCCTTGCAAAGCGTTTTTTTAGATGTTTGTAACGTTTTTTAACTTTATTGGAAAGCATTTGTGC
>NZ_LT828549.1:117446-149430 GCF_900170035.1 Desulfamplus magnetovallimortis | reverse complement strand
TTTAACTTTATTGGAAAGCATTTGTGCCTGGTTAATGTATTTGGGAGTCTGTAGCGATTTTAGCATTTATTTTTTCCTTGCCATAAAACAGTGCCTGTTCTACAAATTAAGTCATCAGATGAAAAAACATACTAATCATAAGAACTTTCATTGTGGAAATAGGGCCACCCTTCATATGACCCCAAAAGTTCTTTACACTTTTTTGTGAGAGATTACCTAAAAATGGGGTTCTGCTTCATGAAAGTGTAAACCAGAAAATGAAACATGCCGAAATAGGCACAAATTTTTTGTCTTTAGGCGGCTGAATTGGAGACATATCCGTTTAACAGGAAAAACAGATGGATTATGAAAACAAGACAAATAAAACAAAGCTGCTCTATTTTCCACTGGGTAAACTAAGCAGGGAGGAGAGTATTTTCCAAGACCCTGCAAAAGGAATATTCAAGGAAAAATTCAAATCCATTTTCACTCCTATTCTTGGTAAGCAGCTTGCTCTGAACACTTACTACCAGAATGACCTTATTGCATCAGCCAACACACGTATCACTATTGCACTTCTAAGAACATTTGACAGCCTTAAAATCAACTTTAAGGTCAACAATACCGATATCACAGAAAATGAAAAAAATCATGCCCTTTACGATGCCATGAGTCAGATCATCATGAGTAAAGTGGCCTTTATGAATAGTATTAAAGATGAGGATGTTCCGGAAATTCAGTCAAGTGTCCATACATTCATAAGCCAGGCACTCAACCAGTACAAAATTAACTCATTTCAAAATCATTTTGATAAGGTACAGGGATACCTTGAGTTTGCCAACAGCGTAATTACTTCGGAAAAAAACTACATAGGAACTGTTGCTGCCCTGAAAAAAATAATTGAAAATGAACAAAGCCTTTTCAACCTTAACAAAAATAATACTGGAGAAACGATCCAGCACAGCATGAAAACAGCGTGGATATCCCTTACGCTTGCAACGGAACTGGATGATTTTGATGAAGAGGATTATGAGAAACTAAGCATAATATGTCTTGCACACGACTGTGGCAAGGCTCTTATTCCAAATGAAATTATATATAAAAAAGGTCGCCTTACTCAGCTTGAAAGCGATATAATGAAAAGTCATGTACTGTTCTCCTTTATATTGAGCTCCAATAACCAGATTAATCTGACGTTTGAATCCTTTGTAATGGCAATGCATCATATAAAAGAGAACAAAAAAATTCCTCACAGCTATGGAATTACCCCTGACACATATACATCTTTCCACGATTATCTGACACCCAAAGCCCAGCAGGCTCTTAAGGAGATTGAACCTGATACAATAAAGTTCTATCGTCTTATGAGTATTGCCGATACCTTTGAGGCTATCACAGCCGAAAGGGTATATAAAAAAGGCTCATCCATAGGTAAAACAATAGAAATAATGCAGAAAGAAAACAGAGATGGAGAACAGTTTCACACCCCCTACCTTGATGCATTAATAAGACTTGTCATCAAATTCTTTCTGCCCAGGCATCTCATTTTCAAGCTTTCCGATGAACTTATTGATACCTATTACTCTGACAGTGAATTTACCAACATGGACAAAAAATTTTACCAAAAAAATTATCGCGGCGTTGTTGTGGAACCCTCAAGCAGAATTGATGATGCTGTAAAGTGCGTTATATTCAATCATCACAACAAACGTGTTGAACGCAATCTTGACATTCTCCCAATGCATCTGCTCCATCAACGTTACCTGACATAAGGTACATTATCAGAGCATTATGGAGTCAAGATACAAGTGCATCAACGTTACCTGACATAAGGTACATTGTCCATCAAATTTCCATCAATATAAAATGTCAAAAACATAGCATTTATCATACTGAGAGGTCAAGCTGCTGAATAGTTCCGGCCTTTCCATTTTCTTCAAGATATATTCCGGTTCTTCTGATCTGACCAAGAGTTGAATTGTTCTCTTCCTCTTTGACAGCAAAGAGAGTTTCAGCACTTGAAACCGAAATTGCCCCTATTCCCTTATCCCTGATGCCCTGTAATGTTGCTGTTTCAGGAGACGCTCCTGACCACACAGAGAGAGATTCAAAAGCTGAGTCTCCTTCGTCAATCCAGCCGTTTCCATCTTCATCAAGCTGTGCAAGCTCCTCAAATCCATTCTGGCTCTGGGGGCCAAAAAGTTCACTGCCGTTATTAACTACTCCATCCTTATTTCTGTCAAACACCAGAAAACCGCTTCCTGATTTGAGCCAGGGAATCATCTCCTCATCATCTCCATCTGAATTGAGATCAAACTTGAACCTTACATCTGTCAAATCTGCCGCGCTTCCCCCGAAATTAACCACAAGGGGATCAACAAGCACTGCATCACCTGTCATCTGGATTCTTTCTTCTGAATAATACTCCCTTGCCATATCAAGATTCAGGGAAAAGTTGATCTCTTCACCAGAAGCGTTTCTGACTGTTCCCTGTGCCTGGAACTTTGTGGTTTCAGCTTCGTAAAGAGAATTTACTTCTGTTATTCTTACTTTCTGAACAGGAATATCCGGCATATCTAATGATTGCCCCGACAATTTCAGTGAAACTTCATTTGAATTAAAAGAGGATGAAGAGAATGGAGTATTAACAGAAAAAATTGAAGAGTTTGGTGGAAAACGGTTGAAAATACCTGGTGAGCGCATTGAAGACAAATCATTTGCAGAGGCAAGCTCACTTCCGGACACATTGTCTTTGTTAAATCCTGCAATATTGTCAAGTTTGATTTTCTTTCCGGTCATGCTCTCAATCATCCGTTTCATGGCAGCAAGTCTGGGGTCTCCGTTAATCTGCTCTTCCGGATTAGGAGCTGGTATCTCGGTAAGCCTTGAAAAAAGCCTCGGACGCTTTCTTGATGCAATATTGACAAAGCTGGATTCCATCCTCTCTTTGCCCGACTTTTTTAATTGCTTTCCATCAAGGGAAATCCTGTCCTCAAGTGTTTCCACGCTCCTTTTTGAAACTCGCTGCTCCTCATAGGATCTTTCCGAATTAAACGAGAGTTGCGATGCCGTGATTTTCATTGAAAATTCCCCCTCATCATGTCTCTTACTGTTTCTCCATGCACTTTATCTGGAGGTAACATGGAGCTTACCATACTGTATCATACAGTTTATCAGCCTGTAGTTATCTCATCGGCATTTCAATGATATGAGTTTAATTGAAATTCATTTTATCTGTTGCCCCATGTTATATGTTGACCCATGAAAAACTATATAATACTTTTAACTTGACTTTGACAAAGCACCACAAAACAATCTTCGCAGACTAACAACATCAAAAAACGGAGGATAAAAAAATGGCCACAGATGAAAAAGCATTAATGAACGACAGCTCAAATAGTGACAGATCAACCGGAAAAACCGGACGAATAAAAGCGATTTTGTTACCGATTGCCATTATTATCGGCATCATGATCACCGTTATGAACTGTCTAACAACCATTCCGGCAGGTCATGTGGGAGTTGCAACTCTTTTTGGAAAGGTAAAGGAAGATGTTTTTCCCGAGGGAATGCACCTTATCAATCCGCTTCTTGATATAACGCTTTTTGATGCAAGGCAGAAAACCCATAAAGAGTCAATGGCGGTGCCAAGCAAGGATCAATTGCTCACCCAGTTTGACCTTTCCATTCAGTACCGTCTTATCAAGGAAAAAGCCCCGTATATGCTAAAGGAGACAGGCACTCCACAGGAAGTGATTGAGGTACACATGATTCCATTACTCAGAAGCCAGATGCGTGAACTTGGCAAAAGTGTTGAAACCGCGGAAAAATTCTATGATCAGGTAATACAGCAGCGTATCCAGGTGGAACTTTTGAACGGAATGATGATGCTTGCCGAAAAAGGCATAAAAATAGAAAAACTTTTGATACGGGATGTAATTCTTCCCAAAATCATTACTGATGCGGTTTTAAGAAAAAAAGAGGCAGCCCAGGCAGCAGAAAAGGCCAAGGAGGAGCTAAAAAAATTCAAAGTTGAGCAGGAGCGTAAAGAGGCCCAGGCTGAAGCAGAAAGACGTGCAGAAATTATTGAAGCCAACAAGAAAAAAGAGGTACTACTTATCTCGGCAAATGCAAAACTTGAAGCTGCAAGAATTGACGCCCAGGCAGTTCTGATTAAAGCCCAGGCTGAAGCTGAGGCAAAAAGGAGAATAATTGAGGCTGTGGGAATTGATGGATACATAAAACTTGAGAGCATGAAGGCATTGACAGAGCTTCAGAATGGAAATCACATGTTTATTATTGACCCAAATGCTGCATCACCGCTTCCGTTTCTCAATTTGAACCAGAGCATCCAGAACCACAAATAAATTTGAGTGTACCCTTTTTTGAATATCCGGCGTCAGTTGTTGCTATGAAACCTCACCCCCAAGCCCATACGCATCAAGCTAAGAATATAAGACTTTGTTTTTATTATAAATATAAAATCAAACATCTTAACAACAAAAATTAGAAAAACCCGTCTGATAAGGCTTTGAAAACCTTAGCTTGATGCGTATGCCCCCAAGCCCCCTCTCCATGACAGGAGAGGGAGAGAATAGTTTAAAGAAGGGTACACTCAATAATTTTTATATGAAAGTCTCGGTAACAGCCTGTTTTTTAAATGACTTTCATCTTTTCGATTGTGGCGGTCATCAGCCATGTACGTTATAGTATAGGTATTTCCATTTTTATCCCACAAAAGCAGGTTATCATGGAAAAGCCCGCCCGAAGGAAGGGCGCTAAGTTCTGAAGGAAGGACGCTAAATTCTTAATCTCTCTTTGAGGGCATGATCATATTGCGAATCCATCCCATGAGTGTATTGCCCTTAAGAAGCGCCTTCTCCTGTAGATCAAGATTCATGTTTACAAGATCAGTATCCCCGAACCTGTCCCTGCGGGTAATGATTTTTCTGTTGGGGTCAAGCTCCCTGACAACCCTTGCAGGATTGCCAACAGCAATAACATTGGCAGGAATATCAGAGGATACCACAGCACCTGCCCCTATAATACTGTTCTCACCAATGGTTACACCTTTGCATATGATGGCGCTGTCCCCTATCCATACATTTGGTTCAAGTTTTACAGGGGATGCTTTTTCAGGGGGCAGACTTCTGTCATATATGCCGTGCCAGTCAGAATCGGTTATATAGGCATTGCTTGCTATCATACAGTTATCACTTATAACAATCTCCTGGGCAGCACTGATCCGCACCCCTGGGGATATCAACACATGATCTCCTATTAAGATGCCTGGAATATCTTTTCTGTCTGACCAGACAGTAAGTCGGGTTCTCTTGTCAGGTGATGCCAAAAGCGTAATGTTCTCTCCTATGGTCACAGGCTCGCCAAAAACCTCAACATGCCAGGGTTTGACTACATAGGAATTATTACCGAGAGCCTCAAGCTGGGGTTCCAGAAAATGCCTGACATATAGTTTCAGGAATCCAAACCAGATTTTCTTTATTATGTATGGTCGGTGATCTCGTCTCATTTATTTAATGGTTGCCAATATTGATGGTATCGTAAAAATTCTATTGTCAGTATCTTTCTAAACATAACATAATAATTAATTTTGCTCCGCCAGAACTTAGCGCCCTTCGGGCGGGCTTTTCCATAACCACTTGCTTTTGCAGGATAAAAATGGGAATTCCTATACTATGAACTTAATTTTCACACAATCCCCTTAAACAAAGCACCGTCCCATGCATCATGGTTAAAAAGTGTGGATGCAGGAGTCAGACCGTAAAGGGCATCAGCGGCCATTAATACCACCCCGTTTGTCCAGGATATTTTCTCCTCTGGCCATATCACCATATCCGGAAATGTGTAGCCGCACCAGAAAGTACCATCTTCAAATGTTCTCTCCTGAATCCAGGAAAATACAATTCTTGCAAGCTTTGAGTTTCCCATGGCATTGAGTGCAAGCACAAATTCCGATGTTTCAGCCATTGTGATCCACGGTCTGTCGGAAACGCATCGAACACCCTGCTCTTCCACCACATATTTTTTCCAGTATTTCTCAACCCTTCTTGCAGCAGCATCCCCTGTAAGAGCACCTGAAAGGATGGGATAGAACCAGTACATGGAAAATCGGGACTTACTTATATTATAGATATGTATATTGTCCTGTATCGTGCTACCGAGACGAAAAAAACCATTTTCCCATTCAGGTACGTTTCTGCCAAGAATTGCAGCAACGGAAATAGCACATTTAAGGCTCATAAAAATTGAGCTGCAACCGGTTAAAAGCGCCATTGGGTCAATATTGCCCTCGGGACTCTTTGCCCAATATATTTCACCCCGTTCTGTCTGAAGGCTTAAGGCAAATTCTATGGCTCTTTCAATGCATGGCCACATCTTTTCCAGAAATGCATAATCTCGCCTGACAAGCCATGTATGAAAAACCCCTGTGGCAATATATGCACTCATGTTGGTCTCCATTGTCCTGTCTTCAGGCACTCCTTTTATATAGGAAGAGAACCATGAACCATTGTCATTCTGATTGGCTGCCATCCAGTCAAATGCCCGTTCAGCCTCATGGAATCGCCCCCCCACATTCAGTCCCATGGCAGATTCAACAAGATCCCAGGGATCAGTTTTCCCCCCCTGATGCCAGGGAATTTCACCTGATTCATATTGCAGACAGGTTATAAAATCAGCCAGCAGATCAATATTAGGGGCTGGACAGCAGGATATGCTTTTAAGAGGTCTTGGCTCCATTCATTTCTCCAGAATAAAAGTATTTTCAAGCATCTTTCATTTGTCGGTTTACACTTTTTTTGAACCATGATTTTCATGATTAAGGGCTTAGCTTGATTTTTAGGAATAGGTTTTAAACAACTTACCCATTTAAGAAGACAAATTCCTTGAATCACGGAACATGCAGGTTTTAAAGATGTCTATTTTGAACAATCTATAGAAATTTATCCGTTTTATTATCAATTGATATCATCAACCACAACAACATCGAACTATTTACCAGAAGATGATTCCATTGGCAAGGCAGACAAGGCATTTTCAAAATGGTCTTAAGATTCGGATATAATGCAAATGTTTCCATGAATATAAATTCATTATTTAACATGAAAAACTTTTCAAATTCAAAAAACATCTGAAATCATTTTTGAAATGAGTGTTCTACTTAAAATAATTAACAATATATTGCAATACAAATATTTTTTTTTAAAATTTTATAATAAAATTCCTTGACACACATCATAATATTTTGGTAATCAGAAATGAATACTCATTCACAGTCAATGAAAGGTATTATTAATCATACACAGGAGGTAGTCATGAGTAGAAAGATCAGAAAGGCTGCAGTAATCGGATCAGGAATAATGGGAGGTGGCATTGCTGCCCTTCTTGCCGGTGCTGGAGTAAAAGTGCTGCTTTTGGATATTGTGCCCTTTGATTTGAAGGACGAAGAAAAAAACGATCCGGCAGCAAGAAACAGAATTGTAAAAGCCGGTATGGATGCAGCCCTTGCATCAGCCCCATCTCTTTTTATGACCAAAAAGGATGCCACTCTGATTCAGACAGGCAACCTTGAGGATGATTTTGACAAACTGGCTGAATGTGACTGGATTTGTGAGGTTGTTGTTGAAAACCTCAAAATCAAGCAGAATCTGTTCAAACGTCTTGAAGGAATCCGTAAACCAGGTGCAATTATCACATCTAACACCTCCGGTATTCCACTCAAAGATATGTCAGAAGGTTTGAGTAAAGAGTTCAAGCAGCATTTCATGGGAACTCACTTTTTCAATCCTGTACGTTACATGCATCTTCTTGAGCTTATCCCGGGAGCTGAGACTCTTCCTGAAGTCCTTGAGTTCATGGCTGCCTTTGGTGAGAAAAACCTTGGTAAAGGTATTGTATGGGCAAAGGATACCCCGAACTTTGTAGGTAACCGTATCGGTATCCAGGGCATTGGTGCTGTAATGAATGCCATGCTGGAAGATGGACTTACCATACCTGAAGTGGATGCTCTTTTCGGTCCTGCCCTTGGTCGTCCTAAAACAGCTATCTTTAAAACATCTGATCTTGTTGGTCTTGATACCATGTCTCATGTGGCCAAGAACTCCTACGACATGTGTCCTGATGATGAGCAAAGAGATGCTTTTGTAGTTCCCGAATTTGTTAAAACAATGGTTGAGAACAAACAGCTCGGCAACAAAACAAGAGCTGGTTTCTACAAAACAGACCTTACACCAGAATGGAAAAAAATCCGCAAGGTTATTAACCCTGCAACCCTTGAATATGAAGATCTGACACGTCCGACATTTCCATGTCTTGACGAAGCAAAAAAGAAAGCCACACTTCCGGAAAAGATCAAGTGCGTCCTGACCGGCGATGACAAGGGTGCAAAGTTTGCCTGGAAAATGGCCGCAAACAGCTTTCAGTATGCTGCCCACAGAATCCCAGAGATATCCGACACCATTATTGAAATTGATAACTCCATGAAATGGGGCTACAACTTTGAGATGGGTCCATTTGAGATGTGGGACACCTATGGAGTAACAGAGGCCGTTGAACGCATGAAAGCCGAAGGTCTTGAAGTGCCTGAAAATGTAATGGCCATGCTCAATGCCGGTAACAAATCCTTTTACAAACTTGAGAACGGCGTAAAATATTTCTATGATTTTGCATCATCTTCATACAAGGCAGTTCCTGTAAGTGATACAATGGTATCTCTTGCAGCAGCAAAGGGTAATAACAAGCTTGTTCTTGGAAACAATTCTGCAAGCCTTATTGACATTGAAGATGGTGTATTCTGTCTTGAGTTCCACACCAAGATGAATGCCCTCAATGCCGAAATCATTGACACCATTGAAGAAGCTCTTAATTATGTTGATGCTAATGGTGTTGGCCTTGTAATAGGCAACCAGGCAGGTGGCATGCCAGGTGCATTTTCTGCCGGAGCAGATCTTTCCCTTGTTTCAAAAATGGCCCATGACAAAAAATATGCTGAACTTGATGCATTCCTTGAAAGAGCACAGACAGGAATCCAGAAAGCTAAATACTCTCCATTTCCGGTTGTTGCAGCTCCCTACGGCATGACCCTTGGCGGCGGATGTGAAACCTGCCTTGGTGCTGACAGAATGGTTGCACATGCAGAGCTTTTCATGGGGCTTGTTGAGATTGGCGTAGGCCTTCTTCCTGCCGGCGGTGGATGTCTTAATATCTGGAAACGTTTTATTGATGCTCTTCCTGCAGGCGTTGCCAAAGATACTGATCTTGCAAAACTATTTATTCCTGCATTCATGAATGTTGCAATGGCAAAGGTCTCCATGTCCGCAGCCCAGGCACGCTCCAATGGATTCCTCAGTGCAAATGACCGCATTGTTTTCAACCGAGACAACCTCATTGGCGAAGCCAAAAAAGAGGTCTTGAGAATGGTTGACGATGCCTATGCACCGCCAATGAAAAAACCTGTCAGGGTAATGGGAAATGCTGCCCAGGGTATGATCAATGCAGAACTTTTCAATATGCTCAATGGAAAATTCATGAGCGACTATGATGCCTTCCTTGCAAAACGCATTGCCTATGTAATGAGTGGCGGTAATGTGAATAAAAACAGTGATGTACCTGAAGAGACCATCCTGAAACTGGAAAGAGAAGCATTTGTTGATTTTACAAAAGAAGAAAAAACCATTGCCAGAATCGACCACATGCTGAAAACCGGCAAGCCGCTTAGAAACTAAGAAAGGAGATATTCCAATGAGAGATGCATATATTGTACAGTCAGTAAGAACCCCTGGCTGCAAGCAGAAAAGGGGTCAGTTTAAAGAGACCAGACCTGAAGAACTCCTTTCATTTATCATGAAAGCTGCTGTTGACAGAACAGAAGGTCTGGAAGCCAAAGATATCGAAGATGTCATGTGTGGATGCGCCTTTCCTGAAGCAGAGCAGGGACTAAATATTGGCAGGATCGCAGCAAAAATGGCAGGATTCCCGGACAGTGTTTCCGGTGCAACTGTAAACCGCTTCTGCGCATCCGGCCTTGAGGCCATAGCTCTTGCATCTGCAAGGGTACAGATGGGATGGTCAGAGATAACAATGGGTGCAGGTGTTGAATCCATGACCTTTGTACCAATGGGCGGAAATGTTCCAAGACCACATCCGGAATACTCCACAACCGATCCTGAAATGTATATTTCCATGGGTATTACAGCAGAAAATGTTGCCAACCGCTATAATGTTTCCAGGGAAGATCAGGATAAATTTGCATCAGAGTCCCAGGCCAAGGCCGCAAGGGCAGCAAAGGAAGGACTTTTTACTGAAATAGTTCCCACACCTGCCTACAAATATGTTATGCAGCCTGATGGAACCTTCAAAAAAGAGGAGTTCATTGTCTCCATAGATGATGGTATCCGTGAGTCCACACCTGAAGGTCTTGGAAAACTTCGCACAGTTTTTGCTGTAAACGGAAGCGTAACTGCCGGTAACTCCTCACAGACCACAGATGGTGCTGCCGCCACAATCATTGCCTCAAAAGCAAAATGTGATGAACTTGGCCTCAAGCCAATTGGAAGAGTTGTTGCCTATACAAGTGTAGGGTGCAAATCAGATGAGATGGGTGTAGGCCCAAGATATGCAATTCCAAAGGTTCTGGAAATTGCTGGTTTGAAAATTGAGGATATTGATATTTTCGAGATCAACGAAGCATTTGCTTCCCAGGCACTCTACTGCATAAGAGAGCTTGGCCTTCAAAATTCCATGGATAAAATAAACATCCACGGCGGAGCAATTGCACTTGGCCATCCACTGGGATGCACCGGAGCAAAACTCACTGCTACCTGTCTTGCAAACCTTAAAGAGGTAAATGGAAAATATGGTATTGTTTCCATGTGTATAGGCGGCGGAATGGGTGCTGCTGCAATCTTTGAGAGATTGTAATAATCAGGATTTCCTGACTAATATATAAGACAATCTTTACTCTTTTAAACCTAAAAAAAGGCTGCCTGGAAACGGGCAGCCTTTTTTATTTTTTATATATTGAAAAACACGGCGAAAATTCACCATTACCCGGTAGTTTTTCGCCTTTTTACCGTGGAAATAGATACATTATTTCCATGATCGGGGGTGGCCGAACTCCGGCCATGACGGTTTAGAATTCATCATATATATCATAAAGTCCAAATTTGTCTTTTTTAAGTTATTAACCTCAAATTATTTGTCCCACCTTTTTTTCTTATAATATACTGTAATTGATAGACATTTAACATATCCATATTTAACAGCCTTCACCCATCCCCTTTAAAAACACCCCTTAAAAAACTCTTTTCTCAACATGGCACACCTATTGCTAAACTGCATAGAACACAAATAACAGACAACAGTCAATTCAACCGACAGCAGTCAATACAAAAAATAAACAGCGTTCAGTAAAATAACTATTATTAATCAGATAATCAAAAATCAATTATTTTCAGACAATTGATTTTTTTAACATCTACATATTGAATTTGCCAATCTTATCATCTATAACCATGTGCATATTTATGTCAGAGTAAAATGACAACACAATAATAAAATTAAGGATTAGTTAAAAATGGAAAATTTTAAACAGGATGTATTGAATTATCACTGTCTTCCCATCGCAGGTAAAATCCAGGTTATGCCCACCAAACCATGTATCACCGCCAAGGATCTCTCCATGGCCTATACCCCTGGTGTAGCTCTTCCGGTAAAGGAAATTGCAGCGGATCCAACAACAGCAAGATTGCACACCAGTCGCCAGAATCTGGTTGCTGTTGTTTCCAACGGCACTGCAATTCTTGGACTGGGAAACCTTGGTGCCCTGGCAAGCAAGCCTGTTATGGAGGGTAAAGGTGTCCTGTTCAAAAGATTCGCAGATGTTGATGTCTTTGACATAGAGCTTGACACAGAAGACCCCAAAAAAATTATTGATATTGTCAAAACCATGGAACCTACATTTGGTGGCATAAACCTTGAGGATATAAAGGCTCCTGAGTGCTTTGAAATTGAAGAGACCCTTATTGATATCTGCGATATTCCGGTTTTCCACGATGATCAGCACGGTACAGCTATAATAAGTTCAGCAGGTCTTATAAATGCCCTAGAAATCACCGGTAAAAAAGCTGAGGATATAAAGGTAGTCTTTAACGGAGCAGGAGCTGCGGGTATTTCATGTGCCAAGCTTTTTATATCACTTGGTGTAAAATATGAAAATCTTGCCATGTGTGACTCCAGAGGTGTGATATATAAAGGACGCGAAAAGGGCATGAACAAGTATAAGGAGCTTTTTGCACTTGATACTGATATGAGAACCCTTGAAGATGCCATGAAGGGTGCTGATGTATTCATCGGAGTATCACAGAAAGATTGTGTAACTCCTGAGATGCTTTTATCCATGGCCAAGGATCCCATTGTATTTGCAATGGCCAACCCTGACCCTGAAATCACCTATGAACTGGCCACAGCTACAAGGGATGACGTAATAATGGCAACAGGGCGTTCTGACTATCCCAACCAGATAAACAATGTTCTGGGCTTTCCTTTTATCTTCAGAGGTGCTCTTGATGTAGGTTCCAAGAAAATATCAGAAGGCATGAAGCTTGCTGCAGCAAAAGCCCTGGCAGACCTTGCCCGCCAGCCTTTGCCGAAAATTGTAAAAGATGCCTACGATGGAAAGGATTTTACATTCGGAAAGGACTATATTGTTCCAAAACCCTTTGATCCAAGGGTCATTGAATGGGAAGCTGTTGCTGTTGCCAAAGCTGCCATGGAAGAGGGACTTGCAATGTACCCCATTGAAGATTGGGAAGGCTATACCGCAGGTCTTAGAAAAAGAATGGAAAAATTCTGGTGTGAATGTCAATTGGATGAGTAAAAAAATCCCATACTAAGACTTTTTTTACAAAAGATGATTATAGTTTAGGGATTTCCTGAAAAAAATTTAAAAAAGGGAAATCCCTGAAATCCAGCTCCCTTGTGGCAAACAGTGACGGCTGACGAGTTGTCACTGTCTCCCCCGATGCTTTCAAGGGAGGTGGATTTTTTCTTTGTTTCAAGGGATGATGCTGCGACAACCTGCCGCAGTAAGAATCAACCGGCTCACGAAAATCCCTTTGGTGACCCTGATGCACAGGTACCAATACTTGCCCCCATAAAACTGCAAGCACTTATCATCTTTCTGACTTCCCGGCTTCCGCATTCAGGGCAGACAATCTTCTCCTTATCATCCCCTGCAAAAATAAGCTTCTCAAACTGCTTCCCACATTTTTCACATTGGTATTCAAATATAGGCATGGGATAGAAACACTCCTTTTTATGGCATCTTTCATATCGACTCAAAAGAAGTTTACACTTTTCGGAAAATTTTGAACCATGATTAAAAGGATTACAGGATTAACATGATTATAATCAAGCTAATCCTGTAATCAAGAAAATCATGGTTCAAAAAAAGAGTACACCGATAAATGAAAGATGCCCTTTTTATGAAAAATTTTATTTCCGGCTTTACACTGCACAGATCTTCAGCCAGAATTTTCTCAGCTCTTCACTCCATCTTTTGTAAAATATCGTTTATTGGATGCCTGACCCATGATTTTTTAGCTATCACAGTATAAAAACTGTAAAACATAAGAATCATGCATAAGCCTAAATGCACAATATCCAAAGCAATAATCATATTATGGGGGAAAAATACGCCGGAGATATTTTTGTAAACCATGAATCCCCCTGTCCCCATGAGTCCAATAAGCATGACAGATTTTGCATATCCGGTTTTGGTAATTCTTCGATCTTTTTCCCTGTCAAGGATGTGATCAAGCACAACATAACAGGATAATCCAATGAGAACAGATGCAAAAATATAATGAATTGCATGGGTGACATAGAATTGAGCAAGCCATCCAAACCCTGGAATATCTGCAATATAGTATCTCTTGAAAATGGGCATTTGTCCAAATCCTGAAAGAACAAGGAAAATAAAAGTCAGCAGATATATAAACCTTACGGTTCTCTCATTAAATCCCGAATTGCTGGAGCTCACAGATCACCTCCGGACGCTGATTTTTTTTCCCTGCTGATTTTATAAAACCGACCAAAGGCAGCAGCCACTCCTGCCAATGGTGCCAGCAACATGGCTCTGGCCAGATTATTACCAGTTGCCATTGCATCTTCAACATTATCAAGATGGGGCTTTCCATTTCCTTTTTCAACAGCTTTGTTCAACTGATCAAATGGCACAGGAGAGACGTAAATTGTATTGGTTCCGCCATTTTCTATTTCACCATAAATATAACCGTTCATACTCTCAGCAAGCTCATGTGCCTTACGGATAATCTCATCCCTTGGACCAATTGTCTGAACATTTTCAGGACAGGCATCCACACAGGCAGGAAGTTTACCTTCGGCAATCAGTTGATAACAACGATCACATTTATACATAACGCCATTACCGGCAAAAGCAGGCAGTATATCAAGATAAAGCCCAACTCCTGTCTGGCGTTCTGGGATTTTCCATGGACACGCCTGCTTACATTTTGAGCCGCCAAGGCATATATCAGAATCAATCTGAGAAATACCATTTTTAAACTGTTTTGCAGCTCCCCAGGGACAAAGCTTTACACAGGGCGGGTTAACGCAGTGCATACAGCGTCTCGGGATATTGATCTCCTTCTCTTCTCCATCAACTGTCACAGTTGCGGTCTGGATATAAAGCCAGTTGTATGGGGTCAGCCTATCAACAATATCTGTTTTATCAGACCAGTCCATAACCGGAACCCTTGAAGGATACATAACAGGAAAAGGTTTTTCCGGTTTTGGATATTTATCAGCATTGGATTGACGGCAGGCGTAAACGCACTCTTCACAGGCAACGCATCTGCTTATATCCAGCAATGTTGCTATGGGTTCACCCTTTTCAAGGGCTGCTGCTGCACGAGCCACAGAAGAGGTGCCTGCAACGGCACATGCTGCTGCTGCCCCTCCTTTGAGAAAAGCTCGTCTTGATATTGACGTTTTTGATTTAAAGTCACTCATATTAATTATTCTGCACTGTTTAAAGATTTTTCAAAATCCCGATAATTCATTTTTTCATAGCTTTCTGTTTTAACATACTTAAGAATTGTAAGGAGGCGCCCTGCATCAACATAACCCGGCATACTGCTCAGTTTTTCACTGCTGGATTTAAGAAACCATGAAGTTGGCAATCCCCTTACTCCATAAATGGAAGCAATTTTCTGCTCCTTGTCAGAGTTGACTTTTATGGTAATATAATTTTCATTTAGATAATCAACAACATCATTATCCTTAAATGTGGATGCATCCATTTTGCGGCAGTAACCACACCAGTCAGCATGGAAATAGAGAAATATCTTTTTCTTTTCCGCCTTTGCCATGGCAACGCCTTCATCATATCCCTTCCACTGAATCTCTCCTGTGTTGGCAGTTGAAGGTCTACTGATGAATATAAAAGATAAGGCAGCCAATACAACAACGCAATGGAGAACTATTTTTTTCATGTCTTTTTCCTTATGTCGTAAAAAGTTTGGGGTATAAGGCCATAACATTACAATCCGGCAAGAAGCCTGAATTTGTCTGTAACCAAAAGTATGCCCATTATAATGAGCAGAAGGCCTGAAATTTTATTAATATAAACAAGTGCCTTTCTGGCATGTTTCATGATCTCAAGTATTCTTGTTATAAAAAATGAGAGCAAAATAAAGGGCAATGCAAGACCGGCAGAATATAGAGCAAGCAGAATAATCCCCTCCATTACAGTATCCTGGTTACCTGCAACAATAAGAATACTGCCAAGAAGAGGGCCTATACATGGACTCCATCCGGCACCAAAGGCCATGCCTATAATAAAGGTTCCCATAAGATGCATGGGCTTCTCTTTTAAATGGATACGCTTCTCAAAATTTAAACTTTTAATGTTTATAAGACCAATCAGGTGGAGCCCAAACAAAATGATCATAGCTCCACCTGCATAGCGTATAAGCCATGAAAAGCGCGAGATAATACCACCCATAAACGATGCTGATGCGCCCATAAGAATAAAAACAAATGAAAATCCCAAAACATATGCAATGGTTGAGAGAATGACCTTTTGCCTTGTGCTTGAACTCTCCTCGGTCAACTCGTCAAGGGAAAGGCCGGTGATAAATGAAAAATATGCCGGAATAAGTGGCAGAATGCACGGTGAAAAAAAAGATAATAGACCTGCAATAAACGCAGCATTATTTGTGACTGTTTCAGTAAACAATTAATCCTCCAAATTTAATATGATTTCTGAAAAAAAAGATTTCATTTTAACATACCATCAGATGTGATTCAATATCCGGATGTTCTATTTATCAGTACTGGGCATCCTTCATATGATCCCAAAGGTATTTTACACTTTTTTTGAAAGATTCCCGCCATTCAGAGTTTTCTCTACGAAAAGTGTAAATTGGGAAATGATGCATGCCCATTACTGTTTTCTATTTTAATATTGCTGTTTTGCCTTTTTTCACTACACCCTTCAAAAGTTTAAGAGCAACCCTTGTCTTTCCAAATGCCTTTTTCCCATCCATAATCTCCCTGTGAAGCTCATTTCTGTCAATGGGTGGCTCTGTCAGCAAAGATTTTTTCACAAGGGTTATGGCTTTTCCCGGACATGTTGGTACACAGACCCCGCACCCCATGCAAATATCAAGGTCAATAAATGCTTTGGGCTCCTTGCTCTCTGAGAATGAAATTGCCCCAACCTGACACCTTTTGGCACACACACCGCAGCCATTACACTTGACGGCATCAACAGATGCATAAAAATTTGACTCTCTGAACTCCATGGGAAGGGGAAGTTTCTGATGAAGAGTAAGCATGCCGCAGCAGCACCCGCAGCAGGAGCATAAAAACTCAAGTGTACGTGTGTTGGATGGCTGAAGAACAAGCCCATCTTTCTGATTTTTTTCAATTATGCTAAAAGCCTCTTTTCTTGTTATCTCACGTCCAAATTCTCCGGCAATGCAGGTTGCAGCGATTTGTCCCACAGCAAGACAGGTCTCTTTTCTATCAGTTATTTTGCACGGCTCTCCCTCCATCTCCTTTTTTTTACGGCATATACACGGCACAATAACAAAGGGACCTTCTGCCTGTTCAAGGAGCAATGATATCTCATCGAATGTGCTTACATTTTGAGTTGGCAAAATACTTTTGTTAATGGGAATGGTACGCATCTGGGGGCGGGCTGTGGCAAGAAAAGCAAGACCAAAGTTGATCTCTCCTGTGTAATCATCAAAATCCTTAAGGAATTCAGGGCTCATCCTCTCCATCTGCATCTCATAAAATCCCACAACAAGAGGTGCATTGCAGTAGTGTTTTTTCCCCTCTTTCAGGATTGATTCTATTCCACCTTTTTTCTGGATCCTGTCAAGGGCCTTTTCCAGCAGCGCAGGAGATTTAATTAGATGCTCTGCCCGCTGGAAAATATCATCAATAGGTTCAAACTTATGACTAAGGCAGCAGGCAATCATGGCCTCTTCTGGTGTAAAAATATGTTTAAGAAGACGAATATCTGCACCGGAGACAGAAGCAGGAAATCCAATCGGATGGCTGTCAAGGTGTTTTTGAAGTGATCTGTATGCAAAATATTTTTTTCTCATTTTATCTCCGTTGAGCTTATTACTACTTTGTCAGATTATCTTTTTTTGCAGTCTGAATCAGGATAAACAGGATGCAAAGGATGTTCAGGATACTTAATCCTGCCTTATCCTGTTCATCCAGGGTATCCATTTGTTTACCTCAAAATACTATGGCCGGTTGAAGCGGAAAGAAGTTAATAGTGACCAGCATTTAATATTTTATCCAAAAATTCTTGATCTTCTAATGACAAATCCATTATCATTTCTATTTTTAACCATAACAATAGGGAATCATTGACTTGATATGACAGATAAAAACTTTACCTTCACTTCCACCTCTCCGGATTCTGTGGAAACCATGTTTTCCTGGCATGAAAACCCTGGTGCCCTTGAGCGCCTGACACCTCCATGGATGGTTCTTAGCGATATCCGGAAAAAAGGCGGTATAGAAAAAGGTGCAACAGTTAAAATGAATATGGCTCCGGCTGCAATGCCGTTTCCATTATCAATACCCATGGCGGCAGAGCATCTTGCCTATGAAAAAAACCGTTTTTTCAGGGACAAACTCACAAGAGGGCCATTTAAAAAATGGGAACACTCTCATTTTTTTACACCATGCGGCAACAATCTTTCCCGACTCAAGGACAGTGTAAACTACACTCTACCACTTCATATACCGAAAAAATGGCATCATCTTGCTGAAAATGAGCTGAATCGGCTTTTCAGTTACCGTCACAGGATAATGCTTGCCGACCTTGAGCGCCACAGAAATTTTAAAAATCACCAGAAACAACCGCTCACAATTCTCATATCAGGCGCAAGCGGCCCTGTGGGCAATGCCCTTATACCCTTTTTGACAACCGGAGGACACAGGGTTATAAAGCTTGTCAGAAAAAAACCTGAAAACAGGGATGAAATCCAGTGGAACCCATACATGGGCGAGCTTGATCTTAAGATACCATCACCTGAAAATCCTTATGAAAAAAGCAGAAGTAAAAAAACTGACAGAGAAACCACAGACAATAAAGCAACAAACATTGACAAAATCGACGTTGTTATAAATCTTAACGGATACCATATTGGTTCCGGCAGATGGACAAAAAAAACAAAGGATATTATCGTAAAAAGCAGAAACCTTTCCACATCTCTTATTTCGGAACGCATCAGGCAATTGCCGATTGAAAAGCGTCCTGAATTGTTTATATCTGCATCAGCAACAGGATTTTATGGAGATTGCGGAGATTCCTGCGTTAATGAAAACAGTTGCTGCGGCGAACTTTTTATTTCTAAGGTGTGCGATGAGTGGGAATCATGTGCAAAAGGAACTGAAGATGCAGGAATACGCACAGTTTTTGCCAGAATGGGAGTGGTGCTCACACCGGCAGGAGGAGCACTTGAGAGACTTCTGCCAGGATTTCTCATGGGTCTTGGTGCAAAAATTGGTACAGGAAATCAGTATATGAGCTGGATAAGCATGGACGACCTTGTATATTCCCTGTATCACATAATGTATAAAAAAAATATCAGAGGAGCTGTAAACCTTGTCTGCCCATCCCCTGTCACAAATGCTGAATTTACCCAGGTTCTTGGAAAAGTGCTTTCTCGCAAGGCTCCCTTTACACTGCCGGAATCTCTCATAACTTTGCTGTGGGGAAAGATGGGGGAAGAGGTTCTCCTTGCAAGCACAAGGGCGCTTCCTGATGAGCTTTTGGACTCTGGCTTCAGATTCAGTTATCCTGAGCTTGAAGAGGCATTAAGACATATGCTTGGCAGGTTCAGGCCACATGTATGACTCAGTGCATCTTCAAGTTTAAAATGTAGGGTGACTTTTCACGTATTACAAAGTTAGATGTATTTTTCACCCGAAAATCAAACCTTGAAAGAACAGAACACTCAGGTTCAAATTGCTAAAAAGCTTCAAACTACCAAGTCTGGGATATCTAAAAATCACCAAGTCTGGGGTATCTAAAAATCACCAAGTCTGGGGTATCTAAAAAACATCAAATCCGGGGGGGGCTAAAAAACCGCTTTTTTGCCATCATTTTTATTTTTTAAAGGATACCCATCTGTAAATATCAGACAACAAAAGCTCACAACCAATAGACTCTATTTTTATACTTTGTTTCAAATCATCGTATGATGTCATATTCCATGAACCATCCTTTTTCCTTAGAAATTTTTCAACCTGACAATTACTTTGCGACACAAGAAGATATTCTTTCAGTGAAGGCATTAATCTATAATGTGTAAATTTTTGACCCCTGTCATATGCCTCTGTTGAGTCTGAAAGGATCTCTATTATAACAACGGGATTCAGGATGGTTTCAACACCCTTTACCATTTCAAGTTCAATCGCACCGCAAACAACTGAAATATCAGGGTATGTGTATTTGTCTATCTTTTCAACCTTGACCCTCATATCGCTTGCAAAAACCCTGCAATTCCCATCCAGCAATTGATTACCCAAAATACGGTTTATATTATGGTTAAGTTGATTATGGTCAAGACTTGCCCCTGTCATGGCAAAAATTTCACCATCAAAATATTCATGCCTGATTTCTGAATTTTTATCAAATTCAAGGTACTCTTCCGGCATCATTGGGATATTTTCCTGTGGCTGGGCATTCATGATTGTTCCTCTGGTTTTTTTATGACTTGTGAGGCGTAAGTTATCTACCAGGCCACCACATGGTCTGTTTTAAAAATTCTAACAGCACTTCAAATGGTATCAAATAATAGTGATCTTATTTCTTAATTTTTATCTCAAAAAAAGTTTCCATCATACAGAGGGGGATAGTGAAAGATAACCCTTGAATTTTGATAATAATATAAAATAAGTTACTATTTTATATTATTATGATGGTTTGACCCCTGAACTGCCTTGAACCTTTAATCTTTCAATTTCAGCTTTTATTTCGTCGATAACTTCTTTATTTTTAATAACTTTTTTATCGCCCGTCCGCATTGAGAAAATTACAAATACTTTTCCACCATATTTCTCTTCAAAATTTTGAAAACTTGCACTCATTCTTTCCGTTATCTTGTAGTTTTCAAAGTTTGCATTGGCAGTAATTGGCTTTATTTGTATCCCGAAAGCTTTATCTCCTACTTTGCCAAGATAATCAATATCACCGGCGTGGTCTAATATAGGGTCGCTCTCTTCAAATTCGATTTCTGGAAATATTTTTGCAAGTCCGTCATTAATAACAGATTTTTCAAGCAAAAAACCGTCATATGTTCGGACTATCGTAACGTCATAGATGTAATCTTTACAATCCTGTAATGTTAAGTCTTCAAATGCTGCTGTCCATTCAGGAATAACCACTTCAGTAATTTTTGAATACAACCTTTCACCAAGTTCCTCTAATGTGGCTTTAGTTATTTTAGTTTTGTCTTTTTTCTTGGTATAAGCTTTTTCAAAATAAAATTCTTCCCACTCTTCAAGTGCTTTGGGTTGGCATTCTCTTATTAGTGACATGACAGCGTCAACTTTATTTGGTCTGGTGAGTTGATAGGTATTACTCGTATAATTTAAAACTCTTTCTTTTTTGCCGAACTGTTTTGCATATTTCTTAATCTCTTTCTTCGCCATTACACAATGTCCTTGAAGTAATTAATAAATTTTTGCTTATTCTTATAATTAAAAGACAAATCAACTTCTACAAGGCCGTTCTTTATCAGGTGAGCATTTAAAAAAGTTTTGTTTTTTAAATATAAATAAACCATTAAATTGTTATTTTCGTCATGTTTAATTTCATCATATTTAAGAAAAACCTTTTGACCTTTTGTTTTGAGTTTCAAAAACTCTATAGCTTTTCCGTTTTCTTGTTTTTTTTCTTTGATTCCAATAAGCCTAATAAGTAAATCGTTATTCAATTTAATTAATTCAGGGCTAATTATTTCTTTTACTGAATAATATTCTTCTCTCTGTGATGAACCATTGTTGTCTATTTTTGATCCGAAATGTAATTTTTTAGGATCAGTTTTTTTATCAAATTTATGAAAATCTTTAAATACATACGGCAACTGATCTATTTTGCTTTTGAAGTCAGTATTGCTAATTTCTTGTTTAACAAAGCTATAACTAGTATCAAAAATGCTTATCTGATTTACACATAATTTCCTTTTTATGTATGGTATGAAGTCACGATTTATCTCATACCCGACAGAATTTCTGTTCAAATTCCTTGCAGCAAGGGAGGTTGTTCCACTACCTAGAAAAGGGTCGAGAACTATATCTCCGACAAAAGAAAACATTTTAATAAGTCTTTTAGGTAACTCTTCAGGGAACATTGCCATATGTCCGTCTTGCTTAGTTCCGCCAAAATTCCAATGGCCAGAAAAATATTCTTTCCATTCTTCCTTTGTCATCTTTGATTGTTCTTTTAACTCTTTATTCGGTTTTACAGGTGTGCCAAGTTTTTTAAATAACAAGATAAATTCATAATCAATAGATAGAATACCATTTCTAGGTGTGGGGTAACTGCCCATTAATGAAGCTCCACCAGTTGTATTTGACGTAGTCTTTTTCTGCCAAATTATGGCTCCCATGTAATCAAATCCGATGGCTTCGCAAAACTTGATAATTTCTGTCCGAATAGGTATTACCTTATACCTTCCGTAATATACAGCCCTCGCAAATTGATCGCCAATATTGACACATAAACGACATCCGTTACTAAGAACTCGATAGCATTCTTGCCAGACAATATTTAAATTATTAATATACTCTTCATAGGTGTCGTTATATCCGATTTGATTTTGAGTTCCGTAATCTTTTAACTGCCAATACGGCGGTGAAGTGATAACCAGATGGACAGACTTGTCTTTAAGTTCAGTCATTTGTCGGCTGTCACCATTTATGATTTTATGTCTCGTTCTATAACTCATTTCATATCCTTGATGTTGTATTCAAACACAGATACATAAAAGTCTTTATATATCAGTTTGTTATGGAGACTTTGCAATAAAATGTTTTTTTTGGTTGGAGTGACCGTAAAAGAAATTGATCATACAAATACAAAAAAGACAAACAAAAGTCGTAATCAAATGACTCTACCAAATTGCTCATAGGCAATCAACCTTGATTTCCAAATCGTGAACAATTGCAACCCATTATAATTGCCCGATCCCAGTTCACTATTACATGATTGTAGTGACCACCCGCCATGTAGGTTATCTGGAATATTTTAGAATTTTCCTCTTGACATTGCCAGCAAGGTGAGTAAATATTACTTACCTGCATCAAAATTCAGCAAAGCACCATGGCAAGACACAGCATCAAGCCTCGACAGAGGTGTTATGTTACTGAATCAAAAAATGTCCTATTAAAAATAACAAAAGAAAATTTTGCGATGCAAAGCAAAAATATATCCCCAAAATAGTATTAAACGGGCATGATTGATTACGTATCAATCACCCCCAAATATAAAAATGATAGTCATTTTCACGGTAAAGGAGAATGGATGAATTCCCAGAATAAAAAAGGATTTCCCCCTGGACGGATAAAAATCATGAATGCCCTTTCAGAGCTTATGAGAGAGAAAGATTTTCACTCCATAACCACAGCAGAAATTGCATCAACCGCAGGTGTTACAGAGGGGCTTATCTATAAATATTTCAAAGATAAAAAAGACCTTTTATATCAGGTACTTGATGGGCATTTCCATGAATTTCATGACCATATAGTCAAAATGATAGCGCCATGCTCTTCTGCAATTGAAAAATTATCCATCATCATACGAACTACATTGAAAAGCTATGCCGCTAACAGAGTATTTGCCAAAATTCTACTGTTAGAGGTGAGAAACTCTCCCAACTACTTTGAAAGCGATGCCTACAACATGGTCAGAATATATTCAGGGACAATACTTGAGATCATAAATCAGGGGATGGCATCAGGAGAGCTGAAGCCCGACATAAACCCCTTTGCCCTTCGCCAGGTGATCCTTGGCTCCATTGAACACGCATGTCTTGGAGAGGTAATTTTTGGAAAAACACTTAATACAGAGACGGTCTCTGACCACATCTGCAACATCATATTTCAGGGAGTACAGCCATGACCCATTCAAAAACCACGGTCACTTCGATAAATAAGGCAGAAGCCAGCGCTATTAAATCTGAGGGCTCAATAAATAACAGAGAAAAAAACGATCTTCCATTTGATGATTCAAAAAATAACGCAGAAAAAAAACCTCTTCCATTTGTAAACTCAATAAATAACACAGATCTCAACATGCGTGCATTTGAGGAGCGATTTCTGTCAGGAAAATACCAGGGAGCGCTTTGTGAAGATGAATCAAAGAGTATTCTTGGCCACTTTGGAGTACCGGTTGTAACAGAGAGACGAATATCAATCAAAAGCGATAACCTTGCAGAAGAAGTTCAAAATGCAGCCTTAGCAACAGGCTTTCCTGTGGTTGCCAAGGGAGTGGGAAGCAAACTTGCCCATAAAAGTGATATTGGTGTTGTAAAGACAGATATCGCAACTTCTGAAGCCCTTTTAAAAGCTGTTTCCGAAATAACACTTAATGGCGGAGAAAAAGTTGAAGGGATACTTATCCAACCCATGATCAGGGGCAAAAGGGAGTTTGTGGCTGGAATGTTTAAAGATCCGCAGTTTGGCCCTGTCATAATGTTCGGTCTTGGCGGAATATACACAGAGGCTTTAAAGGACGTTGCATTCAGACTTGCCCCATTAACCTCCGTTGATATTGAAGAGATGGTTGAAGAGCTTTCTGCAAAAACTCTTCTTAATAATTTTCGGGGAGAAAAAGCAGCAGACAAAGAGCAGATCAGCTCTGTCCTTTCTGCATTGTCAGCAATGGCAATAAAATACCCGCAAATAAAGGAAATTGACATAAATCCGTTGATTGTAACGCCTGAAGGTGATCTTGTGGCTGTGGATGCCCTTATTGTAACAGGGGATACCGAAACAAGGATAAACAATCGCCCCCATGTAGATAAAATTCAACTTGCATCTCTTTTTTACCCAAAAAAAGTAGCATTTATAGGTGCTTCAGGAACCCTTGGAAAATGGGGACACATGCTCACCACAAATGCCCTGAGCGGAAAATTCAAGGGAAATATCTACCTTGTCAATCCCAAAGGCGGAACCATTGTTGGACAGAAAGTATATACATCAATTGAGAAGATTGAAGAGGATATTGATCTTGCTGTTGTGACACTGCCTGCACATATGGTAATGGAGCAGATTCCCATGCTGCAAAGAAAAAAGGCCAAGGGAATGCTTCTTATCACTTCAGGTTTCAGCGAAACAGGTAAAGAGGGAATGGAACTTGAACAGAAAATTGTTCAGGCTGCTGGCAAGGCAGGTATAATTGTACTTGGCCCCAATACAATGGGCATATGCAACCCCCATATTGATTTTGCATGCAGCGGAGCACATGTGCATCCTCTACCGGGTTCAACAGCCCTTGTGTGCCAATCCGGCAACATGGGAACACAGCTTCTGGCATTTGCCGAGCAGCAGGGTATTGGCATAAGGGGATTTGCAGGTTCCGGCAACGAGGCCATGGTCACCATTGAGGACTACATGGAGATGTTTGAGCTGGACAACAAAACAAAATCTGTGGTTCTTTACATCGAAAGCGTTAAGGATGGCAGGCGATTCTTTGAAAGTGCCACAAGGGTATCAAAGAAAAAGCCTGTCATTGTATTGAGCGGAGGCAGAACAGATATTGGCAACAAGGCAGCATCAAGCCATACAGGAGCTCTTGCTTCCAACGCAAAGGTTACAGCATCAGCGTTTCGTCAGGCCGGCATCATTGAGGTATCCCACCCCATGGATCTTCTGGATCTCTCCACAGTCTTTTCTTCTCTTCCCCTTCCCCGTGGCAACAGAGTTGCAATCATGACCCTTGGCGGCGGATGGGGCGTTGTTACTGCTGACCTGTGCGCAGAGAACGGCCTTGAAGTGCCTGATCTTTCAAAAGAGATCATAGAGCGCCTCAATCCCATGCTTCCTGACTACTGGAGCCATGCCAACCCCGTTGATATTGTGGGTGAAAACGACCCAAATATACCAAGGGTATCCCTTGAAGAGCTTTTAAAATGGGATGGATGCGATGCAGTTATCCATCTTGGCATCCACGGAAAACGAATCTTTGTGGAGAAAATGGTGGATTCCATATCAAAGGTTGACCCTGAACATACAAAAGCAAGCCTTCAGCCCATGAAGGAGTTTCTGATTCAACTGGAAAACGATTATGTGGAACATGTTATCCGTCTTACAGAAAAGTACGACAAGCCTGTTCTGGGTGTAAGCCTTCTTACGGACAGCACCACAAAGAGCCTCTACAGAACAGATGGCTGCCGCTATGACGGTGTATTTTTTCCATCCCCTGAAAGAGCTGTAAAAGCCCTTGCCGGCATGTGCCGGTACAGCAGATGGAAAGAGAGTCATTAAAATTATACTCAAAATAGACACCTTATTGCTTTTTGAGCAGTTATTGAATTTGTCTGAATCAGGATAACCAGGATTTAAAGGATGCTCAGGATAAATAATCCTGCCTTATCCTGTTAATCCTGCTAATCCTGCTAATCCTGTTAACCCTGTTAATCCTGTTAATCCTGGATATCTTGTTAATCATAGATATCCTGATTCAGATAATGTTGACAAGGCTCAAAAGATCATAGGTGTCAGCTTTGAGAATTCAAATGATAGATTATTGTCACTATTGAAAAATCACAACAGCTCATGTTTCCAGTCTGATATATTACGTTCTTTATTGTCAAAGTTAATGCCCATCAAATAGATAGCTTTCCCCTTCCCCAAAAACTGATGGGCATAATTTTTATCCCTGATCTGCCTGATTGCTTCAGAACTGCTCTGATTGCACTTAAACTCCAGTATATAAACCATATCCGTGAACTCAACGACCATGTCAATCCTGCCTTTGCATGTTAACACTTCGCTTTGTGCTCTAATTCCGGATGCAGAGACCATAAGATAAAATATGGTATGGAAATATGCCTCATCCCTTTTGCTTTCAAGGATATTGGGAATGGATGCATAGATTGCTTTCATGGTCTCAATGAAATTGTCAAGCTCTCCGAGTTCAAGATATTCACAAAGAAGAGCAAACCTTGAAGCTTCACGGAAATGCTCAGTATAGGTATAAAAGAGATTTTCAAGAAAAGCGGTTTTTACTTCCTGATTTGGATAGTCAAAGGTGTATAACATTCCCCTGATATCTTTTATTGTAATGTAACCTGCCTGAAAAAGGATTGCCTCGAGGTGAAGAGTTTCAAGGTCATATGCACTGAAAAGAGAGATAGTTGCACTCATTTTTTCAATTTCAGGGATATACCACCTTTTCTCCTTGATAAGATTTATCAGAAAAGAGGGGGTTCCGCTTGCAAACCAGTAAGGTTTTAAAGCCTGTTCACCAAATGCCCGAAGAACTGAAAAAGGGTTATATACTTTTATATCTTTTTCTGAAAAACGATAGCCGTTGTAATATTGCTTCATTCTCAAAAGCAGTTCACAGGGTGATATAGATAACTCATGGGCAAAAGAATCTATGTGGGAGGAAAAGCACTCTTTAAGCTCCGTGTCTGTGTAGCCCGTCATCTCTGCATATTTTTGATGCATTGTAAGGTCTGTGAGGTTGTTAAGCTCTGAAAATATGGATACCTGGCTGAATTTGGATACCCCTGTAATGAATACAAAACGGGTTACAGGAGAAATTTTTACGCCTTTTATTACTCCAAAAAAATCCTTTAAAATATCCCGATTTCTCTTTGCAAGCAAAAGAGCATCATCCCCCTTTCCAAGGTGATCAATAAGTGGTTTGTCATACTCATCAATCAAAAAAACAACCGGCATCCCGGTTTTTTGATTTAATGAGAGTATAAGCTCCTTAAACTTGCCCTTGATAAAGGATCGTTTAAGCTCAATATCATAACTACTTGCAATCTCAATTAAATGTTCTTCAATGCTCTGTATAAGAATTTCTGGAGTTTCGTGACTTATTTCATTAAAATCAAGGGTTATGACAGGATGCTTTTTCCAATCCCATGTAATATTCTGATTATTATTTTCAAGCCATAGCCCTTCAAATAGCTTTTTTTTACCCTCAAAAAGACATTTAAGGGTGGAGATCATCAGGGATTTTCCAAATCTTCTTGGGCGGGATAAAAAGTAGTATTTGCCATCGTTGACCATATTGTAAATATATCTTGTCTTATCTACATAAATATCCCCATTGAGCCTTATGTTTTCAAATGATGAGTTGCCTGTGGGCAAAGTTGGAAGATTGTTCATGGATAAACCCTTTACCGTGAAAATGACTCTCATTTTTATATCCAGGGATGATTAATAAGCAATCATCCCTGTTTACCGTGAAATTGGAAACATAAAAAAATCACTGTTCACTGCTACCCCCGCCAAGATGCCAGAATGCAGCCTCCTCATGCATAACACGTTCCATTATTGCTATCCTGGTTTCAGTCAGCTCCTGCATAAGAGCCTTTTTTGCCCCATCCACATCGTGGGCTTCAAGTCTTTCAATAAGGGGTTCATGGAGCTGCTGAAGTTCGTGCCCTGCATGGCGGATAACCATGAACCTTCCAAGCCTGTCCAGAAGCCTTGAAAGTGATATTACAAGCTCACTGTTTTCCGATGCTTCAGCCACCATGCAGTGAAAATTTCTGTTTTCATCTGTATATCTGGTGTAGGAAGAGTCATCTTCTCCTGTATAGCCTGCATGTACTGCCCTTAAGCCATTAATCTGCTCTTCCGAAATTTTCATGGCAGCTCTCTCAACAGCGGCAAGCTCAAGAATCTCCCGCAGATCCAGCATATCACGAAGCTCTTTGAGAGTAATTTTTGCCACAAAATATCCGGAACGTGGTTTAATCGTAACAAGAGCCTCCTGGTTCAGCATCTGCAAGGCATCTCTTACAGGTGTTACACTGGTGCCGAATTCAGACTTCAAGGAATCAATTGCCAGTCTTTCCCCTGGCTTTTTTATGCCATTGAGGATTTGACTTCTTAATATGGTATAAATATCTTTCTTTGCCGTTCCGCCTCTGTTTGCTGTCCGGCCTTCAAGGGTCTGGGGCATCTGTTGTTTCACTCCTCCTTTTTTTTATGACTCTATGCAATTTTTGACCTACTCAAAAGGGCATATGTAGAATTTGGGTAAATAATGGTAGAAGCACTACCACCTGAAGGCGTTAATATCAACAGGTAATTATTATTTAACCAATCAATTGACTTTTGATAGATTAATATGTATAGGCTAATCATATTAAAAAGAATTATTGATATATCAGTTTGCAATATAAAAAATCACTATTTAACTTTACTCAAAATCGACATCTTATGGCTTTTTCGGTAGTTTTTGCATTTGTCTGAATCAGGATAACCAGGATATACAGGATGTTCAGGATAGTATCCTGCCTTATCCTGTTAATCATGGGCATCCTGGTTCAGACATTATTGATAAGGTTAAAAAGATTACAGGTGTAGAATTTGGGAATTTAACATGGAGCCAAAAAAATGATATCAAGCCACGGACAGAGTATGACAAGTGCCCATTATGCCAGAATGGGAGAAAATGAGTGCAGACAGATTCACATGGGAACCCTTGAAATCCTTGAAAGAACAGGAGTAGATGTCCACCATGAAAAGGCAAGGGAGATCCTTGCAGCAGCAGGAGCATCAGTTGACGGCATCAGGGTTAGAATTCCGGAATACATGGTCACCCGGGCACTTGCCCAGGCACCTGAGCGCCTTACTCTCTATAATCGCAACAAAAAACCTGCCATCCGCGCCTGGGGTTACAACACATACTACGGAGGGGGTTCGGACTGCCTAAATATCCTTGATCACAGCACAGGAGAGAGAAGGCTGCCTCTTCTTTCCGATGTTGTGGAGGCTGCAAAGGTTATGGATTCCCTTCCGGAAATTGATTTTGTCATGTCACTTTTTCTTCCCAATGATGTTGACCAGAGCATATATGACCGCTACCAGATGGAGGTTATGCTCAACCACACCACAAAACCAATTGTCTTTGTTACGCCTGATTTTGAAGGATGCGTTGCAGCAGTTGAGATGTGCGAAGCAGTTGCTGGCGGAGAAGAGAATTTCAGAAGACATCCATTTGCCACATGCTACATTAATGTTACATCAGGTCTTATTGCCAATGAAGAAGCTCTTCAAAAATGTATCTATCTTGCAGAAAAAGGGTTGCCCCAGCTATGGATTCCCCTTAATGCCGGCGGTGTAAATTCCCCTGCAACCACAGCAGGATGCATGGCCAACATGAATGCAGGTATAATGCTTGGAGTGGTTCTCTCCCAGCTTGTACGCCCAGGTTCTCCCATTGCCATGCCAGGATGGAACGGCGGCCCCTACAATCTTCAGACCATGGTTGGAAACTATGTCCTTGCTGACGAGCAGGGTGTTCCCACAACCATGGGCAGATACTACAATCTGCCTGTTTTCGGCCTTGGCGGTTCAACCGACTCCAAGGTACTTGACCAGCAGGCAGGAATCGAAATGACCATAAGCCTTATGACAGCACTTATGCATGGAGCCAACATTGTCCATGATGTGGGATTCATGGAGTCAGGTCTTCAGGGCTCTCTACAGCTTCAGGTAATGGCAAACGAAACTATTGGTTTTCTGAGAGCTGCCACAAGGGGAGTAACAGTTGATGAGGAGACCCTTGCCCTTGATGTCACAGATGAAATGGGGCCTTCTGGCACATATCTGCAACATCCTCACACCATCAGGCACTATAAGGAACCTTTCTACTCAAAGCTATTTGACAAGAGCGGATATTCCCAGTGGGAGAAAAAGGGAAGCCTTACAATGGGAGAAAAAGCTGCCAAAGTGGTGGATGATATCCTTGCAGCCTACAAGCCAAAACCACTTCCGGAAGATGTCCAGCAGAAGATAAAGGCAATTGTAAAGCGTGAGCAGGAGTGGATTGATTCAAAAAGATAGAGCCAGATAAAAATGGAGACAATACAAAATGAAAGATTACGATAAACATTTCTTTTTAAGGGATCACTGGACATATGACCCCTCAAAACCCCGTGCAGTAAGGGAAAATGTCACCACAGGATTTGACACAAGGGCGCTCCATGCAGGATTTCATCCTTTGAAAAACAAGGATGATTTTCCTTCGTTTGTTCCGCCCATTGTCCAGTCCATAACCTTTCCATACGAGACCTTTGACAAGATCCCCTGCCCTGTTTACGGCAGAACCAGAACACCCACCAACACTGTCCTTGAAGAACGCCTTGCAGCCCTTGAAGGTGGTGAAGCATGTGTCACATCAGGCTCCGGTTCCCAGTCACTTTTCAACCTTATTTTCACCATGATAGAACCAGGGGATAATGTTGTCACATCCCTTAATATCTTTGGAGAGGGTTACAAACAGGCATCAAGCATCTTTCCACGAAAGTGCAATGTAAGCTTCAGGTTTGTGAAAAACCCTGAAGATCCAGAATCATGGGCAGACGAAATTGACGAAAAAACCCGACTTGTGTGGATAGAGACCCCAAGCAATCCATGTCTTTTTGTCACAGATATCAAAGCAGTATGCGATGTCGCCCACAAAAAGGGTGTGCCTGTAATGGTGGACAACACAACAGCAACAGCGGCAATACAGCGTCCAATGGAACTTGGTGCAGATATTGTGCTTCTTTCCATATCCAAATTCATTGCAGGAAACGCCACTGTAATAGGCGGAGCTGTGATAGGCCCAGAACCCCTTGTTGAAGATATCCGCTGGAATACCAACGAATTTTTGGGCTCCATCATACAGCCCATTGAGGCATGGATGACCCTTCAGTACATTGAAACTCTTTCCATGCGCATGGCAAAACACAGCTCAAATGCCCAGATTCTTGCTGAATATCTTAACAAACATCCAAAGGTTGAAAAGGTCAACTACTCCGGCCTTCCTGATCATCCGCAGCATGAGCTTGCATGCCGCCAGATGAACGGTCAGCATGGTGGATTAATGTCATTTGTTGTGGCCAACGGTGTCAAGGGAGCTGCCACTGCCATGAACAGCTTTCAAACCATTGTTCATGCAGTGACCTTTGGGACAAGCCGTTCCATCTGCATGCATCCGCCAACCATTACCCATGAACACATGACACCGGAAGAGCGGGCAATTGCAGGCATTGATGATGGATTGATAAGGTTTTCTGTGGGACTTGAGGATCCACAGGATCTTATTGCGGATCTTGAGCAGGCGCTGGGGAAAATTTAATCCAGAAAAGGGAGAAAAAGGTGGGGAGAGATTTATTTTTATTTTTTGATTTTGCGTGATGCAGTCTGAATCAGGATGCACAGGATATTCAGGATAAATCAGGATTTT
>NZ_LT828549.1:113293-117346 GCF_900170035.1 Desulfamplus magnetovallimortis | reverse complement strand
ATTTTTTGATTTTGCGTGATGCAGTCTGAATCAGGATGCACAGGATATTCAGGATAAATCAGGATTTTTTATCCTGAACATCCTGTTAATCCTGGTTATCCTGATTCAGACAAATGCAATAACCATCCAAAGTCTGAGCAAGTTCAGAGATTATACTTTTAACAGGCTTCGTTTTTAATCTGCCTGCATGGAAATCAGCGATTGAATTTTTTGCATCTTCAGCAATCTCCTTACGACGTTTTTCAATTTTCCTGTGATAAAAGATATCAAACAGAACCTCCTGCTGCTCTGCTGGTAACTGGTTTACAGTATCTATTGCTTGATCAAGTGTAATCATATGCACCTCTGTATTTAAAAAAAGAAAAAAAGGGGGACAGATTTATTTTGATTTTTTGATTTTGCGTAATGCAGTCTGAATCAGGATGCCCAGGATATTCAGGATAAATCATGATTTTTTATCCTGATCATCCTGTTAATCCTGGTTATCCTGATTCAGACAAATGCAATAATTATCGGAAAAATCACAAAAATGAGGATTTCAAGAAAAGTCGCCAACCTCATGGAAGTATGTAAAGCGACCCCACATCCAGATCCCACGCAAGATTCCTTGAAAGTGCGTTTCCTCCGGTATGCCTGAATACAAAACCATACCTTGTGCCCAGAAACTCAAGACAGGGAATGGTCAGATCAAAATTATCCGACATGGTGGCGCAAAGGTCGCCTGTTCCTGAATTTTCCATAGCAGACATGGCCCATGTAAGATCTTTCTGGTACCGAACAGAAAAATAATACTCTGATCCTGCATATTTAACGCACGGAATGTCTATGCCAAGATCATCCATAAAACTTAAACATGATGACGAGGCTGTTGTACGGGTAAACTGCACAGCCACAGGAAAGGAACGGTTGCCACCATTGTCCTCAACAAAAAGGGCGACATTATAGAGACCGGAAGCTGATGCTTTTGAAAAAACACCCATATATCCACCATTTGCCTGTCGGGCAAGCTCAACCACCGGCAAATCCAGCACAGGATCACTTGAAGTTCCAGCATCCAAATCCGGCGGTGTGATGACAGCCCAGACCTTTTCAACAGGATTACCGCTTATAACGCTTTCTACATGAATGGTAAGGCCATTGCCACTGCTGGAGCTGACAGTGACTTTTTCGTCATTGATTGCGGGAATATCCTCTGCTGTTTCAACACGGCTTCCAATATAAATGTCCCTTGCCCTTTCACAATCATCATCATCGTTTCCAATTCCATTGCCATTGTCATCCATCATGGGGCACTGTGATGTATAGGTAAATTGTGTTGAATTTTTCGCATTAAGAAAGGAGTCAGTTACGTTTTCTCCATTAAATATTCCCTGAAAGAAAAAGGAAGAGAAAGATAGTTGCCCGTTGGATGTAAAAAATGCGACATCATCATCACCGGTACTTGTAATGGATGTAATGCCGCTGTTTTTTATTTCTGGAATAAAAGATCCTGAATAACATGAATCATATACAAAAACGACTTCACCAGGAATGGTGCTCTTTAACGTGGTAAGCCAGCCTGAAAGCTCATCTGCCTCAAGGTGACCGTCAGGATTGATTCGAAATTTTCCGGAGTTACCATGACCGGTCATGTAAACCAGAACATCCTTTGCATCTGATGCCCAGTCAGTAATACCGTTTTTCAGGCGGTCATTGGTGACGTAATTATCCATCTCATTGAATTTGCCGTCTCCATCAATATCAATATTATTGATCTCATCTGCCGAAAGAAACAGGATTGTTTCATGTGTGTATCCCCTTGACATCAATACCAGGTATGCATACTTGCAGGCTGCCAGGGTGTTATCCCAAAGAGCATTACCGCTATAGGGGCCGCTTCCTGCCACAATAATCGCCTTGATCTTCTGGGTTACACTTACCGGAATTTTAACACTTTTGCCGTCACTGTCCTGTACTGTAATGTCGGCGCTTCCCAGGGATTCACCTGTCACAGTCACGGTGCTGTCCGTCAGTGTGTAGGAGACAATATCTGTGTCGCTTGAAGAGACCCTGTAAAAACCGCTACCTCCTGTCAGTTCAATGTTTGCAGTGTTTTCAAGGGGAACTGTTAATGAAGAAGGAAATGCAGTGAGCTGATCGGCCGGCACTTCGTTTACCGTTATGGTTTTGTATGCTGATTTGGTATTGCCGGAAGAGTCGGTTAATGTGCAGGTTACAGTAAAGCTGCCCGGGCTTGTGTAGGTGTGGGAGGAATACTGTAAAGAAGAATTTGATGAGCCATCCCCGAATGTCCAATTATATTGATAGGGAGCAACTCCACCTCCGGGCGCAGCGGTAAAAGAGATTGGAAGGGGGGCATCACCGCTTTCTGAGCTCGCGCTAATTAAAAGGGTCAAAGGATCAATGATTACAGGCTCATCCGGAGGGTCAGACACATTGATATCAACTGTGGCATATCCGGATTCACCAGCCTCATCAGTGGCTGATAACCAGACAGAATAAGTTCCGGCTGCATCATATTCGTGGGTGACACTGCTGCCATGCCCGCTTGCTCCATCCCCGAAAGCCCAGTACCAGATCAATGTTCCACCTTCGGGATCCTCTCCCTGGGCTGTAAAGCGTACCGTTAAAGGCGCATTACCCTCTGTGACGCTGGGGGTAATTGAACATGAAGGCGGCTGGTTTGGCTGGGGGGCTTCGGTTACTGTAATTTTTGTTGATGCTGATTTAATAGTACCTTCAGAGTCAGTTAATGTGCAAGTTGCAGTAAAGCTGCCCGGGCTTGTGTAGGTGTGGGAGGCATACTGTAAAGAAGAATTTGATGAGCTATCCCCGAATGTCCAGTTATACTGGTAGGGAGCAACTCCACCTCCGGGAGAAGCGGTAAACGATACTTGCAAGGGCGCATCACCGCTCGCTGCGCTCGCGGTGATTGAAAGGGTCAAAGGATCAAATGATCCAGATGATCCCGAACGAACACACCGAACGTAGTAATCATCGGTCTTATAGTAGTAGTCAACATTGCCACTGATGAAATACACGTTCCACGCGTAATCAGTGTAATTGGCGAGCGTACTGCCCGACCAGTATACGTCACTTTTGGCATTTTTAAAATAATCAGTATTAATAGCAGGACCATAAAGGGAATCATCCACAATGGTTTCAAGTTCCCTGATATTTGGAAGACGCCAGTCACTTTTTGTATCAAGGGTAAGGGATTCACAGTATTCAAGGGCTTCTTCCCAGGTACGTTCCACGCCGTCATCTGTCTGCTGCCAGATGAGTCCTGTGCCCTTGTCGGTGACTGTGCCGTTTCCATTGTCAACGTAGGGACCAACTGCAAAAAGAGGTGTGGTCAAAGTTATCATTAAAAGGCATAATATGTTGATTTTTTTCATTTTTTATGCTCCCTGTGAAAATTTGAAATTTTTATATATTTCCGTTTTTTTAAATTGTCTGAATCAGGATGACCAGGATTAACAGGATAAGGCAGGATTAAGTAAGTATCCTGAACATCTTTTTTATCTTTTTCTGTATAATCGCTTGAATTCCAGTTTTATACCTCCGAAATTAATCAGTAGGCCAGTATCAAATTGATAGGCTGTCAAATAATTCAAGCCCTGGACGAGATGAACATCCTCTAGACGCACAAGAGCCTTCAGCTCTACCACTATGCGGTTTTCCACCAGGAAATCTACTCTTCTTGTACCTATTTCATGCCCTTTGTACAAGATGGGGACTTCCTGCTCCCTAATAAATTCCAGCCCTGCATCCTTTAGCTCCACAGCCAGTGCACGCTGATAGATAACCTCCTGGAATCCGTTTCCCAAACCATTATGTACATTCATGGCACAGCCAATAATATTGTGCGTCAATTTGTCATCATAAGACATTTGTTAAATTTTTCCTGTTTTTGATATGTTGTTCTTTTGTCTGAATCAGGATGCCCAGGATTAACAGGATGATCAAGATTGGCTATCCTGATTTATCTTGTCTATCCTGGATATCCTGATTCTGACAACCCACAGCTGCAAACACAAAAATCAATATTTG
>NZ_LT828549.1:98944-113193 GCF_900170035.1 Desulfamplus magnetovallimortis | reverse complement strand
TGGGATGAACAAGATTGGCTATCCTGATTTATCTTGTCTATCCTGGGTATCCTGATTCTGACAACCTACAAATGCAACCACAAAAATCAATATTTGCAAGCTCTCTGTTCTTTTGTCTGAATCAGGATGACCAGGATTATCTATCGCATCTCATACTCATTCCCAAAATGGCAACTCTGTCTGTACTCTTTTCCTGGACTTATGCTCAAGTACCTTCAGAGGCTCATCTGCCCTGAAAAGTGCTGTCATTCTCCTGAAAACTGTGCCATCCAGCCGTCTGTACTGCCGGACAATGGCCACATGATACCCGTTTTGCAAAGCCATGCCAATATATCGGGAAAGAAACCTTTTATGAAATCCGCAGCCCACCTGAAACCTGTGAAGCCCTTTCATCAATTTCAGGTTCAGCACTTCATGGGCAATCTTTCCATGAGTATTATAGAATTCATAAAAACAGCCTACCTGAAAAAACACCAGCACACGAGTATTTTTTCCACACACCCACAGTGGGTATCTGACAACATGTTGACTGCAAGGTCTATTATCAGGCTCCGGAATCCACCAGTTATATGAACGCCTGAACTTTCTCATTCCATCGAAGGGGATATATCTGGGGATGAGTTCATATCCATTGAGCATGAAACAGGCACGCAGGACAGGATATTTTACAAACAGCATTCGCTTCAGAGTAAACGAGTTTGCCCATTTAAGATGCCCCATATACGAAGCAACCGTTGATCTGAAGAGTTCAACCTCATCCGGAGGAAATTGCCACCGGACTCTCTTCGCATCACGATCCCTCATGGATAGCGTTGTATCAAAATATCGAATCCGCTCCTTGAAATTATTGACCACACGGCGACGAACCAGCAGGTATCTCCTGCGGACAATGTATCCCAGAAAATCAATACCTGAGGAGACCGGTTTCAGTTTCATCTGTGAAGGATTAAGCTCAAGCTTCAGGCGCTCATTCAGAAATGATTCAATCTTTCCATGCCATTTCTCAAGTTGACCAGGGTTATCTGACAAAAGAATAAAATCATCGCAGTAACGGATGTAGTAGCGACACTTCAGCTCATGTTTGACAAACTGATCCAGATCGTTGAGATATACATTGGCAAAAAATTGGGAGGTAAGATTGCCAATTGGAAGTCCCTTGCCTTTACCTACCTTGAACAGTGTCTTGTGAGGCGGAATTTTATTTAGAAGGGAACGCCTTCCCTTGAAGTGATAATCATCAATACATCTGGCAAAAATAATCCTGCGGGACAGATCCAGTACATCCTTATGCTTAAAATGACGGCAGATGATACTGTAAAGGATCTCCTGATCAATGTTCATGAAGAAGCCCCGGATATCCTCTTTCAGGTACCATGCAGGGCGGCAGCCATTGCCCGTCACCCTATTCACAAAGGATTGCAGGCGGCTCACTGCACCATGAATCCCCCTGTTCTTGCGGCAGGAGTATGAGTCATGAATAAAAATTCGTTCAAATTTTGGTTCAAGATGACCCACCAACAGATGGTGAATCACCCGATCCCTGAAATCTGCTGCAAAAATTTCCCGCAGCTTGGGCTTTTTCTGCACAAAGCATATGGAGGTAGAGGGGTGGTATGTGCCACTGCTCAACTCATCATAAAGATTAATGAGATTGTCCGGAAAAGCTATCTCGAACCTCAACGCATTTATGGTATTGCGCTTGTTCTTCCTGCACTTGAGATAGGCATCATACAAATTTTCCAGAGAAAAAAGGGGTATCTGCCCTTTTATTTCATGTGTTATCACAGATATTCATGCTCCCGAACGAACACACCGAACGTAGTTATCATTGGTCTTATTGTTGTTGTTAACATTGCCATTGTTGAAATTCACGTTCCACGCGTTATCAGTGTTATTGGCGTTCGTACTGCCCGACCAGTACACGGGCAAAAAGTTGTCCATCCACTTTTATGCTGAATCATCAGCCCACCATAAATGGATCCGGGGCATGCCCGGTACCATTTACTGTATGCACCATGCCCTTTTCACATGAAAAAAGGCGGGATGGACGCATCATAAATCAAGCTCGCTCATTACTCCTCAGAATAATGATTCCGGCTTCTGTGACCGTCATCTCCCTTTTGAGGGTCGAGACTGGACACTCTTTAACCACCCCTCGTTCTGCCGGCTCACATTGACCACCAGTTCCGTTGCTGTGAGAAAGGAACGTTTCTGATTAAATGCCTTTACCTCCCTTGCAATTATCAGATGAATCTTTATCCTCTCAAGCAGAAGTCTGAGCTTTATGAGTTGCGGTACTCTCTCTCTTGTGGAGTTGGCCTCCACAATGAGGGAAAGGGCTTCATGACACATGCTCCGCAATTCACTGCCCAGGGTATATCTGTGATTCCTGGAAAAATGAGACGCAATATTCTCTATATGCACGCTCAAATCCAGCATTTTTTTAAAAATTGGAAGGTGCTCGTAGTGTGCCATTATCGTTAAATTTTCGTTTTTTAAATTTTCAAATAACCAAATGAACCAAATGTCCAAATTATCAAATTATGATCCCGAACGAACACACCGAACGTAGTCATCATAGGTCTTACTGAAGTAGCTAACACTGCCACTGGTGAAATTCACGCCCCACGCGTAATCAGTGTAAACGGCGTACGTACTGCCCGACCAGTACACGTCACCTTTAGTATCAAAAAAATAATCAGTATCAATAGCCGGATTATACCTCCCCAAATCCACAATAGAAAAAAGCTCCCGCCTGTCAGGAATTCTCCAGTCCGTATATCCGGCAAGCCCCAGAGAGTCGCAGTAATCGCAAGCAGCCTGCCATGTCTTTTCTGTGCCGTCGTCTCTCTGCTGCCACATAAGGCCGGTATTGAGATCCGTAACCGTGCCGTCCCCGTTATCCTCAAATGCCATTTTGGAGCTGTCATACTGGGCATCCTGGCCGTAGAAGGGTTCTCCTGGTGATGGGCATACAATTTCATAGCCATCACCGTCATAGCAGGTTTCAATGCCGGTGTCGGGAAGGCTTGTGTAATCTCCGGCAACTGCAGGTGCCATACTGCATAATAGAGTCAAAATTGCGGTTAAAAGTTTTTTTGAGAGGTGTTTCATGGTCTTTTTTCTCCTTTCATTGGTTTCTCTTACAAGTGAAAAAAATTTGAGTGCGCCCTTTTTTGAATACCCGGCGAAAAAAAGGGGACAGATTTATTTTTATTATTTGATTTTGCGTGATGCTGTCTGAATCAGTATGCCCAGGATATTCAGGATAAATCAGGATTTTTTATCCTGAACATCCTGTTAATCTTGGTTATCCTGATTCAGACAAATGCAATCACTACCAAAAAAAAGCCATCAAGATGTCGATTTTGAGTATTCTTCATGGTTCAAAAATCTAATAACACACTGTTACAATTCCAATTCAAATATTCAATAAAAACACATCATTGATTCTTTCAACATGCAACATTCGCTTTTTTCTCGAATTTTCCAAAGCGAGGAGTTGATTTTATTGCTCTTTCTAAGAAAGTCTATAATGATAGAAGTATCTGTTAATACTCTGGTATTGGCCATGATTTCATCCTGATATCTTCCTCTGAAATATTCCACCTGGAAATTGACTGAAAATCTTTTTTCCATTCGTCTTTATCTGAACAGTGGACGGCTCTTGTTGGTATTATAATAATCTGGACTTCTTGAGCATCAAGCTCTTCAGGTAAATCAACTGAAATGCGATTTCCTGCAACTTTTCCATATGTTACCCAACTATTAAATTCTTTAATTTGTTCCATATTAATTACCTTAACAAAGGAGAGAGATATATTTTAATTTTACGTGATGCAGTCTCAATCAGGATGGCCGGGATGAATAAGATTGGCTATCCTTATTTATCTTGTCTATCCTGGATATCCTGATTCTAACAACTTACAACTACAAAAATCATATCTGGCAAACTACATTAAGTGATTAGAAAAGGTTTTATCTTTTTAAAGAAATATGTCCCCTTGCCTTCTTCTACATCCGGATCTGCCACCATATCCAGGTAATTGAAAAAGGCTTGTTTCACCTCGTTTAAAATTATCTTTTGGAAATCTTCGGATTTGCCTTCCATATGGGATTTTTCCAGGGCATCACAGTAAGCGTCTTTTTTTTCTGTTTCTCCCAGTATATTGGCGATTGGATATCCATTTTGAATCAGGATCAAATTCATTATCAAACGGGCGGTTCTACCGTTTCCGTCGATAAAAGGATGGATTCTGACCAATCTTTCGTGCATTCTGGCTGCCAGTAAAACAGGGTGAAGATCGTTTCGCTCCTGCGTGTACTCTTCAAAATAGAGTTGCATTAAATCATAAACCTTGAGTGGATTTGGGGGAATATGTCGACTACCTGAAATAATCACCCGTTGGCTACGGTATTTTCCGGCATTATGATGGTCGATCCCTTGCAGAATTAGATTATGGATTTTCAGCAAATCATCTTGAGTTAGCTCGTATTCTGGAACGGCAATGGATTTAATGTATTCCAGTGCTTTCTGGTGGTTCAGGACTTCGATGTGGTCTTTTAAGGGTTTACCCTTGACGGTGATCCCTTTTTCGATAACCAGGGCGGTTTCTGACAAAGTCAACGAGTTACCTTCAATCTTGGTGCTTTCATGGGTGTATTGAATATCAAAGGCATGTTCCAAATTCTCCAACTGTGCCGGATTGAGGGGACGGAAACTATCTAAGCATTTTTTGAGATCGTCCACCTGCTCTAAAAGATCTTTTACAGAATCCTTTTCAGGATAAATCAGAGATAGGTCAAGTGCTTTATATTTCATGGGATCTTCAGAGTTAAGTTTGATTAAATAATTTTTAAACAGTTGTCGGATATCTTGTATTTGTTCGGGGTGATTGTCCTGCCGATATAGTTGTGCGATTTCAATGCGTTGAGGTGCATTAACTTGAGTCTGCGTACTCTGAATGACGACTGTCTTTCCCATAGGTTGCTCTTTTTTTTCTCAGTGAATGTTCAAATATAGACGATACTATTCAGGAGCAAAATCTATTAAAAGTAATATATTTTGAAACATTTTTTTGATGCTTTCCAGATCAAGTTTAGCAGCTTCAAGCCATTCCTTGGCATTATTCTGATTCATTTAAGCCTGATTCCTTTTTGCATGATTGACTGACTGAAAAGAGTGTTCATTTCAACAAATTTTTGGTGCATTTTCTTTGTATGTGTCATAATATCAATTGGAATATGTCTTTGCAAATCCCTTATTGCCCTGGACACTTTCAATGTGATCTCTTTTTTTTCCTTATAATTCTGAGGAATAAAATCATCATTAGTAACAACATAAATATCAAGATCACTATCATTGCCGGGATTTCCCCAGGCATGGCTTCCAAAGATAATAATGGCTTCTGGTTCAAGAGGATCGAGACGCTTAAGAATCTCTTTTTTTAAACATTCCATATCCATGGAATCCACCTTTCTCTACTTTGATATGCGATGTTTTTAAATAGCTCTTTCTGCTTTTGAAAAGCTCTTCGGGTTTGAAATAACAGGATATCTGTGCTATTATTTTTAACAGGCAAAGTGAATTAAAAATAGTTTATTATCAGTATCTTTTACTGGATATTAGTTTATATATTTCACTTTGACAACTGTAAAAATTACACTCTGCATCTTTCATACAGAATATAATGAGGCCCCAAAATGATGACTCTCTACAGGGAAACTGCCTATCTTGCAAAATCACAAATTTACAGCGAACGCCTTGACAGGGCTGTAAAAGATATCAGGGCAGGCAAATACGAGGCACATGGACTGATATATGAAAACGATTAACTGGCATGTTCAGGCATGGGATGATTATATTTACTGGCAGTCAAATGACAGGCGTATTGTCAAGTGTATCAATGCCCTGATCAAGGATCATGCCTCCAGCACAGGATAAAAAATGTTATCAAAAAAAATAGAACCCGCACCCCACTTTATTAACCGGCTGTTCCCAGTGTTCTTTTCGATATTTGCACTTCTATTCTCCCCTGCATGTGAAAAAGAGCCACCACCATTAAAAATAGGCTTTTCCGGCTGCATTACAGGGCAGCTTGCTGACCTTGGTATTGCCGGAAGAAATGCCGTCACACTTGCTGTGGAAGAGATAAACAGAGCAGGCGGCATTAATGGCAGAAAAATTGAGCTTATAGTCAAGGATGACGCCAACACTCCGGAAACTGCCATCAGGGTTGACAGAGAGCTTATTGCTGAAGGGGTTGTAGCCATAATCGGGCATGTCACAAGCTCAATGTCAATTGCAGCACTGCCGGTTGCAAACAAAAACAAAATAATCATGTTAAGCCCCACCTCAACCACAAACGAGCTTTCCGGAAAGGATGACTACTTTTTCAGGGTAACATCTCCTGACAGGATTCAGTCGGAAATTATGGCAAAACATGCCTTTAACAAACTTAACCTCAGACGGGTTGCATGTCTGTATGATCTTTCCAACAGAGGTTTTACCCAGGGATGGGCAGACAATTTCAGGACTTTATTTGAACAATTGGGTGGCACTGTTGCAGTTTCTGTGACCTTCCATGCAAAGGAAAAATTCTCATATCTTGAAATTGCCGGTCAATTGATGAACTTTCAGCCCGACAGCATCCTGATTATTTCAGGGGCCCTTCATACAGCCATGTTCTGTCAGCAGATCCGAAAGACAACTCCGGATATTCCAATTCTTTCAAGTGGATGGGCAGGAACCAACGAGCTTATCCATCAGGGTGGTTCATCGGTTGAAGGAATAATATTCCCGCAGGTATTCAACCAGAACAGCAGACATCTTCCATATCTGACTTTCAGGGAGAGTTACCGTGAACGATTCATGATAGAACCCAATTTTGCATCAATGTGCAGCTATGAAGCCGCAACTTTCCTTTTCAATATTCTTGATGGATGGGACGGAAAGAGCGACCTTAAGCAAATACTGCTTGACCATTCCACCCACCAGGGATTACAGGGAGAAATCAGCCTTGATAAATATGGAGATGCTTCAAGATCCCAGTTTATTGTTACTGTCAATGACGGCTCATTTGCAATAGTGGACACCATAATGCCATGAAGGCACATAATAATTCAGGTTTATCTCCGCTCCTCTTTTTTCCAGGAAAAGAGCCAAGCCTCCAGAAAACCCTTACATTAAGTTTATTAATAATTGCCACGCTTCCAATTATTGTAACAGGATTTATCTCCCTTGAGATAATGTCCCAAAAAATGGAAAGGGATATTCTCGACAAGAACCATGCCATTGCAACATCAATTGCAGGCGAAGTTTCACGCTCCCTTAAAGAGCCACTTGCCATTCTTCAACATGCCCAAGAGATGATTGACAATGAGGGTTTTATACCCAACGGCCAAAAGAACCGCTATCTTGCATCCATTTGCAGGACATACCCTTTTTTCAGCTCCATCAGAATTCTCGACACTAAAGGTATTGTCAGGCATATTGCACCGTACAACGAAGATTATGCAGGAATTGATCTCTCCAGCCAGCCTTTTTTCAAAACTGTTTCAAAGGGAAAAAAACCTACATGGTCATCTCCATACATAGCAGTTCAGACAGGCCAGCCAACCATATCCCTGAGTTATCCCCTTGAAAAAGGCGTGATTGTCGCCCATCTTACACTTTCATATCTGAAAAACATCAGCGACAGGATCAGAATAGGAGGAACCGGATATGCTGCAATGGTTGACAGGAACGGCACCGTCATAGCACATCCTGAAACAGTTAACATTGCAGAGCAACAAAATCTTAAACACCTGCCTGTTGTTGCCTTGGGGCTTGAAGGGAAAAGGGGCACGTTACGCTATACAGTTAACTCTGTTGAATGGATGGGAAGTGTTGATATTGTTCCTGTGACAGGCTGGCTTGTGTGTGTTTTTCAACCTGCAAAAGAGGCGCTTTCGCCCCTCATGCAGATCAGGAATATTATTTTTGCAGGAACGGCAACAGCCATTTTACTTGCTGTGATTGCAGCCCTTGTTATTGCAAGAAATGCAATGATACCATTGACAATGCTTTTAGAGAGCACAGTTAAAATTGCAAGAGGTGATTACAACCACTCCATCGAGACTGAAAGCTACAGGGAAATCAACACACTTGCAAAAAACTTCAACATCATGACAGAGGCTGTCAAATCCAGGGAAAAGGCTCTTAAAAAGGACATGGAAGAGAGAAGACGCCTGGAGGAGCAGCTACGTCAGGCCCACAAGATGGAAGCAATCGGAACCCTTGCCGGAGGCATTGCCCATGACTTTAATAATATTCTCGGTGCGGTGCTTGGATATGCCGAGATGGCAAGGTTTGAAGTTGAAGGTCAGGAAACTGCAACATACCAGATTGAACAGATAGTAAAAGCCGGAAACCGTGCAAGAGATCTTGTAAAGCACATTTTGACATTCAGCCGCAAGGGACCTCAAAAACGTGCTCCTCTTGAGATTTCAATCCTTATAAAAGAGGCTCTTCAGCTTTTAAGGGCAACAATCCCTGCAAACATTGAAATCCGCAAAAGCATTTCAACAGAAAATACAACAATTCTGGCAGATGCCACCCAGCTCCACCAGGTCATCATGAACCTTTGTACCAATGCTGCCCAGTCAATGGAGGCAAATGAGAAGGGGGGTATGCTTCATGTTGAGCTTAAAACCATTGACACAGGTATGAAAACAGAACATCATGAATTTTTGCTGGAAAGTACAAACCCAAAAACAGACAATCACGAAATCTTGCCGGAAAACAGGGACATAAAAATATATAATCACGATTTTGTGCCGGAAAAAGTACTACCCCCTGAGCTACACTCTAAACCTGGCATTTATGTCAAACTTTCAATATCTGACAACGGTGCCGGCATCCAGCCAGAGCATCTTGAAAAGATATTTGATCCTTATTTCACAACAAAAGCTGTTGGAAAAGGTTCCGGAATGGGGCTTTCCGTGGTAATGGGCATTGTAAAAAACCATGAAGGCATAATTACAGTTGAAAGCATTCCCGGCAAGGGCAGCAAGTTTAATCTTTTTTTTCCAGGAATTCCAACAGAGATAAACCGGCAGATAGAAACAGTTAAACCAATAGAGGGGGGCAATGAGCACATACTTGTTGTTGATGATCAGGAAGATATGGCAGAGACCATTCAGTTACTGCTTGAACGGATCGGCTACCAGGTTACATCAACAACAAGCAGTATTGATGCTCTTGCAATGTTCAGGGCAAAACCCAGTATTTTTGACCTTGTAATTACAGACCAGACCATGCCTGACCTCACAGGAGGACAACTTGCAAGGGAGATGCTTAAAATCCGGCATGACCTTCCAATTATTCTCTGCACAGGCTACAGCCTGAGAATTGATGAAGAGAGAGCATTGGCAATGGGAATTGGGGCATTTGTCATGAAACCTGTTGATATCAAAGAACTTGATGCGACAATAAGAAAACTGCTTTCAGAATAGACATTTATTAGAAATTCTCCATAAAATGCTGATATATAACGACTTTCATGTTTAGTTGTAATGCGTCAGCAAACATGGGGGGGGTATATGAAAGTCTCCGTAATAAGCTGTTTTAAAACGACTTTCATTTATTCGATTGTAACGGTGATCCGCCATGTACGTTATAAAATTTTGATATTCATGAACTACATGACAACATTGAACAGCCTGGCCTGTGGCGTGCCCATTCCGGTCTTTTTACTGCAAAAATTTCGTTTTCAGGTTGTTCGCTAAAAGGATTTCGCAACACTTCAAGAAGTTTGTGTACCATGGAAAAATCGCCACCCTCAGCTTTATCAATGGCCATCTGGGCAAGATAGTTTCTCAGTACATATTTGGGATTGGCACAATTCATCCGGCGACGCCGCTCATCATGCTCCAAATCATCCCTGGAAATACGGCCGGCATAGGAGGCAAGCCAATGTTCAAGACGATCTTTGTAATCTGCTGTCAACTGCTCAGGAGCATAATAAGCATCCATGAAAGTGGAAAAGCCAGATCCCGGTTGATAATCTCCGAGTTTTCTGAAAAATATAGTCATGTCTGTTTCAACAAGTGACAGGATCCCAAAAAGATCCCTGAATAATGCCATATCATCAGATGATTCATATTTTTTAAATCCCAGTTTTGCTGCCACCATCTTCTGCCAGCTCTTCTCAAACCATGAGGAGTAGGCATAGATTGCTTTTTCAAGGGGTTCAACCTCTCCTATAAGGGGATAGATTGCATTGGCAAGCTGTGCAAGGTTCCATTGGGCAATATTCATTTGATTCCCGAATCTATAACGGCGCCCCTGGGCATCTGTGGTATTAGGTGTCCAGTCCGGGTCATAGTTGTCCAGCCAGCCATATGGACCATAATCAATGGTAAGCCCAAGAATGGACATGTTGTCGGTGTTCATCACTCCATGTACAAATCCAACGCCCATCCACTGTGCAATCAGGTCGGCTGTTCTGCGGCAAACATCATTAAACCACTCAATATAAAGAGCTTTTGTATAAAGAGATTTCGGGGTATTGGTAAACCCTTTCCTCCCGGCATCGGTTCCGCTAAAATATTCTCTTGATGCATCAACTTCCGATTCCGAAAAATCTCTTCTCTCTGCACCAATTTCCGGAGAGTCGCTTCTACCTGAAACAATTTCTGGAAAGTCAACCATGATTGTATAATCAACAAGCTTTCGCAAAATCTCTGTCTCACCACGGGATGCATGTATTTCAAAATTACCGAACCTTGTGAATGAAGGAGCAAGTCTGCAAACCACAGCGCCCTGTTCCTCCTTTGGATGACCATCATAAAACATATCTCTTATAACAGTATCTCCTGTGAGAATAAGGCTTAATGCCCTGGTGGTGGGTATGCCAAGATGATGCATGGCCTCACTGCACAAAAATTCTCTCAGGGAAGATCGTAGCACAGCAAGGCCGTCGGCATTGCGGGAATATGGCGTAGGCCCTGCCCCCTTGAGCTGAATAACCCAGCGATTTGTTCCATTGCCTGATCCCTTTTTCGCACTGTTTCCAATAATTTCGCCAAGGTTTATTGCCCGACCATCCCCAAGCTGTCCTGCCCAATTGCCAAACTGATGTCCACCATAACAGGTGGCATAGGGTTCCATTCCAGACAGGAGCCTGTTTCCGGAAAAAACATCTGTAAAAAGAGTGGAACGGCAACTTTTCTCCGAAAGCCCCAGAAGCAAAGCAGCCTCTTTTGAGTATGCCACTAATTCAGGATTTGCAGCTTTTTTGGGTTTTACACGGGAAAAGCAGGCAGATTTAACCTGGCGGCGAAAATTGACGATTTCCGGATCTCCCGGGAGATCACGAATAAATTTATTATCAAACACCAGTGAGTCAAACTCTAAAAACGCATCGTATTTATCATCCTGCTCATTGCATGTATCATCCTGTTGATTGCATGTATCATCCTGTTTATTGCATGTATCATTCTGTTTATTGCATGTGTCATCCCGCTCATTGCATGATTCTGAAGCTGACTCATTATTTAATGGTTTCATTTTTTAACCTTTCCAAATAACGTAAATGGCAGATGTGCTTCCATGGCTGTTAATAAAAAATAACACATATCAATTTAAAAAACACTCTTGACAAGCAATTTCTTTCAAACTATAGTATTTCATTCTTTGGACGCAAGTTTTTCAAAAATGCTTCCAGACTGTTCTATCCCAACTACTCCGACAACAATTTCGTTCTACCTGAAAAAACATAACAAGTAACCCCGCGACAATAATTCCTGACCTTAATCACTTGCTCCCTCCCCAGGCAAATCACTTGTTTGCAATTCAAGTTGCAGGGTTCCATGCACAGGGAAATTGGCTGTTGCATAATTTTTTGAAAATATCCGCAATTCGCATCTTTTATTAACAGGATAACAATTCAAAAATCCATATGTAACAACCATATCCATAACCGGCACTTTGTTTTTATTTGTCCCAAAAAATCAAATTAAAGGAGAAAGTCATGAAAAAAGTAGCATTAATCATTATGGTATTGTTTCTTGGTTTTTATCTTCCGTCTTCCGCCCTTTCTGCTGACAGGGATGCAATAGAAAAAGGAGTTGCGGCAGTTGTTGATGCAGGTACATTTGATGATGCCACATGCCAGGCCAATGCTCCGGAATCTTTATACATTTTTGTGATGAAAGCAGATGGTGAACTTGTTGTTCATCCCAAAAAAGATGCCATTGTAAATCTTAATGCTCCAAAATTTCAGGTGATTTATGATGAAGTCGTAAAAGCCACGCCCGAAGGAACATGGGTTCAATATCAGTGGGACGGCAAGGAAAAAAACACATTTGTCAAACAAGCAGGTGACATGATTGTTGGATGTGGATACTGATCCCAAACATGATTGTATCTCAATAATTCAAGCTCTATAAAACAAAACCTTAAAAAAATGGACATCTTTCATATCGACTCAAAAGTAGTTTACACTTTTCTGAAAATTTTGAACCATGATTAAAAGGATTACAGGATTAACATGATTATAATCAAGGTAATCCTGTAATCAAGAAAATCATGGTTCAAAAAAAGTGTAAACCGATAAATCAAAGATGCCAAAAAATGAAATAAAAAATGGTTCAACCTTACAGCTCCATGTATCAAGGTTGAACCATTCCCTTTTCTTCCCCCCTCACCATCCTTCCAGATTTTTCATTGATAATCACTTATTTTTCAAAGGCTTTCATGTATAAATGACGTTTTTTGTCCCTGATTTGGCATTTATCCCACTTCCCTTATCTTGCCGCAGATGTTATTCTTAACGCATAACTTTATATCTTAAACTGCAATAGACTTGAACAGGAGAACAAAATGAATCAGCCTCATATAGAAGATTCCGGCAACAAAAAAATAATTGCCGGAATCCACGAAAAAGACAGAAAGCCAAACCCCGCGTTTATACAGGAACTTTTGAAAATGGTTGATGCAAGCCCCTTTCCGGAGCACATTTCCATGCAGCTTACATCCATTGATATAGATTGTGCAGAGCTTTCCCTTGAAATAAAAAAATCCCATCTCCAGGCATTTGGAATAATACATGGCGGTGTACTTGCAACCCTTATTGACACTGCAACATTCTGGTCAGTGTTTATGAGAATTCCTGAAAGTGCAGGTCTTGTCAACATTGATCTTAAACTTAACTATCTTAAATCAGTTAAGAGTGGCATACTCACAGCCAGAGGCAAAGCCATACGCTCGGGAAAAAGCATAAGCTATGCGGAAGCCAGCGTGTTTGATGAAAATAATGCTCTAATTGCCCATGGCACATCAACCCTTATGATTATGCCAGGAAAGGGTTTGACAACAAAAACACCAAAGTATCTCAACTGAAAACAGCAACCATATTGGAGAGATCATGCCAGAATTGATAGACAGGATTTTTTTTGATGACCTGAAAAAGCAGTCTCCGGAAGATGTCTGCAAAAGGACATTATCTTCCTGGAACCAGGTGGAGAGATGCTATGAGATAACTGTATGGAACCAAAAATGCGTTATAAATCCAGAGCAATATAAAATTGACTGGATTAAGGAAAATGGCAAAGAGGAAAATAAAGATAGAGCCGGAGAGCTTCACGAATATTTCAGCCTTTTCGCAATTCATTATCTTCTGACTTCAAAGGAGATTAATCTTTCAGAAAAGTGGATATCGGAAAAAGATATTCCAGGTGGCAGCACATTTTTCCGTGGCCCCCATGAAGTTCCAACAAATCTTGTAACACAAAAGTTCAGCAAACAAATTGATAAATTCAAAGAAAGATGCGAGGCGATGCACGGAACGCCAATTAAAATGGCTGATGCTGCATACAAGTTTATAATTGCACCGAGAATCCCCGTGGCTCTTCTATTCTGGGACTGTGATGAGGACTTTCCGGCAGAGGCAAAACTTCTATACGATAAAACCATAATTGACCACCTGGCTCTGGATATAATATTTGCTCTTGCTGTGGGTTTTTGTGAGCAGTTTGCAGGAGAAGCAATTAATTGATTTGAATATAACGGCCATGGCAGAACCATCTGCCACAACGAAGCATGAAAGTCCTATACCTCCTTAAAATACGGGGACTTTCTTATAAAAAAACAACCATATGACATCTTACTGCTTTTTAAGTAGATATTGCATTTGTCTGAATCAGGATACCCAGGATAAAAAAGATGTTCAGGATAGATAATCCTGCCTCATCCTGTTAATCTTGGA
>NZ_LT828549.1:13225-98844 GCF_900170035.1 Desulfamplus magnetovallimortis | reverse complement strand
TATCCTGATTCAGAACACTATTGACAAAGCTCAAAAGATCATAGATGCCGCCTTTGAGGATACAACTCAACTGCTTCTTGCCCGACCAAATGGAATTCCAAGCTTTTTCATTCGCTTTCTCAAGGTGGAAGGATTGATATTCATAATTTTTGCAGCACCTTTATCACCTTCCACCCTGCCATTGCACATTTGAAGTACATGAATGATGTGCTTTTTCATTACGTTATCAAGGAAAAGCCCTGATTTTTTCGTATCTTCATCATCATTGAATCCGGTATGCCCGTCCATCAGAAAATGACCGGATAGATCAGAAACAATATGTTTGCCGTGCTCTTCTGTTTCTGTTTTGCCTATCTCCTTGAAAAACAGGTATTTTCCCTGATCCAGAATAAGTGCTCGCTCAACTGCATTTTCAAGTTCACGGATATTACCTGGCCAATGGTAATCAATGAGCCTCCCCATAGCTTCCGGTGACGGAGATGGAGTGACAAAACGTTTCATCTCACGGGATTTTTTTAAAATAAAATGAGTTACAAGGTCGGGAATGTCTTCCTTTCTCTCCCTTAGGGGCGGCAGATGTATGGGAAATACCCGCAACCTGAAAAAAAGATCAGGCCTGAACTGCTGCATTGCCATCATTTTATCAAGGTCTCTGTGTGTGGCTGCAACTATCCTTATATCAATCCGGACAGTTTCACTCCCCCCTACCCTGTCGATCTCCTTTTCCTGAATCACACGCAAAAGACGAACCTGAGCTTCTGGTGAAAGCTCACCTATTTCATCAAGAAAAAGAGTACCACCTTGGGCACGTTCAATTCTTCCTCTTTTTCCTGAGACTGCACCTGTAAAAGCACCTTTTTCATACCCAAAAAGCTCGCTGTCAAGAAGGCCTGCAGGAATTGCTCCACAGTTTACGCGGATAAAAGGCCCATCCTTACGACCCGAAAGCTGATGAATGGCATGGGCAATCACCTCCTTTCCTGTTCCTGTCTCTCCAAGCAGAAGAACAGGGCTGTCAAGGTGCGATACCTGCTGCACCATTTTCATTACCTCCTGCAGCCCATGCCGTGCTCCTATTACCTTCTCACCAGAAATTTTATGCAGCTCCTCCTGCAGATATCGGTTATCATCTGCCAGAAGCTCCTTGAGTTCCTTAAGTTCCCTGTACCTGAGACTGTTGGTCAAAGCAATTGCACAAGGTTTGCTCAAAAGACTCAACAGATGAACATGTTCATCTGTGAAGCTCTCTTCACCATTATTGAACACGGAAAAAACACCGAGCATTGTTCTGTCAAGCACAAGATCCAGCACAACAGCCGAAAGCTCCTGGGCATTCAGGCGTTCTGCAACAGGTGCTGCCACAGGATCATCGGCAAGCTTAGAGATCACCCGTACACGCAAGGAGCGCTGTTTCTCAACCTGCATACGCCCCTTGTGACCAAGCCGAATCTTCACAGACATGATTTTGCCGGCATCAGGTGTTGCGTAGGCAACTGTCTCAACAACCCCGGCATCCCTGTGGTAAACATGAAATCCCATCTGACCTGCGGGGATGAACTGCCTTATGTACAAAAGACATTGATGAAGCGCCTTTTCAATTTCAAGGCTTCCACATATTTTAAGTGTCGCTTCCCTGAAAAAATCATTTTCATTCAATGAGATACCTCTGTTGATTATATTGTTTTTCATGGTACACTACCGATTCTTGATTATTATATTTTTTTCTGTTCCATATCCCAGTTTTATATTTAAAACATGAAAATAGCACAGTTTTTTCTTTGCCATGGTACAGAAAATTTTAAATATCGGACATAACATTCTGTTTTTACATATATTTTATCAATGGCATCTTTTATGCTAATATAATTTGACGAAAAATGACAGGTATAGTTATGTATCAATAAAACTTGGGAGGAATCTATGGCACAGGTCGTTGCAGACAGAAGGGATGTGGATTTTGTTTTACATGAACAGCTACAGGTGGAAAAGCTTTGCCAGTACGAGGCATTTTCAGATTTCAATAAAAAGACCATTGACCTTATTGTGTCTGAAGCAAGAAATCTTGCAATAAAGGAGCTTTTTCCTCTTTTGAAGGAAGGAGATGAGGAAGGGTGTACATTCAATAACGGAGTTGTGAAGGTTCCGGCATGTTTTCATAAGGCATACGCCCTCTTCAGGGAGGGTGGATGGATTGCCATGAGTGATGACCCTGAATGGGGTGGACAGGGAATGCCTGCAACTGTTGCCCTTGCTGCAAATAACTATTTCAACGGCTCCAACTATCCTTTTATGCTCCACAATATCCTTGCCCATGGTGCAGGCAAACTTGTTGAAAAGTTTGGTACTGACAAACAAAGAGAACTTTTTCTTAAAAAAATGTACTCCGGAGAGTGGGGAGGCTCAATGCTTCTGACAGAACCTGAAGCAGGATCCGATGTTGGGGCACTGACCACAAAAGCTGTAAAAAACGAGGATGGAACATACTCCATAACAGGCAACAAGATATTTATATCAAGCGGGGACACTGATCTTGTACCCAATATCATACATCCGGTGCTTGCAAGAATTGAGGGCGCACCAGCCGGAACCGCTGGGATATCACTCTTTCTGGTGCCCAAAATATGGGTAAATGATGATGGCAGCTTTGGAGAGCCCAACGACATCATATGCACAGGCATTGAGGAGAAAATGGGAATCCACGGAAGCCCCACATGTTCAATGGCCCTTGGAAGCAAAGGGTTTTGCAGAGGAACGCTCCTTGGGGAAGAGAACAAGGGAATGCGTGCCATGTTTGTCATGATGAACGAAGCAAGGCTGCATGTTGGCATGCAGGGTTTTTCCTGTGCCTCTGCCTCATATCTCAATGCACTTAACTATGCAAGGGAGAGGGTACAGGGTAAAAGCCTTGAAGCAACTGACAGAGAGGCTCCAGGGGTGCCAATCATACAGCACCCTGACATACGGCGCATCCTTCTTACCATGAAATCCTTTTCAGAAGCCATGAGAAGCCTTCTTTTCTATACAGGTCTTATGGAAGATATGGTAAAACTAAGTACAACACCGGAAGATAAAGCAAGATATCAGGGAATCATTGATGTACTTATTCCTGTGGCAAAAGGTTATGTAACTGACAGGGCATTTGAGATGTGCAGCCTTGGCGTACAGGTTTTTGGCGGTTATGGCTTTACAAAAGAATACCCCCAGGAACAGCTTTTGAGAGACTGCAAGATAACCCAGATATACGAAGGAACAAACGGCATACAGGCCATGGATCTTCTGGGAAGAAAGTTGGGTCTTAACAAGGGCGACGCATTAAAAAACCTACTGGATGAAGTTCAGAAAACCATTGAAGTGGCAAGAGAGATTGAAAGCCTTAAAGGTTTTTCCAGAAGCCTTGAAATGCAATCTGCCCAATTAAAGCAGGTGGCTCTGTATCTTACAGAAAAATTGAGATCAGGAGAGATATTGAATGCCTTTGCAAATGCCCAGCCCTTCCTTGATGTAACAGGAGATACCCTCATGGCATGGATGCTTCTATGGAGAGCCGTGGTTGCCACGGCACAACTTGATGCAAAACCCAAAAAGAAAGATCTGCCTTTCTATGAAGGGCAACTTAAGAGCGCCCAGTTTTTCATCAACTCCGTTCTTCCGCATTCCCTTGGGAAAATGAGTGCTATCATGGCAGGAGACACATCTGTTACTGATATTTCCGAAGAGGCTTTTGGTGGGAAATAACAGGCGAATTATCAGGCTTGATTCCGGAAATAGCATCCAGAAACCATAATTACGTTTTGGTATATAAAAAATATTAACTATGCCGCAACAAGGAGCCATTATCATGACAAGTTCAACAGGAACAAAATCTGTTCTTTCCACTAAGGACAAGGAGAGATACAATCTCATCAACAAGGAAAACATAGAGTTCATCATGGAGCGCAACAATGCCATAAACAGATGGGTCATAGCTGACATGCTCCGAAGAACCGCTTACCACTTTCCTGATAAAAATGCCCTTGTTTTCAATGATACCATCCGTACCTACTCAGAACTTGAAAAGGAATGCAACCAGGTTGCCAACGCCCTTATTGATCTTGGCATCAGAAAATATGACAGGGTTGCAATTTTGGCACACAATACCCATCACCATGTATTAACCTGGATGGGCAGTGCAAAAACAGGCGCAATATATCTTGCAGTCAATTACCTACTTGGCGGAGATGATATTGCCTATTGCATAAACCACTCCGAAAGCAAGGTTTTTATTGTTGAAGACTCCCTCTATCCACAGGTAAAGGATGTACTGGACAAAATGCCTTCAGTTAAAACCCTTATCTGGTCAGACCAGGGAGAAGGTACCCCCCTTGCACAAAGCAAAGGCACAAAAACTTTCCTTGATTTTAACCAATGGTATAAAACATATCCCACCACAGAACCAGATGTGATATTAAGAATCGAGGATCCGGTTCAGATGACCTACACCAGTGGCACGGAATCCCTTCCCAAGGGGGTTATAATCAGCAATCAGTCCCTCATTGCCGAATATATGGGATGCATCATTGACGGGAAATATGACAGCAACGACATAAATATCAATGCTCTTCCCATTTACCATTGTGCCCAGAGGGATGTCTTTATGAACCCCATCTTCTGGATGGGAGGCACCAATATTTTCATGGGGCCTGACATTGGACGAATACTCAAAAATATTGCATCATACAAAGCCACCATGTTTTTTGCTCCTCCTACTGTGTGGATAGGCATGTTGCGCCATCCTGATTTTGATAAATACGATCTTTCAAGTCTCGTGAAATGCTATTATGGAGCCTCAATAATGCCAAGGGAGATATTAAGGGAACTTCTTGAAAAATTTCCCAAAGCCGGGGTTTACAACTATTATGGACAAACCGAACTTGCTCCTTATCACACCATTCTCAAGGCAGAAGATGCCATGGAAAAAATCGGCTCTGCAGGCATGGGGGGGCTTCACATGGAGACCAGGATTGAAGATAATGACGGCCAGCCCATTACCGGAACAGATATCCCCGGGGAGATATGCGGAAGAGGCCCCCATGTGATGACAATGTACTTCAAGGAGCCGGAAAAAACAGAAGAGGCAATGAAAGGTGGCTGGTTCCATTCAGGAGATCTTGGGGTTCTTGACAATGATCGCTACATTACTGTAGTGGATCGCAAGAAAGACATGATAAAAACCGGAGGAGAAAATGTTGCATCAAGGGAAGTGGAAGAGGCTATCTATCTTCACCCGGATGTTGAAGAGGTTGCAGTTGTAGGTATTAACCATCCCAAATGGGTTGAGGCAGTTGCTGCTGTAATCAAACTTAAAAGTGGTAAAACCGTAACAGAAGATGAGATGCTAAACCACTGCAAAGCCAATCTTTCTTCCTTCAAGATTCCCAAAAAGTTTTTCTTTGTTAACGAACTTCCCAAGACTCCCACAGGAAAAATATTGAAACGGGATATGAGGGAAACTTACAAAAATATTTTTTGACAAACCACTGAAAGGACAAAGCTAATGGAAATTAAAAAAATATGCGTTTTAGGCGCAGGATTAATGGGCAACGGCATTGCCCAGGTTTGTGCCCAGGCAGGCTATGAGGTGACATTAAGAGACATTGATCAAAAATTTGTTGATCGTGGAATGGCTGCAATAAAAAAGAACCTTGAAAGAAGTGTCAGTAAAGAAAAACTCTCCCAAGAAGAGATGGAGAACGTTTTCGGCAGGATAAAGCCTACACTTGATCTTAAAGAAGCTGCCGAAGGTGCTGATATTGTTGTGGAAGTTATTATTGAGGTTATGGATATCAAAAAAAATGTCTATGCAGAACTTGGTAAAATTGTCCCTTATCACTGCCTCTTTTTTAGCAATACATCAGGATTGAGTATAACGGAACTTGCTGCTGTCACTGACCGCCCTGACAAATTTATTGGAACCCATTTTTTTAATCCGGTTCCTGTCATGAAACTGCTTGAGATCATAAAGGGTCATGAGACATCAATGGAAACCCTTGACATTGCAACCCAGTGGGGAGCAATCCTCGGCAAGGATGTAATTGTTGTCGAGGAGTCTCCGGCATTTGCTGTCAACAGAATTCTGTGTCCCATGATAAACGAGGCGTTTTTTGTTCTTGGAGAGGGCATTGCAAGCGCCCAGGACATAGACAAGGGAATGATACTCGGATGTAATCATCCCATAGGTCCCCTTGCCCTTGCAGACCTTGTGGGACTTGACACCATGCTTCACGTCATGGAAGGCCTGCACAAGGAGATGGGAGACAAATATATGCCGGCTCCATATCTTAAAAAACTTGTCAGAGCAGGAAGGCTTGGAAGAAAAACAGGAAAAGGAGTTTACGACTATTCCTGAAGTGAAAACACAATTTATATTTTTTAAGGACATTACAATGAAAGAAGTGGTTATTGTATCAGCGTGTAGAACCGCAATTGGTGCTTTTGGTGGAACATTAAAAGATCTGAATGGCGCCACCATTGCAAGTGTCACCATGAAAGAGGCTATTAAACGAGCCGGAATTGAACCTGGCATGATTGATGATATAAGATACGGCTGCTGCATTGAGCACCATGACACCCTTAACACAACAAGGGTTGCAGCTCTTATGGCAGGCATACCAGACACAGTACCGGCTGTTACAATAAACAGGGTCTGCATCTCAGGAATGGAGGCAGTTTTATCAGGTATGGCAATGATTCAAGCGGGCATGGCAGATATTATACTTGCCGGTGGGGTGGAGCATATGTCAGGAGTACCTTATACTGTGCCAAAAGCCCGATGGGGATGTCGCCTTCAGGATCAACAGTTTGTGGATGCAATGATTCATGCACTGCACTGTGGATCACACATTCTGCCCTTTGGTGATGACACACCGCTTAATACTTCTGAAGCGCCTGCAAGCCATTTTATGGGGAAACCATATATAATGGGTCATACGGCAGAGTTTGTAGCACAGCACCTTGGAATCTCAAGGGAAGAGATGGACGAAGTTGCTTTAAGAAGCCACAATAATGCTGAAAGAGCCACAAATGAAGGGCTTTTCAGGGAAGAGATAGTTCCGGTTGAAGTACCGCAGCGAAAAAAGGATCCCATTATTTTTGACAAAGATGAGCACTTCAGACCGGGCATGACAATGGAGCAATTACAAAAACTTCCGCCCGGTTTTATTCCAAAGACAGGAAAAGTGACCGCAGGTAATTCAAGCGGAATAAATGACGGTTCATCAGCCATGATAATAATGTCGGCAGAAAAAGCAGCAGATCTTGGACTCAAACCCATTGCAAAAATCAAGGCCACGGGAATGGGCGCCTGCCATCCAACAATCATGGGGCTTTCACCTGTACCTGCCGTTAAACAGCTAATGGACAGAAGCGGACTTGCCATCAATGATTTTCAGTTAATAGAGGTAAACGAGGCATTTGCAGCCCAATATATAGGATGCGAAAAGGAACTTGGCCTCAACCGTGAAATCACCAATGTCAATGGCTCAGGCATCGGCCTTGGTCACCCTGTGGGTTCCACAGGTTCAAGAATAATGGTCACGCTTATCCATGCCATGAAACAGAGAAACAAAAACCTTGGGTTGGCAACCCTTTGCGGTGGAGGCGGAGTATCTCTTGCCTGTGCAATAGAGATGCTGTAAACTCTTTTTAAATATCAGGCAAATCTCATATCCCCCTAAAAGGAGATGGCTGAGATGCAGCCATCTCCTTTTACCGTGAAAATGGATACAAATTTTCATATTCGGGGGTGGCTGAGTCGCAGCCATGTCCGTTTACCGTGAAAATAGATACATTCTTGTCACAATCGAGTTAGGGGGAGTAAATAGACTTTCATCTCTTCGATTGTGATGCCATGTGCATCATGGCCATTATAGAAAATTGATGATCAAAGCCAAAATATATTCAGAAAATGAGGCAAATCGTACAAAATGAGATTTGAATACGATAAAACCAAAAGCGAACGTCTCCGCAATGATTCAAGACGACGGATTGGCTTTGAAGAGGCTCAAGAACTATTTTACAACACTTTTATTGAGGATCAACACACTGATTATCCAAATCAATGGCGTGCAATTGGATGGGTTAAAAATCAATTATATACAGTTGTATATGAAGAAAGAGAAGACGAGCATGGTGAGTATTACCATTTAGTTACACTCTGGAAAGCAACTCAAAAAGAACGGAGTTATTATGAAAAATACACAAAATGAAAAATTAACAATTGATGAAATAGCGGAAATTGCAGCCTGCGGACAAGAAATTTCCGAACATTTTACAAATTCATTTCGTGTAAGGCAGCCATTTACTAAACCTGAAAATCAAACCGTTGATGTTGAGCTTTCTACTGCAATGATCAAAGAGTTGGATGCTGTGGCAATAGAACTCAATGTCGGCCGTCAAGAGATAATAAAAATGTATATCAGGGCAGCTCTTGATCAATATTATTTGGCTCAACAAGCCAAGAGAAACGCTGGTTTTTCATCCAAATTGAGATCTGGCAGTTAAAAGCAATTGAAATAGTTTGCATTCCATACAAGCCGTTAAAGCTTGGATATATCTGAACGTCAGTGGCTTGCTATTCGGGGAGTTTCATGAAAATAACTCTGAAATGGACGCCCCGACAGCTTCGTTTAAATCAAAATGGGAAAATTATTTCCTGCTCATTCCTAAACTTGAAGGAGCAATGAGTTCTTATATCCACTTTCATTACAGGAGAATAAAATGAAATTTTTCAATACAGCAGGGCCTGTTAATTGTGAAGACCATTACTGTCTGCCTCCTTTAGAAAGGTTTGACCTTGATGAACTGCTTCATCTGATTGACAATAAAAAATATTTTGTTCTCCACGCACCCCGGCAGACCGGAAAAACATCATGCCTTCTTGCCCTTATGAAGTACCTTAATGAAAAAGAAAAATATAAAAGTCTCTATTTTAACGTGGAAACCGCTCAGGCTGCACGGGAGGACGTTGAAAATGGGATGAAAAGTATTCTCGGAGAAATAGCATTAAGAGCCAAAACATTTCTGAAAGACAGCTTTCTTTTTGATACATGGAACATGCTTCTTGAACAGTGGGGCGGCCATAATGCCCTGAATACTGCACTTTCACTCTGGGCAGATGAGAGTGAAAAGCCCCTGGTGCTTCTGATAGATGAAATCGACTCACTTGTGGGAGATACCCTGATTTCTGTATTGCGCCAGCTTCGTTCCGGATATGACAAAAGACCGCTTAATTTTCCCCAGAGTATTATCCTGTGCGGCGTAAGAGATGTAAGAGACTATCGTATTCACTCGGAGATGGAAAAAAAAGTTATCACCGGAGGAAGTGCTTTCAACATTAAAGCCAAATCCCTTAGGTTAGGGGACTTCACAGAAGAGGAAATGAGAACACTTTTACAATCCCACACGGAGGAAACAGGACAACTATTTAAAAAAGAAACAATCAAGGCTGTCTGGGAGCTTTCTGAAGGACAGCCCTGGCTTGTGAACGCCCTTGCATATGAAGTCTGCCACGAAATGAAAGCCAACCGTGATGCCATGGTGGAAATCACACCGGAAATGGTGTACCAGGCCGGAGAAAATCTGATTCTCAGAAGAGAAACCCACATTGATCAACTGGCGGACAAACTTAAGGAAAAAAGGGTACAAAAGGTCATTGCCCCCATTCTGTCAGGTCTTGAAGCACCTGAGGATATCTCACCGGATGATCTCATGTACGTCACTGACCTGGGACTTATAAAAAAAGATAAAAAAATCAGAATCGCCAACCGGCTCTATCAGGAGGTTATTCCAAGGGAGCTTACCTTCAGCACCCAGTTGACCATATCACAGGAGACAGAGTGGTATATAAAACCAGATGGAAAACTTGACATTGACAAACTGATGGCTGCTTTTCAGGAATTTTTCAGGGAGCATTCTGAGCACTGGGTGGAACGTTTTCAATACAAAGAAGCAGGGCCTCAACTGCTTCTACAGGCATTTCTCCAGCGCATAGTAAACTCAGGCGGACGGGTGGAACGTGAATATGGTCTGGGTATGAAAAGGACAGATTTGCTACTGATATGGCGTCATGGAAAAGGTGTACAAAAAGTTGTGATAGAGTTGAAAATTCTTTATAAATCCCTCAAAAAAACAGTTGAAGAGGGCCTAGAACAGACCTGGGGCTATATGGACAAATGCGGAACCAGAGAGGGGCATCTGGTAATTTTCGACAGAAATCAAACTTCATCATGGGATGAAAAGATATTCAAAAAAAGTTATAATCTTAAAAATATGGAGATCATTGTCTGGGGTATGTGACGTTAATGAATCTACCAAAAACAATTTACGAACTTAGCGCCCTTCGGGAGGGCTTTTCCATAACCACCTGCTTTTAAATAATAAAAATGGAAATTCCTATACTATCAAGTTACAGTGAAAAATCACTGAAAATTGTGATATTGTTCTTCATAATAGAATAATTAATCCTTGCTTGCGCCATATGGCTATCAACGACAATATGTTTTTTTCGGATTAATGTAAAGGACGCCTTGACTGTAATTGCTTCATCATGATTTAATACTATTTTAATTGCTATCAGATAAAGCAAAAACAACTCCTGTTTATATTTTCTCCGGATATGAAATGAACTTTAAAAAAAATTTATGCAATGAGATCTCTTCCTGCACACGTAACATCATCTGTTACTTCAATAATATATTCGATTTAAACGAAATTGCATTATCAAACAAATTATATATTCTTCTGATATTTTTCCTCGCCACAGCAATCTTTGTTACTGTGTCTTTAAAAACTTCGCTGGCACATGACTCAATCTCCGCAGTTGCAGCAGAAAGTGAGATGCCCGCTGACCATATATCCAATATCCTCACAGATCATGAAAAAAAGTGGCTTCAAGCACACCCTGTTATCAGGCTTGCACCTGACCCTGAATTCAAGCCAATTGAATTCTTTGATGAAAACGGAAACTATTCAGGCATTGCAGCAGATTATGCCCGCCTTCTTGAAAAAAAACTTGGAATACGTTTCAAGGTGATCCTTTGTGCAAGCTGGGACGAAGTGCTCACAAAAATGAAAAACCGCGAAGTTGATCTTCTTCCCAACGCTGTCAAAACCCCCCAAAGGGAAAAATATATGATTTTTCCCAAACCCTACCTTAAAATTCCATCAGTAATAATCTCTAAAAATAATGTAACATCAAACCTTGATCTTGATATGCTAAAAGGGATGAAAGTTACAATGGTATCTGGATATGGCTATGCCGATATTATCCACAACAGATATCCTGAAATTAATATTGAATTTGTTGCAGATCTGAAAACAGCCCTAAGAAAAGTATCATTTGGTATGTCAGATGCGTTTATCGGAGATCTGGCAACTGCAAGTTACTATATTGAATCAGAAGGTATTACCAATTTAAGGCTTTCAGGAGAAACAGACCCACCCAATATATCAGGATTTGCAGTGCGTAATGACTGGCCAGAACTCGCCGATATTCTTGACAAGGGTATTGACCTTTTAACTGAAGAAGATCACAAAACTATACAAAATCGATGGATTCGCCTTGCATCAGAACCTGGCATGACCATTCAGGCATTTAAAAAGCTTATGGGAATCATTTCGGTTGTGATTTCATTTGTCATAATAATGTTTATTATATGGAACCGGATGCTCAAAAAAAGGGTTTTTCTCAAAACCGAGGACCTTAGAAAAGAGATTGAAGAGCATAAACGAACTGAAGATGCTCTGGCAAAAAGCGAAGCTCATCTTAAAACACTTCTTAAAACCATTCCTGACCTTATCTGGTTTAAGGATCCGGACGGAATATACCTATCCTGTAATTACAAATTTGAGCGATTTTTCGGTGCAAAAGAGGAGAAGATTGTTGGAAAGACAGACTACGATTACCTCTCCAATAATATGGCAAATTTTTTCAGGAAGCATGACAGGATAGCCATGGATGCAGGCAAGCCAAGTATCAACGAAGAGACCATCACCTATGCTGATGATGGACATATTGAACATCTTGAAACCATAAAGACACCTGTTTATGGAAACGATGGCAAGCTAATAGGGGTTCTTGGCATTGCCAGGGATATTACAGACAGAAAAAAATCAGAAGAGGAGATGCAGAATCTCCATGCCCAGCTTTTTCAGGCCCAGAAAATGGATGCTGTAGGACGTCTTGCAGGTGGTGTGGCACATGATTTCAATAACATGCTCTCCATAATCATAGGACGTGCAGAGCTTGCAAGGATGAAGCTCAATCATTCAGATCCCATTTACAAAGACCTTATTGAGATAGAAAGTGTTGGCAAGCGTTCAGCAGATCTAACTCGCCAGCTTCTGGCCTTTGCACGTAAACAGACCATTGTGCCGGAGGTTCTTAAGCTGAACGCCACGATTAAAAGCATGCTGAAAATGCTGCGGCGCTTAATTGGTGAAGATATTGATCTTGTATGGAAACCAGGCTTTGATATATGGTCTGTCAACATGGATCCTGCACAGATTGACCAGATCATGGCAAACCTTCTGATAAATGCCAGAGATGCCATTAAAGGCAATGATGGCAAAGTCATTATTGAAACTTCCAATATATTTCTTGACGAAGCATACTGTAAAAAAAATACGGGATTCAAAACAGGGGAATATGTGGTACTGGCTGTCAGCGACAATGGTGTGGGTATGGAAAAGGAGACCCTGAAAAACATTTTTGAACCTTTCTTTACAACCAAGGAGCTTGGCAAGGGAACAGGTCTTGGCCTCTCCACAATATATGGAATAGTCAAACAGAATAATGGTTTTGTAAATGTTTACAGTGAACCGGACAAAGGTACAACATTCAGGATTTATCTGCCACGATATGCTGGAAACGATGCTGAGTCATTGCCAGGCAACGCGGAAGTCAATCTGACAGGAGGCACGGAAACCATATTACTTGTGGAAGACGACCAGGGAATTCTTGAAGTCGCAAAACTCATGCTTAATAAACTTGGATACAATGTATTGCCTGCAAACAGACCCAGAGAAGCAATTGAAATTGCAGCCAATCATGCAGGCAACATTGATCTTCTGGTAACCGATGTTATAATGCCGGACATGAATGGCAGTGTTCTTGCAGGGACTTTGCTCTCAAACTATCCTGATATGAAACTTTTATATATGTCCGGTTACACGGCCAACATCATTGCCCAGCATGGAGTTATTGACAGTCACGTCAATTTTATACAAAAACCATTTTCAATCAATGACCTTGCTGCAAAGATAAGAGAGGCCTTAAAAATGAACTATTGACGTGCAAGCCTTCCGTTTTCATACCTGAGTGAATCATTACCACAGTTTGATCGAAAAGGATTTATATCAATCCCACCCCTTCGGGTAAATCGGGCATAAACAGAAAGTTTCTCAGGGCAACACATCTCCATTATATCCATAAACATACGCTCCACACAGTTTTCATGGAATCCTGTGTGCTCCCGAAATGAAACGATGTAGGCCAGAAGCCCTTTTCTGTCAATCTCCTTTCCTTTATAATCAATGATTACGCTTCCCCAGTCCGGCTGTTCTGTCACAGGACAGTTGGTACGCAGAAGATTGGAGTGAATGGTTTGTTCAACCACCCTGCCCCCTTCCATTACCCTGAGAAAGGATGGCTCAACCTTGTAATGCGTAATTTCAACGTCCAGATCATCAATGGATTCTCCGCAAGGCGCTTCTATCTTCATATCATGGAACAGGGAAGGCAATCTTAGAGTAACACTCACGGCATTGTTTAAATCCATTGTCCCTTTTTCTTTTCTCCGTACACCATTGATATACATCGTTCCATTTCCAAGGTAATCTTCCTCGCCTTCACTCCGTCCTTCTCCCGGGTAATCTTCTTCGCCTTCACTCCTTCCAGTCACACAGGCTGACAAATCTTTTTCCATGATGGTAAGCACCTGTTCAGGAGATTCAAATCTGGATTGATTAAATGAATTTAGATAGAGCTTCAGGGACTTGGACTCAACAATATTTTTTGTGGTACAGGGAAAAGTTATCTCGCCTATGGCCACAACAGGCTTTCCTTTCATATCAAGCCAGGATATCTCATAGGCATTCCAGATATCCCAACCGCCGAAAGGTAATTTTGTATCTTCGTGTATGCCAATCTCCTCCCTTGCCAGAGATCGCCTGACAGGAAAAAGATGATCCGGATTATAGGTTCTGCTATGGGTGACCTTATCCCCCAGAGGGATGTTTTTTTTTGTAATTTCTTGTTTCATTGGTCTAAACCTTCATAGGTGGACTCCGGCCACCTCTATCATAAAAACGATATGAGTATTTGCTCTTGAAATTGTTATTTGCAAGTTCTAAATTGCATAGTTTGTAGGATCAAACCCTTCATCATATCGCAAAGCATATTTCCTCTCGTCGCAGGCTCCACATGTGCCGCAGTGAATCTCCCCTCCCTTGTAACATGTCCATGTGGTAGTGAAATCAATTCCAAGTTCCCTTCCAAGATCGCCAATATCCCGCTTATCCATGTTGGCAAAGGGAAATCTGATAGAGACCTGCTCACCGGTACCCATAAATACCGCACGGGAAAAGGCCTCGTTGAACTCCGGACGACAATCAGGATAGATAAAGTGATCCCCGGAATGGGAGGCCAAAAGCACTTCACCCGCACCAATTGACTCGGCAAAACCTGCGGCAATGGAGAGCATGATGCCGTTTCTGAAGGGAACCACGGTGCTTTTCATGTTCTCCTCCATGTAGGAACCATCTGGAACATCTTTGCCTGATTTTAATAGACTGGATGAAAAAAGCTCATTGATAAATGGAAGTTTTACAATTCTATGCTCTATCTTGTGTTCCTGACAAAAAGTGGCAGCACAAAGAAGCTCCCTGTCGTTGTGCCGTGAACCATAATCAAAACTTAAAGCCTGTACGTTTTTTCCTTTTCCCAAGATGTCGGCCATCAAAACCGTTGAATCCATACCTCCGGAAAAAACTACTACTGAATCGGTCATAATTAATAATCCTTTTAAATTTAGCGAAGGTATTGTTGTAACGTCTTTATTTTAAAGCCTATTTAAATGAGACTTATTTCCCTGATTTTCAGGGAATACGGGCGAAGTTAACAAAGTAGAATTAAACATTAAGATTCTTCAAGTCCCTTCAAAAACCATACTGACTATGCACCCTTTTTTGACTCTTGAAACATTCAGGCTCTTAAATTCCCCTTTGATTGTCAAATGTCAGGGTATGAAGCCGCGGCGAAAAACTGAACCTGTTTTCAACACAAAACTCCCACAGGGAGGGAAGCAGGGCCAACTGTTCCTGGCGGCATGCTCCCAGAGGCATAATCCACACTTTTTCACGGGAAATGTCATGTTTTTCAACAAATGCCTTAACCTGCCGGAAATTTTCAGAGACCACAAACTTAAAAAAATCAGCTCTTTTAATATTATCTTCCACAAAGTGCCAGGAGCCATTTATATATTTGGGAGAGCAGACCTTAATGCCTTTGGATGATTCAGGGATAACAACTTTTCCGCTTGTTTCATACTGAATTCTGCATCCTTTATCAAGAAGGGACTTTTCCAGTATTTGCAGTCCATTGTGCCATTGTAAAAACGGTTCACCTCCAGTGATAACCACAAAATCATTTCTATAGGAGAGTATCTTTGCACAAATATTTTCAACTGAAATCTTCTCACCGCTGCCGCTGTGACAAGAATACAGAGTATCACACCAGGGACAAAAAGGCTTTATACAGCCACTAAGACGCAAAAAAACAGCCGGTCGCCCAGCCAGGGGGCCTTCTCCCTGTAGGGAATGGAATATTTCGGATGCTTCAAGAATATTGTCTGCCATTTTTTTTAGCTGTCCCGTGTCATTGTGGCCCAGGAAGTGGGAGTTTCATAGAGAACAACTGATTCAAGAGCGACTTTCTCTTCATAAAGTATTGAAGCAAGAACATTGAAAATATACTGCACCATGTTTTCGGCTGTTACAGGCAGATCCTGATACTCCTCCAGTTCATTGAGATAAGCATGATCATACCTCTCAATGATGGAATCGGTAACAAGTTTTTTAAGTTTTTCAAAATTGATAATCATACCATCCGGCCCAACGGTGCCTGAAACTGTTATCCGGAGTCGATAGGTATGGCCGTGAAATCGGCTGCATTTCCCGTAAAGGGCGTGGTTTTCATCATCGGAGAGTTCGCTGCGCCATAGCTTATGGGCAGCATCAAACAAGAATTCTTTTGTTATTGTGAGCATATCCACCTTTTTGATATTTAGTGAGGGAGAATTTATTAAGCGGGCTTCCACTCGTCCGCATCAACAGTCAAAAGAACGAACTTATACACAATTTAGACGGGCAAATCAATACTTCTCAAATTGATTAACTCCGTTTTAGGCATCTTTCATTGACTTTTTTAGCATTGGTACCTAAAATAGGCCTGTAAATAAGGCCATGATATGAGCACCCTAAAGGAGACTATATGTTACAGGCAAAATTCAGCGTTGAAGAAACTCAAGCCCAGTTTTTGAGTAATTTCAAACTCTATGGATTTAAGGATAAAAGCTCTATGCTTCGTGAGGCTATAGATCATTTCAAGAAAGAAATTGAACTTGAAAGTCTAAAAAAATCCGCTGATTTATACTCTGAAATTTATTCTGAAGATAACGAACTCAAAGAATTGACAGAAGATGCACTAAACGGATGGCCAGAATGACTGTCTTGAAAAGAGGTATGATTATTGACGTTAATCTTGAGCCCACAAAAGGTTCAGAAACTGGAAAAATCAGGCCATGTGTAGTTGTAACTAACGACATTTATAATGAAAGAGTCCCTGTTATTCAAGTTGTTCCAATTACTGAATGGAGTGCTAAAAAAGCTATGATAAACACTAATGTTGAAATTCTTCCTTCACCCGACAACGGTCTTTCAAAAAAATCCTTAGCAGACTGTTTACAGACACGTCCAATAGATCATCGACAAAGATTGATCAAAATTCGAGGTAAATTGTCAAAAAACAAAGTAGAGGAAATTAACTATTCTTTAAGGATTGTATTCGAACTTAATTTATAGACAAATAATACACCCAATACCATTCAAAACTCAGTTTAAATTTGCAGAAGCCTCATTTTCTCTTTTCATAAACCATAAACAGCTAATGCGAAGCGAGGCTTGATATAAAATAGCATGCATGATAGAAAATTCGCATCTAATAACAGACCAACATGAAATATTAACCTGTAATCGGAGTTTCAAAATGAATAACATTGTCAAAGACTCAATGGTGCCTATTTCTGAGTATCCGACCATTTCAGAAGGTGCAACCCTTATGGAAGCAGTTTTTGCACTTGAAAATGCAAAAACAAATACTATTTGCAGCAACAAATCAGTGGAAACGACAGATGACACTAAAATGGGAAACTGCAAGACTTCCGCTTTTAAGGGAAAAGAGCCTGTGGATAACAACCCTCACTGGATTCTGCTTATAGTCAACTCTGAAGGAAAAGTGATAGGTAAACTCAGCCAGCTTAATATATTGACTGCTCTGGAAACTAAAAATGAAGGGATGAAAAATATTGAACAGATAAGAAAGTTTGGTTTCTCTTCAAAATATATTACAAGATTGCGGGAAGATGCCTACCTTAAAAATACTTCCATTGACAAGATATATGCAGATCCTGAAATCATGGGCATGAAGGTTGAGGATTTTATGAAAGAAGTTGCAGATAATGACTTTATTGATGAAAATACATCCCTTGCCACAGCCGCCTACCAGATGGCTTCTCGAAAAAGGTTATCCATGCTGGTAACAAGAGAAGAAGAGGTTGTAGGAGTTTTAAGACTCTCTGATGTATTTACTCTGGTTATTAATAATGTCAAAGCACAAAAATGATACAAACCAAGAAATTCTTAAGATAAGGAAAGAGTATGAAAGAGTTAGAGAACCTTTATGACAGGATAATCCAGCGGGTGAATATCAATCTGAGGGAACTGGAATTTGAGGTCAATCCCTATGCCCAGAATGCCATTCCTCTTGGCCAGATGATAAAATTTTACGCTTTTTTCGGAATATCTCCCCACCATCCATTGAGCTTTCAGTTTAAACATTCAAACCTTGCCGGAAGTTATTTTCTCGGCCACTGTAACGTGATCAACTCGCTTCTTTACAAAAGCGATATCAGAGGAGATGAACTTAAGAAAAAAGGAGATCTGTTCCAATACCAGTGCTTCGAAATCCCGGTAAACAGGGATGAAGAGATCAATATCACTGACAGTCTGCTGATAAAAACACTTGTACACAACTTCTCCCATGACCCTGAAACCCTTGAGGAATTTTTCATAAAAGATACCATTTCCATGAATTATGCCAATATTCATGGCTCTCCATCTGACGGATGCTTTCTTGGCCCCTTTGCAACTGCTGATCTTACAACAATAAGAGACTGTGTAATCAGAAGATTTGCCTATGTTCAGGCAGGTGAGGTAAGTCACCTTGATATTGCAGCAGGTACGGTTTGGGTACGCAATCCTGGTGAATTCAACTTTATTTATCAACACCCTGTGGATGAACTGAACGATTATATTTTCATATCTCCCACAGCGCCGCCCCAGGGGCTTTTCATAGATTTTGTAGAGGACAGAAAAGAGGCATTCCAGAGGGTTTTTGATGTTGTAAATATTGAACATTCAACATCAGTTCCAACCAGTGCATCATTAGATCGCTATGCAGTTGTTAAACCAACAACAACCATTGGAGAAAATGTTCTTGTCTCACAGAGGGCATATCTGCAAAACTCTTACCTTGGCAAGGGAGCCAATGCACAGGAGAACTGCTATATAATCAATTCCCAGCTTGAGGGTTTTAATGTAACCGCTCATGGTGCAAAAATCATTGAAGCTGACCTTGGGACAAATGTGTTTGTAGGCTTTAACAGCTTTCTGAGAGGATGCCCGGACGGACGACTTACCATAGGAAAGGACTCCATAATCATGCCCCACACCATCATTGATGTGAAGGAGTCATTAACCATCCCACCAGGACAGCTTGTATGGGGTATGATAAAGGATGATGAAGACCTTGCAAATCACAGCATTCCAATAGAAAAATTCTCAGGAATTACCTCCGGCATATCCATGGGGAACATGTATTTTGAGGGGAATGGAGCAAGTTTTGTTACAGCCTTCAAGGACAGAATTCACCACATTCTTGAGGCAAACGGTGCCTTCTTTAACGGAAGTGAGAAAAAAGGCCATGCACAGAAAAATCAATACATCTCCTTTAATACCCTGCAACCATATCCAGAAGGACATAAGAAAGGGCTTTATCCAACAATTGTCATAAAACCATGACAGTTACAACAATTAGAACAGTTTTTGTAAGTATTTGTTTTTATAGAGTCTGTTATTTTGAAACTAAAAAAATCAGACTCAATAATTTTAGAAAGTTATCTTTTCAGATATTCTGATATTGAAAAACTGTCCGAACCATTGGTTATGATGATTGGAGAATTATCAAGTGACCTGGATATCGCTATCCAGAAAGCTGTGCTTTTGACCCTAAATTTAATACATGGGGACTTTCGGGATCAATTACGCAACTATGGGATGGCGATATTCTGGCGTTCAATTACCGTACCATCTATTGGAGTCAGGAGGCCAGGAGGGATATTCACGAACATTCATCTCTAAAAAAGCCTGCGGTGTCAATATCCGAATCCCCTGAAACTCTTTGACACTCAAAAGATGGTCATCTCCACTCACGATAAAATCAGCCTCTCCTTCAACAGCACAACTCAAAAATTTGTCATCAGTGGGATCGTCTGCAATCACTTTAACCTCTAAATCCCCCAAGGTTACCGTGGCAATTTCGTTAAAATTTTTCAAAATGCTTTCGGCAGTAGAAATGGGAATACCCATTTTTTCTAAGCGTTTGACAATTTTGGGGTAATGCAGTACCCGCCAATATTCTTTTATGATTTCCGGCGAAACCATCAATTCCACCTGGCGTTCATATGCTATTCGCAAAATTTGAGCGGGATTTCCCCTGGGAGTGATTAAGCCACTAATGAGAATATTGCAGTCCAAGACAACCTTATACATGGCTATTTTGCTTTACATGCTGGACGGCTTCATCAACCAAAGACTCGATTTCTTCCAAAGGCTCATCCTTGGTTTTTTTCCAAATGCCAAAAATATCCTGAAACACCTCTTCTCTCCGGCTCTGCACTACTCGCACCGGAGTCAATGAGATGTCTCCTTGTTTGTCATCTACCTCCAGGTAATCACCGGGAGTAATTTTATATCTTTTTCTGATTTCTAATGGTATGACAATTTGATGGTGTTTATTGACTTTGACTAAAGGCATTTTGATTCCCTCTCGCATACCTAATAAATTAATATTTTATTAATACATTAAAATAATAATAGATTAATGGGCAGTTGACAATTGATTTTATAAAATGAGTTATTTCTCAAATATTTATATTGTATATAAAAATGGTTGATACTTACATGAGAATTTCGGGAATAAGAAAATCAGCTGAATGTAGCCTTGTTAGATCAGAAATTATTCTGTCTTGATGATCAGGCCGCTTCACATAATTGCTGCCTGGGGAGAAATGTTTGACCCCAATTTTCACTATGCCATTGGGATGATTCAGCATCCCGAAGCAGTGCCCAATACCGTGGTGAGAGTAGAAAGAAAGGGCTATTTTTTGGATGGAAATGCCCAACAAATGGGAATATTATTTCCGAAAGTGTAAACTGGGCAATGAAGGAAGCCCCTCAAAAACTTTAAAATGCACAAAAGGTACCTGATGAAAAATATTAAAGCTAAAAATTACTATCCGCCAGCAGAAGAAAATATCAATATTATTTCCCATGCAGTCGGTTTCATCCTGAGCATTATTGCTTCGGTATTTCTGCTTATACATGCAAATATGCATGGAGATATTTGGCATATTGTCAGTTTCGGCATTTTTGGAGCCAGCATGATGATATTATACGCGTCATCTGCGTTTTACCACAGCGTTAAAACTTCAAAGCTGAGAAACAGATCTAATATCGTTGACCACGCATCCATTTATCTTCTCATAGCAGGAACCTACACTCCTTTTACACTGATAACTCTTAAAGGGATGATCGGTTGGGTGATTTTCGGTATTTCCTGGGGCATGGCTTTGACAGGAATCATTCTGAAACTTTTTTTTACAGGAAAATTCAAACTTATTTCGACAATTGTTTATGTAATTATGGGTTGGATTATAGTTTTCGCCATAAAACCCTTGATTCATAATTTGCCTTTGGAAGGTGTGAGTTGGCTTTTTGCAGGAGGAATAGCTTACACAATCGGTGCGTTTTTATACAGCATTAAAAAAATAAAATTTAATCATGCTATTTTCCATATACTGGTTTTGATCGGGAGCTTTTGTCATTTTATTTCGGTGTTTTTTTATGTGTTGCCGGGTGAATAATCGGATAAACCAAGGTTAATAATCGGATGATGAACTTTATCCTGTGATGAGATTAACTCGTCAATCATAAGTTCTCTGAGCTACCACTAAATATGGTTATCAATTGAAATTTAAGGGTAACCGGCAAATTTAGAACGAGTTCTTGTCTTGAAGTGTGGGACTGGTCTATAAGATGGAAATCAGGAGATATCTTTTGCCAAGCCACGTATGGCTTTCAAAACATCCTGAATCGCTTCGTGCACACCTTCAGAACTTGTCATTATTTCCGATAATTCCGGCTTATTGATTTTCTCCTTTACCACGACTTTTATTTTTTCAAGTTCCTGGGCATGTTTTTCAAATTGAATGATATATTCTTCTTCCATATCCTTGATGGAATCGGAATTTATCTGTTTAATAAGCTCATCAGCCTCTGACAGTAATTGTTCGATATTAACGGGTTCCATATTCTCTTTCATGATCCACTCCTTTTTTTCTTTTTTTCCAGAGCTTTTCCCTCAAAATGTTCCTGTTTCCCTTTGAGTTCCAAATCAGGATTTCCAACTGTTTTTCCTATTGCCTCCTTAATCTTGCCTTTCACCTGATGCATCTGCCCTTTCGGACGGTCTTTTGTACTTGATTTCATGGTGTTTCTCCTGTTTGGTTGATATTAATTGGAGTCAGTCAAAACTATTCGTCGCTCTCTCTCGGAAGGCTGTTATGGAACTCGTGAGTTGTAACTTCTCAATTTTCAAACTACTGCATTGTCAAAGCTAATTTTTAGGGTTGTTCATTTTAGATAAGGTAATCTTTCAAGCCTTTATAGATTGATTTTCCCAAATTTTAAGCTTTGACGAAGTACTACATATATTATTACAAATTCAAATTAGTAACCATATGTGGTGGCCAATCAGAGAACTTAGCGCCCTTCGGGCGGACTTTTCCATAACTGCCTGCTTTTGCAGGATAAAAATAGAAATTCCTATACTATCAAGTTAAATCAATACAACAAACATACATACATGTATTGATTTAAGCAACAACGAATAATACTATTCTTTTACTTAGTAAACGGACATAGCGGAAGTATCGCCACCCCCGAGCATGGAAATAATGTATCCATTTCCACGGTAAAAATAGGTGTTTTTTCCAACGGATAAAGTTACAAGTGTTGACATCATTAATAGTCTAAATAATCAAACAGTTATAGCCCTGTTTGTTGAAAAAATGTGCATAGATTCTACCACCCCCCAAATTGCGGAAGACCATCAGAAATCAGGATTGTCACTCCATGAGCAGTCTTGATTCCGGGGTATCCAGGATTAAACATAATGTCAATATAGCATATTATTTAAGCTATTTACCCAAGGTCAACATGTATAGGCTTATCCAACTTACTATGATTTCTTCATTTTTGGTCCAAACGATAATCAAGGCCTGATAATTGAGTTATGGTATCCATAAATTTATGATATATAGGCAGTGGATCTTGTTGAATTCCAGGGTATTATACCTTTAGATTTAGTATAATACATTGAATTTATTAAAGATAAACCATAAATCCTGTATTAACAAATACTATTAAATGTTCTCATTGAATACAATGGGTTATCATCGTTTTATGGAAATAAAACCCTGAAAAACAACATAATCCTATTTTTTTTGTGAGAAAAAAGTGGACGAAGAAATAATTCGTGAGGAATGAATGGGAAAAGAAATAACCATTTTGGCTGTTGACGATTCAGAAATAAACCTTGATATACTCGTGGGTATATTAAAACGGTATGATGTCATTCCGGCACTTTCAGGCAAAGAAGCATTGGAAATACTGCAGGAAGAGGATGTGGATCTGATACTCCTGGATGTTGTCATGCCGGAAATGGACGGCTTTGAGGTCTGTCGCCGCATCAAGGCTGATGAGAAAACCCGGGAGATACCCGTTATCTTCATTACCGTTAAAAGCAGCGAACAGGATATACAGAAATGTTTTGAACTCGGTGTTGTGGACTATGTTGCAAAACCCTTTAACGCCATAGAACTTTTGGCAAGGGTACAAACTCATCTGAAATTGCACAGCTATCAGGTACGGCTGGAAGAGACCGTGAAAGAGCAGGCTGAATTGGCTTTTATAAAGAATCCATCTCAATTTAAGCAGAGCCTGGTACAACTGATTGATATAACAGCTAATATGATAAAAGAATTGGAAAAAAAGAGTACCATGAACAGGAAGGAAATAACGGCTGCCTGCCTGCAAATGCAACAAACACTCAACCACATGACAGATGGTTTATAAGTCGCTTTAAGCCTAAGCTGGGTCTTTGTGAGATAATAGACGAGCCTTTGTGAAACAATACCGAACTTCCGGTAAATTTTAAACCTTTGATGACAAAAAAATCACTTCAAGAAGATTCCTGGGGTATGGGAAAAAAAATGAATGAAGATATAGCAAAAACGATTCTGGTGGTGGATGATAACGAAAGCAATATTGATATGCTACTTGCTATTTTAAAGGAGTATGACGTAATTCCATCAACTTCCGGTGAGGATGCCCTTGCACTGATCAAAGAAGAATCCATCGACCTTGTGTTGCTGGACATACTTATGCCTGGAATGGACGGATATACTGTGTGCCAAAGACTGAAGAATCAGCCAGAGACACAGAATATCCCGGTCATATTTATTACGGCTAAAAGTGACGAAGAGAGTATTGAAAAGGCCTATGACCTGGGTGGTGCGGACTATGTGACCAAACCGTTCAAGCCTAAAGAGCTTCTGGCACGGGTGAAGGTTCAGCTCAAACTTCAGGATGTGCTCAGGGAGCTGAATTTCCTCGCCACCCGTGACAGCCTCACCGGAATTTATAATCGTAGAAAATTCTTCCAACTGGCTGAACAAATGTATGCTGAAGCATCAGATGACCTTTACGCCCTGATGATCGACATTGATCACTTCAAACGGCTCAATGACAAATATGGTCACCATACTGGAGATATCGCATTGAAAACGATAACCACTGCCATTTCCCAAACGCTTCCGGAGTCATCGATTTTTGGCCGTATGGGAGGAGAAGAATTTGCTGTTCTTCTAAAAGCAGGGGACGAAACCCGGGCAATGGAAATAGCATCCCTACTTCAACAGAAAGTATGTGAAATACCCATCAATACAGACGGTGGTTCGACCATATACTGTACCATCAGCAGCGGTATGGCCTGTAAAAAAGGAGATAGCACTTCGTTGGACAGTTTGTTAAGGCAGGCTGATAGTGCCTTGTACAAAGCCAAGGAAGGTGGTCGGAACCGAAGTATTTTCAGGGATGTATAATTTAAGGAATCATTTTGAAATCAATTCTGATCCGAATAATCATTTACCTGGTAATTATTTACCCGGTACTTCTGTTTCCCGTGGCATCCTGTGCTCTGGAATTTACCCCCGAGGAGAATGCATTCATAAACTCAAATCCTGAAGTCAGGGTTGCCATGATGCCGGACTTCTCCCCATTTTCATACATAATCCAGGATGCAGCGGGCGGATTCGAACATGATCTGCTTGCATTAATTTCCCAGAGAACGGGGTTGAAGTTCACCAAACAGCTGGGCAACTGGAATTCCATTTTGACGGCTTTCAAAACCAAAAAAGCGGATATGATCACCAGCATCTCGTACAAAAAAGAGCGGGAGGAGTTTACCCTTTTCACTAAACCCTACTACGAAATTCCCATCATGATCTTTGTACGGGATGATTTTGGAGAGTATCAGGGATTAGAAAGCCTGGCAGGTAAGAGAGTGGGGGTACTCAAGGATATTTTTTACAGAAAAGATCTGGAAGAGATAGGAACCATGGAACTTGTCTCATATGAGACATATGATGAGATAACCAAGGCCTTGGTCTTTGGAAAAATCGATGCCCTGATTCAGAATCTGACGAATATCAACTACCTGATCAAAAAGCATGTCTATACAAATCTGAAACTGGCTGGTGAACTACAACTGCCGAATATTGATAAGGAGGACCTGCGGTTTGGCATACGCCCGGAGAAACCCATTCTACGTTCGATAATACAAAAGGGGCTGGATTCTATTTCCGAGGAAGAAAAAGAGGCATTGGCCAACCTATGGATTGGTGTGACAAAGGACAGCAGAGCCGGCCTTATAAACTTCACCCCAAAAGAGGATGCCTATCTGATCGAAAAAAAAACCATCACCATGTGCGTCAATCCCGACTGGGAGCCCTATGGAAAAATTAACGAACAGAAAAAATATGAAGGGCTGGCAGCGGATTATCTGCAGCTCATTGCCCGGAAAATCGGAAAACCATTTACCCTGTTGCACACCAAAACCTGGCAGGAGACATTGGAAAAGGCCAAATCCGGAAAGTGCGATATTGTTTCATTCATGGAACCAACCCCTGATCACAGATCCTTTTTAAATTTCACCAGCTCCATCTATGAGGAGCCCGAAGTGATCATCGTTAAAAATGATGTGTCCTATATCGGCGGCCTCAATGCATTAAAAGGACAAACAGTGGGAGTCGTCAAAGGTTCCCGGACGGCTGGAATCATTCGCAGTGAGTATCCGGCAATCCGGGTGGTTGATGTGAAAAACCATATCAAAGCCATGCGAATGGTTTCCGGCGGAGAGCTGGATGCTGCGATAAATCCCCTGGTCGGAGCGGCATACCTTATTGCCAAGGAGCGATTGTTTGATATTAAGATCATTGGTGAGACAGGCCTTAAAAAACGCTATTCCATTGGGGTAAACAAAAATGATGCTATACTACAGGGAATTATGGAAAAAGCTGTGGACTCCCTGTCAGACAATGATATTGAAGAGATCAGTAATAAGTGGCTCTCGGTTCGCATGGAAAAAGGAACTGACTACAGTCTTATCTGGAAAATTCTGGTGGGCGTTGCACTGATCCTGATGGGTGGGCTTTACTGGAATCGCAAACTCAGCCATGTCAACATGCAGCTTACGGCAGCCAAAAAAAAGGCAGAAGAGGCGACCATGACAAAGTCAACTTTTCTGGCCAACATGAGTCATGAGATTCGCACACCCATGAACGCAATTACCGGCATGATCTATCTGATAAAACAAACCCGCCTCGACCCAACGCAAAGCAGTTATGTTCATAAGATTGAGAACTCGGCAAACTCTCTGTTGGGAATTATCAACGACATCCTTGATTTTTCCAAAATCGAGGCTGGAAAGCTTGCCATTGAAGAAATTGATTTTGACCTGCACACCGTCATAGACAACGTCACTACCCTGGTGGAACTCAAAGCCAACGAAAAGGGTTTGGAGTTTGTTGTCAGTTATGATCAAGGGATGAATATGAAACTTCACGGTGATCCCCTGCGGCTGGGACAGGTTCTCACAAACCTTGCCAACAACGCTGTAAAATTCACCAAAACAGGAGAGGTGGGAATATATATCACCCGTTTGGAACAGGAGCGTTACCAGTTCAAGGTTCAGGATACAGGTATCGGGATGACACCCGAACAGCAGTCCCGCCTTTTTCAGTCTTTTTCCCAGGCTGATGCCGGCACCACCCGAAAATATGGCGGGACTGGTCTGGGCCTTGCAATTTCCAGGCAACTTGTGGAACTGATGGGGGGCAGTATCTGGGTTGAAAGTGTGGCTAACCAGGGAAGCACCTTTACATTTGAGGTGCCCCTGGGGGAACAGAAGAGCAAGCCCAAACGACTTCGGCAATTCCCGGACAAAAAGGTGCTGATTGTGGACGATACTCCAAGCTGGCAAAATATACTGACCAGCCTGCTTAAAGGATTCAATATCAATGTCACAACAGCCGACAGCGGAGAAGAAGCCATTGCAATGATCTGCCAGCAGAAACAATATTTTGACCTGGTGTTGATGGACTGGAAAATGCCAGACCTTGACGGGATAGAGACCACAAAAAAGATCAAGGAACAATGCCAAAGCCTCCCACCAACCATCATCATGGTATCGGCCTATCGCCAGGAGAGCCTGCTCAATGCCGCCAAAGAACAGGGCATAGAGATCTTTTTGCAAAAACCCGTCAATCCATCCCTGCTTTACACCGTTATCATGGAAGCCTTTGGTGAGAAAATCAAGCACGAATATGATAAAACGGTTCAGTACGCCTCCCTTAAAAATGAGCTAACAACCCTGAGTGGAAGCACGATTCTATTGGCCGAAGACAACAGCATGAATCGGGAAATCATTCATGGCATGCTTTCCCACAGCGGGATACTGATTGTCGATGCCTTCAACGGCAAGGAAGTGGTTGAAATGGTGGATGCAGAACCAGATAGATATGAGCTGATCCTGATGGATATACAGATGCCGGAGATGGACGGATATGAGGCCACAGGTCTGATTCGGAAGAAAAACAGCACGCTACCCATCATTGCACTAACCGCCAACGCTCTGCTCAGCGACATTGCTAAAACCAAAGAGGCCGGGATGCAGGAGCATCTCAATAAGCCCATTGATGTCGAAAAACTATTTGCCACACTACTGAAATACATCAGTAAAAAATGCGAGGCAAAAGCAGTGCCCGGTGAAGTGGAACTGGAAGAGGATTCAGACAGTGAAATGAAAGAGAATCCAGACGGTGAAATGAAAGAGAATCCAGACGGTGAAATGAAAGAGAATCCAGACGGTGAACTTAAAGAGAATTCAGACGGTGCAGTGCCTGATATGCTTCCTGATATGATTCATGTCGATACCCGGGCCGGTCTCTCAAGGATCATGGGTGATGCAACTCTTTATAAAAAACTGCTAAGTGATTTTGCTAATAATTATAGCACATTGAAAACATCTCCACAAAAGGAGGATTTTAAGAGACTCATCCACACAATCAAGGGACTCAGTGCCGCCATCGGTGCAGAAAAGCTCAGTGAGATATCTAAAACCTTAGAAGATGATCCCAATGTTGAAAATCTCAACGCCTTTCAGGAACAATTGAGGCTGGTATGTGATGAGATCGTAGGGACAGTTAAGTTCAAAGAAGATGTAAGGATTCAAGAACCTCTTTCCACAGAACGTGAGGTGGAATTGCTGCAGGAACTCAAAACTGCACTGCAATCCAGGCGGAAAAAAACCTATGCGCCCTTGCTTGAAGAACTGGCCGGACACAAGGAGTTAAAAGCGCTGGTCAAACGGTACAAATTTAAAGAAGCATTGGAGATATTGGAAAAGGAAACGAACTGACCCAGGGCAAATGATTGAACATTTACATTTGCAATGGATGCTCGTAAGCCAAAACAAAAAGTTCTGTTTTATTGCATATTGATAGGGATTGTCACAGTACCCTTTATTTTACTACATTGTCGTTTCGGCATTGTTGGCGATTATCCTGAGTGGTAGAGTTTTAATCGATTATGCCTCTTTTTTACCTAAACCACAAAATAAATTAGAATCAGCGTTTTTCAAATCTGTCAAGGGCCTTGAAAAAGAAAAGTTATTTCATGCCCATTTATGAACTCAAAGCCGACACCTATGATCTTTTGAGCCTTGTCAACATTGTCTGAATCAGGATGTCCAAGATTAACAAGATAAGGCAGGATTATTTATTTATCCTGAGCATCCTTTTCATCCTGGTTATCCTGATTCAGACAAATTCAATAACTGCTCAAAAAGCAATAAGGTGTCGATTTTGAGTATGAATAACGACCATGGCAGCTCCCATCTGCCACAACGAAAAGTGAAAGTCCTTAAGCGCCTTAAAATACAGTAGTTTTCTTATAAACCTCCATGTTTTATGACGCATCACAACGAAACATGAAAGTCGTTGTATATCAGCATGTTATGGAGACTTTCTAATAAAAATAGTACAAAATCAATCAGGGAAGATAGATACACTCTTTAAGAGGACAGGTGGTGCAGTCACCCTGATCATGAATCCTGCGATGAATAACCTGAAGCGCTGTTCCTGCATCAGGATAGATATTGTCCTCACCAATTTTTTCAATCAGATGTGTCCTGGTGAGTACATCAATTACACGCTCCTTGACACCACAGAACGAAATCTCCCTGCCACTGCCCCGCACTGTATCAATAAGTATAGACAATGCATCTTCACCTGATGCATCAATGTCATTAATACCACTTGACTCAATGAGAATATGAAGCAGTGCCGGCTTTTCAGTTATATACTCCAGCACCTTATCCTCAAGATATGTGGCATTTGTGAATATAAGAGAGCCATCAAATCTTACAACAGCAATATGGTCACACTCCTGAAGGCCGCATTTTACAGCGCTTTTCAAGGTTTTGTCTTCGCTTCTGGAAAGAAGTGCAACCCTTGGTCTGAGGTTTTTGTAGATAAAAAGTCCAAATGTAAGAGCAACACCTACCATAATGCCCTCCTCAAGGTGAGGGGCAAAGTAGAGGGTGCATACAAATGAAATAACAGAGATGATACCATCGGAACGTTTGGCTTTCCAGGCATGGACAAATCCGTTGGTATTAACAAGCCCTATAACTGCCATCATGATAACAGAGGCAAGAACAGCCTGGGGAAGATGATATAAAAGCGGAGTAAAGAAGAGCAGTGTCAAAGCAACCATAATGCTTGTCACAACCGAAGACATACCGCTTACAGCATTGGCCTGGAGGTTTACAGCAGAACGTGAAAATGATCCGGAAACAGCATAACTCTGCCCAAAGGAACCGATAATATTTGCAAGCCCCTGTCCTATAAGCTCCTGGTTTGGATCAAGCTTCTGGCCTGTTTTTGCTGCCATTGACTTTGCAATTGCAATTGCCTCCATGAAACCGAGCAGGGAGATGATTACTGCAAACGGCAGAAGCTGGATAAAGGCTGCAAAATAGGATGTATTTTCCGGAGCTTTGGGGATACCTACTTTAAGTCCCTTTGGAATCTCTCCCACGATTGCTCCACCACCGATCATATTGATTTTTTTAACGTCAATAACCTTGTTGCCAACCTTGACTCTCCATTTATTTCCGTCTGTTTCAGCACCATCCGGAAGCGAAGGCCCTACGTAAAATTCGGGGGTTTCACCTGGATTGTCGGCTGTGGCAAAATGGATAAGCCTGAGAAGTTCTCTTTTTTCATGGGCAGATGCCTTGGCACGATCAATCTGGGAATTTATCACCACAAGACTGTGTTCAATTTCTATCTGCCTGTCAGACGGGAAGTGATGGCCATTTGCCTTTGACTCCTCAAGGGCGGCCTTCAGCTCGTTGTTAAGCCCTGCCCTTTTTGCACCCAGCTCTTCTATGAGCATAATGTCACTGTTGAACTCTTCAATTGTTTTAACAACTTCCGGATTCTTTATATTTTCAATGGGTACTGTCCGATCATTGTTGAAACCCATAAACAGAGAAAGTGTTGTGGTTACAGCAACTGCAACAAGGACATTTGGTATCCTGGGATTATACCTTTTCAGACCCACCATTATGGCAATGGCAAGCACTCCCATGCCAAGAGTTGGAAAATGGGTATAATGGAAAGCTGATTTGCAGACATTTATAATGGTCTGGTAGTGGTGGGGGGCTTTGTCAACATATACGCCAAACAGCTTTGAAAACTGAGATGAGGCGATAACAATGGCAGCAGCATTTGTAAAACCGTTTACAACCGGATGGGACAGAAGATTTACAACAAGACCCAGTCTGAACACACCAAGAAAAAGCTGAAATGTTCCCACGGTAAATGCCAAAATTATCGCATATGCAATAAACTGGGGACTTCCCGCTGTTGCAAGGGGTTCAAGGGAGGCTGCCGACATAAGCGATACAACCGCAACAGGACCTGTTGCAAGCTGACGGCTGGAGCCGAACAAAGAAGCAACCATGGGTGGCAGAAAAGCTGCATAAAGACCATAATATGCCGGAAGACCTGCAAGCTGAGCATAGGCCATTGATTGAGGAATAAGTACCATTGCCACTGTAATACCGGCAACAAGATCTGCTCTCATTTTCTCCCCGTTGTAATCCTTGAACCAGAGCAGAAACGGAAAAATTTTAGTTAACATTGGATTCTCCCTTTGTTAGTTTGAGGTTCCCGCAAAAGCCAGACTTCAGGATTTTTTGCGCCGCACACCATTGAAATTATGAATAACGATTCCGGCATTTCCAACTGTTTACGAGACCATCAGGTTTGATACATCGATTAATTAAATTTCCAAAAACTCACTTACTTTCAAAAAATACACTTGACTTGTGACTTTATGTGGCCAAGCAACCACTTATATTCAATCTTTAATTGATACAAGTATCAGTAAATATATGAGCTTTGTTTTTTTGTCAATGGTAAGTTAACAAGAGAAGAGTCACATTTATTTCACCAGATATATCATGTAGCTGAAGATCAAAAATCAATGCAATTACCATTTTTTTTAAGGGTCATGCGGAAAAAAGAAATTGAGGTTTTTAATATTGCAAATCCTCTGTAAAGTGGATATATAGAGGCCCCATGGAGCCTGAACTGAATTACATCGGGAGGCTCAGGGACATTATGTCCATGACTATCCCCTCCTCCCACAAAAAAATTTTTCTTACCCTCTTTTTCATCATTTTTTCAACAGTTACAGGTGTTGGAATTGTGGTGCCCCTTCTACCAATCTATGCAAATGATCTTGGAGCTTCAGGAATTTATGTGGGTCTTATTTTCGGCTCTTTTTCATTTTCCCGAACCATTTTGCTTCCATACTTTGGCTCTCTCTCTGACAAAAAAGGACGAAGACCATTTATATTTATCGGTCTTGCAGGATATGTAGTTGTATCAGTTGCCTTTATCATAACATCAAGCGTATCTTCTCTTATAATTATTCGGTTTGTACAGGGAATTGCATCATCCATGATTATGCCTGTTGTCCAGGCATATGTGGGGGAAATTACGCCGGAAGGAAGAGAAGGTTACTCCATGAGCCTGTTTAACATGTCCATGTTTTCCAGCTTAAGTCTTGGCCCCATAATGGGAGGTATAATACATGACATATGGTCATTGGATGCAGCTTTTGCATGTATGGGGATTCTTTCATTTATTGGCATGGGGCTTTGCATATTATTTCTTCCCCCAACTGACCAGGAATTTATAAAACACAGGGACAGGCCACCCATTCCATGGCACTTAATAGCAAGGGAACCGAAGCTTTTCGGCCTTTTTTCGTACAGATTTTCCTACACTGCATGTATCGGGATAATATGGTGCTTTCTTCCAATTTTCGCCCAAAGCCGCGTACCTGAACTTTCAGGCTCTTCAACAGGCATTCTGGTGATGTTAGGGGTCTTTATAAGCGGCATCCTTCAGCTTCCAATGGGATATCTTGCAGATCGCATGAACAAAACCATTCTTGTTGTTACAGGCGGAATAATCTGCGCTGTTTCAATGCTAATGATCTATACATCCACATCTTATTTCAACCTGCTGCTTGCTGTTTCAGTTTTTGGAATCGGCGGGGGGATATCAATGCCTTCACTGATGGCTCTGACAGTAATTCACGGAAATGAAAAGGGAGCTATGGGCTCTGTAATGTCAATTGTTACAGTTGCTCACAGTCTGGGAATGATGGCAGGCTCAATGGGTGCAGGGTTTGCAATGGACTACTTCAGCCTCGACGTTGTATTTCCATGCGGAACCCTGCTTATGGGGGCTGGACTGATTTTTTTCTGGGGAGTTACTTTCCTTTCGTTGAAAAAGCAACAATAGTCTTACAAAAATTTCAAAAACAGAAATCAGACACATCAACCTATCACAATTTTATAATCGCCCTACAACAAGCTTATAAAGTGCCTGGGTGCCGTCATTCTCACATCCTGAAGCTGCGAGTTTTTCGTAAAGTTTTCTGGCAAGTCCAAGACCTGGAAGCTCAAGCCCCATCTCATTTGCTGACTCAATGGCAATTTTCATATCTTTTATAAAGTGTTTGACATAAAATCCAGGTTCAAAATCACCTTTAATTATACGGGGGGCAAGATTTTTGAGCGACCAGCTTTCGGCAGCACCCCCTCCAATACTTTTAAGAACCATATCAGGGTCAAGCCCTGATTTTTCAGCATAGGCAAGGGCTTCGCATACTCCCATCATTGTGGATGCTATGACAATCTGGTTAACCATTTTTGTATGTTGACCGCTTCCTGCTTCTCCCTGAAGAAATATGTTGCTGCCCATAAGCTCCAAAATGGGCATAGCCATGTCAAATGCATCCCTGTCTCCACCTGCCATTATTGAAAGAGTGGCGTTCCTTGCACCGATATCTCCGCCAGAGACAGGTGCATCAAGGGCTCTTATATCCAGCTCAACAGCCTTTTGATGGATTTTGCGTGCAAGTGCAGGGCTTGATGTTGTCATGTCTATTACAAGGGTTCCTGGTGCAGCATTTTCAAGGATTCCTCCATTTTCAAGATATACCTGATTAACATCATCAGGAAATCCAACCATTGTAATGATAACATTGCTTTTTCCTGCAAGATCTGCAATGCTCTCCTCCCAGATAGCACCTTTTTCACATAATGTTTCTGCCCTTGAACGGGTCCGTGTATATAGATGAAGTGGATAGCCGGCTTTTAGAAGGTGTCCGGCCATGCTGTTACCCATAACTCCAGTTCCAATAAATCCTATAATGATACCATCAGATGCCTTGTTCATTATCCCTCCCTTTTACCTGTTAAAGATAAACACATAAGTGGTGAAGAGTTGACAAAATGCCACTATGTAGTATTTTATTTTTCGGCAAACTTTTAAAAAAATCTTTTATTGTATTCATGTGAAATAAAAAAATGGTAAATTAGGAAGCTCTGACTCCCTTAAAGCTGAAACCATGATACACCAATAAACGGACACGATTGCGTATCAATCACCCCCAAGTATAAAAATGATAATCATGTTCACGGTAAAAAAATAACACTCATTAACTTTTTTATTAAGGAGTAAATTATATGTGGGAATACAATGATAAAGTCAAGGATCATTTCCTGAACCCGAGAAACGTTGGAGAAATGACCGAACCAAGTGCAGTGGGGGAAGTTGGCTCTCTCTCATGCGGTGATGCATTAAAACTCTTTCTTAAAATCAATAAAAGTGGACGTATTGTTGATGCAACCTTTATGACATTTGGATGTGCAAGTGCAGTAGCCTCTTCATCTGCCCTGACAGAAATGGTAAAGGGTCTTACACTGGATGAGGCGGAAAAATTAACCAACGATGATATTGCAGACTATCTTGATGGACTTCCAAAGGAAAAAATGCACTGTTCCGTCATGGGACAGGATGCCTTAAGAAAGGCAATCAGATCCTACAAGGGCATTGAAATTCAGGAAAAACCCGGAAATGTGGTATGTGAATGCTTTGGAGTGACAGATCTTGAAATCATTGACACTGTCAAGGATAACAACCTGAAAAATGCCGAAGATGTCACCTTTTATATCAAGGCTGGTGGAGGATGCGGCAAATGCGTTGAAAAGATCGAAAGCATTGTGGAATCTCTCCTTTCAGAAGCTCCTGTAACACAATAAAAGGGCATGACTGTCTATCAATGCCCCCAAGCATAACTACAAATGGATGGAAAATACCTGTAAATAAAAAAATCCCGGGAGAGATAATATAATGAAAATTGTATATACTGACAACAACGCCACAACCCAGGTTGCACCGGAAGTGCTGGAAGAGATGCTGCCATATTTTTCTGAAAATTATGGCAATCCATCAAGTATGCATACTTTTGGTGGCAGTGTGGGGAAAAAGATTCAGGAAGCCAGGGCAAAAACTGCTGCATTGATAAATGCTGAACCCAATGAAATAATTTTTACAAGTTGCGGAACAGAAAGTGACAATGCAGCCATTATGGCAGCCCTTGAAATGAATCCTGAAAAAAAACATCTGATTACATCAGCAGTTGAACATCCTGCAATTCGTAATCTGTATAAATATCTGGAAACAAAAAAAGGATATCAAGTATCTTTTGTTTCTGTAGATGAAAAAGGCATACTTGATCTTGATATGCTATACAGCATCATGACCAACAATACAGCCATTATATCCCTGATGTGGGCAAACAATGAAACAGGGGTAATATTTCCTGTGGAAGAGGTTGCACAAAAAAGCGCTGAAATGGGCATACTTTTTCATACAGACGCTGTTCAGGCAGCAGGTAAAATTCCAATTGATATTAAAAAAACATCAGGCGTTGACATGCTCTCCCTTTCCGGCCACAAAATCCACGCCCCAAAGGGAATTGGCGCTCTTTATGTAAAAAATAGTATCAAATTTCCACCATTTTTAAAGGGAGGGCACCAGGAAAAGGGGCGACGTGGAGGCACCGAAAACACAGCATCAATTGTGGGTCTTGGAAAAGCGTGTGAACTTGCCTCAACCCACCTTGAGGATATGGATCAAAGAGTTCGAGGATTGAGAGATCACCTTCAAAAATCGCTTCTTGAAGCAATTCCTGCATCTTCTGTGAATGGCGATCAGGCTAACCGCCTTCCAAACACTCTAAGTATTGGATTTAATGCAATTGAAGGGGAATCAATACTACTTCTGATGGATCAGGCAGGAATTTGCGCATCATCTGGTTCTGCATGTACATCTGGCTCACTTGATCCTTCCCATGTACTCATGGCCATGAAGGTGCCTTTTGAGTCAGCACATGGAACAATCAGGTTCTCTCTTTCAACATATAATACAAAGGAAGAGATGGACTATATAATTGAGAAGATGCCACCTATTATAAAGCGGCTGAGGGATATGTCTCCGTTTTGGAATAGGCGGTAGTATCTTGTCATGAATTAGTTTAGGACTTGTTTTTTAATAACTTGCCCATTTACCTAACCACCCGAAGCCCCTCTCAATGGCTGGAGAGGGGTGTAAAAACAGAAAATTATTTCGTACCAATTCCTTAAGTACTTTTAGGAATGGGCTTTAAACAACGTGCCCATTTTATTTCTGGGAACGCGGGCGTCTCGCCCGCTTCATGTAAATCAGAATGGAAAAGTTATTTCGTGCTCATTCCTTAGATATCTGGTCTATTCGGGGCTATTTCATGAACAAATCAGTACTTATATATCTCTCCCCTGTATCAGGAAGCACAACAACAATCGTTTTGCCCCTACTCTCCTGCCTTGATGCCACAATCATGGCAGCATGAAGGGCAGCACCGGATGATATCCCGCAGAGAATCCCCTCTTTGCGGGCAAGTTTGCGACCGGCATCCATTGCATCTTCATTGCTTACAGCTATCACTTCATCTATTATATCTATATTTAAAACATCAGGAACAAACCCTGCCCCGATTCCCTGAATTTTATGAGGCCCAGGCTTTCCACCAGAAAGAACAGGAGAGCTTGCAGGCTCCACCGCTACAGCTCTGAACAATGGATTTCGTGCCTTGATAACCTCTGAAATACCGGTAATTGTCCCCCCTGTACCAACGCCAGCTACCAGAATATCTACATTGCCGCCGGTATCACTCCATATCTCCTCAGCGGTTGTTTTTCTGTGTATTTCCGGATTGGCAGGGTTTTTAAACTGGTTTGGCATAAAGGCTTCAGGATTATCTTTGAGAATCTCCTCTGCCTTTCTTATTGAACCTTTCATCCCCTCAGCAGCGGGAGTCAATATGATTTCTGCGCCAAGATGAGCCATCAGGCTGCGCCTTTCAATGCTCATACTCTCCGGCATGGTTAATATAAGCCTGTAACCTCCAGTTGCGGCCGCAAGGGCAAGTCCAAGACCTGTGTTACCGCTTGTTGGCTCAATTATCAATCCACCGTTTTTCAGTACTCCGCGCTTTTTTGCATCATCAACCATGGCAAGCCCTATGCGATCCTTTACGCTGCCCATGGGGTTAAAAAATTCAGCTTTTGCAACTATTTTTCCAGGTAAATCAGGGGCTATTCTTGAAAGAGAAATCAGGGGGGTGTGCCCGCAGGATGTTGTTATGCTATTTAATATGGCCATCGGGAATACCTCCATTTTCATATTTATAGATAAGTTTGGGGATTTCCATAAAAACTTTTGTGTCAGGCGGAACAGAGCTTGTCAGCCAAACATTGCCGCCTATTACAGATCGGGCACCAATAACAGTTTCACCACCAAGTATCGTGGCTCCGGAATATACTATGACATCATCTTCTATTGTGGGATGGCGCTTGGCATCCCGTAGTTTTTCACCAGCTCCTGGGGGTAAAGAGAGCGCACCTATGGTAACATTTTGATAAATACGGACATTGTCACCTATAACGCTTGTCTCGCCAATAACAATACCTGTGCCGTGATCAATAACAAAACGTTTTCCAATTGCAGCTCCCGGATGAATATCTATGCCTGTAATGCTGTGGGCATGTTCTGACATGATTCGCGGCAATTGAGGCACATTAAATCCATGAAGGAGATTGGCAATTCTGTAAACCGTAATGGCGTATATCCCCGGGTAACTGAATATTATCTCATCATGGCTTTTTGCAGCAGGGTCTCCTTCATAGGCACCTTTTACATCCTCTGAAAGTAATCTTCTCAAACGAGGAATTGACTCTATAACCTTAAGAGCTGTTCGATACCCATTTGCTTCGCATTCACTGCATTGCATATCATAACGAAGACAATCGTGTCGTAAGACATGAGTAATCTGGGCTGCAAGAATATCATGAAGCCTTGATATGGTCTGGCCCATTGTGTATTTCAGGTTTGCTCCGTCAAGTTTCTCGTTTGAAAAATAACCCGGAAAAAGTATCTCCCTGAATTTATCAATCATCTCCTTTATTGATGTAGTAAAATGTATAGGTTCATCCCCAATGTGGGCAAAACAGTTCTCATCGTCAATCTGGCCGAGAATACTATCAATGACATCCGGAAGGTTTTTTCTGTGTGCACAGATCATCTCATTGCCATTTTTGCATGTTGCATTCTGTTTTTCCAGCGTGCAGGCTTTTCTGTTTGAATACATAACACCACTACTCCTGATCAAAAAAATGATTAAACACTCTGCAACTCTTGCATAAAGCAATTTTTGTCTTCCAGTCTTTAAGTGGTTTACCGCTGCAAATGGTTCCGTTGATAAACCAGCACATGTCTCCGCAGTTAAATTCCCATGCAGGACAGTTTTCCCGTCTCTCATCAGGACAATCTATGATATCCCAGCATTTTTTAACATCCTGTTTTTCAGGGTCCATTCTTGAAAGAATAAAAAGCAGTTGCCTTTCCACATGATGAGGTATAGTCCTCCAACCCTGTTCATAACTGTGGATTGCTTTCAGGGAAGTACCCAGTATCTGTGCCATCTCTTTCTGGGTTTTACCAAAAGCAGCTCTTATTTTTTAAACTCTATATTGTTCATGATAAAAATTCTTTCTTTTTTTATGGTTGCCTTGATTAATGAGCGACTCCTGCATCTTTCATATCGAAACAAAAGCAACTTACACTCTCAGGATTAAGATTCCCGAAAAATGGGCATGGTATTACGTTAAGGTTAAGCGGCAAATGAAGGATGCCACGGTTCCAAAGAAGTTTCTCATTGAATAACAATTCTTGAAATAAAATTGAAGAAGAGTTGAGCAGGTTGAAAAGTATGCCACAAAATGCGGGTTGTCAATGATAACAATCTCACTTTGTGGTAGTAAAACTGATGTTCGTTTCAGCCCCAGGAGATAGCTTTCATATTTAATACTCAAAATCGACATCTTATTGCTTTTTTGCAGTTGCGGAATTTTCTTATAAAAGGTTACTCATTTTAAAAGAATAATTGACAATCAATAATGATTCTGAAATAGTAACTTCCTGATTCTGGCATGGAAACCTGTTCTGGTTTTTCATGTCAGGCGTGAAGCTCTCCTTAAGGCCATGATGCACCATGCATCGCAATCAAAAAGATGAAAGTCTTTATGGCATTCTTCATATCATCCCAAAAGTACATTACGCTTTTTTCGGGATAGTACACTTTTCTCGGGAAAGAGTTCGCACAAATTGGCATAGTGCCCCGAAAAGTGTAAGGCGGTAAACGAAGGATGCCGTCTTTATATTGTGTTTTCGATTATTTTGAAAATACTATGTTTGGTACTCACAGAGAGATAATTTTTTGACTGATGAGTTTAACATTAGGAAATTACTAATGCTATGCCAGACCCAAAGTGGGTAAATTTCCAGAAACCTCAATTTTAACAAGGATGACAACAAATGAGATTTTCCAAAAAAAACGATGTAATTGGAACTGCCAACCGTGGTGATGCAACTGAATCAAGTCTATGCACTCTATGCCGAGCCGACTGCAAGGGAAAATGCGAAACATGGCTCTCAAGTATGGTAGGACGTAAACTACTCTACCCCAGAAGTTTCGGACTTGTGACAGCAGGGGCAAACAATACAACCCATGTAGGTGTCTCATACAACTCATTGAGAATTCAAGGATATGCATATGGAGCCCAGGGCCTGACAGAAAATCTTACCAACAGCCCCGACGACTGTATCTTTCCAAATGTAAGCCTGGAAACCCAATTTGGCAATCAGGTAAAAACAAAGGTTCGCATGCCCTTGATGACAGGAGCGCTTGGTTCCACATTCATTGCACAGAAATATTGGGATTCATTTGCAATTGGTGGAGCTCTTGTGGGTATTCCTGTTGTAATAGGTGAAAATGTTGTTGGAGTTGATAGAAATTCCCAGATTAATCCAGGCGACAAAAAACAGGGTAAAATTGAAGTAGCTCCTGAGCTTGATCGCAGAATAAATACATACCTGCGCTATTATGACGGCTATGGTGCCATCATTGTTCAGCTCAATGTTGAAGATACCCGTAACGGAGTGGCTGAGTATGTTATTAACAAATATGGAAACAAATGCATAATTGAGCTTAAATGGGGGCAAGGAGCCAAAAATATTGGTGGAGAAATCCAGGTTAGAAGCCTTGACTATGCAAGATTCCTTAAAGACAGAGGCTACGTAGTTGACCCTGATCCATCCATACCTGAAGTTCAAAGGGGTTTTGAGCAGGGTGCAATTAAATCCTTTGCCCGTCACAGCAGACTTGGAGCAACAAACCTCAATTCCGTTGAAAAGGTTCGGGAAGATTTCATGAGTACAGTTGAATATCTCAGAAGCCTGGGTTTTGATAGAATTACCCTCAAGACTGGCTCATATGGAATGGAAGAACTTGCCATGGCCATAAAATTCTCCACAGATGCTTCCCTTGACCTTCTTACAATTGACGGTTCAGGCGGTGGTACCGGCATGAGTCCATGGAATATGATGCAGAGCTGGGGAGTTCCATCAATCAACCTTCACTCCAAGGCATATGAGTATGCCAATGTTATCTCTGCAAAGGGCAAAAGGGTTGTTGACATGTCATTTGCAGGTGGATTTGCACTTGAGGATCACATATTCAAGGCACTTGCACTTGGTGCACCATATACAAAGCTTATATGCATGGGAAGAGCCATCATGGTACCGGGATTCCTTGGTGCAAATATTGAAGGTGCAATCTATCCTGAAAGAAGGGCAAAGGTAAATGGAAACTGGAACGAGCTTCCCAAGACAGTGCTTGAGGTGGGCAAAACCGCAGACGAAATATTTGTTGGATACCACTCACTTGAGGAAAAAATCGGAAAGGATGAGATGAAAAACATTCCTTACGGTGCAATTGCTTTCTACACATTGGCCGACAAGCTGGGATGTGGTTTACAGCAGCTCATGGCAGGGGCCAGAAAATTCTCGCTCAGCCAGATCTCCCGACATGACATCTTTTCAGGAAACAGGGAAACTGCAAGGGAGACCGGTATTCCACATGTTTCTGATGTAAACGATGAATCTGCAAGGAAAATACTGAACTCATAAAGAAGATTGCCTTGTCGGAAGAATGCAATGCTGAACTCATAACGAAAATTGACTGGCCAGAAAAATGCAATGCTGAACTCATAACGAAAATTGACTGGCCAGAAGAATGCAATGCTGAACTCATAACAGAAATGAACTGGCCGGAAAAAGTCTGAAACAGAGATGTCTGTGTTGATTTTCATGTCCAGGCAGAGGCTCAGTAACGATAAACTTCAATATCTCCGGCATCAGGAAATCTGTCCAGAAAACGATACAGGGTTGCCCTACCCACACCAAGGTAACGGGCAGCCCTTGCTTTATTACCGCCTGTAATCTCAAGGGCATTTTTAACCGAATTCCTGTCAAGTTTGCCATGGCTTGCACTTCCTGCCCCACGGTCACTCCTTGAGTGAGGAGTATCGTTGTTTCCCCCATTATGCTCCAAAACCATATTCAAAAGCTCCATGGGCAAATCAGATGGCATTATTTTCTCCTGTTTGCACCTCACTATGGCAAATTGCACTGCATTCTGAAGCTCCCGCACATTGCCCGGCCAGGAATAATCCATCATTATACTCAATGCTTCCTTTGAAAACTCAGGAATCGCATCTTCATGATCATCTCGGGCTACTTCAAGAAAATGAGACACAAGAAGAGGAATATCATTTTTTCTGTCCCTTAAAGGCGGAAGAGTTATGGGAATTACATTAAGCCGATAATAGAGATCCTTTCTGAATGTACCTTTTTTGACCTCTTCTGCAAGATCCTTATTTGTAGCGCTTATGATTCTGACATCCACCTTTATGCTCTTTTCCCCTCCAACCCTTTCAAGGGAGCCCTCCTGCAAAAAACGCAGCAGCTTTACCTGAACCTGCTTGGGAAGCTCTGCTACTTCATCAAGAAAAAGAGTTCCCCTGTGGGCAAGTTCACACCGCCCTTTTCTCTCCTTTACAGCACCTGAAAATGCTCCTTTTACATGTCCAAAAAGTTCACTTTCTACAAGCCCCTCGGGAATTGCACCGCAATTAACAGGAACAAAAAGAGCACCTGCACGCTTACTTTCATTATGAAGAGCTGCTGCAACCCTCTCCTTTCCGGTTCCTGTCTCTCCATTGATATGAACAGGATAGTCATATGGCGCCACATCCCTTATCTGCTGAAAAAGATGAAGCATCTCCCTGTCCCTGCCGATTATGCCGGAAAATGATGTCATCTCCTGTGCTCTTGCAAGTAGAGCATCATGTTCTGTCATATCTCTGAAAGAGGCAATAACTCCCTTGAGAACCCCTTTGTCCATTATACCGGTCACGCACATCTCGATCCGGCGAATCTCTCCATCCTTTGTTGTTATTGCCACAGGATATTCTATCTTTCTGTTAAAATCCGGAAGGCTTTCACTGCTGCAAAAAGAGCATCGTTCTCCGCAGAAAGGAGCTTCAAAGACAAGATGGCAATCTTTTCCAAGAACATCTTTTTTGCTGTAGCCGGTTATTTTTTCCGCCTCCTTGTTGAAAAAAAGAATTCTTCGCTCCATATCATGGGCAATAATACCGTCCCTGAGATTGTCCAGTACCAGTTCGAGATTTTTCCGATCCAGGATGAATGTATCCATATAAATAGTACCCTCCGGATATAATTGTGCAACTCTCTTTTCAGATACAGATGTGTATCACATAAAAAAAGCAATTGCCACAAAATATTTTATCCCGTACTATATGGCTTTTGCCGTGGAAATAGATACAAATTTCCATATTCGGGAGTGACTGAATGCCGACCATGACCATTTACAAAGAAAAAAGTGTCCTTGGGAGGACTTGTCCATACCCACTTGTTTTTGAAGAATAAAAATGGAAATACCTATACCATGAACTTACATAAAGGAGATTTTAAGATGAAAAAATTATTTTTAACTGCAATATCCATGTTTTTAATGACAACAGCAAACATATCCGCCCAGGAGTTTTCAGCAGACATGGAGACAAACTCTTCATTAATGCAGGAGACCGGAAAAATATACCATAAAAACAGTGATATATCCCGAACTGAAATGATGGGAATTATTACCATTATGAAACGCCCAAAGATCTATCAGATTTTTGATGATACAAAAAAATATTATATTTCAGATATTAACGAGGTTAAAAAAAATAACCCGATTGCAAACATGGATATTACTGATTTTAAAACATGGGCAACACATAACAACATGAAAAAAATCGGAAATGAAAAAATTGAAGACTTTTCATGTGACATATTTGAGGGCAATGTCAAATTTGAAGAGAGTCAGCCCCCGGTACACATGAAAGTCTGGTATTCTGACAAACTAAACTACGCATTAAAAACAGTCATGGTTCTGCCAGACCCTGCCGGAACAATCTCAAATCTTGCCAAAAACATCAAAACCGGAAAACAGCCGGATTCTCTTTTTGAACTTCCTGCCGGATATACAATGGCAAAAAGTATGGAAGAGGCAATGGGAATACCTGACATGAGCTCCCTCATGCAAGGAGCCCCAGCCGGCATCATGGAGACTGGTAACATGCCTTCAATGGACGACATCAATTCCATGCAGAAAAAAGGCGGGCAGTCAATTCCCACACCTGAAGAAAGAGAAAAAATGATAAAAAAGATGCAGGAGATGATGAAACAAATGCAGCAGCAACAGCAGCAATGATAGGCTATCTCTGAGAACCTTCAATAAGACAGTTACTTTGTAGTGTTCTTTCAAGGTAGGTTTGATTGTCGGGTAATGTTTCTGACATTTCAAAGGTTCAAAGCGTTTTATACTCAAAGTCGAAACCTATGATCTTATAGGCCTTGTCAACACTGTCTGAATCAGGATTCCAAGATTAACAGGATAAGGCAGGATTACCTATCTTGAACATCTTGGTTATCCTGGTAACCTGATTCAGACAAATGCAATAACTTCTAAAAAAGCAATAAGATGTCGATTTTGAGTTTATACCTGACAATCTTCCTAAATCCTTTTCATCATGGTTCAAAATTTTTAAAAAGAGGAACGAACAGAAATGATAACAAGCTTCATCCGTAAATTTACCATAGTTTTTTATATCTCAATCATGATCTCTTCATATGGAATTTTTTTTCCTCTATACGTGATGGCAGCTCAAAATGAACCTGACACAACAAACATTTCTGTTCTTTCCCAAAAACAGGAAAACAACATGGATTTGCCCCAAGGCAAGGCAAAACAAGATGGTGATCAAAAACTTGTATCAACTTCCTTTTCAAGTGAAAAGGAAGAGGCCATAGTTTCTGCCATTGAAAAGCTCTACTCCAGAAGCAATTTCAGTTGTGCCTATCATCAAAGATCAACCCTTAAAGCACTTGGAATATCAGAAGATGCCTGGGGCCGTGCATTCTTCAGCCACCCTGGAAAAATGCGATGGGAATACAAGGAACCTGAAATACACAAAATAATTTCAGATGGCAGAAATCTATGGATCTACAGGCCGGAGGAAAAACAGGTATTACAAGGCGATGCAGCAGTTTTTTTCAGAGGTGGTGCAGGTGGAGCTTTTCTTTCCGACATAAGTTCAGTGCGGGAGGACTATACGCTGTTTGTCAGTGAAAATAATTTAGATACAACAGCTATTTACCTTACCATGGTACCCAAAAATGAAACCCCGGACATTGCATCCATAAAGATCAGGGTGATAAAGGATAGTTATATTATACAAAAAGTTACCACAACAAATGCATATGGAGATACAACAGAGATAACTTTCAGCGAAATTGAATTTGGTGAGCTGGATGATTCCCTGTTTCACTTCACTGTGCCTGAAGGGGTTGATGTTATCCCTATGGGGTGAGCCACAGTCTAATGCATTGTCAGCACTGAAATTTTAGGGTTACTATCTTCCGGACATTCTCGTCTGACAAGCGCGTTAAAAATCTCACAATCCTAATTTTTAGTTTTAACAATGCACTAAGTCCTGAAGTGCAACAAAGACGCCTTTTATGTAAAGAAGGCACTTTATCACGCTCATGTGGGGAAATTCCTGATTCTAATTTTTTTTGTGCTCAGGTACTACATCCCGACATAGAAGTTAAGATTGGCAAATTATGTAATTTATTTTAATGATAAACAAACCGATTTAACTTGTAAATTGGAGAGGAACTGTTAGCGTTTTGGACGATTATGCCTCGTTTTTGACTAAACCACAAAATAAATTAGAATCAGGATTTTCCGCTTTATGTAATAGAACAAAGGCCAACGCTGAATTCACCTGCCGTAACGGAGCGCAGCGAAGTGGAGGTCAGGTGAAATGGCTGGCCATGTAATTGTTTTTTACAATTGGTTGCATAAAACTACTTACCTACAAATTCAAGCATTTTTTTTGATAAATACCAACCTGCAATTATCAGGCAGTATATGGCCCTGTTTTTGGTTTTTTATGAAAGACGCAATGTAGCGGATTATCTGGATTAATCCACAGGATACACCTACCGCCATCTCCTATTCTTTCATCCAGGAATTGATTCGCTTCTTCTTCTCTACTGCAGGCAACCATCTTTACAATGATGGGCGTTACCTGATACGCTACCCCTTGGTATTCAAACTCACAGAGTATCCTTGATGCCCAGAAAGTATTCCTGATTAAATTACCGTCTGTATCAATATCCTCAAACTCCTGGACTTCCCTATCAATGCATTTTCCTTCAACTGCAACAAATTTCCCGTACAAATCACGCCCTGCAATAAAGCGACTACTCATAAGTAATGCTAATCCTGTCACCATTATGGAAATCCCAACCCATACTGGAAAACGTTGATAACTAAATGTAAAAGGCCCACCGAAAAAGCAGAAAAAACCTGCAATAATTGCAAACCAGGCAAGTGGACTGCCGGGATTATACATCTCCAACTTGCCCTCAGGTTGCCATGGAATATGCTGAATTCTCCAGCCGCTGTTTCTGATGTTATCCTGAATTTTTCTCAGTTTTTTTTCGCCAAACATATTATTTCTTCATCACTATTTGCGAGTATTATTTATGCGTCCGTTCTAACTCGATTATTTTTGGCTTAGGTTTCAACATGTCTCAAATCATAATATTGCCTGTCAGCTTCCCAGAAAGCCGTCAGCTTATTAGATGAAGCGAAAGCTTTGAATTGCGCAACCTGTTGAAAAGGCGAGCTTTCTGGGTCAGCTGCACTGGCTGGTTATGAGCAATATTTATTGTCCTTTATTTCTTCTTACAGTAACACTCTCGCCTCCAATACCCCAGTTGTCTGTATTGACTTCATCAATTACCACAACAGTGGTCTCGGGGTTTTTACCAAGAGTTTTTTGTAGTAATTCTGTAACACCCTTAATCAATATAGATTTTTTTTCAGGGGTTACATTCTCATTGGTAATTTTTATATTCACATAAGGCATTATTTGTTTCCTTTTGACTTAGGAATTGATTTTTAAAAGTTCCTCATAGCATTTCCAAAATCTATTTGTTGTTGATGATTTCATAGTAGATTCAGATCAACCGGAGTTGTTTTACCTCTTCGCTTTTCGTTAATAGCTTTATCTGCGGGTATTATCTGCGGTATCTGCGGGGTCGGGCCACCATAATAACTTGAAATCATTTACAATTAAGTCCAACAGTACATATTTTCAAGGGATATATCTTCTTTTTTAGACCACAAATTGAAGTCATAGGGGTATGTTTCTTCTCTCAGCTCATATTACTCAGGTGTCTCCCACTTTCAATGGCGGCTGCATGGTAACGATATTCCCAATATGCACCTTTGCGTTTTTTTCGAAGATTGTATTCCTGGGCACAACGTCCTGCTGTCAACTGTATGGATTTCGGTATGGTCTCACGGACTCCATCATCGACCACCAAAAGATGAATATGGTTGGAGGTCACCACGTAATTCAAAATGGTCAACCCATAACGTCGTTTGGATTCAAACAAACATTGAATTCATACCCTTTTGTCTTTGGCAAATTTCAAAAGAAATTCTCGTTGGTTACAGCGGTGGTTATGTGCCACAACTGGCCAGGAATATAATGTCTTTTTGCTCGTGCCATTTTCTGATTTCGGTGTCAAAAAGTTCGATATAAGCCCTTTATATTGAGGCAAATAGAGAGATTTCTCAATGATTATGATCTGTTATGATGGCCCGACCCCGCTCTCTCATTAAAACCCGGATTACAAAAAGTGCCTGCGGCTTTTGTCAGGTGCATTTTGGGGTTTGGCATCCGGTTTTTGCCTATTAGTGGCCTAGAATATCTAAGGTCAGCTATGTTTTAAATTATATCTATTCCGGTAATTTTTGACTTTCCTTCTTTAAAAATTGCTTTAATTTCAAGATGTCCTCCTAAAGCTTCAACATAGCGTTGCATTGCATTTAAGGTAATATTAGGACGCCTTTCGAGTTCTGACAATGCCGACTGTGACAATCCCATCGCTTTTGCCAGTTCTTTTTGTGTTATATTATATGATTTTCGAACTTGTTGTAAACGAATTGATGCAATTTTCTCTTTAGATTTCAGCCGTATTTCGGCTCTTTCCTTACTTGAAAAATTTTCTTGAATTATATTATCTAAATTTTTCATAATATCACCATTACTTGTTTTGGAGTGATTTTATATGATTTTCAAAAACAACTTCAGCTTGAGCAATAAGCTGTTTGTAAAATTGATCCTGATTCTTCCCCTTTTTATCTCCACCACTTAACATGATAGCCTTACGTTCTGGATCAAAGGCAAAGAGGCTCCTATAAACATGGCCAGGAACTTTTGTTCGCAATTCTTTTAAATTCTTGAATTTAGAACCCTTAATTTGATCTACGTGAGGCCGCCCAAGCATTGGCCCAATATCTCGCAACACTTCTAAATCTGTTGCGATGGCAACCTTGTGCCTTTGAGGTAACTTTTTGAACCAACTTTCGTATTCCTCGCTGAATAATATTTCCCAAGTCATGAATACAAATATAATGTTTATACGATATTAAGTCAAATAGAACAGCAATTCTAATTTTGGAGTCAGATGCGTTTAAAACCAAGAAAATGATAATTTTCATCAATGTGATTTCAGATAGTTACACGCCAAAGGAATTGATTAAAAGTCATAATTAGAATTGCTGCAAATAGAAAAAACTAGTTGCAATTTTTTTTAATAACTCGTGCACTTTGATTTTGAAAAGCCGAACCCATAAGTGAGCGGTGGCGGGGACAGATTTAATTTAACGAGCATTCTGGCACGCCGTGTCGGATAGCCGGGGAGTGTTACCACTCCCAAGCCTCCTAAATTGGGATGCCTTCTGCGACTCCAACGCCATGTAAAATTCCATATTGCATGATCAATCTTACCAAATACTTCTGAACTGACCACATGACGGTAAATCAAATCCCTCGTCAATATGAGTAATCAGGGTCTTTTCTGCTGACAAAGTCAATCCTCTTTCCTTAAGGAATCGCACCAATAGAGGTTTTACAGCGTATTGAAGCAGTTCTTTGGAGTTTCCGGTTATTACAAAGTCATCCGCATATCTAACCATATGGATTTTCTCTTGTCTCCTGAAGTTGCGTTTCAGCAATTCCTCCATTCCATCAAGTGCCATATTGGCCAGTACAGGTGAAATAATACCACCTTGCGGAGTACCTTCCTTTGTGGGATGAAACATTCCCCTTTCAAGATAACCGGATTTCAGCCATATTTTGAGTTTTTGTTTGTGCATCGGGATGTTATCAAGCATCCATTCATGGGAGATACAATCAAAGCAACTTTTAATATCCCCCTCAAGTACCCAGTCTGCACTGCCTTTACGCCTTAAAGCGTTATAACAGGCTCCCATGGCGTCTTGAGTGGATCTCATTTTACGGAATCCATAAGAGTGACAATCTGCCTTGCATTCTGACACAGGGTCAAGTCCTTGTAATTCCAGGGCTTGCTCCGATCTGTCTTTCATGACAGGAATGCCCAGCGGCCTTTTCTTTCCGCTCTTTTTGGGGATATATACTCGTTTTAATGGCTGGGAGTGATACCCTGCACGGTTTAAAGTTAAAACCTGATGCAGTTTCTTCTTTGCCGAGTCAAGTAGTCGATTATCGACACCTGGTGTCCGCTTACCCTTGTTTTCTGATACCCGTTTTACTGCTAATACTTTAGCTGAAAATGACATGGATAACAGACGTTGCAGGCTGCGAACTTTTTCCTTGCTCCCTTCCTTTACTGCCTTCACGATACGTGCCTGTAAACGATTTACATTGTTTTGCATAGCTTTCCAGTTAATGGATTTCCACGCAAAATCAAAGTTCTTAAGGCCGTCAATGGCTATAGCAGTCATCATCTATCCTCACCATTAAGATACAATCATCCAAACATTTCCCGTGATTCAACACCTGCCGGAAGTCTGCTCACTTTCGTGATAAGGGATAACCCTCTATACGCTACATTACATAACGGCATTTGCTTTCTCCGACCTCCTTTACCCACTTGCCTATGGGCTCACCTTGCGGCTTGCTTTCCATACTTAAATGGAGACAATTGGGCTTACCCTGTTCCACTGATATTACACGATGGGTTAGCGTCCGTCTATCCGCCGGGGGAATTTTAGATCACGTATGATGAAACCCGAGCATCACAACCATACCCCTTACCATCATTGTGCCGATGTTGTACGACCCAGACATATAAAGCATTGCTCCATTGCATCTGCTGTACTTCGGCATTCCCTGAAACCATAAGAATTGGGATCTGCTTCCATTTCGGCTATGGGATCTACCGCTAATTTCCATAGTGCCTGCATGGCTCTATCTTTCATGGTCGGTATCCCAAGCGGCCTTCTTTTACCATTGCTCTTTGGAATATAAATTCTTCTGAGTGGGTTTACTTTGTATCCTTTCTTTCTTAATTCTTGAACCGCTTCTGTTTTCTGTTTTGGGGTATTCCAAAGTTCTCCGTCAATACCCGCTGTTCTTTTGCCTTTGTTTTCTGTTATACGCCTGACTGCCAGGGCACGGCCGCCAAGCGAACAGGTCAGGATATATTGCAAGGCTCTGACAAGCCTGTGCTTCCCTTCCTTAAAAGCCTTCACAATACGCACCTGTAGGCGACGCACGTTTCGATGGGCACAATTCCAGTTGATGGTGTGCCATTCTATTTCCATCGAATTACTCAGGCTCGCGCCAACAGCTTTCATGGCTGTTCCCAATCTACGATTTCCTGTTTCTGTGCCGTTCTCAGGCTATCTTGTGATGAAAGACCATCCGGAAGTCTGCACCCTTTCAGGTTTGGGCAAAGTTTGAACCCATATCCACACCATTACAGCATGGCATTCGCTTCCTCCGAAATCCCATACCCGCTTGCCCATGGCCTCCCCTTACGGTTCGGTTTCCACATCTATTAAGATATGGAGACAATCGGGCTTACCACGTTCCGCATAAATACCTTACAAGTGACTTAGGCTCCACTTTTCGACCGACGGTACTACATCTGCGTCGGGACAAAGCGCACGTCCCGAACCTGACCGCTTACCATTTTGGTTCAGGCATATCAGCACCTTTTGTCTGTTTTAGCTGACGATCTTTATCAGTGATTCACATATGTTAGCCATATCACTCAATCCTGGCTCCCGACCGCATTGGTGCTCGCAGTCGCCACCGCCCCTCACGGTTTGGTGACCATCCGAAGATGAGGCTTCCTCTGTCCCCACGCTCTTTATTCAGTGGGTAGGATACTGATGGCAGAACATCAGGTTATATCATGAAGTTATTCAAGTATAACAAATATTTATGCGACTTCGTGTCGCACACGCTAAGCTAACCGGCGCAAAAGGTTGGAGGGAGCGCTAGCGACCGGAACCCTTTTGCGTCCGAGTTCAGCGCCGGGTTAGCCTGCTGTATTTTGCTATTTTCGTTGAATTCCGGCAATCTCAGTAAGTACGTCAGAAAGTGTAGGTTCACCACTCTCTTTAATCTCTTCTTTTTCATGTTTATGGTGAGGAAAAGTATTAATATTGGAATGATGAGGAGCATTATCATAGCGGAAAATTTGTTCCATTAATTCGTTCATATACTGATAACGGTACTTTATTTTGGATTTTAAATCGGTATTTCTGACTTCTGTAAAATCCAGTCTATAACCGTTTTCAAAGATGACTGATCCTGTAATATACCCCTGCCTGGTATTATAAATCTTTTTCTTCAGAGTAAGAGATCGAATATTCGAAAATTGCTGAATAATATGCTCAAGCTGTAAAAAATATTTTTCGATCATATCAGTTCACTGAGTTTTTTCTCATTTTCACAGAACATTTCATAGATTCCCGACCACACAATAAAATCTTCGTCATCTCCAGATATGCCCTGCTCAAATTTATGATAAAATTCGTCAGATGACATTCTGTATTTTTCTTCGAACTCTTTCATATCCAATCGGAGATTCATTATACCTTTCTGTAATTCCTTAATCTGATATTCAATAATATTCTGAACAAATATTTCCTCATCCTGGGTGTATGTCAGAATTCTTTTCAATCTTTTTTCAGTCTGGGGCTGAATATTCAGTTTTAAATTCAACATATATCACCATACTTTCTTTATATTTTTGGAAGGCTGATCTCAAACTAAAAAATCAGACTTCGTAAGTTATTAACGTTGTTCTGCTTTTCAAATCAAATGATATATTTTGATAGAACATCATTTACCTATATTGAGCAGGTAGCCTCATCCTTTTTCTGAATTGTTCGTTAATTTCTTTTGATAATACATTTGAATATAAATAACCTTTTTAAAATTAAATTTCGACTATCTTATGTATCTCAATCAAACAGGCATTCTTCAATCATAACCATTTAAAATTTAAAAAAATGATAATTTTTTATTTTCAAGATTCGTTGATTAACTTTTGTAATCAAATAGCCACAAAGAGCCATTAACTCTTTACAAAGCCATCTCAACTCGAGGCTTTACTTGATATATTGCTGCAACAGAAGTCCCTAATAATGATAATATTCTTCTGCGTAACTCATTGAGGCCTTCTAACATTACTTTAATCTGCTTCCCCTCCCTTATCACAACATGATTGATCCCCTCCAAAAGTTGAAAAATCCATCTCATAGTAGGACGCTTGCTGGGCTGCTTAATCTGATTGGGAATAGTTTCATCCACGTGATCCAATGCTGTTCTCAAGCGCCTCTGTGCAGTTGTGTAAACAAGTAGAGCTAAAGTCATTACCATTATCAAAGCTTCGATTCTGCTTGCTTTTTCCAGAAAAAATGATGAGGCAAAACATAACGGGCTTTTTATAAATCCGAAACCTTTCTCAACATGATCCTGCCCTTGATAGCCTTGAAGCACTTCAAGATCGTCTAATTCAGTTTGTGGAATATTGCTACCAATTATAAAACAGGCCTTTTCTTTTATGATTTTATCGATTCGTTCCAAATCTTTCTCTACTTTACACTTAATCATATACTCAAGTTCAAATGGACTGTTTTTAGCAGGTCTGCCTGTACTCAAATACTTTTTGTGTTCTTCAATTTCAACCTCTTGCAGAACGTAATATTTCCACGGTTTACATATTTTTTTCAGAGCCTCAAGGGCTTCTGTCTCACTTTTAAAGCGTTGTGCGTGTAAATGATAGAGAGCCTTGTCAATCTTGGTTTTTTCTTTGATACTGGCTTTTTCCACGGTGTTTTCAGAACGATTCAAAGCGGCTTTTGAAAAAACAACAATCCAGCGTTGCCCAATGCCATAATGCTCTATTTCAAAACAGGTGTATTTTCTATTTTCATCCCAAATTACCCAGTTATCCTGATTCAAAGCATCACTAATGGTTGCCTTGGCAGGGGCATTTGTCTCTGGAATTCGAGTGATAAAATTCAACGATTTCAAATTGATAGCATTGTTTTGGGTATAGCCCTTTGAATCCATAATAAGGTATCGTGGATTTTCCGCATCCTTCCAGGCTTCTATCAGCTCTTTGGCTCGATGCTGGAAAATACTATTATCATCAGCATTGCCACTCCAGCATTTCATTAAAAGTGGAATTCCCCCATCTTGAGAAACCATCAGCTCCAGGACGACTTGTTTCAAATCAGGCCTGTGATCTTTGGAATATCCATGGGTGATCGTGATCGCCCCAATATCTTCATCAGGCAAATGTTCACCGGTAGTGGAAAAACTCGTCGTGTCCTCGCACCCAAAACTACAATCTACTTGTTCCTGACGACACACTGATGCAGCAAGGAGACCAAATAGTGCTTCACACCCATAAGCATGAACGCTGTCCAGAGTACGCCCAAGTTTAAAACGATTGAAATGTTCCGCCCGAACTCCCGGACGAAATAGTAGCTCCAGCGGTTTGTTTTCAAAAAATTGAGGGGTTAAGGAAATCGGTCGGTCTGTAAAACCAAGACCATTGAGAATCATACCGGCAATGGCTTCTCCATGGCTGATCTCCGACTGTTCATGGACTCCCAGCAGGTTATCTATTTGTTCTACCAGCTTCAGATCTTTGATAACACCGGCAACGATACCATAGTGATCTAATCGACTTATTTCTAATTCCATCTTCATCTTTATCGCTTTCTCTGTAGTGGTTTAAAGACAGTGAGATTGTAAATCATTTTTTTATAAACGGAATGGCTGTGACTCAGCCACCCCCGAATATGAAAATTTGTGTATCCATTTTCACGGTAAAAATCACCTGCTCAATGTGGGATTTATATTAAAAACTCAAGATTAAAACAAAAAACTGAGCTTAAAAATTGCAGCTTATACAGGATTAACAGAATGATATTAAAGATAAATCTGTTAATTCAATAGATTAAGCAGGCTAACGGAAAGCTCACCGGCGGCAATGGAGCTTAGCGGAATTGCCGTCCGGTGCAGCGCCTGGTTAGTTGTTTAGATTCTGTTCCCTTTCGATAGGTTACAGCGTTCACAAAGCAGCTGAAGGTTTCGGACGGTGTTACTTCCGCCTTTTGAAAAAGGCACTATATGGTCGAAACATAGCTTTGCTTTTGAATTACATTCGACGCACTGACCACCATCTCTTTGCCAAACCTCTCTTTGGACTGCGCGAGGTATGGCTTCCCTCCTAGGTTTTTTCGGCTTAGGTTTTGGCATAGCCGCTATATCGACACGAATCAAACTATCTTCTGAAACGGGCTCCGTTGATTCTTCAGGAGAAGGGATAGCTTTAAACTCTGGAAGTGGGCCAAAGGTTTTGAATGCCTTTATATAACTTATTAAATCATCGAGTTCTTCATCACTGGTTACGATCAGTTTTAATGCGGGTCTTCCCCTTTCAAGGCCTGGTGATGGGTATGTGTTGCTGTGGCGACCTGATTCAGCGGCATACTCAAGGGCGATTTCTGGTAAGGATTCTGAATCTGGCGGGTACGGTAACCATACAAATGCCTGATTTTCTTTGTTTGGCTGGTCTGTTTGTACCACCACACCCAGGTCTTCCCCTACATCCCAAGCTGTAACTTTCACAGTTTCTCTAGCTGGGCTTCCAAACTCTTTTGTTATTCTTTCGATAACCTGGTTCTTAAACATTTGCCTTCCTTTGACAACCTGATACAGCTAACGTTGAGTACACAGAACGTTGAGTACACAGTCAGCCGCAAAAGCCTGGGATACATCCACAGCCCTAATCGGCTGACTGTGGTACGATTTGTTATATGAAGCCGAATTTTATCTTCAGCCCCCGCAAATCAATGTTTTTCCCATCAGTGGCACATTGTTTGCTAATAGAAAAACTATATTTCCTGTACTATCCAATGCACAGCCCGTCAACAAATTCCGGCATGAATTCGGCTTTTCCATGCTCATTTTGTCCGGAAAACCTGCAAAATCAGGGGCAATCCCCATCCGGATATGCTTTCTCTCATTGAAAATTGCCTTTGAACTAACACCACCCCATTCACTTTCACGACATCGTGAAGATGCTCCGGGATTGTACATGACTGATGGCTGTCCAATCATGATGAATTCATCACCTCCACAGTTTTCCTGACGTAATTTTGCTGCCTTTCCCTTCTGATTTCAATGAACTCTTCGGCATCTCCATTGAGGATGTTACCGCACCCGTCCATGGAGGCCAGCTCTTCCGGAAAGTTCAACTCGCCCCGGCAAAAGGCATCTTCCAGCCCGGAAATGAATTTACCACGGAAAACCCTGGACAGTGCCTTGACCGGATAGAGAAAATTGTTGCGCTCATACTTGTGATGAATCCACTCTCCGGTGGCTTCATCATAGGCTCCGCCGGGGATCACGCAATGAATATGAGGATGCACAGGGCTGCTGACCCCAGGTGTGAAGCACCATGAAAAACCGATTTTTCCTCCAGCCCATTTTGGCTCATGTCCAAATGCTAGCAGGGTGTCTGCAACGCTTCTGAACAACAGATCGTACACCACCTTCTGATTGAAAAGACAAAAAGGAAAAATCCGGTTGGGAAGTGTGAACACACAATGAAAGTACGGTACCACGGCAAGCTCAGGTGTGCCGCCCACAGCTTTCGCGGGAACCGCTCCCGTTCTCAGCGTCCCCTGGAGTGCCTTGTTGTGCAACATTATGTACTATAATTTTTGTTCTTGCGGGAAAAGAGAACAACTTCTTTCCTGGAACACTTTGTCTTTTCATAATATCCTTAAATATAGCATCTGGATCATTATTAAATTTATTTGCGTATTGCTCTCGTAATGCACGTGTTTCAGCAACTATAGGATCTTGCCACATTTTTAACTCTCCATTAATTCATCTGGTGTACATATTAAGGCAGGCTCATAACCCATTGCTCTGCAAGTTAATTCAATTTTTGGACGCATATGAGCATTGGCTATTTGAGTGCAATTCCATGTAAGCAGGTATTCAATTCCATTTACAGTTGCAACAGCCACATGGTAGGCATCAATTTTAGCTTTTATGGGTAAGGCTTCGGATTTCAAAAGCTCATTCCCAAGTATTTTAACATCATTAGTCACCTTGAGTTCCATAATATTTTCCAATACTGCAAGGCGACGTTTTGATGCTTCAGGGTCTCCCAAACTGGCTTCAGCAATAACGAATTCAGAGATTACAAGATCGTATTTCTTACGCTGCGTATCCCACCACTCAGCAGTAGCATTTTGTCTTGCCATAGCACGGAGGTCATTACTTGGTCGTGCTGTTAAATAACTTACTACCGATGTTTCAATATAAACTTTAGGCTTCAATGTTATCCCTTCTGTTTTCCAGAGCTCAACGGTTTCAGTGGAATCTCCAATTTTTTTTTATCTGCGGGGTCGGGCCACCATAATAACTTGAAATCATTTACAATTAAGTCCAACAGTACATATTTCCAAGGGATATATCTTCTTTTTTAGACCACAAATTGAAGTCATAGGGGTATGTTTCTTCTCTCAGCTCATATTACTCAGGTGTCTCCCACTTTCAATGGCGGCTGCATGGTAACGATATTCCCAATATGCACCTTTGCGGTTTTTTCGAAGATTGTATTCCTGGGCACAACGTCCTGCTGTCAACTGTATGGGTTTCGGTATGGTCTCACGGACTCCATTATCGACCACCAAAAGATGAATATGGTTGGAGGTCACCACGTAATTCAAAATGGTCAACCCATAACGTCGTTTGGATTCAAACAACCATTGAATCCATACCCTTTTGTCTTTGGCAAATTTCAAAAGAAATTCTCGTTGGTTACAGCGGTGGTTATGTGCCACAACTGGCCAGGAATATAATGTCTTTTTACTCGTGCCATTTTCTGATTTCGGTGTCAAAAAGTTCGATATAAGCCCTTTATATTGAGGCAAATAGAGAGATTTCTCAATGATTATGATCTGTTATGATGGCCCGACCCCGCTCTCTACCATATATGGTGTTTCTACTTTCCGTATCTTTTGATCTGTCCAAGATCATGATAAAATTCTTATTTTGGATATCCAACACTTTGAGCAAGAATGATCTTCTGGTCTTCTCTAAGATTAATTTTTGCTGCAAGTGATGGTCTATCAATCCAGTCACGCACGACTGTTCCCAAGCCAAAAGCAACACAATAAAGATACACGTTCTGGCTTATGAATCCGGTATCTGCGGCTGAATAAAACATTTTCTTGTCATTATTTTTGTTTCCTAATTTCGAGAAATCAGCAACATAGATTAGATTCAGTGGAGCGTGCGCTACGAAGCCTTGTGTTCCACAAAAGCTACGGATATCTTCAGTTGAAAGTTGCACCAGCTGATGAAAACGGGCATCATACAAAAATAGCCCATTTACTGTGACCACATATATTTCAATTTCTTGACTGCTCATGGGTGAAGGTGCAGTTCGATCTCCTGTTTCCGGTCGGTTGACTCCAAAAGCTGCCCAGAGAAGATCAGACAAAACTTGTTGAGGCAATGGTTTATTACTGAATGATCGTGTGGATTTGAGGTTTTTCAATGCAGACATCAATGATTTACTTCCACCGATTGAAGGTGACGGCAATATTTCAAATTCTTTTTGTGCTGCAAAAAGCCCTGATGGTTTTAATACAACCAAGGCTGTACTGCTCGCCGCCGCACTGAGAAATTTTCTTCTGGTTACATCAGACATTGTGTTACCTTAATTTGTGGTTTTGTTGACCTGTGAAATTATTGATACTTGTATAATTCACAAACCTCGGCAATATCAATAGTATTTATAGCCGTTTATAATTTCAAACCAAACGTTGAGTACACCGTCAGCCGCAAAAGCCTACGATACATCCACAGCCCTAATCGGCTGGCGGTGGTACGACTGGTTATATGAAGCCGAATTTTATCTTCAGCCCCCGCAAATCAATGTTTTTCCCATCAGTGGCACATTGTTTGCTAATAGAAAAACTATATTTCCTGTACTATCCAATGCACAGCCCGTCAACAAATTCCGGCATGAATCCGGCTTTTCCATGCTCATTTTGTCTGGAAAACCTGCAAAATCAGGGGCAATCCCCATCCGGATATGCAATCTGTCATTGAAAAATGCCTTTGAGAAAACAATTATTACGCTCTTACTTGTGATAATACAAAGAATAAACTAATGGCTTAAATATAAAAACAAATAGTATTGTTACTCTTTTATGACAAATAACTAAAAAACTCCATATCAAATGAATCATACCATATCAACAGAAAATAAACCCAAATTATTAGATGAAATCAGAGCCATAATGAGGGTACGCAGATACTCCATTCATACAGAAAGAAGTTACTGCGACTGGATCAAACGTTATATTAATTTCCATAAACCGAGGAAGTTATAAAAGAATAAAGCCGATGCAATTGTCGGCCTTGTCTTCCCAAAATACCGGTATATCTTCTGAAAAACTCTAAGTCTTGAAGAGTAACAAAGGAGATGGACATAGGGTGTCAATCACTTTAAGATCTTCGGCAGAACAGTATCCCTTAGAGACAAACCCCTGCTCATAGCCCTTTTGTGTAATAACCTGAAGATGGGTATGGTAGAACCAGTTACCGTTCTCATGAAAATCACCGATAAAGGCAAATGCCTCCCCTGCCCTGAAACTATCGCCGGGTGCAGGAAGCCTCTCCCGATTCAGATGGCCGTAGAGACTGTAAAATGTCTCAAAAAATGGACTTTCATGCATCAAAAGGACATTACCGCCATAATTGCCCTCCCCTTCCTCATATCCGCTCTCCTTTACAACAGCATCAAGGGGGGCATAAAGGGGAACTCCGCATCCAACTATAATATCAAGACCGAGATGAAAATAGCGCTGCTCTTCTTTCATCTGGGGATACTTGTATAAAAGGGGTTCGCGGTTTTCAAGGTATGAGGCAACACCCCATTTATGTAAAGGAGGCACTTGATCACGCCTATGTGGGGAATTTCTATCTATTTTTTTATCAAGCCACTCCTGAAAAGCTCTCTGATTCAAAAGATCCACCTGGTCATACAAATCAGAACCGGCAGCCATGCTAATAACAAAAGGCTCTCCTGTCAGCCACTTGAAGAGGGGATGAACAGTTACCTTATCACTGTATGCAATATAAGGATATCTCATTTTTTCAATTAACTCCCACAGTTTTCACCCAAAAAACAAAATAGAGACGCAATGCATTGCGTCTCTACCGTTCTACCGTTCGGTTATTTTTACCATTGGCAAGATGCTCAAAGACGATACCTATGATCTTTTGAACCTTGTCAATACTGACTGAATCAGGATATCCAAGATTAACAAAGATAAGGCAGGATTGTCTATCCTGAACATCCTATCCATCCTGGTTATCCTGATTCAGACAAATTCAATATTTACTTCGTGTGATTCTGTCAGGAAACAGGAAAGTCATTTGTTTTTATAAGGCCGGTTATTTCAACAACAGGGTTTCCATCTTCATCTATTTCCACACCATCCGGTAATGAAAATTCCACGCCGTCAGGAAATAGAGCTTTTCCCTCTACTTCTTTATTATAAGCAAGACCCTTATAGTAACTCTCATCATAACATGAAAGTTTTAATTTAAGTGGACTTTCGCCATTTAAAGTATTGGAATCAATTATAAACTTTGATGTTAAACCATAATCGACCTCTCCAAGGGGTGTCATTATTATATATCTTGGAATCTCCCTTCCGGAACCTTCCCTTCTTACCTTTGTGGCAATCTGTACAATATCGTATGAATCAACAGGGCGGCGTCTGTTCCATTCGCTCTGGATGGGAAGCCCAGCCACATAGAGATGATGAAACTCGATTTTTGTTTTGCGAAGCACATATGCCATATCATGAATTGCACTGTCTGTATCATTAACACCGCCCAGAAGCGGTACATTACAATAAACAGTGATTCCTTTATTATTAAGCTTTCGTACAACTTCAGCATGGGCATCGGTTATATCACAAGCCTTGAGAAACCATGTCTCTATCTCAAGACGAAGGGGATTGACAACAGAAAGACGGTTAAAATCTCCCAATGTATTGATTACACCACGGGTAAATGATTCAGGTTCAACTGAAAATTTCATGGATCTAAGCCTTACTGCATTTACATGCTCAATCTCACTGAGCTGCTTTACCAGCCGGTTGATTTCATACAAAGATTCAATGGCATCGCCCATTCCTGGAACAACAAAGTCTCCTGCGGTTGAAAAAGGTGCCACCACCACATCGGTTATCCTGTGATCATCCTTTATATAGGCTATCTCCTTTGCTCCTACTCCAAAAGGGTCAATGAGCACCCGTGTTTCATGAAGCCGTTTTAAAGAAGGGATACCCGTTGGCACAATGGATTCAACTGTCTGGCATGTATAAACAAGTTGTTGTCGGAGGCTTGAGATTTCGGCATCAGATGCCGTGTTGTTTGCAGGTGCTTTTTTAGGCGGCCTGTTGCCAATGAGAAAAGATTCATCCCCCATTTTGGCCATGTACTGGATATCAATTGTCCCTTCGGCATTAACCCTTATGTTGGTCAACTCATTTGCAAGTGGGGCAAAAGCCTTAAAATATTCAGGAGTGTAGGGAGTTCTTATCCATATGAAATTTTCATTATCGGCAACTTTTTCCACAGCCCAGCCACTGCTGTGCCAGTCCATCTTGCCTATGGGTGTGGCAGTGCATATCCTTGGTATCACTCGATCGGAAAGATGCGCCCGAAGGTGCAAAGCCACATTAATCCCGTCGGAAAGAGGTTTCCAGTAGATGGAATTTCCATGAATGGGACTGCATGGGATATATATATAATGAAGCTCGGCTCCTGCCCCTCTCAACAGGCCGAAAAGCCTTACAAGTTCAGGTCCGGTATCGTTGCAGTCACTTAAAAACGGGGTCTGGATATAGACAGCAATCCCGTTTTGCACAAGATCCGATATGATATCAAGGCTTTCCGGCGATATCTCGTCAGGATGGATAAAATGGGTTGCAACCTCCATGCGTTTGCCATTTTGCTGAAGCTCAAGGTTTTTCTGTTTCAGATACTTAAGATACGCAGAGTCGTTTTCCAGAAAAAGGTCAGGATAATAGGCAACCGATCTTGTGGCAAGGCGCAGGGTTTGGACATGATCCACTGTCATGAGACCGTCAATTGTGGCTGCCATGTTTTTCCGATTCATGAAGGGATCTCCACCAGTTACAACAATCTCCTTTATGGATGGTGAATTTCTGACATGCTCAACCGCTGCCATCACTTCCTTTGGTGTTGGGTTTTTTTCGTTCCTGGACTCTTTATGCTTTCTGAAACAGAAGCGGCAATAGACAGGGCAGCTCATGTTGAGAAGAAAAATAACGCGATTCTGATACATCTGCTCAAGAAGTCCCTCATGGAACTGGCCAATCCAGGTATTGGTATGCCCCACGGAATCAAGCTCTTCAACAAAAGGCATGTATTGATAGGCAACATCCCGGGATACCATCATCTGACGTATTGTATGGCGGGAGAGGCGAACTGGATATTTATCCATCACCTTCTTGAGATCAAGACGCTGATTATCCGGAATATTTAGGTTTGTGGCTATTTCAAGCTCTTCTGTATCTCTTATGGAGAGATATCCGTGACCAGGAACCACCTTCTCCAGAATGGCCACAAGGAGAATATGTGGCAATGTAATCCGGTTAAGTGTCAGCGATTGTGCATCTGATCTGCCGATGGCCTCTAATACCCTTGTAAAAAAACTTTTTGGATCACCCTGATATCCTGTAATCCGCAAAAGCTCTGCAAATTTTGTACGGCCATTGCCATTCCCTGTCATTTTTGCAAATTCACGACCGCAGAACTGGGAGTTTCCGTATAGCTCCAAAAATTCAATAACTCCGTCCGTCAATACAGACAGTGGCACTTCAAGCTCTTTTTTTGAATACTCAAAAAAGACCGGCAGCTTTATATCTCTGTTCTCTTTCATTTAAACCACCAAATTATCCATTACATTATAACCAACATGGCGGTTCACCGCCACAATTGAAGTGTTGAAAGTCTTTATAAAAACAGCCATTTGCGGGGACTTTCATATAACGTACATGGCGGATATCCGCCACAATCGAAGGAGTGAAAGTCATTTTTAAAACAGGCTGTTACAGAGACTTTCATATAAAACGTACATGGCGCCATTACCGCCACAATCGAAGTATAAGCCCATGATATGTTTATGCTTTTTTATACAAATAATAAACAGTCTCTTCTGGAAAACCATAACCCAGAACCCTGCCGAGTACCTTCTCTTCGTTTCCTGGCGGAATACGGATAACCAGAAACTCACATTCCCGCTCCTCATCAAAAACTTTCAGCCATCCATACTCCTCCCTTGCAAGGGATGCATAAAATATACAGTCAGAATCAAATATGGATGATTTCAAGCTGTTTTCTCTTCTCTTAAGGCTGTTTTCAAAAACAATATAGCTCCATTCAGGATCAAGGTTCTGCTTGATCCACAAAAAGCTCTTTTTTTCAGGTAGTGAGCTGTTTTCAGAGCTTGAATGTAAAAATTTCAAAACATATATCCCGTATTCCGCACTTAAGAAAAAATCAAATTGAATTGAATTGACAATTTACTCAACTCACATCTTTAACAATCTGCAATGGTAAGGATCAACAGTTATCACCACTTCGTCGCCCCTTCGGTATGGACTCCTTTTGACAAAGTTGATCACATGAAGTACCTGTTTCCCCGGCAGTTGGACAAAATAGCTAACCTCACCACCCATATAACTTCTGTCCACAACCGTTCCTGAGAAAAAGTTCATCTTCTCTTCACTGTTGTGATTTCTGCTGTACTCAAGTTTCATTTTCTGTGCACGAATCACAATTTCAGCCTTTTCTCCGGATGCAAAATCACCTGAAGGAGTAACAAGAGCACTACTTCCATCTTCAAGGCGCACCCTTAGAAAATCGTTTTCTCTATCCTCAACAACAGCGTTAAGAAAATTGGAGTGCCCCAGAAAATCTGCAACAAAATGGTTTGCGGAATTATTATAAACCTCCTCGGGAACGCCTTCCTGCTGTATGAAACCATCCTTCATGACAACAACCTTGTCGGACATGGAGAGGGCTTCCCGCTGATCATGGGTCACAAAAATGGTTGTCACTCCCAGCTCCTGCTGAAGATTGTCTATCTCCCTTCTCATATCTTCACGAAGGTTCTCATCCAGTGCCGACAAAGGTTCATCCATCAGAAGGACATCAGGTTCAATGACAATGGCCCTGGCAAGAGCTATGCGCTGCTGCTGTCCTCCGGAAAGCTGGGATGGCATCCGGTTTCCCACGCCCGGAAGACGTACCGTCTCCAGGGCTTTTTCCACCTTTTCCCTTATATTTGCCTTTGGAACATCTCTGTATTTTAATCCAAAGGCAACATTGTCAAAAATGGTCTTATGGGGGAAAAGGGCATAATTCTGAAATATCATACCAAGATTGCGCTTGTGTATGGGAGTATCGTTAATACGTTTGCCTTTGATGAAGATATCCCCGCTTGTAGGGTTCTCAAGGCCCGCAAGCATTCTCAGCAGAGTGGTTTTCCCACATCCGGAGGGGCCAAGCAGCGTCACAAATGAGCCTTCCGGAATATCCAAATCCATCTTCTTCACAGCCACTACCTTGCCAAAACGCTTTTCAATTCCCTGGAATTTTACAAATGCGGGGTCTTTTTCCTGTGCCAAACCACTATTCTCCATTTTATCGGAATTTATGCCTTTTCAACTCTGTCATTACCTATTAAACCATCATTCCTAAATCTCTGGTTTAATTCACATTTTCAGCCTGCCATTACACGATCCCATTTCTCTGCCCAATCGATCTGATGGCTATTCCAATAGGCAGGATCAGCAAAAAGGTAACCATCAAGTTTTCCAGTGGGATCAAAAGCCGGAAGTTTTTTAACTTCATCCGGCATGGGAACCTTTGTGGGATCAAGGCTTGTGGGATAGTTCTGCCCCTTTGCAACAGCAATGGCAGCATCTGGTTCCAGCATGAAATTGAGAAGTTTCTGGGCAACTTCAAGATCGGTACCCTTCAACACATACATGTACTCCATCCAGGAATATGTGCCATCAGGCGCAAGATATCCTATGGGGTGTCCCTGCTCCTGAAGTGCAGCCACACGACCCGACCATGCCACAGTTGCATATATATCTCCATTGGCCAGAAGACTCATAAGTTCAGAGCCGGATGCCCAGTATTTTTTAATAAGTCCGCGCTGTTCTGCAAGTGCATCCCACACAGCCTTGACATCCTTGATATCATTTGGGCTTTGACCTGTATGAAGGGCTGCATACCACATGTTTGTCCTGAAATCTCCGCCCCATGAACCAAGTTTGCCTTTAAGCTCCTTGTCAAAAAGAAGGGATGCACCCAGTTTCTCTGCCTTTTCTTTTGATATTTTTTCGGTATTATATGCAATACCTGTCTGTCCAAGATCATAGGGAACAGCAGACAGGGTTCCTTTGGATATAGATTTAAGGGTACTTGTCATCTTGGTCATGACATTGGCAAGATTTGGAATTTTGCTCTCATCAAGGGCAACGCCAAAACCTAAATCTGTATAACGTGCATAGTCATAGACCGCACTTAAATGTGCAATATTGAACTCGCCTCCAGGGGGAATTGAGGCTTTGACCTGGGTGAGAAAAGCATCCATTCCGGTAAAAGCTGCATCAATTACCTCAATGCCGGTGGCTTTGGTAAATGGATCAAAGGCGAATTTGCGCAATGCTTCAGATGTTGTACCGCCCCATGAATGACATGTAATTGACTTGCCGCCGGAAAAGGCCTTATTCACAAGGCCAAACGGTCCGCCAGCAATACCGAGGGATGCACCGGTAATTCCTAAAAATTTCACAAAATCCCTTCTGGTTATATTGCCTTCTTTGTAATTTTCGTACACATCATCCAGTTTTCTTTCCAGATCTTTTCCCATTCTTCTCTCCTTTATTTGTGTTGATTGATATTTATTAGAAAGTCTCAATAACATACTGATATATCATGACTTTCATGCATCGTTGTGATGCCCTCGTAATCATGAGGGTTTATTTATGGGCATCTTTCATTTTCCAGCTTTCCCTGCAAACCTACGCGAGAGATATCCAGCCATAAGGGGTATTGATATAGTCAGGACAATCATGACTGCTCCAAGGGCGTTGATCTCCGGACTTATGGAATTTCTCAACATGCCGAATATTTTTACAGGCACGGTCTGATTCTGGGCAGTTGCCCAGAAAAGAGTTGCTGTCACATCATCAAACGAAATGGTAAAGGCAAAGAGCATTCCTGCAAAAACAGCCGGAGCAAGCAGAGGAAATGTTATCTCCCTGAATGTTTGAAAAGGGCTTGCACCAAGTGACATGGCTGCCTCTTCATACTCTTTTCTGATTCCCACAAGTCTTGCCTGAACTATCAAAAGTACATATGGAAGAGTCAGAACCACATGCCCCACAAGAAGAAGCACAAAGCTTTTTGGCTGCTGCAACCACCTTATAAAAAGCAGAAGAGCCACCCCAAGAACAACTTCCGGAATCATGATGGGTGCTATAAGAAGCGTATTCAAAAACTCCTTACCCTTAAAATCGTAACGGATAAATGCCATTGCAGCAGGGACACCTATGGCCGTTGAAAAAACAGCCGTAAGGGAGCCAAGCACCAGAGAATTTTTAAAAGCATCCAGAATAGTTGAATTGTGGGAAAGCTTTACAAACCACTTGAAACTGAATCCCTCCATTGGAAATGTTCCAAACTGCTGGGGATTGAATGCAAGAATTACAACAGCCACAATTGGCGTGAACATCCAGACATATATAAAAACTGTGTATAACTTGATAAGAGTCCATCCGGAAATCATGTTTTTCATAACTTTTCACTTCCTGATTCTTTGGAGTTGGATGAAAGACTATCCATTACTCAGGGATTTAAAAATCTGGTTAATCCCCATATAGCGGTTATATGTATAGACAATGATAATTAAAAGAAACAGCAATATGGCACTTATGGCAGAACCAAATGGCCAGTCAAGGGTACCTATGACGCGTTTAAAAATCAGATTAGCTATCATTTCGTTCCCAGGCCCTCCAAGTATCATGGGAGGCAGATATGTTCCGCATGTCAGTACAAAAACAAGCAGACATCCTGCACTGACGCCAGGAAGGCTCAAGGGAAGAGTCACCTCCCTGAAAGCCTGCCATTCCGTGCATCCAAGGCTCTTAGCCGCTTCTGTGAGACTTCTGTCAATACCATCAAGGCTTACATAGATATTAAGGATCATAAAGGGCAAAAGGTATTGCAGCAATCCCATTATCACAGCGCCTTCATTGTAAAGCATTGCAAAGGGTGTTGTAATAATTCCTGCTTTCATCAAAAGGTGGTTGATAAGACCGGCATCCCCAAGAATATTGATCCAGCTCAGGGTACGTATGATAAAACTTATCCAGAAAGGCAGCATTACCAGAATCATGAGAAAAGGCTTTAGTTTTGATTCTGTTCTGTAAAAAAAGTAGGCAGGTATATACCCCATAACAAGACATAGAATAACTGTCTCAAGGGCAACTCTCAAGGTTTTGAGCAATATGGATGGGTAAAAGAAATCTGCAAAAAATTTTGCATAGTTTCCAAACTGAAAGGCGGGAATATCCTGACCGGTCGGTGCCCTAAGCCAGAAGCTGTAAACAACCACAAAACATACAGGAACAACAAGAAGAAGAAAAACAGCCATTAGTGAAGGTGATAAAAGAAGCCAGGGTTTCCAGTTTTTTTCTTGCATATCAATATCCTGTGGTAATGTAATGATTTTTCAAGGCTTTGCTGTGTGGTATTTAAACAGCATATTTCCTGAATTTTACTGATACAATGCTTATGTAATGAATACAATTACTGTGCCACAAAATATCATTTTTTATCAAATAGCCGAAATTAAAAGAATATCAATTCAAAAACAAAAAGAAATACTACCTTATAATGCCATCTTGATTCACAATCAAATCAAATAATATCGAATCAAAATACTTAAATTATTAAATAATTTTATTGATGCAATATCAAATCAAAAATTTTTTTTAAAAAATCAAATTAATATCAGTATCTTGAACAACAAATTGATTCATAATCAAATCAGAAATATCATTATTGCAACAAATTCTTGACAACTTTTCTTAAACATCTTACCTATAAGTAAGATATTAAATTAAGTAAGATATTAAATTAAGTAAGAAACAAAGAAGGAAAGCATTATGCCATTAGCTACCATTACTACAAAAGGACAAGTCACTATTCCTAAAGTAATAAGAAATGCCATGGGAATAAATACTGGTGATAAAATAGAAATCATTATGACTAAAGAGAGAGAGGCGACAATAAGGCCGATATCCAAAAAAGTAGATGATATTTTTTGCAAGCTGCATAAATCAGATCAAAAAACAGTATCTATTGATGTGATGAATGATGCTATTAAAAATCGAATGGAAAATAAATTCAAATGAAAGCTATTGATACAAATATTTTAATTCGATTTTTAACTGGTGATGACGAACTACAGGCTAAAAAAGTCTATTCAATTTTTAAAAAAGCTGAATCAGATAAAGAAGAGCTTTTTGTTCCATTGCTTGTCATGCTGGAAGTCATATGGGTGTTGGAGTCAGTGTATGAAGTGCAACGTCATGATATACTCGATGCTGTAAGTGATATTTTACTAATGCCAATTTTAAAATTTGAACAGCACTCTGTACTGCAAGAATGGAGTTTTTCAGCACAAAAAAATAACTGTGATCTTTCTGATCTTCTAATAGCTCATTCAGCTAAATATGTTGGATGTGATTCTGTGCTGACATTTGATAAAAAAGCCTCAAAATATGAATTGTTTGAACTCATATAAGACAGTGCGCTACTAAATAAATAATCTCATACGGCTGCACAGATTATCTATTTTTTATAACAATATCATGCTTTTGCATCTTGCGAACAACACTTGGCTGGCTGATTCCAAGAAAAACGGCTGCCTCTCGGGTGGTACGACATTGAGCTGCTGCCTGCATTAGAAGTTCATGCTCCAGAGCAAAAAGTCTCTCCGGAAGTTTAGAGCTGCTGTCACCTTTGGGAATAGATGGGGAGCTAATTGGCGTGGAGTCTGATAATGACAATGTTGAAGCATTCCCTGAAGTGTCTGTCAAAGGGTTAGGTAACGGAGTGATGGTATGAATAATATAATCATCCAGAACCCTTCGTTCCGACATAACTACCGCCTGTTTGATTATATTCACAAGCTCTCTTACATTGCCTGGAAAGGAGTGTGCTTTAAGAGCCTCAAATCCCCTCTGTCCCAAATGTGCCCTTCTACTGTATTGTTTATTGCACTTTTTAAGAGTTATGGCCACAAGTTCAAGAATATCTTCAGGTCTCTCCCTTAAAGGGGGAATGGATATGGTGAAGGTGTTTAAACGATGAAGAAGATCAAGTCTGAACTTCCTTTTAAGAACTCTCTGTTCAAGATTTCGGTTGGTGGCTGCAATTATTGAGCAGTCAACTTTTTTTGCCATTGTGCCCCCTATGGGCATTATCTCGTGGTCATCAAGGCATTTGAGAAGTTTTGCCTGTATTGCCGGAGTAAGTTCTGCTATTTCATCCAGAAAAAGGGTACCCCCTGAAGAGAGCTGGAAAAGACCGGGTTTGCCTGTCTCCCTTGCCCCTGTAAAAGCGCCCCTTTCATATCCAAAGAGTTCTGCCTCAAGAAGATTTTCCGGAAGAGCCGCGCAGTTTATCTGTATAAAAGGCTCTTTATTCCTCGGACCATGCTTGTGAATGAATTTTGCCAGCAACCCCTTGCCTGTTCCGGACTCTCCCTGGATAAGGATATTGGAAGCATCAATTCCGGCAAGTTTTAGGGCAAGTCCAATTGTATGTTTCATGGAGCTGCTCTGGGCAACAATATCATTTTCCTTAAGTTCCAGCAGTGTAAGTTCAGTCAGCCGGCTTTTTATCTCTTCTGACTCCCTGCGTGCCCTTGCAAGCTCCTGCCGCATGTTTTCAATAAGGGATATATCACGCTCATTTACAACTACATATTCAATTTCATTTTTGCTGTCAAAAACAGGAGTTCCAGTCACAAGAAGCGTATAGTCTGAACCAGGGGTTGCCTGGACAACACTTACCTGGCGGCCTGTCTCCAGAACCTCCTGGGTTGCAGATCTGTCAATATGCCCCTCCTGGACAAGTCTTCTTACATCTTTTCCCAGAACCTCGGATGCTTTGACTCCATTTAGCCTTTCAGCACTTTTGTTCATCTTGAGAATTCTTCCAAATCTGTCGCATATCAAAAGCCCATCAGCAGATTTGTCAAAAATAGCTTCAAGGTAAATAATTTCAAGTTTTCCGGCATTCAGATAATTATCCGACTTTATTGAATCATTCATGGTGACACGCCATATAGTTACGAAATAATGATCACAAAATCACTGTTCCTTTTAAAAAGCAGAGATAAATTTTAAACCTGTACCCAAAATAGATGAGCCTGTAAAAAACCCGGAATGACAAACTCACTATAAGTAATTTCAGCATGTTACAACATAAAATAATATTGAAAAAAAATGAAGTACACTACCGGCCAAAACAAACAGATGCCATATTGCATGGTTATAGGCAAGCTTCTTCCAAACATAGAAAATAACTCCGAAAGAATAGCAAAGACCGCCTCCAAGCAGAAGGATAAGACCACCCGCTTCCACTGAATCCAACATAGGTTTAGTAGCAATCAGGATAATCCAGCCTAAACCCAAGTATAAACCTAACGAAAGACGCTTGTAACGCTTTTTGCTTACAATTTCCAAAACCACGCCCAAAATGGAAATCCCCCAGACCAGGCAAAAAAGAGTCCACCCCCAATTCCCACGCAAGCTAACCAGGACGAAAGGTGTATATGTGCCGGCAATTAGAAGAAAAATTGCGGCATGGTCGAGTCTGCGAAGCAGCTGCTTTGCCCTGGAGTAAGGAATACCATGGTAAAGAGAGGATGCGGTATAAAGCAGGATCAGTGTTGTTCCATATATGCTGGTACTGGTTATATGCCAGACATCACCATTCAGGGAAGAAAAAGCAACCAGTATAGCAAGGGCAGTAATACTCAAAAGTATGCCTACACCATGGGTTGCCACATTGGCAATCTCTTCCTCAAAGCTGTATCTATTCTGGTTCTTTTCCACCTGCATTGTTAGTTCCTTGTTGTTTTTTGTTCGTGCACACCCTATTCTTATTTACCATGAAAATGGATACAAATTCATATCTTTAGAAACACTGAATCGCAGCCATGCCCGCTTAGGAGCTTATCTGCACACCATCGAGAAAGTTTTGTCGATATGAAATTGTCGATCATTGCCCCTCAGGAGCCACTTTTTCCAGGCGGAGTCCTGGAAAAAGCGTAGTCCCTTATAAAAGAGTCCTTCATAAAATCATTCATGGCGAGTATATACTACATTCCCGTCAAAAATAGTTATATCAACTTTTGTTTTTGCAATCTTTTCAGGAACACATTTAAATATATCCTGATCAAGAACTACCATATCCGCAAGTTTCCCTTTTGATATACTGCCAAGCCTATCGCCCTGCCCTGTTGCCATAGCAGGCGTAAGGGTGTAGCCTTTTACTGCCTCAAGAATACTTAAAGCCTGTCTGGGGTACCATCCTTCTTCAGGAGTACCATCCATACGTTTTCGTGTAACAGCAGAGTAAATTCCTGCAAAAGGGTTGGGGTCAGCCACAGGAGCGTCGGAACTCAGCATCATTGGAACCCCTGTTTCAAGAATACTTTTAAGGGCATAGGCATACTTTCCCCTTTTTCCGGCGCACTGTTCAATCATTGAGATATCAATACTCATGTTGTTGGGCTGACACGAAACAGCAATGTTTTCAAGCAAAGACAATGCCTTGAGATCTTCAGGAAGAATCATCTGCACATGCTCAATGCGATGGGGGATATGCAGAGAGGGAAACAATACAGCTTCGGATTCCTGCTTATGAGCTATACCATTGGGACTTTGTCTATTCAAAAGCCTGTTTCCATTCTCAATATCTGCAAACATACGAATAACCTCCCTGCAGGCTCTGTCCCCGACAGCATGAACCATGCATGAAAGTCCTGCTCTGTCAGCTTTTAAGGCTGCTTCCCTGATATCCTCAATGGGAGTTAAAGGCATGCCAAATTCACCATCAAGATATTTTTCAGTTACCCAGGCTGTCCTTGCCCCCATACCGCCGTCTGAAAAGAATTTCAAATGCCCGACTCTGAGATAATCGTCCCCAAATCCTGTACGCAATCCCAATGCTACAGCATGATCCGTCATATCTCCTGGCAGTGTCACATGGCATCGAATTTTAAGTTTGCCGCTACTTCGCAGAGTCTGCCATGCACCAAGGGCATCGGCTCCTTCTGCTCCTCCCATCAGGCGAACATCATGAATACCTGTTAAACCAAGGGAGTGAGCATGGGCAATTGCCTTTTCCATGTTTTTCAGAAGATGAGCTTCGGAAAGGGGAGGAATAACACGCTTTATCATATTGGGAGCAAGCTCTTTCAAAACTCCTGTGGGAATGCCGCTTTCATCCCTGTCAATAACATAATCGGAAGATCCGGAAAAACCGGAAGCAAGGGCAGAAGGCTCAGAGAAACTTCCAATACCTGCAAGGCCGAGTGCCATTGAGTTTGCCACAGCAAGATGAAGATCACAACGCCAGATACATACGGGATTGTCAGGCGCAACAATGTCAAGATCGATTCTGTGGGGCATTCGATTTTCCGGCCAGTCTGACTCATTGAACCCCTGACCAATAATCCATTGACCAGGCTTCAAAAGAGCAGCTCTTTGAACAATGGCTTTTTGCAGTTCTGAAAAAGATTTTAAATTAGCCAGATCAAGATTGTCATAATTAAGTGCCCACTCATAAAAATGAAAATGGGTATCTGTAAATCCCGGTAGCACAAGGCGATTTTCAAGGTCAATTTTTCGGGTATCAGTGCCTGACATTGCAAGAATTGTCCTGTCATCCCCAACAGCCCGAATCCTTCTGCCGTATATGGCAACTGCTGTTGGACAGGTAATTGAATCTTGGGAGCATTGCTCCCGGGAATAAAAAGCTCTTTTTCTTATACTGGAATCTATAAGGCAGGTTTGATCAAGTGTATGAATCTTTCCATTAAAAAGGATAAGGTCGGCGCATAAGTTTTCCATTGTCACTGTTCCCGTTTTTTTTACTCCCGGTGTTATTTTACTCAAAATGACACCTTGTTGGCCTTTTTGGCATTTATTGAATTTGTCTGAATCAGGATAAGCAGGATTTATAGGATGCTCAGGATTTTTATCCTGTAAATCCTGCTTATCCTGGGCATCCTGATTCAGACAGTATTGACAAGGCTCAAAAGCTCATAGGTGCCGATTTTGAGTATTTTAACGCTTTAGCTCATTCAGTATCCTGAACTGACGCTGCACTATGAGTGGAAGTCTCATCACTATTGATGCCGGTTGTGTTCTGTTTCTGCATTTTTTGAATGATTTCAAGAAAATTATTTACGTTGTTGTTTCCATTGGACTCATTAACCATCTTTTCTCCTGTCATGAGCGCATTTGTAGAAGTATTGGCAGAGAGATTAGCATCCATGAGTTTTGTCATTACATTAATTTTTATTTCAGGCTGAATCTTGCTGTCAGTTTTCAATATCAGTACATCATAATAGGAGCCAGCTTCTTTCTTAACATTCTCCACCGTAATTGCATACTCTTTTTCTCCGGAATCGGCGGTATTTTCATTGAGTTCGTATTTGATATTTGTTCGGTCCTGGGCGCTGATACCTGTAATTGAAAATGGGTATTTGCTTTCCGGTACAATTTTAACAACTGATTTAACCGTTTCCCCCGCTTTACCGGTAAGCCGCAAAAACCGCGGGATTATGGTGACAAAATTTTCTATCATACCCGACACCGTAAGGGTGACGTTGGGAGTCATGATGTCATTTGTCATAACAGTGATGGTTTTGCTCAGTTTTCTTCCGCCATACCCTCTGGTATTCACCTTCATGGAGATTATGCCCTCTCCACCCGGAGGAATCTCCTTTGAATAAGAGACAGTGGTACACCCACAAGAGGTCTTCACCTTCTGAACCAAAAGAACACCTGTTCCTTTATTCATGATCACAAAATCGTGGAGAATCTCTTCGCCCTCGATCATCCGGTCAAATTCAAAACGAGGTGCAGGGAAAAAAACAGCAGGTGCTTTTTCAGCATCTTTGCTTTCCTTGGTTGCGCTGGTGTTAGCAGTGTCGGTACTTAAACAAGGAGATACCGCACACAGACAAAAAATCAAACTCACAAAAACAGACACAAAAGCCTTAAAAACTCCATTCATAATTCAATTTCTCCTTTATAACTCGTCAGTCATAAGTTTTTTCAATAGCCACCACCAAAAGTGTTTTTAAGGTAAATAAAACCACAATATATGGTGGCAGCTTTGAGAACTCATGACTCTTGAGTTTATAAATAATTTGTTTTTTAAAGTGGCAATATATAAAAAAGAGGCTCAAAGTCCTGACTTGCAAAGGTCTCAAGCCTCTTTACGTTATCGGTTACGCTGTTTTCCCTATTGTGACGGCACACACCTTCAACTCCGGTATTTTAGCCACAGGATCAATCTTTGCGTTGGTAAGCCGGTTGGCGGCGGCCTGTGCAAAATGAAAGGGTATAAACAAGGTGCCATCCACAGCTTTTGTCGATACCGCAAGCTTTGCCTTGATTTTTCCCCTTCTGGAGAAGATATTCACCATCTCTCCATTACTGATATTAAGTTTTGCCGCATCATTGGATGAAATCTCCACAAAGCATTCCGGCGACATCTCATTCAATCCAAGGGATTTCATTGTCATGGTTCCGGTATGGTAATGATAAATCACCCTTCCGGTTGTGAGCATGAATGGATAGGCAGCATCTGGAACTTCTGCCGGTGGCTGATATTCGATGGCGTGGAACAGTCCCTTACCCCTTGTGAATTGGGTTGTATGCAGTATCGGGGTGCCAGGATGGTCACGGGTTGGGCATGGCCAGTGGATAGCTTCGTTTTCAAGCCTTGCCCATGTGATACCTGCATAGGATGGTGTTACCTCTCTCATCTCATCAAAGATCTCAACTGAACTTTCATAGTGAATCGGTGTGCCCATTTTCGTAGCGATCTCACATGTGATCTGCCAGTCCTGTCTTGCAAACCCTGGAGCTTCGACTGCCTTTCTCACCCGTTGTACACGCCGTTCCGTATTGGTGAAGGTACCCTCTTTCTCTGCAAAACAGAAGGATGGTAGTACGACATCAGCAAACTGTGCCGTTTCTGTCAGAAAAATATCCTGAACCACAAGGAACTCAAGTGCTTTTAAAGCCTTTTCCGCATGGTTGAGATCAGGATCTGAGACCAATGGATTCTCTCCGATAATGTATAAAGATTTCAAATCCCCCTCTTCTGCCTTTTGAATCATCTCTGTCACCGTAAGACCCGGCTTGCCGGAAAGTCCCACTGTACCCCAGGCGATTTCGTGTTTTTTAAGGGCATCGGGATCATCCACCTTCCGGTAACCGGAAAAGACATTGGGAAGCCCTCCCATATCACAGGCTCCCTGTACATTGTTCTGCCCCCTCAGAGGATTGACACCTGTACCGGCTTTTCCAAGATGACCGCAGAGCATGGAGAGGTTGGCAAGGGATTTTACGTTGTCAGTACCGCAGGTGTGCTGGGTGATGCCCATGCAATAGCAGATGCTCGCCTTGTCGGCCTTTGCAAAGAGCCGGGCGGTCTCGATTATATCGCTTGCAGGAATCCCTGTAATCCTCTCCACATATGCAGGGGTATATTTTTTCACGGTTTCAACAATCTGTTGAAACCCTTCGGTTCTCTCTTGTATGAATGCCTTGTCATGAAGATTCTCCTCCATGATCACATGCATCAGCCCATTGATCCAGGCAATGTCCGTACCCAGCTCCGGCCTGAGCCATTTTCCTGCATGTTCCGTCAGCTTGATTTTTCTGGGATCTACCACAATCAAGGTTTTTCCCTTTAGTGCAGCTCTCTTTATAAAGGTTGAAAATACCGGATGAGTCTCGGTTGTGTTGGAGCCGGTCACCAGAATAAGATCCGAGGTTTCAATATCTGCAAAGGTGTTTGTCATTGCACCGCTTCCAAAGGATGCCGCCAGCCCCGCAACTGTAGATGCGTGGCAAAGACGGGCACAGTGGTCGATATTGTTGGTTTTAAGAACTGCCCGGGTAAATTTCTGGGCAATATAGTTTTCCTCGTTTGTCACCCTTGCGGATGTGAGAACCCCCATACGGTCGGAACCCTCTTTCTCTTTGATCTCCATGAACTTCCCTGCCACAAGGGTAATTGCCTCGTCCCAGGTTGACGGTTCAAATTTTCCGTTTCTTTTGATAAGCGGGGTGGTGAGCCGCTCCGGTGATGCCACAAAATCATAGCCGTAACGTCCTTTGACGCAAAGGCTGCCGTGATTGGGTTCTGCATCTTCGGCACCGTTGATCTGAACAATTTTATTATCCTGAACCGTGAGATCCATCTGACACCCCACACCGCAATAGGAACAGGTGGTTCTCACTTTTACAGTTTTTTTAAATCGTGTTTTATTCCCAAAAATCTCTTTTGGTATTAGGGCGCCCACAGGGCAGACCTGTACGCACTCTCCGCAGAAGACACAGTCGGAATCCTTGAGCGCCACATCCGCACCTGCCACGATTTTTGTGGAAGCGCCTCTGTATCCGAAATCTATGGCATTGTTCACCTGGATTTCACGGCACGCCCGGACACATTTGCCACACAGGATACACCTTGAAAAATCCCGGATAATAAAGGGATTGACAGTTTCCACGGGATATTTAGATGCAGAGGGCGGAATGGCTTTTGTGGTGACCTGGTAGCGGTATGCCAGATCCTGGAGCTGGCACGAGCCCCATACCGGGCAAAGATCATTGTGGTTGTCATCCTTGAGTACGTTGAGGTGAAAGGATGTCCACTCATCCGGAGTAAAGTCCCGGATGGCACAGTTGTGGTTACCGGATGAGAGCATCAGGCGGATGATCTCCTTCCTCGCTCTGATCACCTCCGGAGATTCACTGTGTACCACCATTCCGGAAGCGGCGGGTGTGGCACAGGAGGGGAGAAGATCTCGGGCGCCTTTTACCTCCACAACGCATATCCGGCACGCACCGGTTGTAGTGGTACCTTTTAGATGGCACAGGGTGGGAATAAAAATGTTATTGCGTTGCGCAACCTCAAGGATGGTCTCCTCTGATTGAAAGGGCAATTTTTTATTGTTGATGATTATAATATTCATATTCTCGTTATCCATAGGGAATTCCTTAATATATTCGCAGGTCTTGGATAAAACCCGCTTCGTTCTGGCGTTAACTTTGATTTCAACCTGCAAGTTTTATCTTTTCCTCATTTCTCAATCTCACCTTGCTCGGGCCTATTTTACGTATGATTTCTGTCATTTCAGTTGCAATCTCGGCAAATCTCGCTCCCATGGCAGAGGAGAGGTTGAACATTGCGACACGTTCCGGCTCGATGCCAATTTGTTCAAGAATACGCTTAACAGAACCGATCCGTTTCTTTGCCTTGAGGTTACCGGTAAGAAAATGACACTCCCCCTCCAGGCAGCCTGCCACCATAACGCCGTCCGCGCCCTCTTCAAGGGCTCTCAGAATATGGATAACATCGATCCTTCCGGTACAGGGCACCTGTATGATCTTGATACTTTCAGGGTAGGAGAGTCTCATGGAGCCAGCCAGATCTGCGGCTGCATAGGCGCAAAATCTGCAACAGAAACCCACTATCTGAGGTTCAAATTGATCAGTCATTATTTTTATTTCTCCTTAATGTTTTATGCTCTCTCTTGTATCAGGCGGCAGATTCTGCAAACAGTGCGGTTGCTTTTCCAATAATCTGCGGGTCAGTGAAATGGTGCAGGGTGATCACCTTTGCAGGGCACTCGGCAGCACAGACACCGCAGCCGTGACAACGGGCAGGCTCAATAAAGGCATGGCCTTCCTTTACCCTGGGGACTTCGTAGGGGCAGCTTCTGACACAGACAAGGCAACAGGCACAGTGTTGGGGATCCGCCACTTCAGCCACAGCCCCTCCCACCGAGATGACATCCTTTGACAGAACCACAAGTGCTCGCGAAAGTGCGGCTGTTGACTGTGCAATGGTTTCGTCAAGGGACTTTGGATAGTGGACAAGACCGGCAAGAAAAAGACCTTCCGAAGCAAAATCTACAGGGCGCAGTTTTGCATGGGCTTCAACAAGAAATCCGTCACTGTTGACAGGTACCCTGAACAGCTCGAACAGCTCTTTGTTCTCATTTGGAAGAATTGCAGAGGCAAGCACCACAATATCGGGTTCGAGGAGAATTTTTTGTTTGAGAATATGTTCCATGACTGTAATTTTCAATTTACCGGGGCTGGCATTCCCGTTACCATCGCCATCATCAGCAAGGTTGTCACTATCCAGCGCCTTGTTATCCAATGCATCACCAGCCAGTGCATCATTATCCGGCACAATTGTAAGTTCCGGGGGATTATCTTCGTCGTACCTGATGAATATGATCCCTTTTTCCCTTGCCTCTGTGTATAATGCTTCCCGAAACCCGTAGGTTCGGATGTCCCTGTATAGAATGAAAATATCCGTATCAGGATTGTTATCCTTGATCTTCAAAGCCTTTTTAATGGAATTGGTGCAACAGATCCTGCTGCAGTAGTCTCTCTCCTTAGACCTTGACCCCACGCACTGTATAAACACCACTGTCCCCGCATCTGTTATTATTGTATCTATCTGGGCAGGTTTCTCTCCCAGGTTATCAAACAATTCATCTGTCTCTACACACGTTTCTTCTGTTTCTGCACACCCTTCGTCTGTCTCGGCACAAGCTTCATCTATCCCGGCAAACTCTTCTTCTATAGAACCAAACTTCCTTTTCTTATGACGTAACCATTCTTCCTGTTCAAACAGGTTTTCCAGATCAAGATGGGTCAAAATACCGGGATGTGCCCCATAGTGATATTCCCGGGGCTTATACTCATCTCCTCCTGTTGCAAGGATGGTTGCTCCGTGTTTAACTTTTGTGGTGTAGGCCTGCTCGTTCACAGATATAATTTCGGTTTCAAAATTGCCCAGAATGCCCGTCGTTCCAACAGCTTCGCTGCCCATGAACAAGCGGACAAGTTTATGTTCCATTATGTTGTGGATGAGATTCTCAAGGTAAGGCCGGATCTTCTCTCCCTGGACAGTGGTATGAAGATGCCTTGCAACCCCTCCAAGTTCCCTTTCACGCTCCACCAGATAGACCTGAAATCCCTGATTCGCGGCACCCAGTGCTGCTTCCATGCCGGCCACGCCTCCACCGATGACCAGAAGGGCTTTTGTCACCCCAAGCAGGGTTTCATGGAGTGGTACAACCCGGGAGGCTTTTGCAACAGCCATTCTAACCAGATCAATTGCTTTGGCAGTAGCCCCAAGCCTGTCCTCCATATGAACCCATGTATTCTGGTCTCTTATATTGGCCATTTCAAAGAGATATTTGTTTAACCCGGCTTCCCTGATGGTCTCCTGAAAAAGCGGTTCATGGGTTCTTGGGGAACACGATGCCACAACAACCCTGTTGATGTCGTGTTCGACAATCACCTGCTTCATCTTGTCCTGGGTATCCTGGGAACATGTAAAAAGGTTGTCTTCCACATGCACCACATGGGGCAGTGTGGCAGCATAGTCTCTTATGGCAGGCACATCTGCCACGCCACCGATATTGATGCCGCAGTTACAGACAAATACCCCGATCCTCGGCTGCTGACTGCTGACATTGATCTCCGGAGGCAACTCTTTTTTCCGGATCAATGTCCCCCTGACAGACGAGATCTCTCCGGATGCCGCTGCCGCAGCTGCCGAAGCCTCCATGACCGACTGGGGTATGTCCTTGGGACTCTGAAAGGCGCCGCATACATAGATCCCCTTTCTTGAAGTCGAGACTGGAGAAAGATCATTGCTCTTCACAAATCTGTAACGGTTCAGCTCTATACCAAGCTTTCGAGCCAGGACAAGGGAATCATGGTCGGGGATCATACCCACTGACAGAACGACCATATCAAAGCTTTCTGTTTTCGGTTTTCCGAAATCAGTGGCATAGGTCAGCTTGAGGTTGCCGTTCTTTTCTTCTTCAACAGTGTGGATCCTTGAACGGATAAACCTCACACCATATTCATCCCTGGCTCTCATATAGTATCTGTCAAAATCTTTGCCAAAGGTTCTCATGTCCATATAAAATATGGCTGTATCCAGCTCTTTTTCACTGTGCTCCTTTGCAATCACACTTTGCTTGACCGCATACATGCAGCAGACAGAGGAACAGTAACCATTGTCGCAGGTATTTATATCCCTGGAACCGACACATTGAAGCCAGGCTATGCGTCCTGGTTCCTTTCCATCGGAGGGGCGAAGCAGATGTCCCTGACAGGGGCCGGAAGCAGACAGGATTCTTTCAAATTCAAGACTTGTAAGCACATTGGGATGGGATGCGTAGTTGTACTGGGCATGGGGTGAGGGATCAAAAGGGCTAAACCCAGAGGCAATGATGACGGCTCCGACCTCCACGATTTCGCTCTGGTGCGTCATGGTGTGATCAATGGCTCCGGCAATGCACGCCTCAACACACTGAAAGCATTCGGAACATATGCCGCACGAGAGGCACCGGTCAGCCTCCTGACGAATATCATCCTCATTGAGGGCAAAGGTAATCTCGTCGAAATTGCCCTCTCTTTGTTCAACCGAAAGTTTGACGGGTTTGGCTCTTTTTTTCAGCGGGACACCGGAGGTGTCGGGCTTTTCGACTAAAAATTGCCGTTCCCGTCCTGCGGCAAGATCTGTCCCACGGAGAAATCTGTGAATGCTTTCCGCAGCTTCCTTGCCGCAAGCAACCGCATCCACAACCGATTTTGGACCGTAAAAGGCATCCCCGCCCGCAAATACCCATGGAATGGAGGTTTGAAGGGTAAGCGGATCTGCCGCAAGCCCGCCATGGTTTGTCACGGGTATGGACTGTGTCTGTGCAAATTCCAGCTCTCCTGTCTGGCCGATTGCGACAATGACATGATCCGTTTCGATTGTGATCAGATCAGCAGGGTCATATTGGGGATTGAACCGTCCATTTTCGTCAAACACCGATGTACATCTTTTAAATTCAACACCGAAAATAGCCCCGTTTTTTTCAATAAAGCGGGCAGGGCCAAGACCATTTTCAATTTTGACTTTCTCTTCCAGTGCCTCTTCCACTTCATAATCCCAGGCCGGCATCTCGTGCCGTCCCTCAAGGCAGACCATGGTGACATCTGCCGAGCCAAGCCGCCTGGCAGTCAATGCCACATCGACTGCCACATTTCCGCCGCCGATCACCACCACCCTGCCTTTAATGGAACGAATCTTCCCAAGTGCCGTTTCCCTGAGAAAATGAACGCCCTGGAGTACACCCTCAAGGTTTTCACCCTCAACACCGAGGCTTCGGCTTCCATGGAGCCCGGTTGCAATAAAAAGGGCAGCATAGCCTTCTTGCTGCAGCCCATGAAGTGTTATTTCCTTCCCCAACGCCATATGGGTGAGTATCCGGACACCCATCTTCTCGACCACAGCGATCTCTTTTTCAAGCTCCTTTTGAGGAAGCCTGTACTCGGGTATGCCCACCGCCATCATGCCGCCCTTGACCGGAAGCTTCTCAAAGACAGTCACGTCATATCCATCTTTGGCAAGAAAATATGCCGCTGTCAGCCCCGCCGGACCCGATCCCGCCACAGCCACTTTTTCATCTCTTTTATCCCCTGTTTCAGGGATATAGGGATCATTTTGTGCAAAATCCATATCTGCCAGCACCCTGTGCAGGTGCTGGACAGCAAGGGCGTCATCCACCTCGCATCGGGTGCATTCCGACTCACAGGGGTGATGGCAGACCCTGCCACAGACACCCGGAAATGGGTGTTCATCTTTAAAAAGCTTGATGGCCTCACGGAACTTTCCCTGTTTCATCAGGGCGATAAAACCCTGGATACCGACATGGGCGGGGCAGGTTGCCTTGCAAGGAGCCGTGCCTCTCTTGTCCACCGCAAACCCGCCGGGCATGCCCTGGGGATAGAGCTTAAACACGGCCTTGCGATCCCTCAATCCCTGGTCGAACATATTGGGCACATCAACCGGGCAGACCTTGGCGCATTCTCCGCAAGCCGTACACTTTTCAAGATCCACATACCGGGCTTTTTTCCTGAGCGTCACCTTGAAATTGCCAGCTTCACCGCTGATCTGATCTACCTCTGTCATGGTATGCAGATCAATATTCAGATGCCTTCCAGCCTCCACAAGCTTTGGCGAAATGACGCACATAGCACAGTCATTTGTGGGAAAGGTCTTGTCCAACTGAGCCATGACCCCGCCTATCTGAGGTTTCCTGTCCACCAGATGTACCAGAAATCCTGAGTCTGCAAGATCAAGGGATGCCTGAATACCGGCAATTCCACCGCCGACAACCATAACCGAACCAATGACCTTTTTGTGTTTCACACAATTACCTGCAGTTATGTTCTTAGTTGCTCTGTTTTGATCCATTTTCCCTTCCTTATCCTGGTAATGAATCATAACCGTTAATCCGCAGGACAAAACAAGTGCCGTGCAGAACACCTGTGAGTTGAATCAACGGGTTCGACTCATTACACATTTATTGCCAGACCGGAACAGGTAAAGAACGCCCTCCGGATATGACTTACACCGTGAATGGAAATGGATAGCGACTGCACTATCAATACTTATCCTTGAGGTTGATAGGTTAATATATTTAATATTTTCAATATATTAATCTCAATGATTCGGACAGTTTTTATCCCCTGAAATCAAGGGATTCCAGATATACAGCTATTTATTCGCACCTCAACCCACAGGTTGAGTTTTAAATAATTATCTGTTGTCTCGAAATCCCTTGATAATAGGGCTTTTCGAGTTTTCAAAAACTGTCCGAAGTATTGTAATCTATCAACCATCAATATCAGCATTGACGAGCGATATTTTTTAGAAAACAAAGGGTATGAAAAGGCAGGGAAATCAGAGAGAGGAGATATTCACACCGTCAATTTTCCGAAAAAACCTGTCCGCCAACCCGTGACGGCATAAGACAAATTGTTCAGGTAAATCCGGAAAAAAGAATGTGAATCATTAATAGACCTTTATCGTGGGAATGTTTAATATTTACTCAAAATCGACACCTATGAGCTTTTGAGCCTTGTAAATACTGTCTGAATCAGGATACCCAGGATTTACAGGATAATAATCCTGAGCATCTTGTAAATCCTGGTTATCCTGATTCAGACAAATTCAATAAATACCAAAAAGGTGTCGATTCTTAGTATATATATCCAATTTTGGAACTCAAGAGTCATAAATGCTCAAACACGACACCCAATATTGTGTTTTCATTTATCTTAAAAATACTTTGTATGGTGGCTAAGGAAAGAATTTATGACTGACAAGTTTGGAACAATCAAATGTTTATGCTTATCATATTTGTTTACGGTTTATCAAATTGATAATATTAATATTTTTCTTGTTTTGCATTGCCGGAAAGTTTCGAGGCTTATATTTACAACCTCAAGAATGATTAGTTGTCATGGTGTCATGGCCGAATAAGATCAACCCAGGCTATATTTTCAACAGTAGAAAGCATTTCTCTTTCATAGGTCAAATCAAAAATCCATCCTGAAAAGGATCAGAGCTGTCAATCACAAAATTATGAAATCCTGTAATCCACGCCCTCCCCTGAATTCGTGTAACCAAAGCCTCTTTATCGCCTATCATGGTCTTTTCCACAAGTTTTGCCTGCAATGATGTTCCGAGGGGGCTATAGTTGATATAGGGCAGATTCATTTCAAGGCGGTTCTTATGGTAAAGCAGTGCAAGCTTGGCGGCGGTACCTGTTCCACATGGAGAACGATCCATATGCGATTCCCCGTAAACCACCACTCCCCTGCCCTGCTTTACACCACTTTTTACATCACTATTGTAAAATTCCGTTACATCAACAGTTTTGACATCCGGCCTCAAAGGGTGACTTATCTCAAGCTGTTCATTGGCAGCATCTATTATTTTCATACCAAGATCCACAAGAACCTCCCTGTTTTCAATAACAGGTTCAATGCCGATAGAATCAGAGTCAACCATTGCAAAAAAGCCCCCTGTACATACAATATCAACATTAATATTGCCAAAACCTTTAACATCAACAGATTGATCTGTGGCAAAAACAAAAGAGGGTACCATATTAATGGCAACAGAAATAAGATTCCCATCCCTTACAGCGGCTCTTGCATCCATTATTCCGGACGGCGTATCAACAAGAACTCTGTTTTCACCATCATTGAAATTTAAGGCACCTGCATGAAAAAGAGATGTAACAGCACCAATGGTTGCATGGCCGCAAAGATATGGATAGCGCTTTGCATCCATGTAAATCAGACCAAAGGCAGCATCAGGGGATACATTTTCCGTAACAACGGCAGCAAGGATTTCCCTGGAACCACGAGGCTCTCTTGTGAGCATACATCGAATATTATCGTAAGAGGATTTAAAAAATGAAAGTTTCTCCATCATGGTGCTGCCAAATATTTCTCCGATCCCATCCACAACAAGACGGGTGGTTTCACCTTCGGTATGGGAATCTATAGTGGTAACAGGGGCGGGGAAACGGTTATAGATTAAAGAGAAATCACATAAGGGGATGGAGTTGCTGTTACTCCCTGATGGGCTTATTAAACGGTCATTGTCCTTTTTGACAGATTTGATTTTCATAATATCCCTTTTATTTATTGAGAGATTTTAAAATAGAGCAACGTATTCTTGTGTAGATACTCAAAATCGACATGTTGTTGGCATTTATGGCATTTGTCTGAATCAGGATAACCAGGATTTACAGGATACTCAAGATTTTTATCCTGTAAATCCTGGTTATCCTGGGCATCCTGATTCAGACAATATTGACAAGCTTCAAAAGCTCATAGGTGTCGTTTTTGAGTAGATATAAAAGATGCCTCAAAATCAAGTCAATTTCCTGAAACACACCCGATCAAACCCAAGAGCCACCACCACAAATTTCTGGAGCCTGAGATTGCCATACTTTTCATCAAGATGATTTCCATATTGAATAACCTGTTTTTCTCCCTCTTCAAAGGCTTTTTTTATGGGGGGCAGTTCATGGAGAGAATCCTTAGGTAAGGCCTTTGCTTCCTCCCCTGTGATACCGGCACTCTTTAACGTCACAAACTTGAACTCAATCAAAATATCAAATATTTTAAACCTTCGCTTGTCCGGCCGTATTATCATTGTTAGATCAGCATACTGACGCCGCAGCTCCGGCTCGGAATCCATTATAAATAAAATATCGTTGTAAAGAAGGGTCAGAAATGCGGTTTTAAGGGTCAATTCATTGGCCCATCGGTAATCCCTGTTCTTGAACACAGCAAAATAACGATTTTCAATAAAATCAGATAGCTGTTCCATATCTCCCTTTTGATAAACCTGCTTTGCAGCAAAGATTCCATCATCCCTCTCAGAAGGCTCCGGCAACAGCATTCTTTGCACCCGTTCCACATAAAGACCCTGCATCACAAGGTTGGGAACCTTTAAAATCAACTCTCCCTCGTCTGTCTCACCAGCAAGGGTCAGTACTCCAAAATAGTAGAGAAAAGAGACAATAAACATATTGTTTTTAAAACTTTCGTCCAGCATCTCCCTTATGCCGAAACGGTCAGAGAGATCTCCAACCTCAAGATGATTATCCCTCTCCATCATTGAGACAATAATTTCACGCCCCATGGGAATTTGTGCAACGTACTCAAGTTTTGATTCATCGGTGGCAAGGTTGGAATCAAGCATCTTCCTTGGGTAGTCGCACATTTCTTGAAATTGTTTGAAGAAATAGAGGCAGAGGGTAGGATTGTAGATATATTGATTCAATTTAGGCACAAAGCAGTAGCCGTTGTAGTATGTTTTCATGATATCAAGTGCTTCATTGAGCTCTTCACTGTTGAGACTGCACTGTTCAACAATATCTTCAAGAGCAGAGAGCACTTCACTTTCTGTGAAACCACAAAGATCATTGAGTTTAGAGTGAGAATAGATATTTTCCGCAATATTGTACCCGCTGGTGATGTCACTCAACACAACTGGAGATACTCCGGTTATAAACACACGGTCAAAACGTGAACCAGATGTGGATGATTTCACAGCTTTAAAAAGAGTTCGCAAAATACCTTCATCATGCACCAGAGCGTTGTATCTCTCTTTATCGTTATGGATACCCATCATGACGGTATTGGCAAAGTTATCATATTCATCTATC
>NZ_LT828549.1:0-13125 GCF_900170035.1 Desulfamplus magnetovallimortis | reverse complement strand
TTAACAGTTGGGACTTTGAGCTTTCAAGCAAAGGAATTTTATCTGTTCTGTCACAGTAAAAATAGCCTTCTGTTATTACTGTTTTAAAATCGGCTATGCCATATGGAAATTTAGTCATGGTGGCGTCCTTACGTTCATGGTTTATTATTTACAAACCGTAACTTCAATTTTATGTTCTCAAAAACGACACCTATGAGCTTTTGAAGCTTGTCAATACTGTCTGAATCAGGATAACCGGGATTAACAGGATAAGGCAGGATAATTTATCCTGAACATCTTTTGCATCCCGGGGATCCTGATTCAGACAAATACAATAACTTCTGAAAATGCAATAAGGTGTCGATTCTGAGTACTTATGTACTTATACCATGATCTGATGAAATATAAAAAGCCCCTTCCTTGTTTAAGGCGAGGGGCTTTAAATAATTCAAATATAGGATCAAATTTTCAAAAAAAGGATTGATTCAAGATCAGCGAACTATGGAAGTCTGAAAAGAGCCTGCTTTCCCTCTCCTGTAATAATCTGAATATCCATAAGACCATCCCCGTTGTAGTCAGCAACTTTCCAGGCAGTGCCACTGCTATCCATATTATCCTGCCAGAACAGAGATTCATCATCTGTCAGTTTTTCCACAATATAGTCGGGCTTGAATTTCAGTCCACCTTCAATGACTATTACACCTTTGTTCCTGTTGATGGTAAAAGGAATCTTCAAGGTATCAAGAACAAGCATAAGAGTATCAAGTTCGTACACTGCAGGGGGCATATTCAAAATCATATCTGCATCAAAGATAGCCTGTATGGCATAATCTTCGGATGCAGGATTAGTGCCCTTGAGGACAAAATCAATATTTCGTCCTGTTGCAGCAGGTGTTATTCTCTCCTGTACCGAGGACAAGATGCCTGTCCTGGCCACATATGAAACCATTTCATAAGCAACCATTCCGCTAATCTTAAACTCTGTTTCATTGTTTCCGGCAGACCACCTTCCATCATTGAGTATCTCAAATGGAATTGCCATATCCATGCCGACAAACCCCGCAAAGTCAAGAGGGTCTGGAACCATTGAGGTCACGGTTACTGCAAGGCTGTTCCAGATCATTACTGTCCTGCCGTCCGGCAGAATATGGACACCAGGCGGAATTGAAGATGGAACAAGATGAACTGAACTTGTCATTACACTGCTTCCTGTAGCCGATATCTGTGCCATTCCAGGATTGGCTGATTCAACTTTAACACATGATTGGGATTCCCATAAAGGATCATCTTCACATGGATATTCAATGGTATCCCCGAATATACTGAAGTTCAGGGCATTTTCCATGACATCAGTTATGGCTGATTCGCTGTTCTCAAGCATTATGGACTCCATCTTTGCGAGATAAGGAAGATGGGAGGCCATTTCAGCTGACTCAAAAAATCCCCGGCCATGCTCCTTGTTAATCAGCAATGTAATTTCAATTATATTAAAGCATGGTGTTATCTCCACACCAGCTGTATCAAGAATATCCTGAATAAGGCTACTGCTTTGTGCCATGGCTCTCTCAAGAGTCGCTGTGGAAACAGCTCCACTGTGCAGGCTGCTGTCAACTCCCCTTCCTATGGCAAGCGAAGGATAGATGGAGTCCAGGGCATCATCAAGGGCGTTGACTACTGCATCCACAAGTCCGGAATCCAACGGATAACCTTCATCCACAAAAGGTGCAATAAGCGCCTCAATATTCTGTATAAATGCCTTTACCTTTTCTGTTTTAACTGCTCCGGCATCTGAAAAGGGCACCCTGTTTTCCATGATATTGTCGTGGGCAGTTGCTATGGTGCAGGCAGCAATCTCCTGGAGATTATTTATTATTGTTTCAATGTTGCCTCTACATCTATATAAAGTGCCATTATACTCAATGGTTTCAGTTAGCGTTGAATTCCCTTTAATAGCCTGTTCCATCACAAGATCAATGGCACCAATACCTTCGATAATGTGTAATGTATTGCCTGTTATGGTCGTATCAGGCAAATCTGTTTCCAAAGCATGGGGAGAGCAGAAGAGCTCTGTCATACTGCTGAAAAACTCATCAATCTGTGGCTCCGGCTGCTCGTCGAGGTCAGGTTCTGCGGAATCGTCAGGATCTGGTTCTACTGGAGTAACAGGGCCAGGATCTACCGGAGCGGGATCTACAGGATTAGGAATCACGGGACCTGGGTCAACTGGATCGGGATCAACTGGGTCGGGGTCAACCGGATCGGGATCAACTGGGTCGGGGTCAACCGGATCAGGATCAACTGGGTCGGGGTCAACTGGATCAGGATCAACTGGGTCGGGGTCAACTGGGTCAGGGTCAACTGGATCAGGATCAACCGAATTCAAAGCGTATGTGGCAATAACAATGACTTCACTTGGCGGCATATAAACATAAGTGGTGGCACTGTTTATATCCTCAACCGTAGCGATCTGACCCTGCCACTTATCAAAGGAATATCCCTCCTGTGCTGCTTCTGCAGTTATTTCAAGCATTTCTCCTGCTGGATAATCACCTCCGCCACTGCCGCCTGTTATGGTCAGGGGATATAATTCAACAGGCTTTTCAATGTAAACTGCCTTTATAACAACATCAGTTTCCGGCATTACAATGGTTGTCTCAGCAAGGTTGACATTCTTAACATTTGCTGTCTGCCCCATCCATTTATCAAACATCATACCTTCAGCAGGAGAATCAGCACTCAATGTCACCACTGTGTTGGGTAGATAACTGCCGCTGCCAGTTCCATTTTCCACCGTCAGAGCTGCATCATGTTCAATGGGTTTGTAGGTGGCAACAAGAACCACATCACTGTCGGGCATATAAAGAACTGTTTCCGGCAAATTTACATTGGCCACATTGGCTGTCTGTCCCTCCCATATATCAAAGATATATCCCTCTGGTGCTTCCGGAGCAATCAGGTTCACAATATGACCAGGAGGAATTATACCGCTCTGGATAGTTGTCATCCTTGTACTGCCTTTCAAAGATGAAAGTAGAGTCAAATCTGATAATGCAGTACTTTTTCTCATCCTCTGACTCTCTTGAGGCTGGATCTGAATCTCTATTTCCAGCACAAAATCTTCAAGCGGAGCATTTTTATAGGTTGCTTTTACAGCAGCATCATTGCCTGGCATTGTAAAGGTGGTATTGGGTATATTTATATTAGCAACACCACTAATCTGTCCAATCCATTTGTCAAACATCATGCCTTCAGATGCAGGAGTGGCAGCGATATTAACAATTCTTCCTGCCTTGTATTCCCCATCACCTGTTCCGCTCTCCACATCAAGGGTATATTTTATGGCGGGTTCCGCCTTATACACAGCAGTGATATCAACAATGCTTGAAGGCATGGTGATGACGGTATTGGAGAGGTTCACATTTTCCACATTGGAAGTCTGGCCACTCCATTTGTCAAATATCTTTCCGTCCGGTGCCGGATCGGCTGCAATGGATATCACCCTGCCGGCTTTATATTCTCCATCGCCTGTTCCGCCGTGGACACTAAGCGGATATTTCTCTACCGGTATTACCTTGTATGATGCAGCTATAGACACATCAAAATCTGGCATGGTAAGGGTGGTCGATGCAAGTTCTGCATTGGCAATATTACCTGTTTGCCCTGTCCACCCGTCAAACATCATGCCTTCAGGGGCTGGATTGGCTGAGATGGATACAACATCACCTGCTTCATATTCACCGCTGCCGGTTCCATCGGTCACTGTGAGAGTAAAAAGCTCTAATGGTTTTTCAACATAACTTGCGGAAATGGATATATCTCCATCCGGCATGGTCAATGTGGTATTGGCAAGTTCTGCATTGCTTATGGTGCTTATATCTCCTGCCCAGCCATTAAATATCATATCTTCAGGGGCTGGATTGGCTGATATGGATACAACCTCGCCTGCTTCATATTCACCGCTGCCGGTGCCGTCCGTCACCGTGAGAGTAAAAAGCTCTATGGGTTTTTCAATATAACTTGCGGCAATTGATATATCCCCGTCCGGCATGGTCAATGTGGTATTGGCAAGCTCTGGATTATCTATTGAAGCAATATCTCCTGTCCAGCCATCAAATATCATATCTTCAGGAGCTGGATTGGCTGATATGGATACAATTTCACCTGCTTCATATTCACCGCTGCCGCTTCCATCTGTCACCGTGAGTGTAAAAAGCTCTATTGGCTTTTCCACATAACCTGCGGAAATGGATATATCTCCATCCGGCATGGTCAATGTGGTATTGGCAAGCTCTGGATTATCTATTGAAGCAATATCTCCTGTCCAGCCATCAAATATCATATCTTCAGGGGCTGAATTGGCTGATATGGATACAATTTCACCGGCTTCATATTCACCGCTGCCGCTTCCATCTGTCACCGTGAGTGTAAAGGTTTCCACAGGAGTATAAATAAGCTCATATGAGCCAATATCGGAAATGGCATTGTCATCGCCGTCCCCATCCAAGGGTCTGCTCGTTCCCCTCTGGTCTTTGGATTCAGATGATCCGTTATCCCCTGCATCAATGGCAGGGCTGCCCAAAAGAAGGGCGTGGGTGCGGGTTACTCCACCGTTATAGCCAAGGGAGTCAAGCATGGGATCTCCCCACACATGGGGCATTGCACTTCCATCCTCAATGAGATTATGGCTGTTGGTGAGAAGAGAGCCGTTGTTGACAAGATCCCCTCCCCCTGTGCTTCCGGCAATGATGGTGTTGGATATGTGGAGTGTTCCGCTTCCGCTGTTTTCCACTCCACCGCCGCTTGAAGCTGCGTTTGCATACAGGGTGCAGCAGTTCATACCCAGGGTACCGGCATTGAAGATTGCACCACCAACACCGCTGTCTGCACTATTGCCGCTCAAGGTACAATTTACCAACACCAGGGTTCCACTGCCGCCATTGTGTATTGCACCGCCATCACCATTTAAAGTGCTGTTGCCGGCAAGGGTGACTCCATTCAAGGTTAAAGAACCATTGTTCAAAATGGCACCACCACCTGTATGCTCTCCTCCACCGTTTCCGTTTATAAATTCCACATCAAATATGGAAACCTGGACTCCAGATGCAATATTAAAAATCCTTGAAGCATTATTACCGCTAATGACAACCGGATCAGATGATAAGCCAGTAATAGTCAAATCATTGTCAATGACAATCTCTCCCATTGTAAGGGTTATGGTGCCACCACCTGCAATACCTGAAAGGTCAATGGTGTCTCCATCTATGGCATCTTCAACAGCCTGCCTAAGGGAGCCATCACCGCTGTCCCCTGTGTGGGTTACAATGTGAATGGTGTTAGCGCCACCCTGGATGGCAAAATCATAGGGGTTTTCATCTTCGTCATCATTTTGAATGGTAACATTGGCATTTCTTAAACCCGATGCTGACGGATCAACCAATGGATCAAAAGTTATAACAAAGATGGTGCTATCCCCCGTAGCCACAACAGAAGCAGGGGATGTGGTCACTGTGAAATCACCGGCATGTTCACCGCTTATGTTTACAATGGGGGTACCTGTGAGATTAAGATCAGTGGTGCCGCTGTTTTCAATGGTAAAAGTGCGGGATATGGTGTCGCTGCTGTTAATATCAACGCTGCCGAAATCGGTGTGATCATCCGCAGACGGCGTTGTATCTCCATCAATTATTGATACGCCATTGCCCTTAATATCAATCTCCGGCTGGCCTGTTGTGGTAAAGGTTCTTTCTTCACCATAGGCTGTGCCGGCACTATTTGTTGCATAGGCACGAACATAGTATGTGGTATCAGGAGTAAGAGATGTTATGTTGCTTGTAAATGTCCCTGTGCCTGTACCAATGCTCTCTGTTGTTTTACCATCATTCGAGTCAACAGTTGGATTCTGGCTTGTACTCCAGCATACTCCCCGTGCGGTTATGGCATCGCATCCATCGGAAGTCACTTCACCGCCGCTTACTGCTGATGTCTCTGTGACTGAGCTTATTGCAGCTGTGGTAACTGATGGATTAACAGAATTGACCGTTAGTGTCTGATCAACTGAAGTTGCTGCATTGTAGTTGTTGCTACCCGATTGACTTGCAGTTATTGTTGTACTTCCTGCACCAACTATTGTTACTGTATTTTCGCTGATAGTGGCAACGTTTGTATTGGAGCTGGCATAACTCACCGCAAGACCGGATGATGCTGTAGCAATCAAATCATAACTGCTATCTCCGCAATTTTTTGCTGCAAGTGCATTAAAGGTTATTGTTTGATCCGCCTTGTTTACGGTCAATGTCTGACTCACATCAGGAGCCGAGTTGTATGTTGAATTACCGCCCTGGCTTGCAGTTATCGTGGTTGTACCAATGCCTGTTATGGTAACTGTACTGCCATTTACCGTGGCAACGCTGTTATTTGAGTTCGCATAGGTGACAGGTAGTCCTGAACTTGCAGTCGCTGTAAGGGTAAAGGGAGCATCGCCGTAACTCTTTACAGCCAAGGAATTGAAAGTGATGGTTTGATTATTCTTTGATGGAGGAGGAGGAGATGACGTGGTAAACATCACATCCTCGCCATAAGATGTACCTGCCGCATTGGTCGCATATGCCCGAACATGGTAGGTGGTGCCCGATGACAGCCCAGTGATACTTGCCGTAAACGCTCCTGTACTACTTGTCCCACCTTTATCTACCTTAAAACCTGAGATGGTAGGGTTTGAACTGGTTGACCAACAAACACCGTGGGCTGTGGGATTTGATGTCCCAAGATCGGTAATGTTGCCGTTTCCCGTCGCAGATGTGGTGCCGATGGTGGAAACAGCCTGGGTGGTGACGATGGGCGTTTCACTAAGTACCGTGTTGGTGACATTGGTGCTGGTTAGAGTGTCGGCATCGTTACCCGCAGCATCCTGCACGGCGTTGGTATCATTGCCTCCAGTTGGGTCGGTGTAGGTTACGGTTACCGTTTGACCGTAGATCACAGGACTCGTTAAAGTTAATTCCACCGTACTCCCATTGATCGTTACGACGGTAACGTTATTGGGGTTACCGTTGACTGTAACTTCAAAAGCACTGGCTTCTGCCGTGGTGTCATTCAGTGGGCCGTCATAGGTGAGGATAACTTTGCTGCCATCTGTGCTGGTGACGGTCGATTGGAATACGGGGGGCGTCATGTCTGCAAGATAGGTCAAAACAACATCATTATTGTCTGTTCCACCTGCATAGCTGATCTCAAAATTCGAGCCATTGGCAGTGACAATGGACCCTTCAGCAAACCCGGAAAAAGTACCGGTAATCGCATCTGTTCCATCATTATTTATGATGATGAAGTTATCTCCATCTGACAGAGTAAAGTCCGATAATGTCAAATTCAGTGTTGAACCCGTTAAATCAACCGTTCCATAGACATCGATTTGATCATATTCCGTGTCAACGGTTGTGCCTGACAGTTCAATATTAACATTACCAGCAACGGCAAGATTTCCATTGATTATCAGTTTTCCCGGACCATCACCTGGCGATAGTGTTGTGCCACTACTGAGTGTGGCTGTGTTTGTAGAAGACTCCGCAAATATTGAGCCATTACCTCCAAGTGTGGCATCTGAATTAACCGTCACTTGGGATGTCCCATCAAGGCTTCCTGTAACTAATACACTTCCCCCTGAAATTGTTGTGGCACCGCTATAGCTATTGACTCCCGAAAGGGTTAATATCCCTGTTCCAGTTTTTGAAAAATCAAAATCACCAAAAATCACACCGGAGATGGTTACAGCATCTGAATTATGAACCGTTGCATTGCCAGTCAGGGAAATCCCATTATCTATGGTTGTTGCTCCTGTTACTTGCAGTGTCGTACCCGCTGCCAGATTGATCTGACCGCTGCCAAGATTGCTATCTGATGAAATTATCACAGTACCGCCACTGAAAGTTGTTGTGCCAGTATAGGTGTTGGTGCCGGAGATTGTAACCGTGCCTGTTCCGCCTGTTATCAGGTTTCCAGTACCACTGACTACTCCTGAGAGCGTTAAATCATTTGTTGCATTGATGGTAGAGCTATTTGTCAGCGTAACTGTATTGTCTATGGTGCCGCTGCTGCCAGTAACTGCCAAGGTACCACCAGAGAGATTTAAAGTACCGCTTCCAAGATTATTGTCTCCAGCAATGCTCAGGGTGCCAGAGTTCACGTATGTTGTACCAGAATAGCTGGCTGCACCGTTCAATGTCAGCGTGTAGTCACCAGCAGAAAGACTAAGCCCTCCGCTACCAGAGATGGCTGCATCAATGGAGAGGTCGCCGCCGCTAACGTACACTTGGTTTGTTCCGGTAAGGGACAGATTGCCATTGATATTTACTGATGTGGTCGTGTTTTGCCGCAAGGAGGCGGAACTGAATGTCAACGTGCCGGTACCCGTGCGAATCTCCCCACCACTAAATTCGTTCATTCCACCACTAAACGTCTGGTTGAATCCATTCAGGTCAAGCAAGCCATCAACATAGGGACCAATTTTCACAACGCTGGGCAGTTGGTCGTTTGCCAGCCACTTGACGACCGCACTTTCAGCTTCCCCATCCCCGTTGCCCACAATAATCCTACCAGTACCCTGAACGAATGCACCGCTCGTTTTGTTCAGTTCCAGTACACCGTCATAAACATTGATCTCGGCACCAAAGGTATTCGATTCACTTCCTGTGATTTGAAAAGTCCCGCCGCCATCTTTTATGAAACTGACTTTGCTTCCTGAAATCACGCCAGCGAATGACTGTTGATTACCGCTGGCAACATTGACAGTTAAGGTAGGCCATGAAGATGAAGAGGAACTTGTAATGGTTCCAGTACCAGAGAGACTCGCAACCTTCTGATTCTTGTCATTGAGATCAAAAGTACCATCTGCATTAACAATTAAATTCAAATTTGTGGGCAGTTTATTGTTGTCGCCCAATTTGATAGTGCCTTGATCAATAACTAACTCTCCTGTGTATCCACCAAAGTTGGTATTATTATTTAGTAATTCTAATGTTCCTGCCCCGGTCTTTGTCCATGTGCCTGTTCCTGAAAAGTTGATGGGACCAAAACGAAAGATATCGTCTGCCCCGCCACAGTTAAATGTTACATTTTCACCGGAGGATAAGCTATTGGCTTGATTTCCATTGTTATTGATGACAATGATTCCTGCAGCACCTGTTTCCAGTGTTGTATTGGCAGGCAGAGTTAAGCTGGTCCCCAAACTAATCGTTCCAAAGTTAAGTGCCGCACCAAAGCTGATGGTCTTACCTCCGCCATCATCAGTAGCCAGTGCGACTGCTTCACGCAGACTCAAGCCATTGCCATCTGCCAGTTCTTCGGAATAGGAACCACCTGTGGTGGCATCCACACCGGAATCAGCGTTTGTGGTAACCACCAACGCATCGGACACCGTGATGCTCAATGCTTCTTCATAGGTACCAGAGTTGGCATCTGTGGTGCGTATCCGTACGCTGTATGTGCCGGCAGTTAGTTGCGATGGGTCGTTTGCCCGCAGGCTGCTGCCGGAGATGTTGAACGAGTCGTTATCGGTATCACCATCGCCAGCCACCAAGGTATATGTGTGTGTGTCTCCGGTATCCGGATCGGTTGAAGAAAGGGTGCCTACTTCAGCATCGGCAGAGTCGTAAACCGTAATCGAGGCGTTTGAGAGGGCAAGGTCAGTGGGGGTGTCATTGACCGAAGTTGATGTTACTGTCGTGGTGTTGTCGGTGGTTGTCGTGGTTCCATCATTAACAGCAATGGTAAAGGTGGTGGTTTCGGTACTGCCCGGAGCCACGCTGTTGTCACTGGGGTTGAATACAAGCTGACGAATTGCTGATTGGGCAGTTGCTGCATCGGTGGATGCCAGCGTATAGCTGCCATCGTTGTTATCTGTAAAGCTGCCCAGCGAGCTTAAAACGCCATTGGCTTGAGTATCCAGAGTAACCGTTACGCTGACATTATCGTTTTCAGCATCAGAAATTGTAACACTACTGAATGGGGTTATCGTGGTATTATCATCAATGGTCGTTGTGGTGGTGATGTCTCCGATGGTTGGTGCAGCGTTGCCTTGAATGTATTGCCATAATTCATATCCTACAGCCGTACTTTTAATCGCCCAGAAGTAGAGACCGTTGTTGAAAAGAGTCAAAAAAACGGGGGAACTGGCACCACTACTAAAATTGATGTCCGCAGCCATCGTGGGCGGGTTGGTGCCGTCGTACTTCCAAAGTTCATTACCATTATTACCATCAGTTGCACTGAAATAAAGTTCGTTGTTGAAGATGGTTAGATATGATGGATTACTTCCCTGGCCAGAATTTGTATTGATATCCGCAACCATCGTGGGCGAATTGATGCCGTCATACTTCCACAATTCATTACCATTGCCATTGCCATCATCGGCACTAAAATAGAGTTCATTGTTAAAGACGATCATCCATTTGGGGTCACTCCCTGAAAATCCTGAATAGATGTCTGCAACCATCGTTGGTGCATTAGTGCCATCGTACTTCCACAGTTCAAAACCATTGATACCATTATTAGCCTGAAAATAAAGGACGTTGTTGAAGACGGCCAGATAATCGGGATAACCATCACTAATACTGCTATTGATGTCTGCAATCATCGTGGGTGCATTGTTGCCGTCGTATTTCCAAAGTTCATAACCATTACCGCTAAAGCCACTGCTATCGGTAGCCCTAAAATAGAGAGCATTGTTGAAAACTGTCATTTGATCGGGAAAACTATGTCCAATGGTAATATCGGCTACCAATTCTGGCGGGTTGCTACCGTCGTATTTAAACAGCTCTTTACCAGAAATTGAGTCTATAGCACTGAAGTAGAGTTCATTATTGAAAACAGCCATGCCTCCACGGGTACTTCCTACGGGCGAACTACCTGTTGTACCTGAATAGATATCGGCTACCAACGATGCCGTATCGTCGGCGTAATTGTACTTCCAGAGTTCTGAGCCGTTAATGCCGTTATTAGCCGAAAAATAGAGCTCGTTATTGAAGATGGTCAAAGAACCCGGGGAACTACTGGCAGCACCCGAATTTATGTCAGTCACCCTCGTGGGTAGATTGGTGCCGTCATACTTCCAAAGTTCAACACCATTGCTACCATCATTGGCTGCAAAGTAGAGAACATTGTTCAATACTGCCATTACACTGGGTATTTGACCAACATTCGTATTTGGATTGATGTCCTCAACCATGCTTGCTTCGTAAGCCAGCAAGTTGCTCACTGAAACAGTAAAAACAAAAAACAGACTCAATACCAAAACATTTACGTAACGCATAATAAACCTCTTCATTATAGTTAAAATTTAAAATATTATTAAAAATCAAATTTTGTATCATACAAGAACCATAAAATCCGTTAAAAGCAGGAAGACGCAGATATCAAACGCTCTTTTTGCTTTGCCAGCTTCTTATAAAGCGAACACTCCCAGTAGCGTTCCATGCAGTAATTGACAACATATGGAATATTCAAACCAGATAATCTGCTGCAGTAGCAATCATCAAAAGGGTGGCTTAAAAATTCACACATATGTTGTGTGGCAGGATGATTCTGGATGTTAGCTTGTTTAGTCATGGAATTTGTGAATAGCACAGGACGTGCCAGAGGAAATATCGCTATAAATGGTTGGAATTACAACGGATTAAGAAATGTGAGTTGTTAACTGGTGGGTATGCAAAAGAGATAGTGGTATCTAAAATGGATATTCAAAATGGATAGTAGGGGGATTACTCATGGTTTACCTCTACTCCTCCCCCTTCCGTTATTCCATGTTTTTCAAGGCGGCGGCGGAATGTGTAGTAGTTCATACCAAGCATGGAAGCGGCTTTCATCCGCTTGCCGTCACAGTAACGCAATGCCTGCTCAAATGCCCAGCGTTCCAGTTTGTCCAAGCTGCATGGAAATGGCGGTGGCACGAGTAAAAAGGTTTGGGCTGAGTCTGTTATGGAGACACAGTTTGTAGAGTCTGTACCAATATATTGAGAATTAATCTTCATATCTTTAAAATCACTCTGAGATGAAGCAGCCTGAATATCTTCAAAATCCGTATGTATGGCAATATCTTCTGCAGTGATAATGCTGCCTGCATTGAGAACTGCTCGGCGGATTACGCTTTTAAGCTGGCGGATGTTGCCTGACCATGGGAGGCTTGAAAGTGTGGCACAGGCATTTTCATCTAAAAAAGGCAGAGAAGTTCCAAGTTCATCACAGGTTTCCCGCAAAAATTTTAATGCTAAAGGTATTATTGCATCCCTTGTCTCTCTGAGCGGAGGAAGCTTTATAGTGGTGTCTGCAAGTCTGTAGTAGAGGTCTTCACGAAAGTTTCCAGATAATGATTCATCTTTTAAATTACGGTTACTGGCTGAGATTATCCTAACATCAATCTTTTTTTCAACCTTGCTTCCCAACTGCATGAATCTTTTATTCTCAACAAAATAGAGAAGTTTTGCCTGCAACTCCTTTGGACAGGATTCAATGTCGTCTAAAAATATTGTGCCTCCATCAGCAGCTTCTAACAATCCAATCCTATTTCTGTCCGCTCCTGTAAAAGAGCCTTTGATGTGTCCAAACAGCTCGCTTTCAGCAAGATTCAACGGCATTGCTCCAGTTTGCACAGTTATAAACGGTGCATCTCTTCGGGGACTTAGGGAGTGTATGATTGTAGCAAGCCTTGATTTCCCTGTTCCTGTTTCACCTTGCAAAAGGATATTGAATGATGTTTTAGCAACACGCACTGCCTGTTCTGCAATAGCTTTTTGAGCAGGTGTGCTGCCCATATAAATCTTCATGGATGCCATAAGCTCATCAGAGAGTCCATCAATTGCATGTTTTTGAATCAGCGGCAATGCAGCCTTTGATATAGCCTCAAGCAGTTCATCTGTATCGACAGGCTTGCGGACAAAAGCTGAAACTCCCATTTCAATGGCTTTGAGCAGATAGTTGGTTTCAGTATAGGCTGTGCAGAAAATCAGAGGCGTTTCAGGTGAAATCATTTTAAGGTGTTCAGCTAATTCCAAACCATCCATTACAGGCATTCTGATATCACTGATCACTATATCTGGACGTGCTGCACCTTGCTTATGTTGGTTTTGCTTATGTTGATTTTGTTTATGTTGATTT
>NZ_LT828548.1:242386-244414 GCF_900170035.1 Desulfamplus magnetovallimortis | reverse complement strand
CGTCAGAAACACTGCCCCGATTAGAGGGGATTGAGACTCACCACTACCGTTCAAACTCATGATTTCCCAGATTTTGTTCGTCAGAAACACTGCCCCGATTAGAGGGGATTGAGACTCCAAGAATTAATGTTACGAGCAATCAATGGTCTTGTCAGAAACACTGCCCCGATTAGAGGGGATTGAGACTTGCTCTGGCCTTTGTACTCATCACGCATATTAATAATACGTCAGAAACACTGCCCCGATTAGAGGGGATTGAGACTTAAATCCCTTTCAGAGTTTGTTGGATATAGTTGAGTCAGAAACACTGCCCCGATTAGAGGGGATTGAGACTAGCTCCGTTTGCAGCTTGTTTCAATTTTTCTGTTGCAAGGTCAGAAACACTGCCCCGATTAGAGGGGATTGAGACATATCCGGTGACAGCATTCCTCCTGTTCTCTTCGATGTCAGAAACACTGCCCCGATTAGAGGGGATTGAGACATGAAATATCAAATGTTTCGTGATTTATGACATGAGTGAGTCAGAAACACTGCCCCGATTAGAGGGGATTGAGACGTACTCACATTGCAATCAAGAATGGACTGAAGAGTTGGGTCAGAAACACTGCCCCGATTAGAGGGGATTGAGACTATTTCATAGCTATGAGAGTCCATGTAATGAATCATTACGTCAGAAACACTGCCCCGATTAGAGGGGATTGAGACTCGAAGATAATGACAATCTTCGATTGAACCGCCGAAAGTCAGAAACACTGCCCCGATTAGAGGGGATTGAGACTTAGAGGTTCAGCAACTGAGTTTCCTCAGCTGCTGTCAGAAACACTGCCCCGATTAGAGGGGATTGAGACTTTTTCGAGTTGTTCGAGTCTTTCCCCACCGTAATGTGGGTTTTGTCAGAAACACTGCCCCGATTAGAGGGGATTGAGACTCACGAACCTTCTCTCCGATGTATTTAGCCTGTTGCATATTTGTCAGAAACACTGCCCCGATTAGAGGGGATTGAGACTCATGGGACTTTATAAATCTTTCCATACCTCTTCTACGTCAGAAACACTGCCCCGATTAGAGGGGATTGAGACTTGTACAGGCACTATCAGTGCCTGTACAGAGGTCTGCATCAAGTCAGAAACACTGCCCCGATTAGAGGGGATTGAGACCGATCCATATAATTAATCACTACTCTCTGGCCTCTTCTGACGTCAGAAACACTGCCCCGATTAGAGGGGATTGAGACCTGGTTTCCTGGTTTCACCTGGTTCCTGGTTTCCTGGTGTCAGAAACACTGCCCCGATTAGAGGGGATTGAGACTTTGATAACTATTATTGGTGGTCTGCATCTGATAAATGTCAGAAACACTGCCCCGATTAGAGGGGATTGAGACGTAAGTGAATCTTCATTTTTAATGGTAATAAAATTGTCAGAAACACTGCCCCGATTAGAGGGGATTGAGACTGATGCCCTCTTTTCCGTCAGGGCACTCAAACCAATTAGTCAGAAACACTGCCCCGATTAGAGGGGATTGAGACTTTGTTCGATGAGGCCAGTGGCCTCGTCTACTTTCTCGAACATCGTCAGAAACACTGCCCCGATTAGAGGGGATTGAGACGGTTTCCCTGGTTCCTGGTTCCTGGTTTCCTGGTTCCGTCAGAAACACTGCCCCGATTAGAGGGGATTGAGACAAAAAGAGATGATTAATCGCACCTCCAAGATTTCACGCACATGTCAGAAACACTGCCCCGATTAGAGGGGATTGAGACTTAACTGCACTGCTTTTTAAGGGTCAAGCATAACCTTAGTCAGAAACACTGCCCCGATTAGAGGGGATTGAGACTATCAAAAGGTTTACTGCACTGCTTTTTAAAGGTTCAAGTCAGAAACACTGCCCCGATTAGAGGGGATTGAGACCCACCTCTTTAAACCCAGTCCTTGCCTTGAGATTTCGAGTCAGAAACACTGCCCCGATTAGAGGGGATTGAGACGTTAATATTCACATCAACTGGACTATCTTGGTCTCTGTGAGTCAGAAAC
>NZ_LT828548.1:240503-242286 GCF_900170035.1 Desulfamplus magnetovallimortis | reverse complement strand
CGTCAGAAACACTGCCCCGATTAGAGGGGATTGAGACCCACCTCTTTAAACCCAGTCCTTGCCTTGAGATTTCGAGTCAGAAACACTGCCCCGATTAGAGGGGATTGAGACACATTGTCTATCAGGCCATGGGTTCCAGCTTGATGCTGGGTCAGAAACACTGCCCCGATTAGAGGGGATTGAGACATATCATAATGTTCGGCAATTATTGGTCTATAATAGTCAGAAACACTGCCCCGATTAGAGGGGATTGAGACTTTGTTCATCTTCTTGATAGTCATGGTTTAAGATTTCTAACATGTCAGAAACACTGCCCCGATTAGAGGGGATTGAGACTAGGTGCTACAAAAAGGAGACGAGACACATACGAGTCAGAAACACTGCCCCGATTAGAGGGGATTGAGACATTTTGAATTGGAAAAAGTTTTGAGGTGCTGAGTGGTTGTGGGTCAGAAACACTGCCCCGATTAGAGGGGATTGAGACTGATATATGCCGTATTGTCACCTATGGAGATCTTAGACATGTGTCAGAAACACTGCCCCGATTAGAGGGGATTGAGACTCATTATGCTTTTCGATATTTCCCGAGTTCATTCGGGTCAGAAACACTGCCCCGATTAGAGGGGATTGAGACTGATGCAAATCTATATGCAATAGATTTTGTGACATTGCGTCAGAAACACTGCCCCGATTAGAGGGGATTGAGACAGACAGACACAAGCCCTGAGTATTTCGCTTTTATTCCTGTGTCAGAAACACTGCCCCGATTAGAGGGGATTGAGACTTTTCGGGGAAGTTTTGGGAGAGTATTTATATTGTCTGTCAGAAACACTGCCCCGATTAGAGGGGATTGAGACATATCCAACTGATCTCCGAAGACCATCATTATTTCTGGTCAGAAACACTGCCCCGATTAGAGGGGATTGAGACTTGACCAGTACTTACGATCTTGCTCATAGCCTCGCACTATGTCAGAAACACTGCCCCGATTAGAGGGGATTGAGACATGGGATCATTTTAAGTTTTTCCTAATTATTCTTTTTTGCGTCAGAAACACTGCCCCGATTAGAGGGGATTGAGACAGTTCTCTGCAATAGAAATCGCAGTGCCTGTGCCTCCTGGTCAGAAACACTGCCCCGATTAGAGGGGATTGAGACTTTTTACCGCAAGTTTGCGGTAAAGATTGTCAAGTTGGTCAGAAACACTGCCCCGATTAGAGGGGATTGAGACAAGACTCTGAAAAACATCTTTTAAAGACTCTTTAAAGTCAGAAACACTGCCCCGATTAGAGGGGATTGAGACGTGGCATACCTCCGTCAAGGAGGCAGTTTACCCTTTTTAGTCAGAAACACTGCCCCGATTAGAGGGGATTGAGACTTTATTTTAGACTGGGAGTAGCCCGACTTCTTTAAAAGTCAGAAACACTGCCCCGATTAGAGGGGATTGAGACCATTTGCCACCATTTTGGTGGCTGCCTCTATGGAACAGTGTCAGAAACACTGCCCCGATTAGAGGGGATTGAGACAGGCCACAAACAACCCATCCCCAAGATCAACTCTTGGGTCAGAAACACTGCCCCGATTAGAGGGGATTGAGACCATCCGCCTCTCATACTCCTCACCAGAACTCATAATTTGTGTCAGAAACACTGCCCCGATTAGAGGGGATTGAGACGTCATCTTTTTTAAAACTCATAATGTAATAGCCTTCAGATAGTCAGAAACACTGCCCCGATTAGAGGGGATTGAGACTTATCATTATTAGACTGGCAAGAATGACAAGC
>NZ_LT828548.1:230701-240403 GCF_900170035.1 Desulfamplus magnetovallimortis | reverse complement strand
GAGACAAAATCTCCTTTACCTGTATGCTGACACATTTATTTACATTGGTCAGAAACACTGCCCCGATTAGAGGGGATTGAGACCATCTCCGTCATATATGAGCCAGTCTTTTATATAATGGGGGTCAGAAACACTGCCCCCGATTAGAGGGGATTGAGACCTGGCAAAGAGATGAGACTTTCAATCTGACTTTCAATATTTGAGTCAGAAACACTGCCCCGATTAGAGGGGATTGAGACTGGAATACCTTCTGCCCTGCTGCATTCAACTTTTGCACAGAGTCAGAAACACTGCCCCGATTAGAGGGGATTGAGACTTATCCCTACCTCCAGCCAGCCGAGCGGGATGAATTTCGGGTCAGAAACACTGCCCCGATTAGAGGGGATTGAGACCAGCAGTCAATGTCTTCCCTATTGAAGGAAGACATTTTGGTCAGAAACACTGCCCCGATTAGAGGGGATTGAGACTCTCGTCCCATTGCGCGAGGAAGAAGCATCAATCTCTCCTTGCGTCAGAAACACTGCCCCGATTAGAGGGGATTGAGACCATCAAAGCATCCCACAGTGGCTGACCATGCCACGCGTTATGTCAGAAACACTGCCCCGATTAGAGGGGATTGAGACTCCTCTCGGTATTTTTTGTGAAAAATTCATGTTTTTTTTCGTCAGAAACACTGCCCCGATTAGAGGGGATTGAGACTCTATATTTAGAATCTCAGCACATTCATTCAATGTCTTGTCAGAAACACTGCCCCGATTAGAGGGGATTGAGACATTAGAATTGACGATCTGCGATAGCGGCAGAAGTGAACAAACGTCAGAAACACTGCCCCGATTAGAGGGGATTGAGACTATATCTCTCACGATACAGAACGTATCCTGAGGGAGAAACTCCGGTCAGAAACACTGCCCCGATTAGAGGGGATTGAGACTAGCCCCATCTATACTATGCAATCTCAAATAAGTATGACAGTCAGAAACACTGCCCCGATTAGAGGGGATTGAGACTTGAAAGTCATTTCCCTGTCTCCTTTATTGTTTAGTTATGTCAGAAACACTGCCCCGATTAGAGGGGATTGAGACTATGCCTTTTTTGACTTTTATTTTAGAAACGATCATATGCGTCAGAAACACTGCCCCGATTAGAGGGGATTGAGACTTTGATCAATCTGTTCAATTATTCGATCCTCTCTTCTGTCAGAAACACTGCCCCGATTAGAGGGGATTGAGACATTGAAAGAATTCCCTTTGCAGTCACATCGTGTCTCGTCAGAAACACTGCCCCCTATAGTGCTCAGCAAAACTGATACACCTTTGCTCACATAAATTGATACAGTGCTGATTTTAAAAGGCATTCCGAGCTTTTTATTGACAAAATGCTGAACCTATTAAATAGGGTAGAGCAGTTGAACTGCTTAGACACCTATGATCTTGTAAGCCTTGTCAATACTGTCTGAATCAGGATTCCCAAGATTAACAGGATAAGGCAGGATTATCTATCCTGAGTATCCTATCCATCCTGGTTATCCTGGTTCAGACAACTGCAATAAATTCCATCCGGAATTTGCTGAAATTATGCGTGGTCTGCATTAATTTAAAAAAAATATAAAAAATTCACATCTAATTCCCTTTATATATACAGAGGGCTTTCAACTGTTGCAGTTTCCCTCTGCAAATATTGTCAAAAAGACTTAACTTCAGTCTGCAAAAAAGGGAGGAGATGCCATGCCGTCACTGGGATCAGTCGCAAGAGTTATCAGAACACCGGAAACACCAAGAAAAGGGGATGCTTTCAAGTCTGACAAATCTGCAATGAAAAAACTGGACATGTCAGGGATCATCTCTGCAATAGCTCCCAAATCCAGCAACAGTGCAGAAGCAGGAACACCAGGAGACACTGCACAACTCCATCAGGATCAGTTTTTAACCCTTGAAGAGCTTATAAACCCTGAAAGCAATCTCATAAAAAAGGCAAGAAAACGAAGCCTTGACGATATTTTTGAGATGATGCGAAACAACCAGTGGGAAAACATCATCGCCCTTTACCATCCTGTTGAGGAGAAGGCTCCGGATCTGGTGGCATCAGAGGCAGATCTTCCGATAAGGGAAAAGGTGGCATTTGCTCTGGGACAACTGAACAGGTTTGACGAGGCAATTGACCAGCTCACCATATGCATAAGCCGTGAGCCTGACAATTTTCATACTCGATCTTCCCTTGGATATACTGCCTACAACTCCCTTTTTGCCAATAAAAACAGGGAGATCATGCTGACTCCCCAGATGAAGGCAGAACGAATTGCAATTGCCCACGAAAATTTCAGAAAAGCAGAGGAACTGAGGCCGGAGACAGTTACCTGTTATTATCGTCATGGAATGCTGTGCAGCAAGATCGAAGACAAACCGGAGATTGCCCTGCCCCTTTTTCGCAAAGCCTGCGAAAATTGGGAAATGATGGATGAAAACCAACAGACAGCGCACCATCAAGAGAAGAAAAACTACATAAAATCCCTCTATCGCCTGGGAAGTATTCTTCTGGCAGAAGGAGATCCAAATGCAGCTCTGGAGCGCATCAACACCTGCCTTGAACTGGATAAAGATAAAAATCACATATCCCTGACCTTCAAATATTTTGCATTGGGGAAGATACATTTTCACCTTGGCAACCACATAAAAGCAAAGGAGGCGCTTGTATTTGCACTCCAGAGCAGCAAGGGAAAAGCTGACGATTTTGTGGTTGAGCTTCTTGCACGCACACTGCTTGCCCTTAAAAATCCCGCAAAGGCTCTTGAAGTGATGCAGAATGTGCCGGAACATTTGAGGCGACCCTATTTCAGATGGACAGAGTCTGATGTGCTATGCGCCCTGCACAGGTTCAGGGATGCGGAACAGGTTCTGAAAGCATCCACAGAAAAAGATATGCGCTCAAAACACAAGACTCTTATCCGCCTTGCAAAAATATGCTATCTTCAGCACAAATTTGCTGATGCTGCGGCAAATGCAGAGGCTGCTTTTAACTTTTTTCAGCGCCAGTGGGGCAACCCTTACAGTGACGGGCTTTTCTGGCAGGCACTTGCAAATCTTCGCATGAACAGACCCAAAAAGGCCGAAACTCTGGCTCTTGAGCTACAGGAGAACTGCTGCAACTATCCAAAGCTGGATCTTCTTATGGCAAACATAAAAATGCAGAAAGAGTGAGGATATAACAGATCATGGCAGACATACTTCTTACAACCCTGGGCACATGGCAGATCCTGCCGGAACTTCTTGGTTTCACAAATCCTGATATTGTTGATATTTTCAGGAATCATCCCCAAAAGGAGAAAATCAGGAATTCCCGAAGGTTATTTGACATCACACCGGTTGATGAAGTCTGGGTGGTTTCAACATCTGGACAATTCATAGAAAAGTCCCTTAAAAAAGTCAATGAGTGGTACAGCCGACTGGAAAGAACAAAGCGCCCTGTTCTCAAAATCTGGCAGGTGGAAGGGACAGAAGACCTAAGCAGTGAAGATGAGTGCCGAAAAATGAGTGAAGCCATCCACACCATGGTGCATGGTGCATCACAATATTCAGAAGGAGGCAAACTCTTTCTCTCCCTTACAGGTGGGCGCAAAACAATGAGTACTGATCTTCAGAAAGCAGCAGCCTGGTTCGGATGTCAGGCCATGATACATGTTGTTGACAATCCCTCAATCAAGGGTTCTCCTGTTCCATCTAAAATGGATGTGGATGATTTTTTAAGGCCAATACCTGCAGAATACGGAGAGTTGATAACACCATTTGTGGTTGATAAATTTCCTCCCAACCCTGTTCTCTCCATTTCAAAAAAGGAGCTGCCTGTTCTGGCAAAAGCAATGCTCCAGGAAGCTTCTTCAGACCTGCTTTCAAACTTAGAAAATCCGGTACAGATGTTATTAAGGGTTAATCCTGATCTGCCCCTCACCAACACCCTTGACAAACGGCAATCCGATGCAGGGTATCTTATGTGCAACTACACTAACACCATGCTCCAGGGAGAGACTGTCACCAATTTTCTGGCTCTTTACAGTCTGCCCGAAGATACCATAAAAGCCCTTAAAAACTTTAAAATGGGATGTAACCCAGAAGAAGAGAGAAAAGAGCTTCAGCTCATTGAACAGATTCCCAAGGCAGAACTTCACTGTCACCTTGGCGGTGTTGCAGATGTATTTGAACTTATCCGCATTGCCAAAGCTGCCGAAGGAGATATCAGATCTTTTTCATCAAGCCTGAATAACTGGCTTAACCCCCTTAAAGAGGCTGTTAGGCAAAAGGATGCATCAAAGATAACTTTTCTTATAAAATCTTTTAAGGATATCCGGCAAGCTCTACCCGGGGTTCCGGCACATATCACCACAGCATCTTTTATTCTTATTTTTAAGGATAATCCTGAACTCCTGGATGAGGTGATATACGGGGATTACAGGCAGGAAGAATGTTTCTGCGGGATTGAATTTGACGCATATGAACGCACAGGGGATCTTCAGGGGTCAGGATTGCTGACACACCCGAGCTGCCTTAGAGAGGCGTGCAGGGTAATTGCTGAAAAGGCCATTGCTGATAACGTCATTTATCTTGAACTTCGATGCTCTCCGGTTAATTACGCAAGTGACAGTTTCCCCGAATATGCTGTATATGAGACAATCTGCAATACTTTGGAAGAGTATGCAGAGGTTTTGACATGCTCAATTATCTTTATTGCAAGCCGCCACGGAGAAATGGCAATGGTTAATCGCCATGTTGAGCTTGCCTGCCGAATTCTTGAAAAAGAGGCTCAAGCCGGCCATGTTGAAGTACCACTGAGGGGTTTTGATCTTGCAGGTAATGAAGGGGCATGTAGTGCAGCAATTATGCAAAAGCCACTTATGCCTGTAATGGAAAAATGCCTTCATTTTACCATCCATGCAGGGGAGAATCATCCGCCACAGAGCATCTGGGAGGCTGTATATCTTCTCAATGCGGAAAGAATCGGCCACTGCCTGACCCTGAAACAGAACCTCCATTTGATGGAACGATTTCTTGATCGGAATATAGTGTTGGAGATGTGCCCTTCCAGCAATTTCCAGATCATCGGCTACAGGGACAACTATATTGACTCCACATCCAATCTTGATATTTATCCTTTACAGTTCTACCTTGAAAAAGGCCTTAGAGTGACGGTAAACACAGACAACCCTGGCATTTCAAGAACAATTTTTTCAAAGGAGATCCACAGGGCATGCCGAATGACACCCGGGGGCTTGAGCATGTGGGAAATCCTCTCCATTGTAAGAAACAGCTTCAAGGCGTCATTTGCACCACGAAAGGTAAGGCATAGAATTTTAAGGAAAGCTGAAGAGGAGTGCGTCAATTTTCTTAAACAGAAAATGTGAGAGATAGCTGAATGATATTGACCCCGATGTTTCTGGGAGGTTCTGACGGCAATGCAGAGTTACGATCACCCCCTTTGAAAAATGCCCTGCAATACTGGTGGCGCCTGACACAGGGAGATATTGCTCCAGATGAACTGCTCGCAAAGGAACAGGCGCTGTTTGGTGGAGTGCATGAGGACAAAACGAGAAAAATGGAATCACTCCGCAGTGTTGTCGATGTTGTGGTCAGCGGTGAGGTACAAAAAGACAAAAAAGGGAACACCATAAATCACGCCAAACAGGCATGATTGATTTCGTACCAATCACCCCCAAATATAAAAATGATAGTCACTTTCACGATAAAACAAGAGTCATTTTCACTTAAAAGTTCCAAAGGCAAAAAAACAAAAACACTCAACTTTTAAATCAACAGGAGGCCTACAATGCCCAAAGCATTCATATCTTTTCTTGGAACCAATGACTACCTCAACTGTCGTTATGAATTAAACAAAGCCCCTGGAGATATTGTAAAATATGTCCAGGAAGATATTGTCTCTCGCTTTTGCAGGGAATGGAAAAGTGACGACGAAATCAGGATTTTCACAACATCCGATGCCATTAAAAAGAACTGGGAAGATAACGGCCATCTCAACTGGAATACAAAGGAAATTATCAAGAACCCCGGGCTTGGAAAAAGGCTTGAAAAACTTAAAATTCTACCTGCTGTGAAGCGCCATGATATCCCTGTTGGAAACAGCGAAGAGGAGATCTGGCAGATTTTTCAAATTGTCTTTGATACTTTAAGAGAGGGCGAAGAGATAATTTTTGACATAACCCACGGCTTTCGATCCATCCCCATGCTGTTTATGGTACTCATAGGTTATGCACGTTTATTGAAAAAAATTTCAGTAGATGGAATATACTATGGAGCATTCGAGATACTCGGAAGCAAACCCCAAGCTGAAGCCATCCCCGAAACAGAACGAATTGCCCCCATATTTGATCTCACAAGTTTTGAGCAACTTATTGAATGGACAGAGGCAACACAAAGTTTCGTAAAAAATGGAAGTGCCAGGGAGTTTGCAGCACTTGCACAAAAAAAACTCTCTCCTGTTCTTAGGGACAGCCGGGGACAGGACATAGTCGCTACCACCATCAATGAGATTGTAAAAGGCATTGACAAAATCAGCAGTAATCTACTGGTTAACAGAGGTGTAGAAATTATTCAGTATGATTATGAACGAATCAAACAAAAACTGAACCTTCTGCAAAGTGATGATATCTTCATAAGGCCACTTGCACCTCTGATGTCCGTTATGGAAAAAAAGATAGATAGCTTTACAAAAAATGATATAAATAATGGTTTTAAGGCTGTTGACTGGTGTGTAGATCATGGGCTTTATCAACAGGCCATAACCATGCTTCAAGAGAACCTCATAACTTTTATTCTGGCTGGAGAAGGTCTTGACTGGGGTGCTGAAAACAACAGGAAAGCAGCCGCCAGTGCCATTATGATAGTTGCCAACAAAAATCTTAACCTTGATGAGACAGACAGCAATGCCGACCTTGTAAAAAAACTCATGGAAAATGACGTTATCAGGAAATTTGCAGATGAATATGAAAGACTACGTCCAATAAGAAATGATGTGAACCACGGCGGATACCTGACAGAGCAGAACAATAAAGCCAGAAGTGCAGCATCCATTCTGGACAGATTTCACCAAAGCTACAATAACATCATGACAATGCTTGCTAAACCTTGATGGCCGAATTCAAAGGCAAAAGGAGAAACAACATGCGCGATATTTTGATCAGCACAGCAGGAACAAGTCTTACAAATAACATCAACCTTCTTGAAGACGACAATGCCCTGAAAAAAACCCTTGCATCAGGAAACTTCAACGAGGTTGCAGAGCTGCTCTGCAAATTGGACGAAAATGATCGGGACTGCGGAGCCGAGATAAATTCGGTTGCTGCAATCCTCTCACAACAACTCCTTCAACAACGATTTTCCCATATAATTCTTGTCTCTGACACTGAAAAGGGAACTGTTGTGGGGGAAATTCTAAAACAGTACTACACCACAAGAGATAACAGGCAAAGTCGTTTCAGCAATGTAACTGTTCACAGGGTGGAAGGTTTGACATCTGATGATGCTCGCCTTTTCAAGCAGCATGGACTTAAAAATCTTGTTCGTTTGATAGGCGTAACTGTAAGAGAGAACAGCCCTGAACGGATTCTGATCAATGCCACAGGTGGCTACAAGGCTCAGATATCCTTTGCCGGCATGATTGGACAGGCCCTTGATATACCGGTCTGCTACATGTTTGAAGGCTTCAAGGAGGTTATTACACTGCCGCCCCAGCCAGTATCCTTTGATTTTGAATTCTGGCTTCGCCACTATCAGCTTTTCTGCGATCTGGATCAGGTACTGCACAAAGAGAGAAAATGGGACCCTGGGGATGAACGATTTCATGTTTTGATAGATCATGTTGAAATAGATGGCAAACATCTATATGACTTAACCCCCACAGGACTTCTCTTTCACGAAACTTTCAGAAGTAGATTCAAGTCAAGATCCAAAGATCTTCTGCCGGCTGTAAGCCAGATTCAGAAAGAGGATCGAAAAATAGTATATGAGGATGCAAATAGCGGCAAACATAAGGGACTAAAGGGCTATCTTGAAAAAATTGTCTCGTTACCCTTTGTCAACAGTATCTATACCCACTATTACAACCCGGCCATTGAAAAGGGTAACACCTTCAGAAAAACAAGGGACGGCAGAGTTGACTTTATTGACGGAACTTTCTCCAACAATGGAGCAATGACAACCTTCACCATACGCACAACAGCAAAAACAGAGCAGGAGTGGGAGGCTGCCATTGTCTATTTAAGTGAAACCATAGGTATTTAGATGCATACAAAAACAAAAAAGAGAAGATCAAGATGCCTGTTCCTGTTATTCAGCCACACACCCACAACAGAACAGATAGAAGATGCACGTTTATCCCTTGGAGTTGAAAGCATTGTGGCAATGCCCCAAGAGATTAAAAATATATGGCAGCAGTTCCCGCCTGATGTTCTTGCTATAGAACCAATGCTTAAGCCTGTAAAAAAATGGCTCTCACAGAAGAGCAATAAGGGAGATTTTGCCCTGATACAGGGTGATTTCGGAGCCACTTTCCTGATGGTTCTCTATGCAAAGGATATCGGGCTTGTACCAATCTATGCCACAACAGAGAGAAAGGCCACAGAGATCATGCAATCCGACGGCACCCTGACAATAGAGCATATTTTCAAGCACCGCAGGTTCAGGGAGTATGGAAAATGATCCTCAAACTCTCCGGCATTCTGTGAAGCTTTACCATCTGAAAATCCACAAACGCCATCAGATAATTACCCTCCCTAAGCCTTTCGCCATTTTCAACTTCTTTCAACTCAGTGTTCTTTCAAGGTTTAACTGTCTGGTGGTCTATACTCCCCTCTCCAGTCATGGAGAGTTGGCTGGGGGGGTGATGTGACATTAATAACCGACAACTATAACTTGATTTAAGAGTTGAATTTTCTCCAAATCCAATTACTTCTATAGGTGGTTTCTCAGGAAATTCTGCCACAAGCTTTAGTGAGCCTCCCATAGCTTCAACATATCAGCGTAATGCGGATATCATCAGGTCAGCTCTTTTTTCCAGTCTTGATAAAATGGATGATCTCTCTTACGCTACCCAGCTTTCTCGCTCAACTTTTTCATAAGTCAAAAAGTCCAAGTTATTCATATCATTATCATTGGAGACAAGCACAAGATCATATCGTATTGCTGTTGCCGCAATCAATAACTCCATGTCATGAATCGTTTTGCCAACTCTACTCAATTCAGTTCTGAGCTTCACATAATAATCCCAAACATCATCATCGATCTTCAATACAGGAAAAGCCTCTTCAAACACTTCGATCCGCTGTAAATTCTTATCCCTGTTTTGAGATTTTTCCGCTCCAAAACGTAGTTCGGCATCTACCGCTTGGCTGAGATACAAATCTGTAATATCTTTGATTTTATTGATTTTTTCAAAGATATACTGTTCCGTGATTGATCTTTTCTCGGCCTTTTTTCTGGAGCCATTCAGATATTTCACACAAATATTGGTATCAAGTAGATATCGTTTCATATCCTAAAAATCGGCATCTTTCATTTATCGGTTTACACTTTTCTGAACCATGATTTTCATGATTAAGGGATTTTCTTGATTATTCATCATGTTAATCCTTAAATCCTTTAATCATGGTTCAAAATTTTCCGAAAAGTGTAAACTACTTTTGAGCTGATATGAAGGATGCCT
>NZ_LT828548.1:219503-230601 GCF_900170035.1 Desulfamplus magnetovallimortis | reverse complement strand
GGTGTCGTTTTCGAGCATATCACAAGGTGTTTTTAGTCAAAAAAGTTATAAAAATCAGGATCTTTTGTTCTCCGCGCATTTTTTATTTCATCCATATCCAAATCATCGAAATCATTTTCGGAATCTTCCAGCAACGCTTTCAACGCCCTGTTTTTCACCTCTTTGGGGACACGTGGAAGCAATTCATTCTTTGCGGCAGGCTTAAGTCTATTCTTTAACGGCATGCTGCGCTCAACACCAGGCTTCACCTTAATAATGATTTGGAAAGTCTGATCCGGTCTTCCCCCGATTTGTTCCAACCATTCCGGTGGTAGACTTCTTCCCCGTACATTGTCAATCATTCCCGTAGGCATATATTTTTCCTTTGTCTGCATGAATCAGTCAAAATAAACGACACAATCTATCTGAATTATAGACAGCTCCTTAAAAAAAGGGTAGTGTCATAAAAGTGTTGATATCTTTTTGTGAAAGCCCTGCTGAATCAAGGTTTGTGAAGAGTTCATCAACATATTTGGGACACCACCAATTAAGAAAGAAAAGAGAAGTTAGATATGAGTGAGATGAGATACTCATTAATGCTGTTTTTGTATATCATGAACCTGATGCTAAATAAACGTTCAATTTCTAATATTTTTTTGTACTAACCGGGTCAATTTTGTTGGCCGCTACAGGGTCATTTATTTTGGACATTGACAGTGATACGGGGATTTCAATTTTATTTTGAAATTGAGAAACCATAATATATTTGGTTATGGCAACAGAAATCAATGCAGTTGTTTGTTCTAAAGCAAATTTAGTTAATGAGGGGTGGTGATCTAAGAAAGTTGCCAACAATTTTTTTTTGTCCAGACCCGATACTGTGGAAGCAGTTCCTATTGCAGTAACGGCAACATCATCGCCTTTATGATTTGAAAAATTTTGGCTGTTGTGGATCAAAAGTGATACGTTGGGGCACGCCGTTAAATAATCATATTTTGTTGTACTCATGGAGGTTAAAAGAAGAATATTTTTTAAGTCGGAAGTCGAGGCAAACGCCATAAGACTGGTATATGGGTAACCATTATATTGAGTTGCCAGTACTGCAAGTCTTTGGGTTGAAAATAAGGATTGAATATTTTGCAGTGCTATTTTTTGTCGGTTTTTCATGAGGTCTTCAGTGCTATTCACGATCATCCTTTCATTTAGTGAGGTTACATGATCTGCTTATTTTGGGGGTAAATCTTTTGGGTCTTGTCACCAATGTCAAATGAGCTGATCGAACCATTCCTTTGAGCATGTGGAAAAAAATATATTGGTGGAATGGATAAAGTGCATACCAATAAAGAATCCCTGCTAAGCCTTTGGGTAAAAATCTGGACAGCAGTGTTATTTCACATCGTCCATCAAAAAAGTCAGTTATGGTGATTTCCAACAATGCCTCCCCTGGTGTTTTCATCTCTGCAATGAGAAGCAATTTTTGATGGGGTTCGAGATCTAATACCCGCCAAAAATCCAATACATCGCCGATTCTGAGTCTTTCATTGGAGCGTCGCCCCCGACTCAGCCCAACCCCACCAGTGAAAATATCGATAACCCCCCGAATTTGCCAGAGCAAGTCCGCTGCATAGTATCCGGTCTTTCCTCCCAACCTTTCAATAGATGGCCAGAGTTCTTTTGGGCTACCTTTCACAATGGCACGGTACCCGCATTTTAGTATGGTGCCACCGGAGTAATCCGAGTCGCCGCAATGTGCCCACTCTGGATAAAGTAATTCTCCTGCGTCTGCCCAACAGGTATCGATCTGTTCTTGCCTGACTCTATCTAAAGCCCGATGGATAGCCTCCCGGCAACTGATGAGTTGCTGGGGAATAATTGATTTAATGGAATTTTCTGTGCAGGTAGTGGGAAGACTTAAACCTTCGGTCAATGGTTGTGCAATGGCTGCCGGTACCGGTGTCACGAGATGAATCCAGAGAGACGAGAGCTTGGGGGTTAACACTGGAACCGGAATCATCATCGGCTTTGGAAGATTTGCTTCTTCTGCAAAAATGGTAAACAGATCTTCATACGCCACAACATCTGGGCCACCAATATCAAATGTTTTTCCTTTAGTTTCAGCATGCTCCAGGCACCCTTTCAGATAACCCAACACATTGGTTATGGCAATGGGTTGGGTTGGCATATGTACCCATTTAGGAGTGATCATGACAGGAAGCCGCTCTGTAAGATACCGTAATATTTCAAAACTGGCACTCCCTGATCCCAAAATCATGGCTGCCCTGAGAACAGTAGCAGGTACTGGACCATTTAACAAAATATTCCCCACCTCATTTCTTGAAATGAGATGCTTACTGATATTTTCATGTTTTATATCGCCAAGACCTCCCAAATAAATGATATGATCCACCTCATGGGTTGCGGCGACTTGTATCAAATTTTCTGCACCAATACGATCGGCATGCCGGTATGTTTCTTTCTGGGAAATCATGGAGTGTACCAGGTAATATACAGTGCCACACCCTTTGACGGTTTTATGTAATGAATCAATATCCATGATATTCCCTGTGACCAACTCGATATTTGGATCGTTTGCCCAAGGTCGTGCCCTCATCTTTTCAATAGAGCGGCCCATTGCTCTGATGGGATAGCCGGATTGCAAGAGAAGGGGAATCAATCTGCCGGCAACATAGCCGGTTGCCCCGGTGATGAGTACAGGGCGGTTTGGTTTACATGTCATAATCTCTACCTTTATTTTTGGTCGTCATATCTATTTTGACTCATATCTATTGATACCCGCCACCAAAGATATCCCAACAGCAAAGCCTGAAATCCAAAAAAAAGTGAAGTGATGAGATTCATCATCTGGCTAATATTAAGAACAGTATATACTTCATCTGCAAAAAAATGGCGGTTAAGATTTCGCAGAATGAAGAATTCGATAAATCCAAAAATTATTATTTTATATCTCAATGGATCCCGGGAAGCCATCCAGGCGAAATAACCAAGAACAAATGCGAAAGATCCAATTATCCTTATAAAATAGATTGGCGTAGGTGTCCAATCGAGTGTACCTCCATATAAAGCAATTGCTGTTTTTTGGAAATCAATTGATACCATCAAACCAATACCAAAAATAAAGTGGAAAATTGCTATGAAAACAAGGACTGCTTTTAATTGACACAGAGAATTTAATGGTATTTTAATCACTTTGTTTTCAGCCCCTCTCTTTTTACTAACATGAACTGTTGATACTCAAATACGTCCGATGCCTGGAAGTACGGAACATCCCTCCATGTGTGAAAATGATATCAATCGCTTATCAGATTGCGTAGGTCAACAATTATAGACTTATCCGCATAGATATTATAATATTCAAAAATTTTAATGTGAGTTAAATGATGTAAGCCCTGAACATAAAAAATTGCAACATCTTTGTAAAGGATATTTTTATGGCTTTGTCAGTCGTTGATTTATATAAAAATGCACTTCCAAAAACCAATTGTAAAGAATGTGGTTTCCCTACCTGTCTTGCTTTTGCCAGTATGGTGGTTTCTGAAAAACATCCTTTAAAAAACTGTCCTTATATTAAAACTGAAATTATTAAAACGTGCCAAAAAGAACTTGACGAACAACATGCAGAAGGAAAATGGACAAAAAAAGATATGGCTCAAGATGCTCTTTTATGGGCAAAAAAACGAGCTGCGTCAATGGAAATAAAAGATTTACCCGAACGCATTGGTGGTGAAATCATTAATATAGAAGATGGTAGTGCGCTCAGGTTGCCTTATTTTGAAGATTTTGTTTTGATAAAAAAAGAAAGCGTCACCAATATTCAAGGAACAGCCCTTAATAGGTGGGAGCAGGTTTTTATCTTCAATCACATTGCACAAGGTGGAAAACGAGATCCAACAGGTAATTGGAAATCTCTTCAGGAATTCCCTAATACTATTTCCAAAATAAAGTCGATGCATTCCCATGTTGAACAACCCCTTATTAAAAAATTTGCCGGAGACATTCAGAAACTAATTGAAGCTTCTAAATCTTTGGGTGGAATAGATGTGACTGATAAATACTCATCATCAGATATAGCATTTTATTTTAAAGTATTTCCCAAAATCCCTGTGTTGCTTATGTTTTGGGATGTGGATGACTCATTTGATGCTGAGGTAAAATTTTTATTTGATGAAACCATTGTGGAGCATCTTGATATTGAATCTATTTTATTTTTAAGTGAACGGTTAAGACAGCTTCTTTGTGGTGAATCTTAAATATCAAGATTTGAGGTGGTATAAAAAATGAGTTCAGTGCTGAAAATTAAAGATAAAATGAATGGCTATGACACCCAACACAGCTTTTCAACCAGACAGGCCAGCCTGCCATGTCCGTTCCTCTGTCATGGACTAAAAATGGTCTTCCTGTCGGGGTACAGTTTGTGGCTCCTTTTGGAGATGAAGCAACACTTTTCCAATTGGCAACACAGCTTGAACAGGCCTCCCCATGGCAACAGAACGATGGATGGAGGCGGTAACTCATGACTGACTTTCAGATATCAGTAGAAATAGATCCGGATAAATGTTCCGGATGTGGACTATGCATTACCGTTTGCCCATCAGAAACGCTCTCTTTTAAAAATGGCAAGGCACATGTAACAGGCGATCATTCATTATCCTGTGGGCATTGCATGGCGATCTGTCCGGACACCGCCATTACGGTTCATGCCATTGATAACACCTATTATGTATCTTTCATCATCAGCAAAGTGTCTCAAGATGGGTAAAAAAACACCTTGGGAGCCTTTCTCCGGAAGTTAAGCAACTTCTCAAGAAGAAGATGAAGAAAATCATTCAGACAGGAGATCCTCGAACAGTTTCAAGACGCCTGGATGCCCTTGAAAAGAGAACGCTATTTCACGGATTGCCATTCCTGCAACGTTCCATGTTGCAAAAAATCAATTTAAATAGACTACTATTAAAAAACAATTTTAATAAATCAATCAAATTACTATCTAAAACAAACAACACTATGATTTTTTTGATTGTTTAATAAAAGGGCATTGTACAGAGAAGCTATTTTAACTACCTTAACTATATATATTTTTTACAAATACATATTGCCACACGAGTATCTTTTTTGTGATAATCCCCAATACGGACTTGACACAATACTTTGAACCCTATATAAACACATCAACATTAGGATATAGAGATTGTTTAGAACACTATGTTTTTTAATGACTCAAAATCGACATCTTATTGCTTTTTCAGAAGTTATTGCAGTTGTCTGAACCAGGATAACCAGGATGGATAGGATGCTCAGGATAGATAATCCTGCCTTATCTTGTTAATCTTGGGAATCCTGATTCAGACAGTGTTAACAAGGCTTACAAGATCATAGGTGTCGACTTTGAGTAATGAATATGGTTTTCATATTTTTTATAACCAACATGGCGTTTCACCGTCACAATCGAAGTGTTGAAAGTCTTTATAAAAAACAGCCATTTGTGGGAACTTTCATATAAAGGAGAAAAAATGGATGATCCAAGTTTTAAAGTAACAATTCCGGAAAACACCTGTGAAATTCAACAGGGAGAGGAACAATTTATCATCACCTGTAACGATGGCAGGGAGGTGCAGATACGGGCACATGATTATGATGAAATCTATAAAATTCCAGGGCTTTATGAGCACCTTTTCTATGAAAACTATAAATGTAAATCCCCTGCGGTTATCTGTTCAGAGCTTGTCAATGCAGTGGAGAACTCAAATCAGAAGATATCTAATCTGAAAGTGCTTGATGTGGGAGCCGGTAATGGCATGGTCGGTGAGGAGCTTCTTTCTGCAGGTGTGGAGAGCGTCATCGGTATCGATATCATTGAAGAGGCTGCCATGGCCACAGAGCGGGACAGACCAGGCATTTATGAGGATTATTTTGTAGAAGATTTGACCAAACTACCTGCAGATGTTGAAAAAAGAATTGTAAACGAATCTTTAAACTGCATGACGCTGGTTGCAGCACTGGGGTTCGGTGATATACCACCCCATGCATTTGCAGAAGCTTACAATTTAATAAGTGAATCCGGTTGGATCGCTTTTAATATCAAAGATGAGTTTTATTCCGAAAAGGATAGGACAGGTTTTTCTAAGCTAATTCAACATATGACGGACGGCGGAATATTAGACGTTAAGTCAAAAAAGCATTATGTGCATAGATTATGTCAAGATGGAACCCCCCTCGAATATTTTGCCATCATCGGACAAAAACATGATGACATCCCCACCAGCATGATTTTGAATTAAATCCCATAGCTTTATTTAAATGATCTTCAATACACCTTGATAAAGGCATTCGTCGTTATGAGTATGTCAATTGGGGTTTATTAGAAAGTCTCCATAACATATTGATATACAAAGACTTTCGTGTTCAGTTGTGATGCGTCAACAAACATGCAGATTTATTAGAAATCCTCCATAACATGCTGATATATAACGACTTTCATGTTTTATTGTGTTGCGTAAGCAAACATGGGGGTTTATTTGAATGACCTTGAACGCATCTTCATATGGTGAAAAACAGCAACAAGCCCATCTGCTTTATTGCCGACAGCGGAAAAGATATTCGACAGATTTATGAGATTGCATGTGCTGTTGCCGGTGGGGAGAAAGAGTTCCAGAAAAAACCGTTTCTGCTCAACTATTCCGAGGCCATCAGTCCACTGCGCTTTCCTTCAAATGTGATGGATAAACTCCTTTTCTGCGCAGAAAAGAAAATTCCAATCTGCCTGCCATCTGGCTGCAATGCCGGAAGCGGCGCTCCGGTGATCCTGAGTGGTGCCATTGCCCTTGGTCTTGCTGAAAACCTTGTGGGGCTGGTGATTCACCAGCTCGCCGGTAAGGGTTCTCCTTATCTATTTGCGCCCAATGTCAGTATTTTGGACATGAAAAGTACCGTTGTTTCCTACGGATGTACGGAATGGAGCCTGACCCAGGCCGCCCTTGCGGACATGCGGGATGAAATTTATGATATTCCCATCTGGTCATATGCCGGAGCCACGGATTCCAAGATTATTGATGCACAGGCAGGGGCTGAGGGAATGATGTCCATTATGACGGCCATGCTCTCCAGATGCAATGTGATTCACGATGTGGGCTATATCGAATCAGGACACACATCTTCTATGGAGATGGTGACCATGGCGGATGAGCTGGTCGCCATGAGCAGATTTTTCACAGAAGGGCTTCCCGTCAATGAGGAGTCCCTTGCGCTAAATGTGATCGAACGGGTGGCAAAGTCCGAAAATAACGCCATTTTTCTGGCAGATCCCCATACATTCAAAAATTTTAAGACAGCCCATTTGCTTCCAGAACTGATGGATCGCTCACGGTACGACGCATGGGAACAGGAAGGAAGTAAAGATCTGTTTACCAGATGCACTGAAAAAACACGAAAGATTCTATCCACCCATGAAGTGGAACCCAAATCAGAGGACGTTTTGAACAAGATAGAGCAGATTCTTCATCAAAAATAAACTTATGAATTATAACAGGAGAAATTTAATGACGGAAAAAATAACATCACTTTTTACATCGGAATCTGTAACAGAAGGACATCCAGATAAAGTTGCAGATGCCATATCAGACAGCGTCCTTGATGCAATTATGGCGGAAGATAAAAAATGCAGAGTCGCTTGCGAAACACTTGTCACAACGGGTCTTGTTATGGTTGCCGGAGAGATAACTACGGATTGTTATGTGGATATCCCGGAAATTGCAAGGGAGACCATCCGGGATATTGGATATCATTCATCGGATATGGGGTTTGACTGGCAAACCTGCTCAATGATTACAAGTATCGACCATCAATCTGCGGACATTGCCCAGGGGGTTGATGAAGGCCAAGGTCTTTTCAAAGAGCAAGGGGCCGGAGACCAGGGACTTATGTTCGGCTTTGCCACAGATGAAACCCCTGAGTTGATGCCCATGCCCATCATGTATGCCCATAAACTGACAAAACGGTTGACCCGGGTACGAAAGAACGGCGCACTGGATTTTCTGAGACCAGATGGAAAATCCCAGGTCAGCGTTGAGTATGTTGATGGAAAACCCAGCCGGGTGGACACTGTTGTTGTCTCCTCCCAGCACAAACCCGATGTCACCCATGAAGAGCTGAAGGCGACCATCATCAAAGAGGTGATCAAAAAGGTAATTCCTGCTGAAATGATGGATGGCGATACAAAATTTTTTGTTAACCCCACCGGAAAATTTGTCATCGGTGGCCCCATGGGAGATTGCGGGCTGACGGGACGGAAAATCATTGTGGATACCTACGGTGGCCAGGGAAGCCATGGGGGCGGCTGCTTCTCCGGCAAGGATCCCTCCAAGGTGGATAGAAGTGCCTCTTACATGGGACGCTATATTGCAAAGAATCTTGTGGCATCCGGCATTGCAAATAAGTGTGAAGTGCAGGTGGCCTATGCCATTGGTGTGGCTCAACCGGTTTCGCTCCTTGTGGATTTCATGGGAACCGGCAAAATTTCGGAAAAAAGGGCATCGGAAATTGTTCGGGAGATCTTTGATCTTAGACCTGCCGGTATTATTGAAACCCTTGATCTGCTTCGTCCCATATACCGAAATACATCTGCCTACGGCCATTTTGGCAGAAACAACCCTGATTTTACATGGGAAAATACCGATAAGGCAGAAGAGATACGTGCAAAAGCGAATATGTGATTTTTATTGAAAAAATTACTCCAGGGTAACCCCTGTTCTTTCAATAACTATCATTTTTATATTTGGGGATAATTGATGCGCAATCAATTATACCTGTCTATCATAAAGATATTAATTTAAATCATTTCGAACCATTGAATAAAATAAAGGAAAACTATAATATGTATCAAGCAGATAGTGAACCGTCGTTTATGCCACTGGATCCCACCCTTCACCATAAGGTAAAGGATCTCTCCCTTGCCTCCGATGGCCATAAGGACATGCAGTTATCCCAAAAAGAGATGCCTGGTCTGATGGCCCTCCGAAAAAAATATGGCGCAGAAAAACCGCTTAAGGGCTTGAAAATCATGGGGAGCCTTCATATGACCATCCAGACCGCCATGCTCATTGATACTCTATATGAGCTGGGTGCGGATCTCAGGTGGGCCACCTGCAATATCTTTTCGACCCAGGATCATGCAGCAGCAGCCATTGCCGACAAAGCTTCCGCTGCTGTGTTTGCCTGGAAGGGAGAGACCCTTGAAGAGTTCTGGTGGTGTACGGAACAGGCATTGACATGGCCGGACGGAAGCGGCCCCGACCTGATTGTGGATGACGGTGGTGATGCAACACTTTTGGTTCACCAAGGCGTAAAGGTGGAACAAGATGCCTCTCTGTTGGATAAAAAGCCCGGTAGTGTCGATGAACAATTTCTTATGGAACGCCTCAAACAAAGCTATGCACTCAATAACCAAAAATGGACCCGCATAGCCGAAAAGATCAAGGGCGTTTCAGAAGAAACTACCACCGGAGTCCACAGACTCTACAATCTTGCTGCAAAACATGAGCTTCTCTTTCCTGCAATCAATGTCAATGACTCGGTGACAAAATCCAAATTTGATAACCTTTACGGTTGCAGAGAGTCATTGGCTGACGGCATCAAAAGAGCCACCGATATCATGCTGGCCGGAAAGGTGGTTGTCGTGGCAGGTTATGGCGATGTCGGGAAAGGTTGCGCCGACTCCATGAAAGGGTATGGTGCCAGGGTTATCATCACTGAGATTGATCCCATCTGTGCCCTTCAGGCAGCCATGGAGGGATTTCAGGTTATGACCATGGAGGAGGCCGCTCCCCTTGGCGATCTGTTTGTCACAGCCACGGGGAACTACCAGGTGATCAGAGGAGAACACATTGCTCAGATGCGGGATGAGGCCATCATATGCAATATAGGTCATTTTGACAATGAAATTGAAATGGCCTATCTGGAAGGAAATCCCTCCAATACAAAATCCGTTATCAAACCACAGGTGGACAAATGGACCATGGAATCGGGGAAATCGGTCATCGTGCTTGCAGAGGGGCGTCTCGTCAATCTAGGATGTGCCACGGGACATCCCAGCTTTGTCATGAGCTGCAGTTTTACCAATCAGGTGCTTGCGCAGATCCGACTGGCCAAGGAAGAGCATGAAAAAAAGGTATATACCCTTTCCAAAGAACTGGATGAAGAGGTGGCAAGGCTTCACCTTGAAACACTTGGCGTCACATTGACCCGTATGAGCCAGGCACAGGCTGATTACATCGGTATTCCCGTTGATGGCCCGTATAAACCAGATCATTACAGATATTGATGAGGCCTCTGCAAAATCATAATTAATCGTGTTAATCCTTAAATCCTTTAATCATGATTCAGAATTTTTCCAAAAGTGTAAACTACTCAAAGTCGCCACCTATGATCTTGTAAGCCTTGTCAACACTGTCTGAATCAGGATTCCCAAAATTAACAAGATAAGGCAGGATTATCTATCCTGAGCATCCTATCTATCCTGGTTATCCTGGCTCAGACAACTGAAATAACTTCTGAAAAATCAATAAGATGTCGATTTTGAGAAACTAATTTTGAGTTGATATGAAGGATCTCCAAAAAGTTGTTTTTTTTCGGCGGGAATAGAATAGAAAAATTAACGAAAGGGGAATAGGTCTATAATGCCTGTTCCCCTTTTTTATTGTTTTTTATTTTCCGAATACTTATATTAATAACAGACATGAGAGTTGATTGTTGAACATATTCCTAATGTTAATAGGAGGTTAATGATAATGAAGATCAAATCAATGCTTTTTATAATGTTAATATTAACACTTTTATACTGTTTGTTCCCGTCATTATCAGTTGCAGTAGAAGTCGCACCTCATATATCTGACCGTGAAATTACAGAAAAACTTGCAAAATTAGAGGCTGGCCAGGAATCTCTTAGATCAGAAATGAAAGCTGCCAATGAGGCTCTTTCATCAAGGATATCTGATTTAAGAGAGGAGATGAAGTCAAGCAATGAAGCACTTAGATCAGAGATGAAAACAAACAGTGAAGCCCTTAGATCAGAGATGAAAGCAAACAGTGAAGCCCTTAATAAGAGACT
>NZ_LT828548.1:217716-219403 GCF_900170035.1 Desulfamplus magnetovallimortis | reverse complement strand
AGTTATTTTGGGAGTATTGTGTCCTTCCAGAAAGTCTGCGTGAATTATCTCCTATAACGGCCATGGCAGAGCCATCTGCCACAACGAAGCATGAAAGTCCTATAGATCTTTAAAAGACGGGGACTTTCTTATAAAACGTACATGGCGGATAGCCGCCACAATCGAAGAGATGAAAGTCGTTTTAAAAACAGCCACTTACTGAGACTTTCATATAAAACTGATAAAATTAGAATCAGGAAAATTCCGGTATCAATGGATGTATCAATAATCCTTTGAGAAAAGAACACTCCCATGAAGAATTCTTTCGTAAACCAATTCTCACAAAACTTATGTACCTGTCCCCGTTTTTCTTTTTTCTTTCTTTCTTTACCACACTCTGGGATTGAACCCTTCCGGTTTGCTGACATCGACTCCCTCACCGTTCTGGTACAGCACATAAAACCCCTGGCTGTGGGCATATTTTTTAACACTTTCACTCATTACCATGGCTGCCACACATCCCAGGGCTTTGTGGTTTTTATAAAGAGGCAGCATCCGCTTTAGCTTTTCCATCCTGACAACATGCTCATCCACATGCTCCCGGGTCAGCTTGCTTTTGCACTCCACGGCAACCAGGATGCTCTCATTGACCACCAGAAGGTCAATTTCAATCCCTTCGCCGCTCCGATTGGCTTCAACCCCTGGATACACTTCATGAACCTGAATATCCATGGACTGAAACAACCGCACAACAGCAGGTGCCACCATATTCTCCACAAATTCCCCCAGACGGTTGCCCAAAGCACCTAGGTTTTTAGAGATATTTTTCAGGATGCGGTCTGTTTCTGCCGACTGCTCCTTCATCAAACGTTCCATCTCCTGAAACTTCCGATCCGTCTCCTGAAACTTCCGATCCGTCTCTCTATACAGATCTTTAATTTCCTGAAAAAAATTGAGCAGCATATCCTGTGACAGCACCTGTTCCATTTTTAATCCTCCCTCTTCCTCTGTTTCTCTCTTCATCGTTTACTTAAATATAACCATCAAAGCATAAAGTGACAACACAAAAATAAATTACCCATCTACCTTACCGACTAACCCCCTCTCCAGTAATGGAGAGGGGGGGGGTGAGGTGGGATTAGAAATCCGGGTAGATTTGAGATGATATGAAGGATGTCCAATAAAGTTGTTTTTTTCTGCGGGAATAGAATAGAAAAATTAACGAAAGGGGAATAGGTCTATAATGCCTGTTCCCCTTTTTTTATTGTTTTTTATTTTCCGAATACTTATATTAATAACAGATATGAGAGTTGATTGTTGAACATATTCCTAATGTTAATAGGAGGTTAATGATAATGAAGATCAAATCAATGCTTTTTATAATGTTAATATTAACACTTTTATACTGTTTATTCCCGTCATTATCAGTTGCAGTAGAAGTCGCACCTCATATATCTGACCGTGAAATTACAGAAAAACTTGCAAAATTAGAGGCTGGCCAGGAATCTCTTAGATCAGAAATGAAAGCTGCCAATGAGGCTCTTAGATCGCAAATGAAAGCAAACAATGATGCTCTTTCATCAAGGATATCTGATTTAAGAGAGGAGATGAAGTCAAGCAATGAAGCCCTTAGATCAGAGATGAAAACAAACAGTGAAGCCCTTAGATCAGAGATGAAAGCAAACAGTGAAGCCCTTAATAAGAGATT
>NZ_LT828548.1:54226-217616 GCF_900170035.1 Desulfamplus magnetovallimortis | reverse complement strand
AATTTTTGGGAGTATTGGTCTAAAAAGATGTGGATTTTGAGTAATCAGGTTGTTTAACTGATCCTCAAATTCTCCGGCAGCTTTTGAAGTTTCACCATCTGAAAATCCACAAGCTCCATCAGATAATTGCCTTCCCTGTCAACAAGATCAATATTGAATGTGTCTGTCTCGTCATCCGATGCTGTTCTGGTTGTGATGCAGAGATATTCTGCATCCTTTTCTCCTCTTCTGTGGAACTTGAGAGAACCGATTTTGTAGGGCAGAACGATAACACTATCTGTAAAAAACTGAAAGACACCGCCTGTCTGGAACATGCCATCAAGAAGGATAACGTCAGTGAGAAAACATGGATAGGGATCTTCAGTGAAAAATGTTGATCTGCTTCTGTCCGAAATTTCAGTGATAACCGTTTCTCCGTCAAATGACAGAACTTTCTGTATGGTTCTGAAAATATCGTCCATAAAAAGACGCTGTGGGTGATAGATAAGTTCTGCAAGCCTTTCGCCATTTTCAACTTCTTTCAACTCAGGAATATCACGTTTTTTTCCGGAATGGCCTTCCAAATAATCAAAGAGATGATCAATAATTACTTCGCTTTGATAATGGAGCTTTGGATCGCCCATGGCAACACCTGCATTGTTGACAAACTGGGAAGTAATGCGGCAGTTGTAGCTTTGTTGACCGGATTTTTTTTCTAAAACTGTTGCCAGCCCTGGTTTAACTGAAATCATTATATCCTTGGGTTTTTTCTGGAGCAGTTTTATGCCGTAAGGTATCGAAAAGTTCTTGATTTCGCTGATACCATGACCTTTCGCACCATGTATGGCCATTGCAGCTTCTGCCATGGTTTCCACACCGGTTGCCCCCAAAAAGACCGGGGTCTCTTCCATGGAGTGATCCAGCAAAAAGCGATCTTTTTCAATGTTCAGGTTTCTGGAAAAAACAGTAGTGTCATCGACGATATCGTCAAACCTGCTGTCAAGGAAAGGGGCAATGGTCAAAATACCGTCTCTGTCAAAGGCGTGATCAAGTCCTGTAAATACAACTTCCCTGGTTTCAGAATCCGTAAGTTCATCCATAAAAAAGGCAATACCTGTTTCAAGGGGCAAAAATTTAAGGCCACGCTCTGTCAGAACCTTCTGAACTGTTTCACGGGTTGCCATTCCTGCACCGCTCCATGCAGTCCAGTCCATTATTTTGCAGAATATTTGCGGACTATTAGCCTCTTCCTTCATCAGGATTTTTGCCATCATATCATTTGCGGCTGTGTAGTCTGTCTGACCTTCATTGCCAAACTTTGCCGTGACAGATGAAAAGCCCACATGAAACCTTACCCCTTTTCCTTTAAGGGCAGAGATAACATTTGCACAGCCGGAAACCTTGGTGTTGAATACACGCAAAAATGAGTCAAAGCTCTTTTTCTCAAAGGGCATACTCTCCTCAAGACCTGCGGCATGAATCACACCGTCAATGTGGTCAATTGATTTCAGGGCATCTTCAACAGCATCTCTGTCTGCAACATCGGCAGCAAGGTATGTCACATTTATGCCTTGTGATTTGAGGATTTCAATGTTTTTCCTGGAATCCCTTATGGATATTATTTTTGATGCTGCTTTTTTCAATTCAAGTGGTTTCAGTGGAGCCTGTCCGGAATCTCCTTTGCCCCGCTGCTTCAATGCAGCCATGATCGCTGATTCATTATAGGATTCATCAAGAAATTCAGGCACAATATCGTCAATATCGCTTCTTCCCATTATCACAAGATCGGTTTTATATTGTGATACCAGGGATTTGAGGATTTCAAATGTTATGCCTCTTGCGCCCCCTGTAACAAGCAGGCAATCGGCGGAATTTACAAGGGGTGTTCCTGTCTTGCAGAGCTGTTCTTCAAGGCGCATCACATATTTTTTGATATCTTTAAAATCAGCAGCTATTTTATAACCTGTCTCCACCCTTGGATCATGGGAGCTTATCTCATCAAGAAATAGTTTTGAAATAGCCTCCTTAATTCTGGCACTGTCAGTTTGTTTCTCGCTATTTTGTTCAAGGGATGTTGAAATATCAACCATTTTCACCCTTGTATCAGGCATCTCCTTGGCAAGGCTTTTCATCATACCTGAAATACCTGCAAAGCATGGTTCAATACCCTCCGAATAATCTTGCAACCCTGAAGTTTCTTTAAATCCTAAAGAGTCATCGTGGGGAAAAACAACAGAATTTATAGAGAGAGCTGCTATCATTTTCCCCTGTTGATTCAATGCCCCATACATCTTTTTTATAAGAAGGAAAAAAGATTTGACATGCTGTTCCGGTGTTAATGGTGATGATTTTTCATCCTGTTCAGTTGTCAATGGTGATGATGTTCCCCTGAAAACAAGATCAAGGGGAGCAAGATTTATAAAGATATCCGGTTCCTGATTTTTTGCAGATATTGTTGCTGATATTTTCTCAGCACTTGAAACTGTTGCTTCATCTGACGAAAAATCGGCGAAAATGATATCATCGCAAAAGTCAAAATCCTTTTTCACATCTTCTGTTTCAGCAGAAGAAGGCATTTCTGAGGAAGTCATTGCTGTGGAAGTCTTTTCTGAGGAAGTCTTTTCTGAGGAAGCCTTTTCTGAGGAAGCCTTTTCTGAGGAAGCCTTTTCTGAGGAAGTCTTTACTGAAGGTGAAACAGGCAAAATACCCGTAACCTGACAACCCTCTCTTTTAATAGCTGTTGCAATTCTCTGTGCAAAACCTGCATTGTCAAGGGTCATGATGACCTTTTTACCCTTTAAAAAGGATGTTTCGCCCATTGTGGTTACAGGAAGACCTGTCTCCCTTATTACAGGCACCAGTCGCTTCATGTCTCCAGCTTCAGGCTTGCCTCCTCCTGCGGGTGGAGTAGGCTCTGGGTCATCAGGATCATCATTGCCATCTGCATTGTCATCTGTATTATCATTGATTTGTAAACTACCATCAATAACTTCTGAATTATCAACGAATCCAGTACTGTCATTGATTTCTGAATTAATACCGGTTTCTGTGTTGTCATTAACAATCCCGGAAGGAGCTATTTTTGCATCCACATATGCAGCAAGTTTTGCAATGGTATTGAGATCACGAAGTTTCAGATCCTCCGGAACCGGAAATCCAAAATGTCCGGCTGCATTGGCAAAAATCTCAACCTGCTTTACAGTGTCAATTCCAAGGTCTCCTTCAAGGTCAAGATCTGCATCCAGCATATCTTCGGTGTAACCTGTCTGATTTGCTATGATCTCCCTTATCTTTGCAAGGGTTGTTTCAATTGAAGCAAGTGTTGTTTTGGATGTTAAAGAAACGCCTTCTGTCGGGCTTTCTGATTGCAATGATTCTGATCTCGCTACAGATTGCGATGAAACTTCTATGTCTGTTGTCACTCCATATGTTGCCCCTGTTCTGGAAGCAACATATGCAGAAAGCTTTGCAATGGTGTTAAGATCACGGAGTTTAAGATCTTCCGGTACTGCAAAACCAAATGTGGCAGCACTTTTTGCAAATATTTCCACCTGCTTTACAGTGTCGATTCCAAGATCAGCCTCAAGGTCAAGATCTGGCTCAAGCATGTCTGACGTGTATCCGGTCTGCTCGGCTATTATCTCCTTTACCCTATCCATGTAATGCGAAAGATCGCTGGAGGATATCCCTGGAAATTCCACAGCAACTTCCGTTGAGATTGCTGCTGTGGTTGAACTCTGTGCAGCATCACCGGCAACTGGAGCTGTATGATGGCCTCCCACAACAGAGTTTATATATGCTGCAAGTTTATCAATGGTGTTAAGATCTCTGAGTTTAAGATCTTCCGGTACTGCAAAGCCAAATACTCCGGCACTTTTTGCAAATATTTCCACCTGCTTTACAGTGTCGATTCCAAGATCAGCCTCAAGGTCAAGATCAGACTCAAGCATGTCTGACGTGTATCCGGTCTGCTCGGCGATTATCTCTTTTACTTTTTCAATGATACCTGAAGTGTCAGGAGCAGAAATAGCTGATGTGGAAGGTGCAGACATTGGGGCAGATGTTGCCGCTGTTGTGGGAGATGCTTCCCGGGAAACTTCGGGCGTCGAGGCCAGAACAGATTCTGTACGTGGCTTTTGGGTCATTGCACCTGAAGTTGGTACACTTGAAGGAATTCCACCTGAAGGAATTGCACCTGAAGTAGTTGCACCTGAAGTAGTTGCACCTGAACGAATTACGCCTGAAGGAGTTGCACCTGAAGGAATTGCACCTGAAGGAGTTGCACCTGAAGGAATTGCACCTGAAGAGATTGCGGTTTTTGGCGCAAAAGAGTCAGAAGTTTTGCTGACATTCCCTTTCAGCTCCCCCGGAACCACGCACAAAGTGTTGTCTATGATCTTAAGTTCAGGGTTGTAGCTCTCTGTAATTCTTTCCAGCCAAAGAGCATACTCTCTGTTATTTTCAAACTGCTTCTCCTCAATGCGCCTGACAAACAGAAATGCAAAGTGAGAACCAAACCCTGCCGCAAGGTGCAGGCCATATTCAGAATTGATCTTTTTGCGGCTGCTGAAGTTAAGCTCCTTAAAATGATCGGGGATTTTTGTCAGATTGGCAATGGGCGGAGCCTGTCGCCTCTGCAAAGCTTTTATCATAACAACATCCTCAATGGCTGCCCCAAGCGTATGGCCTGTAAAGCCTTTAGTATTTGTAATGCAGATGTTGTTAAGATGATCACTGAAAGCGGTCTTTAAAGCTGTCACCTCGGCATCGGCACTGCCTCCCCTTGCAGGGGTGTAGGTCTCATGGGACATGAAAAGAAGCTTTGAGGCATAATCTTCCTGTTTCAGGTGATGCTGCTCCTCGATTTTTGTGATAAAGCGCTTCATCTCGCTTGCCATGTGAGCCACATCAATGTTGAACGTGTGGTAGGCGCTGTTGGCCATGTGTGTTCCAAGAATTTCAGCCTGTCCCCTCATGCCGCGCTCTTGAACAAGGGATGCCTGTTCCACAACAAGCCCCACAGCTCCGCTTCCCAGGATTGTGCCGTTACGGTCGCTGTCAAAAGGTTTTGCTGCTTCAGATACACGTTTTTTGACAGTGGCAGCGCCAAGTGCCAAAAATCCTGTACCTATCCACTGGTTCTGGGCAGAAGATGTGGCATTTTCGCCGCCAATTACAATGACCCGCCTGCATCGTCCAACCCTTATCCAGTCCTCGGCAATGCCTATGGCCTGGGTGGTTGATGCACATGCGCTGCTCACAAGGGTGTTGGGCCCCTTTGCCCTTATTATCTGGGCAAGATGAGCAGAACCAAGGGGGCAGGCATTGGTCATGAAGTTTCTGTCAAATCTGTAGGGGCCAAACTCATCTTTTTTACGATTTCTTATCTTGAAAAACCAGTCAGTAACCGATGCCTTTACTGTGGCATCCTTAACATTTTCCATGAGATAGTAGTAGATATTCTCAAACTCCTCATATGGCTTTAAAAAGAGCTTATCATAAAAGTATCGCTCCATCTCATTTATCAGGGTTTCGTTACTGGGGAAAAGAGATGTTATTATAACGCCTGTCTCATCCTGCATCTCTTTTGGAAGGGCAAAACCATCGGGAATCATCTTTCCGCCTGATGCAGACTTTTTGTACTGCATCACAAGGGGAATACCTGCATCTTTAAGGGCTTCAATACCGGCTGCAATTCCAAGGGCCATGCTGATATCGTACTGCGCTTTTATTCCATACTCGTCTGTGAGACTGAAATATCCAAGCTGACCTGCAAGGTGGATCACATCCTCGGTGCGTGTTATCTCCACAAAACGTGCATTGCCGTCTGGCTGCTTAAACAGGCGTGTAATGTTTTTGTCTGTTATCTTAAGCTGCTCATCTAAGGTCAAAGGCTCAATAAAGTTGCTGCCCTCAAGGATACGATCAAAGTTATCAGATGCAAAGACACGGTTTGCCTTACCGGGAAGTCCAACAGATACCCCTGAAATCACAATTGGGTCGGTTGTGAAATTAAAGCGCTCCACAGCCTCCATTGCAGCTTCCCTTTTGCGTCGGATAAATTCATCATGGAGAAGTTTTTCCGCAAGCTCGGCATTTTCCCTTTTAAATGAATCAAAATCATCTTCAAGGGTCACTGCCTGATGGGAACGACGGCTTTCAACTGCCTGTAAAAGTGCTTTTTTCCTTGCCGGAAGAATTGCATCTCTTTGTGGATGCTGCCTTGAAAATATTGTGCTGTAGGATTTAAGATAGTCACGACAAGCCTCAAAGGATTTGAGTTCCCCCTGCTTTGCATCAACTGCAACAATACTCTGGTATTCGGCAATGTTGATCTTTTTTAAAAGATTGGCAAGAAGCCTTCCTGGGCCTATCTCTATGTAGTGGGTTCTTCCTGATTCATAGACATATTCAACAGATTTTATGAACTCCACAGGGGATGTGATCTGACGTGCCAGAAGATCCTTTACAGCCATGCGATCTTCCGGATATGGTCTTGCAGTTACATTGGAAATCACACGGGAGAAGGGAACATCATTAAAGGTTATGGTGGCAAGATACTCCCTTAACTGCTCTGCCGCATCCCTGAAAAGCGGTGTATGAAACGCTCCGGAGAGGTTGAGCCTCCTGAATACAATATTTTGGGAATTTAAAAATGCACAATATGACTCAATGGCTTCGGCATTGCCTGATACGGCTGTCTGATTTTCGCTGTTTTTGTTGGTTATGTAGATGTCGGAAAGGCCGGACTCTCTTATGGATGCGGCAGTATCTTTTTCATTTCTGAAAACCACCATGATCTTGCCGGGATATTTTGTGGCAGCCTCTTTCATAAGATCAGATCGTTTTATGATAAGGCGCATGGCATCATCAAAATCAAGCATTCCGCTGCAAAAAAGAGCTGTATATTCTCCTACACTGTGCCCGATAAAACAGTCAGGATTAAAGCCCCTTGTACTGAGACGCTCAAAAAGGGCGGCAGATGAAAGAAAGACCGCAGGCTGGGTGTTTTCAGTAAGATTAAGGCGCTGATCTTCATTGAACATGATCTTCAGAAGCGAGTAGCCTCTCTGCTCCATGAAAATCTCTTCACCACGCTCCATGATGTCCCTGATTTCAGGATCGCTGTCAAAAAGCTCCTTCATCATGCCAGGACGCTGGGCACCCTGTCCGGAAAGAAGTGCCACCATTTTCTGACGTTTGCCGCCACTGCTGGAAAAAGGCCTCTGATTTTTACCGCCACCTCCTGAAAATTGACTTTTAGGAGTTATATCTTGACGACTTATGTTACCGCTTCCTGAAAGTTGACCTTGACGACTTATGTTGCTGCCACCTGAAAGTTGACTTTGACGGCTTATGTTGCTACTTCCTGAAAAATCTTTTGAAGCAACACTATCTCTTTTTTGAACACCACTTAAAGAAGCATCTGTTTTTACAGAAACCGTATCACCAGAACTTACTGAAACTGTTGATGGATATAAAGATGTAGATGCGGCAGCAGAAGAACTTACCTTTATGGTACTTAAAAGTGGTTTTTCAACCGACTTTGCAACTGTTGTGCGGGTCAGCCAGGAAGGAAGGGTACTCATGATCATGTGGCAATGGTTGCCGCCAATGCCGTTGACATTAAATGCAAAACGTAAAGGTTCTCTGTCTGATACCGGCACCATCTCATTTGCAACCTTCAGAATTGTACCGTTTTTAAGTGTGGTGTGCTCCCTGTCATAGTTGAAATTGGGAAGAAGAGTACGATTGCGATTCATCAGCACCATCTTTGCAAGGGATACAGCAGGATTTGCTGATTTGAAATAGCCAAACTGAGGTTTGATATTGCCGCAGTATAGCTCATGGTGAAAACATTTTTCCACAACCTGTTTTTCGATCATATCCCCGAGAATATTGGAAAAGGCGAAAAGATCAAGGTGTTTTACATCCTCCTTTCTTATGCCACTCTCCTGATAGCAGGCATTTATGGTTGAGACAAATGTCTGCTCGGACGGGGCAAGAAGATGATCTGGAACACTTGACTTTATTGTGCAGTGGTTCACCTCGGCAAGGATCTCCATGCCTGCTTCCTTTGCCTTGCCATAGGTGGTCAGCACATGTATTGCAGCCCCCTCTCCCATTGCATATCCATCTGCTCGATCATCAAAAAAGCGGGGCTCTGTGGCGGAAAGAAGACCAAGACGCTTGAAAGCCATTAAAACAGCAGGAAAAAGATTGGCATCAACACCACCTGCAAGGACAAAATCAAGCCTTCCAGATGCAATATTTCTTATTGCATTGTCTATTGCAATCACAGCAGATGCACAGGATGCATCAACAACATAGTTTACACCATTGAGACCAAAATGGTTTGCAATACGCCCCGAAATTATGTTGGAGAGAAGCCCGGGGGTTGTATCCTCGTTGTTTTCCGGAATGCGTTTGCGGATTGCTTCCACAAGCTCAGAGGCTATTTTTCCGGCAATATTCATATCTCCATTTCTATCTGAAGATACTGTTTTTCCGGCAACAATCTTATCTTTGCTGCTCTCTAAATCCCCTTTGGCAGCTTTATCAGAGGCGATTTCTGAAGAGTCACAACAGAGGCTCTTCTCTATAATCTCGGCAATCTCTGATTTTCTCACCCTCAGGATATTTTTGTTCTGCCTCTCCCCTGTCATTGTGGCAAGAATTACACCTGTGCGGTTTCCCTTTTCCAAAAGCTTCCCAAGGCCAGACGTTGTTATGGCCTCATCAGCAGCATCAAGCCCGAGAAGCTGTCCCCTTTCAAGGGATCTTACAATTGTTGGGGGCATACGGTACTTGATGTTATTGAACTTAAAATCTTTGATAACTCCGGCACTCACCATTGGCAGGTGATATATGGATTTTTTGTCAAACTCGGCATAACTTCTGTTGTCAAATCTCTCTTCTGGAATATCGGAAAGCTGCTTCTCACCTGACTGAAGGTTTTTCCAGAACTCATCACAATCCTTTGCACCCGGAAGGCGAACACCCATTCCTGCAATGACAATCCTCTCATCATTGAAGTCATGGGAAGGATCCCTGAAAATGCTGCGATTAAGGGGCATGTAACCGGGCCGGAACTCCTCTACCACAACATGATAGTTTATGCCGCCAAAACCATAGGAACTTACAGCAGCCTTACGGGTTCTGTTATCAGTGGTTTTCCACTCTTCAGGTTCCGTGATTATATATAAAAGGGATTTTGCAAGGTCATGGTTGGGGGATAGTGTCTCAAAATTGGCTGTGGGTGGCAGTACGCCTTTTTGAACAGCAAGAAGAGCCTTTACAAGACCTGCTGCACCTGCTCCTCCAAGAAGATGGCCTATCTGGGACTTTATTGAGCTTATACCGGTTCTTGATCTTGCATATACCTGCTTTAATGTCTGAAGCTCGGCCTGGTCTCCCATTATTGTGGATGTGCCGTGGGCCTCAATAAAGTCAATATCCTCAGGGGCTACATTGTCAGCAAGCATATTTTCGTAGCAGCGCTTGAGGGCAAGCACCTGGCCGTCAACATTTGGAGCCGCAATTGCCTTGCCCCTGCCGTCGGAGCTGCCGCCAATGCTTTTTATTATGCCAATTATGTTGTCATTGTCCCTTATGGCATCCTTCATGCGCTTCAGGATAAATACAGCAGAGCCTTCCCCCAGAATAAAACCGTCTGCTCTTTTATCAAAGGGAAAAGAGCCGTTGGCTGAAAGTGCCCCCATCTTGCAGAAACCTACAAATGATTCCGGTGCAAGGTGGGTATTTACCCCGCCAACAACCATCTGATCATGGGTTCCGGATAGAAGATCCTGCACTGCGGCATCAATTGCACTGAAGGAAGATGCGCATGCAGCATCAACAACATAGTTGACACCTCTTATGCCAAGATGCCTTGCAATACGTGAGGCTTCAATGTTTAAAAGCATTCCGTGAACCGGATCATACCCTGCATTTTTCCCTTCCATGCCCTTCTGAAGATCTTCAACAAGAATTTTTTGCTGTTCCTCGTCAAGTTCGTTGAAAGCATCTGTTTTCCTGAGCATAGAGAGCACTTCAGGAAAATGGTATTTCATCTGAAGCTCATTTCCAAGTTCATTGCCAAGGCAGGTGGCAATAATTACACCAACTCTGCCTGACGGGCAGCGTGCTGTATCATATTGCAGAGTCTCATTATCAAGATAGCCCGCATTTTCAACTGCCTGGTATGCAGTTTCAAGAAGCATCTTCTGGGTACGGGATAACTTGGCAGCTTTCTGATCATCATAACCAAATCTATCCTGATCAAAGAGAAAATCATCAACATAACCTGCAAGCATTGTATATGCTCTATCCTCGGCTGATTTATCGGCATCATAATAGAGATCCTTTCTGATTCGATCATCCGGCATCTCCTTTATGGAGTAGCGTTTTGAAAGGATATTTTCCCAAAGGGATTCAGGATCATGGGCATCAGGAAGCAGGCACCCCATACCAATGACGGCAATCTCGTCATTTACACTTTTTTTATTTGATGAAAAGATCTCAAGCCTGTCGAGATTATAAAAAAGAGCCTGTTTGACATACCTGTCAAAAAAATTGCTGTGGATATCGGCAAGGGTTACAGATGATTTGAAAAATGCCAGGCTGTCTCCGACAAGAAAATTTCCCTTTTTTCGATGCTCTTCGCCTTCAAACCATGTGTAATACTCCTCTCCCATGCGCTTGAAGTCAGGCAAAAATCCCTTTGCACCAATAAGAAGCGAGCCTATGTTGTTTTTCTCAAAGGTTTTTTTGCGAACTTCCAGTTTTTCACCCTGCTTGATCATCTCCTTCTCTTTCTGGATCATCATGCGGGCAAATTCCGTGGGAGCTGTGCGGGAGGCAAGACCTACGCTGTTGCCTATTACCATTGTCTCATCCTCTTCAAACAAAATGGTCTGATACTGCTCTTTTATACTCTTTGTGTCCACAATCTCCTTTGCAAAAAGATAAGCTGTGCCAACCTGAATCCCAATCTTAACACCCTTTGCAGCAAGGGAGGCTGAAATTCCTGATATAAAATGTGATGCAAAGCATGTGGATATTCCGCCTGCAAAGACAAGACTTAAACCGGAAAGAGTCTCGTCATCCTTCTCTTTAAGCTTTGCAATGGCAGCATCCCACAAAACAAGGCTCGACAGAGATCCTATGTGGCCGCCGGCCTCTTTGCCTTCAAAAATAAAGCGGGTGCATCCGCTTTTGATGGCATTTTCCATCATGGATATTGAAGGAGTATGCAGGTATGTCTTTGTACCTGCCTTTTCAAGTTCAATGACCTGGGAGGGTATCCCTCCTGCAAAAAGAGCAAATGGTGCCTTGTATTTTTTAACCATCTCAAGGTGCTTTTCAATGGCTGGGTTAAATGCCTCAATACCCACAAGTCCGGCACCAAAGATCTTGACCTTTTCAGAACCATTTTTAAGCATGTTGTCAGCCAGAACCGGAGGAAGGCTTCCCACTGCAAAAAAGGGAAGAGCACCAGCCTCAAACACCTTTACTGCAAAGTCAGGATTGTCACTTACATTTGCCATTGGCCCCTGAATAAGAGGTAAACGGGTTCCATGATCCTCTGCCATTGGAGAGTTGGCTCTCATTGGGTCAAAGGCATCCACATCATTTAGCTGACTGCCTATATCCTTGAAAAATTGAGATATCATACCGGCAAGATCAGTGGGAAGTTTTGCAAAATCCTTTGCAAAAAATCCATCTTGGCCAAGAAAAAAGAGGGACTGGACAGCAGCGGCATCACTGTTGTCCATCCCTGTTATATTATCCTCAATTTCCTTATATATAATAAGGGAACCATCTTTTTTATCAGAGACCACAATCCCCTTTTCCTTGAGATCTTTTGCAATACGGGTTCCAAGTTTTGCAAATACACGGAAAACATGACGGCTGTCAGTGGAGATCTCCATTGAGTCACTCTCGTCAAGTGTTGAGAGTAGTTTTCTAAAATTATCGGAAAGGGGAGATTCATCACAAAGCCACACCTGGCTGTCCAGAACAACTCCGCTTACTCCGGCTGCAAACATGCCGCTTGCAGTGTTTCTACCAACACCACCATGAATAAATATGGGCAAAGTGCTGTTTTTGAGGTACCACTGCATGAGTACAAATGAAGAGTAGTTGGATACACGCCCACCTGCTTCATTGCCTTTGAGAATCAATGCATGGGGACTTAATGCGTCAATGCGGTGGTTAATGTTGATATTCCTTGTTTCAAGAACAAGTTTGGTGTCGGAAAAATTTTTGAATTCAAAGGAAGAAGATGAAGAAGATGAAGTAAAACCGGAATTTATTGATACGACAATGGTGTCAATGTTTGGAGATTCAAAATCGCTGATTTCGTTGAGAAGTGCCTGAAACTCCTCCTTTGAAGAAGATACAGAAGTCTCTTCCACAGAGGTTGTAGAAGAGCCTTTCACAGTGGCTTTGGTATTATCCACGGAATCTTTTTCAATATTTTCAGGTTCAACAAGACGCAATCCAAAAAGTATATCAGCATTTATAAGTTCTTTTATTCCTTTTATTATCTCCTGCCTTGACAAAAACTCAGTATCAAATACAGGCAGAGCACCTGCCTTGAAAACAGCCGTAAAAAAGTTAAGTGAAAAAACCCTGCATGGGTTGTAAATTATCAGAGGGAGTCTGGAATTAAGTATTCTTGAAAGCATTATATTTCTCTCCAAATTTTTCTATTTGCATGCAGAGACAAACGCGTACCTTGTCTCTAAACTTAAAGTCATATGTTGTTTTTTTGTTAGTTGTTAATATTGATGAAGCTGTAAAAAGTCCGGTTTTAAGATTACTTCACTCATAACCCGCTAAAATTATTATTAGGTATTTTGGTGTTATGGAGTTTTTTACCGTGAAAATGGATACAAATTTTCATATTCGGGGGTGCCTGAGTCACAGCTATCTCCGTTTACAAGAGCATCAATATTGTTTGAACCAGATCATATACTCAAAGTTGAGACCTATGATCTTGTAAGCCTTGTCAACACTGTCTGAATCAGGATTCCCAAGATTAACAGGATAAGGCAGGATTATCTATCCTGAGCATCCTATCCATCCTGGTTATCCTGGTTCAGACAACTGCAATAACTTCTGAAAAAGCAATAAGATGTCGATTTTAAGTAATATATCAATTTCTAAAGGTTCTGATTACAATCAAAAAACATACCATTACATTTTAAATATTATAACCAACTGATATAAAAACAAATATAAGCACCAGAACTTATATACACACAAAAATTACCACCAACCCTTACATTCATTATTTGAACATGCCTTGCAATTTATGCACATTAAATATAATAAGATTGTTAACCAAATGTTCATACAAAATCATAAAGAGAAAAGATGCAATTGAAACAAAGCCAATTACAAAGCGAAGAAAAAGCCTTTTTCAGAACAGTTTACCATGCGGCATTTGCAAACCCCTTTGGCGAATTAAGGGAGAGGCTTGACAGAAAAATTGCAGGACTTTTTCCGGAAGTTCCACGCAGGGAGAGTTCTGATCTCTGCATTGAGGAGGTCGATAAAAGAATAAAACGCCTTGAAAATGAAGGCAGAGGAAGCATTCAGGGTTTTACCGGAAAGGACAAAGAGATTATTCAGGTTGTTTTTCTGTTTGATATTTTCCATAAATTCAGGGACAGGTTTGATCAGCTTATCATTGATCAAATGAAGGCAGGAGAGACTCCGGTGCATGTCAGTTTTGCTGAAGAAGCCATGAAGATGCTGCACAAAAGGGGAATCCCTGAAAAAAAATTCCTTCACTACTTTGCATTTTCATTTCAGTTAAGGCGTGCTTTTTTTTTCATATCCAATTTTCTTGTGGGAACAAGTCCCTGCATGAAGGAGTTAAAAAGAAACCTGTGGAATAATGTCTTCACCAACAACATCCAGCTTTATGACAATATACTTTGGAATCGAATGGAAGATTTTTCCACCCTGATTCTTGGTGAAACCGGCACAGGTAAAGGAACCGCAGCAATGGCCATAGGAAGAAGCGGTTTTATTCCTTTTGATGAAAAAAAAGGCTGCTTTAAAGAGAGCTTTACAAGTGCCTTCATACCCATAAATTTGTCCCAGTTTCCCGAAGCCCTTCTGGAATCAGAGCTTTTTGGCCATAAAAAAGGTGCTTTTACAGGTGCTGTTGAAGATCACAAGGGAGTTTTTCAACATTGCAGCAGTCATGGCTCAATATTTCTGGACGAAATAGGAGAGGTGCCAGGCCATATTCAGATAAAGCTTCTGCATGTACTTCAGGAAAGAGTCTTTACCCCGGTTGGAAGCCATCATGCATCACGCTTCCGGGGCAGGGTCATTGCGGCAACAAACCGCCCAATGTCTGCCATAACAGATGGAAGCATTTTTCGGGATGACTTTTATTACCGACTTTGCTCCGACATGTTTGAAGTTCCTCCCTTACGCCTTAGAATAAGGCAGCAACCGGGGGAACTTCAGGAACTTCTTTCATTTACAGTGGAAAGAATTCTTGGGAAAAAATCAGAGGAGCTTGTTCAAAAGGTCTCACGAATTATTGACAGGCAGCTTGGAAAAGATTATCACTGGCCAGGGAATGTCAGAGAAGTTGAGCAGTGTGTTAAACGGATTATCCTTCGCCGAAATTATGAGGGACATCCACATTTTAAAAAAGGGAAAATAGAGAATTCCGGGGAGTCAAAAACAGACTGTTTAAAACAGAATTCTCTCAATCAAAAATCCCAGGAAACAGATATTTTGAGACAAAAACTTAGGGAAACTGATGCATCCCCCCAAAAATTGGAAACACGCAAGCTTCTGCTCCAGTCTGTGGAAAATGGTGAAATGGATGTTACAACTCTTGTATCCACCTACTGCCGGCTTCTATATCATGAGCACGGTACATATGAGGCTGTTGCCCGCACAACCGGACTGGACAGGCGTACTGTTAAAAAATATATAAAGGATAGATAATATGCTGGATTTTTTACCCAATACGATCAAAGGAATGCTATCATTCTTGATGTATCTTTTAAATACCATTGTATTGTGCAGTGTGCTTTTTGTTGTTGCATTTATCAAACTTGTTTTACCCATTCCTGCCCTGTTAGCCTTGTATAACCGTATTCTCATCTCAATTGCCATGACATGGGTTGGCATAAACTCCATTAATTCAGATCTTTTCAACCGCATCGAATGGAAAATAAACGGTCTTGAAGCACTGCACCTGAAAGAGTGGTATCTTGTGCTTTCCAATCACCAGTCATGGATGGATATTCTGGTATTGCAGAAGGTTTTCAGGGGGAAAATCCCGATGCTTAAATTCTTTTTGAAAAAGGAGCTGATCTGGGTTCCCATCCTTGGTCTTGCCTGGTGGGCGCTGGATTTCCCTTTTATGCGGCGTTACAGCAGCGATTTTATTAAAAAGAATCCGCACCTTAAGGGAAAAGACCTTGAAACCACACGTAAGGCATGTGAAAAATTCAGGACAATTCCAGTCTCTGTGATGAATTTTGTGGAAGGGACACGGTTTACACCTGCAAAGCATGAAAGACAGAAATCTCCCTATAAAAATCTGCTGAATCCCAGGGCAGGCGGTGTTGCCTTTGTCTTAAGTACCATGGGAGACTGCATCAGGAAAATCATCAACGTCACCATTGTCTATCCGGATGGGGCAGATACCTTCTGGGGATTTATCTCTGGAAGAGTCAGAAGAGTTGTGGTTGATATTGAAGTACTTCCCATAACCGATGATATTTTAGGGGACTATTTCAATGACCCTGTTTTCAAGGCAAATTTCTGTGAGTGGCTAAACGGGCTCTGGAAAGAAAAGGATGAAAAAATATCGTCAATCCTTGAAAAATTCAATAAATAAAAGCCATCTTTCATTTGTCGGTTTACACTTTTTTTGAACCATGATTTTCATGATTAAGGGATTACCTTGATTATTAAAAAAGATTTTAAACCTTTCAATTGTGGCAGCCATCCGCCATGCACGTAATATGGTGTAAACAGGAAAATGTACGAATCTTAAAAATACAAAAACAACTACTGATTCTTCAAGTTTAAACTGTCGGGTGACTTTTAAGACCTTTTAAAGATTAAAGGCATTTTCTATCCAACAATCAAACCTTAAAAGAACACTACCTGGAATGCCATGACTGAAAGAAAAAAATTTTCCACAGGGCAAGATTTTGAGGAGATAAAAAAAAGAGGGGAGTTTTATTTAGACAAGACCCTCCAAATTTATGATTTTTTGGATCAGTGTGGGAAACATAACTTTTTGTCACGCCCACGCCGTTTTGGCAAAAGCCTCATGTTGTCTGTTTTGAAAAATATTTTTACAGGTAAAAAAGAACTGTTTGAAGGCCTCTATATCTATGACAAACTTAAATTTGAAAAATTTCCGGTACTGCATCTAAGTTTTGCAGGTATCTCCAGACATGATGATCTTAAAAAATATATTCAATACAATGGCAGAATACATATAGACGATAAAGAGCTTAAAATTAAAGATTTTGACTACTTTAACATTGGAGTAGTTTTAGAGGAAATCTGCGAAAGAGCCGGAAAACCAGTGGTTGTTTTAGTTGATGAATATGACAAACCAATCCTGCTTCACTTGAAAAATATCCAAAAAGCCGAAAAAGTCAGAAATTTTTTCCAGGATTTTTATGCTCCGATCAAAGACCATGACAGATATATCCATTTTTTTATGCTAACCGGACTCACTAAACTCATGAAGATGAGTATCTTTTCCGTGCTAAATAATCCAAAAGATATCAGTTTTGTTGGCAGGCATACAGATTTGATTGGATATACCCAAAGAGAGGTAGAGGATAATTTCAGCAAAGAAATAGAGGCCATTGCCAAAAAACAAAACAGGGAAGTAACGCAGATCCTGCAAAGGATGAAAGAAGACTATAACGGTTTTAATTTTGGAGGCGAAAAACTTTACAATCCCTGGGATATTAATAATTTCATTGAGAATGAAGAGTTTGGCTCTTATTGGTCAGATACAGGTATTCCAAGTACGATTAGTGACTACATCAAGGATAACGCCATTGATGTACAACGAATTATTGATTATGAAAGGGATAACAGCCTTATTGTCAGCGAAATGGATTTGCGAGTTCATAACCTGCAACGTTTAAGACCGGAAGTGTTATTTTTTAATGCCGGATATCTCACTATTCGGAATAAAGATGAGCAGAATCACTATTATTTAAAATTTCCCAACAAAGAGACCGAACAGGTCATGTTGGAATATTTTTTAAAATTAAGCCTGGGGAAGCACTACAATTTACGTGATTGGAAGGATGTTTCCCAAAGAATAACATCTGGAGTCTTTGAACAAAATGCTGATGTTATTCAGAAAAGTGTTCAGGACTTGATTTACCGGAATTGCGTAGGGATTCCATATGACTGGCACAACAAAAATCCTGAAGGTTGGCTTAAATCAATGGTCGGGGTCGCTATTCGTATGAACAACATCTATTACATGGGTGAAAACCAGAATATCATCGGTCGAACAGATCTGCATATTCTAAGAGGCGGCGCAGTTTATGTTTTGGAGTTTAAAGTGAATAAAAACGTAGATGAGGCAATTGCTCAAATTGAAAAAGACTATGTACAAAGTTACCATAATAGCTTTGAGAAAATCATCAAAATTGGAATCAACTGGAATAAAATATCTAAAAAAGTAGATGTGCTTATAAAATAGGTATTGGAGGTTAGATTTTCATTAAATATTTGGACATTCTTCATATCAACTCAAAATTAGTTTACACTTTTCGAAAAATTCTGAACCATGATTAAAGGATTTAAGGATTAACAAGATTTAAAATCAAGGTAATCCCTTAATCATGAAAATCATGGTTCAAAAAAAGTGTAAACCGACAAATGAAGAATGCCAACTATTTGACAATTTTATGGGGCATAAAGGCTTGGCTGCCCAACTCCCGATCCCATTGGAAATCTCGGGCAGTCACAATATCTTCCATGCGCTGGATACGGATTTCAAGCTTTTTGAACCTCCTGGAAAGTGCTGTCAAATCCACCTTACTGGAGTAAATGGAGCTTTCATTAACAAAACCTCCACCATGGTCAACGTATCCAACCGGTTGGGGTTTCATCATTAATGATGCCAGAAAATAGATGCCCACCATTGGCCAAAGCCCACTTAAAAAAAGCATCAGCACAAAGAAAAACCGGACAGAAGAGACAGAGAGATCAAAGTGTTCAGCCAAACCTCTGCATACACCCATGATAACCCCATCCCTTGAACGGTAAAGTCCCTTGCTGATCTCATTGAATCTTTTCAACATGCTTTTCATTGAAACACCTTTTTATTACAATTCCTTTCCATGGAAGCTGTGACTATCCCTTGAGCCTTCCATGAGGATTATTTCAAGTGCGTCCACTCTTTTTTCCATTCGCTCCAGCCCCAGAAGTATCTCCTGTATAGCCTTTTCTTCATCAGCACTGTATTTTTTGCTTCTGACAGAACTTTGGCCCTGCCGCATCCTGAAAATCATTACTATGGTACCGCAGACAAGAGCCAGGGCAATCAGGGCACAACCAAAAATAATTCCCAGAATTCCTGTCCATTGCATATGGTGCATTACAACGACTCCTTTTGCATTTCAGTCTGTTTTTTTGATGATTTAAGGGCATTGAGTTCTCTCTCAATCTCGTCATCTATCATGAGAGCTTCAAATTTTTCCTCAATGTCGGGTTTGACGCCAAAATTGACAAGATCCGCTTCTGCTTCCATCTGCTCAATACGGTTTTCAATATCATCAAATCTTGCAAGGGTTTCGGCATTGTCAATGCGACGGATATCTTCCTGTGCACGTTTTTTCCTTCGTGCATGGATATGCCTCTGTACCAGCATCCTCTGTTTTTCCCTGGAGGTTTGAAGTTTTTCTTCAAGCTGACGGATATCATCCTGATACTGGGCAACAAGAGCAGAATGCTCCTTAACCTCATTTTCAAGGGATTCAAGAATATTACTGAATCTCCGCTTCTCCATCAATGCTTCCCTTGCCAGATCATCTCTGCCCTTTGCGACGGCAAGCTCAGCTCTTTCTGCCCACATCTGCATACGGTTTTGAGCCTGATCCATCTCTCTTTGCACCTTTTTTTTGCTGGCAATTGCACCGGCGCATGACACCTTTAATTCCACAAGTGTATCTTCAATTTCACGGATCATAAGTTTTATAAGTTTCTCAGGATCTTCTGCATTGTCAAGCATTGCGTTCATGTTGGCATTGATAATATCTTTAAATCTTGTAAATATACCCATTGTCTCCTCCTGTAAATTTATTAATCTGCTATTTTTTTTGTGAAGTATTTTTTCGGCAATTCCTGTTGTGCTGTCAACAAAAATTCATTAAACTTGCAGTTTATAAGAAAGTCCCCGCCTTTTAAGGACTTTCATGATTCGTTGTGGCAGATGAATCTGCCATGGCCGTTTATAAGAAAGTCCCCGTATTTCAAGGTTTTTTTCAGGGCTTTCATGCTTCGTTGTGGCAAGATGGGTTTGCCATGGCCGTTATACTGATAACTGAATGAAACGCTATATTCATTAACTGCAAGAAATTGCAGATAGTATGCCAGCAATCAATCATGGGAGAAAAATATTTTTTTATCATGTTTTTTCAATATGTTAACTGTCATCATCATACATGATGCCGGTTGAAATCACCCAAAATTATTGGCATATGCACCCTGTTAACTGGTAAAAAAACCATATTAAGGTTATTATCACCATGACAGACAGATTTTTCATCTCTTCGCCATCCATGCCCATCTCTTCTCTAACCATGGGAACACCAGAAGCCATGGGACAATCAGAAGCCTTCCTTGATTTTCAGGAACGTCTCTCAAGGGTAGCTCCTGTCAACCGGCCGGTTCTTATTCTGGGCGAAAGGGGTACCGGCAAGGAACTTGCCGCAACAAGACTTCACTTTCTCTCACGGCGCTGGCAAGGACCATTTATTACCCTGAACTGTGCCTCTCTTTCCCCTACTCTTCTGGAAGCCGAACTTTTCGGCCATGCAAAAGGTGCATTCACAGGTGCACATCAGCGGCGCAAGGGACGATTTGAAACTGCTGACAAAGGAACTCTTTTCCTTGATGAGATTGCAACCATTCCAATTGTTGCACAGGAAAAAATATTAAGGGCTGTGGAATATGGATCTTTTGAACCCGTTGGCAGCTCTTCATCCATTGAAGTTGATGTCCGGATTATCAGTGCCACCAATGCAGACCTTGAACAGATGGCCAAAAAGGGCTATTTCATGCAGGATCTCCTTGATCGACTCTCCTTTGAGGTACTTTTTCTGCCACCTCTTCGCAAAAGAGGGGAAGATATTTTAATTCTGGCCAACCATTTTGCCCGCAGAATGGCTGTGGAACTTGCCAGGGAAGAGATTCCTGTTTTTACATCTAATGCTGAAAAAAAGCTCATGAATCATACATGGAAAGGAAACATAAGGGAGCTTAAAAATGTCATTGAAAGGGCAGTGTACAGAACCGACACCCATGTGATAAATGAGATAATTTTCAATCCCTTTATCTCGCCCTATGATGATGGTTCATTTAATGACCGCAATCACGTTGAAAACCGCAATGATGCCCCGATAAATAACCAGGAGACAAATACAAAAATCAATAAGGCAGAAATTGGGGATCTGGAAAAAATGCCCTTGAAAGATGCCATCAAAGTCCTTGAAATATCGATGCTTAACAAAGCATTGAAAGCCTCAATGTATAACCAGAAAGAAGCAGCTTTGCATCTTGGACTTTCCTATGACCAGCTCAGGGGACTTATTCGTAAATATAAAAACGATCTGTTTCCAACAAAATAGAATGCATTGTTTCACATACACCCCTTAACAAAAAAGGAGGATTAATGCTTTACAGAAAAATACCCAAAACCGGTGATTCACTCTCAATACTTGGATTCGGATGTATGCGCCTGCCAACTGATGAGAAGGGAAGCATTGACAAAAAAAGGGCCATTGAGCAGATTCGATACGCCATAGATAATGGCGTCAACTACCTTGATACAGCATGGCCATACCACAGCGGCAACAGCGAACTTCTTGTTGCAGATGCCCTTGGACAGGGCTACAGGGAGAAGGTCAGACTTGCCACAAAACTGCCATCATGGATGATCAAAAGCCGTGATGACATGGATTATTATCTCAATGCCCAGCTTGAGAAACTTAAAACAGGACACATTGACTACTACCTTATCCACAACCTTGCAGGGCCTATTTGGGAAAAACTTAAATCCTTTGGCGTACTGGAGTTTATTGACAGGGCAAAACAGAGTGGACGCATTGTTAATGCCGGATTTTCATTCCACGGGAAAATTGATGATTTCAAAACCATTGTGGATGACTACCCATGGGAAATGTGCCAGATTCAGTACAACTATCTTGATGAAGAGCTTCAGGCAGGCACGGAAGGCCTTGAATATGCCGCATCAAAAAATCTCGGCATCGTCATCATGGAACCCTTAAGAGGCGGGAATCTTGGAATCCCTGAACCACCGCCTGATGTTGATGCCATCTGGAAGGAAGCTCCTCACCTGCGTACACCTGTGGAGTGGGCATTAAGATGGATCTGGAACCGCCCGGAAGTCACAGTGGTTCTTTCCGGCATGAATGAAGAGGCGCATATAAAGGAGAATCTTGCAATTGCAGATGATGGTTATCCAGACTCCCTGACAGAAGAGGAACTTAAACTTGTCAACAGGGTCACAAATAGATACAGAAAACTGATGAAGGTTGGATGTACAGGGTGCGAATATTGCAAGCCATGCCCGTCAGGTGTTAATATTTCCGGCTGCTTTGAGATATTGAACAAATTTCATCTTTTTAAAAACGAAGATGAGGCCAAATTCATGTATGCAATCAGAATGGCCGGAGCCATAACAGGCACAGAACCTGCTTTTGCATCACAATGCACTCAATGCGGAGAATGTCTGGAAAAGTGCCCACAGGGTATTGCCATTCCCGATTTTCTGGAAGAGGTGGCTGCTGCCTTTGAAGATGAAAATTTTGAACAACGGATAGCAATGGGTAAAAAGATGCTGAAAATTGAATAAAAATTTGGTTATATTTTATTTATCACTTTGATATGCGTTATTTACAACTTTATACTTTTCTTACTCTTTCTATCATCTGAATCACTGATTCAACCGATTAAATGATTGCACGGATTGAAAAAATCTGCGTCATCCTCGTAATCTTGAGCAATCCGTGATTCAGACAATTTTTTTTAAAAGCATAAAGTATTTTGGGCATAAGACTAAAGATGCCAAAATTTTTGGCATCCTTCAGAATCCATCAAAAGTAGTTGACACTTTTTTTGAGATAATTCCCTAAAAATGGGAATGTGGCTCCAAAAAGTGTAAACTGGCAAATGAAGGATGCCAAATTTTTTTACAGTTATGCCAGCATACCGCCATCACAGGTAAGGCAACTTCCCGTGGTATAGGAAGAGGCATCAGATACCAGAAAAAGCACTGCCCCTGCCATCTCTTCAGGCTGGGCAATGCGTCCCATGGGAATCTGGGGAAGAATCATGTTCTTGATATCCTCGTTTTGTGTAATGGCACTTGCAAATTTTGTATCTGTAAGACCAGGCAACAGGGCATTTACCCTGATATTAAACTTTGCAAGCTCAATTGCCCAGGCACGTGTCATGGTGATAAGCCCTGCCTTTGTGATTGAGTAGATACCCTGAAACAGAGAAGGCTTCATTCCATTAACTGAAGAGACATTGACAATGCTGCCGCCGCCACCTTTCTGCATGAGCTTTGCTGCTGCCTGAATCATGAAAAAAGGCCCTTTAAGATTGACATCACATGTTTTATCCCATGCCCACTCCTCGGCATTGATCATCTCTCCAAAATATGGATTGGCAGCAGCATTGTTGATGAGAATATCAAGTTTGCCATAAAGCTCTTCAACCTTCTGCATCAAACCACTAATCTCTTCCATTTTCCCGACATTGCATGGAAGGGATGCGGCCTTTCCACCATTATCCGTTATCTTCTTCTCCACATTTGAAAGGTCTTCCACCTTTCTGCTGACCAGTATGCAGAGTGCTCCCTGTTTTGCAAGATAGATGGCAATGGCCTCGCCTATTCCTCGGCTTGCCCCTGTTATCAATGCTGTTTTACCTATAAGTGAAAATTGTTCCATGAATTCCTCCATATTATTGTTCCTGCTCTTTCTGTGAATGTTTTTTCGGTAGTGTCATAAAAGTGTTGATATCTTTTTGTGAAAGCCCTGCTGAATCAAGGTTTGTGAAGAACTCATCAACATATTTGGGACACCACCGTTTTTTCCAGATCGTTGAACCGGCACTGGAACTGTCGCTCCCTTGAAGCCGCCCTTTAAAATTTCAGATCTCTGTTTATTTTCCCGATGTCAGAAAATCTTTTTTGGCAAATGCCGGAGCAGGATACTCATAAAATCCCCTGCCCGTCTTTACCCCAAGATCACCTTTATCCACATACTCCCTTAAAAAAGCCGCATTGCCAAGGGCATGTTTATCCTGACGTTTCTGCGCCCAGAAATCAGTAACCTTCCAGACAGTGTCAATGCCGATACTGTCAATCATTCCAAAGGGACCAAGGGGAGTATGAAGCACACCCATCCAGGATCGGTCAATATCTTCAACAGAGGCCACCTTGCGGCTTGCCAGTGTCAATGCTGATCCAATAAATGCCATAAGCATATTGTTGAATACATAGCCATGATTTTCGGTTTTAAGCTCAATTGGAATCTGTCCTATTTTGATTGCAAATTCCCTCACAAGAGCAATGGTCTCAGGATCTGTGCCAGGATGCGGCATTATGTCCACAATCTTTGTTATTGCAATATCATGAAAGTGAAATGCACAAAATTTTTCAGGTCTTCCAACTGCATGGGCAAACATGGATGGAACAAGCGTGGATGTGTTTGTGGTAAAAACAGTTTCGGGTTTGCACAGTTCATGAAATGAGGCAAATATTTTTGCCTTCAGGGCAGGATCCTCAGGTACTGACTCAATGATAAGATCAGCATCCTGTGCAGCAATTTCAGGTTTATCTGTCAGGATAATCCTTTTTATAGCAGCTTCCCCCTCTTCAGGTGTAAACTCACCGGAGGCTGTGATTCGGATGCAGTTTTTCTTAAGTCTTTCAAATCCCTTTTCCAGAATCTCCATGGAGATGTCGTGCATTGCAACATCATATCCATGCAGGGCACAAATAAGGGCTGTCTGCTGCCCCATTGTACCGCCACCCACAATCAAAATCTTTTTAATATCTTCAACCTTCAATGTATGATTCCTTTTAAATTACCTAATGAAATTGCCCTTCAATCACCAATACTCTGAATGAATGGTTTTAATTAATGATTTTTTTTAACGTGAAAATGAGGCATCCTTCATATCAACCCAAAAGTAGTTTACACTTTTCGGAAAATTTTTGAACCATGATTAAAGGATTTAAAGATTAACATGATGAAAAATCAGGATAATCCCTTAATCATGAAAATCATGGTTCTGACAAAGTGTAAACAGGCAAATGAAAGATGCCGAAAATGACTATTATTTTTATATTTGGGGTGATTGATACATAATCAAGCATGCCTGTTTATCGTGAAAATGACTATCATTTTTATATTGGGAGGGTTTGATACGTAATCAATCATATCTGTTTATTACTGTCAGAGTTTCGATTTTTCAATTAATGTCAATGCTCTGTTCTCAAGAATACGAACCCCGTGGATCAGATTCCCGAATCGCTTGTCCTTTGTAAAACCCTCATAAAACCGCTTGTAAATCTGCTGGGCAATAACAGCAAGGCGAAACAGACCGAAACACTCATAAAAGTCAAATTTTTCCATGTTGCGGCCGCTCTTTTCCCCATACATGGCTATGATCTCCTTACGCGTCATGGCTCCATCCATATCTGTCGGCATGGATTTCATCAACTGCCACTCCAAAGGATCTCTTTTTTCTACCCAGTAGGCAAGGGAGCTGCCAAGATCCATAAGCGGATCACCATATGTGGTCATCTCCCAGTCCAACACACCGGTAATTTCAACAGGTTTGGCAGGGTTAAGCACCACATTATCAAATTTATAGTCATTGTGGATAAGAGACGGTTTATCAGTATCAGGCTGCATTTTCTCCACAAGCCATGATATGACTACTTCAAATTCCGGTGCATCCGGAGTTTTTGCATTCCTGTATCTTTTTGCCCATCCTTCCACCTGACGCCCGATATAGCCTTCTGGTTTTCCAATAAAATCAAGTCCTGATGACTTGACATCAATTGAATGAATTTCAAGATGAAGATCAATGAGGTTGCAGCACAACTGCTTTGCATCCTCCCTTGAAAACACAAGGCCATCAGGCAGCTCCCGTCTGAGGATAATACCGGAAAACTTCTCCATAACATAAAATGGAGCACCAATTATGGATTCATCATCAGAACAGGCAAGGGGCTTAGGGCAGTAGGGAAAATTTGGGTATATTGCGCTTAATATCCTGTATTCGCGCACCATGTCATGGGCAGCTTTTATCTTTGCACCAACGGGAGGGCGTCTTAAAACCATCTCTTTGTCACCCATCCTCAAAAGATATGTCAGATTGGAAAATCCCCCTGGATACTGTTCCACTGTCAACTCTCCGGAAAGCCCATCCACATTTTCCATTAAAAAAGCCTTAACAGCATCAATATCAAGCTCTTCCCCTGACCTGACCTTGACGGCTTCGTCATGAAGTGTCATTGTTTTTTCCTTTTTTATATGTTTTATAGATTACATAATATTATTAAATAGTCAAAATCGACATCTTATGAGATTTTTTGTAATTATTAAATTTGATGAACCTGTAAAAAGTCCGAAATAGCAAACTCGCTATTAATAATTTCAGCATGTTACAACTCAAAAAATGCTGAAATCTGGCTTTTTACGAGACCATCAAATTTGTCTGAATCAGGATAACCAGGATGAAAAAGATGTTCAGGATAGATAATCCTGCCTTATCCTGTTAATCTCGGGCATCCTGATTCAGACTGCCGCATAACAGTTAACATGTGGCCAAAATTAGAACTAAATCCCACATTCCGCATAATCGGGATTGAGACAATATGATTCTGTAAATTCAAGAACACAGTCGGCATAGGCATCCACATCAATTTCCCTTTTGCGGTATTTCCAGCGCTTCAGATACCACTCCTGCTGCATGGCTTTTATAATGCTTGCTGTCAAAAGATGATTCTGTTTTCGGAAAATCCCCTTCTCTTCTCCTGATTCAAGTATAGTCACAAGCATATTTTCAGTATATTCTTCCATGGCTATTACTGCCTGGCGACCTGTGGATGTCAGATTTTTTGCTTCCATGAATGTAAAATAGAACCAGGGGCGTGCAGATTCGCTCAAAAAAAGATGTGTCTTTATGACAGCACGAAGCTGCTCAAGAAGAGGGGCTGTTTGATCATGAAACTGGGCAAAAATATTTCTGATCATTGAGCTTCCCTGTTTCTGGATAATTGCTAAAAGTTCCTCTTTGCTTGCAAAATACCCATAAAGTGCCCCAAGGCTCATGTTTGCACGACTGCTCAGATCCCTCATTGTCATTGCCTGGAAGCCCTTTTCATAGGTTATGTCAAACACGGCATCAAATATCTTTTCAAAATTTTTAATAGCAGTTGACTCTTTTTTTATCCTGATCTTCTCCTGGTTTTCAAGATAGACATCACGGTATATCTCTTCCCTGTAATTCTCCACTCTCTTTTTGAAATCCGCATAGTTCATTAAAGTTATGCCCTTGATCTGCTGATCCATTCTGCTAAGTAATTGGGTTTAATTAACTAACCCAAACTCCCCCTCGCAAGTCTGTAAGAGCTGCCTGGGATGAGAGAATGGGCAAGTTATTAAACATCAATTCCTAATCTATTTGATGTTTTTACCCTGGTAGCTTTTCAATATTCGTCTTGCAAGGGCAGTTTTATGTACCTCATCTGCTCCATCATAAATACGTGCAGCACGTTCATGACTAAAGAAAAAAGCAAGAATAGTATCGTCTGTCATACCAAGCCCACCATGAACCTGAAGGGCACGATCAACAACCCTGTTCATTGTATTGGCAACCACAAACTTGATTTTTGATATTGCATCCCTTGCCTTTGATGCCCCTACATTGTCAATCTGCCATGCAGCATGAAGGGTCATAAGTCTCGCTGCCTCTATCTCGGCTGCGGACTCTGCCACCCAGTTCTGGACAGTCTGTCGGGTTGCAAGGGTTTTGCCATCAGGGGAGATCACCCGATGGTTGGCCCTGTGACACATAAGATCAAATGCACGGGAACAGATGCCAAGCCACCTCATGCAGTGATGAATACGTCCAGGTCCTAAGCGATCCTGAGCCATCACAAAACCCTGTCCCTCCCTGCCAAGAAGGTTGCTCAAAGGTACCCTGCATGACTGGTACAAAATTTCACCATGACTGAAATAATCATCCCCTTCATGCCCCATTACAGGAATATTTCTCACAAGATTAAAACCTGGGGTTTCTGTGGGTACAATGATCATACTTGCCTGAAGATGCGCCGGAGCTTCGGGATTAGTAACAGCCATTACAATGGCAAACTGGGAGCCGTCCGCCGCAGTTGTGTACCACTTATGCCCATTGATCACATATTCATCTCCTTCCTTTACAGCAGTTGTTTCAAGCATGACAGGATTGGAGCCTGGCATATCCACTTCAGTCATGGAGAAACAGCTTCTTATCTTTCCCTGTACCAGAGGCTTTAACCAGGTCTCCTTCTGGGCTTCGGTTCCATGATCATGGAGAATCTCCACATTACCTGCATCAGGTGCCTGGCACCAGAAGACATAGTGCCCCAAAGGAGATCTGCCAAGGGCTTCGGAAACAAGGCCATGCTCCACAAGACTTAAACCCATGCCACCACACTCCACAGGAAAATTTGGTGCCCAAAGCTCCATTTTTTTAACCATTTCCTGTTTTTCCCTAAGTACCGGCAGAAGCTCACTGAAATTTTTTGTCAAAAATTCCGGTTCAAGCGGTATAAGCTCCTTATCAACAAACTCATTGATCATATCGACTATGATACTTATTTTCTCAGATACCTCAAAATCCATGAAAACTACCCCCTGATATATAGTTGTCTCTATTTAAATGCCTGCACTTTTGGCATACTCTATACTCTTTATATTTGACGATTTGGTTTTATTGCATCCATGATTACAAACAAAAAATCAGATGTCAATAAAAAAATGAACGAACGTTCGTTTTTTATATTGCATATTCCAAAATCATGGGGTATTTTCAAAATAAAAGGGCATGATTGCGCATCAATCACCCCCAACCATAAAAATGTGATGCATTTCCACGGTAAACGGACATGGCTGTGATTCAGCCACCCCCGAATATGAAAATTTGTATCCATTTTCACAGTAAACGGTCATGGCTGTCATCCAGCCACCCCCGAATATGAAAATATGTATCCATTTTCACGGTAAAAAAGTTGAATGGAATGAAAAAAATGGAGAAATAATAATGAAAATTCTTGTTTGTATAAAACAGATCTGCATTGCAGATGTGGAGATTGATGAATCAGGACAACAGATTAAATCGAAACATATACCTGAATTTGCAATGAGCCGTTTTGATGAAAATGCCCTTGAAGAAGCGATACAACTCAAGGAAAGGTACCAGGATAAAGGAATGGATGTCTCTGTTGATGTGCTTACAGCGGGCCCTGAAAATGCATCAGAAATCATAAGACGCGCAATGGGAATGGGTGCAGACAGAGGGATTCATCTTGCGACCGAAAATTCACACAATGCCATTATCAATGGGGCATTAGCAGCATCGTATATTGCATCTGCTATAAATTCTGATAATCAAGTGGTGAAAAAATCTGAAACATCAAAAATTTATGACGATTCAATGGAGCATCATGATTCAATGGAGCATCATGATTTAATGGAGCATCATGATTTAATGGAGCATCATAATTCAATGGCTCCTGATGATTCAAGAATTCCTCATGATTCGACTGCTCCAGAAAAAAACAGAAGCACCAACAATGCCATCATCAATAACTGCCCGTATGATCTTATTCTTACAGGCATAATGTCCGAAGATCTTATGCAGGCACAGGTAGGCCCAATGCTGGCCGAATATATCGGCATTCCATGCATTACATCAATTGTTAAAGTTGAAGTAAACAAACTTATTGAGGCAGATGAGAAAGCCAAAAACTTTGACTTAACTTTGCTTCGGGAAATTGAGGGGGGATTAAAACAGAAAATTTTAGCATCATTTCCAGTTCTATTAACTATTCAGGGCGGTATTAACAAACCCCGATACCCTTCTCTTTCAAACATACTGAAAGCACGAAAAAAAGAGATTCTCACAATGAAACCCGATTTTCTCCACACGGATACCCAGCCGCAATCAGACAAAAAGCATAATCAATTAATGAGAGAAGATGCCCTGAAGTTTATTCGCCTTGAGTATCCGGTAAAAAACAGGGAAGGAAAGGTTATTTACGGAAGCTCCCAACAAAAGGCTGAAGAGCTTAAAAAAATATTAGAGGAGAGAAATCTTGTATGAAAAATACTTTTAGAAAAAATAAAGATAATGACACAAAAAAAATAATTGTAATAGCAGAACATCTGCAAGACAAAATACGCACCATTACATGGGAGCTAATGAACTTTGCATTCAGGCTTTCAGAGATAACGGGCAACAGGATTGTGACAGTTCTTCCCTGGGAAATGGATGGGCAGACCGAGTCATCATGTAATTCCATGGTTCAAGATATTATGGGAAATGCCCCTGTTGATATGGATATTATTTGCCTGTCAATCAGTGGCGCAAGCCACCCTGACAGCCTTGCAATCAAGGAATCCATTGCAACTTTGCTTGAGGAAGTCAAACCATCATTTGTTATTGCAGGACACACTTCCCAGGGGCTTGACATCGCACCCGGACTTGCAGCAAAGATCGGTGGGATAGCTCTTACCGGTGTAACAAGACTCATTATTGAGGATGAGCAGCCTGCCTTTGTGCAACCGCTTTTCAAGGGCAGGGTCAATGGAGTGACAGCACTTGAAAAGGGAGCTGAATCCCCTGTTGTTATTACCATTCAACCCGGAGTGTTCAGCAGAGAAAAAGATAAGCAATCAAAAAGCAGGTGCACTGTTATTACAAAAAAAATGGATATGGAGTCATTATCCAAAAAGAAAAAAACTGTTAAATATGCTGAGCTTCTTCACATATCAGGAAAAAAATCCAGGCTTGATGGTGCAAAGGTAATTATTGCTGCCGGCAGAGGCATAGGCTCTCCTGATAATATTGAAGATGTAAAAGAGCTTGCAGAGTGTTTTCCTGAATCCGCAGTTGCAGGTTCACGCCCCCTTATTGATATGGGCTGGATGACCTATGAACAACAGGTAGGCATCACCGGTGCTGTTGTTGAACCGGAACTTTACATGGCAGTTGGGATTTCAGGATCATCCCAGCATATTGCAGGCATGAAGGATGCCGGCTTTATCGTATCGGTTAATAAAGATCCCAATGCAGCTATTTTTAATGTATCTGACATATGTATTGTTGAGGATGGCTTGGAGTTTGTAAGATGCTTAAGGTCTCTGTTTGCCTGAAATGGTTGTGTGGCTAATTCTTCTTGAAGTTTCCTTGAAGATCACTAATGCCTGTGTTTCTATAACGTACATGGCTGATGACCGCCACAATCGAAGAGATGAAAGTCGTTTTAAAAACAGGATGTTACCGAGACTTTCATATAAAAATATATGGAAAACCAAGAACAAAAGAAAAATCAGAAAACACGCTGGCACAGAATACTTGGAAAAGTAGGCATGCTTCATTTCCCAGTTTACACTTTTCTAATAGAAAACTCTGAATAGCGGGAACCTCTCACAAAAAAGTGTAAAGTACTTTTGGAGTCAAATGAAGGGTGCCGAAAAGTATTTGAAGAGCTTATGACGCCTGTGGATATCGCTGTCATGACAGATATTTCCATTATGAGCGAGCCGCCAGAAGCGGATATTCTGCTTTTTAGAAGGAAGCTTGCCGGGCTTAAACCACAGGAAAGAATGGCTGGATTAAGTTCCGAAGAGCTAAAAGAAATTGAGCAATACATAAATAGTCTGAAGAATAAAAAGTAAATATAAAAAATATTACACCACCTGTCAGAATAACGGATTTAGCGGATTTATATGAAAGTCTCTGTAACATCCTGTTTTTAAAACGACTTTCATCTTTTCGATTGTGGCGGGCATCAGCCATGTACGTTTATATGAAAGTCTCGGTAACAGCTTGTTTTTAAAAAGACTTTCATCTTTTCGATTGTGGTGGTCATCAGCCATGTACGTTATAAGAAAGTGCCACCGATATACTGGAATTAAAGGATTTTTATTCTTCGTTGTGGCATGTGGTTACTGCCATGTATTTTTATATGAAAGTCCCCGCAAATGGCTGTTTTCATAAAGACTTTCATCCCTTCGATTGTGGCGGTCATCAGCCATGTATGTTATACAGATTATTTATCAGTGAAATCTGTGCAATCTTCGTAATCCTTGATTAAGACAACTATCTGTATACCCCATTATTGTAGATTAGAGGAGAGTACAAGCCGGAAGCCTATGCCGTTATTCCAACTATCCGGAGAATAATAGTAACGTTCCGCTGATCTTGCATAACGGGCACTGGAAGCCCATGCCCCACCCCTAACAACTCTACTTGAGCTTGATGATGCTCCATTGGGATCAACCACAGATTCAGACGTAAAACTCCCCCACCAGTCCTGGCAAAACTCATATACATTACCGTGCATATCATACAAGCCCCAAGAATTAGGTGTTTTTTGAGCAACAGGATGTGTTCCCGCACAAGTAGCACCACCCCAGCTACTCCAGTTTAAGCATCCTGAATAAGTAACTTCTGAATTACCACAGTACCAACCCATTAGACTCAAATTAGGCTCATAAGAACAAGAGAGTACCGTAATGTGGCCATTAGCAAAGGCAGTAGTCGTTCCTGCACGGGCACTATACTCCCACTCTGCCTCTGTGGGAAGTCTGTACGTCCTGTCACTAATATCGTTTAAAGCAGTGATAAATGACTGAACATCATCCCAAGAAACACACTCCACCGGACAATCAGAACCGCATTCAACAAAACATGAGGGATTATTACTCATCACCGCTTCCCATTGACCCTGGGTTACTTCCGTGGTCTGCATGTAAAAGGACTGGGTAAGTGTTACCTCATGCTGAGGCCCTTCCCAGGACTCTCTTCCAGGCTCATCTTCAGGCGACCCCATCATGAAAGTGCCTGCCGGAATAAAGTTAAAAGTCATTCCCAGGGAGTTTGTCACGGTTTCATCATCCAATATGGGTGGGTCAGTGCCATCATGGTCCACATCAATCTCAAGTGCTGTATAAAGCCTTGCCAGCTCACCGTTCCGCTGACCCAGCCTTCCATAGCCTGAGAGCAAAATGGTGTAAACACCTTCAAATCTTTCTGATTCCGGCGAAAACTCTGCTACCGGGGAGCCATCATAGGCACCGCCTGCAAGGGAGTATCGGTTGCCATCCGGATCAACCACCTCCCACTCAATGGAACTCTGGTTAAAGGCATTATTGTTTCCATCCTGCACAACGGCACTCAGTGCCCAGGTATCGCCACTTTCAACTGCCCCGATCTCAATTTGTGGCAAGTCAAACATGGGCCAGGTGGTGCTGTAAATCTGCCCATCAAAGAGTTGCTCCTGCCCCTCAAAAATAGGCCAGGGTGCAAGGTTCATATCAGAATCAAGCCCAAGGTAATAATCAAAGCTGCCAAACTGTGCCATGGACTCACCATCAAGCATGGATTCACCGCCAGGCATGAACTCCCCGTCAAGAATACCATCTTCCGAGTAAGCAATGTTTCCCGAAACAGTTGCATTTAGGTTTATCTTTGAAGCACCAACCCTGTAAAAAAGAAGCTCCACAGTGGGAACAATGGCAACTTCCCCCACCACAGAACCTGCTTCATTTACAGCCGCCACAAGGGAGTCCTCAACATTGACGGTGGCCACAGGTTCCCAGATATCAGCAACTTCATTGTATCTTGTTCCAAGCTGGATCTCTGTGTCAGTGAAGGTGCTTGTGGTGATATCAACGGCAGTGGATGCAGATGCCCAGGCACGGGATTTAATGGTCAGAAGGATATCCTGGTAAACAGAAACGCCATCCACTGTAAAAGCTGTTATACCTCTTCTCTCCAGAAGGATCTCTTCATTTGGATTCTCAGCAGTGCCCCATTGGTAAGCTCCATCAAACTGATAGCGGGCACTGATATCAGCCTTAAGGGTGCCAATCAGAAGAATCTCCCCATTGTCTATTATGGTTGCATCATCTCCAGGTACACCTTCTCCATCATCTTGTGTGTGCCAGTCAAGATCAATATCCATCTCTGGCTCAAATTCAATACTGGTCTCCATTGATACTTCATTGGCTGCATCTTTCAGTAATCTGACAGAGCGGTATCCAGGATTTTCTGACGGAACAAAATTTGGCGAAATCCTCTCCTCCACTTTGAGTAAACGCTCTTTCCAAGATATTTTGCTGACGGAAAAGCCATCTTCATCTGTTGAATGTTTAATGAAGGTTATTCCCTTATCAGTTTGAGATTCCACATCAGTTTGAGATTCCACATCAGTTTGAGATTCCACTTTTTTTTCTCTTTGCTCCGATGTTGCCCTGTCTGCCTGGTATGCAACGGCAGCTTTCTCCGGATCAAAGAGCTTGATACTGCCACTTATTCGACCTGATGTGACAGCTTCGGATAAAATACCCTGGCTGGTCTGCACCACAATCCCATCACCTGTATCTACAACTGACTCAACCTTTTTCAGATAACCGCCTTCAGAATCCTCACCAACTATTATTGAACCTGTCTCTGGAAGAACCTGGCTGCCTGTATCATCAAAAATATAGTCATCACCTGAGACATCGGGGTTTACAAGTCCTGATTCCTCCTGATTTATTAGGGGAACATCCTCACTGAACTCAAAGGGTTCATCAAGGGTTGTTACTTGCTTGTAATTCTCTCCAATGAAAATTTCTCCGCTTTCTCCCCGGGGTTTTGCAACTATAACTGCGTAAAAAGTTGTATCTGCACTTAAACCCGGCACCTCGGCCTGGAGTTCCCCTGCAATCTCCTGTTTAAGGGTGGATTGCGAAGGTAAAAAATTATCAGCAGTATCCACATGGACTTCATAGGTAAATTCCGAAAAATCAGGTGAAGATACCGGAAGCCAGGCAATGGAAATGGTGTCAACACCCAATGGAAGAATCTGCACAATCTCCGGTGGAACAGACTCCAAAGCTTCAATGGCAGCAGGGGTTGTTGATATGATCTGCCCATCCAGCATGACATTGCCATCTTCAATGCAGAGAACAACATATCCATTATTAAACTCCACTGTCTGGAGTGTTGCTGTGGCTGGAATTTTCAATACTGTGCCGCCCATTCCCCCGGTATCGCCTGCACCATCACTTCCATCTGTGGTTTCAAAGGTTACCATGGCACCGGATCGGGATACTGTAAAATTGCTGGAATCACCTGCAATGGTTATGGTGTTGATACCTGGAAAATTTAGAAGTTCAACATCAGCATCACCTGAAATGGTAATATGGTTTGCCCCTGTTGTGCCATATATGGTTAGCGTTTCCCCTGATGATACTGTCACATCGGGACCATTGTCCGTCAAAACAATAGCTTCACGGGCAATCGCAGAAAAGTTTAGAATCATTAATGATAACGTCACCAACAACACAATTTTTATTCTACTTCGCATTTAAACCTTATCCTTTCTTTTTTGGTATTTTAAAAATAAATTTACCACATTCACATATCATTAATTTACTTTACACTTCATATCATTTTTTCTTGACAAAATAAAGAGCCTATGTCCAAAACTGCAATGGTATCCATTACAATAAAAATTGTAACTCTTGGCTAATCCCTTGAAGATCACCATAAGCTGTGTTACTTTAAATTTATGGAAAATCAGAAACAGGAAAAAAACCAAAAAACACGTTGGCACAGACTCCTTGGGAAAATGCTTGAGGAGCTGCTCACGCCTGTTGATATTGCTGTTATGACAGATTTCTCAATTATGAGTGAGCCACCCGAAGCTGATATACTGCTTTTGAGAAGGAATCTGCCAAACTGGTCTGAGGAACAAAAAAGTTTATTGCCTGACGGAATAAGGGACACAGATGCAGAGCATATTCTCATTGAATTCAAATACACAGAATCTGTAAATCAATCTGTTCTTAATCAGGCTTTGGCATACGATACCTTTTATAAAAGAGCAAAGAAGCTTTCGCAAAATCGGGTTAAGACTTTTGTTCTAAGTTCAAAGAGACCCACAAAACATTTTTTCAACAAATTTGACTATAAAGAGACATCCCTGCCTGGCATTTATAAAAGCAATGCTCCCATGCTGGAGTCTTTAACTGTAATATCATTAAACGATCTTACTGATGAACCACATAACCTTTTTGTAAAATGTTTTGCAAGCCGAAAAAAAGAACAGGACAAGGCTTTTAAAAAACTTTTTAAATCTGGAAAAAATCTACTTCGTTCAGGGCTTTACCGCCTGATTGCAGGTTTATGGAAAATCAAAAATTCAAAGGAGGTTCCCATGAAGCTTGAGATGACTCCTGAAGATGTCATGGAAATTGGAAAAGAGTGGGAAGAGCTTTTTCTCAATATTATTCCTGTTGAGAGAAAGCTTGCCGGACTTAAACCGCAAGAAGTCATGTCTGCATTTAAACCCCAGGAAAGACTCGCCGGGCTTAAACCGCAGGAAAGAATGGCTGGATTAAGTTCCGAAGAGCTAAAAGAGATAGAACAATATATCAATAACCTGAAGAACAAGAAGTAAATACAGAAAACATTATATCAAAAGCCAAACCGATAAATGTCACGAATTGTGCTGATTTCAACAAATACTCAACACAAACCATGTGATCTGAGTAAACCGTGCAATTTTAACAATCCGTACTTCTGACAACAACCCCATGTTTAACGTCGGCCATAAAAATTCAACTGTTTAATTTCCGTCCTGCCGTGTAAGAAAGGCATTAAATTCAAGTTCATAGATATATAGAAGGACAAGGGTTAGACCAAATACCATGGGCCCATAAAGAAGACCTGTAAGGCCAAAATAGCTGAGTCCGCCCAGAATCGAAAAAAAGATAAGAAGTGTATCCATTCCAGCAGAGCCTTTCATGAAAAGAGGACGGACGATATTATCTATCATTCCCACCACAACAACAGACCATACTGTCAGGAAAACAGCATACTGCCATGAACCTGATATAAAAAGCCATATGGTTGCAGGAACCCATATCAAAGCTGTTCCAACCATGGGCACAAGTGATGCAAATGCCATTACAGCTCCCCAGAAAAATCCTGGAAGACCACATATATAAAAGGCAATACCACCTGCTGTACCTTGTGAAAGAGCTGTTACAAGAGTCCCCAGAATGGCGGATTTTGCTACTGCCTTGATTTTGTCAAGCAATATCCTTTCATGTTCGCTGGAGAGGGGAGAAAGATGCATGATATACTCAAGCTTTTTATCCTGATCCTGAATAACGAAAAAAAATACAAATATCATGAGACAAAATTTACCGGCAACAGCAGAGATATTTGTAATGATATATTTTCCCTGACTCATCATAATTTCTCCGGCACGTGATGAGAGAGTTATCATAAGTGAGTGGACATTGATTTCTTTAAGAAGGCTCTCTTGCATGTTATTGTGTATAAAATTAAAGGCATGAGAAATGAGGGGCGTCTGGGCAACCCTCTCAATGTTACCATCTGCAATCCATTGATTTATTGCATTAAATGATAGTATCCCCTGACGTATTACAGCCGAAAATAAAAGAAAAAAAGGGATGATTATAACCATGTTAAGAAGCAGGCAAGAGATAAGAGCAGCAACATTTTTATGATGATTGCATCTTACCTTTATCCACTGGTAGACGGGATTTGAAAGTACAGCAAGAATTATGGCAATTATTACCGGATCCAGATATCCCTGCATCATCTTGTAACACATTAAAAATGCTGCGGATATAAGAATAAAAAGAAAATAGTGAGCTATGTTAAGTTTAGGAACAGTGTCTGAAATTCCTGATATATCAATTTTGCATTGATTTTCGGAAATATCGGATTTTATTGCTTCATCTTGATTTGAGTTTGTATCCATATTATTACTGCTGTCCAAAATTACCTCCCTTATCTCAACCTTCATGGCAGGCTCAAGCCCCCCCTTACGATACTCACAATCGACACCTTACTGTTTTTCAGCAGTTATTGCATTTGTCTGAATCAGGATATCCTCAAACTACTTTACACTTTTCTGAAGAATACACCCTAAAAAAGGGGCTGCATCCCTGGAAAGTGTAAAGTGCTCAATGAAACATGCCCTTTTTTGCTTAAAAACCTGAAAAACTGCTCTTGCTTTCAGAAAGTGTAAAGTGATCATGAAGCATGCGGTGTTTAAACGGTAAACGATCATGGCCAAGTTTCGGCCACCCCGGAACATAGAATTATGTATATAGTCCCACAGTAAACAGGCATGATTGATTACATATCTATCACCCCCAAATATAAAAATGATAGTCATTTTCACGGTAAACGGTCATGGCTGTCATCCAGCCACCCCCGAATATGAAAATTTGTATCCATTTTCACGGTAAACGGGCATGATTGCGTATCAATCACCCCCAAAAATAAAAATGATAGTCATTTTCACGGTAAACTCCCATGGCCAAATGAAATTTCTGCCACCCCCGAATATGAAAATATGTATCCATTTTCACGGTAAAAGAGCATTTAAAGCCAGACAGACTCTTTCAACAGCAAGAGGGATATTCCAGTCTGACTTGTTCCTTATTCCGACAAGGTTTGAAGCTGCTCTGATTTCAATAAAAGGGATATTGTAAAGAGATGCCACATGAGCCGCTGCCGCTCCTTCCATGGATTCCATACACGGCAAAAAAGCTTGTATTAGAGCATCTTTTGTGCGTGATGTTGCAGTTATGGTTGAGACAGTTAAAAAATCTCCTGATATTATTTTATATCTTAAACTCTTTTTTGACAGGTTGTTTTTGATTATGTATTTAGATTTTCCCGTAAGGTCACTGTCCAGGAAAAAAAGCCCTTCCCTTGATTCAGGTTGATCTTTAACAAGGTCAAATGGCAAAGGATCATTTGGATAGCCTACATGCTGTGTAAATGAGAGTGGAGAGTTGTCGTATCCTCCCGTGTGTGGAAATGGCAGTGGAGAGTTGTAAAATTCTCCAGGGCGTGGGGTATGACCATGTATGTTTGAAGACAACCGAAAATCATGATGCTCCACACCTGTATGGATATATCTGTCACTTTTTGCAACTGCAATATCTCCAACGTCAATACCTGCACTTTCAAAAGCCCCGCCAATGCCTGCCTGTATAATAATATCAGTTTTTTGAGCCTCAATTGCCTTTGTCAGAGAATGGGCTGTATTGATAACACCAACCCCTGTTATGATTACTGTCACATTCGTGTGTTGATAAATGCCTTGTTCAATCAATGGCATTATTTCCATCTCTGTTGCTGCAACAAGAAGAACTCTCATGATTCTACCTTTTACAGGAGCATACGCCTGCAATCTGCCGTCTGAAACCTTCTATTGTTTCAGTATAATCGGGTGTATTGAATATTGCAGAGCCTGCCACAAAGGAAGTTGCTCCTGCCTTTGCCACATCTTCTATTGTCTTTGGCCCCACACCTCCATCCACCTGAATAATGGCACTGGAGTTTTTTGATTTTATCATATCAGAGAGAAGTTTTATTTTTTCAAGAGTTGAGGGGATGAACTTCTGGCCACCAAATCCTGGATTTACACTCATGATCAGTACAAAATCAAGATCCCCAAGCACCCATTCTATCGCACTCAAAGGTGTTGCAGGATTAAGGGCGACACCTGCTTTCACATTAGTTGGTTTTGTGTTTGCTTCCCCGCTATTGCAGTTTGTGGAGGCATTTGCCTCATGATAACCGGACTTAAGCTGATCTTTTTTGCTCTTATCTTTTTCATCCCTTTTATCTTGGCTGTTTTGCTTTACCTGGGATTTTATAAGCTGTATGGTTCGGTGAAGGTGGGTACAAGCCTCTGCATGTACAGATATGTAATCTGCCCCTGCTTTTGCAAACTCCGGAATCAGCAAGTCAGGCTTTTCTATCATCAGATGTACGTCAAGCACAAGGGAAGTTGCCCTTCTGCATGCATCAACAATGATTGGTCCGTAAGTAATGTTGGGGACAAAATGGCCATCCATAACATCAATGTGAATCCAGTCTGCTCCTGCTTTTTCAACATCTTTGAGTTCTTTGCCAAGTTTTGTAAAATCTGCGGACAGTATTGAAGGTGCAATAATTATCATTGTATTTGTTTTCTCCTTATGTTTCTCCTTGTAAAGGATCTGTTTTAATCTTTTCCGGCCATTAAGTTATCATTTTAAGATTTGAATATGGATACGATACTCATCTATATATTCCCTTTTTATATCACCAAACTCTTTTTTATCCGCAATCTCTTTTTTACCTAAACGATCTTCTGCACTGGTATTTTTTTTAACTTTTCTGTAAATTTTACGTTCTGATAATCATCATCAAGGGTTATTGAAGCAAAGGCTCCATTAATGACTGTACCCTCTACAATGCGTCCGGAGACAGTTATTTCCGGAACAGATGGCTGTGATTCTGCCCATTGGAAAAAACGGTTACGATCCATTTCAAGGGAAAATATCTTTCTTCGTGATCTTTCAGCAAGTGTCTTTATCGTACTTTCCATTTTATCAATACGGGCGTCAATCTCTTTTTTCTGATTATTATACTTTCTAAGGGTTGAAATAGCTGATGACATTTTCTCTTTGAGTGCGTCAATTAAACACATAGTTTTTTCATATGAGGCAGAGTCTTCTGATATCCTGCCCTTTTCAATCTCCTTATTAAAGCGAAGTGATTTTGCCATGGCTCTATCATGTAGAAGCTTCAAATCCACCATTTTATTAAAGATAAACTCGCTTTTTTTGCCAAGTTTTTCCTTTTTTTCAATAGCTTCATCAAGACTTTGTCTGCTTGCACTTATCTTCTTTGTAATATAAAGAGATTGCCGTATTATATGATCCTGCGCTCCAACCTTTAATCTGCATGGTTCTGTGACGTCACTGCCTATGCCGGCTGCTTTTATTCCTTTTCTTGCACAGACAGAGGATGCAATCACACGGCTTTTTTCAGCAATGCATTTACCGCTTAAGAGAAGTGTTGAATCAATTATCTCATGTTCAACAGTAACATCTCCAAAGGATTCTATTCTGGAGTTATGAATATATTTTGCCTTGATGTTGCCTTGCGTGATTATTGTACAATTCATGATGCCCATCTCTGCTGTAACATCACCCACAGCATCAAGCCTGCAACCACGTATCTCCCGGGCCTTTACATCTCCTGCCTGAATCCTGTACGCACCTGTCAAAATCCCTGCGATATTGACACTTGCATATGGATCTATAGGCCCATACTTTATATCTGCATCCCCAAGAATGTTTACAACAGGAAAAATAAAAAACCTGCCCTCCACCGACATTGCAGGATATCCCCCCATTGCAGCCACAACATGGGTTGAATCTTCAGAAAGGGTAACTCCTCTGCCACATCTAAGTACTGCATGGTTGGGGTTTATTGGTATGGTATTGACTTTTTTGCCAGTAATATCAAGTAGTTCAATTTTTACTTTCTTTGTATCAAGGGATGCCAGCACATTGTTTTTTTTCAGGAGATTGTTTTTATCCCTTTTATGTATATCAAAATTATAATGTGGTATTGAGCTGTAGAGATATTCTCCAAGGGCAACCGGAAAAGAGCTATCTTTTGCGTCAAGGTGAGACTTAATAATGGCATCACTGCATATTCCATATGTAATGGCATTTTCATTGAGTATGCTGATGATCTCTTCTGGTGTTATTATCTCTTCCATTTTATCTAAAGCGGCAGGGATATTTACCCACGCCTCCATTTGTGAATCAGATATAGTGATCTCAATTTTTTCTTTAACTTCATTTGGCTCTTTTAGCTCTTGTGATTCATTTAGATTATCAGAGCCATTTAATCTTTCTGATTTAGATATTTCATGAGTGTTTTGACTGTTATCCGTAGCAGATGAGTGAATACGTTTTTGCTCTTTTAAAATCAAATTTTTCTGCATGTCTGTCAATATGCCTTCAGAGACCATGATGTCGCCAAGCATATGAAGCTTCCGGAATTTTTCAAACCACTCATTCTGTTTTTCCATGGCAGCTTCCACAACTTCCGGTGTGGAAAAGCCTTTTTCAAGCACCCTTAATGCAAAGTCATCATCAAGAGCCTTAAGCTGGATAAACTCTCTTTCTGCCTCCCTGAATGATATCTCTTCTGAAGATTGACTATCTTCTTCATTCTCCTCATTGGGTTTTTCATGCTTGGCCGCAGATTCATCATCTTGTTCCGTGAAAGATTGAGATTTTTCATAATTATCGTTGTTAGGGCCAGGTTTATCAAAATCAATTTTTTCAAGTCTTTTCTGCTCTTCTGTGATAATATCCCGCTGTTCTTCGGTAATAACACCGTATTCAACAAGAAGATCACCAAGCATTTTCTGAATCTTTGCTTCACGGAAAAGCTGCTGTTGACGTGTAAGGGCAAGTTCAACCTCTTCACTTGTGGCATATCCTTTGTCAACGGCAATCTGGCCGAACTGCTCACCCTTTTTTTTAAGAACCAGAAAATCACGGATAATCTGGAGAAGGTTAACCTGATATCTTGTGGCCAGTTTTTTTTCAATCAGCAATGCACCAAACTCGTATTGCTCACCTTTTAAGGCTTTTTGTTGCATAAATGCTGCAACTGTTTTAAACTGGGTTTTATTGATCGTCCCGTATCTCAATGCAAGCTGTCCGAGTGAGGGGATCCCTTTTTCAGAACTTTTCACAATTATATGAATATCTCCTTTTTCATATGATCAAAAAGCTGTCTTCAAGGAATGAGTTTTAAACAACTTGCCCATTTCAAAACATCCAGCCATTGTAGGCCGTATGCTTTAAGAATTCTAATTGAACATCTTTTTTCGTGCTCATTCCTAAATAAACTAAATGGCGACTTACCGCCACAATAGAAAAACACATCAAGGTTTAGTCAGGGTCCGAAATGAATGAATCAGATAAGCGAGCAGCCTATATTGAAGATAAAAAAATAACACTCCTTGTAACAAATCTGGCATCAAGCATGATTGGGACAATTATAAACTGCCTTATTATAGGAGCAGTCCTTTGGGATATTATCCCTGAGAAGAATATCATTATCTGGGTGATGGTCAATATCATTTTTGTTTTGATTCGATATACCGGTCTTTGGATGTACAAAAAAGGTTTTAAAGAGCATAATTATAAGTTCTGGAAAACGCTTCTGTTGTTCTCCTTTTTCATTTCAGGAACACTCTTTGGAAGTTCAGGCTTTTTCCTGATTTCACCACAATACCCTGAACACACTGTTTTTCTCTATTTTGTGTGCGGAGGCATGATGGCCGGAGCCCTTGGAGCCTACCATAACCATTTGCCTGTTTTTTATGTATATTCCATAACTGTCTTTCTACTTCCAACAGTTGCAATTTATAATATACATACATCCACAACTTCTGCAATGTCAGCCATGGGTATTGTTTTTTTCTTCTTCTTTCGGTTCATGCAAAAAAAATGAACAGAGATTTAAGTGAAGCACTTGCACTCAGATATGACAACAATCAGCTTGTAAAAAACCTTCATATTGAAAAAAAGAATACTGAACGCCTAAATGAGCAGCTAATGTCAAAAAACAGGGAACTTAAATCCCTTACCCGCATTGACCCCTTGACAGGTCTTAAGAACAGGCGCTATCTTTTTGAGGTGTTCACTCCTGAAAATACAAGGCTTATGAAAGATTATCTGCTTGATGAAAAAGGTACAAACAGACGCTTTAAACAACATGCCTCACAAAATCCACTGGAACCAATTCTTACAAATAATGAAGATGATATGTTTGATTTTCATGACAAAACTAATTCCATCAACTATGGTTATGGCATTTTTATGATGGATATTGATAAATTCAAACGTGTCAATGATACATATGGTCATGACTCTGGTGACATGATTCTCCGGCAATTCAGCACAAAATTGACAGATCAGGTTAGAAGTGACGATGCTGTAGTAAGGATGGGCGGAGAAGAGTTTGTTGTAATTCTGAAACTTGCCGAAGAGAGATATATTGACAGATTTGCCGAAAAAATCAGAACATCTATTGAAGAGTATATGTTCAGCATTACACAGGGCAGAAAAATAAACATCACAACTTCTGTTGGTTATGTTTTTTATCCGTTTTTTTCAAAATTCCCAATGAGCATGACATTTGAGCAGATGATTTCGCTTTCAGATAAAGCTCTTTACCATGCAAAAGAAAATGGCAGAAACATGTGTGTCAGAGTAAGATGCAGGGAGCGGGATTCAGATAATATTGAGACCGTTAAATCTGTTTGCTCTAATCTGGATCGTGCAGTGGAAAAGGGAAATATATTTTTTGAAATTTGTCCGCCATGCTCTTCAGGAGCAATATTGAAAAAAAAGAAAAAATCAAAAGGGAAATTATTAAATGACAAGAATTGTAACGAGGCCTGATTTTGATGGAATTGTCTGTGCGGCAATGATACTTGAAGCCCTTGAATCTGAAATCAATACCACTGACAGTGAAAATATTCCGATTTTATGGCTGGAGCCAAGCCAGGTTCAGCATGGTGATGCTGATATTAAAGAAGGGGATATCATGGCAAACCTTCCCTTTGATCCACGATGCTCGGTGTGGTTTGATCACCATGTCTCCAATGACAGAAATCATGATGTTGAAGGGCTTTTCAGGATTGCACCCTCAGCAGCGGGTCTTGTGTATGAATATTACAAAGAAAAAGGGATGATAAACCGTGATTTTGATGAATTAATAAAGGAGACTGACATCATAGATGCAGCACTTTTGTCCCGTGACCAGGTACTCTATCCAGAAGCTTACCCTTATGTTCTTTTGTCCATGACCGTGAAAAACCGTAATGATTCAGATCCACCCTACTGGATGAGACTTGTGGATTTGCTGCGCTCTTCATCAATTGAGAATATACATAAAGATAATGAGGTGACAAAACGTTGTCAAAAAGTCATTGAAGAGAATCGTCTTTATGAAGATATCCTGAAAAAGTACACACAAATTCACGGCAATATATGCGTTACAGATTTTCGATCACTTGAGAAAGCCCCTTCAGGCAACCGTTTTTTACCATATTCCATATTTTCCGACTGTGTGGCAAGCATGAAAATAAGATATGACCATCGTGATAAAAATATTGTGCTTGTAAGTATAGGCAAAAGTATTTTTAAAGACGGCTTTAATATCAATATAGGAAAGCTTCTTGCGCGTTACGGTGGTGGCGGTCATGCAGGCGCTGGCGGGTGCAGCATGGAAAAAAGTGTTGCCCAGAAGAATATTGATGAGATCATTGAAATAATGAAAAAAAGTAACCAAGAGCAATACTTATAGACTTATCTGCTATTTTTGTCCGGCATCAAGAAGTCTTATCAGCCAGTAATCGCTATAAAGCTTTTTTATAACTTTTATGGCATCTTCTATATCCATATCCACATCACGATTCTGGATATCGGTTACAAGTCGGTACAATGATTCAAAAAGAATTCTGTTTTCCCTTTCCATGATGATAAATGAACCTTTTTCATGGTTGTTAAGCCTTAAGATCTCCTGCATGGCCACCTTTGACGTAATTTTCTCCTGACGCTCGTCCCTGAAAAGCTGAAACCATGATTCAGGATGGTTTTCAGCAAGGTCATTGAAATTTTTAAGGCGGCTTGTAAAGGAGTTTCCCTTTATATGAAGAAATCCTGTTACAGTTGTCTTTCTGGAGCTTGTTCTCACCATGATATTTTCAGGCACAGCCTTTCTTCCCTTTTTCATTGGCCCTGCCTTAAGTTGAGTACCTCTGCCCATTGCCCTTAGCATTACCTGAAGTTTTCCTGCATCATCAGCATCATTTATAATTGAATGTTTTTCATATTCAGATGCTTCGTATTTTCTATAGGATTCAAGTATTTTTTTAATTTTTTCAGTGTTACCTGTCTCCTGAAATGCAGGCACAGAGAGGTTAAGATGTTTTTTAAGCCATGATATCTCCTCCTTGATATGACGGATCTCCATGAGAATCTGATCCTTGAAGGAGCTTAATGGCTGGGGCAGAGGAATTTTGTCCTTTTTAAACCTGAAATAGTCCGAGGCATTGTTTAGCACTTTACGGATGCTCTCTCCGTTGCTGATTTTATCCATCTCCTCTTCAGTAAAAAGAGAGCTTATATCTATTGAAGCTTCCCTGGCACGACATGCAAGTATCTCTTTCATCTCGTTTTTTGAAGGTGTATTGAGAAAGACCGTGTTTTGCCCTATACGTTCCACCACTGAAGGATTAAAAACAGCAGAGTAAGCTTCCCAACGCTCAGGAAAGAGATTGAAAATCATAAGAGTATTTGGAATATGTGTAAACAGCTCCTTGACTGCCTCTCCAAAGCTTATCAGCAGCTCTTCATTGTATTTCAGCCCTTCAAGCTGATCAAAAACAACAATCAATGGCTCATCTTCAATGGAGAGCTTTCCAAGAACCCTTATGGCTTCAATGGCAAAAGCCTCAAACCCAGTTGATTCTCCTCTGTTTTCAAGGCCAGTGCTTTTAAGTTCTGTTTCGGAAAGCTCATGTCCGGCAAGCCATTTTCTTATCATCTCCCGCCGGCCTATGTCAGAGTAAGAGCAGTATTTTATCAAAGCCTTGACAATGGAAGAGCCTTGCCCGCCGAAACCATGGGTGTCTCCCCACCATTCAAGGGTTCTCTTCTCAATGAACTTCCAGTTTTTTCTTCTGGTTTCAGTGTCGTCCCCACCAAGTCCCCTGTAGATATTAAGATGACTCTGGGATAGGAGAGCCTCCATGGATTTCATATTTTCGCTGGGGTTTTTAAGCTGTTTTATAACATTTATTATAATATTGGAAAAACTTCTGGCAAGAAGATATTGAATCTGCGTATAGGAGGTACCGGGAACCCTTTCAACAAGGGATTCAAGCATTCTTGAGTAGATGTGGTATAGAATGGATTCAGGGTTGTTGGGCTGTCGTATAAATAGAATACGGTTAGCTGCAATCATCTCCCTTGCAAGACGCATGATAAGATGTGTCTTGCCTGAGCCAGGGTTACCTGCCAGGACAACACCTGTTGATTGATGATTTGGGTCAGAGGCAATCTCTCTTACAAGCGACTTAAGCCTCATAAATTGTTCAGAAAAAAGTGATTTAAGATCTGTATGTTCCTGAAAAGGACTATCTACTCTGCTGGTACCGAAGGGATTCACAATATACTCCTGTATGTGAAAAAACGAATCAATGGGATTATTCTCCATATTTTTATAAGAAAGTCCCCGTATTTCAAGGTTTTTTTCAGGGCTTTCATGCTTCGTTGTGGCAAGATGGTTTTGCCATGGCCGTTATTTGATATGAAAGATGCCCAAAATAAAATTGTATTCTCTTGAGGCAACACAAATCGTAAAAATAGTCATCCTTCATATCCCAACATGGGTATTTTATACTTTTTGGGGAGGGATATCCTGAAAAACGTAGTTTGGTTTCATAAAGTGTAAAGTGGTCATTAAGTAAGCCTAAATAATAATACATTTCAATATATAGAAAGGGTTGTCTCAGCATCAAAAATATGCATCTGGTTGAGATTCATGGCAAATTTAAGGGAATCTCCATATTTGATGCTTCTTCTGCCTTCGCTTCTGGCAATCATTTTGACACCTTTTATGTTAACGTGGACATGGGTCTCATTGCCAAGGGGCTCAACAACCTCAACCAGTCCGTCAAACTTCCATGATGCAGGAAGAGATGGATTGAGATCTGAGGGAGTTATCTCTTCTGTCCGAAGTCCCATAACCACAGATTGACCATCCCTAAAACCATTCAAATGGGTGTCTCCGGGAGGCACAGGTATCTCAAGACCACCGTCAAATATCAAAAAAGCGTTATCTCCCCTGAATTTTATAACAGCATCCAAAAGATTCATTGGAGGCGTGCCTATAAAGCCTGCAACAAAAGTATTTGCAGGTTTTGAAAAAAGCTCCATGGGACTACCCACCTGCTCAATATATCCATCCCTTAGCACCACGATTCTGTCAGCAAGGGTCATGGCTTCCACCTGATCATGGGTAACATATATAATTGTAGAGTTGACACGCTGATGAAGAAGTTTGATTTCAGCTCTCATCTGTATGCGAAGTTTTGCATCAAGGTTTGACAGGGGTTCGTCAAAAAGAAATATCGAAGGCTTTCTAACCATTGCCCGGCCCATGGCAACCCTCTGGCGCTGCCCACCTGACAACTCATGGGGTTTTCTGTGGAGCAGATTTTCAAGTCCCAGAATCTGACCTGTCTCCTGAACTCTTCTGTCTATTTCATCCTTTGGGGTTTTATTGAGGCGCAATCCAAACGACATATTTTCATATACATTCATATGGGGATAAAGAGCATAGTTCTGGAACACCATGGCAAGCCCCCGCTCCTTTGGCGCCAGATCATTTACAACCTTGCCTCCAATGGATATTGTCCCGTCGGATATGGCCTCAAGACCTGCCACCATCCTCAAAAGTGTTGATTTGCCACATCCAGAAGGTCCTACAAGTACAAGAAATTCCTTGTCCCGTACATCAAGATTTATTCCGTGAACTACTTCTGTTTTGCCATATCTTTTAATTACATTATTGAACTTTAGTTCTGTCATTTTTTATCTTGTTCCTGAATTTTACAAATAATAATGGGAATATCTTCAGAATATCCCCTTGTTTTAAATTTGCAGCAGATAACATTAAGGAATGAGTCCGAAATAACTGTCCCATTTCCCCCCTCTCCAGTCATGGATAGGGGGTGAGGTAAGTGGGGAAGTTATTTAAATCCGATTCCTAAAAACACTTCACAAAACAATAAATCAGACAAATGTGCAACTGTTTTTTTGAGAATTGCATATTAATCTTGACTCTGTTTCTGTTTATTAATAAACCTTCATCAGAACTATACACTGCTTTTTAATGGAAGGTGTATGCAGATTTTTTTAATCTTTTATTATGATAGGGGGAATCTTAAATGAAATTGAAAAAGATGTTTTTCATAACTGTTATAGTGGTCGGTATGGCACTGCCGGCTTCAATATTTGCAAAACCTGTTACCATAAACTGGTGGCATGCCATGAGAAGTGCCAGGGGTAAAGTTGTTGACACAATGATTGAAAAGTTCAATGCATCCCAGTCAGATTATGTTGTTGTGGGAACAAACAAGGGCAATTATGATGAAACAATGAATGCGGGTGTTGCTGCTTTCAGGGCACACAAACAGCCACATATTCTTCAGGTGTTTGAAGTCGGTACCCAGACAATGATGCTCTCCGGTGCTGTTTATCCTGTATTCAAGCTGATGGAAGATGCGGGAATGAATATTGACTGGTCAAGTTATCTTCAGGCTGTACTTTCATACTACATGAACTCTGATGGTAAACTTATGTCAATGCCCTTTAACTCATCAACTCCCATCATGTTCTATAATGTGGATATGCTGGAAAAGGCGGGGATTGCCCCTCTGTCAAAAACAGAGCCTGTTACATGGGATAAACTTGGTGAAATCTGCAAAACCCTTGTTGATCAAGGGATCGCTCCTGCAGGAATGGTTACAGCCTGGCAGTCATGGACACAGATTGAAAATTACAGTGCCATCCATAATCTTGAGTTTGCAAGTAAAGCCAATGGCTATGAGGGACTTGACTGCGAACTTATGATCAACAATCCAAAGGTGGTTGCCCATATTACCCGCCTTAAAGATTGGATAGCTGATAAACGCTTTATGTATGGCGGACAGAAATATCAGGGACCAAAAGCAGAGTTTTTAGCACAGAATGCAGCTTTTTATATTGATTCCATAAGTGGTATTGCAAAACTTAAAGAGTCTGCCAAGGATTTTAAATGGGACGCAGCTCCACTTCCTGTTGAAGCATGGATGGAAAAACCCCAGAACAGCATCATAGGCGGCGCTTCTCTGTGGGTACTTCAAGGCCACACAAAGGAAGAGTACAAGGGCGTTGCAACATTTCTGAAATTTCTTGCCACAAACGAAATGCAAGAGTACTGGCACATGGAAACCGGATACTTCCCAATTACCCTCAATGCATATAATGACCTGAAATCCAAAGGCTACTACGATGAGAATCCACTTCAGGAGGTAGGTATAAGTCAGCTTAACCGTGCCATACCAACAACAATTTCAAGGGGCTTGAGACTTGGATATTTCGTACAGATCAGAAATATCATAAATGAAGAGCTGGAACTTGTGTGGAACGGCAGCAAAACTCCCCAGGAAGCCTTAGACAATGCCGCAAAACGTAGCAATGAACAGTTGAGAACCTTTGAAAAGACCTATAAATAAATTTAATACTCCTGTAAAAAGTCGGAAATTCCAAAATCGCTATTAACAATTTCAACAGATCATTGTTAGAAAGTCTTGAGAGCCAACTTTTTACAAGTTCTATCAATTTTCAAGGATAAAAGAACATCAGGTGCCAGCCACCTGATGTTTTTATTGATGACATGATTAAACGATCCTTTTTTAAATCCAGATATCTGCCTTATTTTCTTATCCTGCCGCAGGTGATAGTAACCCTCACCTTTTTTTACTGGCCGGCATTTCAGGGATTGATGCAGTCATTTCTTTTAAGCGACCCGTTTGGAAGACAGAGCAAATTTGTCTGGTTCTATAATTATATTGAGCTGTTTTCAGATCCGCTCTATCTTAAGTCAATACTTATTACCTTTGTGTTCAGCCTTTCTGTGGCCATTGTATCGTTGTCTCTTGGGCTTTTTATTGCAACCATGGCCAACCGTGCCCTCAGAGCAACAGCACTTGTAAGAACCCTTCTTATCTGGCCATATGCAGTTGCTCCTGCAATATCAGGTATTCTGTGGCTCTTTCTGCTTCATCCATCCTACGGTATTGTAGCCCTTGGAATAAAAAATGTATTTGGTATGAACTGGAACCCGGTTCTCAACGGCACAGATGCAATGGTAATGATAACAATGGCAAGTGCCTGGAAACAGATAAGCTATAACTTTGTTTTCTTTATGGCCGGAATGCAGGCCATTCCAAAATCCCTTATTGAGGCTGCTGCCATTGACGGAGCAAGCCCTTTGAGACGTTTCTGGAGCATAACATTTCCGCTCCTCTCTCCAACTTTCTTTTTTCTTTCGGTGATGAACATCATCTACTCTTTTTTTGAAACCTTTGGTGTTATCCACACAGTGACACAGGGCGGACCTGGGGGTTCCACAAATATTCTGGTGTACAAGGTTTATCAGGATGGCTTTGTAGGACTTAATATGGGCTCTTCATCAGCACAGTCTGTTATCCTCATGTCCCTGATCATTTTAATCACTGTAATCCAGTTCAGGTTTGTTGAGAAAAAAGTACAATATACGGGGTAAATTAAAAAGAGAACTGTCTCCGACTATGTATCGTGAGAAGAACAAAGTACAATATACGGGATAAATGGTTAAACGTTATGGTTGAAAAAACACCGATATTAGATTTTTTTACATATATATTTTTGATTACAGGTATCCTGATTGTAGGATTCCCCATTATATACAGTCTTATAGCAGCAACCCAGACACTTGAGGATGTTTCAAGGGTTCCCATGCCTCTTGTTCCTGGTGACCAGTTTTTTGTCAACATGAAACAGGCATGGTCAAGGGGGGATCTTGGCACCCAGATCATGAACTCCTTTTTAATGGCAACAGGCATAACAGTGGGCAAAATTGCTGTTTCCATTCTTGGAGCATTTTCAATTGTATATTTTGACTATCGTTTTCGGGCAGTGGCATTTGCCTCTGTATTTTGTACCCTTATGCTGCCTGTGGAAGTTAGAATAATGCCAACCTATGAGGTTGCAGCTAATGTACTTGGGCCTGTGCAGTCAATATGGGAATTTTGTCATCTAAACGATATAGTATCGTGGTTCACGGGGAATGATTTTGAAATAAGCCTTAACTGGAGTCTTCTTGACAGCTACACAGGTTTGATATTACCGCTTGTTGCCTCTGCCACATGTACATTTTTGTTCCGCCAGTTTTTTCTTACAGTACCTGAAGAGCTTTGCGAGGCAGCCAAGATGGACGGTGCATCTCCTATGACATTTTTCAGGAAAATTCTGCTGCCCCTTTCAAGGACAAATATTGCTGCCCTTGTGGTTATTGAGTTTGTCTATGGCTATAACCAGTATCTGTGGCCTCTTCTGATTACAACAAACCCCAAGATGACAACGGCTGTAATAGGGCTTCAGAACCTCATTCCCCAGGCAGATGATCTTCCCGAGTGGAACCTTGCCCTTGGGGCTGCGGTTCTTGTAATGCTTCCGCCTGTGCTTGTGGTGCTTTTTATGCAGAGATGGTTTGTGAAGGGATTGATTGAAAGGGAAAAATAGATAATCTTTGACCAGACGCCATACGATTCGGATTTATGCTCAAATTCGACACCTATGATCTTCAGAGCCTTATTAAAACTGTCTGAATCATGATTACCAAGATTAACAGGATAAGGCAGGATTTTCTATCCTGAACATCCTTTTTATCCTGGTTATCCTGATTCAGACAAATTCCGCAATTGCAAAAAAGCAATAAGATGTCGATTTTGAGTTTATATATAGTATTCCAGATAATTAAATTGATAATGGAAAAGTCGGCATCCTTCATGACCACTTTACACTTTCTGAGGCCAAGCTCCGTTTTTCAGGGGCTTTCTCCAAAAAGTGTAAACTACTTTTGTGGAGATATGAAAGATGCCGAAAAGTCTATAGATTTCCAGAAAAATATTTTGGCATTCTCAATTCTGAAGGGCAACCACAAGGGATTGCCCCTACACTGCTTGCCAATTTAATTATCTGGAACAGTATAACTCTCTGTTATCTGGATTAATTTTTTACTGGTTTTTTTTATGAAGCCCTATGGCCTGATATAATGAACGAAATGTTATGCTAAATTTTCTGTGTCTATTAATATTGGTTGTAACTTTTTAATCTCGATAAATTTTGAGCTATTAATTGCATGCCACAAGTCCCAGTCTTGTTGTAACCCAAGCCAAAAGTCTGCCGACATTCCTACAACTTGAGATAACCTTAGTGCAGTGTCTGGTGTTACTGATCTATAACCTTTGATGATTTGGTTAAGACGAGGATAGGAGACACCTAACTTTTGAGCAAGTTCTGTCTGGGTAATTTTGAGTGGTTTCACAAACTCCTCCAAAAGCATTTCTCCTGGATGAGTTGGAGGACGATGTTTAGGGAGCTTCCTCGAGATATTATCAGTGGTAATCTGTGATTTCAACTTCATATGCCTGGCCTTCCTCCCAAATAAAGCAAACACGATATTGTTGATTTATTCGGATACTGAATTGATTATCTCTGTCACCTTTTAATTGTTCAAGTCTGTTTCCTGGGGGAATCATAAGCTCAGTGATATCTTGTACGCGGTTAATTTGGTCCAATTTGCGTTGAGCAACAGACCAAATAGATTTAGGACAGCACTTTCTGGCTGACTTTGAGACTGTTCCATCAAAAATATCCTTCGTTCCGCTATTTTTAAACGACTTTATCATGGATAGCATTATAATGGATGCCATTACAGTCGTCAATATACGACATCCTTCATTATGTCCTAAAAGTACTTTTCATAAAAAAGTCCGGCATGCTTCATTTCCCAGTTTACACTTTCCGGAGAGAAAACTCTGTGTGGCGGGAATCTCTCACAAAAAAGTGTAACCCGATAAATGAAACATGCCAAAAGTCCCCGTATTTTAATGTTTTTAAGGACTTTCATACTTCTTTATGACAGATGAGTCTGCCTGGACAGTTTATATGAAAGTCTCCGCAAGTGGCTGTTTTTATAAAGACTTTCAACCTTTCGATTGTGGCGGTAATCCGCCATGTACGTTTATAAGAAAGTCCCCGTGATTCAAGGCTTCTCAGGACTTTCATGCTTCGTTGTGGCGGTTAGCCGCCATGGCCGTTATATAAAATCACTCCTTCAATTCTTTGATATTGCTGAAAAAATCCAACGCTTCCGGATTTTTGAGAGCATCTTTATTTTTAACCTCTTGGCCGTGAATCATCTTTTTGACAGCAAGCTCAACCTTCTTCATATTCAATGTGTAGGGGATGTCAGGCACTTCTATGATTTTTGCTGGAACATGTCTTGGGGATGCATGGGTGCGAATATCATTTCTTATCTTTTCTCTTATCCCGTCTGTCAGTTTGACCCCTTCAGGCATGGTTACAAATAGAATTATCCTGACATCGTTATTCCAGTTCTGACCCACAACTACGCTGTCTGCTATCTCTTCCATCTGTTCAATACGGCGGTAGATTTCTGCCGTGCCGATTCTGACACCTCCGGGATTCAATGTAGCATCTGATCTGCCGTACATTATAACTCCACCGCGCTCAGTAACCTCAATGAAATCCCCATGTGCCCAGACACCAGGATAGTGGTCAAAATAGGCAGAGTGGTAGCGAGATCCATCTTCATCGTTCCAGAAATATATGGGCATGGAAGGAAATGGTGCTGTACAGACAAGTTCGCCCTGCTCTCCGACAACAGGTTTTCCATCTTCATCATAAGCAAACACCTTCATTGCAAGCCCTCTGCACTGAAGTTCACCGGAATAGACAGACCCCATGGGGTTACCAAGGGCAAAGCATCCGTTAAGATCTGAACCACCTGAAATTGATGCAAGCTGAAGGTCAGATTTGACCTCGTCATATATGAACTTAAAATCTTCCTTTGACAAAGGAGATCCAGTTGATAAAAGTGCCTTCAAGGGTGAAAGATCAAATTGCTGGGCTGGTTTTACACCGGCGTTTTTAAGAGCCGCAATATATCCGGCACTGGTTCCAAATACAGTTATTTTTTCATCCTGAGCCATCTGCCACAGAGCATCCGGGCCCGGATGAAATGGATTGCCGTCATAGAGTACAAGGGTTGCACCAACAGAAAGAGATGTCACAAGCCAGTTCCACATCATCCATCCGCATGTTGTGAAATAAAAAATTGTATCATTTTCCTTGAGATCAGTGTGGAGCATAAGCTCCTTTATCTGGTGCATCAAAACACCACCTGCACTTTGTACCATACATTTGGGAAGCCCTGTGGTACCTGATGAGTACATGATATATAGGGGATGATCAAATGGAAGCTGTTCAAATTCGATCTCTCCGGCCCTTGAGTTTTTGAACCTGTCCCATAAAATAGCACTGGGAAGGGTTTTTACAGGGGGATCTTCATCTGCATAGGGAATAACCACAATTTTTTCAATTGAGGGAAGCTCTTCAATAATGCCCTTAATTTTTTGCAGGCTGTCAATGGGTTTACCCTTAAAAAAATATCCATCTGCTGTAAAAAGAACTTTTGGACGTGTCTGCCCAAATCTGTCCAAAACCCCTTTTATACCGAAATCAGGGGAGCATGATGACCATACAGCACCAATGCTTGTGGCAGCAAGCATGGCAATAATGGACTCCGGCATGTTGGGTACAAAGCCCACAACCCTGTCTCCAGGCTTTATACCCAAGGATTTCAGTCCCTTTGCAACCCTTGAAGTCTCATCGTAAAGATCCTTGTATGTGAGGGTTCGTCTCACTTGATCTTCTCCCCTGAAAACAAGGGCAATCTTATCGTTTCTCAGGCGGAGAAGGTTTTCGGCAAAGTTTAGCTGTGCTCCCTGAAACCATTTTGCTCCTGGCATTTTGCATGGGTCATCAAGCACCTTGTCATAGGATCTGGAAAAACGGATCTCTGCAAAATCCCACATGAATGCCCAAAATTCCGAAAGATTTTCAATGGACCACTCATAAAGGGCGTCATAGTCTGTAAAATTTTTTCCATATTTTGCATTTACAGCCTGCATGAAGCGATACATATTGGTTTGCTTCACACGCTCATCTGTTGGTGTCCATAATGGTTTTGTCATATGTGTCTCCAGCTCCTTATTTAGATACTGTTCTTTCAAGGTTTGACTGGCGGGTGGAAAAAGCCTTGAGTCTTTGAGTTGTCTAAAAAAATACCCGACAGTTTAAACTTAAAGAAGCGCTACATTATTCATAAAGTACAGCCAGGATTGTTGCTCTCTCCTCTTTTGCCTTTATAAGATGGGGTGTTGTGGAGAGGTAGTAGGCACTGTCCCCAGGATTGAGCTCATGGGTCTCACCGTCAATTTCAAGTGAGGCAACACCTTCAAGTACATATATAAACTCCTCACCGTCATGTATTGATACATCTTTGGCAGGGTTCTCCTCAAGTTGCACAATAAGGGCCTCCATGTGGCGACCCTTAACTTCCGGAGCAAGGCTCATGTATGTGTATAATTTCTTCTCCCCTTCCGGTGAAGTTGAACGGGATATATATTTTCTTTCTGATTTTCTCGTAATTGAGTAGAGCTGTGAACCCACATCTGAAACAAGGCGACTCAGTGCGCTGTCAAGAGATCTTGAAAGTTTCATAACAGTACCAAGCTGGGGTTTCACCACTCCTTTTTCAATTTTTTCCAGTCTCTCCTTTTCAAATCCTGTAAGATTGGAAAGCTCTTCAATGGTGATCCCTTTTTTCTCTCTCAGTTTCCTGATCTTTGTACCGATATCTTCAGTTTCCCTCTTTTTTCCACTGAGATTGTCGATCTTCTCTCCGTCTTCAATATTGCCAGTTAGATCCTCAAAGTAGTCCACATTGATATGAGGTGTAATATCATCATTCTGCATATCTTTTTCCTTGGATTGGACGGCATTTTGCCGTCCCGTTGTTGGCATTAGGGACTCAAAAAAATCAATACCCACTCACATCATCTAAAACACTTCTGCATGAATAGCAAGAAGAGAATGGGACAATGATTTTTTACAAAGCCCCTTATCCCGAATCTGTTATTCCCAGCCTTCCGGCAGAAGCTGATCAGGTTTTTCACCCAGCTTTTCTTTAAGCTTCTTAAGGCCCGGACGTGCATAATGCATATGCCCCTCCTTAAGGGTTCTGCCGTTTATCATGGCTTCACTTCTGAGGCGTTTTCCCATGGTTCTTTCCATCTGTTTTCCCAGCCAGAGAACCCTGTCAACATCCCAGCCATGTTCAATGCCCATCTCATCAACCTGGACAAGGGTATCTTCAAGGCATATTAGACCTACATATCGGGGATCGTCGTAATAGTACTCTCCTGTACCCTTAATGGGTCTATCATCCATGAAGTTTGCAGGCTGCCCTCCAAGTCCGCCAAGGGTTGCCTCAAAATTTCTGATTCCTGCCTGAAGTGATGCCAGAACAGATGCAGAAGCCACACGTTTGGTCTCATGAAAATGCGCTATATGGAGATTTACATCCGGAAGCTCATCAAGCACCATTGAAAAGTAACGGTAAACATCAGCCGCCGATGCGCTGCCGTCGTGGTCTGCATGTTCAACATCATTAGCGCCTATATCTAACCATCTTTTTGTAAACTTAACAGCATCCTTCATATCAGTGGCACCACCTATGGGACTGCCCCATATTGTGCTTACTGTCCCGCACATTTTAATGCCTGCATCCGTACATTTTTTTATGCACCTTTCTGCCTCTTTCCAGTAGTTGGGAAGGGTTGTGCCGGAATTTGCAAAATGGTGCTCTTCTTCTGTGGACACCATCATAAGTACCCTGTCAGGACCTATCCCTTTCTGCTTTAATTCAATAGCTCTGTCAACAGAAGGTTCACGTATTGTTATGGCTGTAAAGCAGATATCATCAACATCAATACCTCTTTTTGCACATTTTTTCCTGAAAAGATCACCGCGCAGATAGGTGAAAAGCTCTTCAGCATCGCTGAACTGGGGCATACTGTAGGGATTTCCAAGATTTGTCACCTCAATATGACGGCAACCGGCAAAAATCAGCTCCTCAAGGTAAAACTTTTTGGCCTCAGTGGAAATGAATTTTTCAGCATGCTGGAATCCATCACGTACGGTTATATCACCTATTATTACTTTTTTGGGCATTCTTGGGAAAATTTTCCACATATCATATTCAGTCATCATACACCTCCAAATGGCTGTTTTAACGCTTTTTTTAATAACGTACATGGTGGTTAACCACGTCAGTTTCTAAAACCTGAAATTTCCAAAAGATGGTTCTTCAATTTTTTTGAGAAGACTAACCTCAAAGGCCATTCCAAGCCACTGCCTTATTTCCGAAAATTTAAGTACCCTGTCATTAAGAAGCCTTGCTCCACAGTAAAACGGATGGGCTTCGCCATCATAGCTTTCAATCATTTTCTGCTGGAATGCATCTTTTTCTTCCTGTGACATGGGCTTGCCGCTTTTTTTGCGCTTTGCCTCTTCAATGGAGAGCATAACGCCGCCGGCGCTTTTGCCGCTCATGACAGATGTTCTTGCTCTCATGGTGGAGAATAAAAAGTGTGGACGATATGCCCTGCCGCACATGCCGTAGTTTGCAGCACCATTGTCAGGTCCTATCACAAGCTGAATTTTTGGTACCTGGGCACATGATACAGCACGTACAAGATCAGCACCATATTTTCCGATACCGGCATGCTCTGATTCAGAACCCACCATAAAGCCAGGGGAATTCTGAATAAAAAGCAGCGGAATCTTTTCCTGGGAGCATCTAACAATCCATTCAGTTGCCTTTTTGGCAGCTTCATGAAATATGATTCCCACCCTGTTGGATGCAATGACACCTACGGGAAATCCCTTGATGCGCATTTTCCCCACCACAATGTTATCACCCCTTCCCCGGGCATAATTTTGCTTTGATTCATCAAAAACGCTTCCATCAGCAATGCATTCAATGATGGATCTTACATCAATGCCCTGGTGAACCGACATGGGAATCCTGTCATATATGGTATCAGCAGGTATTGCAGGCTCCTGTTCCTGATAACGGTGCAGGTGGATTGACTGGGGTCTGTCAAGTGATAAAATCGCTCTTACCCTTGCCACAGCATCTGCCTGATCCTCGCATAAATGGTCGGCTCCACCAGATGTCGCAGTATGAACTTCTGCTCCTCCCAAGTTTTCAGCGGAAATGGTCTCTCCTGTTGCCATCTTCACAAGGGGGGGGCCGCCCAGAAATGAAAATGACTGCTGGTCAATCATGATGGATTGACATGCCATGAATACTATATAAGCACCACCTGCGGTATTGCCACCGGTACTCATTGTAATCTGTTTCAAGCCTTTGGCAGACATTCTTGCCATATTATAAAAGATAGTTCCAAAATGCTGGTCATCCGGAAAAACTTCTGCCTGCATGGGAAGAAACACCCCACCTGAATCGGCAATATAGACAGAGTTGATTCCGCATTGGTCAGCAATGGCCTGAGCCCTCATATGTTTTTTTAGTGTAATGGGAAAATAGGTACCAGCCTTGACCCTTGAGTCATGACCTACAATCATTGTCCAGTTACCATGGATTTTCCCAAGACCTGTGACAATACCCCCGCAAGGGACATCATCAACACCCGGGTAACCCATGCCAAAACCAGCAAGCAGTGAAAGTTCAAAAAAATATGTCCCGGGATCTATCATATCCTGTATAAGTTCCCGCACAGGCCTTTTGTTTTTTGCAGCAAGGCGATCAACAGCCTTTTGGCCCCCTGGCCAGATTGCCATCTGCTGACGCTCTTCAAGCAGTGACTCTTCGTGTTCCCAGAAAGATCTGTTTTCAGTCATGTTATTTTCCTTTATACACAGGTTTTCGTTTTTCCCTGAAAGCGGTGAGACCTTCAATCCTGTCTTCGGTGGGAATGGTAACACGATAGGCATTGGATTCAATGGCAAGACCGGTCGTAAGATTGGTATCAATTCCCTGGTTAATGGCATATTTTGCCATTTCAACTGCAATGGGGCCTGTCTCATTTATCATATCTGCAATTGCCATGCATTCACTCATAAGAGCTTCAGGGGCACATATCCTGTTTACAAGCCCAATGGAAAGGGCTTCATCTGCATCAACCCTGCGCCCTGTAAAGATAAGCTCCTTGGCTTTTGCAACCCCAATTATCCTGGGAAGGCGCTGGGTACCTCCGGCTCCTGGTATGATGGCAAGGCGCGTCTCTGTAAGCCCCATGACAGCCCTGTATGATGCCACCCTGATATCAGATGCCAGCGCAAGTTCTGTTCCCCCGCCAAGTGCAATTCCGTTAACCGCGGCAATGACAGGTTTGTTAAGATTCTGAATTGATGTCATAAGATTTCTGATTGTAAATATAAATTTTTTGACATCTTCCTCTTTAAGTGTTGCCCGCTCCTTGAGATCCGCTCCGGCGCAGAATGCTTTTTCTCCGGCTCCTGTTATAATTACGCTTCTGATATCTGTTCGATACTGAAGATTCTCTATCTCATCTTTTATTGCATGGAGCATTTCAAAATTAAGGGAGTTCATGGCTTTAGGGCGGTTAAGGGTCAAAACAGCAGTTGTGCCTTCTTCTTTTTTTATCAGAACTGGTTCATCAGCCATTGTGGTTCTCCATTTTGATATTTCTGTTTTTAAAAAATAGTGAGGGAGATTTTGGCACCCTTCATATCGCATCAAAAAAATTATTTTACACTTTTTTTGGGGAAAGACCCTTTCACGGTAAACAGGCATGATTGATTGCGTATCAATCATCCCTAAATATAAAAATGATAGTCATTTTCACAGTAAACGGTCATGGCTACCATCCAGCCACCCCCGAATATGAAAAATTGTATCCATTTCCACGGTCAAAGTCTAACAACCAATATATCTCGAAATGACGATCCTTTGCACCTCAGATGTGCCTTCTCCAATATCAAGAAGTTTCTGATCTCGGTAGAATCGCTCAACATTGTACTCCTTCATCAGGCCATAACCACCATGAATCTGAACCGCATGATTGGCAACACGCCCCATTAGTTCAGAGCAGTAGAGTTTTGCCATGGCAGCTTCCTTTTCAAATGGACGCTTTTCATTTCTGAGCCAGCATGCTTTATAGAGAAGATTTCTGGCACATTCTATTTCCATTGCACAATCCGCAAGTTTGAATGCAACAGCCTGAAATTTTGAGATGGGTTGGCCAAACTGCTTGCGCTCCTTTGCATATTTTAGTGCAAGATCATAAGCACCCTGGGCACCGCCAAGGCCCATGGAGCCTATGGAGAGCCTTCCGCCGTCAAGTGTTTTAAGCATCTGGTGAAATCCGTCACCCTGTTTTCCAAGGATATTCTCCTTTGGAACCCGTACATTGTCAAAATATAGCTCGGCTGTATTGGATGCCCGCCACATCATCTTTTTATGCATGGGAACAGCTTTAAATCCAGGGGTTCCCTTTTCAACAATAAAACAGGTATATTCAGGTTTTCCATTTGCACGGGTTCCTGTAATTGCCTGAACTGTTACTCCAAGTGTCATTTCGCATGCTGCATTTGTGATGAAAATCTTGGAGCCATTAATTATCCAATCATCTCCGTCAGGAACTGCTGTTGTCTTGCTTCCACCTGCATCTGAACCTGCTGTCGGTTCTGTAAGTCCAAATCCCCACAAGGCCTCCCCACGACAAAGTGGAGGCAGATATTTTTTCTTCTGCTCTTCAGAGCCAAAATAGTACAAAGGCCCAATGCCAAGTGAGTTTCCTGCGGCGATTGTTGCAGCCTGGGAACCGTCAATCCGCGCTATTTCTTCAACCGCGATAATATAGGAAAGGTAATCCATGGCCTGACCATCATACTTTTCAGAGACAAACATGCCAAAAAGACCAATATCACCCATTTTACGGGTTAAATCAGACGAAAATTGTTCATTTTCGTCCAATTCTCCTGCAATGGGTTCAATCTCTTTCAAGGCAAACTTTCTTACCTCCCTGCGGATCATCTCCTGCTCTTTTGTAAGGTCGAAATTCACCCTTTTCCTCCTCTGCTTATAGTGTGACAGGTTGCGGGGGGATATCCGTAAAATCACAACTATTCTTTCAAAGTTGATACCCCCATAATGGTTCTTCAAGTTTAAGCTGTCGTATGATCTTTTGAGCTTTGTCAATACTGTCTGAATCAGGATATCCAAGATTAAACGGTCATGGCCGGCATTCAGCCACCCCCGAATATGGAAAATTGTATCCATTTCCACGGTAAAAAGATAAGGAATTGATGGCATCCTTCATTTGCCGGCTTACACGTTTTAAATGCCAAAATAACCCAACCGTAGAGAGGCAATGCATTGCGTCTCTACTCCAGACAATAAGTGTAAACTACTTTACCGTGAAAATGACTATCATTTTGATAGTTGGGGATGATTGATACACAATCATGCCCGTTTAATCTGATATGAAGGATGGCGAATTGATTTTTAATAAGTTGCCCATTCATCTCACCCCCAGCCATCTCTTACAGGGTTGCGATGGGGAGCTTGGGTAAGTTAATTAAACCCAATTACTAAGGCAGGACTGTATATCCTGAACATCTTTATCCATCCTGGTTATCCTGATTCAGACAAATGCAATATCTGCTGAAAAAGCAATAAGATGTCGATTTTGAATTTTTTTATGAAATATGAACTTTTTGGGGAAATACAGGTATCCTTCATGCACTTCAGAAAAAACTTTACACTTTTCTCATGAAGATTTTTCCACTATTTGCTGATTGTATTTTGATTGTAATTTTTAAAAGCATAAAGAGAAAAATAAAGGGTGCCTGCAATACAAACCATTTTCCGAACGAGCGCTCAGTCTATTATTTTGGATACTATATTCTATAAAACTATTTTGTCAAATGTTTTTTTGTTTTCTATAAAAAAAGGGCATCATTCATTTCCCAAGAAACTACTTACCAGCTCCCTTTTTCTTAAATATGAGGAAGCCGATTTCGTAATCGGGGTAAGCTGAGGTCGTAATCGGGGGAAGCTGAAGTATCATCAGGGCATGTCAGTTTACTCATAATGCCTTGACAAAGGAATTATATTAGGTGTAAATGTCTATTTGACTGAGCGCTCGTTCAACATTGATAACCATATGAATGAATTTAAATTTCAGTTATGGCGACTGGAATAAAAGTGCACTGGAAACGAGGAGCCTGTGAAAAAAAAGACTGCTGAGTTAAAAAGTGAATTCAATTCTGAAGGAGTTCCCACCCAGATAAAGAATCCTGATCTTGTGAGGGAGAGACGCAGACAGATCGTGGATGCCACTGTTCATCTGTTTGTGGAGCATGGATATCATAAAACAACAACACGTATGATCGCTAAAGCTTCCGGATTCTCAATAGGTTCTCTTTATGAGTATGTCGGTTCCAAGGAAGATGTGCTCTATCTTGTCTGCGAAGCTATCCATTCCGAGGTGGAGAGTGCCGTGGAAGATGCCCTTGACGCATCTGAAAATGGCAAGGCCACCATTGCAGGCATAATACGCGAGTATTTTCATGTCTGTGATAAAATGAATGATCACGTTCTTCTCATGTATCAGGTTACCCAGTTTTTGCCGCTTCAGTGGAAAAGCAAAGTTCTTGAAAACGAGCTTCGCATTACCGATATATTTATACAGACCCTTTTGAAACTTTCCGGCAGGGGGGAATTTCCTGAATTTGATAAGAGAACCGCTTCTCTTGTGGGCCATAACATCTCTGTTCTTGGTCAGATGTGGGCATTCAGACGCTGGTACCTTGCAAGTCAATTTACCATTGATGAATATATTGAATATCAGACCCGTTTCATACTGGGACTTGTTTTTGAAAGTTGAATTTTGAAGACACTTCTCAACAAATCAATGTGATTTTTTTTATAACGGACATGGCGGATTACCGCCACAATCGAAGGGATGAAAGTCATTTTTAAAACAGTCTGTTAAGGAGACTTTCATATAAAACGGCCATGGCAGATCCATCTGTCACAACGAAGCATGAAAGTCCTATAGCTCCTTAAAAGACGGGGACTTTCTTATAAAAGATCATAGCGCTTCTTCAAGTTTAAACTGTCGGGTGACTTTTCAGGAATTTCAAAGGCTCAAGGCATTTTCCACCCGACAATCAAACCTTAAAAAAATAATAGTATAGGATTTTCCATTTTATCTTCTGCAAAAGCAGAGGGTTATGGGGAAACCCGCCCCAAGGGCGCTAAGTTCTTAATAAATATGGGTAAAATTTGAAAAATTTTTAGGTAAAGGCTTGTTTTTAAAAGACTTTCGCCTCTATGTGGATTATGGCGGTGATCCGCCATGTTATAATAAGGAGATATTTTCATGACGATGCCTGTACAGATTTACAAACCTCAAAACCGTATAAGGGTGGTTACTGCCACCTCTCTTTTTGACGGCCATGATGCATCCATTAATATTATGCGCAGAATCCTTCAGGATACCGGCGCTGAAGTGATTCACATAGGCCATAACCGTTCTGCCGGTGAAATTGTGGATGCAGCCATTGAAGAGGATGCCCAGGGAATTGCCGTATCAAGCTACCAGGGCGGTCATATGGAGTTCTTTAAATATATTGTGGATCTGCTCAGGGAGAAAAATGCTCCTGAAATAAGGGTTTTTGGCGGTGGTGGTGGGGTTATTATCCCTACTGAAATAAAAGAGCTTCATGAGTATGGCGTTGCCCGCATCTACTCCCCTGAAGATGGCGCCTCCATGGGGCTTCAGGGTATGATAAACGATATGATGGAGAGAATGGATTTTTCCACTGTGGAAAAGAGAGGCGCTGATTTTTCCAACTTAAGTATTGAGGATAAATACATAACAGCAAACTGCATCACAGCAGTACTTGAGGCAAAGGAGAGAAATGATTCATCACTGTCATCCATTATGGATATGCTTTCCGGCAAAAAAGGAGATCGGAAAATTCCGGTTATCGGCCTTACAGGAACAGGAGGAGCTGGTAAATCATCATTGACAGATGAACTTATCCTGAGATTTTTAAGGGATTTTCCCGATATTCACATTGCAATCATAAGCTGTGACCCTTCCCGCCGAAAGACAGGAGGAGCTCTTCTTGGTGACCGCATCAGGATGAACTCCATTGAGACTGGCCGTGTTTACATGCGCTCCCTTGCCACAAGGGAATCTCAATCAGAGCTTCCTGCATCTCTGCCAGAAGCCATTGATGTTGTCAAGGCTGCCGGTTATGATCTTGTAATTGCAGAGACAGCAGGTATTGGCCAGGGTGATTCCCGTATCATTGATCTTGTGGATCTTTCAATATATGTTATGACAGCAGAATTTGGTGCTCCATCCCAGCTTGAAAAGATTGATATGCTTGATTATGCCGATATTGTGGTGCTAAACAAGTTTGAAAAACGAGGCAGTGAAGATGCTTTAAGGGATGTCAGAAAACAGGTGCAGCGTAACCGCAAAGCATGGGATACCCCACCTGACAAAATGCCGGTTTATGGAACAATTGCATCAAAATTCAATGATGACGGTGTAACAGCTTTTTATCACGGCCTAATAGATATGCTCAACAGCAATGCAGGGTGCGCTTTTGAAACCGCCATTCCAAGATCTGACATAAGAGCATCAAGTTCAAAGACCATAATCATTCCACCGGAGCGAGTCCGTTATCTTGCAGAAATTGCTGATACTGTACGCAATTATCACCAGACCACCCAGGCACAAGCCGAGGCATTAAGACAACTTTGGCACCTTGAGGTCTCAAGGGATATTATTGAACACTCATCAGGCGATAGAGATAGCCAATCCTGCGAAACTGCATCCACATCAGCATCATCCTCCTCTGCTTCTGTTTCATCCCACAATATCCTTGACCGGCTCAAAGATGCCATTGCAGAAGCACAGAAGAGTATTGACAAAGAGACAAGGGAGACAATTGATCAGTGGGAAAATCTGAAATCCTCGTATTCCGGTGACGAACTTGTCTATAATGTAAGGGACAAAGAGATTCGGGTGCCTCTTCACACTAAATCCTTAAGCCATTCAAAGATTCCCAAAGTTTGTATTCCAGGATACAGTGATCCCGGAGAACTCTACAAATGGATGAGAAAAGAGAATGTTCCAGGGCGTTTCCCATACACTGCAGGAGTTTTTCCACTTAAACGAACCGATGAGGATCCCACAAGAATGTTTGCCGGAGAAGGCGGTCCTGCTGATACCAACAAGCGTTTTAAAATGCTCTCTGGTTCATATCCGGCCAAGCGCCTTTCAACTGCATTTGACTCTGTGACACTTTATGGATGCGATCCTGATATCCGGCCTGACATCTATGGAAAAATCGGCAATTCAGGAGTCAGCATCTGTACCCTTGATGACGTAAAGGTTCTTTACGGCGGCTTTGATCTTTGTGCTTCCAACACATCGGTATCCATGACCATAAACGGGCCTGCACCCATAATGCTTGCCATGTTCATGAATACAGCAATATCCCAGCAGGTGGAGCGTTTCAAAGATGAACATGGAAAAGAGCCACGGGAAGATGAACTTGCCACCATAAGGCAAAAGGCACTGTCAAGTGTCAGGGGTACTGTACAGGCAGATATTTTAAAAGAGGATCAGGGTCAGAACACCTGTATCTTCTCCATAGAGTTTGCCCTGAAAATGATGGGAGACATTCAGCAGTTTTTCATCAATAACGCCATCCGCAATTTTTATTCAGTATCTATTTCTGGCTATCATATTGCCGAGGCCGGTGCAAATCCAATAACCCAGCTTGCGTTGACACTGGCCAATGGTTTTACCTATGTGGAGTATTATCTTTCACGGGGAATGGATATTGACAGCTTTGCTCCTTCTCTCTCCTTTTTCTTCTCAAACGGAATGGATCCGGAATACACCGTAATAGGAAGGGTTGCCAGAAGAATATGGGCTGTGGCCATGAAGTACCTCTACAAGGGAAATGGACAATCCCAGAGACTTAAATATCATATACAAACTTCGGGCAGATCCCTTCACAGCAGGGAGATACAGTTCAATGATATCCGCACAACCCTCCAGGCTCTCTGTGCTGTGTATGACAATTGCAACAGTCTTCATACAAATGCATTTGATGAAGCCATCACAACTCCATCTGAAGAGTCTGTAAGACGAGCCCTTGCAATTCAGCTTATTATCAATAGAGAGTGGGGCCTTGCCAAAAATGAAAATACCCTTCAGGGAAGTTTCATTGTGGATGAACTAACAGACCTTGTTGAGGAGGCAGTGCTTGTGGAGTTTGAAAGAATCACCGAAAGGGGCGGTGTTCTGGGCGCCATGGAGTCAGGATACCAGAGAAGCAGAATACAAGAAGAGTCAATGTATTATGAACACCTGAAGCACTCCGGCCAATATCCCATAATAGGAGTCAACACCTTTGAGGATCCAAATGCAGACTATGAGGAGATGATGTCCTGCCTTGAGCTTTCCCGCTCAACCGAGGAGCAGAAAAACGAGCAGCTCAGAAGGCTTTCAAATTTTAATGAAAAACATGAAACCGTTTCAGAAAAGGCATTGAGAAAGCTTCAGGAGACAGCGTTACAAGGTGGCAACATGTTTGAAGAGCTTATGAGTACAGTTCAACACTGCTCCCTTGGAAGCATTACCCAGGCTCTTTATGATGTGGGTGGGCGTTATCGAAGGAATATGTGATGGAGACAATGCTGCTTGAGAGTTGAGTTATTTTTTTTGTGTATTGCCATTGACAAAAGTTTGATGTGCCTTACTTTGTTTTCAAATGGCCAGTAGTTAAAGGCAAAATAAATAATAACACTTTTTAGTGAAAAACATATGAGGTGAACTATGAGCGAGAACAGAATTGAAAATCACATTGAGTCAGAGCTTGAGAGAGAAGAAGGTCATGTAGATACCAGACACCACAATTTTGAATGTGAAAACCCGGATAAAAATCTTGGATGCGATCTTGGTATTGATGTTGCAGGATAAAACAAGTTAAACGCACATGGCAGACACAGTGCTTCTTCAAGTTTAAACTGTCGGGAGACTTTTAAGGCTTTTCAAAGGTTAAAGGCATTTTCTACCCCACAATCAAACCTTGAAAGAACACTCAGATACCATAACAAAAAAGTAATTTTAATACCATAAGGGGAGAAGCATGATTTACTGCTTCTCCCCTGTTTTTATTTTTTAAGACCTGTCAATACCCCATGACACCGGCATGCAGTAGTAATAACAAGTTTCCCCTTAACGTTCTGAACCTTTTTCAAAAGTTCAAAAAGGGTTTTAGGACGAAAACCTCCGATCCCCGGGCCAAGTTGCCTGCTTTGAATTACAAAATTATGGAACCCTTCAATTTTTGTCTCTGCAATTAGGTTATGCATATCCTGTTTTCGTGGTTTTCCTGTTACGGTACAAAATTTATCAGGCTCATTACAACTGGAAGGACAATAAAAATCGGCATGACTGACATACATATCCCCATTTGCACCCCGCATGGTGTTTGGCAGCATGCAGTCCACTTCCGAAGGCAGCTCACAGGAAGATATGGTATTTGGTTCAATCATAGCCTGACACCATCTTGCAGCAAGATGGACAGGCAGAGCAGGTATAATCCAGTCAGGGGCATAATCTTCATAAACTTTACGACCATTGATAGTATCATCAGAATCTATCCTGGCAGGGGGTTGACCATCAGGTTTAAGATACTCCTTTAAAAAAGTGACCCCATCCATACGGATAAACTCAACTTTTTTTTCTATACCTTCTGCATGAAGAAAAGAGCCTGGTTCAACCATATCGACCATAACAAGCTTTTTAACAGCCGAATTACCTGAAAGTCCCTGTAAAGCGTGCTTTCCAAATTTTCCTGCACCAATTATCCATATGATTTCCATGATTTGAGCCAACCTTTACCGTAAAAATCCCTTATCATTTTCATGATCAGGTGTTGCCGGAGTCTGTCCATGAAGGTTTAACTCAATAATCAAGCCACCTGCCACAACATCACCCCCTGGCATATGGTCTGCTTCTGCCTGAACATGCCATCAACTGAATGGCTCTGAACATAATCAGCCAAATTTTCACGCGCCTCCGTAGTTATCTCTGTTGCACCTTCCACAAAAAAAAGAATATTCTGGATTGCATCCTCTATGGACTCTTCCCTGTCATGTGACCAGACATTAAATGCCACCCGTGGGCGATATCCAAGTGAATAGACATATGTAAAAGGATAGATAAAATCCCATGAAGATGATTCAAGCTCTTCCCCTGTTATCTCTTTCCACATATCATTGTAACAGCTTCGCCATCCTCCACCGGAAAAGGTACTCAGATAACAAAACCCCCTTGAAGCTTTCATAGCCTTATCCAGGGTTTCAGGATCTCTCACCCCGGGACTCATGGAGGCAAACACAAGATCAAAGTGCCCAATCATATCCTCTTTTTCCACATTAACATCCTGCCAGGCTCTCTGGTCGATCTTGATCTGAACCGGTGAAATATTCTTTGCAGCCATCTTTTTTTTCAACACATCAACCATACCGGCAGAAGGCTCAAGTGCTGTGACATAAGCACCTGCTTCCACCATTGGAATTGCCCAGTTACCAGGCCCTGCACCAATATCAAGAACCCTGCTTCCGGATTTCAAGGCACCTGCACTGAAAAGCATAGAAAAGATATCTTCCTTACGACGGATGGCCTCTGGAGATGATGTACGTTTCGCAAAACTGTCAGCACGTTTGTCCCAGCGTTTTACATTTTCTGTGCAGCTCTTTTCTTCAGAGGCATTGTCAATTGCATTGTGCCACAAGTCTTTCCAAAATTTCTGGTTTTTCAATGGAAACAATTTCATACTTTCTCCTGATATATTTAAATCCGACACCTATTACATTTGATTTGGTTGTTTTTTTTATACTCAAAGCCGACACCTATGATCTTTTGAGCCTTGTCAAAATTGTCTGAATCAGGATGTCCAAGATTAACAAGATAAGGCAGGATTATTTATCCTGAGCATCCTTTTCATCCTGGTTATCCTGATTCAGACAAATTCAATAATTGATCAAAAAGCAATAAGGTGTCGATTTTGAGTTTATAACGTACATGGCGAATTCTCGCCACAATCTAAATGATGAAAGTCTTTATAACGGCCATGGCGGCATTACCGCCACAATCGAATGGATGAAAATCCCCAAACTACGGGGACTTTCATATAAAATGTACATGGCGGATACCTGCCACAATCTAAGGAGTGAAAGTCGTTTTTTAAAACAGGCTGTTACAGAGACTTTCATATAACGTACATGGCGGATAGCCGCCACAATCGAAGAGATGAAAGTCGTTTTAAAAACAGCCACTTACTGAGACTTTCATATAAAAAAACAAGCGATTGTGGAGATTTTCACATAAAAGGTCCGAGAAATCGTTCTCCATCAAAGTGAATTAAATGAGATGGTGCATCAGCAACCCACACTTCAGTTTCCCATGCAATATCTGTAAGGTAGCGAGCCATTACCCTACGGTTAGGAAAAGCCGTTACATAAACGAGCCCAATTTTTGCACCCGAAAACAGTTGTGTCAGCTCTGAATGCCTTTTCCCGTCAACCGGCCCATGACTTGTTACAGATTCGATTAAGAGCAGCCAGTTTTTTTTAGTGTAGTGTAATACAACATCTGGCATTTTACCATGGGAATCAATATCTACACCTAACCCAGAAAGTAGCGCAGCATCAAAATAAGCCCATTTATCTCCTGTGTCACCTACATAAAGCAATAGACACCCAGGTGCAAAACGCGGTGAGAATTCTTCTATAATGGCTCGTATCAGTTCACTATGTTCACCAGGGCTAAGAGTAATTTTTTCTCCATGTCTGATTTGAACAGGAACACGGTTTTTTTCTCGCTCCTTAGCATAGCGAGAAGCAATCGTTTCGCGTTGGGATAAATAATTCGTCAAATTATCATGCCATTCATTTGTATAAAAACTACGTAATAATGTTAATGCAGCAGGTTCAATTTGATAGACTGCCTTGGGACTGTTAACTGATCGATCAGGTTGATCTGGATTGTATAGAACAATTCCTGCATCCATAAATTGGTGCATTGTTTGGCGCCGTATTGTCTCCCGTGTGTTAGGTGCATAATCTTTTTGATAATGTTGACGTATCCAATCCATGATTGGGGTGATGCCAATTAAGTGATTATCAGCCTCTGCCCATGTTTTGTCTGGTGTAAGATTAAGCAAAGCCAACAAAGACAAAGCGGAACGCTCATTCTGCTGTGCCCGAGGGAGTCCAAGCGAAATGATAATTTTAAGTGCTGATTTTACGTGATCATTTATTTCACTCATTAAATAATATCTCCAATTTATCATCAATCATCTTTTGAGTGAGTTCGCCCTTAGCTATTGCCCACTCTCCAAAATTGATTAAAGTAGCACGATCAGGATATTTCATTCGCTTAAGATCTGTCGCATTAACTTGAGTATGCCCGTTAAATGTTCGGAAATAGTCATCAACAGCGGTTGTGTTTAAAAACAAAGCTATTCCAAAGGCTAACTCTTTTGGTAAGCTTTTTTTGCCGGCATGAAAAACATTGAGGTGATTCTCGAATCCCAGTGCAGATGCATCAGGAAATTTAGAAGGGTCAACAACTTTTGCGACAACACGACGTTTTTCTTCTTTTGATGAAAAACGGCGCACAACACAGTAAAAACCATTTGGATATAGCCATTTTTCTGTATCTTGATTGCGTTTAATAGCATTTGGTTTTTTGATATCCTGTTTAGGCCATTCACAACCATTATTTATGAAATGAATTGGATATAGTAGAGGAACACTACTTGATTCAGGCATCTTACATAGATGCTCTTTGACTCGAAAATCTACCACCGGACCAGTGGAAACATTGATTTTTATATCCGATAATGTATTGCTGATTGAAGGAGATAGATCAAGAGCATTTATTTCGGACGATGTTGGAACATGGATATATTGTTCTTTATCTTCTGGAAATACTATACGCTCAAATGGATATTCCTGGATGCTCAAATCCTTAAAACTATCATCTGTTGATGTTGAAATAATAACTGTTCCCTGCTTACCAGCACGTTCAAGGCGAATTATAATATTTTCCTGTAGCACGTCATCATCCTTGAATGCTTTATTCCGTGACTTAAACAAATGTATGTGTTTAATGGCAGCATGCCTCATCATGAATTTACGAAATGGACGGTAATATAATCCATTACAAAAGCTTCTCGGTATAATTCCAACAAGTTGCCCTTGATCATCAAGTAATGACAATGACAAAGCAACAAAAGCAGAATACAAATTTACTGTTTCAATACCGACTTCCCTTAATGCAGCACGATGTACAGATTTGCTTTGTATTTTCTTATAAGGAGGATTTAAAATGGCATGGGTATATTTTGGTATTTTATCAGCAAAAAGACCTCCAGAAAGATAATCTGAGGCAACTTGAATAAAATCAGTACTTCGGATAATCAGATCAAAACCAGGGCATTCATTATACCTACTTAACGTTTGAGCCAAATGAGATTTCAAAGAGGTATCTATTTCATAAGCATCAAGTTTTACACATTGAAAATTTAAACCACCAGATACCCATCGCTCAAGAAAAGCATCCGAAAGCGAGCCAATACCTGCACCAGCATCTAACAGATGACAAATACTTTTTTCATTATTAGCAAACATCTCTGCCATGAATTTAGATATTGATGCTGATGTAAAAAATTGACCAAGCTGCGACTTTTTTTTAGCACCTATATTTCTTGATACAGCCAATCTTATTTGTTCAATTTCTGATGCCAAATATATAGTCCTCCTCTACTATTGTTTCTTCAAGTTTAAATCATCGGGTGATTATTTAAGACATTTCAAATCTTCAAAGCTTTTTATACCCGTCAATCAAACCTTGCAAAAACACTATGTCCTAATAGTGTTTGAGTGTAACCAAAATCAAGCGGCTATCTTTTACTCTTTTACCGTGAAAATGGCTATTATTTTTATATTTGGGGGTGATTGATACGCAATCAATCATGCCTGTTTACTATGTATTCAGTGTAGGGTAATCATCAGCAGACAAAATATTTAATCAAATACTTATTTTATCTGTAATTACAAAACATTTTTAAAATGATCGAAAAGTAGATATTACTTACCGTGTGTACAGTTTAGCAAAACGATCAGGGGAGAAACCCATTAATATTCCTGCAACTATCACAAGGTTAACAACTGTTGTACGCAAAATACCAATCCGGTTCCATCGCCTTGCTGAGGTAGTGACAGACTCTCTGAGAATAGCAAATCTTCCTCTCTTTTTAATCTTTTGAACCATAATTAAATCCTCGGCAATGGGAGTTAGAGGAAAACCATCTTCTTTTCTGAAACAAGAGCTTCTGAAAAAAAGAGCCTGATCACCATAGGGAAGCTTAAATAAACGGCTTCGCAGATTAACACCAAATTCAACAATGTTCATAACTTTATGGCTGGAGCTTGTCTTAAAAGAAAAAGCCCCTGCCACACATTTTTTATCAAGAAATGCAGCAAAAAGAGGCACAACATAGTCGGAGGGAAGCTGTGTGTCCGCGTGTAGAAAAACAAGAATTTTTCCACGTGCAACATCAGCTCCCCTATTTTGCTGGTTTGCCCTTCCCCCTGAAGCTGTTAAAACCTTGGCGCCACATTTTTTTGCAACTTCCACAGTGTCATCAAAGCTTCCGCCATCAACTACTATGATCTCGGTGTTGATATTTTTTGCAGACTCAATGGCAGAGGCAATTCGGGATTCTTCGTTAAGAGCAGGAATAATAACTGAAATCAATGGTTTTTGCCAGTTTTGATTACATTTTAAACCCATGGTAATAATATTATCTTTTTTAAAAGCGTATTTTTTATCCCAACTTTTTTGTTGAAAGAGTTCTTGTTGCGAGACATCATGCTGCAAAACATCCTGCTGCAAAACATCCTGCTGTAAGACATCCTGCTGTGAAACATCCTGCTGTGAAACATCCTGCTGTAAGACATCCTGCTGTGAAACATCCTGCTGAAAGCCTTCCTTTTGTAAAGTCTCCTGTTGCAAGCCTTCAGGCTCCTTCTTTAAGTCTTCAACTTCTTTATTAGCAGTTAAAAAAAGATCACAAGGGCGATCAATATCCCTAAGAGTCTCAAGAAAAAATAGATTGAGGTTCAATTTGTAGGCAACCTCAAGGGTTCTGGAAAAAACGGTATCTTCTCCCCATGGGATATTGCTGAATAGATTATATGGCCGGGACATACCCACAAGCCAGTAGCCGCCATCTTGGGCAGGCCCAAGAACAATATCATACTGCTTAAGTGCATCAAAAGCTTCACAAAGGTGGTGAACCGATAGATCCGGCAAATCAGTTCCTATAAGGACAACTCTTTGAGCTCCGAGTTTGAAAGCTTCGGAAAAAGCACTGAACATTTTAGCCCCAAGATCTCCGAAAGCCTGTTGGTGAAAGTCAATCCCCTCACCAAGCCATTGTCTGTATTGCAAAGAAGTTCCACCAAAATGGTAAAACTTAATGCCTAAAGATTGACGTTGGCCATCAAATTGCGTTTGACGATTGTACTTATTCTCAAACATGCGAACAGTAGCAACTGTTTTTTCTGTAAGGATTCGGTGGCACTCTGCTGCGCCTGTACTTCCCAGGGCAGGAATCAGGCGGGTTTTGGTTTTTCCAGGAATGGGATAACGACCAAAAATAACAAGATAGTCCTGACGACGAGGTTCACAATGAAAAATCTTTCGGATATTCCAGCAAAAATTTTTGTTTTTATGAATTTTTTGAAAGAGCATCAATCTTCGTACATTTCTATATCAGGATAAAGTTTTTTTGCACAATCAGGACAAATGCCATGTTTCCGCTTTCTTTCTCATCTTCAAGGGTAATATAAAGCGATGAAGCAAGAGTTATAAGCCATATCAAAGCGGTAATTCGTGCTATTTTTGACATCCTTCATATCATCCCAAAAGTAGTTTACACTTTTTTGATGGAAATTCCCGATAAATGGACATGTATCCCAGAAAGTGTAAACCTGTAAATGAAGCATGCCCTATTTTTTTTATTTTCATTGGTTCCTTGCCAATTTCTGAAAAATTTGAACCATGATTAAAGGATTTAACAGACATGATTGACTACGTATCAATCATCCCCAAATACAAAAATGATAGTCATTTTCAAGGTAAAGGATTAACATGTTGAAAAATCAGGATAATCCCTTAATCATGAAAATCATGGTTCAAAAAATGTAATTGATAAATGAAATATGGCAAGAAATCTTATTTATCCTTCATGAGGGCTTTTTCTCCCTCTGATCTTATTCTTTCAATCTCTGATATTTCATGATCTCCAAGGGGAACCGGTTTATGGTTTGCCATAAGGTGATTAATTTTTTCCCTGACCCTGTGGTTGATGTCTGGTTTTCCCTTGCTTACCCAGTTATGAAGATGACTTCGATCCATTATAGTGGGAAACCATGTCTCTTTACGGAAATGCCTGAAAGTATGAACTTCCGGAATAAAGTTACCACCAGGGCCTACTTTGTCTATTACTTCTGTGGCAAGTGTTTCAGCGTTAATTGTTATACCTTTGAGAAAATGACGAGTCATTCCGCAAATTTCGTCACCCATCACAAGCATTTCCGGAGAGCACACCATGCCGGCACCAAGATATCCAACATCATGAATGAGATTGAGTCCTGCAAGTCCCTGGGCAAGTATGCCAAATGCACTTTCAGCACCGGCCTGTCCATCAACTATCATGGAATCCGAAGCTCCTGCAAGTCCCCAGGTTGGAAGTCCAAGCCTTTGCCCCATCTGAGCCTGTGCTGCAAGGCACATGCTGACCTCCGGAGATGCCACTGCACTTACCGATGTTTTCATATCAAATGTTCCAAAATTACCACTCAGGAATGTGGGGGAACCAGGTTTATAAAGCTGGAGCACAACAAGACTCATCAATGCTTCGGAAAGCCACAGCACCACACCTCCTGCAAGGGTAACAGGACTTGTTGCCCCCATGAGCTGGGATGTACCTGGGCACTGTGGAAGCCCCCAGTCTGCTGCCAAAAGAGATCGGCTCACAACTTCATCAGGATAGAAAAGTGGGGTTATGGGTTCCGGGTATGCCATCAAAAAAGGCTTTTCTCTCAAAGCATCCTTTCCGCCCACACATGCTGCTGCCATGGACTGGATATAAAATGAATCCTTAACACTTTCGCTTAAAAACATAACAGGCATTGTTGTATTTTTAACACATGCTTCAAAATCATACAGAAAAGATGCATCCTGGGGGGTGTCCTGTGTTGTACCAAATGGCATTACCCAGTCAATGTTTGGAAGGGCATCTGAAAGGTGAGCACCGATTTCAAGATCTCTGTATGTAGTTGGTCTTATCTCACCGGTTTCATAATCTCTGGTGTGGGGAGAGCCTGTGGAACATCCATAATAGCTGTTCCGGCCACTCAGATCAAGGGCAGGATTACCAAGACGGTCATAAACTGTAAAACCTTTGGGTGCTGTTTCTATACACTGTTCAATTACTTCACGGGGGACACGAATCCGGTCTCCTTCGATTTTGCAACCGGATTTTTGGCATAGTGCAACAGCATCTTTATGTGTCATCTTGAAACCTGTTTTTTCAAGCACTGTAATTGCTGCCTCATAAACCTGATCCAGTTCATTTTCATTCAGAATTTTCAAGCAGACAGAGGGGTTGATAAGTTCCGGTCTTTCCATATTTTTTTCCTTTACCGTGAAAATGACTCCTGTTTTTTATATTTGTGGGGGTGAGTGATACGTAATCAATCATGCCCGTTTAGCATAAAAATTAATTTTGTTTTTACCGTGGGAATGGATACAAATTTCCATATTCGGGGGTGGCTGGATGGCAGCCATGACCGTTTACCGTGGAAATGGATACAATTTCCATGGTCGGGGGTGGCTGATCATCAGCCATGATCGTTTACTGCATAACCTTGAGCATCAAGGGAATAGCTGTCATTGTACCTATTGTGCTTCCAAGATTGGTAAATACCACAACCAGCAAAATTCTTGTTACATTATTACGCCAAAAGCCTCTGACAGAGAGAATATCCACTGGAATGGCCTCAAGATCTCTAACTTTTGGTTTTCTGAATATGGCCTCCACAAGCCCTGATACCCAGCCTGCTGCAATCATAGGATTCAGGGAGGTCAAAGGCGCTGCCACAATGGATGATATTATTGTATAGGGATGTGCCAAGGCAATCAAGGCTCCAAGGCCTGCAAAAAAGCCATTGGCCCCTATCCACAGCCAGATCATGTCAGCTCCGGCATCCTTTCCCTTCATGAAAAAACCTGCAACAAAAAGCACAAGAATCAATGTGGGTATTGCCCATTTCAGCATCTTTCCAAGATTCCCTCCTGGCGGAAGAGCATCAAGTTCCGAAGTAGATATCTCTTTTTCAGATGCCATGTATCTCTTTATTCCTGCAAGATGTCCTGCCCCAACAACTGCAACAATGGTATTGCCCGGGGCATTTCTTATCTTAGCGGAAAGATATTGATCCCGTTCATCTATAAGTACCTTCTCCATTATGGGATGGGATTTTTTCACATCTGCAAGAAGGGTCTGGAGTATATCCTCCTTCTTCATCTCCTCTATGTCCTCTTCTGTAATCTCTTCGGAACTTCCAACAGACATGAGCAACTGAAACATCAGTTTAAGCTTCTCCCAAAGCCCCATACTGCGCCAGACCCTTGCAAGTGTTGTCTGGATTTCACGATCTGCCGGCACAACTGCTGCCCCCTCCTCCTCGGCAGCCTCAATGGCATTGATCATCTCCTGGCCAGGCTTTATGTCAAACTTTTCTGCAATTTTTTTCTGAAAAGCAGCAAGCATGAGATTGATCAGAAGCAGCATTGCCTTTTTCTCTTTAATGATCTTTACAATATCCATATTACGCCAACTGTCGGTGTCTTTAATGGATTTCATGCGGGATGCGCAAAGCTCGACACATACGGTATCGGGCTTCTGGTGATGGATTATATCCTTGACAAGACGGGCACTGTCCTTTGAGACATGTGCAGTTCCGACAAGAGTGATATTTTTGCCGTCAACAACAAGTGTCTCCACCATTTTATCTCCATTCCAATTCTCAATTATATCATTGGAAAGAGATAATTTTGCATGATTGGGGCGAGAAGAATCTGGAGTATCGTCAAAAGTGGGAATTTGGTCATGTGAAATATTTTTCAACCTGGTTTCATCTTCCATGGGAGGCTATTTTCCTTAAATTATAGCTGTTTAAAAAACACAAAAAAGCAAAAAGAGAAAAACATCGGAGCAATTATAAGCATTTTCCACTGCATGGCAACAAGAATAAATATTGGGGAGCTTAACATATTGTTGACCTTGATAAAATTCTTTGGTATCAGGAGTGCATTATGAAATCAATTGACGAACAAATACTCAGAGTCACAAAAGAGATTGTGGTGAAATTCATTGAGATGGGACGACTTTCTCCATCTTCTATCCATGAATCTTTCAGGGATATCTACGCCACTGTCAGCGAGACTGTGAAGAGCAATGAATCCGCATCATCTCAAATGACACAGGAAGAACCAAAATAGATTGAGAATTCAAGGTATAATCTGAAAAGATTAATTTTCCATTAATGACTCTGTTGATTAAGTATTTACATATTTGATTTCGTCACAATATAATGATTTTGAAGCAATCAAGAAACACATCATATTGTGGTGATTTTTTCAAGAATCGACTAAATCAACGGGCTCATTAATGAGCCTCTGCCCAGTTATCTCCGCAGTCGATATTGACCTTGAGGGGAACCTTGAGATCAAACACCCCTTCCATCTCCTTTTTTGCAAGTGCTGTCAAAGCGTCAATTTCGTTTTCAGGTACCTCAAACAGAATCTCGTCATGCACCGACAGCAACATCCGGCTCTTCATACTCTCTTCTCTTAAAGCTTTATCCATATTAATCATGGCAAGTTTTATAAAATCAGCAGCACTACCCTGTATGGGAGTATTGATGGCCATTCTCTCTGCAAAGCCACGGACATTGGCGTTGGATGCATTGATATCATCAAGCCTTCTTCTTCTGCCAAGCAGGGTTTGAACCTCCCCTTTTTCACGGGCCTGGGCAATTGTGTCATCAATATAACTTCTAACACCTGAGTACCTTGCAAAATAGTTATCTATATATGTCTGTGCCATCTTACGGCTTATGGAAAGCTCCTTTGCAAGTTTAAATGCACCCATGCCATATACAATACCAAAATTTATGGCCTTGGCCTGGCGCCGAAGCTCATCTGTAATAAACCCCGGCAGGGCATGGAACACCTCTGCGGCAGTTCTTGTGTGAATATCCTCATCATTTGTGAATGCTTCAATAAGAATTTTGTCTTCGGCACAATGGGCAAGTATCCGCAGCTCAATCTGTGAATAATCTGCTGCAAGAAGTTTCCATCCTTTTTCGGGTATGAATGTCTCTCTTATACTCTTTCCCTCTTCATTTCTGATGGGTATATTCTGAAGATTGGGGTCTGAACTGCTCAAGCGGCCAGTGGCTGTAATTGTCTGGTTAAAGGATGTGTGAATCCGGAAGGTAGATGGATGGACAAGCTGCTGAAGAGCATCTGTATATGTTGATTTTAGCTTGCCAAGGGATCTGAATCTTAAAATAAGTGCGGGAAGTTCATGCTGTTCAGCAAGTTTTGTGAGTACATCAATATCCGTTGAGTATCCTGTCTTTTTTTTGGTCTTTTTCTGTACCGGCAGTTTGAGTTTTTCAAACAGAATGTTCCCCAGTTGCTGGGAGGAATTTATGTTAAACGTCTCACCTGCAACTGCAAAAATCTCTTTTTCAATTTTATCCATCTCCTGCTGGAAGGATTTGGAAAGATCATGAAGTTTTGCAACATCAACTTTGATTCCCTGCATCTCCATCTTTGCAAGAACCGGAACAAGGGGCATTTCAATTGTCTCCATGAGATTTAAAAGCCCCTCTTTTTCAATACGCTTCTTCAAAATCCCATGGGCCTGCAAGGTAATATCCGCATCTTCGCAGGCATAGGGTACAGCAGTTTCAATATCCACCTGACTGAATAGAATCTGTTTTTTGCCTTTGCCTGTAACATCTTCATATTTTATGGTTTTATGACCAAGAAGATCCATGGCGATCTGATCAAGTCCATGGCCGCGAAGGGATGGATTGAGAAGATATGATGCAATCATTGTATCAAAAACCATTCCCTGCATCTCAATGCCATACTTTGCAAGCACAATATAGTCATACTTGATATTCTGCCCGACTTTTGGAATTAAAGGATCCTCAAGAATTGGTTTTAACATTGCAAGAACTTCCCCGATATCGGGCTGGCTTTCAAGAAGATCAGATGAGACATCTGAAGAGTTGAGTAAAAGTTCATCCAAATCTGGGCGAACATGGGCAAGTGGAATATAAAATGCCCTGTGGGGCTGACAGGAAAAAGATATACCAACAAGTTCGGCAAGCATTGGATGCTGTGAGGTTGTTTCCGTGTCAATTGCAAAGGGGATTTTCAGTTCATCCAACACCTTTTTAATATCATCAATTTTTGTAAGGCACCTGTAATCCTTCTCCGGAACAGGCAAAGCCTCAAAATACTCCTGCTGCAACTTTCTAAATTCAAGGTTCTTAAATAGCTCTGCAAGTGCTTCATTGTCAGGTTTTTCCATCTTGAACTCCCCAAGATCGTGGCTGACCTCTACAGATCTCTCAATGGTTACAAGACGGCGACTTAAAAAGGCCTGTTCCCTATTATCCAGCAACTTTTTGTGCATTGCTTTCTTTGACTTCAAATTATCAAGATTATCATAGATCTCCTGAATATTTCCATATTCACTGATAAGCTTCAAGGCTGTCTTGGGTCCAACACCCGGAACCCCGGGAATATTATCTGATGTATCCCCTGCAAGTCCCAGCATATCAATAACCTGAATAGGCTCAATTCCAAGATCATTGCGGATAGAATCCACATCCATTGTCTTGTCTTTCATGGGATCCCATATTACGCAATCCCTATCCACAAGCTGCATGAAATCCTTGTCTCCGGTTACCATAACCGAGAAAAAACCCTGGGCCTTTGCAATTCTGGTATAGGTTCCAATCAGATCATCTGCTTCATAGCCCTGTTTTTCCACAACCGGAATATTCATTGCAGCCACAATCTTCTTGATCCAGGGTATCTGAACTGCCATCTCCTCCGGCATGGGTGGACGATTAGCCTTGTATTGATCATATATTTCATGGCGAAATGTGGGGCCTTTCATGTCAAAAAACATGGCTGCATAGTCAGGCTCCTTATCCCTGATCAACTTAAGCAGCATCATTGTAAAGCCATATGTGGCGTTTGTGGGAAGCCCCTTTGAGTTTGAAAGATTTCGGATTGCATGGAAAGCCCGATAAAGATAGGCTGTGCCGTCGATAAGATAAAGTGTTCTGGATTTCGTCATTAAAGTGAATCTCCAAGCTCAAAAGATCATATGTGTAACATTTAAGGGTTGAATTTAGACTGAGCAATTCCTTAGTCAAAAGAGCCATATTATTGCTTTTTTGCAGTTGCTGAATTTGTCTGAATCAAGATAACCAGGATATCTACCAGAAATTGAGATTCAAAGGCTTTGCCATCGTTGCGTAAATTATTTACTGACACAGTAACGTGAATTAAAGCCATAACATCCTCCATTGTTAGTGAGCCAAATGTATAATCTCATTATCACCACTGCTAATAAGAAGAGTAAGCTTCTGATTCTAATTCAGAACATTTAACAGACTCAAAGCCTGGTCTGTGTCGATTATCAAGGAAAGCATTAATAAAAAAGATCCATCTGACTTACAAAACCAAATATTCGTTTTTCCGCCAATTCTATATATTGCTCATTAATATCATAGCCAATATAGTTACGTTTATTTTTTACAGCAGATAAACATGTAGTGCCACTTCCTGCAAATGGATCTAAAACAATATCACCCGCAAAAGAATATAATTGGATAAGTCTGTGTGGAAGCTCTTCAGAAAAAGGCGCAGGGTGTCCTATTTTTTTTGCAGACACCGCCGAAAATGTCCAGACGCTTTTTGTCCATTCAAGGAAATCCTCCTTTTTTATTGTACTTTCCTTGTTCTTTCTGTTTCTTGAATAAATATCTTTTGAAAAAACCAGAATGTATTCGTGGATATCCCTTAAGACAGGATTTGAAGCTGACATCCAACTGCCCCATGCACAGGATGGACTTGCACTTGATGCTTTGTTCCAGATAATTTCGCCTCTCATAAGAAATCCGATCTTTTGCATACTTTCAATAATATAACTATGGAGAGGTATATATGGTTTTCGTCCCAAATTGGCAATATTAATACAAACTCTACCACCAGGAACCATCACCCGATATGTTTCCTGCCAAACACGATTCAGAAGCTCAATATACTCTTTCAGGCTTAAATCATTATCATATTCTTTTGAGACATTATATGGAGGCGACGTGATCATCAAATGAATACTATTATCTGGCAGCTCATCCATTTTTTCGCTGGACTTACAAAACATTCGATTTAAATATTGCGTATGTATATTGTTTTCTGTGTAAACAATTTTTTTATTTTTTTTAAAATCTCTATAAAGTTTACTGTTATAGAATTTTGTTGAATCATGATTTATTCGACCAGAAGTCCCGAAAGAACTTGTTTTTGTTCCCACCCGATTATAATTTTGTTCATTTTTAAGCATATTTTTCTATACCTTTATTAATTCAAGAAACTTTTCTGCTTTTGATTCCAAACTTCTTTCCTGACTTGCTATCTCAATAATTTTCCCCAGTTGATTTTTTGTTTTCATGGCAGAAAAAAAGTTCTGTTTTTCAATCAACAACTTATCAAGCATATCAAGAAATTCGCAGTAAGAATCAATGCGAACAAAACCTTTTTTATCAGTTTGTTTTAAAGTCTCAATGTTATCATCCAAAGGTTTTGTATTAAGTGACCAAAAACCCTGTATTATTCCTGCTATCAATAAATGATCTACTTTTTCCGTATAGTACTCAGTTATTGGAGTGTTGCCCAATATTACAATAGGAATATGTGAAGCACCATAACCTGAAACTCGAATATTTATACTTTTTCCAATTGCTTTTAACATTGAATCTGAGCGCAACAATCCTGGATTGCCTTGATGTGTCTTAAAATCTCCTAAACATTTCAACCCATTAGTTGTATATTCCCAATTCCAGACAATTGACATTTTAACTTCAAAGATAGCTATAATATCTTCTATTCTCTGTTCTGTTTTATTTTCCCTGCAAAGAACAACATCCGCCGGTGATTTGGAAGTTAATCCAATTTGATCACATATTGCGCCCTGAATAGCGTAAAGATTTCTGGATTTTGCAAAATCCTGCAATAAATCAACTACAAACTTTTCAGTAAAATTTCCAATTAACGCATTTCTACTCTGCAATGTAGATTTGCCGCCTTTATAGCTTTTAGGCCAATACGCGTAATAACGAAAATCTTCTCCATAATAAAACAACTGTTGAATGGTTACAAGATTTGATGAAATTTCAAAAAATTCAAATTCTTTATCTTTTGTCCACAACTCAGGCATACAACACAACCCCCTGTTTGACCTTTTAAGGTATGAGGCCGAAATAAAATTAACCTAACTTCCCCTCGCAAGTCTGCGAATGGGGATGTAAGTGGCCATGTTATTTCAGATATGCACCTTATTTTTTTGTCATATTTCATATCATCCAAAAATACTTTACAATTTTTTTGACAATGTTTAATTAATGGGAATATTATTCACTAAAGTTTTAACTGAGAAATGAAAGATTACACTTCCTCTACTGGTTACAGTAGGAATTCTGCTCACTGCAATCGGGACACTCCCAGGTGATACCGTTACAGGTCATACCCCACTGATTTTCATACATGCACTCCTGGCAGATGGCAAATCCGCATCGGCAGCTCCAGCAGAAGGAAAACTCTCCCTTGCAGCAGTGACAGAGCGTAGCTCTCTTTCTGCGACGTTTATCCCTGCGACTAATGGTTGTTTTCTGATCTGTCATTCATGGCTCCATCTATTTACTGTAACTTTTTTCCATTCTAACCTTTATAGAATTGGCATGGGCACCAAGCCCTTCAATTTCTGCAAGGGTTATTATATCATTGGCCTCCTTTTCAAAGGCAGCCTTAGAGTAGTTGATAAGGCTTGTTTTTTTCGTGAAAACATCAACAGAAAGAGCAGATGAAAAACGTGCTGTTCCGGCAGTGGGCAGAACATGGTTGGGGCCGGCTATATAATCCCCCACAGGTTCCGGCGTATAGGGGCCAATGAACAAGGCTCCGGCATTTCTGATCTTACCTGTATATTGGAAGGGCTCTTCCACCACAAGTTCAAGATGCTCCGGAGCAAGCCTGTTGGAGAGATCAATGGCAGTATCAATATCAGGTACAACCATTATTGCGCCAAAATCACGGATGGATTGAGCGGCAATCTCTTTTCTCGGAAGGGATTCAAGCTGCCGGCCAACAGCATCGGAAACCTTTTTTGCAAGTTCCTGTGAATCTGTGACAAGAATAGAAGATGCAATTGGATCATGCTCGGCCTGGGAGAGCAGATCTGCTGCCAGAAAGTCAGGATTTGCACCCTTGTCTGCAATCACAAGAATTTCGCTTGGACCTGCAATCATGTCAATTCCCACTGTTCCGGATACAATCTTTTTGGCAAGGGTCACATAGATGTTGCCAGGTCCTACAATGACATCCACCTTTTTAATCTGCTCGGTACCATAGGCCATTGCTGCAATTGCCCAGGCACTTCCGGCCTTGAAAACAGCATCAATACCAACCCGCCTTGCAGCAACAAGCATATAGGGATTAATTGTGCCATCTTCCATGGGCGGTGTCATGAGCGTAATGGAGTCAACACCTGCCACCCTTGCAGGAACCGCGCCCATCAAGACAGATGATACAAGAGGTGTTTTTCCACCCTTTGCACCAGGGGCATAGATGCCGGCAGCAGATACAGCTCTTACAAGCTGTCCCACCATAACCCCATCCCTTGGGTTATCTATCCATGAGTTCTGTTTCTGACGAATATGAAAAGCTTCAAGCTGATCAACAGCACGGTCAAGCGCCTTTAAAAAACCTGCATCAACAAGTTTTTCTGCACTTTCAAACTCAAGGGTAGAAACCCTGAAGTTTTCATATGTTACTTTGGCTGAATCAAACCTGCGGGTGTAATCAATTACAGCCTCATCACCTCTTTTTCGCACATCCTGAATGTAGGAATCCACATTTTTGTAATCTGATTCTGAAAAACCAAGTCCTCTTTCAATGGTCTGGATAACCCTTTTATCTCCCTCATCTGAAGGATATCTAAATATCTGCATTGTCTTTTGTCCTTAATTTTAAACTTGTCTATATAAAGGAATAGGGGCTATAATAAACCTGAGGATAAAAAAAAGCAATCTTTTATCGGCACCATTCATTCACAGATTTATACCTTCCTGAAATGACAAGGCCAAAATAAAATGTCTTTTAATAAATCAATATATGACCTTACCGTAAGATCATCAATATCACGCCATATACTTATTGCCGTGATTCTGATTTCCTCTCTACTTGTTACCGGATGTGAAAAGGAACATACAGCAGACCTGCCCGAAAAAAAAGAGCTGTTGATTTTCTGTGGTATCACAATGATAAAGCCCATGCTTGAAATTGCAAAAATCATTGAAAAAGAAGAAAACGTAAACATCACCATTACCAAAGGTGGTTCAGGAAATCTTCTGAAATCAATAATTTATACAAAAACCGGAGATCTTTATCTCCCAGGCTCGGACCAATATTACAAGACAATTAGCAGTGACTATCCCTGTACCATCCTTGAAACTGTACATGTCGGGCACAACAGAGCATCCATTATGGTTCAAAAAGGCAATCCCCTTGGAATAACAAACGATCTTGCAAATCTTGCGAAAAAGGAATATGCCGTTGTAATCGGCAATGCCAAAAGCGGCAGCATAGGCAAAGAGACCCAGAAGATCCTTGAAAAACGAGGAATCTATGACCTGGTGCTTCAGAATGCAATGCTTTTGACAACTGACTCAAAGGATCTTGCAAGGGTTATTGTCAACAAAGAGGCTGATCTTGTTATAAACTGGCATGCAGTATCAACATGGGAGGAGAACAGAGACTACATGGATGTCCTTGATATTGACCCTCAATTTTCAGAAGTAAACAATCTTGTGCTTGGCCTTTTAAAATTTTCACGAAACATGGACACTGCTCGTAAATTCATGGCTTTTGCAGCATCTGAAGAAGGACATAAAATTTTCAAAAAATATGGTTTGTTCTTCCAGGAGATGAACTCCAATCCCTGAAATAAGGGACACAACATAGTCTGATTTACCCAAATAGCGTTTTAAAATACCTTTTGATAGACCTCATCAAAGCGATATCCGGTATATTAAAAACAGATGACTCCCTAAGGTACTCTACACATTTTTAAGGCACACATCCTTTTATGGAATATAGACCATCAAAAAAGAGAAACCGAAGCAGACATTTTTTTTCCGAACTGATAATCCGTTTTCTTGCTTTTTTCATGATAATCCTGATCACCTACTCAACAACCCAAATTATTGTTGAACATATTCTCATCAAGAGAATCAGGCAGCAAAACACCATTGTTGCCAATCAGCGGGCAAAAAGGGAGATCGGGATACTTATCAAGGAAAAAATAATTCTCCTTGAGCTATATTTCCAGAAAACTATTGCTTCTCCTAACAGGCATGCAAGGGAACTTCTGTTCCGACAGGCAAATGATGAGATGGAGTCCTTGAAAAAACTGCTTCCCATTCTCAACAAGGGAGGAAGTTTCACCCACAAGATTATTGTAAACCTTAATACTGAAGATGAGATATCAGAAGAGATAAGATATATAAAAAACACTCCCATTAATGAGGATATCAATACTGAAGATATAAAGCAATTTAAAGAGGATGGCATTGCTTATCTGAAAAACTCTTACAACATGGAATATGATTCCATTATTGAGATAATTTCCATTCTCCCCAAAATAGATGAACTGCAAAGCCTTCTTTCAACCATTCGTGCAACCCGTTACATTATGGAGAAAGCCCATGAGAATAATGAATGGAGCCAGGCACGAACAAAATCCTTTGAAAATACCCTCCAGCAATATCTTCTTGAATCAGACACACTGCTTTTAAGATGCAGGGAAAACAGCAACAAGATCTTTTTTGACACCACATCTGAACTGGAAAAACTACTTGCCAGCAGAAAGTCACTGCTCAATCAATTTGACACAATCCGCAAATATTTCTATCTGGCATTCCAGGTTATGATCACAATAATGTTTTTGCTGATCTTTATCAGAATAACCCGCATCCTTAAATCTGTCACTGCGGCTGAAGAGGAGAACAGAAAACTTCTCTCTGCAATTAAACAGAGCCCTTTAAGCGTTGTGATTACAGACAGGGATAACAATATTGAGTATGTCAATCCTGCATTTGAAACCATAACCGGCTATTCCCACAGTGAAGTAATGGGTAAGAAAAGCTCAATTTTAAACTCTGGATACCACGATGCCGCATTTTATGAAAATATGTGGAATACCCTGATCTCAAAAGAGGTCTGGCACAATGAAGTTCAAAACCGCAAGAAAAACGGAGAGCTTTTCTGGGAAAGTGCCACCATAATACCTGTAACAGATTCAAATAGCGAAATAACAGGATATGTTGCCATAAAAGAGGATATGACAGAAAAAATCAACCTTCTAAAATCCTATGAAGAGTCAAATGCCATATTTCAGGAGATATTTACCAATCTGCCTGTGGGTGTTGTACTTATCTCTTCGGAAAAACGCATCATACAGCTAAATACCGAGGCTGAAAAGATACTTGGATACGAAAAAGATGAAGGGACAACCCTTCTTAAAAATAAAATTTGTCATAACAACTTCTGCACCCTTGATCTCAACGACTGCCCAATATATGACCATCACAAAAATAAGATAGTGTTAAAAGAGCGCAACGCACTTAAAAAAGATGGCTCCATTGCCCATATACTTAAAAGTGTTATTCCCATTAAATTAAAGGGTGAAAAGGTTCTGCTGGAGGCTTTTATGGATCTTTCTGCCCTCAAAAAAGCGGAAATGGCCATTCTTGAGGGTAAAAATGCAGCCGAATCAGCCAACAGGGCAAAATCTGAATTTCTTGCAAACATGAGCCATGAGATAAGAACCCCGATGAACGCAATAATCGGCTTTTCTGATATACTGCTTTCAGGTGAAACCCGCCCCGTACAAAAAGAGCATCTGAGAATGATATCCCAGTCTGCCCATGTACTCATGAATCTTATCAATGAAATCCTTGATTTCTCCAAAATTGAAGCCGGCAAAATTGAAATCAGAAATGCTCCTTTCTCCATGAAAAACCTTCTGAACCACCTCTCATCCATGTTTCTTGTATCTGCACGTGAAAAAAGCCTTACCATTGATGTAATAATTGAAGAAGGCACTCCTGAATATGCAGTAGGAGATGAGCTGAGGGTAAGACAGATTCTTGTAAACCTCACCGCCAATGCAATCAAATTCACAAAAGAGGGTGGCATTACAATAAAATGTCATTACAGTGAACCAGAATTTTTAATTGAGGTACATGATACAGGCTCAGGCATCCCAAAAGATCGTATTCAAAGCATATTTAAAGCATTTGAACAGGCTGATAACTCCACTGAAAGAAACTATGGAGGAACAGGGCTTGGGCTTTCCATATCGCTATCTCTTGTTCGTCTTATGGGGGGTGATATCCAGGTTGAAAGCACCCTGAACAAAGGCTCTGTTTTTATGGTAAAACTGCCCATGGCAATAACAGACACCATTCCTGATGATGCTCAAAACGGAGAATTTGCTACCAAAGGAGACTCTTTTTCTAAATCTTTAATCTGCCGCAACTCCAAGCCAATTAAATGCCTTGTTGTGGAGGATAACCCTGTCAATATTGTACTTGCAAAAACCCGCCTTAAAAGCATGAATATCGCAAGTGACTCTGCTGAAAACGGCAAAATTGCATTAGAGAAGATGAAAAGCAATAAGTACGATATAGTCCTTCTTGACATGCATATGCCGGTTATGAATGGCCTTGAGACTATCGAAGCAATAAGAAAGGATACCAGGTTGCGAACAATACCTGTCATCGCGCTTACTGCCGATGCAATAAAGGGGCACAAGGACAAATACCACCAGGCCGGATGCGATGCATACATTGCAAAACCTTTTACAAAGGAGGCTTTGGAGTCAACAATACATAAGCTAATTCCTGATGCATTTAGAGAGACTACCTTTGAAGATCCAGATACACAATCTGATAAATATGAGCAGAACCTCAATACAGATGAGATTAATAAATCTGACATTCCAGCATTTATTAACAATACAAATCTTCCTGAAAATCTATCAATCCTGATAGTGGATGACATTGAAGAGAATAGAAAACTACTTGCAACATTGATACAATCCACATTACATTGTCACATAATCCTTGCAAAAAGCGGACAAGAGGCAATTGAGATAATTTCAGACACAACAATTGATATGCCATCCATTATACTTCTTGATATAATGATGCCTTTGATGAACGGCTATGAGACTGCCGAAAAGATCAAAAATGTTCCGGAAGCAGTGGACATCCCGATACTCTTTATCACAGCCATGAACTCCGCCGGAGATAAAATAAGGGCTTTTAGCTCCGGAGGAGTTGATTTTATTACAAAACCTTTTAATCAGCATGAACTTCTGGCAAGGATTAATGTCCATCTGTCATTAAAGGTGATCACAGAAAAGCTCAAGGAGCAAAATCGCCTTCTTGAGGACAGGAAAGCACATCTTCAGATTCTTGTGGATGAGAAAACCCGAAAAATTGAACACATGACCCTCTGCATGGTCAGCGCACTTGAAAATGCAAACCTTTATAATGACAATGATACAGGACTTCATATCCGCAGAGTTGCCCTCTACTCTGCACTTCTTGCAGAAAAAGCAGGGCTTGACAGCGAAATGGCAGGAAAAATAAAACTTTACTCTCCACTGCATGATGTTGGCAAAGTGGGTATTCCTGATAACATCCTTAAAAAACCAGGAAGATATACTACTGAAGAGTTTGAATTAATGAAGCAGCATGTTGCCATAGGGGGAAAGATGCTCAGTGGTGATGGTTTTGACAAGGTTGCAAAAAATATTGCTCTTTATCACCATGAAAGATGGGACGGAAATGGATACCTCATGGGGCTTAAAGGTGAAAACATACCAATTGAAGCAAGAATTGTGGCTGTGGCAGATGTCTATGACGCCCTGACAACCCCCAGAAGCTACAAACCTGCATTTTCCATGGAAAAAACAGCAGATATCCTCAATGCCGAGTCAGGAACTCATTTTGATCCAGAGCTTATTCGTCTATTTTTTAAGAATATCGAGGAGTTCACCAAAATCGGGAAAACTCTGAAAAGTTGAATGCAAAAAAAATCAATTAGAGCAAGGGTTTTAAGCCTGTTTAAATATTATTGGCTCATAGTCCGGACTACCTTTGCGGCACTCCATTGCCTTTGCGACATTCTATTGCTTTTGCTACACTCCATTACCTTTACGGCGTTCCATCACAAATACACTGCCTTCAATTGCCTTTGCTCTCTTTTTACCTTCGGAACAAGCATCATTTACCTGTATATACTTTTCATATTTCGGTGCTGTTATATCCACACCTGCCATGCTTATGGTTATCAGTGGAAATTGCTGTTTCTCTCCACATCTGTTGCATGAGACAATGGCCTTATTTGCAAGATCTTCGGAGTTATAGAAATTTGTAATTCCCTCATCAAAACTACATATAATGGTATCCATAACATCATTTACTTTGTCAACAGGCAGTGTAATTACAAAATCGTCTCCGCCGATATGCCCTATAAAACAGTCATCAAGACCATTGGATTTTAATCCACTCTGTAGAATATAGCTGTTAAAGAGAATCACCTCATCTCCCTTTGCAAATCCATACTTGTCATTATATGCCTTGAAATTATCAAGATCGGTATAGACCACACATATTTTCTCATTCTTTGCAAGGGCAGACTCAATACGCTTTGCAATGCTGTTGTTGCCAGGAAGGCCGGTAAGGGGGCTTGCATCAAGTGCCATGCTGTACAGAAGCTTAAGCTCCTTCATGGCATTGCTCAACTTAAGATGGTTTCTTATTCTTGCCTTTAATATGGGAGGACTAACAGGTTTTGTAATATAATCCACTGCTCCAAGATCAAGTCCCCTTGTCTCATCCCCAACCTGATTTTTTGCAGAAATAAATATAACCGGAATATCGGAAAGGGATTTTTCACTTTTCAATCTCTCACAAACCTCATAACCATCCATCTCTGGCATGACAATATCCAGAAGAATAATATCCGGCCTTATTGAACGTGCCAGTTCAATGGCCTTTTTGCCGCTTTTTGCAAAAAAAGTGGTATAATCATGATGTAGAAGGTCAATCAGGATTTTTATGTTATCCAGTGCATCATCCACAATCAATACTTTATAGCGACTATCTTGATCCATACTATTCTCATTTTTTTTATAATAAAGTCCTCATTTTATAAGGCTATTAACTCAAAATCGACATCTTATTGATTTTTCAGAAGTTATTGCAGTTGTCTGAACCAGGATAACCAGGATTGATAGGATGCTCAGGATATATAATCCTGCCTTATCTTGTTAATCTTGGGAATCCTGATTCAGACAGTGTTGACAAGGCTTACAAGACCATAGATTTCGACTTTGAGTATTAAGGACTTTCATGCTTCGTTGTGCCCGCCAGGGAACGGGTGTTTATTGAAAAATCTCAGTAAGTGGCTGTTTTTAAAATAATTTTCACCTTTTCAATTGTGATAAATTAATCTACCATGGTAGTTATAAAACAATTGAGAGGTCTGATGCAACACGCCGGACAAGATCTATTGCTGCCTCAAAATCAAGAGAGTTAATATTCATTTCAATCTGACGGGCGTGCTCCATTTCACCAAAAATATCTGATGACATCACAACTTTAACCTGATCCAATGCCTTGGAATTATTCTCCTTTAACATAAAAAGGAGATTCCTCAATTCTGTTTCAAGATCAAAGGACTTTTTTACATCTTCTTTCACAGCATCACTACTTTCATTTTCAAGCCATTTTTCAATGACCTGAACACCTGTACAGGTTTCTGACTCCAAGGAGAGATAAAGTTCCCATAACCCGCACAGATATTCACCTTCTCCCTTGCAGATCTTTTCACCTGAACTGTAACAAAGAAGAGCTGTTTCAAGAATGCCCGAGTAATAAAAAACCCTGTCCAGTGAAATATTGCCACTGACACCCTTAATATAATGAGCAATTTTTGAAGCATGTTCAAAACCGCCTGACTCCATTGTATGTTTCAGTTCCGTAAGCTTTGAGACATTCTCATTAAGATATTGAGCCAAAAGCTCCCGATATAGCGCTTTATTGCCTGCCAACCGGTTGATACCTGAAGCCGTGTCAAGAACTTTAACATCATCCGAAACTTTTTTGAATATTTTAGAAGTTAAAGGAGATTCAGTTTTTGTAAAATCGGAATAAGAGCCATTTTCCCTGAAACCAGATGAAGAGAAATCAACTGCCTTAGTAGCAGATGAAGAGTCAAGTGCCTTGGAACCAGATGAAGAGCCAACTGCTTTGGAACCAGAAGAGGAGCCAATTGCTTTGGAACCAGAAGAGGAGTCAACTGAGTTTGCCCCAGAGACAGAATCATCTGCGATGGCATCAGAAGCTACATCACTTATCTCCACATTATCGTCGTCAATGATTTCATCAAATTCCGACGAAACAGATCTTGCAACTGCCGAAGAATCACAGGTACCATGTGATTTAAAGTATTCCAATAAAGGATCGGGTCCACTCAAAGGATCTGATTCAATTAAATGTTCTGACCCATTTGATGGCTCAGATTCTATTAAGTGTTCCGGCTCATTTGATGGTTCAGATTCAATTAAAATCTCTGGTTCATTTAATTGATCAGATTCAATATCATGATGGCTCTTACCCAATTGCCCAGATTCAATATCATGATGGCTCTTACCCAATTGCCCAGATTCAATGTCAGGATAGCTCTTACCCAATGTGTTTTCAGGAGAGATCCATTTCAACAGAACATGATATAACACATTGGAATCAATGGGCTTACTGATAAAATCATCCATTCCGGAATTAACAGCCTTGCTACGCTCCTGGGATGTGGAATGAGCTGTCATCGCTATAATAGGACTTTTTACAAAATGGCTACGCATCTTTTTTGTTGCTTCATGACCATCCAAGTCAGGCATGTTCACGTCCATCAGTATAATATCATAAGGGCAGCTCAATGCCCTTGCAACAGCATTAGCTGCATTTTGTTCAGTATCAACAACCACCCCCACACGTTCCAGAAGTTCCCTTGCAATCTGAAGGTTGATGGAGTTATCATCAACAACAAGAATATGTCTGTTTTGAAGATTCTCTTTTACTGTTATTTCGTCAGATGTAATTTCTGTTTTTGCCACCCTGGTAATATTTCCTGATTTATCAACATTTCGGATAACATCCATAATTGTTTCAAAAAGAATACTGTGATTTACAGGTTTGGCAATAAACGCATCAATGCCTGCATTGCCAGACAGACCCATCAGAAGCCCATCCTTATCAAAGGCTGAAATAAGAATAATTGGAAGCTTAGCCAAACGCAAATCCTTTTTCAGAATTGCAGCAAGCTCAATACCGTTAATCTGTTTCATATGCCAGTCAGTGATCAAAAGATCAAAAAAAGGTTTATCATCCGGAAAGTTACGCAATAGTTCAAGTGCACTTTCTCCGGAATCAACCGGTGTTATGCTGCAACCAAAACTTTCCAGAATCTTTACCATTACCCCCAGTGAGACAGGGTTATCATCAGCCAGCAGGACATTTATGCCATCAATTTGTGAGCTTCTGAAAGATTTGCGTTTTAACTCCCGCTCCTGAAGCTTCAACTTTACTTCAAATGTAAATGTTGCACCTTCTCCCCTGACACTTTCAACCCAGATGGTACCATTCATAAGCTCCACCATCTTCTTGCAGATGGTCAATCCAAGTCCTGTACCTCCATATCTTCTTGTTGTTGAAGCATCTGCCTGGGTAAATGATTTAAAAAGTAAAGGGATAACATCTTCCGGAATACCGATACCAGTATCTGAAACAGCAAATCTTATTGTGACTTCATCATCTCTTTTATCAATAAGATTGACTTTGATGAGAATCTGACCAGAATCTGTAAATTTAACTGCATTACTTATAAGATTGGAAAGAATCTGCCCCAATCTGAAGGGATCACCAATAACAAACCAGGGTACCTTGCTATCAAGTGATAAAAGAAGTTCTATGAATTTTTTTGATGCTGCGTGATAAAACATTCCGGAAACTTCATCAAGCATCTGTGGCAGATCAAACGGCAGATGCTCAAGATCTATACGTCCGGCCTCAATTTTTGAAAAATCAAGAATATCGTTAAGAATACGCAGAAGAGAAGTGGATGACCTGTTGATCTTTTTAATATAATCCCGCTGTTTTAGAGTTAACTCGGTTTTTATTGCAAGATCGCTTAAGCCAATGATTGCATTTAGGGGAGTTCTTATTTCATGGCTTATATTTGCCAGAAATTCACTTTTATGGCGAGTGGCATCCTCAAGTTCCCTGTTTTTAAGGGCAAGCTGTGCATGGGCTTCAGCAAGGTGATTCTGCATATCTTTTAGTTCAGAAATGTCAACGGCAATAGAACATTTAACAACCCTTCCGTCAGGCCAGGTAATAGCCTTGTCCTGAATCTGATACCAGCAATCATCCATATCATCAAAATGGTCATGGGTCACGCTTACGCCGTTGGGTTTGCGGTTTTGCCCGAGAATCTCGTTCATTTTGCAGAAAATACATGGGGACTCTGCTTCATAAAGAGCTTCGTAGCATATACGGCCTGTAAAATTACCTCCTCTGCGACCAATCATTGCCCTATTCATATGAATGATCTCCATGGTATTGACATCCACCACATACACAGAAAAAGGCATGACATCAAACATGGTTTCGATGAGATTGTTTTCATTCAACTGCATGGCTATACCTGACTGTTTTAGTTTTTAAGTTCCGTATTTGTTGTTTTTGGGGCAAAAGCTTCATGGCCGAATGCAAAAGTCACCCTCAATCATAAAAATGATAGTCATGTTAACGGTAAAGAAGCTTAAAACGCTTTTGACTCTGGCGTATCAAGGTCAGGATTTCCAGAATTTATCCAGAATCCGGTCAATAGACTCCTGGAGTTTCTCTTTTTTTACAGGTTTGATAACATACCCCAATGCCCCTGCCTCAATGGCATCAATGACCATCTGTTCCTGACCATGGGAAGTAACCATTATTATCAGTGCATCATGAAACTCCTTTCTGATAAGTTTGGTAGCTTCAATACCATCCATATCCGGCATTGTTATATCCATTGTAACCAAATCGGGATTCACACTTCCATACATAGCTGCGGCATCCCTGCCTGTTCTTGCAACAGCAACCACAGTATGTCCAAGTTCTTCTAAAATTTTAGTCAATTTTTTTATGGTGATAGCAGAATCATCAACTACCATTATATTAAGAGATGTCATTAATTTTCCTCCAGATTCTTATCTTCACACTCCGGCAAAACAAAACCTTCTGTAACATTTTTTGGACCTACGCAAAATATAGTCATGGTTCCATATGAGGTGTGCAGATGATTCACAAAAAACTCAGATGTTTTGCTTTTGGCAATGCTTTTTGCCTCAGAAATCATGATTGGCGGAGAGAGAGTAAGAGATGACGAGGACTCAAAATCTGCGGTTGAATTTCCCACAATAATATTGATAATATCTCCGGCTGTCTCCTCTATGTACTCAAGGCGCTCTTCCGGTAATATCTCCACATCCTCTGTATAAATCTCAAAAATCTTTTCTATCAATCTCTTTTCATAGCTGAAAATAACATTAATATTAATACTTCCACTGATATTAATTACAGTTGTAAGATATCGCAATCCCAGCCGATGCATGGGGATTATGCCCTTTTCCCTGTCATCAACAATTATATCAAGTTCATCCTTAAAAAAACCTTCTAAACGTTCTGAAATAATATTTATTAATTCGTTCATGCTGATAGCCATTAATTTCTCAGCTCCTTTCTGGTAACATCAACAATCCATTAAAAAAAACCTTCATAGCATGCTGATATATAAAGGCTTTCAGGCATTGTTGTGGTAGATGGCTCTGCCGTGGCCGTTATAACGGGATGTGAAACAGAAATTCTGTTCCCTCTCCATTTCTGCTTTTTATTTCAACTTTTCCATCAATTTTTTCAAGTTCCTCCCTTACAGCACTGAGCCCCATGCCCCTTCCTGACATGGCTGTCACATTACTGCATGTAGTGAACCCGCTTTCAAAAACAAGATTGAGAATCTCATCATCAGAAGCATCTTCAATCTGGCTCTGTGATGAAATAAAACCATTTTCAAAAGCTTTTTTCTTTACAGCATCAATATCAATACCCCTTCCATCATCAGAAATAGAGAGTTCAAATGAATTATCCGCGCCATTCAGTTTTCTGACAGAACAGGAAAGTTTTGCAAGTTCCGGCTTACCAAGCTCAACACGCTCTTCAGGAGTTTCAATGCCATGATCCACACAATTTCGGAATATATTTACAAGGGAACGTATAAAGTGAGCAAAAACATCTGGATCAATTTTGATTTCATCCCCTTCAACCTCAAATGGAGCAATCTGTTTTCCAAGACGCCGTGACAGTCTCATTGCACCATCCACATGGAATTCAAGCAAAGATTTTATATCCACATAACGAATCTCTGTTGCCTGTTTCAGCATATCGGCAAACTCCAGAGAAAGAGACCTTATTTCCTTCAGCATGACCATCAACTGCTCTTTTTTTCCTGACTCTTCCTCATATATGCCCTGAATACTTTTACCGGAATTTTTTGCAGTTCTGCCATGGCTGTCAGAATAGACAAAGCCTTCAAGCAATTTTCGGGATATTCTCTCAATACCCAATGCAAGTTCCGGCGAAATAAGAACACTGCCTTTACGCTCCATAAAGGATTCTCCAAGGACATCCTTTATAATATCAAGATCCTTTTCAAGGGCATTTTCAGCACCAAAATCAGTGACAAATTGTTCAATCAGTCCAGGGTTAAGTGTTTCAACTGAGAGTATCTCCGCTATTCGGCTCTCCATTCCATGCAGCCACCCGGGAAAAGTTATAAATTCCTGCTGTGCAAAAACACCCTTGAATGTGTGTACGCTCCTGTAAATTTGAGATAGAATTTCTCTTTTAGAAGAGTTTAAATCTGATGGCTTCTCCTTATCAGGAGTAATCTCCTTGAAAGGTGAAGCAAGCTCCGGCAGGGTTTTAAATTTGAATTGATTAAAATCATCAATAATATCAAAGAAATCCTTATTTTCCCTTACAGCAGTTATAACAAATTTCAAGCGACATCTCTCATTTTTTACATCCTGCTCAAGCAGCCTCTCTCTTGTAACATCCGTTAAAATCAACATTATCTTGTTATCGCTGATAAGCTTATAGTCAGCATTAATAAAGTGCCCCTTAACAGTGTAAGATTTCTTCAGAAGAGATAGGTAGATATCCTGTTTTAAATCAAGAGTTTCATTAAGAAGCAGAGTGATTGCCCTCTGAAAGGTCTCTTTTGCACAAGTTTCTTTATCTGAAAAAAGAAGCTCTCTTATGTCTTTGCCCCCAACAGGTTGCCCAAAAACAACCTCACACTCGCGACTGTATTCAAGATCAACCAGAAAGTCCTCGCCAAACGAGAGAAATGCCTGACCGGAATTGTCAAGGAATTCACTCTTTGCACGATATGCATCCCGTGCAATTTTCCAGGCATGTTCAAGCTCTTTGTAGGCGCTTTGTATTTTTTCATCAGCCTCTCTTAGCTGACGATTTTTCTTCATCACAATAAAAAGAAAAAATGATACACCAAGAGTAACAGCTAAAATTCCTGCCAGAAAAGGAAGAATACGCTTTAAAACATAGACACTGTCAAAACTGTGCTCAAAATGTACAGGAATCCATTTATTATTTACTGATGTGCGTGTGGATTCAGGAATGACGGCTATTGTCTTTTCAAGAATTGAGACAAGCTGTGGCCAGTCTTTTCTGACACCCATTGTAAGTTCAACCTCAGGCCAGCCTGTTTCTCCGGCAATCTGAAGATTGTTCCAGCCATTTTGAACAATAGTGTAACCTGCCACAGCAGAACTTGTAAGTGCAACATCTGCCTCATTGAGATAAACAGCCCTCATGGCATTTACGTTGCCCTCGACAAATACATATTCAATATTAAGATAGGAATGCTCATTTGAAAGTTTACTGTAAGCAACAAGCCTTTTGTCAACAGCGACCCGTCTGTTGGCAAGATCATCAATCTCCCTTACGCCTTCAACATCCTTTCTTGTAACAATCACAAGGGGAAATGAAAGATAGGAGCCACTTAAAAATTCAAGATATTCCTCCCTTTCTGATGACCTGGCAATGCATGGAAAAAGATCCATCTCCCCCTGCCTGGCAAGCTCAAGTCCCTGTTTCCAGGGGACATCAACCAACTCAAACCGAACACCAAGAAACTCTTCAATGATACCAAGGTACTCTTTTACAATGCCTTGTACAGCTCCATCTTCGATAAAGGATACCGGTGCAAATTTTGGTGGTACCAGATAATGTATGGGCTTATCTGACATACTTTCAAGCCACTTTACCTCATCATCTGTTAATGTGTCAGGATATTCAACGCACAACCCACTACCGGAACAAATGAAGACAATGCATATAATACAAACAGAAAGTATAAGATTTAACACTTTGAATTTCATGTAAAACTCCCATCTTTGCAGGTGAGGGATATTATCAATTTCAAATCAGGGATTCACAATAGCAATTTTGAAAATTAAACTCAAAGTATTTATTGGACTGGGTTCTAATTTCAGCCGCATCTATCTTGACAAAGGGAGCTGTTACGCTGTTGTCTGAATCTGATTACCCGAGATTAACAAAGAGAAGGCTGGATTATTATATCCTGAGCATCCTATTCACTCAAAATCGACATCTTATTGCTTTTTTTCCATTTACTGAATTTGTCTGAATCAGGATAACCAGGATAAACAAGATGTTCAGGATAGATAATCCTGCCTTATCCTGTTAATCTTGGGAATCCTGATTCAGACAGTATTGACAAGGCTCAAGATGTTATAGATGTCGATTTTGAGTATTCATCCTGGGCATCCTATCCATCCTGGTTATTCTGGTTCAGACAAATTGCCAACCATAGAGTCACCCCTCAAATATTTGACAGGCATCCTGCCGGTCAGAGATGCCACAACTTCATAGTTTATGGTGCCTGTATGGGAAGCAATCTCGTCTGCTGAAATCTCCTCTTTATCCTGTTTTCCCATGATTACAACTTCATCTCCACTTGCAACATCAGGAATATGGCCAACATCTATCATTGTAAAATCCATGCATACACGTCCTGCAACAAAAGCTCTTTTTCCCCTTACCAGCATATGCCCCCTTGAAGAGAGCAGCCTGCTGTAACCGTCTGCATATCCTATGGGTACGGTTGCTATCTTTGTGGGTATGGATGTCACATAGGTTGAACCATAACTTACTTCAAAGCCAGCGGGAACAGACTTAAGATGAATTATTTTTGACACAATGGACATGGCAGGCTCAAGATAAAAAGATTTGGGATCAAAAGCAGCAGCCCCTCCTTCCACATCAACAGCATCAAAGTCAAGAGCAGTAGCGTTACGTCCCATATCAGCAGCATCAAGATTAAGAACAGTATCCTTACGATCAAGAAAAACTTTGTTGAGTTTCATATCATGGGATGGCCACAATCCATAGATAGATATTCCCGGGCGAACCATATTAAAATGAGAATCAGGATGCCCGATTGTGGCAGCGCTGTTTGCCGCATGAGATATTGCAGGCTTTTTTCCCCGAGATTCAAGCTCATCAAGTATGGCATTAAAACGACCAATCTGCACACCTGCATGAGTGATCTCTTTTGAATCAGCATTTGCAAAATGTGTATAGATACCTTCAACAAAAATGGCATCAAGTTCCATAATTTTCATTATCTCATCAATAGTTTGATCTAACCTTGATGAAATTGACATGAAACCAAACCGTCCCATTCCGGTATCTACTTTTACATGAACCTTTATTTTTTTGCCCATTCCAGAGGCTGTGTGTGCAATCAGGCGGGCGTTTTCAAGGGAGGTCACTGTGACCCTGACGTCATGGGCTGAAAGCCAGGGGATCTGGGAGGGATGCGCATCACCAAAAAGCAGCATGGGAGCATCAATGGATGCCTCTCTTAATACAACAGCCTCGGAAATACGTGCCACCCCAAGAAAAGATGCACCGTTTTCAAGTGCAGTACGTGCAATAGCCACAGAGCCATGTCCATAACCATTGGCTTTAACCACAGCCATCATGGCTGTACCAGGGGCACAAAGAGCTTTAAGGGCAGAAACATTGTGGGCAATTGCATTAAGATCCACATAAACTTTTGTCAAAGGCACAAGAGAATCATAACTGTTTTTATAAACTTCCGCCCCCATCAGGCAACTTCCCCCCTTCCCCAGGCTTGGGTGTAGTCCCTGAAAAGCTGCATGATTTTCTTTGTACCTGCGCCTGGTTCCCCTGAACCAATAGTCATATCATTAACCCTTACAACAGGAAGAATCTCCTTGTTTGAAGATGACAAAAATATCTCATCCATACCCATAAGTTCAGAAAAATCAATATCCCGCATCTCAAGATCAAAATTACCTGCTATCTTATTAAGGACAACTTTTCGGGTAATTCCATCAAGAATATCATCAGAGGGAGTTATGAGTGTAGAGCCTTTGAAACAGAAAATATTTGAGGTTGTGCCTTCAAGCACCCTGTTGCTGCGATCAACATAAACTGCCTCAACAGCCCCTACTTTACGTGCCTGCTGCTGGGCAAAAACAGCAGAAAGATAATTTGTACTTTTGGCAACAGGCAGACACCTTTCCATTTCAACGGTAATTATTGATGCCCCTTTTTGGTACCACCATGCAGGTGGACACTTTTTGGGAGTTACCATAACCATTAATATACCGTTTCCCTCGGGAGTAACACCATCTAAGCTGACTCCCCCGCTATGGACAATCCTTACAGAGGATTCATCATGGTGGGGATTTTTCTCAATGGTTCTTTTGACAATCTCACAAATTTCCTGCCCACTGTAATTTAACTTCAGACCAATGGCCATTGCCGAGTTTTCAAAGCGTCTCACATGATCATTAAGATAAAAAGGTCGCTTATTATAGGTGATCATAAAATCAAAAATCCCAAAACCTCTCAATACAATAATATCTTTTACAGATATCATGGCCTTTTCATCATCAACATAATCACCATCAACATAGTAGGTATCCATATTTTATATCTCCTCAAAATTAATTTTGTAAAAATCAGACATTACATTTAAACATGGGAATTATTCAAGTGTTTTTAATGACAGTCATGGTAAACGCATCTGCCACAACGAAGAATAACTCATCTGCCACAACGAAGAATAAAACTCCGGGTAGGCTTAAAAGAGAGCGACTTTCATTTAAAACGCCCATGGCAAACCACAGTAATATTCTCAAAATAGACATCTTATTGCTTTTTCAGAAGTTATTGCAGTTATCTGAACCAGGATAACCAGGATGGATAGGATGCTCAGGATAGATAATCCTGCCTTATCTTTGTTAATCTTGGGAATCCTGATTCAGACAGTGTTGACATTGCTTACAAAATCATATGTATCGACTTTGAGAATATTGATAGTAAGCAGCCAAATATTCTTTTAATCCACCATCTGTATGTGTTAATTAGGATAAATAATTGTACCCTAAAATGACATGCTTCATTTCCCAGTTCACACTTTCCGGAGAGAAAACTCTGTGTGGCGGGAATCTCTCACAAAAAAGTGTAAAGTATTTTTGGGTTCAAATGAAGGATGCCCAAAAATTACTGATTTTGCCCAAAGCCCAAATAACGGTTTCACTACTCTGTAAAATGTGGCTCGGGGGCAAGGTGAATGGAGAAGTTATTAAAAATCAATTCCTTATTTTATAGACTCATTAAAACTTTAGGAACACTTTATAGGAACACTTTAATTGATAAATCAATTCAAAAAAAGCACAAAAACTTCATCAGGAGCCATTGGATATACAGGTTTTTTTTTAACAATCGTGACCCTCTTCATATGGTTTATAAACCCATCATGGCTTTCATCTTTAAACAACCGCTGCTACGACTATTTTTTAAAAAAATATCACAATACCCCACAAAGTTTACTGCCTGTTATTGTGGATATAGATGAAAGAAGCCTTGAAGTTTATGGACAATGGCCCTGGCCAAGATACAGGCTTGCATCACTTATTAAAAACATTTCCATGTCTGAACCTGCTGCCATCGGTCTTGATATTCTTTTTAGCGAACCAGACAGGACATCGCCTGTCAGGCTTCAGGAAGCACTGAAAAAGGAAATAGGTATTGATATTCAATTTACTGGCCTGCCGGAAAGGTTCAATGATAATGATAAAATGATGGCTGATGTACTTGAAAAAACCATCTCTGTTCTTGGATTTTATTGCAGATTTGATCCTTTGTATTCATCACCGAGGGATATCGGCTATCTACAAAAAATTCCCTTTAAGATTTTCAACCCCACAAAAATATCTTCTGAATCATTTGCTTTTGCCAATCCAACTTATCAAAAGACAAAAGAAGATGGCACACCACATCCTCATTCTACCAAAAACAATAAACATTTAATAAACACCATAAACGAATCTTCACTTGACATAAGTAAGACAAAAATTTTTAATGCAACAGGCCTTATTGCTCCAATTGATGTACTGGCAAAATCGGCAAAAAACTGCGGATTCATAAATACATTGTCTGATCCAGATGGGATACTACGCCGCACCCCCTTGATTATCCAGCACAAAGGCGATCTCTATCCATCTTTTTCCCTTGCCCTGCTCCAGCTTATCCATAAACAGTACAATTTAGCATTTAAGGGAACCCCTGAAGGCCAAAGCCTTGTTTTTTCAAACATTTCCAAGAAGCCTTTTCTCTGTTCACAAAAAATTGAAATCCCACTTGACGAGTTTGGCAACATAATGATTCATTTCAGAGGCCCTAACAGAACATATCCATACTATTCTGCTGCCGATATTCTTGATAACAGGTATGATGCTGATAATTTTAAAGGGAAAATTGTTCTTGTCGGTTCATCTGCCAGTGCCATAAAAGATATTCACAATACATCCTTTGATCCGGAATATATAGGAGTTGAGGTTCATGCAACTGTCATTGACACACTTATCAGCAGAGATTTTATAACTATTCCTCCCTGGGGACGGACAATTGAGGGACTTGTGATTCTGGGAACAGCCATTATAACCGCCATTATCATGATACGCTGCAAAATGGGCACAGCAATCGTAATAATATCTTTTATTGCAGGAGGGATCTTCAGCGGAGCTGATTTCTGCTTTTTCCGCTGGAAAACATTTATCTCACCTGTTCCTTCCCTTGCGGTAATAAGCTTGTCATTTTTTGCACTTACATTAATAAAGTTTGTTAATACAGAAAGGGATAAAGCTTTTTTAAAGGATGCCTTTTCCAGATTTGTCTCCAAGCCCATTGTTGACAAGGTGATCTCATCGCCCCAAAGCCTTAAGCTCCAGGGAGAGGATAAAGAGGTAAGTATCCTCTTTGCAGATATCAGAAATTTTACAACCCTTTCCGAGAATCTTGCTCCGGAACAGGTAACCCAGCTTCTTCAGGAATACTTTACCCCCATGACCCGTGTTATTACACGAAACAACGGCACCCTGGACAAATTTATCGGGGATGGTATCATGGCCTTCTGGAATGCACCCATGGATGTTGAAAATCACATGATGTGGACATTTCAGTCCGGTGTTGATATGCTCTCTGCATTAGGAGAGTTAAATGGTGAATTTGTCAGAAAATACGGTTTTGAAATAAATATTGGAATCGGGCTACATGCAGGGGTTGTAAGAGTTGGAAATATGGGGACAGAGGATCTTTTTAACTATACAATTATAGGGGATGATGTCAATGTGGCATCACGACTTGAAAACCTGAGCAAGTTTTACGGAGTAAGAATTGTTATAAGCGAAGTAATGAAACCCCATGTGCCCTCTACCCACCAGGTTCAGGAGTTGGATCTTGTAAGGGTAAGGGGAAGACAAAAACCACTTAGAATTTTTGGCCTTTATAGCGGAATGTTTCTCAATAACCCTGAAAAACATCTTGATGAATACCACGAAGCACTGACACTCTACCGCAATAAAAACTTCAAGGCTGCCCATCACATTTTTCTTAAATTCAACAATAAAAAATATGACAGGCCTCTATATGATATTTACAGAAAACGATGTGAATTTTTTATTAAAACCCCGCCACCGGATGACTGGGACGGTGTATTTATCCATGAAAGCAATTAAGGAAAAAGCACTAAATAAGATGTCCAATTAGAGTTCTCAAGCATACGGCCTACAATGGCGGATGTTTTGAAATGGGCAAGTTGTTTAAGACTCTTTCCTAAACCTGAGTCTCTCTTAATATTTCATTATTATAATTATGATTCAATCCCTCATTAAGGAATTGATTTTTAATAACTTACCCATTCTCCTTGCCCCCAGCCACATTTTACAGACTTGGGAGGGGGAGTTTGGGTAAGTTAATTAAACCCAATTACTAAGCTATAAAGGAGGCAACAAAATGACAAAAACAACCAAAATACTCAAGCTTATCTTTTTTACAACTGCAATCTTCTGGACAATAGCTCCATGGAGCTATCTCATGGCATCTGATTCAATTGGAGGAGTTGCAACAATCAAAAATGTCAGCGGAGATGTCCTGATTGAGCGTGGAAATGAATTGATAACAGCATTTCAAGGCTTTTTGATACAGGAAAAAGATATTCTCATTACCGGAAAAGATAGTTCAACTGGGCTTATTTTCAAAGACAACAGCGTTCTTTCAATGGGACCTGAAAGTCGCCTTGAAATCCAGAATTTCGCCTTTGAACCAGCACTGGAAAAACTCTCATTTGTTGCAAATATGATGCAGGGCACACTTACCTATCTTTCCGGTCTTATCACAAAGCTTAAACCCGAATCTGTGGAGTTCAGAACTCCTTCTGCAACCATAGGCATCAGGGGTACCCACATTGCCATCGCGGTTGAGGGTGAATACTCCCAGGATCAGCAAATGGGCTATATGGAACCCTGCCAAGAGTGCCTGAAAAAAGATAGTTAAAAAAGGAAAAATCAAATGGATATCAGCAAAAGTCTATATCGCATCATTATTAATGTAGGATTATTCATTACAATTGCCATTACAGGCTGCATCATGACAGGATGTGCCACTAAAATAGATACAACAGTTGTCCTTCTGCCTGAACCTGACGGCAGCGTGGGTGAAATCACTGTAAGTACCCAAGCGAACAAAGAGATACTTAACAAATCCTATGAAAGTGCCAGAGTAGAAAAGGCTGGAAAATCAGTGGAAAAAGGAGGCGTACTAAATCTTGATGAAGTACAGGAAAAATTCGGGGTAGCCCTTGCAGCCCAGCCACTGCCACCTGTTGTATTTATACTCTACTTTCAAAGCGGAGGGACAGAACTTACTGATGAATCAAAAGCTTTGATACCTGATATTATGGAGAGCATAAACAACCGGCAATCAACAGATATAAGCGTTGTAGGACATACAGATCGTGTTGGAACAACCGAGAAAAACTGGCAGTTATCCATGGAACGAGCAGGCTTTGTGGTTGAAATGCTAATTTCAAGAGGTGTTAAAGAATCCATCATAGAACAGTCTTCACACGGAGAAAGCAACCCTATTATTGAAACCGAAGATGAAGTTGCTGAACCGAGAAACAGAAGGGTGGAAGTTATGGTAAGGTGATTAGGTGGTGTTTTACGAACCATCATTCATGCAGAGTTAATCAAAATGGACATCTTATTGCTTTTTCAGAAATTATTGCTTTTTAAGAAGTTATTGCTTTTTAAGAAGTTATTGCTTTTTAAGAAGTTATTGCATTTGTCTGAATCAGGATAACCAGGATGGATAGGATGCTCAGGATAGATAATCCTGCCTTATTTTTGTTAATCTTGGGAATCCTGATTTAGACACTATTGACAAGGCTAAAGAGGTTATAGGTGTCGATTTTGAGGAGTTAATTATCTGCACGGCTAATCCCGCTGACACATTTGTAATTCAGCAGGAATTCATCTATCAAGTGGGAATTACCTGTCAAGAATAAACCTGAGCTTGGATGCCAGCTCTTTTCTGGAAAATGGCTTCATCATATATCCCATGATACCATTCTCCATTGCTTTTTTTTCATTTACATTACAGCTATATCCCGTACAGAGAAGTACAGGTAAATCTGGACGTATGTCCATGCATTTTCTGGCAAGCGTCATTCCGGTAAGCCCGGGCATTGTATAGTCTGTCATGAGAAGATCGAATATCTCGGGATTTTTGCGAAAAGTATCGAAGGTCTGCTGACTGTCAGTAAAGGATGTAAGACGATATCCAAGTTTTTTAAGCATACTTCTGGCAACCTTTTCAACCACAGGATCATCATCAACAAGAAGAATATGCTCATTGCCTGATTCTTCCACAGTTCCGTCAAATGGAAATTCTTCTGTCAACGCAGGATCATCAAGCTCAGGCAGATAAACACGAAAAATAGCACCTGAACCAGGAGAGTTCTCTGCTATTATCCCCCCCTTATGGCTTTTTACAATGCCCATGACAACAGAAAGCCCCATTCCTGAACCTTTTCCCACTTCCTTAGTTGTAAAATATGGATCAAAAATCTTTTCAATGTGCTCTTTTGATATGCCAGGGCCTGTATCTTTTACACTAATACAGATATATCGACCAGAAGGAATTTTGACGCCTGAGCAGTTAAGGGGCTCTTCCAATATTTTTCTTGTTATTTTCACAAACAGCTCCCCGCCTTCTTCCTCCATGGCCTGAGCCGCATTTGTGCAAAGATTTATCAAAACCTGATGTATCTGGGTTGGATCACCAAGAATTGTTCCAAGATTTGGTTCAATTGAGTAATCCATAAAAACCATACTGGGGATGGAGGCACGCATAAACTTAATCGTCTCTTTGACAATAGGGACAATATCAACGATATCATACCTGCGCTCTCTTTTTCTGCTGAACATCAGAATCTGATTAATCAGTTTTTTGGCACGGAAACTGGCTTTAAGGATCTCATGGGTTTTTTCAGTATCCATTCCTGCACTTTGCAAATCATCTTCAAGAAGCTCTGTGTAACCTGTTATAATTGAGAGCAGGTTATTAAAATCATGTGCAATACCTCCGGCAAGGGTTCCCATTGCCTCCATCTTTGTAGCCTGGCGCAAAAGGCGCTCCTGCTCTTTTATCTTCCTGTCTGTTCTTGCCTTGTAAATCGCCATTTCAATGGCTGCTTTCAATTCATACTCTTCAAATGGCTTTAAAAGATAACCAAAGGATCCAACGGAACTTGCTCGCTGAAGCAGTGCATCCTCAGCATATGCAGTCAGAAAAATAACAGGTATTCCATAGGATGAATAAATATGATCAGCAGCATCAATACCATCCATTTCTCCACTCAACCTTATATCCATCAGAACTATATCAGGCTTTTTATCCTCTGCATCAACAACTGCCTCCTCACCAGAAGTCACGGAAGAAACAATAGAGTAGCCCATGCTTTCAAGGCTTTCCCTAATAGCGTCTGCAATAAGAACTTCATCTTCTACAATCATTATAGTTGCAAGTGTGGACATTACTTTTTTACCTTTTATTATATATCTGAAGGTTTTTTATAACGTACATGGCGGACATGATACCATAGCTGTTATAATAAGAGATTGTTGGTATTTATGCAAATATATTTTCCTTACCATAATATTTATTTGAAAGATAATTCAATATGCTGTAGAGACTTCTGACGCATATAATGGAAAAACACTGCAACTGCTGACATCTTTAATATCTAAATAAAAGTATCCACGCTTTTTTGATGAGGATTCCCGTTAAACGGGTATTATGGCCAGTAGGTCTGCAAATGAAAGACATTTGATAATTTTAGAAAAAAGGAATGATTTATGAAAGGTAAGCCTGTTATTTATCCTGTCAATATGACTGCCACTTACAAATTTGAATCATCTGACGATCTTATTGATGTTGTTCAGAATCGTACAGGCTATATATATTCAAGGTGGGATAACCCATCCATCATGGAAGTTGAAAAAGAGATGGCCGCCCTTGAAGGATATGACCATGCTGCGGCATTTTCTTCAGGAATGGCTGCCATTACAACTTCGGTATTCTCACACATGAAAAGCGGTGACCGTATTCTGAGTACAAGAGAAGTTTATGGTGGAACCTATGAACTTTTTACAAAAGTGCTCCCCAATATGGGAATTGAGGTTGTAATGGTTAACTGCTGGGACATTGAAAAGTTAACATCTGAAATTGAAAAGGGCATAGATGTTCTTTACCTTGAATCCCCCACAAACCCTCTTCTCAGGGTAATGGATGTGGCGCCTCTTGTAAAACTTGCACATGCAAAAGGGGCAACGGTGATGCTTGATTCCACGTTTGCTTCACCTGTTAACCAGCACCCTGTTGATTTAGGTGTTGATGTCACAATACACAGCGCCACAAAATTTATAGGCGGCCACCATGATATTACAGGCGGTTTTACATGCAGCAATGAAAAATCATTCTGGAAAATATGGGATTATCGTAAAATTTTGGGCGGTGTAATGGATCCCATGACAGGATTTCTTGCCCAGCGTGGCCTTAAAACACTGGATATCCGTATGGAACGCCAGAACAACAATGCAATGGAGATTGCGCTTTTTCTGGAGGCTCATCCATCCATAAATTCTGTACATTATCCTGGTCTTGAGTCACATCCAGATCATGAGGTGGCAAAAAGGACTCTTAAAGGTTATGGTGGCATGATGAGTTTTGAAGTAAACTCTGACTTTAATGGCACAAAATCCGTTATGGATCGCCTGAAAGTCATCAAACTTGCCACAAGTCTTGGGGGAGTTACAAGTCTTGCCAACCAGCCAATCACAAACACCCATGCTTCTTTAAGCCCTGAAGACAGGAAAAAAGCAGGTGTTGCTGAAAACCTTGTAAGACTCTCCGTAGGAATTGAGCCTGTGGCAACATTGATTGATGATCTGGCTCAGGCATTGAAAATTTGACTCTGATCACCATTTCGACCATGATGCGTAGTGACAAATCCTATGTGCCTCTACCTTGCGAGACATTAGTATTTTATAGAGACTTGCAAACAAAAAGTCTCCGTAATTCAACCTTGTTAACTTTTTATATAATTGTCTGAATCAGGATACCCTGGATTAACAGGATAAGGCAGGATTAAGTATCCTGAACATCCTTTTATCCTGGTTATCCTGATTCAGACATAAAAAAAAGATAAGCTAACAAATAACTGTTTTTTTAAACGACTTCATGCTTTGTTGCGGTAAAGATCTCTTCCGTTGCCTCTATTTAAGACATCTATTTAAAAAATTTCAAAGGCTCTCTCACCATGAATGGAGCTGTCAAGACCTGACACTTCGTCATCTTTATCTACCCTAAGTCCTGATGTTACAGCTTTTGTTATAAAAATAACAATCAGAGTGGCAACAGCGCTGTAAGCTGCCGTTGCAATAACTGACACCAATTGTATCCATACCTGTCCGACATTGCCGTATAAAGCTCCGGAAACCCCTTCTGTTATTGATGGGTCAGCAAAAATACCTGTTGCTATTGCACCCCATACACCACAAACACCATGTACTCCAAAGGCATCAAGTGAGTCATCATATCCCATTTTTTTCTTAAGCACTGCCACACTGAAAAAACCTATGATACCAGATACTGCTCCAATGGCAATGGAAGATGGCAGATTTACAAAACCGGCTGCCGGTGTTATCGCAACAAGACCCGCCACAACACCGGATGCAATGCCAAGTAGTGTAGGTCTTTGAGTTCTTACCCACTCAACAGCCATCCATGATATTGCACCGGCTGCTGCTGCTGTGTTTGTAACAAGAAATGCCGATGCTGCAACACCATCCGCTGCAAGCTGGCTTCCTGCATTAAAACCAAACCAGCCAAACCACAGAAGAGCGGCACCAAGAGCTGTCAATGTTATACTGGAAGGAAACATGGCTTCTGTTCCATACCCCACCCGTTTGCCAAGTACCATGGCAAGAACAAGGCCTGCAATTCCGGCATTGATGTGCACAACATTACCACCTGCAAAATCAAGGGCACCCATTGCATGCATCCATCCGCCACCCCACACCCAGTGTGCCACAGGGCAATAGACCAGCGTTATCCATAGAACCATGAAAACAAGCCATGAAGAGAATTTGATTCGATCCACCACAGAACCCAGTACAAGGGCACCAGTGATACAGGCAAATGTCATCTGAAAAAGAACAAAAACAAGTGTTGGAATGGTACCTGATATTTCGGCCGGAGTTATACCTGAGAGCATAAAATAATCAAAGCCACCTACAACACCGGCAACATCAGGGCCAAAAGCAAGTGTATATCCCCACAAGACCCATACTATGCTGCCGATACAGTAAGCCATAAAAGTCATGGCAAAAGTGTTAAGCAGATTTTTGTACCTTGACATTCCACCGTAAAATAAAGCAAGACCCGCAGGTGTCATAACCATGACAAGGGCGGTTGCAACAATTATCCAGGCTGTATCACCTGAGTTGATAGTTGGCTCATCACCTGCAAAAGCAGGCAAGACATTAAATAGGGAAAGAAGCAGCACAACTATTGAAAAAATGACCTTGAAAATGTTTGTGAATTTAATGGCTTTCATTGCTTTAAATTATCTCCTTGCAGTTTTTTTTAGATGAAGTGATCTCAGGAATTAGATTTATAACGTACATGGCGAATCACCGCCGCAATCGAAAAAATGAAAGTCGTTTTAAAAACAGTCTGTTATCGAGACTTTCATATAAACGGCCATGGCAGATCCATCTGCCACAACGATGCATGAAAGTCTTTATATGTCAGTCTGCTATAAAGACTTTCCAATAAACTGATTCCTGAATGGCCTCTGTTTTTATGATTAAAAAAATTAAAATCTGCAATGCTGAAAAGCAAAGAGAATGCCACCCTATGGCAATTCAAAAAAGAAATATAAATATCAACTGTTATATTAAATAGTTATCATTTTAAAACGCAAACAAATAGAGATGCATTTAAAAAAAAGACCTACAAAAACAAAATCCATTTTTGCATTTTAAATAAAAATAAAATACAAAAATGGATTATTTACCCATCAAGTAATGGAGGTTAATTATTTTCCCCGTATTTCGGGCATCCTTCATATCATGCAGAAAGTATTTACACTTTCCAGAACAGGCTACCAGAAAAACCGGCATTGTGTTCAGGAAAATGTAAACTTACAAATGAAAGATGCCGAACTTCGCATCTTAAGTCATGAAGAGGGGCAGGTGGAGATGATTCGTAGCAACAATTTACGCTGGATATTTTAAAAAGGATACACTCAAAGTTATTTAAGCCCAATTCCTAAAATGAATCAAACCCCTCTTCTTTAAGAAGCGCTTTATACCACTGGGCAAACTCAAACATACCCCTGACCTTTTCATCGTCATTAATAATTCCAAGGCACATCTCAAGGGCACCCTGTGCATAGGCATTGGAATTTTTGTCATGGGAGGTCTGCTGCAGGAACTCACGAATCAGTGACTGACTGGTTCGTTTGGTTTTATCCCTTCTGATATCAATGGGATCCTTTGGATTCTGAATAGGGTCCCACTTGTCATACCCTATCTTCATGATCTGCCTCTGACCCCTTTTACCCATGGCGTCAAAAATAGCTTTTTTTCTTGCCTCTATCTGTTCTTGAGTAAACTCTTCCATCTCTTGCAATCTCCAAACCCTGACAAAACTGTAAAAAACTGATTTTGAGAACTCTACTCTATCCCAAAAAAAGCTTCATTGAAATCAGTGATCAATGCCATTGAAACAGGAATGAGCATTTCACATACTTTTATATTGGTGGCCTTTAAATCAGCGGTCATTTCAGCAGAGATAAGCTGCAATTTTGAATAAAGTGAGTCCATATTAAGGGTGGGATACTGCTCTCCCTGCTTAAAGTTGGTTCTGCCACAAATATGGCTTTCTCCTGCTGTTGCTGTGGGAATGCCATAAACACGGCACGTCAAGGGACGATACTTGTATAGCAGGCAAAGATCATTTTTTCCAAGCAGTGGGCATCTGACCCGCTCCATTGACATCTTTGCAACTATCTGTATTTGATCTTTGCCATCCTGGGCTTCTTTATGGGCATCACGTTTCATCTTAAAAAGAGACCGGTCAACTTTTGCAGCAATGTCAATCAGCTCTCTCTTTTCAACTCCTGAAAAGTGCTCATTAAATTTTTGATTAAGGTAAACAGCTTCAATAATGGGGATATCAAAAATTGCATAACAGCAGTCACTGCATTTCTCCCTGCAAAATACCTCTTTGGGATACTCTGACTTGACCTTATCAAATATTGCATCTACGGTTACAACCAACTCTTCATATTTTTTAAAATGAGGCTCAAAATTCATGGGTCTATTTCTATCCTTTATTTTGGCATTAAGGAATACATAAAAAAAACCCAACTGCAAAAACAAGGCGTTAATGATATAGGACATTGTGGCCTTCAAGTTGGGTAGATTGTTTTATGAGTTCCATAACACTTTTATTAGAGAGTCTCCATAACATATTTATATATAACGGCCAGCGCAGAGTCACCTGCCACAACGAAGTATGAAAGTCCTCATGAGTCTTAAAATACGGGGACTTTCTTATAAAAGACTTTCATGCTTCGTTGAGGCAGTTATCTGTCATGGCCGTTATTTACCTATCGTTTAAACAGGTAAATTCTGTGGTTGCAGAGTTATCTGTCATGGCCGTTATTTACCTATGCAGAATCTGCTGAAAATCTGCTCCAGAATATCAACTCCGGCACTATCTCCTGTTATCTCTCCAAGAGCATCTATTCCGTTTCTAATATCTATAGCCAGAGTCTCCTCATCAAAAAAGCCAGAACACAAACTCCTGTGTGCATACTCAAGGGACTCCAATGCGCTTTTAAGGGAGTGCATATGCCTTGTATTTGGAACAACAGATGAAGAGAGCTCCATACCACCAAGGGCAACATCAACAATTTTTTTTCTCAGGTTGTCAATTCCTCTGTTGTAAAGAGCAGAAGTTGCCACAACAGGGAGAGAAGAGCCTTTGAAATCTTCATTATCTAATAATAAATCCCCCTGCAATGGTTCATTGTCTTTCTTATTACAGACAATAATGATTTTTTTATCACTTGGAATAATTCCATTAATATCCTCAATTGAGAAAGAGGTTCCAGCCTCATGGACAAAAAGAACAATATCCGATTCCCTTATATTCTTTCTGGCCTTCTCAATTCCTATTTTTTCCACAGGATCATCTGTTGTATGCATTCCTGCTGTGTCTGAAATAACAAAAGGGATACCATTGATATTCAGGTGATCTTCAATAAGATCCCTTGTTGTGCCAGGAATTTCTGTCACAATGGAACACTCTTTCTCAAGAAGCCTGTTCATTATGCTTGATTTTCCCACATTGGGAGGGCCACAAATGGCAAGCTTTATACCCTCCCTTAAAAATCCTGCATTTTCATACTTTTCAATGGCACTTACACAGGTATCAATGGTTTTTCCCACCAGTGCCGATGCATCCTCAGGAATAAGTTCCCCTGCTTCATCAGGAAAATCAATGGCAGCTTCAATCTGGGTTAAAAGTGATACAAGAAGATTCCGTGCCGCCGCAATCTCTTCTCTTAGATGCCCAAGTCCCTGTGAAACTGCAATTTTTAAAGCCTTGACAGATCGGGCATTAATTATATCCATAACAGCCTCTGCCTGGCTCAGGTCAATACGGCCATTCAAAAAGGCTCTTTTGGTAAATTCTCCAGGCTCTGCCGGACGAACACCCATGGAAAACAGAAGATTTAAAATTGCCTGAAGCACAACATGTCCGCAATGGGCCTGTATCTCCACAACATCCTCGGCAGTATAAGAACGGGGAGCCAGCATCGGCAAAACAATGACTTCATCAATAATCATTAATGTTTCAGGATTAAAAATATAGCCATGCACAGCCCTGTGTGACTCAAAACAAAAAGAGGGTGATAATTGAGGCAAAGCATGTTGCAGATCTGGTTGTTTGTTTTTTGCAGCAGATTTTAACAATTGCGCTGCTTCATCAGAGTCATACAAATGGTCGCAAACAGGCAGATCAGGGCATTTTGCTCTTCTGGAAAAGAGAGCAGAAACCATAGCTACTGCTTCAGGCCCGGAGACTCTTATTATCCCAATTCCCCCACCACTGCCTGGCGGGGTTGCAATGGCAGCAATAGTATCACTTGACATCTTGTTATTTTCTAAAGCTCTTTCTCCGTTTCCAGCTTCCCTTCTTGGGAAATATCACAAGACGCCTGTAGTATCCCTCTCCCATACTCTGGGTTCTCACTCTGTAGTCATCCTTCAGGGCAAGATGTACAATTCTTCTATCCTGTGCTGTCATCTGGTTGATTGTGGCAGGCTTGCCAGTCTTTCTGGCTTTGTCAGCCATCTTGTATGCAAGGCTCTGTAGGTTTGCCTTGCGTGTCTCCATATAGCCTTCAATATCAACTTTAAGGCGAACCCTTGATTGGCTGAAACGATTGATAATTTTGTCTGTAATATATTGCATTGCCTCAAGGGTCTGGCCTCTCCTGCCTATAAGGACTCCTGAATTTCCACCTTCAACTCTCAAAAGAAGCCTGTCTTCATCGGTTTCCGCCACAACTATTGCTTCATCTGTTATCATGGATACCATTTTCTGAAGGGTTTCCCTGCCAACACGAACAGCCTCCTCTGACACATCAACAGGAATTTCTCCTTTGTATTTTGGGGGGTACCCCTCATCACGGTCATCAAATGGTTCCAGCAGATCCTCATTTATAAATTTTTTACCAGAATAAGATCTCTTATTTCCCTGTAAATTATTATCTTCAGGCAGAAGCTCACCATCTTCTGAATCATCACTTTCCACATTACTATCTTCGGGAAAGTAATCCTTATGAAAATTATTCTCAAAGTTTTTCTCTTCCGACAGGGAATCAGAGTCACTTTTTTCAATGGCAAGTGGTTTATTATCATCAAATGAAGGCTGTGCTTTTTCCACATCAGACTTTTTACCTTCATTAAGTTTGTCTCCACTTTCCAGGTATTGAGAATTATTATCTTCGGACTTTGACAATGATGATGACTTGTCTGAGTCTGACAAATTAGAATCCCCTGCATTTTTTCCAGGTCCGGCAAACCTTGAGCTATTGACCTTTCTGCGAGGTCGGTTTTTTCTGCTGTATTTTCCATGTTTTGCAGGGCCTGATTTCTGAACACCCTGTTTTGCGTCATCTGTTATGCCAGCATCTGATATTCCTGAGTCCTTTTTCAAATCATCATTTTTACCGACCTGAACATCACTTGTGGCTGAACTTTGCTCATCATTCTTCTTATTATCAACTGCATCAGTGGTGCTCTTTTTATATTCTCCCTTTTTCCAGCCACCTTTTTTATACTCATTTTTTCTTCCATCAGAAGGTGTCTGTTCAGAAACTCCTGAAGCAGCCTTTGTATGTTCACTTTTTTTACCATGAACCACACCTTTATTACGAGGTGACTTTTTGTGAAAACTTGTCGTCTTTTTTACATCGCCTTGTACGCCATTCTCTCCGGAGAGCTTGTTTCGGGATTGTTTTACGTCTTTTTTTACATTTTTTTTCTTATCTTCTCCATTGCCTGGGGCGTTATCATCCTGTTTACCAAAAGCTTCATCCACAATGGACATAACGCCAGTCATATCAGTATCTATAGAACCTTCCCGAGAAGCGGCATCACTCTTTTCCGGTAATGTCACCCTTATTCTGGCCTTTTTAACTCCAACAATACCAAAAATACCTGTGGATCCGGTTGAAATAACATCATATACAAGATTTTTTTTTGAAACATTTAAGGTTGAGCAGGCTTTTTCAACAGCATGATCAATATTTTTGCCATCAAATTCCTGGGTCTGTTTCATTATACCTCCACGATTTACGAAAATTTCTTTTGAATGTAATACTGCTGGCCTATGGAGAGAACGTTGTTGACAAGCCAGTAGAGCACAAGCCCTGCAGGAAAATTGATAAAGATAAATGTCATAAACAGAGGCATGAACATCATCATTTTAGCCTGGGTTGGATCTCCTGTTGTAGGAGTCATTTTCTGCTGCAGAAACATGGTTGCTCCCATTATCAGAGTCAAAACAGGAATACCATAAGGTGGCTGCATAAAAGGGATGGAAACAGCAAAATCAAAAAGACGATCAGGAGCGGAAAGATCATTGATCCAACCCATGAAAGGAGCATGTCTCAACTCTATTGCCTGGTACAGCATCCTGTAGAGTGCAAAAAAAATGGGCATCTGTACAAGCATGGGAAGGCAACCGCTCATGGGGTTAACTTTATAGGTTTTGTAAAGAGACATTACCTCCTGGTTCATCTTCTGTTTGTCGTCTTTATACTTTTCACGAATTTCTGTCATGAGGGGCGTTAATTTTCTCATGTCATTCATGGACTTGTAACTTTTTGTACCAAGCGGCCAGAACAGCAATTTAATCAATATTGTAAGAATAATAATGGCAATGCCATAGTTGGGTATAAAATCATGAATCAAGTTCATTGCAATCAGGCAGGGCTTTGCAAGTACATCAAACCACCCAAAGTTAATGGATTTTTTTAAACTGTTATCGTAGGAACTGAGCACTTTAAGGCTTTTTGGTCCCATGTAGCAGTTAAATGAAAAGGCTACCTGCTTGCCGGGATCAAGTCGATCCATGGATTGGATATAACTTGTCAATACAAGAGATTCTCTCTTTACAAGCTTTATGGAAGATTGAACAGGGGTAACCGGAAGAAGGGTTGAGATAAAATATCTATCTGCATTGCCAACCCACTCAACAATACCCTGAAAGTTATTTTTCTCTTCTATGTCATCCGGTTTTATCTCTTCAAGTGCACCATTGAGATAAACTGCCGGACCATATGAGCCAAAACGTGCAAGAGATGATGCATCCTTGCTCAAGGCAAATGGAAGAACTATTTCCAAAGAATCTTTCAAAGGCATGGTTGAACCGTTTTTCACAATCAACTCCATACCTATCATGTATGAAGATGCTGAAAAAGTGTATATTTTTTCGACAACAATGCCATGTGGAGAACGCCATGAAAAAGATATCCGACTCTCGCCATCGCTTATTGTCAGGGATTCAGTATCTCTGTCTGCTTTAAAGACCGCCCTGTCAAGACCAGGAAGGCTTTTCCCTTCCATATCAAAAGCAAAAAGGCCTGAAGGAAGCCCGGAAGTAACCATCTGTTTCAAGGGAGAATCTTCCTCCACCCCCTCTCTAAATCCTTTAAGTGTCATACTGGTTACTGCTGCTCTTTTTTCAGAAACCACAGCATTATAAAGCGGTGTTGATATGGTAAGAGTTCTGAATATTTCAGGTTCCGATGAAAGATTCTGCTGTGCAGCTCCCGCAGTGCTATTAGTATAGGCAGAGGAACCATTCTCCGGTTGAAAATCCTCTATTGAGGGACTTTGAGACTCACCAACTCTATTTTCAGCCACAGAATTGCCATCAACCACAGGTTGTTGATTGATGCTTACAGGATCCACAAACAACAAATTCCATCCCGCAATAACTACCACAGAAAGAATAATGGCAATAAATAACCGTTTCTGCTCTTCCATCTTATCTCCCAAAATCCATATTTTTTTTAAAAATGTTATTTACACTTTTTGAAATAATTTTATCATTTTTCGGGCACCTCCATCAAAAAAGATTAAATTACTTTTGAAATAAAGTGAAGTGTGCCCAAATTCCTGTCACCTGTTCAGACAACAGCAATTAAAACAGCCTATATGCTGATTTTTTTGATGTTAAGAGTCAAGGAACAGGATCAAAACCTCCAGGATGAAACGGATGACATTTCAAAATTCGCTTTACAGCAAGATATGAGCCTTTAAACGAACCATATTTTTTAACAGCTTCAAAGGCATATTCAGAACATGATGGATAAAATCGACAGGCAGGACCTATAACGGGTGAAATAATATATTGATACAACCTGATAGTGATTAAAAGCAGCTCTTTGAACATTAAAATTCAACACCCTTTCTAAACAACTTGTCCAGCTCACCAAACATCTGTGAACTGGACAGGGAAGATGTGTACTTTCTCGCTATTATATTGATATCCCTTTTTCCGGGGATGGACGATTTTCTGGTTCTGTAATACTCTCTGATAATCCGTTTAATCCTGTTTCTAACCACAGCATTACCCACTTTTTTTGATACAGTTATACCGATCCTGTTATTTTCATTTCCCTGGTCAAGCAGGATACCTATGAAAAAACGGGTCTGTATCTTTTTACCCAATCTGGATAATTTCAGGAAGTCACCTCTTTTAAGGATACGTTCCTTTTTGGGAAATGAGTGGTCGCCCAAGCTGTGTTACCTTCCTGGTTATCAGGCTGTCAGTTTTTTTCTGCCTTTTGCTCTTCTGTTGTTAACAATACGTCTTCCCGCAGCGGTTGACATTCTTTTAAGAAAACCGTGGTTCCTTGCTCGTTTAAGTCTGCTGGGCTGAAATGTTCTTTTCATAGCCAATAATTCCTTATAATTACTTGATTTTAAAGATAAAAATTACTAATAACAACAATTATTCCCTCTACCATAATAAACATAAAATTCTAATTCATTATTGTTCCGGTGTCAAGATTCATTTTAATCCAATTGCCTCGGCAACACTTCTCATTCCCATAATGGTATCTGTTATAAGCTCATTTCTTTCCATATTAAGCATCAAAGCACCCTTTTCAATAATAGTGCGATCAACACCTGCTGCAAAACTTTTATCTTTCCATTTTTTATTGACTGATTTTGCCTTCAAGTCCATAACGCTTCTTGATGGCCTGACAAGTGCTGTACTTGCAATAAGTCCTGTCAGTTCATCAACGGCATAAAGTGTCTTTTCCAACATGGATTCGGGCTTTACATCCGAACAGATCCCCCATCCATGGCTGACAACAGCTCTTATATATATTTCAGGCCACCCTTTTTCTTCAAGTATTTCACGGCTTTTTTTACAATGTTCATCAGGATAACGCTCATAATCAAGATCATGGACAAGTCCAACTACCTGCCACATCTGCTTATCCTCACCAAATTTTTCCGCAAAATAACCCATGACCCCCTCCACAGCAAGGGCGTGACGTATCAAACTATCACTTTTATTATACTCTTTAAGAAGCATCATGGCATCATCTCTTGTAGGAACAAATAAATTCATACTTCACCTTTCACTCTTTATGCTCCTGTTTACAGGAACATTGGAATTGATTTTTAACAACTTGCCCATTCACCTCGCCCCCAGCCATATTTTACAGACTTGGGAGGGGGAGTTTGGGTAAGTTAATTAAACCCAATTGCATTAAATTTTACATTTACAACTTAAAAATTCACAACATCAGACTTTTTGCAGCTTCATCAATTTCAATGAATAGCTCTTGATAATCTCGCAAAAATCTCAAAAAATCAAAGATTGCTTTGATAATACTATGGCGGAGAGTCACCGCAAGAACTTATGACTGATGAGATAAAAAAACTCAATATTCCTATTGATATTTCCATCCCACTGTGTCAGTAAATAAAAACCGAGTCCTAAGTAATGTGAGCTTAAGAGCCAATCACAGCAATAAATAAAGGCTCAAGAGAAACTGTAAACGGCCATGATTAATTGCGTATCAATCACCCCCAAATATAAAAATAATAGTCATTGTCATGGTAAAAAAGAAGGTAACAATGAAAATAATTAAAACCTCCAAAGATATGAGATCATGGTCAGATGCCATGCATACAGAAGGAAAAACTATAGCTTTTGTACCAACAATGGGATTTCTCCATGAGGGGCATCTCTCCTTGATGGATATTGGCAAAAGCCTCTGTTCCACCCTTGCTGTGAGCATATTTGTCAATCCAACCCAGTTTGGTGCCAATGAAGACCTTGATGCCTATCCCACGAATATTGAAAGAGATCTTGAGCTGGCAAAAAAGCACGGAGCACAGGCAATTTTTCTTCCTGACAAAAGTGACATTTACCCTGCGGGCTACCAATCCTATGTATCACTTGAACATCTGCCTGCTCATCTTTGCGGTCTTTCAAGACCGGAACACTTCAGAGGCGTTACCACAGTTGTAACAAAATTATTTAATATAGTAAGACCTGACACAGCTGTATTTGGCAGCAAAGATTATCAGCAGTTGCAGATAATAAAACAGCTTAATAAAGACCTTGACTTTAACATCAACATTGTGGGGGCACCCATTGTAAGAGAGAGCGACGGGCTTGCCATGAGTTCAAGGAATGCATATTTGAAACCTGAAGAGCGGGAATCGGCTCTGTCTCTTTCCAGATCAAGGCTAATGGCAGAAAGTGATGTTAAATCAGGAGAGAAAAGCGCAGCAACCATAAAATCAAAAATAAAAAAGTTTATCGAATCTTTTGACCATACAAAAATTGACTATATAAGCATCTGCAACCCTGAAACCCTGGATGAAATTGATATAATTGAAGGCAAAACACTTCTTGCACTTGCAGTGCATGTTGGAAAAGCACGGCTGATTGATAATATCATCCTTGAAAAGTAGATATAGAGACAATGAGAGCCTTGTCTCTATTGGCTTTTTCCAGAGTACTTTACACTTTTCATCAAAATCGACACCTATGATCTTTTGAGCCTTGTCAACATTGTCTGAATCAGGATGTCCAAGATTAACAAGATAAGGCAGGATTATTTATCCTGAGCATCCTTTTCATCCTGGTTATCCTGATTCAGACAAATTCAATAACTGCTCAAAAAGCAATAAAGTGTCGATTTTGAGACTTTTCAGATGTCAAGGCTTTGAAAAAGTCGTATCAATCTTGGGCATGCTTCATTTACCGTTTTACACTCTCCGGGGAAGCAACCTTATGTTTAAGGATTCTTTCTCAAAAAAGTGTAAAGTATTTTTGATGCGATATGAAGGACGCCCAACCTTGAATGTGTAAAGAGGGAAATGAAACATGCCATTAAAACAACATCAAATTTTTGTTTTTGATATCAGAATGATAACCTTGCAGGCTTTCATGAACAAATGGCGCTCTGGCATTTTTACAATTTTTTCTGCATCAGCAACAGGTATAATAATAGTATTCCCCTTATCTCCATCCTTTCTTAAAGCCTTTATGACAACAGGGTTGTCACCTGCCCTTCTCATAATCATGGATGGATCAGGCAGGTATGCATAAGTACAAAGTCCTTTTTCAACCGCATACTCTCTGCTGGCAAACATTGAGCCATAAATTTCCGCCCCATGCTCACTCACAATCAAAGGGTATAGGACGGGCTTAAACCCAATATCTCGTGCATCAACAACCATACCTGTATGCATTTTCCCTATACTGTATTGATTTGCTGGATCAATAACCTCAATTTCCGGAATTTTCTGAAGTTCCGGTGGAAGAAGAAACTGAAGAAAATCACCGTAAATATCTGCTTTAAAGATAAGACCTGCACCATCTCCGGCAAAAAATTTACGAGCGCCAGAGTTTACTGCATTCAAAGCTTTTTTCTCTATTTCTGCTCTCAACATATTAATGGAATAACCATTTTCTGAAACCCATACTCTGTAATCAGAGGCAATCTTTTCAAAAACCTGAATTATCCTTTGACGTGCCGCTGACAATGCATTCTCCGGTATCTTATCAAGCTCTCTTACAGATAGAGGTTCCAGTGTACCACCAAAAAAAGAATTTGAATCAAAACTCTCTCCCGAAAAAACAGTTCCTAACGAACCTGTTGAGATATTGCCCAAAGAGCCTTGCTGCAAAGATGTTGATGAAAAGTCATGAGAAGTATCGGAAGCCAGGGCATCTTTTTTTTCGGAAGAATCTGAGTTTAGAGGGATAGCAACCGTAACTACACCGGTTGTCCAGTTAATGATGCCGCCTTCAAGCTCCTCAATGCATTGTGCTGTCAAATCATTTTCCATTGCATAAACGGACTTTGACATAAAAGAGAGTGAAGCAGAGACAATAAATACAGCTAAAGAGACAAAGCAAATGATCTCCTTAATATCATCCCCCCAAATGGCATCTTTAATATCACCCAAAAAACAACTTACACTTTTCTGATGTATATTCCTGATGCAACCAGAGCATCTATTCCTTAATAGCATTTGATATATATATGGATTCTTTTTGTAAGATTTCATCTTTTTACCGTAAAGTCTGACATGATTCATCCGCTGTTTTTATAGAGGCTTCCTGTTAATATCGGGTATCTTGATTCAGACAGTATTGACAATTCTCAAAAGATCATAGGTTTCAACTTTGAGTATATTTTCAAAATCGACACCTTGTTGGACTTTTTGGCATTTCTTGAATTTGTCTGAATCAGGATAACCAGGATTTACAGGATGCTCAGGATTTTTATCCTGTAAATCCTGAGCATCCTGGGCATCCTGATTCAGACAGTATTGACAAGGCTCAAAAGCTCATAGGTGTCACTTTTGAGTATATTAATATAAAGAGATCATGATAGTTGCATCTTTTGCTCTTTCATATATACAAACAGATCATCAAAAACCCTGTTTAAGCCTTTATAGTGTAAAGGAACCGAAAGCGTATCAACAATAGCATCAATGTAACTCCTCTCTAAAACCTTTGCAACAGAATTTGGAAAATTCAAATCATAAACCCAACTGATCTGCATAAGTTTCAGGTCGTTCAACTCTTTTATTCCGCTGCTTTTTACATAAGTATGAGACTTCAATGCGCTTATTGCTTCATCTGAGCAACCACCAGCATCTTTAAGCCCAAGGTTCACCGTGCTGCTGTTTTCAGGATCAGGGACGATATAGTTTCCTATAACCACATTCCAGATATCCAGCTTGTCTGCATCACGAAGAAGCTTCATGAAAGTACTCTTTTCATAATCTTTAATTGCCGGTACCCCTGCTGCATTATGAACTGCAATTGCCCCTTGAATTAAAAATTTTTCCCTGTCAGAACAGTTAGCAAGAAACGCATGTTTCTTCAGCTCAACAATGGAAAGACGGGCATGATTTTCCGACTTCAAATCCAGAAATGTCCTGTACTCTTCAAATTGACGAAACCTCCCCAGATCATGAAAAAGCGCCATGGTTCTGGCAAGGATTATTTGCTCACCACTCAAAGAGATCTCTTTTGCAAGGTCTTCAATTTCCCTGCAAACCCTCATGGTGTGTTCCCTCTTTAGAATCAAAGGTGCAGGTTGAGAAGAGTTATTGATAAAACTGTCTGCATACTCTATGAATTTTTGCTCCAACAGCGCAAAATCTTTGTCTTTCATAATATTGAAACCTTACAGCCCTTTGTTCGCTTATTTCTCTGTAAGCAACTTACTCAAAGCCGACACCTATGATCTTTTTAGCCTTGTCAAGATTGTCTGAATCAGGATAGCCAGGATTAACAAGATAAGGCAGGATTATTTATCCTGAGCATCCTTTTCATCCTTTTCATCCTGGTTGTCTTGATTCAGACAAATTCAATAACTGCTCAAAAAAGCAACAAGGTGTCAATTTTGAGAAGTTATTTTATTGGCACTTAAAAGGTAAGATATTTAAGGCAGATCCATTATCTTTACCATTAAAACACATTCTGTTTTCATGATCGGGGGTGGCCGAAACTCGGCCATGAGTGTTTACCGTAAAACAACTATCATTTTTATATTTGGGTGCGATTGATACGTAATCAATCATACCTGTTTACCGTGAAAATAACTATCACAAAGAATTTGCTCCTCAATAAAATCTGCAACCCCATCTGCATCATCCATGGTAAAAATTGGGACATCAGGAGAATATTTTGAATCTGTAATAAAAGCCTTAAGATTAGGATCATTTAAAAGCAAAGGAGATGCATGGCCGGAACCACACCTGAAAATTTCAATCTTAGGCACTTCTGCATGTTTAAAACCCTCTATAATAACAAGATCCATATCACCCATATAATGAATTACATCTTCAATAGAAGCGTCTTCCCAATCTTTGACAAGTGCAATGGCTCCGGGAGAAATTACAAGAGTAGCAGATGCTCCAGCTTTTTTATGACGCCAACTGTCCTTTCCCTCCCTATCCATTGAAAAACCACAGTGAGTATGCTTAAGCACCCCGATTTTATAACCCCTTCCTTTTAAAGCTGGTATCAGCTTTTCAAGAAAAGTGGTTTTGCCGGACCCCGAACATCCGGCTATTGAAATAATTTTTGGCTCCATATTCTATATCATTGTCTCCAATATAACAGCTTTCACATAACGGTCTTGGCGGATGCCCGGGATTAACATGATAAGGCTGGATTATTTATCCGGAACATCCTTTTCATCCTGGTTATCCTTATTCAGATAAATTCAATAACTGAAAAAAAGCAATAAGATGTCGATTTTGAGTATTTAACAAGCTATTTCAAGTTGACAGGAAATCAGGATAATGTCAAGAATGATGACTTTGGAGATTTTCACCTGGGAACACCAGGAAACGAACACCGTGACAAACAAATATCAAATGAGAGGTTTGAATGAAAGAGCTTCTTTCCACAAAAGAAGTTGCAGCTTTTTTAAATATCAATGAGAAAATGGTCTATACCCTTATTTCCGAAAAGGGGCTACCAGCAACCAAAGTTACAGGCAAATGGCTATTCCCCCTGGAGCTTGTTAGGCAGTGGATAGAATCAGGAACCATAAACTATCCAGAACCAGTAACAAAATTACCTCCATACCACGGATTAATACTAATCGCAGGAAGCAATGATCTGCTCCTTGATGCGGTAATCTCAAATTTCAACAGCCGATCCGGAGAACACCTGGCAATGTTTGGCATGACAGGCAGTATGGGGGGAATCAAGGCACTTAGAAAAAATATGTGCCACATTGCCTCAAGTCATCTTGTGGGAGACGATGTCAATGAACACAATGAATATAATTTTCCATATCTGAAAAAAGAGATGGGAAGAATGCCTGCGGTTGTAAATTTTTGCTTCAGGCAACAGGGGCTTATTGTCCAAAAAGGAAATCCCCTTGGCCTTACATCTATTAAAGATCTTGACCAAAAAGGACTTACCATGGTTAACCGAGCACTTGGTACAGGCACACGGCATCTCCTTGACAAGGAACTTAACATGGCAGGCATCAAGCCTGGCAAAATTAAAGGGTACGATAATATCAAACCCAAACATATGGATATTGGACTTACAATTCTTGAAGGAAAAGCAGATGCAGGACCTGGAATCAGGCCTGTGGCAGAGAAACTGAAGCTGGACTTCATTCCGCTTTGCTGGGAACGATTTGACCTGCTTATTTCCAAAGATCGTTTTTTTGATCAGGGAATTCAGCTTTTTTTAGGTGCTGTTAAAGATGATTTCATGAAAGAGACAGCTTTGCAGCTTGGCGGGTATGACACTTCAAAGTCAGGTCAAATGGTCTATCAAGGCCAAACATTCATGGCAGAATCAGAGGATTGATATCATTCCTATCTCTTGTTGTGCAGTGATAACTTCTATCATATTGTACAGTATAGCCTCTATCTTATTGTACAGTATAGTCTCTATCTTATTGTACAGTGAAAACCTCTATGCTCAGCCATTTTGCGGAAAATATTCATCTCATCTTCACTGCACAGCCGGCCTCCATGTCGAAAAAAATCCGGCTCAAGCACAACAACATTATCAGAGCAGTGCTGAAGAATATATCTGGAAGCCCCATCTATAAGGCTCAATATTTCTTTCATTGAGTCTTCTGTGACAAAAGGCTTTACACATGTGGTGCGAAATTCATGATCCGGAGCTTTACTAATAATAAGGCGAATGCTTTCTCTGATAAGACCTGTATCAAAATCATCTCCGGCAATTTGCCGATATCCAGACAGGTCACTTTTAACATCCATTGCCACAAAATCAAGAAGATCCCGGCAGAGCAACCTTTTCAATACCCAAGGGCGGCTGCCATTGGTATCTAATTTTACCTTAAGCCCCATACTTTTCATTTTATAGCAAAAGGATTCCAAATCCTTCTGCAAGGTAGGCTCTCCACCGGTAATTGCAACCCCATCAATCATACCTTTTCTTTTTTCAATAAAATTAAATACATCTAATTCTCCAACAGAGAGATTACCAGGCATTGTCTCAGTGGCTGATGAGATACCGGAAAATTGAAAAAACGATAAAAGCGGAGATGAATTAAGAATTGATGGAGAAAGATGCCCATTTATCAATGAAGATGGCTCTTTTGTCGGTGAGATATTCTCTTTTATCAGTGAAGATAACTCTTTTGACGGTAAGATATGCTCTTTTATCAGTGAAGATGGCTCTTTTGGCGGTGAAATACTCTCTTTTATCAGTGAAGAGGGCTTTTTTGACGTTGAAATCTGCTCGCTTAACAGCGAAAGTTCTTTTTCATTTAAATATACGAGGTCTGGATTATGACAGTAGGGGCACCTGAAATTACACCCCTTTGTAAACACAAGGGATGCAATTTCACCTGGAAAGTCAATAAACGTATTTTTTTGAAATCCACCAATCAGCATAACGGCAAACAGATCAGGAGGCGGCTTTAAATGTCTTACGCATGCAGAATTCCGTCTTTTTACCGTTATTCCACTGCTGCACAGGTCTTAAATATCCAACCACTCTTGAGTAAACTTCTGTCTCTGCACCACATTTATCACATGAACATTTCTCTCCGGAAAGATAACCGTGGGAAGGGCATACACTGAAAGTTGGTGTCAATGTAAAATATGGCAGCTTATAATTAGTAGCCACCTTTTTTACCATATTTTTTACAATCTTGGTATCACAGACCTGCTCTCCAAGGAAAAGGTGAAGCACGGTTCCGCCTGTATATCTTGTCTGCAACTGATCCTGGAGTTCCAACGCCTCAAAAAGGTCATCCGTATAATTTACAGGAAGGTGCGTAGAATTAGTATAAAAAGGATCACTTCCCTTTTGATATTCATACTCATTTGCACAGATAATATCCGGATATCTGGTTTTGTCCATCATGGCAAACCGATATGTAGTACCCTCTGCCGGAGTAGCTTCAAGGTTGAAAAACTCATCTGTCTCTTCCTGAAGTTTTTCAATTCCAGAACGAATATGATTCATAACCCTGACAGCAAATTCATGTCCTTTTTCAGAAGCGATACCCTCGCCCATAAAGTTAATACAGGCTTCATGCATACCCAAAACTCCGATTGTTGAGAAGTGGTTACGCCAGTAACATCCTGAATTCTCCTTTATCTTTCTGAGATAGAACTTTGAATATGGATAAAGATTCCCATTTGTAAATTTTTCCAGAACTTTCCGCTTTATGATAAGCGAGTCCGCAGAAATTTGGATCAGCTCATCAAGACGACTCATAAAGTCAGCTTCACTTGTAGCAAGATAACCAATCCTCGGCAGGTTAATGGTAACAACTCCAATTGAACCTGTGAGGGGATTTGCACCAAAAAGGCCGCCACCACGCTTCTGAAGCTCCCTGTTGTCAAGACGCAGGCGGCAACACATCGATCGGGCATCATCAGGGGACATGTCGGAGTTAACAAAGTTGGAAAAATAGGGAATTCCGTATTTGCCGGTCATTTTCCAGACATTGTAAAGGTTTGGATTATCCCAGTCAAAATCCTCTGTTATATTATATGTCGGTATGGGAAATGTAAAAACCCGCCCCCTTGCATCCCCTTCCATCATGACCTCTGCAAAGGCGCTGTTTATCATATCCATCTCTTTCTGGTACTCAGAATAGGTCTGCGACCGATACTCCCCGCCTATAATAACAGGAGAGTCCTTCAATATTGACGGTACATTGAGATCCATGGTTATATTGGTAAAAGGTGTCTGAAAGCCAACCCTTGTGGGTATGTTTATATTAAATACAAACTCCTGAAGAGCCTGCTTTACATCCTTGTATCCAAGCTTATCCTCTCTTACAAATGGAGCCAGAAGCGTATCAAAGTTTGACATTGCCTGGGCACCGGCTGCCTCTCCCTGTAGGGTATAGAAAAAATTGACCATCTGCCCAAGTGCTGTACGGAAATGACGGGGAGGAGAGCTTTCCACCTTTCCGGCCACGCCCTTGAAACCTTCAAGAAGAAGATCCTGAAGATCCCATCCCACACAATATACAGAAAGAAGACTCAAGTCATGTATATGAATATCTCCCCTGTTATGAACATCCCTGACATGGGGTGGATAGATGCAATTTAGCCAGTATTCGGCGGTTATATCCGATGAGATATAATTATTGAGTCCCTGGAGAGAGTAACTCATATTACTGTTCTCTTTGACTTTCCAGTCCATCTTTCCTATATAACTGTCCATAAGTTCAACATGTTCACGGATGGTTATATTGCGAATCTGATTGTGTTGCTCACGATATATTATGTATGCTTTGGCTGTTTTGTAAAAGGGAGAATCCAGCAGAACACGTTCAACAATATCCTGTATTTCCTCCACCTCAGGGCATCGTCCAAGCCTTAGATCCCGTGCAAGGGTCAGCACCTTCAGCGTCAATTTTTTTGCTTCCCTTTCATCAAATTCACCTGTTGCTCTGCCAGCTTTGGCAATGGCATCACTGATCTTTGATGAGTCAAAATCAGCCACTCTCCCATCACGTTTTTTTATCTTTTCAAACATTCAAATTCCCCTTGAATTGGGTTACCCCTGTCTCAACAGACGGAAATGCCCCTTGAAATTGATGGAGTTTTGTACTATCTATCTGTATGGATTTATAATAAATTCAACAAAAAAAAGTGTTGATTCACTGTTGTTATTTCAGAGGGAAAATAATCAATATATAGTTTCATGTCAAGCAAATTATTCGATATATTGTGTTAAAAAGGCAATAAACGCGTGAAACATACTTTCAAAAAACGTGAAAACAAAGGAAATAAAAGCAAAAAATGAAAATAGACAGCAATCCTTTTTTCAGAAGAAGCATCACCCCGTGGTATGATTCAGATTCAGCATGCTGGGGTGTCATTATTTTTATGTTACCGATTCTTGCATTTGCATTGGCCGGCCTTAAAACAGCACTGACTACACCAGAATTTAATCCCTACATTTGGCTTCCATCCATGCTTGCAGGTTCCTCATTTTTTGTGATTGCAAGCATCACCTTCCGTATGATAAGGCGTCACAGAAGGGGATAATTTCAGGAAGCATTATCTCCATAAGATGGTGCACAATTTTTGCTGTCACTCCCCATATAACAACATCGTCATATGGATAAACAAGTTCATAAAGATCCGGACGCCTTCCAGTAAAATTTTTGTCATGATGTATTGTCAGCAAATGGGCTACAGGTATTCTGAAAATCCTTGAAATCTCAGATGGATCAAAATAGATATCTCCCATTTTCTTCCATATACCCGCAAATGCTTCGATATCCTTATTATTAATGGTTTGGAAATGCCCTATTGAACCCAACATTTCCACATTTTCTGAAGAGATATTCACCTCCTCTTCAAGTTCCCGCAAAGCTGTTGCCTCACGACTGGCATCATCCGGATCACAATTACCTCCCGGAAATGCCATCTGATTTCTCCAAGGATACCCCTTGATATCTGCCTTCTGAATAAAAATAAGCCCCGGGTTTTCATCAGGAGGAAGAGTATCCAAATAAAATTTTTCACCTGAAGTATTATCTGACGATATAATATTTACAGATTCATTGCCAAAAACAAACAAGACCATCACACTTGTTGGCTGAAACACATTGGTTGGTGGTTGAACAGGATGAGCTGAACCTGTTATGGAGTCTTTTATTATTTGATAACATTGACCATTTCTGCGCAACATAACTATAAAATCCTTAATGCCATATCTTTTTTGGGCATCTTTCATTTCTCATTTTAAAAAGTTTTCTACTTACCGTAAAAACAGATACTAATTTTCACACTCAAGGGTTGCCAAAACTTCTGGCCATGAAGGTTTAAACTGAAAAACCAGAAGAATCAAAAAACCTCTTGACTAAAAAAAAACCATGAAAGTATAGTGTCTTAAAAGGAGAAAGGAAAGAATAACCAGAAAAATTTATCCTGCAATTTTCGCCAATGGCTCCTTCAAACCTCTTATTTCTATGTGGAAAACTGGGATGCTTCATATATCATCAAAAGTACTTTAGACTTTTTGGGCGAGCTTCCCAAAAAATGAGACTCTGCATCAGGAAGGTGTAAACCGGAAAATGAAACATACCTGGAAAACTGATGGCCTTGTAAAAACTACATAATCTCCGGCTCCCTTTACTTCCACACAAAAATAGTTTGCACTTTTTCAGGGAAACTGCTGAAAAACGGCGTTGGCTTAAAAAAGTGTTAAGTATTATCAAAGTTTACACTCTAATTAATTCGCATCAACAGAATCTTCCTTAAGGAACACCCATGTTCTATCAAATCAGAAAAAAGATTGCTTTGAAAATTGCGGTTGTTATTGTTTTTGTTGTGATGCTTGTAAGCATTGCCTCCATTCTCTATTTCAACAGCATCAACAAAAAAAATCTTACTGAATCCATAAATATATCCCTTTCAAATGCCATCAACTTTTCCGAGCAGGTTTATGCCCGCCCACTTTGGGACTTCAACGACAAAGAGATTGATCGCCTTAATCGAATCATATTAAATAACAAACTGATTGTTGCTGTGAATCTTTTTGATATTGAAACTTTCATGAACGGTACCAAAAAAAAAGAGAGCAGTCTCAAGAAAAATACTATCCTGCTGGAAAATATCAGGAACTCCCTTTTTTCATGGCTAAAGCCATCCACCACAACATTTCAATATTCTGATCATACCACAACAGATCAATATTCAGATCACACAATAACAGGTCAATATTCAGATCACACAACAATTCAACATTCTGACAACAACTTAACAACAACTCCACATTCCGATAATAGTGCCACCTCTCCATCTGTTTCCAGAACACGACCATATAAAAACAGCTCTCCGGCAAACAAAAAAAACTCCCAACAGAGCAATATAACAACAACTGATGAAGTTTTTGAAAATAACCTGGAAAAAATTTATAAGCCATATAAAATTCCTGAAGATGAGCCTTATATTAAAAAAATTTCCGGTGATATTATCCTTGAAGAAAATGTAATCGGACATTTCGAACTCTTTTATACTGAAGAGTTTATAAATAATGCTGTGGCCATGGCCAACAAGCGCATGATATTGGCCTTCATGGTTATAGCAGGCATTATAATAATTACCATTATTATAAGTGTCAGCAAAATAAACAGACCGATTGTTGTTCTGGCAGAACTTGCAGAAAAAATTGCAAAGGAAAACAGCTACGAGATTGAGATAAAAAAATCAAATCGAATTGATGAAGTTGGGACACTTGTAAATAGTTTTGCAGAGATGATGGAACAGATCAAAAAGAAAGAGAGAGAGCGAAATTCCCTTTACGAAAGTCTTCAGGAGAATCTGACCTTGTTCCGGTCACTTTTTTCAAAACTTCAGCATGCCATAGATAATGAAGACTACTCCATGCGTATTTCCCATGACAGCGACAATGATGAACTTGCAATTTCTCTTAACAAAATAATGGAAGCGCTTGAATCTGCCGACACAACAAAACAGAATCAAAGCTGGCTTAAAAACGGTCAGGCTGAACTTGGTGGCCTTATAAGCAGAGAGCAAAACATTGATGTGCTTTGTCGAAAGGCATTGGAATTCATTGCAGGATATGTCGGTGCAATGGTTGGAACTCTGTTTGTCAAAGATGATATTTTCAAAGGCTTTAAGCTTATTGCAACATATGCATTTAAGACCCGTAAAGGAGTTGCAAATCGTTTTAAGGCTGGTGAAGGACTTACAGGACAGGCTGCACTGGAGAAAAAATCAATTATTTTCACAGAGATACCGGAAGATTATATTCATATTGAATCCTCCATAGGAAACAGTGTACCAAAAAGCATCATTGTTCTTCCTATAATCTATGAGGATGATGTTAAAGGCGTCATGGAACTTGGTATTACCACATTTTTTTCAGAAATCCAGATTGAGTTTCTTGAAACTGTTACAGAAATAATTGCAATTGCAATTAATGGAGCCATGTTCAATGAAAAACTATCGGTACTTCTTGAGCAGACACGTGAGCAGGCAGAAGAGTTAAAAGCACAGCAGGAAGAGCTGAAAGCCACCAACGAAGAACTTGAAGAACAGACAATGATTCTTAAAGAATCTGAAGAAAAACTCCAGGTTCAGCAGGAAGAGCTCCAGGCAAGTAATGAAGAGATGGAAGAGAAGACCGAACTTCTGCAAATCCAGAAAAGAGAAATTCAAAAGAGCAATGAAGCTCTTAAGCAAAAACAGATTGAAATAAAGGAAAAGGCAAAGCAGCTTGAACTTGAAACAAGATATAAATCTGAATTTCTTGCAAACATGTCACATGAACTACGAACTCCCCTAAATTCTCTTCTTATTTTGGCCAATATGCTTGCAGAAAATGAGGAGGAAAACCTTACACAGGATCAGATTGATTCCGCAGCCTCCATATACAGAAGCGGTCAAAACCTTCTTCACCTTATCAATGATATCCTTGATCTTTCCAAAATTGAAGCCAAAAAGATCGAACTCAATATCTCCTCATTTCCTCTCAAAGATCTTGGAGAACATTGCAAGACAGAGTTTGTTCACATGGCAAAGGAAAAGGGACTTGAATTTATTGTGGTAAGTGACGACAATCTGCCAGAGATGATCACTTCCGATATGTATAGATTGGAACAGATACTGCGAAACCTCATAGGAAATGCAATAAAATTTACAGACAATGGACAAATCACTTTGCACTTTTCAAGACCAGGTTCAGACTCCACAAATCCTCCTTCTGTCAGAACTTCTTTGGAACCGTCATCTGCCATTGCAATTTCAATTAAAGACAGTGGTGTGGGGATTCCTGAAGATCAGCTCAATACTATTTTTGAAGCATTCAAACAGGTGGATGGTTCCATAAGAAGAAGACACGATGGCACAGGGCTTGGGCTTTCCATATCCAGGGAACTTGCCTGTCTTCTTGGCGGAGAGATCCAGGTAAAAAGCAAATTTGCTCAAGGCTCAATTTTTACCATCTATATTCCCGAAAAGGTCTCTTCTGAGGCCTCGCTATCTAACCATTCACTGCCCAATGCACAGATTCCCCCGGGCAATGTAAATAAGAATTATTTGAACGATAAAGGATATAAGACTCCAGAGTTTTCACTAAATGAAAAATATCCTGAAAAAAGCAGTTCGGAAAAAAATTATACAGACGACAGAGCCACACATGATAAATTTATTACCCAAAAGGATCAAAATATCAGTTTTGATAATACAAAAGAGAGATTTACCCAGCATGATATGGATGAGAAAAAGAGAAACATATCCGGCAATCATACTGAAAACGGGGCAACAGATCATAAAGTAAACACTGAATTCAGAAAATCTTCTGACAATAATAATTTCAATGAATATAGAGATATTGAAAAATCGACACACTCATCAGATCCGACAACATCTGATAGACCTGAAAAGACCATATTGATCATTGAAGATGATCCTGAATTTGCAAAGGTGCTGTCAATTTTTTTTCAAAAACATGGCTATCACAGTATTGCCTGCCACACTGGCGAAGAGGGGTTAAAACATGTAATTGACCATAAACCAACTGCAATAATCCTTGATATAATGCTTCCGGGTATTGATGGCTGGGCAGTAATGAACGAACTTAAAAGCAACCCTGACACCCGTCATATTCCGGTTCATATAATGTCCGGCCATGACAACACCCAAAAAGGACTTGAAAAAGGTGCTGTAGGATATCTTACCAAGCCGGTTTCAAGTGAAGATCTTGGCAATGCGCTTAAAAAAATTGAGCATGTGGTGTTAAATGATGTCAAAAATCTTTTGGTGGTGGAAGACAACCAGGAGTTACAGTTAAGCATTCTAAAACTCATTGGCACCAATGACATCAGGGTGACAGCAGCAGTAACCGGCAAAGAGGCCATATCTCTGTTGAAAAAAGAAAACTTTGATGGCATGATTCTGGATCTTGGCCTTCCGGACATCTCCGGCTTTGATATTCTTGACCAGATCAGCAAAGATCCATCCATTGAAATGATACCTGTTATTGTATTCACAGGAAGGGATTTGACATCCACAGAAACAGCCAGGCTTGAAAAATACTCCAGCAGCATTGTTCTAAAAAACGCTGTATCCATGGAGAGACTCATTGATGAGACAGCCCTGTTCCTTCACAGGGTCGAAAGCGATATGCCTGAAAAACAGAAAAAAATAATAAAAAACTTACGGGAACAGCAAAATATTCTTTTTCGCAAAAAGGTGATGATAGTTGACGATGACATGCGCAATGCCTTTGCCCTGAATAAATATCTCAAATCCAGGGGACTGGATGTCACAATAGCCAACAATGGAGAAAAAGCTCTTAAAATACTTGAGACAGAAGAGCCTCCGGAGATCATTCTTATGGATATAATGATGCCGGTAATGGATGGATATGAAGCCATACGCCGAATTAGAAAAATAAAGACACTCAAGGATATTCCAATAATTGCTCTGACTGCCAAGGCAATGTCCTCTGACCGTGATGAGTGCATAAGGTGTGGTGCCAACGATTATCTCTCAAAACCACTGGATACCTCAAAACTGTTAACCCTTCTGCGCGTGTGGCTCAGCAGATGAGATACTAAAAGAGGTTTATGGAAAACGAAGATATTGAAATAAAACTTGTTTTAAAAGCCATACAGTTAAAGCATGGTTATGATTTTTCTAACTATGCCACAGCTTCCATGAAAAGAAGATTGAAAAAAAATCTTGAAGAAGCGGGCTTAAAAACAATGTCCGAGATGATCCCTTTGATTATATATGACAAGGAGTTTTTCAACCTTTTTTTACACAATCTCTCTGTAAATGTAACTGAAATGTTTCGCGATCCACCATTCTTTCTTTCAATAAGAAGACAGGTAATACCTTATTTAAAAACATATCCCTTTATAAAAATATGGGCAGCAGGCTCATCCACAGGGGAAGAGGTATATTCCCTTGCGATTCTTCTCAAGGAAGAGGGTATCTCTGAAAAATGCATAATATACGCCACTGACTTTAACGAAAATGTTCTTGAAATTGCTCGAAAAGGAATCTATCCTGCCCAGGATATCAGGAAACACACCACAAATTACCAGCAGGCAGGAGGAAAGGAGTCTTTTGTCAGCTACTACCATGCAGATTACAATTCAGTGATATTTGATAACTCCCTGAAAAACAACATTGTGTTTGCAAATCACAATCTGGTGACAGACGGCGTTTTTGGAGAGATGAATATTATTATTTGTCGCAATGTCCTTATCTATTTTAACAAAAAACTACAGGATCAGGTACTTTATCTTTTTAATGAAAGTCTGCGAATAAACGGTTTTTTGTGTCTTGGCTCAAGGGAGACTCTGGATTTTTCCCCAAACGCATCACTATATATTCCAGTTAATAAAAACCTTAAAATATATCAGAAAAAAAAGAGTAACCTTTCAACAGGCTCCAGAAGCATATGACAATAAAAACAGATACAAAAAAGCAAATGCTGATAAAGGCAGTTGTTATTGGAGTATCAGCCGGAGGATTCAAGGCCCTGCACAGAATACTTCCTCTGTTTGACAACTCTTTTCCTATACCTGTAATGATTGTTCAGCACAGAAAAGCAGAGAATGACTCCTTTTTTGTCAATTCTCTTAAAGAAAAATGTCATATTCATGTTGAAGAGGCTATTGATAAAACCCGTATAGCACAAGGCAGGATATACATTGCCCCTGGAGGCTATCACCTGCTGGTTGAAAAGGATTTATCCCTTGCTCTTTCAGTTGATTCTCCTGTCTGTTACTGCCGCCCGTCAATTGATGTTTTGTTTGAATCAGCGGCTGATGCCTTTGGGCCTAATATTATCGGCATTATCCTGACAGGAGCAAATGCTGATGGAGCCAATGGAATCAAGGCTATTAAATCATCCGGTGGAATTACCATTGTGCAGAATCCCAAAACCGCTGATGTTGATTATATGCCCCTGGCTGCCATTAAAACCAATGCTGTTGACCACATTCTTGAGCTGGACGAAATTCCGCGCTTTGTAAATAACTTAGTGATTGGGTCTAATTAACTTACCCAAGCGCCTCCTCGCAACTTCTGTGAGAGGATGCACGAGGGGGTGATATTAATGGATAAATTATTTGGACTCCATATCTTACTGGAGAATTATCATGACAAAAGATGCTGCCCTACCTAAAATTCTCATTGTGGATGACATTCCCGAAAATCTTTTTGTCCTTGAAAAAATTCTCGGAAAACTTGAAGTAAACATTATAAGTGCATCTTCGGGAAACGAGGCACTTGCACATGTTCTTGATCATGATTTTGCCCTGATTATTCTTGATATCCAGATGCCGGAAATGGATGGCTACGAAGTTGCGGAGATTTTAAAATTTGATGAAGCAACAGCAAACATACCCATTATTTTTGTAACAGCCATTGACAGAGACACCACAAAGGAGATGAAAGGTTATGATACAGGTGCTGTGGATTTTATTTTCAAACCCCTTAATAAATTTATCCTCTTAAGCAAAGTAAAGGTTTTTCTGGAGCTTTATAAAATCAAGACAGGTCTTGAGCAGATGGTAATGGAAAGAACACTGGAACTTAACAAAATCAACAAGTCCCTGATAGAGCAGATTGAAAAAAATGCAGAGGCTGCAAGGGAAATTGAAAAGGGAAGAGCCTATCTTTCAAAAGTTATCAATACCATCTCATCCTGTCTTATAAGTGTTGATGATAAAGGCTGCATAACAGATATGAATATTCAGGCCCAAAAAATATCTGGCATTTCAGCAATGGAAGCCAAAGGAGAGCCTGTTTCCAAAATTTTTCCGTTTTATGTAATGCTTATGAAAAATGTCAAACAGGCCATTGAATCAGATGCTCCTGTGGAAAAAAGCCGGACTCCTGTATATATCAAGGGCAAGCTTGTTATAAACAATTTTTTTATATATCCATTCAGCTTTAACGACAACATGGGCGCAGTCATAAGGGTGGATGATGTCACTGAGCGGGTAAAAATGGACGAGATTGTAATCCAATCGGAAAAAATGCTCTCCATGGGTGGAATTGCAGCAGGGATGGCCCAGGAGATGAACAACCCCCTTGCCGGCATAATACAGAACATTCAGGTCATAAGAAACCGCATACAGAAAAAACTTCCTGCCAATGAATCTACAGCAGTTGAGTGTGGCATTTCCTTTGATGCCATGGGAAATTACCTTGAAAAAAGAGGTATCTTCAAAATGATTGACGCTGTACATCAATCAGGAAAAAAAGCTGCCTGTATTGTGGAGGATATGCTGAATTTCAGTAGGAAAAGTGAAGGTTATGTATCAGATGAAGAGATTGTCGTTCTGGTTGACAAATCTGTAAAAATCGCCTTGAATGATCACATGATAAATTCAGATACAAATAGTTCATTTACGTCCATTGAGATCAATAGAAATTATCAGGAAAATCTGCCGAGAATTCCGTGTCAGGCTGGAAAAATACAGCAGGTAATTCTCAATATCTTAAAAAACGGCATTCAGGCAATGGAGACAAAATCATATGAAGACGGCGATAAAAAGAGATTTGATATAACGATTCGTACAGCTCCAAATGATATGATATGCATACTGATTTCAGATAACGGCCACGGCATGAGTGAAACTATATCAAAAAAAATTTTCGAGCCTTTTTTTACAACCAAAAAAAATTGTACAGGCCTTGGATTATCAATTGCCTATTTTATTATTACAGAAGACCACAAAGGTTATCTTTCCGTATCTTCCGATCAAAACAAAGGGACAACATTTACCATACGTCTGCCCATGAAAAAAGTAAGTTCATAATTTTCATTAGAAATCCTCCATAACATGCTGATATATAACGACTTTCATGTTTCATTGTGATGCGTCAGCAAACATGGGGGTTACTAGAAAAGCACCATAAACAGACTGTTATATACTCAAATTCGACATCTTACTGCCTTTTCAGAAGTTATTGCAGTTGTCTGAACCAGGATAACCAGGATGGATAAGATGCTCAGGATAGATAATCCTGCCTTATCTTTGTTAATCTTGGGAATCCTGATTCAGACAGTGTTGACAAGGCTTACAAGATAATAGGTGTCAACTTTGGGTATATTTAAAGACTTTCATACAAAAAGACAACAACATTAATATACAAAAGGAAACAGAATGCCTGTTTACTCATTTGAAAACCACACCCCAAAGATAGATGATTCAGCCTATATTGCTCCCACTGCAACTATAATTGGAAACGTAACCATGGGAAAAAATTCTTCTGTATGGTTCAACTGCGTATTAAGGGGAGATTGTGATGCCATCATAATTGGTGATAATACCAACATACAGGATCTCACCATGTGCCATGAAGATTATGAGAGACCCTTGAACATAGGAAACGGAGTCACCATTGGACATAAATGTGTTATTCACGGATGCGATATTGAGGATGAGTGCCTTATAGGCATGGGATCAGTTGTGATGAATGGTGCCCGAATCGGCAAAGGATCAATTATTGCTGCTGGCTCAGTTATACTGGAAAACACAATTATACCACCATTCTCTCTTGTGGCAGGGGTTCCGGGGAAAATAAAAAGGCAGTTTGACGAGAGTGTGCTTGAGCTTATCAAACTGCCTGCTGACAATTATCTACAAAGGGCTATGGACTACTGTTCAGATAAATTCAGGGCTATAAATTAGTGTTCTATCAAGGTTTGTTTGTCGGGTAAACGGGGTCATGGCTGCCATCCAGCCCCCCTACCTAACGTAGAAAATTATATCCATTTAAGGCATCCTTCATATCATACAGAAAGTACTTTACACTTTCCGGAACAGTATCCCCGAAAAACTGGCATTCTGTTCGGGAAAGTGTAAACTGGGAAATGGAAGATGCCCCATTTAAACGAAAAAAACACGCACAATCTTTCCATTGCCTGAAAAATCACCCGACATTCAAACTTTTATGAAACAGTAGAGAAAATTCAGACCTTAAAAAAGGAGGGCATATCAGACATCATCCGCTTAAACTCGCTCTTCATCCCTTCCCTGGCATTGGAGAGTTCATTTAAAAGAAATTTTCCCTTTGCCGCAAAATCGTCGTTCAAATTACTGACAGAACCTTCATCCAGAATATTAATGCCGTTTAAAGGATTTTCGTCATTTAAATTGCTCTCTCCTCCGGGGTAGCCATCGGCAACTGTGCCATTTTCCTGCATTGCACCTCTACTATCTGCCATGTTACCCTGACTTAACTGCTCCATATGATGAGCAAGAAGCTTATCAACCGGCTCTGCAGCTCTTCTGGGGATATTCTGGTTTTCATCTTTCATTTTATCCAGCTCCTCAAGCATCATGTCAAGAAGACGCATTGAGCTGTCCTTAAAAAGCTCCTCTATTCCCTTACTGTTCTCTTCCCCTGAATATGCCCTTTGCATCATTCCTGGATTATTAAATCTTCCAAAGCCTTTAGCATTTCCGGGACTGCCATATGAGGATGAGCGGGTTGCTGTCTCTTCTTCATATATGTAGGAACTGGAATAATTTAAATCTGCATTAAATCCTGAGACAGTCTCATATCCTTCTCCCATCTCAAGGGCCTTTGCCATTGCCTCATCCATGTCACCTGTGGACATCTCATAAAACACATCATCCAGGGTCTTTACAATATTTTCAATATCATTGAGTTCATCTTCGCTCAGGCTACCCTGCACAGAAAAAGTAAACTGGGAACCTGATGCAAGGGTCATCTCCCGTGAACTCATCTTTGCTGATGCTGTCTCATAGCCGTTGGAAACCTTTCCGCTTTTATCGTAGGATAAAGATGCGAAATCCATGAATGAGGCAGTACTCAATGTAACGGTATCACCATCCTTGGTGGTTAATTCAAGTTCAAGGCTTCTGTTTTCAGATGCCCTAAGAGATTCACTTCTTTCAGATGACAGGCTCCTGAAACGCTCCATGTCATTTCTGTTGTCATATCCTGCAACCGATGAATTAAAAGACGATATATTGCTCATGGCGCACACTCCCATAATCTATTGACTTCCCAAAAAATTGCCATCTGGCACTTACATCATACTCATCGGCAGCAGAACAAAAAAACATAAGCATAAAATTTACGGGTTTGATTTTAAAGTCGGCCACTGTAGAGGCAATCCTGTGTGATTGCCTCTTTGGGGGCAAATCTGTTGCCTTAAGGACTCATCGTCGTTTTTGGTAGGGTCACGGCGTGCCGTGCCCTTACATTCCATGCCCGCAATGTCGTTAAGTCAACACCATTGCCTTGGAGGGCAGACACATTGGTCTCTGCCCCTACAAAAATGGCCGAAAATATAATCAAGCCACAATTTACAACAGGGAGCTAAGTTTATCCATAAATCCTGAAAGATGCTCTGATCTGTCAAAACAGAAATGAAGTTCCTGAAAATTATTTCTGAAAGCAGAGACCTTTTCTCCCACTGATTTTCTGCCATTTACTGCATCATGAATCAACTGGGCAATCTGCTGGAAATCATTCTCTTTCATGCCAAAACGGGTCATCTCGGATACCCCCATACGCAATGCTCCTGATGCTGTAAATCCCTCCTCTTCCGGTGTGGCTTGATAGTTTACAATTATATTATTTTTTTCAAGGAAATCAGCAACTTCTGCCCCTTTTGCATATCCAACATCAAGAATCACCTGATGGGTATGTGTAAAACCATCAGCTTTCTCGCCTGCAACCGGCATACCAAGATCTGAAAGGGCTGATGCAAAGGCTCTGGCATTGGCAATGACCTGCTTCTGGTATGAATCTTTAAAATGATTCATCTCATATGTTGATGCCAGCAATCCCAGCATGGTACCAAGGTGATGGTTGCTTACACTGCCCGGAAATGCCCGGCGTTCAATTGCCTCCCAAAGGGGAAACTGCACATCCTCTGTATCATAATTCCCTGCAATGATGCCCCTTTGGGTTCCAAAAAATGTCTTGTGAGTCGAGCCTGTCACAAGGTCAGCACCATCTTTAAAAGGTTCCTGAAAATGCGGACCTGCAAGCCCGAGTACATGAGCCATGTCATACATAATGATAGTAGAAAGCCCTGCACTTTCAACCATTTTACGAATCTGGGCAACAGGTTCCGGATATAGTGTCATGCTTTTGCCAAAAATAACAAGTTCCGGCTTATGAATTTCAATAAGGCTTTGACAGGCATCAACATCAATCCTGTATGGATTATCCTTACAGACAGGAAAATTAACCACAGCAGGTTTTTCTGTCATGGGATCCCTTGCCACAAAATCCCTCAAAGCACCCATGGGCTGGGCACTTAAATGACCTCCGTTAAGGATATGGTTATTTATGATTTTCCTGATGCGACGCTGCTCACTTTTTCTGTCTGCCCGATTTATATAATCCACAATAGCACTGAAAACAGCACTGTTTGCCATCTGCCCTGACACCACCCTGCTTTCCACGTTCCGGCATCCAAGATAGGTGCAAAGCTCCTTTATAAGAAGGGATTCAACCTCGGCAATAAATTCTGTACCCTGGTAGTAGAAAACTTCATGATCATGGAATGCCTTTACTTTTTTGTGTTCCGCATATCTTCCGGAAGGATCCATGATAGATAGCATCCTTGCAAAGGAAGATGCTGTCTGCTCTGACGGAATAAGGTTAATGCAGTCCTTCTGACGCCATGTGGTATTATCAATAGCTTTTTTGATCAGGGCAATCATCTTCTCTTCGGATTGCGAGGGTGATAGTGATGTTGGCGTTTGAGTTTGGTTTTGAGTTTGGTTTTGAGTTTGGGTTTGAATTTGGTTTTGAGTTTGAGTTTGAATTTGGTTTTGAGTTTGAGCTTGAACTTGGTTTTGAGTTTGAGCTTGAACTTGGTTTTGAGTTTGAGCTTGAGTTGGGATGACAGATGTCCCAGATTGTTCTAAATTTCCATAACCTGCCACTCCATCAACAGCCATATTAGCTGAGTCTGAATTCTCCGGTTTAATCTCCCTGCCTGACTCATCCCACATTATGGCCCTTGCAAAAGGGGGTGCCTCTGCCCTCATGTGATAGGGCACAACAATACCGGTTGACATTTTTTTTCGGATTTTGATCTCAAGTTTACTGCCCTGGACCACATCAGCATCAACAAGTGCTGTTGCAATTGCTCTTTTATCATCACTGTCACTGAACAGAGATGCAATTCCATCTCCCTTGGTTGTCCAGCAGGGAACCATTGTGCCGCTTGTGATAAAACCCACAAGAGTGCCATCCCTGTAAACCTCGCACCCTGCCCTTGCAATACCTTTACCAGTAATGGCAACAGGGACAATTACCCTGGGAAGGGCTTTTATATCTGAATAGTTAAAATCCGTAATCCTCTTTAATGCTTCAAACTGATCTGAAAGAGCATTTTTACCAATAAAATCCCCTTTCTGTTGCGCAAAACTGACAGCAAATCTGGCAAGGGGACATGCAAAAACCGGAATCGGATTTCCTTCAGGATCATCTCCGAACTCATGGCCGTAAAGGGGCAAAGAGGCTTCAAGTCTTAATGTATCCCTTGCTCCAAGTCCGATGGGTTCCGCACCTTTGGAGATTAAAAGCTCCCAGATGGCAACAGCTTCATCCTTGTCCATAAAAAGCTCAAATCCAATGGGGTCACCTGTATAACCGGTTCTTGCAAGAAACACCTTTGCTCCTGCAATAGTTACTTCACTCAAGTTGTTTCTCAATGGGATGGGAAGAGTACCAGATTCAATAAGATCATTCATTATCTTCCTGGATTCAGGTCCCTGAAGGCTCAACATTCCCATATCAAAGGTCTGATCCTTAAGCTTCAGGTCATTGAATTTTTCCGCCTGTTCCCTGAAATGGTTCCAGTCTTTTTCACGGTTTGATGCATTAACAACAAGAAGATAGTTCTCTTGATTAAAACGGTAAAGATAGGCATCATCTATTGCAAAACCATTGTCATCAGGGATTATTGTGTATTGGCTCTCATTCACTTCAAGGGCAGCAGCATTATTGGAAAGTACCCTCTGAAGAAAAGGCAGGGCATCCTCTCCGCTTATGATAAAACGTCCCATGTGGGATACATCAAAAAGTCCTGCATGTTTTCTGGTACTCAGATGTTCATGGATAACCCCTTTTTTATACTGCACCGGCATATCCCAGCCACCAAAATCCACCATGGTGGCACCAAGGTCCCTGTGTTTTTCATTAAAAAATGTCCTGTTCAATGAAGACATATCTGATATTCTCCTCAATTTTCTTTTATGGCGGTCATGTTCTCATTCCCGTTATAATATCAATAAGCATTAATGCTTTCTTAAAATTGTATTTATCAATCAATTTCTGAAGCTCTTTAAGTTGAGTTGCAATACTATCCGGCCACGAAAACGCAACTATCTCAGCCATAAGCTCCTTTGATTGCTTCGGTTTTTTTCTCTCCACAATGGGAAGAAGTTTTTCCATAAAATCTTTCAGTTGTTCCATGCTAGCCGAAGGGGCTTGTGAATCTCTGTTTTTTTTATCTCCATCATCTTCCAGGGCATTCGGCAGAAGAGCGCTTTTCTTTAGCCCATCTATGGCAACTGAGAGATCAGAAGCGAGAGTTTCAAGCAGTGATGAGATAGCAGCCAGTTCACCATTTTTTATGGCATGCTCAACAGACCCTGCACTCTCCTGAATATCAAGAGCTCCAATATTAGCTGCCACCCCTTTTAAGGTGTGAGCAAGACGCTGGGCAAGGGTAAGATCTGAGATATCCAGTGCATCTTGAATCTGTTGAACACTGTTGTCAAAATCCCGCAGAAATTTTCCAAGGATAGTCACGTACAATTTTTTATTTCCAGAGACGCGTGACAAACCATTTTCAATGGAAATCCCGGGAAGCACATCTATGGCATCAAGAGAATCTGTAGTTTCAGAATCTCTCAATAAATCATCTCTGCTTTGCACCTGCTCAGACAATGTTTTGTTAATATTTACTGGTGATGGAGTCTGAGTCTGGCTGTCTCCATTATTTTTTATCTTTGCCTGATCTAAACATTTTGGCTTATCTATACATTTTGACCTATTTATACACTTTGATTTACCTGAAAAACTTGTCTTATCAGCAAACTCCTTAACCATCTCCCTTTCTCTCGGTTTAATCCACTTAAGGAGGGTATTGATCAACTCCTTTACATCAATGGGCTTTGCCACATAGTCGTTCATACCTGCTGATGCTGCCTTTTCCCGATCCTGAATCATGGCATTTGCGGTCATGGCAATGATTGGAAGATCAGAAAAAAGAGACTCCTGTCGGATGAGGCGAGTGGCTTCATATCCATCCATCACCGGCATCTGAATATCCATCAACACAACATCAAACATCTGCCCACTTGTCTTATGCTCCATTACCTTTTCCACACCTTTTTGTCCGTTTTCGGCAATGGTGACCTTTAAACCGGCGCTGGTAAGGATTTCAAAGGCAATCTGCTGATTGATCTCGTTATCTTCCACCAGAAGAATTTCAGCGCCCCGGATCGGCATGAGATTTTTTTCTTCACTCTCTTTAACCTTTCCAGATTTAAAGGAGGTTCCAGTGTCCTGGCTTACAAAAGCTTCCATAATCGCATCCAGCAAATCCGATTGTGAAACCGGCTTGATAAGCATACCGTCTATATCTGCCATGTTAAAAGCGGTATCCCCATCTACGTCTGCCTCATCCCAGGCAAAGGCTGTAACCAGGATGATTTTTGGAAAAAGAGACAATTCTGGAATTGAACGAATGGCGTAGGCGGTCTCCATGCCATCCATACCAGGCATTTTCCAATCCATGAAAACAAGCTCATAGGGGCGCTTGGAAGCATGTGCATCTTTAATAAGTTCAAGACCTTTTTTGCCGGAAGATGCCAAATCCACATCAAACTGCATTGCTGTAAGCATCTCTTCCAGTATCTGACGGGCAGTTGAGTTATCGTCAATGACCAATACCCGCATCCCTGACATCTCCTGGGCTGGTTTCAGAGGAATCTTAAGATCACCGTCACCTATTCCAAACCATGCTGTAAATATAAATTCACTCCCCTTTTCCGGCTTGCTTTTAACCCAGATCTCTCCGCCCATGAGGTTTACAAGACGCTTGCATATGGTAAGTCCCAATCCTGTTCCTCCATATTTACGGGTTGTGGATGCGTCTGCCTGGGAGAATGCCTGAAAGAGCCTGGAGCACTGTGCCTGTGTCATACCGATACCGGAGTCCCGAACCGTGAATTTTAACTTGACAGTTGCATCACAGGAAAACTCCATGACCTCGGTAGTGAGAAAGATCTCCCCTCTTTCCGTAAATTTCACGGCATTATTTCCAAGGTTAATAAGAATCTGACCCAGGCGAAGGGGATCTCCTTTTAAATAATCCGGAACTTTAGGATCTATTCGAAACAGTACCTCCAGCTCCTCTTTTTCCTGGGCTTTGACAGTAATCATATTGCAAACATTTACAAAGGTATCCGCAAGATCAAAATCAATGGACTCCATCTCCAGTTTTCCTGCTTCAATCTTGGAGAAATCAAGAATATCATTGATAATGCCCAATAGGGATTTAGCAGAGAGATCAATCTTGTTTAGATAATCCCTCTGTCTTGAATTTAGTTCTGTTTTGAGTGCCAGATGACTCATTCCCATGATAGCGTTCATGGGGGTTCTGATTTCATGGCTCATGTTGGCGAGAAAGTCACTTTTTGCTCTGGTGGCTGCCTCGGCAACCTCTCTTGCATGTTTTATCTCCTGCTCGGTTTTCTGGCGGGCGATGAATGCACCTATGATTTCAGCAGTTGTTGTAAGGAGAGCAACATCCGGAAGAGACCATTCCCGACGCAGCATGATATCATCAAAACCTATGAAGCCATGCCATACTCCAAAGACCTGAAACGGAAGAACAAGAACGGAAAGGGTTTGCTGGGCTTCCAGCACAATACGCTCCGGTTCAGGAAATTCCTCCACCAGTCCCATGATAGGTTCACCCTGTTCCAGGCTCCGCTTCCAGCGCATAAATCCTTGTGAATATGGTTTACCGTTCATTCCAGCGGTTCCGCGGTTATCGCTAACGGTGCCAAGTGGCTCAATTCCGGGAGCTGCTGCATCAAACTGGAGGCTCATGAAAAGCTCATTGCCATTTTTCAGGATGTTTTCAAACACATAAATCCTGTCTGCCCTGACCACAGAGAGCAGTTGTTGAAGGGCTGTAATCAAAATCCCATGCTCTGTTCCTGTTCCTAAAAGTGCCTGTGATATGGCAGCCATGGCCCTTTCAGATCGAAGGCGACTTGCTTGTGCCATTTCCATGCTCTTAAGGTAGGTTATGTCTTTCACCGACTGGATAGCACCTGCTCTTTTGCCTTCCGAATCCAATAGCAAAGCCGCTGTCTCAAGCAGATATCTGCCTCCATTTAAAGAGGGATAAAAGGATTCTGCAACCACCCCACCAGATTCCAGTTGCCTCACAGATGGATATGCCTCCATTAATGCTTTCTTTGACTCCCCTATCCTGTTGAGTAAAACTGGCCGGCGATCTCCATGAAACGGCAGACTGTACTCGTAATTCTCCTTTCCAAGCATTGCCCTGGCTGAAATGCCTGCCAACTTTTCCATGGCCTTGTTCCATGATATTATCCGGCCTCGGTTATCAATTACAAATGTGGCTTCAGGCAAAAAATCTATTATCTGTGCCAACTGCGAGCTGGTCTGATTAAGTTCAAAAGTTCGCTTTGCAACCATCTCTTCAAGGTTAATGGTGTAGTGCTTAAGTTCATCAAGCAATCTGTTAAAAGTTGTTGCCAGAACACCGATTTCATCGGATCTGTTCAGCATACGACTATCATGAATAGAGACATCATCTTTAAGATTTGCAGAAGAAATTGCTTTTACTCTATGAGTCAACTTTAACAGGGGAGCCACAAGCTTCCGGGAAAAAAAGAGGGCGCATAAAATACCTATAACCAAAATTAAAGCGCCAAGTTTAACGACATTGACAATTACCTGTCGAATGGGTTGATGCAACTCCTTACGGGGCACAGCTCCAATTAGATAAACCGGATAATCAGGAACAGCAAGAGTGGAGATCATCATGTTTTTATATTTTTTCTTAAGATCTGCAATGGTATCCCATTCACGGGATTCAACAGTAACATAGTGATGTTCATCAATTTTGGGACTTCTACTTATAGCAGGCAGCACCATTGTACCTTCAGGAGTTTTACCCAAAAAGGTGAGAAAACCATGCTGTCCAATGGTAATCTGGGAAAACAAAGTGTCGTTTATTTTCTCAAGATCCAACAACAAAAGTATAAATTTTCCCTGAAGCGGTCTGCCGTTATCAAAAAAAGGTCTTACCAGTACAAGTACTTCCTTGTTATGGCCCAATGGCTGCATTGAAGCTTGGCTAAATTGCTGCGTTGAAGTTTGGCTCAATGGCTGCGTTGAAGCTTGGCTCAATGGTTGCGTTGAAGTTTGGCCCAATGGCTGCGTTGAAGTTTTGCTTGATATTTCACCGAATGTCGAGTTTGATTTTTTTTCAGGGGAGTTACCAGCAGATGGAGGAAGTTGACCTTTAGTCAATGTTTGATGGAAAGATTTGTCTGGGGTTTGAAAAGAGGGTCTAATGGCAACCTGACTTAATTCAGCCCCTTTAAATTCATCATTAAAAAAATACTTCAAATTGGTTACAAATGGCTGACCACGATTAATCAGATTAGTGATATTTTCCCTGATTTCTTTGCCTTTTGCAGTTCTATCCTGTTTAAACATATGGTCATACAGAAAGGTCTTATCGCTTATCAAAATAATATTGGTAATCCAGGGGGCATTTTTGGTTGTCTGATTCAGGTGGGCTTCCAGTCCGGAACGGGAAAGGGTTGCCATCGCAGGGTTTTTGAAAAATATGTTTACAATGGGGTGATCATTCCACAACTCCAGATTCATGGACTGCCATTTCAAAAAGACAAGGAAAAGCTCCCGTCCCTGGCTGACACGCTGGGGTAACTCACGTTCCACAACTGTCTGCAAAAGTTTTGATGAGTTTATGGATGTGGCAATGGTCAATGGAATCACCACTCCCATAATGAGGCAGGTAACTCCCAATACAAGCCTGGTTTTGATGGAATGCACTTATTATCAATCCTGTAATAAATTGGTTATAAAAAGAGTAAAATCACTTAAAGCAATACCCACTTTTTCACTCCATATCTTATCAAATCGGGAGCCTGTAATGGCCTGGGATTCAAAAAATTTATGTACAGCAGCTTGCAGATCCTTATCTTCCTTCCGAAATGCCCATCCCAGTTGTTTTGGGGTGCCTATGGGAAAGGCAACAACTGAGTTTTTAACTTTGTTACGAGTCCAGTTCAATGCTCCGTCAGCACCAATAACAGTGAAATCGACTATCCCTGTATCCACTGCCTGCATACTCGCATCTGTGGGCATGAACTCTATGGTTATGGGATTTTCTGACAGCGTTGATGCATTCTGACCGTCAATCCAGGTATGATAACTTGTGCCTTTCTGTATGGCTGCGGTTTTTCCGGCAAGATCTGCTATGCCCTTGATTCCGGACAAACGATCCTTATGCACCACTACCACCATGCGGGTCTGAAACAGGATAACAAAATCAAGTTTTTGAAGACGCCAGTCGTTCATAACCATATCATTGGGATAGCAGTCGCACTCACCGCTTACCATTAATTCCGGTGTATATGTGGCGTCTCTAACCGTTACGCCTTCTGCATTATGAAACTGCCGATCCCAGGATTCCAGTTGCTTCACCTTCGCCGGAATCCCCATTCCCTCTGCAAAGGCAAGGCCCATGGCAGCATAAAGCTCATGGCTGGAGCCCGCCACGCAAAGCCTTATTTCATTTGTTTTTCGAATCACTTCAAGCGAACGTGCCAATGCTGTGTCTGTCAAAATAGACCCGAACAAGCACAACAATAATAATGAACGCACAATATTTGCAATTAACGATATCCTGCTGATTCCAATTTTATTTCCAATTTGCATAATTTCTCCCCATAGGTCAAACATGGCGGTTTGACATAAGCTTCATTCCAAGCTGGAAGAGCATATCTTCCACTATTTCTGACGCATCCTTAAAATTGTATTTACCCACAAGCTCATCAAGCTCATCTATCCTGTCTTGATTTTCATCCGGCCAAGTATGTTTCATAATTTCCACCATGACCTCCTTGCACAGTTTGGCTTTCTTCTTTTTCAAATGCAAGGATAATTGTTCCAGCATATTTTCCAGATAAAAAAAATCCCCTTGCAAACCGCTTTCCGGGGAGATCCCATTGTTATCAGGTGAGATCATACCACTATTTTCTGTATTTTCTGTTATTACTACAGAGGCACTGTTTTCATCCTCCTCTTTTTCGATCTCTGTATTTAGAAGTTCCGGAACAGTATCAAGGGTCTTCTGAAGAGAGTTAGCTGCCTCATCCAATTTTTTAAGGTACTCCTGCTGATGTTGAATCAAGTCTGTTTCCATGAGCCGGCTGCAGTTTTCAATTATGGAATTTATTGGGTGCTTTATTCCACTGCGTATATCGGCAAAAATCTGATGATGACCTTTAATGGTATCTTCTGCAGCATCCCTTGCAAACCTTATTCTCTCATCTGTCTGCTCTCTTGCAATATAGACACCTATCATTTCAGCAGTTGCACCAAGCAGTTTTTCATCTGTTTGTGACCAGAAACGACGGGTATAGGTATCCTCAAATCCAATAAATCCATACCACTTACCCTCCACTTGCAAGGGAAGAATCAACAGGGAAATGGAGTTTTGCTTTTTCAAAACAACCTGTTCATTTTTGGGAAAACCATCAATAACCCCTTTTATATGATTGCCCCGACTCAACTCTTTCTGCCAACGGCCAAAATCATCTTTATATGAACGAACAGTTGCCCCGACAAAACGTGTCAATGAAGGCACCCCCGGAGCACACGCTTCAAATTGGAGTTCTGCAATAATATTGCCGTCTTCGTTGCTGTTATTCTGAAACACATATACCCTATCCACCTGTGCGGCAATCACAAGTTGCTGAAGTATCCTCTCCAGCTCAACAGCTTCACCCCCTGCACTCATAAGGGCCTGGGATATTGCAATAACTGCTTTTTCAGAGCGCATCCTCTGGGCACGTTCAGCATCTGCTCTCTTTTGCGCCGTAATATCAGAAACTGTCATGACGGCGGCAGTAAAACCATTTTCTTCATTACGGACAGGTGATATGCATAGATCCGCCCATCTTTCTTCACCATCCTTACGTACAAAACAGCACTCCTGGTTGACTTTACCCATAGTGCCCTGAATCTGCTTTAAAGTAAGCTTATCAAGCTTTTCAGCGTGATCTGCCTGCAAAATATCCATCAAAACCAGATGCTGCAACTCCTCTTTCTGATATCCTGAAAAGTTTAAAAACATTTCATTAACACAAATAAATTGCCGCTGTTCATTCAGGGTTGCAATCCCCACTCCAGCGTTATCAAAAATCACCCGGAAGCAAGCGTCCTGTTCTTCCATAGTTTTTCCACTCTCTTTCTCTTTAGCTCAATGTCGATTTAAAGGCCTTTAATGCATTATTACCACTCTTCTTTATTGAGAATATCAATAAGCAACAATGCTTTTTTAAAGTTGTATCTGTCAGTCAATTTCTGAAGCTCTCTAAGATGCGTTGAAATAGTGTCCGGCCACGCCAATGAAACCATTTCAGCTATTATCTCCTTTGACTGTTTAGGTTTTTTTCTCTCCACAAATGGAAGAAGTTTTTCCAGAAACTCTTTAAGTTGCTCCATGGTACCCATGGTTGATGAAGTATTAGCTCTCCCCCCGTCCCCATTTAAAAATGAAATATTATCCTTTAGTCCGTTTAGAACAATATAGAGATTATTAGATAAGGTTTTTATAGAGGATGATATATCATAAAAATCGTTATTTTTAATGGCATATTCCACAACCTCCGCACTCTCCTGTATATCAAGTGCGCCGATATTACCGGCCACTCCTTTTAAGGTGTGTGCCAGGCGCTGGGCAAGGGAAAGATCGCCGCTGTCCAATGCCGCCTGAATCTGATCAGCATTACCGTCAAAATCCCGCAGGAATTTACCGAGAATAGTCAAATACAATTTTTCATTTCCAGAGACACGGGACAAGCCGTTTTCAATTGAAATCCCGGGAAGTTTTTCCATTTTATCAACTGAGAGTTTTATATCATCTAACAGCTTTGTATTCTCTGAGATATCTGCCCGATCTGAAAATTTTGAATGCCCTGAAGGATTTGGTTGACCTGAAGGATTTGGTTGATCTGAAATTATTACTTTATCAGCAAACTCTTCAGAGTTGTGGGGTTCTTTAGGCTTAATCCACTTCAGCAGTGCATGAATCAACTCCTTTACATCAATTGGTTTTGCCACATGATCATTCATACCGGCTGCTGCGGCCTCTTCACGATCCCGGGTCATGGCATTGGCGGTCATGGCAATTATGGGAAGATTGTTAAATTCCGGGCATTTTCTAATAGCTCGGGTTGCTTCATAGCCATCCATCACCGGCATCTGGATATCCATCAGCACCGCATCAAACATCTTGCCAGAACGGGACTTTACTTTTTCCACTCCCAATTGTCCATTTTCCGCAATTGTGACATTTAACCCTGATCCCGTAAGGATTTCAAAGGCTATCTGCTGGTTGATCTCATTATCTTCAACCAACAGAATTTCAGCACCCAGCAATGGTTTGAGCTGTTCATCCCCGATATCCTGCCGGGATGCAGCTCTTCTTCCTGCTGCATGACTGCCAAATGCCACCATGATTGCATCAAGCAAATCTGATGGAGAAACAGGCTTGATAAGCATCCCGTCCATCTCGGCCTTATCCAGCTCTCCAATAGCATCATCATGGGCATAGGCGGTAACCATGATAATTTTGGGAATGGTCTCCAGATCAGGAAGCGACCGAATAACTCGACTGGCCTCCATGCCATCCATTTTCGGCATTTTCCAATCCATGAAGACAAGTTCATAGGGATGATTGGCAGCATCAGCCTCTTTTATCATCTCAATTCCCTTTTTACCTGCAGAGGCTTTGTCAACATCAAACTGCATTATCTTAAGCATCTCTTCAAGTATTTTTAGGGCAGTTAAATTGTCATCAATCACCAATACTCTCTTTCCGGCCATATCTTCAGCAGGCCTTAAACAGAGTTTGCCCTCACCTGCTCCGATCCCGAACCAGGCTGTAAATATAAACTCACTACCCTTTCCCGGCTCACTTTCAACCCATATATCACCATCCATAAGTTTCACCAGGCGTTTGCAGATGGTGAGTCCCAATCCAGTTCCTCCATATTTACGGGTGGTGGATGTATCAGCCTGGGAAAAAGCACGAAACAGTTTTGCGCATTGCTGAGGGGTCATGCCAATACCTGAATCCCGAACCGTGAATTTCAGTTTTACTTTTTCCGGGGTCATTTGGGAAGATTCCGTTCCAAAACCTGTATCTTCAACTTCAGAAGCTACATCCCCCAACTGTGCCCCTTTGAATTGTGTCCCTTCGTTAAGCGGCTCCAATTCTAACGAGCTCCTGGAAAACTCCATTACCTCAGTTGTAAGAAGGATTTCCCCACTTTCGGTGAATTTTACGGCATTATTTCCAAGGTTGATCAAAACCTGCCCCAGACGAAGGGGATCACCCTTGAGATAATCCGGTACACGTGGGTCTATCCGGAAAAGAACTTCGAGATTCTCTTTTTCATGAGCCTTAACAGTGATCATGTTAGAGACATTAATGAAGGTATCCATGAGATCAAAATCAATAGATTCCATCTCCAATTTTCCAGCCTCAATCTTGGAGAAATCAAGAATGTCATTTATGATACCCAATAGAGATTTGGCAGAAACATCAATCTTGTTAATATAGTCCCTCTGTCTGGAATCAAGTTCGGTTTTAAGAGCAAGGTGGGCCATCCCCATGATGGCGTTCATGGGGGTGCGGATTTCATGACTCATGTTGGCAAGAAAATCGCTTTTTGCTCTGGTGGCGCTTTCTGCAGCATCTTTGGCATTGAGAAGCTCCTGTTCAGCCTTTCTGCGTTGGGTGATATCACGAAATGTAACCACTGCACCTATGAGATTTCCGTCTTTTTTTACAGGAGTGCTTGTATATTCAACGGGAAAACCAGAACCATCTTTACGCCACAAAAATTCATCATCCACAAGCTGACTCTCTCCAAGGGTGAAAGACCTGCCCATTGGACAATTATCTGCCGGATAGGAAGTGCCATCCGGGTGGGAATGGTGGATCAACGGGTGTGCCAGATGTCCCAGAAGCTCATCATCGCTCATGTCAAGCATTTTACAAGCTGCTGGATTGACAAAATCAATTCGTCCAATTGCATCAAGACCGAAAATACCCTCTTCAGTAGATTGAAGAATCAGTCGTGTCTGCTCTTCAGCAGCTTCCATGGCCTTTTTGGCCGCCTTCCGATCTTCTTCTGTCCGAAGTCCTGCTATGCCATGGGAAACACTGTCTGCAAGCTGCTGCAGGGCATAGATATTATCTCCGTCAAAGCTTTGAATACTCTCCCCATAAAGAGTAATGACACCAAAGGCATCTCCGTGTTTCATAAGGGGCAGTGCCAGCACAGAGAGGTAACCGCGCTCCAGAGCATTCTCCCTGTAAGGAGCATAGTCGGCATTGCCAGCAACATCGGAAATCAGAACGTATCGCCCGCTTCGAATTGCTGTTCCGGATGGATAGAGTAACTCCTTCGCTGCAGACCATGTGAGAGTAAGAGTTTCAAGATACCCTTTTTCAAATCCGTATCTCCCAGCAATGCGGATTTTTTTATCCTGATCAAATTCTGCAAACCCGATCCATGCAAAGAGCTTTTCATTGGCTTCTACGACAATTTTACACACGTCGGAGAGAAGCTGGGGTTCCGTCAATGCGTGCATCACCGTTTCATTGATTCTGTTAATAGTGGTAAGATCCCTGTGGGCTCTGGCTTTAACAAGCTCCTCCTGCTTGCGAAGGGTAATATCCCTTATGACAGCAGCCACCCATATTCCCTGGTCAGTCTCAATGGGACTCAGCCCCACTTCAACCGGAAAAAGCGAGGCATCTTTTTTGACGGCAAGCAGTTCCAAGGTCTTTCCAGCCGGTAGAATATCAGGATTGGCAATATATTTCCGGCGATTGGCCGGATGCATATTCCGGATATGCTGTGGTACCAGGATCTCAACTTTTTCCCCTAAAAGAGCTTTTCTGTCATACCCGAAAATGGCTTCAGCCTGTGCATTGACAATTAGGATACTCCCCTCTTCATTAATGACAATCATGGGATCAGGAGCAGACTCCAAAAGAGATTGTATCCGCCCTTCACGCTCCTGCAGATCTGCGGTACGCTGGGCCACACGCTCCTCCAGCTCATCCTTGGCCAGTCGAAGTGAACGGTTGGCCCGTTGACCAATCCATACGGCAAATCCGGTCAGCAGTACAGCCAGCAAAAGTGTTACAGACAGAAGTATGACAACAGTGTTGCGGATAAACAGATAGACCCGCATAGCTTCATCACGATCAATTTCAGTGGCCATGCCCAGATTAAGTGTGGTATCCCATATCCATGCCCCCAGTACAGGTACTCCCCTATAATCTCGATATCCGTCAAGATTCAGGCCATTTCGTCCTTCAATGGCTTCTTTGGCCATAAGTGTAAGTGATGCCTTTTCAAAATCCGGTAATCTTTTATTATTTTGATACAGATTCCCTTTATGATCATTACCACTATTTTGAACTATGATTTGATCAAGCAATAAATTTTTGCCCGGGTCACGGATAAATACAGTGGGTTTGCTTTGATTTACAGTCGGCTTGCTTTGAGGTAAATTAGGTTTGCTTTGAGTATCCCTTTTGATCAAACCGAGATTTTCCATTTTATTATGGAATCGGCTCTCACTTATAAGACGAGCCTGGTCATCAAAGGCGTAAGTTTCACCTGAATTCCCTAAACGACCCAGTCGCATGATACGGTTATAAAGGGTCTCATCTACCTGGAGAAAAAGGGCTGCTATAATCTCCTGATTTTCATCTCGAATCGGTGTACCAAAAAACATGATGTATTGATTGGCATTTAACAGGCTCTCTATCTCATCATCCTCTCCGGCTGTACCTTCAAAGCCTTGCTGTATGCCAGAAACTTTTTCCAAACCTTGCTTTATAACTGATGAATCTTCCAAGCCTTGCTTTATAACTGATGAATCCTCCAAGCCTTGCTTTATGACTGATGAATCTTCCAAGCCTTGCTTTATAACTGATGAATCCTCCAAGCCTTGCTTTATGACTGATGAATCTTCCAAGCCTTGCTTTATGTCAGAAAACCTTTCAGACTCTTGCCGCATTCCGGACGGCTTCCATGAGCTATTCTGCATGATTGAGGGAATCAGCAGAGTCTCCCCCATTAAAATACGATTCATCAACTTAGGATGGCGATCCGCAATCATACTTTTTATTCCGATATGAGCATCATCCATGGAAGCATAGTTAATACAATCCTTACCTACAACAAAAAAGCTTAAATTTTCATCAGCATATTGACGACGGATGCCAATGGTTGCAAAATAGCCTCTTAGTTCTTTCAACATGAAACTTGACTGCAGTGCTATGTTTTGAGGGAGTTCTCCCAACAGGCGGAGACTCTCACGTTTTACCACATCCGAAGCGGCAATATGCTGAATATTGGAGATATTGTTTTTAGCCCAGATACGCAATGCTTCGTGGGTAGTAGCTAAAATCGTAGATAGTGTGTGTCCAATGCCCTGCTTTATTTCCAGCTTTATCTGGGCAACGGCAAGCCATGTGGCAATGGTCACAACAATCATAAATACAACAATGACACCAAAACCAAGCCCTTTTAAGCGTGCAGCCTTATATACAGAAGTCTCCTGGTTCAACACTGATCTGCGTAACAAAAAAGCAAGAAAAAACAAAGTAACTATGAAAATGGCCAGTAACGCCGCGACCTGTATTCCAATTTTCCTCAGATTAACTGATTCTATTTCCGGCCCAACTGTTTCATCTGTTTCACTGTTTTGCGGGAATAATCGGTTCTCTTCATGTGGCATTCCAATCCATCGGGTGTTAAGATCAAGCATCTCTTCATTGGAGATCAAATGCATCCCCTTTTCAAGAATTCCGAGTAACACCTGATTCTCTTTTGACACTGCAATGTGAAGGGGAATGGGTTTTGTATCGGTATCACTGATACCGAGATAGCCCCCCTCCTTAAGGTTGGTCACCTGCAACTTGATCATCAGATAATTCACCACCTGAACCAGGTCAAAAAGGGCATCTGCTTCTCCCTTAGATACAGCAAGAATTGCTTCGGCTGTGTCCTTTACAGGTATGATTTCGATGTCCGGATAATTTTTCAGAATCTCTCCCCCCAAAAAACCTCTGGGCACAGCAACGCGTTTACCAAAAAGATCGTTGATGCCCTCCACAGGGCTATCTTCAATGCGGATAAAAAGCTTCTGAATCATCTTTATATAATCCGGTGTAAAGCTGAAAGAGAGTTCCCTCTCCGGAGTTTTGGCAATATTAAGCATCACATCCAGATCACCGGTTTTTAACATCTTTATAAATTCATCCCATGAAGGGCCGCTTATAAACGATAGATCCAAACCCGTTTTTTTTGCTATTAACTTTGCATACTCAATTGAATAGCCCCTGGCCCTTTTATTTTCATAAAAATTAAAAGGCGGCCAATCCATCTCATTATGAACCCGAATTACCGGGTGTTTTGCGATCCACTCCTTTTCCGTTGGGGTCAAAAATACCGCTTCTGTTCCCTTTTTGTAAAACCGAGTCTCCTTTTTTGGAATCCAGCGTGCTTCCAGAGCTGCCAATTGAGTGAACGGGATAGCTGCAAAGCCTTTGTTGATGTTGTTCAATAAAGATTCATTTTCATGTAGTACCCCTGCATGAATGGTATTTCCCATAACCACTTCCGCCCCTTGCTTTAAGGCTCCGGGAAATCCCAGGCGACCAAGCTCAGCTTCAACAGAATTGATTTCATGCAGTATTGCCCTAATCTCCTTTTTCAACAGGGCCAGGATCATATTTTCGCCGTTTGAGAAGGGAACAATTTGAAGATCAGGATAGGTGTTAAGCAGATATTGCTCCTGATATGAATTAGCCCTTACACCGATTTTCTCAGTGGTAAGTTGTGCAAGGGAGAGCTGCGGTTGGGAATTATGAAAATATAGGGCTGTATCAGCCTTGTAAATGGGGTCTGAAAAGGAGAGCCATTCCGATCGTTCCTGGCTTTGAAAAAGCCCTGAGTGGATATCTGCTGCACCGCTTTTCATTGCCTCAAATGTGCCTTCCCAGCTTGATAGATAAAATTTTATTTTTATGCCGGTGGTCTGGCTCCAAAGCTCCCACATCTCCACCAACAACCCTGTGGGGTCTCCATTGGGTCCAAGAAGGGTCAGGGGAGGATAATTGCGTTCCATGGTAATAATGAGTGCCCCATCGTCTTCGGTACGGCTTCCTGATACCCATTGCCTGGATATTTCTCTCTTCTCCTTTGTAGTAATCTGCAGAAAGCCGCCAAAAATATGATTCATCATTGCTTTGCTACCTTGGGGCACAGCAACAAAAAAATCCTTACTGTACAACGGGGCGTTGGATTGGAAATTGACACTCTGTCTCATATTATTTTTTTCAAGGTGGTAAAAACCGGTCTGTGTATCAGCGACAAAGGCCATTATTTTACCGGAAGCAAGTGCGGCAATCATCTTCTGGTAATCGGGATACTTCTGGAGAGCCGCTTCAGGCATGTATTTGTTAAACCAGTATTCGGCAAAATCACCGTTCAGGATACCAAGACGGTAGGCCATAAAATCCTGGTGATTTTTAGGTGCCGGAAGCCTTTTGTCATAAAAAATGTGGGTCTCAGATTTGCTTATAGAAGGGCCGAAATCCAAATATTCATCCCGGGCTTCACTGTAAAAAAGACCGGCATGAGCATCGGCATCTCCCCTTTGCATGATGGCAAGGGTTTCATCCCAGGAAGCAGGAATAAAATCAATTGCAATGCCTGTTTTCTGTGACCACAACTTCCAATAGTCGATTAAGATACCGTCAGGTTCACCTTTAGGATTCTGGAAATGGTAGGGGATCATATCCTTGCTGTAAACGACTTTGATTTGTTCCGGCCCGTCAATGTCATCAGCACTAAGGGAGGCAGTGAAGATAAAAGAAAATATAAAAAAAAGAAGGATAATAGAGGTTAACGGACATGGCAGCTTTCTCTGCCACAATGAAGCATGCAAATTCTCAAGAACCTTTAAAAAACGGGATTTTTTTGGGCATCCGTCAGATGAACCCAAAAGTACTTTACACTTTTTTGTGAGAGATTCCCGATATTTAGAGTTTTTTCTCCGAAAATTGTAAAATGGAAAATGAAGCATGCCTTTTTTTGCATCATTGCCGGGTTGCTTTGCTCCACTCTTCAGATTTTGAACTGGGGCAATATACGGTAACATTTATATTACTACTCCAACTGCTCGGTTGTGTCTCAACTCCGTTGTTATTTAAGGGCTTGATTATATTGTCTGGCATTTTTGTGGGGGGGAAGAGCGATGTGTCTGACATTCAAGAGGGCAATCACACAGGATTGCCCTTACAGTGGCAGATGTTAGAACCAAACTCCAAATTATGGAATGGGTTTTAAATACTTTCGCCCGCTTAGTGTAAATCAGAAAATCAGAAATAAGAATCTAAAGTCTGAATCCCATAACCGATACATCATCCCTTCTTTTCTCACTTCCTTGATAGACTTTCAGTGCGTCAGAAATATACGCACTCTGGCGGTATAGGGGAAGTTCCTTCATCTCAAGGATCAATCGCATAAACCTTTTTTTACCAAAAGATCGTTTTTTCTCTCCTCCTACCTGATCCAGCAAGCCATCTGATGTCATGTAATAGGTATTATCGGGCAACAGATCAATAGTGTGGGAGGTAAATGTGATATCCTGTGGAACATTGCAATACCCAATACTTTTCCGTTCCCCTTTTATGATGGTAATATCATCCCCGTTAAGAATAAACAGGGGAAATCCTGCGCCAGCAAATCGCATTGTACGACGATCTCCGGAGATATAGCATGCCCCGCATTCAAAACCATCATTGGATTGATATGCCTTATCCTGCCTCTCTTTTTGTACATCATTTTTGCCATGGTCAACATGATCCTGATTCAAGCCTTTCTGAACAATGCAATGTAAGGTCTGAAGCAAAAAAGAGAGATCCCCTTCCTCAACCTCAGAAAGGGCATGCTCCAGCGCACCATTACCTATTAGACTCATAAACGCACCTGGGACACCATGTCCGGTGCAATCTGTCAAAAAAAGGACATGACCACCCTTCCAGGGTTTACACCAGTAGATATCTCCCCCCACCACATCCCTTGGTTCCCAGAGGATAAAATAATCGGAAAGGATGTTTCGGATACGTTCTGGAGAAGGCAAAGTGGATTTTTGAATCCGGCTGGCGTAGTGAATGCTGTCAGAAATTACATTATAGGCTTCTCTGAGCTGTGAGGCAACAGACTCAAGGTGATCGCGGTTTTTTTTAAGTTCAATCTGATTTTTCACCCTTGCTTTAACAAGAGCCGGGCTGAAGGGTTTTATTACATAATCCACTGCCCCCAGTGCAAGTCCCCTTGCTTCATCCTGCACTTCACTCATAGCTGTCAGAAAAATAACAGGAATATTACTGGTTTCAGGGTTTGATTTTAGCTTCTCACACACCTGATATCCGTCCATTCCCGGCATCATTATATCCAGGAGGATGAGATCTGGCTTCTCCTCTTCAATATCTTCAAGGGCAGTTTCGCCATCCATGGCAACCCGGACATCATAGTAATCTCCAAGGGTATCAACCAGAACATCAATATTGGTTTCCGTATCATCCACAATCATCACAATAAAATCTGACAAGTCCATAATAATATAGTTCCCTTATTTCCCGCACAGTTCTGCCACATCCACATCATCCATCTGTTTTTTATCCAGGAAACGTTTGGCGTACTGATTATAAACACCACTTGACAGGAAAAGATCAAACAGGTCTGGATCAATATGCCTGTCCTTTTTCATGAATCCAAGAATTCTGACTGCTTCGCTGAGGGTCTTTGCTTTTTTATAGGGTCGATCGCTTGCCGTCAGTGCTTCAAACACATCGGCTATGGCAAGAATTCTCGCCTTCAAGGGAATAGATGTCTCATCCAGTTTTTTGGGATAACCGTTACCAACAAGGGTTTCATGGTGAGATCCGGCAATATCCACAACCTGGGATAGCTGTCTGGGAAAGGGCAGTTTTTCCAGCATCACAATGGTCTGGATGGCATGCTCAATAATTTTAAAACGCTCCTCTTCCGTCAATGTTCCCTTGGCAATCTTAAGATTGTAGCACTCACCCTGATTAAAGAGATACTCCGGTGCATTGACCTTAAACCCATATTTTTCAAAATCATAGGAGGAAGCACCATCTGGTTTGGGAATGAGATGCTCTTTGCGATCAGCCAGAAGATGTTCCGTGGCTGGCAGAGATTGCGGAGAAATTCCCTTCAAGCGATAGATTTCGGCCTCGGAAAGTCCAAGGCGGTCATCAAAATGACGTTGCCAGGTGATGGTTGCAATTTCATCCAGACGCTTCTGTTTGCTCTCATCCATGAATTCACCACCTACGTTGCAGGATGCGACAAAGGCAAAATCCTCCTGGAGACGGTTGAGTTTTTCATCAAGCTCTTTTTTTAGAAGGGCCTGTCTTTGTGTCTGCTTTATGGTTATCTTTTTCCGCTGCTCAGGCTCTTTCGGCTGCTCCTGACCAAGTGGTGTTTCTTGTTGCATAGCAGTTTGTTGTAGAGCATCTTCCTTATCCCCCTGCATGAGGGCATTCAGATACTCAATCACGCAATCCCTATAAAGCACTTCAAAACGGGTACGGACTTCATGGATTCTGTTGTAAATGGTCTCCAGCTTGGTGGCCTTGTCCACAACATACTCCGGGGTTGTCACCTTGCCACAATCGTGTAGCCAACTGGCAATCCTGAACTCCCGCCATTCACTCTCCTGCATGTCAAAATCCGCCCATGGTCCTTCCATTGTCTCACATGCTACACGGGCAAGCATTTCGCTCAAAACAACCACCCGTTCACAATGGCCCCCTGTATAGGGAGACTTTGCATCAATGGCACTTGCAATGAGTTTAATCAAGGAATCCAGCAGCTGCTGCTGTCCATCCAGCAGCTGCTGATTAATAAGTGCTACAGCTGCCTGACTGGCCAACCCCTCCACAAAACCAGCCATCTCCTGGGAAAAGGGAATCACACGACCTGTTCCCTTTATACGTGCATTAAACAGAACCAGAAGCCCTACCACCTCTCCCTGACTCTGCTTTAAAGGAACCGCAAGGTAGGATTGGGAACGATAGTCAAATTTTTCGTCAAACGCCTCAATGTCGGCAAAGTCAAAGTCACTGGATTCCCTGATGTTGGCAATACTCACAGTTCTTCGTGTCAATGCTGTATGGGGGATGACCATGTAATAATAGGGGCGCTGATTTTCGGGATCCCGCAGCAGAATGGGGGCAAAAGGGATGGTGCGACCAGAGTTGCCGCCAAAATGAAGATCCAGGGAATCTACTCCAAAAAGCTCATATCTCAGGCTGTCCGATGGCTCATCAAACAGCAGCAATCCCCCGCCATCAGCATTGGTCAGCTCCTTTGCACCGGCAAGAATCATCTCCTTGAAGCGATTGAGATTTCGCTCCTTTGACAGGGCGATACCTATTTCAACCAGTTTTTCCAGTTTTTCCTGTGCTGATTGGAGATCCTTTGTCCGGTCAGCCACCTTTATTTCAAGGAGTTCTGCATGTTGGGAGAGTTCAGCGTGGGTTTTTTCCAACTCTTCCTGCTGCCTGGAGACCTGAATATTTACCTGTTTCAATCGGTTTTCATTGCTGTCACTAACTCGCATCAGACGATCTGTTGTTTTCAGCAATTTTTTGTACTGCTTCAGTAGTTTGGTAAATTCTGACGAATAATCAACCCCTTCATCACCACCCTGCAACAGTGCCTCACCGGCTTCAAATATCATCTTTTCTTTTTTGAAAGAGTCGCTTATTATCATTCGAGTTCAACCTCATTATTTAATATTAACTTCAAAAGAATTAAACCGTCATGGCCGGAGTCCGGCCACCCCCGAGTATGGAAATAATGTATCCATTTCCACGGTAAAATATTCATGGAGCATGCCAAATTTTTGGTGTTTCCGAATTTTTACAAAACCATCACATCATACAAAATCAAAACAGATTATTTGATCTTCATGTTAAACTGTGCAGAGTCAAGATCCTCACCAAACTCCTCACCCAACTCCTCCATATGATCGTCGTCCTCTTCATAGATCCAGTTTACAATAACACTATTCCCATTTTCCGCAGTCTCTTCCATCAGGTCAAACAATTCCATCAATACCTTTGCCGTGCTGCTGTTAAAATAAATGAGTTCAAAATTCATTTCTACGGATGAATCAGATAGCTGGCCAAGGTGCTGTTTCAATTTTCCCATAATGTCATCATAAAAATCATTCACATTCTCCGGGTATGACTCTCCGGTAATACTAAATATATTTTTTTCAAAATCAAAACTAATTTCAGGTGTACGTTCTGTGGGACTGATTTTGATATTTTCCATGATTGTTTCCTTCATTTTTAAAATTTTTTAATGGCCTTTTTAGATATATTATTCCAGAAAGTTAAAACGACAATGAAAAAGCCTAAATATCTGTTATCTTAACAATTTTTTTGATAAAAAAAATAAAATATTTATCTGGAAAGCTATAGTATAAGCCATTTCCGTTTTCCGTTTAATATCACAAAAATCAGTGATAATCATTAAACATAAGCTTTTAAACTGAAAAAGTAGGTATCAGTATCAATCTCTACAAAATCATAATCGAAACCATTTTTAGCCCGCAAGGCAACTTCAATAAATCCAACACCAGCTCCCTTACTTCCTTCTGGAGTCTCTCCCTTTAAAATTGTTTTATAAAGACTTTTCAACTCTTTTCTGTCCAGAGTTTTGATCTTCTCCAGACTTTTTTTGATTCTCTCGACATCTTTTACATCAATCTGATTGCCGCAATCAATATAGGTTTTTGAACCTTCCTTTCCAAGTGTCAGTATGCCATAACTTACCTCTTTTTCCTGCTCAAGAACTCCTCTTTGAGCTGAATAGCGGATTACATTCTGCACCTGCTCAACAAATACGGAAAAAGCATTTTTGCTGGTTTTTTTGTCGGCCTCATTGATCATCAACGTTTGCTTGATTGCGTCTCCAATGCTAAGT
>NZ_LT828548.1:0-54126 GCF_900170035.1 Desulfamplus magnetovallimortis | reverse complement strand
TAAGTAGCATTGATTCCGTAAGATAGCCTCTATAGCAAAAGGTAATATCATTTGTCTGTAAATATTTATTCAGTTTATACAAGTCCCCTGCTGGCATAGGATTCTCCCTTCTGTTTAGCTCATCGGTCACAAGTTTTTCAGTGACCGACACCCATAGTATTTATTTATTTGAAAGTCTCCATAAAGTATTGTTATATAAAGACTTTCATGCATCGTTGTGATATCCTCTCAATCATGAGGGTTTATTAGAATAACTCTGTAATGGACTGTTTTTAAAACGACTTTCATTCTTTAAAGTGTGGCTGTAATACGCTATTTACGTTTTAAGGAAACAGAAAACGTAATATATGGTGGCTGGTTTAAAAAAATTACGACTTTAGAGTTGATTAAAAAATTAATTTGATTAGCGATTTCGTCCCTCCGATTGTGACAGATAAACCAATGGCCAGAACAGCACAAAAAAGTGCTGATTTTATCCCCAAAATCGTATAAGTAATTTAATATATAAAATATTATAACTGATCAACAGAATATTGTTGATTTTTTTTGATTGACTTTGATTGTGTTCGCTTGTTATCTGCATCAGCAAGATAGAAAACGAAGCACCAAAGATGATAAACCTGTAAAAAGACTGAGTTCCAAGTTTTCTTACTAATAAATCAGTGAAAGTATTAACAGCTATGTTGGTGTTGTGGACTTTTGCAAGACCATCAAAGGTCAGATTTTTTGTAATTGATTGTATTCCGTAATTAACTGTGCTCTATACCACCTCTAAAATAATGGGGCAAGGTTTGATTGTCCTGTAGAAAAGGCATTCCTTGTCTCTACGTTGCAGATAACTCTAAAATAAAGTGCTGACAGTTCACTATAAAACTTTTCAATAATCCGCAAGATGGTCAAAAAATGAACAAATTTGAAAAATGAAAGTGGGGTGATTTTTAAAATGAAAAACAGTGATGACAAATACAAAAAATTGTTTGCAAGTGAATATGAAATTCTGGAAAAAAACAGAGCCGCACTGGACGGGGAACCCCTTGAGTACAAAACCCTTTTTGAGAACTACAAGAAGCTCCATAAAAACTATCGCAGCCTGCTTAAGAGTGCCTCAAGAATGACCAAAATGAGTGACATTTCCCAGGAAAAGCTCAACAAGGAATTTAAACGCCTTCTCAGAATAGAAAAAATCAAGGTAAGTGCAGGTCTCTACTGGGTTTCCATCCCCGAAGCTAATGTATATATTCAATGCGGGTGCCCTGCGGACAGTGTCAAACATCTAATTAAAAAAGGGTTGATTGTAAAGCGTGAAAGCCAGGGAGTATCCTTTGAAAGCGGACCGAATGTAATCCTGCTTTCCGATGTTTCCATCCAGAATGGCCATCTTGCCAATTTAGCTGAATTTCCGGTTCTTCAGATGCTCTACAGGCAGGGGATGATTTTACCGGGACATCCCAATAATCTGGGAATCCGCCCTCTGTTGATTGGCTCCGAGGATCAAATCATGGCCCAAAGCGGCTACATTTTTAGAGGCAATTACGGCTTGATTAACAGAGAAGAGATCATGGCCGCCGGTATTTCTTCCGAGATGGCTGATGAGTTAATGCGCCTTAAAATGAAATTTGCATTTGGGCAGATCAAAACAACGGATGCGTTTATTGAAACCAGAATACTCAAGGAAAAACCCGTTGAAATCCGTAATGAGGTTTTCATTGAACGAACCGGACTCAACAATTTTCTAATCACCTGGCGGGGCAAAACTGTTACCATAAATTTGAATCTTGAAGAGAACGAAGAGTATGAATGTCCATATCAGTTGGGAATTCATACCTACCAGAAAAACTATTTCAGCGTCATTCATACGGGTGAAGGCGATGGCTGGGATGTAAACCGTCCTTGCATGTCCAGTATCCTGATCCATCAAGGCAGAATATTTCTTATTGATGCTGGACCAAATATCATGGCGTCCCTTATTTCTCTTGGCATCAGTATTGACGAAATAGAGGGTATTTTTCATACTCACGGGCATGATGATCATTTCAGCGGTTTGACCACCTTGATTCGCTCCGGGCATCGTTTAAAATACTTTGCAACACAATTGGTACGTACATCTGTAATGAAAAAGATGGCCATCTTAATGTCAATTGAAGAGTCCCATTTTGAAGATTTTTTTGACATTATCGATCTGGAACCTGATCAATGGAACAATGTTGGAGGTCTTGAGATCAGACCTGTATTGTCGCCCCATCCCATTGAAACCAATATCTTTTTTTTCCGGGCCATGGGCAATTTGGGGCACAAAATTTATGGCCACTTCGCAGATACCATCTCGTTTGATGCACTGGATGGCATGGTAACCGAAAATCCTTCAAAAAACGGGCTTTCTCCATCTTTTGCCCAATCTGTCAAGGAACGTTATCTTTTGCCGGTGGATTTGAAAAAACTCGACGTTGCCGGTGGCTTGATTCACGGAAAAGCCGTAGATTTCAAAGATGACAGATCTCAAAAAATAGTATTAAGCCATATGGAAAGAGAGTTGACTGATGAAGAAAAAATTATTGGTTCCAGTGCCTATTTCGGCATGCAGAGTATTTTGATTGAGGGGCGCAAGGATTATTTCATGCAGTACCTGAATGACTACCTTAAAAGCTACTTTCCATCAGTTCCCTCCCATTCCATGGAGATGCTTGTAAACTGCCCTATGGTTGCAATAGATGCCGGTGATATTTTTATACACAACGGCACTCCGTCTGATCAGGTATATCTTATTGTGGAGGGGCTGGCTGAATACTTTGATCCCTTAAAGAAGTTAAAAAACAAGCTCGCAGCCGGCTCTTTTATCGGAATGATGGCAGGATTAGCCGGAGAGCCTTACTCCGGGACATATCGTGCAGTGAGCTGTTTAAAAACTCTCCAAATTCCGGCAGCTATCTACCTTGAATTTGTCAGACAAAACCAATTATACGAAGATCTGAAACAGATTTATGAAAAAATCAAATTTTTTCAGGGCACATCCCTTTTAGGAGAAATAGTCTCATTTCCTCTTCAGAACATTGTTGCAAGGTCAATGAGGCAAAAGCAAGTGGAAAAAGATGCTGAAATTATTCCTGAAAATGGTTGTTTAATGATGGTAGCCAAAGGCTCTGCTCACCTGTTCCTCAAAGATATAAAAATAATACGTCTGAATAACGGAGATTACTTTGGAGAAGATTCTGTACTGTTTGGACATAACAGTCGTTACACAGCACAGGCTATAGAAACGACACTGCTCTATATCATTGAGCAGCAATATCTTAAGGATATTCCAATTGTACGCTGGAAAATGCTTGAGGCCTATAACAAAAGAATCTACAAAATACCATCAATTTTTTAAAAAATATAGTCTCGCAAAAAGTCCGCAACGCTAAAATGGCTATTAATCATTTCAGTTAGTTATGGGTGAAAGAATTTCAAAGTCCGACTTTTTACAGGCTCATCAAATTTACAAAAGATTCATCAAATCCGAAAGAATAGCTTCAGCATCAGCAAACTTATATCTCTTGAGACTTTTAGAAATATTATTGATTGATGGTTCAAATTCATCAGACCATGCCATTTCATTTATACTTTCCATTATTGCCTTGCATGGTTTTGCCCTGCTTTTCTTCAAATGGGGTTGGAGTTCAATTAATTTTTCTTTAAGCAACTCCGGTGTGCCAGTTTCTATGCTTGCATTTTCCTTTTGATCTATTTTTTTTATTTTATTCACATAAGGGGAGAGCTCTGTGAGTATCTGATTGAGATTTTCTTCAACATCTTTGATCATAACCGAGAATGTGTCTTGTTTCTGGTTGGCTATTGCAGCCTCCAGCAATGCGGCTTTTTTTTGCAGCTCAACCGCTCCAATATTACCTGCAACTCCCTTGAGAGTGTGAGCCATCCTTTGGGCTGTATTATCGTCGGAATTGTCTAAATGCTCTTTTAACTCCTTGATAAAATGTTGATGGGTATCATAAAATTTTACAATGATATCCTGATAAAGCTTTTTATTCTTATTGGTACGGGATAACCCCATGTCAATGTCAATTCCTGGAAGCTCAGTAAAGGGTAATTCCCAGGCAGAAGGGAATATGTTAGAAGAAGAATTGCCATCATTTATATTTGAATCTGATGACAAAACAGCTCCCATGACATCTCTCTTCTCATTCTCTCTTTTTGCAAGATATTCCCTCGGTAGCTCCCGCTTACCTGGCTTTATCCACGACACAAGTGCCTTAAAGAGTTCAAATGGGACAACAGGTTTGGTTACATAATCGTTCATGCCTTCTTCCAGTACCTTTTCCTGGACACCGCTCATGGCATCGGCTGTCATGGCTATAATGGGGATGTTATAATTAAGGGAACGTACTATCCTGGTGGCTTCATAGCCACTCATGACAGGCATCTGGAGATCCATCAAGGTCACATCAAAGAGATCTTTGGATTCTGTAATCATTTTAACTGCTTCTTTACCATTATTGGCAATGGTAATGAAAAAACCTTCATCCTGCAATATCTCAGTGGCAACCTGCTGATTTATTTCATTATCCTCCACAAGCAAAATTTGTGCACCCCGTATGGCATCAAATCCTTCGGGCACTTTTACAATATCACCTTCTGATAGTGCCCTCTGTTCAACTTCATAACCAAACGCAGACATAATGGAATCAAACAGTAAAGATTGGGTAACAGGTTTTATTAAAAATCCATCCAGACGGATATCTTTTGACTTCTGAATGATATCTTCCCTGCCATGTGACGTAGCCATTATGATTTTGGGAGAGGCGTCCTTGAACTCATTCCGTATTTGTCTTGCAGTTGCAATGCCATCCAGCCCGGGCATCTGCCAGTCCATCAGAATAAGGTCATACATACAATTACCTTGTTTAAATGACTTTTTAATCTCTGCAAGAGCTGCGTCACCTGATGAAACAGAGTTAGTCTGAAAGCCGAATTTAACAAGATAACGCTTGAAAATCTCCCGAACCACCTGATTATCATCTACTATTAATACCCGAATATTCCTAAGTTTCTCGGGCAAAATACTATTTTCCTCAGGCGAATTATCCTGTAAACCAAACCTTGCTGTAAAATAAAAGGTGGAGCCCTGATTCAAGCGGCTTGTGACACCAATCTCTCCACCCATCATTTCCGTCAGTTTTTTACTAATAGCCAACCCAAGACCTGTACCGCCAAACTTTCGGGTAGTGGATGAGTCTGCCTGCTGAAAAGATTTAAAGAGTTTTGCTTGTTGCTCATCTGAGAGGCCAATACCACTGTCCGTAACTGAAAATTTCAATGTAATGGATTTGTTCTCTAAAGGGGCAGATTGTTGGATAGGCTGCTCTATGGTGTCAGAGTCGCTATTAACATGTTCAATTTTGCATAGATGAGGTTTTACCATCTCAATCCTGAAAATAATACTCCCCTTATCGGTGAATTTTATGGCGTTGTTGCACAGATTAAGAATGATCTGACCCAACCTCAAGGGATCACCCACAAGGTTCATGGGGATTTCCGGTGACACTGCAAATACAAATTCCAGATTTTTTTCATGGGCTTTTAAGATAACTGTGTTGGAGAGATTGGTAATGACATCATTCATATTAAAAGGAATGCTCTCAATATCCAGTTTTCCGGCCTCAATTTTTGAAAAATCAAGAATATCATTGATAATGCCCAGCAAATTTCTGGCAGAGAGCAAGATCTTTTCGATGTAATCCTTTTGCCTGGGGTCTAAATCCGTTTTCAGAACAAGGTGTGACAATCCTATGACTGCATTCATGGGGGTTCTGATCTCATGACTCATATTTGCCAGAAAATCACCTTTGGCTTTTGTGGCGGCCTCGGCTTTTTGTTTTGCCTCTTCAAGGTCATTCATGATCTCCATCATGGCACGCCTTGCTTTTCCCAACTCCTCAACCTTTTCTTGCAGGATTCTGTTTCCTTTTTCCTGCTCCAGAAACGAATTTTTCAATTGATCTGTCATCTGGTTAAAGGCATCAGAAAAATCTCCCATAAAATTAACCCGTTGGCTGAAATCACCTTTGGCAATCTGTTGGGTTGTCCAGGTTAAAGTTTTCAGGCTGGCCTGAAGGCTTTTAAGGGACTGGTGGATAAGAAGCTTTCCCCTTCTGTTTTTTTCTATGATAAGTTCACCCCGTGAAAGTGCATAGGCGATCTCCGTTGCATGGTTATACTCACTGATAAAACGGTTGATATAATCAACCGCCTGATGCATTTCATTTTCAGGGTAATCCTGGGGTAGCTCAATGGGAGAGGGGGTCTTGCCTTTTAACAGCAGATAGAAAACCTCAGTGATTTTATCAATATCTTTTTCATTTACTGATAGCATATAAGGAACTTTCGTAAGAATTAACAAACAAGCAACACTATTGCCTGAGACCTGCATTTTCTATTAGAAAGTCTCCATATCATACTGATATATAAAAACTTTCATTCATTCTATTGTAGCGAATATCCGCCAAGTGCGTTGCTTAAAACCAGATCAGCCATTCAGGCTTTGAGAAACAGAACAGAGGCAAATCCCCAATTCACTAAAGTTGCTTAACATCAAACCGGCACACTCGATCACCGGAGCACCAGCAGTCAACCTCCTTCACGTCGAAATTTCTGCCGCTGTATTCACCAAAAAGGCCACTTAAGAAACCTTCATCATAAGTACAGATATTTTCATCACATACCGGTAATCCGGAACAGTCTAAGTCTTCTGCCACAGTAAGGGTAAAATGCATCTTCTCAAGATCAGATTCCTCTATTCTTAAAATACCTATTTTCAGGTGGGATAAGAGTTCTTGCACCTGAGCAACAAATGCACCAAAGTCATTCTCTTTGTCTATCAAATTTTTACATAATTCCCGCCCTGCCACGTGACCTGCCTCAAAAAAAATTTTATCAGCAGTTTTTGTATCATAATTTTTTATAATAACATCCCGTAATGTAAACTGCATCAAACGATACACACTGACATCCATAGTACTTCCAAGATTTGGACGTCCCATATCAATATTTCCGATCATCTCCCAGTTGAATTCATTTTCTTCCCGCTCTTCTTTAAACATTCATTCTCTCCAGCATTGCATTAATAAGTTAGACATGTTTTATTTACCGATTTACAATTTCAAAATTGAATTGCCCCTACAAGTTTGGAGCATTCAATGATCAAGATCAGTTAATTTTATGGTTGCTGTTTTTCGATTTTTATAGTTTGATAAGCAACTTAGGAATGAACACGAAATAAGGTGTCCAATTATAAATCTCAAAAAAACGACTTAAAGTGGTCGCCTGTTTTGAAATGGACAAATTATTTAAGACTCATTCCTTAAAGGCTTCTCACGCCTAATTTTTAGCTATGACAACACATCACAGCCTTTAAATAAACCATAAACAGAACGGATGCAAGTTTTTCCAAATATTATAAAAATGAAACTCATTTTTTAAAGATGCCGGATTTTTAAGGAGATTGTTTCCTTTGCGTATTTTGATTGCAGAAGATGATTTGACTTCCCGTAACATGCTTGCCCTTATTTTGAGAAAAAACGGTTACGAAGTTATTGAGGCCGCAGATGGAAAAGAGGCTCTTGAAAAATTTCAGTCTTTCGATCCTCCGGAAATGGGGATTCTTGACTGGATGATGCCAAATATTGATGGTGTAGAGGTGATACGCCGTGTAAGAGCCCTTAAGTCCCCTTCTGCTCCTTACCTTATAATGCTTACAAGCAAGGACGAGAAGGAAGACATTGTTCTTGGGCTTGATGCCGGAGCCAATGATTACCTGAGCAAACCATTTAACGTCCGTGAATTAAGGGCAAGAGTTGCTGTGGGTCAGAGAATGGTTGAAATGCAATCCGCTCTAATGACAAAAATACGTGAACTTGATAGCGCACTCAAAGAGATAAAAACCCTAAGCGGAATAGTGCCAATCTGTGCCGGCTGCAAAAAAATCAGGGATGACGCAGGATACTGGCAACAGGTAGAAGCCTATATACACAAACACACAACAGCAAGATTCAGCCACGGTATCTGCCCTGATTGCATGTCACAATACTATCCGGAAGTATTCTGTGAACAAGATGAATAACTTTTGGTATTCTCCATTTTCCCCAAAAAATACTGGTATCCTTCATATGAACTCAAAATCGACATCTTATTGCTTTTTCATAAGTTATTGCAGTTGTCTGAACCAGGATAACTAGGATGGATAGGATGCTCAGGATAGATAATCCTTCCTTATCTTTGTTAATCCTGGGAATCCTGATTCAGACAGTGTTGACAAGGCTTACAAGATCATAGGTGTCGATTTTGAGTATGAACCCAAAAGTACTTTACTCTTTTTGGTAAATATTCCCGAAACTCAGAGAGTTCTCTCCGAAAAGTGTAACCTGACAAATGAAGCATGCCTAAAAAAATATTAGGCCGGAATCCTTCATCAATGATTCAAGGGCTCTGTCAAAAAGGTCAACCACCTGATGTTTATCAAACTGCTCCCTGACTGCATCATGAAATCCCTGTGCCATTGCAGATGGAGATGATTTAATCTCGACAGCCTCCCGGCATCTATCCACCTCGCTATGAAAAACGCTCAAAATTCCGGGGGCATCTGACAGAAAACTTTGCAAGCTTAACTGTTCCCACTCCTTGTGATAAAAATGGTGACGTCTGCCGGTAAAACTTATCTTGCAGTTTTCCCCTTCTGCATCCTGCATCATAAACTCAAAATAACCACATCTTCTGACAACCTGATGGTAATGCTGCTCTGGATACTTAAGAGTTACAGAAACTGCATTTGCAAAATATTGTGCAAACAGTTCAACTTTTTCAGGCGAGCTTTTCATGGCACTGCTCCCAATATTTTTTGCAAGACTCTCCTCCATACAATGGCGGCAGATGTATGTTTCATATTTAGCGCCTTTTTTGCAGTTTTCAAGAAAAAGTTTTTTTCTCTCCAACACAATTTCCTTTGTAAATGCCATGAAAAACCTTGCAGCTTCATGATCTTCTTCTATTGGAAATTCCTTTTTAAGATATAGAGGAATGGGGATAAAAATACCGCTTGGACGATGTTTAAGAACAATTTTTGTACCACCAATGCCCTCAAGGGCAGCCATGACAAGCTCAAAATATATATGGTCGAAATGGGGCATGATTCGACCTTCAAATTTTCTGCGCCTGTTATTTTCAAGGATGGAAGGGATATCAAACTCATTGAGGGGCATGTAATCATACTCTGCAAGTATAGCATTTATATCAGTTATGCTGTAATTAAGTGCCAGAAGAAGAGATGCAATCTTATCCTTGCCTGGATGATTGACTTTGCTTCTGACAAGTTTTGTTATGTAAGTATTTGATATTCCAGTTATTTTACTGATCTGATTGACATTTAGTTCACTTTTTTTAAGGATACATGTTAAGGTGTCAGGGTAAATTCGCATAATATAAAAAAATTCCTATAGATTCTGAAGCAATAAGGTAAACGTCCTTGTGGATTTAACTTGAGTGTTGCCGGTAATAATACCAAAATTTAACAGAAGTTAAAAATGAATTCATAGCATGGTTTATTTTTTTATAACACCTTTCAATGGGATTTATGAATTTATTGTGGAGATATATACTTTCAGAAAATGATTTTGGCATATCAACTTTTGAGAGGGAAGCCACACAGGGCAGCCCTACAGTGGTATTGCCAATTTATTAACCCTTAATCAGAAAAAATTTCATCAAAAACCATATCATCCTGAGTACGGCAGCGCTCTTTAAGCGTCCTGAATTTTTCGAGAAGCTCCCTTGCATCTTCTGTTAAATGGGAACCATCTTTTTTATCTGCAATGACAAGTTGCTTTCCATAGTGCGTTTCCGTGGCCTTGATTTTACTCCAAACCGCCTTGTAGGACATTTTCATTTTTTTTGCAGCCTTGTTAATTGAGCCGGTAACCTCAATATTTTCAAAAATTCTCAGCCTGCCATTTCCCATAATGGTCTTACCCTCATCATCAACAATCCACTGGGCTGATCTCAGTTTCATTTCACAATTCTCCCTTGAGTCATAAGCGTTAAAAAAATAGACATAAGTGTTTAGTTTGCTTTAACCATAAAATTTAACCATTCTCTCTTTTCTTTTCATCTGCCTTATGTTAATTTTAACATAAGACTATAGTAACACAGATCTGCTGTATCCTCAAAAACGACACATATGATCTTTTGAGCCTTGTCAATAATATCTGAATCAGAGATAAGGCAGGGCTATTTAATATGAACATCCTTTTCATCCAGGGTATTCTGATTCAGACAAATATAACAAAATGTCGATTGTGATTGTACATCCAAATAAATTAACTTTTTGAAAAGCGAGCAGAAAAAATGCAGGATTTTGAAACCCTTCTGAATGGTTCAGCAGCTCACCACGGCCATCTTTGTGCAGGCCAGGTAATCGGTGTCAGAATGGCAATGCTTGGTTGCAATCTCATAGGTCTGGATGAACCTTCCAACATGCCCCAGATCAAAAAAATAATTGTATATGTTGAAATTGACCGATGCGCAACAGATGCCATTGCCTATGTCACAGGCGTAAAACTTGGCAGGCGATCACTTAAATTTGTGGATAACGGAATCATGGCTGCAACATTTGTAAATCTTGAAACCATGCAAGCCTTCAGAATTGAATCCACAGAAGAATCACGTGAGCTTGCTGACAAATATGCACCTGAAATCAGGGAAAAAAAACTCCGACAGCTTGAAGGATACAAAAGAATGTCGGACAAAGAGCTTTTTACCATACAGAAAGTCACTGTTGATATCCCTGCATCTGATTATCCTGGTCCAACCAGATTCAAGGCACTATGTGCAAAGTGCGGAACAGTTGTGAGAGACAAACGGGAAGTTTTAAAAAAGAACCAGATTCTTTGCAGACCATGTGCCTTTGGAAGCTATTATACTATTACAGAAGGAGAAAATGTCAATGTGCGTTCATGATATGGATAAAACAACCGGAACAGAAGATCAGTGTCCCACAGATTGCTCTTCTGCAAAAAGCTCAAGCCACTTTTCAGGCTTAAAAACAATACCTGTAAGCCAGGCTGTAGGTACAAGAGTTGCCCACGACATAACAGAAATCCGCCCGGGAGAGTTCAAGGGGCCTGCCTTCAAAAGAGGGGATCTGGTCAGGCATGAAGATATATGTCACCTGATGCGTCTTGGAAAAAACAATCTCTATGTTATGGATCTTGAAAAAGATCAGATACATGAAGATGACGCTGTAATGGAACTTGCATCAGCCCTTGCAGGGCCTGGTATAACCTTCAGCGGCAATCCAAGCGAAGGCAAGCTTCAGCTTAAAGCATCATATCCTGGACTTTTAAAAATCAATGTGGATGCTCTTGTTGATTTCAACATGGTTCCGGATGTAATGGCTGCCACAATCCACAATAATACACCTGTAAAAGCCGGTCAGAATGTGGGTGCAACAAGGGCAATTCCCCTTGTAATCAATCGCAGTGAGCTTGACAGGGCAATAATGGTTGCAAAGGACTCTTCCAATTATCCACTGCTCTCGGTGAAAGTTTTCAATCCAATGAAGGTTCGCCTTGTAATAACAGGCAATGAGGTATATGAAGGCTTAATTCAGGATCGTTTTGAAGGTATTGTAAAAGCAAAACTTGTTCAGTACGGTGCATCCCTTGAAGAAAAAATCATCCTGCCCGACAACCCTGAAATGATTGCCTCAAAGGTGCAAGAGTACCTGGATAAAGATACAGAGATGATCATTACAACCGGCGGCATGTCCGTTGACCCCGACGATGTAACCAGGGTTGGAATAAAGAGAGCGGGCTTTGATGAACTCCACTATTCATCGGCAGTTCTTCCCGGGGCAATGTTTCTTCTTGGATACAAAGGCAATATACCGGTAATGGGTCTGCCTGCCTGTGGCCTGTTCCATAGAATAACCATATTTGATCTTATATTGCCTCGCCTGCTTGCAGGTGAAAAACCCGGAGCAAGGGATCTTGCTGCCCTTTCCCATGGCGGGCTTTGTCTTGACTGCTCTCCATGCAGGTTCCCCTCCTGTTCATTTGGGAAATGTTGATAAGTTTTTTTCAGGCAAGAGTGCTTCTTAAAATTTAAACTGTCGGGTGACTTTTAAGGCTTTTCAAAGGTTCAAGGCATTTTCTACCCGACAATCAAACCTTAAAAGAACAAGGGGAATTATGAATTGATACCTCAGCAGAAAAAAAGAGTTACACCAGAAGAATATCTCCTGTTTGAAAAAGATTCAGAAATAAGGCATGAATATTTTGATGGCGAAATCTTTGCAATGGTAGGGGCAAGACATAACCATACAGTTATAAGTTCCAATATTGTCAGAGAGTTGGGAAATCTTCTCAAGGAGACTTCCTGTATGGTATTTGCAGGGGACAAAAGGATAAAGATTGAAGGAATTGAAAAATATACTTATCCAGATGTTGTTGTGGCCTGTGATAAAATGGAACTACTTGAAGATGAACTTGATTCGCTTCTAAATCCAGTGGTTATTATTGAAATTCTGTCTGACTCAACAGAGGCATATGACAGAGGATTAAAATTCACTCACTACCAGCTCATTCCCTCCCTTGAGGAGTATATTCTTGTTTCTCAATACTCTTGCGATATTACAAAATTTAAAAAGATCAACAATAAAAACTGGATTTATACATCTTACACAAGCATTGAGCAGAGTATTAAAATCGAATCAATAGCTTGCGAAATTCCCCTTGCAGAAATATATTATAAAGTTAAATTCAGGTAAACACTCATGACAGTAAAGACAAAGCATGCCTTGTCTTTACCGCCACCCCCGAATATGAAAATTCGTATCCATTTTCACGGTAAAAAACGGCATCTTTCATACACCCCTCAAAGTACTTTACACTTTTCGGAAAAACACATCCGAATAAAGGGAAGCCTTCTCTTAAAAGTGTAAAGCGGCAAACGAAGGATGCCTAAAAAACTATAAAACCCAAAAACCTTGGAAACTATACTTTGCAGAAAACCGGTACAGATAAAAAAAAGCAAACCACCCAGCTTTCGCCTTTTCAGATAAAGATGGCTGAACTCAATGCAAAATTTAAAGTACATAAAGAGAACCCGATGATGGAGAAAATTCTAAAGGCGGCAAAGCAGTATATAGCTGAAAAAGAGGCCAATGAATCGTGAACATCTAAAGAAAAAACTGCTGAAAATAAGGGATCTTGCCACACTTCCGGTTGTTGCCAGCAATGTAATTCAGCTCACCCAGAACCCCACGGTGTCAGCCCTTCAGGTTGCAGACGCAATATCACAGGATCAGGCTCTCACATCAAGGGTGCTGAAGACCGCCAATTCTGCGTTCTATGGATTTCCAAGAAAAATAACCACCATCAATCAGGCAATTATTATCCTTGGCTTCACAAATATCAGAAATATTGTCCTATCCACATCCCTCAACTCTACCCTGAATTCCGGCAAAAAGGATTCACTTTTTGACCTGAAAGCGTTCTGGAAACACTCCCTTGCCTGTGGCATCACCTCTAAACTCCTTGCAAAAAAAGAAGGTATAAAGAATTCTGAAGAGGCTTTTATATGGGGGCTTCTTCACGATCTTGGCAAAATTGTAATGAACACATATATCCATGAAGAGTATAACCAGGCAATTGCCCTGGCCCTTGAAAAAGATATGCTTATCATTGATGCGGAACAGGAGCTTTTCGGATTCACACACACCGCAGTTGGAAGTCTTATTGCTGACAAATGGAATCTTCCACCTGCTCTTATCAAGGTAATCCGCTATCACCACAACCCTGCAAAGGATTATAATTCTCTCAGGATATCTTCCATTGTACACCTTGCAGATATCCTCTGTCGCACCATAAACCTTGGCAACGGAGGAGATACTCAGGTTCCTGTCGTATGCCAGGAGTCATGGAAAATGATGAATCTCAATACTCAAATCCTGAAAAAAATATTTTTTAAAATTGAAGACGAGTACGAAAAAGCAACGGAATTTCTGGAAGTATAGCCCCAAACCCATGGAGATTATAATCATATGAGCATAAAACCTCTTCAGACTGATATTCAGTTCCTGCGTGATACCATCTATGGGCTTACGGAACAGATTGATCTTCTGACTATTCTCCAGGATATAAGCAAAGGCATTGTTTCAGGATTTGATTTTGAAGAGATCATAAGCAAATTTCTTGATATTGTAAAAGAGATAATTAATTACAAATATGCAGCACTCTTTATTTACAACAGAAACTCAAGGGAATACACACTTCTTAAGGCGAGACAAGGTGAAAACGTATTTTTTGAAGAAAAAAACATCAATCGACCTGACAAAGAGATCATAAAATGGGTCTTCAAGGAAAAAAGGTGGATATCAATTCCTCCTTCTGAAACCGGAAGTCCGGAGCATGAACGGCATAGTATTCTGCCGCTTCAGGGCACCCAGGAACAAATAGGCTTTCTTCTCATTATCTCTGATGCAGGAGACAGCATTTTTAATAAAACCAACCAGACAATACTCTCTTTTATTGCAGACCAGACAGCAATTGCCATTGAAAACCAGAACCTGTACTCAAGACTTGACAGGTCAAAAAAACATATTGCAAATATTGTGGAGAGTATAAACAGCGGCATCATCACCATTGACATGTCTGATAATATAACGCTTGTCAACAAAAATGCCACAGCAATGCTTGCCATACAGAGTGCTGATCTTACAGGAAAAAACTACAGGACAGTTCTGAGCAGGGAACTTGTAACTATCATTAATAATCTTAAATCAAGACTGCTGGAAGACGGGTTTGTCCTTGAAAAGAAGTTTGAACACAACCCCTTCAGGGATTTTGCAATAAGGCTTGGCATCACAGCGTCGCTTATAACAGATGAAAAAGATGAGACAACAGGCATTATCTTTATTTTTCGTGACATGATGGCATCAAAGGAGATTCAGCGCCTGACACAGCTTGACGAGCTTAAAAATGAATTTGTCTCCAATGTTTCCCATGAGCTGAGAACCCCCCTGAGCATAATCAAATCCTATGTAGAGGCAATTCTTGATCAGGTTGAACCTGATGACCATGAAACACAGAGGGATTTTCTCTCGGTGATCAATGAAGAGACAGATCGCCTAACGCTTCTTGTCAATGATCTTCTTGACATATCCAGAATTGAATCAGGAAAGTTTGAACTGACTCTCACTTCTGTTTTACTTTCGGATGTTATATATTCAGTTACCGCCACCATGGGAAAACGGGACAGCCGCCACAAGATCATAACAAAGATCCCTTCAAATCTGCCTGTAATATATGCGGACAGGGACAAGGTTACCCAGGTAATTATAAATCTTCTTAATAATGCCATTAAGTTTTCTCCGGAAGGAGGTACAATAGAAATTAATGTTGTTCCGGAAAAAGGAAAGCTCTGGTGTCATGTTTCAGACCAGGGGATAGGCATAGATCAGGAAAATCTTCACCATATATTTGACAAATTCTTCAGAGTTGATAATTCTGATAAATATGAAATTGCAGGGACCGGCCTTGGACTTCCCATTGTAAAACATATCATGGAGTCACATGGCGGAGATATTACTGTAAAAAGTGAATCTGGCAAGGGTTCTGTTTTCAGCATTGGTTTTCCATGCAATGCCGTTGATGATGAAAACGAGACATAAACAAACCCTCCTTACCATAAAAAAAGCATAACCGAAAAAATTAAAAACTCCCCCATAAATCTTCAAAAACCACAGACCGGAGTGAATAAGTAAATGAAAAAAAACAGGACGATTCTCATCGTTGATGACATGCGGCAGATCAGAAATATTCTGAGATTCAGCCTGAAAAAAGAGGGTTTTGATGTGGTAACAGCCGACAGCGGTCAGGCAGCACTTGATTATGCATTCAGCCCAGTGAAACCTCTTGACCTTGTTCTTCTGGATATCATGATGCCCAAAATGGATGGATATGAAGTTATTAAAAGATTAAAAAAAGACGATCGCACAAAAAATATCCCTGTTATATTTCTTACAGCCAAGGCACAAGTCAAGGATGTAGTTAACGGCAAAGCCATGGGTGCTGATGATTACGTGGTCAAACCCTATAAATTCGGAGTACTTCACCAGAAGATTCTTGATCTTCTCAACATTGCCTGAATCCTTTTGGCTGCATTATAAGCCCACCTTCCAACCTATTGCATTGTCAAAGCTAAAAATATCCGTCAGAACCAAGCTCGTATTACACTTTTCACAATTCCCGGTATTGTACCGCCTCTGCAACATGCTGTCTGAGAATCTCATCAGAGCCATCAAGATCAGCAATTGTTCTTGCCACCTTCAACACTCGACTGTATGCCCTTGCCGACAGCCCCAACCTATCAACTGCCATCTCAAGTATAGAGGAGGCAGCTGTTTCCATTTCACAAAATATCTTTATATCCCTTGAACCCATTCCGGAGTTGCAGAAAACAGATTTGCCTTTGAAACGGTGGATCTGAATATCTCTTGCAGCCATGACCCTTTTGCGGATCTGCGAAGATGTTTCAGCACAACTATTGCCTGTAAGCTCGCCATATGAAACAGCAGGTACTTGAATATGGATATCAATACGATCCATAAGAGGCCCTGAAATCCTTGCACGATAGCGCTGAATCTGGGATTCAGTACAGGTACAATCCCTCACGCTGTCTCCAAAATAACCGCAGGGGCAGGGATTCATGGCGGCAACCAGCATGAAAACAGAAGGATACTTAACCTTTGCACCTGCCCTTGAAATTCTTATCACACCATCTTCAAGGGGCTGGCGAAGTACTTCAAGGACATTACGCTTGAATTCCGGAAGCTCATCCAGGAACAAGAGACCGTTATGGGCAAGACTTACCTCTCCGGGTTCAGGTCTGAGGCCTCCGCCAACAAGACCCGGAGATGAAATGGTATGATGGGGAGACCGAAAGGGTCTTTTTGTGACAAGTGGCATATCTTCCTTTAAAAGACCTGCCACAGAATAGACCTGTGTTGTTTCCAGTGCCTCATTAAATGAAAGAGGAGGTAAAATTGTAATAATGCGACGGGCAAGCATTGTCTTGCCTGAACCAGGAGGCCCTGCCATGCAGATATTATGACCACCTGCTGCAGCTATCTCAAGTGCTCTTTTAGCATGGCTCTGTCCTGCAACGTCACAATAGTCAAGAGCAGAACCAACATCACAAGGCTCTTCTTCAGTGCCTTTTTCCCCATTATCTGAAAGATTTGTCTTACTGCCATCAACAGAAACCCCTCCTGATGCCAGAATTGCATTGACATCACTTGCAAAAGGCTCAATCCTGCGAATACCTGTAAAAAACTCAACAACTTCACCGAGATATTTAACAGGCAACACCTCAATCCCTTTTACCATTGAAGCTTCAAGCCTGCTTTCAAAGGGAACGATAACGCCCCTTGCACCATGTTCACGTGCACACAGAACAGATGGAAGCACTCCTGAAACCGATTTTATCCTGCCATCCAAGGATAGTTCTCCCAGAATAAAATAATCCTTGAAATGCTCTCCTGATACAATTTTTGATGCTGCAAGAATAGCCATTGCCACAGGCAGATCAAAAGCTGTTCCCTCTTTTTTGACATCTGCCGGGGCAAGATTGACTGTAATTCTGTCCATGGGAAAAGCATAGCCGGAGTTTTTGATAGCTGTCTTGACACGCTCACGACTCTCCCGAACTGCTATTTCAGGCAATCCCACCATGTTGAATACCGGCAGGCCAAATGAAATATCAACTTCAACCTCTACCTTATAACCTGAAATACCTGCAACTGCACTGCTGTTAACCCTTGAAAGCACTCTATATCCACCCCTATTATTTTTCATTTCTTCGATTATGGCGGTCATCCGCCATGTACATTATACAATAGGCGACCCCTACAGCCGCCACTACCAAAACCACGTCATCCGCCATGTACGTTATACAATAGCTTTGCCCTGTAGGAACAACTACAATGAAAACATCATAGTAGAACTGAATAAAATTCTCAATTATTTTGCTTTCATTTCTGAAATCATATATAAAAAACAGTCAAAGTCATGAAAAAAAAGATAAAAATTATCTATTGAACAATTTATGACTTACAAAAAATTATGATTGTGTCGTAAAAAGTCAGATTTTATAGTTTTTCAAATTGAAACAAATTTTATATTTTTTCAAATTGCAACAAATTAAGTTTTTTGTTGATAACAAAAAGAGGCATCCTTCATATCATCCCAAAAGTAGTTTACACTTTTTTGATGGAAATTCCCGATAAATGGGCATGTATCCCAGAAAGTGTAAACCGGTAAATGAAGGATGCCCAAAAAGACCATTTTTGACTTCTTACAAGACCATCAATTATGGGAGCGTATTTAAAAAAGTGTTAGCATACCATCCTCAACAGACATTGCAAAAGCCTGTTTCATGCTCCGGTATAGGTGTGCATTCGGGAAAAAAAACATCTATTACCATAAAACCTGCACCTGAAAATCATGGTATCCGTTTCAGGCGTACTGACCTTCCCGGCACACCTGATATTCCGGCTCTTTTTAAAATGGTTGTTGATACAAGCCTTGCCACGGTGCTGGGCAGTCAGGGTGCCATTGTCTCCACCATTGAACATCTAATGGCAGCATTTACAGGCATTGCCATAGACAATGCGCTTGTGGAAATAGACGGTTATGAAATGCCGATAATGGATGGAAGCGCCAGGGACTTTACAGCAATGCTTAAGGAGGCCGGATGCAGAAAGCAGGAGAAGCCAAGATGGTTTTTCGTTGCAACTAAACCCATTACCATCAGAGATAACGATAAATACGTAACCGTAGAGCCATATCCAACATTCAGAATCACATGTTCAATATCCTTTACAAATCCTGTTATCGGAACACAAAAACTTGTGTTTGATCTTTCAAAGGATAATTTTCATGAAGATATCTCCCATGCAAGAACCTTTGGATTCATACAGGATCTTAAATATCTGCAAATGTTCAACCTTGGCAGGGGAGGAAGCCTTGACAATGCTGTGGTAATTGATAATGACAGAGTTCTTAACGAATCCGGTTTAAGATATCCTGATGAATTTGTCAGGCATAAATTACTTGACTGCCTCGGAGATTTTGCACTTCTTGGTATGCCGATACTGGGGCATATTCAGACATACAAGTCAGGCCATGATCTCAATCACAAATTCATAAAAACCTTTCTTGAACAGAAAGATGCTTGGGAAACAAGGCCGGTTGAAATAACAAGTCCTTAAAAACCATAAAATACTGGGGACTTTCTTATAACGTACATGGCGGATTACCGCCACAATCGAAAGGTTGAAAGTCTTTATAAAAACAGCCACTTGCGGAGACTTTCATATAAACCAACATGGCTGATGACCGCCACAATCGAAGAGATGAAAGTCGTTTTAAAAACAGGATGTTACCGAGACTTTCATATAAACTCAAATTCGACACCTATGATCTTGTAAGCCTTGTCAACAGTGTCTGTATCAGGATTCCCGAGATTAACAAAGATAAAGCAGGATTATCTATCCTGAACATCCTATCCATCCTGGTTATCCTGGTTATCCTGATTCAGACAAATGCAAGAACTTCTGAAAAAGCAATAAGATGTCGATTTTGAGTATAACCACATAGCGGATAATACCAAAATTAAAGCACGAAAGTCTTTTAAAATCAGTATATTACAGAGAGCTTCCAAATAATAAAACAATACTTTTTCGGAAAGTTATAGTATGGCTGAACATCTAAACTTCAAAATCTTGCCCTCCAAAATCATTAACACCAGACACTCCCCAATGGACAAAACAAACCCAACCAGAATAAATTTAAGATGTAATAAGAGGTTTTTCCTTTTTTTTTTCCTGTTGTTTATCCTTGCAGAAATTTTAATTCCATCCATAACCCTTGCAGCAAGACATGTGACACTTAAAAATATCTTTGTTGCCAACACAAGAGACGATCTTGTGTTGTACTTCACAGTTGATGATGCCTTTACAGAAACAATAAAGGAGGCTCTTCTAAAGGGTGTTCCTGCTTCTTTCTCGTTTTTCATATCCATATACCGAAAAAACGATGCCTGGCTTGATCAGAAGGTTGTGGAGAAAGAGATTTTCAACACCCTGAAATATAATGCACTGAAGCAGGAGTTTACCCTGAACCGACCATGGGAGAGTAGCAGGCCATTTATCACCGATTCCATGGAGCAGGCAACAGCAATGATGTGTGATATATATAACCTTGCCATTCTACCTCTGGAAAGACTGGAAAAAGGAGAACAGTATCAGATCAGAATCAAGGCAGAGATGAACAGAAATACAGAATCCCGCTATCTTCAATATGTTTCGCTATTCATCTCTTTATGGAATTTCAAGACAGACTGGCATAAAGTCAATATCATCTACTAATGTTGACTCATTATATTTCCCGACATACTTCATTTACCGGTTTACACTTATGATTTCTGACCAGATACTGGAGAAAAAAAAGCGCAAAAAGGAAATTTTCCTGATTGTTGCCATCCTTGTTGCTGTGGTTCTTTTGACCATTGCCGAGATGAGAGTAACAGATCTTGGGAATGCCATCCCCATCTCCAATGCAGTTTTGATGTTCATTCTCATCAATACCAATCTGCTTTTGCTTCTTGCACTTATTCTTCTTGTCTTCAGAAACCTTGCCAAACTCTATTACGAAAAAAAGAACAACATCCTTGGTACACGCTTCAAGACAAAGCTTGTGGCAGCTTTTATAACCCTCTCCCTTGTACCCACAAGCGTTCTATTTTTCTTCTCCATCCATTTTATCTCTGCAAGCCTTGCTTTCTGGTTCAATGCGCCGGTGGAGCAGACCCTTGATAACTCTTTGTCAGTGGGACGCCAGCTCTACCGTCATATGGAAGAGAAAAATCTGTTTTTTGGAAAACAGGCAGCAGAACACATTGCATCAATGAAAAACCTGTACATTGAAGACTCCATTGAGCATAACAGCAAAAGCATTGCCTTGACAGACTATCTTTCAGGTTTTCAGGACTTATATGGTCTCCATGCTGTTGAATTTTATACCACGGATGCAAGGCGCTTTGCCCTCTCCATATCTTCTGAACTTGACAAACAGAATTTCGGTACATTGACAAGCGACGAACTTATGCAGATTCCCTTTGAAAAATCTTTTCGCAGTATAACCGAAGAGAGTTCCACCGGAGAATTGATAAGAACCATTATATCTGTTCCCTTTGCATCCAAAACCGACAATGCACTGGGGTTTCTGGTTATGACAACCATGATATCACCGGAACTTTCCACAGCCCTTGCATCCATATCCAGGGGGGTTGAGGAGTACCAGCAGTTGACTCTTCTTAAAAGGCCGGTTGAAGTATCAAACTATATTGCTCTATCCATTGTGGCGCTTTTAGTGGTTTTCTGTGCTGTATGGTTTGGTTTTTATCTTGCAAAATCCATAACCATCCCCATCATGATGTTTGCCGAGGGTACCCAGAGGGTAACCCAGGGTGATTTAAGCTACACCATTGATTTCAAGGCTGATGATGAACTCGCAACATTAATTGAATCTTTTAACTCAATGACACGGGAACTTGCAACCGGACGGGCAAAACTTGCAAGATCAAGGGAGTTGATGCAGCAGCAGAACAGGGCAATAGAAGAGAGCCGCCAATATATGGAGATTGTCCTTAAAAATATCTCGGCAGGTGTCATTTCCGTGGATAAATCAGGGGTTATCACAACCATCAACAAAGCTGCTGAAACCCTTCTTTATATAAGTGCTTCTGAAATTCTGGGGAACCACTACTTAAAGGTTCTCAAGGGAGAACACCTGAAACTTGCAGAAAAGATATCAAAGGAGCTTCCTGCAAAACTTACCAGTGTGGAATTTCCACTGACTGTATCCATTGGAGGTACTCCAAGATATTTTTCAACCCACTTCAATGCCCTTAAAAACGACAGAGGAGAGAATGTGGGAACAGTAATGGTCTTTGATGACATGACTGAGATTGAAAAGGCCCAGAGAATGGTTGCATGGAGGGAGGTTGCAAGACGGATTGCCCATGAGGTTAAAAATCCGCTGACTCCCATAAAGCTGTCTGCCCAAAGGCTGAAGCGTAAATATTCAGGAATAGTTCAAGAAGAGGTCTTTGACCAATGTACCCAGACAATTGTGGAACATGTTGATCTTATTAGAAATCTTGTAAACGAATTTTCAACATTTGCAAAATTTCCGGATACGCGCCTTCTGCCATGCAGAATAGAAAAAATTGCAAAGGAGAGCATCGCCCTTTACCAGGATGGCCTTGAATCAGTTGATATCCGTTTCTCACAAAGGCCTGCTGATCTTCCTGAAATGCAGCTTGACCGCCAACAGATGAAGCAGGCTTTCATAAACCTTCTTGACAATGCTGTGGCTGCTGTAAACAAAAAGGGGATCATCACAATTGATATCTCATACGATACCTTACACCAGCTTATCCGCATTGAAGTTGCTGATAATGGCAAAGGAATTCCCGATTCTGAAAAGACAAAACTTTTTGAACCCTATTTTTCCACAAAAAAATCCGGTATGGGACTGGGACTTGCCATTGTAAACTCCATCATAACCGGTCACAAAGGGATGATACGGGTGCAGGACAATAAACCGGCAGGCGCAAAATTTATCATAGAACTACCTGTGGAAAGCTGAAAGCGGTACCACTCAACTGCGGGCTGTTCTAAAAAGAGGCACATCACTACAACAGATTCATTATTAACGCACATGGCAGATACCCACCATAATCTGAGAATTGAAAGTCATTTTAAAAACAAGCAGTTATGGAGACTTTCTAATAATAAAAAACTTGCCAAACCAATACAAAGAGGTTCATATGTTTCCGGCAATATTGATAGTTGATGATAACGAATCCATAATAGAGTCCCTTGAGGGCATTTTATCAGATGAAGGATTTGAGGTGTTTCATGCATTTAATGGATATGAAGCCCTTAAAATGGTTGAACAGCACTCGCCGGATATAATTCTTCTTGATATCTGGATGCCCGGCATTGATGGTATTGAGACCCTCAAGGAGATCAAGAACAACTTTCCCAATCTTCCGGTGGTGATGATAACAGGTCATGGAACCATTGAAGCGGCTGTTGATGCCACCCGATCCGGAGCGTTCGATTTTCTGGAAAAACCCCTGTCCATTGACAGGGTTATTGTAACCATCAACAATGCCCTGAATTTCCGGAAACTTGAAGAAGAGAACCGTTATCTGAGAAAAAAAGCCATTGAGAAACACTCCATCAACGGCCAGAGTTCTGCGGTTCAGGCGCTCAACCTTAAAATCATGAATGCTGCACCATCTGATGCACCGGTTCTGATCACAGGAGAAAACGGAACCGGAAAGGAGCTTGTGGCCAGGACACTTCATCAACTCAGCAAAAGACCGGAAGAGCCTTTTATTATTGTAAACTGTGCTGCCATTCCTGAAGAACACATTGACAGTGAACTTTTTGGCCATGAACGGGGAGCATTTCCTGAAGCACATGCAAAAAACAGGGGCAAATTCGAGCTTGCATCAGGTGGAACGCTCTTTCTTGACGAAATCGGAGACATGAACCTCAAAACCCAGGCAAAAATTTTAAGGACAATTGAATCAAGCACTTTTCAACGGGTGGGTGGTGGACGTACCATACATGTTGATGTCCGACTCATTACAGCAACCAACAAAAACCTTGTCCATGAAATCAAACATGGGAGATTCAGAGAAGACCTCTATTACAGGCTAAATGTAATACCTGTTGAAGTGCCGCCCTTAAGGGATCGTCTTGAGGATATTCCCATTCTTGTAAAAATTTTTCTTGCAGCATGTGCAAAGGAGAATAAGGAAAATGAAAAGGAAATAACCCATGATGCACTTGAACTTCTAAAAAAACATGACTGGCCAGGTAATGTCAGGGAGCTTAAAAACCTTGTGGAAAGGTTATGTATCATGGTAACTGAAGAGACCATAAGCTGCAAGGATATACCGGAACCCTATAACAAAATTGCTGATGAGCCCAGACAAAGAGAGCTTCCTGAAAGACGGGCGTTATTTGCAATTGAAAAACTTGAAGATGCAAGGAAAGCCTTTGAAAAGGAGTTTCTCAAACAGAAAGTTCATCATGCAGACGGAGATATTGAAGCTGCTGCAAAGATCACCGGAGTCGCACCATTTTACATATCTGCTCTCATAGGCAACAATGACAACAACGGGTAAACATGATGGACTCCTAAACGGACATGACTGATTACGCATCAATCATCCCCAAATATAAAAATGATAGTCATTTTCTCGATAAAATTACAAACCATTAAACTATAAAAGCAACACAAAAGATGAGAATTATAAGCGGAACATGTCGGGGCAGAAAACTTATATCCCCGGGAAACAACTCCATAAGGCCCACATCAGACAGGGTCAGGGAATCTGTTTTTAATATCCTTGGAGAGATGGTTAAAGGGGCTTCTGTTCTGGATCTTTTTGCCGGAACCGGAGCTTTGGGAATTGAGAGCTTAAGCCGGGGAGCACGATCAGCAATTTTTGCAGATGTTTCAAGACAATCTTGCCGCATTATCAGACAAAATACTGAGCTATGCAAAATGACAAGCCAATCCACAATTATAACATGTGATCTGTCAAAAGCCTCCTTGCCATACCAGTTGACTTCAGAAAAGTTTAATCTGCTTTTCATGGATCCCCCCTATAACAAGGGCTTTGTCTCCGCCACCCTTGACAATAATACCCTGCTTGACACCCTTGCTTCAGACGCTGTTATCATTATTGAACATGCACCAGGAGAACCGATTCCAGGGGAGCTTGAAAGGGTTAAGCTTTATGACCAGAGAAAATATGGAAAAACAGTTGTCTCTTTTTTAACGCCTGTGGAACAGTCAGGTATCTGAAGGAAAAATCATTATGGAAAACAATGAAAGAATTGCAATCTATCCCGGGTCATTTGATCCTTTAACCAATGGTCATGTGGATGTCATTGAGCGGGCCATGAAAATCTTTGACAAGGTAATTGTGGCGGTTCTATATAATCCCACCAAAAAAGCCCTTTTTTCAGTAGATGAGCGCCTTGATCTGATAAGACAAACCTTTCCCAATAACAACTCTATCCTTGTCGATTCATTTGAAGGACTTCTTGTGGATTATGCCAGGCAAAAAAACGCCACAGCCATAGTAAGGGGTATGAGAGCTATTTCCGATTTTGAAAATGAGTTCCAGATGACCTTGATGAACCGCAAACTGAGTAGAGATGTCCAGACCATCTTTCTTATGACAGGTCTAAGATGGATATTTACAAGCTCTTCCATAATAAAGGAAGTTGCCACTTTTGGAGGAGATATTACAGGAATGGTTCCACACCCTGTAAAGTGTAAGATGAAGGAAAAATTTCCGCTTCTTAATGGTTGATACCCTCGTAAGAAGTCCGATTTCAGCATTTTTGTATTCATTGGAGGCCAGATGGCAATGGATTTATGGCAACTAAAGGTATTTGTCAATGTTGTTGATCAAAAGAGTTTTTCAAGGGCAGGAGATGCAATTTTCCTCTCACAGCCCACGGTGAGCAGCCATATAAAGGAACTTGAGGAGCACTTTGGATGCCGTCTGGTTGACAGAATGGGACGCGAAGCGCTGCCCACAAAGGCAGGAGAGATTCTTTACTCTTACTCCAGAAAACTTCTCCAGCTTAAAGATGAAACCGAGTCTGCCATGAGTGCCTTTTTAGGACATGCCCGTGGAGAGCTTACATTTGGGGGCAGCAGTATTCCTGCAACATACATTATTCCTGACTTCATAGGGGCATTCAGCCGCGATTATCCGGATATATCACTGTGCGTCATAACAGGAGATACCTCGGAGATAAAAAATGCCATTCTTGAAGGAGAGGTTGAAGCAGGAATTGTGGGTGCAAAGGTTGATAATATCTATTTAAAGCAGGAAAAACTAATTGATGATGAAATGAAACTTGTGGTTCCGGCATCCCACCCATGGGCAAATAATGAAAACAGAGAAATTGAGATTGAGATGCTTTTAAAAGAGCCTTTTATCGGAAGGGAAAAAGGCTCAGGAACATGGGATTCCATCTCAAAGGCAATGGCTGATGCAGGCTTCAATATTGATCAGCTTGTAATAAGGAGTCGTCTTGGCAGTAATGCATCCGTTATCCAGGGAATATTAAAAAATGCCGGTATCTCCATTGTTTCACAAATTGCTGTTCAGGAGTATCTTGAAGCTGGAAAGCTAAAAAGTTTTTCAATAAAGGGTGTGAACCTCAAGCGACATTTCTATCTTACAACACACAGAAAACGAACATTATCACCTCTTGTGAAGCTGTTTATAGATTTCATAAAAAACTGATGAACATATCAAAGAGAGGGTGGTATCCCAAATCCCTTGATTTGATAAAATGATGACTCTGCCGAAAAGTATTTCCAGAGAGTCATCCACTGATCTGGGGCACTACAGACAAATATAGTATTCCAGATAATTAAATCGATAATGGGAAAGCCTAAATATCTGTTATCTGTATCAATTTTATTACCAAAAAAGATAATATTTTTCTTTAAAGCTATAGTTCTTATTTCAGAAATGTAGCACCCTTTTCAACCACTCCTTCTGCAAAACGGGAATAGCGAAGAGGATTATCACTGTTATCCATTTTGCCTGTAGCAATATCTGCCACCCGTTTTCCAGCTCCTGGAGACATCATCACACCACACCAGTAACCACAATTTAGATGCAGACCTTCAACTTCACCGGAAGGGCCGATAACAGGCTTGTCATCCGGAGTGTAAACATACATGCCTGCAGAAACATCAATATCAGATGCCACAATTTTATCTGCAACTGTTTCAAAAAAGGGATTGAGTCTTGATACCCTGTGAATAGATTCTGCTGCAAAATCCCAATCCGTTGGCAGATCTTCACGGGGTTCGCTATCAGGCTCATCAGGATCAACCCAGGCACACAAAAGACCACCGGCTTCAGGTCGCCAGTATGAATGGTTCAATAGATCCACCATAAACGGAGCTTTTTCCGGAAGAAGTGCCGGATCAACCTTGATATAGCACTTCTGGCGTCTAACAGTTCTTAATGGCATCTCAAGACCTGCCATCCTGCCTATATTTCCTGCAAAGGGTCCTGCACAGTTGACCACAAGCCTTGTATGAATATTGCCCATATCCGTTTCAACAAGGGAAACACCTTGTGCATCAACAACGATATCTGTCACCTTTGTTTTTGTGTAGAAATCTGCATTTGCACTCCCCTTTGCAAAACCATAGGTTGCCTCATGTGTTGAAAGCCATCCATCCTTTTGATTGTATGTTGCTGCAAGGGATTCTGGTGAAAGAAAAGGAAACCGCCCATGAAGATCCTGACCAGAAAGAAACTCTGCGTCCTTAACCCCAAGCTCATGGTAACGGGCAACTGCCTTTTCAAGATCAGGAATCATATCTGCACTATCAGTTACAAATAGATATCCTCTCTGGGTAATGCCAATATCAATATCCGGAATTCCGGTAACTTCACCGAAATTTTCAAACATGCCTACACTTTCAAGAGCAAGATCGGCCATTGATTTTTCAGTGAACTGGGTACGAAAACACTCCACACTTGCGGCTGTGGTCAAGGATGAAAGAGCATCACGCATCTCCAGCAAAACAACTTTCATGCCTGCCTTTGAAAGCCAAAAGGCAGTTGAAGTTCCAACAATTCCTCCACCCACAACAACGGCATCTGCTGTAATATTGCCAAATTTTTTAGCTACACAAATATTTCCCACAATGACACTCCTTAGCCTGATAAGTTACTAAATCAACTGTTTTAATATCAAAAAAATAATTTCACCTTACCGCAACTCTAAAAAAGCAAATATCATACCATATTACACTTTTCGAAATATTTTGAATCACAATTTAAGGATTAACACATGATGAAAAATCAGGATAATCCCTTAATCATGAAAATCATGGTTCAAAAAAAGTGTAAACCGATAAATGAAAGATGCCGCAATAGTTTGTTTTTTTTAATGTAAAAACAGATCTTATCAATTTTTTTTTACAAAAAATAAAAATAAATTTGGATTGCCTCCTGTAAAAAAGTGTGGATAACGACGTGATTTGATTTTTAATATTTATTGCAAAACATTCTAATAACAGGTAGAATAATGGATTTTATGTTGTAGGCACAACCATAAGCAAATGCCTTTAAATCCTTTTAAAAAATAAGGCAGGCAAAAGCCATACAGGAGTTGTACATGAATCGTTTTGAGATATTTGAATTGCCGGTAAACAAAATTCAGGAATACCCTCTTGTTTTTGAAGCTGTTATACCGGATGAATGCAGCCTGTTTCAGGATGTAAGAAGATATCAGAGCGTCACAACCAATCTGGATGTCAGAATAATTAATGTGGATGGCAGAATTCAACTGGAGCCGGGAATGCTTCCTGTACCCATGTCAAAACTGTCAGGAAGTGAAAAAAAAGAGTTCATTGAATACCTCAAGCTCAGAATAACACGCGGTGACAATATCGGGTCATCATGGGTATTTTTTAGATCAATAGAAAAGAAAAAACCTTTAGTTGCATTTGGTGCCAATATTGTCTATCGAAATGCCGCCACAGGGCAATCACGGGCAATACACCTTCTTACAGAACTTCAAAAAAGCGGACCTGGGTTGAGCATTCTGCTAAAACTCCTTGTAATTCTGCTCATTGCAGGATTGATAGGGAGCATGGGCTATTACGGCTACAAGCATTTTATAAGTGGTAAATCCCTTAACATGGGTAAGCTGCTTCCCGGCAGAGAGTCTGAAGAGATGAAGTTTTACCATACCATGTTTCCTGAAGTTTATGAATGGCTATCATCAGATGTTGTTGATCGCCAGCTTATTGCAAAGGAGTTGCTAAAACCTGAATATGTAAGTGATACTCTTGCTTGTATTAACAAAGATTTTTACAAAGACAGCAACAGCAGTGAGAATTACAGAGGTACACGACTTGTACTGTTTGTATATTTCAACTACAACGAACAGGTCAAAGCAGCCATTAGCAGCTACAGATCAAAACTTGAAGATACAGAGTTTGGAAGGCTCTCCAGAATATACTCATGTGAAGAGTCTGGTTTTTCAAGCAACATTTTCTATTTTAAAGTAGGGGATCTCAATGTTGATCCTCCTGCTGTAAACCAGTTTCTAACAGACAATATGGTCTCTTATAACGATTATCAGCGTATCAGGGACAACCAGAATTTTTCCGATATGCTAAAAAATGAAAACATAAACGTTCGTCTTAAAAATTTCCTTTCTGATGTTTATACATTTACCCCTCTCAAGGTGGATGAACCTGTTGAAGACATTGACTGGTACATGCTTGTCAGGCGCAACAGCAGCGGAAAGGTCAATTTTGCAGCTTTCTTCAGGCGTGGAGAATCCACACTGATACCAACTGATGTCAGCCGCAGACTTATGGCAATGGAGAAAAGCGACAATGAAACATTTCAGTGGTACCTGATTGATGAATATAACAAAAAAACCTTGAATCTCACCCGTGATGCAATTGGTTATTTTACTGAAAAAATCGGACAGACATTTAAGCTGGAAGTAATTGACCGCAAAATTGATGAGCTTGAACTGGAACCTTTTAAAGGAGATTTTCCGGTTGCAGTGCACAGGGAACTTCTCATGGAAGATTCAAAGGGTAAATATGGAATCCAGTGCTATGATCCTCTTACAGCCCTTGTCCTCTCTAATGTAATAACCAGAACATCCTTTGAAAAGAACAACAGTGTAACTCTGAAGCGTGACCCCATACAGCTCAACACATCTCTTGTCCAGCTCTCAAGGGATGACAGTACATCCACCCAGGCCATCAACATAAGTCCTGGAAAAAGTAGCATTGTCAATATTTTCAGAGAAGCAGACAGATTCCGTGCCACCCTGGCCTCTGGTGAATCAGTCAGATTTGAAAAAGCTGATATCAATCTTTTCACTCCTTTTGCCTTTATGGTTTACAGTGACAGCATAACATTCAGCTACCGCCATGACATCAAGGGGATGGAGTTTGCCATTGGCAAAAGGGTACTTAAAATTGTGGAATCAGGGGATGGTGGATATCAGATTGTTGAAATCCACTGATTATTTTATTAGAAAGTCTCAATAAAAGGCTGTTTTAAAAAGACCTTCATACTTCGTTGTGGCACAAGGGTCTGCCATGGCCGTTATAAATCAACATCGCTGTTTTACAAAAATCTCCCCAAAGTTCAGGCTGCTTTGGGGATAATAATGTCAGGAGTAATACCCCAAAAATGAACCTGAAAGAAAACCGTATTCTTAGGTTAAAAGACAATATTGAACAAATCGTTAACAGGCTTATTAATGTCTCGTCTGACCATGCAGTAAATACAACTCCTATCATCAAGCAGTGCAGACAGTGCCTTGCATCTGTTCCGGCTGTTGATTCGCCAGTCTATGTACATATTACAGGAACTGACAAGTCATTCAAGACAAGCTATCTTTTAGATCTTTTTGACAATGATGATCTGAGAAAACTTTTTGCCGTAAAAGTACACAACACATCAGAAAATACAGCAGTTCCATGCCTTGTGGAACCATCATCAAATGTGGCACGTCTGACAATAAGGCAAATTGCCATAAGCTCCGGAGAAATTCTGCACAATGATCTTTCCGCAGATGATTTTGCAAGGCTTTACGATCTCTCCATGGGAGCGGTTCCGGATGATTACCTGATACAGGTGCTGCTGCCGGAAGATGAGACCCCGATGACACTGCCTATAATAGAATATCCAGGTATCAAGGAGGGAGCAGATGCACAGGAGGCACAGCGTACACTTCACCAGACCTTCCAGAGAAACCTGATACATAATCTTGCAAGATATCCTGGCATTCTTGTGGCATGTTTCCAGCACAAGGTGGCAATTCCGCCAGGTCATCCAATGGATATAATTCTTAAAAAATATGGAGAGATTCTTAAAACAAGCTACTCCGGCAATAAACTTCCGCTTGTACTCTCCCTTCAGGGTGGAAGTGCCATATCGGGCTATTGCGGAAATACACATGTTGAAAAAGATATTGCTGCTGATTTTAAAAGTCATAAGTCTTTTGACACCACAATTCAGCTTATCAATCCATACAACCGAACCTATCCTGTAACCTTCAGTGAACCAGGCCCCCATGTCACTTCCTGGATAAGACACTTAAGCCGTTACAAAGATGTCCATGAGATCCGATATAACATTGAACTTGACGGCGGTATCACTTGGTCTCGCAAACTGCTCGAGGAGATCTGCCAGAACTCCAACATACAGGATGCCCTTGACAACATTTTCCTGAAACCCTGGATGGTTGAAGCAGAATCGTGCCTCACAGCCGCCAATGAGTGCCTAAATGAAATTGAGAGCTATGACGAGGTCAAAGAGGTCAGGGAAAAGATTCGCCTGGCCATTATAAATGGTCGTTACAGGGATATCCGTACCTTTTTTAAAAACGAAATCTCCATCCAGACAGACGGAATTGTGGATAACCATCAAAGATTCTGGGCAGGAATCATTTATCAATACCTTATCCAGTTTTTTGATGAAGATGACAGATGCAGGGCAATGGCAGATGTGATGTGGAAAAATATTGTAAACCGCCTTGATCACGAGGGAAAAAACTTTATAAGCACCCGTGAAGAGGATCTTGTCTATATAATAATGAATATAGCAGCACTTTACGTTCCCAACGCATTGATACGCGGGGATGTTGACATCTTTGGAATATCAATGAAACCATCTGAAAATGGAGACATAAATGATTCAGGGAGAGATAAAAATCATGAAAACAATCCATTTTCTGAATCCCAAGGAGGCCACAATTTTTATAGCGCAACACCTGTGAACTCCACAGAAACCTTCAACGAAAGCAGTTATGAGTTTCAAGGAGATCCGTTATGATTTTTGATTTTTTCAAACGCAAAAAAAAGGAAGAGAACGAGTTTCATCTGGAACTTGAAGATGACAACCGCCTCTATTATGAGACCATTGCGGGCAGAACTCCAAGGGATCTCAATAATCGTGAAGAGTACATTCTTTTTGTTGATTTCGGTTCATATAGAACATCTGTTCTTTGCTGGCCATGCTGCTACGGAAGGGAAAAGATAACAGACACCTGGAAATATGTTGTACATTACAGAGATGGTGATATTGCAGGCGGAGGCTTTCCATCAGCGTTTATAAATCCCCCATCCGGTGATGAGAGGGATTTTGCCTTTATCGAAAATTTTGAGGATGTAACTGTTGCAAGCAGCCAGATCGTAAAAAGCGCCAAAGCTGTATTTGCAGGCAAATTTGCAGCCTACAAAGGAAATGTCCCCCAATTTCGTCTTTACATTAAAAAGGTACTGGAAGAGAGCTTCAAATATATAACAGAACCAAGGGAGGGTCGCCCCTGGAATGGCCCTGCAATTCCTGTAATCACCGAAATCAGAGTCACTGTTCCGGATCTTTTCATCGAAAATTTAAGAGCCGGCTACAGGGAAAACATATACTCTGTCTGTATGGAACTTCTGACACACAAAAAATGGAAACAGATGCTTCCATCAAACTTAAGAAGCCTGAAAAAGACATTTATAAACATTTCAGCAGATGAAAGCGGGGCATGTGAACTATATTTTCTCAATCTGATTAAACAGATGCCTTTCTGGGATCTTTCAAGCGAAAAAGACAGAATTCCGGATCTAAAAGAGGTTGAAACCTTGTTTTCCCAGAAACGACGTGAAGGCGACCGGAAAAAAGCCCTCAATTTTGTGGTATGTCATGTGGACATAGGAGGCCTGACAACCGATGCAAGCATCCTTCTTATGCGTTCCTATGCAGATGCTGACCTTGGCATCACCACAACCCTTAAAAGAAAGGAGTCCTTTTCCGAAAAAAAGGCAGGGGAGTATTTTTCCGATACCTTTAAAGAGAGCCGCCATGAAGATGATGAAGAGAAATGGTGGGACAGCGACCGTTTTCTTGAAAAAGAGTTCGGCAAGTTCCTGGAGCTTCTTTTTGGAAAACAGTACTCTCTTCTCAATGAGTGGAGAAGGGAAAAAAGTCTTGACGGAATATATTTTCTGGTTTCAGGAAGGCCCACCAAAGCTCCCAAGATACGTGAAATCATGTCAAGATACATATTGAAAGCGTTTAACAGGGACGCACTTTTACTACTGCCGGAACACTGCCTTTTTATGGCAGATTATCACCATGTGGGTAAAAATGAGGAAGGCGAAAGATATGCAAGAAAAATCGAAAATTTTGAAAAACTTATAACCATTCTTGGCAATGTATATACTCTGTATGATGGATATGAGATAGATTTTGACGAACACCGTTACTATGTCTCCCTTGATATGGATACAAGGGGTGTGGCCAGAATGGAAATTCTGCCAGGAAAGCAGTACAACATGGAAGATTTTGAAAATTACCAGAAAGCCGCCCAGAGAAACAATGTACTGCATCTTGCGTTTACCAAGATTCCATCAGGCGAAAATGGAACACGTTTTCTGACAGTGAAAAAAATTGCACGTCAGACAGCCTACCCCACAATCAAGATTGCCGACAAAAACGAGTTTGATGACCAGGCATGGATTACTCCATCACTTATCATCACAAACCTCAATGAAAATGATCAGGCGTTTGATCTGGCATGGGCTTCACATGTATAGTCTGGCATAAAAATATTTTACCATACAAACTTCAGGGGCAATCTAAGAAGGTTGTCCCTACATTTCGTCACGAAAACATCAGTAATATAATGTTTTAAATCATCCGATACGATCTTTTCCTGATTGCCAAGAATGAGTTCATGCAAAAATTCAATCTTTTCATCGACAGTTAAGCCATCAATCTTTTCTTCCATAACGGGATTACCCATAATTTTGCCTCCGTATCCTAAAAGTTTAGGAAGGAATTATTAAAAAGAGTTTTCCCATACTCAACAATCTCCACCGTATAATTTGCATTTTCAAAGCATGAAAAAAAAGTTCGGGACTGCTCAAAACTGTGAAAACTTACCTTTACCGAAATATCTTTTCTCATTTTGGACTCCTTAATGCTGTGGATATGTCCGGCATGTGATATTTTGGATAGAAGTTCCATAACAAGACGTAAAGAGATCTTTTTAATCAAAATATGGAATATAAGATCACGCTTCCATGAAGTTTTTAAGTCCCATGTAACATCTACAATTTTATCTTCAGAAAAGCCCCTTCTCTCCTTGTACTTTTCACAGTGGGAACGATGAAGTGAAACTCCATTGATGCTTAACAGCCCCACACACAACCCCATTCCCGGCAGAGGGTTACAGCATTGTGAGAATTTATGGACATCTCTCTCAATTTCAGAAAGGGATAGAAGAAATCTTTTTGTTTCCCCCCCTGAAGAGGTTGATCTGCTTTTTTTCATCCTGGGGTGTATCTCTGCAATTTCCCACAGAACCTCGCCAGGCATAAGCCGGAACTGACCAATACTTGTAAAGAACTGCTCCAGGTTCTCAATTCCCTTGTATGTCAAAAAATCTGAAAGCGCACTGCTTTTAAAAAGCTGATCATCCAGACCATAACGATCCATTGCCTGTGTCATGATATCCCTGCCAATGTTTCGGGAATAGAGATCTCTTTTTTTCTGCAATTTTTTATTAACAGCACTCCTTGCCTTGGGAGTCCTGCATTTTCCCTCAATATCCGCTGTTATTTCGCTTGAACGGTTAGAGGTAAATATCTCCACCTCATCCCCATCATCGAGAATAAATGCCGGAGTTACCTTCTGCTTGTTAACCATGGCATATCGACAGCGATCTCCAAGGGTTGTATGTACCTTGTAGGCAAAATCAAGAACAATGCTGCCTTCCGGCAGGTAATGAATATCTCCCTGGGGGGTATAGACAAATACCTTGTCATCCTCAATCAACTGACCGATCATGTCTTTTCTTGTTACAGGTGAGCCTTCATACTCTGCAATACTTTTGAGAATTTCCATTAGAACCTTACGGTATTCATGGATCTGATCCCTGTCATCCCAATGAAGAAGCAATCCTCTCCTTGCAACCCTCTCCATCTCAGAGGTTCGGATCTTGATAAGATAACGCTTATCCTTGTATGTAATTCTTACATGAAGGCTTCTGTACCCATTTATTTTGGGGTTGGCAATGTAGTCACGGATACTTTTAGGTACAGGAGAAAAAATTGTGTTGATTACTCCCAGAGTACTATAACAGTGCAGCTTATCAGAGCTTTCAATTATAACTGTAAAATCAACAAGGTTTTCAGCAGTATGAATATCAAGGGTCTTTTTTCTTGAAGAGTAGAATGCATAAAGGTTCTTAAGCCGACCTGTTACACTGACATCAAATGGTAATATCTGACAAGCCCTGTATATCTGTGCCCTTATCTCTGCAATTTCACCGGATGCTTCAAAATTCTTCAATATGCTAAGGAGGCGTTTGCTTTTTTTGGGAAATCTGTGACGCAATGCAAGTTCAAACAATCTACGTTTGATAGAAAAAAGCCCCAATTTTTCAGCAAGTGGGGCATACACTTCTATGGTTTCCTGGGCAATTCTCTGCCTTTTGTGCTCTTTCAAAAAACCTATAGTCTGCATGTTGTGGATTCTGTCTGCAATTTTAATAAGCAGTATCTCAGGATTTCGGCTTGCCATGCTGATAAGCTTCTGATAGGTCATATCCTTATTAATACTCTGATCAAGGCTCATCATTTTAAGCTTGGTACAACCATCCACAAAATTGGCAACATTTTTTCCAAAACGCTTTTCAATGCTGCCAGGAGTAAGAGAAATTACATCTTCAACAATGTCATGCAGAAGTGTGGCGGCAATAAGTTCAGGGTCTTTTAGCCCCATATCACCTGCAATAATTTCAGCCACTGCAATGGGATGATTGATATATGGTTCCCCTGATTTTCTGACCTGACCTGCATGGTGTTCATAGGCAAACTTCAATGCCCTGAATATTAAATTATCACTGCCATCACTGCTTTTCCGGCAACACATTTCAATCAGATGGCTGTAATTTTCCAGGGGAAGCTGTTCTCCAATCTCTTTAAGCAACAGTTGTTGATTATCTTTGGCAGATTTGTTTTCATCATCTGCATGTTGCTGCATATCTTTGACAAAAAAATCGTTATCTCTTATATGTTCTTCCACAACTATCATTCCTTCAAAGGAGAATTCCCAATGTTTTTAAATTATTGACCTTTTATTAAGTCATACATGAATGATTAACATTAAAAAATCAAGTGTAAAGTATAAAACCCCCTGCTGATAAAATTAACATTGCAGATAGAAATAAACAGTTGAAAAAAAAGAGTTTATCCCTTATACCCAACTTCAGTATTTAGGCAGAGTTATACTCTCAAATTCGACATCTTATTGCTTTTTTCTAGTTACTGAATTTGTCTGAATCAAGATAACCAGGATAAAAAAGATTTTCAGGATAGATAATCCTGCCTTATCCTGTTAATCTTGGGAATCCTGATTCAGACAGTATTGACAAGGCTCAAGAGGTTGTAGGTGTCGATTTTGAGTATATTATATTTCTCAATTATTTAGGAGCATATATGGAAATCCCCAGTGACAATTATCCTGAAATATCGCAATCAGGCCATATCATAAACAAGGCCCATAACCTTAATCTTGATACCAGAATCCTGTACGAGGCAGTTATTGATCTTGCCTCGGAGGGGCTTATAACGGCAAGCTGCATCAACATGGCCGCCGGTATCCTTTTAGATGATCTTGGGCTTCCAAACTATTTTTTTGAAAACATTAAAAAGGATTCCCTTAAACACATTCTCTCCTCCATTGCCACCAGCATGCGTTTTAAAAATGGCAAGGTAACTCTCTACGGACTTGTGGCTGACATTGATTTCAATCTGGAACACCAAAATGATGTCCAGAGGGTTCGCATAGCAACCGAAGAGACAAAAGACAAGATGGAAGCCATTCTGGCAAACCTTATTTCAGGCCACCGCAGAGAATATTATTACAGTCCTAAAAGCAACTATTACACATACATAATAAGACCGGAGACTGTTCAGGATTATACAAAGCAGGCTTTTGAAAAATCAAGATTTCTCTTTAACCTTGCAGGAGATTACAAAGCAACACCTGAGCCCACAAGACGAAGATATGAAAACTTTCTGAAATCCTGCGAAAAATCGGTTATACCTCTGATTGAATCCTTTAACCTGCCTGCCACAGGCGAAACCCGTCTTCTGTTTAACAGCGACTTTCCAACTCCCCAGTTGCCGGTGTTCAGAAAGCTTTTTGAGGATCACGGCCTGATTCTTAACAGAGCATACTGGGAGCCATACTCTGCAAAATCATCAGTGCCCTCGTCAATATGCTCACTCTATGCTGCAGGGGAGCTCTCCATCAAAAAGGAGGCTCTTCTTGTAAATGATCTTTGTGACTATCTCTCATTCCGTGTAAGTGATATCACAGAGCTGTATGTACAAGGAGCGCTCACTTTCAAGGAGATGCTTTTTGCCGGAAATGCAGTTGATTTTGTACATATGTTTATATACAAGGAAAGTGAAAACGTAACAGACAGAGAAATAATGGAGAGTCTCTCCAATGATGATTACAAGGATGCCTTTGCAGCAAGGGTTCACACCTCAAACAAATCAACCTATGTTGCAGAGATCATAATGGATACTGCAAAAAAACATCCTGATCTTATAAAATATCTGTTTGAAATTTTTGATAACAGATTCAACCCCTCTGTAACCAACAGAATGGATGCGGAACAGCTTGAGGAAAAAGGAAAGGCATTTAACAAACTCATCTCCGGCCGTTTCATGGAAAACAAGCTCAAATATGACATCTTCAAATTCATGTATCGTTTTGTCTCATGCACACTGAAGACAAATTTTTACAAGCCTGAAAAAAGATCATATGCTTTCCGTTTTGACAACTCCATACTTGATCCCCTTGTATTTAGCCAGTCTGTTTACGGTATCTTTTATGTGAACGGCCATTACGCCTGCGGAACACACATGAGGGCAGGAGATATATCAAGGGGCGGTTTGAGACTGATCAGGGTAACCCCATCCAACCATGCCGCAGAGCTTGACAATGCAGTACTTCTCAATTATGCCCTTGGCCCAAAGGCACAAAGACTGAAACACAAAGATATCTGTGAAAGCGGCTCCAAGGGAGTTGTGGTTCCCCATGCCGATTATGCAGGAACATACAGCCTTGAAGCCCTTTACGACTACACAGAAGGTATCATGGATCTTATGCTTGGCCATGAGAGTATCATCGACTACTATGGCCTGCCTGAAAAGATATTTTTTGGCCCTGATGAAGGAACTGCCCCTCTTATGGATTCCATATCCTGGCATGCAAGGGAAAGAGGTTATAAATACTGGAGAACAATTACAACTGGCAAAAGCTTTGGTATTCCCCACGATACATATGGCATGTTTGAAAATGGCGATGTTTTTGGCCTTTTTGACAGAGGAGATGAAGGGACAGATCTCCAGATAAACGGAAAATCAGTGGTTGTCACCACTGACATGGAGAAAATATTTGAAAAAACAGGAAAAAACATTGAAAAAAGCGGCATGACCACAACTTGCGTCATGAGCTCATTCAGAACCATGATTACCCATTACAACTCAAAGGAAGAGAGCCTTAATCTCATGATGACAGGCGGGCCTGATGGAGATCTTGGAGCAAATGAAATTCAGTGCTACAAAGGAAAAATCTGCCTTATTATTGACGGAGGCTCAATTCTGTTTGATCCTGACGGACTTGACAAAAAAGAGCTTATGAAAATCGCCTTCATGCGTCACACATCCCCAAGGGCAAACTCCCTTGCATTTCCTGTTGATAAACTTGGCTCTGATGGATTCATGGTTCCTTTAAGTGCAAAGGAGATAACCCTGCCAGATGGCACCTTTGTTGAAAACGGAGCAATGTTCCATCGTAATTTCCTCACAGATCCTTCAAGCCGCAAGTTTGTAAGCAAGGCCAATATTGAAGCTTTTATTCCATGTGGTGGATTCAAGGACACCATAAACCATTCCAATGTACATGCATTTTTGCAAAATTTTCAGGAATTAAAATTCATTGTTGAAGGTGCCAATGTCTTTTTTGATGATGCATCAAGGCGCCATATTGCAACATCTACAAACATAAAGCAGATAAAAGACTCATCTGCCAACAAAGGTGGTGTATTCAGCAGCTCCATTGCCGAGGTTCTGACTGCATTTCTGCTTGGTGAGGATTATGAGGAAAAACTGCTAAAAGATGTTCCGACAAAATGGGCATTGACAAGGGATATCATGCTTCTTGTTGACAAATATTCGTCCCTTGAAACAGGAATGCTGATAAAAATACATGAAGTCACCTCCATACCTTTGTTTGAACTTTCGGAAAAGACAAGCGAACAGATTTTTGCACTCCAGTCAATCTGTGAGGAGAATCTGACGGATATTCTTATGGATGACGCCCTTGTATGGAAGATTATGGAGAACTATATCCCTAACATTCTGATTACAAAACTTGGAAAAGATGCCATCATGAAAACCCTTAATTCAGAAGAGATAGTGGCATACAGGGATGCCATAATCACCAAAAAGCTCTCATCAATGGCTTTTTACAAATATGGAATGGAGTGGGAAGGATTCATGGAAAAAGTGTCTAACAATTTTTCTTCTGCTGTTGCTGAAGTTGTTGGGTAAATACTCAAAATCAACATCTTATTGCTTTTTCAGAAGTTATTGCAGTTGTCTGAACCAGGATAACCAGGATGGATAGGATGCTCAGGATAGATAATCCTGCCTTATCCTGTTAATCTTGGGAATCCTGATTCAGACAGTGTTGACAAGGCTTACAAAAACATAGGTGTGGACTTTGAGTATTATATTCATGCTATTCAATGATAAATCTCTTTACAATCTGGTTTAACTGCTCTGACATCTCCTTGAGTTCAACTGAGTTGATTCTTATCTGGCTGCTGTTGTTGTTGAGCTCTTCTGATGCCATGCTGACTTCAGCAATGTCATGTGAAATGGTATTGGATACCTGTGAGCTTTGACTGACATTTTCATTCACTTCCTGTATTCCTAAGGAGAGCTGCTCAATATTTATGGATATCTCCTGTGTTGCTGCGGTCTGCTGCGTTATTGCTGCGGCAATGGTTGAGACAAGCTCTTTGACCGTGTTTATGACATCAACAACTTCGTTTATGGATTTTCTGGTGGCAGTTGAGGCATTCTGAACACTGTCAATCTGTTCCTTTATATTAAGTGTTGCACTTGCAGTCTGTTGTGCCAGCGCCTTTATTTCATTGGCAACCACCGCAAACCCCTTGCCTGCCTCTCCAGCTCTTGCGGCTTCAATGGTTGCATTCAGAGCCAACAGATTGGTCTGCTCCGATATTTCAGTTATTGTCTCTGTTATTTTGCCAATTGAAGCGGCTGCCTTTTCAAGCATTTCCATGTTACCACCGGCAGTCATGGTTTTTTGTGATGCTTTTTCCGCGGTTGAACTGGCATTTTCCGCATTAACTGCAATCTCATTTATTGTGGCATTCATCTCTTCAGAAGCAGATGCCACAATATTTGTATTATTGGAAGATTGCTCCATGGCAGATGCCACGCTGCTTAAATTGCTGCTCATCTCTTCTGCGGCTGTGGCAACATTTTCCGCCCTGGAAGATGTGTTTTCCGCCCCCATTGCCATCTCTTCTGCAATGGAAATAAGGGTTTCTGATGCTTTGTCAACATTGCGTGATTCCAATGCAAGCTGCTTTATGATCCCTTGAAGTTTTTCAATAAAAAGGTTAAACCAGTGACTAAGCTCTCCCAGTTCATCCTTTGATTTTATAGGAATTCTTTTTGTAAGATCCCCTGCTCCACTGGCAATGTCCTTGAAACTCTCTGTAATACTTTTTAGTGAACCTGATATCCCGAATACAATGAAAAGGCACAATGCTGTAATGGCAATGAAAATAATCAGACAAATTATAAACATTTTAAGCAATAACCGATTACTGTTGCTGGTTATTTCCCTGGACATTGAACCTGTATATTCATCAATGTTGTCAAGATAAACGCCTGTTCCAATCCAGTATTGTGTTCCTGGTATCATTATGGCATAACTTATTTTAGGAGTATCCCCACTTCCTGGTTTTGGCCATATGTAATTGACATATCCGCCCCCATTTTCGGCCTGTTTCCACAACTCCTTAATAACCTTAACACCATTTTTATCTGTTATATGCCCAAGATCTTTGCCTACATTCTGGGGTGAAACCGGAAAAGCTATATTTGTTGTTTTTTTATAGACAAAAAAATAACCAGACTTATCTTTTTCATATATAATATTTTTTACCTCTTTTCTTATAAGTTCGCCTTTCTCTGTTTCGCTTTCAATATCATTGAGGAGAGTTCCAAGCGCCATTGCCATGGAAAAAGATGCAAGCTTTACTCTCTCCTTCTGATCTTCAAGCATGATATGGGAAGTTTTTGCAATTGCCAGATCCCTTGTTTGCCCGTTTGTATATATACTAAACATGATCATAGTTATAAAAAGAATAAGTGTACATAAGATCATTACATATATACGGCTTTTAATGGAAATTCTATTCAGCATATTATTCTCCTTATTGTTATTTACTATTAAAAAAATATGGAATTTTTGGCATCCTTCATATCATGCAGAAAGTACTTTACACTTTCCGGAATAGACTACCAAAAAAACTGGCATTGTGTTCAGAAAAATGTAACCTGGCAAATGAAAGATGGCAAATTTTTATGCGAAAAATAATACTTTTTTGTTTTTGAGGGGTGGCTGCATCGCAGCTATAAAACCTATAGATTTCCAGAAAATAATTTTGAAATTTCAACTCTGGAGAGGGCAGCCAGACAGGGTTGCCCCCTACAGTGCTTGCCAATTTTGTTATCTGGAAAACAAGAACTTAGCGCCCTGCGGGCGGGCTTCTTTGTTCCCAAAAATGGAAATTCCTATTCTATTAAATTAAAATCTTAACTAACCAAGGGGAGTGTTTTTTTGAGTTTAATAAAACATAGTAATTGAATTGATATTTTGCGTTCTTCCCAAAATTCATGGAAAAGATTAAAAGATATGATATATATTATATATAAATCAATAATTGACAATATGCAATATCTAATATCCTCAAATACAAAAAAAGTAATAAGATGTCGACAGGCTGTTACGGAACTAAAATCCTGTCATGAAGAGGTGGCCGGAGGAGAGTTTTCGAAGAGGGGGCAGCAGATAAAGTTTCGCAACAATTTTCGCCGGATATTTTAAAAAGGATATATTCAGTAAAAGGTCATGGCTGCCATCCAGTCACCCCTTAATATTGAAAATTGTATCCATTTCCACGCTAAAATAGTCAAAGATGCTGTTTTTGAAACTGATAATTTTCTGTCAACTGATGCTGTTAATTCGCACAAGTGATGGCGTTAATAGGAGGTGCCATGGAGTCAAGTATAGATGAACTCAGAAAATTTGTTGTTCCTGAATTTATAATAGGGAGAAAGGCACTGCAAACTGTAGGTGAATATGTTGAAAGTTTTGGCATAAATAAAGTCCTCATAGTAACAGATAATGGTGTGCTCTCTGCAGGCTGGGCAGATAAAGTCAATGCCTCATTGAAATCACGTGGCATTAAAACAGTTGTTTTTAATAATGTCTCTCCAAATCCCAGAGACCATGAAGTGATGGCAGGCAGAGAACTCTTTTTGGATGAAAGATGCGATCTTATTGTTGCTGTAGGAGGTGGAAGTCCCATGGATTGTGCCAAGGGAATTGGAATTGTCTCCTCAAATCAGGGTCATATCCTGGATTTTGAGGGGGTTGATAAGGTTCCGGTTCCAGGTCCTCCTCTGGTATGTATTCCCACAACTGCCGGAACTGCAGCAGATATTTCCCAGTTTGCAATTATCAGTGATTCAAAGTGTCGTGTAAAAAGAGCTATCATAAGTAAAACAATGGTGCCGGATCTTGCACTTATTGACCCTGAAACCACAGTTACCATGTCACCTGAACTTACGGCAGAAACAGGTATGGATGCACTTGTTCATGCATTTGAGGCATATGTCTCCAATGCAGCATCACCTGTTACTGATCTCAATGCACTTAAAGCGGTCTCCCTTATAAACAACAACCTTTAAGGGGCGTTTCTGGAACCAACTAACATGAAATACCGTTACAATATGATGCTTGCAAGCCTTCTTGCAGGACTTGCCTTCTCAAATGCAAGCCTTGGCATTGTCCATGCAATGGCTCACAGTCTCGGTGGCGGATTTGATCTTGCACATGGAGTGTGCAATGCCATCCTGCTGGAGGGAGCTGTGGATTACAACTATCCGCATGCCCAAAAAAAATATGATGAGCTTGCCGCAGCAATGGGGGTTGACATATCCTGTAAAACAGACAATATAAAACAACTTCTGTTGGATAGATTAAAGGATTTAAGGATAAAACTCGGGATTACCACTAAACTCTCCGGTATGGGGATAAAGAGTCATAATGTCCCCGGTCTTTCTCGTTTTGTCCTTGCAGATCCATGTATTCTTACCAATCCGGTTATGCCGACTCAAAATGATATAGAGAGGCTGTATGAAAGACTACTCTGACCAGGAGATTCGTCAAAAAGAGTTGAGAAGCATGATTGTCGGCCTTGGAAAAGGTTCTTTACGAAAGAGTTATTTTCCTCAGCTTCAGGAGCAGATAAAGGCCCTTCGACTTGCAAAGGAGAAAGCTGAGGAGAATGAGAAAAAATTTTCCCTGATTTTTGACAGCACAAGTGACGGCATTCTCCTTGTATCCCCTGACAATGGTGCTGTTTATCTGTGCAACAGAACTGCCTGTCATATGTTTGCCTACAGTTCAGAGGAGATGACATCTTGCATGATAGCAGACCTGTTTACAGAATCTGAAAATGAAAATGACAATTTACTGGAAAAACTGATATCCAATTCAGAAAGCTATAGAAGTGCTCTGCGCCATATTCCCATGAAAACATCAAAAGGGAGTATCATATATTGTGACATTAATACATCTTTTGTGGAGATAGATGCCAACAGATATCTATTGATTCTCTTCAGGGATGTTACAGAACTTGCAAGGATTGAGAAAGAGAACAAAGAAGTCCAGGCAAGACTTTTTCAGGCCCAGAAAATGGAAGCCATAGGCACCCTTGCAGGCGGCATTGCCCACGATTTTAATAATATTCTCTCCGGTATTTTTGGATATTCAAGACTTACAGAAAACTGTATTAAAGAAAACAACCATAAAAAATCTCTCTACTACGTGGAGCAGATTCAAAAAAGTGCCCAAAAGGCAACCGACCTTATTTATCAGATATTGACTTTTACCAGAATGTCAAATCCTGAAAAACATCCACTCAAGCTATCATTGGCCGTAAAAGAGACCTTAAAGCTGCTTCGTCCCATTATTCCTGCAACAATTGAGATCAAAAGTAAAATTGAGTCAAGTGCCAGAATCATGGCAGATCCCACAAAAATTCATCAGCTTCTCATGAACTTCTGCACCAATGCATACCATGCAATGCAGGAAAAAGGAGGAATTCTTTATGTGACATTAAAAGAGATTGACTGTACATTTGAAAACTGCATTAAAGACCTTGACATAAAGCCTGGAAAATATCTGGAACTCAAAGTCCAGGACACAGGCAAAGGGATGGATAAGAGCATTGTGGAGAAGATATTTGACCCCTATTTCACAACAAAGGAAGAGGGAGAAGGAACAGGCCTTGGACTTGCCATTGCTCTTGTTGTAATAGAGGAACACAACGGTTTTATAAAAGTTGATAGCGAGCCAGGCAAAGGAAGTTGTTTTCAGGTATATTTTCCTGTGCTGGATAAAAAAAGCCCTTCAGTTGTCATCAACAGAAAAGAGACGCTTCAGGAGTGCGGCACTGAAACAATAATGCTTGTTGATGATGAAGAAACCATACTTGATGTTACAGGAAGAATTCTTAAAAAATATGGATATACAGTGGTCTCTTTTATTGACAGTAGTGATGCACTTGATGCATTCAAAAGTGATCCTGATAAATTTGATCTGGTAATCACAGACATGACCATGCCGGGAATGGAGGGGAATAAGCTTGCAGCAGCAATACTTAAAATCCGGCCGGAAATGCCCATTATTATATGCACAGGATACAGCGACAGGATTTCCGAGGAGGCAGCTCTTAGCATGGGAATCAGAAAATATGTGGAAAAACCTGTTATCACAAACAATCTTGCCCTTCTTATTAGAGAAGTGCTGAAAAAATGACTCCCCAAAAATTGTTTGCAGTTTATTTTACTATTCGAAGTTTTCGTTTTTCCCGTCGCCACCTGTCAAATGCATCAAGATGGTCAAGCAGGTCAAGGCATTCCACCCTCATCCATTTTACATGCCAGATATTTGATGGGGCAAGAGACTCCGAAAACCTGTGGAATATGCTGCCTTGACCACATGGATCAAGGCAACTTAGCAAGTTCACAATTTTTTCTGCGGTTGTAAAATAGTCTCTTATATCAAGGGGGCATGAAACTGTTCTGTGTATCAGTTTTTTCAATTCACGATAAGCCTCGGGATGTCGATTTACAGCTTTTTCCGTCAAATGCAGTGCATCTTCCCATTGCTTGTTTATGTCATAAAATTTCAACACTGATATTCCCTCTTCATCATCTGTCAGCTATCCCCGCCGATGGTCAGGCTGTGGCCAATCCTTGGGCTCAACGGCACTCTGACCGTGAAAACCACCGGCGGCATTACCCTGTCCAGTTTCCCTTCCTATCTTTTGTTCATGGCCAAGAACAGACATGGCTGTTGCCACAATACCTGCGATATCCCCCATATTGGAAGGTATGATCATTGTGTTGGTGCTTTTTGCAAGCTTGCCAAATTCCGCAATATACTTTTCAGCAACTCTTAGATTTGCTGCTGTTTCTCCTCCGGAAAACGTAAGTGCCTGTGCAATTTTCTCAATACCTTCTGCTGTTGCATGAGCTACAAGTTCAATCTCCTTTGCCTGGCCTTCTGCTTCATTTATCCGTTTCTGTTTTTCTCCTTCAGATACTTCAATGGCCTCCTGTTTCAAACCTTCAGCACGGTTGATACGAGCCTGTCTGTCACCTTCAGATGTTGCAATTGCTGCTCTTTTTTCCCGCTCTGCACGCATCTGCTTCTCCATTGCATCCATGACAGTTCGGGGCGGTGTTATATCTTTTATCTCATATCTGAGAACCTTGACACCCCAGTTTTCTGCTGCTTCATCAATGGCAGCCACCACCTGCTGGTTTAATGTCTCCCTCTCTTCAAAGGTCTTATCAAGAACTATGCGACCAATTACAGATCGAAGAGATGTCTGTGCAAGCTGAGAGGCAGCTTTTTTATAGTTGTCAATACCATATGCAGAGAGCTTGCTGTCAATGACCTGTATATATAATACTCCATCCACTGCCACTGAGACATTGTCTTTGGTAATACACTCCTGAGATGCAATATCAAGAACCTCTTCTTTCAGTGATCGCTTGTATGCAACTTTATCAAAAAAAGGAATGAGGATATGAAACCCTGCTCCAAGGGTTTTGGTATATTTACCAAGACTTTCTATTATAAATTCCGAGCGTTGTGGTACAACAATGGCAGTTTTGAGTAATACAAAAATCACCATCACGGCAATTACGCCACCAATAACCAATGAATTTGTCATAAATGAACCTGTCATTGCACTCTCCCTTAAAAAACTGTTGTTTATTAGACATCCTCCATTTGAACCCAAAAGCACTTTACACTTTTTTGTAAGAGATTCCCGCAACTCAAAATTTTCTCTCCGGAAAGTGTAAAACGGGAAATGAAGCTTGCCGTTTATTCGAGGGGCTTTACCATAAAGGTAAGGCCATCTTCCGAAGCCTTGTTCACAATTACCACAGTTTCTCCTTCATTAATTTCAGTTTCTGAAGATGCTCTCCAGAAACTGCCTGCAAACTTGATTTCCCCTGTTAAAGAAGGAGTGATTTTTTTTGTGACAACTGCATTTTTGCCAACTCTGGAGTCTGCATAGTTGTCATTCATGCTGTTATGGACATCGCCCTTCAACAGTTTTATGCCAAGTTTTCTCAAGGAAAAAAGAAGCAACAGTGATGATATGATAAAAATCCATGTCTGGATTGTTATACTGATATCAAGCAGCCATGCCGCAATGGAAGCAATAAAGCTGCCAAAAGCAAAAAAAATGACAACAAATCCCGGCAATAACATTTCAATAACCATAAAGGCGATACCTGCAAAAAACCAGGCCAGTGGAGATGATATTTCCATTTATTTCCTTTTTTTGTATTCATTAATTAATTTGTTGGCATCCTTCATCTGAAGGATGAAAAAACAGAAGCTTTCCACTGTGGAGGATTTATCTTAGCATTTTTTCCACGACCCGGAAACGGAAAATGAATCCATATGAAGAATCAGTATTTACTCAAAATCTACATCTTATTGCTTTTTCAGAAGTTCTTGCATTTGTCTGAATCAGGATAACCAGGATTTACAGGATGCTCAGGATTTTTATCCTGTAAATCATTATCATCCTGGGCATCCTGATTCAGACAATATTGACAAGGCTCAAGAGGTTATAGGTGTCGATTTTGAGTAGATATAATCCTGCTTTATCTTTGTTAATCTTGGGATTCCTGATTCAGACAGTATTGACAAGGCTTACAAAATCATAGGTGTTGACTTTGAGTATTTATGGTGAATGCCCTATTTATTCTGAGCTCCCTTAGAATGGGAAATCCTCATTACCATCCATCTTTTGTTCCAATATCTTTTCAACAGGTTTTTCTGCAACCCTGTGCACCGGATTTCCGTCAATATATATTGCTCTGTATGGTTTTGTGGGGCATGCGTGTTCGCATCCTCCGCATCCCACGCATATGGATTCATTAATCTTGGGTATTACGAGTTTCCGCCCTTTTGCATTGTGGTATGGTACCATATGAACTGCCTTTGTGGGACAATGCTCTGAGCAAGCGCCACAATTGGTATTATCGGTATATACCACACAGTTCTCCTTGATGAATTTTGCCACACCTATCTGTGTAAGCTTCTTTTTTTCTTTTGAAATGGGCAGGATTGCCCCACTGGGACACACTTCTGTGCAGGCAGTACATTCATAGTTGCAGTGACCGGATTGAAAATTCATGTGGGGTTGCGTCAATCCTGATATACCATAAGTTAAAAATGATGGCACCAATATACCCGATGGACAGATGGAAACACAGAGGTGACATGCCGTGCATGTGGATGTAAAATGGCCTATGCTGACAGAACCAGGAGGAGAGACAGGGCTAGTTCTTTTTTCCGGAATGGTTGTTGGCCGGCTCTGGAGAAGCTGACCGGTTGACTCGGCATACACTTTTCCGACAGTCATTTCCATAAATCCAGTGGGCATACCCATAAGTCCAGTAGGCATACTCATAAATCCAGAAGTCATGGCCATAAGTCCAGAAGTCATGCCCATATGTCCAGTGGGCACACCAATACATCCAAGGGTCATGCCAAGAATGAACTCCCTGCGTCTGGGTTTTGGAATCTCTTGCCGATTATGCTGCTGAAGCTCTTGTCGATTATGCTGCTGAAGCTCTTGTCGATTATGCTGCTGAAGCTCTTGCCGGTTATGATGCTGAAGCTGTCGCCGGTTACGCTGCTGAAGCTCTCGCCGGTTATGCTGCTGCCAGTGATTTTTTATCTGCAATGCATTGGATGGACAGACGGCAAGGCAGTTGTAGCAGGCCACGCAGCGACTTATGTCAATACTTTTTGTTGTAAGATCAATACAGCCAGCCTTACAGACCCACTGACACTGTCTGCAATCAATGCAGGAGCTGCTTTCAATTTGAATCCGTAAAAGTGATATTTTTGCAAAAAGCCCCAAAAGTGTCCCAACAGGACAGATGGAGTTACAGTAAAGGCGTCCATGACGTGCACTCAACCATCCCACAAGCGCAAGTACCGCCAATGAGATAGCCACAGCTATCAAAATTCCCATGGATACAGGTGCAACTCTTTGCCATTGTACCTGATAGAGAATGTTGCTGCCTAAATACTCTGCCAGATGGGCAATAAGGTTATTTGCGGCAAGCAGAAGTGGACGCACTATGTTTGTAAAAATTCTGCCGAAATTGCTGAATGGGTCAAGAAAGTTGAGCAAAAGGCCGCTTCCCGCTATAAAAAATAGAGCTGTCAGAGAAAAAACTCCATAGCGGAGCATGGTTTGCGGCCTGGTAAAAGTGAATCTTTGGCGCTTTTGTTTTTTTCCCTGGCCTGTTATTCTTGTTCGGGTCATACGGCTTATAATATCCTGTAGTGTTCCCAATGGGCAGACAGTGGAGCAGTATATGCGACCGAACAGAAGTGTGAAGCTTAGAACCAAAATGAATCCTGCTGCTCCAATTGCAGCATGGTTCAAAAAATTGAGCATTGATGGCACAAACTGAAGATAAAGCACCTCACCGGCAATGGCTCTTGTCCCCATAGCCCTGAAATCCAGGAATATGAAAGCGGTCAGCATAAAGAAAACAACGGCAATGACCATGCGCAGGGTTTTCAGATAGCGAAGTTTCATTACAGTTTTATCAATATTAAGGTCAAATTTGTTCAAAGTTTGATCCTGTTTATTGACAGCTCTTTCAGATTCATCTGCCCAAGTTTCATTTCAGAAGCGATTTTGATATGGCGGATATCAGCAGGCTCCAAACCAAAAAGTTTTGCAGCAGCCGAATCCGCTGCAAGAAAATCTGTTGAAACAACCTGGGCTTTCATTGCCACCACATCGTTCACAGATACTCCTCTGGGGCCATTTCGTTTCATGACGTTATATGCGTCCACCACTGTGAGGTCAGGTTTTCGAAAGGATGCAAAATCGGCAATACACTGGTGTAGATCGTTCCTGTGCCAGTACCTTCTGTCCCAGACAACACCCATGAGATTTTTCATGCCGATGGTGACCATGGAAGAGCTGTGCTGTTTGAGAACCGGCACATTTATAAAGACATCTGCCTCTAAAAGAGCTTCATGTACCATGGTTTCAGTAAGCCGTTTTCCCATGGGCACTGAAATTTTCTGATAGTAGCCCTCGCTGTCACCAGAGATAATTTTTCCGCCAGCTTCTTTAACAGCCTTTTCAATGCCGCTGTTTTTATAACATTGCCGCCAGTTGTCGCAGGTGTGATCAAACACAGAGACCTCCTTTGCTCCTGCGGTAATGCAATGCTCGACAATGCGCCCCACAAGCTTGGGATGGGTGTTACCAGCCCTTTCCGGCGGTACATCCCAGCCGATATTTGGCTTAACCAGGACACGGCTTCCCTTGGGCACGAAATTCTGCATTCCCCCGAGGGAGGCAATGGCACTGTCAAACATCAGATCCGGCTCTCCACCTTTGACGGCCACAAGATCCCAGGCAGACTTGCTCTCCTTTGAAGCTGCCCAAAGTTTGCCAACTTCTGAAAAATCTGTAAATGCCAGGGTTGAACCTGCTGCAATCCCGCTGCCAATTGCTTTTTTCAGAAAATCTCGACGATCCATAGTATCCTCCTTATATTGAACTTATTCTCGTAACTCATGAATTAAACGGTCATGGCTGCCATCCAGCCACCCCCGAATATGGAAATTTGTATCTATTTCCACGGTAAAAAAACGTGACATTTAAAAACTCAGGAGTTGTAAGATGCTTTAAATATTGTTAAAGTGTTTTTTCAATGATTTCAATAAAAACGAAAAAATTAACCTCTTCACCATTTTTCTGAAGCAGGTCAAGAGATAAAAGAGTGCTTTAAGGGATGAAAAAAAAAACAGCTCAGGAAAGTCTTCATGCTTTATCAGCAGCGCCTTAGCATCAGTTGAAAAATATGGAATGCTCTTCCAAAACGATCATATACTTGTGGCTCTCTCAGGGGGGCCTGACTCCGTGGCTCTGCTCCTTCTCCTGCTTGAACTTCAGAATTTATATGAACTCACCCTGGGAATTGCCCACATAAACCACAAGCTCAGGGGAGAAGAGTCAGACAGGGATGAAGCCTTTGTACGTGAACTTGCCCGCCGGTATAATATCCCCTGCCATGTTTCAATAACAGATGTTCCTGCAATGGCAAAAGCTGAAAAAAGATCATTTGAAGAGACTGCCAGAAATGTTCGTTATGCATTTTACAAAGATCTTGCAAAAACCCACGGTTATCAATGCATAGCACTTGGTCACAACAGTGATGACAATGCTGAGCTTGTATTGATGAATCTTCTAAGGGGAAGTGGTACAAAGGGACTTGCAGGAATACCGCCCACTCGCCCATTAAATCAGCCTTCCAAAACAGATATCTCCTGTTTACCATGCATAAAAAGAGCGTCCAGAGATTATATTACCATTGTTCGCCCAATGATTGAAATATCCAGAAAGGAGATAATGGAGTGGCTTGATTTAAAAAACCAGCCTTTTGTGCTCGACAGTTCAAACAGTGATAAAAGCTACCTCAGAAACAGAATAAGACACTCTCTTATTCCCCATCTTGAACAGGAATATAATCCATCTGTAAAAGATTCCTTAAACCGATTAAGCCAGATATTGATGGATGAGGATTCATGGATGAGTATGGAGACAGAGAAAATTTTCAAATCAGCATCTTTCACAATAAGCAACTCAGATGCACATGTAATTTCAGGGTCAGAATCTTTAAGGATGGACAATAATGAAGAGCATGAAAAAGAGGTCTGCCTGCCACGCAAAATTTTCAGTAAAATTCCCAAAGCACTTGCAAGGCGACTTGCAAGACGATCCATTGAAGAGGTAAAAGGCAATTTAAAAACTATAAGTATGGGGCATATTGAAGATATTATATCCTTAATTTATTCAGGGAATCAGGGTAAATTCCTTGATCTTCCGGGAAGAATCCGTATGATCAGATCCCGTGATGCAATATGCTTCAGGCAGGAATCTCGACCATTGAGGGAGCTTGGAAGGGAAAAATGTAAATTAAGGCAATAAAGATAAAAACTTGTACACATTTCCACGGTAAAAAAATAAAGGAACTATCCATGAATATTCTGGACAGGGTAAAAGAAAAAGGATTGATTTTTGACGGAGCAATGGGCTCCATGCTTATGCAGGCAGGACTAAAAGGGGGCAAAGCCTCCGAAATATGGAACATTGAAAAGCCTGAAGAAATTCAAAAGATTCACAGTGCCTATTTTGATGCAGGTGCTGATGTTGCCACCATAAATACGTTTGGTGCTTCAGCCTTTAAACTCATGAGAATGGGTGTAATAAAAGAGCTGGAACAGGATGAAACCGTAAAAAAGATAAACAGTGCTGCTGTTAAAATTGCCTGTGAAGCAGCATTAGAGTATAATCATAATAATAGCAAATGTGTTAGTGTTAGTAGTAGTAATGGCAGTGGTGGTGGTAACATCAGTGCATCAAGAAAATATGTGGCAGGTGACATAGGCCCCCTTGGTGAAATGCTTCAACCAGCAGGAGTGCTCTCTTTTGAAGAGGCTGTTGCGCATTTTGAAAGACAGGCAAGGTACATAGTACAAAGCGCAGAAGAAAGTGATTCATTTGCTGGCGTAGATTGCTTTATTGCAGAGACCTTTTTTGATTTAAATGAAGTTCTTGCGGCCATCAAGGGCATTAGGAAGATCTCATCTCTGCCCATCTTTGCCACCATGACATTCCAGAAAAAACCCAGCGGATTTTTTACAATAATGGGCAACAAACCTGTTGAGAGCATGAAAAAAATGCTGGACGCAGGTGCATCGGTTGTGGGAGCAAACTGTTCCATTGCAAGTGATACCATGATTGACCTTGCCCATGTAATAAGGGATGGAATTGATGCTCCCATGATCATACAACCCAATGCAGGAGCACCATCCACCATTGGAGAGTCAATTGTCTATCCTGAAACTCCAGAATTTTTCTGCGAAAATATTAAAAAACTTAAAGATATAGGTGTAAATGTAGTTGGAGGGTGCTGTGGTACAACTCCAGATTTTATACGAAAAATATCGCAAATGATTCATTCTTAATTTAATAGTATAGGAATTTCCATTTTTATCATGCAAAAGCAGTTAGTTATGGAAAAGCCCGCCCGAAGGGCGCTCAGTTCAAGCTTCTTATGAATCAGGGTATTTGGGATTAACAGGATAAGGCAGTATTATTTATCCTGATTATCACTTTTATCCTGATTACTCAAAATCGACACCTATGATCTTGTAAGGCTTGTCAACACTGTCTGAATCAGGATTCCCAAGATTAACAAGATAAGGCAGGATTATCTATCCTGAGCATCCTATCCATCCTGGTTATCCTGGTTCAGACAACTGCAATAACTTCTAAAAAAGCAATAAGATGTCGATTTTGAGTGATTAAGTCAAATGCCAGACAAATCCCAAAAGCCTACCAAGGTATCGAACATACATTCCAGCTTTCCCGCAATAGTACCATAATTACACATTCCCCTTAGACATAATAAGCCTAATAACACAAATAATAGATGCCAATGGCGTCACTATAAACAAGAATTTCGTCAATCGTCCATCCTTGCCGATGAGTATCGATGAGAGCTGCATGAAAGCTGTAACGCAAAAAAAGATACCAAAGCTGATATTCACAGCGATTTCAGGCATCTCCGACATTTTACTGGCTGCAAAAAGCACAATGAAGTAACAGAGCCGCTGCCAGAAAAGTCTGCTGCTTGAGTGCAAGAAAAAAACTCGTAAGGCCAATGATGACAGACAGGGATGTCACTAGATTGGGGATGTTGAGATATTCAAGGGGGGGGAAATAATCGTTTCATTTTCATTTTTCCTTATTCATCTATTTTTGAACTGGATGGCGTAAACCAATTTTTTTTGTGTCCTTGTTTGCTCCATGAGTTTTTGGGTTCACTATCCCAATCTGACTTCCGACTTTGGTCTATA
>NZ_LT828547.1:218927-250097 GCF_900170035.1 Desulfamplus magnetovallimortis | reverse complement strand
ACTTCTAAAAAGATTTATGAGCAATTGGAAGGTATTTAACACAAGAATTGATTAGCATTAGGCACTAATGATATTCAAGCAGCCATTAATGCCTAATGCTGTCGCTTGACCATTAACACCTAATGCTTTATGATTATCATTAATGCCTAATGGTAAACAAAGGGAATGGTTATGATTGATAAGTCTGCACAACAGAACAGAAACCGAGTTAAGAAACACCTGGAACAGAAAATAAATGATGGTTATAAGAGAATATCCTGCTTCATATCAGGTGCAGCATATCAACAACTGCAAACATTGAAGCAGGAGAGCAAACAGGCCACCGGAGCTTTGATTGAATCTCTTATCATGAACAATGATATCCCTCTTCCCTGCACGGTTAATAGTGGCAAACCTGATGCCATGCAGGAGAATGAAAATATCCCACAAAATACACCATTAGAATTTAATGAACCTGAATTGAATATCAACACTAAGGTTCATATTGATAAGCCTGAAAAACAGCAAATAAAGCATTCTGAAACTGATGGTTCACTATTTCCTGATGAAAGTAATAATGATCTACATAGTCAGTTGCAACAGATCATAAATTCACTGACAGGTGACCAGAAAGGAAACATTGATATCGAGACTCGGGACAAGGTTATGTTTTTAGTTCATGACCTTTACCCTGGGAGAAGTGGCTCCAAAATGAGAATTGCCTTCATGAATGATAATGGAATTTTGTACAATGGCCGGAAATGGAAAACAAAAGATTTTTCAGATCAGATTGTACGGGGTAGGGAGAGAATGAATAAAAAATAATTCAAGAAAAAGATCATTTTTTTAAAGATAGATGGGAATGGTGTCACCTTTTTGTCACCTGACACAAAAAAGGGCTACAACCACTTGGCTGTAACCCCTTGAATTTACTGGCGCGCCCGGCAGGATTCGAACCTGCGACCCCCTGATTCGTAGTCAGATACTCTATCCAGCTGAGCTACGGGCGCAAAAAACTCTCCTTAAATATAGCTTGAAGAGTAAAATGTCAATGATTTTTTGAATTTAATTGACCTTAATGCCAAAACATGAATATAGATAAAGCATGGATGACAGATATTATATGCTTTATGCCCTTGAACAGGCAAAAAAGGCAATCCTTATTGATGAAGTGCCGGTTGGTGCTGTGATAATTGACAATGATGGGACTGTAATAGGTCTTGGTCATAACAGGCCAATTTCCATGATTGACCCCACGGCCCATGCTGAAATAGAAGCCATTCGCATGGCAGCAGATGCAACTGGTAACTACAGATTAACAGGGGCAATATTATATGTCACCATCGAGCCATGTATCATGTGTATGGGTGCAATTATACATGCGCGGATTGCAAGGGTTGTTTATGGAGCACCTGATCCTAAATGGGGTGGAGCAGGCTCATTATACAATTTTGCATCAGACCAGCGGCTGAATCATAATCTTGAAATTACATCCGGTGTATGCCTGAATGAAACAAGAGAAATTATCAAATCGTTTTTTCGTAATAAAAGGAGTAAATAGTGTCCAATACAGTTGTTGTCGGCACCCAGTGGGGTGATGAAGGCAAAGGAAAAATTGTTGATCTGCTGAGTGAATATTCGGATTATGTTGTCAGATTTCAGGGAGGAAACAATGCCGGCCACACAATGGTAGTTGAAGGAAAAGAGATTATCAGCCACCTTGTTCCTTCCGGAATTCTGCAAAAGAAAAAATGCTTTATAGGAAACGGGGTTGTGGTTGATCCTGGGGTTTTACTTGGCGAGATTGATTACCTTTCAAGCAATAATGTAAATGTATCACCGGATATGCTGAAAATAAGTGACAGAGCGCACATGATCATGCCCTATCATCGTAGTATAGACAATGCACGAGAAATCAGCAAAGGCGACAAAAAAATCGGTACCACAGGCAGGGGAATCGGCCCCTGTTATGAAGACAGGGCCACACGTCGCGGAGTTCGCTTTTCCGATCTTCTGGATTTTGACTTTTTTGAGGACAAAGTCCGCACAATCATGGATGAGAAAAACTTTTACCTAAAAAACTACTTTCATGCTGAGCCTGTGGAGCCTGACTCTGTTATTCAGGAGTTTCTTCAGCTCAAGGAACGTATCATTCCATATATTGCAGATGTCTCAGTAATTCTGAATAAAGGAATGGATGAGGGTAAAAGAGTTCTGTTTGAAGGAGCACAGGGCACTCATCTTGATATAGAACATGGAACATATCCTTTTGTTACTTCATCCAGCACGGTTTCCGGCAATGCTGCATGTGGTTCAGGTGTCGGGCCATGCCGCCTCAATGAGATAATCGGCATAGTGAAAGCCTATACCACGCGGGTTGGAAGCGGTCCATTTCCCACAGAACTTTTTGATGATGTAGGAGATGCTATTCAGAAAAAAGGTGCTGAATTCGGTGCTACCACCGGCAGAAAACGCAGATGCGGATGGCTTGACATGGTGATCCTGAAAAATGCTGCGCGTCTGAACAGCCTTACAGGGCTTGTCATTACAAAACTTGATGTGCTTGATGATCTTGACGAGCTGAAAATATGCACAGGATACAAATATAATGGCGAGATTATGGAGTATTTTCCATCAAGAATTAATCTGCTTGAACAATGTACTCCTGTTTATGAAACACATCCTGGATGGAAAAAGAACACTTCAGGATTAAAGGATTACGAAAGTTTCCCTGAAAATGCAAAAAAATATTTGAGCAGGATTGAGGAGCTTTCAGGTGTTCCAGTCAAAATTATTTCCGTAGGGCCTGGAAGGGAAGCTACTATCATCAAGGAGAGATTCTTCTGATTTTTGAGGATGAGAGCCTAAAATAACATTCCTTATTTTAAAACGTATATATTTGGGGACGGATTTAAAATCGCTCCCCAAATATTGAAGGCAAACAAGGACAACTCATTCAATCCCATTCCTAAATTTTCAAAATCATGAATATATACTGACCATTGTTAATATCAATGGTCAGATTTGCCCCCCTTGCTTCCGCATAGTGAATCCATGCAGGTTTTTTCGTTTTTCCACATTCAAAAGTAGGATAGAACTCTCCGGTTATTCCGTTTTTCCAGGAGAGAATCATTGGGCTATTACATTTCTTTAATGCAAGCTCCTTTGCAATATCCTTTGCTTGAATAAAATCAACTGTTTCACCTTCAACAACATGGTGGATATACTCAACAGAGCTGTCACTGTTTTCTGAAAAGATCTGCACAACTCACCTCCTATTTTTTTCCTTTTTGTTGTTTCTCAAAAAAAACAAAAAGGATTTACCCATTATGGATAAATCCTTGATTTTACTGGTACCTGGGACGAGAATTGAACTCGTACAGAGCTATGCTCCGAGGGATTTTAAGTCCCTTGCGTCTACCAGTTCCGCCACCCAGGCAAAATATTGATTCTTCTTATACCATTAAATAATAAATTGCAACCCTCTGTTTTCATAAACAACATTTTTTTTTCATAAACAACATTTTTTGGGGACGGGGTTTTATTAGCTATTGAACTCTGGAGCCATAAGGGATATTCACATAAAAACAGGTGGCAAAAAATTGCACTGATGTCTGAATGTGCATAAACGGACATAGCTGTGATACAGATATCTTTAAAGGTACAATTTTATATCTATCCCCACTGCAAAGTATGAAACAGGACATGCAATAGTGTCCCTAAAAAAACTTAAATTAAACCTTCATGGCCGAATTGGCCACCCCCTGCAATAAAATAGTGCGGAGGGATTTTAACGGTAAAGAAACCCATATGAGACACAAGAGCGATTTATCAAAAAAATGCAAAATAATACTTGCTTCCAAATCCCCAAGAAGGAAATACCTACTGGAACAGGCAGGAATCTGTTTTGAGGTTATTCCTGCTGACATTGAAGAGAAACGTCATCCAAATGAACCACCCGAGGCATATGTACAAAGGCTTTCAAAGGAAAAGGCAGATCACATTGCCAAAGAATATCCCCAAAAATGGGTCATAGGTGCTGACACTGTTGTGGTAATTGATAATTCCCTGCTGGAAAAGCCCCAATCAACAGAAGATGCCAGAAAGATGCTTGGCATTCTGAGTAACAGAACACATACTGTCTATACAGGATATACAATCTGCTCAAAAAGCAAGGAGGATTCAGTTACGCGTTCTGTTAAAACAGATGTTTTATTTAAAAAACTTACCCCAAGGGAGATCGAGTGGTATATAAATACAGATGAACCCTTTGACAAGGCTGGTGCTTATGCCATTCAGGGACTTGGAACATTTCTTGTTAAAGCCATTAATGGCTCATACACCAATGTTGTGGGGTTGCCGGTTTGTGAGGTGATTGAAGACCTTATGAATTGTGGAGTTATTGAAAGAAATCTAAGTGATTTGATGGAGAGTTAGAGAGGCAAAAACAATATGACAACAAATTCAATTAATGACAGATTACACCATATTAATCAGGAGATCAAAAATGCTGCAATCGCCTGCGGAAGAAAACCTGATGATATTACACTTATTGCCGTCAGCAAAAAAAAAAGCGTTGAAGCCATAAGAGATGGAATTGCTGCCGGTGTCTCGGTTCTGGGGGAGAACTACATTCAGGAAGCTGTTGATAAGATTGATGTGATTGGAAATGATAATATTTTCTGGCATTTCATAGGTCACCTTCAAACAAACAAAGCCCGTTTTGCTGTTAAATATTTTGATATGATACACACTGTTGACACACTCAAGCTTGCAAAGGAGATCAGCAAACAGGCTGAAAAAATTGGTAAAGTTCAGTATATTCTGATGCAGGTTAATATAAGCGAAGAGCTTTCCAAATCCGGGACATCTTCAGATAAGGCTGTTGAACTTGCCCGTGAAATATCTCTGCTTGGGAGTGTAAGCCTCCAGGGGCTTATGGGGATGCCGCCCTTTTTTGATGATCCTGAAAAGGCCAGACCATACTTCAAAAGGCTTGTTGAAATTAAAAAAACATTGATGCAGCAGCTATCTCCGGAGTTTCCATGCATCATCTTTCCATGGGCATGAGCGATGATTTCAGGGTGGCCATTGAAGAAGGCAGTACAATGGTCAGAATAGGAACCGCCATATTCGGCAGCAGGCTATAATTGTGCTAAAGAGGTAATATGAAACTTCTGCTTCATATATGCTGTGCCCCATGTGCAGTATATCCCATGAAAGTGCTTGAACAAGAGGATATTGATATGATGGGCTTTTTTTATCGTCATAATATACATCCCCTTACAGAGTGTCTAAAGCGTGAGGATACACTGAGAGAGTACAGCCAGCAAAAAGGTTTCAGGGTCATTTACCAAAAGGCTTACGAACTGGAGCGCTTTCTGCAATCAGTTGCTTTCAGAGAGCAGAACAGGTGCCGCTTCTGCTACCATGACAGGCTTTATGCTGCTGCAAAAATTGCCAAAAAAGGTAAATTTGACGCATTTTCATCTACTCTTTTATACAGCCGCTTCCAGAATCATGATCTTATTTGTGAAACAGGAAAAGCAATTGCAAAAGAGGAGGGAATACCCTTTTTTTACAGAGATTTCCGCAAGGGCTGGAAAGAGGGGATTGAAGAGTCAAAGGCCATGAACATGTACAGGCAGCAATATTGCGGATGTATATATAGTGAAAAAGATCGTTTTTCCGGAAGGATTTGAACTTTTTCTTGACTCTTTTATTCAATCTTGTTAACCACATCTCAAAATATGGTTAACAAGATTTTTTATTTTTACACCACTGATTAATGTAAGCGGGCAATGAAGGATGGCCAAAATTTAAGGGAATTACTGATATTGTGAAAGAGAGGATTATTGAGATACTGAAACAGGCTGGAGGAGAGACTGTTTCAGGGCCTGAGATAAGTGCACGCCTTGATATATCCAGGGTTGCTGTATGGAAACATCTAAAACAGATGAAAGAGATGGGATATGCAATTTCATCCAATCCCAGGGGATATTATCTTGACCCCTCTTCTGACACTCCCCTGCCCCTATATTTTAAGGGTCATCGAGATAATATTCACTATTTTCCGATGTTGAACAGCACAATGGACAAGGCAAGGGAGCTTGCAAGGGCTGATGCATCCCATATGAGTGCTGTTGTTGCCGAAGTTCAGCAGAGTGGCAGAGGAAGGCTCAACAGAAAATGGGTTTCTCAGGAAGGTGGCCTGTGGTTTTCCATGATTTTGCGTCCGCTTTTGCCCCCTCCCCTTGCCTGGCAGGTAAATTTTGCAGCTTCTGTGGCAATGTCCATTACACTTAAGAAGATTTTTGATCTTGATGTCAGGGTAAAATGGCCAAATGATATTCTCTACCAAGAGAGAAAACTAGCTGGTCTTTTATCTGAAATGGAAACTGAAGGGGATATGATATCATTTGTAATCATCGGCATTGGACTTAATGTCAATAATTCACCTTCAAAGGCTGAACCCAATGCAATCTCCATAATGGATATTTTGGGTAAACCTGTTCACCGTAGAAATCTTTTGTCAGATTTTCTTGATCAATTTGAAGCAACAGTGGATGAACATGTAAAAAAACAAAAGCATTCTTCAGATTCCGCCTCTTTTACCCCGTCAATTATTACCCAATGGAAGGAGATGACAGGAACCATTGGTAAAAAAGTAAGAATCGAGACCTATGACGATTTTTTTGAAGGAGTTGCAGTTGATGTGGATGATACAGGAGCGCTTCTCATTGAAAAAGATGATGGAACTATCTGCAAAGTAATCTATGGAGATTGCTTTCACCAAGGTGTGGGAGCAAATATTTAAAAGAGACAATAGTAAAAATGGGACTTTTATGAAAGAGAACAAAGCTACATCCATTAAAATGACTGTTTATGCGTCACTTTTTGCGTCCCTGATGGCAGCAGGAGCATACATTGCCATTCCTGTGGGACCTGTGCCCATTGTCCTTCAGAACATGTTTGTTCTTATGGCCGGTCTTCTTCTTGGTACTCGCTGGGGTGCTGCGGCAGTTCTTCTCTATCTTTTCATGGGTGCATGCGGCCTGCCTGTATTTGCTGGAGGTACCGGCGGTATTGGGCGCCTGTTCGGACCAACCGGTGGTTATCTTTTAGGCTATATTCCCGCAGTTTTAACAGCCGGTTTTATCGCGAAAATACCAGGGAACAGACTACCATTTTACAAGAATATACTGGCAATGACAGCAGGTTCCCTTGTTGTATATGCTGCAGGGGTGCCATGGCTCAAATTTGTAACCGGAATGGGATGGACAAAAGCTGCGGCAGCAGGAATGATTCCGTTTCTTCCTGGGGATCTGCTTAAGATTTTTGCAGGAAGTTATATCATACACAGGATTAGTCCCATGTTTAACATGTCGAGTTTAAAAAGCTCTACCCAGGAGAGCTGAACTTTTGGACTCTTCTAAAAACATTTTTGAAGTAAATTTGGACTCTTCTGAAAACATTCTTGAAGTAAATTTGGACTCTTCTGAAAACATTCTTGAAGTAAATTTGGACTCTTCTAAAAACATTCTTGAAGTAAACTTGGACTCTTCTGAAAACATCCTTGAAGTAAAAAATCTTTCCCATGTTTATAAGGGGAGTGTAAGGGGAATCAAAGATATCTCCTTTGCTCTGAAACCAGGAGAGTTTGTTATTGTGGCAGGCCAGAACGGCTCTGGCAAAAGCACCCTTTTCCGACACCTGAACGGATTAATGCGCCCTCAGTCAGGAGAGGTTCTCATACATGGAAAAGCTGTGATAAAGGATATCTCCTATGCCCGTCAAAAGGTGGGGATGATCTTTCAGGATGCTGATTGCCAGATTGTTGGAGAAACCGTTTATGACGATGTTGCTTTTGGCCCTGAAAATCTCAATCTCCCAAGGCATGAAATTGAAAAAAGGGTTGAAGATATCCTGACAAGACTCAACATGTGGCATCTTAAAGACCAGACTCCTGCAACATTGTCAGGAGGGGAAAAGAGACGTCTTGCCATTGCCGGCATTCTTGCCATGAACCCCGAAGTTATTGTTATGGATGAACCATTTTCCAACCTTGATTACCCTGGAACCCTTGATCTGCTCTCATTGATTCAATCCCTGCATGAGTCCGGCCAGACCCTGCTTATTGCCACCCATGACATTGAAAAGGTTATATATTACGCAACCCGCATGATAATTATCCATGAAGGCCGCCTGGCAGCAGATGACAAACCAGACAAACTTCTGAAAACCGTTGAAAAGTTCGGTATAAGAGAGCCTTGTGCATCAAAACTTGGCTCTTCAAAGGCAATTTTACCATGGCACAGTTGAACCCTTTGCTATACCGCTTTGGCACTTCGGTTCTTTTCAATCTGGATGTCAGGTGCAAGGTTGCCTCTGTATGCCTTATGAGCATAGCAGTTGCACAAGCGGACTTTACAGCCCTTGCTTTTATTACATCCCTGCTTTTTATCTTTTTGCATATATCTGGCTTAACTCTCTCTGAACTTGCCCATGATTTACGATACTTTTTTGTCTTTCTTGGAGTGATATTTATAGTGCGCTCCATTGTCACACCAGGGACATCTAATCTGTTCACTTTTTTTATACCAGGAATAACAGTAAGTATGGAGGGAATAATTGACGGAGCAAAAATCTGCTGGCGATTTATGGCTGTCATGATAATGGGAACTCTTTTTTCTGCCACAATCCGCCCGTCTGACCTTAAAGGAGCTGTTGAGTGGTTTTTAAAACCATTGCCTTTTATACCGGAAAAGCGTGCTGGCGTTATGGTAAGCCTCTTTATAAGATTTCTGCCCCTTATTCTTCAAAAGGCAGGTGAGGTATCAGATGCCAGAAAAGCAAGGTGTGTCCACCTTCAGAAGAGTCCCTTTAAACGTATGGCAGGAGTGGGTATTCCTGTTCTGGAAAAGATCTTCAGATCGGCCGACACACTTGCAGCAGCAATGGAGTCACGATGTTACAGTGATGAAAGAAGAGAAAAGCCCTTTCATCCTTCGGGCAATGAGCCATATTTTTACACAATATCAATTGTTATATTAATAATTACAGTTATATACTAAGTAATGATCACAAAATAAGGGCATCCTTCATATCAACTCAAAATTAGTTTACACTTTTTTTTATTATCTGAATCACGGATTGCCACAGATTACGCTGATTACACAGATTTTTTCAATCAGTGTAATCTTTTAATCCGTTTAATCCGTGATTCAGACAAAAGAATAAGCCACAAAAAGTGTAAACAGGCAAATGAAAGATGCCAAAAAACAAGCCACTTACATATATTTTCCAATAAAATTAATGGCTTTTAATAATATTCATCCCCTCACCGTTGAATTCAATATAATCTCCTGAAACTATCTTTCTTCGTTTTCTTGTTTCTACGTTGCCATTTACTTTAACCATACCATCGGCAATTACATGCTTTGCCTCGCCTCCACTTAAAACAAGATTTTCAAACTTAAGTATCTTGTATAGTTCAACAGGCTCAGTATTGATCATCACATTTTTTGCTTTAGCGTGAATAGTTTTAGGTTGAATCATACAACTTTTACTCCATCTGCCTATCAGAACCGCAGTTATAGCTACCCAAAATCCTGAAAAACTCTGTATTTTTCTGAATCTCTTCAAGTACACTGTTTTTTTCAGGATCACTCATGTCAGCTTCAAGGTCTGCATAGAACATATATTGCCATGGCTTACCATGTATTGGCCTTGACTCAAGCTTTACAAGGTTAATCTGATTTTCGGAAAAGACCTTCATAACCTCGAAAAGTGCCCCTGGATTGTTGGATGTTGAAAATACAATTGATGATTTATTTTTCACACCTTCTGTTACAGGTTTTTTCTCAATTACCACAAACCTTGTGAAATTTCTGGGGTTATCCTCAATGGTCTCCTCAAGTACATTCATGGAAAATATCTCGGCTGCCTCAATGCTTCCTATGGCAGCATCTTCCCTGATACCTGATTCTGCAATCCGCTTCACAGCACTTCCTGTGGCATTTACAGGAACAATTTTAATATCCGGATTGGCATCAAGAAAACGGCGGCACTGCTGGAAAGCCGGCGGAGGTGCCAGAACCTGCTTTATATCCTCAAGCTTTGTGTCAGGATGTGCAATTAAATTATGGATTACCCTGAGCGAAAGCTCTCCTGTAATATTAAGCTCATATTCTAACAGAAGATCGTAATTTTCATGGATGCTTCCGGCAAGTGAGTTTTCAATGGGGATGATACCAAAATCCGCAGCTCCGCTTTTCACATTTTCAAAGATATCCCTGAATGTCGGAGCTGGATAACTTGTCACATCACTGCCGAAATACTGGGATGCAGCCTTGTGGCTAAAGGTTCCTACTTCTCCAAGATAGACAACCTGCTTGCCCTCTTTGTTGCTTTGTGTATAACCTCTTTGATGTGATGCTGCTGCCGCAGACCCTGTATAGTCGTGGGTGAGCTGTTTTCCAACAACAGGGGCAATTACATAGATATCCCTGACAAGGCGGCCAAACTGTTTTGGATAGAGGCTCTGGGGACCGTCAGAAAGTGCCTCTTCAGGCTTGTGGTGAACCTCTATCATAAGCCCGTCAGCGCCTGCTGCAACAGCAGCCCTTGCCATGGGGCTTACCTTTTCCCTTATACCTGTGGCATGGCTGGGGTCGATGAGTACCGGCAGATGGGTAAGTTGCTTTAGTACCGGAATTGCAGAAAGATCAAGGGTATTTCGGGTATATGGTTCAAAGGTGCGAATACCTCTTTCGCACAGGATAATATTGGGGTTGCCTTCTGCTGCAATATACTCGGCAGACATGAGCCACTCCTCAATTGTGGAGGCAAGACCCCGCTTTAATACAACGGGCTTTCCCATGCGTCCGGCACACTTGAGAAGTTCAAAGTTCTGCATGTTTCTGGCTCCAATCTGGATTACATCAACATATTTGAACATAAGATCCGCATGCATTGGAGATGTTATTTCAGTTACAATTCTAAGTCCTGTGACCTCCCTTACCTCTGCAAGAATCTTCAATCCCTCTTCCTCAAGCCCCTGAAATGAGTATGGTGAGGAGCGGGGTTTGAATGCTCCGCCCCGGAAAAGAGTTGCGCCATATTTTTTCACTTCCTTTGCAATGGTCATGGCCTGCTCACGGCTCTCCACAGCACACGGGCCTGCAATAATGGCAATCCTGTCTCCGCCAACCTCAACATTACCTATGCGAATTACAGTATCTTCCTTTTTCATCTGGCGGCTGACAAGTTTGTAGGCCGTGGATATGGGAACAATATCCAGCACCCCGTCCTGCGCCATGAAAAACTCCTTTGTCAAACTGTTTTTGCCAATTATCCCAAGGATATTCTGTCCGCTGCCACCAGGTTCATGTACCATGCACCCCTTTTCCGCAAGAATGCTCTTGAGCTGGTTTTTCTTCACCTGGGTCATTGATTTATCAAGTACAAGTATCATTTTTTGCTCCTTTTTTATTAAACACAATATTCTCTTCTGACCTTAAAAATAAAAAAGCCCTGAAAGCTTTGCTTCCAGGGCTTAAAATAAAAAAACCCCGGACAGACATTGAAAAGTCCGTCCGGGGTATTGATCGCTTGGGGATTCTATACCGGACAGACGCTCCTAAAAAAGAAACGTCCAAAATTAAAAAATGTGTTTATATGACAAGCATTCATCTTTATGTCTTCCAAACTATTCCGGTAAATCTGTTATTTTTCTGCACTTTCCTTGATACTCATTAAAAAAACTTTTCAACAATTGCACACCATTTTTTTGTTGTCAAGCAATTTGTTGCAGCATTATCAAAACGACCTCGCAAGAAAAAAACAAAGATTTGATTCTAACGTTCACAAAAGAGTCAAAGACCGCCTAACCTCCCAAGGCGTTACATGACGCATGAACTCCCCCCACTCCCCTTTTTTAAGTTTTATATATTCATCTGCAATTGCCCCAAGTCCCCCCTTTACAACATCATCTTCTTCAAGCGCCTCAACTGCCTCCATGAGATTCTGGGGCAGAAGTATCATACCAAGCTCCTTGCGCTCCTGGATGGAAAGATTCCATATGTTTCTGCCCATAATTGCATCGCCCGGATCAATTTGATTTTCAATGCCATCAAGACCGGCTGCAATATTGACAGCAAGCAGCAGATATGGATTAACCATGGATGATGGTGATCTGTCCTCAATCCTGTTGGAATCAGGACATCTAAAAAGCTGGGTACGGTTGTTGTCTCCGTATGATGCAAAAGAGGGTGTCCAGGTGTATCCAGATGCAGATGAGTAAACAAACTCTCCGCTCTGGATACGTCTATAGCAATTGATATGGGGTGATGCAACCGCTGTAATTGCCCGTATATGTTTAAGAAGACCGCCAATATAATGAATGGCTGTTTTTGAAAGGCCAAGCCCCTTCCAGTCTTTTTCAGAGGGAGCAAGGGGGAAAATATTCTTTCCAGTTACAGCATCGGCAACATGGAAATGCAGATGCGCTCCTGAACCTGTCATGTTTTCAAAGGGCTTTGCCATAAAGGTTGCAATGGCACCATATTTGCGGGCAACCTGTCCTGACATCATGCGAAAATGGACAAGACGATCCGATGCATGAAGAGCATTTGTCCAGTCAAAGTTGATCTCATACTGACCATTTGCATCCTCATGGTCACTCTGGTAAATACCAAATCCCATCTCATTGCCATATCGCATGATATCCTGTAGATAATCCATGCTCTGGCACATCCCCTTAAAGTCGTAGCAGGGCTTTGGCTGACTGTCAATATTGAGAGGATCCCATGGTTTAAGGTTACCCTGATCATCACGGGTCACAAGAAAATGCTCTGGTTCAAACCCGCCGTTAAGTGTATATCCTTTTTCTGCCATTATCTTGAGCATTCTTTTCAGGTTGTTTCTTGGACAAAATGGCCAAGCTTCACCATCAACATAAAGATCACTGCTTGCCAGAGCCACATTGGGCTGCCAGGGTAGCTGCTTGAAGGTTTCAAGATCGGTTCTTGCCATAAGATCATGGCTTTCAGGCCCCATTCCCATTCCCCACACAGCACCGCCTGCAAAACCTGCACCCTTGTCAATTATATCATCAAAACTGTCAAGGGGAACCTGTTTCACCCTTGGAGCACCGTGGATATCAACAAACTGTGCAAGAATGAACTCAACATTCTGCCTTTTCAAACCTTCAAAAACCTTTTTCCTGTTATCCTGATCGGACTCAGGCATATATTTTATATTGTTGATAGCTGTTGACTCTTCTATTTCTTCACTATTATCGATAACCGGATTTTTTATCATTGCGATGGCTGTCATAACACTTTTCCTTTTTAAATACTCAAAATCGACATCTTATTGCTTTTGCATAAGTTATTGCAGTTGTCTGAACCAGGATAACCAGGATGGATAGGATGCTCAGGATAGATAATCCTGCCTTATCTTGTTAATCTTGGGAATCCTGATTCAGACAGTGTTGACAAGGCTTACAAAATCATAGGGGTTGACTTTGAGAAAATATATATATTGTATTCACAAAGGCTAAATACTGTATTCACGAAGGTTAAAACTTCTGACGTTTCACAGCTCCTGATGTTAGTCCAAGACCAAGTGCTTCTGAAGTTACAATGGAGATGGAACGCAGATCTTCAGGCTCAAGATTATGTATGTTGGTTTTACCGGCACACCTTGCAATAACTGCGGCTTCCTGGGAGCTTCCCCTTATCCAGTTGACAGCAGCGTCAAACAGCGATTTTTCATCAGTTTCACCTTTTGTGCCTTCCTGTTCATATCCAAAATCAATGGAATTTCCTTTTATGCATCCTCCCATTGCAATGGCCATTGCAGCTCCTACAAGTGATGCATTGCAATTTAAGGCAAGGGATTTGGCAACATCTGTTCCGGAACGAAGCCCGCCAAAATTGATAAGGCAGATCTCTTCCTCCATTTTCATGGAGCGAAGCCTCAAAATCGCATCCCTTATTACAGTAAGGTCAAAGGAAGATGATAGCTCCACCCATGGTTCGACAATTCCTGCTGTGGTATCAAGAATTAGAATATCAAATCCGTTTTCCAGTGCATATGGAAGTATTCTGGGCAATGTCTTTCCATTTGCAGATATTCCCAGCAACTGATTCTTGTGAAGGCGATTCAGTTGAAAATTATCTGGAAGCTCTTTGCCTGCATAAATCAGGGCATCAGCAAGGGGTGATGGAGTATCATCAGCAACAAGAAGTTGAAACCAAATATGTGATTTTGGAGATGCAAGGGGTCTTCTTCCCGCATATCCGCAACCGCATGCTTCAATGGCAGCTCCAAGTGCATTTTTTACAACTTCCGGTGCATCATCAAATCCTGTAAAAATAAAAGGCTGCTCCATTTGAACTGATGGGTTGTTCATATTGACAGGGCCAATATCAATGCTGCGGGCAATGCGGGTCTGTGTGCTGCAATCCTCCCTGTAAGGATCAATCACAAGTCGTGTAAGGGCAGCGGAGAGAAAAACCACATCATCAAGGTGGGCGGGTCTGCTGCCCGGAAAGGGATTGGGGCGCCCCTTTAATGCCATTTCAAGTATCTGCTGCTGTTTTTCTGAATCCAAAGCAGAAGTTTTGCTCATATCCCTTATTATCCTGCGGGATAATTTCGTAAATGTTGCGCTGCCGGTCTCCTTGTGTTTTTTTGATATCTCCTGTGACTCGGTTTGCGTTACAGCGTTGGCTTCCCGCAACTCACCATATTCAGGGGCATAGGGTAATCTTGTAAGTGCAGCAGCCTCTGGAGTAAGTGCAACAAGATCATCGCGGCAAAGCTCATCTATATTGGAATATCCAAGGGCACTTGTCACAGCTTCAAGCTGCCACCTGAAGGACTCAAGATAGGCATGCATTGCAAGTGACTGTTTTTCAACATCAAAACGCTTAACCAGCTCTGGTGTCTGTGTGGTAAGACCCACAGGGCAATTGCCAGAACTGCACTGCATACAACCTGTACACCCTGCGGCAATGAGCATGGGAGTTCCAACAGCAACTGCTGTGGCACCAAGGGCAATTGCCTTTGCAGCATCAACACCATTTTGAATGCCACCCATTATTACAATGGGAAGCTCTCCTCCGGCATCAATCTCATCAAGGCCATCAATTGCCTCCATCAGGGCAGATATGGTCGGGATCCCAACATATTCTATCACCTCGCTTCCGCCGGCACCTGTTCCGCCCTGGATACCATCAAGCTCAACAAAGTCTATGCCATCTTTATATGCAATTTTGATATCATCCCTGGTACGACCGCCACCAAGTTTAAGACTTACCGGCAGACGCCATCCAACAGCTTCTTTAAGTTCCATAACCTTCATGACAAGATCATCTCCGCCAAGTATATCTGGATGACGTGATGGAGAACGCAGATCCATGCCATGTGGAATTCCTCTTATCTGTGCAATCTCTTTTGTCAGTTTTGCAGCCATCAACTGACCTCCAAGACCGGGTTTTGCACCCTGTGAAATATAAAGCTCCAGTGCATCGGAGCGTTTCATGTCGTGGATGTTCCAGCCAAGGCGGCCTGAAAGGCATTGGGAGATAAGCTGCCTTGCTTCAGCACGCTCAACTGAATACATTCCTCCCTCTCCTGTGTTTTCACATATACCAGAGAGGCGCGATGCAATACCAAGGGCAACTTTAACACCCGGGCTTAATGCACCAAGACTCATGGGAGCAATGAGAAGAGGCATGCTCAGATCAAGGGCTTTGCCACCATTTCTATCTCCTATAAATGTTCTCAAATCCGGCATGGAAGATTTGGATTTAAAATCTTTTAAGAAAACTTTTGAATCCCAACCCCGGATGGAAACATTGGAATGAACATCATTGGCAGAAGCGGAGCCGGACTTTATATCGCTGTTTATCTTTAAGTTTTTAAATGCAATGTCATTGAAATGTGGTATATGGCGGGAAGTTCCATAACCCCTTACTCTGTACCTTCCTGTATGGCTTTTTATCTTGATATCTTCCTGCACCTTTTCATTCCACCAGGGTATATCACTTCCGGAAAAATGGTTAAAAGATATCCTTTTTGTACGAGGCTCAGCCTTTCCGCAGCTCAAATCCTTTCCTGCACACACAACCTTCCTGAATGCACCGGAAAAGGATATTTTATGCTCTTCCATAAACTCTTTAACAGATTCCAGCTCTTGGCTTGAGATATCGCACAGCATGGCATCTGCCCCCAGAGATTCTATTGCGCCTCCAACAAATATTTCTCCCCCTGCCATGTTCTCTCCAGTCTTTGCACCGGAATTGCCGAGTATGATCATACGCCCGCCATACATCATGTATCCGGCCATGAAACCTGAATTTCCGGCACAGCAGAGGGTTCCTTTTTTCATTACCTGCCCGGCCCTTGAGCCCATATTTCCTCTGATAATGATATTGCCGCCCCGTAATGCCTCTCCGGCAATAGCCCCTGCATTACCCCCCACAACAATTGTACCGGAGAGCATATTGTCCCCAACACCCCAGCTTACGTTGTTGCTTACCTCAACGCGGGGTCCATCGCTTAGCCCTCCGCAGAAATAGCCGGCAGAGCCGTGGATGGATATTTTCACAGGATTTATAAGCCCAACTGCAATGTAATGCCTGGCGTCAGGATTTATGATATCAATGTCCTGGTGGGCAGCACCATATCCGCGGATAACTTCATTTGCGATTTTTATGGGCATTGTGGATAAATCAATGGTTGCCATGATATTTTCCCTCTGATCTTTATTTGCTAACATGCTGAAATTATTAATAGCATTTTTGGGTGTTTTGAATTTTTTCGTGAAAACAGATACAAATTTTCATATTCGAGGATGGCAGTAGAGATAAACTCAAAATAGACATCTTATTGCTTTTTTTAAAAGTTATTGCATTTGTCTGAATCAAAATAACCAGGATGTATAGGATGTTCAGGATAGATAGATAGATAGATAATCCTGCCTTATCCTGTTAATCCTGGGAATCCTGATTCAGACAGTGTTAACAAGACTTACAAGATCATAGGCGTCCACTTTAAGTTATCCTGCCTTATCCTGTTAATCCTGGGAATCCTTATTCAGACAGTGTTGACAAGGCTTACAAGATCATAGGTGTCCACTTTAAGTCATCCTGCCTTATCCTGTTAATCCTGGAAATCCTGATTCAGACAGTATTCAGTTTACTGAGGCACCAATCTTGACCACAAACCATAACTTGAAGGCGCAGGCTCACTTGTCTCTAAGGATTGTCCAGGAAATAGACGATTGAGCCCAACCTCTTCTGACGCAATGGCGATCATTTCGTCATTTTCATATTTCACCATGGGTTTGGCAGCAATTTTATCCTTTGCGTAACCAATGGAATCCTTTGTGGCAACAAGATATGAAAATGTCCCGTCAAGATCATCTAATGAAGCTTTCAGGGCATCCTCAAGGGTTGCTCCACAGCTCATCTGGCAAGCAAGATAAACTGCAATAAGTTCGGTATCATTATGGGTCTGAAAGGTCATGCCCTTTCGCTCAAGACGCCGGCGCATGATCCAGTAGTTGGTGATCTGACCATTATGAACAGTGGCAACATCAGCAAAACCGCAGGCCCAGAAAGGGTGAGCTGTATCTGGCCGAACCCCTGATTCCGTTGCAAGACGGATATGGGCGATCCCGTGGCTGCCATTAAACTCATCTATTTTGTATTTTCTGGAAAGCTCCAGGGGTTGGCCCACATCCTTTATTATGTCAAGGCGCCTACCAATGGAAAAAGGTATAAATTCTTTTTCAAGTTTTTTTGTAAGGGGCAGAATCTCTCCATCATAACGGGCATGAATGCCCAGGGTACACCCCTGTATCTCTTCATGGACAACCTGAACTTTGATACATTTTAAATGGCGATGAATTCTCTTGATTTCATCGTCAGTCTCCCCGTTCTTTCGGGATATCATAAAACGAATCCTGATAAGGTTATCCAGAGGTTCCTTATAAATTGCCCATCCGGCAGAATCAGGGCCCCGATGAAGGGTTGCATCCAGGATCTGGGTCAAGGCCTGCCCTGTGGTCATGGTGAAATTCCGATCTTTATCGGTCTTGAAGAGTAATCCTGCAATGGCGCACATTATGATAACCCTCTTTGATTATGCTGAAACCAGCATCATGGAAATGCCTTCACAGTGCCGGTTCAGCAGTTTTTACCGTCAAAATGCATCATTTCTTTTCTGGGAGTGATTGATACACACAATTATGCCTGTTTATCTTTTATGATCTACATTCTCATCATGCATGACTGTCTATGGGAAAGCCGCAGTAGGCTTCATTGCCATGTTCTGAAACATCCAGCCCTGTAACCTCTTCTTCTCTTGTGGCTCTAAGTCCAATGGTATATTTAATGGCAATAAAGAGAACCATTCCTGTTCCAAATGCCCAGGCAAATCCAACACCAATACCAATTAACTGTGCCATCAGAACTGTAGAGCTGAAACTTTCAACTCCAAAGAAAGCATAGGCAAGGGTACCCCATGCACCGCAAACACCATGAACACTTATGCAACCCACAGGGTCATCAATTTTAAGAATACGTTCGATAAAAATGACGCTATAGACAACGAGGATACCGGCAACGGCTCCGATAATCAGAGAACCCCAGATATTTACAACATCAACAGCCGAGCAGATTGCAACCATCCCAGCAAGAAATCCATTAACTGTCATGCCAACATCCGGTTTTTTGAAAGAGAACCAGACAGCAGCCATTGCTGCAATACCACCTGCTGCGCCTGCAATATTTGTCATTACTGCAATTCGGGCAAGATTGCCGTCAAAGGTTGTGGTACTTCCTGGATTAAAACCAAACCAGCCAAGCCACAGGAGAAAACCACCTATTACTGCAAATGGAAGATTATGCCCGGGAATGGCTCTTGGTTTGCCATTTAAATCAAATTTCCCAACCCTTGGGCCGATAACGATGGCACCTGCAAGTGCAAGCCATCCACCAATTGAGTGAACCACAGTTGATCCTGCAAAATCATAGAATCCAACCCCAAGAACGCCTTCAAGCCAACCTTGACCATCAAGAAGACTTCCCCATGCCCAGCTTCCAAATGTGGGATAAATAAATGCACAGATAACAAAACTGTAGGCAAGATAACCTGTAAATTTTGTACGCTCAGCAACACCACCTGATACTATGGTAGCGGTTGTTGCGGCAAATACACACTGAAAGAGCCAGAAAGCAAATCCCCACTGTGTTGCTCCGGTAGTACCAAGGAAAAACAGAGATTCACCAGGGCCTGCAAACATTATATGAAATCCCACAGCAAGAAAAGCTATGGTTCCCATGCAAAAATCCATGATATTTTTCATCATTATATTGACGGCATTTTTGGCCCTTGTAAAACCTGCCTCTACCATTGCAAAACCTGCCTGCATCAAAAAGACCAGAAAGGCAGCAATACATGTCCAGAGTACATCTCCCCTGTATTGAAAAATTTCCATGTCTGTGAGATACCTCACTATGGATGTTGTGGCAGGATTTCCGTCAATGATCACAGTAACCTCTTCTTCAATGGGTGTTGTCTCATCCCTGTAGGCTCCGGATACCGGAAGCTCCTTTCGGATATCATCCTGGCTTTTGCCCTGAAAAAGAGCTTCGGGATATGATGCAATGGCCTTGTCCAAGACCTGGTTTTCCGAGGCAGTTGCCATTCCTGGTAATGCTGCTGTTGCAATCATAAAAGCTGTCATGCTAATCAGAAAAAAACAGACTATGGTATTGAAGAATAAGGGTGAAAGTTTCCGGGATTTCATTTCATATCTCCTTGATCAAAAATATTTATATTAAAAAAATTATTTATATTTATTTCAACATAATAAATTAATTTTGAAGTAATAAATTTGTTTTAACGTAATAAATTTGTTTTAACGTAGTAAATTTATTTTAACGTAGTAAATTTATTTTAACCTAATAAATTTGCTTTAAAGTAAAAATTAATATTATTTCTTTATACTTGACGCGATTGTTGAATAGTGAATCATGACCGGTTAGCCGTCTTTAAAAAGCCATTAAGATTACAGGAGGCCATGAAGCTTAAAGGAATCATAGAGCATCTTTTCCTCTCTCCCCTGTTCTGATTCTTATGGCATCATCCACTGGCAGGATAAATATTTTACCATCTCCGATTTTTTCGCTTCCTGCCTTTTCCATTATGGTGGAAACAATTTTATCAACCATGGAGTCCTCCGCAACAATGGTAAGCTTGATCTTAGGGATAAAATCCACCCTGTACTCTGCACCCCTGTAAATTTCAGTATGACCTTTCTGACGACCAAAACCCTTTACTTCAGAGAGAGTCATACCGGCAACGCCAAATCCATTTAAGGCATCCTTGACTTCATCAAGTTTAAACGGTTTAATAATTGCTTCAATTTTTTTCATTTGATCTTATCTCCTCTGTTAATAAATCAGTTTTATAAAACATTTTCTCCTTTTTATTCTTAGCTTTAATTGCTTTTGATTTCTGCAAATGCATATGTGATGCCATCACCTTGAGACAGATCATTGATAAAAGCATAACTATCTGATTTTTAATAATTTTATTTACATATTTTTTAATAAAACAGCTTAAAATATTATAAAAACTGATTTGCACCCACAAGAACAAATTACAAAAAAGTTTTTTAAAATAAAGCTAATTACTTTTTTGTTTTATTAAATTACTTTAACTTCAAATTTGAATCAAATCTCAATATTGACACCTTTAAACGGGCGTTATATCCTCAAACTATAAAAAACCATTTCAACAGTTAAAAAAAACGGGAATATTGCCTTATGGGAAATAAAAGTCATCTTAAGCTTCTTTGCGATGCCGGAGAAATGTTTGCACTTCTTTCAGAGGGATCGGATACAGAAACAATATTACAAAGATGTGTATTGCTTGTGGGAAAGCACCTTAGAGCAGAGGTATGTTCCATCTATCTTCTTGAAAACAGTTCAAATGAGCTTGTGCTTCGGGCAACCACCGGTCTTAATCCTGACTCTGTAGGGATTGTGAAAATGAGTGTGGGAGAAGGTCTTGTGGGCAAGGCAATGGAAACAAAGGAGATGATCCTTGAGGATAATGCCAGTAAAAATCCCGATTTTAAATATTTTCCTTCAGCCAATGAAGAGGCTTTTGAATGTTTTCTGGCAATTCCAATAGTCAGGGGCAGACAGGGAACAGGGGTGATGGTGGTACAGAGAAGAGCTAACCTGAAATTCTCTAACGAAGAGGCAATGGTATTGCGTTCAATTGCTTCTCAGCTTGCTGTATTGATTGAAAACGCCCGCCTGCTTCTTAACCTTAAAGATGAAGAGAGCATTGACAAAACAGAACAAAATAAAACCCTGTCTTTATTAAATGAAAAAAGAAAACTTGAACTTCCCAGAATTCTTCCTGCCCAGATAGCGTCACGGGGCATATTTGTTGGAAAAGCCATGCTTAACAGCCAGAATCCACTTCTTGAGATGTTGAGAAGCAGCGAGGATACGCATTATGATCCCTCACTCGGAATCAAGGAGCTTGATCTTGCAATTAAAAGAACCATAAAGCAGATAGAAAGCCTTGAACAGGAGATTGCCCGTCGCCTTCCAGAGGCTGTTGCCCTTATTTTTGATGCCCATATCATGATATTAAAGGACAAGAATTTTTCAGTCAAAATGAAGGAACTTACCCTCAATGGCACGTCTGCGCTCTCTGCTGTGATCAATGTTGCAAAAAAATATATTGATCTTTTTGCTTCAAGCCCAAATGAATATATTCGTGCAAAGGTTGCAGATGTTGAAGATATTTCAATACGCCTTCTTAAAAATCTTTTAAATGCCGGCAAAAAGAGTTCTGAAGGGCATGAAGGCAAAATATTAGTTGCCCGGGATCTTCTGCCCTCAGAGGCTGTAAAATTTTCCATGAAAGGTATTTCCGGAATAATCCTGACAGGCGGCGGCATTGCATCACATTCCGCAATCCTTGCAAGATCCCTTGGAATTCCAATGCTCATTACAGAAGAGAGTGACGCAGAAAAGTTTGACATACTTGCAATACCAGAAGAGACAAAGATTATAATGGATGCCGAGGTGGGAAATATCTACTTTAATCCGGCACCTGAGATTGAAGCAGAGTTTTTAACCCGATTGGAATCAGATAAAATTAATGAGAATATCCCTGCAAAAGAGACATTTACAGATGATAAGGTTTCTGTTGATCTTATGGTCAATATCAATCTTCTCAGTGAACTTGACTCGGCTGTTATAATGAATGCCGCCGGTGTAGGACTATATCGCTCTGAATTTCCCTTTCTGGTAAGAAACAGTTTTCCTTCTGATGCTGAACAGACAAGAATATACAGTATCCTTTTTTCAAAGATGGCCGGCAAAGAAGTAACCATAAGAACCCTTGATATTGGCGGAGACAAGATGGTTGACTACCTTGACAATGGTGATGAAGCCAACCCAGAACTCGGCCTTCGTTCAATAAGGTTTGCATTGAGACACCCCGATATCATGGAACAGCAGCTAATGGCCATTTTAATGGCTTCTGCGGATGCTGATCCGAAAGTTAACCTCAGAATCATGTTTCCCATGATCTCATCAATTGATGAGTTCAGATGGGCAAAAAAAATGGTGATAAGCTGCTGTGAAAAATTGAATGGAGGGGACGGCATTGAGTTAAATGACAATGAACAACCAGGCAATGAAAAGGCAGACAATGGAAAAACAGGCAGTGAAAAGCCAGACAGTGGAAAAACAGGCAGTGAAAAGCCAGACAATGAAAAGGCAGACAGTGGAAAAACAGGCAATGAAAAGCCAGATAGTGAAAAAATAAAAATCCCAAAAATCGGCATGATGCTGGAGTTGCCTTCTGTTGTTGAAATCATTGATGATCTGGCAAAGGAGGCAGATTTTTTCTCAATTGGTACTAATGATTTTGTGCAGTACATGCTTGCAGCAGACCGCACAAATGAACGGGTTGCCCAATACTATGCTCCTCACCATCCAGGAGTGCTCCGTTCATTAAAAAGGATTGCAGATAGCGTAACAAGATCTGGTAAAGATATCTCAGTATGCGGCGAGATGGCTAAGGAGAAGGCATTTATTCCATTTTTTTTGGGGATAGGAATCAGAAAACTTAGTGTTAACAAGCAGTTTCTTTTTGAAACACAAAAATGTATTAGCAGTTGGAATATTGAAGATGCAAAACAATATGCCCAGGAGCTCCTTGCTGAAAACAGCGTAAAGGGTGTTTTAGATTTACTAAATTCAGACCATATTGACAAGGCTCAAAATAGGTGTTGACTTTGAGTTATTAACTATTCAAATACAATATACTCAAAAGCGACACCTATGAGCTTTTGAGCCTTGTCAATACTGTCTGAATCAGGATGCCCAGGATCCTCAGGATTTACAGGATAAAAATCCTGAGCATCCTGTAAATCCTGGTTATCCTGATTCAGACAAATTCAAGAAATGCCAAAAAGTCCAACAAGGTGTCGATTTTGAAAATATAATGTTTTTGAACAGTAGAGACAAGGCAACCCTTGTCTCTACAATACGACCACACCAAAAATTTTGTAACTAACTAATAAAATATTCTGGCATGGGAAGGAAACCAATGATTTTTCTGCATTTTTTTAAACAGATAATAAAAAACAGGGTGACATACTTCAACAACAGACTCCTGCTGATCTTTTTTTGCAACAACATGCCTTACTGCCTGCAGCGAGAACAACTCCCCACCATTGCAAGCAATATGTGAAGAAAGTTCTGTATGTGTGACAGTTCCTAATGGCTCTCCTGTGAAGATCGGAGTTTTGCAGGCATTGAGCGGCAAATCTGTCTCACTTGGTACAGAGCAGGTAAGAGGAATTGAACTTGCTGTTGATTCATATCAAGGCAAAATTGCAGGCCATGACATTGAGATGCAAAAAGAAGATACAAGCTGCTCCTTTGAAGGAGGAGCAAATGCTGCCCTGAAAATAGTTTCAAATCCTGATATTGTTGGAATCATAGGCACAACCTGTTCAATTGCTGCTGCATCTGCCTCAAAGATCATGTCTGATGCAGGCATGGTGATGATCTCCGGAAACAACAGCGCTCCTTTTCTCACATCAATGAACGGAAAGCGTGCTCCCGACTTTCATGAAGGCTTTTTAAGAACTGCAAACAATGAAGAGAATGCAGGCAAAGCCGCTGCAACCTTTGCCTTTAATAATCTTGGCAAAAAAAGGGCGGCAACAGTAAATGATGGAGACATATACACAAGGGGACTCAGTGAAGGCTTTGAAAGCGCATTCAGGGCACTTGGCGGGACCATAGTTCTCTCTGCCACTGTGAATAAGGGAGATGACGAGATGGGACCTCTTATGGAAGCTGTCAAATACTCTGCACCCGATATTCTCTTTTTTCCGCTTTTTCAGCCTGAAGGTAACAAAATTTTAAAAAAAGCAAGAGAAATTCCGGAACTTGCTGACTTGACACTTATGAGTGACGGCGCATTGATAGAATCAACTTTTATAGATGATATTAATGAGCTGGGAACCGGTATGTATTTTGTAGGACCTGCAAGGCCAGAAACAGATGGAAGCCTTGAGCTTGAAAAAAAATATCGGGAAAAATTCAATATGGAGCCAATGACAAGCTACTATTTAACTGCTTTTGACGCAGCAACACTTTTATTTAATGCCATTGAAACAGTTGCTGTCAGGGAAAACAATGGAACTCTCTACATAGATCGCAAAAAATTACGGGAAAACCTCTACTCAACCAGAAATTTCAAGGGGGTTACAGGTACCTTGAACTGTAATTCATTTGGTGACTGCGCCCTTCCCAGATTCAATATCCTGAGACTTGATGATCCAAAGGCTGGAATTGCAGGCTTAACATCAAACATTATCTACACCTACTTTGGGAAAACAGATTCAGGAGAGTAAAAAAATGAGACCATCCATTTGTATTAAAGGCATTATTCAATCCAGCCATTACCCACCTGTGTCCTATCATTTTTTTATATTTTTATTTACAATATTTACCTTGCTCTTCTTTACAGGATGTGAAAAAGAGCCTGTGCATTCCCCATGCCATGACTCGCCTGACTGTATCATGCTTGAACCCGGTCAAACTCTTCGAATCGGTGTACTGCAGGCCCTAAGCGGAGGTAATGAAGCCAACGGCATATCCCAGGTCCGCAGCATAAAAATTGCACTTGATGAATGCAATTCAGAAATTGCAGGCCATCCTGTTAAGCTTCAGATAGAAGATTCCGGCTGTACAGCAGAGATGGGAAATGCTGCAGCCCTGAAAGTTGCCATAAATCTTGACACTGTTGCTGTTATAGGAACATTCTGTTCAGGTTCAGCAGCAACAGCAGCAAAAGTGATAACAGAAGCTGGTATTGCAATGATTTCAGGCTCAAACAGTGCGCCTTCATTAACATCCACCGGGGGTATGGCGGGAAAGAACTGGCATTCTGGTTATTTCAGGGTAATGTTTAACGGAACAGACATGGCAAGGGCAACCGCATGGTTTGCCTTTGAGGAGCTTGGTTTGACAAGGGCTGCAACAATTGACGACGGAAGCCTTTATACAACTGAATATACTTCTGAATTCACCAAGACATTCCGTGAACTCGGCGGAGAGATATCAACAGCGATATCAATCAACAAAGGGGATATAAACATGCTCCCTGCAATTACCTCAATTTTACTTGCAAAATCAGATTGCCTCTATTTTCCAATCTATCAGCAGGAGGCAGTTGCTCTTGTCCGCCAGATAAAAGATGTACAAAAAACTGATAAAATTGTATTCATAGGCGGAGGTGCTCTGCTTACAGAATCCTTTTTAAAAGATTGCGGAGAGTATGCCAAGGGTATGTATTTTTCAAGTGTAATAACACCATCAGGCGGTGCATCCCAGATGCTAAGGGAAACTTACATAAAAAAATATGGTGAGTCTCCACAACATTTTTCATATGCCCACACCTATGATGCAACAAAGCTGCTGTTACAGACAATTGAGTCCGTTGCTGTTTCGCATCCTGATGGAACAGTTGTCATTGAGAGAAAGGCTCTCAGAGATGCTCTCTATTCAACAAAGGATTTTGAGGGAGTTACAGGAAAACTTACCTGTAATAAATTCGGGGATTGCAGTGCAGACAAGTTCAAGATAATGCGCCTTGACAATCCATTGTCAGGACTTGACGGTCTGAAGAATAATATCGTCTATATATTTGATCCAAATAACGCACATGGCGGATACCCGCCACAATCAAAGAGATGAAAGTCATTTTAAAAACAGGCCGTTACAGAGTCTTTTATATAACGTACATGGCTGATGATAGCCACAATCTAAAAGATGAAAGTCGTTATATATCAGCATATTATGGGGACTTTCTAACAAAAAACATGTCAGGATAAAAATGTTGATAAAAAAATTCTGGAATAATCTTGGAATTACCCGAAAATTCAGCCTGATATTCAGTATAATGTCAGGTATAATTGTTTTGTTATGCGCCATCAGCTATCTGCTGCTCTCAACAACTCATAGACAGACAGTTTCTGAAATTGGAAGAAGCTATCATATCCAGAATATTGTCCTTGATATGGACAGAGATATTGAAAAGGCAAGGCGCCTGAAACACGAACTCTATTTAACCCTCCTTACAACCACCAAAAACCCTTCCAGGGATGACTTTGTAAAACAGGTAAATATTCAACTTGGCAGGGCATCAAAAAACAGCCAACTTCTAAGGGAGCTTGTTTTAAACTCAAATGTAAATTCCGAGCTTAAAAAAAGTCATATAAACATCAATCTCTACTACTCCATTGCAAACCGATGCCAGATACTTTTTAGGAATCTACTGCAACATATCAATGAAATGATTAGCGATAAAACAGGTTTGCAGGAGCTCCTTGAAGAAAAAAGAGGAGAACTTGAAGAAGAGCTTAAAACCTGGAGCAATATCAGAATCAACAACATGTTTACCCAAATGCAGCTTCATATAAAGGAATATCTCATTACACGACAACGTCCATCCATGCAATCAGCCATAAACAGTGCTGTTTATCTTGAAAGGGAACTTCATGAGCTTCCCTTTATACAAAAAGATGCTTTGGAACCAATTCTGGATGCACTTCAAGGGTATATGGATATTGCAAAAAAAATTCCAGAGCTTGATGCCAGGATTCGTACCATATCCAATGACTTTGATCTCAATACAGAGACACTTGAGCCGGTTTCTATGAACCTTGTTGAGCTTGCCAGAAAAGATGTGGAGTTGTCACAGCAAAAGAATAAAGATATGGAGCGTCTCACCGGCATGATAATTTTGATGGCAGCCCTTTTTGGATTTCTGCTTGTGGGTTTTCTTGCAGCACTTATCCATATGAGTATAACCATCAATATCATCCGTTTGACCCGCATAGCATCTGAACTCAAAGAAGGAAATTTTGATCTTCACATAAACTGCTTCCAGGAAATGAAGAGTGAACATTCAGGAGAAAAAAATAACAAAGGGATCACCTCATTCAATAGCAGCTCAAGTGATTCAAGACCTTATCATCACACAGAAAATAATCAGCTTACAGAAAATAAAATCTACACACGAAATGATGAACTTGGCCTTTTGTGGGAGGCATTCAGTGCTATGACCCATAGACTTGTGGAGCTTATAGATGGCCTTGAGCAACAGGTTGATGAGCGGACAAAAGAGCTTGTGCACTCCAATATTTCGCTGAAAAAGGAGATGAAAGAGCGACAGGCGGCTGAAAAAGCCACCAGAAAACTTGAGACCCAGCTTCGCCAGTCACACAAGATGGAGGCAATCGGAACCCTTGCCGGAGGAATTGCCCATGATTTCAATAATATCCTTGGAATAATACTGGGACACTGTGAACTTGCAATGGATGACATTGAGGAGTTCAATCCGGTACGGTTAAACCTCAAGGAGATAAAAACAGCAACCATCAGGGCAAGGGACATTGTTCGGCAGCTTCTGAGCTTCAGCCGGAAAAACGAGCATAAAAAAGAGCAGATAAAATTGCATTCCATTGTCATGGAGAGCATTCAGCTATTGAGAGCAACAATACCTTCAACAATTGAAATAAAACTTGATCTTGCAGATGAAGAGGGGCTTATCAAGGCAGATCCAAGTCAGATTCACCAGGTGATAATAAATCTGTGTACAAATGCTGCCCATGCAATGGAAATGAATGGCGGCGCACTTGAAATCAATGTAAAAAAAGTTATATTTGACAGTTCAATAGATATACAGTTCAAAAAATTAAAACCCGGACGATATGTCCAGTTGACCATCAAGGACACAGGCTCCGGCATTGCCCCGGAGTTGATCGACAAAATCTTTGACCCCTATTTTACCACCAAAGAAGTAGGAAAAGGGACTGGAATGGGGCTTTCAATTGTCCACGGCATCATTACAAGTCATGATGGAGCCATCTCTGTTTACAGCGAACCTGGTAAAGGTTCAAGATTTACTGTTCTGCTGCCTTTAATCGAAAACATTGACATGCCTTTACAGGAAGAGACAGAGATTATTCCCACAGGTGATGAGACAATTTTGTTTATTGATGATGAACCATCAATGGTTTTCATGGCCAAAAAAGCTCTGGAGAAGCTTGGTTACAGTGTTGATACCGAGACTGATCCCACAGAAGCCTTAAAAAGAATTTACGAAAATCCTGACAGGTACCAGCTTGTAATCACAGACATGACCATGCCAAAAATGACTGGAGCTAACCTGGCAAAACGTATCATAAAGTTTTGTCCAAAGATGCCCATTCTTCTTTGCACAGGATTCAGCATAAATATGAACCCACAGACAGCCGCTGAAACAGGAATCCGCCGATATATTGAAAAACCCCTGAACAGAAGCGAACTTGCCATGGCTGTACGATCTGTACTTGATGAATCTCTGCCCCAAAAAGCCAAAAACATGTAGATTTTGAGGCATCTTTCATTTGTCGGTTTACACTTTTTTTGAACCATGATTTTCATGATTAAGGGATTACCTTGATTTTTAATCGTGTTAATCCTTAAATCCTTTAATCATGGTTCAGAATTTTTCTAAAAGTGTAAACTAATTTTGATTTGATATGAAGGATGTCCGATTTTAAGGCTTATTCCTTAAAAAAATAGTATGTTGGACAATGTACCACCGAATAACTACTTGTACATCTTTTCTATTTCATCCTTATATTGCTCAAGAATAATATTCTTTTTGATTTTAAAAGTCGGTGTCATCATCTTATTCTCAATTGTAAATTCAGGTACTATAGAGATCTTTTTCAAGGTTTCGTATGATGGAAGCTCCTTGTTTCGTTTTTCAATTTCTCCATTTATAAGTTTAACGATTTGCTCGTTTTTGATAAGCTCCTCATAGCTTGAATATGTAATTTTGTTGTCTTCTGCATAGGCTTTTATGTTCTCTTCATCAAGTGTTACAATGGCACTGAGATATTTACGCTGATCCCCTACAACACAGACCTGATTAAGATATTTGGAGGTTGCCATCAACCCCTCAATGCTTGATGGTGCAACATTCTTGCCGCCTGAAGTAATAATAAGATCCTTTTTTCTGCCCGTAATTTTCAACACATTTTTTTCATCTATTTCTCCGATATCACCAGTTCTGAGCCAACCGTCAGGAGTAAATGTGTCAATGGTGGCTTCGGGCATCTTGTAATACTCTTTCATGACATTTCTGCCATAAATAAGAACTTCTCCATCTTCGGCAATTTTATGCTGTACCCCAGGGCCTGGAGGGCCGACAACCCCAAAATCATAATCATCCAGGCGGTTCACATTGCTAAAAGATGTATTTTCAGTCATGCCGATTCCCTCAAGAATCAAAAGCCCTGCTGCATGGAAAAACTTTGCAATTTCAGGATTCAATGGTGCGGCTCCGCTGATACACCACTTTACATTTCCGCCAAGGGCTTCATGAATCTTTGAAAAAACAAGCTTTCTTGCAATCATATATTTAAAATTGATGGTGAAAGGGATTGGAATTTTGTATATCTTGCAGTTACTAACCTCTGCTCCAACGCGACATGCCCAGTTGAAAATCTTTTCTGATATGCCGCCTTTTGCCTCAACTCCGCTTATCACTTTTGTGTGTATTTTTTCAAATATTCTGGGGACACTTACAAACCAATGGGGTGCTGCCATCTTGAAATCATCAAGAAGTGTATCAATACTTCTGGCAAAAGTGGTTCTGTTTCCTGTAAGGATACATGCATTCAGGCAGGTACGTGCAAAAACATGGGCAAGGGGTAGAAAAATAAACATATCCTCGCCATCATGAAAATCAGCACTCTGATAGACAGACTGGGCGGTAAAGGTTATGTTGTCATGTGTCAAAACTGCTCCCTTGGGTACTCCTGTTGTTCCTGATGTATAAATAATTCCGGCAGGATCTTCGGGTGAAATTTCGCTGGTTCTCTTTTCAAAATCACTGTCAGGAATATTTTTACCAAGTTCAAGAAAATCTTCAAAGGATATAACCCACTCATCATCAAAGGAATTTCCCTTAAAAAGAACAACTTTTTTTATGGCAGGAATTTCATCCCTTATCTCCATAAGCTTTGCAAGTTGCACCTGATCTTCGGCAAAAACAATAACTGAATCGGAATGGTTTATTATGTATTTGCAGTCTCCCGGCAAATTGGATTGATAGATACCCACTGTTACAGCACCTATGGACATCGTTGCCATGTCAGCTAATGCCCATCTGTAGCAGGTATAGCTCAATATATTTACTTTGTCTCCCTTTGCCACACCCAGTGCAATAAGACTTTTTGCAACAGCCTTTACCTTATTATAGTGTTCTTGCCAGTTAACTGACTCTTCTGCTCCATTCCCATCAAACCATCTGTAGGCAGGCTGACCGGAATATTTTTCAACTGTCTGACAAAGCATCTCATGGACACTTTGGTAATCCTTAAACGACATAGCTCCTCCAGAAATGTAATTTTTGATTTTGTTTGAAAGTTCCTGTAACAACTTGTTTTTTAAAGGACTTTCAAGATTAGTTGTGATGCCTTCGCAATCATGAGGATTTATTAGAAAGCCTCCATAACATGCTGATATACAACGACTTTCATGTTTCGTTGTGATGCGTCAGCAA
>NZ_LT828547.1:189802-218827 GCF_900170035.1 Desulfamplus magnetovallimortis | reverse complement strand
CTTCGCAATCATGAGGATTTATTAGAAAGCCTCCATAACATGCTGATATACAACGACTTTCATGTTTCGTTGTGATGCGTCAGCAAACATGGGGGTTTTATTAGAAAGCCTCCATAACATACTGACATATAAAAACTTTCATTCCTTCGATTGTGGCGGGTGTCCGCCATGGGCGTTATTTAAAAAGCATGGTATTCACCATATTTACTCAGCTTTACGGCTAACACAAAATAAAAACACAACTATTAAAGGTGAACGAGTGTTTATTATCAATATCAGGTGTTCTATTAATATCTGTAATACAAGTCAAGAAAAAACCCCAAAATAGTACCACACATTATAGCAGGGAGAGGATACAATGATGCGAGGCTCTTTAAATGCACTATTAACAACACCTTTAAAAAAGTGTTCGCATGTAAATGCATAGTCTGTTTTTTTTAGTCACTACACCTTATTTTTTGACATTTCCTGTGTTATTGTAAAAGAGATAAAGCTTTTGTGAAGATCAAAAGAGCTTGATTGATTTTTTAGAATACCCACTTTAGGAAATAATCAACAATGCTTATACAGAATGCTGCGACAAGGGTAGTGATTCCATCCCTGATTTCAAAATCCCTGACCAGTTTGTCTGTAATGAAAAGCAAAAAAGCGTTGATTACAAATTTGAACAGCCCAAAAGTGATGATCATAAAAGGAAGTGTCAGAAGAATCAGCAGCCAGCCTGTGAAAAAACTGACAAGTGAATATACAATGGCAACAACAAGAGCTGTCCAGTAATTTTTGATATAAATTCCTGGTAGAACATTGGCAACCACAAATACAGCACAGCTTAGAAGAATAAGATTCCAGATCATTTGATAATACCTCCGTTTTTAATTTGTTTATAATTGCAAAAAAGGCAAAAAATATGATAATCCATGACGGCATTTATGAATGGGACGGCAGAAGCACCGACGGCAGACAACCAATATGCTGGTGGCCTGGCTCTTACTGGATGCGGATTGTTGATCTTACCCTTGATATTCCCAACATGGTGCATCTGAAATCCCATGCAGTGATACTCAAAAACAGGGGCAAGGGCACATCCCTTAGAAACTACATCCAGAATTTTGCAAAAATTATTGCCGAAAAATATAATCTTAACATTGAAAAAACCCTTTGGGTAGAAATTATTGTAAACGGTAATGGTGACCCGGAGGATATACTAATAGCCAATATCAACTGTGTCTCAAGATTATTTGACAGGCAGCTTTTTTCAGCAATGTGGAGACCTGCAAGGCCAAATGAACTCAAGTTGCTTGACCCCTGGCTGTTTGATATGCTTGACAGCCAACTTCAGGATCTCAATGCATGACCATTTGTAATATCTTTTGACACACTTCACATAAACCTGAAATAGTTTTACACTTTTGGGTGGAGATGCCGACAAATACTCATGCAACCCTGTAAAATAAAAAACTGAGAAAGAATTATGCCAGTAAGACAATCAAAGAAAATTTGCGGGGTTGAGTATGACCTTTGAAAACCCACTATGGGATGAAATTCAGCAAGGAGAGTCAAAAACCCTTGAGTTTAAGCAACAGTTACCTAAAGGAGATCAACTGGCAAAAACTCTGACAGCATTTGCCAATACATCCGGAGGTAAACTTATAATAGGTATTGATGACCAGCGTAAAGTAGTTGGTATCAAAGGCGATGAGTTTGAAATGATGGATCAGATCGCATCAATGATACATGACTGCTGCCAGCCAGCTCTACTGCCTAATATATATCTGGCAACTCTTCTAAATAAAACTGTTTTGGTTATACAAGTGTACAGGGGGACACAGTTACCCTATTATCTGAAATCCAGGGGGCGTGACAGAGGGGTTTATATTCGTCTGGGTGCAACCAACCGTCAGGCTGACATTGAAATGATCCGGGAACTTGAGCGTCAGCGCCTGCATCAGAGTTTTGATGAACAGATTGCCTGGGAGTCATCTCTTGAAACACTGGATTTATCTCCATTGTATAATGCTTTCAGTCAGGTAAACAAGCCCCTTAATGATGAAAAATTGCACAGTCTCAAGCTTATCAGAACTGAACAGGGAGAAGAGCGTCCTACCCATGGACTTCTTATTTTGTTAGGCTGTTATGAACATGTGGAAATCAAATGCAGTCGATTTAAAGGTACAAGCATGACGGTGTTTATTGATAAAAAAGAGTACACCGGCGACCTCTTCAGTCAATTGGCAAACACCGAGGATTTTGTAAAAAATCACTTGCACCTGAGAGCTGAAATTTTAGGCTTACAAAGAACCGAAAACTATGAAATTCCCATGCCTGCCATTCGTGAGGCTTTGATAAACGCGGTGGTACATCGTGATTACAGCAATTTTGGTCGTGATATCAAAGTCGGTATTTATGATAATGCACTGAACATTGTGTCGCCAGGGGGTTTTCCAAATGGTCTTACATTAAAAGAAGTTATCAAAGGTCGTTCGGAAATTAGGAACAAAGTCATTGCACGGGTGTTCAAAGCGTTAGGTTATATTGAACAGTGGGGAAGCGGAGTGGCGCGTATAAAAGAACTTTGTCACCAGGCAAACACACCTGAACCTAAACTGGAAGAAAGCGGAAATTTTGTGGATTGGCTCTTTATGCGTCCGGTAGAAACTGAAGAGATTCAAGCCACATCCATAAAGTCTATTAACAACGCTCTGAATAAAAGTTCGGAGATAAATCCGGAGATAAATCCGGAGATAAGTTCGGAGAAAAGTTCGGAGAAAAGTTCGGAGAAAAGTTCGGAGAAAAGTTCGGAGAAAAGTTCGGAGAAAAGTTCGGAGAAAAGTCCGGAGAAAAGTCCGGAGAAAAGTTCGGAGAACAATTCGAATAAAAGTTCCAGAATACTTGCCTGTATTGCAGATAATCCCAAAATAAGTGCCAGAACCATTGCTGAAAAAATAGGTATTACTCCAAGAGCTGTAGAAAAACATATTGCTCAACTTAAACAGCAGGGCATTTTGCTCCGCATAGGCGCAGCCAGAGGCGGTCACTGGAAAATTTCAAAGCCAGGTTACCCACCCTTGCCAGATCAGAATTAAATATTTTTAGAAAGGCTCCATAACATACCGATATACAAAGACTTTAACGTTTCGAAGACTTTAGCGATTCGATGTGCTCCCCAGGGCATGGGTGTTTTATTAGAAAGTCTCTATCACATACTGATATGCAAGGACTTTTATGTTTCGTTGTTATGCGTAAGGAATGAGTCATAAATAACTTGCCCATTTCAAAACAGGCGACCATTGCAGGCAGTACGTTTGAAAATTATAATTGAGCATCTTATTTCGTGCTCATTCCTAAGCAAACATGGGGGGTTATTAAAAAGTATTCGTAACATGCTGACAATCAACTGAGTATATTTCAAGCAACAATTGAGAGACACAATGAATAATAACTATACACATTTATACACAACTTACGAAAAAGGGATAATCCAGAAACTGCAATACCAATGGAAAGAGCTGGTGAAAAAAAGATGCTTGGCATACCCTGAAATTGCATCTTCCATTCGTATGCCCGTCATAAACATATCTGAAATGCACAAAACGCTGGGAATGTGGATCAAGGAACATAATGAAATAAGGCTCAACAGAGAGCTTGTTAACAGGGGACGCTGGGACTCCATTCTTGAGGTGTTCCTTCATGAGATGGCGCACCAGATGGCATCAACCAGCTCTCTCAGCAGCAGGGAGACTCCCCACGGAGAGATTTTCCATAAATGTTGCCAAATAATAGGTGCAAATCCAAAGGCTTCCGGCAACTACCAGAGCCTTGAAGAGAGGATTTGGAATGATGAGGATCAAAACAGTGAAAGTGACAGGATCATGATTAAGGTAAAAAAACTCATGAGTCTTGCATCCTCGGGGAACCACCATGAAGCAGAAGCAGCAGCAGCAAAAGCAAATGAACTTATTGCAAGATACAATGTTGATATGATCCGGCATGACAGGAAAAGGGGATTTGAGTCCATAATCATCACAGAGCCGACATTAAAAATGAGTCAGTATCACAGCCTTGCAGCATCAATACTTACAAACTTCTATTTTGTAAGGGGTATATGGTTATTTATTTACATGCCTGAAAAACAACAGTGGGGCAAGGCATTTGAGATAAGCGGAACCCCCACAAACCTGAAAATTGCAGACTATGTATTCAACTATATAATTGGCTATGCGGAACAAAGCTGGAAACAGTACAAAAAGGCGAACCCTTCCTGCCGCAGCCGCTCAGGGTACATGACAGGAGTTCTTTATGGGTTCATGAAAAAACTTGAGGAACAGCAGAAAGAGTCCGAGATCTCCCAAAGAAGAGAGCAAAGTAACGACTATATTCCAGCGACCATTGAAGATCAGCGACTTGCCCTCTACTATGAAAAACGCCATCCTGACACTGTAAGTAAAAAGACAAGCTATTATTCCAGAAGTGCTTCTGCCTACAACTCAGGCATGGAACAGGGCAAAAACCTTACCATATCCAAAGGGATTACAAGTTCCGGCAAAACAGGTGGTGGGTATCTCACCCAATAACGGACATGGCAGCCCCATCTGACACAACGAAGCATGAAAACCTTTATATGTCAGTATGTTATGAAAATCTTCTAATAAACCTCCATGTTTGCTGACGCATCACAACGAAACATTAAAGTCTTTTATATCAGTATGTTATAGAGACTTTTTAATAAGAATTTTCAGCAACTACAGGATTTATCATTGTACCAATGCCTTTTATGGAGCTTTCGAGGATATCACCGGGTTTTAGATATACAGGAGGCGTTCTGGCAAAACCTACACCACTTGGAGTTCCGGTAAGTATAAGTGTTCCGGTTAAAAGGGTTGTGCTAATGGAGAGTCGGGAAATAAGGTCTGCAACTGAAAAAATCATGTCAGATGTGCTTCCCTGCTGCATAATACGGCCATTAAGTCGGCTCTCCAGTTCAAGATTGCAGGTGTCTTCTATTTCATCGGCTGTAACAAGTTCCGGCCCCATTGGACAGAAAGTGTCAAAGCTTTTCCCCCTTACCCACTGCCCCCCACCGCCATGCTTTTGCCATCTTCTGGCAGATACATCATTTACACATGTATAACCATAAACATGATTAAGGGCTTTTTCTTTGCTTACATTTTTTGCATCCTTCCCGATAACAACACCAAGTTCAACCTCATAGTCAACCTGGAGGGGATCAAGGCATGACAAGGGGAGTTCAATCTTTCCAAAGGGTCCGGTTACAGCAGCAGGGTTTTTCATAAAAAGCACAGGGTTTTCAGGAATCGGCATTCCGGTCTCTTCTGCGTGCATCCTGTAATTTAGGCCAATGCATAAAATGGCCACTGGGTTAAAAGGAGGGAGGAGCTCTTTTACTGTTGCTTTTTGTTCCAGTACTTCATGTTTTGCAAAAAAATCCGGTGCAATAAGGGTTGCAGAATCTCCATGGTAATCGCAACCTGTACACACGTTATTGTTATCATCAAGAAACCTGATTATTTTCATTGTTTTCTCCATTAATGTTTTTGCCAGCCTTGCAAGAGTAATTACGCCGGTAGTGATATTGAAATTTTTACCGTGGAAATAGATACAAATTTCCATATTCGGGGGTGGCTGAATGCCGGCCATGACCGTTTATTGCCAAATAAAACAGTATCTCCGTCCATGAAAATCATGAAAGTTTTTTCACGTTAAAATGCTCAAAATCGACACCTTATTGATTTCCCGGAAGTTATTGCATTTATCTGAATCAGGACAACCAGGATGAAAAGGATGTTCAAGATAGAGAATCCTGCTTTATCTTGTTAATCCCGGGCATCCTGATTCAGACACTATTGGCGAGGTTCAAAAGACCATAGGTGTCGATTTTGATTAAAATATATATTGAAAATGATATCAATTCATAATAATAAAAGTCAACTTCGGCATCACCATGCATGTAAATTTTGGCATCGGTATGCATGTTAATTAATGAATTGACTCTGGACATAACTATATCATGAATTACTCCCCGGACACACTGAAGACAATTTTTTCATCATCTCCAATAGGCATTTACATGGTCAGAAACAACCGTTTTATCTTCTCAAATCCCAAATTCAAAGAGATTTCCGGTTACTCTGAAGAGGATCTTACCACATTCCACCCTCTTGATATAGTGGCTCCTGAATACAGAGACCAAGTTAGAGAAAATGCAGTTAAAATGCTCAAGGGACAAAAAACAAAACCCCATGAATTCATGGTAATATCAAAATCTGGTCAAAAACGATGGATACTTGAAAGTGTTTCATCCATCATGTCAGGTGAAAACAGGGCAGTCCTTGGGCATTTTATGGATATTACAGATGCCAGAAAAGCCGAAAATGAGCTGATAGCATCGGAAGTAAGATATAGATCCTTTTTTGAACTTGCAAGAGAAGGTATTCTCCTTGTGGATTATGACACCGGAGCCATCGTTGACTCCAATGTTGAGTTCCAGCGCCAGACAGGATACAGCCTCCAGGAGCTTCAGAGTCAAAATATATGGGAACTCCAGCCGGAAAATTTAAGAGAAGAGGCAAAAAAGAGCTTTTTCCGTTTCAAGGAACACAGGGGAGGACTTATATCGTGGAATCTGCTGGAAAACAGAAACAACAAAATGCTTCCTGTGGAAATTATTGCACAAAAACTAAAAATACTGGATCGTCAGACCATTTGTGCATGATAAGGGATACAACTGAACGAGAAGCCATGATAAGGGCGCTGAAGCTTGCATCAGAAGAGTGGCGCAGATCCTTTGATGCACTTGATGATGTGATAATGCTTATAAGTCCCGACTTTAAGATAAAAAGGGCAAACATGGCAGCAGCAAGGCTTCTTGGCATGGATATCCATGCAATAATTGACTCTCAATGCCATACTGTTGTCCACGGTACTAATGCCCCGCCGCCATACTGCCCCATCCTCAAGGCGCAATCCCTTGGCATCTACAGCAAAGCTGAAGCATTTGAGCCTCATCTTGACCGCATCTTCAACTTTTCAGCAGCTCCAATCAAGGATGACACAGGCAGGATAAGGCACTGCGTTGAGGTGATAAGTGATGTCACTGATGCCCGAAAAAATGCCAGGGAATCCATAAGACTTAGCAAAAATCTTGCAGAAAGCTTCAAAGGCATCACAGAAGCCTTAAGCGGTCTTGTGGAGAGCCGTGATCCTTATACAGCAGGCCATTCCCAGCATGTGGCAGAACTTGCAGTTCAGATAGGCAAAGATATGGGACTTGACGGAGATGACCTTGAGGGACTTCATGTGGCAGCACTTCTCCATGATATCGGCAAGGCCATAATTCCTGCTGCCATATTGAACAAACCCGGGAAACTTTCAGAATATGAATGGGGGATGATAAAGCAGCACCCAATTACTGCCTATGATACACTCAAAAGGATTCCCTTTCCATGGCCTGTTGCCGATGTTGTCCATCAGCACCATGAAAAACTTGATGGTTCAGGCTATCCCCTTGGACTTTCCGGAAAAAATATTCACCTGTGGGCAAGGATCATATCAGCCGCAGATCTTTTTGATGCCATGACAAGCCATCGCCCCTACCGCCCCAGAATGCCAAGGGATAAGGCCATGGAAGAGCTTACAAGGGGCATGGGAGTTACCTATGATGAAGATGTAGTTCATGCCATCCAGAATGTTCTCAAACTTGATGACATGCGTATATTTGTTGTGGATTATGACAACCTTGTTCTCCAGGGCATCATGGATGAGATAAAAATTGAAGGCATCGAACCATCCGGTTTTACAGATTCCCAAACAGCATTACAGGCATTTTCCGACAATCCTGCGCCCCTTGTTATGACAGAGCTTACCATGCCTGGAATTGATGGAGTTACCCTGACCAGAAAAATCAAAGAATTGAACCCACCCACAGAGGTAATCGTTACTGCCAGCCACTACAGCAAAAGTGATACGTTAAGAGCTCTCAGGGCAGGAGCATCGGATTTCATAGAAAAACCCATTGACATTGTAATGTTCAGAAAAAGCCTTCACAGGGCATTGAACCGTTATGCAGCAAAAATCACTGCAACCTGAAAGCCATGATTAGTTACAATATACAATTGCAAAAAAAATAATTGCAAACCCCAAAACAAATCACTGCAATTTAAACCCCTTGATGTAATCAATAAGGAGACAAAATTTATCAAGGGAAGCGTTTCTGTGTTTGATATGGATGTTAATATGATCGTTTAAAAGGGCCATATCAGGAAAAAGTGCAACAAGCTCACCCTGCTCCAGCTCCTTGACCATAGTATATTTTGGAACAAAACCAACACCTATTGAACAAATAGCGGCAATAATAATACCTCTGACATGATTTATCTCTGTGATCCTGTTAAATACAACCTGCTCATCGGTTGAAAGGGCATTTATAAAATTGCTCCACCAGACAAGCTCCCTGTCAAGGGAGAGAATATTACACTTTTCCAGATCTCGGGTGGTTTTAATATTGTGCTTTTCAATGTATTCAGGGGAAGCTATTACTGCATACTCCTCCTGAAAGAGGTGAATGGACTTTACATCAGGATGAGCATTGGGTTTACAGTCAATAACAAGATCCAACTCATCATCCAAAAGGGGCTTGAAAAGATTGTGGGTTAGCCTGAAATCAATGTGAATACCTGGATATTTATCAAAAAAATCTTTAATCCCCTTCAAGACAATACTCATCCCAAATTCCACAGTTGAGCCAAGCCTGATTATTTCTGGAAAATCTCTGCTCTCCAGAAGAAGCCGACGGGTTTTATCAATCTCAAAAAAGATATTCCTGCAACTTTTAAAGAGGATTTCTCCTTCATGTGTCAATGCAAAGCCAGATTTTTTCTTCTCTATCAGAACAAGGTCAAGGCTCTCTTCCAGAGTCCGTATGGCATGGCTTACAGCGGACTGGGTTACAAAAAGTTTTTCAGCACATCTTGAATAGTTCTTTGTTTGTGCCAGAAAATAAAATGTTTTGAGTTTATTAAGATCCATAATATTTAACTAAACAGACATGATTGACTACGTATCAATCACCCCCAAATATAAAAATGTTAGTCATTTTATTTAAAGTCATCACCAAACATGATAATCAAAGTGTATTTTCACTGTAGAGCTGAAGTTTATCTGCAACAAATGAAAACTCATCCCTTGCAATCATTTCTCCCATTTTTAAATACCACTCCTTTGACAGAGGATATTGTTCTGAAAAAGAACTCTCTGTTCCATCTAAAGCATCGTCTTCATTATTATTTTTGAAATTAATGTAACTTGACAAAGATGCCCACTCATATTCATTTTCAACCTCTTTAACATACTCTTTAATTTCATTTAACTTTTTTTCTGAAACCTGAATGCCCCTTTTTTCGTTCATAAGTATCCTTGCAAGTGCAAGTTCAACCTTGTCTGCGCCATTAACAGGCATCACCCTCTCAAGATGAAAAAGAGCCTTGTCAGTATCAGAATTCATCAGAAGCTGGGTTGCAATGTAATTGAGGTCATTCTGAATTCTACCTCCCTGATATATGGAGACATCTTGATTTGATATCCATGATATAGTTTTGTCAAGAGCCTTCTCTTTCCTGTTATTCCTGATATAAAAATTTATAAGTTTAATCTGGACATCTCTTTTCTGGTAAACGTTAAGGCTCTCCCTATTGGAATCCATTGCAGCAATCAGGTGTTTTTCAGCAAGATCAAGGTAATCATTGAGGTCTTTAACATAAATTTTGCTTTTCTCTTCATAAAGATGACTGCGTGCAATATTGATTATTGAAAAGATATCATCGGATAAATCAAGCAAATTGGCAGTTTCAACTGCTTCATCAAGCCAGGCTGACCGATCATCAAATTTTTCCGAACTTATCCCGGCAAGCTCAACCCTCACCCACAGCCCCTGCTCAAGGTTTCTGTTTTTTCTGTCAAAAGAGTCCATGGCCTTTTTCAGATACTTTGCCCTGCACCCTTCTTCTTCATAGCTTTTGCAAGCATTACTGTAACTTCGACAGATATTACTCATGCCCTGGTAGAACTCGCCTTGGAGTTCCGGTTGCAACTCTTGGTTTTCAACCATAATTTTAAGCTCTTGCCAGTAACGGTTGCCATCATCTGGTTTTTCACAGGATAAGCGGGATGCGAGCATCATTGCCTGACGAATCTTTGATGGCACATCTTTTTCACGATCATAAAGGTCAGCAACCTCCTCAATGGAGTGAGATGAAACCGGATCAAAATTGCCGGTCATTATTTTCAAGAGATTAACAGCATCACCACGAAACTCAGAAGGCATGAAAAAAGCGGAGGCAACACAATAATTGATATCCAGATTATAAAAATTGATATAGAACTGACAAACCCCGCATTTGCATGCTGCACCCTGTATGAGAGAGAATCAAGTAACTGCCACTGTTTCTGTGGTATTAGCTTGTTCCATGCCTTATGGCTGTTCAATATTTTAATAAGTTCCCTGACTCCCTTACCGGATTTATGGGCGTTGTGTTTAAAAAGATGTTTAAGGAAAATCCTCTCTTTCAAAATATTGGGCAGGCTGATCAGGAGGATTGCAGCAAGAACCATTGCAACATGTTCGTTCCAGTAGAGCCATGCAGATATAAACGCAGCAATACTGACAAGGTTTAGAATGAGTTGAAAGCCCGGAAGACGATTAAATAGTGCAAGGTTGACAATTCTGCCTCCATCCATCGGTATAAAAGGAAGCAGATTTATCAGATTCAGGGTTAACGATAAAATTGCCAGGTCGAATAACCATGAATCAAACCCCGTAATTCCACTGCATAGAAGAGCAACCGCAGCTATATATCCGGGGGCAGGCCCAAAAAGAAGGATAAGTGCCTCCTGCCATGCACTGATTTTATCTTTTCTGCCGGTTGCAAGGGCTCCCATAAAGGGAATAAAAAGCACTTTGAGATCTTTGTATCCAAACAACCACATTCCAAGAAGGTGGCCTCCTTCATGGATGAAAAGAACCAGAAGAAGCATCCATAGAAAATCCCATGAAAATGAAAGACCAAAGGCAAAACTAAAAAATAGCACAGTGACAAGCAGTATAATGGTTTTGGAGAGCCAGGTTCTGCTGTTGCTTTGTTGAATTTTTTTGTAAGTCTGATAGGAGACATACTGACTTTCAGAAGGATCAGATACCTGAACGCTTGGTTTTACTTCCTTTGCTTTGCGGGAAAGCAGTGTGCCCTGAATAACCCTGTTGCGATTCCATATATGCAGGCAAAGCTTTGCCGGAAGGTGATATACGCCTTCACTGCTCTGTTTCAGGATACCTGTTTCCACAAGCCCTTGAAAAAAAACAGATTCATGAGCCTTTAAAGCTTCATCCTGTTTCATATCATAAAAACGATTATCATGATCTGCTTCATGGATGGAGTTTTTCTCAACATAGGTGGAGTTTTTCTCATCATCATAGCTTGAGTATTTTTTTTCGTCTCCATTGTTAACACAGCTTTTCAGATTCTCATTTTTCTCGCTTTTCAAAAGTTTTTTATGGAATTCCCATTGCTCTTCAGGAAAAGGAGTCACTGCATCATGGAGATCGTAATCTTTAGGAGGAGCAGTTTTGTTAAATTCTGATCCGTTTAAGGTAACTTTATAGCATGGATGAAATTTTCCCTTGGATATCGGAGTATGAACAGAGCTTAAAGCATGGGCATTTTCATCTGCAACATCGACCATGCAGGGAGTTACAAGTGACATCCTCCACTCAAATACCGGATGTTTCATGGGTTCAACATAAATGAGAACCGAGGTATTTGTCTCCCTGTGCAGGTACAAAGCTCCATACATACCCCAGGGTTGACCATGAATCACCGGGGGACGGGTAACATATGCCTGAAATTCAAAACCATACTTCTTTGCAAATTCATATCCCTGGCTTAAAACAGCACACTGTTCAGGGGGAATATCATCCTTTGAAATTGCAGTTATATCTCCTTTCAAAAGCCTCATGGATGACATTTTATATATAATTATTACAGGAACAGATCCCAGCAAAGTAGTAAGCACAGCAGCAATATAAATCCAGTCCATTCTTAATCCCTCCCAAAAACAATTATTACAAATAGCATACAGCAGTCATGAAAATTATTCAACTCCAATATGAAAATTATGAATTTTACTTATATCAAATCATCCTGTTATATTATTATTCAAATTCAAGAGTCGTAAGTTCTCAAAAAGGTCAACTTCTAAAAAATTGCTAAACCGTTATGCCAGTAGAGATAAGGCAGGATTATATATCATGAACATCCTGTTTATCCTGATTCAGACAAATGCACTATCGGCTGAAAAAGCAATAAGATGTCGATTTTGAGTAAAACATATACCTAAAACAAAATACATACCAAAGGAGGCTATTCATGTCCAATGCCATCTTCAATCTTATGCAGCCAAAAAATGAAATGATGCTGACTTATCTTCCGGGAAGCAGAGAAAAACAGAGTCTTAAAAATAAAATCACCGAAATGAAATCAAGTGTAATTGATATCCCCCTGATCATTGACGGCAAGGAGATACGAACCGGCAAAACCGGTCAATGTGTTATTCCGCATAATCACGGACATCTTCTTGCCAATTATCACATGGCAGGGCCAGAAGAGATGGAGATGGCAATTGAAAGTGCCCTGAAAGCCAAGGTAAAATGGCAGGAAACGCCCTGGGAGCACAGAGTTGCTGTATTCATGAAAGCCGCCGAACTGATATCAGGCCCCTGGCGAGATACCCTTAATGCCGCCACCATGCTTGGTCAGAGCAAAACAGTACATGAAGCAGATGCCGACTCTGCATGTGAGCTTATGGATTTTTTCCGCTTCAACTCCTTTTTTGTCCGCCAGCTCATGGAAGAACAGCCAAACGGATTTGATGGTGTTTTTAACCGTATGGAGCATCGCCCCCTTGAAGGTTTTGTCTTTGCTGTCACTCCATTCAACTTTACTGCAATAGCAGGCAATCTGCCCTCAACTCCTGCAATGGCAGGCAATACTTCTGTATGGAAACCAGCTTCAAGTGCCATTTATTCCAACTATTTTGTAATGAAACTTCTGCAGGAATCAGGGTTGCCTGACGGAGTTATCAACTTTGTCCCGGGCACTGGAAGTATAATCGGCCCCATGGCAATGGAACATGAAATGCTTGCAGGCATCCACTTTACAGGCTCCACTGCCACCTTCAACAGAATGTGGCGCACCATTGCCGGCAACCTTGAAAAATACAGAAGCTATCCCAGAATTGTGGGGGAGACAGGTGGTAAGGATTTTCTTTTTGCACACAGTTCCGCAGATGTGGAACCCATGGTACATGCAATCATAGGAGGGGGATTCTCATATCAGGGACAAAAATGCTCGGCAACTTCAAGGGTATATATTCCGGAAAGCATCTGGCCTGAAACCAAAAATCTTCTTCTGGAGCAGTTGGCAGATCTGAAAGTTGGGGATGTGGAAGATTTTACAAATTACATGGGGGCTGTAATAGACCGGAACTCCTTTGACAATATAAAAAGTTACATTGATCATGCACGGGAATCATCTGAAGCCGAGATCATTTCCGGTGGAAGTTATGACGATTCAAAAGGATTCTTTGTTGATCCCACGGTAATTGTCACAACAAATCCAAAATTCAAGACAATGGAAGAGGAGATTTTTGGCCCTGTCGTAACCATCTATGTGTATAAAGATGCAGATTATGAGGAAGCTCTTGATCTTTGTGAATCCACATCTGAATATGCATTGACAGGTGGAATTTTTGCACAGGATAGAAAAGCCATAATTGAGATGGAAAAGAAGCTTTGCTACTCTGCAGGTAACCTTTACATCAACGATAAGACCACAGGAGCATATGTGGGACTTCAGCCGTTTGGAGGCGCAAGGGCCTCCGGAACCAACGAAAAGGTTGGCAGCAAGCAGAATGTCTCCCGCTGGATGATTCCAAGAACCATCAAGGAGTGTTTTAATCCTACAAGGGATTATCGCCTGCCATTTATGCAGGAATCCTGATTACATACTTTGGGGACAGTTGCAAATCTGTCCCCGTTCATAAAAGGAAAAGGGGTAGGTTCTAATATCGGCCAATGTTAATTTTTACCGTGGAAATAGATACATTATTTCCATGATCGGGGGTGGCCGGACTCCGGCCATGGCGGTTTACCGTGAAAATGGATACAAATTTTAATATTCGGGGGTGGCTGAGTCACAGCCATGTCCGTTTATCCTGGTTATCTTGATTAAGACAAATGGCCTAAATTAGAACCAACCCCAAGGAAAAGTTATTTCGTGATCACTTCTCAGGAAACAGAGTCAGAAATTTCAGAGGATCAACCTCTGATGATCACACTTTTCCCTTAAAAGCCAAAGCTCCTCTTCTGTGGGAGGCGTGGCCTCGGTTGCACGGGAGATATCAACTTTAAACTCCATCTTTTCCAGAATATCAACAGGCGACACTCCAGGATAAAAGGCTGAAAGATACATCTCTTTTGTTATATCATCAAAACGCATAACAGCAAGATTTGTGATAAGCATGACAGGCCCGCCATCAGGAAGTCCTGCCCTTTTTCTGCCACCAGGGCCGTCAAGATATCCCGGGCTTGTAAGATAATCCAGCCTGTTTACAAATTTTCGTTTTTCATGCTGCATGAATATAATACTTCTTGGCACAAATGACGCAACATCGCAACCGCCACCACTTCCTGAAAAACGTATGGAAGGAGAATTGTAATCCCCGATTACAGTGGAGTTTAGATTGCCAAATTTATCCACCTGTGCGGCCCCGAGAATACCTATTACATGCTTTCCCGTCACTTTGTTCTGCATTGTTGCAAAGGCATCAAGAAGGCCACCATTGGCAGATGTCTGATACATTACCCTTGAATCCCCCACAGCAAGGGGGATCTCTTCAAGCCTTGAGTCAATGGCTCCTGTCTCAAAAAAAATTACACTTTCCGGTGCATTAATATTTTTGGCAGCCATGGCAGCAAGCATGGAAATACCTGTTCCACAGAAAACTATATCACTGTTTCTGATCTCCCTTGCTGCCATAATGGTCATCATCTCTTTTAATGTGTAATCCATATCTATTGTCTCACAATGGATAGTTATTTTCTCCACATGGAGTTTTTGCATGAACCAAGCTTAACCAAGATTTTAAATCACCTTCTGTCAAGGTTTTTAGCATATCCGGTTTCAGGGTCAGCCGATATCCGTGACATCTGTTCTTGCCCTATCTTTTTGATAAGCTCTGCATGATCTGGACACCCGTAAATCATGCTATCAAGGTATTTGCCATAGCTTATATCATCCTTTGCTTTTTCAGCATAATCCTTAAGATAACGTGGATCATAGTCATAATATTTATAACAAGCTGTAGGGTAAGCTCCATAGGGAAGATGAACAACAGCATCAATATGGATAAAAGGAATCTGATTCTGGTGGGAATCCCTCTTCAAAACTTCGTTATCACAAAGCTCTTCGCATGTAACAATAACATGTTCTGCCGATTTTGCCTGTTCAACATCTGCAAATGTCAATCCCTGAATACGGCAGTTACCCCGTCTGTCTGCCTGTTGAACATGAATTATTGTTACATCAGGATTAATTGCCGGAACAAGAACCACCTTTTCAACATCACACCAGCCTTTGAATGGGTTATCCATCTCAACAAGTTTGCTGTCCGGCAACTTTGGTGAATCGCCTCTCATCTTGTGTGAAAAGCCCCATTTATTAATAATATCTGTGCCAAGTGATGACCTTGTGGGAAGAAAAGGAATGCCCATGGAACCAGCAAGAAAACGAAGTGTCATCTGGTAATTTGTATAATCCTCCACAGTGACAAGATTCTCCTGAACAGCTTTCCTGAAACGAATACAGGTTGCAGCAAATTTTCCGCTTCCACCATAGGCAATTTCAAGGTTTGAGATAGAGCCCCCGCCTATAAGTTCATCAACCCCCTGACCGTTTGAGTGGGCATAAAGATGAATATTTTTGACCCTCTGGCGTATGATTTCATATACGGCTGCCATGGGATTTCTGTTGATGGTAAATCCGCCAATCGAAATATGGCAACCATCCTTTATATATGTTTTAACAGCGGTTGCAAGGTCTGTTACCTTGTCCTGTTTCAGGTTCATTTCACTCCTTAAATATGAAAAAGAGTCTCACATACACTCAGGGCAAACGTCCTCTACTTGGATGTTGTCTCCAATGTACAGTTCGATATCATCAAAATACAAACTGAGGCTGTCTATCTCTGGATCATCCCATTTATTATAAAGTCCTGTTTTAAAATGAAGAAAATCGTCTTCGGCAGGATCATAGGAATCGGGAAGGGTTTTCACATTGTAAGCAGACGCTAACAATTCACCATCTTTCCACACTCGCCAAAAACCATTGTCTGATTGTGTCCAGAAGATCTCATAGGTGAATGACATCCACTCACCGATATTGATCCTGAAAGGCACAATTTCCTCATCAGGAACAGCTCTGTATCTAAAATTATAGACATAAGGGTCATCTTCATCTGCTTTTTTTAGATCATTAAAAATCCCCCCGCCATAAGCTATAGTATCATCAGTCTCGCCGGACTGTCCAGGAGAGGGATACTTCCCGACCCCGGGATGAATTTGATTAAAACTCATCCAGTTCCATACAATATCCTCTATCTCAACTATTGCATCATCGGTAAATAAAAGTTTCCATCTCATGATATGATGCTGATCTGTTACCAGTCCATCGGCTGCTGTCAACACATACTCGGATTTATCGCAATCCGTGGAATCCGGAGGCGGAAGTGATGGAAATGTATGAGAGACGCCAACATAGTCAGAGGTGTTGAAGCCTGATTTGACGGGATTTTCCACAACCTCGGAATAGGCATTTCCATTGTTTCCCCAGACAGCCCAGAAGTTTGAGAACTTGACCGGTTCGAGTCTATTCTGTTCAAAATCTGCCAGAGAATAAGCACCAAGCTTGACAGCTCGCACAGCACCTTCCAGTTCCGACATCTGAGCAATTTCCACATCTGTAAGCGCCCTGTCATAAATCCTGATATCATCCATATACCCTTTGAAAAAGTATGCAACATCTTTTGAATCGGCTCCAAATCGGAGGCTATAGGTGCCCTCTGGTGTTGTCGGATGGTATTCACATTCGGTCTCCCCCACTAAAATGCCATTCACATACTGTTTAAGGTTTTTTCCATCATATGTGATTGTGTGCAAATACCAAATGATATCATCCAGTTCATCCTGGGCTACATAAGAGATATCATCCCAGGAGTAGGCATAAAAATCTGTTCGAAACATTCCATATTCCCACCAGTATGCCAAACTATAACCACCTGCACTGCCATAACCATACGACACTAATGGAACAGAACTCCTCTCTTGATTTTCATCCGGTTTAACCCAAAGCGATAGTGACCATCCGTCACTATCCACGTTTACAACAGAATCATCAGACTCAACCGTTATGTAGCTTTCTCCGTCAAAATAGTAAGCTGAATCTACATTTCCATGTCTGTCTTCCGCTGTTGCAGCACCTGTTACAACGCCGTGGTGTTTATTTCCACTGATATCATTTGCATTCCCATCAAAAGGCATATGAAGGATTAATCCACTTCCACCTTCATCAATGGCACTCTCAATAGCTCCAATATCAGGTGCAGAACCTTCATAGCCATCGTTTACACCAGGAATCAAAAAGCCGGCATCAATGCCAGGGCTTCCTTGCAGCAAGCTGAAATCAAGACCCAAAGGATCAGAAAACATTGAATTTGCAGGTGATGGGCTATTTGTATCCCATCCGGTTTCTGTCTGATACTGACTCCACTCATCAAAATTGTATGAGCCATATGGATTATCAAAGAGACGCTGGGTCTGATCATCCTGATAATAAAGATTATAGTCCATTCCCAAAACTTCTGTATCACTTCCTGAAATAAGAATATTCCGGCAAAGGTAATTGCCTCTTTCAACGGTTCCATGAACAATGTTGTTGTAAAATTCGAGATTTTCATTGCTTCCCGAGATGGAAACAATGGAACGGTATCCAGAACCACCTGCCCTGTCATTCATGCCATAAATTGTGTTGTGATATATCTGAGCATTATCAACACCACTGACAATAAGTCCTTTCTGCTTTGGATAGCTGATTATATTATTGAATATTTTAAAATCAGTAAAAGTTGCAGCCTCGGAATTAAGGTAAATTCCCATGCTTGTCCAGTCATTGGGAGTGTTGGTGGGGTCATCATCAGGATCGTCGTAAATAAGGTTGCCAATAAATGAGAAATTTCTGAAGGTATCGTTGAAATAGACTCCATTATAGCTTGAGCCACCTGATATGTCGAAACCGTTTGTATGGTAGCCATTGTGAAGAGTGTTATTCTTAAATGTCACATTTTCAAAAACAAGATCATGATTATGGCGACCATTGTCAACATATACATTGTAGGATATATTTCTGCGGCCGCTGTCATGTATATCATTGTTTTCAACCAGCATATCTGAATGCCATATCTGAAGCCCCATTGCACTTGCAGCACCTCTGACACCAATATAGGCAATATGGCAATTTTTTATCACAAGCCCTTTTACCTCGTAATCCATTGGCCAGCCGTCATCGTAACCTGCCTTGATGTTATACATAAGTTCGAGGCCATCCACAATAATATACTCCTGTGGCGGAGATGTTGCCATACGGATTGAAGCATCCCTTTGCGGCACCTCTATAAAAGAATACCTGGTTGAAGGGTTCTGCTCACAATATACATAGATATAACCATCTTTCCAGCACCAGTCATACTCATCCGTGAGTGACGAAAAATTTGTTCCGCAGGTATTGGCATAGGAAATGCTCTGCATGGTTCCCCAGGTTGTTGAGCCATCTGGTTCACCAAAAAAGAGACTTGCAGGGTGGGAACCATACCCTGGAGACATTGGAATATCAAGGGTGTTTTCGGAGCGCCATACATTAGAAGCAAGAGATTCTGCAACCCAGCCATATGCTCTTTCTGATCCCAGAATTCGGGGTTTTGCTCCTGAACCATAAGCCCCATAGGTTATATAGGCATCTTGTGTGCCAGATTCTGAGATGTAAACTGTTTCCCGCCAGGTATCACCCCGCCTGAAAAGAACGGCATCTCCAGGCTCAAAGGTCTGACTGTTGACATGATTTATGGTTCGCCAGGCTTTTTCAGGGGATAGTCCGTCAAATGAGTCATCTCCATTGTTTGCAACATAAAAAACTCTTCCTGCAGAACAGGCATTGGGGCAGGGGCCGCCGCAATCCACACCAGTCTCTCCCTGATTTTGAATACCGTCTGTACATGTAGGTTCCGGAAGAAGTGAACTGATCTCAGCAATCCTTATACCTGAAGGGGCATTAATGCCGGAAGCAATCAAAGGATTAAGAAACGCTGCAATGATGATAAAAAACAACCAGACCGAAAGATATTTTTTTTTCTGGTTATAACGGATTTAGGGGGTGTGCATTTTCTTTAGCTTTTTTTTGAAATTTTATTATAATTCTCGTGTAAGCATCAACCATTTTACGTGAGGTTTGTAATGCAAAAAAATCGAGAAAACAGAACCATATGTGTCCCTTTTGTTTCTGATAACTACAACACAAATATCAAAGATCCTTCAGCTTTCAGAAAAGAACTTGATCATAACATCAAAGCTTATCCTGAGCTGTTTCCTGCTGGTATTGAGTTTGGGTATGAACTGAAGGATATTCATTTCTCTGAGAAACTGTCAATTTTTATTCGCAGGATAAAAGTTTCCGGCCTCAGTTATACCATTCGCCCATCGTTTGTAATGCCTTACATGGCAGGCATGGTTGATGACGTGGAAAATGGCTTATTCTTGCGTAAATTTGATGTTCCTTTTTGGGCACTATCCCACGTATTTGGTAAAAATCCAATGTATTGGTATCGATTAGAACAATCCCTTGGTCGAAATAATCTTGTTGGTACCACAGTAAGAAATATTGAAAGTATTCCGAAAGACCTTGGTGCTGATGAAAAACACTCATGGATCAAAGGTAAAAAGACCTATGTGGCAACTACTGTCGGCGGCAATTGTATCCTCGGCACGGCGATTGCTACGGATGCAGGAGAAAAGGCGTTGACCGGGGCTTATAACAATTTTAAGTATGAGGCACAGTGTTTGAACCCTGAGTATTCCCCTCGAACTGTTAATACCGACGGCTGGCAATGGACTCAAAACGCATGGACAACGCTTTTTCCCCATACCGTTTTGATTGCCTGTTTTCTTCATGTGTACATCAAGATCCGGGATCGATCCAAGAAAAAGTATAGAGTCCTTTTCAAGCAAGTAGCTGATAAAATGTGGAATTGCTACAATGCAGTCACAAAAGCTGCCTTTTCCCAACGAGTAAGACGTCTCCATGAATGGCTACTGAAGGAGGTTGACGTTCCGGAAGCCATTCTTAAACCCATTGAAAAATTACATACAAATGTAAAATGTTTTTCAATTGCCTATGATTTTGTTGGAGCATTGAGAACAAGCAATATGATAGATCGTCTTATGAAAAGGATGGATAGGCATCTTTTTACAACTCAATATTTCCATGGAAATTTAGTATCTGCAGAACTTAATATTCGAGGATGGGCACTCATCCATAATTTCGCACCGTCCAATCCTCTGACCGTCAAAAAATATGTTGGCCTGCAGAGCCCGGCAGAAATACTAAACGGACATCGCTATCATGATAGCTGGCTTCAAAATCTTTTGATTTCGGCTTCTCAAGGGGGTTTTTACAAGCAACCCCTAAATCCGTTATAACCAGTTTTTTTTAAAAACTCTGTGAAATTTCATATGCACTCCTTATTGAAAACATAAATAATTGAAAAAACAGTCAGTTACTCTAAAGAAACTGCATCACGCCCCGCCAACGAAGTTGTCGTTTACGTAAACAGTATTGACTATCTCCATCAGACATCCGCCAAAAGCGGCAATGGAGTAACTGACTTAAGGACAATCAGCAAATTATGTTCCATACAGAGTGCAAATCACACCCGACAGGCTATTACACAACGAAGAATATAAAAAATATTTGAGTGTAGCCTTTTTTGAATATCCGGCGTAAATTACTGCTATGAAACCCCACAGTAATGTAACTAAAAATCACTGAAATCTTCATCATCAAATGGAATCATCTGATCCGGCCTTATCTCCCCTGAATGACCAGATTTTTTATCGCTTGCAAAATTTTTCTTTTTTGTACCTGAGGCAATCTGACGTGCATTGCCGGATCTGTTTTTACCGGAAATACCATGCTGCCCTGTTCTTGAAGCTGTTTCACTACTGCTTCTGCCCTCTCGCACATAATAACCCCTGCCTCCGTCACTATTTCCACCCGTGCCACTGTTTTGCCCTGTGATGACTCCCACAAGCTGGCTGACAAAATCTTTAAGCTGCTCGGCCTGGGCATTTAGCTCTTCTGATGCTGATGCCGACTCCTCTGCATTTGCTGCATTCTGTTGTACCACCTTGTCCATTTCCGCAATGGCAATATTGACCTGGTCAATTCCGGTTGACTGCTCATTTGAAGCCTCTGCAATCTCGGCAACAAGACTTCCAACTTTTTCAGAACTTTCAGCAACATTCTGAAATGCGCGGTTTGTTTTGTCAACAATATCAGCACCATCGCTGACCTTTGCAACAGTGCTTTCAATCAACTGTGCTGTATTTTTTGCAGCATCTGCAGCCCTCATGGCAAGATTTCTTACTTCATCAGCCACAACTGCAAAGCCGGCTCCAGCTTCTCCTGCTCTTGCTGCTTCAACAGCGGCATTAAGGGCAAGAAGGTTTGTCTGAAAGGCTATTTCGTCGATTGTCTTGATAATCTTTGAGGTCTCTTCACTTGCAGTAGAGATCTCTGTCATGGAACGGGTAAGGGTTACCATTGAATCATTAGCCATCCTGACAACCTTGTTGGCTTCTGTCATAAGGTTATCGGCATTTTTGGCATTCAAAGCATTTTGACGTGTCATTGAAGATATCTCTTCCATGGATGATGATGTCTCTTCAATGGATGCAGCCTGTTGACTTGCACCTTCAGCAAGGGACTGGCTGGCCGAGGATACCTGTGTTGATGCCGCTGTAACCTGGTTTGCTCCGTCACTCACGCCTTCAATAATGAAATTGATTGGTTTTGTTATCGAACGTGTAATAAGCCATGCAATAAGGATAACAGACACAACAGTTATTGATGAAACAAGAACCATGAGCCATTTCATAGTATTTACAGCGGCAAAGGCTTCTGATTCATCAATTTCAGCAATAAGTGCCCATGAGAAATCTCCAAGATTGAGATGAGTATAGGCTGAAAGCACAGAATTGCCGTTGTAGTCAGTTATGATTTTTTGACCTTCTCCGCCGGAAAGTGCAATTCTTGATGCCTCTGTATCAACCTTTCCTGTGGAGGGATTTTGAAAGGAGGTCTTTACTGTATGGTGAACAGGCTCAAGAAAACTGTCTGACCGCATTAATTTGTCAGGCCCCACAAGATATGTCTCTCCTGTTTCTCCCATTCCTTCTCTGTGTTGCATGATTTTGTTTATGGCATCAAGTGAGAGTTGCAGTGCCACAACAATCTCAACATTGCCTTCGTGGATTACAGGCTGGGCAATAAAAGCACATGGTTCGTTATTGCTTGGGGCATATGGCGCAAAATCTGCAATTCCAAATTTTTTGCTTGCCATAACCTTTTTGAACAGTTTTCCAAGTCCTGAATCAGCATAGGGGCCATTCAAAAAATTTGACTGATAGTCAGTCTCTCTTGTAACTGTAAAAAAGCAGTAGCCATCAGGATTTAAAAGGAACATGTCATAATAGCCGTACAGCTCTGTGTATTTATTATAGAAAAAGGTTCCGTCCTCTTCTTTTGGAACAAAAGCCTCTGCAACATCCATTTCAGTTATGATTGCCCAGGTAATATCCATGATTGGAAGCGGCTCGTAACATGAAAGCACAGGATTACCATTATAGTCAATAATAACGTCCTGTCCTGAACTGCCGGAAAAGGCAATATTTACAGCTTTTGTATTAACGCTTCCCTTGGCTGGTCGGGCAAAGCTTGCCTTGACAGAGCGATGTTCAGGATCCAGGAACGAGTCGGAACGCATAAGCTTATCAGATCCAACAAGATATGATTCTCCCGTCTCTCCCATGCCCTGACGGGTGGTCATAACCCTGTTGATCTGATCAAGTGGAATCTGAAAGGCAATGACCCCAATCATCGCTCCATTGTCGTCATGAATGGGATAACCTGCAAACATTGCAGGTTCATTGTTGCTTGGTGCATAGGGCTCCATGTCAACAACAGCCTCTTTTCCTCTCTGAACAACTTTACGCCACAGGGCTGCAAGATTACTATCCTTGTATTTTCCATAGCCCAGATTTTCTCCAAGATCCCCCTCTTTTGCCACACTGTACATTACATGGCCGTGTTTTGCACAGATCATGAATACATCATAAACTCCGCTGCGCTCCTTGAAATTCTTCAGATTTTTGCCAAGACGATTCCAGATATCCTTGTATTCAGCAGTTGTCACATCATAATTTCCGGTTTCAGAAACAAACATGTCATTGTGATATTGGACAAGGCGGCTGTAGAGGGTATGGACATCCGCGCTCTTTGAAAAAATCTCCATTTGAAGAAAGAGGCTTTTAAAGTAGTCTGCTATCTGCTGTTTTTTAAGTGACTGAATACTTCCAAGTCTTATAAAAGCATCATTTCTCAAAGTGTTGACAGTCTCCATCAAAACGCCCATATCTCCCTGACGTTCATCAAAAAATTGCTGTATCTGGGATTTTTTTATATCCCGCATTCCTCTCAATTGTGCATAGGTTTGACTCGTAAGTGCATTATTGGAGTTGACAAATGATATTGTACCCATTACGGCAAGTGGAATTAAGCCCACGAGCATAAAAAAAAGGATAAGTTTTGCACCAAGACTCATTTTTTTCATAATTTTCCTCATCTGTGTTTATGGTTTATGTTAATTTAACTTCTTAGAACATTGATTTTTCAAGAGTCTTAAGCTCTCCGGAAAGGGTAACAGAAATGAAGCATGCTGCTTTTAGTAATAGATATTTCAAAAAAGAAGTTTGTATCCGGAAAGATTAAAAAAAGAAAGGATTCAGGGCATCATTTATTGGTATCAAAATTCGAAATTTTTTAAGTTATAACCCACTGATATTCTCAAAATCGACATCTTATTGCTTTTTCAGAAGTTATTGCAGTTGTCTGAACCAGGATAACCAGGATGGATAGGATGCTCAGGATAGCTAATCCTGCCTTATCTTTGTTAATCTTGGGAATCCTGATTCAGGCACTGTTGACAAGGTTTACAAGATCATAGGTGTCGACTTTAAGGAGATTATAAGTAGAGATTTTCACGCTAATATCAATTTTCAATGTAAGAGTATATCAAGTAATATTGACAGGGCAAGAGCAAATTGTATAAAAATGATTTTTTTTGCTGCCATGAGGTAAAATTTCTGTTAATAAAGCTCAGAAGTAAGGCTTTATTCATTTCCCGATTTACACTTTGCGGAAAATGTTGAGCCATGATTTAAGGATTAACATGATGACAAATCAGGATAATCCCTTAATCATGAAAATAATGGTTCATAATAATGTAACTCAACGAATGAAACATGCCAAAAAAACTATTTATAAATACTGGATGGATAAATATGCATAAACAGATGAGACGCAATGAGAGGAGTATTGACAGGGATTCTGCCATGTCAATAGTTGTTAACGGTGAATATGGAGTACTTTCAACAGTTGATTCCGAAAATCAGCCATACTGCGTCCCTCTTAATTATGTGGTTCTGGGAAATGATATCTTTTTTCACTGTGCACATAAAGGTCACAAAATAGACAATATCCTCTCCAACCCCATGGTATCGTTCTGTGTGGTTGGAAAGACAAAGGTTCTTCCTGAAAAATTTACCACAATTTATGAAAGCGCTATTGTCACAGGCAGAGCATCTATTGCAGATAATAAAGATAAAAAAAGAGGTCTTCAGGGGTTACTCCGGAAATATTGTCCCGACCACATGGAAAGCGGAGATGATTATATATCCAAAATGTTTGAAAAGACAACGGTTATACGGATTATCATAGAGGAGATTACAGGAAAATCCAATGACAGATGAGTCCAACACTGAACGATATGGAGCAATGGAAGGAGTCCGTGGTTATGCTGTCATCTTAGTGTTTTTCGTACATTTCATGCTGCCTGTTGTAAGAGATGTTCTCCATCATCCCAATATAACACTTGCAAATGCAGATACGCTTTTGCTTAAATTACTGTATCTTATTGGAAAATCACATTACGGGGTGGATATTTTTTTTATACTAAGTGGTTTTTTAATAGTTCGTTTAATTAAAAAAGAGACAAAATTCAAATATACTTCATTTATATTGTCTCGTTTCTTTCGGATTTATCCAGCATTCATAGTTGCACTTATTGTTGCTACCTATTTCTTCTCTTTTCATTTCAAATGGTTTGATTTTGATCTGAAAACTTTTTTTATGAACACTCTGTTAATTCATGGAGTAAAGGAATTTGGTGTTAAAAGTTATCATGTTGTCACATGGTCATTATTTTATGAATTTATATTTTATTTCACAGTGCCTGTTTTAATTTTTTTCATTTCCGGCGATTCCCTGAAAAATAAAATATTATTACTTCTGGCTTTAGGGTTCTTACTGATTCCAAGCTCATATATCAGATTTGAGGCTTTTTTCTTTGGTGCAATGATTGCTTCCTTTAATGATAATCAGCTTCAAAACTGGGCAAACAACAGAAATGATTTCAGCCTGATTGCAGGATATATAATTCTTGTTGGCAGTCAGATTTTTAATATTAACTTTTCAAACTGGTATATTTGTTTTTTAATTCTTATGAGTCTTTTATTTGTCAACATCTGTTTTGGGAAAGGCATTTTAAACAGTTTTTTTAATATTCGATATCTTCGTCAATTAGGTAATATTTCATATTCTTTTTACCTTTATCACACAATTGTCATTCCTATTGTTTTTACACATATTATCAAAAAATATTTGATTGACAGTGTACACCCCTTAATAACTACCATAGCAGCGTTTCTTTTAACCTTTTTCATCTCTGGGATTGTTGCTCTGTTATCATATCTTATTTTTGAAAAGCCATATTTTTTTTATAAGCAAAGCCGCAAGAGAAACAGCTTGAATTGAATAACTCATTATATACCCAACATTCTGACATTACTGGCAATATGCTATTAATTGCGAATATTTACACATAGAGAGGAATAATGAAACGGGTAACCCAATGGCATCATTTTTTATTTGTAAACCTCCACAATATGATTCATGTATTTTCATCCTTTGTTGTGAGTGTTGCCTCCCATAGGCGTTTATTTATAGAGCGTTACAACATGATTCATGAATCTTCATGCATTATTGCGGGTGTTGCATCCCTTGGGAGCTTATTAAAAAACCTTCATAAACTTCTGTTCTTAAATGACTTTGATGCTTCATTAAGCCTGTCAGAGAATAGAGTTTATAAGGGAACTCATTATAAAGGAACTCAGAAAAAAAAATTTTTCCTTGCTCTGCTCTTTTATATATGCATGATTATACCTATACGAGCCTGGGAGGCTAATGCCGCTTATTTTAAACAGATTGGCCCTGAACAGGGGTTGTCCCAGGTAACGGTGTTGTCGATATTCCAGGATCGTGAGGGCTTTGTCTGGTTCGGTACACAGGACGGTCTGAACCGTTATGACGGCTATGATATCAAAGTCTTCCGTTCCGACCCTGCCGACCCGGCCAGCGTCAGCAACGTATTGATCAATACCATCGTTCAGGATAAACAGGGGACACTGTGGATCGGAACACATGATGGTTTAAATGCCTTTGACAGCATAACACAGCAATTTGTAAAGTATCAGCATCAGGCAGACAACCCCTCCAGCCTCCGCCATAACGATATCCGTACCATTCTGGAAGATAGCCAGGGAAGGCTGTGGATAGGCACATTCGGCGGCGGCCTGCATCAATTTGATTTTGAAACCAATCAATTCATAGCCTTTCAGCATAATCCCGATGACCCGCACAGCCTTAGCAGCAACATGGTGACTGCCATATATGAAGATAGTCACCACACACTGTGGATCGGAACTGACGATGGCGGACTCAATTCATTTGACCCGCAGACCGGACGATTCATGGCCTACAGGCACCACCAGAATGATCCCCGGAGCCTTGCCAGTGATGCGGTGACCGCTCTGCTTGAGGATGAACAGGGCATATTATGGATAGGAACCCGAGACAGCGGCCTGGATGCCTTGGCACTGCCGGCCGGAAATACTCCAGCGTTTACGCACTACACTAATAATACAGAAACCCCATACAGCTTGAGCCATGATCATGTAAACAGCCTTGAAACCGACTCCAGGGGGAATCTTTGGGTGGGTACTGATCACGGCTTGAACCAGATGACCTCAAAAACCGGCTGTTTCAAACGCTACTACCATGACAACACTGATCCTCACAGCCTGAGTTTCAATCAGATCTTTACCATTTTTAAAGATGCCCAGGGACTTTTGTGGATTGGCACGCGTATGTGCGTAAATCTTTTTGATCCCAAAACTCTGGCCTTTGGCCATTGTAAACACCTTCCCCACGAACCAGGCAGCCTCAGCGGTAATATTACGACCTCATTCCTCGAAGATTCCCGTGGTGCGTTATGGGTGGGCACCTATGGTGACGGATTGAATATGCGCATCCCCGTAAATCCATCAACCAACAACCCAGCAACTTATGATCCAGCAACTTATGATCCAGCAACTTTTAATCCAGCAACCTTCCTTCACATTGCACATGTCCATGATGATCCCTTTAGTCTTGAAGATCTTTTTGCACTAAACGAGAAAGAATTTCCTCGCAATATTGGCGGAAATTTGGTCATGGCATTATTCGAGGATTCCAACGATTCACTTTGGATCGGCACAAGTACCGGACTTCACAGGATGGTTGCGGAGAGTGAGGGAGGAAATCGTCCACGCTTTGAGCACTATTTTCATGATGCCGATGATCCCGACAGCTTAAGCCCCTTTGAGGTGACCTCAATTACCGAAGATTCACAGGGAAATCTCTGGGTGGGTACCCTTGGCGGCGGGCTCAATATGCGTCTTCCAGGCGATGATGTCCGCTTCCGGAAATATCGGCATGATAAGAACGATCCCCACACTCTCAGTGATAATCGGATACGCTGCCTGTTTGAAGATTCTAAAGGGAATCTGTGGATAGGCACAGAAAACGGATTGAACCGCCTGCTGCCAGGCGACGATGCCCGGTTTGTCCGGTACATGAACGATGATGATGATGTAAACACCCTGAGCAAAAACTCAATCATAGATATCACAGAGGATCAGAATGGCAATCTCTGGATCGGCACATATGGCGGCGGACTCAACAGATTGAATCTGGAGAGAGAAGAATTTAGGGCCTATCGTGAACGGGACGGGCTTAGTAATGATGTGGTCTATGGGGTATTGGTGGATGATGCCGGTGATGTATGGACAAGCACAAACAAGGGTATCAACAGATTGCATCCAGATACCGGAGAATTTACGCAGTATGGCCCCGAAGACGGGGTACAGGCCGAAGAATTTGTAACAGGCGCTGCATGGAAGGATGCGTCCGGAAAATTGTATTTTGGCGGAGTCAACGGATACAATGCATTCTATCCCAATGACATTGCAGCAAACACCTTTCCACCACCTGTGTTGCTGACGGATTTTCTGCTGTTCAACAAATCAGTTTCATACGGTCCGTCAAAACGGCTGCCCCACCATATCAACGCCACCGATACCCTGACCCTGAGCTATAAGGAGTCAGTATTTGCGTTCCAATTTACGGCCTTGAATTTCCC
>NZ_LT828547.1:128892-189702 GCF_900170035.1 Desulfamplus magnetovallimortis | reverse complement strand
AATTTCCGGAAGTCCAACCGCAACCAATTTGCCTACATGCTGGAAGGATTTGATCAAAACTGGATCAAGACCGATTCCAAAGACCGGAAAGCCACCTATACCAATATTCCTTCGGGAAGCTACACGTTTCGGGTCAAGGCGTCCAATGATAACGGTGTCTGGAATGAGATGGGAGCTTCTGTTGCAATAATAATCACGCCACCCTGGTGGAAAACGATCTGGTTTCAGGCCTGTACCCTTATGCTGCTACTGACGCTTCTCTTTGGGGGCTATCGCTGGCGGCTCAATGCCATTGCCCAGCGCAATCAAGAGCTTAAGGCTCAGGTGGCAGAACGTACCAGATGTTTGCAGGAGAGTGAGGAGCGTTACCGTCGGCTGGTGGAAAATATCAGCGAGGCCATTTATACTCTTGATCTTGAAGGAAAAGTGACCTACGTCTCACCTGTAATACATAACATTACAGGATTTCGGGCAGATGAACTTATGGGCTGCCATGTATCAGAATTAGTCGTACCAAATGATATTGCCCTGATCAATATGACCCTGCTGGATCGATTGAACGGAAAAGCCCAACCCATTGAATGGCGTATGCTGCACAAAACAGATGGATTTCGCTGGGTAAGAACATCCAGTACCCCGAACATTCTAAATAATGAAGTCGTGGGCATCCAGGGGGTGTTGATCGACATCACGGAACGAATGAAAATGGAAGAGGCGCTGCGTGCCAAAGAGAACCGTTTACAGTATATTCTGAATCATCTTGTCACAGGAGTGGTTCAGGTCAATTCTGATGGACAGATTATTTATGCCAATGCTGCTGCCGGTGAAATCCTCAATGTTCAATATGATGTCATTACCAAACGCTATTTTAATGACCCTGACTGGAGAAGTATCGACGACAATGGCAATCCTTTTTCTCCTGAAAAATTTCCACTTGCCATTGCCATGACTGAGCAAAGGGTTGTATCAGGGATTGAGCACGGATTGATTGATGAACAGGGTGAACAGCGCTGGATTTCAGTCAATGCCGCCCCACTTTTTGATGAGGAGGAAAACCTCACCGGAGGCATTGCAAACTTTATTAACATAACTGACCGACGTGTACATGAAAATGCCCTAAAACAGGCAAAAGAAGCTGCTGAGGCCGCAAATCTTGCCAAAAGCCGATTCCTTGCCAATATGAGTCATGAAATCCGGACACCCATGAATCCTGTCATCAACATGACCCGTCTTCTCATGGAAACAGACTTGACACCACTACAGCATGACTATGCACAAACCGTTTTGGAATCTTCGGAAATTCTACTCTCTTTGATTAACGATATTCTGGACTTATCCAAAATTGAAGCTGGAAAACTGGAACTGGAAGCTGTGGAGTTTGGTCTCAAGCAGGAGATTGATGATATCATTCGATTGATTTCTCCCAAGGCGAAAGAAAAGGGACTTTATCTGAATTGCCATATGGAATCTGATGTCTCTCCCTTTCTTTATGGTGATTCTCTTCGTTTGCGTCAGATTCTGCTTAATTTTACAACCAATGCCATAAAATTTACCAATACCGGTGGTGTCACCATCCATATTTCAAATCAAAATGAAGATGATCTTCACACAACGCTTCGGTTTACTGTCATTGATACAGGTATCGGTATTCCTGAAAACCAGTTAAACCTTCTATTCAAGTCCTTTTCACAGGTTGACTCTTCTACCACCCGAAAATATGGCGGTACAGGACTTGGTCTGGTGATCTCCAAGCAACTGGCTGAAATGATGGGCGGAAGAGTCGGTGTTGAAAGTACTGAAGGCAAAGGCAGTAAATTCTGGTTTACGGCACTATTTGAAAAAAGAGCAAAAGTTCATATTCCAAAAATGACAAAGGCTTTTCGGGACAGAGCGTTTCCCCTTTCCGGACGAAAAATTCTGATTGTTGAAGACAATCTCTTTAACCAGAAAGTGATCTCAGAAATTCTTAAAAGATTTAAAGTGTCGGTGGATATCGCATACAATGGAAAACAGGGCTTGAAACTCATCAGCAAAGAGTCCTATGACCTGGTATTGATGGATATAGAAATGCCGGAAATGGACGGTATTGAAGCCACCAGGAATATTCGGGAATCAAATATGACAAATTCAGATATCCCAATTATCGCCATGACAGCCCATGCCATGTCCGAAGACAGAGCCCGTTTTATGGCTAAAGGATTCACAGACTATATTACCAAACCAGTTGAGCCTGATCTTCTTTTTAATGTAATTGCAGCACAATTTAATCATAATCAAATTAATTCTTCCTTAAATCATGAAGATCTGGAGCAACAAGATAATCAGGATGATAAGAGAGAGCAAGATAATCAGGAGAGTCAAAAAGATAAGATTGATTTTGAAGCTGAAAACCATATTTTTGACCATGTGGAATTTCTTAACCGTTGCGGCAACAATATGGCGATATTCAAAAAAATGCTTCCCGTTGCCATCAGTGGATTTGAGAAACAAATTCCTAAACTCAACGACTCTATTATGAAAAAGGATTTTGATGGTATTGCAAAAAACACCCATGCTCTTAAAGGCATGGCTGCCAATTTCAGTGCAAAATCATTACATAAAGTGATTGTGGATATTGAAAAAATGGCAGCAAAAAAATCGCTTGCAAACACTGAAGAGATGCATGAGAGGCTGATTCGAGAATATGTTAAATTAAAAACCCTGTTGGATAACAGATATGCATCACTTTAGATTCTTAAGTACTCAAACTCGAAACCTATTGCATTGTCAAAGCTAAAAATTAGGGTTCTTTGAATTTTCAAAATCGACACCTTGTTGGACTTTTTGGCATTTCTTGAATTTGTCTGAATCAGGATAACCAGGATTTACAGGATGCTCAAGATTTTTATCCTGTAAATCCTGAGCATCCTGGGCATCCTGATTCAGACCAATGCAAGAACTTCTAAAAAAGCAATAAGATGTCGATTTTGAGGAAATAAAGTACCAGATGACCGCTGCCAGTTGAAGCATAAGCATTATTGCAAATCCCGCTTTGTATCCTGAAGCTGCATAATAGTTCTGTGCTGTTTGGGATGCACCATTTTTAATTGCTGAAGCAACGGATGGAGCATGCACCGCCGCCCCCCCCATATCCCACAGTTTTATAATGGCTCCAATTGCCCATTGAGCAACAAAGGCTGTAACAAAAACCAGGAGGTTAATCCCTGTGGTAACCCTTCCGGAAAGGTATCCGGGAAACTTTCTGGAAAGCCCGGCATAGGCAATAATTCCTGATGTACCAAAAAAACCAAACAGAACCCAGGGCATGGCACCTGATACAATATCTAAAATTATTAATACCTGAACAGCCATAAAAACTGCCATTCCTGTTATTGAGACAAGAAGCAGATCCATCCCCCTTTGTTCAAGCCTTTCTGCAGCCATTCCAAGTGTAATAAAGCCTGTTATCATTGCAACTGCTGTCAGTGACAATATTGTTGCAATGTCGTGGCGTTCAAGCCCTGCAACATCTTTGAGCCATGGCCCTATCCAAAGCCCCTGTATGGAAAGAAATGTTGCCTGGGAAAGGGTGGTAACAGGAGCTGCTCTCCAGAAGTTCCGGCTTGAAAAGATAACTCTTATGCCTGCTATCTGCTCTTTAAGGGATTCATTTTTTTTATGTTTTTGTTTATCCTTGTCATTCGGCAAATTGTTCATGGCTTTTTTTTGCGGTACAACAAAAAAGAGTACTGCTGCAATAACCAAGCTTAAAACCGCAAGTCCTGCAAATACTCCCCTCCAGTCGGTTATTTTAAGCATCCATTCAACAGGTGTTGTTGCTGTCAATGCTCCAACTCCACCTGCTGCCATCTGAAATCCATTGACTCTTGGCCAGATTTTTTCAGGAAACCATATTACATATGCCTTAAAAGCTGCCATAAGACAGGCCGATACCCCAAGGCCTATCAATGCTCGACCAACTACAAGCCCCGTCAATGTGTGGGATCTGGCAAAAACAAATGCTCCTGTTGCAGCAATAAGCAGCAATGATGCATTGATAAGCCTTGGTCCGTAGCGATCTAACAGCACACCAAGGGCAAGCTGTGAAGATGCAAAGGATATAAAGTAAGTTGATGTCAGCAGGCCAAGCTGTGATGGATCAATATTTAGATCCAAAACAAGATCAGGGGCAATAACGGCATTTACAACGCGATATAAATAGGAGAGAAAGTATCCCATGGCAAATGGAATAAAGACTCTCATGCTGTTAATGGGGATAGAATACATTGATGGCTCCAATCATACCTGTACAGTCGTGCTGAAAACATGTTATAAAATAAAATTGATGCAACCCGAGATTTAAGCACCAATAAACATGAAAGGCAATGGATTAATGAATATACTTTTGACAAATGACGATGGATACCTGGCACCTGGCATTCGTGCCCTTTATGAACAGTTTCGATACAGCCACAAGGTCACTCTGGTGGCTCCTGACAGAGAACGAAGTGCTGTCGGCCACGGAATTACCCTTCACGAACCTCTCAGGATGAAAAATATGGCAAAAAAAATAACTGCAATGGAGTCTGAAGAGTACTCTGTTACCGGAACACCTGCTGACTGCGTTAAACTTGCCCTGTTTGAGCTGTATGAGACTCCTCCGGATCTTGTAATTTCCGGTGTAAATGCAGGCTCAAACACCGGCGTTAATATCAATTATTCCGGTACGGCAGGTGCTGCAAGGGAAGCTGCCATAAATGGAGTACCGGCCATTGCTGTCTCCATAAAAAGAGGGGATATAATGGATTACACAGGGATGGCCAGATTCATTGATGCATTTGCCTCCCAAAGCCTTATTGAAACAATTCACCAGGGAACCTTTCTTAACATCAATGCCCCTGCCATAAATCTAAATGAGGTGCTGGGAATTAAAATAACCCGCCAGGCGACCCGAAATGTTTCCAGACGATTTAAAAAAGAGACAGATCCCCGTGGACATACATATTACTGGTATGACTGCATGGACCCTGTGGAAAATGAGCCTGAAACAGATGATGCGGCACTGGAGGAGCATTATATCTCAGTAACTCCCATTCAATGTGATCTTACCAACCACCTTTTGATGACAAAACTTGATTCATACTCAATCCTTTAAAAAAAATAGGGTGGTGTCCCAAATATGTTGATGAGCTCTTCACAAACCTTGATTCAGCAGGGCTTTCACAAAAAGATATCAACACTTTTATGCACTACCAAAAATAGTTATGAGTAAGGCAAAAAATGAGATCATTATGTTTATGAAAAGTGTAGGTAAGAGGAATCCTTGTAAAGAATTTTTATTGCTTAAATTGTGGCAATGCGTTCTTCTACTGTTTACATTTATTATTGCATCCTCTTCCTGTCTATCAAAAGTTTACTCAAAAGATAGCATAACCTGGATGATATTGGATTGGCCACCATGGATGATATTGGAAGGAGAAGATAAAGGAAATGGTAGATTCAATCATATTCTAAAGGTGGCACAGGATAATTTACCGGAATACGATCATGTAACCGAAATAATGAATTGGGCAAGATTTTGGCATGAAGTGGAACAAAATAATAATATCTGCTATCCGTTTGGTCTGAAAAGCGGCAATAGAGAGAATCTTGTTTATTACTCAATACCCCATACCTTTGTTTTGCCCAATGCCATTATCATTAAAAAAGCAGACGCTGATAAGCTGGGAAATCCGGAGTCATACTCCATTGTAACCTTACTGAGTGACAAACGTTTTAATGGGTATGCAGAGAAAAACAGATCCTTTACCGAAAAAGTAGATACGTTACTAAAAAAATATGAATCCGGTTCCAACCTGACTCGTGTTTCGGCAAGAGCTGAATCATTGATAAAAATGGTTAGCACAGGCCGCATTGATTACACTATAGAATATCCAATTGTTGCTGAATACTATAATAAAAAAGGTGATGACACAGCTTCAATAACAAGCATCCCGATCAGTGAAATGGAACCCTATTCCTATGTCTATTTGTGTTGTACAAAAAATGAGTGGGGGAAGCGCATTATAGAAAAGTGGAATGAAGTATTACGCAGGATAAAAACGACCGATGAATATCGCAGCATTACAGAAATAGGCCACACCGATAAAAAAGAGCTGAAACTCATTCGACAATACTATGAAGCCTTTATTGATGCCCAATAATATACTCAAAATCGACATTTTTATTGCTTTTTCAGAAGTTATTGCATTTGTCTGAATCACGATAACCAGGATGGATAGGATGTTCAGGATAGATAATCCTGCCTTATCTTTGTTAATCCTGGGAATCCTGATTCAGACACTGTTAACAAGGCTTACAAGATCATAGGTGACGACTTTGAGAAAACAACACGAAAATAAGCAATCTATGAATTGCTTATGTCCATTTGCCATGCGTAATTGAGAAACTTTTTTTATTGGAAATGCAATGATTTTAAATTTTTATAAAAAAATGAGTAACAGGATTGCATATCGGCTTTTGTTTTACATACTGCTGTTCAGTGGTATTGTAACCCTGTTTATAACCGCAATCCAGCTTCTCATTGAATATAAAAGAGACACAAGAGTTATTGATGACCAGTTTCAGAGAATAGAGACAAGTTTTAAACAACCACTCATTGAAGCGTTGTGGTTTTTTAATAAAAAAGGGCTGCAATCTCAATTGGAAGGGATATTGAATCTCAGGGACATTGAGTACATTGAACTTACAGGTGAAAGTAATATCAATATAAAAATTGGGGAAAAAATATCAAAATTTAATATTGAAAAGCAGATTCCTCTTATTTATGAAAGCAGGATCATATCCCGTCAAATAGGAAATCTGACAGTAGTTGCAAGCATGTCTTCCGTTTATTCCCGCTTGTCCAGCCGCCTTATAACGATTCTCATAGCCCAAAGTCTTAAGACTTTTCTTGTAACAACTTTTATATATATTCTTTTCCACTTCCTACTTATAAAACATATTTTGTTAATTAGTTCCTATTTAAAACATTTTGATTTTAAAGACAAACCAAAGTTACTGGCTTTACCACGTGAAGGGATTGACTTTAATGATGAACTCAGCCAGATGATATCTTCAATCAATGAAATGACTTTATATTTATATTCATCATATCAGAAAATAAGTTATGAGCTTTTGATGCGACAAAAAGCAGAGGAGCACCTGCAAAAAGCACATGACGAGCTTGAACACATTGTAGAGGAGCGGACAAAAAGCCTTAAAGAGGAAAGAGACCATGCACAAACATATCTTGATATCGCTGCTGTTATAATGGTCGCCATTGCTCCTGATCAGAAGGTTATTTTAATCAATAAAAAAGGCTGTTCGATCTTAGGCTATGATGAAAAAGATATTATCGGCACCAATTGGTTTGAACGCTTTGTGCCGAAAAATGAAAAAAGTCAGGCAGCAGAGGTTTTCAGGCGCATAATGGCCGGGGAGATTGAGTCAGTTGAGTATTTTGAAAATTCTATTGTAACAAAAAGCGGCAAAGAGAGAATGATCGCCTGGAATAATACCATAATGATGGATAATGACGCCAATATTATTGCCACGTTAAGTTCAGGAAATGACATAACCGAACGCAAGCAGGCAGAAGAAGAACGAGAAAACCTTATTAAAAAGCTAAAGGCCGCACTTGAAAAAGTAAATGTATTAAGCGGTCTTATTCCCATCTGTTCACACTGCAAAAAAATCAGGGATGACAAAGGGTACTGGAATATTCTGGAATCCTATATCCAGAAACATTCCGATGCTTCCTTCAGCCATGGTATCTGTCCAGATTGCTCAGATCAACTTTACGGCCATGAAGATTGGTATATTCAAATGAAAAAAAAGAAGAGGAATTCCCATGTTTGACATGTTCCGCCAATGGATTAACCGCAATTTTTCTGATCCCCAGATAATAATATTGACGCTTTTGCTGATATCTGGCTTTCTCACAGTATTTCTTCTTGGAGATATGCTAATACCAGTCTTCATGGGTGCCATGATTGCATATCTGCTTGAGGGAATGGTTCAAAGGCTTGAATGGATTAAAACCCCGAGAACACCTGCTGTGATAATTGTCTTCTGTTTTTTCATGGCCTGTGTAATAGTTACAGTGACAGGGCTTGTTCCACTCCTTTCCAAGCAGGTTGCCCAGTTTATACAGACACTTCCAACAATGCTTGGAAAGGGACAGAAAGCATTTATGGAGGCAATGGAAAAATATCCTGATATAATCAATAAATCTCAGATAGACTATTTTGTAAATGCCATTGCCTCGGAGCTTTACAGTCAGGGACAGAAAATTTTGTCATTTTCCCTTGCATCAGTTAAAAGCCTGATTACAGTGATTGTATATCTTGTTCTGGTTCCACTTCTGATTTTTTTCTTTTTAAAAGACAAGCACCTTATCCTGCAGTGGTTCAAGGGTTTTCTTCCTGACAACAGGGATCTGTCAACAAAGGTTTGGAACGAGGTAAATATCCAGATTACAAACTATGTCAGAGGTAAAATCTGGGAAATCCTTATTGTATGGGGTGTAAGTTACGCAACTTTTGCTTTTTTCGATCTTCAATTTGCCGTACTTTTATCTCTTTTTGTAGGGCTTTCAGTGTTGATCCCATACATAGGTGCTGCCCTTATGGTTCTGCCAATTGCCCTTGTTGCTTTTTTCCAATGGGGCTTTGTTGCCAAAACTGCCTATGTTGTTGCTGCCTACGGGGTGATTCAAGCCCTTGACGGCAATCTTCTTGCACCGCTTCTGCTCTCTGAAGTTGTAAACCTTCATCCTGTTGCCATAATTGTTGCTGTTCTTGTTTTTGGAGGGCTTTGGGGAACATGGGGACTTTTTCTGGCCATACCCCTTGCCACCCTTGTCCATGCAGTTATCAAAGCATGGTTCAGCAGCAGGCAATACAAAATCTTACCCGGAGATTTGGAATTAAAACATAGAAATTCGTGAGAATAAACTACTATTTTTTAAAAAAGCGAGACTGCTACGGTGATTGATTTAAGAAGTGATACTGTTACAAAACCAGATGCTTCAATGCGTGCATGCATGGCAGAAGCTCAGGTTGGAGACGATGTGTATGGAGAAGATCCCACAGTAAACCGTCTTCAGGCCATTGCAGCGGAAATGATAGGAACAGAAGATGCTCTTTTTTGCTCATCAGGTACCCAGAGCAATCTACTTGCACTTTTGACACATTGCGGCCGTGGAGATGAGTATATTGTGGGACAGACCGCCCACACATATAAATATGAGGCAGGAGGTGCTGCGGTTCTCGGAAGCATCCAGCCCCAGCCCCTTGAGTTTGAGACTGACGGCACACTTGATCTTGGTCGTGTTGAAGCACATATAAAACCCATTGACGACCATTTTGCAAAAACCACCCTTTTATGCCTTGAAAATACCCAGGGTGGCAAAGTTCTGCCCATGAACTATATGGAGAATGCAGCACAATTTGTTGAGCAACATCAGTTGAAATTTCATCTGGATGGTGCCCGAGTTTTCAATGCTGCCGTGAAACTTGGCATTGATGCAAAGGATATTGCAGCTCCCTTTGATACAATATCAGTGTGCCTCTCCAAGGGGCTTGGTGCACCTGTAGGCTCAATTCTGTGTGGAAGCCGTGACATGATCAAGCTTGCCAGAAGATGGAGGAAAATGCTGGGAGGAGGCATGCGTCAGGCCGGTATTCTTGCTGCTGCCGGCATTTACGCACTTCAAAACAATATAGAAAGGCTCTCTGTGGATCATGAAAATGCATCTATCCTTGCGGATGGGCTTTCCTCCATTGACGAGATTGAGATATCACCTGATTCTGCATCCACCAATATGGTTTTTGTCAGAACAGGCAAGAGGGGCAGTGGATTGTCCACATTCATGATGGAGCATGGCATTCTTATCAATGGGTATGATAATCTTCGTCTTGTTACACATCTGGATGTAAGCAGGAAGGATATTGAGCGGGTTATTGAGAGCTTTCATGCTTTTTTCAAGGCATAAGAACTCAAAGATGATGCCCCTGTAAAAAGCCCAAATACCAAAAATGCAACTAAGTGTCGATTTTGAGTAAACGGACATGGCTGTGACTCAGCCACCCCGAATATGAAAATTTGTATCCATTTTCACGGTAAACAGACATGGCTGTGACTCAGCCACCCCCGAATATGAAAATTTGTATCTATCTTCACGGTAAACGGACATAGCTGTGACTCAGCCACCCCCGAATATGAAAATTTGTATCCATTTTCACGGTAAAAACATTATGCTGTGCCTGTAAAACTTGTTTTTACTCCTATTTTAACAAATGTAATAAATATTAAAAATGTAGTAAGGTATGGATTTTGACAGTAACAAACAAGCAAGAGCCTGTTTTATATGAATGAAACAAACATTTTGAATACTGTTATAAAAGAGTGCTTCTGGGACTATGATTATACCACTAAGGATATTGAAAATATCATCTACGGAAATCAGAAAGATGAAAAACTCTATCTTTTAAAAAAAATTATTCTCAATTCAAGTGACTTTTTCCGTGTGGCAAAAAGGCTTTTCAAGGAAAATGACCTGAAAGAGCTGCTTGAGAAAATTCCTTATGGATGCTTTAAACATGAATTTCAAAATACCAGGGTCGCAGCCCTCAGAAATCACTACTTAGGTGAGACCAATGCACCAGAAAGATTACGCTGGACACTATGATATTCTTTATAAATTTCAGGATGAATTGCTGGAAATTATTTCTTCTCTTGATAACATGTTTTACCTCACAGGTGGCACTGCACTGAGCAGATTCCACAACTATAATCACAGATACAGTGATGATCTGGATTTCTTCACAAACAAAAACAATATGTTCAGGTCAGAATTAAAGGATTTTCTGCTAAAGTCAAATCACCTTGAATTTGAAATAACTGTTGAGAGCAAAGATTTTGTCAGAATTTTATTTAGTCAGAACTCACTTGTGCTTCAGCTGGATTTCGTCCATGAATATATTGAAAAAATTGAAAAATTTAACTTAATTGATAACCACAAGATAGACACGCTAAATGAAATTATGTCCAATAAATTTGGAGCAATTCTTAACAGAGATGAACCCAAGGATATTGCTGATATTCTGGAGGCGCATTCCCGAGGTTACAAAGATTGGAGAAAAGCGTTTGAGATGGCCAATGTCAAGCAAAGCCTTTCTATTGAAGAGCTTCTGGTGAGATTTGAAACTTTTCCAGTGAAGCTTCTGGAAAAGATAAAGTATGTTCATAGTGCCACCAGGGAATTTCACATTTTGAACTGTCGTAATATATTGAAATCTATTGTTAAAAACATCACTCTTTAAAAACTATAGATTTTCCAACCAATAACTTTATTGTAAAATCAAGGCATTCCGTCCATCCACTATTTGTCGATTTTGAAAAGATAAGGCAGGATTGTTTATCCTGAGCATCCTGTAAATCCCGGGCATCCTGATTCAGACAAATGCAATTAATGCCAAAAAGCCAACAAGATGTCAATTTTGAGTATATATTTGGTAATGATTGAATTGAAAAAAGCATGTTATGCAATCTGACACCTGAAATAAATATGTGTGATATTATGAATAAGTGTTTAAACGGCTATGATTATACCATTTTTATCCGTCTGCTTACTCCCCTTCTTTTACTTCCGTTTGTATCGTTTGATGCCAATGCAAAAACCCTTGTGGAAGAACTTGCAGAAATGAGCATAGAGCAGTTGATGTCAATTGAAACAAGCTCCACCAGTTTTTTTGATATCCCCCAGGAAAAGGCACCAGGTGCTATTTGCGTGATATCAGGAGAAAAGATAGAGAGTGCATATGCATCAAGTATTTCCGATTTTTTGGAATATCATGTGCCCGGGGTTAATGTTTCAGGTGCCTACAGCGCCGGAGCCTTGTCAGCCACTAGAGGAATTGCCTCTTCTTCCAATGCCACCATTTTATACATGCTGGACGGTGAGAGCATGAATATCAGCAACGGAGTTGGCATTAACACCAACCTTGATTTGCCTCTTCTTGGCTATATGGATCGCATTGAAGTTCTCAAAGGTCCTTGTTCCATTATCCATGGCAGTGGGTCAATCAACGGCTTTATCAATGTAATCCAGAAAAACGGAGCAGAGCATCCAGGAGGCTTTGTCAATTCAGAGGCGGGCTTTCCCCATAATCTTGTAAAGGTTGAAACCGGTTATGGCTTCTCATCACCTACAAAAGGAGATTTTTTCTTCTATGCAGGCACGGTTGAGTCTGAAGGAATTGAGGATGGAGAAGTGAAGATGAACTCCTTTCCTGAGTCCAACAGCCGTTTTTCATTGAACTGGGAAAAGGAGAACTTCAGGTTAACCACATTTCTCCAAAATGAAGTTGTTGACTCCACCCTTAAATTCAAATATGACAAAAGTGGCTATTCCGAGCTTGCCATGAATAGTTCTGCAATAATTCCTGAGATGGATTTTCATTTGACAGATACTGAAGTATTGACACTTGGAATACCAATTAAATACTTTGAATATGACCCTGACTACCTCTCATGGGAGGATGAAAATCAGGATTCAGAATGGCAGGTCAAATCAAGGCTTCTTCTTAAAACAACCCGATTTGCAGGTCACAGGATTGCACTTGGCGGGTCACTTTTATGGAAACGATTTCATGCTGACAGTATTGTCATAAATGTAAGTGATATTTATGAATCAGGTGAGATTCCTGACTTTGCACCGATTGACGACCAGGGAAATATCTCCTTTGAAGCCAATGTGGAGTGGCTTGAAGCCAGCATATTTATTGAGGATAATTACCAGATATTAAAGGATGTAATGCTGTTTGCCGGCCTTCGTTATGATGGTGTTTATTCTGAAGAGTTTGAATTCCATGGAGAAAATGTGGAACTTGAATTTGAAGGTGGCTCCCTTGATATGGTCACTCCAAGATTTGGTATCACCTGGGATCTTGATGACCACCAAAATATAAAATTGATATATCAGGAGGGATATCACTACCCTCAATATATAAATTATGTCACTTATGGAGATATACATGAGCTGCTCACTTCCGAAGAGGTAAAAAGTTACGAGATTGGATATCATCTCGGATTTTTGGATGATCGCTGCCGTTTCAGTCTGAACGGATATTACAATGTATTTAAGGATTCCGTGTTTTTATTGCCGGGAAATCCTGATGATTCTTCTGATTCTGATTCTCAGGTGTCCCAGAACAGCTCATCATCATCGCAATCCGCAGTTGATAATTCAGAGCAGCTCCCAGATGAGGCTGATTATGTAGAGCAGATCATCACCGATTCTTTTGCATCTGCCGGTTTTGAGGTTTCACTATATTTTGCACCTGATGATCGAACCTGGTTTGATATCTCATATGGCTTTTCACACCCTCACAACACAGATGCAACCGATTTTTTCATGCGTCTGACAAACAGGAATGGAGAAAACTGGAAGGTCTATCCTGAACATATCATTAAATTTAACATGGGGCATACTTTCTTTGATGACCGCCTGGATATGACCCTTGGGTGTCTTTACAATGCTGCTGTAACAACAGTTGAAAACAATTTACCTTCAGGGGAAGAAGACGGAGGCGAAAATCAGGAACAGGATCTTTTTGATCATAACCGCATTGTTGTAAATGCAGGTCTCAGATATCACCTGACTGATCGCTGCTCACTGTTTCTGAAAGGGAAAAATATCTTCGATAATGACGTTCCGTCAACAGGGTACTACTATGATTCCCTTAACAAACAGCAAATTACCCTTGAAGAACCCGTTTACACCATCGGGCTAAGTTGGATGTTTTGATATGAAGGCAGTGAGGCGCAATCCCATGGAAAAGATTGCATATGATATGCGAAATTCTTTTGCAACTTTTGTTGTCTGCCCATTGCTTTTTCTGGCCATTCAGATAACCTTTTTATGGGCATTTGTATTACCGGCTGCCTCTGAGGATATCTCAAGACAGGAGATTCAGGCAGCATTGATAATTAAGTTCACCGATTTTATTGAATGGCCGGAAGAATCTTTTGCCCATCAAAAATCAAACAAAACGATAAAAACAATACCTGAAGGTAGCACTGAAGAAACCAAAACAACAGGTAGTGTATTTGAAGATGGAAAGCATGATGCGGAACAATGGTTTACCATTATAATTCTGGGAGACAATGAATATGAAGGGTTGTTTGCTCCCTTTGCAGATCGCCTGTTTCAGAACAAAAAGCTGAGGGTACTCCATTATCCAGATTCAGGAAAGTTAATTGGAACTTCTGTTAATGATAAAAGAGCCTCTTCTGTTAGTGATAAAAGAGAGACTTTTGTTAATGATAAAAAAAATATCTTCTGTTGGTGATAAAAGAGAGACTTTTGTTAATGATAAAAAAATGTCTTCTGTTGGTGATAATAAAGAGAATCTTGCTGATAAAAATATCGCTACTACAGTTGATAATAACATTGTTCCCCCCATTGTTGATGCCCAGATTGTAATTGTTACCCGTTCGGAGAAAAAAAAAGCACAGGCGCTGCTTGACATGATTGCCGGGCATCCAATTTTAACAGTTGGAGACTTTCCCGGATTTGCTGAGCAGGGGGGGATTCTCAATTTCTATCCAAAGCCCAATAACCGCATCGGATTTGAAATCAATGTTGATGCAAAAAATCGCTCAGGCATTAAAATCAGCTCTCATCTTCTTCGACTTGCCAGAATAGTATCTGACAGATAGAGCATGTATAACCTACTGCACTGTCAACACGTAATTTTAAGGGTTATCTGCAACGTAGAGACAAGGAATGCCTTGTCTCTACAACTAACCGAATCCTAATTGTTAGCCTTGACAATGCACTACATGGCGGATACCCGCCACAATCAAAGTCATGAAAATCATTTTAAAAACAACAATGCAACCCATTTGCAGGAGCATCAGTTTTCCATGAATATTGTAAACCGGCTTATGCGTTCCCTTTTGGCAAATCGAAGCCTGAAAACCAAAATTTTTCTGATGATACTGATAAGTAACGGCATAGCACTTGTCTTTGCAGGGACTTTTTTTGTGATCAATGATTTTTATATCATGAAAAAAACCCTGAACTACGGCTTTATTTCCCTTGCTTCTGTTATGGAGAAAAATGTTGAGGCTCCCCTCTATTTTAATGATCCGGATGCGGCTGTGGAAAATCTCAATGCCCTCAGGGAAAACAACGATATCATAGCTGCTGCCATTTACAATGAAAAAGGCAAGGTTTTTGCTACCTACATCCGTAATTCACCAGAGGATCATGCTGATAAAAAAAGTGATGAGAAAAGTGATGAGAAAAGTGATAAGAAAAGAGATAACAGCAGTTATGAAAGCAGTTATGAAAACAGTGATGTTACACCGGAAACCCTTGCAAAATGGCCTCTTCAGCCAGATGGATTGAACCACTGCTTCAAAAGGCTTGAGTGTCATTCATCCATCTTGTTTAATGGTACATACTTAGGCCATCTGTTGATTATTGCAGGAAAGGATAGAATCATTGAGCTTATCCGTTGGTATGTAGGTTACAATCTTGTTATTCTTCTTTTGACAGGTCTTGTAATTTACATGTTTTTTTCAAAATCCATGAAGGTTGTGGCAGGGCCCATTGCCTCTTTGACCAATGCTGTAAAAACCATAACAAAAGAGAAAAATTACTCCCTTCGGGTCCCCTGTATGGATATTTTCAATGATGAACTTCACTATATGATCAGAGCCTTTAACAACATGATCAACGAGATCCAGATGAGGGATCAGGAGCTTGAAAATCACAAGGTTGAGCTTGAACAGAAAGTCATGGAGAGAACCCGTTCCCTTCAGAAGCTCAATCAGGAGCTGATCGGGGCAAAGGACAAGGCTGAAGTTGCAAACCGTGCCAAGAGTGCATTTTTGGCCAGTATGAGCCATGAGCTCAGAACCCCTCTCAACGGAATTCTTGGCTATACACAAATAATGGAGCGCAACGGTAATCTTCAGGAGACCGAGCTTAAGCAGCTAAAAATAATAAGCCAGAGCGGAGAGCATCTGCTTTTGATGATCAATGATATCCTGGATCTCTCCAAGATTGAAGCAGGAAAGATGGAACTGAATCCTGTTGAGTTTTCCCTTGGTGAACTTCTGGAATCAACTGCCGCAATTACCCGCATAAAGGCACGAAAGAAAAACATAGGTTTTGTACTCCATGCAGCCGAAGATTTGCCAAGCTGGGTTTTAGGGGATGAAGTCAGGATTCGGCAGGTGCTTTTCAATATCCTTGATAATGCGGTAAAGTTTACCCATGCAGGAGGCGTGGAGTATCATGTGGAAAGAGATAACGATGTCCCTGCTGCCTTCAGGGAGGCTACAGGTGGTTCAGAGTGGATATCCTTTTCAATAAGAGATACAGGTTCCGGTATTGATAAAAAAGACCTTGAAAAGATATTTCATCCCTTTGAACAGGCGGGGAGCATTAATGATAGCCTTCAGGGAACAGGTCTTGGTCTTGCAATCTGCAAGCGCTTGGTTCAGTTGATGGGAAGTGAGCTTGTTGTGAAGTCAACACCTGGTGAAGGAAGCACATTCAGTTTTTCCATCCATCTGCCTGAGACAAATGCAAGGGAGATAACCCTTGCCCCTGACCAGAAGATCATGGGAATATCCAATCAAGATTTCCGAATACTTGTGGCTGATGACAACCTAAACAACCGCGAGCTTTTAAGGGATGCTCTTGAGCCAATGGGCTTTAATGTCTATATGGCCGCCAATGGCAAAGAGTGCATAAAGTTGGCACATGAGATAATTCCGGACGTAATTCTCATGGATCTTATGATGCCGGAGATGAACGGATTTGAGGCAGTTCACAGAATTCGCAAGGGCAACGATCCTGCGTTGAAAGATACCCTGATAATTGCCATATCGGCAAGTGTTGTAAATGATTCCAGGGAGAAGAGTTTCAGGGCAGGATGTGATGCTTTTCTTACAAAGCCTGTAAGCCTTCACTCCCTTTTTACAGTGCTGTCAAAGTATAAAGATATCGGCTGGATATATGGAGCTGATGACTCTGTTCAAAGTGCCAAGGATGAACTATCGGCAGAATCTGAAAATGGCAACGCCTCTTTTTCCAATGAGGATAAACAACACATTGCAAATGCCATTGGTGATATAGATATGCTTTTGCAGGTTGCAAAACAGGGGGATATTACTGGTATTCAGGAGTGGGCAGCAAAAATTGAAAAAGGAGCTGTAACGTCCCGATTTAAGGATAAAATCAATGAAATGGCTGAGAATTTCATGATTGACGAGATCGTGCAGCTTGCAGAATCAGTTCTGGAGATAAAATCGAATGAATGAAAACAAAATATTGATTGTGGATGACAATCCCACCAACCTTAAGGTGCTTTTTGACTATTTGACCGGAGAGAAGGGAAACAAGATATTTGTTGCCAAAAATGGCAGGGAAGCCCTTGAAAGAACCGCCTTTGCCCATCCAGATATTATCCTTCTGGATATCATGATGCCGGAGATGGATGGCTATGAGACATGCAGGCGCCTGAAGGAAAATGAAGATACCCGTGAAATACCCATCATATTTCTTACAGCCTTTGCAGACACTGACAACAAGATCAAGGCATTTAACAGCGGAGCCGTTGATTTTATAGTAAAGCCCTTTAACCAGGATGAGGTTCTTGCAAGAATTAAAACCCATCTTACCATTTCAAGACAAAAAAAAGAGCTTGAAAAGGCAAATGCAGACCTTGCAGATGCCAATGTTGCCCTTGGCAAGTCAAATCAGGCACTTGCGGATGCCAACAGTACTCTTGAGGAGGTCAATCATGCCCTTGAAGAAACAAATAAAGAGCTTGCAAAGGCAAATGCTTCAAAGGACAAGCTTTTTTCCATTGTAGCCCATGATATGAGAAATAAGCTTTTCAGTATAACAGGAAGTATAGATATGCTTGAAAGTTTTTACCATGATCTTAACGATGATGAAAAGCAGGATAGAATAAGGGCAATGGCAGACTCTTCAAAGCATATGTACAAGCTGTTTGAAAATCTTTTTACATGGGCAAGAATGCAGACCGGCAGCATAGAAGTTGTGACAGAGGAGGTTAATGTAGCAGGAATTGCAGAGGAGATAATCTCTTTTTTCATGGAAGATGCCACAGCCAAAGGTGTCGAGCTTACCTGTGATGTTCCTGAAGGCTGTGATGTCATGTATGATAAAAACATGTTGCAGTTTATAATCAGGAATCTTGTCCACAATGCAATTAAATATTGTGACAGTGGCAACAGGGTTGTGATCTCATGCACACAAGATGGCAAATGGCACAATATTGCAGTTACAGATAATGGTGTTGGGATGAAAAAAGAGATTTGTGATTCCATATTTGAAACAGGTGCAAAATCATCCCGCCCAGGAACCCGAAGGGAGGATGGAAGCGGCCTTGGCCTTATGGTGGCAAAGGAATTTGCAGAATTGAATCGCGGCTCCATCTCCATTAGCTCCAGAGAAGGTTTTGGCACAAAAGTTATACTTTCCCTTCCTGCATCATCGGAATGTGCCAGTCATTTTGAGTGATCATTTTGGCATTCTTCATTAACCACTATAGTGGTTTGGGTTTAACAATTTGATTTTATTGAATATTGCAAAAATGTATTTCAATAGAATCAATACGTTATGGAAAATGGATATAGTGTCTAATGTCTATTTGGAAAACAAAATACGCAGTCACTCCTACTGGAAAGAATTCACATTATGCAAATTGAACATTTAAATTATTTTGACCTGTTTCCTTATATCTTTTTCCATGGTAATCAAGCCCCAATTGCTTATGGAAAGGGTTGTCATTTAATATTTCCTCTCCCCAATAGAAAAACAAATGGTAAAATCAGGCAAAATCTCTCTCTTTTCAGCTTTTTTATCTTTACTCTGTTTTTTTTATCTTTGATCATGCCCTATTCTTCACTTGCCCTTGCAGATCAAAGCATCAAGTCACCACTCACCATACGTGTGGGAGCATACGAGAATCGACCAAAGATTTATTCGGAAAATTCAGGAAATATTGTCGGTCTCTTTCCAGATGTTCTTAATTACATTGCACAAAAAGAGGGGTGGAAACTCGGCTATATTCACGGCAGTTGGAGTGAATGTCTTGATATGCTTGAAAAAAACGACATTGATATTATGGTGGATGTGGCTTTTTCTGAGGAGCGAGCAGAAAGATATAGCTTCAACCATGAAACATTTCTCGTCAACTGGGCAACTGTCTATACCAATGATAGAGTGACCACTGAGTCCCTGATTGATTTGAACGGGAAGAGAGTTGCTGTAATGAAAGGCAGCATCCACACGGAAGGCGATGGTGGTATCAAAAAGCTTGCCCATAATTTTGATGTTGACTGTAAATTCATCGAAGTAGAAGATTATAAAGATGTGTTTGAATTGTTGTCTGCTGACCAGGCAGATGCAGGGATTGTTAACAGAATTTTTGGCTCTCTGTTTGCCGAAGAGTATGGTTTGGTTAAAACATCAATTATTTTTAACCCCAGGCATCTCAAGTTTGCTTTTCCCAAAGAGTCTCCCCTTGCCTCCACACTAATTAGCAAAATCGACCATCATCTTTATAAACTAAAAAAAGACCCCGGCTCTATTTACAATAAGGCCATTTATGTTTACCTGTCAGGCCTTCCAAGGGAGCTTATCTTTTCCGAACCCCAAATATATCATTCAGACAAAAGCGTAGTTCTAACCAGCGAGGAGAAGGCCTGGATTCGTAATCATCCGGTGATCCGCATCGGTATTGACCCCGAGTTTGCTCCTTTTGAATATTTGGACCCGAACGGTTCTTATAGTGGTATTGCATCGGATTATCTGACTATTCTGACTCAACGGGTTGGCCTTGAATTTGAGGTGACGGAGAATATCAGCTGGAAGGATGCAGTGGAAAAAGCACAGCATAAGGAAATAGATCTATTACCATGTGTCGCTATTACCCAGGAACGCAAGGCTTTTCTGAAATTTTCAAGGCCATACATCAGCTTTCATCGTGCCATTATTACCCGTACGGACAGCCCTTTTTTGACAGGCATTGATGATATAGAAAATATGGAAGTTGCAGTACAAAGGAACAGTTCCCATGAAGGCTATCTGAGGGAGAACACCAAAATTCAACCGCTTTTGTATGATACACTCCAAAAGTCCCTTCTTGCGGTTTCAAATGGTCAGGCCCAGGCATTTGTGGGTAACATTGCCTCGTCAACCTACTGGATCAGAAAGCTGAACCTTACCAACCTCAAGGTTGCAGCTCCGGTTTCCCAGGATACACAGACCCTTCACATTGCTATTCGTAATGACTGGCCGGAGCTTCTCGGCATTGTCAACAAGGCACTTGCATCCATAGAACCTGAAGAGGAAAATGCTATCCGTAATCGCTGGATCAATATTGAGTACAAACCAGGTATTGCCCCGCGAATTATCTGGCGTTATGCCATGCAGATAGGAGCGGGTGCACTCATAATACTTTTTGTGATCCTGATATGGAACTACAAGTTACAAAAAGAAATTCAAAAGCGAATTGAAATCGATGAAAAACTCAATGAAGCCAACAAAGAACTAAAAAAACTTGATCAGCTCAAAAGCATGTTTATTGCGTCCATGAGCCACGAACTGAGAACGCCTCTCAATTCCATCATTGGATTTACAGGTGTGATTGTCCAGGGAATGACTGGACCACTTAATGATAAGCAGAAAGATCATCTTACAAGGGTTTACAATTCGGCTAAACACCTTCTTTCCCTTATCACTGACGTTATTGACATTTCAAAAATCGAGGCTGGCAGGATTGATATCTATCCTGAAGATATTATCCTTTCCGAAATTGTTGATGAGGCTGTCATTAACATTGAACCTCAGTTAAAGGCAAAAAAACTGGAACTTGTTCTGTCTGTTCCAGAGGAACTGAAACTCCATACGGACAGGAAGCGGCTACTTCAGTGTATCATCAACTATATGAGCAATGCCGTTAAATTCACTGAAGCTGGCAGAATCACACTTACGAGCCGAATGTGCGGCCAGAATGTTGAAATTTTGGTCTCTGATACAGGCATAGGTATTTCAAAAGAGAATCAGCCGAAACTGTTTGAAGCATTTGAGCGTCTGGATTCACGATTGAAGATCAAGGCCGGTGGTACTGGACTTGGACTCTATCTGACAAAAAAGCTTGCCACTGAAATTCTGGGGGGAGAGATTATATTTAGAAGCGAGGAGGGCAGAGGAAGCACCTTTGGTCTTCTGATTCCCTCTAAGCTTGTATCAATGGATAATAAAACGGAACAGGCTGAAAAGGACAATCCATGAAAAGAGTACTTGTCATAGAAGATAATGAGAATAATATGGAGTTGATTACCTTTATCCTGGAAGCCCATAACTACATAACCATAAGGGCTGAAACAGGTCAACAGGGTGTGGATCTGGCGTTGCAGGAACGTCCCGATTTTATAATTCTTGATATTCAGTTACCTGATATCATGGGAACCGATGTACTCAAGATTATCAGAAATTCAGAAATTGGTAATACCATCCCCATTATTGCCATGACATCATATGCCATGGCAGGTGATCGGGAAAAACTTCTGGGGGCAGGTTGTGACGGATACATTGAAAAACCCATAGATCCCGCAATCGTGATGAGTCAAATCAAGAAGGTTATAGGAGCCTGACAATGAAAATTCTCATAGTCGAAGACAATGAAGATTCAAGGATTTTTCTTGAAACATTGCTGGAGGCAAATGGTTATGATGTAGAAAGTGCTGAAAATGGAAAACTGGCACTTGAGATGGCATCCACCAATCCTCCTTCGCTTATAATATCCGACATACTCATGCCTGAAATGGATGGATATGCCCTTTGTCGTGCAGTCAAGTCTGATAAAAATCTTTGTTCCATTCCATTTATCTTCTATACCGCTACCTATACAGACCCAAGTGACGAAAAACTGGCCATGGATCTTGGTGCATCAAGGTTTATTCTTAAACCAATGGAGATAAACCCTTTTCTGCTTGAAATTAAAACCGTCCTGGAATCATTTAAAGAAAATAAACTACTGATTCCTGAAAAACCTCTGAAAAGCAGGAATGAATTAAATAATGCCTATACAAATGCCTTGTCCAAAAAACTGGAAAAAAAAGTCCGTCAGCTTGAACAGGAGAAAACAAGGCTTGCAAAGGTACAGGAGAGTTTGCAGCAGGCCCGGAAGATGGAGGCCATTGGAACTTTGGCCGGAGGTATTGCCCATGATTTCAATAATATGCTATCTCCCATCATTGGTTATACAGAAATGACCATGATGGATTTACCTGAAGATTCCGTTGCATGGCAAAATCTCCAACAGGTTCTTATTGCTGCCAATCAAGCCAGGGAGTTAGCCCGTCAAGTATTGACATTCAGCCGCCAGACAAAAAAAGATAAAAAAAGAGTGCAGCTTCAGGTGTTGATCAAGGATGCTCTCAAGCTTTTACGATCTTCCATACCGGTAACCATAGAAATACGGCAATCCATAGATTCTGGTTGTGACGCTATCTCTGGGGATCCCACCCAGATTCATCAAATTCTGATAAATCTTTTTACCAATGCCTGTTATTCCATGCGGGAGAAAGGGGGGATTTTGGCAATCTCCCTTACTGAAATGATTATTACCCCTGACAATTATCTTGCTGATCTTGATCTGGCCACTGGAAAGTATTTGAGGCTTGAAATCAGTGATACAGGCATAGGAATAGATAAAGAGCAACAGCCAAGAATATTTGAACCATATTTTACAACCAAGCCCAGGGATGAAGGAACAGGGCTTGGCCTATCCGTGGTTCATGGAATAGTGGCAAGCCATGGCGGACATATAACAATGTACAGCGAACCTGGCCAGGGAACTACTTTCCAGGTATATCTTCCCGCCATTGTTGAACCGGATATAGAAGATAAACTTTCATGGCCGGAATCAGCCCCCTCCACTTATAAAAATAAATTGCATTTACATGGTAAAGATATATCAAATGGAAAAATACCCGGTGGGACAGAACGTATTTTACTTGTGGATGACGATGAAATAGTATGTGACATGGAAAAAAAGCAGCTTGAGCGCCTTGGCTATCAGGTGGTCGCCATTACAAGTGGTATCGAGGCAATTAATATATTTCATGAAGCCTTTGATAGCATAGATCTTGTGATTACAGATATGACAATGCCCGATATAACCGGTGAGGATCTCTCCCGTGAGCTTCTGAAAATCAAGCCGGATATTCCCATTATTCTCTGCACAGGATTGAGTCAATTAATTGATAAGGATAAATCCATGTCTGGGGGTATTCAAGAATATCTCATGAAACCTGTGACAATGGAGGATATGGCCAGGACTGTGAGAAGTGTGCTTGATAAAAAATGATGGCATTTCCACTAAGCCCATACGAAGATGTAAAAGGTTTTCGCTGTGCGGCAAGTATCGAGCGAGTTAAAGAACTGGATTATGTGCTGACTCCGGGGCGTTATGTTGGACTGGCTGAAGAGGAAGACGACTTTGATTTTAAGGAACGCTTTACCAGCTTAAAAGCTGGGTTTGAGGAACAGTTGCTTGAAGAAGCCAATTTAAATAACGTACATGGCTGATGACCGCCACAATCGAAGGGATGAAAGTCGTTTTAAAAACAGGCTGTTACCGAGACTTTCATATAACGGCCATGGCAGAACCATCTGCCACAACGAAGCATGAAAGTCCTTTGGAGCCTTAAAAGACGGGGACTTTCTTATAAAAAAAGACTATTATGGAAAATTTAGAAAAGATCATTATATGAATAAGTCACTCATTACCGACAAAGACTATTATTTTTTTATAAATGATATTAAAAGCAGAATAAAAAACGCTCAGATAAAAGCTGCGGTTTCAGTAAATCAGGCATTTTTGAATTTGTATTGGGATATGGCTGCTCAAATTGTTGAAAAACAAAAACATACCTCATGGGGCGATGGTTTTCTCAAACAGTTAAGCAAAGATTTACAGTCAGAATTTCCTGATATAAAAGGATTTTCTCTGCGTAATCTTAAATATATGAGGCAGTGGTTTCTCTTCTGGTCTCAAGATTCTCTAATTGGGCAACAGCTTGTTGCCCAGATTCCCTGGGGTCATAATTTAATTATCATGAGCAAGACTCAAAACCATGATCAAGCTCTCTTTTATGTCCAAAAGACAATTCAAAATATCTTCTTATTTCATCTTTTGAAAACCAATGATGTGCATGAACAAATTTCAGGTGCTACAAACGGTAGCACAGTAAACATGCTATCCAAAGATGGTGTTGAATGGGTGAAATTCAGAATGCCACCACAAAAATTGGGCATCCTTCATATCATACAGAAAGTACTTTGCACTTTCCGGAACAGTATCCCCGAAAAACGGGCATTCTGTTCGGGAAAGTGTAAACTGGGAAATGAAGGATGCCAAAAATTGATTGATGATTTTACCCAAATTACAAACGAACACTATAAAAGATACCCTATTGCCAAAACTAATGAGCGGTGAGGTGATGGTAACAACGTAGGGGCGCCCCTTGTGGTCGCCCATTGTGGGGGGGCAACCACAAGCAGGGGCAACCACACAGGGTTGCCCCTACATTGTGTTTGTCAATTTAATTATCTGGAAAACTATAGTTTCCAAGGAGCAGAATATGAAAAAACAATCACGAAACTATTCCAGACGTGATTTTTTGAGAATTACCAGAAATTTTGGCATTACCTCCACGCTTATGGCAATGGCTGCATTCGCTCCTGGTGACAATTTCTCTACCCTCAGACTTGCAGATGCAGCAGCACTCCAGGAGAAAAAAAGGAGCGCAAAAAATACAAGAGTGACCCTTGTGTATGGCCTGAGCGTCAAATGGAAGGATTGGGAACACATTGACCCCATTGGCTGTTTACATTTTGTCAGGGATCTCGAAGATCGTACAGATGGTGAAATCCGTGTGGAGATCATAGACCAGAACACTATCTGCAACCAGTTTGACTGCATAAAAAGGGCACAATCAGGGATTATTGACATCTATTGCTCCACAACGCAAAATGCGGCAGAGTCTGTCCCCTTCTTCAATATCCTTGATTTTCCCTATATGTTCCCCGGAAGAGCTTCACAGCAATATTTTTTCTATCATCCCAAAAGCAACAAACTTCTGCGGGAGCCTCTGATCAAACAATATGGCATCCGTTTCCTTTTTACCAACTGTCGTCTTCGGGAACTTCTGATGGGAATGAAGTGGCGGAAAAAACCTGATATCACCACCATAGAGGAGCTCTCCGGCATGACAATCAGGGTTACAGCAAGTAAGCCCGGTAAACTGGCACTGGAGCTTTTGAACATGAAACCGATACCCATCCCCTGGGAGGAGACCCTCGGTGCTTTAAAATATGGAATGGTTGACGGAATGGAAGGCTACTCCTCAGCCGTGGCCGCCGAGTTTCCTGAAGTGATCTCACAGGTTGTTAATCTGCGACTTTTCAGCGCCAACGAACATACAGGGATCAATGAGCGTGTCTTCGAGAAACTGACACCGGATCTTCAGTATGCTGTCATGGAGTCAGCCTATCAGACCCAGATGGCAACTGAAGTTGCGTGCTTTAATACGGTGGGCGCATCTCTGCCCATGAAGCAGGATACCATCTTTGCAAAGCATGGCATCCGCTTTGTTGAACTTCCCGTAAAGGAACTGGAAAAAGCAGAAAAGATCTGTTCTCCTTTGTATAACCCAAAACCTTGGGAAAGTTGGCGGGAAAAACTCAATAAACTGGCAGGAGATATTGATATCTATCAGGAGATATTCAACATTGCCAGGGAAATTCCCGCAGATACACTGGCTCAAAACATTGACCCCCGAAGGTGGTGGAAATATGAAAAATAGAGATTTAAGCCTGACACCAGGGATTCCTGTTCAGAATGCCGGCTTTGAGAACAGCGCTCTTTCTGAACCTGTTTCAAGAAAAGATATGGGACAAATTGCACCTGCACCTGTTTCAAGAAGGGAGATGGGACGACTTGCACGCACATTTGGATGGACATCCCTGCTGATGGCATTAACTTCAATGGGAGGAGACCCATTAACGATTTCTACCCTTGCGGATGCTGCCCAAAATATCAGCAAAAAACGCTCTTCCGGAGCAGATGGCGGATATGGTAAAAGAGGATATGCAGAAAAAGCAGGATATTCAGGAAAAACTGTATATACCGGAAAACCAAGGAGAACCCTTACCTATGCCATCACCATAACTGGAAAGAGAATATTCCAGATCAACGGTTTTGGATACCTTGAATTTATAAGGGATCTTGAAGAGAGAACAGATGGTGAAATACGTATAGAACTGATTCCTGGAGGTGAAATTTGCAATGAGATGACCTGCGTTAAAAAGGCTATGCAGGGCATTGTGGATATCTACTCTTCATCCATACAGAATGCTGCCGGAATTGCCGAATATTTCAATGTATTGAACTTTCCTGGCATCTTTCCGGACAGGGCATCCCAGCACCATTTTTTTTATCATCCCAAAAGTGAGAAACTGTTGCGGGAGCCCCTCCGAAAACATCACGGGCTTCATCTTCTGTTTACTCATTGCCGCTTGCGGGGCCTTACAATGGGCATGAAGTGGCGAGAGAAGCCTGATATCAAAAGCATTGATGATCTTAAAGGGGCAAAAATACGTGTCACAGCCAGTAAATTCGGACAGAAAGCACTGGAGCTTCTTGGCATTGTTCCTGTCCCCATGGATTGGGGCGGAACACTTAATGCCATGAAATTTGGTCTTGTTGACGGCATGGAGACCTGGGAAACTGCTGCTGCGGGCATGGCATTTGAACAATCGGGGATCATCTCCCAGGTACTTGACCTTCGCCTCTTCAGCGGAAATACCCATGCTGCCATCCGAACCAGCGTCTTTGAAAGTCTCTCCCCTGATCTACAGGTTGCCATGATGGAGTCGGCATACTATACACAAATATGGGGACAGCTTGCCGGAGAAGCTTCTCTGATAAATATGGCAGGGGCTTCAGAGCCACAAATGCAGGGGACTGTTTTTTCAGACCAGGGTATCCGTTATGTAAAGTTTTCTGAAAAGGAACTCCATAAGATCCAGCAGAGATGCGCCCCTTGCTTTAACCCTCAACCCTGGGAGGAGTGGCGGGAAAAACTTAACAGGCTTGCAGGTAATGTTGATATCTATCAGGAGATATTCAACATTGCCAGGGAGATTCCTTTGGAGAGACTTCCTGAAAATGTCCTTCCCCGAAGGTGGTGGAAAAAGGTGTAGCCATGAAAAATTTCTAAAAACAGTCAGAGGCAATTATGAATCCCCAAAAAAGCGTTAAAATCAAACTCATGGCATCTTTTATAGCTGTGACTGCCTTTATGGTACTCTCAACGCTCCTTAATTTTTACATTCTGTTCTTTTTTAGGAATACTCTGGATAAAATAACTACCCAGGATCTGCCTCCGTTGATCCTTGCCCAGCAACTAGCTGCCCAGAGTGAACGTATTGTTGCCAGCGCACCTTCCCTGATTGCATCTGCTGATGAAAAAGAACGTACAGTGATTTCAGGTGAAATAAATAGTGAAATCGAAAATTTATCCAGGATATTCGGGCAGCTCGGCAACTTTGCCTTAAGTATCGGAATGGTAAGGGAACTTGAATCGGACTTCAGGGATTTCACAGGATATGTCTCCAGGATAGATCAAACAGTCAGGAAAAAACTGGTACTGACGGAAGCTCAACAGAGACGATACACCCAGCTTCTTGAAACCTATAAAAAGTCCGAGGAGATCATTAACCCTGCCATATCCGTATTCAGGGTTCCTGTAGATCAATGGATTGAGATGAATGAAGGTATGATGGCTGATGATGTGGCTGCAAAGGTCGAGCAGTTGCTGCACCTTGTCAATATCAGAATGACCACAAGTTCACTTACAAAGCTTCTTCTCTCGGTTGCAACAGAGCAGAATGAGGAAAACTTGAACCTGATAAAACTGAAATGCCTTTCCAACCTTGCAGACATGAGTGAACAGAGTGAAGAGCTAATCCCCCAGCTTTCCAATGCCTATGGTCAATTAATTGCAGAGTTTCACGGTTATGTTGACTATCTTGACTATCCCGATTCCATACCGGAAATACGGAGAGAAATACTTAAGACAATATCCGATGCCGGACTGCTTTCAAAGGAGTGCGTTGAGTTATCAAGAAAAATAAATGCCGTTGTCCAGATTTTGATAGAAAAGACCAGAACAGATGTCCAGGCTACTACCAGTAAGGCCAGGTTTGTCTGGAAAACAATATCAACTATTCTTGTTCTGGTATTTATTGCAAGCCTTGCTGTTTCCATTATCATGGGGTGGCAATATATTGAAAAAAGGGTGATACGCCCCATTGAAGAACTTGCAGGTGCAGCAAGGGAGATCGAGGCAGGGAACCTGGAACGTCAGGTAATGGTTGAAAGCGATGACGAGATCGGAAACCTTGCCACTGCATTCAACAGCATGGTGATTAAAAGAAAGGATGCTGAACTATCCCTGCGGAATGCCCGCGATGAACTGGAACATCGGGTGCAGGAGAGAACACAGGAACTCTCTGTTAAAAATGATCAGCTTAACGATGAGATCAGGGAGAGGATTGCCTCTGAAAAGATGAGAAAAGAGCTTGAGATAAAGCTTCTCCAATCCCAGAAGCTTGAGGCTGTTGGAACCTTGTCCGGCGGTATTGCACATGATTTCAATAATATTCTTGTTCCCATTATAGGTTATACAGAGATGATGCTCGATGATCTTGCTGCCGGAAATCCTTTGAGAGAGAGCCTTAATGAAATCTATTCTGCCGCCATGAGAGCCAGGGGACTGGTTCAGCAGATCCTTACCTTTTCCCGTCAGGAGACCGACGAATTTCATGAGATGAACTTGGAGCCTGTTATAAAGGAAGCATTGAAACTGATCAGGGCAACCATCCCTGCAACCATAAAAATGGAACAGGATATCCGGTCAGATTGTGGAATGATTAAGGCAAATCCCACACAAATCCATCAGATAGTCATGAATCTTACCACAAATGCCTACCATGCCATGGAAGAGAGCGGCGGAGAACTCAACGTTACCCTGAAAGAGATTGAACTGGGAGAGCATGATGCCACAATTTCAGGTGTGTTAAAAGGACGATATGCCTGTTTAACCGTAGCTGATACAGGTAAAGGAATGACAGAAGAGGTTAAAGAAAAAATCTTCGATCCCTTTTTTACAACCAAAGATGTTGGTAAAGGTACTGGAATGGGGCTTTCTGTTGTACATGGCATTGTTACAAAAATGGGGGGATTTATCAATGTAGATAGCCAGCATGGACAAGGATCGAAATTTCATGTTTATTTGCCCATGGCAGGAACAGATTTTTCTGACAGACAGGATTACAAGGAAGAAAAAGAGATTCAGGGCGGCACTGAACATATACTTCTTGTGGATGATGAAGAGTCTCTCATTAGAATGGAAAAGAGGATGCTGGAGCGCCTGGGCTACAAGGTTACGTCATGTGCAAGTGCTATTGAAGCCATTGAAACCTGTATGCTCACTCCTGATGTGTTTGACATTGTAATTACGGATATGGCAATGCCCGGCATGTCCGGAGACAAACTTGCAGCTGAATTAACCCGTCTGCGTCCTGATATTCCGGTGCTTCTCTGTACCGGGTTCAGCGAAATAATGTCTGAAGAGAAGGCTCTATCGCTTGGTATTAAAGGTTTTTTGATGAAACCGGTTATTATGAAGGATCTTTCCTTAAAAATACGTGAAGTCCTTGAAAATACGTGAAGTCCTTGAAAATAACCATAAATAAATGGGAAGCAAAGGCAACCTTACCGTAAAAATATACCACATTTTTATGCCATGGGATGATTATGATATAATCGAGACGATTTATGAATAAATTGGAGAAAAAGATGCATGAAATTGAACATAACAGATTAAATCTCCAAAAGAGTGAACTGAGACTGCGCGAAAAAGCAGAAGCTATTTTAAAAAAAGGCTTTGGTGCAGGTGAAAGCATACCCAGGGAAAATGTTGATAAGCTGGTCACTGAACTTCAGCTACATCAGGTTGAGCTGGAGATACAGAACGAGGAGCTTAGAAATGCCCAGAAGGAGATCGAAAGATCAAGGGACAGATTCTCGACACTTTTTAATAATGCTCCTGTCGGCTACATCGTAATGAATCAAGACCCCATGATTATTGATGTAAACCAGACAATCTGTGAAATGTTGACCAAAAAACGTTCTGATCTGATCAGAAAACCTTTTTCAGAATTTATAGAAAAGGAGGACAGACCAATCTTTCTTTCCAGGTTCAAGGCTTTTTTCAAAAATCCTGAAGGGAAAACCATGAAACTTCGGCTAACCAGTCAAAATGAAACATTTTTTTATGCAGAACTAAAGGGACGTATTCAGCAATTTGACAAAAAATTTGACGGTAATCTCTCGGATCATATTTTGATCTCCATTTCAGATATAACCGAACGTGAGGAGATACTGAAGAGGGAAGCACATATAAAGAGTGTTTTGTCTGCCATACGGAAGGTCAACCAGCTTATTGTCAATGAAAAGGAGCCGGTGTCATTAATTAGGCTTGTCTGCAAAACCCTGACCCAAAGCATGGGATATTATAATGCATGGATTGCGCTGCTTGACGAGAAAGGCACCGTCACCATGACAGCCTCAAGTGAATTCAAGGAAGATTCCTTTATACAGATGCAGCGGCATCTTGACCGGATTGAGCATCCACCATGCATGAAACAGGCCCTTGAGAAAGAGAGTGTTATTGTCATAAAAAATCCGTCTGAAGATTGCCCAGGTTGTCCATTGTCCCACAGATATGCAGCCCGTGCAGGATTGACAAGACGTATAGAAAGCCATGGCAAGATTTTTGGTGTTTTATCTGTCTCTGTGCTTGATATATATGCCTTTGATAAAGAGGCACAGGATCTTTTCGGAGAGATGGCGCGTGATCTGGGATTTGCACTTCACAAAATAGAAGCTGATGCAATTCTTCACTATTACAGCCATATTCTTGCAACACTTCCCCAGCCCATGGCTTTTCTTTCAAAAGACTACAGATATATTGCAGTCAATGATGTTTATAAAGAGTTTTATGAACTTGAAAAAGAACAGATAACAGGAAAAAGACCTGCTGATTTTGTGGGGCAGGATGTGTTTGAAAGAGAAATAAAGCCACATCTTGATCGTTGTCTTGCAGGAGAGACTATAACTTATGAGACAGAAATAACTTTTTCCGGTAAAGGCAAGTGTTGGATGGAGATGACATATGTTCCTTATCGAAACGAAAAGGAAATAATTACAGGTCTTGTCTCCCACGGGCTTGAAATAACAGCCATCAAGCAAAGTGAAAAAAGACTTACGGCCATAATAGACAACACTCCTGTGGGTATATGCATAACAGATGAAAATGGAATATTTGAGCAGGTAAATCCAGCTTATTGTCGTCTTTATAAATATGATGAGTCTGAGCTGATTGGCAAACATTTTACAATTGTTGTACCGGAAAAGAGCAGGAAAATACTCGGTGAACTGCATGATAGCTTTATTCAGGGAGAATCTGAATTAAGGGGAGAATGGGAGGTTGTTGATAAAAACGGCAGCCTCATAGCTATAATTGCTGATGCTGCAAGGGTTATCGGCATTGATGGTCGTCCCCGTAAAGTCACTTTTGTTGTGGATATCACTGAAAAAAAGGAGCTTGAGAGATTAAAAGAGGATGTTGATCGCATAATGCGTCATGATCTCAAGCAGCCTTTGAGTGCAATAATGGGGTTTCCCTTTGTTCTTTCAGCAAAGGGAAATCTTGATAAAGAGCAGCTCAAGATCCTTGGAATTATAAAGGATGCAGCAAAAAATATGCTCAAAATGATTGACTCCTCACTTGACATGTTCAAAATGGAGACTGGGAAATATAACTATCAGCCTCAGCAGATTGATGCCCTGAAAATAATCGGCAGAATCATTGAACAAAATGCATCGCTTTTATCCATGAAAAAGATAAGCCACAGAATAATGTTAAACGGGGAACCCTTCACCAAGGGAAAATATTTAATGGTACTTTCCGAGAAAAATCTTTTCTCTTCCATGTTTTCCAATCTTATTGTCAATGCAATTGAGGCCTCCCCTGAGGAAAACGGGATTTTGATTGAAATTTCAGAACCGGACTTAATTACAAATGAGGTAATTATTCATCCGAGATCAAGTACAGATGAGACAACTATTCATCCGGAATCAAATACAGATGAGGCAATTATTCATCCGGAATCAAGTACAGATGAGACAATTATTCATCCGAAATCAATTGCAGATGAGAAAAATATTCAGTATAAAAAAAGCAATACCCCAAAATCAAACAAATCAAGTATATCTATTGCCATTCACAATAAAGGATCTGTTCCCGAGGAGATGCGCAAGAATTTTTTTGGAAAGTATCTCACCCATGGCAAAAAGAAAGGAACAGGGCTTGGCACCTATTCTGCCAAACTTATGGCCAAAGTCATGGGTTATGAGATTGAAATGGAGACATGTGACGAGACAGACACTACCTGTATAAGGGTTCTTATCCCAATGAGAGAAAATGAATAACAAAAAAGGAACAATATTCTTTAATGTTAATTAGACTATCCTCCGGAGGCTGATGCATTTTTAAGGTAAAGGGGTGTAAAGATGGAAAAAAAAGAGAAAATGAACAGTGAATCAACGGCTAACAAAGCCACCGGCAAGGTTACCCATTATGTAGGGATTGGTGCATCTGCCGGTGGCCTTGAAGCAATTGAGGACTTTTTCAGCAACATGCCTGTTGAAAGCGGGCTTGCATTTATCGTTATACAGCATCTTTCACCTGATTATAAAAGCCTGATGGTGGAACTTTTATCAAAAAAGACAAGCATTCCTGTACATCGTTCCACAGATGGAATGGAGGTTATGCCCAACAACATCTATATGATTCCTCCCAAGAAAAATCTTTCCATATTTCATGGCAAGCTGGTTTTAAAAGAGAAGGATGCCACAAGGGGTATTAATCTTCCCATTGACATTTTTTTAAAATCCCTTGCAGAAGATCAGGGAGACCGGGCAATTGCCATTATTTTATCAGGAACAGGAAGTGACGGAACCCGGGGGGTTCGGGCCATCAAGGAGTCCGGCGGAATGGTGATGGTTCAGGATGAAAGCAGTGCCAAATTTGACGGTATGCCAAGGGCAGCAATATCAACAGGTGTTGCTGATTTTATTCTTCCTCCAAAGGAGATGCCAGATCAGTTAATGGCATATATGGGACATCCATATGTGTCAGGCAGAAAGCAGACAAAAAGTTTTTTAAGTGATGAAAAGGGACTTACAAGGATATTTTCAGAGCTTAGGGAAAAGGCAAAGGTTGATTTCACATACTACAAGCCCACCACCATCAGCAGGCGCATTGAGCGCAGAATGACAGTCAACCAGATAAACCATCTCAACGATTATGTTCAGTATATACAGAGATATCCATCAGAGGTGATGACCCTTTACAGGGAACTTCTTATTGGAGTGACATGTTTTTTCAGAGATCCCGAAGCAATGAATGAATTGATGGAAACTGCTTTGCCTGCTCTTATCTCAAGTGTCAGGGACAGGGAGCTTAGAATATGGGTCACGGCATGCTCAACAGGTGAAGAGGCTTACACCATAGCAATACTTGCCAAAGAGACCATGGAGAAACTTGGTGTAACACGGGATGTCAAAATTTTTGCAACAGATCTTGACCGTGACGCTGTGATGCATGCAGGAAACGGGGTATATCCGGAAAGTATTGCCGCTGATCTTACTCCAAGGCTTCTTGGTAAATACTTTTATAAAAAAGAGGAAAATTATCAAATTGCAAGACACATAAGGGAGATGGTGGTTTTTGCCCAGCACAACCTTGTAAAGGATCCCCCGTTTACCAAGATTGATCTTATAACATGCCGCAACCTCTTGATCTATCTTCAGCCTGTTCTTCAGCAGAAAGCTTTGAATATGTTCAATTTTTCCCTTAATCCAGGAGGGATTCTCTTTCTTGGTACAAGTGAAACAGTTGGAGATATGGCAACTTGCTTTGAAACAATACATCCCAAGTTCAAAATATACAAATCCATAGGCAAGCACCCTGCAAAATGCCATGATGGTGATATGGCTCCCCGTGACAGAACCGACTACAGTAGAAGTTTTCCATTTTCATTCAGGGATAGAAAGCCCAGCTACAACAGACCAGATGAGACGCGAATGATGGAACGTTATATGGGCGTCATAGAGAAACATTTTATCCTTCTTTCAGTTATTGTAAATGAACAGATGGAAGTTATACACATTTTTGGTGATACAGAAGGCTTTTTTAAGGTTCCTTCGGGAAAGGTTGTCTATGACATCACCAAAATGGTTATAAAGGATCTTGCCATACCCCTGGCCACAGGCATTCAGAAGGTTTTCCGTTCCAAGGAGGAGCTTCTCTATTCCAATATCATTTTTACAGTCCGGGATCGTACAAAAAACATTACTCTTCGTATCATTCCCTTTCCTGAAAAAAAGGGGAATGACTCCCTTGTTGCTGTCTTTTTTGAGGAAACCAGTGGTGAAAAGACATATAGTAGCAGGGACAGGGATGGAACCCTTGTTCAGACCTATGATATCAAGGAGGATGTGCAGCAGAGAATCAGAGATCTTGAGCTGGATCTTCAGTTTTCAAAGGAGAACCTTCAGGCCACAATTGAAGAGCTTGAAACCTCAAACGAGGAGTTGCAGGCCACAAATGAGGAGCTTCTGGCAAGCAATGAAGAGCTGCAAAGCACAAATGAAGAGCTGCAAAGTACAAACGAAGAGCTTTTTACCGTAAATTCAGAATATCAGAACAAGATCATTGAACTTACAGAAATGAGCAATGATGTTGAAAATCTGCTTTCAAGCTCCGGTATTGACATTCTTATTCTGGATGAAAACTGTGAAATAAGGAAATACTCTCCACATATTACAAAAATTTTTAATATCATGGAGAAAGATATAGGACGCCCCATCCATCATCTATCCCACCGTATGGTTGATTTTGATCCATTTGAAGCTGTCAAGGGCGTTCAGATTAACAACAGGATGATCTCTGTGAAAAAAAAGGATCAGGATGGCAGGACATATCTTATTCAGATTCTACCCTATAATATAGGCCCTGATACATATGCCGGAACCATGATAACCTTTGTTGATATCACTGAGATGATGAATATCAGGCAGGATTTGCGATACAGCCGGCAGGCATCCAAAGATATTGTCCGCCATATGCCTTCAGGGCTTTTTATTTACAAACTCAATGAAGATGGAGATCTGGTTCTGGAGAGCAGCAACCCCACAGCAGAAAAACTTACCGGCATTGAGATTAAACAATGGAAGGGTGAAACGTTTCAAAAAATATGGCCACGTGCAGAAGAGATGGGATTGCTGGATGAATTTCTTGATGTTATGAAAACCGGAAAGCCCTGTTTTAAGGATGAGCTTCATTATAAAGATGATGGAAATGATGGATATTACCGTCTGGTTGCTTTTTTACTGCCGGACAACAGGCTGGGGGTAAGCTTTGAAGACAATACATATAACAAACAGATGGCATGGAGCCTTGAAGCCTCAGAACTTAAGTATAATAAACTTTTTGAAAAGATTACCCAGGGAGTGGTTTATCAGAATGCAAAGGGAGAGATAATTTCCGCCAACCCTGCTGCCGAGGAGATTCTTGGGCTGACACTGGATCAGATTACCGGCAAAACATCAATGGATCCTCAATGGCGGGCAATCCAGAAAGATGGTTCTGATTTGCCAGGCACACAACACCCTTCAATGGTTACGCTTAAAACCGGAAAACCAGTTAAGAACTTTATAATGGGAATTTATAACCCAAAGGAAAAGACACATCGCTGGATTAAAGTGGATGCATTTCCAGAGTTCAGAGATGGAGAGAGTGAGCCTTGTCAGGCTTTCACAATAATAGAGGATATAACAGAAAAAAAGAAATTCACAGACAGAGACGCAAACAAGAATTGTGAGCATTTAGAGCCTGTTTAAAAAATTATCCGGCTCTGAGTGTTCTTTCAAGGTTTGATTGTCGGGTAGAAAATGCCTTGAACCTTTGAAAAGACTTAAAAGTCACCTGACAGTTTAAACTTGAAGAAGCAATGAGGAGATAATAAATGGAATCAAAAAAAATGGAAGAATACAGGGATTCCCTTAGAATCAAAGCTAAAGCCGTGCTTAACAAGCTCCCTGATAATTCTGAAAATATAGACAACGCTGACATCACCAAACTGATTGAAGAGTTGCAGCTTCATCAGATTGAACTGGAGCTTCAAAATGAAGAGTTAAGGAGTGCCCAGAAAATAATAGAGGAAAACAAATCCCGGTATATCTCTCTTTTTAACAATGCACCTGTGGGATATGTCATCCTTGACGAAATTGGAATGATAAAACAGCACAACGAGACATTTCTTAAAATATTAAATCGCAGAGACATTAAAAAATCAGGACAGGCATTTGCAGATCTTCTTGTGGATGATGATGCATCAGGCTTCAGGGCACGCTATAAGGCTCTTTATAAACAACCCCAGGGGAAAAAAATCGAGGCAAAAATTTCTACTGGAAATGGCACAATATGCCATGTGCTGCTGGAGGGCACCCGTCATAACCAATCCACTATTATGAAAGAAGATACCTTGAGCGAGCTAATGCTTACAATAACAGATATTAACGATCTTAAAATGACGAAACACAGATTGAGTGAAACCCTTGAAGAGAGCAGAAAAAAGGAAAAAGAGGTAAAAAGCCTGCTTATGGGTGCAAGGGCTGTTCTGGAGCAGGGAAGTTTTGAAAGCATTTCCCGCAAGGTATTTGATATCTGCTCCGGCCTTATTGGTTCAACCTCTGGTTATGTTGCTTTGCTTGCAGAAGATGGCTCTGAAAATGAAGTGCTCTTTCTCGAAGCCGGAGGATTGCCATGTGATGTTGACCCTGAACTACCAATGCCAATCAGGGGATTAAGGGAAGTTGCCTACAGGGAAAACAGATCTGTATATGACAATAATTTTATGGAGAGCAGATGGGTGGAGTACATGCCCGTAGGCCATGTACGCTTAGAAAATGTGATGTTTGCCCCCTTGGTGTTAAAGGAAAAAACTGTTGGAATCATAGGACTTGCCAACAAACCATCTGACTTTAATGACAATGACGCAAGAATTGCAGAAGGTTTTGGAGAACTTGCCGCAATTGCACTTCAGAACAGTAAAAATCTGGATAAAAGGGATAAAAGTGAAAAGGCCAATGCAGAACTGATAAAGAAACTCCAGGAGGCAATGGCAAATGTCAAACAGTTGAGCGGTTTGATTCCCATATGTTCACATTGCAAAAAAATCCGAGATGACAAAGGATACTGGAACCAGATTGAAGCATATATAAGTGAGCACTCTGATGCCCAGTTCAGTCATGGTATATGCATGGAGTGTGCTGAACTACTTTATCCCGATTTTGACCTATACTCCACAGACGATCAATAAGTACCAATTCTGCAATCAGAGATGGCGGGTTCTTGTTTTCAAATAATATGGAGATAACAATGAAAAAACGCATCTTATATGCCGAAGCAAGTTATGAGGCAGTTGTACGGGAAAACGGCTATTTTGTGGATAAAACAGAGTACATTGAAAAATTGGAAAGTATCAACAACCCTGTATTTCTCCGTCCCAAAAGATTCGGTAAATCCCTTCTCTGCACCATGCTTGAAGCCTATTACGATATCCGGAAAAAAGATGATTTTCATGAGCTTTTCGGCCACACATGGATCGGCAAAAATCCAACGCCCCTGCATAGTTCCTGTTTTGTGCTGCATCTTGATATGTCAACGGTAGATTCTTCATCGGGAAATCTTTTGGATATTGAGCATAGTTTTAATAACACTTGTAATCTGCGTATTAAAAAATTGATACGCCAAAACAGCAGTTTTTTTAAACATGAACCAGAGGTTGATATAAAGGGCAGGGCATCGGAAAATCTTAAGGCACTTCTTAACTCCATAGAGGAGGAGTATCTGCCACCATTGTTTGTAATTATAGACGAGTACGACAACTTTGCCAATCAGCTAATTGTCTCCCATGAGGATCACCTTTACCACCAGCTCATGTCCTCCAGGGGTTTTTTAAAGACCTTTTTCAAGACCTTGAAAGAGGGTAGAAAGAGTCAAACCATCCGGAATGTCTTTATTACCGGTGTTCTGCCGGTGACCATTGATGAGCTTGCATCTGGCTTCAACATTGCCACCATCATAACCTTAGAGCCGGAGTTTGAGAACATGCTTGGCTTTACCCAGGCCGAGGTGGATCGCCTGCTTGATGAAATTTACCATGATTATGAAATGGATCCAGATACCCGAAGCGAAACCGATGCCCTTATAAAAAACCAGTACAACGGTTACCATTTCTTGAAAACCGATGGTGATGGTGAACCTGTATATAACTCCACAATTTTAATCTACTTTCTCCACTATTTTACAAGGTACCGTGCCTATCCTGAGTACCTCACTGACATGAATCTTAAAACCGATCTTGAGTGGGTAAGAAGGATAACAGGTTCCAATCCTGACCTGACAAAGGGGTTTGTGGGGCAGTTGACCATGAATAACAGGATAGCATTTGACAAAAATGTTTTAACAGCCAAGTTTAACATGTCCCAGTTTTTTGATAAGAGCTTTTTTCCCATATCATTTTACTATCTTGGGATGCTCACCAAATTAGATGATTTTTACCTGACCCTTCCCAACATGAATATGCGTAAGATATTTGTTGAGTATTTCAATGAGTTGTATCAAATTGACGTTTCAACACGTTATCAGGAGAGTATGCAGCGTTTTATCAATGATCTTGATTTAGAAGCCCTTTTTGCTTCATACTGGAAACATTACATCTCCCAGCTTCCGGAAGCCATATTCCAGCAGGTAAATGAAAATTTCTACCGCACTACATTTTATGAACTTTGCAGCCGTTATCTTTCACGCTGGTTCATATGGAATGTGGAGCGATCCTACCCCAAAGGTCGATCTGATCTTGAGTTTGTGGGAAAATACAGTGAGTGCTTTGCCGGGATTCGCTTGGTCATTGAGTTTAAATATTTCTCCAATGCAGAGTTTAAAAAATTCAAGACCACCATTTCCGATTTTACATTGCAGGATGAAGATACGATGCAGATTGCAGGATATGTTGAGGGGCTTGCAACAGAATATCCAGAGGCAAAGGTCTCCCAGTATGTTATATACTGTATCGGGAATCAAGGTTGGCGGATTTTTAAGATTAAGGGTTAATAACTCATCGACACCTATGATCTTGTAAGCCTTGTCAACACTGTCTGAATCAGGATTCCCAAGATTAACAGGATAAGGCAGGATTATCTATCCTGAGCATCCTATCTATCCTGAGCATCCTATCCATCCTGGTTATCCTGGTTCAGACAACTGCAATAACTTCTAAAAAAGCAATAAGATGTCGATTTTGAGTAATAATGATACTAAAAAGATATGCAAAAAAAAATGTATATTTTTTGGCATCTTTCATATCTTCCCCAAAGTAGTTTACACTTTTTTTAGGAAGAATCCCGACAAATGGGAATGGTGTCCCTGAAAGTGTAAAGCGGTAAATGAAACATGCCTATTTTTTGCATTATTCTCCCCCTCTCCAGTCATGGAGAGGGGGCTGGGGGGTGAGGTTGCACATGATACGGAGAGAAAAATGAAAAAACGCATATTATACGCCGAGGCAAGTTATGAGGCGATTATACAAGAAAACGGTTATTTTGTGGATAAAACTCAATACATAGAGAAATTAGAACGTATCAAAAATCCAGTTTTTCTGCGTCCCAGAAGGTTCGGCAAATCCCTTCTCTGCACCATGCTGGAAGCCTATTACGACATCCGGAAAAAAGATGATTTTCATGAGCTTTTCGGCCACACATGGATCGGCAAAAAACCCACGCCCCTGCATAGTTCCTGTTTTGTGCTGCATCTTGACTTTTCCGTAATAGAAGTGGGGGATATGGCAACCATAGAGAAAAGTTTCAACCATGTATGCAATGCCCAGTTGGACAATCTTGTTTTTTTTAATCAGCAATGGTTTCAGGATCAGATTACCATAGACCTTGACAAAAGTGCTGTAAACAATCTCCAGAGTATTCTTAAAACAGTCAAAAGAGATAATCTCCCGCCTCTGTTTGTAATTATTGACGAGTACGACAACTTTGCCAATCAGCTCATTGTCTCCCATGAGGATCACCTTTACCACCAGCTCATGTCCTCTAAGGGTTTTTTAAAAACCTTTTTCAAGACCTTGAAAGAGGGAAGAAAGAGTCAAACCATCCGGAATGTCTTTATAACTGGAGTTTTGCCGGTGACCATTGATGAGCTTGCATCTGGCTTCAACATTGCCACCATCATAACCTTAGAGCCGGAGTTTGAGAACATGCTTGGTTTTACCCAGGCCGAGGTGGATCGCCTGCTTGATGAAATTTACCATGATTATGAAATGGATCCAGATACCCGAAGCGAAACCGATGCCCTTATAAAAAACCAGTACAACGGCTACCACTTCATACATCCCAATGGCGAACCTGTATATAACTCCACAATTTTAATCTACTTTCTCCACTATTTTACAAGGTACCGTGCCTATCCTGAGTACCTTACAGACATGAACCTTAAAACCGACCTTGAGTGGGTAAGAAGGATAACAGGCTCCAATCCTGACCTTACAAAGGGGTTTGTAGATCAGTTAATGGTTCATAATACCATTGAGTATGACAAAAATTTTCTCACCGCCAAGTTTAATATGTCCCAATTTTTTGAAAAAGGTTTTTTCCCCATATCTTTTTATTATCTTGGAATGCTTACCCGTCTTGACAGTTTCAATTTAAAGCTGCCCAACATGAACATGCGTAAAATTTTTGCAGAATATTTTAACGAACTCCACGCAATTGATGTCTCAACAGGTTACACCAATGCCATGCAACAATTTTTGAAGGATTTGGATTTAAGCGCCCTTTTTGCTGCATACTGGGATCGTTATATATCACAGCTTCCAGAAGCCATATTCCAGAAGGTCAACGAAAACTTTTATCGTACCACCTTTTATGAACTTTGCAGCCGTTACCTCTCTGAGTGGTTCACCTGGAATGTAGAGCGCTCCTACCCCAAGGGCAGAAGTGACCTTGAATTTGTGGGAAAGTACAATGAGTGCTTTGCAGGAATTCGCATGGTAATAGAGTTTAAGTATCTTTCCAATGCAGAATTTAAAAGGCTAAAAACCACCATTGAAGATTTTACATTGCAGGATGAAGATACAAAACAGATTGCAGGATATGTTGACGGCCTTGCAGTAGAATATCCAGAGGCCAAAATCTCACAATATGTGATTTACTGTATCGGGAATCAGGGATGGCGGGTGTTTAAGATCAATGTGGCTGGTATTTAGATAAAATCAACGATCTCTTCCATTGAAACAAATAACCAGAATGAAAGAGCCATTTTATTGAAAACTTATCAAATCATCATAGATACAAATGTCTTTGTTGCTGCGTTACGTTCTAAAAATGGGGCATCATTTCGCTTGTTAAATCTATTAAAAGAAAAAGATGCTCGTTTTAAGATTAATGTATCTACTTCTATTGTTCTTGAATATGAAGCTGTTTTAAAACGAGAAATTCATCGGCAAGGTAAAAATCTTTCAATTATTGATAAGTTCATAGATGATCTGGTTGCATGTGCAAACAGGCATCAAATTTTTTATTTGCTTAGACCTCATCTTAAAGATGCTGATGATGATTTTATCCTTGAACTGGCTTTTTCTTGTTCGGCAGATTATATTATTACATACAATACAAAAAATTTTATAAGAGCAAATGCCTTTGGTGTCAGCATAATGAACCCTAAAGATTTTTTAAAAGAGATAGGAGAAATATAATGGCAGAATTATTGATAAACATTCCTGATAAATTATATCAAAAGACATATGAGATATTGAAGTTAAATAATATATCAATAGATGAAATAATTGCGGCTTCACTTGCTGAAAAACTACATAAGCTTCTACCAGACCCATATCTTGAAGAGAGGGCTGAACGAGCTACGGGAGAAGGTTTTTTGACTGTAATGTCTCAAGTTCCAGATGTAACCCCTGATGAATATGATAGAATGATCGAATGAATAAAAGTCATCTTAAAACAGCTTGTTACATATAAAGACCATGCCCTGCGGGCACAACGAACATTGAAACATAGGGGCAACCCTATGTACTGAAAATCGACACCTATGATCTTTTGAACCTTGTCAATAATGTCTGAATCAGGATGCCCAAGGTTAACAGAATAAGGATTACGGCAGTGTACATTCGTTGATGCTCCTTTCAGAATGAAAAACCGGACATACGGTGACACCTGTTTCCGGTGTTTTTTATGGAAATCGGATATTACAATTCCCTTTTTTTATCTTCCTTTTTTTGAAGATTCTACCCCTCCTCTTTTAATATGCATTAAGATTCTTTTCAAAATTTTAATTCATGAAAAAAGCCCTGTGGATATCACTGTTTTTTCTCCTCTGTATTACAAATATACTTTGCAAAAACATTGAAAAATCAGAACATTAAACAATTCAAAAGTTCATTTGAATTATTTCTTGTTTTAATAAAAATGAGATAATCAACAGCAGCTTTTAAATCAGGTATGGTGTTTGCTAAGGGTTGTTCCCGTCAGACTTTTTTGCAGGTTCATCAAAAATTATTTTATTTTGTCATTTTGTCGATTGAAAAGTTTTAAATGGGAATAACCACTTCTATTTATTTTTAAGGAGAAACAATGCAAGAGGGACAAGCAGTACCAGCCGAAAAAGCCATGTTGTTTGATGATGACGAACCTCCCAGTAGAGGCCGCTTTATAAATCATCCTGACAATTTTTCCAAAATCATTGATTCAACAGACTACCTTGATTCAGGTTTCCCCAATGCCTCAGCATCATCACTTGATTCCAGTGATTCCAACCATTTTCACAATGATGCCAACCATTTTCAACATGTAGTTCCATCTGCATTTGACTCAGTCACTTTGAAACAGACCACCACCATTCCAGCAGCAAGGCTAAATATCAACCAGCTAAAGATTAACCGACGCATATCAAATCCAAGAAGCACCCCTCAAACCAGGGCGTTCAGGCGCAAATTTTATTCTGATGTCACAGACAGAGAATGGAATGACTGGCAGTGGCAGATCAGTAACCGTATAAAAACATATGAAAAATTGAGCAGGATGCTGGTACTTTCTCCGGATGAATCCCTTGTTAATACGGAATCACAGCTTCCATTGAGCATTACTCCATACTATCTGAGCCTGATATCGGCAAATGATCCTGACCAGCCCCTGCGCCGATCTGTTGTGCCAAGGATGGATGAGTGGATCAAAATGTCCTGTGAGTCCGATGACCCCCTTGGAGAAGATCATCAAAGTCCCATACCAGGGCTTGTGCATCGTTACCCTGACAGAGTGCTTTTTCTGCTGCTTGATTTCTGTTCCACCTATTGCCGATACTGCACACGATCACGCGTTGTTGGTCATGGCGGAATTCATGCTGGCCGAAGTCGCTGGGAAAAAGCCATTGAGTATATCCGAAACACCCCGACAATCCGTGATGTGCTTCTTTCCGGAGGTGATCCCCTTACTCTAAGTGATGATCGTCTGGAATGGGTACTCTCAAGGTTGCGCACAATCCCCCATGTTGAGGTGATCCGTATCGGCACAAAGGTTCCGGCTGTTCTGCCCCAGCGTATTACACCAAAACTTGTCAAGATGCTAAAAAAATACCACCCTCTCTGGATGAGTCTCCATTTTACCCATCCTGACGAGTGTACCCCTGAGACCCACAAAGCCTGCACCATGCTTGCAGATGCAGGTATTCCTCTGGGTTCCCAGAGCGTTCTTTTAAAGGGTATCAATGATTCTGTGGGAACTATGAGACAGTTGGTTCAAAATCTTATGAAGATGCGGGTGCGCCCCTACTATCTTTACCAGTGTGATCCCATTACAGGCTCCGGACATTTTCGTACAACCATTGATAAGGGCCTTGAGATTATTCAGGGATTAAGAGGTTTTACAACAGGATATGCAGTGCCCACATACGTTATTGATGCCCCTGGCGGTGGAGGAAAGATTCCGCTTATGCCTAATTATGTTCAGGAGCATACACCAGAAGAGCTTGTGCTTAAAAATTATGAGAACCGTATGTTCCGTTATCCGGATCCCGTAAACGAACTTGAAAACGTTCCTGCTAACAATTCCGTAAGTCTTCCTGTTAACAATTCAGTAAGTCTTCCTGTGAATAATTCTGTAACTCTTCCTGTAAACAGGTACAGAAATAGTAATGATCGTGCTCTTAATAATAAAAATATCTATGAAACATCTCTTTTTAGTGAAAAAGGGGGAGCATCATGATCATTGGCCTTACTTATGACCTGCGTCAGGAATATCTTGACATGGGATACAGCGAATTGGCAACAGCCGAGTTTGATTCTCTTGAGACAGTTGAATCCATTGAGAATATTCTCCAAAGCCTTGGACATGAAACAGTGTGCATTGGAACCGGCCGAAGTCTGACAGAACGCCTTGTAAAAGGAGAACGCTGGGATCTTGTTTTCAACTTTGCAGAAGGATTGAATGGAGTGGCAAGAGAAGCCCAGGTTCCTGCAATTCTGGATATGTATGGAATCCCTTACACATTTTCAGATCCTCTGGTTCTTGCCCTTACTTTGCATAAAGGTCTGACAAAACGGGTGATTCGGGATGCAGGACTTGCAACTGCAAATTTTATGGTTATTGAATCCCAATATGACAGACCTGCGGAGACTCTTTCTTTTGAACCGCCTTTTTTTGTCAAACCTGTTGCAGAAGGTACAGGAATGGGCATAACAGCAAAATCAATTGTCCGTTCCAGAGATGATCTTCCTTCTGTATGTAGGGAGCTTATGGAACAGTTCCGGCAGCCTGTACTTGTGGAGGAGTTTCTTTCCGGAAGGGAGTTTACTGTTGGAATTGTGGGAACAGGAAGGGATGCCCGTGTTTTGGGCACAATGGAGATTCATCTTCTGGAAAAAGCGGAAAAAGATATTTATTCCTTTGAGAACAAGGCAGAATGGAAGGGACGGGTTGAATACAGCCCGGTTACTCCCGAAAATGAGCCTCTCATTATGGATGTGGAAAGACTTGCCCTCTCATCATGGAAGGTATTAGGATGCAGAGATGGCGGACGCATTGATATTCGTTGTGATCGTTTTGGCAAGCCCGCATTCATAGAGGTTAATCCCCTTGCCGGACTTAATCCAACCTACTCTGATCTGCCGATTCTCTGCCGTTTTTTCGGGATATCACATTTTCAGCTCATTGAAATGATACTTTCATCAGCAATTGAAAGAGTAAAAAAATCATATGGTGAATTTCAAGAGATAAAGAGTCATACTTCAGAACAAAAGAGATATCCATCAAAAACAGCAGACAATTCGGATATATGTTGCCAGAAAGTGGCTTTTGGAGAGGCTGCATGAAAAAGGTTATCGCTGTTGTTCATAATGCAGTAAGGGATATAAGTCTTCCGGATGAAGAGGATGTGCTATTTCAGGTAAAAGCTGTCTCCAATGCCCTTGAAGAGCTTGGCTTTCTGCCAGTGGCATTACCATGTGACCTTAACCTGAACGCACTTTCAGAAAAGCTTGCAGAGATTGCCCCTGCTGCTGTTTTCAACCTTGTGGAATCACTTGACGGCCATGGAAGGCTTATTCATGTGGTGCCGGATCTTCTTGATGCTTTAAATATTCCCTACTCAGGATGTACAGCAGATTCTATATACATAACCTCCAACAAGGTTATGGCCAAGGAGAGAATGGCAGCATGGGGGCTTCCCACAGCAGAATGGATTAAACCCATTAAAAACTGCCCCGATGTGGATACAATCGAAAACAGAGAAACAGAAACAATCATGCATGCCGGCAGTAATGATAATGCATATGAAAAAGAAAAATCTGTAGTGTGGATTATAAAATCCTTGTGGGAGCACGCTTCCCTTGGGCTTGAACAGGAGAACCTGGTTAAAGGCACTTCCTGTGAAATTGCGAAAATTCTTCCTGAAAGGGCACCAGCTCTTGGGGGAAGCTGTTTTGCAGAGCGTTTCATCAGCGGCAGAGAGTTCAATATTTCCCTCCTGGCGGGTAAGGATTATCCACAAAATGATGATGATAATCTTCCAGGCAATTGTACAGGAGAGTCTCATTCAGGGGAACCATGGGTTCTTCCACCTGCTGAAATAGTTTTCAAGGGATTTAATGAAAATCAGGCAAAAATTGTTGGATATAGAGCAAAATGGGTGGAAGATGCAGAAGAATACCGCAATACATCCCGAAATTTTGAATTTATTCCAGAAGATGAGCCTCTTCTAAAAAGACTTGAAAAGCTTGCCATTGGATGCTGGCACTGTTTTGATCTAAAGGGGTATGCCCGTGTGGATTTCAGGGTGGATGAAGAGGGCAATCCCTTTATCCTTGAAATAAACGCCAATCCATGTATCTCTCCGGATGCCGGATTTGCAGCCGCAATGGAGAGGGCAGGCATATCTTATAAAAGCGGAGTGGAACATATTATTGCGTGTCTGATGCCAGATTTAAGACAACAATAGAGAATTATTGAGAAGCTTTGAAGTAATTATTGAAAACTGAAAATTCAAAAGGGCAGACTTAATATCTGCCCTTTTTATTTGGTGGATAAGAGTAAAAAATGTTTCGCATAAGACGTATTTTTGATGATGTTATCCCTGTTAATAGGGATGCCTTGAATCAGGTCAGAGGGATTTTAAACAAACGTTTTCCCCAGGCTCCTGAAGAGGATATCATCCATATTGGAGACAAACTGAGGAACCCTTTCAAGCTTAGGTTTCGTCCGATTCTTTTTGTGGCTGAAAACATGCGCCACAAGGTGCTTGGCTTTGCCATGGTACTCCATGAGCCGGAAATCAATTTCTGTTTCCTGGACTGGATTGCCACGGCAAGGGACACACTGCGCGGCGGGCTTGGAAGTGCCCTGTATGAGCGTGTCAGAAGTGAATGCTCATCCCTTGGGGTGCGTGGGCTTTTCTTTGAGTGCCTTCCAGATACTCAAGGCGCCTGTGACCCCGAGATTTTAAAGGAAAATGTTGCCCGGCTACGTTTTTATGAAAGGTATGGAGCGCGCCCAATAGCCGGCACAGCTTATGAAATTTCGGTTGGGCAGTGGATTTCTGACAACAATAATAAGGCCGACATTAAAGCTCTACCTTCTGACAAAGTAGATGTTGGGAATGTGCCTTCTGATAAAAAAGATGTTGGTGATGCCCCTTCTGACAAAGCTGATGTTGGTGATCCCCATCCTGACAAGGTTGATTCTTACGGTTCATGCTCTCCCTTTCTTGTTTACGATGCTCTGGGCAGTGACAAACCTTTAAGCCGAAATCACGCAAGAAGGGTTGTTCGTGCCATACTGGAACGAAAATATGCAGAGCTTTGCCCTCCTGATTATGTTGAGATGGTGGTGACTTCCATAAAGCAAAATCCTGTAAAGATAAGGCCGTTTTGCCATGTCAGGCCGGAAAAAGTCAAAAAAAATGTTGATTCAGGGCTCAAAGAGAAAATTGCCCTTGTAATAAATAAACGCCACGAGATTCACCATATACATGAAAGGGGTTATGTGGAATCGCCTGTACGTGTAAGAAGCATACTTTCTGAAATTGAAAAAACCGGTCTTTTTGATATTATGGAGACAGAGGCTTTTCCAGATACCCACATCCACGGCATACATGATGCCGACTATTTGGCATATCTTGTATCAGCATGTGAAGAGACAGCCGAGGGGAAATCGCTATATCCATATGTTTTTCCCATCAGAAACAAGACCCGCCCACCCCGCGAGACAACCGTTCTTCCTGGCTACTACTGCATTGATACCTTTACACCCATTAACAGAAATGCATATCCGGCTGCAAGGGGAGGAGTTGATGCCGCTCTCACAGCAGCAAAGGCACTTCTTGAGGGGAGGAGGGTATCATATGCACTGGTTCGCCCCCCTGGTCATCATGCAGAAAGACGCGCCTTTGGGGGATTTTGTTATCTAAACAATACTGCCATTGCAGCCCAGTTTCTGCGGGAGCATGGAAGAGTTGCAATCCTTGACATTGATTATCATCATGGAAACGGGCAGCAGGATATTTTTTATAACCGTTCTGACATATTGACAGTCTCAATACATGGTCACCCAGCTTTTGCCTATCCATATTTCACAGGTTTTGAAGATGAAGTCGGAGCTGATGAAGGAGAGGGTTTTAATCTCAATATCCCCCTTGAGGAGGCAGTTAACGGAGAAGAGTATGTCAAGGCTCTTTCCAGGGCACTTAGGCGTATATCTGATTTTGAACCAGATTTCCTTGTGGTTGCTCTGGGTCTTGATACTGCACGCCATGATCCAACAGGTACATGGTCACTTACTCCTTCAGATTTTCGCATGAACGGACGCATGATCGGTGAAACAGGACTTCCGGTTCTTGTTATTCAGGAGGGAGGATACAGAACCAGAAACCTCGGGATAAATGCAAGGAATTTTTTTCAGGGCATGGCAGATGTTGTCTTCAGTGTCACAGGCCGAAAATCTCTGCATGATTTAAGTCATAAAGGCATGAAAATAAGTTATGAACCAATTGACGGAGATGTGGAAAAAATCGAGAAACTTGTTGAAAGTACAGGTTTTTTCAGGCCGGATGAAATAAAAATAGCGTTGGAACTTGTAAGGGAGCGCCTTGAAAAGGGAGCAGAGAGCGGATATTTTTTTGTCATAGCCCGCAAGGGGGATAAAATAACAGGTTATGGATGCTACGGCCCTGTTCCATGCACACTAACAAGCCACGATATTTACTGGGTTGCTGTTTCCCCGGATCTTCAGGGCAGAGGACTTGGAAAAATAATACTTTCGGAAATGGAGCGCCTCATAAGCGAAGCAGGTGGACTTAAGGTGTATGTGGAGACATCAATGCAGCCAGGTTATGCATCCACCAGAGCCTTTTACGAGCGGTGTGGGTATAACTGCAATGTTGTTCTTGAGGACTTTTATGCCCCGGGGGACGGCAAGGCCATTTACAGCAAAACTGTGGGTTTTAAAATCGCATAGGTACTCAAAGTTGACGCCTATGATCTTGTAAACCCTATCAACACTGGTCTGAATCAGGATTCCCAAGATTAACAAGATAAGGCAGGATTATCTATCCTGAACATCCTATCCATCCTGGTTATCATGATTCAGACAAATGAGATCACTCGCTTTGGAAATTTCAGACATTCAACTGTTATTCAATCATCATGCTTTTGCCTTATTTTTGCCCGATTTTTTTTTGCACCATTGCTTTAACTGATTTTACTTTTACAGGTGCAGAAGTTTTTACAGGCTCAGATGTTTTTGCAGGCTCAGATGTTTTTACAGCCTCAGATGTTTTTGCAGGCTCAGATGTTTTTACAGCCTCAGATGTTTTTACAGCCTCAGATGTTTTTGCAGGCTCAGATGTTTTTACAGCCTCAGATGTTTTTACAGCCTCAGATGTTTTGGAAGATGCAAGGGGCTTTGGAGTAGAAATACTCTTTTTCTCAATCTCATCATTGAGATCCATCTGAAACTTGACAGGCCCTCTGTAATTTCCCTTTCCAAAGCGCGTATGCAGGGCACATGCAGATTCTGGATGTGACCATGATGTGGCAATTGCCACATGACCCTTGGGAAAAGGGGTAAGCTCAACATCAATATAGTCAGTGGGGGCAAGAGCTGTCTCTTTTTCTACAAGATCGTCCTGCTCTCCGTAACATAAAAGCCAAGGAATCTTTTTCTCATTTATTGTTTTAAAATTGAGAGACTTGCCAAAAATGGTAACAGGAAGAGTCCCATCTTCAGTCACAGGTATGTTGTAGGCTGCAAAACTCATTCCTGTGATAGCAAGGGGTATATCTGTTCTCTCGTTCCGTAGCCAGTAATTAAGAGCCAAAGCTGTTTTGCTGATGGGCTTGCCCTTCTCCCTTGCTCCTTCCACCATGAACATATCCCTGAAAAATGCCACCATTGGAGCTTCATGCTCAATGCTTTTGATCTTATAGACCCACCCCATAAGGTTACCGTCTGCCACTTTATTCCCATTAGGCAAGGTTTTTGTACCAAAATCAAGATCATTGAACCTTGACGGCAGTTTTTCCAAAAATTCTCCAAGGCCTTTACTTCTGGTTCCATCCATTGGAGCAACACATGTGATAAGTGCATCAACCACACTATCCAGCTCCCCTGAAAGAATATTGCACACAGCACTGTATCCACCCTGACAGTAACCATTCAGAGTAACCTTTTTTTTGTTTCTGGCCATGATCTTCTCACAGAAAAAACGGGTATCAAGAAGATCTTCTTCCATTGTCATCAACTGAAAGGCAGGCGTTATTGCAATATCCTTCATGATCCTTATATATGTGGGAATTCCCTGATTGGCAAAACTGTGGGCATAACTTCTGTTTTCACCTGGCAAAAATCCAAGGATATTGCTCCCCAGCACAAAAGGCGGAATGATAAGCAGAGGTTTTGCACCTTCGTCAACATTTACCCCGGGCGTTGTGGGCATTATCTGGTAAAGAAAAAAGCGGTCTGTTTCAGCAATCAATGGATTGATTTTTCTCTCAAAATGAAAGCCATACTCGGATTCAATATCCTGTATGGCTTCAGGAAGGGTATCAACCACGCCTTTTATCCTGTCAAACTGACGCAGGAAAAATTTTTCAAGGGTATCACCTTCCTTATTACAGAGGGTGTTTTGAAGAGCTGTAAAATAGCCTTCAAGATCTTTTTTCGTAACATCGCCGATTGCCTGCATTGTTCCGGAATTGTATCTGTTGAACAGCTCAATGTTGAACTCAAGAAGTTTAAGATAGGCTTTACAGACCTCAAAAGGAGACTCTTTTTCGCTTTCCTCCTTTTTTATACTATCATCAGCTTTTATACTGTCTGAGGTATCCTGACCTCCCTGCAATGCCCAGGGAAAAAAAGAGAATCCTGATTTGCCATCTTCCGGTTGTCCTGTAATATTTGACACCAGCTTTGCAGTATCAGCCAGAAGCCGAGACTGCTCAACACTGTTGAAGTATGAGGTGGCTGTCATCAGTGGCGTAAAAAAATCGCTGTTATACTTCATAATCCCTGAAAACAAGTTATTTGCAGCAGTTATCTGGGCAAGCATAAAACCTGGATTAAGCAAAAAGTCACTGCGCATCTTGTTCAGGTTATCATCAAAAAAAGGGGTTGTTTTGCATAAATTGTTGGGATCTAACATTTCTGGACTCCGTGACTTTGAGGCTTTCCAATAACGTACAAGGCGGATAACCGCCACAATCGAATGAATGAAAATATCTTTACCGTGAAAATGACTATCATTTTTATGTTTGGGGGTGATTGATACGCAATCATGCCCGTTTAAAAACAAACCTTAATGATACTTTTGTATAAAAATATGGAGGACAGGCTTTTTCAGCCTGCCCTTTGAAGTCATTTGCATCACCTTGAAGTTTTACATAAAACAGGCAAATTAATTATTTGCGGGTGCATCTGTTTTTGAAGAAGCAGGTGCTACGACATCAAACATCCCTTTTACCTTGTCAATGTGGGTATCAACATAAGACTTGTAGTTTGCCCTGTTTTTCTTGAAAAAATCACTCCAGTAGGAGATGGTTCGCAATGTATCATTTGGTATCATGGGATTTTTTTCAACTGCCATATTAAGCAATTTTTCGCTTTGATCCTGAACATTGCTCATTATGGCAAATGCATTGTCAAACATCATTTTTTGGTAGTCAAAAACCTGTGTAAAAACTTTTTTATTATCCATTTTTTCTCTCCTCAAACTGACAGCTTACCGATTATTTCTGTTCAAACATCTGATCAAATTTAGAATATCCATCATCAACTGCCTTTTTGAAATCATCCCTGGCTTTTTTTGCAAATGCCATGCTTTCATTCATCTGCTTGCGGGCATCATCTGTGATCCATGGTACCTGTCCCAGAAAACCGTTAAGCATATTTTCAGTCTGATCTTGAACAATCACCATCGCATTAAAAGTATTATTGAAAAGTGTTTTCTGAAAACCTACCATCTGTTTTGCAACTGTTGAAACGTCCATTGTGCAACTCCTTTTAAAAAAATAAAAATTCAATTTAAATTGTTCAGCCCCCTGATTCAACTAATAACAGTGCTCTGAACTTTTAATGACAGTACTTCTGAACTTTGAAAATCTTTCCTTTATGTCTGGACAATATATGAATTCCCCGAAATTTGTCAACAGAATTTTTGTGCGCTGCACAATTTTTTTTATACTCAGCTTTTTTTTATTTAATAACTCATGAAATAGTTGATTTTTAATGATATATGAGGAAAGATCAAAAAAAAGACTGCTCAAAGAAAATGATATTGACAAAAAAAATGCTGCAATGTAGCATTAACTTTAAAAATTATACTTCAACTTAATATATAAGTTTAAAACCAGACAAATACACAGAAATTTAAACCTACCAATAGACCTCAAGGATGTCACTGTGAGTGTTACGAACAAGATAATAATTAAAAAGTATCCCAACCGAAGGCTATATAACACAGACCAGAGTGCATATATCACCCTTGAAGATGTTGCTCTGCTGATTAAAAAAAATAACAGGGTGGAAGTGATTGATGTGAACAGTGGAGAAGATGTCACATCCCAGGTACTTACCCAGATAATCATGAATAAGGCCAAGGAAGATAATGCTCTGATACCTGTCTCCCTTCTCCATCTTATTATTCAGTACGGTGAAAGCCATCTACATGAATTTTTTGAAAAATATCTGGAAAAAACCATAGAAAACTATCTCTTCTACAGAAAGAGAATGGATGACCAGGTCAATGCCTATTTTGAGATGGGTATGGATCTGTCTGCTTTTGCAGGAAAAACATTACAAGACATTGATCCCATGAAGTTTTTTTCTGAAAACATAGGAAAAAACATCAAGAAAGATTAATTATAATTTACCGTGAAAATGACTCTCATTTTTACCCATATATGCACTGCTTTTTAACTGACATTTTTTATACTCAAAATCGACATTTTATCGCTTTTTCAGAAGTTATTGCATTTGTCTGAATCAGGATGACCAGGATGGATAAGATGCTCGGGATAGATAATCCTGCCTTATCTTTGTTAATCCTGGGAATCCTTATTCTGGGAATCCTTTATATGAAAGTCTCAATAAATAGCTGTTTTTAAAACAACTTTCATTTCTTCGATTGTGGCGGGCATCCGCCATGTACGTTATTCAGACGCTGTTGACAAGGCTTACAAGATCATAGGTGTTGACTTTGAGTTTATATTGTTTCACTGTAAAAATACAAAACTAATACTACTGCATTGTCAAAGCTAAAAATTAGGGTTCGGTTAATTGTAGAGACAAGGCATGCCTTGTCTCTACATTGCAGATAACCCTATAGTATTCCAGAAAATCAAATTGATAATAGGAAAGTCTAACTGTCTGTTATCTGGATTAATTTTTTTACCAAAAAAGAAACTTTTTTTATAGAAAAGCTATACCTGGAAAGCTATATAATTAAGTGTTGACAGTGCGCTACTTTAAATCAAGGAGGGGAATTTAAATGACAGGAAGAACAATTGATGAATTGAATATTGGTGACTTTGAGCAATTTTCCAAGACAGTTTCAGAGTCTGACATCTATCTTTTTGCCGGAATAAGCGGCGACATGAATCCTGCCCATATAGATGAGCAATATGCTGCCGGAACTTTCTTTAAAGGACGCATTGCACACGGAATTTTAGTGGGAAGCTTTATCTCAACTGTCATTGGCATGAAAATTCCAGGGCCTGGCACAATTTATCTTGAACAGCAATACCGTTTCAAAGCACCTGTCCGCATAGGAGACACCATCACAGCCAGAGTTGAAGTGACAGAAAAAATTGTGGAAAAGAATAAGGTTATGCTGAAGACAACGTGCACCAATCAAAATGACGTTGTTGTGATTGACGGCAGTGCCGTTGTCAGCCCACCCAAAAAAAAGTAGTCACTCCATCACAAAAAAGAAACCGAACATAAAAAAGGATTTGCAATGAGCGACAGGTTCGATATGAAAACAATATGGTCAATTCCGAAAGGATTTGACCTGATGGATGAAATTCCTGAAACGGCCATGCTTTTCAATATGCCGGAAGAAGCCTATCATTACTGTGTTGACAGCTTTCAAAGAACTGTTCTCTTCTGGGATATCATCCGCAAAAGGGGCAACGGCTATCTTGAACATCTTAAGAATGGGCAACCTCCGGTACTTGTTTTTAATTACAAGGTTATCAGGGACGGAAAGGATATGGAAAGACCTGTCAACTTTCAGCTTGTCAGAATTCTTCCGGAAGATGAATCCAAAGTTTCCCACAACCCCAAAAAACGTCCCATAGTGCTTATTGACCCAAGGGCAGGACACGGCCCTGGAATTGGCGGTTCCAAAATGGATTCCCAGATCGGCGTGGCACTTGAGGCTGGTTATCCGGTCTATTTCATGATCTTTTTTACTGAACCTGTTCCAGGCCAGACCATTGCCGATGTTCAGCAATGCCAGGTTCGCTTTCTTGAAGAGGTCATGATGCGCCACCCAGAGGCCCCCAAACCCGCTGTTATGGGTAACTGTCAGGGTGGATGGGCAGCAGCACTTGTTGGTGCTGACAGACCAGATGTGACAGGCCCCATGGTTTTAAATGGCTCTCCACTTTCCTATTGGGGAGGTGTCAGAGGTGGACATCCCATGCGCTACAGGGGCGGGCTTTTTGGCGGAAGCTGGCTTGCGTCATTGAGCAGTGATATTGGAAATGGCACCTTTGACGGTGCAGATCTTGTGCGTGGATTTGAAGAGTTAAATCCTGCAAACACATTGTGGAACAAGCTCTACAACGTCTATAAAAAAGTTGATACAGAAGAGCAAAGATTCCTTGATTTTGAAAAATGGTGGGGCGGTTTTTACCTCATGGGAAGAGAGGAGATACGCTTTATTGTAAACCGTCTTTTCATAAGTGATGAACTTGAACAGGGCATTTTAAAACTTTCGGACAACAGATACATTAATCTTAAAAACTTTAAAAGCCCGATACTTGTCTTTGCATCAAGGGGAGACAACATAACCCCTCCACAGCAGGCACTTAACTGGATACCAAGGGTTTACAGCAGTGTTGAAAAGATCAGAAAATATGGACAGGTCATAGTCTATATGCTCCATGATGACATAGGCCATCTTGGAATTTTTGTATCAAGCAAGGTTAACCGCAAGGAGCATAAAGAGATTGTCGGGTGCGTTGAAGCAATAGAGTTTCTCTCCCCGGGACTTTATGAAATGGTGATTCAAGATGGCCCAAGCAAACCCTGGCTCAATGATCACGGTGTTAAATTTATTGAGCGGGATATCTCCGACATTCTGGCAATGGGTGACAGTGAAAGCAGGGATGAAGAGGTATTTGAGTCTGTATCTGCCATATCAAGCTTTAATGACAAGCTCTATCAGGATTTCATAAGCCCCTGGGTCAAAATGTTCTCTAATGATCTTTCAGCAGAGATGATCCGCCAGGCTCATCCGCTTAGGTTTGAGCGCTACGCTTTTTCAGACATGAATCCCTTTATATGGCCACTGAAAAGTGCTGCTGACATGGTAAAAAAAGGGCGTCAACCTGCCAGCGAAGAAAACCTGTTCAAAAAGATTGAAAATATTGCTTCAGATACTATTGTAGATCAACTTAACTTTTTCCGAGATACTCGGGATCTTCTTTTTGAAACCCTATTCTATAATATTTATGGCAACGACTGGGTAAAATCCCTGTTTTTCAATAAAAAGGGAGAATCAAAACAGAGCAACATGGATGTAACCCTCAAAACCACAAAAATGTTCAAGGAGATTGAGACAGAACTGTGGGAAACCGCAATGAGAAGAGGCGGATTTGAAGAGGGAATGGTCAGAATAATGATCGCAGTAACACGTGCAGATAAGGTCATGGGCATGACAGAATATGGTGCAGCCGAGATTTTCATGCGTGCAGATGAACGCCTCAGCAAAATAACACCTGAAAAAATGAAAAACATGATCATTGAACAATCTGCAATTCTGGAAAAGGACAAGGCAATGGCGCTTGAAACACTTGCTGATCTGATTCCATCCCAGGAAGATCGCATCACAGCCATTGAAATTGCCAATACAATTGCCAATGCCGACGATGTGCTTCATCCCAAGGAGATTGCCCTCTTAAAAACCATTGAGACAATTTTGCTTAAAGAGCTTTTTTCATTTCCATCATCTCAAGAAGATCCGCAGCAACCATCTGTTGAGGAGCAGGTTATATCGGTTTAACCTTTTTTTGAACCATGATTTTCATGACTTAAGGATTATCTTGATTTTTACCGTGAAAATGACTATCATTTTTATACTTGGGGATGATTGATACGCAATCATGCCCGTTTAATCATCTTAATCCTTAAATCTTTATCATGGTTCAAAATTTTCCCAACAACTTTAGAACCCATCCCAGCAATTCATAAACCTGTTTATATAATTATTACACCTCCCCAGCCAGATATGCTCTCAGGTATCCCTCTAAAAAACAACTCAAAATATTCTATTTTGAAAAATCATTTTGTGATAGACTTTTTTTAAAAAAAGAAAATTAAATCAGGGATGCTTCATATTCTGGCAAAAGTAGTTTACACTTTCCTTTTAAATTGTCTGAATCACGGATTTTCACTGATTATGATTATTACACGGATTTTCTAATCAGTGTAATCATTTAATCCGTTTAATCAGTGATTCAGACAAATGGACAGAGACAGAAAAGTTTAAACTATTTTTGAAGGATATCTTGAATCAGCTTGCTAATACGCCATGTCCGTTTTATGAAAAATTCCACATTTTTAATGTACAATCTTAACCTTGGACTTTTTACAAGCCTATCAAAGTTAAAAAGGAGAAAATCCGATGACTCGCAGTTTAAAACTCTTTTTTGCCACCATGATGATAACAGCCCTTTGCTTTGGCTATGCTGGTGTCTATTTCCCTTTGGAACATTACGATTTTGAACGACTGCACATATTTCTTTTCAACCTGTGTACCGGCGGCACAATCATTCTCTATTTTACCGAAGGCAAGGACAAGCTCTCTTTTCGTACAGGCATGTTTCTTGTTCTTTCCCTGCTTTATGCTCTGTCTGCTTTTTTTGAAATCTATCCTGTCACAATAATTATATCCATTGCCCTTGCATCAATTGTGGAGAGCTTAAGAATCGAAAAGTTTTCCATATTCCCCTGGAATTTTTTCACACTAAAAGAGAGTGTTTCAGCCAAATTTCACCAGGCTTCACTTCTGTGCCTGTCAATCGGCCTTGTCATGTCTTCCATTGTCATAATAAACAACGAGTACATGCACGCTGTTGTAATGGAAAAACTTGCTCTAAATACATTTTTTCTTGGTTTCTCTTTTCCTTTGTCCCTTATAACACTTTCTGTAATTTTCTCCATGATAAGGGCAAACGGAGAAAGCCTCACAGGAATTATTTCCGTAATATGTTTCTGGACCATAAATCTGGGAGTCATAATATTTTTTATTTTTATTCTTTTTGAAAAATTCTATCCACAGCTTGTTGTTACATCTGCACTTTTTATTGCTGTCATCACCGTATTTCGCCTCTATCGTAAGCTTGGACAAAAAATGCAGCAAAAACAGTTCCTCTCATCAGGAATTGGCTTTCTCATTGCCACTGCAATATCCGGCATTGTCTATATCTTCTACCAGATGGCTCCTGATTATAACCCTGTCAATACTAAATGGCTGCTTCGTATCCACACATTTGCCTCCCTTTATGGCTGGAATCTGTGTGGCCTTGCAGTGATATGCCGGTTCAGGGATTTTCCAATACGCATGCACTCGGGCATGGTAATTATGGTACACTGGCTTACAGCTCTTATTCTGGCACCCCTTGGAACACTGATTGCACCCTTTGCACCACTTGCAATTGCAGGATATGTTTTTATTGTGGTGACCCTGTTTTTCAGCAATGTGAAGAACAGAAGGATTGGACAGTTCATCGTCAAATATTAATTTAGAGTCTGTTGATAATTACTGGCTCATATGTCTGACCAGGAGAAATGATGAGCAATATACAGAGACTTGAAAACTTTCTATCACTCTTTTCCACCGATAATCGGGTATTGATAGTCATAAATGCCGATCCTGATGCCATTGCAAGTGCCCTTGCTGTCAAACGCCTTTTATGGAGAAAGGTATATGAGGTCAAAATTACCTACTTCAACGAGATAAGACGGCCTGACAACCTGACAATGCTAAGGGTTCTAAACATTGAAATGATACCCATAAACGAAATTGATGACAAAAAATTTGATAGATTTGTAGTGGTTGATTCCCAGCCCGACCACCACGAATGCTTTGCCATGTTCCGGTATGATGCCATAATCGACCACCATCCCCTATCATGTGACTGCGCCAAATTCAATGACATAAGATCTGGCTACGGAGCATGTTCAACAATGATGACAGAATACATAAAAGCTGCTGCCATAAAACCCTCCCAGAACCTTGCCACAGCTCTTTTAATGGGAATAAAGACAGATACAGCAGGATTTCTTCGTCAGACCACCATGGACGATGTAAGAGCGTTTCAGTTCCTTTATAAATATGTCAATCCATGTCTTATTACACGCATTGAACAGGCTGAATTCAAGGAGAACGACCTTGATTTCATTGCTTCGGCCATAAAAAAAAAGAAAATAATAAACCACAGGGTATATTCACACACCGGCAAAATAAAAAACCCTGATCAATGTGTTATAACAGCAGACTTTTTTATGAGAATGGACTCTGCCAACTGGAGTATTATATCAGGTATCTACAATGAAAAGCTTATCATTATAATGAGAAACGACGGCCTTAGAAAAAGCGCTGGCAATACAGCAAAACAGGCATTTGCATCAATTGGTTCAGCAGGAGGGCATCAGGCTATGGCAAGGGTTGAGATCAAAATGGAAGATCTTGCTGAAGTAATGGGCAAAGATGATTTTGAAAATAAAATCGGAGAGTGGATAATTGATCAGGTGGAGGCAAATGCCGGTGTCAAAACTGAATAATATCAAAACAACTGCGACAATTTGTGGAAGCATGCTTTTATGATAAGTGACTCCATTTATGTCTCACAATAGTGAGACATAAATGTATTCTATAACATCAATATGACACAGATTTTGCCCTGCCACAAGGTGGCATTCCTTTTGCTTGTTAATCAATATACTCAGTGTGCTTATTGATCACTCAAATTCGAAATTTTATTGCTTTTTTGCATTTGCGGAATTTGTCTGAGCCAGGGGGGGTAACCAAGATAAAAAGGATGTTCAGGATAAATATAATCCTGCCTTCTCCTGTTAATCTTGGGACTCCTGATTCAGAAAGTGTTGACACGACTCACAGGATAATAGGTGTCGACTTTGAGTGATTAATAACGTAGATGGCGGATTACCGCCACAATGAAAGTCATGAAAGTCGTTTTTAAAACAGACTGTTACGGAGACTTTCATATAAAATTTTGAGTGATTGATAAATAAAGAGCTATTTTGAAAGGTAAAACAGAACTATAATATAAAAGGACGGAGGCAGGCACATGGAACTTCATGAAATCAAAAATAATCTGGCTATAATGAATGCAGTTGACTGGGAGATGACTCCAGAAGAGGCCATTGCCCTTCATCTTGAATGGGGACCTTTAAGAGATCTCTCGTACTATAATTCAAGAGACAGCAATAATGAGACAGTCTATTTTGTAATAAACACCTGGAAGAATCCTCCCATTGTAACCCTTGTAAAAAGAAAGGGCTTTGACTCAGAAGACCTTGCAACTTTTAATCTTCCGGAAAGACTTGAGAAGAAGTTTCTGGCATCAGTTGGGTATCAGAAAGGAGTTTTTGCTGTTGAGGGAGAAGTAAAAGAGTGGCTTCAAAAAGAGCTTGCATGCTAAGAAATGAGGCAAAAACAGAGATTGTTTTCACATAAATACCCCTTCACCATAGTAGAGACAAGGCATGCCTTGTCTCTACTCTAATGACTGTTTATTCAAACACTACTCTTTGGAAAAATCATCCTTTGATGCACCACATATGGGGCATACCCAGTCCGCCGGAAGATCATCAAAGCTTGTACCAGCATCAACACCACTATCAGGATCACCCTCAGCAGGATCATAAACATATCCACAAAGATCGCATACATATTTGTCCATTCTAATAAATCTCCTTTAAAAAATTTGTTTTTTGCAAATTGATCTTAATCCAACATCTCATAATAAAAAAAACAAAAAACTCTTCTGTTGTTCTTAATTTAGAATGCATTGCCTGATTCTAAGCCTATTGATTTTAACACATAGGCCAAAGGACAGAAACCAGTGAATGCTGCCTGAATCATGTTGGCTCCAACAAAAGCTGTAAGCCACAGCCAGTAAATGCTGTGGGAAACCGCAAAAACAACACTCAACGG
>NZ_LT828547.1:56280-128792 GCF_900170035.1 Desulfamplus magnetovallimortis | reverse complement strand
CTGACAAAAACTATTCTGTCAATATTCATTATTCCACTCCTTTTCACAAAAAAAGCAATTACTTCAAAAAGGTACATTCATATCATTTACAGGTAACTTTATCAATACTCCATCTCATCTTCTGTCAATCTACCTTTAAACAGGCGGTATGTCCACATCTGATATCCAATAACAATAGGAATAAATACAACAACAACCACAAGCATTATCTTCAAAGTCATTGGGCTTGATGATGCATTAAAAGCTGTCAGACTGTACTGGGCATCTATAAGTGAAGGGAAAAGCCTTGGGAAAAGACCTGTTACTCCAAAAAAGGTGCAGCTTACAATTGTCAATGCCGATGCAACCCATGCTTTAAAAAAAGATCTTTTTACAAGATAGAATTTTACTGTAAAGAGGGATGCCACAGAACATACTATGATCATGAAGAAAAAAGGATTGGCAAGATAATTGGCATAAAGATCAGTTGCAAACCATGTTGCAACAAGAAAAAGAACAGCAACAGGTACAAGTGCCATCCAGATTTTATCTGCGGTCACAAGAACACGTTCTTTAAGGTCACCGTCTGTCTTCATGGCAAGCCAGTTGGCACCATGCAGCATGAAAAGAAGAAGGAAAAGAACTCCTCCAAGAATTCCATATGGATTAAGAAGCATCAGTATGTTTCCATGATAAAGCCCCTGCCCATCAAATGGTATTCCTCTGAAAATATTGGCAAATGCCACTCCAAAAAGAAGTGCTGGAAAAAAGCTGCCAATAAAAATACAGAGATCCCATATCCTTTTCCATCCGGGGCTTTCAATCTGACCACGGAACTCAAATGCCACACCCCTTAGAATCAATGCAAAAAGAATAAGCATCAACGGGGTGTAAAGAGATGAAAACATTACAGCATAAACCTTTGGAAAAGCTGCAAAGGTTACTCCGCCTGCTGTGATCAGCCAAACCTCATTGCCATCCCAAAAAGGGCCTATGGAATTTATCATGCTTCTTTTGTCCTCTTCGGTTTTGCCAAGGAAGGGATAAAGTGTACCAACACCAAAATCAAAGCCGTCAGTCATGAAAAAGACCGCCCACAAAAGCCCCCAGATAAAAAACCATATTGTTTCAAGAATCATTTTTATACACTCCTGTAAATATTATTGTTTTCCATTTCATCATGGTTATTTGGAAAAATCCATCCTAAGTCTCCTTTCAAGCTTTGATTGCCGGGTAGAAAACTCATTGAACCTTTTAATTGCCTGAAAAAATTACCCGACAGTTAAAACTTGAAGAGGCACTAACTGATGGCAGGGCCTTTTCTGGCATGTTTGCCAATAAGATAGTAGGCAACACCTCCGAGAAGGGAATAGATAACCACAAAAGCCAGAAGGGATATCATAACCTGATATCCTGCAACCGGTGATACAGCATCGGATGTTCTCATCAGGCCATAGACAATCCAGGGTTGTCTTCCAACTTCAGCAAGAACCCAACCCATCTCTATTGCAAGATATGGAAGTGGGATTGAAAAAAGCATAATTTTGAGAAAAAGGGGTGATTCCATAAGTTTGTCACGACGGAACCAACCATAAATCATTAGGAAAATAAAAAAAGTTCCAAGTCCCACCATGGTTCTGAATGCAACAAAGGTAATAAAAACAGGAGGTCTTTCATCAACAGGAAAATCGTTTATTCCTCTGACGGTTGCATTAAAATCGTGGTATCCAAGGAAACTTAATAACCCGGGGATAGTTCCAAATTCCACAAGGTTTTTACCACTTTTTTCATCAGGAATGGCAAAGGTAATAATGGGTGCATTTGCCTGGGTCTCCCAGTGTGCTTCCATTGCAGCAAGCTTTGCAGGTTGAACCTCTGCTACATGGGTTCCGTGAAGGTCACCAGTGAACCCAGTCAGAAGGGAGGATACAAGACCAAACACAAGGGCAATCCTGAAAGATTTTTGAAAAAATTCAACATGCTGTTTTCTGAGAAGATGCCAGGCACTTATACCCATTACAAAAAAGGCAGAAAGAAGGCAGGCAGAAGGCAATACATGGAAAATCTCAAGAAGGCTGAATTTATTAAACAAAAGAGCAAAAAAGTCTGTCATTTCCGCTCTGCCGTTACGTATTGTATATCCAACAGGATGTTGCATAAAGCCATTGGCAGTCAAAATCCATACTGCAGAAAGGTTACCTGCAATGGCCACAAGCCACATAACAGCAGCATGAGCCTTTGGAGAGAGTTTTTTCCAGCCAAATACCCATATTCCTATAAATGTTGATTCCAGGAAAAATGCCACAGATGCTTCAATGGCAAGAAGAGAGCCAAATACATCACCAACATATTCTGAGTAACGGGACCAGTTGGTGCCAAACTGAAATTCCAGGGTAATACCTGTCACAACTCCAACAGCAAAATTTATAAGAAACATTTTGCCCCAGAATTTAGTCATTTGAAGATAAAGTTTATCACCTGTACGGACATATTGTGTCTCCATATAGGCAATGATAATTGAAAGACCAAGGGTTAACGGTACAAAAAGAAAATGAAACATGGTAGCAGCAGCAAATTGCAACCGGGAAAGAAAGACAGGATCCATCATAATCCTCCATAAAAAATTAATAATTCAAAGATCAAAATCCATATCAAAAAGTTACTTTCCAACTTCAGGCAGTGAATAATAACATCTTTTTGGAGAAATTACCTCACCACTTTTTTTAAATTTTGCAATAATTTTTGAAACATCCTTGCTGTCAACTCCAATCTGTTCTGCAATTTCACCCGGACGAACCGGTTTACCTGCTTTTTTCAATGCTTCAAGTACTTTTTTTTCCATGTAAAACTCCTTTTAATAAATTTAATCCTTATAGATAACTCTGGGCAAGCTTCATTTCCCAGTTTACACTTTCCGGATAGAAACTCTGAGTTGCGGGAATCTCTCACAAAAAGTGTAAAGTACTTTTGGGGTCAAATGAAGGATGCCTAACTCTGCACCTAAAAATTATCATGACAATAAAAGCAATTGCTGTGCCACAGCAACATAGATGTTTCTATAATTACAATGCAACAATCATTTTTCACTAAAAAATTATTTTTCGCTATTGGTATGTTTGCTGCATGAAGTTTTTTTCATAATAAAAAGATTCAGGAACGATCCAAACAAAAACGGAGAGCTTCTTTCCATGCTTAAAAAAGAGTGTGACCGAAACATCCAAAAGACCCTTGAACTTGCCGACGATATGATACAGCTTGCTTACAAAGGTAATGACGAACGGCTTGACTCCAGTTGTGGGGTGCTTTACGGCACCCTGCTGGATGCCGGTTTCAAACTCAGGCAACTGGCAACCCTGGAGAAGGAGGCACATATCAAAAAGGGCTGGTGGAAATGAACTTGGGAGTTGATTTTTAATAACTTGTCCATTCATCTCACCTCCAGCCACCTCTTACCGACTTCCAAGTGGGAGCTTGGGGAAGTTAAATAAACCCCAAAAAACAGAATATATCTCCTTGAAGGATGTATGAAATGATTAAACATGGAAAACCTGTAATTGATCTCAGTGAATGTGTTCTCTGCGACATATGCGTTGAACTGTGCCCTGATGTTTTTATTAAAAACAGCTCAGACTACATTGAAGTATCCGAAAATGTTGAACAGCTTCTTTATGATGACCATGGAAACCTGATTAACCCCTCACTTCTTGAAGACATTAAGGATGCCATAAAAACTTGCAGAGGAGATTGTATATCATGGGATGAGAAAACTGAAACAAAAAGTGTATGATCTGCTGACAATGAAAGATGAAGAGATATCCCTTGAAAACATTGTGAATATCCCTGGAAGACAGGTTGTAAATCCACTTTTTTCATTTATACAGCACAGCAACGAATCTATAAAATGGCGTGCAGTAAAAGCCATGGGCAGAGTTGTAAACCGAATGGCTGATAATGACATAGAATCAGCGAGGATCATAATGAGGCGTCTTATGTGGAGCCTCAATGATGAATCAGGCGGCATAGGATGGGGCGCTCCTGAAGCCATGGGTGAAATAATGGCACAAAACAGCAGGCTTGCCCGTGAATACCGCCATATTCTCTTCTCCTACGTTGACAAAAACGGCAATTATCTTGAATATGCTCCCCTCAGAAATGGAGCGTTGTGGGCAATAGAACGCCTTTGTCAATCCGAAAAACAATTATAAATTGACAGGCGTAGCTTCTTAAAGTTTAAATTTTCGGGTGATTTTTCATACATTTCAAAGGCTTAATGAGTTCACCACTCGACAATTAAACCTTGCAAGAACACTATTTGCCATTTTTCTTTTCAAACTCTTCAATCATTGCCCTTCCAAGTTCCATGGAGCGGTTTGTTGCAGATTCCACAGCATTTATAATGGTAGTTCGCAAACCACCTGCTTCAAGGGTATGAATACCTGCAATGGCAGTTCCTCCAGGGGAGGTTACCCTGTCTTTTAGCTGTCCTGGGTGCTCCTTTGATTCCATAAGAAGTTTGGCAGCACCAAGAACGGTCTGGGTAGATAGAAGAAGTGCATTTTTCCGTGAAAGCCCCATTTTAACACCTGCATCTGCCATTGCATCAACAATCATGAATATATAAGCAGGCCCACTTCCGCTCAAACCGGTAAAGGCATCCATGAGTGTGTTTTCCCGTATGAAGACACTTATACCCACAGAGTCAAAAATAGCTTTTGCAAGCTCAACATCTCCCTCTTCCACATAATCACCTGCGGCAATTGCTGTTGCACTCTCTTTAACAAAGGCACATATGTTGGGCATAACTCTTATAAGACGAAGCTCCTTCTGAAGACCTGCGGCAATTGCTGCAAGGGGCACTCCGGCTGCTATGGATATTATCAATTTTGATCTATCAAGAGTATCTGATGTCTCCTTAAATACCTTGCCAAGAATCTGTGGTTTAACAGCATAGATAATAATATCAGAAAGTTGCACAACTTCAATGTTGCTGGTTGTTGTTCTGATCCCATATTTTTCATGAATTTCATCAAGTGTTTCCTGGTTAATATCAGAACAGATGATATTTTCAGGTGATGCGGCATTGGACATTACAAGGCCGCTTATCAGAGCCTCTCCCATGTTGCCGCTTCCAACAAAACCTATTTTTTTTCCTTAAGCATAATAAAATGATCCTTTGCTATTTATCCAAACACCAATTTTAAGCAAAAACGACTGACGGGCATATTAGTTTTTCACTCTATTTCAAGTCAAGACAATTTATGTTATTCTTGAAATATTAGTACCTGATTACAATGACGGCGACCCTTTGTATTACCCATTTACTGTAGTTTTTTTAATTCAACAGCTTCATATAATTAAGGATTTTCCCTAACAGACCCATGAATACCAATGTCAACAATATTACTCCAAAAAACCAGGAACAGCTAAGAAATATACTTGAAACAATACATGCATCTTATCACAAAAAAGAACTTGTCTCCCCTGACCCGCTACAGTTCCTTTACGATTACCCCGAAAAAGATGGCCAAAGAGAAATTGCAGCAATTATTGCAGCAATGCTTGCTTATGGAAGGGTAGAACAGATTATCAAGGCTGTCAGCACAGTATTGTCAATAATGAATAATGCCCCATATGATTATCTTCAAAACAGGGTGACGGCAGATATTGCCAAGAATTTCTCTGACTTCAGGTACAGATTTACAAATGGTAATCATATTGCAAATTTCCTTAATGCAATCAAGGCAAATCTGTCTCAATACGGATCACTTCAAACAACTTTTATGTCTGGCCTTAAAAGTGAAGACATTAAAAACAAAAATATCATCCCGGCAATGTGTTCCTTTGTCCAAAAGCTTTCATCAAAAGGTGAGACAGCTCATCTGACTCCTGATCCGGCAAAGGGAAGCGCCTGCAAGCGCCTTAATCTTTTTCTTCGATGGATGGTAAGAAAAGATGAAGTGGATCCAGGCGGATGGGATGAAATCCCACCGGATATGCTTATTATCCCTCTTGATACACATATGCATCATGCTGGAAAACTGCTTGGTTTCACCAAAAGAAAACAGGCCAATATGAAGACAGCTCTTGAGATAACAGAAGGATTCAGAAAAATTTGCCCTGAAGATCCTGTTAAATATGACTTTTCCCTGACTCGTTTTGGAATTCACCCTGATATGAACGTCAAAACCCTTGAAGCCACAGTATCTGCCCTTTATCAAAATCCTGTTTTTTAGTGATCCTGTAAAATTTTGCAATCTTGATTGACCTTAACCCTGCTCCGGACATTTGAATAATCAGAATCACACAAGGAAAAATCTAAATGCCTTTTCTGCCCGATGATAACTACAAAGGATATAAGCTGCCTCCCCTGATAACCGGTACACTTATAAAGCGATACAAACGGTTTCTTGCTGATATCAGGCTTAATGACGGTTCCATTGTCACTGCCCATTGCCCCAACTCTGGCTCAATGAGGGAGTGTTGTGAGCCAGGAAGAAAAGCCTGGCTTTCCATCAGTGATAATCCAAAAAGAAAGCTCAAATATACATGGGAGCTTCTTGAAATGCCGGAAAGTCTTGTTGGAATAAATACCATTGTGCCCAACAAAATTGTAAAGGATTCCATTGCACATGGCCTTGTACCTGAACTTTCCGGCTACACTGCATTTAAACCTGAAATAAAAACCAGCGAACATACCCGCCTTGATATTTTACTGACAAATATGGACAGTGATAATAATTTCCTGAAAAACAAAGAAAAGCACAACAATGGCAATGTAAATATTTATTTGCAACCAGACTGCTATGTGGAAGTAAAAAATTGCACTCTTGTGCAAAATAGGATAGCCCGTTTTCCAGATGCTGTCACCACAAGGGGACAAAAGCATCTCCTTGAGCTGAAAAGACTTGTTGAAGAGGGGAATCGGGGTGTAATATTTTTTCTTGTACAACGTATGGATGCGGATTATTTTATGCCGGCAGCAGATATTGATCCTGAATATGCAAAAATCCTGTTTGATGTTCACAAAAGCGGTGTTGAAATTATTATCAGAAGTGCAATGGTGACACCAGAGCTTATATCAATTGGTGAACCTGTTCCTCTGATATCCCGTTCACTTGAAGAGTCTCTGAAGCTGCTAAGCAAATAGATCCAATTCATTTCCTGGAAATTCAAGGTAAACGGACAGGATTACGTATCAATCACCACCAAGTATAAAAATAATAGTCATTTTCACGATAAAGGAAAAAACCATGAAAGACAATGTAGCAGTATTTACACCATACCCATTTAAAATTGGCCAAAAAATTTATATTAAGGGCTCCAAAAGAAATGGTGACTGGGAGGTTATTGATGTAACTGAAAACAAAATGACAATCAAATGCCCCATATCAGGTACAGAGCTTAAATGTGACAGATTTTGCTGTCTTGTTGAAGAGAATAAGGAGTAAGATTTTTGGCCAGAGAAAATTTTAGTTTCTGTCATCCGTTTAGAATTCGATATTCAGAAGTCGATGCCCAGAAAGTGGTATTCAATGCCCATTATCTTACCTATTTCGATACTGCAATTACAGAGTATTTTCGATGGTTGCCATTTGATTATATGGGCAATATTGATAAAACAGGAAATGATTTTCATACAGTCCGCACACTTGTGGAGTACAAGGCACCTCTTTTTTTTGACGAAAATATAGATGTTTATGTCAGGATATCAAAAATCGGGCGCTCAAGCCTGACATTCTACATTGAAATTTACGCTGATGAAGAGATGATACCCCGTACAACCGGTGAGGTTGTCTGGGTCTATACAAATCAACAGACGGGAAAATCATCTCCTCTTGATGAAGAGCTTCTGGAAATTTTACAAAAAAAAGGTATGCAATGAAAAGAAAAATCAAAGTAATCCTGGTAATGGCAATGACACTTGACGGCAAAATTGCAAGGCACTCACTTGAGGAAGTTGACTGGACAGGCAGTGCAGACAAAAAAGTATTTGTTGATATTACAAAAAAGGCAGGGGTTATCATAATGGGTTCAAAGACCTTTGACACCATAGGTAAGGTTTTGCCACGGAGAAGAAATATAGTGATGACCTCAAACACCTCCAGGGTCAGCAATGATGAGAATCTTGTTTTTTCAAACAGGACACCGGAAGAAATTTTAAATGAACTTGAAAATGAAGGTTTTGACTCAGCAGCTCTGATAGGCGGGTCAACAATAAATGGACTTTTTGCCGGAAAAAAACTTATTGATGAAATCTACGTAACGGTTGTTCCTAAAATTTTCGGAGAAGGTTTATCTCTATTTTCAGGGGCATTAGATATGGAACTTGAATTGATGGATATACAGAAAATTGATTCACAAGCGATTTTAATGAGATACAAGGTAAATTAATGAGGCACAAGGAGAGCGTTTCATCAAGTAAATGTCAAGAGCCTTGTCAATAAAGGATGTTCCATAGAATTTTGACAAAAAAATCTGCCATATAACGGCCATGGCAGATCTATCTGCCACAATGAAGCATGAAAGTCCTATAGATCCTTAAAAGACGGGGACTTTCTTATACCCAAAATGGCGGCTCACCGCCACAATCGAAGTGTTTAAAGTCTTTATGAAAACAGCCATTTGCGGGGACTTTCATATAACGTACATGGCTGATGACCGCCACAATCGAAACAATGAAAGTCGTTTTAAAAACAGGCTGTTACCGAGACTTTCATATAAAAAGATAGAGAGTCACTGTCGGAAAGTTCCCCATCTTCGGAAGAATCCCGGCTTCTTTTTATACTCATTACCTTTGGGCGAGTACCTCGACAGGTTATTACACAACTAACAAATGCAATGATTAGCCACAATATATAAGATTATTTTGTGATGTTTCTTGTCTTCAATACTTCAAAATCTACCATTTCAATATATTGACGTGCTGCTTTTATTAATTGGCTGTCATTTGTCCAGAATTCATGACAATTTGTTTCAATTGCTGCGGAAATATGAAGTGCATCTGGTGTTTTAATATTATTTTTTGATCTTAATAGTGTTGCTCTTTCAAAAACATCACGATCCAAATTAATAATTTCACACGCGACAAAAAAACGATCAAATTGTTTTAAAAGATTTTGATTGTTATTACGAATAGCTAATAAACGAGTCTCCAAACGTGCTAACTCGCTGCTGTATATCTTATGATGTATACAGTTTTTTTTTAGTAATTGACGCTGCGTAGCATCACCTTCAATCAAGCCTATAATCATACAGCTATCCAAATATATTTTCGACATTTCTAATCATCCCAACTTGAACGTTCTTGTTGTATATAAGTTTTTATCTCGTCTTTAGTTAAACAGCCTCCTGTTGGATTGTCAGGAAGATTGTTAAGAAAATCAGCCATCATGGTTTTCTTATCAGATTGAACTTCTGTTACTTCATAAATAATAGCTATTTTTGCTCTCCCCACGGGTATAGTATCTGGAAGTTTAATATTTAGCTGATGAGTAACTGGAATTTCTGTCTCTATTTCATAATATGCCTGCATAATTATTTCTCCTTTGATACTTTTGAATTGTGCAAGATAGCTTTGATCCGATAACTTCTATTCACTATTAACCAAATTAACCACAAAACATGTAATCAGATCAAAATTTTGCAGCTTATACTTTTACGTTACACTTTTATTTTCCTTTACCCTTTTGATTGCCATTCTGTCACCACCCTTTAACTTTGCAAGGATGTTTCTGTTTTCTGCACTTGCTCTTTTTCTAATGGAGCCGTCTTCATCAAGATGAACTTCAGAACCTGCAAGTTTCATCATTGTCATTCGATCTTCAATTCTGTCTTTAGGAATGAGTCTGAAATAACTTACCCAAACTCCCCCTCTCCAGTCATGGAGAGGGGGCTGGGGGGCATACGCATCAAGCTAAAAATATAAGGCTTTGTTTTTATTATAAATATAAAATCAACATATTAACAACAAAAATTATAAAAACCCGTCTGATAAGGCTTTGAAAACCTTAGCTTGATGCGTATGGGCTGGGGGGTGAGGTAAATAGGTGAAACAATATTTAGCGAGTCATAATCAAAAAAACTCAGCCTCTTAATCAGATAATCATAATTTATCTTTACAAAATCAATTCAAATATGTCGCTAAAATGGCAAGCTTCATTTCCCAGTTTACACTTTCCGGATAGAAAACTTTGAGTTGAGGGAATCTCTCACTAAAAGTCCGGGTAGAGGCACTGATTACTCAACGCCTCCCCCGCAGATCCGTACGTGCAGATTTCCCGCATACGGTTCCTCGATTCCAGCCCTTTTTACCAAGCTGGAAACCAAACAAGTTTCCCTGATCACAACCTCATATTACCGACAATGCATTGTCAGACTCAGTTGAGAACAGTTACAACCTCAGCCTTGCGAAGCACTGTGCCATCCTCAATGTTGATATATCCATTTTTAACAACAGAGAGAATTGTCTCATTATCAAGAGTGAGATCCTGGCGGGTTTCAACAATTTTGCATAATGACATCTCAGCCCTGTTGTCAGGGAATTCAATAGCAGCAATACCCGCTGACTTTACAAGGCGTTTAGTCTTTTTATGTATGGAACGAACATTACGACCAAGCATTTTTGCTGTCTTATCCAGCTCATCCTTTTTGGATTCAAGGGTAGCATCAATGTTCTCAAAAGCATCCAGAATTTCAAAGAGATTCATGTAGTAACTCTGTTCACGCTGCCTGAACTCATCCTGACACCTGGCAAGTTCATGTTTCTGGTCTGCTATTTTTCGTTGAAATGAAATAAATTTTTCTCTGAGATACTCTTTTTGTTCCAACATGTTGTTCTGGGGGGCAATGGGCTTCATGCTGTCCATGTAGTGTGTTTTTTTATTAGAAAGCCTCCATAAAATACTGATATATAAAGACTTTCATTTCTTCGATTTTGGCTGTGAGCCATCATGGCCTTAATCAGGAGTCAAACAGGTCAAGATATTCAAGAGAATTGTTATTCAAAGCATCTTCATCAGCTTTAGTAAGTAGCTCATAATCATCCATAATGCTTCCACAAATCTTTTTCTTTTTATCACCAAAGTCAATATGATACAAAAAAGATGCACATGCCCTGGAAACAGGATCAAGCAGTGTTTTCTGAGCCACAGCTATTTCAGCGGCACTGTATTTTTTCTCCCGCATGGCCCTGGAAACAGCAAGGATAATGTCTTTCTGGGTAACTGACCTGTCAACATCCAATATTACAAACGGATTTTTCATTTTCACTTCCTCATCCACTTTTCAAGACAATTTTCCATATACATTGTTACATCATGGAGAGGGTCGATGTTTTCTACCCACTCATACATCTCCTGCATCAGAACCAAAGCAAACTCAGGATCTTCCAGATAATGCTCCTCGCAGATTTCAGCATGTCTTTTCATTGACTCAAAATACATATTGTGAACCTCTTCATGTTCAGACTCCATTACAATCCTGCTGGCTTTGGCAAATTTGCGTCTGGACATTGCTGCCATCATCATTTCAACTTCTTCTTTTATTAAAATGGTGGAAGATACTTCAATGGCATATTCATTTTCAGGATCCAGAGAGAGTGCTTCCCGTGCAACGCGCTTTAATACACGTTCATGCAACTCTCCATTGTTTGAGCGGCCTATGGCTGACTGTATCATGACCAACGAATAAATTTTTCGTATCTCTTCGGATGAACTGCGCTCATGAAGCACGGCAATGAGCTGTTCATACCTTTTCAAAATTTCTAACTCCTGATATTCATGGAGAAAGCCAATCAGCTCCTTTTCAAGGGCAGGCTCAGTTTCAAAAAGCAGGTGAGTTTCATCAAAATAACGAATAAAATCCTTTTTACCCTTCTCAATTGCCCATCTTCCGTATTCATAATTGACGCGTTGCTTTGTGTAAATTGAGAACTCATCATCAAAACTCTTATCAGGAAGAGCATCAATAATAGCAATTGCCTTTTCAAGTTCACCTGTTTTCATGCAATACATGGCTTCCCAGGCTGTGGAGTAGTATGCGCCAGTTTCAAGATAGTGCCCGTTATCATTAAAAAAATCTCTGTTTGATACTATAAATTCCCTTATCTCGTCAGAAAATCCGGAAGATGCTGCATCTCCTGGAACAGCAACCAGTTCTGAACGTGAACTATCCACTACTCCGGCATATTTGCAAAGTTCAAAAAGTTGATTAACAATTTTTTTATCAAGCTGAAATCGTCTTGAGGCAGATGCTGCAGCAGGTGTTCTGCTGCTGGAAGCAACAAGTGCTTCACCCATTTTAACGAGCTTTTTCTGAACTTTTTCCCGCTCAGAAAATTCAAGTGAAAATATTGAAGATGTATTGATGGAGTAGATTACTTTCAGCCAGCAGGAAACCAGTGTATCAAGAAAAGATGGATCTTTTTCACACTGGTGAAAAGCTGCCCTGGCTTTAATGGATAATAATTCCGAAGCAGTTATGTCCGGCATCTGTCCAATAATATCCAATACCTTTGCATAATCCTCATTTTTCCAGCCAGCTTCAATAAGCTCATAATTAAGACATTTTATAATTTTTTCAATCGTGACATTAAGAGAATTTTTTTCATCTTCAGGGGAAAAGGCAAGCAGACTTCTCGCCTGTTCAGAATATCGGTTAAGCTCATCAGGAAGCGGTTCTGATGTTTCATCAAACAGAGAAGAGCTATTAACAGATTTCAGGAAATCATGGACAGCCAGCGCAAAAACATCTTTTATCTGCTGCTGAAAAGCTTCGTTTTTTATGGGAAGGTCACTCCATGCCTTAAGTGCGCCATGAAAATCAGAAGTTTTTGCAAGTGCAAATCCATGCGAATATATAAAACGATGATGTTCCTCTCCTTGAAACTTATCATCACGTTTAATTACAGAGCTAAATCTTTTCACTGCCTCCTCAAAGCTACCTGCTTTCACAAGACAGAATGCACTTTTCAGAAGAAGTTTGCTGTCATCCATTTTTTCCCCTGCAACAGCATACAAGGATGCAGCTTCAGCAAAACGACCTTCTGATTCTGCTGTAGAGGCATCTGAATCAGCGCATTCGGCAGCGTGTTCGTTTTCAAGGGAAGTAATTTTATCTATAAGCCATTGTTCCGGCTCACTCTGAAGAGATAATGCCTCTCTGAAATTAACCAGGGCACCTTCAGTATCTTTTTTTGCAAAAGCCCTGTTCCCTTTCTTGACAAGCTCCTTTGCCCTTGTGTTGTTGTTTTCCAACATGCAGATTTGTATTTTTTCCGCTATATCATCACGTTGCAGTTTTTTCTGTGCTGCTTCAAATTCCCGCTGGGCAAGCTGGAAATTTCCCCTGTCAAAAAACTTTTCAGCATTTGCAAGGATAGCTTCAACGCTTTTTTTCTTTTTTGCCATATTCTCCTACTCCAGACGAATCAGAATCTTTTCTCCGGGTGCCGGCAGATCTATTTGTTCTATACAATCTTGCTCCTTCAAACCCTTGGGGCAGTATTGATGCCTTATGGTGTCAAGGGTGTCTCCAGGTTTCACTTTATAGTGCCAAAACAGAGCAATCTTTCCTCCTGTTTTTTTACGATAAAACTGCTGGTTATAAAGAGTTTGTACAAGTTTTTTATCACAAAGATATCTGATTTTATTTATGCTGCTTATATTATAAATGGAAAGATTATCGTTATGAACAAGAAGTACCGGATACCAGCGGCCTGAACCATAAACCTTTTGTGCAATGTTCCAAAGCGTATCACTGTCATGGGCGTGATATATTTTAAAACAATCTTCGCTGGAACTCTCCTTTGACAAAGAGTATTCAGGAAGCTGTTTGACTGCTTTTTTAACACTGTCTCTTTTTTTCTGCTTAACAGCCTTTATATGTTTTATATTTTTATTCTGGTCATCTATCCGAGCATCTTCAATATTTTTTTTGTTTTGAGCTTCTTCTACAGGCTCTTCTTTTTCAGAATTTACCTCTATCTGTCTCTCTGTTTGGGGTTCTGCATCTATTTGACTCTCCTTTTCAGGTTCCACACCTGTTTGACTCTCCTTTTCAGGTTCCACACCTGTTTGACTCGCCTTTTCTGGTTTCGCACCTATTTGGCTCTCATTTTCAGGCTCTGCATCTATATCTCTCTCTTTCTCAGGCTCAATATCTACCAATCTGTCCTTTTCAAGCTCTGTATTCATCGACTCTGACTTTTCAGATTCAGGCTCTATGGCCTCTTTTTTAGGCTTTACATCTATTAATGCTTTTAATACTTCATCTTCTGATTCAATATTAACCTTGTCTGCCTTTTGTTGATGAACTTTAGCTGCATCTTCACTGGAAGTTTCCTGAAGCCTTCCCGAATATATTAGATCAGGCCTGTTGTGCAAAACAATGGATTCAAGTTCCTGAATCTTTTTTGTAACTCTGTTTTCAGATTCAAATATTACCTGTACAGTTTTAGAGAGCTGCTCGTTAACGGTTATAAATTCATTTCGTCCCAAAAAGAGGATAACAGCAGAGCAGGTCATGATAATCAGCAGGGGTAACAAAACAAAAAGCGCGACATGTTGCCAGAAAAGATAATTTCGAGAGCTTTTTTTAAATGCCTGGGGCAAAGAGTTCTCTTCATCATCATGGGCAACAAGCTCCCTTAATGCAGAACCTGAATCCATTTTATCAATACTCTCATAATACTCATCTTCATCTTTAGCATTTCTGCCCTTCTCAAACACCTCTTTTGTCTGCAAAACTTCATCTTCAAAGGAGTCAGCAAGTGACTTATCACCCAATTCAATGGGGTCGTCCGTATATTTTAATTTTTGTTGGTCAGAACGAGTATCACCCTCTTCATGGAATAATGCACCTTCAACTTCATCAGACAATCTATCTTCAGAGTCATCAGAAAAACCATCTTCAGAGTCATCAGAAAAATCATCTTCAAAGTCATTAGAAAAGCCACCTTCAGAGTCATCAGAAAAATCATCTTCAGATTCATTAGAAAAGCCACCTTCAGAGTCATTAGAAAAAATATCTTTAGTTTCATCGAAAAATTTATCTTCAGCGTCATCTGAAAACTGATCTTCAAATCCATCTGTTGCAGACTCTAACTCTTCATCAGATGAGATTTCACCTGAAAGATAACTCATTATTTCGTCACTAAGCTCTTCAGATAAATCATCCTCAATTTCATCAGATAATGATTCATCAAAATAATCAAAAGATTCATTATCCATTTCTTCTAATGATGACTCATCATTAGAATCAAAAGAGTCCCTATCCATTTTTTCTGATTGTGATTTTTCAGGAAAATCAAAAAAGTCTTTATCCGTTTCTTCTGACAGTGATTCATCATGAGAATCAAAAGAATCGTCATCCACTACATTGGATAACGACTCTTCATGTTTTTTATCAGAATCACTGTATAAAGGCTTATCAGAATCACTGTATAAAGACTTATCAGAATCACTGTATAAAGACTTAAATGCTTTACCACTTTGTGGTTCATGGGGAGGAGTCATTGAGGCGGCAGCTTCCCCGCCGTTCAGTCTGTTGTCCATGACATCGTAAAAGGAATCAAGCACCTTGAAACATGATAGATCAGAATCACACTGGGGGCAGGTATCCTGATCTGCATTAATATTCTCAAGGCCACATACAGGGCACTCTATTTCCAACGGCTTAACTATTTTGTAATCCCCTTGTAAATAGTTGTTTTCTGATAGTCATACTTTTCAATAATATTATGTGCCAGGGGCAATGTACTAATAATTTTGTCAAATCCTGCTTGTATTCTATCTTCGCTTGCTCCCTCGTCAAGGGAGAGAAGCCCCTGAATGGCGGATAGAAAAAGAGGTGCCTTTGCAGGTTCATGCTCCAAACATAGGCCACCCGCTTTTTTAATTGTCATAAGCGCAGTGACCATAGGCATCTTGTCAAGGGCATTATCAAGAGCATTATAGGCATCCACATTTTCTTTATAAGATCCCCGTTCCATCATCTCTTCAAGGTGTTTTGTACGCTTCTTCAACTTCACAATATCTCCAGGCGGCAGAATATTGCCAAAACTGCTTATAACATTTTCACAATAGTAGATCAAAGATTGACATGTGAGGCCATCTTGTGACAATTTTCGGGTATTATCAATTTTTTGAAATGCAAGATCATATACAGGCTCAATTACCCCACCTGTTTTTTCATCAATAACCTTGTTGATATCCTTGATAATTCCTATTGTACGACTTGTAACCTCAAGAGCAACATAATCATCTGCATCCGAGGTATTGGTTTCATTGATGAGATTTTCAAGCTCCACAAAAAGCTTTTCATCTGCCTTGCCTCGTGAAAGATTTTTAGAAATTTCAGCTTCAGGAATTTCCACAATTGATGCACCAACTTCAACAATGTTGTTTTCATCAATTTTCAGGCTAACCTCAATTGTCAAAGGTTTTTCAGGATCAACGCCTTCATCGCTCTTTACATCCTCTTCAGTTTCTTTTTTTTCACTGTCTCCATTTTCATCTCCATCTGAGGCATTGAGCTTCATATTTTCATTTTCATACTTTTTTCTGTACAGTGACTCCTGCATCTCATCGTCAATGCCAAGCCACAAATCCCCGATACTCTCTTCAATGTCATTGACAACATTCACAAACTTCATATGAACAAGGCGCTGTTCATGATGAACAAGGTTGAACATCTCTTTCTGTTCACATGGAAGAGGTGTATTTTTCTCTATCAAAAGATATTTTTCACCATTTTCAAGGACAATGTAATAGTCATGGGCAGCAGAATGTATAATATCGTAAACACTGTGTGATGCAACATGGGCATCAAGGTCAAACTGGCAACCAGGGCATGTTTTGTCTGACTGTAAAACTTCACGTCCGCACCCCGGACATTCATATGAATCAGAAAGGCGATGGCTTAAAATTGCTGCCCCTTCGGCTATGGCAAGCATGGGACGATCATGCAGAAGAACCTTCTCTTCACCAAAAAGCTCCTTAACAGCTTTTATCACACATGGAATTTTGGAGCTACCCCCTACAAGAAGAACATTGTCAATGAGATCAGGCGTAAAATGAATCTGTTCAAGAAGATTTTTTACAAGTTCCATTGCTCCTGCAACAATGGGGGAAATGATGGTTTCAAACTCATTCCGTGTCAATTCAACATCAATATCAATGAGATCTCCGTCACTGTCTTTTAGAATACCAAGCAGTTCAATGGCTGTCTCATCTTTTTCACTTAAAGCTATTTTAGCCTGCTCCACTGCATTTTTAAGCTCTGCGGAAAAACGATTTTTGTCTGATATTGACTGGCCATCAATAAATGCCTGGATATCATCTATATCATACTCTTCTGCTGTCTCATGAAGTACATGATCAATGATTTTTTGGTCAATATCCTCACCGCCCATCCACATGTTACCGCCCTTGCCCTGCTCAATGAATTGACCTCCACTTATTGTAAGAACCGAAAGATCAAAGGTTCCACCTCCAAAATCAAAAACAAGAACGGTCTTTGCATCATCGACTCCCACACTGTCAACGCCAAAGGATATGGCGGCAGCCGTGGGTTCAGGAAGCAGGCGCTGCACCTTCATTCCGGCAATGGCAGCAGCATTGCGGGTGGCGTGTTTCTGCTTGTCATTAAAATATGCAGGGACAGTTATAACAGCATATTCAATGGTGTCACCAAGAGCTTTTTCTGAATCTGTGTGAATCTTTTCCAGAATCTTTGCAGATATCTGTTCCGGAGTGTACTCATTTTTACCAAGAAGAATTGCAAGGCTGTTTTCAGTACCACGGGAATGTGTTGTTATGGTGTTCAGGTGTCGCCTGTCTGCAATAATTTTTTTGACATCTGGGTCATTGATGCTTCTGCCCATGAGTCGCTTAACAGCAGTAACGGTATTTGCAGGATCCTGTTTCATCCACTCCAGGGCATGGCGTCCCACAACAAAACTTTCCTTTGCTATATATTTCATTACACCCTTTTTGCTCTTAAGGGTGACACATGAAGGGGTTAAATCGTCACCTTCACTATTTTTTATAATTTCTGTATGCACTCTCTTTATGGCAGCCACGGAATTTGTGGTACCGAGGTCAATACCAATTGATTTCGACATCTGTTTTTCCTTATCTAAAAAATTGTAAAATAAAAAATATTCAAGGCATCTTTCACACTGATTTCAATCTTTCTGAAAAAAGCCCTGTTTTCCAGGGATTTACCACAAAAAAAGAGCAAACTATCTTTTGTGGGAGAATGAAAAATGCCAATTTCAAAAAACCAAACCAGCCTGATGAGCCTTTACTATAATGAAAAATGCCAACTTCAGAAAAGCAAACCAGCCTGATGAGCCTTTACGAGAATGAAAAATGCCAGTTTCAGAAAGCCAAACCGGCCTGATGAGCCTTTACAGCATCCCCGATTCCCTTTTGAAGAGCAATCACCACATCTGTATATAACCTGCCATCCATCTCGTCCATATAGATTTTTGAAACTTCCGTTGGCAGCACAAGAATCCTTGAATCCCATCCAGTCAGGCAACGGCAAAACTCACCTTCTCCTTTAAAAACATGGTTTTCGGCAACCGTTGTCTCCATGCCGGGCAGAGCAATCTTAGAAAGAAGCTCAAGCCACAGGTCAATCTGAGGAGTCCATTTTTGTCTGTCAACAAGGGCTGTACCAAGATTAAAGATAGGTGGATTAAAGATTCTCTTTTCCAGTTGACGTATTGTGTTGTAGGAGTGGATATCATATATAATACAGAAGTCAAATTTTTCCAGAATAAATGTGATGCATGTGCCAACAAATCGGTAAAACTCTTCGTAAGCTGAAATGTTACGGCGATTAAGCTCCGGAAGCGGCATCTCTTTGTAAACCGTTGCTCCCCAAAATTTTTCAGGTGTAAGGGGCAATGCAAGTTCCGGTGAACGGTTAAGATCATAGACAGCTCTTGACTCAAGTCCCCAGACGCAGTTTGAAAGGCCATGAATCATGATATCTGTGGCACAATCCTCTTCAAAAAGCCGCCTTGCCGGTGTCATATTCATGAACGGCAACATTGATCCTGAAACATTGTGACCTGCATGTATGGCAGTTGCAATATAAGGAGATGAAAAATCAAGGCTCCATGCAAATCCTTCACGCCTGTCTCTTTTTTCAGAAAAACCTTTTTGTCTGAACTCTTCAAGCAGCTCTTCATCATGGGGAATTGTCATATTTTACGTAACCTCATATAACGTACAAGGCGGATTCACGCCGCAACCTAAGTATTGAAAGTCCTTATAAAAACAACCAGTTACTTAAACATTTACATAAAACCTTTACATAAAACCCTTAATGGTAGAAATCATTCGTTCAACCTCAAATCATCAGGGATTTTACACACAGGAATCGGCTCCATCTTGTGTCGGTTCATACGGTTAAATTTTCTGTAGATCGCAAGTACCTTCTGCTGGGGTATGGAGAGCAGTGACATGTCTTTTGGGGCTTCTTCAAAGCACATTGCCCATTCAAGTTCTGGATAGGTGGCACCTATCTGTGATTCATCAGTTCTGCCATCTTCCCACAAGCCATCTGTGGGCGGTGCATTGAGTATATCTTCATGGATGCCAAGATAGCGTCCCATGGCAAAAACTTCTGTCTTCATCAGGTCGGCAATGGGAGATATATCCACACCACCATCACCATATTTAGTATAGAACCCCACACCAAAATCCTCAACCCTGTTTCCTGTTCCTGCAACAAGCATCCGGTGATGGGTGGCCTGGGCGTAAAGTGTGACCATACGAAGCCTTGATCTTGTATTTGCCATTGTAAGAGCATCCTGAATCTTTGAAGGCAGACTCTTTTCCATCTGCTGGAATACAGGGGTCAGGTCAATGGTCTCCCCCCTGACATTCCCAAAGCTTTCCACAAGCCGGTCAATATGAGCAGAAGCAAGGGATATCTGCTCTGGTGCCTGATAGATAGGCATATTAAGCAGGATAACATCAAGTCCGGTGCGTGCACATAAAGTGGATGTTACAGCAGAATCAATTCCACCGGAAACGCCCACTACAAACCCCTTCAAACCGGCTTCACGGCAGTAATCGGAAAGCCATTTTTCAATATAAAGGGCAATCTCTTTCATATATCCCTCTTTTCACAAGCTAAGGAGTGAATCTTGATACCCCTGTAAAAAGCCACAGTCTCCAAAATCACTATTAATTATTTCAACATGTTACAGCCTGAAAAATGCTGAAATCGGACTTTTTACGAGTTCATCAATCTTAAATAACGTGCCCGGTTCAAAACATGAGATTTTTACAGGTCAGTTGTTTTAAAATTATAACCGGGGAGATTATTTGCTGCTCATCTCCTAACAAGCGTATTTTCATTGTAAATTAATTACTTATCTTCCATTTCTCTTTGAATAAATGTCAATTTTCCAGCACTTTGGCATGAATCAAGCATTTTTTCAAGTTCTGATGCAGCATGGTCTTCTGCCGCAAAATCAAGTGAAACAATATCAAAATAACGGGTATCTGTCACCTCCCCGGGAAAATTCTTTAACTGGTGAATGAAACTGTCGTGAAACGCATATGGCAGATTTATGGTGTACTCTTTTGTTTTCACAAGCTTTCTGAGCTTTTCCATCCCGATTGCATTTTTTACAGCCTCTCCATAGGCTTCAATAAGTCCCCTGACACCAAGCTTTACCCCCCCGAAATAGCGCGTAACAACAGCAGCAATAGAAGTCATGGAATAGCTCTGAAGAGCATTTAACATTGGCTTTCCTGCGGTTCCGGCAGGCTCCCCCTGATCCGAGGAGTGAAACATTTCAGCTTTATCACCCACAATATATGCCCAGCAGTTATGGTTGGCATTTTTATGTTCGCTGGAGACAGAAGATATAAAAGCCTTTGCCTCGTCAACGTTTTCCACATATTTCATGCTGCATATAAAAGTGGATCTCCTGATCTTGATCTCCACTCTGCGTTCATCCTTAATTGAATAAAAACAATTCATTATTTTGTTCCATCCTTGCATGGAGCGGTGTACGTGTTCTTGACATATAGTAAGGATTACATTAATAAATCGACATCTTTCATATGAACACAAAAGTAGTTTACACTTTTTTAAGAAAAAACCTAAAATTGATGACCTCGTAAAAAGTCCGATTTCAGCATTTTTTCAGTTATAACATCCTGAAATCATTAATAGCGATTTTGCGGATTTCGACTTTTTACAGGGGCATCAAAATTAAGGTTGTTTCTCCGGAAAGTGTAAAATAGTAAATTAATGTTTAGGGTGTCTCTCAACTTTTTGTAAGAAATTCCCATCCATTTAAGGTTCACAGGGCTTTCATCCTTCGTTGTAGCTGTGAGCCGCCATGTACGTTATACAATTGAAAAATCCGGCATTATTCATCAAAAGGGATAATAACATGTTGCAAGCTCCAGCTCAAGGGAAGCAGGATAACCATCAAAATAAACAGAATGCCAACTCTAATCAATACGGTGAAATTCTCTCTCTTCTTGTGAAAGAGGGCATACTAACCATAAAACAGATTGAGTATGTGCAGAGGATTCAATCAAAGCTTCCCAACCCCCGTCCCACAATAAATATTTTAAAGGAGCTTAAATATGTCACTGATGAAGCACTTTGGTCAACCATCCGTAAACACCATGTCTCCCTGAAAATTGGCAGTCTTCTTGTGGAACTTGGAATCCTTACAGCCGAGGAGCTTGAGAAGGCGTTTCAGATACAGGCGGAAGAGACTCCCAAGCGCAAAATAGGTGAAGTGCTTGTGGCACACAGATTTGTTGATGAGCGCAAAATGATTGAAGTGCTCTCTTTACAACTGGGATTTCCCTTTGTTGAGCCGGAATTCATAGATATTGATATGAGACTGTTCAACCGTATCCCCTTCCGTATGTATGACAGTGCCACTTTCATACCAATAAAAATCGAAGAGGATGCAGCGCAGGTTGCCTTTGTAGATCCCACTGATAAAGAGGACCTGTCAAAAATAAAAAAAATCCTTAACATTGAAATAGTTCCATGTTTTGCGCTTAAAAACTCCATCAAGGAAGCTATACAAAAAGTAATAAGCAGACAGGAGAATGACCGCACCAAAGTATCGGCTGATTCAGCGGTTGGCATTGTCAATAAACTTATCATAGATGCCCTTAAAGAAGATATAAGCGACATACACATTGAACCTCTGCCTGACCGCCTCAGAATCCGCTTCAGGCGGGATGGAGTGCTTGATATTTACAGAGAACTTGGACTTGAGATTATCCCCACATTGACAAGCCGCATCAAGGTTATGTGCGGAGCTGACATCACCGAAAAAAGAAGGCATCAAGATGCAAGAATGGTTTTTGACCATGCAGGTCACAAGTTGGATCTTCGGATCTCTTTTTTTGCAACTGTCTTTGGAGAAAAAATTGTAATGCGGCTTTTGAACCGCAAACGGGAGATGGTCAAACTTGAGGATCTGGGCATGTATCCCAAAATGCTGCAACGTTTCAACAATGATGCACTTGACCTGCCAAGTGGAGTAATTCTGGTCACAGGCCCCACAGGATCCGGCAAGACAACAACGGTTTACAGTTGCATCGACTACCTTAACACCCCACAGACAAGCATAATAACTGCTGAAGAGCCTGTTGAGTATGTAATTCCAGGCATTGGGCAGTGCAGCATTGATCCAAAAATCAACCTGACCTTTAATGAAACACTACGTGCAATGGTAAGACAGGATCCCGATGTAATTGTAATAGGAGAAATAAGGGACACATACTCAGCAGAAATTGCCGTTCAGGCTGCCTTGACAGGCCACAAGGTCGTTACCACATTCCACACCGAGGACAGTATAGGGGGACTTGTCCGGCTTCTCAACATGAATATAGAGGCATTTATGATATCATCAACAGTGGTAAGTGTTCTGGCACAACGTCTGATGCGGAAAGTATGTACAGAGTGTGCAGAAGATTACAAACCTTCAATTCAGGATTTAAGGCGCTTGCGATACAGTGCAAAGGATATACACGGAGCAAATTTCAAAAAAGGAAGGGGCTGCTCCCACTGCCGGCACACAGGTTACAAAGGACGTATAGCATGTTTTGAGCTTCTGGTTCTTGATGAATATGTAAGAAATGCTATTCTTGAAAAAAAGACCAGCCATGAAATCCGCCGAACAAGTATTGAAACAGCAGGTCTTGTCACTCTTCTTGAAGAGGGCATAGTAAAGGCGGCTGCCGGTATTACATCAATTGAAGAGGTTCTTCACAGTGCTCCGCGTCTCCTGTTTCCAAGGCCACTTAATGAAATCAGACGACTGGTTGGCGCATAGACTATAAAAACAGGAAAGAATTTAATGGAAAAAAAACGATCGCTGATCGAAATAATTGACACACACATACAGTCCGGCAAAGTAAAACTGCCGGTTATGAACCAGAACAGCTTACAGGTTCAAAAGGAGATCAGTAAAAAAGATCCCGACCTTGATCACATCATAAATCTTATCAAAAGAGATGTCTCACTTGCAGCAGAAGTGTTGAGACTTTCCAACTCTTCCTTTTACAAGGGGCTTGAACCTGTTAAAACAGTACAGGAAGCTGTAGTACGCCTTGGAATAGTCGAGGTTACCAACATCGTGCTTCTGACATCCCAAAAAAGCACATTTCAATCCAGGGACAAGGCTATCCAGGAGTTCATGAAACAGCTATGGATACACTCTGTGGGTTGTGCGGTAGGGGCACAGTGGATTGCAAAACAATCCCAGTATCCCAACCTCAACGAGGCTTTTTTATCAGGCCTTCTGCACGACGTTGGCGCTTTCATGCTGCTCTCTGTCATGGATCAGATAAAAGCAAAGAATGCAACTTTTCCAAAAAAACTGATGGAGGATATTGTTCTGAAAATGCATCCTAAATATGGCAACATGCTTCTTAAAATATGGAACCTTCCGGAACAGTATTGCACCATAGCAAAAGATCACCATGACTATGAATTTGATGATACCAACATTCTTCTGGTAATAATCCGTTTTGCAGACAAACTGTGCCAGCATCTCGGTATAGGTATAGGCGAAATCCAAAACACAGATGTTTATTCCTGTGAAGAGGCATCCATACTTGATATCAACGAGGTTGCAATAGCCCAGCTTGAAATTAAAATGGAAGATTCCATGCATCTGGTCTGACATTTCATGCATCTGCTCTGAAATTTCAGAATATCCGAGCATCTTTTATTTATCGGTTTACACTTTTTGAGGCTTATTCTTTTGTCTGAATCACGGATTAAACGGATTAAAAGATTACACTGATTGAAAACAATCTGTGTAATCAGCGTAATCTGTGGCAATCCGTGATTCAGACAATTAAAGAAAGTGTAAACTAATTTTAAGCAGATATGAAGGATGCCAATATCCGGCCTTATATTTCATGAATCAAGCTTATATTTCATACACCCGACCAAATATTTCAATGCATTTTGTCTAACATTGGTTGACAGTTTCATTAAAATGATGGAAATTAATAAAACATACGATGACAGCCTTGGCAAAGAGATGCCGGTTAAAATTCCCAAAGCCGACCTCAGCATTTTTACCCCCATCTATTCAGTATCTGTGCGCAATGAATCAAATTTAGTAAAATAAATCAGCTAATTTTCTTAGACGATTTATTATGATTATCTCTGTTAAGATACTTAGATGACGTTTCTAACCCATCAGCCATAATGCTTCTGATTTTCAGACAAGTTTATTAATAAACATCAACAGTTAAAAGGAGCCTCTACAATGAAAATGCAATGCTACCAGAACACCACAAGAAGTTACTGCCCTATACAACCTCCTGTGATCGGAAATATCCTGAAGGAGAGCAGTATCCACCAGGCAAAATCTTCAATGTTATTCAATTTAAAAGGCTCATCTTCTATTTGCAGATATTTACTCAAAACCTTAATTGTGCTGTGCATGGGAATTGTAATGACAACTCCTGTGTCTGCCGATGATCTTACCGAATTTGACCTTCAGGTTAAGCAGTGGGCTGAAGAGTGCAGAGAAGAACTCAACATCAAGTTTGAACAGATGATTTCTTCACAAATGCTCAATAAAATGCAACTTTTTGACACATTCTATATCCCTATTCCCAATACCTACCCACAGAAATACCATACACAATATGATAAAATATTTGACAACACCATCCAGGATATTATTGATAAATACCAAAGCAAAGATAAAAGGATTCTTTTTGTAATTGCCGTTGATCGTAACGGTTATCTTCCCACCCACAACAGCATTTTTTCCCAGCCCCTTACAGGAGAACGTGAAACAGATGCTCTCAACAACCGTACAAAAAGAATATTCAATGACAGAACCGGCCTTACAGCCGCCCAGAACAAAGAGCCATATCTTCTTCAAAAATACAGCCGTGATACCGGAGAAGAGTTGTTTGATCTTTCCATTCCGGTTTTTTTTAAAGAAGAGCATTGGGGGGCAGTTCGCATAGGTTACATGAAATAACCTGCCTTTTTTCATAATATCACCCACCCAAAAACTCTTTTAAATTTGCCATTTATTGTTTGTCATTTGTCATTTAATACTCATCATTCATCATTTTAAAAGGAGAATTTAATGGATTTTATCAGAAAAAAAATCGCCTTAAAAGTTGCTATTCTTGTAAATGCATTCCTGTTGATTATCATGGCTGCCGGCACCTGGTTTCTTATTATACAACAGAATAAAGGTCTGGAAGAGCAACTCATAGAAAGGGGAAAAATCGAATCAATTGTTGGTGCAAAAATGATGAGCCAGGTTTTCGAAGAGGCAATTGATAATGGAGTTTTCTCCGTACAGGATGCCTTTGACAGAGAGTACACCCCTATTCCAGGATTTGATCCGCCCAAATATCATACAAAATATGACAGCTATCTTGACAAGGCAATTCTGGCTCTCGAAGATGAATTCTTAATTGATGAAAGTGTTATATTTGCCGTTGCTGTTGACATTAACGGATACCTGCCAACCCATAACACCCGCTACAACCAGCCTCCTACCGGGGATAAGGAAAAGGATCTTCTCTTAAACAGGACAAAGCGTATTTTTGACGATGAAACTGGTATTGCAGCGGCAAAAAATACACAAAAAGGCTTTAAGCAGAAATACAAAAGAGATACAGGCGAAGTTATGTACGATTTTTCTTCGCCCATATATGTAAAAGGGAAACACTGGGGAGGATTCAGGATAGGATTTTCCCTTGACAAAATCAATGAGGCCAAAACAAAACAGAGCATATCACTTATTATTGTTATGGCCATTATCTTTATTATCTCCCATGTCCTCATAATGCTTACGGTTAACACATCCATTAAACCTTTGCGAACCCTCATCCAGAGAGCATCTGACCTTGCAGACGGTCAAAAGCTTGATGAACCGATAACAACAAAAAGCATTGATGAGACAGGGCAGCTTGCCGATGTGCTGGAACGACTGAGGTTCAGCATTGTCACAGCCATGAAACGACTGCGAAAAAAATAATAAAAATTTCAGGCAGGATATTAATATCTCAAGATCGACATCTTGTTGGCATTTATTGCATTTGTCTGAATCAGGATAACCAGGATGGGTAGGATGCTCAGGATAGGTAATCCTGCCTTATCCTGTTAATCTTGGGAATCCTGATTCAGACAGTGTTGACAAGGCTTATAAGATCATAGGTGTCGATTTTGAGTTAATAACCGACAACTATAACTTGAAGAAACACTATTTATCCCGGGCATCCTGATTCAGACAATATTAACAAGGCTCAAAAGATCATATGTGTCGGCTCTGAGTAATTTATTTTAATTTCCTGCCTGACTCTTTTTATTCAAAACATTCAGAAGATCATCCATTGATTTTTTGGATAGAAAATCCTTAAACTGACTTCTGTAGTTTTTTGTCATACTGACCCCTTCAATCACCACATCAAACACCTTCCATGTGCCATTTTCAAAATTCAGGCGATAGAAAACAGGAATCTTGCGTTCCTGATAACTAATTACAGTTTGAACCTCTGCAATTTTATCAGCAAGGGGAATCTCCCTTTCAATATCCACACTTTCATCTCCATATGAAAGAATCCGGTCAATATATGTATTTCCCAGAAGTTTACTGTAAAGCTTTGTGAACTCATGTTGCTGTTCATTTGATATCGTCTTCCATATTTTTCCTAATGCCTGACGAGCGAGCAGATCATAATTAAAAGCCTTGTCAATTATAACCCATATTTTCTCTTTTTTTATATCACGATTTCCATCTCCTTTCAGGTCAGGATCTTTTAAAACTCCCAGAACTTCATTTACTGTATTCTCCATTGTATTCATAGCTGTTGAAGCTTCTGAATCATGAGGGAGACTTAAAAGAAGTACTTCCAAAAGAGACAGCATTAAAACAAACAGTATAACAACATTAAATTTATCAGTTTTACCAGTTATTTTCATTTAATTACCCTTTCTCCTGCTGGCTACTCTTCCATATTAAGCTGCTACTCATCCCCATTAAGCTGCTACTCATCCCCATATTAAGGTGCTACTCATCCAAATTAAGGTTGAACCCATCAGGTAACTCATCCGATGAATGCCCTGATTCTGAAGGGCTTGAAGCTGTACCACTATCCACTGATCCAAATGCATATTTTCCGATAAGTTCTCCAAGATCAACCGGTGACTCCGTATTGATTATAGTATCACTATTTTTTAACAAATCACCAGAGCCTCCAGGATCAATATTTACGAACTTGTCTCCTATCAAACCGGCTGTCTTTATGGATGCTATGGCATCTGAATATATTTCAATATCTCTTCCCAATGCAAAGGTTGCAACTGCCATCTGAAGCTTTTGATCAATTTCAAGGGATTCAACCTTTCCCACCTCAATGCCGTGCATTTCCACCGGATTTCCAACTCTCAATCCAGATACTGTTGAAAACCTTGCAGTCAGAAAAATTCCATCATTTCCCCAAAAAGAGACATCTCCAAGCCTCACTGTCATAATGGCAATAACAGCAATTCCTGCTAGTACAAATAGCCCTGCAATAATTTCATGTAGAGTGTAACTGTTTTTATTCATAAACTGCATTTTCCTTCTATGCACTGAAATCTTCCGATTTCAAAAAGGTTTTGACGTGCTTTTTTCAGCACATCGTTTATACCTTCTGTTGTAGATTGCCCTTCAGCCATACCAGCAATCACCGTTATTTTATAAAATTCACCTCTTGTGCCTTCTGCCTCCCTGTTTTTAAGTTTCACATATTCAAATCCTTTTTCACGAAGCTCATTTGCAAAATCATCCAGCATCTGACGTGACTCCTCAATATTTGAAAAAGGAAGCACTGTCATAAAACGGCTTCTTCTCTGGCGCGTTGAAAATCCACCCACTGCATCAAAATGGCGGCTTATAATTGCGCCAAGCTCCTTTACAAGTTCATGGGCTGTTGCATGACCTATTTTTTCACACAATTCCCTAAATCCTGAAATTGAAAAGATTGCAACAACATAGGCATCCTGGTCACTTTTTCTGCCCAAAACACTGTTGTACCTCAACTGAAAATTACGTCTTGAATAAAGCCCTGGCATGTGATCCCTGAAGGTTTCAAGGCTGTGGACAAATTCATCAACATATGGATGATCAAAGGAATCAAATTCCCCTGGAGTGCCCTGAAACACAATCTCGCCTTCATGGAGCACCAGTATGCGGTTTGAGATAAAAAGCACATCAGGAATGTCATGACTTATGATAACGGCTGTAAAGCCAAACCTGTTTTTATATTCTGAAATCATGCTCAATATTGCATTCCGGCGAATCAGATCCTGGCCTGTAGTTGGCTCATCAAATAAAACTATGGAAGGGTCTGTCACAAGTGCACGGCTGAAAGCCACCCGTTTTTGCATACCACCTGAAAGTTCTGAAGGAAACTTGTCTGCAAAACCCTGGAGGTCTGTCTTTTCAAGTATATCCATAACCTTGTTTCTGATTATTGTTTCACTTAAGGATGTTGTTTGACGAAGGGGAAATGCCACATTGTCAAAAACTGTCATCGAATCAAAAAGAGCATTGTTCTGAAACATATAGCTCATCTGTCTTATGTGGGCAAGACGCTCTCTACCCTTTAGTTTTGCCACATTTTTTCCATTAAAGCAGACATCTCCCATGTCAGGCTCCATCAAGCCTATCATATGCTTTAACAGCACACTTTTTCCTGTGCCGCTTTTTCCGATAATTGTTGTTATCTCTCCTTTATATATGCTGAGGTTTACCCTGTTCAGAACTCTCTTTTCCCCAAATGATTTTGTTATATTCCTGAACTCAATAAGGGGATGCTCTCCGGAAAGCGATACTCCAGCGTTATGATATACATTGCCCGTGCTATCATGTGTAACTTTTTTCATTGGATTCCTGATATCTTCATTATCCTTGCCTTGTTTTTTATATTCTCTGTTTCTGACATATTAGAGTTTCATATTGAATTATAAGTTAAAAAGCAATTGTTTGTTAATGAAAAATTTAATTTTGGGTTACCGTTGCAGAGATGATTTGGTTGACACAGATAAGTCATTTTGATATGGAATTTGTAATTTTTTTGTCACAATATTATCGAGTTAACGTTTTGTTAAATTGAGCTCTTACTGATTTTCAGGCATATATATAGAAAATTGCAAATAAGAAGTGCCTTTTTTATGAAAAAATCTGCTTTTGACAGTCAGATATTGACATTATATTAGGAGAAATAAGATGACAGTTAGATTACAAAAAGGGGCAAATTCATTATTAATGTACAAAAATCAAAATCTTGATGAAATTACTGTCGGATTAGGCTGGTCTAAAAATAATGATTTTGATGTTGATATTAGTGCATTCATGCTTAATGAAGACGGTTATGTCAGAAATGATAAGGATTTTATTTTTTACAATCAACCAGAAGGCCCAAATTGTTGTATAGTGTTATATGAAGATGCAAATTCTGATGATGACATGTGTTGTTTTACTCTTAATTTATCTAAAATTCCAAAAGATATAAATAAGATTCAATTTGTTGCAACTATTGTTAGTGAAGAAAATAGAGATATTAATTTTAGCATGATAGAAAATGCTTATATTAGGATAATGCAAAAAGATAATGATTACGAAATAATCAGATTTGATATTGAAGAAATTAATAATGAAGTTGCTTTGATAATAGGCGAAATATATCAGTACCAAGAAAAATGGAAATTTAGAGCAGTAGGGCAAGGATATAATGGTGGATTAGAAGTTATTACTTCTGCTTATGGTGTGAAAGTTGAATCAGATCAGAATAAAATTAGTAACGATTCAGAATTCAAAACAACTCAATCACCAAATCTATCCAGAAAAACAAAACGTTCGCCTAAAAAAAAATTAGAACAACATACTGAACAAATAATTGAGCAAATAAAGCAGTTTATTCCACAAATTAATACCGCAGTAGAGAAAAAACAAAATGAAAGCAACACTCGCATGGTTTTAGATAAAATTTTGATGGAAGTACTGGATTATAGAATTGAAGAAGTAAAAGCAGAGCAAAAGATACAAGGTAGAAAGGCAGACTATGTGCTATCACTTAATGATACAGATATCATGGTGGTAGAGGCTAAAAAAGCAGGGATGTCTCTGAGAGAAAAACATATTTTTCAAGCGACTTCTTATGGGGCTTATTCCGGAATAAAATGGGCTTTATTAACTAATCTTGTAACTTGGCAACTATATCGCATATCAACTCAAGAAAAAGTTGAAGCCAATTTGCTCTTTTCTATTGATTTACTTCCAGAATTAAGTAGAGATGATGCTAAAAAATTTGTTCTTATCTCCAGATACGGAATGACTCGTAAAGGATTGCTAGAAAATACCTGGAATGAAATAAAAGCACGTAGCCATGAAAGCATAACAAGAGCTATTCTCACAGAGGATGTTATTAATAAAATTCGGTTAGTTATCAAAAAAGATACTGGATGCAATCTAAGTAATGAAGCAATTCAGGAAGTTGTCGAAGAGATATTGCAATAGTCAAAATATTAACTTATGCTCAAAAAAAATATATAAGATTATAATTTATAAATATAAAAAATTGTAAACATAACATAGTTTCACATCATTAAATGAACTTAGCGCCCCTCGAGCGGACTTTTTCATAAATACTTGTTTTGGCAAGTAAAAAATGGAAATTTCTATACTGTCAAGTTAACACTTATGGGCTTATCCGAGGTTAAAGGATGAGAAACAAATTTCTTGGAACTGGTTATCAAGGTTTTTATCCACTGCGCAAAATACGTGTAGCTTTGCGTGGGGTACGTTATGCAGTATTATTTGATCTCGCTGTTACATACAAATTAGTACTATCTTTTTTTATCCTGGCAGCCTGTTTTTACTACCGCCAATGGCTTGACTTTGGTCTTGTTGTAGTCTCAACTGGTTTAATGCTTGTCTCAGAAATCTTTAACACCACAATTGAGGCTCTCTGTGATTTCATAGAATCCAATGAAAATCAAAAAATAGGAATTATAAAGGATATCTCAGCAGGGGCAGCAGGCATAAGCATATTGGTCTGGTTTATTGTTGTAGTTATTGAGTCATTACGAGTCATGCGGATTTTCATTGTTTTATAACAGCCATGGTGACAACACGAAATTCAGGAAGAAAAATCGGCGTCCTTCATGTCACATCAAAAGTACTTTACACTTTTTTGAGAAAGAATCCTTAAACTTAAGGTTGCTTCCCTGGAGAGTATAAAACGGTAAATGAAGCATGCCGAAAAATCTAAAGCAGAAACGAAGTTACAACATAATCTGCAACCAGAATCAAAACAGAAGATACAACCACTGCTGATGTTGTTGAAAGTCCCACTGCCCTTGCTCCGAAACTGTCCGATCTGAGGTGTGTGTAATATCCATTAAAAGAGCAGGCTGTAGAGACAATAAGAGCAAAAACTATTGCTTTTATTGATCCGCCATTTATATCTGCAAAAGAGATACTGTAATGAATCCTGTAAAAGTAAGCTCCTGAATCAAGGCCGAGAAGCACAACCCCTGTTATATATCCGCCCAGGAATCCTATTATGTCAAAAAGTGCCGTCAATATGGGAAAAGTTATTATGGACGCTGCAATCCTTGGGCTGACAAGATATCTTAAAGGATCAACACCCATGGTAAAAAGTGCGTCAATCTGCTCTGTAATACGCTGAATGCCGATCTCGGTTGTCATTGCAGAGCCTGCACGTGCCGTTATCATAATAGCTGTAAGCACAGGCCCAAGCTCCCTGACAAGTGTTAACCCAAGCGCTGATCCAAGAACACCCTGTGAACCGAATTTCACAAGGGTATAATAGAGTTGAAGCCCCAGAACCATTCCTGTGAAAAGTCCGACAAGCATAACGATCAGTGTGGAACGCACTCCTATTGAATAAACATGCTTCATAGTATTGGAAAACTGCCGTTTTCCGGGAATGCCCGCAAGTGATGCCGCCAGAAACATCAATATCTTTCCCAATAAAGCTATCTGATTAAGTGCACTTTTTCCAATGCTGTTCAACGGCATCATTATAAATTTCAGGGTAATGGATTTATAAATTGACATAAGTCAACGGTTCCTTGCAAAGCTGATATGTTATTGTTTCAAAAATTTCTGTTTACCATTAAATCAAGGACAAAAAAAGGGCTGATTGTACCTTTTTTCGATAACGGCCATGGCAAACCCATCTGCTTTATTCCTTGACTTTGGAAAATGATTTAATTAAACATTTCAGGGTAAACATCATCAATTTGCGGCATCTTTCATTTGTCGGTTTACACTTTTTTTGAACCATGATTTTCAGAATTAAGGGATTACCTTGATTTTTACCGTGGGAATGGATACAAATTTCCATATTCGGGGGAGGCTGGATGGCAGCCATGACCGTTTACCGTGGAAATAGATACAAATTTCTATATTCGGGGGGTGGCTGAATGCCGGCCATGACCGTTTAATCGTGTTAATCCTTTAATCATGGCTCAGAACTTTTCGAAAAGTGTAAACTAATTTTGAGTTGATATGAAGGATGTCCAATTTTCCGGTTTTTTCTCTGCCCCTGAACAAGTATAGATTTCCAGAAAAATATTTTGGCATTCTCAATTCTGAAGGGCAACCACAAGGGATTGCCCATACACTGCTTGCCAATTTAATTATCTGGAACAGTATAGGACACATGAGTTTCCACTATTGTATTACTAAAGACCGCACGAAACTCACCCTAAATACAAAATCAAAAGGTATTTTCACGGTTAATCTATGAAATATATTAAATCCGGCAAAAAATTTAACTCACTGCTCATAAATACACCGGCAACAAGAGTAATTAACCTTGAACCTCCGGATACTGTAGCTCTTATGCCATCCCTTGTTCCCCATATTAAACCAAGACTGCTTGTAAAGCCAAATGATAAAGTGCACAAGGGAACTGCTATTTTTGAAGATAAACGCAATCCAGAAATCAAATATCTTTCACCCGTTTCTGGTGAGATTATCAATATCCATTTTGGTCCAAGACGGGTAATTGAAGAGATTGTAATCCGTCTTGATAATAAAGATATCATGGATGAAACATTATCACAGGTTTTATCAAATATCAGCACCCTTATTTCAAATGCCAGCCCTGTTTCTGAGGAAAAACATTCTAATGGCTTAAAATCCTTGCCCCACAATTTATTACCGCAATTGTCAGACTCCTTTTCCGCCGCAAATATTGAAATAATCCTTAAACAGGCAGGTATGTGGCAGATGCTCCTCCAATTTCCTTTTATGGATATAGCAGAAACAAAAAACACTAAAATAACAACCACTAATCCATCATCCAGTGGAGAAGAGGAATCAAACAAAGCATCTGAACAATATGGTTTTCCGGCACTTATTGTCTCATTGCAACCAGGGGATAGTTTCTCTCCATGTGCATCAACCATTTTAAAGGATCGGGAAGCTGACTTTATAACGGGAATTGCCGCAATTAAAAAACTTGCTGCTGATATTGTGGTAGCCGCACCTCAAGATCAGATCAAAAATCTTGTAAAGATTGAAGAACACATAACCCATCTTACAGATAGTGAATGGCCAGCAGGAGATCCAGGTGTCATTTTGTACAAGATAAAACCTGATAGCTCCTGGAACAGAAGCGTAACCATTAATCCCCAGGATCTCCTTGCAATTGGTGCTCTTTTTGGAAGAGGTATATATGATGTACAAAGAGTATTCACCACAGGAGGAGGCACTGTTGAAAAACCATGTCATATGAGGTCGATTCTCGGCACACCTGTTACTCAACTGACCAAAAAGGTTCCTGATGGCAAAAGTGTTATTACAGGCGGAATCTTTTCCGGTCGTCATGCCAGAAAAAGGGAAAATATAAAAGCCGGAAAGCACAGAGACGACCTCACTCAGGATGATGATTACAGAGGCCACATGGCAGCAGGTGAATACAGTGCCATTGTTCTTGATTGCTCTCAAACCGAGCATTTTTTTGGGTTTCTCACTCCAGGCACTGGAAGCATGAGTGAATCAAGAACCTTTCTGTCGGCTCTTTCACCTACGGCAGTCAATGCCGACATAAATCTGCATGGAGAAGAGCGTGCCTGCATCAACTGCGGCATATGTGACAAGAAGTGCCCAGTGGATCTACTCCCTCAGTTCATAATGAAAGCTGCCCATGCAGAGGAGATGGAAGAGGTTATCCAGATGGGTCTTCTGGACTGCACATTGTGCGGGCTTTGCAGTTGTGTCTGTCCATCAAAAATTGATCTTTCCGCTATCATGCAGAGAACAAAGGAACAATACTATAAACTCAAAGTTGACACCTATTGATCTTGTAAGCCTTGTCAACACTGTCTGAATCAGGATTCCCAGGATTAACAAAGATAAGGCAGGATTATAGCTATCCTGAACATCCTTTCTATCCTGAACATCCTATCCATCCTGGTTGTCCTGATTCAGATAAATGCAATAACTTCTGAAAAAGCAATAAGATGTCGATTTTGAGTATAAAATAAAGACATCATAAGATACAGATCAAAGATTATAATCCAACAAAAGCAAAATTACCAACTTTAGGTAAAAACGGGATTCCTTTATGAAAACAAATAGCAGGAGTAATAACGCAAAAGATCGCTTTGATATCAGAGATTGCAAAAAAACAATGAAAGCAGTTGTCACAACAGGCAATGGTGGTTATGAAAAACTTGATTACCGAGATGTTCCGATTCCGGAACTTGCACCAAACGAAGTTCTTTTGAATGTCCTGGCTGCTGGAATAAATAATACTGAAATCAATACCCGCCTTGGGTGGTACTCTTCAAAAGTCACGACAGGAACAGAATCTCTTACAACTGCTGAAAAAGAGAAGCTGGATGCCAAACAACAGGGAGATGGCGGCTGGAACGAGGCAACCCCATTTCCATTTATTCAGGGCACAGATTGCTGCGGACGAGTGGTTGCTGTTGCACCAGGGGGCAATGAGAGTATCCTGGGCTTACGGGTACTGGTTCGTTCCTGTATGCGAAGTCAAGGATGGGATTCATTGGAAAATATCTGGATGGCTTCTGATTTTGACGGCGCATTTGCACAGTTTGTCAAAGTGCCTGAAACAGAAATCTTTCCTGTGAAGTGTGATTGGACTGATGCCGAGCTTGGAACCATCCCATGTGCCTATGGTACAGCCGAAAATATGATTCACCGAGCAGAGGTGGCTAAAGGTGAGCACGTCTTGATAGCTGGAGCTTCAGGAGGTGTAGGCTCTGCTGCTGTACAACTTGCAAAACGACGCGGAGCAGTTGTAACAGCTTTGGCAGGCAAAGCTAAACTTGAAAAAGTACAGAGAATAGGTGTGGATCAGGTAATTGATCGTGAAAAAGATATTGTGGACATTTTAGGGGAAAAATCTGTGGATGTTGTTATTGACAATGTTGCAGGAGAAGCCTTTGGAGGAATGCTCAAGGTCTTGAAAAGAGGAGGACGCTTTGTATCTTCAGGTGCTATTGCCGGACCCATTGTAAATCTTGATATGCGTGACTTCTATTTAAAAGATTTGACACTTATAGGATGTACTGCGTGGGATAAACCTGTTTTCCCTAACCTTGTCTCCTATATCGAAAAAGGTGAAATAAAGCCCCTGTTGGCAAAAACATTTCCACTTGAAAACATTGTCCAGGCACAACAGGAATTCACAAAAAAAATGCATGTGGGAAAATTCGTCCTGATTCCTCCTCCAGTTGATGATGTAAGTGCATAGACAAATATTTCTTCCGGTTAAGCCTCAAGAAATAATGGGAAAAAATTTATGTTCACCTATAGACTTCCAGAAAAATATTTTTTAATCTCAACTTTGAAGGACAGCCACATAGGGTTGCCCCTACATTATGCTTGCCAATTCAATTTTATACTCAAAATCGACACCTTGATGGCTTTTTCGTTAGCTATTGAATTTGTCTGAATCAGGATAACCAAGATGGATAGGATGTTCAGGATAGATAATCCTGCCTTATCCTGTTAATCCTGGGTATCCTGATTCAGACAGTGTTGACAAGGCTTAAAAGATCATAGGTGTCAGTTTTGAGTTTTATATGAAAGTCTCGGTAACATCCTGTTTTTAAAACGACTTTCATATCTTCGATTGTGGCGGTCATCAGCCATGTACGTTATATGGAATACTATACTTAAAAACACTATTTGCCTAAAATAAGATTACTATACATATGTTCCTACAAAAACTTTCAAAAAAATTGTTATCTGTTGTCAATCGACTGGATTCAATTCCACATGAAGATCCTGAGCTGACACCAGAAAAGTGGTGTATGAAACAACCCTGCATGGTAATCAGAATCGCCTCTAAGCAAATTGTTATAAGTCAGCCACTTTCAACTTTCTGGGTCTTTTTTCTGGGCTTTTTAACCATTGGAACAGCTCTGTTTTTTTTCCAGAGTAACAATGGAGAAGAGTCACGTTTATGGTGGGGCATTTCACTTTTGTTGTGGGGCATCGGGGCACTTCTTGCAGGGACAAGCTACCAGGCATTTGGCTACGAAATCAAATGTGCCGGGAAAAAAACATGCTCATGGACAAGCTGGTGGGAACTTATCTACCTTATATTCCAGCAAATCAGTATAAATGCGATGGTGGTTGCAATAGCACTATCCTGTACAGAAGGAACGCTACAGCAGGTGCTGTTTGTGTATGCCATACTGAGTTCAGCCATATATGCAATTTTAGTGATTATCGGAGGAATATTACCGGTGAAATCCCTCATCACCTTTGAACTTATGGTGTGGATTTCAACTCCGGCTTTCATTTTTTTCTGTTTATTGAATATCTTGCGCTACTACAAATTCAACTATTCCATGGATTTGGCGCTTCTCGGTGCATGGTTTTTGCTTTTTTGTACAATGATGGCCTATTATATTTATAATAAAAAGGGCATTACAAAAAAATTGTGGACAAAGGGAATCTGGTTCTCTGAAAATGATGTTTTGCATATTTTTCTTATCTTATGGATGATTTATATAGGAACTTTCGTAGCCGGACAGATCAGTGATTACTAATGACTGACGAGTACAACAAATAACAAAAAAACAACTTAGTAATTGGGTTTAATTAACTTTCCAAAACTTCCCCTCGCAAGTCTGTAAAATTTGGCTGGGGGCAAGGTGAATGGAGAAGTTATTAAAAATCAATTCCTTAGTAATTGGGTTTAATTAACTTTCCCAAGCTCCCCATGGCAAGCCTGTAAGAGGTGGCTGGGGGTGAGATGAATGGGCAAGTTATTAAAAATCAATTCCTTAACCACATTTAGTGAAAAGCCATGAAACAATTAAAATACCTGTTTGAAAAAATCGACCCCTATTTTAAACCCGGTGGCAGTATGAGCCGTTTTTTTGGCATATATCAGGCAACCAGAACCTTTTTCTTTCTGCCATCTCCGGTAAACAGATGCGCACCGCACATAAGGGATCATCTGGATCTCAAAAGATTCATGAGCTTTGTTATTCTTGCACTTCTGCCTGTAACCCTTTTCGGCATGTATAATGCGGGATATCAATACTATCTTGCTGCATCTTTGCCTGAACAGATCGGTTTCTTCAAGACATTCACAACTGGTGCCCTCCATGTGGTACCGATTATCATTGTCTCATATACAGTTGGTTTTTTCTGGGAGATCCTCTTTGCCACAATCAGGGGACATGAGGTGACAGAGGGGCTTCTGGTAACAGGTCTTCTCTTTCCATTGACACTTCCGCCAACCATCCCCCTCTGGCAGGTGGCAGTTGGTATGAGCTTTGGAATTGTCATTGGAAAAGAGGTGTTTGGAGGAACAGGACGAAATCTTTTAAACCCTGCACTTACTGCAAGGGCGTTTATCTTTTTTTCCTACCCTGCAAGCATGTCAGGCAATGCTGTGTGGCGTGTGATCCCTGAAAAAATAACAGAAGCAGGTGCTTCAATACAGAATGGAATCACCGGAATTTCACAGGCCATACCGATTGTCAAAAATCAGATTGATCAGGTGCTTGTTGATGCTTTAAGTGGAGCAACGCCACTTTCCCTTGGTGGCAGCACCGGATATATTGAAGCCACGTTGCATCAGGCAGGATTTGACCTTAAAACCTTGCTGACAGGACTTCACCCGGGAAGTATAGGAGAGACCTCCGCACTTCTCTGCTTTGCAGGGGCAATTTTCCTGATGGTTATACGCATTGCAAGCTACAGGATAATCATCGGCGGCATTGCAGGAGTTGTTATTACATCAATGATCTTCAAGCTCCTTCCAGGCCCCCAGGGGACATGGTTTTCTGCAGGGCCTCTTTATCATCTCTTTTCCGGCGGCTTTGCCCTTGGTATTTCTTACATGGCAACAGATCCTGTTTCAGCTCCTGGTACAGATGCAGGACGCTGGATATACGGTTTTCTTATAGGTTTTTTCACAGTTCTTATCCGAGCTGTAAATCCTGCTTATGTTGAAGGCGTGATGCTTTCCATACTTTTCATGAACGTTTTCTCTCCATTGCTTGACCACATCACCATAAAAATTGCTGTGGCAAAAAGGATCCCCAATGGCTGATAAAAAAGAAACTGCTGATAAAACTGAATTGACAGACAATAGAGCAACTGCTCTTAATGGTGAAGTCACTGTTAGTACCAAAGCTGTTAATACCGAAGCTGATGATACCGATGCAGCTAATACCAAAGCTGCTAATAAAGGACAACAAGCTATAGAAAAACGAATTTATGCATTAAAATTTGCAGCTATTCTCTGCCTTGTATGTTCAATCCTTCTGACAGGTGCATCTGTTGGACTTAAACCATTGCAGCTTGAAAACATGGAAATCGACCGCCAGAAAAATATACTCAAAGCTGCTGCCATCTTAAAGTCCGATGCAAATATGTCAAAAGATAAAATCAAGGCAATTTATCAGAAAAACATTGAAGAGGTAGTGGAAGAAAAGCTATCTCTCTATCTTTATAAAAAGCCCGGCACCAGTAAAATCATGGCATATATAATACCTATTGAATCTCGGGGACTCTGGGGGAAAATCAAGGGCTATCTTGCAGTGAAAAACGATGGCATGACCATTGCCGGTTTTACGGTTTACAGCCACTCGGAAACTCCCGGTCTTGGCGGAGAGATTGAAAAAAACTGGTTTGGCAATAACTTTATTGGAAAAAAGATCATCAATGATTCCGGAGATTTTGTATCCGTGACAATTGCAAAAGGAGATTCAGATGATCTGCCAGCCGAAAAAAAGGAACATTATGTAGATGGAATTAGCGGAGCAACCCTCACCGGCAAGTATCTATCCGAGGGACTTCGTGAAAATCTTGAGCGCTACGAAACAGTATCGGTAAAATTCCGACAGAACAGCTTTTAAGGATAAACAGCAATGACTTCTGCAAAATCAGAACTATGGCAAACCTTTACAAAGGGAATATGGAAAGAGAACCCTGTGGCCTATCAGGTACTTGGAATCTGCTCTGCACTTGCCGTAACTGTCCAGATGCACACAGCCCTTGTCATGGGCATTGCATTGACCCTTATAACAGGCATCTCAAACTTAATCATATCCATAATGAGAAGTAAAATCCCCTCAACCATAAGAATCATTGTGGAACTTACAGTTATAGCCTCCCTTGTTATTGTAACAGATCAGATATTAAAAGCTTTTTTCTATGATATAAGCAAACAGCTTTCGGTTTTTGTGGGCCTTATCATAACCAACTGCATTGTACTTGGACGGGCTGAAGCCTTTGCTCTTGCAAACCCTCCCCTGCCCTCCCTTATGGATGGCCTTGGAAACGGAGCAGGCTATGGCCTGATTCTTGTCATTGTGGCGTTTATAAGAGAACTTCTTGGCTCAGGCAAAATAATCGGTATCCCTGTAATTCCCCAGTGGCTCACTGATGCAGGTTACAGCAACATGGGTTTGATGGTTCTTGCCCCTGGTGCATTTTTTGTAATCGGGCTTCTGGTCTGGCTTAAAAACAGCCTTCCTGGTGCTTCCCATGAGGAGAAAACCGGCCAATAGTCTTCTTCTTCAAGGTTGATTGTCGGGTAAAAACTCTCAAAACCCCTTAAGTTGCCTCAAAAAGCCCCGACATTTTAAACTTGAAGAAGCAGTAGTGCTGTGTAGATAACATGCCCATTTCAGGAAATACACGATAATGAATGAAAACAATGACTACATTCAGGAAAAAAAAATCTACGAAAGTGCCACATCTATAGTTTTTCGTGGGAAACGTGTTAAGGATGGCAAACACGTTGTTCTAAAGAAACTGAGAAAAGAACGGCCGGATATCAAGGATCTGACCCGCTACCGAAATGAATATCGCCATCTTTCCTCTCTTGACATCGAATCTGTGATAGGTGCTTATGAATTAAAGGCACAAGGCAGCAACCTGATTCTTATTACCGAAGATTTTGATGGAGATTCACTGAGAATCCTTGCAGGACAACATCAATTTCAATTGTTGGAACTATTGAACATTTTCATATCTGTGGCAGATACCCTCTGTCGAATTCATGAAAAAAGGATAATTCATAAAGATATAACTCCTTCCAATATCGTATATAATCCGAAAACAGGCGTCTGCAAGTTGATTGACTTTAGCATTGCATCGCTTTTATCGCCAACCAACTTAGGATTGAGTCAATCCTCCACCCTTGAAGGGACTTTGGCGTACATCTCCCCTGAACAGAGTGGCCGGATGAATCGCCAGATTGATTACCGCACGGATCTCTACTCTCTCGGTGTGACCATGTACGAGCTTCTGTCAGGCCGTCTCCCATTTAAAGCGACCAATCCACTTGAAATGCTATATGCCCACATGACAACTCCGCCAGCGATGATATCTGAAATAAAACCGGATATCCCGCCAGTTCTTTCGGAAATAGTGTCAAAACTGATGAAAAAAACGGCTGAACAACGGTATCAAAATGCAATCGGGCTGAAATCCGATCTTGAAACCTGCCGTGAATTACTTATTAAAAAAGGAACTATTACTTCTTTTAAAATCGGTCGTAATGATATCTTCAACATCTTTTTCCTTCCCCAGAAACTTTACGGACGTGAAAAAGAACGCACACTCCTATACGACACATTCAATAAATTTATTTCAAAGAGAAATAATCACTCCAACATTCTTCTTGTTTCAGGCTATTCCGGCACTGGCAAAACATCCCTTGTCAAGGAGATACAGAAACCCGTTACGCAAAACAGAGGCTATTTTGTAGAAGGTAAGTTTAACCAGAATCAACGCACCATACCCTATTATGCCTTTAAACAGGCACTTTCCAGACTGGTCAATCTGTGGCTTTCCGAAAGCAGGGATCGACTTGACTCCATATCCCTGTCACTAAAGGAATCTTTGGGAAAAACCGGACAATTAATGATAGAGATGCTTCCCTCTCTGGAACTTATCATCGGGCCTCAACCGGATGTGCCGGAATTGTCAGGACTTGAAGCGCAAAATCGATTCAATTATACCTGTCGGAATTTTTTCCGTTCAGCAGCCACGGAGGACTCACCCCTCGTTATTTTCATTGACGACCTTCAATGGGCAGACCCTGGCTCCCTTAACCTGCTTTCTACCCTTCTGACAGACGCCATGCAATCAAGCCTCTTTTTGATTGGCTCATACAGAGACAATGAGATATCTTCTTCCCATCCACTCATTTTACTACTGGAATCATTAAACAAAAAAGCCATATACACTGACTCAATCAAGGTTGGAAATCTTGAGTGGGCAGATGTAGTGGCAATGTGCAGGGATTCACTGCACACAACCTCCCAGGATGTTGAAGCCCTGGCTGGACTCATCTTCACTAAAACACTTGGAAACCCTTTCTTTGTAACACAGTTTCTAAAAACACTTTACTCTGAAGAGCTCATTTTTTTTGATTCAGGAACCGCACGCTGGAAATGGGACATTGAAAAAATTCATCGCCGGAAGCTTCCAGAAGATGTTGTGCAACTTATGGAAGCCAAAATCAAAACATTGTCACCAGAAACCCGGTCAATTCTCCAATTTGCAGCTTGTACAGGTAATGCATTCAATGTCGAAACACTCAGTGTTATTTCACAAGTTGAAGAAAAAAAGATTGTTGAAGATTTGAGTGAGGCCATTGCTGAAGGGTTGATTATTCCACATGATATGGCAAGCTTTCGATTTTCCCACGATCGAATCCAGCAGGCATGTTATACATTGATTCAGAACCCTGAAGAGATTCATTACCGTATCGGAAGACGACTTCTCAAAAATTATGAAAGCAGATCTGGAGCAGAAAAAATTTTTGACGTTGTTAATAACCTGAACTCGGCAATTGCCCTGATTACAGACCAAAATGAACGGATAACCCTTGCAACACTCAACAGGGATGCAGGTGAATTGGCTAAAAAAGCCACAGCATATGCATCTGCAATCCGCTATCTCCAAACAGCAGTTACGCTCCTGCCGGAGGAAAGCTGGCAGGACTATTACAAGGTGACCTTTTCCATCCACTGTGAGTTGGCTCTTTGTCTCCATTACGCTGGTGAAACAGGCAACATTGAAAATGTTTTTCAAACTTTGCTGAAAAACGCAACTTCAAGGAAAGATAGTGTCTCAGTTCACATGATCCGCATGTTGCATTCTCATCTGGAGGGAGATTATGCAGGTGCTGTAGATATTCAAAAAGAGGCACTTTCCCTTCTTGACGTGGATATCAGAGAGGCGGATATCTCATCTTTGCTGCAAACCGAACTGGAAACGGTTTCAAAACTGCTTGGCTCCCGAAGCATTGAAAGCCTGAAACATGCCCCAAAGATGACTTCTGCGCACCATGCGTCCATTATGGATATTCTCATGGAATTGTGGACCAGCGCCTACCTTGATTCCCGTCTCGAACTTGTTGCCTGGTCATCCTGTAAAATGACCGCCATTTCTCTCCAATATGGCAACAATCATCTCACATCCTATGCCTACATGAATTATGCCTTTGTCTGCATAGCGTTACTGGGTCAATATGAAACCGGACATCGCTTTGGAAAAACTGCCATCAAACTTGCGGAACAATTTGATGATCTTCTTATGCGCGGCAAGGTCTATTTGCTCTTTTCTGTCTTCATAAACCACTGGAGAGCACCTCTGGCATCATCCCATGATTACAGTTTGAACTCCTTTCCTCTTCTGGTTGAAAACGGAGACTGGACATATGCCGGGTATTGCGCAGAATTCATGATTTCAGACCCGACAATATGGGGGCAGAACTGTCAGCAGCTCTTGATTGAAGCCAAACGTTATCTGCCATTTTTGCAAAATAACGCACCAGTGGTTCTTGATGAGTTTGTCAGACCGGCTTGTCTGAACCCTCTGCTTCAGTTGTCAGGGCTAACTAAAAGTGATAAAACATTTGATGATGATAATTTTACTGAAGAGACTTTTCTAAAAAAATACAAAAAAAATCCCCTGGCGCTCTCTTATTACTATGTCGCAAAACTTCGCAGCCTTTACTGGTTTGGCTACATAGATGACGCTTTGGAGATGATTGACAAGGTTGATTTTGTCTCATCAATTGCTCAAGGGCAGGCAAAAGTACCTGAAATGATTTTTTATGCATCTTTAACCCTACTTGCCTGTCGAGAAAAATTCGACAAGGAGAGGCTAAATCAGGTACTGGATGCAGTTGCAGAGTATCAGAACAAAATGAAAGTCTGGGCAGATAACAGCCCCGTCAATTTCAAACATAAATATTTACTTGTTGAAGCGGAGCGAGCACGAGCAGAATCCCGCAACTGGGATGCTCTCAGATATTACGATCTTGCCATTGCAGAAGCTCAACATGCAGGTTATATAAATAATGAAGCTCTGGCACATGAGCGCTGTGCAGAGTTCCTCTTTGAGCAGAAAATGAATTTATCTGCGTCATATCATATTAATGACGCACGCTTTGCCTATGAAAAATGGGGGGCTTTCGCCAAAGTGAAACATATTGAAAATAGATATGCCGACCTGATGCTGGATTTACCCTCGGGCTCCGCCTCTGACCGATACAATTTCCCTCTGACTGAGGCAACTTTTTTAAACACTCTTAATAGAAACAGCGATGTTGTATCTTTTGATATGATCTCCATTGTTCAGGCATCCCAGACCCTGGCAAGTGAAATAAATCTTAACAGACTACTTGGAAAGATGATGAGAGTTGTTATGGAAAATGCCGGTGCCAGCCGTTCACTTTTTCTCTCTGAAATCGACGACCGCTGGGTTATCAAGGCCGAAGCCCGTCTGGACTGGGCTGAGGTGTCGATTCCGCAAGCAACAGCCGATGCAACTCAAAATGACTCTTTTCCTCTCAGTCTCATAAATTACTGCGCCAGAAAACGGGAAAGCATACTTCTCGGTGCTGCCTCAAAATCCGGGGATTTTACCGCAGACTCATATTTCAGACAGAAGATCATAAATTCGGCTCTTACCCTTCCATTGATGAACTCAGGACGCCTTAAGGGAATTTTGTATCTGGAAAATAATCTTCTCGAAGACGCTTTTACCAGGAAACATCTTCAGGTACTGGAACTGTTATCCACACAGATCGCCATATCAATAGAAAATGCAGGGTTCTATAATGAACTTGAGACAATGGTATCACAACGAACCTCCGAACTGGTCAACCTGAATGAGAAACTACAAAAAGCAAATAAAAGTCTTAAGAAAATATCCAGTATTGATGGACTTACACAGGTTTTCAATCGGCGATATCTTGACGATACCCTTGAAAAAGAGTGGAAAAGACATATGCGCATGCAGACGCCAATCTCCCTGATAATGTGTGATATAGACTATTTTAAACAGTACAATGATTATTACGGCCACCTGGCAGGTGATGAATGCCTCCGTCGGATTGCCAATTCCATAGTCAGCTCTGCCAATCGTCCAGGCGATGTTGTGGCCCGCTATGGTGGAGAAGAATTTGTACTGGTATTGCCTGAGACCGGTGCCGAAGGAGTGCGCCATATTATAAAGAAGATCCAGAAAAATATTCGGGAACTGAAAATTCTTCACAAAAAATCTGATGTCAGTTCTCATGTTACACTCAGTTTTGGTGCAATCCACACCATTCCACAGCCTGGACAACAGGTACAGGATGGGCTTAATTCTGCTGATATTTCTCTTTATAACGCCAAAATGCAAGGGAGAAACAGAGCCATAACCGCATCTGACCTGAAAAATTGATATCTTTTGGCATCCTTAATATGAATCCAAAGGTACTTTACACTTTTTTGTGAGAGATTCCCGCTACTCAGAGTTTTATCTCCGGAAAGTGTAAAATGGGAAATGAAGCATGCCTATCTTTTGACATATTTCATTCATCATCTTACACTTTAAGGAATATAATGGGCGTTTTTCGGGAATTTCAATCCAAAAAGTGTAAACCGGCAAATCAAGGATGCCCCGAAATTCCTTGCATTTTTTAACAGACTGGAAAAAGACATGACAGATCTTATATCCCTTTTTGTAAATTCAGTATTCATTGGAAACATTCTTTTATCCTATTTTCTGGGAATGTGCTCCTTTATTGCAGTCTCCAACAACATCAATACCTCTTTTGGTCTTGGATGTGCCGTGATATTTGTCCTGACCATCACATCTCCTGTAAACTGGTTCATCTACTACTATATGCTTGCTCCCGGGGCACTGTCATGGGTAGGTCTTCCTGATATTGATTTAAGCTTTCTGAAATACATCACCTTTATAGCTGTTATTGCAGCCATTGTTCAGGCAGTGGAGATGATAATAGATAAGTACTCTCCTGTGCTTTATGCAGCTCTTGGTGTATTTCTTCCCCTGATTGCTGTCAACTGCGCAATTCTTGGAACAGCACTTTTCATGGTGGAAAGAGAATATACACTTATGGAATCAATTGTTTTTGGAGCCGGTTCCGGCACAGGATGGATGCTTGCCATTGTGTCCATGGCAACCATAAAAAAAAAGATGCGCTATGCAGATGTTCCTGATGGACTTAACGGCTTTGGCATAACAATGATTGTTGGAGGGCTTATGGCAATGGCTTTTATGATGTTTTCGGGTATAACTCTTTAGACATATTTCATTTATCAGTTTACACTTGTTTAAACCATGATTTTCATGATTAAACTGACATGATTGCGTATCAATCATGCCCGTTTAATCATGTGAACCTCACTAAATCCTTCTAACTCAAAATCGACATCTTATTGCTTTTTCAAAAGTGATTGCATTTGTCTGAATCAGGATAACCAGGATGGATGGAATGTTCAGGATATATAATCCTGCCTTATCTTTGTTAATCTTGGGAAAATAGGCGCCTGTGTCGATAAAACAATTAGTTTTTTTCATTAGGGGTTACATCATAAAGATATTTATCATGGTTCTTGGCAATATCGGTTGCCCCATTTATGTTTGGCACCTTTGGAGTATGGAGAAAATTGAAACGTCGTTTCCCTCTTTTGTCTTGCGAAGCCTTCAAAACATCTTCTGTTTCGGTTTGGATAGTTATACTGATGATCTGCTCAGGATTTATGTTAACTTGGCGGAGCAGATCAGGAGATAAATCACTGCCTTTTATATTTGGAATTGTCGCTATCATATCTTTGCACTCCAATATTTTTTTAGTATTCCAGATAATTAGCTGGGAGTCTTGTTAATTCTAACAGGGTATCTTATTTCGTGGGTATTTCTAAATATCATAGCCCTTCCCCAAAGGCAGCACAGCCTCCATCCTGCCCAGTTCATCAATGGGGATATGGCACATTATACGGTGTGTTCCCACTCCCTTCTGCCATGGTGGTGCCTGCTCTTCACAGATTTTACCGTTATCCGGCAGCATACTGCGCCTTGGGCACCTTGTATGGAATCGACATCCTGATGGCGGATTCATGGCACTTGGCACATCCCCTGAAAGCCTTATGAACTTTCGTCTTGATGCCACAGGATCAGGAACCGGGACAGCAGATAAAAGGGCTTCTGTATAAGGATGATAAGGCGGAGGATATATGCGTCTTACTGATCCAAACTCAACAATCTGCCCAAGATACATAACTGCAATGAAATCAGAAATAAATCTTACCACACTCAGATCATGGGCTATAAAGATAAGTGTTGTGCCCAGCTCATCCTTGATCTCGTTTAAAAGATTTAAAACTGCTGCCTGTACCGATACATCAAGGGCAGAGACCGGCTCATCACAGATAACCATACTGGGCTGGCTTGCAAGTGCCCTTGCAATTCCCACACGCTGTTTCTCGCCACCTGAAAGCTGACGTGGATATCGGCTGTAGTAATATGTATCAAGTTTTACTGCCCGAAGAAGACGTTCAACCTCTGCCGGAATATCCCTGTCTGGAACTGTCTTAAAGCGCTTTATTGGGCGTGCAATCTGCTGCCCCACAGTAAAGGACGGGTTCAGGGTTGAGTCGGGATTCTGAAATACCATCTGAAGCTCACGGATCAATCGTTCGCTTCTTTTGGCAACGGGCAAAGTGATGTCAAACCCCATGAGTTCAGCATCACCTCCGGAGATCTTTTCAAGGCCAACAAGGCCCTTTACAAGTGAGCTTTTGCCGCAACCTGACTCCCCCACAACCCCAAGGACAGCCCCCTTAGGCACATTAAGGGAGACATCATCAACAGCTTTGACATATTGCTTCTCTTCCATACCAAAAAGGCCTTTAAGGGTACCTGCTTTCTGTTCATAATATACCTTAAGGCTCTTTACCTTTGCAATATTAGAGTCTGAGGATGAGTTATCAGCACCTGTGGCATCAGTATCAATTTCAGAAGCTGAATCTGATGATGCAGCTTCTGACTTGTCAGCCTCGTCTGCTGCATCTTCAAGTATCTTTCTATTACCCCTTGCATAATCTGTCATGCTGTATTCAAGTGTTGTTGCCCCCATGAAACAGCGGGACTGGTGAAATTCTCCTACATCCACAAGCTCAGGGTGCATTTTGGTACATTTATCGTGCATTTTATGCTTTTCCATCCAGTCGCAGCGTGGAGAGAAAACACATCGCACAGCATCCCTTTCCGAGGGATGTGGAACCCTGCCCCTTATTGACCAGAGCCTGCTGTAAGATAGATCATCGGTTAAGCGGGGAATGCATGAAAGAAGCCCCCTTGTGTAGGGATGTGCCGGGTTGTCAAAAATGGTCTGGATGGATGCACGTTCAACCATCTCACCTGCATACATAACACAGAGATGGTCGCTAACCCTTGCTACAACACCAAGGTTATGTGTAATAAAGATAATGCCGGTATTAAAATCCTTTTTAAGATCATCAACAAGATCAAGAACAGCAGCTTCAACTGTTACATCAAGGGCAGTGGTTGGCTCATCCATGATAAGAAGAGATGGGTTATTAAGCATTCCCATTGCAATTACAACCCTCTGCTGCTGGCCTCCGGAAATCATATGTGGATATCTCTCCATGACATTCATGGCATCCGGCATATAGACCCTCTCCAGCATTGCAATGCTTCTATCCCATGCATCTTCACGGTGTATCTCCTTGTGGTGGGTTGTCAGCACCTCTGCAAGCTGGGTCCCAATTGTAAGAGAAGGGTTAAGCGCCTGCATTGGATCCTGATAGACCATTGAGATATTATTACCCCTTATCTTTCGCAGCTCCTCCCTTGGTTTTCCCACAAGCTCCTGCCCCATGAACTTGATACTGCCTCCTGCCACATAGCCGTTGGTTCCGAGAAAATCAAGGATGCCAAAGGCAATGGTACTTTTGCCACATCCTGACTCTCCCACAAGTCCCACTGTCTCACCCTGGCCAACTGAAAAATTTACCCCTCTTACAGCAGGAACAGATCCCTTTCTTGTTTTGTAAGATATTGCAAGATCCTTAACCTCAAGTACCGGTATTCCGCCTGAATCTTTCATCATAGATATCTTCCTTTTCCCACCGAAGTTTTACTGATAGCGCATTGACTCTTCACGCAGACCATCTGCCAGAAGGTTCAACCCAACAACAAGAGAGGCAATGGCAAGGGATGGCCACAGGGATGCCCATGGGTTTCCCACCAGAATAAACTCTCTTCCCTTGGCCACCATGCTGCCCCAGTCAGGTGACGGTGGCGGCATCCCAAGACCCAGAAAGCCAAGGGTGCCCATGGCAAAGATGGCATACCCCACCCTGAGCATGGAATCAATTATAATGGGGCCTTTGGCATTTGGAAGAATCTCCATGAAAAGAATATAAAAAAGTGTCTCTCCACGGGTTTCAGAAGCTCTTACATAATCACGGGTACGTATATCAAGGGTAAGACTTCTCACAAGACGGGCAACTCCAGGAGTTCCCACAATGGCAATGGCAATAACAACATTTACGGCAGAAGCTCCAAGAGCTGCCACAATTATAAGATATAGCAGAATAACAGGAATGGACATCATGGCATCCAGAAGGCGCATTATTATTTCGTCTGTCCATCCCCCTTTATAGCCACTTATCAATCCAAGACAGGCTCCACAAAAAAGGGATGCAAAAACGCCCCATATTGCCGTTCCTCCTGGAATCCAGACCTTCTCGTTAACAGGCAGGACAATAAGCACGATCCTTGCACCATGGGCAAGCCTTGACCAGAGATCACGCCCAAGTTCATCTGTTCCAAGGGGATGTTCCATGGATGGGCCCTGGTTTGGAGCTTTCCAGTCCTGTTCCATTGGTCCGTATGCGGTAATATAAGGTGCCATCAGGGCAACAAATACCCAGAAAAGGACAATAACAAGCCCTGTCATGGCTGTGCCCGATGAGCGAAGAATCATGAATGCATCTTTTAACCTGGCGATTTTGCTTCTCTGCATTGCAATGTTCTGACCTGCTTCTTCTAAAGCTGTTTCGCTTTCTTCAGAAGCAGTTTCTTTATCACAGGCAGCAGATTGCTCAACATCCATTTCCTCACCTGAATTAGTTGCTTTATCTGAATTAGTTGTTTCATCTGAATTAATTATTTCGTCTGAATTGATTATTTCATCAGGATTAATAGTTTTTTCTGCAACAGATTCCTTAGTTGATCTACTGTTTTTTTCCATATGCCTCTCCATCATGAATACCTTATTCTCGGGTTCAGGAACGTATAAAGAATATCGGCAAGCAACTGGGTTCCCACTGCAATGAGCACCATGATCATGGTGCCTGCTTCTATGGCGTTTACATCCTTATAGAGTGCTGAATCAAGCAGATACTGACCAAGGCCCGGATACCCGAACACCACCTCCACAATAACAATACCGCCCATAAGCCAATTGACATGGAGCATTATAACTGTAATGGGTGCAATCAGAGCGTTCTTGGCTGCATGTTTCAAAATCACATTCCAGAAGGGAATTCCCTTAAGAAATGCTGTTCTGATATAGGGAGAGCGCATAACCTCAGCCATGCTGGCTCTTGTAATCCGAAGCACATACCCAAGCTCAATCAGAGTAAGGGTAAGAACAGGCAGAACAAGCATATCAGGTCTTTCCCAAGGAGCCTTTTCTCCAAACACCGCAGCCCCTGGAACAAGCTCAAGCCAGTGGGACATGATGAGAATGAGAAAAATACCGGTTGCAAATTCAGGAATTACGGAAAATATCATGCCGGCAATGGAGAGGAACCTATCTTTAAAAGATCCTTCCTTGATGCCGGCAATCATGCCAAGAAGCAGAGCAAGGGGCATGACAATTACAAAAGCTATGCCTGCAAGCACCATTGAATTTCTCAGTCGTATAAAAAGGCTTTTTCCCACAGGTCTTCCGGTTCTTAAGGACTCTCCGAAATCTCCCCTTAAGAAGCCTTTTTTAAGGGGAATATAGCTTTGGGGACCGCCGCTGCTTTTCATCCAGCCGGAACCTGCAACAAATGTCCAGACTTCTGTAGCAGCACCTTTTTTCCACATAACAACATGGTTGCTGCGATCCACTCCCCAGAAAAAGGAAGTTCCATCTTCCGAAGCTTGCCAGCGCCCATTATCTTTTTGGGTGACAATTTGAATCTCTGAATCTTTCGCTGATGAAGCGCCTGAAGAGTTATTAGAGGTATTGTTGTCAGAATTTGTGTTTGAATTGTTAAGTGAAGAGGTTCCTGACGCAGAGCTTGAAGAAGTTGAAATTGAAGAGCTTGATGAGGTTGAGATTGAAGAGCTTGCTGAAGTTGAGATTGAAGAGTTTGCTGAAGTGGAGCTTGAAGAAGTTACTGAAGAGTTCCCTGAAGATTTTTTTGATGAAGTACTTGAAACAGTGGATGAACTTTTTTCTGATTCACTCTCTGAAGGTGTTTTAAAGGGTCTTGTGTGCAGAATAAGATCTTCTCCTTCAAGGCTCCATCTCATCAGGGTATTGTCATCACCCCTTGCCCACCACTCAAGGAATCCTTTTTTTGTTTCAATCTGGACAAGATCAAAACCGGTTTTACGCTCTCCTACCCAGTCGCTGCCCATAAGCCAGAACCAGTAGCGCTGAAACAGAGGCTTGTCAAGCCCCTGCTGGGCAAGAAATGAGGCTTCCTGTTCCGGCGTTATAAATGCACCAAGAACATTTTTGGCCACATTGCCGGGGGAAGATTCAACGATCATGAAGACTGCAAGTGAGACAAGAAACATTGTGATGAGAACAAGAAAAAAACGTCTTAATATAAATTTTGCCATAAATATCCTTCCCAGAAAATGTCCATTAAAAAAGGATTTGCGAAAAAAGGTTACACAAACATGGCTGCCATGCAGCCATCCTCAAAGAGAAAGATTAGCATCTATTAAAGCCCTATAAAGATACATAAAAAAATCCATTATTCGCTATCCACAATGAACACGGTTAATTTATCTGATTACAAGAATTGTGGCGAGTCCACCGGAAAAGAGGCCGTGTTTTGACCGGCCTTTCTCTTCCGGGGAAAAGGAGGATAAAGCTGGAAAGATCAGGCATTCACCCACATGTCTTCAGCCTTGATATAAAGGCTTGGATGGGAAACAACATTCTGAACACGCTTTGAAGCAATTGTCCAGACATTGATCCAGAAGGCATTGGCGATAGAGCCTCTCTCCTGCTGAATTTTTTCAAGTTTGCAGAAAATTTCACGGCGTTTTTCCACATCAAGAGTACCATTTGCCTGGGTCAAAAGCTCTGAAAACTCCTTGTCCACCCAGCGGGATTCGTTCCACGGAGCAGGTTTCCCTTCTGCATCTGCAACATAGCCAAGATTGAGAACCATTGTTCCCACAGGGCGATGTGCCCATGTAGTTATACCAAGATCCACCTCTGTCCATTTTTCCCAGTACTGGGAATTTGGCATGGTCTGTATATTGATTCTGAAACCTGCCGGAAGTGCATCCTGTTTGACGATCTCGGCATATCTTACGATCTCTTTCCAGCCGCTGCCAACTGCAAGGTTTACATCCAGTCCATTTGGATAGCCTGCTTCTGCAAGAAGCTGCTTGGCCTTTGCAGGATCATATTTCGGAGTGTCAATGGGGCAATATTCAGGATGTTTGGGGCTTACATGCATATCCTGGCCTTCCATTCCCTGTCCAAAATATGCAAGGGCAAGGATTTTTTCCCTGTGCTGGCAAAGCTTCAGTGCCTGACGAACACGGTTATCTGACCAGGGCTTCATATCCACTCTCATTCTCATTACCCTTGTCTGATTTGTGGTGGCAGCATAAACATTGACACGGGGATCTGATTTTAAGGCCTGATATGCTTCAGGGGCACCAAGATCTCCAAAATCAATCATATCAATTTCACCGCCCTGGATGGCAGAGATCATTGGTGCCATTTCTGTTCCCATATCCACAAATTCAACAGTGTCAAGATATGGCAGAGGATTTCCATCCGCACCTTTTTTCCAGTAATCATCTCTGCGGGTCAAAACACAGCGTTCTCCCTCCACAAACTCTTTTATAACATAAGGGCCTGTACCGTGGGGAGCCTTTATGAAATCACCCTCAAATGTACGATGATTCATGACAATGGCAGGATAATGGAACATATGTTCGGGGACAGCAATCTCAGGAACTTTCAGATGAAGTTTCACCTGATGGTCAGATGTTTTTTCAATATCATTTGCACTTATATATCCGCCTATCATACCCTTCATGGAAGAGCCGACACTGTCGTCAAGCCATTGATTAAAGGTAAAAATAACATCATCGGCCGTAAAATCATCACCGTTATTAAACTTTACACCTTTTCTTACATTCAGAGTCCATGTTTTAAGGTCTTCACTTGCTTCCCAGCTCTCCAGAAGATATGGATGGGTTATGTTGTTCTCGTCGGTATACGTAAGATACTCTGCAACCTGCCTGAGCTGATTGCTTGGAGAAATCCAGGAGAACTGTGAGGGATGCGTAACTTTGTGAACAGGTGCTGCTATACGAATTTTTCCACCCCTTTTTATCTCTGATGCAGATGCGCTGCGTGGAAATGCAAGACCTGAAAGATTGCACGCTGCAGTGGCTGACAATCCCAGAAGTGTTGTAAGACGTATGAATTCCCGTCTGTCCATTTTTCCATTTTCAAAATCTTGTTTTAAGTCTTTTACTGCGGAATGAATTTTTACGGTCATGCGTTTTCCTCCATTTTAATGATTTTGACAGTTAAAATCCTGCTGATGTCTAAAAAAGTCGGGAATGCCAAAATAGTTATTATTAATTTTAACAAAATACGGCATCTTTTATTTCTAACTTTACACTTTCCAGATAGGCAACACAGTTTTTTGGGTCTATTGTTCCGAAAAGTATCAAGTACCTTGAGAGGTGTAAGTAAAGATGCCCAAAGTACGACTTAAAAATTCTCATAATCAAGTTTTTGTCAGGTTTTTCAAAGATTGTATCTGAGCATTGACATTGAGAATTAAAAATTATCAGGGGGATGATTTCCGACATTTGAACCAGGCTGAAAATATTGTGCTCATAAAAGAATTTTATGTTAGCTGCAAACACCCATAAAAGATACCATCAAGAGGCATCCTTACTACATTTTTTATGAACATTTTCAAGCTTGTAGCTGTTTTCTATAACACAGTGCCTGACAATTATCAAACAAATATTTATGAAATTAAAACAGTAAATTTCAATATTGATATTCTTAAAAAGAAAAGTTGATATATCATTGATTTAAAGTCATATATTTTTATAGCATACATGGCGGATACCGGCCACAATATAATAGTTAAAAATATTTACATATCAGCATGTTATGGAGGCTTACTAATATACATCCATGTTTGTTGACGCGTCACAACGAAACATGAAAGTCTTTTTATATCAGTATATTATGGAGATCTACAAATAAAATGAAACATGATGAACCTAAAAAAACCGATTTTTGGAAGCTCTAAACTTTTATGAAATGCACTGGGATGAAATGCACTGGGTATTTGAGTTGATGTATTGGGTCAAACTAAAAATCGACATATTATTGCTTTTTTGCCGTTACTGAATTTATCTGAATCAGGATAACCAGGATAAAAAGGATGTCCAAGATAGATAATCTTGACTTATCCTGTTAATCTTGGACATCCTGATTCAGACACTGTTGAAAGGCTCAAAAGCTCATACGTGTCGCCTTTGAGTTTATTTTTTTTGAACTTTTTCTTTTTCATGGTGTCTGCACTATTAAAAGCAGAAATTACAACCCTTAAAAGTTACTGTTTTATACTGCACAATTAAAAATCAATTTATTTTAATGGAGGTTTATCATGAAAAAGAGTATTTCCATCATAATCATCACAATTACAGCAATGGTTGCCCAGACGCTGTTTGTTTCATCTGCCCACGCAGGAAGATCAAGGGGTGACGATGTTCTAAAAGGGGTAATCATAGGAACAGGAGCTGCCATAATAGGTGCTGCAATAGTAAGTGAAATTAGTCACAGCAGAGATTATAACCATGACAGAAACAATCATCACAAGTGGGACAGAGACAGAAAACATAGAGATCATAACCATCATAAACCCTGTGACGGATACTGGAAAATTGAAAAAATATGGATTCCACCGGTTTATGACAAAAGATGGAACCCTGGTCACTACAACAAAAGGGGAAGGTGGGTAAAGGGACAATATGATATGGTAATTGTTCGTGGTGGACACTGGGAAGAAAGAAAAATTTGGATCAGCAGAAGGTAAAATCTTCTTTTTGAAAACTGTTGATATACAACATCTCCCCCCACCACATATCTATGCTTGGAGAGGGGGAGAAGACTCCCAAAAGAGTACACTCATATGGATTTTTTGGTGTGACAACACTACACGTAAAACTTGATGAAAAGCAGCTTTTACAGGAACTTAAAAAAGGTAATCGCCTGGCATTTGAACACCTTGTAAAACGATATCAGCACCGTCTGCTTTCAATTGCCTGTGGTATTACCTTAGACCGTGAAGAGAGCCTTGAAATTGTTCAGGATGTATTCATGAGGGTTCATCAGAATATTCACACTTTCAGAGGCGAATCCAGCCTTATGAGCTGGATGAGAATAATTACGGTCAACCTCTCTTTAAACTGGAAACGAAAGTGGCTGCGAAGATTCAGATGGAAGCATCATGATATTGAAACTGAAGATGGCGGGATTCTTCCTGATGCAGAAAACAGCGGAGAACATGAAACACCTGAAGCCAAATATATAGATCGTCAACTTGAGCAAAAAATCATGAAAAACATTGCATTGATGCCGGAAAAAATGAGAACAGTTTTTGTTTTAAAAACAGTTGAACATCTCTCATATGAGGAGATTGCACAAACTCTGAATATCAAGACAGGCACTGTAAGGTCAAGGTTGCACAATGCACGGCAATTACTTGCAGAGTCCCTTAATGAGTAGATTGTAAAAAGGATTCAAAATTATGAAGGAGACCAACCGGATAAAAAAAGATAGCAACGAAAGTTTGCTGTGTACAGATTCCGGAACACTTTGCAATCAAGAAAGTTGCTACGACACCATGACTATAAGCAGTTTTATAGACGGTGAAATTTCCCCAGAGGAGTCAGAAGAGGTTAAAAATCACCTTGACAACTGCCCTGTATGCCGGCAAGTCGTGGATCACTACCTTTCATTTGAAAAGGCCCTGAACTCCGGCATTGCGTCATCCTTTAAGGATCAAGATGTAAAGATACTTCAAAACAGGATTATGGCAACCCATGATCTTTATGCAAAAAAAGGCGCTGATTTAAACGGAATCCAAAATAAAATAAGATCAAAACTTCACAGCATTAAAGATTTTGCATCAAGCTCCATATTCAGCCTGCCAAAAATTTACTTGCAGATAGCATCACTTGCTGCAATAATCATCCTCAGCATAACAGCTTTAAGAGACATAACTGATGTCAATGCTCCAATGCAGTCTGTGATGGCACAAAGCAGCCCCAGCGCAATCGTGACATCTGTCAATGGTGATATTTCATCGGTTATCATCCTTGAAACTGAAGATACCCATCACACAATAATCTGGTACCAGGAAGTATAAATATGGCAATTTATTTTAAACAAACAGCCACTTTCAGACAATCTGCAAATCGTCATAAAAAGATACTCTCCGCACTCTTTTCAATGGTGTTCATAATACTTTTGTCTGTAATCTCCCATGAGGCCGAAGCTGCTGCCATAACAAGCACTGTAAGGGTCATACATGCAACTTCAGATACTCCATTCATGGATCCGGGGTTAAAAGATCTGGGGCATGAGTTACAATCTGTCTTCAAGTACACATCATACCGCCTTATCAGCTCCAGAACCCTTGCTATGGCTGAAGGCTCCACAGGAAGAGTCTCCCTGCCAGGAGATCGATCACTTGAGTTGATTCCAAAGGGAGTGGAAAATAACAGGATCCGCTTTTCAATCAGAATACTAAAAAATGACAAACAGGTTTTTACCACAGAGATCCAGCTCAGAAATAACAGCACTATTACCATTGGCGGCCCTGATTTCAAGAATGGCTACCTCCTCTTCAATATATCAGGCAAGACAAAATAACATAAAGATCTTCTCTTTCTTCTGAAAAATTCCTACAACATATTGATTTTCAATCCACATTTATATATAAATATTAGTTTTTTATATACTCAAGGTTGACACATATGATTTTGTAAGCCTTGTCAATACTACCTGAATCAATATACCCAACGATTACAGGATCAGGTATTTATGGCGGCTGTATTATAAAATGATCAATCTTCTGATTGATCTACCAAATCATTAAACGGGCATGATTGATTACGTATCAATCACCCCCAAATATAAAAATGATAGTCATTTTCACGGTAAAGGAAAATTTTATGACAACAAACAAAACCAATCAAAAAAACAGAACTGATCTATTAATGAATGCACTTTTTATCACATTCACCTGCCTTCTAACTGTAACATTTGCAAATATTGCCCTGGCAGACAACTCAGGCAAATTCATAGGCATATCAAAAATTGTTGCACATCCTGCCCTGGATGCACTGGAACAGGGAGTTCAAGATGGAGTAAGGGAAAGTTTTCCTGATGCAAAGTTTGATCTTCAGAATGCCAATGGAGAATTATCAACCGCTGCATCCATTGCCCAAAAGTTCAAATCAGAAAATGTTGACATTGCAGTGGGTATTGCAACACCAACTGCCCAGGCACTTGTAAGTGTCATCAAGGATTCTCCTGTTATTTTTTGTGCTGTAACAGATCCCCAGGGGGCAGGCCTTGTTGCTGATGTGAAAAAAGGAGAAAAAAACGTCACCGGCACATCAGACATGACACCTGTAAAAGAGCAGATTGAGCTTTTAAACCGCATAAAACCCATCAAAACTCTTGGTCATGTCTATTGCAGCAACGAAGCAAATGCCGTAACCCTTGCCGAAATTGCCCGCAATGTTTGCAAAGAGCTTGGCATTGATTTTGTTGAAACAACCGTTACCAACTCATCTGAAGTGAAACAGGCTGTACAGACAATTGCACCAAGGGTTGACGGAATATACCTGAGTAATGACAACACCATATTTTCAGCACTTAGCGCTGTGACAACGGTTGCCATGAAGCACAAAATACCTGTAATGTCAGCAGATCCAAGCTCGGCTGTTGATAATGATGTTCTTGCAGCCTGGGGCTTTGATTACTACAAGATGGGAAAACGGACAGGAGTTATTGCTGCTGACATTCTAAAAGGGGCAAAACCTGAAGATATTCCAACCGTTTATATGACAGATCCATCAGATGTTGATATTCTTATAAACCTTGATGTTGCTTCAAAACTTGGCCTCTCCTTTCCTGATGATATCACGGCTGTTGCCAATAAAGTCATTGAAAATGGAAAACTCACCACAAAGTAGCGTTTTTTCTTCAAGCTCCTCCCATAACAAACCACAAAAATACATGGAACATGCTTCAAAATGCATGGGCATTTTCCATGTAAGGTAAAAAAATAAATGATAGAAGGTATATTTGTTGAAGGCTTGATATATGCCATAATGGCACTTGGAGTATTTTTTACATTCAGGGTGCTTGATTTCCCTGATCTTACAGTGGATGGCTCATTTCCCATGGGAGCTGTCATAATGGCAGCTCTGCTTCACAAGGGCGTCTCTCCTTTTTTTGCACTCTTTCTCTCATTTTCTGGAGGAGTGGCAGCAGGATGTGTCACTGCCGCAATTCACAACAAGCTCAAAGTTCCCCATCTTCTTGCCGGTATTCTGACTATGACCATGCTCTACTCGGTAAATATACGAATACTTTCAAACAGGGCAAATCTTCCACTTATAAGGGTGGATACTCTGCTTACACAAATGCATGAACTTACAAAAGCTATTCTTGCCCCTGAATATGCATCCCTTATTTTTTTTGTAATTGTTGTGCTTTTAATAAAAAAAGCCTTAGACATATTCTTTATTACAGACATGGGTCTTGTTTTTGGTGCCCTTGGAAACAATGAACAGATGGTACGTGTACAGGGAATAAACCCTGCAACCCTTAAGCTCATCGGAGTTGGCATCTCCAACGGTCTTGTTGCACTTTCAGGAGCTTTTGCGGCTCAATACCAGGGTTTTGCAGATGTCAACCTTGGGCAAGGCATTGTGGTATCTGGCCTTGCATCTGTAATGTTGGGGGAATTCATGCTCAAGTCCAATAAAATTTCCATTCTTACCCTTCGGGTGGTACTTGGGGCTATTCTTTTTAAAGCCATAATGTTCCTTGGCAGATATTATGGATACTACATCAATATGACCCCCAATGACCTTAAACTCATTGCAGGCATTCTAATTATTGCCTCCCTTGCCGCTGCCAACCTTAAAAAAATCAAATCAAAGGGGAATTAGGGCATATCTTTGTTGTGCCCGATAAAAATATTGTGATGATCCAGCTTAAAAACATAAATAAAACTTTTAACCCAGAAACCCCATCGGAAAAACAGGTGATCAAGGATATCTGCCTTGATGTAAAAAAGGGAGATTTCATAACCGTTATTGGAAGCAACGGTGCTGGAAAAAGCACTCTTTTCAACCTGATTTCAGGAAATATAATGCCATCATCCGGAAAAATTCTGCTGGGTGGAGAGGATGTCACAAAACAACCGGAATATAAAAGAGCCTCCAGAATCGGGCGTATTTTTCAGGACCCCCTTGCAGGCACAGCCTCAAACATGACCATTGAAGATAACATGATGATCACCTTTAAAAAAGGGTTTAAGTGGCCTCTCATTAGCCTGAACCGCAAAATGAAAAATCTATTTAAAGAGGAGATTAGACAGCTTGACATGGAGCTTGAAAAAAGGATGCAGGAGAATGTAAGCTCCCTTTCAGGAGGTCAGAGGCAGGCTCTGACCCTTCTTATGACAGTGTTGTCAAATCCGGATATTTTACTTTTAGATGAACATACAGCAGCCCTTGACCCGCGAAACGCCGCAATTGTCATGGAACTTACAAGAAAATTCATACAGGAAAAGCACCTTACCACACTTATGGTAACCCATAACATGACCCATGCCATTGAGTTTGGAAACAGACTTGTCATGATGGATGGAGGTGAAATAATAATTGATATCAGAGAAGAGGAGAAAGCAAAACTTACAGTAAAACGCCTGATAGAGATGTTTGGCGAAATAAGGAAAAAAGAGTTTGAAAACGATGAAGTACTCCTCGCATAATATTACAATTAAAACTTATTATTCTCAAAATCGACACCTTATTGACTTTTTTGTAATTATTGAGACACACAATATAACTTTTTAAGGATCTATAAGCAAAAAAATGAAACAGAAAGCTGAAAACAGCAAAATCAGAAATATTGCAATCATTGCCCATGTTGACCATGGCAAAACAACACTTGTGGATGCCATGTTCAAACAGAGCGGCGTATTCAGGCAGGGCAAGGAGATGGATGACAGGGTCATGGACTCAATGGACCTTGAGCGGGAGAGAGGAATTACCATTTCTGCCAAAAACTGCTCTGTGGTTCTTAACGGAATCAAGATAAATATCCTTGATACACCTGGTCATGCCGACTTTGGAGCCGAAGTTGAACGTGCTCTTTCCATGGTTGATGGTGCCATCCTCCTTGTGGATGCATCTGAAGGCCCTCTTCCCCAGACAAGATTTGTTCTTAAAAAAGCTCTCCAGGCAGGATTGAGGATAATTGTTGTAATAAACAAGATAGATCGATCTGATGCCAGAACAGAAGAGGTTTTAGATGAGATATATGACCTTTTCATAGACCTTGATGCAACAGATGAGCAGATTGATTTTCCTGTTCTCTACGCCATAGGCAGGGATGGTATTGCCAAACATGAACCAGAAGATGAGTCAAGCGATCTTGCGCCTTTGTTCAAGACAATCCTTACAAAAATTCCACCTCCATCATTCTATCCTGATGAACCATTTCAGATGCTTGTATCTGACCTTGGCCATTCGGACTACACCGGCCGCCTTGCAATAGGAAAAATTGCAAACGGCAAGGTAAGTTCACGGGATGAGCTGGTACTAATAGGAAAAGATGGAAAACCTTCCAGAATAAAAGTATCAAGCCTTCAGACCTATGAAGGCCCATCCCTTTGCCAGGCAACACTTGTGGAAGCAGGAGACATTGCAGTGGTTTCAGGAACCGACACCTTCATGATCGGTGACACAATATGCACCAGGGATTTTCCCAAGGCACTGCCACGCATAACAGTTGACGAGCCAACTGTCTCAATGCTCTTTACCATATCTGACTCTCCCTTTTCCGGCTTGGAAGGCAAGTATGTTCAATCAAGCAGAATAAGGGAACGTTTAGAAAAAGAGACCCTTGCAAATGTTGCAATTTCGGTTAAGGATACAGCAGAACGTGACTCCTTTGTTGTCCAGGGACGGGGGGAGTTTCAGATGGCGATTCTTGTTGAAACCATGCGCCGTGAAGGTTTTGAGCTTTGCGTGGGACGACCGGAAGTTATATACAGACAAGGAGAGAACGGAGAGCGAACAGAGCCCATTGAAAAACTCTATGTTGACTGCGATGAAGCCTTTACAGGGGTTGTCACAGAGAAGCTTTCCATGAAAAAAGGAAGACTTATCAACCTTGTCAACAAACGCGGACGGGTTAACATGATCTTCTCAATCCCTTCAAGATCCCTTATAGGCTATCGTGATGAATTTTTGACAGACACCAAGGGAACCGGAATCATGAACTCGATTTTTGCAGGATATGAACCATACAGGGGAGATTTTCCCACAAGGCGCACAGGCTCTCTTATAAGTGACAGAAAAGGAAAAGCTGTTCCATATGCCCTTTACAACCTGGAGCCAAGGGGGCGACTTATGATCACACCAGGAACCCCTGTATATGAAGGAATGATCATAGGGGAACACAGCAAGGACAATGATCTTGATGTCAATCCCTGCAAGGAGAAAAAACTTACCAACATGAGAGCTTCCGGAAAGGATGAAAGCACCATCTGCTCCCCCATAAAACCCCTTACACTTGAAAGAGCTCTCAATTTTGTAAATGCCGATGAGCTGGTTGAAGTTACTCCCATGAGCATAAGGGTAAGAAAACGGATACTTTCAAAACAGAAAAGATATATCAACCGCCCTTCAAAGTAAAAGCTCTGTCATCTGATCCTGTTGAATTTAAAAGCATAGACATGGAACAAATCTCAAAACGGTACTTCAGGATCATCTGGAAAAAGAGCTCAAGAAATGCAAAGGCGTTATCATTCATCCGCTGATGATGAATCATAACGCCACACAACCCCTCTTCAATACCCTTCCTTATCTGACTCATCAGCATGGCCCACTCCGATGGGGCATCACTGGCCTTGAGCGTGTGCAGATCCACATTAACAGAGAGATCTCCAAGTTTTTCCGGCACAGAAGGCTTAGCCAGGCATACGGCGTCCTTCTCGTGGTACGTATGTATGGTCACCAAAGGTTACTATGTATCCTTGAGAGATGAGTGTACATTTCTGAGACATTACAAAAACAAACCAATGTTTCATTAGAGATGCTAAGTCCCAGGCAGTAGAGCGAAAAAAATTAATAAAGGAGTTATACCCACTATCATTCAGCAACCAGAATCGACAAAAAGAAGTTACTCCCGACATTTCGTTGCTGGCAATGAAGCCCAATATGACCATTACAAACAAAAGCCAGGTACGCTCTCTGGTAAATTCTTTACGAAAACCTTCTAATGCCTCATACAGATAGCTAAGCATATTAACCTCCTTTTATTGTGTTTCAGGAAAAGTTGGATTAATATGCTCATTATACATTATTTCTGTTTTGGTTTCAAATCACAAAACAGAACTTACAACTCACGAGTTGAAAATATGTATGTGATTTTCAATGTTTCGCCTTTCCATAAAAATATTGCAAGAGCCATCCCAAAAGCCCCCAAATTCTATTTTTATGATACAGGGCAGGTGACAGGAGATGCCGGAATAAAACTTGAAAATACAGTTGCCTGTGCATTGCAGAAAGAGATTCATTTCAGGGAAGATTGTTTTGGAGAAACAGGAAAGCTGTACCATCTTAGAAATAAGGATAGAAAGGAGGTGGACTTTTGCGTCACTGCTAATGGCATACCAAAGTTGATGGTGGAGGTAAAATGGAAGGATGAAAATCTTAGTTCAAATTTTGACATATTTGGTAAATTTTTTAAACATGTAAAGATGGTGCAGGTGACAAAAGAGTTAAGGAGGGAAAAGACATATCCCAATGGTGCGGAGGTGAGGATTGCTCATAGCTGGCTTGCAAATCTAAATATTTCATTAGACTGATTATTAAGTAACTTACTAACTCAAAATCGACACCTTATTGCTTTTTGAGCAGTTATTGAATTTGTCTGAATCAGGATAACCAGGATGAAAAGGATGCTCAGGATAGATAATCCTGCCTTATCTTGTTAATCTTGGGAATCCTGATTCAGACAGTGTTGACAAGGCTTACAAGATCATAGGTGTCGACTTTGAGTATATAATCAATCACGCCCGTTTAATTCCATAACAGCTTGTAGACACATAAACCTTGGAAGATCATTACTCCGTCAGAAAACTACAGCAGGCAAGACTTTGAAAGTCCTTTCGGGAAGTGACCTCTTCCACACCACCTACTGCCAGGGATTTTCCTTCCGATAGAAAAACAACTGTATCAGCAAGGTTAAGGATTTCGTCAATGGAATGGGTCACATAAAGAATGGGGACAGAAAATTCCCCGGCCAATCTGGAAATAAAGGGCAACACTTCATTTTTTCGCGCAGCATCCAGAGAGGCCAGGGGTTCGTCCATAAGCATTAAAACAGGGCTTGTTAAAAGGGATCTGCCAATGGCTACCCTCTGTTTTTCTCCGCCTGACAGGGTTGCCGGGTGGCGTTGCAGAAGATGGTTTATTCCCAGTAGTTCCACAACCTGGTCAAATTTAATATAGCGATAACATGGCTTTACCCGCTTCATGCCGTAGAGGAGATTTGCATGAACCGACATATGGGGGAAAAGACGTCCGTCCTGAAAGACATAGCCAAAACGTCGTTTTTCCGGAGGGATGTTGATTCCCTTTTCAGCGTCAAAAACACAATGGTTATTGACTACGATGTGGCCGGAATCAGGATGGCTGAGACCGGCAATCATATTGATGATTGAGGTTTTCCCAGCTCCTGAATGGCCAAAAAGAGCCGTGACTCCAGCACCTCCCGATATAAAAGCTGTTTCAACACTGAAATTTCCCTGAACTTTTTCAAGTTTAATATCCAGAAGATTTTCATGATCGTATCCAGGCACGCATTTTTTTTCAGCTCTGATGGTTGTCATTTGCATCTGCCTCTCTTTTCATTTGCGGCCTGCTGCATCTTCGGCCTGCCGCATCTTCGGGCTGTTGCATCTGCCTTCGATTTCATCTGCCGCTTCCTTTATTTGTCTCCCCTTCATCTTTCTCCTTTTATTTTTCTCTCCATACGTTTTGCCAGAATCTCCGACGATGTAATGGCAATAAGGGCAACCACCACAGAGATAATGCACAGGCGCATGGCTCCTGCTTCTCCTCCGGGCATCTGGGTCAGGGAGTAGAGGGCAATGGGAAGGGTTCTTGTTTCCCCAGGAATGTTAGAAACAAAGGTTATTGTTGCTCCAAATTCACTGAGGCTTCTTGCAAAGGCAAGTATGACACCTGTTAAAATACCTGGAAAGACAAGAGGAAGAGTTACTGTAAAAAAAAGATCAACCGGCCCTGCACCGAGAGTGCGCGCAGCCTGTTCAAGACCTTGGTCAACCCCTTCAATGGAAAGGCGGACAGCCCGTACAAGCAAAGGAAATGCCATGACAGCAGAAGCAAGTGCCGCACCTTTCCAGTTAAATGCAAAGGTGAATCCTGTTAGTTCGTAAAGCCAGCTTCCAACCATGCCGCGCCTGCCCATAATGAGCAAAAGCATGTACCCTGTAACCACGGGGGGCAGTACAAGGGGCAGATGAACAAGGCCGTCAACAATGGTCTTGCCAGGGAAATTTTTTCTGGCAAGTATCCAGGCCACAAGAATCCCAGGTCCAAGGCTACCTGCCACTGCCCAGCATGATATCCACAGGCTTAGTCGCAGTGCCTCAAGTTCAAGCGGAGTTAATCCTGAAAAATCCATTTTAAATCCAAGTAAATCTCATCCATACTATAGATTTCCAGAAAAATATTTTGGCATTCACAATTCTGAAGGGCAACCACAAGGGATTGCTGCTTGCCAATTTAATTATCTGGAACAGTATATATTTAGATTTTTGTTTCTAATTTTCGTACAATTTTGGCAAGAGAATCAGAAAACCTTTTTTATCTGACATTGAACCCATATTTTTCAAAGATTGCCTTTGCATCTTCTCCTTTGAGAAATTCCATGAATGACCTTGCAGAAGGTGTTGCATTGCCAGCCACCAGAGCAACAGGGTAAATGATTGGCGGATGAGACTCTTCAGGGAAAACCCCTACCACCTTGACTTTTTTGGAAATGGCTGCATCAGTTGAATAGACAATCCCAAGAGGAGCTTCTGCACGTTCCACAAGTGCAAGAGCTGCACGCACATCTTTTGAACGGGCAACTTTTAAAGTCACACTATCCCACACCCCCAGGGATTCCAGAGCCTGTTTCCCGTAAATTCCGGCAGGTACATGGTCAGGATCGCCCATTGCAAGTTTCTCATCCCCCAGCACCCCTGCAAGGTCAAAGCCTTTATCAATGGTAATCGTCATGGTACTGTTCAGGGGGGCTATCAGCACAATACGGTTGCCCAGAAGATCAAAACGTGTTCCTGGTTCAAGCATATTATTTTTTTCCAGAAAATCCATCCATTTGGGATTGGCTGAAAGATATATGTCAGCAGGCGCTCCCTGATCAATCTGTTTGGCAAGGGTTGAAGATGCCGCAAAGGAAGGTGTTATCTCTCCCATTTTTTTTTCAATGAACAGATTGCAGATATCAGTAACAGCGTTTATGGTAGAACCTGCTGAAAAAATCCTTACTTTATTACTCTGTCCATCATCTGCATATGCAGAGGGCAATATAAAAGTCAACAGGACAAGTGCCATGTAAAACATCAGAGCATAAATTTTGTTTAAAGTGTTATTATGATGCGTCATTTTGATTTCTCCTTTTTTTGTTAGAACTACTACAACAATCATGGTATAAACGTCAATATGTATTTTGAAAACGACATAAAATTGTTATGTCAGTAATAATAATGTGAATGTAATGTAAATATTATAAAAAATGTGAATATCATGAAAGATGACACTATAATATGTCTGCTTAAACAGGTGCGTACAGAAAAGGGATTAACACAGGCAGAGCTTGCAGAAGAGGTCGGTCTGAAACGCCAGGCAATATATGATATTGAAAGCGGAAAATATCTGCCAAATACAGGTGTTGCCCTTAAGATGGCCAGAGTGCTTGGATGCAGTGTTGAAGAGCTTTTTAAAGAAAAATTGTCGGAACACTACAGGCCTGCCATATTTGTTGATAATCAAAGAACAGCAAGTGGGACAAGAGTATTGCTTGCAAAGGTAAAAGAACAACTTATTGCCTATCCCCTTGAAAATGACATTCCTGTCAGCCATGGCATAAAACCGGCAGATGCCCTGTTGTCTTCCTGTGGCAAAGGGGTTAAACTTCTGCATGACGAGGCATGGCTTGAAAAAAGAATAGTGCTTATGGGCTGCGATCCTGCATTTTCCCTTTTAAATGCCCATGTATCAATGGCCAGAGGGGATGCACAGATAAACTGGCACTTTGCATCAACCTGTCGGGCGCTGGAAAAGCTTTCAAAGGGATATACGCACATTGCAGGAGTTCACCTTCACGAGACATCTTCCGGAGAGTCCAACATTGATATTTCCAGGAAAATGCTTGGAGGAACAAAAGCACGGCTTGTGGGGTTTGCACAATTTGAAGAGGGGCTTATGGTAGCTCCTGGAAATCCTTTGAAAATAAGGGGTATCTGTGACCTTGCAGATAGGAATATAAGTATCGTGAATCGAGAATCTGGAGCTGCCTTGCGTGTTCTTCTTGATGATTGTCTGTTGGGTGAGGGAATTTCCGGTAAGGCTGTCAGGGGATACGAGGATCTTGTTGCCAGCCATTCTGAAGGAGCGCAAAGGGTTCTTTTCAGGACAGCAGATGCAGCTCTGGGGATGAGGGCTGTCGCTTTGTCATTCGGGCTTGATTTTGTGCCTGTAATGGAGGTGCGCTCGGATCTGGTCATCCCTGAGGCATTCCTTGAACATCAAACTGTAAAGATTCTTCTTGATATCATGCAGAGTAGGGCATTTCGTGAAGAGCTTTCAATGCTTGCAGGATATGAGACAAGATGTACAGGAAAAATCATTGGCAAGATTTAAAACTCTATAATAGTGCTTCTTCAGGTTTAAACTGTTGGGTGATTTTTCAGGCAATGGAAAGAATAGGTGTGTTTTTAACGTGGAAATAGATACAAATTTCCATATTCGGGGGTGGCTGAATGCCGGCTATGACCGTTTACCCTATAATCAAACCTTGAAAGAACAATAGTTGGTGGTGTCCCAAATATGTTGATGAGCTCTTCACAAACCTTTATTCAGCAGGGCTTTCACAAAAAAATATCAACACTTTTATGACACTACCCAATAGTTTAGGGAGGGTAACCAATGGAATTCAGGATTGAAAAGGACAGCATGGGAGAGGTTAAGGTACCGTCTGGGGCATACTATGGTGCCCAAACATGTAGAGCTGTGGAAAATTTTCCCATAAGCGGTATTAGATTTCCTACGGTTTTTATAAATGCTCTGGCACTTGTGAAACGCTGCGCAGCAGTGGTTAATCTGAAACTTGACAAAATTTCACCGGAGATTAGCAGGGCAATTGTTACTGCTTCAGACGAGGTTATGTCAGGAAAATATGATGATCAGTTTTTGGTGGATATTTTTCAGACAGGTTCTGGTACATCCACCAACATGAATATGAACGAGGTACTCTCTTCCCGGGCCAACGAAATTCTCACCGGCCGGAAAGGTGGAAAATCTCCTGTGCATCCAAACGATCACGTTAATGCAGGTCAGTCAAGCAACGACGTTATACCAACTGCTATTCATATATCTGCACTCATTGCCATGGAGGAAAAGCTGATTCCTGCACTTGGAAAACTTGAACAGGAACTGACTAAAAAATCCCATCAATTCAGGAATATCAAAAAGATCGGCAGAACACATCTGCAGGATGCTGTACCAATGACCCTTGGAGATGAATTTTCAGGTTATGCCCGTCAGATCCATCTTGGTGTAAAGCGGTTGAAAGGTGTTGAAAGTAATCTGTCTGAACTTGCACTTGGAGGAACTGCTGTGGGAAGCGGCCTCAATGCACATCCCGAATTTGCAGTTTCGGTGATTGAACTTATTTCTCAACATACAAATTTATATTTTCGGGAAGCAGAAAATCACTTTGAAGCACAGGCCGCTCAGGATGCTGCTGTAGAAGCAAGTTCCATGCTCAAATGCGTGGCAGTAAGCCTTGTCAAAATAGCCAATGATATCCGCTGGCTTTCTTCAGGTCCAAGATGTGGGCTTGGGGAAATCTCCATCCCCTCGCTTCAGCCAGGCTCATCCATAATGCCAGGCAAAGTCAATCCAGTTATTCCGGAAGTGGTTCTGCAGGTGGCTGCACAGGTTATTGCCAATGATACTGCGGTGACGTTGGGTGGTCAGGGCGGTAATTTTGAACTTAATGTCATGCTGCCCCTTATTGCTCACAATCTGTTGCAGTCAATTGATCTGCTTGCTTCTGCATCAGAAGTATTTGCAGAAAAATGTATATCCGGAATAACAGCCAATGAAGAGAAGTGCCGTTCTTTCATTGAGCAGAGTCTTGCCCTTGTTACAGGGCTTATTCCCCACATTGGTTATGACAGGGCTGCTGAAATTGCTTACAAAGCCTGGAACTCAGGGCAGACGATCAGAGAAGTGGCAGAACAGGAGAAAATACTATCTTTGGATATTTTGAATGAACTGTTGTAACAACCATGTGAGCCACATCCGTGGATTACAAAAAAATAGAATCAAACCCTGAAATAACATTAATGTTTTTGCAAGGTTTGATTGTCGTGTAGAAAAAACGTTAACCTTTAAATTCTCTCACAAATCACCCGACAATTTAAACTTGAAGAAGCACTACTGTTTTTTTATTTTTTTCAATTGTTCTATTAGTAGTCCTTTGAACCTTTCTAAGCTAATATTGTATGCTTGCATGGGTATTCCCATCCAGTCGCAATATTCCAGAAATCCTTCGGGATCTTCTTCCATATATTGATCCATGTAGCCAACGCCATCAAGAACAATTGCCCCACCTGTGTGGCGGGGGAAATTCTCGTTGGCAAGCCCCTTGTCCCACCCTTTAAAAACCTGATGCCTGAACTTTACCCATCCAGGAGTCATCCACCACACAGGCTCTCCTCCTGCAAGCTCCTGTGCAATATTGTGCATCTCTTCATCACTTGCAAGCATACCCATGCAGTGTGTTGCATCCACTCTTGCCACATTACTACCCTGCTCATTTATAATATCCTTCATCATACGGGTGGGATTATCTGCATTGACATAACAGAATTTTCCACCATAGACTACGATAACCTTTTCTGTTGTTTTTTTTGCCTTGTCAATCTGTTGCACAAGGTGCTTTTCAAGCTGTACAATATCCTGATGAAGTCCCGGTGGTGTAAAATACAAATGTTCAGTATCAAGAAAACCTTCTGATTTGAGTGCGTTGATTTCAAGGCTCATGGTTCCGCATGAAACAATTGCAATGTTGGAAAATGTTGTTGTGTTCATGTTTGTTAATCCTTTGCTGTAATTCATCGTGTTTGGATTTTTTAAAGCGCTCAAAGAGCGATTGCCATCATTGTCATTATGATCTGTTGTTTTTGTAGTGCATTTTACATGCCTCTCTTTTTTTTGACATTGATTGAATGATCTTAAGTGAAACCATAGCGTTATGGTAACGTTATTATGTGTTTTATAGCCGAATTTTGGCCATCCCCTATCATGCAGAAAGTACTTTATACTTTCCGGAACAGACTACCAGAAAAACGGGTATTGTGTTCAGGAAAGTGTAACCTGGCAAATGAAAGATGCCGTGTTTTCATGGTAAAATAAATAAATTTTATTGCTGTGGGTGTCTGGCATTAAATATGCAATTCCAATCAGTCAAGTGAATAATGAAAACCAATATATTTACTTACCTCCGTAGTAAAATTGACCAACCATCTTACTGCCTTTCGGGGCATCTGGAATATGCCGCCAGATGCCCCGAAACTTTTTTGTTCAACCTCTTCCCATTGAATCTCTTTGCCGTGCAAATACTTTTAATTTATATAAAAGTCTCTATAACAGCCTGTTTTAAAACGACTTTCATCTCTTCGATTGTGGCAGTAATGTCGCCATGGCCGTTATTTTCAGTGTTGGGTGTGAGCATTAAATTTTGTCATGAAATTTTAGTCACAACTGCATCTACTCCTTTTCATTAAGTGTAAACTCAAACATGAAGGCTTCCTGTTTTTTATCCATAAGAATTCTTTCCTTGTCCGTTATATTATCTGTATGGTATCCTTGATAATTACTCCCGAAACAAACTACCCACTCTCTTGTCAGTAACAATAAACTCTGTGCATGATTAACACCTGTTTTCAAGTTCACCATCACATTGTTAAGTCCATCACCCATTATTGAAGTCCATCACCCATTATTGAAGTTCATCACCTATTATTGAAATTCATCACTCATTATTGAAGTCCGCCGTCAATATTGGATGTTCAGCAACAATAAAGTTCAGCAGCAATTCAGGTCAAAGGAGGCAAATAAATGTTTTTCAGGAAAAAATGGTGCATTTATGCTGTATGGGTGTTTTGGTTTTGTATGATATCTTCCCATACACTCCATGCCGCCCCGTTCAAGGTGCTGGTGGTTATGAGCTATGAGGAGGAGTTCCCCTGGTGCGGTGAGGTCAGGGAAGGAATTGATGCAGTGTTGTCTCAGTCAGGTGAGATCCGCTATTTCTACATGAATACCAAAAGCGATCTGGCAGGAGGTGCCAAAAAAGCAGAAGAGGCATATTCTGTCTATCTAAAATTGCAGGCTGATGGCGTTATTGCAGTGGATGACAATGCACAGTCCATGTTTGTGGTGCCTTATCTTAAAGATAAAGTGGCAACACCTGTGATGTTCTGCGGTGTTAATGCTGAGCCTGAAAAGTACGGATACCCTGCTGTCAACGTTTCCGGAATTCTGGAACGTCCACATTTCGGAGAGTCCTTTGCCTTTGCCCAGCAGCTTGTACCTTCAATCAAAAACGTTGGCTTCATTATCAAGGATAGCCCAACAGGACAGGCACATTTCAGCCAGATTCAAAGGGAAGCAGGGAGCTATCCTGTAACCCTGTCAGGGTTCATGATGCCCAGGACTGTGGCAGAAATTGTCTCAATGACCTGTGAACTTCGGGAGACCAGCGATGCTTTGCTCGTGGCAGCTTTGGCAGGGGTGTTGGATGAATCCGGCAAACCGGTTTCAGAAAAGGAGGGAGTCAAAATTGCGTTGGATATTTTTGGTAACAAGCCTGTGATTGGTGCTGAAAGCTATACCGTCAATTATGGAGCATTGTGTACAGTTGTCAGAACCGGGCAGGAACAGGGCGAAACTTCAGCTCGAATGCTTTTAAAGGCAATCAAAGGAACACCCCTTTCCTTGCTTCCCATAACTCAGAATTACAAAGGTAAAAGAATTATCAATGCCACAGTCATGAAAGCTCTGGGTATTAAGCCAAGACCGGAAATCCTCAGAGGCGCTGAACTTGTGAGAACAGAAGAGTAAACAGGAAACCGTTCCGAAGCATTAATGGCAAAACATAGCTTTCTTTTAGATGATATGAAGGATGCTAAGGAACAGGGTTTAAATAACTTGCCCACTTGGAATAACCCTGTAATTCCAAGCGGGTAAGACTTCATCAAATACAATTTTCATATTTTCTTTGAAACCCTCAGCGACCTTTCGACCGGTTTCATAA
>NZ_LT828547.1:43278-56180 GCF_900170035.1 Desulfamplus magnetovallimortis | reverse complement strand
AAATTATTGGCACACATTTTGCTTTTGAGCAGAGCGTGCTATATAACAGTCTCATTATATTATAAATATCTTAATGGGTAAGTTATTAAAACCCTATTACTAAACATCGGACATAAAGGAGGTCTTTTGCATAAAAAAAGAATATATCATGTGACCATGCTGCTCTGCCTTCTGTTCTGTTTCCTGATGCCAGGGCAGGTTTTGGGAGAATCGTTCAAAGTGTTTGTGGTTATGAGCTATGATGACCAGTATGCGTGGTCCCGGGAGATCAAGGAGGGGATCGAAAGCGTCCTTCTTCCTGCCTGCACCCTTGAATATTTCTGGCTGGACACAAAAAGAGACCTTGAAGGTGGATACGAAAAAGCCAAACAGGCATTTGACGTTTATCAGAAAATTCAACCAGACGGAGTCCTTGCCACAGATGATAATGCCCAGTCCATTTTTGTGGTGCCGTATTTAAGGGGAAAGGTAAAAACCCCTGTAATGTTTTGTGGTGTAAACGCTGAACCGGATGAATATGGATATCCTGCATCAAATGTAAGTGGTGTTCTTGAAAGACTTCATATCAGAAGTTCCATCGCATTTGCACAACTTTTGATTCCCTCAATAAAAAGAATAATCTATATGATGAGAGAAAGCCCTTCTTCAAGTGCTATTTTCAAGCAGTATGAGCGTGAGCATGATACCTATCCTGTTGAATCCGTGGCCTTTATAATGTCCAAAACACTTGATGACGCCCTCTCTTCCGTCAGTAAACTGCGTGGCAGGTGTGATGCCCTTTTTTACGAAACTATGGAAAGTATTCGGGATAAGAATGGAAGGTTGTATTCTGACGGTGAGGTACTTCCCATGGTGTCAGAAGCATTTGGCAAGCCCTTGATATCCAACAATTTATTTCATGTGGAATCTGGCACCCTGTGCGCTGTGATCAAAACTGGTCAGGAGCAGGGAGCAACAGCTGCAAAGATGCTTTTGAACGCCATGCAGGGAACGCCTGTTTCACAGATAGAAATAACCCATAATAGATATGGCAAACGAATCCTTAATCTCAAAGTCATGAAATCCATGGGTATCAGGCCAGCCTCAGAAGCGCTCAAAGGTGTGCAACTTGTAGGAACCGATAATTAACAGAAGAGAGTACCTGCGGTCTCCTGAATTTGTAGGGCGCATGATCCCTAGTTACTGCGCAAGTTACTGCGCAAATGAGTTCAGGGAGATTTCATCAACATTTTTAGCACTGCCAAAGTACCTTATGAGAGGATAGCATGACCGTTACCAGAAAACTGTTATTGATCAACACCCTGATCTGCGCGGCATTTGTTTTTATGATAATGGTGGTATTCTTTTCCTTCCGTCATATTGAAGAGGTTTTAACCACAAGGTTTGCTTCGGAAACCCACAGGATTATCGAAAATTCAAACATGGCAAGGGAGTTGAGCCGTGTTCTTTCAGATATGAACCTGATATTAAGAACATTTTATGAAAAAAGCGAAATTCTGGACACCGAAGGAAAAAGGCTTTTCAATGGAATAGATGCATTGTTGGCAAAATCAGGCAATGAGGAGATGAGTATCTCCCTTGGACGCTTTAAACAGCATCTTATTCATATTCTTGACCAGTGCGGGGATGTGAATCTTGTCAGGGAGGAGCTCAGGGAAACGGAAAAAAGATTTGATGATAGCCTGATATCTCTTGATGAGATCATTGCCCGGCGACTTGTGGAATTGATGATAGAAGGGGAAAATACGTCGGATCTGGAACAGTTGAGCAGTATGGTTGGGGGATGGCGGGAATCTTTCATCCGCATGAAACTTACATTTGTCAATCTCGGGCTGGAACATTTCAAGCACCCCATGGAAGAAAAAGCCCACCCTTTGCTTGATCAGGCAGATGATCTTCAGATGAGACTCCGTACCTTGACGGCGGCAACTCCTGATATTGCAGCACATGGAAGAGAGCTTATCCATCAGTTGAACCAATACAAGGCACTTGTTGCCAGTAACCATAATGTTGTTGAGAAGCTTGGCGGACTGCTGGAAGAAAATGACCTTGAAAAAGAGACAATCCTTCTTTTGATGGAAAAGATGGACACACAAATCTCCAGAAGGACAACGGAATCCACAAATACCCTGAAATCACACATAAACAACTCCATGATGCTAAATTTAATGATTTTCATTGGGGTATTGCCTGTTGTCATTCTCGGGGGAATGACAGCCTATTCCATCAAGGAGCCAACCGGGAAAATTATAGAATATATAAGACGTCTATCAAGGGGAGATGTGCCGGACCCCATTACGGATCTTTATAAAGGAGAATTTGCACTGGTAAGGGATTACCTGAATCGTCTGATACAGGCCACCAGGAATGTGACGCAGATTGCAGAGGATATTGCTGCCGGTAACATGGGAATCCCTGTTCAGGAGCGCTCTGAAAATGATCGGCTGATGCAGGCCTTGAACCGGATGATTCAGAGGCTTGATAAAATTATCAGTGAAACAAGGGGTATGATCCTGAGTGTGGGAGCAGGAAAGATGGATGTCCGTGGCAATGCCGAAGCCTTTGAAGGCGGGTGGCGGGATCTTGTGGCCGGAGTGAATGACCTTATTGAGGGATTAAGTTCTGCTGTCTCAAGTTCTGCCGCCCTTGGTCAGGAGATGGCGCTTGCCAGAAATATCCAGACCTGTCTGTTGCCGGCTCCGGCATCCATAGACAACATTCATCCGGACTTTGATATCTCTGCAATCATGCTTCCGGCGGATCAGGTTGGTGGGGATTTTTATGAGATCGCCCTGGACAGGGAGAAAAATCTCAGAATTGCCATAGGCGATGTTTCCGGACACGGTGTAACGCCGGGTCTTATCATGATGATGGCCCAGACGGTTCACTCAACTGTGTGTGCCAATTTTGACAGTGATGCTCGGGATATGGTTGTAAAAATCAATGAAATCCTGTATGCCAATGTAAATGAGCGCCTGAACGAAAACCATTTTATGACATTCAACGCCCTGAAGTACCTGGGTTATGGAAAATTTGAACATGCCGGTGCCCATTTGAGAATCATTGTTTATCGACGGAAATTGTCTCAATGTGAATTGATTCCAACAGAGGGTATCTATCTTAACTTTAAAAAAGATATTTCCAGACCCACAAAAAACGCCTGTTTTGAGATGGAAGAAGGGGATATCATGTTGCTTTACACAGATGGTCTCACCGAGGCACGGAATGAAAGGGACGAACTTCTGGATATTGACGGGCTTGTTTCCATTATCGAAAGACATGCTTTAAACGATCCTGGCTGTGAATCAAGGCTCATGAAGGATAAGATCATGTCTGATGTCCTTGATTGGTGCGATAAAAAAAGAGATGATGATATGACGTTGCTCATTGTCAGGAGAAAGGAGGGGCGTATGAGTGAAGAAAATAGCCTCCCGGAAAGCAGGTATGAAGAAAATTCTGTTGTTATCGGAAATTTTATTCATCCTGATCACACAAGCCTGTTTGATCTGTCAAGTACACTTAGGTTCAGGGCTAGATCCATTGATCAGAAAAAGCTGTGGGAATCAAAGGATCGTTCAGCCGAATTCATGGGGGATATCTGGTCTCTTTTTGTTGATTCTGAAAAAGCTGAGCGGATAAAGACGCTGCTTCACTCTGTGTGTGTGGAGCTGATAGAAAATGCGGTAAAATATGGCTGTCAGGATAATGATTATATTGTCACCATAGAGCTGTGTCTTAAAAACGATGAACTTCTGGTCTATCTTATCAATACATGCTCTCCTTCGAGGATACCCGCTCTTGAAGAGTCTGCCCGTCTGATCCTTGCAACCAGGGATATCAAGACATTGTTCAGGCGGAAAATGAGAGAGGCAAAGGCTGCTAAAAAGCTTGGACAGAACAGATCTCAACTAGGATTTATCCGAATACTAATGCAGCATGTAAATCTTGCTTGGAAAATCAATACAGAACCTGATAAATCTGCTGTTGTAATAACCCTGGCAAGGATACCACTTATGGAAAAGGACGACATAAAAGGAGGGGCTATATGAATATCCAGGGAAACACCTACGAGGTAAGTTTCGACGGTAAGGGCACCCTTGTGATTTCTGGTAAACTTGCTGCCATGCCCGAAGAGTATGAAAAGATGGAACTCTTCTTTGAAAAAGTTCTTGATACTTTTGTAAATGATTGGGCTGAGGGAGCTACAAAGGAACTGCTTTTGGATTTAAGGGCGCTGACCTTTTTAAACAGCTCTGGCATCAAAACCATCTGTGTCTCCCTTGTGATGGAAGCAGATGACGTGGAAGGGCTTCATCTGAGGATACTGTGCAGTGAGTCTGTTACCTGGCAGGTGGAAACTGTTCCGACATTCAGGGATCTGATGGAGAATCTGGATATTGTTTTTGAATAACAGCCATGGCGGATATCCATCACAATCGAAGTATTGAAAGTCCTGAAAAGACGGGGGCTTTTTAATAACGTACATGGCGGATAGCCGCCACAATCGAAGAGATGAAAGTCGTTTTAAAAACAGCTACTTACTGAGACTTTCATATAAAACCCCCATGTTTGCTGACGCATCACAACTAAACATGAAAGTCGTTGTATATCAGCAGGTTACGGAGACTTTCTAATAAGCGGGTATGATTGAGTATCAATCACTCCAAAATATAAAAATGGGAGCCGTTTTAACGGTAAAGTAATTCCATGCACAGTAAAGACAAACAGATAGAGACTCTTCAGAAAAAATAAAAAAACTGGAAGCAGCTCTTAAGATCGTGACACGTCATTCCGGCAAGACAGAGAACCGTATGCGAGAGCAGTTTGAAGTCATTTCACAGACCATTCCTGTTCCCATGATAATCAGCACCAAGGCTGGTGAGGTCTTTTTTGCCAATTTGAATGCACAGAAAATTTTTGGATACTCTTTCGATGAGTTCACAAAACTTAATGCATCGTTACTATATCATAATCCTGAAGATCGAAAGGGGCTTATGAAAATACTGATGAACAGGGGAGAGGTTGAGGGATTTCGTACTGATCTAAAAAAACATGATGCTTCTCTTTTTCCGGCGGTTCTTTTTTCAAAGCGGATTTTTTTTGATGACCATGAGTCCTTTCTTACAATCGTGCATGATTTAACTGAGGTAATGTCTCTGGAAAAACAACTCCGGCAAACCCAAAAAATGGAAGCCATTGGAACTCTGGCAAGTGGTATTGCCCACGATTTCAATAATATTCTGGCAGCGATTATGGGATATACTGAGCTTATAAGAGATTCAATGGATTCGGAAACTGAACAAAAAACAATTGACTATCTTGATAAAGTTCAGAAAGCTGCAAACCGTGCAAAATCAATGATAATGCAAATGACGGCATTTTACAGGAAACCCGAAAAAGAGAATAAACCGTTTCGTATCAGTGCGATTATCAGCGAAGTGGTCAAAATGATGAGTGAATTAACCCCTTCCAATATTGATATCAGATGGGATATTCCATCAGACAATCAAACCGGCGTTCCATCAAACAATCAAATCGGTATTCCATCAGACAATCAAACCGGCGTTCCATCAGACACCCAAACCGCCATTCAATCTGACATCCAATCAGACATTCAAACCAGCCAGATTATGGTGACAGGTGATTCAACCCAGATTCACCAGGTCGTGACAAATCTTATAACAAATTCTGTACAGGCTTTGTCAAGTAAGGGAGGCACCATTGATGTTCTTCTTGAAAAAAAGAAGATCGTGTCAGATTTCACTGGAGAACAACCTGGAGATGTTCAACTTGCCGCACTCAAACCTGGTACATATGCCAGGATCACTGTAAAAGATAACGGCCCTGGAATCAGTGAAATAGTTATTAATAATATTTTTGATCCATTTTTTTCTACAAAACCAGTGGGACAGGGAAGCGGAATGGGGCTGGCTGTGGTTCATGGCATCATGAGTGGGCACAATGGCTCTGTCACAGTTGACAGTAAACCAGGACAGGGAGCTGCATTCCATTGTTATTTTCCTGTCACTGAAAAAGAGGATGGAAATGTTGAAACTGTTGTTTACTCTGAATTTGAGATCATTCAAAAAGGGAATGAACACGTTCTGCTTATAGATGATGAAACCATGATACTGGAAGTATGCAATGAAATCCTCCTGAGTATGGGATATCGGGTAACCCCCTGCGAGGGAAGCCGTGGGGCATTGGATATTTTTAAACTTGACCCTAAGGATTTTGATCTTGTTATTACTGATAATACAATGCCGGAAATGAGCGGTATAGAACTAACTGAAGAGATCCTTAAGGTTCGCCAGGATATTCCTGTTATATTGATGACAGGTGATTTGGTTAAAAATGAGTCTGATTTCAAAAAAACAGGGATTCGGGCATATATTCAAAAACCTTTTGATATAAGAGAGATGCAGTCAGTTATTTACAGGGTTCTGGCCAGGAGATAGATTCTATTATTTTCCGGCACTGTTGTTCTCCTCTGCTCCCTCGATGGTCTATCGTTGCAGTAAATTTCATTACGGAGAAGAGATGTGAAAAACTCTGAAGAGTGGAAAATTGTTGTTATTGATGATGAAGAGGATATCAGGGAAGTTGTCTTTATTGTGCTTCAGGACTCCGGTTATTCAGTTCATACAGCAGGGGATGGCTTGTCAGGTATTGAGCTTTGCCGGAAGGTAAAGCCCCAGATTGTGCTTACAGATATAAAAATGCCAGGTATGGGTGGGCTTGAAGTACTTGAAACCCTTAAAAGTGAATTTGAGTCAATTGAAGTCATTGTCATTACTGCTTTTGGCGACCTTGATATTGCCATAAAAGCCCTGCAGCTTGATGCCTCTGATTTTATAACAAAGCCTCTGCATGAAGATAATCTGCAACTTGCACTCAGTCGGGCAAGGGAACGCTATACTTCAAGGAAAAAATTAAAGGAGTACACCCTGTTTCTTGAACAGGAAAATATAAGTCAGGCCAAACTTCTCCACAGGGACAAGCTGATCTCACTTGGGCGCTTATCGGCAAGCGTGGTTCACGAAATAAATAATCCCCTTGCAGGTATATTGAACTATTCAAAACTTATGGGTAAAATTATAAGGCAAAAATCATTGACGCCTGAATATATACAAAAATTTATCCACTATCTTGACCTCATAGAGTCAGAGTCATCAAGGGTTTCAGATATTGTATCAAGTCTTTTGACCTTTTCCAGAAAAACATCTCCTGTTATTTCCGATGTATCCATAGAGCAGATGATCAATAAATGTATTCTTTTAAGCAAACACAAAATGGAGCTTGGACAGATATCTTTTTTGTGCTCAATCGCACCGGATATTCCCATGATCAAGGGAGACTTTAATCAGCTTCAACAGTGCCTGATAAATTTGATTTTCAATGCCATTGATGCCATGTCATACATACCCTCAAACACTTTTTCAGATACTCCAGACGATTCAAATAATACCATTACCTCTTATGATACAAAAAATCGCAATTCAGTTGGAAAAAGAGGAAAGCTTGAAATAAGGGCATTTTGTGAGTCAGGAGAAAAGCTTGTTTCAGAAAAGAAGAGAATTGCAGAAACAAAAGGTGGAGAATTTAAAGAAACAAAAGGTGGAGAATTTAAAGAAACAGAAGGTGGAGAATTTAAAGAAACAGAAGGTGGAGAGTTTAAAAAGTCAGGTGGAAGATATGTTGTTATACAGGTTATTGACAACGGTCACGGGATTGAAAAAGAGAACATGAAGAAAATATTTGAGCCGTTTTTCACAACCAAGGATGAGGGTTATGGTGTGGGTCTTGGACTCTCCATTATATTCGGAATTATGGAACGTCATGGTGGGTATGTGGATGTCTCTTCCGAACCTGGAAAAGGAAGCTGTTTCAGCCTGAAATTACCGATTTAATTCCGAAGGAGGAATTTGATTTAACAACGTGCCGTCAGAGAGATAAAACTCAAAGTCGACACCTATGATCTTGTAAGCCTTGTCAACACTGTCTGAATCAGGATTCTCAAGATTAACAAGATAAGGCAGGATTATATATCCTGAGCATCCTATCCATCCTGGTTATCCTGGTTCAGACAACTGCAATAACTTCTGAAAAAGCAATAAGATGTCGATTTTGAGGATAAAAACAATGGATTTAACATGCTATCACCAGTGGCTGAAGATACTTGACCATTTAAACATTGCAGTATTGCTCATTGATTCTCAAAGGCGGGTTCAGAAAGTAAATGCCAGTGCCGTAAATCTGATAGGCCTTGGGCTTCATGAGATTGAAAACCAGGATTGCCAGGAGATTTTTTGCGGTATTCCCTGCTTTTCAGTCTGCCCTTTTCAGGAGAACGGTGAGACAGATATTCGGGACATGGATATTGAATTTCTTGATGAGGCCAATGAAAAACATAGAGTAACCAGGGTAGGGGCACCACTTCTTGACAATGACGGAATTGTCAGGGGTTGCATGACAATTCTGCAGGATCACTCTCCATACTCAGATCTTCTCAATCGTATCCACTACGAGGAGCAGAGCCTCAAGATAATCCTTGACAGCCTCAATATCGGAATCTTTACAGTGAACCGCAGCGGCTTGATGACTTTTTTCAATCGGGCTGCGGAAAAGATCTCAGGGTTTAACCGGATGAAACTTCTTGGACGCAAATATACCACAATATTCGGGGAAACAGGCGATGGCGAAAAAAGCGAAAATACCTTTCGTTTTGCCCTTGAAAGCGGCACCACTGCCACAGCCCTGAAGGGAACGCTGTCAAGCTCTGAGGGCGAAAAAATTCCTGTAAATGCCGACTACATACCCTTGCTTAATGATCATGGAAAAATAATCGGAGGGCTTGCGGCACTTCAGGATATGACCCTTGCCTATCAGCTTGATCAGGTTATAAGCGACAAGTACTCGTTTCATCACATGATTGGCAGAGCCCCTGTGATGCAGAGGATATTTGAGCTTGTCAGGGTGGTTGCCAGAACTGAAGCAACCATTTTAATAGAAGGCGCCACAGGAACCGGAAAAGATCTGCTTGCCAAGATTATACATTCGGAAAGCCGCCGCGCCAACAGGCCCTTTGTCAAAATCAACTGTGCTGCAATTCCTGAAAATCTTCTTGAGTCTGAGTTCTTCGGATATGCCAAGGGCGCCTTTACCGGTGCTGACAGGGATAAGCCCGGCAGATTCTGTGAAGCCCACACAGGAACCATTTTTCTGGATGAGATAGGTGATCTGCCGCTGTCGCTTCAGGCAAAGCTTTTGCGGGTACTTGAGGATATGGAGTTTTATCCCCTTGGTAGCAGAAAAACCAAAAAGGTGGATGTCAGGATCATATCAGCCACCAACAGGGGACTTGAGCAGCTTGTGGAGAAAAAACTTTTCAGGGAAGATCTCTATTATCGCCTTAATGTCATGAGGATTGACCTTCCTCCCCTTGTTGAAAGAAAGGCTGACCTACCGCTTTTGATTCGTCATATTTTACGGAAACTGTCTGCCACCATGGATAAACCCCACATTGAAATCTGCGAAGAAGCCATGAGGGTTCTTCTTAACTACTCCTATCCCGGCAATATAAGAGAACTTGAAAACATCATTGAACATGCATTGATAATCTGTCAGGGAGATGTGATCAACAGCCTTCATCTGCCCATATATCTTCTGGAGCAAAGGCATGGCAAACGTCATAAAGTGTGTTTAGATGATGATGAAAAGGAGACATTAAATGGGACTGATGGTGATTGGGAGATTGAAAATACTCCCCTTGAGGGGATTAGAAAGAACATCGGCAATAATGAGAAAAAAAGAATCCTTGCAATTCTTGAAGAGCATGACTGGCACCGTGGCAGAACAGCCACGAGCCTTAAGATGGACAGAAGCACGCTTTGGCGAAAAATGAAAAAGTATGGATTACAATGACAAAGGAATAGGTAAAAATGAGACAACTATCTGTGACAGGCTTTATTTTTGTATTTCTGACAGCTTTTTTAATGACATCATCAGATGCCAAGCTCATGGAAAAAGCTGAAATTGAAAAAGGCTGGCGTATGGAAGTGACACGCTCTGTGGGTATGGACGGAACAGAAAGCTACACCAATGGATATCAGGCGCCTTTTCGTGTTTTTCAAAAAATTCAGTTTACAGATCAGGTGACGAAAACCGACGGTAAAATGATTCAGGAAGTAACAAGAAATGTGGGAACTGCCGACTTCAACACCCTTGACCCTGAAAGCGGCCAGATGGTGAAGCAGGAAATAATACCCTCCGGAAGCCTTTTCCGTGTTTTGCATACACAATATGGCTCGGAGTTGTTTGATGGCAGCAGTGGTGATCAGATATGGGATGAGGATAAGGTGTCTGCTTTTTCTCCACCTGTTGTTCCTGCTTTATGGCCGGAAGGAGATTTGAAAAGAGGCCAGAAATGGTCATATCGAGGAAATGAGGTTGTCTCCAGAATCGCTCTTATTGATATCATAGGTGGAACGATTGAGCTTGGTATTGAAGATATAAGCAAAGAACCTTCTACTGGTCTTGATACTGCACTTATAAGAGGCAGACTGCAAACAAAGGTGGATTTGGGCAGTATGGTTATGGATTTCAATGCTGACGTTTCCATTGATCTGCCCTTGAAGCTGGGAATTCCCTTTATGGTCAAGTTTGATGGCACATTGTCAGGCGCTGGAACAGTGCAGGATCAGTATGGTCAACCTGTTGGGTTTCAGGTTAATGCATCCGGTACGTACCTTCAGATTGCAAAACCTTCAAGCGAGATTTTTGCTTCGATTTCTTCCGGAACCGGAACAACACATAATGAAACGGAAGTGATTGTTGAGAAGGGTAAAATTGATGCTTCCGGAGCACTTCGCATTCCCATGAACAGTCAAGCAGGGAATGCTTTATCGCTTGGTGGAGGCATGTCATCATCCGGAGGGAATCTCTCGTCTTCTCAAGGAAGTTTCATATCGTCCGGAGGCAGTAGTGGTTCCTCCTTTGAAGGAACTCTTCCACCCTCTGGAAGCTCTTCTTCATCCTCTATGGATAGTGATTCGCCCTCTCAAAAAGGAACAAAGGCGCCTGTTTATCAATATCGCCTATATCAGGATGTCACAGAGAATGCATTTACAGTGATGGTTCCTGAAGGATGGCAGGTTCAGGGTGGTATAATGAAGATATCTCCCAATAATATTCGTACAGTTGTGGATGGATGCGGGAAAAAACTCTATTTTACCATCTACGATCCTGTCACTATGGCGTCTATTACCTATTTTCCAACCGAGATGTACGCATCTTCTGCACCCGGAACATCAATTATCAATGTACCGGCAGGGCAGGTTCTTAACGGGATGGTGCAGATGCCACAGTTGCTATCTCCTTCGCAGTATGTTCGTCAGGTTGTTTTCCCTTCACAAAGCTCAGATGTTCAGAATGTGCAGTGGGGTAAGACAGAATCACTTGCCTCTCTTGCCTCAGCCTGGAATAGAGCCTTTCATGCTGAAGATCAAATTCCTCCGCAGATAGTTGCAGAGTCCATTGAGGTGGCATATGATCGTGGCAACACCCGTTTTGGAGAGCTGTGGACATCTCTTATCACCAGTGTAACCGTCTATACAAGCACCATATGGATGCCTGATTTCACGGTTGCTGCAAGCGCTCCCTTAGAAAAAACCGATGAGCTTGCCCCTGTCCTGAAGGCTGTCATTACCTCATTTCGTATGAACTCCACCTGGCTTGCAAATGCATCTGCTGGATTTGATAAATGCACAAAAGGTGTTGTGGCAACCCAGGAGAAAATCCGTGAAATGGACAGGAAAATTTCGCAGAAACTTCGCCAGGTGCAAAGCGAGATTAACCGCATTGACAATGATATTGTCAGCAACACCAACAAAACCCGCTCAGTAATCCAGGAACATGAACACAACACCCTTATGGGCGAGGATAAGTACGAAGATACAGGGACAGGTGCGCGTTATCTTATTGATATGGGATATGATCGCAATTTTACAAATGGCGAACAGATCATACAGACCAATGACTGGACATATGAGCCTCCACCTGGATATCGTGATATGAAGAATGTTCATGTTATAGATGAATAAGTTGTATATATTGCAACGATCCATTCGCTTGTTTTTTTTAGTGTTTTTACAAACTGCCCAAACACAATATATTGTGTTTGGATCGGTAGAGACGAGGCATGTCTTGTCTCTACTGTTATTATAAAGACTTTCATTCATTAGATTGTGGCGGGTGTCCGCCATGTAAGGTTATTATTTAATTCTGGCAATGGTAAATGGAGCATTCTGATGCTTTTGATTTTATCCTGGACTTGCTATTGTCTTATCAATCATCTATTTGAAAGAAGCCGAACTTCTTCTATGGGAATTGACAGTATATCTGCAATTTTTTCTAACGAAATTTCCTGTTGCTTCAATTTTAATATACTGTTGTATTTGAATTCTTCCATTTGTTTAAAAGCCGTTTCTTTTTCCCTTCTCTCCCGTTCTCGTTCCTTTTTTTCCGTCTCCCATTGTTTTTGTACATCTTTTTTATCCTTCAAGGCATTTTGATATTTTTCGATCATTCTCTGATATTCCAATGCCTCGGTTCTCTGTGCCCTGAGAAACTCCTCCCTGAGACGGTATTGCTCACGCAATGAATCTTCCTTTGTAAATGTCTGAAGCATATCATATACCTCCATAATTCCCTGGTTTTCTTTAAGTGCAGGCTCAAGGGGTTTTTGATTATCCTGGGGTTTTGCAAGAAAATATGCCCATTGTTCCAATGGTGCCTCAAGAAACTTTTTCTTTTTTTCGCTGCTGCTGATCTGTTTAAGACATTTCTGAAGTTCGATGTAGTAAAGATGCCAGTGACCTGTAAGGGGCATGTGGGAACGAGTA
>NZ_LT828547.1:42358-43178 GCF_900170035.1 Desulfamplus magnetovallimortis | reverse complement strand
CTTTATCTCCATTGGATTATGTTACCTTTTCCACTTTCGTCTCTTTCAAATTCATAATGAAGGATGGCTACATGTTTATATGAAAGTCTCGGTAACAGGCTGTTTTTAAAACGACTTTCATCCCTTCGATTGTGGCGGTAATCCACCATGTACGTTATAATAATGAGTTTCAAGAGATCACTCATTCATTCAAAAGAAGTCGAATCTCTTCCATGGGAATCGACAATATCTCTGCAATATTTTCTAACGAAATTTCCTGTTGCTTCAATTTCAATATACTGTTGTATTTGAATTCTTCCATTTGTTTAAAAGCCGCTTCTTTTTCTTTTTTCTCTTGTTCCCGTTCTCTAAAAGCCGTTTCTTTTTCCCTTCTCTCCCGTTCTCGTTCCTTTTTTTCCGCCTCCCATTGTTTTTGTACATCTTTTTTATCCTTCAAGGCATTTTGATATTTTTCGATCATTCTCTGATATTCCAATGCCTCGGTTCTCTGTGCCCTGAGAAACTCCTCCCTGAGACGGTATTGCTCTCGCAATGAATCTTCCTTTGTAAATGTCTGAAGCATATCATATACCTCCATAATTCCCTGGTTTTCTTTAAGTGCAGGCTCAAGGGGTTTTTGATTATCCTGGGGTTTTGCAAGAAAATATGCCCATTGTTCCAATGGTGTCTCAAGAAACTTTTTCTTTTTTTCGCTGCTGCTGCTGATCTGTTTAAGGCATTTCTGAAGTTCGATGTAGTAAAGATGCCAGTGACCTGTAAGGGGCATGTGGGAACGAGTATTGAGCATTGTATAATGATTGAACCAGAAATCCTTGTCACA
>NZ_LT828547.1:0-42258 GCF_900170035.1 Desulfamplus magnetovallimortis | reverse complement strand
TTTTATCTCCATTGGATTCTGTTGATTTTACCTCTTTTTGTCTTTTTGATTTATTAGAAAATCTCCATAACATAATGACATATAAAGATATTAATGTATCGTTGTAATGCCCTTGCAATCATGAAGGTTTATTAAAAAAAAGTCTCCGTAACATGCTGATATACAACGATTTTCATGTTTCGTTGTGATGCGTCAGCAAACATGTAGGTTTATTTGAAAAAGCTGTTTTGGACTTTTTTTAGTTCATAACCAGATTCAGTTCATAATAATAAAATATTACATTTAACGTTGATTATCAAGAAGCAAACACCTCATCCTCAAGATACTTGCAGATATTGCACTGGATGCTTCAAAGATATTGCACAACTATTTTTTGTTAAAATAGCAATATGTTATGATGTTATTGTTGCGTTTATATTGCATTAATGATGCATATGCGCTTTTGTTTTTATATTTCATCCTACCTGTTATTTATTAAATATCTGATCTTTACTATGCCTGTTCTTTTAGTTGAATATTTATTCTTTTTTTAAAATTGAATTGCCATAACTATCTGTAAATATAATTTTTTTGGTCAATTTTTTGCCTTGACCGCAGTCTATTCATTTTATCTTGCATAGTACTTTTTTAAAAGAGATCTCCATCTTTTTCCTTATGTGCATAACATGCTGTAATTTAAGATTGATTTTGTCTGTTTTTTCGATGTTGTGTTTTTTTTAACTCTAATAAAATTAATGAGTTATGTAGAAGTAGATGATCCCGTAGCTATATTTGTTGAATATCGTTTATTTTATGATGCGGCATCAAACTTGCTTTTATGAGCAATAATTAATTTGATGGAGAAAGCATAATGACCGGAAAGGTACATCGCATCATCGTCATCAACAGTGAGCCTGAAGAGAATGCTTTTTTGCAGACTTTTCTTGAAAACAGGGGCTTTGAGGTGTTTGCATCTCTGTCTGTTTGCCAGGGCATAGAGCAGCTTGAACATTTTAAACCTGAGCTTTTGATCGTAGATGCGCTTTCATCCGGAGAAAAAACAGCCGGCGAAAAAATGACCACCACCGAAAGCAGCCTCAAGAGGCTGTTTGCCCAGAAAAGGGTGAAGGATATTCCCGTTATTTTTATTTCAACCATTCCATTGAAAACCCTTACCTTTCGTCGAAAAAAATTTTATCGGGAACTGTGCAGTGGAAAAAGAGAGAAGATATTGTTCCTTGAGAAACCATTGCAGGAAGATGAGCTTCTTAACTCCATCTGTATTTTGACCAATCACTACCCTTAAGCAAAATCTTAATATGTGTTGATCGTTTTGAAAAAAATGATGAACCTGTAAAAAATCTTGAAACTTAAAATCAATAAAACGAGGTGATTCATATGTCCATCAGAATAGGATTTTATGTCTGCCACTGTGGCATCAACATTGCCGGAATGGTCAGGGTGGAAGAGGTGGCAGAATATGCCTCTACCATCAGGAATGTGGTTGTGGCAAGGGATTACAAGTTCATGTGCTCGGATCCCGGACAGGAGATCATTGAAAAGGATATCAGGGATTACAACTTGAATCGTGTGGTTGTGGCATCCTGTTCTCCAAGGCTTCACGAGAAAACTTTTCAGAGCGCCTGTCTCAGGGCTGGTTTGAATCCCTACTATTTTCAGATGGCATCGGTAAGGGAGCAGGTATCATGGGTGACAGATGACAGGGACAGTGCCACTGCCAAGGCCAAAACACTTGCAGCCGCTGCATTGAGCCGTGTGAACTATCACGAATCACTGGAGCAGAGAAAGGTCTTTATTAATCCCGATGTCATGATTGTGGGTGGAGGCATTGCAGGTATGCAGGCAGCAATTGACATTGGCAACGCCGGGTTAACAGCCTGGCTTGTGGAAAAGGATACAACAATTGGCGGCCATATGTTGCAGTTTGATAAGACTTTTCCAACACTTGACTGTGCAGCCTGCATAGGTACTCCCAAGATGGTGGAGACAGCCCAGAATCCCTATGTGAATCTCTTGTCCAACAGCGAGGTGGAGGAGATTCAGGGCTATATCGGCAATTACGATGTCACTATAAGAAAAAAGGCACGTTATGTCGCTTCCACCTGCACCGGATGCGGGGAGTGTACCACAGTATGCCCTGTAAAGATGCCGAGTGAGTGGGATGTGGGGCTTCAGAAGCGAACAGCCATCTACAGGGCATTTCCCCAGGCTGTTCCCATTACCTTTGCCATTGACAAGAGAGATACTCCACCATGCAAACTCTCATGTCCTGCCGGTACCAATGTCCAGGGATATGTACAGATGATCAAGGTTGGCAAATATCAGGAGGCGCTCAATATCATTATGGAACGTCTTCCTCTGCCTGGAGTTCTTGGCAGGGTTTGCCCCCATCCATGCGAAATTGACTGCCGCAGAGCACTTATCGACGAAGCTGTTTCCATCAGAAATCTTAAACGTTTTGCTGCTGACAAGGCAAGCCTTGAGAAGGTGCCCATGCCCGATGTCACGGAAAAAGATAAAAGGGTTGCAGTTGTGGGGTCAGGGCCTGCCGGCTTGACGGTTGCCTATTATCTGCGGCGAAAGGGCTATCTTGTTACCATATTTGAGGCCAAGGATTCTCCCGGTGGTATGCTTAAAACCGGCATTCCTGACTATCGTCTCCCCCCTGCAATCCTTGAAAAAGAGATAAATCATATCCTCTCCACAGGTGTTGAGCTTAAAACCGGTATGGCGCTTGGAAAGGATTTTTCACTGAAATCCCTGAAAGATGACGGGTTTAATGCAGTTTTTGTGGGCATTGGCACCCATTTGCCGGTGAAAATGAACATTGAAAATGAAGATATGCCGGATGTTGTTGATGCTCTTGTTTTTCTTGAAACTATTAACCTTAATCAAAATGTTGGCATGTTAAGAAAAAGCCCAAGGGTTGTTGTAATAGGCGGCGGTAATGTGGCTATGGATGCTGCCCGGGTTGCCATTCGTTCCGGAGCAAAAAGGGTAATTGTTGTCTATCGCCGAACGGAAAACGAGATGCCGGCAGAAGCTGAGGAGATTGAAGGCGCAAAGGAGGAAGGGGTTGAGTTTATACATCTTGCAACTCCTCTTGCTGTGGTTGCAGGAGATGATAACGGCGGTGCCGGCGCTCATAAGGTTGTTGCGATTAAATGTATTAGAAATGAGTTGGGAGAACCTGATAAAGGAGGCAGGCGAAGGCCGGTTCCTGTAAAAAATTCGGAATTCATCATTGAATGCGATATGGTTATTCCTGCCATAGGACAAAAAGTGGCTTTGACCGGCAAACTTAAGGACGAGGGTATTGATTTTTCATCCTGGGGAACCATCAAAATTGACGAAAGTTCAATGGAGACCTCTGTAAACGGCGTGTTTGCAGCAGGTGATGCTGTAACAGGCCCTGCAACCGTTGTTGAGGCCATTGCAGCAGCTCACAGGGTGGTAAGGGGCATTGATCTTTATCTTGGTGCAGAAAATCATGAAGAGTGGCAGGATATAAAAAACAAGGCCGCAGAAGAGGAGCTTATCTTTCATCAAGGTAGAAAGAGTAATGGAAAGAGTAAGATGGATCAGGATAGATGGGCACCGCTTCCGGAAGATGCTCTAATCACAAAGCGGGCAGAACCTCAAATGCTTGAGAGCAGCGTAAGGGTTAAATCCTTTGATGAAGTTGATAGGGGTTTTGATGAGGAAGAGGCTGTAAAGGAGGCTGGAAAATGCATCAACTGCGGTGGTTGCTGTGAGTGCATGCAGTGTGTAACTGCCTGCCAGCCGGGTGCTGTAAATCATGCTGATCAGGATGAGCTGATACATGTCAAGGTGGGAAGTATCATTACAGCCACAGGATTTGATCCCCAGGATCCATCGGAGATGAAAGCCTATGGATATAAAAAATACCCCAATGTATTTACCAATCTTGAGTTTGAGCGACTTAGTAATGCAACAGGCCCCACAGGCGGACAGATTTTGATAAGGGATGATGATGGTAATCTGACCCGTTCCCCAAAAAGTGTTGCAATTCTTCACTGTATCGGCAGCCGTGATATCAATCACCATGAATATTGCTCCAGGGTATGCTGCATGTATGCCCTGAAATATGGCCATCTCATCCATGAAAAGGTTGGACATGACGCACTTGTATATAATTTTTACATAGATATGCGCTGTTTTGGTAAAGGATATGAAGAGTTTTATACAAAATGTCAGGAGGAGGGCACTGTATTTATTCGTGGAAAAGCAGCGCAGATCACCGATCATGCAGAATCTGAAAGGGAAAAGGGTAAACTTGTGGTCATCTCCGAAGATACATTGCTTGGGGAAAAAATCAGGGTTCCTGTGGATATGGTTGTGCTTTGCACTGCCATGGAGGCAAGAAAGGACGCAAGGGATATAGGCAGGGTACTTGGCATAAACCAGGGAGCTGACGGATTTTTCCTGGAGGAGCATCCAAAGCTTGGGCCTTTAAATACAGCGACAGACGGTGTTTTCATAGCAGGTGCATGTCAAGGGCCAAAGGATATTCCTGATACAGTATCCCAGGCATCAGGCGCTGCTGCCAAGGCTCTTTTGCTTGCTTCAAGGGGAGAGGTGGATATTCCGTCAACTATTTCATTTATTGATCCTGATATCTGTGCCGGCTGTCAAACCTGCATTGGTCTTTGCCCATATACTGCCATCTATTTTGATGGAATCAGAGGCGTTTCAGTTGTGAATGAAGCTCTCTGCAAAGGGTGCGGCTCTTGTTCTGGATTCTGTCCAAGTGGTGCTGCACAGGTGCGTCATTTCAGTGAGAGACAGATTTTCGGAGAACTTGCAGGGGTAATGGATGCTGTAAACAGTATTGGAATATAAAGGCTATGGTTGCCTTATCGCCACAATTCAAGAGGTTAAAGTCGTTATAAATACAGAACGTAGAGACGTTGCATTGCAACGTCTTTCATATAAAGTCTTCAAAAACATCAAAATACGGGGAATTTTTTATAAAAAATAATATTTTCTGAAGCCCAGGAAAAGGAGAAGAGGCATGGAAACATTTGAACCCACAATCATTGCATTTGTATGTAACTGGTGCACCTACACTGCCGCGGATCTGGCCGGAACATCCCGACAGAAATATCCGAAAAATGTAAGGCTTATCAAGGTGATGTGCACCGGTATGGTTGATCCAAAATATGTGTTGAAGGCATTTCTCCAGGGAGCTGATGCCGTGTTGATAAGTGGATGTCACCCGGGAGACTGCCACTATATCAACGGCAATTACAAGGCCAGGCGCAGGACAAAGCTTTTGCACGAAATTCTATCGCGTTTCGGCATTGATAAAAAACGCCTTCGACTCACATGGATCGGTGCAAGTGACGGCATTGAATTTGCCGCAACAATCCGGAAGATGGTTGAGGAGATAAGAGAGGCCGGCCCGTTACAGTCTGATTTGAAAATGGTCATATAAGGAGAAAGGTATTTATTATGGATAAAGCATATACACTCCGGAAGGAAAACCTGCTTGATTCCTTCAGGGCTTTTTTGAAAAGCCTTCTTGGAAGCGGTGAGGTCAGTGGTGTTCTTGTTCCACTGCGTTCTGTCAATAACCAGGCCATCATGCCAGCTCTTGTCTCTGATCTCTCTCTTCTTGACCAGGCAGATCCTCTCTCTCCATCATTTCAGCTTAACGGGGCAAAACTTGTATCAAGATTGACCCGACGTGAGGGAGAAGAGAAAATCGCAGCAGTTTTGAGACCATGTGAAGTAAGAGCTTTTGTGGAACTTGTAAAGATTCATCAGGCCAGATGGGATAACATTGTTATTATATCCCATGATTGCGCAGGAGCCTTTTCCAACAGAGATTTCAATCAACTGGCAAAGGATAAGGGGGAGGGGTTCACCCTTGAGTTTATCAAGAAGAAGATTGCAGATAATTTTGATATGGAGAGTCCAAATATATCCACAGCCTGTCAAATATGCGATAAGCCCTTTCCGGAACTCTCTGACATTACACTCCATTACTTCGGGGCAGAGAATCAGGAACTTGTTATTGTCTCTCAAAGTGAAAAAGGTGCCGGGATACTTGGTAAAATTGCCGGCGATACTTTTAAGGATGCAGGCAGCAGCAGCGATATCCTACAAAAAACGATGGACGATAAAAATATTTGTATCAGTAAACGAAAAGAAAAACAGAAGGCGATTTTTGAACAGCTTGCAGCACAAACATCAAGCATTGCAGAGCTTTCTAACTATTTTTCTTCATGTGTCAACTGCTACAACTGTCGTGTGGCATGTCCTGTATGTTTTTGCAAGGAGTGCGTTTTTAATACTGATGTTGTGGATTATGATCCTTTTCAGTATTCAGCCTGGTCAAAGGCCAGAGGTGTACTCAAAATGCCTGTTGATACAGTTTTCTTTCACATGACCCGCATGATTCATATGGGGTTGTCCTGTGTTGGTTGCGGTCAGTGCTCCAATGCATGCCCCAATGATATTCCCATTGCAGAGCTTTTTAAAATGGCGGGATTGCAGGCACAGAAAGCTTTTGATTATGTACCTGGGAAAGACGTGGCAGATGCACCGCCATTGTCAGTATTTTATGAAAACGAATTTAAGGATGTCACAGGATTACATTAAATAAGGTGGGATTATGAACGAACAACAGGAAAAACTCCCTGAAAAGGGTAAGGGTGCCATTGTGGTGGGAGCCGGTATTGGCGGTATTCGTTCTGCCCTGGATCTGGCAGATGCCGGTCATCATGTGACGTTAATTGAAAAAGCTCCACACATGGGGGGAATTCTCTCCAAGCTGGATTATCAGTTTCCCACGGATCGTTGCGGCATGTGCCGGATGCTTCCCATGATGCATCGGGATTCTGCATCACAGTACTGTCTCCGGCGTGGTCTTTTTCATGACAATATTGATCTTATGCTCTCCACAACCATTGAGAAAATCGAGGGTGAATCAGGCAATTACACAGTGCAGTTGCGCCAAAAAAAACAGTATGTCAATCCTGAGCTTTGTACAGGATGCGGAGAGTGTACAGAAGTCTGTCCGGTTGGTGATATTCCGGATAGATTTAATGAGGGCAGCACTACCCATAAGGCCATCTATCTTCCTTTGCCCCATGCCATTCCCAAACGCTATACAATTGACATTAATTCCTGCACTCTTTGTGGTGCCTGTGTTGATGCCTGTCCCGAAAATGCCATTACTTTGCCCGAAGACCAGAAAAAGAATTTCAGAATTCTGGTGGTGGATGATGAGCTGATTGTAAGGGATTCCATAAAAGAGTGGTTTGATTTTGAAGGTTATCCTGTGGATATGGCGGAATCAGGCCAGATTGCCCTTGAAATGATAGAGAAGAACGAATATTCCCTTATGCTTCTTGATATCAGAATGGCGGAGATGGAGGGTACGGAAGTTCTTAAAAGGGCAAAGGAGATCGCACCTGAGCTTCAGGTGGTTATGATGACAGCCTATGCCACTGTGGAAACAGCAGTGGAGACCATGAAGAGGGGGGCCCTTGAGTACATCATTAAACCTTTTGACCCTGATACCCTTATTGAAAAGGTGAACAGCATATACCAGTCAGGGCGTCAGAGTGACGATGTTGTGATGGAAGTTGATGCAGGTGCCTTGATCATGGCCTGTGGAACTGATTATTATAATCCGGATAGTGGCAAAAATACATTTGGATACAAGGTTTATCCGGATGTTATCACAAGTCTTGAGTTTGAGAGGATGGTAAGCGGTTCAGGAGCAACAGGGGGAGAAATTATCAGGCCATCCAACGGAGAGGTTCCCAAAAGGATTGCCTGGATTCAGTGCGTTGGATCAAGGGATGTCCACAGCGGGGCTTCATACTGTTCATCTGTCTGCTGCATGTTTGCATTAAAGGAGGCCGTATTAACTCGAAAGCGTTCAGGTGGTACCATTGAAACAGTGATCTATTATATGGATATGCGCTGTTTCGGAAAGGAGTTTGAAGCATACAGAAAAGAGGCTGAAGAAAAATACCAGGTTATTTTGAAGCGTATAAGACCCCACTCTGTACGTATGGACAATGAGAGCGGAAAGCTCAGAATTTTTATTGCAGATTCTGGGGTTTCCACATCTGAAGTCATATCGGATTCCACATCTGAAGTCATGTCTGATTCTACATCTGAAGTCATATCTGATTCCACACCTGATACCATGTCTAAGATGCCCTCTTTTTCTGATTCCAAAAAAGATGAAGTTTTTGACATGGTGGTTTTATCTGTGGGACAGAGGCCATCGTCCGAGGCTATGGCCCTATCTGAACTTACAGGAGTGCCTTTGAATGAATTTGGATTCCCTGAAACAGGAGTCTTTCCGGAGAGTGCCCTGCCTATGCTTTCTGATTCAGGCACTTCAGGTGGCACATCTTCCGGTGCAGGTGCATCAAATAGAAGCGCTGGAGGAACATCAAATAAAAATGCAATTTTTGTTGGCGGTGCTTTTGGAGGCTTAAAAGACATTTCAGAGTCTGTGATTCATGCATCTGCTGCTGCTGCCGAAGCCATGAAAATCCTGAATCAGTTGAGGGGAAACAGAGCTCCCCTGCAACCTGAGTTCAGGAATGGATATTCAGGTGCATCTTCACCAATATTATCTTCGGAAGTAAAGATCACCTCAAAACTTGCTGCATTCAGGAACCCTGGATATGATGAAGGTGATTCTTCTAAAGGTAATGCCCCTGGAGATGTCAAATCAAAATCTTCTGGCAGTGCTGTAGGGCAAAAAAGTTCAGGTAGCACTGTAACGCAGATGATAAAGCCTGTTTCCGTTGAACAGAAAGTGTTGATAATTGGCGCAGGAATTTCCGGAATGACAGCAGCACTTCTCATTGCAGATAGCGGGTATAAGGTTATTTTGGTTGAAAAAAAGCATGTGGTAGGAGGAAATCTCAACTGGCTTGCCTCCAATCTAAATGGCAATAATTTTCCGGCTCTTCTGGCTGAAATGAAGGAGAAAATTGATAAACATCCCCTGATTTTTCTTTACAGTGGCTGGGAAGTTGTTGAATGCAGAGGGGAAGTTGGTAATTTTTCTTCAACCATAGAGAAAACAGAAGAGAAAAAAGAAAAAGGAGAGGCTGCCACAAATTATGGTGGCATAAGGGAGGTTATTAAGCACGGTGCAGTGATTATTGCCACAGGTGCATCCGAGGCTGATACTGCTTCATATTCGAGGGGAAAAAGCGATGCCATAATAACCTTGAAACAGATGCAGGAAGCCCTGAATAACACTAAAACTAATCAGATCCAGCAAAACCTTAATAGTAAGGTTCAGAATATCATATCAGGCAACAGCGCAGATGTTGAGGCTGATGCTACTATCCCTGTTATTGATTTTGCAAAACTTGAAACCGTTGTCATGATTCAATGTGTGGATTCAAGGGATGAAATCAAACCATATTGCAGTCGTGTCTGCTGTACATCTGCACTTAAACATGCACTGTCATTGAAAAAGATAAATCCTGATATTGATATTTACATACTCTACAGGGATATGATGTCACCGGGATTTACGGAAAAATACTATAATCAGGCAAGAGAGAGCGGTATTATTTTTATTCAATACACTTCTGATAAAAAGCCCCAGGTATATGTAGAGAAAGGAAATTCAGACAATGTAGATGGAGATGATTTACAGCAGGAAAAGCAGAATTGTGACCTTATTAAAATAAGGTTGGATGAACCAGTAATTGGCAGGACAATTGAAATCAGTGGTGATCTTCTGGTTCTTGCAACAGGTGTTGTCCCTTCTGAAGCTGTTGGATTCAGTTTATCTCAGGATTCTGCAAATTCACATTTATCTTTACAATATTCAGGGCTTGCAGAGATAATGGGTATCAAAAACGATGAGTATCATTTTTTCAGACAGGCTGACTCCAAATGGCGACCGGTTGACAGTACCCGTGAAGGAATTTTTATATGTGGAACAGCCATTGGGCCAAGAGATGTGGAAGAGAGCATAATAAGTGCCAGAGCCGCTGCCATGAGAGCCATGTGTATTATCACCCATGATAAAATCCAGCCATCCTCTGTGACAGCAGGAGTTAAAACAAGTCTATGTTCTCTCTGTCTTCGCTGTGTTGATACATGTCCCTATGATGCCCGCCATCTGAATGAAGAGACAATGAAAATTGATGTCAATGCAGCCATGTGCCAGGGATGCGGTGCCTGTGCAGCGATTTGTCCCAACAGTGCGTCGTTTGTAAGCGGATTTACAGATCAGCAGATGTTTGAAACCATTGATGCTGCAATTGGGTATTAAGGAGGAGTGATGAAAGATACAGGCTCTATAAAAGCGTTACTTGCAACTTGCATGCAGTGTGGCACATGCACCGGAACCTGTCCCAATGCAGATGCCATGGATCTGACTCCAAGGCATCTGTGGCGGATGGTTTTAATGGACAGGGCGGATGAAATTTTTGAAAGCCAGACTTTTGCATATTGTTCAACCTGTTATTTCTGCACCTTGAAATGCCCCAGGGGATTGCCTCTTACAAGGGCAATGTCAATGCTGAAGGAGGTGGCCTATAAGAATGATGTGAAGACTTTCAGAAAATCAGGTGCATTTTACGGCAGTTTCATGGAGAGCGTAAGGCGTCATGGACGAGTAAGAGAGAGCGAGTTTATGACACTCTATTTCCTGGAAATGAAAAATCCTCTTCTGCCATTTGACTTTGCTTCCCTTGGATTGAAGCTGATGAGCAAAAACAAGGTATCTTTCTCTCTTCCTTCTGGTGCAGATGGAAGGGGGCAGGGTAACCTTGACAGAATATTTAAGAAGGTTTCTGAAATTGAAAACAGAGAGGAGCAGATGCCATGAGCTATATTTATTATCCCGGCTGTTCCCTGGAAGCATCGGCAATTGAATATGATGCCTCCACCCGTGCTGTTATGCATGCCCTTGATATAGAGCTTGCTGAAATTGAAGGCTGGAGCTGCTGCGGAGCCACTGCTGCTGAACCTGTAAGCTCTCTTTTGTCATTTGTGCTGCCTGCAAGAAATCTTGCCCTGGCAGAAAAGATGAAGCAAAATTTTTCTGTGATGGTTCCATGCAGTGCATGTTACCTGAATCTTAAAAAAGTGGAAATGGAGAAGAAGCAAAATCCATCTATGTCAGCTTCCATAGACGAATGTCTTGCAGAAGAAGCTTTGAAACTTGAAGGAAAACTTAAGGTTCGCCATCTTCTTGATATTCTGGCAAATGATATAGGAGCAGATCAGATTAAAAACAAGGTCACAAAAAAATTGTCTGGCCTTAAAATTGTGCCATATTACGGGTGTCAGTGTTTAAGACCTTATCCGGTTTTTGATGATCCAGAAGAACCACGTTCAATGGAACCATTGATTGAAGCTTGCGGAGCAGAAGTTTTTCCCTGGGATATGGGGGCACAGTGCTGCGGAGCATCCAACATGAATACCAAAAAAAGCGCTGCCGGAAAACTTGTGCAGAAGATATTAAAATCTGCCAAGGGGGCAGATGCCATTGTAACCGTATGTCCCATGTGCCAGTTGAACCTTGAGGGCTTTCAGGAGGAGTTGTCAAGAAAAGCCGGTGAGGATCTTTCTGTCTCTGTCATCTATCTGCCCCAGTTGTTGGGTATGGCCATGGGGATTTCACGGGAAGAGCTTATGCTGCACAAGAATCTTGCGGTTAAGGAACTGGTTTTATCTTATTGATGGTTACTTATCCATCATTGGAATAGTCACAAAAAAAGATGTCCCCACACCCTTTGCCGAAGTTGCCCTGATGGTTCCTTTGTGCTGCTGAACCGCTTTGTTGGAAATAAACAGGCCAAGACCTGTGCCTTTTTTGCCTTTACCCGAATGAAACAGGGTAAAGGCTTTTTTAATTTCATCCTGTTCCATGCCTACACCGTTGTCGGAAATGACAAACTGGATACTGTTTCCAATCTTTTGAAGTTCAAAAGAGATGGTTGGATCTTTTGCTTCTTTGTCGTTGGCCATCCCTTTTTCTGTTTTTTTACTGGAATCCTTATCTTCAGCACAGGCATCAACTGCATTGTCAAGGATATTTACAAGGGCTGCATGGAGAATGGCAGAGTCAGCTCTGAAGGTAAAATCCTGCTCCGGCAGGTTCAAGGTAAAGGATATTCCGTTTTTTTCCGCCTTGGGCTTTATGACTGAAGCAAGGTCAAGAGCAAATGCAGTTGCCGGAATATCTTCAATGTAAAGCTCTCTCTCCTTGGCATAAAAGAGAATATCAAGGATCATCTTGCGTATTTTGGACGTCATCTGCTTGACCATATCAAGCCCTTCCTGGGCCAGGGCCTGGTCATCTTTGTTTAAAGCGGCATTGAGAAGATATACGCCGCCATCAAGGCCGGTTAAAAGCCCCTTGATGCCATGTGAAACAGATCCTATCATTAATCCTAAGGATGCAAGATGATCCTGGATATCCAGCACCTTTGAGATATCCGTTGCCATGATCAAAACTTCTGAAACAGCTTTTTTTTGGGGGGCTTTACTACTTTTTTCGTCAATGGTTGAAATTGTGCCGGTTTTTTTACCTTGGCTTGATGACTCATTTAAAATTGGAGATGTCCAGACAAGATAACTCATTTGAGATTCCTCGCAAGAGATATCCTGATGAGCCACATTCCGGTCAGTTTTGTCTCTTATGGCAGTTAAAAATTTTTTTTCAATTTGATGGGATGTTCCGTTTTTAAATGTCAGAATGGCAGGACAATCATCGCAAGGAGCTTTTTTATCCATGCATAGTTCATGGCAGTATCTGTCGTCATAGTCGCCGAATTTTTCTTTAAACAGGTTGTTGGCAAGGGATATCTTCAAATTTTCATCCACAAAGAAAATAATCAGGGGCAGGGTCTCCATTATCGCAGTGATATCTTTTTTATCACGATTAAGGGTTGAGGCAGGCTGTTTTTTCTTTTGTTCAGCTTTTTTAAGGGCTTCTGTCTTTGACCATAGAAGGTTTTCAAGGTTATGGGTATATTCCTGAATGCCTTTGCGAATCTCTATTTTTTCCTCAGCCCTTCTTATTGCCACCTCAAGTTTGGTAACATCAACAGGTTTTGTGATAAATTCCACAGCTTCATGCCGGAAGCTTTCAATGGCAAGATCCATGTCTCCATGTCCGGTTATCATGATAACTTCGGTAAGTGGAGATTTGAATTTGATTTTTTTCAAAAGCTCTATTCCATCCATCACCGGCATTTTGATGTCAGTCAGAATTATGGAAAAGTCCTGCTTATCAAAAAGCTCCATGGCCTTTTGTCCATTTTCGGCTGTAAATACCTCAAATCCCATATCTTCAAGGGTGATTCCCAGAACTTCCCTTATGTCCTGTTCGTCATCCACAAGAAGAATTTTTTTTAGACCATCTGATGTCATGGCAATTAAACTCCTTTATATCACTTCCTGGGCAGAGGGAAGGATAATCTGGAAAATGGTTCCGCTTCCTGAGCTTTGCTTCAATTTGATAATCCCCTTGCAGTCTTTTATTATACCATAGCTTATTGAAAGGCCAAGGCCGGTACCCTTTCCCACCTCTTTTGTTGTAAAAAATGGCTGGAATATTTTTTCTGCAACATCATCAGGAATTCCAGTACCTGTATCTTCAATTTCCAGATAAATTTTGCCGTTTTCCTCAAAGCCTCTGATGAAAATGCTCTTTTCCGAGTCATTGTTATTCCGGCTGGATTTTTCCTCAATGGCATCACGGGCATTTAAAAGCAGATTGATGAAGACCTGTTCAAGCCTTCCCGGGTCGGCCATGGCATCAGGAAGATCATCGGGTATCTGGCATACAACATCAATTCCTCTGACCTTTAACTGCTGGCTGAAGATCTCCAGAGCACTGATGACGATTCGCTTTACTGAGGTTCTTTCAACATTGATCTCTGATTTTCTGGCAAAATCCCTCATGTGGACAATAATCCTTGAGGCTCTGTCCACATTACTGTCAATTTTCTGGAGCAGACGGTTAAGTATATCCTGTTTGATATCCTGTTTTTTGCTGATCTTTGAGATACAGAAGCTGCTGGATGTTTTTATTACCGAAAGTGGCTGGTTAAGTTCGTGGGCAACACCGGTTGCCATCTCCCCAAGTGTGGCAAGTTTGGCTGCCTGGTTGAACTGTGTCTCTGTTTCAAGACGTTCTGTAATATCAGAAGTTGTCACAAGCAGCACCTTCTGCCCTGGATATTCGCTGGGAGATATCCAGATATCCACATAAAATATCTGCCCGTTTGATTTTACATGACGTACTGTGTTCAGAATGGTTGATTCTCTGATCTGCTCGTCGTTATATTTATATTTTTTGTTTCTGTTTTCATTGCTGTATGCTTTCTCATTTTCCTTTTTTTCAGGGTTTTCGTCGATATCAGATGGTCTTCCGGATGGTATTGCTGAAACTGGTAGGCTAACAATGGATGGGTTTTCATCTGCATCAGCAAAAAGGGTGGTGAATTTTTTCCCCTGAAGCTCTGACTCCTGATATCCATAGACCTGAAATACACTGCTGTTACAGTTTATTATTTTAAGGGTATCATAATCAAGTACAAATATTGGATTAGGTATGTTGTTGAAAATAACCTGATATTTCTTTTCTGACTGTTCAGCCCGCTGCTCAAGTTTTTTTCGTTCAGTAATATCAAGGCTTATCTCCATTGCAGCAACAACTTCACCTGCTGCGTTTCTTATGGGCGATGTCCTTGCAAGCCAGTATTCCATTGTGCCGTTCTTGCCTTCTCCGCTCTCTTCCGAATAGTGGGATTTTTCATCTAAAAATGTTCTCTCCACCGGGCAATTATCACATTTTTTGGTTCTTCCTTTGTATGCCTGGAAGCAGTAATCACCAGAGCCTGGACTGTATTTATCGTAAAACTCCCTGTTGAAGTTGATAAGCTGGAAATCTCTGTTCTGTACCGTTATAAGGCATGGGACATTTTCAAAAAGTGTCTGATATTCATTTTTTTGCTTGGTCAGCTCTATCTGGTTATCCCTTATTTTTTGGGCCATGTTGCTGAATGCCGTGTTTAATCTGCCTATTTCACTGTGAGGATCAGTTTTAATTGGGTTAAAACCATTGTCTGAAGCAATATGTTTTGTCTCTTCCGTCAACTCTTTAACTGGCTTGATAACAAACTGATAAACAAATATAAATATGAAAAGAGATGGTATGATAATAATGACCACTGCAAGCAGAAAAATGCTCTGCTCATATTTAATAATTTCAGCTTCTGTCTCTTTAAGGGAAATAACAACATCAAGAGCGCCCAGAACTTTGTTTTCAGGATCATGGAAATGGCATTGGGAAGAGCAGTTTGGCTCGTTATAAATGGGTGTGATTATACCGAGAAGTTTCTCATTTTGTTCTGTTGTAAAAAGGCGTTTTCTCTGATCAAGTGTCAGATCAACAAGGGGAGGTGACTGCCTGTGGCAGAGAACACATGCCTCTGATTCAAGATCCTGCTTCTGGTCAACTTCTGAAGGTATGTTGGAAAATTTGATATATCCTGCCTTGTTTGTTATCCGGACATTCAAAATACCTTTTTGATTGGCAGTGTTTCTTATTATCTGATTGATGTCATCCCTTGAGTTGAGCATCATGGAGTAGTGCGTTCCAAGACGTATGGTTTTGCTGATACGATCGGCAATGTCTGTGGTGTCGTTTATGAACTTTTTTCGCTGATACTCAATGCTGAAGTATGCCCAGATTGAAATTGCGACAAGACATACAACGCCGGTTATCATGATAAGTTTGAACACAAGACTGTGCTGGATACGGTTGAGGATGCGGGTCATGGGATTTTACCCTCCCCACGGGAGATGAAGGCATGGATTGCCTGTTTATTAGAAAGTCTCCATAACATACTGATATGTAAAGACTTTCATGTATCGTTGTGATACCCTCGTAATCATGAGGGTTTGTTGAAACGTTAATATAACAGACTGATATATAAAGATTTTCATCTATCAGTGTGATGCCCCTCGCTATCATGAGGATATGGATATATGATGGCATCTCAAAAGCGGCACGTTGTTGTCTTTTTAGTAGTTATTGCATTTGTCTGAATCAAGATAACCAGGATGAAAAGGATGTTCAGGATAAATAATCCTGCCTTATCCTGTTAATCCTGGATATCCTGATTCAGACAGTATTCACAAGGCTCAAAAGATATAGTTTTCCAGGTAATTAAATTGGCAATACCACTGTAGGGCTGCCCTGTGTGGCTTCCCTCTCCAAAGTTGAGATGCCAAAATCTTTTCCTGAAAGTCTATAATAGGTGTCGTCTTTGAGTGGCATAGAGCCTCTCAGGATATGCCCATACATTTCATTTTTCATTGCACCCTCAGGAGCGTGAGGGTTAGCCTATTGTATTTTTTACAATTTCAATTAATTTTTCTGGATCAAAAGGTTTGGCAAGCCATGTGACAGCCTTGCCTATGGAAAGATGGCGGCTTGCAAGGCCGCTTATAACAATAACAGGGATATCTTTGAACTCTTCCTGCTTGGATATTCGCCTGAAAAATTTAGGTCCCCACTCTTTTGGCATTTCAAGATCCAGGGTAATCAGATCCGGAGTCTCTTTTTTCAGGACTTCAAATGCTTCTGCACCATCATTGGCGGTGCATGTTGCATATCCATTATCACTGAAAATGCTCACAAGATACTTTACAATGGCAGGATCATCATCAACAACAAGAATTTTTTTTGTCATGTCTCCCTCACTTTATGCCCATCAAGTTATGGTGGTTATTAACAACTGGCTACATCCTGTGTTATGCATAATATGGTCATAACATACTCACTGTTTTTTGCAAATAACTATTTAGCATTTGCTTTCAAATCTCTTTGGTAGTTGGGGAAGTGTCTAATAATTTTCGTATTGCAGCAGCAATATCCCTGTTGAGAACCGGTTTAAGAATAATCTCGTCCACACCCGTTGATTTGAGTTCATTCATGTTCAGCTCATCACTGAAACCTGTGCATAGTATAACAGGGATATCTGCTCTGATCTTCTTTATGGCAGATGTCAGTCTGTCACCTGTCATGTCGGGCATTATAAGATCTGTTATCAACAGATCAAACTTTTCAGGGGATTGTCTGAAGGCTTCAAGTGCAGCAATGCTTGATGAGTAACTGCTTATGCTGTATCCCAGGCGCATTAGCAGAAGTTTTATCATTTCAATAACCGGCGCTTCATCATCCACAAGAAGGAGATGTTCATCACCTCCTTTAATGCTTTCATTATACTTGTTACCTGTTTCTGTCATAGGCTTTTTCTCTTCCGTTATGCAAGGAAGGTAAACCTTGAATGTTGTTCCGGTTTCAGGATTGCTTTGGAAACAGACGTGTCCTCCTGCATTGTTTACAATGCCGTGGATCACGGCAAGTCCCATTCCGGTTCCCTTGCCTTCTGCCTTTGTGGTAAAGTAGGGATCAAAGATTTTTGAAGCAATGGAAGAGTCAATTCCGCAGCCTGTGTCTGTTATCTCCAAGCATGCATATGTGCCCTCTGGCATGTCCATTTTTTGAGACTGTATCCTGTCAATGTAATCTTCATTCAACGAGACAAAAAGCTCTCCTTTTCCCTTGGACTCCATTGCATGAAGGGAGTTTGTAGCAATGTTCATAAGAACCTGGTGGAATTTTACAGGATTTATAAGGCACATGGAGCAATTTGCATTGATATTGTGATTTATCCTGATGGTGCTGGGGAAAGTTGATCGGAGAAGTTTCAGCACCTCTTTTATTACAGGTTGCAGCATTGTTGGTTCTGCTTCTCCGTCACTCTGGCGGCTGAAGGCAAGAATCTGCTTTACAAGTTCACTGGATCGTCCGGCTGCCTCCATAATGGAATCTACATAGTGATGGAGGGGGCTGTTCTTTGGAAGGTCATCCTTGAGCATTTCTGTATGCCCCATGATGGGAAAGAGCATGTTATTGAAATCATGGGCAATCCCACCTGCAAGGGTTCCAATTGCTTCCATTTTTTGGGCTTGTTCAAGGCGTCTTTGCACATCAAGCTCTTCGGTTATATCTTTTTTGATGGCAATGAAATTGAGTATCTTACCATTTTCATCAAGTACCGGTGAGATGGTTGTATCCTCAGTAAATAGGGCACCATTTTTGTGGCGATTCACTATTCTGCCTGACCATGTTCTGCCAGCTTTAAGGGTCTCCCACATTTTTCTGTAAAATCCTGAATCCTGCTTACCGCTTTTGAGAAAACGGGGATTTTTGCCCATGGACTCTTTTTGTGAGTATCCGGTGATCTTCTCAAAACCTGGATTTACAAAGGTAATTATACCATTTGAATCTGTTATAATTATACCTTCCTGAACTTGGTCAATGGCTGATTTAAGGCGGAGTATCTCTTCCTGTATGAGTATGTTTTCTGTGACGTCAATGGATATTGCACCGGCAGATTTTATATTTCCATTTTCTTCCTGAACAGGGAAAAGGGTTGTGATGTAATCTTTGGAGTTTGCATTTAAAAAGATGTTATCCTTGAATTGACTTGATTTGCCGGTTTTGAAGATCTCATTGATTCTTAGCATGAATTGCTCAGATATTTCTTGTGGCAGAAGGTCATTAAATGAGTGATCAATTATCTTTTCAGGAGGTATTCCAATTACATCAGCGAGGCTTTGGTTGGCAAGCTGATATCTCCCGTTGTTGTCATAGATGGAAATCAGTGCAGGTGAATTTTCAATAATGCTCTCAAGCATTTTTTGGGATTTTTCCAGTGCATCTTCTGCTTTTTTGCGTTCAATTATATCCCATCCCATGGAAGCAATGCTGGTGACAGTCTCAATATCCTCTTGGGTGTAAGGGCTTGGTTTGTTGCCAACTCCAAGGATCGCCACAATGCAGTCTCCTCTGAATACAGGCACAGTCAGTTCCCTTAGAATGCTTATATGGCCGGGGGGTAATCCTTTTTTCCCTTCTGCCTTTTCGTAATCATTGTGAATTACGGGTTTTCCGGTGCGAAGTGAGTCAGCCCAGATACCTGCCCTGTCAATTGGATAGTGGGATAGAGAATCTGGAATATTGCATGCATTGCTTAGTGTGGCAGAAGACCACATCTGAAGAGATATACTATTTTTATCCCAATCCACAAAATGGATAAAGCCGATTCTGGATTCAGTCAGCATCTCCACCTCATCCAGTACTTTCTGAAGAAGTTCTTCCACAGTGCAGTTAAAAGAGAACTGGTTTATACGCAGCCTTGATTCCATGATCAAAAGTGAACGTTTCTGGGGTACAATTATATTTTGTTCAAGGGATTTTTTTTCTTCCAGCAATCCATGGAATATAAGCGAATATGGCTCTTTAAAACCTGATTTAATAATTGCAATAAAAATTATATAAAAAGAAATAATTTTGAAAAAATGCCCCATAAGATTCGATAACCCATAGACACTCACATAAAAAGTGAAGCATAGCTCGGCACATATTGTGATTCCAATGGATATTATTATCAGTTTATATACCCTGGCCTCCATGAGGTTGCGTTTAAAAAACATAAGGAGTGCTGCAAATGCAAGAATAACGCAGATGGAATATTCACTGCCTTTTTTAAAAAAGGTAAGGCCTGTGCCCTCAATGTAGCATACGGGAAAAAGCGGAAGCATGAAAATGGAAATGATGACAATACTTGTGACTGCGCTGTATATGAAGAGAATAAAATTTATGGATGTAACCTTTTTTTTGATCAGCATGGGAAATATTAAAAGTGAGATGGCTTCCATATATCGCGCTGAAATCCATAGTTGAGTGGCAATATTGGCAGAACTTTCTAAGGCAAAAACTCCCATACCCTTGTATGATAGGGTGTGAAGAAGATCAATGAAACCCACAAATAGATAGGCGACACCAAGAAAGGTAAAGCTGTTATCCATTGCGAATTTTCGTGCATTCCATACAAGCAGAAAAACACCCCAGGCAACGGTGATGGAAAATATTTCTGCAATGCCATGAAAAAGCAGGAAGTTAAATCTGCTGACCATATAAAGAGCAAAGAGGATGGCAGCAAGAGTTATAAGGTTTGTGTATAGCTCAGAAAGGTATTCTCTATTAGTATTTTGGGGAATAATATCCATAAAATAAAAGTCTCATGCTGTTTCAAACTCCCCCTCTCAAGTCTGTAAAATGTGGCTGGGGGCGAGGTGATACTTTGATCTGATTAACTTGATCTGATAAGGGAACGACTCTCCTGACAAATTTCAGGATAAAGTGTACAGTTAAAAATGGTTCTCTTCAAGTGAAAAGTGTATGGTTATGTGCATTCTAAAGCAATCTTACCACTGATTTTTTTGACCATTGCGCATTGATTTGCACAATAGTCTTGACTTTTATGCAAACCAATGCACAATAGTTAAATTCTTATTTCTGGTTTTCGTATTATTTGGGCAAGAGAATCAGAAAACCTCTTTGGCTCTGGCTTGTCCAAGTTAGGATAATCTCCGTTGAGATTTTTTTATTAAAAAGTTTACGTAACGCGCTGACATATAAAGACTTTCATCCCTTCGATTGTGGCGGTAATCCGCCATCTACGTTTATATGAAAGTCTCAATAAATAGCTGTTTTTAAAACGACTTTCATTTCTTCGATTGTGGCGGACATCCGCCATGTACGTTATTCGGAATTTGGAGGATTTCCTTTATGGATAGACACCAAAAAAACAGGATCATGCAGGATCTTGAAAAAAAGATGGTATTCATTACCGGTCCAAGGCAGGTCGGTAAAACCTGGCTTGCAAAAGAGGTGGGAAAGTCATTTGCAGAAACGCTTTATCTTAACTATGACCATTCAGGTGACAGGCAGATTATACAGGAAGAGGGATGGCTTGACAAAACAAGACTGCTGATTCTGGATGAACTTCATAAAATGAGCGGCTGGAAAAATTATCTCAAAGGCGTTTATGACACGAAACCTGATCACATGAAGATTCTGGTGACAGGCAGTGCAAGACTTGAGGCCTTCAGGTATCAGGGTGATTCGCTGGCCGGACGATTTTTCAGGCATCGTCTTCTCCCATTTTCTCCTGCTGAACTGTTTCATACAGGGGAACAACCAGACTTGACAAAGTTACTGATTCGTGGTGGTTTCCCTGAACCATTTCTGACAGAACAGGCAGTTGATGCGGATCGCTGGCGCCTTCAGTATATAGACGGTCTGATTCGTACCGATGTACTTGATTTTGACAAAATCCATGACTTTAGGGCCCTGAATCTTGTTCTGGAGCTATTGAGAACCAGAACAGGTTCTCCTGTGTCATACAGATCTATTTCCGAGGATGTTCAGATTTCTCCCAATACTGTAAAGAAATATATAGGCATCCTTGAATCTCTCTTCATAGTGTTTAGGGTATCCCCGTTTTCCAGAAATATTGCACGGTCAATTTTGAAAGAACCTAAAATTTATTTTTTTGATACCGGTATGGTAAGGGGAGATGAGGGGGCAAAGTTTGAGAACATGGTTGCCCTATGTCTGCTTAAACATCAGTATATTATGGAAGACTGGTATGGCATACCCTCTTCTTTGAATTATTTGAGGACAAAAGATGGAAAAGAGGTAGATTTCTGCCTGGTCAGGGAGAATATTCCGGAAACAATGATTGAAGTGAAACTTTCGGACAGCAATCCATCAAAAAACATTATCTACTTTCATCAAAGATACGCCATTCCTGCTGTTCAACTTGTCATGTATCTTAAAAGAGAACATAAAAAACAGGGCATTGAGATAAGAAGGGGGATAGATTATCTCAAGTCACTCAAGATATAATCCTTGATTAGTTTATCATGTATAGTTTGTTGGATTTGTTTTTTATTGATTTTTTGCAAAGGCCATGTCAGACTTATTTTTAACAATGGAGAATTAAAGTCTTTATATGTCCTCAAAGTCGAAACCTATGATCTTGTAAGCATTGTCAACATTGTCTGAATCAGGATTCCCAAGATTAACAAGATAAGGCAGGATTATCTATCCTGAGCATCCTATCCATCCTGGTTATCCTGATTCAGACAAATGCAATAACTTCACAAAAATCGCTCTCTTTTAAATTTGCTCCAAAGCAGTTTATATTTTGGGGGCAAAAGTATCGGAACATGGGGATATCTCTTTTAAAAGTGCAAAACAAGAAACTAAGTATACCCAAAAAAAATTAGATGACGATTTTTAAAAATTAACAAAAGCAGATTATTAAAAAAATTGAGGCTGGCAGGCAATCCCAGCCTCTCCAAATTCACTATACAGATTTTTAAGCCTTTCATTTGCCGTGGAAACAGCATCAGGCTTTAGTTCTTCCTGATCTGTCTGATAGCAGGCAAGGCATCTCTGAAATTCACCATTGCTTCCAAGCGTTGAAATTGCAAAGTTGCCCATCAGAAATGTCTGTTTATTTTTTTTGTTTGCAAAATGTTCAACAGCCGGAATTGCATCAAGATTGACCTTAACTTCAACCTTATTACCCTCTTTTGCGATATTGATATAATCATGGATTGTGAGAACACCATCTTTTGTGTGAGACGCCTCTTCAGAATCATCCTTAAATTTTACAATCATCTCTTCAAGGCTGAAAAATTTCTCTTCAATTGCAATACCTGCATCTTTCATCTTTTTGTAGTCACGTTGAAGATAGCGGTTGGCAATCATTACGGCCTGGGCTACATGTGGGCAGAGATTATGCTGACACCCCTTTGCATAGCATTTTCTGAACATGAATTCATTGCCGTTAACTGTACCGCTGTACCTGCAAAGGAAAATATATGCCTGGAAAGCGGCATTTTCATGGGCAAAATCCACAGGTACCACTTCAAAAGAGAGGGATATGGATAGATCCATACCCTGTTGTTTCAGATGGATCAGGTCTGTGACTCTTTTGGGGGGATTTTTTGCAACAGATAATTCCATTTTGGTTACCTCTCTTAAAATTTTGTACCCTTTAAGACATCCTTCATAGCAACTCAAAATTAGTTTACACTTTTCGAAAAATTCTGAACCATGATTTAAGGATTAACACGATTAAAAATCAAGGTAATCCCTTAATCATGAAAATCATGGTTCAAAAAAAGTGTAAACCGACAAATGAAAGATGCCCCCTTTAGTTGGATAACTTCCCCGTTACTCTCTTATCCATAAGATGGAGATTTAGAGTAACGGGGTAAGCTAAATAGGCAGATTATTTAAACCGTTATGGCAGTGGATGTATGCTGTCATGGCAGTAGAGACAAGGCATGCCTTGTCTCTATTACCACCTCCGATTATGAAAATGATGATGGGTATTTTCTCATGGACGGGGGTAGCTTCTCATGGACATGGGTAGCATTAAATTGCCCATGAAGGTTTAATAAACCATCTGGGCATCAGAGGCAGCAGCCATGATATTTAGGGTACCGCCGGCTGTTACCTGTGCCCCTTCAATGAGATCTGAGTCTGCAATATTTCGCTCCTCCATGCATGGTTTGCAAACATGGATTTCACCGCCCTGGGCAATGTAATCAGAGATGAGTTTTTTCAGTGCAGGAAATCCGCCTGTGGCTGGTACATGATCAGTAAAGCCTTTTTGGGCAAGCTGCACAGCCTTGCCCTGGAGAGCAACCTTTACATCCATGTCAAGGGCCATGCCTGCATTGGCCATTGCAAAGCAGATGGATGCTTTTTCAGCATTGTCAGCGCCAGATGTGCAGAAATATACAATTTTTTCCTGTTTTTCTTCCATGATAAATTCTCCTTGTGATGTTATTGTCTTGGTGTAAAATCAACCGACTTTGGGGTTTAAAAAATATTTTTGTAAAAAAAACAGTTTGCTGGTTTCAAAAAAAATATTCATTTTAAGGGGTTATGCATGCCTTGCAACAAGTGCAGAAAAATCCTCAACATTGGCACCTGATTTTTTAAGGTTGCCAAGACATATGGGGCAGAGAGCCACAATGGGGTTACCAGGTTCTTTAAGCTCTTCAACTCTCTTTTCCATTATGGTTTTTGAAAGGGCCGGAGAAATTGATTCAGCAGGTCCGCCGCAGCAGCTTGTAAATTCTCCGGAGTTTCTGATTTTTGATGACTGGATTCCAAGGCCTGAAAGCACTTTTCTGGGAGCATCTGATACATTAAGGTATCTGCCATAAAAGCATGGATCGTGGATGGTCACCGTCATGTTGCACTTTCCTGATGAAAGTCTCATCATCTCAAACCAGGGTTTGACCTCAAAATGTGCGCCAGCATATTTTGGAAACAACACCTTAAGAGCATATGTGGTATGGGGATCAACTGTTATGATCTTTTTTATCCCTTTTTGTTTTAGTTTTTTTGCAACAAACTTTGCATGTCGTACAAACCCTTCCTGATCACCCATGTCGTAAAGCAGAATTCCTGAGTAGTTGTCAATGGAAGGATCATATCCAAAATCGACCTTTGATTTTTTAAGAAGTGTTGCAATGTCAACAAGTGCCTGGCCTGCTTTTCTCTTTTCGCTGAAGGGTGTTATGACAGCAAGTCCAAGGCCGGACAGATAACCTGGTACATACCTTGCGTATTTAAGATAATCTGCCCATGGAGTATCTTCAAACATCTCAAGATAGTGGGTGGAGCGATCTATGAAAGGTGTGAACTGGTACATAAGCCCTGTAAAGAGCATGTACTCACCGGATGTTTGAAGATCTGCCTTCTGCCACCACTTGTTGACCAGAAATTTTGGAATACCAAATGGGCTTCGGGTCTGTTTAACGTTATTGGCAAGGACTTCAATGATATCTCTTGGATTGAACATGATTATGACCTCCTCCATCCGGAAAGAACGAACCGTTTCAGAGCAAGGATAACCTCTCCAGGATCTGCTTCCCTTGGGCATGTGCGGGTGCAGAGACCACAGTGAAGACAGCGCCACAGCTCTTCGGCATTATCAAGAATGCGATCCTTTGCTCCGATCTGCACATAGCGGATCATTTTTCTGGGAAAACTCTCCCCCACAAGGGGGCATATTGCCGAGCAGGTGCCGCAGTTAAAGCACTCAAGTACTGTATCATCACCGCATTTACTAAGCTCCTCGGCAAAGGCAATGGAGATTGAACCTGATGGTGTATCCTTAAGGGTGTCTCCATTGGATTCCATACCGGTTTTGACACCGGAGGTTATCCATGATTTTATTTTTGACTGGATTGTGGTTGTCATTATGCACCTGCCTTATCCAGGGATTTTTCCGTTGAGTTGTCCCGGGCTTTTTCAGTTGATTTATCCCGGGCTGTTTTCGTTTTTTCGTCCTTATCAGTCTGCCCGGTCTTCTCAGTTGGGATCAGGGAATATTTAAACCATGCCCCCTCTTTTGTTGATTCCAGCACCTCTCCGTATTTTTTCATGGCCATGACATACCATAGAGTCTGGTTGACAGGCATTGAGACACCATCTGCAATTGCAGGTACTGTGGCATCGCCGTTTTTGAGAAAATCTCTTATGACTTTCATCTCTTTTTTCTGGTTTTTCATAAGGGCCGAGGCATTGGCGATGCTATCTTTTCGCTGGGTGCGAAGCTGTTTAATGGCCTCTTTTTTCTGCTCTTTGTCAAGGGATTTTGAATTCATTTTCTGGTTCCTCCCGAAGGGTGACACAACGATTATGCGGCCATGCCGTCAGCAACTATGGCATCCACCATCTTTTCGTACTGTTTAAGCGCCCATCCATTGAGATCTATGGCACTATCCTGGCAAACAGCAACACAGGCACCGCATCCAAGGCATATGGCCGGAGTAACCCTGGCAACCTTGACTTTTTCGTCAGATGCACCTGAATTTCTGCTTGTTTCTATCTCAACCATGTTAAGGGCACCTTCTTTGATGCACGCTTCCACACACGAACCGCACCCTGTACATCTCTCTTCGTTCACTTCAGCAACAAATGGGGGAAGTTCTATGTAGCCCTTGTTTAGAAGAGCTGCTGCCTTGGCTGCTGCCGCACCTGCTGCATTGGATGCTTCTCCTGCATCCATGGGGGCCTGGCATGTTCCTGCAAGGAAGATCCCTGCCACCGGAAATTCAACAGGTCTGAGTTTTGGATGGACTTCAAGCAGGAATCTGTCTGTACCCACAGGTATTTTCATGGCTTTTACAAGGGAGGATACATCGTTTGGCTCAACACCTGTGGCAAGTACCACAAGATCCACCGGTATATCAAAAGTTTCTCCAAATGTAAGAGTATCCTGAACCGTTACATTAAGAGGAAATTGAGGCTCTCCTGATCGCCTGCCGTTAAAAGCCTGGCTGGCTGGGGATCTCAGGTTGTCTGATGTGTCAGATTCAAGCTCTTCCCTTGTTTTTACTTCAGGTTCAGCACCTGCCTCAAATCTCATGAAGATGACCTTGTTTTCTGCTGCACGGTTGTAAAGCTCCTCCTGGCCTCTTCCATATGTCCTGATATCACGGTACATTTCATAGACGGTTGTCCCGGGGAATGCCTTTCTGATGGTAACTGATGCATTGAGCATTGCAGAGCAGCATGTTCTTGAGCAGTATTCGTTAAGATATCCGCTGCTGCCTGGTTCATGGATACCTGGAATCTGGCGGCTTCCCACACAATGGATCATGGCAATACTTCTGATTTTTCTGCCGTTCCATGTGAAAAGCTCCCTGCTGAATTTTGAGGAACTCTCCGGAATATTAACTTTTTTAAGCTGGGAGATAAGCTCCTCAAGAGTTATTACCTGTTTGTTCCTGCCATATCCGAACTCCCCGGGCACGGGGATATATGTGTGGGAACCAGTTGCCATTACAATGGCTCCTGTTTCAATGACTCCAGCTCCAGTGGTTCCGGCTTCATGGAGTTCGGTTTCAGAGGTTCCTTTTGCAATGCTTCCGGTTTTAATCGCTCCGTTTTTCAGTTCTGAGGTTTTGCTGCCTGCACCTTTTTGTGTATTCCTGTTGTTTTTAATGGTGATGACAAAATTGCCCACATATCCTGTTACATCCACAATATCGCAGTCAGTATGGAGTGTGATTCTTTTGTGGGCATTTATTTTGCGGGTCAGCTTCTCAATTATGTCGGCCGCATACTCACCTGTTGGAGCCAGGCGATCAAGGCGGTTGAGCATTCCTCCCGGAGCTGATGTCTTTTCAATAAGGGCAACATCAATGCCTTTGTCTGCAATGCCGAGGGCAGTTGTCATGCCTGATATGCCGCCGCCAATGACTGTTGTATGTTTTTTTGCATCCACTCTGACAGGTTCCAGGGGTTTTAGAAGCCCTGCCTTGGCTGCTGCTGCTGCCACAAGTGTTGTTGCCTTGTCAGTTGCCGGATCTCCGTGGTGAACCCAGCTTACCTGTTCACGTATGTTTGCATGTTCATAAATAAATGGGTTGGCACCGGCCCTTTCAATGGCGCTTCTGAATGTGGTTTCATGGAGGCTCGGGGCACATGAGGCCACAACCACGCGATCCACAAGGCCGTTTTTAAGGTCTTCAATTATAAGCTCCTGACCAGGGTCAGAGCACATGAACATATTGGTTCTGGAGATTGCCACATCCGGAAGTTTTTCCATGCGCTCACGCACAGCTTCCACATCCACATGATCTGATATGTTCCCGCCGCAGTAGCAGATATAGACACCAACTTTCTGTTTTTTATCCTTTGCTTCACTCTCTCCTGACTCATTTTTCCCGTTTCCGGTTTGAGAAGTTGCACTCTTTTCCTTTTCCGCCTGTCCGGTTGCAGGTACGGTTTCATTCTGCTCGGTTTCTGGCTGACGGATTTCTGTCTGATCGTTCATCCTGATTATCCTCCCTGCCTATGCGGCTGCACCGTTTGATGTTGCATTGGCCATCTGACCCTTTGCAGTCATGTAGCGTGCTGCTTCCATGGCCGCTGATCCGGATTCTGTTATTGTATCCACAATATCCTTGGGGCCTGCGGCAGCTCCGGTTACAAAAACTCCTTCCATGGTGGTGAGCACAGGCGACATTTTTGGCTGGATCGAGGTGATGAAGCGATCCTCGGCAGTTGATACCGGACATATTCCGTTGGGATTCCATCCCGGGGTCATGCCAAGGGAGAGAACCACAAGATCGTGGGTGTTTTCTGTAATGGTTCCATCCTGCTGATTTTCAAATCTTACAATGGCGCTGCCGTTATCGCCGCCGTCAATGCGTGCAACTTTGCCCTTGATAAACTCTATGCCCATGGCCTTTGCATTCTGATAAAACTGCTCGTAGCCCTTTCCAAATGCCCTGATATCCATATAATATATGGTCACATCTGCAAGGGGCAAAGCTCCTGCCAGAAGCATTGCCTGCTTTATGGCGTACATGCAGCACACCCTGGAGCAGTACGATACACCCATGCTCTTGTCCCTTGAACCAGCGCACTGGATGTATGCAATGGAATCTGGTTCCATGCCGTCCCAGGGGCGAAGTACACGATTAAATGGACCGTGAGGTGCAAGAAGACGTTCCATCTGAAGTGCATCAATGACGTTGGGAATTTCGCCGCAGCCGTATTGAACCTTGTTTTTAAGGGGAGTCATCTCAAAACCTGTTGCAATTATAGCTGTTTTTGCTGACAGGGTAAAAGTTTCAGGTTTCTGAAAGTAATCTATTGCCTGGGTGGGACACACCTTTTCGCACTGGCCGCAAAGCATGCAATATTCAGGTTCAAGTACTGCAAGCTGTGGAATTGCATTGGAGAATGGTATTGAGATGGCCTTGGTTGCTGAAAAACCGCCTTGTTCAGGGTCAGGTCTGTAAACAGGGCACACATATTCGCATTTTCGGCAGCCAATGCATTTATCTGCATCAACATACCTTGGCATCTGGGTGATTGAGGCTGTTACACCGCTGCTGCCTTTGCCATGGCAACCAGAGGAGGGGGCGGTTTTGTCCTGGCTGCCAGAAGATGTGCTGATTTTGCCCTGGCTGTTATTGGAACTGCTGCCTTTGATCTCAATGGAATTAAGTGAGTTAAGATTGCAGCGTGTAAAAAGAGTTATATTGTCATGGTGTGCAGCCGATGCCATTTTGGGAGTGGTTATGCAGCTTGCGCAGTCAAGGGTTGGAAAAACCTTGGAAAGGCGTATCATCTTGCCGCCAATGGATGCGTCTTTTTCTATCACTGCCACTTTATATCCCTGATCAGCAAGATCCAGGGCAGACTGGAGACCGGCAATGCCCCCACCCACCACAAGGGTGTCGAAACTGTTTTGTTGCGTGGAGTTCATATATTCCTCCCGGACTTGTTGTTGAAACGGTGTATTGACAGTGGTGAAGGATTGACGATGCATGACAGGCGATACATCATGAGCGATGCATCACAGGCGATACATGGTACAACCTGAACCACTGTTATATCCTCAAAGTCGACACCTATGATCTTGTAAACCTTGTCAACACTGTCTGAATCAGGATTCCCAAGATTAACAGGATAAGGCAGGATTATCTATCTTGAGCATCCTATCCATCCTGGTTATCCTGGTTCAGACAACTGCAATAACTTCTGCAAAAGCAATAAGATATCGATTTTGAGTATATCTTGATCCACCGTTACTGTATGTTTATGATCTGCTGTCAGGCACTCAACTGTGGAGGCCCAAGTTCCTGGATAAGGGCGTTCATCTGTTTTACTTCATTGAGAAATGCCCTGTTGCACACTGTGCAGATGGCTGTAAGCCGAAGGCGTCTGAGATCCAGTTGCATGGCCTTCATCTTTTTGTAAACATTGTCTAACCGTTTTGCCAGTGCGTGGTATGCACCTTCATAGGGACACTCTTCACCGCAGGACATTATGATGATGCCGCTGATCCCTTTCCTGAAGCAGTCGAAATAGAATGATTCAGGAAAGAGAACCGGCGCCCTGACCCTTAGAATATATGTGTTTGCCGGATAGGAAGAGTGGGCCTGCCCAACGGAATCAGCGCCGGGGTATGCGCAGCTCTCTGTTGCCAGAATCAAGATTTTTCCTTCGCCTTTACTGTTTCCCTGGGAAGCCATGTTCACCTGCCTATTTTTTGCGGGTTATAAAATGTTTGTCATATCCGTCAGCTTCAACAAAGCCCATGTATTCGTGGCCAACTTTGCCTGCCCATGCAGGGATATCAACCCTTGTGCCTGAGTCATTGGAGAGAATTTCCAGAACCTGTCCAACCTGCACTTTGCCGATGCCTTTTTTTGCCTCAAGAAGAGGACCCGGGCATGCACTTCCTCTGGCGTCAACTGAACCGGATGCTTCGATACTATTGAGATCTGTCATGGTGTTACCTCCATATTGATTTTGTTGTGGATTCCGTTACTTTATGTTTTGTTTCTGGTGATGCTTACCTGGCATAAGTCTATCAGCAAAGAGAGTGCCAACAGCTTGATAAATGTTCATACAATATCCATTCTCTATGTATAACTATTTGATTTTAATATTATTTGGGGATGTGGAATTGTGTGCATGTGAAGCTTTAAACTGTTTGAAGAAGGCTATTGGAATATTAACTGCCGTTACCAGTAACCTATAGTAGCGCAACATTGCGTTATTAGATGAGGTGTTTTATTATTAGCGTTCCCTAATGAGATGTGAACGCCATGAGATACGATAAAAAAATGGGTATATTTCGAAGCAAATTTTACTTATTAAGTTAAATATAAACTGGAAAACGAAGAATGGTGCAATACGGCATCAATTATGCTTTAATGTTATTAAACCATCATGGCAGTAGAGACAAGGCATGCCTTGTCTCTACTTCGCCACCTCCGATTATGAAGATGATGAGAGATATTTTCACGGTAACTTATTATTGCAGATTTTTGTTTTATCTTGGCAAGAGAATCGGAAAACCTCTTTGGTTCTGGCAGGTACAGGTTAGGATATTACTCAGAGAATATCGAAATTTGCCCAAATTGGGATGCCAAAATGTTGTTCTGGAAGTCCATATATACAGGAAGGAAGAGAAGGGAGATGCAGTCATGAAGAATCATGAGTTCTGGGATGTACGATTTTTCAATCAGATTCTTGACACCATGGCAGACGGGCTCTTTACGCTTGACAGCACAGGTATAATTACTTCATGGAACCTTTCCATGGAGCGCATTACAGGCTATCCTGCCCAGGAGGCCATGGGAAGGAGTTGCCAGCTACTTCAGTGCAGTCGCTGTTTTGGCAAAAATTGTGTTGAAAATGCAGATTGTGAAGTTCTGCAAAAGGGTAAATCTGAAGCCAAGGAGTGTAGGGTTCGGCACAGGGAGGGGTATGATGTTCCTGTGATTAAAAGTGCAAGGGCAGTGAGAGGAGAGAGTGGTGAGTTGCTCGGGATTGTGGAGACCCTTACTGATCTTACAGAGTTGAGCCGGATGCGCAAAAAGGCAGAAGAGGCGGAACGGCGCCTTGGCGAAGTGCATCGCCTTGGTAATATCATAGGAAAAGGCCCTTCAATGCAGAGGGTTTTTGATGCAATAACCGCTGCTGCTGAAAGCAGGGCTACAGTTCTTGTTCAGGGGGAGAGCGGTACCGGCAAGGAGCTTGTGGCAGGAGCCATTCACTATAACAGCCCCAATGCAGAAGGTCCTTTTGTGACAGTCAATTGCAGTGCCCTTTCTGAAACCCTTCTGGAGAGTGAGCTTTTCGGTCATGTAAAGGGGGCATTTACAGGAGCATATAAGGAGCGTACAGGTCGTTTTGAAAAGGCAGATGGCGGTACCATTTTTTTGGATGAAATAGGGGAGTTGACCCCTTACATGCAGGTTAAGCTTCTGAGGGTTCTCCAGGAGCGAGAAATTGAAAGGGTGGGGGACTCCAGAAAGATAAACATTGATATAAGGGTGGTTGCAGCCACACACCAGAATCTATATAACCTTGTCATGGAAGGGCGTTTTAGAGAAGATCTTTTTTATCGACTCAAGGTTTTTCCCATCAATGTTCCGCCACTTAGGGAGAGGCGTGAGGATATTCCTCTTCTCATTCGTCATTTCATTGACAAAGGTAATGAAAGGGATGGAAAAAATGTCCAGGATCTTTCAAGGGATGCCATGGAGCGGCTTATGGAGTACCACTGGCCAGGAAATGTAAGAGAGCTTGAAAATGCAATGGAGCATGCTTTTGTGCTTTGCCGATCACGGCAGATTGACATTGCAGACCTGCCGGTTGAGATCCGCTCTTCATCAACCTGTATGGATGGATTTAACTTTTTGTCATCCCCTGAGAATGAACTTGATCCCTATAGTGCCCATCTATCAGGTAATATAAACTCTTCTGCTAATCTCCATTCATCATATGGCCGTAACTACAATGTCGTGGATGCTCAGAATAACAACAGAAACCCATCCGGAAGAGCAAACGTAAACAAGATGGGGCATCACCCTGGTGCAGGCTATGCATCAATATCACCAGGATATGCTCCGGCAGGAATTCCTTCAAAAAGACTCACCCGTGAATATCTCATGCAACTTCTCCACGAAAGTGACTGGAATAAAGCAGAAGTGGGACGCAGAATCGGGAAAAGTCGAACTTCTGTCTGGAAATACATGAAAAAATGGGATATCCCTCTTCAGAAACCAGGGATTAATGTGGGGCTTTTATAGCATTGTTTGTAGGGAATGCTGGCATGCTCACGTAATAACCCAAAATCGACATCTTATTGCTTGTTCAGAAGTTATTGCAGTTGTCTGAATCAAGATAACCAGGATGGATAGGATACTCAGGATAGATAATCCTGCCTTATCTTGTTAATCTTGGGAATCCTGATTCAGACAGTTTTGACAAGGCTTACAAGATCATAGGTGTTGACTTTGAGTAATCACTTACCCTTTTCAAGAACGGGGAGAGATTCCAAATCTGTCCCAAAAGTATGATCGTCAGCCATTTTTCAGGAATATTCATGATTAAAAGCAAAACATATAATATTCTCATGTACTCCCATGATACCTATGGGCTTGGGCACATCCGCCGTACCATGGCCATTGCTTCAAGCCTAAGGGAGAGGGGAATAAATATTCTTATTCTGACAGGTTCCCCTCTGGCAGGCCGTTTTGATTTTCCGCCCCAGATTGATTTTATCAGAATCCCCGGTATGATCAAAAAGACCAATGAAGAGTATTTTCCACTTTCCATCAAGATAAATCCCGGCCATGCCATGGATATACGCCAGAGTATCATTGCTGCCACAGCCAAAGCGTTCCGCCCTGATCTTTTCATTGTGGACAAAGAGCCTCTGGGTTTGAAAAAAGAGATTCTTCCTACATTGAGGTGGATAAAAAAGCATCTTCCACGCACAAAAACGGTTATGGGGTTAAGAGATATAATGGATGATGCAGAGACCATTAAGGAGAACTGGCATCGTCGGGGAACATATGATGTCTTTGAGAAACTTTACAGCGAGATATGGGTTTACGGGGTACAAGAAATATATGATCCTGCAAAGGAGTATGAGATGCAGGATTCAATTCGTGAAAAAATGCATTTTACCGGTTATATCCCCAGAAGAGAGCCTGAACAAAGGGAGATCATCAAGGAGCGGAAAAGCAATGGCATAAAAGTGGATGATAAACTTGTGGTAGTTACCACAGGAGGAGGTGGAGATGGTTCTGCTGTAATTGAGGCTTACCTTGGGATGATAAGAAAGCTAAAGCATGATTTGAATGGTGAGATTCCATTTCAAAGTATTGTCATAACAGGCCCTTTTATGTCCTCTTCAAAGAGAAAACTTTTTTTCAGACAGGCACGGGAACTTGGAATCAAGGCGTTTCATTTCTATCGTCAGATGGAAAAACTAATGGCCGGAGCAGATGTGGTTGTGACAATGGGCGGGTACAATACCCTTTGTGAGCTTATGACCCTAAAAATTCCGGGTCTTGTTATTCCAAGGGAGACACCAAGGCTTGAACAGCTTATCAGGGCACAGAGATTTCACAGTTTCGGCTATATTGATTATATTAGATGGAATGAGCTTACCCCTGAAAGTCTTGCTATAAAGATCTTTGCACTGCTTGAAAATCCACTCGCAGGAAAGGAGGCCATGCTCAACTTCCCTTTAACAGGCATTGAAGTGATGAAAAAGCGTATTGAAAGCTTCAGGGGATGATTGATATTTCACTATTGCCTGTCAATTATAATTTTTTAGAATCGTTAGATATTAACTCAAAATCGACATCTTATTGCTTTTTCATAAATTATTGCAGTTGTCTGAACCAGGATAATTAGGATGGATAGGATGCTCAGGATAGAGAATCCTCCTGCCTTACCTTTGTTAATCTTGGGAATCCTGATTCAGACAGTGTTGACAAGGCTTACAAGATCATAGGTGTTGACTTTGAGTATTAAACTGGATGCCCCTGTAAAAAGCCAGAGTCTCCAAAATCACTATTAATGATTTCAACATGTTACAGCCTGAAAAATGCTGAAATCGGACTTTTTACGACTTCATCAAACTGACATGATTGCGTATCAATTACCCCCAAGTATAAAAATGATAGTCATTTTCACGGTAAAGAGAATTTATAAATATGAGTGAATATAAGATAGAAGAAAAGAGACCTGTTCTCGGTATGATTCTGAAGGGATATCCAAGAATTTCAGAGACATTTATATCCAATGAAATACTTCTGCTGGAGCAGCTTGGATTTAAGATTCACCTTTTTTCAATGCGCCATCCTCGTGAATCATTTACCCATAAAAGTGTTGAAAGCATCAAGGCTGAAGTTGATTATCTTCCCCATGAAATTATAAGATTTCTGCCGCTGTTTCTGTACCACAATATTCTGTTTGCATTTAAAAATCCGGCTTTATATGCAAAGGCTTTAAGATTGGCTTTCAGGCGTTTTACAAGAACCCGTAAATCTGCCACCATCAAGCATTTGCTTCAGGCAGGCCTTATTGCCCACAAATTGATGCCTGGTAAAAATATTGTCCATCTCCATGCCCATTTTGCCCACTCTCCAACATCTGTTGCCATGTTCACAAGCCTTCTTGCCGGCATTGACTTCAGCTTTACCGGTCATGCTAAGGATATCTATACAAGTGATCCTAAGCAGTTGCAGGAGAAGATTGAGATGGCAAAGTTTGTTGTTACCTGTACTGGATACAACCAGAACTATCTTGAATCAGTTGCAAGGGGCAAAAAGAGCATTCATGCTGTATATCATGGCATTGATCTTAATCTTTTTCAACTTCATGACTCCGGAAAGAGTCTGGAAGATGTTGAGAAAAGCCTTGAAGATGTTGAGAAAAGCCTTGAAGATGTTGAGAAAAGCCTTGAAGGTGTTGAGAAAAGCCTTGAAGGTGTTGAGAAAAGCTTTGAAGTTGTTGAGAAAAGCTTTGAAGATGTTGATAAGGGACTGGAAGATGTTGATAAAAATCATGAAAATGTTGAGCAGGGTATGGAAACTGTTGTGCCTGCTCTCCCTGAAACTCCATGGCAGCTTTTTACAGTTGCAAGAATGGTGAGGAAAAAGGGTCTTCCCACAGTCTATAAAACCCTTGCCATTCTTAAGGATCGTGGTTTTAATTTTCGCCATACTCTTGTGGGAGACGGTGATGACAGGGAAAAAATTCTAGCTCTTATAAAGGATTTGAATCTTGCTCCACAATGCCGCTGGCTTGGAACCCTGACCCATGAAGAGGTGATAGAGCACTACAGAAAATCCCATGCATTTATTTTGGGATGTGAAGTTGCACCAAATGGGGACAGGGACGGAATTCCCAATGTTTTTGTGGAGAGCATGGCTATGGGTGTACCTGTTGTCTCCACAACTGTATCCGCCATTCCTGAAATCATTATAAACGAAAAAACCGGCCTGATGGTTGCACCAGCCAAGCCAGATGAGTTTGCAGATGCAGTTCAGCGTATCATGACAGATGGAGCCTTAAGAGATACCGTTATAAAGGGTGGGAAAAAGCGCGTAAAAGAGCTTTTTGACAACAAGAGGCTTATAGAAAAACTTGCCGGAATTTATCTTGAGGAGCAGCCTCTTCTGTCACATAGCTTATGTGGCTCCAAATTTCCGGATGAGCAAACCTGACACAGAAAAAACTTATGAGTAACGAGGCTTTTAATGACAGAGTTTGTCTTGATGCGTCATGCAGAAACAATATGGAACAGGCAGAAAAAAATCCAGGGCACTAAGGATTCTCCTCTTACACCATTTGGAGAAGAGATGGCTATTGGCTGGGGAAAGGAGCTTAAAAAAAAGGAGAATCAAGCAGGGAGATTTTCAAGCATCCTTTCAAGTGACCTTGGGCGAGCTGTAAAAACTGCGCGACTTGTCAACAGTTGCCTTGATATTCCCCTTATGATGGATATAGGATTGAGGGAGATGGATTGGGGTGAGTGGACAGGTAAAGTATATAAAGAGATAAGAAAGGCATCACCGGAAGCTGTTAAAAAGCAGGTGCATCTATGCTGGCAATTCAGACCACCCGGAGGGGAGAGCCGAATTGATCTTCTCCAGAGGAGCCTTGATGCCCTGGAATCTGCTTCTGAAAAATTCTCGTTTGCGGAAAAAGAGAGGATTCTTGTGGTTACCCATGAGGGTGTTATTCGCACTCTTATTAACTATTTTTTTAACAGATCTTTCATGTGGAATGAGCCTGATATAATGGAACCTTGGAATCTGCACAGTTTTTTTTATGATCATGAGGAAACTGCATTTAAGTTAAAACAGGTTAATATGCTGAAACTCTCTCTTCCTCCAGCGGGCGATCAATATTGTGCAAAGAAAGGTGTAAAGTGAAGATATTCATGTATTGCCAGCATGTCCTTGGTGTGGGGCATTTTTTCAGGGCACTTGAAATTTGCAGAGCAATGAAGGGGCACGATGTGGTTCTGATCACAGGTGGTGCTCCTGTGGAAAGCATTTTGCCTGAAAATGTAAGAGAAATTCGCCTGCCTCCCCTTATGATGGACAGGAATTTTTCCGGTATCTACTCCCATGACAGGGATAAGAGTGTGGAGCAGGCAAAAAGCGAGAGAAGGGATTTTTTTTATAGATGTTTCATTGAAGAAAGACCAGATATACTGATTGTTGAGCTTTATCCTTTTGGCAGAAAGGCCTTCCGTTTTGAGCTTGATCCTGTTTTGAAGGGTATCTGTAACGGAACTCTGCCGCCATGCAGGGTTGTTTGCAGTTTAAGGGATATTCTGGTGGAAAAAGATGATGTTGAATCCTATGAAAAGCGTGTGATTAAAACCCTTAATCAATATTTTGATGCTCTTCTTGTCCATTCTGATCCTGATTTTTTACGCCTTGACACTACCTTTTCAAGGATGGATGAAATTACTGTTCCTGTTCATTATACAGGATTTGTGGCTTCAATGCCGGATAGAGGAAAAACATTAAGTGAACTTTGGCCTCTGCCTGCTGGCAGTGATGCCTCTTGTCAAAGGATAATTGTCAGCGTCGGGGGGGGCAATGTGGGCAGGGAACTTCTTATTGCAGTTGTTAATACTATCGCTTTGATAAACAGAAGTGAGGGCTTTAGGAATAGGAAAAAAATCTTTGTTAAACTCTTTTCAGGTCATTTTATGGATGATGAGACCTTTTCATTTTTGAAACAGTTTGAGTCAGAGTTTGTCCAAGTATCAAGGTTTACATCTGATTTTCTGAACCTCATGTCTCTATCTGACCTTTCAATAAGCATGGCCGGATACAATACCTGTATGAATATTCTGGCATCTGGTGTACCGGCAATTGTATGGCCGTTTGATCAGAACAGGGAGCAGCGCCTCAGGGCAACACTTCTCTCCTACAGACATCCTATTAAAGTACTGTCGGATGATGATCTTGCGCCGGAGAAGTTTTCAGTCATTATTCAGGAGATTCTTGATACAAGTAATAAAGGAAGAGTAAAAATCAATCTTTCCGGTGCTGTTAACAGTGCAAGACTTATTGTTCTGCCTTCTATCTATTCGTAGTGAGTCCACATGCGGATAATTTTAACAATTTTTTCATCAATCATAATTTGGTAAACAACTCTATGTTGAATATTTAACCTTCTTGAGTAGGCACCGGCTAAATCTCCAACAAGTTTCTGCTTTGATTTACTAAATAATTATCATAGCAACCAGTTTTCCCGCTCGAATGAATCTGGCAGCAGCTTTAAAAGGTGTTTGTCGGCAGTGGCGATTTTTAGACTATGATGCTTTGCCGTGACTGCAATCAACAGATCGAAGTCAGGGATTTTTGTACCTTGTTTCTGCAATTCAGCCTTGATTTCACCAAACAAAAGCCAGATTTGATCAGTCAGAGTAAGAGCGGGGATAGCTCGTTTAAACCCATTCACTCGTGCAAGGCTTTTCTCTTTTTGATGTGATAGCATTGCACCAAAATATAGTTCACCAAGGCTAACTTCGCTTAAATACACACCTTCATCCCTTACTGACTGGAAAATCTCAATTATGCGGGCTTCTTTTTTGGTTTGTTTCGGTTCAGGTTTATCCCAGCCATTCAATAAGCAAATACAGTGATTGGTATCCAAAAGATATGACATAGCAATTTATTCAAAATGAGGAATATTTGTTTTATCCAAACGGGCAGTTTGAATACGCTCAATCCATTTGTCTGAATCCTCCCACTCATCCAAAGTTGGTAAAGAGTTCAAGATTTGGATACGTTCTTCGGCAAAAACAAAAGGCAAACCTTCTCGTGTGGTTGCTAAACCCGCCTCATTTTCTGCCGCCAAAATTTCTTGATGAATTGACTGCACCACACGGATACGTAAATGTTGAGGCAATCGGTGAAGCCTACTAATAAAATTTTCTTTTCTTTCAATTTGAAACGCTTGGGTGTCCATTGATTTTCTCTCCATAGTTTTTATGATTCAAAAAAAAATTCCCTTTAATCATAAAACGTTCAAATCGAAAAAGCAAAAAAATAAGGCTCTTTCAATTTTAGTCCCCTCAAAAAAACAACTTCAAGCAGAAAGGACACCCTACATACAGATCAATATTTTTGACTCAAAATTAATTGAAAATGCTAACGGTGAAATAACCAGCCGCGCCAAGGGCTTAGGGCTTACGGGAAAGCGCCTCCCGTTCTCGCGGTCTGGTTTATTGTTTTGTTGGCAGGCAATCAACAATATTCAAACGATAATCCAGTATTCCTGGTGACCTTTTAAGAAGATCTAAAAGAACTTTTGTAGATCCGCTTGGCTTTCTTTTGCCTTGTTCCCATTGCCTTATTGATGAAGGACTAACGTTCAACAATTTGGCAAAAACACTCTGGCTAAGATTCATTTTTTCCCTGATTTCTTTGATTTGAAAATTTGTCAGATGAACTTCAGGGATTTCTACACCAAGAGAATCAAGTTCTTTTTTTGTAAAAGATGTCTTTAACCCGGAATTGATTAAATCCTGTACCGTCTCTCCAATTGCACTTTTTATTGATTCTCTCATTCTTATACCTCCAGATCAAACAATATTTGTTGTTCAATAGCATGTTGAAGCTGATTGGGGCCCAAGGAAAGAAGGTCTTTACCTAACTTTTTAAAATATTGTAGCTCAGATTTGTCGATATTCGATTTTTCGTTTTTTGCAAATCCGTAGATAAAAATTGCCCTATCTTCTTTTTTGTAGACTACGATCGTTCTGAAAGCAGAACTTTTACCTCTATTTGTAGAGCTAACTCGAATTTTATAAAGTCCACTACCCAAGTCTGCTGTTGATAAATTATTTTCCAAATTATCAACAGCTTTCAATACTTCCTGGTTCTTTATTTTTGTCTTCTTGAGCCATTTTCTAAACCATTTTGTTGATAATGTTTTCATAGGCATAATATAACTCATTGTGATATAGCCATCAAGAAAAAAATAGATTATATGATATTGCTCAAAATATGCCGTCCAGTATCAATCAATACTTCTCAATGACCACAACCATCCGGTCGTCTGCGTCTGCGGCTGCGTCTGCGGGGTCGGGCCACAATAACAAATTGAAATCATTTATAATTCACTCCAAAATTACATGTTTTCAAGGCACATATCTTCTTTTTTAGACCCCAAATTGAAGTCATAGGGGCATGATTCTTCGCTCAACACGTATTCCTCAGGCGTCTCCCGGACTCGACGCCCCGATGCTCTGCCGCCCAATTTCGCCTTAATCCCCTTTAAATGGCGACTGCATGGTAGCGATCTTCCCAATATGCACCTTTACGTTTTTTTCGAAGATTGTATTCCTGGGCACAACGTCCTGCTGTCAACTGTATGGATTTCGGTATGGTCTCACGGACTCCCTCATCGACCACCAAAAAATGAATATGGTTGGAGGTCACCACGTAATTCAAGATGGTCAACCCATAACGTCGTTTGGATTCAAACAACCATTGAATCCAGCGCTTCTTGTCTTTGGCAAATTTCAAAAGAAATTCTCGTTGGTGACAGCGATGTGTTATGTGCCACACTTGGCCAGGAATATAATGTCTTTTTGCGCGTGCCATTTTCTCGTTTTCGGTGTCAAAAAGTTCAATATAAGCCCTTTATATTGAAGAAAATTCAAAGATTTCTCTATGATTATAATCTGTTATGATGGCCCGACCCCACTCCGCCACACGACCCCGATTCGGTCATAAAATTACATCGGATATTAACGAGTCCGTAGAATAAGTCCCAATATTTAATTATACTTGAATTTGAACAAAAGTACTTATTCTACAGTTTCAATACTGAACTAAAAAAGCATGTCACTGCTTTCTACAGTAACTGGCATTTTTGTTATTGTAATTTCCTGAGAGCCGAGCATAACCTTGCCATTGCTGATAATCATGTTAACACTTTCGTCAGAAAAAATGAGACTTTGAGCACTGTTTGTTGCAGGGATCTTAATTTTTGTTCCTTCTGTGGCATTTTCTAAGAAGATTGTAGCACCAGATCGATAAACATCAAACTCATAAGAATTTCCTTCAATACCTATAAGGTTCAAACCAGGAAAATTTATACATTCTACTTGACCGCCAGATTTTAAATCGATTCTATTAACACCTGCTGATCCGTACAGCTTAACAAACTCACCATCATTGATAGTGATTGGCTCAGACTGATCTGTTAAAATATGATAAGACTCTGTATTCCCGGCGACACTCGTAAACTCAGTGTTAAGTGTATAAGTCCCTATGGATGACATATAACTTCTAACTGCGATGTAATATGTCCCGGCGGACAAATCCTCAGATATTAAAAAATTAAGAGAATCTCCATCATCATCATCGTCAGCAATATCCGTGCATGCAGCGTTCTTCAAGTCACCCAACGTATCTAAATCGCCACTGGTATATACCTGTAATGTACCTTGTGAAGGCAAGGTGATTTTGAAGTGATCTGAATCATCGCCAATTTCAATTTCTCCGGCAATCGTGCTATTAATATTTATAACCTGAGCAGATGTACAATTATCTCCATAGTCATCAGTAGCCAATGCTGTTGTCGTGAAAGTTTGATCACTACCATAGGTAGTCCCTGCACTATTGACAGCAACAAAGCGAAAAAAATAGGTTGTGTTAGAAGCCATGCCTGGAAAATCTATGTAATAACTTTCTGAAATGGTTTCATTTCCGATATCAAATATATCGGATTTTATACCATAACTTGCTGTCAACCCGAACTCTAGATAAATTGTGGTTGAAAGTCCGTTGGGATTGACGGTAACATTTAATCTAGCCGAATCAGAAGTTATATTAGTAGCTGACTGATCAGTTATAGATGGTTTTGATCCTGATTGAGTATAAATGCCTGTTGTTGATTGATTCTGCCCATCTTGGATAGTGACAGTTTTATCTGACGGAGTGTCCCACCCTGCAATATCCTTAAATTCAATAATATGCTCACCAACATCAAGATCTGAAACACTATTTCCACTCTAATTCCATGTACCGCTGTCAACACGCCATTGAGCACCTGCTGTAACTGCACTTGCTGGTGAAATATTAACAGTAAGAGAGCCAACACTCTGGTTAGCCCCAGGTAAATATATATATCTAAGATCTTTGTACTGATAATGGGCGTCGAAATAAGCAATATGTAAGCCACCTGTGGAGTCTATGGCACTTGTAATAAACTTGGCGTATAAGTTTGTAGTAATGGGATCTCCCCAATTGTTATAAGAACCAGTCAAATAAGTCAAATATGAGGCTGGTGCTGTCTGACAAAAAACATAAGCAGTATTTGTGGAGTCCACTGATATGGTTGGATACCTATGATATGTTAATCCTACAATCGTCTCATCAACAAAATTATCTGACATATCTTTTTTACCATATTTTACATAGTCACCTTCAGCAGAATCACCATTAATACCG
>NZ_LT828546.1:234693-274785 GCF_900170035.1 Desulfamplus magnetovallimortis | reverse complement strand
TGTTGATCCAGTAAGATGGGATGCTGCAGTGTGTGCCATTGGAGATGACTCCAAAGAGGCGTCTATTATATGTACTGCACTTCTTCGTCAGATGGGAGCACCCCTTGTTGTGGCAAGGGCTAATGACAGGATGCACCAAAGAATCTTGCAGCTTGTGGGGGCGCACCAGATCATCAATCCTGAACAGGAGTTTGGAAAACGTTTTGCCAGTCGCCTTCTTTACCGCCATGTGATTGCAGATACCACCCTTGGTGAAGATCTTATGCTGACCGAGATCTGCGTTCAGCCGTCAATGGCAGGCAGAACACTTGTTGACCTTGAACTTCCCAGACGCTTTGGAATAATGGTTGTTGGAATCAGAAGAGGGGATACAAAGCGTATTGATAAGCCTTCTCCCACTGAAATGCTGCGTGAGGATGACACCATGATAATTGCATCAAGTGAATCTGCTATTCCCAGATTGATAAAAGAGGTGTGAAATGCAGATGGGGAAGATGGTCAGGGTGAGTTCGCTTTTGCTTATTGTTCTTAATATTCTTATGGCTCTTGGCTCTGTCTGGATTTTTATGCGTATGACACCGGCTATACAGGTAATAATCGAAAGAAATGAGCATTCGCTTCAGGCTTGTGAAGAGATGCTGGCATCTTTGTCGCTTATTCTCGCTGAGAGCGAGAATAATGTTGATAAAGAAAACAAATCTGGTAATGAGAATAAAGCTGATAATGAGAATAAAATCCATCATGAAAAACAAGAGAAACTCTTTCTCCGCTTTGAATCTGCTCTGGAACGTGCCATGAGTAATATTACAGAAAAAGAAGAACCCACTGCCCTTGATGCCATAAGTTTATCATATAAAGATGCTTTTTGGGGAGATGTCGGAGCTGTAAAGAATACTGTTGAAGGAGTAGTGCTTCTTGGAAAGATCAACAGGCAGGCAATGATACAGGAAGACCTCCGTGCCCAGCAGTTCGGCAGGGCAGGTGCTTGGACAATAGTTTTTATGGCAATTGCCGTTTTTGTGGCAGGTATGATATTTAATCGCTATCTTCGGCTGCGTTTGATAAAGCCTTTGGAAGAGATGGATAGCGTAATCAGAGCACGCAACAGTGGTGATATGCTGCGCAGATGCTCGGGAAACAATTTAACGGATGATTTCAGAAAACTGTTTAATGGAATCAATGATATTTTTGACAGCCGGCATGGAGGATAGAAATAACATAAAAAAATAACTGACTATTAAGGAATGAGCACAAAACAACTTTCCCATTCTGATTTAAACTAAGCGGGTGCGACGCCCACGTTCCCAGAAATTAATGGGCACGTTCTTTAAAACCCATTCCTTAATTGTATAAACGGGCATGATTGATTTCGTATCAATCACCCCCAAATATAAAAATGATAGTCATTTTCACGGTAAAATAGAGATACTTTAACAGAAAGGGATGTTGTAAATGAACGTTAAAAACTGGAAACTGGGATGGAAACTCGGTGTTGCATTTGCTCTTATGATTTTTATGATGATCGTAATAAGCGTTTTGAGCAGTATTGAAATGAAGCATGTTGCCGGCAATATTGATCAGTTTTATCAGCATCCATACGCAGTAGTGACAACCCTTAACAAAATTGATGCTGATATTGTGAGAATACACAGGGCCATGAAAGAGATGGCTATTGCTGCAAAAAATTCCGACAAGGCAAGAGTCAGTTCAGAAATCAGACAGATTGACACATATGAGGAGCAAGTCCTTGAAGGATATGCTTTTCTTAAGGAGCGTTTTATGGGTGATCCAGAAAAACTCTCCCGCTCTCTCAGCCTTTTCAGTGAATGGAAGCCGATAATAAAGGATACAATTTCCGAGGTTCAGGCAGGGAATTATACCCCTAAGGGGAAAAACTATACACAGCTTAAAAAGATTAATCAGTCGCTCATGGAGCTTATGGAGTTTTCTGAAAAAAATGCTGCCCAGTTTGTAGAGACATCTGATTTGCAGATCCGGAGAGTTATAAAGATTGAGTATGCAGTGCTTTTCACAAGCATTATTTTTGCAATTTTGCTTGGTTATTTTATTACAAGTGGCATAACAGTTACTCTTGGCAAGGCACTTAAAATGGCAAATGCCATGAAAAAAGGCGATTTTACTGCCCGAATCGAAAATTCACGCAAGGATGAGACAGGAGAACTTGCAGATGCTCTTAACCAGATGGCGGATAATCTCAAGGAGATGATAGAAGATGTGGTTGACGGGGTAAATACTTTGTCTAAATCATCCTCTCTTCTTACTGATATATCCAATGTTATGGCATCAGGCTCTGAAGAGACAGCATCTCAGGCCAATTCCGTTGCAAGTGCTGTTGAGCAGATGAGCGCCAACATGATTTCTGTGGCATCTGCCATGGAGCAGGCAACAACAACTGTAGGTATGATTGCAACATCCACAGAGGAGATGAGGGCAACCATAAATGAGATTGCAAAAAATTCAGGAGAGGGCAGAACAATTGCAAATGATGCAGTTTCAAAGGCAGCAAGAACAACGGAAAGGGTAGAGGAGCTTGGAGAGGCAGCTAAACTTGTAGGAAAGGTTACAGAAACCATTACAGATATATCCGAGCAGACAAATCTTCTTGCTCTTAATGCTACAATTGAAGCAGCAAGGGCAGGGGAGGCTGGAAAGGGTTTTGCAGTTGTGGCAAACGAAATCAAGGATCTTGCCCGACAGACAGCAGATGCAACCCTTGAAATCAAAAAAAATATTGAAAGGATGCAGGATTCAACTCGTACATCAATTGATGAGATCAAGGCAATTTCCCAGATTATTAATAATATAAATGATATCTCCTCCACCATTGCAGCGGCTGTTGAGGAACAGTCTGCAAGTACCAGCGAAATCACACAGAATGTTCAGCAGGCTGCGGATGGCTTAAATGATGTCAATGAGAATGTTGCTCAGGTGTCTGATGTTACAAGAGACGTTGCATCCAATGTGGCAGGAGTAAGCCAGGTTGCCGAAGAGATGGCCGAGAACAGTACCCAGGTTAGCACAAGTGCCTTGGATCTTTCCAGACTTGCAGAAAGGCTCAATAAAATGGTTGCACGTTTTAAGATAGCATAACTCTTTTGGGGCATCCATATTATTGGTTATTTGCAGTTATTGAATTTGTCTGAATCAGGATAACCAGGATGGATAGGATGTTCAGGATACTCAAAATCGACATCTTATTGTTTTTTAAGTTACTGAATTTGTCTGAATCAAGATAACCAGGATAAAAAGGATGTTCAGGATAGTTCATCCTGCCTTATCCTGTTTATCTTGGATATCCTGATTCAGACAGTATTTACAAGTAGTGGATTTACAACTAATACAACTAAAGAGTGCCATATATATCAATATCAGGATAGTGTTCCTTCGCACATTTCGGGCAGATGCTGTGGCTGAAGTCAGCCTCGGAGTGGCGTTTTACATAGACCTCAACCCGTTCCCAATATCCTTTATCATCCCTGATGTTTTTGCAGAAGCTGCATATCGGTACAATTCCCCTTAAAGTTTTGATTTCTTTTAATGCCTTTTCAATCTCTCCGTTTTTTTCAATTAATGCCAAATTTGTTTTTTGCAGCTCCTTAGTACGCCTCTCAACAGTATCTTCAAGATCAAGTTGATGTTGCAGCAGTCGGGCTTCAGCGATTGTTCGTTTCCTGCCCTGTTTTATTGCAAGTACAATTGTAAAAAGAGAGATAATTGATGTAATGAGAATCATCAGAGTATCTTTTTTTGTCTCTTTTTGCCATTTTTCAAGAATGCTATCTTTTGTGTACATTACAGCTACATAATATGGGAAATCTCTGAGCTGGTATGTTGAAATAATTGCATTATCAGTTTCATGGGTTTTATACCCGCCACTAATTAAATTAAGGTTAGATATTGAATCAAAATAAGTGAGCGAACTCATTGTCTGGCCTCTTATATCTTTGTGTGAATCGGGATTGTTGAACCAGCCGCTGAGAATTTTTTCCTTATTATCAAATAATACTATCATGTCAGCATCAATTGTAAGATAACTGTCATAGCGTTCATAGAAAAAAGCAGAGTCAATGATTGCAACAATAACCCCTGCAAATATTCCATGTTTGTTTTCAATTCTGCGACTTAAAAATATAAAAGGATGGGGTTTCTCTTCTGGCAATATACCTGTGGCAAATTCAATCCAGGCATCTTTATGCTCCTCAAAAGATGGCAGAGTGAAATTGGCTACTTTGTTGATGCTGTAAGTTATCTCTTCCTGTGAATCAAGCAGGATTAAATTTTTTATATGGGGCAGAAATGTGACTTCATTTGTTATGAAGCTTTCGGCAGAAGGAGAAACAGTAACTCTATCCTCGTCACACTGGCTTCCAATGATTGAAGATATGGATAGAAGTGTGAAATCAGCGGTATAAAGTACACTGGATGCATTTTCTCCAAGCAGTTGGGCCTGGGCTTTGGATTTTATGTGGGATTCATTGATATAAGATTTCTTGTTCCTTAGAATTGATGTTGCACTGATGGTGAAAAAAACAGCTGCAGCAATTGCTATCGTTGAAACAACGATGGGAAGGTAAAATTTATTTTCTTTTAATATTGGTGGCATTTTTTTATCGTGAAAATGACTATCATTTTTATGTTTGGGGGTGATATTTTTATGTTTGGGGGTGATTGATACGCAATCATGCCCGTTTATTTAAAGTTCAGGAATACTATTGAGTTGCATGACAAGCTCATGGTCAATACCCACTTCACTTATAAAATCATTCTGCATTGAAATAAGTTTTTTTCTCCATATCCGGAGCTGATCCTCATCAGGTACAACAACTTCAACACCATTTTCAATTAATTGCTCTTTTGCTTTTTGCTGGGCATCTGCCGATGCTTTTCTGGAAACGTTAACATTTTCCTCCCATGTGTCAACAATAATCTGCTGTATATCCGGCGAAAGCTTCTGCCAGAAAGAGAGTCTTACCAAAGGGATATATTGTGGAAAATACTCATTATCCTCAAATACGCTTTTTATCCCTTTTTCCCAAAGCTTTGCGCTTCTGATGGTTTCATATGTAGTAAGCACCGCATCAACCTTGCCAAGTTTCATATATTCAGGAAGATCAGGCCATGGGATAATTGTTGAAATCCCACCAAATGCTTCTATTCTTAGTTTATTGGCAACACCGCCAGCCACCCTTACCTTGAGTCCATCTATATCTTCATGCCTGCTTATTTTTCGGTTGATTCCAAATATGTGAGCATGGCCAAGATCAATCCATCTTCCCACAACCTTTAGTTTCAGATTTTTTTCAATATTTTCATTTAAAGTTCGTCCCACAATGCTGTCAAGAACATTGTAGTTGGTCTCTACAGGTTGTCCATAAAAAAATGGCAGTAAAAAAATTCCTGCATCAGGCTCAAACTGGGTCACATGCCACGTCCCGGGAACTGCCATCTCTACCTTTCCCTGAACCATTGCCCGAATGACATCACTATCTCTAAATAGGCGTGCATCTGAGAAAAAACGAACATCAATTTTGCCCATAACTTTTGTTTTCAGGGTATCTGCAAATATTTTTACTGATTTTGTGTGAACATGATTTTCGCTGTTTTCGACAGATATTCTCATCTGTGGGAGAGTTTGGGAAAATGCCGAAGAAAAAGATATACCCATAAGGCATATTATAACATAAATTATATGTTGTTTCATGAGATACTCCATGTTGTTTTTTATATGAAAGTCTCGGTAACAGCCTGTTTTAAAAACGACTTTCATCCCTTCGATTGTGGCGGTAATCCGCCATGTACGTTTATATGGTTTTTTAAAGAGAGATTATGAATATATTGTTAAATAGGTATTAGATAAAAATCGCTTGAAGAGCGGACTGTCAAGAATATTGAAAAGATTACGTTAACTCCTTTTTAAAGTCAAGTTTGATGGGCTTCAACCTTTTTTTACAGGTTGAAAAGAAATCTGACATCTGCCCTGTTCCTATCTTTTATCATCTGTCTGATGAAATGTTAAAAAACAAAAAAATTCAAATGGTTACATCATTTTGTAAATTCGACTCAACAACGGCATCATAGTTGCTCTGATTCTTACGCAACAGAAATCTTAATAAGGGTGGGTAAAAGTCATGCAGAATAAAAAACAAATTGAAAAGAGACGACTTGAGCAGGTGAAGCGTGCAATTCTGACTAATATGATAATTGTACCTTTTATTCCTTTTGTGATGGCAATTGGCGTGAGTTTTTACTATTTCACAACATCCCTTGAGAGCAAGAGTATTAGCAGCCTTAAAAGAATAGTGGGAGATCACGGTGATATGATTGATTCTTTTCTCATGGAGAGAAAAGCTGACCTTGAACTGATTAGCAATATTTATACATTTGAAGATATCAATGAAAATGGTTCAATTCAAACCATATTTGAAAATCTAAGAGAGAGATCTGGAGCTTTCATTGATCTTGGACTGTTCGACTCCCATGGGCTGCATGTGCGCTATGCAGGAAATTATGAACTTAAGGGGAAAAAGTATCAGGATGAGCTTTGGTTTCGGGAGGTTATGCAGAATGGATATTATGTCAGCGACATCTTTTTGGGCTACAGAAATGTTCCCCATTTTGTAATAGCCGTCCGTAAAGGTGAAGGGGCTGACAGTTGGATATTGCGGGCAACCATTGACACGCTTTTTTTTGATAATCTTGTTTTTAAGGCAGGTATAGGAAGAAGTGGAGAATCCTTCATACTTAACAGAGAAGGGGTGGCACAGACAGGAAGGCGTTCCGGTGAGGTTGAGATTATGCAGAAGGATGAAGAGTTTGCAAGGTTTCCACCGCCATTGAAAGGCAGTTTATTAACAGCGGAAGAGAAAAGCTTAGTAAAAGCAGGGGATACAATTCAAACTTTTATTCAATCAGGAAATTCCGGCAATCAATATCTTTATGCAATAACCTGGATAAATGGAAGGGACTGGCTTCTTGTGGTTAGACAGGAGAAAAAAGATGCATATAGCGCTTTTTACTCTGCTCTCTATATAAGCCTTTTTATTATGGTAGCTGGCGGTGCAGTTATTATTGTGATGGCTTTTTATATCACTGAAAGAACAGTTAAACGAATAGAAAAGCTTGGGCAGGAAAAGGAGAGCCTCGGGCATCAACTTATACGTGCAACTCAGCTTGCTGAAATTGGCGAAATGGCAGCAGGCTTTGCCCATGAGATCAATAATCCTCTTCAGATTATTAAGAGTGAACACGCCCTTATTGAAACGCTTATTGATGAAATAAGGGAGCAAAGGCTTTCAAAACACAGTGTTGTCGCAAGGGAAGAAAAAACGCCATTGGTTTCAGATATTGAAGAGTCGGCTTCATCGTTGTCGGTTATTGAAGAGAGTGCTTCATTGCAGTCAGATATTGAAAAGAGAGCTTTATTGTCAGCAGACCGTGATGCGTCAGATGCCTTGATGGCGGAGATTGAAGAGTCTCTGGATCAGATAAAGTTACAGGTCAATCGATGTTCCGAGATAACACATGCAATTTTAAAGTTTGGTCGCAAAAACGATACAAAAAAGCAGTCTCTTTTTCCGTCGCTTATTATTCCTGAAATTATCCATATGATTGAAAAAAAAGCAGCCGTGAATGGAATTCAAATTGTCAGAGAGATTGCCGCGGATACACCTGCTTTTGTTGGTGATGCATCACAGTTTCAGCAGGTTATGCTCAATCTTTTCAACAACGCAATGGATGCAATAGCAGATCGGCATGGGGTATCAGGAGGAAGATTGACCATAGAGTCCTTTAAAAATATTGAGGATATGCTGGAAATCACCATAACTGATAACGGTGCAGGTATTCGTCCGGAAAATATTGAAAAAATATTTTCTCCTTTTTTTACAACAAAACCTGTGGGTAAGGGTACCGGCCTTGGTCTTTCTGTCTGTTACGGAATTATAGAAGGTTTTGGTGGAAGCATGAAAGTTAGAAGTGAGCTTGATATCGGCACGACGTTTATTATTACTCTGCCGATTAAAGATGTATAAAACAGTTGTGTAATTAAATCTATTGCTTTGTCATCTGTCAGTTTGTTTTGGAGGAGTTGTTGTAGCTACCCCGCAAATTGCTTACTTACAGTGGCTGGCAAAGGAACTTGAAAATCATGGAAAAAAAGGAGGTCAACTGTGGAAAAAATGAAAATGATGCTGGTTGATGATGAAGAGAGATATCTTAAGACAACATCAAAACTTATTCAGAAGAGAGGCGTTGAAGTATTGACTGCATCAAGCGGAAAAGATGCCCTTGAGATTTTGCAGCGTAATCTTGTTCATGTGGTGATTCTTGATGTCAAGATGCCTGATATGGATGGCAACGAGACCCTTCAGGAGATCAAAAAGAGATTTCCACTTGTGGAAGTTATAATGCTAACGGGTCATGCAACTGTGGATTCTGCCATTGACGGGCTTAAAGCAGGAGCATTTGATTATCTTATGAAACCCGCTGATATTGATGAGATCATGGAAAAATCAATCAATGCCTTTGAAAAACTCCAGAAACATGAGGAAAAGATAAGGGTTGCCCAGGCAAAAAAATATATGAGATCCCCAAGGGAAATTCTTAAAGAAGATATTGAATAGAAATAGTGGTTCTTCAAGTTTAAACTGTCGGGTGATTTTTAAGACAATTCAAAGGTTAAAGGGCTTTTATACCCGACAATCAAACCTTGAAAGAACACTAAAGAGTCATATCCACTTAGGTATGCAGGAGAAAAAAGATGAAAAAAAACAAAAAAATTACAGGCTACGATAAATATGTTGACTGGAAGGTCTTTATTGTTCCGGTGGTACTCTTTTTTGTTGTACTTGTTATTCCCACTCCCTATGGGATGAAGGATGTGGGAATGGAATATACGGTTGCACCAAAAGCTGTAATTAACCATTTTACAAAGGCACTTTTCAATAAGAGCAGCTCTGACGCTGAACAGTGGCAGCTTGTTGCAGCAAAAATGATGGAACAGAGCATACAGATCGGTGCTTTGAAGAAACCAAGGTTTCTCAAGCGGGACATTAAATGGTGCAAAAAATATGGAATAGAGACAGATCAGAAAAATTTTGACAAGGCTCGTGAATATATTGATGCATCAGTATCTGAAGAAGAGTTTCTCACCATGATGCAGAAGGGGTTGGAACTGAGAAAAACCGGCCTTAAATATGAGGAACTTTCGGAAAAAGACAAGAAAACAGCAGACAAGGGCGGTTGGCACATAAAGGTTGCCGTTGCAATGGGGGTTTTTGTTGTACTCTGTTTTCTAACCGAATGTATCCCCCTTCCTGCTGTTGCTTTTTGTATAGGTCTTATTCTTGTGTTCACAGGTGTTGTATCAAGAAACGATGTTGCAATGCTCTACTGGAGCGATGCATGCTGGTTTATCATGGGAAGTCTTATGTTTGCGGCAGCTTTTGTCAAGACAGGGGTTGATAAAAGGGTTTGTCTTATGATGTTCAAAAAACTTGCTGTTCCCAATGTAAAGTGGATTACTCTTATTTTCTTCCTCATAATAACTCCCTTAGCAGCATTTATATCCGACCATGCACTTGCTGCAATGTTTCTACCCATTGGTATGCTTTTGTATCAGAACAGCCTGACAAATGATATTCCCGAAGACAAGGAGCTTGCAAAGCTTTTGATGATTGCCATTGCAATGGCCTGTAATATAGGAGGTCCAGGTGCCCCTTCAGGTGGTGCCAGAAACGTTATAATGATGACCTATCTTGCAGATATGTTCGGGTTTGATATCGGATATTTCCAGTGGGTTACCTACTGTTTTCCATTCCTCTTTATCATGATTCCGGTTACTTGGTTTATGACCAATATCAGATTTAAGCCAAGAATTGTATCCCTTGCTCCTGCAATGGATCAGTTAAAAGCTGAAATTGACAGGATGGGTGGATGGAACAGACATCAGATATGGGCACTTATCATCTTTATTATCATGGTTTTTGGATGGTTTACGGAAAAAGCCTTTTATGATTTGGGTATTTACCCCATTCGTACAGGTATTGGAGTGCTTGCTGTGGCTGGTGCTGTGGCCTATATCCTGGCAGGTGTCGTCAACTGGAGGGATTACCAGGAAAAGGTGGACTGGGGTGTTGTATGGCTCTATGCCGGAGCAATTATTTTCGGGCGGGTACTTGATGACACCGGAGCTGCTTACTGGCTTGCCAGAACAGTTATTGATTTTCTTGCACCACTTGGAATGGATGCAGGTATAAAGCTTATGGTTGTCAGCAATGGACTTACCGCACTTTTGACCAACCTTATGGCAGACGGCCCTGCAGCAGCAGCAGTTGGCCCAATTACCCTAAACATGGCAGGGCTTGTGCATCCCGGCACAACTTTTCTACCCTTTATGGCAATGTCCACAGCAATTGCATCTTCATTTGCATATTGCCTTATTATCGGCACGCCTCCCAATGCAATTGTATATGCCAGCGGATATCTTGAGCCAAAGGATTTTTTAAGGGTTGGGATACCAGTGTTTTTTATCGCCAATATTATTCTGATTCTGCTTACTGGAGTTTACTGGGTATTCAGAGGCTTTAGCGGACTGCCAGGATTTTAGGCAAGGATGGGAAATATGAAAAACAAAATAAACATTAAAGAAATTTCTCAAAAAAGTATGCTTTGTCCGGATTCTGTTTGTCCGGAAATGGAGGGGATTGCTTCTGAAACCTTAATTTCTTCATGTGGCAGCGCATCTTCTGAAAAAAAACGCATGGAGCCGGATAATGTTGGTGAAGAGAGTTTTGAATCGGGTTTTGTTTTCAGGAATGGAGTGCTCTATTTTTCAAGGGAGCTGGAGCGCAAGGTGCTGTTTTTTATGACAATGGTGATGCTACTGGCCGGAATCGCCGTGAAAATGGGAATATTTTAGAGCTGTTTTAATGGTGATCGGGCAGAAAAAGGGGATATTCGAAATGGTTGGAGAGCTAATAAAATCCTGTCAGTTCTATGGTTATGCGGTGATACAGATTCTTATAGAGCCACGGCAGTTTTTTTCAGAACTTCCTGGCAATACAACGATTCTGAAATCTCTTGGTTTCTGTGTAATATGCAGCATATTCCATGTAGCCTCAAGTCTTTTGACCGGAGAATATAAGAATCCGGTCAGTATGGGGAGTGTACTCTTTGTCAACAGCATTGGAATGGTGGCTGTTTCATCAATATTGAGTTACATAACAGTTGTCATGATATTGAAAAAAAAAGTCCATTTTGAACGTTTTTTCAGTATCAATGCCTTTGCGTCAGGAGTTGTGCTGCTTTTTTCCTGGGTATCTGTTTTTATGTGGTTCACAGAACCCTGGAAGTGGTGGCTTGTTTATACCGGATTGAAAAACAGTTGCGGGTTTGCATGGAAATCTGCCCTGACGGTTCTGATTCTGACCATGGTTGTCCAGTTCTTTTTTATATACTCTCTTTATCTGGCTTTTTATAAGTAAACGGACATGATTGCGTATCAATCACCCCCAAATATAAAAATGATAGTCATTTTCACGGTAAACAGGCATGATTGATTATGTATCAATCACCACCTAAATATAAAAATAATAGTCATTTTCACGGTAAACTAAGGAATGATGGCTCTGTGAAAAGTGAAAAGATTAATTGATGTTAATATTATTTTTTACAGGCTTGTCAATAATGAATCATCTGGAGGCAAAGCAAAATGAAGAAACAGATAAAAATATTGATGGTTGACGATGAGAAAAGATTTCGGGAAACCACAAAAAAAATATTGGTAAAAAAAGGATTTGATACCATCCTTGCCGAAAGCGGTGAGGATGCTCTTGCAAAACTTGGGGATAATCCTGATGTGGTTATACTTGATATAAAAATGCCTGGAATGGATGGGCATGAAACCCTGAAACAGATCAGGAAAAAAAGACCTGAGCTTCCTGTGATAATGCTAACAGGCCATGGAGACAAGCCATCTGCACGGGACGCCCTTGTTGAGGGGGCATTTGATTACCTTGGCAAGCCATGTGATATTAACCTTTTGACGGAAAAAATAAAGGAAGCCTGCTCTTTTAAGGATAAAAGTGTTGTTCGCAATGAATCAAAAGTCATGGATGTAATGATATCCATTGCAGACTACACAACAATTGAAGAGACAAAGAGTCTTCAGGATGCCATTGATGCACTGAAAAAATCCTTTACATCAAAAATTGCCACAAACAGCCTTATGGAGACAGGCCATCGCTCCATTCTGGTGGTGGACTTGCAGGGTGAGGTTACAGGTATTTTAACCATAAGGGATATGCTGGATATGCTCATGCCTGGTTATCTTTCTGCCCCAAGACCTTCCCTTGCAGACAGCATTGAGTATTCGCCCATGTTCTGGAGCGGGATGTTCACACTTGGAATCAGGGATATGAAAAATAAAACCATAAGAGATGCCATGTCTCCATCACCGATATCAATTGACGGCAGGGCAAATCTTATGGAGGCAGCATACAGGATGGTTTATGCAAATGAACGTCGCCTTTTGGTTACATTGGCAGGGAAAACAGCCGGTATAATAAGGGAGCAGGATCTCTTTTTTGAGATGGAGAAAATTTTGAATAGGGATTAGTACTTAAAATCGACATCTTATTCAAAATCGATATCTTATTCAAAATCGACATCTTATTTAAAATCGACAACCTTTTTAAAATTGATATCTTATTGCTTTTTCAGCAGTTATTGCATTTGTCTGAATCAAGATAACCAGGATGAAAAGGATGTTCAGGATGGCTAATCCTGACTTATCTTGTTAATCCCGGGTATCCTGATTCAGACAATATTGACAATGCTCAGAAGCTCATAAGTGTCAACTTTGAGTTAGTAAACAGCTCTCAAGGATGGCTTATCCTTATATTCAGACAGGAACAAGAAGATAATCAGGAACAAGAAGCATCACAGAAGAGACAATGCAGCAACGTCTAAAATAACAGGGAGGCGATGATATGTCTGAAAATTCAGTTAAAAAAGATGATATAAATGGTTCAGTTGATCCGGAGAGTATAAAAGATTCCAGATTTACAGACAATACAGGCAAGTCAGAATCAAAAAAGTGTGAAGATAACAGCAATAAAATTCTTGTTGCCCTTGATGGTTCTGAAAAATCCCTGAAAACAATTCAATATCTGTGTGACTTCAAGCCCTTCATGGGAAAGGATATCCTTCTTTTCAATGTTTTAAGTCCCATGCCGGATGCTTACTGGGACATGAATATTGATTTTTTAAATGATGAGCCTGCCTTGCCGGATACAGCGCAATGGGAAACCGAGCAGCGACATTATATTACAGACTTTATGGAAGAGGCAAAGGTGCAGCTCATTTCAGGAGGATACACAAAAGATAGAGTATCTTTTCGTATTCAGGAACGGATAAGGGGCGTTGCAAGGGATATCATTGATGAGGCCTCAAAAGGATATTTTGCACTTCTTTCCAGAAGACGGGGAGCAGGGGCCATGCTTAATATGGTAATGGGAAGCACAACCACAAAAATTGTGGAAAAGCTCTCTTCTGTTCCCATTCTTCTTGCAGGGGTTCAGAGGGCAAACAACTCTATTTTTCTGGCACTGGATGGCTCGCCTGGTTCAAAAAAGGCAGTTGACTTCACAATCAGAGCAGTTGCAGGTTCAGATTGCCGTATTGTGTTGTGCAGCGTGCTAAGGGATTTGGGATTGAGGCAGGGAAAAAATGAAAATATGGGGGATGGCCCGGGCTGGATAAACAAGGTTTTTGATAAGGTAACCCTTGCCATTGATGATGCAGCTCAAAGGTTTCAGGCAGCCGGTATTCCGGTTGACAGAATAAAAAAGAAAATAATAACAGGAGCCAGCACCAGAAGCGATGTAATATCAGCAACAGCAGAAGAGGAGAAGTGCGACACCATTGTCCTTGGCCGAAGGGGACAATCCAATGTAACAGATTTTAATATTGGACGTGTGCCCTGGAAGGTGATCTATGTGGCACGGAAAATGACAGTGTGGATTGTGTCGTGATTTTACCGTGTAATACCCCTCATCATTTTCATCATTGGGGGTGGCCGAAATCGGCTATGAGTGTTTGCTGTAAAAATAGATATAAATTTCCATATTCGGGGTGGTTGAATGCCAGCTATCACCGTTTACCGGTAGTGTCCCAAAACTGTGGATAACTCTCTGTTAATGTTTGTCGGAAGAGCTGTTTCCTTATCAGATAAACGGATTTGGGACACCATCAAAATTTGAACAATTTTTGCCAATATTTGCCTTGATTACAGCTTCCAGTTCATCAATGGTGAAAGGTTTAAGAAGGCTTGCGTCAAATCCATATTTTTTAAAGTCAATTATTGCAGGGCAGCTTGGCGAGCCTGTAACCACAATTGCCCTTTTCTGAAATCCCAGTTTACGAAGCTCTTTCAGCGTCTCAATGCCACCCATGCCGCCTTTGATATTCTGGTCAAGAAGAATCAGGTCAATAGGCTTTCCGTTTTTTAATGTCTGCCGGTAAATGTCCACAGCCTCCTGTCCATCAGCAGTCTGCAATGCTCCATATTTTATTGATTTTAACATATTGCCAATCATTTCTCTTATGATATGGTCATCTTCCATGAAAAGAATTGTGGGACGTAAAAGATCTGAAGGAATTTTTCTCCATTTACAGGCGTCTGTATCGATTTCCGGCATGGGCAGGGTTATTGTTATTGTGGAACCTTTATTGAGCTTTGAATTAATATTGATACTTCCTCCATGCTTTTCAATAATTGACTTTGATATAGCAAGTCCCAAACCCATACCTTTACGTACTCCAAGCTGTTTGGAGGAAAAATATGGATCAAAGACCTTATGCAAATCAGATTTTGGGATACCTTTTCCTGTATCTGTTAAAGACAATTTTAGATATTTTTTATTTTGAGGAAGTCCGGGGATATATGGTGCAGATTTTGTTGTAATTGTAAAGTCTCCGCCATTTGGCATAGCTTCAATTGAGTTTGTTATGATATTTTGGATTGCAGCAGTAAGAAGATCTGGATCTGCTTCAATAAAAGGGCTGTCTGCCTCATTATGAATGGAAATATTTATGGAATTGTCAAATATTGTATTTTTAATTGCTTTATCAATAATGTCATTTATGTTGGTTGAGGATTGACTCAGCATTGAGCAGTGGGAAAGGGTAATGAAGTTGTGTGTAAGGTTTCTGGCCTGTTCGCAGGCTTTTTCAACGGCTTGTAGCAATCTGCTATCATAGAGATTGTTAGCACTATCCTTTAAAAGGGAAATATTTCCCCATATGATTGTCAGAAGATTGTTGTAATCATGGGCAAGACCGCCAGAGAGGATTGAGAAGGCTTCAGCCTTTCGGGCAGCAATGGTATCCTGCTCATGTTGTTTCATGGGAGTAATATCCCTTACTGTGTGAACAAATGCCTGTTCTCCATTTTCATTGTACTCAAAGGGATCTACTGTTGTCTGAAGCCAGCGGCCATCCTCAATCTGAAATTCCAGGGTTTCACGCTTTTTTGTTCTTGCAGCTTTTTCAAGGGGACAGTTCAGGGGAGTCTGACGGGTTTTATGTATTACATGGTGACAACATTCTCCTATAATCTCATTTTCCCGCAATCCTACTATTTTCTCGACGCTGGGGTTGGAAAAAAGAATTTTATGATCTTTGTCTATAATACATATCCAGTCTGAAATTGCATTGAAAGTCATTTCCAAACGTTTTTTTGACTTTTCAAGTTCTTTTGCAACATTTTTATGCGTTGTAATATCAATAGCTATTTTAAATAAATTTGAATTGTCTCTTTCATCAGTAAGTGAATAGTTGCAAAGTTCATAGTGCTTCTGGTCGTAACCGCAGTGCCATTCTGCTTTTTGACAATTTTGTTTATCATTGTAATGAAAGATAGAGCAGTGCTCACAAGGCTCTGTGCGTTTATATTTTATCTGATAGCAGTTATTACCGTTATTGTGGCCAAAATGCTGCAAAAAGAAGCGGTTGGCATATTGGATAGAGTGGTTTTTATCCAGAATAAAAATAAATGCAGGGAGATGATCCAGAATAAATGGCAATCTGCTGACCAATGGCTCTGTTTCTGGTCTTTTAGTCTCCTTTGAATGATAGTGCAAGATTTGTTCGTAGCTGGAATTTTTGGATTCATTATCCATGTTTAAGTCCTGTTGCAGAAAATGTTGGGGGATGTTTATTTTTAGGCTTTTTCTGTTCTTAATAGAAAACAGTGGAAATAAGCAAGTAAAATGTTTCATGGAATTGAAATTTTTTCTCTTTTCTTGCGTGAGGATTATGTATGGGATGTTGAAGGAGCTGGCATTGATCATTGATGGTCTTTTAAAAAAGTCGGAAATGACAAAATAGCTATAGTATTCCAGATCATTAAATTGATAATTGAAAAGTCTAACTATCTGTTATCAAGATTAATTTTTTTGACAAAAAATAAAATATTTTTCTGGAAAGCTATATTAATAAGTTCTGAGGGGGGTATGACTTTCCCTCTCCAGATGTGGAGAGGGGGAAGGTGGATTGGCAAGTTACTCAAAGCCGACACCTATGATCTTTTGAGCCTTGTCAACATTGTCTGAATCAGGATGTCCAAGATTAACAAGATAAGGCAGGATTATTTATCCTGAGCATCCTTTTCATCCTGGTTATCCTGATTCAGACAAATTCAATAACTGCTCAAAAAGCAATAAGGTGTCGATTTTGAGAAGTTATTTAAGATCTGTCCAAAAAAAAGGCATCCTTCATATCAACTCAAAAGTAGGTTACACTTTTTGGAAAATATTGAACCATGATTAAATGATTTAAGGATTAACATGATGAAAAATCAGGATAATCCCTTAATCATGAAAATCATGGTTCAGAAAAAGTGTAACCCTATAAATGAAAGATGCCAAAAAACTTGATGAACCTGTAAAAAGTCCGATTTTGGGATTTTTTTAGCCGTAACCCACTGAAATTATTAATAGCGACTTTGGCGTTTTGGACTTTTTACGATACCATCAAACTTGATATTTTACATGGCTGATTCAGGATGAAAAACATCAACTTCTTTAAGGTCATCACCAAGGTATTCCCGTTCATTGGGGCCGAGAATCCCAAGGGAGAGACAAAGAAGTGTCCACAGATGAACAGTCTGCCATGCGTGATCGTGAACGTCACTTAGGTCATGAACCTGTGCATGACAGTTATGGCATGGTGTAATGCAGTACTGTGCCTTGGTTGCAAGTATCTGGTTTGCCTTGGTCTTGCCGTAGGCTCGTCTTGCATCAGGAAAGCCTGACTGTAGAAAACCACCACCGCCACCGCAGCAGAAGTTGTTGGATTTGTTGGGAGTCATGTCAATAAAATTTTCCTCTCCAACAACAGCTTTTACAACATATCTAAGATCTTCAGCCACAGGGTCGCCAAGGGTTTTTCTTACAAGCTGGCATGGATCCTGTACAGTGAATTTGATCTTTCTTTCCCTGTTCCATTCTGAACTTGGTTTAAGTTTACCTTCACGTATCCATTTTGCGTATAGCTGGATAATACTCATGATTTCAAATTTATGCTCAATGTTGAATTTTTTCAGTCCTGCCAGGACTGCAAATAGTTCGTGCCCTCACTCGGTGTTGAGCCACACCTTGGCCCCAAGATCATCCACAGCCTTGGCCTTGGTTCTTACAATTTTTTCCCAGGATTCATCTTCTGCCATGAACATGCAGTAGTTCTCTGCAGCAAAGCCTTTTGAGCTGTATGTCCAGTCAGCACCGGCAAGGTGGAGAATTTTCCAGAGAGGTACCATCTCATCAGGTTCTGTGACAGGTTCCCTTGAGTTCTGATTGAGAACATAATAGGCGCCTTCACGGTTGACATCGGCTGTCATTTCAGCAAATTCCGGTTGTGCCTCCCTGTACTCTTCAAGTACATCGGTTACAACAAACTCAAAATCCTCTTCAGTGGCACCCATTGCACTGCATGTATCATTTCTAAGAGCCATGTCACATGAACCCAGAATTCCCTTGGGCTTGTCATCCCTTGCCCATGATTTTCTGGCATGATATACAAGCTGGGGAATATTGATCTGCATTGGGCAGACATAGATACATCTTTGGCACATTGAGCACATCCAGACCCAGTTTGTACTGAGTATCTCTTCATCCATGCCAAGTGCTGCCATTCTCAGAAATTTTCTGGGATCCATGCCTTCAAGTCCTGTGGCTGGACATCCGGATGCACATGCCCCGCATGTAAGACAGGCATTGAGGTTGCCGCCGTCAGGCAGAATTTCCATAACCTTGTCTTTAAAAACACTTTTATGTTTTTTTGCAATTTTTATTGCTGCTTCACCCATTTTGATTTGCTCCTCCGTTTTTGACCCGTCAGTCATGAGTTCTATTCTCTTAAATGACATCTATATATAGTATCTTCATTAAGGTTAAAAATACCATATATAGTGATTGATTTAGAAACCTACGACCCTTGGGTTTTTAATATAACTTCATAAGTAGGATATTTTTCTCTTATAATTTGAAGTATGTCAACCCATTTCATCTTTTTTGTAAGAAGGACGCAAAAAACCCGTTTCAGAATAATCATCTGAAATGGGTTTTATTACAGGCACCAAAATGTAGAAAACAGAGTAATATTACAGGCACCGAAATTTATAAAACAGGGTAATATTACAGGCAAAAAACGGCATCTTTCATTTGCCAGTTTACACTTTCTATATGATATGAAGGATGCCCAAAAAATTCTGTATAATATGAAGGTGCCCAAAAAACGGAGAAAACAGAAGTTATGTCTCTGCTGCTACATGGCTGTCTCAGGGTGAAATACATTCACTTCTTTCAGGTCATCCCCGAGATACTCCCTTTCATTTGGACCAAGGATTCCAAGGGAAAGACATATCAGTGTCCAGAGGTGTACCACAGGGTAATTTCCACCGTAGTGTTCGCTGAGTTCATGGATCTGTGCATGGCAGTTATGACACCCGGCAATGCAGTAATCTGCCTTTGTGGCTCTGATCTGGTCATCCTTGATCTTGCCGTAAAGCAGGCGCTCTTCTTTGAATCCTGACTGGAGAAAACCGCCACCGCCGCCGCAGCAGAAGTTGTTTGATTTATTTGGGGTCATGTCAATGAAGTTCTCTTCACCAACAACTGATTTAACTACAAATCGAAGATCATCTGCAATTGCATCTCCATAGGATTTTCTCACAATCTGACAAGGGTCTTGAACCGTAAATTTTATTTTCAGATCCTTGTTCCAGTCGGAGTTTACCTTAAGTTTTCCTTCCCTTATCCATTTTGCATAATACTCATAGATATTTTTAACTTCAAAATTGTGCTCAATGTTGAATTTTTTCAGTCCTGCCAGGACTGAGAATGTTACGTGCCCTCACTCGGTGTTGAGAAACGTCTTGCACCCCACGTTATGGGCTGCATCAACACTTTGGCGTGTCAGATGCTCCCATGACTTGTCATCAGAAAGGAACATGCAGTAGTTTTCTCCTGCCCATCCCTTGCTGGTGTAAGTCCAGTTTGCACCCACAAGATGGAGTATTTTCCATAAGGGAACAAGTTCATCAGGTTCGGTTACAGGTTCACGGGAATTCTGGTTCAGAACAAATTCTGCCCCTTCTTTGTCAATGGGGGCTTCCATCTCTTCAAATTCCGGCTGGGCTTCCCTGTACTCTTCAAGGACATCGCCCACTACAAATTCAAAATCTTCCATGGGAGTACCCATGGCACTTCCTGATTCATTGGAAAGTGCAGCATCGCATGATCCAAGTATTCCCTTTGGACGGGTTTCCCTTGGCCATTGTGCCCTTGCATTGTAAACAAGTTGGGGAATATTTATCTCCATGGGACATACATATACGCATCTTTGGCACATTGAGCACATCCAGACCCAGTTGCTGGTAAGAATCTCCTCATCCATTCCAAGTGCTGCCATTCTCAGAAATTTTCTGGGATCCATGCCCTCAAGTCCGGTTGCTGGACATCCTGACGCGCAGGCACCACATGTCAGGCAGGCATTGAGGTTTCCACCGTCAGGCAGAAGGGCCATAACCTTGTCTTTGAAAAAACTTTTGCGTTTTTTTCCAATTTTAATTACTGCTTCACCCATAGTGAATTTCTCCTTGACTCATCTCTTTTTCATGTAAGGTACATGGCATCTCACATCAAGCCATTCCTTTTTAGTAATCTTGGCGACTTTCATGTAAGGTACATGGCATCTCACCGCCACAATCGAAACAATGAAAGTCGTTCTAAAAACAGTTGGTTATGATTAATGAGTCCTTTAAATATTGTGAAAAAATACAGGGTCAACATATCATTATAATAATAATTTAAGTCTGTTATAATCATAAATGGGTTAAGCCCTGACTTACTGCATGTTCAGTAATGGAAAAGCAATTACTCATAACAGCCTATATTTCACCTATTATTAGCAATAAGTCAACTTATTATTAGCAATAGATTAATAAATTTTGTCGAACTTCATTTTGCATCACAATTGAGAAGAGATGACTCATATGAGAAGTTATAAAAATTGGGAAGATTATGACTCTTGGGAATTCATGGAGTTGACTTTTATCTACAATATAATAAAATCCACCTTATGAAAAATAGAGCAAGAGAAATGAAAGTCAGTAAAAGGGTGGTAAGGCAGAAGGCCATGCCAAAGATCTCTTTTATTAAAGAGTTACCCATTACTGATAAAAAAGATGAGATTATAGATGCCCTGAAAAAACACAGGGTTGTTATTGTGTCCGGTGAAACAGGCTCCGGTAAAACCACTCAGATTCCCAAATTTTGCATTGCAGCAGGCAGAGGGGTTAAAGGCACCATAGGCTGTACCCAGCCACGAAGAATAGCTGCCATTAATGTTGCCTCAAGAATTGCAGAGGAGCTGGAAGAGCCCCTTGGAAAGTCAGTGGGCTATAAAATCCGTTTTGATGATAAGACAGCATCTGATTCAATCATAAAGGTTATGACAGACGGTATTCTGCTGGCAGAGACCCAAAGAGATGCTCTTCTGCGGGAATATGATACCATCATTGTTGATGAAGCCCATGAAAGAAGCCTTAACATTGATTTTACACTGGGAATTTTGAGAAACCTTGTCAGGAAACGCAGGGATTTGACCCTGGTTATCACTTCTGCCACAATTGATACTGAAAAATTTTCAAGGGCATTTGATGATGCACCTATTATAGAGGTATCTGGACGTATGTATCCTGTGGAAGTACGTTATATGCCGGTTCAGGGGTCAGATGATCCGGAGCAGGACGACCAGGGTTATGTGGAGGCCGCAGCCGATGCTGTGGAGATGATTCAGAAGGAGTCCCGTTATGGAGATATCCTCATTTTCATGCCAACAGAGCAGGATATCACAGAGACAATTGAAATTTTAAGGGGCAGACGCTATGTAGGGGTAACTGTTTTGCCGCTTTATGCAAGGCTTTCAGCAGGTGAACAGGGGAGAATTTTTCACAGGGGGCCAGGCAGAAAGATAATTGTTTCAACCAATGTTGCAGAGACTTCACTGACCATTCCAGGTATCAAATATGTAGTTGATACTGGATTTGCAAGGATACCCCACTACTCACCAAGAACCCGCACAACCGCTTTGCCGGTTACCCCCATATCGAGAAGCAGTGCAGATCAGAGAAAGGGAAGATGCGGAAGGGTTGCAAATGGAATCTGTATCCGGCTGTTTGACGAGGATGATTATGCATCAAGACCCCTTTTCACCTCTCCTGAAATTTTGAGAAGTAACCTTGCAGAGGTTATTTTGCGGATGATATCCCTGAAACTTGGCGATGTGGCATCTTTTCCATTTATTGATGCACCATCTTCAAAATCTGTAAAGGATGGCTTTGAAACTCTTTTTGAGCTTGGTGCCATTAAAGTTGAAAAAAGAGCATCTGCTGAAAAAAAACGAAGCTCCAGGGAATATGTTCTGACAGATAATGGCCGCATAATGGCAGGAATCCCTGTTGACCCCAAACTTTCAAGGATTCTTATAGAAGCTGATGAGAGAGGATGCCTTGAAGAGGCAGCAGTCATAGCTTCTGCCCTTTCCATATCTGATCCAAGGCAGCGACCCCAGGACAAGACCCAGCAGGCAGATCAGAAACACGCACTTTTTAAAGATCCTGCATCGGATTTTATCTCCCTTGTTAATATATGGAAAGCGTATCACAGCGCACAAAAGCGACTCAAAAGCCGGAGTCAGGTGAGAAAATTCTGCCAGGAACATTTTTTATCTTTTAAGCGCCTCAGGGAGTGGAACGATATACATGGACAGATACTTTCTGTATTAAGGGAGCATGGTGTCAAAGGTGAGAGGCGCATAAACATTGAATCCGGCACCAAGGGGTTGAAGTCAAAGGAGTTTGAGATTGGTGGGCAATTTTATACCGAGCTTCACAAATCATTGCTTTGCGGATATCTTGGGAATATTGCCCATAAAAAAGATAAAAATATTTATCATGCTGCCAAGGGGCAGAAGGCCATGATTTTTCCGGGTTCAGGGATTTTCGGCAAGGCCGGTAACTGGATTGTGGCTGCTGAATATGTGGAAACCTCCCAGTTGTTTGCAAGAACCGCAGCCACAATTGATCCTGGTTGGCTTGAGGAGCTTGGCAGGGAACTTTGCACATTTACCTGGTCATCCCCGCGCTGGGAGAAAAAAAGGGGGGAAGTTGTTGCATCAGAGCAGGTCTCCTTGTTTGGCCTTGTAATTGTACCGGAAAGAACTGTCTCATATGGCAGGGTCAATCCTGCCGAGGCAGGTGAAATTTTCATAAGAAAAGCTCTGGTTGAAGGTGAAGTGGCAAGACCCTTTCCCTTTATGCTGCACAACCAGAAGCTCATAGCCGAGCTTCAGGATATTGAGGATAAGACCAGGAAGCGCGATATACTTGTAACAGATGATGATATCTATCTTTTTTATAGAAAAAACATTGACCGTGATTTTTTTAACATCAGAACCTTTGCAAAATATATTAAAAACAGGGCGATAAAGGAGAAGGATAAGAATTTTCTATTCATGACGCTTGATGATCTTCAACAAAAATCCATGGATGATATTGATCTTGAAGGTTTTCCGGATAAAATTGAGATGGGCACACTTGCATTTCATCTGGAGTACGGTTTTGAACCTGGAGCGGAAAAGGATGGCGTAACAGTTAAAATACCGGCTGTTGCAGCAGCTTCTGCAGATCCACAGGCTTTGGAGTGGGGAATCCCTGGACTTTTCAGGGAAAAGATCACAGCTCTGATTAAAAGTCTTCCCAAATCCCACAGAGTCAAGCTGCTTCCTGCATCGGAAAAGGCAGACATAATTGCAAAAGAGCTATCATATAATGGACGCCCCCTGTTTAATGAACTCAGCTTTTTTGTAAGAAAAAGGTTTGGAGCACAGATTCCGCCATCTGCCTGGTCAGAGAAAAGTGTTGAAGATCATTTAAAAATGCGTATATCCATTCGTGATGAAAATGATCATGAGATTGCAGCATCAAGAAACAGGAGCGTATTAAATGATTTTTCCAACGTCACTTTTTCCGGTGAAGATGCATTTGAAGAGGCAAGAAAACGCTATGAAAAGGAAAATATTCGGGATTGGAGTCTTGGAGAGATCAAAGATTCTGTGACTTTCAAAGAATCTGGAGATGTTGTTGCTTTATCTGACGATGCCGGAGCTTCCGGTTTTGCTGCGGATTTTTCCGCTTCTGGAGCTGATTTTGCTAATGCTGCTGCGGATTTTTCCGCTTCTAATGTTGATTTTGCCAATGTTTCTGGTGATTCCGGTAACCGGACTGCTGCTTCTGAAAAAAGATTAACTCTCTTTCCAGCCTTTACTGTTGAAAATGGCGTGGTCTCTCTTCGTCTGTTTAAGAACAGAAACAGTGCCGTTGAATCCCACATGGAAGGAGTAAGAGTCCTTTTTACAATCTGTTATGAAAAGGATTTCAATGCCCTTAAAAAGGATATAAAAGGTGCTTCGCGTCTTAAAAGATATGCCTCTTTTTTTGGTGGAGCCGAGAACCTCAATAATGCCATGTTCAGATCAGTGACAAGGCAGCTTTTCTCTGTGGATATAAGGGACAGGAATTCGTTTGAGAAACATGCAGGTAAAGCCTTGCCAGAGCTTTATTCCACAGGCCAGATCCTTATAAGCTGGGTGACAAATCTTTGTGAGTCATATGAAGAGACAGCTTCTGTTTTGAGAAACATAAATCTTAAAAGCAGAAAACGACCACAGCTTTATGCCCTTTCAGAGCAGTTGCAAAAAGACCTTGAATCACTGATGCCGGCTGATTTCCTTGATATTTATACCCATGAACGCATTGAGCTTCTTGAAAGATACATTGCCGCCATAAGGATCCGTGTCCAGCGGGCAGATGTTGACATGACAAGGGATCAGAAAAAAGCAGCAGCTCTTTCTGACTATTCGGACAAACTTTCTGCCATGCTCAATGAGCTTGATAACGACTCTTCACGGGAGAAAGCAGATGCTGTTGAAAAATTTTTCTGGATGCTTGAAGAGTACAAAATATCCCTTTTTGCCCAGGAGATTAAAACATCTATCAAGATATCGCCGGCAAGACTTGATGCTTTGTATCGTGAAATTCATCTGATGATATAAATTTAAGGAGTTGCTCCTCATTTTGGCATCCTTCATATCAGCTTCAAAGTAGTTTACACTTTTTTTTTATTATCTGAATCACGGATTGCCACAGATTACGCTGATTACACAGATTTTTTGGTGGTGTCCCAAATATGTTGATGAGCTCTTCACAAACCTTGATTCAGCAGGGCTTTCACAAAAAGATATCAACACTTTTATGACACTACCGATTTTTTCAATCAGTGTAATCTTTTAATCAGTTTAATCTTTTAATCAGTTTAATCCGTGATTCAGACAAAAGAATAAGCCACAAAAAGTGTAAACTGATAAATGAAAGATGCACTAATTTGAACCATTCTTTCTAATAACCCCCCATGTTTGCTTACGCATCACAACTAAACATGAAAGTCGCTGTATATGAGTATGTTACGGAGGCTTTCTAATGAAAAATCAAGGTGGAGAGAAAATGAAGTTTGATCATAAGGTTCTTATTGTGGATGATGATATTCAGGTGGGCAATGTACTTGCTGCTATTTTGAAGCAGATTGGGGTAAGCTCTGTTTATGCTTCAAATGGTGTTGAAGCTCTTTCCAAGATAGAAAAAATGAGATCTACTTTTTCTCTTGTTATAACAGATCAGCGTATGCCCGGAATGAAAGGAACAGAGCTGCTGGAAAGGATTAGCCAGATATCTCCTGACACAGTGCGTTTTCTCACCACAGGGTACGCGGATATAAATGCTGTGGTGGAAGCTGTTAACAGGGGGCGCATTCACAAATACATTTCCAAACCATGGCAGACAGAGCAGCTTTTTGAAGATTTAAAAGCAGGCCTTAAACAGTATGAACTCTTAGTTGAGTCAGAAAATCTTTTCAGGATTGCCAAGGAGCAGAATGCAAGACTTTATGCATTGAACAAAGATCTGAAACAGAGCGCGGCGCGACAGACTAAAATTCTGGCAGAGCTTGAAGAGGAGATAGCACATGAAAAGATTAAAATGGAACTAACTTCTACTTCAGAAGAGGGATGCCTGATTAATGATCCTGCTTCTCCCAGCAAAAAGACAGTTAAAGATAAGAGGTTGGAATCCGGAAAATTTTCTGATTTTGACTCACAAACAGCTATAGAAGAGATCAAAAAGAAAATTTTAATGGTTGATGGTATGGATGAAAAAAAAGCAACCCTTATTTTTGAGGAAGCTGTTAAAAAAATCTTTGCTGATTTTCAAAAAATAGCCTTGCAGCGTGGCTTTGAGTTTCTTCTCACTTCACAGTAAAGGATAATCATGTGGGTGCAAAATTGGACAAAATAGAACGAAAAATATTGATCGTTGAGCATGACCAGGCCCTTGGGGAGACCATGGAGCAGATTCTTGAAAGTGCGGGCTATAATGTTCGCCGTGTCAATACCTCGTTTGCAGCCCTTGCAGCCCTTGAAGGTGCTGAGCATGAACCTTTTTCAGTTGTTGTTTCAAGTTATAGTATGCCCAGAATGGGCGGAGATGAACTTATGAGAAACGCCTGTAGTATTTCACCTGATACCCAGAGGGTAATGCTTGTGAATCCCAGTGAGATCGCTACAGTTGTAAGTGCTGTAAACAGGGCAGGCATACACAGTTGCATTCAGGTTCCCTTCCAGGATGAGATATTTCTTGCAGAGATTTCCCAGAGATGTGATCAGTTTGACAGAGTGCAGAAGAGGGAACGCCTTTTAAAAGTCACCCGTCATCAGAACAAACAGTTCTACAAAATGGCAATGAGTCTAAAGGAGAAAAAAGAGGCATTTTCCCGTAAAATAAGTGAAAAAAAGGGTGAGTTACAGGCTTTAAAGAACAGTAACAGAGGAAAAAACACAAAAACTATCTCTGATGGAGACCTTGATATAAAAAATGTTTCTCTTGAAGGGCCTATGGATAGCTTCTCCCCAGATAGCAAGGCATTGATAAACGGGAGTAGAGCCCATGACAGGGCAGCCAATGGCAGCGCAGGTTATGACAGGTTAGTCCATTACAGAGCAGCTCAATGGAAAAAAAAGGAAGGTTTTTCCATTGATAAACTCCTGGATATTAAAGGAATTCAAAGAGACCAGCAATTTCTTGAAAAAGAGTTTCGCAGCCTCTCTTTTAAGCTTAAATCCTTTGTTGAAGAGCTTCTTTGTGAAAAAAATATCAGACTTGAAGATGTTGACAACAGCAAATTTTTGCCCATAGAGTTAAATCCTTATTTATCAGGCGAGCAAGCAGGCGTCACTGAATCAACATGGCTAAATGGTGGTGTTACTGAATCTAAGATTGTTAATCAATTGTTGCAAGCCTTTCTCGCTGATGAATTCTGCAAGGCTGAGAAACTCTTTTGCCTTCAGTCAGATATCTGCGTTGGGGAAGAAGGGGATTCTGCTTCAGAGAGCGAAAGTTTCAAAATTGTTGTTTCAAAGGATTGTCTTTCAGCATCAATCCATATCATGAAACAGACCATTGGCAACTTCAGTATGCTTCAGGATATTATGAGTAGCCTGAAACAGGAGAAAATAATCTGTGGCATTGAGGATGATACCGTAATTGAAGAGTGGCTGACCTCATCACCAGAGCCAGAAAGTACCCTTGTTGTTGCAAGGGGAGATGCTCCAATTCAGCCTGTTTATCCTGAAATAAAGTTTTACTTTGATGTTGATTTTTTGCATGCAGGAAAAATAAACAGTGACGGAACAATTGATTTCAGGGACAGAGGAAAAATCCCTTTTGTCAAGGCCGGAAAATTACTTGCTGAAAAAGTTCCTTTGAGACAGGGCATTCCAGGCAGGGATATTTATGGCAATATCATCGAAGTTGAGTATGTGGAGGATCTGCTTTTTGATGCCGGCAGCAATACACGTTTTTCAGATGACGGCCTTAAGATATATGCCACCGCAGATGGTCAACCAAGTCTTAGTGCAATGGGGGTTGTTGCCATCTATCCTGAGTTAAGGATTGATGGTGATGTTGACTATGAGACAGGCAATATAAATTTTAATGGAAATCTTGTGGTTTCGGGAACTATCAAGGAGGGATTCAGCGTCAGGTGTGCCAATTTAACTGTGGATCAGATTCATGGAGCAGAGATTAATATTACTGGTGATCTTAATGTCTCTTCTGGTATTATTAATTCTCATGTTATTAATGTCCAGGGAAATATACAGACAAAATATATTAATAATTCAAGGGTAAAGGCGTTCAGGGATATTATTGTTCAGAGGGAGATCATGGATTCCCATCTCTTCGCAGGTGGTACGTGCATAAATGAAAATGGGGTTGTGATATCTTCGTTTATTAATGCAAAAGGGGGTATAAAGGCTGGGCAGGTCGGAACTCTTAAAGCTTCTGCATCCAAGCTTGAAGTTGGTACTGAAGGGTTGATGGAGATGATAATTGCTGAGCTTGATGAGAGGATAGAGGGGAATAATCTGGGAATCAAAAAACTTAAAAACGATATTGAGGCTATTGAGGCCGAGGAAAAAATGTTGCACGAAAAAATTTCCAATGCAGCCTATGTCCAGGACAGAGCCCAAATTGAGCTGAGAGATATTCAGAAAAAACTGCCGGAGATGCAGGAGTCAAACGATATTCAGGCAGTAAGGGAGTCAATTGAGATGGTCAAGGAGCTTCAGGAGCGTGCAATGGAGGCTGAAGAGATCATAAATGATGCATTTGCCCGCCAGGACAATATTATGGAGATTATTCAGTTACGCCAAAGGGAAATTGAAAAAATTGAAACCTTGAATAAAGCTATTGTTCTTAAAAAAAGAGGTATAAGGGAATTTAGTTTGCGAACAGAGCCAAAATCTTATGTCACTGTAAAAAAATCCATAACCGCAGGCACCCAGGTTGCAGGAATGAAAAGCAAAATAGTTGTAAGTGATGACCGAAGCCGATGCCGTATTCACGAAGTCAGAACAGATGAGGGGGCATTTCAGCCTGTTTATGAGATGATAATTTCAGATTTGTATTAAATACTCAAAGTTGACACCTATGATCTTTTGAGCTTTGTCAAAATTGTCTGAATAAGGATGCCCAGGCTACTATTAAGGAGATGTTTTGGAAAAAGCTGCCATCAAGAAAAACAATCTGACTGGTAATGTCCCGACTAAAAGAATATTATCCCACTCTTTAAGAATTCTCATACCTTTGTACATCACCTATATCATTTTTATATTAAGCATTTTTTTTATATTCATACCCCAGCAAAAAAAACAGTTGTTGAGCCAGAAAAAAGAGACAATCCGTCAGTTGACGGATAATGTTATCAGTTTATTATCTGAAATTAACTTGAGAGTTGAGCAGGGATCTCTTAAGCCTGAAGATGCCCGTGAGCAGGCTGTAAATCAAATTCGCAGACTTAGATTTGGTCCGGAGGGGAAAGATTATTTCTGGATTAATGATATGCACCCATTCATGATCATGCATCCCTATCGTCCTGATTTAGAAGGGAAAGATTTGACTCTCTATAAAGATAGTGAGGGGAAATATCCTTTTGTTGAGATGGTTGAAAAAGCCCTTTTGCCTGATGGTGGCTATGTCGATTATTATTGGCAATGGAAAGATGAACAGCATAGAATCATAGCAAAAACCTCATATGTTAAAAGGTTTCCAGCCTGGAACTGGGTTGTGGGAACAGGTGTTTACACAGATGATATTAATCGGGAAATACAAGGTATTACCAAAAAATTATTCCAGATTTTTGGAGCTGTTTTTGTCTTCATAGCAGCTATTTCCCTTTATATTTCAAGGCAGATATTTTGTATTGAAAAGCAGAAGGATTATGCTGAAAAGTTAAGAAAGCTGGAAGAGTTGCGATTAAAAAAACTATTTGAATTAAGTCAAATGGGTGAAGGAACCATTGACACACTTTCAAAATTTGCTCTGGAGGAAGCCATCAATTTAACCCGTAGTGAAATTGGCTACCTTGCTTTTTTAAGTGAAGATCAATCTCAACTGACCATGCACTCATGGTCAAAACAAACCATGCAAGAATGTGAAATAGATGACAAAATACTGGTGTACAATGTTGATGATGCGGGCTTGTGGGCTGAAGCTGCAAGATCCGGAAAGGTATCTGTCATTAACGATTATAAAAATTTTGACAAACTCCCCAAAAAAGGATTTCCAAAGGGGCATGTAAAAATTTACAGGCTAATGAGTGTGCCCGTTTTTGATGGAAACAAGATGGTTGCCTTGACCGGCGTGGGAAACAAAAAAGAGGATTATAACGATTCTGATGTCCGTCAACTACAGTTAATGATGGATGGGATGTGGAAAATACTTCAGCGAAAAAAAGCCGAAATCGAGTTGAAAAATAGTGAAGAAAGATATCGGCTTTTAGCTGAAAATGCAAGGGATGCCATTTGGGTTTTACAGCTTTCAGATTTAAAATTCAGCTATGTCAGTCCGGCCATACAATATCTTCTGGGATATACACCTTCTGAGTTTTCTACTTTGGCGATGAAAGATTTTTTGAAGGATGCATCATTTAAACTTGTGCCTAAAATCATATCAGAAGAGTTGGATCGGGAGTTTGGTAGTGGCTTTGATTCAAGTTTTTTAAGAACAGTTGAACTGGAAATGGTTAAAAAAGACGGCAACTCCATATGGGTTGAGATCACATCCAGATTTTTAACAAATGACAAGGGTGAACCTGACAGAATATTGGGAATTTCCAGGGACATTTCAGAGCGTAAGCGTACCAATGATGCTTTACAGCGTACAACGGAACGTTTACGGGAATCAGAAGCAATCTTAAAGCAGAATACCGAGCTTATGAGAGAAGCGGGAAGGATAGCAAAGGTGGGTGGCTGGAGTGCAGATCTTGAGAATCGTAAACTGGCCTGGTCGGACGAGGTGGCGATTATTCACGATAAAGAAACTGGTTTTAGTCTCTCCCTTGATGACGGTAGTGAATTTATAGCACCTGAGTGGCGGGACAAGGTTGTAAAGAATTACAGGGATTGCATCCAATATGGTGGCAGCCTGGACGAAGAGTTTGAGATTATCACCGCCAAAGGCAGGCGCCGTTGGGTCAGGGCCACAGGGGAGGCTGTAAAAGACCGTTCCGGCAAAATAATCCGCATCATTGGTGCGCTTCAGGATATCTCGGACAGAAAAGAGATAGAGGAGGAAAAAAAGAGGCTCCAGGAGCATCTCATCCAGGCAAGGAAAATGGAGGCCATCGGGATTCTGGCAGGTGGCATTGCACATGATTTCAACAACATCCTTTCGGGTTTGATGGGCTTCACAGATCTTGCCATGCTTGAAGCCCAAGGGAATGAAAAGCTTAAACATTATCTGAATCAAGTTTCATATTCAAGTTTAAGAGCCAGGGATCTTGTCAGGCATATTCTCACCTTCAGCAGAAAATCAGATACAAAAAAACTAACCATAACCATTATTCCTGTTATTAAAGAGACATTAAAATTTATACGAGCTTCCCTGCCGGCCAATATCGAAATCCGGCAAGATCTGAGGGTTGAAGACGCAAACGTTTTTAGTGATACGACCCAGATACACCAGGTTTTGATGAACCTTTTTACAAATGCGGGTCATGCCATGAAAGAAAAGGGGGGTATTCTTGAAGTTACCCTGGACTCAGTTGAACTGGACGAAAGTCAGATAGGATATTTTGGAAAGATATCTCCAGGGAATTACCTTCAGTTGAACATCTCTGATACCGGTTGTGGTATCCCTGAAAAAATAATTGACCGGATTTTTGAACCTTTTTTTACCACTAAAAAGAGGGAAGAAGGTACAGGAATGGGGTTGGCAACTGTCTATGGCATACTTAAGGAAATGGAAGGTGGCATTTCTGTTTACAGTGAACAGGGCGTTGGAACAACATTCAAAATCCTTATGCCGGAGCAACATCAGGGTGAAGCACAAGAAAACAGAGAACTTATATTAAAAACAGGCCAGGGCAATATCCTTATCGTTGATGATGAGGAGGCTATTATTGAAAGCACTTGTGAACTTTTATCCAAGCTTGGGTATTCAGTGACTGGTGAAATTGATGCACTCAAGGCTGTTGCAGCAGTTCAAAAAAATCCAGGTTTCTATGACCTTGTTTTAACTGATATGACAATGCCCAATATGAATGGTCTTGATCTGGCAAAGCAAATCCGAAAAATCAATCCTGATATCCCTATTGTTTTATGTACGGGGTTCAGTCATGGGCTGACCAGAGAAAAATGCAAGTCTGTCGGTATTATGGATATGGTTATGAAGCCTATGATACTCGGCGAGCTTTCATCCACTATTGACAAGGCGATTAATAAAAAATCAGCCACCCACCTGAGCAGGGACAAACTATGAAATTTAGCTTTCCAGAAAAATATTTTATTTTTTGGTAACAAAATTAATCCAGATAAGAGATAGTTATATTGTTCCATTATCAATTTAATTATCTGGAATACTATAGATGGCTTTGACTGCCTTTAGCAAGGCTATGATTTGTCCCGTTTCAGATGTGCAGCTTAAAAAACAACGGCAGGGAATACTATGATTCGGGTACTGATTGTTGATGACGATTCAAAAATTTGTCTGTTTTTTGAGACGGTTCTTGAAAGGATGGGGTGTGAAACCGTTACTGCGAAAAGGATCAGTGAAGCAAAAAAGTTCACGGCAAAAGAAGCTTTTGATATCATCCTGCTTGACCTTGAACTGCCGGACGGGAACGGACTGGATATCATGCCGGATCTTGTTAATCTGCCATCTTCTCCTGAAATAATTATCATAACAGGTACGGGCGATATCAGGGGAGCAGAAATTGCGTTTAAAAACGGTGCATGGGATTTTGTGCAGAAACCATTTCGCCTTGATGATGTTTCTCTTCCCATTCAAAGGGCGTTGCAGTATCGAAAAGAAAAGATGGCATCCCACCGGTTAATCCCGTTGAAACGATCCAGGATAATCGGTGAATCACAGGTGTTACAGCAATGTCTTGATGAAGTAGGCAAGGCTGCTTCAACCGACGCCAGTGTCATGGTAACCGGCGAAACAGGTACCGGAAAGGAGTTGTTTGCACGGGCGATTCATGAAAACAGTAAACGGGCTTCAAAACCGTTTGTCCCTGTAGATTGCGGCTCTCTTACCGAGACGTTGATTGAAAGTACCCTCTTCGGTCATGAAAAAGGGGCTTTTACAGGGGCTTCTCATAAACAGGAAGGCCTGATCCTGCAGGCGGACGGCGGCACGTTGATGCTTGATGAAGTTGGTGAGCTGCCATTGTCCATGCAGAAGGCACTTTTGAGAACACTCCAGGAAAGGGTTGTTCGCCCCATCGGGGGAAGAAAGGAAATAAAAGTAGATATCCGTATCATTTCGGCGACCAATCTTTCTTTGGATTCAATGGTCAAAGAAAAACAGTTCAGGGAAGATTTTCTCTATCGAATACGCGCCATGGAAATTCATCTGCCACCTTTGCGTGATAGGGGAAAAGATATTGAAGAGATTGTTTTAAAAAAAATTCACGAGCTGTCAAAAAGGTACAAACTTGAAGCCAAGGCAGTATCTGACGAATATATTGAAACTCTGGCCTCCAACAACTGGCCCGGCAATATCAGGGAGCTTTTAAATGTTCTGGACTATTCCATTGCCTCGGCTGGAAATGATCCGACCCTGGTGTCAAAACATCTTCCTCCGGATTACAGAATTTCAAAGCTTGAGTTTCTGCTGCCTGTAAAAAAGGATACTCAACAGATTATCGACAATGTTCTGGAAAATAGTGACAGTGAATTTCCTTCACTGAATGCGTGTCGGGAAAAGCTTGAAAGGGACTACCTCAAACGTCTTCTTGAAAAAGCGGGCAGCAACAGAAAAGCTGCCTGCCGTTTGTCCGGCATCTCACAGGCCAGATTATATGCACTGTTGAACAAATATAATCTTCCCGGATTCGGCTCCAACTAATAAAACAGTATCTCTCTCACTACAGCTTCCCATTCTTATAAACTGGAATCAATTTGATTCTTGTTTACAAGAATCTTAATAATCCTCCTCTCTTCTGTTTGCCCTCTAAATATCATAACTATTTGCTTTTATTTTAAAATAAATAGTTTTTTTCCCATTGGCACAGATTCTGCTATCAGTTAATTGAGTCTTTGTGCAGGTAAAAGGGTAGAGGTGTGGGAAAGATGATCCTGCCTTATCTTGTTAATCCAGGGAATCCTGATTCAGACAGTAATGACAAGGCTCAAAATATCATAGGTGTCATCTTTGAGTATATAACACAGAAAGAGGTTCTTTTTTTTATGAGCACAGCAGTCAATAAAGCAATTGAATTAGAAACAATACACGCCGTTCTTTCCAAAGATCTTGCAGATGCGGTTTGGTCCGTGGACGTAAAAACCCTTACGTATGAATATATAAGCAGGTCAATCATAAATATAAGTGGATACAGCGCTGAAGAGTATATTGGCCAATCTGTGCATAAAACGATGTCACAGGATACATTTGGCTCAGTATTCAAAATTTTATCTGAAGAAATTTCAAGTTTTGAATCACATCAAAAAAAAATTCGCAACATGGAGCTGGAACTGATTCATAGAACAGGGCGTTTTTATTGGGTGGAAATAAGGGCAAAGCTTTATAAATCGCCGGAAGGTGGATTAAAAGTAATCGGCGTATCAAGGGATGTGACAGATCGTAAAAAAGCTGAACAGGAAAAAGAAGATACCATTGTCCGGTTGGGGAAGATGATTGCAGAAAATGAGAGGCTTTTGAAAGAAAACAGGATCCTTACAGGGCTTTTACCCATCTGCAGTGGTTGTAAAAGGATACGTGATGATAATAACAAATGGTGGCCTTTAGAAGCTTATGTCCGTGAACACACTGATGCGGATTTCACCCACACGATCTGCACAGATTGCAGTGAAATTTTCTACAAATGATAATCTACGGCAAATATTTATGGAGTGTAATACTAATTCTACTTTGTTATCTTCTTAAAATGTCTGAATCAGGATAGTCAGGATTCACAGGATAAAAGGTAATTATGCAAAATCTTGTTAATCCTGAACATCCTGGGCATCCTGATTCAGACACTAAAAATAGGAAGCTAAGATAAGCTAACAAAGTAGAACTAATACGGTTTTTTTAAATGGATGGAAATATGTTTACGCTGAACAGAAAAATTGGTTTTGTCACTCTTGTTGTCATGATAATTCTTTCAACTGCTGCAAATGCAGAGAAGATATCACTTGTGGCAGATGAATGGCCACCATTTAACGGCGTACCCAACTCTGAAAATGAAGGGTTTATAGTGGATGTGGCAAGATCTGTCTTTGAGAACAATGGAATAGAAGTTTCATACGAAACACTTGCCTGGAAACGGGCGGTTGAAATGGTAAGGGAAGGATATAACAATGGACTTATCGGGGCTTCCAAAACAGATGCTCCTGATTTTGTCTTCCCATCTGAAGAATTGGCACGCAACTGCATTTCTTTTTATGTGAGAAAAGATACATCGTGGCGGTTTACAGATAGATCTGATATTGAAAGGGTTGCATTGGGAGTCATAGCCGGATACGACTATCGCAGGTGGCTGCTTGATTATATCCAGGATAATCAAGACAATTTTGACAAAGTCCAGGTCATCACTGGCCAAAATCCCCTTCAAAGAAATATAATGAAGCTGATTGATGGACGAATTGATGCCATTGTTGACAACGAGGCGGTTATCGTTAATGTCGCCGGAAAAATGGGAGTCAGCAATCAGATTACCCTTGCTGGATACGGTACAGAGGTCTCTTACATCTATATCGCTTTTTCTCCAAAACTTCCTGAATCTAAAAACTACGCAGATATATTGAGCAAGGGAATAGATATTCTCAGGGCTTCCGGAGGATTTAAAAAAATTCTCACAAAATACGGATTAACGGATTGGAAATAATAGCCATGAATTTTTTTCGAAAATCATATTATACAAAGGGAATCGAAGGCCCGTCATTGGCCGGAAACATGATAATGATAATCGTTCTGTCGGTGGTGTTGATTTCCGGTGCTTCTTTGTCAGTGTTTCTGTTCGCCACATCCAGAAATCATCGGAATCACATTAATCAGGAGCAGGCGAAATATGTTGCTTTTCTGGCCGACACTCTTCAATTGCCTTTGTGGAACTATGATGTGATGGCTGTTAAAAAGATCGGGCAGACAATGATGGAAGTCGAAAAACTGTCGTTTTTATCTGTTGAAGATGCCAAAGGTAACCAGATTTTTCTAATGGGCAGCCTCGGTAAGTATCGTGATTCCATGGAGAAGCATGAGATAAAATTTCGTGATCGGTTTGTGGGGGCTTTTGAGTTGCGTTTGTCAGAGGATGAATTTCTTCACCAACAGAAACAATGGCTCATCACAGGTATTATCAACACATTGATGGTCATCATCGGGGTCATGCTGGCAGTTACTTTCTGTGTGAATCGTTTTCTTCAAAAACCTTTATGGGATTTTTCGGCACGGATTAAAGCAATTGCTGACGGTAATTATGATTTTAACACGGCAACGGATGTTTACCGTGAGCTTAAGGACGTTTTTGACAATATCCAGAAAATGTCCCTTAAAATTGAAAACCGCCAGAAAGAGCTGATTAGATCAAACAAAAAACTTGAAGAGGAGATAGATAAGCACAGGATAACAGAGCAACTCCTACGTGAAAGTGAAGAAAAATATCGATCAATGAACGATAATATTCCGATAGGTTTTTTCAGGATAGGTGTTGATGGAAAAATAATTGAATATAATCGCTTCCTTTTAAATTTACTGAACATCCAGTCGGATCATGACATTGGTCAGTATAGAGCGGAAAATTTTTACCTGAATCCTGTTGACCGCCAGGAAATGATCCGTAAAACATTGCATGAAAAAGAGATTAATGGTTTCGAATGCCAAATCAAAAAAGGTGACGACAAGATTGCCTGGGTATCAATTTCTGCCCGTGCCGTGGAAGATGACAGCGGAAATGTTCTATACATAGATGGTGCTTTTGAAGATATTACCGAGAAAAAAGTTCGTGAAGACAAATTATTGCAGTTTGCCAAAGTAATTGAACAGGCAGATGAAGAAGTTTTAATAACTTCACCAAAAGGAATCATTGAATATGTCAACCCCTCTTTTGAACAAAACACCGGCTACTCTTCGGTTGAAGTGATCGGAAGGAGACCCTCTGTTTTGAAAAGCGGTCTCCATGATCAATCTTTCTACAAGGAGTTGTGGAACACCATACTGAAGAACAACTCCTGGAAGGGGATGCTGAAGAACAAAAAGAAAGATGGCAGCATAATCCTGCATGACACAACCATCACACCAATCACGGATGCAAAAAACAATATATCGGCATTTGTTTCGATTCGCAGAGATATCACCCAACAAAAAGATATTGAGAGGCAAGTCTATCAGTCCCAGAAAATGCAGGCCATTGGAACACTTGCCGGCGGCATTGCCCATGACTTTAATAATATTCTGTCAGGGATATTCGGATATACTCAGATCGCTCAAATGAATATAAAGAATCAGGAAAAAACCCTTAAATGCCTCTCAAATATAGTAAGTGCCTCTCAAAGAGCATCTGAACTGGTACAGCAGATATTGACATTCAGCAGGCAGACAGAATACAAAAAACTTCCTCTATGTGTCTATTTTGAAATAAATGAGGCACTTAAACTTATCCGTTCATCCATACCCGTAAATATAAAAATTCAAAACAAGCTGATCTCCCGTTCCTTGATATCAGCAGATCCCACTAAAATCCATCAGATTGTCATGAATCTTTGCACCAATGCATATCATGCCATGGAAAGCTCGGGAGGGACTCTTACAGTATTATTAGATGACCTTGATATATTAGAATCAAGGCAGCTAAGAAACAAGAAGATGCCTCCTGGAAAATATCTGGTTTTCACAATCAGTGATACCGGTTGCGGAATGGATGCCGAGATCCTGGAAAAAGCATTTGAGCCCTATTTTACAACAAAAAAAGTCGGACAGGGAACAGGACTTGGATTGTCTATTGTCCAGGCAATTGTTGATGAACATGAGGGGTTTCTGGATGTATCGAGTTCCATTGGAGAGGGCACTCAATTTTCTCTCTATTTTCCGATTGTGGAACGGAAGAGCCGAAAAAAGAGACCTGATGTAAAAAAAACCCTCACCCTGAATGGGAGTGAAACCATCATGCTTGTGGATGATGAAAAAGCAATCAGGGATTCATATAAAGATTTTTTGGAAAGACATGGTTATCAGGTGGTTGTTTTCAGTGATGGAGTAGATGCAATTGAAAAATTCAGAGCTGAACCAAAACGATTTGACCTTGTGGTGACTGATATGACTATGCCGGAGAAAACCGGATCAGATTTAGTCGCCGACATCAGAAGTTTGGACAAAAAGATTCCGGTCATCATATGCTCCGGTTTCAGCAACTTGATGGATGAAACCATTGCCCGCAAAATTGGTGCAGATAAATATTTAATGAAACCTTTGCAAAGCATGGATCTGCTCACTGAAATCAGGAGGCTTCTTGAAAAATAGATAAGGAATCGGGCATCCTTCATTTGAACCCAAAAATACTTTACACTTTTTTGTGAGAGATTCCCGCCACACAGAGTTTTCTCTCCGGAAAGTGTAAACTGGGAAATGAAGCATGCCAGGAATCGTAATGAAAGAAAATTAACAAAGGAAAATATGAAATAAAAACAATGGAGAATATCAAATGAAAACAATGACATTAAAATCAAAATTAATAATCGGTGGCGTTGTAGCATCCATTCTGCCACTGATAGTTGTTGGGCTTTTTGCAATAAACAAATCGTCATCAGCCCTTGTTTCAGTTTCCCGGGGTCAGGCGGAATTAACCGCACAAAGCCTTGCAGCTATGGTTAACCATTCAATGGAGCAGGAAATAGAAAAAGCCCAGACAATGGCATCCGAGCCTCTTATTAAAAAAATGATCCAAAAGATAAAAAGCGAAAGTATTGAAAATGCGTCTGGGGAAATATCTGCTTTGGAGTCATATCTCTCGGATGTATATCGAAAAATCGGGAAAAACTACGATTTCTTCTTTGTTACAGATTCCTCTGGACTCATTATTGCGGACAGTGCTGAAGGCAAATTTAGACAGCAAAAAATAAGTGTAGCAGATAGAGATTATTTCCAGTCAGCTATGTCCGGTAATGTGATTATAGGCGAACCTGTTATATCAAAGGCAAGTGGTGAATCTGTAGTTGTTGTGGCTGTGACATTAAAAAACAGTTCAAATTCCTTTGCAGGTATTCTGGCATCGGTCGTAAAATTGACCGCTTTATCTGATGAGATCACACAGGTCAAAATTGGCGAAACTGGTTATCCTTTTATGGTGGCCAAAGATGGCCTTTTCATTGCTCATCCAGTGAAAGAGTACATTTTTGACCTCAACGTTGCCAAACTTCAGGGTATGGAAGAGATTGCACGTCGATCACTTGCCCATGAATCCGGTGTTGAAAAATATCGTTTTAAGGGGGTTGATAAAATTGCCGGATTTGCTCCTGTTGATTCCACCGGCTGGAGTCTTGTTGTCACCCAAAATGAATCGGAATTTATGGCACCTGTTGTTTCCATCAGAAATGTTGTCCTTCTGGCCGGAGGAATATTTCTTGTTCTTACAGTATTGGCGGTATTGTTGTTTGTTAAAGGGATAATGGCACTTTTAGGGCATGATCCTTCGGAAATTGCCAAAGTTGCCGACCTGATTGCTGCAGGTGATCTGACCTTTGAATTCCAATCAAACGGGAAACAGATAACCGGTGTGTATGCCAACATGAAACAGATGTCAGATAATTTAAAAAATATGTTTAAAGAGATCTCGGGCGGAGTTCAGACCCTTACCTCTTCTTCAACAGAATTGTCAGCAGTATCCCTGCAAGTGTCATCCAGTGCAGAGCAGTCATCTGAGAAAGCCAATAATGTATCGTCTGCAGCGGAAGAGATGGCAACAGCCATGAACAGTGTGGCAGCAGCCACTGAACAGACAACTACCAATCTTCAGATGATAGTCTCTGCAGCAGAGGAAATGTCTGCCACCATTAATGAAATTGCTTCAAACACTGCTAAAGGAAGTAAGACGACATCGGATGCAGTAGCCAAAGCCGAACATATTTCCCGGAAAGTTGATGCCCTGGGTAGGGCAGCCATGGAGATCAGCAAGGTCACAGAAACGATTTCAGATATCTCTGAGCAGACAAATCTTTTGGCACTCAATGCAACCATCGAAGCTGCCAGGGCCGGAGAGGCTGGTAAGGGATTTGCCGTAGTGGCCGGTGAAATCAAAGCACTTGCAAAGCAGACCGCAGAAGCTACAGATGAAATAGGATTGAAGATTGGTGAGGTGCAGACAACAACGAGAGAATCCGTGGATGCAATTAAATCAATTG
>NZ_LT828546.1:194910-234593 GCF_900170035.1 Desulfamplus magnetovallimortis | reverse complement strand
AAATACTAACGATTGCTCTATTTTGATTACACTCAAATCAATTGTTGAAATAATCGACGAGATCAATACTATTGTAACATCAGTTGCCACTGCCATTGAAGAACAGTCTGCCACCACCCAGGAGATCTCCAATAATGTGAGCCAGGCTGCGACTGGAGTGCAGGAAGTCAATGAAAATGTGAATCAGACTTCTGCCGTAGCGGGTGAAGTTACAGAGGATATTCACAAGGTCAGTCAGTCAGCAGAAGAGATAAAACACGGAAGTTTACAGATCAATGAAAGTGCTCTTGAGTTGTCGAAACTGGCGGAGAATCTTAATGAGATGGTGGGTAGGTTTAAAGTGTAAAGAGAAAAAAAGCCTGTGGGACGTTAATTGTCAGGCCTTTTCATCGTACATGGCGGCTATCCGTCATGTATGGTATAACGGCCATGGCAGATCCATCTGCCACAACGAAGCATGAAAGTCCTATAGCTCCTTAAAAGACGGGGACTTTCTTATAAACGTACATGGCTGATGACCGCCACAATCGAAGAGTTGAAAGTCTTTATTAAAACAGCTATTTACTGAGACTTTCATATAAACGGCCATGGTAAACCCATCTTGCCACAACGAAGCATGAAAGTCCTGAAAAAAACCTTGAAATACCAGGACTTTCTTATAACGGCCATGGCAAAACCATCTTGCCACAACGAAGCATGAAAGCCCTGAAAAAAACCTTGAAATACGGGGACTTTCATATAAAAACTCAAAATCGACATCTTATTGCTTTTGCATATGTTATTGCAGTTGTCTGAACCAGGATAACCAGGATGGATAGGATGCTCAGGATAGATAATCCTGCCTTATCCTGTTAATCTTGGGAATCCTGATTCAGACACTATTGACAAGGCTCAAAAGATCATAGGTGTCGGTTTTGAGTATAAAAAAGAAATTACATCATACCAAAAAGCCAGATGGGAATTTTGCCAGGCTCTGTGGTATAGTCAGTGTCAATTGCCAGATAGCCCTTTGGCGCTCCTTTTATCTGCCCGAAGGTTTTGTTTTTACCCCCGATTTCAAATACCATATCCCCAACCTTGAAGTCTCCGATGTCGGAATAAAAAATCTTTGAAAAACATCCTGCAAAAAAGGTTTCCCGTTCAGTGCCCCTGTTCACTTCAATGCCAAAGTCATCTGCGTAGGCATGGAGAATATTGGTATTGTCAAACAGAATTTTTTCAGGTTTTCTGGATACTCTTGTGCTAAATTTTTTTATTGGTCGAAATATTTTCGAATCCTTAAGCATCTCCATATAAGATAGCAATGTAGGATTTGTGATTCCAAGTTCCTTTGATAGTTTTGCAGCATTGACCTTGTATGGAACCCTTGATTCGATAAGCCTTGCTATTAGCTGTTTAAAAATAGCTGTCTGGGTATAGGGTATTCTGTTACAGCTCGGGATATCTTCATTTATGATTTTTTGAAGTGCATTGTAGAGCTTGTTTTTGAATTCGTCTCTGTCTTCCATGAAAAAGGGGTATGCCCCGAATTTAAGATAATCCTTGAAATCACTGTAAAGATTGGGGTGTGAAAGGGCAAGATCCATACTGATTTCGGAAGCTCTTGTTGTAATCTCTTCAAGCTTGAATGGAGAAATAAAGATACCTCTGAAAAGCTCAAGATACTCGTTAAAACCAAGGGTTTCCATTGGAACAGTTACACATCTTCGGCTTAGATCATGGGTTTCATGGAGAATCCTTAACATGGATGATCCACTGAATCTGACCATAAGAGATGGAAATCCATCATAAATATTTTTAAGTTCCTGTGCCCAGTTATTATATTTGTGAATTTCGTCAATTACAAGTACCCTGCCGTTTAGTTTTACAAAGGTATCTGCTATGTCATAAAGGGTAGAGTCTGCAATATATATATCATCAGCACTGAAATAGATGTATTCTGTTACTTTTAGGTTGCTTTTGAGGTACTGAAGAAGAAGTGTTGTCTTCCCAACCCCCCTTTGCCCCATGATGCCCACCAGTCTGTTGGGGGAGAGCAGTTTTTTCATATATGCTTTCCGTACAAATTTTGTCGGAACAGCGTGCATGATTCTGGCCTGCTTATTTCTTAAATAATTTATCATATAAAATGCTTAAATCTAAAATTGAATATTAATATTTTATGAAAAAATGATAAAAACTTTAAATTGTATTTTAATAAAATTGAAGAAAAACTAAATCATACTTTTAAAAAAAACTCAAGAGTCTCCACATTTCTAAGGAAATGAAAAATTGCAATTTGGGAGAGAATCGCATTGGGGTAGTACACTGTCAGCACTTAATTTTAGGGTTATCTGCAACGTAGAGACAAGGCATGCCTTGTCTCTACAGTTAATCGAACCCTAATTTTTAGCTTTGACAATGGAGTAGTACCGATTTCAATTGATTCTTTCCAGAATTTTTTGACAGTAGTCTGCCTCTTCAATTTTTCCATGTTTGAGACATCCTTTGATGTAAATGTGGCATTTCTCCCTTAATACATCTTTGGCAGCGTTACGTTGGGAGCTGCTCAAATTATGGCTTTCAATCAACCTCACAATGGATCTGATTCTGTATTTGTCTAAGGAGTGGGATGAAGAGAGCTGGTCACTGTGCCCTCCCTGCTTGATAATGCATGGGGTATCTACAAGATAGATGGGCATATCAACAGAAGTTCTCAGCCAGAGATCGTAATCTTCACAGGCTGGAAGATCCTCGTCAAAAAGTCCCTTGATATCGAAAAATTGCCTTTTCATCATAACTGCCGAAGGGCTTACAAGGCACAGATGAAGGGATGGCTCAAAGATCATGCCTGACAGTTTTTTGTGTTTGAATTTAGGATTGACCCGTTTGCCTTTTCTGATCCAGATCTCTTCTGTCTGGCAGATCATGGCATCCGGGTTTGAGTCAAAAAATTCCATCTGGCAGGATATCTTATCCGGCATCCACAGATCATCGGAATCAAGAAATGCAATAAAATCTCCGGAGCTTTTTTTGATTCCAAGATTTCTCGCAGCACTGACCCCACGGTTTTCCTGTTTCAGAAGCTTTATCTGCTTTATGCAAGGGGCTATGTGAGGTTCTATCTGTTCCATGTGAGGTTTTATCTCTTCTGTGTGGGGTTCTATCTGTTCTGTGTGGGGTTCTATCTCTTCTGTGTGGGGTTCTATCTGTTCTGTGTGAGGTTCTATCTGTTCTGTGTGGGGTTCTATCTGTTCTGTGTGAGGTTCTATCTTTTCTGTGTGAGGTTCTATCTTTTCTGTGTGAGATTCTATCTGCTCTACATTAGGTTTAATCTTGGTTGTTTTTTTTATATAAGGTTCAATAACCCTGGGTGTATCGTCAGTGGAGCCGTCATCAACAACAATAATCTCCATTGTCCCTTTATAATTCTGTGCGAGTACTGATTCAACTGCATCTGCAATGCACCAAGCCCTGTTGAATGTGGGGATGATGACGCTGACCTTTATATATTTATTGCTATTAATATCCATACTTCTTACGGGACCTGTTGTGCCTTTTTGTTGTAAGTGATTTTCAATAGGTATTGTTTCTCAATATCAGTGTGAACAGCGAAATTTCCAATAAATTCTGTTAACTTTATCTATTACTTGACTTGAATTGGCAAATCAACTATGGAACAAAAAAATATTGAAGGGCATTTTTGTGTTTTCATAATGGATGTTTTTTCAATATGGAACCGCTTATAAGTGGGCTTGACCTGTTATTAATCAACCCATACCCTGAAAAGGTGTTTTTTTCATTGTATTAAGAAAATCCTTTAGGGGTAAAGCAAATATGGTTACGGCTGGCTGAAATTAATTGAAAGTAAGCTGACAAAATTAAGAGGAGTTTATGGCAAGGCTTAAACTTAAGGAACATGTGATAAACAGAGAGTGGTGCAAGGGGTGCGGTATATGTGTACACTTTTGCCCCAAAAAAGTTCTTGAACTTGATTCCAGTGAAAAAGTTGTTGCAGTACGGCCCGAGGATTGCATTTGTTGCAAACTTTGTGAACTGAGGTGCCCGGATCTTGCAATTGAGGTACTGACAACAGATGATGTCCCGGCAGAGAAAAAGAGTGCCGATGACGATCTGATAACAGACGATGTGTTGGCAGATGAGACTTCAACAGACGATGTGCTGACAGACCAGGATGATTCAAATGAATAATAATATCAAGTTTATCCAGGGAAACGAGGCATGTGTTGAGGGCGCCCTCTATGCAGGAATTAATTTTTTTGCGGGGTACCCCATAACCCCTTCAACTGAAGTAGCTGAGCTTTTATCAAGCAGACTTCCGGAAAAGGGGGGGAAATTTATACAGATGGAGGATGAGATAGCCTCCATGTGCGCAATTATTGGTGCATCATTGACAGGGCACAAGGTTATGACAGCCACAAGTGGTCCTGGTTTCTCATTGAAACAGGAGGCTCTGGGTTACGCCTGTATGGCAGAGATACCATGCGTAATTGTCAATGTGCAAAGAGGTGGCCCTTCCACAGGAAATCCAACCCATGTGAGCCAGGGTGACGTAAATCAAGCAAAATGGGGAACCCACGGAGATCACAGCATTATTGCTCTTACCGCATCCAACCATCAGGATGTGTTTGCAATGACAGTGGATGCATTTAATCTTGCCGAGACCTACCGTACACCGGTTATTCTGCTGTTTGATGAGGTGGTGGGACACATGAGGGAAAAACTTGTTGTTCCTGAAAAGGGAGATATCCCACTGGTAGAACGCCTCAGAACCTCTGTACGAAAAGGCGTTGATTACCATCCATACCTGCCAAGGGAGGACGGACGTCTGCCCATGTCTGATTTTGGTGCAGAACATCGCTATAATGTAACAGGGCTTTTTCATGATATGTGGGGTTTTCCATCAAATAACCCCAAGGTTGTACGTGAGCTGCTTCACCATATTGTGGACAAGATTGACAACAATGTGCATACCATTACAAGATACAAGGAGCATTACCTTGAGGGTGCTGAATATATAATGATATCATACGGTTCATCTGCACGATCTGCCATTCACCTTGCAAGAAGCAGAAGGGCCAGGGGAGAAAAGGTTGGAGTTCTGGAACTTCAGTCCATCTGGCCGTTTCCTGAAACCTTGATCCGTGAAAAGTGTGCCGGCGCAAGGGCAGTCATTGTGGTTGAAATGAACATGGGGCAGGTGATGCGTCATGTAAAGGCTGCTGTGGATAAACCCGAGAGAGTTTTTCTGGCCAATCGTATTGACGGTAAACTTATCACACCCACCAACATCAAGACACTCCTTCGGGTTATCCAGGGAAGGGGGGTATAAACATGGCAATTAAAGATTATTTAAGACAAAGATACTTTCCACATATGTGGTGTCCGGGTTGCGGACACGGTATTGTTCTCAACTCCCTTATCCGTGCTGTTGAAGCTCTGGGGCTTGACAAGAACGAGATCGTAATGACTTCCGGCATCGGCTGTTCTGCCAGAATTTCAGGCTATGTGGATTTTCACTCCCTTCATACCATTCATGGACGTGCCCTGGCATTTGCAACTGGCGTAAAGCTTAGCAAGCCCGAACTTAAACTTCTGGTGCCCATGGGTGACGGTGATGCACTTGCCATTGGTGGTAATCATTTTATACATGCAGCAAGACGAAATATTGATATCACAGCCATTGTAATGAACAATCGTATTTATGGTATGACAGGCGGGCAGTTTTCTCCTTTGTCAGGTGTTGGCAAAAAAGCCACCACAGCTCCTTATACAACCATTGACAGCGGTTTTGATGTTGTAAAGCTTTCAATGGCTGCCGGCGCATCATTTGTGGCAAGAACCACAGTATATCATGCCATTGAGGCTGTTGATCTGCTTAAAAGAGCCATTGAACATAAAGGCTTTTCCGTTGTGGAGATTCTGTCACAGTGTCCAACCCATTATGGCAGAAAAAACAAGGAAGGTGATGCTGCCATGATGATGGAGTTTCAGAAAAACACCACGGCAAAAATCGGTTCCAAGGCCCTTGAAAAGGATCCAACCTTGATCCCAAGGGGTATCTTTGTTGATAATCCGGAGACACCGGAGTATTGTGAATCCTATGACAAAATCATTGAGACAGCCATGAAGAGGAGCCAATCATGAAAAGAACCAGACTTATTTTTTCAGGTTCAGGCGGGCAGGGCGTGATTACTGCAGCCATCATACTGGCTGAAGCCGCTGTCATCCATGAGGGGATGAATGCCACCCAGTCCCAAAGTTATGGTGCTGCTGCCCGTGGTGGTGCCACGAGAAGCGATGTCATTATATCAAATGATATCATATATTATCCAGAAGTGAATCAGGCCAATATTCTGGTCTGTCTTACTCAGGAGTCTTATAATACATATGCGTCTCTTGTACGGCCTGGTGGGTTTGTGATAACAGACTCAAAATATGTCCAGATTGCCAAGAAAGTGGATGCAAAGCAGATTGAGGTACCCATGTACGAATCTGTCATGGCTCAGATCGGCAAACCCATTGTATTTAATATATGTATGCTGGGAGCACTTCTCGGGATAACTGAGTTTCTGAAACCTACATCAGTCATGAAGATAGTTGAAACAAGAATACCGGAAGATTTTATACAAATGAATCAAGAAGCTCTGGATCTTGGTATGGAACTCGGTGCCCAGTACACAAGGTTCTGATACTGGATGAAGCTTTTACTGGATGAAGCTTTTTACTGGGTAAAGCTTTAGAAAATAGTGCCTTAAGTGATATTTGTGTTGTTTGTACAATGTGTTCTTGATTATTGATGCCTTGAAAAAATTTCGGGAGTCATAAATTCTCTTTTTTAATACTGCATCTTCTGTTATCTCTTGTCATCAGATGCAGCATAAAGTTAAAAATCGGGGAAATTATGACTATGATGAAAAAAAACAATCCTGAATATATAAGCGTAAATTACATGAAAGTTCTTCTGGGGTCCCACTACTTTATCTATTTTGGGACCCTGGGGATCTTTTTGCCCTATTTTAACCTTTTCTGCCGTCATCTTGGTTTTTCAGGCTTTGAGATCGGATTGATTTCATCTGTAAAGACTGCTGCCGTGGTTATTTTTCCTGTTTTATGGGCAATGGCGGCAGACAGGTTCAATGCCAGAAAATCCATTCTTATATTTTGCACCTCCATGAGCTGCCTTCTATGGTTACCGCTTTTTTTTACCCGTACCTTTACCCCCCTTTTTCTTGTCATTGCATGCCAGTCGATTTTTTATGCTCCCATTGTCTCTTTTATTGAAGCATTTGCCATGGATATACTTGGCAAAGAGAAGAGAAAGTATGGTAACTCACGTGTGTGGGGTTCCATTGCTTTTATTCTCCTGTCAATGGGCCTTGGTAAGGTTCTCACATTTAAACCCATTGATATTATTATCCCAATGATGCTTGGTGGCATGGTTTTACAGGTGCTATTAACCGTTAAACTACCACCAACCCAATCGGCAGGTAATGCAGGAATCTCTTCCGGATTATCTGGTTTCAGGAATTTTTTCTCATTCAATACATCTATGTTTCTTTTTGCAGCTTTTTTGATGCTCACAAGTCATGGTGCCTATTATGGCTTTTTTTCCATCTATCTTGAATCATTGGGTTTCAGCACAGGTTTTATTGGTTTTGCATGGGGAGTTGCTTCTGTTGCTGAGATCGCTGTAATGGTTTTTTCAGGCCCGCTTTTTTCAAGATTCACACTGAAAAGGATTCTTGCTCTATCTTTTTTTGCAGCCGTAATAAGGTGGTTTCTCCTCTTTGCCACATCATCTGAAATTTTTCACAACAGTGCCTCAACGCTCCCGCCCTTTACGCTGCTTGCTGGTTTAATACTCTTTTCCCAGCTTCTCCACGCCCTTACCTATGGCGCATTTCATGTTTCCAGTATCCTTGCTGTTGATAAACTCTCACAAGAGAGCGGAGCAACCTTTGGGCAGGCTGTTAACAATGCTGTTACCTATGGTGCTGGTATGATGGCAGGATTTATGCTTTCAGGAATGTTTTACGATACTGTTCATGCCTATCTGTTTCTTGCAAGCGCAGGCTGCGCACTGTTTGGCCTGATTGTGATTTTTTTTGTGATTTTTGAATAACATACATGGCTTGGCGTACAATTATGAAGATAATGCTTATTCATGTTTTAAATGGCAGGAGATTCCGTCCACTCTTGATCGCTTTGTTTACCGTATTAACACCATAATTAACTGGTGGTGTCCCAAATATGTTGATGAGCTCTTCACAAACCTTGATTCAGCAGGGCTTTCACAAAAAGATATCAACACTTTTATGACACTACCAATTAACTGACAAGTGACTGGCAATAAAAGACGAGGTGCATATGATAAACTCATTATTGATTCGTAATTTCCGGATTTTCAAGGAAATAGAGATAAAAAATTTAAAGCGTGTCAATCTATTTGTGGGCAAAAATAATTCGGGGAAAAGCTGTTTGCTCGAAGCACTTCAAATATATGCAACAAAAGGAAGCCCTCGTACAGTATTTGATATAATTTCTTCACGGGATGAAGAGTGGGAAAGCTTTATATCCGAAAAAGATAAATACTCTGCACAGCAAATCTCAAAACCTTTTGCTTATCTTTTCAATGGATATCTTCTGCCGGAAATAGACGGTGAAGCCATTGAAATTGGACAGCCTGACGATGATTCAAAAATGCTGAAAATAGCACTGAAAGCATTGCAGATTGCAGAAGATAAAGATGGAAGAAGAAAACGTATTCCGATTGATAGAGATTCAATAAATGATGACTTGCCAGATATTCAATTTGCGTTAGAAGCAACTCAGAAAAGTGGTGAGAGATGTTATTATATTACGGTAAATCCTTATAGCCCTGAGTATAGGCAACAGTTATATACCGGATATAAGGATTTGATTTTAAACCATCAGGTAGTTCCAACAAAGAATCTTAATGATGATGATTTGGCTACCTTATGGGATAATATCAATCTGACTGATATGGAAAAAGAAGTTCTTTTTTGTCTCAAAATAATTGATCCAAATATAAAAGGCATAGCTCTTGTTGCTAACTTGGCTGAAAAATCAATAAAAAAATCTCGGCGTATTCCAATAATTCGTTACAAGGGAGTCAATGAAAGACTTCCTCTAAAAACAATGGGAGATGGGTTAACTCGTTTATTTCATATCATATTGGCTCTTGTAAATTCCAAAAACGGACTTCTTTTGATTGATGAATTTGAAAATGGATTGCACTGGTTAACACTGCCGAAAATCTGGAAGAATATTGTTCGACTGGCAGAAAAGTTAAATGTTCAGGTCATTGCTACAACCCATAGTCGAGACTGTATCAAAGGCTTCCATGATGTCTGGAGTTCCAATGAAGAATCAGCTTCCTTTTACAGATTGGAAGCTGATCCGATCAATGGGGCAAAAGTTATCGGCTATACCAGAGAGATGCTTTCCGATTCAATTGATTCAGATGTTGAGGTGCGCTGATGGCAAAGAAAAATCCATGCAAGCACAAAGGGAAAAAAGTCTTGCTTGTGGAGGGTAAAAGTGATTGTCACGTTATACTTGCCCTTTGTGAATACCACCATATTTCTGAAACATTCGGAATATATGAATGCGAAAATGACGAGGCTCTTCTGAAGCGCCTGAATGCTTTGATCATTCAACCTTTGCCTCCCGAGACTATTGGTGTGGTAATGGATACAGATGATTCAGGAGCCAGCAGCCGATGGCAACAGATTCAGCAAAAAATCAAGGATCATGGTTATCTCTTTCCCGAAATGCCCAATGAAAAGGGAAGTATTTTACCTGACAATTCAGGAAAACCACTAATTGGCATATGGTTGATGCCGAATAATCAAGATCCTGGAATGTTGGAAGATTTCCTGATGGAAATGGCCGAAGAGAGTGCTATGAATGCTGCCTCCCAATGTGTGGAAACAGCAAAACAAGGTGGATTTACACATTTCAAGCAACCCCATTACAGCAAGGCCATCATTCACACTTATCTTGCATGGCAGGACGAACCCGGTAAACCCCTTGGACAATCCGTTACAGCGCATGCTTTGAGACCAGATACTGAAATAGCCCTAATTTTTGTCGAGTGGTTGAGTAATCTATTTAAGGAATGAGCCTTAAATAAATTACAGTAAACAGGCATGATTGATTAGGTATCAATCACCCCCAAATATAAAAATGATAGTCATTTTCACGGTAAACGGTCATGGCTGCCAGCCAGCCACCCCCGAATATGGAAAATTGTATCCATTTCCACGGTAAAAATGGATATAACGTACATGGCGGATTCACGCCACAATCGAAAAGACGAAAGTCGTTTTAAAAACAGGCTGTTACCGAGACTTTCATATAAACGTACATGGTGGGTGCTTGTCACAATCGAAGAGATAAACATTTTTGTATATCCTCAAAATCGACATCTTATTGCTTTTTCAGAACTTATTGCATTTGTCTGAATCAGGATAACCAGGATGGATAGGATGTCCAGGATAGATAATCCTGTATTATCCTGTTAATCCTGTTCTCCTGTTATCCAGGGAATCCTGATTCAGACAGTGTTGACAAGGTTTACAAGATCATAGGTGTCAACTTTGAGTAGATAATCCTGCCTTATCTTGTTAATCTTGGGAATCCTGATTCAGACAGTATTGACAAGGCTTACAAGATCATAGGTGTCGATTTTGAGTATATCAGTATGTTGTGGAGACGTTCTAATAAAAAAATATTGGGAGAGTGCTTGAATCGAATCAATGTATAGAATGAATAATCTGAAAACGAGGAATGGATGAACTCACAATATATAAAAAGAGCTGAAAATTGTTTAAACGATGAAATGGAAGCTGTAAAGGAACTTGCAGATCAACTTTATCAGGAAGACCTTGCAGGAGTAATTTTTTTCTGTTCCATTGGATATGATTTGGGTAAAATAAAGGATGCAGTTGCAAAGTACTTTGACTGTCCTGTAACAGGGTGCACAACCGCTGGTGAAATTGGTACTCGTTATCAGAAAAATGGAATTGTCGGCATCAGTTTCTCTTCCAGAAAATTTGCTTTTCACTGTGCAGGAATTGATGATTTAAATAATTTTAATCTCAATGAAGCAAAAGATCTCATTGAGGATATGAAGAAGAATTTAAAATTTTCCAGTGTGCTTGATCCAGCAAAGATATTTACGATTCTTTTAATTGACGGTCTTTCCGTAAAGGAAGAAGAGATAACATCATCTCTTTATCGTGCCCTTGAAGGCATTTCGTTGATTGGTGGTTCAGCAGCGGACAACCTTACGTTTACCAGAACTTTTGTTTTTGCTGAAAATGAGTTCAGAACTGGAGTTGCCTCATTTGTTCTGATAGAGTCAAAAATGTCATTTAAAGCATATAAGATGCAACATTATCAACCATCAGATAAAGACATGGTTATAACTGAAGCAGATGCTGCCAAGAGGATAGTGACAGAGATCAATGGAGGGCCTGCTGCAGAAGAACTTGCAGAAATTATAGGTATTCCCAAAGATGAGTTAACACTGGAAGTTTACTCCACCCATCCGGTGATGCTTCAGATCGGTGATGAGTGGTATGTCAGATCCATTCAATATGTAAATGAAGATGACAGTTTGACTTTTGCCTGTGCCATTGACAGCGGTATCCCGTTGACGGTTGGAGAGGGAACTGGGCTGCTGCCTTCCCTTAAAAAACAGATTGACCAGATCAGGTCGGATTTTTCACACATTGAGGCCACCATTGGATTTGACTGTATCCATAGAAGGCTTGAGATATTTGCCAAGGGTCTTGTAGATGAGGTTGAAAACGAGCTTGGCAAAATAAAATTTATTGGCTTCAGCACCTATGGAGAGCAGTTTAACTCAATACATGTAAATCAGACATTAACCTGTGTAGTGATTGGTAAACCATGATATCAGAAAACCTTGCCCTTTATGAAAATTCTGCCCCTCATGAAAGTTCTTCCCTTCATGAAAGTCCTACCCTTCAGGAAAACCTTGCCCTTCAGGAAAAAGTGGCGACACTTGAAGCAGAGCTTGTAAAAAAGGATGCCCTTTTGAACAAAAAGGAAAAGATCATCAATGCTTTGAAAGAGAGGGTAAAAAATTCCATCAAAACAACTGGAGATGCTTTTTCCGTATTTGAAAAAAATATTCTGCTTCAAAATGAAATTGATAAAAAGACAGAGAAACTTATCAACACAGCACAAAAGGCAGAATCTGCAAACAGGGCTAAATCTGTTTTTCTTGCAAATATGAGCCATGAAATAAGAACCCCCTTGAACGGAATCATTGGCATGATAGAGCTTCTTGGGGATTCCGGCCTCAACTCGTCGCAGCTTAAATATCTTGATATTATTTCCAAAAGCAGCAATTTGCTGTTAGATGTGATCAACTCCATACTTGATTTTTCAAAAATTGAGTCAGGAAAGTTTGAACTGGAAAAAATTGGTTTTGATATAAGGCAGTTGCTCGGGGAGACAGCTTCCATAATGGCAGCAGGAAGCCAGAAAAAAGGGATTGAATTCAGTTGTTATGCCGAGCCTGATGTACCTGTAAAATTGATGGGTGACCCAGCAAGATTGAAACAGATAATGGTAAATCTTGTCGGCAATGCCATAAAATTCACAGATTCTGGTGAAATCACTCTCTGTGTTAAAAACAGATTAAAGAGAGTAAAAGAAAAAGGTGAAGAAGAGACAGATTTACTCTTTTCAATCAGAGATACAGGAATCGGTATTGAAAAAGAGAAACAAAAAGAGCTTTTTGACAGCTTTACCCAGGCCAGTGCCGAGATTTCAAGAAAATATGGTGGAACAGGGCTTGGTCTTACAATTTCAAAGAAAATCATTGAGAAAATGGGGGGCACCATTGAAGTAAACAGTAGTTACAATAAGGGTACCGAAATTCTGTTTACAATAAAAATGGAAGTTGCAAACCCGTTGCCTGAGCCGGATATCCAGAATGCCATTTTAAACTTTAAGTCGCTCAGGGCATTGATCGTGAGTACTCCATCCCCCAACATTGACTATATGGTAAGGCAGTTCAGTTACTGGAACATGGAAACGCTTGTACTCTCATCAGGTATGGAAGCTTTAAAACATATGAACATTAACTGTGAGAAAAAGCCCTCATTGTCATCAGTCAATCTGACTCATGAAAAAGAGGATGGGTGTTATGAAAATGAGGATGGGTGTTTTCATGGTAAAAGAGGCGGCTGCCCCATTGATAGTGGCTTGATCGACAGTAAAAGTGCAACTTCCATGTTTGATATTGTCATTTGTGATGATTCAGCAGGGGATATATCACCCCTTGACATAATAAGAGATTTGAAAAATGATTCAGGCAAGCCATTATTTGCGATCTTATCAATGGTTATAAATCGTGACTTAATGGAAAAAATTACAGATGAGCACACTGTTTCAATTTTAACAAAGCCGGTTGGATATTATGAATTGATACGCCTTCTTTCACCCTGTTTTTACTCAGGCCTTCCTTTACAGGATACTTCAAAACTATCTCAGGGAGAGGTAAAAAGTACAATAGAGTTTCACAATGTAAGAATTCTTTACGCTGAAGATAATCACATTAATCAGATTGTTACTTCCAGTTTATTAAAAAAGATTGGGATTCATGATGTTGTTATTGTGGAAGATGGCTGTGAAGCTGTGGACGAGATAGGCCGTAACACCGGTAAGTATGATCTTGTGTTCATGGATGTTCGTATGCAGAAAATGGGTGGTATTGCAGCCACAAAAAAAATCAGGGAGATGGAACATATGCAGAACCGGCCACCTGTTCCTATTATTGCACTTACTGCACATGCACTGAATGAGGACAGGAATAGGTTCATGGCAGCCGGCATGGATGACCATATTGCAAAGCCTGTTAATTCAAAAAAAATTATGAATGTGCTTGAAAAATGGCTTCCTGAAACTGTAAAAAACACCGGAGTTTCTTTTGATGCACAAAATAGACGCAGGTTTGTTCCGAAGGCACAAAAGAAAAGCAGCGTTTCTCCCAATGCACAAAAGGAAAGCAGTTTTTCTCCTGGTGTACAAAAGAGAAGCAGGACTTTGACTGATGCACAAAAGGAAAGCAGGGTTTGTCATGAACCACAAAATGATGTCACCTTTTTTCCACTTTTTGACAAGGATGCCATGATAGAGAACCTTTCCGGAGATTATAAAGTGGTAGGGATGATACTTGATGCTTTTTTGACAGATGTAGATGAGCTTACTGAAGAGCTTTTGAACTCAATAAAACAAAATGATCTTGGGTCAGCAGAGAGCACAGCTCACTCAATTAAAGGGGCATGCAGCAATATACAGGCTCCGGAAGTGGCAGATATATGCCAGAAGCTGGAAAATTGTGCCAGGATAAAAGATATTAATGCTTTTGAGTATCAGCTCAACTTGTATCATGAAAAACTGGCACTGCTTAAAAATGATATTAACTCATTTTTGATGACTCTTTAAAAGGATAGCCATGAAACTCTTGGTTGCAGAAGACAATTTGACATCTGGGCTTTATTTGCAGGCTGTGCTGGAAAAAATTGGATACAGAGCAGATCTTGCAAAAAGAGGGGACGAGGCACTAAACTATCTGATTAATGATCCTTCAGTTAAAATAGCCATTCTTGACTGGATGATGCCCGGTATGGACGGGGTATCAATATGCACTGAGGTTAAGAGGCATTTTGCTGATAACCCTCCTTACATCATTATTTTGACAGGAAAAAAGTCAAAGGATGATATAGCGTTTGCATTGGAAAAAGGAGCTGATGATTACATCACAAAACCATTTGATAATATTGAATTAAAAGCAAGGCTTGCAGTGGCGGAAAGGGTTGTAAAATATCAGGAGAAGCTGATAAATTCCAACTTGATGCTGCAAAAGACACTTGATCAGATCAAGACCCTTGAAGGCCTTATTCCCATCTGCTCACACTGCAAAAATATCCGTTCCACAGAACAAACATGGGTAAAGCTTGAAGAGTACATTCAAAAGCATTCAGATGCCCGATTTTCCCATGGTATCTGCCCTGATTGTGCCAAAAAGTATTATAAGGAATTTAATTTATACAGGGAATCAAAAGCATAATGAAAAAAATAGTTGTTCTTAACGGAATTAACCTCAACATGTTTGGAAAAAGGGATCCTCAGCAATATGGCACTGTTACATTGTCTGAAATAGATGAGCAGTGTAAAAAACTTGGCAAAGAACTGGGTATTGAGGTTACATGCTTTCAAACAAATCATGAAGGTGATATGGTTGAGCGGATTCACAGGGCGCACAAAGAAAATGTGGATGGTGTGATTATTAACGCCGGTGCATGGACACATTACAGCTATGGTATAATGGATGCTCTTGGTATCTTGAGTGTTCCCATAGTTGAGGTGCATATGTCCCATGTACATGCACGGGAAGAATTTCGCCATTTTTCCGTGATTGCCCCACTTGCAAAGGGTCAGATAACAGGTTTCGGGGTTAACAGCTATCTTCTTGGAATAAGAGCTATTGTTGATCTGATAAATTTTAATTGATTATGGAACAGAGTAAATTGATCACAGGATAGAGGATTTTTTTTGATGGATTTGGTGAGAAATCGACAATTTGGCACCCTTATTACCCGCTTGATTCAAAAGAGTCACCTTACAAGGGAAGAGTCAAGGGATGCTTTCAGGCAGATATTGAACAATGAGATTACAGATATGCAGCAGGGGGCATTTCTTGCTGCCCTGAATGCCAAAGGTGAAACAGCCGAAGAGGTGGCCGGAGCATGGGAAGCCATTTATGAGATGGATACCATAAGGGTTCAGCTTAATACCAATGGTGGAGTTCCTGTTGTGGAGAACAGCGGTACCGGAATGGACAGTTTTAAGACATTTAACATAAGTACCGCCGCTTCCCTCATAGCTTCATCGGCTGGAATCCCAATGGCACGTCATGGTGCAAGGGCAATCACATCAAAGTGCGGGACAGTTGATATGGCAGAATCCCTTGGTGTGGATGTTGAGTGTTCGGCAGATATTGTGGCAAAAAGTATTGAAACTGCAAACATCGGCCTTTTTAATGGTATGAGTCCCCAAATTCATCCCATGGCACTTGGCAGGATTCTTTCCCAGATTTTTTTTGGCTCTACTCTTAATATTGCAGCATCCCTTGCAAACCCTGCCATGCCGAGAAGGGCGGTTCGGGGTGTATATTCAAAGGATATGCTTCTTCCGGTGGTGAATGTGATGAAGGCCATCGGATTTGAGCGTGCATTGGTGCTCCACGGTGGAATTGATGGTTCTGACAAGGGCATGGATGAGGCATCAGTGTGCGGAACAACCTGGTGTGCCGAGCTTAAAAATGATGGTTCAATTGAGGAGTATGAATTTGCTCCCAAATCGTTTAAAATGGATCTTCATGACTGTAGTGCCATTGCCCCTGATAAGAATATAGCCGAGGAACCCCGCAGATTTCTTTCGCTTATTAAAGGAAAGGAGCATGGTGCAAGGCGTGATGCCGCAGTTTTGAATGCTGCTCTTATATACTATGTCGCAGGCAGTGAAACCACAATTGAATCCGGCATTGAAGCTGCTTCAAAGGCCATTGAATATGGAAGGGTTGAGGGGGCTCTTGAGGCATGGGTCAAAAATCAGAACAGAGAGCCGGAAAAAGGGCTTGCAAAGCTTGATAGAGTTTCCACTATGATAAATTAGTATCCTTTGGATGAAATTTTTTTATATGAAAGTCTCTGTAACAGCCTGTTTTAAAAATGACTTTCACTCCTTCGATTGTGGCGGATATCCGCCATGTACGTTTATATGAAAGTCCCCGCAAATGGCTGTTTTTATAAAGACTTTCAACTCTTCGATTGTGGCGGTCATCAGCCATGTACGTTATATGAAACTGTAGGGGGCAGAATACATTTCTGCCCCATTTAGGGCGGATATGGAACCCGACCCCTACGTAAATTTTTTTAATGGGATTCCAAACAGGATAAATGTAATTAATAGTACTAATCAATCACAGTCAGCTCTGGATTCAAGTCGGAAAGAATGCGTGTACCATCTTCTTCACACACAAAAGAATCAATCATAAAAGTAGGCATCCTTCATATCAGCTCAAAAGTAGTTTACACTTTTCGGAAAATTTTGAACCATGATTAAAGGATTTAAGGATTAACATGATGAATAATCAAGAAAATCCCTTAATCATGAAAATCATGGTTCAGAAAAGTGTAAACCGATAAATGAAAGATGCCTAAAAGTATTAAGATTGCTTTCAAAATTTGTTACTGTTCCGGCCATAATAACACCTTCAGGGTTTTCATCTTCAACCGAAAACAGAATGTATTTTCACGGCAAAGGAAATGGAATTATGGAAACCGAACTTCTGGTAATTAAAAGTGCTGATAAATACCTCAGGGTAAAGGATAGCCAATACCACCTATGTGGACTTGACAAGGCATCGGTATTTCCAATGAATCAGCTTGATAAGGTCAAAGAGCATGTAAAGTATGCCTCAAGGGAGCAAAATATGGAGCCTGAGGTTTTTAAATTGGTTTTAAGAGAAGAGCCTATTTAAGAGAAGATTCTGATTGTGAGAAAAATCTCTTTGTGCTTAAATCTGATTTTGGAGGATTTTGTGAAAATAAACGGAAAACAAAAATGAAACGACTGATTTTGAAAGGTCTTGAAAAACTTGATATTGAAGATGCACCTCTTAATGAGTTACCGGATGATTTTAGATTATTAAAAGTTCTTTATTGTGCTATCTGTAAAACCGATGCCAAGATGTGGAAACAGGGGCACAGAGACCTTTGTTTCCCAAGGGTTCCTGGTCATGAGATGGTTGTGGAAGATGATTCAGGTAATCTATTTGCTGTATGGCCTGGGCAAAGCTGCGGTCAATGCTCTTACTGCATCAACGGGCGTGAAAATCTTTGTGAGGATATGAAGATCACAGGGTTTCACCACGATGGCGGTTTTGCCGAGTTTGTGGCACTTCCAAAGCAATCCCTTTTGCCTTTGCCCGATATTAATCCTCTTTATATTGGCTGTTTTGCAGAGCCTGCCGGCTGCGTCTTCAATGCCCTTGACAAACTCGAACTTCAGACAGGAGAGAGGGTTATAATTTACGGAGGAGGAACAGTAGGGCTTGTTGCAGCACTTGCATGCAGGGATCGTGGAGCTGTACCCCTTGTAATAGAGAAACATGAGGAGAAGATTGACAGGATACGCCCGTTTCTTGATGCAACAGCCATTGAGTGTGTCAAGGATACTTTTGAAAGTGATTTTGATGCTGTTATAAATGCATGTGCTGATCATATTGCCTTTGATCTTGCTATTGTAAAGGGTGCAAAGGGGGGGCGGATATCTTTTTTTAGCGGGCTTTCCAAAAATGAGCATATTGAAACCAATCTTGTTAATCTGATTCATTACAAAGAGCTTAAAGTTACCGGTTCCTATGGCCTGACCCGAAAAAATATGATGGATGCCATACCTTTTATGGAGAAGAATGCAGCTTTGCTTGGGCATCTTGTGGAGGATATTGTTACACCTGATGCTGTATCGTGGCTTCTGCCGGATATTCTTGCAGGAAAGGCATTAAAATATATTATTGATTTCCAAGGCAGGATTCATGGCCGGGTTTTACAGGAGAAGTCAGAAAAATCATCTGCTTTCCGGCAAGAGGAAAATAAGGATGCCGTGGATTCAGTCATATCAGATCAATCCTGGTGTGACTTTATCATTTCTTCTGTTTCTCCTGTAAGACAGGATTTCAGGCCTGCTGTTCAGGGCAAAATTGACAATAAGACCAAACCCCTTGGTGCACTTGGAACTCTTGAGAATCTGGCCATTCAGATGAGTCTTATTCAAAAGAGCCTGTTACCGGAAATAAGGCCCAATGGAAAAGCTCTTTTTGTTTTTGCAGGTGACCATGGTGTTACTGAAGAGGGGGTCTCTGCATATCCTTCTGAAGTGACACATCAGATGGTTCTCAACTTCTTAAATGGCGGTGCAGCCATAAATGTACTCTGCCGGCATCACAATATTGAGATGAAGATTGTTGATATGGGGGTAAACGGTAACTTTGATGAGCATCATGATCTTATTACAGCAAAAATCCGGAAAGGAACACGTAACTTTACAATTGAACCTGCCATGACCCGCAGGGAGGTTCTTCTCGCTGTCAGAAGGGGTATGGAGGTTTTTTTAAAGAGGCACTCCCTATCTGCTCTTGATATTGTGGGTGTCGGAGAGATGGGAATTGGTAATACAACGTCCGCCTCTGCCATAATAAGTGTTATTACCGGAATTTCTCCTGCTGACGCTGCCGGCAGGGGTACCGGTATTGATAACAGAGGGCTTGAGCACAAAATCAAGGTAATTGAAAAGGCTATAGCTTTCCATAGACCCAACTCCAATGATGGATTTGACATTCTAATGAGGGTTGGAGGCTATGAAATTGCAGGTATAACAGGTGCTGTTCTTGCTGCTGCATCAAGGGGAGCAGCAGTTCTACTGGATGGGGTTATATCAACGGCTGCCGGCCTTGTGGCGTATGTCATTAATCCCGATATTGCAGGATATCTTATATCAGGACACAAATCTGTGGAGGTAGCCCAGAAAGCTGCACTGGATTATATGGGACTTGAACCGGTTATTGATTTTGGTATGCGTCTTGGTGAAGGTACAGGAGCCGCACTTACAATCAATACAGCAGAAGCTGCCTGTAAGATCATGTGCGAGATGGCTTCATTTGAAGATGCAAAGGTTGCCATGAAAAAGAAATCCTGATTTCCAGGGGTTGATGAACCCCTGAAAAGATTGCCTGTGATGCTATCAGAATCAGGATACACTGGATTAACAGGATAAGGCAGGATTATCTGACCTGAACATCCTTTTCATACTGGTTATACTCATTCAGCCAATTGCAACAACTACAAAAAATGCAACAAAATGTCGATTTTGAGTTTTTATCCTGGTTATCCTGATTCAGATAAATCAAATAACTATAGGATATGGGCATCTTTCATTTCCCAGTTTACACTTTCACGAACAGAATGTCCGTTTTTTGGGGATACTGTTCCGGAAAGTGTAAAGTACTTTCTGTATGATATGAAGGATGCCAGGATATGATAGCAAAATTATAGTATCGCTGCTTTCATGTTATCAAGGCCGATTCGGTCAATCATCTTTCCGATACGTTCACCTTTTTTGCCATTTTCTTGATAATAGGCTATAATTTTTCCTATCATTTCAAGGGCGGTTTCATCGTCTAACTCCTCGGCCAATGTATCTGCAAGTCTTGGCTTTGATGCTCCGTTTCCGCCCACCATCAATGTCCAGCCGCTCTTTTTTCCCATTAGGGAGACATCCTTGATACAGTTTTCAGCGCACTGGTTTGTGCAGCCGCTGACACCCATTTTGGTTTTGCTGGGAAGAATCATGCCGTGGTAGATTTCATCAAGTTTCATACCCATTCCAAGGCTGTCCTGTTGAGCCAGTTTGCAGAATGCTGTCCCCGGGCACGCTTTTATGCTTCTTACACAAAGACCCACAGCATGTCCAAGGTTTAGCTCGAGATCTTTCCAGACATTGTCAATATCTTCTTCTTTAAGCCCTACAATGGCAATTCTGGATGCACTGGTGATTTTTACGGCAGCAGCTTTATATTTGTCTGCCACATCAGCAATGGTTCTCAGTTGATCAGGTGTAATAACACCGCACGGGATGTGAGGGGCAATTGCATAGGTTTCCTTGTCTTTCTGTGGTACAGCACCTTTTTCTCCAAGTTTGAGCATAATTTATTTCCTTGTGTTGTTTTTGATAATATTACCGTAAAAATGGGCATGCTTCATTTCCCAGTTTACACTTTCAGATTGAAACATCTCAAGAATAATAATAATCCATTTCTTTTTGTAAACCCTTTTACATGACAGAGAGACTATCTCTCTTTAAATTTAAAGGACAAGCTCCTGTATGAACTGGGTCAAATGGTCAAGGTTCATGCAGGTTCTCAATTCGTGGCAGTGCGGTCTGTATGCAGATAGTTCACAGTCACCCTTATTCCAAGTGTTGTAGGCTTCTGGTGTCAACCATATAATCCTGCGGCATTTTTCGCGTAGCTCTCCAAGTATGTGAGCCTGGGGATTGAGATAGTTTGATCGGCCATCTCCCATTATTATGAGGGTACTTTTTTGGTTAATAAGGTGGCTGAAATCTTTCTTAAATGTAGATAATGTGGCTCCGTAATCTGTTGGTGCATTGGTATTGATGGGGATCTCTTTGAGCATTTTTTCAATTGCTTCGTTAACGTCATCATGAGTTAAAAAATCTGTTATTTCAGTGATTTCCGCAACAAAGATATAGCTTCTAATATTTTGAAAGCACTCCTTAAGAGAGTAGAGGATTGCCAGCATGAATCTGGCAGATGACCAGACAGACCCTGATATATCACAAAGCACAATAAGGTTTGCCCTGTTAAGGGGCTTGTTTTTGAATATTATTTTTACAGGTACTCCCTGGTATTTTCCTGCATGGCGCAATGTTTTTTTTATATCCATCCGCCCTTTGTTTTTTACAGCAAAGCGTCTGCCTGCCTGATCTTTCAATTTTCTGGCCAATCCATCCATTCTCTCTTTTACCTTGTTTATTTCAAGGGGGGTAAGTGATGAAAATGGTTTTTCTTCCAGCATCCCCAAAGAATTGATACGGGCTTTTTTCTCCATGATAGAATCATTATTTTCCCTTGGTTCTTCTGTGAGAAGTGAATAGGCGTTATCAAGGCGGCCATTGATTTGTGATATTAAATATTTGGTTTCCTTCTCACCCTTTATGGAGATGCTTTTTTTATCACTATTATCAAAGTTGCCACCGGCAAGATGCATTATTTTCTGTCGCATCTGGTTTATAAGAAGCATTATGCCCAATTTGCCGGAGAGTTGATCCATATTTGATTTAAAAAATTTTTGTTGTTTTACTGATTTTGTATTTAAATTGTGAATGGTTTCAAGAAAAGAGGAAGGTTTTCCCTGTATAAATTCTAAAAGCTGCCTTTCTTCGGTAGAAAAGCCTTCAGCTTGACTTTCTTCAAGAAAGTCCATAAATTCACTTAATATATCTGGAAGATGAGATGGATGTGTGTTTTTTTTCTCAGAATTATGTATAAGTATATCATCTGGCTTTGGAATCTCTTTTTCACATTGTATGGCGTGAAAGAAGAGGTTATATATATATGTGAATCTGCTTTGTTCCCTCCTGCTTTTGGCAAAATTGGCCTGTAAAATGGTTTTAAATGTTTGTTCGTCAAGTGGATCTGTTAAGTTTATCTGGGCAATGCAGTCAATTACCTCGCTTGTGGAGACCTTAAGACCATAGGAACGGCAGCAACTGGTGAAATTAATGATGGTTTGCAACATAGATGATTGTAATCCTTATTTATAAACGTATATGGCGGGTGAGCGCCACAATCGAAGAGATAAAGTCGTTTTAAAAACAGTCAGTTCAGTGGGAGTTGCTCCCATATTCAGTTAAATGCTTTTTGTGGTTGTCATACATGCCCATCTTATTATACTATGATAGACAATTATATTATTTACGCTGTTAATGTGCAACTAAATGCCTTTCCCTGTTTGTACGTGACAAATTAATGGTGAAAGGTGGCTGCTGCCAGCACAATTTTCAAATACAAGAATAAGAGATTGAATATGAATCTTCAAGGTGATTTTGAAGGGCTTTTTCTGACAAGTATTCTTCAGCTTCTTTGTAATGACCAGAAAACCGGTCTTTTAAGGGTGACCAGTGGCAATAATGAGTGCAAGGTGTTTTTTGATGAGGGCACCATTGTATATGCTTCCGGTTCCCAGAAAGAGGTTCGGCTTGGTTATATTCTTCGTCGGGATGGAATAATCTCTGCGGATCAGCTTCAAAAATGTCTTGCCCTTGGGCGTGAGCAGAAAATGTCCCTTGGAAAGATTCTTGTGGATAAAGGCTATGTATCTTTAAATACACTTAATAAATATAATACTAAGCAGGTAGAAGAGATTCTTTACAGCCTATTGCTCTGGAAAAAAGGAAAATTTGAGTATAAAGACATTAAGCTTAACCTTGAGGGAATGGTAATCACACAACTCAATCCCATGAAGCTTATTCTTGAAGCATCCAGAAGAATTGACGAGATGTCTGTTCTCAATACTGTTATCACAAGTGACAAGCTGGTATTCAGAATCGCGGGTAATGTCCAGAACAAGGAGGAGATCAAGCTCAATGCCAATGAGTGGCGGATACTCTCATTGATTGATGGAACACGTACAATAAGAGAGATAATAACCAAAAGCGGATACGATGAGTTTGCTGTTTATAAGATTTTTTTCTCTCTAAACTCTTATGGATTGATTGAGCAGACAGAGGAAGTTCAGTTATCTGATAAGCCAGATTCAAAGGATTTTTCTGCTGTTATAACGGTTTATAATGATATACTGCAATCTATATCAAAAAATATTGAAGGAGAGCTTGGAGAAAGAGGATCAACGTTGTTTAATGAGGTAAAAGTGCAACTTGAAGATCATCACGCTGCTTTGCTTGAATATTATCATCCTTCAAATCATGTCAATATTAATATAAAGTCGATTCTCGACGAGATGGAGAGTCTTATCGCCAAGGGAAATGAGGAAGAGCTTGTGAGGGATATGCTGCTTGAGGGCTTCAGCTCATATACTACTCTTCTTCTGGAAAAAATTGCAGAGATACTTGGGATGAAACCTGTTCAGGGTATTTTAACCGAGATTGAAAATATAATTGGGTATGTAAAAAAATATCATACCGACTCAAGGGAAAAGAACAGGATTGTAAATGATGTCTCCACGATTATAAATACAATTCAGTCCAATCAGAAAGGTGATCAAAAGAAAAGCCGGAAATCAAAGGGAATTTTTTCATTTTTCGGATGAATTTTTGGTATCCTTCATCTCAACTCAAAAGTAGTTTGCATTTTTTGGAAAATTTTGGGCATCCTTCATATCATGCAGATAGTACTTTACACTTTCCGGAAGAGGCTACCATAAAAACGGGCATTGTGTTCAGGAAAGTGTAAACTGGCAAATGAAAGATGCCAAATTTTGAAACATGATTAAAGGATTTAAGGATTAACATGATGAAAAATCAGGATAATCCCTTAATCATGAAAATCATGGTTCAGAAAAAGTAGGTGGTTATGCATGCCCAAAAAAAGCATGTGGTTATGGTTGATAAAAGTTTACGAACCAGCTACCTTGACACCACCATATGCAAGAAATGACAGTCCTGCTGTTCTAAATAGCGCTTTTATTGTATCTATAACCTCAATGGAAATGTATTTTCCCATAATAGTTGCATAGTCTGCCATAAAAAGTAGTGCAACTGTCACAAGTATCAGGTTTACTACCTGCCCCACCTTTCCACCAGCATACTTCTTACGCGCTTTGTTAAATACAAAAAGTATAATAATGTAGATAAAAAGGGTGAATATAAGAATGACTGTCTCTGCTGATATTGACATTGGCACCTCCGATATATTGTTGGTTAACGAAAATGTGCGGGGATATATTTTCTATTTATTTGCGCCATGCTTATCGTTCTCGATGGAACGGAGATGATTTTGAACTTCAGCCGTAGTCTTTTTTATTAGAGCATCAAATGGAAATGTTTGATGTTCCAGAGGTGTGATAGCACCAAGGAAAAGTGACTCTGTCAGTTTGCCATAGAAAAAAATGTGGTTGCTCCTGCTAAGGGATATCTCTTTAACAGGTGATGATGCTGCTGACTTTGATGCTGAATAATGGTTGGATAAAAGTCTGCAAATTGACCAAAGTTTATTTTTTTGGTACGAATTTTCCGGTAAAGAGCAGATGAACATAGAGTCTGAAGGTGCAAAAAAAAACGCCTTTATTACCTCTGGCAGCATCTCAATATGACATACCATTCGGCGAAGCATTTCAGGCATGGAATCATTTGACTTTTGTTCCATTTTCCTGCCGAAATAAGCACTTCTTGAAACCTTTTTCTCTTTATCGGGCGCCCCTGGTACAGGGTATGAATTTGTATATTTGCAGCTTGAGCATTTAAAAGTCACTCTTCCATTTTGTATCTTTTCCGGTGTCAGACTATTTCTTTCACCACAATCTTCACAAAAGAAAATTAGTAATTGCTGGCTCATGTCTATGATAAACCAAACATTCTTTTCAGTTTTGCCCAAAAACCCTGAGGCCTGGGATCAGTAAAAGCTTCCTCTTCCTGCATTGCTCCACTCATCAATTGTTCAGAATCAGGTGGGGCGTTGTTGACTCCCTCTCCGGAAGCGTAAGCATTGGTGGAGCTAAAACTCTTATCTCCCTGAGGTAGATTTCCCTGGTCAAGAAGCTGAAGCAGATTGTTCTGGAAATTTATATAACGGTTGCATGCACTGCTTAAGGTATATTCCGATACCACACTGTTGTCAAATTCCTGTTTTTGTGAATGTTCAATGCAGTCGAGGCAGAATAGCATGCCCTCAACGCCGCTTTGTATTGTATCCTGGGGAACAAATGCGAGACTATTCTTGAATGCATTATAAAGATTTAGCATCACCTGTAGCTCAGAGGGAACGTTTTTATTGGAGATATCAGCATCAATCTGCTGCTGAATAGAACTTATGCTGCTGTTAACACTCTCCAGTGAATTGATATTTCCATCAAACATGCATTTTGCAACTGTTGATTTGACATTGTCAAGCAATGCCATGTCAATTTGTGGTATTTTTTCAGAATTGGCAGATTGTGTATCTTTTGCAGTGGCTGATATATGTTCTGCTTCTGTTTCAAAGAATTCGTCTTCAAAATCATAGGGCACCATTCCATTTGTACTATCTGCACTTCTGGATGATGGCTTTGCATTGTCATCAATTGGTTCGTAGGGTGGCTCCAGGTTGTTTTCAAAAGCCAATTCGTTGCTGCCAGGGTCATCTTCGGGTGTAAAGGGATCAATATCATCAAAAAGATCATCCTGTTCGTCTTCAAATGGAACAGCACCATCACTCCATTGGTCTTTTTCATCTTTAGGGGAAGGGGTAGATGTTTGAGCTGAAGAAGATTGAGACCCGTCAGTGTAAGGAACCACCTCGTCACCGGAGTCTGCAAAATCCATGGGTTCATCCTCATCAAAAAAAGCATCCAGTCTGCTTTGTATTTCAGGAATAGGCTGATTTTTCCCTCTGTCAGGTATTACTTCTCTTATGTTGGGATTGTCTGGTGTTGATGAGGTTGCAGCAGGATTAACACCACCCGGGGAGTGCGTTCTGTTGCCATCATCCTGGAGCATATGAATCTCTTCAATCAGATCATCAACCGGCGAGAGATTGCTGACTTTTGTACCTATAAGATCATCCATGGGATTCATTCCCTGGGGTGTTGGCTTTCTTGCAGGTGGAGATGAAATTATTTGTTTTAGCTGATTGAATTTCTGAATTTCCCTTGAAAGAATATCCTGCTGCTTTTGTTGTGAAAGGTTTGGCTGCAGAACAACCTGTTCAAAATTTTTGTATAGTGAATTAAGAAGTGAGATAGCATCCGGATGTGTATTGGCACCTCTGTTATGTACATATCTGCCAATGCTTTGGAACATCTGGAGAAAAGAGAGATGAATCTTACTGTTTTGCCAGTGTCTTTTAAGGTGATTTACCTCTTTGTCAAGATTCTGGATAATTTCTTCTGATATCTCCCAGTCAAGGGAAAGAATAATGGATTTAAGGTTGGCAATGGGCGAATCATCAGCAGTTGAGGATGGCTGGGAAGCAGCTCTGCCAGGTTGTTGAACCATCTGTTTGAATCTGTTAAAGTTGGCAATTTCTTTTGACAGAAGATTCTGTTTCTGTTCATTGGAGAGAGATGCTCCTTTTGTGCTACTCAACATCTCCATATTGTTAATAACTGAGTTGAGCAGAGGCAGTGCTTCGCTGTGAAGCTCATCTCTTTTTGAAAGTATATAGCTGACAAGGGCTTTGACCATTTTGGTGAATGTTGACAGAACCTTGTCATTGGTAAACTGAAGTGATAATTGATCTGTTTTTGCGTTGATCTGATTTAAAGTAGATTCGGTTATGCCGTTATTCAGGGTGAGAATGAGACGTTTCAGTTCACTGAGAGAAGCGCTGCTCTTTCTATTTGATTGCTTCTTCAAATGAGCACCTCCTTAAAAAAGCTGATCTTGAATTGATGACAAGGTTAAGGAAATAATTTTCTTAAGGGTGGCAATAACATTGCCGCCAGCAAGTGCGCTTGCTGCAAAGGCCGGAACCCTTAACTCCATATTAAGGTCTTTTTGCATTGTTTGGGGTGATAAAAGGGGTATATTGGAATCTTTCAGGTCATACTTATTATACTGCATCACCAGAGGGATTTTAGTAATATCAAGATTATAGGTTGTAAGATTTTCAATCATTTGGTTTAGTGAGTCAATATTTTTCTGTCTTTGTGATTCCATTGCATCTGCAACAAAAACTATACCATCAACCCCTTTTAATACAAGTTTGCGGGTGGCATTGTATTTTACCTGACCAGGGACAGTATATAACTGTATAGAAACATCATATCCTTTTATTTTCCCCACATCAAAGGGCAGAAAGTCAAAGAAAAGAGTTCTGTCATCATGGGTTTTCAGGCTAACCATTTCAGATTGTATGTTGCTTCTGTATTTTTTGTATATATATTCAAGGTTGCTTGTTTTTCCGCCCCTTCCAGGGCCATAGTAAACAATTTTAACCTGAACTTCCTTGGTCATTATATTAATAAAAGCCAAAAGTTCCCCTCCTCATTCCGGACAGCAGAATGAATGTGTCACTATCTCAAGGAGCTGTACCCTGGTTTTTCTTTCAATTTTAGTTGAAACTGGATTGAAGTCATATATTTTCATTGCGGCAGATTTTATTAATTGCATTATTGGTTTCCGTAACTTTCAGACGTATTAAACCCAACGATATATCTTTATGAAACATTGTAATCAGCAGCAAGTTTTCATTTACCTTGCTGAAGTGAATACTTGCGGTTTCACCTTTATGGAAAAGGAGGGAAAATTCTGATTCCCCCACCATTTGCGCCATTGCATCCACTGCTGCAAAATTGCCTGCTGCAAGAGCTGCAAATGCTACTGTATCAATGTTGAAGTTGCCGTCATTCTGTTTTGAGACTGTGTTCCCTGCCATATCTATTAAAATGGCATTTTTAACACCTGCATCAATTAGTTTGACTTTAAGCACATTATCGATACCTTTTAGTTGTTTTTCGCTTAAAATACCGTAATTCATTTTTCCCGCCCCATGTGAAGTAAATGAAATATTATTATCTTCTCCTTTATGCCAGAATTTAACTGAATATGAAACAAATTTGAAAAGAAAAATGTGTTTTTTCCCATCCTTCATATCATGTAAAGAGTCTCAAGTTCATATCGTGTAAAGAGTCGCAAGTTTTTTAATCTTCCATCATAATATTGTGGTTTCAACAGCTTTGAAAACACAAAGTGTAGTGCATTGTCAAAGCTAAAAATTAGGGTTCGATTAACTGTAGAGACGAGGCATGCCTTGTCTCTACGTTGCAGATAACCCTAAAATTAAGTGTTGAAAGTACAGTAGTGGTCACAATTAGGTTTTCATTCTTAAATTACCTGATTAATGGTTTTTGTCACCATCTCAGTGTCGGCTCTATATTTGCATATTAAATTCATGGTATCTTTGACACTCTGTTCATTAAGCTCTTTTATACCAAGTGCCATCAATGCTCTTGCCCAGTCAATTGATTCTGAAACACAAGGTCTTTTTTTTAGTGACATTGCCCTTATTTTGTTTATGCTTTCCACAATTTGGCGAGAAAGGGAATCTTCAATTTCCGGAAGCTTCATTTTTATTATCTCAATTTCTCTTTCAGGTGCAGGGTAATCTATATAAAGATGGATACAGCGCCTTTTTAGAGCATCGCTCATGTCACGGTAGTTGTTGGATGTTAAAAATACAAGAGGAATGGAGACAGGTTTCCTTGTCCCAAGTTCAGGGATGGTTACCTGAAAGTCACTCAGCAGCTCCAGCAGAAATGCTTCAAATTCCGGATCAGACTTATCCACCTCGTCAATAAGAAGCACAACAGGCTCGGGTGAGGATATTGCCTGAAGAAGAGGTCTTGGCTGGATAAAACGCTCTGAAAAAAATGCATCTTCCTCTGCTGCTATTTTCTCCACTGCTTCAGCAAGTGTTTTTGTTCCTGTGGTGACTGTGTTGATTCTCTCTTTCACCATTTGTGTGTAGAGAAGCTGTTTGGCATATTCCCATTCATAAAGTGCCCTTGCTTCATCAAGTCCTTCATAGCATTGCAGACGTATAAGGGGACGATTGAGGGTTTTAGCAACAGCCTTTGCAAGTTCTGTCTTGCCAACACCTGCCGGACCTTCCACCATAATGGGCTTTTCCGTGGCCATGGCAACAAAAATAACTGTTGATATCTCCCTTGAAGCTATGTAGCCTGCTGCCTCAAGGGATTGTGTCAACTCTTCTACACTGTTGAAATACTTTTTCTGAAATTTCATCTAATGAACTCGTGATGCATAACTTCTTTGACCTTGACTTTGCCAAGTCAGGAGTTTCTTCCACGGTTGACTGAAAGCCAGGAACTTATTCCACGGTTGACTGCAAAGCAGGAACTTATTCCACGGTTGACTGCAAGGCAGGAACTTATTCCATGGTTGACTGAACAAACGCAAGGGTATCTTTTACCTGTTTGTCAAAAAAACAGTCCAGGGCTTTCTGCCAGTCTGTGTCAGCCATTCGTCTTCTGATCATTCTGGCTGTTTCCATTTTAAGCTCTTCCTTGAGGCGGCAGAATGGTCGTGCAGGGGTATCTATCCACATTTTTACAAGCTCTTTTGCACGATTTATGAGATTTTCCGGAGCGAGCAGCTCATCAACAATTCCCTTTTGATGGGCAGTTGTGACATCCATCATATCTCCGAAATACATAAGATCCCTGAATTTTTTGTCAGAATCAAGGCCAAATCTCATGATTGCACTCTGGGCAACTGAAAGGGGCACCCCGATTTTTATTTCAGACATTCCAACCTTGATCTTGGGGTGGTCAGTGATGAGTCTGTAGTCAGATGCCATTGCCAGAATAAGTCCTCCCGCGGCAGCATGGCCGTTCATTGCACAGATGACCGGTTTGGAACAAATAAAAAGATCCAGAAAAACTTTGTCAGCAAAACCAAGAAATTCAATTGCTTCATCTCTGTTATTGAATCCCATGAATGTGTAAAGATCAAATCCGCTTGAAAAAAAGCGGTTTTGTCCAGTCAGGATAATACCTTTTATTTCTTTATCCTGGTTGGTCTTGTCAACACAATCTTTTAGTTGTTCAAGTGTCTCTCTTGTAATGGAATTGGTTTTGCCGTTTGTAAGCGTTACTATCATTATCTGGTCATCAAGTTTTGATTCAAGCATAAAATTTTTGACTCCATCAATGGTAAATTTATCGGTTGCAATTTTTATAGGTTTATTATGCATTTTTCATGTGGATCTAAAAGTAATTGACATTTTACTGAACGAGATTTCCGAAAATCGGGAAGGTCAGTCAGGAAAGCGTTAATCTGCAAACGAAAGAGGTCGTGTTCCTTCAAAGTTTAACTGTCGGGTGTTTTTACCCCTCTATCAATTAATGGAGATGTGTCTGGGGTGAGGTAGGTATTTCTACCCGACAACTATAATATTGAATAGGCAGTAGTACACTGTCAATACTTAATTTCAGGGTTATCTGCAACGTAGAGACAAGGCATGCCCTGTCTCTACAATTAATCGAACCCTAATTTTTAGCTTTGAGAATGCAGTATATAAGGGATTGCCATCAAAAAAAGTGTAAAACTACTTTTGGGGTAATATGAAATATGCCTAATTATCTTATAAAACTCCACAGTACACCAGCTCCGAGTGCAGAGCCAATAACCCCTGAAATATTGGGAGCCATGGCATGCATTAGCAGAAAATTTGTAGGATCTTCACGCTGTCCAACCATCTGGACAACTCTTGCCGAGTCAGGTACGGCTGAAACGCCGGCTGCTCCGAGAAGAGGGTTAATTTTTGTTTTGAGAAAAAGATTCATTATCTTTGCAAAAATCAGGCCGGCTGCTGTGGCAATACAAAAAGATATGGCTCCAAGGAAAAATATGCCAACAGAGCTGCTGGTTAAAAATACATTGCCCTGTGTACTTGCACCTACGGTGAGTCCAAGCAGAATGGTAACAGTGTCAATGATTGCATTTCTTGCGGCAACTGCAAGTCGTTCGGTAACAACAGCTTCTTTTAGAAGATTTCCAAAGCAGAGAAATCCCAGAAGCGGAAGAGCGGCAGGTGCCAGAAAGCAGCAGAGCAGAAAAGCAATAATTGGAAAAAGCATTTTTTCCCGTTTGCTTACTTCTCTTGGCTCTTCCATTCTGATAAGTCTCTCTTTTCGTGTAGTAAGAAGTCTCATAATGGGTGGTTGAATAACTGGAACAAGTGCCATATATGAGTAAGCAGCCACTGCAATTGGGCCTATCAGTGTAGGAGCAAGTTTTGCTGTAAGAAAGATCGCTGTTGGCCCGTCAGCACCACCTATGATGCCAATGGATGCAGCTTCGTTGGGTGCAAAACCCAAAGCAAGCGCTCCGAGAAATGTTATGAATATACCTGCCTGAGCGGCTGCCCCGAGAAGCATCAGCACCGGTCTTGCAAGAAGAGTTGAAAAGTCGGTCATCGCACCTATGCCGAGAAAGATCAGGGGCGGGTATATTCCCTGTGTTACACCATAATAGAGGTAGTGTAGTACGCTGTTATTCTCATAGATCCCAAGCCCCAGTCCCTCAAAAACCGGTATGTTACCCACAAGCATTCCAAAACCTATTGGAACAAGCAAAAGTGGCTCATAGTGTTTGGCTATACCAAGATAAATAAATATGGAACCCACAATAATCATTATAATGTTTCGGTAATCGCACAGAAAAATACCTGTGTTCTGAAAAAAATCTATAAAAAGAGTCTCCATAATTAAGTCCTCTAAAATTTCTAATGTGTTGTTGTTTGCAGTAAAATTTGCTTTTCATTCCGGAATTGCTCACCTCTTAATAAAAAATTCAAGTTAAGAAAAAAATCAAGCGGTGGATTTTTACGGTAAACTGCACGGTAAATACGACAAGGCTATATTATTGGACAATTTTCATGAACATTTCTCTGTCCCATGTGAAAAAGCCGGACTCTTCTGATTTGATAATACCGCTTTCAAGAAGGAGAGCAAGGCTTGAGTGGGGTGCATTAAGCCCACTAACTTCAGCCAGTCTGAGAAGTTTTGGAAGAGCAAAAGAATCATCCATTGTTCTTGCAAGCAGTTTGAATTGTTTTGCAGATTCCTTTTGCTGTTCTGTGAAGGATAGGATTTTTTCAGGTTGGTTTTTTTTGAGGAGTCGTTCTTTTAAACTCCCAAGATTGTGCCTGTTTTCCCATAAGTCAAGGATTTTATGAAGCTGGGCTATGGAAAGGGATAGAAGAACCAGTCCAGTAAAAACTATTGTTATACCGACAACGGAGATAGCCCATCCGTTGTGTGCTGAGATTGCCTGTAATCCGTACACTGTCGCCTCCATTTTGATAGTGGTAAAATTATTAATATCGGATTTAAAGATTTACAATTCTTTTGTTTTTTAAAAAAGTCTCTATTTTTACTTTATTAGCTTAAATAAATTGTCTTAATCGACTCAAAGTCGACACCTATGATCTTGTAAGGCTGGTCAACACTGTCTGAATCAGGATTCCCAGGATTCCCAGGATTAACAGGATAATACAAGATTATCTATCCTGGACATCCTATCCATCCTGGTTATCCTGATTCAGACAAGTGCAATAAGTTCTGAAAAAGCAATAAGATGTCGATTTTGAGTAAATAAATTGTCTTAATCACTCAAAGTCGACACCTATGATCTTGTAAGCCTTGTCAACACTGTCTGAATCAGGATTCCCAGGATTAACAGGATAATACAAGATTATCTATCCTGGACATCCTATCCATCCTGGTTATCCTGATTCAGACAAGTGCAATAAGTTCTGAAAAAGCAATTAAGATGTCGATTTTGAGTATATAGATCAGTATTGATACTGGTTTTCGTCATCTTCAGGAACTTCAAGAAAAGGTAATTCATTGGAAATGTGCTCAGACCACGATTGCATTATTTGCTCTGCATTACTGGAATCTTCCTGGATAAGATCAAGGAAATCGCCCCTTTTAATTGTAAGTACCTCGCCATTTTTAAGTGCTGTCAAGCTTGAGCAGTAGGTACCTTTAGAGGAAAGAATATCAAGACCTGCAAAATCACCAGGCTTTGCCATGACAATGGATTTGCCACCATCAAGTTCAAGAAGCATCATGCCTGAAACAAGTATGAAAAAAGATGTTGCCTTGTTCCCTTTTAATGCAAGGGATTCCCCTTCCTGAACATGACATGGGTTCATCATGGTGGCTATGTTTTTAATGTCTGAATCACTGCTGTTTTGAAACAGAATACATTGTCTCAGAATATCCATTGTTTTCTCCATGCATTTCCCCCATTTAAGTGTATTGTATTCAAATATTTATTTTATAAGACTATTCTTTAATCATAAAAATTATCATCTGTCGATAAAAAAATGTTTGCGGTGACACCCCGCAGATTTTCCTTTACTGTTTGATTAATGACTATTCTCTTGTGCGGAATATTCAATATCATTTTGGTTGACTGCAAATGCCATACTATCGTAAAGTAAAAAAATTTATCCAAATACGGTGGCTTGTTAGAGAATTAGTAACTTACGACTGGATCACAAAAAGCTTTAGCATGAAAATGGGGCATGCTTCATTTCTCAGTTGACACTTTCCGGAGAGAAAACGCTGGGTATCGGGAATCTCTCATAAAAAAGTATAAAGTAGCTTTGGATTCATATGTAAGGATGCCGAAAATGGCTGTCATTTTATACTTGGGGTGATTGATACGTAATCATGCCCTTTTAATTAATAATACCAGGAGAGAAAAAAGATGAATTTTGTCAAGCAGATTGTTATTTGTATTATGTCGGTGATGTTTTTTTCAGGCTTTGCCATGGCTGAAGGTGACAAATTGAAGGCAGGTTTTATATATGTAGGCCCTGTTGGAGATTATGGCTGGTCACATGCCCATGATCAGGGTAAAAAATTTGCAGAGGAGAAATTTCCATGGCTGGAGACAGTTATTGTTGAGTCAGTTGCCGAGTCAGACTCTTCAAGAATCATCGACCGCCTGATTCAGGGACAGAAGTGCGATGTGGTATTCACAACAAGCTTTGGTTACATGGAAGATACCCTTAAAGCTGCCAAACGCTATCCAGACAAACTCTTCATGCACTGCTCCGGCTTCAAAAACCTTAAAAACATGGGAACCTATTTTGGTGATCTCTATCAGATGTACTACCTTAACGGCATTATGGCAGGAGCTCTTACCAAAACCAATAAGATAGGCTATGTTGCAGCATTTCCCATTCCTGAGCTTGTAAGGCACATTGATGCCTTTGCCCTTGGTATAAAGGCTGCCAATCCAAATGCAGAGGTCAATGTGCGTTGGACCTATGCCTGGTACGGGCCGGATAAGGCAAAAGAGGCGGCAGAAGCTCTTATTGCAGAAGGTTGTGATGCTCTTGCATTCACCGAGGATACACCTGCTGTTATTGAAGTTGGCCAGGATCACACAGAAAAAGGGAAACAGATCTATACATTCAGCCACTACAGCCCCATGCAGCCCTATGGCAAGGATTCCGTTGTATCAGGACAGCTCATGGATTGGGGCGGGATCTATGCAACCATCCTTGAAAGCATTCATAATGGTACCTGGAGCAATGAAGATATCTGGTGGCTTGCAGCAGAAAAAGCAGCATTACTGGGTGGCAGTTTTGATGAGCCTGTTAACTCCAAATTTGTTGACGATCTTAAATCTGTGCAAATTTCCACTCCTGATCTTGGAGAGCTTAATGCATACGATCTTGTGATGAAGCGATATGCCCAGATGCAGGAAGGCGTTGATGTGTTCGATCCTTTTGTTGGCCCTATCAAGGATAATACCGGCAATATCCAGATCAAAGAGGGAGAGCGCGCGTCCAAGCAGGATCTTCTGAGTATCATGTATTATGTTGATAACGTTAAAGGCTCAATTCCTCAGTAATTTATATGCTCAAAGTTGACACCTATGATCTTGTAAACCTTGTCAACACTGTCTGAATCAGGATTCCCAGGATAACAGGATAACAGGATAACAGGATAACAGGATAACAGGATAACAGGATAACAGGATAACAGGATAACAGGATAATAGGATTCCCAGAATAACAAGATTAACAAGATTAACAAGATTAACAGGATAATACAGGATAATACAGGATAATACAGAATAATACAAAACAATACAGACTTATCTATCCTGGACATCCTATCCATCCTGTTTATCCTTATTCAGACAAATGCAATAAGTTCTGAAAAAGCTATAAAATGTCTATTTTGAGCATATGGTTTAAATGGCTGTTAAACTCCACAATCCCCATTCCCCGGTCGGCATAGGATGGTTACGAAGTAACTTTCCATTTTCAAGAACGGGGACAGATTTAAAATCTGTCCCCAATTATGCAAATTGGCAAGTTATTAAAGCGCCCCTCCTTAATCAGTAGTACCGGCCATGGACAGACAGTAAAAGATCAAGGCAACTGTTATGACAAAGATCCAGAAACTTGAAATGGTTAATATGTCAAAATCGTTTCAAGGCTTCTATGCCAACAGGGATATCAACCTTCATGTCAAGTCCGGCGAGATTCTTGGGCTTCTTGGAGAAAATGGTGCCGGCAAGACAACCCTGATGAATATTCTGTATGGACTTTACCAGCCGGATGGCGGAGAAATCAGGATAAATGACGCACCTGTAAGGATAACCTCTCCTCTTGACTCAATCCATCACGGCATTGGCATGGTTCACCAGCACTTTATGCTTATACAGAATCACTCTGTAATTGAAAATATCGCTCTGGGTTACGAAAAGACTCCATTTTTTTTCCCAAAGATAAGAATCAGAGATAAGGTGGTGGAGTTTTCCAGAAAATTCAATTTTGATATTGATCCATCCAGGAAGGTATGGCAGCTTTCTGCCGGCGAACAGCAGAGGGTTGAGATTATAAAGGCTCTTTTAAATGGTGCTGACCTTCTTATTCTGGATGAACCGACTTCTGTGCTTACTCCCCAGGAGATAAAGGAACTTTTCAGAATTCTCAATGACATGAAATCTCGGGGACATATGGTTATTATCATAACCCATAAGCTGGATGAGATCATGGAGATTTGTGACCGTGTAACTGTTCTTCAGAAGGGGCGTGTTGTTGGAGGTGCAGACAAGGCAAATGTTGACAAGCGTGAACTTGCAAGGATGATGGTTGGCAGGGATGTCCTTTTTAATGTAAATCGTGAAAAACTTGCCAAAGGAGAGAAGGTTCTCAGTGTATCTGATCTGCATGTACTTGGTGACAAAGGTCTTCCGGCTGTCAAGGGTGTCTCATTTGATGTTTTTGCCAATGAAATATTTGGTATAGCAGGAGTTTCCGGAAATGGCCAGCGTGAGCTTGCTGAGGCCATTACAGGTATCCGGAGGATTTCATCCGGAAAAGTTGTTGCCGGAAGCAGAAATATTACAAATCTTTCTCCAAGGAAAATTTATGATCACGGGGTTTCCCACGTTCCAGAGGAGAGGATAAAGTTTGGCATTGCTCCAGGTCTTTTTCTTTATGACAATGCAATCTTGAAGCAGCATCACCTTGACAAGTTTTCAAAGAAAATTTTTCTGGAGTACGGCCGTATAAAGCTTCATACCCGTTCACTTGTTGAAAACTATAAAGTTGCAACACACTCCATAGATGTTGAGATAAAGAACCTTTCTGGAGGCAATATCCAGAAGCTCATCCTTGGCAGGGAGATCAGTGAAAAGCCATCTTTGCTTGTGGCGTCTCACCCTACCTATGGGCTTGATGTGGGAGCAACAGAGTACCTTCGTGAGCAGTTGCTGCTCAGAAGGCGTGAAGGTGGAGCTGTTCTGCTTTTTTCGGAGGATCTTGAGGAAATTTTTGAGCTGTGCGACCGTATTGCAGTTATGTTTCAGGGCAGGTTCATGGGAATTCTGGATGCTTCAGATAAAGAGAGATTAAAGGATATTGGCCTTATGATGGCAGGGTCAGTAAGCTATACTCCTCTTCAGGGGGCAATTGATAAATGATAACCATTAAAGTCAGTGACAGGCAAAGAATTACGACACTTCGTTCAATCCTTACCAACATAGCCTCCCTTTTTGCAGCCCTTATTGCAGTGGGAGTTGTGTTCCTTGTATGCGGTGTCAACCCCTTTTATGCAATTGCACAGATATTTTCAGGCTCCTTTGGTTCCATTTATGGATTCAAGGAGACTGTTACCAAGGCTATACCTCTGATTTTAATTGGGGGTGGTCTTACACTTGCGTTTCGTGCAAAATTCTGGAATATCGGTGCTGAAGGTCAGCTTCTAATGGGAGCTTTAATGGGAACCTGGGTCGGGCTTGCCTGGGGAGATTCCCTTCCCTCCTTTTTTCTTGTTCCGGCAATGTTTGCAGCAGGTTTTGCAGGCGGTGCCATGTGCGGGCTTATCCCTGCCATTTTAAAGATAAAATTCTCCATCAATGAAGTCATATCCACACTGATGCTTAACTATATCTGTGCCGAATTTATAACAATGCTTATTGTTGGACCATGGAAGGGGAAAACACGATTCGGTTTTCCGGGAACAGATAATCTTCCGGATACCGCACTTCTCAATGTCATTCCAGGCTCACGAATCCACTATGCAACTCTTATTCTTGCCATTGTTTCAGTGGTAATCCTTGCTGTCATTGTTTACAGAACAAGGTTCGGATATGAGGTCAGGGTAATAGGAGAAAATCCTGAAGCCGGCCGTTATGCAGGTATTGATTTTTTCAGAACTTCCCTTGTAATAATGGCCATAAGCGGCGGTCTTGCCGGTTTTGCAGGTGTTGGTGAGGTTGCAGGCATACATCAGTATCTTGGATATCCAGCATCGGTCTCTTCTGGATACGGATTTACAGCAATTATTGTTGCATGGCTTGCAAAGCTAAATCCCCTTCTTTCAATTATATCTGCAATTTTTTTTGCAGGAATACTTGTTGGGGGGGATGCTATTCAAATATCCCTTGGGTTACCTGCGGCAACTGTCCAGATTGTGAATGGTATTCTGCTTGTCTTTCTTATCATGGGCGATTATTTTCTCAGAAATCAGGTTCGGCTTGTTTTTGGCAATGCAGTGCAACGCAAAAGTGCCTAAAGAATCCACGACGTTGTATAAAAAGGATATGTGTTGATGGAAGATGTTATTGTTTCAGTGGTGCAGAGAACCATGGTGGCAGGAACCCCATTGCTTCTTGGAACTGTTGGTGAGGTTATCTGTGAACGTTCCGGGATTTTAAATCTTGGTGTGGAAGGGGTTATGTCAGTTGGTGCTGTTGTGGCATTTATTGTCACCTACTCAACAGGAGACCCCTGGCTTGCAATGGTTGCAGCCATTGGCGCTGGGATGATTATTTCCATTCTTCATGCCTTTGCATCTGTAACTCTTCAGGCCAATCAGGTGGTATCTGGTCTTGCATTGACCATGATAGGGCTTGGCCTTTCAGGCATGCTCGGGAAACAATATGTGGGAAAACCCCTTGCTGTGAAAATGGATGACATTGCCATTCCATGGCTCTCTGATATCCCTTTCATCGGCACGGTTTTTTTTAAACAGACCCCATATTTCTACATGGCGGTGTTTCTGGCACTTGGGGCATGGTTCTTTCTGGAGAGAACACGCCTTGGCATAAAGGTGCGCTCCACCGGAGAAAACCCAAGAGCCACTGAAACCCAGGGCGTAAATGTCGCTCGTATAAGGTACGCCTGTGTGATCATTGGTGGAGGTTTTTCCGCCATGGCCGGAGCACATCTTTCCACTTCATACAGCAAATCCTGGATTGAAGGCATGACAGCCGGACGGGGTTGGATTGTCATTGCTCTTACCATTTTTGCCCTGTGGAATCCAGGCAGGGCAATCTGGGGTGCTTTTATATTTGGCGGTATTTTTGTGCTTCAATATCTTTTGCAGCCTCTTGGTATCTCTCCCAATTTTCTGGCCATGCTTCCCTACGGTTCCACACTTCTTATTCTTCTTGTAATGAGCTTTAAAGACCCAAGAAGGCTCAATGCTCCTGCCCAGCTTGGTGAGCCCTATAAGCGGGGGGAGAGATAATGATTTTAAAAAGAGTAAATTTGAGTTCTCTCAAAAGTAGTGCTTCTTCAAGTTCAAACTGTTTGGTAGAAATGTAACCTCACCCCCCGACCCCCTCTCCATATGAAAACAGCCATTTGCGGGGACTTTCATATAACGTACATGGCTGATGACCGCCACAATCGAAAAGATGAAAGTCATTTTAAAAACAGGCTGTTACCGAGACTTTCATATAACGTACATGGCTGATGACCGCCACAATCGAAGAGATGAAAGTTGTTTTAAAAACAGCCTGTTACC
>NZ_LT828546.1:159940-194810 GCF_900170035.1 Desulfamplus magnetovallimortis | reverse complement strand
TCATATAAAAAAAATGATGGGAAAAATGAAAAATGAATGCTCAACCCAGAAAACACCTCTGATAAATCAACAGGAATATTTAGAACTGGAAAAGAACTCAGAGATAAAACATGAATACTTTGAGGGTGAAATTTTTGCAATGACAGGGGCCAGTTTGAACCATAACCGGATAAGCAGAAATATTGAAAGGGAGTTGGGAATAGAGCTAAAAGGTTCTTCATGTGAAAATTTTTCAGGGGAAATGAGGGTCAAGGTAAACGAACTTGAAAAATATACATATCCGGACATTGCAGTTGTCTGTGGAGATATTGAACTTGAAAAGATAAACGGGCTTGATACCCTGCTCAATCCAGTTGTGATCATGGAGATCCTTTCTGACTCAACCGAAGCATATGACAGAGGGATAAAATTCAATCACTACAGGCTTATTCCATCCTTCAAGGAATATATACTTGTATCCCAGAACACCTGTAATGTAGAGCAGTTTGTTCGTGGTGATGGCGGGATCTGGCAGATATTGACTCCATACACAGATATGGGGCAGCATTTTATTATAGAATCAATTGGTTGTGAACTCTCTTTGTCAGATATTTATTACCGTGTTGGATTTGATGACAAGGATGTTAATGGCAAATGAAGTTGCATTAGGAATGAGTACGAGCTAACTTACCCATGTTCCCCATCTCCAGTAATGGACAATACTGTTGACTTAAGCTCATGATGTACCATAAATGGGGGCTGAAAGCCTCATTATTAAAGGCTTTGAATAGCCGAACAAACCCTAATGCAACAACATTGCCAGTAATGGAGAGGGGGCAGTGAGGTTTCAACGCTGTCAAACTCTTCGCTTCTCCGGAAGCTCCCACTCCTGAATGGGGGTGGTTTCATAGATCTCTTCCCATCCGGTAATCATCCCTGCAATATGGCTGAACAGTGAATGCCCTGTTGTTGTCATATATACATGCACAAGCAGAAACGATAGAAGCATGAAAGCTACAAATGTATGTATCATCGCAACAGGTGCCAGGGGGATGCCCATGCCTGACCATGTATTCCATGTATTCCATGTATAATACAGGATCCCCGTCAGCATTTGAACTGGAAGCAAAAGTGCCGAAAGTGCAAGGTATGTAAGCCTTTGCAGGGGATTGTGCTTGGCTCCCGGAGTTTTTTCCACAGGATGGGGCTTGCCCTGGAAAATGCCGAAGGAGTAATAGATTATTACATCAAAAAGCTTTTTGGTTGTGGGAATATATTGGCGCCACTCTCCTGTTGTAAATACCCAGAAGACAAAGAATGCAAAGAGCACAAGCCATGAAAGACCCACAAAGTTATGGGTGAATACCGCTGTTTTATAACCAAGCAGGGTATAGGTTCCGTGGATTTCAAATCCGGTAATCAGAAGAAAGAGTATCATTATGGCCTGAAGCCAGTGCCAGAATCTTTCAAATCTCGTATAAAGATATATTTTAATAATTTTTGTATGTGTCATAACAGATCTCCTGTTGATTTCTTGTCACCTCCACCAACTTCTTCAACATGACCAGATAATGGGGGTGACCTGACAGTTATCCCTTTTATTTTTTCCCGTTTCTTGTAAAAAATCTTCCAAGACCATGAAGGCTGACACCGGCAAGCGAGCCCAGTACCACAAGCCATCCCAGTGAATCTATGAGTTTAAAACGATCTCTTCCGGGCATGTAAAATTCGGCAAGACTCTCAAGACGCCCTGTTTCCCTTGTGTGGCATTCAGTGCAGTTTAATGCCATATCTTTTGGTGCTACCATGTGGGTTATCGGGAAAACATAGGTGCTTTCAACAAAATCGAACTCACCGGAAAAGGGAAGTCCCAGCATTTCGCTGCCAATCGTCAGGGATTCGTCCCAGTTGAATGTTGTCCAGTAGCCCTTGGGGCCTGATAGAAGTGGAGTGAGGAGGGTTTTGTTTACTTTGTCATAGGGTTGTTTGCCTTTGTGTAATTTGAAAGGATATATGCGTGAATCCCTGTCATTTACGCTTCCCACCGGCTGACTTACCTTAACAACAGTTGAAGGATCTATTATATCAACTGCGGTTGTGCTGGTCTGGGTGCCATTTGACCAGAAATATACCGGTTTAACATTCTTTTCCCAGGTCATCTCCCCTTTGATGGATTTATATGTCTCTTTTCCCAAATCCCCTATAATGTCATAGGGCTTTCCATCTTTGAGATCCCCTGCTTTTGACCAGTTCCAGCTCATTTTTGTTGGGTTGACCCTTGCAAAATCCGGAATATGACAGGATTGGCACGCCACCCTGTCAGTGTGATCGTTCATCTTGGAGGCTGTTTTATGGGGGGTTTCACTGTGACACGAGACACATGTAATTTTTGGGGCAAGATCATCTTCAAGAAGGCTTTTGCTGCTTTCAACAGCGGGGTTGGTATATATTCTGCCTGCAATGTTGTGGTTGGTGGTGGTGTGGCATCGGGTACATGTGAAGTTTTTGCCGTCGATTCCCATGTGGACATCAAGGCGTTTGTTGGGTTTCATCAGGGATGTGTCAAGATCACCGTGTTTGACACCATCTCCGCCGCCTCCCTTGAAATGGCATTGCCCACAGTTATCCCTTTGGGGAAGCGTGATTTTTTCCACAGCAGCCTTTACTTCTCCCTGTATCTCCTTCATTATTTCCAAAACGCTCGGGTCATCCTTGGATTCTTCGGCAAATGCCTTGATATCGGTAAAGGCTTCTGTGTAGTTGAACTGTTCAGAACCATGACATTTAAGGCAGTTTACCTTGCCTGTTTTGCCGTTCCATCCTGTATGACATTTAAGACATGCTTTGTCCTGCATGTTGTTTGCCGAGATACAGAAATTGTTCACCGAGTAGCCGGCCTTTCCATAGTTACGGTCTGTTTTGTCCTTTTTCTCTGAATCTGTCTTCTCTGAATCTGTTTGGGGTTCTCCTGAAGCCAGCCATGTCCAGTGGATGGTTTTATGGAACTGGGTGGAAGCTTCGGAATGGCAGGAGAGGCAAGCTTCTGTAATCTCGTCACCGGACATGAAATCTTTTTTAAGGGCTTCATGTTTTGAGTGGTCAGTTGTTATCCATCTTTTTTCACGCTTAACTGCCTGTCTTGCAAGTGTTCTTCCTGGCGCATCAATGGTCTCTTCTGTATTGCTGCTTGCTTTGATGGTCTGGGGAACAAGCATCAAGACAATAATAATGAGAGAGCAGAGAAATTTAATTAATCCAGCAGTAATTGATTTTTGTGCTGTTTGGATTTTGGTCATTCATACCTCCATTTTACCGTTGAAATGGATATAAATTTTTATCAAAGAGATGTTCGTGGGTTTATGCCCAATGCTATTTATGCATCTGCATTCATGGCTGTGATTTACTTCCTTGATGCTGTCAGAATCAGGATATCCAGGATTAACAGGATAAGACATGATTAATCTATCCTGAACATCTTTTTCATCTTGGTTATCCTGATTCAGACAAGTGCTGGGGAGATATCAATGCCTTAAAATTCTTAAGGCAAAAGCATTGAGTAGTATTCCCAGGCCAGGAAGGTCTATTTGCATTTTGCAGGGGTGGGAGAATCTGCTGCACCTGTATAAAGATATGAATAGATATCAAGAAGCTCCTCTTCATTGAGGTTTTTCCAATCTTCAGCACACTTGAATTCACTGAAATCCTTTGTTTCAAAAACACGCTGCCATTGAGACATTGTTTTGTCAGAAGGGTTTATGATGGGGCGTTCAGACTCAACTTCACCCCTCTCCATGCATGATTTATAAACTTTTTTGTAGGTATATTTGCCTTTTCTTTTGTTGCCGGCCGGCTCTTCTGCAAATGCCATTGCTGTAAAGGTTATAATAAAGAAGAATGTTATTGTTGAAATAAAAAGTTTTTTAGTCATTTTTGCGGTCTCCTTAATATTAGTGTTTTGTCATGAAAATATATCAATACTTCTTTAAGTTTAAATTGTTGGATGATTTTTTAGACAATTTTAAAGTTTCAAGGTGTTTTTCTACCACCATCAAACATTGAAAGAGCATTAGAACCTCATTGTTGCTGATGCATATGCATCCCAGACATCATCTACTATGGGGAAAAGCCCGTCAAAGGATGTGGCATCTGATATTTTGACGGGTTTGCCAAGGGGATTGCCGCTTCCGGTGTATTCATAATCATAGAATCTTGCGCCAAGTTTCAGGAAAAAACTGCGTCCGTAAACCGGCTGGATGTAGTAGCCCTCATAGACACTTCCCCTTGTTGCAAGTTTGCTTCCCACAAGTGAATCCTCGGCACCTGTAAAGTTAAACCAGTACTTTGAACCCCAGTTGTATTCAAGGCCAAGGCGTGCATCAAAAGGCATTGGGAATAGGGCGCCTGCATATATACTGTACCCATCCTGTGCCTCAAGCTGGCCATTGGAGCTTAAAAGTCCCATTCCCATCATTTCGTAAAAGGGATTTGCTGAAATGCCTGATGGATCTGTGTGGCTCCATGAACCTGCAAGGAAAAGATCTATCTCTTTTTCTGTCTCTTCATAGAGATTTTTTGTAAGCACAAGTGTTGCGGCATCCCAGTCACCAATCTCTGTGTAAGGCTCCATACGTGAGATGTATGAGCCGCTGTTGGGCTCAAAATAGTACTCGGATACGCCATCACCGTCCTGATCGGATTTTGATACGGCAAATGGCATTACTGTAAGACCTGTAAATCCGTCTGTTATATCCCATGCATGGGCAAAGTTAAATACTGCACTAAAGGAATCATTGTCAAAAAGGGTTGCAATAAAGCCGAAAAGATGCACATCCTCAACCTCTGCCTGGCTCTCCTGAATTGAATATGAGTTGCCCCAGTCTCCTTCAAATCCAACTCCGTAGCAGAGCTTGAAGGAAGCACCTGGAACACCTGTCAAATCTTCAAGTCCAAAGTTCAGGGAGGCTCCATCAAACTGCCAGTTGATTATTGTTGCAAGGGGAGAGCCACCTTCAAGATCATATTCCGCATACTCCAGGGGAGGCCCGTTTGTTGAAGGACGTCTTCCAAGTGAGAAACTGGTTGGTACCTTGCCAAGGTATTTGCTGTAAAGGAAATATGCCCTCTCAAGGCGGATTGTATCCCCATGGGGCAGAGATGATGTGTTTCCGTCAAATGTAATATCTCCAAGGCTTCCCTGGTTGAATTTCACGCCGGTGGAATCACCCCAGGCCTTGTATGCTGCCATTCTACCGGCAAAACTTAAGTTCTGGTTTACTTTTGCTTTCATGTTGAGATGAAATTTGTTGGTGAAGATGATGTCGTTGTCAACATCGTTGGAGTCCAGAGGGGGAATCATGCCGGCCATTGCCATATTCTGCATCCCCTGTTGTACCTGGGAGAGGGTGGCTCCATTGAAACCGCCCATGGAAGGTGGAGAGAAAAATGCATTCATCATTGAGTCAGGGGCAGAGAGCATGTTGTCATAGTGGATGGAGTCCCCGCGGGAGCGCAGCTCCACGCCAAAGGATATCTTGTCAGTTGATGTGTGAAGTTCTGCCTTGTCAAGGCGCTTGCTGATATAGGATATCTCATCCTTGTTCTCGGCTCTTTCTTTCTCTTCAGCCTTTTTTTCCTGTTCCATTGTTTCTATTTTTGATTTGAGCATCTCCATGGTTCTGCTCATCTCTTCAAGCTGCTGTTTCAAACCATCAATGTCATCCGATGCCCATACGTTTTGAAACAGGCAAAAATTTGTAATTATGGTCATCAGGATAAGAAAAAAAATTTTTCCATAAATTCCCCGGGCCACTCTTTTTTTTATCGTGGCACTTTTGTCAATCTGCTTTGTTTTCATGCTTTTCACTCCTCTCTTTTTTGTCCCGGGCCAGATATACTTCATTTCTCGATTTCACCCTCCAGAGATGTATTTTCGTTTTGGGGGAATACTTCTCCTAAAAGTGTAAAGAGCTTTGGTAGTTGTTTGAGAGATGCCCGAGGCTAATTGATTTTTATCTTTGTGGATACATTTTTGATACTGTGGAGTCGTTAATGCAATTGATGTGCCAATTGATGTGTCTGTATTGGATGTTAAAAAGATTGTTGATGATTTGCTAATTATATTAAGATGTTATTTTGGGTGGTCATAAAATCAGAAAGAGAATTTTTTATTTTCCCTTATGCTGCTGTTAATTAAATCTGTGTTGTGTTAATAGTTTATGTTAACAGGTTAGCACCATACCGAGGGGGGAAATATATGGATATTGGCAAATACTGGAGAACCATTATTGAGTCAGTGCGTGACGGCGTCATGATTGTTAATGCTAAAGGTAACATTATTGCTGCTAACAGTACGGCACAGCTCATGACAGGATATACGGAAGATGACCTTATAGGTAGATCGTGCAGAACATTGAACTGTACCGGATGCACCATTATTGGAAAAGGTGAGGGAAAGCTCTGGTGCGGCCTTTTTTCAAGAGGTATGATACGCGACAGGAAGTGTCGAATTACCAACCGGTATAATCGTTCTATTCATATCATGAAAAGTGCAAATGTCCTTTATGACGATGATGGAAATATTGTTGGAGCTGTTGAAACGCTAAAGGATATTTCTGATAATGTCAATTATAAAAATGAGCTTATATCATTAAAGAAAACCTACCAACTTGATGACGGTTTCCATGGCATTGTTGGTAAAAGTCCTGTGATGCAGTCACTTTTTGAGGTTATAGAAAATGTTGCGGCATCTGATACTCCCGTTATGATTCTTGGAGAGAGTGGAACCGGCAAGGAGCTTGTTGCAAGGGCTGTTCACGAAACAGGGTCAAGGCTTGGCAAGCCCTTTATAAAAGTCAACTGTGCTGCATTAAACGAAAATCTTCTTGAAAGTGAGCTATTTGGGCATATCAGGGGGGCATATACAGGAGCTGACAAAAGTCGTACAGGAAGGTTTGAAGCTGCCCATGGCGGCTCCATTTTTCTGGATGAGATAGGAGATATTCCAATGTCCATTCAGGTAAAACTTTTGCGTGTTCTTGAGGAAAAAAAGATTGAGCGTGTGGGTGATAATCTTTCCATTGATGTTGATGTGCGTATTATCACTGCTACAAACCGGAACCTTGATGTTTTGATGAAGGAGGGCAGGTTCAGGGAAGACCTTTTTTTCAGAATAAACGTATTTCCACTTAACTGTCCTCCTCTCTCTGTCCGTGAAGGTGATATACCTCTTATTATTCAACATTTTGTTGAGGTGAATACCCGAAAAAACGGAAAAAATATTCTTGGATTGTCACCAGATGCCATGAGACAGATGGTAAGATATTCCTGGCCTGGAAATGTCCGTGAGTTGAGAAATGCCGTGGAGTATGCATTTGTCCTGTGTCATGGAAGCATGATTACACCAGAGCACCTTCCGGACAAGGTTCTTCAGGGAATGAGCAAAAGGAACCATTGTGTGGGCATAGTTGAGGGTTCCATCAGGGAAGATTCTAATAATCAGGAAAAAACATCATCTGCTGAAAACGCAGTTGTTCAAAAAGGTAAGGTGCAGGAACTTGAAGATGCCCTTTGGGCGGAGAAGGGAAACCAATCACGCGCTGCAGAACGCCTTGGCGTGAGTCGGGTTACTGTCTGGAAACGTATGAAAAAATTTGGGATTGATCCCAAACGGTTTTGTCCGTAATAGTTCAAGGTGACATACTGGTATTTTGTCTGAACTTAATTTTAGGGTTATCTGCACCTTAGAGAAAAGGCATGCTTTGTCTCTAAGGTGCATTGCACCCTGATTGTTAGCTTTGACAAATCACTGGCGGCAATTTTTCGATGTTTCTTACAGGTTTTAATTTTTGATTTTTTCTGCTAATAGAACCGGCATCCTTAATTTTTTGTATGGTATTCTTTGAGTGTACCCTTTTTTGAATATCCGGTTTGAATTGTTGTTATGAAACCTCACCTTCCGGCCACCTATCACAGACTTGATAGGGGGAGAATAATGCAAAAAAAGGGCATGCTTCATTTCCCAGTTTACACTTTCCGGAGAGAAAAGTCTGTGTGGCGGGAATCTCTAACAAAAAAGTGTAAAGTATTTTTGGGTTCAAATGAAGGATGCCAAAAAAAGTACACTCGTTTTATTTCATGAGAGCCTTTTCTGAAAAGGAGGGTATCTTTTTTGGGAGTATAATATAAACATGCATGAGCTGAAAACTGATCATGATGAATTGAAAACAGGATATGCAGCGGTGCTTGAAAATCTTTTTTTCTCCTATGGGGACAGAGAAGTGCTGCAGGATGTGAATCTAAAAATTTCACACGGTGAATTTGCCACCATTGTGGGCCCAAATGGCGGAGGAAAAACCACCCTTCTTAAACTTCTGCTTGGCCTTTTAAAGCCTGTAAAGGGAAATGTAAAGGTACTTGGGCAATCTCCTTCAAAAAGTCGTATGAAAGTGGGATACATGCCGCAGTACTCCCATCTTGATGTCAAGTTTCCGGTAAGTGTAATGGATGTGGTACTTATGGGGCGGCTTGGAAAAAATCCATGGGGTTGGGGACGCTATAAGGGTGAGGACAGGATGGCGGCAGCAAGGGCACTTGAAGAGGTCAATCTTGTGCAGTTCGGGGATACCCATTTCAATGAGCTGTCAGGCGGTCAGAAGCAGCGTGTATTCATTGCCAGGGCACTTTGCGGGGATCCTCAAATGCTGCTTCTTGACGAACCCACATCCAACATTGATCAGGAGTCAGAGCAGAGCCTTTTCATGCTTTTGAAGGAGCTGAACAAAAAGATGACAATTCTTCTGGTATCCCATGATCTGGGCTTTGCTTCCAAGGTTGTTAAAAGTGTTATTTGTGTTAATCGCAAGGTTGTAATTCATCCTACAACCGAGATGGACGGAACCGTGATAAAGGATATTTACGGCGGTGATTTCAGAATGATCCGTCATGATCACAGGTGCTGTGAACTTGGTCATGAACAGGGAGATTTTCATGGTTGATTTTGTGAAGGCTCTTATGAATCCTGATTTTCAGTTTTTAGCCAATGCCTTGATTATGGGTATCCTTGCTTCCATATCCTTTGGCATAATAGGGACATATGTTGTTACTCGAAGGATAAGCTATCTTGCCGGTGCAATTTCCCATGCTGCCTTTGGTGGAATCGGCATGGCTCTCTATTTGAGCAGAACCTTTGATATAGCATGGCTGGATCCAATACATGGGGCAATGGTTTTTGCCGTTGGTGCTGCTGTCATAACAGGCATGATATCAATCCATTCAAGGGAGAGAGAAGATACTGTGATTGGTGCAATATGGTCAGTGGGTATGGCTATGGGGATTGTTTTTATTGATATGACCCCGGGTTATTTTGAGCTTTCAAGTTTCCTTTTTGGAGATATTTTGCTTATATCTTCAAATGACATTGTACTTATTACAATTCTTGATGTTGTTATCCTTGGAACTGTAATGCTTTGCTACAACCCTCTTCTGGCGGTTTGCTTTGACGATGAATATGCAATGCTCAGGGGGATAAATGCCCATGGTTATTACATCTTCCTCCTTTGCCTCACGGCTGTGACTGTGGTGTTAATGGTCAGAATTGTCGGTATTGTAATGGTTATTGCCCTTCTGACCCTTCCTGCTGCAATTGCAGGAAAGATGACAAAGCGGATGCTTCCCATGATGTCCCTTGCTGTTTTTTTGTGCATGCTGTTTGATACTGCCGGTCTTGCTGTAAGCTTTGTTAACGGGATTTCAACCGGTCCCACCATAATTTTGATTGCTGGTATAAGTTATCTTGCTGTTATGATTTTTTATAGAATTAGAAATTGATCAACCTGTAATAAGTTTGATGTCGAGATATCTTCATTCATAATTCAATGAAATTAGAAGCATTTCTTCAAAATTTAACTGTCGAGAGAGCCATTCTCCCCCTCTCCATTCTTGGAGAGGGGGCCGGGGGGTGAGGTTGCATTTTACCTGATAATTATAACTTGATAGTATAGGAATTTCCATTTTTATCCTGCAAAAGCAAGTGTTTATGGAAAAGCCCGCCCGAAGGGCGTTAAGTTCAAGGAACAGTAGTAACTATTTTTATGTTTCGGACTTTTTAAGAGACCATCAGAATTTGAGTTTATATTATGATATTATCGAAAAATACAAAAGCCCTTGGCCTCTGCTCCGGAGGTCTTGACAGCATTCTGTCTGCTCTGATTCTTCGCAAACAGGGAATTGATGTCACCTGGATTACTTTTAAAACGCCTTTTTTCGGGCCAGAGGCAGCTCTTAAGGCATCTAAAACTACTGGTATCCCATTGCGTATTGAAGAGATCACAGATAGCTACATGGAGATGCTCAAATCTCCGCCTGCAGGATATGGTAAGAACATGAATCCATGCATGGATTGCCACTCCCTGATGTTTGCCCTTGCCGGAGATATCATGGAGAGTGACGGGTATGATTTTATTTTCAGTGGAGAGGTTGTTGGCCAAAGACCCATGTCCCAGAATAAAAATTCCATGAACTATGTGGAAAAACACTCCGGATATAAGGGAAAAATTTTGCGGCCGTTAAGTGCAAGGATTCTTCCTGAAACAGTTATGGAGCAGCAGGGGCTTGTAGATCGCGATGCCTTATTTGGTATTTCTGGTCGTTCAAGAAAAGTTCAGATAGAGATGGCTAAAGGGTTTGGTGTGACTGACTACCCTGCACCGGCAGGTGGGTGTCTTTTAACTGACAAAGGCTTTTCCAGAAGGCTTAAGGATTTGATGCAGCATCATCAGGGTGATGTTTACAGCAGGCGGGATCTTTATCTTTTAAAGTATGGTAGGCACATTAGACTGGATGATAATACAAAAATTGTTGTTGGAAAGAGCAGGGTGGATAACAACATGATAGAGAGTATGTACAAGCCCGGGAAAGATATCTACATTCGTCATGCAAGTATTGCCGGGCCGTTTGTACTTGTTCCCGGAGGTGCTTTAAAAGATGGGGAAAAGATGAGCATGGCCATTGAACTTGCTGCTTCAATCTGTTCCGGTTATACAAAGGCTTCACCAGGAACTGTCGCCCAAATGAGTGTCATGTCAGGTTCTGTTGAAAGGATTGTAAATGTTGCTGTGCCTTTGCCCGGGCAATTCAGGGATTTGATGATCTAAAATCATTTTTTGCCTTGAGCTGCCCACATGCAGCAGAGATGTCACTGCCTTTGCTTTTTCTGTTAATAGCTGTCATCTGGCGATCCAGCAGAATTTGGAGAAAATGGCTCACTTTTTCATCAGATGGACGTTTAAAATCGCTTTTTTCATGCTCATTAAAGGGTATGATGTTAACCTTGGCCTTTATGGGAGCCAGCATTTTTACAAGTCTTTTTGCATCTTCGTCACTGTCATTGATCCCTTTAATCAATATATATTCAAAGGTGATCTTGTTTCTTGGTTTCATCTGGAATGTTCGGCAGGCTTCAAGCAGCTCGGAAATGGGGTATTTTCGGTTTATCGGCATTAGCATGGAACGTGTTTTGTCATCTGTGGCATTGAGGGAGATTGCAAGATTAACATCTGTGTTCTGCCCCAGTCTTTGGATTTCCGGAACAAGGCCGCATGTGGATACTGTTACCCTTCTTGGAGAGAACTTAAGACCAAAATCACTGTCCGTCATAATATCCAGGGCTTTGACAACAGCGTCATAATTGGCAAGAGGCTCTCCCATGCCCATGAATACAATGTTGGAAAGAGGGCCTGTAGGGCGCGTTGATTTTATGACCGGCATTGTGATATTGCCGTCATAGGTACCGGATGCTGCCCCGTGAATCATTTCCCTCATGGATAAGTGCTTTCTTGCATCCCTTACCTGTGAGACAATTTCAGCAGCGGTGAGGTTACGCTGGAATCCGCATTTTGCTGTCATGCAGAATTTACACCCCTGGATGCATCCAGCCTGGGATGATATACAGAGGGTGAAATGGTCTTTCTGGGGAATAAGAACAGCTTCAATATAGTTGCCATCCCTGAGTTTAAAGAGAAGTTTTTCAGTTCCGTCCGCCGACATTTCTGAGTTTTCAATCTCAAGCCTTGGAATGGTGAAATTTTCGTTCAGAAGTTTTCTTACATCCTTTGAAAGATCTGTCATCTCATCAAAGCTTTCAGCTTGGCGCAGATAGATCCATTTGAATATTTGACCCGCCCTGAATGATCTCATTCCTCTATCTTCAAACCATTTCATAAGCTGTGTGCGGGTCAGTTCTTTTATATCGTTACCGTGAAAATAGATTTGTTTTCCATAGGCCGGGGTAGCCTGGGTTGGCCATGATGTTTTTGTTTTTGAATCGTCAGAGGTCAGGATCAATGCTCTTTTCCTTAAAAAAACTTTATGTCTGTGAATCTTAAACTTAAATGAAAGACGGTGAATTTTTGATACTTAAGGAACTGGCTTTAAATAACTTACCCGTTTACCTCACCCCCTATCCATGAGTGGAGAGGGGGAGTTTGGGTAAGTTAATTAAACCTCTATTACTAACACACCATTTCCAGGGATTCAATAGACTCATTGCCTTTAAAGGCATTCTTCATATCTATCCAGGAAAAGCTAAAACAGACAAAAATCGGCATCCTTCATTTGAACCCAAAAGTACTTTACACTTTTTTGTGAGAGATTTCCGCACATCAGAGTTTTCTCTCCAGAAAGTGTAAACTGGGAAATGAAGCTTGCCCAAAAATCTTCTGATTCTCTTCCAAAATAACACGAAAATCAGAAATAAAATTATAACCTGTACAAGCCATAATCAAAAAGGTTCTTCTGATGCATTCCATCATTTTTCTTGACTTGAAACTGAATACATATTAGATTCAAGAATTTTTAATTTCAGACCCTGTTTGAAGACTTGAGATGAGGTATAAAGCTGTTTTATGTTTGACAACCTGAGTGATAAACTGAATGCTGTTTTCAAAAAGCTTAAAGGCCGCGGTACCCTGACAGAGAAGAATATTGAGGAGGGCTTGAAGCAGGTGCGTTTGGCACTTCTTGAGGCTGATGTAAATTACAGGGTTGCCAAAAAGGTTATCTCTGACATTAAAGAGCGAGCCTTGGGCCAAGATGTCATGGATAGTTTAACGCCTGGTCAGCAGATTGTCAAGATTGTATATGACGAGTTCACCACCATGATGGGTGACGAACATGAAGCACTTAATTTTGGAGGTGCCACACCTGCTTCTATAATGCTTGTGGGGCTTCAGGGCTCTGGTAAAACCACGACTGCTGGAAAACTTGCTCTGTTTCTGAGAAAAAATGGAAGAAAACCCTATCTTGTACCTGTGGATGTTTACAGACCAGCGGCAATTGAGCAGCTTCAGAAACTTGGAAGTCAGATTGGAGTTCCGGTATTCCCTTCCACCGCGCAGATGGCGCCGGTGGATATCTGTACCGAAGCTGTAAGAAGTGCAATAAATGAGGGTTGTGATACCCTTCTTATAGATACGGCAGGGCGCCTTCACATAGATGAAGAGCTTATGGCCGAACTTGAGGCAATCAAGAAAAGTATTAAACCATCGGAAATTTTGCTTGTTGCAGATGCAATGACAGGACAGGATGCAGTCAATATTGCAGAAAGTTTTGACAAGAGACTCAATCTTGGTGGTGTGATACTTAGTAAAATGGATGGAGATGCCCGTGGCGGTGCAGCACTCTCCATTAAGGCTGTCACAGGCAAGCCGTTAAAATTTATTGGTGTTGGTGAAAAAACAACTGCGCTGGAGCCTTTTTATCCTGACAGGATGGCCTCCAGAATTCTGGGTATGGGTGATACACTTTCATTTATTGAAAAAGCCCAGGAAGCTGTTGATATAAAAAAAGCTGAAGAGCTTGAAAAAAAACTTCGGAAAAATCAGTTTACCCTTGAAGATTTCATGGATCAGATATCTTCTGTTCGGAAAATGGGTTCCATCAAAGAGCTTATCGGTATGCTGCCCGGGATAAATAAAAAGCAGCTTGCCGGCATGAATATTGATGACAGGGAGTTTGTCCGAATTGAGGCAATTATTAATTCCATGACACCACAGGAGAGACGTGATCATGCAATTATAAAGGGAAGCAGAAAAAAGAGAATTGCAATGGGAAGTGGTACAACAGTACAAGATGTAAATAAACTTCTCAAAAGTTATACACAGGCAATGAAAGTTGTGAAAAAGTTCAATAAAGGCGGCTTACGTTCACTAAAGAACATGCTGCCGTTTTAAGGGAGAAAGTAAAAAGATGTCCGTAAAAATAAGACTGGCAAGAGGTGGTGCAAAAAAAAGACCTTTTTATAGGATTGTAGCTGCTGACTCTGAGTCACCAAGGGATGGCAGGTTCCTTGAAAATCTTGGAACATACAACCCCATGGTGGAACCGGCAGCCATTACACTCAAAGAGGATAGGATAAACTACTGGCTTGGTGTAGGTGCCCAGGCTACAACTACTGTGAAAAATATCCTTAAAAAGGAAATGGCTAAGGCAACACCTGCCTGACTTTGGTAAATCTGTCCTGTTTTTTTGCTGGTTCTTTTCTGGCAGATTGCTTTTGTTTTAATCTTATGTTCCTTGTATGTTAATTGCCCATATTCTCAATACCCAATAGTTAAGGAGAAGGATCTATGAAAGAGCTGATCGAGTATATTGCAAAGGCGCTGGTTGACAATCCTGATGAGGTAGAGGTTTCGGAAGTGGAAGGAAGCAAAACTTCGGTACTGGAGCTTAAGGTGGCAAAAGAGGATCTGGGGAAAGTAATTGGAAAACAGGGTCGATCGGCCAGGGCGATGAGGACAATTCTCAGCGCTGCCTCGGCAAAGCTTAAGAAACGTACAGTTCTGGAAATAGTGGAGTAATCCTGTGATTTGTTGTGCTGAAGCGGAATCCTGATAAGTGGAGCGATGCATTGGGGGAAAACTCTTTATTTACCATTGGGAAAATCACAGGTGTTCACGGAGTAAAAGGATATCTGAAAATCCGCTCATTTTCAGATTCTCCGGAGAGCTTTAAGCCGGGTAATTCTATTCTGCTTGCAAGATCAGGCATTAAAGCTGTTTCAGGCACTTCAGTGCGTCAAGATGCTTTTAAAAAAGATAAGGGAGCAATCTCAATCTCATCTGCATACTCTGCACGGGATGATTCCAAGGCCGGTAAATGGTATGAAATTGAAAGGGTTGCTCCAAACAAAAAAGGTTTGCTGCTTCTTCTTAAGGGGGTTGACAGAAATATTGCAGAATCCCTTGTTGGAGATGAGCTTCTCATCCCAAGGGATGCTCTTCCCTCTCTGGAGGATGATACATACTACTGGCAGGATCTTATTGGCATTAGTGTTGTTGATATTCAAGCTGGATATATCGGTACCATTGACCATGTGATACAAACTGGAAGCAATGATGTTTTTGTTGTAGCGGATCATAACAGGGAGACTCTTGTGCCTGCCATAAAAAATGTTGTGAAGCAGGTTGATCTTGAACGTGGAGAGATGAGGGTGGAACTGCCTGATGGACTTATGGAATGAAATTTACGGTTCTTACTCTGTTTCCTGAGATGGTGGATGCTTTTTTTTCCCACGGAATGATTGCCCGTGCCATTGAAAATGAGCTTGTCAAAGCTTCTACTGTAAACATAAGAGATTTTGCCTTTAATCGTCATAATAGTGTGGATGACAGGCCATATGGTGGAGGATGCGGAATGGTTATGAGGCCGGAACCTCTGTTTGCGGCAATCCATGAAGCAAAAAGATTCTCTTCAGACTCCAGGGTTATTCTGATGTCTCCCCAGGGAGCTCCTTTTGACCAGGCAAGAGCCGTTGACATGGCATCTTCTTCTCAGGATTTTGTATTTGTCTGTGGCCGTTATGAAGGTATTGATGAAAGGGTTTTTCTCTCCTGTGTGGATGAGGAACTCTCCATTGGTGATTACGTTATGACAGGCGGTGAGCTTGCTGCCATGGTCATTATGGATGCTGTTATACGTCTTGTGCCTGGTGTGTTGGGAGGAGATGCATCTGCCGAGTTGGATTCCTTCCGTAATAACAGGCTTGAGCATGCACACTATACAAGACCTTCTGTCTATAATGGAATGTCTGTACCTGATGTGTTGTTATCCGGTAATCATGAAAAGATTGAAAAATGGAGGCAAAGTTCTTCTCTTAAAAGGACTTTGCTGAAACGTCCTGATCTTTTTGATAAGAGACCTTTTTCATCTGAAGAAAAAGATATTCTGAAAAAATGGTATCATGAAATGGAGCAAATTGATATGGAATTTCTGAATGGATAACCTTTACCTTGCTCTGCTTCACTACCCTGTTTGCAACAAAAAGGGAAGTACAATTGCATCTGCATTGACTACAATTGACATGCATGATATCGCAAGGGCTTCCATGACATTTGGTGTAAGAGGTTTTTATGTGGTCACTCCCCTGATGGATCAGCAGGTGCTGGCTCATGAGGTGATTGACCACTGGACATCTGGAATAGGAGGTGAGCTGAATCCCTTCAGAAAAAAAGCTCTTGAGCTTATAAGAGTCGTCTCCACCTTTGATGATGCCCTGTCTGAAATCCAGGCAGAGCGCCATGAAGAAGTTATAACAATAGCTACGACTGCTTCAGCTTATCAGAATACTATAAAGGCCAAAGAGGTTGCAGTGCATCTGAAGGAGAGGGCATCCCATGTTATTGCCTTTGGAACAGCATGGGGGATGACCCAGGATTTTATGCTAAGCTGTGATTATATCATGGAACCTGTTTCAGGCTTGACAGGCTATAATCATCTTTCTGTTAGATCTGCTGTATCTATTATAATGGACAGAATAGCCTGTGAGTGGTTAAAAAGTTAGTTTTTTAAGTTGGGTTTTTAAGTTAGTTTTTGAAAATTGATTCCTTTGGAAGCAAATAATTATAACGTACATGGCGGATATCCGCCACAATTGAAGAGTTGAAAGTTTTTTTTAAAACAGTTGCTTATGAAGCTTTTTATATAAAAATACATAGATTTTTTTAAGAGGAAATTATACAATGAATATCATTGAACAGTTGGAAATGGAGCAGATGCGTCTTGATATACCGGATTTCAGAGCCGGTGATACCATCAAGGTGCATGCAAAGATTAAAGAGGGAGACAAGGAGCGTATCCAGGTTTTCCAGGGGGTTGTAATCAAAAAGACCAAAGGTCTTGCCAGTGCAAGGTTTACTGTCAGAAAGATATCAGGTGGTGTAGGAGTGGAAAGAATTTTCCCACTTAATTCACCAGCCATAGACAAAATTGAAGTTGTATCCTATGGTCGGGTTCGCAGATCAAGAATCTATTACTTGAGAAACCTCCGTGGAAAGGCTGCAAGAATCAAAGAGAGACGTATCTCCTGACATATACTTCAATAATAATGCTTTGGCATCCCAAATTTTGACGCTTCTGCAAAAAAATAGGGCATGCTTCATTTACCATTTTACACTTTTTTTGAACCATGATTTTCATGATTAAGGGATTACCTTGATTTTTAATCGTGTTAATCCTTTAATCATGGTTCAGAATTTTCCGAAAAGTGTAAATTAATTTTGAGTTGATATGAAGGATGTTCTATGACAACATATCGGGCAGATTACTGATCTGCCTTCCTTCCAAAATCATATCTTTGAAATCTACATTACAGTGTAAATATGTCCATGTGGGAATTTGAAAACAGTTGCAGGGTCGATGGATTCACCTTGGTTGCAGGTGTTGATGAGGCTGGAAGAGGACCTCTTGCAGGCCCTGTTGTATCAGGAGCTGTTATTCTTCCATATGACTTTATCTGTCCTGGTATTACAGATTCCAAAAAACTGACTCCTGCTAAAAGAGATCATTATTACGATATTATAATGACTCATGCCCTTGCAGCCTCATATGCAGAGGCTTCAGTTGAAGAGATTGATACCCTTAATATTCTTCAAGCATCTCTTTTATCCATGAAAAGGGCAGTTGAAAAACTTGCTGTCTCACCTGATTGCCTCCTGATTGATGGCAAATTCACAATTGATTCTCCAATTAATCAACTTGCAATTATAAAAGGTGATTCCAAAAGCATCTCAATTGCCGCAGCATCCATTGTTGCAAAGGTCGCAAGGGACAGAATCATGGAGGATGCTCATGCTCTTTATCCGGCATATGGTTTTAAGAAGCATAAGGGATATCCCACCAAAGTCCATAAAGAAGCAATTGAGAAAATTGGGCCATCTCCGATTCACAGAAAAACCTTTAAAGGGGTAAAAGAGTTTTTATCCGTCAAATATGAGAAATGATATTTAAGTCTCATAAGGAATGGCTCTTAAATAACTTTACCATTTCCAGAATACTGAACCGTCCACTCAGTGTTTCTTTAAGTTATAGTTGTTGGTTGTTAATGTCACTTTGCACCCCAATCCCCTCACCATGACTGGCAATGCTGTTGCCTTAAGTATTAAAAGGCAAGAGAGATACTGAAATCATTGAAGATTCAAATCTCATATGAGTTGGGTGGTGGCTTAAGTCAACAGCATTGACCATGACTGGAGAGGGGGATTATAGACCACCCGACAGTTAAACCTTGAAAGAACACTCAGGGAACATGTAGAGTTTAAAGTGGGAATGTTATTTTATACTCATTCCTAAATAATTTTTAAAAAGGTAATATCTTTTTGTCATACCATGGACAATATAAAATTGATCTGGGTTCCCATGCTGAAGATGAGGCTTGCCGTTTCCTTAAAAGTAATGGTTTTAAAATTATTGAAAGAAACTACCGTACCCGTTTTGCAGAAATTGATATTATTGCCATTCACGAAGAGACAATTGTTTTTGTTGAGGTAAAGGCAAGAACTTCAAGTCGTTATGGGTCTCCCCGAGAAGCTGTCGGAAGTGGCAAACAAAAAAAGATCATTGCAGGAGCCATGCAGTATATCAGGGAAAATGCCCTTGATGGCAAGAGAGTAAGGTTTGATGTAGTGACTTATCTTAAATCCAATTCAAATTACCTGAAATCCAATCCAAAAAGCTCCGGAGCTGAGCCATTACATATTGAGCTTATTTCAAATGCATTTGATGCTTCTATATCGTAAATCGGATTTTTTGTATAAGTTCGTCTCGCGAGGTGATTCTTTATGCATGGCTTTAATGTAGAGTCCACAGGTATTTTGTATATTGTTGCAACCCCCATAGGCAACCTTGAAGATATTACTTTAAGGGCACTTAGAATCCTCAGAGAAGCAGATGTGATTGCAGCAGAGGATACACGCCACACAGGAAAACTTTTAAATCATTACCAGATAAGAAAACCTCTTATCTCATGTCATGAGCACAATGAAGAAGGTCGCATTCCGGAACTTGTGGATAGGCTTTCAGGCGGTGAGAGCATTGCTCTGGTATCTGATGCCGGTACACCTTCTGTATCTGATCCGGGATACAGGCTTGTGGCTGCGGCTGTCTCAGCCAATATTTCTGTCATTCCTGTTCCAGGCCCATGTGCTGCGGTTGCTGCCCTGAGTGTCAGTGGCCTTTCTACAGATTCATTTCATTTTGTGGGATTTCTTCATAAAAAAAAGGGTGCAAGGATTCGCCAGATAGAATCATTAAAAGATATAAAGGCAACCATTATTTTTTATGAGTCACCAAAGCGCATTATTTCACTGTTGCAGGAACTTGCATTGATTTTGGGTGACCGCCCTGCTGTTGTGGCAAGGGAGATAACCAAAATTCATGAGGAGTATGTAAGAGGAACCCTGGTTACAGTTGCAGGGGAACTTGAAGAGCGCACCACCATAAAGGGAGAGTGCGTTCTTATGGTTGGATGGCAGGAGGCGGAAAGCTGTAAAGGCGATGACTTGTCTTCAGATGAGATTGATCAGTATATACTTAAAGAACTGGAAATATCATCTTTAAGCAAATCAAAACTTGCAAAGGAGATATCGAACAGATTATCGCTTTCCAGACAGGATATTTACAGCCGTATTGTAAAACTTGGGAATAGTTTTAATTGAGATTCCTGGATAATGGGCATCAAGCAGGTCGCTTGCACAGAAGTGTTAGCATCGATTTCATGTTTTCAGGATTTCTACAATTTTTTCAACAACATCGTCCAATTTTACCTTTTTCAACTTTCCAGCTTGTTTGATGATGATATTTGCATCGCCTGTGAATAACCGATTGGGTCGAATGTTGCTATTAACTGGCAACTTCCCGGATTTGAAATCATCTTTTGAAAGTGAAATCGAATAATTGTCGTTTACATTTTTGCTGGTTATTTGACACATGACAACATCGTCGCCCTGCAATGTGGCAACAATCAAAGCTGGGCGTTTTTTATTCGTGGATAGATCAGAGAATGGAAAAGGAACCACCACGATGTCTCCTTTTACAAAGTTGCCCATGCTTCATCCTCTTCCGGTCGGTTCCAATCTCTGGCTAACACTTGTTCCGAGGCATACGTGCATTCAATTGCCTTTGTAGCGGAATTGAGAAGAACGTCGCTCAATTCCTTTTCCGCCAGGTAGGAAATGAAATCAAATACAACGGCGAGTTTATCGCTTGAAAGCCCTTTAAGCCTTTCATTTATTTGGGGGATTGTGATTGATTGCATATTACCTCCTATTTTGGCATGTTTCATTTTCCGTTTTACACTTTCCAGAATTAAACGCCTATTTTTGGGTATGTGTCATTAAAAAAAATGTAAACTAATTAATGCATTGTCAAAACCCTTAATCCGTGGCACAAAATTTGATTGGGTCTGAAATCATTGAAAAAAATCTATTTGTTACTTCACCTGCGAGGTGAAAGCCAAAATCAAGTTTTCTTAATAATTTCAGTATATATCAAAAATCGTGCCACGGATTAAGGAAAACTAAAGACAATGCATTAATCATCATATTTAAGATCTTTTTGGGCAAAAGCCTGTATGGCTGTGATCGCAACCGTATTTACAATATCTGTTACTGTGCAGCCGCGACTTAAGTCATTTACAGGATATCTGAGCCCCTGAAGAACAGGCCCCACTGCAACAGCTCCTGATGATCGCTGTACAGCCTTGTATGTGTTGTTACCAGTATTAAGATCAGGAAAAATAAAGACAGTTGCCATACCTGCAACTTCACTTTTTGGCATTTTTGTTTTTGCAACATAGGCATCCACCGCAGCATCGTATTGTATGGGGCCTTCGATTTTAAGGTCGGGCATTACCTCTGACGCTTTCAGACGGGCAAGTTCTGAAGCCCGTCTCACCTTATTTACATCTTCGCCTGAACCTGATGAACCGGTGGAATAAGAGAGCATGGCCACAACAGGGTCAACTCCAAAGGTTTTTGCTGTTTGAGCAGAGCTTATTGCAATTTCAGCCAGCTCCTCAGCATTGGGATCAGGATTTATGGCACAATCTGCATAAACAAGCACCCTGTCTTCAAGGCACATGAACATGGCACTTGATACAATGGAGCAGTCAGGTTTTGTCCTAAGTATCTGGAGTGCCGGCCGTATTGTGGCGGCGGTGCTGTTAACAGAGCCTGATACCATGCCGTCTGCATGACCTGCAAAGACCATCATTGTGGCATATTCATTGACGCTTTTCATCATATCATGGGCATATTCGGGGGTTATGCCCTTATGTTCCCTGAGAGCGTAGTAGCTTTGGATATATTCATCAAAAAATTCTGATTTTGAAGGTTCAATGATATTGACATTATCCATGCGAAGGCCAAGTGTCTTGATTTTTCGGTGTATGACATCCATCTTTCCAAGAAGCGTAATATCCACAACTTCACGTCTCAGAAGGATCTCGGCAGCTCTTAGAATCCTCTCTTCATCACCTTCCGGAAGGACAATGTGCTGCCTGTCTGCCCTTGCTTTTTGGATAAGCTCAAGCTCAAACATTTTCGGGGTTTTTATGGTGGTTTTGGTTTTGATAACCTTGTCTGCAAGCTTGGCAGTATCCACATGTTTTTCAAAGGTTGCAAGAATTCGTGTGATTTTACGCTTGTCAAATGGAGAGATGCCAGCTTGAATGTTATTGACACGGGTAGCTGCCGGAAAAGTGTTCTCCTTGACACTTATAATAGGGCAGATATCCGGAAAGCCACTGATAAGCTCTGCCACAGGTTTTGATGGAACAAGGCCTCCTGTGAGCATAAGTCCTGCAATGTTTTTACGGGATGTTGATGAGACAGAGGCAATGCAGGCAACAATCACATCTGCCCTGTCCCCCGGGGTTATGACAAGTGAGCCATGCTCAATTCTGGGAAGAAAATTTCTAAGCTGCATGGCTGCAATGTTAAAGTTGTGAACATGACGGTTTAGATGCTCCTTTCCCCATAGAACCTTTCCGTTCAGTTCCTTGACAATTTCCATTATGGATGGGCGGCCAAGGGATACATCTTCCGGTACAGCATAAAGGAGCGGATCGCCTGAAAGGTTTGCATTTGAAAGGCGCTTTATGATTTTTTGTCCATTTGTTACGTTGGTTCTTGTGATAATAATGCCTATGGTTTTGCCTTTTCTCCTCTTGATTGAAGAGAAGGCAGTTTCAACAGATTGCGTTGTTTCATCAATTGTTTTGTCTTGGCCGCTTGCCACAAGAAGTACCGAGCTTGACAGATTTTTACTTATCTCTGCATTTATGTCAAATTCAAAGGCAGATGAAGCACTTACAGAGTCTGTTCCTTCACACACCACAAAATCGCACTTCTCCTTCAGCTTGTTGTATTTTGTAATAATTCCTTCGATCACTTCTCCCTGTTTTCCATGGGATGCAAGTTCTGTAGCCTCTTCGGTTGTAAATCCGTACATTGAGCTGACCGGTATTTTGAGATCAAAATAGGATGAGATAAGGGCTATATCCTTGTCAACCCCTTCGCTATCTTTTACAATGGGACGGAAAAATCCAACTTTTTTATGCTTTCTCAGCATCAGTTCCATAACGCCAAGGGTAATAACTGTTTTTCCGCTTCTTGGGCCTGTTGCGTTGATGTATATATTGTTTGCCATGATAGATTAATTATGCCTTTGCTTATTTGCCTTCTTCTCAAGATTCAAGTCACAGGAAGGGGCTATATGTTGGTTTCTACTGATTTAACAACGTTACTCAGAATTTTTTTAACAATTACTTTTGTTATCATATAGGTTGGTTTGATCCCCTCCTGTCCCATTGCACCTGCAGCAAGTGTATTGCCGGTCATAAGGGGGTTATCAGATGCGTAGTATGCATATCTTGTGCATGTTTCAGCCGGAATGTTGCCTTTGATTATGGATGCATTTATTGCTTTCTGATAGTGACCGCCCTCCATTTCAAGACCAACTGCATTCCAGTCTGATTTGAACATCTCAAGCACATCCCTGTTCTGAAGGGAGGTGCCCAGAACCGTTGCCATTGGCCCCACATAGACATTGGTCTCCCCGTCAAAAAACTGAGGTAGAAGATCATTTTCAAAAAGATAGTTATCTGTTGTACCTTCACAAACATGGGCTGTTGCAAGCATGATATCTCCCTTGTCACCCGTAAGAATCCCTGCCTTGCCCATTATTGATATTGAGCCAACCTTTTTGGGATTTTTTTGAAGTTTGCCATTTCCATTTTGCTCAAATGGCTTCAGCAATTGCTCCATAACCTCAAAGGCCTGTGCCCCAAATGCATAATCAATTACAAGCAGTACAGGTTTTTCCAGATCCGGAAGGGCATCAATGGCTTCAATATCAAGCTCCTTTGCAATTTCAGGGTGCAGGGATATTGATGAAATCTTGGAAGTATCAATGATCTGGCAATCTATGTTGGCACCTGATTCATCAGGCAGAAGGTAAAGGCCTCTTGTTGTTGCAAAGTCTATAATGGTATCTTTTTTGTCCCTGAGCAAGGAGAAAAAAGCATACAGCTCCATTTTTGCACCAACTCTGTTCATCTGCTGTGTGGCATAAGATGATTCAGGAGTATCACTGTTATTTGTCTGGTTTGCATTAAAAGATGATTTGGAAGCATCAGCACCATTTGTCTGTTTTAATTGAGAAGATAACTCAGATGCATCAGTACTATTTGTCTGTTTTGCTTTAGAAGATGACTCAGATATATTGGTGCCATTTGTCTGTTTTGTATTGTAAGGTGATTCAGAAGTATCAGCACTATTTGTCTGATTTGAAGTAGAAGGTGACTCAGAAGAACCAAATACACGATTTCCATCTTCATTTAAAGCTGCATAGCCATATATAAGGTTAATGACACTGTGCATGTTTGCACTGATTATGTGTATGGGACGTTTATCAAGTTTAAGATCTTTAAGTTCCCTGTCAATCCGTGATGCCCAGAGCTTTCCATACTTCTGATGACCTATGATATTCATGAGTGACGGGGTAAAGTAGATCACAAGGGCATCGTCCCTTGATTTGTAATCAGTTTCAATGCGTTTTGCCAGATGGTATATAAATGAAAAAAGTCCGCTGTTGCTCTGTTTTTCATTGCGGTTTTTTTCAAGATACTCATATGTTTCACGGGTTTCATGGTAGGGGCGGCCAAGTATGATGCTCATGTTCCACAGTGCAGAATCAAGCTCTCCTTCGGAAAGTGGCCTGTTGAGATGAATCAGCTTCTCAAGCTGCAACCACTCGGAACGAACCTCTCCGTAATCATCATGCATCTTCCTGAATATCTTTTTTGCTTCAATATTAAGGAAAGTCATGTGGGTTATGATATCGTGGATTTCGCTGATACCCCTTGATATTATAAAACAGAGTTCATTATTATTGATACGGTAGGATATTCTTCTGCGCTTCAGCGGCTCAATAACGGTGAACGGAGTCTCTTCAAACTGGTCTTCATCTGTCAGGATAATTTTGGTTGCCTGTTCAATTCCCTGTGGCAAACGGTCAATAACATATTCAAGACCCTTGAGTTCAACTACCCTACTGTCATTCATGGTCCCGTAAATTTCAGGGCTGAGTTCTTTCAAGCAGTTTTCAAGTGCCTTTCCAAATTTTCCTGAAGGCCGGTAAAAGCCTCTTATGGCAAGAGAATCGGTAATTGTCTTGAATTCTCTTATTGCCGCCCTTGCCCGTTGGGAACTGGTTAATTCAAGCATTTTTTGTATCCTCACTATTGGTGTGATGTCTGATACCATTTTTTGGACGTCTCCATCAGGAACAACTCATATGAGGTATATCCTGATTTTTTATTTATATACCATATTCATTGTTTTTAGTCTTCAATTTTTGATATGTAAGTGATGGAGTAACTCTTAAAGAATCGTACTTTGGGTGCTGATTTTATCCTGGTGTAGAAAAGCTGGTGATTTTGGCCAGGAGCTTTACTTTCCTGGGGAACAATAAAAACTGCTATAATAGCAATTTTTTGAAGGTGGCGTGATTTATGGGAACAAATATCAATTTTTTGAAGGTGGCGTGATTTATGGGCACAAATATCAATTTTTTGAAGGTGGCGTGATTTATGGGCACAATCTCCTGTGATTTGCATAAAAATGAATTAAACCAAAGCGGCCTGCTTGTGGTCATGGCTGGGGATTTTATTATGGATAGTCCGCCTGCATCCTCAATTGATTTGGTGGAAAAAATCCACTCCATCAAAGATTTGAAATACATAATCTTTAAAACAGATGGGTTGCAGCGCTGGGACAGCACTTTTCTGGCATTAATAAATGATATTCACAGCTATTGCTCAAAAAAAAGTATTGAGTGGATTGATGATTCCCTGCCCGGTGGTGTCAGGCGGCTTCTTGCACTTGCACATGCCGTGCCCGAGCGTCGGGGCAGCATAGAAGCTGCCCGTAAACCATCTTTTATCACTGTTTTTGGTGGGAAGGTTATTGATTTTGCTAATGCCTCAAGTGATATTATTGCATTTACAGGTGATGCATTTTGGGCATTTTTAAGGTTGATTTCAGGAAGATATAAAATACGTGGGTCTGTGATTTTCCCTGTAATAAAGGAGTGCAGCGCTGATGCTCTTCCCATTGTATCTCTTATAAGTGCCCTTGTTGGACTGATTCTGGCATTTGTCGGAGCGGTTCAGCTTGTTATGTTTGGAGCACAAATCTATGTTGCAAGTCTTGTGGGGATTGCAATGATAAGAGTCATGGGTGCGGTGATGGCAGGTGTAATAATGGCAGGCAGGACAGGTGCTGCCTTTGCAGCTCAACTTGGTACAATGGAGGTGAACGAAGAGATTGATGCCCTTAAAACATTGGGAATCTCTCCCATGGAGTTCCTTGTTATGCCAAGGATTCTTGCACTTTCTCTTTTAATGCCGCTTTTATGCCTTTATGCTGATTTGATGGGTATTATGGGAGGCATGGCTGTTGGTATTTTCATGCTGGATCTCAATGTCATGGAGTATTACAACATGACAAAGGCATCAGTATCTCTTAACAGCTTCTGGATTGGTCTTTTTCAGAGTTTTGTGTTTGGCATCCTTGTTGCAATTGCAGGGTGTATGAGGGGAATGCAGTGCAAAAGGAGCGCATCTGCTGTTGGAGAGGCTGCAACCTCTGCTGTGGTGACAGGGATTGTGGCCATTGTAGTTGCAACTGCCACAATTACTCTTCTTTGTAATGTGTTGGGGATTTAATTTATGGAAACATCTATGGCAATACATCGCCACTGTATTATAGTTGAAAACCTTACAATGGCATATGGCTCTTCAATAATTCAGCAAAATCTTGATTTTATTGTGAATCAGGGAGATATTTTTATTATAATGGGCGGCAGCGGATGCGGAAAAAGTACCCTATTGCGCCATCTTGTGGGTTTGCAGAAGCCATCATTGGGGAGAATCCTCTACAGTGTTGCCGGACATAACAAGGAAGCAGGGTGGGGACAGAGTCATGATGCAGGTGCCGGAAAGACTCAGAATGCAGGTGCCGGAAAGATTCAGAATGCAGGTGCCGGAAAGACTCAGAATGCAGGTGCCGGACAAAGTCAGAAAGCAGATGGTAAAAAAGGTGAGTCTGTTAGTTTTTGGGATACTTCCCCTGATAATCGCCGTCTTCTGATGAAAAATATGGGAATTCTTTACCAGAGCGGAGCCTTGTGGAGTTCAATGACCCTTGCTGAAAACATTTCGCTTCCCTTGGAAGAGTACACAAACTTGGGTAAATCAAGCATTAGGGAGCTTGCATCACTTAAACTTGCTTTAGTGGGACTTGCTGGATTTGAGGATTACTATCCATCCCAGATAAGCGGGGGGATGCGCAAAAGGGCAGGTCTTGCCAGGGCACTTGCGCTTGATCCTGAAATCCTCTTTTTTGATGAACCTTCGGCAGGTCTTGATCCTGTAAGTGCCCGCCTGCTTGACGATCTTATCCTGGAGTTGCGTGAGAGCCTTGGGGCGACAATTGTGGTTGTAACCCATGAGCTTGCAAGTATTTTTAACATTGGTACCAATTCTGTTTTCCTTGACCCTGTGACAAAAACCATGATTGCTTCAGGAAATCCTGTGGATCTTCTTGAAACTTCAGATGATGAAAGGGTAGTTAAATTTTTGACACGGGGTGAGGGCAGGCAGAAGGTATAGAATAATATATTGTAGTTGTATCTTTGATGGTCTCGTAAAAAAGTCCGATTTTAGAATTCTCCAGGCTGTAATATGCTGAATTCATTAATAGCGTTTATGGAATTTTTGACTTTTTACAGGGGCATCTTCTTTGATGGGAGCTGTGTTTCTCTTATGGATAAAAATTCCGGTAAATTCATGGTTGGGGCTTTTGTACTCGGTGCTATTGCTCTTGTGGTTGTTGGCATTGTTGTGTTTGGCTCCGGAGCGCTTTTTGCTGAAAAAAATGTTTTTGTTCTTCATTTCAGCGGCTCAGTAAAGGGGCTTAATGTTGGGTCACCTGTGGTGCTTCGGGGAGTCAAAATTGGTGCTGTTAAGGATATAAGGATAAATGCCGCTTCAGTTGATCACCCTTTTTCCATTCCTGTGCTTATTGAAATAAACAAGGATTGCGTTGTGATGCAGGGCGATTCCAGTGGAAATCAGACAATTGAAGAGACTCTTGATGCACTTATAAAACAGGGGTTGAGGGCAAAACTTGAGATGCAGAGCCTGGTTACAGGTCAGCTTCTGGTTGCCCTTGATTTTGAGCCTGATACCACGCCGAGATTTTCCGGCCTTGAATCTTCTTATCTTGAGATACCCACAACTCAGTCAGATATTGAGGAGTTGACAAGCAAGTTGAAACAGGCTCCAATAGAGGAGATTTTCAACAAGGTGTTTTCCATAATATCCAATGTTGATACCTTTCTCAATTCAGAATCCATCAATGAACTTCTTGTTGCCATGACAGCAGCTTTGAACAGTATTAATGGCCTTGCAGCTCATATGGACAATGAACTGCCGGATCTCTCTTCAAACCTTGTTTCAACTGTGAGTGATGCAAAAAAATTCATAAGCACAGCCGATAAAGAGGTTGTTGATTTAAGTCTATCTTTGAAAAAAGCCATTGCCGATATTCAGAATCTTGTTGCTGTTGCCCTAAGCAAGGTTAATAGTATGGGGGCAGGAGTTGATGAAACAGTTGTCAGTGCCCAAAATCTGCTTGCAGGCATCCATCAGGAGGTGGCGCCTGTATCAAGTGGCTTGCAGGATGTCCTTAAATCAGCCCGTAATACAATGATATCAGCTCAAAAGGCGTCAGATCAGGCAACTGAAATGCTCAAAGGTATTGATCGCATCACTGACAGCGATTCAGCATTGCTTTACAATCTTAACACTACTCTTGCCGAAATATCGGATGCTGCAAGATCGGTAAGGATGCTTGCAGAGTATATTGAACGTCATCCAGAGGCTTTTATTCAGGGCAAACAGTAAATAGAACGTCATTCAGAAGCATTGATTCAGGGAAAACAGTGAGTTGAACGTCATTAGAAGCATTGATTCAGGGAAAACAGTAAAAAGGAGTTAAACTTGCGCAATTTTTTCTTCTCTCTAATAGTAATGGTTATTGCATCGGGCTGTATAACAAGTCAGCCTTCAAAATTTTATATACTGACCCCGGGGAACTTTGACGGGCCAATACTATCATCATCAAAAGATGCTGTAGATCAATCTGAAAAGGATATTGTAAATCAGCCTGAAAAATATACAGTGGATCAACATGAAAGTATTACTCTTGGTATAGGCCCTGTCAGGATTGCAAAGTATCTTGATCGCTCACAACTTGTGGTGCGACTTGGCCCCAATGAGATAAATGTCGAGGATTTCCATCAATGGGCAGGTAACCCTGGAGAAGATATTCCTGAAGTTCTGACGGAAAATTTCAGGCAAATTCTTGGAGTTGACACCATTTATAAGTATCCCTGGAAAAGTTATGTGGAAACTGATTATCAGATCATAATAGAGATTCTTCAACTTGATGGAATTCCAGGTGATGCGGTATCGCTTGTGGCAAGATGGGAGATTTTGCAGGGTAATACCAGGAAACTATTGAAAAATGGACATGTTAATTTGAAAGAAGCTGTTACAGGCGGCGGATTTGATAATTATGTTGCCGCCCAGAGCAGAGCACTTGGGAAGTTAACTAAAATTATTGTGGATGCTCTGTAGTAATCTGGAAATTAATAACAAAAGATAAGAGAAAGCAAAAGTACTGCTCAATCTCCTCGAGCTGTTTGAGACACAGACTTTAGATAAAATAAATGCTGGTTATAATGGATTAGTGGGGTATAATATGCTGAAATAATTACATTTATTCGTGTTTTTGTTTCTCTTGGTTTTGAGTTTAAATTACTATTTAGGTGGCGATAACATAGCAATATAAATAATTATTTGTTACATAGGATTGTATAGAAAAACTCCAAAAAAAACCAATCCTTTTGTTGAGATAATTACTCCCCCAAAAAAATCCGTTATAATCAGAAAATTTAAGCCTTGGTGAAGATTTTAAAAATATCAGCAAGCTAATTATGAAGCGATATATACTCAAAATCGACATCTTATTGCTTTTTTAGAAGTTATTGCAGTTGTCTGAACCAGGATAACCAGGATGCTCAGGATAGATAATCCTGCCTTATCCTGTTAATCTTGGGAATCCTGATTCAGACAGTGTTGACAAGGCTTACAAGATCATAGGTGTCGATTTTGAGTATATATGAATGGATATACATTATAAAAATGAACAGTTAAGGGATGATTTTAAGTCCAAAAAATATTGATAAAGCAAAAGATAAGCTATCCTATATCCATATGAGCAAATCTGAAAAGGCTGATTATGAACGTTATGTAGTAAATCTTGTTCGTGAGAGAGATATGATCTCGACAGCAAAAATGGATGGTATTGAAGAGGGTAAAAAGATAGGGATTGAAAAAAGGTGAAAAGATAGGAATTGAAAAGGGGTTGAAAATTGCCCCAAGCCAAATGCTTAAAAAAGGGGAATCCATTGATAAAATTTTTGAATTTACAGGATTGTCAATTGAAGAGATAAAAAAATTGGATTGATTACTTCTACTTTCTAAGGACGAAATAACTTCCCCATTACCTTCCTTCCACTCTTCCCCATCTCCATATCTATAGAGGGGGAATATCAGTGAATTATTTTAGATTCATTATTAGCGAATAAGGAGTTTCTGAATCATGATAAAAAAAATACTTTATTTATCTATTGTTTTGTTTGGAATTGTCAACACTGCATATGCTGAAAACTATGCCTTAAATTTTGATGGAACAGATGATTATGTAGAGATTCCATATCCAAATTTGGTTACTAACACTTTTACTGTTGAATTCTGGATGATGTATGATGGTGCACAATCAAATTGGAATGGAATAGTTGATGCTGACTGGTATTTTTTTACAAATATTAATTCGCCAATGGCAATTTTCGGAGCCCCAGATGGTTCAGAGATATATTTTGATATTGAATACAATCAATGGCATCATATTGCAGGATTATATGATGGGACATCTTTTAAAATTTATAAAGATGGGGTGCTACAAAATTCATTAACAAAAGTTTATACAAAAACAGATAGTATTATTCATATTGGAAGGAGAACTGGTGAGACTTCGAATTATTTTAACGGTAAGATTGACGATTTTCGTATTTGGAATATAGCTCGTTCCGAAGAAGAAATTAAAGCCAATATGTACAAAGAAATTGATACAGACTCAAATCTTTTAGCTTCCTACAAAATGAGTGATGGCAGCGGAGCTTCTTTAACTGATGATAGCAGTAATGGCAATACAGGAACAATTTATGGAGGTGCTACATGGGAAATCCATAACACCACTTATGATGTTATTATATCAAGTGCCAACAACAACGGAGTCTGGTCTGGTGTTAATCCCAGGGTATGGACACCAATTGGTACGGGAGCTACAGTTAATATTTCTGATATTGTTACAGAATTCAATGCAGGAAAAAGCGTTATAATAAATACAGGAAAGGGAGGTCAACCAGAACAGGGAACACTTACTGTTTCAAATGACATTCAACATACATCAGATTATGAAGTCACATTAACTTTAGTTGCAGATTACAGAATTAATGTGGATGCATCCATCAGTTCAACTACAAATAAACTTCATTTTTATGCATTAGCTGGTAAAGCAACGATACCCCTCAATAATGAACGTATTGGTCAATTTCGTCTTTATTCAACAAGAAGTATTACAACTAATGGAGGCAATGTAACTATTGAGGGAGTTAATAATTCATGTGGCACATATAGTAACCCTGTAAACAGCAAAACCTATGGGTGTTCAGGTGATACTTGTCGTGGTATTCAACTTGATGGAGCAATTGATGCAGGTGGAGGGAATATAAGTCTCACAGGTTTGAGGCAAGGCTATACCAGTGCATGGTCACGCGGGGTTCAAATCAACAATAGTGTTTTCACTAATAATACTGGAACAATTACAACAAATGGAGAAGGTGATGGTAATTCAGATGGTGTTTTTATTGAATCAACAGGTTCAATAGAATCCGTCAATGGAGAGATTACAATTACATGTGATGCTGAATCTTCAGGTACAGGCTCTGGCATCAACACAGCTTCTGGAAGCATCGTTAATTCAACAGGTTCTGGAAATGTAAGCCTAATCTCTACATCTGGTGCCATCTCAGGCAGCAATTTAACATTAATTTCAGGCGGAACCACTACATTATCAGCACCTTCTAATAAAGCCATTACTTTGGATAACACAAATAATGATTTTACAGGTGCTGTATCTGTAAGCTCCGGGGATATAGTTACTTTAGTAGATAAAAATAGTTTAACAATAGGTAGCGTTAATGTTAATGGTGCTATTGATATTGCCTCGGGTATGGTTTCAGCAGGAGATTTAACCCTTACAGGTGCAATCACTTCACAAGATACTTCAACCTCATCAATCAAATTGAATGGTGGCAAGGCAGATTCTGCCGGAACAAGCACAGGTGGTAATATTATTGTCACCGGCGGTACGGTAACTCCGGGTTTAGGGGGATCTGCAATACTTTACACAGGCAGCGTAAGTGGAAGCACAGGCATTACCGGCCTTCCCAACTATAACATTTCCCTTGTCCATTACAACAGTGATGAAACAACTTCTCTAACTTTTGGTGCAGGTTTATATGTTGTTTATCGTGAAATTGAATCTTCAACTCACTCTGTTTCGACATATGCTGAACTTGCTGACGCAGTAACCAACTCATCTTCCGGCGATACCATTAGCATTACCGCTGATATTACAGTCACTTCAACGATAAGTTGCACCAAAGATTTAACTTTTGATGGAAACGACAATACGCTTTCAGTTCCAACTCCCGGCCTTACAGATTCTGGTGATGTAAATGATTCTCCATCAACTTTTGGTGTCTTTTCCATAAGCGGTGCAGGTGTAAATGCAGTTATAAAAAACATGACTATTAAAGGTGGCCATGCCTCTGGAGGAGGCATAAATGTTGGCACAGGTGCCACATTGAGAGTTGAAAGCTGTCTGATAAACAATGGTAGTGGTAACGTTAAAGGTGGTGCTATTAATAATTCGGGCACAACATATGTATATGATTGTGGAATTATGCGAAATATAGCCCAATATGGCGGCGGTTTTGTTAATAATAATGGTGCAACCATGTTTATTGAAAATTGTTTTATTTCTCAAAACCGTGCTTTTTCAGCAACAGGTGGAGGAGGAGCAGGGGAGAATCAAGGAACACTTTATATTAATAACTCTACAATTTATAATAATAACGGCAAGGAGATCGGTGGTGGAATAAATAACTATCAAGGTACTCTCTGGGTAATTAACAGCACATTTGCAGGTAATGTTGCCTATGGTGATTACAATGGTGGAGCTATAGGAGTTAATGGCGGTTCAGCAACTGTTATTAACTCTCTATTTGCCTATAACTATAGAAAAAGTGCCGGTTCAGTTGATAATCCATCTGGTTTTTCTTTGGATGATGTAACAAAATATAATTCTAACGGAACAATCAACTCCTATTATAATGTTTTCCATGGAGTCATAACAGGGCATGATGTTAATTCACACAACATCACCTATGGTGGTTCTGCTGATGGCTCTGACAACTATCTTTTTTCCGGAGGAATTTATGATTTTATAATCAACAATGACAACATTCAAATAGGTACAGCTAAAGTTTTTCAGCCATTTTTTCCTGAAGTAAGCAGTGTTTCAAATAGAGCTAATAGTGCAGTAACACTCCAAACTGGCAGTGCTTTGCTAAGTAGTAATTATAGCAGTAATGGTTATACCAACGAAAATTTTGAAGGTACAGATACAGGTTATGACAGCTCCAACAGTGCTTCGGTTATAATTGGGTATTACGATAAAGATGCAGGGACACCTGCCTGGGTTGATCTAAGCGGGACAGGAGCAAGCAGCCATGTCGTTACAACAGATCAATTTGGAGATGATCGTACAATCTTTAATGTTCGTGGTGCAGTTTCAAAGGTTGTCGATAATGTTTACATGCTCAAAGTCAATGCCGATGCAAATGGCTCTGTCTCTGGAGGAAGTCCATTTGGTGAACTATATGCTTCTGGAACAAATATCATTTTAACCGCTACACCTGATGCCGGTTACGAGTTTGTAAGATGGGAAGATGACTTAGGTACTCCACTCTCCACAGACAATCCTTACACCTTAACTGTAAATTCTACAGAGACTGTAGTTCCTATATTTGATCTTCCGGCAGAATATATTGTTACTGGTACAGCACGATACTGGTCAGGTGGAGGTACAGTATCCCCTGCAACTACAACCGTGAGTGATGGCAATACAACAACATTGACAATCACTCCATCAGCGAGTTCCAGTATATCAACTATTACAGGTTGCAACGGCACCACCGTCACAGGTCCCCTAACAACGGCCACAACCTACACCACCGGCAACATAACAGAAGACTGCACCGTAACTGCAACATTTACCCTGAACAGCTACACAGTAACAGGGACGGCTGATACAGGAGGCACCATAAGCCCCGGCAGCAGAAGCGTTAATTATAATGACACAACAACCTTCACCATAATACCTGACTGGGGCTACCAGTTTAACAATTTCACCGGCGGCTGTCCTGCCGGAACATGGTCAGGGAATACCTATACCACCGGATCTATTACAGGCGACTGCACACTTAACGCAACCTTTACCCCACAAACCTACACAGTAACTGCTCTTGCCACTGCAAATGGAACTATTTCCCCAGCAGGAAACCAAAACATCAGCCATGGCGACGTTGCAACTTTTACGGTGACACCCGATTCAGGATATATGATAAACTATGTCCTTGGATGCAATGGAACTCGTGACGGAAATTCATACACCACTGGAGCCATTACCGGGCCGTGCAAAGTGATGGCATTTTTTAAATCACAATAAGATAAAAACAGGTAAGGGACCTCATCACAAATAATATACCCAAACTGAAGTGAAAAGCATTTGATAACCTCAAAATC
>NZ_LT828546.1:147568-159840 GCF_900170035.1 Desulfamplus magnetovallimortis | reverse complement strand
GGTGTCGTTTTTGAGGATAACACTGAGCTTAACAGAGCACCAACTGATATATCAATGAGTCAAAGCAGGGGCTTGATTCCAATTTCGGCCCCACATTCCTTATCAATTTGAGGATAGCGATGGAGACAATAAAAAAAATACCCTATGGAGCTGGAGACTTTGAGTCTGTTCAATTGGAAAATGATTACTATGTGGACAAGACAACCTATATCCCCCAGCTTGAGATGAATAGATTTATTTTTCTCATCCGTCCAAGGCGTTTTGGAAAAACCCTTTTTCTCTCCATGCTTCACACCTATTATGACATCAAAAAAAGAGATAACTTTGAAAAATTCTTTCACAACACATGGATTTTAAATAACCCGACTCCAGAGCGTGGACAGTATATGATCCTTTACTTTAACTTTTCAGTTATTACAAAGGATAAGGCGAATGTTCAAAACGACTTTAACCACTATTGCGCCGATACCATAGACCATTTTGTATATACATATAAAGATTTTTTACCGCCCATTTTAACGGAACAGGTGTCAAAAAAGCACACTGCCCATGAAAAACTGCACCATCTTTCAAGGGGCTTAAAAGAGAGTGACACCAAAATATACCTTCTGATTGATGAGTATGACAACTTTGCAAACTCCCTGCTGTCAGAATATGGCCCGTCTGAATACAAAAAACTGACCCGCACGACCGGTTATTTCAAACAGTTTTTCACCAATCTTAAAGATATGGCATCTGGCAGTGCATCGGGACTTGCAAGGATGTTTATTACCGGGGTTTCACCGGTGACAATGGATGATGTTACAAGTGGTTTTAATATTGGCAACAATATCTCACTTGATGACGCATTCAATGAACTCCTTGGGTTTACTAAAAAGGATGTCATTGCTATTATTGATTATTACGCTTCATGTGGTATTTTTAACCTTGACAGGGAAAACATCCTGGAGATCATGGAAAAATGGTATGGCAACTATCAGTTTTCCAAAAATTCAAATGAAAAAATGTTTAATACAGATGCGGTTCTCTATTTCATAAACAAGTCCTTTAATAACAATAGCTTGATTGATGATCTCATTGATGACAACCTTCGAATGGATTACGGCAAATTAAGGCATCTCATTGTACTTGACAGATCATTAAGCGATCAGGGTAAAACCTTTGATGAACTGAATAAATCAGTGAAGCCCCCCTTAAACAGAAGGGAAAGCACATTGAACGGCAACTTCAGCAGGCTAAAGGAGATAATGGAGAACAGATCCATCGTCTCAACAATACAGAAGAGTTTTCCCTACGAAAGACTTATTGATTCAGGCAATTTTATATCGTTACTCTACTTTTTCGGCCTTTTGACATTCAAGGGCGACTACTCCCAGGGTGACCCTGTTTTAACCATCCCCAATGAAACCATCCAAACCTTGATCTATGAATATATCAAGGCATCCTATGAAGATGTGGATATTTTTGCCGTTGATCTCTACACCCTGCGTAAAAAATTCAGAGGGATGGCCTATGAAGGCAATTTCAAGCCTGTCTTTGAATTTCTTGCCTTTGAGATCAACCGTCAGACAAAAATAAGGGATTATATAGAGGGCGAAAAGGTTATACAGGGCTTCTTCATGGCATATTTCGGGCTGTTTGACTTCTACCTCTCCCTTTCTGAGGAGGAGCTGAACAAAGGATTCGCAGATATTGTCCTGAAACCATTTTATCTGAAATACCCTGATATTGGATATGCGTATCTTTTTGAATTTAAATATATCCCCAGGACAAATGATAAAAAAGAGCTTGCTGCCAAATTAAAGCAAAAAGTAGAGCACAGTAGAAAACAACTTTTAAAATATGCAGGTGATGAAAACCTTGAAAAGATGATGCACACAGGCAAGTATGGTCGTGTTAACCTTAAAAAGGGCATTGTGGTTTTCCATGGGTGGGAGATGGTGCATATCAGTGATGGATGAAAGACGTTTATATAACGGCCATTACCGGTTGAGAATTTGCCCCCCCCGATCCTGAAAACATGACATGTTTTCAGGATAAACAGGCATGGCAGGCGAGACGCCTGCGCTTCCGGGAATGAAATTCGTAGTATGCTTCCTAAGTAACGTTAAATAGAATCAGAAACATACTTTATTATAAGGATAATGTTCATGATAAAACAAATTTTAATAATAGCAATTGCCTTGCTGACACTCGCAAGCGTGGCTCATGCTACTAACTACGCCCTAAACTTTGATGGGACAGATGACTATGTGGATTGTAGCTCTATAAATCTCAGTGGATCGACGCTTACTCTGGAATGTTGGATAAATCCTGATGACTTTGATACCCCCGTTGAAGGATGTATTAATCTAATTGGAACAGAAAGTTCTGGCAATTCTGCATTTTTACGTCTTGGAGATGGAGGTGCCAATATGCAAAAAGTGCAGTTTGTGCTTGAAATTAGTGGCCAGAAAAAGCTCTGGAGCAGTACAGATTTGTCTGAAGGTACCTGGTATCATATTGCAGGTGTTTATGATTCAAGCACCGGAATGAAGATTTATATAAATGGGGTGCTTGATACCAATAACACACAAACTGGCGACTTTGATTCGAACAGTACTTTTTTGATTGGAAATGCAACAAATTTAAATAGAGGTTATGATGGACAAATGGACGAAGTCCGTGTTTGGAATATAGCCCGCACAGAAGCAGAGATCAAAGCCAATATGCATAAAGAGCTCACGGGCAGCGAAACCGGATTAATTACTTATTACAAAATGAGCGATGGCAGCGGAACAACTATAACTGACAACAGCGGCAACAGCAACACAGGAACAATTACCAACGGTGCAACTTGGAAAGCATCAGCGTCATTTGCAGGACCAAGAAAGGCTTTGGATTTTGATGGAACAGATGATTATGTAACGATTGCAGATAATAACTCATTAGACTTAACAACTAATTACACAATTGAAGCATGGATAAAACCACGAGCCTTTAACTTTCATGGAGGTATTGTAGGCAAATGGCATACCTCTTCACTACCACCACCTTATGGATATACTTTACGTTTATCTGGTGATATTTCGTATAGCGGAATCAATTTTGATGGCATGGAGACCGAAGATGGAACTCTTACTGCCAATCAATGGCAACATATTGCAGCGGTTAATAATGGCGTAACAAGAAAAGTATATTTAAACGGAGTAGAGCAGACATTAAGTCCCTCAACGCCTTATACTGTTGAAGCAAACAGCGATCCAGTAATTATTGGAAAGGATTATTTGTCTGAAGCAGGAACTCGTTATTTTGATGGCGAAATTGATGAAGTGCGTATCTGGAATGTTGCCCGAACGCCCGAACAAATCCGCGAAAACATGATGAACACACTGAATGTTAGCAGTGAATTAAATTTAGTTGCCTATTATCGTATGGATCAATCTGACGGGACAACGCTTTATGATATGACCGTAAATGCCAATAACGGCACTCTTACCAATATGGATAATACAGATTGGGTAGATTCAACTGCGTTTAACACCTGGATTGGCTCTGAAAGTTCTGATTGGTCAACTGCTGGCAATTGGAGCAAAAATTCAGCTCCAGCATCAACAGACAATGTAGGGCTTTACAAGTTAAGTTCTCTTGCCAATGAAGCTACTATTTCAGGCACTCCAACTGTAAACAGTCTCTACTTTTCAAGCGGAGCAGCTCCAACTTTAAGTTCTGGTTTTGCTGTTAATGGGAATCTCTTGCTTGGTAAAGATATTAGTATGAGTAGTAATACATTTACACTTGGAAGCTCTGCAAATCTTGTTGAAGGCAGCTACAGGCTTTTTGGTGCAGGAAATATCACAACCACAAGAGATTTAAACAACATCACCGCTGAAAATGTAGCTGGTCTTGGTGCTGTTCTAACCACAAGTGCAAACTTGGGAAGCACAACCATAACAAGAGCACACACAGCCCAAACCATCAGCGGTAATCCAAGCATTTTAAGATACTACGATATTACTCCGACAACCAACACAGGATTAAATGCCACTCTTGTTTTTAATTATAATGATTCAGAACTCAATGGATTGACAGAAGCAGATTTAAAATTGTGGAAATCAACAGACGGTGGAACTAATTGGATCGTCTCAGGCGGAACTATCGACACTGCCAACAACACTATAACAGTAACAGGTCAAGATGGTTTTTCAAGATGGCGTGCGGCTGTCCCAAATCCTGCTACCTACAACACCACAATCAGCACATCAGCCAGCAGCAACGGCTCATGGTCATCAGACGGTGGGACTGATACTTGGACTCCATACGCCACTGGTGCAACCGTCTCCGTTTCAGAGATACAAAACAAACTTAACGCTGATACATCAGTTGTAATAACTACTGGAAGCGGTGCAGGAGAAGATGGAGATGTTACAATAAGCAGTGCAATAAGCAAAACAGCGGGAGGGGAAGCAACACTGACAATCAAAGCTGCAAGAAGTATTATTTTAAATAGCAACCAATCGATTGCATCCTCTAACGGAACCCTTAATACAATTTTGTGGGCAGACAGCGATAACAATGAGGAAGGATCAATATTTCTGGATACCAACGCCACGATCAACAGCAACGACGGAAACATTACCTTAGGAGGAGGTTCCGATCCAATAAGTGATGCGGCTATGGGCAAAAACACAACCAGCCTTGATGGTGACCCATTGACTGTCGGAGTTTACCTCCAGACAGGTTCTCAAATCAATGCCGGTGGAGGCAATATCAGTGTACGGGGTAAAGGCGGTACAAGTACTAACAAAACCGGTAACAACAGGGGGATTACCCTAAAAGGAACCATTCAGTCAAGCGGTAACGGAACTATCACAATATATGGCGAGGGTGGTGCTACTGACGGAGCGTGGGGTATTGCTACTTCTGGATCAACCATTGAGGCTGAATCTGGTGCTATAAATATAACAGGCATAGGCGGCACTGCGAACACTCACGGTATTGGGACATTCTCAGGTATAATTCAGTCATCCAGCGGCTTGATTACCCTTACGGGAGACGGTAATGGAACAGGTAGTGATCTCAGACTTGGTGGCGCAAATGTAAAAGTGGGTAAAGGTTTGCTCGGCTCTTCAAGCAGTAATATTACCCTGATAGCTGATAGTTTGAGTATGGATGATAGTACAACAGCCGCACGAATAGAAAGTACGGGAAATCTCGAGATTCACCCCAGAACAGCAAGTGCAACTATTGGTATATCTGGTGCTACCGGGACACTTGGTTTGCCGGGTTATTATTTCTCAGGAACAAACGCAAATTTTGTTGACGGATTTTCCAGCATTACCATCGGCAGATCTTCTCAGACCGGCGATATATCCATTGCCGCCACCACAGTAAATGATCCTCTGGTACTCTCCACACAGGGCAGTGTGACCCAGTCCGGTGCCATCACTGGAGGACAAAATTTAAGCCTCCAGGGTACGGGTGGACAATATGACCTTACAAACACCGGTAATGTCGTCTCCAACTTGACCGCCGATACCGGAACCGTGAATTTTGTCAATTCAGGAGCATTAACATTGGCAACTGTCAGTGCCACCGGCCCTGTTGATATTGCGACACAAAGTGGCAATCTGACCTTGACCGGAGCTATTTTAACTGCGAACACCTCTACAAATGCCGTTAAACTCAATGCCGGAAGGAGTGAAAACATAGGCACGACAACAGGTGGGGATATTATTGTCATCGGCGGTTCGGTTGCTGCTGGAAGTGGAGGCACCTCAAAACTTTACACAGGCAGCGTAAGTGGAAGCACAGGCATTACCGGCCTTCCCAACTATAGCAGTTCCCTTGTCCATTACAACAGTGATGAGACATCTTCTCTAACTTTTGGTGCAGGTTTATATGTTGTGTATCGTGAAACAAAAACCCACAATGTTACAACATATGCTGAACTTGCTGACGCAGTAACCAACTCATCTTCCGGCGATACCATTAGCATTACCGCTGATATTACAGTCACTTCAACGATAAGTTGCACCAAAAATTTAGTTTTTGACGGCAATGGCAACACCCTTTCAGTTCCCACTCCCGGCCTTACAGATTCTGGTGATGTAAATGATTCTCCATCAACTTTTGGAGTTTTTTCAATAAGCGGTGCAGGTGTTTATGCAGAAATAAAAAACATGACTATAAAAGGTGGCCATGCCTCTGGAGGAGGCATAAATGTTGGCACAGGTGCCACATTGAGAGTTGAAAACTGTCTGATAAACAATGGTAGTGGTAACGTTAAAGGTGGTGCTATTAATAATTCTGGTACAACATATGTATATGATTGTGGAATTATGCGAAATATAGCTCAATATGGCGGCGGTTTTGTTAATAATTCTGGTGCAACCATGTTTATTGAAAATTGTTTTATTTCTCAAAACCGTGCTTTTTCAGCAACAGGTGGAGGTGGAGCAGGGGAAAATCAAGGAACACTTTATATTAATAATTCTACAATTTATAATAATAACGGCAAAGAGATCGGTGGTGGAATAAATAATTATCAGGGAACTCTCTGGGTAACTAACAGCACATTTGCAGGTAATGTTGCCTATGGTAATTACAATGGTGGAGCTATAGGAGTTAATGGCGGTACAGCAACTGTTATTAACTCTCTTTTTGCGTATAACTATAGAAAAAGTGCCGGCACAGTTGATAATCCATCTGGTTTTTCTTTGGATGATGTAACAAAATATAATTCTAACGGAACAATCAACTCCTATTATAATGTTTTCCATGGAGCCATAACAGGGCACGATGTTAGTTCACACAATATCACCTATGGTGGTTTAGCAGATGGCTCTGACAATTATTTATTTTCTGGAGGAATTTATGATTTTATAATCAACAATGACAATCTTCAAATAGGTACAGCTAAAGTTTTCCAGCCCTTTTTTGTTGAAGTCAATAGCGTTGCAAATACAGCCAATAGAGCTGTAACTCTCAAAACCGGTAGTGCCTTGCTTAGTAATAACTATAGTGGTACTGATTATGAGGGTACTGATACAGGTTATGACAGCTCCAACAGTGCTTCGGTTATTATAGGTTACTATAATAAAGATACAAGTTCTTGGGTTGATCTTCAAGGTACAGGAGCAAGCAGCCATGTCGTTACAACAGATCAATTTGGAGATGATCGTACAACCTTTAATGTTCGTGGTGCTGTTGCAGAGGCAATAGATAGTTTTTATATGCTCAAAGTTAATGCTGTTGCCAATGGTTCTGTGTCTGGTGGAAGTCCATTTGGAGAACTATATGCCTCTGGAAGTAATATTACTATAACTGCCACTCCAGATAGTGGCTACGAGTTTACAAGATGGGAAGATGACTTAGGTACCCCACTTTCAACAGATAATCCTTACACTTTAACTGTAACTTCTACATTGGCTGTAGTGCCAATATTTTCAACTGCTGCACCTTCTGTAGAAAAATCGGCTCTAATGTTTGATGGTACAGATGATTATGTAGAATTTGGAACCAATTCTCCGCCATATTCAGACACAATAACAATCGAAGCATGGATTAAAACAACTTCAACTTCATTGGTGAATAATATTGTATGTTGGGGATATACCCATACTACATATACTGATAATGTTCAATTTCGTACGTGTGGAGGTAAACTTGAATTTGGGATTGACCCATACGGTGTAGGATGGGTTGCAACTATAAGTAATACCTCTGTCAACAGCGGCAATTGGACACATGTAGCTGTGGTTAAGAATGGAACCAGTGTAAAACTTTATATTAACGGGCAAGAAGACGTGAGTGGTTACAACGACAGAACCCCCTCAGTTGACAGAATGTTGATAGGAAAATATTACTTTGATGAAAATTACTTTGAAGGAAGCATTGATGAAGTCCGAATCTGGAATATTGCAAGAACTGAAACCCAGATATCAGACAACATGTACAGCGAACTTACAGGCAGCGAATCCGGCCTTGTTGCCTACTATAAAATAAATGAAGGCTCTGCTACTTCACTGGGTGACTCAACTACAAATTCATATACTGGAACTTTAGCCACTTCCCCAAATAATCCAACATGGATAGAAGGCAGTTCATATGGCTTGTCCTTTGATGGCACCGGGGATTATGTGGATTGCGGAAATGATTCAAGCCTTCAGTTAAGCGGTAACATAACCGTGGAAGCATGGATTAAATTAAGTGTTCTTGGACAATATCAATATTTGGTATCAAAATATTATCATGGTGCTGCAAACGGTGGATATGAACTTTTGATTACTAATACCAACGTGCCATGGTTTATAATTGGTAATAATGATAGTTCCTGGAATGCAGCAGCCTCAACTGAAGCCCTTGAAGCTAACAGATGGTATCACTTAGCAGCTACCTACGACGGTTCGACTATCAAGATATATGTTGACGGAGTGCTTAAAGCTTCACAAAGCCAAACCGGAATAGTTGATTCAGGCACAAGTTTAACCATTGGAAGCCGTGCTGGTAGTGGCTTTTTTTCAGGGGCTATGGATGAAGTACGGGTGTGGAGTGTTGTACGCAGCCAAAATGAGATCCAAGATTACATGGAACGCACCCTTGCTGGTAATGAAACAGGTCTTGTTGCCTACTACAAAATGAATACAGGTTCAGGGACAACATTGACCAACAACTCCATCAATACATCTGGTCTAAATAATGGAACTCTGCTGGATAACACAACCTGGATTGAAACTTACCTGTTTTTACCGTCACAGCCTCAAAATTCGGTAGTCACTGGAACAGCAAGGTACTGGTCAGGTGGTGGGGATGTAGATCCTGCAACAATAAGTGTTAACTTTAATGATACCGCCACCCTTACAATTACACCAGGTACAGGATCAAGCATTTCAACAATTACAGGTTGCGGGGGTACCCCCATAACCGGCCCCATAGCAGTTGCCACGACTTACACCACCGGCAACATAACAGAAGATTGCACCGTAACTGCAACATTTACCCTGAACAGCTACACAGTAACAGGGACGGCTGATACAGGAGGCACCATAAGCCCCGGCAGCAGAACCCTTAATTATAATGACACAACAACCTTCACCATAATACCTGACTGGGGCTACCAGTTTAACAATTTCACCGGCGGCTGTCCTGCCGGAACATGGTCTGGCAATACTTATACTACTGGAGCGATCACGGCAGACTGCACACTTAATGCTACCTTTACCCCAAAAACCTACAAAGTAACCTCTCTTGCCACTGCAAACGGAACGATTTCCCCGGCAGGCGATCAATACATAAGCCATGGCGGTTCTGCAACTTTCACAGTGACACCGGATTCAGGATATATGATTAACTACGTGCTTGGATGCAATGGAACACTTGCCGGAACCACATATACCACTGGAGCCATTACCGGGCCGTGCAAAGTGATGGCATTTTTTAAATCACAATAAGATAAAAACAGGTAAACAGGCATGATTGCGTATCAATCATCCCCAAGTATGAAAAAGATAGTCATTTTCACGGTAGAAACCATGAGAACATTTTTTTCATACGGCCCTGTGGATTGCAGGCATCATTGTGAAGATGAAGATGTTCTTTTAAAGTTGTCCGGGGAGGATCAAATAGATGATATTCTGCTTAATGTCGTTGCCATAGGGTGGATTAATCAGGCTTGATTCTGTTTTCGGCTATTTTTGCAGGGCAGGCCTATGTGTCTGCCTTTTTTTCAAAGTAATCATACTGACTCAAAATCTACACCTATGATCTTGTAAGCCTTATAAACTCAAAGTCGACACCTATGATCTTGTAAGCCTTGTCAACACTGTCTGAATCAGGATTCCCAAGATTAACAGGATAAGGCAGGATTATCTATCCTGAGCATCCTATCCATCCTGGTTATCCTGGTTCAGACAACTGCAATAACTTCTGAAAAAGCAATAAGATGTCGATTTTGAGTATAAAAACTGTCTTAATCTGGATTATCAGGATAAGGCAGGTTTATCTATCCTGAACATCCTATCCATCCTGCTTATCCTGATTCAGACAAATTCAATTATTTCTGAAAAAACACTAAGATGTCGATTGTGAGGATATATTGATGAATGGATATACATGATAAAAAATGAACAGGTAAGGGATGATTTTAAGTCCAAAAATATTGATAAAGCAAAAGAGAAGCTGTCCTTTATCCATATGAGTAAAGATTCAATGAACATAGATTAAGGTAAGGTATATGCTAAGACAAAATGATATTATAGAATTTCTACAAAATAACCGACATGATATAGCTCTAAAATTCAATTTATCAAAGATCGGTTTGTTCGGCTCCTTTGCCAGAAATGAACAAAATGAAGAGAGCGATATTGACATTTTGGTGGAATTTAAGCCTGAAACGAACGATATTTACAATAAAAAGAGTAATTTAAAAGCCCTTTTAACTAAAGAATTTCACCGTGAAGTGGCTTTGTGTCGTGAAAAATATATCAAGTCTTATGCCATGGGGGTTATTCAAAATGAGGTGATTTATGTATGATAAGGATATATTGAATTTGAAATCCGCATTAAACGCCTTGAATAAAATTATCAATTATTTTTCCGGGTATGACAATGCAGATGGATTTTATCATAATCAGCGGGATTTCAATGCATCCATGATGAACTTCATTGTGATTGGAGAAATGGTTTCAAGATTATCAGACGGAACTGTGGATAAATATAAAAATGTCGATTGGTATAAAATTCGTGGTTTCAGAAACATCATTGCACATAACTATTTTGGAATAGATGCTGAAGAGGTTTGGGATATTATTCAGAACCATTTGCCGGAATTACAGATCGAATTGCAGAAAATGATCACATCAAAAGAATGTGTATCTGAGGAGAGCTCTGAGCTGGACAGGTGGCGATGATAGGTAGGATTAACTACGTGCTTGGATGCAATGGAACACTTGCCGGAACCACATATACCACTGGAGCCGTTACCGGGCCTTGCAAAGTGATGGCATTTTTTAAATCAGAATAAGATAAAAACAGGTAAAAACCATGAAAACATTTTTTTCAAAACAATAATACTGACCTTTTCCAGGGCAATCACACAGTATTGCCCCCACAGTGCTTTACCGAAATTACAAAAACAAACTAAAGAGGATATTGATATGACAGATTTTTCAGACCACAATCGTGTAATAAGGTTTGACTGGGCAATAAAAAGCCTCTTACGGGATAAAGCCAATTTTGATGTTCTTGAAGGATTCCTTTGTGCTCTGCTTGAAGATGAAAACATAAAAATTTTAAATCTTCTTGAGAGTGAAGGTAACCAGAAACAGGAGGACGATAAATTCAACCGCGTGGATTTAATGGTTGAGGACAGCAATAAACGCAAAATAATTATTGAAATTCAAAACACCCGTGAAAGGGACTATTTAGAGCGGCTCCTCTTTGGCACATCAAAGGTTATTGTTGAAAATTTAAGGCTTGGTGAAGATTTTAAAAATATCAGCAAGGTAATCTCCATAAGTATCCTCTATTTTAACTTTGGCACCGGAGATGACTATCTTTATAAGGGCACAACTCAATTTATAGGCATGAACACAGGCAATCCATTGAAGATAAAAGAGAAGGTTGAGGTAATGGATGGGTTGGAATCAAAGTATAAGTTTGTGGATAAAGATATATTTCCTGAGTACTATTTTATTCAGATTTATAAATTTCAGGATATCATCAAAAGATATATTGATGAATGGATATACATGATAAAAAATGAACAGGTAAGGGATGATTTTAAGTCCAAAAATATTGATAAAGCAAAAGATAAGCTATCCTATATCCATATGAGTAAATCTGAAAAAGCGGATTATGAACGTTATGTAGTAAATCTTGTCCGTGAAAGAGATATGATCACAACAGCAAAAATGGATGGTATTGAAGAGGGTGAAAAGATAGGGATTGAAAAGGGTTTGAAAACCGTTGCAAGCCAAATGCTTAAAAAAGGTGAATCCATTGATAAAATTTCTGAATTTACAGGCTTGGCAATTGAAGAGATAAAAAAGCTGAATTGATTACAGATAGACAATTTATCTTAAAAGCAACTTTTTTCTAAAAATATATCAGAAATACATACAATATTAAACCCATTACCGGGGTAGGATCAAATAGATGATATTCTGCTTAATGTCGTTGCCATAGCATGGGAATAATTACAAAATAATCTAAAGAGGATATTGATATGACAGATTTTTCAGACCACAATCGGGTAATAAGGTTTGACTGGGCAATAAAGAGCCTTTTGCGTG
>NZ_LT828546.1:145850-147468 GCF_900170035.1 Desulfamplus magnetovallimortis | reverse complement strand
TGCTAAAGAGGATGGTGAGAAGATAGGGATTGAAAAAGGTGAAAAGATAGGGATTGAAAAAGGTGAGAAGATAGGGATGGAAAAAGGTGAAAAAATAGGGATGGAAAAAGGTTTGAAAACCGTTGCAAGCCAAATGCTTAAAAAAGGTGAATCCATTGATAAAATTTCTGAATTTACAGGCTTGGCAATTGAAGATATAAAAAAGCTGAATTGATTACAGATAGACAATTTATTGCAAAAATAAACTTTTATTCTAAAAATATATCAGAAATACGGCATCCTTCATATCAGATTAAGGCAGTGCAAAATCATGGCATTAATGTCGTTGCCATAGGATGGGAATAATTACAAAATAATCTAAAGAGGATATTGATATGACAGATTTTTCAGACCACAATCGTGTAATAAGGTTTGACTGGGCAATAAAGAGCCTTTTGCGGGATAAAGCCAATTTTGATGTTCTTGAAGGATTCCTTTGTGCTCTGCTTGAAGATGAAAACATAAAAGTTTTAAACATCCTTGAGAGTGAAGGCAACCAGAAACAGGAGGATGATAAATTTAACCGCGTGGATTTAATGGTTGAGGATAGCCATAAACGTAAAATCATCATTGAGATTCAAAACACCCGTGAAAGGGACTATTTAGAGCGGCTCCTATTTGGCACATCAAAGGTTATTGTTGATAATTTAAGACTTGGTGAAGACTTTAAAAATATCAGCAAGGTGATCTCCATAAGTATCCTCTATTTCAACTTCGGCACCGGGGATGACTATCTCTATAAAGGCACAACCCAATTCATAGGGATGAACACAGGCAATCCATTGAAGATCAAAGAAAAGATTGAGGTAATGGATGGATTGGAGTCAAAGTATAAATTTGTGGATAAAGATATCTTTCCTGAGTACTATTTTATTCAGATTTATAAATTTCAGGATATCATCAAAAGATATATTGATGAATGGATATACATGATAAAAAATGAACAGGTAAGGGATGATTTTAAGTCCAAAAATATTGATAAAGCAAAAGAGAAGCTATCCTATATCCATATGAATAAATCTGAAAAGGCTGATTATGAACGTTATATAGTAAATCTTGTTCGTGAGAGAGATATGATTACAACGGCTAAAGAGGATGGTGAGAAGATAGGGATTGAAAAAGGTGAAAAGATAGGGATTGAAAAAGGTGAAAAGATAGGGATTGAAAAGGGTGAAAAGATAGGGATTGAAAAGGGTGAAAAAATAGGAATTGAAAAGGGTGAAAAAATAGGAATTGAAAAGGGTTTGAAAACCGTTGCAAGCCAAATGCTTAAAAAAGGTCAATCCATTGATAAAATTTCTGAATTTACAGGCTTGGCAATTGAAGAGATAAAAAAGCTGAATTGATTACAGGTAGACAATTTATTGCAAAAACAACTTTTTCTAAAAACATATCAGAAATACATACAATATTGAACCTATTACCGGGGTAGGATCAAATAGATGATATTATGCTTAATGTCGTTGCCATAGGATGGGAATAATTACAAAATAATTTAAAGAGGATATTGATATGACAGATTTATCAAACCACAATCGTGTAATAAGGTTTGACTGGGCAATAAAGAGCCTCTTACGGG
>NZ_LT828546.1:125915-145750 GCF_900170035.1 Desulfamplus magnetovallimortis | reverse complement strand
GGCTAAAGAGGATGGTGAAAAGATAGGGATGGAAAAAGGTGAAAAAATAGGGATGGAAAAGGGTGAAAAGATAGGAATTGAAAAGGGGTTGAAAACCGTTGCAAGCCAAATGCTTAAAAAAGGTGAATCCATTGATAAAATTTCTGAATTTACAGGATTGTCAACTGAAGAGATAAAAAAACTGAATTAGTGGCATATAACTTGCTTTTAAGCATGATTTCTTATTATAGTGCACTGTCAAGACTTAATTTTAGGGTTATCTGCAACGTAGAGACAAGGCATGCCTTGTCTCTACAATTAAACGACCCCTAATTTTTAGCTTTGACAATGCAATAGGCATTAGTAGTGTTGATCTATAGTATTCCAGATAATTAAATTGATAGTGGAAAGGTCTAACTATCTGTTATCTGGATTATTTTTTTTGACCAAAAAATAAAATAATTTTCTGGAAAGCTATATTAAAAAAAATCATGTTGGTTTTAGTTTGCTTTTTTTATAAAAAAACCCCTTTAGCAAACCTTTATAATAGTCAAAAAAATGATAGGGACGATCTTTTTTTAACCGACACATCAAAGCATTGTAAAATGATTAATTATTCCAATGCTTTTCAAAAGTCAACACTTGTAGTCTTGTCCGACAGTTCCTTCACAGTTCCCAGTATATTTCTTATGAGGTCATACAATGAAGTCTAACAAACAAAAATTATCCAAATTATTTTTCATAGTTATTTTATCATATGCTGTATTCAATCCATTAAAAACCATGGCTGCTCCTGGGCAAATCATTATGGGAGATGGCAGTGGTGGTGGTGGTGGTGGTGCTGGATCATGGAAGACAGCAGGTAGCGGTGGGACAGGTGGTGGCGGCGATGACACTATTGTAGCCACAACTGAAGATGATGTCATTTTTGGTGATGGCAGTGGTGGTGGAGGTGGGTTGCAATTTGCTGAAGCTTCAATCGCAGGTGGTATTGGTGGAGGAGGAAGCGACTTTATCCAGGGAAATGAAGGCAATGACATTATCTTTGGAGACGGATTTGGTGGAAGAAATGCAACTTATGTTTGGACAACCCAATATGAGATTACTCCTGGTCATGGTGGACTGGGAGGTGGTGGTGGAGGTGGCGGTTCTGCTGGAGCAAATGCTGGGGCAATAGACAAGATTGGCCAAAATGGTGGTGATGGAGGTATTTGTGCTGGAGGGGGCGGAGGGGGCGGAGCTTACTGGACAAGTTACGAAGCAGGAGCCGGCGGTTCAGGAGGAATACACGGAAATCCAGGAGAAACTTTAGTGTTGGGTGACATGAATGGGGGTGATGGAGGAAGCGGTGCGGATACGGCTTTAGCTGGCTATAAAGGTGGCCTACCATCATCAGGTGGAAGTGGTGGAGGCGGCGGTGCAGGATTCGGAATCTCTGGAGACGGGGGAAATGGCGGTGTGGGAAACAGCACTGATGCAACACCTGGATCAACAGGAGATACGGCCGTCTATACTTACCCTGATGCGAGTAGTGCCATTATTTTTCTTAAAACAACAATTGGCCTTGCAAACATATTGAATGATTACGCCGGTCCTAATTGGGCGTCTTACGGTACAGGTAACGATACGATTGATGGTGGGGGTGGATCGGATGATCTGTTCGGATTGGGGGGAAACGATATTTTTTTGTTTGAATTGACCCATGCCGGGGCAACGGATGAAGATGTCATATGGGACTTCAATGTGTCGGGGAGTGATACTTTATCGTTGAAAAACGGGGGGCAATACATCGATAATGCAACTAAAGAGGGCATTATTGCGGGGCAAATAATAAACGGTAACGACCGTTCTTTGGTTTTTTCCGGCAGTGGTCATCAGATAACGATTACAATTAAAAACATTGGGCGTAATATCTCCGAAGGTGATTTTATAGATTATGTTGGTGTGACAACGACGTCCATAACATCCATTACATCGTTCAGTGCCTCAAGTGGCGGGACAATAACGCTTGGGGAAGATGCCGCTCCCATTACAGCCCGAGGTGTTTGCTGGAATACAGTGGGAAACCCGACGACCGGTGACAACACCACTTCGGACGGAAGTGGAACGGGTGCCTTCATAAGTAATCTTACCGGCCTTACTTCCGGTACGACATACTATGTAAGGGCGTATGCCATAAATGGCAGTGGGACTGTTTATGGTACTCAGAATCAATTTACCACACAAGTGCCTACAAACAATGCCCTCACTTTTGACGGAACAGATGACAATGTCACCATCCCTGACAGTTCCAACCTGGATATCACCACGAATATTACCATAGAAGCCTGGGTCTATATCAACACTCTCAACCAGCACGCATTTTTCATTGACAAATGCTTCTCCGAGATGACAGGGGGCTTTGCCATTTCCTACGAAACAAATGACAACCTTTGGCTGTATTTAAAAGAAGCCAATGATGTCGTGGTTAATGGAGACCACTACCAGGCGGCATATGTTCCGAAAGAAAAAATGCTGGGTGCCTGGCACCATGTTGCGGCAACCTATGACGGCATTTCCAGTAAACTCTTTCTGGACGGTGTACTGGTGTCGGAAAAGGCTGCCAGCGGCGGTGGATTGAGCACCAATGATAATCCCCTTATCATTGGAAGCGTCAGAACAAATGGCTACTATGTTGATGGTTCTGTTGATGAAGTGCGTATCTGGAATGTGGCAAAGACAGCAGATGAAATCGGGCAAAACATGTACCGTGAGCTGGAGGGCAATGAAGCAGGTCTTGTGGCCTATTACAATTTTAATGAATCTGGGGGCACCACTCTTTATGATAGGACAACAAAAAGCAACAACGGTACTTTCAATGGAGCAGGTACGGCATGGGTGGAATCACAGGCCATGAAGCCGGTCAACATCACCATCAGCGATGTGACAACTACAGGTTTAACAGCAAGCTGGACAGAGGGAGGAGCCACAGATACCTTTAATTTGCAGATAGCTGACAATGCTGCTTTCACAAATCCCATTAACATTACAGCTAATCTTGACTCCAATGGAGATTCTACTATCTACAGCTACAACATTACGGGACAAAATTTTATTGAATCGACCCCCTATTACTATCGAATGGCTGTCAGAAATGAAAGCGGCACCAGTTCATATTCAGAAACAAAAGAGTTCATGGTGGCACCTGGCAATGCCCTGGATTTTGATGGAACAGATGATTATGTGGAAGTAGCAAACAACGCAAGCCTTGATATTTCAGTTACAAATCAACTTACCATCGAAGCCTGGGTAAAAATTGATAATCTTGATGCCCATAGATTCATTATCAGCAAAGATTGGGGAACATCTTATGCTTTAAGCTATGAACAGGATCAAAGATTTTGGTTCTATTTACTTGAGAGTGGTGATGATGTTGCCGCAGGTGATGCTCGTGTAATAACCGAACCTATATCGGATATTTTAGGTGAATGGCATCATATTGCAGGTACTTATGAAGGAACGTCTCAAAACATCTATTTGGATGGAGAATTAGTTGCCACAGGAGTTGGTCGAAATACTGGACTGACCGCCTCCAGTGGGAATTTATTTTTAGGCTACTCCGGAAGCAGTGGCGCTCCTCATCCATTCGATGGTTCCATGGATGAAGTTAAAATATGGAACACTGCCAGATCAGCAGATCAAATCAGGCAAAGCATGTACCGTGAACTGGAGGGAAATGAAGCAGGTCTTGTTGCCTACTACAACTTTAATTCATCAAGTGGAACTGCATTGGAAGACAAATCATCCAACAGCAATGAAGGTATTCTTACAAATATGGATCCATCGGCAAACTGGGTTGCATCCGATTGCTTTAACAAAGCCCCAACAGAGATCCAGTTGTCGTCCCAGAGTTTAGCCGAAAATTTAGCATCAGGAACCGAGGTGGCAGTGATCACAGCAACCAATGAGGAATCAGGTGATACACTTACATATTCCCTGACTGCCGGAACAGGGGACACAGACAATGCCAGCTTCACTATATCAGGGGACAAACTGAATAGTGCTGAAGAGTTCAATTACGAGATCAAAAATCAGTATAATATAAGAATCAGGGTTGAAGATGGCACAGGGCACTTTTATGAAGATACATTCATTATTGATATCACAGATATAGCCGGTGAAATGGAGGTACTTCATTTAAACAGCGGCCATTGGAACACCATGCTCTCCTATGATACAGGGGTCAACTATGCCTGGGGAAGCAATGCCGATGGAATGTTCGGCTACCTTCCGGACGCAGCACTGAGCCAGACGCCACTGACCATTCCCAACCATAACGGTTTTACACAACTCTCTTCTTATTTTGGATACTGTACCCTGGCAACCCAAAATGATGGAACAGCATGGTCATGGGGTCAGAACTACCATGGACGACTGGGAAGCGGCAGCACCAATAAGTATCTGGATAATCCACTGCCAGTCCAGATAACTTCACTTTTAAACATTAAAGAGACTGCTGCTTCCTCTGAAACCGCCTATGCCCTTACCAATGACGGTGATGTCTACTCCTGGGGATATGAACACAGAGGTGCCCTGGGAAATGGAATATCTGGCACTCATCCCAACGTTGTTTATACACCCACCAAAATTTCAGGAGATCTTGATACCCTCAATATAACTTCCATTGAAGCAGGCTATCTCCAGGGATTTGCCCTTACAGATACCGGTGATGTCTATTCCTGGGGAGGCCAGTACTATGGGGTGCTGGGCACCGGTGTTGCTGAAGGAAGTGCGATCGCAACGCCAGCAAAAATCGCTTCCCTTTCCAATATTACAAAGATGGACGTTTACTATATTGATGGCGTGGCGCTTGATACCACAGGGGATGTTTTTGCATGGGGGAATCAATTCGGGCAGGGGTTGCCCCAGGAGATTGCATTTTTTGAAGATATAACAGTGGTGGATGTGGCAGTTGGACAAGGGTATATATTGGCACTGGATGACACCGGTAACGCTTACAGTGTGGGAAGTGGCAGCTATGGAGCCTTGGGGTTGGGGGATACCGGCAGCCGCACCATTCCTGAACAGATAACCGCACTTGCCGGTAAAACAATTACAAGCATCCACACAGATTCCCAGCACTCATTTGCCATAACCCAGGCAGGGGAAGTTTATGGATGGGGCAGAAACGACAAGGGACAACTTGGGGATGGAACCTTTACAGATCAATTAAGCCCCATATTGATATCATCCATCAACGCCGCCAATGTTGCCGATATCGTGACCTCGGGAAGCAATACTTTTATCATTAACAATGACACCACAATTGATGTCATTGGATCCAATTGTGCAGGAATGTTTGCCGATGGGTTGCAACCCTACAACCGGGTACCTGGAAATGCAGCAAATATTCCCGAGTTTGATAAAATATCCCTTGCAAGGGAGCATGGTGTCGGCCTTAAAAGTGATGGAACAGTCTGGACATGGGGCGTTAACAGCGGTGGGCAGTTGGGTGATGGAACCTACATCAATAAATATATTCCTGTGCAGGTGGTGGGGGCAATATCCCATACGCATCAAGCTAAGGTTTTCAAAGCCTTATCAGACGGGTTTTTCTAATTTTTGTTGTTAAGATGTTTGATTTTATATTTATAATAAAAACAAAGTCTTATATTCTTAGCTTGATGCGTATGGGGCAATATCCGGAAAGACCATTGTGGATATTTCAGCGGATAGCGGTACAACATTGGCGGTTGACAACACAGGTCAAATCTATTCCTGGGGCAGTGCCAGCAGCAACCGCTTAGGCAATGGCAGCTCTTCGGACTCCAATGTTCCTGTGGCTGTCACAATGACCAACATCACCGGAACCATTATCAAGGTCAGTATGGGAAATCTCCACGCCATGGCACTTTCCAATGATGGTTCTGTCTATGTGTGGGGATTTGACAGATATGGCTGCCTTGGAACCCCAGCCGTGGCAAATGAAGCCCAGCAAACCATCCCCATCGCAATGGATAACTCAGGATTTGGAACAGCAATTGATATTGAGGCGGGAGTTGCAGGTTCCTATGTAACCGCAACAGATGGTACGCTCTGGACAACGGGCTACTTCACAGGGGATGAGGTCTATCAGATGCATGATGTGCCCTACAAGGTAAAATTAGTGGATGGTAATACAGGAACCTCTGATTATGCCACAGCTTCAGACTTAGCACCGGTAAAACAGATGGCTGCGGGATATTATAATTTTGCAGTTTTAACAGAAGCGGGGGATGTTTACACCTTTGGAGCCAATGACAATGGTTCAGCAGGAAATGGAGTGGACGGCACTCCACAGAGGGCACCATACCTTGTGTTAACGGATGTTAAATTCATATCATCGGGAATGGATTTTACAATTGCTGTTAAAAATGATGACACCATCTGGAGCTGGGGTACAAACAACCTGGGGCAGTTGGGCAGTGGCGAAGTGGCAAACAGTCTCACGCCTGTGGAGATAACCCTTAACAGGGCACCCACTGATATATCAATGAGTCAGACAAGTGTGGATGAAAGGTTGCCGGAAGGGAGCCTCATTGCCAACTTTTCCACAACAGACCCGGATACCGGGGACAGTTTTACCTATGAATTTATTTCTGGAACAGGGGATACAGATAATAGTGCCTTTACCATTGATCGTTACCAGCTTCTGGTAAAGGATTTTATCAATTATGATCTCCAGAATACATATTCCATTCGCATGCGTTCAACAGACACAGGGGGGCTTTATACAGATAAATCCTTTACAATAACCGTAAATGATCTTCCCAATCCAGTTCATACGGTTACAGGTACAGCAAGGTTCTGGGCAGGAGGGGGAAGCATCACACCAACCAGCCAGATTGTGGACGAAGAGACCACAACCACCTTGACTGTTACTCCAGATTCAGGTTCAAGCATCTCAACTGTTATTGGCTGTGGTGGCAGCATGACAGATGCCGATACCTATACCACTGCAGCCATAAGTGCTGACTGCGAAGTTGTTGCCACATTCACCCTCAATAGCTACACTGTCACCGGCATTGCACCCGGGGCAGGCTTGGGGGGAAGCATCTCCCCGGCAGATCGCTCAGTAAACCACGGGGATACCACAACATTCACAATTTTGCCGGATTGGGGATATACGGCTTCAGTAAGTGGCTGCGGTGGAAGTTATGTCGCTGGATCAACCACATATACCACAGGTACCATTGCCGGTAGCTGCGAAGTAACGGCCACGTTTTCCCCAAAACAATATACAGTGAGAGGTATTGTTACGGCCAACGGTAAAATAGATGGGCTTGACCAGTCCATCAAAACCGTAAACCATGGTGAGAAAACCTCATTTACAATAACACCGGATACGGGATTCGGCATTAATGCTGTCCTAGGATGCAATGGCACTTTGAACGGAAATACCTATACCACAGGCAATATTACCGGCCCATGTAAGGTTATGGTGTTTTTTCAATCACAATAGTATTTCATATACTAAAAATCGACATCTTATTGCTTTTTCAGAAGTTATTGCAGTTGTCTGAACCAGGATAACCAGGATGGATAGGATGCTCAGGATAGATAATCCTGCCTTATCTTGTTAATCTTGGGAATCCTGATTCAGACAGTGTTGACAAGGCTTACAAGATCATAGGTGTCGACTTTGAGCATATAACATACATGGCGTTATTGGGTTACCACAGGATTTGCTTCTGGATTGAACGGGCTGGTACGAACTGCAAGGGAAAAAAGATAGCCGTAGTTTTTTGAAAGATAGTGCATATAGCGAAGCCATTCCAGTGTGAGAAGTCTGTAGATTCTGATGGCATCACCCTCAAGATGCTTTCTGTCAGTCGGCAGCAGAACCTTTATGTCAGGACGGTTAATCAGCTCATCCCTCAGGTGAAAAACAGCACGTAGAAGTTCTGTAAATGTTTCATGCTCCTGTATGATTGGATTTTCAATGAGCCTCAGCAACAGATTGCGCTTATGCTGAAGATACTCATTTATTTCCAGAAAAGGATAATTTGGTGATTCGTTACCGGAAGAGTCGGATGGGAAATCATACGGCAAAAGTGAATCTATTTCAAATTTGTGCAGTTTCACTGTTTTAAAAGCGCTGGTAAATGTACTTTCACTCCATTCTCCTGAAATGTGCAGCAGGGTGTTAAGTTCTTTAATGTTGGGATCAAGCCTGGATAAACTATTTAGAAGTCTGTTGCCCATCTCGCTGAAAAAAAGCCCTGTTACCATGTTGAGTTTTTCGTGTCTTTGTAACTCCTCTCTGCGGTTTACAAATAGGTCTGTGATACTTGCAACAACTCCCAGAAACGTACCCACTCCACCCACAATCATAAACAGAGACAGAATCTTGCCGATGTGGGTCTGGGGATGTATATCACCATAGCCAACAGTTGCCATTGTGACTATTGAAAAATAGAGGGCATCCACAAGTGACAGCTTTTCAAATATCATGAAACCGGCAGTGCCGGACACAAGAAGAATCGAAAAAATAGTTGAGTAGATTTTGATTCTTATATTATCTGAGGTCATTTTGATTTCTTTTATTTTGATGATATCTTTTAGGTAAAAATATCACACCTTCTTCAGGCTTTTGCTAAAAGGTTTCGGGGAAGTCATTTTGTCCGGGCAGCAGAACAGATAGTACAAAACAGATTATGGTCACAGCAAATACAATGATAAATGTGCTGGATACACTCTCAATAACAGCATTCTGAAGGGGGATAACCACCTGTTCCGGTATCATTGCCTGGAATTCCGGTCGCAGCAGATTCTCCATACTCTGTTGAAGGCGAGAGAGAAGCTCGTCCGGCAGGTTGGCACCTGCTGCCTCAAGTTTGCTCATAAGTTGGTTTGTGACAAAACCACCACATACCCCCACTCCAATTGCTCCCCCGATTGTTCTTGAAAACTGATGAAACGAAGTTGCAATGCCAAGGTGCTCGTTTTCAACGCTCTCCTGTACAATGAGCAGCGTGGCAAGGCTGATAAAGCCCATGCCCATGCCCACAACCTGAAATACCAGAAAGCATATGGTTATGGTGGTGCTACCTGAAAATGACAGAGTCATGGCACTACCTGAGAGCAGAAGCAGCGCACCTGCAAGGGTTACTTTTTTTCTACCGGACTGTTGCATGACTCTGCCAATGAAAAAAGCGCCAATTGACCATCCAAGACTTAATGAGAGCATTGAATATCCCACCTGAAGGGCAGAGAGTCCAAGTCCTCCCTGTAAAAAAAGAGGTGCATAGGCAAACAGTGCAAAAATGGAGAAGCTGGCACAAAATGTTATGGTGTTGCCCAGGGCAAATGCCGGATATTTAAAGAACTCAATATTGAGGATTGGGTCATTTGCCCTTTTTTCAGTATAGTAAAATCCAATACCCATTAATATTGTCACAATTCCAAGGAGAAAAATTATGGGAGAATTCCAGGGTATATCCCGTCCTCCGGCCACCACTATTGTCAATATTCCCAATATAAATCCTGACAACAGGATTACCCCTGCAATGTCAAGATCAATTTTATGGGGTTTTGGTCTAACTTCATGAAAAAACAGGGCAATTCCGATAAGGGATGCAATTCCGAGGGGAAGATTTATATAAAAAATCCAGCGCCAGGAGAACCATGTGACAATGAAGCCACCCATGGTGGGACCAACAAGACTTGCAATACCCCAGATTGAGCTTGCAAGGGAGAGTGTTTTGGCACGTTGTCCCGGCAGGGCAACATCAGAAAGCACAACATAGACAAGTGCAAATATGCCGCCGGTGCCTATTCCCTGAAAAATCCTTGTTGCCACCAGAAAATCCATTGAGAGAGAGGCGCCTGCTGCCACCGAAGCCAGTACAAAAAGTGTAATTGAAAACAGAAAAAGATTTTTTGTTGGAAAGAGATCCGACAGCTTGCCAAAAACAGGTAATGAAACAGCACGGGCAAGAAAATAGCTTGAGTATGCCCAAGAGTAGAGATGAAGGCCGCCAAGCTCTCCTATAATGGTTGGCATGGCAGCAGACATGACAAGGGCATCAAGTGCACCCAGGAAAAGTGCCAGAAGTGCTGAAGCAATGATCCAGTTTCTGCCTGCAACGGGTTTTTTCTTATCGTTCATTTTATCTTCCCTGTTTTTTTTACCTGTCCCGTGTTATTTCCTTAACCTGCCAGAGTATATATGAAAGATGCCTGATTTAAAAATCATTTCTGTTTCCGGTTTGTTCCGGTCAGGAGAAAGTTATTATCATGAAATTCTCCCATGCTTCTGTATCTGTTATCAAAAAAATCCCTTTACGTATCAATATCTTCCCTTTTTTGAACTGGATTGCAAAAGTAAATCCTGTGACAATAAGGGCTGATCTACTTGCGGGTCTTACCGGTGCATTCATAGTTCTGCCCCAGGGGGTCTCCTTTGCCATGATTGCAGGGCTTCCACCGGAATATGGTCTTTATACTGCAATTATTCCTCCCATCATTGCCGCCCTTTTTGGTTCATCCATGCATCTTGTATCAGGCCCTACAACTGCCATATCCATTATTGTCTTTTCCACTTTGACGCATTTTGCAACTCCTGGTACCTCTGAGTATATTCGTCTTGCGTTGACCCTGACATTTCTGGCAGGTGTTTTTCAGTTGGGATTTGGCCTTGTAAGACTTGGCACGTTAATAAATTTTGTCTCCCACTCTGTTATTGTTGGCTTTACAGCAGGTGCAGCATTTCTCATTGCCACAGGCCAGCTTAAACATGCGCTTGGCATACCCATCCCCAATGGTTCTTCCTTTGTCACAAGCTGGGTGATAATCCTTAAAAGTTCAAGTGAGATCAATCCATATGAGTTTTCAGTGGCATTGGTTACCCTTGTTTTTGCTGCAACCCTTAAAGCCCTGCGGCCGCGTTGGCCAGGACTTTTGATAGCTCTTGTCATTGGAAGCCTGTTTGCTTTTCTTCTTGGAGGAGATGCCAATGGTATAAGGCTTCTGGGGAAACTGTCCGGAACTCTGCCCCCCATCTCCTCACCGGACTTTAATCTGGATACATTGAGAATGCTTGCCCCTGGTGCTCTTGCCATTGCACTTCTTGGGCTTATTGAGGCTCTTTCAATTGCCAGGTCAATTACCGTTTTTTCAGAGCAGCACATAAATGGAAATCAGGAGTTTATAGGCCAGGGGCTTTCAAACATTGCTGGAAGTTTTTTTTCAGCATATGCAAGTTCCGGTTCCTTTACCAGATCTGGTGTCAATTATGATGCAGGAGCTGTGACTCCAATGGCCAGCATATTTTCCGCCCTTTTTCTTGCACTGATTATTGTTCTGATTGCTCCTCTTACTGCCTGGCTGCCGCTGCCTGCAATGGGGGGTGTGATACTTGTGGTGGCGGTAAAGCTAATTGACGTCAAACATATCAGAGAGATTCTTAAAAGTAGTAGATCGGATACTTTTGTTCTTTTGACAACTTTTTTGAGTACACTGTTTTTTGAGATAGAGTTTGCCATCTACGCTGGTGTTTTTCTATCCCTTGCCATATATTTAACAAGAACTTCCCATCCACATATATCTGTCATGGCACCGGATCCTGAAGAGTTCAGGAGGCCGTTAAAGGCAGTTAACAAGGGGAAGTCTTCTGGGTTTAACGAGCATGGACTTGATAAACATGGGTTTGATAAGCATGGACTTGATAAACATGGGTTTGATAAGCATGGACTTGATAAACATGGGTTTGATAAGCATGGACTTGATAAACATGGGTTTGATAAGCATGAGCTTGATGAGCATGAACCTGATGAAAATAATTTGTCCGAATGCCCTCAACTGAAGATTATTCGTGTTAATGGTTCACTTTTCTTTGGTGCTGCAAGCCATGTTGCTGAATTTCTGGAGGAGTTGGAGGATGAGCCATCTCTCTTCCATCAACCAGCTCAAAGTCTTCTTATTATGGGGTATGGTATTAATTTTATTGATGTTTCAGGTGCCATGATGCTGGTTCAGGAAGCCAGACGGCGGGAAAAGAGAGGAGGCTCTCTCTATCTTTGCAGGCTAAACAGGGATGTGCTCTCTTTTATGGAGCATGGGGGCTTTATATCTGAAATTGGCCAGGATCATTTTTTTACCACCGAGCGAATCGCCATATCCAGGATATTCCAGAAGATGGATAAAGAGGTTTGTGGTGTCTGTACAGCAAGGATTTTTACAGAGTGCCGTAATGTGTGACAATATATTCTCTATCCTGGCCATCCTTTTCATCCTGGTGATCTTTATTCAGACAAATTGCCTGCTTTAGAATCAACCCTTTATTTTATTATGAGCCATATACCCAGGATCATTATCCCAATACCTGACAGCCTTGATGGACTCAGCATGCGGATGTCAGCACCAAGAAGCCCGAAGTGGTCAATGATGGCGGCAGAAACAAACTGCGCAGCTACCATAAGTGTTAAAGCTGGTACAAGTCCAAGGCGGGGCGTGGTATAGCCAATTGTTCCCACAATGACAAGGCCGGTAATTCCGCTTGAAAGTGTGTACCAAGGTACACTTTGAAATGCACTTAGATTACCTCCTCGGGCAAAAAGCATCATAAGCCCCACACAAAGTCCTCCGCCGCCATATGTTATAAAAACGCTTTCCAGAGTGCCCATATTTTTATCAAGTACGCCCATGAACTGGGCCTGTATTGTCACAAATATGCCGCCAATGATTGCCACAATTACTAATAGTATTATGTTTAACAATTATAGATTGCTCCTTACGCGGTTTGCTGTCAATTGACAGAATTTAGATTGTTATCGTTATATTTTGTTTTCTTTGGGTTTTAGACCTTTATGATGTGTTTCACTGTAACAGGGTAGGAATAGATATTCCGGTATAGACATTCACCGATATTCCGGTATAGACATGCACCGATATTCCGGTATAGACATGCACCGATATTCCGGTATAGACATGCACCGATATTCCGGTAGAGACGTTGCATGCAACGTCTCTACTTTGATATGTTTTTTCATAAGGCATTTACAGAAAGAAAACAAGGCAATTAACATTGACTTGCAAAGATAATGGTAATAGTAATTTGCAGTGAAAGTGGTTCAAAGTATTTTTATGATCGTGGTATGTCGGAATTTTTCGCTTCAAACAGGGAATTTGCTATAAGGGAAATCCAATGGGAAGTAACACGTTGTTTTCTCCGGAAAGAATTCTTGAAATATTAAAAGGCACAGGAGTTTTCAGCAGATTTGATGAAAGTCATCTCGTTTATCTGATCTCATGCTCCAGAGTTGAGCATTTTAAAAAAGGAACTATCCTCATTGAAGAGCATAAAATCAATGAAAACATTTATGTTATCATGCAAGGCTCTGTGGCAGTTTATGTTGACAATGAACTGATTCTGAAAATGAAAAGGGTGGGGGACATTATAGGTGAGATGAGTGTAATGACAAGATCCCTTGCCAGTGCAACTGTTATTGCTGATACTGATGTTGTTTTGTTTCTTGTCTCTTCAGAGAATATACATGATGAGAGCCGTTCTGAGCTGAATTCCCTCTGGCTGAAAATTTTTTCAGATATATTAAGTTCAAGGCTCACAATGACAAACCAAAAACTTCTGGGCTATCAGGCAGCAAGTGCTGAACTTGACCAGAAGAAGCGTGAGCTTCAGCAAAAAACCGTTATCCTTCAGTCAGTTATGGGCAGCATGGGAGATGGTGTGGTCATAACTGATGAGCATGGCAATATTCTTCATATAAATGAATCATTCAAAAATATGGTTGGAAATATTAAAATTTCCTGTGATGCAGAAAAGTGGCCAGAAGCAGCAGGCCTTTTCATGTCTGATGGTACAACTCTTTATTCTGTGTCTGATCTCTTGCACGAAGAGTTTATGCCGGTTTCTGAAGAATCTGCCCCAACAGACAGAAACTCGTTTGACAATCCGGTGGCTCCAAGGGAAATTCTGGTCAGAAATAATAATCTAAAGGAAGAAATCTGGCTTCATGCCGGAAGCAGTATCCTTAAAGATAGTGATGGAAAGAGACTTGGCGGTGCGGTCATTGTATTTCGTGACTACACAGGAAAAAAACATGAAGAGCAGGCACTGATAAAAGCAAAGGAGAGTGCCGAGGCTGCTTCTGTGGCCAAGAGTAATTTTCTTTCTGTCATGAGCCATGAGTTGAGAACACCTCTTAACGGCATACTTGGCATGGCTGATCTTCTTGGCAGCAGCGACATAACAGATGAGCAGGAATCCTGGATAAAAAGTATTATGGACAACAGCCGGGAGCTTCTCACAAAGATCAGGAATATCCTTGATTATAACCAGCTTGAATCTGGCGGGATAAAGTTAGCTCATAAAAAATATTCCCTTGAGTCAGTTATAAAAGAGCTTGAAGAACGCTACCGGAAAAAGGCTCTGTCCCGTGGAATAGAACTTGAAGTTAGTTTAAGGGGAGATATCAAAGGTGTAACTTTCAAGGGAGATCAGGGCAGGGTGGCACAGATACTTGACCATTTAATGGACAATGCCTTTAAGTTTTCTGAGAGCGGGAGAGTCAGGCTTGTTGTTTCTGAATCAGCATATCCTTCAGCAGAGTTTCAACTATCTCCTTCAGCAGAGTTTCAACTATCTCCTTCAGCAGAGTTTCAACTATCTCCTTCAGCAGAGTTTCAACTATCTCCTTCAGCAGAGTCTCAACTATCTCCTTCAGCAGAGTCTCAACTATCTCCTTCAGCAGAGTCTCAACTATCTCCTTCAGCAGAATCTCAACTATCGGGTGGCTCTATGGCGAAAAAGAGAGTTTCTTTTGAACTGTCTGACAACGGCATCGGTATGTCAAATGAGCAATCTTCATTGCTCTTTACCCCCTTTTTTCAGGCAGACGCATCCTACAGTCGGAAATTTGAAGGCACCGGACTTGGCCTTGCCATATGCAGAAAACTCATTGAACAGATGGGTGGAGAAATCACTGTTAAAAGCACTCCCGGGGTTGGAACAAAATTCTCTTTTTATATTTTCCAGAAAGAGTGCAAGGATAATCCATCCCTGCCTGGAGATGAAAGCAAAAGTGAACCCATGCACAAAACCCCATCTCACTCAATATCTTATTTCTCAGGCCATGAAAATTTAATTAAAGAAGATCAAGTAAAGGGAGACTCAGAAGATAACGGCGGGGAGCAGAAAAACTTTAATATACTTGTTGCAGAAGATAATAAGGTCAATCAGTTGCTTATCAGAAAACAGCTTGTGAAATTAGGATATACTCCTAAAATTGCAGGAAATGGCGTTGAAGCTGTGAAAATGTGTAAGAGTGAATCATTTGATCTTATTCTTATGGATCTGCAGATGCCGGAAATGGATGGTATTCAGGCCAGCAGGGAGATAGTTGCCCTTAATCCTGATACACCAACTCCCTTTATTGCTGCTTTGACAGCCAATATCAGTGAGGGGGTACCGCAAGAGTGTCTTGATGCAGGTATGCAGGAGTTTTTAAGTAAACCCCTTGATATTGGCAAGCTGTGTGAAATTATCAATAACCTGAAGAAGATAAAATAGTGCTTCTTCAAGTTTAAACTGTCGGGTGACTTTTAAGGCTTTTCAAAGGTTCAAGGCATTTTCTACCCGACAATCAAACCTTGAAAGAACAATAGGTGCATCCGGCATGCTTCATATGGTTTCAAAAGTGCTTTGTGCTTTTCGGATTGAGATCCCGTAAAATGGAGATTGTGTTCCAGAAAATGTGAATCGGTAAATGAAAGATGCCATGCATTCTTTTTGAAATTATTCTCTTTTTCTCCAGGTATTGAAATAATTTTCTCAAGGTTTCAGAAATGCAAAGGTCTTGTTTTCATACAGCTTTTTATCAGCATCTGGATAGTCAACCCGTTCGCCGTTCCATGGTTTTACAAGGGTAATTGTGTTGGGCGCGCTGTTTTTATTCTCTTCTATATTGCTTCTGTGAAGGGGAACTTTGCCCCCTGCTGTTGCAATATATCTGGGTATGGCATCTCCTGATATATTTCCATACATGCTCTCCACAATATCCTGGCCGATTTCTATAGGTACCCTGAAATGGGCAAACTCGGGATTTCTGTAGGAGCAATTGAAAAGATAGTATGGTCTTACATAATTTTCATGGATTGTTTCGCATAGCTTCCACATTTTGACACGGGTGTCGTTTACTCCTTTGAGAAGCACCGCCTGGTTGAGCAGGGCAGAGACACTTTTGGATATATTTTTAAACGCTTCCCCTGAAACAGGTGTCACCTCCTGTGCTGTATTGATCTGAACAGAGATACGAAGGGGTTTTTTATCATTGCTTGCAGCAAGTATATCAAGAAGTTCGCTGTCAACCCTTTGTGGTACAGTTACAGGAATTCTGGTACCAAGACGTTTAACCTTTACATGGTCAATATCATCAAGGGCTTTAAGTATATTCTGAATCATTTTGTTGGGTAATGCAAAGGCATCGCCGCCGGTTACAAGGACATCCCTTATGCGATGGTTTGCTCGGATGTAGTCAATGGCCTCTTCATATGCCTGTTCCGGATATATCTGATCCTTTTTTCCTATATGGGCAATTCTCAGGCAGTGGGTGCAGTACATAGCACACATATTGGTTGCCTTTATTATGGCAACCCTTGGATAGAACTGGTCAATGAGACGAGCTGGAGAGTGATCTGCTGCAACAGGGGGGATTTCATCCCCAGGGTTTATGAGCATCTCAATTGTGGGCACTGACTGAAGAAGAACCGGATCATTTGCAAAACCTGTCTGTATGAGGCTTGCATAATAGGGTGTTAAACGCATTCGATACTTTTTTGTCACAGTTCTGATCTTTTTTTCCATCTCCATGGGAAGGTCAATGATTTTTGCAAGATCATCAACAGAGTCAATGCAGTGTTGCAACTGGCCGGAATATGAGTTCCAGTCAGACTCATCCATATTGAGGGAATTCATGATCCTTTTTTTATTTTCAAGCATGGTGTCCCAGAGTTCAAATCCGCTTGGAGCAGCCTTTTTATGTTCATTGAGGTAGGCATCCACCCTTTTTATTGCACTTTCCACAATGGGCATTGCACAGCCAACTCTGCCCCCGATTGAGACATTGTGTTCATCAGTGCTTTCATGTTCTGCTGCAAGGGCTTCAAGGGACTCTCTTGAAATGCCAACTGATAATGGAGAACAGTTCATGACATTTCCAAGCCAGCAAAGACGGGAAAAAAGCTCTATGACTGGTGCTGTAAGATCACTTTCACGGGCAGATATAAGCAAATTGGAAAATTCTTTTAAAAGTTCAGACGACACTTTTTTATTTGTTTTCTGAAAAAGATCATTTATAAGATTTGATGTCAGTATATCTAAAGTTTTCATATGGTTAACCTCCCTGATTCAATAGGTTTGCTGTAAATTTTTTTCTGTGAATCACTTTGATGATCATAACACTGTTCACTTTTTTTTTCCATGAAAAAAGGAAAAATAAGAATTTAAAATAATTTTTGGCATGGAAATTGAATGCTTTTGCCGTTAAAAGCGAATGACGCATTGTGTATATGTGTGATGTTTTTCTTAAAAGTAAGTTTTCAATTTTTTCATGTTGTAAACTCATATTATAATTGGCATAACAATTTGAAAGGACAGTTTAAAGTTGAAGAAGCATTATAGAAAAGAAACATTAGAGATAAGATATAAGTGGTTGATCATAGAACAACCGTTAAAAAAGGAGATAATATGAAAAAAGTTATCATTCGTTCAATGTTATTTTTATTTTTTGCAACCATATTTTTTATGGTTGAACCAGGACAAGTGAAGGCTGAAAAAATTTTTATAACCATTGGAACAGGTGGTGAAGATGGAGTTTACTATCCCACAGGCAACGCAATATGCAACCTTGTGAGCAAAGGCATGAGAAAACATGGCATAAAGTGTTCCGTTGAGGTAACAGGCGGTTCTGTTTATAATCTCAATTCCATTGCAGCAGGTGACTTTGACTTGGGTATTGTACAGTCAGACACCCAGTACAATGCTTATAATGGTAAAGGCACCTTTGAAGTTACAGGCGCAAATAAAAATCTTCGTTCACTGTTTTCGGTCTATCCTGAACCATTTACCCTTGTTGCAAGGGCAGATTCAGGTATCCATAAATTTGAAGATCTGAAGGGAAAGAGGGTAAATATTGGAAATCCTGGCTCCGGTTCCAGGGAGACCATGGATCTGCTCATGCAGGCATTTGGATGGACATCCGATGACTTTGAAGCAGCTCTTGAGTTAAAATCCAATGACCAGTCCAAAGCTCTTTGCGATAATAAAGTGGATGCAATTATATTTATTGGCGGCCATCCAAGTGATTCAATCAAGGAGGCAACCACTTTATGTGACTGTGTGATGGTTGAAGTTGCAGGCCCTGTCATTGACAAGCTGGTTGCGGAATATCCTTTTTACAGAACAGCAACCATTCCAGGGGGAATATACAAGGGCGCAGATAAAGATACCCTGACTTTTGGGGCAGGAGCGACTTTTGTAAGTTCAGCAATGGTTTCTGAGAAAGTGGCTTACAATATTGTTAAATTTGTGTTTGAAAACTTTGATGAGTTCAGAAGTTTTCATCCTGCATTTGCTGATCTCAAAAAAGAGGATATGGTAAAAGCAGGTCTCACTGCGCCTCTGCATGACGGGGCCGTGAAATATTACAAGGAAGCAGGTTTGATGTAAACCTTCATGGCCAAACATCCGGACTCCCCCGACCATGAAAATAATGTATCCATTTCCACGGTAAACAGGCATGATTGATTACGTATCAATCACCCCCAAATATAAAAATGATAGTCATTTTCACGGTAAAAATATGAAATATTTGAAAAGCAGTAACAGATCTTTGCAATCATCTGCCACATTGCCCATGAATTTAATTGAAACATCAGGCTTTCTGCCTGTTGCAGCACTTCTGGCTGCCGTGGTTCTATGGGGTGCTTCTTTTGCCTTTATGCGAACAGCGCTTCAGACTCTTAATCCATGGGCGGTCATGTGGCTGAGAATGATTATAGGCCTTTTTTGCATTATTCCTGTGATACCAGGAATGTTTGCAGGGGCTTATAAAAAGGGTGATTGGAAGATCCTTCTCCCCACAGTAATGTTTCAACCATGCATCTATTTTTTTCTTGAATCAAGGGCACTTCTTTTTACAACATCTTCCCAGGCCGGTATTATTTCTTCTTTTGTACCCTTGATGGTCACGGTGGGTGCCTGGATATTTCTTTCTGAAAAATTGAAATGGCAAAACAGTGCTGGAATATGCATATCCATTACAGGCGTTGTTGGGTTGACTCTTTTTGCTGATTCCAGGGCAACTGCTGTAAATCCGCTTTTGGGCAATATGCTGGAAGTTGGAGCAATGGCTGCTGCTGCTGCAAACATAATTCTGGTAAAGCAGCTTTCAGGTCGATACAATCCATGGCATCTTACCGCCATGCAGTTGCTTGCAGGAACAATTTTCTTTCTTCCGGGATTGAAGCAGATACTCTGTTTGCCCTCTGATACATGGACAGTTCAACTCATATTGATTCTGATTTTTCTGGGCGCATTTGTCTCTTTGGGCGCATTTGGTCTTTACAACTGGGGCATGAGCAAAATTACAGCATCTAAGGCTTCTTCGTTTATAAATCTGGTTCCTGTCACAGCCGTTATAATTGGGTGGAGTATGCTTGGCGAATCCCTCAATGGTATTCAGTGTATTGCAGCAGCTCTTGTTATTGCAGGTGTTTTGCTGAGCCAGAGTCGGGAAAAAGATTTGTGAAATACTTAGGAATGGGTTTTAAATAACGTACATGGCGGATTACCGCCACAATCGAAGGGATGAAATTCG
>NZ_LT828546.1:116826-125815 GCF_900170035.1 Desulfamplus magnetovallimortis | reverse complement strand
CGGATTCACGCCACAATCGAAGAGATAAAAGTCCTTTTAAAAACAGCCACTTACTGAGACTTTCATATAAAACTTACCCATTTCAGAATACAGAGCCGTTGAGTCACGGAATATGCAGATTTTAAAATGGGAAAGTTATTTCGTACTCATTCGTAATTCTACTTTGTTATCTTCTTAAATTGTCTGAATCAGGATAGTCAGGATTCACAGGATAAAAGGTAATTATGCAAATCTTGTTAATCCTGAACATCCTGGGCATCCTGATTCAGACACCAAAAATAGGAAGCTAAGATAAGCTAACAAAGTGGAACTAAGAGACCTGAAAGAAGATAAGAGAGGAAGACATTTATGGTTATTGGTACAGGAAGGGTTCTTTTAAAACTTCATGGAGTAAAATCTCTCAAGGAAAAAAGAAAAATTGTCAAATCAATTACAGGGCGAATTAAAAACAGTTTCAATGCTTCTGTTGCAGAAGTTGGTTTGAATGATATACATGAAAGGGCAGAGATTGGTTTCTCTTTGACCGGAAACGATCAAAGTATGATCAATTCTGTTATTGATAAGATTTTCAATAAAATTGATGCAGCAGGCCTTGCAGAAATTATTGAAACTGATTTCGAAATATTTACATATTAAATGAAAAGGAGAGTTTTTATGAGAATAGTTATTGTACTCATTTTATTGATATTGATGCCAGCCTTTAGCTGCTTTTCAGATGAGAGTAAGCTTGTGACTCTTACTGCAATTGAATATCCCCCTTATACCAGCCAGGAACTTGATAATGGTGGATTTCTTGAGGATATGGCAAAATCAGCTTTCAGCTTATCAGGCTATGAGGTTGAAATTATATATTTGCCTTGGAATCGTGCCTTGGAGATGACAAAGAGGGGCAGTTATGATGGTCTTATGGATATGTGGTACAGAGTTGAAAGAGAGGAGTTTTTTATATTTTCAGAGGAGATGGCAGCAAGTAAGATCGGTCTTTTGAAACGAAAGGACAATCCTGCAACTGCCGCTTCCTATGAGGAACTAAAGGCTTACAGGATCGGTGTGGTCAGGGGATATGCCAATCCTCCTCAATTTGAGGCAATGCATGATCAGTTACAGATTGATGAAGCAGATGGTGAAATCACCAATCTCAAGAAGTTGCTTGGAAAAAGGGTTGATTTTATTCTTATGGATTTAAAGGTTGGGCGGCATTTGATAAAAACATTTTTTGGGGATAAATCTCATATGCTGGTTGCACTTCCCTGGATTCTTCAAAACGATCCTCTGCATATTGGTTTTTCAAGAAAAGCCATGGACATTGATGCAAAGGTCAAGGCATTCAATGATGGTATAAAATCTCTTAAAGCATCGGGTGAATATCAGAAAATACTTGAAAGAAATGGCGTGCAGGAAGTTGATGAGTAGTTTTTCAGATGGCAATATTGATGAACCTGTAAAAAGTCCGAAATAGCAAACTCGCTATTAATAATTTCAGCATGTTACAACTCAAAAAATGCTGAAATCTGGCTTTTTACGAGACCATCAATATTCGGTGGAAAAAATTTGTTGTGGTATCGCTGGGGTTTAATAACGTACATGGCATACTCACCACAATCGAAGAGATGAAAGTCATTTTAAAAACAGCTAATTACTAAGAAATCAGTCTGAAATAACTTACCCATTCCTAAAACGGCCATGTCTGTTGAAATGGAAAAACAAGGAGGAACAGTACTATGTCACAAACTTATACAGGTTCAAGAGAAGAGACCCGCATTGTTCATGGTATTAAAAGTTGTCATACCACAAGTATGGATCTTGTTCCTCCAATTCACATGACATCAACCTTCAAATTCAGGGATCAGGCTCATGGAGCAGGGGTTTTTTCCGGAGCAGAGGATGGCTTTCTTTATACCAGAATTTCCAATCCTACTGTTGGACAGCTTCAGGAAAAAATTGCTCTGCTTGAAGGAACAGAAGATGCAATAGCTACATCGTCGGGTATGTCTGCTATTGCATCTGTTGTAATGACTCTTGCTCGCCCCGGAGATAATATTGTAGCCTGTAATGCACTTTATGGAGGGACATTTGCTCTTATGCATGAGCATCTTGCACAGTTTGATATTAATGTGCGGTTTATCTCGCCTGCTGATAGCAATGATGCCGGAAATATTGTTCCCCTTGTAGATAATAAAACCCGTCTTTTATACATTGAAACACCTGCAAACCCCACCCTTGATGTAATTGATATCGGGCTTTGGGCATCAATTGCAGCTAATAACAATACTATATTTGCCGTGGATAATACATTTGCATCATCTTATCTTCAAAAACCCGCAGCACTTGGCGCTGATATTGTAGTTCACTCTGCCACAAAGTATCTTGGAGGGCATGGTGACATAATTGGAGGTATTATCGCTGCAAGTAGTGAAATCACCACCAGGATAAGAGAGTCATATTTTAACCATTTTGGGCCTGCAATGAGCCCTTTCAATGCCTGGCTTGTGTTAAGGGGATTGAAGACCCTTGCCATTCGCATGAATCGTCACAGTGATACAGCCATGAAAGTTGCCATGTGGCTTGAGAATCACCCAAAGGTCAGCCGTGTTTATTATCCAGGGCTTGTTTCCCATCCCAACCATCTTATTGCAGCAAAACAGATGAAGGATTTCAGTGGTATTATTGCATTTGAACTGAAGGGTGGCATGGCTGCCGGCAAAACTGTTCTGGACAGCGTAAAACTTTCTACCCTTGCTGTGAGCCTCGGGGATTGTGAGACCCTTATTCAGCATCCTGCATCCATGACACACTCCACATATTCTGCTGAAGAGCTCAAAAAAGCAGGAATTGCAGAAGGTTTAATAAGGCTCTCTGTGGGTCTTGAGCATCCGGACGATATTATTGAGGATCTTGATCAGGCAATGTAAATCCTCAAAATGGACACCTAAGATCTTGTAAGCCTTGTCAACACTGTCTGAATCAGGATTACCAGGATTAACAAAGATAAGGCAGGATTATCTATCCTGAACATCCTATTCATCCTGGTTATCCTGATTCAGACAAATGCAAGAACTTCTGAAAAGGCAATAAGATGTCGATTTTTAGTCTATAACGGCCATGATGATGCGGTTTTCTTTATGCTTGAGTGGTTTTATCTGTGCCATTTTTCGCATCATTACCTTCTTTTCGTTTTGTTTTGAAAAAACGGTTCCATTCAAATGGCTTTTTGGGAATTGTGTACCACATCACAGGTTCCGTAAAGCGCTTCCAGCCCCATTTCAGGATATGGACAAGACCTACAGATATCCAGAGCGCCCATGAAAGCATAAGTGCACGATAGACAAGCATGGGAAGCGAAAGTAGCCAGCCCCTTGGCACAATGGTCTCGCTTATATCCTGATACCAGCGAAGAAAATATGCAGATGAGCCATTTCCTTTGATATTCATTTCCGGATGTCCTATGAGACCATTGGATATTGCAAAAACAAGAGAGGCAATGGCAAGAAACGTCAAGCCTGCAAGACCTATCTGAATGAAGTTGAATCTTTGGGGAGTCAGGGTGTCGGAGAGTGTGTTGGCTTTTTTTCTAAGATCCATAATGATCAGCCACAATGCAACAAAAAGGCAGGCAGACAGGCTGCTCATGGCCATGCCTGTACCGAGAAGAAACCAATGGTGAAATTTTAAGGGAGAGAGGCCACTTGAAGCAAGACCAAACGCTGCAATAAAAACAACAAGCATGACTGACCAGAATAGTACGGCAGGTCCTGCAAGTTGTTCTCCTCCAATGAAAAGAGGCCAGCGATCCCGTGAAAGATGAAGGTCAATGGCGGCATTAACACTGTCTGTTCCAAGATCAATTTCAGGGGTTCTGTAGAACATTCCCATTGTACGGGTCATGCCCCCCCTCCATTTAAGCACCACTGTCTGGCTTCCGGGATTGATGGGAAGAGGTACATTGCGCCCCTCCTGTCGGATAAGCTGACTTTTTGAGTTTATTTTAACATCCTGCAGTTCTGTATCCGGAGGCAGAACAATTGTATGCTGACCTCCCTGGCTGCTTTTGATCTTCAGGGTCAGGGTTGCAATTGAGGATTTTCGCCCGGGTTTAAGTTCAAGGTGGGATTTTTCTATGGTAAGTGTTCGGCCATCAACTCCGGCAGGGCGGGTTACAGATAGTTTTACTGTCTCACCCGGCCAGGGGTGCCATGTTGGATACCAGCGGTGATTGATCTGGTGAAGAATAACAGGGATTCCTGATGTTTCAACATGAAACACAGGGCTTGCATCAAGTGTCCATATCTCTGTCCACTCCCTTGTGTCAGCGTGTTTAAGCAAGATACTCTCTGATGGCTCCAGAAATGACTCCCATGAAAAACTGTTTCTGTTTATGTTCATGTTAACCTGAACTTCTCCGTTTTTAACTCTGACACCCTGGGTTGTAACAGATTCATTTGGAAGAAGCGGAATATTCATCACCATTGCAGAGTCAGAAGGTGTAAGCCGCTCAACAGTTGTCTGCACCTTCCAGACAAGTCCGAGAAGAATCCTTCTTTCCACACGGGCAAAGGGAGGAAGCACACCGTTTTCAAGGATCTCCTCCCCATTGCTGTCACTGCCTGATGCTTCAGGTACAACTCTTCTGAACTGGAGCTGGTCGTCAAGGGCGTCATCTGGCTGAATCCCCTGGACGTTCCATCCCTGGCTTGTTACAGTTGCATGGCGGGGTTTCATTGGAAGAGGCATCTGAAAAGTACTTTGGTTGCGTATAGTCCCTTCAAGTATAATACGTTGACGCCCCTCCGGTACCATGATCCAAAGCACTTCATTTTCACGGAAAAGAGCAGATTCTTGGCCATCTAAAAAGAGATGTGCATCTGAAGGTGGCTGACTGTCACTATTCTCCCGATTTTCAATTTTATCCAGATCTTTGAGAGTAACCTTTGAAGGTAGCCAGTGGCGGGCATGCCCCGGCAGTGGAATGGCTGTATCCACTGATGCATTGACGTCAAGTATTACAGAAAGCTCCTGATTCTCTATGTTGATTTTTATTTTCTGGATATCAGCGCACGAAGGAAAGCACTCATCCGGCTCAAAAATACGCTTTTCAAGTTCATCAAGCATTTGCTGTGATGGAATTGATGTTGACTGTTCCTGCAATTTAACGTTTTGTGCAAAGCACAGATTGCTGTTAAAGAGCAAATGAGCAGCCATGAATGATATTATAAAAGTCATGCAGAGAGATGTGAAAGTCAGGGATGTTGAAAAAACAGATGAAATTCCAGGGCGTAAAAATCCCTTCCCCTTTTTGTATCCAAAGCCGAACATGCCGGCAGCAAGCAGTAAAATGAGGCCAACACGCAGAAAGGCAAGACTGCAGTTGGTAACAGGTCCTGTGTAGTAGAAGGATATGGTCTCACCCTTTGCAACAGGGCCTGACCAGTTAAATGAAATTGTATCAAAAGGTCTCCATAACGGGATGCCAGGGCCTGTCTGGGTAAGGGATTTTGGGTCATGCTGCATCACAGATGCTTTTTTGCGGTATATATCATAGGCACCATAGCCTGGAATTGAATATGAGAGGCTTGAAGGGGGAGATGAGGGTGGGTTGATCTGTCTTGCCTTTCCGGCAACCCGTGGCAGAGACCCTAACTGTTCTGTTACTCTGCTTTGGGATGCACCCCTCTCCATCAAAGGTTCAGGTGAAAAGTCATCCATTTGATTTCCGTTGGCGATTTGCTGTGATGCTTTTGTTTCAGGATAATGTTCTTTGTCAGAAAAATCTATTGCATCATTCATTGATATCCAGGGATTTGCAAGCTGAGGATAGATCCCCACACGAAGTGAGGTTATGGCATATGGGATTGTTAAAAAGATCAAAATGATTGCAGTTATCAACTGATATTTTTTTACAAACTTTAGAAGACGGCTGTTTTGTGGAAGATTTTTGATCAGTGCAAAGCCTCCAAGCAGATAGAGCCAGATAAGTCGGGGTGCTGCTGGTTCATGATATGTAAGAAGCAGTGTGAAAAAACCTGTGAATGCAAGCGGCACAGAATATAGTTTGGCAGTTGCCACTGTAAAGACAAGAACAATAAAAAAATCAAGCAATGTCCAGCGTTTTACCCAGGTTCGGGGAATATTGTCAATGCCCCCTGCGTGGATAAGCTTCCATCCAGGAGGTAGAAGTAATTTGCCCTTGACCTGTTGAAATTCATGTTGCCATCCTGTTGCCGGAAGATTAGTAATTGAACCCATGAATCGCCCTTCGGAGACAAGATCAAGAACTCCTTTGCGCAGCTCCACTCCGGAAGTCTCTTCACCGGCATGGGTATTACCGGATTTATTATTGCCGGATTTGTCGGAATCAGAATTACCCTGTTTCTGGCGGCGGGTAATGAGCTGCTCCTCTCCGTCCACGCTTACCCTGCCTGGCTGCATTTCAGGTTCCATCTCAAGGCGCCACCCGGTACTTTTTTTGCCCTGTATTCTGTCCTGTATGGTGTAGCCCGAGCCATCAAAATGGAGCCACATTGTTCGGTCAAGGGTTAGCTGATCAGGTGCAGGAACAGGGTCTCCCCTTTTAACCTCATTGAACACAAGCTCTTCTCCTGGCAGCATCCTGAAGGCAGGATAGCCTTTCCAATCATCGGGAAGAGATGTGTGGCGGGGATCAATGGCCATTCCACCCTTGATTTCAACTATTCTTAAGTCAGAGTGACGTACTATTGACCAAATCTCATCATTGGGCCAGTGTTTGTCTTCAGGTTTTTGAAAAACAAGACTTTTTAATGGGCCTGAGTGTCTGAATTTTACGGTAACTCCATACTGCCCGGGTCTTACCTGAAGTCTTAATGCTGCATTTGATTCAAGTTTTGCAGGCAGCCTGCTTTCAAGCAGAAGGGGGGTCATAGTATCAGGGTCGGCAATTGGGCCAAGGCTAATCTCCCGTGGAGAACCTGAAACGTCAAGAGATATATATATTGTTGTCACTGCTGGAATTGTGTCATCTACAAGCCTGAAAGCCTGAATATTGAGACGGTTCTCCTCCTTGTGCTCCTGGTGTTTTTTTTTCAGCCAGAGTCTTCCCATTAAATCAAGGTTGGGAAATTCAACATTTTCTCCATTGAGTTTGAGATTCACAAGGGCTGAAGATTCAGGGATCTGGATATATTCCGGCTGCTTCTTCCAGGAAAAGATGCCAGAAATTTTGTATGGTTGATAAGTCTTAAATTGAGCAGAATTTTGTTGCGCCACAGGTCTGTTGTTTCTGGATATAACAGTTACAGGAAGGCCGTTGATTGTAACATCCATTGGCCACTGCCGCACATCTCCTGGAAGGGGTATGAGAGTACTGCGGGAGACGTGCCATGTCTGTGAAAAGCTGCCGCCTTCATTGTTGAGAGTCAATTCAAGATGGGATGGCCATAGGCACTCCAGATTATTTGCATCGTTATATCGGGGAGTGCATTGGAGTCTATCTTCATTTCCGTGGGAGACCCAGTTAACCCAGGGTTTCAGTACATCAGGAATATAAAGATCATGCCCTGACCCGTATAAAGAAGATTGAAATCCGTATGTGCATTTCATATCTGCCCCAGATTGTACGTAAACAGAATCAGCTCCGGAAAATCCAGATAAGTCGAAACTGTTTTCAGTCTCATTTGATGCAGGTTTATTTTGAATAGAACTCCACTTATGGGTGGATAAATCACCTGCATGACACAGAGAATAGCATGAAATATATGTTAAAAGAAAATATGAGATAAAAAGGACAGGAAATACTTTAAAGGCTTTTCTGGAACGAAAAAAAAGAGCATTAAAATCTATTGTCCGCATATTTTTTCTCCTTGTGTCAACCATTTTTAACTGCAATGCGTCCTGGATGATGATCATGGACAACACCAATAATTGCAGCCCCAATAACTCCTTTATCTTCAAGCATTTTTATCATTGATTCTGATTCATTTGCAGGGCATCCCATCAAAAGCCCTCCTGATGTCTGGGGATCAAACAGAATATCTCTTATGACAGGTGAAAAATCAGGGGCAAAATCCACCATATTTTTTCTGAACTCTCTGTTTCTATGGGCACCTGCCGGAACAAGACCCATAGATGCAAATTCCTCTGTTTCCGGCAGCATGGGGATATTGTCCGAGTACACCGTCACTCCGGTATCTGTCCCTGCAACCATTTCTGCCAGATGGCCAAGAAGGCCAAATCCTGTTACATCAGTGCAAGCTGATATGGAAAAAAATGTCATGGCCTGGGCAGCATGGCTGTTAAGTGCAGCCATTGCCTTAACAGCAGCATCAATGGCCGATGCAGAGGGCAGACCACCTTTTATGGCTGTGTTGATAATACCTGTTCCAAGTGGTTTGGTAAGAATGATGCAGTCTCCATGTCTCAGCCCCTGGTTTTTAAGAATTTTTTTTGGGTGTACAAATCCTGTGACAGATAGACCATACTTGAATTCGTCATCTTCAATGCTGTGTCCCCCGACAAGGACTGTGCCTGACTCCTTTAATTTTACAATTCCCCCCCTTAATACATCCCGAAGCACATCTTTGCCAAGTTTCTGGAGTGGAAAAGCAACAAGATTCATGGCAGTTTTCGGAACTCCGCCCATGGCATAGACATCAGAGAGTGCATTGGCAGCGGCTATCTGTCCGAACATGAATGGATCATCCACAATGGGTGTGAAAAAATCAACTGTCTGTATGAGTGCAAGTTCGTCAGAAACCCTGTAAACACCGGCATCATCTGCTGTACCAAGTCCAACCAGCACATTTTCATCCACAGGAAATTCAAGTCCGCACAAAGCTTTCTCCAGATCCCCTGGAGATAGTTTTGAAGCTCAACCTGCTCCTTTAACATTTTGGGTAAGCTTTACTGTACAATCAGGAGAGTGGTTTGTTTTTCCATTATATGGTAATTGTGGGTGGTCTGCATCAGAGCCGGAATGATTGTTCTGTTTTTTTTTATGTCAGACATTGCTAATCTC
>NZ_LT828546.1:96436-116726 GCF_900170035.1 Desulfamplus magnetovallimortis | reverse complement strand
GTTTGGGGGTGATTGATACGCAATCATGTCCGTTTACCGTGAAAATGACTATCATTTTTATATTTGGGGGTGATTGATACGCAATCATGCCCGTTTAATATGAAAGTCTCTTTAACGGACTGTTTAATAAAGGGGCTTTGATCTGTTCGATTGTGGCGGGTATCCTCTTTGATGCTATATGGAGCCATATGGACAGATCATTTCATCTGCTGAATAACTGTGGAGCTGTCCACAAAAAGGGCAAGGATTATGGAGTTCAACAGTTGCTTCAAGTCTTTTTGTTCCATTATTCTCTGTGACAACCTTATAACCATCCATAACGGAAAATGCTTCAGTTGAAAAGGTTTTTCCTGTTTCAGGACATGAAAAAATAAACTCCATAATCTATTCCTTGTGGCTATTTTTTTGTTAAATCATCAGAAGATATTGCCAAATAATTGTGACAGTTTCCGTTCAAATGTGTTTGATCTGGGTTTTTCTGGCTATGATTTTTAGGTGTAACTAATCTGGATTCTTTGGTGTAACATAACATAAAAAAACCGGAAAGTATTATGTTTCAATACTCTCCGGTTCTATTTTGCATTGTCATTTCTGATGCATCATCATTGTTGTTATGTTACCCTGGAAATGGATAAATTTTTCCATATTCAGGGGTGGCTGGATGGCAGCCATGACCGTTTATGACATGTTTAATATTAATAGATTCTCTGTTTAATATTGAAACATGGCATTTTTTACATAAAAATTCTCCTCTTCATTTGCATAAATCAGAGTGGCTGATAAAATACATGATTTTTTTACAGGTTTTCAGTAGTATTAAATAACGCTGAGTCTGTTGCTGAAATCAAAGCCAATTTCATGTTCGGTTTCACTTTCGGAATCTTTGAGGAAAATGCCTGGAAAAAATTCATTATATGGGGCAAAAGCCATCACTGCCCATGATTCATTTCCAAAGCGAACCAGACGACATAATCCAAAAGCCTTAATGATGCAACTTTGAATAAACATAGCATACTCCTTTCAAAAATGTGCTCGTCAGTCGCAGATGGCGACAGGCCAAATAACCACCGTCACAAATTAAATTCCATATTTTTCTTCATCATTTTTATGGAATTGCCCTGCTCCGGTAACTAACCTGCAACTGAAGAGTAATGTGCCATTGCAAGGCTTGTTATTGTCAATTCAACCATTGACTGATAGCAATCATAATAACGCAAAGCGTCAAAGTCAAGTCAAATAGATCATGCACCCAAATTTGCTAATAGGAGTTAAAGATAAATATGAGATTATGGTCAATACATCCGCAATATCTCGATGCCAAAGGATTGGTGGGGTTGTGGCGGGAGGCTCTTTTGGCTCAGAAGGTTTTACAAGGAGATACTTCCGGTTACAAAAATCATCCTCAATTAACAAGGTTTAAGTCAACGGCAAATCCTGTTGGCTCAGTAGCCGATTATCTGCGACATGTAGCTGATGAAGCAGATAAAAGAGGCTACAATTTCAACAGAGACAAGATTGTCAATGAGAGATGCGGCGGCAGAATTGCTGTTACAGACAAACAGGTGGAATATGAGTTTACTCATCTGCTTAACAAATTAAAACAGCGTTCCCACGAACTATATCTCCGCCTGAGCAGTGAAATCGAAGAAATTGAGGTGCATCCCCAATTTGCCAAAATCAGAGGTAATGTTGAACCGTGGGAAGTTACCTGAGTAAACAATGCTGTTGATCTTACCCGAACAATGTCCAATTTCCACATTGAAACCCAAATATCAAATCACCTTATATTGGCGCCAGGAAGATTAAGCATATATTGCCGAAGTCCCTGAACTTCAAGGATGTCCCCTTGGGTGATTTTCAGTTGAGGTGACAAATTACCCTGACACAGGGGGCAATCATATCATTTAACATCAATGCAAGGTATGACAATTACAAAAAAGAATTTTACAATTTATGCACCCAGGAATATACTGAAACATGGATAAATAGAATTATGGAGTTGCGCCAATGGATAAAAGCGATGCTATAAAAGTTGCCAATGAGTATGCCTCTGTTATCAGTACAAATTATGACTGTAAAGATATTTTCATGTTTGGTTCATATGCCAAAGGCACTTATCATGATGAGAGTGATATTGATATTGCCGTCATCCTCAAAGATTTTGACAACCCTATAAATATTCAACTGGAACTCATGAGGCTTCGTCGTAAAATAGACAGCAGAATTGAACCACACCCTTTCAGAGAAAAAGATTTTAATATTAATAATCCCGTGGCGTATGAGATATTGCAGCACGGTCAAAGGATAGACATATAAGATATCGGGTGATGAGCATTAAATCGCAGTACCGCAAAACTCACTTTTTTACCCATATACAGCCAAATTCGGCATATGATTTGCATCTCAAAAAACATTGAATTTTGAACATGTTAAACTGAACACAATACATGCCAAATTTTGGATTAACTTTTAAAAACAATGTTTATGAGTGAGTTTTGCGGTACTGCAAAATAAGAGCTGAAAATAGCATTGTTTTGATCAAAAATAAGCGCACATACGATGGTCTTGTCTTTACTGAGGTGGGAAAGCATCTTGTCTGCACTCTGCTGATCCATAAACGCAACAGCCGCCCGCAGGTTTTCACTGCTTATAAGTGACAGTTGCTCAAGCTCTTTAAGGGACTCCTCTTTTTTGGTGTAAGCTATGTACGGCCCCATTATCAGCGAAGTGATAAGGATCGCCATCGTTGCACTGACCCCAAGCAGAATCACCAGCTTAATTCGTATTGAATGATTTTTAAATTTCATTTTTCCCATTCGTCAGTTGTAAGAGCCTTAACTTTTTAATAACGTACATGGCGGATGCCCGCCACAATCGAAGAGATGAAAGTCGTTTTAAAAACAGCTATTTATTGAGACTTTCATATAAAATTCTGTTTCCGAACGATGAACAACGCCTGAAAGAGGTTCTGATATCTATGAGACAATTCAGGTGATCAGGAAGACAGCGGCCAACAGGTCATTTTAAACGGGCTGCCTCAGCCTCCTGGATATAGCCCTGTTTCTCCAGGACATCTGCGATCAGGAGCCAGTTTTTTTTTGTCAACCGGGGGTTTGACCTAACCAGTGAATTGGATTTGCGGGCCAGGGATTCTGCCTGGTGAAATTCGCCCTGCATCTCTCTTGCCTTGGCCATAAGGTGCCAGATCATGGGATCTTGCCCGTCAATTGACAGGGCCCGTTCAAGGGTCTGGAAGGCCGCTTCGGGCAGTTTCCTGTCAAGTTCTTTCTTTGCCTTTGTGATCATGGTATCCACGGCCTTTGGCCTTTTGGGGAGATATGGTGTCTTATCAGGCATCTTGGGTGTCGGGGTGCCGATTTGGGGCAGTTGCTCCGGCGGAAAACGGGTGTCGGTCGGGATGGAGGCCACCCGATGGTCTGCGCAGGATGACAAGGTCAGCAACAGTACAAACAGTATGAGATATGAGAAAAGAGTATGGATCCGCTTCATTAAAACACCTCCTTGAGCCAGTCAATGAGATACTTGGGCTTTTGTTTTTTCTGATCAGCGTTGGATTCCTTCTTGATCGGCTTTTGGCATGGCGCAAAATCATCGGGTTTGGACCCCGTGATAAAGGGTACAGCCAGGGCTCCGGGGCAGTTGGCATCTGTGAGCCTGCCGGTTTCGGGATCAATCACCCCCCATTCAATGCTATCGGGTGCAGCCGGATCCAGTGCCGTATTGGAAAGGTCTGCCATGAGTCGCCCAAACACCTGGAGGGCACCGGTACTGCCGGTGAGCCCGGTGGGCTGATTATCATCCCGTCCGATCCAGACGACGGCCAGTCTATTTGCTGAAAATCCGGCAAACCAGGAATCCCTCAGGTCATTTGTCGTGCCTGTCTTTCCGGCAATGGCCAGGTCTCGTGGGAGCCATTTTTCCAGTTTCCTGCCCGTTCCTGCCGTGACAACAGTCTGGAGCATCTTTGTTGTCAGAAATACCGGCCCCGGTGGCAGACGCTGTTCAATTTTTAAAGGATATCTCTGAAGGGTCTCCCTCTCCGGGGTATAAATCGCTCGGATGGCACGGGCTGGGGTATAAAATCCGCCAGACGCCAGGGTATGATAGGCTTGGGCCACCTCCACCGGGGTTTTCTCCAGACTGCCCAGGAGCATGGAGGGTAACAAAGGCTTTTCCGGGGCAAATCCCATCTTTTCCAGGGTAGTTGCTACCGATGCCAATCCCAAGTCCATGCCCAGTCGAACCGTGGCGATGTTAAGAGAATTGGCCAGTGCTTTCCAGAGCGGCACGCTGTTGCGGGATTTTTTGTCATAATTTTGGGGCTGCCAGATGCTGCCGTCAGGGTTTGTAACCCGGAGGGATCGATCGCTGAGCTTGGAGATCATGGTGTATTGATCCGGCCGATCCAGAGCGGTCAGGAAAACCGCCGGTTTGACCAGGGAGCCGATGGGCCGACGGGCATCCAGGGCCCGGTTGAATCCCTGGTACCGGAAATTCCGTCCCCCCACCATCGCCTGGATCTCGTTGGTGGAGACGGCAGAGACCACAATGCCAAATTCCAGGGAGCTGTTGCGCCCCTCCATGAACCCGGCAACGCCATTCTCAGCCGCCAACTGTACCTGGGGATCCAGGGCTGTAAAAATCCTGAGCCCCATGGTTTTCAGGTCTTTTTCCCTGTATTCTTTTAAAAGTTCCCGTTTGACCAGATCCAGATAAAAAGGAAACGGGTTATGGCCCTGGAGAGGTTTGGCCACCACTCCTAAGGGAGTTCTACTGGCTTTTTCCATGGCACTTTCGGAGATCAGTTCCTGGTCTTTCATCACGGCCAGCACTGTGTTTCTGCGCAACAGGGCCTTATCCGGATGGGCACGGGGGTTATAGGCAGAAGGCCCTTTGAGCATCCCCACCAGCAGGGCAATCTCGTGGATTTCCAAGCTGGCCGGAGCCTTTCCAAAATAAAAGTTGGCTGCCAGACCAAATCCGTGAATGGCCCGCTTTCCATCCTGGCCCAGGTAAACCTCGTTCATATAGGCTTCCAGAATTTCATCTTTGGAAAAGTTTCGTTCCAGGGCAGAGGCCATAAATGTTTCTTTGATTTTCCGGATCAGTTTTTTTTCCCGACTGAGGAAAAAATTTTTTGCCAATTGCTGGGTCAGGGTAGATGCTCCCTGGGAAAACTGCCGGTTTTTCAGGTTCACCAAAATGGCCCTGAAGATACCTTTGAAATCAACTCCGTAGTGGGCATAGAAATTCCGATCCTCCACCGCCACAATGGTTTTGCCCAGTAGATCCGGCGTTTGCTCCAGTGAGACCAGTACCCGGTCTTCCATGGAAGACGGGTAAAAATTACCCATCAATACAGGGTCCAACCGCATTAGGTCTTTGTCAAAAAAACTGTCCTGAGGTCTCACTTCAGTTACCCAATCGTTGGTTATGGTTACCCGGATGCGGCGGCCGGGCAGTTCCTCATCTCCGAAATCGAATGGACGGCAAAAGAGGTGAAATACCCCTCCTCTGCGGCTATAGCTGCCCGGATTTGACAGGGCCTGGCCCGTACCCGATTTTTGGTACCCCATGAGCTTCAGTTCTTTTTCCAGCATCTCAGGAGCAATGGCCAGTCCCTGGTAAATTTCCAGGGGTCTGGCATAAACCCTGGCCGGCAGTTCCCAGGGGCGTCCCTGGAACTTTTCCGCTACCATCAGGTTGAAATGTTGGGCATATCCGAAGAGCAAAGCAGCCCCGGCCAGTAGCAGAAGTAAAAGTATCTTTTTCATATGTCCTTTCCAACATGGAGAAGCCGGAACCAAATATGATGCCCTTGTAAAAAGTCGAAAACGGCCCAGTCGATAGTCATTATTTGTATTCTCAAAATCGACATTTTATTGCTTTTTCCGAAGTTATTGCAGTTGTCTGAACCAGGATAACCAGGATGGATAGGATGCTCAGGATAGATAATCCTGCCTTATCCTGTTAATCTTGGGAATCCTGATTCAGACAGTGTTGGCAAGGCTTACAAGATCATAGGTGTCGATTTTGAGTGTATTTGCTACCGACGCCAGTCCCAAGTCCATGCCCAGGCGAACCGTGGCGATGTTAAGAGAATTGGCCAGTGCTCAAGCCTAATTTTACAGAGGACTTTCGGTATTGATGATCGCTTTCTACCACGTCCCTTTGTTTTCCATGGATGCCCATGGCTCCTGGATAGGCAATGTTTCTCCCTCTTGCAGGAGTTCAATGGAAATCTGATCCGGGGTACGGATAAACGCCATATGCCCGTCCCTGGGTGGTCTTAAAATGGTAACACCTTTATCAATTAGCATTTGACAGTAATCGTAAATGTTTTCGACACTGAATGCTAAATGGCCAAAATTTCGCCCTTCGCTATAAGCGCTCTCCTGGTCCCAGTTGTAGGTGAGTTCTACTTCAGGTTCTCCAGGTGCTGTTGCAAGATAGAGAAGGGTGAACCGTCCCTCTTCATAATCCTTTCGCTTTGTTTCAATCAGGCCAAGTTTGTTTGTGAAAAAATCAATTGACTCATCAAGGTCTTTCACCCTTACCATTGTATGTAGAAATTTCATATTTGCCTTTCCATTTAAAATTGATAGCAATGCCGATGCCTCTGGCGTCATCAAAAGGATGCCAAAAGTCCGTTGAGTTGTCAATTTCTTATTGATTGAGCAGTTGTGGTTGAGTCAGGCTGGAATGGGTAATAAAGGTGGGGTGGGGGAGGGGAATGTTTTGTATAAATTAGCGGATAAGTCTATAAGTGTTGACCTCACTTAACATTTTGAAATAAATGCCTATTATCTCCAAATTAGATTTTAAAATCAACTGGTAATTTGGAGGTAAAATGAAGGTCACAGAAGACAAATTTCAAGATAAAGATCAAACAAAAGCTGATGTGAATGCCGATATATTGAGCAATTTTTTTCGTTGCTTGACCATGCTTGAAAAAACACTGGAGCGTTTGGCAAGACAACGTTGGTATGACAAAAATAAATACCCTCAAATTTATTTTGACCTTCTGTTTGCGATAGCTTGGACCCGGACTTGGATCGAAGAGCATAAAATTTATAGTGATCTTCAAATTTTCCAGGATTCTTTGGCGATGTTTATAACAACTATTGCCGATAAAGTATCTTTACGGTCAATGGAAAGGAACCGCTTCATCCTGCTGACCTGCTCTTGACGTTTGTACGCTCTCCATTGTTTTTCAGACATTTTTCACCTCGGGTTTTGTTATTAAAGATATTGTCAACAAAATAAATAATGTAATAATAGTAGCGAAAATAAAAAAGACTTGTCAAGAGTAAAAAAAGGTAAAGATACTTTTTTAAATATAAAGGCAATATTGGTGCAAACATGGCAATCTATTACAGATTAAAAGAAATTATGGATAGAAAAGTAAAGAAAGATAACATGGTAAAGATTACTTATGAAAATGTGCCTCAAGTAACAGGGATAAGCAAGACTACCTTATCTAGAATATCAACGGGAAAAGTCGCACCTAATGCTGACGTTCTGGAAAAACTTTGCAGGTATTTTGATTGCGGTTTTGATGATTTAATGAATAGAATAGACGAACCGGAACAGGGGGGACAAAATCCCAACGGTGCTTAGAATAGGAGCGTATAGATTCTTTTTTTATTCAAGTGACGGAGGGGAACCAATCCACGTTCATGTTGAAAAAGAAAACAACCTTGCAAAGATCTGGGTTGATCCTGTCCGGCTTCAAAATAGCGGAGGATTCAACAGACCTGAAATAAGAATAATTTTATCTATTGTCCAGGATCATCAGATTGAAATCATGGAGGCATGGAATGACTACTTTAGCGGTTAAGAATAAAGAGGCTGATGCATACAGTGTTACTGTGACTGAGGACACGCTTACAATTGAATTAAGTGACGGTCGAACAATAAGCGCACCTCTTGCCTGGTATCCACGTTTGCAGTATGCTACAGAAGAAGAAAGAAATAACTGGCGTTTAATTGGTGGCGGTTATGGCATCCATTGGTCAAGTATTGATGAGGATATTAGCGTCTCTGCTGTCTTGTCTGGTTTGCCGTCTGGGGAAAGTCAACCCTCATTTAAAAAGTGGCTTGAATCTCGTAACAGGTGATTTTATGGCAACACGTCAGGAATATCCCTTATGTAATAAAAGGTAAAAAATGGACAATCACAATTGCATTTGTCGCTTTGATTTTAAAAAAGCCAAGAAGCAGGGGAAAATCAGATATTTCGAACTCCTGCCCAGACACCTCAAGCCAATATTTATCATGGGATATAATACAGGAATGAGGCTATATGAAATTTTGACATTAAAATGGGATACGTGGATCTTCATTCCGGATTCATAACCCTGGAAATAGAAATGACCAAAGACAATAAAAAGCGTTTGGTTCCTATTAATAAGGAAAGGGCTTAGAGAATTACGTATATTTTCTCTAAACCCTTGATTTTATTATGGTGCCGGAGGCGAGACTTGAACTCGCACACTGTTGCCAGCGGAGGATTTTGAGGCATCTACACAAAATACAGCATCTAATAAAATCAATCATTTACACAAAAACAATGCACACAATGTAATATAAAAGCACTTAATAACACTTAAATTTACTACATTTTCACTACATTTTTTTTAAAGACAGCACTCTATATTTCCGGCAGTTTGTCCACCTGGGACTTTTTATAATCCATCATCAAATGAATGTAATGATTTCTTGTCACTGTAATATCACTATGCCCTAAATTTTCCTGCACTGTAACCAAATCACACCCGTTTATGATCAACCATGCTCCATATGTTCGCCTGAGATCGTGAAAAACGCAATTGACACCGGATAAAACTGAATATTTCTTGAAACCATGTGCTACCCAATCTTTTTTCCAGGGATTTCCCTTATTATTAAGGAGCAGCATTTTCCCGTCATACTTTTTCAATAATGACTGAAAAAAAACAATAGATGCAGCAGGAAGCGGAACATTCCGAAATTTTCTTGATTTTGTTGGATTATCCGGCGTACTGGTAACCGTTATAGCCTGTAGATCAAAATCAATATCTTTTTTTTCCAATCTGCACACCTCACTTGCTCTTACACCGGTATAAAGGGCAAGTTTTGTTAAATCCTGCCATGTTTCCGGCATACATTCCAGCAATGTTTGAACCTCTTCCCGTGTTAACGTTCGGATTTTGCTTATATTGTCGCGTGTTTTGGCAATATTGCAGCATGGAGACGTAACAATATATTGTTTTTTCAATGCAGTATTAAAAAATGTATTGAGATGTCGTAACCGGCAATTTGCAGTGGCAGCAGCTTTTTCTTTCAATAAATAGTTGTACCACCGTTCAATTTGATCTTTGGAGACTTCATTTATAAAAATATCCCGATTCCCCATAAAATCAGAAAAACTTTTAAATGCCAGTTTATCATTTGTGATTGTTTTATGTGCCCTTCTTAATTTTCTCAAATTGATATATTCATTAAAGCAATCGCTAAATTTTATTGCCCTTTGTAAAGGTGTCCCTGTCAAGGCATAGGATTTTTCCACAGCATCATAATGTTTTTTTATGCACATTGCAGCGGCTTTATCACCTAACTTTGTGCTTTCCTGAATCCTTCTTCCGTTTCTGTCCTTATATGCAACCCACCAAAACTTTCCCCTTTTGTAGATTGTCGCCATTTTCCCCTCTTTTCCCCTGTCAAATTGCGTTTTTCAACCAATCCCATCCATATTTCACAACAAATCGTCCATCATTCCAGGCTAACGTAAAAAAAAGAAGAGAAGAACAAAATTAACAAAACATCCGGCAAACTGATTGAGGCGAAACAATAAATCCCTTGTGCCATACCATAAATAAAGGAAGAATCTTTTGACTTTGGAAGCTTGTAGAAGTTTTTCAGCTTCAGAGGTTGACCTTGTGATTTTATTTTTTAACTGGGTTTTCGTGCTTTTTGCAAAGAGCCAGCCCTGAAAACGTTTCCATCTTTCAAGAAAATCCATATCCTTTTCAAGAAAGCAGTTATAAAGAGCAAAAACAATTAATTGAGCAACAATTAGACCTAAAAATTTTGTGAGAAGGCGTAATATAACTTCTTCCAAATTCTCCGGAGGTGGAGGAGGCGGCGGAGGAGGGATATAAACAGGCGTAGGCGGCGGAGGATATGGAACAATGCATAATTTGCAGTGTTTGAAACCCTCTTTTTCCGCTTCTTCCCATGAATCAAAATACTTTGTACAGCTTTTACAACCATAATGCCTGCAATCAGGTTGATGGTATGTCATTGTCCTGACATTACCTTGATAAATATTTGATGCCTGAATTTCATTGTTTGCTAAAAAAAGAAAACAGACCAGGCAAAACACCAATTTTTTCATCTTTTCCCCTTTCTTCTCCTTAAAATAATGGCAGGATTGCTCCCACCATTTTTTTTATGCAATTTTTCTGGTTTTTATAAATTCTTCAAAGAGTTTTTCCTTTTCAACGTATTTTAACACGTCCCTCTTTTGCTCTTCTGTCATTGTTTCAAGCATCTGCAAAATTTTATCTGTGGGATCCTGCCTTTCTGTTGTTGAACTGATGCATTGCTCTGTTTTTCCATAAAGAAGCCAGTCAACACTCACCTTATAATATTCACACAGTGAGATTATTTTATTTAAGTCAAGATTACCTCTTTTTTTCCAACTTGATATTGTATTTGGTTTGATTTCAAGTATTTCAGCAAGTTCAAAGTTCGTTTTTACATTAACCACCTGCTTTAACCTCTGGATAATTTTGTTCGCATCAAGCGAATTTTCTATTGACATAATCACCTCACATGAATTATTTCATAATATATTCACGTATCGTCACATGACAGCATTTACTTTAACATAAAACAGAAGGAATACAAATCAAGATGACCGAAAACCTCACACCATGTACAGATTTTTCTGGAAACCCCACCGAAGAGATCACAGGAAACCTCACCGAAGAGACCATCAACATTAAAACCCCCTGGTTCACTCTTGAAGAGGCAGCAGCCTATTTAAAACTAAATCCACGAACTTTGAAAAATTATGTTTCCCGTGGCCTTTTGCCTGTTTGCGTTACAAAAACCACAAACACAAAACGCTTTCACCGTGACGACCTTGACAAGTGGCTCACAGACGGCAGGCAAAACCCGTTATGAAAACTTGGGGAAAACGGGAAAACGTGGAACCGCGAAATTGTGAAACCAAAATTTTTTTGTTCCGCGCTTGCGCATTATGCCCGCGCAGGCGCACGGGCGCAGGCGCACAGGCGCGGGCGGGAGCGCGGGGGCGGGCGCAGGTGTACACAGGCACGGGCAGGAGCGCGGGCGCATTATGCACAGGCGCGGGCAGGCGCACACGGGCACGGGCACGGGCAGGCGGGGGCGCTCGGGCAGGCGTAGCATAACGGTATTTGGAATTAAAACAATGCTTTAAAACGCTTTTTTTTGTTTGCAGCCTTAACCGGAAATTTACCTTGTAAATCAAAAGAAAATCACTCTGAAAACAAAATCATTCTGAAAAAGAAAAACAAAAAAACATGAATATCATCACAACATTTATCAAAAAGCTTAAAGGCGTTTTCTTTCGCTTTGTCTCAACCAAAATCATTGTTGTTATCATTACAAATTGTGCTGTGTTTTTGATCGTTGAGTTATCCGAAATCGTCAAGCAACTGTTAAAAAGCATGAACCAGAGCTTTTTATCTGTGCTTTATCTTGTTGAAGGGTGGCTTTTTGCCACAGTTAACGACATTTACAGCAAATTTGAAGAGTTGCTTACAGGGCTTCAGGAAAAGGTTGAAAGCGCTTTAAACTCACTGATGCCTGAAGAGTTCAATATTATCTTGTCTCTTATTCAGTTTGCGGCCTGGCTTGATGCATTGATCAAAAGCATTGTGTCAAGCATTAAAAGCAGTGTCCAGGCAACCCTTAACACTGTTATTTCACCACTTCTTTTTTTAACTGGGGAAATTTCAGCCACACTTGGAGAGATCAACGGGCATTTTGTTGATATCAATCAGAAAATCACGCAGGAAGCACACCAAATTTATGATTTTATCCGCAATTCTTTGTTAACAGCCCAAAACACATGGAATCAGGAGCTTGAAAACTTTATCACCGCAATTGTTAACGCCTTTGCATGGTATAATGAAGGCGTTAACGCCATTGAAACCGCAGCAAATGACCAGATCATTGTAATTGATGCACATAACCAGACCACACAAAATATAATTGATGAGATTATTACCCGTTTATCTCTGGGTGAATGCACATTTAATGATATTTCTGATTTACTGCTTTCTTCATCCGGCATTGACGGCATTATGCCAATTCCCACCACGTCACTTGATATTGATTATGATCAGTACAAAATAAGCATTATTTCACCTGATCTTTTTTCCTTTAATCCATCCTTTCCGCCTTTGATTTCATGGGAAGTTCACTTTTCACCGCTTGAAGCGTGTTTGATTCAGATATCAACCCAGCTTCAGACCCTTGAAAGCGATATCCTTAATTTGCCTGTCACTGTCCAGAACGGTTTTTTAAATGATTTTCCTGATGTTTTCCGTTCTCAATTGACCGGAGAATTAAAGGATTTGCTTGTCCTTGCAGTAACCCAGCTTTTGATACGCAAAAAAGATGCAATCATGGCGCACTTTGGCACCATGAAAAACAGCATGACAACCCACACCGGCGAAATTGAAAGCAAAATCAACGACAAGGCAAACGAAATCATTAACAAAATACAGGATGCAGAATTACAGGTTTTAAACAACTTGCCAAACCTGCTTTCGCCATCAATTGAACGCTATTTTGATAAAATTGTGGATGCAATTGAAGCAGCACGGGAGCAAATCAGCGCAGATGATGTGAACATTACCGACTTTTTGCCAAATGCACAGGAAATTGAAAGCATCATGAATACCTTTGAAGATTTTTCACCGCAAACACCGCCACCAGCACCAGAAACAACAGAAAAGAGCATTGTCCAGAACAAAAGCAGAAACACCAGGACAAGAGGCAGCAGAAACCCGGCATTGATCAACCCTTTTAAAATTCAGGATGTTTACAGGATTCTTTGCAACAACTTTTCCAGAACAGAACGCCTTGCAATCATTCTGGCTTTTGCTCCCACAGATATTCAAGTGTCAACCTCGGATATTGTTGATCTAATTTTGCAACTGGAACCATAAACAAAGGGAGAATTTAAAAAAATATGTATTCAGCACTTGCAGCAATAGGCAACCTTTTAAAACCCGTTTGGAAATGGATTTTTCGTTTTGTTATCGGCCTTATTATTTCCAATATGATCTTGTGGTTGCTCAGATATAGAACTTCCGAAGCAATTAACCGCTTTAAAGACGATATCACGGCCTTTATCAAACAAAAAAATCAAGAAATTTTGCAGAACATCTTTAAAGTCAGTGAATTTCTGACTGAATTATTGATGAAAGCCTTTGAAATGATGAATGATTTGATTGCACTTGTTGAAAGTGGAATTGACAGCCTTTTGACTGCATCAAATGACTTTGTGGAGCTTGTAATCAACAAAATTCCTTTTACAGATCGTATTGAAGATATTGTACAGGGAGTAGTCAACAGGGTTTCAACCTTTTTGTTTGATACAACTTCCGATATCGTCAATTTGTTTTATCCTGACAGCCTTACAGCCCTTCAGGATATGGTGGAGAACACAAAAACCAGACTCACTGAAGCTAAAAACGCCATCAATGAAAGCCTTGCCGCATTTCAGAATGATCTTTTAACCGCAATTCAAAACAAAATTACTGTTGTTAATAATAAATTTACCTTGTTGACAGGTGACATCAATAGCCTTGCGTCTTTTTGCAATAGCAGCATTGACGCAATGCAAAACGCCATGATTGCGGCCTGTAATGAGATTGATCTTTATAATGATAATCTTGAAACAAACAAGACAACCTCCATTGTTTTAATCGAAAACGAAATAAATACAGCAGCAACCCAGCAAAGAGCAGTCAACACAACGTTTGTAAGGCAAAACCTTGAAAGCCTTTTACTTATCCCTTCCCCTGATGCCATGGCTCTTGATTTTTCTCAGTATCGCACCGACCCACCAACGATCGTAACAGAGGACTACCTTATTAATATAGAGATGCCGGAAAATCATTTTAGCTTTGATCTTATGGCTTACTGTCCTGATATCCCTGCAATGGAGCAGCATTTAAACAATATCAACAAGGCTTTGGATGATATCAAGCTAAACCTTTTAAACCGTATTGAAGAAAACCTTCCCTTTATCCTGAAGGGTGAAATCGAGAGTAAAATTAAAAACATCATTTTTATTGTTCTGACAGAAGCACTTTTAAAAAAGAAAGAAGAGATTACCGCCTACATACTTGAAAAGACAAACAGCATATCAACGGCAAAAGAGGACAGAAAACAGGCGATTATCAGCAAAAAAGAGGAGATCGTCCAGGCTTTAAAAGATATCGAAACAGCTTTTTATGATGCAATCGAACCTATGCTTGACCCAGCAGTGCAGGAGCTAATCAATAGTTTAAGTGACGGCATTGTACAAAATGAAGATGAAACCACAGTCAACATTGACAATATTTTACCCTCTACAGTGGATATTGACCGGATTATCGCGACATTTCCAAATATTCAAGCCAATGCAGGCCCTAATATATCAGATTCGGTAAAGTGGACACCGGCGGACATGTACAGAGTTTTAAAGCACAGCTTCAGCAAATCAGAGCGAATATCCTTAATAGTTTATCTTTTTGAACAAGATTTGAATTTAAACACACAAAAAATAGAGGAGCTGCAACTCAAATGGATACCACCAACAACGACACCATAACACCGGAACCAGAAACACCGGAACCAGAAACAACAACCCAAACCGAAACCCAAAGAATCAGAAACCGTATCAGTAAATATGACGACATTGAAACCACAATCGAAAAACTAACCGGCCAAAGGGATGCAAAAGCAAGATGGAGATACAGAACAGAAGAAGAGACCTTGAACGCTTCCATTGTAGCAATGCACCACTTAACACCATTAAACATTTTGATAGAGAGAAACCTTAAAGAGATTAACCAGTTAAAAATAATATCAGCCAGTTAAAAAATAATATCAGCCAGTTAAAAAATAATATCAGCCAGTTAAAAAATAATATCAACCAGTTAAAAAATAAAAAGGAGTGACCATGAACAGAACACAATTAATTCAACTTCTTGCGGAATTAAGGGCAGAACGAAACCTTTTCACAAAAAAAGGGAGTTATTGGTATAGCAAATACTCAACTATTTACCACGAAGGCTACATTGACGGCATAAAACAGAGCATTGCACTTGTTAAAAACCTACTGGATGCAAAGGAGAAATAAAAAACCATGACAAACAACGAAAACATCAACAACATTAAAAACTCACTGAAACTTGAAGACTATCTCAACAGAAACGGCTTTGAACTTATGAAGGCAGGTAAGGACAGCAAAACAACAACCTGCCCTTTGTGCGGCCACAAGGATTGTTTCCGAATGACTCCATCAAAACAGATGTGGAAATGCTTTTCTTGTGACCAGGGCGGAGATGTTATTGAACTTCACCGGCTCAGGAAGAACTTGCAGGTTAAAGAGGCAATTGTTGACCTTGCAGCACAACAGGGCATGCCCATTAAACTTGCTTCAAATCAGGAGCAGGAGCAGGGAAAAAAGAAAGGTAAGTCAAATATAAAGGATATTCTCACAGTTGCAGCAGATTATTACCACAAAACAGCCAGAACCTCGGCAGGATTCAAGGCTTTTCTTGCATATCGCAGTTTTACATGGCTCATAGCTGATAAATTAAACCTTGGATATGCAGACGGGTGTCTTTTCCACCATCTTGAAACCCTGGGTTTTACTCCTGAAGAGATGATCAAAAGCGGACTTGTAAAGCAAAATGAAAACGGCGGCGGACTTTATGATTATTTCCGCTATCAGGTGATCTATCCAACATACGACAGAAGAGGACAAAAGGTTATCCATCTTAAAGGCAAAGGAATTGATAGAGACGGGAAGCCAACAAATAAAACATGGCAGACAGGAAGCAGAAGTTGTTTTTTTAACTGGAATAATGAACCAAAAGCAGAAGAGAGGAACACAACACACTGGAACCAGCAAGAAAAGAAAACCATTTATATTGTTGAAGGTGAAAACGACGTGGTTTCCCTTGAAAAAATCGGATTGATTGCCTGGGCAATCGGGGGAACGCTTTCACAGGAACAGATGGATATTATTACATCCTTTCTATGTTCTGACGGTTCGGAAAAAGGAGAACAGCCTGATTTTTGTTTTATTCCCGACAATGATGCAGCAGGAGACAAAACCCTTTTAAAAATAAAACATAAATTTAAACTCTGTACCCTTCCCGATGTTTTAAGGCGCTTTGCAGCTCCCGGGATGCAAAAGGTTACAGCAAGACAACCAAACCCTGACTTTAATGACATTGATGAAGCAATCAGAGAGGAAAAGGGGAACCTTCAGGGAGACCATGAAAAGGGGAACCTTCAGGGAGATCATGAAAAGGGAAAGGGCATATTGAACAGATTGACCAGACCCGTTTCAATATGCCCTTCACTTAAGGAATGCTTAACCATTTACCACAAAACCATTGAAGAAAACGAAATAAAATATTCAGCCAACACAATGGGACAGATAATTTACGCTTGTCTGGAAGATATCGGCAACTTTTTCATTATAAACGATGATGCATGGTTTATCTACCAGGGGAACCAGTATCAAGTTGGTGGAAACCTTCCCTTTAAATCCCTCATGTACCAGCTTTCAGAGGGGCAGATAAACTATGCCGACAAGCAAAGTAAAGTTATCTGGGAGAGTATTCAGGCTCAATGTTATTACAAGTCAAGCCACACCGAACACAGAGGGTGGATTCACACAGACCATAACCACATGAATCTGAACACTCCTGCTATCTACTATAACCTATGCTGCCCGAAAAATGAAGTAATAAGAATAAGTTCGGGCAAAATTGAAAGATTAATGAACGGTTGCAATGATGCAGCAATCTTTTTGCAGAAAAGCCCCAAGACAAGACCAATAAACCTCATGAATCTAACAGATGAAGAGATGCAGCAGGGTTTACAAGAGTTTTATAACATTTTCTTCAACAATATGGCCTGTGACATTGCCTGGCGAATTTATATCATATCTTTGATTATTAACTCAATATTTCTCAACATGGCAAAGGCTCACGGCATCAATAAGTTTACCGGTCACCAGGGCAGCGGAAAAACCGAAGCCGCAGGTATGATTACAGCTCTTTTGTATGGTCAAAACTTTGTAACTGTAGGTTCCACAGCTTCAGATTACACCGATGCAGCCCTTAATCCTGTAACTATCTGCGATAATCTTGAAATCCACAACATTACACCTGACCGGCGTGACTTTCTTCTTTGCGTCGCAACGGGAATTACAAGACAAAAAAGAAAAAGCGGAACAGATTCAAGCAATATCTATGAAAAGACCGTAACCCAGATAATAACAACGTCAATTGAGTCCTTTGAGCTTCCAGAACTAATTGAAAGAGCAATCACCATTCCATTTGATAAGGAGTATTTTAATAGCAATTACAAGGGCAGCATTGCAGTTGAAACCGAGATCATAGCAAAGCGTGACCTTATCCTTTCAAGTATTTTTAAACTTGCAACTCATATCTTAACCAATTTTGAGCAGAAAAAAGAGAGATTTTACAATTACATGGAAAAGAGCCACCCGAACCACTGCAAAAAAAGATTAAATGAACATTTTGCAGTCCTGGCTGTTATCACAGATGATTTTCTTAAATGGACACCTGAAGCAAGGAACATTTACCACATGCCAACACCAACAATAATATCAGAATGGTTGACCCAGCAGGACAGGGAGAACAGCGAAATCATGACCGAAACCAATATAATTGTAAGATATCTTGAACTTCTTGCACAGGAGAGCGCAAACGGATTGCTTTCCGAGTATCACATTAAAAACCTTGCAGCACCACAAGGCGCAATTGGCGGCTACCATCACAATTATCAAGAAGATTCACCTTCCGAAGATTTGACAATTGAACTTACCACAGCTCAACTTTTATCGGTATTTGAGCTTATAGCCAAAAAATATAATCTAAGGCACCGCTTTTCATCAGTTCGGCACCTTTCAGTCAGAATCAGGAATGAAATATCAGTTATTGAAGCAGCTGGGTGGAGCGTAGAGCAAACAAGAAGAATTAAAGGGCAAAACCTTTTTGAAATAAGCAACGTAGCAATTTAATTATAAAAAACATGAAACAATATGGATGTAAACGCATTGAATTGTTTGCATCCATATTGTGTCACTTAAAGGAGAAAAAAAACATGACAGAAAAAAGAGCAGAATATAAAACAGCAAACAACAACATTACCCATATTATCCCTGTAATCTATCCCTTTGCAGCAAACAAGGCAGTCTGGAATGAGATACACTATTCAGTCAGATCATTAAAGCGATACCTCACGGAACCACACCATATTTATATAATGGGAAGGATTGACCCGCAAATACCAGGGACAGAATTCATTTATCACGAAGATTTCCCAGACCTGACCACTGAACAGAATAACGCATCAAAACTTGATATTTGTGTCCAAGCATTTGAAGACACCGGTTTTATCTGGATGAATGACGACATTTACCTTTTAAAACCAACAAAACTTTACGACATTATCAACACAAAGCCACTTTGCGACATGGCAGACTACAAAACAAGAGGCACAAGACCCTGGCAGCAGCTTTTGTGGAATACCCGTGATCTTTTGGCGCACAATGGCATTGACCCTGTTTTTAACTTCTCAACCCACACACCACAATATTATGAGTCAAAAAAACTTGATGATCTTGATTATGTTTACGGTTATCCGGTTTTTGAAGGAAAGGTTTTATTTGAAATGGTTTACCATAATATATATAGACCCTGCCCACCTGAAGACGTTCGTTATATGTGTCACCCGGTATTAACAAAGGAAAAGGCAGGCTTTTATAATCATCAGCAGGCGGCAACAGTTGCAGGAATCAGAGAGAGGCTTAAAGGATGCAGATATTTGAATCATGATGATAACGGATTGACTCCGGCATTGCAGCAGGTGATTATGGAGATTTTTGCAGATTAATAAGGATAGATATCAATAACGTTCTAAAGTCAATTTTAATCAATAATTTAAAATTTAATCAGTTATTTTAAACGGTTGCAAAAAAAATACTTGCAACCGTTTCTATTTTGTGGCTATATTCACACCATGTGCATTTATTTAGTGATTTATTTACATAATGTGCATAAATTCACACAGCGTAATTAATTTCAATCAAAAACATTACACAGCGTGAATTTATTCACACCATGTAATATTTAAAATCAAAATGTTGACACCATGTGCATAAATTCACACCACGTAAACTTTTATATCCAAATATTTACACTGTGTGAATAAATCCATCACAATGTTGACACCATGTGCATTTTTTCCCATTTTAATCCAAAGAAAGGAGTAACAAGATGCCAGTACTTACACTCAATTATCAGGTAAAGTCAAAAACCGAAGCAATGCTACTTGAAGAAGGCGCAAAGGATGAAAGATGGCCTTTGGTCTGTGACGGCAGGATTAAACCCTCAGACGGCTCCAATATCGGCCCTGTTGTTTATAAAGGAACCCCACTTGAAAAAGATGGGCCTGTAACCCGGGCTCTTTTCATCTTTGAAGATGTTAACGACTCAGTTGTCTGTGTGGTTGAAGACGTTGACGAGATGGATTTGACCCTGACCATTGCAACATTTCTTGATAATTATGGTGCTTCTGTTTCAGCAATGCAGGCAAAACGTCCATCAATTGGAGCTGTTGCTTCCGGCTCAGGTTCCGGATCAGGTTCCGGATCAGGTTCCGGCCTGTAATTTTTAGAAGAGCTACCGCCATTTATATATCACAGCTTTTCACCATCTGTTCTTTTACCTCCAAAAAAGATCAGTATTATAAAAAAAACCCTGTCTTTTGCTTGACACCTCATGACACCTCACATGAAACCATCAGGGACAGGGTTTTTTTTATCTTTAAACCCGATATCAAACCATCTCTTATATAATAAGGTAAAGATTATCCTGATATATAAGATAAAACCTTTCTCTATATAATAAAGGTAAAAAAATGTTCCTGACAGCAACCCCCCAAACCATTAGCATTGATAGAGCAGGGACTT
>NZ_LT828546.1:76212-96336 GCF_900170035.1 Desulfamplus magnetovallimortis | reverse complement strand
AAATACGCAAAACATGAACGTAATTTATGGATTAAAAAAGATACATGGGAGCAAAACGGAGGCGGCAACATCTGGATAGCACCAGATGAAAGCCATGGTTTTGTTATTTATCATGACCCAGTAGATCCTTTTTTAAAAACAATAACAGGCGCAGAGATTAACGACGCAATCACCGACCTTGATACACGTTTTAATAATATCGAAGAGATATTAAGCCAGACAATAGCAGATAATATACCTGTATCAACCCCACCTGCCCTTTTTGCAGTTTCAGTAGAACAACCCCTTGAAATTTTGCTGAATCGTCAATTTTACGGCCATTGGAACAAAGAAAATCTTGCAGCAACACCACCGGAACCCGAAAAATGGAAACGGTATTATCAAATAACGGTTACCACACCGAAACATTATCAATTTATCTGTGAAAGTCTTACAGGTGACGGCCATATTTCCTTTTTGCACATCACATCATCTTCAGGCTCAATAATCGGCGGAGGAGAACCCTCACAAACTGACCAAACCACCGGAAAAGAGAGAACATCATTTGATTTAACGCTTTTGCCTGGCATTTATTGCTTAGAACTTTATTCATATAATTTGCCCGGAACATTTGCAGCCATTGTACTTGATGACTGTACCAACGAACCGGAACGCCCTTTTATGTATGATGATGATGGTTTTGATGCATTTGGAAACGAAAAGCCAAGACCTTTGGAAAAAATAACCCTCGGCCCCGGGCAACTTGACTGTGACGCAGATTATTATGGAGCAGAAGACCCTAATGTTTTACGTGACGGCAGCATTGATTATAGAAATGTTTTCAACCACATTCGTTATATTACCAATTTCACCTGGGTATCTGTAAACCTGATGACACCAACAAAGATTAAAAAACTTTGTGTCGCAGGTGGAAACAGTTCATTAACCAGTGCTTTCAACAATAATAATACAATCCTTGAAGGACGAAACAATAATAATGATGCTTGGTCTCAAATATGTTTTTTAAATGGTGGTATGACTCCCGTAGCATATCCTGACTGGATTCTTACATTTGCAATTCCGGCTCCACAACCCGATTTTCAATATTATCGCATCAGATTTGAATATAGACGCAGTGACCGCTTCATAACAGAAATCGAATTGTACAAATAAAAGGAATTTTTTCTTAAAGTGAAACCAGAAAAACCGGAAATAATAACATGGAACCTCTTGATAAAATTCTGGGTTTTCCTTTTGACCGTGCTTTTTTCAGGATTCCTTGCAAAGCGCCACACGCTTCTTGAAGTAGGAAATTATATAACCCTTGTAAATGTGGTAATTTATTTTGGTGTCTCCATTTATGCAGCCATTACATTTATTTTGGCATTGAGAAACCGAATGCCAGTTATTTGCGCTACATTTCCGCTTTTTGCCAATATTTTAATGCTCGCAATGGGAATCATGGACATTATTTGGTTTATCGAAAGCACGGAACAGGTTTTAATCTCCTGGCTGAACCTTATCTGGGCAGGACTTGAAGCAGCTTTTGGGTTTTACACAATGGGTACCCTTTATATTATCAACAACTTTGATGCAATCAGCAGCAAAAGATGTAAAGAACAGGAAGAGAACTATAAACAGGGAATTGACCATTTCAGATAAGAAAACAGAAATTTAGGAATAATCTCAGCAGACAAAACCAAAAGAATCAAATAAAGGAATCAAAATAAATGAAATATGCTCTTTTAATCGGTATTGATCAATATCAAAACAAATACATGAATTTAAACGGTTGCGTTAATGATATCAATGTCATTTCATCAATTCTGCAACTCAGACACGGATTTATTGCAGACCATATTCTAAATCACCACGCAACCGGCGAAAATATCATAAAAGCCATCAAAACATTGATGCAGGAACCAGACGCAACCGAACTTTTGCTTTATTATTCCGGCCATGGTTCACAGGTACCGGACAAAACCGGCAAAACAGATGAAAAAGATGGAATGGATGAAATCCTTTGTCCCCACGATGTTTTTGACGACTACATAACCGATGACACCTTAAACCTTTTATTCCAGTTAAAAAAAGAAAGTGTCCCTCTAACCGTGATCTTTGACTGTTGCCACTCTGGGACAGCTCACCGAAGCATTGACCAGGAGCAGGAACCGGAACTGGAAAGATATATCCCCCCCCACAACCAATATAAATGTAAAAATCAAAAAAAATATCCGAAACCAGCACCAAAAACACAAAGAACCTTACCTTTGTAGGAGCTTGCAGAGACGATGAGACCGCAAAGGAGATAAGAACACCCGAAGGAACCACAAGAGGAGCTTTCTCTTATGCTCTGGCGTCAATTATAAGGCATCAGGACAAAATGACCATTGACAAACAGACCATAAGGGAAATTCAAGGCAAACTGGATGATATAAATGTTTATCAGCATCCGGTTTTACATATATCATAACTTAACTTTATTAAAAAAAAGATGGTACCTTGATCGGCTCTAAAACATTTACCGTACCATATGCAGATGACGGCATAACATCAACGGAAATTAAAACTGGAACTTTAAACTTTACATATTAATTAAATAATTGAATGAAATATTTCCGAAAATCGGAGTTTGTCAAAGACCCTGACAAACTCCACCCGCTTCTTATGCCTTTAATGGACGAGTTGCGTTCTCTTGGAGGAGTCCCGATTCATATTCATGTGGCCTGGGACTCTTCCGGACACTCCAAACAGTCATACCATTATAAAGGTATGGCTGTTGATTTTCACTTTGGCAAATTGCAAGACCAGGTTTTAACACCTGTCCAGCAGTTTGCCTCTATCCGTTCCATTCCAGAGTTTACCGGAATCGGTTTTTACCCATGGTGGAACAACCCCGGGTGGCACCTTGATTTGAGAGGCATTGACTCACAAAACCATTTTGCCAAAACCCTTTTCTGGCTTTCTCCCAAAAAAAACACCTACCTTTATAATAAGGAGGCTCTTCTTTCCCACCTGCTAAACCTCTGAAGCTAACATCATGAACCACATATTTTATAAAGACGGTTACAAATACCAGTTAAAAAAAACATTTATAATCAATATCCCCATTTTCCCCGATTATCCCATCAATTCTGAATTCATTACCCTGAACACCGAAGGGTTTTTAACCATCCAAAGTGGTTACGCCTGGGATGGTCCATCAGGACCGGCAATTGACACCGCCAATTTTATGAGAGGTTCCTTAATTCATGACGCACTTTACCAGCTTATGAGAGAGGGACACCTTGACCAGGACAAATATAAACCTGTAGCAGATCAGGTTCTAAAAACCATTTGTATTGATGATGGAATGTCAAAGATCAGGGCTTTTTTTGTCCATCTTGCCGTGAAACATTTTGGAGAAACAGCATCAGACCCGATGCACAAGAAACCAATCCTTGTGGCACCCACAAAGTATAAAATGCCAAAAAGGTACAATCCAACAACCTAACAAGAGTAACAAAATCAAATTGTAAAAAATCATACACCGCCCTTTTTTGTTACCGATTACAGGAATATTAATGTAACATAGCTGTACAATGATGCAAAATAACGAGTTGTAACAAAATCTTTATGTCGCTATTGCTCATCCGTTCGACCTTTAGAGCTATTTTTAAAGATTATCCCTACTTTTGTTTCAATTTTGGCCTCGGATTTTTTCATAAGTAATTTTTTGAAAGCCAAGCCCCCCAGCACCCCAAAAACAGGGTTAAACCCTTGAAATCATTGAACTCTGTCGGGGGGCTTGGGGGGGTGTTTGTAACAAAGCGAGTACACCCAATGTATCAAATATTTTATACATTATTTAAAAATTTCCAATTAAAAAAATAAGTTATAAGTAGGTGTACTCGCAATGTTACTATATGGGATTTTTCGATACAATGGGTGGTATCACTTTGTTACGCCCCCCTTTATTTTTTAACTGGAATCTCTTGAAACCCTTGTCAATAAAGGCTTTGAGGCTCTGGGGGGCTTGGGGGGCTTGGGGGGCCTGGGAAAAATTACTTTATCAAAAAAACCACCGGCAAAAGTATTGCCATATTTTGGGCAAATTTTCGGCAAATAGCAGGGGATTTTCAGCAAACTGGCTGGATGTTTCACAAAAGAAATGTAGCGTGAAAAGAAATAGAAAATCATTTTTTGCTACATTTTCACTACATGGACAAAAAAAGGATTACAGCCTTTTGACTGTAACCCTTTGGATTTACTGTGGTGCCGGAGGCGAGACTTGAACTCGCACACTGTTGCCAGCGGAGGATTTTGAGTCCTCTGCGTCTACCAATTCCACCACTCCGGCGTTTTGGTGTTATATAAATTATTCAATATGGTTTGTCAACAGGCTTTTTTACAGCATTGAACGGCATAACAAACAAAAATCATAGCATACTAACTGATGCTTTTGCCATGTCCACTATATGTCACCCCAACCTTCAATCAGTTGAGATGCCTGAAGACCATCCACAGGTCTTGAATAATAATAACCTTGGATAAAGTTGCAGTCAAGACATCTAAGTGCCTCAAGTTGCTCCATGCGCTCAATACCCTCTGCAATGACTTTAAGGTCAAGGTTGTGTGCAAGGGTGATAATTGCCTTTGCAATCTCCATGTTTTCATGATTTGCATTTATTTCATCCACAAAACTTTTGTCCATTTTAAGATAATCCAGTGGGAAACGCTTCAGATATGCAAGGGAAGAGTAGCCTGTGCCAAAATCATCAATGGCAATTCTGATCCCTGTTTTTTTGAGCCTGTTGAGTTGGCCTATCACTGACTCAGGTTTTTCCATGACAGAACTTTCAGTAAGTTCAGCCACAAAAAAATCAGGGGAAAGCTCCACAGCATCAAGTGCGTTTATTATGGTTTGTTCAAGGTCGTTGTGCATGAACTGTCTCGATGAAATATTAACACTCATACTCATATGGCGGGCAAATTCAGTGCTAAGATGCCATTTTTTCAACTGACGACACGCCTCCTCAATAACCCATTGTCCAATGGGAATAATAAGACCGTTTTCTTCAGCAAGAGGTATAAAATTTACAGGGGATATCATTCCACGTGTTGGGTGTGACCAGCGTAAAAGAGCTTCAAACCCTTTTATTTTTTCACTTTTTGCACAAACAACAGGTTGATAATAGAGCTGGAGCTGATTCTTTTCCACAGCCTCTTTCAGGTCGTTTTCAAGTTGCAGGGCATCGTGCGTCATCTCATGGAGCTTTTTGCTGAACACCTTGTACCGTGATTTTCCCGTAGCTTTGGCACGATACATTGCAATATCGGCATCCCTTAATATATCTTCTGCTCTGCTGTAAAATGAGGTATTGATAACAATACCTATGCTGGAACTTATGTGTATATCATTGCCCTTTATTTTGAAAACCTTTGCAGCTTCATTTCTGATTCTCCTTGCAATGGCAATGATCTCCTTGGAATCACTTATATCTTCCAGAAGAACAGCAAACTCATCGCCGCCAAGACGTGCCACAGTATCAACAGATCTTACAGAGCAAAGAAAACGCTGGGCTGCCTGTTCAAGCAGAATATCTCCGGCAGGATGTCCCATGGTGTCATTAACCCATTTGAATCTGTCCAGATCAATCATAAAAACGGCAAAACAAAACTGTTTTTTGCGTTTTTGCCGTGCAACTGCTCTCCCCAGTCGCTCCATAAAAAGAATTCGGTTTGGAACTCCTGTGAGGCTGTCATAAAAGGCTTTCCTGTAGAGTTGATCCTCAAGCTCCTTTCTTTCTGTAATATCCTGGTAAACATAAAAAATTCCTTCCACCGTACCATTAATTAATATGGGAAAACCCAGAAGAGATACAGGTATGAGTTTGCCGTTTTTATGTTTTCTTCTGGTCTCTTTATGAACACTTTTGCCACTGAGTATTGTCTGACGAATAGTTGTCATTTCCAGCACCATCTCTTCAGGCACAATCATGTCACAGTTGTGGGAGCCTGAGATATGCTCTGCTGAATAACCGAAAACAGACTCAAAGCCTCTGTTGGCTCTGGTAATGATACCCTGACTGTCCGTGGATAGCACTGCCTGGGGAGAACCGTCAAATAGCTGTTGAAAAGTAACAGCGGCTCTTTGAAGTGCGGCCATCACTTTATTGTACCTTGCAGCAATGACTCCGGTATCTGTAAATGGGTCAGCAGGAACGCGTAAAGATAGGTCTCCTGTCTCTTCCTGAAGCTGCATGATGCGAAAAAAATCTGCTGTTTCTGTTTTTGCGCCATGCTCAGAAATATTTAACCCCATCTCTTCATTTTCAGGTGACACCCGCATTGGCATTATTTTGTCAATTCTTCGGAGAATAAAAAAAGGTATCAAAAAAGAGACAAAAAAAGCTGCAACAATTCCTTCCATCTGAACCAGAAGCTGGGCTGAAAAGCTCAAGCCGGTATCCAGAATTATGGGGTCTCCAAAAAGAGCAACTGCAAGTGTTCCCCATATACCACATCCCAGATGAACCGGAACTGCACTTACTGCATCATCAATGGCATAATAGAGAAGAAGCTCTTCCATAATAAGAGATATTGCACCTGCAGCAGCACCAATAAAAATGGCTTCAGGAACCGTAACACAGTGACAACATGCAGTCACGGCAACAAGACCGCCCAGAGAACCGTTGATCAGATAAGAAACTTTTGAAATGCGATTGCAGCAAAATCCAATAAAAAGAGAAAATGCAGCTCCGGCAGCCCCGGCCATAACTGTGTTGACAATAATACCCGGCACGCTTTTATCCATGGTCAGGGTGCTGCCTCCGTTAAAGCCTATCCAGCCAATCCACAGCAACAACGCACCTAAAACAGAAAGAGGCAAATTACCGCCATGTATTTCAACTGCTGTGCCATCTGTCATAAAGCGCCCTTTTCTGGGGCCAACCACAATCAGAGTTGCAAGGGCCATCCATCCACCCACACTGTGCACCACAGTGGATCCTGCAAAATCTACAAAACCTGATGCTCCAAGCCACCCGTTAAGAGTGCCGGAATCAACACCATTCCATGCCCAGTGACCAAATAGAGGATAAACAAAAAAGGAGAGAAGCACAGCAACAGTTAGATATGAAGAAAAACGCATCCTTTCTGCCACTGCGCCGGAGAAAATTGTTGTGGCAGTACCGCAGAACATAGCCTGAAAAAGAAAAAAAGAGGAGAGATGAAAATCATTTCCAAACTCTGCCATAAAGCCTGATGTTCCCATGGTTCCCATCATTGTTTGACCAAACATCAACCCAAACCCCAGAAACCAGAAACCCATTACAGAAAAACAAAATCAGCAAGATTTTTTATCGCAACATTGATGCTGTTTTTGGAGCGGGTCATGCCTGACTCAAGGCACATGAATCCTGGCTGCATCAGGAATACAAGGACAGATGAAACAATAACCCAGAAATTATCCAAAACAGAACTACCCATGATCGCATTTTCTCCTTATGAAACTATTTTATACTCAGGCGCTTATGTCAACGACAGAGCCATGTAGCCGCAAAAAAAATCGCTGCCACATGTGGGTAACATAGTTGCCATATATGGATGGTCATAACAGCAATGTATAAAATAATTAATAAAGCAAAAAGCAAACCATGAAATTGAAAAACAGTCCGAATTTAAGGAAAGTGTCTTGGGTTTGAAATAGTTTTTTAGATGATTAAATTGGCAAAGATATTGTAGATGCACACCTTTGTGGCTGCCCTTCAAAATTGAGGTGCAAAAATTTTTTTCTTGAAATCCATTGTAATTGTAATTTTTTAAAAAACAAAATTGTATTTGTTTGAATGACAACCGACATTTATGTTGTTTTGTTTATGATTATTTTTTGACAGCATTATTAATTAACTCAAAGGAGTTCTACTTTGTTATCTTCGCCTGCACACCTTGAAAATCGCGGTGATACGTCCTATTATCCCAAGTTTAAGCATGAACACTCACGGAATTTTAGGAAGAAAATGAGGCATCCTTTATATGATCCCAAAAGTACTTTACACTTTTTGGGGAAAGAATCCTGCCACTCAGGGTTTTCTCTCCGGACAGTGTAACTCTGGAAATGAAGCATGCCGAAAATGAAACCTAACAAAGTAGAAGGAGAGAGCTATCATCTTTTGAGCCTTGCCAATTGTGTCTGAATCAGGATGCCCAAAATTAACAGGAGAAGGCAGGATTATCTATCCTGAACATCCTATCCATCCTGGTTGTCCTGATTCATATAACGTACATGGCGGATAGCCGCCACAATCGAAGAGATGAAAGTCGTTTTAAAAACAGCCACTTACTGAGACTTTCATATAAAATGCAATAATTTTTGAAAAAGCAATAAGGGCATGTTTCATTTGCTGCTTTACATTTTCTGAAGCGAATCTCCGGTTTTCGGGGGCTTTCCTCAAAAAAAGTGTAAACTACTTTTGGGATGATATGAAGGATGCCGCAATAAGATGTCGATTTTGAGAATCAATCCACAAACTCGGAATCCTTCGTCATTTGCTCCGGTAAAACAATGGTATCTTTCCATTTTTCAAGCTGGGTTTTGCTGAAAAGAAGACGCCCCTTTTTGCCAACAACCGGATGAATCTCATAGGGCTTTTTACCTTCGGTCAGAATTTCCATTGCAATTTGTCCGGCGGTCTCTCCCTGAACCTTGCCAAAAAGAACAAGACCGCCTGTTGTTTTCTCTGCACCAACTGTAAAGTCCCAGAAACCAAAGGGAGGAACAGGGGTATTCTCGGATGTCCAGGCAATTATCTCCTCTCCATCCACATGGTTTCCATTGCTGTCAACAATGGTCTGGTAAAGCCCCACAATAATGGCATTGTATCCATCTTTTTTGGCATTTATTACACTCTGTTTCCAGGTATCTATGTCACCGACAAGTTTCAGGTCAGCCGTGATTCCTGCAATTTCTGTAGAATCCTTGCCTTTAAATACCTGTTCCACAGATGACTGGGATGTGGTTCCGCTGTCAAAAAGTATCAATATCTTTTCAAGGTCTGATTTTATCATCTCCTTGATATATAATATGGAACGCTTCATAAGTGGTCGTTCAAGAACGCCTGTAATATTTTCAGGGCCGAACATATCATAAACCCTTGGGTTGTTGTTGATACCAAGATAGACCACAGGTGTCTGTTTGCCGGCAAGTTTCGGGCCGACATATTTTAGGGCATTGTCATCACCAAGAATGACAAGAGCCGGATTGATTTTATTATATAAAGCAAAAGCTTCCTCTGCTTTTTTCTCATACTCTGATTTTGGTATCCTTTTGGTATCCATTTCAAAGAAAATTAGTTTATAATGACTGCCAAGGATAGCTTCCAGTCCCTCTTTATAGCTTGCATCCCACGGGTATTCACTGTTATAGCTTTCAATGACAAGTATTGCATTCTCCTGGGCAGATGATGAAAAAGGGTGTAAAAAACTAACCATAATAACTATCAATGCAAATATTACGTTTCTTTTCATGATTTTTCCTTTCGCTTTGATTTTTGAAGTTTTAAATTGAGATTTACACATTTCCACGTAGAGCCTTATCCAACGTCAAACCTTGAAGGAGCAATGGTTTCCATGCACTAAAGAGAGCTGCCAAACTATAGGTTTGACTCATTATCCAATTTGAGATAAATAAACACAAGAGTTTTTTCCATAAATTACCGTAACAAAACAGGAGACAAAATGATATATATTATCTCGCTTGCGGTTTTTTCTGTTGTTATATTTCTGCTTGTGGGCATGCTGCTTCTTGTTGAAGCAAGGGTTGCTACAACCGGAGAAAAAAGTGTTATTATAAATGGCGACTCAACAAAAAGCCTTAAAATATCCGGTACCCCATCTCTTCTTGCAGCCCTTGGGAACAACAACATTTTTCTTCCGTCTGCATGTGGCGGGAGTGGTTCCTGTGGAATGTGCAAATGTGTTGTGACAAGTGGCGGTGGTGCTATTTTGCCCACTGAACTTGCCCATCTGACACCTGGAGATAAACAGATTGGCAAGCGCCTCTCATGCCAGCTTAAAGTTAAAAATGACCTTGAAATAAAAGTGCCTGAGTCAATATTTGGCATCACCAAATTTGGAGCTGTAGTTGTCTCCAACAACAACATTTCAACATATATAAAGGAACTTGTTCTGAAGCCTGATGAGCCGGTTGCATTCAGGGCAGGCTGTTATATCCAGATTGATGTACCTGAATACGAGTGCTGTTTCAAGGATTTTTGTATTGACAGCCGATTTGTTAGTGAATGGAAAAAGTATAATCTCATGGAGCTTACATCTTCCGGTATAAGTCCTGGATTCAGGGCATATTCACTTGCCAATCCCCCTCATGAAAAAGATGTCCTCAAGATGACGGTAAAAATTGCCACTCCGCCTCCTGGCACCCTTGGTATCCCACCAGGATTTGGCTCTTCATATGTCTTTGGCCTGACACCTGGAGACAGGGTCACTGTCAGCGGGCCATATGGTGACTTTTTTGTAAAGGAGAGTGAACGGGAAAAGTGTTTTGTGGGCGGAGGCGCAGGTATTGCTCCTCTTCGCAGCCATGTACTTGATCAGCTTGAGGGGGCTAAAAGCAATAAGAGAATCACCTTCTGGTATGGAGCAAGAAGCATAAAGGATATCTGTTATCTTGATACTTTTAGAAGACTTGAAAAGAGCTATCCCAATTTTTCCTACTATGTTGCCCTATCAAGACCGGAGCCTGAAGATGGTGAATGGGACGGCTTTGTCGGCTATGTACAGAATTACCTTGCAGAGAATTATCTGAAAGAGCATGATGACCCTACAGAAATTGAATTCTACCTTTGCGGCCCGCCCATGATGGTTGATGGCATTGTGGAGACCCTTGACAGCTTTGGCGTTGATGAAAACATGATTTTTTATGACAAATTCTGACTTAAAAGATATATTATGGAAATACCACAAATAGTTACCCCTGACGGCTATATTCACAGCATAGATGGCCCGCTCGCAAATTTTTTGCAACAGAGCGCCTCTCCTGTAAATGATTCACAACCTTTGAACAAGCCTACAAAAGCTTTCAACGACAGGATTACTCTTGAGGAGGAAGAGAGTGGCATAAATGGAAAAGATTCAGCACTTGAAAAAGAGGGGGCAGTAAATGGAAAAAATTCTTCAATTGAAAAAGAGAGTGCTGTAAATGGCGAAGGTTATGCCACAGGCTCACTCCACAGGGAGATGCTCTCCGGAGAGTTCAGGGATGGAGGTGGCATTAAAGCAAGCTTTATCTTCCCCTTTGCATCAGATTATATCAGATGTGCCATTGCAGAAAACAAGCCATACTCCTTCATAGGAAGAAGCGGGAACGCACAGATCGGAGTTCTCACCGACCAGCTTTCCCCTGACAGCCGACCGGTTTTTGAAAGTTCTGATATTTTTCTTGAGGGGCAGATCCGAAATCTAAACCCCTTGCTTGACAATGTACTTGAGCTTTTTAAAAAAGGGGATGAAATAGGACGCCTTGTTGTAATGGATCCGGAGATGAGAATTCATGATGTTCGTCACTATCTACACAAACGTCTTTTTGTGGGGCGTGAAGTATCACGGGGTTACTATGAAGGATTTGAAATCCACCAGGAAACCGATCCACTCACAGGCAAGGTGTGCGACTATATCACAATTGACCTTGAACCCTACCAGTATTTTTTTGAACCATATGCCATCAATCCCTCAAGCATCAATGCCGTTATAAAGGAGGGTAGAAGCGCATTGAGTAAAATACGCTCTCTTGCCCCCATTGATATCAATTCTGAGAAGGCATCCTTAAAGCCAGGAGAACTCTTTGTGGGAGCCATAAAGATATCACTTGGAGATGTATATGCCATAATTGACCCTGTGGCAGAACCTGAACTGCACGACATAGAACATCTGCCTGCAAGGGTTCTTGATCCATTCAGGACATTTAGAGAGCGTCAGGTTGAGCTTTTTAACTTTGGCAACAGGGAAGTGCAGCTTGGAAAGATAAAGATCAAAATACGTTTTTTCAGGGCGCGTAACCCTTTAACTGTCCCCTTGGAAAAGGCCAAGGTAAAGGAAGGATACAGGCTTTATGACCTTCTGACCAATGGTGAGGTGAGCAACCTTTTTCTCTCCATACACGAAAACTCCCTTGGTATGATCCTTAACAAAGGCAATTTTGTGCAGGTTCCAAGGGCAATGGATTCCGGAGGAGAGGCACAGTTCGAGATTATTAAGAGTGCTGTGGTACAGAGCACATTCCGGAAACCGGAGCTTGTCCTGCCTGTCACCGGAAATGGAGAATTCAAAAAAACCCTTCAAAAGTTGTCAGTTCTTGGAGGGATAAACAGCCGTGCTTTTATCGGTACAAGCTATCCATCTCCTGAGATAATAAATGCCCTGAAGCGAAGCGGCATAAGAACCTTTCTTATAAACTCCCCAACACCTGCATTTGATGACGATTACATAAAAAAGATGATCAGGCTTACACATATGGAGCTTTCCGCCTGTGAATTTTTGCGTTATGATTCTGAAACCGACAAACTCTATACATTTTACCATGGCTGTTTCATGGAGCCTGATGACAGGGAACGATTTGACAGGGTAAGATACTGGTTTGCCTTTTACGGCTCCCACACAAATGAGGCAGACAACCGGCTCACCATTGATGTTCTTAATCTTCTGGCAGCTAAGCTTGGTGATGAGATGGGCATTGCCCACGGTGGCGGGCCTGGCCTTATGAAGGAATCCAATGACCTTGCAAGAAAACACAACATAATGAGTGTCGGTATTGCCATTGATCTTGAAGGAGAACGACAGGCATCACTTACAACATGCGACGGTCTTATCAAATACAAGGAGGGCTTGCGCCTTGCAAGGCAGGATCACCTTCAGAAACTGAGCAACCTTCCCATCATCAATACAGGTGGCTATGGAAGCGCTGAAGAGCTTTCCATAACAATTACATCCATGAAGCTCCATGAAAATCCCCTTGCACCAATTATACTGCTTGATCCTGATAATCTCTGGGAGCATGCGAGAAAACAGACAATTGAGATAAGCCTGAAAAAATATGGACCAACTTTTATACCAAAGCTTCTTAAGCCATGCCCAACAGCAAAAGATGCAGTCAGGGAGATTGTTTTGTTCCTGGCCAATCCTGATAAATGGTATCAGGATAACAACATTCCAAAAGAGGCTGTTGACAAAACAAGAGAGAAATCAAGACGTATCAGAATGGAGACATTTGGTCATAAGAGTGTTGAGCTTTTTGATATTCCAAATCCAAGATTATTAGGGATGCCCAATTTAATTACAAAAAAGAACATAAATAAAAATGCTTAATTTATTGGATCTGATTGGCAAAGAAAAATTACAAAAAATGCAGCAGAGATTTTATGATGTCACAGGTTTTACCAACGCCTGTCTTGACATTGAAGGAAATCTGCTTTCCCATGCCGGAAGGCCTGAACCTCTGTGCATGGAAATAATCAGGAGTACACCTCTGGGAATGGAAAGGTGCAGGGAGCTTGTTAAAAACCCCCATGCTTTGTGTAAACATAACCAATCCAGTTCTGAAGACTTTAAACAAAACCAGTCCAGCTCTGAAGACTTTAAACAAAACCAATCCAGCTCTGAAGACTTTAAACATAACCAATGCAATTCAGAAGACTTTATCAACAAGCCGTCAATAATAACCTGCCATGCCGGAATGCTTGATGCAATGATTCCAATAAGTGTGGAAAACGAGAAGATAGGTTTTCTGGTCATAGGGCAGTTTTTTGAGACCCCTCCTGATAAAAATAAATCCATAGCTTATGCTGCCGAAATAGGAACAGATCCTGATGTATATTGGGAAGCTGTCCAACAAGCAAAGGTGATTCCCAAAAACAGGGTTAAACCTGCTGTTATGCTCCTTGAATTCATGGGTACGGAAATTGCTGATATGGCTTCTGCCAATTTACGACTTCGGGCGGAGATAAAAGCAAGAAGGGATGCAGATATAAAACAGCGCCAGGCTGAGAAAAAGCTTAGGATGCAATATTCATTTTTAAACACTTTAATGGAAACCATCCCTAACCCTCTGTTTTACAAGGATACCCAGGGAGTTTACATCGGCTGTAACAGGGCATTTGAAGCCTATCTGGGAAAATCAAGGCATGAGATAATAGGCAAAACTGTTCATGATATGGCTTATCATGACATAAGTTCCAAATATGAAGCAAAAGACAGTGAGCTCATATCCAATCCAGGTCGCCAACTCTATGAAGGACAGGTGGTTGCATATGGAGGAAATATAAGGGACGTCCTCTTTAACAAAGCCACATTTACAAATGATCAAGGTGATGTTGCCGGTATTATCGGTGTGATTACCGATATTACTGAAATAAAGGAAAATGAGCTGGCTCTGATGGAGAGTGAGGAGAAAGTCAGGACACTTGTGGAACAGGCAAGAGATGCCATATATCTGTCTGATTCATCAGGAAACCTTTTGATGGTCAATCAGAGAGCATGTGACTCCCTTGGATACACCCGTAAAGAACTCCTTGGAATGAGTGTTGCTGATGTTGAAGTTGCCATATCTCCAAGAGGGATAAGTAATCTTTTTAAAAGCCTTGCCATGGGGGAAACAACTCCTTTGCGATATGGAGTTCACAGAAAAAAAGATGGTAGTGTTTTTCCGGTTGAGGTGGCAATAAACTGTTTTTTTGCCGGTGGAAACACTGTATATCTTGGCATTGCCCGTGATATTACCAAGCAGAAAGAAGCAGAAGCTAAACAGAGAGACCTCATAAAAGAGCTTAAGAGAGCTTTGGCAGAAATCAAGCAGCTATCAGGACTTTTGCCCATATGTGCATCCTGCAAAAAAATCAGGGATGATAAAGGCTACTGGAACCGGATAGAAGCCTACATTCAGGAACGCTCAAACGCCAAATTTACCCATGGTATATGTCCTGACTGCATGGATCAGCTTTACGGCAATGAAGAGTGGTATTCAGAGACATTGACAACAAACTCAAAAGAATCAAAAGACGAATAACACAAAAATGAAACAAGCAACCTCCATTCATATTATAGCATGTGGCGTTCTGGCTCCGGACATAAAAAAGATTTCAGAGCAGTTGGATCTTTTCGTTAAAACGAATTTTCTTCCAGGTGGCCTTCATAATAACCCTGTTGAACTTAAAAAAAGGTTGCAGAATGCCATTGATTCTGCTGCAAAGGATAACTCGTGCAGCCGTATTGTGGTGGGATATGGCATATGTGGCATGGGTTCTGTTGGTATAAAGGCGCCCAAGCATATTCCCCTTGTTTTTCCAAGGGTACATGACTGTATTGCCCTGTTTATGGGAAGTGACCTTGCATATAAAAGGGAGTTTGAACGTTATCCCGGTACATTCTATCTGTCTGCCGGGTGGTATGGTGAAAAGAAGAGACCCAGAAAGGGTGAAAAAGACCGGCAGATATGGATAGGTTCCCAATCCCTTGGATGCCGAGACTTGAAAAAAAATATGGCGAGGATGGGGGTAACAGAATAATTGATTTTTTCAGTACATGGCACCACAACTACCAGCGGGCTGCCTTTATTGATACAGGGAGTGACAATGCTGCAACATTTGAAAAAGAGGCAAAAGAGATGGCCAGGGAGCACAACTGGAAATATGAACGCATCCAGGGCAATCTTTCATTAATGACAAAACTTGTTACACAAAAGCATTCAGACAGTGAAATTCTTTTTGTACCACCCGGCCACTTTACAATATATTCTCCTTTTAAAAATGGTCTTGATTCTGCGCCCTCCATTGGAAGCGGCATTCCGGAAAATTCCGGCACACGTCATATATTGTATGGAGATGAAACTGGGGGTGAAAATAAATTATTCATAAGATACGGACTTGGTATTGATGCAGGTGGAACATACACCGATGCAGTTGTCTATGATTTTCAGGATAAAAAAATTATCTGCAAAAACAAGGCATTGACAACAAAATGGGATTTTTCCGAAGGCATTGACAATGCACTTTCCGGCCTTGCTGCAAAGCTTGATTATGTCCCGTCACTATCAATCATTGAGCTTGTCTCTGTCTCAACAACCCTTGCCACAAATTCAATTGTTGAGGGAGAGGGGCAGAAAACCGGCCTTATCATAATGAACGGCAATGGCATGGTTCCGAAGGGGCTTATATCCCACTCTCCCCGATATAATATTAAAGGATATATCAATATAAGCGGTAAAGAGATTGAACCTGTGGATGAAGATGAGATTCGCACCGTGGTCAGGCAGATGACAAAGAGAGACGGTGTTACAGCATTTGCGGTGTCAGGCTTTGCCGGTAGCATAAATCCTGCACATGAACTTGCTGTTAAAAAAATCGTTGAAGAGGAGACAGGAATGACAGCCTGTTGCGGCCACGAACTTTCTGATCTGCTCAATTTTGCAGTGAGGGCCCAAACTGCTGTGCTCAATGCCAGAATAATTCCGAGGATGATAAAGTTTTTTAGAGAGCTTGGTGAAGTGCTTGACAAAAGAGGGATAAAGGCTCCTTTGATGGTGGTAAAAGGTGATGGCACCCTGATGTCTGACAGCATGGCAAGTAAGCGGCCTGTGGAGACAACACTTTCCGGCCCTGCTGCAAGTGTAGCAGGCGCAAAAATGCTTACAGGTCTTGGGGATGCAATGGTTGTGGATATTGGTGGCACCACAACAGATATTGCAGATATATGCGATGACACTGTGGAAGTATGTGAAAGTGGCGCCAATGTGGGGGGCTTTAAAACCCATGTAAAAGCCCTTGACATGAGAACTTCAGGTCTTGGCGGAGACAGCCTGATTCGCTGGAAACCTGCGGAAGGTGGCTTTGTAACAGGGCCAAGAAGGGTTGCACCACTCTCCTGGGCAGGAGAGATGTTTAAAAACTCCATAAATATCCCGCTAAGTTATATGGCGCAGCACTCCATGCTTCATCTTGAACAGGTGATCTATGTTGCCATGAGCAAGAATTCTTCCTTTGCGGACAAGAATTCTTCCTTTGAGAACAAGAATTCTTCCTTTGACAACAACAACTCTTCCTTTGATAACAACAAATCTCAATGTGAAAAGAATATTTTCCCCTTTGAGCCAACTGAAGATGAAAAACGCATACATGACCTTTTGCTTGTACGTCCACATACTCCTGAGGAGCTTGCAGCAAATCTTAAGTGCCTTTCAACTATTTTTCTGCCCATCAAACGCCTTGAAGAGAGTGGCCTTGTGCAAAGATGCGGGCTTACACCTACAGATCTTCTGCATGTCCGGGGGGATTTTACCATATGGAACCCAGAACCTGCAAGACGCATGATTGATATAATGTCAATATGCACAAAAAAAGAACCATCTGATATTATTGAAAATCTCATGGCAGATATCCATAATAATCTGGCACTTGAGCTTTTGAAAAAACAACTATTCAAGGATATTCCTGAAGATGATTTTCAAAAGTCACCTGTGGCACAGCACCTTCTCCGGAAAATAGTTCAACCTGAAAAAAAATATGAAAAAAAAGCCGATGCCAAACTTGGGGCAGGGCGTTTCAAAAATGAACAGCAAACTTCTATGTCAGGCTTGAACACAAAAGAACGTTACCGCCTTGGTGCAACATTTTCCTGTCCTGTCATTGGAATTGGTGCACCTGTACAACATTTTTTGCCAAAGGCTGGCAAGCTTCTTAATGCAGAGGTTGTTATTCCGCCTGATGCTGATGTTGCAAATGCCATTGGAGCTATAACAAGTCATATCATGATAAAGCAGAAGGTTATCATACGGCCAGACAGTGTGGGAAATTTTGTTGTGGAAGGTGTGGCCGGTAACCAATCATTTAGTGAGATATCCGATGCAGAATCATGGTGTCTAAACTATCTTGGACAAAGCGTTAGAACTCAGGCTGCAAAGGCAGGAACCAGCAGACAAACAGTTAACATGGAAATTAATGACAGGGTTGTGGATACCGGTAACGGCCTTTCGCTTTTTCTGGAGAGAAGCATTACAGCTTCACTTACCGGAAGCCCTGATCTTGCAATTGCAGGTTTGAATTGAGGAAATAAATGTGGTTGAAAACAGGAACAAAACTTTTCATACCCGCTCAAAGATATGGCTTGAGGATAGCGACGGCAATGTGGTTTTTGGACTGGGACGATTCAGGATTTTAAATGCCATCAAGGAGCAAGGTTCCCTTCACGCAGCTTCAAAGTCTTTAAAGATGGGGTACAAGGCTATCTGGTCCAGGGTCAAGGCTACGGAAGAGAGGCTTGGAGCACCGCTTCTGATTACCCAAAAAGGCGGGGCAAAGGGAGGAGGCTCCAGACTTACGCCACTTGCAGAATCACTGCTCAAGGAGTTTAAAACCCTGCATCAGACCATTGAAAAAATAACCGACCAAAAGTTTGATGAAACCCTTGGAAAACACCTAAAACTTAATGAATCAGACAAATAACCCTAATGCACTGTCAACAGATAATTTTAGGTTTATCTGCAACGTAGAGACAAGGCATGCCTTGTCTCTACAATTAACCGAACCCTAATTTTTAGCTTTGACAATGCACTAATTGAGCAGCAATTGAGCAGCTATCTTTTAAAGTATGGACAAAATGATATGCCCGTGGATTGTGATTGTACAATATTTAGCCTTAAAAGTGTATCGGCAAAAATTTCAAAGGGGAAATATTTAAAGGATATTTCATGGCATATATCTTCTGGTGATTTCTGGGCTGTTACAGGGACTAATGGTTCTGGTAAGTCAGGACTTGGGCAGTTGCTTGCCGGAAGACTGGAAGTTATTTCCGGAGAAATATCAGTACAACCTGAAAAGCGAGGCTATGTTTCATTTGAAAAACATTCCGAAATAATGGATGATCTCATTAAAAATGATGACACTGATTTTCTTGACCGAATTGATACCGGAACAGTTGTCAGAGATTTTATCTGCAATAAAAAATCTTTGAAACAGAAAAAAGTTGAGGATATGGCAAAGATGTTTGGCATTCTCCATCTTCTTGACAGAGGAATCCGCTTTCTTTCAACTGGAGAGATACGTAAGGTCATGCTGTGTCAGGCAACTATGCATGAGCCTGACATTATAATTCTGGATGAACCATATGGCGGGCTTGATGTTGATTCCAGAAAAGCAGTTGCAGATATTGTCAAAGCTTTGTGGGAACAGGGTATTGCAGTTGTATTGATTGTTAATCGTTTTAGTGAAATTCCGGATATTGCCACCCATATCCTTTATATAAAGGATTGTAACATTAAGATAAAAGGGAGGAGGAATAGTATATTTGGAAATCACGGTAAAATAAATTTTTGTGACAGATCTTTTTCAGGAGCTGAAGATAAACTTTTACAGCAAATGTTGACTGATTCTCTCAATCCAACAATTTCCACCATTCAGGATAAGCCCCTTGTCAAAATGGTTGGGGTGACTGTGAAATATGGAGATAACGTTGTTCTGGACAATGTTTCATGGGAAGTTAAACCTTTTGAAAACTGGAAGATTTCAGGGCCTAACGGAGCAGGCAAGTCAACTCTTTTAAGCCTTGTCAATGGAGACAATCCCCAGGCATACTGTAATCATATTGAACTTTTTGGCATGCGCAGGGGCAGTGGTGAGAGCATTTGGGATATAAAAAAAATACAGCAATCGTCTCATCCCGCTTTCATTTGGACTATCGGGTATCTTCAACAGTTATAGGTGTTGTGGTGTCGGGCTTTTTTGATTCTGTTGGTCTATATAAAATACCTTCTGAAAGCCAGAAGCGCATTGCAATGGAGTGGCTTGCGGTTACAGGCATGGAGACATATGCAAAAAAGCCATTCAGAAGACTTTCATATGGGGAGCAGCGTATGGTATTGATTGCACGGGCCATGGTCAAACATCCACTTCTTCTTATCCTTGACGAGCCGTGTCAAGGGCTTGATGATATTAACAGAAAACTGGTTTTGAATCTTATTGATAAAATAGGGCAGGGCAGGAGAAGTACCCTGCTTTATGTCACTCATCATGAAGGTGACCATCTTGAGTGTATCTCCAGTACTTTCAGGTTTGTTCCGGACAGTTCCGGAAAGATGAATATTGCTATTAACTCAAAGTCGACACC
>NZ_LT828546.1:64357-76112 GCF_900170035.1 Desulfamplus magnetovallimortis | reverse complement strand
AAAAAGCAATAAGATGTCGATTTTGAGTAGCTGACTGTTTTTAAAATATGTTACATCCCTTCGATTGTGGCGGGTATTCGCCATGTACGTTTTATTGAATCCTTAAATGGAAATGGAGTTAAATGTTAATAATGAAACCGGTTGTTGCCATTGTCGGTCGCCCCAATGTGGGTAAATCAACCCTGTTCAACAGGATTACGCGTTCAAGAGATGCTCTGGTGGATGACTTTCCTGGTGTAACAAGGGACAGGCATTATGCCGACACCATGTGGAATGAAAAGGAGTTCACCCTTATTGACACCGGCGGTTTTCTGCTTTCTGATGATGATGTTTTTGCAACTGAGATTCGTCAGCATGTTGAGATTGCAGTGGATGAAGCTGATGTAGTGGTGCTTGTACTGGATGGAAGATCAGGGCTTTCTCCGTTTGATACAGATCTTGCTGATATTCTTCGCAGGAGCGAGAAAAAAGTCTTCTATCTTATTAATAAGGTAGAAAACAACAGTCAGCGTCATGCCATGCCGGAATTTTATTCACTTGGAGTTGATAAATTCTATTCGGTGTCGGCAGAACACGGTATAGGAATCTCTGATTTTATGGATGATCTGGCAAATGCGTTACCCCATTATGACCCAGATAAAGATGGGAATAACTCTGGTGGCAATCAGGAACAAAAAGAGATATGCATTGCTGTGGCAGGTCGTCCTAATGTTGGAAAATCCTCACTTATAAACAGGCTCTTTGGTGAAGATCGACTTGTTGTAAGTGAAAAGGCAGGAACAACAAGGGATGCTGTGGAGCTTGTTGTGGAACATGGGGGATGTCGCTTTCGCCTTATTGATACTGCCGGCATCAGGCGTAAAGGAAAAGTAAAAGAGAAAATTGAAAAATTTTCCATCATAAAATCCCTTAAAAGTCTTGATGTTTGTGATGTGACTTTGATTCTGATTGATGCTTCCGAAGGTATTACAGATCAGGATATAACAATTGCAGGTTATGCCCGGGACAGGGGATGCGGAGCACTTTTTTTAATCAATAAATGGGATCTTCTGGAGCAGGATGAAAAAGATCAGAAGAAGTTTATGAATGATCTTAGGATGAAAGCCAAGTTCTTATCATATGCCCCTGCAATGACAATTTCTGCATTGACTGGCCTTAGAACACACAAGATTTTCTCAATGGTGGAAAAAATCTATGATGAGTACTCATACAGGATAAACACAGGACTTCTCAACCGTATTATTGAGGATGCTCTTTTCAGGGCAGAGCCATCTTTGCACAAAGGAAAACGCCTCAAGTTTTACTACTCCACACAGGTTGCAGTAAAGCCGCCATCCATTGTCTGTTTTGTCAATTACCCCGATGCTGTGCATTTTTCTTACAAAAGATATCTTCTGAACCAGATAAGAGAGATGGCAGAACTTGAATACACCCCCATAAATCTATATTTTCGGGAGCGTACCGGAAAGATAGATTTTTCTTCAAAAACTCCCAATACAACCGCAAACATAAGATATGCCAGGAAAAAGGAGAGAAAGAACGTAAAGCGTCAAAAAGAGCGCACGGAGCAGCAGCGCCGTAAGAGGATAAGGGAAAAAGATGCTCAGAAATATTGATAATTTACCTGTTTATTCATCTGTTGCTGAAAATACTAAACCTTCATAGCCCAAAGCTTAGCCCATCCCCGATTATGAAAAACATGAGGGGTATTGTGGCATCCTTCATATCAGATTAACTCAAAATCGACATCTATAACATCTTGAGCCTTGTCAATACTGTCTGAATCAGGATTCCCAAGATTAACAGGATAAGGCAGGATTATCTATCCTGAGCATCTTGTTTATCCTGCTTATCCTGATTCAGACAAATTCAGTAAATGGAAAAAAAGCAATAAGATGTCGATTTTGAGGATTAAAGAACTTTACACTTCTTTTCTAGAGTAGAGACGCAATGCATTGCGTCTCTACAGTTGGGTTATTTTGCCATTGGAAAAGTGTAAACCGGTAAATGAAGGATGCCGGTATTTTTATGATAAAGGCAGCAAAAATGTTAGTAATGTAAATATTATGGTGTATTATGGATCTTTTTGAGATAAAGGAGAATGAAGGCACTGATTTTTTTCAGCCTTTGGCCTACCGCATGAGGCCAAATTCCCTTGATGAACTTCTTGGACAGGAGAATATTGCCGGAAAAGGCTCCCTTTTGCAGAGGGCAATTGCAGCTGATAAACTTTTTTCAATGATTTTATGGGGCCCTCCTGGTTGTGGAAAGACAACCCTTGCCAATATCATTGCAAAGGAGACAAGCTCTCACTTTACTGAGCTTTCTGCTGTGCTTTCAGGAGTCAAGGATATAAGAGAGGTTATTGAACGTGCAAATGAACGCAAACGATTGTACAGAAAAAGAACCCTTCTTTTTGTTGATGAGATCCATAGATTCAACAAGGCTCAACAGGATGCGTTTCTTCCCCATGTTGAAAAAGGTACTATTACCCTTGTTGGTGCCACAACTGAAAATCCATCATTTGAGGTTATTCCCGCTTTGATTTCAAGATGCAGGGTTATAAGGTTTAACCGTTTGAGTCATTCCGATTTGAAAAAACTTATGAACAGGGCGCTTTCAGACAAGGAAAAAGGTTTGGGCTACATGGATCTCAAATGCACTGAAGCTGCCATGGATCTTATGGCATCCTTTGCAGACGGCGATGTAAGGGTTGCCCTTACAAACCTTGAAACTGTTGCACTTTTTGTAGCTTCACAAGAAAAAGAGACCATTGATGTCGAGGAAATTGAAAAATCTCTTCAGAAAAAAGCCCTTCGTTATGACAAATCAGGTGAAGAGCACTATAACCTTATTTCAGCCTTTCACAAGAGCCTCAGAGGAAGCGATCCTGATGGCGCACTTTACTGGCTTACCCGTATGATTATGGCAGGGGAGGATCCATTCTATATTTTAAGGCGTATGGTAAGGTTTGCCACAGAAGATGTGGGAATGGCAGATCCCGGAGCATTGACAGCAACTCTCAACGCCCTTGAGTCCTTCAGATTTCTGGGGCATCCGGAAGGGGATGACGCAATTGCCCAGGCTGCTGTTTATCTTGCAACTGCTCCTAAGAGTAACAGTATTTATAAGGCATTTGGAAAAGTAAGGAAAGTTGTTGAAGAGACAGGGTATCTGCCTGTTCCCATGCATATAAGAAATGCACCCACCCGTATGATGAAGCAGGCTGGATATGGTGCAGGCTATAAATATGCACATGACTATGAGGAGGGGTATGTTCCACAGAAGTACCTTCCCAGCGAGTTAGATAATTATCGTTTTTATGAACCCAGTGACAGGGGGTATGAAAAAAGTGTTGCACATCGTCTTGATGTATGGGCTGCATTGAAGAAAAAAAATGGTCATACATGAGTTTTTGGTATTATCCCAAAATTGTTGATGTGTTCAATATTTATGTAAAGACAAGGCATGCCTTGTCTCTACGTTGCAGATAATCCTAAAATTAAGTCTTGAAAGTGCACTACCCTTTTTTAAGTGATCATCAATGTCTGGATTCTTTACCGTGAAAATGACTATCATTTTTATATTTGGGGGTGATTGATACGTAATCAATCATGCCTGTTTAACACAATCCATTCTTGAAAAAAATATCAATTTTTGATATGTCAGTCCATTGTAATTTAACTATTGAACAGCAATCCCGGGCATACCTTACAGCTCATAAAGATGAGATCTTTAAATGAAGCATGTCCAATCTGGAGGCATTAATTATGAGAGAAGTTGTTATTGTCAGCGGTGCAAGAACTGCTGTTGGAGCTTTTGGCGGTACACTTAAACCTGTGTCTGTTGTTGAGCTTGGATCGAAAGTAATGAAAAGTCTTCTTGTAAAGGCAGGTCTGAGGCCTGTTGCAGGGAAGCTTGTAGATGGTGGCCCCGATGCTCTCAAAGATCAGGGGATGATTGATCTTGAACAAAAGGGATATGATTATGATGAATCCCTGACGCCTGTACAGATTGATGAAGTTATCATGGGCAATGTTCTCCAGGCAGGACAAGGCCAGAATACTGCAAGGCAGGCCATGATTGCAGCAGGTATCTCCCGCTATACAACAGCATTTACAGTTAACAAAATTTGCGGTTCAGGACTTAAGGCCATTGCCCTTGCAGCACAGGCCATTAAAGCCGGAGATGCTGATGTGGTTCTTGCCGGCGGGCAGGAGAGCATGAGTAACGCACCCATGGCTCTTCTTAATGCAAGATGGGGACATAGAATGGAATTGACCGGGGTGGGTAATGTTCACGACCTTATGGTTTATGATGGGCTTTATGAGATCTTTTATGGGTACCATATGGGATTAACAGCAGAAAATATTGTTGAAAAATACGGAATTACCCGTCAGGAACAGGATGAACTTGCCCTTTTGAGTCATACCCGTGCCTTTGCTGCTGTGCATGATGGCACATTTGATGAAGAGATCGTGCCCATTACCATTAAGTCCAGGAAAAAAGAGATTGTAGTGGACAAGGATGAGCGCCCCATGGAGACAAGCATGGAGCAGTTGGCAAAACTGAGACCTGCCTTCAGAAAAGATGGCAGCGTTACAGCCGGTAATGCTTCAGGCATTAATGATGGTGCGGCAGCAGTTCTTCTGATGAGTGAAGAGAAGGCAGATGAAATGGGGCTTGAAAAACTTGCCAGAATCAAAACCTTTGCATCTGGAGGACTTGACCCAGCTTATATGGGACTTGGACCTGTGCCTGCTGTAAATATGGCTCTGAAAAAAGCCTCCATGGATATCAAGGATATTCAATTGATAGAGCTTAATGAAGCTTTTGCTGCCCAGGCCATTGGTTGTATGAGAGAGCTTGGCATTGATGTTGAAAAACCCAATGAGCTTGGAAGCGGCATCTCCCTTGGACATCCAATCGGCTGTACAGGTGCCCGTCAGATGGTTACAGCTATTCATCAGATGAAGCGGAAAGGATACTCAACCGGTCTTGTCTCAATGTGCATTGGCGGTGGTATGGGCATGGCAATGGTCATTGAGCGCTGATACTGAAAAAAGGGATAGAGAAGAGCTTTTGCTTTACTTGTAGCTGATCTGGTGCTACATAATATGTTTGGTTTTAGTTGTCTTTTTTGATACGGATTGCATTCTCTTTCTAAGGCGTGGAAAGATTATTCCATACGCAAAATAATTATCTTAAGATATGTAAGGATTATGTAATCCTTTTAACCGAGGAGATTTCTCTCCTAAATACTGTCAGGGTGTGTATTATGGATATCAGCAGAAAAATTGGTATTATGGTTTTTACCGCAGTTCCGGCTATTATGGGTGGTGGTATTGTCTATCATTTTTTTGGCGGTTTCACAGAAGTAATTATATTTGAAGCTCTTCTTTATCTTGCTGCACTTGGGTGTATCAGCAGATAGTATGGAGTTTTTTTGAGGTATCTGTGTCTGATTGTTTTGCCCTTAAAAAAACGGCATGCTTCATTTCCCAGTTTACACTTTCCTGAGAGAAAGCTCTGAGTGGTGGGAATCTCTCACAAAAAAATGTAAAGTACTGTTGGGTTCATATGAAGGATGCCAAAAAATCCTTAAGGCAACAGCATTGATCTTCCGCCCCTTCTCCATGACTGGAGAGGGGGATGGAGGATATATCCACGATGGTTAAACCTTGAACGATGCATCTGTTCTTTGTCGAGGCTTTAATTATTCGGGTTGGACGGAATTCGGGAATGTGCGTTTACTCAAGATCACATCCTGCTCCATTTCTTCTTCTTACCTACCTTAGCTTCCCATGGTGTTTTTTTGATTTCACTGCTGGTGGCATTCAACAGGGCATCTGCAAAAGTTGTAAACTCTAAAGGTGGTTCCCCTGAAATTTACAGTTTTTTAATAATAATGGCATGATTCATGATAATTTTACACTTTTTAAAACCAAACTACTGCATTGTCAAAGCTAAAAATTAGGGTTCGGTGAATTGTAGAGACAAGGCGTGCCTTGTCTCCACGTTGCAGATACCCCTAAAATTAAGTGCTGACAGTGTACTACGTTTTTTAGGGTGTCTCCTCAAAAGGGTGTCTCCCCCAAATAGGTGTAAATTGCTTTTTAGGGATATGAATGTTGCCAAAAAAATGATACTTTGATTGTGGCGGTGAGCCGCTATGGACGTTTATAAGAAAGTCCCCGTCTTTTAAGGCTCTAAAGGACTTTCATGATTCGTTGTGGCAGATGGATCTGCCATGGCCGTTATATAAACGTTTGATTATATAAACGTTTGAGTTGTAAATATTTCAAACAAGATTTCAGCAGCGGATTTGTCGTGGCTTTGATAAAGGAAAATTAATGATAGAAAAAGATGATAATGTTACAAGTATTGAGAAGGAGATGAAGCAATCCTATCTCGAATACGCCATGAGTGTTATTATCGGCAGAGCACTTCCGGATGTCCGTGATGGGTTGAAACCTGTGCATCGCCGTGTGCTTTTTGCCATGCGTCAGTTGAAGAATGACTGGAACAAGCCTTACAAGAAATCAGCCCGTGTGGTGGGTGATGTTATTGGTAAATATCATCCCCACGGAGATTCTGCTGTTTATGATACTATTGTCAGAATGGCCCAGAATTTTTCTTTGAGATATACCCTGGTAGATGGACAGGGTAACTTTGGTTCTGTTGATGGTGATTCTCCTGCAGCCATGCGTTATACTGAAATCAGGATGCGCAAGCTGGCTCATCAGATGCTTACAGATCTTGAAAAAGAGACAGTTGACTGGGTCCCTAACTATGACGAGACAATGGAAGAACCTTCTGTGCTTCCAACAAAATTTCCTGCACTTCTTGTGAATGGCTCGTCTGGTATTGCCGTTGGAATGACCACAAATATTCCACCCCATAACATAGGGGAAGTGTGTGATGCCATTATGGCTTTGCTTGATAATCCTGAGCTGGATATCCCGGATATAATGCAGTATATTCCCGGCCCTGACTTTCCTACCTACGGCATTATACACGGAAAAAAAGGCATATATGACGCCTATACCACAGGTCGGGGTGTCATCACTGTTCGTGCCAAGATGGAAGTGGAGGTGAATAGTAAGACAAAAAAAGAGACTATTGTTGTAACAGAGCTTCCATATCAGGTAAACAAAGCCCGCCTTGTAGAGAAAATTGATGAGCTGATGCGTGAAAAGGTAATTGAAGGAGCATCCTTTGTAAGGGATGAATCCGACCGTCAGGGAATGCGCATTGCAATTGGCCTGAAGCGTGACCAGATAGCAGATGTTGTTATCAACCAGCTTTACAAACATACTTACATGCAGACAGGCTTTGGTATTATTTTTCTTGCTGTTGTAAACAAACGACCCCAGCTTTTTACCATAAAGGAGATTCTTGAACACTTTATTGAGCACAGAAAGGAAGTTATTGTAAGAAGAACCCTTTTTGATTTGAAAAAGGCTGAAGAGCGGGCACATATACTTGAGGGGCTTAAAAAAGCCCTTGATCACCTTGATGAGATTGTGGCGCTTATAAGGGCTTCAGCATCACCGGATGAAGCAAAGGAAGCCCTTACCGACGTAAATACTTTTGCTTTTTCCATGATTCAGGCCCAGGCAATTCTTGAGATGCGACTCCAGCGTCTTACAGGTCTTGAAAGGGAAAAAATTGTATCAGAGTATGAGGCAATTTTAAAGGATATTGCCTGGTTTAATGAGATTCTTGGAAGTGAGGCTGTGGTAAGAGGAATCATCAAGGATGAGATGATTGAGCTTAAAACAGAGTATTCAGACGATCGTAGAACAGAGATAGTTGAAGACTCCGGCGAGATTAACATAGAAGATCTTATTGCAGAAGAGGATATGGTTGTGACCATATCGAGAAGCGGATATATCAAACGAAATCCTGTCTCCTTATATACAAGCCAGCACAGGGGCGGCAAGGGTAAGATGGCCATGGGCACAAAGGAAGATGACTTTGTTGAACATCTATTTGTGGCTTCTACCCACCATACCTTTCTTTTTATAACAAATATGGGCAAGGTCTATCAGTCCAAGGTCTATGAACTTCCCATGGCAGGACGTTCAAGCCTTGGCAAGGCCATAGTCAATCTCCTCAATTTTGATGAAGGGGAACAGCTTGCCACTGTACTTACTGTGCCGGAATTTGAAGATGATAAATATGTCATCATGGCAACCAGAATGGGGCGGGTAAAAAAGACAGACCTTATGGCCTACTCAAGACCAAGATCAGGTGGTTTGATCGGAATAAAGCTTGCTGATGATGATGAGCTTATTGCAGCCAGAATCAGTGATGGAACAATGGATATTTTTCTTGGTTCCAGGGCAGGTAAGGTGATACGCTTCCATGAGCAGGAGATTAGAACCACAGCAAGAGGTTCAATGGGAGTTCGGGGAATGCGTATAGATGAAGATGGCCAGGTTGTGGGAATGGAGGTTTTAAGCCATGGCAAGACACTGTTGACGGTTACAGAGAACGGATATGGCAAGAGAAGTTATATTGAGGATTACAGAGCACAGACCCGTGGTGGAAAAGGGGTCTTTTCAATCCGTACATCTAAACGTAACGGTATGATGGTAAATCTTCTTCTTGTGGAAGAGAGTGATGAGTTGATGCTTGTAACTGACAAGGGAAAACTTATCCGTACCCATGTTGAAGGCATCTCCATAATAAGCAGAAACACCCAGGGTGTCAGATTGATCAATCTTTCTGATGATGAAAAGCTCATTGCAGTGGCACGACTGCCCGAAGATGAGAGAGATTCTGACAATATTTCTGATGAAGATAATAATATTACATCTGGTGAAAATGATCAGACAGCTAAAGATAACAAAAAGATGAGGGAGCCAGAGAGCCTTTTGATGGAGGATGCTTTCCTTGAAACCAGAGGTGACGAGGAAGACGAGGATATTCTTGAGCCAGATGAAGATGATCTTGAGTCAGATGAAGATGATCTTGAGTCAGATGAAGATGATCTTGAGCCAGATGAAGATGATCTTGAGTCAGATGAAGATGATCTTGAGCCAGATGAAGATGATCTTGAGTCAGATGAAGATGATCTTGAGTCAGATGAAGATAATGAAGACCAGGATTCTCTTGAATAAGATGAAGACAGTGGAGTTTTGGAAGAAGATTTATTGTCTTTTAAAAAAACGGGAAATGGCAAGAATATATTGAACAATGGCACAAATTGATACAAATAAAAAGGGAGATGGTCACAGGCAGCGTCTCAGGGAGAAGTTTTTTCAGAACGGACTGGCAGGTTTTCTGGACTATGAAGTAGTTGAACTTTTATTAACACTTAATACACCTCGCAGGGATTGCAAGGAGAGCGCAAAGCTTTTGCTCAATCGCTTCAAGACCCTTCAGGGAGTGTTTGAGGCAAATCCGGAAGAACTTTCCAGAGTTAAGGGTGTAGGACCTGCCAATATTTTCGGACTGAAACTGATCAAAGAGGTTGCTGACCGTTACCTTCAGAAAAAAATTATCCACCAGGATGTTATCAGCAACTCCCGTGACTTGATCGACTATCTGAGGCATGCCATAGGCCAGCGAACAAGAGAGGTTTTTGCAGGTATTTTTCTTGATGCCAAAAATCGGGTGAACGGGCTTGAGATCCTTTTTCAGGGCACTTTAACAATGAGTGCTGTCTATCCCCGGGAGGTATTAATAAAGGCACTTGAGCACAGGGCTGCATCTGTTATTTTTGCACATAACCATCCATCAGGTGATTTTTCTCCTTCACCTGAAGATATTGCCATTACAAGAAGACTGCTTTTTGCCTGTCGGCATGTTGGTATAACTGTTCATGAACATGTAATCACTGGAAACAGTGGTTTTTACAGTTTTGCTGACAATGGATATATTGCGGAGTTTAACAGGGAGTTTGAAAAAAATGGTTGAGGATAATGATGGAACAAGGCGTCTGAATGGTTTGTATTGTCCTGATTGTTTTGGTGATCTTGAAAAGGTATTTCCCATGGGAACCCATGGCTTGAGGGAGACCCCCGATGACTGCATGTATCTTTGTGCCCATAAAACAGCGTGCCTCAGAGCTGCAATGTCAGGTGAAAGGGGCATCCCTGTAAGGGAGAATCTGATTAAGCGGAATGAGAGACCAGGCTTTGCCGGCTTTTTTGAACGCTGGGCAAAAAAAAAGAGCCTTCACAGAGAAAAGATCAAAACCGGCTATAAAGAGAGGGAATAGAGATGCAATCAGTCAGATCGCTGGATGTTTCCGGCAGACAGGTTATGGTTAGAGTTGACTACAACATTCCCATGGATGGAGATGGAAGAATAACAGATGATAACCGGATAAAGGCCACATTGCCTCTTTTAGAATATCTTATTGAACAAAAGGCAAAAGTGATTCTGATTTCCCATATGGGAAATCCAGGGGGCAAGGCGATTTCTGCGTTGAGTCTTGCTCCTGCTGCAACACGTCTTTCTGAGCTTCTTAAACGGAAGGTTGAGTTTGCAGAGGATTGCCTGGGAAGTAAGACGTCTGATAAAATCTCTCTTATGTCAGGGGGAGATGTTATACTTCTGGAAAACCTGCGTTTTCATGATGGAGAAAAATCAAACGATCCCCATTTTGCAGAACAGCTTGCTTCCCTGTGCGAGATATATATAAATGATGCTTTTTCCGTATCCCACAGAAAACATGCATCTGTTGTGGCTCTACCTTCCCTTGTGAAAGATTCTGCTGCAGGGTTTCTCCTTGAAAAGGAGATGCAGTGTTATCATGATGCCATGCATAACCCGGGAAGGCCACTTGTTGCTGTCATAGGCGGAGCAAAGGTTTCAAGTAAACTCGAGGCTTTGTATAATATGCTCAACCACGTTGATGTCATGCTCATTGGTGGCGCCATGGCCAATACTTTTGTTAAGAGCTTGGGGGTTGGTACTGGAGACTCTATGGTGGAGAATGATCTTCTGGAGACGGCTCAAAATATTATACAGCAAGCTAATAAAAAAGGGGTTTCTCTATTTTTGCCTGTTGATTTTGTTGTGGCTGACTCCTTTGATAAAGATGCAGAAAAAAAAGTGGTCAAGCTTAATCATGAAAAGATGAATCAATTTGTCAGTATAAATATTGATAATGTTGATCAGAAAAAGACTGATAAGTTTGATCATAAAAAGACTGATAAGTTTGATCAGAAAAAGATTGAGAAGTTTGATAATAAAAATTTTGGTATATCCGCTCAAAGCTCTGAGTCAACTGTTGATGAATTAAACCATAACGGACTGCCTGATGGCTGGATGGTTATGGATATCGGCCCTGAAACTGCATCTATATTTGCAGATGAAATTGCAAAGGCTTTAACCATAGTCTGGAACGGTCCCATGGGGGTATTTGAGATGGAGCGATTCTGTGATGGGACAAGGATTGTTGCAAATGCCATAGGCGCAGCCGAAAAAGCTTTTTCAATAGTTGGAGGTGGAGATACCGGCCTTGCAGCAAAAGTGTGTGATGTTGCAGACAAAATAAGCTATATATCCACAGGTGGCGGGGCATTCCTTCATCTCATGGAGGGGAAAGAGTTGCCAGGGGTTGCAGCTCTTAATAAAGTCTCATGATTGCGAGGGCATCACAATGATGGATGAAAGTCTTCATAAAAACAGCCATTTGCGGGGACTTTCATATAACGTACATGGCTGATGATCGCCACAATCGAAAAAATGAAAGTCGTTTTAAAAACAGGCTGTTACCGAGACTTTCATATAACGG
>NZ_LT828546.1:51018-64257 GCF_900170035.1 Desulfamplus magnetovallimortis | reverse complement strand
GTACTCAAAGCCCACAGCTATGATCTTTTGAGCCTTGTCAACACTGTCTGAATCAGGATACCCAAGATTAACAAAGATAAGGCAGGATTATCTATCCTGAGCATCCTATCCATCCTGGTTATCCTGGTTATCCTGGTTCAGACAACTGCAATAACTTCTGAAAAAGCAATAAGATGTCGATTTTGAGTAAGTATGTTATGGAGACTTTCTAATAACGTGCCCATTTGCGTCATTTGATTAGAACATTTAACTTATTTTTTTTGGAACAGAAATATTATGTATAATGTGGAATTCTGCTGCCCAAGGGAGGCATTGAGTCGCAACGAAAAACTCATGCGATCCTATTATAATGTGCTAAGGGATGAAATGGATCAGTTTGTGTTGGGTTATTCACTTGTGGACTCCTATCACAATTTCCTTGCAAAAGGCGAACCATATCCCTTTGTGCATACAAGGGAGCTGAAACCACGTGCAAGAATTCCAAGTACTGAGTTTGATTCCCAAAATTCATTTTTAATACTTTTTCTTGAAAACTGCCTGGATGATTCACATAAAAAATATATCCGTTATTTTGATATTAACAAGACAACCAAGACAAATCTTGTAAAGCATAAGGATTTTCCTAATGTTGAAAATTTTCATCGTAATATCAAGAACTTTGACTGTGAAGGCTTTTTTGAATTTGTAAAATCTCTTATGCCGGTTGATTATGCCCTTTTAATACAAAGAGATGATACTGCCCATAGCAGAGACAGATATGCCCTTACCCATTTTCATGTAAGGGTTGACTGGCCGATTGCCGATGCTGCTGAGGATCTTGCAATTTATCTTCGGTATATCTCCAAGGATCTTTATGAGAAAGGGGACAAGTATGCAGAAAACTGCCAGAAGAAATTTTTTGAATATCATGGAATGCCTCTTATGGCAGGGGGAAGAAGAACCGCTGCCATTGTTGCAGCTCAGTATCTAAGAAGAATAAAGGGAATCAGCACAGTTTATGCCGGAAGCAGTGAATCAAGGGCTGTTCTTAAACTTGGTGAGCGGGGAATATCAAAGTCAATACTGATGAGGTTTTCAAGGGAGGAAGTCCGTCAGATAGCAGCGATAGCCGGAATTACCCAGACTAAATTTACAAAAAATTATGCCATAGCACGGGAAAATACCCATGTAATATGCATTTTTAATACTATATATGACTATACTGCACATGCAGTGCCACCGGAAGGAGGGCGTCTCAGGGAGTTGAATTCAGACACAAACTGGCTAACTGTTGCGCTGGAACAGATTCTGCCAAGGCCCGATGTATGGAAATACCCCCCCATTCCATTTAAAATCATTTATGCATAGGAATCGGACTTAAATAACTTGCCCATTTACCTCACCCCCCCAGCCATCTCCATTACTGGAGAGGGGGAATTTGGGTAAGTTAATTAAACCCTATTACATAGTATTTATGGCTTCGTAAAAAGTGGGAAATGTCAAAATCACAATTATGCTCATTTTTTTAGCAGCTTTGCTATTGTTGCCTGGAGTTCTTCATTGGAAAATGGTTTGTGCAGTACTTTATTTATGCCGGCTTTTCCCATCTGACTTTTGTCCATTTTTGAATTTTTTTCAGACTCTACAACATCGCTTTGCGTTGTGATCATGATAATTGGTATCTCAATGGATGAGTATTTTTTTCGGATACCCTGGGCAAGCTGAAGTCCGTTCATTTTAGGCATGTTAAGGTCAGTTATGACAAGATCAGGTTTTGATGCATAAATCTGGCGCAGAGCTTCCTCCGGAAACATGAATGATGTGGGGGTATAGCCAAAGCCGGTGAGCTTGTTCTCATAAAGCTTTAACATCATCTTGGAATCATCCACAACAAAAATCTGAGCTGTTTTACTTTCTGTCCCTTTGGTCTCCTTGGGAACCATCTGTTCAATCTTGTCAGCAAGTGCCTGGTGATTCTTTTTCTTAAGTATATTAAGAAAATGATCCCTTGTTTTCGGATCTGCTTTTGTGGTCACATGTTTTACTGAAAGACGAATGAATGACTCTTCCTGCAGCAGAAAGTTGAATATATTATCTGCCTCGGAATCAATGAGAGCCCCAACAGCATTTAAAGCATCTTCATTACCTTCTCTGACAATATTTTTAAGACCTGCAACCAGTACTTTGGATATATTTTTGTCCATTGCTCTTGCTGCACTCATTCTGACAGCTTCAACTGGGTCATGGATACCAACAGCAAGTGCAATGGCTGATTTGGTTGAAGGAATGCGTTCCATACTCTCATAGGCTGCCTGACGAACATTGGGGTCATCTGGTTTTGTCTTCATGATATCAAGAATCACCGGCAGAGCTTTAGGATCCTTTATATAGCCAAGGGTGGTGATAAGATGAACCATAAAGTCAGAACCTGCATCTGAAGTTGCTGCTGTCAGTATTGGCACAGCTTTACCGCCGATTTCAATGAGGTGGTCAATGGCAGCATCACGAATATTTGTGTTTGTTGACTCCAGAAGTGATGAAAGGCTTTGAAGGGCATGCTGATCCTGTATCTCACCAAGAGCCTTTATTTTAAGGCCATCTGTATCATTGTCGCCTGTAATGGAATTGGTAAGATAATCAACAGCAGGTTTGCCTCCAATCTGGGCAATGGCATCTATGCCAGCCTTCTGAATTTCAGTATCATTATATGACTCCACAAGTTTTATCAATGCAGGCAGGGAAGATTGCAGGCGGATATTGCCAAGGGAAGCGGCAGTCTGGATAATAATATCCCTGTCCTTTGATTTTTCCAGAAGTTTTTCAAGTATGGGAGCTGCATCTGCAAGGATGAGATCTCCTGCAACCTTTATGTAGGTTATCCTGTTTCTTTTATCATCTTTGATAATGTATTTTATAATTCTGTCGTGGTTCCCGTATGCTTTATCAAGGATCAGCTCGTAGAGACTCTCCTGGATTTCAGGGTTGGGAATCTGAAGTGTTGTCAGATATTCAAGAATTGGAAATACTAAGCGCTCCGATGCCTTTGATAGCTCATGAAGAGCCCTTTTCTGAAAATTTGCATTAATTTCCGGGTTGGTAATAAATTGCAAAAGTGCATTTGCCTTGACAATATCTTCTTCTTTAAGGCAAAAAATAAGTTCATCTAAAAATTCTCGTGGATTTATTGCTGACATTTTTTATGTTCTCATTGCTTAACAGAGTTGGTAAAATATTGAGTTTAGATATCTTTTGGATACAAAAAGGTCTGAATTATTGGCAAGGGACTCGGTGGAGCCTATGATAAGGTAGCCATCAGGCTCAAGAACCTTTGCAATGTTCTGGTATATTTTTCTGCGGTCTTCCTCAGTGAAATAGATCATAACGTTGCGGCACAAAATAATGTCAAATTTTCCCATGCCTATGAATGGTTTCATGAGATTCATTTTCCGAAATTGTGCCATAGCCCTGATTTCATCCTTTATTTTCCAGTACTCTCCCTCTTGTATGAAATATTTGTTAAGACGATTTCTATCAAGTCCCCTTGCAACTTCAAATTTGTTGTATCTGCCATAGCTTGCCTGGGCAATGGCAGCATCAGAGATATCTGTTCCAATAAGTTTGATCTGGTATTTTTGAGGAGTAATGCCTATTTCATCCATTGCCATGGCAATGCTGTAAATCTCCTGCCCTGTTGAGTTTGCGGCACTCCACAGACGAATAGCAGGCTTTAAGCCTATGCGGTTTTTTGATCGCTTGTCAATGAGATCAGGGAAAATTTTATGTTGAAGCAGCGTAAAAGGAGATTTGTCTCTGAAAAAATAGGTCTCATTGGTGGATATTGCGTCAATTATTTTATTTTCAATGTTTTTCTTAAAGTCAGCTTTTGCCTTTTTATGCAGTTCTGAATAGGATTTACAGCCCAGCTCTTCCATTATGGGGTTCAGTCGGGTCTCAATGAGGTACTCTTTCCCCTTGGTGAGCGCAATACCCGAGATTTCCATGATATATTTTGCTAATACATCAAATTCGGCTGGCGTGATTTTGATCATGGGATCCTTGCTATGGTCATATTACAGTGTTTGTGATTTCTTCAGCTATTTTTTCAAGGGGAACAATAATGTCTGCTATACCCGACTCTATTGGCTCCTTGGGCATACCATAAACAGTACAGCTATCCTTATCCTGGGCAATAATGATGCTGCCATTTTTTTTCATCATTTCAAGCCCCTTTGAACCATCTGAACCCATGCCTGTCATAATTACTCCGGTTGCACGCCCTACATAATGCTCTGCAATGGATCTGAAGAGATAATCCGCAGAAGGTTTGCAACTGTTTTCAGGTGGGTCATCTGTGATTTTTATGTGTCTGGTTCTGCCGTCAGGACCTGCCACAATTTTCATCTGTGTGCCCCCAGGGGCTATAAAAACAGTGTTGGGTCTTAATGGCTCTCCATTTTCAGCCTCTTTAACCTCAAGGGAACATTTGGCATTAAGGCTTTTGGCAAGGGATTGTGTAAATACAGGTGGCATATGCTGAACAACTACAATTGGGACATTCAGGCGTGGAGTAAGAAGAGGCATCATAAGGGCAAGTGCCTTTGGGCCTCCTGTTGAAATACCTATTCCGATAATTGATGAAGGGGTATGTCTTCTAACAACAGCAACTGTTTTATTTTTTTTTATGGGTGATACAGTTTTGTTTTGAGTTCCAGTAACAACGCTTTTTCTGGATGTTAAGGCATGGGATACAGAGTCTCTTCCTTGTCCTACTGGCTTAATTATGCTTTTTTCTGTAGTAAAGGTTTTTGAAAAGCCCTTTTGGCGTTTAAATGCATTGATTATAGGGGTAAGAGCATCGCTTACTTTCTGCATATTTTCAGCCATTGTACCCTGGTCTGGTTTGGAGATAAAATCAAATGCCCCAAGTTCCAGGGCCTTGATGGTCATCTCGCTACCTCGTTGGGTCAATGTACTGAGCATTACAGCAGATGTAGGTATGGCGTTGTCTCTGATGTGCTCCAACACTTCAATACCGCTCATTTCAGGCATCTCAATATCAAGGGTCAGCAGGTCAGGCTTTAGCGATGCAATGCGTGACAGTGCTGTTTTTCCATTGGTCGCAGAACCTACCACCTCTACGTCAGGTATGTTTTTCAATACATCATTAACAATTTTGCGATAAACAATGGTGTCATCAACGACAAGAACTTTAATTTTATCCATTTATTCTTTTAATACCTCTTCAATATCCAGAATGCCTATAAGTGCGTTTTGGGTTTTCATGACGCCTCTGAAAAATTTTCCCTTCATACCGCTTATGTTTGAGGGTGCAGGCTCTATTCTATCCTGATCCGAGGTTACAACGTCACTTATTGAGTCCACCATCAGACCCACAAGTTCATCCTGGGATCTTACAATGATATTACGGTTTTTCTTGTTGGACCGTATTTGTGAGAGTCCAAGTTTTTTCCCAAGATCCAGTATGGTGACAATTCTGCCACGTAGGTTCAATACTCCAACCACATAATCTGGGGCCTGGGGAACGGTTGTGACTTCAAAATGCTTATTGATCTCCTGTATGCTTAATATATCAATTCCACACAGAGCTTTGCCAACATAAAATGTGGCAAGTTCAGCGTTGTTCTCCTGAATTTTTTTAGGATTTGCAGCCACGGTTACTCTCCTTGTTGATTTTTATTAGAAAGCTTGTATAACATATTGATATACAAGGACTTTCATCTATCTTAAAAAAGCAGGGGGCAGAAATTATTTTTTATAAGAAAGTCCCTGTCTTTTAAGGCTCTAAATGACTTTCATGCTTCGTTGTGGCAGATGGAACTGCCATGACCGTTATATACATTTTATCAGGTATATGGAGTCCACCCTCCTGTCTGTTTCAATGTAAGTTGCGCCATCAGATTATGGCAGCAATTAATTTAGGTACTGCCTTATAAGTTTCATTAGGTTTTCTCTGTCAAGTTTGATCTCATACTCATCAATGCCAACCTCTTTGCCTTTTTTGACATGAGCGTCACTCGCAAGGGAGGTCAGTGCAATAACTTTGAAATGGGTAAGTGTTGGATCGGACTTGATTTTATTTGTAAGTTCAAATCCGTCCATGTTGGGCATTTCAAGATCTGTTACCACAAGGTCAATTTCATGATGACGCTCTTTAAGAAGGTTCCATGCTATCTCACCATCTTCGGCTGTAATAACACTGTATCCCTCTTCGGCCATGAAACCTTTAACCTGATTTCTGAAAAATGCAGAGTCCTCCGCAAAAAGGATAACTTTTTGACGGTTATCTTCAATGGCTGCGGCAACTGCTGCTGCATCCTCTTCAAACCATGATGGGTTAAGGGTTTTGACAACATCAAAGATATCAACCAGCAAGGTTGTGTGGCCGTCAATTATCATGGAGCCGTTGATACCTGTCTGCTTGAGAGTTGAGTCATCAATATCTAAAGAAAGCTCAATGGCATCAACAGGTGGTGTGACCATAAGGCCAAGTTCTCTATTTTTTACGGTAAAGACAATAATTTCTTGTTGTTCAGTCTCAGGAAGTTTTGAGACATTGGCAACCTGTGACAGTTCAAAGAGGGGAAGTGCGCCGCCTCTGTATTGTACAACTTTTTTACCGCTGACCTTTTCAATGGAGGAGACAGGTATTCTTTCGATACGTTCAACAAGATGCAGAGGAGCTGCACAGTGTTCAGACTCTCCGTTTTTGAAAAGCAGAAGAGATGCTTTATCTCTTGCTTTTTCCCTTGCTTCCTCTGCTGCTCTTGCAGCTTTTGCAGTTCTTTCGGCTTCCGCCATTGTGGTAAGATCTGCCATCTGTGCAAGGTTGGATACATCAAGGATAAGGGCAACCTTTCCATCACCCATGATTGTTGCTCCGGCATATCCACTGCATCTTTTTAGGTGACGGCCAAGTGGTTTTACAACAATCTCCTCTGAATCCCTCAACTCATCAACCACAAGTCCATATTTGTGGGTTCCTGCTGAAACAACGGCAATGTTAATGGCACTTGAAGAACGGTATCTTCTGTCCTCACCGCTTCTATGATCCTTATAAACTTCTGCGTTATTATCCTCAGAACCATCCTTGTTGTATTTTGCAGATCTTCTGTCAGCAACGCTTTTGCGCTGGTCAGGATACTCCTTATTATCATCAGGATGTATAAAAGTCTTTTGAATTCCCAGTACTTCCGCAAGATTGAGAAGTGGCAGAAGATTGCCCCTAAGCCTTACGACATCAGCATCCCCTACCTTTTCTATGCGTTCCTTTACCTGGGATGCGGGAATTCTTAGAAGTTCGTCAAGGTTCACCTGTGGTATGGCATACTTCTCATTGCCCACAGATATTATCTGACTTGGAATAATAGCCAGGGTCAGTGGCAGTTTTATCTGTATGTCAGTGCCTTTACCAGTGGTTGAGTCAATCTCTATTATGCCACCAAGTTTTTCAAGGTTGGTGACCACAACATCCATGCCAACGCCTCTTCCCGAGACATCAGTTACTTTTTCTGCGGTTGAGAAACCAGGAAGAAGTATAAGATCAATCTTCTCCTTTGATGAAAGCTCGGAAACCTGCTGCTCGCTCATTAATCCTTTTTTAACGGCGGCTGCTGCAATTTTTTCAGGATCAAGACCTTTTCCATCGTCAGAGATGAGGATATTAACCTGGCCTGCATCATGGAATGCCCTCAGGGCAATTGTTCCGGTTGCTTTTTTACCTTTGGCCTCCCGTTCTTGTGGAAGCTCAATACCGTGGTCAACAGAGTTTCGTACAAGATGGGTCAATGGATCATTGATTGATTCTATAATGGTCTTGTCAAGCTCAACCTCCTTGCCTTCAATCATAAGGTCAATTGATTTGCCAAGCTCCCTTGAAAGATCCCTTACAACCCTTGTAAACTTGTTGAAAACATTGGCAATGGGCTGCATGCGTGTCCGCATGATGGCTTCCTGAAGTTCGGAGGTTATCATGTCAATGCGCTGGCTGGAAAGCTCAGTTGCTTTGGCATTTGATGAGTTGATACCCTGAATTAACTGGTTTCTGCTCAAAACCAGCTCTCCTGCAAGGTTCATGAGAGTATCAAGAAGATTGACATTTACCCTGAGAGAGCCCATGGGTTTTGAAATATTCATGGTTCCGCCGTCACCATCAGAGTCATTGTCGCTTTTCTGCGGTATCGGGGCTGGTTTCTTTGCAGGTGGCGGCTGATAAGTCTTTTCATTTATAGTTTTGCTTTGAGCAGGCGGTGGCGGGGTTGGTGTCTGTGGTTGTGCAACCGGTGGGGCAGTTGGTACAGAAGGTTTTGTCACATCTTCATGGGCAGGTTCGCTAATGGGCTTTGGGGCTGCTTGCTGTGGGTTTTGTTCAGATGCTGGTCTGGAGGGTTGTGTAGTAGTAACAGGAGTCTCTGTCGGAGACGGTGAAGGGGGCTCAGCAGAAGTTGTCGTGGCTGGAGCCGCCAGAGTAGGCATTGCCTCTGGAATGGATTCAGTCTCAGCAGGTTCGTTTGAAGGCGCAAGCATTTCGTCTGTAACAACATGGATGTACTCATCAGCAAGGTCAAAAAGAGTACTTGCCATATCTGGTTCCAGAATTGATGCAAAAAGAATCTGAAACGGTATTCTGGTTGAAGCTGATTGATCTCCAAGGGTGCCTACAGAATCGAAATCAATCCTGGAGTCAATAATATTGCCGGTTTTTTCAAGGGAATCGAGAAGTTCAATGGGGTTTTTGTTACTTCTGTGAATATCCTTGATAAGATCATATTCAACAAGATAGGTATATTTCCCTTCATTTTTGGCCTGTTCAATACTGTATTGGGATACAGATGGAAAGATCCTTCCATCCTGAAGAATAATGTTAACTGTGTTTGTTATTATATCTTGTTTGTCTTCGGCAAGGGTTGACTTGGTAATGTTGGCAAGGGCATCAGTGATATCAGAGACATCCTCATCATTGCTTGTCTGGATATTCTGCATCAGGCTTTCAAGTTTGTCAAATCCAGTAAGCAGAACACTTATGCGGTTTGGGGTGGGGACAAGCTCTTTATTACGGATAAGGTCAAGAACATTTTCAAGGCTGTGGGCAAGTCCTTTTATTGTTGTAAGACCCATAAATCCTGCACCACCTTTAATTGAGTGGGCAGCTCTGAAAACATTATTTACAATGTCTATATCAATGTTTTCTCCCTCACCCTCAATTGTTAAAAGGTCGCTTTCTATGTCGGAAAGATGTTCAAGGGATTCTTCAATATACATCTGTAGAATTTCGTCATCTTCAATCATTGTATATCTCCTGAAAGGGTTTTGGGTGAATATGGATATTTTTACTTAAACCTTCATGGTTGAAAATAAAGACCACCCTTGATAATTGAATTAATGCTTGATAATTGAGTTAATGAGGGTGGCATTCCATGATAAAATATTACCTTAAATAGGCATGCTTCATTTACCGGTTTACACTTTCTGGGACACATGTCCATTTATCGGGAAGTTCCATCAAAAAAGTGTAAACTACTTTTGGGATGATATGAAGGATGCACTTAAATATTACCTTTTAAGTTATTAAAACAGGCAATAAAAGTCAAACAGCATTAATCTATATTTTTCTTACAATAAATCCTTGTTCAGCAGGAAATTCAATTTCAAGAATTGATGTTGAATTGGGTTGTGCGTCAGTAACTTGCAAACCTTTATCATTTGTTATTGAGACTACTTTGCTTTTTAAAGGCTGGCCTTTATAAGGTAGAATCTCTATGTTATCTTCAACAGAAACCTTGTTTTTTATGGCAATAACGAATCGGTTTTCGGAGAGTGTTTCTGAAATTCTTCCGGCAAAACTGTGAATTTTCCCCTTGTGGATATTTGAATAATTAGGGAGAACATTATCATCTTCGTTAAAGTAGAAACCTGTACAGTAAGGTCTGTGGTAAACAAGATCAAGCTCTTTTCTCCAGCAATCCTTGACAGAATAGTTTTCCGGATCAGAAGCGTATAAATCAATAGCTTCTCTATATGTTTTTACAGTTGATGCAAGGTAGGATATCCCTTTCATTCTGCCTTCAATTTTTAATGATGTCACCCCTGAATCAAAAAGTGCTGGAATGTGATCAATCATACAAAGATCTTTGGAGTTAAAGATATATGTCCCTCTGTCATCTTCTATAATTGGATGGTACTCTCCAGGTCGTTTTTCTTCAAGAACTGAATAGCGCCATCTGCACGGGTGACTGCAAAGCCCCTGGTTGCTGTCCCTTCCGCTAAGTACAGTGCTTAAAAGGCATCTTCCTGAGTAGGAGATACACATGGCACCATGTATGAATACTTCTGTCTCAATGGTTGTATTTTGATTTATCTGTTTTATGTCAGATAGGGGTAGTTCCCTTGCAAGGTTGATCCTTGTAACTCCAGTCTCCTGCCAGAATCTAACAGCATTTATGTTAGTCGTATTTGCCTGGGTGCTAAGATGTAAGGGAATATGGGGAATGATAGACTTTGCAAGAAGAAGTATGCCTGGATCTGCTATTATTACAGCATCTGGCTTTAGATGGGCAACTTTTTCAAGAAAATCATGAATTTCAGGCTGGTCAATGTTTCGTGAGAATATATTACAGGCAAGATATGTCTTTACGCCTCTTGCTTTTGCATATTTTATTGCATCTGCAAGTTCTGGTTCAGTAAAATTTCCAGAAAAATTTCTTAGGCTAAAGGATTTTCCTGCAAGGTAAACTGCATCTGCACCGTAATCAATGGCTACATGGAGCTTTTCAAGGTTGCCTGCTGGTGCCAGAAGCTCTGGTTTAAAAGGAATATTATGCATGTATTATCAACTCAGGGTTCATAACTTTTTTTACAGGTTCATTTACCATGAAAATGACTATCATTTTTATATTTGGGGGTGATTGATACGTAATCATTTATGCCTGTTTACCGTGAAAATGGATACAAATTTTCATATTCGGGGGTGGCTGAGTCACAGCCATGTCCGTTTACTATGAAATTAGTTGAGGGGATGGGGATTGTGGTGCCCCCGGCAAGAATCGAACTTGCGCACATGGATTAGGAATCCAATGCTCTATCCACTGAGCTACGGGGGCATAATGCAGAAAATTGTCTGTCTGTTTGGCTATTCAACCAGTAATCTTTGTCCAGGATAAATTTTACTGCTCTTTGTAAGATGGTTCAATGCCAGAAGACGCTGGAGAGTCATATTATATTTTTGGGCAATTGTAAAGGGGCTGTCACCAGATTTTACCCAGTAAGTTGATTTTTTTATTTTTCGGGGTGGACAGCTTGATGTCTCACCTTGGGGTATCAAAAGAGCCTGTCCTATGTTAAGGTCGTGGTTTGACAGATTATTTTTTGCCTGGATGGCCTTGGTTGTGGTGTTGTATTTCTGGGCAATAATCCATAGATTGTCGCCGGATTTTACAGTATATTTTATTGTTTTCTGGTTTTTAATTCTTGAATTGTTTGCGTTTGCAGTTGTTCTGGATCTATTTTTCTTTTTTGTAGCTGAAGATGGTATTTTCAGAGTTTTGCCGACCTTCAGAATGCTTTTTGTTGATATATGGTTTGTCATTGCAATCTTAGAGACGGATGTACCGTATCTTTTGGCTATGATGGAAAGAGTCTCGCCTCTTCTTATGCGATGGTATGTATATTGTTTGGGGGAAGAAGAAGATGACGATGATGTTGCTGTTGCTGATGGATTTAGATTGTCAATTGAAGCAAGAAGTATATCTTTTTTACCTTCAGGGACTTTAATTGTGTAAGGTTCAGGAGGAAGAAGGGCATATTTTAGCTCGGGGTTCAGAGATTTTAAAGTTGAGAATGGGACAGAAATGGCACTTGCAATGTCTTTGAGGCCTATCTGTTTACTAATGTCTGCGGTCTCAAATTTGTAGGGAGTTGCTATGTCGTCAATATTGATATCATATTTTTCAGCATTGTTAATTATGTGAAGGGTAGCAAGAAAGCGGGGAACATACCTTGCAGTTTCTGATGGCAGCTTTTTATAAAGATCCCAGAAGTTATCGAGATAGTTGATCTGTTGGCTTCTGATTGTCCTTAAAACTCTTCCCTCACCGCAATTATATGCCGCAAGCACAGTTGACCAGTCTCCAAATATCTTATGAAGTTCAGACATGTAAGATATTGCAGCGTGAGTTGATTTTATAGGGTCTAACCGTTCGTCAATGAAATAATTTCGCTGAAGTCCAAATTTATATCCTGTTGAGGGTATAAACTGCCATAAACCAAGCGCTCTGGCTGGTGAGAGAGCCTCTACCCTGAAGCCGCTTTCAATTAACGGAAGCCATGACAGCTCTTCAGGAAGTCCTGCTTTTTTAAGCTCTGCTGAAATGTATGGTCTGTATCGACCGGATCTTTTAAGTGCTCTTATGAAAAAATCTTTTTCACTGCCGGTAAGTCTTTCTATTTCTTTTTTTACGTATTTATTGAGTGTTACAGGTATTGCATTGTGTTTCCCTTTAACTACTATATGTCTTGAAGCATAGATTTCAAGAATGCGTTTGGATATCATGAAGCGTAAATCTTCTTTTTGCTGATTCAGTTCTGTATCCACATTTCCATCCAGTTCCAGTATGGAGGAGTATGCAGCATCCAGTTCGTTCAGTGCTTTGTCAAGTTCCCCTTTTTCCCACAGCAACTGGGCTGACTCACACAGTTCAAGTGCGTGGTCTATCTCTTCTGATGAGAAATTCCTTTTTGAAGTTGCTGAATTGTTTGATGTTTTGGCAGTATTGTTCTGTTTAGATGAGTATGGGGTGGAGTATGCGCCGCTGTTGCTCTCATTGTCATGTTCAAGGGCTTGTTGGTTTTCAGGAAAATGTTTCAACGTAAAATGACGATTATCTGTTTTTTCGGGTTGTGCAAGTGCATTGAGATGGGACTCTTTTTTTGTGGAAGCACAGCCAGTCAAGAAGTTTGCTGCAATTATAAAAGTACTTATTATTATAAACATGGTGCGTATTGTCATCATGATATTATGTTATCCTGTGAATTTAAGGGAATTGTTGGTATCCTTATATCTCCCGGGAAAAGCAGTTTGTGCTTGTTGGGAGAATCTTCTGAAAAGACGGCATTTACGTCGGTTTATTAACTTGGGAATGCTATTGTTACACAAAGCCGACACCTATGATCTTTTGAGCCTTGTCAACATTGTCTGAATCAGGATGTCCAAGATTAACAAGATAAGGCAGGATTATTTATCCTGAG
>NZ_LT828546.1:5556-50918 GCF_900170035.1 Desulfamplus magnetovallimortis | reverse complement strand
CTCAAAAAGCAATAAGGTGTCGATTTTGAGTTGTTAAGTCATTCCATACGTTGTAAAAAAGATTTGACTTAAAGTTGTTAGAAATATATTGCTTAAAGTTATTAGAAATATTTGAAATTATGGGTGGTTGTCAAATAAACGCAATAATTATTAAAGTATCACCAGAGTCGTGTCAAGGGAAAATCTTGAAATTTTGCCATATCTTTTGGATATTTTACATCTGCTCAAAAGTAGTTTGCATCTTCCTTGACAGAGTCAAATTGACAAAAAGAGAAAAGAGTCAACTATTTTTTAAGGATGCTCCGATTTTTTATATTGAATTTTTGAGGTTAAAAAATATCAAAAAACGGTGTAAAAACGAGCAATCAGTAGATTATTAGAAAAAATGAGAAATATTCCCTTTTAAACGCTTAAAATTGAATTTGATATTGTAAACCCTCTCTGGTATTTTCTGCGGGTCTTTTGTGAGGGGAGTTTCTCTTCACAAATGGTGAAAGCCGATATAGCTCAGTAGGTAGAGCATCTCACTTGTAATGAGAATGTCCTCCGTTCGATTCGGGGTATCGGCTCCATAAAAAAAATCAGGTGGGGTTCCCGAGTGGTCAAAGGGATCAGACTGTAAATCTGACGGCTCAGCCTTCGGAGGTTCAAATCCTCCCCCCACCACCAAATAATGTTTCGTGTAGGAGACTCTGGAGAGCAGGGTCGTTTACTGCATAGAAAGCACAGCTTCAGATTCTGGGAAAGGTAACCTCGGACAGATGTTTCCATAAACCAGCCATCTTATGAGCGGGAGTAGCTCAGTTGGTAGAGCTTCAGCCTTCCAAGCTGAATGTCGCGAGTTCGAGCCTCGTCTCCCGCTCCACCTTTCTATGTGTAAATCCTTCTAAAATATGATTTTTTGATCTGCTATCAGAAAACTATTAACTTAAGATTCCCTGGTAAAAGATGATCTTTTGCTATTTTGCTAAAGGTCACTATTTTAGATGGGAACTTTAATCTTTTTTAAATCAGATCAATATTCTCTATATTTATTGTGCCCATGTAGCTCAGTAGGTAGAGCGCTTCCTTGGTAAGGAAGAGGTTCACCGGTTCGAATCCGGTCATGGGCTCCACATCTGTTCTGTATGATTCAATCTGGTTTTGGCGGCAGTGGCAGATGGATCTGTCATATCCGTTATGATGGATATATTTAGAAGAGAAGTTATCAGCTACTGGAAGAGAAATTTTCAAATACTGATTTATCAAGAGAGATTATTAGATATTGATTGATCAGAGTTTAGATACTGATTGATCAGAGCTTCATAATGGATTTATGATCAGAATTGTCAGAACGGATCAGAGTAGTCAGAACGGATTTATAAGGCTTCTATAAGGAGTTTCTATAAGGAGTGAGTATGCCCAGAGTAAATATTACCCTTGCCTGTACAGAGTGTAAGAGGAGAAATTATACGACAACAAAAAATAAACGTATAACTCCTGATAAGCTTGAGTTTGAGAAGTATTGCAGGTTTTGCAAAAAGCATGTGACGCACAAGGAAACAAAATAATCAGGTAAAAAAGTCTCTTTGATTTTTTGATAGATATGCAATGCAGGTCAGTAGCTCTAATTGGTAGAGCGCCGGACTCCAAATCCGGATGCTGGGGGTTCGAGTCCCTCCTGACCTGCCATTTTTTTATTTACTGTGAAAGTTGACATCCTTCACGTCTGGCTTTAAATACATGCATTAAGCACCTTCATGAATTAAGTACTTTTAATAGATGAATTAATCAGCTTGATGAATTAAGAAGCTTAAATACATGAATTAAGCAGTTGTATAACCAAACATGGCGGTTTGCCGCCACAATCGAAGTGTTGAAAGTCTTTTTTCAAATAGCCACTTGCGGAGACTTTCATACAAATTAATTTTGGGACTGATATGGCTAAACTGCAAAAAAAAAATCAAGCACCGAGAAGCTGAAGAAAAAAAGTGGTGAATCCTCTGAGGTGGCAGTTGATGGAGATGCTCAGGTATCAAATTCTTCTGTTGCTTCTGCTCAAAGTCTCCCGAAAAGTGTTTTTAAAAATGTAAAAACCATGACTGCTCAAACAGTTGTAGAGGGTGATCTGAACCTTTTTCAAAAAGCTGCGCAGTTTCTAAGAGAGGTGCAGGCAGAGCTCAGAAAAGTGACCTGGCCTAACCGAAAACAGACCGCAGGCTCTACTTTTGTTGTGATTATTATGGTGTTTATTGTTGCGGCATTTCTTGGTCTTGTCGATATCACCCTTTCAAAGCTTGTTCAACTTGTTCTTGCATAAAAAAAAGGGGGTGGAACTTGGGTCGTCGAAGATGGTATGTGGTACACGTCTATTCAGGATATGAACAGAGGGTGAAGCAGGCGCTTGAGGATGGTGTGTCTAAATCCAGATGTGCTGATAAGTTTGGCGAAATCCTTGTACCCACCGAGCATGTTGTTGAACTGGTTAATGGAAAAAAGCGTGAATCTTCAAGGAAGTTCTATCCTGGTTATATTCTTGTAAATATGGAATTGAATGACGAGACATGGCACATTGTCAACTCAACAGCTAAGGTAACAGGCTTTCTTGGTGGAAAAAACAGACCAGCACCAATAAGTGATGCTGAAGCAGCCGCAATAATCGAAAAAATGGAAATGGGTAAGACAAAACCCCAGCCAAAATTTTCATTTGAAGTTGGTGATGATGTCAGGGTTACAGACGGACCTTTTGCAAGTTTTACAGGAACGGTTGAAGAAGTTGTTCCTGAAAAAGGAAAAGTTAAGGTGCTTGTCAGTATTTTTGGGCGGGCAACACCGGTTGAACTTGATTTTGTACAAGTGACGAAAACCTGATTATCCCGTAAAAATCAGACTTCACTCTCTTTCAGATCTTGATAGGTAAACTCTGTTAAGGCTAAAAATAAATACTGAAATCAGGTTTTGATACAGGTTTACCATTTAAAGGTTTTGACTTTTTATAGCATATATGGCGGATATGCCGCCACAATCGAAAAATAGAAGTTTCTCTAAGTATTTTATAGGGTTGTTTCAGAAAAAAAACAGAAAATTTTCTGAAATCATCTTATCTTTTGAGGCTTTTAAATCAAAGCGTGTCAGGAGTAGAAAAAAGATGGCAAAAAAAGTGATGGCGCAGATTAAACTTCAGGTTGCAGCTGGTAAGGCCAACCCGTCTCCGCCCATAGGTCCGGCGTTAGGGCAGCATGGTGTTAATATTATGGACTTCTGTAAAGCGTTCAATGCGAGAACAGCAAATGATGTCGGATCTATTATTCCTGTTGTAATTACTGTTTTTCAGGACAGAACGTTCTCATTCATAACAAAAACCCCGCCTGCTTCAATGCTTCTTCGCAAGGCAGCAAATATTGATAAGGGTTCTGGAGTTCCTAATCGTCAGAAAGTGGGAAAGGTAACACATGCGCAGTTGGTGGATATAGCCAATATCAAGATGGAAGACTTGAATGCTGTTGATATTGATGCTGCTGTCAAAATTATTGAAGGAACTGCCAGAAGTATGGGTATCGAAGTTGTTTAATCCTTAAGGAGTGAGTGTAGAAAATGCCGAAGCATGGTAAAAAATATAAAGAAATAATTCAAAAGATCGACAGGCAGAAACGATATTCATTCACTGAAGCCCTGGAGATCTCACTCTCATCATCCTATGCAAAATTCGATGAAACTGTTGATATTGCTGTAAAACTTGGAGTTGATCCCCGACATGCAGACCAGATGGTTCGTGGAACGGTGGTGCTGCCTAATGGTTTAGGTAAGGATGTGAAGGTACTTGTTTTTGCAAAGGGCGAAAAAGAGAAAGAGGCCCTTGAAGCAGGTGCGGATTTCATAGCAGATGAAGAGACTGTTGAAAAAATCAAAAATGGATGGTTTGGCTTTGATAAAGCTGTTGCTACCCCTGATATGATGGGAACTGTTGGCAAGCTTGGCCGTATTCTCGGCCCAAGGGGGCTTATGCCCAATGCAAAGACCGGAACAGTAACTTTTGAGCTTGACAAAGCTGTGAAGGAGTTAAAAGCAGGTAAAATTGACTTCAGGGTTGAAAAAGCAGGTATTGTTCATGCTCCCCTTGGAAAGGCATCATTTGGTGTTGAGAAGCTGGAGGTCAATGCCAACGCTTTTATTGCAAGAATTCTTGCACTAAAGCCATCAACAAGCAAGGGAACATATGTTAAGTCTATTTCTGTATCCACCACAATGGGGCCTGGTATCAAGGTTGACCCTTCAATATTGAAATAGTCTTTTTGTTTGATTAAACCCTCATGGCCAAATAAGATTTCGGCCACCCCCGATCATGAAAACAGAATGTGTTTTCACGGGAAAGGCATGGTTCATTTCCCAGTTTACACTTTCCGGAGAGAAGATTCTGGGTAGCGGGAATCTCTCACAAAAAAGTGTAAAGTACGTTTGGAATCATATGAAGGATGCCTGATTTAAGATATTGAAACTTTGCTGTCAAAGACAGCAGGTGCACAAAGCGTGTGTAATTGGCGATGCCGGCCTGCCGAGACAGATATTTTGTTTTTTGCTTAGTTTGACCATAATGCTGTTAATTATATTATTCCAGATAAATCAGTTGCTGTAACCATTTGAAAAGCTTTTTGCTTTCATTTTGATTTAATGATACTTTTCTGGGCTTTACAATTACCTTGTATTCAGTCAGGTAATATTTTTAATAAATAAGCAATGGTTATAATTTCAAGTTGAAATCTCAAAATCTTATGTTTTGGCACTGTTGGCACCTCTGAAAATATAAATTTATTAGAAAGGAGGTGTATTTGAATTGAATCTGACGACAAAAAAAGAATTTGTTGAAAAGCTTAATTTAAGGCTCTCTGAGGTTGAAATTGCCTTGATTGTGGATTACAAAGGTCTCAATGTTGAAGAGATGACGCAATTGAGAAATGATCTCAGGAAAGAGGGCGCTCAACTTGAAGTTGTAAAAAATACTCTTTTGTCAATGGCATCTGAGGGTACGTCTGTCTCTGTTATAAAGGAATTTCTCAAGGGACCCAACGCCATTGTAACCTCTACGGAGGATCCTGTTGCGCCGGCAAAGGCTCTGGTAAAATTTGCTGAAGATAACAAAAAGATTGAAATTAAAGCTGGTGCAATGAATGGCAAAGTGCTTGCTGTTGAAGATATTAAAGCGCTTGCGAAAATGCCGCCCAAGGAAGTTCTTCTTGGTCAGTTGCTGTCAACCATGAATGCTGTACCGACATCCATGGTCAGGGTGCTGAGTGGGGTTCCAGGTGCATTCTTGAATGTACTGAATGCGGTCAAGGAACAGAAAGAGGCTGCATAAAAATTCGATATTTTATTATTTTTTTTAAAGGGACACACTCCCTTTATTGTTTTTATAAGGAGAAGAAATGGCTGATATAACAAAGGATGATGTAGTTGAGTTCATTGCTAACATGACAGTTCTGGAATTATCTGAGCTTGTCAAGGAGCTGGAAGAAAAATTTGGTGTTTCTGCTGCTGCACCTGTGGCAATGATGGCAGGTGTACCTGCTGCGGCTGGCGATGCTGCTGCAGCGGCTGAAGAACAGACTGAGTTTGATGTAATTCTTGAAACTGCCGGTGACAAAAAAATCTCAGTAATTAAAGAAGTTAGAGCTATTACCGGTCTTGGCCTTAAAGAGGCAAAAGCACTTGTTGACGAATGCCCCAAGCCAGTTAAAGAGGGTATTGCAAAAGAAGAAGCTGAAAAAATTAAAGAGCAGCTTGAAGGTGCGGGTGCACAGATCACTATTAAATAGTTATCTTCCTTGTAACTATTCATAAAAATTGGTAATTTTCACAAACATGATGCGGAGGCAAAGCCAAAGAGGCTTTGTCTCCGTTTTCACGGTTATAATAAACCAATATTTGGAGATACCATGACCGGGAGCCTCTTGGCACACAAGCGCATTAGAAAAGAGTTTGGAAGTAAAACAAAAGTTGTTGAAATCCCCGATCTTATCGGAATGCAGCGCACTTCCTTCGAACGTTTCCTTCAAAAAGAAGTCCTTCCCGAAGACAGAGAAGAGATAGGTATTCATTCTGTATTCAAATCTGTTTTTCCCATAAAAGATTTTACCGGCACATCCTCTCTTGAATATGTTTCCTATTCATTCGGAGAGATCAAGCACTCAATTGAAGAGTGTATAAGCAGGGGGATGACCTATGAAATTCCTTTAAACATACGAGTACGCCTGGTGGTCTATGAAGTGGATAAGGAGCTTGGGATCACTTCCATCAGGGATATCAAGGAGCAGGAGATTTACTTTGGTACCATTCCCCTTATGACCCGTCGAGGCACTTTTATTATCAACGGTACTGAACGCGCTGTTGTCAGTCAGCTTCACCGATCTTCAGGTGTGTTTTTTGACCATGACAGGGGAAAAAATCACTCCAGCGGAAAAATTATCTATACTGCTCGTATTATACCTGTCAGAGGATCCTGGATTGATATGGAGATCGATCCAAAGGATATCATATATATACGTATTGATCGAAGAAGAAAATTTCCAGTATCCATTCTTTTTAAGGCGTTTGGCTATACAACTGAAGATATTTTAACTCTTTTTTATAAAAAAGATCTTATTGTAAAAAAAGACGGCTCGTATTTTAAAAAATTCAATCCGGACAATCTTAAAAGACAGAGGGCAAGTTTTGATATTATTGACCCGGAAACCGGTGATGTGGCAGTAAAAAAAGGGCGCCTCTTTACAAAGAGGGCATTGAAACAGCTCCAGACTTCAGGTCTTGACTTTATTCCCATCAATAAAGATGAGCTCCATGACAAGGCTGTTGCTGAGTCAATTATTCATCCTCTCACAGAGGAGGTGATTCTGAAGGCAGGAGAGGAGATAACTCCTGAAAGCCTTGTAAGGATTGAAGATGCCGGTTTTGATACATTCAGAATTCTTTATGTTGATTCATACAGCTCTGACTCAATGAGAAAAACCCTTGCAATTGATAAGGTTGCCTCAAGAGTTGATGCCCTTCTTGAAATTTACAGGAGATTAAGGCCAGGAAACCCTGCAACCCCTGAAGTTGCACAGGAGTTTATTGATGGTCTCTTTTTCAAGCCTGCACAGTATGACCTTTCCAATGTCGGACGGCTGAAAATTAACCATCGTCTTGAGATCGATACCGATATTGAGGTTAAGATTCTAAGAAAGGAAGATATACTCTTAACTGCTGAAAAACTTATTCTGTTAAAGGATACCCAGGGCGCTGTTGATGACATAGATCATCTTGGCAACAGACGGGTAAGAGCAGTTGGAGAACTTCTGGAAAATCAGTATCGAATAGGCCTTGTGCGTATGGAAAGGGCTATTAAGGAGCGCATGAGCATGCAGGAAGTGGATGCCATGATGCCCCATGATCTTATTAATCCAAAGCCTGTCTCAGCAGTTGTCCGTGAGTTTTTTGGTACAAGCCAGTTGTCCCAGTTCATGGATCAGACAAACCCTCTTTCTGAAACAACCCATAAAAGACGTTTGAGTGCTCTTGGGCCTGGTGGATTGACAAGGGAGAGGGCAGGTTTTGAGGTAAGAGATGTTCATCCATCCCATTATGGCAGAATTTGCCCCATTGAAACGCCGGAAGGACCAAACATTGGCCTCATTGTATCACTTTGTACCTACGCCAGGGTCAATCGGTATGGATTTGTTGAAACACCGTACAGGGTTGCAAAAGATGGAGTTGTTTCAAAAGAGATCAAGCACCTTTCAGCGTTTGAGGAGAAAAAAGAGCATCCCATTGCCCAGGCCAATGCCCTTCTTGACAAGGATGGAGCTTTTGTCCGTGAAAATGTCTCCTGCCGTGTTGAAGGAGAGTTTGAGCTTGTGCCCAACAAAGAGATTCATTACATGGATGTCTCTCCAAACCAGCTTGTATCTGTTTCAGCATCCCTTATCCCTTTTCTGGAAAACGATGATGCCAACAGGGCATTGATGGGCTCCAACATGCAGCGTCAGGCCGTACCTTTAATTAAAGCCGAGGCTCCACTTGTAGGAACCGGCATAGAGGGTGTTGTTGCAAGGGATTCCGGTGTTGCCATAGTCGCTGACTATGACGGTGAAGTGGTTGATGTTGATGCAAAAAGAATAGTTGTTAAAAATATCACCGACGGAGTCACTGTTCCTGACAGGATTGTATCAATTTATACTGCATCTAAGTTTGTCCGCTCCAATCAGAATACATGTTTTAACCACCGCCCCATTGTACGTAAGGGAGAGATGGTTAAAAAGGGTGAGGTTATTGCTGATGGCCCCTCAACTGAAATGGGAGAACTTGCCCTTGGTAAAAATGTGACAGTTGCCTTTATGCCATGGGGTGGTTACAACTATGAGGATTCAATTCTTGTGAGTGAGCGCCTTGTTCAGGAAGGTGTCTATACTTCGGTTCACATTGAAGAGTTTGAGGTGGTTGCAAGGGATACCAAGCTTGGCAAGGAGGATATCACAAGAGATATCCCCAATGTTGGTGAGGATGCCCTTAAAGATCTTGATGACAGCGGAATTATCCGCCTTGGAGCAGAAGTAAAGCATGGGGATATACTTGTTGGAAAGGTAACCCCTAAAGGAGAGACCCAGCTTTCACCTGAAGAGAAGCTGCTTCGTGCAATTTTTGGTGAAAAAGCAGGAGATGTTAAAGACACTTCTCTGCGTGTTCCCCCCGGAGTTGAGGGGATCGTGATAAGTGCAAAGGTTTTTTCAAGGCGTGGTCTTCCCAAGGATGACAGAACCAGAATGATAGAGGATCTTGAGATAGAGACCCTTGAGAAGAACAGGGATGACGAGATAGCTATTATAACCGAGACCGCAAAAGAGCGTCTTGAAGAGCTTCTCTCAGGCGAGCTAACAGCAACTGTATTGAAAAAAAGCAAAACAGTTTTGCTTCCGGCAGGTACAGTAATCGGGCAAGGGGTGTTGATTCCTTTTTCCCTTTCAGAGTTGACAGGAATTACTGTCAATGATCCGGATAAAACAGATTTTGCCCATGAAATACTTGAAAAAGCTGAGGCTCAGATAAAAATTGCAAGGGATTATTTCAACAACCAGGTGTCCCGTTTTGAAAAAGGCGATGATCTACCTCCAGGTGTTCTGAAGATGATCAAGATCAATGTTGCCATGAAAAGAGTGCTTTCCGTTGGAGATAAGATGGCAGGCCGGCATGGTAATAAAGGTGTTGTTTCAAGAATATTGCCGGTTGAAGATCTTCCCTATTTTGAAGATGGCAGAACAGTTGACATGGTGCTTAACCCATTGGGTGTGCCTTCTCGTATGAATGTGGGACAGATACTTGAAATTCACCTTGGATGCGCAGCAAGGGGGCTTGGTCGTCAGATTGATGATCTTCTGGATGAGATGAAGTATGATGAGCTGCGTGATCGGCTTAAAAGAATTTTTACCACACCGCCGGTTAAACATAGAGATGAGGCCATAGAGGATAAGAAAAATTATGATTTCAAGGCACACTACAGCCTTGAATCACCCATGCCTGATTTGTTGCTTGAGTCCGAAAGGGAGTATGTGGATACTGTTGACAGTATGGATGACAGAAGCCTTGCTCAGTTTGCATCTTACTACAGAAATGGTGTGCATATGGCTACACCTGTTTTTGACGGTGCATCTGAAGAAGAGATCAAGGCATTGATTGAATTTGCAGGTCTTCACTCATCCGGCCAGTCAATTCTTTATGACGGAAGAACAGGCGAACCTTTTGACAAGCCAATAACGGTTGGCATAATGTATATGCTTAAACTTCATCATCTTGTTGATGATAAGCTTCATGCAAGATCCATAGGTCCATATTCACTTGTAACCCAGCAACCATTGGGTGGAAAGGCGCAGTTTGGTGGGCAGAGACTGGGTGAGATGGAGGTCTGGGCAATGGAGGCATATGGAGCTGCCCATGCACTTCAGGAGTTTATCACTGTTAAGTCCGATGATATGACAGGACGTACCAGGATGTATGAGAAGATAGTCAAGGGACAGAATGTCCTTGAGCCTGGAATGCCTGAGTCTTTCAGAGTCCTTACCAAGGAGCTTCAGAGTCTGGGGCTGGATATCAATCTTGTTGAAGAAGAGAAAAAATAAGGAGAAGATATTGGAAACCATATACGATTTCTTTGCCAAGCCAAAAGATCCCAAGATGTATAAAGGTGTCCAGATAGGCCTTGCTTCTTCTGATCAAGTCAGGGAGTGGTCCCATGGAGAAATAAGAAAACCTGAAACCATCAACTACAGAACATTTAAACCCGAGAGGGACGGCCTATTCTGTGCAAAAGTTTTTGGCCCAACCAAGGATTATGAGTGTAACTGTGGTAAGTATAAAAGGATGAAACACCGTGGAGTTATCTGTGAGAAGTGCGGTGTTGAGGTTATCCAATCCAAGGTAAGACGGGAGAGAATGGCACATATTGAGCTATCATGTCCTGTCTCCCACATCTGGTTCCTGAAAAGTCTTCCAAGCAAAATCGGCAATGTGCTGGATTTAACTTTAAAGGCTCTTGAAAAAGTACTCTACTTTGATTCCTATGTGGTAATAGATCCCGGTGAGACAACTTTGACTTCCCTTCAACTTCTTTCTGATGAAGGGTACCATGAGGCCATAGATGAGTTCGGGATTGATGCCTTCGAGGTTGGAATTGGGGCAGAGGCAATACTTAAACTTCTTGAAGATGTGGATCTTCAGGCTGTTTACGACATGTTGAGGGAGGAGATTTCAACCACAAAATCAGTTGCCAAAAGACAGAAGATGTCAAAGCGTCTTAAGGTGGTGGATGCCTTTCTTAATTCTGGATTAAGTCCTACCAATATGATCATGACTGCGATTCCTGTTTTGCCACCGGATTTAAGGCCGCTTGTTCCCCTTGAAGGTGGCAGGTTTGCAACCTCAGATCTTAATGATCTCTACAGAAGGGTAATTAACAGAAATAACAGATTGAAACGTCTTATTGATCTGAATGCTCCTGATATCATTGTAAGAAACGAAAAGAGAATGCTTCAGGAATCTGTGGATGTTCTGTTTGACAATGGCCGTCACGGCAGGGTTGTCACCGGAACAAATAAGCGCCCTCTTAAATCTTTAAGTGATACCCTTAAGGGAAAACAGGGCCGTTTCAGGCAGAACCTTCTTGGAAAACGTGTGGATTACTCGGGTCGTACGGTTATAACGGTGGGGCCTGATCTTCGTCTTCATCAGTGTGGTCTTCCCAAAAAAATGGCGCTGGAGCTTTTTAAGCCATTTATTTACAACTATCTTGAGCAGAAGGGGCTTGTATCCACAGTTAAAAGTGCCAAGAAAATGGTTGAAAGAGAAGAGGTTGAAGTGTGGGACGCCCTTGATCATGTGGTACGTGAGTATCCAATAATGCTCAACCGTGCACCAACCCTACATCGTCTTGGAATTCAGGCTTTTGAGCCGATTCTTATTGAGGGTAAGGCCATTCAGCTTCATCCCCTTGTGTGTCCTGCATTTAATGCTGATTTTGACGGGGACCAGATGGCCGTTCACGTTCCCCTCTCCCTTGAAGCAAGGCTTGAAGCCAGGGTGCTTATGCTTGCAAGCAACAATATTCTATCCCCTGCAAATGGACAGCCGGTGATTGTTCCAACACAGGATATTGTTCTTGGTATTTATTATATGACCCGTGGTGCTGACGGCAAGGCTGGTGAAGGGACTCTTTTTTCCAGTACGGCAGAGGTAAGATCTGCTTTTGATTCAGGAGAGCTGGATCTCCATGCAAAAATTAAGGTGAAAATTGATGGAAAGCTCTATGATACCACTACAGGTCGCATTCTATTGTGGGAAATCATTCCCGGAGATACTCTTCTTTCATTGACACGCCGTGCATTTGCCACAAAAGAAGATGCCCGCAAAGAGTTAGACAGATTGATATCAACAGACAGCGCTGCCGGCAGTGGTTCACAGGGTAAAAAAGAGTCCTCTGGAGATACATCTTCATCTGATTCACAGGCTAAAAAAGCATTTGATAAAAAAGCTGAAAAAGTTGGACTTCTTACCCGCAAGGAGTTCAGTAATCACTTCCAGGTCTCTGAAATCATAGCAAATCAGCTTTTTGAACTCAATGAGTCCCAGTACTCAGAAATAATTGAATCAAATGGTCAGTTTAATATATTCAGGGTGGATACCAGAAAGTCCTTTATTCCTTTCAATCTTGTCAATCGCCTGATGGACAAATCTTCTGTAAGGGGCCTTGTTGATTATGCTTACAGAAATATTGGTCTTAAAGAGACTGTCATTCTGGCAGACAGGCTTAAGGATATAGGATATAAGTATTCAACGCTTGGTGGTCTTTCCATTTGTATTGATGACATGATCATTCCTGAAGGCAAATGGGATATAATAAGGAAGGCTGAAGAGAATGTGCAGGATATTAAACAGCAGTACTCTGAAGGTTTGATAACCCAGGGTGAAAAGTACAACAAGGTTGTTGATATCTGGGCAAAAAGCACTGACGATATTGCAGATGCTATGATGGCTGTCATGAAAAATCCAGGTGGCCCTGATTCAAAGGAAGATATTCTTAACGCTGTTTATATGATGGCGGATTCCGGAGCCAGGGGCAGCAAGGATCAGATGCGTCAGCTTGCCGGTATGCGCGGACTTATGGCAAAGCCGTCAGGCGAGATCATCGAAAACCCCATTACCGCCTGTTTCAGAGAAGGTTTGACAGTTTTGCAGTACTTTATATCAACGCATGGCGCCAGAAAAGGACTTGCTGATACTGCACTTAAAACTGCAAACTCAGGCTATCTTACACGCCGCCTTGCAGATGTTGCCCAGGATTGTGCTGTTGTTGAGGACGACTGCGGCACGCTTATGGGTGTGGATGTGGAATCCCTTCTTGAAGGTGGAGAGGTTATCCAGAGTCTTGGTGAGAGAATTCTTGGCAGGGTTGTACAGGCAGATGTCATTGACCCTTATAAAAATGAGGTGATTGTAAAAAAGGGGGTTGAACTTGATGAGAAGATTGTCGAGAAGATTGAAAGTGCTGGTGTGACAACTGTAAGGATTCGATCTGTTCTGACCTGCAAGTCAATAAATGGTGTCTGTGCTAAATGTTATGGACGGGATCTTGCCCATGGCCAGACAGTTGAAATAGGCCAGGCAATCGGCATTATGGCTGCCCAGTCAATTGGTGAGCCAGGAACCCAGCTTACCATGAGAACCTTCCATATTGGAGGAACTGCCAGCAGAAAGGTTGAGGTCGCTGAAATCAAGGCCAGGGTTGCAGGTATTGCAAAATTTAATGAAAACCTCAATATAGTTATAAGGGCAGATGGCGAACAGATAGTAATGAACCGCAAAGGCGGCGGTTTTACCATTGTTGGCCCTGAAGGGCGTGAGAGGGCAAAAGAGGAAGTAATATATGGTGCAACCCTTCTTGTAAAGGATGGGCAGCATGTGGATGTTGGAGATGTTCTTGCCACATGGGATCCATTTACAACTCCAATTATTACAGAGGTTAGCGGCAGGATCAAATATACAGACATTGAGGTTGGAAGCACTGTTCAGGAGCAGATGGACCCTGTAACCGGAAAATCAAGCCTGACAATTATAGATGCAAAATCTTCTGATATTCGTCCCCAGATTACAATCAAGGATAAAGACGGTAAAGGTGTCAAACTTCCAGGTGCAACTCAGGTTGTGCGATACTTTCTGCCGGTTAACGCCATTTTGATGAAGTCTGAAGAGGAAGATGTCATGGCAGGTGATGTTATTGCCAAGCTTCCGAGGGCCACAACCAAGACAAAAGATATCACAGGTGGTCTTCCAAGGGTTGCCGAGCTTTTTGAGGTTCGTAAACCTAAAGAGCCCACTGTTCTTTCAGAAATTGACGGATATGTAGCTGTTGCCAAGGGCACCAAAGGAAAACAGAAAGTGACAGTTACCCCCACGGATATTGGAGATAAAAAAGAGTATCTGATTCCAAAGGGACGTCACCTGAGCGTTTATGACGGTGACTATGTCAAAGCTGGAGAGCCTCTGATAGGTGGTAGTGCAAATCCCCAGGATATTCTAAATATCAAGGGGGAAGTTGCACTTGCACGTTACCTTGTGGATGAGGTTCAGGAGGTTTACAGGCTTCAGGGTGTAAGAATCAATGACAAGCACATCGAGGTCATCATAAGTCAAATGATGAGGCGTGTAAAAGTTATTGATGTGGGAGATACCAAGTTTATCCCTGATGAGCAGGTGGATCGTGTAAAATTTGCCGAGGAAAACCGCCAGGTTGTCATGAAGGGTGGTGAACCTGCACGTGGAGAGCCGTTGATTCTTGGTATAACCAAGGCATCCCTTGCCACGGACAGCTTTATTTCTGCTGCTTCGTTTCAGGAGACAACCAAGGTTTTGACTGAGGCAAGTATTCAGGGGCGCTATGATGATTTAAGAGGTCTTAAGGAAAATGTTATCATGGGACGCCTTATACCAGCAGGAACAGGTTTCCCTGCATACAAAAATATAAGCATTGACGCTGTAGATGCACGTTAAACAGTTTATCTGCGGACAAATTTGATGCCCCAGTAAAAAGTCAGAGTCTCCAAAATCACTATTAATGATTTCAACATGTTACAGCCTGAAAAATGCTGAAATCGGACTTTTTACGAGTTCATCAAATTTAAATCAGACAAATCTAAATGGCCCCGTGCTTTGCTTTAGAAGGTAGGGTCAGGATAACAAAAGGCTTGACAAAATGGGTGGAACTATATAATACTCCACCATTTTGTCGCATATGAAAAATCGAAACAGGTCGTTAAGGAGTTTTTAAAGGTATGCCTACCATTAATCAATTGGTAAGAAAAGGACGGGTAAAGGTTGAAAAGAAACAGGGAACCCCAGCTTTAAAGGGCGGCCCCCAGAAAAGAGGGGTTTGTACCAGGGTCTATACCTCAACCCCGAAAAAACCTAACTCGGCACTTAGAAAAGTAGCAAGGGTGAGATTGACCACAGGCATGGAAGTGGCTGCCTATATTCCGGGAATGGGACACAACCTTCAGGAGCACTCTGTGGTACTTGTCAGGGGTGGAAGAGTAAAAGACCTTCCCGGTGTGCGATACCATATCGTAAGAGGAACGCTGGATACCTTAGGTGTTGAGGATAGAAAGCAGGGTAGATCAAAGTATGGCGCCAAGCGTCCTAAATAGTAAAATTGTTGACTGAACCCTGCGCAGCATGGACGGTTTTTGTCTTTGAATTGTGTTGAGAGTTTGAAGGATTTGGTGGATATATGGCAAGAAAGAAGATTGTATCAGGGCATCTGCAAAAAAATGCAGGGCAGAATAATCATCTTGTGACGAAATTTGTAAACTGCGTAATGAAAGATGGAAAGAAAAGTGTTGCGCAGAGGGTTTTCAATGATGCGCTGGTGCTGGTTGAAAATAAAATCGGGGAACCACCCATTGACGTGTTTGAAAAGGCAATTCACAATATCAAACCTTCAGTGGAGGTAAAATCGCGTCGTGTAGGTGGATCAACCTATCAGGTTCCCACTGAGATCAAGCCTTCTCGGCAGGCTGCGCTTGCAATTCGCTGGCTGCTTAAGTTCAGCAGGGGACGATCTGAAAAAGGGATGGCCAATAAACTGGCTGCTGAGTTGATGGATGCCTACAATGAGCGTGGCGGAGCTGTCAAGAAAAAGGAAGATACCCATAAGATGGCAGAGGCCAACAAGGCTTTTGCGCACTTCAGGTGGTAAATAAAATATTGTTTTTTTAAGTCCTGTAAACATATTTCAGGGAGGAATTTTTAAAATGGCAAAAGAGAAATTTCAAAGAACCAAACCACATGTTAATATCGGAACTATTGGACATATTGACCATGGAAAAACCACATTGACAGCCGCCATAACCAAACATGCTGCAATGTTGGGTCATGGTACTTATGTCCCCTTTGATGAAATTGACAAGGCTCCTGAAGAGCGCGAACGTGGTATAACCATTGCTACAGCTCATGTTGAATATGAAACTGCCGCACGTCACTATGCCCATGTGGATTGCCCGGGCCATGCTGATTATATCAAGAACATGATTACCGGTGCCGCACAGATGGACGGAGCAATTCTTGTTGTAAGTGCTGATGACGGCCCTATGCCACAGACCCGTGAGCATATTCTGCTTGCCCGTCAGGTTGGCGTTCCTTCAATTGTTGTGTTTTTGAATAAATGCGATATGGTTGATGACGAAGAGCTTATTGAGCTTGTTGAGATGGAGCTGCAAGAGCTGCTTGACAAGTATGAGTTCCCAGGAGAAAGTACACCAATTATCCGCGGTTCTGCTCTTAAAGCTCTTGAGTGTGATGAAGTGGGCGGAGAGGATGCAAAGTGTATTGAAGAGCTTCTGAATGTTCTTGATTCATATGTTGAGGAGCCTCAGAGGGATATGGATAAGGACTTCCTTATGCCTATTGAGGATGTTTTCAGTATCTCAGGACGTGGAACTGTTGTAACTGGCAGAATTGAGCGCGGTATTATTAAGACCGGTGATGAAGTTGAGCTTGTAGGTATCAGAGAGACATCAAAAACAACCTGTACAGGTGTTGAGATGTTCAGAAAGCTTCTTGATGAAGGTCAGGCTGGTGATAATGTTGGTCTTCTTCTCAGAGGAACTAAAAGAGATGCTGTTGAAAGGGGACAGGTTGTTGCAAAACCCGGTAGCATTACACCTCATACTAAGTTCAAAGCTGAAATCTACTGTCTCAGTAAAGAGGAAGGCGGACGTCATACACCTTTCTTCAGTGGATACAGACCTCAGTTTTTCTTCAGAACCACTGATGTTACAGGTATCCTGAGCCTTGCAGAGGGAGTGGAAATGATAATGCCTGGTGATAATGCAAGTATTACAGCAGAGCTTATTGCTCCGATTGCAATGGAAAAAGAGCTTCGTTTTGCAATTAGAGAAGGCGGACGTACCGTTGGTGCTGGTGTTATTGGCGAAATAATAGAATAAGCATTAGATATAAGGCTGTTATGATAAAAACAAAAATCAGGATCAGGCTCAAAGCATATGATCACAAACTTCTTGACCAGTCCTCAATGGATATTGTGGATACTGCAAGGAAGACCGGTGCAAAGGTGGTGGGGCCAATTCCATTGCCCACAAGGATCAATAAATTCTGCGTTCTCAGATCGCCCCATGTGAACAAAAAATCCCGTGAGCAGTTTGAAATCAGAACACATAAACGACTGATGGATATACTTGAGCCAACCCAGCAGACAGTCGATGCTCTTATGAAACTTGATCTATCACCAGGTGTTGATGTTCAGATAAAACTTTAACCCAAATTATGATATGACGCCTTGAGGATATGACTAAATTGTCATATTACAAAGGGATTAATGCTTATACCCTGAAAAAATCCCATATCATTTTCATGATCGGGGTGTGGCCGGAGTACGGCCATTAAATTAAGGTTTAGTAACCATCGGGGGGCTTGATTCTACTGTTAAAAGGATATGATATTTAATCTTCTTTCAGGCAGAGAGCAGGATTTAAACATGTGTAATGGAATTTTAGGGAAAAAAATAGGGATGACCAATGTCTTTTCACCTGACGGGCGTCTGGTTCCGGTAACTGTGGTGCAGGCTGGTCCCTGTTATGTAACCCAGATAAAATCTGAAAAAAATGAGGGCTATAATGCTCTGCAGCTTGGATTTGGCGAAAAACCACTTTCAAAAGTGAACAGACCCTCTGCGGGACATTTTTCAAAGAGCGGCTCAACGGCTTTTACAACTCTCAAGGAGTTTCATGTGGAAAATCTTGAGGGCTATGAGCTTGGTCAGCCTCTCAGGATTGATATGTTCAAAGTTGGGGAAAAAGTCTCTGTATCCGGAATCTCAAAAGGGCGTGGCTTTGCAGGTACTGTAAAAAGGCACGGCTTTTCAAGGGGACCGGAAACCCATGGTTGCCGTAATCACAGAAAGCCTGGTTCCGTAGGTTGCAGTGCCTGGCCTGCAAGGATTGTAAAAGGCAAAAAGATGCCTGGACATATGGGTGTTGACCGTAAAACGGTTAAGAATCTTGAAATCATAGATATCAGGCCGGAGCAGAATCTTTTGTTGATTAAAGGTCCTGTGCCTGGTCCAAAAACCGGAATCCTTGAAATTGTCAGGACAGGCCGGAAGTAAAAAATGATGGCATTGCTTCATGCTGATGTTGGTTTTTTTTAAACAGGTTCTGTTTAGGGCATAAAAAACTTATAACAGAATTTTTAAAACGCATGGAGAATGCCGTATTTTTTTAAATTTTTATGACTACGACTGTGGGTATTGCAAAAGATTTCGCAGTGATGCATGGTCGTTATTTTTTTTGATGAGGAATTTATGGCTGCTGTAGATGTTTTGAACAGGTCAGGTGAAAAAGTTTCAGAAGTGGAACTTCCTGATGAAATATTCAGCATTCCTGTTAAGAAAAGTGTGCTGCATGAGGTTGTTAGGATGCAGCTTGCTTCAAGGCGCTCTGGAACCGCTGTTGTCAGAGGGAGATCAGACGTCGCAGGAAGTACAAGAAAGTTGTACAGACAGAAGGGAACGGGAAATGCGCGTCCCGGTAGTATTAAATCTCCCCTTCGCAGAGGTGGTGGAGTTGTTTTTGGCCCATCCCAGAGATCCTATGCCTTTAAGGTAAACAAGAAGGTCAGAAAACTTGCCATGAAGATGGCATTGAGTTCAAAGCTTTCCAGTAACGAACTTTTTGTTATTGATACGTTTGGGCTAACTCAGATTAAAACACGTGAAGTTGTGAATGTGGTTCAAAATCTGGGTCTTAAAAATGTTCTTGTTGTGACGAGTGAGGATGATGTAAATCTCTTTCTCTCCTCCAGAAATATCTCCGATCTCAAGGTTTTGAAGGTTGATGGGCTTAATGTGTATGATATTTTGAAATATGACAATCTGCTTATTATTGAGTCCTCCATTCCTACAATCAAAGGGAGGCTTGTTTAAAAGATGATTGAATATGATATCATAAGACGGCCTGTGCAAAGCGAAAAGTCTGTTGTGCTGAAGGAAAAATTTAATCAGTTGACATTTGAAGTTGCACCTGATGCTAACCGGGTGGAAATAAAAAATGCAGTAGAAAAAATATTCAATGCCAAGGTCAGGTCAGTTAGAACAGTGCGTGTTAAGGGTAAAGTGAAGCGTCGTGGCCGTATTCTCGGAAAGAGGCGTGACTGGAAGAAGGCAATTGTAAGGTTGATGCCCGGGCAGAGAATTGATTTTTTTGAAGGTGTGTAAGGGGACAGGAAAATGGCAATAAAAAAGACAAAGCCCACATCACCCGGAAGAAGAGCGCAGGAATATTTTACCTTTGATGAAATCACAAAGACAAAGCCTGAAAAGAGCCTTCTGAAAAAAATAAAAAAGACGGGTGGAAGGAATTCGTACGGAAGAGTGACTGCACGCCATAGAGGTGGCGGAGCCAGAAAGCAATATAGAATAATAGATTTCAAGCGGGATAAGGATGGTATTCCGGCAAAGGTTACAGCCATTGAGTATGATCCTAATAGAAGCGCGCGTATAGCATTGCTTGTATATGCTGATGGTGAAAAGAGATATATCCTGGCTCCAAGAGATATTGCAGTTGGGGATACCATTGAGACAGGTCCCCAGTCTGATATTAAGCCTGGTAACTGCCTTCCACTGGAGAATATTCCCCTTGGAACCCGTATTCATAATGTTGAACTCAAACAGAACAAAGGCGGTCAGATTGTCAGAAGTGCAGGAACATTTGCACGTTTGATGGCAAAAGAGGGCACTTATGCTCAGGTACTGTTGCCTTCCGGTGAAGTTCGTATGGTTCATATTAAGTGCAAAGCAACTGTTGGTCGGGTTGGAAATGAAAAACATGGCGACCTGAAGTTAGGTAAAGCAGGCCGTTCCAGATGGCTTGGCAGGCGTCCATCAGTCAGAGGCGTTGCAATGAACCCTGTTGATCATCCCATGGGTGGTGGTGAAGGCAGATCTTCCGGAGGCAGGCAGCCCTGTTCTCCATGGGGTACTCCCTCCAAGGGATACAGAACCCGCAAAAACAAGAGATCTGATCAGTACATCGTAAAAAGAAGAGCTAAGAGAAAATAGATAGGTGATCTGATATGCCGAGGTCGTTAAAAAAGGGCCCATATATAGCCCCTGAACTTTTAAAGAAAGTCATTACAGCCCAGGAGAGTAAAAGTCATCAGGTAATTAAAACCTGGTCCCGCAGATCAACTATTTTTCCGGAAATGGTTGGAATGACTCTTGCTGTACATAATGGAAAAAAATTTATACCTGTCTTTGTTACTGAAAACATGGTGGGTCACAAGTTGGGAGAGTTCTCTCCTACCAGGACTTTTTATGGCCATGCTGGTGACAAAAAATCAAAAATGAAAAGATAGGCTGACAGGTCAAAGAATTCCCCTGCCGCACTGGGGTACAGCTCTCGTCACTCATAGTTTTTTTTATTTAATACAATATATTATCAGACAACAGTGTCATAGTGTCTATGTTGTATAAAAAAACGGGATTGTGCAAACTTTTGAACAGATAGAGCCTGTTAGCCCATTCAGTGCCGGGGAACTCTTTTATATGTAAAGGATTTGGAAATGGAAGAAGTTAAAGCGGTCACAAAGTATGTGCGTATATCACCGTTTAAACTGCGTTCGCCTGTTGAGGCTGTTAAAGGTAAAAGAGTTGAGGAAGCGCTCAATCTTCTGAAATTCATGCCCCTGAAAGCAGCCGGTATAATATCGAAGACATTAAAGTCGGCAGTTGCCAATGCAGAGCATAACAATGAGATGGATATAGATACTCTTATTGTTAAAAATATTGTTGTTGATCAGGGTCCCTCCTTGAAAAGATTCAGGGCCAGAGCCAGGGGCAGAGGTGCAAGGATTCTGAAAAGAACCAGCCACATAACAGTCACAGTCGCTGAAACGGTCTAAATAAGGAGGGAAAGGCTTGGGCCAAAAAGTAAATCCAATTGGATTAAGATTAGGAATAATAGGAACATGGGACTCCAGATGGTATGCTGATAAGGAGTATGCCGGTTTCGTGTATGAGGATTATAAAATACGTAAGTTTTTGAAAAAAAAGCTATATCATGCTGGTATTTCAAAAATTGAGATTGAACGTTTCTCTAAGCGTATCAGGGTAAGGGTTTTTGCTGCAAGGCCGGGGATTATAATCGGCAAAAAGGGCTCTGAGATTGCCCTTTTGAAGCAGGAGCTTGAAAAAATGGTTTCCCCTGAAGTTCTCATTGATATCAAGGAAGTCAGAAGGCCGGAAACCGATGCACAGCTTGTTGCTGAGAACATTGCACTCCAGCTTGAACGCAGAATCGCCTTTAGAAGAGCCATGAAAAGAAGTGTTACTTCTGCCATGAGGTTTGGAGCTCAAGGTATCAAAATTATATGTTCAGGCAGGTTAGGTGGTGCTGAAATGGCCAGAACTGAATGGTATAAAGAGGGGCGAATTCCACTTCATACTTTAAGAGCTGATGTAGAATATGGTTTTATTGAAGCTCAGACAACTTACGGTACTATTGGTATTAAAGTGTTTGTTTTTAAAGGCGAAGTGCTTAATGCTGATCAGAAAGTAACAGCTTAAACTATGGGCTGGTTAGGAGATATACAATGCTGAGTCCGAAGAAGATGAAGTATCGCAAACGGATGCGCGGCAGACTCAAGGGGACACCCAGCAGGGGGACTGACCTCAATTTTGGAGACTATGGACTTCAGGCTGTGGAGTGTGGATATATCAATGCCCGTCAGATTGAAGCTGCTCGTATTGCAATGACCCGTAAGATTAAAAGGGTTGGTAAAACTTGGATCCGTTTTTTTCCGGATAAACCGATTACCAAGAAACCCGCCGAAGTTAGAATGGGTAAGGGTAAAGGCCCTACAGATGCCTGGGTTGCAGCTATAAAACCTGGCAGAATCCTTTATGAGATGGAGGGTGTGCCCAGGGAGCTTGCCAAGGAAGCTCTCAGGCTTGCTGCAAATAAACTTTCGGTAAAGACGCGCTTTGTGGAAAGGAGTTAGCTAAAATGAAGACAAGTGAAATCAAGGCCATGAGCGCAGAAGAGATAACCATAAAGCTGGCTGAGCTGAAAAAAGAGTTTTTTAATCTACGTTTTCAGCATGGTGCCGGTCAACTTGAAAATACAGCCGTTCTTCCGAAAATCAGAAAAGATATTGCACGTCTGATGACAGTTTCCCGGGAGATGAATTTAACGATTAGCTAATTTTGTGAAAAGTCGATGCCATGAATGAAAGAGGACGAAAAAGGGTACTGCTGGGAACAGTAGTATCTGATAAAATGGACAAATCTGTTGTTGTGCAGGTTGAACGCCTGGTGCAGCACAGCATCTATAAAAAATATGTAAAAAGATATAAAAAATATGCTGCGCACGACGAAACCAACCAGTGCAGACTTGGTGATGTGGTCAAAATTACAGAATCAAGACCTTTGAGTAAAACAAAAAAATTTCGGGTCAATGAGATTGTCAAAAGAGCCGTTTGATTTAAGAGGAGTTGAAAAATGATTCAGACCGAGACGAGATTGACTGTTGCAGATAACTCCGGGGCCAAGGAGCTTTATTGCATCAAGGTGCTTGGTGGCTCGAAAAGACGCTATGCCGGTATTGGTGATATCATTGTGGTTTCTGTAAAAGAAGCTATTCCCAATGCAAAGGTTAAGAAGGGTGATATTGTAAAGGCGGTTATTGTCAGAACCAAAAAGGAAGTTTCAAGACCCGATGGTTCAATGATACGATTTGATGACAACTCCGCTGTCATTATCAACAACTCCAACGAACCTGTTGGAACACGTATTTTCGGCCCGGTTGCAAGGGAACTGCGTGCCAGGAGATTTATGAAGATCATATCTCTGGCTCCGGAGGTCCTTTAAAGTTTTTTTTACCGTGGAAATAGATACAAATTTACATATTCGGGGGTGGATAGATAACAGCCATGTCCGTTTACCGTGGAAATGGATACAATTTTCCATATTCGGGGGTGGCTGGATGGCAGCCATGACCGTTTAGGGCTGATGTTCGGCCAGGTGGTATAGTATTTTAAGAGGATACACATGCAAAGCAAAGGTGCAGTAAATACTAAATTAAAGAAAGATGATAAAGTTCAGGTTATTGCCGGTAAAGATAAGGGAAAGATCGGCAAAGTGATGAAGGTTTTGAAAAAAAAGAATCGGGCTGTTGTTGAAAACATCAATATTGCAAAGGTTCATGAAAGACCAACCCAGGCCAATCCCCAGGGTGGAATTACAGAAAAGCCAATGCCTATTGAATATTCCAATATTATGATCATGTGTAATCACTGCATGAAGCCAACCCGTGTCGGTATGAAAATACTGGAAAATAACAAAAAGGTAAGATTCTGTAAGAAATGTAATGAGCAGATTGATGCTTAAGTTGCAGCCGAGGAGCAAAAACGTTGAATCTTAAAGAAACATATGAAAAAGAGATAATTCCTGAACTCAAGAAGAGTTTTGGTTATCAGAACATCATGCAGGTTCCCAAGCTTGAAAAAATTGTACTGAATATTGGACTTGGAGAGGCGATCAAAAATATCAAACTTCTGGATTCAGCAGTAGCTGATCTATCATTGATTGCCGGACAAAAGCCAGTTGTAACAAAGGCAAGAAAGTCCATCGCTGCATTTAAGCTAAGGGAAGGCATGCCAATTGGATGCATGGTGACGTTGCGTCGCGAGAAAATGTATGATTTTCTGGAAAAGCTTATTAACATTACATTACCGCGTGTTCGTGACTTTAGAGGAATTTCTGGTAAGGCATTTGATGGCAAGGGAAATTACAGTCTTGGTATCAGAGAGCATATAATTTTTCCTGAAATTGATTATGACCAGACAGACAGTATTAAGGGTCTGAATATTTCAATAGTCACAACGGCAGAAACTAATGAGGAAGGAAAAGCGCTCCTGAAACTTTTCGGGATGCCTTTCAGAAATTGATATTGAAATACTGTATATTTTTTTCAGAAATTCTGTTATAAGGTTAAGCCTTTTTACGGATATGAAAAGAGTAGATGGTGTCAAGTCAATAACAGGAGGAAGATTTGGCAAAAAAGTCTCTGATTGCTAAGGCGTCAAGAACGCCAAAATTCAAGGTTCGAGCTTATAACCGTTGCCCGATATGTGGAAGACCAAGGGCATTTATAAGAAAAGCGGGAATATGCAGAATCTGTTTTAGAAACCTTGCCTCAGCCGGTAAATTGCCGGGTGTGACAAAGTCAAGCTGGTAGTAAATATTTTCATAAGGTCTTTATTTTGACCTAATAAATATTATTAAACCAGTCAGTTTTTTAATTTTTTTATAACATTTTGACTGAACACGTTTTTGTGAAATAGATATTCATAGGGTGTTTTTTATTTTTCATATTAAAATTCCTGACTTTTAATGAGTACAGGAGTTTTATGCTTTGTTGTGGCACTTTAGCCTGCCACAGATGCTATTAAGCTTAGCAGTAAATTTTTTGGAATGCCCCATGAACAGGAGATAATTATGGCAATGAGTGATCCCATCGCGGATATGCTTACAAGAATCAGAAATGGTGGAAAAGCTGAATTCGCAAAAGTGGATATCCCCGGGTCTAAACTGAAGATAGAGATGGCGCGGGTGCTGAAAGAGCAGGGATACATCAAGAACTACAAGTTTCTTGAGGATAACAAGCAGGGAATATTGAGAATATACCTAAAATATACTGCGGAGAGACGCCCTGTAATATATGGACTTCAACGTGTGAGTAAACCCAGCAGAAGGGTATATAAAAAGTCCAAGGATATAAAGCCGGTTTTAAACGGTCTGGGGATATCGATTTTATCCACTTCAAAGGGTTTGATGACGGATAAACAGGCAAGAAATGAGAATGTGGGCGGTGAAGTCCTCTGTCATATCTGGTAAGGAGACATAGATGTCACGTATAGGTAAGAAGCCGATCCAGATTCCTGAGAAGGTTGATATTTCCCTGACAAGTGAAAGCCTTACTGTCAATGGCCCCCAGGGAAAACTATCAAGAACTCTGCATCCGGCAGTGGAAATAAATATTGAAGATAACGTTCTTACGGTGTTACCTGTTGACGCAAATGACAGAAAAGTGGTTGCGTTACAGGGATTATATCGTGCCTTGATAGATAATATGGTAACAGGGGTTACCAAGGGTTATGAAAGAACCCTTTTGCTCAGTGGTATCGGTTACAGGGCAGAGGTCAGTGGCAACACAGTTGTATTAAATGTTGGCTACTCCAATCCAGTTAACTTTGTGCTGCCAGATGCGGTTACTGCAAAAGTTGAAAAAAATACCCAGATTATCCTCTCCTCAATTGACAAGGAGATCCTGGGTGAAACCGCAGCAAGAATCAGAAAGGTAAGGCCACCTGAGCCATATAAAGGCAAGGGAATCATGTACTCTGATGAAAGAATCATTAAAAAGGCAGGTAAGGCCGCGTCCAAATAATCAAAACCGGGAATAAAACGTTATGGCTAATAGAACGACGAGATATATCTCAAGACTTAAAAGAAAAAAAAGAATCAGAAAGAATATGGTGGGCACTCCGGAACGGCCAAGGTTAAGCGTTTTCAGAAGCTCTACCCATATATATGCCCAGATCATTGATGATATTGATGGAAATACTCTTGTTTCGGCCTCTACTCTTGATCCTGAGTTCACCGCAACAGGTAACAGATGTGGCAATCGTGATGCTGCTGTTGCCATTGGAAAGATGATCGCTGGAAGAGCTCTTGGCAAGGGAATCACCAAAGTTGTTTTCGATCGAAATGGATTTCTCTATCATGGACGCGTGAAAGCACTTTCAGACGGAGCCCGTGAAGCCGGGCTGCAATTCTAAATTAAGGAGGGATCCCTTTGGTGAACAAGCAAGCAGAAGAGAGTCAGTTGATTGACAAGGTCGTCAGGATTAACAGGGTTGCAAAGGTTGTTAAAGGCGGAAGAAATTTCAGTTTCAGTGCACTTTGCGTTGTCGGAGATGGAGAGGGCAGCGTAGGTTTTGGTCTTGGAAAGGCAGGTGAGGTTCCTGAGGCAATCCGCAAGGGTGTTGAAAAAGCCAGAAACAGCATGAGAAAAGTTGCGATTATAGATGGTACTGTACCGTTTGAAGTTGTTGGACAGTATGGAGCAGGAAGAGTGCTTCTTAAACCTGCATCCCCAGGAACCGGTGTTATTGCCGGTGGTGCGGTGCGTGCGGTTCTTGAGGCTGCTGGTGTCACTGATATTTTGACCAAATGCATTGGTACCAATAATACGCACAATGTAGTCAGGGCAACCATGGCCGGCCTGACCTCACTTGAAACAAAAGAGTCTGTGGCCAGACGACGTGGCCTTCGACCAGAAGAATTATAGTGGAGAGAAGAAACATGGCTGGTAAAGTTAAGATAACACAGATCAGAAGCATTATAGGACGTCCGGCAAAGCATCGTCGGATTGTTCGTGCATTGGGCCTGAAGCGCATGCACATGACTGTTGAGCATAATATGAACCCTGCGATAATGGGGATGGTCAAAAAAATCCCCCATCTTGTAAAGGCAGAGGAGGTTTGATATGAAATTGCATGAGCTGGCACCTGCTGAAGGTAGCAGGCACAAAAGAAAAAGGGTTGGGCGCGGCCCGGGCTCCGGCATGGGAAAAACCTCAACAAGGGGTCATAAAGGTCATAACGCAAGATCAGGTGGAGGTGTCCGTCCTGGCTTTGAAGGCGGTCAGATGCCACTTCACAGACGGTTGCCCAAGCGTGGTTTTAACAATATTCACAAGCGCATTGTAGCTGTTATTAATGTAGCAGATCTTGATCGTTTTGAATCCGGTGAATCCATTAATGAGATCTCCTTGAGGGAGGTAGGTCTTGTTAAAGGTAACTACGATCAGGTTAAAATACTTGGTAATGGTGAAGTGGCCAAAACCTTTAATGTAAAAGGTTGCCTTGTCAGCAAGAGTGCCATGGAAAAAATTGAAGCTGCCGGTGGCAAGGTTGAACTGTAATTCAGTTGATTTGTAAGATGAAATTTCATTTTTTTCTGATTCTGGGTTCGTAAATTGGCGTTATTCCAGTTGAATGGATATTTATGGGATTTACTATTTTTAACAGATCACTGTGGTAAAGTTGAGACGATAATTTAACCTGAGGTTTTATCAATGATTCAGAGCGGATACCAGAATATATTTAAACTGCCTGACCTGAAAAGAAAGCTGCTTATTACTCTTGCCTTTCTGTTTGTATATCGGGTAGGTGTACATGTTCCAACACCGGGTATTGATGCGGTGGCATTGGCCTCCTTTTTTGATAGTGCCCGTGGAACCCTGTTTGCGATGTTTAACATGTTTTCAGGTGGAGCCCTGGAGCAGCTTTCCGTTTTTCCCTTGGAATAATGCCCTACATCAGTGCATCTATTATACTACAGTTGATGACAGTTGTTATTCCTCATCTGGAGCAGCTTTCCAAAGAGGGAGAACATGGCAGAAAGAAAATCACTCAGTACACAAGGTATGGTACAGTACTGTTGAGTATTATTCAGGGTTTTGGTATAAGCGTTGGTCTGGAGTCAATGAGTTCTCCGGCAGGTGCTCCTATAGTAATGGAGCCTGGTTGGGGATTTAGAATTATCACTGTAATTACCTTGACAGCAGGTACCGCCTTTATCATGTGGTTGGGAGAGCAGATAACAGAGCGGGGTATCGGAAACGGTATCTCTCTGATTATTTTTGCTGGAATTGTTGCAAGAATGCCCATTGCTATTGGCAATACTCTCAGGCTTGTATCCACAGGTGAAATGGGTATTTTTACAATTATAATTCTTATGGTTTTGATGGTTGTTGTGGTTGGATGTATTATATTTATGGAGCAGTCACAGCGTCGTATTCCTGTTCAATATGCCAAGAGGGTGGTCGGCAAAAAGATGTATGGAGGTCAGACTTCCCATCTTCCTTTGAAGATAAATACCGCTGGTGTTATTCCGCCCATTTTTGCTTCATCAATTATCATGTTTCCAGCCACTCTTGCCAATTTTATTGATCTTCCTGTTATGCAGAGTATTGCTGCTGCCATGAGTCCTGGAACCATAGTGTATAATCTGATATATGTTGGTTTTATAATATTTTTCTGCTTTTTCTATACAGCGGTGACCTTTAATCCTGATGATGTGGCAGACCGGATGAAGAAAAATGGTGGATATATTCCAGGAATCAGACCAGGCAAACGTACAGCAGAATATATTGACAAGGTGCTGACCAGGATTACCTTGGGTGGCGCTTTGTATGTATCTGCTGTTTGTGTACTTCCCACCATGCTTATGACAAAATTCAATGTACCGTTCTATTTTGGAGGAACAGCACTTCTTATTGTTGTCGGAGTTTCCATAGACACGGTTTCCCAGATTGAAACTCATATGATCTCACGCAACTATGAGGGGTTCCTTGGTAAGGGTGGCGCAATAAAAGGAAGACGTTAATATAAAGGGAGTTAAGTAATTTATGGCAAAGGAAGAACCTATCAAAGTGGAAGGGACGGTGCTTGAAACCCTGCCAAATGCCATGTTCAAGGTTGAGCTTGAAAACAAGCATCAACTGCTTGCACATATTTCAGGTAAAATGCGTATGCATTTTATAAAGATTTTGCCTGGTGATAAGGTTACAGTTGAACTTTCACCGTATGATTTAACCCGTGGCAGGATTACTTATCGTTATAAATAAACACTTGTTTCCAGCTAAATTGATCGGGATCTTTTTATTTGTTTTTTTAGATTTGCCTGAAAATCCCGGTTGCTTTTTATGAAAAGGAATATATCTGGAAATAAATATGTTGTATAGCTGACGCATATCAAACTTCTGACAGAAGAGATATGATTCTGGAAAAAGATTTTTGATGCGTATAGATATCATTGGAGTGTATAAAATGAAAGTCAGAGCTTCAGTAAAAAAAATATGCAAAGACTGCAAGATTATCCGCAGATCCGGAGTTGTCAGGGTAATATGTATGAATAAACGCCATAACCAGAGGCAGGGATAGGGGGAATAGAGCGTGGCAAGAATTGCAGGCGTAGATTTACCGAGAAATAAGCATGTCGAGATTGCGTTGACCTATATATATGGTATAGGAAGGAGCCGATCTAGAGATATCCTGACTCAGGTTGGTCTTGAACCAACTATGAAAGCGGATAATCTGACAGAAGAGCAAATTAATGAAATCAGAAAGGTCATTGACGCTGAATATAAAGTTGAAGGTGAACTTAGAACCCAGACTTCAATGAATATAAAGCGACTCATGGATCTGGGATGTTACCGTGGACTTCGCCATAGAAAATCCCTTCCGTGTCATGGTCAACGTACCAGCACAAACGCAAGAACGAGAAAAGGTCCTAAGCGTGCTGCTGTCAAAAAGAAAAAGTAAGTATATTCCGGGCATCTTTTTTTGTGGATGAGCCCTTGGAATCAGGAGGCATAGCAAAATAGAATGGCGAAGAAAACCAAGAAAGCAGTAGTAAAGAAAAAAGTCAAAAAAAATATTTCAACAGGTGTTGTACACATTCAGTCAACATTTAATAATACAATTATAACTATTACTGATGAAACCGGCAATACCATATCATGGTCAAGCTCCGGTATTCAGGGCTTCAAGGGTTCAAGAAAGAGTACTCCTTTTGCATCCAAACTTGCGGCAGAGGATGCTGGCACAAAAGCCATGGAACATGGTCTTAAAACAGTCAGCGTTTATGTCAAAGGTCCTGGAGCAGGTAGAGAGTCTGCCTTGCGTGCACTTCATGCTCTCGGACTTAATATTTCAATGATCAAGGATGTAACCCCAGTTCCCCATAACGGATGCCGTCCGCCAAAGAGAAGAAGGGTTTAATTGATTTGTCCCTGCCCGTTTTACCCTGTTGATTTTTTTTATAAGGAGGAAAGCGTTGTCACGTTATAGAGGATCTGTCTGCCGTCAGTGCAGACGCGAAAATATGAAGCTTTTTTTGAAAGGCGACCGTTGTTATTCGGACAAATGCAGTTTTGACAGAAGAGCATATCCGCCGGGGCAGCATGGTCAACGACGAGGAAAAAGTTCCGATTACGGTATTCAGCTCCGTGAAAAACAGAAAGTCAGAAGAATTTACGGTATTTCAGAAAAACAGTTCAGAATTATTTTTAAGAATGCTGATCGCCAGAAAGGCATTACAGGTACCAATTTGCTGACTCTTCTTGAGACACGCCTGGATAATGTTGTTTTCAGGCTTGGATTTACATCTTCCCGTACCCAGGGTCGTCATTTTGTCAGACATAACCATTTTACTGTAAATGGCAGAAAGGTTAATATCCCTTCATATGTTGTAAAAAGCGGTGATGTTGTTGAGCTTAAAGAGAAGAGCAGAAATGTAAAAGCTATTGCAGAATCCATTGAAACTGTTGTAAGACGTGGTATTCCCCAATGGCTTGAACTTGACAAAGATGGGTTTAAAGGAGTTGTAAAGGCCCTTCCCAATCGTGAGGATGTGACTCTGCCCATACAGGAACAGCTGATTGTAGAGTTCTACTCGAAATAATTGAGTTGAACAACAGTTTTGTCCTATGATTATATCAGGAGATAAACAATGTCATCAGATGAACTTGTATATATTAACTGGCATGGAATGATCCGGCCTGAAAAAGTGGTTGTTACAAGCACCTCAACGTATGGGAAATTTGTATGTGAGCCCCTTGAAAGGGGATTTGGAATCACAATCGGAAATTCTCTGAGGCGTATTATCCTCTCGTCTTTGTATGGCGCTGCCATTGTTTCTGTAAAATTTGAGGAAGCTCTTCATGCCTACAGCGTTATCCCCGATGTCAGAGAAGATGTATCTGAACTTATCATGAACCTTAAATCAGTTAAACTTAAGGTTGATGACCTTGAAGACAGGGTTTTAACAGTTAATGTGCAGAAAGAGGGGGATGTTACTGCAGCAGATCTGGCTGGAAGCGACCCTCATATCCATATCCTTAATCCTGATCAGCATATTGCAACCCTTTCAAAAGGCGGTGTATTGCAAATGACGCTGCATGTTAAAAGCGGGAAAGGGTATGCTCTTGCCTCAGCCAATAAAGATCCTGAAGCACCTGTGGGAACTATTCCCATAGACAGTGTGTTTTCACCGATTAAAAGAGTAAAATATGTTGTGGGGACATCCAGAGTAGGTCAAAAAACCGACTATGACAAGCTGACCCTGGAAGTCTGGACAGATGGCAGTGTTTCTCCAGAGGACTCTGTTGCCTATGCTGCAAAAATTTTGAAAGAACAGATGAATCCCTTTATCAATTTTGATGAAGATATTGAGCCTGAACAGGACGATGACGGACCTGAACGCCCGGATAAAGATTTTAATGAAAATCTTTACAGAAGCGTAGATGAGCTGGAACTGTCGGTTAGAAGCTCCAATTGTCTTAAAAATGCACAGATACTCAAAATTTATCAGCTTGTTCAAAAGACTGAGAGTGAAATGCTCAAAACCAAAAATTTTGGAAGAAAATCCCTAAATGAGATTAAAGAGGTATTAACTTCCATGGAGCTCTCCCTTGGCATGGACCTTGACGGATTTGAGCCTCCTGAGGATGATGACCAGAATGGTCAGGAAAACCTGAATGAACACAACGACGGATTTGAGCCCACTGAGGATGAGTAGGAAGTTAATGAAGGAGAATAAATTTTCCCATGAGACATAGAAAATCAGGCGTAAAGCTGAATCGAACCTCAAGCCATCGAAAAGCCATGTTCAGAAACATGGTGACATCATTGTTCAAGCATGATCGCATTAAAACTACCGATGCAAAGGCAAAGGAACTTAGAAAACATGCTGACAAGATGATCACGCTTGCAAAAAGAGGTGATTTACATGCCAGACGTCAAGCTCTTGCTTTTATAAGAGAAAAAGATGTGGTACATAAGCTATTTAATGATGTGGCAGATAAATTCAGCAGCAGGGATGGCGGTTATACAAGGATTACCAAACTTGGTCCCCGTTCCGGAGATGCAGCCCCCATGTCAATGATAGAGCTTATTTTTGATGAGGCATAAAAAAATACTATAAACAACGTACATGGCGAATGCCCGCAACGAACTAAAAAGCCCATATTGCTGTATTTTGCAATATGGGCTTTTTGTGATTTTGATATTAGGAATCGCTTTTTAATAACTTGCCAATTTATCTCACCCCCGGCCCCACAATGCTGTTGCCTTAAAGTTTTTGATATTTAGGAATCTCTTTTACAGCAAGCTCCTTAGGAATGAGCACGAAATAACTTTCCCATTTTGAATTAAACTAAGCGGGCGGGACGCCCGCTCTCCCTGATTTTAAAGGGCACGTTATTTAAAAACCATTCCTTAACGTTTTATCCTCCAATCGTTGACATCTGTGTTGTGATTTTGTTGAAAAGTACTTTCTCCCCATTTATCTTATAACTGTTTCCAATGGAGTGTGCAGATGGTTTTCTTTTAACAGCACTCATAAATATCTGCTCTATCTCTTCTCTTGTTGCACCTTGCCTTAAAGGCGTCAGGATGTCAATTTCCGTGTTATTCAACAAACATGGCCTGAGTTTTCCTGTTGATGTAAGGCGAAGTCGATTGCATTCGTGACAGAAATGCGAACTTACCGGAGATATGAAACCTATTTCTCCTGGCGCGTTTCTTATTTTAAACCGTTTTGCAGGACCTGCATGTTTTTTTTGCAAAGCTACCAAGGCACCCCCTATATCAGGTCTGTTGCTTGATGACTCTTTTGCTGGTTCAACAGATTCAAGAGTGCCAAATTTTTTTTCTATTCGTTCCTTGATCTCTGGGATAAGAATCTGCTGTGAAGGTTCAATTGAGGAGTTCCCCATGGGCATATACTCAATAAAACGCATATGAACAGGGTATATTGTGGAAAGGCCTGAAAGCTGCTCTATTTCATCATCATTGATACCCCGTAAAATGACAGCGTTGAGTTTTACCGGCGACAGTCCTTTGTCAATTGCCAGCATAATTCCTTCCCACACCTTATGAAAATAGTCTTTCCCTGATATGAATCTGAATTTTTCAGGTTTAAGTGTATCAAGGCTGATATTTACACGGTGTATTCCCGAGTCAATGAGTTTGTCCAGATTATCCTTAAGCATAACCCCGTTGGTTGTCAAAGATATTTCCTGGATTCCATTGATTTGTGAGATGCCCTTTATGAAAGAAAAGATGCCTTTTCGTACAAGTGGCTCCCCGCCTGTTATCCTTATTTTGCTGATTCCAAGTTCTGCTGCACTGACCACAATGCGATGAATCTCTTCATATCTTGCAATATCTTCGTGATGCAGGTTAGGAAGTATCTCCTTGGGAACACAGTAGCGGCAGGCAAGATTGCATCTGTCAGTAACAGATATTCTCAAGTAATTTACAACTCTGTGCTCTGAATGAATCTGCCTGCTTTTAGGTTCATTGTTAACTTTGGTAATATTAGTATAATTATTTGATTCTAAAGAGTTATTTTGATTTATACTCTTGAAATGTTCATTATTTATATCACATTGAAGTGTCATCAGGAGGGTTCCCTGTTCCGGTAATAATCAATGATAGCATTAATTAGACCAGGAATTGTAAATTCCGATGCTGTTATGTCCGGTATAATTCCTTCTGATTTTGCAGTGTCAGAAGTAATAGGGCCAATTGAGGCTGTCTTTACGTTTTCAAGCATTGCCTTGAAGCTGTTTTGGGGAAGCAGAGCTTTGAAGTTTTTCACAGTTGAGGAGCTTGTAAATGTGACCATATCAATTTCATTTTTTTCAAGCAGACTCAAAAGTTTCTGTTTTTCATCCTCAACCTGCTCTGTTATATATACGGTAACCTCTTCAACTATAGCACCCATTTTTGACAGCTCTTCCGGAAGTATTGACCGTGCCTCCTTTGCGCGTGGCAGAAGAATATTTTTGTTTTTTATCTCCATACCGGAAAATGCTTCAATGACAGATTCTGCCCGATAACTTTCAGGAAGAACATCGCAGACAATGCCATGTTTCATCAACTCCTGTTTTGTTACAGGGCCTATGCATGCACATTTAAGGTGTCCCATTATTCTGACATCTTTGCCTGACTTAAACAGAGTGTCAAAGAAGAACTTTACACCATTTACACTTGTGAAAACTATCCAGTCATATTTTGCAATTTCCTTGAGAGCTTTCTCAAGGGGAGTGTTATCCTGGGGTGCAACTACCTTGATTGTTGGGATTTCAATACATGTTGCACCAAGTTCAGTTAAGGTCTCAATAAATCCACTTGCCTGGGCACGGGCGCGTGTCACAACTATCTGTTTGCCAAAAAGAGGGCGATCTTCAAACCATCTCATTTTATCCCTCAGAGAGACAACATCTCCAACCACAATGATTGCAGGTGCTTTAAGTCCCGCTTTTTTGACATTTTCCACAATGGTCTCAAGGGTTCCTGTGACACTCTCCTGTCTTGTTGTTGTCCCCCATCGAACAAGGGCAACAGGTGTGTCAGGTGATTTGCCGTTAAGTATCAGGTTTTCTGTAATCCTTGGAAGATTCTTAACTCCCATAAGGAAAACAAGGGTGCTGCCGCTTTGAGCAAATGATTTCCAGTTGATGCTGCTCTCTTCTTTTGACGGGTCTTCATGGCCAGTTATAAGAGATACCGATGATGTGTAGTCGCGGTGTGTAAGTGGGATGCCTGCATAGGCTGGTGCTGCAACAGCAGAAGTTACACCGGGTACAATTTCAAAGGGAACACCTCTCTCTATAAGAACTTCGGCCTCCTCTCCTCCTCGTCCGAAAATAAAGGGATCTCCTCCTTTAAGACGGGCGACTGTATGACCCATTTCTCCCTTTTGGGCAAGCAGTTCATTGATCTTGTCCTGGGTCATGGTGTGGTCACCACCTTTTTTTGCCAACATATATAATCTCTGCATCATGCCTTGCAAAATTCAGAAGGGCAGGGGCGGCAAGGTAGTCATATACAACAACGTCAGCTTTTTTTATGCACTCCATCCCCTTTATTGTGACAAGGCCAGGGTCTCCGGGGCCTGCCCCGATAAGATATACTTTTCCTTTTTGACGATTCATGAAATTTTTATATTCTCCAGTATCTGTTTTGCACCCCTTTCAAGGAGTATCTTGGCAAGGTCGATGCCGATTTTTCTGCAATTTCCTGCATCACCGGTTAAAGACTCTTTTATAAGCTCACTGCCATCCTCGGAAGCAACCAGGCCTGTCAGCTCAAGCTTTCCATTTTCAGGTTTTCCATTTTCAAGCTTTCCGTTTTTCAGTTTTCCGAAACAGGCCACAGGTATGTGGCAGCTTCCTTCCATTTGTTTTAGAAATGCACGTTCTGCTTCAACAGGAACTCTTGTGTTGGGGTCATCAATTGTTTTAAGGAGCTCATTGATCTTTGGGTCATTTTCCCTTGACTCAATGCACAGAGCACCTTGCCCCACTGCTGGAAGCATTGTTGTTTCATCAAGGTATTGTGTTATTCTGTGTACCATGCCAAGTCTTATTAATCCTGCGGCTGCAAGTATAATGGCATCATATTCGCCATTATCAAGTTTTTTAAGCCGCGTATCAAGATTACCACGTATGGATACGGGATTAATATCAGGGCGTTTATGTTTAATCTGGGATGCACGTCGTAGGCTGCTTGTACCGATTTTGGCACCATTTGGCAGATCTGTAAGAAGTTTATTCTCCCTTGAAATGAGAACATCAAATGGGTTTTCACGTACAGGTACAGCTCCTATGTGCAGATCTGAAGGAAGATCTCCTGGCATATCTTTCATGCTGTGTACCGCGATATCCACATCTTTGTCCATAAGCTGCTGTTCAATTTCTTTTACAAAAAGACCCTTTCCACCAACCATGGCAAGTGGCCTGTCAGTAATGCGATCTCCTGTTGTTTTAATAATGACAATTTCTGCACTAAGACCTTTGCAGGCAGCTTCGAGCTTTTGTTTGACCCAGTTGGCCTGCCACAGTGCAAGCTGGCTTCCTCTGGTGCCTATTTTAATTTTATAATTCATTTTATTTCCCGTTGATTACCTGCTTCCGCAAGTTGAACAGCTTGTTGCTGCACAGCCGCTGCATGCCGAGCCAGCCGAAGATGTTGTCTGTACAGTGTTGCCAGGGCCGTTTGTTTTAGAAAAAAAACCACATGCAGACATAAGTTTTACAAGGTCAGGGCTACTGCATGATGGGCAAAGAGGCTTCTGGCTTCCAATTACCAGAAGTTCAAAATCTTTTTTGCAACCATTGCATTTATATTCAAATATAGGCATTTTTTTGTTTCTCCTATTATTATTTCCATTGGAAAGTCTTTGAAATAATATTTTTTTAAAAGACTTTCACTACTTCAACTGTAAATGTTCGGTAACACTCTTTTATAATCATTATTCAAACAAAATCCTTTCTGTTAGGTCACACAGAATGTGGGCAAGAGTTATATGGCTCTCCTGTATTCTTGCGGTGACAGTGGAATCCACACAAAAGGGAATTTTTGCAATCTTCTTTAGATTTCCTGTATTGCCTGACATGCCAATTACATGGATCCCCATGCTAATGGCTTCGTGGGCAGCTTTCAGGATATTGGCAGAATTGCCGCTTGTAGTGATACATATTGCTATATCGCCTTCTCTTCCAAGGGCTTGGGTCTGTTTATAAAAGATATCCTCAAAACTGTAGTCATTGCCTATGCTTGTGAGAATGGAAGTGTCTGTTGTAAGGGCAATGGCTGCAAGGGGTGGCCTTTCCATCTGGAAGCGATTGACAAATTCTGCAGCAATATGCTGTGCATCAGCAGCACTGCCTCCGTTTCCCATTAAAAGAATTTTTGAACCATTTTTAAGGCATTGCGCCATAAGGTTTGATGCTTCCAGGATTTTTTCCACGCTGTTTCTTATAAATTGCTCTTTTACACTTAGGCTCTCTTCAAGTGTATCAATAATGATTTTTCTGCTGTCCATTGTCTGCTTTTGTCCTGAGTCAGAAGTATTTTTTTGGTTGGCTCCAATGTCGGCCACTGTAAGATGAATGGGCAAGTTATTAATAATCAATTCCTAAGCAGATTTTTTTGCTGTTGTCATATTTTTTTTAATATTTGTTCCGGTTTTATGATTCTCAGAAGAGTGGTTGCCAGAGTGTATTTCATCCTTAATCAATTTTTTCTGTAAAGGTGACTGATCAGTTTCTCTGTTTTCAGATTTGCATTCGTCAGCTATATCATCGCTTTGCTCAAGTATATCATGATTATCATCATTTATGCCCTTTTCAAGTTTTTTTTCATTAAGTGCAGCTTTTGAAGCTTGCTCTTCATGCTCTTTCAGAGTTTGTTCAGCCTTTGAAAACTCTATCTCTGCGGATTTAAAGTTGCCTGTTTTCATGTATATTCTGGCAAGTCTGATTCTGAAATATGGATTGTCCGGAGAAATTTCTATGCTGTAGCATGCCAGATCAATAGCTATATCCAGATTTTTATTTCTTATTTCCCATGATCTTGCAAGACCTGAAAAGGCAACCGCATCATGGGGATTAAGTTTTACTGCTCGGGTAAATTCAATGGAGGCTTTTTCAGGCTGGTTTGTCTTAAGATATATTTCTCCCATAATTCTTGGAACGATTGCAGAATCAGGTTTTATGTTTGCTGCATTAACAATATGTGATATGGCACTTGAGTATTTTTCAGCTTTCAGCAAAAGGATACCTGCTGTGAGGTGAGCTTCATAAAGGGAGCTGTTTAGGTTAATTGCCCTTTTAAGGTATTCTATTCCTGTATCAAGGTCGTTCATTAAGTTGCAAGTAAGACCTGCATTGTATAGAACCATAAAATCGGTGTCATCTGTGGCAATGGCAATTTTAAATTGTTCAAGTGCATGAGGAAGCTGATTCATGACACTGTAGCATACCCCCAGGCTGTTACGAAGGTTTGTATTATCAGGATTGATTTTAAGCCCATTTTTATATGCTTCAGCAGCTTCATGGTTAAATCCAAGCTGATAGAGCCTGTCTCCAAATATGTTCTGTGAAATATCATTAAAGAACACTATTGAGCCGTTTCCCATAAAAGCTGCATGGTCATGTGCTTTTATGGCATTTTGAATTGCTGCCTCAACAGATTCAGTGGTAGGTGCGCCATATCCTGGTTTTTTTTCTGTGATTTTAATGTTGTCCGTTCCATTGAAATCCAAGGTGGATTTTGGTTTTGACTCTTCACCGGATGTTTCTGAATCACAGGAGATTTCTGAATCACAGGGGGGGTCTGAATCACAGGGGGGGTCTGAATCACAGGGGGGGTCTGAATCACAGGGGATTTCTGAATCACATGAGGTTTCTGAATCACATGAGGTTTCTGAATCACAGGGGATTGAAGTCACAGGATTGGAAGCACAATGGCATGTGGTTGTTCCGGGCAGATAGATGGCTGCACCTGCATGGGTTTTTGCATTTGGTATTTTCAGGATGGAATCAATTATATGGCGGAGCTTTTTTTCATTTTCTTCAATATTTCCCGAAGTTGCAATGATTAGAGTATCTTTGTACAGCCATTCTCTAAGGGTGTTCTCGTGTTTTATAACCCCGTTTAGCGTCTGCTCTATGGATTCTGTATCCACGTTACTGATATGTATAACGGCAAATGCTATAGATATGGGTGATTCTGGTTGTAATCCAGTAGATGCCAAGGATTCAGACTTTGAAGAAAAATGATCAGTAATGAGTTTGCCCTCAATCAGAATGTCACATAGATAGGTTTCAGGGGGGGTCATCCTTGGGGGTATCCTGTCGGCATCTGATTTCATAAAGGAAAACTGGTCAGGATCAACTTCCCTTGAAGATAATATGCTATCGAAATTTAAAATATCTATCTTGTGTCTCATGTTTTCTCTCACTGTTATTCAGTCCTGATGGTCTTATTGACTTTTACAAGGTGGTTGATTTTTACCGTGTAAACCGACAAATGAAAGATGCCTCTTTTTCACGGTAAAGAACATTGTCGTTTTTATTCCCGTGGGGCATCGGAGTTTTCCATGAATGGTGATCTATTCGATGTTGCTGTTGATAACAGTTGCAAGTGCATCAACAACAATATCCTCTTCACCCTGTTGAAGGGTTCTTGGGTCTATTATAAACCTGTCATTATCAATTCTTCCAATTATGGCGGGATTGAACATGCGTAATTCTTTTTCAAGTCTGGTTACAGTCAAAGTTTTAGGGATAATAGTTACACACCTGCTTGCAATGGGAAGCTCAGGATAGGAACCGCCGCCCGTTCTGGAAGAGAGATCAGCCCACCCAATATCTGCCTGTTTCTCAGGGATTTTAAGTTTTTGCTTTAGTGTATCAACAATTTTATCGGTTTTTGAAGCAGTTTCCTGAAACGAAAGGGTTAACATCTTTAAAGTGGGGATTTTCACTATTGCTTCAGCTTCATCTCTGTATATGCTCAAGGTTGCTTCAAGGGCGGCAAGGGTAAGCTTGTCAATCCTTAATGCTCGGGTAAGGGGGTTTGACTTTATTTTGCGGATTATATCAGCATTACCTGCAATAATGCCGGCTTGTGGCCCTCCAAGAAGCTTATCACCACTGAAGGTTATTATGTCAGCACCTGAAGCCACTGCCTCCTGTACTGTTGGCTCTTTACCCAGTCCATATTGTGAGAGGTCAATGAGTGAACCACTTCCTAAATCCTCCATTACAGGAAGTCCCTTTTTCCTGGCAAGTTCTACAATTTTATATAGTGGCACACTGGAGGTAAAGCCTTCAATTGTGTAGTTGCTGGTGTGTACTTTAAGAAAAAGTCCTGTTTTTTCAGTAACAGCATTTTCATAATCTTTAAGATGTGTACGGTTTGTGGTGCCTACCTCTTTAAGTATGCAGCCGCTTTTTGTCATTACATCGGGAATTCTGAAAGAGCCGCCAATCTCCACAAGTTCACCCCTTGATACAACCACCTCATCTCCTTCAGCAAGGGTATTAAGGGATAATAGAACAGCAGCAGCATTGTTATTTACTGCCAAAGCAGCTTCTGCCCCAGTAAGCTGGCATATTAGGGTTTCAACAGCACTGTATCTTTCTCCCCTTTTTCCCCTTGAAATATCAAATTCAAGGTTTGAAAAGCCTTTTGCAATGCCATTAATTCTATTCAGTGCAGCTTCAGCAAGTGGTGCACGGCCAAGATTTGTATGAAGAACAACACCTGTAGCGTTGATGGCTGGGACAAGGCGGGGAGCCACGGTCTTTTCAGCGTGCTTTAAAATGGAAGAAATAATATTATCCATCAAAAGATCAGGGGTACCACCTTCCCGTATGGTTGCTCTCAGAGTTTTTAAAATACTTTGGATGGAAGATTTTATTACCGAATGGGGTATCTTTTCAAAACGGCTGTCTTCCCTGATTCTGTCAATGAGCAAATCTACTCCGGGAATCTGTCTGAAAAGTGAGTTATCTCGGTTTTCTGGTTTGTTTGAAATATTGTTGCGCTGGTTCATAGTGGTCTCTTTATCGTGGAAATGGATACAAATTTTTATCTTTGGGAGTGGCTGCATTGCAACCATTTCCGTTTTTCGTGAAAATGACTATCATTTTTATATTTGGGGGTGATTTATAGGCAATCATGTCCATTCATACGATCATTTTGAATACATGCATTGGTATGGCATCAACAACATCAGGCAGATCCTTTAATTTCAGGCCAAGGTATGCCAATATGCTTTCAAGATTGCCGGATGCCATTTTGTCTGTCTCATATGCTGTATTGAATCTGGACATTATAAGATCTGCAACATATACGATGCTACCAAGATGTTTATGATCATGACACTTGTGGGGATTGTGGTGGTGGAGTATTACCTCTTTTAGGGAGTTTGAAAAGTTCCACTCATCAGCAAGGATTCCCCCTGTTTCGCAGTGGGTAATGCCGAGGATTTTCTTTTCAAGTGTCAGATAATCGGTTTTATGCTGGTGCAGGGTTCTGAAAAAAAGAGGGCATAAATGGGCAATGTACTGATCAAGCACCACTTTTCCGATATCATGGAGAAGACCTGCTGTATAAGCTGTCTGTGGCTCTGCTTTTTTTGTTATTCTGGCAATAACCTCTGAAGTGACAGCACATCCAAGTGAGTGAAAAAACATCCCACCTCTGCAAAGAGAGTAGCCCATTGTCTCGGACTGGGAAAAATAGTTTTTGATGGCTGCGGTTATAACAGAGTTGATAAGGGTTGTCTCTCCAAGGATAAGAAGTGCATCCTTGAGTGTCTCAATTTTGATTTTTCCTGAAAACATGGCGGCATTGCACATCTGAAGGGTACGGGCAGCCAGTACCTGATCTTTGTGAAGCTCACTTGATATGTTCTCTATGGAGTAGTTGTCTTCCTGCACAATTCTTAAGATTTTCAGGGCAGTCTGGGGTATTGGGGTAAGGGATTCAATTGTTTTGAGAATCTCTTTTCTGGATGGAACTGCACATTCCGTATTTTCTTTTATCTGTTTGTTCCAGGCCGGCTTGATGGATGTTTCACCATTTGTAAGATTCAGTTCCAGGGTACAGGTAAAAAAACCACCGGTTTCTGATTTTTCAATGAAAATGTTTTCATTTTCAAGGACTTTCATGGCAATTTCCATGGATCTGCCGCCAATGTCAAGATTAATATCCTGATGACTTAAAGGGCCTACAAGGGCACCTCCTGCAATGGTTGCAGTAAGTGTCTTTGGAGTCGCTCCCAAATCATAGAGGGCCTGAAGAAGAATTGGCAGTCCTGTTGATGCATATTTTTCAGGATTCTCAGGGCGGTTTTTTGTAGGTGGGGATGGCAAAAGTATGTGGATCATACCGCCAACATTGTGGGCTTTATCATAAAGTGCAACTCCAACGCATGTGCCAAGGTAGGCCTGCAGGATACGATCGCTTTTTGGAAATGCTTTGAAGCTTCCGGATGGAATGTGTTCAGTGATTATATTCAAGATGTTACAGAGTCCAGTTTTTTTGATATGAATGCCCTTGTATTTTCCGGATGTTCATATTCTATTGTATCAGGTGACCCGACAAGTCGGTTACTATGCTCTTTCAGATAAATAAAAAATTATTACAGTTGATAGATGTATCAGGTAACATTACAAGTCAGTTTATGCTCTTTCAGATAAAGAAAAAGTTATTACAATTGACTGAGTAAATTTTATTTAATATCATTAAACCCGAAGTTGTTTCAACAAAATTATGATTTATGCCAGAGCCGCTATCAATTTTAAAATTTAAAAGAGTCATGGAGTATGCCGGATGAAGCATGGTAAGGATTACATTGTATTTGCCCTTGATGTTCCCTCTATTGAAGAGGCTCAAAGGTACGTTCAACTGCTGAAGGGAAAGGTGGCAATGTTCAAGGTCGGCCTTGAGCTTTTTGTGCAGTCAGGGCCTGATATTATAAAAATAATAAAAGATTTGGGTGATGCAGGTGTTTTCCTGGATTTAAAATTTCATGATATTTCACGAACAGTGGAACGTACAATGGAGCGTGTGGCACAGCTTGGAGTTGATCTTGTTACTGTTCATTGTGCATCATCTATTAATATGCTTGAAATGGCTGTAAAGGGCGGAGGTAAGAAAACCGGTGTTCTTGGTGTAACAGTGTTGACAGATAATGATTCCCAGGTAGTTGCAAATAGCGGATTTCGGGAAGAATATGTAAGGGATCTACACTCATTGGTCATTAAAAGGGCACAGATGGCAAAAGATGCCGGATGCAGGGGTATTGTCTGTTCCGGCCATGAGGCTAAAGCTGTTAAAGAGATGTTTGGAAAGGATTTTCTTGCAGTAACACCAGGTATTAGGCCTAAGTGGTCACTGCCTGAAAATGATGACCAGCAGCGCATAACCACACCGGCCATGGCAGTTAAGGCAGGGGCTGATCTTATTGTTGTGGGACGCCCCATAAAAATGGCAGATGAGCCTGCGGCAGCGGCTGACAGGATTGCAGAAGAGATTGAAGATCGCCTTTGACACTATCTCAACATCGACATTTTATTGCTTTTTCAGCAGATATTGCATTTGTCTGAATCAGGATAACCAGGATGGATGGGATGTTCAGGATATAAAATCCTGACTTATCTTGTTAATCTTGATGCCCCTGTAAAAAGTCCAAATCGGCAAATTCACTATTAATAATTTCAGTACGTTATAACTGAAATTATGCTAAAATCGGACTTTTTAAGAGATCATCAATCTTGGGTATCCTGATTCAGACAGTATTTCTGGGGGGATTCCTACATCTCTTCCATGTCAAGTCCAAAGGCTGTATGCAGAACCCTTACTGCAAGTTCAGCGTATTTTGCTTCAACCACACAGGATATACGTATTTCCGATGTGCTGATCAGCCGTATATTGATATTTTCCGATGCAAGGGCCTTGAACATTGTGGCAGCAACTCCGGAGTTGCTTTTCATGCCAAGTCCTATTACAGAAACCTTGGCTATGTTTTCTGCTGTCAGAACATCTGTGGCTCCAATCTCCTTTGCTACAATTTCTGAAATTTCACACGCTTTTTTAAAGTCACTTTTTGTAACGGTGAATGTCACATCGGTTTCTCCTCCGGAACGTGTGTTTTGTATGATCATATCCACCATGATATTTGCATCTGCAAGTGCTCCAAATATTGTGGCAGATATTCCTGGCTGATCAGGTACCTTTTTCAATGTTATTCTGGCTTCGTTTTTATCACAGGTGACGCCTGACACCACAACGCTTTCCATGTCAGCGCTTTCATTGACAACCATTGTTCCTTCCTCCTCATTAAATGATGATCTGACATGCACTGGTACATTATATTTTTTGGCAAATTCAACAGACCGAATCTGGAGAACCTTTGCACCCAGGATGGCCATTTCAAGCATCTCTTCATATGAAATTTTGTTGATTTTGCGGGCTTTGCTGCATATTCTGGGATCTGTGGTATAGACTCCGTCAACATCTGTAAAAATCTCGCATACATCAGCCTTGATTGCCGAAGCAATTGCCACAGCAGATGTATCAGACCCACCCCGTCCAAGGGTTGTTATGTTGCCGTCTTCATCTCTGCCCTGAAATCCTGCAACAACAACAATGTGCTTTTTTTCAAGAAGGGCAGTGATGCGATTTGCCTCAATGTCGAGAATACGTGCCTTTCCGGCACTGTGATCAGTTATGATCCCAGCCTGGAATCCCAGCAGGGATGTGGCCGTATAGCCTCTGTCTTTGAGTATCATGGCCAGAAGGGCGGCCGTTGTCTGTTCACCTGTGGCAAGAAGCACATCAAGCTCCCTTGAGTCCGGTGAGCTGGATGCCGATTCTGCCAGTGAAATAAGCTTGTCTGTTACGCCTGCCATGGCCGAGAGAACCACAACAACGCGGTCTCCCTGGTCATAACTTTTGGTCACTCTGTCGGCAACACTTTTAATTCTATCAATATCGGCGACAGATGTGCCACCGAACTTCTGTACTTTCAATGCCATAGCTGCTCCTGAAACAGTTTAAACGTTTATGGCCGGATGACGGCCACAGGGTACACTCATACCATTTGAATGTAAGATACAAGGGGTTTCTTGTTCTTTATGTACTCAAAATCGACATCTTCTTGCTTTTTGCAGTTGCGGAATTTGTCTGAATCAGGATAACCAGGATGAAAAGGATGTTCAAGAAATATCATCCTGCCTTATCTTGTTAATCTTGGGAATCCTGATTCAGACAGTGTTGACAAGACTTACAAGATCATAAGTGTCGATTACATTGTTTTGTTTCTGTTTGATTTTAAATCTGAAATTAAGGGTTTTTAAAATTTTAAACAGAGAAGTTCCTTAACAGATTTACACCCTCAAGTCCAGATGCAATAAAAGATATCTCCCTGTTATAAAGATTGTCTGTTACAAGTTTTATGGAGAGATCAAATTGAATGATGCCGTGCTCCATCAGTTCCGGCCATTCAACTATAATAACTCCCTCAGATGCCACAATATCATCAAGACCGATGTACTCAAGCTCATCGGAAGAGCCAAGGCGGTATAGATCCATGTGATATAGCGGCAATCTGCCTGGATATTCATTGATTATGTTGTATGTGGGGCTTGTAATATAGTAGCCTTCAGGCACATCAAGGCCATTTGCAAATCCCTGGACAAAGGTGGTTTTGCCGGCTCCAAGGTCTCCATAAAGGGCAATTGCTAACTTGCCATTGATTGTGGACGCAAGTTTTTCGGCGATTTTTTGTGTCTGAACAGCGGATTTGCTGTAAAATTTTATTTCCATATGTTGCCCTGTTGGGGATTAAGATTTTTTTT
>NZ_LT828546.1:0-5456 GCF_900170035.1 Desulfamplus magnetovallimortis | reverse complement strand
TTTACCGTGGAAATGGATACAATTTTCCATATTCGGGGGTGACTGGATGTCAGCCATGACCGTTTACTGCCACTGCAAGCAAGATAGCAGGAGGATCTCATTTATTTGATTTAACATGCATCCATTTGTCCTCAATCTTTTCATGCATTGTTTCAAGCTCTTCAACACTCATCTCTTTTAATTCATCACTTGAAGGTACAGAAAGTCCCAGGATCTCATGGAAAAGACGAATTTTACCTATAATTTCACCTTTATCAATACCAAGTTTTTCACCTTCTTCCCTGCCTTGAAGTCTTGCTGATTCAATACCTGAATAATAATCCCTTTTCCACTTCATATGTGCTTCATAGGCATCAATAAGTGCTTCATCACGGGTGAATGCCTCATATTTTTCATGGGCTTTGCTTATCTGTGGATTTTCTTTAAGCAATATTTTCATGGCTTCGTCTCCTTCTGTTTTACCTTCATTTTTCAAATAATAGAGCCATTGTTCTAACTGCTTTTCCTTATTATAATTTCCAAGACCTGGAAGTTCAAGAAAATGCATTACAAGATGATCTGTCAGGTAAAGTTCAGGATCCCTGCATTCCCTCAACATAAAACAGAGATGATATCTGTCTGTCTCCTTGAAAAGCTCAAAGTCAAGTATATTTATGCAGATAACAGGATAAAGTTTATTGTACCACTGACCTTCTTCAAGTTGAGATGAGTATAGTTTTGACCAATAATATAGACTTCTGTTTTTAAATATATTGTTACCAGATGTCTGCACTTCTATATTATATATTTCCTTTGTTTCAGATACTGCCTTGATATCAAGAATTGACTCCTTGTCAAATACAAGCTCTTTTATATTAAAGGGATTTTTAAGCTCTACTTTCTCTATCAGAGGAAAATTCATATTTGCTTGAACTGCATTTATGAAATCAAGTAAAAGACCTTTGTGCTCTTCTTTGCCAAATAAGTATTTTATGAAAATGTCTGATGTTGGGTTCACATATGTCATTGTTTTAACCTTTTTTACTCTGATATTTTAACCGGACTATTCACGGAGAAAGTTAAATATGGTTTCCGGAAGGATATTTATGATATCTGAAGCTGTAAACCCAAATGCTCCCCTTCTTTTTGCAAGTCTGTCTCCGCACAGCCCATGTATATAAACCCCTGCCACAGATGCATTTTTAGCGGAAAAGCCCTGGGCCAGAAATCCTGCAATCATGCCTGTTAGAGTGTCACCCATTCCCCCTGATGCCATGCCAGGATTGCCGGTGGGGCAAAGATATATGCTTTTATCAGGCATGGCAATAACTGTTCCTGCACCTTTCAGCACAACAATGACATGAAATTCATCTGCAAAACTCTTTGCTGATCCCAGTCTGTCAGCCTGTATTTCAGAGGATGTCTTGCCTGTCAACCTTGCCATTTCTCCTGGGTGAGGAGTAAGTATAGCCGGGATTTTGCGTTTTTTGAGGAGAGTGAGGGTATTAAAATCGTCAGTGGCAATGGCATTAAGTCCGTCAGCATCAATTATAAGGGGAATATCATTTATGATGGGCTCTGTTATTATTGATTTTACAAGTTGTATGGTATCAGAGTTGAGCCCAAGGCCAGGGCCAATTGCAAGGGCTGTTTTGGCTTTTTCATTGCCATTGCCTTTTGCATGTAAAATAATTTTTTCCAGGGCTGATGCTGCAAGTGAACCTTTGAATTCCGAGCTGTCAGGAAGTGGCAGTGTCATGGTTTCTGTCACCTGGGGCTCCATGGTGCTGTTGATGCTTTCCGGAATGCCAAGGGTTACAAGCCCTGCTCCGCATGCCATTGCGCTGTTGCATGCAAGGGCTGCCGCACCTGTCTTGCCGGCAGAGCCTGCAATCACAAAAAGGTGGCCAAAGGTTCCCTTGTGGGCATCATATGGACGGGGCGGAAACAGAGGGCGTATCATATCCTTGTCGATCAGATGGGTTGAAATGGACTCTTTTTCTGCCATAAAGGCGGGAATACCGATATCTATAACATTTAATCTGCCGCTCAACTCTTTTCCGGGATGGAGCATATGGCCGATTTTTGCAAAGGCAAAGGTGGCTGTAAATGATGCCTTTATGCAGCTTCCCATGGGTTTTCCTGTGTCGGCATTGAGGCCTGATGGAATGTCAATGCTGAAAACAGGCTTTCCAAGATTATTTACGGTGTCGATCACTTCCTTGTAAACCCCTCTTACGTTACTATTAAGGCCTGTACCCAGTATGCCGTCAATGAACAGATCGTGGTGAACAATTCGGTTTTTTAGCTGATTAAATGATTCAATATCAGGAATTTCGTTGACTTTTTGTGAAGGCAGCTTATGCAAGGTATCGCTCTCCCTCATCTTGTTGCCTTTATGTGTCAGGGTATCTTTTTCTGTGGTATTTGCACTTTTCTCTTCTTTTGTGGCGTTAGCAATTTTGTCAAGAAGTTCAAGGTTATGCCTGGCATCTCCTGAAATCCGGCCTCTTTCACCAAGTATAAATGTTGTGGTATTTATCCCTTTGTTCATAAGATATCTGGCAATTACAAATCCGTCCCCACCGTTGTTACCACGGCCTGCAAGAATGCACACCCGCCACTTGTGAATTTCAGGGAAGTGCTCCATCATCATGTCAAAGGCTCCCCTGCCAGCATTTTCCATTAAAACCTGTCCTGAAATGCCAAAGGATTCAATGGTTTTCCTGTCAATGTTTTGCATCTGGCCTGCGGTTACAAGGTACATGGTTTTTTCTTCTCCTAATTGTCTTCATCAACTCAATTTTTAAAACTGCTTATGATTGATTTCATCGGTTTTTTGTTTTAAAATCTTCTTTGTATTGATATTTTTCGAGAATATCAATATTCAGTAAGTTGTCAAGTTTTGACAATTTTTTGGCATTTGTCTGAAACAGGATAAAAACTCAAAATCGACATCTTATTGCTTTTGCATAAGTTATTGCAGTTGTCTGAATCAGGATAACCAGGATGGATAGGATGCTCAGGATAGATAATCCTGCCTTATCTTTGTTAATCTTGGGAATCCTGATTCAGAAAACATTACAGGCAGGAGACTGACTCAGACAAGATCAAAGGTATGTTAATTTATAACTTTAGTTTACTGAAAAACAGGAGTAAAGCTATGTACTCGATGTTCAAGTTTTTAATTCTTGATTTTCTTAAATTACTAAATGACAGGCGTTTCGATAAATTGCTGACAAATTTTTAAGGCAGTGAGCAAAGTCAACAATATATCGTAAACCTTGAAAAATGGTGATTTTTAAAGGTCAACATAAAAAAACTTGAACATCGAGTATGTATAGAATAAATACAACTATTTTGATTGGTCTTATATTAATGATCTCATCAGGATGCGTGACCACAGCGCCTGTGCCCAAAAGCGATGATGTGGGTGTGCTTGTGGGAAAGTTTGAATTTGTCCTTGCAAATACCGCATACGGTTTTATTCAGGGAAGCTACAGAAAAGGTGATCTTACCATAAAACATTTTTCCACAGGCAGGACCTATACCACTTCACTTCATGATGGGTATTACTGTTTTTTTAACGTTCCTTCCGGGCAATACTCTTATGTTGAATATCGATTGACCCAGGGTAGCTCCTTGATTGCCCGACAGATAGGGGGGGAGACATTCCAAGTCGCTTCCGGTCGTTTGACATTTGTGGATGATATGACATTGACGGCAGAGGAGGCATCGGTCAGAAAAATCGGAGTGAAGGAGTATAATCCTTATAATCCTGTTACTATGGATAATATTTCGGCAGAGGAAGATGCGTCATCCGGTAATATCAGGTGGGTAAGAATAGATACAAAGGAAAAAAATATTTCTGAACTGACAGGTTTTTTTAAGATAATGGACAGCAAAAAACAGTGGCGGGGATTTCTGACCCAGGATAAAAAAAATATTGCCTTTCAGGATAATCAGTCAGAGCATTTCAATACGTATCAAAAATCAAAAGCTTATGTGGTCGGTTCCGGGCAGGCGGAGAAAAACAATGCTGCCTACAGTGCGCCAACCCGGTATCAGCGTATTCGTGATGAGGCTAAATTAATGGCACAGCAGGCTCATAACCCATTGCAAAAGCCTCTGTCATCTGATGCCAAAACATTGCCTATACCTCAAAAAGTTGCACCTGCTCCTATACCCCAGGCAGTTGCACCTGTTCCTGCACCTAAGAAAGCTGCATCTGCTCCTATACCCCAGGCAGTTGCACCTGCTGTGAAATCTGTATCAAAGCCTCGGCCGGTGATGGAACCGGAATTGCCGGTGAAACCCAAGATTGCACCAAATACAAGCGTCGGTTGTAGCTGTCTCCAAGAGTACTCCTCCACCCCAGGCAGTGGCTTCTGTCGCAAAACCTGCTCCTTTGCCTGAGCCTTTGAAACAATCGGAGCCTGTAAAAACACCAGAGCCTATAAAAACATCAGAGCCTATAAAAACATCAGAGCCTGTAAAAACAATAGAGCCGGCGGTACAGTCCAAGTCAGTACCGGAAAAGCAGAATGAAGTTGCACCTTTACCATTGCCACCTGTAAAAAACAGTGAAGTAAAATGGGCTGTAATTATAGGAATTTCTGACTATAAGGACAGCAGGGTACCCTCTTTGAGATATGCGGCTGCTGATGCCAGAGCTTTTTATGATTGGCTTGTATCTCCGGAAGGCGGCAGATATACCCCAAGTAATATAAAGCTGCTTCTTAACAGTGATGCCACAGTAGAAAATATCCGTCATGCTCTCTTTGAGTGGCTCAACAGCCCCCTTAAGGAGGATATGGTGACCATCTATTTTGCAGGGCAGAGCTCCCCTGCAACCCCACTGGATCAGGAAAATCTTTATCTTTTGCCCTATGATGTCAAGTATGACAGTATTGTCTCAACTGCATTTCCCATGTGGGATATTTACACTGCTTTAAAACGGTTTATCAAATCAGATAAAGTGGTTGTAATAACAGATGCCTGTCACAGCGGCGGAGTTGGTGAATCCTTTGATGTGGCAAGGCGTTCAGGAATGAATTTTGACAGGAATCCTGTTACGGACGAACTACACAGCCTTTCCGGTGTCAAGGAGGGTATATGTGTTGTAACAGCATCTGGTAACCGTCAGTATTCCCTTGAAAGCAGCCAATGGGGTGGCGGTCATGGTGTTTTTACATGGTATATACTTCAGGGGTTGAAAGGAGAAGCTGATTTTAATGGTAATAAAATGGTCAATATGGGAGAATTAACCACCTATGTCTCGGAGTATGTGAGAAAAGATACCAAACATGTCCAGACACCTACTGTTTCAGGCAGGTATGATCCTGCCATGACCATAGGGAAATAAGGCTTCAAATTCAGAGACTTTTAAGAATAGGAGGGATAATACATCGATTTATTAATAATTTCAGGATGAAAAGTAAAACCAAGATTATATCATGCATTGCATCATTGTTTTT
>NZ_LT828545.1:275545-286473 GCF_900170035.1 Desulfamplus magnetovallimortis | reverse complement strand
CGTTGTATTGGAACTTAACGGGTTTGCAAGGTGCTCCACATCTCCGTCCCAGCCATCAAAAATAAATCCCTCTTCCGGCGGCTCTGCTTCAATACTTACAACCCTGCCCCCTTCATATAGGCCACTGCCTGAACCGTTGATAACACTCAATGTATATTTATCAGGGGTAACCTCAACATAGCTGGCAACTATGGTTATGTCCATCTCTGGCATGGTCAGCAATGTGTTGGGACTGTTTATATCTTCCACATGGCTCACATCACCTGTCCAACTATCAAATTCCATGCCTGCTTCAGGGGCATCTGCGGCAATGCTTACAATGCGTCCTGCATTATATTCTCCGCTTCCGGCTCCATTGACCACGGTGAGAATAAACTTTTCGTCGGTTTCTTCCCTGTATGTGGCGGTCAAGGTAATATCCTGGGCCGGCATTATCACAGTTGTGGAGGCTGTGTACACATTCCCCACATGGGAGATATCTCCAGTCCATTGGTCAAAGATCATACCCTCTGGAGCGGGGTTGGCCGAGATGGAGACAACTTTCCCAGCTTCATATTCTCCGCTGCCTGTGCCATCCATTACCGTAAGGATAAAAAGCTCCAGGGGCTTTTCAATATAAATGGCTGATATGGAGATATCTCCTTCCGGCATGGTCAATGTGGTATTGGCAAGCTCTGGATTACTTATGGTGCTTACATCTCCTGTCCAGCCATCAAAAATCATATCTTCAGGGGCGGGATTGGCAGATATGGAGACAACTTCCCCTGCCTCATATTCTCCACTGCCGGTGCCATCTGTGACGGTTAGGGTAAAAAGCTCCAATGGCTTTTCAATATAACTTGCTGATACTGATATATCTCCTTCTGGCATGGTCAATGTGGTATTGGCAAGCTCTGGATTAATTATGGTGCTGATATCACCTGTCCAACCTGCAAAAATCATATCTTCAGGGGCAGGATTGGCAGATATGGAGACAACTTCCCCAGCTTCATATTCTCCGCTGCCTGTGCCGTCCGTGACAATAAGGGCAAATTTTTCTGTTATGGTTGCCATGCCCTGTATGGTGAATACAAAGGGATTTTCGTCGGCATCGTTATTTGCAATGCTCACTGTGGCTGTTTTTAATCCAGGTTCCACTGGTTCAAACACAATTGAAAACTGTGTGCTTCCGCCTGGTTCCACAACACTGTCTGCATCTTGGGTTACAGAAAAGCTTTCCGCATCATCTCCGTTTAAGGTAACTGCTGGGTCATCATTTAGGAGCAGATCTCCGTCACCACTGTTTGATATGGTGAAAGTGCGGGCTATGGATAAACTTGCAGGATCACCATCCACATCATCTAAATCCACCAGACCAAAATCAGTATGATCGTTCAGGCTGGGTGTGGTGTCGCCATTGCTTATATTTTGCCCGTTACCGTTAACTTCTATTTCAGGATATTGGGGAGTATAAACAAGCTCAAAGGAACCAATATCAGAAACAGCATCGCCATCACCGTCTCCATCCAGAGGTCTTGACATGCCCCTCTGGTCTGTGGATTCTGCTGAACCGTTATCTCCTTCGTCAACGGCAGGACTGCCTGGGAGAAGGGCATGGGTTCTGGTTACACCGCCGTTATATGCAGGGGGTTCAAGCATGGGATCGCCCCAGACGTATGGCATGGCACTGCCATCCTCGATGAGGTTGTGGTTATTGGTGAGGATGGAGCCGCCATTTACAAGATCTCCTCCACTGCTACTTCCGGCAATTATGGTATTGGAAATATGGAGTATTCCGCTTCCGTTGTTTTCCACACCACCGCCGCTTGAAGCAGCATTTCCATACAATGTGCAGGAGTTCATGCCAAGGGTGCCGGAGTTGAAGATTCCACCACCTGCACCGCCGGTGCCGGCACTGTTGCCGCTCAAGGTGCAGTTTATCATTACCAGGATTCCACTTATGCCATTGTGGATGGCTCCACCATTTCCTCCGCCTGCAGATGTATTATCTGCAAGTGTCACGCCATTCAGGGTCAGGGAGCCATTGTTTAAAATGGCACCTCCGCCTGTATCACCACCTGCACCATTTCCACTACCGTTTATAAGTTCCACATCAAATATGGAAACTTCAACATTTGAGGAAAGATTAAATATCCTTGAATCATCATTACCGCTTATGGCAACTCTATCTGATGAGGGGCCGATAATGCTCACATCATTGTCAATGAGAATTTCCCCGGTTGTCAGAGTTATTGTACCACCGCCAGAAATAACGGAAAGGTCAATTTCATCTCCGTCAATGGCATTGTCAACAGCCATTCTCAACGAACCCTCACCGCTGTTGCCGGTATGGGTCACTATGTGACGAGTATTTAGCCATCCATGAATCGCAAAATTATATGGATTTTCATCTTCATCATCATTTTCAATGGTTACGTTTGCAGTTCGTAAACCAGGTGCAGATGGATCAAAGGTTATAGTGAAAGTCGTGCTTTCCTCGGGAGCCACAACAGAAGCCGGCTCTGTGGCTACAGTAAAATCATCTGCATTTTCGCCGGTTATACTGACAACTGGAGTGCCGGTGAGGTTCAGGTCAATGGTACCGCTGTTTTCAATGGTAAAGGTTCGGGTTATGATCTCACTGCTGCCAATATCAATTCTGCCGAAATCGGTGTGATCGTCAGTGAATGGTGTTGTATCACCATCCATTATTGATACGCCGTTGCCAAGAATATCAATCTCAGGCTGGCCTGTTGTGGTAAAGGTTTTCTCTTCACCATAGGCCGTTCCGACACTGTTGGTGGCATAGGCACGCACATAATAGGTGGTGTCAGGTTCAAGGCCGGTTATGCTGCTTGTAAAGGGACCTGTTTCTGTGCCGTCTGTTGTTTTGCCATCATTTACATCTATCGTGGGATTCTGGCTGGTGCTCCAGCAAACTCCCCTTGCCGTTATGGTGTCGCATCCATCGGAGGTTACTTCACCACCGCCGGTTGCTGCTGTCTCTGTGATATCTGATATTTCTGAAGTTGTTACAGTCGGCAGAATGGCATTAACAACAAGGGGTTGCTGAACATCCGGGGCTGCGTTGTAGTTGTCATTGCCTGCCTGGCTTGCCGTTATGGCTGTTGTGCCTGATCCCACTATGGTGACAGTTGCAGAGCTGCCGCTGCCGCCCACCGTGGCAACTGTTGTGTCTGAGCTTGTGTAACTTACATCAAGATCGGATGAGGCTGTGGCTGTCAGGGCAAAAGATTCATCGACGCAGTACCTGGCCGACAAATCTGCAAAGGTGATGCTCTGCTCGGCTTTGGCCACTGTTAGGGTCTGAATCACTTCCGGGGCTGCATTGTAGTTGTCATCACCTGCCTGGCTTGCGGTTATATTTGCCGTTCCAGCTCCCACTATGGTTACTGTAGTGCCGGCTATGGTGGCTACATTGGTATCGGAGATTGAAAAACTCACCGCAAGACCGGACGAGGCCGTGGCTGTAAGATTAAAATCAGCATCTCCAAAATTCTTTGCTGCAAGGGCATCAAAGGTTATGGTTTGATCTGCCTTGTTTACCGTCAATGTCTGAATCACTTCCGGGGCTGCATTGTAATTATCATCACCTGCCTGGCTTGCCGTTATGGTTGTTGTACCTGATCCCACTATGGTAACTGTACTGCCGTTTATGTTGGCTACATTGGTATCGGAGATTGAAAAACTCACCGCAAGACCTGATGATGCTGTGGCAGTTAATGTAAAAGGATCATCTCCAAAGCTTACATCCGGCATTGGATCAAAAATTATAGTTTGATCCAGTTTGTTAGTTATGGCAGATATTGTATTGGAATTTTCGCTTACCGTGCCCGATGAATTGACAGCTCGAACCCTGTAATAATAGGTTGTTGCACCTGTCAGTCCTGTTATGTCCAAACTTAAATTCTCCCCTGCATCCTTATTCCCATAACCAGGGATAAAAGTTTCAAAAACAGGGCTTTCGGAAAGATCAATTATATAGCTTTGTGCTCCCTCTACACTGTTCCAGTTTGCTGTAAAACTGGTTTGCTCCATATCAGTTGCCTCATTAGCAACAGGGGCAACACATAGAGTTGTAAAGGTTTGAGCTGAACCATAAAATGTGCCGGAAATATCTGTTACATAGGCACGGTAGTAATATGTGGTGCCCGATGCAAGGCCGGTGAGGCTGCCTGTAAAGGCACCGGTTGCCGAGGCTGCACCGTTTTCTGTTTTATCGTCGGATATGGTGGGTTCAGCCAAAGTGCTCCAACATATGCCATGCTGGGTTGGTGCAGGTCTGCCAAGGGCATTAATGGAACCGCTTGCTGTGGCTGAAGTTGTGGTTATATCTGTGGCTGCGGCTGTACTCACCGTGGTTGGAAAAATTTCATAGGAACCAATATCGGAAACAGCATCGCCATCACCGTCTCCATCCAGAGGTCTTGACATGCCCCTCTGGTCTCTGGATTCTGCTGAATCGTTATCCCCGGCATCAACGGCTGGGCTATCCGCAAGAAGTGCGTGGGTGCGGGTAAGTCCACCGTTATATGCAAGGGGTTCAAGCATGGGATCGCCCCAGACGTGTGGCATGGCACTGCCGTCCTCGATGAGGTTGTGACTGTTGGTGAGTATGGAGCCGCCATTTACAAGATCTCCTCCATTGCTACTTCCGGCAATAATTGTGTTGGAAATGTGTAGTGTTCCGCTTCCACTGTTTTCCACACCACCACCGCTTGAAGCAGCGTTAGCATACAATGTGCAGCAGTTCATTCCAAGGGTGCCGGCATTGAAAATTCCACCGCCTGCACCGCCGGTTCCAGCATTATTGCCGCTCAAGGTGCAGTTTATTATTACCAGGATTCCACTTATGCCATTGTGGATGGCTCCACCATTTCCTCCGCCTGTAGATGTATTATCTGCAAGTGTCACGCCATTCAGGGTCAGGGAGCCATTGTTTAAAATGGCACCTCCGCCTGTATCACCACCTGCACCATTTCCACTACCGTTTATAAGTTCCACATCAAATATGGAAACTTCAACATTTGAGGAAAGATTAAATATCCTTGAAGCATCATTACCACTTATGGCAACTCTATCTGATGAGGGGCCGATAATGCTCACATCATTGTCAATGAAAATTTCTCCGGTTGTCAGATTTATTGTACCACCGCCAGAAATACCGGAAAGGTCAATTTCATCTCCGTCAATGGCACTGTCAACAGCCAGTCTCAACGAACCCTCACCGCTGTTGCCGGTATGGGTCACTATGTGACGAGTATTTAGCCATCCATGGATCGCAAAATTATATGGATTTTCATCTTCATCATCATTTTCAATGGTTACGTTTGCAGTTCGTAAACCAGGTGCAGATGGATCAAAGGTTTATATGAAAGTCTCGGTAACAGCCTGTTTTTAAAACGACTTTCATCTCTTCGCTTGTGGCGGACATCCGCCATGTACGTTATAGTGAAAGTTGTGCTCTCGCCGGGAGCCACAACTGAAGCCGGCTCTGTGGCTACAGTAAAATCATCTGCATTTTCACCGGTTATGGCAACAACGGGTGTGCCGATGAGGTTCAGGTCAATGGTACCGCTGTTTTCAATGGTAAAGGTTCGGGTTATGGTGTTACTGCTGTCAATATCAATCCTGCCGAAATCGGTGTGATCTTCAGTGGACGGTGTTGTATCACCATCAATTATTGATACGCCGTTGCCAAGAATATCTATCTCAGGCTGGCCTGTTGTGGTAAAGGTTTTCTCTTCTCCATAGGCCGTGCCGACACTATTGGTGGCATAGGCTCGCACATAATAGGTGGTATCAGGCTCAAGGCCGATAAGGCTACTTGTAAATGTACCTATTCCTGTGCTGTCTGTTGTTTTGCCATCATTTACGTCCAGCGTGGGATTCTGGCTGGTGCTCCAGCAAACTCCCCGTGCTGTTACGGTGTCGCATCCATCGGAAGTAACTTCTCCGCCGCAGGTTGCCGATGTTTCTGTTATTGCTGTGACTTCGTTTGTTGTCACTGTGGGCAGGATTGTATTAACAGTCAGATTTTGCTGCACATCTGCTGCTGCATTGTAATTTTCATTGCCTGCCTGGGTTGCCGTGACGGTTGTGGTTCCGGCTCCGACTATGGTCACTGTGCTGCCGCTTATGGTGGCTACATTGGTGTTGGAGATTGAAAAACTCACAGCAAGGCCGGATGAGGCTGTGGCTGTCAGGGTGAAATCATCATCACCACAATTTTTTGCAGCAGGTGCCCCAAAGTTGATGGTCTGATCTGCCTTGTTTACCGTTAATATCTGGCTCACATTTGGGGCTGGATTGTAGGTGCCATTCCCGCCCTGGCTTGCAGTAATGGTTGTTGTTCCAACGTCCACAATTGTAACCGTGCTACCGCTTACGGTGGCAACGCTGGGGTTGGAACTGCTGTAGCTAACTGAAAGGCCGGATGAAGCAATTGCCGTCAAAGCAAAGGGGGCATCGCCGTAGCTTTTGGCAAGCAGGGCAGCAAAGTTTATGCTCTGGCTTAATTTACCGGTTGTAAAGGTTACATCATCACCATAAGCTGTGCCTGCATCATTGGTGGCATAGGCCCGAACATAATAGGTTGTGCTGGCACTTAAACCCGTTATTGAGCTTGTAAATGCTCCAGTTCCAGCAGGTACGCCTTGGGTTGTTTTACTGTCTGCTGTGGTTGGTGTGCCGGAAGTGTTCCAGCAAACGCCGTGCTGTGTTGGATTAGACGAGCCAATACTTGTTATATTGCCATTACCTGTGGCTGTAGTTTGAGCAATATTATATACAGCTTGAGTCGTAACAGTTGGGGCTATGCCTGATGTTGTTTCACTTCCAGTTAAAGGGGCAGTTGTTAAATAATTTATAGCTGTACCTGAACCGTTATACTCATAAACTGCTATGTGGTATGTGGTATTTGCTGTTAAGGCTGTAACAATAACCGAAGTGCCGGCACCAGCATAACAACATAATTGCCTGTAGCAATTTCAGTTCCAGAGCCAAATGCTGCATTTGCTGTGTAGGCAGTTCCATCAACAGGGTTAGAATCTACAGCACCGGCTGATTTAACAAGAACAAGCCTGCCTGTTCCCCCTGTGCCTGCTGTCCAGCCGATTGTCATTGATGTTCCTGATACGGTTGAAAAAGTGCTGTCTGACGCTTGAGCAGTTGGTTCTGCAGCCAATGTTGATTGATTTTTAGGATTATCGGCTGCTGTTGAGGTTAAATATTTTTGGCTTCCATTGCTGTCAAAATATTCGCAAACCATAACCCGATAGTTGATGTTACCTGTAAGCCCTGTAATTGTTACACTGGTTCCTGTACCGTTATAAACGCAATACCAGCCTGTTGCATCAATCTGAGTTCCACTTTCAAAAGCCGTATCGGCTGTATAAGTGGTATCATTAACGGGGTTCGCTTGACCTGCATCACCTTGCAGCACAAACACCGCACGTCTTGTGCCACTGCCGTTTGTCCAGCCGATCTGCATTTGAGTAGTTTGTACATTGCTGAATGCAATATTCGTGGCTTGGGCGGCCGGGGCTGCTGCTGCATTTTGAGTTGGATAGCCGCTATTTACACCTAAAGCCTGCTCCCAGGCTATACCATGTTGGATTGCTGTCTCCTTTGTTGGTGTTCAAAGTATCTACCAGTGCATTTGCACTACCCGATGAACCTGCCATTTGGGCATTGGTTAAAGATGTGGTATTATCCGTTCCTGTTCCAACTCCTTTTTTACCAGCCGCATCTCTGGGAGTTCCATCTATTGTTTGGCTTGCATCGCTGTTCCAGTAGCCATTGGTAATTGTGCCTCCAGCCATCTCACCAACAAATCCACCGACACGACCTGCTTGTTTACCTGCAACATCTCCAGTTGTGTAGCAATTGCTAAAGCCTTTCAATGATCTACCGACAAACCCGCCGACATAATCCAAATCCCCCCCGCCTGTCCAAGTAATATTACCGGTTGCATAACAATTTGAGGTGGTATTTCCATCATTGGAGCCAAAAAAACTACCGATTTTTGTTCCCAAAGTCGTTCCACCATAAGTAACATTAACTCTTGAATAACTGTTGATTATATTAGCAGTGCCGTTATTATCTGCAATAAAGCCCCCAACACTTGATGAATTGCTGTTTGTCAAAGATACTGATATGTTGCCTGTAGTATAACAGTTATCTACAGTTGCATTGCCAAAATAACCTGCCAAACCACCAATTCTGGTTGAGCTTGAGGTGTTTATATAAATGGCAACATCAACTCCTAAGTTCTTTATGGCGGCTCCAGTATAGACAAATCCAAATAGTCCCGCACTGCTTAAAGTTGTGTTGGGTGTTGCTTATGTTCCTATTTTAAGACCTGTTATTGTTTTATTGTTCCCGTCCAGAGTACCTTGAAAGGAGTTGGTTTGATCTGTTCCTATGGGCACCCATTCATCTGCTGACAGGTCAACATTATCTGCCAGTTGAAAGTATTGTCCATTGTAGGTTATTCCACTATTGACCTGTTGTGCCAGGTATGCCAAATGTTCACCATTCTCAATTTACCATGGAGTGCCTTGAGTTCCATCTCCCTGTGTCCATAGAGCAGGGGTCCCCCACTGGGAAGCGGTTGTTCCAGAAGCCGTATCCCCTAACGCTGTTTCTGTATTACCTCCGTTACGAGCTTTTACTTTAAAAGCATAGGTGGTTTCCGCAGTCAAACCTGTAACGGTCTTAGTTCCCCACAAAGCCTCGGTTTGCCATACTTCTCCTGGGGCTAATGTGCCGTCTGCCTGAACATGATTTCCTGTGCTGATTTCGTTTATACAAAATTCTGTGCTTACTGGTTTTCCATTCACATTTACAGTTACATCCAGCGTGGTTGAGGTTGGATTGTTCACAGTCGGGGCATTCGGCACATTTGCCAATGTCCAGAAATCAACCCGCGAACCATAGTTAGTTCCATTCGAAGATGTGGCATGGGCACGTGCATTGTAACGCGTGTTGACCGATAAACCAGTCAAGGATGCGGTAAACGCACCTGTGCCAAAATCGCCATTTTCATCAATATTCGTAACCTGTGAATCGTCAATGGTTTTATCAGTATCTGTATATGCATAATAAATCACTCCCCGATTGGTGGCATTGGCTCCATTGATGGCCGTAATACTACAGTTACCAGTTGCGGATGTTCTATCAATAGATGTTACGGCTTGAATGGTTACTGTTGGTGCATCAACCACTTCGATTTGGAAATCATGCTCTATTGTTGCTGTTCCATCACTTAATGTTAATTTGACATTATGAATACCAACATCATTATTGGTGGGAGTTCCAAAAAGTGTCACCTTGGTGACCGATGCGACAAGGTTAGTGAGCTCTGTGCTACTCAGGGCTCTATTGTAGATTTTGACATCATCAATTAGTCCATCGAAATACTCATTGTAGTTGGTTCTGGCAATTGCTCCATTTATAGGCTGTGCGTTCAGTCCTGATGCCGGTTGAGAGTATTTTTCTTCGTCATTGAGATACATCTTCCGTGTCGTGCCATCCCAGGTAGCTACAATCATATACCAGACATTAGCGACATTTGGTATGTTAATATCTGCGTCATTTGCCCACCAATAGTTACGAATATATGAGTTGCCTAAGCTAAAGCCCAATCTCAATGCATTGACCTGGTTTAAAGTTCCATAGTTGCCCCAACCTACGATACCAAGCCATTCACGCACCACATCGGATTTAACCCATGCTGCAATGGTATAGGGGCTGGAACCGGTGGGAAAATTTGTGATATTATTAAGAGAGATATACGCCGAGCTTCCATCAAATCTTGCCGCTTTGACTGCTTGTCCGGTTTCAAACGTAATCGTACCATTGATAGTGCCATGATGAGCATACGATGTACTATCATTTGCATCTTCATCCAATTTATAGTGTGCAACAAGGCCAGTTGTGTCGAACTCCTCTCCAAGTGTTAGCCAAGCAGGCTTAGTTATAACACTCCATGTGAGCGAGTCACCATCACCGTCACTGCCAGTTAATGTGTAGCTGTATGCACTACCTTGCTTTACTGTAGTTGCTGGTGTGCTTGTAATTTCTGGAGGTTGATTTGCACAGACCACCGTAGATACTATAAATACAAAAAGCACACTCAAAGCCATGCAATTCACGTAACGCATTATGATACTCCTTAGTATATTTATTTTTCTTTGGTGTTATAACCTGAATCCATGGCAACCCATATCTATTCACCAGCGAGCATGAATGGATTTTTTCAGCATAGTTATATACTCAAAATCGACATCTTATTGCTTTTGCATAAGTTATTGCAGTTGTCTGAATCAGGATAACCAGGATGGATAGGATGCTCAGGATAGATAATCCTGCCTTATCTTGTTAATCTTGGGAATCCTGATTCAGACTGTATTGACAAGGCTTACAAGATCATAGGTGTCGACTTTGAGTATATAACATAGTCAAAAAACAGAAAATTTACTCTAAATCAAAACTGCTCATGCTTCCAGTCAGATATATTACGTTTCTCAGTATCAAAATTGATACCCATCAAATGGACGGTTTTGCTTTTTTGCAAATATGAATCAGCATAATTTTTGCTTCTGATCTGCATAATGGCTGCATCACTGTTCTGATTGCACTTGAACTCCATGATATAGATTTTGTCTTTAAATTCAACAATCATATCAATCCTGCCTTTGCATGTCAGTATCTCGCTGTGTGCCCTCACTCCTGACGCAGATACCATGAGATAGAATATTGTATGAAAATATGCCTCATCACGCCTGCTCTCTAAGATGTTTGGGATGGATGCGTAAATTGCCTTCATGGTTTCAATGAAATTTTTAAGTTCATTAAGTTCAAGATATTCACAAAGAAGAGCAAATTTTGAGCCTTCGCGAAAGTTTTCAGTATAGGTGTAAAAG
>NZ_LT828545.1:269949-275445 GCF_900170035.1 Desulfamplus magnetovallimortis | reverse complement strand
ATATATTTAAGGGCTGTCATTAGAGAAAAGGGATTGAACACTTTTACGTTTCGCTTTGAAAAACGATAACCATTGTAATGTTTCAACAGTTCTTCCATTACATCAGAAATCTTGTCATTTTTCTGATCTGCCATTCGTTTTATGTGGGGCATTAAATATTGTTCGACCTCATCCATTGTATAGCCGAACATATCAGCATACAAAGAGAGCATTGTAAGGTCTGTGAGGTTGTTAAGTTCTGAAAAAATGGATACCTGGCTAAATTTTGAGACCCCTGTAATAAATACAAAGCGGGTTATGGGGGAAATTTTTATACCTTTGATTACCCCAAAAAAATCTTTCAGAATGTCCCGATTTTTTTTGGCTATCCCAAGAGATTCATCGCCTTTCCCAAGGTGGTCTATAAGTGGCTTGTCATACTCATCAATCAAAAATACAACCGGCATCTTGGTTTTTTTGTTAAGGGCAATTGCAAGCTCCTTGAATTTACCTTTTATGAAAGATCGTTTAAGCTCAATATCATAATTAGACGCAATTTCAATGAGGTGTTCTTCAATGCTCTGCTTTAGAATATCCGGAGTTTCATGACTTATCTCATTGAAATCAAGGGGTATGACAGGATGGTGTTTCCATTCCCATTTAAAGTTTTGGGCATTAGCTTTATCTTCATTCCCTTTCTCTTTTATCCACAAGCCTTCAAAAAGCTCTTCTCTCCCCTCAAAGAGACATTTAAGGGTGGAGACCATCAAGGATTTACCGAACCTTCTTGGTCTGGATAAAAAATAGTATTTGCCATCGCTTATCATCTGACAAATATGTCTTGTTTTATCCACATAGAGATTTCCATTGAGTCTTATGTTCTCAAAGGAAGAGTTACCTGTGGGCAGTATTGGCAAATTGTTCATAACAATAATCCTTGGGGCAGTCAGGTCATGGCCGTTTTTTTGAATTCCTGAGATTAAGATTCATGATCAAATCCTTCAAAGGCTTTGTTCTATACTCAAAATCGACATCTTATTGCTTTTTCAGAAGTTATTGCAGTTGTCTGAAGCAGGATAACCAGGATGGTTCGAATGCTCAGGATAGATAATCCTGCCTTATCTTGTTAATCTTGGGAATCCTGATTCAGACAGTATTGACAAGGCTTACAAGATCATAGGTGTCGATTTTGAGTCTATAAGAAATACCAAGTTTTTTGCGGATATTTAAACGGTGAAAAGAGACTGTCTTGATTGATATTTTCATAACCAATGCAATTTCATCACTATTTTTACCGTTCATTATATGATCTACAACTGCGGCTTCAGTAGGGGTGAGTCCAAAAAGCTCCCACTCCACAAAATCCATATTTAGGAATGAGTCATAAATAACTTGCCCATTTCAAAACAGGCGACCATTGCAGGCAGTACGTTTGAAAATTCTAATTGAGCATCTTATTTCGTGCTCATTCCTTAATTATCTGGAAAACTACATTTGAATTGCCCAACGCTGCCAAATATTTTCTACACGCACAGGTCGAAACTATTTGGCTCTCAAGGAACTATGATATCCCAATTTTGCCAACCTTCGTATGATTCCATCAACTCTATATTACCTGATCCATCAGTGGAGTAAAACGCACCTCTGCCGCCATCCCTTTTATAAAGCAGCAAATCCGTGAACTCATCTTCGGTAAAATGACCGGGAATAATAAGATCCCACTCATCCCATCCTTCATATGATTTCAACAACTGCATATTTCCGGATCCGTCTGTAGCATAAAAATCAGCATTGTCCTTGTAGCAAAGGTCATCCCAACTGCCCTCTCTTTTGAAGAACAACAGATCCGTAAATCCATCGGATGTAAAATTTCCAGGTATGATGAGATCCCAGTCCTGCCATTGTGAATATGATTGCAGCAGTTGAAGATTCCCTGACCCGTCTGTTGCGTAAAAATCACCCCTTCCACCCTTGCAAACTTCGTCCAGATCGTCATATCTTTTGAACAACAGCAAATCAGTTATGGTATCCCCGTTAAAATGTCCTGGAACGATGATGTCCCATTCATCCCAACTGTCATATGATTTAAAGAGTTGCATGTTGCCTGATTCATCTACGGAATAAAAATCTGCCACACCACCTCTCTTCTTGTAGAACAACAAATCCTTACTGCCATTTCCTGTAAAGTCTCCCGGTACGATGATGTCCCAATCCTGCCATCCTTCATATGATTTTAAAAGCTGTATGTTCCCGAAGCCGTCTGAGGCATAGAATTCTCCCTGGCTGCTGCTTGAAAAGTCATACCATTCCCCCTCCCTTTTGAAAAAGAGCAAATCTGTGAATCCATCCCCTGTAAAGTCCCCGGGCACGATGATATCCCAATCCTTCCAACCTGAATATGATTTCATCAGTTGCATGTTTCCAAATCCGTTGGTGGAGTAGAAATCTCCCTTGCCACCATTTTTTTTATACAACAGCAAATCGGTGATACCGTCTCCTGTGAAATCACTGAATGAATTGAAATTTTTCATAATATCAATTGTGTTGTAGTCAATGGTGTCTCCAAGATTATAGTTGTAACATCCAAGTTCAAACGGAGCACCCTGTAAATCAATGTTGGCAAAATTTCCTCCATTGGAAGGTGTAATCAACCAGTAAATCTGATAGTGCCCATAGTCCAGTTGGGAATAGGTTTTGTCGAAAAAAACTGGTGCTGTGGTATTGATCTTGTGGGCAAAAAGATCCAGCGTCAAGTTTCCTTGTGCATCAATGAAATGAAAAAAACTGGTTTTAACATCATAAATAGCGACGTAAAGATCAATGGGGGCACCAAAGCATTGAAGGGCAATTTTCAATCGAATTGATGTTGTATCCGGAAGAGTATTATCACTATCAGTGATTTGTACCGGCGCATTAATTATTTCATTCATATTACTGAGTATTACGGTCTGCTGTCCGGATAATGACGGATTATAACACTGAGCGTCTGCTTTTGCTGTAATGGAAACAAAAAAAATCAGTAGCAGGAGAGACACAAGAGCGAGTTTTGGTCTATAACATTTACAGATTTTCATTTTAGTTATTCCTCCAATTTGAATTAAAAAATAGCTTTATCCGGCATCTTTCATTTGCCAGTTTACACTTTTCCGAACAGAAGCCCGTTTTTAGAGGCTCCTGTTCCGGAAAGTGTAAAGTACTTTCTGTATGATATGAAGAATGCCCTTTATCCAATGCGATTCATTTGAGTGAGAAGGGATAGAGCCAGAAGTAATCCCACCATCACTCCTTAAAATGCATAACAAGCTTATATACACCATTTTCAAGACGGGCATCCATTGGAAGCCCTGCTTTTTGAAACACCTTGAGCATTGCCTGATTGTCGGCTATCACCTCAGCACTTAGCCCCTTTAGCCCTTGCTCCCTGGCCAGTTGAATCAAGAGGGTCAGCATATAGGTTCCAACGCCGATTCCCTGAAAAGTCTCTTCAATGAGAAATGCCACCTCTCCATAGTTTGATCGTTCATCCCTGAAAAATCGGCCTTCAGCAACAATCTGTTCCTCATCGGCCTTGCCGGTCAACCCCACAATGGAAAGCTCACTGCTGTAATCCACATTGACGTACTCCTGCATCTTGTCATGATCCATTGTCTTTATGGAATAGAAAAACCTGTAGTAGATGATCTCATCTGAACAGCGATAGAAAAAACGGCGCATTGCCTCTTCATCTGAAGGTTTCATTGCACGGAATCTTATTGATACATCACCTTTGAATACCTCCTGTGTTGAAATATGAGCAGGATAGAGGTGAACTGACCGTGAAATAAAAATCTGGTTTGCATAGATAATCTTCCTGTTCCTGGCCTGCTCCATCAGAAGTTCCCTGTCATCAGGATGGGCAATATCTATCATTGCCTGGGCACGCTCACGCAAGGGACGCCATTTAAGATTTGCAATGCCGTACTCGGTCACAATCATATGAACAGACTCTCTTAGCCTCAACTGATTGGGAAAATCCATCAATGCCAAAAGAATGTTTGACTCTCCTTTAAGGTTTCGGCTTGGAAGCCCCATTATTGTACAGCCATCCTGTGATATTTCAGCTCCCTTTATAAAATCAATCACCTCACCGGGACCTGTTACAACTGAACCTTTTAAAGGAAAGGCAACTCCCCCGAGAAGATCGGCCTTTCGGGCTTCATACAGAGCTACAAACTGGGGATTGCTGCCTATAAAACCTGGATTGCAGACCCAGTCAATTCCCTGAAACTCCACAAGAGGATTTCGATCAAGCCACTTCATCAGGGATTTTGAGCCAAGGGCATAGGATGTCAGAGATTTACCCCTGAATGGTGACTTTCTGGAGTTTGTTACAGCCCCGCTTTTAACAAGGGTTGCAAGGGCATCTGTAAAATAGAGCGAGTGGATGCCAAGGTTTTTCCTTGACATTAGGTGGGGCACAAGTGCGTCAAAAAGGGCTCCATGGGAGAAACTCAAGCAATCTCCATCCTTTATTATGGAAGCCACATTTGTGGCCACCTGATTCATCTGGGAATGGGCAAACCCGGGCTCATAATGAAGAGGTGGCTTTTCTGACTGGATCAAAAGATCAAAATCATCAACAGAAACAAAAGTGTCCCCAAACGTAAAAGGCATCTCCGGATTAACCTCACCCACAACAAGCGTTGCCTGCTCCATAGCCTCCCTGGCCACATCAACGGCAACACCAAGGCTGCAATATCCAGCCTCATTTGGAGGAGTTATCTGTATAAAAGCCACATCAATGACAATTTTGCGGGATTTAAGGATCTTTGGTATCTCGGATGAATAGGCAGGTATAAGATCCACCTGTCCCGATGATATTGTATCCCAGGCCACAAATCCGGAAAAGAATGTTTTCAACCGATAATTGGGAGCATTGAGCTTTTCAACTGAAAGGACAATATCACCCATGACAGCAAGTTGTACAAGCTCGATATCTCTAAGATTATGTTCATCATAGTCAAGAAGAACACGAATCAGGGTACGTGGAGATGCAGGGCCTGTTCCCAGAAATATGGTCATGCCGGGTTTTATTCTATCCAGTACCTTTTCAGGGGTTGTGAGGTGCTCTTGCCAGTTTGATCTGTTTATGGTTTTCATTTGCAGTTTCCGTTGTGATAACAATGAAAAGTTATGAACAGTGAGCCTTTATGCTACTACAGATAATTGGTACAGCACCCTTTCGGGCAGTTGTTAAATCCTTAAAAACCTAATATCTCCAATGAAATACTATAATTTTCATTATAAGTAAAAAAATATTCTTACATTTGAAGAGATGCCTCTTTACTGTGAAAACAGATCCTGTGTTGATTTGTACTTAAAAAAATGGGCATCCTTCATTTGCCGATTTACACTTTTCCAATGGCAAAATAACCCAACGGTATAGACGCAATGCATTGCGTCTATACTCCAGACAAGAAGTGTAAAGTACTTTTAATCTGATATGAAGGATGCCAAAAAATGATGAGGATATTTTGG
>NZ_LT828545.1:249235-269849 GCF_900170035.1 Desulfamplus magnetovallimortis | reverse complement strand
CCCTTAATCATGAAAATCTATGGTTCAGAAAAGTGTAAACCGATAAATGAAAGATGCCGATATTTTCAAGGTAAACGTTCATGCTCGGCACTCAGTCACCCCGAATATGAAAATTTGTATCTATTTCAAGGGTAAAGCATATAAATAGCACAAAGAAAGCTTACAGTTGAATCGGCCTGTAAACCTGAATTCAAGAAGAGTAGTATTTGCTATAATAAGGAGAGGTATCAAGGGGCTTTTTGAAAAATCGTTTAAAAAGGTAGTTCAATAACAGAGAGAGGATCATGAGTATATTTTTTAGTCCTAAGCGTTCCCACCGCCTTGCAGATACAACTACATGGGTAAATAAAAAGACCTGATTCCCCAGTGAATTTAACCTTATGGAGAATTCAACATCTTCCATCAGTGGGATATCCGGGAAAATATCATGGCGAACTACAGGTTCCCTGCGAAAAAATTGAACCTGATCCCCAAAGCTGATATTAAAAAAAACAGCTCGGGCATCATTTAGAAATTCAAGTATTTTTAACTTCAATCTAATAAATTTAAAAGACTCATCTCCTTTATCTATCTTTAAAGCTGAATTATTTGACAAAGCTGGATTATTTGACAAAGCTGGATTATTTGACGAGTTAAAGGGTGCAAACTCTTTAAATCTGCACCCCAACGCACCACCAATTACTGAAGGGCGGGAATTAAGAACCCTTATCATCTGTTTGAAGGCTTTTGGAGCGACAAGCGTGTCTGCATGAACAACAGCCACAACATCACCTGATGCCTTTTTGATTCCTGCCTTGATTTGACCACCTCTGCCACCTCCGGAAAAGTATGGCCTGTCATGCAGCAAAACAGTTGCACCTGCTTTTTTTGCAAGCTCTACTGTTTTATCCTCAGACCCCCCATCTACGACAATGATCTCATAAAGATGAGGGGTTGAGAGGATGTTTGATACACATGAAAGTATATTGTCTTCTTCATTCAGAGTTGGAATGACGACAGAAATCGTATGACAACACCTGGTTTTAACTGGCACTTGTCGATTAACGAGATGCAATTTAATTTTCTTCCTCACCAGTCTCTATTGGCTTTGTTAGAAAGCTCATGACTCATCACCAGACTCTATCGGCCTACCAGAAGGATCCTGACACCAACCAGGAGTTATGCTGTCAGTGCAGTTGTCATCCTGACGGTATTCTGTACTCCAACCTTCCCAGCCATCAGAGAAATTTCTGACATTTTCATACCCCATCAAGTGAGCATACATAAAGGTAAGGGCAGATCGGTAACCGCTTCCGCAGTAGAATATCAACTCTTTTTCAAGCATACCACCGCCACCGAGCAGATTTGCACTGGAAGAGTCATAAGGAACAGGCGTTGTTTGAGAGTGTATGCCAAAACCATTCCATAATTTCATTATTTCTGTATAACTTCTGATAGTCCCATCAGAGTCAACATAAATCCCACCAGAATCATCAGCATCATGGCACCAGACAGAATTGGGGATTCTTCCTTTTTGGGCAACGTAACTGTAACCACTTATTTCGCCAATATACTCTTCATAGCTTCTCACATCTGCCAAAAAAACGTTTGATGTATCTGTATAACTATAAAATACATCATCAACTGTTGCAATATATTCAGGTCTGACACTTCCTGTAAACATGACAGGAGTTGGTTGATTCACAGTCTCTTCACCTTGATAACCACCTGCGATCCACTGTTGATAACCGCCATTAAGATATCTGACATCCTTTACACCTGCATACATCAGGATCCACCAGAGCCTTGCCGCAAAGATGTTACTGTCGCTATAAACAATAACTGTGGTATCCTCGGTTATCCCCATATTGCCCATGGCCTGATGCACATCATTATCATCAAGAAGAAACCAGCGTGGATAGTCATTCTCATAAATATCTGAATTTGAGTGAATTGAACCCGGAATATGACCAGATTTATAAGAAGTGGCATACTCAATTGTTCCCCACTGTGTTTCAAATATGATATATTTATGGTCACGGCTGTATGGATAGTCAGGCGGCGGCGATGATAAGCTCCCCTCTTTATGATATTCAATTAACTGGTTTACCCACTTCGGATAGACAAGTTTCTGATAATTTGCCAATTTTTCCATGGGATAAAATGATTCATCAGAATCAGCCCAGTCAGTTATTGAAGCATCATAGTTACTTGATCTTTCATAACCCATAAGGCGTGTGAGGTAATAGGCATATGCACTTCTTATCCCGACTGTGCAATATGGAACAACCTCTTTATCCTCAGTGACTCCTTTAGATTCAAAAAGAGATTTCATATCCTGATAATCTAAAACGGTCTTGTCACTTTTAAAATACCATGCATATGGTAGCTGAACCGCACCAGTAATGTGTCCACCTCTTGCCTCACCGTAGAGTTGCCACCCATTGAATTCCTCATCAGTTCTTGTATCCACCACCACAAAGTCACTATCATTGAGGCGAGATTTAATGTGAGCCTTGTCTGATGTTTTATCTGTTTTTACAACCGCCTTAAAGGTTGCTGGATTCAAGGTGTTCCCCCTGCTTTCCGTGTTATTCTCATCAGCAATCCATTTATCCCACCCTCCATCCAAAATTTTAACCCATTCACAGCCAAGGGTCTCAAACATCCAGAAAAGCCTTCCAGATGCACCCCATGATGCTGTGGTGTCATCATAGATTATGATTTTAGACTCTCTTGTAAGCCCCTTCTGGCCAAGAACCTCTTCCAACTGATCTACAGGCAGAAGATTAGTGCTGCCATCTACAAATTCCTGCCACATAATGTTAACAGCACCCGGAATATGTTCTTCATTGTAGGCAGTTTCACCTCTTGCATCCACAATAACCACCCCACTTTCTGAAAGGTCTTCTGAAGTTGCTATAAACTGGCCATTTGGATAGCCTTTGACTTCAACAGGTGTCAAAGGTTCAGATGGATTTTTCTCTGTAACATCAGAATCATTGCAAGATGCAATCAAAACAATGGATAACACTATAAAAATCAAATACTTAACAAAACGAAAATTTATCATATTACACATTCTCCACATTAAAATAATTCAGGTTAAAAAATGATGGTCTTGATTAATATTGATGAACCTGTAAAAAGTCCGATTCCGAGACTTTTTCAGTCATAACCCATTGAGATTATTAACAGCTTCCCACTCAGCCGTTCCTCCCTCAAAATTTATTGTTTCAGGAAGCTCTCTTAGCTTTAAAGCAGCAAGCTCATGAACCATCCAGGCATAACCTGAGCGAATCCCGCCTGTGCAGTAATAGACAACGGTTTTTTCCATATTTAAACCGTTTTTATTTAAAAGCGATTTCAACTCTTCCGCATTGAGAGGGCTTCTGTCTCTGCCTTTAAAAAACTTCTCCCAGGGTATGTGGACAGCATCCGGCAGGTGTCCCTTGAACCACTCAATTGTGGAACGAGTATCAACAAGCTGGTATTTATCGGGATTATCGTGAATCTCTCTGGCAGAAATATTGATGGAAGGAACTGGATTTGGAATGTATCTAACAGGTTGAATGCTCTGTTTTTTCTTACTCTCTACTGGCCTATCTTTATCCAGGCTCTCTTTGGCTCTGCCTGTCAAATCAAATTTGCTTCTTTCCCAGGCCTGAATTCCACCTTTGAGCAGCCCAACCTCACCTTTATGGCCCAACCAGGCAAAGAGCCAGAAGCCCCACCCTTCACCACCCCAGCTTTTATCAGCATCACCATAAATCAAAATCATGCTTTCGGCAGAAATACCTAGTTTTCCAAGTGCTTCTGCCATCTGCTCGGGTGATAAAACACGATAGGGAATATTGTTTGAATCAATTGTTGTATAATTTTCCCAGCTAAACGAGATTGCTCCTGAAATATGTGACTTTTCCCAATATTTAACTGGTCTGGCATCTAAAATAATCCAGTTTGAAAAATTCTCTTTAAGTTGATGGGGCTCCATCAAAACTCTCTTTGGTGAGAAAACAGTTTTAACTGCTGTATCCGAATCAGCTTCCTTGCATATTGATGAAATTAAGATGACTATAAAAACAATAAAAACTACTGAAAGAGATCTATGAATCATTACCCCTGTCCCATTTTACAAAATTATTATCCTGAATTGTCACACTGGAAATGTGATATGAAGAATGGGCATCCTTCATATCATGCATAAAGTGCTTTACACTTTCCGGAACAGGCTACTAGAAAAACCGGCATTGTGTTCAGGAAAATGTAAACTGGCAAATGAAAGATGCCAAAAAATGCAGTAAAATCTTGTATTTTTAATCTTATGAGTTGAGTTTGTCCAATTGATAATAGGCATTTATTCCCTTGTATTTATTGCAATTTTCTATATTGATGGAGCCTGTTGCTTTTAAAAAAATCCTGTGTTAATGATCGTTTCCATGAACAAAGAACTATTGGACATATTAAACATTCTGACACTTATTCATTTTGCAAGCATGGGGGGACTCGCCCTTTATGGAACACATAGAATCTGGCTTCTTATATGCTGGTTTAAAAGCAGGTCTGAGGAAAAACATGAAACACGATTATCTTTTGACAAGCTTCCTTTGGTAACAATCCAGGTACCACTTTACAACGAGCCTCTTGTGGCTGCTCGAATTATTGATGCTGTTGCATCTATTCAATGGCAAAGCAATAAACTTGAAATTCAGATTCTTGATGATTCATCTGACGAAACAAATGATATTGTAAAAGAGAGTGTCAAATACTGGGCAGGGCAAGGTGTATGGATTTATGCAATCTTTCGCAATAACAGAAAAGGATACAAGGCAGGTGCTCTTCAAAATGGCCTGAGGCAATCAAGTGGTGAATTTATTGCTGTTTTTGATGCTGATTTTATTCCACCCACCGATTTCCTGAAAAAAACGATTCCACATTTTTATCCTATTGATTTAAATCAAGATCTGACTGATCAAAACAAAATTAGTAGAAAACGAAATAAAATTATTAAAAATAAAAATTTTATAAATAGCAATACAAAAGACAAAAAGATTGGAATGGTGCAGACCCGCTGGGGATTTTTGAATTCAAGATATTCCTGGCTCACAAGGCTTCAAACTCTAATGCTCTCTCCCCATTTCGGGATTGAACACAAAATACGATTTTCCCGACATCTTTTTTTCAATTTTAACGGAACTGCTGGAGTATGGAGAAAAGAGGCCATTGAATCATCTGGGGGCTGGCAGGATGACACTGTAACAGAAGACCTTGATTTAAGTTACAGAGCCCAGCTTTCAGGCTGGAAATTCCTATACCTCAACGATGTAGTTGTGCCGTCAGAATTGCCTGCAACTTTATCTGATTTTCGTTCTCAGCAGGAGAGGTGGAGTAAAGGCTCAATCCAGACAGCACGAAAAATCCTTCCGGGTTTGCTTTCATCACCGGTTTCATTGGGAGTAAAAATTGAAGCAATTGCTCATCTTATGGCAAATGTCTGCTGGTTACTCGGATTTATTGTCACCATGACACTCTACCCTGTAATACTTTACCGTTCAAGTATTGGTATCTGTCAGGTAAAATGGATTGAGATTCCCCTTTTGTGCATTTCTTTTTCAATTTTAACCTATTATCTTGTTTACAGCATTTTTAACCGTCAATACTATGTTTTGACAGCTCTTCCGCTTCTCCCGATTATCAGTATAGCTCTTTCCCCTTTTTTCGCACTTTCTGTAGTAAAAGGGGCATTTGAAAAGGGTGGTGTATTTGTCAGAACTCCAAAATTCGGATTTTCAGATAGTTCAAAGAGGGATTATACCTGTGACTTACAATGATTTTCAAGGAGGCCTTTTTATGAAAAATAATATTGCAACTCATTTTCTGATTACCTGCAATGTAGTGCTGATAATAATTATAGCTACTGCATCCACTCTGTCTGCCGGTGCGTGGACCATGGAAAAAGGCAAAAGCTATCATCGTTTTGCAGCAAATTATTTTTTTGCAGATAATGAGTTTGATCAAAATGGAGACAGCAGAAATATGCCGTCAAATGGCGAATTTAAAGATTTTAACCTTAATTATTATATGGAATATGGAATAGTAGATAAACTGTCAATATTAACTTCTTTCTACTATAAAGAGATTACTAAAGAGGATAATTATTTCAAATATGAAACAACTGGTACTGGAGATTTTGATCTTGGACTGCGTTACCAGCTATATGCAGGCAACCTTGGTGTTTTTTCCATTCAAGGTATCCTAAAAATACCTGAGTTATACGATGAAAAGGATGCTCTCTCTCTTGGTAATGGCCAGTATGATTACGAAGCAAGATTGATGTATGGTCGTTCTCTCTGGTCAATAATGCCTGTCTATATAAATCTGGAATCTGCGTATCGCTGGCGGGCTGAAGAGCCTTCTGATGAATTTCGTTATCTTGTTGAAATCGGTTCTGATATTGGCAAAAAATTATATACAAGGATTAAGCTTGATGGACTTATCAGTGCAGGCAACGGCAAAAATCATTTTGACAATTACGGAAACCCAACTGCCACATTTGAGTATGATCTAACCAAAATTGATTTAACATTAGGCTGTAAAGTGTCTGACAAAATGGGTCTTGAGTTTGGCTATACTGCAGCGTTATGGGGTGAATCAACAGCTAAGGGTGATACCTGGACACTGGCTTTGAGCTTTCAGCCCTGATCAGGACAAGCAAAAACAAGGGATTCCTTTTCCCCTGTTACACTGAATTTTTATATGAAAGTCTCAATAACTAGCTGTTTTTAGAACAACTTTCATTCCTTCGTTTGTGGCGGGCATCCGCCATGTACGTTATTTCAATTGAGCTATAGATTTCCCAAAAAAAATTTTACAATCTCAACTTTTGAGAGTGCAGCCACACAGAGCTGCCCCTACAGTACAATTGCCAATTTTATTATCTGGAAAACAATATAGAGACACTGCCGTGCATCTCTTCAAGGTTGTATTGACTGCATTAATTTCATTTTTAATTTTTTTTTCCTATTTAACACTTGCAATAGAGCCTGATATTTCTCTTGCCATTACCAAAATGGTTGGAGTGTCAGGCTTTATTGTTATTCTGATTGCTGTTTTACAGTTTTCGTCAGATCATTGTGATGCAAAATCATCTCTCCAGACACAACATAGCGGCAAAAAAGAGTTATCAGCAGGATTTATAATTGCTTTTGCCATCCTTATGCGCCTGATGTTTCTTTTCCACACCCCGACCCTTTCAGATGATATTTATCGCTACTGCCTTGATGGAGCAATGCTTGCTAATGGTCAAAATCCTTACAGCTATACACCTCTTGAATTATTGGAGGCCATGCAAAGGCAAGAGACGTTTAGGAATGAGTCTGAAATAATTTTCCCAAACTCCCCCTCGCAACTCTGTGAGAGGGGGCTGGGAGGTGAGGTAAATGGGCAAGTTATTAAAAATCCATTCCTTAATCCGTCAGAAGCCATGACTGATTTACAATGGAAATACCCATCATTATTTTCACAGTCGGATGTGGGCATTGAATACGACCATGAAGGGTTAGAGCGCATAAGAGAGATATACCCAGAAATATCAACACTGCTCCCACTGATTAACCACCCTGAACTGGCAACCATATATCCGCCGGCAGCACAAATCACCTTTGCAATTGGCAATTTTGCAGATTCTGCCTTAAATTTCAATGAGAGCTTTACAGGCATAAAAACAGTTCTAATTATAATGGACACGCTATCTTGCCTGTTCATTATCCGGATTCTCAAAAAAATGAAATTGCCTGCCTGCCATGCGACCATCTACGCATGGCATCCCCTGCCGGTTCTTGAAATAGCAAAATCTGGCCATATTGATGGCGCAGCGATTTTTTTCTTGTAATTTCAATATATCTGGCCAATTACCCCAGAGAATACAGAGATGAAACAACCAAAACAAATTGGCAGATAATTTCTGTTTCAATGCAAATATTCTCAGGTATATTTATGGGATTGTCGATTTTGACCAAGTGGATTCCATTAATTTTTTCCCGTTTTGCGTGCTTATGATTAAAGATGGGAAAATGAGAATTATAATGGGCACAAGCTCTATTATTACTATTGTGCTACTAAACATTTCATTTTGTCCTGATATAGCCAATAGTTTTATAACTTTAAATCAATATATTCAAAATTGGGAATTTTCAGGATTCATTTTCAAAGTTTTAAGAAATTATATCCAAAACTACACCAGCAGTTCAGGAAGTATAACAAGATCTATTATTTTGATTCTATTCACTCTTCTATACTCTATTGTCTTTTTTCAGTTTTTAAAAAACAAAGTTTTACAAGACAAGAACAAAGATAGCGGATTTAACGTATTAACGGATGCACTTTTTAAAATTGCACTTATCTGGACTATTACAACTCCAACACTTTACCCATGGTATGCTCTATACCTTGTTGCACTAATACCTTTTAATCTCAAAGCTCATTTAAATACAACAGGAACAGTTTTGAGCTGGTCACTTATTCTCTCTTATAAGGTTCTTATCCTATATAAAATCACAGGAGAGTGGGCGGAGATGCAGGATATAATAACGCCACTCATGATTATTGGCGCTCCCCTGGCAGCGTTGATTTTAAAAACAAGATCTGTTTTTGCAGTAAACAGGCATGATTGATTACGCATCAATCACCCCTTAAATATAAAAATGATAGTAATTTTTACCGTGAAAATAGATACAAATTTTTATATTCGGGGGTGACTGAATCACAGCCATGTCCGTTTACCGTAAAAGCAGGGCATCCTTAATTTCATCCAAAAGTACTTTACACTTTTCAGATGTAAAGCCTTTGAAAAAGGGAATACGAATCACAAAAGTGTAAAGCGGAAAATGAAACATGCCAAAAGCAGGATGAAAAAAAAATATATTGCAACCATCTCTGCCTTGACAATCACGATTTTGCATCAATTATTTAAGGCAATTCAGAAAATCAATAATATGACTGCTGCAAAACAGCAAAGAGAGATTAACCACAATTTTTTTCAGGAGAACCAATGAGTAAAAAACAGGAAACATGTGAATTTAAAACAGAAGTTCAGCAACTGCTTCATCTTATTATCAACTCACTTTACTCCAACCGAGAGATTTTTATAAGGGAGCTTATCTCAAATGCCTCGGATGCAATTGACAAGGCAAGATTCCGGGAGCAGACAGAACCTGCCCTTTTTGAAGGTGATAATGATTATCACATCAGGGTTTCCACAGACCCTGAAAAGAAGGTATTTGAAATAAGCGACAATGGTATAGGCATGACCTATGATGAGGTTAATGACAACATTGGTACAATTGCAAAAAGCGGTACAAAGGCATTCATGGAAGCCCTTGAGCGCTCAAGGGATGAAAAAACACTTACACCAGAACTAATAGGACAGTTTGGAGTCGGTTTTTACAGTGCTTTTATCGCTGCTGAGCACATTACCCTTGTAACAAAAGCCGCAGGTGCTGATGAAGGGGTAAAATGGGAATCTGATGGAAAGGGTTCCTACACCATTGAAACAGTGGAAAAAGAGTCAAGGGGCACAACAATAACCCTTAAGCTGAAAACCCCTGAAGAGGGTGACCAGGATTTTACTGATGAATACACAATCCGCCACATTGTCAAGAAACATTCTGATTTTGTAACTTATCCCATTATCATGAATGTTGAAAAAAGTGAACCAATCCCTGATGAAGAGCTTATCAAGGACAGTGACGGGAAGCCTGTCGGAGATACATTCAGAAAGATTCATTCAGATGAGACCCTCAACTCCATGAAGGCAATCTGGGCAAAAAGCAAGGACGAAGTAACAGAAAAAGAGTATGAGGAGTTTTACAAGCACATCAGTCACAACTGGGATAAACCCCTTGAAATTCTTCATAAAAAATTTGAAGGTGTAACAGAGTACGATGCTCTTCTTTTTATTCCGTCAAAGGCCCCATTTGATCTTTTCCGGCCTGAAAGAAAACATGGCATGCAGCTTTACTGCAAACGTGTCTTTATAATGGATGACTGCAAGGAGCTTCTGCCTGAATATCTTGGTTTCATACAGGGTGTTGTGGATGCACCGGATCTTAATCTTAATGTAAGCCGCGAGATTCTTCAGGAGGACCGCCTTGTCAGAAATATCCGTAAAAACCTTGTCAAAAAGATTTTCAGCATGCTTGAGGAGATGGACAAGGAGAAATATGAAGAGTTCTACAAGGAGTTTGGCCAGGCATTGAAATCGGGTCTTCCCATGGATTACGAGAACAAGGAGAGAATTGCATCACTTCTCAGATACAAGAGCACCAAGTCAGACGGCAAATATATCACCCTTGATGAATATATCGAAAAAATGCCTGAGGATCAAAAAGAGATATATTACATAACCGGTGAAAACATGAACGCCCTTATTAACAGCCCTCTTCTTGAGGCCCTCAAGGCAAAGGACTATGAAGTGCTTCTTATGGTTGATCCTGTTGATGAGTGGGTCACCCAGTCACTGCCTGAATATAAAGAGAAGAAACTAAAAAGTGCGGAAAAAGGAGAGCTTGACCTTGACAAGGTGGATGACGAAAAGAAAAATGAATATACAGCCCTTTTCAAGTTCATTGAGGAAAAACTTGAAGACAAGGTAAAGGAAGTTGTGGTATCCAATCGTCTTAAAGAGTCTGTATCCTGCCTCTCTGCGGATGATTATGCCATGAGCGCATACATGGAAAAAATTCTCAAGGCATCGGGTCAGGATATGCCTTCCCAGAAGCGTTCTCTGGAGCTGAATGTCAACCATCCCCTGATTGACAAGATGAAACTTCTTTTTGAGACAGATACAACCAACCCTCTTCTTGCAGATTACAGCCAGTTGCTCCTTGATATTGCAATTGTAAGCGAAGGGGGCAAGATTGACAACCCTGCACGATTCAGCAGGCTCCTTGGCGACATGATGTCAAAATCAATTTAACTCTATATAGTATTCCAGATAATTAAATTCACAATTAAAAAGTCTAACTATCTGTTATCTAAATAAATTTTTTGACTAAAAAATAAAATATTTTTCTGGAAAGCTATAATTATCCCCTTTTCATCTATGGAAAGGGGATATACTTAAAAGATCAGGGCAGGAACAAAAAAAATAACATGAAAATATACCTTGAAAGCCTTGGGTGCTGCCGCAACCAGATTGACAGTGAGGTAATGCTTGGTCGCCTGACATCTAATGGTCATAAAATCTGCCCTGATCCATCAGAGGCCGAAGTAATAATCGTAAATACATGTGGATTTATTGCAGCAGCATCAGCCGAAGCTGTGGAAACAATCCTGACCCTGGCCCAGTATAAAAACAAAGAGCAGAGTGATGTAACCAATCAGACTAACAGTAATGATAGTGAGGATTCTCTTTCTGAAGGAAACTGCCGCCATCTTGTTGTAACAGGGTGTCTGCCTGAACGATTTAAAAATGACACCATAGCAGAGTCAATGCCTGAAGTGGATGCCTTTCTTGGAACAGGAGCATGTGACCAAATTGTCGAGACCATTGAAACCCTTGAAAGCAGATTCCAGAAAAAACAATCAAACACAATTCTCTTGCTACCAGATCCCTGCAATAGACAATTCCAGGGTTACCCCCTACCCCGCCATCTCACTCTTGACTACTCTGCATTTTTAAAGATATCCGAAGGCTGTAATCGTCACTGCACATACTGCATCATCCCCAAATTGAGAGGAAAACAAAGAAGTCGCCCCATTGACCAGGTGGTTGAAGAGACCCAATATCTTCTTAAACAGGGCGTCAAAGAGATAATACTTGTTGGTGAAAACACAACTGATTACGGTTCTGAGCTGACACCACCTGCATCCCTTGTCAAACTTCTTCAAGCTGTTTCAGCAACTGTTGACAAACATATCCAGACAGGAAATACAAATCTCCACACTGCAACCTCTGATATACTGTCGGCAAATTATGGTGACCCGGAAAGAAATTCTGATACCCTGACAGAGAACTCAGATATCCTGAAAAAAACTCTTGATATTAAGAGCGAACAAACAGATATTAATATCCCAAAAATTTCAAAAGAAGCTCCATGGATAAGGCTCCTTTATACGCATCCCTCCTCCATATCCAAAAGCACAATAGAAACCATTGCATTCCTTGATAATATCTGTACATATTTTGATATTCCAGTACAACATGCCAGTTCCGGTGTTTTAAAGCGTATGGGCAGAAATTATACCCTTGATGATCTCTACCGTCTTTTTGCAACAATCCGCGAGATATCTCCAGATGCTGCATTGCGAACCACCCTTATAACAGGATTTCCAGGGGAAACGGAAAAAGATTTTGAAATTATGCTTCAATTTATTAAGGATGTACGTTTCGATCATCTTGGTGTCTTTCCCTACTCTGACTCTGAAGATCTTGCATCACACCATCTTAAGAACCATATTCCAGAAAATATTGCTGAAGAACGGCTTGCCATTCTGATGAACGCCCAGGCTCTGATTTCAGAGGAAAAAAACGAAAAATACCTCAATCAGACAATAAAAGTGCTTGTGGAGGAGAACCCGGATGAGGGCATCTACCTTGGACGCAGCAGATTTCAGGCACCCGAAGTTGACGGTCTGACATTTATTTATGGCTCAGGCCTTGAAATTGGTCAATTTGCTGATGTATATATTACCGAAACCCATGAGTATGATCTGGCAGGCCAAAGGAGCCTTCATGTCCAAAGAACTTAAAAAAAAACTGCTCTCAATGGTTGGAAAAGACCTTGAAAAAATAGAAAATGCACTTCATGAAAACCTTGCACCCAATATCTCCCTTGTCTCTGACATTGCAGGACATCTGCTGTTCAGTGGAGGAAAACGTCTGCGTCCTCTTCTCACACTGATGTGCGGCCGTCTTTGTCTATACACAAATAATAGTGACAGCCCAAATAACGACGCTGCAATTATTAAGTTTTCCACAATTTTTGAATATCTCCACGCTGCCACCCTTCTACATGACGATGTTGTTGACAGTGCAGACACAAGACGCGGCAGGGATGCAGCCCACACACGCTGGAGTCCTGCAATGGTTGTTCTTACAGGAGATTATCTTCTGGCCAGCTCTTTAAGCCTTGCTGCTGAAACTGAGATTCCGGCTCTTATTAAAGTGATGGCAGGAATAACAGAAGAGATGTCCCAGGGCGAAATTGACCAGATGGAAAAAAAAGGCAATATTCATCTGACTGAAAAAGAGTACCTTGAGATCATAAGACGCAAGACAGCCGTGCTGATTCAGGGAGCCTGCCGCAGCGGTGCGATTCTGACAAATGCCCAACCTGTACAACAAAACGCACTTGACCAATATGGATACCATCTTGGAATGGCCTTTCAAATGGCAGATGACCTTTTAGATTATACATCAGATACAACAACCCTTGGAAAAAAGACAGGTGCCGATATCAGGGAAGGAAAGCTTACCCTTCCTCTAATCCATGCACTGTCAAAGGCTGACACCAAAGATAAAGCCCTAATGGAATCCATAATAGATAATCCATGCTTCAGTGACCATGATTTCAATGAAATAGTTAATAAAATCAAACACTATAACGGCATTGACTTCACATTGGAGCGAGCAGGTTTTCATGTAAATCAGGCAATTAAATGCCTTGATGCATTTGGGGAGTGCAGTGCCAAAAAAGTGATGCTTATGCTGGCTGAATACGCAATTAAAAGGGAATCATAGCGTACATGGAGATTCTCCACCACAATCAAAAAATTGAAAGTCTTTAAAAAACAGCATTTTGCCAAGACGTTTAGATCCTTAAAAGACGGGGACTTTCTTATAACGGCCATGGCAGAACCTTCTGCCTCAACGAAGCATGAAAGCCCCGCGCAACCAAAAACGGCGGGGACTTTCTTATAACGGCCATGGCTGATGACCGCCACAATCGAAAAGATGAAAGTCATTTTAAAAACAGGCTGTTACCGAGACTTTCATATAAAACGTACATGGCTGATGACCGCCCCAATCGAAGAGATGAAAGTCGTTTTAAAAACAGGCTGTTACCGAGACTTTCATATAAAAATTATAATTCAGGAGCTATGAAATGACTATTCAAAGGACTCTTGCAACAAAAAAAACAAATAATTATCTAAACCCGATTTTAAGAACTATGAGGCTCTCCTTCTTTGCAATAATCCTGATATTATCTTTTGTATTTAGGCAGTCAGGATATGCAGCACTTCCTGAATCCAAACCAACCATCTCTGATTCTTCTGTCATAATATCATTTGGCAGCAGTGAAATAAAAAAAGATATCCCCAAGGCCAAGCAAAACGCGGTAAACGATGCCCTTAACAGATCATTTGAAAAGATAATAACAAAAATGCTGACTCCAGCAGAGATTTCCGACAATCTTGAATTCATAAGTAGTACACTTCTTGCTGGCAATCCTGATAGATATATATCAACATACAAAATTATTGGAGAGGCCAAAGCCTCATCAAATTATACTGTTGCTGTTGAAACCAGTTTCAACACAGAACTTCTGGAACAATTTCTAAAAGAAAAATCTCTTATAATATCTGATATTCAGCTTCCTGAGGTTATGCTCTTCATTAGTGAGAAACGACCTGAAGACAGCTCTCCCCGTTTCTGGTGGGGCAGCAGTGCCTTACCTTACAATTCCATAACTGAGAAAAAAATTGCTTCTGTCCTGAAAGAGAACAATTACAAACTTGCAGGGGATTTACAAAAACGTCCTGACCCTGAACAATTGGGAATCTTTTTCACATCAGTCTATGATACAGAAGCATCAATTGCCCTTGCCCGCAAACTTCAGGCTGACATTGTTGTAACAGGAACAGCTCTTGCGGAAGAAGATTCCAATGTCATGGGCGATGAAAAAAGCTACACAGGAAGAGTTGAACTTGATATATACAGTGTATCCAGCGGCATGAAACTTGCTGTTCTTTCCAAGGATGCAGTTGCCAGAAGTATGAACAACAAAGAAGGTCTTGATTCAAGTCTTGAAATGGCAGGTGAAACTTCGGGACAGGCTCTGGCTTCCATTATTAAAAATTCATGGCAACAGCAGGGTTCAGACTTCAAAACAATAAAAGCAAAAATAGAGGGTTCAGATTATCTTTCAAGCTTTATTATGCTCAGAAAAACCCTCAACTCAATGAGCAATATAAAAGATGTACAGACAAGGGAATTAAGCTCAGAACAGGCAATAGTCGATATACTTTTCAAAGGAAACGGAAAAACTCTGGCAAACACCCTGATGCTCAAGAGATTCGACACTTTTGGGCTGGAGCTTTCCGAGGTTACTGAAGAGAGTCTGACCATAAGATTTATACCCAAATCTGACGAGACTCCCATTGAAAAATCCGATATGGAAGGGGCATATATCTCTGAATAATAAAAGCTATTTTTTTCTTGACATGCCCTGGTAGCAATGATATCTGAAATGCCTGAAACAGTGCTAATAAAGGCGCGTAACTCAGTTGGTAGAGTGCTACCTCGACACGGTAGAAGTCAGCGGTTCAAGTCCGCTCGTGCCTACCATTAAAATCAAGGGTTTACGGAAATCACCGTAAGCCCTTTTTGTTTTTCTGCTGACATTCTGCTACCGGTTTAATAAATACACCAATTTTTCAAACCTAAAAGCTGCTTCCTGATTGGTGGGTTTCATGATATGTGCATATACATTCAAAGTAATAGAAGGGGTGGTAGCGATTGCGTCTTTTCATTACTGCCATAAGATCGCCTGTTAGGCTGCTATTTCATTGAGACCCACATTAAACAGTTCTTCAATATCTATATGAATATCCAGATCAGGCCATTCAATCATAGTGCCACGGGCTATTAAATTAAAATTTCCCTGTTCCGAATCTGAAGCGGAAACAAGCGAGGGATACCAGTCCAGCGGAATAAATAAAATTCTTCTGTCTTCTAAAAACACCTGTAAGTGACCACTATCTATTTTAACACTTTTACATTTTGTCATTTTGTCCACCAGTAATTTCTTCCCATTTCCGAATCAAATAATTCTGATTGGATTTGATTATTTCAATGGCTTGTTTGAGCTCGCCTTTCTTTAAATATGATCTTACTATTTTAAGGGTTTCTATCTCAATCTTTGCAAAATCATCTGCCCCTTTGAATAAATGTACATGCTTTGGTTCATGATCATTCACAGGAATAATAATTTTGAACCCACATTTTTCTGATAGCTCTTTGAGTACCGGCATTACTCCACCTGTTCCTGTTCGTCCATGATTTCCAGTTCATCTATTCTATTCATTAAATCATCAAAACCGCAATCAAAATAACCGCAAATTTTATGCCACTACTGGAAAGTGCAAAATACTTTTATGGGTGTATGAAAGATGCCGAAGATTAAAGAAGACCGGGCAGGAAGAGCACAATTTCAGGGAAAATAGTCACAAGTACTACAACCAGCAAAATTGCTGTCAAAAACGGGAAGGCGCCTTTAAACACAATCTCCATGGGAACCCTGGCAACACCTGATATCACAAAAATATTCAAACCCAGAGGCGGAGTTATAAGACCTGCTTCCATCATTAGAACAGATATAACTCCAAACCATATGGGATTGAAGCCAAGTCCTATGATGGTGGGAAAAATGACAGGAAGGGTCAGTACCATCATTGATGTTGCATCCAGAAAACACCCAAGAAGAAGATAGCCAATAAGAATAATGGAAAGAATGACATAGCGTGAGAGATTCATCCCGCTTAACCAAAGTGAAAGGTTGGTCGGAATCATTGTCAATGCCATGAAATAGGTAAAAAGGTATGCCCCTGAAAGAATAATAAAAATCATTACAGAAACCCTTGTGGTTTCTGTCAATGCCTTTAAAAGTGCATCAAGTGTGAGTTTTCTCTTTAAAAGGGTTACTGAAAAAAGTGAAAATGCACCAACCGCACCAGCTTCTGTCGGTGTAAAAACACCTGCATAAATTCCGCCCATTACAAGAAAAAAAACAACTATAAGCTCCCAGGCATTTCTAATTGTGGCAATTTTGTCCTTAAATGGTATTCTGTCATAATTAAGTGGTGCTGCAAGGGGATTTATAATGGCCCACAGCATTACAATTACAATATAGGCAAGTGTCAGCATAAAACCTGGAATAAATCCTGAAACAAGAAGCTTTCCAATGGACTGCTCCGTCAAGATTCCATACACCACAAAACCTATACTTGGCGGAATAAGAAAGCCAAGTGTGCCACCGGCTGCAACGCTGCCTGTGGCAAGATGAAGATCATATCCATATTTTTTCATTTCCGGAAGGGCAACCCGCCCAAGTGTTGCGGCAGTGGCAACAGAAGAGCCGCATATTGCGGAAAAACCGGCACAAGCTCCTATGGTGGCAATGCCAAGCCCTCCAGGAAGGCGACGAAGCCATTTATCCGCCATTTCATAGATCCCCTGGCTCAATCCTGATACTGTGGCAAGTTCTCCCATCAGCACAAAAAGGGGAATAACAGTAAATGAATATGATGAGAATGTAGTATCAAAGGATCGCAGCAGGGTTGGGAGGGCCACAGATATATCGGTAATATAACTAATACCCCAGAATCCCACAAATGCCAGGGCAAACCCAATGGGCATACCAATGAGCAGAAGCACAAAAAGAACACATATTGCGGCAATGCCAACTGTCTGAAGATCCATGAAGTTCAGGCATCCCCCGTTTTTGTACGTTGTTTTCTATTCTCTTCTACCTGTTTTTTTCCGGAAAGAACTTTCACTCCAGTAAGACCTTCTTCTTTTATATGAAAGTCCCCGTATTTCAAGTTTTTTTTCAGGGCTTTCATGCTTCGTTGTGGCAAGATGGGTTTGCCATGGCCGTTATACAGTTCAATGTTTTTTATATCATCAGCAGGTGTCATTCCGGCAGCACATTTAAGGGATTCCACAAGATCAATAAAAATGGTCATACTCATCAAAAGTGCACCAACAGCCATAAGAAATTTCAGAGGATAGAGAGGAAGTGAAAGGGTATCTGTTGCTGACCCTGAATGATAATCTTCCCACCCCATAACCCAACCATACCATACAATGGCAGCCATTACCTGGAGGGTAAGAATGGCGGTCAATGTATCCATAAGGGCAGCTACCCTTTCAGGAACACTTCTGATGAGCAGAGTAACACGTATGTTCCCTCCTGATGCATTGGTATATGCCATCCCCAGGATGCTGAATGCAGCCATCATGAACTGACTCAACTCAATTGAGCCGGATACAGGTCTGGAAAAAAAATAACGGCCAGCCACATCAATAACTGTCATTATCATCATGACCAGCACCCAGCCTGTTCCGGCATAAAGAAAAAGAGAGGTCAGTTTTGAAATCATATGTCTGATTCTAAAGTACATGATATGACGTTTTTAATAAGGACAGGCATTAAAGCCAACACCCACGTTTGACAGCTCCTTTTTAAAATCTTTAAGAGCCTCTATTGCAGGCAGACCTTTACCTTCAAGCTCCGATGCCCACTCCACAAGCATTCCCTTGAATGCATCATCCCATTTTGCCTGCTCAGAATCTGAAAGAGGTGTAATCTCAATTTTTTCCTTAAAGCCTGCCATGATATCCTCATACCAATGTTCATCAAATATACCGGCAACTTTGTACGCATTTCTTCCTACATCCTCAACAATGGGTTTGAGGTCTTCCGGAATTTTGTCCCAAAACTTCTGGTTGACAAAAAGGCCCTCAGAGACGCACCCAAATGAGGTCGGCACTCCAAATTTTGCAACTTCATAAAGCTTGAATGCCTTTATAAGCGCGGGACAGGTAACAACACCATCAATGACACCTGTTTCCATGGAAAGATAGACATCACCAAGGGGCATGAAAACAGGAACCGCACCCAGAGCCTTTATGGCTCTTGTCTGAAGTCCGCCGGGGCTTCTTATCTTCATTCCCCTTATATCCTCCATTGTTGTAACCTTTTTTGTTGTCCAGAGATGTGCCATAACACAGTTATTTATATGAAGAACCTTAATACCCTCAAATTCTGAATGGAGCTTTTTATCATACATGGCCATTCCAGCCTCTGCGCCTTTCCATTTGGCAGGACAGACAATGGGAGAAGAGAGAACATCGGTGAGAGGAAAACGTCCGGGCGTCCAGCTTAGGGTAGCATACCCCATATCAGAAAGGCCGGTTTTGATTATATCATAATGTTCAGGCCCCTTGCCAAGGGCACCGCCTGCATACATTGTGTATGAAATTCTGCCGTTGCTTCTTTTTTTCATCTCTTCCAGCATGGGTATCCACAGCTTCTGCACATCAGCTCCTGCCGGTACATGCCATGTGCTGAAACGGATATTCATTTTACCTTTGACCTCGTCTGAAGCAGAAACAGTATCAACAGCAAAAACAAAGCTTATAACAGACACAACAGCCAGTATAACCAAAAAACCGGCAACAACATCCAATCTCTTTATTAAACAGTTGAACTTATTTAAAACATAATCTATTTTCATGACAACTCCCCAAAAAATGAATAATATCAACTAAACATGTTGCACCCTTAAAGTGACCAAGGATGCGCAAAAAAAGGAAAAAAGTATGAATAAAGACGATATTGCCCTCAAAACATCCAGAACAGCAAAGCTTTATTTCAATGGCGTCAGGGATGAAGATAAGCCATATAACCTGTGGCGCACCTTTGACAAAGACCTTGCAAAAGAGATGTCCCTTTACATCACAGGACAGTTCTATTCAAGGGAAAAGATTCCCCATACAACAAGGCAGCTTGTAACCGTTGCAGCACTGACTGCCATTTCAAAGCCAGAAGAGCTTAAACTTCACATACATGCAGCCCTGAATGTAGGATGCAGCAAAGAAGATATTGCCGAAGTCATTTTCCAGACAAGCATATATGCAGGGGTTCCGGCTGCAAATACTGCCCTTAAAGTTCTCAAAACAGTTCTTGAAGAACGCAACGAACAGAATGAAATATAATCAAGAACACTTTTATGGAGTATTGCTTAGTAATGCTGATACTGAAAAAACTTGTTTGAATTTTTTATATTTTGCCGTATATTATTTGTAGTACGAATGTCAATACAATAATAGGAGTTTATTATGGCAAAAACAGCAACCATTCAAACCCGTGTTGATCCAGCAATAAAACAAAATGCTCAAATCATATTAAATAAATTAAACATTTCTATGTCAGAGGCTATTTCAATGTTCCTGTCTCAAATAACCTTACATAATGGTATTCCATTTGAAATAAAACTGCCCAATGATCTCACCAAGAAAGTATTAAAGAATTCGGAAACTGAAAAAAATCTGCATAAAGTTGATTCCGTTGATGATTTATTTCAGGAGCTTGATAGTTGAATATCCATTACACAACTCAATTTAAAAAGGATTACAAAAGACTCAAGAAACAAAACAAAGACCTATTAAAGTTGAGAACCGTTATCGACAAACTATCATCGGCTAAATTGCTGGAACCAATCTATCGAGATCATCCCCTTTCAGGAAACTGGAAAAATCATCGTGACTGTCATATTCAGCCAGACTGGATCTTAATCTACCGAATCAGCGCAGAAGACTTATATCCTCAAAGTCGACACCTATGATCTT
>NZ_LT828545.1:208964-249135 GCF_900170035.1 Desulfamplus magnetovallimortis | reverse complement strand
GTATATCACGAAAGAACCGGATCACATACTGAGCTATTCAAATAGTAGAAATCCCAAAACGCGAACAATCGGCTAAAACCAAATCGGTATAAGGCTATTATCCAATTTTATATAACGGCCATGGCAGATCCATCTGCCACAACGAAGCATGAAAGTCCTATAGCTCCTTAAAAGACGGGGACTTTCTTATAAAACGTACATGGCGGATTACCGCCACAATCGAAGGGATGAAAGTCGTTTTAAAAACAGCCACTTACTGAGACTTGAATATAAATTCCAGAATATCATGTTCTGAAATCTCCCCTTCCCTTAAAATTCGGGAAGGGGAGACTGTAACATCAAGAACTGTTGAGCCTTTCCCGCCTTTAAGCCTCCCTCCTTCAAGTATCATATCAACCGAATTTAAAATATCAGGTTCAAGCATTGAACTATCCATGCAGCCTTCATGGCCTGATATATTGGCACTTGTGCCTGTAATCGGACGACCACACTCTCTGACAAGTTGCCTTGCAACCGGATGCCCGGGTATCCTTACACCAACCTTTCCTGTTCCTGCTGTCAACGCTTCAGGCAGATTAGAACGAGCCTCAAACACAATGGTCAGATTTCCAGGCCAAAAGGCTTTCATTAGAAGATTCGCATCACCGGGAATCTTTTTCACAATGCTTTCAAGCCAACTTACCTCATCAATCAATACAAGAAGAGGATTGTTCAAAGGACGTTTTTTAATGGCAAAGACACGTTCAACCGCAACAGGATTCAAAGCATCGGCAGCCAGACCATAAAGGCATTTGGCAGGAAAAACAACAACGCCTCCTGCGTTTATGATCTGGGCAGCCCTGCATATTTGCAGCAAAGAATCATGGTCTGGATTAGAATCCGATATCACACTCCCACCTTTTTAATTAACTACATGCCAGTACTGCATAATTACCAGGTAAGATTTTCTGCCTTCTTGTTTACTTTTTCCGCCATGTCTCTCTTGTATTCAGCAAGTTTTGCAGCTATCTCAGGATCGGAAACTCCAAGTATCTGGGCAGCAAGAACACCTGCATTAACTGCCCCTGGTTTTCCCACAGCAAGGGTTGCAACAGGTACTCCAGGAGGCATCTGAACTGTTGACAAAAGGGAATCAAGTCCCTGAAGTGCAGATGAGTCAATGGGTATTCCAAGTACAGGAAGGGTTGTATGTGCAGCAAGAACTCCTGCCAGATGAGCTGCATGGCCTGCACCTGCTATTATAACCCCCATGCCCTTTTTGCGTGCATTTTTTGCAAAGGCTTCTGCCCTTGCCGGTGTTCTATGTGCTGAGGCAACTGTCACCTCATAGGAGATGCCGAACTTTTTCAATACTTTAAGGGTCTCTTCCATAACAGGAAGATCTGAGTCACTTCCCATTATAACACCCACCTTTGGAGGAACAGAAAGCCTTGCAATGGCCCTTGCCCCGATATCTTTTCTGTAAAACGCCCCTTGCCATGAGATCTTTTCACACGCCTCATATGCCTTGTCCATGGCATCTTTTACAGTATCTCCAAGTGAAGTTACACCAAGCACCCTGCCCCCGCTTGTAACAACACTTCCATCCTTAACTGCTGTGCCTGCATGAAAAACAACTGTGTCAGAAAGAGCAGCTGCACTGTCAAGCCCATCAATTACAGAACCTTTCTCATATGAGCCAGGATAGCCGCCTGCCGCCATAACAACACACATTGTGCTTCTTGGATCAATTTCTGTCTTGAACTTATGAAGTGTGCCATCAACACATGCCTCCATAAGCGGAACAAGATCGCTTTTAAGACGCATTAAAATCGGCTGGGTTTCAGGATCTCCAAGTCTTACATTGAACTCAAGCACCTTGATCTTGTCATTATGAATCATAAGCCCTGCATAAAGAACCCCTTTAAAGGGAATCCCTTCAGCAGCCATTCCTTTTACAGCCGGAATCATAACTTCATCCATGGCGCGGCGCCTCAGCATGAAATCAAGCACAGGTGCCGGAGAGTATGCCCCCATACCGCCTGTGTTTGGCCCCTGGTCATTATCAAAAATACGCTTATGATCCTGGGATGTGGGAAGAGGCAATACTGTCTTGCCATCGGTAAGTGCAATAAATGAGGCCTCCTCACCAACAAGACACTCTTCCACAACAACAACTGCGCCGGCATCTCCAAAAATCCCTTCTGTCATAAGGGATGTCAAAGCTTCATTGGCCTCATCTTCAGATGAACATACAAATACGCCCTTTCCTGCTGCAAGCCCATCGGCTTTTACAACAAGAGGCGCACCAAGTTGCTTAACATAAAGACGTGCCTTTTCAATATCTGTAAAGGATTTACCCCTTGCTGTGGGGATGTTGTACTGCTCCATTATATTTTTGGCAAACATCTTGCTGGATTCAAGCTGAGCAGCCTTTTGGGATGCCCCAAATGCCTTAAGCCCCTTTGATTCAAAAAGATCAACAATACCCTTTGCCAGGGGAGCTTCAGGTCCTACAACAGTCAGATTAATCTCTTTTTCAATTGCAAACTCTGCAAGGGCTTCAATATTTTCAGCGTCAATGGCAACATTTTCCGCAATTGATGCAGTTCCCGCATTACCAGGGGCGCAGTATATTTTTTTTACAAGATCACTTTTGGCAATTTTCCAGACAAGGGCGTGTTCCCTGCCACCGCCTCCTACAACTAAGATGTTCATGTTTCAATTTCTCCTGAAAATTTCTTTGTTAAAACGCAACTAATACATTTTTAAAAAAAGAATTAATTTTGTGACATCCTTCATATAAACTCAAAATTAGTTTACACTTTTCGAAAAATTATGAACCCTGATTAAACGGACATGATTGCGTATCAATCACCCCCAAATATAAAAATGATAGTCATTTTCACGATAAAGGACTCAAGGATTAATACGATTAAAAATCAAGATAATCCCTTAATCATGAAAATCATGGTTCAAAAAAAGTGTAAACCGATAAACGAAAGACACTAATTTTACTTATTCACAACTCCATTGCCAGAGATATCAGCCTGTCCAGAAGTTCCGGAAATGAGTATCCTGCCGCCTGAGCAGACTGGGGATAGAGACTTGTGGCTGTCATTCCGGGAATTGTGTTGGTTTCAAGCACATAGAGTTTTCCATCAGAAAGGATCATGTCCGTTCGACTGTACCCTCTCAAAAAGAGGGCTTCATGGGCTTCAAGGGCATACCTTTGAACTTCATCCCTTACGGCATCGTCAATGCGTGCCGGACATATCTCTTCTGTGGCTCCTTTAAGATATTTGGCATTGTAGTCAAAAAACTCATAACCTTCACCTGGAATAATCTCAATAACCGGAAGAGCCTCAAGCTCCTTGTTACCAAGTACTCCGCAGGTAAGCTCAACCCCTTTTATATATTTTTCAAGCAAAAGCGACTCATCAAATTCAAGTGCCTTGTCAATGGCTTCTTCAATTTGACTATCCTTCCTGACAATGGTCATTCCGACACTTGATCCTGCACAAACAGGTTTTACAACAATTGGAAGCCCAAGGCGATTCACCCATTTTGAGGTTTCAATGGTGTCACCCTTTGAAAAGACAACAGAATCAGGAACAGGAATTCCTCTTTTTTCGTACAGTTGCTTGGTTGCAAGTTTGTTCATTGCAAGGGAGCTGCCCAAAACTCCAGCACCCTGATAAGGAATCTTTAAAAGATCCAAAAGGCCCTGAACAGTTCCATCTTCTCCATTTGGACCATGAAGGATAAGAAGTGCAACATCAATGTCAGAAGCATCTTCAACAATTTTTTTAAGATCTGTCAGCGGGTCATATCTGACAATATTATACTTGTTCCTGTCCAGTGCTTCATATACCTGTTTACCGCTGTTTAAGGAGACTTCCCGCTCCGATGAATCACCACCGGACAACAGGGCTAAATTAATTTTTTTCATGATTCATCCTTTATAACTGATTGACTGTTTTTTGTTGATGATTGTGTGCCTGATGTAGTTGTATCAGTAGAAGATGGTGAACCGGCATCAACTTCTGGTGAAAAAGCATCTATTGAAGATGGTTCAACAGCATCCACTCTTGATGAAACACCTGATAAAGATGAAACCGAAGCTGCATCAATTGACGATGACACTTCAACTGAGGGTGATTTTTCATCCATTGCAAAGTCACTTTCAAAGAGAATACGCTTTTTTGCCATGTCATACTCTTCATCATCAATGAGATTTCTGTTGTAAAGATCAGCCAGTTCAGAAAGCCTTCTTTCAATGTTACGGCTTCCTTCTTCAATCATGGGAAGCATAGCGGCACCGGATTCTCCGTTATTATTCAACAAAAAGCGTGAATCCCCAGCCACTGGTGCGTCAATTTTAAAAGATGCCACACCGCCAAGAAGCTTGATTTCAACATTACGGTTCTGGAATGCAGGATGATTCAGTACATCCTTTATATCAGTTGAAGATCTTTTGATTCTAAGATAAAAAATCCAGAACAGAGCAATCACAAGCAGCGCAATTCCTCCGAGAATCCAGGGAAGATAGTGATAAACTCCCTTGAAAAGCACCACAGTAATACCTGTGCCAGATAAAAGGAATACGTGCAAAAGTAGTACAAAATAGGCAGCAAAAAGACTTTTAAAAACACCGTCTTTATCTTGTTTTTTAAATTTCATGATATCCTTTTCTGTAAAGCATCCCTGTAGTTATGGGTAACGGTAGCAGAGAGGGCAGAGTGACCACGGGATGCATTTAGTTTTGTCATAAGAAAGTTAAGTTTTTTACCAAGCTTTAATCTGGAAGGATCATCTTCACTCAAAGAGGCAATAAGCTCTTCTGTCTGCCTTATCTTTTTTCCAAGCTCTATTTCAGGCGGAAGAAATCCTGAATTTTTTAAAACCCTGTAAGCCATTCTGAACTCCTCCGGAATCTTCATATCCTCAAGATTCAACGGAGTTCCACGCCCGGGAAGATTGTCAAATTCTCCTTTTTTCTGGGCATTTTTTATTCTCTCCTCCACAAGGGATTGAAATCCTGGAATCATGGTAATCTTTCCTTTAACCAGTCATCTGTAATTTTTAAGTTACTTTTACTTTTACCGTGGAAATAGATACAAATTTCCATATTCAGAGGTGGCTGAATGCCGGCCATGATCGTTTACCGTGGAAATGGATACAAATTTCCATATTCGGGGGTTGCTGAATGCCGCCATGATCGTTTACCGTGGAAATGGATACAATTTCCATGGTCGGGGATGGCTGATCATCAGCCATGATCGTTTACCAGAATTTAGCAACTCATAGTTCTAATTGATTTTCTTAATAGAATCGTCGTTCATTTTTTTTACCTTTCTTGAACTAATGATACAAATAGCCATTGTTTCCAATATCTTTGAATCCAAGCATGATTTTTCGCATGATAGTATAAAAAACATGGAATGTTTGCAAGGCAAAAGGGATATGAATCATGCTGAACTGCTTATTTTCTTGACACTTTACAGCTCTTCTTATATCAATTATCTCTTTACTGACTACATGAAAAATCTTTACTGATTACATAAAAAAGCCGATTGCTACGCTGTCCCTGCTGATATTACATAAAAGGCTTAAACACCGCCACAGTCAAAAAATGAACCTCCTGCACTCCTTAAACAATTAAGGAACTTCTTGAAAAACCAAGGCAGCCAGCAGCGATTTAATATACCGTTTTAAAAATAAAAATAATAAACAGGCTGATAAGAAATGGATAACAAAACAAAAATTACAAATATAAGAAATATCGGAATCATGGCCCACATTGATGCTGGCAAAACAACTGTTACAGAGCGGATTCTCTACTATACCGGCAAATCCCACAAGATTGGAGAGGTACATGATGGAGAAGCAACAATGGACTGGATGGAAGATGAGCAGAACCGCGGGATCACCATTACATCTGCTGTTACAACCTGCCAGTGGAAAAGTGCACAGATTCATATTATTGATACTCCAGGACATGTAGATTTTACCATTGAGGTTGAAAGGGCACTTCGTGTTCTCGACGGTGCTGTTGCTGTATTCTGCGGCGTAGGCGGAGTGGAACCCCAGTCAGAAACAGTGTGGCGCCAGGCAGATAAATATAAAGTCCCAAGAATTGCATTCATAAACAAGATGGACAGGATAGGTGCAGATTTTTTCAATGCTGTATCCATGATCCGTGAAAGATTAAACGCAAACCCTGTACCTTTGCAGATACCAGTAGGAAGTGAAGAGAATTTTACAGGAGTTATTGATCTTGTAAATATGGAGCAGATTACATGGGATGATGAAACCCTTGGCGCACAGTTTACAGTATCAAAGGATATTGACCCGGCAGAAATTGACAAGGCAAAAGAGTATCGTGAGAAGATGCTGGAGGCAATTTCCGAGGTTGATGACAATATCATGGAGCGTTACCTTGGAGAGGAGACAATCTCCTCTGAGGATCTCATAAAGGCAATCAGGTGTGCCACTGTTGGTCGTAAAATAGTGCCGGTACTTTGTGGGACTGCCCTTAGAAACAAAGGAGTTCAACCCCTTCTTGATGCCATAAAGGATTACCTGCCATCTCCTTCAGATGTTCCTCCAATGACCGGCATCCATCCCGAGACCGGTGAAACTATCTCTTGTCTGCCACAAAAGTCAGCATCCCTTGCAGCTCTTATTTTCAAGGTATCAATGATTGAGGGCAGAAAACTCTCCTTTGCAAGGATTTATAGCGGAAAGCTCATTGCAGGTGAAGATGTCTATAACTCTTCACTGAAAAAAAAGGAGAAGCTCTCCAGAATTCTTCAGATGCATGCAAACAAGAGAGAGAGAGTAAAAGAGGCTGTGGCAGGTGATATTGTTGGTATTGTTGGTCTTAAAGACTCATCCACCGGAGAAACTTTATGCTCTGCATCTGCACCACTTCTTCTGGAACGCATGGAATTTTACAAACCTGTAATCTCCATTGCAATTGAGCCTAAAAGCCACTCTGACCAGGAGAAACTAGATGAAGTTCTTAAAAAATTCACCATAGAAGATCCCACACTTGAGGTAAAAACTGATGAAGATACAGGACAGACAATTTTATCTGGTATGGGTGAGCTTCACCTTGAAATCATCATAAGCCGAATGCTTCGGGAATTCAATACCAATGTCAATGTGGGAAAACCCCAGGTTGTTTACAGGGAAATCATGGAAAGCCCCTCAAAAGGACATGCCATATTTGAAAAAGATATCACCGGAAAATCCCATTTTGCCGAGCTTGAAATGGAACTTATTCCCATTGAGCGTGGAGCAGGCATTATCTTCAAAAATGAACTTACAGGTGATCCGCCAGTTCTTATACCGGAACATATTGCTGCAATTGAAAAAGGTGCAAGAGAGGGTCTTGAGAGTGGTTTTCTTAAGGGATATCCAATGGTTGATACTGAAATCAGACTGAAAAAAGCCAACACAAGAGATGGGCAAAGTACAGAGCTTGCTTTTTCAGTGTGCGCTTCAATGGCCTGTAAAAATGCCATGACAAAAGGCAAGGTTGCCCTGCTTCAGCCCATCATGGCTGTTGAGGTGCTTGTTCCTGACAACTACATGGGGGATGCAATAGCAGATATCAACACCAGAGGCGGCAAGATAGAGTCAATTGCACCGAGATCCAATATACAAGTGATAAAGGCCACAGTGCCTCTCTCCAAAATGTTTGGATATTCAACCTCGCTTCGATCTGCAACCCAGGGCAGAGGAAATTTTACAATGAAATTTTTAAGGTTTGGAAGGGCATAGCATATACACTCAAAATCGACATCTTATTGCTTTTTCCGAAGTTATTGCAGTTGTCTGAACCAGGATAACCAGGATGGATAGGATGCTCAGGATAGATAATCTTGCCTTATCTTGTTAATCTTGGGAATCCTGATTCAGACAGTGTTGACAAGGCTTACAAGATCATAGGTGTCGATTTTGAATATACAGGAAAAGAATAGATTTTTAAAATATACATGTTCTGTCATTCTTTAGTAATCAACTTATTGATTCCCAATCTTCGCGTGCAATATCTGCCTGACGAAGAATTCTTGACAACAAAGATCTTCCGATATCTCCACGATGTGGATTAGGTATTGTAACCGTCAAATCCCCCTTGATCATGAAAGGGTGCTTACCACCGGAAAAAGGACCTTCAAATCCAAGTAGTCTCATGCACCTCACGAGTTCTCTTTGATTTATTGGTCCAAATGCCGGAGCCATCAGGCGACCGCCTTTATTTCAACTGTGACTCCGTTAATTTCGGGAATGGGCAAATTGCGGTAAATACGAATAAGTAGCCACTCCTCAAGAACCCCGGCAAGTTCGTTGCGACATGATTCAAGCGACAAAGCATTGGCATATACACCTCGACATGAAGGAATTTCTCCGTAAAAAGAGCCATCATCCTCCAGAACTTCATATATGGCAGTATGCATGGCTTCATTGATATAATCAAGTATCATATATCCTCCTGCGCAAACTCAATTACGCTTCATCAGACAAAATAAACCCTCATTCAGTAGATACAAGGCATGCCTTGTCTCTCTACTGCCGCCCCCGATTATGAAAATAATAGGGGGTAATTTCACAGTAAACTTGCGTATCAATCACCCCCAAATATAAAAATGATAGTCATTTTCACGGTAAACAAGAGACTCTCTAATAACCACTCATGATTGCGAAGAGAGCACAATCATGTATTAAAGTTTTTATATATCAATATATTATGCTAATTCTCTAATAAAGTTATTAGCCCTTCTCATCCCTCTTTTTTCTGCTTTATGATCTTTCCAAGTATTTTTTCAGCTTCTGATCGTTTTTCTTTATCATCAAGATTTTCAATACTTTTTTCCAGATGAAACCTGGCATTTTTCATATTTTTCATCTCATAATAGTATAGACCAAGAAAATAATGAGAAATTGCAGGGGTTTCAGAGATAGAATCACTCTTGCCTGGACCCGCATCTTTTTTATCCTTTATAAGGGCCATATGGTAATATGCCTTTGGAAAGCGGTGCGAACCATTTGCAATAACCTTTTCAAAACCCTTTTCAGCCACCGAAAAATTGCCAAGAAGCAATTGTGCTTCAGATTTCACATACCAGACATCCATCTCAATTTCAGAGATATTTTCAAGTCCTTGCACCACCTGGAGAGCTTTTTCTGCATTGCCTGAAAGGATATTAACCTTGCCTGTCTCAAGCAGGATCAAAGGGTCAAATGGCCTTTGGGAAAGTGCATGCCTTAGGTGTTCAAGGGATTCTGTCACCCTGTTTTTCCTCTCCATCAGAAGTGCCATTCCATAATGTGCAGGAGCACTTTCCGGATTCTTTTCAAGGATTCCTAAAAATCTATTTTCCATCTCATACTCATCCCCATAAATTGCTGCAAGTCGAGACTTTACCATCTCAAAACGGAAAGAGTTAACAGGAGAAATGGCGTTTTCATTGGGGGCTGAATTCCTTTCAAGCCAGGATTGAATATTAACAATTCGTTCCGTTGTACCAGGATGTGTTTTAAGGTAGTCAGGGACATGCTCGCTGCCATACCAATCCCTGTTTCTTATCTTCTCAAGACCTGTAAGAAGCCCCATGGGATTAAAGTTTGATGCAGCAATATAAGCAAGCCCCTTTTGATCTGCTTCACTTTCATGTTCACGGCTGTAAGAGAGCATCATGGTCTGACCCGCAGCCATTGAACCTATTGCCACAGCCTGTCCAAGATCGGTGCCGCCTCCTGCTGACGCACCTACAAGCACACCAGCAAGCACACCGGCAAGGGTTCCGATACTCATAACCCTTGACTGATCAATCATATCGGATATGTGGCGACAGGATGAATGTGCAATCTCATGGCCGATTATTCCGGCAAGTTCATCCACAGTATCAAGGGATGTGATAAGACCACGGTTGATGAAAATATTGGATCCTGGCCCGGCAAAGGCATTGAACTGCTCTTCATCCATTATATAGAATGAGTACGCAAAGGGCTGGGGTGGAAGATTGCTGACAATGGTTTTTCCGATTCCTGAAACAAGAGCAGAAGATATGGGATCATTGATTATTTTGCCCTGCTTTTTAATTGTTTCCATAAACTCATCGGCAATTTCCTTCTCCTTTGATATGGATATGGCATCTGCGGTTTCTGCTGAAATTATTACCACATATATGAAAACCCACAAAAAGCTGAGTAAAACCCGCAGCAACTTAAAAAGTCTAAGGGTCATTCCCGAGAAATACATTGTCTTAATACTTATTCCTAAGAGATCCATTTGTTTATCACCTCAACCAATATCCTTGGCATAACAGGCTTGGATATATAGTCATTCATGCCGGCTTTTAGGCAGCGTTCCCGATCATCTGACATAAAATTTGCTGTCATGGCAATGATCGGCAAAGATAGAAAATAGTCCTTTTCGGAATCAACTATACTTGAATTGCCAGCTCCAAGCTGTCTGATGCGCCTTGTGGCTTCAAGTCCATCCATTTCCGGCATCTGCATATCCATAAGAACCAAGTCATAACGACTATCCCTGACAGCATCAACTGCCTCAATACCGTTAAATGCAATATCCACAGAGAGTCCCATTTTTTTGATAACTTCAGTGGCAACCTTCTGATTTACCAGATTATCTTCCACAAGAAGAATACGAACATTAACCCCATTCTTAAAAATGAAATCCATGGACGACGCAGTTGTTTCATCAAAAATGGGCACCTCTCGTTGTGAAAGCCCGACAAAAGCATCAACCATTGCCGACAACCTTACAGGTTTTTGCAGAAAAGCCGAAACCCCAGCATCTTTCAAACTCTGTATATTATTTTGATTACCGGGGAAACTCATCATCACCAGAAAAACATTATCCATAAGGCTATCAGCTCTAATTGCACGGCATATGGCTTCGCCATCCATACCCGGCATTCGTGAGTCTATCAAAACAATCCTGAAAGGATCAGAGGTTGTCATTGTTGCATAAAGACGCGAAAGACAAGCGGCTCCATCAAGCACACCTTCAGGACGCATTTTAAGGGTTTTTAAATGACGCAAAATAATTTCCATACTTGTTTCATTGTCATCAACAACAAGCACACGGGAATTTATCAAAAAAAGAAGCTTCTGCAAAAAAATATCCTTTTGCATCAAATTCAGATTTAACGGGCTTACAGAATGGATGTTATTAAAGTAGCCAGAATTGTGAGGTTGATTTTCAGAACCTCTCTCCAAGTCCATATTTGCTGACTGCTTTGAAAGGATCACTGTAAACCAAAACTCGGAGCCTCTGCCATTTCCACTTTTTACACCTATCTCGCCACCCATCATGTTTACAAGCTGACGGCTTATGGCAAGCCCAAGACCTGTACCACCATACTGCCTTGTAATTGAGGCATCCACCTGTGTAAAACTTTCAAACAGCATCGCCTGTTTGTCTTCAGGAATGCCTATACCAGTATCCCTTACTGCAAAGTGAAGCTCTACCCGCTTATCACCGATATCCTCCATTGCAAAATCCTTTTCAAGGGATACCTGTACAACAATTTCACCACTTTCTGTAAATTTAAAAGAGTTACCAACAAGATTGATCAAAATCTGACGCAGACGTGGAGCATCCCCATTTAAAAACAATGGAACATCGGGCAACTCATCACAGATAAACTCAATATTTTTGTCGGCAACCCTTGATGCCATCATGCTTGCAAAGTCATCCATCATCTCCTGCAAATTGAAATCCGAGGGAGCAAGCTCAAGTTTTCCTGCCTCAATCTTGGAAAAATCCAGGATATCATTAATAAGATCAAGCAGGACTTTACCGCTTACATCTACTGCTTCTGCATAGCGCCTCTGCTCACTGTCAAGCTCGGTCTCAAGAAGCAGGCCGGTCATTCCAATAACTCCGTTCATCGGAGTCCGTATCTCATGGGACATATTTGCCAGAAACTGGCTTTTTGCCTGACTTGCAGCATCTGCCTGTTCTGCATAGGCCTGTGCCTTTTCCATGGCTGCATGAAGTTCACTTGTACGGCTCTCCACCTTTGCCTCAAGATTACGCTGAAAGGAGAGCAGCTCCTGATTACGAAGTTTAAGTGTATCCAGCATCTGGTTTATAAGCCCGCCAAGACGTGCCAGCTCATCTTCACCTGTTGCATTGCATCGGGCATCCATGTCACCCTGCTCAACTGTCTGTGCAAGATCCGACAAAGCATATACAGGCTGTATAACCCTCTTGTTAAGCATCCACATCAAAAACAGAAGCGATGTAAGTAATACTGTTGAAACCATCAGCATTGAAAATTTTATATTTCGCAGCATGGAACGTGCATTTTGATTTGTAGAATGGGCAATATCTCTTGTCATTGTTGTAATGATGTCAAGTGTATTTCTCAACTCCTGGCTAACATCCTCAAACTGCCCGTCAAGTTTATGTGCCCTGTGGTATATTGAAAAATCAGTCTCTATCAGGGCAATATAGTTATCAATAATTGATGTGATGCGTCCCTTTACAATCTCCCTTGACTCCACCTTTCTTTTGAAAGCAGTGGCCACTATCTTAATAGCCTTAAGTTTTGATTCATTCTTAAAAATAAAGTAGTCGTTCTGAAATCGGGCAATATTGAACAACTGGCGTATAAGATAAATATCCGACTGCATAAGAACACTTGATACTATATTTTTATATGTTGCATCAATTTCTGTTCTATTGAGCCTCTCTTTTGTCTTTAGCTGAACAAGTTCGGCAAAGAGCTCTCTGCTTCTTTTTATATTTTGCTTCACCTTGAAGACGAAAGAATCAAAATCTTTTTCAAGGAAAGCCAAATCAATTGAAAGTAATATATCATGCATACTTGTAAGCCTGTTATCATATGCAATTTCATCCTCGGCACTTATAAGACCTGACGATAAAATATTACTCTGGAGATAACGGGCGTGCTGAAACTGCTCCACAACACCTGAAATTTTTCTCTCTATCTCCACTGTATGAAGAACAATGTTTATCTGATCGTTCATGTGCTGGCTGAGTACAAGCATATAGGCTATCAAAACACTGCCCAGTGTTAATGTAACTCCAACTATAAAATAGAATCGTTTTTTAATACTTTTCTTCATAAATATATCTTTATCATGTGCATATAATACTCTATATAACGGCCATGGCAGACACACCTGCCACAACGAAGCATGAAAGTCCTTAGAACCTTAAAAGACGGGGACTTTCTTATAAATGCAATTGGAGATTTCAACCAAATGCTCAAAATCGACATCTTATTGCTTTTTCAGAAGTTATTGCAGTTGTCTGAACCAGGATAACCAGGATGGATAGGATGCTCAGGATAGATAATCCTGCCTTATCTTTGTTAATCTTGGGAATCCTGATTCAGCCAGTGTTGACAAGGCTTACAAGATCATAGGTGTCCACTTTGAGCAAATGACACACCCCAAATAATAGGCTCAATTTATCAACTGAAGTCCAACCCTTATTTCACTCTTAACGTCCATGTTTCTCAATAAATCGGCGGCAACTCCAATGGCCATTCCTCCCATCACATAGGGTTTCTGGGCAATGGTTGCACTTATTACATCTTTCTTTACAGCATCAACAACCTTATCAATTGCATCAAAGCCAACCAAAATTGGCAGAGCCGCAACTCCTGATTCCTGAAAAGCTGTCAGGGCACCAAAAATCATCTCATCATTGTGAGCAAAAACAGCATCATAGAGCCGTCCTTGACCAAGCATCTCTCTCACTGTTTTTTTTGCCTTTTCTCCATCAAAATCTGCGGTTACCCTTTCAATATCAAATCCTTTATACTCCCTGAAGTAATCATTAAATCCGGTTCCCCGTTCATGTGCAGCAGATGTACCAAGTATCCCCTGAATTTCAAGTATTTTGCATCCATCAGGAAAATTCTCATGGATATATTGAGCAGCCATACGGCCGCCCTGACTGTTATCAGAGGCAATGTGTGCAGCAACCGTTCCATCAATGGAATGCCGATCAACTGTTATCACAGGTACTCCAACACTGTTAGCAAGTTCAATGCCGGGACCGCTTGCAACACTGTCTGTTGGATTCACAATAAAAAGATCCATTCCCTGCTCCAGATATGTCGAAATATCCTCAAGCTGTCGTGCATTATCATTTTTTGCATCCACAACCTCAATGGTCATGCCATGCAGCTCTGCCGCCTCCCTTGCTCCATCAACCATTGTTGTAAAAAAAGGATTTTCAAGATTGGAGACACTTAACATGACCTTCTTTCCGAAAGTATCAAAAGAGACAAGATCAAGGGGGGTTGGCTCATAGACTGGAACAGTTTCCCCCTTAAGCGACTGAACAGCAAGCTTTAAACCATAAGCCCCCATCATCTCTGGATGCTGCTCAATGGTTGCCTGTATGTTGCCGTTAAAAAGTTCCGAACGAACTTCAGGGATATTGTCATAGCCTGTAACAAGTGGACGTTTTTCTCCTTCCATAAAAGCATTAATGGCCTGAAGTGCCCCAAGTGCCATAACATCGTTGGCACAGGCAATCACATCCACTGACTCTTTTGTGCGTGAAAGAAAGTCCGCAACCTGATTCATAGCCTCATCTGCATGCCAGTTGGCGGAAATAGTGCCCAGAATTTTGAATGGTGCAGAAGAGATACCTGCAAGAAAACCATCCCTCCTCAAATCGGCATTCTCATTCCCACGGATACCCTCAATATAAAGTACGTTACCCCCTTTGGGCAGCTTGCTTCGCACGTAATCGCCTGTCATTCGTGAACCTAAAAAGTTATCAGATCCCACAAAAGGAACCTTTATTCCTGCTTCACCAAGGGTATTTTTATCAAGGGCATTATCAATATTGATAATTACAATATTTTTATCCACTGCCTCCCTGACAACAGGAACAAGACGTTTTGAATCAGCAGGTGCAATTACAATTGCAGGGTACTTCTGCTGGATCAGACGTTTCACAATTGTGATCTGTTCCTGGACATCAGTTTCCCTTTCAACTCCGAACACTTCAAGATGAATACCATTTTTATGGGCATAATCCTTAGCACCCTTTTCCATTTTTGCAAAAAAAGGATTTGATAGAGCTTTCATGACCAGAGCCACCTTTTGCCCAGCCTTGGAATCCGAGTTGGCGGTTTTCACAGAAGCGTTCCCCACATCACTACCTGCAAAAACAACTACAGGGCAAATGATCATCGCCCAAAAAAGAAAAAATATTACCATGGGCATAAAATTACTGTTTTTATTTTTTTGTTTTCTTTTATATACACTTCTATTTGTTTTTCAGTCATAATGAGCATCCTTTAAAAATGTGTTCTGTTAGACGTAAAAAAAATTATCTGAAGTACTATAGATATAGAGCAGATATTTCTTGAAAACAAGGGATATATTGATATATTTAACGGATTGATCATAACTGTAATGCCTGTGCCAATTTTTTTTGTTAAACTATCACTGCCAAATTCGGCAGTCTCCCAAATGTGTTTATACTCAAAATAGACATATTATTGCCTTTTCATAAGTTTTATATGAAAGTCTCTGTAACAGGCTGTTTTAAAACGATTTTCATCTCTTCGATTGTGGCGGTGATCAGCCATGTACGTTATAAGAAAGCCCCGTCTTTTAAGGAGCTATAGGACTTTCATGCTTCGTTGTGGCAGATGGATCTGCCATGGCCGTTATTCAAGACCACATAGAATCAAAGGAGAATTTCTGGCATTGAACACTTTTTTCAGTGAAATCCGAATTTTGGCTGTTGATTCCATTGCCACAGACAGAAAAATTCTTGCAGATCAACTGGCAAAATGGCAAATAGAAGTAACAGAGGTGGATAGTGCCCCAAAAGCTCTCCAGAATGTATATAGTGCCCAGGAAAAAAATCTTCCTTTTTCAATAGTTTTTGTTGATATGCAGTTGCCAGGTATGAATGGCGAATCTCTTGGGCGTGCAATAAGAGCTGATAAACGGCTCAAGCAAATAAAACTTGTAATGATGCTCCCACAGGATTCCATGAACGATGAAGAACTTGTTTCACGCATCAAAGCAACAGGTTTTAATACATCTATTACCAAACCTGTCAGCATGGATGACTTGCAAAATATCCTTTTTGATATTCTGACATCAAGCGAACCGGACAGCGATCAATCACACTCCAGTGACACAGGAAAACAGGAAAATCAATATAAAAGCAAAGCAGAACTCCATGAGACCAAAGAACTTGAAGCTCAACATATAAAAGAGATAACATATTATGATAACCAAAAAACAGAAACCCGACACAGAGAAAAAACAATAGGCGATCACTCGGGAAACCCACAAAGCCATTATGACAAAAAGAGTTTATCTAATAGGAAGAACGAAGCATTTTTAAGACCTGATATCAAAATACTACTTGTTGAAGACAACCCTACCAACCAGATGGTTGTCATGGGAATTCTCAACCATTTTGGCCTGTCAGCAACCACAGCATTCAACGGCCTGGAGGCAATAACTCTTATGGAGAAACATTTATGGGATATTGTCATCATGGATGTGCAGATGCCTAAAATGGATGGCCTTGAAGCCACAAGACTTATACGCAACCCTGAATCAAATGTCCAAAACCACAATCTCCCCATTATTGCCCTGACCGCACATGCAATGAAAGGCGACCGTGAAAAATGCCTTGAAGCAGGAATGGACGATTACCTCACCAAACCTGTTAACCCCAAACTTCTCATGGCTGCAATTACAAAATGGGCTGGTCACAAAGATACCATATCAAAACCTGCCAACCAATTTTTTCCCCACCAAGACAAAGATAAATCTGCAAAATTCAACTCAAATGAAGTAACGAATGAAAAAAAAACACAAACAGACAAAACAACCAAAACAGAGCATCCGGCCATATTTGACAGACAAAAATTTCTGGAACTGATGGATGGAGATGAAGAGCTTGGACTATCTGTAAGTACCCTGTTTCTTGAAAAAACTCCCTGTGATATAAAGGAGCTTCGCAATTTCATAGAGAAGAAAGATATTGACAATGCAATAAAACTTGCTCACAGAATAAAAGGTGCAGCCGCAAACGTAAGCAGTGAAAAAATGCAGCAAACAGCCTGGGAAATGGAAAAAGCAGGCAAAAATAAGGATTTAAGAACACTGATACAACTAATCTCTGAGCTGGAAAACCAGTTTATGATACTTAAAAGAATCATTGAAGAGGGAGCATAAAACCCATTTTTCTATCATTTTTTACCTAAAAGACCAAAATCAAAAAGGTATTAATATTAATGAAAATACTGGTAGCAGAAGATGAACCTGTCAGCCGTCTAAGAATCGCTAAAATGCTTTCCGAGATTGGTGAGACAGAGCTTTTTGAAACCGGAAAACCTGCATTGGAAGCCTTTGTAAAAAATTTTGACGAAGGCACTCCCTTTGATATGCTTATTCTGGACGTTTCAATGCCGGAGATGGATGGCATTGAGCTGTTGAAAGAGGTCAGAAGCTTTGAGAAAAAAAAGAATATCACAAAGGAAGACAGGACAAAAGTTCTGATGCTGACATCCTATGCTGACAAAGACACTGTTATCGCCTGTTATGTTGCCGGATGCGATGACTATGCTGTAAAACCTTTTAAAAAGCATGTTGTAATTGAAAAAATGCAAAAAATGGGTTTTACCCCTGATGCTGCTCCTCCCACTGAAACAGAGCTTTCCATATCAAAAATGGTTGCCGATGCAATTGAGGGATTTAAGAAGGGAAAGGTTGAGTTGCCATCATTGCCATTCATTGTTCAGGAACTCCAGGACATGATGAATTCACCCAATGCATCCTCTTCTGAAATGGCAAAAATAATAAAAAAAGATACAGCAATATCAATCAACCTTATCAAGGCCGCAAATTCTCCATATTACGGAGGGGTTGAAAACATTAAAGATGTGAAGATGGCCATCAGTCGCCTTGGCCTTGATAAAACAAGATCCATTGTCTCTGAAATTGCAAATAAAGGACTTTACGAAACCAAAGTGCCTTATATAAAACCTGTTATGGATCTGCTATGGAAACACTCCTTTGCCGTTGCCCATCTTTCAAGGCATATTGCAGGCAAAGTGTGGTCAGTAAAGGAAGAGCAGGCATTTGTAAAGGGTCTCATACATGATGTGGGGGCAACACTTCTTATAAAAAATATTGATGACATTATCGCAAAACAGAAAAAAGACTCTGCACAAAAAGATATGATGGAAAACAACCAAGCTCTTGTTGACGAACTTATCAGCAGTGTAATTGAGGTTCATGCAAGTTTTGGAGGAACGCTTTTCAAAACTTGGAATTTTGGAAAAGATTTTGTGGATGTTGCAAGATTGCATGAATGGGACAAATTTGATGACGAGATAGACAATGAAGTGCTGGTTGTAAACCTTGCAGACCAGCTTTCGGTAACAATGGGTCATGGCTTTCCAGCAAGGGAGGCATCGACGGACATGGAAAATATTCAATCAGCCATTATCCTTGGTATTGAGGCTTCAGAACTGACACAGATTTGCAACGCTGCTTCTAAGGATATTGATGAGGCTATAAATGGAATGGATTAAGGCTTGCGTGACAAACGTAAAAAAAACCCGACTACTAACGAATACTTCTGAAGATTCTGACAATTGTCTGAATCAGGATATCCAGGATTAACAGGATAAAGCAGGGTTATCTATCTATACTCAAAGTTGACACCTATGATCTTGTAAGCCTTGTCAACACTGTCTGAATCAGGATTCCCAGGATTAACAAAGATAAGGCAGGATTATATCTATCCTGAACATCCTATCCATCCTGGTTATCCTGATTCAGACAAATACAAGAACTTCTGAAAAAGCAATAAGATGTCGATTTTGTGATCTATAACCAATATCTATCCTGAAGATCTTTTTCACTCTGATTATCCTGATTCAGACGGCATCAAAGAGAAAAAATTACTCTTCAACAACCTCTGCCTTGATAATGGTGACAGGTTCTTTTGGCACATCATCATGGCCTGCCTTGCTTCCTGTGGCAACTGCCTTGATCTTGTTAACCACACCATGCCCCTTTGCAACTTTCCCAAAAACAGCATATCCCCAGCCTTGTGGAGTTTTGGATGAAAAATTAAGAAAATCGTTTTTCTTCACATTAATGAAAAACTGGGCTGTTGCACTGTTAGGGTCCATGGTTCTTGCCATGGCAACTGTATATGGATCATTGGTAAGGCCGTTATCTGCCTCGTTTTCAATGGGTGGATTGGTCTCTTTTTCCTTCATATCTTCTGTCATTCCACCGCCCTGGATCATGAATCCATTGATAACCCTGTGGAAAATCGTTCCGTCATAATGTCCTGCCTTGACATAGGAAAGAAAGTTTTCAACGGTTTTTGGAGATTTTTCCCCATTCAGTTCCAAAACGATTTCACCCATATTTGTTTCAATTCTTACCATTACTTATCACCTTTATAATTATCTCTAAAATTTGACCCGTAAGTCATTACAAATAATCCGCCTGATTCAAACACTATCAGGTTAAAAAAAACTGTTTTATCTTTTCATAAATAAAAAGGCATGTTTCATTTCCCGCTTTACACTTTCTGGGAAACCACGCCCATTTATAGGGTTTTTCCATAAAAAAAGTGTAAACTAATTGGCATCTTTCATTTGTCGGTTTACACTTTTTTTGAACCATGATTTTCATGATTAAGGGATTATCTTGATTTTTAATCGTGTTAATCCTTAAATCCTTTAATCATGGTTCAGAATTTTTCGAAAAGTGTAAACTAATTTTGAGTTGATATGAAGGATGTCAACTAATTTTGGGATGATTTGAAAGATGCCAAATTTATCAATGAAAACAATCAATTAATCACATATCAAAAGGAGAAACAACAGCACCTTTTACATCTTTCAACTGAAGAAGTTCATCCATCTGACTTTTAAGCACATCAAAAAGTTTATCCGGAATTCCAGACTCCTTAGAGTAAGCATCAATCTGAAGCTCAAGCCTTTTTACAATATTATCGACATAGAGCGAAAACTGCTTCTCATAAAGCGCTTCAGGATATTGTTTATAAATGATTTCACTGAAAAGTGTTTTTAAATCATCATAAACCGGAATATATCCTATGGGGGTTTCAATGTAACTCACATCACCATGAGCAAACCTTTCAAGCCATGCCAGCCAGACCTTTACGTCCTTTTTCTCCCCAAGCAGTTTATCAGAGTCTCCACCCCTTGCCTTGTGTGTCAAAAAATAATTGAGTCCTGCCATAACAGGTTTATGTTCCAATGCAATGTCAGGGTTGCCAAAAAAACTGAACTGAGCCTCCATATAATCTCCAAGGGAACCAGGAATAAATGGAGCATTTGCCCAGGGAGCACGTTTAACTCCGGTTGCACCAACTTCTGTGGCAGTTGCTGCCGAGACAATGCATGCCCCAAGAACAACTCCCTGATCTGAATTTTTTGCAACCCACAAAGGGGGCATTGTATCACTGTCTCTGCCACTGTATGTAAAAATCCTTGTCAGGACACCTTTGGGGTTTTCCGCTTCTTCTGAGTAATTTCCAAGAAAAGATGAAGCAATTGTACACCTTGCATTGGGATGTGAAACAGGAACAGGCTTGCCGCTCTCTTCCTTCATACCTTTGTGCCATCTGCCCTGGAAATTGATGCCACTTTCCGGCAACTCTTCTCCATTGCCTGTCCAGTGGGGAACCCCATTATCATCAACAAGAACATTTGACCAGATCACTTCAGCACCTGGTTTTCTCAGGTTTTCCATGAGCATTGGATCACCTTCCCAGTTGACATCCTCCACAATGCCGAAAATACCGCATTCGGGATTAACTGACCGAATTGTGCCATCTTTTGCTATCCACATCTGGGCAAGATCATCACCCACAAAGTGGCTGCCTGCCATGGCTGTTGTGGTTTTACCGCATCCGCTGGGAGCAGCACCGGCGCACCAGGTCACCCTTCCTGAAGGGCCATTTATGCCTGTTATAAACATATGTTCTGCAAGCTCTTTGCCATTCCCTTCATATACAGCCTTGTCAACTGCAAACCTGTGGTTCCCTTTTTTAAGAAGCAAGGTATTTCCTGCATATGTGCATTTAAAACTGTATGTAGTCCGATAGTGGCGATCCATGAGAACCCTTGCATCAGGAAGATCTTCCGGTCTATTCAGGCCTTCACTGTGGATATTGGTAAAAAAGTGCCCTGCACGTTTGACTTCGTCATCAAAATCCTCATATGCATTCCGGTAGAGAATCTCGGCACTGTGGGCAACATAGGCAGAGCTTGTGATTTCAATTGCAGGATTGGATACAGGTGCCCCTACAGGTCCGCGCATGTAGAAACCGATTATCATGGTCATATCCTCCATGATACCGGCAAGGTTTGTTTTTACCTCTTTCAGAGCTGTTTCACGGTTCATCCTCTGGGCAAGGGAACTTACATCCTCCCACTCATCAACAATATAGTATGTCCTGTCCACTATCCGGCCCTGCTCCTGGGCAAGATCATAGTGAATAGTATGATTTTTCATTGCAAGCGAGGCTTCTTCGCTTTTTTTCAAAGCAAGTTCCCGTATAAACTGCCTGTCAGCCTCAGTTCCTCTGTTAATAAAAACACTACAGGGGCGGCAAAGGGCAATGGCATTGGCAATTTTCTGCCTCACATCACCATTTGAGATGGATGCTATCCTTGAATAGTGTTCTCCATCCATATACTTCCTGAAAACATCTTCAATAGCATCCCGGGATTTAATTTTCCCAAGACGCTCCACAATATCCGCTCCCGATTGTTGTCCCACAATCTCTACCATTTTTCCAATCCTGTATTAATCACAGATAATTACCATATAAGACATCTTTACCGTGAAAGTGGCTCTCATTTCCATATATGAGGGGATTGATACACAATCATGGCTGTTTAACTTGAAAATCCCCTTCATGATTTTCATGATCCAGGGTGACCGATGAGTGGCATGACGGTTTAACCCCAGGTTCAATTTTCATGAGATAAAACATATAGAAGATGCCCGATACTTGTCACTTTTTTCTGTTTTCCCAAAAATCACGGCTCTCTTTCAGCAGTGATTCGATATCCTCATCTGTATTTTCGTGGTCATTATCTCCGGAAAAAGAGAGAACATCCTCAAAATCCTGCATTATATCCTCATCAATTGATTGCCCATTTTCTCTTTCAAATTCTTCAGCAAGCTCTTCAGATCCTTCAATCACGGAATCTTCAATCATGGAGTCTTCTGTCACGGAGTCTTCTACCATGAAATCTTCTGTCACGGAATCTTCTGTCATGAAATCTTCTGTCACGGAATCTTCTGCCATGAAATCTTCTGTCACGGAATCTTCTGCCATGAAATCTTCTGACACGGAATCTTCTGTCACGGAATCTTCTGTCACGGAATTTTCTGCCATTAAATCTTCTGTCACGGAATCTTCAAGATCATCTGGCTCCTCTGAATCACTGTTTTTTTTCATCTCATTGTCATATTCCATGCCCACTTCAGGCTCAGGGTCAAGGCTTTCCTGAGAATCATCTGTTTCAGATCTTTTCTGAGAATCATTTATATCTGCTCCAGCTTCTGTTTTTCCTCCACCCTCTTCTGAAGCATCAATCTCTTTCATTTTTATGTAGTTTCCCTGTCTGTCAAAAAACAGTGAAACAGAGGTTCTGACCTCCACATCTATCTTGAAGGCAATCTCTCCCTCATGTACTACAATCTCTCCACCATTTGACCTGAAGGTGGTTTTTCTGACTCCTTCAGCAACAAGCACCCTGATGGCATCCCAGTCAAGATCTTCTTTAATGGAGTCAATTAAATCTTTTTCACCAGTTTTTATGACATCTGGATGGGTTACTTTCACTGTTATCCTCAACCATGCATCTGCATTACTGCCTTGTGGGCAAAAGTTGTGTCTATAAATTTCTCAAGATCAATAATTTTTCCAATTTCCATAACATCATGCATATATTTCTGGATACGGTCGAAATCTTCCAGAACTGGATAAAGATCATCCATACGAATAGCCATGGGTTGAGCAAACACTTTTTCAAGCACAGCAGTACTGAGGCCAAGCTTTCCGTCAGGATCAAGAAAATTAACAGCAATCTGTGCAGCCCTTGGCTTATCCTGCTCCACATACTGTCCTGTTTCAATCAAAAGAGATACAAATTCCTGGACTGCATCAGGATAGTTCTGGATAAACTCCTTCTGCATGGCAACAATACAGCAGGGGTGCTTATCCCAGCGGGTGGACGATAGAAATTCAAGGTTTCCGATCTCAAGGGCAATTGCCTTGGTGGCAATTGGCTCTGCAACCATAAAACCTGCCACATCTTCATTTTCCTTCATTATTCCGGGCATCTTGATGGGAGGAACAACCTCAAATCTTACGTTTATGGCCTTTTTACCCGGCACACCTGGTTTCAGCCCCAGCTCCTTTAGAAACTGATGTGCAAGCATATGATGAATTGACATTTTATGGGGAATATCAACTACCTTATATTTGTAAAAACTTTGAAGTGAATCAAAGCGTGGATCATAATGCCTGCTTCTGACAAAAGTACTTCCATTTTTATGGGCAAGGAGCACAAGCTGTATTGGAGAATCATATGCAAAAAGATCCATTGCAATTGGGGCAAGCACAAAGGCACAGTCAAGCTCCCCTGTCTCAAGTCCCTCCTGAATGGGATTCCAGCCAGGTTTTTTCTCAACTTTTAGCTGGAAATGACGCGGAGCAATTTCTCCTGTCTCTATGCGGTGTTTCAATGCTCCAAGGGCAAGATGGTCGGTAATCTGAATATGTGCAACAGTTATCTCAACCTTCCCGTCAATAATATTGCGTGTTCTTGGGCCAGATTGAGCAACAGCTTCAGGTGCAAAGACCTTATAGATAGCATCCTTTATCTGATTGGAATCAAATGGTTTTGGTACATGCCCATTGCCACCTGCCTCTTTTATTGCAATCTGCTGTCCCTTATCTGCCTGGGCTGTGGCCATAATAAAAGGGATATCCTGATAAGGTGGTGTTTTCCGAAGCCATTGGAGAAACTCAAGTCCATCAAGTCGAGGCATGTTCCAGTCACTGATAACCAGATCAGGCTTCTGCTCCTGCACCTTCTTAATTCCATCACTGCCATCCACGGCAACCGTAATATTTTCAAAGCCGGCCTTGTTCAGCATCTGCTTGAACATGATACGCATTGTGCCTGAATCATCTGCTATAAGAATTTTGATTTTAGGATCCACTGCCATAAAAACACTCCTTAGATTTTTTATGTAAAAATCTGGCATACTCCATATCTCATCTGATTTACCTTAAAACCATTTCAACAAGGCTTTATATAGATTTCCAGAAAAATAACTTTGTTGTAATGTCCTCGTTAGTCATAAGTTCTCTAAATGGAGACCACAGATAGTATTTTTCAAAGAATTGAAAATACAATATGTGGTGGTGGATTTGAGAAGTTAGGACTCTTGAGTAATGTCACGGTGTACCGTGTCCATACCATTCACACCGAAGAAGTTAGCCCCCTTCGGGCAGACTTTTCCATAATCATTTGTTTTGGAAAGAAAAAAATGGAAAAATCTATACTATAAGCTTTATTAATCTGGAATGCTATAGATAAAAAGCAAAAAAGTTGAAGCATGCCAAAAGTCTCTATAACATATTATTTTTACCACAAAAACGAATCATATGTCCGTATTATGGGATAGTTAATATACGATCATGCCCATATAGCACGAATGCTTCTGACTTGGAAATACTCCAGGCTATTGCATCCACGACCTTACAACCACAGCCTGAATATACTGGAAAACTTTATCCAAAACAAAGCCCATGATTCCAATAGCAATAATCATGGCCATCAGCATGTCATATTCAAGGGTATCTCTTGCATCGTTTATGAGGTACCCAAGACCACTTGCAACACCAAGAAACTCCGCAGGCACAAGAACAATCCATGCAACACCAAGGGCAAGTCGCAAACTTGACAAAATCGCCGGCAGTGATGCCGGAATAACAATGGTACGTAATAGCTGGGGAGAACTTGCTCCCTGATTCATTGCCATCTCTATCCACTGAGGATTTATGGTTGCAACACCGGAAGCTGTATTGAGAATAATCGGCCAGACTGTTGCCATTGCTATCAAAAAACAGATTGCAGACTCAAAACTTGTAAAAAGAATCAATGCCACAGGCATCCAAGCCAGAGGGCTTATCATTCTCAAAAACTGGGTGGGTGCATAGGCAATATTGCGAAGCACAGGATAGAATCCGGTTACAAGTCCCAAAGGCACGCCAATTAGGGCTGCAATGGTTATTCCGGTTAAAACACGCCTTATACTTGCCCAAACAGAAAACCAGAAACGATCTTCCTGAATTGCCCTGAAAAGCGCTTTGAAAGCAGGAACAGGCAAAAAATCATTGAACTGCTCATGGCCTGATATATAAACAAAGATTATGCCGCCAACCATCCACATAGTGAAGAGAAGAATAATACCTAAAGATTCATATTTAAAACTTTCAGCACGATAGGCAAAAAAGGCTTGAAAACTGAAACGATTCTCACTCTTAATTGGATGAGAATCAGAGCGAAAACCTTCCTGATCAAGTGGAAAATCAAGTTTTTCCTCAATTGCCGAACCATCTTCTATCCGGGAAGATTCTCGATATAAATCATTCTCTCCCCAACCGGACATTTTCTCATTGATATCAGAAGAGAAGTCAGAACCAACATCTCTATCAGGATCGGGTGCAGCATCGAATTTCAGATCAGGATTTATATAAACTTTGTCCTTAGCCAATCTCTATAACCTCTTCCCGGGCAAATGATGTAAAATCTTCTTCACTGCCAAAGGTACCATGAACTCTCATCTCCTGCATGGCTTTTTTTACAAAAGTGTCATCCACAAGGAGGCCGGCACCACGCACAGGATCTATTGCCCTGATAAAGTCAGTGTCACCTTCAACCTTTGTCCTTGCCATCTGTTCAATAATAAAACGGGTTGCTGAAGGATATGGATAAGGTTGAAATCCTATCCTGCCTGTTTGCCACTCCGGATGCATTATAGGTCTTGGCTTGGGACCTTCAAGATATTTTTTGTCATCGTATCCTGTAAATACCCTCAAAAGCACCTCCTCATGCACAGGAAGATATCCGTCTCCTTCACGGCTCAGGATGTGAGCTGCCCTTTCAGGATTTTTTGTGCACCACAACTGGGCACGAACAACAGCATTTACTGCTTTCTGGATAAATACCGGCTGCTCCTTTAATAGTTGTTCATGTGATACAAGCACACAACATGGATGATTTTTCCAGATATCTCCTGTAAAACGCATTATCCTTGCATTTAGCTTCATTTCAGCCAATGCATTAAATGGTTCTGCAACAATAAAGCCATCCATTTTTCTTCCTAAAAGAGCAGGAGGCATCTCAGAAGGAGGAAGGACAAACAGATTAACTTCATCAGATTTCAACTCTGCATCCTGTGGTCTTATTACAGGTGTCAGGCCCTTTGCCATTATGCCCATCTGAAGAATAAAGTTATGCATGGAGTACCATGAGGGAACTGCAATCTGTTTACCGCCAAGGTCACCAAATCCCCTTATACCAGATTCCCCATGTACTGTCACAGCGCTGCCGTTTGTGTGATCCCAGGCCAGCACCTTAACAGGAATATTGCGGCTGAAACGCATCCAGACAGGTATGGGAAAAAGCATGTGCGTAAGATTAAATTTCCCTCCGATAAAAGATTCGGTGAGAACAGTCCAGGAGCGTATCATGACAGGTCTTTGAACTTTCAAACCTTCGTCCCTGAAAAATCCGAGGCTGTGGGCAATCAAAAGCGGGGTGGCATCTGTAATGGGGATGTAGCCTATTTTAAGTTCAGGTTCACGGGCAAATGCCTTCATGGGTAACGGCATAAGGGTTGCACCTATGGTTGCGGCAACACTCTTCTTTAAAAAAGAACGCCTGTCAAGTTTTTTACAATAACTACTCCCATTATCAAAGGCAGTAGAATCAAGTGTAGCAGAGCTTTGAGCATTCTGTTCAATGTTCGCAGCTCCATTGATAAAAGAATGATTTTTTAGAAAATGCTTCATTGGAGAAACCTCCTGTTGCCCACATGCGCTCTTTTAAAATTAGCCAGTATTTCCCGTCTGAATGATTTCAGTTTTTCACAATCCATGTTTCTTGGGTAAGGTTCTGCAATATCATAAACACCCCATATCCTGCCAGGATAGCCACCAAGAAGAATAATCTTGTTTCCCAGAAGAATCGCCTCATCAATGTCATGGGTCACAAAAACAGCGGTAAAGGCTTCACTTAGCCAGATATTTATCAGCTCCTCCTGGATATGAGCCTGGGTAAACGTATCAAGAGATGCAAAAGGTTCATCCAACAGCAACATCTCTGCTCTCCCGACAAGTGCCCTGGCAAGACAAACCCTCTGTGCCATACCAAGTGACAGTGAGGATGGTTTGGCATTTTCAAAACAGGATAGCCCCATCATCTCAAGAAACTGATGCACCCTGTAATCAAGTCGATCAAGGTCACCCCTTAACCTGCAACCATAGGCCACATTATCCTTGACAGAGAGCCATGGAATCAACACAGGCTGCTGAAAAAGCATGGAGCGTGAAGGATGGCTACCCTCAATCTTTTTGCCATCAATAAGAATTTCCCCCGATGTTGGGGATTCAAGCCCCGCGATAAGATTGAGCAAAGTGGTCTTGCCACCGCCGGACTCCCCAAGAACAGTAACAAAATCTCCACTTTTTATGGAAAAGGAGATATCATCAAGAACAATATTCCTTCCGGCATCAAACCTTGGAAAAACCTTGGATACGTTTTGAATTTCAATGTTATTCAATTAGTTCATGCTCCTGCCTCAACAGCAAACTGTATGTCAACAAAATCATCCATGCGAATAATGCTGTTGAGCAAACCCATCTCTTTCACCATAAAATCATTTATAATTTCAAGGAGATGAATATCCGGTACCAGGGAGAAAGGTTTTGAAGAGAACGCGGAGGTAGATATTTTCTCCATCATGGAGCGTTTCTGATCCGGCATATTTTCAAGGTAAAACTTTAAATCAGGGGATTGTCTGTAAACAGCACTGTTTGATTCCGCAATCCACCTGACAAATTCCAGCACTGAAGATCGATGGTTATCTATCACATGATCATGCATTACTAAGGCAGTGTGTGGATGATCAGGCCACAGACTCCTGGAATGGCAGATCTTTTTGCCATAACCTTCATATATGATCCTTGATGCAAAAGGCTCTTCAACCATGCATCCTGCTATATCACCATCAATGTCACAACTTATCATCTCCGGTATCATAAATGACGGCACAACTTCAATAAAGACATCACAAGTAGCCTGATTTTCAATTCCGGTTCTCAAACCAGCCGAGCCCATCAATCTGTGAAACAGCAGATAATACACAGAGAGAATACCTGGTAAAAGAACACTCTTGCCCTTAAAATCACTGAGCCTGGCAACACCTGCTGCACGGTTGGCCACAACAAAAGTACCAGGGCGACAATCCAGCAACAATATTTTTATATCAAGGCCGTTACTGAATAGTGACATAGCTTCGGGCAGGGGAATAAAAGCGCCCTGTATGTCACCTTCGCAAAGTGCATGTGTAAGCGCAGCCCAGCTACCCATGATAACAGTATCCACACCATCGGGGCAGGCCCCTGATTCAGACTGTTTATTTCCGGCTCTCCCGATTTCAACCACTAAATGGTCAAGAATTTCCAGATATCCAATTTTGATATCAGAGATTCCGGACAAGAGTATCACCTATGGAAAATAGTGTCATAAACTGACAACCTTGTAAAAAATCAGACAATAGAGGATGCCGATTTCAGATTAATAATTCCAAATAATATAATCCAATTTTTTAACACATGATAACGGTATGATGCAATATTTATATACAAGAGTGTGTAATTATCATTAATAACTTGAAATTGTATATTCAATATAATAATAATTCCGATGTGGGCAGACTTCATTCACATCTTTACACTTTTCAGAAAGATAACCCCATTTTTAAGGGAATATCATCTTCAAAGTGTAAAGTACTTTCGAGGTAATATGAAGGATGCCCCTATGTGATTATAACGGCCATGGCAAAACCATCTTGCCACAACGAAGCATGAAATCCCTGAAAAAAACCTTGAAATACGGGGACTTTCATATAAAACCAAACTCAAAAAAGAAATCAGTGACTAAAGTTGCTATTTTAATATTATAGCTTTCCAGAAAATTACTTTATTTTTTGGTCAAAAAAATTAATCCAGATAACAGATAGTTAGACCTTTCCATTATCAATTTAATTATCTGGAATACTATAAAATTTGACAATATACATCCCATGAACAATGCCACCAACAAACCACTACCCCAGGACTATCTGCTGCGACCGGGTTTTATATATATGGCTGAGAAACCAGTTGCCATTTCAACTGTACTTGGTTCATCAGTCTCTGTTTGCATTTTTGACAAAAAGCAAAAAATTGGAGGTATGAACCACTTTCAGTTTCCTGAAGCTCTTAAAAGCGATGACCCCACAGCAAGATATGGTAATGTTGCAACCCTTGCCCTGGTAAGGATGATGAAATCTTCCGGCTCAAAAAACAGACATCTTGTTGCCCAGATTTTTGGTGGAGCCTATAATCCTGAACTGTCACAACATAATATCGGCACAAGGAACATCAATGCTGCCCGCAATATTTTAAACAGATTAAATATTAAAATCATATCAGAAGATGTGGGAGGAGAGATCGGAAGGAAGATTGTTTTTAATACATCAAACTGTGAAATTGCCATACTCAAGGTTCCAAACCTTAGGCAATCAGACTGGTACCCATACGAAAGTGACAGATAAAAATGCCCCTTCCCAAATCACAAGAAGAGGCATTCTTACCAAAATTACCAAGCTCTGACAATGCAGTTATTTTGAACCAAAAGAGGCTTCCGGCATCTCCTCAACGGCTCTGTCCCCTGCCACTATTGCATCCATCTTTGCAAGTGCTGAAGGCAGAAGTGTATTTATAAAGAATTCTGCTGTTCTTATCTGACCTGCATAAAATGCAACATCTTTGTTTTTTCCTGCCTTTTCAGCAACAACCGAACTTTCCAAGCTGCCTGCTTTTTTCACAAGTTTTGGAGCTGCCACCATGGCACGCCATAAGAGCATCCATGCCATTGTGACATCACCTGTAACTTCAAGGAATGGATGTGCAAAAGAAAAGGCATTCATAACATCAGCAGATCTTGCACGATCTCCCAGAATCTTTGCCGTTGATACAAATTTTTCCTTTGCACTCTCAACCGAGGCAGTTATATTTTCAATTCCTTCAACAGATTTTGACTCCTGTATGGTTTTTTCCATCCATTCGATAAAGTAGCCAAAGGATCTGCCTTTTTTCATTGAGAGCTTACGTCCAAGAAGATCCATAGCCTGAATACCGTTTGTTCCCTCATATATCATGAAGATTCTGGAATCCCTCATGAGTTGCTCAACAGGAAACTCCTTAATATATCCATATCCACCATAAATCTGGATACCATGACTGCAAACTTCAAGTGCCTTGTCAGTGACATATCCCTTTACAATGGGGGTAAGCACCTCAACAAGATCGCTGTATTTTTCCCTCTCTTCATCACTTTCAGCAGTAACCATAAGATCAGAGCATTTTCCGTTGAGATAAAGAAGGCTTCTCATGCCATCAACCATGGCTTTCATATTGAGAAGCTGCCTTCTCACGTCAGGATGCTGTATAATGGGCACACTTTTAGCTCCCGGTTCGCGGCCTTTTACCATGTGTCGTCCCTGAATCCTTGTGCGTGCATAATCAAGGGAATACATATAAGATGCTGTGGCAACACCAAATCCCTGAAGCCCTACAAATGCCCTTGCTTCATTCATCATCTTAAACATTTCGGGCATACCCTTGTTGATCTCTCCAAGAAGAGTTCCTATTGATTTTCCCTTTTCTCCAAGGGAAAGTGTGCATGTTGCATTACCGTGTATCCCCATTTTCTCTTCAATACCGGTGCATACAACATTATTGAAATCTCCCAATGAGCCATCTTCATTCACAAGGTATTTGGGTACAAGAAAAAGGGAAATCCCCTTTGTTCCTTCAGGAGAGCCTTCAATACGGGCAAGCACAGGATGTATTATATTTTCGCACAGATCATGTTCCCCTGCTGATATAAAAATCTTGCTGCCTGTAATGGAATATGTTCCATCATCATTGAGTGTTGCACTTGTGGTCAATGCTCCCACATCAGAACCTGCCTCGGGTTCTGTTAAAAGCATGGTTCCGCCCCATTCGCCGGAAAACATCTTTTTCATGTAAAGGGCTTTTTGCTCTTCAGTCCCAAAAGCTTCAACAAGTTTTGCAGCCCCGTGGGTCATGGCACTGTAAAGCATAAAAGCGGAGTTAGCCCCTACAAGGTACTCACTTGCAGCAATGCCAACCATCTTGGGCATACCCTGTCCTCCAACCTCTGGGTCATCTGTCATTGCAAGCCATTCGCCCTCTTTGTAAAGTTCCCACGCTCTTTTAAAGCATTCAGGTACCTTTACAACTCCGTTTTCAAGAACACAACCCTCTTCATCCCCTGGTTTCTGAGTGGGCAGAATCTCTTTTATTGCAAGATTTCTTGCCTCGGAAACAATCAGATCAACGGTCTTTTTATTGAACTCGGCAAATTTATCATGATCAACAAGCCCAAACTGCTCATGCAGAACAAAATCAACATCTCTTCTATCTGAAATTAACTGTGCCATTCTTTTTGATATCTCCTTATTAGACGTGGTTTACGTTGAACAATAACTTTCCTAAGACAATAAAACAGGAATGTCAACATATGGTTGATTCATTTTTTTATGGACTATCAACCGTTGATGTGGTAGCCAGATAAATGAAACATCTTCATGGAATTCTAACATACAAGGACATCCTTCATTTCCAGGTTTAAACTTTCCGGAATAATGCTGCCATTTGTCGGGAATAGCCATCAAACAAATGTAAAGTATTTCAGGGATGATATGAAGTATGACCGTATAAGGACATGGCATGTATATTAAATGCTGGGGATCCAGGGGATCCATTGCCGTTGCAGGCAAAGAGTATAACAGATATGGCGGGGAAACAACCTGTATTCAGATTCGTGCAAAAAGCGGGGAAACGATTATTCTCGATTCTGGGACCGGTCTGCGTAAACTTGGGCTTGTACTGCCATCCAACAGCGGGTCGCACTACCACATGCTCTTCACCCATACCCATTGGGATCATATTGCCGGTTTTCCTTTTTTCAAACCCCTTCAATCAAAAAATGTAACTCTTAGCATCAACAACAGTAAATTTTCCATGGTCTCTGTAAAAGAGATCCTTGCCAACATCATGAACCCCCCACTGTTTCCCGTTACAATGCAGCAGATGCAGGCAAAGGTTATATATAATGAGAACGCATCATCGAATTTTTCCATCGGCTCCCTTGATATTTCAACCATTCCTTTGAGCCATCCGGGAGGTGGACTTGGCTACCGCTTTTCTGAAAATGGCAAAATCTTTGTATTCCTGACAGATAACGAGATCACATTCAGCCATCCAGGTAGCAAAAGCATTGCCGAATATACAGATTTCTGCAAAGATGCTGATCTGCTGTTCCATGATATGGAGTACACTCCAGAAGAGTACCCTGACAAAAAAGGATGGGGACACTCCGCCTATACAGATGTCCTTGAGCTTGCAATGAATGCCGGCGTAAAACGCCTTGGCCTTTTTCACATAAATCAGGAACGAACAGATGACGAAATGGATGTTCTGGTGTCAAACTGCCGGAATATCGCCCAGAAAAAAGGCAATGCCATTGACTGTTTTGGTGTGGCATGCGGCATGGAGTTCAATCTTTAACACCCGGCAATCTATAACGTACATGGCGGATCACCGCCACAATCGAAGGGATGAAAGTCGTTTTAAAAACAAGCTGTTACCGAGACTTTCCTATAAATCCTCATGATTTTGAGGGCATCACAAAGATGCATGAAAGTCATGATATATCACTATGTTGTGGTGACTTTCTAATACAAATGATGCCCGATTCTCTTGCCCAAAAAACACAAAAGGCAAGAACAAAAAAACTATAGCGCATCAAATGCAGCAATCTTATCAATGATAAAGTGGGTAACCAGATCCCCATCAATGTCATCTGATTCCACACGGCCATACTCATCTTCAAGTTCATCAAACAGATCATCAATAAATCCCAAGTTAACTGCAATGTCACCATAGCTTGAAAGCCATGCAACGAAATCCTGCCGTACAACAGAAGATATCTTTTTCTTAACTCTCTCTTCCTCAAACGAGGCATCTCCTCCACTCAAATCAGCAAATATCTGCTCAAAAAAACGTTTAAAACGACCCAGAGGGATAAAAAAAGATTTTTCAGGCAAATCACTGTCAATGACATCTGCATCTTCTGACATACGTTGATTTGCCCACATCGTCAGAATAACAGCTTTCCAGGTAACGTAAGGCCTATCAAGATACTCATACTCTGGCTCAACACTTGCCATAATAGCGTCCATTGATACCATGAAATTTACCTCACGGGCGGTTTTCCGGATATCTTCAATGGATGCAAACGGCCTGTAGAGTACACCTGTTTCATAGTTATCAAAATAGAGAGGTCTCTTTAGAAGCAATCCTCCAGCAATGCCCATCCATTTTTCATCAAGAAAGGTAAGCTTCAATTTTTTGGCAGCCACCCAGCTTCTGGAATACCAGTTCTGTAATTTTTGCTTTAATTTCAACCCTTCACCAGAACCCACCCTGAAGATATCCTTCAACGCATATTTAAGAATAAGGTCTGAAGCGGATTCAGGAGTAAGAGGCTGCATATCTGAACTGTTTTTTAAATCAGAACAATCACGTTCATCTATATATTTCTCTTTTGAATTAAGAGTTTCTTGAACACCTGCAATATTTCTTAAGTGAAGCACTTCAAGTCCAAGGCTTAAGAAAGAGCAGCAACTCTCCACACATTTTTTAATGTCGCTGATTGAGCGAGCAGGATTTTTTTCTGTTGAAATAAATGAATTTACAAGAAAAGCAAACTCCGATTGCAAAATTACAAAGGTATCAATATTAATTAGTGAAAGGGATGCCGCAAATATATTTTTTCTTTCTGATATAGTAAAAGGAAATACTGGAGGCAGGGGAAGATCGCCTGCATATAAATTATTTTCAAGATAGAATGAGGGACGTGGCTTCAAAGAATCAGGGTCAACAGGCTGGTAAATGGCAACAGCTTCATGGTATGGCAAAAATCCTTTTTCTGCAAGGCGGATATTCTTTAAACGAAACTGCTCCTCTTCTGTTTCAGCAGGAATAACAGATGAAGTTTCAAACATAAGAGCCTGAAACACTCCAATGTCCATATCTGCAAGTGTGTTCAGCATATCTGTAATCAGGCTTCCTGAAGCTTCAGCACTATTTATTATTTCATTTTTTACGTCGGCATCAAAATCTGACTCTTCATCTGCAATAGCACCTTCAACAATGCCATTTTCAATAACAGAAGCATCTAAATCTTCTGAGTCACATAAAGAGCCATCTCTGTGTGCCCCACCTGCCTCCAATTCTCTTTGAGCATCAATATTGGGAAACCTGAAATAGATAACAGAGTCAATGGTTTCAAAACCATCTCCAAAATCAGATGGGTCTTCATCATGCTCCCTTACTCTTATCTCCAGGTTTCTGAAAAGATAATACTCCAGAAATTCAGTTTTCTCAGTAATGGTCCATCGCAGAAGACGGTGGGGATCAGCCTTAAAAAGAAGCTCCATAACCCGAGTAAGTGATGCAATATCAAGCCTGTCGCGATTCCATACCTCAACGTCCATTATATATTCCCACTGTTGTGACGTGGCAAGTGAGAGAATTGGCAGAAAATCATCTTCTCCAATATAGTGCATCAAAAAATGGAGATCCTGATCTGGAAAGGACTGCACAAATGTGGCTGGCAAAGGTGCATCAAGAATGGCATCAAGTGCCTTTTCAGGTGATTTGGCAAGAACTTCTGCCCTGAGTGCAGCCATTTTTTTCTCTTTTGAGATTCTGTTGGCAATCTGATAATCATTTGCTGGTATCATATTCATTGAGATTCTACCCTATATTATCGGTTAATGGCAGACTGCATAAAAAACAGCAACACGAGCCCTGGAACAGCAGCTATGGTACAGACAATAAAAAAGCCTTCCCAACCCATATTTTTGGCAAAAAAACCTGTGGGTGCAGATGCCATTACCCTTGGAATTCCCATAAGGCTTGACAAAAGAGCATATTGTGTTGCAGTAAATCGCCGATCTGTCATTGATGCCATAAAAGCTGCATAGGCTGCTGTTCCCATTCCGCTTGAGATATTTTCAAAGGCTATGACACAGGAAAGCAAAGGGACACTGTGGCCGGCCATTGCAAGAAGAGCAAAGCATGCTGTGGATATTGCCTGAAGTATTCCGAAAATCCACAGGCTCATATTGATACCCATCCTGAGCATCAGGATACCGCCACCAAAAGTTCCCGCAAGTGTTGCCCAGAATCCAAAAAGTTTTACCACTGTTCCTATTTCAGTCATGGTAAAACCTATATCCATGTAAAATGGGGTAGTCATTGCAGATGCCATTGTATCCCCTATCTTGTAAAAGAGAATAAAAAGAAGGATCATAATGGCACCCTTGCGGGAAAAATACTCTTTTAAGGGCTCAATCACAGCACTGTAAAGGTTAACAGGCTGGCCTGTAACCTGTGGCGGCTCAGGTGTGACAATGGTCGTTATAACTCCTGGAATCATGGAGACGGCCATGAGAAAATATACAACTGAAAAGGGGATTATATCAGCAAGAATCAAGCCTCCACCTGATGCCAAAAGCATACCGACACGATACCCATAGATATACATGGAAGAGCCAAGCCCAAGCTCTTCGTCACTTAAATCTTCCCGACGGTAAGCATCAACCACAATATCCTGTGATGCACTGAAAAAAGTAACAAGAAATGCTGCAAAGGCGACCATCCAGGGCGCTTTGCCGGGATTTGTGAATCCAAGCATAATAATGGAAAGCATCAAAAGGAGCTGTGCAACAATAAGCCACCCCCTTCTTCTGCCCAGAAAGGGAAGAGTAAATCGGTCAAAAATGGGAGCCCATAAAAACTTGAGGGTATAGGGAAGACCAACAAGAGAAAAAAAACCGATAACCGAGAGGTCAACCCCTTCTCTCTTCATCCATGCCTGAAGAACCGATATTGTTAAAAGAAGAGGAACACCACATGAAAAACCCATTATCAGGGATACAAGCATTTTCCTGCTTAAAATGCTTTTGATCATGGGAGCACTTACAATCATAGAAAAACCATTTTTTGCAGCTTTAACATCTTTTTCCACTAAATATTTCCTTCATATAACGTACATGGCGGATTCACGCCACAATCGAAGAGATGAAAGTCCTTTTAAAAACAGCCACTTACTGAGACTTTCATATAAAATCAATCACGGGAAAGCATAACTCATAATCATCCCAAAATAAGTCTCCATATTCAGTTGTAAAATTTTTGAATTTCACGATATCAAGGTATTTTCTAATTAGAGGGTTCAAAGATGTTTTTAAAAAATCGCTGAAGTCGATTATTCTTTCCGTTCCATCACTAAATCCCACCAATAACTTGTAGGATTCCAGATATTCAGCAAAAATGACATCAATAAATTTTTCTTTTTCTAAATATTCTTGATTTTTTGACAAATCTTTTTTATCTCGAACTTTTTGTGCAAAACAAAGTAATCGATCCATATTTTGTACTATCTCCTGTGTAAAGCATTCTACAATAAGTTTAAAATCTTTAAATTTTAGGCATCCTTCATAAGACCATGAAAGTAGTTTACACTTTTTTGATGACTAATCCTGAAAAATGGGGATTTCATTTGAGAAAGTGTAAAGCGGGAAATGAAACATGCCAAATTTTACAGCATTTAATGGCCTTTTACCTCTTACAGGAAGATATCGAATTCCGATAATATCGCCATTATCAATAATAATTTCTGCTTTATTTTCCATACCTTGATATTTACCATGAACATGAACCGGTTCGTGTTCGTTTGAGTAGAAAAGCACTATCAATCCGAAGTATTCGTATAATTTTGGCATCACAAATCCGTTAAACCGAAAGCCTTTCAAGACAGGCATTTATGTATGGAATAACCTCTTCAAACCCTGCAAAAGGTTCAAGATATGAGAGAGCCTCCCTGAAGTGCCCCATATTCATGAGGCTTATTGCCATGCATATATTAAGCTTCCGGTCATCATGAAAGTATCCAAGTCCATCTTTAAGCAAAGAAACAGCGCCAGGAAAGTCTCGTCTTTTTTGCATGAGCATTGCAAGCCCAAGAAATGCCCGTGTATCAGGAGCATAACCCAAAGCTTTTTCATACAAAAATTCAGCGGTTTTTTCCGGATGCAGCACATCAGGGTGATTTGCATACTCTCCATGGCTGAAGGTCATTGCAAGTCTTGATAAAAAATCAGCATGAAAAGGAAAAAGTCGTTCATCATCAAGCAGCTCTATTTTCCTGACAAATTGATGAAGCTTTGAATAAAAACCCTTTCTGAGACGTTTACCAAACTCTTTTACCTGATGGAAATCAAGAAGAGGATCAACTTCAAACCAGGGAATATCCTCACATTTTTTTATCCAGGAGTCTAAGGGCACAATCTTCTTATCCACAGCTTTATCATAGAGTGCTGTGCCCGGAAACAGAACAAGTATATAAGAAATCATGGCAAGTGGTCTGATTTTTTCAATCAAATCAATGCTTTGCTTAATAGTTTTTTTTGTTTCTCCCGGAGAGCCGTAGATAAAATATGCCCTTGGCATAATTCCATGAGCTGCGGTATCCCTGAATGCCTTTATTATTTTTTCGTTTTTAAATGGTTTTCCAAGGGTTTTACGTATTTTTTCAGAGCCGCTTTCCACGCCAAAACTTATCTGGATACACCCTGCCATGCGCATCTCATAAAGCATCTTACTATCCAGAAAATCAACTCTGGATATTGCCTGCCAGGTGATGAAAAGTTTTCTTGAAGTAATCTCGTGACATAACTCCAGAACCCTTTTTTTGCTCATTGTAAAGGTATCATCAGATATAAAAAAATGGGTTCTGCCACGCTTGACAAGAAGTTCAATCTCATCCACAAACCATTTTACAGAATGAAACCTCACCCGCCCCTTTCCCCAGAAAGCAGGGGAACCACAGAAATTGCACTGCCCAGGACATCCCCGTGAAAGCGAAAGGTGATGGAAGTCAAAAAATTCGGCTGGATGGGGCAAATTGTCCAGATCCGCGATCAAGGGTCTTGATAAAGTTTCAATCATTTGAAAAGAGTCATCAATTGTTGAATCAGGCAATGACTTTCTGAAAAAAAGCCCCTTTATTGAATATTCTGCACGGTGCTCTCTATTTTGTTCATTATTTTGTTCATCATTTTGTTCATCATTTTGTTCATTTGAAGCAGTATCGAGATAACGTACAAGTTCCAAAAAGGTCTCTTCACCCTCCCCTTTTACTATATAATCAAGGGCTGGGCACTCTTTTAAAAAAAGATAAGGGGAAAAGGTAGCGCCAGGACCTCCAAACACAGTTACGGTTTCCGGATTTAGTTTCTTTACAGCAGAAGCAGACTCCATTGCACAGTGCCGGTTTGCATGTAATACTGAAAATGCCACAATATCAGGCTTATCTTTTTCAACAAGTTTCATAAGAGAAGAGACAGGCTCTGATAAAGGAGCAAGGTTGACAATATCAACATCAAATCCATTTTTTTTAAGATATGCCCCGATATAAAAAAGACCTATGGGAACCGCCATGGCATCTTCATCCGTAATGCGAACGTCAAGGCAGGCTGGATTTACAAGAAAAACTCTCAAAAACTGATTTACCTTTCATATCAACACATACAAAATTCGTGTTCTTTTTTATCCTTGTTTCCATTTATCAATAATAGCACAAACTTCTTGTGAACTAATATCACCCTGTTCAGATTTAGAATAAAGAGTTAGCAAAATAACCTCGTCGCCCTTTTTCACATAATAAATCAATCGATAGCCAGAACGTTTACCTTTGTTGTTATCAGAATTTTTTATTCTAACTTTATAAACGCTATAACCAACATGCTTTATTAAACGGTCATGGCTGACATCCAGTCACCCCCGAATACGGAAAATTGTATCCATTTCCACGGTAAAGAACCCGATAAATTCCCCGCTTGCAATTGTTCAATAAAACTGCTTATATCTTGCTGTAAATGTGGGTATTTTTTTATCAATTTACGAATATTGCGTTTAAAATCTGGCGTGTAATAAATATTCACACTCACTTGTCCATATCATCCCATAAGCTATTGATAGGTTCATACTGACCTTGCAACATCTCCTGCCAACCAGTACAAAACTTTCAGCAGCACTGTTGATACAAATACTTTTACGGAAACTATTAATTATATTTAATAATGCTGGTAAATACTCCGCTGGTGTATGAGCAAGCTCATATTGAATTCTTTGCAGATAGTTTTCTTGTATATTCATTACTTTGTCCTTTATTGTTCACGATTTAATGAACCGAGACAATCATTTCATCAAGGGAACGCTTAGGAACATGGTGAACCCCATCGCTGTCACGCCAGTAACGGATGCTGCCATCAACACCGACATCTTCAAGGCACACCCTTTCAGCAGGTCTGCCAAGTGCAATGACAAGAAGAACCTCAAGTTCATCCCCTACATTGAGAAGAGGACGAAGCTTTTTATGATTTATGGCAGCAAGCATACATCCTCCTAACCCAATCTCCCTTGCACCAAGAAGAATTGTCTGGGCAGCAATTCCATGGTCACAACGAAAATTTTCTGTAATGGTTTTGTCTCCGAGAATCACAATGTACCCGGAAGGCTGTTCCCCTTCCGCCGGTCCCTTCCAGTCTGTCAGGTAAGCTGCCCAGACAAGGCAGTCAAAAATCTGCCGGTTCATGTTTTCATCAGAGCTTAAAATAT
>NZ_LT828545.1:184250-208864 GCF_900170035.1 Desulfamplus magnetovallimortis | reverse complement strand
TTTAAGCGGCTGAAGATTTGCAGCAGAAGCAGAACACCTTGCAAGCTCGACAAGATCTTTTAATGTATCAGATTCAATCCTGACAGACTGATCAAATCGCCTAAAACTCCTGTTACCTTTTACCAAATCAATAAATGCCATATTCAACTTCCCTCCAAAGCAGACAACGCCAGTTTCCAAAAAAGATTGTTCTGATTCTCCTGCCAAAAAACAAAAAGCAAAAGAACAGAGTCATAAATCTAAGCAGGAAAAATATGAAACAAAAAAAGAGTTATGATCAACAAGAGCCCGATTGACAAGCAACAGGTTCAATCCTTGGCATGTTGATATCAAGCCATTCAAGAATCTTGTCAAACTCCTCTACCACCTGCTGAAGAGCTTTACCTCTATGGCTGACAAGGCTTTTTTCCTCCATTGAGACCTCTGCAAAGGTTTTCCCAAAATCAGGATAATAAAACAGAGGGTCATAGCCAAAGCCGTTTTCTCCGCGAGGAGATTCAAGCAGCTCCCCTTCACATCTTCCCTCATAAGTCAGCGCTGCTCCTGTGGGCACTGCAATTGAGATTACGCATTCAAAGGCAGCTCTGCGGTTCTCTATGTCCTGCATATCCTCTATTAGTTTGGCAACATTCATCTGGTCAGTTGCATTCTCCCCTGCAAATCTGGCAGAGTGCACTCCAGGTTTTCCATCCAGAGCATCAACAACAAGCCCTGAATCATCAGCCATTGCAGGATAACCAAGCACCCTGGCAGCAAAGGAAGCTTTTTTATAAGCATTATCATCAAAGGTATCTCCATCCTCTTCAATTTCAGGGATAGGCCCAAAGTCATCAAGATTTTTGATTTCAACGGGGAATCCTTTAAGCATATCCCGCATTTCCCTTGTTTTTCCTTTATTTCTCGTTGCAAGTACAAGTATATTCATCATCACTCCAGGTTATTCATTTTTCCAGATTATTCATCTCCTCTAATCAGATATCTCCTCTAATCAGATATCTCCTCTGATCAGATATCTCCGCAAATCATCCATCACTTTCAGAATTATTATTCAACCGTAAGTGATTAAAAACATTCTTCAGGCCGAAAATATACGCCAGCCATACCGGTTTGTAAAGCTCAGGTTGGGCATTGATCAAGATTGATCATTCACTTTGAAGATTGATAATTCACTTTACGGTTTACTGGGGATGGCTACAGAATATATGATGAAATTTGACTGTCAGGCTGGACTTATGGCAAAAACATCAATATATTTCAACGCCAGACAGTGCTTACTTCACAATTCAAGGTATTAAAAAAAAACATTTCACTTATAAGGAGCAATAACCATGAAACAACATTATCCCCAAAAGAGATACAATCGTATTGATTTTACAAAACAACACAACTCACCTGCACCAGCAAATCATGAAAATAGTATTAACAACACAGGCAGAAGCCAAGAGGCCTATCATGCAGGCAGATACAAAATCATCTTCCTTGCTCTTCTTATGCTTTTTGTGATCTCATGTGCTGGAACCACAAACCAGGAGAGGAAAACCCAGGAAGGAGCAGTTATCGGGGCAGGAGTTGGTGCAATACTTGGACAAGTCATAGGAGGAGACACAGAAGCTACCCTTATTGGTGCAGGAATAGGCGCTGCACTTGGCGGAATTGCAGGAAACCAGATCGGGGCATATATGGACAGACAGGAGGCAGAGCTTAGAAACGCAATAGCCTCTTCACAGGCAGCCTCTCAAGCCGCAAGTGTCACTCGTTCCCAGAACGTGCTTACTGCCACATTCAAATCAAGCATGTTCTTTGACTACAACTCGGACATTCTCAAGCCAGGAGCCTATCCGGAACTTGACAGGGTATCCCGGGTTCTGACAGATTTTCCCCAAACCCGCATCAGAGTTGAAGGTCACACCGATACACAAGGTTCTGCCGAGTATAATCAGCAACTGTCCGAGCAGCGTGCCCAGGCCGTTGCCAATGCCCTTATCCAGAGAGGAGTTGATCCCATGAGAATGGAAATCATAGGGTTTGGAGAATCCCAGCCAATATCATCAAGTGATGCAGATAACAGAAGAGTCAATATAGTTATTATCCCAATTCAGGCATAAAAAACAGCCTTTATATTTGATGCAGGGGCAGCTTCAAAGCTGCCCATAAAAAGCCAAATTCAAAAATGACAGTATGGTCAACTGGGCTTTTTAAAACATATATAGCTTGACAAAAAAATACTCAAAATCGACATCTTATTGCTTTTTCAGAACTTATTGCATTTGTCTGAATCAGGATAACCAGGATGGATAGGATTTCCAGGATAGATAATCCTGTATTCTCCTGTTAATCCTGGGAATCCTGATTCAGACAGTGTTGACAAGGCTTACAAGATCATAGGTGTCGATTTTGAATATATATCATGCTTCTTCATGGGATATTGATTTGTAAATTTTCTCCTGCTCATCCAACACTTCACTGAGCACCCTGATGGTGGTCATGGGATTCATGATAACTGCACGCAGAACAACAACCTCATGATCATTTTCACGGCATGGCGCACAGTTTACCCGTGTCCTTGAGACAAAACTTCTGCCAGCTTCTCTCTGCTTTCTCTGTACCATGATGTTGATATCATCAAGCAAGCCATCCAGTCTCTCAATCTCTTTGCGGTCATAGGCTTTTTCACGAAGTTTTCCTATGTGGGGTGGAACAAGTCGGTATGTAAGAATATTAAGCTCCGGCTCTGTAACAAGCTCAAACATCTGCCGTTTTTTTATCTCATCAGCAAAGGCTCTGGTGGTCTCTATCCCGTGATCAATCATAAGGGCATAACCTTTTGTACCCATGATTTTCAATGCACTGTCAAGTATAAGAGAGTTTGCCTCCCTTGAGCCTTCAAGGGTTTTTATCCCCAGATCAACGCTTCCCTGGCGATTCACATAATTGGAGTAATAGGCAATTCTGTCCATTATTTTAGGATCACGAAAAAAGACCATCCCGCAGGTCATGGGCATAAAAAACTGTTTGTGACCATCAATTGTAACAGAATCTGCCCGTTCAATGCCAGCAAGCTTGCCGGCATAAGCTTCAGAGAGAAGTACAGGACCTCCCCAGGCAGCATCCACATGAAAATGGATAGAATGCTCTCTGCATACATCTGCAATCTCGTACAAAGGATCCACAATTCCGGTCTCGGTAGCCCCTGCCACACCCACCACAGCCATAATGGCAGTTTTGCCCTTCCTTCCGGAAGTCCCCGCACTTTTGCTAAAGGATTTAATCATTTTTGATAACTTTGAGACATCCATCCGGTATTCAGCATTCACATCCACAGGTATAACATGTTTGTTGCCAACACCAAGAATACCCCCTGCTTTTTTCAGTGAAAAGTGACACCTTTTTGATACCAAATATATAGCCTTATCAAAACCATGATGATTCAATGCCCCAGCCATTCCTTCTGTTTCAATTCCCTCAAAGCCATCACATGGAGAAAAAAAATGATTTCTTGCCACCCAAAGTGCAGTAAGATTTGCTGTGGTTCCTCCTGTGGTAAATGAGCCAAGTGATGTATCTGTACTTTGGACATGTTTTTGATAAAAGGATTCATCCAGATCAAAGATCAAGCGATGAATTTTTGCAAGCACCTGTTTTTCAAGTACAGAAAGGACCTTGGATGTTTCAAGTTTTATTACATTCTGGTTCAATGCAGCAACAATGGCCTTGAGATGCACCATAAAAAAGGGAATGGCTGCTGTCATATGACCCACAAAATATGGAGATGCAACATTAACAGCCCTTGGTGCAATGCTGGATATTATATCTGAAATAACATCCGCAAGTTTTTTTTCAGGCTCAGAACTTATAAGGGTCTCCTTATAAGTTTCAGTAAGATTTAAAAGACTTATCTCTTCAGTAACCCCGACATGGCTGTTAAGAAACTCATGTAGTCCAAAAAGAATCTGCTCCATATATTTAAGAAGAGTGGCCTTGCAATCTTCATCTTCCGGACGAATAAAGATACGCTGAAGAGAATCCCAGTCAGCAACAAGTTTTGAGTGTTTTGATATATCAATGGGTTTTAATTGATCAGGAGATTCCATTTATATTCCACCATTGGAGATTTTTTTGATAAAAAAAGTGTACAATAGTTTTGGGGGTTCGATTCTATTTGCTGCCATTTTTGTAGGGGCAGGCGTCAGAACCAAACCCTACTTTTGGATGAGTATGAAGAGTGCCGATGCCTGAATACAATATATACTCAAAGTCAACACTTTTGATCTTTTGAGCTTTGTCAATACTGTCTGAATCAGGATACCCAGGATTAACAGGATAAGGCAAGATTATCTATCCTGAACATCCTATCCATCCTGGTTATCCTGATACAGACAAAGGCAATAAGGCATCCTTAATATCATGCAAAAAGTACTTTACACTTTCCGGAACAGGCTACCAGAAAAACCGGCATTGTGTTTAGGAAAATGTAAACTGGCAAATGAAAGATGCCGGCAATAACTGCTGAAAAAGCAATAAAATGTCGGTTTTGAGTATATTATGAAAATCTAAAAACATAAATGACCAATCAAAAGTAAAACCAAACAAATTGCAACAAGAAGGGCAAAACAAATGAAAAGATGCAAATGGGCTGGCAATGATCAATTTATGGTACAATATCACGATAATGAGTGGGGTGTTCCTGTACATGAAGATAGAGTTCTGTTTGAGTTCCTTATATTGGAGGGTGCACAGGCAGGATTGAGCTGGAGCACAATTCTCAACAAAAGGGAAAATTATAGAAAAGCCCTTGATAATTTTGATCCTGAAAAAATTGCAAAATATTCTCATATCAAGGTTGATGAACTGCTCAACAATACCGGCATTATACGAAACAAAATGAAAATCAGCAGCATTATTAACAACGCACAGAAATTTCTGGAGATACAAAAAGATTTCGGAAGTTTTGATTCATTTATATGGTCATTTACAAATGGCAAACCCATACAGAATAAATGGCAAAACAGTTCTGAGGTACCCTCTCAAAGCAAAGTATCCTGTGAAATGAGCAAAAAGTTGAAAAAAAGAGGCTTCAAGTTTACAGGCCCTGTTATATGTTACTCTTTCATGCAGGCAGTGGGCATGATCAATGATCATACCATCGACTGTTTTCGGCATAAACAAATCATGGACAATGTTATTTGATGGTTTCCTAAAAACCATATACCCATACGCCCCCTCGAAAGTCTGCAAGAGGGGGTATGGGCAATATTCACTGCATTAAACGGGTATGATTGTGTATCAATCACCCCCAACCATAAAAATGATCGTCATTTTCACGGTAAACGGGCATGGCTGCCATCCAGCCACCCCCGAATATGAAAAATTGTATCCATTTCCACGGTAAAAACTATCGGCATTCCAAAGTCCCTGTTTTAAATTTACCGACCATACTTTTCAGTTTTGATGCAAGCTCTGAAAGATCGGTAGCACTGAGATCAAGCTGTCCACATGAATTTGAAAGTTCCGATGCAAATTGATTAACATCTGTAATATCCCGTGCAATCTCCTCTGAAACAGAAGAGCTCTGGGCAACATTCTGGTTGACCTCTTCAATACCCTGGGATGCCTGGGAGATGTTTTCTGCAATCTCGGTGGTTGTTGAAGATTGCTCCTGCATGGCACTTGCAATTGTTGACACAATATCATTAACACGCCCGATTACATTGGATATCTGATCAATCTCGGCAACACTTGCTTCTGTGGTTGTCTGAATATTATTGATCTTCTCCTTTATCTCAAGGGTCGCATCTGCTGTCTGTTTGGCAAGCTCCTTTATTTCGTTGGCAACAACAGCAAAGCCCTTACCTGCCTCTCCTGCCCGGGCAGCCTCAATGGTTGCATTAAGGGCAAGCAGGTTTGTCTGGCCAGAAATATCATTAATAACCTCTGTAACCTTAGTGATGTCACGGGCAGCATCCCCAAGCATATTAACACGGGAAACAGCGTCCGCAGACTTTTTAACAGCTTCTGAGGTTATCTCCCTTGCCTGGTCAGAACTTCCTGCAATTTCGTTTATTGTATTGGTCATCTCTTCTGTTGCTGCTGCAACCATATTAATGTTGGTTGATGCCTGTTCACATGCCGCTGCAACCGATGTCATGTTGGCACTCATCTCTTCTGCTGCTGCTGCAACTGTCTGTGATCTGTCAGACAGGCTTACAACACCTTCTGATATGGAACCTGAAATACGGGAAAGTTCGCTTGAAGAGCTATCAACAACACTGGCATCACTTGTAATGGAACCTATGAGTATCTGAAGTTTTTCAACAAAAATATTGAACCAGGTTGCAAGCTCTCCGATTTCATCATTGTGTTTAACAGCAAGGCGTTTTGTGAGATCTCCCTCACCCTCTGCAATATCCTTGACCATGGCCACTGTCTCTTTAATGGGTCTTGTCACAATAAAATAGAGAGAGCCCATAATAGTCAGAATAAGAGCCACAACTATACATATCGACAGTACAATCTGTGATGTAACTGATTTACTGATATTTTTATCAAACAAATCATGAAACTGCTCAATGGATTCATCTGTAAGTTTCTGACGTTTCTCCAGCTCCTGCTTTATAAGTTCCCTTGTGTAGTAGATATATACAGTGCCGACCTTCTCCTTATCATGCACAGCATCACCCACAACAACAAGACTCTCATCCAGTTCAATATCCTCGGGTATCTTATCTCCAAGGGTTATTTCCGGATTTTTCCAGGATGCTGCAAATGCCCCACCATCTGCATCATGGACTTTTATTGCACTTATACCGTCAATCTTCATATAGTTTTCCAGCAATGTGGAGAGGCCGCTTTGATCAAAATTATACAAAAAATTCTGGGTGACACTTCTGCAGATCTCCATATTTGCCTTAATATTCTTCAGAAGTGCCTGGTCAAGTTTTACATATCCCTCATCAAGAGCCTTTTTCTGGGATTGCTCAAAGTTGGAAATAATTGCTTCAGACATATCATACTGCATGTTAATGGAAATCAGACTACTCACTGTCAAAAGCAAAATAACCGTTACCCCACATGCCACAGAGGTTTTAAGAGAAATGCTTATTTTCCTGTTTTTCTTTTCCATAAAAGGAACTCCTTAAAAATCTATGAAATTAACAAACCTAATTCAGTACTTTTTACCGTGAAAATGACTATCATTTTTATATTTGGGCATGCTTGATACATAATCAATCATGCCCGGTTACCGTGAAAATACCCCTCATCATTTTCATAATCGGGAGTGGCTAATTGCTGTTACCGTAGAAAGTCGGCAATTCCAAAATCGTTATTAATAACTTCAGTGCATTATGATTTAGAAATCCTCAGAATGAGACACTTTACAGGTTCATCAATTTTTCTTCCAACGTTCGATTTTTTCAAAAGCACGCTCAGCAGCATTGAAAACATCAACAAGACGAACCGGTTTTTTGAAATAATCTTCAAATCCAGCACCTTTACATTCAGCCAGCTCAAAGTGGGAAGCATAACCTGTAATTGCATATGCTATTACAAGCGGGTTCCTTTTTATTATTTCTCGACACAACTCAACACCTGTCATACCTGGAAGGTTAAGGTCGATAAACATAACAAGAATGGTATTTTTATCAAGAATATCAAGAGCTTTTTCAGGGGTTTCAGCAGTTAATACACTATATCCTTTAGTCATAAGCGCTGATTTTAACAACAAACATATGGATTCTTCATCATCAACCACGAGTATCTGTTTTTCAACCATAATGTCCCCTTTTTCAAAAATCATTAGCACAAGTCAATAATTACAAATCGTCAGTATTGTTATATAAATTGACAAGTATCAGCCATTTATGTCAAAAAAATATTGCACATTCAACTGGCGATTTCATATATATTATCAATAAAATTTGCAATATTTTTTTTTTATAATATCTGTGAAAAACTTTTATGCATCACTCATTTCCCGCTTTACACTTTTTGGGCAAACAACCCCATTTGCAGGCGGTTCATATAGAGAGTTAATTGTAAATATTTAAAAAAAGAAAAAAGGACCCAAATGAACTTTAAACAGATGGCTTCAGATATTGGTATTGATATTGAAGATTTTATTGAACTTGCTGAAATGCTTGTAGATGTGTCCCTCAATGATCTTAGCAACTTTGAAAAGGGTATCTCGTCAGGAGACCTTCAAGCGTCGGCAATGTCTGCCCACTCAATAAAGGGTGCATCGGCCAATCTGGGATTTATGGAAATTTCAAAGGCTGCTGCTACACTTGAAAAAGCTGCAAAAACAGACTCTATTGAAAACATTGAGCCAGAAGTGTCTCTTATTAAAACTAAGATGTCACAGATCAAACAGGCACTGGAGAACTCCTGAACAGCATCTCACCGTTCAATGACGTTAATGCAGCAAGGGAAGGTATTGACATCCCAAGGATTTCAGAAACAGAAACCGCCACCATTAAAAGGTTGGCAGGCTCATTCCATCCTTCTGAATATAGAGAAGATGGATAAAATCCGGAACAGACAGACTCCTTAAATGTTTTTCTGTGCTCAATGCATGGTAAATACTTCGGCAAAATGGCAGGGCTGTCAGTTTCAATCAGCAGTCGGTCATGGGAAACAGCCTTCAGCGCTTTTATTACCTTTTTATTGTGGGGATTTGTGACAGACCCTGAAAAAGATATATGCAATCCATACTTTTCAAAAAGTCCAACCATATCGGCAGAACCCGAGTAGGAGTGTATTACCCCTCCTGCACGGCCAAGCCCCACATGTTTTAAAATCCTTATAAAAGTATCCCATCCTTTTCTGACATGTATGGAGACAGGCAGTTCATACTCCCTTGCAATATCCAGTTGAGTTGTGAAAACTTTTTCCTGAAAGGCAGGTTCAAGCTCCTTTAAAATAAAATCCAGTCCGATTTCACCAATTCCCGAAATGTAAGGAACAGCTTGAATCAATGTATCAACCCAATCGGAAGATGCCTCATTTATGAACCATGGATGAAGCCCAAGAGATGGAATAACATACTCATATTCCCTTGAAATGGCAATAACTTCCGACCAGTCTCTCTCCTTTGTACCACAACAGACAATGCTGCCGCCCTTTATGTTCTTCCACCTCTCCAGCATATGCTCAAGATCGCCCACTATTTCCGGCTCCTGAAGGTGGCAATGGGCATCAAAAAAGGTAAACTCCCGTGGCTCTTTCATAATCGGGTTTTAAATCTCTTCAAGTTCAATTGTTTCATGTCCAAGTGGTCTTGTCATAAGACGGGCAATGGCATTGGCAGGGGAGCTGTTTTCGTAAAGCGCCCTGTAAACTTCATTTATTATAGGAAGCTCTATATCAAGGGACTTTGCCAGATGATAGACAGAACTTGTATTACGAACGCCTTCTGCAACAGTTACCCTTTTGTCCTGAATCTCAGCCATTGTCATGCCCTGGCCCAACTGTTTTCCCACAGTATAGTTACGACTAAGATCTCCTGTACAGGTGAGAATGAGATCGCCAACCCCTGAAAGCCCTGCAAAAGTATGAGGATTTGCCCCCATCCTGATGCCAAGGCGTCTGATTTCAGCAAGGCCGCGTGTTATCAAAGCAGCACGCGTATTAAGGCCAAGCTGCATCCCGTCAACAAATCCTGCTGCAATGGCAATAACATTTTTTACAGCACCCCCAAGTTCAAGGCCAATGGGGTCATCGCTTACATAGACTCTGAAATAATCTGTTGCAAAAATATGCTGAACCATCTCTGCTGTCATGCGATCCTTTGAGGCGACGCTTATTGCAGTAGGAACCTTTTTTGCAACTTCCCTGGCAAAGCTTGGGCCTGACAAAACCACAATCCTGTCTTTATCAATTGCGGGGATACACTCGGCAATTACCCCATGCATGGTAAGGTATGTTCCATCTTCAATGCCTTTGGATGCAGTTATCATTGTTGTCTTTTCCTGAACATGGGACGCGATCTTTTTACACATATCCCTCATGGTGTGAGACGGCACCACTATAAGCAAAAAAGTATTTTCTGACACCACAGACTTAAGACTATCAGATGGAAAAATATTTTCTGAAAGAGATATGTCCGGAAGAAAAAGCCTGTTTTCCCTCTGCTTAATGATATCTTCAACAACCTCCTTCTCATATGCCCACAGATCCACATGATACCCTTTATCAGCAAGCAGATTAGCAAGGGCAGTGCCCCAGCTTCCCGCACCTATCACACCAATTTTTTTTATATTGTCATTAATATTTTTCATGATATTATTCCATAAATGTCAGCCGTCATTGCCGGACATCTCCTTGTCCGGGTGGCCAAAATTCGGCCATGACTGTTTTTGAGCAAAAAAGGGAAAAAATGATACACCGAATTCAACGTCATATTACAGTTCCATCAAGCATGGAAAAAGTATGGGATTTTATCAGCAACCCTGAAAATCTCAACAAAATCACACCGGAAAATCTACATTTCCAGATACTTACACCTCTTCCACCAAAGATGTACAATGGCCTTCTCATAGAGTACAATGTCACAATACCCATATTTGGAAAAACACAGTGGCTCACGGAAATAAAACACATAAGACCCCACGTGTCATTTGTGGATGAGCAGAGAGCAGGTCCTTATACCCTCTGGTATCATTACCATGAAATCCAGAATTGCAACAGGGGAGTTCTAATAAAGGATGACGTTACCTACAGAGCTCCTTTCGGGATTTTAGGAAATGTAGTTAACGCCCTTTTCATAGAAAAAATGCTCAACCAGATATTTGATTACAGAGAAAAAAAATTCCTTGAGCTTTTATGATTAAACAAGATCTGTTAAAGCCATATCTATATCACTGAACCTGAATTTAAAACCATTATCACTCAAAACCGAAGGGGTTGCCCTCTGACTGCTGAGAAAAGCGTGTCCCATCTCACCCATTATGGCCTTTATCATAAATGCAGGCGCAGGCATTAAACTTGGACGATTGAGCGCATGCCCAAGAGCAGAAGCAAACTCTTTGTGTCGCAATGGATCAGGAGAAACAAAGTTGACTGCGCCTTCAATTTTTTGGGTCTCAATGCAAAACAAAATGGCGCAAAGCAGGTCATCCATGTGAATCCAGGGAAACCAGTGAAGCCCTTTTCCAAGGGGGCCTCCAGCAAAAAACTTAAATGCGGGAAGCATTTTTCCAAGAGCCCCTCCGTTTTTTCCCAAAACAACGCCAAATCGCATCAAAACAACCCTTGCACCTTTTTCAGCTCCCTTTAAAGCCGATTTTTCCCAATCAACACAAACTTTTGCAAGAAAATCATTACCTGGCTCATCTTTCTCGGTAAGGGAAACATCGCCTCTATCCCCATAGTACCCTATGGCAGATGTATTCAAAAGAGTGGCAGAAGATTTATCAGGTAAAGCTGCAACAATATTTTCAGTAGTTTTAACACGGCTGGTGTAAATCTGTTTTTTATAGTTCTCTGTCCAGTATCCAAAAATATTCTTTCCAGTCAGATTAACAATAACATCGGCTCTTGCTACATGTTCTTGCCAATCCCCACTATGCTCAGTATCTGCACTTACCCATCGGAATTTATCTTTTAACGCTGGATGATCATTAAAAAATGTGCCGGAGTTAAGCAAGTGCTGATTTGATCGACCGACTCCTGTTACCTCTTCTCCCTTATTCAACAAAAACCTACACAGCGCCGTACCCACAAAACCAGATGCGCCTGTAATCAAAATATTCATGTTACCTCCATTTTTTCATTAGAAAACCTCCGTAACATACTGATATACAACGGCTTTCATATTTCGTTGTGATGCGTCAGCAAACATGGGGGGCTTATTAAAAAGCCTCCACAAGTAGCTGTTTTTTAAAAGGCTTTCATTCCTTAGTTTGGTGCGGCCACCAACTATGAACTTTTATAGATTAATTAACATTGACAGCTTAACAGAATGGCAATAGTATGTCATTATAATTTCATCAGCCTTCCACAAACAAAACTATTAAATTGTTCAAAATACGGCATACTTCATATTCCCACAAAAGTACTTTACACTTTTTTGGGGGAAACACCCTGAAAACGAAGTTTAGTTTCAGAAAGTGTAAAGTGATTATGAAGCATGCCCAAAATACCGAGAAAACCTCACACTTGCAGATTTAACAGCCAAAAAAGCCAGAAAATTCTTCTGGACAAACCCGGATGGGAGTATCTTATGAAAAAAACCGGTTATTTACATGACACACGATACATGCTGCATGATGCAGGCCCCTACCACCCTGAAATGTCAGAACGCCTTTCCGCCATCTACCAGGGCATAAAAGATGGCGATCTGCTTAAGCATCTAACCCTTATACCTGCATCAAAAGCAGACATAAAGTGGATACAGGCTGTTCACCATGATTCTTACATAAGACGCTTTGAAGAGATATGCCTCTCAGGTCATACAACCTTTGATGATCCTGATAATGGAATCTGTACCGAGACTTATGAGACTGCATTTCTTGCGGTCGGAGGCATACTGGACACCATTGACAAAATCATGGTGGGTGACCTTGATAACGCATTCTGCGCTGTCAGGCCTCCAGGACACCACGCAGAAACAGACAAAGCCATGGGATTCTGCTACTTTAATAATGTTGCCATTGCTGCACGATACCTTCAGCAGCGCTGGAATATAAAAAAAGTAGCCATCATAGACTTTGATGTTCACCATGGAAACGGAACACAACATATATTTGAGAACGATCCCACAGTCTTTTACTACTCCATCCATCAACACCCGTCATTTGCATACCCTGGTACCGGAAGGGAATTTGAAACAGGAAAAGATCAGGGAAAAGGCTTTACCAAAAATTCACTTGTGTTGCCAGGCCAGGGAGACAATGAGTATCAGATGCTTATACAGGCTGATATGATTCCGGCTGTAAAACAATTTGAACCAGAATTTTTACTCATCTCAACAGGCTTTGATGCCCACGTAGAAGATGAAATGTCCGACACGCGTTTGAGTACCGGCTGTTTTTCGTGGATCATGGAGACTATAATGAAACTTGCCGATCAACATACACAAGGAAAGGTTGTCTCTGTCCTTGAAGGCGGATACTTCATCCCCAGACTGCCTGAACTTGCAAAAAACCATGTCAAGATTTTGCTGAACATCTAAATCGTCATGCCCCAAATTCAATGGCCACCCCATATCATGAAAATAATGACGGGAATTTCGGCATCCTTATTAATAGCCGCCAAAGTAGTTTACACTTTTTTGAGGATGCTCCCGAAAATCGGGAATCCTTTTCCAAGAAGTGTAAAGTGGGAAATGAAGGATGCCGGAATTTCCACTACAAAATAAAAACAAATAGCCACCACGCCCGAATTACCAAAACGGAGGGAAAAATGTTTGTTAATAATTCCATGAGTAAGACCATAATTACCATAGACAAAAATGCTTCTATATTTGAAGCCCATGAAAAGATGGTCGCCAACAAAATCCGCCATCTTCCTGTCACAGACACCAATAACAGATTAACAGGCATTGTAACTGACAGAGACATAAGAAGTGCCATGCCATATACCCTTCTTAAACAACAGAATAATCAAGAAGAAAAGGACAAACTTGCAGCTATCAAAGTTGATGAGATAATGACCAAAAATCCCATCACAATCTCCCCCATGGACACAATCCAGGACGCACTGCTCATGATACAAAAAGAAAAGGTCGGAGCTTTTCCAGTGGTTGACAATGAAGGTAACCTGAAAGGAATTCTTTCTGTAAGGGATCTTTTAAGGGCATTCATAAATGTTCTTGGAATAAAGGAACCAGGGACTCTTGTGGGGATACTTGTTGAGGATAAAGTCGGCCAGATGAAAAAGATTGTTGATGCAATTACAGAAGAGAATATCTCCATAGGCAGCATACTTGTTGCAAGACATTGGGAGCCCAATCAAAGGGCTGTTTTTGCCTATCTTCTCACAAATACTGTAATGAGAGTTAAAAAGAAATTCAAGGAACTGGGATTCACACTTCTGGATCCCATGGAGTGGTATTTAGATCAACTTCCGTCCAAATAACTGCAAATAATAAAACAAATCGGTATCTTTCATTGGTCGGTTTACACTTTTTTTGAACCATGATTTTCATGATTAAGGGATTACCTTGATTTTTAGGCATCCTTCATATCATACAGAAAGTACTTTACACTTTCCGGAACAGTATCCCCGAAAAACGGGCATTCTGTTCGGGAAAGTGTAAACTGGGAAATGAAGGATGCCGATTTTTAATCGTGTTAATCCTTAAATCCTTTAATCATGGTTCAGAATTTTTCGAAAAGTGTAAACTTATTTTGAGTTGATATGAAGGATGTCCAAATGTTGTGTCAAAAAAATTTCCATAGTGTTTTCATATCCCAATTCCACTTGACATAAATTAATCAAAAATGATAGTTTCCATTTTAAATTTTATAGGATTTTCAAGGGGATTTGATACATGAGTTTATCCATTTTGCTGGTAGATGATTCAAAAATTGTACGAAAAGTGATTGCTAAAGAGCTGCCAATAATTTTCAGAGACCAGGAACTTAAATTAACTGAAGCAACAAATGGTGAAGAAGCACTGACATATTTATTTGCCAACAATTATGATCTGGTATTTCTTGATTTAACCATGCCTGTAAAAACTGGTTACGAAGTTCTTGAAGCTTTGAAAGAAAAAGGAGTAAGAGCCAATATTATTGTTCTGACAGCAGATATCCAGCCTGATGCCGAAAAAATTGTCAGGGAACTTGGTGCAATTGGCTACATTAAAAAAGAGCGTCCGTTTAATACAAACCCACTGATGAAAATATTACAGGACACTGGTATGTTATGATGCATATTCACTTTACGGAAGATCAATATGAAATGCTAAAAGAGGTGGTGAATCTTGCAATGGGTCAGGCAGGAAAAGATCTTGCCACCATCCTTAAGTCCTTTGTAGATCTCTCGGTACCTGAAATACAGGTTATTGAAGCTGAAAACGTAGCAAATAAAGTCCTACAGGAAAGTGTATTCTCGGAAACTGAAAAGGTTAATCTCTTCAGACAGGCTTTTCATAACTCCTCATTATTTCAGGGAGAATCAATTGTTATCTTCAACAATGAAACACGCCAGCGTTTTTCAGAGATACTTGGTCTTTCCGGTAATATGGATGCTGTTGAAGAGATTGACTTCATGCTTGAACTTACAAATCTTATGGTGGGAGCATGTCTGAACAGTATCTCAGAGCAGCTTTTCAACCAGGGTATGATATTTTCATCTCCGGAGCTTCTGTCCGAGAACAAAGAGCTCAGGAGTGTAGCCTATGATATCTTCAAAAGAAGAAACCTTAAATGGGATTATACACTTCTTTCCAAAATCACATTTAACCTGAAAGATAAATCGTTTAAAAGCGATCTTCTGATATTTATCTCAGAGGCCGCTATCAATGCCGTCAACAAATCCCTTGACAAACTGCTGGCAGAACTATGAAAACCATGTCGATTGAGAATATTGAAACCCTTAATGATATAATTGATAACATCAATATTGGCGTAACAGTACTTGATGAGCATAACCATGTGGTTTTCTGGAACCAGTTCATGGCAAAGCACAGCGGTATAAATGCTGCTGATCTTATAGGCAAGAATCTTTTTGATGTTTTCACCTATCTTCCCAAGCCGTGGATGGAACTTAAGCTTAAAAGTGTAAGACTGATTAAAAACTACTCTTTTGTTTCATGGACACAAAAGCCCTTTCTTTTCCGTTTCGGTCACAGCAGCATGATGAAAGGAGAAAGCATTGAGTTCATGCACCAAGATTGCACCTTTATTCCAATCAAAAACATCTCAACAGGAGAGACCTATGTCTGCATAACAATTCACGACATGACTGATGTTGTGATATCCCAGATGAAACTTACTGAGATAAACGATATCAACAAAACTCTTGAGCAGATGACCAACCATGATAATCTCACATCCCTTTACAATAGGCTCTATGTTGAAAAACAGATTGATTTTGAATTCAATAAAGCCAAGCGCTACGGCAATGTCTTTTCCGTTATTTTCTTTGATATAGATAAATTCAAAATAATAAATGATACACATGGTCATCTTGCAGGGGACCAGGTATTAATAAATGTTGCTGACACTATAAAAAGGCAACTGAGGACATCGGATATCATTGGAAGATATGGTGGAGAAGAGTTTTTTATTCTTCTGCCGGAAACAAACCTGGAAAGTGCGTCAACGCTCTCTCAGCGCCTACGAATGGCAATTGAAAAGATGAGCACAAACTACCAGGGATTTGACATAAAAATAACTATAAGCCTTGGTGTTGTTCAGTTCAGGCCGGATATTAAGAATTATCTTCAAATGATTCACGAGGCAGATATTGCCTTATACCATTCCAAACAAAACGGTCGCAATGCAGTAACAAGATACAAAATTACAGGTTGTGAACTTATGAACTGCCCCATCCCCAAACCTGAATGATTGTACCATCATTTTATAATCCCACTAAAAGACAGGGCATCCTTCATATCGTCCCAAATACACTTTTCGGAGAGAACCCCCCACAAAATGGGGATTGTGTTCCAGGAATTGTAAACTTGCCAATGAAAGAGACAGCCTAAACCTCACTTAACATCCACCCCCTGAATGCCTCCACAACTTTCGATTTACTGTTGATATCTGGCCAGGTAACATAATATTCTCCTGTCTTTACAACCAGATCCTTAAAAGGCATAACAAGCCGTCCTGATTCAAGATCTTCTTTTATCAAAACAAGATTGCCAAGTGCAATACCAAGACCAGAAGCTGCTGCCTGCAAGGCTGCGTCATCAACTTCAAAAATCTGTCCTCTTTCAGACAAAAGATCTGTTACACCAACAGCTTTGGCCCATGCCCGCCACTCCCTCTGTTCGTGGTTGTTATGAAGCAGAAGATAATTTACAAGATCATCCGGAGACTTAAGTTTTTTACCCCCTTTTTCTTTAATAAGTTCAGGAGAGCATACAGGGGTCAGGTATTCATCAACAATTTTTTCATACCCGAGTACTTTTCTCTTTTCCTCATTGTATATAAGACCCGTATAAATGATTCCCACATCAAAATTTTCCCTTGTGAAATCTACATTGATAGATGAAGTTGTAAGTCTTACCTGTATTTCCGGGTATTTGTTCTGAAATCTGTGAAGTCTTGGTATCAACCAGCGAATTGCAAAGGTTGGATGTACCTTTATCTTCAGGTCTGTGGGCTGATTTTTAAGCCTGTCAAGAGATGCTGCGATAAGATCAAACGCATCTATCAATGGATTGGTCAACATTTGCCCCTGATCGGTCAGTATCAATTGACGATGAAGCCGATGAAAAAGAGTCACTCCCAGTGTCTCCTCAAGCTGTTTTACCTGACGACTGACTGCCCCTTGCGTTACGCACAGCTCTTCTGCTGCCCTGGTAAAGCTCAGATGTCTTGCTGATGCTTCAAATGCACGAAGGGCATTAAGTGATGGAAGATTTCTGAAAATACTTTTCTGCATGAGTTTTCCTCAACAAAATATGATTTAATTTCGTTTGACTGAGTAATGTCATCATGGTTTAAACTCAAAATCGACATTTTATTGCTTTTTTCGAAGTTATTGCAGTTGTCTGAACCAGGATACCCGGGATGGATAGGATACTCAGGATAGATAATCCTGCCTTATCCTGTTAATCTTGGGAATCCTGATTCAGACAGAGTTGACAAGGCTTACAAGATCATAGGTGGCGATTTTGAGTTTAAATCTATAATTATTAATGGAGACCATCACTTCTTCCCGTTTATTATCTGGAATCCTTCATATCATTGTCAAATAGATTTGCTTTTTTGACATTTTTTATTTGCTATTTTACACTCTCTCAAAAGAAGCGACATTAAATTAGCGCCTTTAGTTAAGATTCCTTAAATAAACATTCCTTTTATGAAGAGATCAAAAGCGGGAAATGCAGCATACCCATTATTTTAAATGAAAACAGCACAAAACAATACTTTTTTTTGAGTTTTAGGAAAACCTTTTCACAAGGAGAATCCATTTCATGAAAACAAACGAATACATAGACATTGAAAACCGACTTGGAGCACACAACTACAAACCCCTTGATGTTATACTCAATCGAGGAGAAGGCATATGGGTTTGGGATGTAGAAGGTAACCGTTATCTGGACTGTCTTTCTGCCTACTCGGCTGTCAACCAGGGTCATTGTCATCCTAAAATCAGAGAAGCCATGATGGAGCAGTCCCAGCGTATGACTCTGACATCAAGGGCATTCAGAAATGATCAGTTGCCGCTTCTTTACCAGGAGTTATGCGCTCTTACCCGCTCCCACAAGGTTTTACCAATGAATTCCGGTGCAGAAGCTGTTGAAACTGCAATAAAATGCGTCAGAAAATGGGGCTACGAAACCAAAGGAGTTCCTGAAAACAAGGCTGAAATAATTGTATGCAAGAATAATTTTCATGGGCGCACACTTGCCATTATCGGCTTCAGTACCGACGACAATGCACGCAAAAACTTCGGGCCATTTGCCCCTGGGTTTAAAGCCATTCCATTTGGCGATGCTGATGCGCTTGAGGCTGCAATCACTCCCAACACAGTTGCCTTTATGGTGGAACCAATACAGGGAGAGGCAGGAGTTATAATTCCTCCGGCCGGTTACCTCAAAAAAGCAAGGGAGATATGCACACGTAATAATGTAGTACTGGTGCTTGACGAAATCCAGACCGGCCTTGGCAGAACCGGCAAGCTTCTCGCTGAGGAACATGACGGCATCGAGGCTGACCTTACTCTTATCGGTAAGGCTTTATCAGGTGGATTCTATCCGGTATCAGCGGTTCTTTCCAACGAAGCTGTACTTGGGCTTCTTCAGCCTGGCCAGCATGGAAGTACCTTTGGAGGAAATCCACTGGCATGTGCTGTTGCACGCCAGGCACTTAAAGTTCTCATTGAAGAAAAAATGGTTGAAAATTCAGCCAATATGGGCGCCTATTTTCTTGGAGAACTCAAAAAGATAGAGCATCCTGCCATCAAAGAGATAAGAGGACGTGGCCTTATGATTGCCATAGAGCTTTTTGAAGGCACAGAAGGCGGTGCAAGATCTGTCTGCGAAAAGCTCATGAAAATGGGCATTCTCTGCAAGGAGACCCATACATATACAATAAGATTTGCCCCTCCCCTTGTTATCAAAAAAGAGGATATTGACTGGGCACTGGATAAAATCAAAAAAGCTTTTTCTGAATAAGGAGAAAGATCATGCTGGATGTTCCCCGAACAACAGACACTGTACTTATGGTCAGACCCTACGATTTCGGTTTCAATGAAGAGACAGGAATAGACAATGAGTTTCAGCAGCCGCCCCTTGAATCTGAAATTGAGATAAACAAAAAGGCCAATATAGAGTTTGATAACATGGTCAATTGCCTGAGAGCCGAGGGGGTTACGGTTCTCATCCTTGAAAAACCGGAAAAGGCATATATCAAAACACCGGATGCAATCTTTCCGAACAACTGGTTCTCCACGGAACACGATGGCACAATGCTCACATATCCAATGGCGGCTGTCAACCGCCGCCAGGAGAGAAGACCCCTTGATGTTGAAAAGTTGCTCAATAAAAATGGTTACAAAGTCCGAAACGTAATCAATGTAGGCTGCATTGATGAAAACGAACGTTTTCTGGAGGGAACAGGCAGCATGGTCATTGATCATTCAGGAGAGATTGTCTATGCTGCACGCTCCAAACGGTGCCATGAAGATCAGTTTGATAATTTTATACGCCTGAGATTCTATGAAGAAGGCATCCTTTTTAACACCAAAAGCTCAAAAGGCACACCCATATATCACACAAATGTCATGATGAGTATAGGAGAAAAATTTTCAGTGGTCTGTCTTGACTGTATCTATGATCCAGTTGAGCAAAAGCGTGTCAGAAGCTCACTTGAACGTTTTTTTGATGTAATTCCCATCTCCATGGAACAGATGGAAAAATATTTTTGCGGCAATATCCTTCAGGTAAATTCTGTAAAAGGTGATCCTCTGATTGTAATGTCAAAAAGAGCATTTTCCGGTTTTTCAGAGGAGCAACTCACAAAACTTCGTCAATATGGCAAGATTATTCCTGTTGATCTTACAACAATAGAATCTGTAGGAGGTGGCAGTGCCCGCTGCATGATGGCCGAAATATTTTCAGAAAAGACAAAATTGTGATAACTTCCTTTCAAAAAAGTTTACATTTTTCGGAAAATTTTTAACCATGATTTAGGCATCCTTCATATCCCTACAAAAGGATTTTACTCTTTTTGGGGAAAGATCCAGAAAAACCGAAGATTTGCTTCAAAAATAGTAAAGTGGCCATGAAACATGCCATGATTTAAGGATAAAACCATCATGGCATTAGGGACAAGGCATGCCTTGTCTCTAATGCTTCGCCAGACCCGATTATGAAAATGATGAGGGGTATTTTCAAGGGAAACGACCATGGCTGCCATCCAGCCACCCCCGAATATGAAAAATTATAACCACTTCCACGGTAAAGGATTAACATGATGAAAAAATCAAAATAATCCTTAAATCATGAAAATCATGGTTCAAAAAAAAGTGTAACCCGATAGATGAAACAAGCCAAATTGCCCTTTCCATAACTGTTTTTCAACATCAATGCAATTTTTTTGCCAATATCCTTGACATATCATCAATATTGCTTATAGTATATATAAAATTCATTTGAGGTAAAGCTGAAGCAAACCCATTCAATCCATGGCTCCAATTTCTTATTTCATGGAATTCCAGAATGTTTTCAGTGACAAGTAATTTTTTCTACCTCATTACCCGAATTATATTTTTTGATATCCCCTTAACGGGGGTTCATACTCATCTAAAGATATCTGTTGAGATGTTTTTGCAAACGTTTTATACCGATTTCCCTGAATATGTGCCTTTTGTCTATGTCTCATTCCGGACTACGGCAATTTTATGCTGTTTCATGTTCAGTAAACGGTGTTTATAAAAAAACAGCCAGGTTCTTTACAGATGAGAAACAATCAACATGAATGAATTATCATTAACAAAAAAGGAGTATCATTACAGAAAGACGACTACTCAAACAGAATAATTCATCAATCAACAAGGAGGACTTGTAATGGAAAATGTATGTAAGGACTGTGGTATATTTATGCTGAATCATCAGGAAGTTTGCCCATGCTGTGGTTGGGTGAGAGATTCAAGGCAACATGAATCAGAAAACTATGCCAGGACTGCTCAAATGAATGCACTGATAGAGTCATTGACGGATAATGTTCTTCCGGATCATTTTTCAGGGTATTGACGACCATACCTGTCTTGCCGTAAACATTGAGGGATCGAAACTGTTTTTGTATTCCTTAAAATATAACATTCCAGACAATTAAATTGGCAAAAATATTGTATGGGGCATCTTTTTGTTTGCCCTTAAATATTGAGACGCTAAAATCTTGTTCTGGAAATCTATAGATGAAGCTGTAAAAAGTTTTGAATTCTATAGTTTTTTTAAGCTGTAACCCATTGAAGTTATTAATGTAAATCTGTGGATTACTGACTTTTTACGAGAGCATCAAAATAAAACTCCTTAATATGAATGAAATTCGGGCATGCTCAATTTCCCACTTTATAATTGAATGAACCTTCTTGATAAAACACTTGATTCCCTTACGCAGCATTTTCAATTGCACTACAAAAAAGGCAAGTATCATGCAAGGGCACTCATCAGGGAAATTATTAAAAATGGCAACAGAAACCCTGAAACCATTCCAGAACTTGTGGCATCGCCTGAATTTCTCCGCCAGCTATCATCATCTGGAGAACTTGACTCATTTCTGCCTCTGCCTGATATTGTTGAAATATGCACGGAAAACTTAGACAATGAAATCTGTGCAGAGAACAATCAAATCAATAACAGCCATCAAGACAGAACAATCAAATTTGTCTCTCGACTCCAGGATGGTCAACACATTGAATCTGTCATAATTCCCATGAAGCAGTACAATACCCTGTGTGTCTCAACCCAGGTAGGTTGCCGCATGGGCTGTCTTTTTTGTGCCACAGGCGCATCTGGTTTCCAAAGAGATCTGACAACATCAGAAATCACCTCACAGCTTTTCAATGCACGCTTTATCCTTAAAAAATCAATCAAAAATATTGTATTCATGGGTATGGGCGAGCCACTTGACAACCTGGATCATCTTATACAATCCATTGCAGTACTCAACGAACCCCACGGATTTGACATTGCCCATCGCCATATGACAATTTCAACATGCGGTCTTGTTCCACGTATATATGAGCTTGCTGCATCACTCATAAAGCCTTGCCTGACAAGGCCAAATCTTGCTGTTTCCATAAACTCGGCTGACCAGGAAATCCGATCATCCCTCATGCCCATAAACCGGAAATACCCGCTGGCTCAGCTTAGAAAGGCACTTCTTGAGTGGCCTGTTACCGACAGACAGCTCATCCTCATTGAATATATCCTCTTTAAAAACCTGAATGATTCACAGGAAGATGCGCGAAAACTTGCCGATTACCTTGCAGGGCTTAAGGTACGTGTAAACCTGATAGGTTACAACTATGCTAACAATCGCAACAGGTCAATCTCTCTTCAGCCGGTTGAAGACAGCGATATACATAAGTTTGCCTCATATCTTGAAAAATACGGAATTTTTGTTGTAAAAAGGTGGGGAAAAGGAGCAAACTTCAAGGCAGGATGCGGCCAACTCTCTGCAAAAAAAGAGTAAAAACGGCAAATTAAGCATCCCCTTAATATTAACGAAACCTGTCTGCATCAATATCAAACCGCTTCATGATCTGCTGAAGGGCCTGCCGCTCCAAATGGCACTTTCTTGCTGCCTGGCTTACATTGCCACCGGTACGGGACAGCATCTCTCCCACATAGCAATGATTAAATTCCCTCAGCATTTTCTCCTTGGCATCCTTGTATGGCATCATAAACAGTGATTCATTGGCAGATATTGCTTTTTCCATAGCCTTTTCTGTATCTTTTTCTTTATCTGCTTGAGTAACTGTCTCCTGCGATTCTGTACTCTCGCCAATAGATGCGAAGTCAGGATTATCCATCAAAGTTCTGCCCATCTGCCACTTCCCATTCCCTTGCCCCAGATTTATATCCCGAGGCATTATACTCTCTGAGTCGCAATGCAGGATACCCTGTATCAAAACATTTTCAAGCTCTCGAACATTTCCAGGCCAGTTATACTGCATAAGCATCTCCATAAGAGACGGAGAGAGCGTCAATGCTTCTCTGTTGAGATTTTTGCAGTGCCGGATTATCAGATGGGAGGCAATGGCAGGAATATCGGTAATTCGATCCCGAAGTGGCGGCAACTCGATGGTAAACACATTAAGACGGTAGAAGAAATCCTCGCGGAACTCGCCATTGGCGATTTTTTTCATAAGATCACGATTGGTGGATGCAACAATCCGGACATCCACCTGTATTGTACGGTTATCACCAAGGGGTTTTACCTCTTTTTCCTGGAGTACCCTTAAAAGCTTTGTCTGAATGGACGGCCCAATATCTCCGATCTCATCCAGAAAAATGGTACCTCCGTCAGCTTCCTGAAAAAGCCCTTTTTTGTCCATAACAGCATTGGTAAAGGCACCCTTTTTATACCCGAACAATTCACTTTCAAGAATATTTTCCGGAACTGTGGGACAATTAACAGGAATGAAACTTCTGCTGCTTCTTGGACTTAATGCATGGAGAGACTGGGCTGTCAAATCCTTTCCGGTTCCAGACTCTCCTGTAATCAATACAGTGACATCGCTTTGAGCCACCATGGTAATCCTGTCATAGACCCGCTGCATTGCAGGACTTGTGCCTATAAGTTTCCCGAAAGTAGCAGAATTCTCCCGATTAAGTGCCCTGTTTTCCTTTAAGAGGCGATTTCGCTCCAGTGCTTTTTTTACCCTAAACAGAATCTCCTCCTGTTCAAAGGGTTTGGATACAAAATCATATGCTCCGTTCTTTATTGCTTCGATTGCCACTTCTATGCTGCCAAATGCCGTGATCATCATTACTGTAAGATCAGGATAATTTCGTACAGCATATTCCAGCACCTTAAAGCCGTCCATGCCGGGCATACGGATATCGCAAAGCATAAGATCAACAGACTCCTGCTCCAGCACAGAAAGTGCAGACTCTCCTGAAAAGGCCATGGTAACCCTGCATTCAACTTCCATCTCAAGGGTTCTTTTCAAAAGGCGGGTCATATCTTGTTCATCATCTACGACAAGGATATGGGGTATAATCATATCAACTTTCCTTCAATATATCAGACAGAATAAATGAGCCCGTTGATTTAGTCGATTTTTGAAAAAATCACCACAATATGATGTGTTTCTTGATTACTTCAAAATCATTATATTGTGGCAAAATCCAATATATAAATACTTAGGAATGGGGTTTAAATAACTTGCCTATTTAAACCTGAGAACCCGGGCATCCCACCCGCTTCATTAATCAAAATGGGAAAGTTATTTCGTGCTCATTCCTTAATCAACAGAGTCATAAA
>NZ_LT828545.1:76328-184150 GCF_900170035.1 Desulfamplus magnetovallimortis | reverse complement strand
TACTCAAAATCGACATCTTATTGCTTTTTTAGAAGTTATTGCAGTTGTCTGAACCAGGATAACCAGGATGGATAGGATGCTCAGGATAGATAATCCTGCCTTATCCTGTTAATCTTGGGAATCCTGATTCAGACAGTGTTGACAAGGCTTACAAGATCATAGGTGTCGATTTTGAGTAAATATGGTATCCTCTAATTTCCGGCAAACAGAGGCAACACCACCCTGAAAAGAGATCCCTCATTTTCAAGGCTCTCGACCTCAATTCTACCACCATGTTTCTTGATAATTCCATAGCTAACAGAGAGCCCAAGGCCTGTGCCCTGCCCCACAGGTTTTGTGGTAAAAAAAGGATCAAAGATTCTTGCAAGATTATCCCGACTGATTCCTCGTCCATTATCCCTGACACCAACTTCGACCTCAGATTTATCATTCAGGGAGCTTGTCATCTCAATCTGCCCATCTTTATCCACTGCATGGCAGGCATTGATCATAAGATTTATGAGCACTTGACGAAACTCCTGCTCATTTCCCATAACCACAAGCGGAGGCTCAGAGGAAAGAGTAAGTTTTACATCAATTTTCCTGAAATCGGAATGATTTCGCAAAAATTTGGCAACATCATCCACAACCTGGTTCATGTTAATTCTGCCCTGGGTGACAGAACCCTTGCGAGAGAAGGCGAGCATATCCGACACAACTGTCTTGCAGTTTTTGACATGGCGTTCTATCACCTTGAGATCATCATGGATATGGGGGCACTCTTTTTCCACCCTTTTATCCTTGAGCATAAGCTGGGTATAACCCAGAATCACTCCAAGCGGATTGTTGATCTCATGTGCAACGCCTGCTGAAAGCTCTCCAAGGGCGGCAAGCTTGTCAGCCTGGGCTATCTGCTGCTCCATCTCTTTTTTTTCATTGATGTTCTTTATGATAAAATGAAATGTTTTTTCACATCCAAATGCACCATAATCAACACCGCCTGTAATTATTACATAGACAGATAGCCCGTTGGAGCGCAAAAAATAGGTCTCTTCATTAAGGATATATTCATGCTGCTCAATAAGGCCACGGATACGGCTCCACTCATCCTTTGATGCAAAAAGGCGATCCATGGTGCAGTTGTTTACAAGCATTACATCACGCTGATAGCCTGTCATTTTTTCGCCGGCAGGATTTATCTGCAAAATTTTCCATCTGCTGTCAGTTACAAGAATAGTATCTAAGGACTGCTGAAATATCCGGCGGCACTTATGCTCGGATGTGGTAAGCATTTCAGTGCGTTCCACCACTTTTTGTTCAAGGGTCTGATTGAGCTGGATAAGTTTTAGATGTGTATCTTTCAACGCTTTTTCACTGGATAGAATTTTCATGTTAATCTTCCAGTTCTGGTTGAAAAAAAGCGTTATTGAACCCACAATCATGAAAGAGACCGTATTTATGGTGCCGCTGTAGGGACTTATGGATGCCCACATCCCTGAATAGCCTGTCAGTATAAGGATCTGCCGGAAAATATGCCCAAAAGATCGTGAAAGTGCAAAGATTGTCAATCCTGAACACAACCACACAAGATATAAAAAAATAACATTATCCGGTTCTTTAGCTTTAAGACTTTTGGCATTTCCAAGGGAGAGAACAGCAAAAAGAATCATGCCAAGGGAGCCGACCACATCCACGGCAAGTATCGGGAAATAGGATGCTGTCATGTTTCAGCTCCTCAAATTTTCGGTTTTTTGGGGATCTTTATCTTGAAAAAACATTCCGTTTTCATGATCTAAGGTTGCCGAAACCCCAACCGGCAATGGCAGTTTAGAAGGTAAGTGATCGTTACTATCAACCGGAGATAATGGTTCTTGTTCATTTTGCTTCAACAAAAGAGCAAGCCCCCGCCACAGAAAAATCATTCCTGGTAGGCATAAAAGGTGGTCAAGCCTCAAAAAATAGTAAAACATGGCAAGCTGGGATGAGCTTTTGGACAGATCAAATTCTATCTCCCAGATTGAACGAATATGGGGAATCACAATATGGGTCTGGTTGTCAAGGAAATGAACAGTAAGGGCATCAAGATTCCACAACACAAAGAAAAGAGCAGAAAACTGAATATATCTCCAACCTTTTTCATCGTGGAGTTGCTTTCCCTGAATGGTGAAATAGAGTATAACCATTGAGAAGAGAAAAAACAGATGGCCGAGCTGATGAACGAGAACACCTTCAGATGAGCTGTGCATCTGTGTGGCAAAAGCAGGGACAGGCAAAAAAAAGAGACAGCAGAAGAGGCAGCAAAATATCAAGCCCACTGTGCATCTTAGCAAATCACTACCCATCAAAATTTTCAGATAACTTCTGCGTTGAAACCCAGCTCTTTTTGACATGTCCCAACCCAATTCGCAGAAATATATAAAAGAGAATAAAAGGAGCAAGAAAACTCAAGTCAAGGCCACCAGCCCAACCTGGTAAAACAAAGCGCAACTCCCCAAACCTTGAATCCAGCCATGCCGCAGCAAAAAAAGCAGGCCAAAGGGCAGCCATTCCCATTGCCATCAAAAGGAAAAAAGATTTTCCATAGGCTTCGTTGGCAAGTTTGTTGATGCCGTGCCATGCTGTTTCATCTCCGGCCTGCTTGGCTTTCATGGATTGCTCATGGTAATAGATTGTCTCCTCAAGGTTCTCGGAAACAGCCTTGCGGTTAATCCTTCCGGCAACCATCATTGTCAACTCCCCAATAACAACAGACCATACAGCAAGGCAAAATGTTCCAAAAAACCAGCCTGTCATGGGATTGTCAAAAAATCGGTAAGGAAAAATTAACACCGGATCAATGGTCTTTAAAATGAGATGTGCAGAATCCATAATTGCTCCAATTAAGAAATCAGACTTAAAAAAAGTTGCCCACTGACTCACCCCCCTCTCCATGACTGGAGAGGGAGGGATGATTTTGCCGTTAAATTAGGGGCATCCTTCATATGAACCCAACAGAACTTTACACTTTGTTGTGAGAGATTCCCACCACTCAGAGCTTTCTCTCAGGAAAGTGTAAACTGGGAAATGAAGCATGCCAAATTAGGCAATTAAAGTTTTAATATCTTGCTGCCAATTAGAATGGCGGCAAGAGGCTGTATCCCAGAAAGCCCTTGGAAGTGTAACGAATACCAACATAAAAGGCAAGGACGATAAATATTATCTTCAGTACTTTTTCAGGGATATATTTTGATGTTCTTGGGCCGATCATGGAACCGATGAAAATACCTACAAGCTCAGCACCTATAAATGCCCAGGAGATGACAACGCCCTTACCAACCATGTAAGAGAATATGGAGACTATCATGCCCACAAGTACGCAAAGAGCAGATGTTCCGGCAACCAGAAACATGGGAAGTCCTGCCACAGATGTAAGGAACGGTACATAAAGAAAGCCTCCGCCCACACCAAGGAAGGATGCAAGAGCTGCTATGGTGATACCGCCAAGCATGGGCACATACGCCTTGAAGCTGAACTCCTGTCCAAAGAATGTAAACCGGATTGTGCCGATCATGAATGTCAAGGCCCATCCCACAATGACCAGAATATAGGCAACCCATCTTGCCACAGGTATAAGGTTGATCCAGAGAGCTGATGCCACAACTGTTACAAGGGCAATCCACATGAATGTCCAGGAGCCTTCAACAATCTTTACGCCCTGATCAGAAGTATCTGTCTTTTCCCTTGCTGCCTTTTCAAATGCCTGTGCAGCAGCTTTTGCCTGTTTTTTTCCGGCAGCACCCTTTGGTGTCATTTCATATACAAGGAAAAATCCAAGCACAAAAACAATAAGACCAAAATAGCCGATGTAGTCCTTAAGGGAGACCTTTCCGGCAGTCAATTCCGGAACGAGCCATGAGCCTCCCACACCACCTATGGCAAGACAGATACCAAGGGGAGCCACAAGACGCCCCATACGATAGTAGTTAAAGGAAGTGATAACACCACTCAATCCCACAAGCCACTGGTTAGATACTCGAATGGAGTCTGTAATAAGATTGTTTACAGGATTGCCCTTTCCAAAGGATTTGGCATAATCAGCAAGACCAAAGATGGTGATGTGCCCCACACCGGCCATGATGCCTCCAAATGCTCCGACAGTTGAAAAGATCCAGCCAACCCAGATCGCCCACAGAAAACCAAGTAAAAGACTTGGGTTGGGTGCCCCGGGAATCCCGAGAAATCCGGTTGGCTCTCCAGGTTTTATGGTAGCCTGGGTTTTTGCCGCAAATGCCTCATCTTCAAGACTCTTTTCAATTGCTGTTTTCATCTTTTCCGGCATATCCGGAGTTGTAAGTTCAGCTCCTGTCTGAGCCAGTGCCATTGTGACAAAAGAGAGCAGAATCATCAAGGCAGTTGCAAGATAAAATTTGGATTGATTAATCATCATTTCACTCCTTTTCCTAAAAATATTTAAGGTTTTATGGTTAATAGTGACAAAAAAATTAAAAACTAATTAAACGGGCATGATTGCGTATCAATCGCCCCCAAGTATAAAAATGAGAGTATTTCAAAAAGGGTACACTCTTTTGATTACCTTGTTTTTACGTTTGCTGTTTTTGTCTTGTCAGAAAGCAGCTTTACGCATGTTTTGCAAAACCTGTGTTCAACCTTTACATGGGGATGGTCAGAAGTTGCAGATGCCACATGATCAAGAAAATCCGAAGTAACATACATCTGACCGCACCCTTCACATCTGACCAAAGGCAATTTACCAATGGTCTCTCCCCTGATGGATACTGTTCTTACACCATCTTTATCTTCCACATGTATGAGGCGGGTTGGGCACAAATTTGCACAAGTACCGCAACCAAGGCATCTGCCAGGCTGGGGCATTACAAAACGTTTTTCTCCGACAGTCTCCATCTTCAATGCCCTGGCACCAATAACATCATTGCAGACCCTTATACAGAGCCGACATCTGATACAGCCATCTGCCGGTGGAATAACATCTACATTGAAATCTGCTGCAATCTGACGTATGCGAAAGGAGTCCGGAGCCATCTGAAGCAGTTTATTAAATGCCTTTACTCTAGCCTGCTGTACTGCTTCTGTTGCTGTCTGGATTACAAGCCCCTGCTTAACCTTCAAAATACATGAAAGCATAATAACTGACTTGCCTGAGCGGGAAGCAACCTCAACTCCACACAACTTGCATGACCCCGAAGGTTTCAATGCCGGATGAAAACAGAGATGCGGAATCCTGATCCCATGTTCCCTTGCAACCTGCAGAACACTTTGCCCCTCTTTTGCCATGATGGTTGTATCATCTACTGTTATCTCAACCATGTTTATATCTCTGGCCATCATTAAAGCTCCCGGATAATTTCCCCATGTTATAGCTAAAAAAATACTGAACTCCGATTTTTGAACACTGAACTCCAATTTTTGAAGTGTTCATCAATCATTAACTGCATCCTGAAGATCTGAAACATAATCCTGCAGGTAATGAAGTTCCTGGGTGAGAGCACCTACATGGGATTTCACAAGCTCCTCAATGGAGAGAATTCCACGGATCTCTCCACCTGAAACCACCGGCAGATGGCGAATTCCAGCCTTTATCATCATTGCCATTGCATCCTTTATCTCATCCTCAGGCTCTGCAACAACAAGGCGGCTGGACATAACCTTTTCAAGCGCAATCTCCTTTACAGGGGTATCTGGAAATATCACATGGCATCGAAGCAGATCCCTCTCTGTAAATATTCCGGCAATGCTCTTACCATCCATGACCAATAAACCTGATACATGATATGCCGACATAATCTTAAGGGCATCAGCCACTGTCTGACAGCAATCCAGAGAATGTACCTGCTGTTTCTCATTCAGAAGCAAATCTTTTACAAGCATTACAGCCACCTCATTAAAATCATCTTTATCACCTTTCCAAGTGCCATTTAATTCAACACATCATAAATAAAATGCCAATTCATAAAACAAATGTTCCTTTTTTTGCATATCCAGCGTACCGAGTCCAATTTTTAGAGACTGTCTGAAGTTCATCATTCAATTGTTTTTAGACAATCCTGGGGAAGACGGTGGGTTCCCATGCCCTGGAGACTTACCTCAATCAATGCATCAGGATCGTTGATAGCTGTATCCGGATCAGTGACCATACCGTGGATACCTATAAAATCGTCCATATAGGACTCCCATGCCTCATCTTCCGATTTCCGGAATACCTCTATCTTCTGACCTCTGCGAAACTGCATGGCATTCCCTCCTTGTTCCATAAAGATATTTAAAAATAACTCTATCCGTCTTCAGTTTGTAATATACCATGACTATAAACGGACATGACTGCGATGCAATCCCCCCAAATATGAAAATATATATCCATTTTCACGATAAAGAGGGGAGTGCATTGCCAAAGCTAAAAATTGGGGTTAGGTTAATTGTAGAGACAAGGCATGCCTTGTCTCTACGTTGCAGATAGCCCTAAAATTAAGCGTTGCAGATAACCCTAAATTAAGTATTGACAGTGCAGGAGTCTGGGGTAGTTATTTCAGACTTATTTCTGATTACACAAAACTTGCAGGAAGCTTTTTTCCTTTTCCATTTCCTGGAGAATCCACATTGAAACCGGCAGTCTGCTCCCTTGCACAACTGCTGCAAAGGCGCCTGCCCTGCCCAACCTTACCTGCTACACCCGCAGTTTTGCTTTCCACATAATCAAGATACTTGGCAGGGCCAAGAACTGCATTGCAGTTGTCACAATAAAGCAGTTTCTGCCGGTTCAATATGGTTCCACACAATTTTAGAAGACGTTCGTCATTTCTCTCTTCAATGACAATTGCCCCGTTAGGACAGTTGGCCGCACATGCGCCGCAGGTGATGCAGGTTTCAGCAGTCTTTCTGAAATCGCTCTCTCCTGGATGGTCAAAATCCATATATCCAAAATGCAGTGCCCCGATTCCCATCTTGTCACGGCAGACATCCACACACTTTCCACACCTTCGGCATATGTCACAGCGAAGACATCGCCTTGCCTCTTCCCTTACCATGTTTTCGGTATAACCAAGTTCTGCCTGCTGAAACGTGACACGACGGCGATCAATATTGAGCATTGGCATTTCCGGGCGCTTCAAAACCATTCTGGTGCTTGCCGGCATCTCAATTGGAATCTCCCTTCTATACCTTGTCGGCACGCTGGGAATCCTTGGCTGGGGCATATTGTTAAAGTAGCGATCAATTGCCTCTGCCGCACGCTTGCCGCCACCTATGGCCTCAATAACCGTTGCCGGGCCTGTAACAGCATCACCGGCTGCAAAGACACCTGGTTCGCCTGTCTCCATGCATGCATGCCTCACCTCAATGGTTCCGCGACGGGTCCATTTGACGCCTGAAAAATCCTTTATCTCATCTACATCAACATATTGACCAATGGCACTGATAACTGCGTCCACATCCATGATATAATCACTGCCCTCAACAGGGACAGGATACATCCGGTCGCTTCCCTCTTTTTTAACAAGCTCTCCGCGAACACATGCAAGGCCGGTTACCTTACCTGCAAGGTTTTCATTAGCGCCAGAATTTCCACTTCTGGTTCCATTTGCCCCATACTCACCGACAGAAGAGACTTTATCTTGAAGTTTACCTTCCCCATTCTCTAACGGTTCATCGCCACAAATCTCGGTTGGAATGGTCAAAAATGAGAACTCGACGCCCTCTTCTTCTGCATGTTCAACCTCTTCAATATCTGCCGGCATTTCAGATCTCGTTCTTCGATATGCAATGGTTACCGACTCAGCTCCAAGCCTCAAAGATGTACGGGCAGCATCAATGGCCACATTTCCACCACCGATTACCACAACTTTTCGGCCCGGAACCTTTCTGTCTCCAAGTGCAACCCTTCTTAAAAATGAGACAGCATCATAAACACCCCTGCCGAAATACCTCTCTTCTCCTTCAAGGCCAAGCGTGTATGCCTTATGCGCTCCAATTGCTATGAAAAAAGCTTCAAACCCCTCTTTTTTAAGAGAATCAAGAGTTATATCTTTGCCAAATCGGGTATTAAAACAAAACTCAACACCAAGGGACTCTATCATGGCAACTTCCCTGTCAATTACCTCCCTTGGGAGACGATACCTTGGAATACCCACCATGAGCATACCGCCAGGCACCGGAAGAGCCTCAAGAACCCTCACCTGATATCCCATAAGGGCAAGATAATAGGAAGCAGACAACCCAGCAGGCCCTGCACCAACAACACAAACCTTTTTACCATTTAGGGGCTTACACGGTGGATTGACATACTTTCCGTGGGACATTGCCCTTTCGGCTGCAAATGCCTTTAGAAACTTTATAGATACAGGTGTATCAATGCGTCCACGAACACACATCATCTCACAGGGACGGGTGCAGACAAGACCGCATACCCATGGCAGAGGATTATCTCTTCTTATAACCTCTATGGCCTCATCATCCCTGCCATCTGCGATAAGACTTAAATAGGTGGGAACATCGATTCCAGCGGGACACGCCATCTGACATGGAGATGGCGCAAGGCGGATACAGTCCATTGATGCGCAGTTTCCGGTCTCAAGATGGCTTTGAAAGATTTCTCTCTCCTTTAAAAGCACAGATTTAAGATACTCTCCAAGCTGAACACCAGACACTCCAAAGCCTCTTGAAGAAGGGAGATCAGATTCAGATGCAATGGGGGAAGTTGCTCCATTTTTTCCTGAATTTTCGAAATACTCTTCCACAAGGGCATCAATGGCAAAAAGATGATCGCTGCCTGCGTGACCGTTGGAAATCTCCTCAAGCAACTTGAGAATATGCTCTGATATACGTCTTATTCTGGGCTCTTTGATATTCCCGGAATCTATCTGCTCCGAAAGATAGAGAATAGTTCCATGGACAGGGCAAATTTCAGCCATGTCACCTCCTTAAAATTTGTTGTATTCCACTGCTGCCTGCATGCAGACACGATCTTGCATGTATGGGTAACAAGGAGATTAAAACGCTGAATTTTCAAGGGAAGCTATATATTTTGCATGTCGCTCCCTTCTTATCTGGGTCATATCTTCCACTCTTCCAAACTTCAGGCAATTGGTGGTGCAGGTGGAGACACATGCAGGCTCAAGCCCCTGATCAAGGCGATCCTTGCAGTAATCGCACTTTTCCACCTTGCCTGTGTTTTGGTTCCACTGGGGAGCACCCCAGGGGCATGCGGAAATGCAGGTTTTGCATCCCACACACAAATCCTTGTCCACAAAGACTATGCCATCTCTGCTTCTCTGCTGCATGGCACCAGTGGGGCATGCTGCAACGCACCAGGGATTTTCGCAATGGAAACAGGACATAAAAATAAATGATGCCCTGGGCACTTCTCCAATAAACTTTGGTCCCACCTGAATAATCTGACAAAGACGGGGGCCAGGCGGCAGTTCTTTATTATTTTTGCACTGAATTTCACAGGTACTGCATCCAATGCATTTCTTGACATCCTGAAACAGGTAATATTTACTCATCCAAGAGCCTCCGGAATGATTTTAAGACAACAGCAAAGCTGCTGATTTTGTGTTATTCTTTTACCGTGGAAATGGATACAAATTTCCATATTCGGGGGTGGCTGAATGCCGCCATGATCGTTTACCATGAAAATGACTATCATTTTTACATTTGGGCAGTGATAGATACGTAATCATGCACGATTACAAGAAATCCTTCATAAGATACTGATATATCATCATTTTCACACTTCGTTTTGACAAATGAATCTCTCATGTCCGTTATCAAGTTTAATCAACCGATTTTTGAGACAGAGACAAAATGCTCCTGACAGGCCACAGCACCACCTGCAGGATCCCATACATCCATACCCCTAAGCATGAAACGGTTGTCAGCAAGGCCCTTGCCAAATGCCCGACTCTCCACCGGCAGTTTATGGCCAAAGCCATGAATCACAAATACAGCCTCCGGATGAATGGCATCTGTCAGCTTTGTCTTGATGGTCTCACGATGACCATTCTGACCGACTTCAACATATTCTCCATCACTTATTTTCAATTTTTCAGCAGCCTTACGGTTAATCCAGAGGGTATTTTCAGGCATCTGCTCAAACAACATTGGGTTATTTACTGTATGCCCCTGTGTATGCACAGCGCATCTTCCAAAGGTGAGACGAAACTGGCCTTCAGGCGGAGACATGGGCGACTCATATGGTTTCAGTGAAGGTAGATTGCATGATTCAAGTTTTTTAGAAATTATCTCCATCTTGCCGCTCTCTGTCTTGAACTTGAACTCCCCGAACTTCTTGTATATTGGCTCATCTGCAATGGAGACAATGCCTGAATCCCTGAAATCCTCAATGGCCATTCCGGTTCCTTCAAGCTGAAAATTCCAGAGTTCCTCAACAGAATCAAAGACAAGCTCAGGTAATCCCATTCTCTTTGCAAGGCCGCTAATAATTTCCCAGTCAGCACGCGAGTCATACCTTGGCTCAACAGAACGCTGACGCACAAAGAAATAGGGTTTCAAAGAATTTTTGGTGGCAATAATACTCTCCCTTTCAAGATAGGGAGAAAGTGGCAGAACAACATCTGAATACCATGCAGTATCAGACCAGCTAAAGGTTACAGAGACAAGAAGATCAAGCTTATCCCATATCTTTTTCATATGATCAGGATCAGGAAAAGCCATAAGAGGGTCATGTCGATATGCGATGTAACCTTTTACAGGGTATGGATCAGAAGTCTCCATTGCCTTATAGAGAAGATGGGCAAGGCCCGGACCATCCTCAAACTGGGGATATTTCCATCCCACGCCATCAGCTCTTTTCTCTTTGGGTTTTGGATAGATATCCATGAAACTTTTAAGGCCCTTGCGCCCGACATCACCGGGTTTGCTTACAAAGGGAAGGCCTCCTTTGGCACCATAGGAGCCAAGAAGAGCATTGATGATATAGATGGTGCGGGAGACATAGAAGGAGTCTTTGTAGCGTGCGGTCATCCAGCCAGGATGCCAGATCACGGAAGGTTGTGCTGCTGCAAGCTCATCCACAAACGCCATAAGATCAGTTGCAGGAATACCTGTCTCCTTTTCAGCCCACTCCGGTGTATATGGCCTTACAAACTCTTCAAGTGCACCAAGATTGTCTATGTAATGACGTACAAATTCTGCATTATAGAGTTTTCTTTTCAGCAACCTGTTTATTACGGCAAGATTAAAGGCATAATCGGTTCCCGGACGGATCTGCATGTAACGGCTTGCCTTGGTTGCAGAGACATTGGCTCTTATATCTATAACTGTCAATTTACAACCTGCTTCAAGGGCATCGGTAAGATCATTGACCTCCTGTACATTTATGGCCTCAAAGATATTTCTCAACTGCAACACAACATGACGGGCATTCTTCAGATCATACTCAACAGCCTTTCGACCCATGTTTGTTAATGAAAGGGCAGAGTGCTGTACATTTCTGGCGCATGAAGAGTCGTGATTGCAATAGTTTGGTGTACCGATGCCTCTTAAAAATGCACGATGGAAATCTCTAAACGGGCCTCCCCTGTCTGTCAGGGCTATGGCTCTGGCTCCATATTCTTCACTGATGCGATTCAGACCATCTGCCACATAGTCAAGGGCTTCATCCCAGGTTGCCTTTCGCCACTTTCCCTCACCTCTTTCTCCGGTACGAATGAGGGGTGTCTGGGGACGTTCATCATCGTTAATCAGAGCCTTTCCGGCAGCACCTCTCGGGCAGACAGCCCCTTTCATTGAAGGAAAGTGAGGGTTACCCTCAATAAAGGCTATCTGTCCATCTTTAACACTCACTTTAATGGGGCATCTTACCGTACACATGCCGCAGATACTGTAAGCAACTTTTTCTGTCATTGTCTCTTCCCTTTGCCTTTCCAGTGTCGTTTTTCATTTTTTAAGTTATGATTATTTTAAATTATGATTATCCTTTTAAAAATTCGTTTTAAGTATTTCCATATCAGCAAGGTACATGCCACTGTTATGAAAATCACATCTAAAGAAAATTAACCATTTGATTTTATAGAAAATTATTTTCATTTATACAGCATTGTCAGGTAATGCCCTGACATAAATTCCAATCTATCAAGCGCAATAAAAAAAATGCACATGCAACTTTTTTATTGCACACATCAAGAGATCTCTAAAAACACCGCAATATTTTTACTGCACAACAAGTTGACAAAATTCAACAAAAAAAATCTGTGCTGTGATGAAAAAAGTAAACAAAAACGACTTAATGTTATCTTAAAAGACACATAATATATCAAAAGTTATGCATACAGGATAAAAATGATTAAAAAAGTCAACAGAAATATTTTTACTTGAATAGTGTGATATGTTATTTTTTACAGCTATCGTATGATATAACGTACATGGCTGATGACCGCCACAATCGAAGAGATGAAAGTCGTTTTAAAAACAGGCTTTTACCGAGACTTTCATATAAAAAAATCAACAAAAAGGAGATTTAAAATGGGTGCAGGTGGCACAACAGGCGGGGCAGGACGATTTTTTCTTGGATTTATAATGATGTGTGCAGGTTTTTACATGCTGCTTAATGCCATAACAGTAAGATCAGGATTTCACCTTGGACTTGGCATATACAGATTTGGTGTAATGGGGAGTTCTTTCAGCATAACAAGTGGAATGATTCTCATCCCATTTATTCTGGGCATCGGAATGATATTTTACAACTCCAAAAATTATATTGGATGGGCTGTGGCCCTGGGTTCACTTGCTTCCCTTATTTTTGGAGTGATCTCAACATTGAGAATCGGTTTCAGAAGCATGACAGCCTTTGATCTAATTGTAATTATTATACTCTCCTTCGGAGGCACTGGACTTTTTCTAAGCTCTTTGAGAGAAAGCAAAAAATGATTGCACAAGATGCTGGCCCAAAAGATAGCAACTCCGTGACACCTTATAATGGAGACACCTATTACATGCACTACATGAAGGTGCTGGGAATAATATACCTGTTGATCTGGCATACAGGCTTTGGGATTATGAAGATAAATGTTTTTGCAATATCATTTTTTTTGCAGATGTTTGTCTTCATATCCGGTTACTTCTATAATGATAAATATTCAGATAATCCCCTCCTTTTCATAAAAAAACGTATAATATCCCTCTATATCCCTCTTATTACATACTGTTCAATATTTCTCTGTCTCAATAATGTTTTTGTAAATTTACACATCTATAAAGAGACACAGTTTATTCCATGGGAGAGATTTGGAGCTTATCTCTACCAGATTATGAGACTTCAGCCCAATCTTCAAATGGCAGGGGCAATGTGGTATGTCTGCGCCATATTTCTGGCAGCAATTCTTTTCTGCCTTGTAAGTTCAATCCTGAAAAAAATTGCACAATTTAACAAATCAATAAAGAAAGTTCCAAAGAACTCGATAGAAAATACTTTAAACAACCCGACAGACAATACTTTAAACAACCCGATAGACAATACTTTAAATAACCCGATAGACAATACTTTAAATAACCCTACAGTCAATACTTTTAACAAATCTTCCCAACCAATAGAATCCATAAGATTTTTCATTGTTATTTCACTGTTTTTATATGGCAACTACCTGGGATTTATAAAAGTCACCTTGCAATCTTTTTTTGATATCTCTCTTGTTTTTGTACTTTTTTTCTATTCAGGGTACATCTATCGAAAATATGAAAACAGAATACCCATCAATATATATATGGCTTTGTCATCTCTCTTTACACTTATGCTATGCACAAAATATGGCTACCCTGTTATAGTTAACAGAAGTTATATTAATCCGCCTTTTCTTTTAATTTGCGGCTTGGCAGGAACATATTTAAATATATACATTGCAAAGAAAGCTCCCGTGATAAGAAACATAAAATTGTCAAGATTCATAGAGTATGCAGGAAAAAATACCATGGCAATACTGGCTCTCCATTTTCTGGCATTCAAACCTGTATCTCTTCTTCTGATTTACTTTTACCATCTCCCCCTCCATGAACTTGCTTCATTTCCAGTTATCAAATATGCAAGTCTCTACCATCGCATAGTCTATATCGCCGCCGGCATTATATTACCTTTATCTGCTAAATACCTGTTTGACATTGTACGTTTCAAAATAAAATTATTTTTTGCAACAAAATCAGCCAGATCATGGCAGTAGAGTCCTGTGGAGAAAAGATAAAGGTAATAATTCGGCATGCTTAATTTACCATTACAGTTTTAAACTCTCCAGAGGATCATCCTTTATTTTAAGGATTCTTTCTCAAAAAAAGGTAAAATACGTTGATGTGATATGGGGGATGCTAATAACGTACATGGCGGATTACCGCCACAATCGAAGGGATGAAAGTCATTTTCAAAACAGGCTGTTACGGAGACTTTCATATAAATTCTATGATTCATTGAATATCGGAATGGAATAATTTCCTCCATAAAATCTGAAAATCCCATTAATTCCTTCATGATCTGAATGGAGAATATCATCACGATCCTTTACATATTCCATTACTTCATCTGTGAATCCTCCGGTGGAGACAAGCCATATGGTCACTTCCGGAACCGAAACACCCTCTTCCATAGATTGAATCCTCAAGACTTCCCCTGCTTCCTCAATCTTTTTAACCTGGGACATACCCATTTTTTTCTTTGTGTATTTACACTCACAGATCCAGACCCTCTCTTTACCTTTAACCCTTCCATAGACATCTATCTGATATTGAGGCGTTTTTGACCCTTTTACTGTTTTGGTATCAACATACTGAAACAGCGGCATTTCAATTTCGCCTTTTTTACCAAAAAATTCTCCACCCATTGAACCACTATTAAACTTCATCATGGTCACCTGGACAACCATCTCAAGGAACTTTCCCTTTAGTGTATTAAAAAGGTTCTGCTGACTCAGATCTATCTCCTCTACATCTTCTATATCCTTTTCATACACAAATTTTATAAAACGCATCAGACATATATCATTAAAAGTGTAAAACCTTGCTGCACTTCTATACACAAGATCCGCCTGGTAGAGCTTTTCTATCTTCGCTTCAACCCTCTTTTTTGAAACTTTCAGCTTATCTGCAATCTCTTTTATCTCAACAGGTTTGTTGTTGTACCTGGTGAAGTAATAAATTATCTTTCGCCCTATTGGCTCATCTGCTTCAGAATCTCCGTTGATTATTCTGCGATTATCCTCAAAATGGGTCTGCCAAAAACCATAGATTTTCCCCTGCTCTATTTCATATCGAATAATACGATCAATATTCTCTCTACTATCATATGATTTATTTGAACACTTTGACATCGCAAGGCAGTAGAGATAATAGGGATGGCCGCCAACTTGAGTACTTGCATACAATGCATTCTCTGAACCTATTTCAGTGTCAGGCAGATAAATCTCAAGAAGTTGCCTCAAAAGGGCTGCTCCATCTGGGACAGACAATGGTTTAAGATACGAAAAATCAAATCTGCCGCCAAGGGGACCACCCATTACTGTCCTGAATACCAGTGTAACGGCAGAACCTGATACCAGCATGGGGGCTTTTCGGCTTTGTGATTGACGATCATAGGTGGCTGTCAGGTCGGTTCCCTCAAGATAAGGCTTTTTTACCCTCTCTTCCCTTATCTGTTTCAATGACTCTTCATCTACATTATGAATATAAAATTTCATGTCCTGAAATTCATCAATTATAACAGCAACCCTTGTGCCAGAATACGATGCTAACTGTTCAGGCACCTTAATGAAACCATCCCATTGATTTCTTATATCATCATAACTTGTATCATTGAATCTATTCAAAAAACCTTTAATATACTCTTTTGCCATAACTACAGCATTATTCTCAGATTTATATTCTAATAATTGTTCTATTTTTACTCTCTGATCAGCATAGAGAATGGGGTCTTGAAGGCAATAAGCTATATACTGCCTGAAAAAGGTTGTGGCATATTCAAGTAAAAAATTTTTCAGAGTGGTCTCTTCCCGTTTCATGCGAAAATAAAAGGGGGCGACTTTATATTCAGACTTGAAGAAGACTGTATTGACAAGTCGATCCAGCAGTACTGTTTTGCCCATTCTTCTGGGAGCAATTATGGCAGTACTTGGTGATGCCATACGTTGAATATTTTTTACCCAACCATCAAGCGCACGAAGTATTTCCACACGATCTGTGAACTCCTCATAGGCAACCATCTCTTCTACTGGAAGAATCCCTATAACCGGAGGACTTTGCATACTTAATTCTCCTTAGCTGCTTTACCGTGGAAATAGATACAAATTTTAATATTCGGGGGGGGCTTAATGCCGGCCATGACCGTTTAATCTGTTTGTTTTTCCAAGATAGATATTGACCCCTGATTAAAGGATTTAAGGGTTAACATGATTTAAAAATCAGGTTAATCCCTTAATAATGAAAATACTTGAATAAGCACAATAATCATACCATAGTATAGGTACCGCATCCAAAATGGGTATATTCTCCTATATGAAGAATGGAACCAAGCGACAAAAAAGGTATCAATGTTTCATGAACAGGTGTTTTAAATGTCTGGGAACCCATTCTCAAACCTGAAAAAAGCTGCGATGATTTTTTAATATTATGACGACAGATAGAATTACTATCTGCATATTTCATGGCCTCTCTCCAGGAGGCAAGTTCATCTTTTTCAATGCTGTTCAAAAAATCCATGGCCGTTGAATATTTCCCAAGAGTTACATAACAAACTCTTTCAGCTATAGCCTCCAGAATGCTGGATAACGGGGGAACAGGCATGGATTTTCTGTTGCCGGTTCTACCTGCTTTGTTGCTGGCAGGCGCAACAAGAAAAGGAGAAAGCCATCTTATCCTGTCCAGGGAATTAAATGAATCTGGTCCAAACTTCAGGCCGTTTGACCATTGGGAAGAAATGATCTTTCGCCTTAAATCCAGTTTCCCGTTTTTCAGAATCGGCTTCCATGAAGAGCCACGGGCAGAGTAAACAGAACTTATATCAAAATGTCCCCATAGAGAATTTTTATATTTTGTACCGATATAAGGATTCATTGCAATCTGCTCCATTGCCGGAAGAATTACCTCAACAAACAGTTCATGATCTGCGGAACGGCCAAGAAGCTTAAGTTCAAAAAGAATGCGTTCGCCCTTACCGTAGGATCTTTTGGCAGGATACCAGAAAATAACAGCATCAATTGGCCATGGATTCCTGTTTACAAACTTGACAGATGCTTTCTTCCTGGCAACATCAGAGCAGTATGAGTGCCAGGCTGAAAGACTCTTCTTCCATGCCCGAGCATCCACAATGGGCAGAGCGTCGGCAATAACCTCACCCAGAAGCAGGGACAACTCCATTGCAGGCCACTTTGGAAGCCATACAAGGGTGGAGTTTACTTCAAGTACAAAAAGATAACGAATCAGATCAAAAGACATATTCAACATAATCAAGTAGCTCATATAACAGGATAATCTGATTTTCAGACCACGTGCGAATATTCCAGGAGTTAAGCATATCCCTTGCTTCCGGCTTAAGGGTTGCCGCAAAACGGCTCCATTGAAAACGTCCGTCTGTGATGTTGTCAAGATTGATTAACTCCCTCAAAAGGTCTTGATCCTCAGGACGAAGCAGCGAACGAAAAATAAAAGCCATCTGCAGCAATTCAAGAAACTCCATGACACTAAATGTCAATATTCCTGCATTATCTCTTTCACGTGGAGAAAAGACCTGATAAGGTCTTGAAAAAAAACGGACTCTCAGAGTATCCATGGGATACCTTGAATCCTGGTGGATGGCTCTATTGATTATATCACTCATTTCAGCCTTTGCACTCTTTCCCGTTGTGGGAAATATCTGGAGCAGCCCCTTTAAATCAGCACCATGATAAAGTAGCAGCTCCTGTAGCCACGGCTTTATTTTATAACGATCAAGAACCAGCATAAAGTGGGAGTCATCATGAACATATGCCCCAACTATATCAGAAGAGTAGAAACCTTTTCCTGACTCCAAATTTTTGGGGATCTGATTCACATATCCCCATACAACTACAGAATGCCTTGACCTGTGTCCCATTTTCCTTGAAGCAGTAACTATCTTCTTACATATTCTGCAATAAGCTTCTCCGTCAGGATCCTCACAAGGATAAATCCAGCAACGACTACATGGCACATCAAAAAGCGTAACTGCATTCGCCAGAGATTTCTCCTCTGGAAAGAGATCCGGTTTACATTTTCTGAAATAATTCAGGGTTGCCATGAGTTCGGCACCACTTCTGCTACGGCGTATCCAGTCAAATGTGTTCAGCATTTAAAGCCTTTTTAAGTGCAGAGTAATTTTGAACGCTTTTGATGGCCGCCTTCATATCAATGTCAAGGGGAATACGCCAATTGCTCATGGAGTTGTCAGCATACCGTTTTGTCCAATCAATAAGATAACTTTCGGGAAGAATGGAAAATCTCAGGCTTCCAAAACCCAGATAACGTGTATTACCCATCTTGTGAGCCAAACCAGGCTCCAGCTCAAGGGACCAAAGGAGACGGTGAAACTCTGATTCTTCAAGATTCCAGAAACGAATTGTAAAACGGGCCTTGTTGCCTGGAAGCATTGCCCTGAAATACCTTGCATTAACCTCGTCAGGAGCAAAGGTTTCCATCTGTTGCACAACCGGCGCAAGGGGAGCATGGGAAAAGATTCGCCACTTGTCAGCCACAAGATGCATTGCAGCATGGCCGCCGGCTTTTTTTTGCCATCCTGAATCAGCATAACGCCATTCACCATAGGGATATGGCACTTTAAACCATCCAAGTTCAGGTTCTTCAAACTTGGCAAAATCGAAGACCAGGCGTCCCATAAGCGCCTGATTGGGGCCATTTCCCACCCATCCAAAAAGACTGTCAACAGGATTAAGGCGAGAGATATCCATACTCTCAGCATGGGAGTTGCTGGCAATTGTATATATATGACGAACCATGCCTTTGACGCTGCGTCCAGGAAGCGCATATGTCATCTTTGCATTAGCACTCCTTTGGCCCGCTTCCGGGGGTGAAATGGAATAAAAATCATGACCATTTAGACGTTCACCAGCGACTTCCACACTAAAGGAAGGTTCTCCACTCTCCTTTATATTCATGGGTGTCAGAAGCTTTGCCTCAACAGTGAGTTGACCGCAGTATCCGCCAAATGCCCTGTGGGAAACAAAACCTGCTCCGGGAGCATGGGGGATATTGTTGGTGTATTGAGAATCAGGCAATATCGGATCTATGTTAGTAATTAATTTTCCGGCCTCATCACCGCGTTTGTCAAGTACCTGCCAGAGTCCCGATGATGTCAATGGTTGATTGTTAAAAAGTTTCTGATGAATCCCGTTACTACCAGGAGCAAGCCATTGAAGCCTTGCAATATTTGCCTCTACCCAGCCAAAGCCGCTTGTTTTTTCGCCTCCAAGGGGAATATCACCCAACCTAAAATCGTTAATAAGGTGAAACAAGACAGAAACTGCGGGCATATTTTTTGTGTTAATATCCTGAATATCAATCTGGAATTTGAATTTCAGCTTATCGCCATAGGCAAAAAGATAATCAGCCTTTGATGTCTCCACAGGCTGGCCAGTGGCAGGATCCATTCTTACACCATCCATGGAACACCAGTTACCGGAATCATCCGGATCCACAAGATAGGCATCAGAAAAAAAGACCATTCCCCTTTTGCCCTGAACACCAAAGAGATCATCAAGAATAAAGGCTGTTTTTTTGGTCTCTCCCCACAACGTCTTAAGCATTTGGGAAGCTCGTTTACGAAATGCCCCTTTTATTGTACCCCCTGGTATATAAATCTCCCATGAGCCCTGTTCCTTTTGAGATGGTGCCCATGAAAGCATACGCATAAAAACGGTGTCATAGGGTTTTCCATACTCCTTTGATATATGGCGACCGGAAGGGCCACCTGACCGGAAGTCAATATGCTCCGGCTTTGCAAGCTCAAGCCTGGTCTTATCTCTGTGAGCCTTGAGAAAATCTATCTGGTTTTCATCATTGGTGATACTTTTTCTTAGGTTCGTGGAATTTAACATATGACGATATGCAACCCTGCTGTGATCCCTTAAAAAATCCTTCCATGATGAAAGCTTTATCCCTTCCGGTGGCATCTGTGGATTTGACCACTGGGATTCCCCAATCTTGCCATCTAAAAGCATGTTTTTAATTTTCAGGTGTTCTTCACGGCTCTGGATTTCAACATCCACCCAACTGTCACTCTGAAGAAGTTTAAGTTGCTGATCCACCTGCTGAAAAAGTCGATTTTCAATATTTTTGCATGCCGGGGCAATAATCTTTGTCAATGCTGCTTCATCACGAATAGCGTCTGAAACCTTTGACTCAAGCTTGTCGTCAAAACCAAAGTTCTCTGCAATCAAAAGCCACGCCTTTTGGTTTAAACTCTGTTGAAGCTGCCTCTCCTGCACAAGCTCCTTAAGAATTCTTTTGGTCATGTTGGCTGCTGTCTTGCCGGCAATCTCTGTAAAGGTCTCTTCTGCTTCTTCCTTGGATGGAAAAGGTTTATCCACTAAAGGGGTAAGCTGTGCCGCAAGTTTTTTATTGATGGCGTACTTTCCTTTTGACATCTTCTTCAGGGAAGCCGAAGGCAGCATCCAGGCATCAATCTCGGCCTCGGACTCCTCTTTTAGCCATATGGCAACACTCCTTGGAAAATACTCGGAGAACTTGCTTTTCCATTCATCCGGATTCAGAATGGAACCACCAATGGACATTTTCAACCGTTCCCTGATTACGGAAGGAATATCTGTCATGTTTTCAAGTAAAAGACCTGCGTCCATGGATAGAAATGACGGTGTGTGTGGATCCACTTTTCCCCAATTCCATCCAACAAGAACCGGATTGCTGGAGTCAAAGGAGAAATCAATTCTAAGATGATTTGCATCCTTGTGAAGCACTGGAACACTTTTGGGTTCAAATGGGAGATTAGCCTCAAGCCTTACTCTTCCAAGGCCCTTGCTTTTGCCTGCACCAAACCAGAAGCGGCTCTCCATAATCTCCTGAAGGAGAAAATAGAGCTTTTCCGTGGTGTTATCTCTTTTAAGTGTTGAGTCATTGAGGGTCATGGAAAAATTGAATACAGAGTTTTTGAAAATTGCCTCCATCTTGTAATTGGCATTGGATTCTGCAGCCCACCTGTCCTCATCCAGCTTGATTCCCATTCGCATATCAAAAAATTTATCACGGGGATAGCACTCTTCCCGAAGCTTACACTCAACATTCCTGACAAGTCCCCTTGGCATATCTTCCCCGTAAAGACGTTTCCACAATCTCTCGAGAAGTCCTATATTCTTTCCATTACGGGACTGGCCTGTAAATGCATCCATCAGAGCCTGTGCGGTGCCTTCAATTTCACCAGCCAGGGAAACCAACTTGTATTTACCGTCACCATCACGAGTAAACATGGTCTTTTTGGCATTACCCTGATAAATTGGAGTTTCTGCATACAGTTTACCTTGTAAAATCATAAAATATACTCTCCCGTTTTTTTATATCATTTGTTGGTATCATTCATATCACTTATTGATATCAGTTATTAGAAGTTTTAACCATTAAGGAATTGATTTTTAATAACGTACATGGCTGATGATAGCCACAATCGAAAAGATGAAAGTCGTTTTAAAAACAACCAATTACTGAGACTTTCATATAAACTTGCCCATTCACATCACCCGCCAAGCCCCCCTCTCACAGACTTGCGAGGGAGAGTTTGGGGAAGTTAATTAAACCCTATTACTAAGCCATCATGGAAGTAGAGACAAGGCATGCCTTGTCTCTACGGCGCCCCCCCTGATTATGAAAAATGACTATTATTTTTATATTTGGGGATGATTGATACGTAAACATGCCCGTTTATCTTATCTCAAAATATTAAATCCCGACTGCCCTATTGGACACAATCCAAAAGTAATATAGGATATGCCCTGCTTTATTGTCAAGAAACTAAGAGATGAGTATTCTTCTGCCACCCTTACACTCAATGCTGTTGTATTAATAATTTCGAAACTCTCAACCTTCCGCTTTACACTGAACGTGACAACCTTCACATTTGTCGAAATTCCACTCTACAATCCACTCCACAAAAATGTACACTGATAAATGAAAAATGTTCTGAATCTCTATTCAAACTTGACACGACGCAATTAAAAAGCGATTTTATAGCAAACATTAAATTTGACAACCCTTTTACTGACAAATCAGCCAGCAACAACAAAAAACAAACACTCTTATCATTAACAGGTGAACAAAATGGCAAAAATTACAATAGAGGATCTTAAAAAAATCAGGGAAAAGGCATCCCACACAGTTGCACTGCGAAGCGGTGACGCATCTGTCACAGTCACTGTCCACATGGGACAATGCGGCATTGATGCAGGTGCAAGGGAGGTTATGAAAGCACTGCTTGAAGCTAAAGCCGAAGCAGACAGATCAGATATAAAGGTACTGGCCGGTGAGTGTCTCGGAAAATGTGAAACCGAACCAAATATGACTGTTGACATCAAAGGTGGTGCATCCACTTTATATCAGAAAATGGATGTAAAGAAAACCCACCAGGTTTTTGCAAGCCATATTCTCGGCGGAGAGGTCCAAAACGATTTTATCATTTAGGCACAAATATTAAATAACTTGTCCATTTGCATGCTGTGGGGACAAATTTTAAATCTATCCCTGTTACTGAAAAGGGAATGATATTTAATATTTCGTGCTTATACTTACAAGCAAAAATCCAGCTTCCGGCAACATATTAACAAGAAGGTATTTTCTGAACTTTTTTAATTAACACAACAAAGATCAGAAGAGAACAATCAAAACTTTAACTCAAACAGGGAGACAAAAATTATGGGAGTCAAACTTATTGAAAAATGTGAATCTGCCTACACCTACCCTTTACTGATCAAAAACCTTCTGAAAAATTCCCTGATCAGATCCCCGGATCAGGAGATAATCTACCGTGATCAGATGCGTTATACCTACCGTGATTTTCACATTAGGGTGGCCAAACTTGCCAATGCCCTGGCAGGCCTTGGAGTAAAAGAGGGTGATACAGTAGCAGTTATGGATTTTGACAGCCATCGTTACTTAGAGTGCTATTTTGCTGTCCCCATGATGGGTGCAATCCTTCACACAGTTCACATCCGACTCTCTCCGGAGCAGATCCTTTACACCATAAACCATGCCGAAGATGATGTGATTCTTGTCAATTCCGAACTTTTGCCCCTTCTTGAACCAATAAAAGATAAGATTGAAACCGTCAAAAAGATCATCCTTATAAAAGAGACTGACCAGAATCCTGAAACTGCTATACAATTTGACGGAATCTATGAAGAACTGCTCAAGGATGCATCTGACTCCTTTGATTTTCCGGATTTTGATGAAAATGCACGGGCAACAACATTCTACACATCAGGAACAACAGGCAATCCCAAGGGAGTATATTTCAGTCACAGGCAGCTTGTGCTTCATACATATGGACTTATGACAGGGCTTTGTGCTTTTGATTCCCAGGCTGTAATGACGTCTGCCGATGTCTATATGCCATTAACACCGATGTTCCATGTCCATGCATGGGGTATGCCATATCTTTTTACAATGCTCGGGAACAAACAGATCTACCCTGGACGTTATGAACCTGAAATGATCCTGAAACTTGTCATGGGAGAGAAAGTCACATTTTCCCACTGCGTTCCCACAATCATCCACATGCTTGTCAACTCCCCTGTAATAAACAAGGTGGATCTATCCAACTGGAAGGTTGTAATAGGCGGCTCTGCCCTGCCAAGGGGGCTTTGCAAAGCTGCTACAAATGCAAAAATAAATCTTTATTCTGCCTATGGAATGTCTGAAACATGTCCTCTTCTGACAGTTGCCCATCTTAAACCACACATGTATGAATGGGATGAAGAAAAACAGATAGACATCCGGTGCAAAACCGGCCTGCCTATCCCAATGGTGGATATTGAAATCATTGATCCCCTTGGTAATCCTGTTGCCCATGATGGTGTTCAGACAGGTGAGGTTGTTGCAAGAAGCCCCTGGCTTACCCAAGGCTATCTTCACAACCAGGAAAAGAGTGAAGAGTTATGGTTTGACGGCTGGCTCCATACAGGTGATGTGGGAAGTATTGATGCAGAAGGTTACCTAAAGATCACAGACCGGCTTAAAGATGTCATCAAGACTGGTGGAGAATGGATATCTTCCCTCACCCTTGAAGATATAATAAGCCAGCACCCGGCTGTGAGTGAATCTGCCGCCATTGGAGTACCTGATGAAAAATGGGGAGAGCGACCCATTGTTCTTGTTGTATTAAAAGATGAGTTTAAAGAAAAAGATCTTGAGGATGAGCTGAAAAAAGTTTTCATGGAAGAGTACGAAAAAGGCAATATCCCAAAATACGGCGTTCCTGACCGAGTCATCTCTGTGGACTCCATTGCCAAAACAGGTGTTGGAAAACTTGATAAAAAGGTACTGAGAGTACAATACGCAAAATAGACACGGACAAATGAAACAATCGCTGTCAGACAACTTTTTTCCAACACTGTCACTTAGCACCCCAGACTTCCGGATAACACTTAATAAAAGGGGTGCAAGTGAATATACAAAGATAAGTTTTCCCCTGAAGTATGGCATCTATTCAGAAATTGAGACAAAGGATGCTGTACTTCAGTTCAACCTTAATAACGAGATTGTAAGGGCAAAGGGAAAGGATAAAAAGTGGATCCAGCCTTCTGAATGGCTAAAAAGGAGCATGGGAAACGACTGGATATACTATTCAACCGGAGGATACACCGGAGTCTTTGAAGCAACAGGGGAGTACTATCTGCCCAATCTGCAATATCCCACAAACTCCCTGATAGGAGGTAAACCATTCAAAGAGGCTTCTGTTGCAAGAATTGTCTCGTCCTGGCATGAAATCATAAAAGATGTGATGATTTCTGTGAAAAAGGATACTTCAAAAACAACAAATGAATCTGAAAAAAGAGAAATATTCATCAGATTTCTTGAAAAGGCACTTCTAAACACTCCCGAAAGGCTTGAAAATAAAGCTCAAAACCTTTTTGAAGTTTCAGATGGCAGAATTACAGTTATGCCGCCGGATGCCCGCCATGTTGACTATGATATTATACCTCTCACCATATCAGAAGGCTGCCTTTATAAATGCAGATTCTGCCGAATAAAAACAGATAAACCCTTTTCTATAAAAAGCAAAGAAAAAATAAAAGAGAAGATAGAGATTCTTAAAAAACTATATGGAAAGGATATTGTAAATTATAACAGCATTTTCCTGGGGGATCACGATGCACTGAATGCTGGGAAAGAGACCATTCTTTCTGCTGCGGCAACAGCCCATGAAGCATTTGGATTCAAAGACGCCTTCATGAAGGGAAGCTCGCTTTTCATGTTTGGCAGCGTTGATTCATTGATGGAAAGGGAGGGCACTGTGAATGATGCCAAAGCTTTACTTGATGATTTGAACAGGCTTCCTTTCTGCACATACATCAACATCGGCCTTGAATCATCAGACCAGGAGACCCTTGATTTTCTCGGTAAACCAATTACATCAAAACAGGTTGAAGAGACATTTCTTTATATTCAGCACATTAACGCAACATACCCCAATATTGAGATAACCGCCAATTTCATAATGGATGAAAATCTTCCTGACGGACATTATCCAGCTTTTTTAAATCTTGTCAGAGAAAAAATTGCACGAACAAAAACCAAAGGCACGGTTTATCTCTCACCCCTTCGAATAAACAAACCATCAAGGGAAGTACTATTTGAGTTTAACCGTCTTAAAACCCTGAGCAGGGTACCAACCTTTCTTTATATTATCCAGAGGCTTTAAAAATAAAGTAGAGAATGAGACAGAATCCCGTCACCAAAAGCTATATTGCTCCCTAAAGCTCTTTATCGTCACAAACATTTCCTGCCACAGGAATATAGACATCAACCCTGGTACCCTTCCCTTCCACTGAATCAATATCAATAAAGCCGTCATGTTTTCTTACAATGGAGTAGGCAATGGAGAGCCCAAGACCAGTTCCCTTATCCGCACCTGGAAATTTTGTTGTGTAATAAGGATCAAACACTTTCTCCACATCTGATGCGGTGATTCCCCTTCCGGTATCATGAACACCAGTAACAACATATTCGCAATGGTGGGTTGAGCTGAAATGGCGATGAATTGAGATCCGGACTTCCCCTTTAAAATCCATGGCTTCAGTTGCATTGACTGTTAGATTATACAAAACAGTCTTGATCTGTTCAGCATCGCCATCAACAGGGTAATCAAGCAAAGGATCAGCAACATCAAGTCTAATGGGGGTTTTGCACTCTTTATTACTGATAAAGGCTTCTGCAAGTTTTTTCATGTCAACCCTTTTTTTAACAGGTTCTTCCCCCCTTGCAAGGCCAAGAAGTTTACCGGAAAGCTCTTTTGCCTGCATTATGCCCGCTTCGGCAGCATCAAAGTATTCATCAGCTTCAGAATTTGCAACAATGAGTTGAGCAAGGTTTAGATTTCCAAGAATGGCAGCAAGGGTATTATTGAGATCATGGGCAATCCCTCCTGCAAGAACGCCGATTGCCTTGAATCTTTTTGCTTTCTGCATCTCCCTGGAAATTTTGCGGTATTTTGTCATATCCATTGCAATTTCAAGTCTTACCAGACGGCCGTCGTGCCAGTATATGGCCTGATCTTTGATACTGAAATGTCGTTTTAGAACAGGATTGTAAAACTCCCAGGTGTATGGCTGGAATGGCTTCCCCTGACTATCCACAAGCTTTAGATTGGTGCAAAAATCACAAGGCCCTTTATTGGCTTTCTGAAGAACCTGCCAGCACAATTTTTTCCTGTATGAATCCGGCTCTCCATCAAATCCAAAAAGCCTCTTGAATTTTGTATTTGCATAAATCAGTTCATATGTCTGCATATCTGCAACATAGACAACAGCATCCATATTTTCAAAAATTGCTTCAAATGTGGCGTTTGCCTTTTTCAGGCGCTCCTCCCACAACTTATTTTCTTGGAGCAATTGATACTTTTGCATGGCCTGACGCAATGTACTGAAAAGAATTTCAAAATCCATTATAGGTTTTTGAAGATATGCAAAAGCGCCGTTATCTGCCATACTTTCAGCAACATTTCTGACAGTTGCATAACCTGTTAAAACCACAAACTGAACAACATGGTTGGATTTTCGAACTTCTTTAAGAAGCTCAAGTCCGCTCATGCCAGGCATATTCATGTCGGAAAGAATAACTGCGGGATTAAATTCAGAAAGAATGTCAATGGCATCTTCTCCGGATTTTGCTGCACGGAGCTCAAATCCCTCATCCTCAAGAAGTTCAGAAAGGGAATCAAGGATTTCCGGGTTATCATCGACAATCAGGAGATTCTGATTTATAAAGTCCATAAGATTACATCCGAAAAGTAAAAATGTTCAAGTCATAACATTTGATAGTCTCATCAAAACTCAGAAATACCAGACAGGGGTAGAGTGTGTCGTCATTGAAAACACTACTCTTTACATAAGGATATAGTCAAGAAATTTTGCTTTTTAAATATAGTGTGAAGTGACATTACTTCTATTTTGAGTATAGTATTCCATATAATAAAATTGATAATGGAAATGTCTAACTATCTGTTATCTGGATTAATTTTCTTGACCAAAAAATAAAATATTTTTCTGGAAAGCTATAGTTACTATATTCCGTTTTTTTAAATTCTTGATTTTAGGCAAGTGTCGTGCTACCTGTTTTACTCTATGGGAATAAATAAAAAATCCTTGTAACACACTGAATACGTACCCTTATCTCTAAACCTCCATGGCCGAGTTGGCCACCCCCGACCATAAAAAAAAGTGGGGGATTTTTTTCACGGTAATACTTTGAATATGACTGAAGAGACAAATTTATATCAGATGGTATCCGTACATGGTGGTCACAGCAGAGAATTCTGCAACCACGCACAGGACACACTGGAATCAATGATTTTACGCTACATTGAACTTGGATTCAAATGGGTAGGAATCACAGAGCACATATATCCGCCCTCCAATGAATTGCGATATACAGACGAAATTGAATCCGGACTTGATCAAAAATTTCTAAAAGAAAATTTTAAAAAGTACATGTCAAAATGCAGAGTTCTTCAACAAAAATATCAGGACAAGATCAAAATTTATACAGCTTTTGAGACAGAAACTTACAGAGGATTCAAAAAGCTGGTTTTAAATGCCATAAATAACTATAAGCCTGATTATATTGTGGGATCAGTTCATCATGTGGATGATCATTGCATTGATTATTCACCTGACAGCTATCAAGAAGCTGTCAAGAGAGCCGGTGGAATTCACGCCCTTTACTGCCGCTATTTTGACATACAATACGAAATGATTGAGACCTTATCCCCTGCTGTTGTGGGACATTTCGACCTTATCAGAATTTTTGACAGCAATTATAAAGAGACCATAAAAGCCCCTGATGTCTGGCAACGGATTGTAAGAAACCTCAAAATAATAAGGGAAAAGAATCTTATTATGGACTTCAATCTCAGGGCACTTAAAAAAGGGGCAGAGGAACCATATATATCTGCCCAAATACTTGAAAAGGCAAAGGAATTTCGTATCAATGTTGTTCCAGGCGATGATTCCCATTCTGTCAGTGATATAGGTCTTAACATGGCAAAAGGAATCCGCATTCTGCAAAATGCTGGATTCAACATGAAATGGCCGAAGCCTCGTCTTTATAGATAACCTGGTGTTCATAATTTATTTTTACACATTATTAAAATGGAGACAGAAATATGTCAAAAACTATGAGTCATCCAAAAATTCACTATATCAACTCAATGTTTTTTACAATTTTCATTTTTATAACTTTTCTCATTGGAGCGATAACTGTAAATGCTGAAAACCCCAAAATAAGCTTTGTTACCTTAGAGTGGGAACCTTACTATGGCCCAAACCTTAAAGATGAAGGATATTTTTCAGATATTGTCAGAACTGCATATAAAGAGACAGGCCATGAAATTTCAATCAGCTTTGTTCCCTGGAAAAGGGCAATGTATGAAGCCAAAAATCTCTATTTTAATGCAATTCTTGGCATATATCATAGTGAAGAGAGAGCAGAATGGCTCCTATATTCAGAGCCTGTAAGTGAAAGCGAAATAGTACTATTTGCTGTTAAAGGCAAAAACATTGTATGGAATACAATTGAAGACTTAAAGCCTTACAAAATTGGCATTGAACACGGCTATGCCTATTCATCGGAATTTGACAGTGCTGATTTTTTACAAAAGGAGTCTGTAAGAAAACTTGAGCTTAATATCAAAAAGCTTCTTGAAGGAAGGCTTGACCTTATTGCAGCATCAAAAAAACGCCTACTTTTCTGGGTTAACACAAACCGGCCTGAAATAAGGGATAACATCGAGATTGTACCAGGTGTCCTTTCATCCAATCCACTATACGTTGCTTTTCCAAAAGATGGGGAAAATGCCGAAACATATCTTAAAGAGTTTAACAAGGGACTTAAGCAAATAAAAGATAATGGCACTTATGCAGAAATCCTTCTGAAACATGGATTTTAACCGTTTTAATGACACAGCTCTTTACACGTTTTCGGCATCCTTCATTTGCCAGTTTACACTTTCTGGAGCCACATTCCCATTTTTCGGGAATTATCTCAAAAAACTGCCAACTACTTTTGATGGATTATGAAGGATGCAACATTTTCTAACAAAAAAGGAGAATCCATCTGATGAAAGCAGTCCTGCAAAGGGTAACCAAAGCAAGTGTCTCTGTTGCTGACAAAATTACCGGAACCATTGACAATGGCCTTGTAATTTTGCTTGGAGTCGGCCATCATGATACTGAATCACAAGCTTCCTTTCTTGCAGAAAAAATTATCAATCTAAGAATTTTTGAGGATGAGAACGGAAAGCTCAACCGTTCCCTGCTTGATGTGCAAGGGGAGCTTCTAGTGATATCACAGTTTACCCTTTTTGGAGATTGCCACAAGGGAAGACGTCCGTCATTTGTAAATGCTGCATATCCTGAAACAGCAGAGAGATTGTATGAGTATTTTGTACAACTTACCCGTGAAAAGGGCATTCACACTGAAACCGGAGTATTCGGGGCAATGATGGATGTAACTCTAACAAACAGCGGCCCTGTCACATTAACTCTTGATACAGAAGAATTAAAGCCCAAACACAAAAACCCATGAAAAAAGATAACCTCACCGTGATCCTTGTTGAACCACAGGGACCTCTTAATATCGGCTCTGTATGCAGAGCAATGATGAATTTTGGCTTCCATGATCTTCGCATTGTAAATCCATGCAGGGGCTACCAATCAAGGGAAGCACGAAAGATGGCATTGAGTGCGCAGCATATGCTTTCGGAAGCCAGGATTTTTGAAAACCTTCCACAGGCAATTAAAGATTGCCATGTGGCCTTTGGCACAACCCGCAGATTTGGCAGATACAGAAAAAACTTTTTCACTCCTGACAGCGCAGCAGAAAAAGTTTCAGATATGGATGATTCCATCAGATGCGCTTTAGTACTTGGCAGGGAAGACAATGGGCTTGATACTGATGAACTAGCACTTTGTCAGCACTTTGTCACCATTCCCACAGATGATGCCTTTCCCTCCATGAACATATCCCATGCACTTACAATATTTCTCTATGAAATCTCAAGAACAATGCGAAACAAGATTTCATCTCCGGTTGACCCAAAGCCCCCTGCCACCATTGATTCAATTGAACAGATGTATTCCCATATGCAAAAGGCCCTCAATGATATTGAGTTTCTTGATCCCCAGAACCCTGATCATCTTATGAGAACTTTCAGAAGAATCTTTGGAAGAGCAGCACTTATGGACAGGGATGTAAGAATCATAAGGGGACTTATGAGTAAAATCGAATGGGTCAACAGCCAGAGAAATCCTTCTGCAACAGAAGGCTCTGGAAAAGAGTGAAACAGGAAAGATATAAAGGAAAAAACATGTTCAAAAAATTAAAATGGCTTGTATATAAATGGCCATTCACAGCTATTCTTTACTATTTTATAAAGCTGTACGCACTTACATTTCGTTTAACCGTAAAGCATGAAAAAGAGTGGCAGAATCTCCTGAAAAAAGGAGAGACAATAGTACTCTGTACATGGCATCAGCAATTCTTTGCAGCTATAAGCTATTTCAAGCGATATACCCCCCTTAATCCCGCATTAATGATAAGCAGAAGCAGAGATGGGGAACTGATCGCAGCAGTAGCAAAACGATCAGGCTGGCACACGGCAAGAGGCTCCTCTTCAGTTGGGGGAAAAGAGGCAATGGATGAAATGATAAAACATCTGAACACCCATGGATTTGGTGCCCATATAACAGATGGCCCACAAGGCCCCTTGGGCATAGTAAAACCTGGGCTTATCAAAATGGCAATGGAGAGCAATGCCATAATAGTGCCATTTTACACATCCTCAGACAATGCATGGTTTTTTAATTCATGGGATCGCTTTATGCTGCCAAAACCATTTTCAAGGGTTACATTGAATTTTGGTGCTCCCATACATTTACCCATACCAGAAACTCCCCATGAATTTGAACAGCAACGTCAAAATGTAGAAAAGATCATGAAGGTACACCTTTTGGTAGTGTCATAAAAGTGTTGATATCTTTTTGTGAAAGCCCTGCTGAATCAAGGTTTGTGAAGAGCTCATCAACATATTTGGGACACCACCCACCTTTTCAATTGAGTTCAATCTTAAGTGTTTGTGGAGATACAGGTTCTGGAGGAGTAGGCGTCAATGTGGGGGCAATTCCTGTTCTTTGCATATTACCCCTGCCTGTTCCCCAGTGTACAACGGCATTGGAGGTTCCGGGCAGATCATAGGCCACAAAACCTGAATGGGCAGTATTAACAATAATTTCAAGATCCGGATCTCCATCTATATCTGCAAGAGTAGGAGCAGCAAGCCCCCCGTTCCAATCAGGGCTTCCATACGCTTCTGGAAGGGGCACCCTGTGTAGCAGCTTGCCTTCGGAATTTAACACAAAAAGATCACCGGTTCTCCCCGATCCCTTCTCCACCCAGGAGGTAAAAAGCACTTCACAACTGCCGTCACCATCAAGATCAGATGCAACAGGCTCGGATGCAAACCGCATATAGCCTTCTGATGAGTCATGAACCGAAAAAGGCCACTCCCCATGCTCTGTTTTATCTAACCAGAATGCATGAACTTTTCCATCATAGGAAGAGTAAAGAATTTCTTCAATACCATCTCCGTCAAGATCCGCAACTATGGGGTTGGGCTGGTTATTTTCAATGATATTGTAATCTTCCGTCAAAGGGCTTCCGGTATCCACCGGAGCATCTTCCCAGTTGAGGCCATTCCATTTAAATCGAGATCGATCACTATTAAAGATATAAATCCCATTATACTGTCCAGGTGGATGACCAATGGCACAATCATAGACATTACCTGTAGCCACGATTTCACGGACACCATCCTTATCAAAATCACACATCAAAGCAGCTCCATGTGCAAAATTGGTTCTATAACGCTCTTTGCGCTCTCCTCCGCACTCTCCCCATCCCCTAAGCTCAACTTCAAGACTTTCCCACACTCCAACTTTGCCCCATGCCTTATCTCCATATATCTCGTTTGTTGGCAAGGGAGTGCCCCATGAGTCATAAGCACATATGTAATGCACATCAGAAGGAACAATAATCTCCACACTTCCATCCCCATCCAGATCACCCACTGCGGCATTATCATTAAAAACACCATAGGCATAACCGCTCTCATCAGCCAATTGCGGCCAACCATTACGAAGGCTTCCGTCATGCTCATACACCCAGGTATTTACCTTGCTTGAAACCGCACCTGTAACAACAAGCTCCATACTGCCGTCCCCATCAAGGTCACATGCTGAAAGCCCTCTTAATTCCCTGGAGATGGGGTTCACTGTCCAGCGAAGCGTTCCATCATGATTAAAGAGATGAAGATATCCACTGCCATGAGCTGTGGCAAACTCCTTATGGCCATCGCCATCAATATCAGCCACTACAACCCCTGGCCAGACACGCCCACCCTCCGGATCCACGCGATATTTAAGAGAGCCGTCCTCACCATTTAATACAAATATAGAATAAGAAGCTCCTATTACCTCTTGTTTTCCATCTTCATCCAGATCCGCCACTGCTGGTGAAGAGTACCAACCTGTCTCACACCAAGAGGAAAAACACCCTCCATTCTGCCATTTTATACGTGGAGTTTCCAGAGCTGACACACTGAAAGATATACTTATCACCATAAGTACACACATAAAAAATATAACAGCTTTGCAACCAGCAACAATCTTTTTTGATTTTATAAGAAAGTCCCCGTATTTCAAGGTTTTTTTCAGGGCTTTCATGCTTCGTTGTGGCAAGATGGGTTTGCCATGGCCGTTATAAAAAAACTTCCCACATTTTCTCTCGGTTATTAATTTTTCCATTTTGTCCATAAGACCATTCCCCCTTATATCCACTCTATTTTGTAGCATTTGCCAACGATATCCATAGATATGAATTGATACTGCAAAAAAACGGCCACAGCAATAGCGGATATTTTGCAATTCTGCATTTGCAGATTTTAACGTTCATTTAAAGCATATCTACTGTTGGGAAACCTCTCTCCAAAAAGTGTCAAGTACTTCTGGAACACAATCAAGAAGACAGAAAAAAATCCGAACATTTCGACATTCGACAATCTGGTTAACATATTTGTCAACGATATTGTCAAACAACCACAAAAAACTGTCTTTTACCATAAAAATGGCTATCATTTTTAAATGGCCTTATACTATAAATACTCAAAATCGACACATATAACATTTTAAGCCTTGTTAATAGTATCTGAATCAGGATGCCCAAGATTAACAAGATAAGGCAGGATTATCTATCCTGTACATCCTTTTCATCCTGGTTATCCTGATTCAGACAAATCCAATAATCGCTGAAAAAACAATAAGGTGTCGATTTTGAGCAAATATAGTATAATTTTTCTATCTGCTGCCATGGAACATTTTTTGCTTTATTTCCCTTCTGAACTTATCTTTTCAATCCCAAAGCCCTTACGAATAAAGTCATGCAATAATTCTCAAAGGAAAAATCTATGATCTTTTAAGGCTTTTCAATACTGTCTGAATAAGGATACCCGGGATTAAAAGGATAAGGCAGGATTATCCATCCTGAAAATCATTTTTATCCTGGTTATCCTGATTCAGACAAATATAATAATTGCTTAAAAAACAATAAGATATCTATTTTGAGCATAAAAAACATTTTGAAAAAATTAAGGAGAAAAATGAGATGAATAAAAAAAATTCCCCAAACGGGCTATTAAAATCAACATTAGCACTTTACTACATTGGACTTATCTTTCTCACTGGAATTTCAGCAACACTAATGTCAACTGAATTGACAACCCTCCATGCCCAAACTGGGGCAACACAGGGAAGCAGAACTATAAGTGTTAATACCATTACAGTCCAAACCTTTGATGAGCTGATATCTGCTGTCGAGAGTGCTTCTTCAGGGGATACCATACTTCTTGAAGATGGAACATACCAGATTTCAGGTACCTGGGCCATCCAGATACGAACAGATAACATCACCATCAGAAGCAATTCCGGCAACAGAGAATCTGTAATTATTAAAGGGATGGGTATGTACGCCAATGGCCATCATGGTTTCTGGATAGATGCAAACAACGTCACCATAGCTGATTTGACAATTGAAAATGTAAGAAACCACTGTATCCAGACTAACCCCGATGTGGATAATCTCCATGTGAAAAACTGTATTTTAAGGGATGCTGGAGAGCAAATTTTGAAAGTGCCCTACAGCTCACAGGTTGCAAGCCCCTCTGAAAACGGTATTGTGGAAGATTGCCTTTTTGAATATACAGCAGGAATAGGCCCAAGGTATTATATTGGCGGAATTGATGTCCACTTTGGAAAAGAGTGGATTGTCAGAAATAACACTTTCAAACACATTGTAAGTCCGGAAAGCAGCCTATCTGAACATGCCATCCATTTCTGGACAAATTCTGAAGGTACAGTTGTGGAAAAAAATGTAATTGTTGATTGTGACCGGGGAATAGGCTTTGGTCTCGGAAGCAGCGGGCACACCGGAGGCAGAATTATCAACAATATGGTATATACCACAAGGGATGTTGGAATCGGCCTTGAAACCGCAAGCGGTACCATAATATACAACAATACCGTTTATTCGGATAGCTATCCAAACTCAATCGAATACCGATTCAGCGGGACCACCGGCGTATCCATCATTAATAATCTGACAAGCGGTATTATAAAGCAGAGGGACGGGGGAAGCGCTTCACTGGAAAACAATGTGACTGACGCACCATATTCATGGTTCATGGATGTGGAGTCAGGAGATCTGCATCTGACAGATCTGCCGGATATCAATAATTATGTAATTGATCAGGGAATAAATCTTTCTGAAGTAACTGATGATATTGATGGAGAGTCCAGACCTGCCGGATCAGGCACAGATATTGGTGCTGATGAAACAGATTCATCCTCCCAGGGCAATATTGAGGGAGATCTCAATGGAGACGAGGTTGTTGATATACTGGATGTTATGCTGTGTGTGGATATTGTTCTCAATGGCACAGGTGATCCTGAACTTATTGAAATTGCAGATATAAATCAGGATGGTACAGTAAGTATATTGGATATAACTGAAATCATAAATCTCATTTTATAGTAAAGCGGGATTCTCCTGATAATGTTTCAAAAATCTTCAGGAGAATCCGGCATCCTTCATTTATCGGTTTACAGTTTTTGAGGCTTATTCTTTTGTCTGAATCACGGATTAAACGGATTAAAAGATTACACTGATTGAAAAAATCTGTGTAATCAGAGTAATCTGTGGCAATCCGTGATTCAGATAATTAAAGAAAAGTGTAAACTACTTTTAAGCTGATATGAAGGATGCCGAGAATCCGACCATTTTTAGGATAACAAACGCCAATAACTTACACTTTAAACCTTGCAAGCATCTCCTTTATCTCTTCTGCAATTTTTGCAAGTTCACCTGAACTTTTGAGAACCTGATTACTACCACGGGTCATATCCTGTGATGCCTGACTCACTGTACCGATATCCCTTGCTATCTCCCCTGATACCATCGAAGTCTGGCTTACATTGCTATTCACCTCTTCTATGCCTGCCGATGCCTGGGAAAGATTTCCAGTGATCTCCTGTGTGGTTACTGTCTGTTCTTCCACAGCACTTGCAATTGTGGTGACAATTTCATTTACATTGCTGATAACAGAAATAATTTTTACAATCTCAGAGACAGTTGCCTTTGTACTCTCCTGAATTCCATGAATACGATCATTGATCTCCTGTGTTGCGTCTGCTGTCTGCCTTGCAAGGGCTTTTATCTCACTTGCCACAACAGCAAATCCCTTACCGGCCTCTCCGGCACGGGCAGCCTCAATGGTGGCATTAAGGGCAAGAAGATTTGTCTGCTCTGATATTTCAGCAATTGTCTCTGTAACCTTGCCCACATCCACTGCTGCCTGACCAAGCTCATCAACCTTTCTTGATATTGACTGTGCCTGTTCAACAGCTTCACCTGTTACGGTGCTGCCTTCGGCAGTTCTGGATGCAATCTCGGAAATGGTGGAGGACATCTGTTCAACTGCTGCAACAATCATCTGTACATTGGTTGCTGTCTGTTCTGATGCTGCGGCAACACTTTCCATGTTGGAACTCATCTCCTCTGATGCAGCAGCCACCGAAACTGCCCTTTCAGAGCTTTGCTTTGAACTGGATGCCATCTGGCTGGATATTGAACTTAACTCAGATGAAGAGCTATATAAAATCTCCATACCTGCAACAATATCCTGAAACATTTTCCGCAGATTACCTGACATTGCATTCATTGAGGCCACCATCTGCCCTACCTCATCTTTCTGCTCCAAATCAATCTGCCTTGTAAGATCTCCTTTTGCCATACTGTCAGCAAAACTTGTTGCCAGAGCAACAGGTTTTGTAATGGCTCTTGCAAACAAAACTCCCAGTCCCACTGAAAAGACAAAGGCAACCAAAGTAAGAACAAAAAGCACCTTTATTTTATATTCAACAGATGTATATGCAATATCCTCTGCTGCTTCTATTTTGCTTCTCGCCATATCTTCAATCTGGCCAATCATCAATATAAGCTCTTCGCCTTTACTGTCAGCCTTGCTATCAAGCTGCTGAAGGATTTCTTCAGAATACTCCTTGCCGGTAAACTTTACCTTTACCATGTCATATATATTCTTTATGGATGTTAAAAAATCCTTCTCGTGACTCTGCAATGCGCGGGATACAACTTCCCTCAGTTCTGGATCATCCGAAGCATAAATTGTGCCCTCTTCTGTTTCAGCACCATTTAATATGGCATCTGCAAAAATCTTGAAATTATCAGCAAATTCAATGTGTTTATTCCAGACTTCTTTAAACTCATCCTGGGATTCAGGGGAGAGTATCTCCATTATCATTTGCATATCCCTTGCCACAGCAATCTTCATCTCCATTGCAGCATCAATGAGTGGAGCTGTCTCTACAATTTTTTGAAGATTGTTTTTCATATCATATAAGCCATAAATACCGATACCTGCAACAAAGAGAGTCAAAAATGAAACCACAAGAAAACCACCTGTCAGCTTCTTGAAGATATTAATATTTTTCAGCACTGTAAGTCCTTTCTTTTATGAGTTATTATAGACGAGAAAAACTACTGCCTGTAAATTTATTGAAAGCCTGCAAGATTTTCCTTGAAAAAAGTTGTCACCAATATAGAATCAAAACATTGAATATTATTAACCTCTTTCAGACAATTTAACAAACTTAAAATACAAATTCAAGTTTTCTTCAGGAACAACATGCAACTGAAATATCTAAAAAATCATGGCTGTCAGCAACCTCCAATTTTCCTAACTACCCATTCCAAACGGCTTTTAGGAATGAGCATGAAAAAAGATGTTCAATTAGAATTCTCAAGAATACGGCCTACAATTGCTGGATGTTTTGAAATGGGCAAATTGTTTAAGACTCATTCCTTAAATAGCTTATTGATAAAAAGAGATTATATCTTATATGCTACCATATTCCTGTTGATTTTATTATTTTTCTCCGCGACATCAAATCTTTATGCGGAAGAAGAAACTAACGGTAAAAATGCCACAGACATAAAACTTAAACTCACCAAAGCTGTAATGTGTGAATATATAAAGGACTTTGAACCAGCCAATACTGCGGTGGTCTTTCCCATCTCGTTTGGCAAAATTCACTGCTACACAGCTTTTGAAGAGATTTCAGAAAATACATTTATATATCACAAATGGTTTCATAAAGATCGCTTTGTTGCCACAAATAGATTTCACATCAAATCACCTCAATGGTCAACATTCAGCACCATGCAACTTAGAGTGGCTGACAAAGGACCATGGCGGGTTGAGATCACTGATGACAATGATAAAATACTAAAAACCCTCAGATTCAGCGTTTCAGATTGAAAATCTGCGAACTTGTCACCCACAAAACAACATATGGGAACTCTAAAGAATTGATTTTTAATAACCAACATGGCGGTTCACCGTCACAATCGAAGTGTTGAAAGTCTTTATAAAAACAGATATTTGCGGGGACTTTTATATAACGTACCTGGCTGATGATAGCCACAATCGAAAAGATGAAAGTCGTTTTAAAAACAGCCAATTACTGAGACTTTCATATAAACTTGCCCATTCACCTCACCCTCCAAACCCCTCTCACAGACTGGAGAGTGGGAGTTTGGGTAAGTTAATTAAACCACATTACTAAGTAACAAATTTGAAATAACTTGACAATTTACTTCATCCCCCCAGCCAATCTCACACACTTGAGAGTGGAAATCAGGGTAATTTATTCTGGACTCATTCCTAAAGTTACAACTCACGAGCTATTATGGATAATATTTTAAATTTTCTCAGTACCATGCGATGGCAGGACTTTATTGATATATTTCTTAACACTTATATTATTTTCAGGCTCTATGTACTTCTGAAAGGTTCACGGCTCATTCGAATTGTTCCTGCAGCAGCCCTGTTGTGGATTATGAGGACCATGGCCCTCTACATGGGGCTTGTGGTCACAACATGGGCAATACAGGGAATAATTGCAGCCGCTGCCATCATATTGATCATTGTGTTCAGAGATGATATTGCATCGATCTTCCAGTCAAAAAATCCACTCTCGTTTTTCTGGGGCTTTCCATCAAGAAAGACTTCTACACCCATTGAAATTATTGCACGTTCAACATTTGAACTTGCAGCGAAAAGAATTGGCGCTCTTATGGTTTTCCCTGGAAAACAGCACATTGATGAATATATCCAGAAAGGTATAGAGTGGGGCGGGAAAATCACAGAACAGATGCTAATGACTATTTTCTGGGACAAAAATCCTGTACATGACGGAGCCATAATCATTAAAGGCAACAAAGTGACCGAAGTTTCTGTTATTCTTCCTCTGTCAAAAAAAGAGGATATGCCGTCCAAATACGGCACACGCCACAGGGCAGCAGCAGGCATGTGCGAGGTTTCAGATGCCCTTGTGATTGCTGTTTCAGAGGAGAGAGGCCATGTCACAGTTGCCAGTAAATCCGGACTTGAAGATGTCAAAAGTATAGAGGCATTACAAGAAATCCTTACAAATCACACAGGAGAGATAAAAAAACGCGGAATTGAATACTGGAAGGAGATTATTGAATTTGGTATTGCAGGAATTGTTTGTCTATCCATGATCACCGGCCTATGGTTTGGTCTTTCAAGGGGCAAAGAGACTTTAAAAACCATCAATGTTCCTGTTGAGTACACTGACATTAAACAGGGATTTGACATAATAAAAGCATCAACCAGCACCGTGGAGCTTCATCTCAGTGGCTCCATGCCTCTTCTCAAATCATTGAAGCCTGAAAACATAAAGGTGCTTTTAAAACTTGGCGGGGCAACTGTTGGCTCAAATACTTTCAAGATATCCAATGATAGCATTGTTCTACCCCCTGGGGTTAACCTTAAAAAAGCAGAGCCAGGAGAGGTCGAGCTTGTAATGGGAGGAGTTGCCTACAGAAAGGTTCCTGTACAGATTGACTGGTCAGGCAAACTTGCTGAGAATATTATAATTGAAAGTGCAGTACCAGACCCTGCATTTATAGATGTAACAGGTGTAAGTCCTGGTATAGAAAATCTGACAACGCTTTATACAGAAAAGGTTCCCCTTGAATCCATAACAGAACCTGCAAGTTCAACACTTCAGACAGGAATAGTCGTTTTTCCGTCATCGATTAAAATACCTGAAAAGGCAAAGACATTGACCATAAAATATACTGCTGTACAAAGAACTGAAGGTGAAATGGATGCATCACGATAGAAGCAATGGTATCTACGATGACTGATATGACACAACGTAATAAGGAACGGTTGCAGACGCTGTCACTATGGCTGATACGACATAACACTATAAGGTAAAATTTCAGGTGACAAGCATCATTTTTCCAGCAGATCATATTTGCCGAGAACTGATCATCTCAACATAAGCACAAATGCCGATCTCCATGCTCCTGCCCTGAAGTGCATACTCAGCCCTTGGAGGTGCATAGCTTAAATAATTACGTTGAACAAGTCGATTTAGCTCGTCAATCATATCGTCAGGCTGCCAGATCTCCTGTTCAACAAGGGCAACAATATCATCAGGAGTAAAGACCCTTTTATGCTCAAGAACCTTTGCAATCTCCTTTAACAATGCCCTTTTTTTCGGAATAATTGTGGCATATTCTGCAAACATGGAGCGACAGGCAATTCTTTTGACCTCAAGAATATCATGAAAATCCTTATCAGATACCCTGGCATTTTCCACCTTCATGAGAAGATGACCTAAAAAATTGGATATCTCCCAGCAAGAACCTCCAAAAAAATCCCACATTACCTGCTTCTGGAAATCTGTAAGCACAAACTCATCAATTTTACTGTATTTTTCAAGGTTAGCCAGCCACTCCATTACATCGTCAAAACCAAGGTAATCCACCTCAAGAAACTCGCTTGTCTTTTTAAGGCGACTGTCATTGTAGATACGATCAATAAAATAACCGTCAGAACTTGCAATTATGACATGACAAAGATGAGACTCCTTTGTCATGGCCACAAAAAAATTGAACATCTCCTTTAAAAGTTCACGATCTCCGTTGAAATATATCTCGTCAAGGGCTTGAAGCTCATCAATGATAATGATCGGACGTTTAGCTTTTTTAACCTGTTTTTGTAGTTCCCTTGCCATTACAATAAAGGGATCTATATCCTTTAATTCCAATCCTTTTATGGTTTCAACACTGAGCTTGAAAACCTTCAGATCGTACTGCCGCTGCTCCTTAACCTGTTCACTGGTTTTAAGCTCAAAGAATGCTCTCAGAAAACTCTCATAGTTAATCAGTAATAATCTACGCAGATTAAAATGTTTTATATCATACTTTATGTTATTGAGATTCTGTTCAATAAATTTGTAAAGAAGGGTGGTTTTGCCACTGGATTTTGGACCATATAGAAAAAGAATATTTTTGGGTTTCTCCACTATCCATGACTGAAGAAAATCCATCTCGTAACTACGGCCTAAAAAAGCTGGTTCATTGGTGAATGGTTTTAATGTATCCATAGTTTGCCACCATCTAAGGGAGGGATAGGAATCCTTTTCATAATCAGAGCTATATCAGACAATTTATCATGATGTCAACAACCAAGGCACCCTTGCCATACCCGTCCAGACACAAGATGTTTTTCGGATAACGTACATGGCTGATGACCGCCACAATCGAAGAGATGAAAGTCGTCTTAAAAACAGCCACTTACTGAGACTTTCATATAACGGCCATGGCAGCTCCATCTGCCACAACTAAGCATGAAATTCCTATAGATCCTTAAAAGACGGGGACTTTCTTATAAAAAATCTACAAATATTGACCTGGATTAACATTTTGAAATAACAGAAGGAAAACGGCTTATATCAGTATGGGGATAGAACTTGGAGCCACTGAAAATATTCATGAACTCCTGATTTACATTTAGCTCAATGTAGGTTATTCCGTGCCTAATTTTTTCTATCTCATCAAATGCATTAGGGTCCATAAGAAGCCGTGAAGCACCTTCAAGGGATGAGTTGCCCAAAACTTCAAATCTATCAAGGGGTATATCAGGCAACATTCCAATTGATATGGCTGACACCGGCTTAATAAAGGAGCCAAATGTTCCTGCAACATAAAATTTTGCAAGCTCCGAAAATTCAAGCCCCGCTGTCTTCTCAACAATAACCTGAAGGATTGAATACATTGCGGCCTTTGAGCTTGTAAGAGAGTTCATGTCAATCTGTGTGAGAAGAATATCTTTGCCTGTGCCGGACTCAGAAGCTTTCACAAGACAAAATGCCCCTCTGTTTTCTCCCTCTCCACCAACTTCAATGTATCTGCTGCCACATACAGAAGGGACAAACTTGCCACGGATATCAACCATTCCGGAAAGGAAAAGCTGGGCTGCAAGATCAATCATACCGGAGCCGCATATACCTATGGGAGACTTTTCATCAATGGTGTGAATATCCACCTTACCTGTTTCACGATCAATTTTTACCGTATCAATGACCCCAGGCTTTGCGGTCATTCCCATATCGCTCACGCCTCCCTCAAGAGCAGGGCCTGCAGCTCCGGCACATGCAATTAACCAATCCCTGTTGCCAACAACAACCTCGGCATTTGTTCCAACATCCACCATTATGCATGGGTTCTCCTTTTTGTTAAGCCCCGCAAAAAGGATTCCTGATATCAGATCACCTCCAAAATAGGAACCAATATTGGGAAACATGTAAACCATGCCTCGGGGATTTATTCCGATGCCAAGCTCTGAAGCAGTAACAGGCTCAGGTGCATTAACAGCCGGGATATATGGTTCCCTTATTAAAAAGGACGACTCTATTCCCAGAAAAAGATGAGTCATGGCACTGTTGCCGGCCACTGTCAAAAGTACAACCTGCTTTGGCTCTACCCCCTGTTTCCGACATAAAATATTGATATTATTACTCAATCCTTCAATGACAAGATCCTGAAGTTCAGACCTTCCTTTCTCTGTTCCTGCATGGTGTATCCTTGCAAGAACATCCGGGGCAACTTTAACCTGGGGATTGTCAAAGGCTGTCTCATGGCATGATGCGGAGCTTATGTTTGTTGAAATTTCAAGATTGACAAGACGAAGAACAATTCGTGTGGTTCCAAGGTCAACAGCAAGTCCAAAGAGAGGCTTATCAGGGTCAGGCTCAAGAAGATCAACAACAAACCAACCCCTGGAATCCCTGAAAAGAACCACTTTTATGCGATTTCCCCACTTCCTTAACTTAGAAGGCAAATTAACTGCAAGACCTGTGGGAACAAAAATGTTATCAACACCTTTTAATTCTTTTAACAGGGGTGCCTTAAGACGCTCAACATCTGCGATATTGTTACCAAGAACCGGAACAGGCACTTCAATATATTTGACATAAGATTGAGAATTATTGATTTTTCCTGACATTCATACGCTCCTGGCATCTAAACAGGTAAGTATTTCAATATGTATTCGAGAATATTATCCACTCTTTCTTGCATTCATACGCTCCTGGAGTTTTGGAAAATAGTTCATCTCGGTATGGGGCAGAAAAAGAGCGCTCACATAGTGATCCATGTATGATGGAGTTTCGGACAATTCAAAATTGGTCATCATCTTAACCACCTCACCCACATTGCGCCTTAAAAGATTTGTAAATGAGCTCATCTTGGCTCCAAGGAGCGAACCATTACCAAGATAAATCACCTTTTCAGGGGGAGTCTCAGGCAAAAGTCCTATGGTCATGGCCTTTGCCAGATCCACATAACTTCCAAAACCTCCTGCCAGAATTATCTGTTCAATATCGGTGATACTTAAACCCACCTCCTCAAGAAGGGTCATGGCTCCGCTGTACATGGCACCCTTTGCCCGTATAAGGTTATCAATATCAGGTTCGGTAATTGTGATATCCCTGTCTATCTGGGTTGCATCTTTCCATACAAGGACATACTCCCAGATACCTTCCTTTTCCCTGATCCTGTCGGTTTTAAGGTCTTGATTAAACTTGCCCCTGTTATTTATAAGACCGTTTTCAAAAAGCACCGCAACAATGGTTATAAGCCCTGACCCGCATATACCCTTTGGTCTGACACTTCCCTTTGTCACAATCATTGGTTCATAGGTTACAGGATCAATTGAGAAATCTTCAATGGCACCTTTGGCAGCTCTCATGCCAAATGTAATACCACCCCCCTCAAAAGCAGGTCCTGCTGAACAGGCTGTACAGGCCATCCAGTCCTTGTTACCAATGACAATTTCTGCATTTGTACCAATATCCATAAAAAGGGTAAGTTTTTCTGTCTGGTACATACCGCTTCCCATTACACCTGCGACAATATCTCCTCCAACATAGCTTGAAACCCCGGGATACAAAAGAGCAATTGCATGATGCCCCAGATTAATGCCAATCTCTGATGCACTAAAAGGTGGATATAAAATTGATGCTGGTACATATGGAGCACGACGGATATAGCCAGGATTTATGGCAAGCAGAAGCTGTGTCATTGTTGAGTTGCCGGCCAGGGTAATTGTTGTAATCTCTTCCTTTTTGATGTTTGCCCTTTTGATAATCTTTTCCAGCACCTTGTTGATTGTCTCCACAACCTTTTTTTGAAGGGTGAGAAGCCCCCCCTCTTTTTCGGCAAACATTATCCTTGAGATAACATCCTCTCCATAACTTATCTGGCCATTAAAATCACCGTACTGTGATAAAATCTCACCGCTGTTCAAATCAAGCACTTCACCATATATTGTTGTGGTTCCGATATCCATGGCAACGGCAAAATTACGGTCAGTTGTATCTCCAGGCTCAAGGTTGACAATCTGGTTTTTACCATCTTCCCTGACCGGACGCACAATGGTTGCAGTAACCTTAAAATCATCCTTTCTTAGGATATCCGGAATTTCACGGATGACATTCAAATCCACAACAAGTCGATGTTCATCATGGGTAATCTTCAAAAAGTTGAGCAGACGTGTAACATCGGCAAGGTTATCCTGGGTGGTTGGAACCGGCAGTTCAAGATATTTTTTCTCCACCGGTGGTATCAGCATTCCCTGCTCTTTCAGTGTATCAAGCCTGACCTGTTTTATCTTTGCTGTATGGCGGGGTGATGCTGCAATATTGAGAACTGAAGAGTCCACATTGGACTCCACAGGAACTCTCACAACAACATCAGATCTTATCTTGGAAAGGCAGGCCAGATAATATCCCTTTTCCCTATCTTCGTTTGAGAGCTTGTCCGTCCCCCCCTCAAGCTCTCCTTTTTCCAGAATAATCCTGCATTTACCACACACACCCTCGCCACCGCAGGATGCATTGATATGAACTCCTGCCTCCATGGCTGCACGGATAAGATTTTCACCTGCATTAACCTCAATTGTTTTGTTGTGAGGCTGAAAAATAACACTGTATTTCTGGTCGGTCATACCAGAAATATCGCTATGGTCAGACATACCTGTACACTCTCCCTTTTGCGATTACCGTGAAAATAACTATCATTTTTATATTTGGGGGTGATTGATACGTAATCAATCATGCCCGTTTACTTTATCAAAACTAAAAATAAGGACTCGAGCACGTTACCCTTAAAAAGATAAATTCCAAAACATCAAATATACTTCATCAGCCAGTTTACACTTTTCCATAAAATTTTGGCATCCTTCATATCAGATTACTCAAAATCGACACCTTATTGCTTTTTGAGCAGTTATTGAATTTGTCTGAATCAGGATAACCTGGATGAAAAGGATGTTCAGGATAAATAATCCTGCCTTATCTTGTTAATCTTGGACATCCTGATTCAGACAATGTTGACAAGGCTCAAAAGATCATAGGTGTCGGCTTTGAGTATCAGTAAAGTACTTTACACTTCTTGTCTGGAGTAGATACGCAATGCATTGCCTCTCTACCGTTGGGTTATTTTGCCATTGGAAAAGTGTAAACAGGCAAATAAACCATGCCAAATTTACGAGGAATTACCCGCAGCTCATAATAAAGGTCATATACTTTTTTGGCAAGGAAGTTTCCATAGATATTCCAAATCTTGAATATTTCAAAAACACACCATTTTTATGTCAATATGTCCAGTTTTATCGCTTCATTAAAAATGAATAATGACTTGAAACAAACCTTTCCAAATGCTATTAATTCTAACCTGATCAACTACCTGTCTGCAACCAATAAAAATACCCTCAACACTTTTTTGACATCTTTTATGGTGAACTAAATGCAAAAAAGCAAACTCAACAAACTGATACTGAATCACTATTCAAAGAGCGCTCTTATCCCCATCTTGATAATAGAAATAATGCTGCTCTTCATCTATTTTGCGGTTAACTCTTATACAAACCACAAAACCAGGCAAAGCCTTGAACAGGAGGTACAGACGGTAATGCCCCATCTTGTAAGGCAGCAGGCAAGCCAGATAAGCGATAATTTTGAAAATATTGCAGCAGAGACAAACTATTTTGCAACTGAACATGCACTGCTTCTTGCCCACCCTGAACTATATTTTGTCCCGGGAGAGCAACCCCGATTTGAAACCGCACCCAACAATACTCTATATCAGACAAATCTTACTGAAGGAAGCAGCCTCTTTTATACCAGAGCAGATAACCTTACCCCACAACAGATTGAAAAAGCCATAAAAACTGCTGCCTTAAACCCTCTTTACATACACATGGTCAAAGATATCCCCAATGTTGCAGCAGCATATTTAAACACTCCAGATGACATGAACAGGCTCTATCCATTTATTGACAAGGTTTATGAACAGTACCCGTCTGATCTCAACATGGAGGACTACAACTTTTACTATCTTGCCGACAGGGAGCACAATCCTGACAGAAAACCTGTATGGACAGGCGTTTATCTTGATCCAGCAGGTAATGGCTGGATGCTTTCGTGTGTGGCACCTGTCTATGTCAATGAATCCCTTGAAGGTGTTGTGGGGCTTGATGTGACCACAAGTGATATAATAACAAACGTTCTTAAGCTGGATCTTCCCTGGGAGGCATCTGCATTTGTCACTGATGACAAGGGAATGATCCTTGCCATGCAACCTCGGGTTGAGGAGCTTCTGGGATTGAAGGAACTCAAATCCCATGTTTACAGCTCTGCAATATCAAAGGAGCAGCAGAAACCTGAAGATTTCAACCTCTTTAAAAGTAAGGATAACGCAATATCTGAAACCTTCAGAGAAATTTTCTCTTCCCAAGAAAACATCCATGCTGTAACCATAGGTTCCATGCCGGTTTTTCTTATTCAATCCAGGATTGCAGAGACAGGATGGCGCCTTTTTATCCAGGTTGACCAGGAGACAGTTTACAGTTCTGCCAAAAAAAATGCCGATATTGCAAGATATATCGGTTACGGCGTTGTGGCTGTTATGGTTATCTTCTACCTTGTCTTCTTTTTTATACTCAGAAAAAATGCCGGTATTATGGCAAATACCATTGCAAAACCCATTATAAACCTTGCTGATGCCACATCACACATAGGCCATGAGATGGAAAAAGAGTCCAGCCCAACGGCTCTTACCCACAGCGGTATCTCTGAAATTGATCTTCTCACCGACAATTTCAATGCAATGACAATGGAGCTTGAAGACAGAAACCGAAAACTTGTTGAACATCAGGTAAAAATCAAAATGCAGGAAAAAGAGGCTGAACTTGCCTATGCCCAGGGGATGTTTGAAGCTGCCAGCGGATATCTGCACAATGTTGGAAATTCGGTTACAGCACTGAACTCCACGTTGATGGATCTTGATGAAATAGTTAAAAGCACTGAGCAGTATCCAAAAGTTTTCAAACGGCTGCGTGAAGAATCTGACCCTGCCATTCTGGATCGATTTGAAAATGTTCTGGTGGAAAAGACTGTTCCAAAACTCTCTGAAGGCATTCAAAAAATCTTCCGGATCAGGGAGACAATTCAGCAGACAATCTCCCATCAGCAGCAATCCTTTAAAGATTCAAGACAGGCGCCAATATCTGTCCGCTTCAACATCTCTGAACTGCTTGAAGAGATGGTGTTGGAATTTAAAGAAAAATATCCTGACATTAAATTTGAAACCCAAATTGCACATAATGTCTTTATCAAAACCCACAAAATTCAGATGTTGAACGGCCTTAACAATATTATCAAAAATGCTGTGGAGGCCATAAACGACTCCGGCAATGTAAATGTAAATCTTACTGAACTGAATGGCCAGGTGTCAATTTCTGTCATGGATGACGGCTGCGGCATTGCACCTGAAAACATTTCAAATGTTCTAAATGCAGGTTTTACAACAAAAGCCAATGGAAACGGTTTTGGACTTCACTCATTTTCAATATTTCTCTCTGCAAACAAAAACCGCTTAAAGATAAAAAGCGATGGAATTAACCTTGGTACAACAGTGAGTATTGAAATTGAGGGAACTACAGACCATTCAGGATAAAACCATTGGTTAAAACTAAAGATTTTTCAGGCAATGCAGGAAACACCATTTACTGAGATTGAGGAAAGTAGAGATAATGCAGGATAATACCATTTTAGTTGTTGATGACGACCCAGGAATTCTGGAATATTACAAAAAAATATTCTCGCCACCTTCCGGCAATGATTTTGATATTCTGGGGACATCAACACAATCCACAGATAACACTTTTACATGTATCACCTTCAGTGATGCACAGCCAATGCTTGATGACTATGCTTTGGCATGCAGGCATCACAATAAAGCTCCTGTATGCATCCTTGACATGCGCATGCCAGGCATGAACGGCCTTGAGGCTGCCACACGTCTCAGGGAAATTGACCCTGATATCGGAATAGTAATCTGTACAGCATACTCTGATGCAGATGTGGAAGAGATGGAAAAACAGGTGGAAAATGGCCTATACCTGGTCAGGAAACCATTTGTGGTATCGGAATTTTTACTTCTTGTGCGCACCATTATCAAGGCATGGCGCTCAACCATGGATCTTAAGCAAAAACAAAAGGAGCTTGAGAGCGCCCTTAACTATGCCAACCGCATGACCATTGAAGCTGAAAAGGCAAACAGGGCAAAAAGTGATTTTCTGGCCAATATGAGTCACGAAATCCGTACACCCATGAATGGCATAATAGGTATGACAGAGCTTCTTCTGGAGACCAATCTCAACGAAACCCAGCGCCATTATGCAGACACTGTTCGCTCAAGCAGCAACGCCCTTCTTCTGCTTCTCAACGATATCCTTGATTTCTCCAAAATTGAAGCAGGAAAACTTGAACTGGAACTACTTGATTTTAATCTAAAATCCCTTTTGGAATCATTTACATCAGCAATGACAGTTCCGGCAGAAAACAAGGGGCTTAAGCTGTTTTGCAAAATATCGCCTGAAGTTCCTGCCCTGCTTAACGGAGACCCGGCAAGAATAAGACAGATTCTAACCAACCTTACAGGCAATGCCATAAAATTTACACCATCGGGCAAGGTCACCATTCTGGTAACAGCTTTCAATGAAAAAAATAAAGAGATCATTCTGCATTTTTCAATCAAGGACACAGGCATAGGAATACCACAAGATAAAATGGGGCTTTTGTTCAAAAAATTCAGTCAGGTAGATACATCAACCACACGAAAATTTGGAGGAAGCGGCTTAGGTCTTGCCATATCCCGACAACTTGCTGAAATTATGGGTGGCAAAATTGGAGTGAAAAGCGAAGAAGGAAAAGGTTCTGAGTTCTGGTTCACAATTGCACTTAAAAAGTTAGATGATGCGTCACAGTTAGGTGATGCTTCACAGTTAAGTGATGCTTCACAGTTAGATGATGAATCACGGTTAGTTAATGCGTCACAATTGCCAGCCGACACAAACAGATCCAAAACAACATGGGGGTCACAACAACCTGTTCATTATAAGAATGGTTCTCTTTATGATAAGAATGGTTCTCCTCATGGTCAACATGGCCAAGATTCCAGAAAAAAGAGCAAATTATCTTCTGGCATGCTCTATTTCAGCCAGGAGTTCAACATTCTGCTGGCTGAAGACAATATTATCAACCAGGAGGTTGCTCTGGGAATACTTGGCAAAATCGGACTTAAAGCCGATGTTGTATCCAACGGCAATGAGGTGCTAAAGGCACTTCCAAAAAAGCCATATGCCCTTATACTCATGGATTTACAAATGCCGGTGTTAGATGGCATGGAAACCACACGCCAAATAAGAAATTCCTCTTCTGATTCTACTATACCCCAAAATATTCCAATAATTGCAATGACTGCCCATGCAATGACAGGGGATCGGGAAAAATGCATTGATGCCGGCATGAACGGCTATATTGCAAAGCCCATTGACAAAACAGCACTAATAAACGAGCTTAAAAAATGGCTTCCTGAAGGTGACCCCAAAGAGTCTCTTCATGACTCTGAATCAACAAGCTCCTACTCTCCAAAGGCATACCCCAAAAAAGGGATTCATGAACCCTCAGATACTTCCCGGGAGCATATTTATAAAGGACTATCTGACACATCTTCTGTTTTTGACCTTAATGCTCTTAATAATCGTATGATGCATGACAAGGAAATTGCTGCCATTATTCTGAATCTATTTATTAATAAAATGCCTGAAAGCATTAAAGATATAAAAGAGATAATAAAAAAAGGAGATTATGACCAAATGGCTTTCCAGGCACACAAAATAAAGGGTTCTGCTGGCAATGTTGCCGCCGTTGCCATTCAACAAACTGCCCATGACATTGAGATTGCAGCCTGCATGGGTGATTCTGCAAAACTGAACTCCCTGATCTCCCAACTTGAGACAGACTTCAGTCAATTGAAGCAACTTATCAAAACACTACCGTTTTAGTTACAATAGCAGTAAAAATATCTATATTTCAGTGAAAAACAATATTTCTGTTCCAGGAGATTATCCAGCAGATTCCTTGTGTCTCAACCAGTTCAAGGGTTCCTCTCAGTTCCCTTTCAACAAGCTCCCTGACAAGGCGCAGTCCCAATGTCCGGCTCTCCTTCCAGTTGAACCCTTTTGGGAATCCCTTGCCGTTGTCTGCAACTGAAAACTGTAAATAGTTATCCCGCTCCTTGACTTCAATCCTTACAAACCTTGAATGCTGAACATCGTGAATCTTAACGTTTTCAGGAAAGGCATGTTTTAAACTGTTTGTCAAAAGTTCGGTGGCAATCAATCCACAGTTGATACTCTGTTTCAAAGGCAAAACCACAGATTCGGCATCAACATGAACAGTCAGCTCCATTATATCGGAAAACATATGCATGATATAACCGCTAAGCTTCTCAAAGTAGAGCTGAAGAGATATCTCGGCAAAGTTATCTGACTGATAGAGTGTCTCATGCACAAGAGCCATGGAGTGTATTCTGCTTTCAGCCTCTTCAAAGGCAACCATGGTGGAGTGATTTTCCAGCTTTGACGCCTGAAGTTTCAAGAGACTTGAAATCACCTGCATGTTGTTTTTCACACGATGGTGAAGTTCCCGTAAAAGTGTCTCTTTTTCCGCCAGCGCCTGCTCAATCAAACATTCCTTCTGTTTCATTTCAGTAATATCAACCAGAAAGCCAACAGTGCAGCCATCCTCTGTCCGGCATTCCGAAATCTTTATCCAGCGATCATTTTCAGATTTTATCTGAAGACTTCCTGCCCCCTCATGATGTCTTTTGATTCGCCATTGTATCCACTCTTCCTCTTTTCCAAGGGCATCTTTATAGTAACCATTGCGGACACCATAGCGGATAATATCCTCAAATTTCTTACCTGTCATAATCATCTCCGTGAAAGGAGAATGAAGCTCTTTGTATTGTGAATTGAAAAGAACAAGGCGATCTTCAGAATCATAGAGTGCAAAGCCTTCGTCCATGGCATCAATTGCCACCCTTAAACGGTTTTCACTTACTTTTCGGGCTTTTTCACTTTCAAGACGCCTTGTGATGTCCCTTGAAATACCAAAAATAGCCTTTTTACGATTCCATTGACCAAGGGCAACTGCTGTTTCAACCGGAATATGCTCTCCATTTTTTTTCAAAAGCGGAATAGGACAGTATCTCAATCTGCCTGCAAGCATTTCAGTGATGATTTCCTGTGCTTCAAGGCGTCTTTCAGGCGGATGAAGCTCTAAAACACTCATGCGTAAAAGCTCTTTTTCCGTATAACAAAGCCTCTCCGGAACAACCGGATTAAACTCAACAATCATGCCTTGCTCATCCAGTACAAAAAGAAAATCATCAAGGTTATCAAAAAGTGTTTTAAAGTTTTGCTGGTTTATTTTCAGATCATTGATGGATTGAATTCTTGCAAGTGCTCCAGCCATCTGGGATGCAATGCTCTCCAGTGCATAACAGATGTATTCCTCAAAATAATCAAGAGAACCGGAGGCTACATTCAGGCATCCCGTGATTTTTCCTTCATGGAGCATGGGAATCATGCCAAGGGCATGTATCCCAAAGGAGAGTTTCTGATTAATTTCCTTCCGTGGAAGTTTCAGGTCATTCAACACCTTCTCATATGTAGAAAAAACTGACTGTTTTTTATAAAGCAGAGCTGCCTGGGGAGAATCAAACTCATAACATGATGCAAGCTTCAAAAATTCAGGGTCAATATCAGAATGGGCGTGAAGCTTGAAACTCCCGTCTGAAGAGTCGTTGAGATAAATTCCGGCAAAATCAACACCATCTATCCGTAACACTGAATCAATACATATTTTCAGCGCTTTATGAAAATCTGAAGTTGAAGAGAGGGCAATTCCAAGGTCACGCTGAATGATCAGCAGCTCTTTTTCGTTTTCCTTATTGTTAAAATTCATATCGCTTTGTGCCTGATTGTGTATTGACGTTACAGTTACAAGGTAAACGGTCATGGCTGCCATCCAGCCACCCCTGAATATGGAAAATTATATCCATTTCCACGGTAAACGGTCATGATGGTGTATCAATCCCCCCCAACCATAAAAGTGATAGTCATTTTCACGGTAAATATATGAGCATATATCTAAATTGAAGCAGATCCCATGTGTCGTTATCGTCAATATATCCATAATGGGGATCAGAAAAATAAAGTTTATATTCGTAGTTGGTCATTTCAAAATCGTATTTAACTGTATATTCCTGGGAGAGTGCTTTTTTGTAGGTCTTGTATTTTGTTTCCATTGGTGGCATTGTTATTCCTTATTGTTTTTATATGAAAGTCTCCGTAACAGCCTGTTTTGAAAATGACTTTCATCCCTTCGATTGTGGCGGTAATCCGCCATGTACGTTTATAAGAAAGTCCCCGTCTTTTAAGGCTCTAAAGGACTTTCATGCTTCGTTGTTTGTGGCAGATGGGTCTGCCATGACAGTTTATAATATATAGGGATTACAATGAATCGAAAAGAGAAAAATATGAATGAAATGATGGAACAATACTATTTACTTTCTGATCTTAACAAAACGATACTCAGGATACTTGCAGTGGAAGTATCCCACATGCGTCTTAACAAGCTGCTATCCTGTATGGAGATTTTACACATAAAAAATGAAGAGGGCCGCATATTTACAATGGCTACCATTCGGCCAATATTAAAGTCTCTTGAAGATGATCAATTACTCATTAAAACATCCACGGGCATTACCTGTTCTGAAATGATATGGAAAGATTTAATCCATGAACTTGTAATGGGTAAGCGTTTTAAAGAGATAGCTGTTGCAGTTGTCAAAGTGAACCCCATAAGCTACTCCACACATGTAGCCTTTCATTTTAAATCAATGAAGGAAGTTATCAAAACGATACTTTTGAGTGTTCATGGACAAGAAGCCTTTGATCTTGATCTTGACAAGATTTACAAAGCAGCCAGATATCATTTACCCATGGCATTTGATGAAGAAAACCTCTTTATTCAGTTGTTCTATTATCCTTTCAGGCCGGAGCTGTTTGATGGCATGGCTCCGGGTGTAAGATGGAAGCTGCTTGGATATCTTCTTGGGGAAGCTGCTAAGAGTTTTTATCCGGTTAAACCTCTAATTGATTATTATCTGTCATATTTATTCAACCTCGAAGATGGAGGCAACAAAAATAAAGCAAAAGATAAAAAAAAGGATAAAGTAAAGAATAATGTAAAGAATAATGTAAAGAATAATGTAAAGGATAAAGACAAAGTAGATTCAAACTCTAAGGTCTCTCATCCCTCTGACAGTTGCGACAGAGTTTCTGGTTCCATGGATATCAGGGAAATAATAGATATTGACAGTGATGACTGGCTGGAGGTTCAATGCCGAATTACAAAGTATCTGCTCTTTTGCGGTGATCTGAAAAACCACGCCAAATTATTTAAAATTTTTAAGGATTTTATTTCCACCCTGCCCTCCAGTAGAAAATCAAAATCTCCCATTGATGTTACCCCTCAATATACTGCACAAATTGCATGGTCTGAACTTCTTAAAGGAGACACAGATTCTGCGTTAAAACTTTTCAGAGAATCATTAGATGCTCTTAAAAAACGCAGTAAAAAAGGGAAAATTTTCTTTGAAGGATATGAAGGAGTTTTTTTCCTTTTCGCACTTTTTAAAAGCGGGGAAATATCAAATTATGAGGAAGCACGGTCATATATTGATATTATGATAAAAAATGATGACCAATATAAATTCTATAAAATCGCCGAGGCCATGGATCCTCTGTTTTTAGATCGTATGGGGCTCCCCTCTTTTTTTGATGATCATGAAGTTAATTATTTTTTTGAGGATTTGCCTGCAATAATTCAGTTTTTTTATCTTTTGACCATGGGCTGTTATGATAAAAAAATGCTGAAAAACAATATTTCAGAGCTGCAAAATATCCGAAAAAAAGCCGGTGAATGTGGTTTTTTATGGATTGAGGCAGAAGCATCAAATGTTTTGGCAGATGTAGGAAAGGATGTTAAAAAAAACAGGGCTCATGCAGGGAAACTGCATAAAAGCTGCAAAACTACTCCCCTTACGGATATCTCAAATGCCCCTCCAAAATGGGAAAAACTTCTAAATTCCCTTATCCAGGTTGTGGAAGGCACTCAAGCAGCTTCTTCCAATAAAGAGATCGATGCTATCCATAAAATCCATAAACAGAGAATGATATGGCTTCTAAGCTATAATGAAAAATACTCAATTGCCCATATAACCCCGAAACTCCAGACATTATCCAAATCAGGCCAATGGACAAAGGGACGTCCCGTTGCACTGAAAAATCTGTATAAAAATTATCAAAAAATGGCTGGATTGACAGATCAGGATAAAAGGGTGTGCAGAACAATTACAGAATATTCTTATACCAGTGGGTATTACAGGTATCAAAATATAGATTACAGTATTGATGATGATAACGCATTGACTGAGCTTGTGGGACACCCCCTGATTTTTCTTGAAGATCAACTTCAAAGCCCTGTGGAGCTTGTCAAGGGTGAGCCTGAGATAAACCTTTGCCATGAAAGTGAGGAGCTGAGGCTCACCATGACGCCGGTTCCCAATGATGAGGATGATCTTGTAAAAGTGGTCAAAGAGACACCTTCCCGATTTAAAGTGGTTCATTTTTTACCTGACCATTATAAGATTGCCAAGCTGATTGGCAAAAAAGGAGCCAGCTTTCCACAAAAAGCCAGGGATTTGGCAGCAAAAACCATGGCATCCTTATCTTCCCTGATAAACGTAAACTCGGATATCCAGATCACAGCCAGGGAGGGCGGAGCACCATTGGAAGAAATTGAAGCTGATCCAAGGCCCAATATCCATATCATGCCCTGGCAGGAAGGCATTAAAATTCAGTTTCTGGTTCGCCCATTTACAGTGGCAGGTTCCCATTTCAAGCCTGGCCGGGGCGGTTCCAACGTATTTGCCAACATCAGGGGGAAAAAGGTGCAGGCTACACGGGATCTTGATCTGGAGCTAAGGGAGATGCAGTGGGTTATAAATGCTTGCCCAACCCTTAAAAACCTTGAGCCTTTGGATGATGAGTGGCTTGTGGGAGATCCCGAGGATGCTTTGGAGCTTTTGTTTGAACTTAAATCTTGTGAAAATGAAGAGATGGATGAAAAAACAAATTGTTCGGGTATCAAGAATAAAATCAAGCACTTAAAGGATAACAAAACACAATCTGACAGAACAGGGGGCAATAAAGAAAAGGGCGAGAAAGAAAAGGGTGAGAAAGAAAAGGATGAGAAAAAAGAGAATGATAACGAAAAGGAGCACTCTCCTGAAAAGCGTATAATCCTTGCCTGGCCCCAGGGGGAAAAGATCAAGGTAAAAAGGGAAGTCTCATTTAATGATATAAATATGGGGATAAAAAAGGAGAGGGATTGGTTCAAGGCCACAGGAACTCTTACCATAGATGATGAAACTTCCCTTGATTTCAAACAGTTGATATCCCTGCTTGAAGGGCCTTCAACCATAGGCCGCTTTGTAGCCCTTGATGATGGTACCTTTTTTGCCGTGACAAGATCCCTGATGGATCGCCTTGAGGAGCTGAAGGCATACTCCACGGTTTCAGGCAAGGGAGTTAAGTTTACTCCCCTTGCTGCCCCTGCAATTGGGGAACTCACCGATCAGATCGAGCAGATTAAAACAGATAAAGCGTGGAAAGATCACTGCCAAAGACTCAAGGAGGTGGTGAAAACCAGTGTGCCAGGTACTTTGCGTGCCACTTTAAGGGATTATCAGGTGGAAGGCTTTCATTGGCTGGCACAGCTTTCCCATTGGGGAATGGGGGCATGCCTCGCTGATGATATGGGGCTTGGCAAAACATTGCAGGCCCTGGCCGCTATTTTGCTCAATGGGGCTAAGGGGCCTTCCCTTGTGGTTGCACCGCTCTCTGTTATATCCAACTGGCAGGATGAGTGTACAAGATTTGCACCGACCCTCAATCCCCTTTTGTTTGGCCCTGGTGACAGGAAGGCTTTTCTGGAAGGATTGCAACCCTTTGATCTTGTTATATCAAGTTATGGGCTGCTCCAGGTGGAGGGGGAAAACCTTGCAGGTGTTCATTGGCAGACAGTGGTTTTGGATGAAGCCCAGGCAATAAAAAACAGAAATACCAAACGATCCAGGGCAGCCATGGATCTGAAAGGGGATTTCCGCATTATTACCACGGGAACACCTGTGGAGAACCATTTGGAGGAGCTATGGACTCTTTTTAATTTTCTCAATCCCGGACTTCTTGGGGGAATCCAGCGTTTCAGGGAAAATTTCGCCATACCTGTTGAAAGGGATAGTGACAAGGGTGCTTCCCGTCGTTTAAGGAAACTGATACGCCCATTTATACTGCGCCGTCTGAAATCAGATGTTTTAAGAGAGCTTCCGGAAAAGACAGAGATAACCCTTAAAATTGAGATGAGCCAAGATGAGGCAATCCTTTATGAAGCCCAACGTATTAAAGCCCTTGAAAATATTGAGAATGCAGCAGATGATCCTGCTGGTAAACGCTTCCGGATTTTGGCGGAATTGACACGCCTGCGGCAGCTCTGCTGCAACCCCGAACTTGTTCTGGCAGGCTCTGGTATTGAGAGCTCAAAACTCAGGGTTTTCGGGGATGTGGTGGATGAACTGCTGGAAAACAATCATAAGGTGCTGGTATTCAGTCAGTTTGTGGGGCACCTTACCCTTATTCGTAAATATCTGGATGGAAAAGGTATTAATTATCAATACCTGGATGGTGGGACATCCAAAAAAGATCGTGAAAAGCGTATCAAGGCATTCCAGAGCGGAGAAGGAGATCTGTTTCTGATAAGTCTCAAGGCTGGTGGAACAGGTCTTAACCTCACTGCTGCTGATTATGTCATACACATGGATCCATGGTGGAACCCTGCGGTTGAGGATCAAGCATCGGATCGTGCCCACCGCATTGGACAAACCCGGCCTGTCACGGTGTATCGTCTTGTGGTTAAGGATTCCATAGAGGAAAAAATTGTAAAACTTCACCATGAAAAGCGGGAACTTGCAGAAAATCTGCTTGAGGGCAGTGAGGCGGCAGGCAAAATTTCGGCATCGGAGCTACTCTCACTTTTGAAATCCTCAACAGATATAATGAATAACGTACATGGCGGATTACCGCCACAATCGAAGGGATGAAAGTCGTTTTTAAAACAGGCTGTTACGGAGACTTTCATATAAACGGCCATTGACAACTGGAAATCAAGTGGCTGCCATAACACAATTGCGGCCACTTTTTTTGGCATTATAGAGTGCATTATCAACTTGATTAAGTACCTGATCACACGAATTCTGAGATTGACAGAATGTGGTTTTTATGCCGACACTGACTGTTATATGATCTGACACCAATGATTTTGCATGTGCAATGTTAAGTCGGGAAATGTGATCTCTTATCTTTTCCGCAACAGCAGCAGCGCATGTCTCATCGCAATCCGGCAGAATCACGACAAACTCCTCTCCTCCATAACGTCCAACCAGATCGCCTGGGCGTCGAAGGCAGTTTTCAATGCTTTTGGCAACACTTCTCAAACATACATCACCGGCACCATGTCCATAATGATCATTGTAGTTTTTAAAATGATCAATATCAAGCATCAGAATAGACATGGGGCTTTCATTCCTCACAGATCTTCTGATTTCCCTGTCTAAGCAGTCATCAAGCGCACGTCTGTTGGGAATGTCTGTGAGTGCATCCACAAGGGCCAGCTTCTCAAGCTGATCAGATTTATGCTTCAGACGAAGATGTACATTAATCCGTGCCAGAACCAGTGGGATCTCAAAGGGTTTTGTTATGTAATCAACAGCCCCGAGATCAAATCCATACTGCTGATCACTCACCTGAGTCTTTGCACTGACAAATATAACAGGGATATCCCGTGTGGCAGAGTCTGACTTCATCCTTTTGCAAACTTCATAACCATCCATCTCCGGCATCATGATGTCAAGCAGAACAAGATGGGGCTTTTGTTCCTGGGAAAGGATTTTCAATGCTGCCTTACCGCTTGTGGCAACCTGAACCTGATATCTGCTGACCAGAGCACCTGCCAACACTTTTATATTGGTGGGAGTATCATCCACAACAAGAATCCTGTCCATTACTTCACTTGAGCTGTGAAGTGGAAGCTGCTGCATAGAATCTATCCTTTCATCGGTATGTTTTATTGCAAAAAACTCTATATAACGTACATGGCGGATAGCCGCCACAATCGAAGAGATGAAAGTCGTTTTAAAAACAGCCACTTACTGAGACTTTCATATAAACGTACAAACTCAAAATCGACATCTTATTGCTTTTTCAGAAGCTATTGCAGTTATCTGAATCAGGATAACCAGGATGGATAGGATGCTCAGGATAGATAATCCTGCCTTATCTTTGTTAATCTTGGGAATCCTGATTCAGACGGTGTTGACAAGGCTTACAAGATCATAGGTATCAGTTTTGAGTAGAGATTTCCAATAATATCAAAGATGCGCTTTCATAGTCAAACCGATCAATGGCATCCCTGAATTTTTCTGATAATTTACCATATCCGGCTTCAGCCATTAAGGTACAAAACTCACCCAGTATCTCAGGCTGGATAAACATTGCGTTTGCCATATCTGTTTGCAAAATTTTTACAAGTTCTGATAAGCGCTCCGGAGTTGATAAAGAAGATAAGGTAACTGCGGACACAGCAGGCATGGAAGCTATGGCATCCATCACCTTTTCCATCTCTCTTTTCAATTCTTCCATTGTCTCGGTTAAATCCTGATCCGGATCTATGAGTTTTTTCTCAAAACCAAGGCAGATTTCCCACAGTGCGTCAGCACCTATCTGCTTTACCACACCCTTGATGGAATGAATAATTTGTGCGGCTTTTTCCACGTCTCCTTCAGTCAAGCAAGTTTCAAGGCTTTCTACAATACCGGAAAAAGTGACAGAGAAACTTGATATAGCGTTGCGCAGAGTTCCCCAGTCATTGCCCATTCGCATTGCAGCATCAGCAAGATTTAGTCCATCCAGATCAAATGGAAGGCTCTTGTCTCCATTAAGGGCATTGTCTCGATTAAGGGGCTTGTCTCCATTAAGGGGATTGTCTCCATTAAAGGGATTGTCTCCACTAAAGGGCTTATCTCCACTAAAGGGCTTATCTCCATTAAGAGGCTGCTCTGAAATAATCTCTCCATTTCCCTCACCCCCCTGACTCTTCTCAATCTCTTGTGAGGGTAAGTATGTGGAGGAGGAGATCAAACCTTGTCCGCTCTTAATAAGAAGGCTCTTTTCAGACAAAAGCCACTTTTTAAGGGTTGTGGCCAGCAGTTCCAGATCAATGGGCTTTGGAACAAAATCGTTCATGCCGGCTGCAAGACAAGCGGCTTTATCCTCCGGCATTGCAGCAGCAGTCATTGCAATTATGGGAATATCATTGTCAACAGGCAAAGCCCGAATGGCTTTTGTTGCCTGAAAACCATCCATCTCCGGCATCTGCAGATCCATGAAAATTGCATCATAACGTTTTTCAGATATTCGCTGAAGAGCTTCAAGACCATTTACGGCCAGATCAACATTCAGTCCCAGCTTAATTAACAGCCCCAGGGCAACCTGCCTGTTGGTGGGATTATCCTCAACAAGAAGCACCCTTGCACCAGGTACAGCTTGAAGTTGACTGGATACCTTGTCAATAAAATGGTTCTCTGTTTTTGTCATGCAGGATGGGGCAAACCCTTGTAAAGTTGCGATGGTATCAAAAAGCTGCGATGGAATTACAGGCTTGCCAAGCAAAGTGTCAATCCGGACATCCCCAATAGCCTCAAGGGCCTGCTGAGAACTGTATCCAGTCACAAGTATAATCAGGGAAGGTCTTATATTGTCACTTAGTGATTCAGCTTCACGAATTTTGTCAGCAACTTCAATGCCGTCAATTCCCGGAAGTTTCCAGTCAACTATAATTAGCTCAAAGTGGTTGCCGGTTTGTAATGACTCTTTAACAAGCTCAAAGCCATCTTCCCCTGTAGCAGCACTTCTGACAGAGAAACCCCACTGCTCCAAAATAGCAGTAAGAACCCGCATGGCAAACTCATTGTCCTCAATAACAAGTGTCCTCATACCCCGGAGATTAGTGGCAAAATGAGAAGTAAGTTGAGATTCAGGCAATCCAAATTTCAGGGAAAAAGTAAAAGTACTTCCGATATCAAGGGTGCTTTCCACATTGATTTTGCCCCCCATTAGCTCAACCAGATTTTTTGAAATAACAAGTCCAAGACCTGTTCCGCCATACTTTCTTGTGGTGGATGAATCCGCCTGTTCAAATGGAGAAAAGAGACGATCCAACTGACTTTTTGTCATGCCTATGCCAGTATCGCTTATGCAAACCTCAAGGGTGATAGAATCTCTTTTATTATCAATGCGTTTCATTCCAAGGGAAACAATTCCCTTTTGGGTAAACTTCACTGCATTACCCAGAAGATTATTTATAATCTGCCTGAAACGGAGTGAATCTCCCACCAGAACCGGCGGAAGATCCGGCTCTATATCAAATACAAGTTCAATATCTTTAATCTCGGCACTATGGGAGAAAAGAGTTGATGAACTATCAAGAATATCAAAGAGTTGAAATTCAATTGATTCAAGGCCGAACTTCCCTGCCTCAATTTTGGAGTAATCCATAATATCATTTATAATCCTAAGTAACGATTTTGATGAATCATGAATTTTCTCCATATAATCCTGCTGTAAAGGAGTCAAATCAGTATCAAGAAGAAGCTGGGAGAGTCCAATTACAGCATTCATGGGTGTTCTTATCTCATGGCTCATATTGGCCATGAACCTTGATTTGGTAAGACTTGCATCTTCTGCTGCATTTCTGGCTGCCTTAAGCTCCAGATTGACCTGTCTGAGTTTTTGATTGGCCCTTTGAATCTCTGACTGATCGAAGAGCTGAATGACAAGGTGGGGAATATCGTTTAAAACAGTGGAAAGAATAAGGGCTGTGGCCCACACTTCTTTGCCAAAAGTTGAAATTGTATGTATTTCGTGCCTGATCTGCCTGTGTTCTTTAAGAGCTGTCAGGCATGCATCAAGCAATCCAGATTTTTTCCAGGATTCAATCTGGTTAAAATTCTGTGAAAGAGCCATTTCCCGAGTGCTACCTGCCATTGCCGCAAGGGCATCATTGACAAGTACACACTGTCCATCTTGTCTGTAAACACCCATTGGCAAAGGAGATTTAAGCAAAATGGTATCATTGAACGCCAATGCTTCTTGCAAACGTTTATCAAGTTTCTTTTTTTCTGTAATATCACGCCAGACGCATAAAACAGCCTCACGGTGCACATGTGATATAACTGACAAAGAGACATCAACACAGATCTCTGTACCGTCAAGGCAGTTGTGCAGCCACTCAAACCGTACTTTTCCTTTATTAAAAGCCTGGCTGATTCGCTTTTCAGCAGCTTCAACAGAAAGAGAACCATCTGGCTGATACTCAGGAGAAAATTCATCAGGATGCTTTCCAACAACATCTTCCCGTTTTCCCTTGAGTATAAAAAGGGCAGCTTCGTTACAGTCTGTAAAAATACCATTTTCAATAATAAAATAGGGATCGGCTGATTCAACAAAAAGAAGCCTGTGCCACTCCCCCTGATCCTTTATCTCCTCGGTCTTCAGCTTTACTGTTTCAACCATTTTCAGGTTAAGTTTCTGCATCAGCCTGTAACGGTAAAAAAGAAAAAATAATATAAAAAAGCCTGTGCAGAGTCCAATTATTGCAATAATTTGTGTATATGTCACTATGGATGGTTTTTTGCCGTACCACTTTGAATATATTTTTTTATAGGCATCTGAGCCAACAAACTGAAGGGTGGCTCTCTCCAGTTGCTTAAAAAGCTCAGGCCTATTTTTGGCAACGGCAATACTTCTTTTTATTTCAAGCACAGGTTTACCAACAACCTTGATATGATCAGCAACCCCGGCAGTGATGGCATCCAACCATATAAGAGGTTCAGGATAGACAGCAGCATCTACCTGACCCGATAGCAGCCTGAAAAGAATGTCTTGACGATCCCTTGCCAGAAGCAGCTCAACACCTTGCATCTCTTTGATTATGGGGTAAGCTGCATTCATTGGAAAGACAATCACCTTATGGCCAACAAGATGATACAACTCCGCAATGTCATTATTATCGCTTCTGACAAAGATGGAGATGGAAAAAGTCTCCACAGGTGATGTAAAATCTGCATACTCTTTACGATCATCAGTAATCCCGACATTTGGTATAACATCAACCTCGCCTGCTTTAATGGCATTGTGGGCGGACATCCAATCATCTTTTACGACATATTGGATTGTGAGACCGGCAATATCAGCAATCCCGTCAAGCACATCAATGGCAAAGCCAAAGGGTTTTCCATCCTTGTCAACAAGGTATTCCGGAGGGAAGTCGCCAGGAGTTGCAGCTTTTATAATTTTTGTATCATCTACGCTTTGTGCAGTTTCAGCAGTTTTAGCACTTTCAGCAGCTTCAGCAAATTCGGCAAATTCAGCAGCTTCAACAAAAGCTGTTGAAATGCCCAATAACAATGCAGCAGTTCCCAGAATCAGCATCAACATCTTCGAGATGCATTGAAACATTTGATTTTTTAGCATCTATTTTTCCTTTGGATGGATATGGTAAGAATTGTCTGAGTCAGGATGTCCATTATTCACAGGATAAAGCAGCATTATATACTCAAAGTCCACACCTATAATCTTGTAAGCCTTGTCAACACCTATGATCTTGTAAGCCTTGTCAACACTGTCTGAATCAGGATTCCCAAGATTGACCAAGATAAGTCAGGATTATCTATCCTGAGCATTCTGGTTATCCTGAGCATCCTGGTTATCCTGGTTATCCTGGTTCAGACAACTGCAATAACTTCTGAAAAAGCAATAAGATGTCGATTTTGAGTATTTAGTATTCCAGATAATTAAATTGATTATGGGAGGCTTTTTATAAGAAAGTCCCCGTATTTCAAGGTTTTTTTCAGGGCTTTCATGCTTCGTTGTGGCAAGATGGGTTTGCCATGGTTGTTATATAAAAAAGGACTTTACACTTTTCTATGGAGTAAAGCACCTCCAAAAAAACAACATGGTTGTAATGAAAAAGCGTAAAGCCCTGAATTTTCTTTTTTAACTATTATGCAAGTTTATCAGCAAATGCATTAACCTTGGCCGCAAATTCGCCTGCCATATTGGATGCAATTGTTGTAAAACAGAGGCAATCCTTGCCAAGCCCCATATTTTCAAGGCGTTTTTGAATCTCGTTCACACGCCATTTTGCATAGGTGTTACCGCGTTCAGCCTTGCAGTTACCTTCATGACACGCAGCCACCATTACACCATCGGCTCCCTCCACAAATGCCTTCATGATGAACTCAACATCAACCTTTCCGGCACATGGAACCTTGACCATTTTGAAGCCTGCCGGCATATTATGACCAAAGCGTGCGGCAGCTTCACCTGCTTCAAGTGCTGAATTTTTGCAGCAGAAAGCCACAATTGAAGGTGAGCCTTCCACAGAAACCACAGCATCTTTGACACTTTTTCTCAAAGATTCATCCGTGAAATCACCAAGCTGAATGGCATCCATTGGACACTCACTTGCACATATACCGCAACCCTGACATGCAGCAGGAGATATTGCAGCAGCGCCGTTTTCCCAGAAAATTGCTCCATGCGGGCATGAGCGATAGCAGGTAAGACAAATTACACAGCGCTCTTCATCCACCTTTGCCTGATCAGCAGAAACATTTTTTATACCATCGCCTATGAGCTCTGCGATTCTTAACGCCACATTAGCAGCATCCACTGAATTGGATGCAACAAAAATACCGTCACGATTGGAGCGCACAGGAAACCTGTGAACATTGTTGCTGGGCAGAAGACCGTCAAGATCAGTGTCGATTCTGAGCAGCGTTGCAGTATCAAGATTATCCTGCCCAACAACAAGGGCCTCTTCCACTACAACATAATCTGGTTCCAGTTCAATAGTGCTTCTCACTACAGGATCTGTGATAGAAATCTTTACTGAATCACTGTTCTGCTCTATTTCCGGCATCACGGAAGGTTTGAAGCATACAACTCCAGCATGTCTGCCTTCAGTAAAAATGCGCTCAAGACCCTTTGCACCAACCTTTATATTGCCGGTATAAATATAGGCTTTACATCCGCTTGTCTTCTGAACCGCAAGTGCGCTTTTAAGTGCTCTGCCTGTTGATACGGGATCTCCTTCCTGACCAAATCCTGTCAAAAAGGCAACAATAACATTTTCAACATCATCCGCATCACTTCCTGAATCAGCAGCAACCTTTTTCAGCCCATCACTGTCCATAAAGGCTTCAAACTGACTCTGACTCATAACCCTGTCAGACAAGGCAAGACCATATGCGCCATTTAAAGAGGCATATGAGTAATTTGGAGCTACAACCACAGCACCAAACACAGCTTTCATCTTCTCTTCGCCCTTGGCAAGGGTTACCCTGAAATCGCCTGTAACACCTGCCACATCCTCCAGTACAACATCCTGCATGATGTTGACGGTTCCGGAGTTGAGCATCTCATCGGTACAGCCTGACTGGCGTGCACATGCTGTTTTCTGGCCAATCACAGAGACCTTGTAACCCTGGGAGGCAATCTTTGATGCAGTTTCCAGTCCAACACTGCCGGCACCAACCACCAGCACATCCTTGTTGAGTGTAATATCCACCATATTGCTTTTATCCGTCATCATTTCATCACCCCCAGATACTTCATGGCCTCAAAGGCAGTTTTTCCGGCATCAGCCATTGTGGCGGCAATACTTGCAGGGCCACCTGCTGTTCCTGCTACAAAACAGCCGGAATCAGAAGCCGGGGAGTCCAGAAAGCCATCGTTGTTCACGGGGATACCTGTTATTCCGGAAATGGCTGTGGTATCTTTTCCAGGCATAATTCCCACTGAAAGGACAACAAGATCATACTCTTCTGATGAAGGTTTGCCCTCATCTTCAACCATGTGCCGAAGCTCAAGACGATCATTTTCAAGGGGATAGATATCAACGGGGATAGTTCTGACAAACCGAATATCTTCTTTGATCTTCTCGTAAAATACAGGAAACTCCTTTCCGGTATTCTGGATATCAATGTAGAACATTGAAATATCAGCATCAGGGTTATCATGTTTAATGGTTCCGGCCATTCGCATGGCATAGGGACAGCAGACCTCTGAGCACCAGAGGTTGCCAAGACGTTCATCCCTTGAACCCACACACTGAATAAAGGCAACTTTTGAAGGTTTAGAACCGTCAGACGGCCTTAAAAGAGCACCTCTGTCCCTGATGATATTTTCAAGATCAAGACCGGTGATAAGATTCGGCCATTTGCCATATCCATATGTCGATTTAAGATTGGGATCAAACGGGGTATATCCTGTGGCAACAATAACTGCATCAACAGCAATATCGCCTTCTGTACCAAGGCTGTCAAGATTACCTGTTTCAGCAACTTCGGTTTCCGGAGGCAGTTGCGCAGCGTCTCCTGCAACAACATAGAGAGGCTTATTATATTGTGAAAAACCTCTGACCACCTGCCCTGCTTCAAGCCCTATATCACTTTTTACAAGAGTTGCTTTAAAGCCTTCACCCTTTTCTAAGGAAGTGATTTCTGTTCTCAGATGAACATTTATAAGAGGCTCTTCAACTACATTTTTAAGCATCTCCTCAACACTGCATGCACCACACTGTCGGCATGAGTCTGTTGCCTTGCAGGTAAAGCCAATGCTGTGACCGCCAAGAAAACAGCTCTTCTCCACCAGCTCCACCGGTATATTCTGCCGTGAAAGCTCCCAGGCAGCGGTGAGACCGGCAATACCACCTCCCACCACCATCACTTTTGGGGTTTTACTATTCAATGTCAAAAACTCCTTATATATCTCAAGAGTTGTAGATTCTCATCCGACTAAACTTCCGGTCTGGGCAGCACCTTTGCTCTCTCTGCAATTTCAGGTACCTTGTGCTCCCACTCAATGGCCATCAGATGCACACCTGCGACACCTTTCATCTCCTTGAACTCTTCAATCTGTTCACAGGCTATCTTGATGCCTTCGTCAGCAACCTTCTTTTTATCCACACCCTGAAGGCGCTTGATAATATCATCAGGTACGTCCATTCCGGGAACCTTATTCTGCATGTACTTTGCCATACCTATGCTCTTCATGGGAGTAACACCTGCAAGAATATAGACCTTTTCGGTAAGTCCCATTTCATTTGCCTGGCGAACCCACTCTCTCATTTTGGGCATGTTGTAGATGCACTGGGTCTGAACAAAATCAGCTCCTGCTGCAACTTTCTTGGCAAGACGGTGAACACGCCATTCAAATGGCTCTGCAAATGGGTTTGCAGCAGCCCCGATGAACAGCTCGGGCTTTACATCAATATCTGCACCACCAAGAAATTTTCCCTCATCACGCATCTTTTTAACCATCATTATAAGCTGCATGGAGTCAAGATCAAATACACCCTTTGACTGTGGATGATCACCAAACATCTGATGATCTCCTGAAAGACAGAGCATATTACGGATTCCGTGTGTATATGCCCCTAAAATATCAGCCTGCATGGCAAGGCGGTTTCTATCCCTGCACACCATCTGGTAATTTGGCTCAAGACCTTCCTGCAGGCAGATCAACGATGCAGCCCAGCTTGACATTCTGACCATGGCTGTCTGGTTGTCGGTGATATTTGCCATATCAACCATGCCTTTAAGATGAGAAATTTTTTCCCGAAGATGCTCAACATTTGCTCCTCTCGGGGGGCCGACTTCTCCTGTAAAGGCAAAGTGTCCGGCCTTGAGTACACGTTCAAGTCTGCTTCCTGATTTCATAACTGATCTCTCCTAAAATCTCTGTCAAAATAAATACCGCTCATCAACTGTTACTCATTATCTCATAGCCTTGACGCGTTCTTCATACCCTGGCTGAATCAGCGTTCTGGGTTTTTGATTACTCCAGTCATTGGCAGGTGAGATTTCAATTATTTGATCAAGGCGACCCTGGGCAGCAAGTCTTTCATAAATTTTAAACCATGCACATGGCTGATCGGTATGAATTTCACAACTGGTCTTGTTGGTTCCGCCACATGGGCCGTTAAAAAGGCTCTTGGCGCACATGGTAACAGGGCAGACTCCACCTGTCATTCCAAGAACACATTGGCCACATGCCCTGCATTTTTCCTCATACCATCCAACATCTAAGTTGACTCCTATAAAGGATGTATTTACCGCAGGCAATACAGGTTTATGGGAGAAACGCTCCGCAAGAAACTGAATTCCGGCACCACATGCCATGGACAGAAGAGCATCATACTCATCCACCCTTGTATCCAGTTCAGCCAGAAACTCCATGTCACATTGACGTTCCAGGGTTTCTGCTCCAAATTCAATCCCGTCTTTCTTAAATGCCAGATTCAACTCTGCATTCAATGTTTCAACCTCTTTTGACCCTCCGGCCAGGCAGACGGCAACACATGTTCCACACCCAACGGTCAGAACTTTTTTGTATCCTGCCACCATGCTCCTGATCTCATCAAAGGGCTTTCTCTCCGCAACAATCATGATTCCTCCTGCTATACAGAAAAAATATCATTTCATCCCCTATGAACAGTAATCTGAAATTAATAAATGATCTGGAAATTAATAATTTGAAAATCATTAAATGATCTGCAAACTCATTATCATTTACTTTTCAACCCTTGATCATAATTTCTTAACTTCTGATCATCACTCATTAAGGATGAAATTCTTTATCAAAAAAACAGCCAATTTCAAACAAATTGATCTCATTTTCCATGATACTAACAAAATATGCCACATTTCCAGATTAACGAGCAAATGTCAAGTATATTGATATATCATGAAAAAAAACCCTTTTAGCAAATGAATAGACCATAGTTTTTTATAACTCATTCAAGAGTTGCTTGACACACCCGAAAAGATACCCTATAGATACTTTACATTGTGGTCATTACATAACATCGTTCCTGAACAATCACTCAAAATAACAATTAGTTAGCGGCCATCTCCTGCGAAACAACTCGCTCTGTCTTACCAGCGGACAGAGCATCATTATTATATACCAACTCAAAAACGACACCTATGATCTTTTGAACCTTGTCAATAGTGTCTGAATCAAGATACCCAGGATTAACAGGATAAGGCAGGATTATTTATCCTGAACATCATTTTCATCCTGGCTATCCTGATTCAGACAAATGCAACAACTGATAGAAATGCTATAAGATCCCGATTTTGAGTACCAAACCGAACCTAATTTTATACCAAACCGAAACTATTTTATACCAAACCGAACCTGTTTTATACCAAACCGAACCTGTTTTATACCAAACCGAACCTGTTTTATACCGAAGCGAACCTGAAAAAGCCAGATCCAAAAGGAGAAGCACATGATCTACGGAAATGATGTCGAGAATCACTATCTTTTAAAAGCAATTGAAACCATCAAGCGGCAGATCGTTGTCATTTCTCCGGATTACAGAATACTTGCATCCAACTGCAACCCCAACAAAAGCTATTTTTTAAACAGAAACAGCAGTGAAGGAGAGATATGCCATAAAGCCCTGTTCAACCTTGAAATTCCCTGTATCAACTGCCCTGCAACAGAGGTTAAAAAAACTGGCAGGCCATCACTTAAGCAGATACTCATTGAACAGGATGAAGAGGATGAGGAAAACAGCGAAAAGTCCTCATGTCTTTATGCCTACCCAATGCCGACAACTGACAGTACCATGGACGAGGATGCCATTGTTGTTCTTGACTTTGACCTGCCATCCCTTTTCCGCTATGACGAAAAAAGGGCGACATCCAATGCATTTCTCCGCAATCTCATACACAGTGCTGCTGACGGAGTAATTGCCGCTGACATGACTGGCAAAATTATTATTTTCAACAAAGCTGCCACAAAAATATCAGGTTACTCAAAACAGGATGCCATAGAAAACCTCAACATCAGAAATCTATATCCACCTGGCGATGCCCACAAAATCATGCAGAAGATGAGAAGTAATGAATATGGCGGCAAGGGCGTAGTAAAGGCACACAAGCAGGTGGCCATAAGAAAAGACGGCTCCACAACACCTATAAGCCTTAATGCATCCATTGTATATGAGAATGGCAAAGAGGTGGCAAGCATAGGTTTTTTCCATGACCTTACAGAGGCAAAACGACTTGAAGCTGAGCTTGAAAAGATGCAGATCCAGCTTCTTCAGGCAGAAAAGATGTCATCACTTGGCAAGCTTGCCGCAGGGGTTGCACATCAGCTCAACAACCCATTAGGCGGCATTACCCTTTTTACACAACTTATACTTGAAGAGCATGATGTCAACGAAGATGTAAAAAGCGATCTTTTAAGAATTCAAAGAGATGCAGAAAGGTGCAGCTCCATTGTAAAAGAGCTTCTGGAGTTTGCTCGCCAGACAAAACGCGAAGTGCGACTTCAGAACATCAATAAAATAATTGGCAGAACACTGTTTTTGCTTAAAAATCAGGCGATTTTTCAAAATATTAAAATTATAGAGGAGTATGATACATCCCTTCCTGAGATTCCGGCAGATGTGCAGCAGCTCAATCATGTCTTCATGAATATAATCCTTAACGCGGCAGATGCCATGGAAGGTGCAGGAACACTCAGACTACGAACATCTCCTGACCAGGATAATAAAATGGCTCTGATTACAATCTCTGACACAGGCCCTGGTATCCCTGAACCCATTATTGGAAATATTTTTGAGCCTTTTTTTACAACCAAAGAAGAGGGCAAAGGCACAGGGCTTGGACTCAGTATGGCATATGGAATAGTGGAAAGCCACAACGGTAAGATTTCTGTTGAAAACCTTGAAAACGGAGGTGCCATGTTTTCAATAAAGCTTCCCCTCAAACAGAAAACAGAGAGCTAAAAACCTGCTTTTGCTCCTGATATGCAAATCAACTCCTGCATGACAGTGAGTTTGATAAGCGGTTACATCACAGCTATACATATCAGCCTTTTATTGGCATCCTTCATATCAGATTAAAGTACTTTACACTTCTTCTCTTCTTGTCTGGAGTAGAGACGCAATACATTGCGTCTCTACCGTTGGGTTATTTTGCCATTGGAAAAGGGTAAACCGGCAAATGAAGGATGCCCAAAAAAACAGCTCATTTTTCAAACTTATTATACTTTACTCAAAATCGACATCTTATTGCTTTTTGAGCAGTTATTGAATTTGTCTGAATCAGGATAACCAGGATGAAAAGGATGCTCAGGATAAATAATCCTGCCTTATCTTGTTAATCTTGGACATCCTGATTCAGACAATGTTGACAAGGCTCAAAAGATCATAGGTGTCGGCTTTGAGTACTTTACCAATCAGATTTACAATATATTATTAATCTGATATTATTTCTGCATGAATGACAAAAGAGCAAGAGTCAAATTCAAAAAAGTTGTTTCAGAACAATTCCCTGTAAAGCCCAAAAGAGGTGGCGGACTTATTAAAATTGAAGCATGGGAAAATGAAAACAGTGAAATTGTAAAATACAGTATGGCATATATTAACCATCAAATTTTCTCTGGTGACAATGGTCGAGTCATTGGATACGACAATACCCATAGCTTTCATCACAGGCACTATTTTGGTGAAATATCTGAAGTGTATGATTTTGTGTGCTATGAAAATCTGCTTGAACGTTTTGAAAAGGAAATCAAGGAGTTTATAAAATGAGTATTGAATTCAAAGCTGGCTCAATATCTGATTTCTTTTCTTCTGCCAAAGAGACAGCAAAAGAAATAGATCAAGGTAAAAAAGTCACAAAAAAAAATATTATCTGGGTTGAACCGGCGGAATTGATGGCGATATTGAAGCCTGAAAGAGTAAAAATAGTTCAATACTTAAGATCAAAAAGAAAAGTCTTTTTTTCTGAATTAGCATCAGATATGCAAAGAAGCCCAGTGAGTTTAAATAATGATCTTAAAATTTTATCGAAATATCAGTTAATACATGTTTTTAAAGAATCAAATCCAGGTCACGGGGTTCATAGAATAATTGAACCTGCATTTGGTGAAGGAAAAATTGAATTCAAAGCTGAGCTTTAACAGTTCACTTAAACAATCTACATTGATAAAACAGCCTTCAGGAACATCTATTTTGTATTGACAGGTAAAGCATCCCCATATAGTATGAAATTCTATTTTTTGGCACATCATTAGTTATTTCAAAAAAACACAAGAGCAAAGAACCTGGCTCTTCCAGATTAACTGATTTTAGGAGAAACATTATGAGCGATAAAAAAAGAATACTTGTTGTTGACGATGAACCTGATTTTGCTTCAATTGTCCAGTCAAACCTTAGAAAGGAAGGATTTGAGGTTGAGGTTGCTTATGATGGAAATGAGGCCATTGAAAAGGTAAAGGCTAACCCGCCGGATGCCATAGTTCTTGATGTTATGATGCCTGAAAAAGATGGATATGAGGTATGCGCAGAGCTGAAACATGATGAAAAATACCAGGACATCCCCATTGTTATGCTCACAGCAGTTGCAGACCACGTAGGGTCAACAAGATATTCACATGCAGACGGCATGAGCATGGAAGCTGATGACTATCTGCCAAAACCTGCATCTGCCGAAGAAATTACCAAAAGCGTCAAAGCTCTTGTATCCTGACACTCTATTTCAGCATTACAGAAAATGACTATGCCCTGACAGGCATAACTAAGCAACTAAGGAATCGTTTCTTAATAACTTGCCCATTTACATCACTCCCCCAGCCCATCCATGACTGGATAGGGGGAGTTTAAGAAAGTTATTTCGGAGACATTCCTGGGCATCTTTCATTTGTCGGTTTACACTTTTTTTGAACCATGATTTTCATGATTAAAGGATTAGCTTGATTTTTAATCGTGTTAATCCTTTAATCATGGTTCAGAATTTTTCGAAAAGTGTAAACTAATTTTGAGTTGATACGAAGGATGTCCATTCCTGACCTGATAAAGCCAGAACCAGAAAAGAGATCTGATTTATCTCCTGCGAAAAATAACAGATATCCTTTTTATGGTTCTGGCCCGCTTGATACCCTGGATTAACAGGATAAGGCAGGATTAAGTATCCAGAACATCTTTTTTATCCTGGTTATCCTGATTCAGACAGCAAAAAAAGATAAGCTGGCAAAATAGTAATAACTAACCGCAATTATTACTGCCCGACCATCAGCAACTTGATGACATCCCCAAGCAACTCGTCAGTCACAATTTTTATTTTGTTTTATCCACATACTTGTCAGTCAAAAGTTCTTTTGATTTAACACCATACTTCCTGTTCAACATCTTATCATTTTTTGGAAATGAAAGGCATCATGAAAATTTTCTGTATTATAGGTGATGAAAGAGCCTTCCGTACCAAGTCCCCGGCAATGTTTACCGCTGTTTTCAAGCGTATTGGAATAACTGCATCATATGTCCCTCTCAAGGTTTTTCCCGACCAGATAGGAGAAGCCATGCAGAGTTTAAGAACATTGAATTTTGATGGAGCCAATATCACAATACCCCACAAATCTTCAGTAATACCCTATATGAATATTCTTTCTGAAGGTGCCAACATAATTGGAGCTGTCAACACCATTATAAGAAACGGCAATGAATTAAAAGGATACAACACCAACGCCATAGGCTTCATGGACACTCTGGAGGAACAGGGATTTGATGTCACCAACAAAAAGGCCCTTATTTTTGGATCAGGAGGAGGAGCAAGAGCTGTGGTTTTTATTCTTAACTGGCTTCGCTCAGAATCCATTGAAATTTCAGGCAGGACAGCCCGTCGTGTGGAAAATATCGTCAATAAGATCGGAGGCAAAGCCACCACACTTGACTCCATCGCCCAAACACCTTCTTCTGCAAATATAGTAATCAATACAACCCCTGTATCATCGCCGGATGACTCTCCCGAATTTACCCGTTTTCTCCAAGAACAAAAATTCAAGGATTGCGAACTCATCCTTGATCTAAACTATGGGAGAAAAAACAATATCTGGGAAAAAAAAGCAAAGGAGCTTAAGGTTCCATTCATAGATGGTCTTCGGCCACTTGCCCATGCTGCAAGGCGTACAATGCTTTTGTGGACAAGGGTTGACGTTGAACCATCCGAGTTTCTGAAGGCCATTGAGTAAGAAAAATTCCAATTTCTGAAAATCATTGATAAAGGGAAACTACAAAGGGTTGTCTTTGTTAAAACCACAGAAGCCCCACCTGAATAACATCTGCAAAAATGCAAAAATAAGGAGATATCAAAAATGGAGCACCTGGACCCCGGCAAAATTCTTGTAATTGATGATGAACCAAGTCTCAGGGAAGGCGCCAAAAGAATTCTTTCCAAGATGGACTTTGAGGTCTTTCTTGCTCCAAGGGGTGAGGAGGGGCTTGAAATACTTCAACAAGAACCCATTGCCATTGTTCTTCTGGATATGAAAATGCCCGGTATGGACGGCATGGAGGTACTGAAGAGAATAATGGCCATGGAAAGGGGAATACTTGTAATTGTAATTACGGGATATGCAACAGTTGAAACAGCCATTGAAGCCATGCAACGGGGAGCCTACAACTTTATTCCCAAACCATACCAGCCTGATCAACTTAGGATCTCTGTTAGCAGAGCAAGGGAAAAGATAGAGCTTACAATTGAAAAAGAGAGGCTGCAAAGGGAGAAAAAACGCACCCTTGAAGATCTGCACAACGAACAGAGCAGAACCCGCACAATCATTGAATCTCTTCCCAATGGTGTCATTGTTACCAACAGCATGGGCAAAGTTGTGCTCATAAATCCGGCATGTTATCAATACTTAGGCATTTCAGAAGATAAAGGCCCAGGGCTTGCCATTGACAATTTCATTGAAAACAGGGAACTGTGCGATCTTGTGATTGACCTCTCAAGGGGCCGCTACATTGACTACAGCGATATCCCCCCACACGAAATAGAAACAGAGAACAAAAATTGCCTTATGGTACGATGCAGCCCTGTTATGGGCGAAAGAAACGAATGTATCGGTGCTGTTGTAAACTTTGTGGATATCACCACCATGAAGGCCCTTGACCAGCTCAAGTCGGAATTTGTGGCCAAGGTGACCCATGAGCTGCGCTCCCCTTTATCAACAATACACGAACAGCTCAACATGGTCATTGACAGCATTGCTGACAAGGCAGATGAACAGGATCAGTACATGCTTTCACGGGCAAGGGAAAAAACAAGAACACTTATCTCCACAATTGGAGATCTTCTGGATCTGTCGCGCATTGAGGCTGGAACCCAGGCAAAAAAGACAGAAAAGGTGCAGATTGACGAACTCCTCAAAAACATTGGAGATTTTCTCAATGACAGAGCAAAGGCCAAAAACCAGACACTTACTGTTATCCCTCCAGAAACAACAATACCTCCCCTTACAGCAGACCCCATGGCACTTGAGAGCGTGTTCGGCAATCTTATCGCCAACGCCATCAACTATACCCAGGAAGGCGGCACCATTGAAGTCAGATCAGATGTGGCAGGAAACAACATAAGGGTAAGTGTAAAGGATAACGGATTTGGTATTGATGCAAAATACATGGACAAAATATTTGACCGTTTCTACAGAGTGAAAAACGACAGAACCCGCTTTATAAACGGAACAGGTCTGGGACTTCCCATCGTAAAGGGCATTGTGGATGCCATGAAAGGATATATAAATGTTGAGAGTGAGGTTGACAGAGGCACTACATTCACTGTTATCCTTCCGCTTAAAAGCATTCCGGCTGGAATCATGTAAAAGACAATTTATCCTATAAAGGAAGGTCCTGAAAATAAAAATGTTTTAAAGAACAAACCCAGCCAGGATTTTTTTAAAAATGAGTTGCAAATATTGAAATAAAAAAAGCAGGTGAAATTTGACATTATTTTTCGTTTACCAGGAGGCTGTAATTGGACAATCAAATTAAAAAACTTGATGCTCATTATATCGTATGCGGCTATGGCAGAATCGGCCGGTTGCTGACACAGTATTTAGTCCAGAAGTACATTGACGTTGTGGTCGTAGAAAAAGAGTCTAATCATGAAGATAAACTTGATGAAGATGGCGTTCTTTACCTGATCGGAGAAGCGGCTGATGACAATATGTTGATCAGGGCAGGGATAAAAAAGGCTTCCGGTATCATTGCAGGCGTGGGAAAAGATGAAGAGAATGTTCTGCTTGTACAGTTGGCAAGGAAGTTGAATCCTGATATTTTTATTGTAGCCCGTGCATCCAGGGATTCATCCAGAAAAATGCTGGAGGAAGCAGGCGCCAACAAAGTAATATCTCCCTATGATATCGGTGCCCGGCGCATAGCCCATGCGATTTTACGGCCAACGGTCATTAAATTCCTTGAAACTGCATTCAATGATGATTCAACCGAATTTCAGTTTGAAGAAGTTCATGTCAGGCAGGGGTCAAAACTTGATAATGTCAGCCTTGTGGACTCTGGAATCCGCCAGAAAATGAATTTGATTGTTATTGCCATACAGGATAAAGAAGGAAAAATGATATTTAATCCTGAAGCAAATACAAAATTTAAAAGTGGAGACACTGTTGTAGTTATGGGCAGTGCAAAAAGTATAAAAGAGTTTGAAAACCTTATACGGTGATAATTCAGTAGATCAAGACAACGTGTGAATCCTTTATTGAGAGTACCCTTTTTGAACTATTCTCCCCCTCAAAACTCTGTAAGAGGGGGCTTTTGATGATGGCGTATCTCATGGCTTTCCTGGAATAGAGCATATCATTTTTTTCCCTTCACTTTAGTTTTTTTGAAACCCTTTCCGATGCTTGCTCCGGCACAATCATATCAATAAAAAAATTTGCGATGCTCAAAAGTTCATCCATTCTTATGTCATTACGACTCTTGCATTTTTTTAATTCATCTATATTCATAATACCCACCATATATTATGCCAGTCAAACTGACAACAGTTTATATGATCATAAAAATCCTTGATTATAATTTACTGCTATGGCAATAATGACCATTTTAAACAAACTTATGTTCTTATAAGTTCGATTTAATAATGGTGTGAAGTATTTACCGTGAAAATGGATACAAATTTTCATATCCGGGGTGGAAGTAGTAGAGACAAGGCATGCCTTGTCTCTACTGCCACGAGTGTTTACTCAAACACGACAACTATGATCTTTTGAGCTTTGTCAATAATGTCTGAATCAGGATACCCAAGATTAACAGGATAAATCAGGATTGTATATCCTGAACATCCTGTCCATCCTGCTTATCCTGATTCAGACAAATGCAATATCTGCTGAAAAAGAAATAATTGGCCGGTTTTGAGTATTTAAGTTCACGGACAAGCTTTTTCACTACAATCATTATTACAATTCCAATGCACAAGGTTGAGACAATAGATGAGTACCAATAAAATAAAATCCATAGCAACATTAAGAATCCTGACAGGTTATCTTGGGGAAAAGGGTCAAGCAAACTGGTGGTCAAGTTCATTTTTCAGCCCCACAAGCTCATCATTTTTAAATCCGGTTTTTGGAAAAACCTCATTTATTGCACAATATCAGGGGGTAAAAGAGGCTGCCGCACGGGTGCATGATGAGCATATCGGTGTGGGTGAGGTTTATCATCTGTTCAGGCTGCCTGAAAATATTGAACTGTCGTTGTTTCAACTGCTTCATGATGGGGCGTTTGTTTCAGAGATAAAGGAGGCAATTGTTGATAAAGAGAGTGCTGAACATGCTCTGTCTGATTTCATTGCCTCTTCTTCACAGATCCAGGGATGTTCACAGATCAAGGAAGGGCCAGTCCTTATGGGCACCATTGATGATTTTTTCATGGAAGAATCCGGCCAAAAATCCGACCAAGATTCCTTACACGATATAGCCAATCTATATCACTGTGCATTTTTAAACAAGGTTCAGGTCATCCCATATTTTAGGACAGTAAATTGACATCCTTCATATCAGCTTAAAAGTAGTTTACACTTTCCTTTAATTGTCTGAATCACGGATTGCCACAGATTACGCAAATTACACAGATTTTTTTCAATCAGTGTAATCTTTTAATCCGTTTAATCCGTGATTCAGACAAAAGAATAAGCCTCAAAAAGTGTAAACCGATAAATGAAAGATACCAGTAAATTCTGAAAGACAATAGATTCTGAAGGACAGTAAATTGTAAGGACAACAAGTGACAGAAGAACGAAAACACTACACAACACAACTAAGTGCCGGTCTGGGCTTAATAAATGAAACAAAAATTTTATTAAACCTCTGGGATTCCGCCCTGGATTCCTCTTCACTATTTCAAGCCGCTTTGAACTCAGGTGAGTTTGCCACTGTTTCAGCAAGGCGGTTAAAGAATATTGTGCTTGAGTGCTTTGCCCCCCGATACCTTGCAGATGATGCCCTTCCTGCAACCCTATTGAAACACCACCAGAGCTTGTTCTCATCAAATGAGTTCAACCAGCTTCTCTGCCTTTATACATGCAGGGCAAACGCCATCCTTGCAGATTTTATACGCCAGGTCTATTGGGTACAATACTCCAGCGGCTATGAGACCCTCACCAATGACGATGCAAAAGAGTTTGTGGCAAGGGCAGTTGAAGAGGGAAAGACAAAGAAAACCTGGTCGGAGAGTACCATCAAAAAAGTCTCCTCATATCTGACCGGTTGTTGTTCTGATTTCGGTTTCCTGGAAAAAATCCGCAAATCCGAGCGAAAACTTCTCCCTGTTCATCTGGAATTAAAGGTTGCCGCCATACTCATTCATGATCTTCATTTTTCAGGTCTGGGGGACAACGCTGCTATCTCCCATAAAGATTGGGGAATTTTTGGCCTTGAACCCGAAGATGTACGAAGCGAACTGAAACGATTATCCCTGAAAAATTACCTGATGATCCAGTCAGCAGGGGATGTCACCCGAATAGGATGGAAATTTAAACATATGGAGGAGGTTCTGGATGTCATCGCTCAAGGCAGATTTTAATGAACTCATGGAACGAATACGCCGTGGCAGAGAACTTAGTTATGCCAGCTTTGAACCCATCTTTTATCTCATATTTGATCCGGACAAAATGCTTGAGGTGAAACGGCAAACCACCGCATGGAAGTCAAAACTTTCCAATGAGGGGTGGGATGTCCATCTTTTCTCGATTTCCGACACCATTGCCGATATTTTCAAAAATGCCCGATTGCGTAAAATCTGGATTGCAGGGGATAAAAAAGCCCCCCATGAATGGAAAAAAACAAATCAGTCCCTTGCCAATGCACTTGGAAAAGGCGAGCTTCAGAAAAGACTCGAAGATTTGCTTGAATCTGTCAGTGATAAAAAAAATGCCATTGTGCTTGTGACCGATCTTGAGGCGTTGCATCCCTACATGAGAATCGGCTCCATTGAGGGGCAGTTGCAGGGTAAATTCCAGGTTCCCACGGTCTTTCTCTACCCTGGAAAGAGAACGGGCAAGACGCAACTTAAATTTTTGGGCTTCTATCCAGAGGATGGAAACTATCGTTCTGTTCATGTGGGTGGTTAGCTATACATATTAAAAATCGACACCTATGAACTTTTGAGCATTGTTAATACTGTCTGAATCAGGATACCCAGGATTAACAGGATAAGGCAGGATTATATATCCTGAACATCTTTTTCATCCTGGTTATCCTGATTCAGACAAATTCAATAACTGCTGGGAAAGAAATGAAGGTGTCGCCTTTGAGTGTACATATTAAAAGGAATCTATTGGAATGAACATAAACAGTTTATTTGATCCCAACAAAGATATACACCGAACCATTGAAAAGGTGATCACCTACAGTGCATCCCAGTCACATCGCCTGAAATCGGAAATTTCAGAATATGTTGTCACAGACAGCATTGAAGAGCAGTTTGAAAAACTGCTGGAAAAGATGCAGGTGGGTATGGATGTGGGAGGAGAAAATGAAGTTGGTGTCTGGGTCTCAGGTTTTTACGGTTCAGGTAAAAGTTCATTTACAAAATACCTGGGATTATCTTTTGATAACGCCGTTGAACTGGATGGCACCCCTTTTATGAAACATCTGCAGGATCGTCTGAACAGGCCTGCAAGCCGGGCACTGCTCTCCACCATCACCAAACGGTTCCCTGCATCTGTGCTGCTCCTTGATCTTGCAAGTGAGCAGCTTGTCGGAGCAACCATGGAAGAGGTATCCACTGTCCTCTATTACAAGGTATTGCAGTGGGCCGGTTATTCCCGAAACTTAAAGGTTGCCACCCTAGAACGCAAAATAAAAAAAGAGGGTCGCTATCAGGAGTTCCTTGATATTGTCAGAAAAGAGTATGATGTGGAGTGGGGGGACTATCAAAATGATGAACTGGTGGTGGACAGCATTATTCCGGAGATAGCCCACCGGATGTATCCCAATATTTTCAAGGATGAGACCTCATTTTCAACAGAGACAAGCACCATTATCCGCTTTGAAAACGAGCGTGTCCAGGAGATGATCGATATTATCCGGGAAACCTCGGATAAACAGTATATCATCTTTATTGTGGATGAAGTGGGGCAGTATGTGGGGTCCCGTAAAAACCTTATCCTCAATCTGGATGGCCTTGCCAAAAATCTCAAGCAGATCGGTGACGGCAAGGTGTGGTTCATCGGCACTGCCCAGCAGACACTCACAGAAGATAATGCCCACGCTGCCTTGAACTCTCCTGATCTCTATAAACTCAAAGATAGGTTTCCCATTCAGATCGACCTTGAATCCAGTGACATTAAAGAGATCTGCTATAAAAGGCTTCTTGGTAAATCCTCCACCGGAGAGGCTGAACTGGGGGCAATTTTTGATAAACATGGTCAGGCGTTACGCCACAATACAAAGCTTGAGGATGCAAAATATTATGGTGTTGATTTTGATAAAAAGACCTTCATAAACCTCTACCCCTTTCTTCCTGCCCATTTTGATATTCTCCTCCACCTTCTTGGAGCTTTGGCCAAATCAACCGGTGGTATCGGCCTTCGTTCCGCCATAAAGGTGATTCAGGATATATTGTTAGAGGGCAGCCAGGGCAGACGCTCGGTTGTCGATCAAGAGGTGGGGTGGCTTGCCACTACGGTTACCCTCTATGAGACCCTTGAAAAGGACATTCAAAGGGCATTTTCACATATTCACCAGGCTGTGGAAAAGGTGTTGATCCGGTTTCCCGATTCAGAGCTGCATAAGGATATTGCAAAGGCCGTTGCCGTTCTCCAGATCCTTGGCAACCTGCCTGTTACCGTTCAAAATGTGGCAAGTTTAATGCACCCGTCTGTGGATGCCGATTCTAAAAAGGATCAGGTGGAAAAAGCAGTGCAGGAGCTGATAAACGATCCCCTTGTACCCTTTGGAGAACAGGACAACAACCTCTGTTTTTTCAGTGAAAAACTCAATGATATTGAGCAGGAACGCTCCCAGATACCCCTGCGTACAGCAGATACCCGTCGAATTTTCAATGAGGCGTTAAAATCAGCTTTCAGCCCCCTTCCCTCAACCCGTTTAAACGAATCCCTCTCTGTCAGAACCGGATTAAAGGTGCAAAGCGGGTCTATGATATCAACCATCACAGGGGATAAGGATACCATTCAAACCATAGTAGAATTTGTGGAACCTTCGGATTATGACACCGTCAGAACACGCTTCATTGATGACTCAAGGCATAGATCTTCCCAATACATCATCTACCTTCTGGGGCGAACCCACTCTGATATTGATAACAAGGTAAAGGAGATTTTCAAGTGCCAGGAGATAGCCCGTCGTCACAGAAACGATCCAGATCAGTCTGTCAAAGAGTACTGCACAAGTCAGGTGGACAGATCCAACAAGTTAATCAGTGAACTGCAACATCTTATCAAGCGGAGTTTAAGCCAGGGCTCCTTTATCTTCAAGGGCCAGTCAACCGCAGTTGAGAGCTTGAATCCGGATGTTCTGGAGGCAGCCAAAAAACATCTTGCAAAAGTTGCGGCACAAATCTTTGACAGGAACAAGGAGGCATCTGTTCGTGCAGAAACCGCTCTGGCGGAAAAATTTCTCAAGATCGGTAATCTGTCCGCCATAACAGACAAGATTGACCCATTGGGGCTTGTTCAGATGAATGGGGGAACCCCCAGTATAAAATTCGATCATAAAGCACTTTTAAGCATTCGGGATTACATAGATAAAAACGGTACTGTGGATGGCAAACGGCTCATGGAACATTTTACAGAGGCACCATTTGGCTGGTCACAGGATACACTTCGCTATCTTATCGCATCTCTTCTTGTGGCAGGTGAGATAAAACTAAAGGTGTCAGGGCATGAAGTTACTGTCAACGGTCAAAAGGCAATTGATGCCCTGAAGACAAACAACGCCTTTAAACCCATTGGCGTATCCCTCCGTGATGAGCGTCCCTCCATGGAGATCCTTGCCCGTGCTGCTCAAAGGCTGACAATCCTTTTAGGAGACAACATCATCCCCCTGGAAGATGTTATCAGCAAAGCCACAACAAAATCGTTTCCTGAAATTCAGCACAAATTTGGCTCCCTTGCAGAGAAAATGGCCACATATGCTCTTCCGGGAAGAGACCAGATACTTCAGATGAACCAGGAGATCACAGATGTGCTTCTGACCGATGGTTCAGATGCACCCCAGAGGCTTGGCGGAGAAGATTCTCTTTTGTATGAAAACCTGAGAAGGGCTGATGAGATTAAAAAAGCCCTTGAAAGCGGCCTTGAGAAAACCTTGAAAGAGCTGCTGGAACACCGCAAAGATATTGAAAAACTTCCCAATTCAGGTGTGCCTGGAGCACTTAAAAAAGAGTTGGAAAGTGAGTTGACAAAACTGGGAGATCACTTAAACAAGGATGATTTCTATAAACATGCCGCCGACCTGAACACCATTTTGACCTCCCTGCAAAGCCAGGCAAAAAAGGCTGCCCAGGAGATGATGGAAGCCCAGAAGCAGATTATAAAAAATGCGGAAAAGGCTCTGTTGCAGATACCCCAATGGGTTGAGTTTACCCAGGAGGAGCAGAACAATGTGCTTTCCGGTCTGGATGATCTGATTAAAGAGGTAGAGCCTGATCTAAAGGGGCTGTACCAGCTCATTCATCAGGATTTTGATATCAATTCACACATCAATGAGCTGAAAGAGAAGATTGTAAAGGATGGCAGGGAGCGTAAAAAAAGGCGTCTGGAAAAGGGGAAAAAGAAAAAAGAGGGTGAGGAGAGAACAAAGCTGTCCAGAACCATTTCTATCCCTTCAACACTGTCTGAACCCAGTCAAGTGGATGACCTGATACAAAGTTTCCAAGATCTTAAAGAGGAAGCAGCATGTTATCAGGATATTGAAATCAGCATTAGCACTATTTAGGGGCAGCTTCCTGTGGCTACCCTGTCTATTTGGTTTATCCTTGACGCTCTGATTTGTTCTCCCTACAATAAATATACTTATGAAGATTGAATATGATTCAGACAAAAACAAATGGAATATTGATAATCGCAACCTCTCTTTTGAACAGGCAGCAGACCTGGATTGGAGTACAGCACAGATTATTGAAGATGTACGAAAGGATTACCCAGAGACACGGTTTGTCGCCACAATCTATCTTCATAAGAGATTGCACATTCTCTGTTTTACGCCTGTTCATGGCGGAATCAGGGTCATCAGCTTCAGGAAAGCCAATTCACGGGAGGTAAAAAGATATGAGCAGGCAACCATTGATCGATAATGACGGTGAAGTCAGGGAGTTGACTTCCGAAGATTTCAAGAACATGCGTCCGGTATCCGAAGTCTTACCCAAAGAGCTATTGGATGCATTACCAAAGCGTGGACGCATACCAAAAACCAATCCCAAAAAACAGCTCACTATTCGACTGAATAGTGAAATTGTAGATTTTTTCAAGGCCCGTGGTAAAGGTTGGCAAACTGAAATTAATAATATTCTTCAAGAGTATGTAAATTCAAAGTGAACGGTTTCCCCTACATTATTATGCAGGAATATTTCTGAAGATAACAAAACAGAATAACATTCAGGATTAAAATCATATGGCATTTGATCAGACCACCCGCAACAGGCTCCAGCGTTTTGTAACTGATGCAAGAACTCTATTAAGTGACGAATTTACAAGGCAGCTTCAAAATGAGTTCGGTTTGAACCCGGAGACAGGAGAGGTTTCCAAGCTTTCCAATCTCAATTTCCTTGACGATGCCGGAAGGGAAACCGCAGGAATCCTGCGGGAAACCATGGAGCACTATCTTGCCACAACCCCAGGTTCAGGAAAAAAAGAGGTACTCTCCCGAATTGTCCGTGAGCAGGCGTTTACAATCCTCAACCGCATGGCAGCTCTCCGCATGGCTGAAGCCCGTGGTATTTTAATGGAATCCATTGGCAAGGGGTATCAGTCCCAGGGATTTCAGCTTTACTCCTATATGGCGGGATCAGCTCTGGGTGAGTCAGGGGATGCTTACAGGCATTATATCTTCAGTATTTTTGATGAGTTTTCCCTGGATTTAAAGGTGCTGTTTGACAGGTTTTCACCACAGGGGCGACTCTTTCCCAAGGAGTCCAAATTACTGGAACTGCTTGATCTTATAAACCATCCAGATATTGAAAAGCTTTGGGCTGAAGATGAGACCATCGGGTGGATTTATCAATATTTCAACTCCAAAGAAGAGCGAAAAAAGATGCGGGATGCTTCCCAGGCACCCCGCAACAGCAGGGAACTTGCTGTCAGGAATCAGTTTTTTACCCCTCGTTATGTGGTGGAGTTTTTGACAGACAACACCCTTGGGCGACTATGGGTGGATGCCCTTGGTGATAAAACATCTTTGAGACACCGTTGTCGCTATCTGATGGTTAAACACGATGAAAATCTGGAAGGCTCAGGCAATCCAAGAGATCCGCGAACATTAAGATTGTTAGACCCGGCCTGCGGCTCAATGCACTTTGGTTTATATGCCTTTGATTTGTTTCTGGACATTTACCACGAAGCATGGGAATGGGAACAGGAGCACGGTGCAGGTTCATTGAACATTTCCACTTCATCGGATCAAGGGCTAAAACCACTCTGTAAAACCTATGCCAACCGCCATGACTATCTGCTGGATGTGCCAAAACTCATTATTGAGCACAATATTTACGGTGTGGACATTGATCCCCGTGCCGCTCAGATCGCTTCATTGGCACTTTGGCTGCGTGCACAGCGAGCCTGGCATGACGCTGATGTTAAAGCTCAAAACCGACCGCTCATTGGTCAGGGGAATGTGGTTCCGGCAGTTGCACCTCCCAGGGAGTCTGAATTGCGGGATCAATTTATAAATAACCTGGATGATCTCGATGCAGAACTGTTTGATCAAACATTGACACTTCTTGACAGAATGCCAGAACAAGGCATCATTTTAAAAGCGGAGACCGAGCTTCCTCGCCTAATAAAAAAAATATTCGGTGAACATGGCGGCCTGTTCAAACAAGAAGATATTCAGCAATGGGAATCCGCAGAAAAGCGTTTGCGTAAGGCACTCCGCACTTTTTCAACGGCAGGGCTTTCCTCTTATCAAGGTCATTTGTATGCAGAAGATGCCTTGCAGGGGTTGCGACTGATTGATCTTTGTAATGAAAAATTTGATGTGGTCTTGATGAATCCGCCCTTCGGAGCTTTGGCGGCAAACAGCAAGCAACCCCTTTCCAAAGCATATCCGTGCAGCAAAAATGATTTACTCGCTATCTTTGTTGAGCGTGGCCTGGCTCTTCTCCGCTCCGGCGGACGTATTGGGGCGATTACATCCCGCACCTGCTTTTTTCTTTCCAGTTTCCAAAAATGGCGTGAACAGGTGGTGTTGGGGACAGGCAAACCAGAGGTCATGGCCGATCTGGGCTATGGCGTAATGGATGATGCCATGGTGGAAGCTGCCGCCTATGTGCTGGTCAAACAATCAGATAAAACTGCGGCCAAAACCGATGACCAGCCCCCTGTCAAAACATCCGTCAAAACCTCATTTCTCCGCCTGCTCGCCAACAAAGACAAAGCGGAGAACTTGCCCGCTTCCTGTGATGCTTTCCGGTATGGGAAGGATGGCAACCGAGTTTTCCAGGTCGCATCGGATTCCTTCCTCGCGGTTCCGGGAGCACCCTTCGCCTATTGGGTCAGTGATTCCGTAAGAGCTGTGTTTGAAAAATTTCCAGCATTTGAATCAGAAAAACGAACCGCCAGTCAAGGTCTTGCAACCGCAGAGGATTTTCGATTTGTGCGAACCTGGTGGGAGCAGTCTGGAAAAGGCTGGAAAGATTTTGCCAAAGGTGGAGCATATTCGCCATTTTACTCGGATGTGTATTTGACGGTAAATTGGAAATATGAAGGAAAAGAAATTCGAAATTTATTCGATAAAAGATCGGGAAAATTACTTTCGCGCCCTCAGAATACTGCTTTATACCTCCGACCCGGACTCACTTGGCCATTGCGTACAACGAGTGGATTTGGTTTACGGGCTATGCCTCGAAATTGCATTTTTGGTCATAAAGGTCCGGCTGCATTTGTAGAGGATAACGCAAGCAATGCCTTGTTAGCATTACTGAGTTTAATGAATAATAAAGCATTCGGATTACTTGTGTCACTTCAATTAGCTGCTGCCGATGCGGCGGCACGTTCATATGAAGTTGGGGTCATTAAGAAAACACCGCTTCCTATTTTAACATCCGATCAGGAAAAACAACTTGCTGACTTGGCACGTCGTGCATGGTCTGTTAAGCGATCTTTGGATACTACGGAAGAAACCTCCCATGCCTTTTTTTTGCCGGAAGCGTTGCTGACCCGACAAAGTCATTTTGTTCCTTCAGAGATTGAACGCAAGTTGGCGGCTATTCAAAAAGAGATTGATGAGATTGCCTTTGATCTGTATGGCTTTTCAGAAAAAGACCGTTTAGCCGCCTTGCAAGGTCAGAAAACAGATGAACATGAGAAAAATGACCTGGAAGATGGGGACGGGGAGACTGTTGCTCCATTGGATAAGGATCAAATAGACTCTATTTTGAGTTGGAGCTTAGGTGTAATTTTTGGCCGTTTTGATATTCGACTTGCCACCGGGGAACGGTCAATGCCGGCAGAACCGGAACCCTTTGATCCATTACCATCCATCAGCCCGGGAATGCTTCCCGAAAACGATGACCCATTTTTAAAACATTGTGGAATTCTGCCGGAAGATGTGAACCATCCCAACGATCTTGCTCACCTTGTTGAGAAAGTCTTATCCCATGTAAAAGTAGAGGTCTCGACTGACATACAACGTTGGCTGCAAAGAGACTGCTTTAGTCAGCATCTGAAAACCTACAGCAAGAGCCGTCGAAGTGCTCCCATCTATTGGCCATTATCTACGATTTCAGAAGGTTATACTCTTTGGGTTTATTATCCGAAAATTTCTGGTGAAACTCTCTACACCTGCGTCAACGATTTTGTAGAACCCAATCTCAAAAATGTATCTAACGATCTGAAAGATCTTCGTAGTAAGTCCGACCGCACCACCAGCGAGGAAAAAGAGTTGACCAAGTTCACCGATCTGGAAGCGGAACTGAAAGATTTCAGGGACGAACTCCTCCGCATCGCCAAGTTCTGGAAACCCAACCTGAACGACGGCGTACAAATCACAGCATCCCCATTATGGAAACTCTTCCAGCACAAAACCTGGCAGAAAAAGTTAAAGGAGACCTGGGAAAAGCTGGAAAAAGGCGATTATGACTGGGCACACCTTGCCTACAGCATATGGCCGGAACGGGTAACGGAAAAATGCAGAACAGACAAATCCCTTGCCATTGCCCATGATCTTGAAGATCTGTATGAAGAACCACCTGAAAAGCCAAAGAAAAAAAGGCGTAAAAAGGCAAAACAAAAGGACTCCTGACCCATGAGTATTGCACAATTTATTCAAACACAGACTCTGCTCCCACGTCTCCAGAAAAAAGGGGTTCTGACGGTCTATGATCCCGATGGCAGATATCGGGATGTCTGCCTGGAACTTGCTGATGAGCATATAAAGGTGGTTGACGCATCACAAAGCAGTATCGAGAGCCGTGAAGCTGCACTTTCCACATTCAAACAGCTTGGAGAAAATAACCCCCAGGTAAAGGGGATGGTCGTCTATATTCCCGTAAAGAAACCCATGACAGATGAAGAGAGACAGCACGACCCCTTCTCCATCTATACGGCCTGCGGCACCATATTTCCGGAAGGTGACGGTGACGGATATATGGATCTTTGTATCAAAGCCAAACCTGACCACGCCACAGAGATTCGGAAAATATTTGATAATGATCCAAATCCGGGTTTTGCTGTAATTGATGCCGTTGGCAGCGGAAAAAAATGGCCCAATCTCAGGGCACTTCTAAATAAGGAATCTGCACGGGACATCTTGTTGGTTCTGCTCTCTCCTGATGGGGGCGAGATGGCAAAACTGAAAAGACAGAAATCATGGCTCAGTGAAGCATCAGACCTTGTCATGGTTTGCCTTGGCTTGAAACTGAAAACAGATATAAAATCATGGGCTGCCATTGCTGACGAGTTGTGGCGGTTTCTGCTCTTCAGTGAATTTGCATTTGATTTTCCAGGTGATTTACCACAAGGGTTATCAGATGTGCCCTGTGCCCCCAAGGAGGCAAAGTCACTGGTTTTTGACCTGTGCGATGGACTCAGAAACGATCTTCGCACCCAGACAACCTATATTGACAGGGCTGAGACCATTGAAAAGGCTCTGGATCTGCCCTTGCTCTGCTCTGATATCAAGGATCTGGGTGACAGAGACACATTCCCCTTTGAAGAGCGTACTTTCTTAAAACAGGGCATTGATTCAATCATCAAGAACAACAGGGACAAAACCCGTCTGATAATTGAGAGGCACTCCAAAACCGTATGGGTGGGAAAGGGTGAAAGTCAGGCCCAATGGGGGCTTGTCTCTTCTGCCCTTCAACTTGTTACATCCTGCGATGATCTTCTGCGGGCACTTGGCAGACACTCTGCAAATATGGGAGCTATAATTGATTTTTATTTAACCGGCTTGCGTGAAGCAGATCGCCTCCAGCGTGAGTTTGAGCAGTCTGTTTCCGATTACATTGATAACACCGACATAATGGCGGGTGTGATTGATCATGCACGGTTACGATACCGTGGTCTAGTGGACAAGGTTCAGACCATCTTTATCAGACACTTAGAAAAAGAGGGGTGGCCCCCGGGTGCCATGCTGCATAACATGGATGTTTTTGACAAGTTGATTGCCCCTAAATTAATGGTCAGCGGACACCGGGTTGCCTATCTGCTCATTGATGCCCTTCGGTACGAGCTTGGGGTTGAGCTGGAAAAGCAGCTTTCAGAAAATGGCCAGGTTGATCTTAAAGCTGCATGTGCCGCATTTCCCACCATCACGCCTGTTGGCATGGCAAGCCTTCTGCCTGGTGCTGGCACGGCTTTGAGTCTTAAAAAAGGGGATAAGGGCATTATCCCCATGTTTGAGGATGTTGAGATACCCAACGTGAGCAAGCGGATGGAGGTGTTCAAAAAACGATTTGGCCAGCGGTTCAATGAGATGAAGCTTGCTGATTTTATCAATTCCAAAAAAACAATCCCTGAAAGTGTGGAGCTTCTGGTGCTTCGCAGTGTGGATATTGACAACCACATGGAATCCAATCCGGAAACTACCATTGGGTTGATTCATGATACCTTAAAACGCATTCGTGTGGCCATTCATAAGCTGGAAAAAATGGGATTTCAGGATGTGGTGATTGCCACAGATCATGGTTTTTTCCTCAACACCTATTCCGAAGCAGGGGATGTTTGCAGTAAACCCCAGGGTGACTGGCTCAATGTCCATGATCGCTGCATGATGGGTAAAGGGTCTGAAGATTTCTATAATTTTTTGATTCCAGCAGAAAAGCTTGGTATTCGTGGTGATTATTCAAGTATTGCAGGCCCCAAAAGCATGGCTCCGTACCGTGATGGGCTTATCTATTTTCATGGGGGTGCATCATTGCAGGAAGCCATTGTTCCGGTGCTTACCCTCTCTTTGAACGGGGAAAATAAAAATGATGCTGATAATGAACCCCAATCCGTTGTCATCTCCTACAAGAATGGGGCAAAAAAGATCAGCGTCCGTTTTCCTGTTATTGATATCATGGTGGCAGGAGATCTCTTCTCGGCCGGTTCTGACCTTGAGATTCTGGTGGAGGCCCATGACAAAAAGGGCAATGTGGTGGGAGAGGCAAAGGCTGGTGGTGTTGTCAATCCAACCACAGGAACCGTGTTCATCAAAAGGGGTGAGCAGATTCGCCTGACCTTGAAAATGCAGATGAATTTTGAGGGTAAATTTACAGTCAAGGCATTGAATCCTGTTACCATGGCAGCGTATAACAGCATTAACCTTGAGACGGATTATATGGTGTGAATAATTGTTTCCTTTCAATTGCTCCTTTTTAAGTTTCTTGACACTGTTCACATATATGTATACTTTATCTCCATGAAATTGATATCATTTTACAAGACCGTAACAGGGAAATGCCCTGTAGAAGAACACCTGGATTCTCTTTCTGATTCTCAAGTTACTAAAATTACTTGGGTTTTGAAGTTAATACGAGAGACTCGAAACATCTCAACTAAATACTTTAAAAAACTGGTCAACACAGATGATATCTGGGAAGTAAGGGTAAGTGTTGGAAAGAATATTTTTCGTCTTCTTGGTTTTATTCACGAGCGTGAATTGATCATTTTGACAAACTCCTTTCAAAAGAAAACCCGGAAAACTCCCCAAAAAGAGATAAAATTAGCGGAAAAAAGAAAGAAAGACTATTTGAGCAGGAGATAATTATGGATGACCTTGATAAATATATTGAAAAAAGAAAAAGCAAGAGTCCGAAATTTGCTCAGAACTATGAGAAGGGTTATGAGCAGTTTAAAATTGGTGCTCTACTCAAGGAAGCTCGGCTTGAAGCAGGGCTTACCCAGGAACAGGTGGCAAACAAGTTAAAAACCGGCAAATCTGCAATTTCAAGAATCGAAAATCATGCAGAGGATATTCGTTTATCTACCCTTGTAAATTATGCTCAAGCTTTAGGAAAAAGCCTCAAATTAGAAGTGGCATAATTACAAGTAATCTGAATGCAATGAACCCGGGATGATAGGTTTTAATCAATGGACAACTTGGATAAAAAAATAACAGAACTCTTTGACGGTAAAGTGGTACGAAAAGACCTGCTCCATCGCATCAAAAAAGGCACCAATGTTCCCACCTTTGTACTTGAATTTCTACTGGCCCGCTATTGTGCAAGTGATGAACCCGATGAAATCCAGGAGGGAATGGAGGCAGTCCTTGAAACCCTTCAGGACAATTATGTACGGCCAAACGAAGCCAACACGGCACAGTCAAAGGTGGCCACAAAGGGAAGCCACAGGTTTATTGACAAGGTGCATGTCCGGTATGTTGAAAAGGAAAAGAGGCATTGGGCATCCCTGGAGAACTTTAATTCCCAGCGAATCGCCATTGGACAAAAATTTTATAAAGACAATGATCGCCTGCTTGAAGGAGGAATCTGGGCTGAAGTGACCCTGGCATACAACGACATTGAAGAGGATAAATATGCCTTTTACGTTGAAGATTTACGGCCCATCCAGCTCAGTCGATTTGATTTTAAAAAATATGGCCAGGGCCGGAAAGCGTTTTCAAGGGATGAATGGCTGGATCTCATTTTGCGATCTGTGGGCCTTGAACCCGGTAAATTGAATCACCGCCAGAAATTTCATTTTATTAACAGACTGGCACCTCTGGTTGAAGCCAATTACAACTTCATAGAACTTGGCCCACGGGGCACCGGGAAATCCTATTTTTTCAGCGAGTTTTCCCCCTATTCCACATTGATCAGCGGTGGCCAGGCAACCAAGGCAACCCTGTTTTATAACAACAACCGAAAAAAAATAGGACTTGTGGGTTTCTGGGATACCGTTGCATTTGATGAAGTTGGCGGAATCAAAATCAAAGATCCTGATACCATTCAGATTATGAAGGATTTCATGGCCAATGGACGTTTTTCACGGGGTGTTGAAGTGATTGCCGATGCAAGCCTTGCCTTTGTGGGCAACATTGACCAGTCGGTGAAGCAGATTGTAAACTCCTCTGAATATGATCTCTTTCAACCCCTTCCCCCGCAATTTGATCTGGCCGTGATGGATCGGTTCGCAAGTTATATTCCCGGCTGGGAGATGCCAAAAACCAGCAGTGCCTACCTCACCGGTAATTATGGATTTATAACGGATTATCTGGCCGAAGCCTTTCATTATCAACTGAAGCACTCAAACCGCTTTGAAGAGGTCAGTTGCCGTATCAAACTGGGCAATAGCGTTGAAGGACGTGATGAAAAGGGGATCAAAAAGACAGTTTGTGCATTTTTAAAAATATTACATCCTGAAGATTCACCTTCAGACAGGGATTTTGAAGCCTATGTGGCCTATGCCATTGAAAATCGCCGCAGAATTAAAGAGCAGATGAACAAAAGAAAACCGGATGATGAATTTGCCAAAATAGATCTATCCTATTTTGCTGAGGATGGAAACGAGGTTGTGGTCTATTGTCCCGAGTCAAAATCAGCCCAGGCTACCCAGAACCCCGTTAGAAGTGAGCTGGAGTCAGTGGATCAGGAAGCTTTTAGTAAAAATGGCCTGAAAAACAAAAAAAGCACAATAGAAAACCCGGTTGAAGGGTTTGTTGAAAGGGTTGTTGAAGAGGTCGTTGAAGAGTCCATTGAAGAAGGAACGGAAAGCTCAATCAAAGGAGTAGTTGAAAAGACGACAATAAACAACCCTGGAAAAATTACAAAAAAGATAGCAGAAGAAAAAACCGAACCTGTTGAACAGCATCTGTCCATTTTGTATGGAGACACCGGACATTCATATGAATCCATCATCTCTGCCTACCTCGAAAATGGAAAAGAGATCACCATAGAAGATCCTTATATCCGAAGTAATCATCAGATTCATAATTTTGTAAGGTTCTGCGAAGCGGTTATTAAATCCCCCACCATCAGAAAGATCAACCTTATCACAAGTTATGATGAATTTACGCCCCTCGTGGAACTTCAGGACAAACTTGGAGAACTCCAGCAGAGTCTTCTTGAGATGGACATCGAGCTTAACATTGAGATCAATCCCCAGTTGCATGACCGTGAGATCAGAATTGATAACGGCTGGGTCATAAAAATTGGCCGTGGACTTGATTTCTACCAAAAGCCCGACAGTTGGTACGAAATCGGAGTCAATGACTTAAGTTTACGGAAGTGTCTGGAAACAAAGGTCGATATCTTCAGGAAAGAATAAAAAAAGCAGATACTCTTCCTAACGCCCCAAAGCTACCTGACCTTTTTACCTCTTTGCATGTTGATGCTGGAGTATCTCATGGATTTTCTGGAATACTGTATATCATTTTCTTCCTTCACCATTGTGGAAAGCTCTTCAAGATGACTTGCTTCTGTTGCAAGCTCTTCATCATCATGCTCTTCAGCCATATCATGCATAACAGGTGCCATTAAGGCCAAAGCTTCTGAAGATGCAGAGTAATCCCCCTGATCCATGTACTCTATTGCCTCTCTTTTTACCCTGGCAACCTCTAACAATTTGGTAACTTTCTGAACCTGAAAGTTGGGCTTTGCGTCCCCTGCCGTTTTTTCATCTGCATATTCGATCAAAGCTTTTTCTGTAAGGAGCTGCTGCCCTTCATGGTCAAGTTGTTGCCAGGCAAGCTCCATTTTAAACACGTCACATATTCCATTCTCTCTTGCCGAAAGTTGGGTACGGATGATAATCTCCAGAGGCTGCCCATTCACAAGATTGGGCAAAATATAGTTATCCTCAAAGTCTTTTTCAAAATCATTCATAACATCTAAAATTTCAACACCATCCACAGGAGTAATGCTTAAAAAAACCGAGGTGAACCTCTCACGAACTAGTCCCTCCATTTCAGTTTCAAAGATCTTCTGGAAATCATTTGCCGACTCAACAAACCAGTTGTTGCCGCCGGAAGCCTGTGCCATTGGCACAAGCAGATCTTCATTAAAATCATTGCCAACACCTATTGTTGTTGTTGAAATACCGTGTTCACTCAGCCCTCTGGCCTGGCTTACAATCACATCGGTGTTGACTTCGCCTACATTTGCAAGGCCGTCTGTTATAAGGATTACCCTGTTGAGCATTGCCGGATTCATCCTCTCTGCAACCTGTTTGCCTCCCTTAACCCAGCCTTCATGAAGAGCTGTTGTGTTGCCAGCGTTTATCTGGCTGATGGCATTTTTTATTCTGGATCGATTTTTCGGATGAACAGATGGGACAACCACATCTACTTCATCATCAAAAACAGTGAGGCTGAAGAGATCGGTTTCAAGCATCTGCTCCATGCAATAACAGGCTGCATCCTTTGCCTTTTTAATTTTTTTTCCGCTCATTGAGCCTGATCTATCCAGCACAAGACCTATATTTAATGGCGGACGATCTGTTTCAATTTCTGCTTCAGGTGCCGTAATTCGAACAAGAAAATCCATTTTTGATGATTTGCCGGCCAAAACTTTTGTTTTAAGAGGCACTATTTCTATTAGAGGCTTATCTTGTGTAGCCATTGTTTTGTTTCTCCTTTTTATAAGAAAGTCCCCGTATTTTAAGGTTTTTTTCAGGGCTTTCATGCTTCGTTGTGGCAAGATGGGTTTGCCATGGGCGTTATTAGAAATTCTCCATAACAAACTGATATATAACGACCTTCATATTTCGTTGTAATGCGTCAGCAAACATGGAGGTTTATTAGAGATACTCAAAGCGATTGCAGAAAGTCATTCAGGCTTCTTGCAAATGTTGTTTTTATCAATTTTTTCTTCTTGTCCCTGCGAATATGAATTTCAATTCCATCCTCAAGTTCATAGCGATCCCATGATGAAGTGCGTGGCCGAAAAGGGTTGCCGGGGCAACTCAAAACATCTTTTTTCTCAGGCAAATCCTTTGACGATACACTAAAACTGCTGACCTTCTCTTTTAACTGCTCCTGATCACTATTTTTTGATGTTGCTATGGAATCAAGAAAAGAGAGTGCCGGATTTTCAGGTCTGTTTTTATTTACAAACTCTGAGGACACTGCAATATTCAATAACTCAGCATCCGTTTTACCCTTAATCAGCTCTGCAATTTTTTTAACAGGCAGATAGGATGTCTGCAACCGTTTAACTGCTATCAGTTGCAGCAGGTGTCTGTATCCATAAAGTGCGGCAAGGCCATCTTTTCCCACAGGACGATCCACAAGCTTCTGTTGGATATAATAGCGGATATTCCGGTCAGTTAGTTTTCTTGAAACCCTTTCCGATGGTTGATCCGGCACAATCATATCAATAAAATAATTTGCGATGCTCAGAAGCTCATCCATTCTGATGTCATTACGATTTTTGTATTTTTTTAATTCATCTATATTCATAATAGCCACCATATAATATATCAGTTAAACTGTCAACAGTTTATATGATCATAAAAATCCTTGATTATAATGACATACTTCATATACGTTTAAAGTAAATTACACTTATTTGATGGAGAATCCCGATAAATGAACATGGTGTCTCAAAAAAAATGAATGATGTCCATTTTTCGGTGGTGTCCCAAATATGTTGATGAGCTCTTCACAAACCTTGATTCCGCAGGGCTTTCACAAAAAGATATCAACACTTTTATGACACTACCCATTTTTCCAGCAAATCCTGCCATCCTGATACACTCCAGATTACAGACATTAACGCAAAGTCCACATAAAACTAATCATGGTAACGTTAATGGTGCGCTATGTCTCGTAATCCTGCCACCTGGTAACGCATTGACACCATCCTTCACTAAGAATGATTTTGTAATTTCTAATTATTCTTTCCTTCAATTTAGAGGCTTCCCAGCATAATCCTGATAACTTTCAACTCCATACAAAGCGTTTTGGGGAAAGTGGTATATTTTTTGCGTTTACCTGTCAGAGTTACAAAGGAAAGGTTAAAAAGGGCTTATAAGCATCAAAATTGGCAATTTATTTCTTTTTTAGCAGTTATTGCATTTGTCTGAATCAGGATAACCAGGATGGATACTCAAAATCGACATCTTATTGCTTTTTCCGAAGTTATTGCAGTTGTCTGAACCAGGATAACCAGGATGGATAGGATGCTCAGGATATATAATCTTGCCTTATCTTGTTAATCTTGGGAATCCTGATTCAGACAGTGTTGACAAGGCTTATAAGATCATAGGTGTCGATTTTGAATGGATAGGATGTTCAGGATAGATAATCCTGCCTTATCCTGGTTATCCTGTGATTCAGACAGTATTAACAAAAATCAAAAGATCATAGATTTCGACTTTGAGTAATCACAAATTCGGTCTTAAAACAGCCACTTGCAAAAGTTTTCATATAAATTGATCTGAAAGGAGTAAGTTATGTCATCATTTCTTGGTAAAATAACAAAAAACCTTATCATCGCCATCCCTGTTATGATGGTTGCCGGATTTATATTTGGAATGATTGTGGATTCGGGCTTTTTGAAAAATCTCATCATCCCCTTTACGTTCCTTATGGTCTATCCCATGATGGTCAATCTTAACATCAAAAAAGTATTTGAAGGCGGTGATTTAAAGGCTCAGGTATTAACCCAGATCATTAACTTTGGAATTGTTCCCTTTCTTGCATTCGGGATAGGCTTACTCTTTTTCAAGGATAGCCCCTATATGGCATTAGGGCTTCTTTTAACGGGCCTTGTCCCCACAAGCGGTATGACCATCTCCTGGACAGGATTTGCCAAAGGAAACCTTGAAGCAGCGGTAAAAATGACGGTAATAGGGCTTACAGTAGGCTCCATTGCCACCCCCTTTTATGTGAAATTTCTCATGGGGGCAACCATTGAAATTGATTTTTTCAAGGTCGTGCAGCAAATCGTCATCATTGTGTTTGTTCCAATGATAGCCGGCTTTTTTACACGTCAGCGTCTGGTGAAAAAATATGGTCTAAAGGGATTCAAACAGAATGTCGGCCCCAAATTTCCTCCCATTTCAACCCTGGGTGTAATTGGAATTGTGTTTATTGCCATGGCACTTAAGGCAAAGGGCATTGCAGCCTCTCCACAGATGCTTTTATATATTCTCATACCCCTTGTTATTATTTACGCCTTTAATTTCACCTTAAGCAGCATTGTCGGAAAACTGTTTTTATCCAGAGGCGACGCCATTGCCTTGGTGTATGGCTCTGTTATGAGAAATCTCTCCATTGCACTGGCCATTGCCATCAACGCCTTTGGCAAAGAGGGGGCAAGTGCTGCCCTTGTTGTTGCCATCGCCTATATTATTCAGGTGCAATCTGCTGCCTGGTATGTCAAATTCACAGACAAAATCTTTGGCCCAGCAGATGTTGAAGGGGATGAAATTATCTCGAAAAAGACCGAAGCAACAGCAAAAGAAGATTTAAAAGAAAACCTCTCTCCCATGACTATGGATATTAAAAAAATTCTCTTTGCAACTGATTTTTCAGAAACAGCACGCCACGCAGTTAAATATGCCTGCAACATCGGGAACAAGTACAATGCCGAAGTCCACGCCATGCATGTCGTTCCGGATCTACTTGAAGAGTACTCAACGGGAACCGGCATTGACCTTACCACCCATGTCGATAAAAAGAAAAAAGAAGCGCTCAACCAAAAAAATATTGACTCTGCGAAACAGACCATTCGGGAGCGGATGAAAATGACCTCACTTCAGGTACTCAATGACATGCCCCATTGTCCGCTCTCCGAGGAGCGAATTATTGTTATTGCCGGTAACCCGGTTGATGAAATTGTAAAAACCGCTGCAAGCAAGGGGTTTGACTTGATCATCATGGGAACCCACGGACATGGCAACCTTGAAGAGATCATGATCGGCAGCACAGCAAGCGGTGTCATCATGAAATCGTCAATACCAGTACTGGTGGCAAAAAACACTTGAAAATGATATGGAAGGATGAATGCAGATGAATAACTATAAAATACACCCAATTGTGATGGGAACCAAGGTGTTTGACAAGAGCATGATGACCTACCAGCACGGAGCGGGAGAGAGTTACACCATTCCAATATACTGCTGGTACATTGAAGGCGGTGACAAGACCATACTTGTGGACACAGGTGAAATGAGTCCCATTCAGTCCAAAGATCGGGAAGATGCCATTGGCGGTAAAATTTATACCTTTGAAGAAGGACTTGCCAATTGGGGATTAACTCCGGAAGGGATTGATATCATAATACACACCCATCTTCACAATGACCACTGCGAAAATGACTATAAATGCACCAATGCTGTCATTTATGTCCATGAAAAGGAATTGAAGCGTATCCATGATCCCCATCCACTGGATTTCCGTTACCTTGAAGATTATATTGAGGATGTTGAGGAGAACGGCCAATTACAGGTTCTCAGTGAAGATACCCAGATTCTTCCGGGAATCACATGCATGCACACGCCTGTTCACACCGATGGTGGGATGAGTGTCATCATTAATACAAAAGAAGGGAAAGCCATTATCACAGGGTTTTGTGTAATTAAGGAAAACTTTTATCCCCCACTGGAAATAAAAGCCATGGAGATGGAAGTTATTCCACCGGGAACCCTTGTCAATTCCTGCGAAGCCTATGATATAATGCTGCAAATCCGGGATATGGCCGATATCCTTCTGCCACTCCACGAGCCTGAATTTGCAGCAGTAGCAACTATCCCGTGATGTAGGGGGTGTATGAACTGTAGTAACCTTCGCCAATTCTGTTTTACCGTGGAAATAGGGCATCCTTCAGAATCCATCAAAAGTAGTTGACACTTTTTTTGAGATAATTCCCTAAAAATGGGAATGTGGCTCCAAAAAGTGTAAACTGGCAAATGAAGGATGCCGGAAATAGATGCATTTTTTGGCATCCTTCATACATCGCCAAAAGTAGTTGACACTTTTTTGTGGGAAATCTTCTGAAAACCGGGATGCTAATCCGAAAAGTGTCAACTGGTAAATGAAGGATGCCCATTTTTTCAAAGTATTTTGAATTTGGCGAAGGTATTTTTTAAATATTCATCAAACCTGGGGCCTTGGATAAAGCCCGCTTCTTTCAACTATCTCGGGAACTTTCTCCTCCCATTCAATGGCCATGATATGGAACCCTGCAACTCCTTCCACCTCTTTTAGCCTTTGAATGGCCTCCACGCAAATATCAATTCCCTCCTGTGGCTGCCTCTCCTTGGGAACCCCTGCCATGCGGCTTATCACCTCGTCAGGCACATCCATTCCAGGCACACGGTTTTTCATGTAACGTGCCATTCCTGCGGATTTCATGGGTGTCATGCCGGCAAGGATAAAAACCTTTTCATGGAGTCCCCTCTCCCTTACCCTGCGCATCCACTCCTCAAACTTGTCAAGGTTATAGATACACTGGGTCTGGATGAACTCGGCTCCGCAAGCCACTTTTTTGGCAAGCCTTGGAACCCTGACCTCAAAGGGATCTGCAAATGGATTGGCAGCAGCACCCACAAATATATCTGGTGGCCGCTTTATGTCATCTCCGCCAAGGAACTTTCCATTATCTCTCATGTGACGGACTGTCTGCAGAAGCTGCATTGAGTCAATGTCATGGACATTCTGGCCCTGGGCACAGTCTCCAAAACTCTGGTGGTCACCGGAAAGACAGAGCATATTATGAATGTCAAAGGAGGCCGCGCCCAGAATATCGCTTTGCAGGGCAATACGGTTTCTATCCCGTGTTACCATCTGAAGCATAGGCTCTATACCCATCTGTTTGAGATGGATACAGGCAGCAAGGGAGCACATGCGGGTCATGGCAGTCTGGTTGTCTGTTATATTGACAACGTCCACATGATCTTTTATCAGCTTGCCCTTTTCCGTAACAGCTTTTGGATCACTTCCCCTTGGCGGACCACACTCGGAGGTAACAGCGATATGTCCCGATTTCAATACCTTTTCCAGCTTGCTTGAAGTTTTCAGATTCATACCTGCACATCCTCCCTGACAACTGTTCTTGGGCCACCGGATCTTTCGGTTGACCAGTCCTTTATGGGTGCTACAATTTCATAATCATCAAGCCTGCCCAGATCCCTGAGCCTGTCGATGATCAACTGCCATGCACAATCCAGATCTTTGTTGATTTCGCATTTGCCCGCACTTGAACCGCCGCAGGGGCCATTCATGACCCTCTTGGCACATCTCGAAATGGGGCATATACCACCGGTTCTGGCCAAAATACACGCTCCACAGGCCTGACAGCGCTCAGTCCACATGCCACGCTGCTCATTTGCTCCGAGAAAACAGGTATTGACACCTGGAATCAGCGGGGTTGAGTGATATTTTTCCGCTGTAAACTGAACCCCTACACCACATGCAAGGGATAGAACTGCATCATACTGATCAATGACATCACGAATCTCTTCAAGATATTCATGGTCACACTGACGCTCCAGGGTTCTCTCATCAATTTTTTTCTCTTTACCCTCCTTGATGAAGTGCATTCTTAAGGCAGATGCAAGAACCTCTACCTCCTTTTTTCCACCGGCTTCGCAAACAGTGACACATTCATTACATCCCAGAACCAGAAGCCTGTCGTAATCCTTAACTTCCTGGATAATCTCTTCAATGGGCTTTTTATCTGCTATTATCATCTATAAACCTCATATTGGATATTGGAATTATTCCATAAAAATTTTTACGCAGCCTCTTTTTTGGCCTGAAGGGCAACCTTGATAGGACTTGGTCCAAGTGCCCTTATCTTTTCGTCCATCTCAATGGAGTATTGAGCAAAAAGCGGGCCTTCTCCGGAAGAGAGATTATACATTTTTACTCGATCTCCTCCCACACCAATCTTATCAAGAATTGCGGCAGCCTGTGCCACCCTTTTTCTTGCACGGAAATTGCCTGTCTTGAAATGACAATCTCCTTCCATGCATCCCACCACATAAACGCCATCAGCCCCTTTTTCAAAGGCTCTGAGGATATGAATCACATCAATCTTGCCGGTGCAGGGCAACCTGATGATTCTGAAGTTTGCAGGGCATTTCAATCTCATGGAACCTGCCAGGTCCGCAGCAGAATACCCTCAGTAATTACAGCAGAAGGCCAGAATGACCGGTTCAAAATCTTTTGACATGTTAAATTACCCCCTCCAGCAGGGATTCAACCTTGCTGAGCAACTGATTATCTTCATACCAGTTGAGTTTGATGGTTTTTGCAGGACACTCCGAAGCACAGACTCCACATCCATGACAAAGGGCAGCATCTATATAACTGACGCCATCTTCATTGATTATTGGAACCCCGTATGGACAGGATCTTACACAGATCAAACAGGAAGCGCAATTTTCAGGATTTACCTCAGCCGTAACAGCAGACAGGGTCAATTCATCCTGGGAGAGGAAGGTTGTTGCCCTTGATGCCGCTGCCATTGCCTGCGCAATGGTCTCTGTAATCAACTTTGGACCGTGGGCAGTACCGCAAATAAAAATACCTTCTGTGGCTGCATCCACAGGTCGCAGTTTAACATGGGCCTCAATAAAGAACCCTTCCTGGTTCCTGTTGGTCTTGAGAATGGTTGCAAGCTCCTCGGTATCGGCTGCCTCAACACCAGCGCTCAAGGTCACAAGATCTGCATCCACAGCAAGTTTTCTGCCAATAACATGATCTGTAAAAGTAACTGTCAGGCTCTCTTTTAGTGAACCATCTTCTGCCTTTTCCACATTTTTCTCCACAACCGGCGGATCTTCAGGATCATAGCGAAAGAAAAGAACACCTTTGTTTCTTGCTTCCGTGTAGTAATCCTCCAGCATGGCGTACATTCTCATATCCCTGTAAAGAATAAAGACATCAGCATCAGGGTTGAGCTCCTTGATGTGAAGGGCATTTTTCACAGCCCCCTGACAGCAGACCCTTGAACAGTTAACATTTTTCTCATTTCTTGAGCCTACGCATTGAATCATTACTACCTGTTCAAGATCATCTGCACCCTGCTCTTCCAGTCGATGGCCAAGTTCAAGCTGGGTTACAACCCTGTCGCTCTCCTTGTAGAGATACTCCTCAGGGGAGTACTCATTTGCACCTGTGGCAATGATCATGACACCATGCTCAATCTTGCGCTCATACATACCGGGTCCAACCAGAACCTCTGTGGTGAAATTGCCTTTGTAACCTGTAAAATCAACAATCAGGGACTGTTTCAATACCTGAATCTTTTCATGGGCTTCAACTTCACTTGCAAGTTTTTTTACAAACTCGCGGATATTTGCCCCTTCAATTGTGGTGTAAAGCTGATTTCCAAGGCCACCAAGACGTGCCTCCTTCTCCACCAGAACAACATCAAAACCCTGATCTGCAAGGCCTTTTGCTGCTGTCATACCAGCTATACCGCCACCTATTACAAGTGCTCTTACAGTTACAGAGATACGTTTTTCATGAAGTGGATGAAGGGTGGCTGCCCTTGCTACTGCCATTCGCACAAGATCCTTGGCCTTTTTTGTTGCCTTTTCAGGCTCATGGAAATGCATCCAGGAGTTCTGGTTTCGGATATTGGCCATCTCAAAGAGGTACTTGTTAAGACCGCTCTTTTCCAGGGTATCCATGAAAATGCCTTCATGGGTTTTGGGGGTACAGGAGGCTACAACCACCCTGTTGAGGCGGTTTTCAACAATAATATTTTTCATATTATCCTGGGCATCCTGGGAGCAGGTAAAAAGATTTTCTCCTACATAGACAACATCCGGAAGGGTTTCAGCATACTTTGAGACAGCATCAACATCCACGATTCCGGCAATATTGATACCGCACTTGCAGACAAATACGCCGACTCTCGGCTCTTCATCTGAAATGTCCCGCTCCTCCACAACCTCCACACTCTTTGTACAGGAGTTTCTGGCCTCAATCAGGCGAACTCCTGCTGCACAGGCAGCACCGCTTGCCTCGGTAACAGAGGATGGGATATCCTTGGGACCCTGAAATACACCTGAAACAAAGACACCGGGACGTGATGATTCAAGAGGGTTGAAAGGCGAAGTTTTTGCAAATCCATACTTATCCAGCTCAACACCAATTGTGGCAGCAAGCTGACGATTCTCTTCAGTTATGGTCAATCCCACGGACAGGATAACCATATCAAACTCCTCTTTGCAGATATTTCCGGCCTCATCAACGTATGTCAGCATAAGGTTACCGGTTTCCCGAACCTCATCAACCGAATGAATCCTTGATTTCACAAACCGGACTTTCTCCTCATCCCGGGCTCTTATATAATATTTTTCATAGTCCTTGCCAAATGTACGCATATCCATGTTAAAGATAACGCAGTCAAGTTCGTGGTGGGAGTGCTCCTTTGCGATCATGGCATCCTTTACTGCATACATGCAGCATACAGATGAGCAGTAGCCATTACCGCATTTGTTGCTATCCCTTGAGCCTATGCACTGAAGCCATGCTATCTTCTCCGGCTCCTTGCCATCTGACGGTCGCTCAAGATGTCCCATTGTGGGTCCGCCTGCACTTAAAATCCTCTCAAACTCAAGGCTTGTCATAACATTTGGCGAACGCTTGTAAAGATAGATATCTCCAAGTCCGGAAGGATCAAAGGGACGGCTTCCTGACGCCATGATAACAGAGCCCACAGGCAGCTCCTTGTATTCAACCTGCTGACAATGATCAATGGCACCTGCAAGACAGGCATCAACACATTGATAACACTCTGAGCAGATACCGCAGGAGAGACATCTGTCTGATTCCCTGCGGATATCCTCTTCGGAAAGCCCGCAGGTCACTTCACAGAAATTTCCCTCGCGCTCTTCAACGCACACTTTGGCAGGATGGACACGGGCTCTTTTTGCCTCATTTGAAATATCAGGCTTTTCAAACTCAAAGCTCTTTTCTCTGTCTGCTGCAAGATCCTCTCCATGTATAAAACGATGCATACTTTCAGCAGCCTCCTTGCCGCAGGCAATGGCATCCACCACGGATTTCGGGCCGTAAAACACATCTCCACCTGCAAACACCCAGGGTATGGGGGTCTGAAGGGTTACGGGGTCAGCCTCAAGTCCTCCCCTTGGTGTGACAGATATATCCTGACTCTTTGCAAATTCAAGCTCTGCCATCTGACCTATGGCCACAATGACATAATCGGCTTCAATTGTTGTAAGATCTGTTTCATCATACTGGGGGTTAAATCGCCCTTGCTCATCAAATACTGCGGTACAGCGCTTAAACTCAACGCCGCATACAGCTCCATCCTTCTCAATAAAACGGGCAGGCCCAAGGCTGTTTCTTATAGTCACCTTCTCTTCAAGGGCCTCTTCAACCTCATAATCCCAGGCCGGCATCTCGATTCTGTCCTCAAGGCATGCCATTGTGACATCCTTTGAACCAAGACGACGGGCAGTAAGTGCAACATCCACAGCCACGTTACCGCCGCCTATAACAACAACCTTGCCCAAAAGGGCTTCGCAGTTATTGTTGTTTTTTTCGCAATTGTTTATGGCAGATTCCCTTAAGAAATTTACACCCTTAAGGATTCCGTCAAGATTTTCGCCTTCAATGCCAAGTCCACGACTTCCATGTAGCCCTGTTGCCATAAAAAGGGTGCTGTAACCATCTGATTTAAGGCTATCAAGGGTGACATCTTTACCAAATTCTACGTTGGTTTTTATCTCGACACCAAGTTTTTCAATAACCTCAATTTCGCGCATAAGTTCGTCATGGGGAAGGCGATATTCCGGAATTCCAACTGCCATCATTCCGCCTTTTACCGGAAGTTTCTCAAATACTGTCACCCCGTAACCCTTACGTGCCATATAGTATGCAGCAGTCAAGCCTGCAGGGCCTGAACCTACAATGGCAACCTTTTCATCCCGTTTTTCAGCAATTTCAGGGACATAAGGTTCATCAGATGCAAAATCTGTATCAGAAAGGAATCTGTGAAGATGCTGGATTGCCAGAGGCTCCTCTACATCCCCACGGGTACACTTAGCCTCACAAGGATGATGACAGACACGACCGCATGCCCCTGGAAAGGGATGCTCTTCCTTGAAGAGTTTCAAAGCTTCCCTGTATTTTCCCTGATTCATCAGGGCGATAAAACCCTGAATACTGACATGGGCAGGACAGGTAGCCTTGCATGGTGCTGTGCTTCGCTTGGAGATTCCAAACGCTCCGGGAATAGCCTGCTCATACTGCTTGAATATGGCCTTGCGCATTGCAAGACCCTGATTGTGTTCACTTGGGAAATCCACAGGACAAACCTTGGCGCACTCCCCGCAGCTTGTACATTTTGCAATATCAACGTATCGTGGTTTTTGCCTGATCCTTGCGGTGAAGTTTCCCTGTTGTCCGTCAAGTGCAACAAGTTCGGTATTTGTTAAAAGCTCAATGTTAAGATGCCGGCCGACCTCGACCAGTTTGGGTGAGATGACTCACATGGTACAGTCATTGGTGGGAAAGGTCTTGTCAAGTTGGGCCATCATGCCGCCAATGGCATAGGACTTTTCAACCAGATAGACATAATAACCGGAATTGGCAAGATCAATGGCGGATTGCATGCCGGCAATACCACCACCTAAAACCATAACAGATCCGGCAGTTTTATCATTTAAAGATGTACTTTCACTCATTGAAATCCTTCCTCCTAAATCCTGATCCGGATAAATTTCTAACCTTTCAACCCTTCCATAACTCCAAGAATTTCCGGAAGTCTGTCTTCCCATCCAAGGGTTGATACATTGACCCCGCCATATCCTTCTGATTTCACATCGAGAATCAACTGTCTGGCGATCTTCATGCACTCCCGTACCTTATCAGATGCAGACACAATCTTGTCAACAATGGCAGAAGGCATATTAACACTATTCACATTCCGGGACATATAGCGTGCCATACCCAAAGATTTTAAAAGCAATACAGTGGGAATGATTTTAACACCGTTTTTTTCTGCGGTTTTAAGAAAAGGCTGGGTCATAGAAAATTCAAATAGAGGCTGGGTGACGAAAAAAGAGACACCGGCATCAATCATCCTCTTCATCTTATCCAGTTCATTTTCACGGTCAGCTCCGCGCAAACATGTATTAAGAGTTGTGCCCTTGAGAAAATCAGGTGAACCTGACAGTTCAATTCCGGCCATATCCTTGCCACTTTCCATTTTAGCCAAGCCTTTGAGCAACTCATCAAGGGTGACATCATGCACAGCCTTTGCAGTGTGGTGATCCCCAAAACTTGGATCCTCGCCTGCCACAACCATCACGGCATTAATTCCGCAGGCAGATGCTGCAAGAATATCACCCTGAAGAGCCAGACGGTTTCTATCCCGACAACTGACCTGAAGCACCGCATCCAGTCCATTTTCACGGAGAACAAGAGATGCTCCAAGCGAACTCATACGCATAACAGCATTTCCCATTTCCGATACAATGAAGCCGTGGGCAACCCCCTTGACATTCACGGCATGTTTAACCATTAACGAAACATCAGTCCCCTTAGGCGGCTCAATCTGAACCAGACAGGCAAACTCATCTGCTTCAAAGCCTTTTCTAAACTGCATAGGTACACCTCCGAAAAAGTGGTAGGGTTAATATATATATTTTTTTTCGCAAATTATATTATAGTTGAGTGAAACATAATTGATAAATATTGAAAATCTCGGCAGGCTGTTACGGAACTCAAAAATGATTATGGATAAACACAATATATACGCTCAACGATTTTTTATTAATCATTATATTGTGGTAAATAAAGACCATTCGGCATTCCGTAACAGCCTGTCGGGCAATCCAAAAAAACAATATTTATCAAAAGTTTTTACTCGTGACTGCCTTAAATGGAGAGGATGCAGTTAATCATAAATGAAACGTCAGACAGAAAGTGCTTCGTATAGTCTGAAATTCAAGGAATATCATTTTATAATCTATTGAAAATATTTAAAATACAAACACATTACCCAAAAATTAAGTATTGATATTGCAACAGATTACAAAAAACGCATAAACAAAATTGGCATCCATCTTTTGCAGATTTGTATCAATGTGAGATGATAAAGACAGCACAATAAGTAATTTAATATGGATGCCCTTGTCAAGGGATAATTATTAGCTGAATAACATTTATGAAAAAATTCAGGCATTATTAACCAAAGCTCATTAATATTTTATATTAATGAGCATAAGAGCAAATCTTATTGTCTCAAATAGTCACCATAACGCTTCATTTATGACAAAAACACACAAATAAGAATCCAATGTGCCATATTTTCTTGCATATTAACAATCAAACTGATAATGGAGTCCATCCTGATTTTCACAATCTACCACAATAAATTGAAAAGGAACTCAATGAACGAGGAAAAAGAGTTTTTCATTGATTTGAACCGCCAGGAACATGCTGACGCCTACGACATCATGAAATGGTTGACTCCAGAATCTGCTATCCGGGCAACACTTTTGCGTGACTCCCTTCTGAATGCCATTGTCGTGTCCCCTCACCATAAGCTTCAGTCATTAAACAACAGCTCAGAGAATCAATATAAAAG
>NZ_LT828545.1:41365-76228 GCF_900170035.1 Desulfamplus magnetovallimortis | reverse complement strand
AATATAAAAGGAGTGGGTTTAGCTCTCACCATAAACCTCCGTCATTAAACAACCCTTGCAGTAAAAGAGATTTCGGCGATGAAGTTAATCTAAAAAATGACAAGTCAGCAGGCATTCTTTTCTCAGGAACAAAACCATTTATTCACGATATATCACCCGGATGCATGCTTTGCGGTCAAGGAAAATGGTCGTGCCTTTTTGTTAACAATATCTGCAACGCCCATTGCTTCTATTGTCCATCAACACAGAAAAAAAAGGGGATTCCCGGAACCAACAATCTTGATTTCCCAACCCCTGACGATTATGTGGATTATCTTAAACAATTTGATATAGAGGGTGTAAGCTTCAGCGGCGGAGAACCCACCATGACAATGGAAAGGGTAACACTGTTTCTTAAAACCATAAGAAAACGACAACAGATTCCATATTATATATGGATGTACACCAACGGTATTCTAATAACAGAAGATAAACTCAAGAATCTTGCTGACCTTGGGCTTGATGAGATCCGCTTTGATCTGAGTGCAGACAGGTACAACATTGAAAAGCTTGAGATGGCTGCCAAACACATCCCCCATGTCACAGTTGAAATTCCTGCCATACCTGAAGATATCTCCACTGTAAAAGATCTTATTCCCAAACTTTACGATGCAGGGGTCAATTTCATGAACCTTCATCAGCTAAGGTGTACAAAGTTCAACAGGGAAAAACTCATTAAAAGGGGCTACACATTTCTCCACGGGCCAGGAGTAACAGTGCTTGAAACCGAGCTGGCTGCCCTGGAACTCATGAAATATGCCCTTGAAAATAAAATCCTCCTTCCCATAAATTACTGCTCGTTCACCTATCGCAACCAGTTTCAAAAAGCAGGTTCACGCAGAAGAAATGCCAGACTCATACGGAACTCATATGAAGATATTACAGATACAGGCTTTATCAGATCAATGTCCATCACAGGAGATTCAGAGGATATAAGAAACATAGATCTTCAAATAAAATTGCAGGGTTTTGATCAATCTTTATGGCATATTCCAAAGGAGGGTAAAACTCTTTTTTTCAACAGTTCGCTTTGGCCATATCTCGATGATTTAACTAAAGGATTCAAGGCTTCCCCTTGCATTGAATCCTCCCCTCGCATTGAAGCCGCCCCTCGCATTGAAGCTTCACCTTGCATTGAAAACACTGCATCCAGTAAACATTCATTTGAGGCTTACGATGTTCATTCATTGCAGGATTCTGCCACCCTCTCCCTTCATTTAAGTTACTTTAATACAGCATTAAAAGAGACCATGAGTTACAACAATCCTTTCAAAACAGTCAAGATCAATAATAAAAGGAAGGTGTTTATAGAGAGGCGCAGGGAAATGAAGAGCAGACAAATTAGAGAGAATGATATTCCTTTATTTGCTCAAAAATACTTGCAATATGGAGAACTTGAGGAGAAATCTGCCGAAAATAAAAATGAGAGTCTTAATGAGTTAAGCAAGTTTGAAGAGTTCAAAAGTGGATTGATGGAATTTTTTGTATAACGTACATGGCTGATCACCGCCACAATCGAAGGGATGAAAGTCATTTTCAAAACAGGCTGTTACGGAGACTTTCATATAAAACCTCTCATGAAGGGCCGCAGTTTCAAAAACCTGGAAGATATGAACCAACAGGCCTTTGAGTTGGCCACCATGCTGTTCTCCAGAGCTGTTAGACCGCTTAACCGAATGCAGCCACAGCCATGTAATTAATATGAAAAATTGCATGAGTCTGAGATCAAAGCTGGAAACCGTGTAGCCGGTGAGTCACAAGTGTAGAGAAAGACTGCAACATGATGCGTGGCTGCTTAAATATACAAGAGTTGCTTTTTTAGAAACATTGATGAACTCCAAGACATTTATAATAATCTGGAAAAAGAGTGGAAACAGCTTCAGAACTGAAAAAAATCCTAAACAACTTATTCCAAATTCTCCTTTTCCCTTTCCAGACTCAGTTTTTACCCTGTGCCATCGCCTCCTTTTCACGCATACGGACATTAAAGGCATGAACATGTTTTTCAGCTATTCTGGCTGCTTCTTCACCATTGCGGGACTTGATGGCGTTCACCAGTTGTTCAAGATCAATACGATTCTCATGTATGCGGCTACTTGAGAATTCAAGGTATTGATCATAATAACTTCTGATATTATCATGTACCACCTGGGCAGAGTAGCGATACAATGCGTTTCCGGCTATTCTTGCAACTTCCTTGTGAATGGCCTCATCAACATCCAGAAAATCCTCCCAGCCATCTTTTCCCCTTTCAGAACAACTGACAGCCTGATTTAGAAGCTCTTCCAATTTACGTATATCATCCTCTGAAGCGCGATCAGCAGCAAGTGATGCAATCCTGCCCTCCATCCCTTCACGGAACTCACCAATATCCAGAACAGAGACACGGCCTGACCTTATCATAAGAGCAAGGGTCTCTGTCAACTGTTCAGCTCCGGCTTCCCTAACCATGGAGCCGCCGCCAGTTCCAAGACGAATTTCAATAAGCCCCTTTTGCTCAAGTACTCTTAATGCTTCCCTTAGTGTTCCTCTGCTTACATTAAAGGTATCTTGAAGTTCTCTTTCCGGTGGCAATTTGTCACCAGGGGATAATTTCCCATCAAGAATGGCATCCTGAATCTGCCCGACAACATCCTGGAAAACCCTGCTTTTTTTAGCTTTTTGAAAATTGGCTCTGTTTTTTTTCTGCATAATCTTTCGCTTTCAATCATTATAAATAAAATGGTCTGACCATTATGGTGGTTAAAGCATTACTTTGTCAAGGCATTTTTGGACATCTTTATTTGGCATCCTTCATATGAACCCAACAGAACTTTACACTTTGTTGTGAGAGATTCCCACCAATCAGAGCTTTCTCTCAGGAAAGTGTAAACTGGGAAATGAAGCATGCCCTCTATTTTACATGCCCAAGCCCATCAATTTGCATCCTCAAAAATCTATAGTCCCTTCCCGTGCTATGAAGTATGGCCAAAATTACTTGACTTTTCATTTCAAAATACGGCATCCTTGTGTATTAATAATAAATAACAAAAGACTCATTACAGTTATCTCTGCATATGCATAACCAAATTAATTGAAGGAGATTTTTACTCGAAATGTTCATTCTGGGAAACTTTTTTCAAGCTGTAGCTGTGGTGCTTGACTATGCACTCCAAATATATATGTGGATTATAATTGCAAGGGCTGTACTCTCTTGGGTCAATCCAGATCCCTACAACAATATTGTAAGATTTATCAACAACATAACTGATCCTGTACTCTATCAGATCAGAAAAAGACTACCTGTATATTTTGGTGGAATTGATATTTCACCGATTGTGGCAATGCTTGCCATTATTTTTCTGCAAACATTTGTTGTTGGCAGTCTCCATCGACTGGCAACCTCGTTCCTGTAATTCACTTTTCATAACACTACTGTTCTTTCAATGTTTGATTGTCGTGGAAAAAAAAACGCCTGGAGTACCTGAAACCTTTGAAAAAACCACACGACAGTTTAAACTTGAAGAACCACTACTGCTTCTTTAGGAATGAGCACGAAATAATATGCTCAATTAGAATTTTCAAACGTACTGCCTGCGATGGTCGCCTGTTTTGAAATGGGCAAGTTATTTAAGACTCATTCCCTAACTTAGGTTCCTTTGGGCAAACTTTTCCATAAACACTTGCTTTTCCAGAAAATAAAATGAAAACCTCTATACTATAAATTGCCTCTCTTTACAGGAGAACGATTGCAATGGCCAAAATTGACGCTTTTTTTAAACTGATGAATGACCAAGGTGCTTCTGACCTTCACCTTGTGGCAGGCCAGCCTCCTGCCCTACGCCTCCACGGTGATATGGAGCGAATCAAGTATAAAACATTGTCCAACGATGACTTGAGGACAATCCTCTATGAAATCACCCCTGAGGATAAAATAAAGGTGTTTGAAGAGACAGGTGACGTTGACTTTGGTTACGAAATCCCGGGACTTGCAAGGTACAGGGCAAACTACTTTATGCAGAGAAATGGAATAGGTGCGGTTTTTCGTGAAATCCCCGCTGAAATCCTTACAGCAGAACAGCTTGGACTTCCACCTGTAATATCAAAACTTGCATCATTGCCAAGGGGCCTTGTCCTTGTTACGGGACCAACTGGAAGTGGTAAATCAACAACCCTTGCAGCAATAATTGACCAGGCCAACAGAATCAGAAAAGACCATATCATAACTGTAGAAGACCCCATTGAGTTTGTTCACAAAAGCCAGAATTGTATCATAAACCACAGAGAAGTGGGAATGCATACCAAATCATTTTCCTCTGCACTTCGAGGTGCGCTTCGTGAAGACCCGGATATTATTCTTGTAGGTGAGATGAGGGATCTTGAAACAATATCCCTTGCCATTGAAGCTGCCTCCACAGGTCACCTTGTTTTTGGCACACTCCATACATCAAGTGCAGCAAAAACCGTTGACCGTGTTATTGAGGTTTTTCCGGCCACAGAACAGGCACAGATAAGATCCACCCTGTCCGATGGTATCAGGGCTATTGTTGCCCAGGTGCTTTTTAAACGAATAGATAAAAAAGGCAGATGCGCTGCTCTGGAAATACTTGTGGCCACACCTGCTGTCAGAAACCTTATACGTGAATCTAAAACCCACCAGATTCCGTCAATGATTCAAACAGGAAAACAATATGGTATGCAGCTTCTTGACGACGCTGTAATGCAACTGTACAATAAAAGATGGATAAGCGCTGAAGAGGCATACACCAAGGCTAACAACAAGTCACTCTTCAGACCATTCCTGAAAACGCCTCCGGTGGATTTCACAGAGGCATAATTTATGGTCTTGTAAAAAATTCCAAACAACAGAGACGCTATTTTAATAACGGCCATGGCGGCATTACCGCCACAATCGAAGAGATGAAAGTCGTTTTAAAACAGCCTGTTACAGAGACTTTCATATAAAACTTCAGCGGGTACTGCTGGAAAGTCTTGAAACCGCACTTTTTTGCAGGTTCATCAGAAATTCAGGGGAAAAAGCTGCCATGCAGAAACAAGAAATAGACCACATTCTGAGTAAAATGCTTGAAGCCCATTTTAACGTATCAGACCTTAACTTTACTCCTGGAAAACCCCTTCAGGTGGAATCATCGGGAGAACTGATACCAGTTAAAATGGAGCCTGACTTCAAGGTTTTAACCCCGTTTCAGACCGAAACAATTGCTCTTAACCTTATAAAACAGGATCGCCGCCTTACAGAAGCTCTGCTCAGGGAAGGTTCCTGCGACCTATCATATGCTCTTGGGGACAAGGCACGTTTCAGGGTAAATATTTTTTCAAGATCAGGTCAATACTCCATTGTTCTGAGAAAACTTGAAACAGCCATCCCCACAATAGAGAGCCTGAACCTCCCTAAAACCTTTCACAAGATGACCCAGGAGAAAAACGGCATCATTTTTGTAACTGGTGCCACAGGTAGTGGTAAATCAACATCTCTTGCCGCTTTTCTCGATGCATTAAATGAAACCAAATCCATTCACATAATCACGCTGGAAGATCCCATCGAATTTCAGCATCCCCAGAAAATGGCCACATTCAACCAACGTGAGCTTGGAGAAGACTTTGACACATTTGCAAATGGCCTCAGAGCGGCCTTAAGGCAGGCGCCCAAGGTTATCCTGGTTGGTGAGATGAGGGACAGAGAAACTGTGGAAATCGGTCTTTCCGCAGCAGAGACCGGCCACCTTGTTGTATCAACGCTCCATACAGTTGATGCCGGACAGACAATAAACCGTATCATAGGAATGTTTTCATTAAAAGAAGAGCATCAGATAAGAATACGCCTTGCAGATACCATAAGATGGATTGTATGTCAGAGACTTCTTCCAAAGGTTGGTGGCGGAAGGGTTGCAGCCTTTGAGATAATGGGAAGCAACCTGCGAATAAAAGACTCTATTCTCAATGGCGAAATGGACGGCAAAACGTTTTATGAAATCATCACCGATGGCGAAGCCTTTGGTATGACAACATTTGACCGTTATATAATAAGGCTTTATCAACAAGGACTTATTACAGAAGAGACAGCTTCTGCCTATGCCTCAAGAAAAGCTGTTGTGGGCAGGGGAATGGATACCATAAAAAGTGCCAGGGGAGAAAAAACCACTGACATTGAAGCCCTTGAACTTGATCATGACTATGAAGGATAGAATGATATATGGAAATTTCATGCAACCATTGCTACACAAAACTCAATATTCCGGATGAAAAAATTCCCAAGGGAAGAAAAGCCTCTCTGTTGTGCCCGAAATGCAAACAGAGAATACATATAATGCCTGATGAAAGCAACACCCAGACTCTTGATAGCAGCGAAATTCCTGTACAGTCCAAAGCACCCCAGGTGCCGGTACCAAGAAGAGTTTATCCTGAAACATCTGAATATAATGCTTCTGACAAGCCTTTTGACCTTCTTGATGAAAATGCCAAAACAGCTCTTTTATGCATTTCACATCCACATGCACTTGAGATATCAGTAAAGATAATGAACAGCATGCAGTACCAGATTGAAACTGTGGATAATGTTCAGACAGCTCTCAACCGTATGAAGTATCACCTTTTCAACATTATTATTGTTGACGAGGATTTTGATGTTAACAGAAGAGGGTTTGCATACCTTATGGAGTACATCAATGACCTTGATATGATGTTGAGACGACGCACTGTTGTATTCTTTCTGTCAAAAAACCATAGAACAATGGACAACATGGCTTCGTTTCATTTAAGCGTAAACCAGATAATAAATATAAGCAAAATCACCGGAATGGAAGGACTTGTCAGGCGTACCGTAAAAGAGCACGAACAATTTTATGCCATTTACAACGAATCCCTCAGAAAAATGGGTAAAATTACATAAGGCTTTGAACTTAGCGCCCTTTAGGCGGGCTTGTCCACCTTAAACAAAGGTGGACATGAAGGATGCCAAATTTGGATGTTTTTATTAGAAAGCCTTCGTAACATGCTGATATATAAAAAATTTCAACCATCGTTGTGATGTGTCAGCAAACATGGAGGTTTATTAAAAAGCCCCCATATTTTAAGGCTTTTGATGACTTTCATACTTCGTTGTGGCAGATGTATCTGCCATGGCCGTTTATAAGAAAGTCCCCGTATTTCAAGGTTTTTTTCAGGGCTTTCATGCTTCGTTGTGGCAAAATGGGTTTGCCATGGCCGTTATATGAAAGTCTCCGTAAGCAACTGATTTTTTTTATTAAGACTTTCAAAACTTCAATTGTGGCGGGTATCCGCCATGTACGTTATTTGGTCTTCATCAGCTCGTCACTTATAATTCTGAGTCCCTCAAGGGTGAGAGAACTTTCAACAGATTCAATGGTATCTGAAAGACCTGCAATCAATACAGCAAGGCCACCTGTTGCTATTATTGCAGGCTCCGTTGCCATCTCCCTCTTCATACGGGCAACCATACCATCAACCATTGCAGCATTACCGTGCATAAGACCGGACTTGATACTGTCAATGGTATCCTTTCCTATAACTGATGCAGGCGGCATGAACATCTCCACCCTTGGCAATCTTGATGCTCTTTGAAACAGAGCCTCTGATGAAATCATCAATCCCGGAACAATTGCCCCGCCAAGATACTCCCCTTTTTCTGAAATTGCATCAAAGGTTGTTGCTGTGCCAAAATCAATTACAATCAGACTTTTTCTGTACTTTGCATAGGCTGCAATTCCATTGACAATTCGGTCTGCTCCAACCTCGGCAGGATTGTTATACAAAATAGGCATGAGGTTCCTGACAGATTCAGGATAAACCCAGAAAGGCTTTGTCAAAAGATATTTTTCACAGAAACGATCCAAAATCGGCACAGCCGGAGGTACAACAGAAGATATTACAACGCTTGTGATATCTTCTTTATTTATCCCTTTATCTGCAAACAGGGCATTGGCAAGGACATTAAACTCGTCTGCGGTGGTATCTCGAATTGTTCTGATTCTCCAATCTCTTATCAGAGTATTACCATCAAAAACACCAAGTACAGTATTGGTATTGCCCACATCAATTACAAGCAGCATTTTCACCTCGTGTTTTATCACTAATTATGCAATTCAGACAATCTTGACAGCATGAATGATATCTGCAACCACCCTTGCTGATGCCACATCATGTACCCTGACAATATGAGCGCCATTCATCAAACATGCTGCAACAGAAGCCATTGTGCCGCATTCTGTCTCTATAGAGAGGGGAGTTGTTTTTGCAGAAGTTCTTTTATCGGCAATGATCTTTTGTATAAATGATTTCCTGGATGGCCCCATGAGTACCGGAAATCCAAGAGCAGATAGCTTATCAAGATGCCTTATAAGCATAAGATTGTGCTCAACCCTCTTTCCAAAGCCAATTCCAGGATCAACAATAATATGATCAGGAGAAATCCCTGCCTTGATAGCAATCTCTGCACGATCAGCAAGATAGCTGATAATTTCACCCAGAAAATCATCATAATCCGGATTTATCTGCATTGTTGCAGGAGAACCCTTCATGTGCATCAAAATCACAGGAACCTCTCTTTGGGCGGCAAGTTCCATCATAAGAGGATCCATCTCCATGGCACTTATATCGTTAATGATGGATGCCCCTGCATCAAGTGCCTTTGATGCAACTTCAGACTTTACTGTATCAATTGATATGGGAACATTAACCTGTGCTGAAAGTTTCTCAATTACAGGAATAACCCGTTCAAGCTCTTCTTCAACAGACACAGGCTCTGAAAAGGGTCGGGAAGACTCCCCGCCAATATCAAGAATATCTGCTCCCTGCTCAAAAAGCTTAATTCCGTGTGATACTGCATCCTCACATGCAAAAAACTTCCCGCCATCGGAAAATGAATCAGGAGTTGTGTTTATAATACCCATTATACATGGCTCAACTCCAAGCCTGAGTGAGTATCTGCCCCATTTTACATTGTATAATAGGTTACAAAAGGATGCTTTTCCGCTTCCATGATTCATTGTATCTGAATTCATGTGCAAATTTTTGTTAGTATTGCAACTCATCACTTCTCACTTTCCTCGTCACTACCTGGTTTCATATCACTCTTTGAATCCTTTGTACCTTTTTCATAAGCATCTTCATCAACAACAGACTTCCCTGAAGCTGCTTTTTTACCAGATACTTTTCCCTTTCTAAAAAGAAAACTGATTTTGTCGCCATCATCATCGCCGGAGTCATCATCCATATCTTCATCCCCGTTGCCATCAGGGTCATCCTCACCATCACTGTCATCTTCCATGGCCATGGCCATCAAGGCTTCATCATCAAAAAATGTATCTGGCTCGGGAGGATTGAAATCTGGTTTCATTGACTTTATCAACTCATCCAGCTCTTTACCCATAACTGTCTCTTTTTCAAGGAGAAGTGCAGCAAGCTTATGAAGAATATCAAGATGCTCCTCAAGTACCTCACGGGCAATATTGTAATTTCGCTTTATAATATTTGAAACCTCTGCATCAATCTTCCTTGCAGTATCCTCAGAATACTCCCTGGCATGGCCAAATTCCCTGCCTATGAAAATCTGCTCTCCACCCTGATTATAATCAAGGGGACCAAGATCATCACTCATACCCCAGATCCTTACCATTCGATTTGCCATGGCAGTTGCCTGTTTTATGTCATTGGAGGCACCTGTACTGATTCTCTTGAAAATGAGCTCCTCTGCAACTCTTCCGCCAAATGCAACGCAAAGTTCGTTTTCAAGCTGATCCTTATATTTAAAACCGCTCTCATCCGGCAGAAACCATGTTACTCCAGCAGCCCTGCCTCTGGGAATAATGGTAATTTTATTAACCGCATCAGTTCCGGGAAGAAGTCTTGCAACAAGGGCATGGCCTGCCTCATGGTAGGCAGTTGTCTTTTTTTCATCTTCGCGGATCACCTTGGATTTTCGCTCAAGTCCCATATAGACCTTGTCCTTTGAATCCTCAAAATCCACCATGGTAAGTTTTTCATGATCTCGTTTTGCAGCAAGAAGTGCAGCCTCATTAACAAGATTTTCCAGATCTGCTCCGGAAAATCCCGGAGTTCCCTTGGCAAGAACAACAACATCAACGTCATTGTCAAGAGGTGTTCTTTTCATGTGAACTTTAAGGATACCAATTCTGCCCTTGATATCGGGAAGATCAACAACAACCTGACGGTCAAAACGCCCTGGCCTTAAAAGTGCAGGATCGAGAACATCTGCCCTGTTGGTTGCGGCCATCAGTATAACACCTTCGTTGGACTCAAATCCGTCCATCTCCACAAGAAGCTGGTTCAGTGTCTGTTCACGCTCATCATGACCACCACCCATACCGGCCCCACGCTGCCTTCCAACAGCATCAATTTCATCTATGAAAATAATACAGGGTGCATTTTTTTTACCCTGGGCAAAAAGATCCCTGACCCTTGATGCACCAACACCCACAAACATCTCCACAAAATCCGAGCCACTGATTGTAAAAAAAGGCACCCCTGCTTCACCGGCAACAGCCCTTGACAAAAGGGTTTTTCCTGTTCCAGGAGAGCCAACAAGCAGAACCCCTTTGGGTATTCGGCCACCAAGGCGGGTAAACTTTTTGGGTTCTTTAAGAAAGTCAACCACTTCGGTCAACTCTTCCTTTGCTTCATCAATACCTGCAACATCCCTAAAGGTGACCTTTTCCCCCTTTTCAGACATAAGGCGTGCTCTGCTTTTGCCAAATGACATTGCTTTTCCACCGCCCCCACCCTGCATCTGGCGCATAAAGAAAATCCACACCCCAATCAGGACAATCATGGGCAGCCATGAAATAATAATAGACATGAACCATGAGGATTCAGTGGGAGGTTTGGCTTTAATGGCAACCCCGTGTTTTCTGAGAATATCAATCATCTCAGCATCCCTTGGAGCAAAGGACTTGTATCTGGTTCCATTGATATCTGTAAAATAGAGATCCTGCCCCTGAAGTACAACGCTCTGGACACGATCTGCTTCAACCATGGCCAGAAACTCCGAATACCCAAGGCTGCTCTCTGTTACAGGCTGCTGATTAAAAATATTATACAACATCACCATCATCAAAACGATCACTAACCAAAGTGACAGATTTTTATAGAACTGATTCAAAAGATTTACCTCTCTAAACTTTTTTTACCAAATTATCATTAAAATCACATCATAAAAATGGAAATTCCTATACCATAAAATCACTACTCAATTAAAGACAATACATAACAATCATTAACAAGAAAAGAGCTGATCACAACATCAACCTGCTCTCCATGATAAAAAATTTTATCTTCCAACACTTCAACATTATGAAGGCTTTCATTAAATCCCTTGCCAATGTATTTAAGGAAGGCCTCTTTAACTGTCCATGATTGAAATATACTGCAAGGCTCCATGGAAAGCTTCCCAATCTCTTTTTCAGTAAATGCTGTTTTCAAAAATAATTTATCCGGAAGTTTCCCAATTTTTTCAATATCCACGCCAACAGATAATACGTTTTTTTTAAAATCTTTCTCTGTTTTTTCAATGCCATTGTGTCTCAATGAGCAACAAAAACCCTTTTTTTTGTGATCTGCCCTATTGCAATGAAGATTTTGTTCCTGCTGTTTTCCAAAAGAAGAGTTCTGTTTAGTGTGATAATCCCACGCACGATTTTCATGATCAAGGGGGGAGGTTAAATCAGACAATGAAGGCTTAGCAAAGGCTGCAACAGCATAGTGGCCGGAGTGGGATATAGATAGTGCTGTATCAGGAAAGGATGCAACATAGGGTGCTCCAAACTCTGTGTATGATATGACTATTTTATCCATTCCGGACATCATTGAGGGTATGGCTGAGATAAAAAAAGAGGCAGTATTAGCAGAAGAGGTGGCTTCAGCAGAGGAGGTGGTTTCAGTAATAGAAGTGGCTTCAGTAATAGAAGTGGCTTCAGTAATAGAAGTGGCTTCAGCAATAGAAGTGGCTTCAGCAATGGAGTAAGCTTCGGACAAACTGTAGGCACAGTCTCCCTCATTGATAATGAAATATTTAACAAGAAATCGTCCAGAAATCCACTCCAACTGTTTTTTAAGGCTTTTAAAGCCGTTTAGCTGCACAAGTTCATGCTCCGATAAAAAGGAAAACAGAAAATCATCTGGAGAAAAAAAGATATTTCTTTTAAAAGCAAAATCATCAAGGGGCTTTTCGGGTATAATTTCAGAGGCAAAAGATTGAATATCAAGACAATAGAGAGAACTCTTTCCTGAATCATAAATCCTTTCTGGAATATGAACAGCTTGTTCTGAATCACAGCCATTTTCCGGAAAATGCGCTGTTTTCCCTGAATGACTTTTAATTACAATCTTGTCAATTATCATGCTCAAAAATATATCCTACAGATCTCCGACTTTTAAAATATTGTGGCTTTCTGGGATTTTTCTCAAAATATTTTCTGAAGCGCACCATAAAATTATCAAGGGTTCTTGTGGAGGTATCACTGGAATAGCCCCATCCAGCCTCAAGAAGATCCTTGCGTGAAACAGGCCTTCCCCTGTTGGCAATAAACAGTTTCAATAATTTAATCTCCTGCTCTGTAAGGACAATTTTACCCCCATGCCCCAGGGCTTCACAAGTAATAAAATTAACAGTGTTTTCTCCAAAAGAGTAAGAGTCTCCTGAAAAAGGCTCTGAAATAGATGAAGAATGACCATGAAAATCGTCTTTATGAGGATTTATCCCACTCACTTCTTCTGCTCCAGAACTTTCACTTCCGGAAAATGGTGATATCATCTTTTTATCAGCCGACCAGGTTCCCCTTGCAATCAATCTTTTGACCCGAAGCAGGAATTCATCCAGATCAAAGGGTTTGGCAAGATAGTCATCCACTCCGCAACGAAGGCCATGAACCTTGTCCTCAACGCTGCTTTTAGCAGAGAGGATAAGCACAGGCAATTTTTCATCATCAGCTCTTATGGTGCGAAGTACAGAAAAGCCATCAATCATTGGAAGCATCACGTCCAGTACAATAAGATCGGGTGACCATGAACGCCATATTTCAAGCCCCATAACCCCGTCAGGTGCAACCTGAACGTCATAACCCTGAATAGCAAGATTCAGCTCAATACCCTCGGCAATGTGAGCCTCATCCTCAATTACCAGGATACGCTTTTTTTTACCATTTTCCATAAATTCTTACCATGAATATCCCCTGTTTCCTCACGGGGAAGAAAAAGAGTAAAAACAGATCCTTTTCCACTGCCTTCACTTGTTGCTGTAACCTTCCATCCGTGTATTCTGGCAATACTGAAAACAAGGTAGAGTCCAAGACCGCTGCCCTTTACATCAACTCCATTAACATTACCTGCCTGATAAAATTTCCTGAAGATCTTTTTTATTTCACTCTTCTCAATACCGATACCGTTATCTGAAAAATCAATACAGATTCTCTGCCTGCATGGCCGGAATGAGATATCAACCCTTGGATGCTTTGATTCATTATACTTTACTGCATTTGAAAGAATATTCATCAAAAGCATCTCAAAAAGCAAAATATTTACAGGATATATATATGCTTTTCCTGGATCATGTACTGTTATCCTGCATTGATGAAACAAAGAGCCATGACTTTTACAGAAATTTTCAACAAGGTCAACCAGATCTTCTCGGGTCAGCTCGGCACCATAACTTCGACTTTCAATTCTTGCCAGATTCAGGATGCTGTTGATATTATCAATCAGGCGTCCCACATCACTGAGCATGTATTTACTATATTTCCTGATATCTTCAGGTTCAAGAGGGTGTCTCAAAAAAGTTTCAAGATATATTTTAAGTGAAGTAACGGGGGTTTTCAACTCATGGGTAAAATTATAAATAAAATTATGCTGAAGGGTAAAGAGTCTTACTGTCCGCTGGTAATAGATAAATGCCAGGAGAATACCTGCCAGGACAACAGTAACCAGAAGAGTCAAAACCAGAATGGTCATTCCGGTTCTTGATGGGAAAATCTGTCCAGGGTCAATGTGAAACTTCTTGATTATCACTTCAAGGGCAGCCGTTATCTCCATATACCAGTAAATTGTCAATACAAGGGCAGTGGCAAGTGAGATTATGGAACATGCAAAAATAAATACTGGGTGAAGATACCATCTTGAAGTATTTTGCATCATTGATCTTAAAATTCCAAATATTGATAAACGTAAAAATACGGTACCCGCATATTAATACGCAATACCTTACATTTTGCTGCAACAAAAAAATGAGCATATCTCAATACACTATACAACAAACGCATCACTCCGATACTTACCAAACACCCCCAATGTTTGCTGAGGCATCACAACAAAATATGAAAGTCGCTACATATCAGCCTGCTAAGGAGACTTTCTAATAACGTACATGGCGGATTACCGCCACAATCGAAGGGATGAAAGTTGTTTTAAAAACAAGCTGTTATCCAGACTTTCATATAAAACTTGTAAAAAATTTGCAAATTAAAGAACAAGAACACCTGGTACAGAAATCAGAAACTCTGTCTCTTCTCCATAGACACTTTTACATTCAATTGTACCACCAAGGGTTTGTGTAACAAGATTGAAAACAATTGACATCCCAAGTCCTGTCCCTCCTTGCCCCCTTGTTGTTGTGAAAAAAGGGTCAAAGATTTTTGCAAGCTGCTCATCGTTCATTCCAACGCCGGTATCTCTATATTTAATAAAAAGATCGGAATTCTCAAATGAGATATCAAAAAAAACTTCCCCTTTATCACTCTTCTCGTCCTTAAAACCGTGTATAAAGGAGTTCATTAAAAGATTACTGATAATCTGAGAAAATGCCCCTGGATATGAATTAACTTCAATGGTATCAGGGCAATTGACTTCAAGCACAATACCCATCCGGTTACGATAAGCTGGTCTAAGGCTTACCAGTACATCCTGAAGATATTTTTTTAAATTAAAAACTCTTTTCTCTTCTATTGTCTGATCAACAGCCACCTGCTTAAAACTCTTAATAAGAGCGGCTGCACGCTCCATGTTAACCAGGATTGAATGGGAAACTTCACCCATGTTCTGTAGATAGTTTTCCAGATCGCTCTTTTTTAGAGTTCCGGATGTAAAAAGCGAATTGATGCTTCCTGTCCTGTCTTTTAAGAAAGAGGCAGCAGTGATTGCAATCCCGACAGGTGTATTGATTTCGTGGGCAACACCTGCAACAAGCCCCCCAAGAGCTGCCATTTTTTCTGCCTGAACCAGTTTATCCTTTGTCTTTTCAAGGGCGTCAAGTGACTGAATCAACTGAGCATTAACTTTTTCAAGGCCTTTTCGATACTGCTCCTTTTCCCTTAGCAACTGTGCCCTTTCAAGGCATTTTGTAACAGAATGAATAAGAACTGTCATATCCTGAATGGGTTTTATGATATAATCCCATGCTCCAAGACGAAGAGCATCCACAGTATCCCCAATATTAGCAGCGCCGGAAATTATTATCACAGGTGTTTCAGGTGACTTTTTAACAACCTCACCAAGTACAGCCAAACCATCCATTTCCGGCATACGAAGATCGCATAAAATCACATCCGGCTTTTTTTTTCAAAAAACAGCAGGGCATCTCTGCCATTTTTTGCTTCATTAACATGATAACCGTAATCCTCAAGAAAAGCCTTTACGCTATCTCGGATATAGGCCTCATCATCAATTACGAGAATTTCTGTTCTATTATGGTCATCCATTGTTTTGCTTCCCGGCTTCATGTAAAACTTTCTGAATTTCAATGGAAAGACATTCAACAGTAAACGGTTTTTTCATAAGAGACTTGATCCCGGGAACACTGCGCTGCAACTCAGAAAGGTTATCCATGGGATAACCACTGCAAAGAATCACAGGGATACCCGGCCTGAAACTGAAAAGCTCCTCTGCTAGCTGGATACCTGTAAAATCAGGCATTGTCTGATCAAAAACAGCAAGATCAACTCCCGATATTTTTTCAGGCTCTTTTATATATAATGCGGCTTTCATACTGGAATCAAATGATTTTACAACATAGCCAGACTCTTCAAGCCCCTCTTTGTACATCTGGACAATTGCAGTATCATCATCAACAACAAGGATATTCTGACTTCCAGAGCGCCTTGTCTGCAATTTTTTATTTGCTTCTTCATCATACCTGACACCTTCATTTAATATCGGTATCAAAACCGAAAAACATGTCCCCTCCTCAGGGGAGGATTCAAAATGGATCTCTCCATCAAGATGGCGCACAATGTTTCTGGCAATTGAGAGTCCAAGTCCGGTGCCCCTGCCTTCATCCTTGGTTGTAAAATAAGGGTCAAAAATTTTCTGTCTTATATCATCAGGAATCCCCTTGCCGGTATCAGTTACCTGGACCAGAGCATACCTTCCGGATTGAAGGAGGTTATCAGGGATTCTGCCTGAAGATGAGGGGTCATACATATCTTCCCAGACTGAACAACAGCATGGTGGGCCATCTGATGAAGGTTCTATTTGCTTATATTTACCTTGAAAGCAGCAATCATTATTATCATGGTCGGTTGTGAGTGGTGAGTTCGGCCATGAAGAGTTGTTCTGCAAGGTCTTTGAAGGGACATTGTCAGGCATTATTATGCCGGAAAACTCACTTTCTTTATTTTGGGGTAAAAGTGAATCCTGATCGTTAGTTACAAGGACTTCTTTAAGTGAAATTGTCAAAATCCCACCAATTGATTCCATGGCGTGATATGCATTGGTGCAAAGGTTCATCAGAACCTGATGAATTTGGGTGGAGTCTGCTTTAACACGGCCGCATCTTTTGTCCAGCGACTCCCGAATGGTTATTGTTGAGGGTATGGAGCCTTTGAGCAGCCTTACAACTTCTCTTACAACATATCGAAGCTGTAACGGCCTTATTTCACCTTCATCCTTTCTGGAAAGGTTGAGAATCTGATTAACAAGATCTGCCGCACGGTAACCGGCCTTCTGAATTTTTTGACTTCTCTGATAAACCATATCACCTGGCAGTGATGAGTTCATCAACATACCTGCATATCCTAATATCGGACTTAAAATATTATTAAGATCATGGGCTATTCCTCCGGTCAGGGCGGCAATTGCTTCCATCTTCTGTGCCCGCCGAAGCTGCCTTTCAAGATCTTTTTGATACTGCTGATTTTTTTTCTTAAGATCACTCTCTTTCAAACATTTTTGGATAGCATGACGCAGTACATTCATATCCTGTATGGGTTTCAGGATATAGTCGCAGGCACCAGAATGCAGGGCTTTCACAACAGAAGAGAAGTTTCCCGTCCCAGAAGCCACTATAACAGGAATTTCAGGAGCGGTTTCATAAAAAAGATCAAGAAGCTGATAACCATCCAGCTCTGGCATTTTTAAGTCAAGCAGCACAATATCAGGTTGAACTTCATTAAAGACCTTCAGACCTTCTTTACCATTGGCAGCCTCAAAAACTGTAAAGCCATAATCTTCAAGAAAAAGACGAATACTCCTTCTGATAAAAGCCTCGTCATCAACAGTAAGTACCTTTGGGCAGTATTCCACCATTACACAGTTACCTTACAACAAATTCACAGACAAATGTCCTCAATATTCAACGCAACATACAAGTACCAGAGAATTTTTAAAAACTATTCTGTAAATAACTCCATGTCAAGGAGTATCGCATCTGACGCAAATTATAATACATTCCATACCGGAACTTGTCAGTTACAAATTCTTTCTAAGGAATTGATTTTTAATAACGGCCATAGCAAACCCATTTCACAGATTTTCTGATAATAAAAATACCCCAATCCTTCACTATAATAAAAAAAATAATAATAAATACATTATAGATAAAATTGTATCTAAAAAATTAAGAATATAAAAAAACCCCTTACAAATAATTTTGTAAGGGGTTTGATAACAAATTATTTTTATTGGCTCCCCAGCACGGACTTGAACCGCGGACCCAGTGGTTAACAGCCACTTGCTCTGCCGACTGAGCTACTGGGGAGCAGATGCTTCACGACTTTCAAAAATGAAAAACTCGGTAAAGACGGAATGCTTATATAGTTTTCCCAAACCCTTGTCAAGGAAAATATTTCAAAAAAATTGACTTTACCTTCTTGCATATATATATTGGGAATATATAACAAGGTTTAATTATACTTGTTAAGGATTTGGTTTCAAACAACCTGTGATTTATTGACTCAAAATCGACACCTTATTGTTTTTTGAGCAGTTATTGAATTTGTCTGAATCAGGATAACCAGGATTTACAGGATGCTCAGGATTTTTATCCTGTAAATCCTGAGCATCCTGGGCATCCTGATTCAGACAGTATTGACAAGGCTCAAAAGCTCATAGGTGTCGCTTTTGAGTAATCTTGGACATCCTGATTCAGACAATGTTGACAAGGCTCAAAAGATCATAGGTGTCGGCTTTGAGTATTGATCTAACCACTTTAAATATACACACAGAAGGTGGATAGATAGGCTTTTTTGAAATCATTCCTGAATTCGCCACATGGGTAACCATAGATAAAAACAAAGCAAACCCAAGGCAAAAAGGAGGATGCAATGAATATAAATAATGTTAACAACTATGCCTCACCAATGCAGTCATCCTATGGCTCAAGAACACAGGAAAATACTCAAGGAGTATCAACACAACGCAATCAGGAAAATGGATCTTCAGGTAACGCATTACAGACACAGGATTCTCAAACATCAAGATCCTTGAACACCCAGGGCGTTGAAGTTAATATTTCCAGCGAAGCAAGAGCTGCTGCCACAGGAGAGCTTCAGTCATCAACACAGGTGCAGGAGACATCTGCGGCTGTAAACTCTTCCGCTGCATCGGACAATTCCCAGGCAACCCAGGATTCAAACAGGGTGCAGGAAAACCGAGACACCCGGCAGATGGAGCAACAGAGACAGAGTCTTCAACAGCAATCAAACTCATTACAAATGTACTCCACTGCACCAACATCACCCTATGCAGCATCACAAGCAGGGGCAGCAAATCGATTCAGTGTTGACCTTATAGCCTGATATCATTCAGGCAAAGCAACAGCAAATGGTTCAGGGAAAGGAGAAGCCCCATGATCTCTGCACTAAATATAACAGGCTCCCGCATTCCATACCAGATGCAAACATTGACTGCAAGTGAACCTGCGTCTTCATCACAGGCAAACGACGGGCCATCCGGAACAGAAAGAAGCAGTGACAGTGTGTCACTCAGCACGCAGGCACGCAAACTGGATCAGGAGAAAGGCGTCCTGAAGAAACAGACAGAACAAAAGCATATTGATGAAATCAGAGAGCTGGACCAGGAATACAGCCGAAAACAGATGAAAATTGAGCAGGAATACAGCCAGAAGATAAATGAGTTAAAAGTCAACCTGTATGCCTAATTTTTTTATAACGTACATGGCGGATTCACGCCACAATCGAAGAGATGAAAGTCGTTTTAAAAACAGCCGATTACTGAGACTTTCATATAAAACGGCCATGGCAGATTAGTCTGCCATAACCATTTTATGGAGAAAAGATATGGTGACTAAAGAAGGGGTAATAACCGGCACCATCGGTGCAAATGCATGGGTGAAAACAGTTAGATCAAAATCATGCGAATCATGTGAGTCCAAAGATTCCTGCCAGGAGGCTTCAAAAGCTCAGGAGATGACCATTCAGCTTGAGAACACCCTTAATGCATCCATCGGAGACCGTGTAATTGTTGGATTTAAAACAGCCCCTCTTCTTAAAATAACATTCCTTCTATATATATTTCCCGTGCTTATGCTTATTGCAGGTGCAGCAACGGGTGATACCTTATCTGCAAAAATCAACACAGACCCCTCCATCACATCTCTGCTTTCAGGCGCTTTGTGTTTTGCGGTTTCATTTGGAGTTATCCGACTCATTAACAACGCCTGGGCAAAGAAAAAAGAGTTTCAACCTTTTCTCATGCGATTCACAAAAAAGAACGAAAACTGCCAGCCCTCCTGAGAAGCAAACCTTTGCACAAATCAGCCATGATCGTTAAATTGCAAATTGATAATGAATAGGTTTTAAATAACGTGACCATTTATATCCATGAACCCGAGTGTTCCGCCCGCTTAGTGTAAATCAAAATGGGAAAGTTATTTCGTTCTCATTCCTAAGCATTCTGACCCAAACAGATTTATCCGTAAAATCAAGTCACATTGACAGGCTGCTCAGCAAACCAATCCACAACAATATATTGAGGCATAACAGACACGACACCACTATCCAATGTGGTATTTTATCTGTCTGCCTTTTTTTTATACCAGGACATTTTCATTAAAATCAATTCAGATTTTTCAAAAACTCTGGATTTTTAACTTGAATATTGTCATTTTCTGAGATAGTAGAGTTAAAGTTTAGCGTTTAGGGTTTAGGGTTTAACCTGTCGTATTAACACTATTAACAGCTTTACCATTTTAAGGATGAGGGCAATAACCATGACCTCGAAAAAAGATTTACAAATCGCTTCTCTGCTCGCAGTTGTACTTTTTATTACTGGTCTTACATGTTATGCAGCATTTCCGCCACCGGCACCAAATGAACCTGTCAGGTTAATGTTTCACAATGCCGCAGGCAAGGTTCTTTTTACCCACGGCGTGCATAACACAGAGTATGATGTTTCCTGCTTGGATTGTCATCACAATATTGAAGATGACGAGATCTATAACTGCAGTGAATGTCACGAGGCCACCGGTGATGAATCAATGCCGGGCAGAACGGACGCATTCCATGCACAGTGTACAGGCTGCCATCAGGATATGGGCGCAGGTCCTGTGGAATGTAATTCATGCCATGCTATCTAACTTTTGACCCTTGACTGCCAACAAGAGCCATCCAAAATGTTGTGCCCATAAAGAAATCAGACTCTATCGCAAGTTGTGATAGAGAAGAGATCAAATCATATAGGGAAAAAGGTTTGCTTAAAAAACCCCCTAACTGGAATTGATAAGTTACCAGACAGTAACGGCTGTCATTGTTCGGCCTCTGTCATAAAATCGTGAAAGAGTTTTCGCGGTACAAAATTTTTTATCAAAGACCATGATAACTACGGCATGCATTGCTGATGCAACTCAAGTTTCAGGCAATATCGTCAAAATAAAGACATGGATCACCCAATTTCACCAGATAAAGGTTTGTTATGATTAAGAGATCATTTATCGGATTAACTGAACCAAAGCTCAAATGCGACCTTGTTGAATCAGGTCCAAAAGAGCCGGAGGCCATTCCAGTACCACCCAGGATGATTCTACTGCTGAACGAACCATTGGACAGCACCAGAGAATCCCTTGTAAAAAAAAGGTGCGGTGGTCAAAAAGGGAGACAGACTCTTTCTCTACAAAGAAAGCAGTGAGTATGTTACAATGCCTGTTTCCGGAACCATCACAAACATCTCTCCTGTAACAGGAAATACAGGCGAGGCCGTTACCTGTCTGACCCTGGAAACAAACACAAACCAGGAAGGCGACAATGAATTTGCCGGATATGCAGATACTCCGGATATCGCAAGTGCGGCAGAATATCTACAGGGCATCCCAGGCAACCCACCTTTGAAACTGCTTGCCGATCCAGGATGCAGGGTCACAAAAATTATTATCAATGCCGTTGATGCTGATCTTGTTTCAACAACCCAACAGTTTGTTATGACAAGATTCAGAGATAATATTGGCAAAGGAGTTGACCTTCTCAAACGCCTGACAGGTATTCAGGATATTATGATTGCCCTGCCTGAAAGCATGTCAAAACTTGGGGCATTCGGAGGAATGAACCTCATAAAGATATCCTGTGACTATACTGACTCTTTGCCTGAAATAATTATTCAAAAGCATCTGGGGATTTTCAAGGCACCTCGCAAATCATTTGAGGATACAGGAATCTGTTTTCTTTCAGCCGAGGCTGTTTTTGCACTTGTTGACTCCTATGACCGCAAAGAACCTGTTTATGAAAAGTTCATTGGTGTAACAGATAAAAATGGTAACACCACAAGGGTAAAAGCAACCATAGGAACCCCGATTCACAGAATTTTAACCCAGCTTGGTATTGAGGCAGTTGAAAAAGACAGGGTAATTATAGGCGGCCCTCTAAGGGGAATCTCTGCTTATACCCTTTATCACCCTGTATTGCCGGATATGGACACAATCATTATCCAGGCAAGCAGCGAGATACCGGTAATCTCCGACTATCCATGTATCAACTGCGGTAACTGCATAAGGATATGTCCTGCCAATGTTCCTGTAAACCTGCTTGTTCGCTACCTTGAAGCCAATCTTTATCAGGATGCTGCTGATAGTTGCGACATGCTTTCCTGTATTGAGTGCGGCCTCTGCAGCTATGTATGCAGAGCAAACATCCCAATATTCCAGTATATCCGTCTTGGGAAACGGGAACTTATAAAGCTGGAATCAGAGATTGAAACGGAGGCTGAAAATGCATAAGCAGAACAAATTCACAGTATCCCATGCCCCGTTCTGGCACGATGGAAGCAGCATCAAATGCATGAACCTCAATATAATGGCGGCTGCCCTTCCTGCAGTTCTTTTCGGGATTTTTCAGTTCGGCATGCCTGCTCTTGGTGTTATATGTCTCTCCATCTCAACTGCCATGGCCTGGGAAGCACTTTTTAACTTTATTTCAAAACGTCCTATAACCCTGAATGACTACAATGCAGGGGTCATAGGCATGCTTCTGGGCATGATGTTTCCTGCAACAATCCCATGGTGGGCGGTCATCATCGGTACATTCGTTGCCGTTGTTGTTGGTCAGCAGGTTTTTGGAGGAATTGGCGGCAATCCCTTCAGCCCTGCTGTTATCGGTGCCACAATACTGATGGTTTCATGGCACACCTTTTTTGACTTTGATGCAACCCTTCTCAGTTATGATTTCAATTTTACTGCCCTTGCCCCCCTTGCTGCCCTGAAACATCAGGGAGTCTCAGCCACGGGACTTTTCAACCTATCAGATCTTGTGATCGGAAAAGAGGTTGGTGCAATTGGAGCTGTATCTGGAATAGGGATCATCTTAGGCGGGATATACCTTATACTGCGCGGATTCATCAGATGGGAAATTTCCGTTTCATACATTGCAGGTATTCTTGTAACAGCAGGACTATTTAACATGGTTGACCCGGGAAAATATGCTGAACCCATGTTTCATCTTTTTACAGGATATACGCTTCTCGGCGCATTTTTTCTTGCCACAGACTCTTCATCATCCCCGGTACACACCATTCCCATGTTTATATATGGAGCCATGGGAGGCTTGATGACCATTCTGATCAGAAACATCGGTGCCTATCCTGATGGTACGTTCTTTGCTATCCTGCTGATTAATCTTATTAATCCGCTAATTGACAACATAAGGCCAAAAGCGTTGGGAAAGGGTGTGAACAATGCGTGAAATGATAAGCATGGTTGTTGTTCTGACAGTCCTGAGCGCCTTTTCAGGAGGCATGCTGGCTGCTGTCAAAACAGGAACCAACGATAAAATTGAAAATCAGGTACTCAAATTCCAGAAAGCACCTGCCATCAAACTCATCCTGAGTGATGTATCAAACGATCCTCTTCAGGACAGATTCAAAATCATGGACCAGGAAGAAGAGGTCACTTTTTTTGTTGGCAAATATGATGGCACCCCCAAAGCTATCACCTTTGAGACAAAAGGTAAGGGCTTTGGTGGAGATATCGGTCTCATGGTGGGTGTAAATATTGAGTCGGACGAGATTATTGGCGTTGCAGTTACAACTCACAGTGAAACCCCGGGCCTTGGCTCCAGAGCCAAAGACGATCCAAAGTTTGTCTCCCAGTTTGCCGGAAAGACAATGGATAAAAACCTCGGGATAAAGAAAAGCGGCGGAGAGATAGATGCAATGTCCGGAGCGACCATCACATCGGTTGGGGTTTGCCTTGCGGCTCAGAAGGCCCAGGAGTTATATACCCGCCTAAAACCAGAGATTGAAAAACAGACCGCACAGATGGCCAATTAGGAGATATTATATTATGGCACAATCCATAGTTAAAGAGTTTACCAAGGGACTTTGGGCAGAAGTTCCCCCGTTTCGCCTGGTTCTGGGTCTCTGTCCTGTTCTTGCGGTAACAAAATCTGTTGAAAACGGGATTGGAATGGGTATTGCAACTACCTTTGTACTTGTCTGTTCCAACTTTCTTGTTTCACTTCTAAGAGATATCATACCAGCTAAAGTCAGGATTGCCTGTTTTATTGTTATAATAGCGACCTTTGTAACGGTCGTTGAACTTATGATGCAGGCATATACCTATCCTCTATTCCTGAAACTTGGTATATTTATTCCCCTGATCGTTGTTAACTGCATTGTTCTTGGCCGTGCAGAAGCATTTGCCAGCAAAAATCCTCCCCACATGGCAATCGCCGATGGCCTTGGCATGGGCATAGGTTTTACATTATCCCTGGGAGCCCTTGGAGCTGTTCGGGAGTGTCTTGGAGACGGTACCATTCTGGGCAATCCGGTTTTTGGACCTGACTTTCAGCCTTTTACTTTCATGGTTGAAGCACCAGGTGCCTTTGTATGTCTTGGACTGCTGCTGTGTTTAATGAACCTTATCGGTAAGAAATAAAAGGAGACTACTTAAATGGGTGACTATTTCGTTCTTGCCATAAGCTGCATTTTTGTCAATAACATTCTCCTGGCGCAGTTTCTTGGCAACTGCCCATTTCTCGGCACTTCCAAAAAGATGGAAACTGCCACAGGAATGGCAATGGCTGTTGTTTTTGTTCTTGTCATGGCCGGTATCATTACATGGATCACAGATACATACCTTCTGAAACCCCTTGACATAGAGTTTCTTCGAACCCTCTCATTTATTCTGATCATTGCATCACTTGTTCAGTTTGTTGAGATGTTCCTTAAAAAAAGCATTCCAGCCCTTTATGCTGGCCTTGGTATTTTTCTTCCTCTCATTACAACCAACTGTGCTGTAATGGGTGTCTGCCTTATCAACATAAACGAAGAATATACATTTATGCAGTCCCTTGTATCCTCTTTCAGCTATGCTGTTGGATTCGGCCTTGCCCTGATCCTGTTTGCAGGCATAAGAGAGAGGATAAATATTGCAAGAGTGCCAAAACCTCTCCAGGATACATCCATAGGTCTTGTAACCGCCGGAATGATTGCACTCTCGTTTTTTGCATTTAAAGGGATGGTTTAAACTACAATCCAAGATCATGAGGTTATTATGACGGAAGCGCTACTATTTATGCTGGGCATAGGCGGTGTATGCGGCCTTGTCCTCAGCTATGCGTCCAAAATATTCTATGTCTATGAAGATCCCAGGATCGCCATGATTGAAAACAACCTTGCAGGGGCAAACTGTGGTGGATGCGGCTATGCCGGTTGCAGTTCTGCTGCCCAGGCTGTTGTTGAAGGCAAGGCATCTCCCAGTGTATGTGTCATTTCAAGCTCTGAAGGTATTGCAAAAGTTGCAGAGATAATGGGCATGGATCCCGGAAGTGCATCACCCAGGGTTGCCAACAATACCTGCGATGGCGGAAAAAGGGCTAATACAAAATACCACTACCTTGGAGTGAACTCCTGCAAGGCACTTTCAGGTTTTTTCGGAGGCCAGCGAGAGTGCGGTGTAGGCTGTCTTGGCCTTGGTGATTGCATAAAAGCATGTAATTTTGGTGCCATTGATATGGGGCCAGATGGTTTTCCTGTTGTGGATGAAACCATGTGCGTAGGCTGTGGTGCCTGTGAAAATGCCTGTCCAAAAAATATTTTACAGGTAAAGACAATGTCTGAAAGGCTGCTTGATTTCAACCAGGAAGATGGAGCACTTGCACCATGTTCCCAGAGATGTCCTGCTGAAATCAATATCCCCAAATATATAAGTGAGATCAAAAAGGGTGACTACAAAGCTGCCGTACAGACCATTCGTATGAGAAATCCGCTTCTTCTCTCATGCGGAAGGGTCTGCCCACATCCATGTGAGGATCTATGCAGAAGAGGCATTGAAGATGAACCTGTATCCATCAATCAGCTTAAACGCTTTGCTGCTGATTACGAGATGAAATCTGGCACAAGGGTTCCCATCACATGTGCACCTGATAATGGCAGAAAAGTTGCTGTAATCGGCGGTGGTCCTGCCGGTTTGAGCTGCGCATATTTTCTGAGACGTGTTGGATATCAGGTCACAATTTTTGAAGCCATGCCAAAACTTGGAGGAATTATCCGCTACGGAATTCCTGAATACCGTCTTCCCAAAAAAGTACTTGACTGGGAAATTGAAGGGATTACAAGGCTTGGCATTGAAACCCGTACCAACGTAAGATTTGGAAGCGATTTTGGTTTAGGCTCACTTGTCACAGCAGGCTATGAAGCAATATTTATGGGTATTGGAGCCTGGAAAGACTACTCACTTGGTATTCCAGGAGACCACCTTGAAGGATGCTATAACGGAATCAACTTCCTTTCCCGCTCTGCAATGGGAGAAAAACTGCCTCTTGGGAAAAAAGCATGTGTAATCGGCGGTGGTAACACTGCTGTTGATTGCGCAAGAACCATGCTGCGGCTTGGCCTTGAAAAGGTTTACATGGTATATCGCCGTACACGTAAAGAGATGCCTGCAAATGAAGTTGAAATTGTAGCATCTGAACATGAAGGCATTGACTTTGTTTTTCTTGCTGCACCTTCAAAGGTTATCGGCAATGAAGATGGCCATGTAACTCACCTTGAGTACCTTAAAATGGAACTTGGTGAGCCTGATGCAAGTGGCAGAAGAAGACCTGTTCCTGTTGAAGGTTCTGAAACCCTTCTTGAAGTTGACACCATTGTAACTGCCATTGGTCAATCACCAGATGCAAGTTTCAAGGAAGAGACCTCAAGACGAATCTCAGAACTTGCCCTGACAAGGTGGAGTACCATTGACAATGACCCGACAACCCTCCAGTCAACATCCATCCCCTATATTTTTACAGGTGGGGACTCTGCAACAGGCCCTGCTCTTGTTGTTGATGCAATTGGAGCAGGCAGAAGGGCTGCCAGATCCATTGATCTTTTCCTCAAGGGTGAAAAAATTGCTCCTGTGGAAAAATCTCTCCAGGGTAAAAGGATTGAAGAGTCTGTATTTACAACCGTTCCTGGTATAACACCGATAAAACGGGCAGAGATGCCTGAGCTTCCTGTCAATGAACGTATCCGATCTTTTGTAGAAGTGGATCAGGTACTTCCGGAAGACCAGGCTCTTAAAGAGGCAAACCGTTGCCTTAACTGCTGCAGGACATGCTACAATCCGGACAATTCCATAAAGGAATCATACAACGCATAAAGATCTTTGTGGCAGCAATGCCCTGACGGGCACACCAAAAAAATGAAACATCTTTGAAGGGGGCATGATATTTATTTTTCATGTCCCTTTTTTTTGATAACATACAGGCGGATGATCACCACAACCTAACCTGGACAAGCCAGAGCCAAAGAGGTTCTCTGATTCTCTTGCCAAAAGAACACTAAAATCAGAAATAAGAATCAAATATATTAAAATCTTTAAATGTCAGCATGTTATGGAGATTTTCAAATAAACACCATGAAACACACCATAAAAAAATCATTTAAAATTTGTTTCATATCATTAGCAATTTGCTTAATATCAATTAATTTATGCATACTCACACCCTCATCCATAGTATCTGCCCAACCCCAAAAGACTTCTGTTGAAATCTTTTCAGGAAAAACAATGGGTACAACCTACCACATAAAAGTGGTTATACCCATTGCTGACACAAATGGTTACCTACCATCCCACATAAAAGCCAAAAAAGAGATAAAAGAGGGCATTGACGCGAAATTAAAAGCGGTAAACCAGAGCATGTCTGTCTATTCTAAGTCAAGTGAAATATCTGCTTTCAATAAAGCATCAAAAAATGAAATTACAGAAATATCCCGAGATTTTGCATATGTAATGAGTATTGGAGAGAGACTTTACACAATAACAAATGGTGCATGGGATGCAACCCTAAAACCCCTTGTTGATCTATGGGGCTTTGGAACAGAACGGCAGCTAAAACGCCTCCCCTCCCCTGAGACAGTAAAAGAGCGCCTTTCGCACACAGGATTTAATCATATTTCTTTATCAGGCAATAAAAACCAGATGACTTCTGGCCCAATTCTTGAAAAAAAGCTTGACGGGATAACCCTTGACCTTGGTTCCATTGCCAAGGGATTTGGAGTTGATGCAGTTAGTGAAATGTTAATAAAAAATGGGTATGAAAACTTTCTTGTGGAAATTGGAGGAGAAGTTGCTGCACACGGAGTAAAAAAGCCTTCCACCCCATGGATGGTTGGGGTAACAAGACCTGACAAAGGGGGGAACCCCAACGCAATCTACGCATCATTTGAACTTAAAAACAGAGCCCTTGCCACAAGCGGAGATTACAGAAACTTTATTGAACTTGAAGGAAAAACCTACTCCCATATAATCAATCCCGTAACCGGCTATCCTGTGTCCAACGGCGTTGTAAGTGCTTCTGTTATTTCCGATAACTGCACATTTGCCGATGGCCTTGCAACAGCCCTTATGGTAATGGGAGCTGAAAAAGGGGTAGAGCTTGTAAATAGCATTGAAGGAACGGAATGTCTTATTGTAACAAGAGATACCAATGGCAAACTTAAGGATCACATCTCAAAGGAGTTTCCAGGCTCAAATCAAAAATAATCACCCTGGCGGATATCCCTTTCTTCAAGACGATCCTGTATCATGTTATAGACAAGGTGATAATCAAGCGCCCACAAAGGCGCTGCCAGCTCATCTGCATGGGGGTCACCTGTTATTCTCTGAATAATAACTTTTTCTGGCAGATGTGCAATAAAATCACATACAAGCTCCACATATTCATTCATAGAGAGACATTTATAAGAACCATTTTTGTACATTTGTTCAAGTAGCGTTCCCTTTACAACATACAAAAGATGAAGTTTAACACCATCTATTCCAAGCTCTCCAATCCTGCGGGCTGTCTCCATCATCATACTGCGGTTTTCACCAGGAAGCCCCAAAATAATATGAGCACATATGTTAATATTATACTTTTTGGCAAGGTTGACAGCATTAACAACAGATGCAAAATCATGCCCTCTGTTGATCCGCTCAAGGGTAGCATCGTGGATTGACTGGACTCCGTACTCCAGCCACACCAGATATTCGGGAGTATAAGAGGCTATAAGCTCAATCTTTTCTTCATCAATGCAGTCAGGGCGAGTTCCTATGGCCATTCCCACAACCCCTTCAACTGTAAGAGCCTCATCATACATGGATTTCATATGTTTACAGGAGGTATATGTATTGGTATAGGATTGAAAATAGACCAGAAATTTTTTTGCCTTGTAGCGCCTCATCATTGCCTTGCGCCCCTGTTCAATCTGGTCAGTTATGGAAAATCCTTTTTCCCAAAGGCCATTTCCGGAACCACGACTATTGCAATATATACACCCTCCGCTTGAGACCCTTCCATCACGGTTGGGACATCCAAGCCCCGTATCAACAGTAATCTTTTGAACACGTTCCCCAAAACAGGATCGCAAATAGGAGTTAAAATCATAATATCTTTTTTCTTTCAAATCTTTAATTTTCTCCCTTGAATTGCACGTTCCCTTGACCGTCATTACAGCTTCTTTTTGATATGGCCTGCTTTCCATGATACAAAAATATTAAGCTCTTCTTGACCGGAATGATAAGCAGATATATAGTAAATGCCCATGAAATTCTACAAAAAAAAATATGATATAATTGTTGTCGGTGCAGGACATGCAGGATGTGAAGCAGCCCTTGCTGCATCAAGAATGGGTTGTTCGGTTCTCCTTGTGACCATTGACCTTGACAAAACAGCATCCATGCCATGCAGTCCATCCATTGGAGGCATGGCAAAGGGACAGCTTGTTAAGGAGATAGACGCACTTGGTGGCATGATGGCAAAAGCATCTGATGCATCAGCCATTCAGTACCATACACTGAATACCCGTAAAGGGCCTGCTGTACACTCCACACGCACACAAAACGATAAAATTAAATATCACATGGTCATGAAATCTGCACTGGAAAACGCTCCTTGTCTTGAAATCAAACAGACAATGATTGAAGATATTGTTGTTGAAGATAACAAAATAAAAGGTGTAATTGAAAGAAGCGGTCTTGGTTTTGAATCAGAAGCAGTGATACTTGCCACCGGAACATTTCTTAAAGGAACAGTACATATAGGAGACAGAGCATTTGAAGCAGGGCGTGCAGGGGAATTTTCCTCAATTGCCCTTGCAGAATCCCTTAAAAAATATGGTTTTCAGCTTGGCAGAATGAAAACCGGAACTCCACCGAGGCTGCACAGACAATCCATTGACTTTTCAAAATTTACCCGCCAGGATTCAGATACTGAACCAACGTTTTTCTCTTTTTCAACCCAATCTCTATCCAACCCAATGCTTCCAAGCTATATGGGGCATACCACCCCACAACTCCACGATTTTGTACGAAAACATCTTCAATACTCCGCCCTTTACGGTGGTCATATTCACGGACGTTCAGCAAGATATTGTCCTTCCTTTGAAGACAAGATCGTTAAATTTCCTGAAAGGGAAAGTCACCAGGTCATTCTGGAGCACGAAGGAATTGAGACAGAAGAGATATACGCAAGCGGCCTTGGCAACAGCCTGCCTTGGGAAATACAGGCAGAACTTGTACGTATGGTACCGGGCCTTGAACAGGCTGAAATAATAAGACCTGCCTATGCAATTGAATATGACTACCTCAACCCCCAACAGCTCACATTCTGCCTTGAAACAAAAAAATAGAAGGACTTTTTCTTGCAGGCCAGATAAACGGTACATCGGGATATGAAGAGGCAGCAGCACAGGGGCTATGGGCAGGAATCAATGCCGCATGTAAAATCCAGAAAAAACCACAATTTATTCTGGATCGTTCCCAGGCATATATGGGAGTTATGATTGATGATCTTGTAACCAGAGGCACCGAAGAGCCCTACCGAATGTTCACATCCAGAGCAGAATACAGACTGATGTTAAGAGAGGATAATGCTGATTTAAGACTTGTGGAAAAAGCCCACTCTTTAGGTCTTGTAAAGGATGAAACACTTGCAAAAACAAAGCTTCTTGAAGCTGATATACAAAAAGAGATTAAAAGACTAAGGGAATATACAGTCAAGCCTTCAAAAGAGGTTAACACCTACCTTGAAGCTTCGGGCACGCCACCTATTACAACCGGCATCAAGCTGGATCAACTCCTGAAAAGGGCACAACTAAATTACTCAGCGGTAGATACTCTCTTCCCTGATACTTCTCCTGTTTCACCAAGGGTCAAAAAACAGGTGGAAATCGAAATCAAATATGAAGGCTATATTGCCCGTCAACACAGGGAAATAAAAAAATTCAGGGATATGGAAGTTGTAAAAATACCCAAGGATATGGATTACACAACCCTTAATGGTCTTTCAAACGAGATAAGGGAAAAACTTATATCCATAATGCCCGAATCCCTTGGACAGGCATCAAGAATAGACGGCATGACTCCGGCTGCAATATCAATAATTATGATCGGCATCACTGCACTAAGAAAAGCAGGAGCGAATTGACACATATCCAGACAATAAATTTATGCCTTTCAATTTACCGTGAAAATAATTATTATTTTTATACTTGGGGGTGATTGATACATAATCAATCATGCCCGTTTACTCATTATTCAACAGATGATGGTCTTATAAAAAGTCCTCAACACAGAAGTGGCTATTAATAATTTCAGTGGGTTATTTCAGTGGGTTATGAGTAAAATATTCTCGAAATCTGACTTTTTACAGGCTCATCAACACATATTTTGCCCATCTTGACAGTAAATAAATTCAGTTTATTTTTATATTCAAAAACAAACTGAACAAATCTTGCATGGTGTTTTCTATATGAAAGTGTCCGTAACAGCCTGTTTTAAAAACGACTTTCATTCCTTTGATTGTGGCGGTAATGCCGCCATGGCCGTTTATATGAAAGTCTCAATGAATAGCTGTTTTTAAAACGACTTTCATCTCTTCGATTGTGGCGGGCATCCGCCATGTACGTTTATATGAAAGTCTCAGTAAGTGGCTGTTTTTAAAACGACTTTCATCTCTTCGATTGTGGCGGTAATGCCGCCATGGCCGTTATATGAAAGTCTCGGTAACAGGCTGTTTTAAAATGACTTTCAACATTTAGATTGTGGCGGTGATCCGCCACGTTGGTTATAAAGGATAAAAAAATGGCTGGAACAGATTACTACAAAATTCTTGGGGTTGAAAAAAACGCCACTCCTTCTGAAATAAAAAAAGCATACCATAAACTTGCGCTCAAATATCATCCTGACAAAAACAAGGATGATAAAAATGCTGAAGCAAAATTCAAGGAGATAAGCGAAGCTTATGCTGTTTTAAGTGATAAGGAAAAACGCAATCAGTATGACACATATGGCTCTGCTGATTTTCAGCAACGCTTCAGCCAGGAAGATATTTTCAGAAATTTTGATCTGGGTGATATTTTAAAAGAATTTGGATTTGGTCAAAATTTTGGCGGAGCCTCATTTGGAAGAGGTTTTTCAGGAAACGCCTTTACAGGTGGAACGGGAGGTAACCCATTTGGAAATATGAACAGCAGCTCCCGAAGACAGGTAAAAGGAAACGATCTTGAATATGAACTGCACCTTACCCTTGAAGAGATCATCAATGGCTGCAAAAAAACTGTAACCGTAAACCACGCCGGCAATACAGACACACTATCGGTGAACATACCCAAAGGAATGGTTTCAGGCAAAAAAATACGTGTTCCTGGAAAAGGAGAGGTAAGCCCCTATGGAGGCCCAAGAGGCAACCTTTTTATCAAATCAAATATTATTAACCATCCAGAATTTATGATAGAAGGGAATGACATTACAACAATAAAGGAGATAAAACTTTCCGAAGCGTTACTTGGAACCAAAATTGATATTAAAACCCCTGCCGGAAAAATAATGAATCTCAATATTCCACCAGGAACAAAACACAAAGGAAAGCTGAGGATATCCCAACATGGTATTCCTTTTATGAATGGCAATGGATGTGGTCATCTGTTTGTGATGATTCACATAAACTTTCCAAAAGAACTTACTGATCAACAAAAAAAACTTGTTGAAAAACTTGCGGAAACAGGACTATAAAGAATATGACAAATTTGATTCCCATAATCTCTCAAAAGGAGATCCATGACCGTGTAACCGATATTGCTCACCGGATTTCAAGTGATTATAAAAACAAGGACTTTGTACTGATCGGCATATTGAAGGGATCTTTTATATTTCTGTCGGATCTTACACGGGCGATTACCATTGACCATGAAATTGATCTTGTTGGCACATCAAGCTACAGCGGAACAGAAACCACCGGCATAATTGAATTTACCAAAAAAGTCGATCTGCAGCTTGAAGGCAGGCATATTATTCTTGTCGAAGATATTGTAGATACGGGCAGAACACTTGCTGCCCTTATCAACTATTTCAGATCACTCAACCCAGCTTCAATAAAAATATGCACACTTATAAATAAGAATGAACGACGAGAATTGACGGTTGCTGTAGATTATGCATGTTTTACCATTGAAAAAGGCTTCATTGTAGGATATGGTCTTGATTATAATGAAAAATACAGAAATCTTCCTGCCATATTTGATTTACAATTTTAAGTACATAAGTGCCTGACACAACCTGTTTTTTTGTTTTTCCTGAAAAAAACTGAAAGAGAACTAATGATCAGGCGCTAAAACATAAACTTTTCTGCACAAAAAAGGTTTCTGCCTGAACACCATTTAAGAGGGGAGGCTTATGATTATCACCTGTAAAGAATGCTCAACAAAATTCAACCTTGATGAATCCATTCTAAAAAAAGAGGGATCCAAAGTCCGCTGCACCATTTGCAAGCATGTATTTACAGCTTACCCTCCTTCCCGCAAAGATTTAGATAGTGCGTCATCTCTTTCAGCAGTTACGACTCCACCGGAAAAAGCCGACACTCCAAAGCATCATGAAAAACATGACGATTCCCATTCAGAGACACAAACACCTGCCACACTACCTGAGTCCCAGACCGATTCTAAAACCCAAACTGCAAATGAGCTTCAATTTGAAGATAACATTGAGATTGATGAAGTGTCTGATCTTTCAAAAAACGTTAAGGCAACTCCAAAAGCCCCTTCTGATGCCCCTATAAACTTTGATAAACCGGAACATGAATTGAATCTTGAGGATGAACTCGCCCTTGACACAAAAGGCGATACTTCATTGCCCGACAAAGATGATATGGTAATGGATATATCCCTTGAAGATGAACTAAAAATTGACAGTGACTCAACAAAACTCTCAGACGACGATGATGATATAGATTATGACATTAATCTTGATTTTTCTCTTGATGATGAAGATGGCGGGTCACTACCGGAGCCTTCGACTTCCGGAACTACTCCTGAGCTTGAACTTGATTTCAAAATAGAAGATGAAATACCAGATATAAATGCCCCTGAATCTCCCGATGCACCAAATCTTGAACTTGACCTTTCTCTTGATGATGACACATCACAAAAGCCATCTACTAAATCAACTGAACCTGACATTAGCTTTGATGAGGGTGATGAGTTAGAACTTGATCTATCTCTTGGAGATGACACATCACAAAAGTCATCTGCTAAATCAAATGAACCTGACATTAGCTTTGATGAGGGTGATGAACTTGAGCTTGATTTCTCACTTGATGATGACACATCACAAAA
>NZ_LT828545.1:0-41265 GCF_900170035.1 Desulfamplus magnetovallimortis | reverse complement strand
AGGGTGATGAGCTTGAGCTTGATTTCTCCATAGACGAACCAACACCACAATTAAATAAAAAGAATCAGCAAAACATTGAAGTTGATACGGAAAATGGCAATGAACTTGATCTGGACTTCTCAACAGATATAGATGATTCACAATCTGGTTCTTCTTCAAAGAGCAATATGGATAATATGGATTTTGATTTTTCCATTGACGATATTCCGTCAGCTTCTGATGATAATAAAAAAGGCGACAGTTCTGATCTTGACCTGGATTTTTCATTTGATGCAAAACCAGATGAAAGCATGGAAGAGACACTTGAAATTCTTGAAGATGACTCTGATCTTGATCTGGATTTTTCTGTTATGGATAAGGCCATGGCTCCATCTGGCCATGATGAAGACAGTATTAAGGTTGAAAGCAGTACAGCCATGGATCTTGATTTTTCCATGGATAATGATTTAGAATACGATACTGACTTTACACAAAGTAACCATGATGATGATATTGATTACGCCCCATCTCTTGAGAAAAAAAGCACTTATAGTGAATCAGATGAAATTGAAGATGATTCGGAAAAAGACTCTTCAGAGACACTTTCTGAAAGCGATCTGTTATCTGACTTCACGCCTGACAACAGAACATTATCTGAAAATCGTCCGGGACTTATCTATGAGAATGATCAACCATCAAAACCAAGATTTTCAGGTGCTGCAAAACTTATTGTAATGACCCTCTTTTTATTTATAGTTGCCATTGCAGGATACGCTGGTGCAATTATGACAGGAGTTGAAATTCCCTACATCTCCAATATCAGCATTCCCTACATTGATAAATACATCAAACCACCTGCTCCGGAACCTGTGAAACTTACTGCAATTAAAAAGAGCATCACATCTAAATTTCTTGTTAACAGCTCTTCAGGCACACTGTTTGTAATAAGTGGCGAAGTGTTTAATCAATCAAATGTTATGTGCAAAAATATCAAACTTGAAGGAACCCTCCTTTCTAAGGAGAAAAAGAAAATCAAAACCACATCAATATTATGCGGAAATATTATTTCAGAAGAAAAGCTTAAAACCCTTGATACAAAAGCAATTACAGACCTTCTTACAAGAACAGACGCTGCAATCGGTACGAAATCCCATGTCAATCCCAGCAAAACAATTCCTTTTATGCTGGTATTTTCAGATTTTCCCGATAATCTCGAAACATTTACAATGACTGTCACACAATTTGAGAGAGTATCAGACAAAAAATAGAGTCAGGAATTTTTATAGATAAAAGACAAAAGTAAAGTCACACAATTTTGGATTCTTGACCCAGACAATAATAAAAGTTTAGGCAATTTGAACGAATCCCAGATAAAAAACAAAACAACTATTGACAGCATGAAAATAAAATTATATAAAGTCTGGGTTTTTTGGCGATGTAGCTCAGTTGGTTAGAGCATGCGGCTCATATCCGCAGAGTCCGGGGTTCAAGTCCCTGCATCGCTACCACAAAATATTCCCGATATTTTCATATCGGTTAAAAACCCCTGACGATATTAAATTGTCAGGGGTTTTTTGTTTCTTATATTTCGAAGTGATTGGCACGCAATCATGCCCGTTTACACAAACAAACATGAATAGAAAAATGACAGAAAAAATAATTATTGAACTCAATGACATACGACTTGAAGGCGTTTTTAAAACATCAGACAGTAATTTTGGTGCAATTATAACCCATCCCCATCCTGAGTATGGCGGCAACATGCATAACAGCGTTGTAATGGCCATTGAACAAGCATATCAGTCCAAAGGATATGCCACGCTCCGGTTTAACTTCCGTGGAACCGGAGGCAGCACGGGCAATTATGACACATTCAATGATCTGTGCAATGATGTCATAGCAGCCTATGATTTCATTAAAGGTCGAGGTTTTGCAGACATTGCGCTTGCAGGCTACTCATTCGGTTCCTGGGTCAATGCACATACAGAGACAATTCTCAACGGCCTTATTCACCAGTTACTTGTATCCCCTCCGGTAAGTTTCATGGATTTTACCAAAATAAATGGATTCTCGTGCGACAGCTTTGTTATTTGCGGTGACAAAGATGAGTATGCAAAGCTTCCAGATATAAAAAATCATATAGAAAAATGGCAAACAGAACATTTTGAGATTATCAAGGGATGTGATCATTTTTATTCCGGAATGATCGGCCAGCTAAATAGTATCATTGATCAATTGCTGCAATAGTCTTTCTTCAAGTTTAAAACGTCGGGTATTTTTTTAGATATTTCAAATATTTAAAGCGTTTTACCCGACAATCAAACCTTGCAAGAGCAATAGATCATAATGAGCTATTCATGGGGCATGCTTCATGACCAATTTTCACTTTTAAAAGATCGTTCTTACTTTGGAAATGGTACAATTTCAGCATACTGCACATCTTTTCTCATGATCCCACTTCTACCAGATATGCCTTTAACCATCTCAAAAACAGAGCCGATAACACATCTGTCCCTTGCCTCAATTTCCATAAGAGTGATAATAATCCTTCGTCCAAGTTCAGGATCCCTGAATTTGAGAGCCAAAAAATCATGGGGTGAGACAACATTCTCAACAGAACTGGATGATTTAATAGCCTGACTTCCCATTAATGTTGATTGCCCTATAGAGCTATTTATCTCCTGATAAATATCCTGAAGCCAGGAAATCACATCGTAAAAGTCCCTGGGAGAGTTTTCCTCAATATCAAGCAAAAGAGTTATGGTCTTATAAACGATTTCAGCATTTTTTTTAAAAGCCATTGATAATCACAACCCTTATTATGAATATACTCAAAATCGACATTTTATTGCTTTTTCCGAAGTTATTGCAGTTGTCTGAACCAGGATAACCAGGATGGATAGGATGCTCAGGATAGATAATCCTTACTTATCTTTGTTAATCTTGGGAATCCTGATTCAGACAGTGTTGACAAGGCTTACAAGATCATAGGTGTCGATTTTGAGAATATAAAATTACATGATCGTCAGATAATACACCCCATCAAACCCTGCACAGATAATGCACATTAAAAGGATCAAAATCCATATCAGGGGTCTCTATTTTATCAAAACCTGCCAGGGAAAGCAGTTCAATGGCCTTCTCCCTTCCCCACATCATGCCAAGCCCTGCTCCATTTTCCCAAAGTCCCACCGGCATACAGTGCATCAGACTGACTGTATAAAGAAAAGGAGCCATTGAGTGGGCAATATTTCCGGCATGATCGCTACTGGCATCAATATCAACCATGGAAAAAAGCCCTCCAGGTACCAGCATATGTTTTACCCCCTGCAATGCCTGAAGCGGCCTTGTCTGGTCATGAATGGAATCAAAGGCAACAACATAATCAAACTTCTGTGACAACTCGTCTTTATCCTTGATGGTGGCAGCATCAATAAGTATAAATTCTATGTTATCAAGCCCCTGCTGTCTGCCTTGTGAACGTGCTGCCTCAATTGCCTCTGAATGGTTATCAATGCCGGTAAAAAAAGATTCTGGAAAAGCAGATGCCATAAGATGGAGTGCAACTCCCTGTCCACATCCCAGATCACACACCTTTATGCCGCTTTTGAGCCGATCAGCCAATTTGCCATCATCAACAGTCGGAATAAATTTCTGAATCAGAGTGCTTCGATGTTTTGCATGGGATAGTTCGGCCATAAACTCCTGAAACCTTGGATAAGCAGAAAATGGCACACCTTCTCCCCTTTTAAAATCTTCAGCAATACGCTCCATGACAATCTCTGTTAAAAGTGGTATCTCCTGTGTATATACGCACATATTTGAGTTGCCCTCTCTTCCTGTTAAAAAGAAGGAGTGCTCCGGAGGAAGATGATAGAGTGGGTGACTATTTTCTTCATGAGTTATATCAACAATGCTTCCTGTACACATGATGCCGAGCCACTCTCGGACATATCTTTCTGAAACTCCTGCTTTTTCTGCAATTTCAAGGGGTGTCAATGGCTTTCCGGCCTCTTCCATTACAGCAAAAAGACCCATTCTATAACCAAAAGACATTGCAAGATTCAATGCCCCATGATTCAATATATCAACCATCTTTTTCTCAAAAACATCTTTTTTTCTCTTTATCCATCTCATTATCCTGCTATTTTTAAGGTTCTTATTACAAATAATACGTTATTCATATCAATCAAAAATCACTTTACACTTTCTCATTATTCAGGGATATTGAAAATAGTAAACCTTCTTTAATAGCCGAATTTAATGCCTCCTTGACCATTACTCAAGAGTTGTAAGTTCTCGTTTGGCATACCATATATGCGCCGTTTTAGTTTAATGAAGCACTATATGTAGTTATAAAATCGAGAACATATGACTCACGAGACCATTAAAGCGAGAGCCATTTTCACGATAAAGTGATATTTCATAATAACCAACATGGCTGATGACCGCCACAATCGAAGAGATGAAAGTCGTTTTAAAAACAGGATGTTACCGAGACTTTCATATAAAGGGCCATGGCAGCCCCATCTGCCATGAACGTGATATTAAAAAAAGAGTAATTTGGGGGATGAAACTTTATAATGGAATCATTGCACTTTTGTTCTTCCACGGATGTAATAAAAAACTCTCTCTTCCTCCTCTTCATCGGGGGATGTTTCTCTTACATTGTCTGGAGAGCCTGTATTGACCCTGACTTCAGGAGATCCGATCTTTCAAGCGGAGATTCATATCCACTGATGGGAATTATTGCAGCCTGCATTGTTATGATTATTTTTTCTTTTATTGCATACCCTGATAATTTTTACCGTCTTGATACAGATAATAATGGAATACACTTATACTTCTGGCCTGAAAGAAAAAAATTTGTCAACTGCAAAGATATCAGACTAATTGATTACCTTGCTCTCGGTAAAGGCAACGGAGAATGTGTTGTGGTACTTAAAGACAATGAACATATACGTTCCGTATCAATTGAAATTAATCGACTTAAACCCATGAAAAAAATAACAGACACGATTTGCAGATTTTAGAAATCAGAACCCGAAAGAGGGTTTGGTTTTAACGTCTGCCCCCCCACAATACAATTACAATTTTTATTATCTAAAAAATTATAGACATCCTTCATATCAACTCAAAATTAGTTTACACGTTTGGAAAAATTCTGAACCATGATTAAAGGATTTAAGTTTTGACACGATTAAAAATCAAGGTAATCCCTTAATCATGAAAATCATGGTTCAAAAAAAGTGTAATCCGACAAATGAAAGATGCCAAATTATACACACAAAAAAGGAAAAAAGATGACAACAGCAAATATCAACGGCATGCAAATTGAGTTTGAGACCTTTGGAAACCCCTCTTCTCCGACACTGCTTTTAATTACCGGCCTTGGGTGTCAAATGATTCACTGGCAAAAGGAATTATGTGAAAAAATAGCAGAAAAGGGATTGCACGTTATTCGCTATGATAATCGTGATTCAGGATTTTCAACAAAAATAACAGGAATTACAATGTCAGAAGCAATGGAGAAAGCGGGAAGGCTTTTTATGGGAATGGGTGTGGAAGTCCCCTATAGCATTGAAAATATGGCAGAGGATGCAGTGGGCCTTCTTGATTTTCTGAAAATAGAGAAAGCCCATATATGCGGCATGTCCATGGGGGGCTTTATTGCCCAGACCGTTGCCATAAATTATACTGATAGGCTCTTAAGTCTGATTTCCATATACAGCTCACCTGGCAACAGAAGGGAATTTATGCCTTCACAGGAGGTCATGGAGTTCATGATGAACCCTGCACCTGCAGAACGAAGCGCATACATTGAACACAGCATAAAATATCTGACATTGATCTCCGGTAAAAAAATACCTCTTGATGAGGAGTATCTTCGCAATCTGGCTTGTGAAGCATATGACAGATCTTTTTATCCAGATGGGGTTATAAGACAATATCTTGCCATCCTCAGTCAGAAAGACCGAGGATCATCTCTGGGCAAGGTAAATGTTCCTGCCCTTGTCATACATGGTGATGAAGACCCCATGATTCCTATGGCCGCAGGAAAGGCAACAGCAGAAGCCCTGCCGGATTCAAAGCTTAAAATCATAAAAGGCATGGGACATGACATGCCGCAACTGAATAGATACTGGTCTGAAATTGTGGATGCCATGGCAGAACATGCAATGAAGTTATCCTAACCCTTGTGTTTTAACTTACTAACTTCTGAAAAAGCAATAAGGAATTGATTTTAAATACTCAAAATCGACATCTTGTTGGCTTTTTTGGCATTTATTGCATTTGTCTGAATCAGGATAACCAGGATTTACAGGATGCTCAAGATTTTTATCCTGTAAATCCTGGTTATCCTGGGCATCCTGATTCAGACAGTATTAACAAGGCTCATAAGGTCATAGGTGTCGTTTTTGAGTAAATAACTTGCCCATTCACCTAACCCCCAACCCCTTCTCCATGACTGGAGAGGGGAGTTTGGGTAAGTTAATTAAACCCTATTACTAATCTGTCGATTTTGAGTAATTATCTGGAATAGTATATTTTTGGGATGATATGAAGTACGCTTGGAAAACTATAGTTCTCCATATAATTAAATTTGCAAGCACAACGTAGGGGCAACCCTATGTGGTTGCCCTTCAAAGTTAAGATGGAAAAATATTTTTCTGGAAGTCTATACAAAAGAAGTAAACGGGCATGATTGATTGCGTATCAATCATCCCCAAATATAAAAATGATAGTCATTTTCACGGTAAACGGTCATGGCTGTGATTCAGTCACCCCCGAATATGAAAATTTGTATCTATTTTCACGGTAAACGGTCATGGCTGTCATCCAGCCACCCCCGAATATGAAAATTTATATCCATTTTCACGGTAAAAATACTTAATCATTCAAGCATCTCTGCTGCATGGTCAAGGGTAGCTTGTGAAATGTTGCTACCCCCCATCATCCTTGCAATTTCCCGAATGCGGTCACCTGTCTCTTTCAATGGAGTTATTACTGTGGATGTGCGATTGTTTATAACCTTTTTCTCTATCCTGTAATGGTGTGTTCCATACCTTGCTATCTGTGTAAGATGGGTTATGCATAAAAGCTGATACTTTTCTGAAAGCAGTTTTAACTTCATCCCAACCTTGTCGGCAGTACGACCACCAATACCAGAATCCACCTCATCAAAAACAAGGGTCCCCACAGGTTCGGTTTCAGTAAGAATTGCCTTGAGGGCAAGCACCACCCTTGAAAGCTCGCCACCAGAGGCAATTCTACTCAACGGCCTTGGCTGCTCCCCTAAGTTGGGTGCCATAAGAAATGAGACCCTGTCAATGCCATTTTGAAAAATTTTCATCCCATTGACAGTTAAAAGAGGTGATGCAAGGGGATCGAAGAAAAGCTCTTTCTGGGGATCTTCGGGCTTTGTCTCCTTTTTGACCTGAGTTACAGAGATCCTGAAACGTGTATTTTCCATCTCAAGAGATTTAAGTTCACCTTCGGCAAGAGTTGCAAGCTCAAGTGCAGCTTTTTGCCTTTGACCAGATAATTCAATGGCTTTTCTGCCAATTTCAGCAGATAATACCTCTGCTTTTTCCTCCATCTGCTCAATCTGTCCGGCCATGTTTTCGGTACCTGACAAGGTGGATTTAAGCTCTTTGTACTTTTTAAAAACAGCATCTAATGTTGCACTGTGGCCGCCATATTTTCTTTTTAGTTTCTGGATAAAATCAAGCCTTACTTCAGTCTCTTCAAGAATGTCAGGGTTCAGATCAACTGTGTCACAATGACGACGAAGTTCATGGTTAAAATCCTCAAGTTCCAGCATGGATCTTGACAGGGTTTCAGCCATTCGAGAAAGTGCCTTATCAACAACACCGTGCTTTTCAAAGTCTGCCCTGATTTTTCCAAGTCGCTCAAGTACGGAACCATCCTTAGAATATATTTCATCCATTGCTGAATTAAGCGACTCATATATTTCAGTTCCGTTTTTCAGACGATTTCTCTCTGTCTCAAGTGCTTCATCTTCATCTGGTTTAAGTTGGGCAGATTCAATCTCATCAATCTGGTATCTTATAAACTCATTATCTTCAATGGCTTTTTCAATGCCTGCTTTTAATTCATAAATGTTTTTGAGCAGTGGAAGAAGTTCCCCGTAAAGCTCCTGAACAGTATTGCGAAGAGTGTGTGTTCCTGCAAATGTATCCAGAATATCAAGATGATTCTCCTCATTGAGAAGCCCCTGATGTGCATGTTGGCTGGATATTGAAGCAAGATTTCGGGTAACCTGCTTCAAAAACTGTATTGTTGACTGCCTTGAGTTGACAAAGATCCGATGGCGGCCATTAACTGCAATGATTCTGCGTATCATCAACCCTTCAAACGGATCAAGATCGTAGGCTCTCATAATTTTTGCAGCACTTGAGTCCGGCTCAATGGGAAAAAAAGCTTCAAGCTCGGCCTGTTTTTCACCAGTTCTAACAAGATCAGTGGATGCTCTACCCCCAAGAAGAAGGTTAACAGCCTCAATAATTATGGACTTGCCTGCACCTGTTTCACCTGTAAGTACAGAAAGCCCATTTGAAAATGATATTCGCAGATCATCAATAATTGCAAAATTTTTTATTGCCAGCTCACCCAGCATATATTCAGATTTCCAGAAAAGTATTTTATTATGAAAATATAGCGACCACTGTTAGTTTTGGTGGATATCACAAAAGCACTTAATTATAAAAGAGACTAATCAGATTCCCAGGTATGCTTTTTTAACATCTTCATTGGAGAGAAGATTTTTGCCGGTATCAGTCATGGTTATTGCACCATTCTCCATGACATATCCTCTGTCTGCAATGTGAAGGGCAAGATTGGCATTCTGCTCTACCAGAAAAATGGTTGTATTGTTCTCTTTATTTATTTTCCGGATAATATCGAAAATCTGTCTTGTGACAATGGGTGCAAGGCCAAGTGATGGCTCGTCCAGAAGCAGAAGCCTTGGCCTTGTCATGATGGCCCTTGATATGGCAAGCATCTGCTGTTCTCCACCACTCAATGTGCCTCCGGCCTGACTGCGTCGCTCGGCAAGCCTTGGGAAAAGCTCAAAAATATACTCAAGATCCTTTTTGATCTCATCAGTATCATTTCTGAGAAAAGTACCCATGTCAAGATTCTCCATAACCGTCAGAAATGGGAAAATATGTCTTCCCTCGGGAACCTGATTGATACCCAAAGCCACAATTTTGTCAGGCGGCATATTGGTTATGTTTTTTCCGTCAAAAAAAATCTCTCCATGCCGGGCAGGAACCACACCGCATATCGTCATTAGTGTGGTGGATTTTCCGGCACCATTGGCTCCTATTAGAGAGATGATCTCCCCCTCCCTGACATCCATCTCAATATCCCTGAGAGCCTGAATGTTACCGTAAAAAGCCTGAATATTTCGTATTTTAAGCATCTTCTTCAATTTCCTCCCCAAGATATGCCTTGATAACCACAGGATTACTCCTGATATCTTCCGGTGTCCCCTCCCCTATTTTTTTACCGTAATCCACGACATATATTCTCTCTGAAAGGCTCATGACAAGCTTCATGTCATGTTCAATCAGAAGGATGGAAATTCCCTCATTGTCCCGAAGCTTCATTATAAGAGCATCAAGCTCAAGGGTCTCCTGGGGATTCATGCCGGCTGCGGGCTCATCAAGAAGCAGAAGAAAAGGCTCTGTTGCCATGGCCCGTGCAATTTCAAGGCGTCTTTGGGCACCATACGGAAGGTTGACGGCAAGCTCATTGACATACTTTGCAAGACCTATCTTTTCAAGAATATTATAGCTCTTCTCAACTATAAGATTCTCCTCGGCCTTTGTGGAAGGACCTCTGAAAATGGCTCCAAGGATACCGGCCTTTGTAACAGCATGGCATCCAATCATGACATTTTCAAGAACCGTCATGGAGGAAAAAAGGCGAATATTCTGGAAAGTTCTGGCAAGGCCCCTTCTTGTGACAAGATTGGGTTTAAGGTTGTTGATTCGCTCTTTTTTACCATCTCCATCTGGATCAATAAAAACATCCCCGGAGGTCGGGGTATAGATTCCGGTAATACAGTTAAAAAAAGTTGTCTTTCCTGCACCATTGGGGCCAATCAGAGCCACTATCTCTCCCTTGTCAATAAAAAGATCAAGGTTGTCAATGGCTCGCAATCCCCCAAAATCCATTGTCATATTTTTTACTTCAAGAATTGGTTTCATAAAAAAATCTTAACTGATCTGAAAATAGTGTTTTGCCAAATACAAAAAAGCAGGGGCACCCTTACATATGACTCCAGACATCCTTACATATGACTCCAGGCGTACTTACATATGACTCCAGGCGTCTTTACATATGACTCTATGCGTCCTTAGATGCGACTCCAAAAGTAAAAAATACTTATGTCAAACAAGAAGAATCGTAAGAGAGTAACCCTGCAATCATGCAATGACAATGCAACACCTTTCAAATCGAAGCCCTTTATTGTTCATGAAAAGTTTATGATTGACTGGACTTTTCAAATTTATATGTATTTCTGACATTCTCAATGATTCCACCTGGACGGAATACCATCATTAGAACAAGCACAGTTCCAAAAGTAATCATTCTGAACTCACCAAAATCTCTCAAATATTCAGGCAGAAGGATGAGCAGCAGAGCACCGCACATAACGCCTGCAATTGATCCCATTCCGCCAAGCACAACTGTACAGAGAATTATAACAGATTCCCATATTGTAAAACTTGCAGGATTTATAAAGGTGGTTTTAGCTGCAAATACAACGCCTCCCATACCTGCCCAGGTTGCACCAAGGGCAAATGCTCTCAGCTTTGTTTTGGCCTTGTCAATTCCCATGGCCTGACATGCTACCTCGTCATCCTTCAAAGCACTCCATGCCCTGCCGATTCTTGAATTCTGAAGACGGTTTATCACAAAAATGGTAAAAAGAACAAGTAGCACTATAATATAGAAAGTAAAGGTTGTGGTGGCCTGCAATGATAGCTCAAAACCAAAAAAGCCAGGTTTGGGTATATTGGCTATACCGCTTGGACCAAATGAGAATTCATTCCAGTTTTCCAGAACAAGCCTGATAATCTCTCCAAAGCCAAGGGTCACAATTGCAAGATAGTCTCCACGGAGCCTCAAAACAGGGTAACCAAGGATAATGCCAAAAAAAGCTGCAATAAGTCCTCCAAGGGGCAGCGCTATCCAGAAGGTTACGCCATAGTGGAGATTGAGAAGAGCATAGGAGTAAGCTCCCACTGCAAAAAAAGCCACATAGCCAAGATCCAGAAGGCCTGCAAGCCCTATAACGATATTAAGCCCCAGACCCAGCATTACATATATCAATGCCGAAATCATGATATTTGTCTGGTACATGGAAAAAATATGGGGGAAAAAAATGGTAAAGAGAAGAGCGGCTCCAATACCTGGCAGGAAATATTTTTTATCCTGGAGTATCCTTTGAACAGGCCCGACAGTATCCTTTTTCTCCTTCTTGCTTCCCTCCTCCTTTTTCCTGATAAGATAACGCCACAGCATGGATATAAAGAAGGAACCAATGCCCACAACAGCCATGTTGTACCAACGCCACTCCACAGTATCTGTAACTGTGTTAACCTTGATTACCATGATGGGAAATGTCAGAAACATGAACCATATGGATGCCAGAATTGATTTAATCAGTTCATTTTTTACTGTCATATGCTAAACCTTTTGAGCCTGGGATCTGCCGAGGATTCCCGATGGTCTAAAAATAAGAATAAGAACAAGAAACAGGAACGCAAATACATCTTCATAGTCACTTGATATATAGCCTGTAAAAAAACTTTCCGTCCAGCCAAGCACAAGTGATCCTAATACTGCTCCCGGAATGCTTCCGATTCCACCCAGTACCGCTGCAACAAAAGCTTTTATACCGGCAATAAAGCCCATGTAAAAATTAATCTGACCAATGTGAGATGCGATAAGAATCCCTCCAATTGCAGCAGTGGCAGAGCCAACCACAAAAGTAACGGAAATTACCCGATCCACATTAATGCCAAGAAGCGAAGCCATCATTTTGTCCTGGGATGTAGCCCTCATGGCCTTACCGATTTTTGTAAACTTGATGAGAAATGTCAACAGGATCATTACTACAACTGTTGTAATAAGAATCACAAGCTCAGGGGAAGTCAGGATATGGGCATAGGGTTCCCAGAACTCAAAATCGGGAATAAGACTTGGAAATGGAAGAAAGTCTGATGTCTGGGCAAGAAGAACGTAATTCTGAAGGAAAAGGGACATTCCTATGGCACTTATTAGAGCAGAAAGCCTTGGAGCATTTCGCAGGGGCTTGTAGGCAATTTTCTCCATGGTATAGCCATATGAACATGAGTAAACCACTGCTGCCATACCGGCCAGAACCACAACAGCCAAAACCGGCATACCAAAAAGAGTCAAAACACTGGATACAATCAATGCTGTAAAAGCTCCGATCATATAGATTTCACCATGTGCAAAATTTATAAGTTCTATTATACCGTAAACCATTGTGTATCCAAGGGCAATAAGGGCATATATGCTTCCGCGGGTCAACCCGCCGAAGAAAAGTTGTGAAAAATATTCTAAATCCATATTTAATCCTGTTCTGGAGCCTGTTTTATATGAAAGTCTCAATAAATAGATGTTTTTGAAACGACTTTCATCTCTTCGATTGTGGCTGTCATCAGCCATGTACGTTATATGAAAGTCCATGCCTTTTAAGGCTCTCTGGGGTTTCATGCTTCGTTGTGGCAGACAGGTCTGCCATGACCGTTATAAAAATTTGAGGAAAGGATTTTTATGCAGGGAAAGGGGCTAAACATTTAAGTTTTGCCCCTTGATGGTTTTACTTGAATAAATTTTCTCCAATACCCCGTCACTCCGGCAATGCTGTTGCCTTAAGTATTAAAAGGCAAGAGAGCTACTGAAATCATTGAAGATTCCAATCTCATCTGAGTTGGGTGGTGGCTTAAGTCAACAGCATTGCGTCACTCCGGAGATCAAAAAACAAGGATAGTGGTTTCACAGATAGTTTATTTCTGCTCTACAAATGTACCGCCCTGTACTCTGTAAACAGAGAAACCAATACCGGTTGCATCACCTTTTTCATCAAATTTGATCTTGCCGAGAGTTGTGTCAACATATTCATTTTGAAGAGCTTTAACAATGGCGTCATAATCGGTTGAAGCAGCCTTTTCAACGGCATTGAGAAGAGCAAGCGTGGCAGCATAGGCATTGTCAAAGAACGCACCAGGATCTGAACCATAGGCATCTTGATGCTCTTTTTTTGCCTGAACAGCAAGTGGATTCATGGATATATCCATAGGGCCTGTTGCATAAACGCCCTCTGCATACTCCCCTGCAACCTTTATAAAGGTATCATCTTTAACGCCATCACCGCCCATAAAAAGGGTGTCCATTCTCTTTTTACGCATAAGAGTGACAATCTTGGAAGCTTCCGGATGATATCCACCCCACACAACAAGTTCTGGTTTCTCTTTTCTAACCTTTGTAACAATTGCAGAGTAATCAACAGCACCAGGAGTTACCCCTTCAAAAAGAACAACTTTTACACCAGCTTCTGTAAAATATTTCTGGGCAAGCTCTGCCTGTCCTTTTCCGTAGTCTCCTTTGTCATGCAGAATCGCAACACTTTTAGTCTTGAGAACTTCTGTAGCATATTTCACCTGAAGTTGTGCCTGCACGGCATCATGGGCGATTGTTCTGAAAAAATTGGGGTATTCACCGGAAAGTGTCAAATCTGGGTTTGTAGCAGATGGAGACATTACAACAATGCCTGCATCTTTGTAGATGCCAAGAGCGGCCTTTGTGGCACCACTGCAAATATGTCCCATAACCACGTTTGCACCATCTGATACAAGCTTGGTGGCAGTATTACCGGCAACTTCAGGCTTGCAGACATCATCTTCAACAAGAAGTTCAACCTGTTTTCCAAGTACGCCGCCGGCATCATTTATTTTTTTTACAACAAGCTCAGCAGCCTTGACAGAGGGAAGGCCATAGGATGCAAGATCACCGCTGTGTGCACCGGCAACGCCAAGTTTAATGGTATCAGATGCCATGGCTGTTCCGGCCATGACAAACAGGGCAACTACTGCAAAAACAAACATCTTTTTAATCTGTTTCATGAATACTCTCCTTAAAAATTAAAAACTGGGTTTATAAAACGGGGCTTCCATGGACGCACAAGACAACATCCTCTGGTGTTCATGCAGGAAGTAAATGCCTTATTTTTCAAGTGCATTAAATTTAAGTTTTATACTGTTACAGGGTCACAGAGTCAAGAAAAAACAGGGAAAAACATATAAATTCAAATAAATTCGGCATGTTTCATTTCAAGTTACAAACATTTTTATGATGGGGGTTCCTGAAGAGGTTATTGCAATTGATTTGGAAGAAGTTATTGCGATTGATTTGGAAGAGGTTATTGCGATTGATTTGGAAGAGGTTATTGCAATTGATTTGGAAACGGTTATTGCGATTGATTTGAATGATTCAAGATGATAATATTTATGAACTTAGCGTCCTGCGGGCGGGCTTCTTTGTTCCCAAAAATGGAAATTCCTATACTATTAACTCAAAATCGACATCTTATTGCTTTTTCCGAAGTTATTGCAGTTGTCTGAACCAGGATAACCAGGATGGATAGGATGCTCAGGATAGAAAATCTTGCCTTATCTTGTTAATCTTGGGAATCCTGATTCAGACAGTGTTGACAAGGCTTACAAGATCATAGGTGTCGATTTTGAATATTAAATTATATTCAAAGCCAACGCCTATGCTCTTTTGAGCCTTGGCAATCATGGGAGTTTATTGATAAAGTGAATGAATCCAATATGAGTAAAAAATATATAGCCTTGCTTGTCAAGCAGGATGAAAAAGCCAGACAAAAAGCCGATGAACTTGCACAATGGCTACAACAAAGGGGCGTGAACGTGGTTTATGCGGACGGTTTTTCAAAAAAACTTCCTTCGAAACCCATTTCCTGCATGATTGTTCTCGGAGGTGACGGGACATTTCTCAGTGCAGCCCGCCTTATAGGCAGCCATGATATCCCTCTCATGGGAATCAAGTTCGGAGAGGTAGGCTTTCTTGCCGAAACCCTGGAAAACTGCCTTTATGATGCTGTTCAGGCACTTTTGGATGGCCGTTTTCATATTGAAGAGAGAATGCGCCTTAAAGTATCTGTAAGCAGGGAGGATAAAGAGATTGCATCGTCAAGTGTACTAAACGATCTTGTACTAAATCGAGGGGCGCTTTCCAGACTGGTTTACTGCGTAGTATCCATAGATGGCTCATATCTTACCACATTCAAGGCTGACGGCCTCATTGTGGCGACTCCTACAGGCTCCACTGCCTACTCACTTGCAGCCGGCGGCCCTGTGATTCACCCAATGGTACCGGGAATAATTCTGACGCCCATCTGCCCTTTTACCCTGACCAACCGCCCTCTTATAATTCCAGATTCATCCACAATTGAACTTTGTCTTGAAGGTGACTCCGACGATATCATGCTCACCTTAGATGGTCAAGAGGGGATTTCCATAGGTCCCAGCGACAAAATTATGGTTACAAGGGGAGAACATCCTGTGAAAATGATCAATTTTAAAAAAGATAGCTACTATAATGTTTTAAAGGCAAGGCTTTTATGGAGTGGAGGAAGAGCATGAAAAGAAACCAACATTATCAATATGTTACCCTGTCAGTGATAACATTTCCCTTGACACTTCTCTAAAGCATTTGATAAGGAAAATCATTTGTGATTCGGCATTCCCTCATACACTCCCAGAAAAGTTCTTTACACATTACCATGGAAATTGATACAAATTTCCATATTTAGTGGTGGCTGCATAGAAGCCATGTTCTTTTAAGGAATTGATTTTTAATAACTTCTCCATTCACCTTGCCCCCCAGCCACATTTTACAGACTTGCGAGGGGGAGTTTGGGTAAGTTAATAAAACCCAATTACTAACGTGAAAATCACCCTGTTTTCACAATCGGGAGTGGACGAGATTCATCCGACCATCTCTGTTTATCACCAAAATCAATTTTTAAGGAGAAAAAAATGAAAAAAAATCTACTTTCAGGACTTGTGATAATCGCAATGCTGATTTTCTCTCTGCAACCTGTAATTGCAGGCGAAAGCGTTCTGGATGAAATTCTTGCAGCAGGAGTTATCAAAGTATCAACAGATGCAAACTATGCCCCCCAAAGCTTTCTCAATGACAAAGGCGAACTCGAAGGTTTCGACATCAGTGTAGCAAAGGAGATCGCAAAACGCCTTGGTGTAAAAGCTGAATTCATAACACCTGACTGGGATCTTATAACAGCCGGAAAATGGGGAAAAAGATGGGACATTTCAGTTGGCTCCATGACTCCTACAAAAGAGAGAAAAAATGCCCTTCTGTTCACAATTCCTTATTATAGCTCCCCTGCTCAATTTGCAGTTCACAGCAAAAACACAACAATTAAAACCGTTGATGATCTTGCCGACAAGGTTATCGGAGTTGCATCAGAAACAACCAATGAGCGCTTTCTGCAGCAGGATCTTGAAATTGAAGACACAAAAATCACATACCTTGCATGGAAACCAAAAGATGGAAATATGAAGACATATCCCACAGATGCCAATCACATTGAAGATCTCTCCCTTGGTGATGGTGCCCGTCTTGATGCTGTATTCACATCCCGTCAAACCCTTGCACAATCAATAAAAGCAGGATGCGGTTCAGGATGTCCCATAAAAATGCTTGGAGACCCAATGTACTATGAGCCTCTCAGTGTTGCACTTGATAAAAGCCGTGCAAACAGCGAATCACTTATTTCAAAACTCAATGAAATTATTGACTCAATGTATGCTGATGGTACACTTGTAAAGTTGTCCATGCAGTTTTACGAAACAGACCTTATTCCCAAGAGATAGAACCCACAAATCCCTTTGTAAAAAATGCAAAGTAATTGGGTTTAATCAACTTACCCAAACTCCCCCCCTCTCCAGTAATGAGGAGGGGCTGGGGTGTGATGTAAAAGGGCAAGTTATTAAAAATCAATTCCAAAGGGATTTCTTTTGCAAACTCTCCAAGGACGGCATCTACCTATGGATAATTCATCAAAAATGAATAAGAGTTCAATTCCTCCTGAAGCGCAGGCAATTTTAAAACAGGTTGCAGATCGTGAAACCCGTTTCAGAAAAAATATGCTCATCTCATTTATTGTATTAACACTCCTTGCAATTGGGCTTTTTATTCTAATAAAGCTCGATTTCAAATTTATGATCAAGTGGCTTGGATTCATACTCACCGGAATGGGTTTTACACTTCTTGTATCCTTTCTTGCAATTTCCCTTGCCTGCATTCTGTCCGTTATAGGGGCACTTGGAAGACTCTCCAGCAATCCTGTGGCAAACAGCCTTGCAACAGCATATGTATCATTAATAAGGGGCACACCGCTTCTGGTACAGGTTTATATGTGGTATCTTGCCCTTCCCCAGCTTGGCAAAGCCATTGAAGAGCTTGGTGTTCCTGGCATTCAGAGTCTATTGACCCTGCCGGCAATTCCAGCAGGTATCCTTGCCCTTGGAGTCTGTTACGGCGCTTACATGACAGAAACTGTACGTGCAGGTATTCAATCCATCACAATCGGCCAGAGGGAGGCTGCAAAAGCTCTTGGAATGACAGATGGCCAGGCAATGAGAAGAATCATCTTTCCCCAGGCACTTCGGGTAATTATACCCCCGATTTCCAATGAATTTATTGCCATGATAAAAGACTCTTCCCTTGTTTCACTCATGGGAGTGTGGGAGTTAAGCTACCGGGCAATCAAAATCGGAAGGCGCTATTTCCAGTCACTGGAGATGCTAATCATGGTTGCACTTATTTACTGGGTAATGTGCGTGCTGCTGCAATATGTACAGGAACGGATAGAGACTTACATGGCAAGGGGTGACAGGAGGATGAGCTGATCTCCCCCCTGAATACAAAAGATGATCTTGTGGAGCCCCTGATAGAATAAAGATGAGAGTATTTTGACTCTGAAAAAGAAGGATAAAGTCATGGAGAACCCTAAAAAAGCAACCAGTCAAGAGAGCCGGAAAACAATGGTCAGCATTAAAAACCTGCACAAGGTATTTGGTCAGAATCTCCATGTTCTTCAGGGGATTGACCTTGAAGTCAAGGCAGGAGAGGTAGCTGTCATCCTGGGTCCTTCAGGTTCAGGAAAAAGCACCCTACTGCGATGTATCAATTTTCTGGAAACCCCTACGGCCGGAACCATCACAGTTGATGGCCTCACTGTAAATGCAGGAAAGGCAACAAAGGAAGAAGAGAGCAAAATTCTTCAAATCCGGAAAAAAACAGGAATGTGCTTTCAATCATTTAATCTTTTTCCACACATGACTGCCCTTGAAAATGTCATTGAAGGGCCTGTCACTGTACTGGGACAGAGCAAATCAGAAGCTATTCCGTATGCCATGGAGCTTCTGGAGTGGGTGGGTCTTTCTGACAAAAAGGACGAGCATCCATCAAGATTATCAGGAGGGCAGCAGCAGCGGGTTGCCATTGCCCGAAGCCTTGCCATGAAGCCAGATGTCATGCTTTTTGATGAACCTACATCTGCCCTTGACCCCGAACTTGTAGGAGAGGTTGTTGACGTAATGGAGAGACTTGCAGAAGAGGGGATGACCATTCTTGCTGTAACCCACGAGATGCATTTTGCAAGGGATGTTGCCCATAGGGTACTTATCATGGATGGAGGTAAATGGATTGAACAGGGGCCGCCGGAAGAGATATTTACAAATCCGAAAGAGACTCGCAGCAAGCAGTTTTTAGCTCATATTCTTAATTGATTAATAAAAATTGAATCTATTGCTACTCACCACAGGTCTGAAAATAGATGGTTGTTCTTGCAAGGCCAACCTCCATGCCATGCCGGATCATCTTCAGCATATTACCATACAAAACCGAATCCCCAACTGGATCAAGGCTTTTATCCATGAATTTTTCCATACCATAAGGTTTTTCCAAGAAAGCGTACACCTGTAAAAGTTCATATCCCATGCCACTTTCAGTAACCCTGCCAAAAAAAGGTACCCTTTTAATCACGTTGGGTGCCTGCGGTTCAAACTCGCTATCCTTTGAAGGATACAATACGTTTATGAATCCTTCTGAATCAATATTGATTATAAAAATATGTGATTTATGATCTGCCTGCCACTCCATTCCAATTGATTCTCCTGATACAAGAGTTGCCGAATCGGTGAGAAGCTTTGCATAAACAGTTATACCTCGATTAAAAAAAGAAGGATTTTTAAGGGCATACAGCAGAGTCTCTCTCTCTATCCTTTTAATTAATCGCCCCTTTTCAGCAACAGGATACTCCTTGACTATTCTTCCACTGGGAAGACCAATTTGCCAAAATGTGCCTGTTTTTACGACGATCATGTCAGGTTTATCTTGGACAGGTTCAATGTTTTTTATCAACTCAATATCCTCAAGGATCTCCCTTGCACTCTTTTCAATCTTTATTCTTAAAATGCTATGAATATCTGGAATTGCAGCTTCCTGGTAATTTTCACCATTACCTGTACCGTTATGATGGGATGATGTTGCAATATTGCCTGTATTAAATACCGGAGTATCAAGAAGAAGTGAAGGATTTTCCGGCAAAAGACTCTGGGGTGTCTGCCGGAAATGGTTTCTGTGTATATCCATTCTCACATATTCAAACAGCTCTCCATAACTGATTCCGTTTTTGCCGTCTCCGTTGGCATCATTTTTTTTGTATGCAAGGGCTTTTAAAAGGCTGTTTGTGAGTACTCCGTGGGGATTACCGTCAACTGTCATGAAACCAAAGGGAGGCTGTGTGCTGGTTATATCCTCAGCCTCTTCGTTTCTCCCTGATGCGGCAAGATATACTGTGTTTTTGTAAGGAGATATCCCTGAATTTTCAAAATGATCATCTTTTATATCTCCCTGCTCAAGGGAAAGAGAAATCCCCTCATCTCCATCAAGCATTGAACCTCTTGAAGAGGAAGGAATTTTAATCTTGCGGTATTTTACGCGGCAGTATGACCTGTTTTCAACTCCAGACCTGTTCTCACTTTCAAGGGAACGAACTGTATCCTGGGAATAACATGCATCAAACACCGCAAAAACATGACATTTTTTATCCAATTCACTAATAATTGGCCTCAGATCCCTTTTTCCCATGATCATTGTTTCAAGAGGTCGTGTCTCATCAAAATCGTATGGCAAAAGTCCTCCTGTAAAGGGCGACCCTGTTCCCCAGCCATCCTGGATAGATGATGGAAGGTTAAGGGATAAATCACAGGGACTGCTTCCATGCCCGCTGAAAAACAGAAATATATTATCTCCTTTTGAGGCTCTCTCCTTTAATTTTACAAGCTCCTTTAGGATAGTTGCCCTTAGAGCACTTTTTCCTGTAAGAGCGATGATATTTTTGTCATGGAAAGCGTAATGCTCAACAAGCAGTTTTTTTAAGGCAGCCACATCATGGGAAGGGCCTTTTAGAGCAATGTTCAAATTTGTCCCCTCAGAACCATTTACACCAATCAAAAGTGCGTGACCGGCAGCAATGCATACTCCGGGCATGGCGTATATAACTGCACAAACAAAAAAGAAGACAATCATTGCACTTCTCATCTATTCTTCTCCTCCTGACTCGACATCTGTTACCTTCCAGGATTTGGCTGTATCAGTTCTCTTTTTGATTTTTCAATTTTTGCAGATATGCCTCAATATCTTCCGGTTTATATCTGGAAAGCACTTCTTCAGGTTTGTACCTCGATAGCACCACTTCCGGTTTGTATCTTGAAAGCACCTCTTCAGGCTCATATCTGGAAAGCACCTCTTCAGCACTGAATCTTTCCATAAAATCATCAAGGCTCAGACCATCAAGCATTGCCTCGTAAAGTTCCTTTCCTATCTCCATGACAACATCAGGAGTTATCTCTTGTTGTTCCATGATAAAACTCTCCTTTTCCCTGCGGTTCATAAGTTTTATTATGCCGCTTATAAAATAAAGAAATGCAATGGAAATGCGTTGCCGGCCAGACTCTATTATTCGCTTGAATGCATGCCACCTTTGCCTTTTTCTGCTTGAAAAGCACTTCACAAAATCGTTATGGGGAGCATCTGATAACTCATTGATGACAAGCAAAAAAAGCCTGTCAAGCATAGGATTGCTACTGTGATAATCACAGAGATATCTGTCAACACCGTAATATTCAAAGGCGTCAGAAGTTCCTCAAGCATTCGGCCAAGAAGCTTGTGCCAGCGGATTGATGTTGTTTTATTCCTGTTTTTATTCTCCATCACATTATCCATAAGCTCTCAAAATCGACATCTTGTTGGTTTTTTTGGCATTTATTGAATTTATCTGATTATTGAATTTGTCTGAATCAGGATAACCGAGATTTACAGGATGCTCAAGATTTTTATCCTGTAAATCCTGGTTATCCTGGGCATCCTGATTCAGACAGTATTGACAAGGGTCAAAAGCTCACAGGTGTCGTTTTTGAGTAACCAAACAAATCAGCTCATATCTCATTTTTATAAAAAAAATTTCCCGGCTTCGCCGTTAGTCTATATATTTCGTAAACATCACGCCAATGTCGAACCAAACGACCAAAAGTACCTAAAAGGTAAAAAAGCTAAAAATTAATTTTTCCTGAAAAGACGGAAACCCAGGTCGCGATCCGTGTCGCCAGGCGCGAACCAGTCACGGCCGGCACAACGAATGTATGCGGGTTCGTTGCCCCAGCTGCCGCCACGAACCACCCGGCCGGAGCCGCTTCCTGCATATACAGGATTATTACGAGCATGTTTACTGTAAGCATCCTTTGCATATATGTCCTGACACCACTCCCAGACATTTCCACTCATGTCATATATGCCTAAACCATTTGCAGCTTTAGTTCCAACACGGTGGGTACTTCCGCCACTGTTACTCCCATACCATGCAACGGAATCAATGGAATTACTGCCTGAATACTCCTGATTTTTACCCCCGCTTCTTGCTGCATATTCCCACTGGGCTTCTGTTGGCAAGCTAAAAGCCTTTCCGCCTGCCTTATTTAATTTGCTGATAAATTGCTGAGCATCATACCATGAAACCTTTTCCACTGGATAATCATCGCCTTTTCTAAAAGATGAAGGGTTATTGCCCATTATCTTTTTCCACTGACCCTGGGTAACCTCATATTTCCCTATCCAGAAACCATCCAGGCAAACCTCGTGCACTGGTTGTTCATCGGAGTCTCCTGAATTACTGCCCATCATGTAACATCCACCAGGAACCCAGACAAACTCCATGCCTGTCACAGGTTCTCTCCAGGTATCACCAGCTTCTGGTGTGGACGACAATTTCTCAAATTCAACAGAAGTTTCAGTTGGAGAAGGCAGCTTTTCCAATTCCAAAGAAACAACAAGTTCCTGACCTGGTTCAATGTTTTTCCATTGATATCTGGTGCGGTATCCTGCTCTGGATACCTCAATATGGTATTTGCCGGGTACAAGCTCTATGCCGGAATAATATTTGGGTTTAATATTCATAATCCTTATCCTGGAATCTTCTGGGATGGTATCCACATGGAGTGTGCCATTGGGAATCTCCTTTGTTGCAGAAGAGGAGACAACAGCTATTTCCGGCTGTGATTGAGGCTGTTGTTGAGATTGCGCTTCCTGTAAATCATCTGTTTTCATCGGAGATATGACACCTGTCTGTACAGAAGAAATAAGCTGTATTGATTGAGATTCATTATCCGGTTGTGCAGAATTTGGTTTATTACTGGTCTGTTCTTTTTCCCGTTGTGATTGTTGATCAGGCTCTGGTTCAGCTTCTGGTTCGTCAGTGCTGTAATCTTCAAGTTTGATTTTTGCGATATCTACAAAATCTCCCTCAGGATATTTTTTGATATATGCTTCAAAAAGTCTCCTGTTATGGGAGTTCATGATGGACTGCCAGAAAAGAAATTCTGCCTTTAATGAACTTTCGCCTTCTCTTTTTGTTATTTCAGAAGCATTTTCATTAAAATCAGTGATGCTTGAATTTACAGGTTCAGGCAATTCATGTTTTGAACTTCCTTCTGAACGCGGTGGAATAAAATAAAAATCACCGGTCAAAGAAGATGATTCCCATGGTACCTGATCTGTTCCAAGGTTTCGTGCCTCCAGCATCACATCTGCACGAGTTTTCTTAAGTACTTCTTCAATCTTTAAGCCCTGAATCATCATGTAATGAATTAATTTAGAAGTATAAAGGCCGTTTCGTCCAGAACCATCTGCTGCAACAGAACCAGGTGCCGTAGCATAAGCAAGTATGGAGCCGACAGGTGCTTTCATGCGAGCAAGCCCCCTCTCTGAAACCCTGAAACTTCTCTTGAAAGGATTTGCCCTGCATGCATCAAGAATTACAATGTTAACAGCATTACCGGCATTTTCCATCTTGCCAAGTACCCTGCCTGCATTGACAGCAGCAAACTCAACATCTGTTTCCGATGTTATATGAGCATTCAGTGGGATAAGGTAATTGTTGCCGTTTATCTGCATTCCATGTCCGGCATAGTAAAAAAGGGAAGCCTCGGAATGCCTTAAATGTGAACTGAATTCATCAAGTGCAAAAAGCATGGAAGCCTTGTCAGCATTTACCTTTAAAATGACAGTAAAACCTGATTTTTCAAGCGCATTCCTCATATCAACTGCATCATTCACAGGATTTTTAAGGGGTGCCAATTCATATGCACCATTGCCGACAACAAGGGCAACACGACTGGCTCTCCTTCCATTCCCTTCATCAGATGATGCAAAACTATGGTTACGGGTAATAAAAACTCCCTGTAAGATCAGGATTAGGAATATGAGCAATGTCTTCTTAAAATATTCAGAATATTTCATGCTGATGTACCTTCAGGGATGAGGATGTCTCAGTTCTCTTTTTGATTTTTCATTTTTTTTAGATAAGCCTCAATTTCCTTCAGACTTAATCCTGACAGGCGCTCTTCAGGTTTTAATCCTGACAAGCGCTCTTCAGGTTTGTACCTCGATAGCACCGCTTCCGGTTTGTATCTTGAAAGCACCTCTTCAGCGCTGAACCTTTCCATAAAATCATCAATGCTCAGCCCATCCAGCATTGCCTCGTAAAGTTCCTTTCCTATCTCCATGACAACATCAGGAGTTATCTCTTGTTGTTCCATGATAAAGCTCTCCTTTTCCCTGCTGCTCATAAGTTTTATTATGCCGCTTATAAAATAAAGAAATGCTATGGAAATACGTTGACTCCCAGATTTTATTATTCTCTTGAATGCATGCCACCTTTTCGTTTTTCTGCTTGAAAAGCATCTCACAAAATCGTTATGGGTCGCATCAGATAACTCATTGATGACAATCAGAAAAAGCCTGTCAAGCATAGGGTTGGTACTGTGATAAATAGCAGACTTGTAAATTTCCGTGTATCCAAACTCCTCCCGTGATGCCTTTAATGGTGTTTTGGAGCATAAGACAAATGTCTGAATATCCTTTTCTTTAAGCGACTGCTGGGATCGCCTGAAAAAAGTATCATATGCCAGTGCCTGATTCAGCGTATTTCTGTTAAAGGATTCCGTAAACTTGAACTCAACAAGAATATGATTTGCACCTGTGTCCCTTATCCCGTCAGGAAGGCGACAAAGCTGATCATATGTCCACTTAGGCAAATCACGCCTTATTAAAAGGATATCTGCCTCGGGTGGATCTGTCATCACAGAGATATCTGTCAACACCGTGATATTCAGAGGTGTCAGAAGTTCCTCAAGCATTCGACCAAGAAGCTTGTGCCAGCGGATTGATGTTGCCCTATTGCTTTTTTTATTCTCCATCACATTACCCATAAGCTCTCAAAATCGACATCTTGTTGGCTTTTTTGGCATTTATTGAATTTATCTGAATATTGAATTTGTCTGAATATTGAATTTGTCTGAATCAGGATAACCGAGATTTACAGGATGCTCAAGATTTTTATCCTGTAAATCCTGGTTATCCTGGGCATCCTGATTCAGACAGTATTGACAAGGTCCAAAAGCTCATAGGTGTCGTTTTTGAGTAACCAAACATATCTCATTTTTTTAAAAAAAATTTCCGGCTTCGCCGGAAGTCTATATATTTGACAAACCCAAGGATGTTGTTGAACTCCGCGACCAAAAACCCCCAAAAGGTAAAAAGGTAAAAAAGCTAAAAGTTAATTTTTCCTGGAAAGACGGAAACCCAAGCTGCTATCCGTGAAGTCCGGCGTGTCCCCGTTACGGCTGGCACAGCGAACGTAGGCGGGTACGTTGATCCAGCTGCCGCCACGAAACACCCGGTTGGAGCCGCTCTCTGCATATATAGGATTATTACGGACATGTTTACTGTAAGCATCCTTTGCATATATGTCCTGACACCACTCCCAGACATTTCCACTCATGTCATATATGCCTAAACCATTTGCAGCTTTAGTTCCAACACGGTGGGTACTTCCGCCACTGTTACTCCCATACCATGCAACGGAATCAATGGAATTACTGCCTGAATACTCCTGATTTTTACCTCCGCTTCTTGCTGCATATTCCCACTGGGCTTCTGTTGGCAAACTAAAAATCTTTGCGCCTGCACTATTTAATTTGCTGATAAACTGCTGAGCATCATTCCATGAAACAGTTTCCACTGGATAATCATCGCCTTTTCTAAAAGATGAAGGGTTATTGCCCATTATCTTTTGCCACTGACCCTGGGTAACCTCATATTTCCCCATCCAGAAACCATCCAGGCAAACCTCGTGCACAGGCTTTTCATCGGATTCTCCTGAATTACTGCCCATCATGTAACATCCACCAGGAACCCAGACAAACTCCATGCCTGTCACAGGTTCTTTCCAAATATCACCGGCATCGGGTGTATTCATGCCTACAGACGCGGATGTGTTATGGATAACCACCTTCTCTTCCTTTTCAAGCTCCACATACAAATCCAGATCCTCTCCATTTTGTATCTCCACCCACTGGGTCTTCATCTTATATCCATCTTTGGATACTTCTATCTCATATCTGCCATTATCAAGCTCTATTCCATTATAAAACTTATCCACAATATTCATTATACGAACCTGGGAGTCCGGCGGAGTGGTGTTTACAAAGATTTTTGCCTTTGTGGAGAGGGGATCAAGGAAAAAAGATATAACTGCCTTGCGGTTATTATTGATTTTTAATTTCTTCTCCTGGGGGATGTAGTTATCAAGCTCAGCCTTTATTTTATAATTGCCTGATTCAAGACCTGATATTGTAACAGGAGCTCGTCCCTGTTTTTTGTCATCCAGAAAGATGGTTGCACCTGGCGGTTCTGTTTTTACATTCAGTGAACCTGTAGCTGCGGAGGTGACTGTTGTGGTTGTGGTTACTGGGGATTCAACCACAGAATAACCACCGGCAAGAAAGATGAAATCCCCTGTCAAAAGTGATCTCTCTTCCGGAATCTGTTTACCGCCTGTCTCTTCTGATACAGCTATACGTGTCTGCTTTAAAACCTTTTCAATGGCCCATCCGGGTTTCATCATATTATTGAGAAAATGTTTTGTGAAAACTCCGTTTCTGCCCCTATCTACGCCATCGGAAGCCACAGAGCCTGGTGCTGCTGCATAGGCCACAATCGCACCTTTTGGGGCATTCATGCGGGCAAGTCCCCTTGATGAGGATCTGAAAAAGCTTTTATAGGGATTATCGCGGCAGGCATCCAGTATCATTATATTAAGGGGAGTTGCTGCATCCTTCATCCTGCCAAGGATCCTTCCTGCATTTACCGCCTCATATTTTACATCAGATTCGCTTTTTATATTTGCACCAATGGGGATAAGATAATTCTCACCATCCACCTGCATTCCATGCCCTGAAAAGTAAAAGAGACCTGTATCAGATTTTTTGAGATTCTTATAGAAACGGTCTATTGCACTATCCATGGTTTTCTGGTCTGCATTGGTGATTTTGATAACATCAAAATTGCATTTTTTCAGATTTGCTTCCATATCCACAGCATCATTTACAGTGTTTGCCAGAGGTGAGGATTTATAAGCTGCATTGCCTATTACAAGGGCTATCCGCTTTTCCGCAAAGGCAATGGACAGTGATGTAAAAAAGAGAATTAACGATAAAAACAGAATTGTTTTAGAAGTTTTTCCTGGTCTCATTTTTTGTAATTGCCTCCTTTTGTTACACTCAAAATAGACATTTTCTTGGCTTTCCCGGCATTTTTCCCGGCATTTATTTATTGCATTTGTCTGAATCAGGATAACCAGGATTTACAGGATGCTCAGGATTTTTATCCTGTAAATCATTATCATCCTGTAAATCATTATCATCCTGGGCATCCTGGGCATCCTGGGCATCCTGGTCATCCTGGGCATCCTGGTCATCCTGGGCATCCTGATTCAGACAATATTGACAAGGCTCAAGAGGTTATTGGTATCGATTTTGAGTAATCTAATCCCTTCCCTGGATTTAATTTATTATAACAATCTCCACCCTGCGGTTAATTGCATCAATTTTTTCCGAAGAGCCCTGTATTTTAAGATTTCTTTTGCCATCGCCCCTTGTGGTTATGCGGTGAGAAGGGATATTGAAATTATCAACAAGGTAGCGTTTTACACTTTCCGCACGCTCCCGTGAGAGCTTGTCATTATAGGCATCAGAGCCGTGTATGTCTGTATGACCTATGAGAAGAAAGCTGTTTTGAGAAAATCCTGGTGCTGAAATAACATTGCCAAGTTTTCCCGCCTGTTCAATACCGGAAATCCCACCGCCTGCCCCGTCTTGGCCTGGTGTACTGGTTAACATTGATGAATCATACTCAAAATGGATGGGAATATCCACAGTTGGTTCCACGCCATAGGCTTTTGCTGTTTTGAAACCAAGCATGATCTCCTGTTCATCCAATCCTTTTGTACTATGATGGTATTCAAGGTCAATCAGGCGCTCTTCAGCCATCTTAAAAGGGATTATTGAGATGGCCATTTTGTAATAAAATTTTGCAAGATAAATATTGTTTACTCTTTCATAAATTTCGCCAAGATGGACACAGGTTCCAGCTTTCAGTTTTTTTTGCTGCTCTGCAAGGCTCTGAATATTGGCAAGAGTTGTGAGTACATCTTTAAACTGGATAATTGCCTTTGCCCAGAGTTCATCTTCAGGGGGTAGATTTTTCTCCATGCATAGCGTGTGGATGGCCTTGCCCAGTTCATAGAATACCACAAAATTACCAGGACACTCCACCCTAACTTTCTCCAGCATGGATATTTTCCGGCTTGAATCATCTTGTTTCAGGGCATGTTGATAAAGATTTTTCATGTCACTGCATTCAGGGAAAACAGTTGAGGGGAAGATGGCAATTGTAAATATGCAATAAAAAACAAATAGCGTAATCTTAATATTTTTCAATGATTTTCTCCTTCTTTAACTCAAAATCGACACCTATGATCTTTTAAGCCTTGTCAAGACTGTCTGAATCAGGATGCCCAGGATTAACAAAGATAAGGCAGGGTTATCTATCCTGAACATCTTGTTAATCCTGGTTATCCTAATTCAGACAAATGCAATAACTGCTGAAAAAGCAATAAGATGTCGATTTTGAGTCTTTAACCGTGAATATTATTTCAAGGCATTGCCATGCTTGTGCTTGCAGGAGAGAGAATCAGCTTTAAATCACGGGCTTCAAGCAATTTCTGCCACTGGCTGTCATTTAATCTTTTTTCCATGGGATATTTGAATTCAAAGTAGTTAAAAAGTACTCCACGAGCCTTTTTCCCTCCTTTTTCCCTGAAAATTTCCTTTGGATATCCCAATGCCTCTTCTAAAACCATGCCGCTGTTTGGTTCTGTATGCACATCCACCACAATGGGAGAATCAGAAAATTTTGTAATGTTTTTAATCTGTCTGTCCAGGTTGTTGAGAAAATTTATATCCCTGTCGTTTAACGGCTTGTTTTCTGTCTCTTTTTGGGCAATGTCCATGCATTCTCCAAGGATCACAACATATTGATCCAGGGTTGCGGAGAATTCTGATTTCCCTTCTATTATTTTTTTCAGATCAAGTATCTGCTTTTCAAGGTTTATATAAAGTGATGTTGCCGGTGCCAGCCATGCCCAGTCTCTCTCCAATGTCATGGAAAAAGATTTTGCCATGGATGTGTAGGACTGTTTTGCATATAACATATTGATGTAACGGTTAAATGTCCAGAATCCCAGGGAACTGTTCAAGCGTCTTTTTGCATCAATTACCTCTGTTTTATCAATACTGTTCAGGGAATCTTCAGGGGCAGCAAGCCATTTACGGATTATCTCCAGATTTATGAATGGTATATTACTGACAACAGATGTGGGGGATGTAAGAAATTGTTCAGCATTTTTTCCTGCATCTCCATAATTCTGATAATTGGTTTCATCATTTTTTATTAGGATTTTTACGGCTTCTGTGGAGCCAAGAAGAGCCATAATCTCTGCACCCATTGGAAATGCCTTTACCGCTTTTCCGTTGATGCTTCCCATGGTAAAGGGTTTTTTCTCTCCGAGATAATCCTTTACATTGTGGAACACAAGCTGCTGCATGGCAGCACTGTCTGGAGTATAGCGGGAGGGCATAAATCGAAAACCGGTCATGACATCCTGTGCGGTTCGCCCTTTTTCCAGGCGGTTAATATCCACAATACCTGAAATAATTGAGGGTTTTTTGTTGTTTTTAGTGGCATGTTTCAGAAGATTTTCCCTTAAATTTGTAATATTTAACTCTTTATTGTTGTCATATTGCAGGGAATTTTCAATAACATGGAGGTAATCCTGAAAAACAAGATCATCAACGGGGCCGAAAATGAGTTTCAGGGTATCAAGGAGCTGCTGGTAGGCTGTTTGTAGCTGATCGCTTGAATTGATGGTTTTTATCATGGAGACGGCACAGGATGTTAAAAGATCGGCCTGGGAGGAGGTGATACCTGTAGATTTACTGGCAACCACCGGGAAAAGTGCAACTCCTGCATATTTCATAGCCTGGAAATATGCAGAAAGCTCTTGGGTCATGGTGTATTTTCCCCTTACCATGAACTGGGTATAATCCATCTTCTGCTGCATAATATCTGAAAAGTATATGCCCTGGGCAGCACGTATTTTTTCAAGCTCCTTTTCCACCTCAGGGGGAATGGAGGTTGTCCCTTTTGCACTCATCTTTTGTGTTTCCGATGGATTATTATCCTCTGTTTCCCTGCCAGATTGTTTGATCTCTTCCTTATCTTGTACTCCCTTGCCGTCAAGAAGATTTTGAATCACCAGAAGATAGTTTAAAATTTCTTGTTGTGCTTCATTTTCCCTGTATATGGTGATCAGGCTATCCATAAGTTCTTTGAAAGCCGGCAGAATAAGATCCTGCTCCATCATTGTGATTGACTGGTTTATTACCATGGCGTGGGATAAAAGTATAAAATCCTCTGTAATGTAGTTGGGAATACCTTTTTTTCTATTCTCCTGATACAGCCCAATCATACCTTTGGGAATATCTCTTAAAATAGCGGTCTCATTTTGTGATGCTGCGGAATTTTTCATGGGGAAAACCAAAATCATGTTAAAAAAAAGAAAAATAGCAATTGACATCACTATATAGTCATTTTTTATACCAAAAAAAAAGTTTCTTCTGTGGCTGGTGTAATAAATCATTGTTGCTCCTTGCACCCTAATTTTTAGCTTTGACAAAGCACTACCTTATCTCAACGAACAGATACCCTGCCCCCAATCTTCCCTTTGCACCGGCTTCTTCGATTTTATATCTGGATTTTTTTGACAATTCGCTGAACATGGCACTGCCGGCCTTCATGCCGTCCCTGTATCCGTTTATATCTGCATCAGTCAAGACAACCACAAGCATGGTTTTGCCTTTTTCCACTGCTCTTAGCCGAAAACCGTCCCCTTGGTCAGGTATTGTAATGGTACCACCTGTTTTAACATAATTTTCAGGATGATATCTGTTTGGAAAGAGTACGGTTATGGCCTCATCATCTTCAGCAACTTCAATTATGTTAACATAGCCATTCTGGGGAGGAGTAAACCGAATCTCCTGTATATCTCCAAGCTTTTGTATATTTGACTTTACCCATATATCAAGTGCGAAGTGTCTCCTGCTGATCAGCTCGTTCATGGCTTCAAATGATGAAGATGAAGAAGATGATGAAGACGATGAAGATGATGAAGATGATGAAGGAATTTCTGTAGAGGGCGACTGCCCACACCAGCCAATGAGATTGATATCTTTCAGTTTACCATTGCCCATGAGATTTGGCCTGTGAACCTTCTCCGGCGGCAGGTTATTCAGAATATACTTTCTGGAAACATCCTCTATATCCTTAAGGGTAAGGAAACCTGTTGAATCACTGAAAGCCTTCAGCACACCAAGGGTAAAAAGGCTTCCTTCCTTAGAAGCCTGTGCAGTTTCATCATCCTGAGCTGCCGCAAGAAGTATGCACTTTTCAGTTATCTCCTTTATTGTAAAGCTCTTCTCCCCAAGATTTCCACCTTTTTCAGCAAATACTCTGGATGATAGAGTCAATGGAAAGAATTTATCCTGGCTGGCAAGGGATTTTATGGCTGTGCCGCTATGACAGGAATCCAGCATAAAAACAATCTGTCCGGCAGGAATCTTTTGTACAAGCTCACCAATATGGTCATCAACAAGTATATTTTGAAGCAGATCATCACTGTTTACAACAGTATCGTAAGGTACCAGTATTTCATCAAGGTGATCCTTCTCATCTCCGTTTTTATCCTCTATATATGCTCCATGCCCGCTGTAATAGACAAACACCTTGTCTGAGTCAGAAGTCCCCTGGATGAGCCACTCTTCAAATGCTTTCTCAATCCCGTTCAGGGTAGCATCTTCATCCATGACAATTTTGATCTGCTCCCTTTTAAAGCCCATCTTTTGAGCAATTTTCGTCATATTGGTAATATCAATATCAATGCCCTCAAGGTTTACCGCTGAAATCTGATATTTGCCTATCCCCACAAGAAGGGCACGATTCTCAGCAGACGCAATATTACAATTATCTATTTCTATTCCCGTATGTATGCCCATTATAAGCATAACCAAACAGCAAATCCGTTTCATCCACCCTCCGGCTCTATTGATTTCAGGGCGAATATGGGATTCGCCCCCTCTGCTTTTCATTCTTTTCAGTTCACCTTCTGCCTCCTCTCCATCAACACTACTGGATAATCTGAATCGTCATGGTTGCCTCATCAAAATACCTGCCGGTGGATTCACTGGTGGAGATAACTTCAATATCCTTGGTGACCTGTTCAGGAGTTTTAGCAAGGGCCGGATAAGCAGATTTTGTATAATCATAGGGAGAAGCTGAAAGAGAAAACTGGTTCTGAGCTGCAATAATTTTTACAGTCTCAGTTCCGGAGGGTCCTGTAACCACATACTTTTCTGGTGCATTCTCCCCAGGAATTGTATATGTTGTACCGGCTGTGCAATAATTGTTCTGGGAAAAACGGTTGGGAAAAAGAATCCTTACCTCTCCACTTGTACCTATACTTACAAGGGTGACATAGGCATCTCTGTTTGTAGTAAAAAAGAACCTTACAGACGCACCTGCCCTGTATGTATGTTTGCTGGTCCAAAGGGTTGTTCCAAATGCTGTATATGATTGCTGTGGCTGGGGTGCAGGAGCTGTTTCTGACACAGGAACAGGCCCGCTGTTTTTTCTGACAATTTTAATAACCTTTCCATACTCTGCCCACTGTTTTGGAGGTGTCTGGTTCAATGTCACCTGAATATCCTTGGCAACAACAGTGCCGTCTTTGTCAAAGGCTTTAAAAGCACCTGCATTCCTTGCCCCGGGCAGATTTGCAAGATCTGTCCTTTTAAGGGTTGCTATTGCCTTTACCATCTCAGTTCCCTCAGGACCTGATGCCACAAACTGAAAAGTTTCAGGAGCCGGAAGTTTATATGTTTGCCCCCCTTTTATAAAATTGTCTGTGGCAAACTGATTAGGATATATTAATGTCACCTTACCACTTGTTCCTATGTCCAAAAGGTGAACATAGCAGTCCCTGTTGCTTTTAAAATAAAAGGTAATGGATTCTCCAATGTTATATGTATTGCTTTCATGATCAACCCATACGGTGATTCCAAAATCAGGTTCAGGGTTCTGTATCGCCTGGAAGCTTTGCTGTACCTGAATATCTTTGGACTCAGCTCCAAAAGTAGGCATCAGAGATATAAAACAAAGGGTGAATAGAAAAAAACAGGTGATGGAAATTTTTTTAGTCATTTTAATTTTCCTTTTTAAGATAAATGGTTAAAAATAATTATAAGTGTGTCATCTTTCTTCCGTGACTTTGTCAGAATCAGGATGCACAGGATTAACAGGTTAAGGCAGGATTAATAATTCAAAATCGACATCTTGTTGGCTTTTTGGCATTTATTGAATTTGTCTGAATCAGGATAACCAGGATTTACAGGATACTCAGGATTTTTACCGTGGAAATAGATACATTATTTCCATGATCAGGGGTGGCCGGACTCTGGCCATGACGGTTTACTCATTCCTAAGGGCCATATGTGAAGTAGGTTCTGTCCACAGCCCAGGTTGTTGGCAGGATTTTTTCAAGACTTTTTGCGATTCTCCTGTCAAATTGCCTGTGCGACATTTTTATACGTGGAATAACGCCTGAATAGTCCATATAGTGCTGCGGAATTGGGTTTAATGGTTCCAGGGTGGCCACGCTCAGAATACTCTCCTGTACAGGAGGATGCATAAGTGTGAGCATATAGTTGCTTCCATAGGGTGGAATTACGGTCTTTGTGCCGCCTCTTATCATATTTCCAGACATTCGGTTATCCGGAAAAATCTGGCGAATATTGCCGCTGCCCGACAGATAGTAAACATGAAGATAGCAATCCCTGTCTGCCGTAACCGTTACCACCACAGGATCTCCAACCTTCAATGGCGGGGTTTGATCCACCACATTCTTTATCTGAAATGATGCTCCTGGATTATCCTGAACCCTTAGACCAGCACAGGATGTAAACAACAATATGGCACAGATCATGATTGTGCCCGCAATTAATTTTTTCAATTTATGCCCTCCATTGTTTATTTAAAAACCTCCATAACATGCTGATATATCGAGACTTTAATGCACCATTGTCATGCGTCAGCAATCATGGGGGGTTATCTGAATATGGCCGATTTCATCATCGAAAAAGTATCTTTGATGACAAGCCGGCCGGATCGGTGATAACAGGGTCTTGCTGTTTTGCAGACAACTCCAGTACCCTTGCCCTCGACATTTTAAAAGCACTGTTGAGATCAGGTGCCCCGCCCTCAATGGCCTTAATCATTTCAAACGTAAAAAGCCCCCTGCCGTTTATCTCCAGGGCTTGCAGGGCATCTGTAGTGGCTGCAAGCAGTGCCTGGCCAAATTCGCCTGTGCCATGTCCGCTTTTTGATACTATGGAGGCCGAAGGTTTTCCCTGCCCTAAAACACCGCCTTTATATGATTTTGTTTTCCAGTTATTTACTGCTTTTGTAATGGTACCACTGTGACAGGCATCTATAATGGCCACTTTTTTGTTTCCAGGAATTTTCATGAGCCACTGGCCAAGCTCATCATCAATGATCATGGTGGTTATGTCATTTGCGTTAAAACCATAAGGAAGGAGTACTTCATCATAACCATCTACCTCATCGCCGTTATTGTCTGCAATGTAACTTCCATGGCCGCTGAAATAGTAGATAAACATATCCTTACTGTCCATATTCTGCCTTGCCCATTCAAATCCCTTGCGGATACCGTTTAATGTTGCAGATTCACCGGATATGATTTTAATATTTCCTGTCGGAACACCAAGAGATCTTCCCATTACCCGAGCAAAATCCCTGGCATCGTTTTCGCAACCCCTCAGCTCTCCTGTACTCACTCCCACTGAAAGGAGAAATATGGAACTGTATGCATTGGGGCTTGGTCTGAGCTCATCTGCCTGGATGGATTGGGGCTGCTGGTAAATGGTGCCGCTTCCCTGGGAACCACCGATTACCATGAAATCTCTTCTTGCTGTAGCCCACTCACCACTTGAGCTGTTTCTGCTCTCTTCAACAACTATATCCTTAAACTGCTTCTGATTCACAGATTTAAAGCCTGATATGCCACGGGTGAGGCCAAGGCGTTCGGCCACGGTATTGGATCTCAATGATGCATAGGCAAGGATACTCTCCTCTCCGGCCGGGCCGGAAATCCTGAATTTAAAACCGGCATCAGATGCTGGGAAAGTATATACCCTTCCGGCCTGAATGTAATTGTCAGGCCCTGAAAACTGATTGGGATAGATGATACTCATATTCCCTGATGATCCATGATCAACAAGAACAAGGTAACAGTTCACAGAAGCCCTGAAAGATACAGTAATGAAATCTCCTGTATTTACGGCGCTTTTATCAATCCAGACATCAATGGCAAAGGGATTGGAGTGGTTAACCGGAAGCACATTGATATCCTTGCTCTGGGAAGCAAATAGAGATACTGCAACAGCATTTATTGTTAGAAGTGTTATAAAAATAAGCATGATCTGTTTTTTCATTCTATTTTCCTTTCATGGTGTAATATAGTTTATGTATTGAAAAATTTCATTTTAAAAATCAAGAACCTTTTCATCAAAACGATCTTCAGGAAGTGTAAAAAAAACGGCTTCCATATTGGTCTGCAAACATAACAGGCGATGACATTGGTATTACAACCATTGTACCTGTGTGGATAACGTTGTCTGATTTATAGCTGACGCCAGATTGCCATGTATTGGATGGGTCAATTGTTGCAACAACCTTAATCCTATGTGAGCCTTCCTTTATATGTGAGCCTTCCTTTAAAGGTAGCTTAAAATCATAAACCCTTCCCCCTTCTGAAAAATTCAACTGCTCTTTTTCTTTCGGAAACAGGCGTACCACCTCACCCGAAGGTTCAAACAGAAATATGGAAACATAGCTGTCTCTGTTTACCTGGTAAAACAAGAGAGCTTCATCGCCCTCCACATATCTCCCATCAGCTTTATTAAGCCATGCTGCTATATTTATAAGTTTTTTGGGTTTTTCACTATTGTTCTGATTTCCCTCTGTGACAACGACATCTTTGGTTTCGATATCCGGCTTCTGATCCTTTCCATATATTTGAGGAATCATAATTGTTGATACCAGCATCAATGCTGCTGCAACAAGAATTACACCACTAAAGATTTTAGTTGCGATAAATTTTTTCATTGGCAAAATCCTTTCCTAATTATATTTAAGCTGCAAGAGATTCGACGTTTTTATTACCGTGAAAATTGGTACAAATTTTCATATTCGGGGATTGCTTAACGTCCGCCATGTCCGCTTACTCTATTTGCTTATACTCAAAAGATTTGATTAACTGGACATATTTTTGCAAAAAATAATTGGTGCTTTCATATACCTGTTGATCTTCAGCTAAACGACCATAGTTTTCTTGGAACTTAGCGCCCTTCGGGCGGACTTTTCCATAACCACCTGCTTTTGAAGGATAAAGATGGAAAATCCTATACTATCAAGGTATAGCTGTCGGGTAATCACAGGTTTGGGGCATGTGTCAGGCGTGGCAAGTCTCTGTTAATGGAAACGCAACATTTTCGGGCTTGGTTCTATTTTGTGTACAGGAAAGTTTTACAGGGGGGCAGAATATGAGATTCATTATGATTAATAGGCTTAACCATCTAAATTATTTAAGAATGCTTCATGCTTCCAATCCAATATATTGCGTTTCTCAGAATCAAAGTTAATGCCCATTAGATGGATATCTTTTCCTGTTTTAAGGTAGGGGACAGCATAACCTTTATCCCGAATCTGTTTTATGGCAGCATCGGCACTCTGGTTGCATTTAAATTCAATAATGTAAATTTTATCCTTAAATTCCATTAAAAGATCAATTCTTCCCTTGCATGTCAAGACTTCGCTTCTGGCTGTTATTCCGGATGCTGAAACCATAAGATAAAATATGGTATGAAAATAGGCTTCATCCCGTTTACCCTCAAGGGTATTGGGTATGGACTCGTATATTGAGATCATGGTGTCAATAAAACCATTTAAATCTTCAGTTTCAAGATATTCAGCAAGCAGGGCAAAAAGCACTCTTTCCTGAACATCATCAGTATATGAAAAAAAGAGGTTTTCCAGAAATGCTGTTTTTACTTCTCTGTTGGGATAATCAAAGGTATAGAGGCTTCCTCTAATCTCTTTAATGGTTACGTAACCTGTCTGGAACAGCAGAGCTTCAGGCTGGAGTCTTTCAATTTCATAAACACTGAACAGAGATTCTGTGGCGTGCATGTTTTCAATTACAGGCGGGTACCATTTTTTTTCACGGAGCAGATTAACAAGAAAGGTGGGAGTACCGGTTTCAAACCAGTATTTTTTAAATGCCATCTCATCAAGTGCCCTCAAGACGGAAAAAGGGTTATAGACATGAACATTGGCTTCTGAAAAGCGATATCCATTATACATGGCTTGCATCTTTTCAATGATATGCTCGTGTGTTTTCCCATAATCTCTGGCAAATCGGTTGATATGCCCCTTAAAACAGCTCTCAAGCTCGGTCTGGGTGTAGCCGAACATCTCGGCATATCTTTTGTGCATGGTAAGGTCGGTGAGATTATTAAGTTCTGAAAATATGGAGACACGGCTGAATTTGGAGACACCTGTAATAAATACAAATCGCAAAACATCGGCAACATCACCGCCCTTGATAACCCCAAAAAAGGAACGCAGAATATCACGGTTGGCCTTTGCCGTTTCAAGGGCTTCATCCCCTCTGCCAAGATGTTCAATTATGGGTTTGTCATACTCGTCAACAAGAATTACAACTGGCATTCCGGTCTTGTCATAAAGGCCTGTAATCAACTCTTTAAAGCGCTCCTTAATAAAAGTCTCTTTAAGAGTTATTCCATATTGTTTACCTGTATTTTCAAGGCTTATTGCAATCCCTCGTTCAAAATCACTGCTGTTATTAAGGGTGATCTGGTTAAAATCTATCAATATTACAGGGTGACTTTCCCACTGCCACACTCTGTTCTCTGAAATCCACAGCCCTTCAAACAGCTCCTTTCTCCCTTGAAAAAGGCTTCGCAGGGTGGATATAAAAAGGGATTTTCCAAACCTTCCTGGTCTCGATATGAAGTAATATTGTCCATCATTTATCATTTGAAATATATGACGGGTCTTATCCACATAAATATCTCCATTGGTACGAATTTTTTCAAAGGATGATTTGCCTGTAGGAAGGTTGGGTAAATCAACAGTCATGGATGCTCCTTAGTTTTTATACTCAAAGTTTACACATATAATCTTGTGAGCCTTGTAAACAATGTCTGAATCAGGATGCCCAAGATTAACAGGATAAGGCAGGATTATCTATCCTGAACATCCTTTTTATCCTGGTTCAGACAAATGTAATAACTACCGAAAAAGCCATCAGGATGTCGATTTCGAGTTTAATAATGGATATAAAAGCACTTTGTTACATAAAAGCACAAAACCCTTTTATATCCTGCTTTTTTTGATGGTTATGAAATTGTTGTCTTATTTTTATCAATAGATTTTAAATAAAGAGAACAGGCAAACCATCTGGATACCAGACCTGGACAGAAAAATAGACCGTCCAAGCCTCCGTAAAGATCAAGGATTCTGCTTGTTTTTCTGTGCTGGAAAGACGGAAACCCAAGTTGTTATTCGTGTTGTCCGGCGTGTTCCTGTTACGGTTGGCACAGCGAACGTTGGCGGGTTTGTTGTTCCAGCTGCCGCCACGATTCACCCGGTTGGAGCCGCTTTTACGGTCAGGCACCCATTGCTGGGATTTTGTCTATTTACTCATTTTCAATTCACATCTGATTTTATTGAAATATTGTAAATGTGCCATTACACTTTCCAAGGAAGATGTAAGTTGTTCGTCATTTATTTCACCTTTTTGCCAAAGACTCTGTTTATTAATAATTCTTTTTATACTTCTTTTTCGATTTTCCGATTTGACTCTGATAGTGCCAGGGTATATTCTCATACCAAGAAATGTTACTCCATGTTTACTTTTACCATAATAGGTGATCCTCGTCTTTAAAGATAGCTTTAGTTTTTCTTGAAGAAAGAGTTCTGCCCAAGTGAATCTTTCTTTTACCTGTTTATTTGACCATCCAAATAGAAGAAAATCGTCCATATATCTAATATAACACTTAATACCCAATTGGTCTTTCATGTAATGATCAAATACATCAAGGTACAAATTTGCAAAAAACTGGCTTGTCAGATTTCCTATTGGCAGACCTTTCCCTGGAGTATGGGATGCTGCAATGATTTTTTCAATAAGATCTATCAGGTATTGGTCTTTTATCTTTTTTACAATTTGATTTAAAAGGATAGAGTGATTAATACTATCAAAATATTTTGAAATATCTGCTTTTACATAAAAGGGACGTCTTCTGATAAAATTTTGTGCCCGCTCAATTGCTGCATGGGTACCTTTTCCCTTTCTGCAGGCATATGAGTCAAAAACAAACTGTTTTTCAAAAACAGGTTCAAGAATATTCACTACGGCATGGTGAACGACCCTGTCCCGAAAGGGTGCTACAGCAATGGTTCTTTCCTTGGGGTCATATATTGTGAAATATCTGTATGTTTCTGGAAGATATCTGCCAGATATCAACTCTTCCTGGAGTTTGATCAGCTCTTTTTCAAGATTGTAGTAAAATTTTGCAAGTTCATTATTTTTCCGGCATCCTGATGCAGCTTTTTTATATGCAGCATGGAGATTGGAGAAGGAAATTGTTTTACCAAACATGGAAGATCTCATGATTTTTTCCAGCCTCCTGCCATTTTTCCGGCAGTATCTATGGCCTTTGAAATATATCCGTACTGTACCGTTGATATATAACGTCTGTCATGGGACAGCCTGAAAAAAATGCGAAGTTTTTCAAGCTGCATATTGAATTGATCCAGAATCGGTTTTCTATTTTTTGTGTAAATGGCCTCAATTAACAGTTCCATGGCATCAAGTGATATACTTCCTATTCTGGATGCAATTGAAAATCTTGCATTTTTAGGGTATTTTTCAATTGCTCCCAGTATCCAGTCAAGAGTTTTGTACCAGTGTTCAAATATGGGATATCTTGGACTCATAAGTTTTAATATCAAGAGATTTTTTTTGTTATATTATGTGTCAGGTGTAAAAGGTAATTCATCCTGGTTCTGTATATGGGTATCCGGATTCTGCTTATCTTTTATACTACTTTTGCTATCTTTTTCATTATTATTATCAACTCTTATATTTGTTTTCTTATCCGGAGAGTAGGATTTCACGATATTAATAATTGCATGGCCATATTTTTTTGCTTTTTTTGCTCCAAAACCATTGATCATTTTAAGGTGTTCAATGGTCATTGGACGATTCTTTACCACATCTTTTAATTGCTTGTTAGTTGCTACAATAAAAGAGGGCAAACCATCTTTTTCAGCTATTTTTTTTCTAAATTCAAACAGTTTTTCTAATAGCTCTTTTTCAGCCGCACTCAGCTCTTCCAATGCTTCATTCTCATATGTATCAAAAAGTGGCTCATACTCTATAAATACAGTCCAGTAGGGATTTGCACATGACATAAAAAAGTCATATTTAACCTGTTTTACAATATTGCCTGCCATAAACTGGTTTAATATATCATCATGGAAGGTTTCGTTTACGTTATCAAAGGGCACAGTAAGTATTTTGACTGCCACAAAACTCTCCTAAAATATTTAATATTTTTTAAAAATTTTTCCGGCTTCGCCGGAAGTCTATATATTTTGTAAACCCCACACTAATGTTGAATTACACGACCAAAAGCCCCCAAAAGGTAAAAAGGTAAAAAAGCTAAAAGTTAATTTTTCCTGGAAAGACGGAAACCCAAGTAGCCATTCGTGTTGACCGGCGTGCCCCAGTAACGGATGGCACAGCGAACGAGGGCGGGTCTGTCGAGCCAGCTGCCGCCACGAACCACCCGGTAGGAGCCGCTCTCTGCATATATAGGATTATTACGGACATGTTTACTATAGGCATCACTCGCATATATATCCTGACACCACTCCCATACATTACCAAGCATATCATATAAACCAAATCCATTGGGCCTAAAACTTCCG
>NZ_LT828544.1:331805-353660 GCF_900170035.1 Desulfamplus magnetovallimortis | reverse complement strand
GACACGCCAAAAAAGGGCTTTATTAAATCTAAATCACTAACCAGTTTTCAAAGATCAGAAACAACAATATTTTATCACCAATACTGTATTACTACTCTATCTTTTGTCTTCTCAGGACGCCTTTTCAAATAATTTTCAAAAAGACATCTAAAAACAAAAAATCTTTTCGAGAGAGGCTCTTTCGTTTTTGAGAAGAGCTGCTGTCTCAAAAAGACTCAGGGGTTATACATGAGCTTGAATTCCCTGTCAAACGTTTTTTTTAAATTTTATAAAAAATAATTAGCAGCGAACGAAAGGGACAATTTAACCGATCATATTTTTATCTTATGCAGACAATATGACGATTTAGCTTTTTTGAGGAGAAATGGCTTTTTGACGCAATACATGGTCTGCAATAACAAGATAAAGCATTGCCCTGCATACTGGATTGATTCTTGGTATTGCACAGATATCATGGCGTCCCCTTGTTGACAGCACACATGGATTCCCCTTGTCATCAACTGTCTTCTGCTCCTTTAAAATTGAAGGAATGGGTTTCACATGTACCCTTACAACAATATCATCCCCATTAGATATGCCAGCCAGAATCCCGCCACAGTTATTGCTTTCAAATCCTGACGGAGTTATCTGGTCATTATTGTCAAAACCGGTCTTGACAGCAGCCTCACACCCCGAACCTATTTCAACAGCTTTTACAGCTCCGATACTCATCATGGCCTTTGCAATGTCAGCATCCAGTTTATCAAATACCGGTTCTCCAAGACCTGCTGGAACATTCCTTGCGGTTATTTCAAGAACACCGCCAAGAGAATCTCCTGACTTCCTAACTTCGTCAATTCGCTTCTCTATCTTACCCAGTGCATTTTGATCCGGACATTCAAAAGAATTTGAAGCTGCAAAAGCAAAATCTTTTTTTTCAATCCATATGCCACCCAGAGCCACAGTCATTGAATCAACTGAAATATTATGGCCGATCTGCCTTAAAAAGGCCTCTGCCACAGCTCCTGCAGCAACCCTTGCCGCTGTTTCCCGTGCTGAAGCCCTTCCTCCTCCCCTGTAGTCCCTGATACCGTATTTTGCATGATAGGTAAAATCACCATGTCCAGGTCTAAAAAGTGAGGCGATATCTGAATAATCTCTGGATTTTGCATCATGGTTTCTTATCATTATACTGATAGGGGTTCCGGTTGTTTTGCCCTCAAAAATTCCTGACATTATTTCTGGAATGTCAGGTTCTTTCCTTTTGGTACTTGCTACACCATGACCTGGTTTTCTCTTATCCAAAGATTTTTGAATAACAGATTCATCAAGTTCAATTCCAGGTGGACAACCCTGAATAACAACCCCAAGAGCCGGGCCGTGGGATTCTCCCCAGGTACTTACCTGAAAACACTTTCCAAAAGTACTTCCGGACATCAGTTTCCGCCTTTTTCTCCAAGAGAATCAAATTTATCCCAGTAATTGGGAAATGATTTTGCCACACAACCTTCATTTTCTATCTCAATGCCTTGTACTCTAAGGCCGGCAATGGAAAATGCCATTGCAATTCTGTGATCATTGAAGGTCTCAATAATAGCACCATTATGGTTATTACAGCCTGTAACAGAGAGCCAATCGTCTCCTTCAGATGCATCAACACCCATTTTTCTCAACTGGGAAACAACAGCACTTATGCGATCACACTCCTTTTCACGAAGATGAGCAATATTGACAACTTTTGTTGTCCCACTGGCAAATGAGGCAACAACAGCAAGGGTCGGCACCACATCCGGAATATCTGACATATCAACCTCAACGCAACTGAGTCTTCTCTCCTTTGAAGAAATAGCAGAGCTACTGTCAGAAGAAGGGCCGCATACACCAATTCCTTGTGGAGTGCTTTTAATCAAACAACCCATCTGTTGAAAAATATCTAACAGACGCTTATCACCCTGCAATGAATCACGATTAATATCTGTTACCGTGACCATGCTTCCACTTACAGCACCCGCAGCCCAAAAATAGCTGGCATTTGACAGATCAGGCTCCACAACATAATATCCTGCTTCATATTTCTGGTTGCCTGAAACCTTATATGATGTCTCGCTTATCCTTTCCGCATGAACACCAAACTGCTTCATTATATCAATGGTCAAATCAACATATGGAGCTGAAACTGCCTTGCCAGGAAGCATAATGTTAAGCCCCTTTGGAAGAGCTGCCCCCATCATCAACATGGCTGAAAGGTATTGACTGCTCTGGGAACAATCAAGGATAATATCTCCACCTTCTGCATCTCCTCCTCTTATTATAACCGGTGGAGTTCCATCACCACGTCGGGATTCAGCACTCACTCCTGCCATTTGCAAGGCATCCAGAAGATCTCCCATTGGGCGCTGCTGCATCCTTTCGTCTCCTGTCAAAACAAAAGCCTCTTTTCCAAGCCCAGCAATTCCAGCAATAAGCCTCATGGAAGTACCTGAATTACCAAGATAAATCTCGTTATCATCGCCAACATCAGCTTTATTTTTTCCAAGTGGAAACCTGGAATCATTACTATAATTTTCGGCATATTCATTTGAAGAATCTGAATGTGATGAACAGGCATCAGAATGTTCAATGCAGGAGGTCGGATGGCCACCAAACCCTTTAACCTCAACGCAATCGCCCTCTACCAAACTCTTTATTGCAGAGGTTGCAGTGTTGCCCTTTTTAGTTATCACAGCACCCATTCGAGCAAGGGCAGAGATGGTAAGTTGTATATCATCACTGTTTAAAATATTCTTTACAATGGATACTCCGGAAGCCATTGATGAACAGATAAGCATTCTGTGTGAGATACTTTTTGATCCTGGTATGGTAACTGTGCAGGGAGAGAGATTTCGTTTCTTTATGGACTTCATTATAAATTCATCCTTTATGTCTATTTAAGTGCTCCTGAACTATCTGTCTCATTAAAAAAGGGGACGGTCGATTACCTGTAAAAAGCTCAAACTGGGCGGCAGCCTGATGAACAAACATTGAAAGCCCGTCAACAACCGTACATCCATTTTCACGGGCATTGCCAAGCAGTCTTGTTGTCAATGGATTATAAACAATATCCATAACCGTCATATTTTTAAGATTTGATTTTCTGCTGCAAATATCACCAGTGTCACCGGATGTTTTTTCAAAACCCTTTGTTGATACAGGTAAAACTCTACCATCCATTGTAAAGGTTTCCATACCATACCTTACAAAAAACTCATCAGGAACCGGAGTTGTCTCAATATGTGGAGTCATACCAAGAGAAGTACAATTGATTATGATATCTGCACTATCAAATAGGTACAATGATTTGGTGAAATCGTTAAAAGCAAAAAAACGGCCATTAATCTCTTCAGCAAGTTTTTTACCTTTTGTCTCATCTCTGTTGATAATAGAGATCTTACCACCTTCCCTTGCGATTCCAAAAGCAACCGCTCTTGCAGCTCCACCAGCTCCAAATATAAATACATTTTTATTTATTATTGATGTCGCAATCTTAAGTGGCTCAACTGCTCCATCACAATCTGTATTGTAGCCCAAAAGGTAACCATCCCTATTAAGGATGGTGTTAACAGCTCCAATCTTTAATGCCACTGGATCCATTTCATCAAGAAAAGGCAAAATGCTCTCTTTAAAAGGAATAGTTACAGAAACTCCTTTTATCCCAAGGGTTCTGACAGCGTCCAAACCTTTTTTAATATCTTTGATCTCAAATGCAAGATAGACAGCATCAACATCCATCTTTTGAAACATAGTATTGTGAATTAAAGGTCCCATTGAGTGTGCTACAGGATTACCCATAACGCCATACAAAGAAGTTGAAGCAAAAATTCTTTTTGACATTTGCAATCTTCCATAGTGGTGGCTATCCGCCATGTACGTTTTTTTCATTATAGAAAGCTGGATAAGAGCCAAGATGTTTTAAAAACAGGCAATGTTTTTTCATCCCCTCCAAAGCATCAGAAACCCTGCTGTCAAGAATATGCCCTTCAATATCCATAAAAAAATAGTAACTCCAATTTTGATGTCTGGTAGGTCTTGATTCAAGTTTTACCATATTAAGTCCGGCTTTTTTAACAGGTTCAAGGGCCATTAATAAAGCTCCTGGAGTATGGGATGTTACAAATACAATGGAAGTTTTGTCACATCCTGATGGATGCATTTTTTCATTACCTATGACAAGAAATCGGGTAACATTGCCCATATGGTCTTCAATTTTTGATTCAATCTCCTGAAGTCCATAAATATGCGCACTCCTTCCTGTGGCAATTACCGCAACTGAAGGATCTTCAACAGCTATACGGGCTGCGGCTGCACTGGTACCTATCTCAATAATATCAACACCCTGCATTTTATTCCCAAGCCATCCTCTACACCTTGCAATTGACTGGGGAAGCGCGTATATTTTTTTTACATCTGTTATGTTACCAGTGATAGAGAGAAGGTCACAGGAGATCTGATCATAATATTCAGCAATTATATTTAAATTGAACTCGGAAAAAAGATCTAATGTGTTACTGATAGCCCCCTCAATGGAATTTTCAACCGGTACTACACCGTATCTGCTCTCTTTTTTATCAACTCCCCTAAAAACATCCCTGATTGTTGGTTGTAAAACAAAAGTACCGGAGTGGCTGAATATATTTAGAGCTGCTATGTGTGCATCACCTGCCTCAGGGCCAGGAAATGCTATGATTTTTGCCTTCTGGATCTCCTTGGTAGCTGTCATGATAACATTAAAAAGATAACGAACAAGGTCATCAGTGGCAGGACCGTTATTTAAAGCACATAAACGTTGTAACACTTCTTTCTCACGGTTCCGGTCAAGTACCTTTGTACCTTTCTCTTTTTTTACATCACCAATATGTTTGCCTAGGCTAAGACGCTTATTGATCAACTCAAGTATATTATTGTCAATTTCATCAATTGCACAACGCAGTTGATCAAGATTAAACTTCTCTTTCGTCTCTAAGATATATTCCATTATTTTTATTCTTTGATAATAATCAAAGGCATCCTTAATTTATCGATTTACACTTTCAGGCACACCATGCCCATTTGTAGGGGGGCCATACAAAAAGTGTAAAGTACCCTCCTCTGAGTATGAAGGATGCCTAATCAAAATGGTTTAAAGACAAATGTCCTGATTCTGTTTCCGTCTCTCTCTTTTACTGTAACAGCATATTTCCCAATTTTAATGGTCTCACCCACCTTTGGTATCCTGCCTATTTTGTCAAGAATAAAGCCAGAAAATGTATCGTAGTCGTTGGATTCCGGTATGGAAAGTTCCAGCTTTTTATTCAACTCATCAATATCCGTTTTACCAAGAACAATCCATTTACCTCCATTGAGTTTGACAATATGGGGATCAAAATGATCTGTCTCGTCAATAATCTCGCCCACAATCTCTTCAAGAACATCTTCCATTGTTACAATACCTGAGACTCCGCCATGCTCATCAACAACTATTCCAATGTGATTCTTCATCTGCTTAAAAGCATGAAGCAATGAGTCTAGCTTCTTGGATGCAGGTATAAAAAAAGGTTCACGAATGATTTCTGAAATATCAACAGGTACAGGAGTGGCTCCATCCAGACAATTTTCATGATACCATGCAAAGAGATCCTTTACATTCAATATGCCTACTATGTTATCAATATTGTTGTCTATAACAGGAATTCTTGTGTATCCTGATTTCAGGATGGTCTTGATGTTAAGGGGTTCATTAACATCCACAACATACATATCTGCTCGTGGGGTCATGATTTCCGAGGCACTGGTATCATCAAACTCAAAAATGTTGGAGATAAACTCCCGCTCCTCCTCCTTGATCTCACCCTCTTCCTCCACCACTTCAACCATTGTCATCAACTCATCTTCGGTTACTGAAGGGGAGTGGTCAATCTTGCCAAGAAGTCCGGGTATAAAATTCAGCATGAAAATCAGTGGAGCAAAAAGTCTTGAGAGCCACCAGAGTGGAAAAATAACAACCCTTGCCACCAGAATTTTATTCTGGGTAGCAAAAGATTTTGGAATAATCTCCCCAAAAACAAGAATCAGAAGGGTCATCCCCCCTGTTGCAATTCCTACTGCATTTGAAGAGAAAAAATCAATTGCAAGGGCAGTTGCCAGAGCTGAAGCTCCAATATTTACAAGGTTATTTCCAATCAAAATTGTCGAAAGAAGTTTGTGGGAGTCAGCCTTCATTTGATAAATCAGGCTGTAGGCTTTCCCCCCTTCTTTGGAAAGATGCAGGGCTTTAACCTTGCTGATGGAAAAAAGTGCCGTCTCGGCAGAAGAAAAGAACCCGGATAACAGAAGACAGATGAAAAGCAGTATCACATTGAGTGACATAAAAGCTTGTTTACCTCATTTTAATATCAATCATGGCAAAACAGTCTGCCACAACAAAAATGAAAATCATCTGATTTCAGAATGTTGGAAAGACTTGCAGAAAAAGACAATAAAAATAAATATATCATTGTAAGTTCTCAAAACTGCCACAATATATTGTGTACCCAGTTGCTTTTTTAATACCATTTTTGGTAGTAAACGTGAGAACTTATGAGTGAAAACAAAAATATAGACACCTGTAAAAATTTATATTCTACAGGTGTTTATCAAAAAAAAATCAGTAAATGTCAACCCTTTTCAATACAGAATCTGGCTTAAAAAGAGTTTTGTCCTTTCATTTTGTGGATTTGAAAAGAAATCTTCGGGATTATTTTCCTCAATAATCATACCACCATCCATGAAAATAACCCTGTGGGCAACGGATTTTGCAAATCCCATTTCATGGGTTACAACAAGCATTGTCATCCCCTCCTCGGCAAGGGAGATAATGACATCCAAAACCTCTTTAACCATTTCAGGGTCAAGCGCAGAAGTTGGTTCATCAAAGAGCATTATTCTCGGCTGCATGCAAAGGCTCCTTGCAATGGCAACTCTCTGCTGCTGTCCTCCGGAAAGCTGTCCTGGAAACTTTTTGGCCTGTTCGGCAATCTGAACCTTTGCAAGGTATTCCATTGCAATTTCTTCTGCATTTTTTTTGGACATCTTTCTTACCCATATGGGTCCAAGTGTCAAGTTTTCGAGTATTGTAAGGTGGGGAAAAAGATTGAAATGCTGGAATACCATACTGACTTCCGTGCGCACCTTTTCAATATTTTTAAGATTGTCCGTAAGCTCAATCCCATCAACGTTAATGCTTCCCCGCTGGTGCTCCTCAAGGCGGTTAATACAGCGAATCAAAGTTGATTTGCCTGAACCGGAAGGGCCGCAGATTACAATTCTTTCCCCCCGACTAACATTAAGATTAATATTGTTGAGCACATGGAACTCACCGTACCATTTATGCATATCCTTAATTTTTATAATAAAATCGTTTTTATTGATATCCATCTGACCTCAATCTGCTTTCTGGATTTAAAGTTATGGGATAGAGACTTTGTTAAGCACTTGGATTGTTCCTATGGAAGAAGATAAAATTTCATTTGCCCTGAGACTTAGGAATGGGGTTTAAATAACTTGCCTATTTAAACCTGAGAACCCGGGCATCCCACCCGCTTCATTAATCAAAATGGGAAAGTTATTTCGTGCTCATTCCTTAATGGGACTGACCAGCGCTGAGTTCATCTTCAAGCCTTCTTGAATAAGAAGCCATTGCATAGCAGAAGATAAAATAGATTCCGGCTATAAAAATATAGGCTTCGTTGCTGAACCCCATCCACTTAGGATCTGAAAGTGTGGACTGACAGGTTCTCAAAAGATCATAAAGGGCAATAATTGCAACAAGAGAAGTATCCTTGAATGCAGAGATAAGAACACCCACCGTGGGGGGAATCACAATTTTAAGTGCCTGGGGCAGAATAACAAGCCTCATCATCTGCCAGTAGTTAAGCCCCATTGATTCCGCTGCCTCGTATTGCCCCTTTGGCATGGCCTGAAGACCACCTCTTACCACCTCGGCAATATATGCTGCCGTAAACAGGATAATGGCGGTCTGTGCCCTGAAAATTTTGTTAATTGTGACACCTTCCGGAAGAAACAGAGGAAACATAACAGCAGACATGAAAAGAAGACTAATAAGAGGCACCCCTCTAATCATCTCAATATAGACAACAGCCATTGTACGTATTGCAGGCATATTTGAGCGTCGTGCCAAAGCAAGAACGATACCAAAGGGATAAGCTGCGGTCATGCCAACAACAGAGAGCAGAAGGGTTAAGACAAGCCCTCCCCACTTGGAACTTTCAACCGGAGCAAGGCCAAGCAGCCCACCTTTCAGAAGAATAGCCACAAGGAGAGTGCCAAATCCCCAGACATATATAAGAGAAGTGTTCCAGCGCTCCCTTTTTCTGCTGTAAACAACAGTTCCAACCATTATAAACATGGCAATAAGTGCCCGCCACTGCTCCTGGGCAGGATATAGACCAAAGACAACAAAGCGTATGTTTGACGGTATATATGCCCAGCATGCGCCTTCTCCAGCCTGACACCCTGATGCAGGGCCAAACCATACAGAATCAATGAATGCCCATTTAACAAAAGGTGGAATAATCTTATAAAAACAAAATAAAATAAAAAAAGTCACCAGTGTATTTAAAGGTGAGTTAAAAAGATTACTCTTAAGCCAACCAATAACACCTGTCTCAGTAATCGGAGGTTTTAGTACCTCCTGGGTATTGACATTATGATCATTCAAAGGAGCTGTTTCAACGGCGGTGCTGAAAGCCTTATCATCTGAACTCAGATTTTCATCATTTTTCATTATTGCATTTTCCTCCAGATGCCTATCTCTCCACGAGCGCCATTTTTGAGTTATACCAGTTCATGAACAAAGAAGTCAGAAGACTTATGGTAAGATACATGATCATAATAAGGGCTACACCTTCAATGGCCTGACCAGTCTGGCTGATTGTGGTATTTGAAACCGATACAAAATCAGGATAACCAATGGCAACTGCAAGTGAGCTGTTTTTGGTAAGATTCAAAAGCTGGCTTGTAAGCGGCGGAATAATAACCCTCAGCGCCTGGGGCAAAATAACAAGATTCATTATAAAAAGCGGTTTCAGTCCAAGAGCTTCTGCTGCTTCACGCTGTCCTTTAACAATGGATTGAATGCCTGCTCTTACAATCTCTGCCACAAAAGCTGATGTATAGAGTACAAGGCCGAGTAGAAGAGAACCAAATTCGGGGCTTACATTATAACCGCCCTCAAAATTAAAACCCTTAAGAACAGGCATATTCAGCTCTGTGGGTGCACCACCAATGAGCCATACAAACAGAGGAAAAGCGATAATTATAGCAGAAGATACTGATAAAATAGGAAAAATTTTTCCCGTCTCCTCCTGTCTTTTTTTTGCCCACTTTCTTAGAATGAATATCACAACAACCGCAGCAACAAATGAGTATCCCATCCACACAAAAGCCGGATGGTCAGCAGGAATCGCAAAATAAGCACCACGGTTGCACAGCACCACACCCTCCATTGGAATCATGGCCTGACGCGGTGAAGGCAGAACATTATTGAAAATACCGTACCAGAAAAAAAGCTGTAGGAGAATTGGAATGTCCTGAAGAACCTCAATATATACACCCGCAAGCCTTGACACAAGCCAGTTAGTTGAAAGCCTTGCAATTCCCATTACAATACCAATCAGAACAGTTAAGATAATTCCGATGAATGATACTTTAATTGTGTTTAAAGCGCCCACCCAAAGTGCTCTAAGATAGGTATCCGAGGAGGAAAATGATATAATTGACTCTCCGATCTCAAAGGAAGCTTCCCTTGATAGAAAGCCGAATCCTGTTGCAATGGACTGTTTTTCAAGGTTTGCAAGGGTGTTTGTAAAAAGATAGTAGGCTGTCAATGCAACCAGGGACATAGCAGCAACCTGATACACCCTTGCTCTGAAAGTTGCGTTTGTCCAGATAGGTTCGCTGTTGTTATCTTTTGGCATTGCCCCTCTCAAGAGTGCAGAGGCATATAAATAATTTGCTTCTGCATTTTTTATTTTTGGCATCTTTCATTTCCCGGTTTACACTTTCCCGAAAAGAATGCCCGTTTTTCGGGATACTTTTCCGGAAAGTGTAAAGTACTTTCTGTATGATATGAAGGATGCCTTATTTTTTTATGTAATTGGTTATACACTCAAAGTCGAAACCTATGAGCTTTTGAGCCTTGTCAATACTGTCTGAATCAGGATGCCCAGGATTACCAGGATAAGGCAGGAGTATCTATCCTGAACATCTTTTTCATCCTGGTTATCCTGATTCAGACAAATGCAATAACTTCTAAAAAAGCAATAAGATGTCGATTTTGAGTGTACAGTATTCAATAGCCATAAAGTTTTCCAGACATAAAAATGCACAAATTAAGTTTAATTGTCGGGTGAACACCTCACTCAATAGTTTAATAACGAGAGAAGGCACCCGACAATATAATCTTGAAAAACAACTATAGGCTATTTAAATGGTGGAGCGTACATAAGGCCACCCTCTGTCCACAGGGCATTGAGGCCCCTTTCAATGGCAAGGGTAGTAGAAGGACCTACGTTACGATCATAGACTTCACCGTAATTTCCGACGTGCTTTACAATATTGTATGCAAATTTTTCATCCAGCCCAAGGGCTTCCCCGTTACCTGGAGTCACTCCGAGAAAACGCTTAATCTTGGGATCATTGGAGTTAAGCATTTCATCAACATTTTTTGAAGTAATACCAAATTCCTCGGCCTGAATCATGGCAAGAACTGAATAGTTGACAATATCAAACCACTGATCATCGCCATGACGTACAGCAGGAGCAAGGGGCTCCTTGGAGATTCTTTCCGGAAGGATAATATAGTCAGCAGGATTAGATGCACCGGTTCTTAAACCTGCAAGCTGAGAGGCATCTGAAGTCATGCAGTCACATCTGCCTGCAAAAAATGCCTTCTGGATTGCAGGAGTACTTTCAAGAACCACAGGTTTCCATGCCAGTTTATATTTTTTGAAATAATCCGCAGCATTCTGCTCTGTGGTTGTTCCCTGGAGAACACAGATAGTTGCCCCGCTCAACTCCTTTGCTGATGTTACTCCAAGTGCCTTTGGAACCATAAAGCCCTGGCCATCATAAAAATTAACAGTTGCAAAATTAAGTCCAAGCTTAGAATCTCTTCCAAGTGTCTGGGTAGCATTACGGCACAAAAGATCAATCTCACCGGACTGAAGTGCTGTAAATCTTGTCTGGGCGGTAAGAGGAGTAAACTTTAACTTATCAGGGGCACCAAATACAGCACAGGCAACAGCTCTTGCAGTATCAACATCTAAACCTCTCCATTCCCCTTTTTCGTCAGCATAGGAGAATCCGAAAAGGCCTTCATTAACACCTATTTGGATAAACCCCTTTTTTTTAACATCATCAAGGGTTCCTGCAAAGGACACCGACGATATTAGAACCAATGCTGCTGACAACAGAACAGCCGTCATTTTAAAATACTTCATATTATTCTCTCCTTTTTAAATGTTAATGGTCAGTTGCGACCAAATCTAATCACAAAAATGAACAAGGTCATTTTCATGGTAAAAACAATTTTGTTGATCAAGTGGCGATTCAGTTTTTATGATAAACGGGCATGATTGATTACGTATCAATCACCCCCAAATATAAAAATGATAGTCATTTTCACGGTAAACGATCATGGCTGATGATCAGCCACCCCCGACCATGGAAATTGTATCCATTTCCACGGTAAAAATAATTTTATTGATTAATTGGAGACTCAGTTTTCATGATAAATATGATTTTATTTTTGCAGGAGGTAAAATGGAAATTCCTATACTATATAGTGCTTCTTCAGGTTAAAGCTTGTCGGGTTATTTGTGAGAGAATTCCGAGGATAAAGGCGTTTTCTACCCGACAATCAACCTTTGAAAGAACAACAGTTATTGCTTAAAAAATCCTGACACATAACTTTTTAAAGGTTCATAACTTTTTATAGTATGAGAAGAATGCCAATAATTAAAACAGAAAGTGCTTACATGTCAAAGAAAAAATTATAAAGTCTCATGGGTTGCATCTTAACATATGCATTGCAATGCGGGCAGTTCTAATAGATGCACCGGGCCCCCCAAGACGTCTTCTGAGCATACCAAGATGACGTCGAATCTCATTAAGTTCAGAAGGAGCATTAACCATGGATATCGCTTTATAAGATATTGCTTCAGGTGTGGCAGCTTCCTGGATAAACTCCGGAACAACCTCGTATCCTGCAACAATATTGGGAAGCCCCACATGGGAAACAATTAAAAGGCGTCTTGCCAGAAAAGCAGTAAGAGCAGAAACTTTATAAACAATAATCATGGGAACACCCCATATTGCAGCTTCAAGGGTCACTGTTCCCGATGCTGCAACAAGAAGGTCACACCGGGCAAAAAATTTTTGTGATACACCCTTAACAACCCGAATATTTATACTTTTACTGTACTCTTCCAATATCTTATTGAACATTAACAGATGTTTTTCTGTCTTTTCAATGGCCGGTGACAGAGATACAATAAAATTAATTGATGTGCAATGCATCTGAATCAACCTGGCAGACTCAAGCATTAGTTCAAGTAGAGATGATATTTCTGCTGCCCTTGAACCAGGTAATAATCCAATTGTAAATGTTTTAGCCAAACCATTGTTTGCATTAAGGTCAGACTGCGAACAAATATCTGCTACAACTTGTTCATAATAGTCGATCAGAGGGTTACCTACAAAGGTAGATGGGATTCCTGCCTTTCTGTATATTTGCTCTTCAAACGGAAAAATAAGTGCTGCATGATCAACATTTTCCCTGATCTTTGCAAGACGGGATCTGTTCCATGCCCATACCTTTGGTGTAACATAGTAAAGAACTGGAATTGATTGATTAAGTGAGATTGAAAATTTTCTTACAAAGGCTGCGGCCTTAAGATTGAACCCGGGATAGTCTATAAGTATAACCAGATCAGGAATATCTGTTTTAAGATTGTGCCTGAAAAGCTCAAAGGCTCTTTTAACCTTCTTCCACTGCAAGAGAACTTCCGTAACACCCATCACAGAAAGATTATTAATATGGTAAAACAGCTCCATGCCGTTGGCTGCCATCAAATCCCCGCCAATACCTGTGATTTTAAGGGATAAATCACTGTTTGCGGTACGGAAAAGTGCTTTTACAAGGCTACTTCCGTGAAGATCCCCTGATGGTTCTCCTGCAATGATCATTATTTTATATTTTTTCATGACAAATCAGCTCTATACAAAGAGTTTCGGTGGTGTCATAAAAGTGTTGATATCTTTTTGTGAAAGCCCTGCTGAATCAAGGTTTGTGAAGAGCTCATCAACATATTTGGGACACCACCAGAGTTTCTTCTCAGAAAACAGAAGCACAGCATGCGGTGGTGGTAATCTTTAGATTCTTATTTCTGATTTTCGTGCTATTTTGGCAAGAGAATCAGAAAACTTCTTTGGCTCTGGCTTGTCCAGGTTAGGAGTATTATGATTCTTAATTACAATCTGCATAGTGTTATCCATTAGTCATAATAAATAATATTGCTTTTTAAAGTTTGTCCAATGTATTTGAAAAAGCCTGAAACGGATTTATAATTCTGAGACTATTTTCAATAAATTGATTATGCTGCAAATCTTCTGAGCAAAGAATGGCACAATCAGATTCTAAAGCACAGGCAATAACCTGACTGTCATAATAAGAAAAACCGTATTTTTCTGCAATATCCAAAGCAATCCTTATAGTGTGATGAGTGATGATATGTAAATTCATCTCCTCTGCAAACCTGTTGGTTATGAAACGTATTTCAGGATAACCATATTTAAGTTTACGAGACATTACATTTGCGGATTCAGTAATGATTTGTGTAGAAATAACCGCATCTTTGCCTATCAGATTAACAGCTATTTTTTTCTTGGGTATGATATTGCCTATACTGTAAATCAGGATATTGGTATCTAAAAAATATTTATCGTTCATTTGCCTCGTCCCGATTGAACCGATAACCTGTCAAATCCGCGTTGAAGCTGTTAAAAAAACGTATGAGTTCTGATTTATCAGTATCTTTGCTGCTGTTCTTTAATTTAGTGTCTGTAAGAAGAATAACCTTTACAGGTCTGTCATACCACTCTTTATGGATTATAGGAATTTCAATAATTCCGTTATATGATTTGCTTTCAAATTCAACTGTCTGCATAATTTTTTTCTCCTGTTATGACTTGTCAGAAAATTGTAAACCCTAAAAAAGGGAACAACCATTATTCACAGGTTTCTATTTTCGCAGTACCGCAAAATTTTGACCATGATTAAAGAATGAAATCATAACAAATCATGAGAATCCCTTAATCATGATAATCATGGTTCAGAAAAAATGTAATCCGATAAAAGAAGCATGCCTAATTCCTCAGTCACTTTTTATGGATGTAAAATCGGAATCCTGCATTGCTACAATAGAGATACCATTGTTATCAGCCATCTCTATCATCTCTTTTCGATCAAAAGAGATACTTTTTTCAGCTTCAAGCACAAGGACAGATGCCTTGCAGCGTATCATTGTCTCAATGGTTTTAATGCCGGATGCAGGCATGTCAAACCTTAAATCCTGCTGAGGCTTTGCAAGCTTTACAACAATGACTCCACCTTCAGAAACAGAAAAAAAACCTGACTTTTTATCCCATCCCGATGCCCCTTCCCTTATGTTTGCAAGGGAAGCTCCACGCTCTATTGTAGCATCTGTTCCATCAGCCGCTTCAACAGCAAGCACAGTGCCGTTTGCAATCACAACACATTGACCTACATCAAGACGCCCAATTTCCCTTGCAACGTGCCAACCTGTCTCAATATCCCGATATTCAGATGAAGCCGGTTTTCTGCGAGTCCAGCATCCCCTTGGAGAGAGAAGGTCCGGTAAAAGAAAGGTGGATGGCCTTATTTTGATTCCCTCATTTTCAAGAAGATCTGCAAATGATCTCAAAATAAAATCATCATGGCTGTTTTTTCTGGATATTATAAATTTGATGGCTTTAAAGTCAGGTTTAATATCTTTGAATATTCTTGTCTTTTGGACACTTCCAACCATAACAGCTTCAGAAACATAGTGTTTTCTAAAAAAACGGATAAGCCTTCCCACCTGCCCCAGATGAAGCCATTCAACTTCACTTGCATGCTTTTCAATTTCACTTTCGGCTTCGCTCACATAAGCTGCTACAAAAACCTTATATCCCTTTTTTACTGCTCTTTCTGCAAATAACAGGGGAAACTGTCCGCCACCTGCAATAAGTCCAACTCTTTTACGCTTGTTTTCATGTTCGGGTGTAACTACAGTCGAATCATAAATATCATGACTATTCACGTTAAAAAATTCTGAAGAAGCATCTCCATTGTCAATAACAACAGTTTTGTCTGAAGCATTGGTGCTGTCAGATCCCATCTATCTTGTAATTCCCCTTGTTGATTTTTCTATAAAACTCATAAAATTGACAACTTCCGGGATCTGTTCAACCTCTGCCCTCACTCTTTCCGAGGCCTGTTTAACAGTCAGACCGATTCTGAATACAATCCGGTATGCCTTTTTAAGATTGGCTACTGTATTTTTTGAAAAATTGTGCCTGTTAAGCCCGACATTATTAAGCCCGTGTAGTGTTGCCCTGTCCCCTGCTGCAATAACATAAGGGGGGATATCTTTGACAACAGCGGATTTGCCGCCAATGTAAGCAAAATCACCAATCTTGACAAACTGATGGATAGCCACAAGGCCCCCCACAGTTACATTATTCCCAAGCTCAATATGGCCTCCAAGTGTTGAATTATTTGCAAGAATAACCTGTTTACCTGTTTTGCAGTCATGGGCAATATGTGTATAGGCCATAAGATAATTCTCTTCACCTACCTCGGTATAACCTCCTCCAAACTCTGTGCCACGGTTAATGGTGACAAACTCTCTGATAATTGTTCCACTGCCTATTTTAAGATAGGTTTTTTCTCCATGATATTTCAGATCCTGTGGAGCTGCTCCAATGGAAGCATATTGAAATATCTTGCAATTTCTTCCGACAGTAACATATTGATCTATAGTGGTGTACGGCCCTATTTCCGTTCCTGAGCCGATATATACATCGCCCTTTATTATGGCATAAGGGCCAATGGAAACATCAGTGTCTATCTCCGCACTTGGGTCAATAATTGCGGTGGGATGAATCATTTTTAATACCTCTTAATTATTCCTCGTAAGTCATAAGTTCTCTTAAAAGAAGACCACAGATAGTATTTTTCAGATAATAAAAGTACAATGATGTGATGGTGGATTTGAGAACTTACGACTCTTGAGATTGTTCGAGACTCTCAGTTATGAATTCTCTGGCTATCTTTCAAGAATTGATAACTTCTTTTCAATGGCAAGAATTTTCTTTCTCAGTTCAGGAAGTCTTGGTAATATTTTTGCAACTTTAAGCCATATTTTGTGAGGCATTTCCGGAATGCCAGAGACAATTTCTCCTGGTTTAACATCACCAAGGACTCCGGCGCCAGGGCCTACAATTGCACCATCTCCTATCTTAAGATGACCTGATATACCGGCCTTACCGGCAATTATAACCCTGTTACCAATTGTTGTGCTTCCTGCAATTCCCACCTGAGCTACAATCAGGGAGTTTTCGCCAATAGTAACATTATGTGCAATATGAACAAGATTGTCTGTCTTAACCCCCTTAGAAATGAGTGTTTTTCCAAAAGTGCCTCTGTCAATTGTGTTACAGGCACCTATTTCAACGTCATCTCCTATTTCAACATAGCCTGCATGGGGAATTTTCTCATGGCCACGCTCAAGGTCAGGTGTGAATCCAAAACCATCACTTCCAATAACAGTTCCTGGATGAATGACAACCCTTGAACCAATTTTTGTATTTCCCATTATAGTAACATTGGGTTTAATGACAACATCATCTCCCATAACAACATTATCACCAATGTAAGCCCCTGACATAATATGAACACGATGTCCAAGAGTCACTCCATCACAGACAGTAACCCTGCTTTCAAGTGTCAACTGCTTGCCTGCAACAAAATCTTTCCCTATAACAACTCCGGAAGCAATGGATTCAGATGGCTTTAAAGGGGGATGAAACATGGCAACTATTCTAAAGAACTGACGTTTGGGATTTTCTGCTTTCACAATAGCAGGATAGACAATGGATGCTGAATCATTATGATTCTCTGACTCACCATTACCTCCATAGGTATCCTCATTCTGATAATATTCCTGTTGATTTTTTTTATGTTGAGAACTTTCTTGTTGATGATTTTTTTGCTGATAGTTTTCATGTTGCTGGTCGTTATGAGAAGAGAGATTACACTCTTCTCTTTTTGTATTTGCACCAATATAAGGAAAATCTAAATCTGGTGGAACCACCACAGCACCTGCCCTGCTGCTGTGCAGGCGTTTTAAAAACTTGCTGTCAGACGCAAAGGTTATCTCACCTGGGCCTGCATCTTCAAAGGAGGCAACCCCATGAATCTCCAGAGATGAATCACCAATGATCTCACCGTCAATGGCAAGGGCAATATCTTTCAAACTCAATTTCATTCCTGTATTATCCCCAAACATGTCAAATAAGACTATTCATTATATCGATTTTAGCTAAGTGTCTGATTTTATTGAACTCTTAAAAATGTGGGTTGTAATAAAATCAATAGGTTATGGAAAATCGATACAATGTTTACTGTATATTTTTTTATTGGCTTACTGCTGTCTTGTTATATTTTTCAATGACTTTTTTTGTGATATTTACAGATTCATCAAAAAACATGATTCCAGCTTCATTGCGTTCAATTATCAAGGTAAAACCATCCTTTTTGCCAATTTCTTCAGCCAGGGCAAGTACCTCTTTTGTCATTTTGTTCAGGTATTGGGCCTGAATTTTTTTAAACTCTTTGGCATAATTGGCCTTAAGGCTTTTATAGTCATTGGCCATAATCCGGAACTCTCTCTGCTTTTCTTCACTTTTTTCCTTGCCCATAACAAGAGATTCCCTCTCCAGCTTTTTCTGGAGTTCCATCAACTCAGCCTCTCTTGCTTTAACATCATCTTCCATCTCTTTGGCTTTTTTATTCATCTCTTCAGTTGCAAGCTTCCCAGGGCTTGAATTTGTAAGAATTTCTTGAAAATCAATGATACCAATTTTTAAGCCGGCTGCATAAGGCAGTGAGACAAGCGAAAAACAAAAAGCTACAACAAGAATTATAACAAACAATGTTTTTTTCATAATAATCTCCTTAGTAAGCAAAAAATTTTTTACTGTTTTTGCATTTTATCTTTTATATGACAGATAAAAATCTGACCAAAATATGGCATCTTTCATTTGCCAGTTTACATTTGCCTGAACACAATGCCGGTTTTTCTGTTGGCCTGTTCCGAAAAGTGTAAAGTACTTTCTGCATGATATGAAGGATGCCCAAAGTTTGGCATCTTTCATTTCCCGTTTTACACTTTCCTTAGAGGTGTTCACGTTTTTCAGGAATATTGCTCTGGAAAGTGTAAAGTACTTTGATGGGTGTATGAAGAATGCCCAAAATTTAATTTAAAAAGCAGCTCCCATGGAAAATTCCCATCTCCCACCACTGTACTCATTACCATTTAATATCTGTCCGTACTCTATTCTTATTGGACCCATTGGAGAATACCAACGAAAACCGCCACCAAAACTGGAGTAAAGATCTTCAAGTTCCATATCTTCATCTTTGGTATAGGCATCCCCCATGTCATAAAAAATAACTCCGGATAGATTTATATCTTCAAGTATGGGAAAGATAATTTCAGCATTAAACTGAATAAATTTTTCACCGCCCCTCTCTTCATCCTCATTTTCAGGTGTAGCATTAATATCCTGCCACTCATAGCCCCTTACCGAATTGATACCGCCAAGATAAAATCGTTCATAGTCAATTTCTATATCATCACGGGATCTGTCATCAAGAAATCCGGCTTTACCATGGAGAAAACCTGTAAATTTCCAGAAAAGTGGATAATACCAGCCGGTCTCAGCAATGTATTTGGTAAAATCAATCTCTCCGCCAAGAAACCCTCCTGCATACTCCACAGAAAGAGAGTGATCTGACCCCTCTGTGGGGTTAAACGGCCTGTTTCTGGAGTCATAACCAATAGATGTCGTTATACTGCTTGTTACATACTGACCCTCATCAACCTCCGTAAAATCTGTATTGACATTGTCAATGGTAAAATCCTCATAACCATATCTTATGCCAGCCGAGGTATAATCAAAAATCATGTAACCAAGCCTTATTGCACCGCCTTTACTGTCTTTATCATAATAATCATACTCTTTATCCCAGTTATAAGCATCAATTCCAAAAGAGAGGGGGATATCAAAAAGCCACGGCTCAGTAAAGCTTAGTGTAAATCTTGTGGAGCTTGAAGATACCTCTGCCTTTGCAGAGAGAATCTGGCCCTTACCCCTGAAGTTTCGTTCAGAGACAGAGATCATTCCAAAAAGGCTATCCTCACTGCTATATCCACCGCCAAAACTGAATGCACCGGTTGCCTTTTCTGTAATTTCAACGTCAAGGTTCAGCATATCTTCCCTGCTTCCCTTTGATGTCTTGATATCTACATTCTCAAAGTAGTCAATACGCTGAAGATTTTTAACACTTCTCTGAATTCCTGACATGGAGTAGAGCTGCTGCTCATAGACTGCCAGTTGTCGCCTGATAACCTTATCCCGTGTCTTGGAATTACCGCTTATCAAAATCCTCTCAATATAGACAGGGGAGCCTTTTTCTATCTGAAATGTTATATCAACTACTTTGCTTTCATCGTCTTTATTTATTGCAGGCACTATATCAGCATTTGCAAAACCTTTGTCCATGTAGATATCTGTAATGGCAAACAGATTTGTCCTGAGTTTTTCTCGACTGTAGAGATCTCCTGTTTTCATTTTCAATGTCTGCATCAATCTATCTTCTGAAACTATAAGATCTCCATTAAAGTTAACAGAACCTACCTTGTACTGATCTCCCTCCTGTATCTTAAATCTAATCAAAATGTGATCCTTTTCAAAAATCACTTCAGGATCTGATATACGGGCGTCAATAAAACCATTATTTTTATAAAGAGCCTCAATCCTGTAAACATCCTGCTCAAGTTCATTTTTGTCCAGTTCACCTGAAGATGTAATCCATGTAAAAAAACCTTTCTCGTCAGTTTTAATTACATCTTTAATCTCTTTTTCCTGAAAAAACTTATTTCCCTCAAAAAGGATCTGCTTAACCTTGAGTTTATCACCCTCCTCAATATTAAAAGAAATATCAGCCTGGTTGTTATCAAGCATCTCCGAGGTGTAGGTTACTTCACAGTTATGATAATTCTTTTCCGTATAAAGTGATTTGATTCTTTCTATATCTTCATTTATCCTGTAGAGGTTTAAAATTGATCCTGTGCCGGTACGAACAACATCTGCAATCTCCTGATCCTCATATATATGATTCCCGGCATACTTAATCTTTCTTACGCTGGGTTTTTCCACAACAAAAAAACAAGTTCTATACCTTTTTCTTTTTTTTCACTCTCAACCCTGACATCTTCAAAATAGCCCATTTCAAAAATCTTTTTCAGATCCCTTGAAATAGCCATAGGGTTAAAAGCATCACCAGGCTTGACATCCACAGCCCGAAGAACCGCATCGGACTCAATGCGGACATTACCCTTGACAATAACCGATCCAATCATCTGTCTGTTAAAGATCTCACTGCCTACCTCTTTACAAATAGTTGTAACTGCTGCAAAAAGGTTTTCAATGGCTTTTGCCCTGCCAAAAAATGAAACAGGTTCCTGAAATGAAAGTACATTTAAAAGTCTGATATCAATACTGATATCTCCACCTGCTGTAAAAAGACTGCCCCATAAAACATAGTCAAGGCCCTTTTCAAGCCCAAGGTTCTGGAAGGATTTATAGTCAATATTTCCAAGTTCAAATTTTTCATTTTCAACATCAGATTTAGATTTTGCCTCAACTTTAGCTTCAGATTTAGATTTAACCTCAACTTTAACTTCAGACTTAGATTTATCTACAATATCAGATTCAACTTCGGATTCCATGTCAGCTTCAGAAATTACGTCTGACTTCACAAGGTTTTCATAATCCAGAAGCACTATTTCAGCTCCATCAAGCTCCAGATGATCTCTGATCATGACGGGAATGCTCTGTCTTAGGTAATCCATACTGGACGGGGCATAAATCTCAAAAGGAAAGATACCGATTCTGGGCTTTTCTCCTGCATACGCAGAGAAGCAGGAAAAAAACAGAAAAAACGGTACAATTAGAATATATCGCAGCATAATAACCCCCAGGTGGATCATTTGTTAAACAATCTATCAATTTGTTCTTAATAGCATTATTTTTTATTACATTTCTTTAATGATAAATTTGCAACTGACATTTTTTTACAACTGATATTTTTTTTAAAACGACTTTCATGCCTTCAATTGTGGCTGGAATCCGCCATGTACAATATCTGCTCAAAATCGACCATATAAGCTCTTGAGCCTTGTCAATACTGTCTGAATCAGGATTTCCAAGATTAACAGGATAAGCAGGATTATCTATCCTGAACATCTTTTTTATACTGGTTATCCTGATTCAGACAAATTCAGTAATAAAAAAAAGCACTAAGATGTCGATTTTGAGTATATGAAATACAAAAAACTTATCTCGCTTCCGCTATCTGAAAATTTTTTATTGTTACTTTTTTACTCATCAGCTCTGCCAGAGCACTGTTATGTGTCACAACCATAATGGTCATATCCAGCTCCAGATTTAACT
>NZ_LT828544.1:323239-331705 GCF_900170035.1 Desulfamplus magnetovallimortis | reverse complement strand
CAGTAATAAAAAAAAGCACTAAGATGTCGATTTTGAGTATATGAAATACAAAAAACTTATCTCGCTTCCGCTATCTGAAAATTTTTTATTGTTACTTTTTTACTCATCAGCTCTGCCAGAGCACTGTTATGTGTCACAACCATAATGGTCATATCCAGCTCCAGATTTAACTCCACAAGCAGTTTATGAATCTGGTCACTGTTCTGAACATCCAGATTTCCGGTTGGCTCATCAGCAAGCAAAATATCAGGCTTAAGAACAATTGCCCTTGCAAGGGCAACTCTCTGCTGCTCTCCACCGGAAAGATCTTCTGCCCTGTGACTTAGACGACTCTTCAATCCAACCCTCTCAAGAATATGTGCAGATGCAGCATAACTTTTTTTTCGTGAAATTTTCTGGATAAGGCAGGGAATCATAACATTTTCAATGGCTGTAAAACCCTGAAGCAGATGGTGAAACTGAAAGACAAATCCGATTCTGCGATTACGGAAGCGTGCCAGCTCATCACTTCCCATTGAAAAAGGTTTTTCATCTCCGAAAAAAAGCTCCCCTGTGTCAGGACGATCAAGAGTTCCGAGAATATGAAGCAGAGTTGATTTGCCGGTTCCTGATGCCCCTACAACAGCAATGCTCTCTCCGCTGTAGATATCAAAATTAACATCCTTTAGGATCTCTATCTCCGATGTGGCTGAACTGAATCTTTTTGCAATACCCTTCATGGATATCATTGGAAGGATGGAGGAATCCGGCCACGGCCGTTTATTAACCATAGCGCAAAGCCTCAACTGGATTGGTTCGTGACGCTTTATACGAAGGATACAAAGTAGAGACAAGACATATAATAAAAGAAGCCGCAGCAATAAGAATCACATCTGCTGCCTCAAGCTGGACAGGTAATGTGGAAAAAGGGTAGGCAGCCGGAAGTTCAATAAACTCATATTTTTTAAGTAAAAAACATACAATCACGCCTGTAACTGTCCCCATTACAGTACCACTCAGCCCAATAATCATTCCCTGAATCATGAATATTTTACGAACCATCCTGTCCGTTGCCCCCATTGCCTTAAATACGGCAATGTCCCTGGTCTTCTCCATGACCATCATGATAAGAGCGCTTGCAATATTAAAGGCAGCAACAAGGATTATCAGGGTCAATATGACGAACATGGCTGTTTTTTCAAGTTTCAGAGCAGAAAAAAGGCTCTGGTTGATCTCCATCCAGTCCCTTGCATAATATGGGTAGTCCAGGGTATCAACAATGGCATCCTTAACTGCGGATGCACCATAGATATCATCAACCCAGACCCCCATTGCAGATATCCTGCTTCCCATCCCCATGAGACTCTGTGCGCTTCTGATATTAACATAGACAAGGGATGTGTCATATTCATACATGCCTGACTCAAAAAGCCCGACAACCTCAAACCTTTTCATGGATGGCATATGCCCCACAGGCGACAGTATGCCGCCGGTTGACATAAGAATTATTTTATCACCTTCTTTTACCCCGATATTTCTGGCAAGCTCCCGCCCAAGTATAATGCCGGGAAATGCTGCTGAGGAAGGATCTAAAGCTAAACGATCCTCTCCAAGAAGCTTTTTCAGGTCATCAGTTGAGTATCCTTTTATCATGGATATACCTGATTCAGGATCAATTCCCCTTAGAACAGCACCTGACATGCCTGATGATGTACGAATCATAGCCTGTCCAAAAACCAGCGGCGATACAGAGATAATATCACGGTAAGAAGCAGCAGTTCTTTCCATGAGCAAAACTTTTTTTTCCGCATCCGGGTAATTATTGAACATACCGGAATATTCCATCACAAGAATATGTGGTTCAACACCAAGGATTCTTTCCCTGAACTCTGTCTCAGCTCCACTCATAACAGCAATAACCACAACAAGAGCCATTACTCCAACCATTACGCCGGCAACAGAAAGCATTGAGATAAGAGATATAAATCCCTCTTTTCTTCTTGCCCGAAGATACCGTCCTGCAATGACAAACTCAAAAGAGAGAGGCAATCTAAAAGTGTGCTTCATTCCGGATTGACCATCCGAAACAGTATTATTACCTTTATGTTCACCCTTGATATCAGCACTGCATTGGTGATCATAACAGATATTATTATTGCTGGATTCAGATTGCTGAAAAGAGTGGCTCTCTTTTAAGCTTTTATAAGGCAAGGGGTTAATTGTCCGTCTCCATGTCACGCTGTACCTTGACTTTTTTCATATGGGGAAACAGGATTACTTCCCTTATTGAAGGAGCGTTGGTGAGCAGCATTACCAGGCGGTCTATTCCTATGCCCTCTCCTGCTGTTGGCGGCATACCATACTCAAGGGCCTCCACATACTCTGCATCCATTATATGAGCTTCAGAATCTCCATCCTGACGCTGGGAAGCTTGCTGAAGGAAGCGGTCATACTGGTCTGCCGGATCGTTTATTTCCGAGAAGCCGTTGGCAATCTCCCGACCTGCAATAAAAAGCTCGAACCTGTCTGTCAACTCAGGGTTTACATCACTCTTTCTTGAAAGAGGAGAGACCTCAACAGGATAACCGGTAATAAAAGTTGGCTGAATAAGCTCTGGTTCCACAAGTGAATCAAAAAGTTTTGTCAAAATCTTGCCATGACGCTCTTTTTTGGTGATTTTCACCCCTTTTTCCTCTGCAAATTTTAAAAGCTTTTCACTGGCTCCTGGCAAATTCCTGTCTAAAAGGGCAGGATCAACACCTCCAATGGCAACAAGAGATTCAATCATGGGAATCCTTTGCCATTGTTTTCCAAAATCAATGACTTCCCCCTGGTAGTCAACTTTTTCAGAACCGTTCACTTCCATTGCAATGGTTCTAAACATCTCTTCTGTCATATCCATCAGTTGCTCGTAGTCAGCATAGGCCTGGTAGAACTCCACCATTGTAAACTCAGGATTATGACGGGTCGAAACGCCTTCATTTCTGAAATTTCGATTGATCTCAAACACCTTTTCAAATCCACCAACAACAAGGCGTTTAAGGTAAAGCTCCGGTGCAATTCTAAGGAACAGCTCCATGCCAAGAGCATTGTGCCATGTTTTAAAAGGAGTAGCTTCAGCGCCTCCGGGAAGGGGCTGCATCATGGGGGTTTCCACCTCCATGAACTCCCTTTCTTCAAAAAAACGGCGCATTACACTTACAATGCGGCTTCTTTTAACAAATATTTCCCTTGCTTCATCATTCATCACAAGGTCAAGATATCTTTGACGGTATCGTTTTTCAGGATCTTTAATTCCATGATATTTTTCCGGAAGGGGTCTTACAGCCTTGGAAAGAAGCCTAAACTCCTTTGCAAGAAGAGTCCACTCTCCGGTTTTTGTCTGAAACAGCGCTCCTTTAAGCCCCACAAAATCACCAATATCAAGCTTTTTAAAAAGAGTATAGACATCATCTCCAAGAAGAGCTTTCTGCAAGTAAGCCTGCATCTGGCCGGTTCTGTCCCTGAAACGGATAAAGGAAGATTTTCCGAATTTATTTACGGCCATCATACGGCCTGCAACAGCAAATTCAGTTCCATTCTCACCAAGGGTTTCAGGTTTATTTTCTGTCAGTTCCCGAAGTTCAGCAACAGTGTTTGAAACCCTGAAATCATTTGGATAGAGGGGTATTCCATCTTTTTTCAGCTCCTCCATCTTCTCTTTTCTTGCTTTTAAAAGTACGCTTGATTCTTCCATTTGAAATATCTTTCTTTTTGATTTTAACTCTTTGTTTGTATATGTCATGGTATCTTGAAAAAGGTGTATAGTTATCCCATTTCAGACCTGGGTGTCAAATATTTTATTATCAACACATGATTGATGGTCAACTGTTTTTTCAGCATTATATTTAAAAATTATTGTAACCGTGGTACCATAATTAAGATCGCTGTCAACATCTATAATACCATTGTAAAAGTCAATCATTCTGTGGACAATGGACAAACCAAGACCCGTACCATTTGATTTTGTTGTAAAAAAGGGGTTGAAGACAGAGTCAAGGATATCAGATGGTATGCCAGAGCCTGTATCTGAAATTCTCAGAAAAATCCTGTCAGAGCGGGTTTTAATCAGATCAATCTCAATTGTACCATCACCTTCAATGGACTCAGCAGCATTTTTTAAAAGATTCCATAAAATTTGCCTTAAATGGTCAGTATCAATGCCAATGGAAACCTCATCATCAAGATCCATTTCAAAGTGAATACGTCCTGCAAAAAGGCTGTCCTGCATAAAAATCTTAACCGTATCCCTTATTTCAGGGGCAATAAGAACATTTTTGAAATCAGAAGCGCATGGCCTTGCAAACAAAAGAAAATCCGTTACAATTCTGCTCAAGCGCTCTGTCTCCCTTAAGACAATCTGCATTAAGCGATAGTTATGGGTACCTGGCGGTGCCTCCTCTTTCAACATCTGAATGGCGCCGGAAAGAGATGCCAGTGGATTTTTTATTTCATGTGCCATACCGGCAGCAATCTCTCCCATGGTTGCCATTTTTTCAACACGTTTGACATGATCCGCCATCACCTTCAGCTCTTTTCTTGCCTTTCTGGCCTGGAGTGCAAGAAAACCGCTTAAAAGTGCAACAGCAAAACATGCTGTCATGATAATCACAATCCTGTAAATTATGTGTGTCCATGCAACCTGGGTTGAAAGGGGAACCTGTTTCACTATAGGCTCAAGAATCTGATAATATTCAAGATCAATGAGTATCCCATACTGAAGGCTGCATAGTGTTGCCATTATCATGCTGCCTTTCCGGAACAGAAGCATACTTGACCCAATAATGACAACAAGATACAAAAATGTAAATATGCTATTAAAACTACCTGTTATATAGATAATTGCAGTTACTGAAAAAACATCCAGGGTCAACTGAAGATATACAAAAAGAGGGTTTCTACAAAATGTTCTAAAAGACCATCCATATAATACTGAAAGAAACAGTATAATAAGTGAAAGAATATAGACAGATAAAAAAGGCTGGGAGTCAAGGGGCAGGTCTTCGTTGGTTGAAAAAATCAGGGTTGAAAAAATCAGAACAATAGAAAAAACAACCCTGAAGGAGATAAGCCATTTTAAACCGCGCTCTATCTCCACAGGGTCAATTTTTTCAAGCCTTTTCCTGACATTTTTAACGTCATTATCAATAAAACTATCACTTTTCAGCACTATTCATTACCCTATCAGGAGTCATACTTGGTAAACGGAGATGGCGGACGTTCTGCTACCCCCGAACATGGAAACAATTTATCTATTTCCACGGTAAACGGTCATGGCTGCCAGCCAGCCACCCCCGAATATGGAAAATTGTATCCATTTCCACGGTAAAAAATCAGGCAACAACAGAGGCAATCTTGAATATCGGCAGATACATGGCAATTACCAGGCCACCGATAACAACGCCAAGAAAAACCAGAAGAAAAGGCTCTATCAGATCTGTGAGGTTTTTAACTGCCTGATCCACCTCTTCATCATAGAAATCGGCAATTTTACCAAGCATGGTATCAAGTGCACCTGTGGACTCTCCAACTGCAATCATTGAGCATACCATTGATGGGAAAACACCGCTTTCAAGCAGAGGATCTGCCATTGAACGCCCCTCTGAAATACCGACTTTTACATCTCCAATGGCAAATTCCACGGTTTTGTTACCAGCCGTTTTTGCAACAATATCAAGAGCTTCAAGAATGGAAACCCCGCTTGACATCATTGTACCCATGGTTCTTGTAAATTTTGCCACAGCTACCTTTTTTATAAGAATACCAAAGACAGGCACCTTTAGTATCATATCATCCATGATAATCCTGCCCTTTTTGGTGTTATATATTTTTTTTATGCCAATAGCCGCAACTATAATACCAACAATGATAAAGACAATATACTTTTTAACAAATTCGCTCATTGCAATTACAATCAAAGTAGGAGCCGGAAGTGCTCCTCCCATGCTCTCAAACATCTGTGAAAAAACAGGTATAACAAAAACAAGTATAACAGCGACAACAATAATGGCAATGGCAAGTGTAATACCAGGGTAGGTCATTGCCCCCTTGACCTGTTTCTTAAGCTTTGCCATCTTCTCCATGTAAGCTGATAGCCTGCGAAGGATAATATCCAGAATACCACCGGTCTCTCCTGCTTCAACCATATTAACAAAAAGCTCATCAAATATTTTTGGGAACCTTCCCAACGCCTCTGAAAAGGTTTCACCCGTTTCAACCCCCTCTTTTATCTTTTTGAGGATCTTCTTGAATGTGGGGTTTTCCTGCTGGGAATAGAGAATCTCAAGGCACTGCAAAAGCGGGAGTCCCGCATCAATCATGGTGGAAAACTGCCTGCAAAATAGAATCACATCTGTCTCAGTTACCGCAGGCTGAAACATTGCAATATTTTCCAGAATATCCTTTGGCTTCTCCTTAACTTTAACTGACGTGATCTTTCTTCTCTGAAGGCTTGATTTTACCTGCTCAGGGGTTTCTGCTTCCATCTCCCCTTTAACGGTTCTGTTCTTAGGATTTTTACCCTTCCATAGATAGACTTTCATCTCTCTTTTTTCCCTCCATTATATTTGATGGACTCTTTATATAGTTTTCCAGATAACGGCCATGGCAGAACCTTCTGCCTCAACGAAGCATGAAAGCCCCGCGCAACCAAAAACGGCGGGGACTTTCATATAAATTAAATTTGCAAGCACAACCTAGGGGTAACCCTATGTGGTTGCCCTTCAAAGTTGAGATGGAAAAATATTTTTCTGGAAGTCTATAAGTCAGATCCTGATTTTACGACCAGATATTTACTTGTCCCCTTGCTCATTGAATTTTACGCAAAACACCAAGGGTACCTGTTAATCCCATGGTCTGATATTGATGAGAATCAAGGGCCATCTCATATATCTGCCTTGGCGCCTGCCCTCCGGCTGCCGGGTCCATAAAAATATCATGAATCACAAGAAATCCCCCGCTGACAATGTGGCCAGCCCAGGTCTGATAATCATTAAAAGCAGCCTCAAAAGTGTGACCGCCGTCAATAAAAAGCATGGCAATGGGAGTTGCCCACATTTTCCCGGCAGTGGCAGATGACGTTACAACAGGTATAACAGTTTCATCAAGCCCTGCCTGCTTTATTGTCTGCCTGAAAAATTCAAATGTATTTATCACTCCATAAGATGAATCATAAAGATCCGGATCAAAATATTCCTGACCAGGCTGCTGCTCCTCCGATCCCCTGTGGTGGTCAATGGAATAGAGCACAGAACCATTTTCTCTGCATGCAAGACCGATAAAATATGCTGACTTTCCGCAATAGCTGCCTATCTCAAGACAAGGCCCCATGGCTGATGCTGTCAATGCTGTATCATATAAACATCTTGCTTCATTATCCGCCATAAAACCCTTGATGGTTTCACTGAATCCAAAATCAATCGTCATAAGTTCATTAAATCCTTAATCATCATAGCTTCCCACAAGCACTTCCCTTGGTCTGGAGCCATCCTGGGGACCCACAAGTCCTTCTTTTTCCATTGTTTCTATTATTCTGGCTGCACGGTTATAGCCAATTCTCAGATGACGCTGAATACTGGATATGGAAGCTTGACGAGTCCTTGTTACTATAGCCACAGCCTCATCATATTTTTCATCATAAACCTCCTCTTCCTCTTCCCCTGGCAATTCATCCACTTTTTCTGTAACATCTTCAACGTATTTAGGAGCTTGCTGGTTTTTCAGAAATGCTGTCACCCTTGAGATCTCCTCTTCAGATATATATGCACCCTGAATCCTCTGAAGCCTGCCTGTGCCAGGGGGCAGAAAAAGCATGTCCCCATCTCCAAGAAGCCTTTCCGAACCATTGGTATCAAGAATTGTCCTTGAGTCTGTTCTGGAAGATACCTGAAAAGAGAGGCGTGTTGGAAAATTGGCTTTTATTATTCCTGTGAGAACATCAACAGAGGGACGCTGGGTGGCAAGTATCAAGTGAATACCGGCAGCTCTTGCCATCTGTGCAAGACGTATCAGGGCAGACTCAACATCCTTTGAGGCAACCATCATAAGATCTGCAAACTCATCAACTATCACAACTATATATGGCAATTTTTCAAATAAAGGCTCTGAGCAATCATCTTCTGACTCATCTGATGATTTTGCTTCTTTACCTGACAGTTCTGAGTCTTCATCTGACAGCTCTAATTCTGTTTCGCTTAATAGTTCCGTTTCTTTTTCAGTTGATAATTTTGAGACTCTTTCACTTGATAGCCCTGTTTCTATTCTGTTTGACAACTCTGTTTCTATTTCGCTTGATAACTCAGTTGCTTTCCCGCTTGATAATTTTTTTGCCATCCCATTTAATAACTCTGATTCTGTCTCATCAGGCAATTTGATTTTTTCTTCACCTAATGCTCTTTTTTTTGCTCCCTTAGATGATAATGATTTTTGTTCATTTATCTTTTGTTCATG
>NZ_LT828544.1:307789-323139 GCF_900170035.1 Desulfamplus magnetovallimortis | reverse complement strand
GCGAACGCCGTTTTCTGCAAGCAGTTCATATCTTCTCTCCATCTCTTTAACAGCCCAGAAAAGTGCATTTGTGGCCTTTTTCATATCAGTAACAACAGGTGATATCAGATGTGGAATATCATCATACACAGAAAGCTCAATGCGCTTTGGATCAACCATTATAAATTTTACTTCATCTGGCCTTGCCTTAAAAAGAAGACTTATGACCATTGAGTTTAACCCAACACTTTTTCCTGTACCTGTCGCACCTGCTATGAGAAGATGTGGCATTGTATCCATTTTGGCTGACACAGGATTACCAAGAATATCCTTTCCAAGGCCAAGTGTCAATTTTGAAGGAGACGACACAAACGAATCAGACTCAAGCATCTCCTTTAAAACAACAACTTCACGGTGATCATTTGGAATCTCAATCCCCACAACATCTTTACCCGGAATTGGTGCATTGATCCTTATACTTAAAGCACTTAAAGCAAGGGCGATGTCATCAGTAAGATTAACAATCTTGCTGATTTTTATTCCTGGTGCAGGCCTGTATTCAAAGGTAGTAATCACAGGCCCCGGAAGAATATCAACAATCTCTCCCTTGACTCCAAAGTCACGCAACTTACTTTCAAGAATCTCAGATTTTAGCTTTAAAGCTTCCATATCAGGACCCACTGTCTGCTTCTTTTTATCGTTAAGAAGGGATAAAGGAGGAAGAACAAAAGATGATGGATTATCAGATTTATTATTTAGCAAATTGAGATCATCATGATTATTAAGGCTTGAATCTTCATGCTTTTGCGCCCCTGACTTACCATGTTTTTGCTGATTTATTCTACCGGATAGACCTTTTTGGGCAGAAGATTTATCTTTCCGACCACTTGAATCAGAAGTGCCTCTTTTAAATACATTAAAAAGTTTATCCTTTGCACCATCGGTATTACAATCATTTCCATTAAAAGCATAACGCTCTGTTTTATCATTTTCAGAGTCTGCGCCATTTGAAAATGGTGTCCCAGCGGCATCCCTTTTCATATCCAATCCGTTGGAAAAACTGTTTTCAGATTCATCCTGCTGTCTTTTCCATACAAGAGACTTCATGCTAAAATCAGGCAAAGATAAAGGAATAGGTCCGTGCTCCTTCACAATGCCCACAAAAGATGAGTATATTGCCGTTAGAATTTTTTTTAATAAATTTATTTTTGCAGCAACAAAAACAATAGAGTTTAAAATAAGAGACTTGATCAAATAAAAAAAAGTCACTGCTGAAATTCCGGTGGTAACAAGGAGTCCAACAAACAGAAAAAAAAGAAGGATAATAACAGAGCCTGATGTATTGGTATATTTCATAAGAACAGAAGAAATAGTGCTTCCAATAAAGCCACCAGAAGAAAACTGCCTCCCCCACAACATCAAATGACTGCTCAATATGGAAAGCAATGATGCAGTGGAAAGCATAAGCATGACACCACCTAAAAGAGAAATGGCAATTGCTTCAATCTTTTTACCCCTGAAAAACCACAGGGAGCAGGCAGAGAGAAAGATGGGTACACAAAAGGCACCCACTCCAAACAATCCAACAAGAATACCGGACAGATGTGCCCCCACAAGACCAAAAATGTTTTCAACCCTTGTTGTTGAAAATGCCTGGTGATTGATTGATGGATCATGGGGAGAGTATGAAACAAGACTTGCCGTTGTCAGTACAACAAGAAATGAGAGCAGAATAGCAAGAAGCTCTTTTTTCATGTCTCTTTTATTAGGTACATTAACCATATAGCAATTTTATATGAAAGTCTCGGTAACAGCCTGTTTTTAAAACTATTTTCATCTCTTCGATTGTGGCGGTCATCAGCCATGTACGTTATATAACCAACATGGCGGCAAGTTTATCACATAGGTCTCTCCATGTTGCCCATGTACGTTATATAACCAACATGGCGGGCACCCGCCACAATCTATGAAATGAAAGTCCTTTTAAATATGGAGGCAATCATTGGAAGTTAGGACTGTTCAGTGCAATACTAAACTTCAATTATAATTGGAAGAATAACAGGACGCCTTCTTATTGTAAAAAAGAAGTATTGCTTCAGGGCTTTCTGAAGCCTTGATCTTATCTGATCCACCCTTGACTCTGACCCAACCTCAATCTCTTCAACAATCTCAAGAATAACGCACTGTGCATCATCCACAAGATAGCCTGTCTCTGCACCAAAGACAAATCCTTTAGAAATCAGTTCAGGGCCATACAGCACAATGCCGGTCTCTTCATCAATGATCATGGATACCACCACAAGACCATCCTCAGAGAGATTTCTGCGCTCTTTCAAGACACTGCGTCCAACATCGCCGATACCTTTACCGTCAATCAATACCCGCCCTGTGTTAACACTGCCGCTTATACTCCCCCTGACATCATATGTCTCTTGACTCTCACAGCAATGCACTGATTCAGTGTTTAAAAATAATGATTCTGGCTTTTGTTCGCTTACTTTACCACATTTTTCAAATGTAATGACATTCCCATTTTCAGCAAGAAGAACATGCTCCCTGGGCAATCCAAGTTTTTCTGCAAGGCGCGCATGATTGACCAGATGACGATACTCGCCATGTATGGGGATAAAATAGTCAGGACGAGTAAGGTTAATCATAAGTTTTAACTCTTCCTGGCAGGCATGCCCTGAAACATGAACCTGTGCTATTTTGTCATACACCACCCTGGCGCCCCTACGGTAAAGGTTATTGATGATATTGGAAATTGCTTTTTCATTACCTGGAATTGATTTGGAAGATAGAATAACACTGTCTCCCTTTTTAATATTCACCTGCTTGTGAAAACCGGTTGCCATGCGTGCCAAAGCAGACATTGGTTCTCCCTGACTTCCGGTTGTCACAATCATAAGCTCAGAATCAGGATGATTATTGACTTTTTTTACATCAAGCGCCATATTATCAGGATATTTTAGATAACCAAGCTCCCTTGCGACAGCAACTGTCTGTTCAATGCTTCTGCCATTAAAAACCAGTCTGCGCCTGGAATGAAGTGCTATATTGACTATCTGCTGGATTCTGAAAATATTGGAAGCAAAAAGGGCAATTATAACTCGCCCGCTGCTTTCTGATACAATCTGTGCAAGTGCTTCACCCACCTTTTGATCAGAGTCTGTATATCCTTCCCTTTCCACATTTGTTGAGTCAGAGAAAAGGGCAAGCACCCCCTCGTCTCCAAGTCGAGCAAATCTTGAGATATCTGTAACATTAGATTCTTCAAAACAGTGATTTATCTTAAAATCTCCAGTATGTACCACAAGCCCCACAGGAGTACGGATAGCGAGTCCTACTCCATCAACTGTGCTGTGGCTCACTCTTATGAACTCTATGTCAAACGGAACAATATGAATATGTTCACCTGGATGTACCTGATGGAATATGACATTTTGTGTAATATCAGATTCCTTGAGCTTATTTTGCACAATACTGAGGGTAAAGGCTGTAGCATAAACAGGGATCACAATTTCACGAAGAAGATAAACCACTGCGCCAATGTGATCTTCATGGGCATGGGTCAGAATAATACCCTTTACCTTATCCCGATTTTCACGGATATATTCCATTTCAGGGATCACAATATCAACACCAAGCATGTAATCTTCCGGAAACATGAGACCAGCATCAATAATAAAGATGGTATCTCCGTACTCCACAACCATCATATTAAGGCCAATCTCACCTAAACCACCAAGTGGAATTATTTTCAGCATGGTTTCAATTGCTCCAGCATGTTTTAAAACGGCCATGGCGGCTCACCGCCACAATCGAAGTGTTGAAAGCCTTTATAAAAACAGGTTCTTACGAAGGCTTTCTAATAAATCCTCTTGATTGCGAGGGCATCACAACGATGCATGAAAGTCTTTACATATCAATATGTTATGGAGATTTTCTGATAACCACCATGTTTGCTGACGCATCACAACAAAACATGAAAGTCGTTGTATATCAGCATGTTATGGAGACTTTCTAATAAACCCCCATGTTTGCTGATGCATCACAACGAAACATGAAAATCGTTTTATATCAGCATGTTATGGAGACTTTCTAATAAAACTTATGGAAGCTGATGGATTGAAAATCGGTGAGTCAAACGCTGAACAAAAAAATATCAGACAGAAAATCGGCATCTTTCATTTACCAGTTTACACTTTCCCGAACAGAATGCCCGTTTTTCGGGGATACTGTTCCGGAAAGTGTAAAGTACTTTCTGTATGATATGAAGGATGCCAGAAAATCAAACAGAAATGGCAAGTTCATCAAGTATGGCGTCCATCATGTCCATAAGCCACTCTCTCTGTTTACGATCCGCATATGCCATGCAGTCGCATTTTATACTGTTTTTTATTCTGACAAGAAACTCACAGGAGAGACGACTCTCCTGAAGTTCAACCACAAAATAGTGGGGTTGACAATCCACATGAGCACTCTGGGTTTGATTCAGAATATCCTTTTCTATCTCAATCCAGTATATTGAGCCCAGAGAAGGCTCTCCAAAGCTCTTGTCACAAAATTTTTTAATTTTCTCGTAATCTTCAATACGAAGATCATCAATAACATATTGTTTCATAATAAATGTGTAAATACCATGATTGATTGATGTTTTGCAACTTCAAAAAAATACAGAAAAATATGGCAAAAAAAAGCCTCTTCTCACTTCAACAGGAACCCTGGTAAGCAAAAAGAGGCTTTAAATGCAAATAATAAAAAAAGAATTTAGTCTTCTTCTATAACAATGGCATTCTCTTCACAAACTTCAACGCAGCTCTCGCAACCCATGCACTCTTCTGCATTGACAGGAACTGATTTTCCATCTTCCATCTCAAAAACTTCTACTGGGCATACATCAACACACTCTTCACAACCTACACATTTTGACTCATCAACAATTGGATTAAAAGCCATTTTAAAAGCCTCCTGAAAAATTAATTAAACATCATACAGTTCCATTATAAAAACATTCTGTAAGAACGCCTTTATAACAGGTTAAAGATCAAATCAAGCATTTTATTTTTTAAAGCCACCAGAAGCACAGGAATCATTTTCCCGCTGTTCCGGAATAGTTCAGAATCACTGTCTTTCCGCCTGGAGAGACATAATAATCTTTCCACATGTTCACCGGACAATAGAAATAGCCTGACATCAACACAGATAGCACAGCAGTCATCCTCGGGAATTGAATTCACCATATTCCAGTGACCACCATGAATTAAGGTTTCCACTGCTCCACAAAAATCCTTTTGCCATTGATCTTTATGGGAACAGGTCTCTTTTTGCACTTTAAAGTTGTTGATGTCAAGCATCAATTTACTCTTTTCAGCCACAGATATGATAAAATCAAGAACTGCTGGGCTTGATGTTATAAAAAGATATTCTCCTTCCGGTTCAAATCTTGATTTCATGGCTGTTGACCAGGCAATCATGCGCTGCTCTGTCATGAAACGTCCTCTGTCACTGTAGGTACCCTTACCTTTAGAATACCCATCATAATTCTTATGATCCGGAGTGGCCGTTGAATCATGAAATGAAAGATTACCATGAAAAAACTCATCGCCGGTAAAGGGGTCGTCATCTTGTTCCTGAAAGTCACCGCCTTTTAATTGTGTAAAAAGCAGTCTCTCGCAATTATCAAGTGATAACATTTTAGTATCAATCTCTTCTTGTTCCTGATCAGATATCTGTGCAAGTCTCAAGAAAAGAAGCGATCTGAACAGCTTATCATCATTTTCTTGGTTAGCCTGCTCCGGCCATGAAGATTCAGCAGAAGAAAATGAGTTAGCAGACCCTGAGCTTCCCGATGTTGAAGATAAAAAATCTGGTACAATTCCACCCTGTGCATTACCCTTTATACCTTTTGTTATCTGACACCTGATAGATGAGATATCGGTGTCACTTGTAAAATAAGGGGATTCGCGAAGAACAGATTTCAGGTACCCCTTGCCCGTCCCCTGGTTGAGTTGTGCCCACTCCCTGTATGATGCAACAGATTTAATAACAGGCAAAATTTCATCATCGGAAAAGATAACAGGAGTCAACACTGATCTGTCCATAGTCCTGGCAGGATTTTGTTTATTTAAGCTTATATCACAATTAGAAGAAGCATCTCCCTCCTTTATGCCTGAAAGTGCAAAATCATCACTCTCTCCATGGCTCTCAGAAGAACGGGCACAAGAATCTGCCCTCTCTTTTTCAGATTGTATGCTGAGAAAAGTGGATTTTTGAAACAGGGATGATAAAAGTGCTGACTCATTTTTGTTCAAAAATGTAAATGGGAAAAAAATTGCTCTCATAGTCACATCCCCGCTACTTTGGCCATGAAAACAGCCATCCCCATTTTTATGGTCGAGGTCAGCAGACGGCAGAAAGGACTGTTTATCACTTTTTATATTTTTTATCATGTATCTCAACTCCCATGGCAATAAGCTTCTCCCTTATTTTGTCTGCCTCTTCCCAGTTTGTATTTTTCCTTGCAATCTCTCTTGCATCAAGAAGCTTTTGAATTTCAGGAGAAACTCTCTTTTCAGGATTAAAGTCAAAAATTTTCAGAACATTATCCAGCTCCTTCAAAAGCTGAAGAATAGACTCTGCATCTGTTTTCTTAAGATTTCCTTCATCCATCAAACGGTTTACAGCCCTTATTCCCTTAAAAAGAACAGCAAAAACAGACGATATCTTAAAATCATCATCCATTGCCACAAGAAAACCGTGTTTGATATCATAAAGAAGCTGATCCATGTCAGGGAGTTCGGCAGAATCAAGCATTGAATTTTTATGGCTTGTGTCAGATTCGGCAGAATCAAATATTGAACCTTTATGGCTTGTGTCAGATTCGGCAGAATCAAGCATTGAGCTTTTATGGCTCGTGCCATTTTCTGAAGAGACAATGCACATAAGAGAATGAACACAGCGATCCAATTTTTCAAGTGATCGAACGGCATCACTCAATGCTCTTTGTGATAAAATCAAAGGTTTACGGTAATGTGCAGAAAGCAGCATAAAACGGATAGCCCTTGGACTCCATCCCATTTCCATAAGCACTGGTAATGTCAACGACTCCAGGGAAGGTTCAGGTTGAGATTCAACCTCTGATACAGATTTAACTTCAGTTTCAGAGTCTCCACCGCAAACAGTATTTTTCCCAAGGCTTCCATCATACTGCACAGAATCGCAATGCATCCAGTACCTTGCAGGGCTCTTGCCTGTTGCAGCAACGGAAATTGCAACTTCATTTTCATGGTGTGGAAAAAGCAGCTCCCTGCTTCCTGTATGGATATCAAACTGCTCTCCAAGATAAGTTGTAGAAAGAGTTGCACACTGAAGATGGAGAGATGGTCGTACATTCCCCCATGGAGTATTGACACAGAGCCCGCGTTTAAGTTCAGAGAGTCCCACACGCTTTAAAAGGGTAAAATCCCTGGGATTATCCTTTTCATAATCGTCCAGATCCACAGTTGCCCCAACCTTAATTTTATCAAGATCCAGACCGGAAAGTGCCCCGTATGAGTGAAGACTTGACAGATCAAAATAAAGTGAATTGAGCTTCTCATAAGCAAAGCCCTTGTCTGCCAGATTCCCTGCAAGCCTTACCATACCATCAAGATGATCTCTTACCCTTGGATAGGCCTGGGCCTCACGTATTGAAAGAAGAGTCAATTCAGATTTGAAACGCTCCAGAAAACCATCTGTAAAATCAGATAGAGATATACCAGCTTTTTCTGATCCCTGAATAGTCCTATCATCAAGATCCGTAATATTTACAACATGGTTAACTGTTAGTTTGCGGTATTCCAAATAGCGACACAACAGATCGGCACACACAAACCGTCTGTACTGACCAACATGCAAAGAAGCGTCAACAGTGGGGCCGCAGGTATAAACAGAAACCTTTCCCTGCTCAAGAGGTTCAAACAGAACATTTTTTTTCTCAACACTGTTATAAAGATAAAGCTGAATATTATCCTTTACAGTAAAAAGAGAGGTGGTAAGATATCTTTCTCCACTATCAGGCAAAATAACAACAATCGTACCACTTTTAAGTTTCCTTGCTTCCCTGATGGCCACAGCCATGGCAGCTCCACTGCTCATCCCCACAAAAAGCCCCTCTTCTCTGGCCATTCGCCGTGCTGTTTCAAATGCCTCTTCATCTTCGATATTCACCTTTTCATCCAGGCGTTTTTTATCAAAAATGTCAGGTCTGTAGGACTCCTTCATATTTTTAAGCCCCTGTATGGCATGCCCCAGAAAAGGCTCTGCACCAACAATCTTTATATCAGGCTTAAACTCTTTGAGCCTCCTTGAAAGCCCCATCAATGTGCCGCTCGTACCCAAAGTTGCAACAACAGTATCAATGTTGCCATGGGTCTGCTCCCAAAGCTCAACAGCAGTAGTATGATAATGGGCCTGCCAGTTTGCTTCATTATTATATTGATCTGTGAGAAAATATTTTTCAGGGTTTTCCCTGCCAAGGCGATAGGCCTCTTCAATGGCTCCATCCGAGCCTTTATGTCCTGGTGTGAGAAGAATCTGAGCACCCCTTGCCTTGAGTATTCTCTTTCTCTCCTCACTTGCAGATTCAGACATGGTGAGCAGAAGCTTATAGCCCTTTATTGAGCATATCATGGCAAGGCCAATGCCTGTATTGCCACTTGTAGCTTCCACAACAATCTTCTCCTTTGTGAGCTCTCCTTTTTTTTCCGCCTGTTCAATCATGGATAGCGCTGCTCTGTCTTTGATCGAACCACCAGGATTGAAATATTCAAGCTTTGCAAGAATTCTGACTCCAGGCACGGGATTTATTCTCTTTATTTCAACCAGCGGAGTATTGCCGATGGCATCAAGTATTGAATAACTCATCTCCTAAGTTCCTGTCCTTTATCATAATGACCGTTTTATATGAAAGTCCGCGCAGTTTGGGGATTTTCATCCATTCGATTGTGGCGGTAATCCGCCATGTTGGTTATATGAAAGTCCCCGCAAATGGCTGTTTTTATAAAGACTTTCTACTCTTCGATTGTGGCGGTGAACCGCCATGTTGGTTATCAGAAAACCTGACTTTGAGTTGTGAAGTTATCTGATTAAAAACTTCATCTGCGGGCAAGGATGCATCAACAACCATAAAACGCTCCTTTTCCTTTTCAGCAATGGCAAGATAACCCTGCCTCACACGTTCATGAAAGTCAATCTTCTCCTTTTCAAAACGGGATTCACTGTCAACCCTTTGACCATTTTTTAATGCCATAAATGTCCTTGCAAGGCCAAGCTCTGGTGCAAGGTCAAAAAGAATAGTAAGATCTGGCTTTAAGGAGCCTGCTGCAATAAGGTATATGTTTTCAACAACAGCCATGTCAAGCCCCCTTGCCCAGCCCTGATAAGCTGTTGTAGCATCAGCAAAACGATCACACAAAACTGTTTTCCCGTCATCAAGTGCAGGAAGAACCACATCAGCAAGGTGCTGTGCACGATCTGCACCATAGAGCAGAAGTTCACATTTTGGAGAAATGCCTCTGTTTGCAGGATCAAGAAGAATGGAGCGTATTTTACTGCCAATTTCAGTTGCCCCAGGCTCCCTTGTCATAACAACATCATGGCCGTTTCTTGCCAGAAAATCAGCAATATTTTTCATTTGTGTAGTCTTACCAGATCCTTCAATGCCCTCAAGGGTTACAAAAAAACCTTTAGCTCCATTTCCAATAATACACATATTACATTTCCCTGTCATCATAATTTTCTACACGAATCAAGGCTTTATTGATGCCTTGACAATTTCATTTTAAAATGGCTTTATACAGCAATTTTGCGTCATTCAAAACAGTAAAAAAGAAAAATATAAGGCATCTTTCATATCTCCGCTTTTGCGGAAATATAAAGAACGCCAGAATTTGCTACTAAACGGTCATGGCCGGCATTCAGCCACCCCCGAATATGGAAATTTGTATCCATTTCCACGGTAAAAAAACGTAAATTACTAATATGATGACTATCAAAAACAGCCTAACCTTTCTTCCACATATACATTTTCTGCATGTCGCTTTTTTACTTTTAGCGACCTTAAATATCTGTATGCCTTGCAGAGAGGCATTTTCATTTTCATACAACAACAAAAATGATGAGTGGCATATCTCAGCCGGAATGGTAAGCTATGACAAAGAGAAACAATTATATACTGCACAGGATAATGTGGAACTTAAAGGGGGGAATACCAGACTGCGTGCAGGCTATTTAGAATTTTCAAACATTACCGGCAATGTTATTGCATCAGGAAACGTTATTTTAAAGTCAGGAAATGATTCCATAACCTGCGACTCATTGCTGTTGAATATGAATGATGAGACAGGCACTATTTACAATGGTGTTATCTTTACCCAGGAAAATCACTTCTATATAAAAGGTGATACCATTCAGAAAACAGGTAAAAAGACATATCATGCAGATAGAGCATCCTTGACATCATGTGATGGTGAAAAACCTGACTGGAAGATATCAGCAAAGGAGATCAAAATCACCATAGAGGGTTATGGAACTGCAAAGGGAGCCACTTTATGGGCAGGAAACATTCCAGCTCTTTACCTTCCTGTTATTGCCTTTCCTGCAAAAACAAAGCGACAGACGGGACTTCTGTCACCACGCATCTCCACATCTGACAGAAAAGGATTTGAATTTGAACAGCCGCTATTTCTTGCCATTTCAAGAGAAACAGATGCATCATTGTACGGAAATTACATGCATAAAAGGGGAATTAAAACAGCACTTGAATTCCGCCATGTTCAAAACAAAGAGAGCAGAATAACCATTTTGTATGATTATCTTAATGACCTTGAAATTGATGATGGCACTGATGCCACATCTGATTTTAAGATATCATCGACCCCCCAGAGAACAAACAGGGACAGATACTGGTTCAGAACCAAGAGCAGTTATCAGTTTAGCAATGAATGCAATGCAACTGTGGATCTTGATTATGTAAGCGACGCTGACTATATGCATGAGTTCAGACATGGCTACACAGGTTACGATACAACCAGTGCCATCTTTCAGGACACTTTTGGAAGAGGCATTGATGAGTATGATGATACCACAAGAAAAAACAGCGTAAATATCAACAGGATATGGTCTGAATATGGCGCAGCCATCAATATGGGAATAATGTGGTATGATGATGTAGTTGCAAGGCAGACAGATATAAAAGACACAACACTGCAAAGAGCACCAGCCATCACACTTGATACTATAAAGCAGCAAATTGGCAGTTCACCTCTCTATTTTGATTTTGATTCTGAATATACATTCATGTACAGAAAGGAGACTACAACCACACTTGTAAAGGGATACAGAAGCGATATATTTCCCAAGTTTTATCTTCCAATCCAGACTGACTCTATATTCATTGAGCCATCCGTGGGTTTTCGCCAGACAAACTGGAACTCCTCAGATAGCGGCTCGAACTTCAGTCACCGAGAAATTCTGGATATAAACCTTGCAATGTCAACAACACTGTCAAAGATTTTTTTGCCTGAAAACAGCTTCGCAGAGAGAGTAAAACACGAGATTACACCAAAAATAGAGTATGGTTACATTCCTGAAGTTAATCAAAATGACCTGCCGTGGTTTGATTCAACAGATTATATTGAGAGAAAAAACCAGATTACATGGACTCTTACCAACCGTTTTACATCCAGAAAAAATGCCCTTGCAAACCCAGGTCATGAAAATGATTTGGGTATTTCCATGGAAAAGAGCAGAAATAAAGTCAATAATAACAATACCGTAATATCACCGGTTTACAGAGAATTTGCATGGTTTGAAATAAGTCAAAGTTACTATCTGGATCCGGAAGAAGATCAAGAGACAGATCCATCCTCCATTTCAGACTCCGACGGATTTATATATTCTGACAATATCTTTGAAGGGAACAACTATTACGAAACAAGCACATCATTAACATCCTTTGATGAAAATGGTGTACTTGAGCATAAATCATCTTCTGGCCACAAATTTTCTGATATCTCGGCTGAAATGGAACTCTCCCCATACTCGTTTCTGACCCTTAAAGGAGATATTGAATGGTCTCCATATGACAACAGTTTCAATACATGCAACACCCAGGTTACTCTGAAAAATCCAAGAGGAGATTCATTTTTTGCAAGATACGGATACAACAACTCTGTCTCAGAATCCCTTTACTCAAGACTTGAGACAAAACTGACAGGCAGCCTTAGCGCCTTTGCTATTTATGAACAAAATCTTATTAATAACAGAACAATAGAATCCATGACAGGGCTTTACTTGAACAGACCCTGCTGGTCAATGAGGATTGCCTACTCTGATACCCCTGATGACAGGGCATTTTCATTTATGGTCAATCTTCATGGAATCGGAGAATTTGAATAAATGTTGTTAGAAAAACAGTGGTTTACATTACTTACAAGAAGCAGGTTTGAGAACATAGTGACAGATATGATCAAAAAAAAATCCATTGAGGTATTCCTGCCAACAATCAGAGTAAGGAGCAGACGTAAAGATAGAAATTTAATGATAAATGCACCTCTTTTTCCAGGATATCTTTTTGTCAATATATCCCTTGACCCAAGGGAGCAGCTCAAGGTTCTTAAAACAACAGGTGCAGTAAGACTTCTTGGCTCACAGCAAAAACCGCTTCCTGTTCCGGACACACACATTGAGTCCCTTAAAATAATCACAAGAAGCGGAACAGATATAATAACTGACTCTGTAACATCTGTGCTAAAAAAAGGAGAACCTGTGCTTATTATAAATGGCCCCATGGCAGGAGCAACAGGAGAATTCATGCAATATAAAGGGAAAGGACGTGTTATAATCCGAATTGAAGCTCTTGGTCAGTTTGCCGGTGTTGAGATTGATGAGGCTGATCTTGAAAAACTCCCGCCAATATTCTCATAACCCCTTGACTTTCTGTTGGAATTTGGTTAATAAGTCTTTTTTAATCATTTTATTACTCAATATATTCCTGTCACTATGAATGGTGGTTTTAAGCTGCGGATTATCTGTGGCGGACAGGCCAAAAAAACTTTCAAACAACAAATATCACTCAAATCGACTTGCCACAAACAAGGGAATGACAAAGAGGATTTATGAATAAACTTGAACTGATTTCCGCCCTGAAGAAAAAATCAGGGCTGACAAAAGCAGAAGCAGCAGAAGTGGTACAGACTTTTTTTGACTCATTGACTGATGCCCTTGCAATGGGAGAAAGAGTTGAAATACGTGGACTATGCAGTTTCTTTATAAAAGAGTACGAAAGCTACACAGGTAGAAACCCCAAAACAGGCCAAAAAGTCACAATTCCTCCCAAAAAGTTACCTTTTTTTAAATGCGGAAAAGAACTCAAGGAGCGGGTGAACCATTAAACCATGAGCCTCGGACAGAGAGAACATGATTTTGATGTTTCACAGCAGCACCCGGTTCCAGCATCCATAATACAGATGGATGATTTGAAGCTGCTTATTCTCAACACAAAAGTTCCTAATGCACTTCTTTTTACTGGTAACAATGGAGCAGGAAGAGAGGAGTCTGCAAGATTCATTGCAAAAAGTCTAAATTGCTTTAACCGCCATGCTCAAACCAGTGGTTTTGCATGTAACCTGTGCAGATCATGCCTTAAAATTGACGCCGGTATGCATCCGGATATTATCACACTTTTTCCGGAAAAAAACGTAATAAAGACTGACATGATAAAAGAGCTTTGCAATGCCATTGCTGCAAAGCCACATGAAGCAGCCATCAGAATGGTTATGATCATTGATGCCCATTCAATGAACCAGGAAGCAGGAAACGCTATCTTAAAGCGTCTTGAAGAACCTCCTGAAAGAACCTTTTTTGTGCTTACTGCCCCAGATCTCAACCTGCTTATGCCTACCATCATTTCCCGATGCAGACATATAAGGTTTAAACCTGTATCTGTTTCAGCAGTTACAGAAGATCTTATAAAAAAGTGGGCAATCCCGGAAAAAATGGCAAAAATTGCAGCCAGAACATCTGATGGCAACATAAAAAAAGCAATGATGCTCTTAAATATTGCTGCTCCTGACAACAAAATTTTATCAGAGGCCAATATATATAACCCATCTGAGACCAAAACAATAAAAGCCAAAAGATGGGTACAAGCAAACGGGGAGCAAGAATCTAACAACAGCCCTGACAGCGCAAACAAACCTGTTGACTGGATAAAAAGAAGGCACTGGCTTTTATCCAGACTTTTTTTACTGGTAAAACCAGACAGGCCATCTGATCTCCATCATACCAATCCTGCTGCCAAATCGGCTGTTATCTCCAGATACGCATCTGCATCAAATACCAATTTGCGTCATTTAAGTAATAAAAATACACTTAATGCAATGATGCTGGCCCACGAGTTAAGTAAAAATGAGGAGCTGCTGGAAGATTCCATTCTGATCATCAAATTATGGCTAAGGGATATCGCAGTTGTAAAATGCATCGGAAAGTCATCTCTCTCCACTGATCTTGTGGTTAATAGAGATTTTGGAAAGCATGTCCAATATATTGCACAGATACTGCCTTCAAACTTTTCAATGCAATCCCTTGAAGCCATTCACACAGCAGAAAAAAGGCTTGAAAGCAATGCATCTGTCAGATTGATCCTTGAGAATTTTTTTCTGTCCCTCATATCATTTTGTTACTCATAAACCATATTTTTCATAACGTACATGGCGGATATCCGCCACAATCGAAGAGTTAAAAGTCATTTTAAATCCGGAGTGTCCAATGACCAGATTTGCAGGAATAAGATTTAAACCTGCTGGCAAAATATACGATTTTGACAGCGGCGCTTTTGTGCTGAAAATCGGTGACAACGTAATTGTTGAAACAGAACAGGGGCTCGGACTCGGAGTTGTTACAGTACCTCCGGCACCATATGACGACCCTGATAACCAGAAGCCCCTGAAACAGATTTTTCGTATTGCAACAGAGGAGGATTTCAGGAAAAGGGATGAGAATCGTAAACTTGAACAACAAGCCCATGATTTTTGCCTTGACTGTATAAATAAACTTGACCTTAAAATGAACCTCTTTTCGGTTGAGAGTACTTTTGATGCCACTAAACTGACGTTTTTTTACACAGCAGATGGAAGAATTGATTTTCGTGAGCTTGTAAAAATGCTTGTCAAAGAGTATCGTATCCGTATTGAAATGAGACAGGTGGGTATAAGAAACCAGTCCAAACAATGCGGCGGTATCGGCAGATGCGGAAGGGAGATCTGCTGTTCACTGTTCATGAATAACTTTGATCCTGTATCAATCAAGATGGCCAAAGATCAGGGACT
>NZ_LT828544.1:283447-307689 GCF_900170035.1 Desulfamplus magnetovallimortis | reverse complement strand
GGCCAAAGATCAGGGACTTTCCCTGAACCCCACTAAAATTTCAGGGCTGTGCGGCAGACTAATGTGCTGCCTTACCTTTGAAAATGAAACCTACAGATCACTTAAGAGTAACCTGCCCAAACCTGGAAAAAAAATTGAAACTCCAATGGGAGCCGGCAAAATAATCCGACAAAATATACTCAAAGAGAGTGTTGTTGTTAAACTTGACGATGGAACAGAAGTTGAAGTTGAAAAAAATGGGAAACCTTATGAATACAAATGATAAAAATTGTACAGACAAACAAAGTATTTTTTATACAACCCCAATATATTATGTTAATGCAAAACCACATCTTGGCCATGCATATACAACCATCTCAGTAGATGTTGCAGCCCGTTACAGCAGAATGTGCGGAAAGGAAACCTACTTTTTAACCGGCACAGATGAGCATGGTGACAAAATTGTTGAAGCTGCTGAAAAGCAGAATAAAACCCCTGAAATATATACAAATGAGATAAGCAGCCTTTTTAAAAACCTGTGGCCGACACTAAATATCAGCAATAACGATTTTATAAGAACAACAAATCCGACTCATATTAATGTGGTAGAAAAACTTCTGACACGAATATATGAATCAGGAGATATTTACTTCAGTGAATATGAGGGGATTTACTGCTTCGGATGTGAACGTTTTTACCAGGAACGTGAACTTGTTGATGGAAAGTGTCCGGATCATGGTACAGAGCCTCAGAATATTAAGGAAGCCAACTATTTTTTTGCAATGTCAAAATACCAGGATTGGCTCATTGATCACATAAAAAAGAATCCTGATTTCATTCGACCGGAAAGATACCGCAACGAAATACTCTCATTCCTCAAAGAACCTCTTGAAGATCTTTGCATCTCCCGTCCAAAATCGCGTTTAACATGGGGTATTACCCTTCCCTTTGATGAAAACTATGTCACATACGTATGGTTTGACGCACTAACAAACTACATATCCGCACTTGGATTTCCAGATGGCAATAAATTTAAAAAATTCTGGCCGGGCTCCCAGCATTTTGTGGCCAAGGATATAATAAAACCTCACGGAATATACTGGCCAACAATGCTGAAAGCCGCAGGTATTGACATTTATCAGCATCTGAACGTCCATGGCTTCTGGAATGTAGGCGGAAGCAAGATGTCAAAAAGCATTGGCAATGTCACCGATCCTGTGGAAGTAACACAGATTTACGGAGTGGATCAATTCCGCTACTTTCTTATGAGGGAGATGGTGTTCGGACTAGACGCAAATTTCACAGAAGATGCCATTGTTCAACGAATAAATTCCGATCTTGCCAATGATCTTGGAAACGTATTTTCAAGAGTTCTTGCCATGAACCACAGATATTTTAAAGGTAAGGTTCCTGAACCTGTAAAATATATTGAAAAAGAAAAAAGCCTTTCCCTTGAATCAAGTGCAGCAGAAACAATTGAAGCATTCAAGATGGCCATGGGTTGCAACGAGTTCCACAAGGGATTGATTGCCATATGGGATTTTATTAGCATCCTTAACAAATATATTGACACAACTGCTCCATGGGTTGCAGCAAAAGACGATGCAAGAAAAGAAGAACTTGCAACCATTATTTATAATCTTGTGGAGAGTCTCAGAGTTGTTGCATGCCTTGTTTTTCCTGTTATGCCTGAGACATCCATTAAAATGTTAGATATAATGGACTTGAAAAACCGCGTAAAAACGATTAAAGATATGGATGGGCACTCAACTCCTTCCCTTGAAGGGATCAAATCATGGTACCAAGTAACTCCAGGCACTGAAATAGGAAAACCTCCGCTTCTCTTTCCAAGGGTTGACCCTGATAAAAAACAAAACAAGGATCAAAAACAGGATTCAGAATCTGAAAAGTGCTCATCAAAAGCACTTAAGCCTGAAAAAAATTCTCCAGCATCACTGAAACCTCAAATTTCAATTGAGGATTTTGCAAAAATTGATCTTCGGGTTGGAATAATCATTTCCGCAGAAAAAATAAAAAAATCCAACAAACTCATGAAACTTTCAGTGGATCTTGGAGAAGATACTCCACGACAGATTGTTGCAGGTATTGCTCAAAATTATAACCCAGATGAACTTCAAGGAAAACAGGTGGTTGTGGTGGCCAACTTGAAACCGGCAAAACTCATGGGCGAAGCTTCACAAGGCATGATCCTTGCCGGAAATGATGGAACAAAACTTGTTCTGACAGGATTTACATCACCGCTGACACCTGGTAGTCAGGTAAAGTAGGCATTTTTCATTTTACTACTTAAATTTCAAACAAACTGTCTGTTTTAAAAAAGACTTTCAACTCTTCGATTGTGGCGGGTATTCGCCATGTACGTTTTATAAGAAAGTCCCCGTATTTCAAGGTTTTTTTCAGGGCTTTCATGCTTCGTTGTGGCAAGATGGGTTTGCCATGGCCGTTATATGAAAGTCCCCGGAGTTTGGGGATTTTCATCCATTCGATTGTGGCGGTAATGCCGCCGTGGCCGTTATATGAAGGATGCCGACTATTGCTAAAACAATGTTTTTGAATATGGAGCATAAAATAATGCATATTGATGACAGTAATAACAAGATCACATGGAGGCATTTTCAGCAGAATCTTCAAAAACAATCCCTACTGAAAAGCAGCAAAAGACGAGTATTAAGAAAAGCATCTCTACTTCTGGTAATGTTTCTCTTAGTAACATCTATTGCCTTTGCAATGCACTCTTTTATCCCTATTCTATCCTCATCTATCTCATCCTTATCAAAGGCTGCTGCCATAATAGGCTCCACCATTAAACATACTGCTGATTTTTGTGAAGATCTGTTTTTTTCTGATGCCACAGACAACCTGCAAAAAAGTTCAGGGAGTTCCCAGGATGAAGCTGGCTCAAAGGCTTCAGGATATCTTGCATCCCTTACAGGTAAAATCATAACCAAAGGCAATGAACCAAAGTCTCTTACCAGGCAGGAGATAAGGGAAATTATTGATCCACAACACCTTATCAACATAAAAAGCAATCACTTTTCCATACAGAAAGATGGACGCCAATTAACATTTGACACAACGTTAGATATGAAACTGCAACACTTTCTCACGGAAAAAGTAGAAGGCTTCCAGCCAAATGACAGAGGCAAGCCTGAAATCATTGCAATGGTTGTTATGGAACCTCACACAGGTAAAATACTTGCAATGACAGGATTTGATAATGAAACGCCTTGTTTAAATCCCTGCACTCTTGGAAACTACCCTGCTGCAAGCATATTTAAAATGGTCACAGCATCAGCAGCCGTTGAAACCTGCGGATACAATCCAGCTACCACCCTATATTTTAATGGCGGAAAATATACTCTCTACAAACGTCAACTAAAGGACACTCACAACAAGTACAGCAGCAAAGTTACCTTTGCAAATGCATTTGCTGAATCCATCAACCCTGTCTTCGGAAAACTTGGCTCCATAAAACTTGGTGGAGAGATCCTTGAAGAGTATGCCAGATCATTTGGATTCAATCAGCAGATTGATTCTGACATGCCCTTTAATCCGGGAACCATTCTGATTACTGAAGATAATACCTTCCAGTGGGCTGAAGTTGCCTCGGGATTCAATAAAACAACAACAATATCTCCGCTTTTCGGTGCAATGATTGCAAGTACGCTGCTAAACTTTGGAAAAACACCTGTACCTTCTATAGTGGAATCTGTCACAGATCAAAGTGGTTCCATTCTTTATAAAAGAAAAAGTGAAGTAATAAACAGTGCTGTAAAACCTGAAACGGCCAGAGCTGTGATGACCATGATGAATAAAACTATTACCAGAGGCACCGCACGAAAGTCATTCAGAGGCTTTCAAAAAGACGCAACCCTTTCCAAACTCAACATTGGTGGCAAGACGGGCTCCCTTTATAACAGGGAACACACAGTAAAATTTGACTGGTTTACAGGTTTCTGCAAAGAGAATCAGGGCAAGGAACAGATTGTTGTCTCTGTGGTGGTTGGGCATGGCAAATATATTGGAACCCGTGCAAGCAGATATGGCAGAATGATATTTACAGAGTACTTCAATAATTTTTACGCACTCAGCTCAAAGCAGTCCAACAACGGGTAAACCCTATTACAAATGGAGATATTGCTGAAATGCCCAACAAGATTGAAAAAGCCGGATTGTACTCAAACAACTTACATGCAGTTATTAAACATATAATTATTAAATCCAAATCTGCTGTTTCACATGTTAAAGGCTCACTTAAAAATATTTTTTCAGTCAATATTGAGTTCGGGAAATCTCCGTTTAGAGCCAAAGAGAACGCCATTATAATTTTTCCTGCCCACCATACAAGACTTTGCTGCGGAATCTCTGCACTTATTTCTTTCAAGGGTGTATCATTTCAAAAAAAGTGCATTGAAGAAAACGGTTACCCCGAACAACAGCAACTGCACACTCAAGCCGAGCAGAGAGACAATAATAAAACTAAACTGGAAGATAATAATAAAACCAAACAGGAAAATAATAATAATACCAAGCTGGAAGATAATGGCAGTTCAGAGTGTGAAAACAATATTTTAGAGCTTGAACACCATCTTGACCTTATCAATGCAAATCTTCTTTCCAGTAATATTTCAAAAAAAGATTTGCTGTCAAAAGAGAGTTTGCTGCCAAAAGAGAATTTGCTGTCAAAAGAGAATTTACTGTCAGATCATAAAAAAAACTTTCCTGAATCCTCATATCTTGGAGGAGAGACTGCCTTAGATATTATGATGGATACTGTACAGACGCTGAAAACAGAGGCATTTTTTTATGATCTCTTTTCAAGTGAAGAAAAAAGGAAAACACTTGAAACAGTGTCAAATTCTCTCTCTTCCTTAATTGATGACGAAAGCAGACTTTTTGAACATCATATGACAGACTTTGATGCATCAAGTGCTGCAACAGCCCTGAAACGGCTTGAAAAACTTAAAGATATACTCTGGTGCATATCAAGAGAGATTCTTGACAATATGGTTAAAGTTCAGAACCTCTCTGCTAAACATGCATCCCAGCTTACCTTTCCTGAAGTGTCAATATTTAAAAGGATAAATGCAGTTCTTAACAGCATTGACCGACTTGAAGTAAGAGGAAGAGACTCAGCCGGTATATCTCTTCTCTTTACTCTCACCAAGCCTGTATTTGAGAATTTCAGAGCAAAAATGATTCAATCAGGTCTTGGAGAACAACTTAAGCTTCGTACCAATAAAAGTGTGCTTACAAATAACTGTATCACAATCCATGATACTCTGGCTCCATCCAATTCAACACACTATGTTTCCATGACAATTGTTTACAAATATGCTGCTGAAATTGGCTCCCTTGGCGACAATGTGTCATATATACGCACACAAATAAGAAACGACCAGATACTTCAGCTTCTCATAGGCTTTCCATCATCTTTCAACAGTATTTCTGCACATACCCGCTGGGCATCGGTTGGTGATATCACACAGGCCAACTGTCACCCTGTTGACAACGAATCCACAGACCAGGCTGTTACCAAAAGTGGTATTATACATGTAAGCCTTAATGGAGATATTGATAACTATCCGGAACTTAAGAAACAGTATGAATCAAGATTTGATACACTGCACCCGGATATCACAACAGATACCAAAATCATTCCCCTTCAGATTGAACTATACCTTAAAAAAGGATGCTCTGTTACAGAGGCTTTCAGACTTGCTGTAAATGATTTTCATGGGTCACATGCAATCAGCATGCATACGGATCTTGAACCAGGCAAATTATTTCTTGCACAAAAGGGCAGCGGACAGGCTATTTTTACAGGTATTGCGCCTGACTATTATATCACAGCATCCGAACTTTACGGAGTTGTTGAAGAGACCCAGACATTTTTAAAGCTCAATGGAGAACAAAACGGCCAGATCCTTATCCTTGACCAGAACTCATCTGGTGGAACAGCCGGAATGACTTCCATGGACTATGCCGGAAAACCCATTGTAATTTCAGAGTCTGATCTCAGGCACAGTGAAATCACCTCAAGGGACATTGACCGCCAAAATTTTCCTCACTACTTTCTCAAAGAAATTTCAGAATCACCTCTTTCTGTAACAAAAACTCTGCAAAATCGCTGGAAACGCTCAAGTGAAAGTGGCTGCTATATCATGAACATTGATGCTCTGCCGGAAAGCATTGAAACTGATATCAGACAAAAAAAAATCAACAAAATATTTTTTGTCGGTCAAGGAACAGCAGGCATTGCTGCACAAGGTTGTGCTGATCTTTTCCGGCACTATCTCAAAGGTGGAGGCTTTGATATCCGTGCCATGAAGGCATCTGAACTATCAGGCTTTTACATACCTGAAAAAGAAGATTCAAAGGGTGTCATGGATAGATATCTTGTTGTTGCCATAAGCCAGTCAGGCACAACAACAGATACAAACAGAACTATAGATATGGTAAAAGAGAGGGGAGCCAAAACCATAGCCATTGTCAATAGAAGAGACTCTGATCTTACTTTCAAGACAGACGGTGTTCTCTATACAAGCAGCGGCAGGGATATTGAGATGTCTGTTGCATCAACCAAAGCCTTTTATTCGCAACTTGCTGCAGGAGCACTTCTTGGTCTTCACATTGCAACAATTGTCGGAACCATATCCCAGAAGAACCTGAAAAATGAGCTTATAGAACTAAATGGCATTCCTGAAAAAATGCAGAAAATACTGGAGATGCAGGATAAAATCAAGGCATCGGCACGCAGGTTTGCCATTACAAAATATTACTGGGCAACTGTAGGAAGCGGCTCAAACAAAAGTTCTGCTGACGAGATCAGAATCAAGTTGAGCGAGCTTTGCTATAAAACCATTTCATCGGACTATGTAGAAGACAAAAAACACATTGATCTTTCGTCCGAGCCACTTGTAATGGTGTGTGCCGCCGGTACAAGAGAGAGTGTACTTAAAGATATCATAAAAGATACAGCCATTTTTCATGCACACAAGGCCACACCTGTTGTAATCACAGATGAGGGCGAAGATCGGTTTGACGGAGTTGCTGCCGATGTTTTCAGAGTCCCAAGGATAAGCGAGCATTTTGCCCCCATTCTAAATACACTTGTCGGCCACCTGTGGGGATATTATGCAGCACTATCTATCAATGAAGGCTCAAGGTTCATGTTCAATTTTCAGCAGGAGATAAAAGAACTTATAGCAGAATACAGACGCATGGGACGGGATGCCTATGAAGTTGTTCTGGAAAAGGAGTTTCGTGAAAAAATTGCTTCGTTCTATCAAGAATTCACAAAAAGAAGAAGAGAGCAGAAAATTCCTTCCATCCTTGGTATAAATGTCGCAACTAATATCACCCTTCTTTTAAAATACCTTTCCGGAAGATTACCGGTTGCAGATTTTGAAATTGACTTTGGCAGAAAAGGTACCCCTGCAAATATGCTGGATGATTTCTTCAAAAATCTTTCCGAAGCCATCAACACCATGGCAAGACCTATTGATGCCATCAAACATCAGGCCAAAACCGTTACAGTAGGAACAAGCAGAATTGAAGAAATTGATGAAGTTCTTGATTTTACACAAAAATTTGAGGGTGTTATCTTTGATGAAATTGCGACAAACGATATTTCAATCTCAAGAATAACCCACAAAAATGTACTTGTAATAAAAAATCTCCAGGAGGTTATTTCCCATGTCAATGGTGCACTCCTTTATAAAATTTCAGGCCTCAATCTTCTTGGAGAGCCTACTTTGGAAACAAGAATTGATGTCATAAACAAGACAGGTGCCCTTGCCAAAGAAGTCTCAAGGGCAGAAAAAGAGCATAAGCTTAAAGGCACCAAAAATATTATCGTAAGGGAGGGTAATGTCTATATAGGCAAGGGGAGGAAGGATGGCAGAAGCATTCTTGTCATTCCGGTTATCTCATCAACTTCAGAAACAAGTGTTATTGAAAACCTTCTCTCCATACATGTAGCATTCAAAGCACCTGAAAAGGTCTCTTTGCTTGACAAGATAAAGGCACTTGGCGGAAAATACATACGAATCAAGGATATAATCCTTGAAACAGATGATATCAAATGGGATGACTCACTTCTGAACATTATTCCAATTGAAGATCTTTTTGGAGATTCTGCTGAAAAAATCGCTGACACCATGATAAGCCATTCTGTCAGCTCGTCCTGAAGTCTTGATGCCATTTTTGAGCAAGGGGGCATACATGACTCTGTTGATTAAGTGTTTACATATTTGATTTTGCCACAATATAATGATTTTTAAGTAATCAAGAAACACATTATATTGTGGTGATTTTTTCAAAAATCGACTAAATCAACGGGCTCATACATATGCTCTGTAAAAGAGCAGCACTGCTGCCCCCCTTTTAAAGGCTTGCTAACTCTTGGGTTAAATCTGCTTTGCCTTTTTAAGGCTTGCCTTTATAAAATCCCGGAAAAGAGGATGCGGGTTGGCTGGTCTGGACTTGAATTCAGGATGAAACTGGCATCCTAAGAACCAAGGGTGATCCTTTAGCTCCACAATCTCAACAAGCTGACCATCAGGTGATACTCCGCTGATAACAAGTCCTGCCTCTTCAAGTCTCTCCTTATACTCATTATTGAACTCATATCTATGCCTGTGACGTTCAGATATATTTTCTATTCTGTATGCTGACATGGCAAATGTATCCTCCAGAAGACGGCATGGATATGCGCCAAGTCGCATGGTTCCGCCCTTATCTGAAGAATCATCCCTCTTCTCTATCTTCTTTGTCTGTTCATCATACCACTCTGTCATAAGGTAAATAACGGGAAAAGGTGTAAGTTCATCAAATTCTGAGCCATTAGCATCTTCCATGCCTGCAACATTTCTTGCAAACTCAATAACAGCCATATGCATGCCAAGACAAATACCAAAAAACGGGATCCTGTTTTCCCTTGCATACTTTACAGCAAGAATCTTTCCTTCCACCCCCCGTGACCCAAAGCCGCCAGGCACAAGTATGCCATCTGCATCAAGCTTTTCAGACAGATTGTTCTCTGTTAGGGTTGTTGAGTCCACAAACATAAGATTTACTTTGGTATCATTTGATATCCCCCCATGTGTAAGAGCTTCGTTCAGGCTCTTATAGGACTCTGTAAGATCAACATATTTACCCACAATTGCAATTGTAACCTCTGATCTGGGATTCTGCAGCTTGTCAACCATCTCCCGCCACTCCTCAAGACGTGGGGATCTTGCCCATATGTTGAGCTTCTGTAAAATCTTGTCTCCCAAACCTTCCCTGTTGTAAACCAGAGGCACCTCATATATGCAGTCAACATCCTTGGCAGTAAATACACAATCTTTATCAATATTACAAAAAAGGGCAATTTTTGCTTTAAGCTCAGGGGAAAGGTATCTATCAGTACGGCACAGAAGAATATCTGGCTGGATTCCTATACTCCTTAACTCCTTGACACTGTGCTGGGTAGGCTTTGTTTTCAACTCACCTGCTGTGGATATATATGGCACAAGAGTAAGATGGATATAGATCACATTATTTCTTCCGACATCTGCTCTGAACTGCCGTATGGCCTCAAGAAACGGAAGAGATTCAATATCTCCTATTGTTCCTCCAATCTCTACAATAACAACGTCAGCATCATGTGAAACCAGGGATATACAGCGTTTTATCTCATCGGTAATGTGTGGAATGACCTGTACAGTTCCGCCAAGGTATTCTCCCCTTCTCTCCTTGGTGATTACAGAATGGTAAATTTTGCCGGTTGTAAAGTTATTGTTTTTGCCAAGTTTTGCACTTGTAAACCTCTCATAGTGTCCCAGGTCAAGATCAGTTTCTGCACCATCATCTGTTACAAAAACTTCACCATGCTGAAATGGATTCATAGTTCCAGGATCTACATTTATATAGGGATCCAGTTTCTGAATAGTTACAGAAAGTCCTCTGCTTTCAAGCAGCATTCCGATGGCCGCTGATGCAAGTCCTTTGCCTAGTGAGGAGAGAACTCCTCCTGTTACAAAAATATATTTAGTTATCTCCCCCATTGAATCCTCATATCCCCTTGTAAATTCAGGCAGACTAACAGTGACTGTTCTTTCAAGCTGCCTGAAATATTTAAAATATCAATTTTGATAACCCTTTAAAAATCTCAAATTAAAGATCATTTCAGTCATAACTTTCTGAAATTATAAATTATGAACAGGATACTATCCTGAGCATCCTGCCTTATCCTGGTTTTATATTTTACCGTGAAAATGACTATCATTTTTATATTTGGGGGTGATTGATACGTAATCAATCATGCCCGTTTACCATGAAAATGACTATCATTTTTATACTTGGGGGTGATTGATACGCAATCATGCCCGCTTACCGCAAAATGACTATCATTTTTATATTTGGGGATGATTGATACACAATCAGTCATCCCCGTTTACCGTGAAAATCCCCCCTCATCCTTTTCATAATCGGGAGTAGCAGTGGAGACAAGGCATGCCTTGTCTCTACTGTCATGACGTTTTACCGTGAAAATGACTATCTTTTTCATACTTGGGGATGATTGATACGCAATCATGCCTGTTTACTCAAAAAGATCTTCAGGAAAAAGTGCTGCAATCCCAAGTTGCTCCTCAATTCTTATCAACTGATTATACTTGGCAATTCTATCACTTCTTGACATTGAACCTGTCTTTATCTGCCCGCTGTTGACAGCAACAGCAAGATCTGCAATAAAAGAGTCTTCTGTTTCACCGGATCGATGAGAAATTACTGTTGTATAACCTGACTCTTTGGCCATCAATATAGTATCAAGCGTTTCTGTAAGTGTGCCAATCTGATTCAGCTTAATCAAAATTGAATTACCAATACCCTCTGCAATACCCCTGCGAAAGATATCAGGATTAGTTACAAAAACGTCATCCCCCACAATCTGAATGCGATCACCAAGCCTTTGTGTCATTAACTGCCAGTTTTGCCAATCCTGCTCTGCCAGACCATCCTCAATTGAACAAAGAGGAAAACGCTCAATCAGGGATTCATAGTAATCCACAAGTGCTTCAGGTGAAAGTGCTCTGTTTTCTGATGCAAACTGATATTTACCATCCCTGAAAAATTCGCTTGCCGCTGCATCAATGGCAATTCCAATATCTTTACCTGATCTGTATCCTGCCGATTCAACAGCGTTCACAATATATTCTAGTGCCTCCTCGTTTGAAGAGAGGTTTGGAGCAAATCCGCCTTCATCACCAACTGCTGTGCTTAATCCGGCTTTATTAAGAATTTTTTTGAGATGATGAAAGACTTCCGCACCCATGCGAATGGCTTCAAGGACAGAACCTGCACCATAGGGAACAATCATGAACTCCTGAATATCAAGGTTATTGGCTGCATGTGCCCCTCCATTAATGACATTCATCATTGGAACCGGCAAAACCCGCGCAGAGATCCCGCCAATATGACGGTAGAGAGGAATATCCGCCGCTTCTGCCGCTGCCCTTGCCGCAGCCATCGATACTCCAAGAATGGCGTTTGCACCAAGGCGGGATTTGTTCTCTGTACCATCAATATCAATCATGGTTCTGTCAAGCCCTGCCTGATCCATGGCATCAAAACCTATGATTTCAGGCCCGATCACCTCATTAACATTGGTGACAGCATTCATGACACCTTTTCCAAGATAACGGTTAGGAGCATTGTCGCGCATCTCAAGCGCCTCTCTTGTACCTGTGGATGCTCCTGATGGAACTGCTGCCCGCCCCTTTGCACCACAGGCCAGCACCAGATCAACCTCAACCGTGGGATTCCCCCGTGAATCAAGGATTTCCCTCGCATTTACATCAATGATTTCAGTCATTTTACCCTCTCAAATTATATATAATCATAATATGGAACTCCCTCTTTGTTTTGGTGCCATATTACATTGAAAGCAAGCTTATATCAACTATTGATTTATCATATAATTCCTCTCCAGATTTTAGAAATAATCTTTCAGGCATTCCTCACATCCCCTTAGAAAAGAAAGGGCAAAGAATGAGATTTTTAAAAACTTTCTTGCAATTAAAAAGTTGCATGATATAAGATACTTCTTTCATATAAGAATCTTGTCTCAAAGGGCACAGAGAACAATTTAATATAGGGGAAAAAGCATGAAAATACTTGTAACAGGAGGCGCAGGATATATTGGCAGCCACACATGTGTTGCCCTATTGGAAAACGGCTGGGATGTTGTTGTGGTTGATAACCTTTCAAACAGTTCCAGGGAAGCATTAAGCCGTGTTGAAAGGATCACAGGCGGTCGCATTGAATTTTACCAAATTGATCTTCTTAACAAACCTGCTCTTGCCAATATATTCAAACAGCACAAAATTGAAGCAGTAATTCACTTTGCAGGATACAAGGCAGTAGGTGAATCTGTTGAGATTCCGTTGCAATATTATCATAACAATCTTACTGGCACCCTGATTCTCCTTGAGGTAATGAAAGAGCACAGGGTCAGAAACATTGTGTTCAGCTCATCAGCTACTGTATATGGAAATCCTCACTCTCTCCCCATAACTGAAGACTTTCCATTAAGTGTAACAAACCCCTATGGCCGAACAAAACTTGTAATTGAGGAAATTCTAAAGGATCTTTATATCTCAGACAAATCATGGAGCATTGCACTTCTGAGATACTTCAATCCTGTGGGAGCACATGAAACAGGAAGAATCGGAGAAGATCCACTGGGAGTTCCAAACAATCTTCTGCCATATGTTGCACAGGTGGCTGTGGGACGACTGCCCCATCTCAATATTTTCGGCAACGACTATGAAACATCAGATGGAACCGGAGTGCGTGATTTTATACATGTGGTAGATCTTGCAGAAGGCCATCTGAAAGCATTATCAAAACTTGCTGGCAATAAGGGTGTTCTGGTTTATAACCTTGGGACAGGCAAAGGCCACTCTGTCATGGAAATTGTCCGTGCATTTGAAAAAGCATGCGGCAAAGAGATCCCATTTAAAATAGTCCCCCGTCGTCCAGGCGATATTGCTGCATGCTATGCAGATCCTTCCAAAGCTGAAAAAGAGCTTGGATGGAAAGCTTCAAGGAGTATTGATGATATGTGCAAGGATACCTGGAAATGGCAGAGAATTAATCCCAATGGATATGCATAATAGTCATTTATATGAAAGTCCCCGTAGTTTGGGGATTTTCATCCATTCGATTGTGGCGGTAATGCCGCCATGGCCGTTATATCGATTTTAGCTAAGTGTCTGATTTTATTGAACTCTTAAAAATGTGAGTTGTAATAAAATCAATAGGTTATGGAAAATCGATATAATGTTTAATATTTTGGCATCCTTAATACCACCACAAAAAGAACAAAATTCAACAAACCATTTCAGCATAAAAGGTAATACTGTGGGAAACTATATCGTTTACTTTAAAGAGTCCCTTGAAACCGAAAATCTGAAAAAATCCAAAGATCTCCTCCTTGACATCTATCTGGAGCCGGATACTACAAAGTCTGAAGTACTAAATGAGCTTGCCATGGTTTCTGACCCCATTGCATGGCACCTTATTGACTTTCTTGTACGGATTGAAACAGACTATTTCAAAGCCCTGACTGAGGAAATCTATGAAAAGCTAATCCAGTTAATTATAGACAGAGCACACCTCAATTTTGATTTTGCACGTATTTTGTATAAATCGAATGACCATGCCTGGATTGCCCAGGCATCTCCGCTAATGCAATACATTCTGACCAATTGCACTGACAGGGAGACACTCTTTGAAACAATTAATATCGCAGGAAAAGAGCGCATAGACTCACTTGTCCCATCCATTGCCGAATTCATATTTTATGATGACCCAACCCTTAAATTCATTGCTGTTAAAACACTTGGCCAAATTGGGACAAAAGAAGCGTTAACCCTCTTATTAAATGCATCACAAACTGTCAAAGCAGATCAGCACATAACAGATACAATTATTGCAATAGAAACCGAGATGGAAAAAGATGCTATCTCTGCTGAAAGTGCTTCCCAACCTGCTGAATCCAAAAAAGAAGAGCTCCTTGAAATCGAATCAGGCACAACAGACTCAATATCAGAGCTCCACGACAATGAGCATAAAAGTAATTATTCATCATGCGGTATTTCCCAAGATAGCTCTTTATCCGAAAATATTTACGAAGATAAGAACACACACAAAATAATTGACCCTGAAATGATAATGACTATGCTTGAATCAAAAGATATTAATGAAAGATTCAAGGCATTTTCAGACATCATGCAATCAAAATCCATTCATGTTGAAAAACTTGCAGCCAACCTTAAATCCGCGGATCATGATCTTGTAATAAATACACTGAGAATCATATCCCACCATGCACCAAAGGAGCTGTTACCGGCTCTATATACGTTTTTAAGCAAAGAAAGTATCCCTTTATCCCTGGAGCATGGAGCATTTGAAGCTCTCTGTGCATTTGAAAAATTCAGTTTTACAGAACTTATGTTAAATGCTGTTGAAAAACCAGCCATCCATGTGAGAATGGCAGCAGCTATGGCTTTAAATAAAAATTACAATGATCCAGTATATGCAAAAATAAAAAACAGAATAGAAACAGGAAGACAAAAGGGAGAGTCTATTGTACAGACACTGATTGACGTTGAGGCTGACAACATTATCAACTATCTACTTGTTTCAGATACTTTTGCATATATGGCGGCTAACTACCTTGCTAAAAACACCACAATGTCTGCTCTTAACTTCTACCTGAAAATATTAAGGGATAGAGGGCTTAAATCCACAGCCAAAAAAATTGAGTTCAAAGCTGACATGAAAAACAAGCTCAAAAACAGACTGAAAGTTATGGTGATAAACGGTTCAGAAATTACTAATAAGGTATATGAAAAACTACTTTTCCAGAATAACTATCTTCCAATGCTCTTCCTGAATTTTCAGGATGCCTTTGAAGCACTCTCCCTTGAAAAGCCCGATCTGATTATTACAGAACTGTTTTCAAAGGATATTACAGCGCTTGATTTTTCAAGAGAAATTCGTGAATTTTATACACAACAGGATCTGCCTATACTTATATCAAGCAGGCAAAATGACTTCCTTGACCTTGACCTGGAAGAGAGATACCCAAGCTGCGGAATAAACGGCATCTTCAAGTTTCCTGAAGTGATTAAAGGGATCAACATGCATATTAGATAACATAGGAATGGTTTTTAAATAACGTGCCCATTTATATCCAGAAACCCGGGTGTTCCGCCCGCTTAGTGTAAATCAAAATGGGAAAGGTATTTAGTTCTCATTTCATATGATCTAAAGCGGAAAGGTAATCAAAAATTGAGCAGTCTCTACAGGACTAATGATGCTTTTGAATCTACTCATAACATCGCCATAGGCATGAGACTTGCTAAATGCCGAAACGTAATAACTATAGGATTCAAGCCCAACTTCAGTGACTATTCTGATGGGGACGCAAAGCTTATTCAGAATGCAGACAAAATATTCTATCCCACTGCATTTTATGCTGATATATTTGAAGCTATGGGCAAAAAAATTTTTCCGAGTTTAAACACCTATGCCTTTGTTCAGGATAAAATAAGACAGAGTGCTATGTTTAATATGCATGGGATTCCTCACCCGTTTACAAAAGTTTTTTATGGCAATAACCAAAAAAAGAAAATTATGGATTTTTTTAATCTTCCCTTTATTGCCAAGAACCCCAGGGGCTCATCAATGGGCAGAGGCGTATATCTTATACTGTGCCAGAATGATTTAAAAGAGTATCTTACCTCCAATGCCGGGCCTGCATACATTCAGCAATACTGCCCACATGACAAAGATATCCGTGTTGTGGTGATCGGCAAAAAGGTTGTACTTGCATACTGGCGTATCATAAAAGGTATGGATTTCAGGGCAAATATCTCCTGTGGCGGGGATATAAGCTTTAATGACCTGCCCGGGGAAGCACTCTCACTTGCCCTGAAAACAGCAATAAAATGCCAATGGGATGACGTAGGAATTGACCTTGTAGAGCATAAAGGACAGTTCATGGTAATTGAGGCCAATATGAAGTATGGAAAAAAAGGTTTTATAAAGGCTGGTATTAACTACCACAATCTGCTTGAAAATCTTATTGCAAAAGGAGATATTTAACAATCAGGTATCTTTTATCTTTTGAAACAACAACACCACTGAAAGTAAGTGATTAAAGATCAGTATATTTTTTTAACTATAGAGAGAAATATAACCATGACATTGATTGAAGGTTCAAATATTTTTACAAGGGAAAGGCTTGACAAAATTTTTCCTTCTGATCGGACAGATAATTTTTTTGAAGCACTCTACGGGGATGCATCTGATGGTGCCTATGATATCTCACTTGAGTATAAAGGCATGGATGATGAAAAAATTATGTTTGAATTTCACCTTAAACAAAGACCAGGAAAATGTCTTGCATGTAACCTCACCTATGGTCTGCCAACTGTATTTGAGAGGCACCCGATAATAAATCTAAGCGGAATGGCAAAAGATATTGAAAAAGCACTGGATGGGACACGGGTATGCAGTAACTGGCAAGTTGGCACAACAAAAGAAAAAAGCCGTCAACTGCATGTACTTCCTGTATCCTTTTACATAAACGGATAACAAAATGAGTATCTTCCGTTACATTAAGACCCCTGTTGGCTATCTTTTGGCTGTACAGGGTAATAATGGCCTTGAAAAACTCTTATTCAAATCATCAAAAGAGACTGTACTTCATATATCTGATGATTCCGGCTCAAGAGCAACTCTCCTTTCAAGAAAAAATATCCCTTTATGTGAATTGATTGAAGATAAATCTTCAAAGGAACTTTCAAGGGTTGAAAATGAAATCAAGGCATATTTTAACGGGGATCTGAAATCATTTACTTTTCCAATTGCACCTTGTGGAACTCAATTTCAGAAAAGAGTCTGGAAAGCTCTTCTGGACATTCCCTTTGGGAGATCATTATCCTATAAAGATATTGCCAAAAACATAGGAAATGTAAATGCCTGCAGAGCTGTAGGGGGTGCAGTTGGAAAAAACCCGATTCCAATAGTAATTCCATGCCACAGGGTCATAGGAAAGGATGGCTCCCTTACAGGTTTCAGCAGCGGCCTTGATATCAAAAAGGCACTTCTTGATCTGGAAGGTGTCCCATATAACGTACATGGCTGATCACCGCCACAATCGAAGAGATGAAAGTCGTTTTAAAAACAGGCTGTTACCGAGACTTTCATATAAAGTCGTAATATGACAAAGCACTTCTAAAAAAACGATTGGTGACTTGTGCCGAAGATTTGTTAAAAAATAAAATCCAAGCTTAAAGTGCCAATTTTAACACGAACGTCTCTATCTGCCAAATTAACATCCTTAACCCACAATCCATGACCATAAGCATGTATGCTGACCAGATCACACTGAAGTTTCAATGCTGCCTGAATATGAAAATCCCATCGAATACCAAAAGAGAATGTAGTTTGGTCTGTTCGGAACATATTCATCATTGCATTTGATATAAATTGCAACTCCACTGCATCCTGGTCAAGCACAGACCAGTCTTCAATCTGCCTGCTAACTTCATTTCCAGCGCGGCTTGCACTATAGATTGAAAAGGGGATCCAATCTCCAATCCGGTAGCCCAAAGCCAGATATCCCATCAAACCATTGGTAAACACATCAGCAGTTGTAGATGCCCGAGCCACTTCAGCCTGTGCAATCCAGTTTCCATCATCATAAGAGGCACCTATGGAGAGGTAACTCATCCTTGCATCTTTAAATGATAAATTTTGTGCCAAATATGTTGCTTCATTATTTATATCAGGAAATATATTTTGAACGCTACCTGCAACCTGATTCAGACCATTCTGAATTGGAACAAACAATGAGAAATCTTCCGGAATATAATATGTGGAATAACCAGCCTTTAAGAATAGTGGTCCAGAACATCGACTCATTGACACTGTATAAATATCTCTCAATTTAATATTATAAAGAGTATCATCTGGTTCTATAGAAAAGGTGCTTTGACCTATCTGCAATCTCAATTGCCATTGACTCTCCCCCCAGTTAACTCGAAACGTACCATCCATGCCATCCACATTAAATAAAGGAAGCCATCCATAATACTCAACCGGTGGGCGTACCCAGGGATAGCCATATCCAAGGTGGCGATTATCAGACATAAAAAAAGCATCATATCCGGTTCTTCCAGCCCTGAACTCCAACTCTGGGGTAGGGCTAAAAGCGAAATAAGCTAATTCAATTGAATTATCAAAATTGATCTCCGTCTGTTTTCTTAAAACAGTTTGACCTACAAAATCCAGTTTTGAAGAAAATCGATAATGCCCTTGTAATCCCAGCCGAGAATCCAAGTTGGTAATGAAGTTCGTTTGAAAAGGATCATCAAAATCCTGACTGACATTTCGTAAAGGAGTCATATCTGAGCGATTATCTATTGATGCACTCAAAGTACAGTAGCCGTTCAGTTTGAATCCAGTCAAGTCAACAGAATATGCTCCTGCGGCAGAACAGTGAAACAAAAAAAATATGGAGAAGATAATTATTTTACCGTGAAACCACATTCTGTTTTCATGATCGGGGGTGGCCGAAATCTCATTTGACCATGAGGGTTTACCGTACAAATGTCGGCATCTTTCATTTCCCAGTTTACACTTTCCCGAACAGAATGCCCGTTTTTCGGAGATACTGTTCCGGAAAGTGTAAAGTACTTTCTGTATGATATGAAGGATGCCCAAATGTCTTCCATGATCAGAGTAAAGATCTGTATTTGCCAATGATGAATTAGAAAGCATCTTTTTCATCTGCTACCCACTCCTCCATGTAATCATTTATATAGGCATGATCCACTGCCCCCCTTATGTGATCAGGCTTTAAAAGAACATAGCCGATAGTGGGAAGCTCCTTCTCAATGCTTGCAAAAAAAGCTTTTTCAATTCTTTTTTCATCTACATCAAATTCAGCACCATCCCTTTGCACATCCCCATTTGAACCTGAAAAAATGGAAGAGTCATCTACTTTCATTGCTTCTGCAATCTCAAGGACACTTTCTGTCAAATGTCCAACAGGCGTAAAAGATTTACATACTGCACACTCCCATTCAATGGGAAAATTATTAATTTTCCAGGGCACAAGAAGCTCAGGCTTTAACACATTTCTTTTTTTTCTGTTAAACGGAGCATGAACAATTTTCATTTTCCGTTCATCCCACTGCATAAGTGCCTTGACAAGAGAGATAATATTATCAGAGAAGATCCACTCTTCCGGCTCAATCATGACAGGTGGATATTCAGCACTTGTCAATGCATACCTGAAAGGGCCATGCTGTTTCCAGAACTTTTTGAACTCCGATGAAGTTACTAAAACCTTTCGTATAATATCATTTTTCATATTTTTTTGTTATTTTAACAGATGTCTGAATTATTTAAAGTAACCAATTTTTCTTTTGTCCGCTTTTTTCTTTTTGCCTTCTGTTTTTTTATTTTGAAAACCTTATGTGTTATGGCATTTTTCTCTTTTGAGGCACCTCCTCTAATAATTTCAACTTTCTCAACAAGACGCCTCATTGCAAGAAAACGATTTGTATTACGTGATCTGTCTGAACCGCACTTAACAGTAATACCGGTTGGGATATGTCGCAAAAAAACAGCAGAAGAAGTTTTGTTGATTTTCTGTCCACCGCGGCCTGATGATTTAATGAATTTCTCTTCAATATCCTTTTTAACTATTCCAGCCTCGGCAAGCCTTTTTTCAAGGGCATCAATTTTTTCTTTTGCAGGTCCCATACGCACTCTTTTCAGGGCAAACGCCTTTCTTTCTTTTTATGGCTGACTCAATAAAGCTTCTGTCAGATTAATAACCTGTGTTCCGATCATCACCTTATTTCCGGTAATGCCAGCACTTACAGTTCTATCTGAAAAATTTATTGTCTGCAAATGACTGCTGTTTACTGGAAACCGAAGCAAAGTGTTTCCTTGGTCATCAAAAAAAACCACCATTGCTCCACTTCGTTTTACAGTAAAATTAACTGCCGGTGAAGCAATATTTATTGTATTGGCACCAGGAAAATTATTGATCTGACAATGACTGCCAGAAGCAACATTAACTGTGTTGGCAAGATGATTCCCGTAAACAATTACAGCGGTTCCACTCTCTATGTTTACTTCTGTATCCTCATCCTTTAAAATTACACTGGCATCCGGTTTGCTGAGATCGGGGTCAGTAGGCTCCGGCTCTTCTGCCTGACGATTAACACATATTGAAATATTGTCCAAAGCTGCCTCATCTCCATCTGCCCCATAATAACGGAACGCTATCCTGAGATTCTCATTATCTCCTGGAATCGACTGAATACTGGATAGATGATCACTGAAATCAATGTCAGACTTCACCCATTCAAAAGCTGAGAACCAATCATCATCTGCAATGGCAAGAAGAACATCGTTTCCAGAACCAGCATCCCACTCACCTGCAACAAGCCATACTTCAAGATCATAATTGTCATAAGGTGATATTCCCCAGTATCTACTGCCAAGTGAATAGAAGCTGACACTTCCACCTGTAATATCTGCGGGCAAAATTTCAGAAAAAATTATTTCATCTTGCACAGCAAGCGTGTCGTCATAATATATTGATGCCACATAGTCTCCGTTAAAAGAGTCACTAAAATAATATTCTCTCTCTGCATTCCATGTTTCTGGTGAACGGGAAACAAGTTCCCAGCCAGAAGGCGGCATTATTCCAGATTCAAAATCCTGAATGGTGCATTGGGGAGGGTTGTTTGTAACAGTTCCTGGCACAGTTACCTGAGCATCTTCATAACCTGACTTGGAAGCAGTAACAGTAAGAAGCAGATTTTCTTCCTCTCCCACAGGTACCCAGATATTACCATAGACTCCGTCTGTTGCACCGCCATCATTGTGCATTCCATCATCATAGAGATTCAGCAGAGCATCTCCACTGCTGAAGGAGACTGTAACATTTGCTCCGATTAATACTCCTTCGCAATTTCTTAGCTCAACTGTTACTGCCTGGCTTGTACCAGGTTCAATCAAAAAGCCGGAATCAGGTTCATTGATGGCAAGAGTCAAAAGCGTCGGGTCGCATTCATAAACCAGATAGGTACCGGCACAGGCAACTGCTGCCGAGTTATATTTAATACGCATATATCCATCTTCCCCCCAACTCTCTCCCCAGGAGTTACGAAGAATCCAGTAACCACTGTTTTGTGCATCTCCATTATCATTCCAGCCCACAAGAGCTATCGCATGATTAGTATCCGTATATTCACAATCAGGGCAACCGGTATTCCCATCTTCAAAGATACCTCCGGAGTAAGCTTCAAATGCAGAAGTTACAAATACTGCGGCATCCATTACACCATAGGTCATTATTGCACTTTTCATAGCCTCAATATCATTACAGCCTGTTCTGCCCCACGAATTAAACACAACTTTTGGATCATCATTATGGGTGCAACTGCCAGGATCATCAATCTGATATGGAAAATACTCTTCATATGTGATGCCTTCTCTTGTCAATGCTTCAAGTTCTGCATATTCGTAATCAGCACCTTCACATCCACTGAAATTGTCAGAATAATTGCCATAAGTGCCAAGACACCACGCTATATATGATTCTGAAAAATCGACGGCATTGCTGCCCGTAAGTCCATTTGCAGCATTAAATACACCTTCTGCGGCAGCCGCTGCACCAAAGGCATAACATGCCCCGCAATCAGATTGATCTCTTACAGGCCCTATGTAACTTTCCCCGTTATGATCTCTCCAGTCAAAAGTTGAAGGAAGGGCTTTTCTGTAAAACTGACCCTTTATCTTGTTACTGCCATCAAGGTAAAAAAAATTTTGACTGGACGGCAATATGTTTCTCTTTCTGCTGAAAAATTTCTCTTTCTCTTCAGGGGACATATCATAAACCCAGTTGTGATCTACCTGAAACTGAAATCCATTCTTTTCAATCTTGCTTCTGATCTCATCCAGGGAGTCACTATGCTTAAATATCCTTCCCCCCTCTTCCGCATTAATGCTAAGAGTTATTACAAAAGATATGAACATAAGTGCCATTGCAAAAATGGCTCTCTGTAAAGCTGCTTTATTATTCATGACAATTTCTTCTCCTTTACCGTGAAAATGAATATCATTTTTATATTTGGGGTGATTAATACCTAATCAATCATGCCTGTTTAATTAACATACTCGTCTCTACAGTTCATTGCGCCCTAATTTTTAGCTTTGAAAATGCACTACCTTGCAAGAACACTATTTGATTTTATAAATTAAATTGTATATAAAATGACACGTTACTGTTTCACGGTCAAGAAGTTTAATATTTACTCGTAAACACAGTTTAGAACAGGAGAAATAATGACAACTCAATCTACGAACAAGATCGTTGGCAATATTTATACATGCAGCGAATACAGGCAAGAGATGATACTTACGAGCCTAAAAAACCGCCTTGCCAGCTCTTCAGAGCTATCACCTGAAGAAAAAAACGAACTAACAAGAGAAATTGAAAGGCTTGAGGAGGAGATGGGGTTTTAAAGTTAAACCGGATATACTTGAAAACAGCTCCAGTTGTGTTATATTCTCTATCAACAGGATTAAATAAGATTCATATTGTTTCAGAATCACTTTGCATTATCAAATCAATATTAAACATTTTGAAAAGCATCAGGAGGTAAAAAATTATGGAATACTCACCTATCGGCAATGCAATGTCACTTGTAAAGGTAAACACATTTATAAGAAGTGTTTATAACTGGATGTTTGTAGGGCTTGCACTGACAGCCTTTACTGCATTTTATGTGGCCAGCTCAGAGACACTGCTTCAAGTTATTTTTGGCAATAAGATTATTTTTTACGGAATGATTTTTGGCGAACTTGGAATGGTCTTTTATCTCAGCGCCAGGGTTCATAAGATGAGTGCTTTTTCGGCAACTGCTCTATTCGTTACCTATTCTATTCTTAACGGTGCAACGCTGTCGTCTATTTTCATGATATACAACATATCTTCAATTGCATCCACTTTTCTTGTATGTGCTCTGACATTTGCAGCATGCAGTGTTTATGGTATGGTTACAAAAAAGGATCTTACATCATTGGGCGGATTTATGATGATGGGATTGATAGGAATAATCATTGCATCACTTTTAAATGTTTTTATTAAAAGTACAGCAATGAACATGATTATTTCCTATGTGGGAGTTCTTGTATTTGTTGGATTGACCGCATATGACACCCAGAAACTGAAAGAGATGGCCATTACCCAGCCTGTTGATGCCAGCGGCGCAATGGTAAGAAAAGGTGCAATCATGGGAGCTTTGACACTTTACCTTGACTTTATAAACCTCTTTTTGATGCTGCTGCATATTTTTGGCGGTTCAAGGGATTGATGATTCATAAAGCAGTACTTTACCGTGAAAATGACTATCATTTTTATGTTTAGGGGTGATTGATACGCAATCATGCCCGTTTAATAATAATGGGGGCAGACATACAGAAAAGTCTGCCCCCATTTTTTTCATTATCGAATGAGTACTTATTTATTTTTAGGATGACACTGCGTACAGGATGCAGGTGCTGCCTTGGTGTTTTTTTCCTTATTATATGTCTTATGGCACGTTATACAATTTTTGTGCAACGCTTCCTTATGAAATCCCAGCTTTTCAGAATCAGAAATTCCCTTTGGAGCCTTTCCTGTATCACTATGACAGGCATTACATTTTTCAACAGAGTCACCCATTTTCAGATCACTTAGCGGCTGTCCGTCTGAGTCATGATGGCATTCGCCACACCCAATAGAGTAATCCGTGGCATGCTTTAAATGGGTAAACTGAACAATCCCTTTGGAGTGTTTATCATAATCCGGATTTTCCATTGCAATAATATCAGAAGGCTGGGCACCTGACTGTGAAGGCTCTGCACTTGCATTTTCCTGTGATTCTGATTCTGCTTTTTCAACTTCAGCAGACGCTGTTTCTCCAGATTCTTTTTCTGCATCTTCAACAGAATCCTTTGATTCATCAGAAGCAACCTCTTCATTTTCTGCTGATACATGGGACTCTTCAGAAGCTGCATCGTCTTTTTCTGCTGATGCCTGGGACTCTTCAGAAGCAACCTCTTCTTTTTCTGCCGATGCATGGGACTCTTCAGAAGCTGCATCGTCTTTTTCT
>NZ_LT828544.1:251515-283347 GCF_900170035.1 Desulfamplus magnetovallimortis | reverse complement strand
TTTTCTGCTGATGCCTGGGACTCTTCAGAAGCAACCTCTTCTTTTTCTGCCGATGCATGGGACTCTTCAGAAGCTGCATCGTCTTTTTCTGCTGATGCCTGGGACTCTTCAGAAGCAACCTCTTCTTTTTCTGCTGATGCATGGGACTCTTCAGAAACTGCCTCTTCTTTTTCTGCCGACGCATGGGACTCTTCAGAAGCTACATCCTTATCGTCATCAGCAGCAGATTCTGTGTTTTCGTCAGCAGCCACTACATTTTCATCTCCATGGGCATCTTTTGATATATCTGCCTTATGCCCCTCCTGAACCGCTCCTGCTTCACCATTTGCAGACACAACTGCATCTTCTGAACCATGCGCATCATAAGAACTCTTATGCTCTGTTTTAGCAATAACCTCTTTAGCAGAATCTTTGCTGTCTGATACAACATGACGGGATTGAGTGACAGATGGTACCATTTCAAGCAAAGACAACTGCTTCTCTTCATCTTTATCCGACGGCATAATTGAGATTGTCAAACCTGCAATAAGGATTAGAACAAAGACAAACAGAGAATTCTGTCCATCCGGCTTTCTTTTACTCATTTATAAACCTCCTGTAATAAATATTAATTGTTTTTCCTTCAATTTATCGCAAACAGAAAACAGACAACAAAAAATCTGTTCCCATCCTTTTACCGTGAAAATGACTATCATTTTATATTTGGGGGTGATTGATACGCAATCATGCCCGTTTACACTTAAATTGATTTGCCATATTTAATGGCAGCCTGTGCAGCAGCAAGCCTTGCTATTGGCACCCTGTAGGGTGAACAGCTTACATAAGTAAGGCCGGTGCGGTGGCAAAACTCAATGGATTCAGGGTCTCCGCCATGTTCTCCACATATGCCAAGCTTTATGTCCGGACGGGTCTGCCTGCCTTTTTTTACTGAAATCTCAATCAGAGACCCAACTGCCTCCTGATCAAGGGTGGCAAAAGGATCAGCATCAAGAATTGCATGGTCAATATACTCATTCATGAATCCACCTATATCATCCCTGCTGAACCCAAATGTCATCTGTGTCAGGTCATTGGTTCCAAATGAAAAAAACTGGGCATGCTCTGCCATTTTATCTGCCACAAGTGCTGCCCTGGGTATCTCTATCATGGTACCAAACTTATGATCAATATTGTCAAGATCAAATGCTTTTAATACCTGATCATAAATCTTTAGAGCTATTTTTTTTGTAAAAATCAACTCTTTTTCATTACATGTAACAGGAATCATGATTTCAGGAACAGGACTTTTTCCCTCTTTGATCAGCTCGGCAGAAGCTTCAAAAATAGCTTTAATCTGCATCTGCGTTATCTCCGGAAAAGTAATGCCGAGACGCACGCCTCTGTGCCCCATCATTGGATTTGACTCCATAAGTGATTCACAGCGCTTTTCAATCTCTTCAATGTCAATGCCAAGTTCCTTTGAAAGGTTTTCCTGATTCTCAAGCCCATGGGGCACAAATTCATGCAACGGTGGATCAAGAAGTCTGAAGTTTACGGGTTTGCCATCCATAACCTCCAGAGTACGTTTTATCTCCTGCTTTACAAAGGGAAAAAGCTCATTTAGAGCAATTTCACGTTCATGGCGGGTTTTGCTCAATATCATCTTACGCAGCAGAAACAAGGGGTGATCAGAATCTGCACCATAAAACATATGCTCGGTTCTGAAAAGGCCGATTCCCTCTGCACCAAACTCAAGAGCCTGGGCAGCATCTCTTGGGGTTTCAGCATTGGTTCTGACCTTCATGGTGCGATACTGGTCTGCAATTGACATGAATTTTTTAAATCTGGGGTTGGCTGTTGCATCCTTCATTCCTATTTTGCCTTCATATACAACACCCTTTGTACCATTAAGGGTCAGAAAATCCCCCTCCTTGTAAACACGTGTCCCTATATGAAGTTCCTTTTTATCGTACTTTATTTTAAGAGCACCGGCTCCAACAATGCAACATTTACCCCAGCCCCTTGCAACAAGAGCTGCATGGCTTGTCATCCCCCCCCTTGCAGTGAGAATTCCCTGGGCTGCCCTCATTCCTTCTATATCCTCGGGGTTTGTTTCATCACGTACAAGAATAACCTTTTTTCCAGTTCTCTTCCAGTGGACAGCATCTTCGGAGTTAAACACTATCTGCCCAAAAGCACCTCCAGGACCTGCCGGCAGGCCATTGACAAGGACTGTTGCACTCTTTTCAGCATCGGGATCAACTATGGGATGAAGCATTTCATCAAGCTGCTTCGGGTCAAGGCGAGTTATCATAGTGGCTTCATCAATCATCCCCTCCTCAAACATGTCCATTGCCATATTAAGTGCGGCCGCACCTGTTCTTTTGCCAACACGGCACTGAAGCATATAGAGATTGCCCTGTTCAATGGTGAATTCAATATCCTGCATATCCCTGTAATGCTTTTCAAGGATTGTCCTGATATTAAAAAGTTCATCATAAATCCCTGGCATAACCTCCTGAAGTGACAAAAGGTGATGATTATGATCTGATTTATTGGAGTTATTTAATGGATTGGGGGTACGGATACCAGCAACAACATCTTCTCCCTGGGCATTTGGCAGCCACTCTCCATAAAACACATTTGCTCCACTTGCAGGATCCCTTGTAAATGCCACACCAGTGGCAGAATCCTTACCCATATTCCCAAAAACCATACTTTGTACATTTACCGCTGTTCCCCAACCGTCAGGAATATGCTCTATCCTTCTGTAGGATATTGCCCTTTTGCCGTTCCAGCTTTTAAAAACAGCACCAATAGAACCAAGCAACTGTTCACGGGGAGTGTCCGGAAATTCAACACCAATATTCTCCCTGATTTTGCGCTTAAATTTTTCACAAAGCTCCTTCATTTCTGAGGGTGTAATCTCTGTGTCTGTCTCATATCCTCTGTCATTTTTCAGATCATTGAGCATCATTTCAAGATGAAGCCTTATCCCCATTCCATCGGAAGGTTCAATGCCTTCGGCTTTTTCCATTACAACATCGGAATACATCATAATAAGTCTTCGATAGGCATCATAGACAAACCACTCATTGTCTGTCTGCTTTATCAATCCAGGGATTGTTTTTGTGCAAAGCCCCACATTGAGAACAGTCTCCATCATTCCTGGCATGGAACGTCTTGCACCTGACCTGCATGAAACCAGAAGAGGATTTTCCGGATCTCCAAATTTTTTACCCATATGCCTTTCAATTCCCGCCATGGCCTGATCAAGCTCCTGGTAGAGATTTTCAGGCAGGCTGCCACCAGCTCTGAAGTAATCATTACAACACTCTGTTGATATGGTAAAACCTGCAGGAACAGGCAGACCAAGAATGGCCATTTCCGCAAGGTTTGCTCCCTTGCCGCCAAGAAGGTTTTTTTCAGAGGCATTTCCCTCGGCTTTTCCATCTCCAAAACTGTAGATGTAATGTGTCATTTTAAATCTTTTTCCTTGATGAATATTAATGGTCTCGTAAAAAGTCTAAAGCACCAGGTTCGCTATTAATAATTTCAGTATGTTACAGCTTAAAAAATCTTGAAATCATATATATTACAGATTAATCCATGTTGATCTGTAAATATAAGATGGTAAAAGATACCAAATATTTGATTGTATTAACGCCATAAATTCCGTATAACGGCAACTGCATGGACTTTCCATTAAAGCTTTTTTGTAAAACAATAGTGACTTCAACACCATATTTTTGTTGACAATAAAATATAGAATCGGGCATCAAGTCAAGAATATTATTGTTTTAAAACGCTTTTTAATCCGGAATGCCGGACAAATACCCTGATCTTTCCTGCCAGGGCATCCCTTAACTCCGGAATATGCTTTAGACTCCCAATGACTTTTATGTTATAAAAAACGGTTATGATAAATATTGATTCTATTTCAAAAGCATATGGCAGCCAGGTGCTGTTTGAACAGGCATCCCTCCAGATAAATCCTGGTGAAAAAATCGGCCTTGTGGGCAGAAACGGTCATGGTAAAACAACTCTTCTGAGAATGCTCACCGGAATGGAGGAGCAGGACAGCGGCAGGATTCAGATCCCGGGGGATTACCGAATGGGATACCTGACCCAGCACATAAGCTTTACAGAAAAAAATGTGCTTGAAGAGGCAATGACAGGGCTTCCGGAACACGAAAAGGAGCACTACTGGAAAGCTGAAAAAATTCTTTCCGGCCTTGGCTTTTCACAAGATGACATGAAACGTCCTACTGAAACTTTTTCAGGAGGATATCAGGTGCGACTTACCCTTGCAAAGGTGCTTGTTTCAGATCCAGACCTTCTCATTCTTGATGAGCCAACAAACTATCTTGACATTGTATCCATCAGATGGATTTCAGGCTTTTTAAGGGCCTGGCCCAGGGAAATTTTACTGATCACCCATGACCGTGGCTTTATGGACTCCATTGTCACCCATATAGCTGGCATTCACAGAAATATCATCCGAAAAATATCGGGCAATACCGAAAAATACTATGAGCAGGTTGCCCAGGATGAAGAGATCTATGAAAAGACAAGGCTTAACGAAGAGAAGCGACGCAAGGAGATGGAGCTTTTCATAACACGCTTCAGAGCAAAGGCAAGATTGGCAGGCCTTGTTCAATCAAGGGTAAAAGCACTTGCAAAAATGGAAAACAGGGAAGGGTTGAAAAAAATTGAAAACCTTGAGTTTTCATTTCGGGACTTACCCTTTGGCGGTAAAAAAATCATGGGGTGTGAGGATATAAGCTTTTCCTACAAAAGCAAACAAAAATCAGATTCTTTCAATAAGTCATACCCTTTGGACACAATAGAAGATGAAACATTTTCCAAAACAAACTCTTACCAAGACTTTGAGGTAAAACCTCTGATTCAGGATTTCAATTTAACGGTAACTCCAGAGGATTGTATTGCAATCATAGGCAAGAACGGAAAAGGAAAAACGACTCTTCTGAAAATTCTGGCTGACAGACTCTCTCCGGATAAAGGAGAAATCCTTTACAATCCAGGTGTTGCAAAAGGTTATTTTGAGCAGACAAACATTGAATCCCTGAATCCAAATGCAACAGTTGAAGAGGAGATTCTCTATTCCCACACTGACCTTGATCGGCAGAAAGCAAGAAATATCTGCGGCGCCATGATGTTTGAAGGAGATGATGCCCTCAAAAAGATTTCTGTACTATCCGGAGGTGAAAAAAGCCGTGTAATGCTTGCTAAACTTCTGGCAGAACCCCTAAACCTTCTGATGCTTGATGAGCCAACCAACCATCTTGACATGGAGTCATGTGATTCCCTGCTGCTTGCCCTTGACAACTTCAGTGGAGCCATACTTATTGTGACCCACAATGAGATGCTTCTTCACTCACTGGCAAACCGTCTTGTTGTTTTCAAAAACAACGTAATATCTATTTTTGAAGGCACATACCAGGAGTTCCTCGAAAAGGAAGGGTGGGAAGAAGAGATTGACAAAAACTTTGAAAAAAATAATGAATACAGGACTGAGAAATCAAAAGCTGATGACCGTATAAAACCTTTGGGCAACAAGGAGCTGAGGCGCCTGCGCTCTGATATTATAAAGGAGCGATCAAAAGCATTAAAGCATCTTGAAAAAGCAGTAGAAAAAGATGAACAGCTCATTGATGAATTTGAAAAAAAACTTGAGAAAATGAATCAAGAGATGCAGGATGCATCTGAAAAGATGGATGGCCAAAAAATTTCCGAAATTGGTATAAAGATAGCCAAGTGCCAGTCAGAAATTGATGCACGATTTGATTCCCTTGAAAAAAATATGGATGAACTTGAAAAAAAATCAGCCTTTTTTGAATCAAGACTAAACGAACTTCAGAGCATTTGAATTTAAAAACAGGCTCTCAAGGTTGATAAGGAACTGGCTTTAAATAACTTACCCGTTTACCTCACCCCCAGCCCCCTCTAAATGACTGGAGAGGGGGAGTTTGGGTAAGTTAATTAAACCCTAATTACTAAGATATATTTCCAAAACAGACCTCTTATTCCTTTTTGGGAAGCTATTGCAAAACTCTTTCAGCTCCGGCATGACCGGCTTAAGGTGAAAAAATGAAAGATAAAAGAAATATACAGTTAATATGGGGTGCTTTACTTATGATGGCTGGCCTGGGTGTTTTTTACAGAATCCCCCAGGTAATGCCTAAAATTCTTGAAATTGAGGCTTTTGCTGAAGCAACAGGCATTATAAAATTCTGTTTTTATCTACTGGGTATTCTACTTGTTTACGGAGGCGGCAAAAAGATATATGACCACCGTTGACAGATAACCTCTGCAATCAGCTATTTTTACCGTGGAAATAGATACATTATTTCCATGATCGGGGGTGGCCGGATTCCGGCCATGACGGTTTACCGTGGAAATAGATACAAATTTCCATATTCGGGGGTGGCTGGATGCCGGCCATGACCGTTTACCGTGGAAATGGATACAATTTTCCTATTCGGGCGTGGCTGGATGGAAGCCATGACCGTTTACCGTGGAAATAGATATAAATTTTCATATTCGGGGGTGGCTAGATCACAGCCATGTCCGTTTACATACAGTAATCGGCGTCCTTCATATGGCATAAAAAGTACTTTACACTTTTTTTAAGAAAGAATCCTTAAACTTAAGGTTGCTACCCTGTAGAGTGTAAAGCGGTAAATGAGGCATGCCCGGGAACATTGAATTTTTTTTGGAGGAATCAGATGGCTGCAGCGCCAAACAAAAGAGGAACAAGCTTAAAAGCCACAATAAAGGATCAGTCAGGTGCAGGCAAACTAAAGATAGGAGAACTTCTTTCCAAAGAGGGACAGATCACCAATACCCAGTTTCAGGCAGCACAAAACCAGATGAAAAAAGGTGGAGGTCGCTTAAGCAGTATCCTCCTGCAGATGGGACACATAGATCCGGAGACAATAGTTAATGTTCTGGGAAGGCTTTATGGTTATCAGGTTGTCAAATACAGTGATATAAAACCATCTCCACAGCTCATTCAGGCCATACCTTTTCAGGAAATAAAGGAATATCTGGCTTTTCCGCTTGGAGCGAGAAGCGATCAGATTGTCATAACAATGACAGAACCCACAGACACAACTGCTGTGGAGGAGCTGAAAGAGAAGATTAACGGTTTCCTGAAAACCAACAAAAACCTCAAGGTGTGTGTTTCCACTGAAAATGACATCATAGAAGCCTACCGTGACTTTTACAAAATCAGTGAAGAAGAATACAAAGAATTTATACATTTTGACGATGAGCCCGAAGATGAGGAACCTGTAACTTCGGTTGATGACTTTGGCTCCCTTGTGTCCGAGGCTGCTGACGAGCTGGAAGTCCATGAGGTTGATGATTCAAGCACATCTGATGAATTCATGGCTTCAGATGCTCCCATTATCAAACTTGTCAATGGAATTCTTACAAAAGCTATCCAGGATGGCGTAAGCGATATCCATATTGAGCCTTTTGAAAAATCCCTTCAGGTTAGATACCGACTTGACGGCTCACTCTTTAAATCAATGAATCTTCCCCTCTCAATTAAAAATGCGGTACTCTCAAGAATAAAAATTCTTGCAGAACTTGATATTGCAGAGCGCAGGGTTCCACAGGACGGCAGAATAAAACTGCGACTTGGCAAGAAAAAAACCGTTGATTTTCGTGTCTCGACTCTTCCTACTTTGTGGGGCGAAGGCATTGTAATGCGTATTCTTGACCAGAGCGCACTGAATGTTGATCTATCCAAACTCGGTTTTGAAACTGACACCTTCAAGGCAATAAAACGATGTATAAACAGACCCTATGGACTCCTCCTTGTTACAGGCCCTACAGGTAGTGGAAAGACAACCACACTCTATTCCCTTCTGAACCGCCTTAACCAGGATGATACAAAAATATTGACAGCAGAGGATCCCATTGAGTTTAACTTTCGCGGTATAAACCAAGTTCCTGTAAAGGATAGCGTTGGAATGACATTTGCCGCTGCCCTTAAGGCATTTTTGCGTCAGGATCCAGATATAATCATGGTGGGTGAGATCCGTGATATTACAACTGCCGAGATTGCAATCAAGGCAGCTATGACAGGACATCTTGTTTTCAGTACCCTCCATACCAATGACTGCCCTTCAACAATAGGAAGGCTTATTGACATAGGTATTCCATCCTATATGCTGGCATCAGCGGTTACCATGGTTCTATCACAGAGGCTTGGAAGAAGACTCTGCCCTGAGTGCAAACAGGAGGTGACAGGTTATGACCCAAATGAGCTGGAACTTTACGGTTTTAACAAAAAAGAGATTCCAAAGCTCAAAATAATGGGTCCCAAAGGGTGTGCCCATTGCAATGGTACAGGATACAAAGGGCGTGTTGGCCTTTACGAACTGATGGAAGTAACCGATGAAGTTGCAAAGGCAATCAATGCCAATGTCCCTGAAGATCAGCTCCGAAAGCTTGCTGTACAAGAGGGCATGGTTACCCTGCGTGATGCCGGCCTTGAAAAGGTTCGTCAGGGAGTAACATCCCTTGATGAGGTACTCAAAAAGACAACAATTACAAAAGAAGCCCTACCTGCATATCTTGTAAATCCCGATATTGAAAAATATGAGGACAAGGATGTCATAATAAGAGAGGGAAATAATGATATTGATTTCTTCAAACTTGTCAAAGGAGCTGTATATGTAGTCAAGGGAGGGAAAAAAATAGCTGAAATCACCGAGCCAGGAGAATATTTTGGTGAAATGGCAGCCATAACAGGAGAAGCAAGAACCGCGTCCATTGTATCCAAAGGAAGATCCGAAGTTAAAAGGTTCCCTGGTGACAAGCTGCTTGAAGTAATTGAAAAGTATCCTGATGTGGCCAATCATCTGTTTGGTGTACTTGCAAACAGGCTTGATCATGCCAACAAGCTGCTTTTAAAAACTGCTGCACAAAAAACAGATAAACATTAAGGAATGATGAACTCGTAAAAAGTCCGATTTCAGCATTTTTCAGGCTGTAACATGTTGAAATCATTAATAGTAATTTTGGAGACTCTGGCTTTTTACAGGGGCATCAAGGAATGAGTGTTAAAAAAAACTGACTATTTAGGGCATGCTTCATTTCCCAGTTAACACTTTCCGGAGAGAAATGGCTGAATAGCGGAAATCTCTCACAAAAAAGTGTAAAGTACTTTTGGTGTCATATTACGGATGCCCTATTTCGTACTTTGGTTGCGCAGATTTTAATTTCTCCTCCTTTCTTGCAAAGAGATAATTATTGCTGACTCATTCATAAGGGAGTTCATCAAAGGGAGTTCATCAAACATAAGGTTAAAATTCAATGATAATAAAATTGATACTAAAAAAACTGAAAAGCTCTGTTATGGATCTTCTGCCTATTGTTCTGGTTATATCTTTTTTTCAGATTGTTGTAATAAGACAACCCCTGCCCCAGCTTTGGGATCTGCTTTTTGGCGCATTTCTTGTGGTGATTGGCCTTACATTGTTTATCCAGGGTCTTGAGATGGGTCTTTTTCCCATAGGAGAGACCCTTGCACAGGCACTGGCAAGAAAAGGCAGCCTTCTATGGCTTTTAATATTTGCCTTTGCCCTTGGATTTTCAACCACTGTAGCAGAGCCTGCACTTATTGCTGTGGCTGCCGAAGCTGCCGACATTGCAGCAAAGGGAAATCTCATTGATCCTTCAATGGAATCAATAAACAGATATGCAACAGGTCTTCGTGTCTCTGTAGCTCTTTCCGTTGGAATTGCAATACTTGTTGGCGTCATAAGAATTTTAAAGGGATGGCCTGTTCACTATCTTATAATTGGAGGCTATATAATGGTGATGCTCATGACCATCATAGCTCCAAATGAGATTATAGGTATTGCCTATGATGCAGGAGGGGTTACAACATCCACTATTACTGTTCCCTTAGTTGCAGCATTAGGGGTCGGTCTTGCTACAACCATCAGGGGAAGAAGCCCTCTGCTGGACGGCTTTGGCTTGATTGCCTTTGCATCCCTTCTGCCCATGATATTTGTAATGGGTTACGGACTTATTGTTTTTAAATAACGGCCATGGCAGGCCAACCTGCCACAAAATCCATGAAAGTCTATACATATCAGTGTATTATGGAGACTTTCTAATAAACCCCCATGTTTGCTGACGCTTCACAACGAAACATGAAAGTCGTTATATATCAGCATGTTATGGAAATTTTCTAATAAAAAGTACAAAAAGGGAGTTTTTCCATGGATTTTTTGCATAGCTTCAGCATCGTACTCTTAGCTACATGCAGGGATGTTATCCCAATCATAACGCTTATTGCATTTTTCCAAATTTTTATACTCCGCCAGCCTGTGCCACATCTTAAACGTGTAATAATGGGCGGAATCTATGTTGTTTTTGGTCTTGCACTTTTTTTAGCCGGCCTTGAAAAGGCCCTCTTTCCTGTAGGAAATTTGATGGCAACACAGCTTTCTGATCCTGCTTTTATATATGGATCAGAAAATATTCCATTAACGCCGGACTGGAAAGCATATATATGGGTATATCTGTTTGCTGCATCTATAGGCTTTTCAACAACAATTGCAGAGCCTTCTCTTATTGCTGTGGCTTATAAAGCAAGTGAGGTATCAGCCGGAACAATAAGCCAATGGGGTCTTAGAATAACAGTTGCCATAGGGGTTGCCTTTGGAATAAGCCTTGGAACATTCCGCATTGTAACTGGTACACCGCTTTACCTTTACATAATGATCGGGTATATAATCGTTATACTGCAAACCTTTTTTGCTCCCAAAAATATAATACCACTGGCCTATGATTCCGGAGGAGTTACTACATCCACAGTAACTGTTCCCTTGGTGGCAGCATTGGGGCTTGGTCTTTCTGCCACTGTACCAGGTCGAAATCCTGCCCTTGATGGATTTGGACTAATAGCTTTTGCAAGCCTGTTTCCTATCATTGCAGTAATGGGATATGCACAGATCATGCAATGGAAGGTACGCAGGTCGAGAGATAAAAACAATCCTTGATAGTCGCGAAATAAAAACAATCCTTGATAAACAGCAAATAATGGCTTTACAGAAATTTATATGAAAGTCTTCGTAACAGACTGTTTTAAAATGACTTTCATTCATTCGATTGTGGCGGATATCCGCCATCTACGTTATGTATGGAGAAAAAATATGAAATTTAAAATGATATTATCCTCAGTAAAACCTGATATTACAGATAATATTGTGGATTCTGCCAAGGCAGCCGGTGCAACTGGGGCAACAATAATCCCGGCAAGGGGCACAGGCATACGAGAAGCAAAAACATTTTTTGGTCTTACACTTGAAGCACAGACTGATATTATAATGTTCCTTGTGGAGGAACACCTTGTTGACAAAATACTTGCTGCAATAAAAGAGGCAGGACAATTCCACAAGCCAGGTACCGGAATTGCTTTTGTTTTACCTGTAGAGCAAGTAGCAGGTCTTGAAAGTCAACTTGATGAATTCAAAAAAAGAGTAAAAGAGACCTATTTTTGATGGTCGTGCAGGAAACGACTTAAACCTTTAAATTGAATGAAAATCACCAGACAGTTTGAACTTGAAGAGATAGCTTAGACTTAAAAGATAATTTAAACCGAAGAGGTAGTTTAGACTTGAAAAGACAGTTTAGACTTGAAGAGACAGTTTAAACTTGAAGAGATGGCTTGAACTTGAAGAACCACTATTAATATTTAAAGGAAGAATAATTCTATGCAAGATAACAATAAAATTATACGCGCAAGGGATGTTATGACAAATGGATTTATATCCATTGACGGTATGGCAACCGCAAAAGAAGCTGCGGAAAAAATGAGATCGGAAAAAATCAGTGCATTGCTTGTGAATAAACGTTATGAAGATGATGCCTGGGGGATAGTTGTTGTGCAGGATTTCATAAAAGGTGTTATTATATCGGGAAGGCCTCCTGAGCAGGTGAATGTTTATGAAATTATGACAAAACCTGTAATAACAGTACCGGCATCCATGGATATACGTTATGTTGCAAGACTGCTTTACCGTGCAGGTATAAGAAGAGCTCCTGTTGAAGATAAGGAAGAGATAGTCGGTATGATATCCCTCTCTTCGATTATTCTTCAAAATGATCTATTGTGAAATTTTTTTTAAAAAGTCTTCATAACAAGGCATCCTTCATATCCCTCAATAGTTGTTTACACTTTTCCGGTGAAAGTCCCCAAAAATGAGCATTCTTCATTTCCAGGATTACACTTTCCGGATAAAAAACTCTGAGTGGCGGGAATATTTCACAAAAAGGTGTAAAGTACTTTTGGGGTCATATGAAGGATGCCTAATGGTATTTTAAGGATGCCTAATGGTATTTTGTGGGTTTTAATTGTGAGTTACCTATTTTGTTATCATCAGCCCAACCATATAATGATCTTTGAACTTATCCATATTGGCTCTTGTAATATGCATGATTTTAGTCCTGTGAATATCAGGTGGCCATGAAAGATCCGATGGGTAATATTTTATATCAATGATTTCGCCAACATCCACCTTATCAAGAAAATCTGAATCACTTCTGACCAGCAGACACATACCGCTTGCAGAAATATTCCAGATTTTGAACTGGTAGAGAAAAAGCGTTTTCAAAGTTTGAACCTCAACGCAGTGATACCCTTCAGGTTCGATTCTCGGTTCGCTCCTTTTATCAATATGATGGTCTGTCAAAGTATCAATATGATGGTCTGTCACCAAAATTCTCCTTAAATATATTATCGACAGATTCTTTTTCATGCATATAGTGCTATTTCAAGGTTTTGTTGTCGGGCAGAAAATCTCTTCAACTGTTTGAGGTAAAATATAATGATTGGATTAGCTTGTAAAGACCAAATAACGGCCATGGCAGAACCATCTGTCACAACGAAGCATGAAAGTCCTATAGCTCCTTAAAAGACGGGGACTTTCTTATAAAATTAATATACAAGCTGTACATGAATAAAAAATTCAAGGATATAAACACAGTGTCTGGAACAAAAAAAATGCTTTTCAAGCCATCCCAATTAAAAAATCACCGGCAAAAAAGCAGCCTGCAAAGCTTATGCGGCCTGAAATCCGCCATCGCCATCCGAAAAAATTGCCGTAAAATATCATTACCACCAAAAAACATGGGCTTCACCCTGATAGAGCTTATGGTTGTTGTGGTTATCCTTGGAGTTCTTGCAAGCCTTATTGTACCAAGACTCATGGGAAGAACAGATGATGCCAAGATCGTTAAAGCAAAAGTTGACATATCCGCAATAGAAACAGCTCTTAAGCTTTATCGCCTTGACAATGGACGTTACCCGACAACAGAACAGGGGCTTTCAGCTCTTGTTGAAGAGCCATCAACCGAGCCCCTGCCTGTAAAGTGGCCCCAAAACGGTTATCTTGACAGAGGACAGGTTCCTAAAGATCCGTGGGGCATGGAATATCTCTACCTGAGCCCAGGAGTTCACAGAGAATATGACATAATATCCTATGGCGCTGATGGCGCACCAGGTGGTGAAGGTATAGATGCAGATATTAAAAGTTGGGAACTTGAATAAACCAAATCCCCCCAATTTGGGTATGCTACCCATTTTCCACATGGATGGAACCCGTTACGGTTTTACACTTTTTGAGCTGATTGTGGTACTTGCCATATTGGGAAGCGTGCTGTTCATGACTATTCCAAGGTTCAGCGCAATGCTTCCATCCAGGGAAAAGGCCGCAAGTTTAAATCTGCTGTTTCATACCATAAGTCAACTGAAAACCATAGCTGTTAATGACAAAAATAACTATACAATGCATATTGATACAGCAGATTCTTCCATGTGGGTGACTCATCAGCAGATGAATCAGGAAGAGATTGATAAAGCAAAAGAGAACTCCATTAAACTGGATGACTCACTTCACATTGACAGAGTTGAATTTTTTGGAATTACAACTCCTGTCGAGGATGAATACAGATTTAATTTCAGCCATGACGGTTATTGCGATATGGCTCTGATACATATTACAAGAAGAGACAGTGCAAATGATATCACGATACTGATCGAACCTTTTCTCCCATATCCGGAAATACGCAAAAGTTCCTTTTCATTTGATCTTTGCAACTGAAAACCAATGAAATTGCCTGACACCATAAAAACGCACTCCCAAGCCAATGGATTTTCGCTGACTGAATCCACCAAAGAGTCCAGCTTGCCGAACTTGGACTCCGCAAATGGTTTTAATGTTATGAACTCTGCAAATGGGTTTACCTTGCTGGAAATTCTTGTAAGCATCTCTATTCTCGGAGTTGTACTTATCTCAATTTTTAAAATGCAGTCAGGCACAATAGCACTTTCCTCATCAGGGGAATTTTATTCAACAGCCTCATATCTTGCCAGTATGAAACTTACAGACTTTACAGATCAACTCAAAAGCAATAACCATGAAGAGGATAGCTATGGAGATTTTGGAGAGAACTTTCCAGGCTATATGTGGCATTCCCATATTGAAGAGAAAGGTCTATCTTCTGATAGCATTCCCGAAGAGACCATGGAGATCTTAGAGACTGCCATTGGAAAAGATATGATCCGGCGTTTCATGAAAATTGACCTTGAGATTTCCCATGAAAACGGCAACACCTTTGCAATATCCACATGGCGTTTCCTTCAAAATGAAGAAAAATAAAAACAAAAAAGGATTCACACTGCTTGAAATCATGGTGGCAATATTGATTTTTGGCACTCTTATGATGACCATATTTTCATCATTCAGATCATTTGCTGTCTCAAACCAGATTATTAAGCAACACATTGCAAAGTCAGAAAAAGGAGATCTTATTTCAGACAGAATAACAAAAGACCTTACTGCACTTAGAATTGCGCTCCCACCGGAATATTCAAAACCGGATGAAATTAATTCCTACAGCCCCCCCCTTACCCCATACGCATCAAGCTAAGAATATAAGACTTTGTTTTTATTATAAATATAAAATCAAACATCTTAACAACAAAAATTAGAAAAACCCGTCTGATAAGGCTTTGAAAACCTTAGCTTGATGCGTATGCCCCTTACCCATTCACCATCTGCCCCCTCCACACATTCAGATTCAGGTTACTCCAAATCATATTTCAATATCAATGACTACAAAGGCGATCCATTCAGGATTATGGGCAGTGAAACAAGTGTAAATGGGATAATCTTTTCAACCATCACCTTTGCTTCCATGAGCCATATTTCCTTTGGTCAAGACAAAAGAACAGGTGTTGCCCGTATATGCTATTATGTCCGCCAAAGCAGCAACGGCGGATTTGACCTCTGCCGGTCAGATACACTTGATCTCAATGCTTTGAATAGATTTGAAGAAGCAGACAAGTCTCAATGCGACCCTGTTATTTGTAAAGATATCAAAGAGTTCAAGTTGAGATACCGTCATATTGACGGCACAGATTATGATTACTGGGACTCGGATTCCGATGAGTTTGACTGTACAACACCATTATCCATACATATAGTTGTAGCTTTCCAGGCAACTGCCAACACAAATCATGAGAGCCCTTTTGCCAACACAAATCATGAGACTTCTTTCAATATCAACAGCCAACAGCCTCTTAATGATTTAAAAAGTAACGACCATAATTCAACAGTGGTAATAGAAAACCGTATAACAATGCCTGTTGTAAGGAAAAATGAATAATATCAAAAGAAAAAGCCAAAAAGGCATGGCTCTTCTTGTAACCCTTGCAATTATTGCTGTATTGACCACTGCTGCTCTTGAGGTGGCAAAAAAAACAGGCCGTTCAGCAATAAAAAGTCGCAAGTCAGCGGATATGCTGGTTGCAAGGGAAATCGCATTTTCCGGAATTGAACTTGCTAAAATGTTGCTGATACGTGATGCTGAACAGGGAGATACAGACTCTCTCCAGGAGATATGGGCTGATCAGGAAAAAATGGCCATGGCTCCACATATTCTTGGTCTTGCCCCTGAAAGCCTTGAACTGACCATTTCCGATGAACTTGGAAAGATTCAGATCAATGCCCTGCTTCATGAGTTCCCGGGTCATGAAGCCAACGAAGTCCAGATTGCTCTCTGGGAGCGTTTTCTTAATCTTATTATATCAAGCGACAAGTCTCTGGATATAAGAGATTCTGCCGAGATAATTAATTCAATCAAAGACTGGCTTGATTCCGGAGATGACGATGCCATCAGTGGACTTTCAGGTGCTGAATCGTCATGGTACGCATCCCTTGACCCGCCTGTGCTTTGTCCCAATTCTCCAATGAACCGTGTCGAGGAGCTTTTCATGATAAAGGGCATCCCCCTTGATCTTCTTCAATCAGGTGCAGGTAAAAATCCGATATTTCCAATATTACATGTTGATTCAGAGAAGAATACAAATTTTACAAACAACCCCAATGAATTGCAAATATCTGATTATTTTACTGTTTATGGAATGGATCGTACTGAAAAAGGGAGAGTACGATATTCATGGCCAGGTAGAATAAATATTAACACGGCTGATGAATTAATACTTGCCGCTATTTTACCTGAGGGTATGGAAGATCAGGCAGGTGAACTTGCGGAATTCAGAACACAAAAGGGAGAAGATGGTATTTTTTTTGTCAATTCCCTTGACAGGGAATGGTATAAAGAGGTTATAGAGCTTTCGGAAAAAGAAAAAAAGGCATTTGACAACCTTATAAGATACGACTCTTTTCTGTTCAAAGTTGAAGCTTCGGCACATTTTAATGACTCCACAAGTGTTTTGACAGCTATTATCAGAAGGGAGAAAAACAAAAGCGGGAAATGGGGATGCATTACTCTTCAACTTTTGGAAACTAAGTAATATAACTCAAGAGTCGTAACTTCTCAAATCCATCACCACATATTGTATTATCAATTCTCTGAAAAATAATATCTGTGGTATCAATTGAGAGAACCTATGACTGACGAGTAATATAAACAGATATAACATAACTTTGGCAAAACAGGTATGAGCGAAAAAATTCTGGGAATCGAAATTGGTACAAGTATTATTTATGGAGTTGTTATCCAGAAAACCAGGAAAGGTATTTTCATACTTGATGCCTGTCATGTACCATACGATGTAAAAACTCATGAACTTGAAGAGGCTCTTGAAAATCTTCTTTCAGAACTTGATACTACAGGATGCACTGCATCAGCCATAACCATTTCCCCGTCCATGGCATTTTTCAGAACTCTTGATTTTCCATTCAGCTCACCTGCCAAGATTAGGCAGGTTCTGGATTTTGAGCTTGCATCAGTTTTACCGCTTCCTTCTGCAGGTTATCTGTCGGATTTCAGTATAATAAAGGCTGTCATACCAGATGAAACTGGGTTGCAATATCCGGAAATGGCCAACATGGTGGCTAAAAACACAAAACACTCCATATTTACGACATCGGTTCCAACTGAAATAGTTGATATCTGCTTTAACATAGTCAGTAAAAGAGCTGTTCAACCAGACATGATAACTGTTTCAGGGCTTCCTGCTGCCCACCTTCTGACAAAATCTTATTCTGCCAGCTCTTCAGAAGATCATAGCACAATAACCATATTGATACTTATTAATGCAGATGAGATTACAACAGTTTTTATTTACCAAAAAAATATTCTGGCCATCCGCACATTTTCCATAACAAAAAAGATGCCTTCAGGTAAACCCCTGAAAACAGATTCTTTTTACAATAAGCACCTCCAGCAGACAATGACAGCTCTTTCCATGCGACATGGCATCACAGGGGAAAGGGCAAACTACTATGTTATATCCAGCGCACCTGAAAAATACAGTCCAGAGTTTAATTCAAAAATTTTAAAACCTTAAAAATCTCAACTGCGATGATCTGACAGGCCATATTTTTCTGAAAAATGACTCTCCAGTTAAAGAGAGCATCTCACTTGAAAACAGCTCTCCAAGTAAAGAGAATCAAAAAAATATCTGGTTCAACTCTGTTGCAGCAGCAACTCTTTGCACTGAAAAGCCTGCACTACCAGACTTCTGCCAGGGCATTTATGCAAAGAACTCGTTTTTTAAAAAATATAAAAACAATATTATTCAGTTAATGTTTTTTTTACTGTTGTGCTTATCTGCCTTTTTTATCAATATCAAGTATGAAACCAACCTTCTTCAAAAAGAGCTTGACAGGGTAAATATGTCCATTCACACAATATTCAAGCAGACATTCCCTGATGTCAAAATCATTGTGGACCCACTTATGCAGATGAAGGTAAATGTCAGAGAGGCTGAAAAGGAAATTTCCTTTGAAAAATCAGGAGACGGAGATTACTCATATGTAAAAGCAATGGATATACTTTATGAACTATCCATAAATATTTCAGATGAGATTGATATAGAGATAAACCGTTTTCTTTTCAGTGAAAGAAGAATTGTAATGACAGGTACCACTGACAATTTTAATTCTGTGGACAGGATTAAAACAAACCTTGATAAATCTTCACTATTTAAAAATATCACAATCAGTAGTGCCACGGCAGAGAATAATGGAACCCGTGTTAAGTTTAATTTTGCCATTGATCTTTAGACCATTGATCTTTAGAATTTTTTGTATGCTTCATCTATATATTTTTTATGGGTTATAACAAATGATTACCAGATTTTCCCGACGGGAACGAATAATGATTCTGACTGCTATGTCAGTTATTGCAATAGCAATTATTACCCATTTTATAATTTTCCCTGCAATTGACAAAAAAGAAAATATAATCCACAGGATTACCATCAAGCAAAAAGAGCTGTATGAAATGGAATCCCTTAAGCTTAGATACAACAAGATAAGGCAGGCAGAGATTGCAGAAAAGGCCATTGTCATGAAAAGAGACGCTTCATTTACTCTATTCTCTTTCCTTGACCAGCTTGCCCGCACCATACAGGTCAGGCAAAACGTTGCATATATGAAACCATCTGCCCGCAAATCAGATATAAGCGGTGTCACCATATCCAATGTAAAAGTGAAACTTGATAATCTTTTAATAGACAAGGTGGTTGACCTTATAAACGCCATTGAAACTTCTGAAAACGGAGTTCATATAACCTCTCTTTCACTTGCAGCATCAGGTAATGACCGCAAACTTACAGCAGTAATTGAAACCGAAACAATTGTATTGGATGAAAGGTGATCTTATGAATGCAAAAAAAGTTATCTTATATGTTATATATACGATTGCAGCCTCTGTTTTTTTCCTTGTTATGCTGTTTCCTGGTGAAAAGGTTGCAGAGTCACTTGCCACAAGAATCAACAACTCATTAAAACATGGAAAGATCACTATTGGAAAACTGAATCCCTCATTTCCACCTGTGGGAGTAAAGTTGTCTCCTGTACAGATAAATTTTAATAACAGTATGATAAAAAATGAACTTCCAGCAGAAAATGAAAATAAACCGAAACCCTGGAACAAACCTGAAACTGGGAATAAACCTGAAGCCGGAAATAAACCTGAAGCCGGAAATAAACCTGAAGCCGGAAATAAACCTGAAGCCGGAAATAAACCTGAAGCCGGAAATAAACCTGAAACCTGGAACAAGACGGAAACTGCAGAAGGAACCATTGATATAGATTTTATATCCATCTATCCACGCTTTCTGACCCTGCACAGAGTGGATAAATATCTTGATTTCAAAGCCCGAAAGGGCAACGGTGCCGCCACAGGAAGAATAAAACTGAAATCCCCATCAATAAGAGAGCTGCCTTCAGATATTTACATTGACATGAATCTTGCAAAAGTTGAACTTGAAAATATCAGGTACAGCGCCGAAGGGTTTGACTTTTACTGCTCCTTTATTATGGATGGAGATATTGACTACAGTGCCCCTGTAAAGACAATTGACAGAGGAAGCGGTGAAGCTTCTGTAAAACTTTCCAGTTGCAAAATCAGTTCAGATGATCCCCTTTTAAAACAGATGGGCTTTTCCAGACTTAAATTTGACTCCATTGACATTGAATTGAAAAAAGAGGAACTTGCCCTTACAGTTGATCGTTTAGATGCTTCAGGCCCAAACATGAAGATAAACTTAAAGGGTAAAATCTCACTTGGAAGTGCTCCTGAAAACTGTTATCTTGCATTAACCGGAGAATTAAAACCCAATGCATCCCATGTATCATCCCTTGCCGGCATTGCTGCTGTCTCCATGCTTTTTTCTGGCTCTTCCAAGGGTATTCCTTTCAAAGTCACAGGAACACTTAAAAAGCCTGTTATCAAAATGTTGGACATATAAAAATAAAATTATCTGGCATCCTTCATATAATACAGAAAGTACTTTAAACTTTCCGGAACAGTATCCCCGAAAAACGGGCATTCTGTTCGGGAAAGTGTAAACTGGGAAATGAAAGATGCAAAATTATCTTAATGCTTTTTCAAGTTTAAACTATCGAGTGATTTTTAAGACAATTCAAAGGTTCAAGGCTTTTTATAGATATGAGAAAATCAGAAATGCAAAATTTTATGACAATTCAAGAAGCAAGTGTGTGGGCTTCAAAATACATTGGTAAAAATGTTACTCCTTCAAATATATCGTATTTACTTCAATATGGAAGAATACCTAAAAACGGGAATAATGGAAATGCTATTATAAACAAACAGGATTTGGAAGAGTATTATAATGCACATTATGAAACGAAAGAATACCGCTGGAAAAAACAATTGGGCGATGATTTAAATTGGAAATTGTCATTTTCTGAATATAAAGAATCTGAGACAACAAAACACGTTCACAGATTGCATTCATACAAAGGAAAATTTATTCCTCAATTAGTTGAGTATTTTCTTGACCAACACACTGATAAATTTAAAAAAGAGGTTTTTTTTAACGAGGGAGATATTATTTTAGATCCCTTTTGCGGAAGCGGAACAACTCTTGTGCAGGCAAACGAATTAAATTTGCATTCAATCGGAATTGATGTTTCTGCCTTTAACGCATTTATGAGTAATATTAAAATCGGTAAATATGATGTTAAAGAGATAAAAAAGAGTGCTGATCTAATAACAAAAAAGCTGAATGAATTTCAGAAAGAAAAAAACAATGTGTTGTTTGAGCAGGAATTATTAGGAGAGTTAAAAATATTCAATGATCAATATTTTCCTTCACCACAATTTAAATATGATGTCAGGCAAAAAAAAATTAATGACAAATTGTATGGACAACAACACTCTGACTATTTTTTAAATATTTATGAAACTCTTATAAGTAAATACAAAATTGAATTGAAACAGGAAAAAGACTCTTCCTTTTTAGATAAATGGTTTTTAAAGGTTGTCCGACAGGAAATAGATTTTGTCTTTGAACAAATAAAATCTATCAGTAATATTGAAACAAAAAAAATTCTTGCATTGGTCTTGAGCAGAACAATTCGTTCATGCCGTGCTACTACTCACGCTGATTTAGCAACTTTAAAAGAACCTGTAATTACAACGTATTATTGTAAAAAACATGGGAAAATATGTAAGCCATTGTTTTCAATTTCATCTTGGTGGCAAAGATACATTAAAGACACCATTAAAAGAATTATCCAGTTTGACAAACTAAGAAGCAACACTTATCAAAAATGTTTAATTGGAGACAGCAGAACCATAAACATTGTTCAAGAAATAGGGAAGAAGCATCATGAACTAAGCAAATTGCTTGAAAATAAAAAAATTGATGGGATTTTTTCCAGTCCTCCTTATGTAGGATTGATAAATTATCATGAGCAACATGCTTACGCCTATGATCTGTTTGGTTTCAAAAGAGCTGATGATTTTGAAATCGGGCCTTTATTCAAAGGCCAAGGGGTAGAAGCGCGTAAATCTTATGTCAAAGGTATTTCTGATGTTTTGAATAACTGCAAGCAATATTTAAAAAAGGATTATGATATCTTTTTAGTAGCAAACGATAAATATCGCTTATACCCTCAAATAGCAGACCTATCCGGAATGAAAATCGTAAATGAATATAAAAGACCAGTTTTAAATCGTGTTGAAAAAGATAGGTCTGCTTATTCCGAGATAATCTTCCATTTGAAGGAGCAATAATGGCACTATCGAACAAACAGAAACAAAAAATCAAAGAATTATTATCCCAAAAGATTAAAAACAAATTAACTTCATATGGTAGAGAAACGACCTCAATGCCATTTTTAGCAAGATTAATCCAGGATAATGAAAAAATTGCGGCTTATTCTTTTATACATTCTATGGCAACAACTCTTGGAATGAGCATCTATGAAGATGTTTCTGTCATAATAGCATCTGAGAACTCTTATGAAGCTTTCAGAAATTATGGAGTAGGTGGAGCAATCTCAAACAAACAAAAAACAGTAATTTCTAATATTGTAACAGGACTTAGAAACAAAGAGCGAACTGCTTCAATTGATAAAGAAGTTAAGGAGGTTTTGGAGGCCTCTGCTGAAAACGGAGAATTTCAAAGATCAGGCAATATTGCTGATTTTTATATGAACAGAGATGGAGAAGAACATTATTTTGAGATAAAAACTGTTAAACCCAATATTGATGTGTTTGAAAAAAGTAAAACAAAATTATTAGAGTGGGTTGCAAGGCGAAGAAAGCCTATTAAGGTTTATCTTGCGTTTCCATATAATCCATACTACCCCAAACCATATCATCGTTTTACAGAGGTAGGCATGATGAATCCACCAAATGATTTTTTAGTTGGTGATGAATATTGGGATTTTATAGGAGGCCATAATACTTTCTCTGAGCTGTTAAAAACATTCGATGAGGTAGGCAAGAAATTTAGAGACCAATTAAATACTAAATTCAAAGAAATAGCTAAAGAGAAGATAGATTCATATTAGTAACTCATCAGTCATCAGTTCTAACGATGACCACCAAAAATAGTATTTTACCGTGGAAATAGATACATTATTTTCATGATCGGGGGTGGCCGGACTCCGGCCATGACGGTTTACCGTGAAAATGACTATCATTTTTATATTTGGGGGTGATTGATACGTAATCAATCATGCCTGTTTACTCGTAAGTCATAAGTTCTCTAAATGGAGACCACAGAAAGTATTTTTCAGAGAATTGAAAGAACAATATGTGGTGGTGGATTTGAGAAGTTAGGACTCTTGAGTATTTTAATGGCAACCTAAAAAATAATCTATGGTGAAAGCTTTGAGAAGTGACGACTCCTTCAGTTAGTCAAAACATGAAAAAAGTTCTTCTTCGACCTGGACTATCAGAAGCCAAGATTCCTCTTTCAGTCTTAATCAGGGAATATTAATTTTGAAACTTCTATTCCATATTCTAAATACACTATTTCTGACTCTTGCCATTTTTTTGCTTGTTGAGACCCTTTACAAAGGTTTTGAAGGCAAAATTCTCACCCAGGAGACACATATCCAATCATCACCAAACTCCAGACTTAAATCTGTTGATACAACTATTCCAAATTCAATTGTAAAATCAATCTCCATTGCGCATTATGATGCCATAAAAAAACGAAACCTTTTCAAAACATCTTCAGAAGCTATGAATTCTGAAAAAAAAGAAGAAACTGATGATTTATCAGATGCAGAAATTGAATCCCTTGAAAAAACCACACTCAATATAAAACTGTGGGGCACTGTAAAAGGCGGCGACACTGAGAACTATGCAGTCATAGAAAATGCAAGTGACAGAAAGCAGGGACTTTACAGACAGGGTGAGATCATAGAGGGTACTTCTGCTGTCATAAGAAAAGTTCTTCGTATGAGCGTTATAATCAATAATAATGGAAAGGATCAGGTGCTTGAAATGTCAAGTGACGTTTCAGCCTCAAACATAAGTACAAGCTCAGGTATCCTTCGAAATACTGCCGCAACCTCCACATCTGTGGATAGGGGAGAAGATGATGACAAGATTGAAATGACCATTCAAAGATCAATGATTGAAGAGTCCATGCAGGATATAAATAATCTCATGAAACAGGTAAGAATACGTCCCCATTTTACAGGCGGCGAGGCTGATGGTATTCTTCTTTATGGTATAAAGCAAAGCTCCATGTTCAATGAAATGGGCATAAGAAATGGAGATATAATAATGGGTGTGGATGGAAATGCCATCCGGTCAGTGGAAGATGCAATAGGTTTGTATGATACCCTTCAAAACGCCTCTGAAGCCAAAATCCAGATTAAAAGACGCGGCAGGACAAAGGAAATTTTATACCATGTTGAATAAAAAAAAATTATTTCCCACGACAATACAGAGGATATTTATCACCATCCTCTTTGTATCAATGGCATTTTTCATGACAGCGGGAATCCTGCCTTCAGGATTATCAGACGATCATGGCCTTGTGACAACGGCCAATGCTTTAGAACTTAAAAAAAGCAGAAAAAACATGACAGCAGATGGCCACATAAAACAATCCACACAAAACACAAAAGAGACCACAGAGAACACAAAAGAGACAGAGATCATCCCAAATATCAATGAAGCTGATGTTTCAATAGATTTCAACAATGTTGACATCAATGTTTTTATCAAATTTATAAGCGAGCTTACAAAAAAGAACTTCATTGTTGATAACAGGGTCAAGGGCAATGTCACTGTTATATCGCCTTCCAGAATTTCCGTAAAGGAGGCATACCGAGTATTTGAATCTGTACTCAACATTCATGGTTTTTCTGCTGTTGAGTCAGGAGAGGTAATCAAGATAATGCCTTTGGCAGAAGCACGTTCCCAAAACCTTGATACACGTCTTTTCAGGGATATGGAAAACTCAGGTGACAGCATGGTTACAAGAATAATTCCACTTACCTATGCTGATGCAGACGAAATGAAGCGAATCTTTACACCTCTTATATCAAAGGGAAGCGTTATACTCTCCTATTCCGATACAAACATGCTGATTATAACAGATACCCAGTCAAATATAGAGCGTCTTATGAAGATAATAGATGCCGTGGATATAATGGGAATCGGCAAAAAGATATCGGTTATCCCTGTCCAAAACGCCGATGCTGTAAAACTTGTCCAGAACCTTTCCACAATTTTCACAGCAAGAAGTAGAGGCGAAAAGGGAAAAGAGGATCCAGATCTCACAGTTAAATTTGTGGCTGATGAACGCACAAACTCTGTTGTCCTTCTTGCAAGTGAGGCAGAGACAGAAAGAGTCACAGCACTTATAAACCTTCTTGACCAGAAAATCCCCAAAGGTGAGGAAAAGGTGAGAGTCTATTACCTTGAACATGCATCATCTGAAAATCTGGCAAAGGTACTTCAGGAGATACCTTCTGCTCCTGCTGATGGTCAGGCCCAGGGAAAAAAGCTTGCTCCCATTGTCTCAAAATCAGTGAGAATAATGGCTGACAAAGCAACCAACAGCCTTATCATAATGGCTGATAAAGAGGATTATCCTGTACTGGAAGAGGTTATCTCCAAACTTGATATCCCCAGGGCCATGGTCTATATCGAATGCCTTATAATGGAGGTTAATGTCACAAGCGGCCTTGATATCGGTACAGAGTGGCGTGTTGGAGAAGGCTTTGATTCAGATGACAGCGGAAATGACCGCGGTGTTTACTTTGGCGGATTCGGTGGCAATGGCTATTCAAACTTCAATACAATTGCCACAACCGGAAACCTGCCCACCGGTTTTTCAGTAGGTGTTATGGGAAAGACACTCGCCATTGGAAATCTTGTTTTTCCATCCATCGGAGCAGTGGTTCAGGCCTATAAAAGCGATGACAACGTACATATACTCTCAACCCCACAGATTCTCACCACAGATAATGAAGAGGCATCTCTTACCATCGGCAAGAATGTCCCCTACCAGACCCGATCGGCTGCTGACAATGCAACCGACACATACAGCTCCTACGAATACAAGGATGTTGGTATCACTCTTAAAATAACACCCCAGATAAGTAATGACAGGCTGGTGAGACTAAATGTATTTCAGGAAATAACAAAACTTGATTCTGTAACCCAAAGTGCCCAGACAGATCGCCCCACAACTCTTAAGCGCCAGATTCAGACAACATTGATTGTTGAGGACGGAAACACCGTTGTCATAGGGGGGCTTATTGACGAGACCCTTTCAAAATCACAGCACAGCCTTCCCTGCCTTGGAGACATTCCAGGGCTTGGCTATCTTTTCAAAACTGTTTCAGACGGTGAGGACAGAACCAACCTCTATGTCTTCCTTACCCCAAGGGTTATCAAAAATCCCCTTGAGGCAGAAGGTATTTATAACGAGAAAAAAGAAGAGATTGATTCCATTAAAAAGGGAAGTATTAAATTATATAAAGGGAACTAAGTGTTTAATACATTCTTACAGCTTCTCTCAAAAGAGACATCAATATCCCGTGAATCTGAAGAAAAAATTGTCAGACTATACTTGAAAAACAGGGATGATTTCATGGAAGCCATGCAGTCATCAGGCATTGTTGAGGAGATTCATATCCTCTCTGTGATGTCAAAAGTTTTTTCCATACCGCTTCTGAACGAGATCGACCATGCCGACCCATCCCTGCTATCCATTCTCAATGAAAAACGGTTTACAGAAACAGTTTCTTCCCAGTTTCTCAAAAAGCTCTGCATGGCACCAGTGTCAATGTCATCAACTTCTCCTTCTGCATCTCAAATAGATGACCATGATTCATCATCCTCTGTATCCATTGCCCTTAACAATCCCATTGATCTTTCTCCGGCAGATGAAATAGCCCGAATTCTTGGCATTGCAATGCCCAGGTTTTATCTTGCCCCAAAGGGAGAAATTCTCTCTGCCATAAATCACATTTACAGCGAGACAGAAGAGAGTACAAGAAGACTTGTTGAAAATATGGAGGAAAACGGAAAAAGCATTATAAAAGAGATTCAGGAGACCTCTGATCTTCTTGATGACACAAGCGACGCACCTGTTATCCGCCTTGTTAATCACATGATATCTCAGTCTGTAAAGGCAAATGCAAGTGATATTCACATTGAACCCTTTCAAGATACAATTAAAATCCGTTACAGAATTGATGGCATTCTTTATGATCTTCTTGAACCACCTAAATGGATTCAATCAGCTCTCATATCCAGGGTAAAGGTTATGGCAGATATGGATATAGCTGAAAAAAGGGTGCCCCAGGACGGCCGCATTGAAGTCAGGCTTGGACAGCAGAAGATAGACATCAGAGTATCTACTGTTCCAACTTCATTTGGAGAGCGCCTTGTCATGCGCCTTCTTAATAAATCAGGCAATCTTCTTGAGTTATCCCAGTCAGGAATATCTCGAGAAGCTTTAAAAACTTTCAACCGCCTTATAACCATCAATAACGGTATCATACTGGTCACAGGCCCCACAGGCAGTGGCAAAACAACAACTCTGTATGCAGCTCTTTCCAGCATCAACTCTCCAGACAAAAACATTATAACAATTGAAGACCCAGTGGAATACAACCTCAAGGGCATTGGCCAGATTCAGGTGAATCGAAAAATAGGGATGACCTTTGCAAAGGGCCTTCGATCAATTGTACGCCAGGATCCTGACGTGATTCTTGTTGGGGAGATACGTGATCTGGAAACAGCAGAAATTGCCATACAATCTGCACTTACAGGTCATCTGGTTTTTTCAACCCTGCACACAAACGATTCGGCAGGAGCAGTGACAAGGCTTGTGGATCTTGGCGTAGAGCCATATCTTATTACATCTTCCGTAAAGGCTGTTGCTGCACAAAGACTTGTCAGGATCCTCTGCTCAAACTGCAAGGTGCCATATAACCCGGATAAGGGGGAAAGAGTTATACTTGATCTTGAAAACACACATTCAAAGCCTGATTCACAACCCCTGAATAGAGTCACAATATTCAAAGCAAGGGGCTGTCCCCAATGTTTCAACACCGGATATACAGGACGCCAGGCAATTTTTGAAATCATGGAGCTTAACGAATCCCTGAAAAATAAAATCCTTACAACATCAGACGCCAACCAGATTAAGCAGGAAGCCTTGTCCAGGGGAATGACAACGCTTCGTCAGGATGGCGTGAACAAGGTGCTTCAGGGCATTACAAGCGTTGAGGAAGTACTCCGTGTTACCCAGGAGTAAAGCAACTGTGAAAAAAAAATCATTTTTTACAACCTTTTCTATCATAATAAGAGTGATTTACACTTCTTTTACCGTGGAAATGGATACATTATTTTCATGGTCGGGGGTGGCTGAGCGCCAGCCATGTCCGTTTATTGAGATTCGCAAAAAACACCCATGGTGTTCTGAAAAGCCGAAATCGGCAAATAAAGGATTTCCACCTTTTTTATATATACCTTATATTACTCTTATTCTCCTGTTTGTCCTGTTCCTGCCCGTAAAAACAACTGCAAATGAAAACAGCCCTATCCTGTTTACGTTTTACAAAAAACATATCTCAGTTACTGACGGCAATCGCTGCGCCATGTTTCCCTCATGCTCAAAATATGCAGAGGATGCATTAAAAAAACATGGACTTTTCATTGGCTGGATAATGACATGTGACCGCCTGATCAGGTGTGGACGTGATGAAACAAAACATTTGCGGGCAAAACCCTTTGAATCCAACGGGAGAATTTTTTTTTCAGATCCTGTTAAAGCCAATGACTTCTGGTGGTATGATGAAAAGAATTAACCTCACCACAACAGCCCTGAATTACAGATTAAAAAATCTCTGGATACCTTGCCCCTTTAATTCTATTTTTATTCTGTTTCTATCCTTTTCCCTCTTTTTATTCGATCCTATCATAGAGGTGCTTCACAGCAGTTCACCAGCAACGGGAGAAGAGACGCTTACAATAAATTCAGATATGCAGTTTAACTATGCAATGGAGCTGTTTGCATCAGGGGATTTTACATCTTCAGTTGTTGAACTAAGTCGTTTCATACATTTTTTTCCAGATAATATAAGAGTAAAAGAGGCCAGACTGCAAAAAGGCTTTGCCCTTTATAAACTGAAACGATTTCCTGAAGCTCTGAATGAATTCAAAGCCCTTGCAACTGAATTTTATTCACCTCGAACAATCAGTTTAGATGAGAAGCTTTCATCAACTGCTTCTGATGAAGGGATGACATCAGGCACTCCAGATAATATTATTATTCCAGGAAATAGCGGTGACCCAATTCAAATTGAAGCTCTTTTCATGACAAGTGCAACATTTCTTGCCATAAAAAGAGATGTATCGGCTGAGGTGATGCTCCATAATCTTTTATTGCTCTATTCAGCAGAGGAAAAAGCTGATATTATCAAAATTAAAGATCACGCCCTCTACTCCCTTGCGTGGATATATTTTGGAAGAGCTGAACAGCAACATGCTTCAATGGATGAAAAAAAAGGCTTCCTTCTGAAAGGTCTCCGGTACCTTGATAAAATATCAATTTCAAACAGAGCAAGATATCAGGTTTCTGAAATCGTAAAAGACATTCAGGAGACCATTGAAAAAATGAAAATCAATGGCAAAAAACCAATACTATCTGGTATATTATCAATTATTCCAGGCGGAGGTTTTTCCTATTGTAACCGTTACCATGATGCTCTTGCTGCAATGATGGTGAATGCAGCATTGATATTTGCTTCAGTCAGGGCATTTGAAGATGAAAATGCTGCATTGGGTGGAATCCTCGGAGTAATTGAATTTGGTTTCTACGGGGGGAATATTTATGGAGGGATATCCAGTGCCCACAAGCATAATCAACAGCTTGTAGAGTTATCCATGAATGAACTACACAAAAAATTCCGGCACCGTTCATTTATCAATTTACACTTAAAATAATTCCGGGAATTTACACGGGAAAATATATGGAAAAACTTATAGAAAATTTTGTACAATCTCTGCTATCTCTTGACAGACTCTCTGCCAAAAAAATGCTGGAAGATTTTACATCCGCTCCCAAGATCACTTTTATTGAATCTGTTGTCATTCCAGCACTTGAAAAAATAGGCAAAGGATGGCAGGAAGGTGAGTTTGCCCTGTCACAGGTTTATATGGCCGGACGTATTTGTGAAGATCTGGTTTATGAAATTCTGCCTTCTGGCTCTCCTGAGAGAAAAGATCAACCTAAAATGGCTATATGCGTTCTTTCAGATCAACATAAACTGGGAAAAACAATTGTATATTCTCTTTTAAGAGCAAGCGGGTTTGATCTTCTTGATTACGGTACAATGGAAGTTGATGATTTAGTTGTCAATGTCAGGCAAGATGGAATCAAGGTTTTATTGATTTCAGTTCTTATGCTGCCATCAGCACTGAAAATCAGACAACTAAAAGAGAAACTTGTAAGCCTTGACCTTGATGTCAAAATTGTCGTTGGAGGCGCACCTTTCAGATTTGATAACAAGCTCTGGCAGGAGGTGGGAGCTGATGCCATGTGTGCAAACGCATCCGAGGCTGTCTCGGTCATCAGAAGTATTTCGGGAGGTGTGGAATGAGTAAGAGAGAGTTCCCTTTAACATCAATGCAACGAGTGCTGACAGCTATTGGACATAAAGAGCCGGATCGCGTACCTTTTTTTCTCCTTGTTACCATGCATGGAGCTAAAGAGTTAGGGCTTTCCATCAGGGAGTACTTTTCCAAGGCTGAAAATGTAGTTGAAGGGCAGTTGAGATTACGTGCAAAATACAGGCATGACTCTATTTATAATTTTTTTTATGCACCACTTGAAATTGAGGCCTTTGGAGGAGAGATAATCTATCAGGATGAAGCTCCTGTTAACTCAGGTATTCCCATGATCAAAAACTTCCGGGATATCAAAAACCTTGAAGTCCCAAATATCAAAAAGAGTCCATGCCTGCAGAAAGTATTGAAATCATCGCAGATGCTTAAAGAAAAATCGGTGATGAAGCCCCGATTGTCGGTGTTGTAATATCTCCTTTTTCATTGCCAGTAATGCAGATGGGATTTGATAAATATATTGAACTTATGTATGAAAGCCCTGATCTTTTTAACCATCTGATGAAAATCAATGAAAAATTCTGCGTAGAATGGGCAAATGCACAACTTGAAGCCGGCACCACAGCAATATGCTATTTTGATCCTGTATCTTCCACAACAATTACCACAAAAGATATGTATCTTAAAACCGGATTTGAAGTTGCCAGGCGCACAATTGCACAAATAAAAGGGCCTACAGCCACGCATATGGCTTCCGGCCGCTGTTTGTCAATTACAAAAGATATAGCAATGACAGGTACTGCCATTGTTGGCGTCAGTGCAGAAGAGGATCTTGCAACATTAAAACAAAGCTGCGGAAAAAGCCTTACTCTGATGGGCAACCTTAACGGCATTGAGATGCGACGCTGGACACCTGATATGGCAGAAAATATCGTCCGAAAGGCAATTGCACAGGCAGGTGCAGGAGGAGGATTCATTTTATCTGACAATCATGGTGAGATTCCATTTCAAGTACCTGATGATGTGTTAATGGCAATATCAGAAGCTGTCCATAAATGGGGAAAATACCCTTTACAATAGATCTATTCAAAAACGACATATTATTGCTTTTACAGAAGTTATTGCAGTTGTCTGAACCAGGATAACCAGGATGGATAGGATGCTCAGGATAGATAATCCTGCCTTATCCTGTTAATCTTGGATATCCTGATTCAGACAGTGTTGACAAAGCTCAAAAGATAATGGGTGTCGAATTTGAGGATCTACATGGCAGATTCATGCAACAATAAAAGAGATTAAAATTTCTATAAAAACAAGTAGTTACAATGTCTTTCATACACCCCCCATGTTTGCTAACGCACCACAACGAAACATGAAAGTCGTTGTATATCAGTATGTTACGGAGACTTTCTAATAACGTACATGGCGGATTACCGCCACAATCGAAGGGATGAAAGTCATTTTCAAAA
>NZ_LT828544.1:248312-251415 GCF_900170035.1 Desulfamplus magnetovallimortis | reverse complement strand
TAATAAAAAAAGTTAAACAATCATGGCAGTAGAGACAAGGCAGGCCTTGTCTCTACTTCGCCATCCCCGATTATGAAAATGATGAGGGATATTTTTACGGTAAACAGGCATGATTATGTATCAATCATCCCCAAGTATAAAAATAATAATCCTTTTCATGGTAAGAATAACTAACAAAAAACAGGAATCAAATTTGTTAATAAACACAGACTTGATAACAGAGCAGAAGCGAGAGCTTGAAATTGCCAGAAAGCAGGCATCTGAATATGCCATGATATTTGACCTTTTGGCTCAAATTGCACACGCGGATAATGAAAGTAAAACCATTGAAAGCATACTAAATGTATTTCAGAATCTCTTTTCGCCCAGAAAACTGTTTTATATCTCCCTTCAGAATAATCAATCTGAAAAATTATATTCACTGCCGGTTTTAAATGAAGAAGAGATTACAATTAAAGAACGTTTATCAAGTTTTGATAAAGAATACGAGTGGACAGAATCCCTTAAGGGTTTTAGGGTAAAAATTCATTTCAAAGGACAAAAACTTGGAGTACTTGAAATTGATGAAATAGCTTTACCTGAATACAAAGAGCATTATCTTAATCTTACAATGTCCCTGATTGAAGTTTGCGGCCTTGCCATAGAAAATGCAAGGAAACACCAGAGACTAAAGGATGCCGGTAATCAGCTCAAAAAGGAAAAAGATGCTCTTGAGAAGGCTCTGTCAGAGATAAAACAGCTAAGTGGACTGTTACCAATATGTATGCACTGTAAAAGCATAAGAGATGACCATGGATACTGGAAACAGCTTGAAGAATACATACAGGAACGTTCCGGAGCACAGTTCAGCCACAGTATCTGCCGGAATTGCGCTAAAAAACATTATCCTGATTATGACTTATATGACGATGATATCAAGTAATAAAAACACTAATTTTATCAGGCAACTTATACATCTGCTCAAACGTGAAAAAATTCACAAAGTAATGCTTGCTGCAATTGCAGTTCTTTTGTTTGGAAGCACACTTATCATGTACTTTGAACAGAAGATCCGATTTAGTGACGCTTTATGGTGGTCAATTGTAACCATGACAACTGTGGGATATGGTGATATCTCCCCTGCAACCACAGGCGGGAGAGTTGTTGCACTTTTTGTCATGTTATCCGGAATCGGCCTTATCGGACTACTAACCGCAACAATTGCAACCATCTTTATTGAAAACAAACTGCTGGAGAAAAGAGGCGTGAAAGAGACGGATATTTCAAATCATTTTTTGATATGTGGCTGGAATTTCAAGGGCAACACCATTATATCCGAAATGAGGGCAGATCCAAAATCCAGATACAGCCCCATTGTTATTGTGGCAGAGCTTGCCCAAAGGCCAGATTCAGAAAACGATGACAACGTTATGTTTGTCAACGGCCAAATTGATGCGGCAACCCTTAAACGCTGCCATGCTGACAAAGCAATTGCGGCCATTATCCTATCTGATGAGTCCCTTGACTCATATTCAAGGGATGCAAAAACCATTTTAAATACAATGTCCATCAAAAACTTTAATCCTGAAATATACACCTGTGTTGAACTTATGAGTGCTAAAAATATGGAGCATTGTAAAATTGCAGGTGCTGACGAGATTATTGTGGCAGGAGAGATATCCACAAATTTGCTGGTACAGGGAGCGCTTAACCATGGCATAACCCGTCTTGTAAGCGAAATTGTAAGCAACCGGTACGGTCACGATCTGTACAAGATAAAATTACCAACTTATCTTGCCGGCAAAAATTTTTTTCAGGTTATGTGTCTTCTGAAAGAAAAAGAAAACTTGATATGCATAGGCATTGAAGATGGATCAGGCAAAAACATGACCGCCAATCCGGATAACGATTACATAGTTAAGGAGGATGACTGGCTTCTGGTGATATCCTGGGAAAGGCCGGACATATCCTGATTACACTCAAAAATCGACATCTTGTTAGCTTTCTCGGCATTGATTGGGCATCTTTCATTTGCCACTTTACACTTTTCTGAACACAATGCCTGTTCTTCTGGTAGCCTGTTCCGGGACGTGTAAAGTACTTTCTGCATGATACGAAGGATGTCATTTATTGTATTTGAGGCATTATTAATACGTAATCAACCATGCCCGTTTACAAAGGCAATCAAACTCAATTGCCCCTACAACGACCGTCTTTAGAATCAAACCCAAACTCTCAATTAAAGGAGATCATAAATGGAGAATAAATTTGAACTTGTAAAGAGCTATCTTCAGGATATGGAAATTTCCATTATTAAAGAGGATGTTCAGGAAGAACTTGTAATTGTTGAAGATGAAGACAATGGCATTAAAAATCTTGTCATAGATTGCGAGGCTCCTATTGTGATCATAGAGCAGATAATAATGAAGGTGCCAGAACAAACAAAAGAGCTTTACAAACGACTTCTTCAATTAAACAGAGAGCTTGTTCACGGAGCTTTTGTGCTGGATTCAGAGGAGAAATATATTATTTTCAGGGATACCCTGCAACTTGAGAACCTTGACAGAAATGAGCTTGAAGGCTCAATACATGCCCTGACCCTTGCCCTTTCGGAATATGGTTCAGAACTTCTTGCATACACAAAATAGTTTCTTGAACCACAGAACAGCTTCTTGAACCACAGAATATTTTCTTGAACCACAGAATATTTTCTTGAATACACAGAATTTTTTCTTGAATACACAGAATTTTTTGTTAATTACGCAAAATAAATTCGCAAATATGGGCATCCTTCATTTGCCGGTTTACACTTTTCCAATGCCAAAATAACCCAACTGTAGAGCCTCAATGCATTGCGTCTCTACTCCAGACAAGAAGTGTAAAGTACTTCAATCTGATATGAAGGATACCCAAATATATAGAAGAAACATTTTAAAAGTAACAATATATATTGAGGAGATAAAAAATGTCATTTTTCAGCAGACTTTTCAAAGTGGGAGAATCCAATGCCCATGCCATTATTGATAAAATGGAAGACCCCATAAAGATGACTGAACAGGGTATAAGGGATCTTAAAAAGGATCTGACAGAAGCAATGACCGCTCTCGCAGAAGTAAAGGGTATT
>NZ_LT828544.1:227050-248212 GCF_900170035.1 Desulfamplus magnetovallimortis | reverse complement strand
TAAAAAGGATCTGACAGAAGCAATGACCGCTCTTGCAGAAGTAAAGGGTATTGCCATAAGAACCCGCAAGGAAGCAGAGAATAAAAAAAATCTTGCAGCAGACTATGAAAGGAAGGCCATGCTGCTGCTCCAGAAAATGCAGAACAACCAACTTGCACCCGAAGAAGCGGAACGCCTTGCCACCGAAGCATTAAACAGAAAAGAAGAAAACTCCCGTGATGGCGAACGTCTCTCAATTGAAGCCCAGACCCATGAAAACAGAAGTTCCTCACTACAGGCCAAAGTGAATAAGCTCAAATCCACCATAACATCATACGAAAATGACCTCATCACACTTAAAGCCCGTGCAAGAACAGCAGCATCCACCAAAAAAATCAATGCCCAGCTTGCAAATATAGATTCATCATCCACCATTGCCATGCTTGAAAAGATGAAAGCCAGAGTTGAAGAGGATGAATCCCTTGCAGACGCCTATGGTGAAATTGCAGGAGTAAGCACATCAGTGGATTTCGAGATTGATGCTGCCATTGACGGTGCTTCCACACCATCAACATCCCAGAGTCTTCTTGAATTAAAACAAAAGATGGGAATTTCCTGAAAAAACAAAAAATTGAATTTGGTTATAACGTCGGCAACTGTAGTGGCAATCCTGTGTGATTGCCCTCTTGCGTAATTGCCCTCTTGTGTGATTGCCCTCTTGTGTGATTGCCCTCTTGTGTGATTGCCCTCTTGTGTGATTGCCCTCTTGTGTGATTGCCCTCTTGTGTGATTGCCCTCTTGTGTGATTGCCTCTTGAAGGGCAGACACGCAGGTATGCCCTTACAAAAATGGCCGAAAATGTAATCAAGTCCCAAAAATTCTGGGGAGACTATTAATGGGCTTAATGGATTTTTTTAAAAAGAAACTTCACCTCAACGGGCCAGATCCACTTAATCTTACCCTTGCCAGCATGAAAAAGGGATATTATGTGGATTATGACATGAAAACCTGGCAAGTGACATCCTGCAACCGTTATGAGTGGGGCCCCCGTGATATAACCTGGGAGTGGCAATTGCAATGCCACGATGATGTTATCTACCTGGAAAGAGAGCATGATGATGAGGATTACTGGAGTATAAGCAGAAAAATTCCCTTCAGCCGACTTGATCCAGGAATCAGGGAAAAAATTATCCGCTCTGATGAAGCACCTGACAACCTTCTTTTTGAAGGAACTGTTTATTACATTGACGAAACAGGGGGCGCACATTTTTTTGGAAATGACAGTGTGCAGGGTCAGGAGGTCTTCAAATGGGATTACGCAGATGAAACCGAGACAAAGTACCTGACAATTGAGCAATGGGGAGATAACGACTATGAACTTTCTGTAGGTACTTCTGTCCAGGAGTATCAATTCTCTGACATTCTCCCGTCAGAAATCAAATAATTACTTACAAACTACACTTTGATCTTAAACCCAATTACTTAGCATCAATCCCAGCTATGCTTGTCAAAAAAAGGAGCCGGTAAAAAATTACACTTTAATCATTAACATTAACACATTTATACGGGGTAATTATGATATCAATAATCAAAAAAAGCCTGCGAATTAAAATTTTGCTTATACTGGTTTTTATTCTAATTCTTTCCTTTGCCGGATTGTCTTTTTCAATTGTGAAAGTCCAGACATTAATGCTTGAAGAGATGACTGACACCATCAACAGCAAACTTAAAAAAACTGACCTTAATACCCAGAACTACTTTGTCTCCCTTGAAGAAAACCTAGTTTCATCCCTTATGCTGATGAAGGAAGAAGTAACCTCAAATGTCTCGGCATCCACAGAAGAAGCCATATCACAGGAAGAAAAACAGCTCAAAGATGCCATGAATGCCCTTGTAAAGACCAACGCAACGGTTATTGCGGATCTCCTTGCCTCCATAAGCCAGACCTTCCTGATGGAAAAAATGTACAACCAAATCACCTCGTTTACAAGAGCACTTTGCGCATCAGATGAAGTCATTTATGCTTTTTTCCTGGATCAGGATGGCAAACCTGTGGTGAATTATATTGATTATGCCAATGATCAGATTGACAAATACCTTGATCAGGGAGAGGGAGACAGTGATATTGACATTCTTTTTAAAGAATCTCAAAAAGATCCGGAGGTTCTGATTCATGAAAAGGAACTTAAATTTTTTAACATCCCCCAGGGCAAAATAGTCATCTGTATTGCAAAAAAAGCTGTGGTTAAAGAGATAAAGGCACTTGTGGAAAGATTTGAACTGTACAAATCAGAAAATGAAGAAAACATAAGCGTGCTTATGAAAGCCCAGTCAGAAGAGACACTTCAGTTCATTCAGGAAAAGCTCAAAATAATAAACCACGACAATTCCGTTGCAATTCAGGAGACAGGTGTACTTCTTAAAAACGCCATAAGCCATGTAAATAAAAACAGCAGAAAAGTTATTCTGGTCATAGGTGCCATCTGTTGCTTTATTATCCTTATAGCCACAGCTCTCCTCTTTCGTTATATGATTCTTTCTCCTTTAAAGGATATTTCAGATGGACTTAAAGATACTGCAGAGGGAGAAGGGGATCTTACAAAACGTCTTCATGTCAACCGGACAGATGAAATAGGTGTACTTGCAGGCTGGTTCAATGCATTTATCTCAAGAATGAACAATATAATTGTTGATATAACCGAAAACGCCCAGACAGTTACAGCAGCATCAGCAGAAGTTCTATCTGTAGCTGAACAGATGTCCGAAGATGCTGCGGATCTCTCCATGCGTTCAAATACAGTTGCTGCTGCCACAGAGGAGATGAGTGCAAACATGAGTTCCGTTGCTGCTGCCAGTGAACAGTCTTCCACCAATCTTACCATTGTCGCTGACTCTGCAACTGAAATGAAATCAACAATTGGAGAGGTTGCCCAAAGCTGTTCAAGGGCACGCCAGATTTCTGAAAATGCAGCATCTGCTGTGGAAAGTGCATCCGGCAAGGTGACAAGGCTTGGAGATGCAGCACGGGATATTTCCAAAATAACAGAAGCCATAACAGAAATTGCAGAGCAGACAAATCTGCTTGCATTGAATGCCACCATTGAGGCAGCAAGGGCAGGTGAAGCCGGCAAGGGTTTTGCAGTTGTGGCAAGCGAAATCAAGAATCTTGCCACCCAGACCACCGAGGCAACCCTTGATATACGTAATAAAATTGCCGAAATTCAAACATCCACTCAAGAGACAATCAATGAGGTATCCACAATTTCAGGGGTCTTTACAGAGGTAAATGAGATTGTTTCAACCATTGCTGCTGCTGTTGAAGAGCAGTCTGCTGCAGCAAGCGAGGTATCTGACAATATTCAGCAGGCATCCCTGGGGATTGTCGAGGTCAATGAAAATGTTGCCCAGACATCCCAGGTATCAGCAGAAATTGCAAGCGATATCCATGTTGTCAACAATGTTGCAGAAACAATGTCCCAGAAAAGCGGACAGATGAACCTGAGTGCCCAGGATCTATCAGAGCTTGCCTACAAACTCAGGGATATGATAAGTGTATTTAAAATTTCTGCTGATAATAAAGGGAAAAAACAAAACAATGAAACACACACTTCCGATAGCGCACCAGGCAGGAATAAAAGTGCCACTGCAATAAGTAAAAAAAGTGTGGCTAAAAGTAAAAGTACCGATCCCAAAAACAGTCAAAATAAGATTTTCGACCTTATTACATGGGGTCCAAAACTTAAGACAGGCATTGATGAGATTGATGCCCAGCACAAGGAGCTGGTGAGAATGGTCAATGAACTTCATCGTGCCATGAAGATGAAAGCAGCCATTGAAAAATCAGGTAAAATACTTGATAATCTTGCCCAATATACAGTTTATCACTTTGGACATGAAGAGAAACTCTTCCAGAAATATCAATACCCAGAATCAAAGGAGCACAAAAAGATACACGAAAACCTTGTGAAAACTGTTACTGATTTTCAGAAGGATTTTAAATCAGGCAAGGCAAGTCTGTCAGTTGATCTAATGACGTTTCTTACTGACTGGCTGAAGGAGCATATAATGAAATGCGATATGAAATATGCTCCATTTTTTAAAAGCAAAGGATTGTGATCAAAGGAAAAATAATTTTGAAGTCATATGGAAAATGCCTGTTTGTATTGATTTACTCTTTTGCGATAATAATATCTGTTGTCAACCACGAAACAATAGCAGATTCAATTGAAAGCAAAGGAGCCCTTGAACAACAGCTACCTCAAAACTCTAAAAAACTGCCTCAATGGACAGAGCCTCTTACAGGTATAACCTTTATCCAAATACCAAAAGGATGTTTTTACATGGGCAGTGATTCCGGAAGCGTAAACGAAAAGCCCCGTCACAGGGTATGCATCGACAGTTTCTGGATGGCAGCCCATGAGGTAACAAACAGGCAATTCCAGATATTCAAGTCCTGCCCAGACAGCAACCTTTTCACCAGCAAATCGTATAACACCCGTTCCTATAATACCATGTTGCTGACCCTCAATGATCAGCCTGCACTTCATGTTTCATGGAATGATGCAATGGCTTTTATAAAATGCCTCAATAATCAGGGAAACGGAGTGTTTCGCCTGCCTACGGAAGCTGAATGGGAGTATGCCGCAAGAGCCGGCACAACGTCAGAGTGGTTCTGGGGTGATAATGCTGAAGATGCGTGTCAGTATGCCAATGTTTTTGATGAGATTGGAAAAGAGAGAGGAACCTTTCCATGGCAAAACTATCCATGTTTCGACAGGTCCCCTGTAACATCCCCTGTAGGCTCGTATCTTCCAAATGCCTTTGGGCTTTATGATATGCTTGGTAATGTATGGGAATGGTGTGCTGATTCATATCAAAAGGATGCATATGCACACCATTCCGTTAACAATCCCATCTGCAACACAGGAGATACACTGCGCGTATTCAGGGGTGGAAGCTGGAACAATGCGCCAGCAATTGGAAGGTGCGCAAGTCGAAGCCGTAACACCCCGGATTTCTCAAGTTTGTACTTAGGGTTCCGTATTGTAAGGGAAGATTGATGGTTTAAGTGGACTCAATGTCAGGAATAAACGGGCATGGCTGCCATCCAGCCACCCCCGAATTGTATCCATTTCCACGGTAAAAAGCTTAGGAATTGTTTTTTAATAACTTGCCTATTCATCTCACCCCCAGCCACCTCTTACAGGCTTGCGATGGGGAGCTTGGGTAAGTGAATTAAACCCAATTACTTAGTGCTGACAATTCATACCCACAGACCATTCAAATGAAGAATCCCAAATAATGTTATCAACGAGGTTATTATGGACATTGTTACTGCAAATCAATTAAAAACAAAAGGGATATCGGTTATAGAAAGCAAATTAGCTGACAAAAAAGAGATCATCATCTCTGTACGTGGCAAAGAGAAATATGTAGTTATGGCCATAGAACAATATAATTATTTACGTGAATGTGAACTTGACGCAGCTTTGAACGAAACAAGAGCAGATTACCAAAACAATAAATTTATAACTGAAAGCGTTGAAGATCACATAAAACGTATTACAAAATGAAATACAAAATTATATATACAGAGAGCTATATCAATAAAGCCAAAAGATTTGCAAAGAAGCATCCTGAGTTGATCACACAATATGAAAAAACTCTTAAAATATTGGAAAATGCTCCACACCACCCATCATTAAGGCTACATAGACTTAAAGGAAAACTGAAAGATCTATATTCTATATCCATCAATATTTCCTATCGAATTACTCTTGAATTTTATTTTAATGACAAAGAGATAGTTCTGGTAAATGTTGGCCATCATGATGAAGTCTATTAAGGTAATACCGCAAAACTCACTTTTAAACCCATATAACGTACATGGCGGATTACCGCCACAATCGAAAGGTTGAAAGTCTTTATAAAAACAGCCACTTGCGGAGACTTTCATATAAACGTACATGGCGGATATCCGCCACAATCGAAGGAGTGAAAGTCGTTTTTAAAACAGGCTGTTACAGAGACTTTCATATAAACGGCCATGGCGGCATTCCCGCCACAATCGAATGGATGAAAATCCCCAAACTACGGGGACTTTCATATAAAAGCCAATCTTTATATATATTTTGTCATTCAAAAAACAGTGTTTATAAACGACTTTTGCGGTACTATCTCATTTCTTTTTCATGGCCTCCAAGAGAAGATCACCCATGGTTCCCATTCCCGAAGTTGAGACTGACTCCTTTGGTTTTTCAGCAACCTTTGCAAATGCCTTCCAGTCATCTCCCTCTTTCATGTCAGGAGGAGCAAGGGAGATACGCCTTGTATCTTCGCTTATATCTTCCACCATCACAGTGACACTGTCCCCTGGCTTTAACCTGTCATATAGTGAGGCGTCTGCGGCCTTTGCCATGGCAGAACCTGGAAGCAATCCTGTGACACCTGGCTCAAGATTGATAAAGATACCAAATTTTTCCCTCTTCTCTGTTTTGCCTTCAACCACTGTTCCCTTTGGATAACGGGAAGCTGCTCCATCCCATGGATCACCGTGGGTATCCTTCATGCTGAGAGATATTCTTCTGTGTTCCATATCAATCTCTTTTATGGCAACCTGAATTGTCTCTCCCTGCTCCACAACATCTTCAGCTTTAAGAACTCTTTTTGTATGGCTCATCTCACTTAAATGCACAAGACCATCCACACCCGGGGCAATCTCTACAAACGCTCCAAAAGGAGCAAGACGCACAACCTTTCCGGTAATCTGCTCTCCAACGGAAAAAGTCTTTTCCACTGTTTCCCAGGGATTCATGGAAGTCTGTTTCAAAGATAGGGATATCTTAGGTGTATCAGCCCCCTTTTTAGTCTCTATTTTCAATATTTTGACCATCATGGACTGATCTTCTGCAACAGCATCAGAAGATTTATCAACCCTGGCCCAGCTCAACTCTGAAATATGGATCATGCCTTCAACACCTGGAGCAAGTTCAACAAAGGCTCCATAGGGCATAAGCTTTACAACCTTTCCCTGGACAATGTCACCCTCTGAAATTGTCTTAAGATAGGTTTCCCGACTCTCCTTGATTTCCCTCTGAAGCAGGCTTCTTCTTGAAAGCACAATATTTTTGCCACCTTCGGAATATCGTGTTACAAGGAAACTGAATGTCTTGCCAATATAGCTCTCCTGCTCATTCTCCTCAACGTAACGTGTATCAATCTGGCTTACAGGGCAAAATGCCCTTTTGCCCATAACAGCTACGCTGAATCCACCTTTTACTATACCGGCAACTTTTCCTTCAACAGGGGTTTTATTCATGGAAGCCTCTTCAAGCATGGCCACAGAACCTGCACCTGAAAGAGCTCGGGAGAGGATAACTTCACTCTCGTTTGACGACACAACATAAAGGCTTAAGGTGTCTCCCTCGTTATATGGGAACTCCCCATTTTCATCAAGCAGCTCGGCTTTGTCAACAACACCGTCACTTTTTGTGCCTGTACTGACATATACACTGTTTTTTCCAATTGATATAATGGTGCCATCTATCTTGTCGCCCTGTCGGATATCATGACTGATCTCTGCATCATATGAGTTCAGGAGGGCTTCAAAACTCTCTTCCTGTTCCATATTGTCAGGTAAATGGTCATCTTCAGATTCTTGTGAAAATTTCTCTTCGGTTCCTGATTCAAAATCTTTTTCACCTTCACCTGGCGCCACATCCTGGGATATATCTGACGATCCATATTCCATATCAGAATCAGAAATTTTATCTTTATCAGAACAGGAAATCCCGTTCATATCAGCACCGGAAACCCCGCGATCTTGTTTTTCCTGATCAGACAAAATCTCCCCAGAACCATTTACCTCAAACTTTTGTGACATTTTAATTCCCCCGAAAGCTGCATGTAAGACAGTCTTTCACACATAAAATTTTTTCATATGAAAGTCTCCAGAATTTTTTTTAAGACTTTCATCTATTCGATTGTGACGGACATCCGCTATATACGTTATACCCAAAAATTTACTCCATGTTCTCTGACACATACTCATGAATAACTTTCTGTACATCCTGAGAAATATCAGAAAACTGAACTCCATATGAAACATTAAGCTGTTTTTTCTTTACACTTCTTATTATCCCGGAAATATTATAGCATTCGGCACTTCCAGGAAAACAACATTTTATCTCAGCAGTTTCACTGCTCCTTGCAATATAATTTTTTTCAGAAGGATCATATACAACATCTAAACGGCAGCCCTGGATACTGATATCATTAATAATTGCATCCTTGCCTTTTCCTCTATAAGTCAATGTTGAAGGTATCCTGCAGCTAACCCTGTCAGATGTACGCAGATCCTTTATTCGAAGCTCCTTGGGATATTCCAGAATAACCGCTCGAACAGGCTTGGTTAAATGCTCAATGATATTTGATGAAAAGTTAAGTTCCTTCCCTTTGAAGATACATGTAAATTCAAGCCTGTTACCAGCAAACAGTTTACCCTTTATGGTGTTATATGGAGAAGGCAGGCAGATCTGAATATATTCATATTTTTCAGTACCAACAAAGGTTGTTGTTACAGGGATGGCAATATCCTCAATTTTTACATTAAACTTCACCCCGGGCTCAATTTTTAAATCAACTTCCTTGCCAAAAAGGATCTGTTTTTTATCTCTATCCTTTCCGTTTGTGGCTTTTTCAGTCCCACCCTTGTTTTTCCCTTTTTCACTTGTGGGTTCTGAATCTTTATCAACTGATTCTTCAGGATCCGGCTCAGGCTCAACATATTTGTTGTTTTTTGCATCCTTAAAAAAATCAATTTTCTTTTTTGCAAGCTTGTATTTCTCTCCGCACTCCTTTTCTTCTGGCTTAAGGAGTTTAATTTTTTCTACATAGTCATCCTTGGAAATAACCCCAGCTTCAAGAAGTTTTGCCTCTTGGACAATAATTTTCTTAATTTCTGCAAATCTGTGGGCTGAATCCTTTTTATCCGCAAGATATGAAGCTATCCTGTTATCAATCTCTTTCCTTATCTTTTCCAGAACAGGAGTATTTTTTTCGATAAAGCCTGAATACTGCTCATGCAGTGCCTTGAATCTTTCTTCTGTAATCTGTCCTCTGGCAGCTTCAAGCTTTTCAAGTTTTGTCTTGACCTCACTCATTGCAGTGAAAAGTTTGCAATGCTGTTTTGCAAGCTCATTATCATCCGTGGTCACTTCTTTTTTGGAAGCAGAATCAGCATCCCCATTATCAGAAGCATTTGAGGAGTCATCATTTTTTTTATTGAACATCCCTGTTATGGGCTTAAAAAGAGATTTCATATTCCAGTCTCACTTTTGAGTACTTGTAGTGGTAGTGTACCAACACGAATTTGTATATAAAGTTCCCACATTTAAATCAAGCACAAATATAATGAAGAAGACAATATTGATCTCTAATATTATCCTTTACTGTTTTCATATCAATGCTGTATTCTGAATAGTTTATACTTTTCCGGAACAACAAGCCAATCAAGTTCCCGTTTCACTCTATAGATAACATCAGCAGAAGTTTTTATTCCTGAAGGAAGCCTGCATGAATGACAGAACATCTCACCCCAACTGTTGCGATAAACAGCGCAGCACTCTGTAATATTTTTGGAATCCCTTGGAACTGTAAAATTGATAGATACAAATAGAGATAAAATCCGGCTTTTTGTATAAAGATCATCTCCTGTTATCTCTTTTACCATTTCATCTTCAAAAAAATCATACATGTTTTTCATCAAAACCCGAATGTCGTTTGCTCTCACATGTGTGGGATTAGGTTCAAGCTTGATGTATGCCTCGGTTGAGTAGAGGTGGTTATGGATAAGCCATGCCGCAATCTCTTCAACTGTAGCGGCCGTTTTTAGTTTTTCAACCTCTTCAATACCTTTTGTGCGATCAGTCCACTTATGCATCAATGTCCATTCAGCTTTTTTGAGCTTATTTCTGGAATATATAAGGGTCAAACCATTTAAAAGCCCTTCTTTGGAAACCAGAAGTACAGTCGGAACCTTTGACTCTTCCCTGTTGAAATGTACAAACATTTTCCTTCCAAGAACAGTTCTGTCCCTTGGAGTCAAAAGAGATTCCTGCTCAGCAGAAACACCAAGTGCATCCCTTACACTGCTGTAGGTTTTCACCATGAATTTTTCTATTCGGCCACTCTGTCTTGAAATATGGCTGAATGACCAGTTTTTAAAATTACCGGCATCAAAGACTGCCTCTTTATCCCAGCCCCACTCATCAATACACTTTTCAACCAGAATACCTTTTAAACCAAAGGCGCTTTTTTTAAGATCTCTTTCATCTGTTATGTTGATTTTTGAAAAAAAGCTGGACTGAACAATCTCTGAAAAATGCTTCTTTTCCAGATTTCTGTTGTAGTACTCAACAAGGCTCTGGAGCAAAATATAATATGGATCAGATTTAACAAGCATAAACTGCAATCCCGGATTCATCCACTGATCCTTGAAGCGGTTACACAGAAGCATCCTGTCATCTTTTTTTTCATGGATATATTTTTCAAGCAGTCCCATTTTCAAAACTGATTTAAAGGGGCTTTTGAGATATTTGAACATCTGCCACACAGAAGCTCCAAAGTATTCACCGGTGGGAATATCGTGTATATCACCAAAGTCAATAAAACCACCGCTTCCAGGAGCTGGAGATGCTCTTGTAAAAAGGTCGTGATAATAATTTTTGCTAACTTTAACAGGCAGAGTTGCCCAGAACGGGATTTTTCCTGCAACATGAATCATGCTGCGATAAAACTCTTCCTTGAGAAGGCGTCCCTGTGCAGAACCTGAACTTTCGCTATCAGATTCGCCAAAAACCGACCTTCGGGCATCCTCAATATCAACAACAAAAAAATGAATCTCCGTCCTGAATTCATCCTGTGCCCATTGTTCAATGGCTCTTAGTTTTTCAGTCAGCAAATCCATCATTGCGGAACTGAAAAGCACAGAGCGGATGCAGATCCAGTAATCAATGTCAGATCCCAATGTATGGGCAATGGAACCAATGCTTCCTATGGTAAAAACCCCTTCAATAAAGGAGTTGGCTCTTTCGATAAACAACATGGCATCCTTGGCAAGATACCTTTTTGCGGCATATTTACGAAATAATTTTTCTGTCTCACTGCCGGGAAGATAACCTGCTATACCACTTGGGATACTCTTCTGAATCCTTTTCTCACGATTCTCCCAGGTGGCATCAAACATAAGCTGCGCAAGCTCTATTGATCTTGATGAAGGTTTGTAAAGATCAATGTTTTCGTGGATAAGAAGGGGAATAAGCTCAAAGAGATCTGCCTGCTCAGGTTGAAAAAGATCAAAGGCAACTGTGATGGCATATCTGTTCTTTTGAAGAAACAGCCTTTTCCCCTGGTGTATCAATTCGGAGAAAAGAAGCATCTTCAACTCGTTGGCAATGGTGTAATCGTTTAAAATAACTTTAAGATAAGGGCTTATCTCATGGGTGGGAAGCTCAAAGATTCGGGAATTCAGGTTTGAATACTCAGTTTCAGCCTTGGAAAGACTATGTGGTGAGAACCTGCAAAATTTTCCGGTTGCACCTGAGAAATCTGTTTTATCAAGTTTTGCATGGACAAACGAAACATAAGTTATCTGAGAAGATGCAAATGTTGCTCCGGACAGGTCTGTTCCCTGTAACTCTCCGTAGTCTTCAAAAAATCCTGATACATTATTGCCATGACGGCTTTCTGAATAGACTTTTGGATGGCCTTTTCCGGATCCTCTGGATTTTTTACCACTTTCATTGTCTGATGAGCCATTATCTTGATCAAGGGCATCTTCAGCTTTTGCCCTGGAAAAAGTTGTAGCTGCAATAATGCAACCTGCAAACACAGTTTCAACCATGCTTGATGAATTAAAACTGCTTTTAAAAAACGAAGAGCCTTTAAAAATACAATAATTAAAATCTGCCTTATCTGCCCTGACATCAATAAAAACGCATTTTTCAAAAATTGTTTTTTCAAATTTTACTCCGGTCATTTTTACCTTGTAAAACATGGTATTTTTGAAAACTGCGCTTCCAAAGGATGAAAACGAAAAATCAAGATTTCTGATAACACACTGGTCAAAAAAAGCAGGGGCAACAAAGGCATTAAAGGAAAGATCAATATCCTCAATCAATTCACGGTTAAAAATGACAGAGTCCCGGGAAGCGGCATCCCTGAAAGCTTCAAGCTTCTGCCCCAGGGTTGTTGCAAACATGGATTGAAAAAAACCTGTTTTCTCTTTTTTAATTTTGATATTACGTGCCTGTTTCAGGAGGTTATCAAAAATCTGGCGTAAAGATTTTTTTTCATGCTGAAGCCTTATGTTGATGATTCTTGTCAACTCTCCAGCAGCAGACTGAATCTGGGGGCTGGAGTGCTTCAGTGCAGGTTCAAGCTTTGCTATAACTCTCTCCGGTCTTTTCCGGATTATCCCGCAAATAAGAGCATGCTGAACCTCACTGTTATGAAAAAGCATTCCTGAAGGATCTTCGGCCATCTCCTGAATAAAACAGAGGGCAATCTTTGAAAGAGTTGAAAGCTCACTCTGAATATGCGGCATCAAATCAGGGCAACGCTGGATTGTTCTGTGGATAAGGACATTAAGCGGAAAGGCACTGCCCCTGGAGATGACGGCTGCCTTGAAAAGCGACATTGCCCTTGAAAGTCTTATCTTTTCAGGGTCATCCTCTTTGCACGGCGCATCAGAGGCAGGGGGAATCAACTGCTCAACAAGACCGTAAGATGCAGAATTAAACTGGGCAATAGCGTCAACTATGGTATCAGTAAGCTGAAAATAAGTTCCAACCGGTGAAAGTTCAATAATCTTAAATGCTGTCCAGCGAATCTCGGAAGAGCTTTCTGAGGTTATTATTTTCAACATCAATGATGGATTGATTTTCTCGGAAAGTATGGCGGCAGCTTTAAGAGCCTTTATACGTACTTCAACTGTTTTCTCGTCATTGTTAAACTCCGATGCAAGGATCTCAGCAGGATTTCTCAATGAGGATTTTATATTTTCAAGAAAAAGGTCTGAAGCAATCTCCTTGTCAAACAGATCTGCATAGAATTCCAGCACAGCCTTCCTGTCGCTTATCCCCCTTAGTATCTTTACAAAATCTTCAGCATATTCACGCCTTACAGATGGTGTTGATGAAAGATATTGACTTACAAGAGCAAGCCGCCCCTGTTCTGATATGGAGCTTGCAACAAGTTTCAGGGTCTGCATGGAAAACTGTGCTCCCTGACAGAGTTTCCACGCATAAAAGGGACTTCTTCCATCGGATTCAAGGAGAATTTCAAGATAAAGCTTCAAATCCTGAACAGAGAGATTTGCGTGAATGTGTCTGAAAACATGAACAGAGACAAGAGCTGAACTGAGAATTCCCTCTGTTTTATCTTCCTGCCCAAGCTCCCTGGAAATTCGTTGCTGGATAAGGCCAAGAAGCTCTCTTGCCCTGTTTCTTACGGCAAAATGAAATGATATCAAACCTGCCATAACCGGAACAATGGCATCTCCAGGTGACATCTCAACAGCCTGTTCAAGCAGAAGCATCTGCTGATTGCTGTCTGCCCTGTTCCACTCCTGATTAAAATTATTCAAGTCCATGTTTTACCGTAGAATATATAGATCTGTTTTCAGGCATTATTAAGTAATTGGGTTTAATTAACTTACCCAAACTCCCCTCCCAAGTCTGTAAAATGTGGCTGGGGGCGAGGTGAATGGGCAAGTTATTAAAAATCAATTCCTAAGCACTTTTCCATGGTGTCCCAAACCTATGATTATTCTGAACAGACATGCTTGTCCGAAGAGTCGTTTCTTATCAGATAAACGGATTTAGGAGACCACTTAGAATTTGGCCATGAGGGTTTAGTTGATATATAAGGATTACCAAAAAATCATTGAATATTTTTACTGAAAAATAGATAATACTTTTTTTTATCCAAAAAGCCAATGGGAACATCTTCATATTGTAAAGATAAACATCAGACATTTGAAAATGCACTCATATATATACCTTTGCTATCATGAGAGACAACGAGGTCATGATCATCTTTTAGACCATGTTTGGTATTGGCAATCCCCTGTGATTTTGCCTAGTGCAAGGGTATCAGGTTACCCCTACTTGACCAAACGATGATCAAGGCCGACAACACATAATAAAGGAGTATTCTATTTAAACCATTATGGCCTCTAAAAAAAAACAACTTAAAAAAAAAGACAAAACGAACGGCAAAAGCTTTTAAGCAAAAGTTACCCCCAACTTGTTGAACATGGAGACAATAACTTTGAATCCGGCAAATACAGGGAGGCAATAAAATATTACAAGGAAGCTCTTAAACTAAAAAACAGTGACAGTGAAAATCAAAAGATAAGAAACAAGCTTTTTAAAACATACTGCTACCGTGCCCAAATACTTAAACAAAAAAACATGAATTCAGAAGCAGCAACACTTGAGCAGCAGGCATTTGCATCTATACTGGACATCACAGAGATTGGCAAAGAGGATATGATGATAATGCTTAAAGTTGCCGATCCTGAAAAAGCAATTGATGCATACATAAAATATTCCAAGGCTCATGGTACCATAAAAGAACTTGAGAAAATTGTTGCAGATATCCTTATATCAAGTCACTGCTGGAACATTGTTTTGTCGTCCCGTGAAGAGACCCATTTAAAGCTTATTAAAAAAGACATTCCTGTTATGAAAAAAGCTGTGGAGCTTATGGACAGCGGTAGCTGGCATGAGGCAATGGAAGTAATGGGTTCCCTGCCAAGATCGTCGTCGTTCTCCCATGTCAGAATGTTTTGCCGGGCAATGATCTCTTTTTATGATAATAACACCCTGGATATGGAAAAAGCCATATCCATGATTCCGGCATATTCCTATCTTTTCGAGATTGCCAAGGCATTGAAATTTTCTCCGGAACAGTTTAACCATGAAAAAAATAGGGATAACGTCACGCCATCAGCTTCAGGAGCTTCTTCATCATCTGTTTCCAAGTCTGAGTTGCCTTCTGTTTCCAAATCGGAATTCACTTCTGTTTTAAATTATAATACTTTAGTAAAATCTTTGTGGGAAGGCCCCTTTAGCATCAATGAGACGCTTTCTGAAATTGTCAAACTTGCAAAAAAACATCAATATTCAAACAAAATGGGGGAATGCATCAAAAAATTTGCAGTTCAACTCTATCCTGAAGATGTGGAGACTGCAACACTTTTCATCATTGAAACTCTTCTGGAAAACACTCACCTCTCAAAAGATACATTTCTGAACATGGCAAGAAATTTATTGCCCAACAGGATTGAAATGTTTGAGTCCAAAATTCATTTATATACAATGGAATCCCCGCTTCAGGCAACAGTCAACTGTTTTAAGCATTTAAAAAAGGAATTCAAATCTGAAGATGAGCAGGCCATAGCAAAAGCCATGCTGATATCATATATAGCCAAAATATTTTACAAAAACTCACAGGATTTTAATCTGACGACCCAGCCTAACAATCTCAAAAAACAATTCTCCATCAAATCAAAGGAAAACAACGTGGCAATTCTGGAGTTGATCTGCTTTGGTATTGGCATTGACCCGCAGAACAGAGAGCTGTACCAGATTGCTGAAAGTATTCCAATATTGAGCAGAAATGAAAAAAACGCTTATGAACGAATCCTTGAACTCATGATTAATGCATGGCCGGATGACCCTGAGCCATGCTTAAAAATGTCATCTCTATATCACAGCAAAAATGCATATCGAAAGGCTGAAGCAATTCTGAAAAAAGCCGCTGAACTTGCACCCCACGACAACAAAGTAATTGAACAGCATGTTATATCCCTGCTGATCGCTGCAGATAAAAATGCAAAAAACTTAAAGTTCCATTTGGTATGGCCGGATGTTGAAAAGGCCAAAACCTTTAATGCCCCAGGCTGCAGACTGCTTATTGGTGAAAAAATCCTGTTCTATAAAATCCTTGAAAAATCCTCTTGGGATGCCAAGCTTGTTGAAAAACACATTGAAGATTTTTCCATGGCTGAACAGATCAGGATAATCATAATGATGATGCAGGATATCCATGAAAAAGCAAACAAGGGTAGAGCAGTTATCACTCAAGGTGTTAAAAAAAACTTGCAGAGTGTTTTGAGTTACATGGACAATCTTTCATCCTTTGATATCCTTACTATTTTGCATCCCCTACCAAAGGAGTGGGCTCACAATTTTACCAATCTTCTTCCCATGATGATGCTTTTCAATTTATCGAAGAACTCAACAATTGAAGCCATGCTCAAAAAAATGGATGATTGTGACCTGTTCTCTTTGTTCCACAAAACTGCCCCACCCCAGCTCAATATATTTTTTGCAAAGGAACTTGAGATAAGAGTAAAAAATATGGAGGAGCAGCAAAATATAACAAAATCAAAAAAAGAATCAGGAAAATCCAAAAAAACAGGCGCATATGCAGAAAAAATTCCTGAAAGAACATCATCTGAAAAGATACTTCTCAGGTTTTATTGTGCTACTATTAATAGTATTGCTAATTATTCAGAATACTTGTATAGAAGTTATGGTTCACAGGACATGCGTACTCTTCATGATACATATATGGATATTATCAAAGATATTGACCCTGAAACCGAAAAACTTCTCAAAGATGCAGCAATAAAACTTTCAAGAAAGGCCTTTGGTCCGCTTCAGACTGCCCTGGAAACCTTTAAATTTGAAATACTTTCACCACGCCTGCCTTCATTTCCTCTTAATCTCAACCCTTTTGCTACACTATTTGATGACGATGATGAATGGGACGAAGATGATGAGTGGGATGATGATGATGAATGGGATGACGATGATGAGTGGGATGATGATGACGAATGGGATGAGGATGATTTCAATGAAGCAGAAGATGCTTTTTTTGATGCATTGTTTGGAGGCTCTCTTCCCTCCCCCTTTGATTTTGACAAAAAGAAAAAGGAAAAACAGCTAATCCTTTTGACCTGTCAGAAGATTTACTGTCCCATCCTATGTTGAAGGTATTCATTTCCGATTTGCTAAAGGAGATTGTTAACTCAAAAGACAGCCATGATATCAGGAAGCTTTTTGATGATACTCTATCTGAGATGGAAGCAATAATTGACAGGGAAGGTCTCAGAGGCAAACCTGCTTCAATACTTAAAAGCGCAAAGAAAAAACTGCTCAATGATCTTGATATGAAAAACCGTGCAGATATAATTAACTTGTGTTATAAATCCCAGGCAAAGTCAAAGTTGTCAAGGGAAGCAAAAACGATCTTTATAACATAGTGCATTGTCAAAGCTAAAAATTGATGCCCCTGTAAAAAGTCGAAATCGGCAAAATCGCTATTAATAAGTTCAGCACCTTACGGATAAAAAAAAGCTGAAATCGGACTTTTTACGAGACTATCAAAAATTAGGGCTCGGTTAATTGTAGAGACAAGGCATGCCTTGTCTCTACGTTGCAGATAACAGATAGTTAGACTTTTCCATTATCAATTTAATTATCCGGAATACTACAGATTCAAAATCGACACCTATGATCTTGTAAGCCTTGTCAACACTGTCTGAATCAGGATTCCCAAGATTAACAAGATAAGGCAAGATTTTCTATCTTGAGCATCCTATCCATCCTGGTTATCCTGGTTCAGACAACTGCAATAACTTCGGAAAAAGCAATAAGATGTCGATTTTGAGTACAGAACCAATTAAGACCAAAGAGATATAAAGGAATTCGGTTACATTATGCTTAAAGAATGCTTAGTTTTAAACATTCCCCTGGATGCCTCTGATGAGCAGATACGCAAACGCTACCTGGAACTTGTCAAAAAATATCCACCGGAAAGAGAGCCGCAACAGTTTCAAAAGATCAACTCTGCATATGAAGAGATAAAAGATCAGAGAAGTCGTGTAAAATCAAGACTTTTTTCTACATTTAAGACCGTAACAACTGAAGTGGCACTGCAGGAACTTGCCTCTGTTGCCAAATTCAAAAAAAGAAATGCAGGGTTAAAGGAACTTTTTCAATCCGCAGGTATCACCAACGCATGAGACTTAAAAATCAGTTTAAAATAGCTTGCCAATTTACCTCACCCCAACTCTCCACCTTTGGAAAGATGGGGGCATGGGTAATTTACATTACACTTGTTCGCTAATTTTTTACAACGCCTCAAGGATGGACAATATGAATTTTGAATCAAATCAGATTAAAAACAGTGTCACCGAATTTTTCACCAACAGGATTGTAGCACCATAAAAAGATTATGGATTGCCATTCTGACATTTTTCAGAAATTTTTCAATATTTCCTGACAATCTTCCATCAGAAGAGTCATCCGATCCTCAGCCTCAGGAACCTTTAACCGAGGCAAAATGGAAAGATGATGCCCTTGAAGAGTTTAAACAGTGGCTTGCAGAAATCCCCTCAGAAGAGCACCCTGCCCAAACAGTTACACCAGACACATGTGACCTCTACACAATGCTGTCGGAATTTATTGCATTGCGTCAGGAGATCAAAATGCAGAATCGGGAGCAGCACAGAACTGTTGCTGCACTCAATTCTGTTAAAAACGTAACAGATGAATATGAAAACTTTTTCAGAATATTTAAAGAAAAAACAAATGAGCTGGCTCAACTTGAACAGAATATTCGCCAAAACTGTGAAAAAAAATCTGTTGCCCATTTTTTTGATGTAAGGGATTCATTGGTAAGAGGACATAACGCAAGCGTTGAAATTGCTTCCAAAAAAGGCTTTTTTACCCGTCCTCCAAAAGGTATAGAGAAGATATCTGAAGGGTATGAGATGGCAATAAACCGGTTTGATAAGGCCCTTTCAATGATGGATATTGATCCTGTTGAAACAAATCAGATGCCTTTCAATTCCGAAACAATGAAGGCTGTTGAGACACGTGAAATGCATGGAGTTGAAAACGGAATTGTAATTGAGACCATATCAGGGGGATTTATAAGGGGCAAAGAGGTATTGCGCCATGCAAAGGTTGTTGTCTCCCATGCTCCTGAAGCAATATCCCATACTCATGATGAACCACTACCCGCACTTGATGCCCCTTCATCCACTCAAAAAGAAACCGGCAAGAACGAATAGGACTTTAAAGGAAAAAAGATAAGTATGGAACCTGTAATCGGCATTGATCTGGGCACAACCAATTCGGAAGTGGCATTCATCATGGATGGAAAATCCCGGATTATAAAAGAAAATGACAATGGAATTGTACCATCCTGCGTAAGTGTTGATGGTAACTCAAAACGTATTATTGTAGGCATGAAAGCCAAAAACCAGGCTGTGCTTTACCCGAACGACACTGTATTATCTGTAAAAAGATCAATGGGAATTGATAAACGTTATGAACTTAACGGAACTTCATACTCTCCACAGGAGATTTCAGCATTTATCCTGAAAGAACTAAAAGAGAGGGCTGAGCGCGTTACAGGCATGGAAATTTCCCGTGCCGTCATTACCACACCTGCATATTTTACAGATGCCCAGCGCCAGGCAACAAGGGAAGCAGGCGAAATTGCAGGACTCAATGTAGTAAGGATACTTAACGAGCCCACTGCCGCAGCACTTGCATACGAGAGCGGAGAGACAAAATCCCGCAGGATACTTGTATATGACTTAGGTGGTGGAACCTTTGATGTTTCCATTGTCCGGCTTGAGGATGGTGTTGTTGAAGTTCTTGCCTCAACCGGAGACAATCACCTTGGAGGAGATGATTTTGACCATGAAATTGAAATCATGCTGATGAATCATCTCAATAGTGAATCAGGTGTCAATATCACTGATAACTCGGTTGCAAGGGCAAGGCTCAGACATGCTGCAGAACAGGCAAAAATTGAACTTTCATCTGCACCATTCACAACCATCCAGGAAGATTTCCTTACAAAAAACGCTACCGGAGAAGATGTTCATCTATCCTATGAACTCTCCAGGGTTGAGTTTGAAAACGCCATTTCAGAGTACCTTCAAAAAACCATGGACTCTGTAAACAAGGCGCTGAAAGATGCTTCCATGCTACCATCTGCACTGGATCAGATTATTCTTGTGGGCGGTTCAACAAGAATTCCCATGATATCAGCCATGCTGGAGGAAAAATTCAAACAGATACCCCACCAGGCCATTGATCCTGATCTTTGCGTTGCCATGGGTGCTGCAATCCAGGCAGGCAGAGAGATGGGTATTGAATCCTCTACCCTTCTGCTTGATATAACACCTTACACATTTGGGACATCTGCACTTGGTGAAATTGACGGGATGCCATGCAAGACCACTTTTGTCCCTATTATAAAAAGAAACTCCAAATTGCCGGCAGTTAAAAGCGAGGCATTTGCCACATTGTGTGAAAACCAGAAGCTTGTCGAGATTCTGGTATATCAGGGAGAAAAACCCAATGCCCTTGATAATGTCAAAATAGGCAGATTTGAATTTAAACTCTCCCCCAACCTTCCCGCCCACAGCATTATCATACTGAAATACGAGCTTGATATAAACGGTATTCTGAAAGTAAGAGGTATTGAAAAGGAGAGTGGAAGAGAGATAAACGGAGTTATTGAAAACGCCTTCTCGCAAATATCAGAAGATAAAATCAGCGCATCAAAGAGCAAAATTGACGATGCATGGGACACTTCTTTTTCCAATGACACATCTTCATCAGATGCAATTGACCATGCAGATGGTGCTTCTATCATAGATATAAATGAACACACCTCCAAAAAAGCCTTTGCAGCAAACAATAAAGAAATATCAAAAGAGACATCAGAAATAGATATTTTAATTAATAGGGCAAGGGATGCCATGAAAAGCGCTCCTGATGAAGACAAAAACGATATCATAAACCTGATTGAAGATATGACAGATGCCATTGAATCAGGAGACGATGATGCTTTAAATGAAGCCTCTCAAGAACTTGAGGATATCCTATTCTACCTTGAGTAAACTACTGCATTGTCAAAGCTAAAAATTAGGGTTCGTTTAATTGTAGAGACAAGGCATGCCTTGTCTCTACGTTGCAGATAACCCTAAAATTAAGTCTTGACGGTACACCAAGAGGCATTTTCTACCCGACAATCAAACCTTGAAAGTACACTACTGCTTATTTTTTAAGATACATGCAAAAAGGC
>NZ_LT828544.1:210785-226950 GCF_900170035.1 Desulfamplus magnetovallimortis | reverse complement strand
TTAAGATACATGCAAAAAGGCGGCATCCTTCATTTGCCAGTTTACACTTTTTGGAGCCATATTCCCATTTTTAGGGAATTATCTCAAAAAAAGTGTCAACTACTTTTGATGGATTCTGAAGGATGCCAAAAAGGCAATTCAATAAGGATTTTTTTATGGATAGATGTCCAGTATGCAACGCCAGTTCTGAAGAACAGAGGGTTTGCCGCAGATGCAAAGCTCCTCTTGGCAAAATTATGGATTTGGAACAAGATGCTATTGAACACAGAGAAAAGGCGGTCAAGGCATTTAAAGAGAACCGATTTCATGAAATGTTTTTTCATGCAAAACGATGCAGAGGCATTGTAAACAGCCCTGAAAACAGTCAGCTTCTTGCCACGGCAGCAATTCTGATCAGACGTTTTGATCTTGCATATTTCCTGTGGCACCAGAAAACAGCCCAATAAACATGGCGTGATTTGATGTAAAAAAGGGAGGGTCTTTTTTGAGAATCTCCCCTATTCCAGGAGATTTACGAAACTTTTTGTCAAGAAAATACCTGATCTGCCTCCGTCCCCACGCTGCAGGATGCCTGAAATCAAGATAGAGAGACAGATCTCCTCCGTAAAACATGCTTGTTTCAAGCTCAACTGCATCCTCACTGAATCGTGGCAGATTGAAAATTGCAAGATTCATAAAAGAGATGTGGTCACTGTGCTGACTTACATAATCAAGGGTTTTGTGTGCTGAGCCTTCATCTTCAAAAGCGGTTCCGAACAGCAGATAGACATATGTCCTGATTCCTGCAAAATCAAGTGCAGCGAGAACCTTTGATACCATTTTAAGGCTTGTACCCTTCTCCATACTATCAAGCACTGACTGATCCCCTGACTCCAGCCCCAATTTAAGCATTCTGCAACCTGCCAGATAAAGCTTTCTGCAAAATTGCGGATCTGCAAGATCCTTTGTGAACCTCGCAAAACCATACCAGGTGGTTGATGATATGCCATTGCTTCCTGCAATTTTCCTGAGCAATGACGGTGCAATGGCATCATCTGTAAAATGGATATGCTTGATGCCATATTTTTCTGTCAGCAGATTCAGATCATGAAGAAGGTCACTGCTTTTTTCAGCATGGTATGGTATGCCCTCTGCCCTTTCAGGACAAAAACGACAACGCCCCCAATAACAGCCATCAGCAGCCCTGAAAGGAAGAATACGGCCGGGAGCAATGTAATCGTCCCATTTGCAGAAATCAAAGTCAGGGAGAACTCTTTGAACTTTTTTGGTTTTTATACCTGCCAGATTCAGAAGAGGCTCCTCTCCCCTGCCCTTTACCATAATATCAATAAGCCCCTTAAATGGACTCTTCCATTCAGAGCTGCTCATCCATGAAGTGACAAGCCCGCCGCCCATGATAATCTTCTTTTCCGGAAAAGTTGCCTTTAGCCATCCTGCAAGGGCAAAGGCTGTCAATGCCTGACTGAGATAACAAAGAGATATTCCAATGAATCCACTGTAAAAATCAGGTCTCTTTTTACAGAGTAAAAATTTTTCCTCCATTAGAGGTAAAAGAGATGATTCAAAATATGAATAAAAAGGATTTTCACCAAAGTTTTGGGCTGAAAAGAGAAGGTCACAGCTTTTCAGGGGTGAAAGCTTTTGATCACTGTAATCGGACAGAGATATTTTATAGCGATTTTCAACAGATGTGCTTATTACACGGTTTACATCCATAACCCGCTGGCGGTATCTGCCAATATTCCTGTATATAGAGATACTCCTCAAATCATGAAGGTTTTGTTCAAAATTTTTTCTTGCCCGTCTTGTCCAGCTATCAATAGCCATCAATTCAGGCCGGTTATCATCATAAAAGCTTTTTCGGGCAAGCCAGAGTAGAGCGTCAAGATTAGCATCAATTACAGAACAGTTAATATTGTGCTGTTTCAGAAGGCCAGAAAGAAGAGCGACTCCTGCCGGTGGTTCGCAACATTTGGCAACAGGAGGGTAAATAAGAATCATTGTATAATAAACCCTTGAAATTATCCGCCATGTGCCTTTATTTGCTGTAATGGCAGACGAATTATAAATGCAGCACCATTTCCAGGAGACGACTCAACTTTCATGGTGCCACCATGATTTTCGGTAATTATAAAATAGGAAACAGACAATCCAAGACCTGTGCCAACCCCCACAGGCTTTGTTGTAAAAAAAGGTTCAAAAATGTGTTTGCGGGTCTCTTCATCCATTCCCGGGCCATTATCTTCAATCCTGATCTCAATCTGTGAGCTTTGCTCCACAGCACTTACATATATTTTAAAACATGGGGGAGTCTCTGCAATGTCATTTTCAACCATTACCTGGGCTCCGTTTTTAAATATATTAAAAAGCACCTGCTGGATTTTTATCCCATCACATGGTACCGAAGGAAGATTTTCCTGAAATTCTCTAATAATATGAATGTTTTTAAAATCATACTTCTTCTTTAAATCATAATCATTGGAAGCAAGTTCTAAGGTATCATTTACAATACTTTCAATGTTGCACTCAATAAATCCTGAATTACTTTTCCTGCTGAATGACAGCATATTCTCAACAATTCTTGCAGCTCTGCTTCCTGCCTCTTTCACTGATTTAAAAAGCTCTGGAATACTTCTGGCATTCATATATTCAACAACAACAGAAATATCTGTCCCACATGTCCGAGCTGCATCAATATTGGCAGGCAGGTTTGTCATGGTTGTTCTGTTTTCAATAACCTGCATATTCTGTAATATTCCGGCAAGGGGATTATTTATTTCATGAGCCATTCCGGCTGCAAGGCCGCCAACCGAGATCATCTTTTCCGTCTGAATCATAATCTCTTCAAGTCTTACATCTTCTGTTATATCCTGAATTTTAATCACAGCGCCATCTTCTCCCTCAAATGAAATGGGAAGTATTGAGATGGAAAAAGAGTTCATTTCACCGGAGTTTTCAAAACTGACCCGCAGCCCTGTATGGGATATCCGTCGATCAACAGCATTCCATATTGACTCATATATCTCCACGAATTCAGGAAATATTTCAACAAATGCCTCCCCTGTTGCTTCTGACATGGAACTACCTGTATAATGTTCAGCAGCCTTGTTACAATGTGTGAGCTTCAATGCTTGATCAACACTTATGATCATGAAATCCATTGAATCAAATACAACTGAAATGTAATTTTTTGCCCTGCTGAGACTCTCTTCCCGTTTCTGGATTTTACAGGCCATCTCCTTAAAACGACTAACTATGGCACTGAACTCTTTTTCCCGGGGTGCATTATCAAAATTATAAGCATATGTTCCCTGGGAAACCCTCTCCATTCCCTGAATCAAATTATTAAAAGGTGTCTTTAAGAAAATTTTTAAAAGATAACTTGTCATCAAAACAAGAATAAGGGTAATAACCACGGACGTAACAAGATATGAGTAAAAGATATTAATCAGACGATCCTGAGCAAATCTTGTGGTCAAGCCAATTCTCACAGAAGCAATTGATACATTATTATGATAAATAGGCGCTTCAATAAAAAATAGCTCTCTTTTTTTATCCTCTTTATCAAATCTTTTTTTATCAATAATGACACGATCTGTATATGCCTCATAAATCACAAGTTCACATACATATTCTGACAAAAAATAGGCTTCACATATTTTATTTGCTGCTTCAATGTCAAAATTCCATATGGGGAATTCAATGCTTTTCACAATATTATTAATCAATTCATCCCCTTTATGTTCAAGCTCTTTTTTATCAGAATGATGAATGACAACAGCAAACAGCAATGTCGCTGAGGTAACAACTACTATCAACAGCAGTACAAGACTTATGGTTAAATTTCTACCAACTGAAACATTTAAAAAAATACGATTCATCAGAAAAAATGTCCCTTCAATTTTTTTACTTAACCACCCTTTTTTGTTTCTATGAGTAGAAACAAAATTCTTGACAAATTAGCTCTCTGAATGTAATCAATGATGGCTTTTAATGAATATTTCACAACTTGTGATAGCCTTTTTCCGGCAGATAATCCTGTTTTCGGGTAACTATAACAATATAAACACAGCAACTGAAAATTTACAATCACCAATTTTGGCATCCTTAATTTCATCCAAAATTAATTTACACTTTTCAGATGTAAAGCCTTTGAAAAAGGGAATACGAATCACAAAAGTGTAAAGCGGAAAATGAAACATGCCCCAATTTTTAGGAATCAGTTTTAAATAACGGCCATGGCAAAACCATCTTGCCACAACGAAGCATGAAATCCCTGAAAAAAAACTTGAAATACGGGGACTTTCATATAACGGCCATGGCAGTTCCATCTGCCACAACGAAGCATGAAAGTCCTATAGTTCCTTAAAAGACGGGGACTTTCTTATAAAACGACTATGGCGGATGCCTGCCATAATAAAATTATGAAATTAATCTGGACAGACAATTATGATATTAAAAAGATATCCCACCGAAAATGAATTCATGGAACTTGCTGAAACAAGCAATGTGGTTCCTGTATGTGCTGAACTTCTTGCAGATACAGAGACACCCGTATCCATTCTCCAGAAATTCTATAAACCTGATGAGCCAGTTTTCCTGTTAGAGAGTGTCGAAGGTGGCGAACATTGGGCAAGATACAGCTTTATGGGGCTTTCTGCAAAAACCCATGTCAAAGTTTTTAAGGAACATGTCACCATCGAAGAGAACGGAGGAACCAGAAGCATTGAACATAATGGTGATCCCATGCTCATACTTAAAAATCTTACAAAAGCCTACAAACCTGCTGACATGCCCTCTCTTCCAAGGTTCTGGAGCGGTCTTACAGGCTACATGACCTATGAAATGGTGTCATTTTTCGAGAATATTCCAACAGCGCTGCCAGATGGAACACCTTATGCGTATTTCATTATTCCAGATGCTATGATCATTTTTGATAACATGAATCATACCTTGACCTGTCTTGCCATCTCCTGTACTCAGAATAAAGACTCAAAAAGATGCTATCATGATGCCGCAGCCAATCTTGACAAAATGGTTGAAACCATCCAGAGCAAAAACGCAGGCCATAACTCCCTTATAGAACAAAATCATGGCATTACTGGCATTACAGCCGCCATGAGCCCAAACCCAAATTGCAGCAGCCAAAAGGCTTCTTACCATTGCCATAACACCTCTGCTGATACAGATTTTTCACTCACCACAGAGACAGACCATGATACCTACATAAAAGGGGTCGAAAAGATAAAAAACCACATTGTTGCAGGTGATATTATTCAGGCTGTCTATTCACAACCATTTTCCTCAACAATTCCTGTTAACCCTGTTATGCTCTACAGGGCACAGCGTTACATAAACCCATCCCCATACATGTTCTTCATGAATATGGGCAAAATAGCCATTGCCGGGTCATCTCCTGAAACCATGGTAAGGCTTGAAAACAGGACAGCCACAATCCGTCCGATTGCAGGGACGCGACCAAGGGGTACAACAGAGCAGGAAGACAGGCAGCTTGCAGATGAGCTTCTAAATGATGAAAAAGAGCGCGCAGAGCATCTCATGCTTGTGGATCTTGGAAGAAACGACCTTGGAAGAGTATCTGAAACCGGCACAGTACAGGTGACAGACATGATGTTTGTCGAGCGCTATTCCCATGTCATGCATCTTGTATCCAATATCACAGGTGAAATGAAGGAGGATATGGATGCCTGGGATCTTCTTCAGGCAACCTTTCCTGCCGGAACCCTTTCAGGCGCTCCAAAAATCAGGGCAATGGAGATAATAGCAGAGCTTGAAAAAAGCCCAAGGGGAATATACGGTGGCGCTGCCGGTTATATCTCTTTTTCAGGCAACATGGATCTTGCCATAACCATACGTACTGCAACCGTGGAAAATGGCAAAATGAAGGTTCAGTCAGGGGCCGGTATTGTTGCAGACTCACAGCCGGAAACAGAGTATCAGGAGTGCATAAACAAAGCCAGAAGCGTTGAACGGGCAATGAAACTTGCTCTTTCCGCCAATAATGGAGGATCATCATGTTAATAGCAGTTATTGACAATTATGATTCCTTTACCTTCAATCTGGTTCATTACATAATGCAGTCCGGAGCAAAGGTAAATGTATTCAGAAACAACCGGACAACAGTGGAAGAGATTGAGATCCTCAACCCCGAGGGGATAGTTATCTCCCCGGGGCCTGGACGCCCTGAGGATGCAGGTATATCAATGGAGACTGTAAATCGTTTTTCAGGCAAAATTCCCATACTTGGAGTTTGTCTCGGGCATCAGACCATTGCACACTGTTTTGGCGGGGATATTGTACAGGCAAAACGTATCATGCATGGAAAAACATCCATGGTCACAGGAGATGATCTCTTTATCTTTAAAGGAATCAAAAAACCATTTGCAGCAATGCGCTATCACTCCCTTGCTGTTTCGGAAAAGACTCTGCCGGAATGTCTTGTTGTAACAGCAAGATCCGATGACGGGGAAATCATGGGGCTTCGACACAGAGAACATCCCACCCATGGCGTTCAATTCCATCCGGAATCAATAATGACGGTTGTCGGAAAACGAATAATTAGAAATTTTGTCAGGGAAGTTGAACAGAGCAGTTTAAAAAAATTGCAATCAAATGAATAATATGCACCAGTCAAAATTAAATTTGCAATATTCTTCCGCAGGAATAATCGAATTAATTCAGCTCGGGTATTTAAATATTTTTTAAAGGAGTAACAGATGACATTTACCGATTATCTGAATATGATCATAAAACGCCAGGATCTCTCAATGGATCAGATGGGTTCCATGCTGTCGGATATTTTCTCAGGCACAATTACAGAGGCACAGATAGGTGCATTCATGGCTGCCCTGGCTGTAAAAGGGGAAACCTTTGAAGAGCTTGCAGGTGCTGCCCGGGCAATGAGGCGAAAAGCTGCAAGGATTCAGACCATATCCCAAAAAGCTGTGGATACGTGCGGCACAGGAGGTGATGCTTCGGGTTCATTCAACATATCCACAACAACTGCCTTTGTTGTGGCCGGATGCGGTATTACAGTTGCAAAACACGGCAACCGCAGCATATCAAGTAAATGCGGAAGTGCCGATGTCCTTGAAGCCCTTGGTGTCAACATAAACACTGACCCTGAAGTGGTTGAAGAGGCTGTGAACGAAATCGGCATAGGCTTTCTGTTTGCACCAACTTTTCACAGTGCCATGCGCCATGCTGCAAAAGCAAGAAAAGATGTTGGCATAAAAAGCATCTTCAACATGCTCGGGCCTCTTACTAACCCGGCAGCGGCAAGATGTCAGCTTCTTGGTGTATTTGCCCCGGAACTCACTGAAATGTTTGCAGAGGCACTTAAACTTCTTGGAACCCACCGAGCGTTTGTAGTGCATGGCCATGACGGCATGGACGAAATCACGGTGTGCGCACCCACAAGGGTCTCGGAGTTGAATAATGGCATTATCCGATCCTATGATCTGGATCCTCTGGAGTTTTTTGATCAATATGCCGATCCTTCTGAACTTAAAGGAGGAGATGTAAATGTCAATGCGGCCATCACAACCGCCATACTCAACGGAGAAAAAGGACCAAGGCGCAATGTTGTCCTTATCAACAGTGCGGCTGCACTGGTGGCAGCCGACAGCGCAGACAATCTTGCTGATGGTATAAAAAAAGCATCACAATCAATTGACTCCGGAAGTGCCCTGGAAAAATTAAAGCAACTTGTCAGATTTACACAGGAGAACGCTTAAAAATGGCAGTGTCAGTATCAGGTTTTCTCAGGGAAGTGCTCTCTTTTAAAAAAAAGGATCTGGAATATGCAAGATCCCTGATCTCCTTGAAAGAGATGCGAAACAGAGCGGAAAATATGGAGAGCGAATTAAAACGCAAATGCTCCGGCAACCCGCTTGAACAGAAAAAAGCAATTGAACGATCCTTTTATTCAGCCATGAAAAGAAGTTCTCATGATCGTGCAGGAATCATTGCAGAGATCAAAAAAGCATCGCCTTCAAAGGGGGATATCCGCCCTGATCTTGATCCTGCTTCCTATGCAAAAGATTATACTAATGCCGGTGCAGCAGCAATTTCTGTTCTCACTGAATCCCATTTTTTCAAAGGAACCATTGAAGATCTCAAAGCTGTAAGATCAGCAACAAACCTTCCTGTTCTGCGAAAAGACTTTACAATTTCATCATATCAGATCTATGAAGCAAGGGCATACGGAGCAAATTCAATTCTTCTTATCACATCAATTCTTACAAGGGAGCAACTTAAAGATTATGTAATACTCACACGGGAAATGGGTATGGAACCCCTTGTTGAGATCCACTCTGAATGGGAGATCGAAAACGCCCTTTTTGCCAATGCCGGAATTATCGGTATAAACAATCGTAATCTTGAAACACTTAAAACAGATACTTCGGTTGCCAAAAGAGTTGTGCCATTTCTGACACAGAAACAGATACCTGTTGAAGCAAGCGGAATCTCATCCCCTGGAGAGATTCAAAAGGGGATGGAGTCAGGGATTTTCAACTTTCTTGTGGGTGAAAGTATTGTAAGGGCTGACAATACAAAGGAATTTGTGCAAAGCCTTGTCAATGCAGGACAAGATGCTGCAAAAAATATTTATGATTCAGGAAATTTTGAGACAGCATATTCTAAACGCGAGTCAGTAGAAGCTCAACATCAAAAATATCAGATTCAACAAAATCCCCCTGAAAATAATCTGACTGATAAAAAGAGATCAAATGATATTCAAAACAGGAGAGTTGCCGTCAAAATATGCGGCCTTACAGTTCCGGATGAGGCTATAGCCTGCGCAAAAGCAGGTGCTGATGCCATAGGACTTGTCTTTTATCCCCCAAGCCCAAGAAACCTTTCCATAAAACAGGCGGCAGAAATTACAGCAGCACTTCCGGATGATATTATGACCACCGGGGTATTTGTGGATGAACCATTTGAATTCATTATGGAGAGAGTAAGAGAGTGCAGGCTTAAGGCGGTACAGCTCCATGGCTGCGAACCGCCGGAACTTGTTAAAAGATTGGCGGAACAGGGTATTTTTGTAATCAAGTCACTTTTTGCAGCAAGGGAACCCTGTCTTGCAGATGCAGGCAAATACAAAGATGCAGATGCCATTCTTGTGGAGTACGGAAAAGGAGTGCTACCTGGGGGCAATGCAGAAAAATGGAACTGGGAACTTGCAAAATCTGCTTTATCAGGAATTAGCGAGAAACAGAAAGTGATTGTAGCAGGCGGAATCTCTCCTGAAAACGTCACTGAAGCCATCAAGCTGTCAGAACCCTGGTGTATTGATGTAAGTTCCGGTGTGGAAGTCTCTCCGGGAAGAAAGGATATTGCAAAAGTTGAGCAAATGATAAATCAAATCAGGTAATGCTTTTCATGTTTAGACTGTGTAAATTGGCATGCTTCATTTACCGGTTTACACTTTCTGGGACAGATGTCCATTTATCGGGAAGTTCCATCAAAAAAGTGTAAACTACTTTTGGGATGATATGAAGGATGCCTGTAAATTCCCAGTAAAATTAATTAATTGGGATTAAATAACTCTCCCTTTTTAATAACGGGGACAGATTTAAAAGCTGTCCCCAAAGAAAGTACGAAAGAGTACAAAAATGAGCAAGTCATTTAAGGCTCATTTACCGTGGAAATGGATACAAATTTTTATTTTCGGGGGGCGAAACGTCTCCCTTGTCCGTTTGCACTAATTAAATATAAAACAAACAATACTCAGACAAATTCACTTGTTTTTCAATATTTGCTGATGCTCCATTGCCTTTTTGCTTATCTCTTCCCCACTCAATCCTTTAAAAAGATTTTCTCGCCATTTTGTATAATCAAATCTCTCTCTTTGGACAAGTGCAATAAACCTTTCAGCTTCAATCATTCCGAGGTTGTCACTCAACACCTCAAGTCCAGCCATTTTGATTTCAGTATCAGTTCTCACTGTTATATTCCCATTGAATTATAAAATCTATTGGACTTCTTATTTGTATTTCAGTGCAGTGTGTTGCTTTCTTTAAAACAGCTTTATCTACCGTTAAAAAATATTCACACCGCAACTCAATAGCGCAAGCAACATGCAAAGCATCCAAGGCTTTTAGCCTGTAGCTGTAAGTTCCTTCATTCTTAATAAAATGTCTGCTGTCTCATTAGTAAATGAAGCTGAGAGTGCTTTCCATTTTTGAATTTCTACTCGTTTTTCCAGATATGGATTTGAAGCATTTTCAAAATCAAGAACATAAGACCATGCCAGGGAAAGACGACCGGTCTTGATTTTTTCTTGAATGTCCAGCTTTGCCTCTGTTTCGAGCCTTACAGTTAAAAGAGATTGATCATCAAAAGGCCTATTAAAACAGCAATTATCAAGATATATTTTCATAGTTATTCAATGAAATTGGATCAATTCATTTCAAGCAGACTGAAAATTACTCTCTTACGATAATTTTCTGGCCTATCATAATAGGATCCTTTGTAGCCATCTGATTTATTTTTCTCAAATGGGCTACTGTTGTATTATATTTTTTGCTTATATTATACAATGTATCCCCTTTTTCAATTGTATGATACAAAGGAGATTTTCCTGAAACATTTTCTTTTTCAGGTTCACTTTTAACTGCTTTACTACTTTCTGTATTTGCAGCTTTTTTTGTGGAAACAGAAATACTTGTTTTAGTGTTGTCAGGTTGATTTTCCACTTCCTGCTTCTTAACGGCAACTGGTACCCCTGATGAGGATGAACCTGCTTCGGAAGTCTGTTGAGAAGAAGAAGTTGTTTTCAAATTTTTTGAATATGATGATGATGAAGGAGATGAGGCTGTAGCCTTCTCTTTAGATGACAGGAGAGCAGCAGCACGGGCATTCCTGCTGATATCCTTTGACATTGCAATAAGGTTATCTTCCATCTTGTCAACACGGGCAGTCACAATATCAAACTTTACAGAAAGTGCTGTCTCAACCCTTTCAAGCCTTCCGCCAAATTGCTCCAGCTCCGGAACATTCCCACTGCCTGTCTGACTATCTATGGTACCCCTTGCAATATCAAAGGTCTGCAAGGCCTCCTCAAGCCTTGTAAGCCTCTCTTCAATGCTTTTCAGGGCAGCAGATGAAACCGCCTGGTTGTTATCCTCTCCTACCCCGTTATTATTAAGTTCTTCTGATGGCCTGAAAAAAAGAAAAAAAAGAATTACAGTAAGGACTCCGGCTCCCAGCAGCACCAGGGACATTTCGTTTCTTTTCAGCATTGAACCGCCTGCAAAGTCTGAATCCTCAGATATTTTCTTTTTGTTCTGGTTGATGACTATATTATCCTTTAAAAGATCAGCATCTGATGCTTTACGTTTATCCATTATTTTTTTCTCTGCAAGTAAAAGGGGGGCTCAAGAAGAAAGCTCCTGTTTTATGATGGCATTGCACCCAGAAGAGACATTACATTTCTGGGCTGTACATTTGCCTGGGCCAGCGCAAACATTCCTGCATTGCGCAGGTCTTCCATACTCTTCATATTCATGGATTCTTCAGCTATATCAACATCTTTTATGGCAGATGATGACTGATATGAATTGACCATCTGTGAACCCAATGCAGTTATATCCGAAGATATCTGGTTCTGACGTGAACCAAACTCTCCCCTTAAGGCTGAATTGGTTTCCAGGGCTTCATCAACCAGATCAAGTGATGCCTGGCTGCTCTCCACGCTGGAAAGATCAATACCAGACAACGATGAGAAACCTGGCGCATCGGAAAGAAGCCTCTGTCCATTGAACTCTGTGCTTTCATAAAGCTTGCCAAGGGATTCCATGGATTTTGAAATATCATCCTGAAGAGCACTTCTCTCTCCGGTAGAAAGGGCATCCGAAGAGGCCTGAACAACCTTTTCACGTATGCCCTGCATGATATTTGTCGCTTCTCCCAATGCTCCGTCAGCAATCTGCATTCTGCTTATATCATTGACTGCATTGCTGATCATCTGCCCTGCCCCTCTGGCCTGGCTGTTAAGAGCATCGGCAATCATCATGCCTGAAGCATCATCTGATGCACTGTTGATTTTACTTCCAGTTGCAAAACGCTGGATAGAACTGTTAATACCATTGGTGGAGTTGTTCAGTGAATTCAGCGCCCTCTGGGCTGCTGTATTTGTATTTATTGAAAAAGACATCCCGCACCTCCTCTTCCTGCTTTACTAACTTTTTATTATGTCACAAAAAACAGACTGCATTCGCCATGATCAGATATATAGATTTCCAGAAAAGTTTTTGGCATCTCAATCTTGAATTGAAACCACTGTGAGGTTGCCCCTACAGTATTTTACCAATTGCATTATCTGGAAGGCTATAGAATAAAGACTATACCTGAATCAGGTAAAATGTCAATTTTATTATACTACAGGTAATCTCCTGCTACTCTTCTGTTATTGCCCCCCAATAACAATATCGGCAGCAGATGATGATATGAAAAGTTGTCTATCAAAAAGATACTTTTATTCATTCTTCCATTATCGTGTGAGAGCAAAATATTGTTTAAAATTTGTCCAAATCAATACACCGCAAGCCGATAAATTATTGAGACTCAATTTTTGATTGACAATAGCGCCTAAAAAGCCTATTAGACCAAGTGATATTTATGATGTCGGGATGTGGCTCAGTCTGGTAGAGCACAGCGTTCGGGACGCTGGGGTCGGAGGTTCGAATCCTCTCATCCCGACCAATAGAAACAAAGGCTTTCAGCATTTTTGGTGCTGAAAGCCTTTTGATTTTTCTGCCTAAACCCTTGATTGACAAACCCCAAACCCTTTTCGAGTTTGGACGGCTCCCCAGAAGGTGTATATTAGTTACATTTCAAAAATGCTGAAATTAAAGGATTCTTGAAAAACCGCTTTGAGCTAATTGACGCCCACATCCATTTCCAGCCGAATTCCGTAACCCTATAAGAAATTGAACAACAACACCAAGGGAAAAGAAAGAGCGAATGTAGCCACGGAAAATAACGCGATCAAATGACGTGTAGTTGAACTTGATGTTTTCAGCGAACTGGGTTACAAAGAAATTATTCATGGGTAATCTCCTCTATTTGATGAAGTTAGTATTCCATCAATAGTAAATATTCGGATTCCTCATCTTGATACACAATATCTTGTGCTTTCACACAGTAAAAGATTAACGCATCTCAATATGTTGTATTACAAATTTGAGACTCCGAATATTTACCATCAATAAACAAATTACCCATGAATAGTAAATATTTCGGATGCTTAGGAATTAATTTTTAATAACTTGCCCATTCACCTCCCCCAACCCCTCGCCATTACTGGAGAGGGGGAGTTTGGGTAAGTTAATTACTCAAAATCGACATGTTGTTGGCTTTTTTGGAATTTATGGCATTTGTCTGAATCAGGATAACCAGGATTTACAGGATGCTCAAGATTTTTATCCTGTAAATCCTGGTTATCCTGGGCATGCTGATTCAGACAGTATTGACAAGCTTCAAAAGCTCATAGGTGTCGTTTTTGAGTAATTAAACCATATTACTTAACACAGGATTTGAACTTTAGGTCGTTAAACTTTATATGAAAGTCTCGGTAACAGCCTGTTTTTAAAACGACTTTCATCTTTTAGATTGTGGCGGTCATCAGCCATGTATGTTATAGAAATGACGGTTGGGTTTTAGATAGAACTAAAGGAAGTCATCGTCAATTTATTCACACCATAAAATCTGTTAAGGTTAATGTTGCAGGCAAGTTGAGTATAGAGAGCCCACCAGGGACATTAAACAGCATTTTAAAACAGGCAGGTTTACAATAATGAAATTTACAATCATTTTAGAAAGAGGCGAAACAAATTATGGAGCTTTTGTTCCTGATCTCCCTGCCTGTATAGCAGTTGGAGAAAAAAAGCCCGATGTTATATCTCTTATCAAAGAAGCCATAGAATTTCACAAAGAAGGATTGATTGAAGACGGGAACCCTTTACCTGAGCCTCGATGTGATATTATGGCAGTGGAGGTTATGGCAGCATGAACACCTACACAGCATTAATCAGACAGACAAAAGATTGGTGGATAGGCTGGATACAAGAAATACCTGGAGTTAATTGCCAGGGAGAAACCCGTGAAGAGTTGCTGGAATCCTTAAAAACTACTTTGCAAGAAGTAATTGAAATGAATCGGCAGGAGGCTGTCTCTCAAGCCGGAGAAAATTATTTTGAAGAGCTTATTGCTGTATGAAACGAAAAGCTTTTTTAAAGCATCTTCGTAAATATGGCTGTGATTTACTTAGGGAAGGTGGCAGCCATTCATGGTGGTATCACATGGAATCAGGAAAAAAATCCTCTGTACCAAGGCACTCTGAAATTGATGATATGTTGACCAGAAAGATATGCAAAGACCTTGGAATTGATTGGATTCGATAGCTCATGGCTATAGTTCAGAAAAAAGACGGTCGTTGGGCAGTAGAGCGGCTGGTTGACACCTATGCCAGTTTATTCATCTGAAATATTATAGACTTATTGGAAGCGGTTATCCATTATGAAAAAAGATCTTACTTTAGCCTATTCAACCTGCCCCAACGACACCTATATATTCCATGCAATTGCAGATGGGCTGCTTCCCTGCAATTTCAACTTTGATATAACCCTTGCTGATGTTGAGACCCTGAATCAAAATGGACAAAAAGGCAAATTTGATATCAGCAAACTCTCTTTTGCAGCTTTTGGCTTTATGCAGGACAAATATGCACTTCTCAGAACAGGAGCGGCTCTTGGAAGGGGCTGCGGGCCACTTTTGGTTGGACTTCCCGGAAAATCACTTGATTCATCATCAGATAACACCATCCAGCTCATCAACTGCCCATCAAAGGAGAAAATAATAAAACCTGTTATTGCTGTTCCGGGCATGGGGACAACAGCCTTTGTTCTTCTACGTCTTTTTCTGAATGATCATTTTCCCCATCTTCAACCAGAGATAATTCCAATGCCTTTTGAAAAAGTTATGCCTTCTGTTATTAAAAAAGAGGCAGACTTTGGTCTGATCATACATGAAAGTCGCTTTGTTTACAAAGAGATGGGACTTAACTCACTTGTTGATCTTGGCAACTGGTGGGAAGAGAAAACAGGGTTACCCATTCCACTTGGCTGCATAGCAATAAAAAGAGAATTAGGAAAAGAAACAGCAAAAGCCATTGAAAATCTGACAGGCCAAAGCATTGACTACGCCAGGCAACACCCTGAAGCTGGCACGGATTACATAAAAAAACATGCCCAGGAGCTCAACAGTGAAGTAATTCAGGCACATATAGAACTATATGTTAATGAATTTTCAAGAGACATTGGAGAGGAAGGAGAGGCTGCCATACATGCTTTTTATGAAAATGCCAGAAAAGCAGAAATTATCCCCCAAAGCTCGCTTCCTCTTTTTGCCTGCTGACCTTTAAAATCAAATCATTCAGAATAGATACTGGCAGCGATGCCCCTGATAATTTTCCACCACAGCTTTGTTGCCATCTAAGGATTTTATGTACTCAGGGGTAACAGGCACTTTTCCATACCCACCAGGCAAATCAATAACATAGTGAGGTATGGCAATTCCTGATATGTGTCCCCTCATGGATTTTATTATGTTGAGTCCTGTTTCAAGGGATGGCCGCAAATGAGCTGTTCCTGCAACCGGATCAGGGTGGTGCAGGTAGTAGGGACGAACCCTCATACGAATCAGCCCTTTCATAAGTTCTGTCATAACCTCGGGTGTATCATTTATCCCCTTTAGAAGGACAGTCTGGCAACCCAGGGGAATTCCGGCATCAGCAAGCATTGCACATGCTGAGGCTGCCATATCTGTAATTTCAAGTGGGTGGTTGAAGTGGGTATTTATATATAAAGGATGATATTTTTTCAGAACTGATACAAGATTGTCCGTGATTCTTGAGGGAAGTGTGCAAAGTACCCTTGTGTGTATTCTGATGACCTCTACATGGTCAAATGACTTCAATTTTGAGAGAATCCTGTCAATTGATTCAGTATCAAGAAGCAGTGGATCGCCGCCTGATAGAATCACATCATCTATTGCCCTGTTTTTTTCGATATATGCCAGTCCATGTTCAAGGGAATTGCTTTCCCGATTGCAGGTTCCAACCTCTCTTTTTCGCATG
>NZ_LT828544.1:203877-210685 GCF_900170035.1 Desulfamplus magnetovallimortis | reverse complement strand
TAGATCATCATTAAAGCGTGATGGAAAAGTATCAATATAATCCATAAGTTGAGATATAGATGTGATGCTGTTTTGAAGCTGTGTCTGCCAGCCACTCATATTTGTCAAACAGCTCTTTTGCATGATCATATTTTTAAAGTTCCTTTACAATCCTGAAACCAAGGCTGTTTCTTTTTGCAACAGGTTTATAGTATCCCCTGTTTGCGCTTCGCAGGAATCCCGGTGGCTGATGCCATGCACCTCCCCTAAACACCCTGTGATCTCCTGTTTTTGAAAGGGGATCCACAATATTGTTTTTGTATGTAGATGTTATAACACCGGTTCTGCCCTTAAAACTCCAGATCTCCCGCCATTTACAGAAATCAAGGCACCACTCCTGAACATTGCCGTGCATGTCATAAAGTCCCCATGCATTTGGCTCTTTTGTTTTTACAGGGTGTGGCCGGAGCACATCAGGGGGATTCTTGTAACCGGAATTGCCGCAATACCAGGCAATGGCATCAAGCACAGGATCAACTGGTGTGCATCCATCTTCCGTCATATTGCCACCATAAAACGCAGTTGCAGTGCCGGCTCTGCATGCATATTCCCATTCAGCTTCGGTGGGAAGCCGGTATTTTGTTGTTTTTTCATATTGATTTAAGAATGATATAAACTGCATGCATTGATTCCATGATACAGTATCCATTGGACATGCAGCACCACAATCCTTGAAAGCAGAAGGATTCTCCTCCACAAGGGCATTCCATTGTCCCTGGGTAACTTCAGTCTCCTGCATATAAAAACTTTTTGAGATTGTAACAGTATGAAGCATCTCGTTCCAGTCTCTTCCAGGTTCTGTTTCAGGGCTTCCCATTACAAATTTCCCTGCTGGAATCAGGACAAACGTCATACCAAGTTTATTGGTGATGGTTTTATTCTTGCCTGCACTTGTTTGAGCAGCCAAAAGGGATAGGAGAAGCATCAACAGAAACAATATGCTTTTTTCAAATTGTGGAGGTCTCATTATTGACTCCTTTGTATATTATCGTTTTTGTCCGTGATATGACTTCCCTGATGCTTGCCTGAATTCCTTTTAAATGTCAAGGTCATCCAGTGGGCTTCTGACTCCTTGCCCACATTGATTCAAAACATGGGTATATATCATCGTTGTTTCAACATTTTTGTGACCCAAAAGTGATTGAATGGTTCTGATATCAGTTCCTCGCATAAGAAGATGAGTCGCAAGTCTTAACTGTTCATGAGTTGGGACTTGTTTTTAGTAAAAAATTGAATTATTTATTAAATTAATGAAAATATTGTTATGATATTTAATTTTATTGAATGTTCTCCATAATTTACTGACATATAAAGACTTTCATGCTTCGTTGTGGCAGATGGCTCTGCCATGGCCGTTTATATGAAAGTCTCGGTAACAGCCTGTTTTTAAAACGACTTTCATCTCTTCGATTGTGGCGGTCATCAGCCATGTACGTTTTAAATGAATAGCAAGGAGTCCACATGAAAAATTTACCACTGAGCATCAACACGCTTTCAAAAATCATTGGAAAAAACTGTATTTATGTTGATAAAACAAAAATGGCATACCAATTAATTTGTCAACCAGGTGCGTTTTTTCTATCAAGACCCCGAAGATTTGGTAAAAGCTTGTTTATTGATACTTTAAAAGAGATTTTTGAAGGCAATCAAGAGCTTTTTAAAGGACTTTACATTCATGATAAATGGGATTGGAGTCAAAAATTTCCAGTAATAAAAATTGATTTTTCTGATGGTACCCTTAAAAATAGCGAACGCCTTGACAAAAGGATATATGAAATCCTTTACGACAATGCTGATAATTTACAAATCAAACTTAATTTAAACAGAGATATTCCCGGAACCTTTGGCGAACTTATAAGGCTTTCAGATAAGAAATATGGCAATAAAACTGTAGTTCTTGTGGATGAATATGACAAACCAATACTTGATAATATTGAAAACAGTAAAGTTGCCGCTGAAATGCGGGAAGGCTTGAAAAATCTTTACTCTGTCCTCAAGGGACAAGATGCACATCTTCAATTTGTCTTTATGACAGGTGTAACGAAATTCTCCAAGGTCAGCCTTTTTAGTGGTGTTAATCAGCTCACAGATATTACATTAAATACGCAATATTCAACAATATGTGGTTACACCCATGGGGATATGGAGCGTCAATTTTCAGAACATCTTGATAATGTTCAATGGGAAAAACTTAAATACTGGTACAATGGTTATAAGTGGCTGGGCAATACTAATGTTTATAATCCTTACGATATTTTATTGTTTATTCATAATAGAATGCTATACCGAAACTATTGGTTTGAAACAGGAAACCCCACTTTTTTAGTGAAACTATTTCAAAAAAACCGCTATTTTCTGCCATCCCTTGAAAACCTTGTTGTCACAGAAGAAATTATAGATTCCTTTGATATTGAAAAGATCAATCCTTTGACATTGCTTTTCCAGAGTGGATATCTGACTGTGGAAAAAACCTTTACCCGTCGCCAGCGGCTTATGTTTCAGCTTAAAATACCCAATTTTGAAGTAAAGATCGCACTCCATGACCATTTTATAAATGCCTACACTGATCTTGTGAATGAAAAAATAGGTTTACAGGATAATTTATATGATTGCTTAGAGCAAGGAGATGTTAGGGGAATGGTGCAGGTTATAAAACGCCTTTTTGCATCAATCCCCTGGCGAAATTTTACAAACAACGATCTTGCTGATTATGAAGGATATTATGCCTCTGTGCTTTACGCATTTTTCTCTTCCCTGGATGCAGAGATAATACCTGAAGATATAACAAACCACGGGCAGGCTGACATGACTGTAAAGTTAGCAAATCATGTTTATGTTATGGAGATAAAGGTAGTGGATAATGCTAATATTGATGATATTAACGGTGATGATGTCAATGTGATACAGCACAACAATTCGGCACTAAAACAGATTCAGGCAAAAGGCTATGCAGAAAAATACAGAGGTATCAAGGGAATAACCGTGCATGAGGTGGGGCTTGTGTTCAGTACAACATTAAAAAATTTATTAAATCAATAATAAGTAAGGAGAGAGACTAATGGGAGAAGCAGCTTTAAAAGAACGGGTAAGTGACTTGGAACAAATGATGATGCAATTGACATATCAATCCATGAAGACAGATATGGCTGTCCAGGAATTAGCAAACGAGATGAAAGAATTTAAGAACGAGATGAAAGAATTTAAGAACGAGATGAAAGAATTTAAGAACGAGATGAAAGAATTTAAGAACGAGATGGGAGAATTTAAAGATGAAATGAGAGAGTTTAAAAATGAGATGACCCGATACAGAATTGAAAGTGAAGCTGATCGGAAAAGAAGAAACAAGGAGTGGGGAGAACTTGCCAACAAAATGGGTACTATTGTGGAGGACATTGTGGCACCTGGTGTGAATGGAGTAGCTCGTCAATATTTTGGAATTGAAGAGTTTGATTCTTTTGCGGTAAGGTACCGTAAAATCAGCCCTGACCGAACCCAAAGACGGGAATTTGATGTGGTTGCTGAAACATCTGACCTTATTTTTATAGTAGAAACAAAGGCAACTCCAAGAACAGAATATATTAGAGAATTCATTAGTCTGATTCCGGAACTCAATATGTGGTTTCCAGTCATAGGAGAAAAAAAGCTCATACCCATATTTGCATCACTTAATATTTTAGATGACCAGGTGGCATATCTCAGTAAAAATAATATCCTTGCCATGGGAATGCGGGATGATGGTATGGATTTATACAACCCTGATGTTCGTGAATATCTGAAATGAATAGCAAGGAGTCCACATGAAAAATTTACCTCTGAGCATCAACACGCTTTCAAAAATCATTGAAAAAAACTGTATTTATGTTGATAAAACAAAAATGGCATACCAATTAATTTGTCAACCAGGTGCGTTTTTTCTATCAAGACCGAGAAGGTTTGGCAAAAGCCTTTTTATTGATACTTTAAAAGAGATTTTTGAAGGCAATCAAGAGCTTTTTAAAGGGCTTTACATTCATGATAAATGGAACTGGAGTCAAAAATACCCTGTAATTGTTATTGATTTTGCAGGTGCAGTGCTTAAGAACCGCAAAGATCTGGATAACCGTATCAGAAAAATCATCAGATCCAACGAACAGCAATTGAATCTTGAACCTTCCCTTGACATTGACATTCCAGGGCTGTTTGAAGATCTTATAATGAACAGTGCAAAAAAATATAATCAAAAAGCTGTGGTTCTTGTTGATGAATATGACAAGCCAATACTTGATAATATTGACAACAGCAAAGTTGCTGCCGAAATGCGGGAGGGACTGAAAAACCTTTACTCTGTCCTCAAGGCACAGGATGCACATCTTCAATTTGTTTTTATGACAGGTGTGACCAAATTTTCCAAGGTGAGCCTTTTCAGTGGAGTTAATCAACTCACTGATATTACATTGAATGAAAATTATTCCACAATCTGCGGTTATACCCATGAAGATGTTGACAATCAGTTTTCAGAATATCTCAATAATGTTGACAGTAACAGACTTATGTACTGGTACAATGGTTATAAGTGGCTGGGCAACACTCCCGTTTATAATCCCTATGATATTCTATTATTTATTCATAATAAAATGTCTTATCGAGCCTACTGGTTTGAAACCGGTAACCCCACTTTTTTGGTAAAGCTGTTTCAAAAAAACCGCTATTTTCTCCCTTCCCTTGAAAATCTTGTGGTCACAGAGGAAATCATAGATTCCTTTGAGGTGGAAAAGATAAACCCCTTGACCCTGCTTTTCCAGAGTGGCTATCTCACTATAAAAAGAACCTTTACCCGTCGCCAGCGGCTTATGTTTCAGCTTAAAATCCCCAATTTTGAAGTTAAAATTGCCTTGCATGACCATTTCATAAATGCCTATACTGATCTTGTGAATGAAAAAATAGAATTGCAGGATAATTTATATGATTGCTTAGAGCAAGGAGATGTTGTGGGAATGGTGCAGGTTATAAAACGCCTTTTTGCATCAATCCCATGGCGAAATTTTACAAACAACGATATTGCCGACTATGAAGGGTATTATGCTTCTGTACTTTATGCCTTTTTCTCTTCCCTTGATGCAGAGATTATTCCCGAGGATATAACCAATCACGGACAGGTTGACATGACTGTAAAGTTGGGGAATCATGTTTATGTTATGGAGATAAAGGTTATGGATCAGGATAATATTAATATTATTGATACAAATAACAAAATGGATGCCTTGAATCCTTTGGAAAATCCGGATCACAATCCAGCGTTAAAGCAGATTCAGGAAAAGGGTTATGCAGAGAAATACAGAGGCATCAAGGGGATAACCGTGCATGAGGTGGGGCTTGTGTTCAGTAAAAAGTTGAGAAATTTATTAAGGAATTGATTTTGTAAGTATCTGCTCCCCCAACTATCTTCATGATGCCCATATAAGATTTGCCTTGAGAATAGGTGCCGATGCCTTTTGTGAAATAACCCTTATGCTGAAATGGAACCTTGATGCCTTGCAGGAGCTTGAAAAGGAAACCCTACATACAGATCAATAACTGTGGTTGGTGAGGAGATTGAGTTTTCAGGTGGTTTTACAGATCTCCATACAATGGTATATCAGGATATATTGAATGGAACCGGTTCCGCTCCCCATTTCCTCCATTTCCCCCATTTCCCTTTTTATCTGAGAACTTTAACTGAATATTGGTCAAATCTACTGTCATGTGTTACAATAGGAAGGCAGTTTAAAATTGCAGTAGCGATAATAATTCTGTCTGCTGGGTCTTTGTGAATCAACGGTAGAGAGGCTGAGAATAATGCAATTTTACCTGTTATCGGTATTTCGACAAGATCGTGAATAGAAAGTGCTTTACTGTACCATTCTTCTGCATCCATAGGCAGTTTCAATTTTTTTATTGCTGTTTTGCAACCGATCTCAAGTGCTGTTGCTGCACTCACATAGACGATTTTTGCCTCTTCAATTGCTTCTAATGTTTTTCTCGATATTTTACTTCCTCCATTCACAAGCCAAATCAACCCGCATGTATCAAGCATTATTTCAGACATTCAAAATCTCCGCTCATGTCATCGTCAAAAATATCACCGTTGATATCAACATAAAGTTCTGGAGACCCTTTTAATCGATTTTTTGACTTATGTGCGACTATTTCAACAACTGGTTTTCCATTCCGGCATACTAAATAGGATGTATTCCTTGTTTCGATATCGGATATAAGTTTGGAAAGCTTATTTTTCGCTTCAAAGATACTTATTACTTCCATATAACACCTCTTTTAATCATAATTCTGGGAGCGATTTCTAAATTAAGCCCTATCTTGCCTCATTCTTTATCATAGCTTAGTTAGCTTAGCCATAATTGTCAACCGAATTATTTTGAATATGCACTATGTGCCTGTCCCCATTCTTCTCTCTCAACTGTCGCCTTAAAAGGGAACCATCATTATGATGAAAATCCAGATCATTTAAAATCTCACGTTCAAGTCTGTCAACTTTGTCAATTACAGGCTTGACCATGGTACGTCGATCCCAGGCAATATACCCAAACAGAGCGACTATTAAAGTTACAAGGGAACTAAAAAAAACAAGCATGGTTGAATTTGAATCGTCCATTCTTTTCCCAAGTGCTTCCTGGCCTGCTTTCATTTCAGATCTCAGTGCTTCCTGGCCAGCTTTCATTTCAGATCTCAGTGATTCCTGACCAGCTTCTAATTTAGCAAGTTTTTCAATGATCTCTCTATCTGATATACGAAG
>NZ_LT828544.1:201872-203777 GCF_900170035.1 Desulfamplus magnetovallimortis | reverse complement strand
CCAGTATGAAAACAATGCAAACGTCAATCCTCTTGTTGCAGCAGGGTAAACACAAGTAAAAAGTGGCATCCTTCATATTTACTCAAAAGGTTTTGATACTTTTTTCAGGCAATTTTTATTCTTGCACAAACCATTCAATTAGATTAAATTACAGGAATGGACAATAACACAAATAACAAATCAGATAATACCATGTCAGTTGAAAATATCCATGACAAATTCTTCTGGGATATATTCGGGAGACATACAAGCGGAATTGATGAGGAGCAGTTTCAAACTTCCGTTGTCATAAAATGCTGGCATATCATTGTCAAATATCTCAATGACCCGATGCTCCGTGACAAACTTGTGGATGTTGTAAAAATGATGATTGAGTTCATGAAACATGACACTGCTTTGGAATATCTTGATATTTTCATGAAATACCTGGGAAACTCAAATAACAAACTTACCAGGAAAGATGCGGAAAACGCCATTAAAACCGCTTTGCCAAATGGAGGTGCTGAAATGATAAAAGGATGGGCTAAAGAATTTGTAGAAGAAGGCTGGAAGAAAGGCATACAAAAAGGCAAACAAGAAGGCAGACAAGAAGGCAGGCAGGAACAATCAAGAGAGATGCTCATGGAAGCTATCCAGGCAAAATATAACTATTTACGAGATGACATTGTCACCAAAATAAACAAGATAAACTCCGCTGAGATAAATAAATCGCTTCTAAGAACCATCTTTCAAACCGAAACCCTGGATGATTTTGACAAATTGATCGACAAATCCATGGGCAGGTGATGTGAGAGATCTTGTTCTCATAATTTTGCTTCAGCTTTGAGTGACAAGGGAATTGAGCGATTACCGATTATCCACACTTATGCCTTAGTAAAATGCCTTTCAAAGGATTAAACTATGCCAAGAATAGCATTCTTTTTTGGAATTTCAATTTATATGTACCTGGACGATCACGGAATACCCCATTGCCATGGAATCTTTGGAGACTATGCAGCCTCCTTTGCAATTGAACAAGGCAATATTCTTGCTGGTCAAATGCCTCCGAAACAGGAAAAAAAAATTAGAGAGTGGATATTATTAAATCAAGAAGAGCTGATGGATAAATGGAATGAACTCACAACTTAAAACGCCATGGAAAAAAGTAATTGCTGTCTCCCCCCTTCATAACTTCTCTCTGGAACTGCAATGGGAAGATGGTAAAAAAACAAGACTCTGTTTAGACCCCAGGATTTACGAGAAGGATATTTTTTGGCGGCTTAGAAATCCTCGCTACTTTGCACAGGTTTCTGTTGATCCATTGGGAGGCATATGCTGGCCTGAGGGAGAAGACCTATCCCCTAATTTCCTTTCCCATAACAGTGTAAAAAATATTGTAACTTATCAATAAAATAGCAGTTACAAACAGTATTTTTTATTGTTGATTCTCAGGTTTATCTCTCAAATTAGTTCTGCTCCCCGCATTATCTCAGCAAATTCAGGATTTTTTCTTGAATATTCTCTCAATACTCTCAACTGCCGCCTTAAAAGGGAACCATCATTATGATGAAAATCCAGATCATTTAAAATCTCACGTTCAAGTCTGTCAACTTTGTCAATTACAGGCTTGACCATGGTACGTCGATCCCAGGCAATATACCCAAACAGAGCTACTATCAAAGTTATAATAGAACTAAAAAAAACAAGCATGGTTGAATTTGAATCGTCCATTCTTTTCCCAAGTGCTTCCTGGCCCGCTTTCATTTCAGCTCTCAGTGCTTCCTGGCCCGCTTTCATTTCAGCTCTCAGTGCTTCCTGATCCGATTTCATTTCAGCTCTAAGATCTGACAATCTCACTGAAAGTGCTTCCTGACCCGCTTCTAATTTAGCAAGCTTTTCAATGATCTCTCTATCTGATATGCGAGG
>NZ_LT828544.1:196652-201772 GCF_900170035.1 Desulfamplus magnetovallimortis | reverse complement strand
AACTGCCGCCTTAAAAGTGAACCTCGATGTTCGAGTTTTTATAGTTTGACAGCCATTCCGTCCTTGAATAAAATAGAGCAGTTTTTTAGAGGCTTTCCAAAGAAAGTGTTGGCTACATTTTGGGGAAAATTCGACTACTCATATGTTTTGTAGAAGGGTTGAGAGTAATGATACTATCGATGTATGTTTTTAATTGTTACATTTTTTTGATCATTGATTCCATCATGAGCTTTCCAGTCCTCAAAGAAAACCTCTATCAAACAGCGGAAAAAGTATGCTTGGACAATATCCGTAGTCCTCCAGCTACAATCGGATGCCAACTCATATTCTCAATATACACTCTTTTAAGCTTAATATTCAAGTATTTACATCAGCATACTTTTCAAATTACCACCTTTAAATTAATGCCTCACCACGCATAATATCGGCAAATTCTGGATTTTTTTCTGCATATTTTTTCATCACCTGCAACTGACGTTTCAATAGTGAGCCTTCAGAATGGTTCAATTCCAAATTTGTTCTAACTTCACGTTCAAATTGATGGAGTTTTTCCGAAACCGGTTTCATCATGGTGCGTCGATCCCATAGAATATAACCAAAAAGTGCCACAATCAATGCGATCAGGGATGAAAAGAGTACCAACATGGTGTCATTGGCATCAGCCTGCCTTGCACTTAAGTCATCTAATCTTTTGCCAAGGGCTTCCATTCCGGATTTCATCTCGGCTCTCAGTGTTTCCTGACCTGATTTCATTTCGTCTCTGATATCTGTAAGCCTCGTTGAAAGAGCTTCCTGACCTACCTCTAATTTTGAAAGTTTTTCAATGATCTCACGATCTGATATACGAGGGGCAGGTTCCACTGCAAAGGATGATAAAGGGAAAAAAAGATATAAAGATATCAATACAACCATCGTGAAATTTATCACGTTAAACTTCATTTCTATTCTCCTTTTTATCTGCTATTGTAAAATCTTATAATTTAAATTTCAAAAAAGCGGCATCTTTAATATTAATTACTTACTATAAGCACCAGGAAAGGAAAAGACAATAGAAATTGAAATAATGCCTTAAGATATACCTGAATCAGTGGCACAAAAAATGCTATCCATACAATTAAAGGCTTAATATAATTCAATAAATGTGCTATTTTTGAATGCAAAAACCAATCACTTGCGAGGTGAAGAGAAAATGCATTCCACTATTACCATAAAACATGGAAACGAAAAGCTTGTCAGCCAAAGCGGATTACTTCCAGTAGGTGCTTTACTTGAGTATATGCAATTGGCAAAGCGTCTTAAAATAATTCCCGGCGTACACTGTGTAGATCCAACGATACCTCATGGAGACATTCTTTCTTCAATGATTGGGCTAATTTGTACGGGCAAATCTGATTACAGTTCTATTGAAATTTTCAGAGAAGATCAATGGTTCTTTACTAAGGCACTGGGAATTTCAGCCTGTCCGTCTCAATCAACATTACGTCAACGCATTGATTTGATAGGCGAATCAGCCAATAAAATTCTGAAAGACGCATCAGCTGCAATGATTAGAGAAAAAGCACCTGCAATTTCAGGAATCAAAACGTCTGCCGGCTATTTTATTCCTTTGGACATTGATGTCAGCCCTTTTGATAACTCAAAAACGCAAAAAGAAAAAGTTTCCAGGACATATAAGAATTTTGATGACTACGCTCCAATCCTGGCATATTTGGGTAATGAAGGATACTTGGTTGATCTAAAATTAAGAGAAGGTAAGCAGCATTGCCAGAAAAATACCCCTGAATTCATTAGAGAAACCTTAACATATGTTCGTGAAATCACTCAACTGCCTGTTCTTGTCCGATTAGATTCCGGTAACGACAGTCAGGATAATTTTATAATTGGTGATGAGTTTCAAAATATTCATTTTTTAGTTAAAAGGAATTTACGTAAAGAACCTTTAAAGGCGTGGCTGGAATTGGCTCAAAATACAGACAATACAACTTGTACTCGCTACAATAATAAAACAGTCTGGATAGGGCAAACACTGACAGGAATTAAAGGGAACTCATTACCTCATTCAATCACATTCAAAGTGACTGAAAGGTATGAAAAAAAGGGGGAGTTGCTAATGTTTCCGGAGTTGGAAGTAGAAACATATTGGTGTACCCTGTCGGATCTGCCGCCTGGTGAGGTGATCAATCTGTATCATGATCATGGAACCAGCGAACAGTTTCACTCGGAAATAAAAAGTGACCTGGGAGTAGAACGCTTTCCCAGTTGCCATTTTGCCAGCAACAGCCTGATTCTTCATTTGACTCTGCTTGCCTATAATATTCTCCGTATCATCGGGCAGACAAGTATTGAAGGACAAAACGACGAACCTCTTCCATGCAACCGTCACAAACAAGTAACCAGAAGACGCCTTCGCACGGTCATGCAGGATTTGATTTATATGGCAGGACGATTGATTTATAGCAGCAGGCAATGGTTCATTTCGTTTGGTATAATCAATCCATTTGCAAGATTAGCTGATCGCGTCTTGCAACGATTACGTTATTGCCCAGGCTAAGAGCCATTGATCTAAAATTTCAAAAAACAAAAAGGGAATAGTATTCCAAGGGTGAACTGTGTTTTAAATTAGCAATCAATAATAAATGTAACTCAGAGACAACACATTTTATGCTACAACAACATGATTTTTTTAATAGATCAATACTACTAATGCCCCAAAAAAGAAATCATGCTTAAAAGCAAGGTTTATGCCACTGATTCAGGATAAGATAAATATCCCTAAAAATAACATCAAAAAAACAAGTATAATATTTTTTTTGTTTCCAAAGGGATTTGAGCTTGGTGGTAAATATTTCATAGACTCTCTATTATTTCATTTAATAATTCATTTAGATAAAAAACAAAACTTAATAGGATAACTTATTGTTTATTCTCAGGTTTATCTCTCAAATTAATTCTGCTCCCCGCATTATCTCAGCAAATTCAGAATTTTTTCTTGAATACTCTCTCAATACTCTCAACTGCCGCCTTAAAAGAGAACCATCATTATTATGAAAATCCAGATCATTTAAAATCTCACGCTCAAGTCTGTCAACTTTGTCAATTACAGGCTTGACCATGGTACGTCGATCCCAGGCAATATACCCAAACAAAGCGACTATTAAAGTTACAAGGGAACTGAAAAAAACAAGCATTGTCGAATTTGCATCGTCCATTCTTTTACCAAGAGCTTCCTGCCCTGCTTTCATTTCACCTCTCAGTGCTTCCTGGTCTGCTTTCATTTCAGCTCTAAGATCTGACAATCTCATTGAAAGTGCTTCCTGGCCAGCTTTCATTTCAGATCTAAGTGCTTCCTGGTCTGACTTCATTTCAGCTCTAAGATCTGACAACCTCATAGAAAGTGCTTCCTGACCCGCTTCTAATTTAGCAAGCTTTTCAATGATCTCTCTATCTGATATGCGAGGTGCCGGCTCTACTGCAAATGAATAAAATGGTATTGATAAATATAGAAATATCAATAGATGCATTATAAAATTTACCTTATTAAGTCTCATGTTCGTTTCTCCCTGTTTTTATCTCTCATTTAGACTTTTTATATTTTTGCACGCTTAATTATTGGGGCATTTTTGAATTACCATTTCACATTAACTTCATAAAAACCAAAACATGAATCACAGGATAAAATAACCATTGATTCTGTTCGTGCCTGGGCAATCAACATACGATCAAAAGGATCTTTGTGATGCAGAGGAAGCAGAGCAGCCTCAAACGCATGTATGTGACTTATTGAAAGCGATTTGACATCATTTTCTTCAAGCTCTTCAATGATAAAGGTTAAAGGATCATCAGGTAATGGCAGACGTCCAAGTGCATATTTTATTGCAACTTCCCATGAACTTGCTGTACTCCAATACAAATCGTTATTCCCGTTTCCAATCAAATCACAAGCAGTTGGTGAAAGCTTTGGCTCATCAATAATCCACCACAAAAACACATGTGTATCAAGAAGGATCTTCATTTTATAAAGCCTTCTATCAATTCATTGGGAAGCGGTTCAAAAAAATCAAGTGGAACATTCAACTTCCCCTTGGCCGACCCCGGTTTCCGGTTTGTTTTAGAAGATTTAAAAGGAACCAGTTTTGCTACAGGCTCACCATAACGGGCAATTATAATTTCATTGCCTTTCTCAACAGAAACAATCAACTTTGAAAGTTGTGTTTTTGCTTCATGAATATTTATCTGTTGCATTTAAAACCTCATATTTTTAAAATTTAAACTAAGTTAGTTTAATAATTTAAAATCTGAATGTCAAGAATCCGCAATATTTCTACCCAGGATACGAAATTTTACAACTCAATTATTTTTTTCAGTATGAAAACAATGCACGGTAAGCACCTTGTTGCAGCTGAGTAAACACAAGTAAAAAGAGGAATCCTTAATATTCCCTCAAAAGGATTTGATACTTTTTTCAGGCAATTTTTATTTTTGCATAAACCATTCAATCAGATTAAATTACAGAAAAGAATGGGGACAGGTACATAATGTTCAGGACACAAGAACAGAAAGAGAGAAAAGAGAGGACAGATGGTTTACTTGTCCTCTCTACTGTTTTTATTTTCCGGAAAGGGAAAAGGGGGAGAATTTGGAAGCAGTTGGTCAGTTTTTTATTTTCAGTTTTGAACCTGTTGCCACTCTTTTTCCAGTATGTTGTAAATATTTTGCAGTTCATCAATATTTTTCAAAAGCAACTCTTGTTTTGGAGAAACAGGTTGTTTTAGAAATTGTTGGAGCATCTGTATTTTACCTGTAAGTTCACCTTTCTGTAGTCCATTCTGCTCACCTTCCTGCCGTCCTTCCTGCCATCCTTCCTGTTTTCCAAGTAGAAATTGTCCATAATGTTCCGGGTAATTTTCTTTAACAAACATTTCTCTTGTATAAGGCATGTCAATCCCCTCTAAATTATAATGATCATATAGTTTATTCAGATATGTGCTTGTATATTTAAGAAGCCACTTATCTTTTTGCAGTCTTTCTCTACTCTTTATAATCTGCTGGATATTATTAGAGAACAGACCCAATATTGGATGATTGGAGTTTTTTGTAATGATGAATCGTACTGGAGTCAA
>NZ_LT828544.1:174431-196552 GCF_900170035.1 Desulfamplus magnetovallimortis | reverse complement strand
AGCTGCCGCCTTAAAAGAGAACCATCATTATGATGAAAATCCAGATCATTTAAAATCTCATGCTCAAGTCTGTCAACTTTATCAATTACAGGTTTGACCATGGTACGTCTATCCCAGGCAATATACCCAAACAGAGCTACTATCAAAGTTATAATAGAACTAAAAAAAGCAAGCATGGTTGAATTTGAATCGTCCATTCTTTTCCCAAGTGCTTCCTGCCCTGCTTTCATTTCAGCTCTCAGTGATTCCTGATCCGATTTCATTTCAGCTCTAAGATCTGACAACCTCACTGAAAGTGCTTCCTGACCCGCTTCTAATTTAGCAAGCTTTTCAATGATCTCTCTATCTGATATGCGAGGTGCCGGCTCTACTGCAAATGAATAAAATGGTATTAAAAAATGTAGAAATATCAACAAATATAATATAAAATTTATCTTATTAATTTTCATGTTTTTCTCTCTTCGTTTTTATCTCTCATTAAAAAAAATATACTAAAATTTAATTAAATGACTATTTTTAAATAATTCTATAAGATCGGTCAGGTTTTATTATAAATGATGACTCTTCCCTGATGATTACTGTTTTATTTTTGTTCATGCCATGTCAATTTCATACCATAATAATATACACATCTGATTATACATATACAATATATTCACAAAATAATGTTAATATTTCCATACATCCCTTTTATCTCAATATTCTCAATACCAATATACTTTGCAAAAACACGACTTTTTTTTGTCGTATATTTACCAAAATGTGTTATAAAATCACACTAAAGAGCAGGCTATATACTATAAATATTGAAGCGGGCAGATATTTAATTACAATGGATATGGTATTGAGATTTCAATGCTCACACAGATTTATTTACCAGTTAAAGCTGTGCCATTCATCCTCTACAATAAACAGGATCATCCATCAAAAATCTTTTCCTCGGGTATTCGGTATATATATTGCAATTTTTTGTTGAGTATTCTTTTTTGATAAGGCATGAAAGCACCAATAAGCTCATTCTGTCAAATTGCAGGGGAAACTACCGCAATATTAAAATATATTGAATGGGAATGGATTTAGTATTGAAGATGCAGGAACATCTATTGAGCTTGTTTTTTATATTGGAAATTAGGATTATTTGCCAAAGGGTGTAAAATTTAATATCAAACAAACTCTGCCCATATAAGAAAAGGCGGAGTTTTCTTTATCGTTATCATTTATCATAAATCAACCAATCAATATATCCAGAATCAATATATTTTAAGGAGGATGCTATGAAAAAATTCAGCAAAAGGCTTAAAACCATCAGAGGCTTTACTCTGATTGAGTTAATGATTGTTGTCGCAATTATAGGAATCCTTGCTGCCATTGCAGTTCCTAACTTCATGATATATCAATGCAAAACAAAACAGACTGAAGTAAAAACAAATCTTTATAGCATCTCAACACTTCAAGAGACATATTTTATTGAAAATGATATATATGCAAGCAATCTTAATAATATTGGCTTTCAGCTCATGGGTGGCACTGCACGATATAATTATACAATAACAGCCGGTGGCACATTCACTGGCTTTACAGCCCAGGGAACAGGAAATATTGACAAAGACGTAGCAATTGATGACTGGAGAATAAATTCAACAAGCAATCTGAGTGCTTCTAATGATGATTGTGATTAAATGAAAATAACTTTTTAGATTATCGACATCATTATGATGACAATTATTGTTATGAGCTTTATATTTATTGTCAGCTTTTCAATAATTCGAATTTCATTAAACTTTTATTAATGACCTAATTTTATTTGTTTAAAATATTCACCATAAAAAATTTTCCTTGAAACTAAGCTAGTTGTGTAATAGCAATATTAAATTTTAAAATTTTAATATGTTTTAATCAAAGCATGGTATAAAAAATGCTTTGACTATTTTACAAGTCGAAAGAGTATTTGACTAACTTTAACGAACTTTTTATGGGAGGTATTTATGAAAAAGCTTTTCAAGAAATCAAGCGGTTTTACATTGATTGAGCTCATGATCGTTGTTGCAATTATTGGTATCCTGGCAGCCATTGCTATTCCTAACTTCATGGATTATCAGTGCAAGGCAAAACAGACTGAAGCTAAAACAAATCTGGGTAACATTAGAACTCTGCAAGAAACATATTTTGTAGAAAATGATCGCTATGGTAGCACAACAACTATTATTGGATTTAGTAACGATGGTAATAGTAGATATGCATACCAAATGAATGCTGCTACAACTGCAACTAACTTCCTTGCTTCAGCAACCGCTAATCTTGATAGAGATGCTTTAGTGGATACTTGGTGGATGAACCATCTTAATAGCTTAAGTGCTCCAAACTCTAATGATTGCCAGTAATATTTAACATTTTTATTACTATCCTTGTTGTAATATTCCTACTATCGCAAGGATAGTAATACTGTTTAAAATGATTGCCTTTGAGCTAAAAACCCAATTTATATGCAAATAAAAATTAAAAATTATCATCTTGCAAATATAATTTTTGCATTTTTTTTATCCCTATCTACAGCAACCTACCTCCAGACACATTGGAATTCAAACAATAAAGGAATCTATGGCTCTTGTTCAATATGCGAAGCCAATTCTTTAGATATTGCAAGAATACCATTACCTCCAGACTTATCCTTTTTTAATACAATTTTTCCAGCCAACAAAGATTTTATTGCTGACCTGTTATGGCTGAAAACAGCATATTTATACGGCAATATCACTAAACAAGGTGCAGGTTATGAGTATTTGACTTTTTACCTTGATACAATAACAAGTTTGGCATCTAAATGGAAATTTCCATATATCTTCGCTGCTGTCATAATTACATTTGAAGGAAATCTAAAAGAAGATGGATATTATTTTATAGAAAAAGGCATAAAAAATTTGCCTGACGAATGGAAGCTATGGTTATATAAAGGCTATTATATATGGAAAGTTAAAAATGATTATAAGCAGGCATCCCAAATATTTGCAGAAGCTTCTAAGAAGAAAGGTGCACCAAAATATTTTGCTGCTGTTTCCACTACACTGGCAATGAAATCTGGCGATGATGATTTTGCAAAGAGGCTTGCACTGGATGTTATAAACACATTGGATGATCAAACTATTGTCAACCGTATTCTAAAAAAGATAAACAATAAAAAAGACGAAAATTCAGAGCAATGAAAAATCAGAACGATGATGATATCATTTTAAACTGGCAGAATGTTTCTTATTCAGCCAGATCATCTTTTGGGACTAAAAAAATTCCAATACTTCACAATATTAATATCCAACTAAACAAATCCACAACTCTTGCTTTAATCGGCTCTAATGGGGCAGGCAAAACAACGACACTACTCCTGGGAGCTGGCGTATTACGACCAACCTGTGGTAGTGTTTTTTTATATAATACTCCTGTGTCTGATATCCCTGTAAAAAAAAGATTAGGCTTTTTAGCAGAAATTCAACATTCATATAAAAATCTTAAATTAAATGAATGGTTGTCTATGCTTGGGCAACTATCAGGTATTGAGAAAAAAACATTAACAAAACGTATTGACATATTAATTGATTTACTTGAGCTTAAAACCCTGTATAAAAGAGGCCTTAAAACATTTTCAAAGGGGCAACTTCAAAGGGCGAGCCTTGCACAAGCTATTCTACATGACCCTGATGTTCTTATTTTAGATGAACCAATGAGCGGACTTGATTCATACTGGAGATATCACTTTACTTCATTTTTGAAATATTTTAAAAGTAAAGGTGGTTCAATCATATTCAGCTCCCATGTTCTTACAGATATTGAAGAAATTGCAGACTATGTAGCTTTTATTGAAAAAGGGACTATAAAATGGAAGGCTGATGTATCTGATTTTGCAAAATTCATTCACCACAGCAATATTAGAAAAGATTTTAAAAGGTTGGAGTCTGTTACCGTATAATAAATAATAGTTGATTACAAAAAATGAAAATTACAGCAATTGCACTTACAGTTTATAAAGAAGCTATTAGAGATAAAATAGTTGTTATTTTAATTTTTGCATTTATTTTGATTTTGGCTTTTTTCCATATTATGGGAAAAGTGTCCATAAACGGAGATCGGCTGATTCAAACCGCAGGTCTTTATTGTTTTGGGATATTCGGAATTTTATGTAATATTTATCTTAGCATTAATTTCATTCAGGAGATAAATTCCAAAAGATTTTTTCTTATACTTGTAAGACCGGTTTCTGCATTTCAGTTTGTATCTGGTAAATGCCTGGGCATGTGTATTCTTTTATTAAATATATTCTTTTTAATGTCGGTCATATGGATAGTATTATTAATGAGTAATAATATAAAAATTAATCCTTTATATGCTCTTACTCTTATGTTTATTTTTGCAGAATGGATGATAATTGCCTTTGCTTCTCTATTTTTTTCACTTTTTACAACCCCCCTGGTTCAAAGTCTTATAGTTACTGCTTTTTATTTTGTTGGGCACCACTCATATGATATTTACCTTTACAGCCAAACCAAAAACATCCAGGCAATAATGAAAAATATATTGACAGGGATATATTATGTCATACCTGATCTTGAACTTCTTAATTTTAGATATTCCTTGATTTATAATGAAATAATATCATTTGAACAAATTTCCCACGCTTTATTAATAACATTAGCATGGCTATTTGTTTTTTTCACAGCCTCTTATATAGTTTTTTATATGAAAAGGGCTATTTATGCTTAAAGATACTGTCAATATGAGCATTGAAAATCAAAAAAGTCATCGTTTAATTATATTTATGTTATTTGTTTTTACTGTAATTATATACAGTAATTCATTTGATGCTTCATGGCATTTTGATGACACCAGCAATATCACTGAAAACAGCAGAATGCAGCTTTCAAAAATTACATGGGATAATATAATTAATGTATTTTACGCTGCTCCCAATAACCCTGATTACCTGTATCGACCTGTGGCGTCTCTTACACTGGCTTTAAACTGGTATTTTGGAAAAAACGCAGTCTTTGGTTATCATATTGTCAACACTTCAATTCATATTATTACAGCCATTTTTTTATACTTTGCTGTTCTTCAATTATTTCGTACCCCGGTGTTAAAAAAATATGATGAAAATACAAGAATTTTTACAGCAGCTTTAAGTGCCTTTCTGTGGGCAATTAACCCTGTTCAGGTTCAGGCAGTTACCTATATTGTTCAGAGAATGGCCTCGATGGCTGCCATGTTTTATATAATTGCTATTTTTTATTATCTTAAAGGAAGATTAGATTTTTCAAAAAAAAGGCAAGCATTGTTTTTTGCTATTGCACTGCTTTCATATTTATTATCTTTTGGTTCAAAACAAAATGGGATCATGCTCCCTTTTGCACTATTATTAATTGAAATTTTATTTTTTAATTTTTCCATAAAATTCCCTTCTACTAAAACTCAATGGTTCATCCTTTTATTAGGACTTTTCACTATTTCATTGATTTTGTTCACAGAAATATTCGATCGTATAGATTTTGATCATCCAGAACAAAGGGCATTTACAGCAGGCCAACGTTTTCTGACTGAATTCAGAGTAGTAATATTTTATATATCTCAAATCTTGTATCCAATAGCTTCAAGATTTTCAATAGTCCATGATTTTCACATTTCAACATCAATACTGAATCCACTATCCACTTTTTTTTCTATACTATCCATTATATTTCTTATCGTTTTTGCAGTTATGTTAAGAAAAAAAAGCCCTGCTTTGACCTTTGCAATACTATTTTTTTTTCTAAATCATATAATAGAATCAACCTTCATACCCCTTGAAATTGTGTTTGAACACAGGAACTATTTACCGTCATTATTTTTATTTTTTCCGATATCAATCGGATTATATCAAGTATTAAATTACTACAAACAGAAGAATAAATTTATTTTTTTTAGTATTTCAGGTTTTATTACTTGCCTTATAATACTTACTGGTTTTTCAACCTACATAAGAAATTTTGACTGGGAGACAGAAGAGTCCCTTTGGCTTGATGCCATGAATAAAGCACCTGAAAGTGCGAGAGCTTATCAAAACTATGCAAAGGCTTTCATTGATCGTCATGAGGCAAATAAATCTGCAAACAATGCCATATATGACTACTATTTTAACTTGAATCGTGAATCACTTGATAAAATTGTTGTTTCTGCCCATGTAAGAAGGGATTTTGTCGCCTATAGTAACATGGCAGCCGCACGAAGTTCACAAAAGAACTTCTCTGATGCCCTGTTTTATATAAAAAAAGCCCATGAAGTATTTCCAGGAAATAGTAAATCAATATCATCCCTTGCAAAGATGTACTTGATGAATGGGGATGAAAAAAAGCATTGACAGTAATGTCAAGCATTAAAACTGAAAAAAGCGATTATCTTAATTTATATGCATTAATGCTTATAAAAAATAGTTATTTTGATCGAGCAATTGAGCTATCTAAAAAGATTATTAGTAAAGAACCTGATAATTATTTTGCTCTGTTTCACCTTGGTGCTGCCTATCGTATGAAACAACAATATGATAAATCTAAGCATTATTTAAAACATGCCATAAGAGTTTCCTATGGAAACAGCATACTTGCATATATTAGTCTTCTTGACACTTGTTTATTCTCTGAAGATGTAGATTGTATGGATAAATATGGAAAAAAATTATTATCAAATTTTACATTAATACGGATATTAGATCAGCTAAAAGAGCTTGAAAAAGAGAATCTGACAACACCTATAATACAACAATCTGAAATCTATCTATACTTGAAAAAATTATCAGATGAATATTATCAAAAAATCTGAGGAAAAAACAACCAATTTATACAAAAAAAGTAAATATGATAAATATTTACTGCTTATTCAATTTTTATTTTTATTATTAATCATATTATCAGTTTTTTTTATATCCTTTGTCCCTCCCGTAAGCCGTGATGCCCTTGTCCATCACCTTGCCGTCCCCAAGATCTATCTCCAGCATGGAAAAATAGTGGAACTACCGTGTATGTCCTGGTCATATTACCCCATGAACCTTGACATGCTCTACATGATTGCTCTTTATGCAGGATCAGACATTATCCCAAAATTTATCCACTTTACCTTTGCCCTTCTAACTTCATGGCTGATATTTTCCCATCTTAAAAAAAGAGAGATCCCAACCAACCTTGCCCTTGCAGGTTCACTTTTATTTATAACAATTCCTGTGATCATAAAGCTTTCCATAACTGCATATGTGGATCTTGGACTGATATTTTTTTCAACAGCATCATTGATATCATTACTCAACTGGGCTGATAATGGATTTAAAATAAAGCACATTATCATATCAGGAATATCCTGTGGCCTTGCCATGGGCACAAAATATAATGGCCTGATAATATTTATGTTAATGGTGCTTTTTATTCCCTGGATATATTCAAAAAAAATCAATTTCTTTAAAAATGATCTCTACAAAAAAGATCAAAAACCTGCTTTCCATTATCTGGCACCCATTAATGCCATGGTAATATTTTCCCTGGCAGCTCTTATATTGTTTTCACCATGGATGATTCGAAATATCATATGGAAAGGCAACCCACTATATCCACTTTATCAAAACGTTTTTCCTTCAAAAAATGACAATGTATGCCCTGTTGAAAAAGCAGTGTCAGATATGGAAGAAAACAAGCCTTTCAAATTTGGTACACTACTCTATCGTAAAATGCTGTATAATGAATCCATTGTTGATATTATGATGCTGCCCGCAAGAATTTTTTTCCAGGGTGAAGATGATAATCCCGCTCTATTTGACGGTAGGCTTACTCCGCTTTTATTCTTTCTGCCTTTTTTTGCTTTTTTCAAAACCGGAACAAAAACAGATAGATATCAATATGAGAAATATTTTTTCTTTTTTTTACCATATTTATTTTGCTGTTTGTGCTATTTACCACTGTATTCCGCATTCGTTATTTTGCAGTAGCAATTCCTCCATTGGTTATACTGTCAATTTATGGAATAGATACAATAAGATTAAAGCTTTTATGTGTATCTGATAAGATTGATAAAAGATTGCAACCAGCAAGATATCCGGGAGGAAGCAAATGGTTTGCTAATATATTTATATTGTTATGTGTACTATATACGTTAAGCTCCACAATCCTTTATCTGCACAAGCAGTTTCAGGAAGTTAGACCTTTAGATTATATAACCGGTAAACTGTCAAGGGATGAATATATAAGTTTATACCGTTATGAATACCCTGCTTTTAAATTTATTAATGAACATACTTTAGAAAATTCAAAGGTTCTCTTTTTCTATCTTGGCGGAAGAGGTTATTACTGCGATAGAGAATATATACCGGATAACGGGAATTCTTTCCCTATGCTACACCATTTTATTGAGATTGATCCCAGCGGCACCCAATTAATGTCTTTTTTAAAAGAAAACGGCATTACCCATTTTCTCATTTTCAACCACTATTTTATGCAGCATATGGGACAAAATCAAAATAGAGAGAATTCTTATCAACTTCAAAAATTTATGCTAAACTATACAAAAAAAGTTTTTGACCAAAATGGTTTTGCAGTTTTTAAAATTGCACTGTCTTAGTTCTAAATAATTTTTCAAAAGCTAAAGAAGGATTACTATTAATGAATATTTTTTTTAATATAAGCCATCCAGCCCATGTACATTTTTTCCGAAACACCATTGCCAACTTGAAAAAAAGAAACCATAATATCATAGTAGGAGCAAGAAAAAAAGATATCACCCTGCAGCTACTTGATCAATATGGTATTGACTATATTCTTTTAACAAAAAAAGGCTCAGGAGCTTTATCCCTTTTGCTGGAACTCATGACTCAACAGTTAAAACTTGCACATATAATTCAAAAATATAAAATTGATCTCATGGTTCAGTTATGTGGTATTTTTAATGCCCCTATTGGAAAGCTTATGAATATCCCAACTATAGCCCTGTCAGACACTGAAATAGCAAAAATTGATAATTCCATATCCTTTCCATTATCAACCCATGTCTTTTTAACTTCTTGCTTTGACCATTCAATAGGTGGTTCATGGAAAAAACAGGTTCACTATCCAGGCTACCATGAGCTTGCTTACCTGTCACCCAAGTATTTTAAACCTGAAAAAGAGATTGAAAAAATAGAAAAAAGATTTCTTGTCCGCTTTGTGAGCTGGGAAGCAGCACATGATATTGGGGAAGAAGGTTTAACCCTTGAGCAAAAATTAATACTAATTAAAATTCTAAAAAAATATGGAAAAGTCTATATTTCCTCTGAATCACCCCTTCCAGATTCATTAAAGCAATATGCTTTTTCACTCCCTTTTTCAGAAGTACATCAATTTATGGCAAACTGTGATCTTGTACTCGGAGAATCGGCAACAATGGCATCTGAAGCTGCGTGTCTTGGAGTTCCTGCAATCTATATATCTAATACTGAAAGAGGTTACACAACTGAGCAAGATAAAAAATATGGAATAATAAAATATTTTAAAGTTCATCAATGGGAGGAAATATTAAAATCGGCTGAGCTTTGGGCATCATCGGATTTGAGGGAAGAGTGGAAAGAAAAGAGAGCAGCCATGTTAAGGGATAAAATTGAGGTTACTGATTGGTTAACTGATTTTATTAATCATTATCCCCAAGATATCAAAACAAGTTATTCATTTGAAAAGTATGTAATTAAACGGTTTACATAAAGTTTGAAATAACTTTCTTACCCAAGCAGTCTTACCGCTTTTTTCACAAAATAAGGAAGTTGTGTAATCATGTGCCGTGGTGAAAATCTTATATTGTCTTCAGCAAAACAGGAAAGCCAGCAGGAAGGACATTTTTTGAGCCTTATATCTCTTCTGACCTCTTTAGCTCTTTCACTCGTCCAAAGTTCAATCAAAGAATGACCGGACAAAACATTGCCAATTACAGCATTTTTTCTCATCATATTGCATAAGGAAACATCACCATCAGGCAAAATAAATATTTTATGATGTCCCACAATACAATCTAAAGGGTGATATTTATCCTCAAGATAATAATTCTTTATGGCTTTTAAATATATTTCAGTATTATTCATTGGCTTACTACAAAGCACATCAATAGTTTTGTCAAGTTTATGTAAAAAGCCCTTTGTCCTGTATAAATTCCTTAATTGCCTATTATCAACATTAAAACCTTGAAATTGAAATGCTGTAACTCTATACGTAAAGCCTTGTTCAATGCAAAAATTCTGTAGTAATGGAAGTTCATCTAAATTATCTATGGTCAAAACACTTCCAACTGAAATTTTGTTATAGCCTCTATGTTTAAGATCCATAATACCTTGTTTTACTCTGCTGAAACCATGGGATACGCCCCGAATAGATTCATATAAATTATCATCAAAAGCATCAAGGGAAATCTGAATTTGCATAGGATTTAAATTTAAAAGTTGATCAATATATCTGTCCATTACCAGCCCATTAGTATTGACAGAAATTTGCAATCCTTTTTGTTTTGCATAATGCATTATTTCAAATGCATCTTTACGTGTAAAAATTTCTCCATCAGCAGTAAAATTAATTATTTTTATGCCGGATTCTTTTAATTGATCAATAACTTCAAACCAATCTTTAGAAGTTAATTCATCGTGGAAATTTTTGTTCTTCCAATACTCGCAAATCTTACATCTTGAATTACATTTTTTTGTTAAAAAGAGACCTGCTACCGACGGAGATACTGGTGGTATATCTTTTTTAAAACCCAAGGGTATTGTTATATGATTAGTCACTTCTCTGTACAAAAAAGTATTTTTTGGTATATACTTCATTGTTGTTAATCCCACTTTTTTAAAATATTTATTGCAAAACCCTCAATTGAGTAATTAAAATCATTTGTAAAAATTTCAGATTGATTTTTAGATGCTATTGCAAAAATATCATTTGATATTAATAATTTTAATGGTGTTAGCAAGCTTATTTTATATAGCAATGAAATTAAAGGTTTGTTTAACCAATTATAAAGTTTTCCCCTTGAGTCGTTTAATGGTTCTTTTAAATGCCACTGTGCCTGCTTAAGTATTAAATCAGAAAGCCATATTTTTGAATAAAATCCTGCTTTATCTAATGTTTTATGTAAGTGAACAATAGACATTTCATTAATATGAATCTTTTTTTCTTTTTCTGTTCTTGGATTTTCAGGTAGGTATGGCATTAATAACCTTAACAATTTGCCATAGGTAATATCGTATAACCATCTATTAGGCAAGGTATGGATCACAAGATAACCAGATGGTTTTAATAATTTTCTGCACTTCCTTAAAACATTGTGCAAATCAATATCATTTAAATGCTCAACAAAATCGAGTAAAAATATTCGATCATATTCTGATTGTTCGTTAATATCTTCTATATCACCGCATAAAAATTTCATTAGTGCTTGTTGAGCAGAAGAGTGTTTGCTTTTGGCTGCTTCGGCTATTTTAATAACATCAGAACTATAATCAACTCCTACAGCTTGAATACCGTTACGTGCACAATATAAGACAACTTCTCCTCGTCCGCATCCAACATCCAACGCCTTCATGCCATGCTTAAGCTTTGCTATTTTGATACTTTCAAGGATTCTCGGTCTTAGATTTTGTCCTTTAGTTTCTATAAAAACTTCAGGGTTATCCCATCCCCATGTTTGTTCAATCCATTCTTTGTCGTATTCAATACTGGAAGTCATGTTTTTATGAATTCATTCTTTTATATTGTTAGGAAATATTTTTTTAAATACAAGTGAAAAAGTAATTACTATAACTGCGATCGCAAATTGACATGTTCTGAGTAGAATATACACACTTATAACTACACTACTTGATATTCCTATGGTTGAAAAAATATACACCGCAGAAACTTCAACTGTCCCGATTCCAGCCGCTGAAATGGGTATGTAACCAACTAACGTACACATTATAGGAATAACAAGAGCATCTTGCCATGAAATAATAACATTAAATGATTTAAAAGCTATATAATAGGTTAATCCGGTAATTAAAATTTTTAATATGGTTCCAAGAATATTTTTACAAATAGCTTTTTTATTTAATATTATCTCAACAAATATATTTTTTTTGTCAAAAATAAAACTATAAAAATACTGAGATTTTGTTTTTGAATAAAACAATATTAATATGCTCAAAGCAGAAACGGAAATAAAGAAGAGAAATATATAAGAAATATTAATTGACAAGTATATAGAAAAGCCAAACAACGTAATTAGACAATAAAAACATAATGTTATTATTTTATCAAATAAATATACTAAAGTTGTATGTTTAACTGATATTTTATTTTTTAATAATAAAATAAAACTGGCATCTCCAACTTGCCCAGGTGCTATTAAGCTCAATGACCAGCTATATAAATATCTTTTTAAAAAAGATAAAAATGAAATTTTTATAAACGTATTAAGCAATATATATAAATTAAAAGTTCCGATCATAAATATTGTAAAAAGTAAAAAAATAACTCAAAGATAACTTCAATATTGATTGAAGAAAGTAGTGTTATTGATTTTTTTAAATCAATAACAAAAATAAGAGAAATAATTATTAAAATTGAAGAAATTATTTTTATTTTGTTAAAGATTAGTTTTTTAGATATAACCATTTGACAGGATAATTCTTTATGATTAAAAGACTAATAAGAATGAATGTATATTTTAAACTTACACATTGTAAGAAAATATAATATTAGTACAAATTTGTCATCAAATTAAGAATACTATTTTAGAAAATTCTTAATTAGGAATTTTTTTTATAAATTGGGCTGGGATACCAGCATAAAAACTATTAGCTGGAATATTCTTTCTTATTAGAGAACAAGCTCCAATTACACTGTTTTGACCTATGAAAACCCCCTTGCAAATAGTTACATTAGTGCTTATCCAAACGTTTTTGGAAATATGAACTGACTCTTTGGGAACGCTCTGGTTATCTAAATCTCTACGTTTCGCAGAAAGATGATGTGCAGATGAATCTACAATATAAGCATCAGCGATATTACACCAATCTTCAATTATTATCCTATCAGAACATTGAAGTACAGTTCCGCTTAATCCAACATTATTACCAATCTTTATAAAAGCATTTGAAGTTGTTGTAATCAAAGAAGTCTTTCTGAATATTTTTGACGTAAAAAAACAATTATCTCCAATTTCTACTTTACCACAGCCAGAAAGATTAAAAGAACCATATACTCTAAATAATTTTCCAATTTTAACTTTCTTTCTGAGACAAAAAAATAATATTTTATAAAAATAACCATTTAATAGTGCTATAGTTGCTGGTAAAATTAAATGAGGTTCTTTAAAAGCTCGTTGTAAAATATATTTAAAATATTTATTGTGTAAATTTTTCATTTAACTAAATATACAATATGATGCCAACCAATAAGTTTACTCAAAAAAAGATATATTCTTTTAGGAACTAAAGAATAAGCTTTACCCCAACCTGCACCAAAAAGATACTCAATATCAATATTATAATAGGAAAAATCAGAACACATACTTCGTATCTCATTTTTGGAAAATCTTTTTGTTATTGGTGAATCATCACCTTTTGTTACATTTTCAAACCCTTTGCCAGTAATTAAGTGAGCCAAATTATTTAATGACCACTTATTATAGAGCATTATTACAGCTCTGCCTTCAGGCATCAAAACACGATAAATTTCTTTGATAGCACGATCAGTATTTAATGTATGATGCAAAACACCAAAAGAGTAAACCGCTCCAAAAGAGTTATCATCAAAAGGTAATTTTTCAGCATTGCCATGAATAAATTCACCTTGCATGTCAAACAAAGCAAATAATTGTTCTGCCAATGCTAAATGTGCTTCGGTGATATCTACCCCTTTAACATTAAATCCGTGTTTGGCAAAAACAACCGTATCTGTACCCATTCCACAACCAACTTCAAGGAATTCTTTTCCAAGGCTATCTTTTAAAAAAGAAATCATTTTGGAAAAATAATACATATACTTCCGTCTTTCTCTCAAAATACTTTTTGCTGCCACGTACAACATTTGGGTATTTTTTTAAATAAATTTCATTATTTAGTTGATATGTCCAAAATTCGCTTGTTTTTTGGAATATTCCATTAGATTGATTTAGATTATTATTATAATGCATTTGTTAATATCGACCTTCAGTTATTTTTTGCAACAAACAATAAACACCCCTGCCCCAAGCTCCTCTGGTCTTGCACTTTGACCTATCAAGGAAATAATATTCAATATTGGAAAAGCAAAAGCATATAAAACCTTATTCTTTTTTTGTGCTTTTGTAATCATATAACTGATATTGTTTGCAAGGGTTTCCATAAAACCATAAGTGTATCCGGATATATCAATACAAAACCCGGCTTTTATTACTTTTTCTTTAATATCTTCGATTTCATATCCATATCTAACATGGGTTGGCACATAAAAATTAAGACTTTTTTTAGAGACAGGGTATCTTCGATATAAAGCTGGAACATGCAGTACAAGAATCCCATCTTCTTTTAAAGCATTGAAGAGCTTCTTCAATGCACTTAAATCATCTTCAATATGTTCAAGAATATCCACACAGATAATTAAATCAAAACATTCTTTTTCGTTCATGGTTTCAATATCTGTATTTTTGAACAAAACATTTTGATATCCAGCTCTTACAACTATTGCCTCTGAAATACCAATCTCTTCCGGATCCAGGTCAAAACCTGTAACTTGAGAATTTTTAAATTTTCGAGCAAGTTCAAAGGTCAAAACTCCTGAACCGGAACCTGCATCAAGGATATTTTTATAATCACGGTTTTTTGGAATCAAGGAAAGAATATTACGGCAGCGGATACGAAGTCCTACGATAGGCATTCCAAATAGAAATACATAAAGTTTTTCAAGCAAAGATATAGATGGGTTGTAGATTTGTTCTTTTCCTAAAAACACTATTTTAAACCTTCTTGAAGATGCAATGAAAGCCTAATCTTCATTTTTTAATATTAAAATATCTGAATATTTTGAGACAAAATAGCCAAAGCTTTAGCAACAAATGACTTAGTTTTTTTAGGTGATAATCAACCATGTATTGTAATTTGCACTACAAGCCCCTCGGTATTAAGCCGTTAAATTATTAACTGCTGACACCTTGTTAAGATCATTACCCGAACATAATTGGAATTTTTCTGGATACTTTTTACCACTTGTGGATGGTGGCAACATCCGACCGTCTTTTCTATATATTTCAATCCATTCATCGACTATACGGCAGAGTTGACTATATACACTTTTTTCGTTGTTTCCATGGCAACACAGACCAATCCATCCTGGCACAGAGCCAACGTAGCAATTATCCTCATCTGACCACTCGACAATTTTCAAATAACGATCTCTATCTTTCATTACCGGACCTCCTCAATCTTCTGCTTGACAGTTTTTTCCTGATAAGGTTTTGCGTCATCGCCAAGTTTACCGGAAACTGTAACAGTAATTCCTCTCTCATGTAAAAAATTTCTATGGCTACCTCTTCCACCTCGATTAACAAATCCAGCTTTTTCAAGATCTTTTATAAGTTGACGTATCTTTTTTGGCATAATTAACATTTATAAGGTCATTTAGACTTGACATATCTGAGAAACGCTTTTCAATCAACTCAATGGATTCAAGAATAATGTGTAAATTATTTAAAATAAATCCATTTAACATAAATCACTCCTTTCTTTATATTTTCTCCAAAAAAGCTATTATCAGATTCATTCATTCTAATTATTTCAACTTTCTTTTTAAACTTATTTTCAAGATATACTTGCAATCCGGCAATATATTGAAACCGCGGTTCTATTAATTCCACTAAAATATCAATATCACTATCTTCAAATTGTTCGCCCTTTGCATAAGAACCAAATAACCCTATCTTGATGACGCCAAATTTTTTATACAAAAAAGGCTTTTGCTTTTTAATAAAGTTTATAATATTTATTTTAGAAAAATTATGCTTTTGCATATTTATATAAGCAATCTTTTTTATTTTACATGATATATAAAATCAGCCATAGCTCTACCCATCCAAGCATTACACCAACGCATCAAAGAATAATTCCATTTCCAAAAACGCCCCTTTCTGTATATGAACTCACATCTTTTTTTGTTGTACAGATTCTTTACTGTCCAGTCCAGTACTTTTTCTGCTTCTTTTATATATTCTGGAAAAATAGTCGATGCCTTGACAAAGGAAATTACTCCCTGTGCTGATCCATGTATATCAAAAGGGTAGGCTTTATTATTCATCCATCTTGGAGCACCATTTGCTTCAAACAAATTGACACGATAATACTCAAGACTTTTTTTATATGTCTCCATATAACGATCATCACCGGTTTCCTGATAAAATTCAACAAGCCCGTCAATGATACCGCCAGTATGGTAATTATCATGTACAATTAAAGACTTATTACAAGGAAATGTATAATACCATGCGTTATATTCGGTTTTTCTGTTAACTGTATAATTGATTAACCTTATAGCAGATTCTTTAATGTTATCCTGTTTAATGTGCTTCCATAATTTTATTAAAAAAGCACCAGCAAGCACCTGATTGTTTAACACAACTGCATCTACATCTCTTAGCACATATGCAATAGCAAGTTCTTCATCATTATCATGGAGTACTGGAAGGTCACTCAATATAAATTTACCAACAGAAGTAGCAGCATCAAGATACTGCTGTTTGCCTGTAACTCTATAGGCATGGATAAAGGCTTCTCCTGCAAAAACAGAGACCACAGTATTTGGTTCATATTTTTTTTGAAGAAATATAGGACTTTGCCATATAAAATTATAGCCCCATGCAAGGTTGTTAGCTCCTGAACTGGGATTATTTAATAACCATGCAAGCAATTTTTCGGCTTTATCAAGGTAAGCTGACTCAAGGGTTTGTTGATACAAAAAAAGATATGCCCTTGCAAAAAGAGCTATTCCCTTTGGATTCCTTGAAGTTTTCACCTGAAGATGTGGGCGTACATGAAGCGGAGATTCTTTTACAAGTTGGGTAAATATTAAACGAAGCCATTTGTTGTCAAAGGATAACTTTTCAAGAAAAGGGCTATTTAAAGCATCAAATTTGCTGAATCCCTGGTAATTGTTATTTTCAGCAGAATCAAGAAGGTCAATTAGTATTTTTCTATCACAGTGCATAGTTAACCATTCATACATTATTGATTATATTGAGATTGGTTCATTAAAAAAATGTCATGCCACACAGCAAGCTGATTAATTTTCCATCTATCAAATCCTGAATATGGAATTTTGTCATAATCCTTTTTAAAAACCGTTGGAAAAATTTTGCAAAGTTTTTTATAATTATCATCAGTAATTTTTTGCCATTTTATATCTTTCATCCATGCTTCCCCCGGAGTACCAAAACCTATTTTATCTTTTCTGTTGGTAATTTCTGAAGTTGTATAATCACTTAGTGCTTTTTTCTGAAGATATTTTGTTTCACCATCTTTTATTTTAAGGTAAGGAGACACGCCAAGCAAAAATTCAATTAATCTGTGATCTAAATAGGGAACCCTTGCTTCAAGGGAAAAAGCCATAGAGTTTCTGTCTTCCATTCGAAGCAGATGTTCGAGTTTAAACTGAAAATGCCTTACAAGACTTTGATTTAAATCAGAGGCATCAAAAAATTTATTGAAAATTATTGACTTGTTAATCCTGTTATAAAAAAAATCTTTTTTAATATATGGCAAAGTTCTTAAAAGCATTTTTTTTCTTATTACATCAGGCAATATTTGAAATACAAAAGTTTGATAAGCTGATATATGTTGCTTGCGTTTTATACTTTTAAGTAATTCAATTAAAAATAATTTAATATCTCTTTTGCATAGCAAATCATAAAGGTTAAATCCATGAAAATATTGATAGCCTGCAAAATTCTCATCCCCTCCCTGACCATCAAGCAAAACAGTTACATGGTTTTGTGCCGCTGTTTTCATAACTTGATACTGTGAAAAAAAAGAAGGATTGGTTGTTGGTTCATCATTCATATAAACAAATTCTTCAAGCTGAGAATAAGCCATATCAGAATTGGGAAAAGTAAAATAGGAAGAAAAAGGGTATTTAATCCTTAAATTTTCAATGTAGGCTGATTCATCAATGGGATGCCCTGGAAAAGAAGCCGTAAAGGTAGGGTAATCTTTAGAAAGATTATGGTATTTATAAAGAACTCCGAGTAAAATAGAAGAATCAAGCCCACCACTTAAACAGGTTCCAACTGGGACATCACTTCTCATTCTAAAATTAACAGCTGAAACAAAAATATCATGAACTTTTTCACTAATATAATCCAATTCCAACTTATCTTCAGATGAATCTTTTAAATAATCTTCTGGATTCCACCATTGATTCAAATTTAGCTTGCCTTCTGAGAAGTGTGCAAAATAACCACAAGGAATACGTTTTATTTCATTGTAAAAAGTTTCATCAAAAACATCTGTACGATTAAATACAATATAGTCAAAAACCGCTTGTTCATTAACAGATAAAGAGAGTTCAGGGATTGACCACAGAGCCTTAATCTCGGATGCAAAATATAGCTTTGAATTTTTTATGGAATAATATAGAGGCTTAATTCCAACTCTATCCCTTGCAAGAAACAGTGTATTTAAATGCGTGTCATATATGGCAAAAGCAAACATACCATTAAAAAGATGAAGGCACTTTTCACCATAATGCTGATATGCTTTGAGAAGCACTTCAGTGTCTGTCTGGGTATTAAATTGCCATCCTGTCTTTATTAGCTCTTTTCTTAACTCAATATAATTATACACCTCGCCATTATAAACCATGACATAACGCCCATCATCTGAATAAAACGGTTGATGACCAGCACTTGACAAGTCAATAATTGACAGGCGTCTATGAGCAAGCACACATGAATGATCTTCATATATACCTTCATCATCGGGTCCTCTATGTTTGAGAACCATATTCATTTTTTTTACATTTTTTATATCGCCTGATATAATTTTCTGCTTGTGAAAAATACCACAAATTCCGCACAAATCATGACATCCTTAATTTAAGATTATATTGTAAGATCGAGGCATATGATCGATGCATATTTCTTCCATTTTTAAAGCTGTTCTGCTATTCTTTAAAAAGAATACCCCAAGATATTGCATAAAGCAATACACAATAGTTTTTTATCAATAAGGACACAACTATGTATAAAAATAAAACAGTTTGCGTAGTAGTCCCCTGCTACAACGAAGAGACCCAGATCAAAAACGTAATAGAGACCATGCCTGAATATGTGGACAAAATCATCACCATTGATGACAAAAGCCCTGACAACACCATAGCAGTAATAAAAAAATGCCGGCAAATCAACCCGAAAGTTGAGCTTATCGCCCTTGAGGAAAATGAGGGAGTTGGCGGAGCAATTACCGCTGGCTACAAATGGGCACGGGATAATGATTATGACATGGCAGTGGTCATGGCAGGGGATGGTCAGATGAACCCGGATGATCTTCCGGCTCTCCTTGATCCCATAGTTGAAAACAGGGCAGACTACACCAAGGGCAACCGCCTTTTCACCGGTGAAGCCTTTAAAAAAATCCCCAAGGTACGCTATTTTGGAAACGGTGTACTCTCCCTTTTAACCAAAATTGCATCGGGCTACTGGCACATTGCCGATTCCCAGTCCGGCTACACAGTCATAAACAAAAAAGGTCTTCATGCCATTGACTGGGACAGGATGTACAAACGCTATGGCCAGCCCAATGATATACTTGTACGCCTCAATGTGGAAAACTTAAGGGTGATGGATGTACCTGTGGAACCTGTCTATAATGTGGGTGAAAAATCAGGCATCAAGATCCACAGGGTGATTTTTACCATAGGGTGGCTTCTTGTTAAACTCTTTGGCTGGCGTATGAAGGAAAAATATATGATCAGGGATTTTCATCCTTTGGTATTTTTCTATCTCCTTGGCGGTACCTTTGGGGTGATTACATTCTTTCTCTTTTACAGGCTTTTTGTGGTGTGGCTCTTTGCAGGGCACATACCACCTATAAACGCTTTGTCTGCGATGTTTTCATTCATGAGTGCAAGCCAGTTTACGCTTTTTGCAATGTGGTTTGACATGGAAGCAAACAAGGATCTTAAGGGTGTACCAAAGGCTTGGGGGAGTTGCAATCCAGAGCCAGAATTTCCAAAGGAAATTTCATGAAGATTAAATTGTACAATGACATTGTTTTCAAGTGGATATTTGGTCGCCAGGAACATACAGGTCCCCTCATATCATTTTTGAATGCAGCCACAGGAACTCCTGGTAAATTTTCAGAGATAGAGATATTGAATCCATTTGACCTTTCAGAGCCATTCAAAAACGAAAAGCAGGGTATTTTAGATATTCGTGGGCTGGAAAGTTCAACAAAAGAGTGGTTTGATGTTGAAGTTCAGGTTGTGTGGAATGAGTTTTATCCCCAGCGATCCAAATACTATCTTGCCGGTATGTACAGGGATCAGTTAAGCAAAAATTCCAGAACAAATTACCATAAACTGAGACCCTGCTATGGCATCCATATCCTTGTGGAGAACATGTTTGATGATGGGAGTGACTCAGATTTCTGGTACAATCATTTTACCATGCTCAACACCAGATCCTTTAAGCCCCTGGCCAATCACTGGCACCTGTATTATATTGAGTTAAACAAATTTTTGAGCTGTTTGAATAAAAAGCCAAACGCAAAATTGGAGACAGAACTTGAGGAGTGGAGTTATTTTCTTGGCAATATCCAGGATAATGACACCCAGCTTGATAATCTTCTCAATCATAATACAGCAATAAAGGAGGTATATAATATGCTTAAAACCTTTACCAAAGATGACAGATTAAGGGAGCAGTATCGACTTCGTGAAGAATTTTTAAGGGTGCAAAGTACAGAGAGAGAACTGTCAAAAAAATTGAAACAGGATTATCTCTTTATCACAAGTGCCTATAAAAAGGAAAAAGCAGAAAAAGAAGCAGCTATAGAATTGATAAAAAAATCAATTGCTTTCATGCACAAAAAGGGCAGTTCACCGGAAGAGATAGCTGAAATATTGAATATCCCTCTGGAAGATGTTTTGAAATACTCCTGATCATTACAGTTTTTTTATAACGGCCATGGCAGAGCCATCTGCCACAACGAAGCATGAAAGTCCTATAGATCCTTAAAAGACGGGGACTTTCTTATAAAACGGTCATAGCAGCCATCCAGCCACTCCCTAATATAAAAAATTGTATCCATTTCCACGGTAAAAAAGAAGGATATGTCATGATATACTCTTTTGTAATAATATTGCTAAAATAATCAAGAACGGAGGTATATTTGACAAAACAAAACATTAACACCGGGCATCCAAAATCCAATATCCAATATCCAATATCTCCCATGATCATAATTTCAAGAACCTGACAATAGACTTTCCTGAAGAATCATTACAATTTATATTCCCTGAAGCATTAAAGGAATGGGGGAAAATAAAAGAAATAACTTTTGTACGCCAGGAGCCAAAAAAACATCATCTCACTGATGCAAATCTTTCCCTTGATATGCCAATTATGTTCCAGTTTGAAAATAAAAGATTGCTGCTCTGGCTTGTGGAATTTCAGGAAGACAAAGGGAATTTTTCCATCTACAAATTGATGCGATATACCACAGATCTTATGGAACTTCATCCTGAAGCTGTAGTGATTCCTGCTGTGTTGTTTACTGACAGAAAAAAATGGCGTACAGATGTAATGAAAAAGCTCGAAAGCAAAATGGCTGATCGAACTTTTGTTCATTTTGAATATATATTCTGCAAGCTGTTTGATTTCAATGCCGCATATTATTAGTTTCCTTTAAGGAATTCCCCCTCTCCAGCCATGGAGATGGGGTTAGAAGGTGAGGTGATTTGACGATTTTTAATGATGGGGTTTCCCTTTGAGTACACTTGAAACCTTTTGTAATTTAAAATAACTTATTACCGACACGATCAATATGATCCTTAAGGTCACAATTCTCAATGGAATTATAGTCCACAATATCAACTTCATAAGGC
>NZ_LT828544.1:172907-174331 GCF_900170035.1 Desulfamplus magnetovallimortis | reverse complement strand
AATTTTGCTCTGGAGCCAAACAGAATTGCAGATTTTATCTGATGATTTGACTTCAGGATTTGAATGATTTTTTCTGAAGTGTTTAAATCCAGCGTCGGTATCATTTCTATCAAATTTCCTCCATCTCTATTTGTTCCATGTTTTTTTTAAAAGAGAGGAATTGTGGAAGGTATATATTGACAATTTCTTTTACGGCTTTTTCAGCCATGGATTTGTCGTAGGCATGTGACGTAAGATTTCTGGCCTGAATCATATCCATCCAGATATCACCATCATTTTTTATCATTAAGGATACAATCATGTACAAAAATAGAAAACTTGCAGCAGTAATCCCCTGCTACAACGAAGAGACCCAGATCAAAAACGTCATAGATACCATGCCTGAATAGGTGGACAAAATCATAACCATTGATGACAAAAGCCCGGACAACACCATATCAGTAATAAAAAAATGCCAGCAAATCAACCCAAAAGTTGAGCTTATCGCACTTGAGGAAAATGAGGGAGTTGGCGGAGCAATTGCCGCTGGCTACAAATGGGCACGGGATAATGATTAAAACAAAATAGATCATTCGTCACGCAAAGTTTGCTTTAATTGATCAAATGAGTATAGTTCCTGTTTTTTCATTCACCCCATAGATTCCCTGAGATGGGTGCATTAAAATTTTGGTTTCAAGCCGGCTTGTTTGCAAAGCACATTAGCGGTAATGCGATCAAATATCCTATGTCGTTTGATTGGTACAACTTTAACGCCGTCGGAATAAATGGAATGGTTACAACCTTCTCTTAGAAGATAGAAACCATGTCTCTCAAAAAAGCTTACCAGATCACGCCGTTTGACAGACATCTTGAACCTCAACCGGAAGTTGCTCTATTAAGCAATTGGCGTGGGGAATTTCCATTTTCATTTCTTTATATGCAATTACCATTTCCTGCAGTGCGTCCCTGAGCATGAAACGGCAATCTTCAAGATTTTTCCCTTCTGTAATAACCTCCGGCCACTCTATGAGTTGTCCCATGTAACCACTCTTTAGCTTTGTATATTTGGCAGTATAGCTTATAAACATTTTGGAACCTCCAGACAGACATTCATCCCAACCATCATCTTAAAATACGTATTTCTCATAATCCTGGGCAATCACGCAGAATTACCCCTGCAAAAATTGCCACTTGTTCCCCAAGTCATTTCCTTATGAGATCAAGGCATATTTCTTCCATTTTTTAAGCTTTTCTGATATTCTCAAACAACAATAGCCCAAGATATTGCATAAAGCAATACACAATGTTTTTTATCAATAAGGATATAATCATGTACAAAAACAAAACACTTGCAGCCGTAATTCCGTGCTACAACGAAGAGACCCAGATCAAAAACGTAATAGAAACCATGCCTGAATACGTGGGAAAATAATAACGCAGTACCG
>NZ_LT828544.1:169169-172807 GCF_900170035.1 Desulfamplus magnetovallimortis | reverse complement strand
TAGTGAGTTTTGCGGTATTGCATAATAACCATTCTCAACACCAGATCCTTTAAGCCCCTGGCAAATCACTGGCACCTGTATTATATTGAATTAGACAAATTTTTGAGCTGTTTGAATAAGAAAACAAACGCAATACCAGAGACCGAATTGGAAGAGTGGAGTTATTTTATTGGTAATATCCAGGATAATGACGCCCCGCTTGACAGTGTTCTCAATCATAATACAGCAATACAGGAGGTATATAAAATGCTTAAAACCTTTACCAAAGATGACAGGCTTCGGGAGCAGTATCGACTTCATGAAGAGTTTCTACGGGTTCAAAGCACAGAGAGAGAACTGTCTAAAAAGTTAAAACAGGATTATCTCTTTACAACAAATGCCTATAAAAAGGAAAAAGAGGAAAGAAAAGCCGCACTAAAAGAAAAAGAGACTGCACTAAAAGAAAAAGAGACCGCACTAAAAGAAAAAGAGACCACACTAAAAGAAAAAGAGACCGCACTAAAAGAAAAAGAAGCAGCTATAGAATTGACAAACAAATCCATTGCTTTCATGCAAAAGAAGGGCAGCTCACCGGAGGAGATAGCTGAAATATTGAATATACCGATATCCAGGATAATGAAAACCCGCTTGTAACTCTTGGCATATTAAGTGCTGCAATATCCTTCAAAAAGGTAAAAAAATGAGAATGTTATATTTATTTAAATCAAATTCTCAAAAAGCTGTCATGATTTCATTAATGTTATGTATTGGAATATTTCTATTATATTCAAAAACAATTACATTCGATTTTGTGGATTATGATGACAGAACCGTCCTTCTTGCACACCCTAATCTTTACAATGAAGAATCATTTACTTCAAGTCTGAAAGAAATTTTGTATAATTATTTTCCCAGAGAAGAGCCGTTAATATTAAGAGATATAACATGGGCAATTAACAGCTATCTTTTTGGATTTAAAAATCCAATGGGTTATCATCTTGGTAATGTAATTATAAACAGTTTTAATGTTGCTTTGCTTTTTCTGGTTCTATTTCTAAATACCAATAGTCTGAGGTTGGCTTTACTTGTATCCATAACTTATGGAGTACTTCCTGGCAATGTTGAGCCAGTATGCTGGGTCAAGGGTAGAAAAGATCTTCTTGTAAGCTTTTTATGTTATCTGCCCTGATTTTCCAGACACTGTCATTTGAAACACAAAATAGAAGCAAAAAGAATATTTTATATCTGTTGACCCTGCTGTGTAATGTCATGGCTCTTCTTTCCAAAATAAATGCTCTTACCTTTTTTATGGTTCTTATTACACATCAAATATTCTATCCATTTTTAAAGAAAAAAACAATGGCTGCCCCAATACCATGAACGAATCCACTCCACTCTGGAGGTCTCACCTCTTAAAATGAGAACGGTGTTTGAGAATCATTGCCGGGAATTGCCCCCGCTTTGTGATATTGAATCGCTGTTCAGGATGGAACGAAGATGCCGGGTCTATTCGGACGGAACGATTCAGTACAAAAAGAAGAAGTACGAGGTTCCCGGAGAACAGCCTAATTCACGGGTGACCATCTATTTCATGCCCTGGGGAGACCCCACCATATATTATGGTGATGAGATGCGCAAAGCCAGACCGGTAGACAGGTCGGACAACGCCCGGCGATTTGATCATCCCAACAGATAAATAAAGGGTAGCCGCCCGGGTCTGCTGATGGACTCTTCATGTCATATCAGCGGATTCAGGGCACTCCAAAAAAGGAGTTTTTTATGGCACGAAAACATGGTACCTCACCGGCAGAGTTTTTCAGATGGAAACGGCACCCATTTGCGGATACATATCCCATAAAAACGCCCTATGCGTCCCAATGGGATCAATTCCTGCTGAATTCTTCGGAGATGCTTCTGGCCAACGGCAAAAATTTTGCTCTCTTCGGCACATCCGGTGCCGGAAAAACGACGTTGATCCGGCATCTTCTTTCAAACCTTGATCCCAATTCATACAAGCCGGCATTTATCCATTATGGGGGGCTTTTGAGAAACGGCATGCTAAAAGCCATCGCCGACCTGTTTGGTGTGGACACAAGTGGAAGAAATGTCCCCCTCATCATCAAACTGCAAAAACAGATAGGGAACAATTCCCCTGACAGGCTATCTCCTTTCCCGGTGTTTATCATTGACGATGCCCATCTCATGGAAAAAGAGTCCTTGATGGATATTTGCTCCCTTCTGGTCAATCCCCATGAAGAGAAAATTGCCGCAAGCCTCATCCTGGTGGGAGATGAAAAACTTCCACAAAGGCTGAGACTACAATCCATGGCATCTGTGAGAAGCCGTCTGACAGGGCTTTTTGAAATGAAACCCTTGAATCACGATGACAGTGTCGAATTCATCGAGTTCAGACTTGAAAATGCAGACGCTCCGGAAGATCTTTTTGATCAGGAGACTCTGCATCAGATCGTTGCCCATTGTAGAGGCAATAGGCGACGAATTATGAATATATGCACGCTTCTTCTAAATGAAGCCTATTATCGACAGGAGAAAACGGTCGGAGCTGAATTGTTTTTCAGCTGTGACCAGATACAAATTTCTGAGTGAAACGGAGACATACGAGGGGGGACCCCGATGTCAAGGGATAGCTCAGGGCGGTAGACTGGTGTCTACTCTTTAGAGCCCGGTATGCACCGGGCTCTTTTTTTGGTTTCCATAGAGGTAAAATAGCTCTGGATTTTTGTGGGGTAATACTATGACAATCTACACCCTGTTTGATGATGAGAGTGAATCAGAATTCTGGTACAATCATTTTACCATGCTCAACACCAGATCCTTTAGGCCCCTGGCAAATCACTGGCACCTGTATTACATTGAATTAGACAAATTTTTGAGATGTTTGAAAAAGAGAACAAATGCAATGCCAGAGACCGAACTGGAAGAGTGGAGTTATTTTATTGGTAATATCCAGGATAATGATGCCCCGCTTGACAGTGTTCTCAATCATAATACAGCAATACAGGAGGTATATAAAATGCTTAAAACCTTTACCAAAGATGACAGACTTCGGGAGCAGTATCGACTTCATGAAGAGTTTCTACGGGTTCAAAGCACAGAGAGAGAACTGTCTAAAAAGTTAAAACAGGATTATCTCTTTATCACAAACGCTTATAAAAATGAAAAAGAAGCACGTCAAAAAGAGAAAGAAGCGGCAATAGAGTTGACAAAAAAATCCATTGCTTTCATGCAAAAGAAGGGCAGCTCACCGGAAGAGATAGCTGAAATATTGAATATACCGCTGGAAGATGTTTTAAAGTACAAATGAATTATGTTCCTCTAAACGGCATCCTTCATATTAAATTAAAAGAGTATACCCTTTTTTGTTGTGATCATCCAATCACCTCTTCAGCCATGGAGAGGTGATTGGATGATTTTTTTTATTGGGTATATTTGAAACCTTTTATAATTTAAAAAAACTTCTTACCGACACGATCAATATGATCCTTAAGGTCACAATTCTCAATGGAATTATAGTCCACAATATCAACTTCATAAGGCAACATAAGATCATCAATCCTTCTTTTAAGCCTTGCCAAATCGCTAAACGTCAAATTATCAACTTTTATTGCAATATCGATATCTGATCCGTTTCTACACGC
>NZ_LT828544.1:157174-169069 GCF_900170035.1 Desulfamplus magnetovallimortis | reverse complement strand
GAATTTTGCTCTGGAGCCAAACAGAATTGCAGATTTTATCTGATTATTTGACTTCAGGATTTGAATGATTTTTTTTGAAGTGTTTAAATCCAGCGTCGGTATCATTTCTATCAAATTTCCTCCTTCTCTATTTGTTCCATGATTTTTTTTAAAAGAGAGGAATTGTAGAAGGTATATATTGGCAATTTCTTTTACGGCTTTGTCAGCCATTGATTTGTCGTAGGCATGTGACGTAAGGTTTCTGGCCTGGATCATATCCATCCAGATATCACCATCTGTGATTAAATCATACCGGAAAGCTTCTCTTGTAGCATCCCTGGAACCCTTTATTCCGATATTGCCTTGATACTGAAAAAAATCCTTCATTACATTCCATGCAAGCTCATGGGTATATTCAAAAGCCTGTATCATCCCCTGCTTCTCCAGCAGACTCAACTGCCTTGTTTTTAAAATATCGACAGCATCGATCAACTGTTCCAATGCCAATTTATAATTTGAAAAGCGTTGCTTCCATCTGATATCTTGATTTCTATCAACCACCATTTCTTTTTTATCCTTTACTTACATATTATTAATTTATGAGATCAAGACAGATTTCTTCCATTCTTTCAACTCTTCTGCTATTTTATATGAAAGTCCCCGCAAATGGCTGTTTTTATAAAGACTTTCAACTCTTCGATTGTGGCGGTGAACCGCCATGTTGGTTTATATGAAAGTCTCCGTAACAGCCTGTTTTAAAAACGACTTTCATCCCTTCGATTGTGGCGGTAATCCGCCATGTACGTTATTAAAGAACAATAATTCAAGATATAGCATAAAGCAATACACAATAGTTTTTTATCAATAAGGATATAATCATGTACAAAAACAATTTACGGAAATCTTACAAATTACAAAAAGATGAGAAACATTAACAACAGGGACAAAGTAAACCTTTATGCTGTGACACACCATTTCCCGCAAAAGTTGTTTAGCAAATTTAAAGATACCAAATCCCTTGAGTGTATCATTAAAGACAGAGTATATGATCTTAAAATCTTTACTCCTGTGAGATTCATAATTTCAAATAATTTTGACCATCCCATTCTGGGACTGTTTTCAAACAAAACAGAGCAGATAGAAAAGAGTTTGGAAAGGCTTAATAATGATGGATGGCTGCTTGACAATGTAAGTACATATTTGAATGAACTATATAAGCACTATTCATTGGAGGGTGTTGATATGCCATATACAAGAGAGATGTTTCTTAAAGATCATTATCCTGATGTTTATAATCATTTTATATTAGGACAACAGAAAGGACGCCTGGAAGGTCGCCAGGAAGGAGAACTGATTGGTAACATAACAGCATTACAAAAAATATTGAAATATCAAATTGCAAGCAGAGCGGAGTTGGAAGGAAAAAGCATTAGCGAGTTGCAGGAGATATTAAAAGAGCTTGAAAAGCAAATTAATTAACCTTGCTATATTTAGATTGTTTTTGTACTGCATACGGTTGATATTTGAAATGAAGTAACTTTGCAGTTTTTTCATAATCTCGCTGGATGCCCGCATTTTAAAAAGTCTTTTGACTTCAGTGACAATTTTACTGATATCACCAGAAAACAGCAGTTCTTTAAAATCATTGTATTTGAGTTGAGCAGCCTTCTTTTTAGGAAGTGTTCCAAAGGCCTTTCGAGATTCTGCTCCGCATGCGTCCAGTCTATGATTTCAGTAATTTTGAGGGCTTCTCCACCTGTTTCCCTGATAAGTTTCGGAAGACATTCCCATATCCATGGAGCTCCGTCTCCTACAAGGACGACTTCAGACGCTTTTTCAATTTCCAGTTTAACAAGATAATGCTCAAACAGTACCAGAAAACCATCAAGTTTCTCTGTCGTTCCATCAATGAAAAGGGGGATCTTTTTCACAACATCCCCCTCTTCATTAATGATGTAAATGGCGAATACACTGAAAACGTAGTTTTGCTTAAAAAAGTGTAAAGTAGCCATATCTCTTATTTATTTAAATTTCCCGGCAAGGTTACTGTCAATCACATAGATACAGACCTCCTTGGCACCTTGTTGGGTATAACCGAACTTTGTAACCATGTTGTTTATAAGAAATTCAACATCACTTTTTATACGCTTGTCGTATGTCTTAAAATCCGTTGTATCAAAATCCTTGATGGCACGACCAAAATTTTCATTGCCAAGAAAAGGTTCAAGTACCCGTTTCTTCAGATTGTAAACATATCTTTCATGCAGGGATTCAAAAAGCTTTGTCTGGGAAATATCTTTTTCTTCAATCATTATCTCCCGTGTCAGAGAGTTTGTGGTGTACTCTTTTAATACATCATTTCGCATCTCCTGCCTTTTGGCCATGGTTATACTATCGGCAAAAAGACGATTTTCAATGCTTTCAAGAAACTCGTTTGTCACATGTATAACTTCGTTGGTAAATATACAGCGAGCAGATGAGTCAATTTCAAAGTTAACGGCTGAAATATAGTTTTTGATATCCTTGGAAATCTGATCCTCATTGTAATAATAGAGAGACTCTTTTACCTGCTGCAGAACATTAAAGTCATACATGCGAAGAAGGGACTCAAGAAAACCATCAGGAATCATTTTTGGCATTTCTGTTACAATGTTTCTGAAAAATGAGCATAAAGCAGGCATGTTGATAAGACGATCTTCCCTTGCAAACCTTGAGTAGAACTGATCAAAAATACGTATGGAGTCTCTTCCTGAAAAACCGTGGTTTCCTTCAGTTTCCGACTCTGCAAGGATTTTTCTCCACATCTTTGATGTTAATGCCTTTCGGTCATCATTATCAACCCACTCAGGAAGGTTCCCCGAATAAATCTCCATCTTGAGCAGCATCAGATTTTCATCACAATATCTTCTATATTTTGCTGCATTTTTAATCCACTCCAGAAGGCTCTCAGACTTTGATTTAAGTCGGGAAGATATAATTATCCTTGCAAAATTTTCCATCACCATTGGCAGAAAATTGTCATCAATATGCCTTCCAAATATATTATGATAGATCATCACCTCTGTGTTAACATCAAGGACATATGGAATGTTAATATACTGGATTCTATCTGAAAAAGAGGGGAAATCCTTGATGTTTTTCTTGTCTTCAGGGTTCATAAGGGCAAGAAATAGGGAGTTGACACTCTCCTCAATATCTTCAACCTTGTGGACTGCCTCACTTATAATATTATGAAGCTCAACCATCCTCTCAACATTGTGAGATTTTATATCCATCAAGGCATATATACCGTTGTTGGTTTTGGCAAATCTGGAATATATATAGTGTATAAGATTGCTGTCCCTGAAAAGGTTATTAATCCTGTTCTGAACCATCTGGTTGGTTATTACATTCTGCTGAACAGGCCTGTCTCCGGGGTTGAATACACTGATGCCGCTTCCAAGACGACGATTGAAATAGTATGGCCTTGCATGGAGCATATCAAATACCTTTGCAGGTTCTCCAAGTCGTTCCAGAAGAGACTGATAAATTGATTCACATATGGTACAACACTCGGCATTGAAAACCCAGTCATACTGTTTTTCCGTGAAAAGACGCCATTTAAACTCATCGTTTTTAATTAGCTTATCCAGCACTCTGCGACGATGGCTTTTGGGAATAATCAAAATCGGATTATCGTGGGAGATGCATGGAATCTCAATGTGGGCAGTATTAAAGCCTGTAGCAATACATTGCTCTGACACCTCATCATCAACTTTTCCACCGGGCTTTTTTTCAATAAGCTCCACAAGGCGCTCAATGGCAGTAACAGTTTCTGCCCGCCCATGCCCTCCAAGCTGTTCAATATCAAGTCGCCAAACAACTTCATAGCGCATTCCGGCCTCGGTGTTGGCATACTCTTCAAATTTTTTCAAAAGGTTATTTAAAAACGTACTCTTTCCACATCCATGTGGACCATGAAAAATATATATCCGGTTCTGCTGGGTTCCATGCCGTAAACTTTCCATGTGCTTCATAAGCCGATTGGCAAAGAGCCTGTCTGCAAAATAGGGACTTTCAGAGCCTTCAACAAAAAGTCTGGTGCAGTCATAATCAATGAGATTAAACTCATCAATATCATCCAGAATGGAATCCTGGGAGACATCCACATTAGCCTGCATCATGTCATGGAACACTTGAAATACATTACGGAGCATATCAGCAGGCCTGCTCTCAACAAGATCAAGATAATTGTTGAATGTGATGGGCTTGAGCCTCTCATAATCTCCAATTTCGCCATTAAGAAGCTCAACTGCTTTTTCCGCACGGGTTTTTTCATCTATTATACCAAGGGATTTTGTATCCATATTTTGTTTTGATCTCCCTAAAATAAGCATTTGGAAAATTTTTACTGTAAAGCCTCCATAATGGCTTGATATAAAAATGCTTTCACGTTTTTTGGGTAAAGCTGGGTTTTCATACAAAAAAAAGCTTTCCAGAAAAATATTTTATTTTTTTGTCAAAAAAATTAATGCAGATAACAGATAGTTAGACTTTTCCATTATCAATTTAATTATCTGGAATTCTATATTGTGTTGTTTACCAAATGCCTACTTATTTGTGAAAGCTTACCAAATATGAAGCTTTAATGAAAAAGTTCTCCCCAAAGGATTCCCGGTCATGACTGATGAGAAAATCTCTATATATCTCTTTTTATAAGCTTTCGGTTTTCCATCACATAGAGCACCCGTTTCCAGGTTATCTCTTTTTTATTATCCGGTTGAGCTGCTGAAGGTGAAGGGGGCTTTGGCTGGTTCCAGAAATTAATGAATCTCTGGTGTGGGGTTTCCGCAGATGCTGCTACAGGCTCACTTGTTTCAAGCCTGACTGAACGTCCCCACAGATACTCAATTCCCACCATTGTGTTTTCAATATAATCCCTCTTCAAGGGTTTTCCTTCAAATTTATGAACAAGGTAAAGAGGCCCCTGTGTGGTCTTCTTGTGATCCACATAGATAACAGGCGGGTGGTAAAGCGTATTGATAATCATATCCCTGTAATCTTCTGCCTTGCGTGACTTGACATAGTATTGCCAGGACATCCGCTCTCTGTTAAGGCGTTTTCCAGAAACAAACAGGTTGTGCTTATCCATGAATTCCTGGTCAATGAAACTATTTATAAATGTAAAATCATTAAGATTTTCACGAATCTGAAAAATTTTCTCAAGACCCTTTTTTCCAGGATTGTCTTTTTTGGATTTGTCAAATTTATCCCGCTTTACCTTGTCCTTAAGATTGAAATATTCAAATGAGTAGCAATCACGATTCTCCATCTCCATAATGTGGTAAAAAAGACGCATACCCAGTGCATATGGATTAAGCCCTACTTTAGGCATTGAGGTGACGCCTGCATTAACCTTTGCAAAATCAGTTTCATGCCCCTTTATTCGGTCGTCCTGCATAAAAAGCATTTCGTGCCATATACTTGCCCACCCCTCGTTCATTATTTTTGTGCGAATCTGGGGCTGAAACACAAGTGATGTGTTCCGGATGATCTCTATTACTGATTTCATCCAGCGGTTCTCATCTTTTTTCAGAAACTCGGAGTTCTTCAAAATATATTGCACAACATCAAGACGGCTTTTCTCTTTTTTCTCAATATATCGACTATAAAAAGAGTCAAATTCAGGATATTTAATACGGACATCAATCAGGAAAAGATCTTCTTTTGAGATATTGCCATTTTTAGTCCCGGATAAACTACCGTTACTCTCATAAATATGATTGAGATCAACAGCAGCACCATGATTTGTATCATGAGTAATATTTTTATCATGAGCATTGGCAGCATAAGCGCCATTTTCATGATTTTCTTGCGAAGTTGCATCTTTTCCAACAACCTCAAGACGATTATGATCAATTTTATTATAACGATCTATCTCTTTTAGATACTCAGACTGAATAACCTTTTTTTCATTTTGAAGAAATATATCAAAATAATAATCAAGTTTTCCCAAGGCTCTTTTCCCTTCACTTCGCAGGGTTCCTGCCACATGATCGTGGTAGCCCACAAGGTTGTCAATAGCCCGTGAAAACTCAATGACATAATCCACCCAACGCCCCTTTTCTGAACGATATTTTGCGATCAGGCGTTTATCTGCAAGGGCCTGACCGTTAAAATCAAAGTCCCATGTATGCTTGAAAAAAAGGTTGTTCTGAAAAAAATCAATGTGACCCAGAACATGGTAAAAAATCATCACATTGAGCCAATCCGGATTATTATCATTGTAGTAGGAGATGGGAGGTCTTGTATTGATAACCGTTTCATAGGGGTTGCTTGGATATAGCTCGTACATACCCTGGCCTGAAATCACCCTGACATCATGAACCCAATAGTCATAAAGCGTGGGGATCATAACCTTGGGACTGAGTTCTATCATATCCCTGTTGGTCACAATATACTCAAGAGACTCATCTTCAAAGGAAAGCCCTGCATCCCTGGCTCTCTGTTTACAGCCTTCCATGATTCCCTTGACATGCTGGTCAATTAATTGCATGAGACGCCCCCTTATCCATACATATAAAAAATTTAAATGAAGATGATAATTCTATAGTATTCCAGATAATTAAATTTATAATGGAAAAGCCTAACTATCTGTTATCTGTATTAATTTTTTTACCAAAAAATAAAATATTTTTCTGGAAAGCTATATCATGCAGTTATCAGGAAATCAGATTTTTAATCCCCTGAATAATTCGGGTATCTTCTGCATCTTCATCCAGTACATCCATTCTGATGAGATTTGCATGTTTTTCAAGGAGACCCGATTTTTTAAGATAGCTTTCAACTTCCGTATCCTTGGATTTTGCATAACTGTGCCTTGCAACAGTAATACCGACCCTGGCAGCATAGCTGATCATCTTTTCAAGTTCTACAAGAGCCTCTTTTCCATCAGTATCCCAGTCATCGCCATCAGTACCATGAAATACATAGATATTGTAGTCCCTTGCAAGGGACTCTTTCTCCACTATTTCGTTGACCATACGATAGGCAGATACAACCTTTGTGCCTCCTGCAACCTTGTAGGAGTAGTACTTATAAAAATCCTCAACTTCCCGGGCCTCGGTATCATGGAGAATAAATCTTGTGAGTACCTGTTTATGATACTGATAAAGCAGCCAGGAGTAGAGCATAACATGCTGTGAGACCACTGTCTGGGTGGGCTTGCCCCCCATGGAACCCGAATAATCCCTGAGAAAAAAGATCAATGCCTGTGATTCATAGCTTTTTTCTTTGGAGAGTATCCGATAGATCATGTCAGAGGGTGCAATAATAAAATCAGAAGGATCAATGGCATATGGATCAGGAATATTTCCAAGGCTCATGTTGGTCTCCACAATCCTTCGCAATGTTGCTTTTTTGTCAAGTATCTGACCAAACCCCCTGTTTTTGTCAGTCATCTCATAGTTGAACTTGACAAGGGTACGTTTTCCACCCTTGTCAACAAGGTTGGGAAGTTCAAAATCCTCTGACAAAACCTTACCAAGTTCATATGCATTGGATTCAAACTCATGATCGCCACCGGAGCCCTGACCCGGACCTTCACCGTCACCTTCTCCCTGGCCTTCCCCATCCTCGGAGGGACGAATAGGCTCTTCCCCTATAACATCACCTTCCTGCCCATCACCTGTTCCACCTGTGGATTCGCCCTCCCCCTCCTCTTCCAGCGATATTTCGTCATGGACAAACTTTTCCTCCACAGTGGTGGGTACCACAACAATTTTCTCCCTGCCCCCCCGGACAGGTTTCACAATACGGCCAATGCGGATCTTGCGTTTAAATCCGTCCTCTTCCCGCTTCCGGTCCTTTTCCAGGAGTTCATCCAGGGTTATCATTATTTATCATCCTCCTGACTGCAGAAGTATTCAATTGTTTTCTGGGCACATGTGTTGCAGTATCCCAGCTTGTTGAACATTGTATTGACCATACGGTCATGGAGTTTCTGGTTCTCTTCATTGGTACGGTTGGCAAGGGCACCTACAAGGCTTCCTGCACCTGCAATGTCTGATTTCAGGCGGACATCAGTTATTGCCTTTACAAGTTCCAGATTATCCATAAAGTCATAATTGGGATCCACGGAAATCTTCTGGCCGTAAATCTTTCTTATGGTATTTCTGAAGGAAGCTCTCTGCTCTTCTGTTTTCAGGCCAAGGCGGTCTTCAACATTCTTTATGTAACGCTCATCAATCTTCATGGCCTTAAGTTCACCTGTCTGGGGGTCTTTGTATTTCCACATCATGTCAGCCCCAAGATGTTCAGCATCCACACCAATGATCATGTTTACATAATTCATTACATCTTTTTTGATGGCAAGGGGTTCATCCATGTAGGCGTTAAATATCTCGGTCATTATCCGCTCACGGTAAAGCCCCCTTGCTGTCTTGAGATCATCCATGAATTTTGCGCGATCTCCGGAATCTGTCACATAATCAAGAACCACCTTTTCAAGTGCATTGAAAATATCAAGGGCAAACATGCAGTTTCCCTCATTGGTTTCAGAACTTTCCAGAAGAATCTGGATGGCCCTGCCAAGGTTTCTCTGTCCAAGCCCTTTTTGTCCAAACCTTCTTGTTATATCAGTATCCTGATTCAGCGTATCAATAAGCTCTGCAAGGGTTTTAAGGCTTTTTTCACCTGCAACCTCTCCTGCGGCAAGTTTCATGGTTTCAACAGGGGTCAGCTTTTCTGATCTGGGCAGACGGCTTAACACAACCCCTACAGATGCAGCATAGTTGAGATTGGGATCCTGATGAAGTTTTTCGCCGTTTATCGTCCTTTTTACGTCATTTCCTATTGCATACTCTGTCAGCTCCTTCTGAAGCTTGTAATCTGTATTGTGCGCCACATAACAGATACGACATCTGTCAACAATGGGAGCCTCTTCTTTTTCTGCAAGAAATGTGTTGAATTCTGAATTGTTACTGGTTGCAATGATAAGAGTATCAATTGGCCATTTATAGCCATCCATCTCAATGGTTCTGTTTTGAATTACACCAAGATAGACCTGCACCAGATCTTTTTTGTTTTTGTATATCTCGTCACTGAAATGGATACCGCCACCTGCAACCCTTGCAAGCGCTCCTCTTCTTAAATCAAAACGATATGGATTGTTTGTATCAGTAATATGAAGCAGCCGCTGAATTGACTCTTCTCCAAGCAAATCCACAGCAGAAGAAGTGATTTTATCCCTTGCCGGATACTTGCCGGTTATGGTCCCAAGGGTTTCACTGAGGGGAACAGGGAGTATCTCTATGAATTCAAGCATTTTATCAAGATCATCATTGCAATATTGCCGGATCTGACTCCAGATATAACCAGAACATGCTCCAAGGGGACGATATAGCTTGAAGAGCCTCTCAAGCTCATTGTCAGAAAAATCAAAGTGTTTTCCAAAAAGCTCCATGGACTCGTTTTTTGTCTCACCAAGTCCCATGGCAAGAATCATTGGATCCTCATAGGTCTGGGACTCAATAACACGAATCCTTCCATACCCTTCAAGCTGATCAAGGTTTTTGAACCTGAAAGTATATTTCCGGTTTTCAGGCTTTGAAAGAAAATTCCGGTAGGATTCACACAGATAGTCCACAAAAAATGTCTTGCCATTCCCTGGTTCACCCACAAGCACAAATGCCATCTCCCTTGAAGAACCGCCTTCTGAGGCATCCTTCACAAAAGAGACAAAACTATTTATTTCATCATACATGCCCACCAGGTGCTTTTTACCTTTACTGAAAAGACCAAAACTGTATGTGGTTCGACCCTTTACATTGATTTTTTCGACACCTGATTCAAGGATCATCCTTGAGACACCCTGAAAAGCATCCTCAAAGCATCGTTGACCTTTTTTTACTGCATCAATGTGATTTAATAGAGATTTTGGATCGCTGTTTTCACTCATTTTCCCTCCCTGGCACCGCAAGTATGCCCCTGATGCCACTACCTGTAGCGTTATAATAATGAGCCTAAAACTTACTTAAGTTACTAAAAAAACTTTAAACTTATGATCTTTTGAAAAACACAGAAAAATTTATTAAGGCGATATTTTTTCGGGAACTTTCAATATAAAATCAATGAATGGCGAATTTGTGTTTCAAGGTTGATTAAGCTGTAAAAAATCAGATTTCAAGATCGTTTCAGCAGTAATCTACTGAAATTATTGATAGTAACCTTGGTATTTTTGACTTTTTACAAGGCTATCAAGGTTGATGATTTCTCTTAAAAAATAATATATCAACCCCAAATAGCGCTGTCAAACTGATTCAAAGAAATTATGAATTTATTTTTGGTATTTGCTCAGATCTTTTAATAACATCACCAAATCTGCTGGTATTGTTTCTCATCTAACAATTTATTTATCAGATGTTTTGACTGAAGGTATTGTTTTTGATATTTATTTCCAGGTCATCAACTTAAGAAGACTCCTGATAAAAAAAGCACACTTTCCCGGGAAGTGTAAATCGGCAAATGAGGGATACCCACAACTGTAAGGGATTATCATGTCTGATAAAAAATTTCTGACAGCATCAATGCTGGCAAAAGAGCTGGGCAGCGGCAAAGCAACTATCAAGTTTTTGCTTAACAGATTTAACCGCTGGCTTCCATATTCCATGAAAAATGGCCAGAAACTCTATGAACAAAGTGTATTGGACACCTTGATTATAATTTCTGAACAATTTGAATCCGGAACTCTTCCCTCGGAAATTGAAACAGTTCTTGAGGGACAGAAGGTCTATTTGCCAGACATATCAAAACAGACAGCTTTATCCAACACCAACGCACATTCCGGGCAACCACAAAACAACGAAAGCAGTGTAACTCTTTCAGATATTCTCAAGGTTTTTACAGCTCATCAGGAACGTATTGCACTCGCAGAAGAACGCCGCGCACTGGCTGAAGAAAAAAAAGCAGAAGCCCTGTCAAAGCGAGCTGAGGCAGAATCATTAAAAGCAGTTGCAATCGAACATCTTGCAGAAAAAATTGAATCAATCTCTTCAACTATCATCTCATCATTTTTGTCAGTTACCTCTAATAAAGAGACCTTGGATTCTTTAAACAAATCATCAGATAACCTTGACCATGACCATTTAACGCCGGATTCTCTATCTTCTTCAAAAGATACTGATCCTTCTACAGCGGACCAACCCATTGATAATGAGCCGCTTATTGATAATAACACCGAAACCGATGAGTCCATTACTGACAATTCAGAGGGTCAGTTATCTGATGATATCTCTTTTTCTGATGAATTAGACGATCCAATCTTACAGGGATTTGAGGATCTTTCCCACTTTATTGAAGATGAAGTGAACTCTGATGATAAAAAGGATAAATTCTCACCCACTGATACTCCTGATTTACCAGAACAGGATGGCTCTGAAGATTCATTTTTTAATAGCGATTCTTCCAATGAAAATAAAGCATGGAATCAGGAAGATCAGGTACGGGAACCATGGAACACGAACCAGGATGACGAAGAGCCATGGATGAAGAGTCATGATTATCAGGATGTAAAGCACAAAGCAGACGTAACACAGAATATTGATATTTCTGAAAGTGATATAGATGACCTTTCCGCCCTTATAGATGAAAATACCTTGGATAATATGGATATCAAGGATATGGAAAGCGACAATGACCTTGATAATCTTTCAGCTCTTATTGATGATTCTGAATTTAAACAAAACAATGATTTTCTGAACAACAATTCCGAAGACAAAGATACTATTGACGACCTTGCAGCACTCATTGATGACCAACCACTATCCAGGGGACTTGAAGTCAGAAGCGATGAGATTGACGATCTTTCGACTCTCATTGATGATAAAAAAAAGGTGCAGAATCTGGATCAAGAGACCATGGATGATCTGGCTTCACTCA
>NZ_LT828544.1:154298-157074 GCF_900170035.1 Desulfamplus magnetovallimortis | reverse complement strand
TTGATGAAAAAGAAAAAGTCGAACAGCAGCAAGAGACCATGGATGATCTGGCTTCACTCGTTGATGATAATAAAAAACCAACTGCCAATGGACAGGAGCCTGATCTGAGTGAACAAAAGAGCAAACAGGCAAAACCTTTACCTGCAATCAAAAAACCCACAGCATCCTTTGAAAGTAATTTTAAACAGTTTAAATCGGAAGTCATCAATATTATAATAAAATTGAAAAAACAAGGTTACAGTGTTAATGAAACAACTGACATTTTAAATAAAGAGAACATAACTACACTATCCGGTAAAAGCCGATGGAATACAAAAATGATCAATAAAATTTATTCGTTCATAGAAGCTGCTGCCAGATAACGGCCATATTGGATGGCCGCCACAATCGAAGTGTTGAAAGTCTTTATAAAAACAGCCATTTGTGGGGACTTTCATATTAACGGCTATGACAGATATTTGCCATGACTAAGCATGAAAATCTTTATATGTGAGTACGTTATGGAGATTTTCTAATAAAAAACACTTGAAAACTCAACAGGGGGCAAAATGACAACCCAATCAAAACAATCTGAATCTGAATCAAATTTTGAAAAAGAAGGAAAATATTTGACTTTCTCCCTGGCTGGAGAAGAGTATGGAATTGGCATATTACAGGTAAAAGAGATTATCGGAATGATGCCAATCACCTCTGTTCCTAGAACCCCAAATTTTGTCAAAGGTGTCATAAATTTAAGGGGAAAAGTCATTCCGGTTATTGATCTAAGACTTAGGTTTGGCATTGAAGAAAGCGAATACACGGAGAGGACATGTATTATTGTTGTGGAAATTTCTGGAAATCATGGTGATATGGTTATAGGAATTGTAGTAGATTCTGTTTCCGAAGTTCTTAACATCAAGGCAGAACACATAGAACCTGCGCCCTCTTTTGGAGCAAGCCTTGACTCAGAGTATATTCTGGGAATGGCAAAACTGGAAGGTGGTGTTAAAATCCTGCTTGACATCAACAAAGTTCTGGGATCTGATGACATATCCATCCTTGAAAAAACAGCCAGTTAGGAAACAATTTTATAACGTACATGGCGGATTACCGCCACAATCGAAGGGATGAAAGTCGTTTTAGAAACAGGCTGTTACCGAGACTTTCATATAAAAACCAACATGAATGTATTTTTAAGGTAAAAAATATATTGTTTTAAAACAGAATCTTGTTACCATTTTTTTCGGGATTCATACTTCCCTGTATATAGCCGCCAAGATCAAGTGCAACGAACTCAAAGCCATGAGCTTTAAATAATGTTATAATTTTATCTCTCATCTCTTTTTCAGCAACCGTTGAAATCATCTGGGACGGACACTCGATTCTGGCAATACTGCCATGGCAACGGACGCGGACACCATGCAGGCCAAGCGCTATGAGCCAAGATTCACAAGCTTCGACCCTTTCAAGGACTTCAAGGGTAATCCTCTCACCAAAGGGAATTCTTGTGGCAAGACAGGATTGGGCTGGCATATTCCATGTATCAAGTCCCATTTTTTTTGATTCATCCCGAATTTCAGATTTAGACAAACCTGCTTCAATAAGAGGCTCAAAAATACCCATTTCCCTTGCAGCTTTGATGCCTGGCCTGAAATCTTCAAGATCATCTATGTTGATACCATGGGCAATGACGGAGAATCCAAGGGAAGCTGCATGGTCTTTCAATGCACTAAACAACGTTTTTTTGCAAAAATAGCATCTGTCAATACCATTGGCTATGATATCTGTATTCTTAAGGACTTCAACTGGAATAACATAATGTTTAATATCTAATTTTCCGGCCATCTTACGAGCAAACCGAAGCTCATGATCTGACAGAAAAACAGAATCCGCTGTCATGGCCACAACCTCAGCAGAACAGACATGACTGGCGACCGCTGCCAGAAATGTACTGTCAACTCCACCAGAAAATGCAATGACAAATGGCGGAGACTTTCTCAATATTTCGTATAGAACTTTAATTCTGTTGCTCATTTTAAAATTTAACTTTCATTTACCTTAATAAATACAATGTTAGAACAGATTCAATAAAAGTGATCTGGGCACATTTAAAAAGTGCCTTAACAAAGTATTTACAAAAAAAGGATTGTTGTATATATATTTTAGGCAGTTTTCGGCATCCTTCATATAACCTCAAAAGTACTTTACACTTTTTTTTTATGGAGATGCCCAAAAGAAAGGTATGTTATTCCAGAAAGTGTAAGCTGGGAAATGAAGGATACCCAGTTTGCAATGTTATGTTGAAATGATGTCAAGTCAACAATATATCATGGCAGCTTCTAAAAAATTATTATCATTGATAAAGGGGAAACATGGCAACAACAAATAAAAAAAATATCAAAAAAAAGAGTGTAAACGAACCTGATGTTAAAAAGAAAGTGGTAAAAAAAGCAGCGGCTAAAAAAACAGCTAAAAAGAAAACCTCCAAGAAAAAACCGATGCTAAAACCCAGGCCACCAGGCAAAACACTTCTGAAAAAAAGAGCCATCCTGTTATAGAGAATGCTGCTGAAAAATCCCAGGAAAACATAAAAACTGAGGCAAATACTGAAGAGAGCCCAATAACAGAAGAGCAGAGACTTCAGGAACAAAAACGTGCTGAAGAGGCAAGAATTGCCGAAGAAAAAAGAATCGCTGAAGAGAAAAAACTCGAAGAAGAGCGTATAAAAAAAGAAAAACTTGAGCAGGAAAGAATCGATGAAGAGGCAAGGATTGCCGAAGAAAAAAGAATCGCTGAA
>NZ_LT828544.1:88703-154198 GCF_900170035.1 Desulfamplus magnetovallimortis | reverse complement strand
GAGAAAAAACTCGAAGAAGAGCGTATAAAAAAAGAAAAACTTGAGCAGGAAAGAATCGCTGAAGAGGAAGAATCGCTGAAGAGGAAAGAATCGCTGAAGAGGAAAGAATCGCTGAAGAGGCAAGAATCGCTGAAGAGGCAAGAATCGCTGAAGAAGCAAGGATTGCCGAAGAAAAAAGAATTGCTGAGGAGAAAAAACTCGAAGAAGAGCGTATAAAAAAAGAAAAACTTAAGCAGGAAAGAATTGCTGAAGAGGCAAGGATTGCCGAAGAAAAAAGGCTTGAAAAAGAACGAATTGCCGAGGAAAAGAGAAAAATGGAAGAAGCAGAAAAGAGAGCAAAAGAGATTCATGCAAAAATAAGAGAAATTGCCGCGAAAGAGGCTGCTGAATCTCTTCAGACAGAACTTTCAGAGCTTAAATCAAAACAAGAAACTAACTCCTGCTGTAACTGTTCATGCAGCGAGAAAAACTCCATGAATAATTTTATTAAATATTCATTAGCTATCTTTATAATAATTATTATCGCACTTGTTAATTCAAGCTATAAAAACAGCAACACATATTATATTTGTGACACAAAAAAAGGCCTTGAAATCTGGAAAGGTGAATTTACTCCAATGAGTAAAACCAAAATAGTTTCTCTGAATGGTCTTGACCTCCCTGAAAATGCAAAATCCTCCTATACACAGTTGGAAGTATTCCCTCTTCCATTCAATTACTTCCTTGATAAAGCAGAGGCAGAAATCAAATCCGGAACACCCTATGATTTTGAAGCAATAAATGGTTATATACAGAAAGCGTCAGAGTTTACTGTTCTCCCCGAAGATGAAGAACTTATTGATGCATATTTTAAAAGTGTTGCTTTGGCTCATAACCATTTGAACAATCTTAAAATTACTATACCTTCAAGAAGTGCAGATAATGAAATTGGTGCTGAGTTATCAGAAGAGTCAAAGATTGAACATAACGAAGTCATAAAATCTCAGAAAAACAATGAGCAGATACCTGTTGATGATCAGGAAAAGACAGAAGAAAATGCAAAAAGCGAGCATCATGTAATGGAAACCCAGGAACATGGTCACAACTAATAAATAACAAATATAATAAAACAGCATTAAAGCCCGAAAGTATATTGCTCTTTCGGGCTTTTTTTTAGGCTCATTTTAGGTTGCAAGGCCATGTTTGAGAATATTTCGGGATAACTTATTGAATTTAGAGACAAATATCTATGGCATCATTTCATTAGAGTGTACCCTTTTCCACGGTAAAAAAAGTGCATACTTCATATTAACTGAAAAGTAGTTTACCGTGAAAATGGATACATATTTTCATATTCGGGGGTGGCTGAGTCACAGCCATGTCCGTTTACTCTTTTTGGCATCCTTCTTATCAACTTAAAATTAGTTTACATTTTCTTTTAATTGTCTGAATCACGGATTGCCACAGATTACGCTGATTACACAGATTTTTTCAATCAGTGTAATCTTTTAATCTGTTTAATCCGTGATTCAGACAAAAGAATAAGCCTCAAAAAGTATAAACCGATAAATGAAAGATGCCCCAAAAGTTATTTTTTGTCACCAATTCAGGGATAAACCAAAGACAATTCCGTTGTGGTTATTTCCTGGCTTCCTATAAATACCCTTCCGCCACTTATCCCAAGTGAAAACATTTCATCATCAAAAATCAATTTCTGGTCTGTGGTTGTAGCCGGAATTTTTATCCTTGTTCCATTTACTGAACTTTCAAGAGATACCGCAGCACCGGATCGAGAAACAGTGAAGTCAGAAGAGATGCCTTTAATAATGATCTCATTTGCCCCCACAAAATTGACACACTCCATTCTCCCGCCAGATTCCACGGTTATGTTATTAATACCTGAAGAACCGAAAATCATAAAATAATCTCCCCTGTTAACAGTCTGGGAAGCTGCCTGGTCTGTCAATACTTTGTATGATGTAATATTTTCGGGCAACTCAGTGCTTCCATCTGTAAGCTCAATACCCATACTATCGGCGAGATCAGCGACATCAGAGCTTAAGTCATCACAGGTAACCGTCAAGGTATATCCACTGAAATCGGCATCATAAGAGTAATACGAATGAGTGACCGGATTCTCCAAAGATGTGCTTATGTTATACAAACCTGCTGTTAAATATCCGCTTACCGGTTCTTCAGAGACATCAATCACTATATTTCCATTGCCATCTTCTAACCACACATAAAAGGCCTGGTTACTATATCCTCTGTAACCACTGACAGTGATATTTCCCTGTAGATATGAACTATAGCTGTCAATTTCTGTTCCATCAGAAAATTCTCCGCCAATATCATATTGGGTTCCCATATAAACCCTGTTTTCAAGGACCAAAACCTTAAAGCTCTTTTGACTCTCACCATCATGTGAAGTTGCAGTCAGCGTTACTTCACAAAAAATATTGTCAGAATAAGGATTCAAAGTCAGGAGGTTACCATTAGTCACTACCTGAAGATTGTCAGATGAAGAAACAGCCGAAAGAGTTACAGTATCTCCATCAGAATCATATACATCAATACGTAAAGTAGTGATTTCATCAATCACGATGTCATCAAGTTGTGAAGATATAACAGGAATGTTGCCGTAGCTTGTTGATGTATAAGGATTGCATTCCCCTCCCTGGCATGGCTTGATATTGTAATATACTGTATGTTCCGGAGAAAAAGAGTAATCGCCTATTAAGTTGGTCTGATCAAGATAATAGTAGTCATCATAAGCCCCACCCCATCCGAGATTGACATGAATTTTTTTTCCGGTTCCATCAGTTGCATAGCCATCTGCAACAGTCATATGGCCTGGCATTGAAAGCAAAACAGGTCTGTCATTATCAATTTCACTAATAATTGTTGTAAAAAAAGCATTATCAGAGCTATCTACTCTATATACAGGTGCATATCCAAAGGCTCTTTCAAAGTCATCGTAATGGAACCAGGCGCTTGTGCCATCTGTACCGTATTCGGCCTCATTGAGAACACCCAGATCACGCATGAGAGCTGCTACCTCATCTTGCTGATATTGATCTACATTTCCTGTAACAGCGTCGGGCATAGCACTCCAGTTAAAGGGACGGTTCATGAAAGCTGTCAAGGTCTGCCCGTTCCAGATATGAGTAAAGACACCGCTACCGGATGAAGGGTGGGCATGATAACGCATAACCTGGGCAACTGCTGTCTGAACGCAACCTGTGACTGTCAACTCTCCACCATCTCTTGGAGTAAACTTATTGTAGGGATAGCCCTGATTCCAGGTTGTTGTAAGAAGAAAGGTATCTGGAGTATAATTTTTGAATGATTTTTTTGAAACTATACTTGTATTGGTTAAAAGCTCCCAATAAGATTTGTTGACATCTTCCGACAAAGGCTCTCTTTGCATATCTTCTGAGTTGGAATATTGTTCTTCAGAAGAATAGGTTTCTTTTTCGGGGTGTGATATCAGATCGTCAGGAAGTTCAAGCTCATCCAGAATCACATTAACATAAGCCGGAGGTAAACTGTTAAAATCAGATTTAAGAGAATATGCTTTAACAGGCACTCTTATTGTGTCTCCGGCTACAAGAATATATCCAACCGGATCAAGAGTAAAAAGATAAGCAATTGTCTGACCTGACCGCTCCACAGGCTCACTTGAAGAAACTGTATGTGGCTCATCAATATATACAAGAAAAGCACGAGCAACAGAACCTGCAAAATTTTCATCTATGATTTCAGAAGAGGCTGATCTAATAGATATCATCATAGGCAGAAATATTACAACAAAAATTACAAGGAACGCTTTACCCTCAAAAAATCTCATGCAAAAGGAAGTCTCATCAGGCTTAAAAACAGATTTAAAAGCTATCTTTTTACTCATTTTTACAATCTCCTTTTCAGGCTATAATCTGCCGCAAAACACAGGAAAGAATCCCTCCATTTACAAAATAAGATATATCAACATTATTATCCAGGCGTGAAATAACCCCAAACTCAACCTTTGTCCCATCTTCCTTTTCTGCTGTTACAGTCAAAGTACTTCCAGGCTCCATGCCAGAAAGGCCAATGATGGAGAAGGTCTCCATGCCAGTCAAACCAAGGGATTCAAAGCTTTGTTCCTGCTTGAAAACAAGCGGCAATACACCCATACCAACAAGATTGCTTCGGTGTATCCTTTCAAAAGAGCGGGCAATAACAGCCCTGACTCCAAGAAGAGAGGTACCTTTGGCTGCCCAGTCCCTGGAGGAACCTGTGCCATACTCTTTTCCGCCTGCAATAATAAGAGGAACTTTTTCATCTGCGTAGGCCATTGCTGCATCAAAAACAAAAGTTTGCTTTTTTTCAGGAAGTTTAAGGGTGTAACTGCCCTGTTTTGCCACAAGTGTGTTTTTTATCCTGATATTGCCAAAAGTTCCCCTCATCATAACTTCATGGTTACCACGTCTTGAGCCGTAGGAATTAAAACTTTCAACAGTGACACCATTTGCTTTAAGGTATTGTCCGGCAGGATAGTTTTCCGGAATGGCACCGGCCGGTGAAATGTGATCTGTTGTTATTGAATCCCCAAGAACCAGTAGAGGTCTTGCATTGTTGATGTCAGAAAGTGGCGGGAGATCCATTGTAAATCCCTCAAAAAACGGAGGACGACGTATATAAAGAGAGTTTTTATCCCAACTGAATGTTTTGCTCTCTGTTACCTGAAGCTCTTTCCACAACTTGTCTCCTGAAAACACCTCTTCATACTGAGAGGTAAAAAAGCTCTGTTTGACATGTTGTTCCACAAGGTTATCAATATCGCTGTTTGACGGCCAGATATCTGCAAGAAAAACCGGTTTGCCATTTGAGTCACTACCCAATGGTTCTGACTCAAAATCAATATCCACTCGACCTGCAAGAGCATATGCCACAACAAGCATTGGAGACATAAGATAGTTGGCTCTTGTTTTCTGATGTACCCGTGCCTCAAAATTTCTGTTGCCGGAAAGAACAGATGCCACAACCAGATCCTTACACTTTTCAAGGGCTTCATCCATACAGGGCAGAAGAGGCCCACTGTTGCCGATGCATGTCATGCAGCCAAAACCTGCTGTATGAAAGCCAAGCTTCTCAAGAAAAGGCATAAGAGCTGCATCTTCAAGGTAGTCAACCACAACCTTGGAGCCAGGAGAAAGGGAAGTCTTGACAAAAAAAGGCACTTCAAGCCCCTTTTCACACGCCATTTTTGCAACAAGGCCTGCACCTATCATTACATTGGGGTTTGATGTGTTTGTACATGATGTAATTGCAGCAATTGCAACAGCACCATTTTTTATGGTTTTCTCCCTGCCTTCATTGCTGTGATCCCTTACAATAACAGAAGGTATATTCAGGCTATCTGCAATACTCAGTGAACTACATCCCTTTTCACCAACACTATCTGCCTTGGCACCACAATTATCAGTGTAATGGTCAGATGTTGCACCATTTTGTTGTTGTTTTGGATTTGAATTAAATTCATTTACAAAAGTACCTTTCACATCTTCAAGAAAAATTCTGTCCTGTGGTCTGTATGGACCAGCAACAGCAGAGCGTACATGTGAAAGATCAACCCTTACTGTTTTTGTAAACTCAATACTCTCATCACCCCTTGCAAAAAGGGAACATTCGCGGCAGTATGTTTCCACCCTTTTTGTAATATTATCCCGACCGGTTCTTGAAAGGTACTCAATTGTTTTTTCATCAACCGGAAAGAAACCCATGGTTGCCCCATATTCAGGTGACATGTTAGAGATGGTTGCACGATCTGTCAAAGATAGATTTTTCATGCCAGGCCCTGTGAACTCCACAAATTTTTCTACAACATTTTCCTTTCTGAGAATATGGGTGATGTGAAGGACAATATCAGTAGCAGTTACCCCTGGTGCAACTTCGCCTTCAAGATATACCCCGATAACATCAGGAAGTGTCATAAAATAAGGCTGACCAAGCATAACAGCTTCAGCTTCAATGCCCCCTACTCCCCAGCCAAGGACACCAAGGGCATTGATCATGGTTGTGTGTGAGTCGGTTCCTACAAGGGTATCTGGAAAGGCAATCTTTGCATCACCCCTGGTCTGGCTTGTTACAACCTGTGCAAGGTATTCAAGATTCACCTGATGACATATCCCTGAACCAGGTGGAACAACCCGAAAATTGTCAAAACTTTTCTGTGCCCATTTCAGGAGGCTGTAACGCTCCATGTTTCTCTCATACTCTTTCTTCACATTTAGAAAAGGTGCATCTTTTGATCCCTGATAATCCACCTGCACAGAGTGGTCAACAACAAGATCAACCGGCACTAAGGGATTTATCTTTTCAGGGTCGCCGCCTGCATCCACAACTGCATCACGCATGGCTGCAAGATCAACAACAGCCGGCACTCCTGTGAAGTCCTGCATGAGAACCCTTGCAGGGTGAAAGGGAATCATGACAGAATCTTCCCCATGACGCCCCCAGTTAAGGACATTTACCACATCATTTTCGTTTACAATGTCTCCATCCAGATTCCGCAAAAGGTTTTCAAGCAGTATCCTGATGGAAAAGGGCAGTCTTTGAATATCAGCAACACTTTTTTGTTCAAGTGTGGAGATATTGCAAATTGTAAATGAATCACCGTTAATGTTGAGTACCTTTCTGCATTCCGGAAGAGTCATTGCTCATTTTCTCCTTCATTCATCATATAACATACATTACAACCCAGGGGGCAACCCATTGAGGTTGCCCCTTACAGGAGAGAGGCGGATGTTAAATCAACCGACTATTTCCATGCTGTTAAAAAAATAACTGATTTCAAATGCAGCAGTCTCAGGGGCATCTGAACCATGAACCACGTTTTTCTCAATATCGGTTGCATAGTCGCGCCTGATTGTTCCCTCTTCTGCTTCCTTGAAATTTGTAGCACCCATCAGTTTACGATTATGGGCTATTACATCTTCGCCCTCAAGCACCATTGCCACAATCGGACCTGATGTCATGAACTCCATAAGGCTGTTGAAAAACGGACGTTCCTTGTGAACAGCATAAAAGCCTTCTGCCTGTTTTCTGGAGAGATGCAGTTTTTTCATGGCAACAATTTTAATACCGGCTGTTTCAAAACGTTTAATAACTTCGCCAATTAGATTTCTGGCAACACCGTCGGGCTTAATCAGGGATAATGTCCTTTCCATTATCAGGTTTTCCTTTACTTTTAAAATTCATTCAAAAATAATCACTAAGGTATGGCATTCCTAAATATAATGCCAAATTATGAATACACAAAAAATTCTAAATATGCTATCATTAATACCTTTTCAAGTCAATCACTGTTGGCTGGACGTTACCCCTCCAAGACAAGCTTGACAAGATTGACCTGTATGGTTAAAGTAACTAAGTGGCATCCAAAAAAAGTGGTCTCCATCAATATTTCGGAGTACTTAAGGCTGCCTGTATAATTTTATTTTTTTTAAGGAGAGTTTATAATGATTGATATGACAGATACTGCAAAAACGCAGATTGAGGAATATTTCAGCGGCAAAGAAGTGTCCCCAATAAGAATTTTTCTCAACTCAGGTGGCTGAGGCGGCCCATCACTTGCAATGGCTCTGGATGAGCCAAGGGACAACGACAACACTTATAATGTAAAAGGATTCAAATTTGTTGTGGATAAAGAGTTCATGAAACAGGCCCAGCTTATTAAAATTGACTTTACAGGCATGGGATTCAAACTGGATTCAAAAATTGATTTTGGACAGTCTGCCTGCTCAAGCTGCGGTACAAGTGGCACCTGCTGTTCATGATCAAACCATGACACATCATTGAATGTATAAAAAAGGGTGTTTCCAGGTTTTTTATCAGGAAGTGCCCTTTTTTTTGATGCAAGTTACCACTGATCAGGAAACCAATGAAAAAAACATTATCCATAGTTCTTCAAATATCCCTTCTTGCAATTATTCTTGCAAATATTTACGGGTGCGGCAAAAAAGAAGAGGAGCCGGAAGCAGAGCCAGAATCTCCTGTGCACGAACTTCTTGTTGGAAGCTGGAACCGTTACAGCAACAGGGTTTACACCCTTTTGATTCTTAGAAACAATGGCAGCTGGACATCTGATCTGAGAATAGAGGGAGGTAACTCCAAAATAGTTGAAAGAAAGGGAAATGCAACGGGAACATGGGATGTTGACGGAAACACACTTACATTCACTGTTGTTGATTCCCAGATAGAAAATATATGGGGCAAAGGTCAAACTTATATCCTTGAGATTGTTGAAATTGATAAGCTCAAGGTGGTTTTGCGATATCCCAACGCACGACTTATTACCTGGAAACGTTCCCGAATTGAAAAAAATACCCAGACTGAAGGAATCCTGAATCCGGTTTTACCCATGAAACCCCTTGTGGTTAATATTAACAAACTAAGCTCCCATGACAAGGACAGATACTTGTGCCTTGCACTTGATCTTCATCTTGATGAAATACCCGCTGATGCCCCTCCAATAAAACTTCACCCAAGGGCATGGGATGCAGCGATTTTGTACTTGAGCTCACTGATTTACAATGATGTCAAGACATTTGACGAGATGAAAATCGTAAATGAAAAGCTTATTAATCTCCTTAACCCATATCTGGAAGGAAAGCTTTTCAGCATTGAGGTAAACCATGTTATGATCTCCTCCAGTATGGAGAAAGTAGAAGAATTTATTATTGAACACTCCCCGCCCCCACCACTTGAAACAACCGGGGAAGAGGGAGAAAACACCGGAGAAGAGGAAAAAAAATAATGGGTAAAACAGTTGCTGAAAAAATTTTTGATGCCCACCATGTTGACAATCCATCTGGAGATATCCAGGTAATAAGCTTAGATGCTGTTTTCTGTCACGAAATTACAACCCCCATTGCAATCAACGATCTTGTTGCCAGAGGTAAGGACAGGGTATTTGATGCATCAAAAATAAAGGCTGTAATTGACCATGTCACTCCTGCCAAGGACTCCAAAACAGCCATGCAGGGAAAAATTTTAAGAGACTGGGCAATAAGACATGGAATCATTGATTTTTTTGACATAGGCAGAAATGGTGTCTGTCATGCAATCTTTCCGGAAAAGGGCTTTGTAAGACCAGGTTATACAATTATCATGGGTGACTCCCACACATGTACACATGGAGCTTTTGGAGCCTTTGCAGCAGGTGTCGGCACCACTGATCTTGAAGTTGGAATATTGAAAGGTGTTTGCGCATTTAAAAAACCTGAATCCATAAAGGTAGAGATCTCTGGCAATCTTCCAGGGGGTGTTTATGCCAAAGATGTAATTCTATCACTTATTGGCCAAATAGGTGTAAATGGTGCAACAAACAAGGTTCTGGAGTTCTGCGGCACTGTTGTTGAATCAATGACAATGGATCAAAGGATGACACTTTGCAATATGGCAGTGGAAGCTGGTGCCACAAGTGGCATATGTGCTCCTGATATTGTTACAGTGGATTATCTGTGGCCATTTATTGAAGATGAATTCAAGACAAAAGATGCTGCAATGGAGGCATACAGTAAATTTACTCCTGATGCAGATGCTGTTTACAGTAACACAATCCAGATGGATGTTACCAATCTTCAACCAATGGTGACCTATGGATACAAACCAGATCAGGTAAAACCTGTTGCAGAGATGATTGAAACAAAAGTGGACCAGGTTTATATTGGCTCCTGCACCAATGGTCGCTTAGAAGATCTTGAGATTGCAGCATCAATTCTGAGGGATAAAAAGATTGCAGATTCTGTACGAGGCATTGTATCTCCGGCCACACCGCAAATATATTCAAAAGCTCTTGACAGAGGTTTTATTAAAATTTTCATGGATTCAGGTTTTTGTGTCACAAATCCTACATGCGGCGCATGTCTTGGCATGAGTAACGGAGTTCTTGCTGATGGAGAGGTGTGTGCAGCTACCACCAACCGCAACTTCAATGGCCGCATGGGAAAAGGCGGAATGGTACATCTTATGAGTCCGGCCACGGCTGCGGCCACGGCCATAACAGGCAAAATCACCAACTCAAGACTCTTTGAAGGATAATAATACAGATGAAATATTTTAGTGGAAAAATACTTTTTCTTGACAGATCAGACATCAATACAGATGAAATCATACCAGCAAAATACCTGACTGAGAACACCAAGGATGCCTTGAAACCATATCTGCTTGAAGATCTTGTTCTTAAGGGATTTGATGCTTCCCGTGACATAAAAGAAAAATCTGTTGTCATTACAAGGGACAATTTTGGATGTGGCTCATCCAGAGAACATGCCCCGTGGGCATTTGAGGTTAATGGAATAAACCTTGTCATTGCATCTGGGTTTGCAAGGATATTCAGACAGAATATGTTCAATTGTGGAATGATGGCTGTGGAAATGTCTCCAGAAACCATAGACTCCATCTTTGACACATTCAGCCACAGCGAAACCTCCCTTGAAACCGACATGGAAAAAATGACCTTTACAATAAAGTCAGAAAAAGATTCTCAAACCATCCCTTTTTCCATCAGTGACTTTGATATTTCGCTTGTAAAAGCTGGTGGATGGGTGGATTTTGCCGATCAAAACTATTAAACGGTCATGGCCGGCATTCAGCCACCCCCGAATATGGAAATTTGCATCTATTTCCACGGTAAAGAAGCGGCGATGTAGTAGCCTACTTTTTTGTAAATCTAGTACTGTAATTAGTAATTATTATTTTTTGTGTTTTTAGATACAATACAAATAGCAATAATGATGAACATAGTGAAAGAGAGGATCGCTGGATCACTTTTGGAACAGATGAAAACGGAATACTTCTTGTTATTTCACACACTGCACACAAAATGCCCTTAAACCAATGGAATATACGGCTCATATCAGCACGCAAGGCCACAAAGGCAGAATCAAGTCAATATGAGGAATGAGTCATATGAAAAAAGAATACGACTTTTCAAAAGGTGAACGCGGTAAGTTTTATCATCCAGATGCAGAATTTGATATACCGATTTATCTGGAATCAGATATATCTGAATATATGAAAAAAATAGCTTTAAAGAAAAATATTGATATAACTGAGGTTGTTAACGATTGGCTTAGAAAAAATATTGCATTAATACAAAGTGCTAATTAAAATTATTATTTACACTTATTGCCAAAATAGTGCTTTGTAAAAGCTAAAAATCAGGGAAAACAGCTCACTGCACAGTGAGCTGTTTAAATAGGTTGTAGCTATTCGCCACAGCAGCGAAATGGCCTTTTTTGAGATATATTTAATCTCAAAAAAGATAAAGTTAATGAGGCATCCTTCATTTGCCAGTTTACACTTTCTGGAGCCACATTCCCATTTTTAGGGAATTATCTCAAAAAAAGTGTCAACTACTTTTGATGGATTCTGAAGGATGCCGTTAATGATATATATTTCCAGAAAAATATTTTGGTATTCTCAATTCTGAAGGTCAACCACAAGGGATTGCCCCTACACTGCTTGCCAATTTAATTATCTGGATCAGTATAGTACTGTTTATGTTGTAATAATTCCAAAAGAACACTCCTTGCTTTTTAATTTCCTGTAACGCAATGTTATTTATATTTACAAATAAATAAATTATACTATTAATTCCAAAAGGGCTTGATAATGAAGATCATACAACCCTGTTTTGAAATTCTTCACATGGCTGATACAGATGAGATTTACCGTCATCTCGAACTTGCTGCACGAACCTGTTATAAATCTGAGGACAAAATAAGCTCTGGTACTGCTGCCCAGTTCTTAAAGAGAATTGTGAAATCAGGCCATGAAAGTGTGATTGAGCACATATCAATAAGTGCAAGAATTGTGTGTGATAGAGGTGTCACACATGAACTTGTAAGACACAGATTGTGCTCTTTCAGCCAGGAGAGTACTCGTTATGCAAACTACTCCAAAGAGAAATTCGGCAATGAAATCACCGTTATAAAACCATTCTTCTGGAAAGAGGATTCACAGGCTTATGAAACATGGAAGGAAGCCATGAAAGCATGTGAAAAAGCATACCTTGCTCTTATTGAAAACGGCGCAAAGGCACAGGAAGCAAGAAGTGTTTTACCCAACAGCCTTAAAACGGATATTATCATAACAGCCAATATCAGAGAGTGGAGACATATCTTTAAACTCCGCTGTTCAAAGGCATCCCATCCCCAGATGCGGGAGATAATGTTGCCGATGCTTGAAGAATTCTACAAAAGAGTTCCTGTTTTGTTTGAAACTCTTTACGAAACATACAAAACAGATATCGACAGCTTTAAATATTAACTCTTCAGCCAGAAGCTACAAAAGTGCTACCACCCATAGTATTATCAAGGCAACTAAAAACATAATTTCAATAGATTTTTTTTAAAAAACCCCAAAAATATCAGGAGTTTATAAGTAGATTTATGGATAAAATCCTGAAATGTGCAATTATAGCCAATGGAATTATTAATAATGACGTAAAGTTAATGAACATTGTTAAAGAAGCTGACATTGTTGTCTGTGCAGACGGAGGGGCAAAGCACCTTGTAAGACTTGGTCTTTTTCCTGATATTCTTATGGGTGATTTTGATTCAATTGATAAAACTATCTTGGAAAACTGCATAAAAAACAGGGTAGAGTTAATACAATACCCCACCAGCAAGGATTTTAGCGATACAGAGCTTTCTGTTATGTGGGCAATTGATCATGGTGCTTCGGAAATTATCCTTACAGGCGTAACAGGACAACGCATGGATCACACCCTTTCCAACGTTTTTTTACTTAAAAAAATACTCAAAAACGGGATTAAGGGCTATATTGTTGATGATAATAACGAGATATATCTGTTATCAAAGAGATGCTTCTCCTACGCTCCGGAGATATCTAAAGATATATGCATCAAGGGAAAGCCAGGTGATTTACTCTCCATAATACCGCTTTCAGAAACTGTAACAGGAATTACCCTGAAAGGGCTTAAGTATCCAATTGAAAATGCTTGTATGGAGATGGGAACATCAAAGGGGATAAGCAACGTTTTTACAGAAAAAAATGCCATGATATCTATTAAAGAAGGTTCTGTTCTGATTACAAAATCAATTGATTGATTTTTCGGCATGTTTCATTTCCAGCTTTACTTCTTTTAAGATTGACATGGCCTTTTTCAAAGGATTGACATCTGAAAATAGGCATCTTTCATTTGTCGTTTACACTTTTTTTGAACCATGATTTTCATGATTAAGGGATTACCTTGATTTTTAATCGTGTTAATCCTTAAATCCTTTAATCATGGTTCAGAATTTCTCGAAAAGTGTAAACTAATTTTGAACTGATATGAAGGATGTCTTATTTTGACAAGAGAATCAGAAAAACTCTTTGGCTCTGGCTTGTCCAGGTTAGGCGTTAAAAGAATGATTCCACAAGAAAAAATCAAAATGACACCGGATGAATATCTTGAACTTGAAGAGAATTCAGATACTAAGCATGAATATTTTCATGGCGAAGTGTTTGCAATGGTTGGAGCAAGAAAAAACCATAATATAATCAGCTTCAACATATCAAGGGAATTAGGAAACCAAATAAAAAAAACTCCATGTATGGGTTTTGGAAATGACCAACGCGTTAAGATAGATGCTGATAAGTATGTTTATCCTGATATTGTCGTGGCCTGTGATGAAATTATTTTTTTAGAGGATGAACTCGACTCCCTGATTAACCCTGTTCTTATAATGGAAATCCTCTCAAATTCTACCGAAATATTTGATAGAGGGGACAAGTTCCAATACTATCAATCTATTGATTCACTTAAAGAATATATCCTTGTTTCACAACATAAATGTCTCGTAGAACAATTTGTACGTAACAAAGAGAATCACACCTGGACTTACACAGCTTACCCAAATATTGACCAAACCTTAAGCCTTGAGTCTGTCAAGTGTGATTTGCCTTTGTCAGAAATATACTATAGAGTCGATTTTGATACTTTATGAAGAATTTCAGGCATCTTTCATTTGTCGGTTTACACTTTTTTTGAACCATGATTTTCATGATTAAGGGATTACCTTGATTTTTAATCGTGTTAATCCTTAAATCCTTTAATCATGGTTCAGCATTTCTCGAAAAGTGTATTTAAACAACCGGACGCGGCAACACCCCTGCCCTCTCGGCAATTTCAGGCACCATATGCTCCCACTCAATCGCCATCAGATGCACTCCGGCAATACCCTCCATCTCCTTGAACTCCTCGATCTGTTCCAGGGCAAACTTAATACCTTCCTCTGCCTGTTTACCTTTTTCTGCTCCTTTCAGGCGATCAATCAATGAATCTGGCACATCCATTCCAGGCACAAACTTTGACATAAAGTTTGCCATTCTTGCATTTTTCATTGGGGTTACCCCTGCAAGGATATAGCATTTTTCGTGAAGCCCCATATCCACAACCTGTTTCATGAATGTCCTGAATTTCTCCATATTATATATGCATTGGGTCTGAATAAAGTCTGCCCCTGCCGCAATTTTGTTGGCAAGGCGATAGACACGGTATTCAAAGGGATCTGCAAAGGGATTGCAGGCAGCTCCCACAAAAAGTTTGGGGGCAACATCAATTTTTTCGCCATTTATGAACTCCTCCTTGTCACGCATGGTGGTAACAAGGTTGATGAGCTGCATTGAATCTATGTCATGGACATTTTTGGCCTGGGGATGGTTGCCAAAGGATTGATGGTCGCCGGAAAGGCATAGCATGTTACGGATTCCAAGTGCATGTGCGCCAAGTATATCTGCTGTAATGGCAAGGCGATTTCTGTCACGGCAAACCATCTGAAAGTTTGGTTCAAGACCTTCATGGATCATGATATGCGATGCTGCAAGGCTTGACATTCTCACCACAGCGGTCTGGTTATCCGTCATGTTGACAGCGTCAACATTGCCTTTGAGATGCTTAAACTTTCCCACAAGATGCTCCACATTTGCCCCTTTTGGGGGGCCGCACTCCCCTGTGAATGCAAAGTGTCCCGCCTTAAGGACTTTTTCAAGATTGCTGCCTGATTTGAGTTCACTCATTGTTCACTCTCCTTATATATCATGTTTCATACGAATTTTTGATAAAGAATCAAAGGATAAGCTTATATTTGGTACAATAATCTATATATGCAATAAGCAGGATATTTTTAAGTAACAAGATTTAACGGGTAAGCTCCTCCCTGATACTGCGTCTCGGGCCACCGTCCCTTGCTGTTCTCCAATCCTTGGCAGGTCGTACCTTGAGAAGATCCTCAAGCCTTCCCTGCTCTATTTTTTTGGCAACAATGGCATCCCAGATGCATATGGTCTCCTTTGATATTTCGCACAATCCATTAGATGAGCCGCCACATGGTCCGTGAAGAAGACTTTTGGCACACCTTGCTATGGGGCATATTCCATCAAAATCGTGGATGATACATGTACCACATCCGGCGCATCTCTCCTCCCAGATACCATGGGATACAGCTCCCCCGAAAAAGGTGGTATTCACTGCTGGATAAAATTTTTGCTCCCTGTAGTATTCCGACAAAAACTGGGGCCCCACACCACAGGCCATGGATAAAACGGCATCGTAGTTACCTACTGTCTCTTTGAGTTGGGAGACATACTCATTATCGCACTGCCGTTCAATGGTGGTGGTATCAATTTCGATCTCGTTATTCTCTTTTTTTCTGGCAATGGTAAGGGCTGAGGCCAGAATTTCAACCTCTTTTGAGCCTCCCACATTGCAGACGGTTACACACCCCTTGCATCCCACAATCAGGAGCTTGCGATGGGGTTTTATCATTTCTTGTATTTCTTCAAGAGATTTACGGTCTGCTACTATCATGATTCACCTCTTATATATTTTATGATATCATTATGAGCATATTTCATTAATCAGTTTACAATTTCCCTATCATAAACACTATCTATATTAATATTTGTATCAATATCTCGATCTTCAGGAATTTCCATTAAACGATCATGGCTGATGATCAGCCACCCCCGACCATGGAAATTGTATCCATTTCCACGGTAAACAGAACATAAACTACTTTTATTCTAATATGAAACATGCCTCATTATGCAGCTTTTTTTTCACTTACAGGATCATTCATCCTTACAGGAGAAGGGCCAAGTTCCCTGATTTTCGCGGTCATTTCCCGGGCAATTTCTGCAAATCTTGCCCCCTGTGCCGATGATAGATTGTACATCTCCACCCTTTCAGGCTCAATGCCGATCTCCCCCAGTATTTTTTTGACATATTCAACTTTTTTTCTTGTTTTTATATTTCCTGTAAGATAGTGGCACTCTCCTTCAAGGCAACCTGCCACATAAACACCGTCAGCACCCTTTTCAACGGCATTTAACAGATGAATTATATCCACCCTTCCGGTGCAGGGCACCTGAATCACCTTTACCTCTGATGGATAGTTCAGTCTCATGGAACCTGCCAGGTCCCCGGCTGCATATGCTCAATACTGGCAGCAGAAGGCGATGATTCTGGGTTCAAAATTATCAATCATGATTTACCTCCGTATCTTTAACGCTTCATGTTCAAACTCAGGCAACCTTGAAAAGTGCATTGGTCTTTGCAATGATCTGTTCATCGGTAAAGTTATTGAGTTTAATGGCCTTGCCCGGGCATTCAGAAACGCACAGGCCGCAACCATGACACTCTGCCGCATCAATCACCGCATATCCATCCTCGTGGATATATGGAATTTCATAGGGACAGGTTCTGACACATGTAAGACACACTGCACACTTTTCAGGCTCAACAACGGCAACAACACCTCCCACCATGATTGAATCCCTGGACACAATTCTCATGGCCCTTGATACAGTGGCCTTTGCCTGGGCAATACACTCCTCAAGGGGTTTTGGATAGTGGGCACTGCCTGCCACAAAAAGCCCGTCAGATGAAAAGTCAACCGGCCTAAGTTTTGCATGTGCTTCCACAAGAAAGCCATCCTCATTTACAGGTATCTTGAATGCCTCAAACAGCTTTTTGTTGGAACTTGGTTTTATTCCGGTTGCAAGCACCAGCAGATCTGGTGCAAGGTTCACAGGCATCCTCAAAACATGATCCGTAACGATAAGTTTCAATCTGTTGCCATCTTTGACTTCAGCCTTTACAACAGGTGGGTTTTCAAGATCATAACGTATGAATATTATACCCTTTTGCCTGGCTTCCTGGTAAAGCTCTTCCCTGAAACCATATGAACGTATATCTCTGTATATGATAAAAACCTTTGATCTTGGGTTTCTTGTCTTGACCTCAATTGCACTTTTCAGGCTGTGGGTACAGCAGATCTTGCTGCAATAGGGTTTTTCACTGTTTCTGGAACCCACGCACTGTATAAAGACCACGGTTTTTGCCTTTGAAATCCTGGTGTTTCTTTTCTGCCTTCTGTCGCTAACTTTTGTATCCTCATCCTCTTGGAGAAGAGCATCCATCTCAAGATGGGTCAATACATCAGGATGGGTGCCATGGAGATACTCCCTTGGCTGATCTTCCTTTCCTCCTGTTGCAATTATGGTAGCTCCATGCTCAATGGTTACACTTCCCACAGATCTATCTGCAACTTTTTCCGGTGCATTGTCAGGAATGGCAGGAGATATGGTGGTGACAAAATTACCAAGACTTCCGGTTGTGGCTGTAACCTCTGAAGTAAGATAAACATCAATGTTTTCATGGGTTTCTACCCTGCTTATACGCTGGGCAAGCCAGGGAGTTACAGCTTCACCCTGCCAGGTTGCCCTCAAATTAAGTGCATTGCCTCCAAGAACACCGCTTTTTTCCACAAGAACAGCCTTAAATCCCTGATCTGCTATACCAAGGGCAGCTTCTATACCTGATACTCCTCCTCCCACCACAAGGACAGATTTTTTAATGGAGAGTTTCACCTGATGCAAAGGCTCAGAATATGCAGCCCTGGCAACAGCCATGCGGACAAGATCCATTGCCTTTTGTGTTGCTTTTTCAGGCTGGTTCATGTGTACCCATGTATTCTGGTCACGGATATTGGCCATCTCGAAAAGATATTTGTTAAGGCCTGCATCCCTTATTGTCTCCTGAAAAAGTGCTTCATGGGTACGCGGAGAGCATGAGGCAACAACAACACGGTTTATATCTTTTTCAATGATTGTCTCCTTTATGTGATCCTGGGCATCCTGGGAACAAGTGAAAAGATTATCCTCCACATGCACAACATAAGGAAGTTTGGAAGCATAATCCCTTACAGCCGGAACATCGGCAATACCCCCAATATTTATACCGCAGTTACATACAAAAACTCCTATGCGGGGAGCCATTCCGGAAAAATCCCTTTCAGGCGGAAGCTCCTTTGTTCTGGTTAAACTCCATCTTTTTGAAGCAAGGGTTTGGGCTGCCATTGCTGCTGAGGCAGAAGCCTCCATAACCGACATTGGAATATCCTTTGGCTCCTGGAATGCTCCACATACAAAAATTCCCTCCCTTGTTGTATTCACAGGCAAAAGGTTCCGGGTTTTTGCAAACATGTGGCGATTGAGCTCAATACCCATGGTAGTGGCAATTTCAGCAGCATCAGAACATGGGGCAAGCCCGACAGAGAGAACCACCATGTCAAATATCTCTTCTGCTGTGGAGCCGGATTCTGTGGCATAGACAAGACGCAGCCTGTCATCTTTCATGGGAAATACAGAGTGGATTCTTGAGCGAACCAAACGAACCCCGCTTTCATCCTCTGCCCTTATGCTGTATTTATCAAACTCTTTGCCGTGGGTTCTCATGTCCATGAAAAAGATGGCTGTGTCAAGCTCATGGTCACTGTGCTCCTTGGCAATAACAGCCTGTTTGTTGGCATACATGCAGCAAACCCCGGAGCAGTAACTGTGATCTCCCTTGTTGATATCACGGGAGCCGACACACTGAAGCCATGCTATTTTTCTGGGTTCCTTTTCATCTGAAGGTCTTACAAGATGCCCCTTGTATGGCCCTGATGCTGAAAGCAGGCGCTCAAACTCAATGCTTGTGACTATATTGGGATTTGAGCCATAGCCATAGGTTTCATATTGAGATGGATTAAATGGTGTAAAACCTGGAGCAAGAATAATTGCCCCCACATTTATTTCGTGGAGCTTCGGCATCATGAAGTGATCAACTGCATTTGCAAGACAGGCATCCACGCACTCCATGCACTCGGAGCAATAACCACAGTTGAGACATCGAGCCGCCTCTTTTTGGCCTTCCTGTTCTTCAAATCCAAGCTCAACTTCCTTAAAATTACCGACTCTTTGGGATAGTGGCAATTCCTGAATTCTGGAGCGTTTTGCCTTTGGGATCTCTTCTGATAACGGGGTATATTCGGGCATATAGTCCGGCGATTCCCGAAGACGTTTCTCCTGAATCAACCGGTTTTGATTCCTGCCCTGGAGCATATCCTCACCCTTGATATAGCGTACAATGGATTCAGCAGCCTCCATTCCCGCTGCAATGGCAGATATGGCAACTCCTGGGCCTGTCTGAAGATCGCCTCCGGCAAATACACCTTTTTTACTGGTTTCAAAGGTGATGGGATCAACTTCTGTGGTGCCCCAGCGGGTTATGTTGATGACGCTGGTTTTGGTATCGCCGGTCTTTATATCGCTGGTTTTATTAACGCTGGTTTTAATATCGCTGGTTTTAATATCGCTGGTTTTGATACCGCTGATTTTGGTATCGCTACTTTTAATATCATTGTTGTTGCTTGTGTCGGCTATCAGTGCTGAGATATCAGGACGTTGTCCAATGGCGGATATGAGCTGATCCACTTCAATATCGTATTCACTGCCTGGAACTGGTATGGGACGACGTCTTCCTGATGAGTCGGGTTCGCCAAGCTCCATTTTAATGCAACGAAGTTTAGATATTGCATTTGTGCTGTCTGACAGAGCTTCCTGGGGTGCAGAAAGATAGATAATCTCGACCCCTTCATCTTCGGCAGCACAGATCTCCTCTTCCCAGGCTGGCATCTCATTACGGGTTCTGCGATAGATGATGGTCACCTTTTCAGCACCGAGACGCACGGCACTTCTCGCCACATCAATGGCAACATTTCCGCCACCTATGATGGCGACCTTTTTACCGGTCTGGGTTTTACCGGTGAGGTTTAGTTCCCTTAAGTAATCAACGCCCTGGCAGACACCTTTTAGATCATCGCCGGGGATACCAAGATCAATGCCTTTGTGAGCTCCCATCCCCAGAAAGACCGCATCAAACTTCTCTTCTCCACTATTATTATCTCCACCCTCTTCTTCCGTGTTTTCCTGATTTTTAAGCAGAGAATCAATGGTTATATCTGCTCCCAAAGGAGAGTTGTATCTGATCTCCACACCAAGGTTGGTAATGACCTCAATGTCTCTGTCCAGCACTTCGGCAGGCAGACGGTGTTCCGGAATACCCACCCGAAGCATACCACCTGCCTGTGGCAATGCTTCAAAGATTGTGGCTTTCACACCCTGTTTTGCAAGATGGTATGCCGCAGAGAGTCCAGCAGGGCCTGAACCGATGATTGCTACTTTTTTCCCTGTGGGTTCTGCGCATTTAATCTTTATATCACGGGCATCAAAGCTATCTGCTGCAAGGCGCTTGAGATCCCGTATGGCTATTGGCTCGTCCACTTCGCACCGGCGGCACGCATTTTCACACTCATGGGGACAGATACGTCCCAGAACTCCTGGCAAGGGTAGCTGCTCCATGATGATCTCAAGAGCCTCTTTATATTTACCCTGTTTCACCATCTGCACATAACCCTGGACATTAAGGCCGGCCGGGCATGTGAGCTTGCAGGGTGCCCGATCTCCCTTTTCAATGGCAAAGGCACTTGGCATTGCCTGGGGATAGAGTTTAAATGCGGCCTTTCTGGTGGCAAGCCCCTCGTCAAAATTGCTTGGAAGCTCCACAGGGCAGACACTTGAACACTCACCACAGGCAGTACATTTTTCAAGGTCTATAAATCTTGGCTGTTCAAGAAGTGTAACAGTGAAATTGCCAGAAGAACCCTTAACCTCTTTTACACGGGTCATGTTTTTAAGTTCAATGTTGAGATGACGCCCTGCTTCAACAAGTTTGGGAGAGATAATACACATGGAGCAGTCGTTTGTGGGAAAGGTCTTGTCAAGCTGTGCCATGACACCACCAATGGCCGAGTTGCTGTCCACAAGGTGAACAAGATAGCCCGAGTCCGCAAGATCAAGGGATGCCTGGATTCCAGCAATACCTGCTCCCACCACCATAACAGAACCCATGACATCATTTATACCGGGGTTGCTCAGAGAGTCTTTTTTATAATTCGACATTATGACTCCTCCTTTTCTGTCAATCCAAAGTCAGCCAGATCAGGTCCTAAATAGGTGCGTTCGTTTTCACCAAGAATTCCCATGGCAAGGCACATGATTGTCCACAGATGCACGGTGTAGTATTTTCCGCCATAATGGTGACACATATCCTCTATCTGTGCATGACAGTTGTGACATGGGGTTATGACATAATCGGCTCCGGTCTCAATGATCTGGTCAAATTTTACCTTTCCGTAGGCTCTCCGCTGGTCAGTGTGACCTGCCTGAAGGGCACCTCCACCTCCGCCGCAGCAGAAGTTATTGGAGCGGTTGGGAACCATATCAACAAAATTTTCTTCACCCACAACAGCCTTGATAACAAATCGCAAGTCATCCACAATGCGGTTAGTTCCAATTTTTCGCCCGATATTACAAGGATCCTGTACAGTAAATTTTATTTTAAGATCCTTGTTCCAGTCGGAATTGATCTTCAGGGTACCATCTTTTATCCATTGTGCATAAAGTTCAATGATACTTTTAAATTCAAAGTTATGAGGGATATTGTATTTTCGCAATCCTTCCAGGATTGAATAATAGGAGTGCCCTCACTCGGTGTTAACAACCACTTTGCTCTTCAGTGTATGTTCAATGTGATGAACAAACTCCTCCATGATATATCGCCACCCTTCATCGTCAGCCAGAAACATGCAGTAGTTTTCACCTCCCCACATAACTGTGGGATAGGTCCAGTCTGCACCGGCTTTATGAAGAATTTTCCAGAGTGGACTCATTTCGTCAGGTTCAGTTACAGGTTCCCTTGAGTTCTGGTTGATGGCCATGTAGGCACCGGGGCGATCAGTTGTAATTTCAAGATCTTCAAATTCAGGCTGTTCATCTTTTATCTCCTGAGCCACATCATCAACGGTGAAGACAAAATCCTCCTTGGGAACGCCCATTGCGTTACCGGATTTGATGTGTTGGTCACAGGAACCTCTTATTCCTTTTGGTCTTTTATCCCTGGGCCAGGAAGCCCTTACATTGTATATGAATTTTGGAATCGCAATGTTCATGGGACATGCTGACTGACATCTTCCGCACATTGTGCATACCCATGCCCACGGGCTTTTAAGTATTTCATCATCCATACCAAGAAGAAGCATCCGCAAAAATTTTCGCGGATCCATATCATACTGTTCGGATGCAGGACATCCGCCGGTGCAGGTACCACAGGTGAGACACAGATCAAAATTTGCATCGGGAATGCGCTCGGCTATCTCCTCCTTGAATTCACAGATGAGTTCGTCAAGCTTGATTGGCTCTGCCATTATATGTTCCCTCCTGAAACAGCTTTTTTCAATTGTCTGATCACATACATAATACTGCTGTCAGTTCGATGGCCTTTAAATGCCTTGGTTCTCCCTTTTATGCTACTTTATTAGAAAGTCTCAATAACATACTGATATGTCATGACTTTCATGCATCGTTGTGAAGCCCTCGCAATCATGAGGGTTTATTTCAATTTTGCTGCATTTAAATATTGTGCAAGTTTATCCTCTCCACCAATTGTAATAATGTGAATTCCCTGGCAGAGGTTTTTAAGATTGTTGACTGTTTCAGCAAAAAGCTCAATGCTTGCCTTTGTCTTATCAGGTGCCTTCAGAAGCTTCTGAATAGCCCAGTCAGGTACAAGGCCGGACTTGAAATGGCGGTTTAAGAATTTGCCCATGCCGGCAGTTCTGAGAATCATCACCTCGGCAATAACTGGAACTCCAAAGGTATTTACCTGCTTCATGAATTTTTCAAACTGATCAACATCAAATATGGGGGTTGTGAGAAAGTAGCCGGTACCAACTTCCACCATCTGCTCCATCTCCTCCATCCCTTTTTTAGGAACATTTTTGCCCCATGGTGTCTCTACTCCGGAACCAAGAACAAATTCGATTTTCTTTTCCAGAGCATGCCCATCAATGGTCTCTCCCCTTTTCATGTGTTCAAGAACCGATGCAAGTTTGCCGGAATCCACATGGAAAAACATGGACTCCTGAAGGCTGTCGCCGGAGATGCGGTAATCTTCTGTAAATACAAGCAAATTTTCAACACCTGTTTCATGGGCCTGGGTGAGATCCTTTTGAAGTTGAAAACGATTTTTGTCCCTTGTGGTTGTCTGGTAAATGGCATTAAATCTGTTTTTGTTAAGAAGATCACAGGTCTGGATACTGTCTCCCACAACACCTTCAAGCTCCACATCTGATATGGCCACACCATCAACCCTGCCTCTTATTTTTTTAAGGCTCTCAACAAGCTCTTCCGGGTTGTCATCTCCCATGGGAGCCTGGATTTCCGAGGTTACTACAAATTTCTTTTTTTCCAGGGATTCTTTTAAATTCATGACATTCTCCTTTATTTAAGTTCGAGTAATGTGGCCACTTCATCCTTTAGACGGGATAGCGGCAAAGGTTTGGAAAGGCAAAGGTCTGCACCGTTGTCCTTCATCTGCTGAAATTTTTCCTCATCAAGGTAAGCAGAAAGGACAATAATCTTTATATGCTCTGTCTCTTTTGTGCTCTTTATCTTTTTACACACCTCATATCCTTTTATATCAGGCATCATGATATCAAGAATAAGAAGATCAGGCTTGAAATGGTTGACCTGAAGCCCTGCCTCAAATCCATCCGATGCTGATATGACTTCATAGTCATACTCGTCCTCCTCAAGGCACTGGACAATTGACTCAACAATAATGAGATCATCATCCACCACAAGGATCTTTTTTCTGCTTTGCTCATCAGGGTTGCCGGGAATGGGGATACCTTGATTTTCCATGAATTTTTCAAGGTCGCTTCTCTGGATTCTGCGGTGTCCGCCAACGGTTTTGTATGCCTTAATATGGCCGGCATCCACCCAGTTTATAATGGTTTTGGATGAAACATTGCAGTACTTGCTTGCGGTAAATACGGTCATGGTATCTTCCATGGATACGCCCTCCTTGTTAAAGTTAATGCCTTGCCTGAAAACTTTTTAAACAAGGCTTGAAATTAAAGGGTTGTTTTTGATTTTGAAAAGATACTAAAGCACAATTTCAGTAGAAGTGGAGAATATCAGAAGAGAGATTTTATTTATATTTATTTTATTTATTCTATTATTTTTAGGATGTCAAGAACTTTTTTTAAAACTATAATAACTAAAATAAATATAAAAACAGGACAAATCCTTTTGTTTTTGCCTTCTCTTAGTTAGAATGAATTTTAAACCATCTGAAAAGCAGTCCGCCCTAATTTTGAACACATTAGACAGAACTCATTCTCCAGTGATTTGATTAATTTATTTACACAGGCCGCCTTTAGCTATATTCTCAAAGACGACAACTATGATCTTTTGAGCTTTGTCAATACTGTCTGAATCAGGATACCCAAGATTAACAAAGATAAGGAAGGCATATCTATCCTGAACATCTTGTTTATCCTGATTATCCTGGTTATCCTGGTTATCCTGATTCAGACAAATTCAGTAAATGGAAAAAAGCAATAAAATGTCGATTTTGAGTAAGTGAAGATAAAACTATACAAAGGAAAAACTATATGGCACAAACATTTTACAAATATCTAATTATTTAAAACTGGTGACATGGACATTAACAACAGGTATGCTCCTTACAATTTGCGGTGAAAACATATGGACAAAGCACTTGAAAAGTTACTGAAAAAATCTGACAATATTGCCCATGAAAAGGCTTTGCCCCAGGCATCCGGCATCATGGATGAATTACACAAGAGAAAAAACTGCCTTATTACAATGAATGACGGGGCATATAAGATGGGTTTGCTCACCAACATTCTGGACAGATATATCAAGGAAGAAAGGACTATCTGGCTTGCCTTCTCACCTCTGACATTCTCTCAATTCAGGATTCATGGGATAATGGCAGGTTTGAGAAGCGGTTCCATGTCTGTCAGAACAGGCTTTACTGACATTGACGGCAACTCCCCTGCCACCTTGTGGTCAATGGATATATTGAGAAACAGTATCCATGATGTCTGCTCCAAAAAGATGGAACGCATCCATCCCATTGGAGAGACAGAGACACCATCTCCGGATCGGGAAGAGATGCCTGGAAGCTATTCTATAGAGATCAACAAACTTCCGGATCTGCTGGTGATTGACAATCTGGATATGCTGGATGAGCAATCCATGGGCACCTGCCTTGAACAGATACTCATTGGATTGCCCTCCGAGATTCCCATTGTTGCATTTATCTCGCCTTTACCCAACTATGGGGAGATTCTTGATTGGCTTAAAACAGTACGGGAAGGTACATGGGGGGAGCTTGTCTCTGATGCAGACAGCAACACTGTAATGGCATATCTCACCCCGGAATATGATTTGGTTCCCCTTCTCCAGAAGAAAAAAATAGCCTCCAGAGTCAAACGTACCCTAAAAGAGAACCGTCCCATAAAATATCCGGCTTCCAAGGCCTTTATTAAACCGCTCATGGAGACGCTCAAGCAGGACAATCTTACCCCGGCCATAATTATCATGCCTTCGGCTGAGCTTTGTGATCAGGCGGTACAGAGCTGTCCCAAGACCAGAGATAATGTAAATCAAATGTTATCCAATCCCCAGATCACAGCAATGTTTGACCGTTATCCTGAATTAAAGGATCGCAGCAAGGTTGTTTCAGCACTCTACAGACAGGTAGGGGCTTTTCATTGGGGCAACCACCCTGCCTGGTCAGAGATGGTTGAGATGCTGCTCTCCCTTAATTTGATAGATGCAGTTTTCAGCACTATGTATGATGCAAGGGCCATGGGTACCAGGGTAAAATCCGTTATATTCACCACATCCCTTATGATGGCACCAGGAGAAACCCAGGGAGAACAGGTATCAGGCATTGATTTTAAAAAAATATGTCAGCTTGCAGATTCTATGAACAAGGAAGATGATCAGGGATGCATAATTCTGGCAAATGGAAAGGATATGGATCTACTCCATCTAAAAGACATTCATCTGCTTCCTTCCCTTGGTGCCATCAAAAGCTCTTTTAAGTGCAATACCCAGTCAATTCTTGGGCTTGCAGGAATAACGGCAAGGGGGATTAAGGAGTCCCTCATGATGAGTCTGTGGGTGAAACAGAATCCATTTAAAGATGTTGCGCCTCTGATCGAAAAACATGCAGAACTTGCAGAATTGGTTCCCCAGGCCATGTGCGGCGGCCCTCGAAATGCCCTGAAGTTCATCCAAAGAACAGAGCAACTCAAATTTGAACTTGATCAATGTGATTTGAAAATTGAATCAGTGAAAAAATCCAGTGAGCTTCATGCCGCTAAAAAACAGCACTCCAACATCAGGTTGGCCCTTGAAAGTTTTCCCTGCAATGGATGTGCTCACAAGGGTGACTGCCAGGAGCAGCGCTATAAGAAGATCAGGGAAATTTTAAATCAATATAATGATACTCTTCACCAGATGAAAGGCAGTTCATCCATCCTTGAGTTTCATATGACAGATAATATCCAGTTTTTGCAAGATATAGAGTTTTTGGATTATAATTTGGAATTAACTCAGAAGGGGAAAATTGCACTGCAAACCGGCTGCTCCAATCCTTTTTACATCACGGAGCTGATCCTCAGACAAGAAAATTTTCCATGGCCGTCAGAGTTTACAATCCCTGTTATGGCCGGTTTCATTGAACTTACCAAGGGAGAAGTGCCCATACTTGTGGATGAATTCGCAGATGAAGAACTCCATAAGGCTTACCAGTGGATGGATTCATGTATGGAGCCAGTAAAAAAATCGTTGTTTTCACATGGAGTAATTCCATCGGAGCCATCCTTTGCCCAGTCTGCTGTGGTGAGGGCACTGGAAAATGGAATCAGGGTAGAGGCCGCAGCCGAAAGTGCTAAAATCTCCGTTGGAACTATTATTAGGCTGACAGAAAAAACCAGAACCATGGTCAGTAGATTTTTTGCAGGGAAAAAATGAAAATCCCTATACTATAACGTACATGGCGGATGCCCGCCACAATCGAAGAGATGAAATTCGTTTTAAAAACAGCCACTTACGGAGACTTTCATATAAAAATTTAAAAGGAACCGCCATACGGGTAACACGTTAATAATTCCAGATTCGACCTCTATTTGTTCTTCCTCGTTACGGGTCACTATGGTGCCTTGTGACAGATTCAACTCAGTCATCCCTTCTATAAGGGCTGTGGTTTCACGTTTTCGGGTCTCAGGATTGGCCATTGACTCACAAACCTGAACAATCATACGGGACTCTCCTTGCCTTCCGGCAATGAAATCAACCTCTCTGCCTGTTTTGGTTTTGTAATAAAAGATATCCGGCGTAATCCGACGAAGCGCAATGAATACCAAATTTTCCAACAGATGGCCTGCATTGAGAAGAATACCTGAGCTTATGGAGGTCACAAGTGCATGGTCTATGCAGTATATTTTTTTTGGATTGGTGTTGGCCCTTGATAGCGAGGCATCAAAAATACGAACTGTAAATAGAACATATGCATCTTCAAACCACTTTAGATAGTCGGAAACAGCGGATTTAGGAGCTTTATGACCCAGTGATTTTAAATAACCTGTCAGATTATTGATAGAGTACAGGGAACCTATATTGTCCACCAGCCAATGTGCAAGATCCGTGATCGCTCTGGGGTGAGATATATCATGACGCTCGACAAGGTCACGGAAGAGCATTGCTCCCCAATATTCCTGATGGATTTTGATTCTGAGCATTCGCTCAACAGAGGCAACTTCGGGAAACCCACCGGTTTCCCAGTACTCCCCGAATTCTTTTTGTATGGTCAAACGTCTTTTTGTTGAAAGCGGGCTGTCACTCTCGATCCCCTTGAAGTCAAGAAATTCCCGGAAAGAAAATGGAAAAATTTCCCATGATAGAGCCCGGCCACGCATTTGTGTTGCTATTTCGCGTGAGAGCATCTGAGCTGACGATCCGGTGATATAGACATCGCACTTTTCCGTGCGCATCACACGATCAACAAAAGGTTCCCAGCCCTGAATGACCTGAATTTCATCAAAAAAACAGTAAACCTTTTCGGTATTCTTTTTTTCAGGAAAAAGCGAAAAATATGCCTCCAGAATCAACCCCAAATTATCATACTGTAACATGTGCAAACGATCATCAAAAAAATTCATATACAGGATATTCTGACGAGAAAACCCTGCATCCAGAATACTTTTAATGATTTGAAACATAAATGTGGATTTCCCGCTGCGACGCACCCCTATACAAACTGTGGCCTTACCCGGCACAGACGATACAGGAATCAGCCTTGGCACACCTGTCTGCAACTCACTCTCTTGAAAATCAAGAATTATCTCTTTTAATATATCAATCATAAGTAAACACTTGGTGAATATTATTTCTGATTTATATAACGGCCATGGCAGACACACCTGCCACAACGAAGCATGAAAGTCCTTAGAACCTTAAAAGACGGGGACTTTCTTATAAAAAACTGGAATTTTTTTGTGTTTCTTTTTTCTTTAGAAGAATTTTTTGACGACACTCTTCTGAAAGTGTTGAGAAAATCTTCTCTCTCAAACGATCTCCCCCTAAAGCAATGCAGAGATCCCTTAATTCACTTGTAGCTTTAAGCCTCGCAGTTATTGCCTTTGGGCTCATATCAACTTTCATTGTTTATCCCCTTTAATTTTTCTATATCATCCAGGTCTTGCCCACTTGAACGCATTGATTTCAGTTTAATTAAACCTTCAGGGGATACAACCGGTATTTTTCCTTCTTCCCAGGACAAAATTTGTTTTGATTCCCAGACATCTTTAATTTCCTCTGTTAATAAGAGCATATCAAGCATCAATGGTTCAGATGAATCTGCTAAAATCTTAGTAAGGCGATAAATCTGGATAGATCCTCCGGCAAATTCCATCAATCCGGTGTCAAATTCAAAACCCAGGTAATTTGCTATTTTTTTTGTTTTTTCAAGGGTTTCCGGCTCTATCAATATATCTATATCCATAGTTGCTCGGGGAAATGCGTGTACTGCCATAGCTAACCCTCCGCAAAGGGCATATTGAAGACCTTCTTTTTCAAATTCTTTAACAAGCTTTGAAAATTCTTCTAATAATTTCATTTTAACCTCTCATGACAGATATCATCGTGTCATCCACTTCACAAATATCACCAGGCACCAGGGGAACACCTATGATCTTGTAAGCCTTGTCAAAACTGTCTGAATCAAGATTCCCAGGATTAAAAACTGTCTGAATCAAGATTTCCAGGATTAACAGGATAAGGCGGGATTATATATCCTGAACATCCTATCCATCTTGGTTATCCTGATTCAGACAAATTCAATAATTGCTGAAAAAACACTAAGATGTCGATTTTGAGTAAATCAATCATAAGCAAACATCTGGTGAATATTATTTCTGATTTATATAAAAACTGGAATTAATTATTACCAGTTACTCCATAAAATGACAATAATAATTTCCAGTAATGATGAATCTCTGAAATCACCACTTTATTTCAAATGGACGGAGTACCGGTTTTGCCAAACAAACATAAAAAAAGGGCCTGATTAAGGCCCTTTAAATCTGATGATTGTTTTAAAAACAAAATCTGCTTTCAAGTACTGCAAGGGTAACATCAAAAAACCACCCCTCTGTTGCTATTTCCCAAAAAACACTCCACAAGCCTGTCCCATTCCAATCCAGGGGCATTACCATAAATATCCTCTCCGAGATTTCCGCCATCAGCAGCCATCAAACCGGTCTCTGCCTCCAATATATCATAAAGGGTTTCGATGTGTTCATGAAGATATGCTCGGCTCTCCTCCATGAACAACATCTCCTTTATATCCTCCCGCAGTTGCTCACACTGCACCATCACCATCCAGCCGTTGCAGTAGGGACTGAGATTGGCAGCTCCCCTCTTTTTAAGAACATCTCGGTTAACTGCCGTCACCACACCGGTCACTGGTGACAAAATTGATGCACTCTTTTCTCCCCTGCAAAATCGGAGCAATTGCCCCCCTTTTACCACCTTTTTTCCTATTAGGGGAAGATCAATTCTATCTGGTGGTCCCAGCAGACGGAGCACAAAATCATCCATGCCCACCCTAACCTCCTGATCCTCTTCAAGTTTCACCCAGGCGTGTCCCCTGGTTAGATAGTATCCTGTTGGAAAGGATATCCCGTCAATGCTATGATAATTGACAGGTTCCATCACGGTATGAACCCGATATTGATCCTGGAAATACTGGTCAAATTCACAGCTTGCACAACGATAATCCAATTCACAGATCCTGTACTCAATGTAACCTTTCAAGTGGTGAATGCAGGCATTTCGGGTAAACCCTACGCTCTGCAACCGATTTTCCCACAGTGTAATTTCATTTTCATGTTCCATGGCGTCACCCTATTTTGATGCCCCTGTAAAAAGTCAAAATCTCAATAAACGCTATTAATGAATTCAGCATATTACAATATTAAACAGGCATGATTGATTACGTATCAATTACCCCCAAATATAAAAATAATAGTTATTTTCGGCATCTTTCATTTGCCTGTTTACACTTTGTCAGAACCATGATTTTCATGATTAAGGGATTATCCTGATTTTTCATCATGTTAATCTTTAAATCCTTTAATCATGGTTCAAAAATTTTCCGAAAAGTGTAAACTACTTTTGGGTTGATATGAAGGATGCCTTATTTTCACGGTAAAAAATTACTGACATTGGACTTTTGACAAGAGCATCTATTTTAAATCACCTGTTTTTAAGGAAGACCCGTGTCAACTGATGCCAGTCAAGCCCCGGAAGATTGCCGTAAATATCAGGTCTCAGGATTCCACCGTCTGTTGCCATGGGACCTGCCACCGTTTCGATCATCTCTTCCAGGCGATTTACCTCTTCTCCTGTCCAGGCCATGCTCTCTTGGTGATCCATCAAAGCTTTCATCGTCCCCTTGATATCGGAATTATGGACACTGAAGAGCCAGCCATCACCATAAGGATCTCTGTTGGCACGTCCTGGATCTCTTCTGACCTTCTCATTGACCTGAACAATAACACCGTTAACCGGAGCCAAAACATCGGCAAGATGATCCTTTCGTCTCAATCCCCATCCGGCAACATTGCGCTTAAGTTCTTTTCCGGTGAGGGGAAGATCCAGAGCATCGGCCTCTCCGAGGAGTTTTAAGGCAAAATCGTCCAGCCCCACTTTTATGGAACCGCCATTTTCAACAACCGCCCAGGTGTGGGCGTTATGAAAAAAGTATCCTTCGGGCAGATCAAACCCCTTGATGGTGTGCATGGCAAACTCCCCACGGCCTGTTCCCTGGGAAATGACATCCTCAAAATATTGATCAAAATCGCAGGAGGAGCAGTTATAGTTATAGGCACAGACACGGGGTGCAATGCGCATGGTCAGGCTGTGACGGCAAGTTCTCTCCATGCTCTCTCGTTTTCTCATGCTGTTCTGCCAGCTTATCTGCTTGCCATCTGCCACCCGTTGCTCCATGGCTGAATCATATTTGCATGATGTGCAGTCAAAATAGTTGTTGCACTGCTTTTTGGCAACTGCTCCGGATGACATCCAGATGCAGGGTTTGCTCTGGTCTTTTTTATCGGATGTCAGCGCCCATACCTGATTTCCCAACATGCCCTGAAAATCCCTATTATCTGTTGCCTGTGATGTATTTCTATGTGGTATCATGATCTCCCCCCTCCGGCTTCTATGCCGTTTTTTAAAAAAGTTGAATGGTTTTTTAAAATGCTGTTTTAAATTTGTCTTATGAGTCAAAAACTATTTAGAAACCTTAAAATGGCTAATGATTAATTCTTTTTTTGTGTTGTATGCTGTTATGATAGAGCAAGATGAGTACCACAACAGGAAAAAACCTACAAAAAAAGATAAACCAACAAGGAAGGAATTGATTTTATAGTGTTTTTAAGATTATAATCACTGCATGACCATTGCTATGGTGATAAAGCGATACTGTTGCAAAAAACCACACTCCAAATTGAATTCAATGCTGACAACCATTTTATATTAAGTGAAGAAGCCCTGCTGGCCTGTCATTGAGAGGAACCGTAGGATTTTCCAACACACTATTCTGATTTTACCACACCTTTACCATAAAAATGACTATCATTTTTATACTTGGGGGAGATTGATACATAATCATTCATGCCCGTTTACTTATATCTTGGAAATGGATAGAAATTTCCCTATTTGGATTTACTGCATTGCACTCATTTCTGTTTACCCCTTAACTTTTTAAACGATGTCAAAGGATTACAAGATGTACCTTCCAGACAATGAGATGGAGACCATTTTAAACGGTATCAAGGATTTTATCCTTATTATATCTCCGGACAAAGAGGTGATTGAAGTCAATGACGCATTTTTACGCTGTATGAACTGCACACGTGAAGATGTCATTGGTAAAAAATGCTATGAAGTCTTTAAGGAAGCGACTCGAAAAAGCAGTAACTGTGATCGCCTCTGCCCCCTTGAAAAGGTTATTCGCAATAAACGCCACTGCCAGGTGGAACTGACACGCCAAGGGCCGGACGGCAGGGAGAGGTATGCGGAGTTAGCTATTTTTCCCATCTGGAAAAAAAAGGGCGAAATCTCTAAATTTATTGAGATCAGCCGAGATATCACTAAACGCAAACGGGATGAACAGGAGATTAAAGGTCGTCTGGAAAAAATGGTGGAGGAGCGAACAAAGCAGTTGCATGCCACCCATGAAAAACTGCTCCACCAGGACAAAATGGCTTCCCTGGGTAAACTGTCGGCCTCTGTGGTGCATGAAATCAACAACCCTGTGGCCGGCATTTTGAACCTGACCTTACTTAGCAAACGGATCATTGAAGAGGGGCCTGTCCATGCAGAAGAGCTTGAACTCTTTTCCAAATATCTCAATCTCATGGAGACAGAAACCCGCAGAATCAGTCGGATTGTCTCAAATCTTCTTGTATTTGCCAGGCAGTCCAAAGTTGAACCCCAAAAATTGGATATAAACCACCTGATTGAAGAGAGCCTGTTTATCAATGCCAATCTTCTAAAAATAAATGGCACCAAACTTATTACAAAATTAGACACTTCAATCCCCCCATGCCATGCTTCCGAAGATCAGCTCAAACAGGTATTCATGAACTTCATCTCCAATGCTGCTGAAAGTATGGCAGTGACCTTGGGCGGGGTGTTGACGGTGCGCACGGAATACCAGGAGAAGAGTGACAGCGTGTTAATCCGCTTTACTGATACAGGTATCGGCATTCCCCAGGAGAACATCCCCAAATTGTTCGACCCTTTTTTCACGACTAAAAAGATGGGAAAAGGAGTGGGCTTGGGACTATCTGTAGCCTATGGAATCATTAAGGAACATGGGGGGACTATCTATGTGAACTCCCGACCTGGAGAAGGGGCTACCTTTAAAATTACCCTCCCCAGAAGACCTGCATTAGCGCTGGAAAACTAAACAATACTAATGACAGTACACTACTACTGCATTGTCAAAGCTAAAAATTAGAGTTCGTTTAATTGTAGAGACAAGGCATGCCTTGTCTCTACGTTGCAGATAACCCTAAAATTAAGTCTTGACGGTGCGCTACCTTATCAGGAGAGAGATCATGCATCAAACCAGAATCTTGATCGTGGATGATGAACTGATTATCCGGGAATCCCTGGCCGGATGGCTTGAAAGGGACGGCCATCACATCATGACCGCCGATAGCGGTGAGAAATGCCTTGAAATACTCAAAAAACAAAGTTTTGATGTGCTGCTTGTGGACATCAAAATGGACGGCATAAGCGGCGTGGATGTCCTCAAGCATGTCAAGGAGCACTATCCGGACATTGATGTGATCATGATCACGGCCTTTGGTTCCATCCCCTCATCTGTGGAGGCAATGAAGGCCGGAGCCTATGATTATCTCTTAAAACCATTTGATCCCAATGAACTTGGGGTTCTCATTGAAAAACTGATTGAACACCAGTCCCGCAAACGTGAAAACTACTACCTCAAGGAGGAGTGCAAAGAGCGAAGCCGGTTTGAAAGCATGATTGGCCAATCCCCTGCCATGCAGGAGATATTTGATCTTATTCAGGATATACGGGAGACCAAATCCACGGTATTGATCACCGGAGAGACAGGTACTGGAAAAGGCATGGCCGCAAAAGCCATCCACACCAGCAGCCCCTTGAAAGAAGGGCCATTTGTCAGTGTCAACTGCGGCTCCATTCCAGAACATATCATGGAGAGCGAGTTGTTCGGCCATCAGAAAGGGGCATTTACCGATGCCAAGGAGACCCGAAAAGGCCGCCTTGAAATGGCCTGCGGCGGCACCCTCTTTCTTGACGAAATCGGAGAAGTTCCCATGCGCATGCAAATTGATCTGCTCCATGTCCTGGAGGAGAAGATTTTTTACAAGGTAGGAGGCACCCAACCCATCTCTGCCAATTTCCGGGTTATTGCTGCCACTAACAGCAATCTTGAAAAAAATATTCAGGAGCGTACCTTTCGTGAAGATCTCTACTACCGACTCAACGTCATCGCCATGACCATGCCCCCCTTGAGAAAACGAAAAGAGGATATACCCCTTCTTGCCAACCATTTTCTCCACAAATTTGTGCAGGAGATCAATAAACCTGTCCAGCGGATCAGCAGGGAGGCCATGGATGAAATTATGCTGTATAACTGGCCGGGAAATGTCAGAGAACTCTCCAATGCCGTGGAACGGGCGGTTGTGGTGTGCAGAAGTCATACCATTGAATCAACGGATCTTCCCATTGTCACACCAGAATGCAGGGGAAAAAGTCATCCAACAGGCGGCACGCTGCACGACATTGAAAAGCATCATATCCTGAATACCCTGGTGGAAAATGACTGGAATATCTCACGATGTGCCACCCTCCTTGGCATTGATCGATCGACACTTTACAGTAAAATTAAACGCTATCATCTGAAAAAAGACCCCGCAGGGAGAGCCTGAAAAAATGAGTAAACGGGCATGATTGCGTATCAATCACCCCCAAATATAAAAATGATAGTCATTTTCACGGTAAGGGGCATGACCGCACTGCAGCCCATAAATAAAAACTTTGTATCCATTTCCACTGTAAAGGAGAGAAAGTGATGACCGATACTACAGGCGGTCTGCCATTTATTCTGGTCTCACCAACACAGGGCATCTCTTCGGAACTTGCCGGTAGGGTCGGAGAGGCAGTGGGCGATTTCTTCGGATATCCCATCAAGGTTATTCAATTACTACAACACATTGATTTTGCCTTTAATCCAGACAGAGATCAATACCATTCAACCCGGATATTGGAAGAGCTGGCCAGTCTTGCTCCGGAAAGATGCATTAAAATCCTCGCCCTCACAGACAAGGATCTTTTTATTCCCATATTGACCCATGTCTATGGAGAGGCACAGCTCAACGGCATGGCCTGCATTGTCTCCACCCACAGGCTCAACACCGACTTTCAACTTTCTGAAAAAAAGATATTTGAACGGATTGTCAAGGAGAGCATCCATGAACTGGGACACACCTTTAACTTGCGCCACTGCAAGAATCAAGGCTGCCTAATGCACTACTGTCGGAGTCTTGAGGATGTGGATTTAAAGTCCAGCCAATTCTGCCGCTACTGTGAGGTGCTTCTGTCGGATGCTTTTGTCTGATTGTCATGATTCGTCATACTATCGTATTCCAGATAATTAAATTGATAATGGAAAAGGCATCCTTTATTTGGCATCCTTCATATCAGCTCAAAAGTAGTTTACACTTTTCGGAAAATTTTGAACCATGATTAAAGGATTTAAGGATTAACATGATGAATAATCAAGAAAATCCCTTAATCATGAAAATCATGGTTCAGAAAAGTGTAAACCGATAAATGAAAGATGCCCTTTATTTCATCCAAAAATACTTTACACTTTCCAAATGTAAAGCCTTTGAAAAAGGGAATACGACTCACAAAAGTGTAAAGTTAAAAATGAAACATGCCATGGAAAAGTCTAAATATCTGTTAACTGCATTAATTTTTTTGACCAAAAAATAATTTTTTTTCTGAAAAGCTATATTACTCTTAATATATTATTATTATAAAATAGCTTTTTTAAACCATTTGCAAAATCTTTAATTTCATCAGAACGATTTGGCAAAATCACAAGAATCTTCTCAATTCCTGCGTTGCATCCCTTACGCAACCTAATGTCAAATAAATTTCCATTGAGGATGCATTTTGTAACTATTTCATAGTTACCATTCTCTTTATAATCAATTTCGAAATAAATTTTTCCATCATCCCAGCCATTTTCATCAAAGGATCTTTGCAAAAAAAAGTAATGTTGATCTTTGTCAGATTCGGTATTTGAGGCTCCGCAAGTAATGTAATCAGGTTCTTCATGCACACCAAATTCTGTAGCTTCAAATTCTATTATCATATGAGTAAATTCCCTATTAAACAGCAGAATAAATAATTATCAAGAAATGAAAGATGTCCAAATTTCCTCTTAAAATCTTTTCAGATTCCTATAACGTACATGGCGGATTCACGCCACAATCGAAGAGATGAAAGTCGTTTTAAAAACAGCCACTTACTGAGACTTTCATATAAACGTACATGGCGGATTCACGCCATAATCGAAGAGATGAAAGTCGTTTTAAAAACAGCCACTTACTGAGACTTTCATATAGACATACATGGCAGATTCCTGCCACAATCGAAGGGATGAAAGTCGGTTTTAAAACAGGCTGTTACGGGGACTTTATTATAAACCTCCATGTTTGCTGGCGCATCACAACGAAACATGAAAGTCGTTATATATCAGCATGTTATGGAGACTTTCTAATAATAAACCCTCGATTCTTCTTAAAATTCTCCGCCTGCTCAAAAATTTCCTTGTAAACCTCATCCCTGTCAATGGGCGGGTAGCCATGCTCTGCCAAAAGAATAATGAGATCCACCTTCAGCTCCGCCTTAATGTCTTCTCTCTGGCTCCAGTCGGTGTATTTGGCCTTGTCATCGACAATGATCTTCACATTTTGGGCAAGGGTGATGAGCTGATCCTCCGGGTATTCAAAGTCATACTTGATGGTAAGGGATTTCAGGATGTCATAGAAGGCTTTTTCCTCAAAATCAATGCCCATATCGACAAAGGATTCCCGCTCTTTTTTTATGGCGTGGTACAAATTAATGATCTCGTCGGTAAAATCTTCCAATACCTCACTTCTGAGAATGTCCTGCTCGCTCCGGTCGTTGTACCGCTCCACCAGTGACTTGAATTGTTTTGCAAAATCCACCCCTTTTAGCTTGTTCACCTTCTTAAATTCATCAATGGCCTTGGAAAGCAGTTGCTGGAGCATCTTGATCCTGGTGTTGGGGAGCTTGATCTTGTCGATCTTCGCCAGATAGTCCGGATCGAAGATATCCACCTCTGTGGTGTCCCCCTGGCCCATCTTGAAGATCTCTTCCACTCCATCACTTTGCAGAGCATCGGAAATTAACTGCTGTACCCTGGCGTTCATCTGAAAAACATCTGGAGCATTGCCTTTGGTGAGCTTGAAGATAATGGAGCGGACTGCCATATAAAAATGGAAAAGATCCCGCTCGTCCTGGGTGAACTCATCGCACCCGACACAGATGTCATAGGCAGCTTTCATTCTTTTGGTAAGTGCCATAAACCGCTTTTCCAGCTTGCCGGTCTGCTGAATAAATTCTGATGCCATGTTAAGGCAATGGAGCTGTTTTGTGGATTCTCCGGAAAAATAGGGGGATGTATCAAACTTATGGAAAATAGCCCGCATCAGATCCAGGTGATCCTTTACCACCACAATGGACTGCTTTATCTCTTCAAAATTGCTTGTATCTGCTTTGGAATAGTGTGCCAATGCCAGATTCATCTGTTTCTTGATGCCGATATAGTCAACAATCAACCCTTTTTCCTTTTGAAGATACTTCCTGTTTACCCTGGATATGGTCTGAATGAGGCTGTGCCTCTGGAGAGGCTTGTCAATATACATGGTGTCCAGAAAGGGGACATCAAAGCCGGTGAGCCACATATCCACCACAATGGCAATTTTGAAATTGGATTTGGCGTTTTTAAATTGCCGATCCAGCTCTTTTCGGTAATCCTTGGTTCCCAGCATTTTGTAAAGGTCTGGGGCATCATCCTGGCGACGGGTCATAACCATTTTGATGTGCTCCATGGGCATGATCTCTTTTTGTTCTTTTGCCGTTAAATTCTCCCCATCTGCACACACCTTTACTTCTGCCCATTCAGGACGCAAAGCTATCACTTCTTTATAAAATTCATAGGCAATGGGTCGGTTTTTGCTGACAAACATGGCTTTGCCGGCTATGGTTGAGCCCTCTTTTGTTCGAGCTTCATAATGATTTACAAAATCGGCTGCTAAGTCCTTCAAACGGGCAGAGTCTCCCAGGATGGCGTCCATGTGGAGATTTGCCCTTTTACTGGCATCAATGGCGTAGTCGCTTGCCCCCTCTTGCTCACACTGGGCGTAATAGGCTTCAATCTCTTCCAGCTTGCTGTTATCCAGCAGCACCTTGGCTGCCCGTCCCTCGTAAACAATGCGTACTGTGATTTCATCTACCACTGATTCTGTCATTGTGTAGGCATCCACAACTTCGCCAAAGACATCTAATGTTGCATCTATGGGTGTTCCGGTGAATCCCACATAGGTGGCGTTGGGAAGGGAGTCGTGGAGGTATTTTGCAAAACCGAAGGTGCGTTTCACTCCCTCTTTTGTTATTTTTACCTTTTGATCCAGGTTGACCTGGCTGCGGTGGGCTTCATCTGAGATGCAGATAATATTGTTTCGCTGGGTCAAAAGCTCTGTGCTTTCTGTAAACTTGTGAATTGTGGTGAGAAATACTCCACCACTGTTACGCCCCTTGAGCAGATCACGCAGGTGGTCACGGCTCTCCACGCTTATAACTGTTTCATCCCCTATATAACCCTTGGCTCCGGTAAACAGCCCTGATAATTGATCATCTAAATCTGTTCTGTCTGTAATTAGCACAATTGTGGGACTTGAGAGGGCTACACTCTTCATTAAAAGCCTTGTGAGAAAGAGCATTGTATAGCTTTTGCCACAGCCTGTGGCCCCGAAGTAGGTTCCGCCTTTGCCGTCACCCTGGGGTCTGATGTGCTCAAGAATATTGTGATAAAGTTTGGTTGCAGCGTAGTATTGGGGATATCGGCACAGGATCTTTTCTTCTTTCCTTGATGTGTCTGGCAGGAATATAAAATTGCGGATTACGTCACAGAGGCGGACGGGATGGAACAGCCCATGGATCATGGAGTAAAGGGAGTCTATGCCGTCTTTTTCTATAAGGTCGCTGCCGTCGGTTTTTCGCCAGGCATAGAAGAACTCATATGCCGCAAAGAATGAACCTGCCTTATTGTTTATGCCGTCGCTTATGATGCAGAAGGCGTTGTACTTGAACAGCTCCGGAATATCCCGCTTGTAGCGTACCGTCAATTGAGTGAAGGCATCATGGATTGTTGCCTCTTCCCGGATGGCACTCTTGAACTCGAACACCACCAGGGGCAGCCCGTTGATATAAAAAATGCCGTCTGGTATCCGCTTTTCATACCCGGTGATCTCCAATTGATTTACCATTTTGAAGATATTTACTCCGGTATCCATGCCATACCCTGACTGTTCTTCAGCCACGATCTCGGGCACCTCACCTGCTTTGGGTGTTCGGAATGCAGTCAAGGCGGAATAGTCTATGAGCTGCACATAGAGATCTTTCTGGTCACGGTCTTCCCGCTTGAGCAAAAAACCGTCGGAGATGAGCTTCATGATGGCTTTGTTGCTCTCATAGAGGTCTGCTGATGAGTAGGCTTCCAGTTGCCGGATCACCGAATCGATTTCATTGGATGTGATGCCATCTGCTGCATACTGGCGGGAGAGAAATGCCCGTAGATCAGCCTTGATCAACACCTCTTCCGGCTGCCGGTGGATGGTTTCTCCAAGGATATGAGGGTATCCCATTTCTCCGAGAAGTTCGATGATGGCGACTTCGAGTTGGGATTCGGTGAATTTTTTGAATTCTGAATGATGAGGGATGAATGATGAATTATTTTTGAATTCTGAGTTATAAATTCTGGATGCTGAATTGTTTTTGAATGATGATGTTTTATTTGCCATTCTTTTTACCTGTTTGAGCGGTTTTGACGATGCTTGTTAGGATACGGACAAGTTCATCGGCTTCCTTAATGAGTTCGGTTAGTCTGCTTTCTGGGATTGTTTCACTCTCTACAAGCAACCTCAGCCAATAAAGCGTTTCTCGGGCTTCTTTTCGTGAAATGGACATTTTGGCTGTAAAGTCCGCCTTGCTTTGTCCTGCTTGAGCTTCTTCAATATTGGCACCAATTGACGTCCCGGAACGCAACAATTGATTCGCCAATGTGCGTGACACATTCCCCTGACGCTCCAAAACGCGACACAGATTTACAATCCTCACAGCAAATGCAAAACTACGTTCCGTTATATCCACTCCAAAATTCATCATCCATTATCCATCCTTCACAATTTTAAATTCAGCATTCATAATTCATAATTTTAGAGTGGATTGATAACCGACCAGAGTACGCCATGGGAAGCCCATCTATCCAAATCCTTCAAAAGGATCGTTTCTAAATGACTCACCCCACCGGGCAGTCTGGCTTGCTGTTTTGCAGGTAGAGAATGCCATAATTCATCGGGAACAATGATGTAGTTTTCAATGCAATATCTCGGTAGAATCCAAAGGTTTGAAAATTTTTTTTGATACTCATCAATGACTTCCTTTTGCCACTCATCTTTATCAACAATCCCTATCCATGTCGTTTCCTGCTTCAAAATCTCAATTACTCTTAATTTCTTTTCAGCTTTTTCAACGACCCAACTCTGTTCCCATTGAGGATTTTTTTTAAAAAGAAAAGATTTTAAGGCAAGTTCATCATCCTTCCCTTCCACGATCAATGCCCGCTTTGAACTCGCACCAATTTTCTCTTGCTTTATTTGAGTAATGACTTTTTGTATATTTGAAGCCATTATTCCTCCCCCTGGAGCTTGAGCTCCTGACGCATTCCGAAATTATCATACCGGTTCCAGACATCGACTGAATGGGAAGTCATGAGTAGTTGACCATCTTGTTCACTGATCAAGTGTTCCAGGGTAGAGAGAAAAGAATCAACTAATGACGGATGAAGATAAAGATCCGGCTCGTCAATGAGAACGATACCTCCCGGTTGCTGCCACCTGCTGATGAGATAGATCAAAATTAAAACCTGATGTTCTCCGGCACTGAGATCATCCAGGGAGTGATATCCGCCCCGTTTGTTTTTGAGTCTGACTCTCAGACGACCTTCTCCCGGTTTGATATCCGGGTCAATTTCCTTGCCGATAAGAAAACTGTTCAGATTACGAATAATTTTATGATAGCGATGAAGTTGGGTGGTTTTAAGGGTTATCAGTGAGGCTTCAAGCTGGCCTTTCCAATCTTCAGAAACCAAATATTTTGTCAGCCAGCGCTGTGACAGAACATCAGGCTGAGGTTCCGAGATATTTCTTTTAGGCTGCACCCACCGCCGCTCTTCGGCATCCAGATAAATGACGTTGGGGCAGTCAACTTTATCGTGGGACAGAATCATTTTTTTCCGCTGTTCACTCCACTCTTCCAGCCATTTTTCCTGGGGAAGAATAAGTTCCCGTTTGGGCTGGCCGGGTTTTCCTGTCCGGGCAACGGCTTCACCGATCCACACCACAGAGGAGTACCTTTCCCGTAATTCATTAGCCCACTCTAATGTTCCGAACAATACTCCAACCGGAGTCGCATAAAAAGGCAATATCCTATCAAGGATTAAGGCAAACCCGGTCCACTGTTGCAGCCAGATTTTTGCTTCGTGCTTCATGGGAAGCGATTTTCTGTGATCCAGCCAGTACCCTACGGCATCCCATAATAATGCCATGCCGCGTAAAAGTGTCGATTTTCCGCAGCCATTTGGACCGGTGAAGAGAACCTTTGTTTCCAACTCCCCAGACCAGTTGTTTTCCAATATGATCGGCTCATTCATGAGCGGGCCGACGTCTTGTGCAATTATTTCTCTTATTTTCATTACAATTTCACCTGTTTCACAATGGCCTGCCTCCGAATCCCACCGGAGTTTGCCATCCCTTTCCCTTTCCCTAATCCTTCATTGTGTCAATTTATCCAAATCAGCTTCAATTTCTTCAATAGTAGGTAAGCTGCCCTTTAAATCTTCAGGTAAATTTTCGGTCAAGGTAAACTCACTGACCCCCATGGGCTTGTTGATGTCCCGCAGGGCAAATTCCGTTTCGATCTTGTTCTTGTCCCTGCAGAGCAGTATCCCGATGGTTTGGTTGTCTGATTCTGATTTGAGTAAGCTGTCCACTGCGGATAGATAAAAATTGAGCTTCCCGGCATATTCAGGGATGAACTTTGTGTTTTTCAGCTCAACCACGACGTAACACTTTAATTTGATGTGATAAAATAACAGATCCAGATAGTAGTCACTCTCTCCGACTACCAGATGATACTGCCGTCCGACAAAGGCAAATCCTTTTCCCAACTCCAACAGAAATTTTGTGATATGGGTAATGAGCTGTTTTTCGATATCCCGCTCATTGTAGGGGGATGTGAGGGTCAGAAAGTCAAAGCTGTAGGGATCTTTGATCGTCTGCTGTGCCAGATCGGATTGAGGTTCCGGGAGGGTTGTCTTAAAGTTGGTAATCGCATGGCCTTGACGGGAGTAGAGATTTGATTTGATCTGCAAGGCTAAGACATCCCGACTCCAGCCGTTTTCAATGGTTTCCTGGATGTAGAAGAGGGCTTCCTGTCGATCCTTTACCTTGCCGATCAACAATTTGATATGGCCCCATGGAATCTGCCTGATGTGTTGATAGATCCCATCTTTTGCCAGAATATCTGTTTCGTCCCCAAGCTGGGGACTAATTGCAACGTACTTATGAAACAGGCGGCAATATTTCAGATTAGTGACAGAGAACCCCTGAATATCAGGAAATTCTTTTCTCAAATCTTTAGACAGGCTCTCCAGAAAGCGGGAACCCCAAACCGCATCTTTTTCACAGATCATTCTACCGAGATCACAATAGAAATCAATCACAGCAGAGTTGACCGCCATCGCAGCCTTGATCTGTGCGGATCTGATTTTTGATTTCAGCCTGACAAGCCAATCTTTGTATTCGGGAGTGATATTCAAATTGCTCATACCAGGGCTTCCTCTGTGAGTTTTTCGGCTTCGGGGATGCGGATTTCTCCGGAGATTAGTTTGGGGAGTAGGGTATCGCGGAGGTTGGTTAGATTTATTGTTTGGCTTTCATTGTCGGCTATTTTTTCATCTAATGAGATAACCAGATTCTGTCCCCACGGAATTTTCACCAATTGCGCAATCAATTGTTCAAAATAGAGGGCATTCGGCATATTCTCAATAGTGGAACAAGCTGTTCCACTATTACTGACCCTCTCCACGTAAAAGAGATGCCACCTGCGAATATACTGCAAATTGGCTAAAGAAAAGCCCTTGATGGTTGGAAACTCATTCATTAAATCATGGCTCAACTGTTTGAGGAAACCACTGCCCCACTTGCTTTGTTTCTGCTTTTCAACAATATCCGCCCCCAACTCCCAGTAAAATTCCAGCAGTGTCGTGTTCACTGCTACGGCTGCTTTAAGTTGGGATTGCCGGACTTTGTTTTTAAATGTTTTCAGCCACTCCAGATAATCACCGTTTTGTGCCAGGTCACTACCCATAATTCAGCACCTCCAAATTCTCCCGAATCACCCCATCCAGCTTTGCCGATTTTTTCAAAGAAGAGCCTCCAAACCTTTTCGTTCCATAATATCCAATAATTTTCTTGATGCCCCAGCAGGTTTTTTGTTGCCCTGTTCCCACTTCTGAACAGTTGATGGGCTTATATTGAAAACACTTGCCAAAGCAGCTTGACTCAACCTGAACCGTTTTCTGATGGAAATAATTTTTGCAGGAGGATAATCCTTGATTTCAGGGAGGCAGAGTTTTTCAATATTTTTCAAGGTAATATCATCTACCACCCCACTTCTGTTTAAATCCTTGACTGTTTTTGTGATTGATTCTGCAATGGATTTTCTCATTCTCTTACCTCAATAAAATCTCCGTTTTGAATTGCAATTTCAATTTCGCTTTGCGAAAGTTTGATTATGATTCGGGAGAACTCTTTCATGGCATGAAGCTCTTTGGGTGATAAATTTGATTTTTCATTTTTGGCAAAACCGTGAATAAAGATCGCTCGATCATCCTTTTTGTAGCATATGATTGTTCTCCCGCTACCACTTTTACCTTTCCCTTCAAAGCGAACTCTTTTTTTATACAAATATCCTCCTAAATTAGCCTCAAATTGTCCTGATTCCAATTCTGAGAGAGCTATTTTAAGATCTTCATCGGATATCTTCTGCTTTGATATCCATTTTGAAAAGTTTTTTGTCATCAGTCGTTTCATAATTCATATTACATAGCACTAAGTGATATGCACATCAACTTAAAAAGAGTGATTCGTTCATAGAGTCCGATTTCTATATTTTTTAGCTCGCTTAACCACTCCATATAGTCACCCCGTCCTGCCTAAGCTCACTTCCCATAACCCAGCACCTCCAAATTCTCCCGAATCACCGCATACAGCTTTGCCGACTCTGTAATCTGTAGATTCAGATAATTGCACAGCAAGCTGCTTCGCAGATTAAGCATCATTGCTTTCTTTCAAGGTAACTTCCCAATGTCCACGGGTGCCCCCGATGCGTTTCAAAACCCCCTTCTTTTTCAGAACATTCATGTGTTTTTCAAGCGCGGATTTATTGATGGAGAGCATTTCAACAATTGCCCGATAGCTTACAGTTGGATTCGCTTTTATGATAGACAGAACCTCTTTTTGACGTTGGGTTAATTCGATTGTCCCACCTATTGTCCCACCCATTGTCCCACTTATTGGGGTATCATCTGCATCTTTTTCTTCCGTGGCTTCCCGTTTTACCTCATCTTCCAATGCCAGAGCTTCAGGCGATATGGGAAACGTGGTACGGACAAAATAGCTGGAAAAGGTATAAGATTCTCGGGGGTAAGCCTTTAAAATTCGGGGTATTCCGGATCCGAGAAATTCCACCATCTCTAAATCCTTAAATACACGCATGATCGCTTTATTACGAGGCATGGAATAACCAGCAAAAAAGTATTCCTGCTCCTGTCCCGGATGTATGGATGCTGCGGAAGTTATTTCCAGCCTGTCGGTGAAAATTTCAAATTTAGGCACAAGTTCAGTGGCATAGTCATTGTGAATGATGGCATTGATGACCGCCTCACGGAGTGCTACTGTATCCCAATATGAACGGTTGATCCGCTCGCGTGGTGTGATTTGGTTAATTACCCGGTTCTCAACCGCCTCCAGTTTATCCAAAATCATTTTACATGTCTTGACCAGACAACAGAAGCCATAATCCTTGCTTTCAAGAAGATCCACCCGATCAGTTCCAGCATATTTTGCCACCTGCACGGTATTTCCGTTCTGATCGGCCATTAAGTAACCGTTATAGTTGTAAAAGCCATCTTCTGTTAGTAGCTCCAAATTGGCGGCAAACTTATCGTTCAGGGTCAATCCCGCTTCCTGATAATAGATTCTGAGCTGTTCAAAGCTTAAATCCTGCCGAATCGACCGAATACGTGAAAGGGAGTTCCTGGTTCGCTGGGAAAAGAGATCTTCGATCATGCGGGTCGGCATGGGCTCACTGGCACTGCCGATGCGGATAAAACATCCCTTTTCCGACATGCCGTATTTACGGAGGTGATAGGGCTTTTCTGAACCACTGGCCACAATGATTTTGATCAGGTCTTTGCCGTCCCGGTTCTCGTGGATGACATCAAACAGACCCAGTGCCGAAGGGAGAATGTTGTGTTTTAATCGGTCTTTGACGGCAAGCTGCACCTTGTCCACGTTGGAAATTCCGTAGGGACTACCATCATCATTCACGCCGATGTAGATAATACCGCCATCTGGATAGTTCAGAAAAGCAACGACCTCTTTTTCCAGGGAATCGGTAAGTTGCTGCTTATATTCAATGCGATTTGATTCAGCCATAATTTTTTCGACATCCTTCATATCAGCTTAAAAGTAGTTTACACTTTCCTTTAATTGTCTGAATCACGGATTGCCACAGATTACGCAGATTACACAGATTTTTTCAATCAGTGTAATCTTTTAATCCGTTTAATCCGTTTAATCCGTGATTCAGACAAAAGAATAAGCCTCAAAAAGTTTAAACCGATCAATGAAAGACGCCATTTTTTCCATAACCCAACACCTCCAGATTCTTCCGAATCACCCCATCCAGCTTTGCCGAATCTTCCATCTGTGCGTAAAGGGTCTGGCTCATCTCGGTCATCTTGGTTTCAAAGGGGATGCCGTCATCTTCCATGGGCGGTGCTCCCACGTAACGCCCAGGGGTCAGGACATAATCGTTTTTCCTGATCTCTTCGGTGGTGGCGGATTTACAATATCCGGCCTGGTCTTCATAATCGCTGTTTTCCGTTTCACTTCGCCAGTCATGATAGGTTTTGGCAATGGCTTCAATATCTTCATCGGTGAGTTCTTTTTGCTTCCGGCTGATCATCTCCCCGATTTTCCGGGCATCAATGAAGAGAGTCTCCCCCTCACGGTTGCGGAACCCCCGTTCGCTGTGGGCTTTTTTGGATTTGGTGAGAAACCAGAGAGAGACCGGAATCTGGGTGGTGTAGAAGAGCTGACCCGGAAGTGCCACCATGCAATCCACAAGATCATTTTCCACAAGCTTCTGACGGATTGCCCCTTCACCCGATGTATTGGTGGACATGGAGCCATTGGCAAGAACAAAGCCTGCCACACCATGCTCGGAGAGCTTGGAGACCATGTGGAGAATCCAGGCATAGTTGGCATTGCCCACAGGTGGGGTTTCGTATCCATCCCACCTTGAATCGTCGGTGAGTTCATTGGCTGCCCGCCATGCCTTCATATTAAAGGGCGGATTTGCCATGATGTAATCTGCCTTTAAATCCGGATGCTGGTCTTTGAAGAAGGTGTCGACGGGGACTTCTCCAAGATTTGCAGAGATTCCACGCACTGCCAGATTCATCTTTGCCAGCTTGTATGTTGTAGCGGTGTATTCCTGCCCATAGACTGAAATATTTTTTGTATTACCGTGATGACTTTTCACAAACTTGAGGGACTGAACGAACATACCGCCGGAGCCGCAGCATGGGTCATAAATTTTGCCTTTGTAAGGCTCTATCATCTCGGCAATGAGATTGACCACACACTTGGGGGTGTAGAACTCGCCACCCAGCTTACCTTCGGAAGCTGCAAATTTGCCAAGAAAATACTCATAGACCCGGCCCACCACGTCCTCTTTTTTATCCTGAACAGTGTCGATGTTGTTGATGGCATCTATGAGGGCGGAGAGTTTGCTGCCATCCAACCCCAGACGGGAGAAATAGTTATCCGGCAATGCCCCTTTGAGCGAGGTGTTGCTTTTTTCCACCGCTGTAAGGGCTGAGTCGATCTTGATGGCTATGTCATCCTGCTTGGATTGCTGTTGGATATAGCTCCAGCGGGAGGTTTCCGGTAGATAGAAGATGTTTTTCATGGTGTAAAACTCCACCATGTCAATGTATTTTTCCTGCCCCTCTGCCATGAGTTCCGCCCGGCGCTCTTCAAATTTGTCGGAAACAAACTTGAGAAAGATTAAACTCAGGACAACGTGCTTGTATTCCGAGGATTCCACGCTACCACGTAAACGGTTTGCTGAGTCCCACAGGGATTCTTCAAAGCTTTTATTGTTTTTTGATGTTGATTTTGTCTTTACCATTGTGATCCTTGAAATTTTAGTGAGGAACATCATTGCCAATACATTTTGACAGCAGCTCATGAACGTTTGTCCATCCGCTATACACAAACGTCAAAAGGTCTAACATTATTTTTTATAAAATGCACTAATATTCTAAAAAATATACTGTATTTGCTTTTGATTTCACACTAACTGACCACCTCTAAATACAAATGCCATATATTCAAAATCGAAACCTATGATCTTTTAAGCCTTGTCAACACTGTCTGAATCAGGATAACCAGTATAACCAGGATGTTCAGGATACTTAATCCTGCCTTATCCTGTTAATCCAGGGTATCCTGATTCAGACAATTTATAGAAGTTAACAAAGTAGAACTAAAATCATAAAATTAAAAAGAGGAATCAATGAATAGTATATCAGTAAGAGGAATTGATGAAGATTTAGCTGTGTTGTTGAAACAGGAGGCAGCTAATGCAAAAATGAGCGTGAACCAGTTTGTTCTTGATACATTAAAAAAAAGGGTAGGCCTAAAAAAAGAGCTGCGTTTTACAAAAGAGTATTCTGATTTAGATCACCTTTTTGGAAAATGGACACAAGATGAGTTTGACTCAATTCAGCAAAAACTATAGTTTGATTTTAAATGGACTCAAAGGAAAAGGTACTCCTATACCCACGAATGATATCTGGATTGCCGCTGTTGCCCTACAGCACGGATTAAAGCTTTATTGATTAGATAAGCATTTTAGTAATATTGAAGGTTTGTTGCTTGTTTCCCGCTGTTAGCCCTGTTTTAACAATGGCTATCTTAGAGCAACCTATGTAAAGTTCATTACTTGATATTTCAAATCCAAATACAGGCTTTCCCCACTTAATTTTATTCTCTCCAAATATCAGCTACGGCACGTTAATCGGTCTTTGAGGGCAAGCTGCACCTTATCCACGTTGGGCATGCCGTAAGGACTGCCATCCTCATTCATTCAAATTCAGTAAATGGAAAAAAACAATAAGATGTCGATTCTGAGTATCTATTTCACCTCCCCAATTATGATCTACTATAACAAAAATGACTGATTATTTACACTTGCATCCAAACACGTTCACAAGAAAAATTACTGTTCACTAATTGAATTTTGTTGACCTAAAGCTCTTTTTTCTGTTTAAGAATAATAACATTTTGCATTAGGCATCATTGCCCATTTTATTTTCGCATAAAAATATTATATAACCCATATATTACATAAAATATATTTAAAGAGGGAAATAATGAAAAATATTGATACATCCAGACTTAAAAGTATCGTAGGAGAGGAGAATATAAAAACCGATCCAGCCGATCTGTTTATTTATGGGTCAGACTCATCTGTTCATTCTGCCAGCCCCTGGGTGGTAGCAAGACCTGCAAACACTGAGCAGGTACAAAAGATAATGGCCTATGCAAACCAGGATAAAATTCCTGTAGTAACAAGGGGCTCTGGTTCTGGTATGTGCGGACAGACTGTGCCTGTAAAAGGCGGCATAACCCTTGACATGAAAAAGATGAACAAAATACTTGAAATCAATCCTTCAGATGTATTCTGTCGTGTTGAACCAGGAGTTGTAGATGATGATCTCAATCAGGCACTGAAACCTTTTGGGGTCTTTTATCCCCCCACACCTGCTTCAAGCAGAATAGCAACAATAGGTGGTGAAATCGGCAACAACGCAAGTGGAGTACGTTCTGTTAAATATGGTGCAACCCGTGACAGCGTACTTGGCCTTAAGGTAGTTCTTGCAGATGGCTCCCTTGTAAATCTTGGTGCAAGGACAAGGGTAGAGGCAACAGGATACCAGCTCCACAAACTAATTGTAGGGTCAGAAGGAACACTTGGAGTAGTTGTTGAAGCAACTCTGGGATTTGTTCCCATTCCAAAGTTCAGATGCCTTGGCATAGCCAATTTTGATCAACTTGAGGATGCAGGAAAGACTGTTGCAGATATCATGGGATCTGGAATTGTCCCCTCAATGCTGGAACTTGTGGACAACGTTGCCATAAAGGCTGTAAACAAAACCATGAACCTTGGTCTTCCAGATGTACAGGCCGCTCTTCTTTATGAGGCAGACGGGATGGTCAAAGAGGCAGTTGATTACGAAATTGAAGCCATGCAAGAGGTTTGTCGTAAAAACAATGGTTTTGGTCTTGTAAGCAGCTATGATGCAGAGGAGAGAGCAAAAATTTTCCTTGGCAGAAAAAAGCTTTTTCCAGCACTGTCAAAATTCAGTGATCTGCTCTCCAGCACATCACTTGCCGATGACATGGCTGTGCCCTACTCCAAGATGGCTGAGACTGCAAGAAAAATCCATGAAATTGCCAAAAGAAACAATATTATCATGACAGCTTACGGCCATTGCGGTTCCGGCTGCATGCATACCAAGATTCTCATGGAACCCAACCGTCAAGATCAGTGGGAATCAGCAAAAAAGGCGGTCTCAGAAATCTATGAATATGTCCGGTCGGTAAATGGTACCACATCGGCGGAACACGGTATCGGAATTTCAAAAGCTTCGGCATTTAAGCTGGAAAAAAGCGACAGTCTCAATCTAATGTCCAATATCAAGCGGGCATTTGATCCCAATAACATACTCAATCCTGGAAAATTAATGGATGCCCATGACGACTGGGTAACAGCCACTGACTTAAGATACATGGTTGCCTGATTACATGCTTGCCTGATTAGAGACCCTTTATTACACCCGATATTGACATTGAATAAAACTGATGGAGCCGGATATATGGAAACAAGACCATTTGAGCCAAAACATCTTGATAAATGGAAATCAAACTTAGACAGTTGCATACGATGCGGATACTGCTATGAACATTGTCCTGTATTTAAACACACCCGATGGGAATCTGACTCTCCACGGGCAAAGTTAATTATTTTATATGGCTTACTTGCCGGCAAACTTGAACCGTCAACTTATATTGCAGATAAAATTTTTTCCTGCTTTCACTGCGGTCGATGCGTAGCTGCCTGCTCAAGCGGAGTGCCTCTTATTGAAGTATTTACCGATGCAAAACGAGATTTTAAGGGTACAGCATTTGAAGTTTCTGGAACCACTTCCATTACCAATAGTGATTGCGCTGCCTGCCTGACCTGCGTCAGAGCCTGCCCCCATGAAGCTCGGGATTTTATTAATGGCAAAATAGTCACAGATACTGTTAAATGCCAAAGCTGCGGAATCTGTATTGATATCTGTCCTAACAATGCAGCATCATCCTGCCTGAGTTACGGAACAAACAGCTCTGCACTTAAAAATGAGATAGGAAATTTTCTTGAAAAAGATACATCAAAGGCAATTGTCTTTGGCTGCAACTGGTCATATTACCCTGATTTTCAATCTTCAAAAATGGATAGAGCTCCATCTGAATATAAAATTCTCATCAACATGTGCGGAGGAAGGCTTGAAAAAACCCTGATCCTTGAACCGCTACTCCAAAACGGATGGGGAGTTCTTGTGGCCTGCTGCCCTGATGGAGATTGCGAACATGACGGCAATGTAAAGGCAAAACTCCATGTAAAAGCTCTAAGAGACCTTCTTGGACAGATGGATATAAATCCGGAGAGACTTCAGCTTGTACAGATAAAGCATGGAGACAAGGCAGGATTTCAAAAGGCTATTGATACATTTATGGAGACCATCAATAAACTTGGCCCCCTGAAACAATAAGGAAAGAGTCATGCAGATAAAAGTACCTTACGGACGAAACGGTCAAGAGACAGCAATCATAAGCGATGAACTTGACATAAAATTTTTAGAGGCAAACGACGTTGAGATAAAACCATTTGAAAGCCTTATGGAACAGGCACTGAGCAACCCTGTCAACAGTCCTGATTTGACAGATTTTATAGCTGATGCAAAAGATATTCTTGTAATTGTAAATGACGCTACCCGACCAACCCCCACACGAAAGGTTATGGACTTCATCTATAACAGGATAAATCAGGTTCCTGTGAAATTCATAATTGCCACAGGAGCGCACAGAGGGCCAAGCCATGAGGAGTACATCCAGATTTTTGGAGATCATTACGAAAAGATAAAAGAGGATATAATCGTCCACGATGCCAAAAAGTCCGAAGATATGGTCTTTCTTGGAAAAAGCAGCAACGGAACCGAGATGTACGTGAACCGTGCAGGAGTTGATGCCCACAAGATCATCATCATAGGCTCAGTTGAACCCCACTACTTTGCAGGCTATACCGGCGGAAGAAAATCATTTTTGCCCGGAATTGCAGGATTCAACACCATAGAGCAGAACCATAAACTTGCCCTTGTCCCAGAGGCAAAAGCACTTGCCCTTGAGGGTAATCCAGTCCATGAAGATATGGTTGATGCCCTTTCAGTTGTTAAAAAAGATATTTTTGCCATCATGACCGTGCTTGATAAGGATCATAATGTTTATGCTGTAACAGCCGGTGAAATCCATGACTCTTTCATGGAGGCAACAGATAGAGCAAACGAGGTATTTGCGGCACACATAAAAGAAAAAGCAGATATCGTTGTATCTGTTGTAAAATTCCCCCAGGACATTGACCTATATCAGGCCCAAAAAGGCATAGATAATGCAAAACTTGCCCTTAACGAAAACGGCATCATGATACTTGTGGCAAAATGCCGTTGCGGAATAGGCGGCAAGGCATTTGCCGATCTTCTCGGAAGCTGTGAAACCCCACAGGATGTTCTTGATACCATTGAAAAAGGGTATAAACTGGGCTATCACAAAGCAGGCAAAATGGCTGAAATAGGCATATGGGCTGAAATGTGGGGAGTTACCGATATTGAAGACAAGGTGATTGAACCACTTTTTATAAGGCCGTTTCACTCCCTTCAGGAAGCCCTTGATAAGGCCATAGAGAAAAAGGGAAATTCCGCAAAAATTCTTTTTCTCATGGATGGTGGCCTTACTGTTCCTCTATATGAAGGATAAGGTACCCCAATATACTCAAAGTCGACATTTATAATCTATTGAGCCTTGTCAATACTGTCTGAATCAGGATGTCCATGATTAACACTCAAAATCGACACCTATGATATTTTGAGCCTTGTTGATACTGTCTGAATCAGGATGCCCATGATTAACACTCAAAATCGACACCTATGATATTTTGAGCCTTGTTGATACTGTCTGAATCAGGATGCCCAAGATTAACAAGATAAGGCAGGATTATCTATCCTGAATATCCTGAATATCCTGTTAATCCTGGTTATCATGGTTATCATGATTCAGACAAATTCAGTAACTGCAAAAAAAGCAATAAGATGTCTATTTTGAGCATATAACCTATATGGCGGATAGCCACCACAATCGAATAAGAGAGTTCATAAGAAACAATTTACCTCAGTGTTCTTTCAAGGTATAGCTGACGGGTAATCAATCTCCCCCTCTCCAGCCATGAAGAGGGGGCAGGTTCGTGGTAAATTTATTTTCGCTCTTTTCCCTAATTGTGTTAAAATGGCTGCCATGGAAAATATCAACATCACATTTGCGCTGGCTATTCTACTTGCAACCGGCTTTGCTGCTGCAAGGGCAGGCACCCTTGTGGGCCTTCCGTCGGTCACCGGCTATATTCTTGCGGGCATTGCCCTTGGTCCTTCAGGGCTTGACCTGATACCCCATGAGACAGTGAACAGCCAGTTAAAACACTTCACAGAAATCGCACTGATGCTCATAGCCTTTGGTATTGGTGAACACCTTGAGATCATGCGACTTCGTTCCCGTGCCAAAAGTGTCATCACCATTGGAATAAGCGAAATTCTCGGGGCCTTTATATGTGTAATGACAGGTACTTTCCTTGTGGCTCGTCTGCTTGATGTAGGAGGAGCAGATTGGAATAACTACGATTATCTCCTGCTGGCAACACTTTTTGGGGCTGTTTCCGTGGCAACCGCTCCTGCTGCAACCCTCCATGTTATGCGGGAAATCGGTGCTTCAGGCCCCTTTACCACAACACTCATGGCAGTGGTGGCCATAGACAACGGTCTTGCAATCATGCTGTTCGGTATTGCTGTTTCCATTACCCATCATGTCATAACATCAGAAGGTGCTTCCATCTGGGTTGCACTAAGTGCGGGTCTCCTTGAAATATGCGGCTCACTGACCATGGGAATTGTAACGGGAATGCTCATGGATAGTGTTGCCAACCGGTTGAAAAACCCTGGAGAAATTCTCACTGCCGGCCTTGCAGCACTTTTGCTTTGCGGAGAAATTGCCACACTTCTCAACTTTTCACCCCTGCTTGCCGGTATTGCCGCAGGTTTCACCATCGTCAACCGCGATTACCGCGACATTCGCCTTTTTCGCCATCTTAATGCTTTTGAGCCTCCTATTTACGTTCTTTTTTTTACCCTTGCCGGTATCCACCTGAATCTTAAAGCTCTTGCTGTGGCAGGCTGGCTGGGAATTGCCTATTTTTTGTTCAGGATCATAGGCAAGATAGCCGGTGCTGCCCTGGGAAGCCGTGCTGCGAGAACATCCAAATCCATCCGAAACTATCTTGGCCTTGGCTTGACACCCCAGGCAGGCGTGGCCATCGGCCTTGTTTTTTTGATTAACGGTGACCCTGTAATCCAGAAATTCTCCGTAATAATCGCCCCTGTGGTTCTTGCCGGAGTGCTTCTCTCCGAGCTGATCGGCCCTCTTTGTACAAGAAAAGCCATTGAACTTGCAGGTGAAAATCGTGAATCCCTTTTAAATACAAATGATCTTAAGCAGCTTCGTCAGGGGAAAACCGAAACTGCCCCAACCTCACCCGCAATTGAGATTCTGTCAGAACCCAAAGGGGTTCCCATGGTACCCTGGACATGGAAAAAGCTAACTCATGACAACCCATGGAACAGTCGGAATTCAGAACCGGACGGTGCTGTTGTTTTTGAAGCAGAAGCCCTTGGAATCACACCGGCTCTGGCGCGGATGTCTGCCATATTTGCCCACCACTTCAAAGCTGTGGCAACTGCCAGCCATTTCCTGCCGGAAAAAGCAGATGTGGCAGAGAAAGATAAAGAACGATCGGAACAGTTGCTACAGGCCGCAAAAGCAGAGCTGACCATAATGGGTGCAAGGCTCCAAATTGCAACCCATTCAAAACCTTCAAGGGCAAAGGGAATCCTCACCGTTGCGAGACAACAGAAAACACATGCCATTGTCCTTGGCCATACCCATGCAAGGCTCCCTTCCTCTTTTCAAAGACTCATTGAGGAGATTGTTGAGAATGCATCCTGCAATACAGTGGTTTTTCGTTTCTTAGGAGTATTGCATACAGAAAGGATTCTTGTGGTCATTGTGAGCATGGGAGATCTGATGCAACTAAAGGAGATCATCTGCGCCCTTGCCGCAGTAGGTCCACACCGGCTTACAATCTTACGTCTTTTACCTTCCTACAAAAACCAAAAAGAGCAGCTCAGGGCAAAAAACATACTTACAGGCTGGATTCAGAAAGAGAACCTGTCACAATTTGCAGAAGGTGTCATAGAGGCAACAGAAGCCCGTGTTGAGACAATAATGACCTGTGCTGAAAACAATGACCTTATTGTTATGAGCGCTCCTGAAACCAACGGCCTTCAAAAGCTCTTTTTCGGCTCCCTTGTGGAACGGGTCTCCAATAGTGTTGAAAAAAACATGATCATGCTCTACCCACCTGCAATTTAATCCATCACTCCATTCAATCCACGCAAAATCGACATTTCATATAACGTACATGGCGGATAGCCGCCACAATCGAAGTGTTGAAAGTCTTTATAAAAACAGCCACTTACTGAGACTTTCATATAAACGTACATGGCTGATGACCGCCACAATCGAAGGGATGAAAGTCTTTATAAAAACAGCCATTTGCGGGGACTTTCATATAACGGCCATGGCAGTTCCATCTGCCACAACGAAGCATGAAAGTCCTTAAAAAAACCTTTAACCACGGGGACTTTCTTATAAAAATGAAAGATGCCAAAAATGATTATTAAAAAAAAATTATTGACAGAATTTTGCATATTGAATATTGTATTCAAAATACAATATTCAATATGCAAAAGAGAGAGAAAGGGGCTATATGAAAAATTTGGGTATTGATTATGAAAATCTGGATCAGAAAGTTTACCAGGTTATAAAAAATATGATTGAAGAGAGAAAGTTACTCCCCGGCGAAAAAATTCCCCAGGAGAAACTTGCCAAAGAACTTGGTATCAGTCGAACCCCTTTAATAAGTGCCCTAAAATTTCTGGAGCATGAAAAGCTGGTACAGGCAAAACCGAGAAGAGGATATTTTGTCCGTCTTTTCACCACAGACGAGATGATATCAATATTTGAGATCAGGGAGCTTCTCGAAGGTCTTTCAGCCCGTAGAGCTGCCCTTTCCATAAAAAAGGAAGATGCCGAGTTGCTACAGGGGATCTTTAAACCTTTTCTTAATAAAGATAAAATTACAGATTATCAGGCATATTCCCGAGCTGACAGAAAATTCCACACAATTATTGCTCAAATAGGTTCCAAGGAGTTCCTTACCGCCATCCTTCAAACCCTTAACATCATTACCCTTGCTTACCAGAATATCACCAGTGAAGGACTTATCAGGGAACCAAATGACACAATTGATGATCACCTGAAAATTACAGAAGCAATTTGCAGCCACGACTCAGAAAAAGCTGAAATGCTTATGCGTGAACACCTGCAAGGCTCAATTAAACAGATGAAAACCATGCTTAAAAAGGAGGAAAAATAATCAGACACTGCGAGCATTTCGCTACCCCAACAATGGAAATAATATATTAATTTCCACAATAAGCTGTCATGGCCGGAGTCCGGCCCCCCCCGATCATGGAAATAATGTATCTATTTCCACGGTAAAAAACTCTTAACAAATACAACAAAAAACTGGAGATGGAAAAATGAAGAAAATTTTAGCGGTTTCCTTAATTGTCTTTTTGTCATTAACAGCAGGAGCATTTGCAGGCAAAGATTTTCCCAAAAGAAATATAACAAACGTTGTGGTCTGGGGTGCAGGTGGAGGAACAGATACCTGTAACAGAGTTGTCTGTGCTGAAATGGCAAACTTTCTTGGTGTAAATATTAATGTAATAAACAAAACCGGTGGTGTTGCAGGTTCTGTTGGAATGAGCCATGCCTATTCACAGAAACACGACGGTTACACTCTGTGCGGCCTTTCTGAGTCTAACGTAACGGCTGGAGTTCAAGGCGGATGGGATAAAAAGTTTGATGTTTGGGATACCTTTATTGTTGGAGGTTCTCCTGATGTTATTTCTGTTACACCAGATACTCCATATAAGACTCTTAAAGATCTCATTGAAGCTGCAAAAGCAAATCCAAAATCAATTAAAGCAGCAGCAGGCGGTGCCGGTTCTATACATCATCTAAACCTTTTAGCTGTTGAAAAAGGCTCTGGTGCCCAGTTCAATTTTATTCCCTACAAAGGCTCAAGCCCAAGCCAGAATGCAGCAATGACCGGAGAAGTCAGCGTAGTTGTTACATCTCTTGCAGAACAGCAGCAGCTTCTAAGGGGCGGAAAATTAAGAGCCCTTGGCATGCTGATACCTGAATCCTTTGATGTGGAAGGACTTGGAACCATACCATCATCATTTGATTCCTATGAAGGTCTTTCCCAATATCTTCCCATATCACAGGCAATCGGCTTTGCTGTTCCTGCTGATGTTCCGGAAGAGGTAAAACCGGTTCTTGTGGATGCCTTTAAAAAAGCCATGGATACAGACAAGGTAAAAACCTGGGCTAAAGAGAACTATTATCTGCTTTCCGGAAAAACCGGTGCAGAGTCAAAAGCTGTTTTTGATGCCCTTGAATCCAATTTTGCTTGGACTCTGTGGGAACTCGGTGCTGCCAAGATTAATCCTGAAACCCTTGGCATAACCAAGCCATAAGTTTTAATTGTTACCCTACCCTCATGGTTACGAGGATATCACAACGACAGATGAAAGTCGTTAATTATGAGTATGTTAAGGAGACTCTCAAATAAACCCTCATGATTAAGAGGATATCATAACAATGCATGAAAGTCTTTATATATCAACACTTTATGGAGACTTTCAAATAAAAACAAATAGAGGGGCAACCAGCTTGCAGTTGCCCCTTCTTGAAAAGCCATTAGAATTGGGAATTTATCACCAATGATGAAAACAGAAGATTTGCGGAAAGCTGACTTTTTCTCAGGTTCAGCAATTACCTTGCTTGGCCTTTTAATTTCAGGCGGAGCGCTTCAGATGCCAATGAAAGATTCCTGGGGCGGAGTACAGAATGTCTGGTATGTATCCCCTGCAATTTTTCCTCTTTTTGTTGGTACAATACTCACTTTATTAGGACTTTTTCTTGTACGTATTTCCATAAAAAATGTGGGAAAAGAAGGCATTAAATCAACTCTTGAATATCTTTTTGGCAAATCCTTTATATTATATGCTTTTTCAGAAACAACCATAAGATTTTACGCCATACTTTTTAACCTTCTTCTATTTGTCTTTGTTATGGTGCCAAGAATTGACTTTTTTCCAGCTTCAATAATGTTCCTTCTTGTGCTGTTTCTTATGTTTTATTATAGCGACCATTCCCATCTAATATCTATTTTTAAAAAGCTTGCCTGGTTTTCCTTATTGCTTTTCATTGTGATTGTAAACAGATGGGATTCTTTTTTAGAGCCGATTATTCCATATGCAAAAGATTGGATGGTTATAGGATTCATACTCTTTTTGATCTTTCATTCTGCAAAAAGCATTAACAATGACACTGATAAAAAGAGACGTTTTCGCATATGCCTTATCATCGGCATAACAGCTCCCTTTGTCATCGGTATTATATTCAAATACTTTCTTCTGGTTCCAATGCCCTTTGAAGGTCTTGTTGTTTCCCTTTTAGACAGTATCTGGTACGCAGAAATATGGTCATCCTGATGTGCTTTTTATTAAAATTTACAAAAAAATATCATAACTTCAGGAGAAGTGAAAGTTTTAAAAGCTCTCACCAAAGTACGAAACACAAAAGTGCGCAAATGGTTAAGTGATTTAAGGCGAATTCCTTAAAGCCGCAATGGAGATATAAACAATTATGCTTCTTGAAAGACTTGGTGTGTTTTTCGATATAATCGGAAAAATGATTTTTGATCCAGTATCCCTTGCCATACTTTTTGGCTCAGTGGTTCTTGGGATTTTATTCGGTGCCATGCCCGGCCTTACATCCACACTTGGTGTAGCTCTTCTTACGGCACTGACTTACAGCATGGACACAGCAACTGCCATGATCTGTCTTCTTGCCATTTACGTAGGAGGCACCTATGGTGGTTCCTATGCATCAATTCTTATAAACATCCCTGGCACTGCCGCAGCCGCAGCAACAGCAATGGATGGTTATCCCCTGGCCTGCAAGGGAGAGGGCGGACGTGCCATCGGCCTTACCACAACATCTTCTGCAATTGGTACCATAATAAGTATGCTGTTTGTGGTGAGCATCTCCCCCATTATTTCAAAATTTGCCCTGGAGTTTACATCCTTTGAATTCTTTCTCCTGGCATTTTTCGGTATCCTCATTTCAGGGACACTCACAAGCCCAGATCTTGTAATAAAAGGATGGATATCTGGATTTTTAGGTCTTTTTCTGGCCTGTGTAGGCAGGGATCAGCTCCAGTTTTACCCAAGATTTACCTTTGGCATTCCTGAGCTTGACAGCGGCATTGAAGTTGTTCCTGTGCTAATCGGTGCATTTGGAATTCCACAGATTATAGGAGTTCTTACCAATCCCACCGAGATGGCCAAGGCCCAAAAGCTACAGCGTATTCTGCCGGAGATTGGAACAGTTGTGCGAAACTTTCCTGCCATTGTCAGATCAGCTCTTATAGGAGTTGGGATAGGTTCTGTTCCGGGTATTGGTGAAGATATTGCAGGCTGGGTATCCTACGGCACAGCCAAAAATACATCAAAGCATCCGGAAACCTTTGGCAAAGGAGAACTTCAAGGTGTTCTTGCCAGTGAAACAGCCAACAATGCCTGCGTAGGCGGTGCCATGATTCCTTTGTTAAATCTTGGTATCCCGGGAAGCCCTCCTGCTGCAATGCTTCTCGGTGCTCTTATGCTCCATGGCGTAAACCCAGGACCGATGATAACCTTTGAACATCCGTTTTTTATCCTTGAGGTTGCAGCAATACTTCTTCTGGCATCCATTGCAATGTGGATTGCAGGAATGATTCTGGCAAAACAGGTGGTCAAGGTATTAAACATCCCGACTGAACTTTTCATGCCAATCATAGGGGTGCTTTGCATTATAGGGTCATACTCACTGGGACTCAATATTTTCAACCTGTACCTTATGCTGCCTGTGGGAATAATCTGTTTGTTTCTTACAAACATGGGCTATCCCATTGCCCCTCTTGTAATAGGAGTCATTTTAGGCCCAATGGCCGACGAAAGTTTAAGACGTGCCTTAATGGTATCCCAGGGAAGTTTCATGCCTGTATTTCATAGGCCGGTATCCCTCATTCTATTTATAATCATAGTCTGGACAATATGCAGCCAGTTTGCCTGGTATAAAAATATTGTTGCATCCTTAAAACAGCGGATTTTACTGTTATTAAAATAAAACGCAAAAAACCGGAGAATATAATAATGTTAAAAATGGCCATTATTACGGGATTTCTATCCCAGACAAAGGACAGGTTCCACCAGTATAATAACCCCCTTACACTGGAAGAAAAATTTGCAGTGATGGAAACCATCAATGGGTATAATGGTGTGGAAATAGTATATCCATATGAAGTCAATGATGTTACAGAAACAGTTAATCTTCTTGAGAAATATAACCTCTCTGTTGCTGCCGTTAACGTCAATGTAAAGGCTGAACCTGAATTTAAAAATGGGGGACTTACATCCACTGATCCTGAAATACGTGCAATGGCTGTTCAGTTCATAAAAGATGCAAAGGATTTTGCAGCAAGTATAGGTGGGGACAAGGTAACATGCTGTCCCTTAGGTGATGGTTATGAATTCTCATTTCAATATGATTATGCAGCTTCCTGGAAAAATCTTGTGGAAACATTTGGCGAAGCAGGAGCCTACAGGCAGGACATTCCGCTTTTTATAGAGTATAAACCAAGTGAAACACGGGGACGCTGCTTTATTGATACTGCATCAAAAACTCTCTGCCTTTTAAATGATATCAAAGTACCATCAATGGGAGTTACCTTAGATTTTGGCCACTCCATGTATGGCAATGAAAATCCGGCTGAAGCTGTCTCTCTGATTGAGGCAAGTCCCTACAGCTATTACATACATATCAATGACAATGACGGCAAATGGGACTGGGACTACTTCTGTGGTACCCGTCACTTTCTGGAGTATGTCGAATTCCTATATTATCTGAAAAAATATAACTACAGTGATTTTCTGACATCAGACACATCTCCTACCAGGTGGGATATAAAAGGTACCTTTGAAGCCAACAGCCGTATTACCTTTAAAATCTGGAATCTTCTGGAAAAGATTGACACAGGCAAGCTGGAAAAGCTCATGAATGCAGGAGATTATCTTAAAACCTGGCAATTCATTGAAGAGAACATTTTTGCACTCAAGGCTTAACCACTCCTCATTGATAACTTCTCTGAGTGCTTCTTTAAGTTTAAACTGTCGGGTGACTTTTAAGGCTTTTCAAAGGTTCAAGGTATTTTCTACCCAACAATCAAACCTTGAAAGAACAATGAGTTACAACCATTTATGGTGTTTTCCATGAACGAAAATATTATTGAAAAAACTAAGCTCTTTACATCACTGCCACCTGAATGGCCGGAAGAGCTTCTGCCTGAAATAAAGAACAAAGTGGAAAAAGCAGCTGCTTCCTGTAAAGTTGTTATCATGGATGACGATCCCACAGGCACCCAGACCACAAGGGATCTTCCAGTTCTTACCCACTGGGATCAAAATTCCCTGGAAAAAGAGCTGACAGGTAGCTGCCCTGCCTTTTTCATACTGACCAACAGCCGAAGCCTTATACCTGATGAGGCCTGCAAACTTGCCATGGAAATAGGAGTTGCACTTAAAAATGCTGAAAAAAAAACCGCCATACGTACAACAGTTATAAGCAGGTCAGACTCCACTTTAAGGGGGCATTTTCCCATTGAGGTTGATGCAATGGCTCAGGCAATGGGAAAAAAGGATTTACCATATCTGATTATTCCTTTTTTCCTTGAAGGCGGGCGATATACAATAAACGATGTACACTATGTCCAGGAAAAGGAATCTCTTGTTCCTGCCTCCCTGACCCCATTTGCAAAAGATAAAGCTTTTGGTTTCTCCCATTCCAATCTTAAAAAATGGGTTGAAGAAAAAAGCAACGGAAGCATTGGGGCAAAAGAGGTTATCTCGGTGGGCATTGATGATATAAGAGTGGGTGGCCCAGCGAAAGTGAGGGATATACTTGAATCTGTCCCTGAAAAAAGTGCCTGCATTGTAAACGCTGTCTCATATCGGGATATGGAGGTCGTGACATCTGCCCTTCTGCTTCTGGAGTCTGAAAAAAGTGGAAAGGAATTTTTATACAGGACAGCAGCTTCCTTTGTACGTACAAGGACAGGTTTAGATAACCTATATCCACTTTTAGATAAAAACAAACTTGCCAGCTCTGTTCCCCATGGTGGACTTTTTATAATTGGTTCATATGTGGAAAAGACATCTTCACAGCTAAGTCACCTTCTACAAAATACAAATATAAAATACGTTGAAGTTGATGTTGCAAATTTGCTGAACCAACAAAGTAGAAATATTGAGATTGAGCGAGCTGCTTCAAAGGCTTACGCCTTCCTTAAAGCAGGAAAAGATTGTGCTGTTTTCACAAGCAGAGATCTTGTCACCGGTGAAGATGCAGAAGAAAGCCTTGGTATCGGCAGAATTGTAAGCGACAGCCTTATTGATATTGTCAGAAGCATTAAAGTACAGCCACGTTATTTAGTTGCAAAGGGCGGTATAACCTCCAGCGATGTGGCAACCATGGCATTGGGGGTAAAACGGGCAATGGTACTTGGTCAGGCACTGCCTGGTGTTCCTGTATGGAAACTCGGAGATGAATCCAGATATCCTGGAATGGCATACATCATCTTTCCAGGAAACGTTGGGGATGAAACAGCACTCACCACCATACAGAAAAAACTTTCAATGGATAAGCAAGATGAATAGGAAATTTGAAATCCTCCTTAAAAATGCCGGTGAAGGTAATTATGCAATACCTTCCTTCAACATTTACAACCTGGAGGGTGCAACTGCCGTTATCAAGGCAGCCGAAGAGTTGAAAAGTCCTGTTATTCTTCAAATTTTACCAACTGCACTTGAAACAGGGGGCGCTCCCCTGGTTCAGATGTGTCTGGAAATTGTGAAGCGCAGCAAAGTTCCGGCAACGGTTCATTTAGATCATTGCAGTGACCCTGATATTATATTCACGGCAATGGCCTGGGGCATAAACTCCATCATGGTGGATGGCTCCGGCATGTCATGTGAAGAGAATCTGCAATTTACAAGAGAGATGACACTTAAAATCAAGGCAGCAGGCGGAAGCGTTGAGGCAGAACTTGGTAAAATGACAGGAGAAGAGGACGGGCAGACACTCTCTTCCCAAGAAGAGCTTATGACAGACCCGGATAAGGCAGCAGATTTTGTAGATCAAACAGGCATATCAGCCCTTGCCGTATGTATAGGCAATATACATGGTAAATACAAAAATCCTCCGGTGCTTGATTTTAAACGCCTGAAGGAGATCAGAAAGCGTGTATCTGTGCCACTTGTACTACATGGAACATCAGGACTTCCAGAGGAGATGATTCAGATGGCCATGGATGCAGGTATCTCAAAATTTAATGTAAATACAGAACTCCGAAGCATCTACCTGAAAACCATGGCCTCCTGCTTTAGCTCAGACCCTGGCGTTGAACTTGTCACCATAATGAAAAAATCCATTACAGCAATGAAAGAAGCAGCAAAGGATAAGATAAGGCTTTTCAGATCAATTGACAAAGCTTAAAATACCATAGTGCCACTTTTGTTTAAATAATACAAAACCACATATTTAAGGAGAATTTTGTGAAACATACAGTTAAAACCATCCAGAAAATGAGAAATGAAAATCAACCCATAACCATGCTGACAGCATATGATTTTCCAACAGCCAAAAAGATAAATGATGCTGGCATTGACATGATCCTTGTTGGAGATTCCTGTGCCATGGTGGTTCATGGTCACCCTGACACCCTGACAGCAACAATGGATATGATGCTTCTACACTGCGGAACCGTTGCCCGTGCCTGTGACCGTACCATGGTTGTGGCTGATATGCCATTTGGTTCATTCCAGTATGGTGTTGAAGAGACAATGAGAAATGCAGCAAGATTTGTCACTGAAGCCCGTGTTGATGCCGTAAAATTTGAAGCAACCCACAATCACATAGCAAAAACAAAAGCCATTGTTGAGATGGGCATAGCTGTTGTGGGGCATGTGGGGCTACATCCCCAGGCTGTTGGTGCTCTTGGTGGGCTTAAGGTTCAGGGAAAGGATATGGACAGCGCCCGTAAAGTTGTTTCCGAGGCTCTTGCACTACAGGAAGCAGGTGTATTTGCTATCATTTTTGAAGCTGTCCCGGCAAAGCTTTCTGCATATGTCACCAAAAAGCTTGATATCCCCACCATAAGCATAGGAGGAGGCCCAGGATGTTCAGGGCAGCTTCTGGTCACACCCGATGTTCTGGGTCTATACGATAACTTCACTCCCTCATTTGCCAAACAGTATCAAAAGTTTGGAGCAATAATGTTAGATACATTCAAGCAGTACAAAGAGGAGGTTATTTCAGGGGAATTTCCTGGTGAGGCACACAGTTACAAGATGTCAGATGAAGTGCTGGAAGCCATAGAAAAAGAGTTTGGATAACACGTAAATACTCATGCCTGCGTATCAATCATCCCCAAGTATAAAAATAATAGTCATTTTCATGGTAAACAGGCATGATTGATTACCTATTAATCACCCAAAAAAATAAAAATGATAGCCATTTTAACGGTAAACTCCCATGGCCAAATGAAATTTCTGCCACCCCCGAATATGAAAATATGTATCCATTTTCACGCTAAAAAAACACATTGGGTAGATGGTTTATTTTCTGCTCAATGTGGGATAATTTATTAGACATTTTATATGAAAGTCTCTATAACTGACTGTTTTTTAAACGATTTTCATTTCTTCGATTGTGGCGGTCATCAGCCATGTACGTTTATAT
>NZ_LT828544.1:78017-88603 GCF_900170035.1 Desulfamplus magnetovallimortis | reverse complement strand
TAGCCACATCTAATAAAATCAAACACTTAGCCTTAATCGGTATAATGACTATTCTGGCATTTCTATCCTGATACAGGTTGTATCTGTTTCATCAAATGTTTGCATCTTTATGGTGTAGTTCATTGCACTGCAAAGCAGCTTTGCAGAATAGGTTCCAAGTCCTGTTCCCTTTGATTTGCCGTGGGTTTTATATTTTTCAAAAAAACTCTCTCTTATAGAAGGCGGAACAACACCTCTGTTGCATATTTCCAGCTTTACCGGACTGAATGCTCTTTTAGTAATCAACAGCCTAATTGTATTTTCATAAGGAGATGCCTCAATTGCATTAAGCAGCAGATTTGAAAGAAGAGAGTACAAAAGCCGCTCATCAGAAAGTACCACAACAGATTGAGAAACAGGTTCAACCATAAGCTCTTCGTTGATAATAACATCCACTCCAATTTTTTTAGATAAAATCAGACCATGATTCTGATCTATCACCTGACGAATTAAACCGAGCAGTTCAACAGTTTTTGGCAGGTATTGGTATGTACCTGATTCCATTTTAAATATATCGAGTGAAAGCTCTATCATATCAAGCATTTTTTTGCCCGACTTTTGAATCATCCCAAGCATTTTCATCTGGCTTTCACTGATTTTACCCTCTGCCTTGATAACTTCCGGAAAATTAATTATGGCATTAAGAGGAGATTTCAGGTCATGACGCATAATACGTTCTACATCAGCTTTCAGGCTCTCCAGCTCCCTTTTCTCCGTTATATCCTCTTTAACTGCAACATAACTAACAATAGAACTATTTAACTCATCACGTATGGGAGAGATAGAAACAGATTCCCAGAATAGAGTACCATCTTTCTTTTTATTACAAATATCACTTCTCCAAATTTTACCTTGTGAAAGGGAATCCCACATTTTTTTGAAAAACTCTTTGTCATGAATACCTGAGTTTAGAACACGGGGATTTTTTCCCAAAACTTCCTCTTTGGAATAGCCGGTAATTTGACTGAAAGCTGGGTTGGAATAGGTAATATCACCTTTTACATCAGTGATCACAACCGATGCAGGAGTGTTTTCTATGGCCTGCATAAGTATTTTCATCTTTTCACTGGCACGCTTCTGTCGGGTGATATCAATTGCAACGCCTTCCAGAATACGGTGAGATATATTGGGATTATAAATGGAATATATATATACATACAGATAATGAATCGTTTGATCAGGATGGTGATAGGATAATTCAAAAGCAGCGGAGTTTTCAGGTTCATCAATACTCTTGATTGTATTTTTATTAATCACATCAAGAGACTCTTCTGTCCATTGAACTATATCCTTCCATCTTTTGCCTTTGGCTTCTTCAGGTGCAACTGTCCCTACAAGGTGAATCCCTTCACTTACATAAATTAGTTCCCCATTTGGTTTGTGGGAAAAAAATATAAGAGTGTCCTTTAGACGATTTGCCAGACGTTCATATCTCTCCTGGCTTTCACGCAATGCAAACTCAGCTTTTTTTCGTTTTGTTATGTCTATCATTACTGCATTCAGAGCTGGTTCTCCATCATACTCCACTTTTGAGCTGTAAGCTTCAATCCATCTAATTTCCCCTGAACGCGTTACAATGCGATATTCATGACCTGTATCCATTTTTTTGCCAGAAAGGCGCTCCCTTAAATTTTGCATGAATCTGGGACGATCTTCAAAATGGACAAGTTCTATGCCCTGGGTATCGGATAAACCAAGCAATTCATCTTTAGCATAACCGGTAATGCTTTCAATCTGGCGGCTGGCAAAAACAATTTTTAAAGGATTTTCCCTGATAATAATCAATCCCTGAAGGGAAAAATCCACAAGCTGTCGATATTTCTCCTCTTTTACTTCAGATTCTTGCTGCTTACGAAGTAATTCTCTTTCCAGCATCTGAAGGTTAAGATCCATTAGGCCAAATACGTAAAATATGTTAACTATAATAAGGCTAAATGATAACATGTTATGAAGGTTTCCGGGTTCCATATAATCAATTACGTTTTGCCGGAAAAACATGTAAAACAAACCTCTCATAAATAACATAAGTATTAAAAAGATCAAAGTCCCCAAAAAAAGTTTGTTGATTTTAAACTCACTCTTTGAGCTTAACTCTCTTATCACCATTAAAATTTTGACATGGTAGAACAGAGCATAAAATGAAATAACAATAATACGAAGATTGAGATTAGGTGAAATAAATGTAAAATAGGGATGAATGCCAAAGGCAAAAATCAGAAAAATGATCAAGTGACAACAGGATATCCATTTTTTACCTGCAAAAGTTCTGAAGCCTGAATAAAATAGAACCTCTGAAGCATAAATGAATACATTGGCCAATACAATAGTGAGTATATCAGAAAAAATATCACGAAAAGAGACTAATGTAAAACCCGAGCCAATGGTAATTACAGCGACTGTCCACTGGTAAAAGCCAGGATAGCACTTTCTGTTTGCAGAATGGTTAATCATTATTATTCCCATGGTGATGTAAACAATACCAAGGGTTAATGAGATTGTTCTCAAATCAAAAAAATCTGTCACTACAATAAAATCCTTACCAAAATATCTATTCTGTCGTAAAGATTGAGTCGGATACGTTCAACAATCGAAGAAAATATAGATTTCCAGATAAACATTATTGTTTTATAGACTTCCAGAAAAATATTTTTCCATCTCAACTTTGAAGGGCAACCGCATAGGGTTGCCCCTACGGTGTGCTTGCAAATTTAATTATCTGGAAAACTACAGGACACGTCGCTCCGTGCCCCTAACATTCACAGCGGGAAATTTAATTATCTGGAAAGACTCAAAAACGGCACCTATAAGCTTTTGAACCTTGTCAATACTGTCTGCATAAGGATTCCCAGGTTAAGCAGGATTTACAGGATAAAAATCATGGGCATCTTGTAAATCCTGGTTATCCTGATTCAGACAAGTTCAATAAAGGCCAAAAAGGCCAAAAAGTTGTCTCTTTTGAGTAAAGAACTTCTCTAATCTCCAAGAAGTACGTGGGGCAACCAGGTAACAGTTTCCGGAAATACAGATATAATGACAAGTCCGATAATCTGTATGATAACAAAGGGAATAATGCCCTTGTATATATGAATAGTCTGAACCTTTGGCGGGCAGACACCCTTTAAATAAAAAAGGGAAAATCCAAAAGGTGGAGTGAGAAATGAGGTTTGAAGATTAACTGCAATAAGAACAGCAAGCCACAAGGGATTTACACCCAGATGAATCATTATCGGAGCAAGAACTGGTACATGGATAAAGGTGATTTCAATGAAATCAAGGAAAAAACCGGCAATGAAAATAATGCTCATTACAATAAAAAGAATTCCCCATTTTCCAAAGGGAAGTGACAGTATAAGATTTCTTATAAGAGAATCGCCATCAAGTCCCCTGAATACAAGTCCCAGAGTTGTTGCCCCGACAAGAATTATGAACACCATGCAGGTGAGCTGTGTTGTTGTCTCCATGACCTCTTTTAAAATCTGCATATTAAGTTTTTTATGCATGGCAGTAAGAACAGTGGCACCAACAGAGCCTACAGCAGCTGCCTCGGTGGGAGATGCAATGCCAGCAAAAATTGATCCAAGAACTGTAAGCATAAGGGTAAGTGGCGGCAGAAGAGCCTTTATGACCCTTACATAAAGCTGCTTTTTTGAGATATCATCCAACTCCTCCTGGGGTATGGGAGGTGCCCATTGAGGTTTTATGTGGGAAATTATAAAAATATAGAGAATATAGAGAAATACCAGAATCATTCCAGGAATTACAGCACCCACAAAAAGATCCCCTATGGGTACATTCATGATATCCCCAAGAAGCACAAGCACAATACTTGGTGGTATTATCTGACCAAGGGTTCCGGATGCTGCAACGGTACCTGTAGTAAGGGGAATGCTGTAGTTTCGCCTAAGCATTGTTGGTACTGAAAGAAGCCCCATTGTAACAACAGTTGCTCCAACAATACCTGTTGAAGCCCCCATCAGTGCCCCCACAAAAACAACGGAAATGGCAAGTCCTCCTTTAATCCTTGAGAAAACCAGAGACATTGTCTCAAGAAGCTCTTCAGCAAGGCCTGATTTTTCAAGCATCACCCCCATATATATAAAAAGAGGTACCGCAAGAAGAGTGAAATTTGTCATTGTACCCCAGATTCTGAGGGGCATCAGATTGAAAAAATCAACGCCAAAACCGATAAGCCCAAAAAAGAGTGCAACACCTCCAATGGTGAATGCAACAGGATATCCCAAAAGCAGTAGGGCAAAAACACATGTAAACATAATGAGAGGCAGATATTCCCAGAACAGTTCTTCTATCATGATTTTTTACCGTCCTCCTTTTTATTGAAATCATTATTTTGCAAAACATCTTTTTCATTGAAATCATTATTGTGCAAGACAACCTCATTTTTCCCCAGAATAACAAGCAGATTCTTTAATGCTTCAGAAGTACCCTGCAAAATAAGAAAGAAAAATCCAATGGGAACCATGGCTTTAAGGGCATATCTGAATGGAAGGCCTCCGGGATCAGGGGATATCTCCCTGACTGACCAGGAGGCAAGGATAAAGAGTTTTGTTGAATATATAACAATAACACAAAAAGGAATTAAAAAGATAAATGTTCCTAAAAGGTCAACCCATGCCTTTGTTATGGTTGAAAATTTTGTATAGAGAATATCCACCCTGACATGCCCTTCCCTCTTAAGGGTAAAAGCTGCACCAAGCAGAAAAATAACGGAAAATATGTGCCATTCAAGCTCCTGAATAGCGATGCTGCCATTTTTGAATACATACCTCATTATTACATCATAAAACACCGTAATAACAAGAAGTGTGGATAACCACGAAATAACAAAGCCTGTCTTTTCACTGAATGCATCCATTATTTTTATGTAATATTTTAAAGCTTTCATAAATTACTCCTTAAGGAATGAGCACGAAATCACTTTCCCTTTTTTAGAAACAGGGACAGAATTTAAAACATGTCCCCAAAATACGCAAATGGGCAAGGTATTTAAGACCCACATTTAAAGATCATATGGGGTAAGGCTTTCCCAGCCATTGTCTGTCACAAGAATTGTCTGTTCAAACTGTGCAGAGAGCGAGCCGTCGTTTGTAACAGCGGTCCATTTATCCTTGAGTATGTGAAGCTTCCTGCTGCCCAGATTGATCATAGGCTCAATGGTAAATACCATTCCAGGGACAAGAACAACACCCTGTCCTTTTTTGCCAAAATGAAGCACCTGGGGTTGCTCATGAAAATCAAGCCCCACACCATGTCCGACAAACTCTCTTACAACAGAACAACCTTGCTTTTCGGCAAAACGCTGTATGGCCCAGCCGATATTCCCGATATGTACTCCAGGTTTGACAATCTCAATACCACGCTTAAGCGACTCTTTTGCAACAGACACAATTTTCTCACCATCAGGTGTGGCACTGCCCACAAAAAATGTTTTGTTTGCATCTGCATAGTAGCCGTTCAGTATGGGGGTAATATCCACATTTACGATATCTCCATCCTTAAGAATCCGTTTTCCTGGAATACCATGACATATCACCTCATTTACAGATACGCAGACACTTTTTGGAAACCCCCTGTAGTGCAGAGGAGCCGGCACTGCACCTGCCCTTATGGTCTCTTCATGAACAAGGGTGTTTATATCATCGGTAGTGATGCCAGGCCGTATCATATCTTCCACCTTCTCCATGATAGCAAGAAGCAGTTTTCCGGTCTTTCTTATGCCCTCAATCTCATGGGGCTCTTTTATGATAATGTTAAATTTTCGCCTGTACTCCTGCTTGAGGGAAAGGGGTTTATTTACTGAAAAATTTTTCATATTCATGCAGCAAGTTTTGTATTTTTTGCCGCTTCCACAAGGGCATGGTGCGTTTCTGCCTATTTTTGTGCCTGTAGTCTGGTTTTTCATAATTTTTTAGCTCCACCAGTTTCTGTGCATACTGTTCCCCAGAGTGAGTGGGGATATGCATGCTCGATTCTGATTTGAACCATCTGGCCGGGTTCAATATCTTTTGCCTGAAAGTGTACAATTTTTCCTGAATCTGTACGGCCTGTCATCTGGGGAAGATCACGATGCACATTACAACTATTTCGGGTAAGATCACTGTGCACATCACAACCCTTCAGGGGAAGATCACGGTGAACATCAGAACCCTTCAGGGTTAAATCGCGGTTAACTTCAGAGTTTTTAAATTCATCTCCCTCCGGATATGTATGACGTTTTTTAAGGCTTTGCCCCTCAACAAGCACTGTCTCAACAGAACCTTTCAATGCCTGATTTGCCTTTTGTGTATAATATTCCTGAAGCTCCAGAAGCTCGTTCAATCTTGCCATTTTCTCTTTTTCATCCAGAGCACCTGGAAAATGGGCTGCCGGTGCATTGGGGCGATCTGAATAGGCAAATGCAAAAAGACCATCAAACTCAACAGTTTTTACAAGATCAAGGGTCAAATCAAAATCTTCTCTGGTTTCAGATGGAAATCCCACAATCATGTCAGAGGAAATGCCAATACCCGGACAGTGCTTTCTCAAGGTATCTATCCTCTCAAGATAGCTCTCCCGTGTATAATTTCTGTTCATCTTTTTCAGGATGGCATTTGATCCGGATTGAACCGGCAGATGGAGCTGATTGCAGACCTTGTCAAGGTCACGGATGGCAAAAATCAGATCATCGGAAAGATCCTTTGGGTGGGATGTGGCAAATCTTATGCGTTCAAGACCTGCTATGGAGTTTATCTTTTCAAGAAGTTCCGGAAAGGAACAGATACCTTCTTTTTTACCATAGGAATTTACATTCTGGCCAAGAAGGGTTATTTCTCGAACACCTGCATCAGCAAGAATGGCAATCTCCTTTACAATACTTTCAGGATTTCGGCTTCTTTCCCGCCCCCGGACATATGGAACTACGCAGTAAGTACAGAAATTATCACAACCCTGCATAATAGTTACAAATCTCGATACCTTTTCATTGTCAAGGGTTGAAAAGTCAGGCATGGATTCAAATATTTTAATGCTTTCTCCTGTGTCTGTAACCCGACTTTTTTCTGAACGCATACGTTTCGTATGCACCATGGAAATAAGTTCCGGCAAACGTTCAAATGCCTGGGTTCCCATTACAATATCAAGGTGAGGAATGCGTTTAAAAACCTTTTCTCCCTCCTGCTGTGCCACACATCCTGACATCACAGCCACAATATTGGGATTTTTCCTCTTTTTTGCTGCAAGGGTACCCAGAAAACTGTATGCCTTTTCCTGGGCCTTCTCCCTAATAGAACATGTGTTGCACACCACAACATCTGCCTTATCCAGATCTTCTGTTTTCCCATAGCCTATGGATGCAAGAGTTGCTGCAAGTTTTTCTGAATCATAGGTATTCATCTGGCAGCCTATGGTGTAAATATAAGCATATCCTTTTAATTTCATTTTAAATATAACCTATAGCCATAATCTAAAAATTTCATGCTTCCCGAATAAACATATCCTTTTTCAAATCTTCAAGTATGATATCCACGTCATCCATGCACCCGGGTGCCACGGCAAAACGGACCAACCCGCTTGATGGCTCAAGTGTTGTTATAACAGCAAGTCCGTCATGGGCTTCAAAGATAAATTTTAAAAATCCTATCCTGCTTTTATCGACAATATATAGTTTATGGATGGTATTCATAGGGATACTTAAATTATTAACGTTTCCATTATAGTGTTTATTTTCACAAAAATGTCAAATTTTCTATATATCATTATAGGCGATGTTTCTCCAGATAATATTTACAATAACCAAAATTGATTTGACTTTGTTAATGACAACAGAAGCGCTTTTCGGTATAAAGGCCATGCCTGACGGACACAAGAATAGTGAATCATTGAAACACAGGGGTGAATCGTTGAAACGCAGGTATGAAACATTAAAACGCTGGGGGCTGATGCCCCACCCTAATGGGACAGAAACTCATGGAAACAGAATGGCTAATACCAGATAATAACCCTGACATTGCTGAAAAAATTGCAAGGATAGTGGGCTGTCACAAAATAGTTGCAAAAATTCTTGTGAACAGAGGAGTATTGACTCCTGAAGAAGCCTTTACATTTTTAAATCCAAGCTTTACCAATCTTACAGATCCATTTGCACTGAAGGATATGAAAAAGGCTGTACAAAGAATATACACAGCTATATGCAACAGAGAAAAGATACTAGTTTTTGGCGATTTTGATGCTGACGGCATAACAGCTACATCCCTTCTCAACGATTTTTTCTATCATGTGGAAGCTGAAGTCTCCTGGTATGTTCCCCACAGAGTAAAGGAGGGCTTCAGCTTGAAGCCTTGTCATATAGAAATGGCGGCTGAACAGAAGTGCGATCTTGTCATAACAGTTGACTGTGGTTCAGATAGCCATGACGCAGTAAAACTTGCCATTAAAGAAGACATTGATGTTATTATTACAGATCACCACGAAGTAACATCCCATATCCCGCCGGCCATTGCTGTTGTAAATCCCAAAAGAGAGGATTGCCAGGCTGGACTTGAACATCTTGCAGGTGTGGGAGTGGCATTTTATCTTATCATCGCCCTAAGACAGCACCTGAGAATAAACGGATTCTGGAAAGATATTCAGGAGCCAAATTTAATAAAATATTGCGATCTTTTTGCCATTGGTACAATTGCAGACATGGTACCTTTGAAGGCAGAAAACAGGATTTTATCCAGGGCAGGCATGGAGATAATCCAACAGGGAAAACGGGAGGGAATAAGGGCTTTAACAAAAATAAGCCGAATTGAAAGCGGATTCTTAAATTCTGATGATATCTCTTTCAGAATTGCACCAAGAATCAATGCTGCCGGCCGTATTTCCCATGCCAGGATATGTGTGGATCTTCTAACGGAAAAAAACAGGATTAAGGCTGAACAGACAGCAGCAATTCTTGATAATCTGAATACAAGGCGACAGTTGCTTGAAAAAAGCATTGTCGATGATATTGAATACAAAATAAAGATTGCTCCTGAACTTTTAAATGCATCTGCCATTGTAATGGCATCTCCTGAATGGCCTGCCGGGGTAATGGGTATTGCCGCTTCCAGAATATCAAGGTCACATTGCCGACCTGTCATTCTAATCTCCACTGCCCAGGAACCTGCTACAGGTTCTTGCCGCAGCATCAACAGAATAAATATCCATAAGGCACTTTGCGCATGCTGCGATCTGCTTGAAAATTTCGGCGGTCATGCAATGGCAGCAGGCATTACCATCAACAAGGAAAACATTGAATCATTTAAACACCTTTTTGAATCTGAAATTGCAAAGGCTTCAAGTGACAAAGTTGCCGTCAAAACCATCAACCTTGATTCATCCCTTGATATTGAAGATATCACAGAATCATTTATAGAGGAGATAGAGGCATTGAGACCATTTGGTACAGGAAACCCTGAACCAATGTTCGAGTGCATGGATCTCAAGGTAGTATCTTCAATGATAATGGGCACAAGACACAGAAAAATGGTGCTGCAAAAGTGTGACTCTCCTGGTGGCAAAAAAGCTTGTTCAATTGAGGCGTTACAATTTAATATTGATCCTGAAGAGCCTATGCAAAGCAAATTTAAAAAAATTGCATTCAGGGTCAGGATGAACCGTTTTAACAAAAGAAAAATCCCCCAGATTATTATTGAGGAGGCTCTGTAAAAACATAAAAAGATTATTGCGCTGCGGCCATTTTTATCTTGAAACCATATCTAATTTCCGCTTATAATCCATGCCTGAATGAAACATAAATGCATGTCATATGAAAGCCTTTCGCCTTTACGGACTTTCATTATTCAATTGTGGCGGTAATACCGCCATGCATGTTATCAGGAATTGACCTGTTTGCATGGCAAAAGAAACACTTTCACATGAAAAAAGGGACAGATCATGGGTAAAACATTTCGGGTGGGAAACAGAGAAGCAAAATTGCTGTCAAAGATTGAATCTTCAAAAGAGCGGGAACGGTTTCGCTCCATAAATGCAGTAAGAGACAATATTGAGTTGTACAGCAACAAGGTTGCCATGAAACTTGTGGAAGAGAAGCTGGTTGAAACCGTAAGTAAAAATGCCGTACAGGAGCAGATAAGTAAATGTATCGAAAAGATGTGCAAAGCTGAAGATTTTGACATTGATTTTCAGATTGCACCATTCAGAACACTTGTCCCTAATCCTAACATTGTTTCTCTTTATCTGACAGCATTTGTCTTAGAAACCCTCATCAACCACCGCGATGTAGTTGATATATATGGCAGTGATGAAGATATCTATCATTGCATTCAAAAAATAACTGCCCAAATGATTACCTGATATTACCCTCACCAGTCATGAAAATCCTTTAATCATCTGAATCAGGGTTCAGGCAGATTTTGAACCTTGATTAAAGGATTAAGGGATAACCATAATTAACTTCTGGATAACCATGATTAACTTCTGAATGGCCATACTTCAATTCTCATACTTCATACTCAAAGCCGACACCTATGATCTTTTGAGCCTTGTCAACATTGCCTGAATCAGGA
>NZ_LT828544.1:0-77917 GCF_900170035.1 Desulfamplus magnetovallimortis | reverse complement strand
ATTATTTATCCTGAGCATCCTTTTCATCCTGGTTATCCTGATTCAGACAAATTCAATAACTGCTCAAAAAGCAATAAGGTGTCGATTTTGAGTTCATATAAAACAGATACATCTCCACTATAAAAAATATTTTTCCTCACCCATTCCTTGACTTACTCATAAATTTATATATATATGAATTTCCATATATAAAAAAAACCTCTACCATTTTCTGAATCTAAATTATTATCTCATCAGCCATCAGTTCTCTTTTTATAACGGACATAGCGACGTATCGCCACAATCCAAGAGATTAAAGTCTTCATAAAAACAAGTAATTATAGAGACGTTATAATAAAAACATAGATATTGTTGTAATACCCTTTTTCTCCGTTTTTTCGCTTTGCCGGACATCATGTCCATTCATCGCGAATCTCCATCAAAAGATGGCATCTTTCATTTGCCAGTTTACATTTTCCTGAACACAATGCCGGTTTTTCTGGTAGCCTGTTCCGGAAAGTGTAAAGTACTTTATGCATGATATGAAGGATGCCCAAAAGATAATAAATTCACAATAATTTGATCCGACCTGATTTTAAAAGCATCTCTTACTTTCAATTCATACAGGAGGTATCATGAATGAATTTTTAAAAAATCTCAGAAATGTTCAACGTAGCAATAATCAACGATATTCAGGAGGAAGTACCAGAAAAGAAGTGGACGGCAATTACTATCCAGGTAAGGAAAGGCGGAAGGTAAAAGACAGGCGGAAACAGCAACAACAGGAAGAATCTCTCTGTATAGAAGAGCTTATAAATGAAGCCATTCCCTCTATTAACAGTTACATGGCCAAAATTGCAGACTCTCTTGAGAGGCTCACAGAACAGAATGAAACCCTGATAGATGCTAAAATAAAACAATGCAGATCTATGGATCTCTTTTTCAACACAATTTCAACAAAACTGGATGACAAAATCTCCATTTCAATTGAAGACAATGGAAGTTTTACCTCTCCTGGCGGTGAGATATGCATCAACAACAGGTCTGAAAAAAGGCATACAAAGAATGAAGTCATCGCAATGATTAAAGATATGCGAAAAAACAGCGCAACATTTTCGGAAATAGCTGAAAGCCTCCAGGAAAAAGGCATTCCGACATTTTCAGGACGTGGAGCATGGCATGCCCAGACCATTCACAGACTTTGTAAAAAATGATATGAGCATGAAATCCAGAAGAGACTATCTGTTTAACCCTTAACCTGCTATTTTTCAAATCCCTTTAGCATTATTTCAAATGCAGTTTCAAGGGTCTGACGTACAAAGTCCTTATCATTATTAAGCAAACGTTTACTGTCCACCCATAAAACCACACCAGAATAGGTTGCCCATATAATATCGGCAAGGGCAACTGGATGCCGTTCTTTAAAAAGCCCCTGATCTATTCCCTCCTGTACAATTGAGGTAATAGCTCCAAGAGCATCAGCAGAAGTTTCTTTTAACTGTTCAAGAACCTCTGGAGATAGATTTTTAAGTGTCTCACCTGACTGAAGATGGAACAGATTTATAAGTACCATTGAATCGTATTCATAGACATCAATAAAAGTATCTTTAAGTTTTTCCATTTTCTCATTGGCATCAATACCTTTCTTGCCAATGATCTTTTTCATCAGAATTGTGATATACTCAAGGATATCAATGGAAAGTGAAGTGTGGAGTTCCTCCTTGTTTTTAAAATAGAGATAAAGAGTTCCCGGGCTTAATTCTGCCTCCCCTGCAATCTCCTCCATGGTGGCACGGCTGAATCCTTTGGCTGAAAAGACCTTTTTAGCAGCCTCCATGATCTGCTTTCGCCTCATCTCTTTTTCCCTCTGTTTTCGCTCCTGTATGCCCATATTATAATTATCTCCATTATATTTTGAATATGGTTTATTATCTGTCAAAACACTCATAAAATACATGGAGTATTAAAAAATCTCAAGTAAAAGATAATTAGACTTTGGATAATTAACCGAATAGGCGACCGAAAATCTGATCATTCGCTTTATCGTGGTTATATTACTTACAGTTTTTTTTGGCCTCTTCCAGCACATCACGAATCGTTTTAGCGATATCTCTCATCACAATTGGCTTCATTACATAACCGTCGATACCTATGGATTCAGCTCTCTCCTCATCAATGAGGGAACTGTGGCCTGTACAAATGATTACGGAAATATCAGGACGAATCTCTTTGAGTTTTTCAGACAATTTGGCACCCGTCATTTGCGGCATGGTCATGTCCGTCAGCACAAGATCAAATAGATGGGGTTCCGACCGGAAGAGTTCAAGAGCATCCACAGGGCTTGTTGTAGTTTGGACGTTGTAACCAAGACGTACCAGCATATTTCCGGTCATTTGCGTAATGGAGACCTCATCATCAACAAAGAGAACCCTTTCACCAGTACCCTTGGGGATCACGTCAGGTGAGTTTATATCTATTCCAGGTTTTCCGTTAACCACTGGAATAAAGATCGTAAAAGTGGTTCCGTTTCCAGGCAAGCTTTCAACAGAAATAATCCCACCATGATTCTTGATGATACCGTGAACAACAGCAAGGCCCATCCCGGAACCCTTTCCCACATCCTTTGTTGTAAAATAGGGATCAAATATGCGCTTAATAATATCAGATCGAATTCCCGGACCTGTATCACTTACCGTTATCTTGAGCCAATCACCAGGCGTTAGACCAGGATATGAATCAATATCTCTCTCAATTATATTGATCCTTGTAACGGCAATATCCAGGATTCCACCAGTTTCCTCCATTGCCTGGGAAGCATTAATGCAGAGGTTCATCATTACCTGGTTGAGCTGGGTTGGATCGCCAAGGATTGTCAATTCGTTATCCGGAAAATTCTGTCGAATTTCAATGGAGGCTGGAATTGTTGAACGCAGGAATTTGAGCGCATCTTTAATCACCATAACTGCACCGATGGGCTTGAGTTCCTGATCCGTTTGACGGGTGAAGTTGAGAAGCTGTTTAACAACACCTGCCGCCCGTAAAGCGGCAGATTTGATCTCTTTGAGATTTTCGTGTACCGGATTCCACCCAGGGAGATCTTCCATTGCCAGTTCGGCGTTTCCAGTTATCATATATAGTATGTTATTAAAGTCATGGGCGATACCCCCTGCCATTGTTCCTATGGCCTCCATTTTATGTGCCTGGCGAAGAGCGGTTTCCATTTCAACCTTTTCCGTCATATCCCTGAACACCAGGACAACACCAATGGTTTTTTTAGCCCCATCAATAATAGGTGCCGCACTGTCGGCGATTGCCCGTCGGGTACCATCCTGGCTGATCAGTATGGTATGGTTGGCAAGTTCCACCACTTTGTTTGTTTCCAGGACTTTTTTTACCGGATTTTCGCATGGTTTTTGTGTCTGCTCATTGATGATGTCAAAGACATCAATCAAGTCCTTGCCACATGCATCTTGGAGGCTCCATCCGGTCAGATTTTGGGCAACTTTATTGATCAGGACAACTTTACCGTGAATATCTGTTGTGATAACCCCATCACCGATTGATTGAAGTGTCACATGAAGACGTTCCTGCTCCTGCTGTAATTTTGCCTGGGCAAGCTTGCTTTCCACCATGGCGCCGATGAGTTTTGCCGAACTGTGCAGCCTTTTTTTGGCAGTTTCGATGATAAAGTTCGGCCGGTGTTCATATTGGTCTGCTTCACGCATGAGGTCATTGATATCCACCTGAAACTTTTTTGAAATGGCTTCAAGTGTGGTTGCATCTTTTGGCGGATCACCATAACCAAAGTTGATGGCACCAATAACCTGGTCATGAACCAATATGGGAACCGCATACAATCTTAGTCCGCCGCAGCATTCGATATCAACAGACTGAGCAGTATCAATGGCGGTTTTTGAAGCATCCACCCAGCAGGACTCATGGCACAACCATTTGCCACTGTTTAATGCGCTCTTGTCATCCGGGGTTTTGCACAACTTGCGGGATGCTAAATCCATCATCCGGCACCAGCCTGAAGAAAAAATACCATGGGCATAATCGCCGTTTATTTCATACACAGCGGCGGAGGTCTCCAAAAGTTCCAGATAGCCGGTTACGATATCAGAAAGCATCTCCTTACCGATATTATACAGGATCATCCGGCAGGTATTCAGTTCAGTCAGATCTGAGTATCCTTGGGAAGAGACGGGTGTAATTTTTGGAGTTTTTTTCAATAACCATTCAATGGCTTTGAGAGAAGATTCCGCTTCCTTTTGAAATGTAATGTCCTCAAAAATGGTGGCAAACTGTCCTTTTTGGGGGCTGAATGCCACCACAGAATACCATTTGCCAAGCGTTTCGGAATATTGCTGAAACCGGATTTCTACTCCAGTGTCAGCTACTTTGCCGTATCGCCCAATCCAGTCTGCCGGCTCCTTTTCCGTTCCAGGCAGCACCTGAGTGACTTTTTTCCCTATGATATTCTCTTTTTTTAAACCAGTCATTCTTTCAAATGCCGTATTTACATCCAGGAATAGATAATCAACTGGTTCTGCAGCCTCGTTTAGTACCATTTCGTGCAAGGCAAACCCATTAAGCATTTTCTTAAAGAGACTGCTGTATTGCTTCTCTTTTTTTTCAAGAATTTTGATTCTTTCCATCATATCTTGGCCTGTTGGGTTTTCAGTCATGGAGATCTCCTATGTCCTTAAAATATATATTCAAAATCGTCACCTAAACTCTTTTGAGCCTTGTCACTACTGTCTGAATCAGGATACCCGAGATGATAAGGATTTACAGGATAAAAATCCTGAACATCCTGTAAATCCTGGTTATCCTGATTCAGACAAATACAAAAAATACCAAAAATGCCCGCAAGATGTCGGTTTTCAGTATATATTAAAGTTGTCAGACAGTGCCAAAATTATCAGAAAAATCGTCCCACAGTTTGAACTTGAAGAAGCACTCAGCAGGATTTCAATTCAATACGATCATATATTTCAGAAAGGGGCAAGTCACACTTAATGGCATCAATCTTTACAATCTGCTTCTTATCCGAATATGTTGACAAAATCCAGGTTCCATCTTTTCTGTTTCGGACATATTTATCTACCCTACAACGATCCTGTGCAATCAAAATGTACTCCTGAAGGGAATCAATTAGTTGATAATGTTCAAATTTCATTCCACGGTCATACGCCTCGGTTGAGTCAGAGAGAATTTCAAAAATAACAACCGGATTCAATAATGATTCAGGGGAATCATCATCAAACTCAACATTGTCACAAGCAATTGAGAGATCTGGATAGACATATTTTGTAATTGCCTCAATTTTCACCCTCTGATCATTTGTAAACCCCATACAGTTGCTTCCCTTGAGTTGGCCCTTTAACTCTCCTGCAATATTAAACGATATCCGATTATGGTTAGGTCTTGCCCCTGTCATGGCAAATATCTCACCATCGAAATATTCATGCTTTGTATCTGCACTTCTCTCAAACTCCAGATACTCCTGCGGTGTCATTTTGCATTTCATCTGTGGTATCATATTCAATCCCTCAAAAATCGAACTTTTTGCAGACTCATTGTCAATGGCCATTAACACTCATCAAATTTGAGATTTAATCTTCCATATCTCTTCAGCATACTCTTTTATGGTTCTGTCACTTGAAAACTTTCCGGTTCTTGCAATATTCAACAGAGATTTTACAGCCCAGTTATGGCGATCCATATAATCATTTGCAAGACGGCTATGGGCATCTGTATAGGATTGAAAATCCGCCATATGACAATAGTAATCACCACCGTGAACTATGGAATCATAAAGAGGTTTAAATATTCCAGGCTCATCAGGACAGAAAATATCAGATCTCACTGCATCCATAACGCGCTTAAGGGCAGGAGAAGAGTTTAGAAAACGATCTGCATCATGCTCCCGTCTGAGGGATTCAATCTCATCAACTTTGTGGCCGAATATATAGATATTTTCTTCACCAACTTCTCCTGCTATCTCAATATTGGCACCGTCAAGAGTTCCTATTGTTATAGCGCCATTCATGGCAAACTTCATATTACCTGTACCAGATGCTTCCATGCCGGCAGTAGATATCTGCTCGCTTACGTCAGCTCCGGGAATCATCTTTTCAGCAAGGGAGACCCGGTAGTCAGGAATAAAAACAACCTTAAGCCACTCATTTGCTTTAGAATCTTTGTTTATAATCTCTGCAAGACCATGTATAAAGCGAATCACAAGTTTTGCCATAAAATAGCCCGGAGCTGCTTTTCCGCCAAAAATAAATGTTCTTGGCACTGAAGGAATAATATTGTCATCCCTTATCTGAAAATATATGTGAATAATGTTCATTGCATTGAGCAACTGACGCTTATATTCATGAAGACGCTTTGCATGAATGTCAAATATAGACTCCGGATCTACCTCTATATAGGTGGTCTCTTTTATAATTGATGCAAGCCTTACCTTGTTCTTCCTTTTGATCATAAGAAGTCTTTCAAGAAAAGCTGTCTCCTTGCAGTGAGCTTCAAGTTCTCTCAATCGCCCAAGATCCAGAATCCATCCATCTCCGATTGTATCGCAAACAAGTTGTGCCAGCAGAGGATTGGCACGCAAAATCCATCTTCTTGGAGTTACTCCATTGGTCTTGTTGTTGAATTTTTCAGGCCACAGATCATAAAAATCAGGTACAAGACGGGTTTTTACAAGTTCGGAGTGAATTGCGGCAACACCATTGACAGAGTGGCTTCCAACAATTGCAAGATGAGCCATCCTTATATTTTTTTCGCCATTGTTATCAATGACGATGGACATTCTCCTTGGCTTTTCGGGATCATCAGGGTATTTTTCTTTAATCATACTCATAAAACGGCGATCAATCTCCTGAATAATCTGGAGATGGCGGGGAATTACCTTTTTGAAAATATGCATGGGCCATGTCTCAAGGGCCTCCGGCATCAATGTATGGTTGGTGTATCCAAGTGTGCGGGTGGTTATCTGCCAGGCATCATCCCACTCAACAAAATGAAGATCAATAAGAACCCTCATAAGCTCTGCAACAGTCAGGGCAGGATGTGTGTCATTGAGCTGGATTGCAACCTTTTCATGGAACATGTCAAAAGAGTCATGCTGGTTAAGATAGATAGATACAATGTCATGGACGGCACATGCCACAAGAAAGTACTCCTGAACAAGCCTGAGCTCCTTGCCGGAATCCCTTGAATCCGAGGGATAAAGAATTTTCGAGATATTTTCAAATCTGATTTTATCTTCAAGGGCACGATAGTAATCCCCCTCATTGAAAATCTGTATGTCAAAGTCTTCAGATGCCCATGCGGAAAAAAGCCTTAAGCGGTTAACAGTCTTTCCACCATACCCCACAACTGCAATGTCATGGGGACGTCCCACAATTAGCTTCCACTCAACCCACATGGGGTTATACTCCCCAACCATATCCTCGCTGTCTTCGATTCTGCCAAAAACCGGTACCATTGCCTTTTCACCGGACATTCGCATAAGCCAGGGAGATGACTTGTTGTACCAGAAATCAGGACGCTCATGCTGATAGCCCCCAATGATACTCTGGTGAAAGAGACCATAGTCATAATTTATGCCATATCCGAATCCAGGCATACCCATGCTTGCAAGGGAGTCAAGAAAACATGCGGCAAGGCGTCCAAGGCCTCCGTTACCCAAGGCAGGGTCAGGCTCAAACTCTATGAGATCATCAAAATCAAGTCCTATGTCATTTACAATGGTTCGGCACTCATCATATATTCCCAGATTAATGAGGTTGTTGGCCAGAAGAGGGCCTGTCAGAAACTCCATTGATATGTAGTGCATTCGCTTAACATCATTGTCTGCATAGCGTTTTTCAGTTTCGATTTTACGATCAATTATATGCTCCCTTACTGCAAAACAGACAGAGTTGAAAATATCAACCTTTGTGGCCTGCTCCATGGTTCTTCCAAAGCCATATCTTACAATGGATAGCAGTGTTGACCTGAATCTTGAAGGATCTATAGTAGCCATATATAACCTTTAATTCCCCTGAAGATGATTTATTTGTAAAATAATAAACAGATCAAAATTGATGGTCTTGCAAAAAGTCCCAAACAGCAGATTCGCTATTAGTAATTTCTATAGTATTCCAGATAATCAAATTGGTAATGGAAAAGTCTAACTATCTGTTATTTGCATTAATTTTGGCATCCTTAATATCAGATTAAACTACTTTACACTTCTTGTCTGGAGTAGAGACGCAATGCATTGCGTCTCTACCGTTGGGTTATTTTGCCATTGGAAAAGTGTAAACCGGCAAATGAAGGATGCCTTAATTTTTTCCCAAAAAATAAAATATTTTTTTGAAAGCTATATTCTCAAAATCGACACCTATGATCTTGTAAGCCTTGCCAACACTGTCTGAATCAGGATTCCCAAGATTAACAGGATAAGGCAGGATTATCTATCCTGAGCATCCTATCCATCCTGGTTATCCTGGTTCAGACAACTGCAATAACTTCGGAAAAAGCAATAAAATGTCGATTTTGAGTATATTACTTAGTGAACTCATCAAGAAGCTCCTGCCTGTACCTTGAGACAAATTGCTCAAGGCCGTGACGCCATCCGGTCATTTTGTTATTGTCGCTTCTTTTAAGTCTTACATTTTCAAGTATTGAGTTTGCAGGTCTTCTGGCAGGTGTCGGATATTCACTTGTGGCACAGGGCACAATATTGAAGGGAACCTCCATAAGTTTTAGAAAATTGATAGCAAGTTCATACCATGAACAGTAGCCTTCGGACGTGGCATGATATATCCCCTGCCCTTGTATTTTAATCAAACGCTCCATCTGAAGAGCAAGCCTGAGTGTCCATGTTGGTGACCCAAATTGATCATTAACAACTTTGATTGTCCTTTCAGGATCAGATAGGGCAACCCTCAGCATTGTTTTAAGAAAATTCTGCCCACCTATGCCATAAAGCCAAGCTGTCCTGACAATAATGTGATGTTCTGTGATTTCTGCTATTCTCTTCTCACCTTCAAGCTTTGTCTTTCCATAAACGGAAAGCGGATTGACAGGATCGGTTTCTGAGTATGAGAGCGGAGGTTCCTTTGTTCCGTCAAAAACATAATCGGTTGAGACATGGAACAAAAGAGCTCCAAGTTTGCGGCACTCCTCTGCAAGGTTTGCAGCACCTTCCACATTTACCGCCCATGCAGCGTCACCGTTGGTTTCGCACTTATCCACCTGGGTATATGCAGCACAGTTTATTACAAGATCAGGAGACGTTTTTTGCATGAGATCTGCAACATTTTGCTTATCTGTAATATCCATCTCGGGAAGATCAAAGGGCATAACCTTGTGTTCTTTTTCAAAAACCCGTATGCAATCACATCCAAGCTGTCCGTTACTTCCGCATAATAATATTTTCATAACCGGTCCTCTTCCCGAATAAATATTGATGACTTAAGCTGCCTTGGTCAAGGCATGGGGATTTTATAATTGTGGCGGCGAGCCAACATGGCCGTTAATCTAAGATAAGAAACTATATACTAATTATTTTTGATAATAGACACAAGTCTTTTGAGAATATTACCTTTGATCTGAAGAGAATTTGAGGTATATATAAAAAATATTTTTATGTTCCCTCAATATCTCTTCTTCTTATCATCACTTCGAACTTTTTTATCCAAGTTCTTATTTTTATTGCTTTTTTTAAAAAGGAGCTGACAATGATATGCCTTTCAAAAAAAAAGAGTTTTAGAAAAAGCTATTATCCCCTCACTATACTTTTTTTATTAATAACAATCCTCTATTTTTTCCTTTCTGCCTTTCAAGATAATCTTTTTGCAGCATACCCAGACAAATCTTCTATTGCTGAACAAATTTCTCTCCTGACCACTATGCTTGAAAAAAAAGAGTTTGAAACAAATATTGAATCTATCCAACTGCTTGTTGAACGGGGAGAAGCATTCAGAAAAATTGGCCATTTTGACAGAGCCAAAGATGATTTTTCCAATGCTCTTTCAATGGCAGGAAAGATGAAAGCACAAATGCTTGAAATAGCAGCAATGCAATCTCTGGGCTATATCTATTACCTTCAGAATAATTTTGATGATGCAGAAAGAATGCTTGGTTCAGCCCTTGATAAATATGAACGCCAGGATTATAGGCTTCAATTATCCCCCCATGCACTCTCCCTTGCTGCCTCTTGTGCCAATAGACTTGGTAATGTACTTGCAGCTCGCAACAATAACAATCAAGCAATTATAAAATATAAAAAAGCCTTGAATTATCTTGAAGAAATCAAAAATGAAATGGTTGATAGCGGCGATAATCAAATCAATAATCTCGACTTTGAGCTTGAAGCAGTAATCCAACGTAATATTGCCCATGTTATGCCGGACAAAAATAGTGCATTTATCCACCTTTCCCATGCAGTAAAAGCAGTTGATAATCTCTTTTCTCCCCATGAACAGGCAAGGCTTCTTTTAGAAATTGCAGCAGAGGCGGCCATAAAAGACTCTTCTCCATCCGGAGATGCTTTCAGATATAAAATCCTTGAAAGAGCAAAAAAGCTTTCAGAAGCACTTGAGCCTCGGGATTTACGACTTATCTCCCTTGCCTGCGGTCAAATGGGCTCCCTTTATGAAAGCCGGAGCAGAGTTGCAGATGCCATAACCCTTACGGAAGATGCCATAACTGCAGCGGCAAGTATTGGAAATCATGATCTTATGGTAAGATGGGAGTGGCAAAGAGCCAGACTCACAGCTTTGAGTGGAAAACGCAAAAGCGCAATTTCAGCATACAGAAGAGCTTTGTTTCACATGGATTCCATACGCCAAAACATGGAACCTTATTCAGAAGATGGTTGCCCTTCTGATTCAGCCGGCTTTGTATCCATATACAAAGGCTTTGCTGACCTTCTCCTGCAACAGTCAGGAGAGGAAAAAGAACACCATGTTCAACAACAGCTCCTGAAAGAGGCCAGGCAGTCGCTGGAAAGGGGAAAAGAGTCTGAACTTAGGGACTATTTTAAGGATCCCTGTATAAATGCAATGACAAAGGAAATTGAGACTACCTCATCTTCAAACGCTGTTATTTATCCTGTAATTTTGCCTGACAGACTTGAAATCATTGCCGATATCAACGGAAACCTTTATCGTACAACAACAACTGCAAGTCAGGATAGGGTGGAAAAAACCGTTGGGCAACTTGCAAGCAGCTTTCGCAATAACCTGTTTTACAAAAATTCCGGTCAAACAGTATATTCATGGCTTATTCAACCACTTGAGACACTGCTTGCAGACAACAGTATTGACACACTTGTTTTTGTCCCTGAGGGAATTTTCAGAACCCTTCCTCTGGCAGCAATATGGGACGGCAAAGGCTTTATTATTGAAAGGTATGCTGTGGTTACAGAGCCTGTACTTACTCTCTTTGATCCAAAGCCACTTCCAAGAGGAAACATGTTTGCCCTGATGGCAGGGATGAGCGAACCCGGCCCTGTTATCATGAGTCTTCCAAAACCACTTTGGAACACCATATGCCAGACCAGGCTGGATCAGAAAAACAGATGGATCAGGGGGCTTTCTGTCAAAACAGAGGAGTTGAGACGTGATATTTCCATAGCTGAAGAGTCCAATATCGTGGATTCCGGTAACAAAAAAGGGCAGAATATTCCAGGAACAATTGAAGGTCAGGCAATACACGTGAAGGAAATGCTTAAACTTCCAGGGGTTGATATGGAGATGGAAAATATCGCATCAACCCTAAAAGGAGATGTACTTAAAAACGACAATTTTTTGCTGGAAAACTTCTCTGCTGAACTTGACCAGAAAGATTTTAATATCATTCACATTGCATCACATGGTTTTTTTGGAGGTACTTCAGACCAGAATTTTATAATGACATATGACAAAATTCTTGACATTAACCATATGGAAGCGTTCATACGCCCAAGACAATTTGCAGGCAAACCCTTTGAGCTTATTACCTTAAGTGCCTGCCAAACCGCAGAAGGTGATGACCGCTCTCCCCTTGGGCTTTCCGGTGTGGCCCTGAAATCCGGCGCAAGAAGCGTATTAGGCTCCCTCTGGCCTGTATCTGACATCGCCACCCAGGAGCTATTATCAACATTTTACCATCATCTCAAAGAGAGCAATATAACCAAGGCCCATGCCCTTCAGCAGGCACAAATGAAATTGATTGCCAGTAAGGAGTATGAACATCCTTTCTTCTGGTCTGCGTTTGTACTTGTTGGTAACTGGTTATGAATTATAGCTTTCCAGAACAATATTGGCATGCTTCATTTCCTTTTTTGGCAAGAAAATCGGAAAGCCTTTTTGGTTCCGGCTTGTCCAGTTTAGGATATGTTTCTCTCACTTCTAATTGTGTTATATGCTTCCTGTATTTCAATGAATTTGTCATTTGCAAATTTTACAAACTCGTCAGGAAGACCTTTGGCCTGAATTTTATCCGGATGATATTCAGAAACAAGTTTTCTGTACTGCTTTTTAAGCACTTCATTGGAAACTCCTGGCTGACAATTCAGAACAGCGTATGCCTTGTCAGTCTGCTTCACATACCGTGACTTTATGAGAGTATAGTCTGACTCTGAAACATTAAAAATCTTCACGGCACTTAATATAAGATTCTCCTGTGCATTGCTCAGGTCTCCATCTGCGGTGGAAACCCTTAAAAGGATATCCAGCATCAACTCTATAATCCTTGGCTGATTGTAGAATGCACGATAAAACTGCATTGCAAATGATTCAAATGTCTCGGGAGATTTAAGAGCTTGCCTGAAAATGGAAATTGCACTTTGTCTGCCCTGGGGGTCAAGATGGAGATCTTTTGCCATAAACGCTTCAATTGAGGCTATTTCCTTTTCAGTTACTTTGCCATCTGCCTTAGCAATTTTAGCAAGCATTGAAAAAGCAGCAACAAAAAAAGTCATCTGTGCAACTTCTTCGCTTGAAAACCTTTGATACATACGAAGAGCTGTTCCGGAAATATAACCATCGTCTTTTTTATCAAATGTATGCCCAAATGCTGCTCCTGCAACTGCACCAATGGGGCCAAGAAGAGCGAACCCTATGGTTCCTCCAACCATTTTTCCAAGCCAACCCATAAATTTTTCCTTATTAATTTGAAAAAAAGTTCAAAACAATGTTATTAACCTTTGAGTTGAAAGTTTGACTTTCCATTTGGAACCCTTTATTTTTCTCAAGTTTACACTTACTGGAATACCATCACCATTTATCATGGAGCTATAGTATTCCAGATAATTGAATTGATAATGGCAAAATCTAACTATCTGTTATCCCAGATTATTTTTTTGACCAAACAATAAAATATTTTTCTGAAAAGCTCTATATCAAAAAAAATATAAGCCCTTTTGGATTAATATGTAAAGGGGATTCACCATATATGCCAAAAAAACAGGAGGTAAAAGATGGCTGCAATTTATATTACTGGAACAACAATAGCATTTCTTAATCTTGCAGGGATTATATTTGCAATATTCATGCTCACATCAATTCCCGATAATCTCATGAAAAAGAAAAAACAAACATTCTGATTCAGGAAGTGATATCAATTTCGGTGCCACATCTGCCGCAACTGCTGCAGGAGCCGTTGCAGTGGCATCTGCTGCTGCATATGGTGAAAGCATTGATAAACAGGATGACTTTAATAGTATTGATGATATTATTGATGACCTGGATCTTAGCGATTTTGATGATCTTGACCTAAGCGATTTTGATTAGTAACGCAAAAGATATAGATTTCCAGACAATTTTTTTTATAAGGTTAAGAGTTAGGCCGTGGAGCCCATCTTTTTCTCTTTTCCTTTGATTTGACAGGAGCGCACCTGGTCTCAATGGCGCCCTCTCCAAGTAGCCTTGCCACATCATTGAATAGCATTGGCTCAGGTGCTACCCTGCCATTTTCCGGAAGCTGCATAACAACAGATGATTCATCAGACACTTTGATTTCAATAAATGTTATGCAGTTTCCAGGATAGCGTTCAATGAGGTTTTTGAGCTGATCCAGCGTACTTTCGCTATGCATGGCTGTTCCAAAGCCATTAACCTGAATAATCACACTTGCTGTCCACTCCTGCTCAACTTTTTCCATTGGCACAATGGACTCTGCCAGAAGCTTTACATTGCCCTCTCTTTTCTGAACTTCACCCTGAACAACCACCGCAGACTCGTCAGCAATAATCTGGTGTGCCTCGGCATACAGCTCCGGAAAAACAACCACTTCAATATTTCCCTTGATATCTTCAAGTGCAGTGAAAGCCATAAGATCCCCTTTTTTGGTGGTAAGCACCTTTAAGGGCTTTATGGTTCCGCCAATTCTGACCATCTGATGATCATTTTTTTCATGAAGATCAGATGATGTGGCATTGGTATATCTGGTTATAATATCCTGATATTTTTCAAGCGGGTGCCCTGTGATATAAAAACCAAGGGTCTCTTTTTCAAGGGCCAAAAGTTCACTGCTGTCCCACTCCTCAATATCGGGAAGTCTTGGAACAGTAACAGGAGCAGAGCTGCCACCCTCCATGTCAGAAAAGAGATCCATTTGTGAATCAGCCTTCTCCTTCTGGATTCTGCTGCCATGTTCAAGGGCTTCTTCTGCAATTGACATTAGCTGACTTCGCCTGGCTCCGGTAGAATCAAATGCACCACAGCGAATCAATGCTTCGAGAACACGTTTGTTGACCTTTCCAAGAGCAACCCGCTCACAAAAATCAAAAATTGAGCTGTATTTACCCTCTTCTGATCTTGAAGCCACAATGGATTCAATGGCAGCGGTTCCGACATTTTTAACAGCAGCCAGTCCAAACCTTATGGCAGTATCAGTTACGGTAAATACAGCATCACTCTCATTTACATCAGGCGGTAAAACCTCAATGGCATGGCTGCGGCACTCATCCATGTATTTTACAACACTTTCCGAGTTGCTCATTTCACTTGTCATAAGTGCAGCCATATATTCCCTTGGAAAATGAGCTTTTAAATAGGCTGTCTGAAAGCAGATAAGAGCGTATGCTGCACTGTGTGACTTGTTGAAACCATATCCACCAAATTTTTCCATGAGATCAAAAAGCTCTGCTGCCTTTTTCTCACACAGATTGTTATCTTTGGCACCTTTAAGAAAAAGCCCTCTGTGCTCCTCCATCATTGCAGCAATCTTTTTACCCATTGCCTTGCGCAGGCCGTCGGCATCGGCCATGGAATAATTTGCAAGAACTCCGGCAATTTTCATCACCTGCTCTTGATAGAGAATTACACCATAGGTCTCTTTAAGGATGGGTTCAAGCTCGGGAAAGAGGTATTCAACCTTTTCCCGTCCATGTTTTCGCTCCACATATGAATCTGCCATGCCGCTATCAAGGGGACCTGGCCGGTAAAGCGCCACAAGTGCTACAATATCGCTGAAACATGCAGGTTGAAGGCGGGAGATAAGCTCTTTCATGCCGGAGCTTTCAAGCTGAAAAACACCTGTGGTATCTGCCCTTGATAACAGTTCATATGTTTTTTTGTCTTCAAGATCCAGATTGAGAAGATCAGGATAAGGTTTGCCCTGTTTTTTAAGAAGCTCAATTGTATTCTTGATAACAGTAAGGTTTCGCAGCCCCAGAAAATCAAACTTTACAAGGCCAAGCTTCTCGACATAGTTCATGTCGAACTGGGTTACAACTTCGCCCTCTTTTCCTCTGTAAAGGGGCAGATACTCCACAAGGGGTTTATCGGAAATAACAACTCCGGCTGCATGGGTGGATGCATGACGGGGCAAGCCTTCAAGAAGAAGAGAGATATCAAGAAGTTCCTGTTTTGCAGGATCCTCATTTGCCCTTTCAAGGATTCCCGGTGCCTCATCAATGGCCTGTTTCAGGTTCTTGGCACCATCAGGCACCATCTTTGCCAGCTCGTCAACTTCAGGAAGAGGAATGCCAAGTGCTCTTCCCACATCACGTATGACTGCCTTGGCTTTCAGTTTTCCAAAGGTTATGATCTGGGAGACATAATCACCTCCACCATAACGATCAATAACATACTGGTAAACCTTATCCCGCCCTTCAATGCAAAAATCCACATCAATATCAGGCATACTAATACGGGCAGGATTGAGAAAACGCTCAAAAATCAATCCATGCTCAATGGGATCAAGGGCTGTAATTTCCATGGAATAGGCAACCATGCTTCCCGCAGCAGAGCCTCTGCCAGGCCCCACAGGAACATCGTTTTCCCTTGAGTAACGAATAAAATCCGCCACAATAAGAAAATATCCTGGAAAACCCATATCAAGAATAACGCCTATTTCATAATCAAGTCGCTCCCGATATAGTTTTTCATCAAGGTCAGGATTTTTCTTTTTTAGAACAGCAAGCCGTTTTTCAAAACCCTCCCTTACCTCGCGATCAAAAATCTGATCAACAGTTTCATCAGTATTGGTGGAATAACGTGGAAAGTGGTAAGTTTTATCATCAAACTCCACATTACATCTTGAGACAATCAGAGATGTATTTTCAATGGCTTCGGGATAACAGCTCAACTCCCTGATCATCTCATCAGGAGATTTGAAATAGAGCTGATCGGAATCAAACTTAAAACGCTCTGTATTGTTTAGTGTATCACCTGTCTGAATGCAGAGAAGTGCCTCATGGGCACGGACATCTCCCTTGGAAAGATAGTGACAGTCATTGGTGGCAACCATTGGAATTGAAAGCCGCTTGTGCATATCAAGCAATCCCTGGTTCACCTTATCCTGTATTGGTATCCCGTTGTGCTGAACCTCAAGGAAAAAATTATCCTCCCCAAAGGTTTTCAGATAGTAACGGGCAGCCTCATCAGCCTCATCCATCTTTCCCTGGAGAATCTTCTGGGGAAGGTCACCCTTAAGGCATGCGGAAAGAGCAATCAATCCACTGCTGTATTGTGACAATATCTCCTTGTCAACTCTGGGTTTATAGTAAAATCCCTTGAGCTGAGCAATTGATGCAAGGGCACACAGATTGGAGTATCCTTCTCTGTCCTTTGCCAGCAGAACAAGATGTGTCAGGGCCTTGTTATCTTCTGCGGTTCTGTGGGAAATCGTGCGCGGAGCAATATACATCTCGCACCCTATAAGGGGCTTGATGGAAGATTTAAGGGCTTTCTCGTTAAAAGGGGCAGCACCAAACATGGTTCCATGGTCGGTCATTGCCACAGCATCCATGCCAAACTCTGTGCATCGCTTAAAAAGCGCATCCAGCCTTATGGCACCATCCAAAAGAGAGTACTCGGTATGGACATGAAGATGGTAAAATTTTAAGTTGCCTGTAATTTCAATCACCTTTTTTGATTAAGGTTGAAAAGTACTATTTCATGACCCATTTAAGATCAAAATACTTAAAACAAGTATAGTTAAAACTGACTTATAGTTATGAACTTAGCGCCCTTCGGGCGGGCTTTTTCATAACCACCTGCTTTTGCAGGATAAAAATGGAAATTCCTATACTATTAACTTAGCGCTCTTCGGGCGGGCTTTTCCATAACCACTTGCTTTTGCAGGAGATAAAATGGAAATTCCTATACTATGAACTTATTTTTACACAACTCTTTTTATTTCATGCTGTCAACACTGTAGTTGGGGGCTTCCTTGGTTATGATCACGTCATGAACATGGCTCTCCCTGAGGCCTGCCGCACTTATTTTTATAAATTTTGCTCTCTTTCTCAAATCCTCAATTGTAGCAGCCCCAACATAACCCATACCAGCCTTAAGACCTCCAAGCATCTGTACAATATTTTCTCTTATGGTTCCGCGATAGGGGATTCTGCCCACAATACCTTCAGGAACAAGCTCCTCATCATCTGATGTATCTTTCTGGTAATAACGGTCGCTGCTTCCTTTTTTCATGGCTTCAACAGAACCCATTCCCCTGTAAGCCTTGTATTTCCTTCCCTGAAAGATAACAATCTCCCCAGGGCTTTCCTGGGTGCCTGCCAGAAGACTTCCAAGCATTACGCAATGAGCGCCGGCCCCAATTGCCTTTGTAATGTCACCTGAAAATTTTATTCCGCCATCTGCAATAATGGGAATTCCGGTTTCATCAGAAATCTCCTTGCAATTATGAATTGCAGACAACTGGGGAACACCAACACCTGCAACAATTCTTGTTGTACAGATGGAGCCAGGGCCTATGCCAATTTTTACACCATCAACACCTGCATCAATAAGTGCCTTTGCTCCTGAAGATGTTGCCACATTACCGGCAATGAGCTGTGCATCAGGGTAAGCATTTTTGATTTTTTTAACGGCATTTATCACATTAAGGGAGTGCCCATGTGAGGTATCAATTACAAGAGCATCAACCCCGGCATTTATGAGAGCTTCCACACGGCGCATCATATCTGTTCCCACTCCAATGGCAGCACCGGTTCTAAGGCGCCCCATCTCATCCTTGCAGGCATTAGGATACTTTTTGATCTTTTCAATATCCTTGATGGTAATCAAGCCTTTAAGCTTGCCTGCCTTGTCAACCACAAGAAGCTTTTCAATCCTGTGCTTGTGAAGCATCTTCTTGGACTCTTCAAGGGAACATCCTTCAGGTACAGTAACAAGATTATCCTTGGTCATTACATCACTTGCAGGCTTTGCCAACTCGGTTTCAAAACGAAGATCACGATTTGTAACAATACCTACAAGTTTATCTCCCTCTGTTACCGGAATGCCGGAAATTCTGTATTTTGCCATTATTTCAAGAACTGAAGCTATTGATGTATCTGGGGAGATTGTTATGGGATCAACAATCATTCCGCTTTCCGACTTTTTGACCCGATCCACCTCAATGGCCTGCTCTTCAATGCTCAGATTTCGATGTATAAACCCCATGCCACCTGCCCTTGCCATGCTTATGGATGTAAGAGCCTCTGTCACTGTATCCATTGCAGCACTTACTATTGGAATATTAAGCTCAAGGGCACGGGTCAATCTGGTACGGGTCTGAACCTCATCCGGCAAAATGTCAGAATAGTCCGGTAAAAGCAGCACATCATCGAAAGAGAGACCATCTTCAGGGAGTATATTACTCATTAATTATAATCCTCCAGTTAAGGAAAGTTTTTTCATCAAGGCATTCTTCAAGGTTAAGGAGAGTCCTTTTCGGAATAAGTTCTTTCAACAGTTGTTAAATCGTCCTATTTAACAGATATGAATATGCAAATCAAACTTTTTTAAAGCAGCTCTTTATTGACATCCAAAGGATATCAGAATAAAGTAAACGCCAAATTTTTAGGAATGGGTTTTCAATAACATGCCCATTTAAACCCTTGAGCGTGGGTACCCCGCCGCTTCGTTTAAATCAAAATGGGAAAGTTATTTCGTACTCATTCCTTAATAACAGCAATTAACAACATCAAAAAGAAACGGAACAGAGACCCACATGCTGATCAATGTAAATCCTGACAACCCACAGCCCAGACTTATATCGAAAATCGTTGAGATACTTAAAAACGGCGGTATCATTGCTTACCCCACAGATACATTCTATGGACTCGGATGCGACATAATGAACAAAAAAGCCATAGAGCATATATATTTACTTAAAAACAGAGACAAAAAGCAGCCGTTCAGCTTTATATGTGCTGATTTAAAGCATATTAGCGAGTACGCCAAAGTTTCCAATTTTGCCTACCGTAACATGAAAAGAATGCTACCGGGCCCCTATACAGTCATTTTACCAGGCTCTAAAATGGTACCCAAAATGATGCTGACAAAACGCAAAACAGCAGGAATAAGGGTTCCTAATAACAACATTGTACTTGCCATTGCAAGGGAACTTGGGCATCCAATTTTGTCAACCAGCGCCACAGATGACAGTGGTGAAATTTTCAGTGAACCCTCATTTATTGATGACCATTTTGGAACAAACCTTGATGCCGTAATAGACGGCGGGCCTGTTCCCGGGGTTCCATCAAGCGTTATATCCCTAATTGATGATGAACCTGAAATAATTCGACAGGGCGCTGGAGATATCAGCATTTTTGAGTAAGGACTGAACAAGCTTCCTTAGAAACTCTGCCTTGTCCTCTTCAGGATAGACAGCCTTGACCTTTCCTTCAATACCTGCAATCTCTCCAGCCCACTCAACTGCATCATCAAGGTTGCCAAGTCTGTCGATCAATTGAAGGTCAAGGGCAGATTCTCCTGTATAGATACGGCCGTCAGCATATTTTGCCATGGATTCTGTCTCAATATTTCTGCCCAGGGCAGCGTCCCTTACAAACTGCATGTGAATCTCGTCAACAACTCCTTGAAGTATGCTGCGCTCATTTTCACTTATCTCCCTCATGGGAGATCCAATATCTTTGAACTCTCCGCTTTTTATTACAACCGGAGAAAGTCCGATTTTTTCTGCAAGTTCCTGGAAATTTGCATATTCCATAATTACACCGATGCTGCCGGTGATGGTTCCTGGATTGGCCATTATTCCATCACATGATGAAGCAGCATAATATCCGCCTGATGCTGCAACTGATCCAAGAGACGCAATAACTGTCTTAAATTTGCGTGTTTTAATTATCTCCCTGTATATCTCCTGAGAAGGCCCGACGCTACCACCTGGTGAGTTAATTCTCACTACAATTGCCTTGATGGAACTTTTCTCCCTGAAATCTTTTATCTGATCTATGATCTCCTTGGATGAAATAATTGCGCCATTGATTTCAACTATACCAACATTGCCTTCCCCTTTTTTTTCAATTCCTGCAAAACCGGAATTAACAAGTGCCGCACCTCCTCCCACAATTATCCCCATGGCTGATATCATAAAGATGGAGCCGATGGCGCAGCTTACCATAATAAAATAAAGATATGGGTGCCTTCTTGAAAACATAATTATATCTCCTCTTCTGCTTCACAGCAGTCTATCTTTGCCTGGGACATCTGCCTGAAACAAAAACCGGATACAGAAGGTTGCTCTGTATCCGGTCATTTATTACATGTATCTATCAGATATCAAATTCATCTGCTTTTAATCATGGGATTACTCTGAATCCGGTAAACGGCATGATCTCCATGAAAGAGTAAAGCGGGGAATAAAGGATATCCAGTTGCATTTACTCTTTATCTTCAGTTTTTGCAGCCTCTTCAAGGTTATCCCTTAAAAGCTCGCCAAAAGAAGATGTGGCAGGCTTGGCATTTTTAACAAAATCCTGAATGACCTCTTGCTCTGTCTCTTCTTCAAGACGTTTGATGGAGAGTCCTATGCGCCTTTCATCACTGTTGATATTCATGACCCTTGCTGTAATTGCCTCGCCGGTCTTGAACTGATCCGAAGGACTTTTGATCTTCTCTTTGCTGATCTCAGAGACATGAACAAGACCTTCTATACCCTCTTCAAGTTCAACAAAAACACCAAAATCTGTAATATTGGTTATTACACCAGAAATTTCAGTACCTACTTCATACCTTTGCTCAACAGTTTCCCATGGATCGGGCTGGGTCTGCTTGATACCAAGTGAGAATCTCTCACTGGATTTATCAATATCAAGAACAACTGCCTGAATAACATCGTTCTTTTTATAGACTTCCGAAGGATGCTTAATGCGTTTTGTCCAAGATATATCAGAAATATGGACAAGGCCGTCAATATCATCATCAATGCCGATGAAAAGGCCGAAATCTGTAATATTTTTAATCCTGCCCTCAATTACTGTACCTACAGGATATTTTTCACTGATGACTTCCCATGGATTTTCCATGGTCTGTTTGATACCAAGAGATATTCTGCGATTATCCGGTTTAAGATCAAGGACAACGGCAACAACCTCTTCTCCAACTGAAACCATTTTGGATGGATGGCGGATTTTGCGTGTCCAGGACATCTCGGAGACATGAATAAGACCTTCAACACCCTCTTCAAGTTCAACAAAAGCACCATAATCAGTGAGGCTGACAACCTTACCTGAAACCTTTGAGCCAACAGGATATTTTTCCTTTGCAGTTGTCCAGGGATCTGGAGTCAACTGTTTCATGCCCAAAGATACACGCTCCTTCTCAAAATCAAAGGAGAGGATTTTGACATTAATCTTGTCTCCAACAGAGAAAAGTTCGGAAGGATGTTTGACCCTACCCCAGGAAATATCTGTAATATGAAGAAGACCATCAACGCCTCCAAGGTCAACAAAAACACCATATTCGGTGATATTCTTGACAACACCAACCATGACCTTGTCGTTCTCAATGGAATCAAGAGTCTCTGCCCTTGCCTGTTCACGGGCATTTTCGAGAATAATGCGTCTTGACAGAACAATGTTGCTTCTCTTGCGATTGTATTTAAGTACCTTAAAAGTATATGTCTCTCCAACCATTTCATCCATGTTACGGATGGGTCTTAAATCTGCCTGTGAACCTGGCAGGAAGGCTGGAAGACCAATATCAACAGAAAATCCACCCTTGACACGGCTTGTAATCACACCTTCAATAGTACCATCTGACTCATAGATATCTTTTATGGCATCCCATACTTTGACCTTAGCAGCTTTTTCTTTTGAGAGAATAACTGTCTCTTCTTCTTCATCCCAAACTTCGACCATCACCTCAACCCTGTCGTTCAGGTTGACGTTTACATTGCCTTCTTCATCCCTGAATTCATGAATCGCGATCTGCCCTTCAGATTTATATCCAACATCCACAAGGACATGATCCCTGTCCACGGCAATAATAGTACCGGTGACCACTTGTCCTTCTTCAAAACGTTTAAAGCTCTCCTCATAAATTCCCATAAGTTCTTCCATGGTCTCTTCACCTGTAAAAGCAGGCTCTGATTCCATGGCTTCTTCATCTGTAACTACAGGCTGGGATTCCTGTTTGTTGTCCATCTCTTCGGCAGCATCAAATTGTTCAGTATTCATGTTGTTGTTCTCGTTTGTTTCAGCAATGTTATTCATTAAATTATGTTTCCCCCTTGACATTTTTTTTATACCCTTCAGACAAAAGCCTTAAAGGAGTATAATTTATTACGTATATCAGAAGAAAAAAAGGAAAACAATAAAAAATATGTGATTTTTTAAAAAACTAAAAATGGGTTAGCCTGTCTCGGTTCCTGAAATAAAGACAATTTTGAGATCTGCTCTCCGCTCCAGAAGCTTTTTATCAGACATGCCCTTTGCCTGATGGCGGTATTTTCCTGTGGTTCCAATCTGGAATACAGAAGGTTTAACCCCATGTTTCACAAGTTCATGGACAATGTTTGCAGCACGGGTTGCGCCAAGCTCAAAATTTGAAGGATACTTTTTATTATTGATATTGTCAGAATCAGCATAACCATTAATGAGAATCCTGACATCGTAGTTTTTGACAAGAAGAGCGAGACGCTTAAGAAAATCTTTGTACTCCTTTGGAATATCGGCACTTCCGGAAGCAAAAAGAATAGGAAGTACATTTTCAATGGTGCAGCTTCTCTGCTCCGACGAGAAATGAATCCATTCGGCCAGCTCGGAATCCCTTATTTTACCAGCAAGTGTCCTCTTGAAGGCATTTATATCTCCTGAGAAATATCCATTGCCATATAGTGAGCTGCTGCCTGATCCCATTGAGCCAGAACTGTTAAAAAGATCATTGGCACTACTGTCCAGATTCCACTCTTCCAGGGCACGATATTTATCCTGTTGAAGCAGAAAGTGCAATCTTTCATTCTCTTTAAGTGATGTTTCAATTTTCTGTTGTTTCAGACCAACCGATTGATGCATCTCCCAGGGAACTGGCCTTCCAAGGTCTGAAAGGCGCTTTATTCTGTTTTCCAGGGACTCTTTTTCATTGATAAGGGTTTTGATGGTGTTTTCATTTGCCTGAATACGCTGCCTGAACTGGGTTGCAAGGTAGAGAAGCTGCTGCTTCTCGGCAGCTTCAAGAGATTGGGCAGAAAAAGCATTATGATCACCTGCCACTATTCCTGATTTGCAAAAAAACAGAATCAGACACGCCAGCAAACTTGACAACAGTACTCCTGTCTTGTTGAATCGGTATCTACAATTCATGGGAAACATCCTTATTCTATCTTGAAGTGTAATAGTATTCCCCGCACCAGGGATATGATTCACAACGGAACATGTTAAGTATTGAAGGTCTGGCAAAATAGTATTTAACAGGCTTTGTAGGTGCTGGAACTATATGGCTTCCAAGCCCTGTGGGCCACCATATCATATCATTCTGGGTAAAATAGATTCTTAACTGCATATCTGCATTGAAAATTCCGTAACCGCTCTCCTTGATGGCAATAATCTCAACCCCCCGGAGCCATGACTGGGTTTTGGTTCTAATCACGTCATAATCCACAATACCGTTTGTTGTCTGGGAAAAGGCATCAATATATACACCTCTGATTTTCTCCACAAGCTGACGATAACCATCATTTATGGCGGCTCTTTCTGCCATAAGTCGCCCCTGCCCTGTGTTGATGGCTGTTTCCGGCATAAGTCCCTTGCCGGTAACAGTAAAAGTGACAATTCTTTCCTGGGAAAGATTTCCATCCTGGGCTGAATCAAGTGCTCCTCCAGTAGCGGTGGCATTGCTTGCGCCTGCCCCACGAAGTGCAGGATAAATGCAGCCTGATGTAAGGAAAACAAGCAAAATTGGTATCAGTACAAAAGCTGCCCTGACGGTGCCATATCCCATTTCTATCTTTTTTTTCATCTTTTCATCCTCGCTTTTTATTATGTTGGGTGTTATTAAAAACAATACTCTAACTTAAGGAATGAGTTGGAAATAACATTCCCGTTTAAAAAACAATTACCAGTAAACGGGTATGATTGCGTATCAATCACCCCCAAGTATAAAAATGTTAGTCATTTTCATGGTAAACGGGCATGATTGTTACGTATCAATCTCCCCCAAATATAAAAATGATAGTCATTTCCACGGTAAACGGTCATGGCCGGCATCCAGCCACCCCCGAATATGGAAATTTGTATCTATTTCCACGGTAAAAACAGTTGATATACAACCAGTAAAACTTTAAGCGATTATGAATGCAATAAAAATACCATATATGATCAGTTTCTTTGGATATCTCTTTTTTTTGATTATAACTATAATGAATTTGAACAACCCTCCTTACATTTTATGCAGAGAAACAAATCCTCCCAACAATATCTATTATGTAAGATTTGATATAAAATCTGCTAACAACCGCATTGTACGCTCCAATCTTCTTATGGTTCCCGCAGAAGATGAGTTCCGTATGGAAAAATTTACCCTTTTTGTGATTTCTGGGGATGCAGATGAGTCAGCACACGGAAAAACGGGAATGGATATCCAGACAAGGGCAGAACACAATGCCATAAAGAATCTGCTTGAAAGACATGGCCTTGAATCCGTCAAAACACAGTCAGGCAGCGTTAATGGATTGGCGCACAGTGAGACAGTGGTAAGTTTTGAAGGAGCTGTAAAGTTGCCATACAAAAGGACAAAAAGCTATTTTGATAAAGAAAAGAGAGTAAACACGGTAACCATTGAGATTCTGTTTGCCCCGCTGGTTTTTCCGGATAAATGGGAAGATATGAAGGTCAGACACAGAATAAAAACCATATTTAAAAACTTTATGGGATGGTTTTAATTTCGTATAGAGGAACATATTTCAGAGAACATATTTCAGGGAACAGGTTTAAGGGAACAGGTTTAAGGGAACAGGTTTAAGAGAACAGGTTTAAGAGAACAGGTTTCATATTTTGGGAACAGATTTCATAGAACGTATTTCAAAGGATTGATTTCAGGGGACAGATTTAAAATCTGTCCCCCAGCAGAGTAATTTTTCAATATGAAAAATTTTTAGACCAGTAAGTTACTCAAAATCGACACATATGATCTTGTAAGCCTTGTCAAAACTGTCTAAATCTGGATTCCAAAGATTAACAAAGATAAGGCAGGATTATCTATCCTGAGTATCCTATCCATCCTGGTTATCCTGGTTATCCTGGTTATCCTGGTTCAGACAACTGCAATAACTTATGAAAAAGCAATAAGATGTCAATTTTGAGTAGTTATAAGCATCATTTCATTTATCAGCATCATTTCTGATACCAGGTACCATCTGCTTTTTGCAGGAATTCACCCTTTGCAGCCTTTTGGACAATCTGAAGTGCCCTTAACTGTTCAACCTTGTCAATGGTTGCTCCCTGCTGTTTTGCAATAATGGAATAGACCTTTTTTCTGTCACTGTTTTCAGCATCAACAATCTGTGGATTGGGTCTGGCACTGGTTACATATTCAAGATAACCCTTTGAGTTCTCTCCGACAAGCCCCTGCTGTTTCATCTGAACAATAACAGGGAGGCGCTCCTTCATCCTTTGCTTTATATCATCTGCCATGGAAAGTGAAACAACTGCAAAGAGAAAAAGCACAAACACACCCAATGACAACATATTTTTTTTTGACATATCCAAATCTCCTTTTACCGTGAAAATACCCCTCATCATTTTCATAATTGGGGGTGGCGAAGACAAGGCATGCCTTGTCTCTACTGCCATGATGGTTTAATCCTGAATTATCTGCTCTTCAGCCTGATCAATATCATCAAAAAAGTTATCAAGCGCCCTGTCCACCTTGACATTTACATCAATTGTTATATGAATGGGCTTGACTTCAACAGGCTTCATCTCAAGCTCATGCTTTGTGCTGCATCCTGACGGCAACATACAGAAAAGTGCCGCCACAATAATCGTAATCCCTCTTATTTTTTTGCATAAAATCTCCTTTTGGTGTTATTTTTCAAAATGCCTGAAAATGCAGTCTTTGTACTAATCACCGGTTTTAAACAAAGTGTTAAGCCTGTTGCCAAACTTCAGAACTTTGTTAAAAGGTAGTCTCAGATTGACACTTAAATTGATTCCCTGAAAGTTGGAGCCTGGGTTTGATGAGTCAACTCTTACAAAACCACCGACTTCCTTTTTATATACAAAGGGTAGCAGATCCTTTGGTTTGCCGTCAAACTCCATCTTTACAACCAGCTCATCACTCTCTGTATTAAACCCAAGCCTTGCCCAGTCATACTGATAATTTTTAAGGGCTTCCCTGGCAAGATCAATCTGGGCAAACTGTGGCGTATCCATTGGAATACCTGCTGTGAGAATATCTGTTTTGGATATTCTTATGATTCCCCCCTTGCCGGGTGTGGAATATAAAAAACCATTATCAAAGGAAATATTGCCATCAACATATGAAATAGGAATGCGACCATTGAGACTACCCTCTCCCTCTGCCCGAAATGCCCCAAGCTCATGAAGAATTGATGAGAGGCTCAACCTATCGCAAAAAAGATTTAGATGATACTCCTTTTTTTCAGTGGAGATGCGCATTGATTCTGTTGTCACTTTTCCACTGCACCATTGGAACTCAAGATTCTCAAGAAGCAAAGCACTCATGGATTCAAGAGTATATCTTAATTTCAAATCGGAAATCAGGATATCATTCAAGCTGATCCGGTCAATGGTCAGTATTTGCCCGGGCACACTTCTGACAATCGGTAGATCCTCAAATGAAATACTTGAACGAATGCCATTAATTTTTATATTTTTTTCATTAATGGCAAAATTGCCGTCATCAAGCTTAACCTCAAGGCTGTTTACAAGGCGATTATCTTTAAATGTTATTTTGCCAAGGGAGGAAAAGCTGAGGCCAAAATCAAAATCCTCTATGCTGCCTGCCCAGGTTGAAAGGGAGCTTTTTCCAACAATTTCATCTGTGAGATGGAGGTCATCAATGGTGTACAGAGCATCTATTTCAAGGCCTGTTTCATGCATCAGTTCCATTTTTGATTCAAACAGTATGGTATTTCCAGATTTTCCCTTTTTTCCGGAGCTTTTTAACCCTTTGACCCCAAGCCCCCCTTTCAACTCAAATGATCTCTGTCCGGTCTGTTCAACTATTATTCCAAGGCTTCCGAGATCATGATACTTTTTATCAACTCCCTTACTGTTTTCAAGGTTAATACCCTTTACATTTAAAAAACCTTTTCCACCCTTTCCGGTTCCATAGTTAAAAGGCAGATCAAAATCCAAACCTTTTAGTTTAAACCCAAAGGCACGGGAAGCAACTGTTCCATCAGAAGCTTTTACATTAAGTTTTATTGCAGGTACAAATTTTTTATCAAGTGTTATTTTACCAGGTACCCTGACAGCAGGCAATTTGAGCTCAACCTTGTCATCAGCTTCGGCAGAAAGCTTGCCAAGATCAACTTCAAAGCCCAGGGAAGCAACTGTCTCTTTTTGGGATAAATCAAAGCTTCCCTCACCTTTGACTTTTACTTTTTCAATGCTCAAAGCCTGTGAACCATCCTTAAAAAAGGCACCTTTGAGGTCACATGAAAGAGAAGCCCTTCCGGTGGTCTCTTTTCCACTGCAATCCAGACTGAAAACTGGAGATTCCAATGAAGTTAAGTGAAAAGGGGAAGGCAGGCTGAATTTACCTGAAATGTCTGACATTACTTTTAAACCTGCATGCCACATCTTTTTCCTGTCAGCTTTAAAATCAAAGGCTGTTTTAAAAGGTGGCATAGAATCAGGATGAGAGAGAGAATGGTTATAATAAAGATTAAATTCTCCATTAACATCAAGATTTTGAAAATTCGTAAGGGAATCTACCTTGATATGGCTGACAAAGTTATTAAGATCAAGCTTTAGTGGCCTGTCAAGGGAGAGTCTGGAAAGAGTCATATGCCATAACCTGCTGTTATCATTCTCCATATTGACTGCAACATCTGATCTTCCGATAAGTTTAACATCAGGGACAACCAAGGATAAAAGAGTATTAAATTGAGAGATATCAATGTTATGGGCAACCATTGATATATTTCTCAAGCCACGCTCCAAATCTGCTTCAATATCTATTTTTATGGGTTGTGCAAATGGAAAAATGGTGAGGGTCAAAAGGATTGTGCCGGCATGTTTCTGCTGAATTCTGCATACAATATCAAATGGAATTTCAAGTGTTTGCCCAGGGCTTTTCAAGGAAAAAACAGAGTGTTTTATAAAAATGGAGGGAGGTAAAAATTTTAGAATACGTGAAAATCGTTGCAAATCTTCGGGAGTCTTAAAAAGAGTTAAAAGAAGATTATCATAACTATCATCAGAATTTTGTGATGCATCATTGGTGATATCAGGATCTATATTCTTGTATTTTTCATGGTTACTTTTTTTTTCTCTTTCCTGAAACCGACTATCTGCCGGCGGCAATGGAAAATCCTGAAACACAATAGCTGAATTCTGCAAAATCCCACGAATATGAAGCCCTGAAACCGTTATTGAATCAACATGTTTATTTTTAATTGATGCCGGAGAGTAATTGCAGAAAACTGAATCAGCGGAAACCGACCGGCCAGTTGTTATATTGCCAATACCTGCACCGAAAAGAGAAATAGTTTCAACCTTAAGATTAAATTCTTCAAGGCCAGTTAGTTTTCTTGCATTTTCAATTATTTTCTTTTGGGCAAAAGGTGCGAGAAAATGTGGTACAACAGAAAAAAACAGCAATACCGTTATGGTTAAAAAAAAGAGACCCCAAAAAGCCAGCTTTTTGATCTGCATACCATTTATTCCTGTTCTTGAAGCGAGCCAAAAAAAAGGTACTTTACACTTTTTTGTGAGAGATTCCCGCTACCCAGAGTTTTCTCTCCGGAAAGTGTAAACTGGGAAATGAAGCATGCCAATAATCAAACCTGATTTTTCAAAAAATAGGAAATAACATGATCCAAATGGAAAGCAAAAGTTCTTGATTTACAAAAAACCATAAAAAGCCCCTGATCAGCTTTCCATTCACAGTTGATCACCTCTGAAATTGAGATGGTCTCTTCAACACCTTTCCCAACAGATGTTAAACGTACTTCACATGATTGAAATCTTACATCAACACCCTGCTGTACAGGAAGCCCCACCTCAAAGTATCTCAGCCCATCAAACATAAAAACAAAACTGCCATCATCAAGGTGCAAATCAAGCAAACCATTTTCCACATTTACCTTCAGGTCTTTTATATTATCAAACTTATGATTATCACCTGACGAGCCAGTTATTATTATATATGTAAATTTTCTACCACTCATAACCAACGCTCCATTCACATGTTATTTCATATTAAAAAGTGAGATTATTTCCAACGATAAGATGAGAGACGCCACTAACAGCCTTCGCTGTAAGGTACAAACGTTCTCGATGGAGAGTGTTTAGTTTCCATAATCAGATAGTTTTGCAATATGTCCAAAACGCTTTACTTTTGCAATATGTCTTTTGTCATTCGTTACAAATATAGCATCATTTATAATAGCCAAGGCATGATAAAGGCAATCTGTCAGTTCTGGATAACCGCTCTTTTTATTTCCAGTTCTTGCGAGTTCCACAGCTTTCATGCGAATTTTGGTATTTGGAACAATAATATTCAATACTTCTGACTTTGCTATTTTTTCAATATATTGCAAATGCAACGCAACATATTCAATGTTGTCCATATTGCCGCACAGAACTTCCGTAATCTCATCCAAAAGAAGACTTGGAACCATTAATTGGATTTTTTCCAGAATTGCATCTTGAATTATCTGCTTTGCTTTGTCTTGTAATGAGCGATTGAAAATATATTCCAAAAAAACATTTGCATCTAATACGTAACATTTATTTGTCATGTTGATTGGCTGCCTTAATTCGCTTCTGCTCACGCATGGCTCTTAAAATTTCAACAGGATCTTTGTCTATCCCAATGTTTGGAAGACTATTCAGCTCTTTCAGCAGTGCTTTTTGCTGTAAAGAAACTAATTTATTCTCTTCGCGACGCATAGATTTATCGATAGGAACAATCCTCGCCAACGCTTTACCTTTTCTTTCTATAGTAAAAATATCACCTTTGTGAAAGACTTCATCAAGAAGAGTCCCGAATTGCCTACGTGCGGCAGTAACATCAACGATCTTTTCCATAATTCATCTCCGTTGAAAAACACTTTTAGGTCAACTAACCATATCAACTATAATAGTTGAGCAGTGAAAAAGTCAATATTTCTCGGTTAGCTCAAACCTTTCTTGATCGGCAGCAATATTGTCCCAAAGTCCCTCAACTATAAGTATTTTTTCAGCAACGCTGAAACTTTTTATTTTTTATGCACTTTGTTGTAGCAATACTTCGGGCAAATTTAAGGCCATGAAAACCCCATAAGCTTCACATAGCCGACAGCAAAAAAAAGAGCCGAGGAAAGATCGGCGCTTTTTGCTGTCAGAATGCAGTGATTGTTATGTTCTTTTGTTTACCGATAAACGGGGTCATTGAATTCCTTAACGCACACGGGACGTTCAATAATAGTTGGAATTGGCTCTCCCGTTAAAGATTGGCCAAGCCAGCCAAAAGGCATTGAAAGCTTTAGCGGAGCCTGAATTACATTTTCTGAAAGTGCCTCAAATCCCACCTTTGAATAAAAGGATGGATCTCCATATGTGACAGCAACATTAACAGAGCGCTTTTTGAGTTCACTAAGACCGTGATTGATTAGTAACTGTCCGATGCCTTTTCTCTGATGTTCAGGGCTTACTGCAACCGGAGCAAGCATGAAAACCTTAATAGGCCTACTAAACTGAAGGCGAGTGAAGAAAATAGAACCGGTGAGCGTTTCCTTTTCATATACGCCGAAACAGATTATTTCATTATTATCGATTCTTGATGCCAACTGTGAAGAAAGGGTACCAATCAGTTTTCCTTCCTTTTCACCCTCTGATGAGCTGAATACATAAGTGAATAGCTCTTCTACCTCTTTTTGTTTTGATTTGTCCAAAATTCGGTAAATCATGCCTTACCTTTCATGACGGATAAGTCTATAAGTGTTGACCTAAAATTTTAATTTTAAAAACAGCACTTACTGAGTCTTTATTATAAATGTCTATTGTAAATACGATACCATTTCAGGAAGTCACAGTTAATAAATGCCGAATGTGTGCTTCCCTTTATTAAAACAAGATTGCTTGAAGGGTTCAGTTCTACGGCCTTGAAACCTGAAACTGTCATTAATTTTTCCTGCCCTCCTTTAAAGCCCAACATGGCTTCACATTTTGCTTCATGACCCTGCAAAGATGCAGAACCATCACTTAGATGTTGAAAAAGGGCAGCAAAACCATCCCAGTGCCATCCTGCTATCTCATTTTGTGAACGAACAGTAACAAGAAGCTGATCGCGATCAAAATTTATATTTCCAATAGAATCAAAAATAGTTTCCATTCCGTTACAGTCAATAACAATATGTCCGTTATACATTACATTCTCCCCGAATTATCAACTCTATCATTGACTCATCAGCCATAAATTCCCTTAAAAAGTGGGCATCCTTCATATGACACCAAAAGTACTTTACACTTTTTTGTGAAGGATTACCGCCATTCAGTGTTTTTTCTTCGGAAAGTGTAAACTGAAAAATGAAGCATGCCAAAAAGTGCTTTGTTAGCTTCTCATTTTTTGCTGTCTGAATCAGACAATTTACAGAAGTTAACAAAGTAGAATTAAAGAATTGTCTTTTCATTGCGCCATCTTTTATCCACAAACCATGTTCTGTCAGGAAGTTTTCTTTGGGCACGACGCGCAAGGCGCTTCTGTTTATAACTGAATCTCTTTATCTGCCGCATCTTGTCAAAGCAGAGCAGACAGCCCCTCTCTTTGCAATCCATACGGCAATTCTCCAGTGTATCAAAAAAAGAATCATCAAAAATATGAGACGGAATATTCCCGACATCCCTTGCAAGATACATCTGATATCCTGCTCCGATAAAATCCACAATATTGTATGAAGTATTATTATTGAAAGAATCAATGAGTGTAGAGAGTGCAAAGGAGATGGAGCTTCTGCAACGCGGCAGTTTCACAACCTTTATAAAGGGCATCAACTTTTTGAAACGGTTTACCGTGATCCAGTTGGCCTTGAAAAAATACCGTGGATCAGATGCAATCCGTTTTTTTGTACAAAAAGAACTTTCCTGGGTAAGGCTTCTTGCAAGATACCAGCGATGACCGTATGGAGTACTCTCATCAGGACAGTGATTGAGACACCCTTCAAATGCAATAACCTTTGAAGAGTATCCGGCTTCAGCATTGCGCTTCAATTGAGCAGGGTCTCTTATGATGTTTACAGAAGGATTATGGAGGGTTACCCCTTCCTTTCTCTCCTCCTCAAGCTCCTCTACAGTCATACGGTTGGAGAGACATGAACCCTGTATCTCAAGGTCAGGCATTCTATCCTTCAGGCGTTTAACAAGTTCAAGATCAGCAGCAACAACGCTTCTTATCCCCCTTGGATAGAACTCTTTTGCAACATTTTCAACAACAACCTTATAATTATCATGCAGAAGATAATTGAGCAGCAAGGTAAGTTTGAATTTTGTATTTTCCTGATTCCATGAAATCATATGAAATGTAAGATTTCGGGCATCATCAAGTGACATGGCACTGTTAACAGGCCGGCCACTTGCACATATCTGAGGATTGTAATGGGGAAAATGGAGATCATAAACAAAGGGTCTGTAATTTAAAAGCTCGGTCAGGTTTTTCTGAATGGTTTCTGCCTGATTGGTTTTTGATATATTCTGTGGTGAAAAGCCTATTGTAACTTTAAGGTCGTTCATTTACTGTCTCCAGGTACACTGTCTCCAGATACGGATAATTTCAGAAACTTCTGTTTTTAATATCAACGGTAAGATATAAGTCCCCCCTTATGGGGCTTGAACTCATTTGCCCGGTTTGCCCTCTTCCCATACCGGCGAGACGAAGACGCGTGCCATTTTCAACACCAGAAGGGACATTAACCCTGTATAGACGTTTATAAAAACCCCAGGGAATATTGACAAGCTTTCTGGTACCGGAGATTGCTTCAAGTGGAGTTATTTCAATATTTCCTGAAAGATCAAGGGTATCTGCAACCGGCCTGGGGTTGATGATCTGAAGTTTGGGGCTTTTCTTTCTGGCAATTATGGGTCTTAATCTTTCATCAGCCCCTGCACTTGGAATCCTTCTTTCAAGTTTTACCATAACAATGCCGGCTATAAATCCACCCACATGTGCCCACCAGGCAATACCAGAGGCACCACTGTCTCCTGTGGCATTGTAAAACTGCATGATAAACCAGAAGCCCAGAAAAATAAAAGCAGGTATCTCAATAAACCAGGGAATTATGATGATGGGGATCAGTGTAAGAATTCTGGATCTTGGGTAAAGTACAAAATATGCCCCCATAACACCGGCAATGGCACCGCTTGCACCAATGGTGGGAATGGCAGAAACAGGATTTAAAAGAAAATGAAGCATGGCAGATGCCATGCCGCTCAAAATGTAAAACATGGCAAAACGGACAGAACCAAGGTGCTCCTCAACATTATCTCCAAAAATATAAAGAAACCACATGTTCCCGATAAAATGCCAGAAACCACCATGAAGGAACATATAGGAAAAGATTGAGATAATAATATCAGAAAATGAAAAATAGGCTGAAATCTCGGGAACAGTAAATTTTGCAGGTACAAATCCATATACGTAAATAAAAGGCTCAAGCTCACTGCCCATTGTCACTTGTGAAAGATAAACAAGCAGATTTACACCGATTAACATATAGGTAACAACAGGAATTGTTCTTGAGGTAATGGTATCTCTTATTGGTATCATGGAACAATCCTTAATACGTGATCCTGCCTCAGATAATCAGCAAAAGATTTTAAAATTATCATAACAGCATCATCAATATCTATCTTCCCAACCATATTTTCGTACCTTTTCTGACACGCTTCAATAAGGGCACGATTTCCCATACTCAGGCCAAGAGCTGAATCAATTGCATCCCCCATTGAAAAGTAGTAGTAGGCAATGTCATTTTCATGTGAATTGGCAAGCATGGAACGACTCTTCAATGAAAATATGTCAGCAAGAAAAAAAAGAGCCTCCTCAATTGTAGAACACTTTTTTTCAGGTATATTTTTATCAGGAAACATATCATCAAGAGATATAAGTTCAGGAGTTCTTTCCATTACATCCATATACAAAAGGACCTCAAAAAGAGCCTTTACAGAACTGTATATGTATGGATCATGGCTTGCCCTTGACCCTGCTACATTCAAACAATCAATATAGAAATCTTTTATAAATGCATCAAGCACCACTGCTGACTCAAATTCATCCATTAACAAAAGATCAATATGACACCAAGGCTTACCTTGTTTCTCTGCAACTTTACGGGTTAAAAGAGAACCACCTGAAAGCTTTCCATTGGAAACAATAACAGTGCCATCTGAATCCTGGACATTACGGGAAGTTCTATGGGAATAATTGGCTGTATCCATCTCTTTAAGATTATACCACAAAGGAACCTTACCATTTTCAGCCCTTCTTCCCAGCGGAACAGAGCCTCCATGTTCTATATTGAATTTTATGGCAATATCAAGTGCAGCTCTGTCTGCACCTGTCTGCCCCCCTGAAATGATCTTGTTCAACATCCCCGATTATCCATTTGTCAATTTTTCTCATGAGCTCTTATATTTACATCTTCAAGTTCAGGCACAATGTTCTCAATTTCCAATATTATAGTTTCAATAACCTTACCAAGTACCTCAAGACGTTCTAGTTGCTCTTTTCTGCCTGATCTGCTCTCATTAATAATGGTTTCAAGCTGCTCCCCCTCAAACTTGCTCATCTGAAACATCTCCATGAGCTTGTCACGAAAATCCCTTGCAACAGCAAGTATTAAAGGAGCAAAATATTCATTCTCAACTTTATCACCATAAACTTTAAAATAGTTATTTATGGAACCAAGCAGCTCTTTTCTGATCTTTTTTGAGGTCTCTTTCAAAGTACTTGCTCTGGCGGGCCTTGCCAGCATATTCAATATTTTTCCAAATGCCTCCATGAGAGTGTAAAACCCAAACCTTGCAACAGCATCTGCCTTTATTTTGGCGCTGTATCCAGCATTAAAGGATACTTTTGGAAACTGAAGACCTAAAATGCGTCTCGCAGCATTTAAATCAACATAAGGTACGGCTTTTGCTGATTTCGGTTCTGTCACAACTGCTTCTGCCGATGGATTGTCACACCTTGTTGCCACATCATCTGCAATATGGGAGTCATATACGTTTGAAATATCAACATTACAGGAGCTATAGACTTTTCTGAACTCTTCTTTTATAAGGCTCTCCTGTTCATTTATAAAATCAGCAACAGCAGGAGTAAAATGGGTTGCAATAAAAAGATCCAGCGCTACTCTGAAATCATGAAACATGCAGTAAAGTGAATGGTGAAATCCGGATTCTGCAACCATCTGCTCATACTTTTCACTATAAATCATATAATCCATGACAAAACGCATCACCTTACCTGCTTCATGACCCCTCCCTGGATCAAAAAAAGTACGTACAGCAGAAAAAGCATCACGCCTTATTATCTCAAGGGCACTTTCAATGGACTCATCCATAAATGCCTCAAATTGTTTTGAACGGGTCTGAACACCTTTAATGCGGGCAATTGCAGCAGATTCCCGCTCAAGATCATCTGATAACAACTCCATGAACATGGCATTGCGCTTTGCAGCACTTCCGGCAACTGTTCTCAGGCGTTCAAGGTGATTACCCATAAAAATGGTATTATATCTGTTTTTCACAAGCTCATTTAAGGCCTGCCTGAATGCCCTGCTTTGTAAATCAGAGTATTGAACAAGTTCATCATCAAGCTGCCACTGCTTAAGACGCTCCTCATTTTTCAAGGTTAATGAACAATTATCAGCCTTAAAAAGATTGAGCAGGGTTGAAAAAGTATAAATTACCGGATTATCAATAAAATAGCCAAGCCCCTGGCGGATGGTCTTCTCCACATTTTTTAAATCATCAAGGGTATCATGTTCAGATAAATCAACGTTCAATACAAACTGAATATTATTAAGAATCCCCATTGTCTGAATCAGTTTGATGAATTTCAGATCAGCCTCCCGCAAACCGGTTCTGCTGCTTATAATATAAATAAGCAAATTTGCGGAAATCAGGTATTCCTGGATACGAATCATATGAGAAGGATCTGTGGAGTCACTTCCCTGACAATCTGCAATTTCAACCATGGAATCAAGAAATCCCTGATTTTCCCTCCCAGGTATTTCAAGCAGGACATCCCTTACAAAAAAAGCATTGGCTCCGACTCCTGTAAAATCCCTGTGACGACCAAACTGATCTCCCCTGAAAATTACAGTTGAAGGATCAGCCTGGACAAAGGATTTAACAGCGTCATAACCTTCAATTGCATTGGATATCAATGCAGCCTCTGGCCGGATTCCTGTCTCTGTCACCGAAAAATCCGAATATAGTCTAAGCTTTGCAGCCCGAAGAAACTGCCTGTCACTCTTTCGTCGCAGATCAAAACCGCTTTTCTGTTTTCCATTGTCATTTTCATGACAAAAGGCTCCCTGCACCATATCGGGCAGAAACAAAAGGGCATTTTCAATCTGCTGATTTACGTCATCCCACGATTTGAACATCACATGTGCCTGAAGCTCTTTTCCCCTTTTCACACGGGTGACTGTGGAAGTAACAAGTCCTGCACCTCTTTTAAGCAGATCTTCCTGAAGCAGTGAATTTACAAATGTTGTTTTACCGGATTTTATGGCCCCCACCACCCCGATCCTTACAACACCTTCGTCTATCTGCTCAGGAATCTCACGGCAGACCCTGTAATTTTGCTCCATAAATGAATCATACATACCAGGAACGGCTTTCATATTCCCGAATACTGTAGCAAGCTCCTTTGATATTGATCCTATAATCTCAATGGTATTTCTTTTTTTCATAATGGATGAATCAGTCATTCTCTCCTATTAGCATCATGGATTGCTCCCACATCATATCCGGTGGAGTGTGATAAACAATATTTTCCACAACAGGGGATACAAGCCATGCATTATCTTCAATCTCATGCTCAACCTGCAGCGGCCCCCAGCCTGCACACCCCAGAACTATTAAAAACTCCTCAGGGCCATGTCCCTGACCAATGGCTTCAATAATATCCCTGGTATTGCTCAAGCCAAGCTTTGGAGTTACCTGTAAACATCCCTGCCAGTGAAATGGAGCACCATGAAGCACAAAAACTCCACTTGACTGCACAGGTCCTCCAAGGTGAATCCTGATGCTGTCAATATTGCCTGTGTATTCAATCTTGAGATCATCAAACAGCTCACGGCTTGTAAGAAGAGGATGAATTTTATTAATAATAAACCCAAGTGCGCCAAGTTCATTATGCTCACACATGCATATGACAGTCTGGGCAAAATTGGGATCCGGCAGTCCCGGAATGGCTATTAGAAAATGACCTTTTAAAAAAGCAGACAGTTCAGACATAGCGTTCACTCCCTCATTTATCCTGACAAAATTCCTGACGCCCGTACACGTCATCATACCGGACGATATCATCCTCTCCAAGATAACTTCCGGACTGCACCTCAATCAGTTCAAGGGGAATCCTGCCCGGATTTTCAAGTCGATGCACCGTTCCAAGAGGAATATAGGTTGACTCATTTTCACTTAGAAGAATCTCTTCATCTCCTCTTGTCACAATTGCAGTTCCAGACACAACTGTCCAGTGTTCAGCCCTGTGAAAGTGTTTCTGAAGGGAAAGTTTGGCTCCAGGCTTTACGGTTATACGTTTAACCTGAAAACGATTCTCAACATCAATGGTTTCATAGGCGCCCCAGGGTCTCAGTACCCTGCTGTGGGAGATGGCCTCCTCCCTGCCCCTTTTCCTGAGTTGTTCAACAATCTTTTTTACATCCTGAACCCGATCCCTTGATGCCACAAGAAGCGCATCCTTGGTCTCAACTATTACATGATCCTCAATGCCAACGGCTGCAATAAGACGATGCTGTGAGTAGATACATGAATTTTTAACATCTGAAAGAAGAACATCACCTAAGATTACATTATTGCCTTCATCCTTTTGACCTGTCTGCCACAGCGCATCCCATGAACCAAGATCATTCCATCCTGCATCAAAGGGCATAATGGCTCCTTTGTCCGTCTTTTCCATGACAGCGTAGTCTATGGACTCGGAACGCGCCTTTGAAAATCCCCCGCTGTCCAGCCTGAAAAAATCAAGATCAGAACAGCCGTTTTCAATGGCGCTTCTGCAAGCTTTAAGCATTTCCGGCTCATACTGCTCAAGTTCATTTATTATGCCTGAAGCCCTGAACATGAACATGCCGCTGTTCCATAGATATTCACCTGATTCAAGATAGCCTCTTGCTGTATCATAATCAGGTTTTTCAACAAATCTGTCAATGACACAGGCTCCGTATGACCCATTTTTTAACAGATCACCCTTTTTAATATAACCATATCCGGTCTCCGGACTATCTGGAACAATACCAAAAGTGATAAGATATCCAAGGGATGCAAGAGCAACACTTTTCTGTACAAGATCATGAAAACGGGGCACATTGTAAATAACATGATCCGCAGGTAGCACAAGAAGTGTGGGATCCTCTTCAAGGTCAAGGGCTTTTAAAGCTGCCACAGCTATTGCCGGAGCTGTGTTTCTTCCCACAGGTTCGAGCATTATGGAAAGGGGAGTTACATCAATACGCCTCAACTGTTCGGCCACCATGAACCTATGGGTTTCATTACATACAATAATGGGAGCTGACACAGAATCAAGACCATTGAGTCGTAACAGGGTGTTTTCAAGCATGGAATGGTCATCTGTTATGTTCAAAAGCTGCTTGGGGAAAAGCTCCCTGGACAGTGGCCAAAGACGTGTTCCCGAACCACCGGCAAGCACTAAAGGGATAATCATAAATTACTCCTTAACAATTTAAAATCAATATGATATTTTAGCATCCTTCACTGGCTGGCTGACAGGTCTTAATGAGGATTGACAGGGAACATGCTTAGTATATATCAGTTTTTTATGCAAGATAAAACAATGGGAACATCCCTCTTCTGTCACAGTGTTGCCATGAAAAAAATAAAAGGAAACATAACAAATGACTGTATTTGAATACAGCGCATTTAATGAGTCAGGAAAAAAAACATCCGGCATAATTGATGCAGAAAGCGTTTTTTCCGCCCGTTCCAGATTAAGACAAAAACAGATATTTCCTGTCTCAATTAAAGAGATAGGGACAGAGGCCTCCAGACAGAAAAAAAGTGACAAAGCCAAAGCATTCATCCCTTTTTTCAGAATAAGCCCATCTGAAATTGCTGTAACAACAAGACAGCTTGCAACTCTTTTGTCAGCAGGGTTTCCTCTGGTAACAGCCCTGGCCTCACTGATTCCCCAGACAGACTCAAAAGCATTGAAACGGGTATTGTCAAAAGTCAAGGCATACATTGAGGAGGGAAAAAGTCTATCCTTTGCCTTTGCCCAGTACCCTTCAGTATTCTCAAAGGTTTATGTCAATATGATAACCGCAGGTGAATCATCAGGAACCCTTGATCTGGTACTTGAACGACTTGCTGACATTACTGAAAAGCAGGAAGATACGCGAAAAAAAATCAGGGCATCCCTTGCATATCCCTTACTGATGGGTATTACAGGATCTGCTGTGCTTGTATTCCTTATAACCTATATTGTACCAGGAATAGTAGATATTTTCACAGAGATGAATCAGGCACTGCCGACCCCCACTATCCTACTTATCTCACTGAGCAGATTTTTTCAATCCTTCTGGTGGATAGCTATTGTAATGCCGGCAGCCATATTTTTTACAATACATCTTGTGCGTAAAACCGAAACAGGGCTTTATACAACAGATAGATGGATTCTTGGGATCCCCCTGGCAGGCGACTTCATAAAAAAAGGGGGTGCTTCACGGTTTGCAAGAATCCTTGGGGCACTTCTTGGAAACGGTGTTCCCATGCTGACAGCCCTTGAGATTGCCAGAAATACCACAGGAAACTCTGTTATTCAAAAAAAGATTGCCCTTGCTGCCGAGATTGTTAAGGAGGGCGGAGAGCTTGGAGATACACTTGAAGGAAGCAGTGAATTCCCTGCCCTTGCAGTCCAGATGATAAAAATCGGGGAAAAGAGCGGAGAGCTGGAAAAAATGCTTGAAAAAACAGCAGAACTCTTTGAAAAGGAGACCCAGTCCACCCTTACAGCCATTACATCACTTCTTGAACCTGCAATAATACTTATCATGGGTGCAGTGGTGGGGTTTATTGTCCTGTCAATTTGCCTGCCAATATTTGAAATGAATCAACTTGCAAGGTAATAACTGATTTTAAGAAATGAACACGAAACAGTATTACATTTGAAAATCGAAAGAGAAAATAAAAAACATGATCACAAATATCGTTTTAAAAATGAGCCGTATAATAATGCTTCTAATGATATTCGGCACTATTACAATTTACCCGCAATGGTATTACAAATACGCAAACTATCTTGCACATTCAGCATCATCAATTAAAAGTAAGCTCAATACCCACAGCAAAAATCCAAACATAGGCATAATGCTATGCGATCCCAATGGTACAATCCTATTTTCAGGAAATGCGGCAAAAACATACATTCCTGCATCTACCATCAAAGTTTTGACAAGTTTAGCAGCCATCCACTTTCTTGGGGAAAACTACCGCTTTCAGACACGATTTTATCTTGGCAACAACGATATCCTTATAATAAAAGGGTATGGGGATCCTATGCTTGTTTCAGAAAGACTTGTATCTTTATGCCATGAAGTTGCCTTAAAGCTTAAATCAATGAATATTTTACAAATTAATGGAATCCTTTTAGATGATGGCTATTTTGCTTCTGATATTATAATTGACGGAAATGGAAACTCAAACAACCCATATGATGCATTTACAGGCGCATTGTGTGCCAACTTTAACTCTGTGGCATTCAATTTTGACAAATCAACAAATCGCTACGTTACAGCAGAAGCACAGACACCACTACTTCCCTTTGCACTTGAGAGAGTAAAAGCCTCTGGAATGAAAAAGGGACGGGTTATTTTTTCAAGAGAAGAGAGCAGACTCTATGCAGGAAGGCTTATCAGACATTTTCTTTTGAAAGAGGGGATTGAAGTAAAAGATAATATTTCATATAATGAAAATATTTTAAAAACAGTAAACAAGAGTGAAACAGATCAAAAAAACATTAAAAATGATAAGGAGATTAAAAACAAAAAGGAGATCAAAAGCAACATTGAACACAACAGCAAAAACAACAATTTCATACAAAATGAAGTTTATAATTACATATCTGAACTGACCCTTCTGGAAATAATAAAAAATCTTCTTAAATACTCCAACAATTTCATTGCAAACCAGATTTTGCTAACGTCAGGAGCCGCACAATATTCACCACCTGCAACAATTGAAAAAGGGGTGGCAGCCATTACAGCCTATGCATCGGAAGTTGTTGGCCTTAAGAATTTCAAGGCATATGAAGGCTCGGGACTCTCAAGAAAGAACAGTATCTCGCCTGCTGACATGGTTAAAGTACTGGAAAAATTCAAGCCCTATTATACCTTGATGCCTTTTGAAAAAAGGGAACACTCCTATACCGCAAAATCTAACACCAGAAAATTTGAATACAGAGAATATTATAAAACAGGTACACTTTACAAAGTAAGAACCCGTTGCGGATATTTTGAAACACCTAATGGGCTTTACCCTTTTGTCATAATGATAAATCAGAAAGGAACAGGATATGAGGCTATTAAAGAGATGCTCTGGGAAACTATAATGGAATATGAAGATCAAAAATTTTTTGATTAACTAATTGGGTTTAATTAATTTAATAGTATAGGAATTTCTATTTTTATATGCAAAAGCAGATAGTTATGGAAAAGCCCGCCCGAAGGGCGCTAAGTGCTCTAAACTCCCCCTCGCAAGTCTTTAAAATGTGGCTGGGGGCGAGGTGAATGGTCTAAAAAGCAATTCATAAGGATAGTCCTGAGCGTCCCACATGATAGATTTTAGGCATCCCCTGATAGATGGGGATGCATGGAATCGTATCAGCTATCTTGGCTGCTTTCAATATAGGCGTATGCACTATGGTTATGTATTGACTCAAAATTTTCAGCACTAACTGAAAACCATGTGATATTCTCATCCTCTATTAACACCTTTGCAACATCCCGAACAACATCTTCCACAAATTTGGGATTCTGATATGCATGTTCGGTGACATGTTTTTCATCTTCTCTCTTTAAGACAGAAAAAACATCACATGAAGCAGCATTTTCAACAAGATTAATGATATCCTCAATCCATATAAATTTCTTAAAACGGGTACTTACAAGAACTTCACCCCTCTGATTATGGGCACCAAAATCACTTATCTCCCTGGAACAGGGGCAGACAGATGTTATGGGCACTCCCACCTTTACCATAAGATCACTGTTTTGTTCCGATCCCTTAGAACTTGAGGTACCCATAATAGAGCAGGTATAATCCATAAGACCCCTTGAGCCAGTTACAGGAGAACGTTTTTCCACAAAATATGGAAAGGTGATTTCAATGTGGGATGACTGGGCTTCAAGGGTTTTTTTCATATCTTCAAGGATATGTGTAATTGATTCAAGGGAAACCTGGGAACGAAAGGTATGAAGCATCTGAACAAAACGGCTCATGTGGGTACCTTTGGCCTGGTGAGGAAGGTTCACATACATATTGATCATTGCAACTGTTGATTGCATTCCATTCTGTTTGTCCAGAACCTTGATGGGATAACGAAGCTCCTTGATTCCGACTTTGTCTATGGGAATATTTCGATAATCCCTCTGTTTCTGAATATCTATCATAATGTATTCTTTAAAAGATAATCCATTTCAACATTTGCCATGGCTCTGAAAAGATTCCCCTTTATATTCCTGTTCTCTTTATATAAGTTATTTAAAAATATTCTTATATTGCTCCGCTTTGTCACTCCATCACTTGGGCACGGGTTTACAAAATCCGGAAAATCAAATATGGCTGCAAGCTTTAATATTTCTGATTTTTCAAGGTAGGCAAGGGGACGTATAATGGTCAGCTCACCACCAAAAAAATCCTGACAAGGCTTCATGGTTCCGATTCTGCCGGAATAACACATATTTATAAAAAGTGTCTCAATGATATCATCTTTATGATGCCCCAGAGCAATTTTTGCACATCCTTCATCTGATGCAATTTCAAAAAGCCTTTTCCTTCTGAGACGGGAGCAGAGAAAACATGGATTCTCTCTGTTGGAATCTGAATGGGCAAGCAGTCCATAATCGGTATAATCAACCCTTAATCTGCCATGGATATGATTAACTGAAGATTCAAGGTCTTTTGCTATGCTTCCCCTGAATCCCGGGTCAATATAAACTGGAAAAAGATCAAATTTTACTGGTGCCCGTTCCCTGATATCCGACAGCAACCGAAGAAGCGCCAGGCTGTCTTTGCCGCCGGAAACCCCAACCATGATTCTGTCACCATCCTGTATCATGTCATAATCACAGATGGCTTTTCCAACGGCTCTATTAATTTTTTTTAATTTAACAACAGATTTCAAAAGAAAATAAATTATATCCTTTCAGGCCATAGCTATTCAGAATTCATTCTGATAGCGATTTTATTAGCTGCAATTTCCCTTAAAGCAGTTACAACATCTTCGTTTTTGGATGATTTTATCAACAGATCGGATCCTTCCCTTATCTGTCGAACACGTAATGCAGCCATATGCACAAGCGCAAACCTGCTTGGAACATTTTTCAAACAGTCTTCAATGGTTACTCTTGCCAAGTTACTTATCTCCCCAAATATTTTTTAAACATTTTAAGTTTGATGAACCTTTGAAAAAACACAAAACAACCAAACCTTTAAGGCAAACTATAAAATATCAATGATTTCATATGAACGTTTGCCGCCAGGAGCCTGCAAAATCACCTCATCTCCTGGCTTTTTTCCAATAAGCGCCATTCCAAGGGGAGAGGATACAGATATTTTACCCTTTGATATATCAGACTCCTCCTGCCCTACCAGCATGTATCTTACCTCTTCGCCAGAGTCAAGGTTCTCAAGCAGAACCCGTGATGCAAATCGGATACAGTCCTTTGGTACAGAGTCAGGATCAATAATCTTTGCACTTGCAAGTTTATAGCCTAATTCACCAATTCTACCCTCAATAAAAGACTGTTTCTCCTTTGCTGCATCAAATTCAGCGTTCTCTGAAAGATCACCATGGGCCCTTGCAATTTCAATTGCCCTGATATTTTCAGGTCTGTCAACAGTTTTCAACTTTTCAAGCTCTTTTTTAAGAGCATTATACCCTTCTACAGTAATTGGTATCTGATCCAACTCTTTTATTCTCCGTCACAAATATAATGATAGATATCATGCCTCCCATGCTACAACTGGCAGCACAACGAAGAATGACTCCCTTGCGGTAATTTCCAGCCAAAAAAATAAACGGAAATCCCACTGCTGTAAAAAAATAAATTCACCTGATTATTGGAGTTCCTGAACATAACCTAACAGGAGCAAACTCCAACAACCAAGTGAATCTTCTATTCCCAAAAAACAAAATGTACCTTGTTATATCAGCAGATTCTCCTCTGCCTCATCCGGCATATCTGCTTCATCTTCATGCTCATCATCATCAATTACACTTCTTGTGCTATGGGACATCAAGAAGAGTGAATAAACAGGACCAGAGCAAACATATATAAGCATTCCCACAAAAAGAGCAACTCCTGGCTCATAGGCTATCAAAACCAGCATAAGAACAATGGCAACAAGCTTATTGAACTTCATGCTTTTAAAAAGACCGGTCTTCTTAAAACTATAGTATTTTATAGAACTGACCATAAGAAAGGAGAGAAGATAAAGCATAAGAAGGATAAAAACCTTGGACGAAGCAGGGTCAATATTTATCCTTGAAAAGAAAAGTACTACCGAGACATTCATACCCGCAGCCGCTGGAATGGGCAATCCCTGAAAATAACTGCTGCTGCTGCCGGAAGCCGCTGCGGTATTGAATCTTGCAAGCCTCAAAGCACCACATGCCATAAAAAGAAATCCGGCAAGCCACCCAAGGCGTCCAAGGGGTTTGAGTGCCCAAAGATACATAACAAGAGCTGGTGCCAGGCCAAATGTTATTAGATCGGCAAGTGAGTCATACTCAACTCCAAACTGACTGGATGTGTTGGTTGCCCTTGCAATCTTTCCATCAAGAAGATCAAATACAGCTCCAATAATTATGGCAACTGCAGCGTCTGTAAAACGACCATCTACGGCGGACAGAACTGCATAAAATCCACAAAATATATTCATGGATGTAAAAAGATTTGGGAGTACATATATACTCTTTTTAAAATTTTCTCTCTTCTGCATTAGTTGACCTCCTCATCTTTTTACCTCAAATTAGCACCCTTGGGGCATATTATTTCCACAATATGCTGCTTTTGTAGGCAACAGAATTAAAATCCATAAAATGTTATTCAACTCCTGAAATAGCCCAGAACTGTTGAGCCGGCCTTAACTTTTTCACCAACATTTACTTCAACACGAGTTTCCAGTGGAAGGTAAAGATCAAGTCTTGAACCAAAACATATCATACCATAACGTTTACCTTTTAGCATAAGATCACCGGTTTTAACACTGCATACAATCCTCCTTGCAATGAGACCTGCAATCTGCACAACACCATAGCATAGCCCTGAATCTGTCTTGATTACAAGAGCATTTCTTTCATTATCTTCAGATGCCTTATCAAACGAAGCATTTACAAATTTACCTGGAATATATACAACCTTTTGAACCTCTCCTGAAAACGGAATACGATTCACATGAACATTGAAAACATTCATGAAAATACTCAGCTTTATTACAGGCTCATCTATAAACTCACTCGACTCAACCTTTTCAACAATTATGACCCTGCCATCAGCAGGAGATACAATGGCTTCAGGATCATCTGGGATCTCTCTTTCAGGATCCCTGAAAAACCAGCAGACAAAAAGAGTTAATGCCAAAAAAAATGAGCTGGAATGTACCATCCAGCAAAAAATAAAACAACCGTCAAAAAAAAGAGTGCAAAAATATATTTCAATCCCGGTAATGCAAATGGAAAACCTGATCTTTCAGGCCATCCCGTCCTATTCATAATATCCACCAGGCATAAAAAATTCCTCCATGATAAGTGCTATACTTAACTGTAATAAATCAGAAGGTTCAGAATATCAGAGAGATGATTCCTTGTCAACAAAACCACCTTTTGACTGTTCATAATTCATTTCAGCATCGGATCGCCTTAAATAAACTGGCATAATAGCATCATGTTCCAATGAAAGCCTGTAAGGCTTTTGAAGCAAGGCATATGCAAGCGCTGATGCCCGTACATAGTTTTGAAAAGGCGGGGCAAACATAGCATTGTCCCCGCAAATTTTTTTAATGGTCTCTCTGAATACAACAGCACCCGAACCTGCAAAAAGAGTAAGGTTATTGCCCGCCATAGCTGCTGCCTTCTCGGGTGCAAGTGCACGCTCCTGGCTCTTTTCAATCAGTTGACCATTGATAAAGCGGTAGAAAGCACAGTAAACCTCTCCACGCTTTGCATCCATCATAGCACATACGGAAGCATATGAATCTGTTACCCTTGAGGGCGCTTCTGATACTCCTGATAAGAAGTTTTTTCCTGCCATTGAGGGAGCTTCTGCTACTACTGATAAGAAGTTTTTTCCAGCCATTGAGGGAGCTTCTGCTACTTCTGATAAGGAGTTTTTTCCAGACATTGAGGGAGCTTCTGGTACTTCTGATAAGGAGTTTTTTCCTACCATTGATGGGGATACAATGGAAGCTGATGCAGAAAACTGCCATGCTATACCGTCAAGGCTGGATATACCTGCAACAGGTTTTGAAGCAGCACATGCAAGCCCTTTTACAACGCTGATTCCAATCCTAAGACCTGTAAAACTACCAGGACCGCATGCTGCCACCATTCCGTCAACATCTTTTATCCCTTGGCCTTTTCCGGCAATATTGCTGTCAAACATTTTTGCAATCATACTCATGAGTGAACGGGAATGGGTAACTTTATTGCATAAAAAGGTCTCAAACAGAGGAAAACCATCCTCAACAAGGGCAATGGAACAACTCTGCTCTGCTGTATCTACTGCAAGAATTTTCATAAATCAGGACTCTTTTTCATCATAACTCTTTTTCACCGGCAACAACGTCATTATCATTCTTTCTTCCAATATCATCATCACAATGAACTTCATTGTCAGAGGCAATACCATTGTCTGTGTCATCAGGGCAACCAGTTTCACTATCCCCATCCTCACTTATTTCTGAAGCAACACCATCCCCTTGATCTCTCTCCGGCTCATCATCTTGTTTGACAAATGCAATATCAAGAACCTGGTCAAGCTCCTGAACACATATAAATTCTATATTATTTTTTACACTTTGTGGAATCTCATAAAGATCTTTACGGTTTTTTTCAGGAATTACAACAGTTTTAATTCCTGCACGCAATGCACCAAGTGCCTTTTCTTTAAGGCCGCCTATGGGCAAAACCCTGCCCCTTAATGAAATTTCTCCTGTCATGGCAACATTGTTGTTTACAACTCTTCCCGTAAATGCCGAAATCAGTGCAGTTGCCATGGCAATTCCTGCTGACGGACCATCCTTGGGGATTGCCCCGGCTGGCACATGGATGTGAATATCCTTATTTTCAAAATCATCCCTGTCAATATTAAACCTGTCCATATTAGCTTTTGTATAGCTGAACGCCGCCCTTGCCGACTCCTGCATTACATCCCCTATCTGCCCTGTCACTGAAAGTTCACCCTTGCCATGGCACAAGGAGACTTCAATATAAAGAGGTTCTCCCCCAACCTCCGTCCATGCAAGCCCTGTTACAAGCCCTGCCTGACTCTCCTCCTGATCAAGTTCAGGAAGATAGATGGGCGGCCCCAGAAATTTTATCAACTTCTGACGTGTTACGCTGAACTTTCCCTTTTTACCTTCTGCAATCTGTCTTGCAATCTTTCTGAGAACAGTTCCTATCTTTCTTTCAAGCTCGCGCAAACCAGCTTCAAGGGTATATTCAGAAATAATTGTGTCAAGTGCATTATCACTTATATGGATGGAGCGTCTTACAAGGCCGTTCTCTTTTATTTGGCGGGGAAGAAGATACTTTCTTGCAATCGCCTCTTTCTCTTCGTGTGTATATCCCGGAATTCTTATTATCTCCATTCTGTCTAAAAGAGCTGAAGGAATTGTGTCTGTCATATTTGCTGTAAGGACAAAAAGAACCTGTGACAGATCGAAGGGCATATTAAGATAGTGGTCACTGAATTCTGAATTCTGTTCTGAATCAAGGGCCTCAAGAAGTGCTGAAGATGGGTCTCCCCTGAAATCATTACCTAATTTATCAATCTCATCAAGCATGAAAACAGGATTATTACTGCCGCACTGTTTAAGTCCCTGCAGAATTCTTCCGGGCATTGCACCAATATATGTTCTTCTGTGTCCCCTTATCTCAGCCTCATCCCTTATCCCACCTAAGGAAACCCTGACAAATTTACGTTTCATAGCCCTTGCTATGGCTTTTCCAAGGGAAGTTTTGCCTACACCTGGAGGACCTGAAAAGCAGAGAATCTGACCCTTGATTGCAGGATTGAGTTTTCTGACACTTAAATATTCAAGAATCCGATCTTTTACCTTTTCCAGACCATAATGGTTCTGGTCAAGAACTTCTGCTGCTTTCTTTATATCAAGGAAATCCTTCGTTGACTTGCTCCAGGGCAGTTCAAGAATGGCATCAATGTAGGTACGGATAATTGCTGCCTCGGATGAATCAGAGTGCATCTGATCAAGTCGCTTCAACTGGATCAATGCCTCTTTTTCACATTCAGGAGGCATCTTTGCCTTCTTGATCTTTTCATTATAATTTTCAATTTCTGCAAGCTTATCATCCCCGTCACCAAGTTCTCGATGGATAGCCTTTACCTGCTCCCGAAGAAAATAGTCACGCTGGGTTTTTGAAATTTCATCTTTTACATGGGTCTGAATTTTGGCCTGCACCGTTGAAAGTTCAAGCTCTCTGTTTAAAAAGTCATTAACCTTTTCAAGGCGTTTTTTCTGATCAAAGGTTTCGAGAACATCCTGTGCTTCATCAACTTTCAGGCGTAAATTTGATGCAACAAGATCTGCAAGTTTACCAGGTGATGTGATCTGTTCAAGAATAGCTCCCACGTCACCGGAAAGTTCTCCTCTCAGGGCAAGTATCTTTTCACTGCTCTCCCTGACATTCCTCATCAAAGCTTCAATTTCTATTGGTTTTGAATCAATCTCCTCTTCGGTTAGAATGTCAAATTTGACCTTGAACCAGGAACGTTTTCTTTCAAATTTCTCAATTTTTCCCTTGGCAATTCCCTGAACAAGTGCCTTGATACGACCATCCGGCAGTTTCAGCATTTTTTGAACACGGGCTACCGTACCCACTAAAAAGACATCATCAGGGCCGGGATTCTCAAGATCGGAATCCTTTTGAACAGATAGAAAAATATACCTGTGACTTTTTGCCGACTCTTCAATTGCTTTAATGGATTTTTCCCGACCCACAAAAAGAGGTAAAAGCATATCAATGAATACCACTACATCCCTTACAGGCATCATTGGAATACTCATGGGTATATCATCAATATTTCCCTCGTTTTCAATAATCTCTATCAAATCATCCATATCTGTTTCTGCCATATCAGGCTCCTTCGTTTATTACTGAAATTAGAATTTGCCTCTTACAATAACTCATTTTTTTTCTTTTACAACATGTTTAATGACAATAATTTAAAGGGTTGTGGCAGCTCTTTTTACTGAAAGCACTATTGACTAAAAAACCACAAAGCATTATGACTGCTGTAAAACAGTTGAAAAAGCACCATTTCCGACTTTTTATGAGGCCATCAACTTTTTACGAGGCTATCAACTTTTTACCGTGGAAATAGATACAAATTTCCATATTCGGGGGTGGCTGAACGCCGGCCATGACCGTTTACAAGGCCATCAACTTATTACGAGACCATCAACTTTTTACAAGACCATCAAATAAGGGATATACCATAAAGGATCGTTGATCAATGCCAGACTTCTCCCAAACATACAACATATCAGTTAGCTTCATAAATGTTGTGGTTTTTATTTTTGGCGCCTGCATCGGAAGTTTTCTGAATGTATGCATTTACAGAATACCAAAGGATAAATCCATAATTTTCCCAGGCTCATTCTGCCCGGTATGCAGATATAAAATTCCATTCTATTTAAATATTCCGATCATCAGCTACATTATTCTGGGAGGAAAGTGTAAAAACTGCCGCACTCCAATAAGTATCAGATACCCTGCAATAGAACTTTTGACTGCCCTGTTTGCCCTTGCTGTTGTAATGAAATTCAACCTGACTCTGGAAGCTCTCTTCTGGTTCTCGTTTATTGCAGTCCTTATCATTATCACCTTTATTGATATTGATTTCCAGATCATTCCAGATATATTGTCAATACCAGGAATATTTATCTTTGCATTTTCACCTGCAGCGGTTCCATGGATGACTCTTAAAGAGAGTATGCTTGGCATACTTGCAGGCGGAGGGAGTCTCTATTTTGTGGCAATAAGCTACTACCTTGTAAGAAAAGAGGATGGAATGGGAGGCGGCGATATAAAGCTTCTTGCAATGATAGGAGCTGCAACAGGGTGGAAAGGGGTCTTTTTCACAATTATGACGGCATCTGTCACAGGAACTGTTGCAGGATTGTTGATAATGTTGATTACAAGATCTGTCAATACAAGATTAAGGCTTCCATTTGGACCATACCTGTCATTTGGGGCAATCCTTTATATTTTTTTTGGAACTGATATTATCAGATGGTATTTTAATTTTCTATCCTGACTGCATTTGGATTGCATAAATGTCTGATTCAGTAGCAAACTTCTATCCAGATATCGCCCCTGTTTGTATGAAATGGAAAAACAACAATCTTTTTACCAGGAGAGTGGCCAACAGCATGTTTTTCCCCCTCTTTAACTCCGGCAAGTTTAACCTTGACACTTTTTCCCATCTCCGTCATTTTAGTATTCACATGACCGGAAATCATATTACCGATCTCCCCCACTGCATCGGTAATCTCTTCATTTATTTCCGGCATATCCTCTCCAAACATGGTGGAGACAATGCCAAGGATACTTTTTTCAGTGAAGCTTATTGCAGCAGTGCCATTAATATCGCCCTCAATGTCAAGAAGGCCTGTAATTACCCCTTTTGAAACTTCATTTTTTTTGATATATGGCTTTTCAGGCTTAACTTTAACAGATGCGGTTGTGTCAAGAATGTGAAAGGTTCCTTCGATAAAACAGTTGACCACAGCAGCTTCCATAAAATTCTCCTTATTTAATACTCGTGAGTCATAGGTTTTCCGACATGTTTCATTTTCCGCTTCACACTTTCAGTTATCACACTTTCAGTAATGATACCCCTTTGCTGTGGGATTTACCTACGAAAAGTGTAAAGTACTTTCTTGAGTATTTGAAGGATGCCGGTTTTCCCAGTGAATACCACAGATAGTATTTCTCAGAAAACTTAAAATACAGCATATAGTGTCAGGTTTTGAGAACTTACCACTCTCAAGTTACTACAGGAAATACATCAAAGAGAAAGAACAAAAAAATTGTCATAGCAAATAACAATAAAGACTTGACACCCAGACTCCAAGCACGTAACTTAACCTGCACAATAGCAGAGCAGCTACTTTGATCAAGTAATTTTTTTATTTTTCATGCACCACCCCCGGCAATGGTTCAAACCCCATTCACCTGCTTACCGCAAACAATTAAAAAGAAAAAAGGAGTTAATAGATGAACAAAGGTGATTTAACCAACAAAGTTGCAGAAGTTCTCAACAGCAAAAAAGATGCACAAGCGGCTGTTGATTGTGTATTTACAACCATTACAGAGGCTCTTTCCAACAATGACACAGTAACTCTTGTAGGTTTCGGGACATTCAAATCCTCAGAAAGAAAAGCAAGGAAAGGTCGTAATCCCCAGACAGGAAAAGAGATTGACATCCCAGCAAGAAATGTTCCAAAATTCATTCCCGGCAAAGCCCTGAAAGATGCTATAAAATAACTTGCCAGTCACAAATCTTTTAGCTTTTATTTGAAAGTCCCCGCCTTTTAAGGCTATTTTATGCCATCACACCATATAGTTTTGGTACGAGGAAAAATGACCTGAATCAGTGGCACAATTTTTGATTTATCTTGAAGTTTTATTAGAAAGTCTCCATAACATGCTGATATACAACGACTTTCATGTTTCGTTGTGATGCATCAGCAAACATGGGGGGTTATTAGAAAATCTCAGTAAGGGATTGTTTTTATAAAAATTTTAATTTTTTATATTTGGTAGTGATCCACCATGTACGTTATATGAAAGTCTCCGCAAAATGAAGGATGCCGAAGCCACTGATTCAGGTAATAAGAAAACCAGATAAATATTTTTCCATCAAGGATAAAATATTTATCTGTTCATTATCAAGCACCCTTTTCTTTTGCTTCAAAACCTTGTTGTCACCATTTTCATTATCTGCTTTAACATTATTGTCATTATCTTTTTTGTAGCTTCCACATCTTGCGGATGACTCTTCATTTAGATCTCCATTTACGGGGATACTCCCATTTAAAGCACTTATCTCTTCCAAAGCCTTAGACGGTGTTAATCGAAAATCATTTTTAAAACCCAAAATTCCGGGATGATCTTTTTTATCTCCATGTATTACCTTTGCCATATAGGAGTTCCGCTCAGACAGAATAGAGGCAGAGAGCATTGATGGTGAAAAATTTCTAAAGAGAATGCGGCAAGCAAGAGTTCTGACTCTTGGAGAAAGAGTTTCTTCTGCCATTTTCACTTTCTCACCCAAAGGGGCTTTGTGGAAACGGGCAGCCTCTTTTTTTTCTGACAATGAAAAAAATGGATCCTGATAAAGTGACGCATCAATATCAATATCAGGAACAAAAGGGTATTTATAATTCCTATGATAATCCACAATTTGTTGAAACATATCCACATCTGCCCGGCTTCGGTTGACCCGTTCCATATTTTTGGAAATTGATGCCTGCTGCATCTGCTTTTGGGCTGGAGGAAGAGAATCCCAGAATCTATCATATGGTGGCAAAAGAAGACCCTGCTCACCATATTTCTTACGAATTGGGAAATGCTCATCAAGTTTCAACGGAGGAGAATCAGGGAGAATATCCTTATCAAGACGAAGCCATAGAGATTGGTTTCCATAGGAGATGGAGTCTCCAATACCAACCACTGGAGCCATATACATCAAATCTTTGCCAAATTTCAGGGAAACCATCAACCCAACCCTGTAATGCTCTCCTGCCACCCTGAAACTTAGAGGAAGCTTCTCCATACGATTGCGATCCTCTTTTTTATCAAAAAAACCAATACAGTAATTCCACATCTCCTCCTCAGATTTAAGAATACGGGCAAGGGCAAGAGTTGCCTCCACATCGGTCATGGCATCATGTGCACGCCCTGATTGCACCAACTGATTTAAATTGCTGATAAGCTCCAGTTTCAATGTGGGCTTTCCATTAATTTCAGGCCACTTCATGATATCTGGTTTAAAAATTCTGTACAACGTGGTAATGGGCAAAATATCCATTCTGGAGCAACCATTGGCGTATTGGTGGGTGTATGGCTCAAGAAGATTTCTGTAAAAGGCAAATCTTAAAAATTCATCATCAAATCCAAGGGTATTGTACCCCAGTGAAACTGTTCCGGAAGTGTTCATGATCTCATGGATCTGAAGGGCTGCATCATATTCACAAATACCGCTTTCAAGTTCCTCGGGAGTCAGTCTGTGTGTTATGAATGCCCCTGGTGAAGGAACAATGTCCGAACGCATCCTGATTTTTATTGAATAGCGTTCAATCTCTTTTAGCTCCATGTCTGTTCTTATAGCTGCAAATGTCAATATCTGATCAAAATAGGCACTTAATCCAGATGTTTCAACATCATAAAACAAGAATGTTTTCTCCATTCCCAACCCCCTCCGGAAAAACAAAAGGGGCAGGTAACATAATTACCTGCCCCTTACGGCATAATATTCTACTGGTTACAATTTATCATACTAAACTTTAATGATCCCAAATTCAACAGCCGGCTCCCGATTATGAAAACAAAAATAAGTGTTTTCATGATAAAAAAAGCAAATATTTCGGAATACTGCTCAAAAAAAGTGATTATGTGTCTGTTTAGTAATATAAAGTAATCCAGAGTTTATTCATATCAATGCGGTCAAAAAATAAATTACCTCTTTGAGAACTGGTAATTTGCCCTTGCACCTTTCTGACCATATTTCTTTCTTTCCTTGATTCTTGCATCTCTTGTAAGAAATCCGGCTTTTTTAAGCACAGCTCTCAGATCAGGATCAACATTAACCAAAGCCTTTGCTATTCCATGACGTACTGCACCTGCCTGTCCCATGATACCACCACCAAGCACTCTAATATTGATATCAAAGGATTCTTTATTATCTGTCAATACCAAAGGAGCAGACAGAAGCTCTTTTGCTGTCTCCATTGGAAAGTAGTCATCAAGAGATCTTGTATTAACAGTAATCTTGCCGCTGCCAGGTTTCAGCCATGTTTTTGCAATAGAACTCTTACGTTTACCGGTCGCGTAGTAGATATTTCCATTTTCCATAAAAAATTAACGTCCCTTATCTTTTCGATACTATATTTTAACAACTTCCGGCTTCTGGGCAGCATGGGGGTGATCCTCCCCTGCATAAACAAACAACTTTGTATTTAGTTTTCTGCCAAGCCTGTTTTTTGGAAGCATACCCCTTACTGCTTTTTTAACAAGTTCTTCTGGTTTTTTTTCAAGAAGCTCTTTTGCAGTCGTAGCACGAATTCCGCCCATGTAACCTGTATGACGATAATAGGTCTTCTGTGTCCACTTATTACCGGTCAGTTTAACCTTGTCTGCATTCAAAACAATAACCCAGTCGCCTGTATCAACATGCGGGGTAAAAAGAGGATTATGTTTTCCACGAATTCTTGCAGCAACCTCGGAAGCAACTCTCCCCAACACCTTATCCTTAGCATCGATAACACACCAGTTTTCCTTGTTATCGGATCTCTTTGCACTATACGTATATTTTTTCAATTCACCGTCTCCTGTTATAAAAAATAATTTGGTTTTATTACTCTATTAGGTTCAATATGTCAAGATGAAATTTTCTTTTTCAATCAGCTACCTATTACGAAAAAATGAGGCTGCAGCCGTCAGGGGATATTGACCAGGTTTACATTTAACTGAAACAAACTGAAATTCATCTCCAACTATCCTGTATAAAATCTGTTCCCCACTACCTGGAAACTGTTTTTTAACAAATTGCACGTTAAGCTCTCCATCCAAATCCTTATCCATGGCAGGAGTTGTGGAATTGTTAAAATTTGTTTCAAAGGCGATACTTCTGTAAATATCTTTTTTATCCATCCCCTTGTTTGGCTGCAAAAAAAACTTGCGTTTCCCAACGAAAACAAAGTCACGCGGATTTATTGTCGATCTTGCCAGCAGATCAAACAATATCACAAGCTGTTCGTTTTGACGGTATATTCCAACATTGGAAGCATCAACAAAAAAAGAAGATTTATCTCCATGAACATCACCCAATGCAGCAGTGGCTTGCCCAAAAGCATTTTTATTAACAGGGATTTCACTACTTAATGAAACATCACCTTGAAGCAAAGGATTTTTGCGATTACGCTCCCACTCCTCCCACCATCCAATATCAGGCTCTCTGTCCAATCCATAATACAATTTAAAATCATTTAGTGTGCCACTATTTAAAACCTTTAACCATTGCACTAAAAATTTAAAGAGTGAGTCTCGTTCTGTCTCAACTGTGTGGAGATATGCATATTCAATAGTGCCGGTTATAATAACAGGTGTCATATCAGTTTCAATGAATTTGTCCAGATTAACCACATCATCATTATTCATGGCAACACATCCATTTGAATCCATTGCCTTCAGAATTTTATTGGTACCATGAATCCAAATGGCACTCCCTGTTCTTCCAAACATAATATCCATCAGATTTGGATAGTCAGTTGTAAAAGCTCTTTTCCCGTAAATGGGGGAGAGATACCTGTCCTCAAAAACATCTTTTATAAAATAGACCCCTTCTGGAGTTTTTTTATCTCCTTCAATTTTTTTTCTACCATAGGCCTCTCCTGTGGAACATGGGCTTTCAAAAACTTTTCTGTATTTATCATCAGAAGAAAAAAAAGTATATACTCTGAGAGTCTGGGTATCTTTTTCCACAATAATTGCTGAAGAGCCATTGGAAGGCCCTTTTATAAGTGCAGCAGGTACTAATTCCGAAAACGAAGTTGCAGGTGATGATAAAGATGCAGAGGATTTTTCAGACGCAGAGGCTGTTGCAGAAACAGAGGCTGTTTGAAAAAAGGAGGGAATTACTGACACAGAAGCTTCTGAAGACGCAGACACAGTTTCAGAAACAAGGGCTGTTGCAGGTGCGGACACTGCTTCAGAAACAGAGGCTGTTGCCGACGCAGAAGCTGTTCCAGATACTATTACTGTTGCAAAAAAAAGAACTAATCCCCAAAAGATCAAAACAACATCTAAAGAACAATATGCGTTATATCTATTTTTTAACCAATAATACATACTATTAAAACAACTCCCGTTGACAAGGTATCCCAAGATGTTCATATGCCATGACAGATGCTTTTCGCCCTGATGATGTACGTAGCACCAGACCACATTTCAGCAGATAAGGCTCCACAACATCCACAAGTGTATCAGTCTCTTCCTGAAGAGTTGCAGAGACAGCTTCAATTCCCACAGGGCCGCCATGATAAAATTCAATTATTGTTTTAAGATAGTTTCTGTCAAGGGGTGTCAATCCCATGTTATCTATCCCTTCAAGGGCAAGCGATGCTCTTACTGTCTCAGTCGTTATTTTCCCTTTTGAACGTACCTGGGAGTAATCCCTGACTCTTTTAAGCAATCTGTTGGCAATCCTCGGAGTCCCTCTGGATCTTTTAGCAAGCTCCTCTGCTCCATCTTGATTTATTGGTACATCAAGCAGTATAGATGAGCGTTTTATAATAGAAACAAGCTGTTCAACCGTGTAAAAATCAAGGTTTCTGAAGATTCCAAAACGATCCCTCAAAGGAGAAGAGAGCAATCCAACCCTTGTAGTTGCTCCAACCAGTGTAAAATGGTTCAGTCGATAGCGATGACTCCTTGCATGAAGCCCCTTGTCAAACACGAAATCCACAGCATAATCTTCCATGGCAGGATATAGAAACTCCTCCACAGCTTTGGGAATCCTGTGAATTTCATCAATAAAAAGGAAATCTCCGGTTGCAAGGTTTGTGAGCATACCAAGAAGATCTCCGCCTTTTTCAAGGGCAGGGCCCGATGTAATTGTCAAATGTCCGCCCATTTCATTTGCGATAATATGGGAGATTGTTGTTTTACCAAGGCCGGGAGGTCCGTGCAGTAGTACATGATCAAGGGGTTCGTTCCTCATCTTTGCAGCCTCAATGGCAATTTTAAGGGTCTCCACAGTCTCGCACTGCCCTACATAGTCATCAAACTTTTCTGGCCTCAAAGAGCCTGTTTCTGATTCAATATCCATAGGAAGTTTTATTGAAGATATGATCTCTGAAGAGGGAGATGATCTTAAAGAATTTCCATCAATATCTTTTAATATCTCAGATTCACTGAAGGAAGCTTTTCTATCATTCAGTCCATCGGAAAAATCTCCAAAACCGGAATCTTGTACACCTGAATCAAAATCATCGTTGTTTTGAATCCCATTTTTTTCTGAATTGTCTGATGAAAAGGATAGAATGGAGTCACTCATCGTCACTGTTACCTTATATTATCAAGTTATTTAAGGCCCATTCTTTAAAAGAGAGGCTCTGTTATCTTAGCTTCAGCACTGCATCCAGAAGCTGCTCAGGTGTTTCAATGGCTGGATTTTTCTCAATTGCAATTGAGACCATTCTTCTTGCCACAGCCGACGTAAAGCCAAGCTGCTCCACAAGCACATCAACAACCTGCCCTCCAATGATTTTCCTGGTGGCGGGAATGACAGAAGAGGCAGTAGCTCCTTTATAAACAGTCCCTCCAAAAGAGGCATCATCAGAAGAAACCTCATGGTTATCCATGCTGCCTGTCACAAACCTTGAAACCTTACCATGAAGAGATGCAACAATTTTCTGTGCTGTTCTTTTGCCGATCCCTTTAAGGTGAGACAGAAAATCCACATCCTTGGACTCAATTGCTCTGGCTATATGCCCAACAGGTTTTTCCATGGCCTTTACAGCCTTAAGAGGCCCTATTGCATCTACAGAAATAAATAACTGAAAAAACTCTTTTTCATCCTCTGAATTAAAACCAATAAGCACAGGTTTTGGCTGCCTTTCAGTCTGGTAATAATAGATATGAAGAGCGATGAAAAAATTTGTCCCAGCAGAATTGCCTAATATTTGGACATCATCAGCTTTGCTGGATTGAGTGTTCCTGAAGTCAGTGTCAACAGAAACATTTTTGTCAATATTATTCCCTTGAGATACAGCTTCAAGCTCGGAACGAATTTTTTCAAGAACCACTACAGGAAGAAGTATCTCATAACCAAGTTGGCCTGCGAGAAGCAAAATACCGTCCTGGGCAACCTTGAGAACCTCACCTTGAATATATCCTATCATACAAATTTCCAGTAATTTTGACCAAATGCAACGTTAAAGAACCGGTAAACAGACATGATTGCGTATCAATCACCCCCAAGTATAAAAATGATAGTCATTTTGGCATCCTTCATATCATGCAGAAAGTACTTTACACTTTCCGGAACAGACTACCAGGAAAACTGGCATTGTGTTCAGGAAAGTGTATGACAAATGAAAGATGCCATCATTTTCACGGTAAAAATCCGATTTCAAGGATTTTTCAATCCTTAAGTTGTTGAAATTATTTCATAAAATTTTTGGAATATCTGAAAAAACCAGCTATGGCAAGGGCCAGTGCGTCTGAAGCATGAAAAGGACGTATGGGTTCAGGGTGATCAAGAAAACTGCGTACAGACTTTTCCACCTGATGCTTATCAGCACTGCCTGTGCCTGAAATAATTTTCTTAGCTTCTCTGACAGAGATTTCAGTAGTTGTCGCACCAGATTGGCAGGCAGCAAGCAAAAGCACACCTGTAACTTTACCAAGAGTTATACCTGAACCAGGGTATTTACCAAGGGAAAAGATATCTTCCAGAACCACAATATCAGGAGACTGCTCATTGAGAAATTTCAATGTTTCAGAGTAAATATGCTCAAGGCGTAAACATAGAGCATCATTGCTTGAAGTCTTTATGCTGCCAAATGCATATCCTGATATTCTTCTCAAACCATTACTGTGAATAAGCCCTACACCTGTACCTGCAAGTCCGGGATCTATCCCCACAACCTTTATTTTGCTACAAACTTTTGAGTTTTTCCTTTGCAAGTGCTGCTTCCTGGCTCTGGGGATATTTGTTTATAACATCCTCCAATATTAATCTGGCACTTTTTCTCTCACCAAGTGTTGCAAATGAGTAGCCCTGCTTAAGAAGAGCTGCAGGAACCTTATTACCCCTTGGGTACTCCTCTATCACCCTCTGGTATTCAAGAATAGCCTTTTCGTACCACTTATCCCTGTAATAGCTGTCTGCAATCCAGAAGCGTGCATTATCAGCATTTGATGATTTTGGAAACTTTTCAATAAAAAGCTCAAACTGTTTCCTTGCATCTTCGTTGGCACCCTGATCAAGAAGTGATTTTGCAGTCATGTAAAGTTTCTCTTCATCCATCCCTGACCCGTTGGTTGAAGTAGATGAAGCTTCTGTCTCCAACCCTGCAACATCTTCAGGCGGAGAAAGTCCAAGATGTTTCTCAAGCCTGGCAATACGCTTGTAATTATTTGAAACTGCACTGTCAAGACGGTCAAAATCAGAAGCAGGAAGAGCTGCGCCACCTTTTGCAAGTCGATACTCTGACTCTTCAATCTCTCCCTTCAAAAGGCGGATATCATTCTTGATACTCTCAATTGTTGCATTAATATCTGCATATTTCTGCTGCTGATTTTTCTGAACCCCTGCAACGCCCTCTTCAAGATTGACAAAATCAACCTTTAACCTGCTATCATACTCTTCTGTCTTCTCTTTCAACCTTCTATTAACTGCCTCAAGTGTAGCCACCCTGTTTTCAAGAAGGACAAATTCCTGGGTCTCAACACAACCTGTCAGCAAACATTGAAGGCAAAAAGCAGAAAGAAAAGCTGACAACCAAAAACGATACATCCTTCCGGAATTCCTGTTGCAAGAAGTTTTCCGGCTTATTAATCTACCTGCTACAAGCAATCCATTGCCTCCTTTCATGTCACAAGAGTTCCCCCCTCCCCAAACTACAAGGGAGGAGGGTATCTACCCGACACGGATTATAAACCCTACTGTGAAACCTAAAAAAAACACTTAGGAATCAGCACAAAATAAGGTACCCAATTAGAATTATCAAACGTCTGACCTGCAAAGGTCACCTGTTTTGAAATGGGCAAGATATTTAAGACTAATTCTTTAACGGATTATAAAATGTACACGTCTATTTTTTGCCCATGATGCTTCGTCATTGCCTCTCACCTGGGGCTTTTCTTCTCCGTAGCTTATTGTGCTCATGCGATTATCTGCAATGCCGAGATCCTGAAGGTAGTTTTTAGCAGAAATAGCTCTCTTTTCTCCAAGGGCAAGGTTGTACTCTGTTGTACCACGTTCATCACAATGTCCCTCAATCGTAACTGCGGCATAGGGATTTTCTGAAAGCCAGTCTGCTTTTTCCTTCAATGCCATACGGGCAATGGGTGTAAGCTCGGAACTGTCATAGTCAAAATAGATATCCTTATTTTCAAAAAGCTCTCTTGCAGCTTTTTTCTGAGCTGTTTCCCTATTTTTCAGCTCTTCATCCTTGAGACGCTGCTCTTCTATGGCGCTCTGCTGCCTTGCAAGCTCTTCTGCCTTCAATGCTGCGTCCCTGGCATCCTTCTCAGCCTGGGAAATTTCACTTCCATTTGATGATGGGTCACTTTGGATTGTCTTTTTGGCACATGAAAAGGTCAATACCACTGCTGCCATCATAATAAACAGACAAAATGCTTTAAATACTTGCTTTTTCATTTTTCCTCCTTAAAATTATTTTTTATTAGAAAGTCTCCATAACATACTGACATATAAAGACTTTCATACATCTTTATGATACCCTCACAATCATGAAGGTTTATTAGAAAGTCTCCATAACATGCTGATATATAACGGCTTTCATGTTTCGTTGTGATGCGTCAGCAAACATGGAGATTTTATATGAAAGTCTCCTTAACAGACTGTTTTAAAAACGACTTTCATCCCTTCGATTGTGGCGGTCATCAGCCATGTACGTTATTAGAAAGTTTCTCTATATCGTTATCATTCCTTAACGATCTTCATTCCCCTGCAACAGCCATCGACCATGCAGGATCAGTCTGAGCACCTTCAAATTCAAAAAGTATTCTCTGGTCTGTACCGTTTGAGGACATTACATATATTTTCGACACCCCCTGACGGGTGGAACTGAAAGCAATAAGACCACCGTCCGGAGACCATGTGGGACTCTCATTATCACCCCTACCTCTTGTTAACTGAAGAGGCTCCCCACCATCTGCATCAATGACATAAATATCTATCTCATTTTTAACAATACCAACATACGCAATCTTATCTCCTTCTGGAGACCAGGCAGGAGAAGTGTTGTAATTGCCTTTGAATGTTAAACGGGATACACTTCCTGTAGCCATATCACTGATAAAAATCTGGGGAGTACCAGATCTTCTTGAGACAAAAGCAAATTTTTTACCATCTGGCGAAAATGATGGAGAGACATCAATACCCCAGTTACGAGTAAGAGGGGGTTCCTTTATCTCACCGCTGCCAAGAACAAGATATATCTCCTGATCTCCGGAAAAACTCAAAGTTGCAGCCAGTGCAAAAGTATCCGGAACCCACTCGGGGGTTATATTCATACCTTTCCTATTAACTTTAGCAACATTTTTTTTATCTTTTAAAGAACGTATGTGGATATCAGGATTACCATCAGCATAGGAAGTATAGGCAAGGTAGTTTCCATCCGAAGACCATGCAGGGGAAATAGCGATATTTTTATCAAATGTTATTTGTTCAAGATTTTCACCGTCAAAATCACATGTAAAGATCTCCTTGTTTCCATCTACAACTGAAACAAAAGTAAACTTGCTACCAAAGACACCTCTTTTTCCTGTCAATGCAAGTGATATATCTGAACAAAAACGGTAAATCACCTTTCTGATATCATTCCGATACTTGATATTATAGGCCTTTGCAACAGGCATAGTCTCTTTGAATGTATCAAAAAGACGCAATTCCAGACGGATATTTCCATCATGCTCAACAACTCCGCCAGTTATCAGAAGTTCTGCACCAATGGAAGTCCAGTTTTTATATGTAATATCAGCTCCAGTAATTCCCTTTTCCGAAGGTTTATCCAAAAAGGCAAGGGGATCCATTATATTAAGGTAGCCTGTAAAACCAAGTGCCCTGGAAAGAATATCAACACTCTCTTTTCCAATGGATCGCTCCTCTTCATTGCCGGTCATTGGTCTGAACTCAGGAATTGCAATGGGGATTTTTTTTACAAGCGGATCATTTATATTAATATATGAATATTCAGCAGCAACTTGCAGGGGGTAACCAATCTCCCCTAAAATAAAAACAGCTATTAAAAAAACGGATACTTTTAATATTGCAAGTGAGTTCAAAATCATAAAACGGAAATTCTTTTCACGTTTTTGATAAACAGAATCTGAAGATAAATTAAAAATTTTACTCATTAGATATTACCTGCTTTACCGTGGAAATAGATACAAATTTCCGTGTTTAGTAGTTACTGAAGAATTGATTTTTAATAACTTGTCCATTCAGCTCACCCCCCAGTCACCTCTACGGACTTGCGAGGGGGAGTTTAGGTAAGTTCATTAAACCCTATTACAAAATGACATCCATGCCCGTTTATTATGTTCATGAGACAGTCTCCATAGCATACTGATATATAAAAACTTTAATGCATCTATATAAAGACTTTAATGCATCGTTGTTATGCCATCGCTATCATGAGGGTTTTATATGAAAGTCTCAATAAATAGATGTTTTTGAAACGACTTTCATCTCTTCGATTGTGGCTGTCATCAGCCATGTACGTTATTGCAATCCTGAAGGAGTAAAAATCAATCCTACATCATATGAAGAGTATCCAGGCGGAAGAGCTGATAAAGGATTGGATTTTTTTACAGCCTTAAGAGCAGATTCATCAAGATAGCTGTTACCAGAACGCGTTTCAAACCAGATATCCCTGATTTCGCCATTTCTCAGAATCTTAATAACAAGCCTGACCTCAAGGTTATTCTCTTTTCCTGCAAGCTTTTCATTAAAAACCCAGTTTTGACGTATCCTATACATAAGCTCAAGGTTATAAAGATCAATGGCCTGGGAAGATCCCGTTCCTCCCTTTGCACCGGAAACCCCTCCGCCGGATCCAGAAGAAGCCTGTTTTTGATTCTGTTGATCTGCAACCCTTTTTTTGACCCGTTCCAGGGCATCTGCAAGGGAGTCATCAGCTTTATCAGGTTTGTTTTCTGAAGTTTTTGCAGGCAACTTTTCAACAGAGGCTTCCTTTACACTGGCTTTTTTTTCAATCTTCTTTACCTTTTCCGCATCATAGGTCTTTTTCTTTAAAGAGGATTTTTTTTCTCCTGAACAGGAGGCTTATCCTTTTCTTTATCCTGAAGTGTTTCAGGAACTTTTTTTTCAGCTTCTTTTTTTTCTGGCATTACAGGCTCATCTTTTACAACTGGGGGGGCTTTTTCCTGAACAGGAGGCAAGGGAGTATCTTTTTTTTCAATAGTTTCAGGTGGTGGTATCTCTGAGTCTGCCACAGTCTCCACTTCGGAAGCCATAACAGAATCAACCTCGGGAATATTGTTGGACAAGTCATCAGGCAAGTCATTATTTTTCAGAGATGATTGACTCTCTTCAGATTGCAATGATTCCTCATGCTCCTCAGCCAAAGGAACCACATCGGAAATCCCTGGTGAAAACGAGACAAGATCCACCCTTACAGCAGGAGGCAAAGTATTAACAACACTCAGATTCTGGGCAAAAATCATGGTAATAAGAAGAATACCATGCATAAAAATGGAAAAAAAATAGAACACAAAACCCGAAGCCACCGAAGTGTCATCCATTGAAGCTAAGGTATCGCGATGAGAGATGAGTTTGTCTGCCGTATTGTTCATGGATTAGTCCGCAGCTAAAGCTTTTCACATATTTTCTTCAGGAAGTGTAATCATGCCAAGGGATGTGACTCCGGCTGCTTTAACCTTTGCCATTACAGAAACAACAACTCCATAGGGAATATCCTTGTCTGCACGAAGATAGAGATCCCTGCTTTCAATATTTTCAAGGATTTTCTGTAGTTTTTCAGTCAAAAAACCAATATCTATCACCTGATCATTTATATATACCTGACCATCCTTTTTAATTGATATAACAAGGTGATTCTCTTCAGCTTTCAGGGGAGCTGAAGAAGCCTTTGGAAGATTGACATCCACACCCTGTACCATCATTGGTGCAGCCACCATGAAAATAATAAGCAGGACAAGCATTACATCCACAAAGGGCGTAACATTTATCTCTGACATTAAAGGATCACTTCCTCCGCCAATCTGCATTATATGCCCCCTGTTTCATGTACGTACCCTTTGACTAAGGGTCTTATCGTTAATATTACTGTCGCCGGTTAAAGGAGTCTTTCTGATGATTCTTCCGGAGCTGTTTCCTCTAATGCTGCTGGAAGCAGTTCCAGCATCACTTGTAGAAGCAGTAACAGAGCTGCTGTTTATGTTGTTTTTCTGGAGATCACGTTCAATAATATTGAGCAGATCAGCCACAAAACTTTGAAGTTCAGAATCAAGCACCCTTATCCTGTCAGTAAAGTAGTTGTATGCCATTACAGATGGAATAGCAACTGCAAGGCCGGCAGCAGTTGCAACCAGAGCCTCCGAAATACCAGGCGCCACAACAGCAAGACTTGCCGATTTGCTCATACCTATTCCATGAAAAGTATTCATTATCCCCCATACTGTTCCAAAAAGGCCAATAAATGGGGCAGTGTTCCCTGCAGTTGCAAGAAAGGGAACCAGTTGACTCAATCGCCTTATTTCAACATTGATGGATCTTCTGAGCGCCCTTTGGACACTGCTCATGATATTATACGAAGGCATCATCATCCCATCTGTCTTACCCCTTGTATCAGAAGCTCCAGTGGAAGTCTGTTCATATTTTTTTATCTCCATATAACCTGTAATAAATACCCTGGCCACCGGACTTGTCCTTAATATTTTGGCCTTTGCAAAGGCATCTGCAAGATTGCGGCACTGCCAGAAAATATCCGTAAAATCCACAGAATCCCTGTAAGCCCTGCGAATATAACGATACTTGATAAAAACAATTGCCCACGATGTAATGGAAAAAAAGAGAAGCAGCAGCAGCACCGCTTTTACAACAGGACCTGCGTTCATTAACATATGAAATAAATCGGTTGTTTCCGGATTCATTTAAAACAAACTCCAAGAATAATTATAAAAGTTTTCATCAAAGTTGAATTAAAGATCAACAAATTAACAGCAACAATGCTATATGAGCAGAGGTTTCATGTCAAGTACTGCATGATACTCTTCTGAATTTCCAGCATCTTGTAACAACTTTCTGAAAAACAAATTTGCAATGGGTGTGTACTCTTAAAAAAAGAAAAGCCCCTGCACATCACAATAATGTACAGGGGCTTTATACTACAATGCAATCAAATGATCAAACTTTGATTCAGATATCCTGCATTCAGGGTGCTTACATCATACCGCCCATGCCACCCATGCCACCCATGCCACCACCTGGCATTCCACCGGCAGCACCGCCTGAATCCTTCTCAGGTTTTTCAGCAATCATGGCTTCAGTTGTAAGCATTACAGAGGCAACACTTGCTGCATTCTGGAGTGCAAAACGAACCACTTTTTTGGGATCAATAACACCAGCTTCAATAAGATCTTCATAGACATCAGTTCTTGCATTGTAACCAAATGCGCCTTGTCCCTCTTTTACCTTATTGATAACAACTGAGCCTTCAACACCTGCGTTATTGGCAATCTGACGCAGTGGCTCTTCAATGGCGCGTGCCACAACCTTGATACCAAGAAGCTCTTCGGCATCACCCTCAAGTGAAGAAAGAGCAGCAATTGAACGAACCAGAGCAACACCGCCTCCTGGGACAACACCCTCTTCAACAGCAGCTCTTGTGGCATTAAGAGCATCTTCCACACGGGCTTTTTTCTCTTTCATCTCTGTTTCAGTTGCAGCACCTACACTTATAACAGCAACACCACCGATCAGTTTTGCAAGTCTTTCCTGAAGTTTTTCTCTGTCATAATCAGATGAAGTCTCTTCAATCTGAGCACGAATCATCTTTACACGACCCTCAAGAGCTTCCCTGGAACCAGCGCCATCAATAATTGTAGTATTATCTTTGTCAACAACGATGGATTTAGCCTGGCCAAGATCGTTGATGCCTACATTTTCAAGTTTAAGGCCAACATCTTCAGATACAACCTGACCGCCTGTAAGAATGGCGATATCTTCAAGCATTGCCTTTCTTCTGTCACCAAAGCCGGGAGCTTTTACAGCAGCAACATTCAGGGTTCCGCGAATCTTGTTTACAACAAGAGTGGCAAGGGCTTCACCCTCAATGTCTTCTGCGATGATAACAAGAGGTTTACCCATTTTTGCAACAGCTTCAAGAACAGGGAGCATATCTTTCATGCTGCTGATTTTTTTATCACATATAAGAACAAAGGGATTATCAAGTTCTGCAACCATCTTTTCGGCATTGGTTGCAAAATATGGAGAGAGATATCCACGATCAAACTGCATACCCTCAACTACATCAAGGGTGGTCTCCATGGATTTTGCTTCTTCAACAGTGATTACACCCTCTTTACCAACCTTGCCCATGGCTTCAGCAATAATATTACCGATGGTCTCGTCGCTGTTAGCTGAAATTGTACCGATCTGAGCAATTTCCTTCTGATCTTTGGTGGGTTTGCTCATGGCTTCAAGCTCGGAAACTACCTTTGCAACTGCCATGTCAATGCCCCTTTTAATACCCATGGGATTGTTGCCGGCAACAACAAGTTTCTGGCCCTCTTCATAGATGGCACGAGCAAGAACTGTTGCAGTGGTTGTACCGTCTCCGGCCATATCACTTGTCTTGCTTGAAACTTCTTTAACCATCTGGGCGCCCATATTCTCAAATTTATCTTCAAGATCAATCTCTTTGGCAACAGTTACACCATCTTTTGTAACATTTGGCGAACCCCAGGATTTCTCAATTACAACATTTCTTCCTTTGGGTCCAAGGGTTACAACAACAGCATCTGCAAGAGTCCGAACACCTTTTAGCATTGCCTCGCGGGCTTTTGCATCATATTTAATCTCTTTAGCCATTTTTACGGGCCTCCATATCTTCTATTTTAATTCAATACTTTCTTATCATTATATTTGATAAACCTGTAAAAAATCCGATATCATCAACTTTTCATCGGTAAACCGCTGAAGTTATTTAAACCGCTGAAGTTATTAACAGCAAATTTAGTTTTTTGGATTTTTTACAAGAAGACCATATTCAACTGGTTCTGCAATATTGTTCAACAACTTCTAATTATTCAACAACACCAAGAACATCATCCTGACGCATGATCAGATAATCATTTCCATCTATCTTAACATCTGTTCCGCCATATTTGCTGAAAAGAATTCTGTCACCCACTTTAAGTTCCATGGGTACAAGGGAACCGTCATCACCAACACGTCCATTACCAACTGCAACAACCTTACCTTCAGCAGGTTTCTCTTTTGCAGTGTCAGGAATAATGATTCCGCCTTTTGTTTTTGAAGTCTCTTCAACTCTCTCAACCAGAATTCTGTCCTGTAAAGGTCTCAAACTCATGTTTTTACTCTCCTTTAAGTTTTTTCTGTTAAATGCTAATTAAAAATCTATTTCTATTATTTTTAGATATAAATATCCTGAACACTTCATTCAATTGCGGATTAAACACACCACTTGATGAGCGTTTAATGGTTTTCAGCCGTTTTTAAATTGAGAAATTCAGGACTATTTTGCTTGGTCTTTGGAAGATGGGCAGGAATTGCCGCATGTTGACCCAGAACAAGAACTTTCCGTTTTCTTTTCAGTCTTGTTATCAGTTGAGGAGCTTCCACCTTTGGAAACAGATCCTCCATAATCGGTCACATACCATCCGGAACCTTTTAATTGAAATGAACTATGGGAAACAATCTTGTTAAGTTTACCCTGACACTTAGAGCAAATCTCAAGTGGGGCATCTGAAATTTTCTGGAATGCTTCATCTACATTTCCACATACGGTACATTCATACTCATAAATCGGCATTTTTATCTGTTCTCCATTTTTTCGGGAAATTCATCCATTTCAAAATCAAGGATAAAATAGTCAGTCTTTAACCCTTGTCAAGGATTTATCAATTAAAATTTTTTAATTTCCTCTTCAACTCATTTTTTTTAATAACTATCAGATTTTACTATCCATTTATTAAAAAACAACAAAACATTTTCCATACCTGACACTGAAATTTTCTTAAGTATCTCCAGGCATATGGCATGAACTTTACGCTCCTCTTCCATGGCACAATCAGCCTCCGAAGCCATTGCGTAAATCTGTTTAAAGGTGGCAAATCTCACAATATGAACAAGTTCATGAACCGTTATATAAATCAAAAAAGGCAGAAAGGTTAAATGCAAATCACTGACTTGACTTACAGATAAATTACTACCCTTTTCCGGCCAATGAAGCTCCGGAAGTGTCAATATGGCATGATCCTGAAAACAGACCTTGTAATAGTCAATAACCTTTGCAATGCCACCTTTTGACTCTCTTCCTCTGTACCCAAGAACCTGGGCAAACGGGCCATATACTATTTCATGCTCCTGAAGATCCTTTGCTGTTTTGATATCATATCTGCTGCTAAGCCATAATGTCGAAGATATTTTATAATAATCATTCACAAGCTCTTCAGCTATCAGCACTGCTTCATCTAATATTTTAAGTTCATTGATATTAAAATAAAGAGGTGTTCCTGATAAAAAACGATCTTCCCTTTCCACTTTGCTTCTACCCATAATAGGCAAACCTGCTGTTTGTAAAAGGCTTGATTCTCTTTTTTGTAAAACTTCATCTCTTTTTTGCAACACTTCATCTCTTTTTTGTAAAACTTCAGTGTTTTCAATATCAAAGCAGCTTGGGGGGAACGAAGAGACCTCATTACTATTTAAAGTTGCTATTTTCTTCACGTCAAATCAACTCCGCATATATAATGATGCATTTTTCACAATAAACAGGCATGATTGATTACGTATCAATCACCCCCAAATATAAAAATAATAGTCATTTTCACGGTAAATAAAAATGATAGACACATAGTAATGATTTATGATATAGCTATTGGATTAATCCTGTCATTTACAATACATTATTCAAACATAATAAAGGAGGTGATATTTTGGGCAGTGTTATTAAAAAGAGAAGAAAAAAAATGCGTAAGCATAAACATAGAAAACTCCTTGCAAAAACAAGGCATCAGAGACGCAAGGGCAAATAAGGGATAAAGATGTCCATCGTTTTTATCAAATCAGAGGCCATGCATGAAATCAACATGCATGGCCTTTTTTAGTTTATAGAACGCAAACCCTGATGAGCCTTGTAAAAGATGAGCCTGTTAAAAGTCTGATTTTGGGAATTATAGAGATGCTACAGACAAGTGTTGCAAAAAGATACCTCTATTGAGAAGCTATCTCTACTTCTGCTTGATCCCTTTAAAATATTTCATAAAATCCGAATCGGTTGAGAGTACAAGGCTACTACTTTTATCAAGGGTTGACTTGTAAACCTCAAGTGTCTTCAGGAAAGAATAGAACTCTGGATCAGCTCCGTAGGAAGCGGCATAGATGGCAGTTGCCTCTGCATCGGCCTTACCCTTGATCTCCTCGGCAGCTTTGTATGCCTCCGACTTTATCCTTTGGAGATCCTTTTCCTTATCACCACGAATATTGCTTGCTTCACCCTTCCCTTCTGCCCTGAACTTCTCAGCTATCTGACTTCTTTCTGCAATCATTCTGCCATAAACAGCATCCCGAACTTTCTCGACATAATTGATACGCTTGATTTTAACATCCACAAGCTCAATACCAAACGGTTTCAATTTAGGTTGTGCCTGGGCCATTATCCTTTTGGTGATCTCACTTCTTCCCACCTTGATTCGATACTGGGAATATATAGTCCCTTCGGCCTTGTCGCTATCACCTATACCTTCAAATGTATCCATCGGCCTGTCACTGTTTCTGACACTCTCCACAAGTCTGAACGAAGTGAGAAAGTTACGCATTGCAGGATCAATGATATCGTCGAGTCGCCCCAGAGCACTGACCATATTGTTGACTGTCTGAAAATACTTTACAGGATCAACAATTTTCCACCGTGCAAAGGTATCCACCCATATAAAGGTTTTATCCTTGGTGGGAACCTGTCCAGGATCACCATCCCACTCCTGAAGGTTCTTGGGAAAATAGTTAGCTTTCTGTATAAAAGGCACCTTAAATTTCAGCCCTGGTGTCTTCACCGGCTCCCCTACTGCCTTACCAAATTGAGTTATAACAACCTGCTCTGTTTCATCAACTATATAAGCAGATGCAAAAAGAATAAATCCTGTCAGAACAAGCCCAACAAGTATCAACGGTTTATATTTGTTCATATAGTCCCTCCTGAACACATCTTGTTTTTCACAAAAATGGATATCGTATGAGAAAAAGGGCATCCTTCATTGCCCATTTTACACTTTTCTGAAGCATATTCACTTTTTTCAGAGAACTTTGCAGAAAAAGTGCAAAATATTTATGAGATTATATCAAAGATGCCGGAAAAAACATATTGAATCACTTTAAAGCTCCGTTATCCTTGAGATTTCCTCCTGACATCGGCAGAGAAGGGGATGCATCCCCAAGATTCAGAAGAGGCAAAAGATTTTTTTGCTCGGAATCCACAATATACTTTTTACCCATATTCGGTATTATCTGGGACATTGCCTCAAGATACAACCGCTTTTCCGTAACATCACTGGCCTTTGCATATTCAGTATAAACTGATGTAAATCTTGCAGCATCACCCAGGGCACGGTTGACCCTATCAAGTGCATAACCTTCAGCATCCTTGATGACCCTCATTGCCTCACCCTTTGCAGCAGGAATGGCCTTGTTATACTCTTCCCTGGCCTTGTATATCAACTGCTCTTTCTCCTGGACAGCCTCATTTACCTCATTAAAAGAAGGCTGAACAGGCTCGGGCACATTAGTTTTTTGCATTTCTATGGTAACTATGGTAATACCAGTTTCTGCCTGATCAATCTCTGCCTGAAGGCGCTCCCTTGCAGCAACTGCAATCTCTTCACGCTTTGAAATAACCTCGTTAATACTTCTGTCTCCAACTACAGTACGCATGGTGGCCTCTGCCATGTCACGAAGAATGGAATTTACATCCTTGACTTTGAAAAGATAGTTATATGGATCAGAGATGCGATACTGCACAATCCATGGCACAACGGCAACGTTTAAATCACCTGTCAGCATCAAAGCAACTCCCATATCAGCGTTTTCACTTGTAAAGCGGGAGTTATCAAAGGATTTGTTTAGTGTCTGAAAACCAAACTCTTCCTTATAAACACGCTTGATTTTAACTTTAGTAACCTTCTCGATACCAGCCGGAAATTTAAAGTTCAACCCGGGCTGGCATATTCTACTGTATTTTCCAAATCTCTGGATAACCCCCACTTCATCAATATCCACTGTAAAAAAAATTGAGGTTCCAAAAAAAGAAAAAAAGCACCACAAGCATCAGAAGTCCACCAGGGAACTTGAAATCCCTGAACCTTGAAACAACTTCATCAAACTGTGGTGGTCTGGGAATACCGCCTTCATTATTACGTCTTTTTTCGTACTGCTCCTGCTTATCTCTGAGCTTGTCCCAATCCCAGTTCATAAAATACTTTCCTGTTTTCTAATTAGGTTTAATAAAAAAAACAATCCGGTTCCGAAAATCGACATCCTTCATATCTTGCTTTTACAGGAGATAAAAAGGAAATTCCTATACTATGAACTTAGCGCCCTTCGGGCGGGCTTTTCCATAACCACTTGCTTTTGCAGGAGATAAAATGGAAATTCCTATACTATCAAGTTAGCTGATGGCTGCCTTGACGGTTCAGTCCGGATTTATCAACACACTTATCAACTGAGTAAAGTAACATGAATGGGAAGCAAATTCAACAATACCATTATTTTTATCCATTCACCATTGAGGCTATCTCCTTTAATATCTTTTTTCCCTCCACAAGAGCCTTTGAAATCTTTTTATTTCTCGGCCACAAATTAATTTTAATGGCATTTTCAGAAGTATATTCGCACTCCCAACTCTGAAAAAAGCTTTGCACACCCTTTATTGAAGATAAATCCTTTTTATTGGCGTTAAATGTTCCTGCAATCCTCAAAGGGCGCTTCTGGTGAATCTCAGAAAAGACAAAATGAATAGTCACAGGAGTAATATCCATCTTTTTCACCCCTGCTTTTACACCAAGGACACGAAGCATTATCTTTAAAAGCATGTTCATCCCGGCCTCGGGAAGTTTACCAAAACGATCAACAAGCTCATCCTGCATAGCTGCAATTTCAGAAAGCTCTGTCATCTGGGACAAACGCCTGTAAATGGTAAGACGCTGCTCAATTGACTGAACGTAATCTTCCGGAATATGGGCGGACATCGTAACATTGATCTCAGGCTCCAGGGATGGTACAACAGGCTCGCCTTTAAGGTCTGCTATTGCTTCATCAAGAAGCTTTAGGAACATGTCATAACCCACAGCCGCTATGTGACCCGACTGGGAAGCACCAAGTGCAGAACCTGACCCTCTTATCTGTAAGTCCTTCATTGCAATCTGAAACCCAGAGCCAAGATCCCTATGCTCCATGAGAGCTGCAAGCCTCTTTCTGGCATCCCGTGTGAGCCTGTTTTCGTCAGGAACAAAAAGATAAGCATATGCCTTTTCATCCCCTCTTCCGATTCTGCCCCTGAGCTGATATATCTGGGAAAGGCCAAATCTGTCTGCCTTGTTGATGATCATTGTATTGGCAGAAGGAATATCAAGCCCTGACTCAACAATGGTTGTGCATACCAGCATATCAATCTCCCGATTGACAAATTGAAGCATCACCTTTTCAAGCTCTGATTCTGTCAGGCGGCCATGTGCAACACTCACTTTAAGCTTTGGTACAAGCCTTTTAATCCTTTCAGCCATGGATTCTATTGTGGCAATATCATTATGAACAAAAAATATCTGCCCTCCCCTTGCCATCTCCTTTTTAATGGCATCGGCGGCAATGGAGTCATCATACCTTGAAATATACGAAACAATGGCCTGACGATCCTCCGGTGGTGTTGCAATTACACTTATATCCCTCATACCGGTAAGGGACATGTGCAATGTTCTTGGTATGGGTGTGGCAGTGAGTGCAAGAACATCCACATTGCTTCTTTTCTGCTTTAAAGCCTCCTTGTGTTTTACACCAAAACGCTGCTCCTCATCAATTACAAGAAGCCCAAGGGATTTAAAGACAACATCTTTTTGCAGCAGTCTGTGGGTTCCTATTACAATATCCACCCCTCCTTCAGCCATGCCTTTAAGAATGCGGCCCTGCTCCTTGCGGCTTCTGAACCTCGAAAGGGATTCAATGGTCACAGGCCACCCTTTAAAACGCTCCCGAAATGTATGGAGATGCTGCTCTGCAAGAATTGTGGTTGGGACAACCACAGCAACTTGACAACCGTCATTTACAGCCTTGAAAGATGCACGAATGGCAACCTCTGTCTTGCCATATCCCACATCTCCACATACCAGTCGATCCATGGGAGATTCTGATTCCATATCAGACAGGACATCTTCAATGGCCTTAAGCTGATCAGGGGTCTCATCATATGGAAAAGATGCCTTAAACTCTTCATAATATCCGTCACAGGGGGCAAAGGCATGGCCTTTTCTTACACGCCTCTCTGCATAGAGTTTCAATAACTCCCCTGCCATCTTTTCAACCTCTTTTTTGGCTTTTGCTCTGGCATTGCTCCAGGTTTTACCGCCAATTTTATCAAGAAGAGGTGTATAACCTTCAACTCCAACGTACTTTTCAACCATCTCCATGCGGTCAACAGGAAGATAAAGCCTGTCATCATCTCTGAAGGTAATCTGTATGAAATCTCCAGACATGGCATCCAATGTTATTGTTTCAAGACCATCATAACGTCCAAGACCATGTTCAATATGTACAACAATATCACCCTCTTTAAGCTCTTCAGGGGTGATGAATCTGTTTTTTACCCTTGATTCTCCTTTAACTCTTCTTGAAGCAACCTTTTTTCCTGAACCAAAGATCTCCTGATCCGTCACAATGGCAAGAGAACTTTCAAGGCTCTCAAAACCTGATGAAAGGTTACCCACCATGGAGTATATACCAGGGGAAAGATCTTCACACTTATTGCACGGCAAAGGTTCTATTCCGTAGGGCTGCAAAAGTGAGTTCAGCCGCCCTGCCTGGGCAATGGTGCTGCATACTGCCACAGCAGACATACCAAGGGACTCCTTATCCATTAACCACCTTGCAAAAGGCTCAAGAAGGTGTTCATGAACTTCTGACGACTTTTCATGCCTTAAACCATGGCGCAGAGTCGAAGAGAGTTCCATGTTCTCTTTAAAGTCAAAGTTAAGCTGCAAAATGCCACTATTTGAAGAGATATCCCCCTGACTGTGCAGTACAATATCCCTAAAACAGACACTTATGCCCTTTGCTTCTCTTTTAAACAGTAGATCATCCCACGCCATATAGATCGTTTCTGCAGCAACACAGAGTTTCTGTTCACGTCTTGCTGTTTCATAATTATTAACAGCCTGTTCCAAAAAAACTGAAGCAGCATTTTCAATGTCATCGGGGCTGTCCATTAAAAAAAGTGTGTTATCAGGCAGGTAGTCAACCAGGGAGTCAAGTTCCTTATATACTATGGAAAGCATGCTCTCAATACCAGGAAATCTGCCATCTTCCCTTAGCCTTTCTAAGTATTCATTGATTTTGACACCATCAAGGCCAGACTCATTTCCGGCATCAATTAGGCGTGCAAGAACATCGTTAAGTCCCTGTTTTTCCAGAACCATCTCTCCTGGAGGAATTATAACAGCCTCTTCAATCTCATCAATACCCCTCTGGGTTACAGGAGAAAATGTTCGCAAAGACTCCACATAATCCCCAAAAAGCTCTATACGGACGGGATTTTCAAAATTAGGAGAAAAAATATCCAAAGTCCCCCCGCGGACAGCATAATCGCCAGGCTCCTCCACAAGGGATGTTCTCATATACCCACCTGCATTGAGGCGCGCCACAAGAAGATCTCTGTCAATCTCCTCTCCGTTGATGACAATTTCAGCAGATCTGCTTAAAACATCCTTTGGGATGGTCTTCTGAAGAAGTGTATCCACTGTTGTAACAACAAAGCTGTGACCTGAAAGTTCAAGAAGTCTGTAAAGTATCCCCATTCGTGTGGCTGCTGTCTTTGCATGATATGATAGGGATTTATATGCCTGTATATGGTAACCTGGAAAATAAAAAATCTCATCATTCAGCTCAGGCATGAAAAAACGAAGATCATCCATAAACCTCATGGCACCTTTGTGATCAGGAAAAACCGCAAGAATGCTTCCTGAACCATTCATCTGCCTGAAGATATTTGCCGCCACATATGCCCTTGCCGATTTATGGCAGCCGGTCAACTCTATTTGTGTCAACTTTTCACCGGTAAAGCCATATTGCGCCATATCGCCCTTACCATCAAAGTGTTGACCATGATTCTGATCATAATATTTTGTTGTGTTTTTTATGATATTAAAGAAATTTTTCAGCATTTTTTTCTTGATTTTCTATGCAATAAGAATTAATTGTAAGCAACTTTTTCAAAAGGCCGGCGTAACTCAGTTGGTAGAGTAGCTGATTCGTAATCAGCAAGCCAGCGGTTCGACTCCGCTCGTCGGCTCCAGTAAATTCAATAGGTTACAGTCAATAGGCTGTAACCTTTTTTTATTTAAATGCATTCTTTGCCCATTCTTTGCCCACTTTTAAAGTGACAGTGAATGATAAAAAAGGCTGCTTCCATCTCTGGAAAAACAACCTTTTATCATAATTCTATTTTTTTAGGGAATTATTTCTTCTTCATTCTCTCCCTACCCCGCACAATCTGATCTGAAAAATCTTTGGTATTCCATTTCCGGCCATTGTACAAAATTCCATTATCATTCATGAAGGCAATCCGCTTTTTGGAGCCACTTCTCCCAGGGAAGAGATCATTGACCATAAACATGATCTTGTCCCGAGTCTCGATATCAATGTTTTCTTTCTGATTATCTGTCAGTGAATTTATGATCTGTTGCAACTGACTATGTAGATCATTATTACTTTCATCAGGAAACAATGAACCATCAATTTCAGAATGCTTTATTTGCTGTTTTTCGGGGTTATCAACATGAACCTTTGTGTTGATATTCAATTCAGGTTCATTAAATTTTACCGAACT
>NZ_LT828543.1:347303-381350 GCF_900170035.1 Desulfamplus magnetovallimortis | reverse complement strand
ATTTTTTCGGCGAGCTTGCGGTTAACTGCATTATCCTCAACTAAGAGTATTTTGGCTGAAAAATCTGAACATTGAATGATAGAGTTCTCTTTATGTAAGCCAGATTTTTCTACAGAACTCTTTTTCAGGTTTTCCCCTTTTATTTGTGAATCTGATGTGTATTCAGGATGACTAAGGCATACTGTAAAATAAAAACAACTGCCACTTCCGGATTCACTGGTAAAACCAATATTGCCCCCCATCATCTCCACCAGTTGTTTTGATATGGCAAGCCCAAGTCCTGTCCCGCCGGTATTACGTCTCAAGGATTCATCTATTTGGGAGAAAGGTTTGAACAGTTTACTGCCTTGTTCTGAATCAATGCCAATACCGGTATCATGGACTTCAAATCGTAAAGTGCATTTAAGCGAGTCTCCACTCTCCTGGTATGCATTCATAAAAATTTTGCCTTTATTGGTAAATTTGATGGCGTTTCCCGCAAGATTGGTCAAAATCTGCTTGAGACGTTGGGAGGATCCTGTGACAAAGGCAGGAATATTGCTATCTGTAGTCATCAAAAATTTCAACTGCTTTTCACGGGCAGCAAGGGAAAGGAGATTTGAAACCTTGTGCATCTCTTCAGCAGGGGAAAAACGAACTTCGTCCAGAGTTAACTTGCCTGCTTCAATTTTGGAGATATCCAGGATGTCATTAATCAGTTGAAGGAGGCTTTCCCCGCTGTTGACAATAGTTTGTGCATATTCTCTTTGTTCTGGTGTCAAGCCTGAGTCCATCAACAAGTCAGCCATACCTATGATGCCATTCATGGGGGTTCTTATCTCGTGGCTCATATTCGCCAGAAAGATGGTTTTAAAACGGGATGCCCTTTCCGCCTTCATGGCATATTCCTTGGTTTTTGTCAGAGCTTTTGTAACTTCACGGGTTTTACTCTCTTGAAGATCAGCAAGAGCCAACAACAGATCTTTTACCGTTACAACTCCAAGAAGTTCCTCATCTTCGGCAATCAGAATGTCATCATAAACCTTTTCCAGTTTGCGGTGCATGGCCAGATTTGCAGCATCTTCAAGGGAAGTAGATGGTTTTAATATAAGAGGAGAAGGATCCATAAGGACGGATACAGGCTGTCGGGAGTAGAGGTTAAATCCAAAACGTGTTCCGAGAAGTCTGTCAAGATGGTAGCTCATCATCAGTCCGGCAATTTTTCCATTATCAAGTACTACAATACCGGCAACAGGTGATTGATGCCTAAGTCTCTCCTTAACATCTGGAATACGAGTGGAAATAGCAGTTGTCAGAGGTGTTTTTATCAGTGAATTCACTGTAAGATTGAGCATGAAAAAAATCCGTCATCCATTGTTATTTTGCATATTACGCCCCACAAGGTATTATAAACCACTTATGCAGCAGGAGTGACCATGATCATTAAACACAATCTCTCCTTGTTTTGTAACAGTCAGGTTTTCCGAAGGAATTCCAAAAAAAGAGAAACGCCATGACTCTCCATTATCCACAAGTACAGCCTGCTCAATAACCCTTTTTATTTGATTGGTTAAATAGTTTTCGACCACTTTTTTGGCATCTTTTTCTAAAATAGTATGTTGTTTCATTTTTATCTCCATTTTTTAAATAACTTGCATAGCGGATGACCGCCACAATCTAATATTTGGAACTCTTTTATATACTCAAAGTTGACGCCTATGATCTTGTAAGGCTTGTCAACACTGTCTGAATCAGGATTCCCAATATTAACAAGATAAGGCAGGATTATCTATCCTGAGCATCCTATCCATCCTGGTTATCCTGGTTCAGACAACTGCAATAACTTCTGAAAAAGCAATAAGATGTCGATTTTGAGTATATAACGGCCATGGCAGAACCATCTGCCACAACGAATCATGAAAGTCCTTTAGAAATTGCCATAGGAAGCATATTACAGTCAGTTTGTTAGCTTTTCATTAGAAACTGGTAATTTGATTATTAATAACAATATCATTTTCTGGAAAAAATTATGACATCGTTTCCTGAAGTTGCAAAGAGGCTTTAAGGCGCTGGTCTGGATTTTGATGTTGTTTGAAAATTCTAACAAGAATATTACATTGCTCTAATGAAAAACAAATTTGATTCTGCTATTTTTTCAAATCAAGAGTCGTATGGCGTTTCATGAAGCATTGACAATAAAAAGTGAAAGCGCTCGCAAAGGCAATATAATGAGTGCTAAATTTTTTTTATCCACATCAACGGTAAATAATGAATACACATCCGGCAAAATCAACATTGATAAAATCTTACGCAATATCCAGAAAATTGGCTTTAAACCTTGTGCTAACAGTCAGCGTGGTTTTGATGACAGCCCTTATCATCAATTGGAGTTACAACTCATACCATTATAAAAAAGTATTAAATAAGAAAGCTGATGAAACCATCGAATACCTTCAGGCCGTTCTGCTTCTGCCTCTTTGGAATGTAGATTACACAAGCATTAGACAAATTGGAGAGATAACACTTCAAAATGATTTGATTGATATGTTTGTTGTGAAAGAAGGTGAGGATATCATTTTTTTTAAGGATAAAAAAAGTGGTTTCCCTCAGTTTTTCAGAAGCCGCATCATTGAATCCAGAGGTAAAATTCTGGGTGAAGTTACAATTGGCGTTACCACACAGTCAATTGCAACAGAACGTCAATACTTTATCGTCTCTTTTGGTATGACCCTGATTCTGATTTTTATATCACTATATTTGAGTACAAAATATTTCATACACAGATCTCTACAGTCTCCCCTTAAACAATTGAACTCCATTGTCCATTCATATGCCTCCGGTAACTATTCCATAAAAGAAACCACCATTCCCTACATGGAATTTCAACCATTTGGAAATGTGCTTTCACAAATGGGAGCTACCATTGAATCCCAGATGACAGCTTTGGGTCAGGCAGATATTCTTTTAAAAAATCTCAATGAAGCGGTTTTCAGGATAACTGTGCCTGATGGCATATGTGAATACATTAATCCTTCTGTGCAATCTGTATTCGGTTACAGCAAGGAAGATGTTGCCACCAGGCCCTTTTTTTTAAAGTACATTATCCATCCAGATTTTAAAAAGTGTATGGAAGAGACATGGGAAAAAATAAAAAATAACATACTTGACCCGGAATTTGAGTATCGGATTATTGACAAGGAGGGGAATGCAAGGTGGATACTTCAATCAAATACCGCTTTACTTAATGAAAAAGGTAACATAATTGCCATACAGGGGTGTTGTTCCAATATAACCGAGCGAAAAAATGCCGAGGAGGAGAAGCGTGAATTGGAAGATAAGCTTCGGCAGTCCCAGAAATAGAAGCAGTAGGGAGGGTTGCAGGTGGCATTGCCCACGATTTCAACAATATTCTGGGTATTACAATCGGCAATCTGGGGCTTGTCATTGATGCCATCCCTTCAGATCATCCGGTACGTCCCAAACTGGATGCCATAGCCGCGGCCAACAGCAGAGCAAAGGATGTGATCAGGCAGTTGCTGAGTTTCTGCCGGAAGGGCGAACAAAAACGGGAGCCGGTTAAAATTGATGAGCTTCTGGAGGAGTCAAGTCAGTTGCTCCGCTCATCTATTCCGCGAAATATTAAAATTCGTTCAAATATTGCAGACAACATTCCCCCTATCAGCGGAGATGCCACCCAAATTCAACAGGTTATACTTAACCTTTGTACTAATGCTGCCCATGCCATGGAAAAAAATGGTGGTACCTTGACCATTGAACTGCATGAGATACCCTCTTTGCCCACTCCTGATAATCATGAACAGGACGGTAGCGTAAACGATACAGAATCAACTCAAACTTTTTCTGCTCTCCACTCAGGTAGTGCTAACAAATACGTACAACTAATAATCAGGGATACAGGTTGTGGTATTGAGCCGGCCATTAAGGATAAAATATTTGATCCATATTTTACTACAAAGGACATTGATAAAGGTACCGGCATGGGGCTTTCCATTGTTCAGGGAATTGTTAAAAGCCATGATGGTCATATCTCGGTCAGCAGTACTCAGGGTAGAGGCACACGGTTCAAAATCCTTTTTCCGGCAGTATCTGACAGCAGGAATCAGGAGATTGCAACTCCGCTCAGGAGCCTGCATGGCAATGAACAGATTCTGATTGTGGATGACGAACCCATGCTGGTGGAAATGTTTTGCGAAGCCCTTGAACACTTTGGATATCGGGTCACCAGTTGCACAAACCCCCTTAGAGCACTAAGTCGCTTCAAGGAGAGCCCCTGGAAATTTGATCTGGTAATGACTGATATGAGTATGCCGGATATTTCAGGCGATCGATTGATGGAAGAGCTGCTGCTGATAAGGCCAGATATTCCCATAATTGTCTGCAGCGGGTTTAATGCTGCCCTTGAACGGGAAGAGCTTATCAATAAAGGTGCAAAGGAGGTGCTTGATAAACCTTTTGACATAGAGACACTTGGGCTAACAATAAGGCAGGTGCTTGAAAACAATGGATCTTATTTATCCGAAGAAAAAAAGTGCTCTTAGAGTATTTGTGACTTTAAGTGACGTAATAATAGATAAACCTATTAATCACTACTGTTTCTTCAAGTTTAAATCGTCGGGTGGCTTTTTCAGACATTTCAAATATTCAAAGCGTTTTATACCCGACAGTCAAACCTTGCAAGAACACAACTCCGAAAAAGGAAATTTTATTATGAAAAAAACTTATCAACTGATTCTAGTTATTTTGATTTTGCTGGTATTATCCGGTTTTGCACATGCGGCTCAACCTATTAAACTTGCAACCCTTGACTGGGAACCTTACATCGGCCAGACCCTACCGGACAACGGCTATGTTGCAGAAGTTATTAGGGAAGCCTTTAAACGATCTGGATATGAGATTCAAATGGACTTTCTGCCATGGGCAAGGGTGGTCAAGATGGCCAGGGAAGGAAAGTATGATGGTTATTTCCCTGAATATTATTCTGATGAACTTCAGAAGGATTTTAAAGTCTCTTCATCGTTTCCAGGTGGCCCTCTTGTGTTCTTTAAACGTAAAGGGGAAGAGATACATTATGGTTCCCTAAGTGATCTCAAACCTTATTTTATAGGTGTAGTCAGAGGGTACATTAATACCCGGGAGTTTGATGAAGCTGATTATCTCAAAAAAGATGAGGCAACAGATGATCTCACAAATTTCAAGAAACTGCTCAAAAAAAGAGTTGATCTGATTGTTGCAGATAAATTTGTAGGATATGATACGGTCCGTAAAAATTTGCCGGATGCTGTGGAGCAGATTGATGTTGTAAACCCGCCCCTTGAGATCAAAGATCTTTTTCTTTGCATATCAAAAAAGACCCCTGATGCCCAAATAAAACTTGAAGCCCTGGAAAAGGGTCTTGCAGAAATAAAATCCGATGGAACACTGGAGCGTATTCTGAAAAAACATGGCTTCTGAACAAGTTTATCAACAATAAGCATTTGATCTGCTTTTTTAGGCATCCTTCATATCAACTCAAAATTAGTTTACACTTTTCTAAAAATTCTGAACCATGATTAAAGGATTAACACGATTAAAAATCAAGGTAATCCCTTAATCATGAAAATCATGATTCAAAAAAAGTGTAAAACGACAAATGAAAGATGCCTTTTTTAGGGACATATTGCACTCGTCTGAATAAATTTACCCGATAAACTGTTTTAAGTGTATAAATTAACAGGATCACAACAAGAATGGAAAAAAAAATCATACATGCCATCCAGTTCAGGATGATATCTGTACCCCTGCTTATCTGTACAGTAATACTTACTCTTTTTGCATTTTATAACTACCGCACTACCAGTTTGAATATGACCACGGAGCTTCATGAAACAGCCGAGCTTACCTCTGAAAGGGTTGCGGAAACCCTCATCAATCCATTGTGGGATGCCAATGAATCCCAGGTTAACAGAACTCTCTCCTCCAATATGAAAATGAAAACCATTTACGCAATTGTGGTGACAGAAGGTGATGAGGATGTACTGTTTGCCGGCAGTAGAAGAGATGAATCATGGAAAATCGTTCCGGCAACAGAGCCGGTTCAGGGAAAATATATTTCCAGTTCAAGTCAGATCTCAAGAGGAGACAAGATACTTGGAAAGGTAACAGTCTATTTTAGCGACCAATTTATGAAAAAAGAGCTGCAAAACAGCCTGATGAAGCTGATTTTCATTGTCTTCATGCTGGATCTCATGCTTTTGGTTACGATTTTTATTAGTGTTCGTTTTATTGTCATCAACCCAATAAAAAAAGTGTCGGAAGGATTGAAGGATATTGCCCAGGGAGAAGGCGATCTGACACGGAGGCTGGAGATTAAGCATCAAAACGAAATTGGAGAACTCTCCTTCTGGTTTAACACCTTTATTCAAAAGCTCCAGAATATTATTCGGGATATTGGAAATGAAACCCAAACAGTGACGAATGCTTCAGAAGAGTTCAGCGGCATTGCCGGATATCTTGATGATGGCTCGAAAAATATGTCGGAAAGAGCTCAATCTGTCTCTTCTGCTGCAGAAGAGATGAGTTCAAATTTTGCAGCAGTTGCTTCAAGGATGGAAGAAAACACGGAAGAGATGAACAGAGTGGCATCATCCACAGGTGAAATGCAGGTAACAGTTAGTGAAATAGCCAGAAATTCAGAACAGGCCAAACGAATCACAGATGAAGCAGTTCTGCTTGTTCAACAGACATCGGTAAGCGTTGATGCACTGGGGGCATCTGCAAAAGATATTGACAAGGTCACTGAGTCCATTACAGAAATTTCCGAGCAAATAAATCTTCTGGCACTCAATGCCACCATTGAGGCAGCACGGGCAGGTGATGCTGGAAAAGGCTTTGCTGTTGTTGCCACCGAAATCAAGGAGCTTGCCAGACAGACCGCCCAGGCAACCCTTGAAATAAAAAAAAGCATTGAGGCAAGCCAGGAAGCTACGGCCGGTACCGTTTCCGACATTGATAAAATTAAAAAAGTCACCAGTGATATTAATGATATCATCTCCATCATTGCTTCGGCAGTGGAGGAGCAATCCAGTACAACACAGCAGATCAATGAAAGGACTTCCACAATTTCATCAGGGTTATCCGAAATCAATGAAAATGTCTCCCAGGCTTCGGAAGTGACTCGTATGATCACCGAAGATATTGCAGAAGTAAGCAGAACCGCCGGTGAGATGTCCGATAACAGCTACCAGGTGAAAACAAGTGCAGAGGGGCTCCAGAGACTTGCTAAAAATCTCAATAATCTTATCTCTACTTTTTCCATTTAGAACCCTGATATGGGTGTCAATCCTAAATTTTTCTGTATAGAATAACGGCACCCTTCATTTGACTCCAAAAGTACTTTACACTTTTTTGTGAGAGGTTCCCGCCATTCAGAGTTTTCTATTAGGAAAGTGTAAACTGGGAAATGAAGCATGCCAGAATAACAATGAATTTAAATTATCGTAAGTAAGGAGAAAACATGACTAATTCCAAACAGATTACACGATTTTTTAAAGGAAAGAATAGAGATTCAAGTGATGACAACGCTCCCATTGTTTACATGAAGCATATGACCATAACTCTCTTTTCCATGATGGAATGGCTAATTTTTTTGGACTATCCTTTTTGTCCATCTCTTTTCTCATCTTTTTTTTATAAAAAGTAAAATTCGTTCTTGAAATGGGACTTATTTCATATAACGGCCATGGCAGATCTATCTGTCACTACAAACCATGGAAGTCTTTGTATGTCAGCATGTTATGGAGACTTTCTAATAAAAAGACCACTTTAACATCTTAAAAATGAGGAGAATTTGATTAACATGCGTAAAACAATTATGTCCACCATCACTATTTTTGCTGCATTGTGCTATTTTGCATCGTTTGTCTCTGCCGACGAGAAAAAAATGGGAAACAATGACACCATTCAACTTGGCCCCCGTCCATTTTATCTTGTCAATGACATGGATGAAGGTACTCTGAAAAAAGCCCTTGGAGAGTGTGTTGACGGCCCCTTTTACAGAACCGATTTTTCCATCGGTCATAGAGGAGCGGCCATGCAGTTTCCCGAACACACAAAAGAATCCTATGAAGCTGCAGCCATGATGGGAGCTGGCATCTGTGAGTGTGATGTAACCTTCACAAAAGACAGGGAGCTTGTCTGCCGCCACTCCCAATGCGATCTTCATACCACCACCAATATTCTTGCCATTCCTGAATTGGCTGCCAAATGTTCCGAGCCTTTTACACCTGCGGAGTTTGATCCAAATACAGGAGAGATGATAAAACCTGCCTCTGCCAAGTGCTGCACCAGCGACATTACCCTTGAAGAGTTCAAAATGCTCAAAGGCAAGATGGATGCTTCCAATTCCAAAGCTAAAACTGTGGAGGAGTATATTAATGCCACCCCGAGCTGGCGGACTGACCTCTACACTGCCAAAGGTACCCTTATGACCCACGCAGAGAGCATTGAGCTTTTTAAAAGCCTTGGCATGAAAATGACTCCGGAGCTTAAATCTCCCAGTGTCTCAATGCCTTTTGACGGTGATTACACCCAGGCACAATACGCCCAGCAGATGCTAAATGATTATAAAAAAGCAGGGGTTGACCCCCAAAATGTATTTCCCCAATCCTTCAACCTGGATGATGTCATTTACTGGCTGAAGAGTGACCCTCAATTCGGCAAACAGGCGGTCTATTTGGATGGCCGTGATGAAGAAGACAAAAATTTTGACATCACAAAGCCGGAAACCTGGTCACCAAGCATGGAAGAGCTGTTTGCAAAAAACGTGAGAATAATTGCTCCTCCCATGTGGATGCTCCTCACTGTTGATAATGGTAAAATTGTGCCGTCGGAATATGCCAGACGAGCAAAAGCAGCCGGGCTTGATATCATCACCTGGACGCTTGAGCGTTCGGGGCTTCTGAAAAATGGTGGTGGATGGTATTATCAGACAATAAAAGATGCAACCAACAACGATGGTGATATGCTGACGGCTCTGGATGTATTGGCTCAGGAAGTCGGTATTCTGGGTATTTTTTCTGATTGGCCTGCAACAGTCACTTTTTATGCAAACTGCAAAGGATTGAAATAATATAATAAACGGGTATGATTGCGTATCAATCACCTCCAAATATAAAAATGATAGTCATTTTCAAGGTAAACGGTCATGGCTGTCATCCAGCCACCCCCGAATATGAAAATATGTATCCATTTTCAAGGTAAACGGACATGGCTGTGATTCAGCCACCCCGAATATGAAAATTTGTATCCATTTTCACGGTAAACGGACATGGCTGCGACTCAGCCACCCCCGAATATGAAAATATGTATCCATTTTCACGGTAAATAAATAGTATAGGAATTTCCATTTTTATCCTGCAAAAACAGCTAATTATGGAAAAGCCCGCACGAAGTGCGCTAATTCAAGAGAGATATGAAAGAAAGGAGAGAAAATGAAGAGCTTTGGAAAAAATTTTGTAAGCTGGATTGGATCAGTAGTGGTTTTCTCTATGCTGATGTGTATTAGTTCCACAGCATGGTCTGAAGAACTGCTGGTTTACACGGCCTTGGAAGATGATGAGATCCCAGGCTACCTGGAACTGTTTAAAAAGGAGCATGCAGGTATCGATATCAAGATCGTTCGGGATTCCACCGGTATTATTACGGCCAAACTGCTGGCCGAAAAAGACAATCCCAGAGCGGATGTGGTCTGGGGAACTGCAGCCACAAGCCTCATGCTGTGTAATCAAGCCGGAATGGTCCAACCCTATGCTCCCAAAGGGCTTGAAAAGGTACGCCCTAAAATGCGTGACAAAGCGGCTACTCCAGCCTGGGTCGGTATCAAAGCATGGATGACCGGATTTTGCGTGAACACAATTGAGCTGGAATCGCTGGGTCTGCCCATGCCTGCGGATTACGAGGATTTGACAAACCCGGCATTTGCCGATCAGCTGGCCATGCCCAATCCGGCATCATCCGGTACCGGATTCTTGACGGTTTCTGCCATTCTGCAAAGTATGGGTGAAGAAAAAGGGTGGGATTATCTTGATCGTCTTCATAAAAACATTGCCAGATACACCCATTCCGGCTCCAAACCATGTAAACTTGCCGGTGCCGGAGAAGTTCCCGTGGGCATATCCTTTGCCTATCGCGGCTTTATGCAGAAGAAAAAAGGGGAGCCGGTTATTACGGTGTTTCCCAAAAGCGGTTCCGGCTGGGATGTGGAGGCCAACTGTCTGATCAAAAAAGATACCATTAAATCGTCTGCTAAACTATTCCTTGACTGGGCCATCAGTGAATCGATCATGAAAGAGTATGGAAAAGTCTATCCTGTCACCGCCTATGACAGCGGTCAGCCCGTTCCGGATGGTTTTCCCGCAAACCCGGAAGAACAGCTTGTTGAGAACGATTTTGATTGGGCAGCCAAAAACCGTGTTCGTATTCTGGCAGAGTGGAGCAAACGGTATGACGTCAAAAGTGACCCAAAATAGGATTCCCTTGTGACCGTATTATTTTGTGATTGTATTCATTTCTCTTCGGTAAGGTTAGGAGGAGGGAATAAACGGACATGGCTGTGACTCAGCCACCCCCGAATATGAAAATTTGTATCCATTTTTACGGTAAAATGGAAAGGGAATCAAAACTCGCATAACTTCCCCCTCTCCTATCAGGGAGTGGGGTGTTGACACAAAGCCGACCTGACTTAATAGGAGTGGGAGTAGATGACACAACATGGAGAGATATCGGACTATTTGTCCGTTCATCAACTGACGAAAAAATTTGGAAAATTTACCGCACTGGATGATATTTCATTTTCAACGAAATTAGGAGAGTTTCTCTGCGTGTTAGGGCCAAGTGGCTGCGGAAAAACGACGGTGTTGCGGGCAATTGCCGGGCTTGAAAAGCCGACATCTGGAACAATTGTCGTTGAGGGACGGGATGTGACCCAACTGCCGGTTTCCCGCAGAAATGTGGGGATTGTATTTCAGTCTTATGCGCTTTTTCCCAATCTAACGGCCGAAGATAATATTGCCTATGGATTGAAGCAGCGATCAAAGAAGGCAAAAGGGGTTGAGGGAAGAGTGACGGAGCTTCTTGAAACAGTAGGGTTGAGCGGTATGGGAAATAAATATCCGGCGCAGCTTTCCGGTGGTCAGCAGCAACGGGTGGCACTGGCCCGTGCCATGGCCATATCTCCGCATCTGCTGCTTTTGGATGAACCTCTTTCCGCACTGGATGCCAAAGTGAGGATCAGACTTCGTTCCGAAATCCGACAACTTCAAAAACGGCTGGGAGTGACTACCATCATGGTCACCCATGATCAGGAAGAAGCGCTGACCATGGCGGACCGTATTCTGATCATTGACAGAGGAAAGCTGGTTCAGATGGGTACTCCTGGCGAAGTGTATGACAAACCGGCAACGCCGTTTGTGGCATCCTTCATAGGCTCCATGAATTTCATTACAAAAGTACGTAAAATGGAAGATGGCATATTCGGTGTCGGAGAGCATCGTCTGAAAATTTCAAACGGGAGGGGTGCACGGAGGGTTCAAAATGGGGAGCCTGTGATGATCGGTGTCCGTCCGGAAGATGTCATGATTCAGGCGGATGGGGGAGATGGTATCAACACCCTGAATACCCTGGTGTCTGCCATCGAATATCGAGGTTCACTGTTTCGTCTTTCGCTGAACCTGCCCATCTCTGGAAACGATTATACCACCATTGATGCAGATGTTCCTTCTGAAAAAGTACGACGTTTGGGACTTCAAGAGAATATGCATCTCCCGATCCATCTGCCTGTGGATCGCATCAGGGTATATGCTGCCTGAAAAAGTGTTCTACATTGGGAATGCTGGAAAGACGTTTTGACCGTGAAAACAGGTCATGGTTTTCATGGTCGGTGGTGGCCGAAGTGTTATTGGGCCATGACTGTTTACCATAACAGGAGGATATCGTGTCACAACTTGCAATAGAAGCACCTCTGGAAAGGTTGCCCCTCTCACAGACCATAGATAAGGAGTTATGGATCCGCCGGCTGCTTATCGGACTGGTCTGTCTCTGGATGCTGGTTGTGGTGATTCTACCCATATTTCAGTTGCTGTCAAAAAGCCTTATGGACAATGCAGGGAATTTCGTGGGGTTTGCAAACTATGTCCACTATTTCAAGACACCGGCGCTATCAAACTCCATCGGCAACAGTCTGTTTGTCTCCATATTGACGACATTGATCGCAGTTGGTCTTGGATTCCTTTACGCCTATGCCCTCACTCGGACAACAATCCCCGGCAAAGCATTTTTCAAAGGCCTTGCCATGATGCCCCTTTTTGCGCCAACACTTCTCAACGGTATTTCATTGGTCTATCTGTTCGGCAGGAAAGGGTTGTTCACCACTGGTTTCTTCGGTACCATTCCCGGTTTTGACATCCATCTGTACGGCCCGGTGGGGATCATCATTTCTGAGGTACTGTTTGCGTTTCCCCAGGCCGTTTTGATTCTTTCCATCGCATTGAATATGACCGATGCCAGGTTATACGAAGCATCCGACTCTCTGGGTGCCAGTAAGATCAAGACCTTTTTTACCGTAACAATTCCCGGGATTAAATATGGTTTGATCAGTGCCGTCTTTGTCTGCTTTATATTAGCTTTTACCGATTTCGGAGCTCCCAAGGTTGTGGGGGGCAATTTCAACATTCTCTCCACAGACATTTACAAACAGGTGATCGGTCAACAAAATTTTGTGATGGGGGCAGTGGTCAGTGTCGTTCTTCTGATCCCCACCGTCATCGCTTTTATTGTGGATCGAATCGTTCAACGTAAGCAGGTGGCCATAATTGCTGCAAAATCGGTGCCTCTTATCCCGAAACCGGAACGATTGAAGGATACTCTGTTTTTGACGTACTGCGCTTTTATTGCACTTCTAATCGTTGGTTTTTACAGTACTTCACTATTTGCTTCCCTGGTGAAAGTCTGGCCCTACAAGCTGAATCTTGGTTTCTGGCACTACAACTTCTCCGACATGGGAGGAGGGGGATATGCCGCATTCTTTAACAGTATTCGCATGGCGTTCTACTCTGCGGCTTTCGGCACCGTTATTACATTCAGTGCCGCCTATCTGATTGAAAAAAGCCGTCAAATGAGAGTACTGCGGGAAATCAGTTACTTTCTCTCCATTCTTCCCCTGGCCCTGCCGGGTCTTGTAATCGGTCTTTCTTATATCTTTTTTTTCAATGCAAAGGGGTGGAGCATTGCCGGGATGTTTATCCCCAATCCATTGGGGTTCCTGTATGCCACAATGGGCATTTTGGTTATGAGTAACATTGTCCATTTCTATTCAGTCAGTTTTCTCACTGCCACAACGGCATTGAAGCAACTGGACAAAGAATTCGAGATCGTTTCCGAATCCATGGGAGTGCCCTTTTACAAGACGTTCGTTTGTGTCACAGTACCGGTTTGCATGCCGGCAATCCTGGAGATTGCCATGTACTATTTTGTCAACTCCATGGCAACGGTCTCTGCCGTCATATTCCTCTACTCCGCCAATCTCCCTCTGGCATCGGTGGCGGTGGCCAATATGGATGATGCAGGAGACATCGCTCCTGCATGTGCCATGTCCATTCTGATCGTGCTGGCAAATCTGCTGGCAAGAATGCTCTTTGGTCTTGCGACAAAAGGGGTAAAAAACGAACCCAGGCCTGGATGGTGAGATAGGGAAAGAGTAGAATCAAAATAGACAATATTTAAAATTGGTTAGGAATGGGTTTTAAATAACTTACCCATTTCAGAATGCAGATCCATTGAATTACGGAATATGTATATTTTAAAATGGGAAAGTTATTTCGTCTTCATTCCTTAGTAAACGGACATGGCTGTGACTCAGCCACCCCCGAATATGAAAATTTGTATCCATTTTCACGGTAAACGGACAAGGCGGACGTTTCGCCACCCCCGACCATGAAAATATTGTATCTATTTCCACGGTAAAATAAAGGAAATGACTATGTCAGTTTTTATTCGGAACAAACGTTATACCGGCCCCCTTCAGGGGGCAATTCTGGACTGGGCAGGAACAGCTGTTGATTACGGATGCATGGGGCCTGCAGATGTATTTCTCAAAGTATTCAATGAGATCAATATCAATGTGACCGTGGCCGAAGCCAGACAGTTTATGGGATTGATGAAAAAAGATCATATCCGGGGGATGTGCAATCTTCCTTCAGTGGTAGCCCAGTGGGTAAGCCAACATGGCCGCAAACCCGATGAGAGCGATGTGGAGAAGCTCTACGAAAGAACCGAATCCTTGATGGTGGGTGCCATCGCCGACAATGCCGAACTCATCCCCGGGGTTCACGAGGCGGTCCAGGGCATGCGCGATCGCGCTCTTTCCATCGGATCTTGCACCGGATACACCACATCCATGATGGATGTCCTGGTTCCCATTGCAAAGGAGAAAGGCTACTCTCCCGATGCCGTTGTCTGCTCTTCCGATGTCCCTGCCGGTCGTCCCTATCCCTGGATGTGCTATCTGCTGGCCATGAAGATGGATATCCATCCCATGGAGTCCATGGTTAAAATTGGCGACACTCTCAGCGATATTCAGGAGGGGCTTAATGCCGGTATGTGGACCATCGGACTTACCAAGTCCGGAAATGAGCTTGGATTGACCGAAGCGGAAGTGAACGCACTGGATCTAACTGATCTCCACAGCCGGTTAAAAGCCATCGAAGCAAATTACAGTGAAGTGGGTTCCCATTACATTGTGGAAGGAATCTGGGATTGCCTGCCTATCATTGATGATATCAACAACCGGCTTGCAAAGGGTGAGCACCCCATGGATCAATTAGGGAAATAAGATGAATGATAAATCATAGTTCCCATAATCTTCAAACGGGATCATCGTCAATGCCGGGAGAGTCGTCATCTGTGAATGAGAAAACTCCCCAAAAAGCCGACAGGACGGAGGGAGATATTAATCTCTCTTCTGCCAGGCAGAAATGGTCTGAGAAGTTTATTGGAGATGAGACCCGACATTGGTTGGAGCGAGATGCAGAGGCGTTTCTTCACCAATCCCTTTCTTCCCCCTGCCTTGACGTGTTGATGTCGTGTGAGGGAAGCACTATCACCGATCTGGAGGGGCGCACTTTTCTGGATTTCCATGGAAACAGCGTCCACCAAGTGGGGTTTGGCAATCCAAAGGTGCTGGAGGCGGTGAGATCTCAGTTGGGTACTCTTCCTTTTAGTCCCAGGCGCTACACCAATGTACCGGCCATCAAGCTGGCGGAAAAGCTTGGGAGTCTTGCTCCGGTAGGCTCATCAAGTTTTTCGGGAAAAGTGTCGGGACAGAACAACGTAGCTGGAAAAGTTCTCTTTGCACCCGGCGGCACCCTTGCTGTGGGTATGGCCCTGAAACTGGCTCGAATCGTCACGGGACGATTCAAGACCATCTCCATGTGGGATGCCTTTCACGGGGCATCACTAGATGCCATTTCCCTAGGGGGAGAAGCACTGTTTCGCAGGGGGATCGGTCCGCTTTTGCCGGGTACAGAGCACGTGCCTCCGGCAGATCCTTCATCCTGTTTATGGGATTCCAATGGGGATTGTGAGGCATGCGGGCTCAAATGTGCGACATACATCGACTATGTGCTGGAAAAAGAGGGCGATGTGGCGGCACTGATTGCCGAACCTGTCCGCTGCACCAACATCAACTTGCCTCCAAAGGGCTACTGGCAGGCGGTAAGAAAAGCGTGTGACAAACACGGTGCATTGCTGATTTTCGACGAAACCGCCGTCTGTCTGGGGCGTACCGGCAAGATGTTTGCCTGTGAAAACTATGATGTAGAACCCGACATTTTGACGTTGGGAAAGGGCCTTGGTGGAGGGGTTTTGCCCATGGCAGCCATTGTCGCAAGACGCGATTTGGATCTGGCACCGGACAAGGCACTGGGGCACTATACCCATGAAAAAAGCCCGGTGGGATGCGCAGCCGGCCTTGCCACCATCGAGTTCATCGAATCGGAGGGGCTTTTGGAAAAAACCGTTGAATCAGGCACTTATGCAGTCAATCAATTGGTATCCATGAAAACGCATCATCTCCTCATCAGGGATGTTCGAGGTATAGGGTTACTGTTCGGAATGGAAATCGGCTGTACAGATCTTAAATCAACTGTTGATGTAGCTGATGTCGCAGATGCCATTCTGTACGGAGCATTGTCCAAGGGACTCAGTTTCAAGATCTCACAAGGAAATTTTCTGACACTGACACCCCCTTTGACCATTACCAAAGATGAATTGGATCATGCAATGAACATCCTCGATTCGGTAATCACTGAAGTTGAACAAAAGTTTTTAGGCATTCATAACGAATTGTAAATATACATAGGATTGACATATGAAGAGACATCTCAAAATCGATGAAATCCCAGATAATCCCTATCTTCTTTTGACTCCGGGGCCCCTGAGCACCTCAAAGGGTGTAAAAAACGTGATGCTACAGGACTGGTGTACCTGGGATAAGGATTACAACACCATTGTTCAAAACATCCGGAAAAAACTGGTTCAGTTGGCAACAAATACCGAAGGCTATACCAGCGTGCTTATGCAGGGAAGCGGAACCTTCAGTGTCGAGTCTGTGGTGACCTCTGCTGTTCCAAGGGATGGAAAGCTCCTGGTGCTGGCCAATGGGGCCTATGGGTTACGCATAGCTACCATTGCCCAGCGTTGCGGGGTTCCCTATCAATTGAGTAATAGCGGGGAGGTGGAGATACCTGAGCCGGGACATATCTCCCGTATTCTGGATGAAGATCCCTCCATTACCCACGTGGCCATGGTGCATTGCGAAACCACCACAGGCATGCTCAATCCCATTGAAACCGTTGGAGAAATCGTCAAAGATCACAACCGTATTTACATCGTTGATGCCATGAGCAGTTTCGGCGGAATCCCCATGGATATGGAAAGCATTGGGGCGGACTATCTGGTAAGCAGCGCCAATAAATGCATTCAGGGGGTTCCCGGATTTGGATTTGTCATTGCCAAACAGAACGTACTGGAAGAGACAAAAGGGCGGGCAGGATCCTTAAGTCTTGATCTCTATGATCAGTGGCAAACCATGGAACAACATTCAGGTAAGTGGCGCTTCACCTCACCGACACATACGGTTCGGGCCTTTGCCCACGCCCTTGAGGAACTTGAGTCCGAAGGCGGTGTGGCAAAACGATACGAGAGATATTCCACAAACCATGATCTTTTAATACAGGGAATGGAGGCACTGGGGTTTGTTCCTCTGCTACCCAAAATGTATCGTTCTCCCATCATTACCTCTTTTTACAGCCCCAATCATCCTGAGTATCAATTTAAACGATTCTATGGAGAACTCAAAAAAAGTGGATTTGTGATCTATCCCGGCAAAGTCACCAACCTGGATACATTCCGCATAGGCAATATAGGGGAGATATACCCGGAAGATATCACACGGTTGACTAAAGCAGTTAAATCGGCGATGTACTGGAAATGAGATGAATCATTTGCTAAATTCCATTTCTCTCATTATCTGCTGACACCCTAAACCTTAAAAATTCCCATAAGTTGTTTCAGGCTGTTTGACAGCACTGCAACCGATTCTGCATTGGCCGTCATTCTGGTACTGTAATCTGCCAGCTCGGATAGAGACTGGCTGGTGGAGTTAATACTTAGTCTTCTTTTGGGTGAACCAAAATACTTCCGTCAGGGGATATGTAAGCAATTTAAACACTATTGCTAAATTAAAGATGCTATAACTTTTACCGTGGAAATGGATACATTATTTTCATTCTCGGGGGTGGCGAAACGTCTGCCATGTCCGTTTACCGTGAAAATGGATACATATTTTCATATTAGGGGGTGGCTGGATGACAGCCATGACCGTTTACTCTGCCTTGGTCTCGGGTTCCCCCCATTGATCACGTACTGCAAGCACTTCACCCATGGAACTTAGAAAAAGCGGCACAAGTTCTGGATCAAAATGGGAACCTGATTCTTTTTTGATGTGATCGATTGCCCTTTCCACTGCCCATGCTTCTTTGTAAGGTCTTTTTGTGGTTAAAGCATCAAATACATCAGCTATGGCCACTATACGGCCAGACAGGGGTATCTCGTCCCCCTTCAATCCACCCGGATATCCAGTGCCGTTCCACTTTTCATGGTGGCTCAGGGCTATCTCGGAAGCCAGTTTTAAAAGTTTTGAGTCATGACCTCCAATGATTTGATAGCCCATACGTGGATGTCTTCGCATTATTTTCCACTCATTATCATTTAAAGGTCCTGGCTTTAAAAGAATGTTGTCGGGAACTCCTATCTTACCCACATCATGCATGGGTGATGCACGAAAAACAAGATTTGTCCATTCATGTGCATTGCTCAGTTTTTCTGCGATAATACGAGAATAGTGGGACATACGTATAACATGAAGACCAGTTTCATTATCCTTGAACTCGGCAGCTTTTCCTAATTGCTGTATTACCAAAAGACTTGTTTTTTGCAGTTCATCCATGTGAACCAGTGACAGGTGCGTTTTTACCCTTCTAAGCACAATGGCTGGATTAACAGGCTTTGTTATATAGTCAACTCCTCCCACATCAAATCCCTTGATTTCATCTTGATTCTCGTTACTTGCGGTTATGAAAATTACAGGGATTCTTTGGAGTTTTGTATCCTTTTTTATCCTCATGCAAAGCTCATAGCCATCCATAGATGGCATATTGATATCAAGAAGAGCCAGATCTATCTTTGCTCCACTCTTTAGTATCTTCAATGCTTTTTCGCCACTAATAGCAGCTTTAGTAATATACTTAGTGTTTAGTATGTCTGCAAGAAGATCTATATTCTCAGGGACATCATCAACTATTAAGATTGTCTTTGTTTCCGAGTCTTTATTCATTTTTCAACCTTTTAAGTGCATCGTTGGCATAAGCAATTGCTTCATCAAAATCATATCCATTAATGGCTTCAGCAGCAGCTTCAATGCAAGATTGTATGGCATGGGGAAGTTCTATGGAGAGAAGGATTTCCATTTCGCTGCGTGCCTTTGTATCACTTTCCAGCAGTAGTCTCATAATATCTTCAAGTTTTCTGGTCAAGTTTTCACTGGATATCACTGGTTTTGCATAGGGGGAGTCCGGTATATGCGACAGAGTTTTTTCTATATCCCTGCATAGGGTTTCAACCTTATTGTCAAGCTCCTTAAGCAAGTAAGTGCATTCATGGTTATTATTTTTTGCCATAACTTCAATTTTCATGGTCAAAGCAGATATCTCCGTTGCCTGAATGTTACCCGTAACACCTTTAAATGTATGGAGGCTTTTTACAAGGTTCTTGAAATCGTTTTGGTTATAGGCTTCAATACATTCTTGCACAAATGTCCTGTAGTTTTTGGAAAATTTCAGCAATACCTTCTTATAGCTTTCTGCATTTCCCATACGATTTGCTATCCCTTGCTCTGTATCAATTCCAGATATCTTTGGAAAACTGTTTTCACGGTTTTCACAGTTTTTACTGTTTTCATTGCTTTCTTTACGGATTGAAGATACTTCAAGTTGCTGGTAGTCCAGGTACCTCATCAAGGTTTTTATGAGATTGGACGGGACAATGGGTTTGGTGGTATAGTCATTCATTCCGCTGGCAATGGCTTTTTCACGGGTACCTGAAATGGCATCTGCACTAAGTGCTATGATAGGGATATTACTGCTTGAAGGCAGCTTGCGTATTTTTTGGGAAGCACCATATCCATCAAGCACAGGCATCTGTAGATCCATAAGTACAAGATCTATTTCTGAGCAGTTTTTTTCAAAACACTCAACCGCCTCCTGGCCGTTATTTGCAATCATTACATTAAGGCGAAGCATTTCAAGGATTTCCTGGCATACCTCCTGGTTGAGGCTGTTATCTTCAACCAGCAGTATTGTTTGTCCCATAAAGGCAACCTTGTTAATATCAGACTGGTTTTTATTGATCTCCTGTACCAGAATCTCTTTTCCCAGTGAATTAACAATGCTGACAAGAAGATCCGATGGCTTAACAGGTTTTGTAAGAACTGTTGTTATACCAGCCTCACGGGCTTCATCAATTAGTTCCGGATTGTTATAGGCACTTATCAGAATGGCCTTGGGTAGTCTTATATGAGTATGCTTATGCCTTAACTCCTGATAAAACGATGTGCCGCTTTTATTTGGCATTTTCCAGTCCAAAAGAATCAGATCATAGGGTGTGGATGCCGTTTCCATCATTTGCAGGGCTTTTTCAGCACTTGGTGCTTCATCCAGCGTGAAGGAAAAGCTGTTGATGGTTTCCTTTAACATCTCCCTGGAGTAATGTTCATCATCCACTATAAGGATACGGGCACCATGTATGTTTGATGTGATCATAATATTACCATCAAACTGCACCACACTGGCAAACTGCATATCAAGTGTTATGTGGAAAACACTGCCTTGATCAGCCTGGCTTTCAAAGCCGATTTTGCCTCCCATCATTTCTGCCAATAATTTTGAAATGGCAAGACCAAGGCCTGTTCCTCCATATGTTCGGGTTGTGGAAATATCCTCCTGTGTGAAAGCTTTAAAGAGTTTGTCATGGTTTTCCTTAGAGATCCCCTTGCCGGTATCCATTACAGATATTTTTACTTTCTGACCATCCTGCATTACATCTATGGCTTCCACCTTTATCGTCACACTTCCCTGTGAAGTGAATTTTAAGGCATTTCCAGTAAAATTAGTAATAATTTGCTTGATACGATTGGGATCGCCCATAAAATGCTCAGGTATCTTCTCATCAATAAGAAGGTTAAAATCAAGTCCTTTTTCAAGTGCGGCAGGTTCGAATATCACCACGATATTTTCCAGAATTTCCCTCAATGAAAAAGGGGTCTTTTCAATTTCTATTTTTCCTGCTTCTATTTTAGAAAAATCAAGAATATCGTTTATTATTCCCAAAAGAGATTGCCCTGATGTGTTAATATTCTTAAAATAGCGTTGGGCATCACCGGAAAAATCTTTATTAAGGGCAAGGGCACTCATACCTATAATTGCATTCATTGGAGTACGTATTTCATGACTCATATTTGCTAAAAAATCTCCCTTTGCCTTGGAAGCTGCCAGTGCCTCGCGACTTGCATGTTCCAGATGTTTTTCCATCTCTTTTCGCTTTTTGATCTCTATTAGCAGCGTTCGATTCCAGTATCCGATTCCCAGCAAAATTATCAGGGATCCAGCCAAAAATTTCCAGAAAAGGGCATAATTAAAGCCTTGTTCAAATTTAACAGAGAGCCATTTGCTGATTATACGTCGTCGCTCCTCTTCTGTAATTGAATCAGCCGCCTTTTGCATTATGGATGCAAGCAAAGGTTCATCACTTCTTGATGCAATGGAAAGCTCTAAGTCGAACTCAAGTTTGCCGGCAATTTTAAGATCCATCATGGAATATTTTTGTAATGTATATCCGATGGTGGGCATTGAGTCTATATACCCAAAAATATCTTCGGATCTTACCTTTTCCAGTCCATCTCTGGCATTTTTCACATGGATAATATTAAGATTTGGGTAAAATTGTTTTAGCACTTCAGTGAAAGCATAGTTTTTTATAACTCCTATTGCACGATTGCCAATATCTTTTATATCCTTTATGAACAACTCGCTATTGTGGGTTGCTATAACAAAAGGTTCAACTATATATGGCTTGGTAAAATTCATAGCATCCTGGCGGCTTGGCACATCCATGGCAAGGGGAAGTATATCGCACTTTCTTGCCCTCATTTTTTGAAGAGATTCTCCCCATTCCCTGGTTGGCAAGAGTTCTATCGGGGTATTTATACGCCTGGATATAATCTTCATCATTTCAGCTCCGATACCCTGATGTTCTCCATCTTTATTAATGCTCTCATAGGGGAGCCAGTCCGGTAAGACACACATTTTTATGGTGCCTTTTTTCTTTAAATAATCTATTTCCTCATTTGTAAACTGAATCGTTTCATCTTTTTTTAATATTTCAATTGAATCAGTGGATATATTATTTCTTTTAGATAGCATCAGCTCTTCATGTGAAGAGATTTTGTCTTCCTGAAACATTGGAAGGGAGCCGCCAAACCATTTTCTATCAAGGGAGTTTATCTCTCCAGGAGTAATTTGCTTTAAAAACTTATTAATAATTGACAGAAATAGAGGCCAGTCATTTCTGATTCCCAAATGCAAGGTCATGACTCTTCCGTTGTCCATTTCTTTAAACCAGCCGCTGTTTTTAAGACCTGCGGTCATTCTTTTCCCTTGCATATAGAGCATGGTGAGTTTGTTTTCTATTGCAGCATCTGCTTCACCATTCATTACCTTTTCAAAAGCCTCATAGTTATCATTGGTGTACAGCAAATCTATTCGGGGATAGGTTGACTTTAAAAATTTTGCCTGGGCTGATTTCCAGGGTACAGCAATAGTTTTATAAAAAAAGTCATCAATGGAAGGGATCTCATGGGACTCTTCAGGCACAACAAAACCGTTTTGGTAACTTAGATAAGGATCTGAAAATAAAGTGTATTGCTCTGTTTCCCTTGTGATGATACTACTTTGGATCAGGTCTATTCTTTTTTCTTTAAACAACTGCAGCAGTTGTGCCCAGCTATAGCCATTAACAAATATAAATTTAACTCCAATATGCTTTTCCAATATGTGCATTAAGTCAACTGAATAACCATGTGGTTCACGGTTTATGCAAAAGTCAAAGGGAATCCAATCCATTTCATTGCTGACTCGAATAACAGGATGTGATTTTAAAAATTCTCTTTCCTCAACAGTTAATGAGAACATCTCATTGTTATTGATTGAAGAACCATACCAGTTTTGACCCGGGGAGAGACTACCCACTGGATATATGGTTGGAAGCATTATTTTTTTTATCTCTTTAGCCTCAAATAGAAGCTGTGCCCGGCTTTTATTCTGGGTATTGTATTTAGTCAAAATAAGATCAACCATCTCATCAATATGTTCAAGGGCATATAGCCATCCTTTATTGGAAGCATCCCTGAAATGCAATACCATGGAAGGTGATGCAAGTGCAGTTGTTTCTGAAGTAAACAGGTTGGCATCAAAGGATATTCCCCCATAAATATTAGGGTTTATTATTGTATGGGGGATTTTTTTCCTGTTGAGTTCAAAGGCTTCATTGGTAATGAATATGGTGACAGCATCCACCTTGCCCTGTATAAAATCATTAATATCAAAACTATGTTGAATAATGCTCAAATCTTCAGGTTCTATATCTGCAAATGCTAACATATGCTTGATATTTGGATTGTTCAGGTCTTTTTCTGTAATCATAAGCTTTTTATGATAGAGATCTCCAGGAAATTTTATTTCAGGCTTTGCTGCAATTACCAGTGGAGAACGTTTGAAATAGTTGGCTAATAATCTTATGGGTTTACCCTCCAACCGCTCAATTATTACACTGGAGGGACCGACACCAAAGTCTTTTTTTCCTTCTATAACATCATCTATAAGCTCCATTTCATTATGGTACTCATGGAAAGTCACTTTTAACCCTGCGTCCTGATAGTATCCTTTTTCCTTGGCTGCATAAAATCCGGCAAATTCAAATTGATGTTTCCATTGGAACTGGAGAGAAACTTCCTGGATATGGGGGGAAACTTCCTGGGTATGGGGGGAAAGTTCTTCGGCTGAAGGTGCATGGGAGGATATAATATTTAAAAGCGTGAAAAAAAAGCAGCAAAAAAGTTTTACTGCTTTAATTATCCATGGAAATTTAACAATTGACATTTATTAATCCTGTAAAACCGATTTTTTTATAACGGCCATGGCAGAACCATCTGCCACAACGAAGCATGAAAGCCCTGAACAACCTTGAACTACGGGGACTTTCATATAACGGCCATGGCAGACCTATCTGCCACAACGAAGCATGAAAGTCCTGAAAAACCTTGAACTACGGGGACTTTCATATAAAAAAGATAGATAACTTATGACTCACGGATATTCTCGTGAGTCATAAGTTGTCTATTCTATCGTTACATATAGTGGTGTGACCCACTCATGTTTCACATATGGGGTATGGGCAAAGGGGAAATTACAACTCACTAGTTTCATTAGAAAACTGTCAATAAACAGAGATCACACTTTGAATCGCCCCACCATCTCATTGAGTGCGGCGGCCAGATGTGAAAGCTCTTCAGCACTTACTTTAACCCGACTGCTTTGTTCAGTAATATCTGCTGCGGATTGATTGACTTCTGAAATATCTCTGGTTATCTGATCGGCCACCGTTGAACTCTGTCCGACATTCCTGTTTACCTCCTGGATACCGCAAGATGCCTGGTTGATATTGTCTGCAATTTCCCTGGTAGCGGAAGATTGTTCTTCCACAGCTGTGGCAATGGTGGAGATAATCTCATTGACGTCGTTAATTACTGTGCTGATTTTTGTTATACCGGCCAGGCTGCCCGAGGCACTATCCTGTATATTGTCAATTTTCTCCTTGATATCCATGGATGCTTCCGAAGTCTGCTTTGCCAACTCCTTTATCTCATTGGCGACTACGGCAAAACCTTTACCGGCTTCTCCTGCCCTGGCAGCCTCTATGGTTGCATTCAGAGAGAGTAAGTTGACCTGTTCGGAAATATCCGTGATGGTTTCCACCACTTTTCCAATGGAGCGGGCTGCTTCTCCCAGTACATTCATTTTTTGGGTGGAGTCGGTTACTTGGGACACTGCATCCTTTGAAATTTTTCTTGCAACTTCTGCATTCTTGGCAATTTCATTAATGGTGGCCGTCATCTCTTCGGCAGCCGTTGCAACGGTATTAGTGTTGATACTGGATTCTTCCATGGCAGCGGATATTGAGGTCATGTTTTCCGTCATCTCTTCGGCAGCAGCTTCAACTGTATTGGATTTTTCGGAAGTTCGAGACGATTCAAGGGACATCTGTTCCGATATGGATGACAATTGTGCGGAAGAGATTGAAAGCGTATTTACACCATGGGATATTTCCTGTATCATGCTCTGTAGTTTTCCGATGAAGAGATTAAACAGTTCAGAGAGTTCCCCCAGTTCATCCCTGCTTCTGACGTACAGACGCTTTGTCAAATCTCCATTCCCCTGGGAAATATCATTCAGGCTTGCGATGACGTCATTTATAGGCTTTACAAAAACGATTCGAGACAGAAAAAAGATAAGAACTCCAAGCAAAAGAAGAAATGTGGAGGCAATGAAGATACTGATGTTCCTCATTTTGTAAACGGCTTCCAGCATTCGGTGGGTTGGTGCGCTGATTAAAATGCTCCATGGGGTCTGGGTGGCTCCAATGGTAATGGAGGTGATAGTAAGTATTGAATCTTTACCGGTTGTTTCTGAAGTGAAATCGACGTGTGCGGTCTTCATCTCCTTTATTGCCTTTAAGATTTTGTCCGGGTAATTTTTGTCGATTGATTTTCCAATGAGATCTTTATTAGGGTGGGCGGTCATCATACCGCTGGCCGTTACCAGTGCGGCATATCCCGTGTCATAGGGTTTTATATCAGCAACAAGCGCTGCGATTTGATCCATGGAAAAATCAACACCGGCTACACCGATTGCCTTACCATTCAGCATTATAGGAACGCAGACACTTACCAGCATGACGGTTTTACCGCCCACTTCATAGGAAAATGGATCCATGATCACCTCTTTTCCCGTGTCCCTTGCTTTGGTATACCATTCTCCGCTCAGTTCAACGCAAGCTTCCAGATGAACGCCCCCCACCCGATTCCAGTAGGGAATAAATCGTCCCTTGTCCGTATGCCCGGTCTTACCTTGGAAATCGGCATCAAGTCCATCGAGGGCATTAGGTTCCCACACCATCCAGATTCCAAGGTATCTGGGATTATTGTTGAGGATGCCTTCCATCATGGTCAAAATGCTTTCTCGCTTTGCAAGAGAACCTCTTTTTTTCATGTTCTGAGTGCTATAGGAAAGTGTTCTTGCCGTATCCAATGCATTTTCAATATCCACCCGGATTTGGTTGGCAAATTCCCTTGAAAGAGCAGCCATTTTGCTGAGAGCTTCTTTATTGGCAATATCCGTAGCCTGCCTGGTGATTACACTGACGGTAATGATATAAGATATAATGACTACAGTTCCGATGGAGATCAATAGTTTGCCGGTGAGTTTTAAATTAAACATTATTCATCCTTTCTAAAAAGGGATCCAGGGACCATTCGTGCAAAAAGTGTAGGGTCACAGCCCCCTTGTCATTGACCTAAAAAAATTTAGTTGTCCTGGTATTATTTCTTTCTCCATGAATAGAGTAAGGGAACGTGGTTTCGTACTATTCCTAAACCCTGAAAACTCCCATCAGTTGTTTCAGATTGTTAGACAACACTGCAACCGATTCTGCATTGGCTGTCATTCGGGTACTGGAATCCGCCAGCTCTGATAGAGACTGCCTGGTGGAGTCAATATCCTTGTTTACAGTACTGATGGCCAAGGCAGAAGAACTCACATTTGAGCTTACATCTTCAATGCCGTCGGAAAGCTGTGCAATATTGGCTGAAATTTCCCGGGTGGCAGAGGTCTGTTCTTCTATGGCAGCGGCAATGGATCCGATATGTGTATTTGAGTCATTTATAATGGTGCTCACTTCCTGAACTTTTTGAGCAGACTCCCTGGTGGCATGCTGGATATCGGAGATTTTTTTATTGATCTCCTGGGCCGCCGCCGTAGTCTGAGCGGCGAGTGCTTTTATTTCTGCTGCAACCACTGAAAATCCTTTGCCTGCCTCGCCGGCCCGGGCAGCTTCAATGGTGGCATTCAGTGCCAGAAGATTGGTCTGTTCGGAAATTTCGGTTATGGTTTCTGTGACTTTTCCAATTTCATTGGCTGATATGCCAAGAGCCTCAATCTGCCTGGAGGTCTCACGGGATACAGTAACAGCATTTTCGGAAATACTCCTGGTATTGGAAGCGGTTTTGCTGATTTCGTTGATAGTGCCACTCATCTGCTCAACTGCTGATGCAATCATGGCAAGGTTGGCATTGGATTCTTCAACGGCAGAGGCCACTGTTTTCATATTGGCATCAACCTCGCTTGTGGAAGCAGTAATGGCATGGGTTCGTCCTGAAATGGATTCGGTCTCTGTGGAGACATTCCGTGTAATGGTCAGCATCTGGTCCGAGGCCTGATCCACTTTGTCGCTGTACTGCCTTGCATCTGCAATTATGGTGCACAGTTTATCCTGAAAGGTGTTGAATCCTGTGGCCAAGGCACCTATTTCATCATTGCTTGTCACAGAAATGCGTTTGGTCAGATCACCGTCTCCCTGGGAGATCTCTTCCAGAGCAGCAACTGTTTCTTTGATCGGTTTGAGTATTCTATTTACCAGCATGTTCAGCAGAACCACCAGCAGAACGATAGACCCCAGGGTCATCATAAAGTTGTATGTCTGGATTTTTTCCAAGCCTTTTCCAAGCTCGTTTTGTGGAATATCAAAGACGATTTTCCAGCCTGTGCTGGAGATTGTTTTAAATGCAATCAATTTCCGGGTGCCGGTGTCATCTGTATATTCATATTCGCCTTTCTCATTGGACAACAAGATTTGGGAGATATCGTTTTGATATCCTTTATCAGGTATATTCTTTATATTTTTGATTTTAGAAACATAGTTTTCTTTTGGGTGGGCAAGAATAGTGCCGTCAGGGGAAATCAGATAAGCTGTACTGTTGGGGCTCAGTTTTGTAGTACTCAATCGGGTGGAGAGGGCGGTGAGGTTCAGACTGGTACCTGCAACACCAATGGGATTTTCAACAGGCCCCATCAGTACATTGATAAAGGCCATGAGGGTTTGACTACCTTCAGCTATATCAAAGTTGATATCCATTTTTTTCCGGCTTTTCAGAGTTGAAAAAAACCAACTGTCCCTGGGGTTCTCCTTGTTGACGGTTTTAAATAAGCCTTTGCTGGTATAATAGTTATTGGAGCCGGAAGAGACAAGAAAGACAAAATCCATGTCATTTTTTTTCACCTCTTTGAGGTAGTCAATGACCAGTGATTTGGCTGCTTCGGGTTCACCCTCCCTGATCCACTGAATAATATGGGGATTGTCTGCCAGCAGCTTTGAGATGCTCATGGCCTTATCCATTTTTTTTTCAAAATTTTCTGCAATATAACTCACACTGGCAGGGGCTTCCTTGTTTGTTATCCTGGCGTAAATGAGATTAAAGGAAATTTTATTGGAGATATACCCTGAAACCGCCATGAGAATGATGACGAAAAAAGTTACACTGAGTAATAATTTGGTTTTGATGTTTAATTTTTTATGCATAGATTTCTCCTTAGGAACGGGGTCTAAATAAGTTGCCCATTTACCTCACCCCATAGCCCCCTCTCCATGTCTGGAGAGGGGGAGAATGGGAAAGTTATTTCCTGCTCATTCCTAAGATTATAAAATTCGTTTAGGGAAGATCGGTTTTAAGGGTTGTATCCGAGGGCGGTAAATCCGTCCAGAGGGAGCCCAGCACCTGCCCCAGCAACTGATTAATGGGGTCTTCGCTTCCCAAATATGAGGTAAGTGTGACAGAAGTGGCGCTGTCAAGCAGTTCATTTCCGGTATAGTGAGCCATGTAGGCTGAAGCAATCTGGGGTGAAACCACGCTTGCCATTCCGGCGTCCAGACCATATCCCCCCATATCAGAAGGGGCTGTCAGCATCGTTTGGGCAAGATTGACAAGGCCGCCGTACAGGTAAGTCCGAGAATAGTCGGTAAAATTTTTGCCTTCCAGTTCGTAATCAATCTCCGTAATATAGCGGCTTTCGATTCGTACGGAATTGTCTGTATCTATGGTGACCATACGATAGGGGCTGGGATAGGTGGCAAGGGAGCCGGTCTCCACATCAAGAAGCCTTCCATCTGCCCCAATGACCATATCCTGGGCATGATAGTGTCCTGTAAACACCATGGTCAGACCGGCATCGGCCAGACGCTGGGAGATGGCTTTATAATCATCTATCACATATTCGCTTCCAGGATTTGCAATGGACTGCCCGGTGAAATGCTCAAGCAATCCGTGATGCATGGCGGCAACGACTTGTTTTCCTTCCGATGTTGCCATGTTCAGCATCTGCTCAATCCAGACCAGAGTCTCTTCTGAAAATTGTCCGTGGGTTGCCGGATACGCTTCAACGAAATTATCGGTATAATCGCAGGAATCCAGTGCCAGCAGATAGAGCCCCTCAACCGGTTCGACGAGATAGCTTAATGAGTTGCTGTCCCGATAAAGGGCCTGCTTGAACCCGAAATCTCCGTAGATATCGAGAAATTCTTCCGGAGAAACCCAATCTGTTGGTACCGCATCATCCCCTACATAGGCGTGGGCATGGGGATTGTTGATATCGTGGTTTCCGGGAACGACAAACACTTCAATTCCGCCAGCTTCCAGGCGTTTCATGTAAGATGCGAACTCCTGGTGGCTGCTCAACTCGCCATCTTTAGTCAGGTCACCGGAAACAATGACAAATGAGAGAGAGTCATCCTTCAGCAGTGCTTCCACGGCAGCGGCGGTGATGGCTTCACTCTCCCGGATCAGTTTTCGATCCTGGGCAAGGTATTCTTCAAATGCAGAGCCCTCGACACCAAGGTCATTGTCGTAGTAATGGGGATCGCTGAGAACGGCAAAGGTTGTTTGCTGCTGCTGTTGTTGAGGAGTGATCTGGTACATGGTTGTGGAGCCACTCACCTCGTTGGTGACCATGAGCTGAGGGAGACCCGTTGTACTTTCATCGGCCGGGATAAAAAGAATCCCCTCCGGCCCAAGATCTCCGGCGGTTCCGGCTTCCGGGTCGCCGGTTACGATTCGGTTTGATTCATAGGAGACAAACTGAGGAGACTCGGGATTGGTGATGTCATAGACCATGATACCGCCGACCCGTTCTAATCCTATAAATGCATAGATGCGTCCGTTGATGTCACCCACGGTAACCCCTTCCGGTTCCGGGCCTTTGTCATCACTTCTATCATCGGATTCATTGCTGTCGTTGGATGCATTAAACACCTCCGGCATCAGTGCGGCGATCTTTTGTTCAAACTGATCCCCGCTGTCAAACACCAGCTGCATTCCGGATGCCGTTGCTTTCCAGATGCTGAATGAACGTGTGCCATAGGAGTAAAGTTGATCGTAATCCCCATCTCCATCAACATCCCCCAGGGTTTTCGTGATCTTCAGCCGTCCCATGTTCTCATCAAGCTGAAGAGTTGCTGCCGTGGGGAATGCCGTCGGATCCAGGGTAATATCCTTTACCCTCGCTTCTTCGCTGAAGGCATCGTAATCCCTGCTATCTCCTTCGTTGGCAGTGACAAGATAGGTCTGGCCATTGACGGAATAGGCGGCAATGGAATCGGGCTGATACATTCCCATCACCGGCCATGTGGCAATGTGGATGCCATTATCCTTATTGCTGACATCCATGCCGTTACCGGGAATTGAGTGATCTTTGAACCCAAGTGGATAGATGGCGACAATGGTTGCCGTTGCAATATCCACCTCTGCAATGGCGTTGTTTTCCTGGCAGGTGACCCATGCTTTGGTGGAGTCTGATGAAACTGCAATGTACTCAGGCTCCATGTCCTGTGCCAATGTAGAACCGGGCCCGTAGATATTTAGCCCCTGGGCTTTCAACTGTGCAACGTCATCATTGAACGCTGTGAAAGAAGCGATCTTAACCGTTGCGGAATTAACCCCTCCTGAAATGTCAATGACACCCACGGATCCTTCGGGATCCATGGAGTAGTCACCATTGGGTTCGCCTTCGTTGGCAACCAGTACATATTTTCCATCTTTGGTAAAGGTGACCATGTCAGGCAATGCCCCCACATCGACGCTGTTGAGGTAGGTTCCTGATGCGTCGAAAAAGACCACCTTACCCCGATTCTGTTTGGGATTGGCCTCGACAGCCACTGCAAGAACGCCCTCATGAAAAGCGACACTGTTGGCACCTGCACCGTAGGGAGCAAGATCAATTTCGGTGGCGGCAGTCAGGCCTTCCCCGACACTGAGTACATCGATTCGTCCGGAATTGGCATTGACAACGAACAGTTGTCTGCTCACAGGGTCGAAAGCTGATATTTCTGCGGCACTCTCATCAAAAAGCCCTGTCAAATATGTGGAAACCTTGTTGAGTGCTATAGTGGTGGTAGAAGTGGTCTCTGACGTCTCATTTCCATCGGATACGGGTATCATCTCAGTCAATTTGAATTGCAGATTGAGAGGGTCCGTCATCTCCAGCTTCAGGCTGTATTTCTCCCCGTAAATGAAACAGGGAATCTCCAATGTATAGGTGTTATTATCAAACGTGGCACACATGTCGTTTTCATCGGCATGCCCACCGGCTGTCAATGAGAGGCAGATCAGCAGAAATGCCATCACACTAAAAAAATTTTTCATTTATTCTCCATTCTTCTTAAGAACTTAGCGCACTTCGTGCGGGCTTTTCCATAATTAGCTGTTTTTGCAGGATAAAAATGGAAATTTCTATACTATAAATTTAAAAAGATAATCGGGTGTGATTCAATCAATGTACCCCATCACCGGTTGCATAGAGGATGTCGTAATCCATTGCCGCACCGGCTGTAGCCCAATCTTCAGGGATGAACCGCCAGTTGCCAATGGTTTTTGGCGTCACCTGTTGCTGATTTTGAATCTCTTCGATGAGATAATATCTAAGATCCCGAGCAGTTACACCGATCTGTCTGTTTACAAGCTCTGAACTGTCAATTCCGGCACCGTTGGTCAGATGACCACCACCGCCACCTGCTCTGTACGAGTTTATGGCTACTTTGTAAGTCGCTGTGGGATCAAAGGAAGATCCCGCATCCACAACTCCATCCAGATTTCTATCCATTCCCAAAATATCAACCCGATCGTATGCCGGTTTTGTCACATCAACCGTATAGACAATACCTGCTGCTGAATCGTAATTGTAGTAGCGAGCTGCCAGATCATAGTTTCCGGTGGCTTCATCGTAGGACTTAAAGTTGATCAGGTGGTCAGTTGCCGCCGACATCTGATTGGCCCACATGGCATAGGAGTATTCGAGATGACCATCCACTTCATTTCCGGTCAGCTCCATAACATAGAGGGTATTTTCGTATTTGTAGAGTTTGTACATATCCCTTACGTAAACTGTGCCCGCTTCAATGGTGGAATCAAACTGCAAGGGAGCTGCAAATGAGATGTCCGGCTCAATGCCGATCACATTGCGTGCCACCTTGAACTGAAGGTCATGTACAAGATCGTTGAAAGAAGAGTCGCCGAACATGCTTTCCCTTGATGTGGTTGAATCGGTGAATGTTCCGATCTCTTCATTCACATAATCTTTTGTTGCCTGAATTTGAGCACTGAAACTGTTGTAGAGTTCAAGATCCACATCAAATTGAGTGGCATCAATGGTGGCCGTATCGATGGAAGCAATTTCCCACTTCCCATCTTTTTTGACCAGAGACAAGGTTGCTTCACCAATGGATTGTGCCCCATTTTTTGCACCAATGATATAGACGAGGTCATCGGTTCCCTCCACTGTAACCGTCTCTGTCTGCTCCATGTGGTCATGGCCTACAAAAATAACATCAAAGCCGGGAACCTTTTGAGCAACCAGTTTTGAGGCATTTTCATTGGTCGGCGTATCCGCATCAGTTCCACCGTAGGTATAGTCTGTTCCGGAATGGAAGAGTCCCACAAAAATATCCGGATCCTCGGTTTGCTGGATGTAAGGTACCCAATTGGCAGCGGTGTCGATCATATCTCTGAACTCCATATTTGGCCATACAGACGGCGGCAACCATTTGGGAATACCGGGGGTGATCAGACCCAGCACGGCCACTTTGATCCCATCAACGGTAATAATAGTGTAGGGTTTAAAATAGGGTTCCCCTGTGAGGGTATTGATACAGTTGGCTGCAAGCCAGGGAAAATCGAACTGTTCATTAATGGCATCGTACACTGCTTTTCCAGGTTCGATATCGTGATTTCCAACTGTGGCTGCATTATACTCCATATAGTTCATTACTTCTGCGATGATATGATTATCAAGGGTTGATCTTTCATAATTGAAAAAATTTGCAATGGGTTGCCCCTGTAAGATATCGCCATTGTCCAGAAGGATCACGCTTTGATTCTCCATTGCTCGCTGTTCCTTTACATAGGTAGAAACCTGGGCAAGGGAGCTGGTGGTCTCTTCGGCAGTGATAAAATCATAGGGAAACAAAGATGCGTGGACATCCGTTGTTTCGATGAATTTCAATAGCTTGGTCTCGGCATTGGTATCGGTACCGCCAGTGGGATTCATTTCTGTGAGTTGAAATTGAAGATTCACTACATCGGACATCTTCAGTTTCAAGCTGTACGTCTCTCCATAAATAAAGCAGGGTACTTCAAGGGTCAGCGAAGCATCATTAAATGTGGCACACATTTCATTTTCTTCGGCAAATCCACCCATGGGGATTGTCAAACAAAGCAGCAGGGCAACTACAAACACAATTTTTTTCATTTCCACTCCTTTCGTTATTTACGTTCATTTGAAGGTATAATTCGGATTTACTTCTAACGTCGGCCACTGTAGGAGCAATCCTGTATGATTGCTCTCTTGAAGGTCAGCCACACAGGTCTGTTCCTACAAAATTTCAATATTCCAGCAAATCCTGTTGTGAGATGAATAATCCCGATTACAGTAAACTACTTGAGTTAGTCACGTGTTAGGAATTTATAAGATTCACATTAACCAAGCCAAAGCCATATTTGAAAGCTGCAAAACAGGGCTTAAGTGTAAGCCATCGCCTTTTCTTATCCACCGGAATGTGTTAGCAAGAGTGTTGTGATCATTGTGCCTGTTACCGATCTTCATACGTTGAAACTAAATTTATAGTATAGGAATTTTCATTTTTATCCTGCAAAAACAGTTGATTATGGAAAAGTCTGCACGAACTGCGCTAACTTCAATGAGTAAAAAAATACAAAAGGGTTGATATTCGGGTTTCGTTCACTTC
>NZ_LT828543.1:345039-347203 GCF_900170035.1 Desulfamplus magnetovallimortis | reverse complement strand
TGCCTTCCACCGACCACCAGTTTGTCTGGCAGCACGTTCGTGACGAACGAAAGGAAGAAATTTTGCTGGGAATATCGGATTCCATGCGGGTAGAGCTGGTTGATGATATAACGTACATGGCGGATGTCCGCCACAATCGAATAAATGAAAGTCATTTTAAAAACAGGCTGTTACCTAGACTTTCATATAACGTACATGGCTGATGACCGCCACAATCGAAGAGATGAAAGTCGTTTTAAAAACAGGATGTTACCGAGACTTTCATATAAAAAACCACGAAATCAAAGTACCATGATAAGGGTCTTTGATCTTCATGAAGGATGTTTGAGGCAAATCCCCATAGGATCGAAAAAAGATCTTGCAGGTGCAAAACCTATCTGGATTGATCTGGTAAAGCCGGAGAGTGAACAACTGGCATGGGCAAGGGAAATTTTCGGAGTAGATATTCCCGACCCCATGGAATTAACTGATCTGGAAACCAGTGCCCGTTTTTATGTGGAAGATAATGGAGAACTTCATCTGCACTCTGATTTTCTCCTGGACAGGGAAAATGAATCCCGCAATGTTGCAGTTGCTTTTATTCTGAATTTGCGGGATATTGAGTCTCTGGACAGTCACACTGCATTTCTGTTCAACAAAATGAAATTTTTACTGGATGCTACAGATAGTTCTATAAGTATTAACCAAAACAAAGATATTAAACGATTGACTGTCTTAAGTGTTGTCTGCATGCCGTTAAACATGTTACTTTCACCATTCAGCTCACACAGCAATCTCAAACATGATTTTATCATAATTCACCAGAGGGATTATTTTCTTTTGGTCGTTACTATCTTTTAGGTCAATGAGTCCCACCTGTTCTAAAAATTTAACATCATCAGAAACATTTTTTATATCCCTATTAATTAGCGTTGATAGGTGGCGGATAGAGGCAGGATTTTGTTTTTTTATAATTTGTAATAACTCAAATCTTTTTGGAGTAATAGCTTTTCTAAAGGCATCAATGCTGGTGAAATAGACTCCATTATCTTGTTTAACCTGTTTACTTTCTTGCAAGGACTCACAAGTTTCTACAAATTCATTTAAAAGACTATTAACACTTTTAATACCAACTTTCACTTTTCTAATTTTCATAAACCACCACCTTTTATATTTTCCATATCTTTTAAAAAATCATCTACTAATTTACGGAGGCTTTCAAATTGATATGGTATCTCTTTTAATATGCTATCTTGTTTCAGGTGCTTATGGTCGCCCTTACCTTCTGCATTGTCATATCCAACAACACGTTCACCATTAACAATATAGACCAGAGAATATTTAAAACCATGAGGCTTATCAGATGCTTTTGCCACTGACCAAATTTTAACCTCAATGGTATTGCCTAACTCGTCAGTTAATTTGTTATGTTTAATTAATTTGGCTTTCATATTGGTATGATATGCCAGCATAAAAAGAGAGTCAACTGAAAAGGTAAAAAGCTGCAAGGGTTTGTCAAACAAGGTATCAATCAGAATAAAGACATTAAGCGATTGACTGTCTTAAGTGTGGTATGCATGCCATTAAATATTCTGGCCAGGATTGATGGCATGTCCGAGTTTTCCATGATGACCGGACATGTCCCCTGGCCCATTGCTTACGGCAGCTTGATGCTGACAATGGGTTTCCTGGTCGGTTTCACCTATATCGGGCTGCGAGTTTACGAGAAACGCAAAAATAGAATCCGGGCACAGTCGAAGGGCTGTAGTTATACAGTTGGAAGCCATGAAAGGGGAATGTCAATGGGGTCTCCGGGAGGTGGGTGGCGTATTCGGAATGATGATTTTTGGCATAACCGAGAGTGATTTATAAATGAATGGAGCATGATGATTTTATTTCCAATTTGGGTGCACAAGAAAACCCTCGCTATCCTTATTGTCATTCTGAGAGCCCCTTACCTTTCCCGATCTTGTAAAAATAAACCCGCCGACAATCGCAGTAAACGGAGCAACCATTACAAGACCAAAACTGCCGATCAAGGTTTTTACTATTTCCGACGAAACATAAATCAGGTTGAAACTATTGCTCAACGGAATGCTCTGGGCCATGAATGCCATAAGCAAAGTTATGTATCCTCCGGAATATGCCAGCAATAGTGTTGTGGTCATGGTACCTGTCACCGATC
>NZ_LT828543.1:332512-344939 GCF_900170035.1 Desulfamplus magnetovallimortis | reverse complement strand
TTCCTTCCTCGGACCACCAGTTTGTCTGGCAGCACGTTCGTGACGAACGAAAGGAAGAAATTTTGCTGGGAATATCGGATTCCATGCGGGTAGAGCTGGTTGATGATATAAAACCACGAAATCAAAGTACCATGATAAGGGTCTTTGATCTTCATGAAGGATGTTTGAGGCAAATCCCCATAGGATCGAAAAAAGATCTTGCAGGTGCAAAACCTATCTGGATTGATCTGGTAAAGCCGGAGAGTGAACAACTGGCATGGGCAAGGGAAATTTTCGGAGTAGATATTCCCGATCCCATGGAATTAACTGATCTGGAAACCAGTGCCCGTTTTTATGTGGAAGATAATGGAGAACTTCATCTGCACTCTGATTTTCTCCTGGACAGGGAAAATGAATCCCGCAATGTTGCAGTTGCTTTTATTCTGAAAAAAGGTACATTGTTTTCGGTACGTACTAAAGAGCTTCCTGTGTTCCGCCTCCAAAGATTGCGTGCACGTGCGGAGTCAGGGTATGTCACAGAAGCAAAGGATATCCTGTTGGATCTCTATGCTGCTGATGTGGAATATTCGGCCAATGCCCTGGAGAGTATCTACGTCGAGATTGAGAATATGGGCACACTGGTACTGGGAGCCCGCATCAGTGACGATGAGGCGGAAAAGCTGATTTCAATGATTGCTGCTGAAGAGGATCTCAACGGGCGCATACGGCGCAATGTACTGGATACCCGAAATGGATTGTCATTTTTGATGCGCCGCAAAATCCTTTCTCCTGAGCAGTATAAGGAGGTAAAAGAAATTTTGCGGGATATTGAGTCTCTGGACGGTCACACTGCATTTCTGTTCAACAAAATGAAATTTTTATTGGATGCTACAGATAGTTCTATAAGTATTAACCAAAACAAAGATATTAAACGATTGACTGTCTTAAGTGTTGTCTGCATGCCGTTAAACATTCTGGCAAGTATTGGAGGCATGTCAGAATTTTCAATGATGACCAGACATCTTCCCTTGCCCATAGCTTACGGAAGCCTGATTCTTGGGATGATTTTCCTTGCCGGTTTCACCTATTTAGGGCTGAGAATTTATGAGAAGCGTAAAAACAGAATTCTTAAATTGTAATTAAATACCTGGAGGGGTGCATTAGTTAAACTCCAAGAAAATCAGGCATCCTCATATCACCACAAAAGTATTTTGCACTTTTTCGGTGGGACACCCTGAAAAACTTATTTTGATTTCAGAATGTGAAAGGTGGTCATGAAGCATGCTGAAAATGGATACATATAAATGAAAACTGCTAATGAATCTCAAGGAAGCCTTTTTATACAGCTTGTTCTTAATCTGCTGAAACTGTTGTCATCCAACCCTTATCTCCGTGCTATTCAGCGTGGACTTTTATTTCCGTTTCCATTGATTTTAGTGGGTGCCTTCTCTTTGTGTGTACTAAACTTTCCTTTTCCATGTTTTTTATCTTTTTTTGATCAGATGTTTGGGGCTGATTGGCGACTTGTATTTGAATCTATTGCTGATGGTTCATTCGGTATAGCCTCTTTAACAGTTGTTTGCGCCATACCATTTAATCTTTCCCATTTGCTGAACCTGGACAATGATGAACAATTTATCAATCCGGCCATGAGTACAATGGTGACACTCTCTTGCTACATCATATTGATAGGCCCTTCTGACATATGGAAAGAGCAATTTTCTATGGATCGTGGTCTCATATTTGCAATTACTGTATCTCTTATGGTCAGCACTGTTTTTATGCGACTGGCTAACTGGCGTAGAATCCGTTTATCATTTACCATCGTTGGCCAAGACCCTTCCACATTTCAGGTTATAGCCTTGATGCCGGCTGCAAGCCTTACTATTTTTATTTTTGCTGTTTTGCGGGTATTTTTTGACTCGTTTTTTCACAGGGCAGACATTTTTCTTGAGTATTTCATGGGGCTTGTTTTTGCAACGCAGACCGGAGATTTAGGTTTTGGAATCCTTTATACTGAAGTCGCACAGATACTTTGGTTTTTTGGAATTCATGGCCCTAACATGCTTTTCAACCTTGGACAGGAGACCTTGGATGCAGCCATGTTGGACAATATCCAGGCTGCATTGGCCAATACCCCTCCGCCACATATTATGACCAAAGGTTTTTTGGATGCTTTTGCATATATGGGTGGATCCGGTTCTACTTTGAGCCTGATAATAGCTGTATTGCTTAAAAGCCGTTACCCTGGTAACCGCAGGCTCTGTTCTCTTGCCCTGTTGCCGGCATTGTGCAATGTTAACGAACCTTTACTTTTCGGGATACCTATAATCTTCAATCCGATTTATTTTTTCCCTTTCCTGTTTACTCCATTAATTAATATTGTCACGGCCTATATTTTCACTGTGATAGATTGGTTACCGCATACTACAGCAAGCGTGCATTGGACATCTCCTGTCCTTTTCAGTGGCTATACTGCAACAGGATCTATTGCAGGTGTGTTTGTACAAATAATTAATTTAAGTATAGGGGTTTTGATATATTTACCTTTTGTTCTGTTGTCGGAAAAAATACATAAACGGCAGATGCAGGAATCAATAAAAATTCTGGCGGATTTTGCTGATGATATTATTCCCGGCCCTGGCGGAAAAAAATGCCTGACTCGTTCCGGACAAAAAGGTTTTCTGGCAAGATCATTGGCAGATGATCTTGCCAGAGCTCTTATACAAGATGATCAACTTTTTATTGTTTATCAACCACAGGTCAATACGCAAATGAACAGAGTTGAGGGTGTGGAGTGCTTGTTGCGCTGGCGTCATCCTGTTTACGGTATGATTCCTCCTCCCCTGACTGTTGCACTTGCAGAGGACAGCGGTTTTATTGACGAACTTGGCAGCTTTGTACTTAAGAGTGCATGCTCTTCATTTCTGAGATGGAAGCCGGACATAGGAAGCGATTTTCTTATGTCAGTCAATTTATCTGCAAAGCAGTTGGACAATCCGGAACTTGTAAAAAGTATTGTGGGTATTCTCACTGATGCGAAAGTTGCACCGCATCATTTAGAAATAGAAATTACCGAGTCAGTTGCTGTTACACCAAATGATACGACTTTTGACACCCTACATGAGCTTCGTTCTTTAGGTCTGCATGTAGCTATTGATGATTTTGGCATGGGACATACATCTCTTCGTTATATAAACGCATTTCCCATAGATACTGTAAAGATTGACAGATCTCTGACTAAAGAGAGTAAGGACGGGATTAATGACCATATTGTCAGCACTCTTATGAGTCTGGGTGAAAACCTGAAATTACGTACAATTGTGGAAGGCGTTGAAACCTATGAACAATGTGAACGGTTTAAAGGTCTGGGCTGCTCTATTTTTCAAGGTTATTATTTTTCTACTCCGCTAATGAGAGATGAATGTCTTGATTATATTATATCATTTGGTGAAAATGGCTCTTAACTTTTCCGGATTTTGTAAAAATAAACCCGCCAACAATAGCGGTAAATGGAGCAACCATTACAAGACCAAAACTGCCGATCAATGTTTTAACAATTTCCGATGATACATAAATCAGGTTGAAGGTATTGCTCAAAGGAATACTCTGGGCCATGAATGCCATAAGAAGAGTTATGTATCCGCCGGAATATGCAAGCAATAGTGTTGTGGTCATGGTGCCTGTCACCGACCTTCCCACGTTAAAACCAGATTTCATAAGTTCTACAGGGGTGATATTAGGATCACGTTCTGAGACTTCGTGCATACTTGCGGCAACATCCATTGCAATGTCCATTACAGCACCGGAACTTGCCAGAAAAACGGCTGCTACATATAGTTTTGTCAGGTTAAGGTAATTAAAGCCCGCAAAGAGCAATGTTTCTGCAAACGGCATTACAGCACCGTGAATCTTTAACTCTGCCGTAAAATATATGGCCATGACCCCGCTTGTAAGTACACCAAGGAAAGCTCCTGCCAGTGCGGTAAAACCTTTTCGGGTCACTCCTGCAACCAGAAGAATAATGGCGGCACATAGCCCTGTTGTAACCCCAAGGGTCAAAATGACCGGGTCCATACCCCTTAAAAGAGAAGGAACCAGAATTTTCCAGAGGACAAGAGCAGTAAAAACAAATGAAACTAACGCTTTTAAGCCGGTCCATCCACCAAACAGTAGCAGCATAAGGGCAAACAGGCCAAGCAGCATCAGCTCCAGGGAAATCCTATAGTGATCAACAGGATTTACAAAAATCACCTTTCCGTTGCTGTCCAGTGATAGCACCACAAAAGCCTCATCCCCCTCCACAAAAAGTTTATCCATGGCCATCTGCCCCAGAAGGGGGTTGTTGGCTTTATATACTTTCCCCTGGAAGGGTCCGGTCAGAATTTCAAGTTCAACGGCTTGGTCACCGCTTTTGACAATACCGAAACGCTGTACCTGTTCGTTATCTATGGCCACAACTTTGGCCTTGCACCTTATGGCCCTCTCTGTTTCAGGTTTTTCAAATCCTGTGGGTAACAAAGAGATTCCCATGGAAAGAAGTATGAAAAAGCAGACCAGGAGAAAGTCTCTGTTTTTGGGATTCAGCAGATTAGATTTCATAGTTATTGTTATCCTGTTTCAAACGGGGGAAACCAACAATCCATGTGTCTCTCCCCATTTTCTTGTTTTTTTAAACCGATATTGGGTAACAAGGCACTAAAAATAAAGACGGTACAGCAATGTTCTGCTGTACCGCCGGTTGCTGATACGGAGGAGCGTACCAGGAGTAAAAAAGTTAGTAAGGTTGGAAGTGTTTTGTTTTGTAATCAAAATGAAAAATTAGAGCTTTCATAGCTTGAGTGTTTGTACTATTTTAAGCCTCTACAGTTGGCATAAAAAGTAACTGTTGCAGGCCAATCGGAAAAGATACCAAGTATTCCAACCTCCTGAGCCAATACATCCAGGGCAACAAGCATATCTCCATCATTGTTAATAGCATCCTTAATGGTTTGGTAATACCATCCACCACCGCTTTTCAAAAGCCCGGATCTTTCAAGTGTCCAGGTGATTATTTCAAGACCGGCTGCTTTGGCCCTTCTGGCGTATTCGGAGGGGACAATTTTCCCGTTTTCCACACTTAGAAGCATCCACATGGGGGGGGCAATAATCCTGACGTTTCTGTTGAACAGTTCTTCCATGGTCGGAGACCATGTCTCCGGTTTAGTGATGTCAAAATTTTTGTCTTCCTCATCCCGTCCATCCAGATATACTGCCTGTTTGCCAAATTGTGGATCTGTTTTAAGCCAGTAAATCACATCATTCAGATTGAAAGACTGGGGAAAAACACTTTTGGGATCAACGCCTGCCTTTTTGTATTCGTCAATCATCTGCTGTGCGTACTTTTCCTGGCTGTAATCCCCATCAAAGGGCATCTTGACGCTGGGTGATTTCAATTCAGGGGTCATTTTCATGCCGAGTTTTTTAAAGAGCTCTATACTTTCCGCATGGGTCATGAGGGTTCCTTTGGCTGTGTAGAGATCCGTGCGCCAGCTCGGTGTGGCATTCATGTACTCCTCGACAGTTTTTGCTCTGGCATCAGATGCATCCATTTTTCCCTTAAGCATTTTAAACTCTTCAAGAGTTATGTCACTGGTACAGCATTTAGCAGAGGCAGGTTTGATTAACTCTCCGGTGGCAGGATCAAACTCTGCTGGTGTGAAAGGCTCGGAACACTTGGCAGCAAGTTCAGGGATTGCAAGAATATTGGTTGTGGTATGGAGATCACATTGTGAATGGCGGCAAACCAGTTCCCTATCTTTAGTAAATGTAACGTCACATTCACAAATGCCGGCTCCCATGGTTGCAGCAGCTTCATAGGATTCTTTTGTATGCTCAGGAAACTGCATGGCAGCTCCCCTATGACCTATGGAAAAATCAGTTCTGTAAAACGGGCCGTCAACGCACTCTTCAAGATCATTTTTCAGATCCCCTTCATCCATGTCATTGACAAGGTAGGATGGGCGCGGCCCAAGTTGAATGTTGTCTTTATTTTCCATGCCGTTCTTTTCGGCAACTGCAAACGATCCCATGGAAATTAATGCTGAAATAATCATTATGGTTATCATTACGGGGCTTCGCATATTTAGTAAATCCTTAAATTTATAGTATAGGAATTTCCATTTTATCAGCTACAAAAGCAAGTATTTATGGAAAAGTCCGCCCAAAGTGGTAAGTTCTAAAATTTACCTTGAAGATTTGGCACAAATAACACTGTCTAAAACATTATATCTCATATCTTTATCTTTGAAATATAATCAACTTAGTTCACAGCATAAACAGGTGCTGCTTTAATTCCCATGATATCCATAAGTTTTAGAGCAATATCTGTATTATCATAGGCGCCCTGATAAGATTCAGCTCCGATTCCAACTGCAGAGGTAGCAATGGGTACACCTGTGTGATTGTAAGATGTCCATGCAATTCCCGCTTTTTGATTTAAAATATGAGTGATGCTAACTGTCAGAGGTTCATATCCACCATAGAGAAGATATGTTTCTGGATCGTTTGAACCTTCTGTATCTCCTTTCATGGTTTTTACAAATGCAGCTTCAAGCTGAGCTACTTCGTGGGGTTTTAGCAAAAGTGTGTTTTTCTCATCCCCTGTAAACGCAAGTCCGAAATTTTCAGTAATCACACTTTTAAGCGAATCAAAGGCTGGTGTTTCTGTTTTTTCTTTCAATGATTTGATAATTGTTTGATCAAACTGCGTAAAAGATATCTTCTGATGCTTCAGGACATCAAAGTAGGTTTCGTACTGTGTCCCGGCAAATCCAATAGACATGCCGCCGCATTCATGATCTCCTGTAACAATAATGAGAGTATCTTCCGGATGTTTTTTGTAAAAGGCGTAAGCCTTCTCAACCGCTTTGTCAAATGCAAGGGTATCCTTGATGGCTGCTGCAGCATCATTTGCATGACATGCCCAGTCGATCTTACCACCTTCAACCATCATAAAGAAACCGTTATCGTTTTCCAGAAGTTCTATTCCTTTGTCAGTAAATTCTGCAAGAGATATGTCAGATTCAGTCCTATCCATGTCATAGGGAAGCGCTCCACTGTCCTGAAGCCATCCATTTATGGCCAGAACTTTTCCAGCTTCAGGGGAAAGAGCATTAAATTCATCTCTTGTTCTAACAACCTTGTAGCCGTTTTTAAGGATAAGCTCCATGGCATCTCCCTCAAAATTGGTGGCATTGCCTTTTTTATTGGCAGGATCTTTCAAACCACCTCCTGCAAAGTAGTCAAAACCGCTCTTTGCAAGGGCAATATCTATGTCATAATACTGGGAGCGACTTGGTACATGAGCATAAAATGCTGCAGGTGTGGCATGGTCTATAGAAACGCTTGATACGATACCCACCTTCATCCCTCTCTCTTTTGCCATTTCAGCAATGGTCACAAGGGGGGTCATGTCGGCATCCATGGCAATACGTCCAATGGAAGTTTTTTTGCCACATGCCATGGCAGTTGCTGCTGCGGCAGAGCCTGTAATAAACCTGTTTGATGCTGGTGTTGTGGTAACTCCCTGGTACGGTAGGGTATCAATCATCAGTGGGCTTTTACTGTATTGTTCTGCCGCTGTTTTCTGGGGGAATCCCATGCCATCTCCAATAAAAAGGAAGATATTTTTCGGTGTCTTTGCAGTTGCACATACTGGAATCATCAGCAGTGTGCAGATCAACATTATGAATAAAAGATTACATTTTGACTTCAGGTGAAACGCCATTTTTTTCATTCTTGCCTCCGGTTTTGAATTGTTATCAGATTATTTCCATTCACAACACACCTGTTGTAAACCGTCAGCATTAGAATTATATTAGCAGATGATTAAAAGTTCATTTGGGAACATTGCTTTTAAAGAAATTTGAAGAAACTTTGAGTCGGTGGCATCCGCTCCCTATAACGGTCATGTCAGGTGGCCTGACATGGACGTTATTGATTTGAAAATCTATATCTTCGCCCATCTCCCTTCTTATTTCTTTATGCTTTCCCTTACATAAAAAAAACAAAGTCCTAATAAAAACTTAATCCATCCATAGTAGATTCCAGCCATTGTTTATATTTTTATATTACGGAAAAGGAGGTGAACGGAATTAAACGGGCATGGCTGAGGTTCAGTCCCCCCGACCATGGAAATAATGAACCTATTTCCACGGTAAAGAGATAAGGAAGGCATCTGCCTTTTACGGCAAACAATTATTGTTGCTTCAACTTTGTAAAACGCCATAAATTTTAACAAGTTTCGATAAGGAAAAAAAATGAGACTCATAAAAAAGCTGGAAGCAATGACCATGGCAATTGTGGTCGTGACGCTTTGTATCACAACAGCCATCGCATCCCCACCCAAATATGTATTCTTTTTCCTCGGTGACGGCATGTCCAATACCCAGATTCAGGCAACCGAAGCCTATCTTGCCACAAAGAATGCCGTCGACAATGGTCTGGAAATCGGACCCAATCCGGGGGAATTGAACGCAGATTATCTTCTCAATCCTGATAATCGGTTAAAAATGACCCAGATGCCTGTGGCCGGTATGCAAACAACCTTCGACGCGTTTGCCCTGATGACCGACTCTGCATCTTCGGCAACGGCATTTGCCAGCGGTATAAAGACCCGAAGTGGTGTCATTGGAATGGACAACACCAAGACCACCGGTTATAAAAGTGTGGCCGAACTCGCCCGGGAATTGGGCAAGAAAGTGGGCATCATCAGCAGTGTTCCCCTGAACCATGCCACACCTGCGGCATATTACGCAAGTGTCTCCAGCCGCAACTACTATAACAATATCGCCGCCCAACTGACCCAAACCGGTTATGAATTTTTTGGCGGCGGCGGCTTGATCTCCCCGGAAGGTCCGGCACGGGACGGTGATACTTCACACAACATCTGGAATATGCTCAACGATGCCGGCTACACGGTTTTGAATGACCGTACATCGATTTTGGAGCTAAAAACAACCCCTAAAGACAAAGTGGTCTGCATCAATCCGTGGCTCCAGGACGGTGATGCCATGCCCTATGCCATCGATCGCCCTGAAACCAACCTTTCCCTTGCAGAAATGACCGATGTCGCCATCAATGTGCTTCAAGGGAATACCGGAGCCAGCGACAACGGTTTCTTTTTGATGGTTGAAGGCGGCAAAATCGACTGGGCCTGCCATGCCAATGACGCCATGGCTGTTATCGGCGACATGATCGATTTCGACAATGCCGTGGGTATGGCTCTGGAATTTTACAAAAGTCATCCTGACGACACGCTGATCGTCGTTACCGGTGATCATGAAACAGGTGGCATGACCATCGGTCATGCCACCACCGGTTACAAATCATATTATGAAAAACTGTTTGGTCAGAAAAACAGTTTTGTCTATTTCAATGAAAACCAATGGACTCAATACAAGGAACAGTACAGCCAGGCGGTCTGTGAGAACAACAACACATTGAATGCAGCCCATTCAATAATCACTCTGTTACAAAATGACTTTGGCCTCAACTGGGAAGAACTCAGCACATACCAGCAGGAGAGAATGGCATGGGCCTGGCAATGTTCCCTTTGCGGTTACGATAAGAGTGACTCCCAAAATTCTCACCTGTACGGCTCATATGAACCCATAACCGTTACGATTACCCATGTCCTGAACGAGCAGGCCAGTATCGGCTGGACAAGCTATTCCCACACCGGAGTTCCGGTGCCCCTTTTCGCGCAGGGGAGCGATGCCGCTATCTTTTCCGGTTTCTATGACAATACAGACATCGCAAAAAAAATAGCATCCATTATGGGTATTACCGCTGAACTGCCCGTTGTAAAATAACATAAGTACCTGAGCGGAATTTATTCGATAGAATCTCTAAGGGGTGGAAAACAATGAATTAAGTTTGCTTCGGTACGAACCTAACCTAATTACGGATAGCTCATAATATTTGAATAGCGGTGCTGCTTAGTAAGTGGCACCGCTTTTTAATTCTTAAAAGAGGTGATAACATGTCGACCGTTCAGCGGGAATGGTTGTTCTCCCTGATGATTGCGGGTATATGCATCGGTCTCGCGTTTCTGGATCTGGCTAAAATACCACAGGCACCGGCAGGCCTTCACAGTCGTGCTTTGATCATTGACGTGGACAACAGCCAGGTCCGTGTCAATCTGATCGTCAAAACAGAAACCCAGTTTTTGAAAGTCCGTCTGCTCAACGGCCCGAACAAGGGGGATGAATTAACCATCTCAAACGTGCTGACCGGCAAAATGGAATTTGATGAATTTTATGAGGTGGGAGATACGGTGCTTGTGGAATATGATGTTGTGGACGGCAAGCCCCGTCACGGCACCGCCCGGGGCAACTACCGGTTAGGACTGCAACTCTTGCTGATTGTTCTTTTTGCACTGCTTTTAATGGCCGTTGCCGGCGTTACCGGTTTTAAAGCCATGCTCTCTTTTGTTTTCGCGGCAATGGTATTGTGGAAACTGTTTTTTCCTCTTCTGCTGCGGGGATATCCTCCACTGCTCACCGGCCTGGTCATTGTCGCCCTGCTTATTTCGGTCATCACCTTTTCCGTGGGAGGGTTGAGCCGTCGGGGCATCGCCGCTTTTACAGGTTCCATGATGGGTGTCCTTCTCACCTGCTGTCTTGCGGTGTGGTTTGCCAAAGCATTCAAGCTTCACGGTGCTGTGCGGCCTTTTGCGGAAACCTTGCTTTATTCGGGATATTATGACCTCCACCTGACCGATATATTTATTGCAAGCATCTTTATCGCCTCTTCCGGAGCCGTCATGGATCTGGCCATGGATATCGCCGCCAGCATGGATGAAATCAAGCGAAATCATACGGAAATCGGGTTGTTGAAACATATTCAGTCGGGGCTTCGGGTCGGAAAAGCGGTGATCGGCACCATGACCACAACCCTTCTGCTGGCCTACTCCAGCAGCCACATTACCATGTTTCTTCTCTTTATGGCCAAGGGACTGCCGCCGGCCAACATTTTAAACGCACCTTTTGTGGCTACTGAAGTGCTGAACATTCTGGTGGGAAGTTTCGGCTTGGTCACAGTGGCACCTTTTACGGCATTGGTTTCGGGAATCCTCTATTCTTTAAAAAAGAGAGCACAAACAACCGATATTCAGGACGCTGCTTGATCGCCACTCAAAACGACACAGGAGAGCTTCTGCATGGCCTCGTTCAAAAGCCGCTCTAAACCGTTGGAGAGCGCTTGACTATCCTTGTGTACCTGCCTGGAGATGCCCCGGGTTTGCTCCGCTCCCACCTTGACCTCATGAATCCTGCGGGAGACTTCCTGGGTTTCGTGGGATGTAAGATCGGCGTTTCGGGCGATATCCGTGGTGGCCTCAAAAAATATCAATTTACAATAAATTTATCGACAATACGTTTTAGCTGAACAGACATATCTTTTAATTCAAGGAGATTTTTATCTAACTTGCTGCTACTTGATGAGATATTTTCTGAAGCATGATTGACCAATCCAATATCCTGAGAAATTTGATTTGAAACTTGTGAACTTTCACCGACGTTTTCATTTATCTCAATTAACATTGTGGAAAGATTTTCAATGTTAACTGATATTTCACGGGTGGCAGAAGTTTGTTCTTGCAAGGCAATTGATATGGAAGAAATTATTTTTTGAGTCTGGAGAAGTATCTCTGTTACTTCTTTCATTGAATGGTTTGCTTTTGAAGATGTTTGATGTACATGTGCAATATGTTTTTTTATCTGAACGGTAGCTTCTTCTGTCTGTTTTGAAAGCTCCTTGATTTCATTGGCAACAACGGAAAATCCTTTGCCGGCAGCACCAGCTCTTGATGCTTCAATGGTAGCATTGAGTGCTAACAGATTGGTCATTTCAGATATTTCCTTGATAGTTTCCGCAGTTTTCTCAATGGCATCTGCTGTTTTAGAAAACTCATCCATCTCTTTGTTGCTTTCCATTGTTTTGTCTAATGCTTTGAGTGAAATATCTTCCGCAATTTTTGTGTTTTTGGAAATTTCACTGATGGTGGTGTGCATCTCATCTGCTGCTGCTGCTACAAGGTCGGCATTGCCTGAAGATTGGCTTATTGATGTTGTAATACCAGCCATATTACTGCTCATCTGCTCGGCAGCAGATGCAACTGTGGCAGATTTTTCAAAAGTGTCTTCTGCAATATTTAGTAGATCAGATGTAACAAATTGAAGAGATAAAGAGGCATTGTCAATATTGGTTATCTGACCTGATATTTGAACGATTATTTTTTGAAGTTTGATGATAAATATATTAAAGTATTGAGCCAGTTGCCCAAGTTCATCTTTTGACTTAACAGGAATTCGTCTTGTCAGATCCCCTTCTCCTTCTGCAACATCCTGAAATGCTTTTATAAGGATGCTGATTGGTTTTGTAATAATGACATTGGAAAGGTAAA
>NZ_LT828543.1:255437-332412 GCF_900170035.1 Desulfamplus magnetovallimortis | reverse complement strand
AAAAAGAATAACCAGATTCAGTATAGCTGTTATTCCTGAAATTATTGCAATATTGAAATCTTTTACTTTCTTGCTTCTGACAAGCTCTTTTTCGTTTCCTGTAATTTTATCTGTATAGTTTAGTATTTCTGTTCTTGTTTTTTCCGCTGCTATCATCTCGTCAGCAAGCAAAAGAGTTAACTGATCTATTTTATTCATGATGCCATCTTTGTTGTTAGCCTGTTCCTCAGTTTTTGCAATAGCATCTTTAATTACTTTCGCATCGTTAACAGGATTACTGCTCTTAAGAACAAGTGTCTCAACAGTGTCAGTAAATTTTCCTTCACTATCCAGAATGCCCCAGCTGACACTTACATTTTCTTTACTTGAGGTAACAACAAACAATCCTTTTGAAATATCTCGCCTTTGAGTTCTGTTGTACTGCTTTTTAAATATGTCTCTATCTGTTATTTGTTCACTTTTCTCAACGCTGTGGTTCTCCTTAACCCATTTTATAACATCTGATTTATAATCCACTTTCAGAAGATCAGGGATTCCGAGCATTTTTGTTTGCAGGTTAAGCACGGTTGTTTTGAGATTTTCATTCAAAGAGGTTTGGATATTGAGCAAAGAGGAATATTTTTTGGTGATATGTCTGTCCCAATACCAGTTTGAGCAGATTAAGCAGAAGAAGCAAAGGGTTGAAGTGGTTGCGACGCTTAATATGATTTTGGTGCTGATAGAAGATTTTATTGAAATCATACTTTATGATCCTTTTCAGGCTTCTTTCATTCATAGGTTTACACTTTTTTGAACCATGATTTTCATGAATACTCAAAATCGACATCTTATTGCTTTTTCAGAAGTTATTGCATTTGTCTGAATCAGGATAACCAGGATAAACAAGATGTTCAGGATATACAATCCTGCCTTATCCTGTTAATCTTGGGAATCCTGATTCAGACAGTGTTGACAAGGCTTACAAGATCATAGGTGTCGATTTTGAGTGAATAAGGGATTACCCTGATTTTTTATCCTTAAAACCCTTAAAACTTTAATCATGGTTCAGAATTTTCCGAAAAGTATAAGCTACATTTGTAGTTTATCTGAAACCATCACAATACAGAGGATTGAGCCGATTGCAACGCTTCCTTGAGTCTGCTTTCCGCTTCTGCAAGTTTTTCTATCCCTTCAATCCGTTTTTTCCGGTTTTCAGCATCCATTTTAATACCATTATCAATGGTTTCAATGAGCTTGGTTGTCATATTCTGAAGGGTTTCAACTTTGACAAAGCCTTCTCCCTGGGCAGATTTTATTGTGGCTTGGGTCTCTCCGAGCAGTGCGGCTGTGGATTGCATCAACTCATTGGTCATGGATCGGGTTTCATTGACAAGTGCCATGGCTTTTTTCTGATCAAACAGAGAAATAGCTATAACAAGCTGTTTTTTCCATTCCGGAACCATCATCAGAATTGACTCTTGAACCATTTCAACAATAGATTTTGACCCCTCCTGGGCAACACGTATTGTGGGGCCGGATGTAATGGCAGATGTTCGGGCAAGTTTAAGGTTGTATAATCGTCTGTCCAGGGACTGGATAGTATCACCAAAGTCTTTGAGCTTTTGAAGATCCATGGGGTCGGTGTTCTCCATAGCCTCAAGCCCGGAACGTCTAATTTCAAACTCCTGTTCCATCTCCTGTAACTTTATTTCTCCAGCTGCAATGAGAATCTCCAGGGAATCAAAATACTCTTGATTCCGTTCATAAAGGGTATCCAGGCGATTGAGGTGCTCCAGTTGTTTGCTTTTTTCTGATTCAAGATGCTTTACTATGTCATCAATCTGAACTTTCAATGTCTCATACCGGCGCAAAAATGCCCTTGCCTTATCCATTTTTGAAGCCAGCCAGCCTCCAAGAAGCGGGATATGGGATACTGCGGCACTGGCACTGCTGCCGGCACTTTTGGGCAGGGAACCAACATCCAGGTCAAGGATTTTGCCTTTGAGATCGGACATAAGTTCTCCGGCAGGACCTGCATCGCCTGATCGGATGTGAGACAGGACAGAATCGGTGAATGTGACGATGTTTTTCTGATCTTTTACACCAAATGCCAGTACTCCCTGTGTTTTCGTGAAATCCAGTTGAGAGGCCATTTCTCTGGCAAGGGCCATTTTTTCAGGGGCATGCTCCTGTAATCGGGAAATCATGGAACTACTATTTTTCTGATCTGTAAGCTCAGGAAGGGATAGATTGGTGGATGTCATGTTAAGTTCTCCTTGGGTTTTTTTTGGGAGATGTCATGTGAAACCATCATTTTTGTTTTTTATATTTCCGAAAGGTGTAATTTTTGTTGCTCACAATCGGTATAATGACTATTTTATACCACTCAATGGCAAGAGGCTTTCCGTGATCATGTTCATGACAGATGCACTTGGTGTCTGCATAACGCCATTAATTTCTTTTGGAATCCCCGGAATCTTGAATACCGAAGGATCGCTTTTCCCACCGGAAAGACCACTTCTGAAGCCGTGTTTTTTCCAGGCAAGTTCGTATATTTTTTCATTTTTCAAAGCTTCCATCAGTTTAACGCCTTTTTTTGATAGTGCAATAAAGGGATGACTTGCCCACACTGTGGGAAATGGATAGAGTATCCGAACCTTTGAGGTCAGAAGTGGCAAAGTCTCTTCATGGGCATTTGCAAATTCCAGAAGTTGATTTTCATACCCGACAATTATTGGATAGGCACCTGCTCCCTGCTGCAGGAACATGTTGAACAACACACTGGATGAGTGCTCCATATGACCAAGTCTGGCAAAGAATGTATTCAGCCTTGGCAACACTTCCTTTATGCTCTCTTGTGTAACCATCTCTCCCTTGTTCAGTGTATTGGCAATAAGAGCAGCAAACATGTTTCCTGAATTACTTTTGGCAGGGTCGGTGGAACGGATCATGATTTTGCCATAGAGCTGCTCAAGTCCAATATCTTTCCATGTTTTTTTGGCCGTGATCAATTCAAGAAGTTTCGGCAGATCAATGACATAGTATATGCTGTCCCTCTGCTGAACTATAGCGTTTTTAATGAGAGCATCGGTGACAATATCCCAGGAGTATAGAACAATGGGTGAATTGAATATGTCAGCAGAGCGCATAACATCACTATGGGTCTCCTGGTAGTATTCCAGATTGACCCTGTTTGCAGGCCACAGAAAATCCTGTGCCCGTGGCGTCATCCTGACCATCTCCACACTTCCTGCCTTTTTCACATCAATATCAAGGTTCTCTTTCCTTTCCAGTATCTCCATAATCTCTTTATCGGCAAACAGCTCCATTTTTTCAGAGCCTGCAAGACCCGTCACCTTTGTCAATGTAGAAGCTTTTCCAGGTATTGGAATGGAGTAATCAGAAGTTCCCTTTTGATTCAACATGAACCAGACCCCACATACAGCAGCAATAACCAGAAGAATAATTAGTCCAAAAAAACGTTTCATATGCTAAGTGTCCTTAAATTTATTACTGGAAAAGGATTGTTCATAATTTTTAAAATCAATCAAAATCCATAAGATTATCAAACGTTTTGGCACGTGTACTTAAATCCAGTGCATCATTTTCCAGCAGCCGAACCTGGAGCTCCTGAAATCTTAGAATTGCTTTTTGAATGGCTTTTTGTGTTGTTTCAAGTGCTCTTGCTGTCTGGGGCGATTGAACTGGCTGGTGCACAATGTCCATATAGTTATCAAGCATTACATTTATTCTTTCAAGGCGATCCGGAAAAACCAGGGCATTTTTGATATCCTCGGGATCTTTTTCAAAATTGTTCACAAGTCCCTGACAAACGTTCAGCAATTGTTGAACATCCTTTTGAAAGGGGCCTTTCAACTCGCTGCTGCGTTTTTTCATACCACGGATATTCTCGTGGCAGTTCCTGATAAAAAGCCCATAATCATTCTGGGAAAGCCCTTCGGGAAGAGTCACCTGAACCTTTCGGATTTCAGGTGGGAAGAGCATCCGGATAGCTGCATAGGCAATAATTGAGAGAATAAAGCCTGCCCACCAGGGCATATGAATTCTAAAGGTCAGAAGAAAAAAGAGTGTGGCACTTCCTGTCCCTGCGGTAATTTCTCTTGCAACTACAACTATTCCGGGTATCCTGTTCATCAGTTATATCCTTTCGCTTCCCTGAATGCCAAGACCACATCCTTTCTGCCGTCAAACATTCTTCCTGACATGGTTTTTGCCAGTGATTCCATCTGAGCGACTTCTGCCTCTCCAAATAGGATTGTGAACACTGGAATATCCCTGATGTTGACACCGAGCTGTGACAGAGACTGTTCAAAATCGCTGAATGATCCCTTACTGGCACCGTCACTCATCACAATAACCGATGTATGATATTTGCCGCTCTCTGCATCTTCCTTAATCAGTTTTACAGCATTTGCAGCGGCTTTGTACATGTTTGTACCTCCGGCGGGATTGAGGGACTCCACCTGTGTGAGAAGTTCCGTAAGTGTCTTTTCATCATTACCTACAGCTTTCCATGCTGCAATGGGTTTGCTGTTAAAAGGTACAACATAGGTAATATCTTCTGGTGAAGATTGAAGAAGGAATTCCTTTGCAATGTTTTGATCAAGAAGAGTTCGCATGGCTTTTTTAAGCTGTGCCTCTCCGGTACCCTGCATGCTCCCTGAATAATCAAGTACATAGGCAGTTAAAGAGGGTTTTCTAAAAGCAGTCTGGTAGAGGTTTAGTGCTTCGGAGACTACAGTAGCCGAAGGAATTGTAACAGGAACAATGAGTTTTTTAATATCAATGCCCCATTCAGGATTGAAAACGGCTGTATTGGTATTGTTCATGTCAAGGCCGATGAGCCCTGTTCGACGTCCCTGTTGGCGTAGGCTCTTTTGAACTTTGTCAGAAAGAAGCCAAGACTGAAGATTTAAAAAAGCTTCCTCTTTTTCAGGCTCTCCCTTGTCGATATATCCCAGGGGACTGTCTGCAATGGTAATGCCACCCACTGGATAGATAGCATATAGGGGATCTTGATTCGGGCCAAGTTCCTGATTGAACTCAATGACCATTGATTCATAGTTGACCATGCCGTCAAAATAGAGGTAATTTTCAAGGAGCATCTCTTTGAGCCAGCCAGAACTTCCGGAAGAACGATCCACAGTACGCAAAAAGCGTTTTATCTGATCTGCTAACTCAGGTGAATCCAGGTGATCATGGGTCAGCACTTCGGGTGAGCCTGCAAAAGCAGAAAGAAATCCGAGAAAAGCAGATGCTCCGGAGTTAGATTGAGTGGCGGATGTCATTGCAAAACGAATCTTTTTCTCTTCAAGTGCCTTTAGTATGTCCGTTACTTTGACATCTTTGCCACACCATTCAAGTTTGTCTGCCACTGATTTTTTTACTGCAAAAACCACAGGAGAGCGCATGATGCTTTTGGTATGTTTTACCAGGGATGAACTGCCACCAATTGAAAACCAAAGGCTTGAGGCTGGCCATACAGCATCATATTGAATACGGTTTCCTTTGGCAATCTCCCTTGCTATATCCACGCTGCCCATATAGGTAATGATAAGATCAATGCCATTTTCCGAGGCAAACTGTTCAAAAACAGGAGCCAGAGCCTTGTTCTCTGAACCGCTTACAATGGACAGGGAGACTTGGTGTTTTGCATGAGCCGCTTTTTTATTCTGAAGATCCTGTCCGTTTTGTTGGCTTTGATCCTGATCACCGCAACCTGTAAAACCAAATGTTATAGCGATTGTCAAAAAACATACTGTAAAAAAATGGATGGGCAGTTTTTTCATCGGAAACCTCCTGTTCAGGGTGGCATAGGTTGGTTTTCATGTATAGGGTTTAGTTCGTTCAAGGTTTGATTGTCTGTCTAATAAAAACTTGAAGAAGCAATATTTTGGTTAGCAGAAGGTGACGTGGATATTTTCGGGTCATATTAAGGATGCCCAATTATGCCAGTGAAAATCTGATCAAAGAGAGCGTATCACCATGATTTTCAGGGAACTATGGCTAAGTTAACAAAGTATAATCAGATCAATCCCATATTTTGAAATATTTTGATAGTTTTCGGGGTAAAAAGTTCCAGATCAATGGTTCTGGGAAGCTCGAAAATTTTTTGTGGCAAGCTCCTGATACCGTAGCTCTCATCAGGGTGGGCTTTAAGCTTAGGATATTCATCTGTTGTAATCTCCATCTGATATATGCACTGAATTTTTCCATCAACTTCAAAACTTTTGAGTGGTTCTGGTTTCAGTGCCTTTGCCTTTTCTGCGAGGATTCCAGTCATCTCTTCCTCCTGTAGTTCTCTGATGAGGCCTTCAAAAGGAGTTTCCCCTTGATCCACATTCCCTCCGAAAAATTCAAGCCGCTTGTCTTTGAAAGGCCTAAGCGGTGATTTCTTGATTGAAAAAACATATTGTTTTTTACAAATTATTATTATCTTGGATACATATTTAATTGCATCAATTTCATTTGTCATATTGTAAAGATTCCTTTTATTCTCAAAATCGACATTTTTATGGCTTTTTTGATAGTTACTAAAAATCGACATCTTACTGCTTTATCAGAAGTTATTGCATTTGTCTGAATCAGGATGGATAGGATGTTCAGGATAGATAATCCTGCCTTATCTTTGTTAATCTTGGGAATCCTGATTCAGACAGTATTGACAAGGCTCAAGGAGTTATATGTGTCGATTTTGAGTAGTTATTGCATCTCTCTGAACCAGGATAACTGACTGCCGTCAGACAAAATATAAACAAGATCATAAAAAAAAAATCAATATATTTCGTTTCTTTAACATAATGCTAACAATTTGCTAACAATTACCTGTTAGATTATCAAATCTGAATTTGATATAACGGCCATGGCAGATCCATCTGCCACAACGAAGCGTGGAAGTCCTATAGATCCTTAAAAGACGGGGACTTTCTTATAACGTACATGGCGGATTACCGCCACAATCGAAGCGATGAAAGTCGTTTTTAAAACAGCCTGTTACGGAGACTTTCATATAAAATTTTAAAACGTGGTGGAAACATGTTGAATAATCCGGAATATATATTTTTTAAAGGCCGAAAAGTCAAACTTGACTATCTTTTGAATGACTATAAGCGCCTTCTTCAGGATAAAAAGATTGGCCTTAATGATGTTGAACGATTTGGTATCCAGAAAGCACTTGAAGGGGAAGAGCTGAAACCCTACCAGGCTGAACTTATACGCCTTCAGGAATACCTTGAAAGAGAAAACCGGCGCATGATCATTCTGTTCGAGGGACGGGATGCTGCCGGAAAGGGTGGAAGTATCCGTCGGATAACTCGTTACATGAATGAAAAACACTACAGGGTTGTGGCCCTTGGAAAACCTACTGAGGAGCAGAAAAGCCAATGGTATTACCAGAAATATGTCAACCATTTCCCCAGGGGAGGAGAGGTTGTGCTGTTTGACAGAAGCTGGTACAACAGGGCCATGGTAGAACGGGTGTTTGGTTTCTGTACGGAAAAAGAGTATGAAAACTTCATGAATGGGGTTATCAGTTTTGAGACGGATATTATACGACATGGCACTATTTTGATAAAGCTCTATTTCAGTGTTGACAAGGAAGAGCAGGCAAGACGATTTGACAGGCGTAGAAATGATCCATTACGAAAATGGAAATTCAGTGAGATTGATCTGCAGGCCCAGAGCAGATGGGATGACTTTACCCACGTTAAGTGGGAGATGCTGAAGCGAACCCACACAAAGGAGACTCCCTGGATCATCATCCGTTCTCACTTCAAACACAAAGCCAGAATCAATACCATGAAAATAATGCTCTCTTCACTTCCCTATGAAAAACTCGATCCTGAGATTAATCTCACCCTTGATCCCGAAATTGTAATTATGGGAGACAAGGAACTTGAGTTGATGGAAGAGGATCGCAGGTTACGGGGAAGCCCGCGGTATTAAGTGGTTGGGTTTAATTAACTTCTCAAAATCGACATCTTATTTAAACTTCCCCTTGCAAGTCTGTAAAATGTGGCTTGCCCATTGGCGTATGAGGGTGGCTGCATTGCAGCCATCCCCGTTTTTACATTTTATTCCTGGGGAATATTCTCCTTTACTTCGTTATCTCCGTCACTTTTTTCATTTTCTGTTTTGATACCTTGAGTATCTTCTCCCCGTGAGAAATCTTCTTTTGCTTCGTCATCCCCGTCGATTTTTTCGCTCACGGTTTTATCCTCTTCAGCAGGCTCTTCCTCAATAGGTTCCTGAATGGGTTCCTGGCTGGAAATTTTCAATACAGGCTTGCAGGCGCATGTTGGATCTTCCTCTTTCCATGAGAGTTCAATATTTAATTTCTGTTTGCCCTTTTTTCGTGTGGCTTCGATTTCTACATCAAAGCGGCAGCCAGGTTTAAGGGATATCTGTTTTTCTCCATATTCAATGGAGATGGTTCCTTCGGAAATACTTTTTGAAATTTCATTGAACAGATCAACAGTCTCTTCTACACTCAGTTCATGTTTAATGTTAATCTCTTGTTTTTTCATTGTCACTTCTCCTTTTTGATTTCTTTATCTTGTTTCCATGCTGCAACAATCAAATACCACAACATCAATTAAACGACTCGTCTTCTATAGGTGAATTGTTTTCAATGTCAGAGCTGTCTTCATCTTCGGGTTCATTTTCTTTGGCAAGAATCTGGTCAGAATTTTTTTTTCTCTTTTTTTTCTCATTCAACTGCATTTCAGCCAATTTTTTTTCAGCCCGTTTCAAAAATTTTTCCACAGCGCTGCTAACTGTTTCATCTATATCCAGTTTTTTGCCAAACCTCCTCGCATCTTTTTTAGCCTTTTCCAGACGCTCTGCAATATCCATGTTTATATTAAAAATAACACGCTTTGTTTCGTACTCATCTTTAAAAATTCCCATAGAAAATTCCTTTTTCAAAAATTTATCGTACAAAATTTGTACAAAAAAAGTTATAGTATTTGAATGCAAATGTCAACAAAAAATTTACAAAAAAATAATATTTATTGACATAGAGTTTGTTATAAAATATATCTAATTGGCGGTTATGATGAAACAACAAGCTATCTTTTTAGTTAAATTATAAAAAAAATCAAATGCATTTTTATATTAAAATTTATATTCAAATCCACCATAAAAAATGAATTTTAAACAAAATAAAAAATAAAAAATTTACAAAAAAAGGAGAGATTTAATGAATGATTATATGGCCAAAACAAAAAAAGAACTTGTCCAGGCACTTGAGGTCGTTGAGGGAGAAAGCGGGGTATTAAAAATTGAATTGGAAACACTGCAATCCTCTAATAATGAAACACTGGAAGAAATAAAGCAGCTCCATCATCTGATATTTCAACTCCAGGAAGAGAACATCAATTATAAGAAGAAATACAGTGAAGCACAAAATACCATTAAGCAACTTAAAATCGACGGCCAGTCTGCCCTGGAACAATGCAAGGCCTCTCACCAGGTTTCCATGGCTGATTACGACAAAAAGCTTGAAAAAGCCCTTCTGATCAATAAGAAGCTCAAGGATGAACAAGAGGTACTCAACAAAGAGATGGAGAATGACAGACAGGCGATCATTGATTTTCAGAAAAAGAATATGATTTTATTTAACCAAATCAACACATTAAAGGATGACAACAACTTTTTGGTTACCCAAACCCTTGAAGCAGAAAAAAAGAATAATGCATTGATAGGGCAATTAAACAACGCAAAGGAGGAGATTGATTGGGTGTATAACCAAATGATTGAATTGCAACAGATCAACAACGATCTGAGTCTTGAAAATAATGTGCTCCAGGATACTAAACATGCATATGCTGCTGTATGCAATAGTAAAGAGGCAATGTTTTTGCTGCTGGATGAAAAATTGGATGTTCTCTTTGTGAGTGATATCCTTGGAAAACGGCTGCACGATAATCGCAAGTGGGAAATAAAACCCTTATGGAATATGATCTCGGGTATTCAAGAAGAAAAATACTACAAAGCAATACAATCTGTACTCATTGAAAAAAAACAGAATAAAATGAAAAACATCTATTTAAAAATTTCCCCTCTTGTTTTCATCAGGGTTGAAGCCATCATGTTTCCAATTACATATAACTGTACGCCAGCGGTGAAAGTAGTTTTTAATGAACTTGGGTAAACAGGCATGATTGTTTACGTATCAATCATGCCCCCAAATATAAAAATGATAGTCATTTTTAGGCATCTTTCATATCTGCTCCAAAGTAGTTTACACTTTTTTTATGAAGAATACCGATAAATGGGAATGGTGTCCCGGAAAGTGTAAAGCGGTAAATGAAACATGCCCATTTTTACGCTAAAACATTCATTTAATGCATATTTAATACGTTCCTAATCTTTTTCTAACACAAATAGTAGAAACTCCATTTTTAATTTAGCAAAGAAGGTTTCGCGATTTGTTACCTGTCGAACCCGTTCGATGCTCCCAATTTCATATATCATCCAGGAGGATAATTTTGGCCAGTCACAAGAAACGTATAAAATCACTCTCATTGAAAGAGGCTGCTGATTTTTTAAGAGGCGTGGCTGACAGTCTGGAGAAAGGCGAGAGCATTTCTACCCTCAACGAAGCGGAAAGCATTGCCACACCTGTTTATCCATTAGAATGTAAGCATATTAAACGTCTGGAAATTGAAATCAGGCATAAAGAACAGGATCGTTTCAACATAAAGATCAAATCAAAAACTTTCCCGTCTCCGGAAGTAAGCACAGAAGATTTGGCATTTAAAGAGAAGCGCCAATATGAAATTCTTGAATCTGAAAGGAACCCTTCAGATAACAACAGTGACCCTCGCTCTGACAGGAAAACTGATTCCGGGCCTGCCATGAAAACTTTATTTAAAAGCTTTGCCGGAGGTAAACCTAAATATAAAAAGCTGAAAAAAAAGATGGATGAGGAGTTCAGGCAGATTTATGATCTCCTTGCAAAGAATCAGTTACCGGATAATCACCTGACGGACTCATTTTTGGAGAGTTCCAGAATGATGGTCTCTTTCAAGGGGCGGGGGGAGATCTTTTATAAACCATATGAATCAGCATGTGAACGTTTCAGGGCGGCAGTTTCATCCAATGATCTTCTATCATGCAAGGCCATATATCAGGAGCTGGAGCAGATCAAAAACGATTGTCATAAAAGATATAAATAAGTCATAAAAAATATAAATAAATCATAAAAAACGGACAGAAACAGAAGAACTCAAAGTCAATACATATGATCTTTTGAGCCTTGTCAATACTGTCTGAATCAGGATGCCCAGGATTAACAAAGATAAGACAGGATTATCTATCCTGAACATCCTTTTCATCCTGGTTATCCTGATTCAGACAAGTGCAATAACTTCTGCAAAAGCAATAAGATGTCGATTTTGAGGAAGGAAATCATGAGTGTAGTAAAAGCAAATTGCAAGCCCAGAATGGAAGTATTATCTCTTGTGCCCCAGGATATTCCGGAAGATGTCACTGAAGAAGACCATGATATCTTTTTAAAAGTTGTCTCCATTGATCTCAATGAAGAACAGAAACAGCGCATTATTCAGCCGGAAGAGAGTTTTCCCCGTCAATTATCGGTGCTGGCTGTTCACTGGCATCCGGAATTTATTCCCATGGAACTCATTGATCAGCGCGTTAATAATCTTTTCCCAAACAGGGAGAACGAACTGATAATTCCGACCCAGCACAATGAAATCATGAGCTATAAAGGCTTTTCAGGCGTTGAAGTTGATTGTCTTTCAAGGGGATTCAACCAGAAGGTTCAGTTGCTGCTCCATTTTAAAAATGAGAGCGTGGAAGATGCATCCATGCTCAAAAGCATGCTTGCCCATACTTTTAAGTATAGATCTTCCCAGTTATTTGAATTTATTGATACCATCATTCGACCCATTGAACACCGTATTGAAGAAGCAGTAAAGCAGACTGGCGCCAATGCATCGCTTGTCCGGTTTGTCCAGATTTATGTTAGAAAAATCAGCACTCTGCTTGATGAAAATATTTTAACTATCTCTCCTCAGTCCATCAAAAATAAGCTGTTGAGAAATTTTTTTGATTTTTTACGTCCCATACATGGTGACACACTAATCGACAGGGCACAAACCTTTTTAACTGCTGTAAAACAGCAGGTAAAGGCAGATTTTTCACTGGAGTATTTCTTCAGGACATCGGAGGTGATTGAAGAGGCACGTGCTTTGAATGCCGGAATTGTTATTCCCCATCCTGAGCAGTTCTGGCCTGTACTTCTGGCGGATTATGATGTGGATGGAGTTGAGGTGTGGAATCCTCAATCACAAAGATATACGGATTTTCTCATCTCTGTCATCAGGGATATCAATAAAAAACCCCACAGAAGCCACGCTCCACTTCTTATATTCATGGGAGATGACACCCATTTCGGAGAAAAAACAAGGGATCCGGATAAACAGGACAAACTTAAAGCCTCCCGTGAAATAGGGGTGCAGCCTCCCTGGGATGATCTTAATATTGCAAAGGAACTGGTGATGTCCGGTATCAATAGGGAAAAGGTTATAGAAGATTACAGAAGCCGCATTGGATAGCGCCGTTGACAGTGCTGTTGCCGGAAAAATTAAACAAAATCCACATAAGATTAAGCTTGATCAGCAAATCAAAATCAATCATGTCACCCTGGCTATTGCCAGAGAAATTAAACTAAATCCACAAAGGAGTTATAGATGTCCTCAAAAGACGAATTTACCCATGAATCTGTACAGGACAGTGAAACCATCAGCGAATACTTAAAGGCTTTGATGGATGGTTTTGCAAAAAAACAGATTGCGTTTGATACCACAGATAAGCAGATTGTTTTGCAGCCCAATAATTTGATTGAACTTGAAATAAAGGCAAAAAAACGGGATGGGAAAAATAAAATCACTCTTAAATTTGCATGGAAAGACACTCCTTTTAACCTGTCGGATCAAAAATCTCTTGAAATTCGTTCATAATGGTTCAAATGACCACATCGGGAAATTAAGAGTGCATCCATGAAAGATATTCTCGGAAATTTCAAATTTCTTGCCATTGAAACGGAAAACCAGATCAAGCTGACCTATGGTCTGTTATCAGATTTCAACCTTGAAGTCCTTGAAAAAATAGGTGCCAAGGACGACTATATTGACAATCTTAAAACCACCATTGAAAATGCCTGTTTTTCCAGAATTGCCACACTGAAACCATCTATTAATCAGGAGATCATTAACCGGATAAGGGCTGTACATATCATCTGTGTCAATCTTGAAAGAATTGCAGACTTTTGTGTCAATATTACCCGACAAACCCGCTATCTCACCAGCAACGCATTTCTTCAGCAGTATGATTACAAAACCATGTTCACGATTATCCAGAAGAGCCTCTCCTCCATTACACGGGTCTATGATGATAATGATCTTACAGGTGCTCTTCATATCTGCAAGGCCGAATTTGAACTTGATCGAATGTGGGAAGAAAACTTCAAGATACTTCTTGAAGATTTAAAACAAGGGGAGGGCGTCACAGATCTAATCACCACCATTTTTATTTTCAGATATCTTGAGCGAATCGGCGACTCCATCCTGAATATAGGAGAGGCTTTGCTTTTTGGGATTATTGGAGATCGTATAAAGATCAGGCAGTTTGAGGCACTTGAAAAGACCCTGTCGGAATCGGGTTTTGATGGAACCCTCAACGACATTGATTTTGCATCCATCTGGGGTTCACGGTCAGGATGCCGCATCAGCAAGGTTAGCCGTAAAAAACCGTCAGGCTTTAAGGCCCAGGGAATTTTCAAGGAAGGTGGCATTAAGAAAATAAAGAAAGAGCATGAGAATATCTGTTATTGGGAAAGCCTCTTTCCCGGCCTTGCCCCAAGGGTGTTCGGGTATTATGAAAAGTATGAGACTGCTTCCATGCTGGTGGAATTTCTTTCCGGATGTACCCTGGATCAGATTATTTTGACAGAGGATGCTGAAGTTGTAAGCAATGTAATTTTTATCCTTGAACATACCATTATTGAGATCTGGGAAAAAACCAGAAATGAAATGACTTTAAAGACAGACTGCATGAAACAGCTCAGCGCCCGCCTTGGTGCAATAAAGCGGGTTCATCCGGAATTTTTCAGGCCATCATTTAACATCAATACGTTTACTGTTTGTGCTACTGAAAATCTGATCAGCAGGTGTCAGAAAATTGAAGAGTCTCTTTTAGCACCTTTTTCTGTTTTTATCCATGGCGACTTCAACACCAACAATATTGTTTACAACCATGAAGAACAGAAGATCAATTATATTGATCTCTATCGTTCAAGGCAGGGTGACTATGTTCAAGATGCATCGGTTTTTCTGGTCTCCAATTTCAGAATGCCGGTTTTTGATCCTGACTTCAGGGAGCGACTTAACAGAACCACACTTTTCTTTTTCAGTACCTTTAAGCGCTTTGCCGCAGAACTAAATGACACTACCTTTGAGGTTAGAATGGCACTGGCGCTGGCCAGATCATTTTTTACATCCACCCGGTTCGAGCTTCAGTATGAATTTGCAAAAAATATGTGCAGCCGTGCACATTTTCTCATGGAACGGGTTATCGCACATGAGGGGAAACCCTGGGAGACATTTTCTGTTCCACCTGCAATTCTTCTCTATTGAGTCCTTTACACCTTTTTGATGGAGATACCCCATAAATGGGAATCATGTTTCATAAAGTGCAAATCGGGCAATGAAGGATGCCTAAAATGTTAATATAATTTTTAAAGTAATGGAGTTTCCTGAATGACAAAAATTGGCATAATCGGCACCCCGGGCGGGTGGTCATCTGAAATGCTTGCAGACACGGTTGATCGAAAAACAGGCTACAGAGAGTTAATCCCTTTAAGTGAGATATCTTTGGATCTTGAGACAGGCAGCGCCTGGTTTGGTGATACTGACTTGTCAAAACTTGATGCCCTGATCGTTAAAAAGGCTGGCACTCATTACTCTCCGGCACTTCTGGATCGCCTTGAGATGCTGAGATTCCTCCATGAAAGGGGCCTTAAAATTTACTCCAACCCATTTAAAATAATGCGGGTTCTGGATCGCCTAAGTTGTACGGTTACCCTTAACAATGGAGGGATACCCATGCCCCCCACCACCATTACAGAAAATATTGAGGCTGCCATAAAGGCGGTTGAAAGCTATGGTGAGGCGGTATTCAAACCCATGTTTTCCTCTAAGGCTCGAGGAATGGTGGTGATGCGCCCCAGCGAGGCTTTAAGAGAAGATGTCGAGCGATTCACACAGGAGCATGGCATCATGTATATACAGAAAAAAATGGAGCTTGGAGGACAGGATCTTGGTGTTGTCTTTCTCGGAGGAGAGTATCTGACAACATATGCCAGATGCAATGACGGATCTTCCTGGAACACCACCACCAGATCCGGCGGTAAGTATAAAGCCTTTACCCCTACCAATTCCACCATTGAACTTGCCCGAAAAGCCCAGGCATTGTTCGGACTTGATTTTACCTGTGTAGATGTGGCTGAAACCGAAGAAGGCCCTGTGATCTTTGAAGTTTCGGCTTTTGGGGGATTCAAGGGTATTCAGACCGCCTGCGGTATGGATGCGGCAGAGCTTTATGTGGATTATGTATTAAAAAAGGTGGAACAGCCATGAAAGAGAATATGCAGTACAACGACACTTGTATCTCCGGCACTCTAAAAGAGGGGAGCAATATTCAAGGAGACGCTCATCAAAACAGAAGCTCCGGCATCAGCGCTACAGAGGCTTTAAATGAGAATAGCCAAGAAATTTATGGATATATCTGTGAGTATCGGAAAGAGTTTCCGGCAAATTTTGAGATTCTGTTAAAATTTGCAAGTTGTCATATCAGGGTAAAGGTTAACGATGAGTCGCTACTCAATGAACTCAACCGCTATTTTGATAATTTTGTGATTCCGTTTCCTACTGAAGAGTCAGGAATTGATATTGAAGAGACAGTTGATATTAGCATATCAGCTCATGAGGCTCCGGTTCTTGAGCTTGACATCCCTTTCACCATTAAACAGCCTGATCCGGGAAAGAGAAAGATCAAGGAAGAGTATGCTGATTTTTCAGATGGACGTATTGTCAGAAAAAGGCTGACCGGTATGCATTTTTTCTTTGGCAGGGAAGAGCACCTTGCCATCGGCCCATGCCTTGAAAATAGTAATCAGGTTATCAATTTTATTAACAACCGCTATATTGAGTGGGAGCTTTGCAACGGCGCACTTCTTGGCCACGCTGCGGCTGTTGCCTGGAAGGGAAAAGGAGCTGCTGTTGCAGGATTTTCAGGTGCAGGAAAATCCACCTTTGCCCTGCATATGATGAACAGAGGAACAACATTTATCAGCAATGACCGGCTGATGATACGCAAAAGGGAAAATGCCGATAATGCATCTAAAGAAATCATGCATGGAGATAATGCATCTAAAGGAATCATGCATGACGATAATTCATCCAAAATGACCATGTTCGGTGTTGCAAAGCTGCCGCGAATAAATCCTGGCACCATTTTGAATAATCCCAACCTGCTTCAGATCATGAGTGATGAGGAGATCAGGCTCTTTTCTTCCCTTCCCAAAGAGGAGCTGTGGGAGCTTGAACACAAATTTGATGCCTCCATCGACGAATGTTTTGGGCCGGATAAATTTGTCCTTGAAGCTCCCATGCATGCACTCGCTATATTGGATTGGAAACACACAGATGAGCCACTTAAAGTAGAGATTGTAAAGCCTCGGGAAAGAATGGATCTTCTGCCTGCATTTATGAAATCCACAGGGCTTTTTTTTATGCCGGACAGTCATTGCAAAATGCCGGAGCCAACACCGGATGTCTATGCTGATTATCTATCCAACTGCACCGTCATTGAATTCAGTGGAGGTGTTGATTTTGAAAAAGCTGCGGAAATATATATCCATTTTCTTGAAACCGGTTCATTATCGTGAAAATAGATACATTGTTTCCATGCACGGGGGCGGCAAAACGTTCGCCATGTCCGTTTACCATGAAAATAGATACAAATTTTCATATTCGGGGGTGGCTGACTTCCAGCCATGATCGTTTAACATGACAATGAAGCTAAAAGTAACCCGTACCATAACACTTCCTGATTCCGTAAAACTTGCCAGACTGAAACGGGTTCCTGAACTGGGACCCAAAGTCCTTTTTTTCAGTGGTGGCACAGCCTTAAGAAGTTCATGCCAGGAATTGATTCAATATACCCACAACTCCATTCATATAATCACCCCGTTTGATTCAGGGGGAAGCTCTGCGCTGCTCAGAAAAGCATTTGAGATGCCGGCCATCGGGGACGTAAGAAATCGCCTGTTGGCACTTGCAGATCAGAGCCTCCACGGTCATCATGAGATTTATCGGCTATTTGCCCACAGATTTCCCGAGGATGCCCAAAAAAAAGAGCTCATGGAAGAGCTTGACTCCATGATCAGGGGAAAGCATACCTTGGTGGCGGATATTCCCGATCCCATGAGAAAAATCATCCGCCAGCATCTCCGTTTTTTTAAGGAGTTCATGGCAGATAGTTTCAGTTTGCGTAAAGCCAGCATCGGCAACCTGATTTTGACAGCAGGATATCTTGAAAACCGGCGAAACTTTGATGTAATTATCTACATTTTCTCCAAACTGGTTCAGGTTCGTGGGGTTGTGCGTCCTGTCATCAACAAGGACCTTCATATTGCGGCTGAACTTGAAAATGGTAGCATCAAAATAGGTCAACACATTCTTACGGGAAAAGAGGAAAAACCGCTGGAGAGTAAAATAATAAATCTTTGGATGTGCCGAAATCTTGATAATCCAGAACCTGTTATTATTCCCGTTCGGAATAAAATAGCCAATCTCATAAATGAGGCGGATCTTGTCTGTTACCCCATGGGCAGTTTTTACTCAAGTCTTATTGCCAATCTGCTTCCAGAGGGTGTAGGCAAAGCCATCAGTAATCTACCAGTACCCAAGGTCTATATTCCCAGCACCGGGAAAAGTGACCCGGAAACCTTTGGCATGACACTTATGGATCAGATTTATGTCTTGGTTTATTATCTCGTCAGAAATGGCCACGTTGACATGAATGAAAGCATTATGCAAGGCAATATTTCTTCCATGATTACTCGTCGTAAAGGCATTGCCGGACCTTATAGACTCTTTGCAGGTCGTTATGAAATGAGTTACAGTAATAACATAAAGCCGGCTGTTTGTGATCTGCTAAATTATGTTATAATTGATAGCAAAAATGGAGAATATGAAGGAAAAATCGATAAATGTGCGTTGAAGAAGATGGGAATAGAAGTTATTGATATGCCTCTTATCACATCTGAAACATCGCCGTACATTGATCCAAAGGCTCTTGTGTCATTGCTTTTGTCTCTTACGTAGTGTTTATTCGTTAAAGGTTTGATTGTTGGTAGAAAACACCTTGAAGTTTGAATAGTTGTTTAAAAAATATCAAAATGCCAACTGTCAAAAGTTAAAAAAGTAGAATTATACTCTATAGGCGGCATCTTTCATATCATCCCAAAAGTAGTTTACACTTTTTTTATGGAGAATCCCGATAAATGGGCATGGTGTCCCGAAAAGTGTAAAACGGGAAATGAAACATGCCCTATAGGTAATATTTTTTTTTAAATTTAGATTTTTAAATCATTTTTAAACATTCCCTTAATCATATTCTTATAAAAAGGGGTTATTAGAATCATAATATTAACCTCGAATATTTAAGGATTAAGGAAATGACAATAATTAGTGCTGATCTTCATGTTCACTCCATGGCCTCCAAACGGCCTTCGGAATGGTTTCTGCAACGAGTAGGTGCAAGAGAATCCTATACCGATATTGACACTCTTTATGCAAAGGCAAAAGAGCAAGAAATGACTTATGTAACGGTAACGGATCACAACACCATCGAAGGTGGGTTGGAGCTTATGGCCAAATACCCCGAAGATACTTTTCTAAGCGTTGAAGCAACTACCTATTTTCCTGAAAATAAATGCAAGATTCATATTCTTATTTATGATATCACGCCGGAACAGTTCACAGAAATTGAACAGCTCCGGAAAAATATCTACACCCTCCGAGATTACCTTTTTTCTGAAAATCTGGCTCATTCCGTTGCCCATGCCACTTACAGTGTCAATAAAAAACTGGACATGGATACACTGGAAAAACTTATCCTCATGTTTGATGTTTTTGAAGGTCTAAATGGTTCCAGAAACAGGCTTTATAACGAAATTTGGCAGAAGGTGCTTGAGAATCTGACACGGGAAAAAATTGATATACTTATTGCAAGGCATGGTATCAATCCATTGAGCGAAGAGCCCTGGCGTAAAGGCATTACTGGTGGTTCAGATGATCATGCAACACTTTTTATTGGTCAGACATTTACTTCATCGGTCATCCCTGAAGATGAAAAGAAGGAGTATTTTTTCGGTAAAGAGGCATTGATTAACGCCATACGCGAAAAAAGGACATCCTGTTCAGGGCGTTGTAACGATTACAAATCCTTTGCCTTTTCAATTTATAAAATATTCTGTGACTTTTCCAGCCGGAAAGATAACCACAATGTTTCCGGCATAAGGGAGCTTATAAATGCCCTGGTTTTCAATGGAAACAGAGAAAACGGTTTGAAAAACTGGGTGACACGCTGGAAAATAAAACGTGGCAAGGATGTTAAAGACAAACTCCTTCTACGTTTTTTCGATGATGTACAGGCATGGGCACAGAATGAAGATATGGATGTGGAAGCCCGCATGGAGCGCATTTACCAGAACATGGCCACCTTGCTGGATGGTTATATTGTAATGTTGTGTGAATCGTTGATCAAAGATTTTTCCAAAGGAGATGCCGGAAAGCTCTTCAAAAATATATCCTCTTCACTGCCTCTCATGTTTATCTCCATTCCTTTTTTTTCATCATTGAAACATCTTTATATGGATCGGGATCTTATTGCGGAACTCAAGGAGCGCTATATTCCTTGTAAGGGAGAGGAACAGAAGAGGACACTCTGGTTTACAGATACCATTGATGATCTCAACGGAGTTTCCATCAATTTGAAAAACTACATGAAAAGTTTTGAGGAGCGTGGTTCACAGATAAGGTTTGTGGTATGCCTGCCGGAGAGTCGTTCCCATATTTTGAGTTCCAACACAATTAATCTGCCGGACATTTTTTCGCATACACCGGAATTTTATAACTCATATACATTGAGAATCCCCTCTATTCTCAATGCTGTTGAAAATATTTATAAATACAGACCTGAAAAGATAATTATATCTACTCCTGGTCCTGTGGGGCTTATAGGGCTTTTAATGTCACAGCTTCTGGGAATTCCATGCAGTGCGATATACCACACCGATTTCGCTTACCAGGCAGAATATATTTTTAATGATGAGGGGATTTCATCTTTTGTTCATAGATATATTAGCTGGTTTTATGGTTGTGCTGATACTATTCGGGTCCCCACGGCAGAGTATATTAAAATTCTTGAAACAGAAGGGTATAAACGGGAAAAAATGAAGGTTCTCAAGAGAGGTTTTGAGATTGATACACCTGATTATTCTCAGGAGGAGAAGATGCGATTTCTCAAAAGCAAATCAATTCCTTCCGGTTATACTCTTATGTGGGCAGGGCGGGTCAGCAAGGACAAACGAATCCATTTTCTTGCAGATATTTATAAGGATGTGAAAAAGCTTCATTCAGATGTCAATCTGGTCATTTGCGGTGACGGGCCAGATCTTGAGGAGTTGAAATCATACCTCATGGTGGAGGAAGAGAATTCATCCCAAAAATCTGCTTTAAACGATTTTTTTAGTCAAAATAATTCTGTTAAAAGCAATGCCAATAACAATAATTCCAGTCAAAATAATTTCGGTCAAAATAATTCCAATCAAAATAATTCCAATCAAAATAATTCCAATCAAAATAATTTCAGTCAAAATAATTTCAGTCAAAATAATTCCGGACAAAACAATTCCGGCCAAAACAATTCCGGTCAAAACAATGCCAATCAAAGTAATCTCTTCTCTGAACATCGGAAAAACAAAGTCCATGTGCAAAACCGCATCTTCTTTACAGGGCGTTTATCAACTGAAGAACTCATGAAATATTATACCTGCTCTGATCTGTTTGTTTTTCCAAGTACCACAGATACTTTTGGCATGGTGATTGTGGAAGCCCAAGCATGCGGTCTTCCGGTGCTTGTGACTGATGTTGGTGGCCCCCAGGAGATCATGCAGGATGGTGTAACAGGTTTTGTGCTGCCCTGGAACCAGATGGAACAATGGGTTCATCGTATTGACACTCTCATCAGATTAAAGGAAAAGATGCCTGAAAAGGCACAGGCAATTTCAGATAAGGCCAGAGAATACGTAAAGGATTATTTTTCCTGGGATGCTGCTTTGGATGATATCCTGAATGACAGCAAAAATTCAGTATCTGTCCAGAATGTAAATGATACTTTCCTGATCAGGTTTCTCAAAAACCTGGATATTCTATCCCCTGCTCAGGAAACGCATATGCGCCGCCGGCATGTTGGGCATGCAGTATCAATACCTTCTTCAGTTTATTCTGCAACATCAATATCCGCCGGACATCTATCCTTATCTGCATCTGCTTCGAATGGAAAAGGAGCATCCTTTACTCGCTTTGGCTCTTTAAAAAGCCCGTCAGAACAAAGGGATGTCAAAAAAACAGACTCTCAGAAAAATGACACTCAAGGATATGTTCCCAATGCAAAAGTTTGCGCATGACGCTATTTCAGCCATATTTCCGACCATTTATCCAGGTCAACTGGTGCTTCAGATAACGGATGCCTGCAACGCCACATGCGGGCAGTGTGGGATGCGAGTAACAAATCGTTTTCCACGCACCAGAATGTCTCTGGATTATGTAAAGGCCATTATTGACCGTGCCGCAGAAAATCGGGTGAAAGCAATCTCTTTTACCGGTGGAGAGCCCTTTCTTATGGCTGAGGAGCTTTTTGAGATGATTCGTCACGCCCACAGAGCCGGCATTCCTTTTATTCGAACCGGTACAAACGGATTTCTTCTTCGTTTCACCGGCGATGAAGATAATTTCAAAAAGCGGGTCTATCCACTTGCAGAAAAATTGGCCAAAAGCGGTCTTAGGAACTTCTGGATAAGCATCGATTCGGCATCCCCAAACCGCCATGAAAGAATGAGGGGATTGCCAGGTGTTATCAAGGGCATAGAACAGGCTTTGCCCATATTTGAGTCAGCGGGGATCTACCCTTCTGCAAATCTGGGCATCAACCGATACATGGGAAGAGGGGAAAGCCCTCTTATGCTTTTGTCCCAAAATAGAGATGCTTTCCATCATGCTGCCTGTGAGGCATTTTCCCAATTTTACAGGTTTGTTGTTGATCTGGGGTTTACCATTGTAAACGCTTGTTATCCAATGAGTATGGAAGATAATAGAGAAGCTGTCTATTCCGCAACTTCCAGAGATACTCTTGTCTCATTCAGCAGAGAGGAAAAAGTTATACTGTTTCAGGCACTGATGGAGACAATCCCGGGATATCGAAAGCAGATCAGAATTTTTTCTCCATTAAGCTCTCTTCATGCCCTGATAAAGCAATATACAAGGCAGGGAAACTGTTATTCATCTTATCCGTGTCTTGGTGGTCACAGCTTCTTTTTTGTTGATTCCAGAGATGGAAACACTTATCCCTGTGGTTATCGGGGCAGTGAGAATATGGGGAAATATCAGACATTGAATATGAAGAGTGTTATTAATAAAAAAACATTTTGCAGGCGATGTGACTGGGAATGTTTTCGTGATCCTTCGGAACTTTTTGGGCCATTTATGGAAATGTTGAACCACCCTTTAAGTCTGTTGAAACGCTTTCATGAAGATCCAGAAATGATAAAGTATCTCTTTTCTGATTTGAGATATTATCAAAAATGTGATTTTTTTTAACGGTAAAAAAGGTATGCGGGCATTATAATTTTCTGGATTTAAGAGTTAACAGTTTGATAATAAAGACTTTCATACCCTTTGGCACTATCTTCCCATGTGAATTTCTGCATCATTGCCTGCTGCTGGATTTGACGGTAGAGATCCTTGTTATGTAGGTAGAGAGAAACAGCTTGTTTCAGGCATTCATAGCAGCTTTCATTGTCAGGATTTTTAAAACCAATCCCAGTGGCTTTGTCAATATTCCCATGCCCTTTTTCAAGAATATTAACAGTATCTTTTAATCCACCTGTCTCCCGTATAACAGGAAGAGTTCCATATGCCATGCTGTAAAGTTGATTTAAACCACATGGTTCAAAAAGGGAGGGCATAATGAAAAAGTCAGCTCCGGCTTCAATAAGGTGAGACAGCTCATTGTCATAACCATTGACAAAGCTCATTGTTCCGGGATGATGCTGTTGAAGATAATGCAGCCTTGAAGCGTAATGCGCCTCTCCGGAACCAAGCATTGCAAGTTGTAGAGGTGGCCTTTCGTATAGAAGCCTTTCAAGAGCAGGTATGAGGTAGTCAAAACCTTTTTGTTTGGAGAGTCTTGCCACAAGACCGAAAACAGGCAGATTTTTATTTTCTGGCAATCCCATTCTGCGTTGAAGGGCTTTTTTACAAAATTCTTTTCCTCTCATCACCTGTGCAGAAAAATGGTATGGGATATATTTGTCACTTGCAGGATTCCACATTGTATAGTCGCATCCGTTCAAAATTCCGCTGAAACTGCTTTGCCTTTTGTGCAAATATTGCCACAGGTTATCATGAGAGGTGTCAGGTTGAAGAAGTTCGCCGTAATAACCGTGGCTTACAGCATTAATTGCATCTGCGTACATGATACCGCATTTTAGCAGGTTCAGGATTCCGTACTCTTCAATTATATCACTTGTGAAATGCCAGGGAGGAATTCCGAGTGGCTCAAGCCACTCTTTTCCGGCTTTTCCCTGATGTTCACCATTGTGAATGGTAAGAACTGTTTTGGTATTTTTTAATTCAGGACGGTGGTGATAATGTTCCTTGAGATAATAGGGAGCAAGGGCTGTATGCCAGTCGTTTCCGTGGATGATATCAGGTATCCACTTCTCATGAAGGCAATACTCAAGTGCTGCTTTGCATAAAAAGGCATAGCGAAGCGGGTTGTCAGGATATGCGTAAGTTCCATCATCATAAATCCCGTCACGACTGAAAAAATCATGATGCTCCACAAGCATTACAGGAATATTATCTGATTGAATATGGTGAACAAGAGAACCATAGCTATCTTTATGATTCAGGTTAAAGTAGAGGGAATCGGAAATGGAAGGCACGGGAAATATTCCGTTTTTGTACTTTGGCATTATGATTCTCACTTCATGCCCCAGATTAATAAGTGCTTTCGGCAGGGCGGCTGCAAAATCTGCAAGTCCCCCTGTTTTTATGATTCCATCCATCTCCGAGGTTATCATTAATATTTTCATCAGTTAAATCCCACCCTTGCTCCTTTGGGGATTACCACAACTCCTCCATCAGATACGTGAAAACGTTTTTTGTCTTCATCCAGATTTTCTCCTATGACAGTACCGTCGGCCACCACAACCTCCTGGTCAAATATGGCTTTTTTGATGCGGCATCCTTTACCGACATCTGTGTTTCCCATAAATACCGATTTTTCAATATATGAGTGGCTGTGTATATGAACCCTATGTCCAAGAATGCTCTGATTAACCTCTGCTCCGCTTAGTATGCATCCGGCTGAAATAGCTGAATTTATTGCATGGCCTGTTCTGTTTTTATAGTCATGTACAAATTTGGCAGGGGGCACAGGTGGATGATAGCTTCTGAGTGGCCAGTAGCGGTTATAAAGATCAAAGGGAGGAGTCACTGATATAAGATCCATATTGGCTTCGTAATATGCGTCAAGTGTTCCCACATCCCGCCAGTAGCCCTTTGAGTTTTCAGGTTCTCCCCTGATTTCGTTGGTGGAGAAATCATAAACATAAACCTTCCCTCCCGGTACAAGCATGGGGATGATGTTATGGCCAAAATCGTGCATGGAGTTTTCGTCTTCAGCATCTATCTGGAGATAGTTAACAAGGGAATCTGCATCAAAGACATAGTTGCCCATGGATGCAAGGACATGGGTGGGGCGATTGGGTATTGTTTTGGGGTTTTTTTCAGGTTTTTCCTCAAAGCCAACCATTTTGCCGCTCTCATCCACCTCAATAATACCGAACTTGTAAGCCTCTTCAACCGGAACAGGAATGGCAGCAACTGTAAGTTCGGCACTCTTGCTTCTGTGGTAGTCAATCATCTGTCTGACATCCATTTTATATATGTGATCTCCACCAAACACACAGACAATTTCCGGATCATGGCTGTCAATAAGATTGATGTTCTGGTAGATGGCATCTGCTGTTCCTTTGTACCAGTGTTTTCCTGTGCGCATCTGGGCAGGTATAGGGTCAATGAAGCGACCTGTCAGGCCTGTGATACGCCATGCCTGACTTAAATGTTTCATAAGAGAATGGGATTTGAACTGTGTCAGAACAAAAATCTGGAGCAGATCTGAATTGACAAAGTTATTAAGGACAAAATCAATTATCCTGTAGCCTCCACCAAAGGGAACAGCCGGTTTTGCCCTGAGACTTGTGAATGGAAAGAGACGGGTGCCTTCACCTCCTGCGAGAATCATGGAAAGAATACCTGACACAATTTACCCCCTTTTGCGAAAGAATTTATTCATATGGCTTTTATTAAAACATTTTAAAGCCTTTGGAAGGCAGATGTCAAGAAATGTAAATGTGCTGGGAAAAATCACTCCCACCCTTTACAGAATTTTTTTTCTTTTTTATAATGCCTCAAATGTATGTTCTTGTCGTTTCTGGTTGTATTTTTTCCTCTATGTTTATTAAATGTATCCCTGCATTGTTTTTTTAATGACTTTCTATGAAACTGTAGGGGCAGAATCCATTTATGCCCCATTTGGGACGGAGATATGGAATCCGCCTCTACGTTTCAACGTTCGTTGAGGCAGATGGATCTGCCATGTACGTTTATATGAAAGTCTCAGTAAATAGCTGTTTTAATAAAGACTTTCAACTCTTCGATTGTGGCGGTCATCAGCCATGTACGTTATATAAAAGTCTCCGTAACAGCCTGTTTTTAATATCAGTGTTGGGCAAGGGAGGTGATACATGTCCGCAAGGGAACAACTTCGGCAGGAAAGTATTTAAGATAAAAATGATTTTTTAAATCAGGGAGAAATGTAATGGCAAAAATATTGAGAATTAACACTGAAACAAAAACATTTACCTTTGAAGAGACACCGGAAAGCCTTGCCGGACTTGGGGGAAGAGCTTTGACATCAAGGATGGTTCTCAACGAGGTACCAGCTACATGTCATCCACTTGGGCCAGCCAATAAACTTGTGATTGCGCCGGGGCTTTTGAGCGGTTCACCGGCAGCTAATTCAGGAAGACTCTCTGTTGGTGCAAAATCCCCGCTCACAGGTGGTATCAAAGAGAGCAATTCCGGTGGATTTGTTTCCCAGAAACTTGCAAGGCTTCAAATAAGCGCAGTGGTGCTGGAGGGTAAGCCGGATGACGACGATTTCAGCATGATTGTTATCAATAAAGATGAGGTTGAAATTTTGCCGGCTGATGAATATGTGGGACTTGGCAACTATGAAACCATTGAAAAACTTTGGGCAAAATATGGTAAGAACACAGGTGTCATGAGCATTGGACAGGCAGGTGAACAGCGCCTTAAAGCTGCAAGTATCCAGCAGGCTGACCTCAAGGGAACTCCTGGAAGAGCTGTGGGAAGAGGCGGTTTAGGCGCTGTCATGGGCTCCAAAAAAATCAAGGCAATTGTGGTGGATGACAAGGGATGTGAACGCCTTTCCCTTGCAGATCCAGAAGCTTTTAAGGTTGCAAACAAGAGATGGGTGGAGATGCTCAATGCCCATCCTGTAACAGGTCAGGGATTGCCGGGGCTTGGCACAGCGGTTCTTGTCAATGTCATCAACGAGGCAGGAGCACTTCCTACCAAAAATTTCCGATCAGGCCGATTTGATCATGCCCAGGATATAAGCGGAGAAAAGATGGTGGAAAATATTGAAGCCAGAGGCGGGATTGTATCCGAGGGATGTCATCCAGGATGTATAATTAAATGTTCCCAGGTCTATAATGACAAAAATGGAAAGCAACTGACTTCAGGCTTTGAATATGAAACACTCTGGGCTTTTGGTGCCCACACCACAATAAAAGATATTGACGACATTGCCATGCTGGACAGATTGTGCGATGATTTTGGTTTGGATACCATAGAGACAGGAGTAGCACTTGGAGTTGCAATGGAAGGCGGCCTTGTTGAATGGGGAGACGGCCCTGGTTCAATTGCTCTTCTTAAAGAGGTTGGAAAAGGAAGCGGAAATGGCAAGATTCTGGGCAATGGTGCCGTGTTTGTTGGCGATGCACTGGGTGTGGATCGTGTGCCTGTTGTAAAAAGACAGGGACTTCCTGCATATGACCCAAGGGCTGTCAAGGGTGTTGGCGTGACATATGCCACGTCACCCATGGGCGCAGATCATACCGCAGGATATGGGGTAACTGCAAATATTCTCAAGGTCGGAGGTGATATTGATCCTTTGAAAAAGGAAGGAAATGTAGAGCTTTCCAGAAACCTTCAGATAGCAACTGCATCCATTGATGCTGCAGGCCTTTGTCTCTTTGTTGCTTTTGCCGTGCTTGATAACGAGGATGGCGTACAGACAATTGTGGATATGCTCAATGCAAGGTATGGACTGAAGTTGACTCCAGATGATGTGGTGGCTCTTGGGCAATCTATTTTAAATGATGAAAAAGAATTTAATAGAAGGGCAGGCTTTACAAAACTGGATGATCAGCTTCCGGAAATGTTCAACGGCCCCTTTCCGCCACATAATTCTGAATGGGATTTTTCCATTGAAGATCTTCAGGAGACACTGAATTTCTAAAATTGTCTGATTTTGAAAGAAATATCAAAATAAAAATATAATCTGGAAGAGAGCTTTTTCTTTCCAATCAAGGCATGGTTTCCCTCTTTGCCCTAAAGAGCCCGGAATCATGCCTTTTTGATTTGTTATTTTCTTTGTTCGGGGAATTGCTTATAACGTACATGGCTGATGACCGCCACAATCGAAGAGATGAAAGTCGTTTTTAAAACAGGCTGTTACGGAGACTTTCATATAACGGCCATGGCAAACCCATCTTGCCACAACGAAGCATGAAAGCCCTGAAAAAAACTTTGAAATACGGGCATCCTTCATATCAGCTCAAAAGTAGTTTACACTTTTCGGAAAATTTTGAACCATGATTAAAGGATTTAAGGATTAACATGATGAATAATCAAGAAAATCCCTTAATCATGAAAATCATGGTTCAGAAAAGTGTAAACCGATAAATGAAAGATGCCGAAATACGGGGACTTTCTTATAAAAACGACCATGACATAACCACTCAAAGTCGATACCTATGATCTTGTAAGCCTTGTCAGCACTGTCAGAATCAGGATTCCCAAGATTAACAAAGATAAGGCAGGATTATCTATCCTGAGCATCCTATCCATCCTGGTTCCTGGTTCAGACAACTGCAAGAACTTCTGAAAAAGTAATAAGATGTCGATTTTGAGTAACCATCTGCCATAATGAAGCATGAAAGTCTTTAAGAGACTTAAAAGACGGGGAGTTTATTAAAAAAAAATACGGGAATTGATACTTTACAACTGATAAACCCAGTGGTATCTTACCGTTAATGGTCATCTGTTTTTCAATCATTGCCACTGCCTAAAAGCGGACCAGGAAAAACTAAAACTTTGATGATGGCAAATTTGAGAAATTATGACTATTGAGGAGTTACCATGAACGAAGAAAATAGAATTAGATTGTATCTTGATACTTCGATTCCAAGTGCGTTTTACGACACTTCCAAACCTTTAAGACAATTAATCACTCAAAAATGGTTTGAAAATGACTCCATATTTTATGAACTTTTCATATCTGTTATAACTATTGAAGAGATTGAAAAAATAAAAAATGAAATAAAAAAGAATAATATCAGCGAACTTGTAGTCAATCATGATATTAAAATTCTTGAACTGTCTGAAGATTCAAAAAATTTGGCAATTGAATACATGAATAAGGGGGCAATTCCAAAATCAGAACCGGAAGATGCTTACCATATCGCAATCGCTGTAATAAACGATATTGATGCATTGGCATCATGGAATTTTAAACATATTGTCAGCATTAATCCTATAAGAAAAATACACGAAATTAATAGAAACAATAACTATACAGACATTGAAATAGGCTCGTTGCAAATATTTGGGGGTTCTAAATATGGAAACATATAAAAATAGTTATAATAAAAACGAAGATATTATGCTATGGGAGTTGCATGAGATAAGAAATGAACTTCACAAAGAATTAGTTGAAAAATCTGTTAAAGAAATAAACATAGATGCACTTATAAAATTTAAAAAATGGCAAATCAAATTCACATCAAACCAGTCAAAAAAACAATAACAATTTCCGGCATAAACCTTCATGGCCGAATACAACGGTCATCCCCGGACCATGAAAATCATGAGGGGAATTTTCAAGTTAAAGATTATTCAGTTTGAAAAATGAATAGTTAGGAATTGCATTTTCATGGTAAACGGAGATAGCTTTGTATTCGCTATCTCGTACTATATAATGCGGCATCAGGAGTTTTCTATATGGAATATATTGAAATACATTTCAGCGAGGATTTTGATCGATCTTCAAAGGGAGCCAAACATGCCCACGACATGTTTCAATCCATGAACCCCATGTTCTGCCTTACTAAAAGGATCTGGAAACCCCAGATGGATATCTTTGAAACCAGAGAGGAGATTATTATTCAGGCCGAAATAGCAGGTGTTGAAAAAGAAGATATCTCAATTGAAGTAACCAACAAGGCTGTTAAGATTTCCGGAAACAGGTGCCGGACACCACCCAATGCTCCTGCTACCTACAGGCTTGCAGAGATTCAGTTTGGCCCGTTTGAAAGAATTTTGTATCTGCCATCCCTGATTAATACGGATCATGTAACAGCATCCTTTAATAACGGTTTTCTTGAGTTGACCATGGCCAAGATTCCGGTTCAAAAACCACAGAAAATTGAACTATCTTAACCACTATTTTCAAAAGCCGGAGTCGTTATCTGGAACTCCATATTTCAAGAAAAAGAGGCATTTTTCATATATCCCTTAAAATACTCTACACTTTTCGGGAAAAATCCCATAATAAAGAGAATATCGCTCTTGAAAGTGTTAAACTGGAAATGAAACATGCCAAAAAAAGAACAAGTATATTAGGAAATTTCCATGAACGAAATTCAGACTTCAGTAAATGTCAGTCCCGATCATATACCGGAGATCCTTCCACTTCTTCCCATTGTTGATACAAATCTGTTTCCCAAAATGGTGCTTCCCCTTGTGATCATGCAGAAGGAAGCCATTGAACTGATTGATGAGTGCATGGCCGGCAACAGAATACTTGGTCTTCTTTTGTCAAAACGCTCAGATATTGGCTCCAAGCATTCCTCAGGAGACCTTTATACTGTGGGGACAGTTGCCGTAATCTTGAAAATGGCAAAAATGGAAGAGAATCGTGCCCAGCTTCTGATACAAGGTTTAAGCCGTTTCGAGGTCAAAGAGTATATTGACGGTAAACCATATCTCCAGGCCAGAATTGAGGTGCTTGAAAGCACTAATATTACAAATGACAAAGAGACTCTGGCTCTTATGTCAAACATTGTTGATCAGTACGAAAAGATTGTACATCTCTCCCCTGGTCTGCCTGCCGAGATCGCAGCAATGGTCAAATCCATACAGGAGCCTGATATCCTTGCTGATATGGTGGCGTCCACAATAAATGCACCGATTCTGGAAAAGCAGAATGTCATTGAGATGATGGATGTAAAGGCTCGTTTGAAGAAAGTTACCCGCCTTGTGAATGATCAGTTGGAGATCCTTGAAATGGGTTCAAAGATCCAGAGTCAGGTCAAAGAGGATATGGATAAAAGGCAACGGGAGTACTATCTGCGGCAACAGTTGAAAACCATAAGAGAAGAGCTTGGGGAGACTGATGATGAAAGTGTTGAAATTGAAGAGTATCGTCAGAAAATCAAGTCAGAGGAGTTGCCGGAAGCTGCGGCAAAAGAGGCAGACAGGGAGTTAAAGCGTCTTTCGCGTATGCACCCGTCATCATCTGAATATGTGGTATCATCAAGCTACCTTGACTGGCTGACATCCCTGCCATGGAACAAAAAATCAGAAGATAAACTTGATATTAAAGAGGCCAGAAAGATTCTTGATCAGGATCATTATGGTCTTGAAAAACCTAAAAAAAGAGTTCTTGAGTACCTTGCAGTAAGAAAGCTTAAAAAAGATTCCAAAGGCCCCATTCTATGTTTTTTTGGACCTCCCGGTACAGGAAAGACATCTCTTGGACGTTCCATTGCCAGGGCACTTGGCCGAAAATTTGTAAGAATAGCACTTGGCGGTATAAGGGATGAAGCTGAAATCCGGGGACACAGACGCACCTATGTTGGTGCTTTGCCCGGAAGGATTATTCAGGAGATACGAAGGGCTGGCACCAATAATCCTGTTTTTATGCTTGACGAAATTGACAAGGTAAGCTCTTCATATCACGGAGACCCATCCTCTGCACTTCTTGAGGTGCTTGATCCTGAACAGAATGACTCTTTCACCGATCACTACCTTGATGTTCCATTTGACTTAAGGGATGTAATTTTTCTCACCACCGCAAATGTACTCCATACCATTCCCGCACCCCTTCGTGACAGAATGGAGGTGCTTGAGCTTACAGGATATACCGAGGAAGAAAAACTTAAAATTGCAACACGCTATCTTATTCCACGCCAGAGAGAGGCAAATGGCCTTAAAACCAGTAATATAAGGTTTACCCAGGGTGCTGTAAAAGAGATTATTTCAGGTTATACAAGGGAGTCTGGCCTAAGAAATCTTGAACGGGAGATCGGTACTGTGTGCCGTGGTGTTGCAAGCAAAATTGCCGAGGAGGAGGCAGAGATGGTCTCCATTGGCAAAAAAGAACTTCATGCATACCTTGGGCCTGTGCGTAACATGCAGGAGAATGGTGCAAACATAACTGTTCCCGGGGTAGTTGTCGGTCTTGCATGGACGCCTGTGGGAGGTGATATTCTATTTGTTGAAGCCACAGCAATGAAAGGTTCCAAGGGCCTTATCCTTACAGGCCAGCTTGGGGATGTCATGAAAGAGTCTGCAAGAACCGCCATGAGTTATCTGAGGGGTAATGCCTCCACATTTAACATTGAGCCGGAGTTTTTTGAGAACCATGAGATCCATATACATGTTCCGGCAGGAGCCATTCCAAAAGATGGGCCATCAGCAGGTGTTACCATGCTGACTGCCCTTGCATCCCTTGTAACAGGACAGGTGGTAAAAAAGAAGCTTGCCATGACAGGAGAAATCACCCTGAGGGGAGAAGTTCTGCCTGTTGGTGGCATCAAGGAGAAGGTCATTGCAGCAAACAGAGCCGGCATTACAGAGCTTATCCTGCCAAAATGGAATGAAAAGGATATGGAGGACATCCCTGATAATATAAAAGATGCAATGACTTTCACCTTTACCGATAAAATGGATGTTGTGGTGAAAAATGCTCTGGATCTTAAAAATTTCAGGAAAATTGAAAAATCAGGCAATAATGGAAACAATGGTAATAATAGAAAATCATCTGAACCTTCAGAACCTTGCAAAAACCAGGAAGAAGAGGAAAAAAGTGCTTCCGTATCTCCGAAAGTATAACTTCTGATGACTCTTTACAGTACAGTACAGAAAGCTAAATTAATCATCAGTGCTGGCATGATTCTTCTGATTGCAAGCTGTGCAGCAACGCCTTCACCTGAGCCGGATAACGGAAAAAGCAGTTCTAGAGCCCCTGCAACCTCAAAACCATATACGGTTCTGGGTAAACGCTATCATCCACTTAAAAGTGCGAGGGGATTTTCACAAAAAGGTCTTGCTTCCTGGTATGGTAAGAAATTTCATGGCAGAAGAACCTCAAATGGTGAAGTTTATGACATGTACAAAGTATCTGCTGCCCACAAGACCCTTCCCATGGATACATGGGTAAGGGTCCATAATCTTGATAATGGGAAGAGACTGGATGTAAGGATAAATGACCGCGGTCCCTTTGTCAGGGGCCGTATCATTGATCTTTCCTATAAGGCCGCCCAGCTTCTCGGGGTTGCAAAACCAGGAACAGCAAGGGTGAAAATAGAGGCTCTTGGCAAGGCATCTGTTGCTTCAGGTGGTTCCCATGAAGTTGCCTATACTCCCATTGACTACTGGAAAGGGAATTTCACTGTACAGGTGGGGGCTTTTACTGTCAAAAGCAACGCAGAAAATCAGCGAACCAAATACAGCCGCTACGGCAACGCACATATTACTGAATTCAGGGATGATACCAACCTGTTTTACAGGGTAAGAGTTGGAAAATTTGACAATCTCAACGATGCCGAGGAGTTCAGAAAAAGGATGTTAAGGGCAGGTGAAGCAAATGCCTTTACTGTAGCGGAGTAAGTGACAAAAAATGGGTTTTGCTGTATTTCTTGACAGAGATGGTGTTATCAACATTGACTCTCCTGATTATATCAAGAGTGAAAATGAATTTCATTTTATTCCTGGAAGTACCGATGCCATAGCTCTTTTAACAGAAGCCGGATGCGATGTTTTTGTTATCACCAACCAGTCAGCCGTTGGGCGGGGTATGATTACCAAAGGTGAACTTGATATAATTTTTGCAAAGATGAAAGAGGGAGTTACCAGGGCAGGAGGTCGCATCAACGATATTTTTTACTGCCCCCATACGCCTGATGATGCATGTCTTTGCCGAAAACCCCTGCCCGGCATGATTTTTCAGGCTGTTGAAAAGCATGGAATTAATCTATCCTTTTCTGTTATGGTGGGAGACAGTGTAAAGGATATTGAATGCGCCCGTAAAGCAGGGTGCGCTGCTGCGGTTCTGGTTCTAACCGGAAATGGCCAAAAATCCATGACAGCCCTTGAAAAGAAGGGAACTCCACCTGACATGATGGCAGCAGATCTCATGGAAGCGGCACAATGGATCATCGCTCATTTGCCTGACCTGTCCAATATGTCTTACCAATCCTGTGTGTCTGACGAATTCACTATGTCTGAACAGTTCAATGTGTCTAACCAACTCAGTGCGTCAAAACGCTCTAACCCATCCTGCCTCTCAAAGGTACCCGATATATCAAAACTGTCCGGACAGGATTTTCAATCCAGATGATTACAATCAACGGTACCCTCCAGAAAATTACATTCAGGAATGAAGATAACCACTACACCATTGCCCGCCTTAAGATTCCGGAAAGCAAGGAGGCTGTCACCATAGTTGGCCATCTTGCAGGAGTTACAGAAGGGGAAAACCTTAAACTCACAGGAAAATGGGTTTCCCACGCAAAATATGGCGAGCAGTTCAAGGTTGAGTCATTTGCGGTGACCCTTCCTGACACTGTCTCAGGGATACGTAAATATCTGGCTTCAGGCATTATTCAAGGTATTGGAAAATCCATGGCAAGGCGAATTGTTGAGCATTTCAAGGCTGCAACCCTTGAAATAATTGAAAATGAGCCTGAACGCCTCATGGAGATTGAAGGCATCGGCAAAAACAAGCTTATGGCAATCTCCAGCGCCTGGGACAAACACCATGCCGTAAGAAAGGTGATGCAGTTTCTCCAGGAAAAAGGCATAGGCATAACCCATGCTTCTGCAATATTAAACTATTATGGCAAAGGTGCCCTTAAAATACTCAAGGAGAAGCCATATCGTCTTTCAAGGGATATTCCTGAAGCAGGTTTTAATGTGGCAGACACCATTGCCCTGCAAAATGGTGTTGAGCGAAATGACCCTGAAAGAATAAAGGCTTCTATTCTATATCTTCTTATTCAAAATGAATCCGATGGCCATGCTTATGCTGAAAAAAGGGATATTATACAGCGTTGTATGCAGCTTACAGGTACTGACGAGGAAACTGTACAGGAAGCTCTCGATGCCTTGAAAGCGGGAAAGGAGATTGTGATTGAAGCAAAAAAAATTATTGAGCCGGAAGCCCTTGTTGAAGTATATGTATCTTTTGACTCAAAAAATCAACTCAACAAAGAAACTTTACAAGATATTATATATTCACGAAAAATGCACAGGGCTGAAACAACAATTGCCCTTAAAATAAAGGCCATGCTTTCAGTACCTGTTCCTGCACATAATCTGGATGAAGAGACAATAACAAGGGAAGTTTTTACACGACTTGCCCTGAAACTCTCTGAAGAGCAGGTTGATATTATTCGCCAGATTCTTGGCCACAGGGTTGTTGTTATTACAGGCGGGCCAGGCACAGGAAAAACAACCCTTGTCCGGGCAGTTTGTGCTGTATTTCGCAAATTGAAAAAAAAGGTGATGCTCAGTGCACCAACAGGAAGGGCGGCAAGAAGGCTTTCCGAAGTCACTGACCGCAAGGCATCCACTCTTCACAGAATGCTTCTATATGATCCTGATGCAGATGCTTTTAACAGAAATCAGGATAATCCCCTTGATACTGACGTTGTTGTTGTGGATGAGGCTTCAATGGTGGACACCTATCTTATGTACCATCTTGTCTGTGCCGTTCCTGTAAACTCCATCCTTGTTTTAGTGGGTGATATATTTCAGTTGCCCTCTGTGGGGCCTGGCAATGTCCTCTCTGATATTATTAACTGTGGTGCTGTCACCACATTTTCGTTGACTCGAATTTTTCGCCAGGCAGAGGAGAGTCCCATTGTTTTAAATGCCCACTCCATTCGAAGGGGGGAGATGCCCCTTCTTGAGAATAGAACAAAGGAACAGGGGCTGTCTGAGTTCTATTTTATTGAGGCAAATGATGCAGACAAAGTTGTCAGAATTGTATCTGATCTCTGCTGCAGCCGCATTAAAAATGCATTTCCTCATGTTGATGACATCCAGGTTCTCACCCCCATGCACAAGGGAGAGGCAGGAACAATAAACCTCAACCAGAAACTTCAGGAGGTATTAAATGATCGTCCCGGAGGACTTGAAAGCCGTGGAGTTTTTTTCAAGATCGGTGACAAGGTGATGCACCTTAAAAACAACTACGAAAAAGAGGTGTTTAACGGCGACATCGGTGTTGTTGAGGATGTAATAAAGTCTGAAAACCGGCTGGTTGTAAATTATGATGGACGTCTTGTTGACTATGATCTTCTGGAGCTTGACGAACTTGCCCTTGCCTATGCTGTATCTGTCCACAAATCACAGGGTTCTGAATACTCTGCCGTGGTTATTGCCATGACCACCATGCACTATCCGCTTTTGCAGAGAAACCTGCTTTACACAGCCATGACCCGCGGCAGGGAGCTTGTAATTATTGTGGGTTCCCGCCGGGCCCTTGAAATTGCCCTTAAAAACAACAAAACCGACATGCGGCTTTCTGGGTTAAAAGATCGGCTTTGTATGGGATTATAACAACAAATCGTGTCGGAAAAAGTATCTAAACTAAAATTTCTAACCTCAATCCAATTACTTTTTCAACAGCTTTGGGCACTACACCCAATTTTTAACACCAAGCCTGATGAACCCAAAAATCGTTTCCTAAAAACTTGATTTTACAACCCCGATAGATTAAATTTACGATATAGGAATTTTTATTTTTGTCCTTCAAAAGCAGGTGCTTAAGGAAAAGTCCCCAAAGGGCGTTAAGTTCAGTTAATTACTCCCTCTGCAAGACATGACCATTTAATTGAACAGGAGTAACCATCCACCCATGAAACATAAAATCAACCCCATAGTCGATTGCGTATTCAAAGCACTGCTTGGATCAGAAAAAAACAAGAATCTTCTGATTCATTTTTTAAATGCCGTGACAGGTCTTGAAGGCGAGGATACCATTACCGATGTTGTGATCATGAATCCCTACAATGACAGGGAGTTCATGACAGACAAGCTCTCCATTGTGGATATCAAAGCCAAATGTCAAAATGAGTTTAAGTATCAGGTGGAAATCCAGTTGTCCGTTTATCCGTCATTGGCTTCAAGGATGATGCATAACTGGAGCTCAATGTATCATTCGCAGATCGGCAAATCAGAAAATTACAGCAAACTCAAACCCGTAATATCTATCTGGCTTCTGGACAGCCCTCTTTTCAAGGATGTAGGAACCTATCATCTGAATTTCGGCATTCATGATACCGCAAATGAGATCTGCCTGACAGATCATCTGAATATTCATTTGCTTCAGCTCTCATTGTTTGATGATCGTCAGGAAATCCACAATGAAAAGGAGCGCTGGCTATATTTTTTCAAACAGGCGGAAAATCAGGATATAGATAATCTGCCCGAGAAAATGAAAACAAAGGAGATGATACAGGCCATGGAAACTTTACAGGATTTTTCAGAAAATCAAAAAAATTACATGCTTTATCAGAGCAGAATAAATGCCCAACTGGAATATAACACATGGAAAGCTATGATTGCCGAGAAAGAGCAGGAGGTTAATGAAAAAGAGCAGGAGCTTCAAAAGGCTCTTAAAGCAAAAGAGTTTTATCTCAATTTGTTAAAAGAGAAAGGATTCGATATTGATAACCTTCCTCTGGAATAAATCAGATCCAGGAGTATAGACTGAACCGGAATCAGGAGCATGGCTAAAAAATCAAGAGCCATGCTTGCTGCTTTTATATGTCTGCGCTTGTGATTCTAATCCCGCCATGTACGTTACATTGAGTCAAAATCCATGCTGTTGACAAGAACCTTGCGTGGTTTTATGCCATCCGAAGGGCCGACAATCCCTTTTCTTTCCATTATATCAATTATTCTTGCTGCTCGGTTGTACCCAACCCTCAATGCCCGCTGGATGCCGGATATGGATGCCTGACGGGTCGTGACAACAAACTCCAGGGCTTCATTGTACTTGTCATCATATTCGTCGTCCATGACATCAGAAGATATTTCATCAGGTTCCTGTTCTGTTATGACATCAAATATGTAATTGGGCTTCCTCTGCTTTTTAATGAATGCCGTGATTTTTGAAAGCTCATCCTCAGACAGGTATGTGCCATGTACCCTTGTAAGCCTTGCGGTTCCTGGCGGAACAAACAGCATATCCCCGTTACCAAGAAGGGTTTCAGCTCCGTTGGAGTCTATGATGGTGCGGGAGTCAGTTTTGGATGACACCTGAAATGAAATACGGGTTGGAAAATTGGCTTTGATGATACCTGTCAGAACATCCACAGATGGTCTCTGGGTTGCCAGAATCAGGTGAATACCGGCAGCCCTTGCCATCTGTGCAAGTCGGGTGAGTGAAAGCTCAATATCCCTTGATGCTGTCATCATGAGGTCTGCAAGCTCGTCTATAATAACAACAATAAAAGGAAGGGCTTCAAGTTCTTCGCCATCGTCATCAAACTGCGGCTCGATTGTTGATATTTTTCGATTATACTGCTCAATGTTTCTGACCTGAAAATGAGCAAGTAGGTTATATCTTCTGTCCATCTCTCTTACCATCCACTGCAGGGCAATGTTGGCTTTTTTCATGTCTGTAATAACAGGTGTAAGTAGATGGGGGATGTCATTGTAGAACGACAGCTCTATGCGTTTGGGGTCAATCATCAGGAACTTAACTTCGTCCGGTGATGATTTGTAGAGGATACTTGTGATCATGGCATTGAGGCCAACACTTTTTCCTGTACCTGTGGCTCCGGCAATAAGAAGATGCGGCATCTTGTCAAGTTCCACAACAACAGGGTTTCCTATGATATCCTTGCCAAGACATATCGGGACTCTGGAGCTTGTATTTACAAAGTCCTCCGCTGTCACAATATCAATAAACGGCACCACGCTTTTCTTTAGATTGGGAATTTCTATTCCCATTACATCCTTTCCGGGTATCGGGGCCACTATACGAATGCTGAATGCACTTAGTGCAAGTGCAAGATCATCCGCAAGATTGACAATTTTGCTTATTTTAATTCCTGGATCAGGTTTGTATTCAAAGGTTGTGATAACAGGCCCTGGAGAAACACCCATAACTTCCCCTTTGATACCAAAATAACCAAGTTTTTTTTCAAGTAGCTCTGCATCCCTTCTGATTTTTTGCTGATCAACCTCTGTTTTGCTGCTGGTATTTCTGAGAAAACTCAGTAAAGGAATCTGATATTCTCCAGGTTCTGAAAGAGATGGAGGCTTGGGGACATGCTTATTGCTGTCAGGAACATTTATGATAAAAGATGGTGGTTCAACAGGTGGCGGTTCAATTGGCATTTGTTCAACAGATGTTTGTTCAACAGATGTTTGTTCAACATGTGTTTGTTCAGCATCTGTTTTTTCAACGTGTGTATTTACAACAGATGCTTGTTCATCAGGGGAAGGCAGCACAGTTGTTTCTTCATCGCATGTTTCAATATTATACTTCCCATTGTTTTCCATATCTGTCAGGGAAGATTCATTGCAGGGTGTTGTTATGCTACCTTTGTTTTGCAGGTTTTCAGTGTCGTCTTTTTCTTTTTGATTAAGGGACTCTGTGCTTTCATTATGGTTGATGACCTCTGATGCTCCATTATAATTTTCGATTTCTGAGGTCTCCGGAATTTGAGGAACATTTTTTTCATCAGGCTTTTCAGCAGGTTTGTCATTTTGTTCAGACAAGAATTTGTTGTCAGGATTAAATATTGTGGCTTCTGTATCAGAATCGGAGGTTATAATTTTAGAAGCAGAATCGGAGGTTATAATTTCAGAAGCAGTATCGGAGGTTATAATTTCAGAAGAAGTGTCGGGAGTTGGTTTTTCTGATACAGCACCGGCTGTTGCAGATTTTGAAGGAGTATCGGGTGTTGTGACTTCAGTATCAGAAATTGCATCTTCTCCCTGTACTGAGTGTACGGAAATTGGGTTTGATGAATGAATATTTGTGTTTTCTGCCTTAAGTCTTGAGTGGTCGCTCAGAAGGTCAGCATAATCACCATGCAGCTTTGCATGATCAGCCATAAGCCCTGTGTGTTCTTCCTGAAGATTTACGAGATCAGCCTGAATTCTTGCATGACTGTTTACAAGATCGGCATATTCACGTTGAAGCTCTCCATGATCTTCTTTGAACTTTTTGTAAAACTCCATATGCTCTGAATGGCTGCTTTTAATATTTTCATACTCATCCCGAAGAAGTTCATGCTCTTTCTTAAGCTTTTCATAATCAGCTATGAGTTCACCATGGTCAGCCAGCAAGTGTTCATTAGCCGGCTGTGGCTTTGACTGCTCTGTGCTGATTTTTTCAAGGTCTTCTTCAAGTTGAATATGCCTGTCTTCAAGCTTTATCTGCTGTTCGCAAATATTTAAGGTGATCAGTAACAATCTGGCATACTGACTTAAATGCTCCCTGCTGTTCTTTAGCTTCTTATTTACTTTTTCCATCTCACCGGTAAAAATCCCGGCGATTCTGTCCGCATTTTTCAGCAGGTCAGCATCTGAAATCTTAAATCTGAAATGACCACAGGGGGTTATTATGGTCAGAATATCTTTATTGAGATCGTAATTATTTTGTTCCACGATACCATCTGTTTTTTTTATGTTAAGGTCATTTTGCTGAATCAATCTTCAGGAATCATTTGATTATTATCATAATACAGAAGCTTAATCCATTTAAAAAAATCTCTTCTGTCTGGCTTTCCACGACAGACTCTTTCAATTTACAGTTTTTTGGGCTATTAAAAATAGCTTTTTTGTATGATATTAAAATTTGCTTGTTTTTTTAAAAAATGAAAACCACTATTCCAAAGGAGATAAATGTATTGCGCCTTTTGAAAAAATATGAATTCAATGGTGGTATCAAGGGCTTTAAACTTGGATGGTCAGTGGCAGGGCCGCCTTTAATGACTGTTTACTGCTATCTGTTTGGTAATGTAATGATTGATACTGCCCAGCCCCACATGGCTAAAGAGGTTGTTGATATTGCCCGTGAAAATAAAATAGGGCAGATTTTTCTGACCCATCACCATGAAGATCATTCCGGCAATGCTGCTGTAATTCAAAAAAAATTTGGAACAAAAGTGTTTGGCCATGAACAATGCATCATAAAGATGAAGCATGGGTATCCCATACTTCCTTACCAGAAATATATATGGGGAAAAACCACTCCCCTTGATATATTGCCGTTTTCAGAAAAAATTGAAACATCTCTTGGCACTATGATTCCCATACATACGCCAGGACACTCAAGGGATCATACTGTTTTTTTTCTGCCTGAAAAGGGAATTATCTTTTCAGGTGATCTATATTTGGGTGACAGGATCAGGTTTTTCAGAGCAGATGAAGATATTGGATTTCAGATAGATTCTCTCAAAAAAGTTGCAAACCTTGATTTTGATACCCTCCTTTGCGCCCATAATCCCAGGGAAAAAAATGGCAAAGGGCATGTTAGATTAAAGCTGGAGTTTTTGGAAGAGCTTTATGAAAGAGTCATAGCTCTCTGGAAACAGGGATTGTTTGAAAAAGAGATTTTCAGGAAGTTGCGTTTAAAGGAGGATTACTTTACCAAATATTTTTGTTTTGGTAATGTAAGTATGCTCAATGGAGTTCGTTCCGTAATACGGCATCATGAAAACAGGGCTTGATTTTGTTTTTGGCAATTTTTTTAAACAATCTTGGTGTCCTTCGGACGCTTTTTTTATAAACCACCTGTTTTTACAGGAGATAACATGGAATTTCCTATACTATTAGATTATTTTACAATATGCCGGTTATAATCAGATATAAACTCAAAATCGACATCTTATTGCTTTTTCAGAAGTTATTGCAGTTGTCTGAACCAGGATAACCAGGATGGATAGGATGCTCAGGATAGATAATCCTGCCTTATCTTGTTAATCTTGGGAATCCTGATTCAGACAGTGTTGACAAGGCTTACAAGATCATAGATGTCGACTTTTAGTATAAAGATTGCATTGGGATGATTTGGATGAAGATATCTCTGTGAAATCACTTCTTCTGGGGATTGGAGATCGTACACAATCTGCTACTCAGTACTATAAAAGAGTTTCCTGAATGGCATCCTTAATATTTACATACATTGTTTACACTTTTTTGAAGAAACTTTTTATAACGGCCATGGCAGGCTCATTAACGTAAATTGCGGATGCTCGCCACAATCGTCAATTCTACAGTGTTCAACGTTACGACCAACCCCTGAAAAGACCCTCCATCAATCGGGAGTTATGAAATGAAAATTAATTTCAGCATGGTTTACGATATTTCGGTTTCCCTTGGAGAGACATCCATAGATTATCCAGGCGATACCCCTTTTTCAAAACATCAGACTGCATCCATAGAGCCCCACGGTTTTGATCTTTCAAAACTTGTTTTAAGTGCCCATTCCGGAACCCACATTGATGCACCTTCCCATTTCAGGGGAGATGGCGATACCATTGACACTTTTTCACCGGATCAATTTATTCTGCCTGCCCGGGTGGTTGACGCCACATCCTGTGATCTGATAACCCCTTGTGTATTGAAGAATGTCTCTTTCTCCCCTGAAGAGGCAATTCTCTTTAAAACAAGAAATTCTCTGACCGGTATAAGCACCGCTGGCAAATTTACGGAATCCTATGCAGCCATGACACTGGAGGCAGCCCGGATATGTGCAGAAAACAGAACTCCTCTTGTGGGCATTGACTACATTACCATTGAACCATATGGCAACACTGGTTTTCCAGTGCATCATCTATTGCTTCGTAACAATATCTTGATTCTGGAGGGAATAACACTTGCCCATGTTCCCCAGGGCAGTTACACGCTGATATGCCTTCCGTTGAAGATCAAGGATGCCGAAGCATCTCCGGTTCGGGCGATTCTGCTTGCATAATCCATTGCTGTGACATTTATTGAACGGTCATGGCTGCCATTCAGCCACCCCCTAATATAAAAAATTGTATCCATTTCCACGGTAAGTACCCAATTTATTTTTGAGGAGATGTCGATGACCCCCGAAATCCATGAAATTGTCTTAAACAGCATGAGCGAACAGGTTTATGTCCGTGATCTGGAAAAAAATCTCATTTTTATCAATACTTCGGCTGAAAAACTGACCGGCTGCTCCAGTACCGAGGCAACAGATAAAAAATGTTATGAGCTTTTTGGAGATGAGGGCAATACCTGTCTAAATAACTGCCCTGTTGACAGAGCTATAAGGCAAAAAGCCCCTATTCTCCATCATGAAGGGACGCTCAGGAATAAATATGGGAAAATCCGGAAAATGCGTGTCTCCATAACCCCTATTTCCAACACATATCCATCAGGTGCAGTTGTGGTTATGCAGGATATCAACGATCTTGAAAAAATGGAAAAAACCCATGTCAAGACATTGATAAAACTTGAAAAAGAGATGGCATTGCGAAAAGAGATGGAAGATGAGCTGAAAAGAAAGGAGCAGTTTCTGGAAAATGTCTTTGATTCCATTCAGGATGGCATTAATGTCCTGGATACAGAAATGAATATTTTATCTGCAAACAGAACAATGCAGCAATTATATTCCCACGAAATGCCTTTGATTGGAAAAAAATGCTTTCAGGTTTTCCAGAACAGAGAAATTTTATGTCCTTCATGCCCTGTTATGAAAAGTTTTAAGAGTGGAGTTCTTGAAATGCAACGGGTTCCTTTCAAACGTCCTGATCTTCCTGACGGGGTAATGGAACTCTATGCGTTTCCCATGTTTGATAATTACGGTAAGCCCACAGGTGCTGTTAAATATCTTCGTGACATTACCATGAAAGACCAGACGGAAAGGTTGATAAGGGTACAGCGGGATCTGGGATTACGCCTTGCCAAAAGCAGCACGTTTCAACAGGTGGTTGACGCTGCCCTGGAGGCGCTTATCCAGATTGATGAAGTTAACTGCGCCGGTATTTACGAAATTTTGCCAGATAAAGGCGGGCTCAGGCTTGCCGGATATAAAAATCTGCCGAACTGGTTTGTAGATGAATGCCTTTACTATGCGCCCGACACTCAACAGGTTCAGCTAATTATGAAAGGCAGGCCAATCTTCTCTACCTATGGCCAGTTTCTTTCGAACCTTCATCTGTCTGATGAAGAAATAGTTAAAAAAAAGGCTTCCGGCATGAAGGCCTTTGCCATGATGCCCATTATAAACAGAGATAAGGTGATAGGTGGTATGAACGTGGCATCCCACACCTCACCAATGTTTCAGGAATTCACGAAATATTCCATGGAGAGTATTGCCATGCAGGTAGGTGAAGCAAGCGAGAGAATCAAGGATCAGACACTCAGGCAGGAACTGGTCAAAAAATCGCTCCAGGAAAAGGAAATTCTTCTTCGTGAAATCCACCATCGTGTCAAAAACAATATGCAGGTGATCTCCAGTCTCATTCACCTTCAACTTAGAAATATAGACGATGTAAAGACAGTTGCCGCTTTTCAGGAAACTGAAAACAGGGTACATGCCATGTCTCTTGTCCATGAAATTCTCTATCAGTCCGAAACATTGTCAAAAATAGACTTTCAGGCTTATCTTGAAAAGCTTGTCCGTCATCTGTCGGAAATGTATATTGAAAATGTTGAAATCACCATAAATGCAGGGGAAATCGTTCTTCCCATGGAAGAGGCTGTCACTTGTGGACTTATCGCAACGGAGTTGATCTCAAACAGCTTGAAACATGCTTTCCCCAATGACATGAAAGGCAAACTTGCAATTGAAGTCAACATGAAAAAAAATCGTTATAGTATGCGGATTTCAGATAACGGAGTTGGATTTCCCAGAAAAATAGACTGGAAGCAATCCAATACCCTTGGCCTGCGCCTTGTACGGGAACTGGTACGTGGACAACTGGAAGGCGATCTGCAACTGATTGAAACCGAGGGCAGCCTCTGGCTCATTGAGTGGGAAAGAGAAGCTTGAATAGCCATGGAAGATAGTTGTAAAATTTACGACTCTTGAAATGTGATGATAAGCCTCAAAGGACCATGTGTGTCGTCTTTGAGGAAATATTTTTCATTATTATAACCAACTCAAAGTCGACACCTATGATCTTGTAAGCCTTGTCAACACTGTCTGAATCAGGATTCCCAAGATTAACAGGATAAGGCAGGATTATCTATCCTGAGCATCCTATCCATCCTGGTTATCCTGGTTCAGACAACTGCAATAACTTCTGAAAAAGCAATAAGATGTCGATTTTGAGAACCTACCTTTATGCAACAGGGGGCGAGAGATGGATCCAGCAAAAATTTTGATTGTGGAAGACGAAATCATTTTCGGGATGGATCTCATGGAGCAGTTGAGCCAACTTGGATACGCACCGGAACCGGAAACTATCCGGTATGCCGAAGATGCCTTTAAAGCAGCACAGGAAAAAATGCCCGACTTCATTTTGATGGATATCAAGCTCAAGGGCGAAATGACCGGCATTGAGGCTGCGCTTGAAATCACGGAAAAGTTACATATTCCCATCATTTTTTTGACTGCTTTTTCCGACAAATCCATAATCGAAAAAGCGAAAAAAGCCGGGCCATACGCCTTTTTGAAAAAACCTGTTAAATATGAAGACCTAAAAAATACACTTGAGATCTCTCTTTATAAAGCCCGTATGGAGAAAAAACTGAAAGAGAGCGAACTTCGATTTAAAACAATTGCCAATTACACATATGACTGGGAGACATGGATAAGTCCCGAAGGTATTTATCTTTACTGTTCACCCTCCTGTGAACGCCTCACCGGATATTCTCCTGATAATTTTATCGAAAATCCTGATTTTTTCTATACAATTTTAAAAAGCGATGAGAGGGAGAGGATAAAAGAAGAGTTTCACTCTCACATATCCTCCACTGATGAACAAAACCCCCTGGAGTTTGAAATTGTGCGGAAAGATGGTGAAGTCATCTGGATAGAACATCTCTGCCAGTCTGTTGTTTCCCCTGAAGGCAAATATCTGGGAAGAAGGGGTAATAACCGAGATATCACACAACGAAAAAAACTTGGATTTGAGCTGAAAAAAAAGGTTAAGCAACTCCAGGAGGCTCTTGACAATATAAAGACATTAAGTGGATTGATACCTATTTGTTCAAGTTGTAAAAAAATAAGAGATGATAAGGGGTACTGGAATATACTTGAGGCATATATTCAAAAATATTCGGATGCCACATTCAGCCATGGAATTTGTCCTGAATGTGCCGGCAGGCTGTATGGAGATCAGGAGTGGTACAAAAATATAAAAATAAGATAAGTTATGTTATAGATTCAGGGTATCAGCTCATATTTTATCTGACTGTCTTCACTCTTTTTTTTCTGGTTTGTAACAGCCCAAAAGGTTATGCCATAGAGTTGACAAAGGCCGAAAGGGCATATCTGAAAAAAAAGGGAACTTTGGTATTTATGAGCCAGACCCACTACCCGCCATTTGAATTTGTGGGAGAGGATGGTGACCACACTGGTATGTGCATTGAACTCATTCGGTGGATTGCCACTGAATTCGGCTTTAAGGCATTGTTTACTGACAGCTCTTTTCAGGAGGCTCAAAGGGCTGTTTTATCCGGAAAGGCAGATGTGCTGACCAGCTTTTTTTTCAGTGATAAAAGGGATAAAACCTTTGATTTTACCCAGACCATGTTTGAGGTGCCGGCTACGATTTTTGTCTCTGCCCAGCGCCCTGATATTAAGGATATTACAGATCTTAAGGGCAAGGTAGTTGCAATGCAGGCCGGAGATTATGCCAAAGAGTATCTTGAGCTAAATGGTATTAACTGTAATTTTAACTACACTAAGAATTTTGCAGAAGCCACCGAGAATGTGATCTCAGGAGATGCAGACGCTGTGATCGGAGATGAACAGATTGTGCTCTATCATGTGTTCTCAAACAATCTTACCCAGCAGATTAAAAAAGTGGGTACCCCGCTTTACGTTGGGCATAACTGCATGGGATTGAAAGAGCCTGGCGGCGCTTTGCTTAGTATCATGAACAAGGGCATTGAACTTGCGCGCCAAAAAGGAGTGCTCTCTCAAATCCAGCATAAGTGGCTTGGAGTATCATTTTCAGCAGAGCAGACTCCATGGTTTTTCTTTTTGTGGCCATATATTGTGGCGGTTCTCGCCGCTGTTGCCCTGTTGACTGCTCTTGTCTGGTTCTGGAATCTTAATCTTCGTGAACAGGTTGCCACAAAGACCGCAGCACTTACAAGCTCTGAGAAGACACTTCGCACCATTCTTGATGCATCTCCTCTGGGAATAGGGCTGAGTGAAGGAAAGATTATTACATGGTGTAACTCTGCAATGTATAAAATTCTTGGGTTTCAGGATGGGGAGCTGATCGGAAAATCCACTGACATCACATATCCTGACAAAAATTCTTTACGTGAATCTGAAAAAGTTGTCAGCGAAATGGTTAAAAGTGGCTCCAACAGCAATCTTGAAACCAGATGGATAAGAAAAAACGGTACAAGTTTTGATTGCCGAATATCTTTTGCACCGCTTCAAATCGAAAACAAACTTATGGTCATTGCCATTGCAGAGGATATTACAGATAAAAAAAGAGCTGTCCAGCAAATAAAGTCATCTCTTGAGGAGAAGGAACTTCTGTTAAGGGAGATACATCATCGTGTCAAAAACAATATGCAGGTAATTTCCAGTTTGCTGCGACTTCAATCCGGAAAATTGAAAGATGAGGATGCGGTGTCAGTTTTTAAGGATTCCCAGAACCGGATACAATCCATAGCAATTGTTCATGAAAGTCTCTACCAATCCGAAACACTGTCTCAAATCAACATGCAAGAATACCTTGAAACCCTTTCAAATCAACTTTGCCCTGTTTATATAAATTCCAGAGAAACAATCAATATAAGAATTAGTGCCCAGGATATTGTACTGAGCCTTGATCATGCTGCGCCATTTGGCTTGATTGCCACGGAACTTATTACAAATGCCATGAAATACGCTGTTTCAGATGAGCATCCTCTTGAAATAGAGATCATAGCATCAATTAATAAAAAAAGTTGCATTATTGTTAAAATTTGTGACAGTGGCCCAGGATTTTCCCATGATATTGATTTGAAACAAGATCATACCCTTGGCATCAAACTGGTCAAAGCCCTTGTGACGGATCAACTGGAAGGAGAGTGGCATCTGGAATCTGCCAAAGGAGCCTGCTGGACTATCAAATGGCCTGTTCGCTGAAAATAATATTTTAATATAGTTGTCGGTTTTGAGAGGTTAATAAAGTAGAAACAACAGAGGAAATTAATATGCAGAAAATCAAGATCAAATGGTATAAAACGATTCAATTCAAACTTCAGCTTTTTATCATCATAATTTTTGTTGTTGCTGTGGGTAGTATTCTGACCACGGATTACTATGCCGGAAAAAAAGAGCTTCAGGCTGCCCTGATGGAAGAGATGGAACATCAGTACAGCCAGGTGATTGACCATATAGATAATGCCTCCATGAGGGCTTTGGGTCTTGCTGTGTGGGTGGCTGACACTGAAACTGTTCAAGAGCTTTTCAAGAATAGGGACAGGGATGGCCTTAAATCAATGCTGCTTCCAATGTACAAAAAGATCAAAAGCGAGATAAATATCAATCAGTTTCAGTTTCATCTGCCACCGGCCACATCTTTTCTGCGGCTTCACAAACCTGACAAATTCGGAGATGACCTTTCCCAGATCAGACCTACAATCGTGGCAGCCAACAAAAAATTGAAAACCGTTAGGGGGCTTGATCGAGGTGCATTTGGCTTTGGCATACGGGGACTTTCACCGGTATTTTCTGGCAAGGATCACATAGGCTCCGTGGAGTTTGCCATCTCTCTAAACGACACTTTTCTTGAAAGGCTTCAGAATCTCTATCACATAAATGCCTCTATTTTGGGAAAAGATGAGTCAGGAAAATATCAGTTGCTTGCCAGGAATTTTCAGGTTGCAAATATGGAAGATTTTTTTACCGTTTTTGACGATGTCATGGAAAACGGAAAAATTGAAAGTGTGGAAAGTATAATTGATGAAAAGCATATATTTAACCTTATTGGTCCGTTAAAAGATTTCAGTGGAAAAATTGAAGGAGTAATTGTGGTAGAGAAGGATATATCCAAGCAGGTAGCTGCAATACATAATATGCTCTTTCTCTATTCGTCAATTGGGATTGGATTTGTTTTTATAACTATGGTTATGCTTTACTTTCTTTTCAAGATTTTGCTCAACAGTCGTATGAAGCGATTTGCAAAGATAGTGACAGAGGCATCAGAGGGTGATTTGACTGTCAGGTCAAGGGTTTACAGACCAGATGAGATGGGCTATCTTGGTCAAACTCTAAACCATTGTCTTGCAGTAAATCAGGAGGTATTTAAAAATCTGAAAGAAAATGTAAGTGTCCTTGAGGCAGCTTCGGAAACCCTCAGTAAAGTCTCCGGGCAGATGAACAGTGACGCAACTACACTTTCGGGTAATGCAGGAGATTTGGCACAGGCATCCGAAGAGACCAGCCAAAATGTCAATGCCATTGCCGCAGCAATTGAAGAGACCTCCACCAATGTGGAGGAGATGTCCAAACGGTTTGATTTTCTCTCAACTTCTCTTCGGGCAATATCAACAGAGACCGCTTCCGCTCGTGAAATCAGCGAAAATGCAACCCAAAGTGCCCGTGATGTTTCTGGTAAAATGGAGCTTTTGAGTAGAATAGTCAATGATATTCACAAGGTAACCGATACCATCAATGATATTTCCGAACAGACCAATCTGCTGGCATTGAATGCTACCATAGAGGCCGCCAGAGCCGGAGAAGCCGGAAAAGGTTTTGCAGTTGTCGCTGGTGAAATAAAGGCTTTGGCCGGACAGACCGGAGATGCCACAAAGGATATCAAGGAGAAGATCGACAATATCCAAAAAGCAACCCTGGAATCCATGACCGGAATCGAAAAGATTTCCGGTGTTATTCACGAGATGGATGGCATAATTTCCACCATTTCAGATAATGTGGATGAACAATCCCGAAAAACTGTGGAAATCGGTCAGAACTACCAAGAGGCAACCATTGGAATCAGGGAGATATCCGAAAGTATCGCAATCATTACCGAACAGACCCGAAAGAGCGGGGAGTCTGTCGTAGAACTGAACTCCGCCTCATCAAGTGTTGAAAATGAGAGTGTAGATGTTCAGAACAGTGCCTCTGAAATCGAAAAAATATCCAGTCATATAGAAGATATTTTGAAACAGTTCAAGATCTGATGCTTGACAGATAATTTTCAAAAATAATGAGTTGGGTATTTTATATCCATATGGATAGCACCATGTGAGTATAAAATACCCACTTTGCTTTTTAATTATCCAGAAGAGTATTCGCAATATTTTCTTTGTTAAATAAAATATATTAAAAATTCAAGGCTTTATAAAATAAATTATAGCTTGGCACGCTACTTGATATACTCTGTTTCCATGATAAAGAGCTTTTTTTTGGGAAGTTGGACAGGGAAAGCAAATAATTAAATACCCATGACATTGTGCTTTTTATTAATGTAAACCGTCATGGCCGGAGTCCGGCCACCCCCGACTATGGCAATAATGTATCTATTTCCACGGTAAAAAAAATTGGGTAAATTAAAAACACAGCGAATGAAAAATTTTAAAATGGTTACAGAGACCAGAAGGAGACAACATGAAAAAACAGACTTTAATTGCAATAGCTACTCTTTTTACAATTATCTCAATGATGGGAACAGCATTTGCATGGGAAGGTTGCGGAAAAAATGGATATGGCAAAGGACATCATAACGGCAGGGGGATGGGACAGCAGTGGGCACAGTTGACAGATGACCAGAAAACCCAGATAAAAGCTCTACAGCAGAAATTTATTGATGAAACAGCCGATAAAAGGGCATCCATGATTTCCAGGCATGAGCAGGTGAGGGTTCTTATGGAAGCATCTTCTCCTGACAGGCCAAAAATCGAAGCATTGGTAAATGAGATTGCAGATCTAAAAAAAGAGATCATGGGTAAAAAACTTGAAATGGCATTTGCTGTAAAAGCGATTGCACCGGAAATTGACATTCCCATGGGATTTCATGGAATGGAAAAATTTGGAAAAATGGGAATGGGCAAGGGAAAAGGATGCAATCGTAATAATGCTGACTGCCCAAGGTATAGCAAGTCAAATGTAGATTGCCCAAAATACAAGGCAAGAAATATGGCCAAATGCCCTGCACTCCAGAGCCAGAATGATAATGCAACAGAAGAATCCTCTGAAAAAGTTGCCGAGTAGTGCATGTAAAAGTTGAAAATAATTGTGTAAATAATTATGAATTGTAGAGACAAGGCATGCCTTGTCTCTACTGCATTATGTTTTAAGATCATAGCCTTATCTTGGGAGTCAATAGAAAATAATGGCACTTAGGAATCTTTTATTTATCTGTTTACACTTTTTCTGAACCATGATTTTTATGATTAAGGGATTATCCTGATTTTTCGACATGCTTCATATCGCATCAAAAGTACTTTACACTTTTTGGGAGAGTTTCCCGAAAAACAGGACTCTGCTTCAGGAAAGTGTAAACCGGAAAATGAAACATGCCGATTTTTCATCATGTTAATCCTTAAATCCTTTCAATCATGGTTTAAAATTTTCCGAAAAGTCTAAACTACTTTTGAGCTGATATGAAGGATGCCGGTACTTAAATGAAAATATTTGCATTGCATGGCAAAGATACTATCCTTTCAGTAATTTTATTCTTTTGATATCCTCTGATTTCCCAAGAATCATAAGCACATCACTCTCTTTAATAACAAAATTGGCATTGGGAACCAAAAAAAATTTTTCAGGCAGTTGTTCTTTTATAGCGATTATATGTACATTGTACTTTGCTCTTAAGTTAAGCTCCTTAAGGTTCTTTCCTATAAAACTTTTGGGAGGTTCAATATGGACGAGGTCAAACCCTTCCGACAGTGGAATGAAATCCAGTATATTGGGTCTGGACAATTTTTGAGAAATTCGTAAGGCAACATCCCTTTCAGGGTGGATGATCTGGGTTGCTCCTACCTTTTTAAGGATTTTACCGTGATCATCGTCCAGAGCCTTGACAAGGATATTTTTTACCCCGAGTTCATGCAAATGAAGACAGATCATAATGCTGGTACTGATTTTGGTACCTGTAGATACAATAACCCCATCCATTGATGAAATTCCGAGTGCCTTCAAACGCTCTTTATCTGTGGCTTCGAGCAAGATTGCTTCCGTACAGAAGGAATCAATAGCCTGAATACGGGCTTTGGAAATATCAATGGCAATGACTTCGTTGCCATCTTCATATAACGCTTTGGCCGCATAAAATCCGAAATTACCTAATCCAATCACTGCAAATTTTTTCATAAGACTCCTGTTAACCTATCATCATGTTCTCTTCGGCACGTTCAAATCCATTGTCGGGATGAGTTCCTACAATTATGTATGAAAAAGTCAGAATACCGACCCTGCCGATGATCATGGTCAAGATTATCCAAAATTTTCCCCATGAGGTTAAATCCGGTGTGATCCCAAGTGACAAGCCCACTGTCCCAAAGGCCGAAACCACCTCAAACAAATAGGAAAGAAATGCTTCTTTCTCTGGAGCAGCAAGAGCTGTATTTCCCACAAGAATAAAAAAAAGAACCATACTGATAACTGCCACTGACATTAAAACCAGGGTAGCGGATCGATCCACAGTTTCCTGGGGAATACTTTTTTTAAACATATTGACCCTTTTCATTCGTTTCATTCTGGCCACTGTTGTGGCTATGAGTAAAGAGAGTGTCGTGGTTTTTACGCCACCACCGCAAGAGCCTGGGGATGCCCCAAAGAACATGAAAAAAATCATCAAGGCCAGCGTCGCATCGTTCAATATGCTCAAATCAACTGTATTGAAACCGGCAGTTCGACAGGTGATCGACTGGAAAAGAGAGATGAGAATCTTCTGATTTAAGGGTTTTCCGGCAAGTACTCCTTTTTGTTCAAGAAAATAGAACGACACTGCACCAAGCAGTATGAGAATAGCGGTTGTCAAAAGGACTGTTTTCAGATGCACAGTAAACCTGAATATTTTCTTTTTTCTCAATTTGATCCAGTTCTTGAACTCATAGAGTACCGAAAACCCGATTCCTCCACAAACGATGAGAGTGCATATGGTCATGTTCAGCAGAAGAGTTCCGTTCCAGGTGACGAGGCTGTCTGGAAAAAGGGAAAAACCGGCGTTGCAAAATGCTGAAATTGAGTGAAAAAGAGCTGTATATAAAGCTTTTGATAAAGAGAATTCTCCATACCAATGTATAGTCAGAAGCACAGTTCCTGCAAGTTCAATAAAAAAGGTGATCACAAAAATATGTTTTACCAACTTGAATATATCTTCCTGTGGGGTGTGCAAAAATGTATCTTGAACCGCCATAAGCTGGTGAAAAGAGATTCTTTTTCCGATCACACGAAAAAGAATCACAGAGAGTGTCATCACACCCAGACCTCCGATTTGAATGAGAAAGAGAATCACGATCTGGCCAAAAAGAGAGTAGGTAGTTCCTGTGTCAACCACCACCAATCCTGTCACACAGACAGCGGAAGTGGATGTGAACAGTGCATCCATCCATGATAACATTCCTGTTTTCACTGAAACGGGTAATTTAAGCAGAAACATTCCCAAAAAAATGGCTGCCATAAAACTTGATAAAACCAGAGCTGCTGGATGAAGTTTCAGCAATCGGCGGCGTAGATTCATTTGAAATCCCTGGGGTTTTGATAAAATTCGCAATAACGATGATTTTTGGAATGACATAGATTTTTCAATCGTTCGCCCCCTAAAAACATCCGATGTCGATAGGCACCACAAACCGTAAACTCAGCTTTGTCATCCTTTAAATCGGACAGATATGGACAAAGGCTTTTTAAAACAGTTTGTACGGGAGAAAATGAATTGCCTGAACAAAGAGTTTTTACCCTCTCCTCCATTTGATCAGGTTGATCCAAAGAGGGCACAGGGCGGATATCCACCCCATCTGCTCCTGCGGCAGCAAGGGCATCAAGCAGTTTTCTGTGAGGTTTCTCCAAAAAAAACACCACAGAAACAGAAGATGTGAGAGGTGTAGCCTTGATTATCTTGCAAAGTTCAATGGCATGGTGATAAATATCTGAATTTTCCGCAGGAAGAATGACAACAATGTGGGTATATTTTTCTGTTACAGCCCGCTGAAAACAGGTCAGAGGAGTGTTTGTCCATGTTATGGATGCTGACTTTATAGCTTTCTCCGGTTTTTCTGAAAGAGAGCAGATTAGAATATGTCGTTTTCCTGGCATAATGTATTCTCCATTTAACCAATTCGTGGTGGCAGGCAATTTTGATGCCCATCCGTTGATCAGGATATGAAGCAAAGAGAATGCCATACAACTCATATCTATTAATATCTCTATTAAATACAAATAGATAAGCTGTTTTTGATAAAAAGTAATGTATTGGAGATGTGTGGTTGTCTTGAATTCTGCAATATGGCGGCATTGCATTTTGCAAAGCGATCAAAAGATGCCCAGAAGTTGCATTTTCCAAAGTGATCAAAATATGCACAGAAAAGGGGTCATCCAAGGGAGAATCCCCCAGATGGTGTGATATCTTTATAAATTTTGAGGAAACTTATTATGATGACCATAAATTCGAGTCTTCCAAGAAACATTGCAAAGATTTCCGCCCAGAGAGCACCGTCAGGCATTCCGGCTGAAGTTACCCCCACGGAAAGTCCAACAGTACCCAGTGCGGAAGCAAATTCAAAAAGGGAATCGCTCAGATTGTAGCCATAGGAACACAGAATCATGACACCCAATCCATAGGAGGCTATATAAAGGAAAACAAATACCGCTATTTGCCTAAACTTAGCATCATCCAAAAAAACACGCCTGTTTCCTTCCCATATCGGAAGCTCCGTGACAGCGGTTCTTGGGATAAGGTGGCGTTTGATATCCAGAAACAGCAATTTAAACAGGATATAAATACGGAACTGCTTGATCCCGCCGGCCGTGGAGCATGTGCCGCCACCAATCAACATAAGGCTGATCAGAAGGAACACTCCAAAAGAGTTCCAGTTGCCATAGCTTACCGTTGAAAACCCCGTTGTTGTCAATGCCGAAATGGTTTCAAAGAGTGCAACACGCATTGCTTTACCAATGTGAGGGTAGATGCTTTGGCACGTAAAGATAAATAGAAGTGCGGCGGATAATGGCATCAAGAGAGACTGCATGCGCACTTCGCCATTTTTAAAAACAAAATAAAATTTGCCACGCCAAACGAACCAGGCAGTGACAAAGCTCAGGTTGCCCAGAAGCATGAGTGGCAGGGTAACCGCTTCGACAGTGATTGAGTTCCAATACCCGATACTGTCAGGCTTTGTTGAAAACCCACCTGTGGAAACAGCTGCGAAAGCATGGTTAACCGCATCAAAGGGCGACATCCCCGCCGCAAAGTAGGCCAGAAAACCTGCCATGGCATAGGCTGAATAAATAATCAAGACAAGACGGGCCGACTGCCTGACATGTGGCACAAGCTGATCGCTTCGGCCCTCGGCACTGGAGATGCCAACTCCTGTGGGGCCGACAACGGCCGACATCATTATGATGGCCAGGCCTGCTCCACCAGCCAGTTGGATAATGCTGCGCCACAACAAAATCATCTGGCCTGCGGCAGTGACATCCACAACCGACAATCCAGCAGTTGTCCAACCGCTCACAGACTCGAAAATTGCCCTGGAAAATGGAAGCCCCATAACAGAAATAAAAGGCCAGGCAGAAAACAGAATGACAGTAAGCCAGCTTACAAGGACGATAATACCACCCTCCTGTACTGACAGGGTTGTATTTGACTCTGACTTGAACAATCGCCACAGAATTCCTCCCAAAAGGGCGAGACATAGTGAGGGAAGGCAGAACGATAAAGCATTTTTTGACTCTTCCGGATTCTGTATCAGAACAAGAAGCGGAGTCAGCATCACCATGCTGGAGATGAGAAGAATCATACCTGTTGAAGATAATATGGCGGCATAGCGTTTTTTGAGATATTCTTTTTCCCGCAAAATTTTATTTCCTCTATATTACATTTGTTCTCCGGTTAGCGATTTTAGAACAGGTCCATGATTTTCCGGTAAACTAATTAACAACACTCTGTCTCCCTCCTGAAGGTCATTTTCTCCCCGTGGGATCATGGGGTTATTGTCACGAATAATGACCGCAATCAGTGCGTTTTCAGGGAGATTAATCTCCTTGAGCAATTTGCCAACCACAGGAGAGTCAGCTCCCAAAACAATTTCGGTCACATTTACCCTGCCTTCTCCCACAGGCAACAAATTGAGAATCTGTTCCAGAGATGCCCGTTGCTCAATCAGGCTGCCAACGATTTGGGTTGTCGAGAATGCCGAAACTCCGAGTTTTTCAAATATCTCGGTGTTGTCGGGATCATTGGCCAGAGCTATGGCTTTTGGTACGCCAAATTTAAGAGAAGCCAACTGACAGACAACAAGATTATCCTGATCATTTGGGGTAATCGCCAATATAGCGTCGGCTCCAATTGCTCCGGCTTCCTTGAGAATCCCTGCGTCACTTCCGTCTCCGCACACGACCATTGCGGATAGCTGACGGCTCAACTGAATACATTCATCCTTTTCACGATTGATAATGACAACCTGATACCCCCTGGCTGTGAAGTTGCGACAAAGAAAAAACAGGGTTTCCCCCCCTCCGACGATGATTACTTTCATGGTGAAGCTCCGTTTTGATCGTTGATGATTACTTTCATGGTGAGGTTCCGTTTTGACCTTTTCCACCGTTGGCGACAGCCTGTAAAAACATGCCGGCAGCCACGGAGGTCGGGCAGATGGTGTCAATTCCCAGTTGGGCATAGACCTCCTCCCGCTTAGGATCAAAAACCCGGGCCAGCACATGAGGGACGTGGAAGATTTTTTTGGCGACCTGAGCCACCATCAAATTGACGTTGTCTTCATGGGTCGTGGCAATCAACACATCGGCATTTTTAAGCTTGGCTTCTTTGAGCACCGCCATGTGGGTAGCGTCACCATTGATTCTAAATCCGCTGAAATCCGGTGACAAATCGTTTAATGTCATTTCAACCCGGTCAATCACCACAACCGAGTTTCCATCACGGCTGAGGCAGTTCGCAAGATGGGACCCGAGCCGTCCGCAACCCACGACCACAATGTATCGGCTATTTTTCATCATCCCCCCACTTGTGCCCCTGACTTGTGTCCTTCACTTGTATCCATCTCTTGTACCTCTCACTTGTGCCCGTTTCGCGCGTTTTTTCCTCTTTCTTCTCCTGCTTGTCCGGCCCCAGATCAATCTTGCCGAATTTGTTCCAGGACGTTGTCCTTTCAAGATTCGCCCAGGCAGCTTTGAATGTTGGATCTATATCCAATGCCGCTCGATAGAACTTCTGGGCTTCTAACCAGTCTCCTTTGATTTCAAGAAGTGCCCCGAGAAGATTGTAGCTTTCCGGATGTGCAGGGTCGGCGGCTATGGCTTTTCTGACTGTTTCACGTGCCGTGGCAAATTCGCGGTCTGAAATGTGGCGTTTTGTTAGATCAATAAGAGAGGGGTAATCAATCACGCTTTCTTCGTCTAACGCTTCACGTTCTATAACCAGGCTCGCCAGATCACGGATCTCAACCGGGCTGAAAGGTTTTTGAATAAAATCCACTGCACCCAGTTTCATAGCCTCCACAGCCGATTCGATACTCCCATGAGCAGTAATGATTACCACCCTGATTTTCGGCCAATCCTCCTTGATCCGGCGCAGCACCTCCATCCCGTCGATCCCCGGCATTTTCAAGTCCAGAAACACCAACCCAAATTGAAAATCCCTTAACTTCAGAAGGGCATCTTCGCCGTTCACGGCCGTCTGGAGTGGAATTTCAAGGGGCTCCAATGATTGAGACATGGTCAGCCTGATGTTTTTTTCATCATCAACGATCAGTATCTGTGTTTTTTTCGTTTTTTCTATTGATTCCATTGATTTCTCTCCTAAGCGTTTACCGGCAGGGTAAAGGTAAAGGTGCTGCCGTTTCCTTGAGACGACTCCACCCAGATAGTACCGCCATGGGCACGTACAATTTCTTTGCAGATGGCGAGCCCCAGGCCCGTGCCTCCGGTTTCCTGACCTTTAACCTGCACAAATTTTTGAAATATTTTCAACTGATACTCTTGAGGGATTCCCGGACCGTTGTCCTGTACAAACAGGTGGACATTGGGGCCGATTCTATGGGCCTTGAGCTGAATGTGCCCATCGCTGCCCACATATCGAAGCGCGTTGGAAACCAGATTCGTCAGTACCCATGTGATTTTGTTCGCATCCGCCCGAACCCTCGGCAGATCATCTGGAATCTCAACGCTCAGTTCAACCGGTCTCATTTCAAGCTGATGTCTAAAAACCGTTCGAACATGATCGAAAAGGGTGATGACTTGAATGATTTCATATTCCATCTCGATCCGGCCGGCCTCAATTTTGGAAAGATCCAGCAAATCATTGACAAGTGCCTTCATTCTATGAACCTCCTCATGGGCCGCTTTGAGGAGCTCCTGATCTTTTGCCGCAAGTGTTCCGGAAGCGTGCTCCAGCAAAAGATCGACACTCATTCCCAAGCTGGTCAGAGGAGTCCGCAACTCGTGGGATGCAGCCATAACAAAATCACTTTTGAGTTGTTCTACCTCCTTCAAGCGGGTGACATCCCGGAGCAGAAGCACGATTCCTGAAAGATTGTGATCCATCCCGCGGATAGCGGTAACCGAGAAGAGGTAATGTCTGGTTCTTTTACCCAATGACAGTACAACGATTCGTTGTTCGTCCGGAAGAGTCGGGGGGATTGTGGTCTCAACGGTTTCACTGATCAAATCACAGACTTTTGAATCGAGTATGATATCCGAACATCGTAATGAGGTGGTTTCCGTCAACGTAACCCCAAGTATTTCTCGTGCGGCAGGGTTGATGCCGGTTACCTTTAGATTGATATCAAACACCACCAAACCGTCTTCAATGCTTGAGAGTATAGCTTCACCCTTGTTTTTTTCGGAGATGATCTGCTCGATATTCATTTCATGATACCGGAGGAGCTTTGAAGCCATTTCATTGAACTCTTGAGCCAATTTTCCCAGTTCGTCGCCTGTTTCCACCGGCACCTGAACAGTGTAATCACCTTTTGAAATATTTCTTGATGCTTCCATGAAACGCCTGATTGGCCGTACAAGCCTTTCCGCGAGAAATAGGCTAAAAATAAGAGCTACAATCAAAGCGGAGCCAGCCACAAGCGAGGTTGACCAAATAGCCCGTCTGGCTGCAATTCCGGCTTTCACGCTGGCAGCGTACATGGTTTCTTCATTGAGATGACGCAGGTCGATGCATTCCTCCCTCACCTTTGTGAAAAGGGGATAAACTGATTCATGGTATGATTCGGATAAGGAGAGCTGCTTCTCGTTATTCTGAAAATCTCTCCACCTGGAAAAATATTGCCGATAAGCCGCATAATCCAATTCAATATCCTTAACCAGATCTGCTTCGCCTTTTATGGTGATGTTATCCTTGGCCCTGACCAGCCACTCCAAAAAAATAGCTTCATTTTCACGAAATTGTGAGATTCCTTTTTCCTCATCCCCCAAATAGATCAGAAGGATTCCACTATCCTGACGTTCCAGTGCGTCCACCATGTTTTCGGCGGCAAGTATGCTTCTGTAGTTTTCACTCAGAATTGCCCCTGACGCTTTGCCAAGGGAAACCAGATTGGTGACCGACCATGCAACCACAAGCCCCATGAGGAGAAAGGCTACCCCGTATCCGATCAGAATTTTCTTTTTCAATGTCATATTAATCATCCTTAAAGTTCACCAAAGCATTTACAACACGTTTGAGCATCCTGGTATAAAGCAAAAACAATACCATACAGCAGATATCTATTAACATTTCTTTTAAATACAAATAGATAGAGAATTTTTACAATAAAAAGTTATGTATTGGAGATGTGTGGTTGTCTTGAATTCTGCAATATGGGGGCATTGCATTTTGCAATTTCATAACCTGGACAAACGAAGATACCAACGCAGGAAGAGATTTTCCAAGATCTGCGGCAGTTGGGCAGGGATTAAGGAAGGTGGCAATTATTCTGTTACCGTGAAAATACCCCTCATTATTTTCATAATCGGGGAAGGCACTGTAGCACCGTAGAGTAGAAAGGTCGTAGAGACAAGGCATGCCTTGTCTCTACTGTCATGATGGTTTAATCAAGTTGATATTTTTTCCGTTTTCGCCACAATGTGGCCGGATCAATTCCAAGGATTCCGGCAGCCTCTTCAAGGGAGGATGTGTGGAGGATGGCTTTTTGGATATGCTCTTTTTCAATCTCCCCAAGACTTTTGATGCCGATGCCATGATCCGGGGTGTAGTTGAGGATACTGGAAGGTAAATCATGAAGATCCAAAACCTTCCCCTCAGAGATAATGACCGCTCTCTCGATGGTATTGATCAACTCCCTGACATTGCCGGGCCATGGATACGACTGTAGCATTTTCATTGTCTTTTCGCCGATCCCTTCAACGGACTTTCCATTGAGCTTGGCCGATCGGGTCAGGTGCATTTCAGCCAGCAGGCCAATATCTTCAGGTCTTTCTCTGAGGGGAGGTAAAAAGATCTCGATGACATTCAGACGGAAGTAGAGATCATTTCTAAAGCTCTGGTTTTTGACCATGGATTCAAGATCTCTGTTGGTTGCCGCAATAATGCGGACATCCACTGTTTTGGGAGTGGGGTCACCAATTGTTTCAAATTCCTTGTCTTGAATGAAGCGAAGCAGCTTCCCCTGTATGGATTTGGGAACCTCTGAAATCTCATCTAAAAAGGCAGTGCCTTTGTCGGCCAGATCAAGTTTGCCGATTTTATCTTTTACCGCACCGGTAAACGCCCCTTTTGTATGTCCAAAAAGGTCACTTTCAAGAAGATTTTCCTGAAAACCGGCACAATCCACCATAACAAAAGGGCCGGAAGATCGGGGACTCCAGTCATGGATCAGCCTTGCCAGCAAACTTTTACCGGTTCCGCTTTCGCCTCCGATCAAAATGGTGGCGATGGAGTCGGCCACTCGCCGGGATGTGTTTAAAATCTTGAGCAATTTTTTACTGCGGGTTACAAATCCACCTTCTGAAAAGATCCCCTTCAGCAGAGCAATCTCTTTTTCCATCCGATTGAATCGATGGAGCTTTTCCAGCACCAGATCAAGTTGTCCCGGAACAAATGGTTTGGGAAGATAATCAAAAGCACCCATTTTGACGGCTTTAACTGCTGTCTCCACAGTTGCGTAAGCGGTGATCATCAATACCTGGGTGGTAACAGTTCTGGTGACTATCTCGCTTAGAACCTCCAGGCCACTTTTGTCCGGCAGCTTCATATCCAGTAATACTATGTCAGGTTCTGTTTGTCGCACCAGTTCAAGGCCTGCCTGTGCTGTATCTGCCGTCAGCACCTCAAAATCCTTATCTTCAAGATAGATCTCAAGTGTTGTCAAAATATTGGGGTCATCATCAATGATCAATGCTTTCTTCATCTTTTGACTCCTTTATACCCGGTACCCAGAAAGTAAATTCAGTCCCTTTGCCAGGTGTACTTTGCACTGTTATATCTCCACCGTGCTGATCAATGATATCCTTGACAATTGCCAGACCCAATCCGATCGTCCCACTCTTTCCCCGTTCAGAGAATTGAGTAAACCGGTCAAAAATCCGAGGCAGCACTTCAGGTTTTATGCCGTCTCCAGTATCTTTGCACTGAAAATATACCCTTGAGCCTTTTTGAAAAATCTTTAAAGTTATAAGTCCGCCGGTAGATGTATATCTCAGGGCATTACCAACCAAATTGGTAATTACCCAGGGAAATCGAAACGAATCTATGGTAAGCCGGGGTATTTTTTCCGGTATCTCCTTTTTTATCTGAACCCCTTTTTTTTCAGCTTGATCAATCAACGGGGATAATGATTCATCAACCACCATTTTAATATCAAGGGTCTCTTTAGGGCGAGGCATGGACATTATTTCAAGCCTTGAAATATCAACCAGCTCGTTAATCAATACATTCAATCGTTTACAATCATTATATGCAGTGAGCAGCAATTTATCTCTTTTTTCAATGCCCAGTTTTTCTCCTCTGCTTTTAAGCAGCCCAAGACTCATGCTTAATGATGTCATAGGTGTTTTGAGCTGATGTGAAATATCTGCAATGAATTTTCCTTTTGCCTCCTCACTACGGCGGACTTTCTCCTTTTCTTGAGAGATTATGTAATCCCTGTTATTATCATACTGTTCCAGCCTGTTAAAGAGCTGATTGAAGGAACGGGCAAGAAATCCTATTTCATCATTGGATTTCAAGGATATCTTGGGATAGATTCCACTTCCCTCTCTGGTTTTTGAAAGCTGGTGAGCCAAAACCATAATGGGTCTGGCGATTCGATAAGAAAAAAAATAATTGAGACCAATCATCGCTGCAATGACCACGCCAAATAAAAAGGCGGCATTGGCCTGAGCCTGATCTGCAAGGATTCGGGTTTGGTGTTCGGCTCTCTCCATCGCTTTTTCATTCAATACAACCAGATCATCAATGTTATTAATCACCTCAGTGGTTATGGACAAGAAGCGGTTATCCCAAACCTGACCAGAACCACTTTGTTCCTCTCTCAATATTTTGTATTTATCAAAAAGTTGATGTAGTCTATCAATTAATTCCAGCTCCCCTTTTTCTGTAATGTTCATTTCACAAACCATTAAATTTGAAGCAATATCTTCAATGATCTGGCCGGAGATGATCTTCAAAGGTTTTCCCGCGGAAAGTGGATCCAGTAAAAGAGTTCGGGAGTCATCAAAAGACTTTCTCATATCCTGTGCAGCACGGATACTTTTATAATTTTTTGATAGAATTTGTTCTGCACTATTTCCCAGAATATTTAGATATTGATGATTGAGAAAAGCTGCTGCGATCAGACCAAATATTGGCAATAGACTCACCAAAAAAATTTTAAATCGAATAGATTGTATTATAGGTTTAATCTTAAATCTCCTCCGATATATATTTCCAGATAAATAACTTTCTTGTAAGGTCTCTCTTTGTCGTGCCCCTACCAGTCACAACGGAAAATTTATTAAAAATCAATTCCTAAGTAACTAATCTTTATTAATTGTCATATCTCTGGATAAAGCGGTTTCAGGAAAAAGAAAATCAATGAACTTTTCAGCCGTGGGCTGGGGTTCATGGTTGGCAAGGCCGGGGCGTTCATTGGCCTCAATAAATACATATTCATGCCCTTCCACATCCTTTACTATCAAATCAAGTCCTGTTACCGGAATATCAAGTGCGTCTGCTGCCTTGACTGCAACATGTCTAAGATGTTCCGACAATCTGCCGGTGACATCGTGAATGGTTCCTCCGGTGTGAAGGTTAGCGGTTTTTCTTACCACCAGAACTTCACCGTTGGGGAGAATGTCACAGTATTCATACCCTTTAGTTTTGATGCATCGCAATGTCTCACTGTCCATTGGAATTTGACTCTCTCCATGTGTGGCTGCCATTCTTCTTCGGTTATATTTTTGGATGAGTGTTTCAATGGTGTGTTCTCCTGTTCCTGTAATTGCAGGAGGCCTTCTTACTGCTGCTGCAACCACCTCCTGGTTAATTACAATGATACGAAGATCATCCCCTTCAATATACTCCTCAAGGGCAACTTCAGAACAAATTTTTAAAGCCTCCTTGATCGCCTTTTTTAACTCATTTTCCTCGGAAATATCGACACTTATCCCCTCTCCCTGCTCCCCTCTTACCGGTTTTACCACAACGCGTTTTACTTTTTGCATGAATTCAAGATCAGCTTCATGGTTGGTATGAAGGCACTGGCGTGGAAGGCTGATTCCGGCTTTTTTTACAATATCATGGGTCAGGCGTTTATTATCGCATTTGGTCATGGCAACTGCTGTGGTCATTTCAGAAAGAGATTCTCTGCATGTAATGGACTTACACCCCAGTGTAAGGTTAAAAAGAGCTGTCTCTTCGTCCAGAATATCAGTGGATATACCTCTTTTTCTGGCTTCATCCACAATAATTCTTGCGTAAGGATTCAGATTTGATTCTGATTGCGGAACAAAGAGATGTTCATTAATGGGATTTTTTCGTTTAATACAAAAGGCCGGAATTCTTTGAAATCCAAGTTTTTCATAGAGCTTGATTGCGTTCCGGTTATCATGCATAACTGAGATATCCACAAATGCCCGTCCTTTTGTAAAATAGTGCTCCAGAAGATGACGAACAAGAGAAATTCCTATACCTGGAATATCTGTCTGGGGATCAACAGCAAGTGACCACAGACTTGCGCCGTTTTCGGGATCATCAAAGGCCCTGACATGATCTACACCTGTTACCGTTCCAACGATTTTATTATCAGAGTTGGTTTTCGCCACAAGATAAGTTCTCTTTTTTTCAGCGCGGTTATCCAGGATAAAATCAGGATCAGCTCCCTTCATGTGGCAGGTACTATAGATGCGGTTGGTCTCTTCTGCTTCATTGATGGTGGAGAGGCGACGGATGGAAAAGAGATCTGAAACGTTTTTACTTGGTCTGTAATCATGTGACCACATTCTGAATGTATGGGATGGATCAAGAAAGAGCTTATCCGGTGCAAGAGCCATAACCACATGGGGGTCAATGATATAAAGGGCAATGTCTCTGGTGTCATACCCCTGTGAACACATTGCTTCCACGATTTTTTGGTTGGAGTCAAAGGTATGGGCAAACACCAGGCGTCCCCACCCCATCTCAACCCATGCATTGGACTTCATGCAGCGTGTCTCAGGTGTGTCTATACGTTCCCAGTTTCTAAGAGATTGACCATAGTTTTTTTCCATTCTGTATTTGGAGCGGGCATTTTTCATGGGAGCCTCCTTTACAGGCTGTTCAGTTGCAGCCAGTATTCAAGTAAAGCAATTTGCCACAGCTTGGAACCTTTCAAAGGTGTTATGTGTTCCTGTGGGGCATCCAGGAGCCTGTCAATGTAGCTTTTCTTTATAATTCCCCTTTTTCTGGCTTCTTGTGACGAAACAATCTCCTTTACAAAATCAAGGTATTCTCCCTGTAGATATTTCAATGCCGGCACAGGAAAATAGCCCTTTGGGCGATCAATGACTTCATTGGGGATAACTCTTCTTGCCGCCTCTTTGAGGATATGTTTTCCGCCATGGCTCACTTTATGGTGTGATGGTATTTTTGCCGACAGCTCCACAAATTCATGATCCAGAAAAGGAACCCTGGCCTCAAGACTCCAGGCCATGGTCATGTTATCAACACGTTTCACAGGATCGTCCACCAACATAATGGTTGAGTCCATTCTAAGGGTTTTATCAATGGCTGATTTTGCACCTGGGAGAGCAAAATGGTTTGAAATAAAGGTGGTGCTATAATCATCTCCTCTGTAGGCTTCAGAAACGATATTTAGAAACTCTTCGTGGCTTCTGTCACCAAAAACCTTTCTGTAATCTTCTACAGGATTGTGGCTTTCCATCATGGGAGGATACCAGTGATAGCCGGCAAAAATCTCATCGGCTCCCTGCCCGCTCTGCACAACTTTAACATGTTTTGCCACTTCCCGACTCAAAAGATAGAAACCAATGCAGTCATGGCTGACCATGGGTTCACTCATTGCTTTTACACACGCTTCCATATTGGGCAGAACCTGTCTTGCATCCACTTCAATTTTATTGTGATCTGTGGCAAAATAATCGGCAACAATATCCGAATATTGAAACTCATCACCCTTTTCGCCTCCCACGCTCTCAAAGCCTATTGAGAAGGTTTTCAGATTTTTTTGACCAGATTGAGCCAAAAGCCCCACCACAAGGCTTGAGTCCAGCCCACCGGAAAGGAGCACTCCCACAGGAACGTCAGCCACAAGGCGACGTCTTACCGCTTGTTTAAAGCCTTCAACTACCTGCTCTTTCCAGTCATCAAAGCTATATTTTTTCTCTTCAGCATCCCTGTGAAATGAGAGTTGCCAGTAGCGGCTCTCTTTTATGCCACCATCTTTGTCGATTTTCATGCAGGTTGCCGGTGGTAGTTTTTCGATACCTTTTATAAGGGTTTTGGGGGCAGGTACCACGGCATGAAAGGTCAGGTAGTAGTGAAGTGCTTCAGGAGAAATCTCAGAATCAACTTTATCAGTTGCCACAATGGCTGGCAAAGAGGAAGCAAACAGGATGGAATTTGGTGTCCTGGCATGGTAAAGGGGCTTTATGCCGAGCCTGTCCCGTGCCAGGAATACAGATTTATCTTTATTGTTGTAGATGGCAAAGGCGAACATGCCGTTGAATTTTTTAACGCATGACTCTCCCCAGGCATGGTAGGCTTTTAAAATAACTTCCGTATCTCCAGTGGATGTAAAATTATATCCCTTTTCCTGAAGAACTTTTCGCAGTTCAGGGTAGTTATAGATGGCACCATTGAAAACAATGGATAGGCCAAGTTCTCTGTCTATCATGGGTTGGCTGGATTTTTCGCTAAGATCAATAATTTTCAGCCGCCTGTGCCCAAATACAATTGAATCTTCTTTATGGAGACCGTCACTGTCAGGCCCTCTTTTTTCCATGACCTGTTTCATTTTTTTTACAGATTCAAGGGAAACCGGGTGATTATCAATGAAAATTTCTCCGCATATACCGCACATTTTTACACCTTTTTTTTATTCTTAGTTTTGTTACCTACAAGTTATCAGGTTTCAATATTTATTGGTGCCCTGGTGGGCTGATGGGGGAATCCTTTTATGGTGCCCATCTGTTTTTCATCCCTTTTAAATGTTGGTTCACTTTCAATATAAGTTAATATTAGTTTGCCTGTGTTTACCAATGAGGATATATGGGTTCGCTCATATCCGTGGGAGGCATCAACTCCAAAGCCAACAAGGGCTGTGCGGATATCACTGCCTGCCTCTATGGCAGAGGCTGAGTCTGAACGGTAAAATTCAAAGATATCCTTTTTGAAGCCGATGTTGTTCTCTTTACAAAGCTTTGCCAGTTTTTTGTTCAGATGATAATCAAAGGGCCCTGCCTGATCCATCATTACAAGAGTTGTATCCTGTTCTGTGGAGTTCTGATTTGGCGCGGTCATGGCACTGTCTATAACCACCATTTCTGTAATATCATTATACAATACAGCATTTGCTCCGGTACCCAGCTCTTCGTTTATGGTAAAAAGCAGATGGCAGTCCACCGGTGGTTTTATGTTGGTTTCAATAATTTTTCTGGCAACACAAAGAAGAACTGCAGCACCTGCCTTGTTATCCAGATGACGGGAATTGATGTAGCCGGTGACGTCAATTTCCGGGCAGGGATCAATTGCAATATAATCCCCTATTTCAAAGCCGCACCGTTCCAGATCAGATTTGTTATAACAATGGGCATCCACCCTTACTTCGACCTGCTTCCATGACACCGGTTGTGTGTCTATTTCATCGTTATAAACATGACCTGATGCTTTTAGAGGAAGGATGGTACCACGGTATTTTTTTTCCTGTGTGAAAATGGTTACCCGAGCACCTTCTGCAAACCTGCTTGACCAGGTGCCGATGGGCATTATTGCCAGCCTTCCATTGGATTTAAGCCTGGATATCATGGCACCAAGGGTGTCCAGATGGACACAAACTGCCCGATCAAGGGTGCTGCTCTTTCCTGGAATAGTTGCCCTGATCGCTCCTCTTCGGGTAACGTTATAGGAAATATCAAGGGACTCAAGCTCTCTGCATACATGGTGTACGATTTGATCCGTGTAACCTGAAGGGCTTGGAATCTGGAGCAGGGAAAGCAATTTCTCCTTTAGATAAGATTCATTCATATCAAGATGTTTCCTGACTTTTATTGTTTTTATGATAATATTAGGCATGCTTCATTTCCCAGTTTACACTTTCCTGAGAGAAAGCGCTGAGTGGTGGGAATCTCTCACAAAAATGTGTAAAGTACTGTTGGTTCATATGAAGGATGCCTAATATTATTGTTATTTTAAGGTTTTTTGAATAGGCCCTGTCAGCAGAATAGGGGAGGCGTCAAGCTCATCGGCAGCCATAAGGGCGACAACTCTTTCAAATGCACTTAAGATCATCATCTGTTCCCAATTTTCAATTTTGGAAAATCGTTTGGTGAATGTTGCCTGCAAGGGCGGAGGCATCTCATTTAATATCTCTTCTCCTGCTTCTGTCAGAAAAAGACTAACAGCCCTTTTGTCATCTTTTCTCTGTTTTCGTGAAATATATCCTTTTGCTTCCAGTCTCTTTGTGATATCTGTGACAGTTGCCTGGCTTAAACTGGTACATTTGGAGAGCGGGGTAATTGAAATCTGCCCATGATTAGAAATTTCCTGTAATACAACAAGTTGCGGACCTGTCAGCCCAAAGCTTTTATTCAAATCTCTCGAATGAATATCAATGGCCTGTATGATTTTCCGAAGAGATACGAGAAGTTCTCTGCAGCGCTGTTCTGTTCGTTCTGTATTCAATGTAGCCCCTTATATTTTTCAGGTTTCAATAGCACTTTTTAAAGAGAAGTTTGCCGGAAACATTCAAACAATATAGTGTTCTATGTAAAAAGTCAACTATTTTAATCTAATATTTGTTTTATGTTTTTGTTATTATTGCATATATTAGATATTAGATGATTTGTTTTTTTGTTTGAACAGTAAATATATTTAGGTGGTGTTCCAAAGCCGTTGATCTGATAAGGGCACCTCTCTCCCGATAAACATTGGCAGAGAGTTATCCACAGGTTTGGGACACTACCAATAATTGTAAGATATTATGGCATCCTTCATATCATCCAGAAAGTATTTTAGAACATGTTTTGTTGTCATGCTGACAATTCATTAAAAATTACGTGTTGGACAATCCGAAAATTATTCTTATATTAAAAATTGGTCTTTTTCAGCCCGCCGGAATCGGGCTTTTTTTTTAATGACCGGCAGAATTTTCCTCAAGCCGTTTTTACAAGGGGATTCGGCCGGATATCAGAACCGGCTGCATATATAGGTTCTGAAAGGGTTTTTAATATGACTGACGTAATTAATGCAGGGGATACCATTTCCGTTGACTACACAGGCAAGCTTGAAAATGGAAAAGTCTTTGATTCATCTGAAGGCAAGGCTCCTTTGACATTTACCGTGGGATCGGGGATGCTGATAAGAGGATTTGATTCAGCAGTGATTGGAATGAAAAAAGGGGAATCAAAGACAGTTAATATTCCACCGGAAGAGGGCTATGGAGTGAGAAACGAAGATGCTTTTGTGGAACTTGCAAGGCAGCATATTCCCGAAGATATTCCATTAGCATTGGGTATGATGTTGCAGCTTCAGGATCCTGAAGGGCGACCGGTTCCGGCAACAGTTGCTGAAATCGGTGAAGAATCCGTAAAAATGGATCTAAATCATTTCCTGGCAGGTGAAACCCTGACATTTGATATTACCATCAGGGAAACAGGCTTAGAGCCACCCCAGGCCCACGGTTGCGGATGTGGCTCTCATTCCCACGATTGCGGGCCTGATAAACACGATTGTGGTTCTGATTCAAAAGGAAGTTGCGGATGCGGGTGTTGAACATCTAAAGAATAACGTGACTTAATATTTGATAGTTGAAACTATGCGTTCGGAAAAGACGGGGCTTGTGGATAAAGCAGCCCCGTCTTTTTTTGAGAAACAGGTTGAGAAACTGTAGATTGTCTTAATATTTGCTCTCAAAGACTATTAAGATTCATAATTGATACTGAACCCAAAGTTTTGAGAGCTTTTTTAAAGCTAACAAAGTAGAATTAAGGAATGGGTTGAAAATAACGGCACATTTTATATCAACCAGATCTATTATTTAGCATTGTCAAACTCAAAATATTGATAGTGGCTTTGGCATTTTCGACTTTTAACGAGATCAGCACTATTGATGAAAATTAAAATAATCTTCACCAAAGCACAATGCACCTCCATCATCATCCAGAGCATCTACCGGATCATCGATTTGAAAAGGTTCTTCTGATGTGCTGAACACATGATCTGCTGCATCGTCAACAACAGAAAGATCACTTGGAGATTCATGGGAGTGCCAGCCATCGTTGATGTTATCCCAGGTATCACTTCCCAAAACATCTTCACTGGAAGTGTCTCCAGAATTTTTAAGCATTGCTTTATAATTTTCTTCAGGATTTGATTCAACTGTATATCTAAATATCTCTTCTGCATGTTCAGCCGAAAACAACACTTTATGTGTGGTTACCTCTTCATACTGCGTTGCCTCTATATCTTCTTGCAAAGGGGAAATTGCTGAGTCTTTTGTTGTAGATACTTCCGAAGAGTTCATTGTTGCGGCACTGAGCCATCCATCTTCAAGATTGATATCTGAAGAACTCTTGATGTCATAATTTACATTTTCATCATTGCTTAAAGCATGGTTTTCACCTGAATCTTCACCTGGAATATAGCTCAATGATGCATCAACCGCTGTTGTGGTTGAGCCATCTTCAAATGTTACAACGCTTTTGCCATGAATCAGAACACCTGGCTCCGGTTTGCTCTCTTCAATACTGACTTCTTCTGTTTCAAGAGCAATGGCACTTATTTTAAGTTCATCAAGGGAATGAAACTCTCCTTCATCTGTTTGGCCATCAGAATCAGCATCCTGCCAGATGCCAAATTCGCTCCATCTTGCATCTTGGGAAGTCAAAATATGATCTCCATCACTGTCAAAAGCAAGTTGCAGGGCTTCCATGTCAGTATCTGCTTCCGGAGCATGGTCGGTAAAGACTATTTCTGATCTTTGGGTGATTTTTCCATCTCCATCTATATCAATAGCAAGAAAACCGTCATCAGGTCCAATCCATGCTGTTTGATCAGGTATTCCATCATTGTCCATGTCAAATTCAGCAGATGAAGTATCTACTCCCATTACCTCAACACCATCTCCGTCAAGGTCAATTAAAACAGGTGTAGCTCCGGTAACTGTAATGGAAAGAGTAGCGGTATTTGTTCCACCGCTTGAATCTTGAATGGTGTAGGTTACACTGGTGGTTCTGGAAGCTGCATCAGGAAGGTCATCAAAATCACTGCCTGGATCAAACGTGTAGCTTCCATCGCTTGCTATGGTAAATGTACCGCCATTGCTTCCTGTTACCGCTACCCCTGCAGCCACAACACCGGTACTTCCTTCTATGGCAGACACAGTATGGGAAATACCTGGATTGAATTCCCCCCCAGGATCATCAACATCACTATCATTAGCAAGTACCCCACCGGCGGCATTTAGTGTAAGCATGGAGTTGTCATTAGTTGCATTTATATCATCTTCGGCAACAGGAACATCGTTTACCCCATTAACCGTTATAGTGATAGTTGCGGGAGCGCTTACAGCACCACCATCATCCGTGGCAGTATAGCTGAAGGTGACATCACGGCTTTCTCCCTGGGCCAAATCCTCAAAATCGCCAGCAGGATCAAATGTGAAGCTTCCGTCCGGGTTAAAGCTAAGGTCACCTTCTGCCACATCGTTCGTTAATTCGTGCATTAACCAGACATCATCCACATCTGTCGCTGGAAAAGAGTCATCCACAGTTTGATCTTCGTCAATAGTTATTCCTGATCCAGAAGAGACTGCCCCGTCAGTTGTCCAAACTACTCCAGAACCCTCATTGATAATGGAACCTGGTATATTTGGAGCAGCAGCTCCTGAATCACTGACAGTAGTGCCGCTTTGCTCAGTAAATGTCCAATATCCGATCAGGTTGCCTTCGCTTCCTGAAGGCGGAGTGACCATGTGGGAAGCTATTATCCCCTGGGCAAGGGCTGTGTCCCATACGGCAACATCATCAAGTTTACCATCAAATGGAACTACACCGCTGGTGGGTGTGGTTGTGCCATTGTATTCAGCACCCAGAACAAGACGTGAACTTGAGTCCGGAGTTGTCGCCGGAACACTACCAAGGGAGGTAAAAGGATCATAAAGGCCATCAATATATAATTTGAGGCGGTCTGTATTAACACCTTGTGAACCGTCATAAACAATTGCAATGTGGTACCATTGGTCTGTATTTAATGTCGTGGTGCTGTAACCATATCCGCCATTAACAGCCACAGCTATCTGGCCGTTTGTTCCCGTAGATTGAAGTATTAGGGTGCGATCACCATCTCCTGTTCGTTTTCCAAGAACAGTTGCGTATGTAGAAAAAGAGTTGAAATTCACCCATGCCTCAACAGTGTACTGACTAATATTGTCAAGTTCGTTCACATCTCCAATATCAACAATGCCATTCGTTTTATTGAAGCTCAAGGCAGAGCCAGAACCTACTGAAGCAAAATATGGAGTGTCGTTTGCACCAGTAATATTTATGTCGATAGTGTTTGTGGCAGTTCCACCATGTGCATCTGTGACTGTAACAGTAAATGTGTCTGTCTGGTTTGTTGTAACAGCATTAATGGCAGCATTATCCGGGGTATAGGTATAGCTGCCATTACTATTGACAGTTAGGGTTCCATAGGAACCTGCGGCAGAAGTGCCTCCGTTGACCGTCCAGGTCATGGTTGTATCATCCACATCGGTTGCCGCAAGCAACCCCGTAATATCGGTGAAAGAGTCCGAGGCTGATGTGTCAATTATATTATGGCTGTAAGTTCCTGTTGAAACAGGATTATCATTTGCCCCTGTAAGATTGACAGTAATTGTGCGGGTATCAGTTGCTCCCTGGGAGTCAGTAACAGTTGCCGTGAAGGTGTCTGATGGATTTTGTCCAGCCTGAAGTGCGTTTATGACAGCGTTGTTTGGTGTATAGGTATATGAACCGTTTGCATTTAGGTTGAGGCTGCCGTATGAACCATTTGCGGTGCTTCCTCCATTTACAGTCCATGTAAGAGTTGTGTCATCCACATCTGTTGCCATTAGATTATCACTCTGGGTGTTAAAACTATCAGTTACAGATGTGTCCCCGATAGTATGCACATAACTTCCAGATGCCACAGGAGCATCATTAGTACCTGTAATTGTAATGATGAGCTGTGCAGTATCGGTTCCGCCGTTTTCATCTCCAAGAGTATAGGTAAAGAGTTCTGTGACTGTTTCGCTCTCAGCAAGAGCCTGCACAGCGGGTCTGGTGACGTCCAATGTATATGTATATGAACCATCACTACTCCAGTTGAGGGTGCCATATGTCCCGTTGATATCCGTGGCATCCGATGTTGTACCATTAATATTTGTAATGAAGAGTGTGCCGCCACTGACATCAGAATCCACGCCAAACCCGTCATCATCAGTGATAAGATTACCGGAATCGGTTGTTGCTGTGTCTTCTGTGACCTGAGCTGTATTGTTTGTGGCAGTTGGAGCCATGTTGTCAATGCTCCATGTGAAGTTATCTTGCACCGTTGCACCATTGGTATCGGTTACGGTTATGGTGACATTATAGATACCATCTCCATTGGGCCCACCAAGTGAAGCAGCACCATCAATGGTTCCGGAAATTATTCCAGTGCTTGAAGTTATGGATAGACCGGCAGGAAGCCCTGATGCTGCAAATGTAAGATTTTCTGTATCGCCATTGTCAGGATCATTAAATGAGACCGCTACATTGAAGTTCACATCATCTGTATCACCGTCTGTCTGGTCAGTAATGGGTGTTATGACCTCAGGGGCATCATTCGAACCTGTTATTGTAACAGTAAGTGTTGCTGTATCGGTTGCACCGTTTTCATCAGCCAGAGTATATGTAAATGTTTCTGTAACAGTATCTCCTTCAGCAAGTTCATTCACAGTGGCGGAGGTGTTGTCCAGCGTATATGTGTATGCACCGTCAACTGACCAGCCAAGGGTTCCGTATGTACCACTTACATCCGCAGAATCCGATGTAATGCCGTCAATCTGTGAAATTGTCAGAACGCCTCCGCCGGTATCAGAATCCACGCCAAACCCGTCATCATCATTTATAAGATTACCGGAGGCTGTGGTTGCCGTGTCCTCGGTAACTTCTGCGGTGTTATCCGTGGCAACAGGGGCATCATTGTCAATTGTCCATATAAATGTTGAAGAGACTGTTTTTCCCGCTGGATCCTTTGCTGTAACAACAACAGAATATATTCCTTTTCCACCCATACCCCCAAGGGATGCTCCGCTTTCAACACTACCTGTGATAATTCCTGTAAGTGATGCAATTGCAAGTCCCGGAGGAAGCCCTGTTGCAGAAAATGTTAGTTTCCCTGCATCCGAGGTATCAGGATCGGAAAATGATTTTGCAACATCAAGGGTCACAGCTTCGGCTTCTCCTGTGGTCTGACTTGAAATCGGAGTTTTGACAACCGGAGCATCGTTTGCACCTGTAACAGTGACTGTAACTGTTCCAGGATCGCTTGTGTCATTCTCCTCTTCAGAATCATCGGTTGCAGTATATTGGAATGTGACAGTTTCAGTTTCACCATTTCCAAGACTTTGAAAGGCTGTTCCGGGTTTGAATGTAAAAGCTCCACCGCTTCCAGTCGTTACAGTTCCTTTTTCCGGTTGTGAAGCAATGGAAAATGTATGGGTATCACTGCTGTCCTCATCTGTTACTTTGAATGTTCCGCTTTTACCGGCAGTGTCATCTTCTCCCAAACTCAAGGAGATATTCTGAACAACGGGCTTGTGGTTTGGTGTTGATGTGCCGTCATTTGTCACTGTAATGGTTACCGTTGCAGCATCACTTGTGTCATTGGCGCTACCGGAACTATCTATTGCGGTGTAATTGAAGGTGACTATTCTGGATTCACCTGATTCAAGATCATCAAAGTCGGCTCCTGGATCAAAAGTGAATGTTCCATTGTTGTTATTTACAACCGTTCCTGATGATGGTTGTGAAACAATTTCAAAGATGTGAGAATCTGATGTATCAGGATCAGTTACCTGAAATGTCCCATTTACGCTTGATTCAACTGTATCAGGATCATTGTCAATGTTTTTGTCCACAGAGACATTAGAGACAACAGGTTGATCATTCTGGCCAGTGACAGTAATGGTTACAGTTGCCGCCTCACTTCTGTCATTTGGTTCGCTGGAGCTGTCTGTGGCTGTATATGTAAATGAAACACTCTGGGTTTCACCTTCAGCAAGGGACTGAAAATCATTTCCAGGATCAAATGTGAATGAACCGTTTCCGTTATTGGTTACACTTCCCCTTGACGGCTGCGACACAATTGTAAATGTATGAAAATCCGAAGCATCCAAATCATTTACGCTAAAATCACCAGTGGCCTGATCATCTTTTTCATTCAGGCTTATAGCCACATTGCTTACTGATGGTTGATGATTTTCCGGCTCGGGTTCTGGCTCCGGTTCTGGCTCCGGTTCGGGCTCCGGTTCGGGCTCCGGTTCGGGCTCAGGCTCTGGTTCTGGCTCTGGTTCTGGCTCTGGCTCTGGTTCTGGCTCCGGCTCCGGCTCTGGTTCTGGTTCTGGCTCAGGTTCAGGTTCAGGTTCGGGTTCAGGTTCGGGTTCGGGTTCCGGCTCAGGCTCAGGTTCGGGCTCAGGTTCTGGCTCTGGCTCTGGTTCCGGTTCGGGCTCTGGCTCTGGCTCTGGTTCTGGCTCAGGTTCTGGTTCCGGCTCTGGCTCGGGTTCTGGTTCTGGCTCAGGTTCCGGCTCTGGCTCTGGCTCTGGCTCCGGTTCGGGCTCAGGCTCAGGTTCTGGTTCGGGTTCTGGCTCTGGTTCGGGTTCCGGTTCTGGTTCGGGTTCCGGCTCTGGCTCTGGCTCTGGCTCGGGTTCAGGTTCTGGTTCCGGCTCAGGTTCCGGTTCTGGTTCCGGCTCTGGTTCTGGTTCTGGCTCAGGTTCTGGCTCAGGTTCGGGTTCCGGCTCTGGCTCCGGTTCCGGTTCTGGTTCCGGCTCTGGCTCTGGCTCTGGCTCGGGTTCCGGCGCTGGCTCCGGTTCCGGTTCTGGATCTGGTAGGGGTTCCGGCTCTGGTTCACTCTCTTCCGGTTCCTCTCTTTTTACAACAGTTGTAGTTGTTGGCCTTGTTTCTGTTCTTGGTTCAGGAGTAGATACAGGTTCAGCCTGATAGGGCTCATAGGTCGCTGTAGGTGTTGCAGATGCAAATGGGTCAGGTGCTGCAAAGGGGTCTGAACTTTGCCAGGGGCTGAATGAACTTGTCACAGGCTCTGACAGTGTGCTTGTTGAGGAGTAACCTGTTTCCTGACCTCCCTGAGAAAAGGTATCATTGATTGTTGTGGGTGAAGAGGATGATTCAGAATGTGGTTCCCAGGCAACTGTAGTTGAAGAAAAGGGTTCTGATTGATCTCCGGATTGCCCGCTTTCCGGAAAAGGGTTGCCGGAAACAACGTCAGGAGATGATGCGGTTGCCACATCTGCCTGAAAGTCTGCTTCAGGATCAATATCTTCAAAGGTATTGTCCTCTGTTAATCCTGTTGCGTCATCAGTGAAGTCTCCTGGATCATCTACATCGGCTATTGTTGTTTCTGTCTGCTCATCAATAATTTCGTCTTCATATTCATCAACTATCTCGGTGCCATCACCTTCGGTTGTCTCTCCGGCATCAGCGGTTTCAGTGCCATCACCTTCGGTTGTCTCTCCTGCATCAGCGGTTTCAGTGCCTTCACCTTCGGTTGTCTCTCCGGCATCGGCGGTTTCAGTGCCGTCACCTTCGGTTGTCTCTCCGGCATCAGCGGTTTCTGTGCCATCACCTTCAGTTGTCTCTCCGGCATCGGCCGTTTCAGTATCATCACCTTCGGTTGTCTCTCCGGCATCAGCGGTTTCAGTGCCATCACCTTCGGTTGTCTCTCCGGCATCGGCGGTTTCAGTGCCATCACCTT
>NZ_LT828543.1:254000-255337 GCF_900170035.1 Desulfamplus magnetovallimortis | reverse complement strand
CACCTTCGGTTGTCTCTCCGGCATCGGCGGTTTCAGTGCCATCACCTTCGGTTGTCTCTCCGGCATCGGCGGTTTCAGTGCCATCACCTTCGGTTGTCTCTCCGGCATCGGCGGTTTCGGTGCCGTCACCTTCGGTTGTCTCTCCGGCATCAGCGGTTTCAGTGCCATCACCTTCGGTGGTTTCTCCGGCATCTGCAGTTTCGTTGCCATCTCCTTCGGCAGTATCTCCGGCATCGGCAGATTCAGAGCTTTCAATAAGGGGGTCACCTGGTGTGTCTGCCATTGCCACAAGCATTTCAGGGGATCCTTCCTGTCCGGCATTACCGTCTTCAGCAAGTTGGCCATCTCCGGCAGTTTTGGAATCTCCCTCTATTTGAGATTCTCCTGTTGTTTCAGATTCTGATGATGTTTTTGTTGACGTTTCAGCCTGTGTGGTTGATGCAATTTCCTCTCCAGCATCAGTTATGGCTTTTTCAGGATCTCCACCACCTTCAGCCATGGCCTGGGCAAGTGCTTCTCCAAAGGTATCCATGTCTGCCGGCAATTCCGCTGACGTGCTCGTTCTGGTGGCTGTTCCAGATTCTCCTTCTGATCCTGCTTCTCCCTGATTCTGGGTAGCAGCTAAATCACCCTGTATCTGGGTTTCACTACCTTCTCCCTGGGAAGGTGTACTTTCAGGTGTAGCCATTATGGCAGCAACAGTTTCAGATACGTTTTCGCCTGATGACAGAGCTGCAAGAAGAACCGCTTCGCTGCTGGTTTCACCTGACTGCACAGAGCTTTGGGTTTCAGCAACAGCCGTGGTTGTCTCAACAGCCTGTGCCAATGCATCCTGTATTGAACTTACAGATGTTTCTCCGGACGGATTTTCCGATTCCCCAGGTGAAGAGGCAGCTTCTCCTTCAGCCATAAGAGATTCTGCAAGTGCTTCCTGGAAGGTTTCTGTGGAGATTGCTCCGGATTCAACAGCACCGCTTTCCACAAGGGCATCCATGGCTGTATCCACGGCTTCTGTGACATTATCACCAGATGAAAGAGCGCTTAAAAGTGCCGATTCAGGAGATGATTCTCCGGCTGTGACTGCGGCCTGACTCTCCATCACCGCAGCGGTAGCTTCCGTTGCCTGGGAAACCGCAGATTCTATATCTGCTCCACTTTCAATGGCTGCGCTCAATGTCTCCTGAAAGGTATCTGCAATGGCCTGGGCAGCTTCTTCAGGTGACAGAGACGATTCTTCTCCACTTGCTCCGCCTGTACTTTCCGACGCTATGGATGCAACCACTTCATCAATGTTTTCACCGGTTGCAAGTGCAGTTATAAGGTCATTTCCACCTGTA
>NZ_LT828543.1:252109-253900 GCF_900170035.1 Desulfamplus magnetovallimortis | reverse complement strand
ATCTCTTCAACATTTTCTCCAGATGCAAGGGAGGCCATAAGGGATGCCTCTGGTGTCATCTCTCCCTGTACAGATTCCGATGCCGAAGCTACTGCCCCAACAGTTGTCTCAGCCGACTGAAGAGCTGCATCAGGAGAGCCTCCGCTTTCAATGGATGCTGTAAATGCCTCTATTGCCTGCTGCAGGGCATCAGGAGAAAGATCTCCAAGGTGATCACCAAGTATCTGGGCAACATCTTCTCCATCTGAAAGAGCCTTTAAAATCTGGTCTCCTGTTGATAACTCATTCTGGACTGTACCCTGTACTGCAATGGTCTGATCAAGGGTCTCTTCCGCACCTTTTAGTGCTTCGTCAGGAAAAGTACCTTCTGCCATACTCTCCTGAAGATCATTGAACATGGCATCGGCTGCACTTCCTTCTGGATCAACTCCTTCGGGAAGGGTATCTGCTATCACCTCTTCAATGTTTTCGCCGGATGCAAGGGCATTGGCAAGGTCACTTTGTTGGGATTCTGACTCTATCTGTTCCCTTGTGGCACTCAGGTCAAGGCGGCTCATTGCCTGCTCAAGCGCAACTTCAGGATCGACACCCTTATCAAGGGTTTCTGTCAGTTGATCCACAAAATTATCTATGCTTAATGCTGTCTCTTCTGTGTTCCCGCCCTGGCTTTCAATGTACTCCTCAGCAAGATCCTTTACTGTCTCAAGAAGGCTTCCGTCAGCAATAGTTGAAGGATCGCTTGCAGCATTTGTCAACTCTGTCAGAATGTCATTGTAAAGTTCCTGTGGAGGGGCAAAGTCTGAAGATATTTCTGTTGGGTTGTCAGATGACTCAGACATACTTGTCAATGGCTCAGAAGAACTTTCAGACAACCCGGAGATGCTTTCAGATGGTTCAGACAGATTTTCAGATGGTTGGGATAGACTTGCCACAAGAAGCTCTGCTGCAGTACCGGGGTCACCCTGAACTGACTGGATCCCTGCCGCCGTAATTTCTGCAGTTTCGGCAGCACTTGCAATGGCATCGGAAAGAGTCTCGCCACTGCTGATGGCGTCAGCTATTGATTCCTGTATATCCATGGAATCATTGACAATTGAAGCGGATGACTGGAGATCTGAAGATGAGTCTGTTATCCCTTTACTAACAGCATCGATGGTTTCCTCAATGTTTTCACCGGATGAAAGTGCAGCAAGCAGCTCCCCATTTGTGCCGGATTCGCCTGACTGGATACTGCTTGATGTCTGGGCAATACCTGTGGTTGTCTCAACAGCCTGTGCCAATGCATCCTGTATTGAACTTACAGATGTTTCTCCGGATGGATTTTCCGATTCCCCGGGTGAAAAGGCAGCTTCACCTTCAGCCACAAGAGATTCTGCAAGTGCTTCCTGGAAGGTTTCTGTGGAGATTGCTCCGGATTCAACAGCACCGCTTTCCACAAGGGCATCCATGGCTGTATCCACGGCTTCTGTGACATTATCACCAGATGAAAGAGCACTTAAAAGTGCCGATTCAGGAGATGATTCTCCGGCTGTGACTGCGGCCTGACTCTCCATCACCGCAGCGGTTGCTTCCGTTGCCTGGGAAACCGCAGATTCTATATCTGCTCCGCTTTCAATGGCTGCGCTCAATGTCTCCTGAAAGGTCTCTGCAATGGCCTGGGCAGCTTCTTCAGGTGACAGAGATGATTCTTCTCCACTTGCTCCGCCTGTACTTTCCGACGCTATGGATGCAACCACTTCATCAATGTTTTCACCGGTTGCAAGGGCAGTTATAAGGTCATTTCCACCTGTC
>NZ_LT828543.1:169213-252009 GCF_900170035.1 Desulfamplus magnetovallimortis | reverse complement strand
GTCTCTTCAACATTTTCTCCAGATGCAAGGGATGCCATAAGGGATGCCTCGGCTGTCATCTCTCCCTGTACAGATTCCGATGCCGAAGCCACTGCCCCAACAGTTGTTTCAGCCGACTGAAGAGCTGCATCAGGAGAGCCTCCGCTTGCAAGGGATGTTGTAAATGCCTCAATTGCCTGCTGCAGGGCATCAGGAGAAAGATCTCCAAGATGATCACCAAGTATCTGGGCAACATCCTCTCCATCTGAAAGAGCCTTTAAAATCTGATCCCCCGTTGATAACTCCTTCTGGACTGCACCCTGTACTGCAATGGTCTGATCAAGGGTCTCTTCCGCACCTTTTAGTGCTTCATCAGGAAAAGTTCCTTCTGCCATACTCTCCTGAAGATCTTTGAACATGGCATCGGCTGCACTCCCTTTGGGATCAACTCCTTCGGGAAGGGTATCTGCTATCACCTCTTCAATGTTTTCGCCGGATGCAAGGGCATTGGCAAGGTCACTTTGTTGGGATTCTGACTCTATCTGATCACGGACATATGTAAGGTCAAGCTGGCCCATGGCATTTTGTAAAGACTCAACAGGCGGGATACCAAGGTTCATACTCTCCACAAGATTGTTTACAAACTGATCAACACCAAAAGATGCTTCGGATGGTTCTCCGCCCTGGCTCTCTATATAATCTTCTGCAATGGTGCGAAGGTTCACCAAAAATTCGTCGCTGCCAATGGATGATGGATCACTTGCGGCATTCACAAGTTCCAGAAGCATACTGTCAAATGGATTTATATCAGGCATGGTAACCTCCTTTACAATAGTGATTCAGGGCATTGCAGATTTTTTTTGATCATTTACTAAGAAATATTCTGATTTGCCAGCATATACAGTTTCTAATCGGCTTTTATCTTCTAATAATAATTGTTTTTTTGAAATAAACCAAATAAAAAAGGCATCCTTCATATCACGAGCAAAAGACTCTACACTTATGAAGATTAAAAAGCAGAAAAAAACGCTTTTTCTCCGGAAAGTAAAAAGTGATAAATGAAGGATGCCCTCAAGGCTTTAAAATCTAAATCTATCTAATATTTCGGATAAGTCCCTCTTGAGCAACAGTTGCAACAAGTTTGCCGTCAGTTGTAAAAATATTTCCAATATTAAGCCCCCTTCCTCTGCATGCACTGGGGCTGTGCATGGCATAAAGCAGCCATTCATCCATCCTGAAATCCCTATGAAACCACATAGCATGGTCAAGGCTTGCCACCTGCATACCAGGTGACCAGAACGTTTTGGCATGTGGATAAAGGGATGTGGTAACAAGGTTGAAATCCGATGCATATGCAAGCATATAGCGGTGTATTGCAATATCGTCAGGCATAAGATTGATTGATTTGAACCATGCATATTTTACAGGAGGCATCCTGCCTGGTTCAAATGGGTTGACAGGATTTACAACCCTTATTTCAATGGGCTTTTCACAGATCATTTTGTCCCGCAGCTTTGCGGGAATCATGTGGGCAATTTTACGGAATTTTTCAGTATCAGACTCAATTCCTTCCGGGCCTGGAACATCAGGTATTTCATCTTGATGATCAAAGCCTGGTTCATCCATTTGAAAAGAGGCTGACATGGAAAAAATGGGACGCCCTTTCTGTACAGCAACAACCCTTCTTGTGGTAAAACTTCTGCCATCTCTGATGCAGTCAACTGTATATACAATGGGTTTTGTTGAATCCCCTGCCCTCATGAAATAACCATGAATACTGTGAGCCTTGCGGGTCACGTCAACTGTCCTTGTTGCAGCCGATAGCGCCTGCCCCAGAACCTGCCCGCCAAAGACATTACCAAAACCAAGATCCTGGCTCTCTCCCCTGAAAATATTTTCCTCAATCTTTTCAAGTTTGAGCAGTCTCAGCAGCTCACTCAACACATTTATTTCTGGGCATTCATTTACTGCTTCAGGATTTTCTTTGATCATTGCCTACTCCTGCTTTGTTTTTATTTATACTTTGTTAACTTTTATAAATTGTCTGAATCAGGATACCCTGGATTAACAGGATAAGGCAGAATTAAGTATCCTGAATATCCTGGTTATTCTGATTATCATGGTTATCCTGATTCAGGCAGCAAAAAAAGATAAGCTAAAAAAGTAGTATTATGAGTATATCTTTTTAAAACTACCTTGAATATCGTTTCTTTTGATAAAAGTATAGAAGAAGAGATAAAAAGAAAAAAGCATCAAGGATATATCCCTTGCCACTGTCCATATATCTGCCGGGGTAGCACCTGGAGCTGCGGAAAAACAGCCGCAATTTACATCAATTCCCCTGTAAAGGTTGAAAACCAGTGCTGTTGTAAAAATCACAAGCAAAAAATTTATGAGAATAACAGTGCCTGGAACAAAAACACCAAAAATAAGAAATATCCCAAGAATTAACTCCAGCCATGGCAGAACAATGGCTGTAATATTTATCAAAATGTCCGCCAGTATCTGATAATTATATACTGCACTTGCAAATTGTTCAGGATAAAGTATTTTATCATAACTTGCATAAATAAATACAATCCCAAGTATCCAGCGAGAAATATAATGTATTATCAGAATAACCTTATCTGCCCTATTTCCTGCAATATTTAATCCATCTTTTGTTTTTCTCATTGCGCTTTGACCTCCACAGGCATACTCCCTGCTTTCCATACTGACCATCCATTAACAAGAACATAAACCTGAAATCCCATGTCCTTGAAAAAGAGTGCAAGATCATGGCTAAGGCTACAGCTTTCGCCATCACAATAAGTAACAACAGGCATATCAGGATCTATTTCAGGAAGAACATCCATAAATCGTTCCTGTAAATCATGCCATGGTAAACTTATGGCACCTTTTATATGCCCATACTCATATTGATCCACATTCCTTGCATCAACAAAAACAGCAGCATTTTGTTCAAAAAGTGAAACAGCGTCATCAAAAGATATAACCATGCTCTTGCCTGCATCGGTTGTCAATCTTGACTCAACATCCCACTTTCCAACAATAGGCAAGGGTGCTGATCTGAAAAAGTTAAAAACCAATGAAATAAAAACAGATAAAACTATAATAGTTAATGATTGCTTGATTCCAATAGAATAGATATTATTTTTCATGAACACCTTAAGCACTACAGCGACACTGCTTGTTTAATGGCTTGAAAATAGCGTTTTCCATGAAAGTGTCGCTGTAGTATTAAAAATTAAATCAAACTGTTTATTCTCAAAGTCGACACCTATGATCTTGTAAGCCTTGTCAACACTGTCTGAATCAGGATTCCCAGGATTAACAGGATGCCCAGTATTAACAGGATTAACAGGATAAGGCAGGATTATCTATCCTGAACATCCTATCCATCCTGGTTATCCTGATTCAGACAAATGCAATAACTTCTGAAAAAGCAATAAAATGTCGATTTTGAGTTATTTAGAATCAATTAATTACTGCAAAATTCGTCAAGGATTTCAATCAGGGCATTTGTTTCCGGCTTTGTTACATATCTATCTGCTGACACCTGTTGACACTTCTGAATCATCTGGGTATTAATCAGACTTGAAAAAATAATTACATACAAATCCTTCAACACTGGATCCTGTTTGAGTTTACGACAAAGCGTTAACCCATCCATCTTTGGCATCTCGATATCTGAAATAACAACTGTGGGAATCGATGTATCAGCAAAATCGTCGGCATGCTTCATGCAGTAATCACAGGCGTCCTGCCCGTTTTCAAACGAAGTGATCTCTTCAAAACCTGCCTGTTTCAAAACCTTTATAACACCTTTGCGTATGGTAAATGAGTCCTCTGCAAATAGAATGTTAAGTTGATTTCTGCTGATCTTCTCCTTTCTCTGCATTGTTTCTTCGGAAACAGATTCCAGAACCATGCCCGGAAAAACAGTTGCAAGAACCTGTTCAAGATCGAGAACCATGATTTCATGTTCATCTGCCTGGACAGAGCCAGTGACATATGAATCTGAGCCAATAAAACGATTAATGGGAGAAAATTCAGCCCATGAAAAACGAAGAATTCTATTTACACCATGAGCTTTAAAAGCATTAACTGTATTGTTGAATTCAGTTACAACAACAATTTCCCGATCATTTTTTTTGTCCCCTTTTTTAGCCATATCCAAAAGCAGCTCAAGATCAAGAATTGGAATTGTTCTCTCCCTGTATAGCATCATTCCCATGACGCCCGGTGGATTTTCAGGCATGGGTGTTACGAGTTTTCGGTCGTAAGCCTGTACAGACTGAACCTTTGCGACATTAATTCCGAAAAGCTGATCGTAAATCCATACAGTCAGCAGCTCCATTTCATTTGTACCGGCACCAAGAAGAATACCCTGCTGTTTCATATGCTCTCCAGATGATTTAATAAATACCCAACCAGAAATAATAATAAACGTGCATGATTGATTTTGTATCAATCACCCCCAAGTATAAAAATGATAGTCATTTTCACGGTAAAAATAATAATACCACTCAGATTATCCGTGTAAATGGATATAAGTTTCCATCTTTGAGGTGGCTGTATCGCAGCCATGTAGGTTTAGTCAGACTTAAAAAAAATATACACTTTTCCGAATACAACGGGAATTGTTGCTCCGGCAAGTGTAATATGTGTAATGGTATGAAATGTATTTTACTCAAAATCGACATCTATGATCTTGTAAGTCTTGTAAACACTGTCTGAATCAGGATTCCCAAGATTAACAAAAATAAGGCAGGATTATCTATCCTGAGCATCCTATCCATCCTGGTTATCCTGGTTCAGACAACTGGAACAACTTCGGAAAAAGCAATAAAATGTCGATTTTGAGTATTTTATCTTAAACGCTAAAAAAGCTTGAGCATTCTATGCAGTGCAAGGTTTGGTTTAAATGAAGATTGCCGGCTCCTTTCTTTCACTGAAATTAGTGGAAAGCCACTGTGCTATCTCCATCATTTTAGGATTTTCCATAACCCTTGATCCTGTGGGGCACTCTTTTACACACGCACAGCAACGAAGACATATTTCAGCACGAGTTGTGACCTCTTCATCAACACTCACTGCTTCTGTGGGACACACTTCAGCACATTTACCGCATTTAATACAGGTATCCTCACGTGTAACAGGAGAAATCGGAGGCATAACCTTCCTCTCCTTATATGGTAAATTTCCTGGCACTGTCAAGTTATCCAGTGAACTCCAACCTTCTTGACCCTTTGATTCTGATAAAAAACACTCAATTTTATCCATGATCTTTTTTCCAAAATCACGGGATTTTGAAAGATCACTTTCATCAGGACGGCCAACAGCAATAGGGGTTGATTCAACCGAAAATGAATGCTCACCAATAAAGGCTGCTCCGGCAACCGGTGTCATACCCATATCCTGGGACATATTTTTTAGCTCCAGAAGAGCATCCTCATATTCACGATTTCCGTAAAGCACAACTGAAACAGCAGGATTAGCATTTCCCTTAAAGTTTTTAAATCTTTTTGCTGCCTCAACGGGTATCCTTCCGCTGTAAACCGGTGAGCCAAGAATAACCAATTGATTCTCCGTAAATACAACACCTTGCAGATCTGCATCAGAAGGAGTCAGATCAATCTCTGTAATTGTTGCAATCCCGGTTCCCTGGGCAATAGATTTCAATGTTTTTTTTGTGGTATTGGTGGGTGAAAAGTACAATAAAACTACAGATTCAATATTCATGTGTCAAATCCTTAAAAGAGTGTAAAATTAAAACACAGGGGGCGGATTTGACATCCGCCCCCCAAATGAGTTGTATATCTTTTAACAGGGCAGAGAACAGATTCTGCCCGCTAAGGAATGAGTACGAAATAAGGTGTCCAATTAGAACTCTCAAAAGTACGGTTTAAAGTGGTCGCCTGTTTTGAAATGGGCAAATTATTTAAGACTCATTCCTAAAGATTCTGCTTTTTAAAGTGTTATCACATACTCTTGCCACAGCAGCTTCCAGGGCCTGCACATCCTGATTTTTCGCCAGGTGCAGAACCGCAACAAGCTCTGTCACCAGACCCTGGCAAACGATGTTTTGCAGGGCCTGAAAGAGAGGAATGGGCAGACAACTTTTGAGTCATGCTGCTGCTTCCACAAAATGAGCATTCCGCTTTTTCACTGTTTCCAACCATTAAAATTTCACTGACCCTGCCGCAGTCATTGCAATGAAAATCAAATATCGGCATAATTTTTCCTCTTTTTTTCAGCTACTTGCAAACTCTGAGAATGTTTCCATAGAGGCTCAATGACACTTCCATTTAGCACAATTTTTACACAAGGTAAATTCTGCAATCCTTCAAAATTCTGAAAAGAAATTGACTCTGATACACCATTATCATCTCCATCAGCATAAAGTGACACAGATGATAATGGCTCAGTTCCTGAAAGTTCGGGATAAGTTTGCCTTAATGCAGGAAAATCTGCATTTTCAAGGAGATGCAGCAAAATGGCCATCTTCTCCTCAATTAATCTTCGGTTTTCATCAGATTGAGATTGATTAAAATAGCTTTTTATGAGCCTTTCATACAATCTTTTACATGCAGTTTCCAGGCAGAACCTTTTTAAATGCAGAACAATTTCCATTCCATACTTCCCTGCAAAAAATCCTTATCAGAAGTTGATTTAATCCTGACGAGGCTCATCAATTTCAGACATGCGCTTCTTTATCATATCCAGATGATTCTGCAACCCTTCGGCATCTCTTTTAAGCATCTCAATTTCAGTTGCAGGATCCGGTGCATTGGTGTATGGCATCTCATAAGGTACACCTCCCCCGGGGATAAAACCTGCACCTCTTCCCATGCCTCCTCTTCGCCTACCACCGGCAAAGCAGCGGCCACCATTAAAGCTATTTCCGTAGCCCATGTTCATACCCTGGCCATATCCCCTTCCAGAACCACCTGCAAATGACCTTCCGATTCCTGAAAAAGATGACCTGCAATAACCTCTACCTCCGCCTGTCATTGAGCCTTGACTCATTGGTCCCTGTCCATTAAATCCTGGCATAATATTATCTCCTTAATTAGTTCTACTTTGTTAAACTTTATAAATTGTCTGAATCAAGATACCCTGGATTAACAGGGTAAGGCAGGATTAAGTATCCTGAACATCTTTTCATCCTGATTCAGACAGCAAAAACATATAAGCTAACAATGATCTTAAAATTTGCCCTGACCATTGCCTTTACCGCTGCCTTGTGTGGTACAACTGCCTCCACATCCATTACCGCCTCTATTATTGCCCTGTCCCTGGCACCTTCCTTGGCTCTGACCTCTTCCCTGACCCTGGCCTTTTCCTTGCCCCTGACCTCTTCCTTGACCTTGACCTTGACCTTGGCCTCTTCCCTGGCCTTGCTGGCCTCTGTTATTTCCTTTTGGCATAATTCTCACCTCCTTTCCTTGATACCCGAATGCATCAATATCGGACTTTCTTCTATATCTACGGCCACATCCAGGCATAATAAAACCATGATTGATACTGTTGTCTCGGAGATATCCATCAAGGATATCATCTATCCTGCCACCGATAAATGGAATCAGCATGACACCTGTTGATTCAATGATACTGGAACAGATTTGAGAAATTGCACCACAAACAAGAACGTCAATTTCCAGCATCTTCAGTTTTTCTTTAAAAGAAAACATTATCTCGGGGTTAAAGGGTTCATAAAAACTTTGAAGCACTTTTCCATCGGAAACTTTAACAACAAACAGATTACGGGACGCATCAAATACCGGCGAAATTCTTTTGTCCCATGCAGTAAACGCGATATTCATATTTAATAATCCATCCCTCTCCGATATTAATGAGACTCATAAGAATAAAGCTAATATTCCCAACCTGTGCGGGCAGAATTCAGACTGACAAAAATATATTATTCTTTCAAATTTTAATTGTCAGCTAAAAAACCAAGACAAATATGCGACTCTCAAGAGCCCGTCACTATTAATAAGCAACTATTATGCCCAATGATAATAAAATCTCTAAAAAATGATTGCAAAATATTTTTTATTGTATAATCAAGTACTTAAATAAAATAATTATATTTTTAATATAATATAAAGACGCAATAACGTTGCATAAAAGCAGCTATATTGGGTAGCAAAAATGCGACTCAATGCGACTCTTACAATTATATCATGAAGAACGGCCATCCACCCCTTTTGGTAGGATAATTCCGAGTTTTTTTATCTTCCTGAATAAAGTGCTTTTATGGATTCCAAGCTCCTTTGCAGCCGCTTTACGATTATAGTTGTTGTTTATCAGCGCATTAAAAATAATCTCACGTTGGGCAGCCTGAACATTGTCATTATTTGAAAGAGAAAAGGAGCCAAAGCCAGATGAAACAGTTGGCTCTAAAGGTGGGGAATCTTTAAATGATGATTGTTGATGTTGTGGTGGTGATGATAATGGTGGTGATGGTGATGATGATGATAGTGGTGATAGTGGTGATAGTGGTGATGATGGCAACGGTGACGATGACGACGGTGACGATGACGACGTTGACAGTGGTGATGATGGGGAAGGTGATAACGATGTTGATATAAAAGATGAATCATGACTCAGTATAGCTGGAAAATGTTTAAGTGCAATAAAACCACTGGAACAGAGAACAAAGGCATGCTCAATTAAATTTTGCAGCTCCCTTATATTTCCATAAAAAGGATATTTCATAAGAGTTTCAAGGGCATCTGGCTCAATACCTTCCACCATCTTGCCCTGAATTGTGTTCATTCGTGATATAAAATGTTTAACAAGAAGAGGTATATCTTCCATGCGCTCCCGAAGGGGAGGAAGGAAAACCTGAACCACATTTATCCTGTAAAAAAGATCCCTTCGAAAGTCTTTTTCTGCTACCATCTGTAATAAATTACGATTTGTTGCTGTTATAACACGAACATTGCTTTCAACTTTTTCAGTAGTACCAAGGGGCTGAAAAGCCTTTTCCTCAAGAACCCTCAACAGCCTTACCTGAAATGCCGCACTCGTCTCACCAATCTCGTCAAGAAATATTGTGCCACCCTGGGCAGAAGCAAAATAGCCTGCCTTGTCTTTTGATGCATTTGTAAAGGCACCGGCTTTGTAACCAAAAAGCTCAGACTCCAGAAGAGAATCAGGAAGAGCACCACAATTAATTGCGACAAAAGGAGACTTGTTTCTCGGGCTTTTGTCATGTATTGCCTTTGCAACAAGCTCTTTTCCGGTTCCGCTTTCTCCCTCAATCAATACACTACTGTCACTCTCTGCAATAAGGGGAATAATATCAAAAAGTTGCTGCATAACAGGATTCCGGCTGAGCATCTCACCCATCTGAAAACGCGATGAGAGAGCTTTTCTCAACTCATCAACAAGGGTATGATCTCTGAAGATCTCCACACCCCCAAGTGAATTTCCATTACTGTCCTTTAATACAGAAGTTGAAACCGTAACCGGAATTTTTTCTCCTTCACTGCTTACAATATGGGTATCACTGTTGACAAATGGCTTTCCCTCTTTCATTGTTTTTTTTAGTGCACACTCTCTTTCGCACATATTGGAACGGAAAACATCCCAACAGTGACGCCCAATGGCTTCTTCACGGTCAATGCCGGTTATTTTTTCTGCCGCCCGGTTAAATGACGTTATCTTCCAGTCAGGATCAACTGTAAAAACACCATCTGAAATGCTTTCAAGAATAATTTCAGTTACACTCTGAAGATGGTAGGGCTCTTTGGTGAAACTTTCTCCTGAACTCATTTGATTCACCTCATTTCTATCAAAATGATTCACTTTTTTTACTAAACGGACATGATTGCGTATCAATCACCCCCAAGTATAAAAATGATAGTCATTTTCATGGTAAACTTTAATACTCAATAGAGTCTAAAAATCCACATCTTATTGCTTTCCCGGCAGTTACTGCATTTGTCTGAATCAAGAGTACTTTGAGGGCTATATGAAGGATGCCGAGTCTTTATCCAAAATTTATTACCTGTAAACGGGCATGGCTGCCATCCAGCCACCCCCGAATATAGAAAATTGTATCCATTTCCACGGTAAAACCATAGTAACAACAAAAGACCAGGGTGTCGAGATTCTCAAAGCAAAGGGAAAAATAATTTTGTGCTTAACCCTTAATTGCATACAACTTTATGTTAATATATTACATGCAATTTTTTCTTGACTTCATCATGAAGAGCATATAATGTTTTTGTGATAAAAATTTAGAAGAATATAACGTACATGGCGGATAGCCGCCACAATCTAAAAAATGAAAGCCTCAATAAAAACAAGCGCTTATAGGGACTTTTATGTAAATTCACCACTATATCCAGGAGAGGAAATTATGGCTGCTGTCACAACTGATCCTTACACTGAGTTGCAATTGTTGGAGTTAAGTCATGAATGGGGACATGGAGCACCATCCCTGCCGGGCCAGGATGACGTAATCATGTTCCGTGCAGTTAAATTTGCACAGCACGGGGTAATGGCTCATCGTATTAAAACTGTTATGCACACTGGCACTCATATGAATGCACCGATTCACCTGGTTCAACGGGCTTCCGATCTTTCCGAAATACCTGTTGAACGGTTTTTCGGCAATGGAGTCGTGCTGAACATTCCCAAAAAAAGCTATGAAGTTATCACGGCAAAGGATCTTGAGTCAGCATCTCCCGATGTTCAGCAGGGCGATGTGGTTATTATTGTCAGCGGCTGGCACCACAAATACTCTGATGCCATTGAGTATTTCGGGGAATCTCCAGGTCTTTCAAAGTGCGCTGCCCAATGGCTGGTAAAAAAGGATTGCCGTTTTGTTGGAGTGGATATGCCCCAGGTTGATCACCCCCTGGCAACTTCCCTTGGCCCCCATCGTGGCGGCCCTTTAATGAAAAGGCTTGCTAATGATTATACAAAAGCAACTGGCCTTGATCCGACAAAGGAACATCCTGAATGGAATATTGCCCATAAAACACTTCTTTCAGCAGGTATCCCCACAGTGGAGCAGGTGGGAGGAGATGTGGATCTATTGGCCGGAAAACGGGCAACTTTTGCAGCCACACCCTGGAAATTCAAACATGGTGATGCCTGTCCAGTTCGCCTTGTCGCAATGATGGATCCTTCAGGAAAATGCAGAATTGATGCCGGCAATTAAGGAATAATAGATGCTACGTAAGTAGGTGGACATAAATTTTTTCCTATTATCTACTAAGGCTTAACCGGAAGAAATATTTGTCTATGTGCTTATGGCAACAGAAAAAGCAAAAGGAAAAAACCATGAGCCTGAAAATATACAATTTAAGTCAACCTTTTCACCATCACATGCCGGAATGGCCATCAACACCGAGTGTTAATGTAAATGTCAATAAATTTCATGCAAAAGATGGGGTCTATCAGGTACAGTGGGATGGCATCATGCACAGAGGAACCCATATGGATGCTCCTCTACATGTCACTGAGAACACTCCTGACATCAGTCATTATCCCCTCTGGAGACTTTGCGGAACCGGTGTGGCTGTCTCCATACCCAAAGGAAAATGGGGAGTTATTACAGCAGAAGACCTTGAGAATGCCCGTCCAAAAATCCAGGAAAATGACATTGTTATGATCAATACAGGTTTTCACCACAAATGGGGTGACAGTGACGAATACTTTGCCTATGGCTGCGGAATTTATGCAGATGGTGCCCGTTGGCTTGTTGATAAAAAGGTAAAACTTGTTGGATATGGCTGTCAAGCCAATGATCATCCCATTGCCACCAAACTTGTGGATCACGGTCTTGGCCCATCGCAACCTCATCTTATTGAAGAGTACAAAAAAGTGACCGGACGGGATCCAAAAGATGATTTTCCCGATTGGGAGGCAGGGCATAAAACACTTATGGTCAAAGGTGGTATTCCAGGTATTGAGAATATAGGAGGCGACCTTGATGAAGTTACCGGGAAAAGATGTTTTTTTATGGCATTTCCATGGCGTTGGCCAGGTGGAGACGGATGTGTGGTAAGAGTACTTGCTGTTATTGATCCGGATCAGACTTTCAGGTTTGGCTCAGGGCAATAAGTCAAGCCACAGACTCAACAATCGGGGAATCAAAAAAGTGTGTGGTCAATCATAGGCTATTGTCCACACACTTTTTTTGATGTATTAATACCTTTACTTCTATATTTTGCATCTCATCTCTCCACTCCAAATCCTCCTGCAAAATTACAAAATACTTCTGATGCAATCACTTGTCAGGCTACTGAATTTTTTTGATGAACATCACGCTTAGGAATCGGTTTTAAAAAACTTCCCTATTTCTGAATATCCCTGTCAATACAGGATGAGGTTGAACGATTTTTTAAAAGGAAACGTTATTTTAGACACATTCCTTAAAACGTACATGGCTGCTCACAGCCACAATCGAAGAGACAAAAGTCTTTATATGTCAGCATGTTATGGAGACTTTCTAATAAATCCTCATGATTGCGAAGGCATCACAACGATGCATGAAAGCCATGATATATCAGTATGTTATGGGGACTTTTATATAAATGTACAGCACACTTTAAAATTAAAATCGACAGGAGAAAAATCAAAATGCATTACATGATGAATAAAATGAGTATTATAAAAAAAGAAATAAAAAGATTATATAACTCAAAACTTTTCGTAATTTCCATATTTTGTATTTTTGCATCTATTCAAAATATAAATGCAGATACTATCAATATTCTTACCGGTGAACTACCCCCATATTCATATTCTGAAAACGGTGAACAGTATGGACTGGGAAGCGCCATAGTAAAAGAGATCTGTAATAGAACAGGAGCAGCGTGCCATATTGAAACTTTGCCATGGTCAAGATCTGTAGTATTATCACAGAAGCAGGAAAACAGTATCATATATCCTCTTGGCCGAACAAAAGAAAGGGAAGAGAAATATCTATGGATTGGACCAATTTTAAAAGATCGCCTTGTTTTTGCAGTCAGAAAATCAGATGAAAGAACTTTTAACAGCCTTGATGACCTCAAAGATCTAAAGATAGGCGTTATTCTCAATGCTCCTCCCCAGAAAAGACTCCAAAATATGAAATTTTCGCAAATTGACACAGTAATTGATGAAAGCATTAATGGAAAAAAACTCCTTAAAGGCAGGATTGATGCCTGGTATGCAGCAGAGTTGATTATGATGGATGCAATCAAAAAAGGTGGTTTAAATCAGGATGAGTTTAAAATTGGTTTTGTGGATATGGATCTTGTTTTTTATATTGGTACATCAAAAAACATGACAGATATTGCAATTAAGTGGCAGGAAGTGCTGGAAGGTATTAAGTCAGATGGCACATACGATAAAATAATAGGAAATAATAAATAATAAACAACAAAAATATTAGTCTATTTTGCCAAAAGTGATGCTGTGCTTTCTGCCCGGGCCTGAGCAATAAAACAGGCCCGAGCTTTTTTTATGGCAATTTAAGTAAATCTTGTCAGCCCTGACCCACACTCACCATCTCCAGAAGTAACAGGCAATAGTGAGTATCCTGAAATTTTATTTTTTTAACGCAGGTATTTCATCTTTTTTTCGATATACAGTGCCGGTCATCAAGGCCAAAGTCTCACTCTCCTCATTGGTAACTTGCATGGAATAAATTCCAAGTTTTGAATTCCTTGATACCTCTTCTGCATGGGCGTACAGAGTGCCCCCCCTTGCAGATTTAATATAGGATACAGAAACGTTGATTCCAAGGGCAACAGTTCCATGGGAATTGGATGCCACTGCAAAGACAAGATCAGCAAGCCCGAAAATTGCGGCCCCATGAACCAGATCAACGGAATTGAGATGATGATCTTCAATTTTCATCTTTGCCCGGCAACTGCCTGGAGATGCGTCAAGTATTTCCACCCCGATATATTCTGCAAAACGATCTCTGCTGAAACAGGACTTGATTTTTGATAAGAACAAAGATTTTGTATTATCTGAAATATCCGACATTATTAGATTTTCCTTAATTTTTACAAATACTTTGCATACTAAATCACCTGAAAATCCTTTGCCCATTCAATCAATTGACAAATATATCTTTCCAACCTGCGGGTCATATTTTCACCAAGAAGGTTTCCTGACTCATCAAATGCTTCGGATGCAAAGGGAAGCAGATACTCACGTTGCGGCAAAACCGGTGTCAATGTTGCAGCCAGAACATGCCTGAGCTGTGATTGTGCCCTTGCTCCTCCTACAGGCCCCCTTGATGCACTCAGAATTCCGGCAGGTTTTCCTGCAAGCACAGATTCATAGGCAGGCCTTGATGCCCAGTCTATGGCATTTTTAAGAACACCGGATATACTGTAGTTATACTCGGGTGTTGCAAAAAGCACTACATCACATGAGGCAATGGCATCAATTAAAGCTGTCACGCTTACAGGTTTTGCATCTGTATCCAGATCGGCATTATAAAGAGGAATTTCACATAGGCTGAAGATGTCAATTTGATGATCATCAGCAAAAATATCCTGTGATATTTCAAGCAATTTTGTATTGTACGAATTTGTTCTTAAACTTCCGCTGATACCAAGAATTTTCATTTAACAATAACCTTTCTCTTCAAGCACCTTGATGGAACGTGCTAGAGTATCCGGCGTATTTACATTAAAAAAGGAGAGCATATCGGGATCAACTGATCTGATAGCTTCGCTTCCAATCTCTTTTACGTTAACAGTGTCAAAAAAATCAAAAATACGGTAATTTTTTGAATTGAGCTGGGCTTCAATTTTGGGAAGGCAACGTTTTGAGTATGCTGCACATAAAGGTTCGTAATAGCCGTCATGATGTGGAATTATTACATCATTTTCAGGTGATATGCTCTCTATTATCATTTTGATGAAAGCCTTCTGAAGAAACGGAGCATCACAGGGAGCTACAAATGCAAATGGATTTTCAGCATGATAAAGACCAGAATGAATGCCGGTCAGGGAAGAGCGGTCATCAAAGATATCAGTCACAATACGAACAGAATAGTGCTCATAAAGCTCTGGTTTTCTTGTGACAAGTACAATATCGTCAAATATTGAATAAAGAGTGTCTAAAAGACGCTCTATAATTGTTTTATTTCCAATTTTTAAAAACGCCTTGTTTTTGCCACCCATTCGTGAATTGAGACCACCTGCAATTATGACAGCACTGCATTTTACACTACAAAGATCTCCATCGGTAATATTAGGTCTATCGTTTTTACACACTGTATCTTTTGCTATACCGGATTTTATATTATGCAAAACAGTTATCCACCTGTGCTTTAGGAATGAGCAGAAAATTTTTAAACTTTTTAAAAAACGGGGAGAGATTTATAATCTGTCCCAAAGTACTCAAACAGGCAAGTTAGTCAAGAGCCATTCCTTGGTTATTCTCATGTCAGCAAATTATTCCAAATCTTTGAGTTATCCACCTATGCTTGCCATCAGGGTTGGTATAGTATTTTCTCCAAAGAAGATGAGGCTTTGTTCCCTGTTCAAAATCACACAATCTCTTTACAAAGTCAACAATTCCATGACGGCAAAGCGGCTCTCCACCTACCGAGACTTTCATATAACGGCCATGGCAAAACCATCTTGCCACAACGAAGCATGAAAGCCCTGAAAAAACCTTGAAATACGGGGGCTTTCTTATAACGAACATGGCGGATAGCCACCACAATCGAAAAGATGAAAGTCGTTTTAAAAACAGCCACTTACTGAGACTTTCATATAAAATAGAGCCTTAAGGCAACAACTGCACCTGTATTACGCTCCCCTCTTTTATAAGGGTTTTTCCCTCGGGTATTGCGGCAACAGCATTGGCTTCTGCCATTGTCTGAAGGCGTCCCTTTTGATGAAGGGGTCTGAATATTGATTGTATCAACACATCATTTTTTGGTCGTTCCAGCACCCCGAAAATAAACTGTGTCCATCCGCTGTCACGACCATGCAGATCAGAGGCAAGTTTAACACTTCTCCTCTGAAGCCCGGGGTGGCTGTATCCTGCAAGCTTCAAAAGACCAGGCAAAGCTATCTGAAGAAATCCCATTAGATTTGAAGGAGGGCCGCCAGGAAGTATGAAAACCGGTTTTCCTTCAAGTATTCCAAAACCCACAGCTTTTCCAGGGCCTATTCTTATTCTGTGAAAGTGCTGCTGCCAGCCCATGTCAGATAGCACAGTTGCAACAAGATCCCTGTCACCTGTCCAGGCGCCACCGCTTGTAATAAGAGCATCAGAGCACCCAAGGGATTTTTCAATTGCTGAACAAATAGCCTTTGCAGAATCCTTTGCAGTCATAAGTGATGTCTGCATACCGTAATATTTACAAAGAGATGCCAGCGTCACCATGTTGCTTGCATAGAGCTTACCCCTGGGAAGAGGTTGACCAGGGGCCACAATCTCGTCACCTGTTGCAATCAGGGATACCCGGGGTTGCCTGAATACGGAAATATTGTTAACCCCTGCCGCAGCAAGAAGACCGGCATACCCTGATGATATTTGTTGATTACGGGAAACGAGAACCTGACCCTTTGCAACATCTGTGGCCTTTGGCATAATATTTCTGCCGGGTTCAGCACAATTTAAGGCATAAATAAAAGAAGGGATCTCTTCTGTTGACCCTTCCAACGCTGTTGTTGAAGAGTTGCAATTATCTTCCCTGACAACCGGACAGCCAATTTTTTTTTCACTGATAACCGGCCAGTCAACAAACTCTTCTGCAAGTACCGCATCTGCTCCGGCTGGAATCTCAGCACCTGTCAAAATACGGATGGCCTCTCCATTTTTAAGGCTCTGTTCTCTTCCGTCTCCGGCAGCAGCAGAACCTGCAAAAGAAAGACGCACAGGATTATCAGGAGAGGCATTTTCAATATCAACAGATTTAACAGCATATCCATCTTTTAATGAAGCATCAATGGATGGTGAGTCCACCTCTGCACAAAGATCACAGCCTGCAATACGCCCTGCAGATGATATAACCTGTACTGTCTCATTTCCTAACGGCATAATAGTATCAAGGGTAATCTGAAGAGCCTGATCAATTCCGATTGCTAACCATTTTGTCATATTACAAATTCCTTAATATTCCGGCTATTGCACCGTCAAGATTTAATTTTAGGATTATCTGCAACGTAGAGACAAGGAATGCCTTGTCTCTACAATTAAACGAACCCTAATTTTTAGCTTTGACAATGCACTATTCTTCATATGCACCCAAAAGTAATTGCCACCTATTGAAGCTTGATTTCAGAAAATAGAAAGATGGTGCCCATGCAGTTGTCAACTAAGGAGTGAAGAATGCCATATTAAGGGCTCCTTCATTTGCCAAATGCGCAATCAGGGAAAGTACATTGTCTGCATTTCAGGCAGAGTCCGCCATGACCTGTTGCAGCAATGTCAGCTCTTGTAATTTTGTCTCCAGCAAGAATTCTTGGGTAGATTAAATCAAACATGGTGGTTTTTGCAAAAAGACCACATGCCGGAATTCCAAGAACAGGAACACCTTTTAATGCAGAGACCATAAACATGGCACCTGGCAGCACAGGTGACCCATAAAGAATATTTGTTGCGCCTGCCTGTTTTAATGCAAATCTGGTTCTGTCATCGGGATCCACGGACATGCCGCCCGTTGTAATAAGAACATTTACCCCTTTTTCAACCATCCTTAAAGCTGCCTCTGCAATCATAGTATCATCATCAGGGAGAAATGCAACATCCATCACCTCTCCTTTCAGGGCTGTAACCTTTTTCCTGATCACCGACTCAAATTTATCTTCAATTCTGCCGTAATAGACCTCACTGCCGGTTATCAGAACTCCTGCTCTGGCTTTAAACATGGGTTTAACCTGAAGCACAGACTCCCTTGAAGAGTTTGCAACAGCCACAGCAGAATCAACAATATTTTTTGCAATAAGCAGAGGAATTGCCCTGGTTGCAGCCACCTGATCACCCTTTTTAACAATTGTGTTGCTGTGGCGGGTTGCACACATGACATCACCAAAGCCATTAAAGCTGTTGAGAACATCCACATCCACCTTGAGAAGTCCGTCACAGGTTGCTTTAATGGAAATCTTGCCTTCACGGGGGGCTTCATCCCAACTGACCCCCTCTCCGCAAAGAGCATTGGCAATGACTTCTGCTGCATCATCTTCGTGCATTTCGCCGGTTTCAGGGCTTATGATATAAAGGTGATCCTTTCCAAGGCGCCTTAAGTGATCCAGATCTCGGCAGGTCAGCATATGTCCTTTCTGAAAGGCAGGTCCCTTGAATTCTCCGGCACGTATTTCAGTAATATCATGGGCCAGGGGATAACCAACGGCATCTTCAATATTTACGATTTGAATCATCATTTCACCTATTCTGCTTTGTGCCCTTCAAGTCATGGCAGTTGCAATTTGTTCTATCAAAATCTCTATAAATTACTGTTTTTAAACAACTATCATCGCTTCTGCTGTGGCGGTGAAGCGTCATGTTGGTTTTTTTATATGAAAGTCTCGGTAACATCCTGTTTTTAAAACGACTTTCATCTCTTCGATTGTGGCGGTCATCAGCCATGTACGTTTATATGAAAGTCTTGGTAACAGCCTGTTTTGAAAATGACTTTCATCCCTTCGATTGTGGCGGTAATCCGCCATGTACGTTATATACTCAAAATCGACACCTATGATCTTGTAAGCCTTGTCAACACTGTCTGAATCAGGATTCCCAAGATTAACAAGATAAGGCAGGATTATCTATCCTGAGCATCCTACCCATCCTGGTTATCCTGGTTCAGACAACTGCAATAACTTCTAAAAAAGCAATAAGATGTCGATTTTGAGTATATAAATCATACCTGAATGGCTTCAACTATTTCAAAATAACCCTCTCCGGCGCAAATAGGACAAAGCACCTCATCTTTCTTTACTATCTCTTTGCCGTCCCTGACAACCTGATTGCATCTGCTGCATGAAGCGTGACTCCTGGGAGGACCTGGCATATCGTAATCCGGAAGATTTACAGTTACCCTTTTAACATCAAAAAGTTCTTTATCCGGCATCCGCATATAGCCCTTCATCTGCTGCTGATAACGATTTGTCTCATCAGGAGCATATTTTTCAACAAGTTCCCTTGATTCCTCGGTTGAAACTATCCTGTAGGCATCTTTGGTATTAAGATTTATAAATGTAGCGGCATTTATTCCAAAATCCTTAAATTTCAATGTACGCTTGCCCAACCGACATCCGGTTACACTCTCAATTGCATCAGTGGCACAGCGATCTATTTCCACATATACCAAAAATTTTTTCCGGCATTTATCAGATTTTGGCTCATCAATGCCGATAAGACGGCACCCAAGCATTGCCATACGAACACCTATCACCTGTCCTGCACAAAGGTGCCCGTGTTTTTCCACAGATTCCGACAACAGCGTGTTAAAATCCTTCATGATGCTGGCTCCTTTTACGCCATAAAATGGCACAATCTGTCATTATAAGCTAAATCGGAGAATACAAGAGATGCCAATTTGCTGGCACACTTCATACGATATTATATTACATTCATTATTTAACGACATATTACATGTAATAAGCCCGTTGTCAATTTTATTTTTTCAAATCACAGATGCATATTGGAGTTTTTTAGCTCTTTCCTGTTTTCCCTTTTAAAACTTGATATTACACTTTTAACGTGATAATCAATCGTAGTTTTTAATGAGGTGCCATATAATTTGGCAACAAAACTTTAAAGATTCAATATTTATGAAAATTTGAGTGCACAAAATTGAAAGAGACAAAGAATCTTACGCTTGCTGCCTATGACAGCATAAAAAAAATGATGTTTAATTATGAAATTGTACCAGGTCAGAGACTTGTCTTCATTGATCTGGCAAAGCAGCTCAATGTCAGCAGGACGCCTGTTAACAATGCTTTAAGCATACTTGCCAAGGAAGGTTACCTTGATTTTGTGCCCCATCAAGGGTACTGGGTGCACAAGCTGACAAGAGTTGAGGCAGAGTCCCTTTATGAAATAAGAGAAATTCTTGAACTTGGGATCATTGGCAAGGCAATACGATCTTTGACACAAGATAGCATTAAACAGATCCTCGAAGCTAAAAAAAAGTATGAAAACTCCATAAAACGCCATGTCTCAAGGGAACTTTTCATTATGGATATGGAATTTCACGGTTCAATTGTAGATATCGCAAAAAATGAATTTCTTTCTACCCAGTATCGTGAAATATCCCAGAAAATATTTCTCAGATTCAGGGTAGAAGATCTCAGAATGCAGCGTATTGATGAGATCGTTGTAGAACATGATAATCTATTAAATGCCATCACCTCAAAAGATGTTGCAAAATCCACAGAACTTATCAAAAGCCACTATGAAAATTCAAAATCCAACCTCTTCAGTATTATTTTTAAAAAATAGTGCTTGCCAAATCCTTGTTTCAAATAACGGCCATGGCAAGTCAATCTGCCACAACGGAGCATGAAAGTCCTCAAGAGCCTTAAAAAATGGGGGGCTTTTCGGCAACCTTCATATCCCATAAAAATACTTTTCACTTTTTTTTAGAAAGACCCTTAAAACCCGAGATTAGCTACAGAAAGTGTAAAGTAATCATGAATCATGCCGGCTTTCTTATAAAAAATCTGCTTGCAATTGAATCATATTACATGTAATTTAACATGTTATTTTTAATTATCATGTAAAAAAGGGGCATCCTTCATTTGAACCCAAAAGTACTTTACACTTTTTTGTGAGAGATTTCCGCACATCAGAGTTTTCTCTCCAGAAAGTGTAAACTGTGAAATGAAGCTTGCCAAATTTTGAGCAACGACTTAAGGATTAACATGATGAAAATCAGGATAATCCCTTAATCATGAAAATCATGGTTCAGAAAAAATGTAAACCGATAAGTAAAAGATGTCGAAAATGTAAACTGGGAAATGGAGCATGCCTAAAAAGGCAAAAAAGAAAAACCAGTAGCTGAACACTTGAGCAGAAGATCATCAATCATGATGAGGAGACCCAAATGGCTGAACATAGAAACCTGACCCTTCACGTTTACGACCAGATTAAAGAGATGATGTTTAATTACGATATTGTGCCGGGGCAGAGACTGGTTTTTGTTGATCTGGCAAAAGCTTTGGGAGTAAGCAGAACACCTGTAAACAATGCCTTGAGCATTCTTGCAAAAGAGGGGTATCTGGATTTTGTACCCAACCAGGGATATTCTGTTCATAAGCTTACCCATGAAGAGGCTGACGCTCTTTATGAATTAAAAAACATTCTTGAGGTTGGTACAATAAGGAAAGCCATTGAAAACTGCAACGAAGAGAAGATTAAAGCCCTTGAAATAAAAAAAAACGCTTATTCACTCTCTGTAAAAAACAGGGTAAGCCGTTCACTTTTTGTTCTTGATATGAACTTCCATGCTACCATATGTGAAATGGCTGGCAATCCATATATTGTTGAAAAGTATAAAGATATTTACCAGCACATCTTTTTGAGATTCAGAATAGAATATCTTCAGATTGACAGAATTTACGATATCATAGAAGAGCATGAGCAACTCTTCCATGCTATCCGTATCATGGATGTGGAGTGGGCAAGTGATCTTATAAAGCAGCACAATGATGCATCGCTCAAAAACCTCTCCAAGCTGATATTCAATAAATGACGGGATGCTTCATATATCATCAAAAGAACTTTACACTTTTTGGGCGAGTTTCCCGAAAAATGGGACTCTGCATCAGGAAATTGTAAACCGGAAAATGAAACCTGCTTAAATGACATTAAAAAATCTGGCAAAAAGAGAAAACATCACAGGGATTGACAATAGAAGCATAAGATAACTTGAAACAATAAACTGATTGGTTACTGATGAATTTCCTTCAAGGCGTTTTGTCACAATTGGAATTGCAGTAATTGGCGGAACCGCACTCTGAAGAAATATGATAAGTGCAATATGAAACGGTGGCTTTATAAGTAGCAAAATACCCAGGAAAACAAGTGGAAATATAAAATTTTTTGTTATGACAAATTTTATAATTTCCACCACCTCAAACCTCCCCTTTTTTTTGAAAATCCACAAAAATATTACCTCCAAGTATGATCATAACAAGGGGCAAAGCCATTGCACCAAGAATGGAGAGTTCTGAAATTAAAAACCCGGGAACCATGTCATGAAAGCCGAAAAGTTTTATAGCAAAGGCAATCAACGTCATTATAAGCACTGGATGAATTATTTTTTTCCAGTCCACTCCAACCTCAACTTGCCCTGATGACTTGAAAAAGAATCTGTAGGTACTGAAGAAAAGTGCAGGATGAAAGGAGATAAAAAGAAAGAGTGTCACAAGATGGAAGGAGTCACTCCCATAAAGACCTGTTATAATGGCAAGCGGAAAAAAAATACCGTTCTGATAAAACAGGCTTATGGCAAACTCTCTGGGATTGTCAGGCTTCATTACATATGTCATGGCAAGAGTAAGACAAATTGCAATAAATGAGAAAAAAATCCACCAAAGCGGAATCATCCACCAGTCTGGAAATTCACTGAATGTAAAATTTTTAATGATACTTACAAAAATCAGACTTGGAAGAGCAATTTCCAGAACAAGGGGTGATAAAAATCCAAGAAGATCGCCGGGCATCATCCGCCTTGCAATCATGTAGAAACCAAGAAGCCCAAGCCCAAGCAATACACCTACAGATTCCAGTATTGAAAAAAATATTTCCATCTTACCTCTTTAAATATAGATTTCCAGATAAATAACTTTCTTGTAATTCACGGCGCCCCATGGCCATTATTATGAACGGATTGTCCTTTCAAAGGGCATCCTCAGCTCAATTTCTTCTCCTGCCATGCTTATTTTGATTTCTGGATAATGTTTTTTAAAAACATGAATCATAGACTCATTTTCACTCAACACCATTGCGTAAAACCCCTTGTAACCGTTTTTTATGGCAATTTTCTCAAGCTCCTTCAAAAGATATCCTGCAATGCCCTGACCCTGGAAATCCTCCCTCACAACAAAGGCAACTTCTGCCCATTGCGGTTCAAACTCGGCATATGTTCCTATTGCCATTATTTCGTTGTTGGCCTTGTTCCGAACTCTTCCTACAAGTGATATAAAATTACGGTAATCCATGTTTGCCCAATGTTCCTGGGCCATCTTGCGGGAAAAAATCGTTATGGAGTGAAAAAACCTTAAAAACACAGTCTCCTGCTTCAATGAGTAAAAAAAATTACGATAGGCAATCTCGTCTGAAGGCAAAAGAGGTCGCACTGACATGATTTTGCCGCTTCCAAGCTTGATTCTGCTTTTATAAGCCTCAAGAAAAATCAGATCTTCAGCCGGAAGGGGCATCTGATCCTTAAATATATAACGGTTCTTTTTGGCAGCATCAATCAGCTCTTCCCTGAAATCGGGATGGGCAATCTGGGTAAGTTCTATAACCCGCTGATAGATACTCTTTCCTTTAAGCTGGGCAATTCCGTACTCAGTCACTACAAAATTCACATCAGATCTCAACGTACCTACACCGGCTCCGTTTCTAAGGGTAGGGACAATGCGGGAGATCATTTCATTTTTATCATTTACCGCAGTTGAAGGGATGGCAATAATTGATATGCCTCCTTTGGAAAGATTGGCTCCCCTTATAAAATTAACCTGGTCACCGGTACCGCTGAAAAACTGCCTTCCCACTGAATCTGAACAAACCTGGCCGGTAAGATCAACCTCAAGTCCAGATATGATAGACACAAAATTATCATTTCTTCCAATGATTGCCGGTGTGTTTACAAAATCCGCTGTGCCAAAATAGAATTGAATATTATTATCAATGTAATCATAAGCAATTCTTGAGCCCATACAGAATGTCGCCACTGCCCTTCCAGTCATAAAATTCTTTTTCTTGTTATTGATGACACCTTTTTCAAATAAAGATATAAATTCATCAGATATCATATGTGTATGAATACCAAGATCATTTTTATCATCAAAATATCGAAGCAGCGTATAGGGTAGATATCCATAGCCCACCTGAAGGGTGGAGCCATCATCAACAAGCTCTTTTACGTACTGGGCAATCCTTGATGAAATGGTTTCATCAATGGAGTCAGGTGAGTTGATCAATAGCTCTTCCTCAAAAGGAACCAGATAGTCGATATCATTTACATGGATAAAACCATCTCCGTGTGTTCTTGGCATTCTGGGATTTACCTGGGCAATAATTGTTTTGGCATGTTTTATTGCTTCAAGTGTCACATCCACTGAAACACCAAGACTTGCAACACCAAAACGATCAGGGGGGCTTATCTGAATCAGTGCTGTATCAATAGTAATCAAATTGTTTCTGAAAAAATTGGGAATCTGGGAAAGATAGGTGGGGATATAGTCTATTTTACCTTCCAGTGCAGCCTGCTGCATGGGAATTGTCACAAAAAAGAGCTTTATTGAAAAGCGCTTGAAAAAATGCGGCTCCGGAAAATATTTTGCCAGTGTGTAAGAGAGCATCTGATAGATCATAATATCCTGAAGATTCTCATCCCTTACCATGGCATGTATCAATTGCTGGGGTTCACCGCATCCAGAACCTATGAAAATACGGCTGCCATTGCTGATTTTTGAAGCTGCTTCAGAAGCTGTTACAACTTTGTTTCCATATGAGATGATATAGCTTTCATACAACACATCATTATATAGACTGGTCATTATTGTCCTTTTGATAATAATCTTTTTGTATTTTATACTTTTTGGTCAAATTGCCTTATTTTTCGGCAACAGCTCCCCGGAAGTGTAAAATAATTTCAGAGTGATATGAAGTTATCATCCTTTTTTAACTTTATCCATGAATGACATTTTTGATGGTACTTGCAAGATCATTCATGGAAAAAGGTTTCTGTATAAAATGCACCCCTTCTTCAAGCACCCCGTGGTGGGCTATGACATTGGCTGTATAACCCGACATAAACAGGCATTTAAGGTCAGGATAAAGGGAAAGAATCTTCTGTGAAAGATCACGGCCGTTCATTTCAGGCATGACAACATCAGTTATCATAAGATCAATCTTTCCCATATGCTCCCTTGCAAGAGTTATGGCTTCCCCAGGAGTGGATGCAGGGAGAATTGAGTAACCCAGACGCTGTAACATCATTAAAGTTATCTTCAGAATAGATGGGTCATCTTCAACAAGCAAAATTGTTTCATTACCCTTTTCCGGTGATTCAATGACTCTGCTATCCTTAATTGATGGCTTTCCAATGTGCCTTGGCAGATAAATTTTGAAAATTGTCCCTTCTCCAGGCTCACTATAAACATTTATAAATCCTTCGTTCTGTTTTACAATGCCGTAAACAGTTGCAAGCCCAAGACCTGTCCCTTTACCCAAACCTTTTGTTGTAAAAAAAGGTTCAAAAATTCTGGTCAAGGTCTCCTGTTGCATGCCGCAGCCATTATCACTTAAGGCCATAAGTACATATTCACCTGGTATAAAGCCTCTGTGATGGGAGCAATAGTCTTCATCAAAAACAACAGTGCCAGTTTCAATAGTCACCTTACCTGTATCTGATATAGCATCCCTTGCATTGACACAAAGATTTGCAAGTATCTGATCAATCTGGGATGGATCTATGTTGACCATCCAGAGTTTTTCATGGGGATGCCATTCAAGATCAATATCTTCACCAATAAGTCGCCTGAGCATTGTCAGTATATTTTCAATGGTTTCATTAAGGTCAAGCACCTTAGGAGAGATGGTCTGTTTACGGGCAAAAGCAAGCAACTGTCTGGTAAGATCAGCAGAACGCGTAGCAGCCTTTTCGATTTCCACAAGCCCTTCAAAAAATGGATGAGCCTGGCCTGCCTGCTCCTTCATCATCTCTGTATGACCAAGGATTACCCCCAGCATATTATTGAAATCGTGGGCAACACCCCCAGCAAGTCGCCCCACAGATTCCATTTTCTGTGCCTGTATCAACTGGGATTGCAGCCTCTCCCTCTCCTTGATTGCCATTTTGCTTTCGGTAATATCCCTGGAAAAACAGACAAAGCTATGACGCTTTCTATTAAAATATGTCACCGACACTTCGACATCAAAAACAGATCCGTCTTTTCTTTTATGCCTGGCCTCAAAAAGATCGGATCCCTTTTCAATGATACGCTCTGTTCTTTTCAGAGTCTCTTCAGATTTTTCCTGTGCGTCAAGATCATTTATACTCAACTGCAAAAGTTCATCCTTTGTATATCCTGACATACGGCAATATGCCTCATTTACATCCACAACTTTCCCTGATTCATCAAGTATCCAGAAACCATCCCTGGTTGTCTGAAGCAACTGCCGGTAACGGTTTTCCTTTTCACTTATCTCCATAAACATTCGATTATAAAAATTTTTTAATCCTGTATGGGTAATTGCCTTGTAAACAAGATAAAAAGATATTATTTTAAGCAAATGTCCTATAAGATTAAACATTCCATAGACATCAATATAGATTGTAAACATTATCTCAGCAACAATAGTTACAATAACTGCCCAGGAGATATACTTGATAAATACAACATCAAATTCATGGCGCAGCTTATGAAAAAGATACAGCGAAACAAAAAGTATAAACGATATGAGATATTCACTGTATTTTTTGAAAGAGGTTAAACCCATATCCTCAACAAAACAGTCCGGAAAAAAATCCCAGTAAAAAATTGCCCCAAGCAAAATGATACTGCACAGCAAGTAAGCCAAAAACAAAATATTGGTGTTAAGTTTTCTTTTTATAAAAAAGGTTGCTGCAAGCAGGCTTAAGCTCTCCATATATCGTGCCGCAATCCAGACCTGAACAGATAGATTGGCACTGCTTACCTGAAACACCCCCATACCTTTGTAGGCAAGCATATGAAGCATGTCGAAAACAGCAATGAAAATATAAGCTGTTCCAAGAAATATGATAAAGTTATTAATAACAAACTCCTTCATATTCCAGGCAATCATGAAAGTACCGCAGGCAATCACGATACTGAACAGTTCTGCAAAACTGTGAAAAAGCAGATAACTGTGATAATTACACAGGAAAATTGCAGAAAGTATCAAAATGGCTGGCAAAGCATTCTCACTTTGATAGGTTGCAAGTGTTTTTTTTGCCATTATATTTTTCCTAACCTGGATAAGCCAGAACCAAAAATGTCAGGTGGATATTGAAAAAAAGTAGCGATGTCGCATGAACTTACCCGATACATTTGATAATCAAACATTGAAAAGGGTGCAAAAAATAAACATTAAAAATATCAGTGCGAATTCTTTTTAAAACATCCTTTATATGTTAATCTCAACACATCATTAAGATATTTGAGAAAGGAGACAAAAAAATGGATGATATTGTCAAAAAACTGCTGAACTCAATCTCTTTTATGTTAATTCTCACGCTTTGTCATGCAAATACCACTGCTGCCTTTGAAGTGGCTCCAAGAATTACGGATCGTGAAATTGTTGAGGCTCTCACAGAAGTAAAGCATGGCCAGCAGGCATTGAACAAGCGAATGGATGACATGATTATTAACTTTAACAAGCGTTTTGAAGAGATGAATGCCAACTTTAATAAACGCTTTGAAGAGATGAATGCCAACTTTAATAAACGATTTGAATCAGTTGATAAAAGATTTGAGGATATCAACCGAAGATTTGATGACATCAACCAAAGATTTGAGGATATCAACCGAAGATTCGAGGACATCAACCTAAGATTTGAGGACATGAACAAAAGATTTGAAGACATGAACAAAAGATTTGATAATATGCACAATACCATGCTTACCCTCTACGCTTCAACAATGGCTCTCATAGGCGGATTAATCGGATATATGATCTGGGATCGTAAAAAATCCACCCTTCCACTAAAAAGGAAACTGGATCAGATTGCTGATGCAATTTTAACAGTAAACCAGACAACAGAAAACCTTTCAACCTTACATGCAGAACTGGAACAGCATCTGGAGCTTCGTAACCCATCTGGGCCTGTGGTACCAAGGCTTCTAAAAGCACTTAAAGAGCTTGCCCATACAGATGAAAAACTTGCCAATGTACTTAGAAGCTTTTCACTGCTTTGAATCCAAACCTATACGGTACTCAAAGTTGACACCTATGATCTTGTAAGCCTTGTCAATACTTTCTGAATCAGGATTCCCAGGATTAACAAAGATAAGGCAGGATTATCTATCCTGAACATCCTATCCATCCTGGTTATCCTGATTCAGACAAATGCAAAAACTTCTGAAAAAGCAACAAGATGTCGATTTTGAGACGGTATATTATAGATTTTTATCAGCAATCTTCCATAACATACTGATATGTAAACACTTTCAATTTTTCGATTGTGGCTGTGACCAGCCATATACGTTAGTAGTCTATTCTGTTAACTGTATCTTCAGTTGTCGGGCAATATCCTGCAAAAGCGGCAGTGCTGATTCAAAGTCAAAATTATTAATATGGTTTTCCATATCCTTCAGAGTTTGCTCAAACTCTGAATCATCGACCATCATCCTGAAATTTTCAAAAACAGTTAAGGCAGCAGTTTCATTTCTGCCAAGAAAAATTGCAAGTTCCCTTATTGTCTTTTCGATATCTTCAATATTAACAGGTTCATTTTTTTCAACATTATCTGTTCTTTTTTCCTTTTCCCACTCTGAAACATGCCTTGAAAGAGATTTTATGTGATTATCAAGTCTTGAGAGCAGCTCTTCATATTGACCGGCATTATTGATTAATGCCGAGTCAAGTGCTTCTGCTGCTTTATGTATTTTCAAGGCTGATAAATTGCCTGCACTTCCTTTAAGTGTATGAATAATATGATGGGCTGACTCAAGATCATTCTTATCCAGAAAGCCCCTTGTTTGCTCAATGGCAGAGTCGCTACTTTTGACAAAGTCGAAAATCAAATCACAAAACAGGCTAATATTGCCGTTCAATCGTTTCATTGCCTGTTTCAGATCAACACCTGGAATCTCTTTCATATATTCCGGAATATAAAAAACATCCGTTTTTTCTGAATTACCATCGTCATTAATTTCGCTGTTAGGGTCTGTGTCTGAAATCTCCTTCAGTAAAGCATTATCTATGTCTTGTTCCTGTTTCAGAATATCTTCCGGCATAGTGTCTTGAAGCAAACTGTTGTCAATTTTAGGAATCCATTTAACAAGCACAGAAAAAAGATGATTATTATCAATAGGTTTGGTAACATAGTCATTCATTCCTGCATCAATGCACATCTGCCTTGAACCACTCATGGCATGTGCAGTCATGGCAACAATGGGCAGTTTATTAAAACGCTTGTTTTGCCTGATTCTGAATGTGGCCTCATATCCTCCCATTACAGGCATCTGAATATCCATAAGTACAAGATCATAGTGTTTTTTCTCAATGGCTTCAATTGCTTCGACACCGTTACATGCAACTTCAACAACAAGCCCTGCATTTTTAAGAATTTCAGTTGCCACCTGCTGATTTATGTAATTATCTTCAACAAGGAGGATTTTTGCACCACGTATCTCTTTGCAGCTATTGTATGAATCTTCACATGTATTTTTTGTGCTGTTCAAGCACTTAGGCATTAGCTTTTCATTGCCAAATACCTGCATTATAGAATCATAAAGAAGCGATTGATTAACAGGTTTCATCAAAAATGCATTGATTCCTACCTTTTCAGCCTGCTGCATTATATCTTCCCTTGCAAAGGCAGTAAGCATTATAATAAGGGGAATTGATTCAAGTTGAAGTTCCTCCTTTATTCTCTTGGACGTTTCAATGCCATCCATTCCGGGCATATTCCAGTCCATTATCACCAGATCATATGGAGATGATGCTTTTTGAAGAATATTAAGGGCTTTTTGACCTGACTCAACAGCCGTGGTTCTGAAATGTAATGAATCAAGCTGCTCCTTCAATACATCAAGTGCCATGGGATTATCGTCAACAATCAATATATTAAGCCCTTCGAGGTTATTGGGAATGGGAAAAACCTTTTTTGTAACTTCTGAATTCCGGCTTATACCCATAGACAACCTAAAGGAGAAAGTGCTGCCTTCACCAGGTCGGCTTTTGACTGAAATAGTACCGCCCATCATCTCCACAATAGCTTTGGAAATTGCAAGTCCAAGACCAGTACCGCCAAATTTTCTTGTTATTGAAGAATCAACCTGTGAAAAAGATTTGAAAAGGTTAACTGTCTGCTCACTTGTTAGACCTATTCCTGTATCTGAAACAGAAAAGTCAATAAAGCAGCTTCCTGGTGTTTTATTCACCAGGGTAGCATTAACGAGAATATAACCTTTTTCTGTAAATTTAACGGCATTGTTTGCAAGGTTTATCAATACCTGCCCCAAACGAAGGGGATCTCCCACAAGCAGATCAGGAACATCAGGGGAAATATTGCTGATAAGTTCAATTCCCTTTTCAGATGCCTTTACTGATACCATGGAGATGATGTTATTGAAAATATCATTCGGTTTAAATTCAACATTTTCAATTTCAAGTTTATTGGCCTCTATCTTGGAAAAATCAAGGATATCATTAATGATGCCAAGCAAGGATCTGGAAGAGAGAGATATTTTTTCAAGATAATCCTTTTGCTTTGCATTAAGAGAAGTGCCAAGGGCAAGGGAGGAAAATCCAATAATGGCATTCATGGGGGTTCTTATTTCATGGCTCATATTGGCCAGAAATTCGCTTTTTGCAAGGGTTGCAGCCTCGGCAGCTTTTCTTGCAGAAGCACTCTCTGAAAGAGCGAGTTCCACAGCAGACATAAGATAATTGACGCTACTTGAAAGCATTCCTATTTCATCATGTATATGCTCTTTACTTATCTCCAGAGGAGAGCTTTTTCCAGGCTCTATTTTCATAACTGCTTCGGCAAGACGCGCAACCGGCGTTGTTATAGCCCTGCGGGAGACCCAGGCAATAAGAATGGTGGCAATAAGAAGCTGCAACAACATTATTCCCGCCTGCACAAAAGATGCTTTAGTTGCCTCATCTCGTATATGTTTAATATCAGGCACAACAATTAAAGAACCAATACGCTCCTCTTTGTCAACTGGTGAAAAAAGAGGAAAAACATTTCCTTTCGTAAAATCAAGCTCAATTTTACTGTTATCTCTATTTAGAATATTCTCTTTGGAGGGTGCATTCTCTTCAATGTACCCATTTCTTTCAATGCGTCCATTTTCTCCACTGTGCCCGTTCTCTCCGATGTGTCCATTCCCTTCAATATTTCCATTCTCTTCATTAAATATATTCAATACCTCGCGGCTGAAAGAATCATCGGTGGATTGAATCCTTACTCCCTTGATCACCGGGCTTCTGCTCAATCCATTTAAAATCTCTTCGGCAATCTTGTCATTGCTGACAAAAACAGCGATCTCTGCCTGTGCACGAACCGTTTGTACAAGCTGATTCTGAAGATTCTGATTGGTTTCAAGCTGTTGATTATAGGCATACCAGTAACTAAATATTCCAATCAGCAATGAAAAAGTCATCAGGCCAATACTTACGTAAATTACCAATCGATGTTCAAGGCTTTTTGTTGAATAGTTCATTTTAATAATCTTTATTTTCGTATCATAATAGATTTATTATAACGTCTCAAAATCGACATCTTATTGTTTTTTCATAAGTTATTGCAGTTGTCTGAACCAGGATAACCAGGATAACCAGGATGGATAGGATGTTCAGGATAGATAATCCTGCCTTATCTTTGTTACCATGAAAATGACTATCATTTTTATACTTGGGGCGATTGATACGCAATCATGCCCGTTTAACCCTGGGAATCCTGATTCAAACGGTTATATTAATCCAAGAGGATTTATAATGGAGCGAAGCGTCCCTGAATTAAAAATCCGGCACAGCTCCTCTCCAAGTATTTCAGAGTATTTAAGGGCTATGTTCCACTGCTCAATCCGCTTCCTGTTTTTCCCCTTAAACAGTGAAAAATCACCTCTGTCAGGAATTTTTTTACCAGGCAGCATATTCAAGAATTTTCTGGAAGGGACAATCATCAAAACATTGCTGAAATATTCCCTGTGAGGTTTGCGCCAGGGCAATCCTTTATCCAACCAACCAGGAACAACACGATCTGTATAATGAGGAAAAAGAACCACTTGTTCTGAAGCGGAAATTTTATTTAATCTTGAGAGATCTGATAAGAGTTGCCCATGCTCTTCATTATGAATCAACTCCCTGGACACTGGATTATTCTTAGCTCTCCTGAATATTTGATCCGATTTAAGGTAGCCTGAAAACGGAATGTCAAGATGATAATCTATTACACCTCCATCTCTGTATATACCATCAACAGCACCTGAAATCCCTCCCACACCCGGCATGAGCAAGGGTATGGAACCAGATGACAAAAGAGCTTTTTTAAAATTATCAGAAGTTAAAGCAACCCTTTGCATTGGCATATCATTCATATTGTAAAATGGAGGAGTGTCGGAAGGATGGTAAAAAAGCGTTCTTGTGAAAAAATGTTTTAAAAGGTTTCTGTCAAAAAGATTAACAATGGCTGCACCTGCCATGCCGGCAGATAGTATTACCTTGTTATCGCTTTGCACCGGCCATTTTGAATGAACTGAAAAAAAGGCAGGGCGGCAGAAAGGATGATTAAATATTTCTGTCAATGCACTCTTATCAATAAATGAGTCAATTATCTTTTTGCATTCAGAATCAACCCTTTCCATTGACGGCCTTGCAGGATACCATTGATTCACATAGGCATGTGTAAGTCTTTTTATAGCTTTGACAGGTTTTTTCTGGGATACTGCGGCAAAACGCCATGCACCGGCAGAAGAGCCTGCAAGAAAGAGTGGTTCTGATCTTTTTTGGAACCATTCACCAAAAAGAAATCTGTCCAAGGCTCCCATAATAAGCCATTTAGGTCCTCCGGCAGCCCCTGACACCACATTGACCATATCCTGTGTAAGACCACGCTCCCTTATAACGGAAAAAGCTTTTTCCCCTGCATAAAACGATAAATATTCAGACATTTATCTCTCAATTCACCTGCTTTTATATTATTTTTGGACATCTTTCATTTGTCGGGTTACACTTTTTTTGAACCATGATTTTAATGATTAAGGGATTACCTTGCTTTTTAATCGTGTTAATCCTTAAATCCTTTAATCATGGTTCATAATTTTTCGAAAAGTGTAAACTAATTTTGAGTTGATATGAAGGATGTCAATTAATGCACAATTTCCACCTGTGCAAGTACATGCCGCACATCAAAAAATCGACTGTTTTTATTGCCCCGAAACCTCACCCCCCGGCCCCCTCTCCATAAATGGAGAGGGGGAGAATGGCATGCAGGAAAAAACACTTGCACAGGTCGCACAATTTCAAGTAATCATCCTCAAAAAATACCCTACAGTTTAAACTTGAAGATGCATTAGTTAAATCGGCAGAATATGTTTTTCATTTTTTATTCCATGCCTTCCTTTAAATATCCGTCCATTTCTGCCATCAATGGAAACAGCATCCCCAAAAGCAATCCTGTGATCTCCAATGTCGCAATATTGCCTTGACTCATAGACTTTCATATCCCTGCACCCCACAACACATGTCTTTTCGAGCCTTACTGCAACAACAGAAGCATGGGATGTCTGCCCACCCCTGGATGTAAGAAGTGCCTCTGCCATATTGATAACCTTGATATCCTCGGGAACTGTATCCTGGCGTATGAGTATCAAAGGAGAAGGTTGTATCTCTCCTCTGGCAAAACTTTTTTTCAAAGACTTTATATTTTCTTCAGAAAAAACAGCAATACCGGAAAGGGCTGAACCTGAAACACCAATACCCTTACCAAGAAATGCACTGTAAAGATATTCTGTTTCAATAAAGACGTCAAACTGTTCTTTCTTTTTTATGGTGATCATGTCCCTTGTCTGAAGAAGATAAAGATCATCAGGCTCAGGCCCTTCAAATGTAAACTCCATCTCCTGGGGATTCCATTTTTTATGATATACCAGCTCCCGTGCAATGGAGAGGAGCCTATCGTATATCTTGGGAAATCTGATTTCAAGGCTTTTTTCACGGGATCTACCATCAATTTCAGCCTGCTCAATCGAAATTGGATAACTTGTAACAAGACCGGATACAATATCCTCCCCCTGGTCTCCATAGGCATAGTCACCCCACAAAGCAACCCTTTGCACCTTGCGGTAGGGGTGAGATGTAAAAAAAACCCCTGAACCTGAATTGCGGCTGATGTTACCATATACCATTGTCTGGACAATAACTGCTGTCCCCCATGCATCGGAAAGATCCATAACTTTCCGGTAATCAGTGGCCTTGCTGTTTTCCCATGAATCCAACACCATTTCAATTGCTCCTACAAGCTGAAGCCATGGGTCATAGGGAATCTCAAGCCCTTTCTCATGCACAAGATCATAATAGGAAAGGGCAAGGGTGCGCATCTGATCAGGTGAAAACTCCCATTTGAGCTTAACATTATGCATCTCCTTGGCAGCATCCATGAGTTTCTGAAAATCTTCCCGATTGACCTTACCTGAAATCATGGCCCAGGATTGAATGAAACGGCGGTAGTTATCCCATGCAAGGTAAGCATTACCATGATTTGCAACATACTCTTCTATTATCTCTTCATTAAGTCCCACATTATGAATGGTTGCCATCATTCCAGGCATTGAAAGGGCAGAGCCGCTTCTCACCGATAAAAGCAGCGGATTTTCAGCAAATTCATTTTCCGTAAAACCAAAAAGCTTGCCTGTTATCCCCTGTATTCGGTTTAAAGCCTCCCTTATTCTGCCCATGAACTCCTCTTTTGCCTTTGAAAAGGCATAAACAACTTCCCTGCACCTGAATATTTCCGTTGTAATGATGAAAGCAGGCGGCACAGGCAGATTATCCCTTGTCATGGTTACAAGGTTAAAACCCTTGTTGCTAAGATGAATAAGATCGTGTGTGTAAGGATTATAGTCATGGAGCATTGAGATGCTCTTTTCAGGATTATACGTCATCAAAAGATCCAGAAGATTCTGGTTCAAAAGGCTTTTTTGCTGCTCCAGTGTCTGAATTATCTTAGTAATAAATGTGTCCAGATGCTGAAGGCCAAATGTTGAAGCTATGAGATCCCTGAAAAAAGCTTCAGAAAGAGAGTGGGTTGTATTGAGCATGTCATCTTCATCCCATGCACTTTTATATCTGGGCACAAGATTGGCTCCGCCAATCCTTGGGATTATAATGGAGAGATTGTTCTGATGGATATTTGTGTAATACGCATAGATCACATCTTTGACCCCTTCTGAAAACCCCCTGAAAATATCCATGTACTGGGTATATGAAAAACGCCTGATTTTAAGGGAACTGTCCAGAAGGGACATGTATGTATTAAGTCGCCGTGAGTTTATTCCATCAATGGCCAAAGCCCTTAGATAACGCTTCAAAGATGCTGCAATTCGGAAAAATGTAGCCTGGGTGATAAAAGAGAGATTTACACGTTCGGGAAGTTTTTCAAGATAGGTTACAGCAAGATTTTCAAGTCGGAATGTTAGGCTCAGGCTGTCAAACTTTCGCTCCTGGTAACTTCCGTACATGGATGGGATATCAACTGCAATGTGGCGTTTATGGTGAATGGACTCCCTGGCAGTATATTTTTCTTCAGACAGAATAACATCCTTCAGATTCTCAAGCTGTGTAAGAAGTGCATCAAGGCATGTTTCAGTAGAACCTGTTTCAAGCATATCCATAAGTTCCATCATGCCAGTAAAGCCATCCCTTTCAGCCTGTGCAAACTCTGATTTGAGATCCTGAAAACTTAAGTGATATTTCTGATGCACAAGACGATACATATGGAGGATACGATCAAACCTGAGACGCTCCTCAATGGATATGCTTTTTTGTGCTTCAAAGAACTGCTTTAAACGTTTTCTGCTTAATGCAAGAGTATCGTCCATTGAACAAATATTGAGTTCCCTTTTCATTTTAAGGGCAATTTCATGGACTTCATCAATAAAAGGGCCTGTAACCTCTATCTCATCAAAAGTCTCTTGTGGTACATATCCGGAAAGAGGCTCCTTTTTTTTAGTCAGCCAAAACGTGAAGATCTCCTGCATGAACTCCACCACCAGATTTGAACTCTCCACATGTGCCTGTTTTCTCAAAAAGTGAATCAGGCGATCTTTTCTTTTATGAACCTCATCAAGCTCTGTTGAAACATAACGCAGCTCACCTTCTGCTCCTATCTGGTTGAAAAAGACAGGCATAAGTTTTGTAAACTGCTTGACAAGATTATATACAGGTTCAATGGGGTGATTCAGAAGATTGGTAATATCCCTCTGGAAAAGATCAGTATCCTTTACACACGTACCTGCAAGTTTAATATTGATAATCAGGGCTGAAAAAAGGGTTGCACACCATTTAGGCTCCTGGGTTATGAGATGAAGCCATACCCTTATGTTTGTGAGATGGGCAGGGTTTGTGATGGGCTGCCACTCCTCATCCACCCCTGCAACTGATGCTTGTTGAAATCCAAACCTTACAGCCTCCCATAAAAAGGTTTCCACCATGCGGCTGTTTTCACGTTTGAACACCTCATCCCCAAGAACCTGGATGCAGTTAAGTGATGTATGGGGATACCTTTTTACATTTGCCTTGAGAAGCTTGAATGTGGTTAGAAGAAAATTCTCAATATCTTCAAAACGCTGCTGGCGAATGAGTTTCACCAGGCTGTGGTTTATCTCCCTCAAGGTATCTTCATGGATAAGGTGAAGCCCTCCGGTATCCATGATTTTGAACATAAAACGAAGCTTTACGTTCTCAGCAAGATGTTTTCTATAATCTGGGCTGCTTTCAGAGCCACTATCATCCGGCAATTGAGATATCTGAAGCGTCAACTGTTCAGGTATTGCTTTATACTGCCTTACAATATCCACATGTGCAGGTAATAATAGCAGAGCTTTCAATGCTTCTATCCCACTTTTTAAAGCATCTTCAGCATCTCCATCAATTTTTATGGCTTCAAGGCTTTTTAGATTATCCGTCATAGCTTTATGGCTGATTGAGTCAAAAAGATTCTCAGGAACCTTGATGGCCACATCGGACTGCTGCCTAATCCACAGACAAGGATCCTCCTCTTTCAGCCAGTATTGATATGTTTTTGCAAGCACAGAAGCCATAAGTGAATTGACCGGTATATAATTTATATCCGATTCCAGGGCAAGGATGCGGGATATCACTTTTCTCATGGAGTGATGTCCCTGAACCATCTGCATCATTGCACGGCTGCCCTTATCTTCCACATCAAGCCTGCCAAGCTCCACAAAAAGCTCATTAAGCACTGCTTCATACCTGCTCAAAACTTTATCACTGCTACTTGAAAGGGAGATCAGCTTGTCAAGCCATGCAAAAAGGGCTTCAAGTGCCTGGGAAAGGATTAGATCGCTTTTTTCAGACTCCTTTATGGCCTGCAGAAAAATTGATGCAAACAGCCTGAAGGCTTGTGAAGCTTTTTCATTTTTATTGTAAATATGGCAGTTTTTAAGAAGAAAGCTTCTGATCTGGGGAAGGATTAAAGACCAGTTCCGGAAGGAGTGACAAAGCTCAAAAAGGAGTTTTTCAAGATTGTTGTGGATGCCCCGATACCTGGAGACAACTTCAAGAAGGAGTTGATATTCCTGTTTGATGACAACCTGCTGGGCAGTTTCACGAAGATTTGCCTTTAATGCATCTGATTCAATCGGTTCAGGTACGGATGTTTCCATAAGTCAGTAAATCCTCCCGCTTAGGAATTGATTTTTAACAACTTACCCTTTCATATCACCCCCAGCGCCCTCTTCATTCTGGAGAGGGGGAGTTTGGGTGAGTTAATCAAAACCTTTTACCGTGAAAATGGATACAAATTTTCATATTCGGGGGTGGCTGAGTCGCAGCCATGTCCGTTTACTTAGGAAAAGGTAATAACTACCCTGCCATTTTCAGAAAAGATAATAAACTCAAAATTGACATCTTATTGATTTTTTGCAGTTCCGGAATTTGACTGAATCAGGATAACCAGGATAAAAAAGATGTTCAAGATAGATAATCCTGCCTTATCCAGTTAATCTTGTGCATCTTGATTCATATCCAGTTAATCTTGTGCATCTTGATTCATATCCTGTTAATCCTGGGCATCTTGATTCAGACAGTATTGAAAAGGCTCAAGAGTTTATATGTGTCCACTTTGAGAATAAAAATAATCCCGTCCTAAGCAAATACTATGAACGGGATTATGGAAAAATATGAAAAAAATTATGATTAGAGAGCTTTGGATGATTCCATATGAAGAATTAGATCCAACATTCTGTTGGAGTAACCCCATTCATTGTCATACCAGCTCATCACCTTGACCGAGGTGCCAATCACCTTTGTGGACTGGGCATCCACAACTGATGAGTGGGGATCTCCCTGGAAATCAATGGAGACAAGCGGAAGCTCGCAATAGCCAAGATAGCGGTTGGCAGCATCTTTTAAGGCCTGATTGACTTCACCCACACTTGTCTCTTTTTCAACTTCCATAACAGCATCCACAAGGGAAACATTGGGGGTGGGAACACGAACGGCAAGGCCGTCAAATTTTCCTTTAAGCTCCGGAATCACAAGGGATACAGCAGCAGCAGCTCCTGTCTTGGTGGGAATCATGGAAAGTCCTGCAGCCCTTGCACGTCTCAGGTCACTGTGGGGGAAATCCAGAAGCCTCTGATCTCCTGTATATGCATGAACCGTTGTCATCAATCCGCGCTTGATACCAAAATTATCCATAATGACACGTGCCACAGGTGCAAGGCAGTTGGTGGTGCATGATGCATTGGAGACAACATGGTGAATTGTGGGGTCATACTCCTCTTCATTTACACCCATTACAAAGGTTTTGACATCTCCTTTGGCAGGTGCTGATATAATGACTTTTACGGCTCCGGCATCAATGTGTCCCCTTGCTGACTCTCCATCCCTGAAGATACCTGTACACTCTGCCACATAATCAACTCCAAGGTCACCCCAAGGAATATCTTTAGGAGAACGGTGTGCTGATACGGCAATGTGCCTTCCATCCATTGTAATGCCTGACTCATCGCCAATAATTTCACCTTCAAAGGTTCCCATTACAGAATCGTACTTAAGCAGATGAGCAAGGGTGGCGTTATCTGTTAGATCGTTAATGGCAACAACTTCAATATCTGAAAATGTACTGTCTTTTTTGATTGCCCTGAAAATATTTCTTCCAATACGTCCAAAACCGTTGATTCCGATTTTTATAGTCATCTGTTCCATCTCCCTTTCTCAAGAATTTATATTATGCCTAAAAAATATTAATTTTTATGTAAAAAATGATAGCTCAAGGACTAAGGTAATAGAGTAAATCCCATTCCAACATGTGTAAAATGGGCATCTCCAGTTAATATTTCAGAAATTCCTACCTCTTTCATAACACTCATGGATGTCAAATCCGTAAAAGAAATATCTGGTTTGTCGTAAAACTTGATTCGCAATCTACTGGCAGCGTCAAACCGCTCCGGCTTAATCCACAATAATTTTACATATCCTTTTTCAATCGTTTCAGAAATGGTTTGAAAGGCTTTATGGGCTATTTCAAGAGACAAACGTTTGAAAAATAATGTATAAAGCTCGTCTAAAACATAATCTGTTGTAATAATATGACCTTGTTCCTTACGGACTTCGTGGTAAATATTGATGACAGAATTATGATAAGATTCCTTACGATTAAATATATTGATCCATCCCCATGTATCAACAAATATAGCTTTCATCTTTCTCCATAAATTATATCGTCAACAATATCAGAAAATGGAGGAACATCAACACTGCCCATTGCACAAAGGAGAGGATCCTGTTCAGGAGGCATTTTAAATTTCTCACTTAAAAACCGGTCACTAATAACATGCCCACATCCTGTCTCATCTCCCACTTCCTTATCTATCAATGGAAAGGATGATTCAGGGCATTTTTTTCCAGGCTCATTCCTTAACTGACTATCATTTAATTGTTTAAATTTAAGGTACTGTATAAAATTATCTAACTCAATTATGTATGTTGATGATAATTGGTCAATATCAAATAAAAGTCTATTTTTAGCAGTTTGAGTAAATTCCATACTTTGTCACCTTATGATTTGCTTTCTGAAAACTGTTCCAGCCATCCAAGAAAACGTTTTCCATGGGAATGATCCAAACATAACAATTCTTCTACAATTTGCTCAGCTTTCTTTTCCACTCCTGCCTGTTCCGGTTTTTTTGAATAAAATTTGTCTGCAAAACAGATAATCTGCTCCTCAATTGTCTCAGGCACCATATCACGACATGGAAGAGGCAAGGCATTGCTCTTTATATTTTCCGCTGTAATACCTGCGCCGGTATGGCGTTCACAGACAAGGGCATGGCGAGACAAGGAACCATCTGGAGCAATATTTTCAAGAAGTTTTCTGCCCAAAAAACCATGACAGATATAAGGATGCTCTCCCATGCAGTGTATGGATGGCGAATGTGTCATGAAAATTCCTATATCATGAAGCATGGCAGCCTCTTCAATAAAAAGCATATCCGGAGAGACTGCCTTGGATATATTAAAATCTGACGCCTTTTCATTACCGGTGAGGTGAGCTGGCTTTAAACTTTCTGAATTACGCTTTACCCTTTCTGCAACAGCAAGACTTTTCCGGGTGACAAGTTCAGCATGGTCCATGAAAATATCATAAAGAGGTGTCCCTGGGGTGTAAAACTCCTTTATTATATCATCAATATTCATATTTGACATTCATATCTTTCCGGAAAGAAGAACCCCCTCAATAAAAGGGTCAAGATCTCCATCCATAACCCTGTCCACATCACCGATCTCATGGTCGGTACGGTGATCCTTGACCATCCTGTATGGATGCATGACATAGGAGCGTATCTGGCTGCCCCAGGCAATGTCATCCTTGGTATCATGAAGATTCTGCATCTTCTGCTTCTGTTTCTCTTTTTCAATCTGATAAAGACGGGACATTAGCACCTTCATGGCAATCTCCTTATTTCTGTGCTGAGAAGGCTCCTGCTGACACTGGACAACCACGCCGCTTGGCATGTGGGTAATCCTGACAGCACTGCTTGTTTTATTGACATGCTGTCCGCCTGAACCGCTTGCCCGAAAAACATCAATACGCAGATCCTTTTCATCTATTTCCACATGAATATCATCTTTTATCTCAGGATAGACAAAAACCGAAGCAAAGGATGTGTGTCTTTTTCCTGTTGAACTAAAAGGAGAGATACGAACTAAACGATGAACTCCAGATTCCACCTTTAAAAATCCATAACAGTTGGTTCCGGAGACACTGAATGTTGCCCCTTTAAGACCTGCCTCATCCCCTGGCTGATAATCAATGAGCTGAAACTTGTACTTTTTTTTATCAATCCATCTGGAATACATGCGAAATAGCCTTTCAGCCCAATCCTGGGAATCTGTTCCGCCTGCACCTGCATTAATGGAAACAATAGCATTTCTGGCATCATCCTCCCCATCAAGCATTATTTCAATGGAAAATTTTTTTATACGATTTTCAAGGGCTTCAAGCTGACTTTCAACTTCACTCTCTGCATCTTTGTCTCGTTCCTCCCTTGCAAGTTCAAGAAGGGTCTCTGCATCTTCGATCTCTCCATGTATGGCATTCCAGGCATCAATCAGGTCAGAAATCCTGGTTCTCTCCTTCAAAAGCTCTGTTGCCTTTTCAGCATCATTCCAGAAATCCTCCCTTGCAATGAAACTCTCAAGCTCTCTTAAGCGATTCTGTTTTACAGGGAGGTCAAAGATACTCCTTAAGCTGTTCAGCTTTTTCATAACACTCTGCAATATTCTGTTTTAATTCTATAGACATTTATTTTTCTCCATTTTTTATTTTTTTATGAAATTTTCCACAACAGCCTATTTTCTCAAAATCGACACCTTATTGCTTTTTGAGCAGTTATTGAATTTGTCTGAATCAGGATAACCAGGATGAAAAGGATGCTCAGGATAAATAATCCTGCCTTATCTTGTTAATCTTGGACATCCTGATTCAGACAATGTTGACAAGGCTCAAAAGATCATAGGTGTCGGCTTTGAGTATTTTAAAAACCACTATAATTCATTTGATTACGGAGGTTATCCTGCATGGCCGTTATAGTGTACTATTTCAATATTGTTGAAACTATCCATTCAAACAGACTGTCAAGCACCAAAAAAGTAAATATTACAACTTTAAAGGCAAAAACAATGAAACCAAATGCCTTAAAGGGAAACAGAAGCACTTTTCCGGCATCATTAATTTTTTTTCTGATCATCTTTAGCACCAGTAGAGGGTCTATCTGGCTTCTGTTTTTTAACATTTATCACAGATATAGCCCCTGTTGCAACCAGACACAGAATTACAAAAAAATTTCCCCACCTGCAATATATTGTCTGTAGAGTCATGGATGGAACAGATCTTGTCAATACAGCATCCACATAAAGCCCCGAGGCATCTACAACAGCACCTGTTGGTTGAATAAATCCGCTGATACCGGTATTTGCAGCCCTTGCAACTGCCCTTCTGTTCTCAATTGCCCTGAAAACAGCCATGGAAAAATGCTGCTTTGGTGCTGATGTATATCCAAACCAGGCATCATTGGTGGTATTTACAAGCACCTTTGCACCGTTTTTGACCATATTTCTTGAAAGAGACGGAAATATAATCTCAAAGCATATCAAAACTCCGGCACTTGAGCCGTTAAAGGCAAGGGGACGTGCAGGGGGCTTGCCTGGAGAGAAGTTGCCTGCCTGGGCAATGATTTTACCCAAAAATGAAAGGTATTTTCCAAACGGGACATACTCTCCGAACGGAACAAGATGAATTTTATCATAGTGACCTGTAACAAACCCTCCTGGATTTACCATGTAAGAGCGGTTAAAAAGCTCATATCCATCTTCTGCCAAAGCCTCAAATGCAGGGCTGCCCACCAGAAAAGTTGTGTCAGCTCTTTGAATACACTCATCCACCTTTTCAGAGAACTCTCTGTTCCATATATAATAGAAAGGAAGAGCTGTTTCTGGCCAGACTATGAGATCAGGTTTTTTGCCCGCACCATTCATAGTGGCAGCCTTCATTGAAAGGTCACAATATTTTTCAATAGTTTTGTTTTTATATGCATTATCCCATTTAAAAAGCTGTTCAATATTTCCCTGTATCAGAGAAATAGTAACATGTTCTCCATGGTCAGCAATCTCTTGAACCTGTGAAATTCTCATTTTTCCATAGGTAAAAACAACAATCAAAACAGCAACAAGAAGAATGTACCACAAAAAATGCGGCATCCAGGATCTTTTCCATACCCTTGAAGAAATACTCTCCGGAGTTATTTCAGGAACACAATCTTTTACAAAATTATTTTCAACAGCCTTTACCAAAACAGAATCTTTGGCAAAAATACTCTTAAGAGTCATTACCAAAACAGAATCTTTTGCGAAAAAACTCTCTATAGTCATTGCCAAAACACCATTGGTCATAAGTATTACAAACGATACTCCATACACGGATGTAATATCTGCAATTTGTATCAATTCAAGATTCATATATTGGGAAGATCCTGTCAATCCCCATGGAAATCCTGTAAAAAGCCATGATCTCAAAAATTCAAGGGAAACCCAGATTGAAGATGCGGCAAGGGGCATCAAGTGATTTTTAAAACAACTGACACCAAAGGAAAAAATCGCAGGATATAAAGCAAGATAGAGAGTTAAAAGTATAAGAATGGGCAGAGAAAGAAAAAAGGGAAGTTCTCCATAGGTGCTGATGGTGGGAACAATCCAGTATAAAAGAGATATAAAATGGACAAAGCCCATTATAAATCCAGCATAAAAGGCATGCTTTCCACCCATTTTCCTTAAGGATACGATGAGCGGGATAAATGCCACCCATGCAAGCCATGAGAAATTTGCCTCGGGAAAAGCGAGGGTCAAAAGGGTACCGCTTATAACGGCAGGAAAATATCTGGAAAGTATTGTGCCCCAAGATGATGTGACAGATGTATCTACAGATGTAAAATTTCCGCCTTTATCGGATGAAGGATTTTTGTAATATGGTTTTAAAATTTTCATAAATGAAAATATACAGAAGCAGGGAATCTCTTACAAGATAAATCAGCATCTTTCTTATATGAAACTGTAGGGGCACAATCCATTTCTACCCCCTACAGTTTCATATAAACGTACATGGCGGATTACCGCCACAATCGAAGGGATGAAAGTCGTTTTTAAAACAGGCTGTTACGGAGACTTTCATATAAAAAAAACAAAACCCCTTGCAAATACTTAATAAAAATGTCTATTTGATTAAAGAGTATAATGAGCCTGTAAAAGAACATCAATTTTTTAAGGAGGAAAAAGAATGAAAAAGATCAACATTTTATTATTCCTGTTAATCCTTGTTTTTACAGCCTTTTTTTCAACAATAACCCGAGCTGAAGGTGTCATTGTCGTTACCTTTGACGACTTCCTTTTGTCTCCGGCATCCAACCATTCGCTTTACACCCTTAATAACGACAACCCGATTTACAGGGATATAGTGTGGGACACGGGCTTTGGAGTTTTCGGGGAGGATTACAAAATCTGTGATGACTGCCCGATTTTCGGCATACCCCATTCCGGAAGTTTTGCAATAACCAATCATGACGATACAGACGGCCTGACCATTACAACGCCGAAGATACTTTTAGGATTCTGGGCGGGACGGAATGAATATTATGGATACGGAGGAGGATCTGAGGAGATCACCGTTTATGCAATTGATACCTCTGGTTCTGTTCTTGGGTCTGTTTGTCATCAATTGCCGGATAATCACTCCGGCCTGGCCGAACCCCTTGAATTTGTTGATACCTCTGCGTTCAGCGATCTGACAGGTATCCAGGCTTACCGCATTGAACCCGCCGAAGGCTGCAACATGGACTGCAACTGGGTCGCCGATGATTTCGTGTTCTCCGAAGGAGTATTCACGCCGGTGCCGGATTCGGGACAGAACCAGTCCTTCACGGACACCTTTGGCGAGGATTCAGATTATTCCATCAATCCACGATCCTACACCAAACTGGATGCGGATGGAAATCCCTTGAATGATGCCGCTTCATCCTGGGCCATGGTCAGGGATAACGTTACAGGCCTCATCTGGGAGGTGAAGACCGAAGACGGCACAGTTCATGACCGGGGAAATAAATACTCCTGGTATGACGAAAACCCGGAAACCAACGGCGGTAATGCCGGAACACCCGGGGAAGGCACCGATACCCAGGATTATATCTCCGCGCTCAATGCCGAAAATTTCGGCGGATACTCTGACTGGCGTCTGCCCACCCTGCATGAGCTGACATCCCTGACGGACAAGGGGCGCAATGATCCAGCCGTCAACACGGACTATTTTCCCGGCACCCAATCCTACTGGTACTGGTCTTCCACGACCAATGCCTTCTCCCTGAACGGGGAAGATGCAATATGTGTCTATTTTTCCGCAGCCTACGGCAATAACATAGAAAAATCGAATTCCGGAATTTTTGTTCGTGCCGTTCGATCGGATATGCCGGGTGTGGAACCTTTGGTCAGGTTTGTCGATAACGGAGATGTCACGGTATCCGACCGGAAAACCGGCTTGATGTTTCAGCAGTACCACGCGGAGGAGCGCTTGACCTGGGAGGACGCCCTCGTTTACTGTGAGGATCTTGTCCTTGCCGGATTTGGGGACTGGAGGCTTCCGATCATAGAGGAGCTCAGGGCCATCGTGGACTACAGCAGGCCATCCCCACCGCCTGTGGATGCCGACATTTTTCCGGATATCTGCGGCAGCTATTACTGGACATCCACGACCACGCTTACAGATACCGGGAGTGCCATGGCTATCTATATGCACAACGGCCAGGATGTCTCAGGAGCGGACAAGAATGAGGCATACTATGTGCTTTCCGTCCGTGCCGGCGGGAGCAACGAGGCCGCTGCAGAGGATCTGATTCTCTCCATCGGGGCAGAACCCGCATATGGAAGGGCACCATTATCCACTACTCTTTCATGTACCGTGGTGTCTGGATCTCCTCCCTTTGAATATGCCTGGTTATTCGGAGACGGTACCACAGGCGATGACGATGAGAATCCGTCACACACCTTTGAAAATCCAGGAACATACACTGCCACCTGCACGGTTGTTGATTCAGAAGGTCAATCAAAGACAGGAGCCGTTGTCATCACAGTGGGGGAAGGCTTTGAATATCCGGACGAGTATTTTGTTATTACGGACACATCTACCGTCACCGTTTTGTCGGACACCGTTTATTTCGTGTACGGAAATGCCCAGGCCAACAACCTGGTAATTGAAAGCGGTGGAAGGGCGAAAGTTATGAATTTTCCCGGGGCAAATACTATAACGATTGAAGCACCTTCAACTATTTTTACAGTATTCCGGTCAGGAGCTACAGTCACATTTGAAGGAACAGACGGAACACTTATCTCCCTGCCGGCAACGACCGATCAACAGTCTGTCTCTTTTTCCGATATGCCTCCTGTTGGTCTTGTGATTGATGCTGGAGAGGTAATGCTGGGAGATCAGAGGTTGGAGACAACACCGGCTTTGATCGACACTGTCAACTCTTAATTTTCAATGCTTCGGACAGTTTTAAGAGCTGATAGCACCGTAGTTAATGAGTTCCTCATATTGAAGGGTATTTTTTAGATTGAAAAGTTTAAAATAGAATGATTTTCTAAAATTTTTCGGGCATGTTTCATTTTCTGGTTTACACTTTCATGAAGCAGATCCCCATTTTTAGGTAACCTCTCACAAAAAAGTGTAAAGTACTTTTGAGGTCATATGAAGGGTGGCATTTTTCGAATAAATTTTTTCGTTCAAATTGCTATAGCACCCCATGTTGCGAAAGTTCATTCGACCTTGTCGTAGCATTATAGTTGAAAAAAGTGTCAGTAAAAATTTATGCTGAGTTTGCTTATGTTGGACATTTGGGAGAAAATACGGTTTATTATTCTCACAGATATCTCCTTTGTTGGACTGCAATGTTGTGTAAAACACAGTTTTCCAATTTTGGAGAATACTTGTCGATTCTTTTTTAATGTTACAAAAAAATTTCTCGAACTATTATTATAGGAAGAATCTAAAATGACAAAACGAATTTTAATAATATCAATGGCCTTGCTGACACTCGCAAGCGTAGCTCATGCTACTAACTACGCCCTAAACTTTGATGGGACAGATGACTATGTAGATTGTGGCTCTATAGATCTCAGTGGATCAACTCTTACACTAGAGTGTTGGGTGAAATTAAATAATTTTGATAACCCTGGACAGGGGGTTATCAGCTTGATTGGAACAGAACAGGATGGAAATTTTGCTTATTTGCGACTTGGAGATGGAGGAGTACCTTTACCTCTGAATCAAGCACAATTTGTCATTAATATAGGTGGATCACCACAGATACTGAATGGAACTTTAGCATTGGAAGCAAATAAATGGTATCATATTGCAGGTGTTTATGACACTTCATCTGGTATGAAGCTATATATAAATGGGGTGCTTGATACAAGTAATTTATTAAGTGGAACTGTTACGTCCAACAGTTCTTTTTTTATTGGCAACAACAAAATCGGTGATAATCGATTTATAGACGGAATGATGGACGAAGTCCGTGTTTGGAATACAGCACGCACAGAAGCAGAAATCAAAGCAAATATGTATAAAGAGATCACAACTCCTAATGCAAATCTAAAAGCCTACTACAAAATGAGCGATGGCAGCGGAATAACTTTAACTGACAACAGCGACAACAGCAACCCAGGCACAATTACCAACGGTGCAACCTGGAAAGCATCAGGGGCATTTGCAGGACCAAGAAAGGCTTTGGATTTTGATGGATCAAATGATTATGTAAATATTCCACATAATGCACAATTAAGTTTCACTAATGAGAGTAATTACACGATTGAAGCATGGATAAAGCCACGAAGTTTCAATTTGCTTGGAGGCATTGTAGGAAAATATCATACTCAAGAATCTTATGGATATACCTTACGTTTAACTTTTGATTCTCCTTATAGCGGAATCCGTTTTGATGACATGTCAACCGCAAATGGAATTCTTACTCTTGACCAATGGCACCATATTGCAGCAATTAATAGTGGTGGAACAAAAAAAGTATATTTAAACGGGGTAGAGCAGACATTAAGTGGCATACCTTATACTGTTGCGGCAAACAGCGATCCAGTAATTATTGGAAAAGATTTTCTTGCTGAATCAGGAACGCGTTATTTTAATGGTGAGATCGACGAAGTCCGTATCTGGAATGTTGCCCGAACTGATGATCAAATCCGCGAAAACATGATGAACACCCTAAATGGCAGTGACGCAAATTTAGTTGCCTATTATCGTATGGATCAATCTGACGGGACAACGCTTTATGATATGACCGCAAATGCCAATAACGGCACTCTTACCAATATGGATCAAGCTACTGATTGGGTAGATTCAACTGCATTTAACACTTGGATTGGCTCTGAAGATAATGCTTGGGCAACGGCTGGCAACTGGAGCAGAAATTCAGCTCCAGCATCAACAGACAATGTAGGGCTTTACAAGTTAAGCTCCCTTGCCAATGAAGTTGTTATTTCGGGCACCCCAACTGTAAACAGTCTCTTTTTTTCAAGCAATGCAACGCCGACTTTAAGCTCTGACTTTTCAGTTAATGGAAATTTTCTGCTTGGTAAAGATATTGATATGCAAAGCAGGAGCATCACACTTGGAAGTTCTGGAACCCTTGTTGAGGGAAGCTACAACCTCAATGCTTCAGGTTCAGGAAATATAACCACCACAAGAGATTTAAGCAATATAACCGATGAGAATGTAGCAGGTCTTGGTACTGTTCTAACCACAAGTGCAAACATGGGAAGCACAACCATAACAAGAGCACACACAGCCCAAACCATCAGCGGTAATCCAAGCATTTTAAGATATTACGATATTAATCCGACAACCAACACAGGATTAAATGCCACTCTTGTTTTTAATTATAATGATTCAGAACTCAATGGATTGACAGAAGCAGATTTAAAATTGTGGAAATCACCAGACGGTGGAACTAATTGGAGCATCTCAGGCGGAACCATCGACACTGCTAACAACACTATAACAGTAACAGGTCAAGATGGTTTTTCAAGATGGGGTGCGGCTGTGCCAACTCCTGCTACCTACAACACCACAATCAGTACGTCGAGCAGCGGAGGCTTATGGTCGTCAGACGGTGGTACTGATACTTGGACTCCATACGCCACTGGTGCAACAGTTTCAATTTCAGAGATAGAAGATAAACTTAATGCTGGCACATCGGTTGTAATAACCACTGGAAGCGGTGCGGGAGAGCCTGGAGATATTAATTTAAGCGGAACTATAAGCAAAACAGCGGGAGATACGGCAACCCTGACTCTAAAGGCTTCCCGTAATATTGTTTTTACTGATAAAATAGCTGCTGCAGATAGACTAATAAGAATACCGGGTATTATCACATCTTTAAGCAATGCTTTAAATGTGGTGCTTAATTCTCGTTATCTGGCAACTTTAGATTCTGAAACGGGAGCAGTCTGGCTTCCCCGTGGCAGCTCCATAACCACCAATGGGGGTAGTGTAACTATAGGAGGAGGAATCGATCCTTTAAGTGATTATGCAATAGGTACAAACTTAATTGTAGATGAAAATAATTCCATAATGAGAGGAGTAGCTATTAATGGTGATATTGCAGCAGGTGGAGGAAATATTTCTTTAATAGGAAAAGGTAGCACAGCAGGAGGTGTATCTCATGCAAGAGGTGTTAATCTTTCAGGTAATATCACTACAACTGGAGCAGGTACAGTAACCATTAAAGGTATTGGTAAAGGGGGATCAGATGGTATTGCTGTTGGAGATACGTGGTTCACTGATACTGGTGGTTATTTATCAGGTGCAGGTAAGGTAAGAAGTGAAAACGGAACCACAACAATAACAGGAACAAAAGGGACAGGCAGTAATGCAATAAATATCAACGCAGGAAGCAGTGTTAAAACAAATGGGTCAGGCAACATTAACATTACTTCAATATCTGGCAATGTAGCTGGGCAATCTGGAACAACAACCTCTGATGGAGGACAAATTATCTGTGGTGGCAATACAACAATAACCGCAACCTCAACAGATAATATCTCTCTGCTACATGAGCTTAACGATTTCACTGGAGTTTTAAGCATACCAGTATCTTCGGGAAATGTTTCAGTTTTGGATACAAATGCCCTTTCACTTGGAGCAATTTCAGCCACAGGAACCATTGATATTGCATCAGGTGTTGTTGACACAGGTGATTTAACTCTTACTGGAGCAATGTCAACCGATGATACATCAACGTCCCCTGCTGCAATAATGCTAAATGCAGGAAAGGCAAGTGGAGCAGGTACAGCTACAGGTGGAAACATAATTGTAAGCGGTGGCTCAGCCACCGTGGGTCCTGGAGGCACAGCCCTTCTTTATACTGGGAGTGTTTCGGGAAGCACAGGGGTGACCGCTTTATCGGGTTACGTCAGCAGCTATTACAACAGCGATGAAACCTCCGGTCTGTCTCCAGGGGTGGGATTGTATGTTGCCTATCGGGAACCGGCACCGGTAACGGTGACCAAACTTCAAGAATTTTCAACATCGAATTCTCTTACGGACAATTTTACCGAAGGCACGAACGGATCCGGCGATCCCTTTGTCTGGGATGCCACAGCAGGCTTGGGAGGGGGAGGCGGAATCTTAGTCTCTACATCATCTTCTGATCAGATATGGACTGCAAAAGAGTCTTACAATGTCACTGAAGGGGGTGTATATACACTGTCCGCCTACTTTAAAATGGCAGCCAATTCAGGTTATGGGGCATTGGGTTTTTCAACAGAGACCATCAATTCGGCTTCAGGTTCTGTGGGAATGCCTGGTTCCGGAAATTTTCTGGGGATTTCCTTTCATGGAGGGGGTGGGAACTGGCTCAACAATGCCCTCGGGTCAGCTCTGAGCTGGACAGGTGGTGATATGACATATTCCCCTGCCACCTGGTATTTTTTCGAGCTTATTGTTGAAGCCAAAACCGGTAATGATTTTGATTTGACATTTCGGATTAAAAATTCAGACGACAATGGTAACATTGGAACACTGCATACGGAACATACGACGACCTTGACAAATAGCGACATTGCAGGTGCCAGTGCACTGTATGTCTTTTTTTCTGCTGATGGAAGCAGGACAGGAGGTATTGACAATTTTGAAATAGAACTCACCGGCGGGGTTGATATCTTTTATTCAGTAACCTATGAAGGCAACGGTGCGGATAGCGGCACCCCTCCCGCAGATGGAAACAGCTATGCACAGGGCGACAGTATCACCGTTCTGGGTAATACAGGAACCCTTGTGAAGACGGGGTACGATTTTGCAGGTTGGAATACAGCGTCCGACGGAAGCGGGATGACATATCAGTCTGGTGACAGCTTTGTCATGGGAGCCTCAAACATGACGCTTTATGCGGTGTGGACTGCGGTTGTTCCTGATTACGTCCTGTATTTAAATGGAGCATCAGGTTATGGCGTTAAAAATTCTTCCACAGGTATCCCTTCTGGAAACTCTGCTTACTCATGGGAGATGTGGGTAAATGCAGCCACAACTACAGGACAGGACAGAAAAGTTTTCAGTTGGGGAGTGGATGGGATAAACGATAATAGTGTTCAAGTAGGATTCAACTCTTCTGGATATTTGGTAATCAACCATTGGGGAGCAAGTAACGATTGGACGACACCATACCTTATGCCTCAACATTCATGGATTCATCTGGCCGGAACATACAATGGAACAACAGAGACATTCTATGTCAACGGTGTTTTTCAACAAAGCAGGACAGTTTCTCCTACATTATCAATTCCTTCTAATTCTGAATTGCGAGTTGGGGATTTAATTACTGGAACTTATAATCAATTTTTTCATGGTGCAATAAAAGATTTACGTATCTGGAGTACCGCTTTAGATGAAGCAACAATATCATCATGGAAAGATCAAATTGTAACAATTGGGCACCCAAATTATGCTAATCTTGTATCTCATTACACAATGAATCAAAGTTCAGGGAGTACGGTTACTGATTCTAAAGGTTCTAACTCTCTAACCATTGGTGGTATTACAGCATGGACTCAAGATATATACGGAATATCCTACGATTCCAATGGTGCAACCAGCGGTGCTGTGCCAGGTCAGCAGACTAAGCTTCATGATATTGCCCTTAACCTTGCGACCAACACAGGTACTCTTGCTAAAACAGGATATACTTTTGATGGCTGGAATACTGCTGCTGACGGATCAGGCACAGATTATGCTGAAGGTGGAAGTTATACAGATAACGTATCAATTACGCTATATGCTAAGTGGAGCTATAGCCAAACCGTTACAATCGGCACAAATAGTGGGTCAAATGCAAGTGAAACCTTTCCATTAATCCCAACAACTTTTACCAATGCCAAAGTTCAGATACTGATAACAGCAACAGAATTAAGCAATGTAGGCGTACCTTCTGGATCTGACATAACTGGAATTCAATGGTATGTTACTTCAGATAATACTCCAAACGAGGTATTGTTTGATCTTTACATGGGGCATACTACAAAAACACAGCTCAGCAGTGATGCAACTTTTGAAGATAGTTCAGGTTTGACCCTTGTGGGGCCAAATATGTCATATTCAGGGACTTATATAGGTTGGCATACTGCCGATTTTTCATCATCGCCATTTATATGGAATGGGACTGACAGTTTACTGATTCAAACTTGCAGAACTGGATATGCACAAGGTGCTTCTGACTCCATTGCCTATTCCAATGAGTCTGGTTATAAGATGGTTACAGGGTATAATCACAATTGTTCCGCCGTTTCAGGATATTACTCGGAAACTACCAGACCATATCTTCAATTAATCTATTCTTCATCAGTTCCTTTGTTATACACGGTAACAGGCACAGCACGCTACTGGTCAGGAAGTGGAACAGTATCACCAGATACACATACTGTAGTCGCAAGCAATACAACTACACTTACAATTACACCAGGCATAGGATCAAGAATTTCAACGATTACAGGTTGCGGCGGCACCACCATAACCGGTCCCATAGCTATTTCCACTTTTTATACCACCGGCAACATAACAGAAGACTGCACCGTAACTGCAACATTTACCCTGAACAGCTACACAGTCACAGCCTCTGCCGGCACAGGTGGCACCATAAGCCCCGCCAGCCGAACAGTTAATTATAATGACACAACAACCTTCACCATAATACCTGACTGGGGTTACCTGTTTAACAATTTCACCGGTAACTGTCCCTCCGGAGCATGGTCTGGCAATACCTATACCTCCGGAGTGATCACGGGAGACTGCACACTTAATGCCACCTTTACCCCAAAAACCTACACAGTGACAGGTCATGCCACGGCCAACGGAACTGTCTCCCACACCAACGGAACCAGTTCCCCTGCCACTGTGGATGTAAGCCACGGCGGCTCTGCAACTTTTACAGTGACACCGGATTCAGGATATATGATCAACTACGTTCTTGGATGCAATGGAACACTTGCCGGAACCACATACACCACTGGACCCATTACCGGGCCATGCAAAGTGATGGCATTTTTTAAATCACAATAAGAGAAAAACAGGTAAAAACCATGAGAACTTTTTTTTCATACGGCCCTGTGGATTGCAGGCATCATTTCTGTGTTCCTCGAAAAAAATTAATAGAGAAATGTAGTAATCAACTTATAGGTGTTCCAGAAGAGAGAGGGCATTTCTTCACCATATGGGCACCAAGGCAGTGTGGTAAAACATGGCTCATGCGGCAAGTTAAAAAAGAGATTGAAGAAAAATACCCTGATCAATTTGCCATTGTTACGATGTCAATGCAGGGTATATCCTTAGAGGAGAGTGATCCGCCTGAAGATTTTTTTTCCCGTGTTCCACTGCTTTTCAGAAGATTTTTCAAGGTTGACATTGAGAAGCCCGGAACATGGGAGGAGTTTGCAGATATTTTTTCAGATATTTTTGAAAAACCCTTGATCCTTTTTATTGATGAATTTGATAAACTTCCACCCCTTGTTATAGATAAATTTGTGACAATGTTTCGGGACATCTATCTTGATAAAGAGAACTTCAATCTCCATGGCCTTGCACTCATTGGAGTTAGGGCAGTTCTTGGAGTTGACAGCCTAAGGGGTTCTCCTTTTAATATTCAACGATCTCTCCATGTGCCCAACTTTACCATTGATGAAGTTGTTGAACTCTTTGAACAATACCAGAATGAGAGCGGACAGATCATTGATCCGGAAGTTGTTCAAACCGTATATGATACCACACGGGGGCAACCCGGTCTTGTCTGTTGGTTTGGAGAACTTTTAACTGAAAAATATAACACAGAAACTCAAAAAAATATTGATATCTCTGCCTGGGAGGATGTTTACAGAGCAGCTTTATACAGAGAGTGGAACAATACAGTGTTAAACCTTATCAAAAAAGCAAAGGGCAAATATAAAGATAAGATAGTTGAGCTTTTCACAAATTCAGATCAACCATTCACCATTGATTCAGAGTGGTGCAGTTATGCCTATTTAAATGGAATTATTGATTTTGAAACAATCAATGATACACACGGAAAAAAAAATGAAATCTGCCGTTTTTCCAGCCCCTTTATCCAAATGAGACTCTACAATGCCCTTACAGGTGACCTCTTTGGCGAACGCCTGCCCATTTTGCCCCTTGATCCCTTAGATACCCTCTCTGATGTTTTTGAGGAAGAAGAAGGAGGTGATTCATCATACATTAATATTCCGGCACTGCTTCAAAGATATAAAGATTATTTAAAACGGTTCAAGGCAAAGGGAATAAATCCATGGAAGGATCAACCAAGACGATCTGACCTTCAATATACAGAATATGTGGGGCATTTTCATCTCTATTTTTGGCTGCAAAATGCGGTTGGCAGGCTTTGTACCGTAAGCCCTGAATTTCCAACCGGCAATGGCAGGGTTGATCTACACCTTAAATGCAAAAACAAGAAAGGTATTATTGAGGTAAAGAGCTTTAAAGATCAAGCAGAGATGCAACACTCAAAAAAACAGGCTGTAAAATATGCTAAAAAATTAAATTATAAATCCACGACTCTAACCATTTTTGTACCACTTGAAGATGAAGATGTTCTTTTAAAGCTGTCCGGGCAGGATCAAATAGATGGTATTATGCTTAATGTCGTTGCCATAGGATGGGTATAACGTACATGGCGGATGCCCGCCACAATCGAAGAAATGAAAGTCGTTTTAAAAACAGCTATTTATTGAGACTTTATATAACGGCCATGGCAAAACCATCTTGCCACAACGAAGCATGAAAGCCCTGAAAAAACCTTGAAATACGGGGACTTTCTTATAACGTACATGGCGGATTACCGCCACAATCGAAGGGATGAAAGTCGTTTTTAAAACAGGCTGTTACGGAGACTTTCATATAAAAAATACAAAACAGACTCAAAATCGACACCTATGATATTGTAAGCCTTGTCAACACAGTCTGAATCAGGATTCCCAGGATTCCCAGGATTAACAGGATAAGGCAGGATTGTCTATCCTGAACATCCTATCCATCCTGGTTATCCTGATTCAGACAAATGCAATAACTTCTGAAAAAGCAATAAGATGTCGATTTTGAGAACAGACCAAAGAGGATATTGATATGACAGATTTTTCAGACCGCAATCGTGTAATCAGGTTTGACTGGGCAATAAAGAGCCTCTTACGTGATAAAGCCAACTTTGATGTTCTTGAAGGATTCCTTTGTGCATTGCTCGAAGATGAAAACATCAAAATATTAAATCTCCTTGAAAGTGAAGGGAACCAGAAACAGGAGGATGATAAATTTAACCGCGTGGATTTAATGGTTGAGGATAGCCATAAACGCAAAATCATCATTGAGATTCAAAACACCCGTGAAAGGGACTATCTGGAGCGGCTCCTCTTTGGCACATCAAAGGTTATTGTTGAAAATATGAAACTGGGTGAAGATTTTAAAAATATCAGCAAGGTAATCTCCATAAGTATCCTCTATTTCAACTTCGGCACCGGAGATGACTATCTCTATAAAGGCACAACACGATTCCTCGGCATGAATACCGGCAATCCATTGAAGATAAAAGAGAGGGTTGAGGTAATGGATGGATTGGAATCAAAGTATAAGTTTGTGGATAAAGATATCTTTCCCGAGTACTATTTTATTCAGATTTATAAGTTTCAGGATATTATAAAGCGATATATTGATGAATGGATATATATGATAAAAAATGAACAGGTAAGGGATGATTTTAAGTCTAAAAATATTGATAAAGCAAAAGAGAAGCTATCCTATATCCATATGAGCAGATCAGAAAAGGCTGATTATGAACGTTATGTAGTAAATCTTGTTCGTGAGCGAGATATGATCACAACGGCAAAAATGGATGGTATTGAAGAGGGTGAAAAGATAGGAATTGAAAAGGGCGAAAAGATAGGGATTGAAAAGGGTTTGAAAACCGTTGTAAGCCGAATGCTTAAAAAAGGTGAATCCATTGATAAAATTTCTGAGTTTACAGGGTTGTCAATTGAAGAGATAAACAGGCATGATTGATTACGTATCAATCGACTCCCAAATATAAAAATGATAGCCATTTTCACGGTAAAAAAATGAATTGATTCCAGATATTACAGGAAACTATTTCTGGACGGTGTGATGCAAGGCACGCTGAGTATTAATTCTGATATAGGCATTGGAACCTTTACCACCGGCCAGATCAACGTGCTTTTTTTGGTTCTGGCTTGCCCCAGGTTAGGGAATCATGACGAAAGAGTCTGCCTCTCTTCATCAAAATCAGCATATTCTATTGCAATCTCACGGAAGCGGGTTTGGCAGATAATAAAAATTTCAACCATAACAGGATCAAAATGTGTGCCGTTTCCTTCAATGATAATTTTCATGGCTTTTTCATGGGAAAAGGGATCTTTATATACCCGTTTGGATATCAAGGCATCATATACATCAGCTATGGCCATCATGCGTCCTGAAATGGGGATATTTTCTCCTTTTGTGCCTTCAGGATATCCTGACCCATCCCACTTTTCGTGATGGGTATATGCTATCTCCCTTGCTACACTCAAAAAAGAGTCCTCACCAAGGCTTCTTTCCGATGCTGCTATAATATCCCTGCCATAGATTGTATGCTTTTTCATCTCTTCAAACTCTTCACTTGTGAGACGACCTGGTTTCATGAGAATGCTGTCCGGAACGCCAACCTTTCCGATGTCATGCAAAGGAGCAGATTTTGTAAGAAGTTCAATGTAGCCATCGGTTATATTGCTTTTTGGATATTTGCCCTGTTTCCGGATCTCGGTTGCCAGGCAATTGACATAGTTTTTTGTGCGTTTAATATGTCCTCCTGTCTCCTGATCTCTGTACTCCGCAAGGTTTCCAAGGCTTTCGATGGTGACATCCTGGGTCAGATTCAAAAGCCGTGTACGCTGTTTCACCATCTCCTCAAGGTTATCGCGGTGATCCTTGAGAATCATCTGGTTTTTTACCCTTCTCTCCAGAAGTCGGGGACGAAATGGTTTTGTAATATAGTCAACAGCACCCATATCAAGGCCTAATGCCTCATCATCCTCCTCGTCAAGGGCAGTAAGAAAAATTACAGGTATCTCTCTGGTTTTTTTGTTGGATTTAAGTATTTTGCAAACTTCATAACCATCCATGCCCGGCATCATCACATCAAGTAGAACAAGATCAGGAGGATTCTCAGCAACAAGCTGCACAGCATCCTTACCGTTCATGGCAACACTTACTGTATATTCATTGTTAAGAACCTCAACAATCAGATCAATGTTGGGCTTACTGTCATCAACCACAAGAATTTTATGTTTTTTCATCTCTGTCATCTTATTGTTCCCGGCATCTTTCAAGCAGAATCATGATCAGTTTTTCTGCATCCTTGAAACGATATTGTCCTATAATAATCTCAATTTGTTCAAGCTCCTTTTGAAACAGGAAATCATCATTGCTGTTTTTTATTTCCGCCAGGATGGAGCGTGATTCTCCCGGCTGATGTTTGCGGACAAAATCAAGAAGGGTTTCAATTCTATTTTTGATCTCCCGAGGAGCACACTCTTTTATGATGTCTGTTTTCCTGCTTTTGTCAATATCATGTTGCTCATCAATGGAATCTTTCAGTTGTCTGGATGCCTGGAGTACCTTATGTAATAGTTCATTGAAATAATTAATTTTTGTTATTATATTTTTTTCAGAATCAATGTTGTTGATGTTGCTGCGCAAAAACTCCCCATGGTTTTCATGGTCGGGGGTGGGAATTGATTTTGTCCATTTAGTTTCATTGTGAGAATATCTTTCACTCTTTTTATGATCTGGGGAACTCGTTGAATCAGACCATGAAGATTTATGTGATTTTATGGTTTTATTCTTTAAAAAAAACTGTTCAAGCTCCCCTGAAACATGGGAAAGTTTCCGTGCACCTATCATTGCAGAGCTTGATTTTATCTTGTGCATCAGTTGTCTTGCACCCTCTATGTCTTTTTTGTCAAGCATCTCAAAAAGCTCTTTGTCCATTGTGCTAAAACTTTCAACAAATACGCCAAGCATTTTTCGATAGAGTGTCATATTGTTATTAAGATAACGAAGGCCATCTTTAAATACGATAAGATCTTCCTGACCAGTTGATTTTACCATTTTTTCTTCATGAAGACGATTCTCCGTCCCCTCACCATGAAAATCTTTATCCAACTCTTCATCATGAACGTCTTTACCCAGCCATTCATCATGAAAATCTTTACCCACTCCTTCATCATAAGAGTCTTTACCCGCCTCTTTATGATGAAAAAGTTTATCTATCCCTTTATCATGAAAATTGTTCACACTCTTTTCACTATTTGTATTTGGAGATGATTGAAGTAGAGCCTCGGAAGAGGGGAGCCATTTTAGAAGCATCTCCTTGAGTTTTTTGGGTTTTAGTGGTTTTGCGAGATGGTCATTCATGCCTGATTCAATACATTTTTGTTTGATATCCATCATGACATGACCTGTTAAAGCCACAATAGGTACCCTTGAAGCCCAGGGTACGTCAAGGCATCGAATTTTCAGAGTTGCCTCAATGCCATCCATGATCGGCATTTCAATATCCATTAGTATCAAATCAAAACAGTGTTCGGTTACCATGGCAACAGCAGATTCTCCATCAAGTGCATGATAAACAGTTATCCCTGTTTTTTGAAGCAGAACAGAGACAATTTCCCGATTGATGGAATCATCATCAACAATCAATACACTGACACCTCCAAAATCTCTATTAAAAGATGAAGAAAAAGCTCGTGATGTTTTGTCCATCTTTGGTTCATTTTGGATATTAATTCTACTTTCAACTGCCCTAAGAAGCTTTCTAACAAGATTTAATGGCGTAACAGGACGTTCCAGAAAATCAATGTGTTTATTTGTGATGCCTGAAAACAGGGGATTATTTTTTGTTGCCTTATCTCCATCATTTATATCGTGCATTATCAAAAAAGCACTTTCATGTTTTTTGTCAGGGAAGTTATCTCCAGATATCGACATTAAAAAATTCCTGCCAGCTACTTCTGACAATTTGTAGTCAAACAGAATCAGGTTCCACGGATGGGAGGCTCTCTCTTTTTTGATAAGATTCAGAGTTTCTTCATAAGATGATACAAGCGTGCTGTCAATGCCAAGGGCATAAAGTGATTTTTGAAGTGATTTTCCTGAATTAATTCCAGATTCCACTATCAATGCCCTTAAACCGGCAAGGTTTTCCATCGGCAGGGATGGAATTTTTGAACATGGGCTTTTTTCCAGCTTCATAGTTACTGAAAATGTGGAGCATTTTCCAGGGATACTTTGCACCTCGACATCTCCGTCCATAAGGTTGGCAAAACGCTTTACAATGGCAAGCCCTAATCCTGTGCCACCATATTTTCTTGTTGTTGAGCTGTCAACCTGTGTAAATGGTCTGAAGAGCATTTTGATCTGTTCGGCTGTTATGCCAATACCACTATCTTTCACTGAAATTTTAAGGAGAATGTGGCTGTTGTCGTGGGGTTGTATGGTGGATGAGACAATAACATGTCCCTTTTCAGTATATTTAAGGGCGTTGCTCACAAGATTCATGATAACCTGGCTCACCCTTGTTGGGTCACCGGACAGTAGAAGTGGAATGGGATGGTCAAAATCATATATAAGCTCCAGCCCCTTCTCCTTTGCTGTGAATTTCAGTACATTAAATATTTTGTCAATAATAGTACAGAATTGAAACTCAATTTTTTCCAGATCAATTTTTCCAGCCTCAATTTTTGAAATATCCAGAATATCATTGATAATTGAAAGCAGTGCATCGGCAGAAGACTGGATAATGGAGATATAGTTGTGTTGGGTGTCATTAAGGTTTGACTCCATGAGCAGATGGCTCATGCCCAGAATTGCGTTCATGGGGGTACGGATCTCATGGGACATTGTTGCAAGAAAGTCACTTTTTGCTCTTGTTGCAGATTCGGCCTTATCTCTGGCTTCTTTAAGCTTTTTTATCATTTTTTTTCTTGCAGTGATATCTTCCTTTATTGCAACAAAGTTGATTATTTTACCGTTTTCACTGAATATGGGAGAGATAGATGCAGCTTCACAGTAGAGAGAGCCATTTTTTTTGTGATTGGCAAACTCTCCTTTCCACTCCTTGCCGCCAAGAATTGTTTTCCAGAGGTGGGAATAGTACGCTTTTGTCTGACGACCTGAGCTGAGTATCCTTGGATTTTGTCCAATTGCCTCTTCAAATGAGTATCCTGTAACCTGTGTGAATTTTGCATTAACATACTCTATAGTTCCATTAATGTCTGTTATAACAACACTTGCAGGGCTGTATTCCACTGCAAGTGAGAGTTTTTTGATCTGCTTTTCTGATTCCTTTTTATCCGTAATATCATGCATGATCTCCATGACTTCGGAAGGATTGCCAGCATTGTCATAGCTTACCACACTGGATGTGCAGAAAAAAGTCCTCTCCCTGCCATTTATATCCATGTGGGTATATTCACTTGAGTGGGTGGCATTATCTGAAAATGTTTTTTGAACAATGCATTTTTCACACTGATTATTTTTCCCACCATAGGAATTAAAGCATTTTTGTCCATCAATATTCTCACCGAAAATTTTTCTTGCAACACCATTTGTCCAGATTAGATTAAGATCCTTGTCCATCATGCACATGACGTCAGGAATTGATTTGATAATACCGTTAAGTTTATTTTCACTGTTTTTAAAATTAAGTTCAGCAAGTTTCATTTCTGAGATGTTGTGGTGTTCAATAACTGCCCACATTTTTCCAGCAGCAGATAATTTCTTTATTGTCACCCTGAACCAACGGTTTTCTCTATCTGAGTGACATGGATATTCAATGGAAAAAGTGTTAAGGTTGCCAGCCATGATTTCCTTAAGTCCATTTCCAACTTCTGATGCTTCCTGGCTCCCTTTGCCTTGAGCATTCTCACACACTTCAAGATAGTTTTGTCCAACACAGGCTCTTGGACATATATGTCCGTTTTCATCTCCAAATTTTTTCCATGCCTTGTTTACAGCCACAATCATGCAGTTACTGTCTATAACTGCAATGTGAGAAGAGAGGGTATCCATAATATTGTGGAAGATTTTTTGAAGAACATTTTCTCTTTCCACATCTTCCACGTTTTTTTCTTCCTTGATTTTATTCCTGTTTGTGCTGTATCCACTTGGATTCATGGTATTACCACCTGTAAAAGTTGATGGCCCCGTAAAAAATCTGGGAAGACCAAGGTTGTTGTTAATGATTTCAGCGGTTCAGGGTTGCAAATAAAAATAAAAGCTGGTTTTGATCGTTTGAGGATTGCAAATAAGAAAAAAAATTGGTTTTGATCGGTTCTGAGTTACAAATAAGAAAAAAATTGGTTTTGATCGGCTCTGGGTTGCAAATAAGAAAAAAAACTGGTTTTGATCGGTTCAGGGTTGCAAATAAGAAAAAAACTGGTTTTGATCGGTTCTGGGTTGCAAATAAAAAATAAAAACTGGCATGGCAAACAAAATGATGCCTTGATTAATAATCCTGTAACCATTATTATAAGTGGATTCCTGACAATTACCATAAGAGCAAGCATAAAAAAATGACCTTAAAGAATACGCTTTACATACTCCTCTTCTCTTTTTTTGCTGTGATGATTTTTGAGGTCACCACCGTCATTCCGGCATTTTCATTTCTAAAGGATGCATTTTTGTCAAGGATTGTTATCCTTTTCATACTCTCTTTGCTCCTTTTTGCACTGTTTTACTTTGTTTCCAGCGGAAAAAAAACTCTGCGGGAATATTCAACTCTTGACAATATAAATACCGGAATTTTTGTTATTAATCCAAGTGGGGAGATCCTCTTTTATAATAACCACTTTGTATCAATATTCAATAAAATATGCAACTGGCTTCCAATTAAAAAAATTGAGCAGATTACCGCATATAACTATTTTGATTTCTATCTGAATCCTGATAAACAAAAAGCCCTGTTTTTAAACAATCCATCCTTTCCTGTTAATTCAGTCCTTGATATCGGCAGTGAAATTATTTCTTCATATGCTGTGCCCCTTTACCAGAATAATCCGCTTGACAGGAGAATACTGGTGACATGGGAGCTTATAACCCGAGAGCGAAACCAGAAACGTTGGGAAAAGGTTGTGGAAGAGCAGATTGAAAATACCTCCGGAGAGCTTACCATGGCTTCAGGGGCACTTATGGCATCTTCGGTTAAAGTTCAGGAAATTGCACAGGATACTTCAAAACAGGCACAGAATGTTGCATCTTTTTCAAGGGAAGTGACAGATCTTATTTTAAAACTTGGAGATGCAATTACTCTTAGCTCCTCAAAAAACCTTGTTATTGCAGAAAATGTAAAAAATAGCCGCAAGATCAGTGAGACAGCTTTGACAGAGTCCCGTTCCACAAGAAAGCTCATCACGGATTTAAGCCAAATGGCAAGCAATATTTCCAAGACAACCCAGACCATACAGGAGATAATGGCACAGACACACATCCTTGCACTTAATGCAAATGTGGAGGCAGCCAGAGCAGGTGAAGCAGGTAAGGGTTTTGCAGTAATTGCCAAAGAGGTTGGAAATCTTGCAAAACAGACAGCATCCATGTCAGAAGCCATAACTGAAATCGTGGATCAGATACTTCAGAAGATTCCCATGTCTGTTTCATCCATTGAAACTGTTGAATCTGTTGTCAGGGAAATGAACAGTATAACCCTCTCCATCCATGATCTCATGGAAGAGCAGACACGAATGATGGTCTCCATGAATGACCACATGAATGAAGCAAATGATAACTCTGAACAGATTACAAGGCGTATGGATGAAGTTGTAAGTTATAGCTATAATACTCTTGAACAGATTGAAAAGAGCCGAAATGCCGGCAGAAACATTGAGTCCATTGCTGAACTTTTCAATCTCATTGTAAGTCGCTTCGGAGAGGAACGTATTGTAACGCCCAATGATATCTATCATATGCTCATTATAATAGAGCAACTTGTTGATGCATGGATTGAAAGGGAATTTTCTGAGCTCGCTGCCATGAAAACAGAGTTTGCCGTGGAGTCTTTTGATGGCAAAAAACCTGCTAATGTTCTTAAAATCACCATCGAAAACTATCATCTCTTCCTTTTACTGAATAAACTGCCGGAAGAGCACATCCCCTTTCCCAAGGGAACAGTTACTCCAACCCAGACATATAATTTCCTCTGTCAGATGATGGAATCTGTTGAAACTGTCCTTGAGAAAAAGGGATATAAAAATATAAAACAACTTAAAATTGCTCGCCCTGTAACAGGAAAGACTCCCAATGATGCCTATGGGATTGCGCACAGGATTCTTAAAAAGTTGAAGATCGTCTCCAATCTTTGATGAGTTCTTGACAACATCTGATTCAGACAGTATTGACAAGGCTCAATAGGTTATAGGTGTCGAATTTGAGAAGATTATATGTGTCAACTTTAAGTTTATTCAGGAAATTCTTGGTTCAAAAAAGTGTAAATCAACCAATGAAAGATCCCCTCATTTTATTTTAAATTTTCTTACCAGTTCATCAAGGGTTTCGGAAAGCATAAAAAGGGAGCGTGCTCCATTTGCAACATCAGAACTGCTCTCTGCAATGCCATGTGCAAGGTTGTCAATGTTGGAGATACTTCCGTTTATTTTTCCAACCACTGTGGAGTTGTTTGCAACATTTTGACTAACCTCTGAAACGCCCTGGGAGGCATGTGCTACATTTTCTGTAATACCCTGTGTGGTTGAAGATTGCTCCTCAATATCTGAACCAATGGAGGCTATGGTTTTATTTACCTCATGAATCACCGAAAGTATTCCTTCAACATCCCTTGCAGTGGTTTCTGCTGATTTCTGAATCCCTTCTATCTGGTCTTTTATCCCCTTTGTGGCCTTTGCTGTCTGTTTTGCAAGCTCCTTTATCTCCCCTGCAACCACAGTAAAGCCTTTTCCTGCTTCTCCTGCCCTGGCAGCTTCAATGGTGGCATTAAGGGAAAGCAGATTTGTCTGCTCAGAGATTTCGTTGATTATATCTGTTACCTTGCCGATCTCCTGGGCAGCGTCACCAAGCTGTTTTATTTTATCTGACATTCCGCTTGCCTTTGATACAGCATCCCTTGAAATGGAAGTTGCATTTTCCGTTTTTCGGGAAATCTCATTTATTGTTACAGCCATCTCCTCGGATGATGAAACAATCATGTTTAAATTTGTGCTTGATTGCTCCATGGCTGCTGCAACTGAAAGAAAACTGTTGTTTACCCCCTCAACTGCCACAGTGGTTTCATTTAGATTGGAAACCATATCTTCTGAATTTGAAGACATCTTTCCTGAAAGATTTGCCATCTCTTCGGAAGATCTGTTCAATTCACCTGCATTATTGGCGATTTGCAGAATTATAGCCTGAAGTTTTTCAATAAAAATGTTAAACCAGTGGGCAAGATCGCCAAATTCATCGCTGCTTCTTTTTTCAAGGCGCATGGTAAGATCACCTTCGCCCTCTGCAATATCCCTGAGTCTGTTTACAACATTTTTAAGGGGATTTGAGATGGTAAGGGAGAAGATATAAACAATTGGCAGAATAAGAAGAATACAGATTCCATTTACAATGCCAAGTCGAAAAAGCATGTTTTTTATATTTGATGCAATAAGCTCCGCAGATTGAATGACAGCTATGGAACCTACAAGGTTTGTCTTTTCATAAACAGGAAGCATTGTATTGATATGTTTTTTCCCGTCAAGTTCAAATTCATGTGTATAACTTTCCTGGGCAATAAGGTCACTGCCTGGTTTAAATGACGATTTTATTTCAGGATTACTACAGGCATTATATGATTTTAGGGTACCTCCGGTCAATTGGCCATTAACGTAGATGTTAATGTCAAGTGAGGTCATTTTTTTGATTCTTTCTGCAAACAGATCATCCATTGGATAATAAGAGATAAGAGTGCCCACTGGAGTCGGCTCCACACTGTCTGTCTCTGGATTGTATTTTTTTCCCATAAGCGGTGTAAATATTTTGATTGCCATTTTACCGTTTTGCAGGAAAAAGGATGACTCTTCAAGGGAGAGATCCCGATCATTTAAGTCAATTTTTGTCTCAAGATCAGGTGACGATGCGTTCTCCAGAAAACGGTCATCTGTAAGACGTTCATCTGAGTGAAGTTCAGCACCCATAAAACTTCCAGAACCGTCAGATTCAATCATGTGAAAGCCGGCATAGAAGTTTCCATCCCCATGTGCCTGCACAAAGGTTTTTAAATTGCCATCAATGTCATATGTTGCCATGCTGCTGTAATTATTTGATGATGCTGCCTGGAAAAGTGTAACAGAACAACTGACGAATGTGCTTTTTGTTGTGACAATTGAACCTTTATCTGGAAAGTCATAAAGGAATTTGACTTCATTTGCAGTGTCATTGCTTAAAACTGTCTTTCTGCAACTCTCCTGCATGGCATTTATCTGAGCTGTCAACTCCTCTTTGATGAGATTGACTGCTCTGTCAAGATTGTCGTAAATGCTTGCTTTTGTCTGGTTGCCTACAATTACAGAAACAATAGCTGCTGACGATGTCATCAGAATCACAGCCATGACCAGCGCACTTAGAATAAGTTTAGTTTTAATCTTCAGCCCCATTAAGATACCTCCAGAATTTGTGTATATATGTCTGTTATTGATGGAATTTTTGGCTGGCGATATATTTTCAAAAATTTACCGTGAAAATATCTCTCATTATGCTCATTATAGGAATGGTTGTTTAACTTGACCAATAATGTTTTTTAAGTATAAGAGAGTCAGGCTCTTTTTTTGATATAACTATCTAAAACCAATATATTATTGATTGTAATTTGACAAGTTTTTTGATGAAAAGTTGGCAAATTAGCTGAAAGTCAAAAAATTTTCTATGTAAAATTTTTTACACCTATGCATGAGTTTTTATCATGCATATATGAGTTTAAATGGTTTGACATTAGATGGAACAGGTTGTTTTATACGACTATCCAAATTTATAATAGCAACTTTGACCTTCCGGATTTTTACCCAACATTCAGTTTAAGATTCCATAACTGTTTACGTTATACCCAGCAATCAAACCTTGAACGAAAACTATTTATCTTAAAAAGGAGAAGAAATGGAACAATTTACCCGTATCCTTTTTCCCGTAAGCCTTACAGAGATGTCGCCTGTTGTGGTTCCTTATGTTTTGTCAATGGCGGAAAAGTACTCTGCAGAAATTCATATGATACATGTTGTCAGGAAAATGAATTTCTATGCAGATGCATTTATCAGTCAACCTTCAGAAACTGATATAAAACGTCATGCAAGTAATTTTGAACAGGATCGCATTGAAATGGCTGAAAAGCAGCTTGGGCTTTTCAGGGAAAAATATACAGCCTCCCATCCTGATGCAAAGGCAAGCGTTTTATCAGGAACCCATTATAAGGAGATTATCGAATATGTGGAGCAGAACAATATTGATCTGATAATAATGGGTAGCGGCAGAAATATACAGACACATCTGTTTGGTTCTGTGGCTGACAAGGTGGCAAAAATGGCAAAATGCCCTGTGATGATGATCCGAGTTAAATAACTTTATCGTGAAAATGACTAACATTTTTATATTTGGGGGTGATTGATACGTAGTCAATCATGTCTGTTTAATACCATTTCTGGTAATGATAATCATAACTGCCCAGGCAAAAAAAAGCTAATGGGTAAGATGGAACGAGAATTTAATAACTGCGGAAATTTTATCTGAAGCTTCAGTATTTATGTACTATTTAGATTATAAATCCCGTAGTTAATGAATGTTCATTCCTATAGTACTCCAGATAATTAAATTGATAATGGAAATGTCTAACTATCTGTTATCTGGATTAATTTTTTTGACCAAAAAATAAAATAATTTTCTGGAAAGCTATAAATTTAATATTAAAAAGGAGATATTGCAATGAACAAGCGTTTGAAGAGGGATCCTTATGTATGGGAAGCAATGATTTCAATCTTAGGTCTGGTTTTGTTTATAAGCCTTGCCATTGTCAAATATGAGTCAGATGCACAGGTTCCCATCCTGCTGGGGGTGATGGTGGCTGCCATTATGGGCATTAAAGCCGGATTTTCATGGGAAGAGATTGAGTCAGGAATGCTCAATGGTATAACAAATTCCCTCCAGGCCATTGTTATACTTGGTGTAATTGGAATTTTAATTGGAGTCTGGATTCAGAGCGGAGTTGTGCCTACACTTTTATATTATGGTCTGAAAATTTTAAGCCCCAAGATATTTCTTCCGGCAACTGTGATAATTTGTGCCATAACATCCCTTGCAACAGGTACCTCATGGGGAACAGCAGGAACAATCGGAATCGCCCTTATAGGTATTGGTCAGGGCCTCAACTTCCCTCTTCCCGTTGTTGCTGGTGCTGTTCTTTCCGGTGCATATTTCGGAGACAAGATGTCACCTCTTTCCGACACCACAAACCTTGCTCCTGCAATGGTAGGTACAGATCTTTATACCCATATTAAACACATGACCTATACAACAGGTGTCACAATGGGGTTGACCCTTATTATTGAGTGTGTACTGAACTACATATACGGTGGCGGAGATGCAAATCTTGAAGCTGTAAGCCAGATTACAGAAGGACTTGCAAATCAGTTTGCAATTAATCCTGTTATGATTATTCCTCCGGCAGTTGTGATGTTTCTTGCGTATAAAAGAATTGCAGCACTTCCCGGCATTGCAGCAGGTATTGTCACTGCCGCCATACTTGGAGTCATCTTTCAGGGCAATTCATTTGGAGATATTCTCTCTGTCTCCTGGAGTGGATATACAAGTAATACCGGCATGGCAGCCATAGACAATCTGCTTTCCAAGGGTGGTTTTGAATCAATGCTTTATACCATATCAATTGTCATATGTGCCATGATGTTTGGTGGTATAATGGAGAAGACCAACCAGCTCAGGGTTGTTGTGGCAAAGGTTCTTTTAAAGGCAAATTCTGCCAGATCCCTGATTACTGCGACTATTTTAACATCCATAAGCTCCAACCTGATTCTGTGTGATCAGTACATGTCAATTGTCATGACAGGAAAAATGTACTCCCAGGCCTATAAAGATATGGGGCTTCATCCCAAAAATCTTTCCCGGGCACTTGAGGACAGTGCAACAGTCACCGCAAATCTTGTCCCCTGGAACACAGGTGGCGCTTATATGACAGCAACACTTGGAGTGCCAACCATAGCCTATCTGCCATTTAACTTTTTTTGTTGGCTTTCACCAGTTGTATCCATGCTGTTTGGCTGGTTCAACATTACCATTCATCTTTCAGAGGAGAGAGAGAAGATGGTTAAAGAGGTTGTAAAAGATGGTAATCCTGAAAGTAATTCCGATATGAATAGCAAAAATAAAATAACAGCAGATGATACTGCAACTGCAATGGGTAAATAGGAGGTGACCGATGTCTCACAAAATTCCTGAATTAACCATGCAAGGAGTGTCATCCCCAAAAAAATTGGGGTTGACCCAAAAAAGATTTGCCGAAGCTTTCATTTTTATGCTGGCCATTTTTTTGTCTGCTTCGGTTGCCTGGAGTTCAGATATAGAACTTTCCGAAGATTCAACCCTTGAAGGTATTCTCAGGCGTGGCAAAATTGAAATAGGCATGGAAACAGGTTTCATGCCCTTTGAGATGGTTGATAAAAGAAGCGGCATCCGCCAGAAACAGATAAGTCACGGCGGCGTTAGAAGAGGAAGCACCCGTAATGTCAACATAATCGGATTTGACATTGACATGGGCATTGAGATGGCAAAGGAGCTTGGTGTAAAACCTGTTTTTGTGGATACATTCTGGCCAAGCATTATACCTGCCTTAAAACTTGGAAGGTTTGACATCATTTTTGGCGGCATGTCAGTTACAGAAGAGAGAAAGAAAGAGGTCGATTTTGCAGATCCCTTCATGACCATTGGACAGACTGTATTACTCAACATCAAGCACAGGGGCAAGATTCTTTCATATAAGGATCTAAATTCTGCATCCTTTAAAGTGGCATCCAAACCAGGCACCACTGGTGAACAGAGCGTTATGAAATATATCCCGCAATGCAAATACATCTCTTATGACACTGAAGAAGAAGGAGCAAGGGCAGTGCTTGAAGGAGATGTTGATGCATTTGTATATGACTTTCCATACAATGCAGTGTTCATGACCATGTACGGAAAAGAGAAGCTTGTTTTTCTTGATAAACCTTTTACAGAAGAACCAATTGCATGGGCAATCAGGAAAAATGATCCTGAATTCATGAAGTTTCTCAATGATTTTCTGAAAAAAATAAAAAGTGATGGAAGGTTTGACCGTATATATAAAAAGTGGTTTGAGGATTCAAGCTGGCATCCATATGTAAGATAGTCATAATTTTTATAAGAAAGTCCCCGTCTTTTAAGGTTCTAAGGACTTTCATGCTTCGTTGTGGAAGGTGTGTCTGCCATGGCCGTTATAAGAAAGTCCCCGTCTTTTAAGGCTCTAAAGGACTTTCATGCTTCGTTGCTGCAAATATGTATGCCATGGCCGTTATACAGATTGAGTTTAAGCGAACTATTTGATTTTATTAGGTAGTTTGAAAGAGGGCTCAACACTGTCTGAATCAGGATTCCCAAGATTAACAAGATAAGGCAGGATTATCTATCCTGAGCATCCTATCCATCCTGGTTATCCTGGTTCAGACAACTGCAATAACTTCTGAAAAAGCAATAAGATGTCGATTTTGAGTAATTCAGGGTAATCCTGATTCAGACACTATTGAAAATGCTCAGAAGCTCATAGTTGTTCATTATAAGCAAATATGATTCTTAAAGATGAAAGGATTCAAACTCCGGAAATGTAATGACCGGAAGAATCACAGTAAAACATGACCCGCTTCCTTTATCGCTTTTGGCTTTTATCGTCCCTCCATGCTTTGCAACAATACCCTGTGAGACGCTAAGGCCAAGCCCTGTCCCTCTACCTTTGGGTTTTGTTGTGAAAAAAGGATCAAAAACAGATGATAGAATGTGCTTGGGGATACCATGTCCGTAATCAACAACATTTACCTTTACAGAGTCACCTTTCTCGCCAAGACATCCCATAACCTGTATTTTCTGTCCTTTGGATGATGCATCAATGGCATTGAGCAGAAGATTTACAAACACCTGCTGAAGTTTCTGGGCATCGCCATGTATCCTGGGAAGATCATCGGTAAACTGAATCTCGATTGATATTCCTGAAAGGCGTATCTGGTTCTCAAGAAGATGGACAGTACCCTTAAGAAGCTCCTCAAGATCCACAGACTCCATTGCAGATGAGCTTTCCCTTGCAAAATCAAGAAGATTTCTTATGATTTTTCTTGATCTGTCTGTCTCTTTTATTACATCCTCAAGCATCTCCATACGCTCATCATCCGGCATGTCATGATAATCTTCCATCAGCATGTGGACGGTGAGCATAATGTTATTTAAAGGGTTGTTAAGCTCATGTGCAACCCCTGCTGTAAGTGTTCCCACAGCCCTCATTTTGTGGGTCTGTATAAGAACAGCCTCCCTTGTGTCAATCTCCTTTATCATCTCGTTTATGGCAACAGCAAGATCTGTAAACTCGTCCCTGAATTTTCTTTTTGGCAAAATTGGTCTGAAGTCCCCAGAAGCTATCCTCTGGGCATAGCTTGCAAACCTGTTGAGGGTGGAGTAGATTCTCCCCACCAGAAGATATGAGTTGAGAGCAAGAATGACAAGCAGCACGATAATGGAGTAGATGTGTATATCCCTGGAACGCTTCAAAGCTCGTTCAAGAGCACGTTTTTCAACTGTCATCATTGACTGGGCAGATGCAAGAATATCCTGACCATATCCCCTAAGACGTGTTTCAATTTCCTTTGATGCATGTGGAGTATTCATTGGTAGCGGCACATCTGCCTTCTGGTTTTGCAGCAACTCTCCAAGAAGAGCTTCATAGGCATTGATTTTTTTAAGTATCTCCTGACGAGTCACCTGGTCCTGAAGTTCGGAAAAAGTTTCTGACTCCTTTGTGAATATAAGGTTTGCAAGATGAATATTTTCAATGGCATCGTCAAGATTTGTTCCATAGAGAAAATAGTTTTTTTCATAACGTCTGGCCTGCTGGATTTCTGATGAAAAGTCATTTACAAATTCAAGAAACTCCAATCGCGTCTGTACCTGTTCGTTGTTAAGAATGAGAATGACGGCAATAAGGGCGGCAAACAGAAAAACAACAACATTGCCAATATAGATCTGCCTTCTCACACTGAAATGGTATCGTGCCATCAGTGTCTGCTGGGCTTTCTGGATATCTTCCATGTGCCCGTAAAGATTTTTCATTGTAAAATCAGAAGACTCTTTATCTGTTTTAGGATTTTTAACATCAGTGCCTTTCTCTTCCCGTTGCTGATTTTCCGTTTCCATCTCAATCCATCCATTTATGGTTGTCTCCCCATCAGGGTGGGAGGTAAATAAAACAAAACCTGGTCGGTTAAGGCTCGGTTTTGAGAAATGACCAGGTTTACCCTGCATTAGACCGGCACTGATTAATTACCGGATGCACTGAAATCAATGGGAGAACCAAGGGCTTCAGCAGCTTTTGCAATTATTTTCCTCAGATCATCCGGCTTAAAGGGCTTTGCAATAAAGTCAAATGCACCTTTTTCCATGGCATCCCTTGCAAGGGAGATCATGGCGTAACCTGTGATCATTATTATTTTTGTTTTTGGACATTTTGCATGAACCTTTTCAAGTACCTGCATACCATCCATGCCTTCCATATAGATATCTGTCACAACAATATCAAACTCTTTCTCTTCAATCCTCTTTATTGCTTCTAAGGGATCCTGAAAAACCTCAACACTGCATCCGATCTTTTCTAAGGCAGGTTTAAGACGTTTCCCTACAATGTGTTCATCATCCAGCAACAGAATCTTAAGTTCATTTGACATTACAGCCTCCTTGACTCCAACAGGTTTTATTGGGTTTTGCTTTTTACGATAATATCACAATTAAATTTACCGTGAAAATGACTATCATTTTTATATTTGGGGGTGATTGATACGTAATCAATCATGCCTGTTTATAAGAATTACTCAAAATCGACACCTATGATCTTGTAAGCCTTGTCAACAATGTCTGAATCAGGAGTCCCAAGATTAACAAAGATAAGGCAGGATTATCTATCCTGAGCATCCTACTCATCCTGGTTATCCTGGTTCAGACAACTGCAATAACTTCTAAAAAAGCAATAAGATGTCGATTTTGAGGAATTATCTGGAGCTGACTGCAGCTTCGTTCACAGGATCAACATTCCAGTGGACTTCAAGATATCCAATACCTTCAACTTGACCTGCGACCTCCTTGATAGCTGCAATTTTTTTCTCTTTTTCCCTTTTAAGGGATGTGGTTGTAACCACCACTGTGCCGTTCTGGGCATGAACATGGATATCTGTCAATGTTTTAAGAAGAGCATTTTTAACCCTGGCTGCAAGTGCCCTATCCATAAGATTGTTTCTGGAGTAGGTCATGGGTCTGAAGCGGGGATAATCAATTGTAGATGTAATTGTACCCACTGCCTCTTCAGGCTTGATCTGATCAAGGTTGATAACAATATCGTAGAGTTTGGGATCTGCCTCTTCACGCTTGTATGCTGCAAGTGACCACTTTTTTCTCAGTTTCTCTCTCTTGATATCAGGATCTGTCTGTTGACCATATCCTCCTATCAGCCTTACCTTAAGAACATGGGATACAACAAGAACATAAAGATGCGCTCCAAGGCCCCAGCAGACAACATTGTCATCAAGCAGCCGGTCAAGCACTTCCATTTCCACACAGGAAATGTAGTAATGCCAAAGCTTGGAGGGCATTCGCCTTAGTATGGAGGGTGTATTTTGAAGGGCATCCTCAAGCTTGGGTAGTTCAAGGGAGTGTCTGTTTGCAATCTCTGCAAGAGAACCTCTGTTAAGTGTCTTGTAGCCAAGCTGATTTGCGGTCTGATGCGCTATGTCGTTTTCAAGTTCCTGGTTTTCTGAAGCAAAAAGTAGAACTGGCATGATATCCTCCTTATTAGACGGCATTTATGGGAGCCGTAACCCCTGTATGAACTTCAAGATTATAAATTCTGGAGTTCTCTTTTCTCAGACGATCCAGAATTTTTTTAAATTTTATATTATGGGCATCCTTTTCAGTTGAATATACAAGAGCATTGCCATATTCACATGTGACATTGGCATCTGAAAAATCTTCCACCAAGGCGGCCTTGACATTGCATGCAATAAGGAGATCCTGGGATTTTTTAAGTGTTGCCTCGGTTTTCCTGAATGGCTCTGTCAAGGCAGCAGAAGATATAAAATCAACGGCATTTTCAATGGAGAGCTTATCTATGCATATCACCATATCGTAAAGGGAGCTGTCCCATGGGTCTGTTTCATATATTTTTCGTGTCCACTTTCTTCTCTGTTCATCATCATCCATAATAATGGATCTTGCTTTTTGCTCTGTAAGGCCCTCTTCTTTCACCTTTCTGGCAATACGCCCCTCTAAGTTTGCTGTTATCCTGATCTTGAGAACATGATCAAGACCCTTTAGAAGAAGATGCCCTGCAAGTCCGTGATAGACAACTTCACCTTCTGCAACCATCTCCACAAGTGCAGAACGTATATATGCCATGTAAATCTGTTTGGTATGTTTATATCTTTCAAAAATACCAGGGGCGTCATGTATAGCCTGGAGCAGTGTATGCTGGGGAACCTGAAATTTGTCACTTGTCTTAAGAAGCAGATCCCGGCTTATAATTCTGTAGCCGAGCTTTTCAGCCACCCTTTCAGCAACTGCCTTGCCCATGGAATGTGACCCACGTGAAATAGTTATAATGGCCATTTTATATTAAATTCCTTATAAAGTTCGGGTTCAAAATTTAAATTCCGTAAATCAGGCTGATCATTGCAATCATAACCACCAGAAAAATTACGCTTACAAGGCTTCCTGCCTTTATAAAATCAATTGTGCGATATCTGCCTGGCCCCATGTAAAGGGCATTTACCTGATGGGTTGGCAACATAAATGAGTTGCTTGTGGCAAGCCCCACAACAAGTGCCGCCATTCTTGGGTCTGCTCCTGAAGCAAGTGCCATGTTAACAACAAGGGGAACAAGAAGAACCGTTGCACCAACATTGGAAATAACAAGAGTAAATACTGTGGAAAGTATGCCGATGACAGTTAGAAGCACAATGGGGGGAACATCTCCTATAATGGAAAGGATTGTGCCGGCAATCCATGCAGCAGTGCCTGTCTTTTCCGTTGCAATCCCAAGTGGTATAAGACCTGCCAGAAGAAAAATCGTCCTCCAGTCAACTGATTGATATGCTTCGTCAATACTCAAAACCCTGGTTATAACCATCCCTAGAGCACCTGTCATAAGGGAGACTGAAAGCTGAATTTTAAAAAACATTATCATGGTCAGTGCCAGAATAAGCCATCCGGCTGCCCAAAGTGCTTTTTCAGGCCGCATATCTTCAATATCAGAAGGCATGCTGAAAAGAAGACCACCTTCTCTATGGAGGGACTCAAGCCTTTTCCATGTTCCATAAAAACTTATTACATCACCTGTCTGGAGCATGATATTGTCAATTTCTGCTCTGTAGATTTCGCCCTGGCGATGAATTTCAAGTGGTGTAACTCGGAATCTGTCATTGAAGCGGATTGCTGCAATTGTCTGACCGACAAAATGTGATCTTGGCGAGACAACAGCTTCCACAATACCAGATGTGGCTGAATCAAACTCTTTGTCGTAACATTCAATGCAAGCCTTTAATTGCATCTCCTCGGCAGCCGCCATTCTCAGGACATCTTTTCTTTTGCCGCATACAACAAGATCTACACCGGCACGTATTTCCGCTTCCGGAGGTGGAGAAAGGGTTTTAAAATCAGGGGGTTCAGTAAGTGCAAGAACATTCACAAGATATCTGCGCCTCAGATCATCAACAAAAACAGGATCCCTGTAATCCATGAAATCTTCAGAGGTTGTAAGCTCATAACGTTTGTTGAGCTCATTACCTTCCCTTGAATGTTTTTCGGCAGACTCAAGCCTTATATTTCCATCATTATGATCATCATCATTATCAATATGGGTATCGCCCTCAATTTCTTCGTTCTCAAGTGTGCATACAGCCACATTGTCTGATTCGCCTGTTTCACCCTGTGGAAGAATAAATCGCCCCAGAAGAATAAAGCAGGCAATACCGCTTGCAACCAGTGCAAGACCTATGGGGGTTACATCAAAAAGTCCGAATGGCTCAAGGTCAAAGGGAATGAGAAGATCGTTTAAAAGAATAAGTGGTGAACAGCCCACAAGTGTAATTGTCCCGCCAAGAATGGCACTGAATCCCACAGGCATAAGAAGTCGGCTCAATGGGATCTTCTGCATTTTGCTTATCCTCTGGATTGCAGGAAGAAAAAGGGCTGCTGCTCCAATATTCTGCATAAAGCTGGAGATAATTGCCACTGTGCATGATATTGCAACAATGACCCTTGATGTACTTGTACCTGCAATTACAAGTACTGGTTTGACAAGTTTGTTGATCATTCCGGTCTTGTCAAGGCCGGCACCGATAATAATAACTGCAATGATAGATACAACAGCATTACTGCTCAACCCCACAAACGCCTCTTTCGGGGTTACCAGATGAAGAAGGGGAAGTGCTACCATCATCAGGATGGCAACCACATCCACCCTTACCCATTCAACGATGAAAAGAAAAACAGCTATTCCTATCATCATGAGTACCATCATCATTTCTGAAGTCAGTTGTTCCATAATTTCTCCATTTTTTTTGTAATAATATTATTGTGGCGGAGTTCTTCTTGTTATTGTCAGAAGAGGGCATTCAAGACTTGCTGTAACTTTTCTGAGCCAGTGTCCGCTGCCTCCCTTTGCCACAAATGGCAACTCCTGACCGCTGCCCCAGAGAATGGCCTTAAATGGTGGCCTGTCTGCCAGATACTTTATAAGTTCCTGTGCCGGCTCTCCTATTTTAAGGGCACTGGCAATTTCAATCCTCTCTCTTATGAATGGTTCTGAAAATTTTGCCAGAAGTGCACCTGCCCTTGATTCAATCTTTTTAAGGGCACTTCGTTTTGCTCCCAGAATACCGGAACCTGCAAAGGACATGGAGACCAGCATGAGAAGGGTAACCCTTGCGTCAATGCGAAGGGCAAGCTCCCTTGCATAGGTAAGGGCATCGGGGAATACCTGCTCATTTTCAAAAATAACCAGCAAATCAGAATTCATACAAGATTACCTCCTGGGCACATCTGCATTACAAATAGTGTACCGCATGAAATTCTGTAAGACTGATCTTTAGTTTTATGTCTATAAATACCACCTTAACTGTTTGATTTTTATAAACATAATGATTTAAATGATTGTTGAAAAAATGAGCAAAACAGAAATGTGTGGTGATAGAGTGAGAATGGGTTGTTTCAGAATGCAACGAATATCTGGAAGTGATTAAAAAGGATAATTGAAGTAATTGCTTAAAACAGCCATTAATTAAAGGCAGGAATGGGATGTTGCAAAAACGAACGTCTCTGTTGCAAAAAACAACATAAGCCTACCGGCTTTTTTATGCCTGATTTGATTATTTCAGATTCTAAAGTTGTAATTCATAATGTTTGAGCTTGATTATGTTGTCGCCCATTTTTGTATGGGCAGAATCTTTAGAGCCTTGTCAACACTGTCTGAATCAGGATACCCAAGATTAACAAGATCCTTTTGTTCATTTTTTTGATTTAATAGAGATCCTCAAAGTCTCCTGAATGACATCTGACAGTTGATATATGTCATAGGGCTTTTCCAAAAAAGTCACTGTGCCCTTTGCCTTAATTTTATCAAGATCAAAAGATGTCGAATCCCCGCTGCATGCAATTACAGGCAATTCCGGCTGGATTGCCAGCACTTCTGTAATCAATTCCTCTCCGGAAAGTAGGGGCATATTCATATCCGTGAGCATAATATTAAATTGAGATGGGTTCTGCCTGAACTCCTTCAGAGCATCAGCCGGACAGATATGGGATTTTACCTTATATCCAAAATGCTCAAGGGCATGGGAGCACATCTCCTGCAACATCTCTTCATCATCCACAAAAAGAACCATAACTTCCTCAGGTTTTGAGATCTCTTTTTGTGGGGATTTGAAAACACTTTCATCTTCATGGTGAATAACGGACAGTGACGGAAAAAAAATGGCGATCCGCGTCCCTTTTCCAGGAGCACTTTCGATGATTATATGGCCGTCCATATTTTTTACAATACCGTGAACAACGGAAAGCCCAAGGCCAGTTCCCTTGTCAGGGGCTTTGGTTGTAAAATAGGGGTCAAGTATATTTTCCCGAATGGCAGGATCAATACCACAGCCTGTATCTGTAAATATCACCTTAATATATCCATCATCGGGAAGATTATTTATGGGAGGTGGAGTATAAATTTGAAGCCATGCTGTTTCAGAGTCATCTTTGGAGGAAAATGGACTGTTAAAATTTTTTGCTCTTGAAGCTTCAATGGTAAGTGTTCCTCCTCCCTTCTCCTCCATGGCATGTACCGCATTGGTTGCAATGTTTATAAATACCTGATGAAGTTGAGTGGCATCACCTTTTATAAATGGCAGTTGATTCTCCATATACAAATCAATAGTTATATTGCGTGAAATAGTTGCCCTTAAAAGCACAAGAGCTTCATTAAGAACAGTATCCACTTTTACAGGTTTATGCTTAAACTCCTTTTTGCGGCCAAAACTCAATATCTGTGCCACCACATCCTTTGCGCGTTTTGAGGCAATTCCAATGGCATCAAGTCTGGGGAATGCAGGATGATCTTCTGTAATATCTGACTTTGCAAGGGTCAGATTTCCCATGATCATGCCAAGAATATTATTGAAATCATGGGCAATGCCCCCTGCAAGCTGCCCGATGGCTTCCATTTTTTGTGACTGACGTAACTGTGCCTCAAGTTTTGCTTTTTCCATACGGGCAATTTTCTGCTCTGTGATGTTGGTACAGCATCCCTCAATAGCAACAATTTTTCCATTGTCATCTCTTATGGCAATATTGGATTGATGTATCCACCTTGTTTTTCCCTCAGAATCCAGAATTTTATATACATAGCTTGGAGCAAGTTTGTTTTCCAGGATGTTTTTCCACACCTTTGAAAGCTCTTCCCTGAAATCAGGATGAATTATTTTGACAAGAATATCCGGAGTGCTTTTGACAGCTTCAACCGAATACCCAAGCACATCTTCCACAGCAGGATTGACATATTCACAGTAACCTTCAGGAATACGCATACGGAAAATCATCTCTTTTATATTGTTGAAAAGACGATCTGCCTGGCTCAACTTCTCAATCTGTTGCCTGATGGTCTCTCCCATGTGATAGAGTACAGCTCCGACCCTCTGAAACTCCCTGTTGGTAAATGGACTGTGGGGAATTGTGTAATTTCCCCGAGAATATGAATATAAAACGGTATTGAGCTGATCAAGGGGGGCATTGAGGTATCTTTTTATAAAAAATCGGGTGGCAAGAAGAATTGATATAAAAATAAGAAAAAGCACAACGCTGAAATAACTCAAAAACGAGTACAGGCTTTTGCGTATTGCGTTGGTGGTGACACCAATTTTTACATTGCCTATGGCTTTGTCATTGAATGTGATATCCTGACTCAGGTTCAGCCAGGATGAAGATTCACTTTTATCTTTTGAAAAAATAACATTTTCTCTTTTTGCATCAAAAAAAACAATAACTATCTCATCCACCAGATCATTTCTGAAAGCAAGGTCACCTGTCTGCTTTATAGTTGCAAAGTCCAGATTCCACATCGGATTTCTAAAAATTCCCGCTAAATCCCTGATGAGCTCATTACCTCTCTCATTCAACTGATTGAGATGATATTTATAGCTGAATATAGAGCCGACAAGAAATACAACAAGCAAAACCGAGACAACTGTCAATCCAAGGCTGATTGCAAGCTGTCTCGATATTGAACTTGCAGGTGATCTGGCAAGCAATGGCTCTCTGTCAGTTTTTTTTGAGGAGCTTCTTTTTTGAATCATATCCTGAATTTGCCTACTGGTTCTTCAAGTTTAAAGTGTCGGGTTATTTTTAAGAAAGTTCAAAGGTTCAAGGTTTTTTTTAACCGACAATCAAACCTTGAAAGAACACTACAAGATCTGTAAGGTTTTCAGACAGGCCCAAAAGACGGGTTGCCGAAGCTCGTACATCCTCACTGCTGAATTAATATAGCACCCATCAGCAGCCTGTTGTCCAATACTTTTTTATCCATGCCTGAAACAATATCATTTTTTACCATGGCTCTTGCCAGATTCACGCCCCATTTGTCTATATTCTAAAAATCGATACCTATGATCTTTTGAGCCTTGTTAATACTGTCTGAATTAGGATGCCCAGAATTAATTACCAACGACTTAAACAAATATAACATCTGCTTGAGATTTATTATTTTTAAGTATAAATTTGCAAATGCAATAGTTGCTTTTGCAGGAGATAAAATGGAAATAGCTATATGACGTAGATGGCGGATGTCCGCCACAATGGAAGGAGTAAAAATATTTATTTTAAAATATAAATATTTGGCATCTTTCATTTGCCAGTTAACATTTTCCTGAACACAATGCCGGTTTTTCTGGTAGCCTGTTCCGGAAAGTGTAAAGTACTTTCTGCATGATATGAAGGATGCCAAATATTTTTATATTAAAGTCCCCGCCGTTTTTGGTTGCGCGGGGCTTTCATGCTTCGTTGAGGCAGAAGGTCCTGCCATGGCCGTTATAAGAAAGTCCCCGTGATTAAAGGCTTCTCAGGACTTTCATGCTTCGTTGTGGCAGATGTGTCTGCCATGTATGTTATAGAGATGTTAATATGAAAAAAATTAAAGGAGAAGGAGAAAACAATGTCAAAAAAAAACGTATCAACCCCAAATGCACCAGCAGCAATAGGCCCATATTCCCAGGGAGTCATTACCGACAACCTTCTTTTTACATCCGGCCAGATTCCAATTGATCCTGCAACCGGCAAGATTCCTGAAGGCTCAATTGAAGACCATGCGCATCAGGTCTTTAAAAATATTGCTGCCATTGCCGAAGCTGCCGGAACAACTCTTGACAATGCTGTGAAGACAACAGTTTTTCTTTCAGATATTACCGATTTTCAGGCCGTGAACAAAATTTATGCTCTATATTTTAAGGAACCTTTTCCTGCCAGAAGCGCCTTTCAGGTGGCAGCTCTTCCTCTTGGAGCTGCGCTGGAAGTTGAGGCTGTTTTCCAGCTCTAACCACTGATAAATGATAGTCATTTTCATGGTAAACGGGCATGGTTGCGTATCAATCACCCCCAATATAAAAATGATAGTCATTTTCATGGTAAATCCTTATTCATGATACAACCTGCGCCCTGCAATGAATCTGATATTTTTCAATCCTTGCATGGAGCGTAGGTCTTGATATACCCAAAATTTTGGCTGCCTGGGAACGGTTGCCGTTGGTAAGCTCAAGAGCCTCTGAAATGACAATGCGGGCAAGGGTGTCCATAAAATCATCAAAGCGGTATGGCTCTGAAGGATCAGAGAGTAGCTGGCGTACCCATTCATTAAGAAGAGACATTTCAACTCTTTTTTCCCTTCTGATATCTTCCTTCCGGTTAACAATCTGTTCAACATCAAAGGCCGAAACCGGCGCCCCTCTGTTAAAAATGAGCAGCTTATGAACCATATTGGATAGCTCCCTTATATTGCCAGGCCACTCATATCGGCTCAAAAGAGACATGGCCTGTTTCTGAATCCCCGGATTATCAATTTTTAAATCCATTGAAAATTTTGAAATGTAGTGGTTCACAAGATTTTCAATATCCTCTTTGCGTTCCCGCAGCGGAGGTAGTTCAATTGTGACAACTTTAAGCCTGAAATAGAGATCTTCCCGAAAACTTCCATCTTCAATGGCCTGTTCAAGATGCTTGTTGGTGGCGGCAATTATTCGGACATCAACAGGGATGGTCTCTTCTCCTCCAAGGCGCTCAATGTTCTTTTCCTGTAAAAGCCTTAAAATTTTTGCCTGAATGTTCAGGGGCATATCCCCTATCTCATCCAGAAAGACAGTTCCTCCATTGGCCTGTTCGATCTTTCCTATATGGCGCTGGGACGCACCTGTAAAAGCTCCCTTTTCATATCCGAAAAGCTCACTTTCCAGAAGATTTTCAGGAATGGCAACGCAGTTGATAATAAGAAAGGCTTTATTTGCCCGAATTCCGTGTTGATATACTGCCCGTGCCACAAGCTCCTTTCCTGTTCCTGACTCTCCCCTTATTAAAACCGTTGCATCTGTCTTGGAAACCATTCCAATGGCTTTATAGACATTTTGCATCAGGCGACTCTGGCCTATAATGGCATCCCCTGAAACATCTGCTTCAAGGCCGGGTTCCGCATCAACTGCCACAGGTGCCCTCATGCAGTAGCCAGCCTCTATGGCCTGTTTTATAAGAGTGAGCATTTCAGGGACATCAAAGGGTTTAAGTACATAGTCGTAGGCCCCCATTTTGGTTGCTTCAATGGCGATTTCCGTGGTTCCAAAGGCTGTGACTATAATTACTGGAAGCCTTGAGTCTATCTCCTTGATCTTAATGAAAGTTTCCATGCCATTCATGCCTGGAAGACGCATGTCCAGAATCACAAGATCAATTACCTTCTGCTGCACGATCTCAATTCCAGCTTCACCGGATGCAGCACCAATAACATCATATTGCTCTTCCCTAAGCAGCTTGCAAAAGCTTATTCGCAGTTGATCATCGTCATCAATAACCAGAATTGTATTCATACCAATATTTCCTTTTCAGGCTGTAAGCCGGCATTTTTTAAGACTTAAAGATACATTCTCAAAATCGACACTTGATTGCTTTTTCGGTAGTTATTGAATTTGTCTGAATCAGGATAACCAGGATGAAAAGGATGCTCAGGATAAATAAT
>NZ_LT828543.1:103753-169113 GCF_900170035.1 Desulfamplus magnetovallimortis | reverse complement strand
TCCTGATTCAGACAATGTTGACAAGGCTCAAAATATCATAGGTGTCGGCTTTGAGTAGATAATCCTGCCTTATCCTGTTAATCTTGGGTATCGATTCAGACAGTATTAACAAGGCTAAAAAGATCATAGGTTTCGTCTTTGAGTACATTATATTATTTTTTACTTTATCCTGAAACAGGAAGAGTTATAACAAAAGATGAACCTGTTCCCTCTTCACTTGTAAGATCCAGCCAGCCCCCGTGTTCGTTGATGATATTGAAGGCAATACTCAAGCCAAGACCTGTGCCGTTTTCCCTGGTTGTGAAAAAAGGATCGAATATCCTCTCCCTTATGGATTCAGGGATGCCGCTTCCGTTATCTGTAATCCTTATAACATCAACTTTTTTAAGGGGTTCCACATATCGCTCCTCCTCATAAATCATTATAAGACCTCCTTTATACATGGCTTCACAGGCATTTATCATAATATTGACAATTACCTCCTTGAGCTGTTCCGGGTCAATCAATGTTTCTGCAAGGGGAGAGCTGCGGACAATTTTCACTATAACCTGATATGATTTTAACCGCTGTCCAAGAAGGGTCACCGCACTGTCAACAACAGTTGAGGGACTCATCCTCCTGACAACAAGTTTTGGGGGGCGTGCAAATTCCAGAAAATTTTCAACAATCCTCTTAATCTGCATGATTTCAGTTGAAATGACATTAAAATCCTCGCGCTGGGACTCTGTAAATGCACATGTCCTGTTCAAAGAAAAAAGCCTCATTTTCACAGATGTAAGAGGATTGCGGATACTGTGGGCTGTTCCTGCCGCAAGTTTTCCCACAAGTGCCATCTTCTCGGACTGCATAAGGGACTCCTGGCTTCTTTTCAATTCAATATGTGTCTGTTCGGCATTTTCGATCAGGCCCATTACGCTTCTTTTCAGTGCATCAACCTCATTTATGGAGTTTCCTATGCCCCCCTTTATATCTGCCTGTAAGGCCAGTTTTCTTATGGGTTCCAGTATATGACGGGCAAAGATGAAATTAACCAGAAGACTGAGCATGATTACACTTATGACTCCCAGCAATGCAATATATCTTAAGCGGTTTGCCTGGTTACGGCTTATCTCTATTGCGTCCTGAATTTTATCTTTATGAAAACCCTTGAACTCTTCACAAAGCTCAAGGATATCAAAAAATGACTGCCTTACCTGCTGATGAAGGGCAACACCGTTTTTCTGGTCACCTGATGCATAAAACGAGATAACCTTATCCCTCTCACTGGTATATTGTCTGTATTTACTCTCTATCTCTGCAATTTTATCTGTTTCCCATGAATCGGTAATAAGGCTTTTTACCATGACAAGATGCTCATTAAAACGGTTACGGTATGTCTTTAACTGGACAATCCAGTCAGGGTTATTATCAAGAAGATAGTAAGAGACAAAACCTTTCTGATTCACAAGGGATATGCTCAAAGCCTCGGCAGACTGAAATATTACCACATTCCTGCTTATTACATTTTTAAATATTGCCTCTATCTTGTAGGTGTACCAGACCATTAGAACAGCGCCGGTTAAAGTGATGCAGAGAAGAATTGCATTTACAAGATATACTCTCTCTTTAAGGCTCATATGACCTGAAAAAATGCTCATATTGCAAGTTTGTCCCATTTTAAAATATATGCCACAGCAATTCCGGCCATGAATCCTGCTGCAAGATTTGACGCAATGGTAATGCCAAGTATTATCAATGCGCAGAACATCTCTTTTCTCACTGTGAGGTCAAGTATTGTCAATGCTAACTGGCTTCCTGCAAAAACAAGAAGAATCCCTAAAATGGACATGGGCACAAGAGTCAATATTGATGAAATCTCCTGTCCAAAAATCACCGCAGACAATAAAAAGATGCTGCCAATGATGATGTTGGAGCCGGCTGTGACTGCACCAAAGCGATAATGTGCAGCAAGACCGCCTGCCCCGTGACACATTGGCATTCCTCCAATAAAAAATGCGACAAAATTGGCAAGAGACATGGAAATGGTGGAAGCACGGTAAGTCACCTTGTCAGATGCATCATTGAAATACTCTTTAGAGAGATCAGCATAGGCAACTATGGCATTTCCAATGGTCATGGGAATCTGTGGAATAACCAGTGCCAGAAGAACAAATGTAAAATCAGCTTTGGAAGGGAGACCATGGGGAAGAAATCCTGGAAGATGAAAGGATGGAATGACAGCACCTAAAATGCCGCTTTTCCCGAATAACAATCCTGTAACTCCCCCCAGTATTATAATCACAATACCTGCCGGATACTTTTTGTTATCAAGCAGAAAAAGGGTTAAAATAGCGCCTGCAAAGCCTATGAAGATGCCAATGGGAATGCCTCCTATTGACTGGATTGACAAAGCAGGCTCCACCGCGTTCTGCATAAGCTGGTATTTTGAACTTCCTGTCATAAACCGGATACCTTCGGCCATGAGCAGTACACCGGTTGACAACTGAACCCCGCGTATCACAGGTTTTGGAATAAGACGCCCCACAAAAGAGATGGCATTTGTCCCCCCAAGCACCAGAAGTACAATGCCAAGCAGCATGGCGGATGCCGATATCTGGCTTGCGCTCATGCCCGTTGCAATGGCATATGCTCCAACAACTTTCATGGGTTGCACAGGTACCGTGACCTTGAAATAGAAGCCCGAAAAAATATAAAAAAGTCCGGCTGAAAAAAAGATCCCCACAGGCTCCATACCATTTATAAAGATCATTCCCATGGCAATGGGCAAAAGTGTTCCAAGATCCCCGAGGGAACCTGCAAATTCCATTCTGTTGAATGCAAACCTTACTGTTTTCATATTTCCCCTTTTTTCCCTTTTACAGATTTGCTCTACTGCACTGTTAGCACTTAATTTTAGGGTTATCTGCAACGTAGAGACAAGGCATGCCTTGTCTCTACAGTTAACCGAACCCTAATTTTTAGCTTTGACAATGCACTACATTGTACATTGACTTTAATTAATCATATAGACTTCCAGAAAAATATTTTTCCATCTCAACTTTGAAGGGCAACCACATAGGGTTGCCCCTACGTTGTGCTTGCCAATTTAATTATCTGGAAAACTATAAATCAATTCTAACCTGCTCAAAATCAACACATATAACCACTTGATCCTTGTCAACAGTATCTGAATCAGGATGTCCCAGATTAACACTCAAAGTCAACACCTATGATCTTGTAAGCCTTGTCAACAGTGTCTGAATCAGGATTCCCAAGATTAACAAAGATAAGTCAGGATTAACTATCCTGAACATCCTATCCATCCTGGTTATCCTGATTCAGACAAATGCAATAACTTCTGAAAAAGCAATAAGATGTCGATTTTAAGTTAACAGTATAAGGCAGAAGTATCTATCCTGAACATCCTTTTTATCTTGGTTCAGATAAATTCAGTAAATGCAAAAAAAGCAGTAAAGTGTCTATTTTGAGAACCTGTTTTTACAAGTCAGGAAACACTATATGGTAATAAAGCCATCCATTCAACATAGTTAAATAAATTTGCATGTATAACAACCATGTCTGTTATATATCTCCGCTTCTTCTTATCAAAAGCCTTGCCTCAGCCTTCCGGATTCTCTCTTCATGCTCATCCTTTCGCTTTCTGGCAGCCTCAAGTTTCAGGGAAATATCTCCAAAATCCGCAGGTTTCATAAGATAATCAAAAGCCCCAAGCTTCATCCCCTCAACAGCAGTTTCAGCAGAGCCATGACCGGTGAGCATGATGACCTCTACAATGGGATATAGAGCCTTGATCCGCTTCAGGGTTTCAATTCCGTCCATGCCGGGCATTCTGATATCAAGGATTACAACATCAACAATATTTTGCTCCAGCACATCAAGAGCATCAATACCGTTGAAGGCACTTAAGACCTTTTCTCCCTGGGATTGAAGCCGCAGGGAAAACATCTCCACAAAATCTTTTTCATCATCAACTATAAGGACTCTTGCAGGTATTTTTATCATTGCTTTTTACTCCTTGAATTGTTGTATTAACGTAAAAATGGATATAAATTTTTATTTTTACCGTGGAAATAGATACAAATTTCCATATTCGGGGGTGGCTGAATGCCGGCCATGACCGTTTATTTATTGTACTTGTCTGAATAGGATAACCAGGATTAACAGGATACTCAGGATATATATCCTTGTTGCTCTTTATTATTCTCAAAATCGACATCTTATTGCTTTTTTCCATTTACTGAATTTGTCTGAATCAGGATAACCAGGATAAACAAGATGTTCAGGATAGATAATCCTGCCTTATCCTGTTAATCTTGGGAATCCTGATTCAGACAATATTGACAAGGCTCAAGAGATTATAGGTGTCGATTTTGAGTATTATTATTGACATTTTTTCATGTCTTGTTTTCCAAATGTCTGGGCAATTTTATAAAAAAAGAAGTTCCCTTGCCCACAGTGCTTTCCACCTCTATCTGGCCGCCAAGCCCTGAAATGATTTTATGAACAACAAAAAGTCCAAGTCCGGTTCCCTGGTCAAAGGATTTGGTCGTGAAAAACGGGTCAAATATTTTCCCAAGATTCTCTTTGGGTATTCCAATGCCGTTATCCCTGATTTCGAGGCTCAAAAAACTCTCTTCAGACCACTCTAAACAAGCACTTGATTCACCATTTTTATGCAATCTGTTCAATCCGTCTATTTCAGAAAATTTATCCGGTATTGTTGTCAATATTGTAATTGTGCCCTTTTTGCTCAATGCATGTATGGCATTGCTCAAAAGGTTAATCAAAACCTGCCGGATCTGATATGGGTCACTCCATAATAGCTTTGCATTGCTCTCCATTTTAAGCTCAACTGAGATCTCTTTATCCTCGATATCCTTTTTCAAAAGATCCAGGGTCTCTTTTGTCAGCATCTCCAGATTGACTTCTGAAAAAGCGGAATCCTGTTTTTTCACATGCCCGAGAAGCTGATGTGTAATCCTGCGTGCCCTTTTCACACTTTTTTCAATCTTTTCGATACCAAGCAGAAGATCGCCTTTTCTTGAAAAAGCAGACATTTCAGGCGTTTCTATCACCTCTTTCATAAATCCGGCAGACTCATTGATAATGGCCAAAGGGTTGTTTATTTCATGTGCAATACCGGTGGACATGGTTCCAATGGCCACAAGGCGCTCTGTTTCAACCATTTTTTTTCCAGTTTTGCCCTGTATTCACGCTCCTTTTCCTGCTCCTGCTGAAGTTTTCTAATATCAAAGGCCTGCATGATCTTGGTATGAAGATGATCAATTTCAACAGGTTTTGTCAGATAATCAAATGCTCCGGACTTGATTCCTTCAACACCGTCTGAAACTGCAACATTTCCGGTGAGCAGAATAACCTGAACATTTGCATGGCTCGTTCTGATGATTTTCAGGGTCTCAATGCCGCCGATACCGGGCATCTTAACATCCAGAACAACAACATCCACTGGCTCCACTCCAAGAATCTCAAGGCACTCCTCCCCGCTTCCGGCCTGCATGGGAAAAATTCCTCTCTTTCCAAGCCTTCTTGCAATTGCCGATCTGAATCCCTCTTCATCGTCAACAAGAAGAACCCTGATTTTTTCACTGTTCATTTTCTCCATGCTCTGTATCCCTTTCAGATTTATGGATTAAGCTAAACCGTCATGGCCGAATTTTGGCCATCCCTGATCATTAAAATAACTTGGGATATTTTCACGGTAAACGGACATGGCTGTGATTCAGCCACCCCCGAACATGAAAATTTGTATCCATTTTCACGGTAAACGGGCATGATTACGTATCAATCACCCCCAAACATAAAAATGATAGTCATTTTTACGGTAAAAAGCTTCTCCTGAACCTGCCTTCCTGAACAACTGCTGTGGGCGATTCAACAGTTGCAGGCAGATTCAGGATCCGCTTCTATACTGTGCCAGATAATTAAATTGGCGAGCACTGTAGGGGGCAATCCCTTGTGGTTGCCCTTCAGAATTGAGAATGCCAAAATATTTTTCTGGAAATCTATACCATTTTTCATCAGATTAATCCCAGAATTCTCCACCAGACAGCAGCAACCAGAACCAGAAGCGAAAGCAGAATCGGCGTTGCCACAAGCCCTGCCTTTGTAAGATCAGATGACTTGAAATAGCGATAACTGTATGCAATGGCATTGGGCGGACATCCTATTACAAGCAGCATGGCAAAGGATGTTGCCATGCCAAGGCACAGCGCAAGAATGGTGGGATTCACACCCTCAAGCTGTGCCATGGGAATTACAATGGGAAGAATCAATGCAGCGGCTGCCACATTGGCCATTGCATTGGTGACAAGGGCACCGAAAACACCCACTCCGACAAATAGAACAAGCCAGCCTTTGCCCTGGATAAGCGGGAAAAAGAGATTTGCAAAGTAATCAGCGGCTCCTGAATACCCCATGGCAAGACCAAGTGAAATACCGCCGCCAAAGATGAAAAGCGATGTACCCCACTCAAGGTTGTCATTTATATCTCTCCATGTAAGAACCTTGAAGAGAACAAGGGCTGTAACCCCAAGCATTCCTGTGATGGAATAATCAATGCCATGAAGCCCTTTGGTAAGCCACAGAACAAATGAGAATGCAATAATTGCAAGGGTCTTTTTCTCAAGGGATGTCATTGCACCCATGCTTTCATCAAAATCAGGCAGCTTGAATTGCGGGTCTGGTTTGTAAACCATGTAAACAATAAACACAGCAGCAGGAACAGTTATAATTGCAGCCGGCATTGCGTAAAGAATCCAGTCGAAAAATGTGATTTCAAGCCCTGTGAACTCCTTTAAAAACGCTGCGGAAACCATACATCGCCCCCCTCCGATAAGGGAGCCCATGCCACCGCTTGAGCAGGCAAATGGAAGTGATAGCATCATAAATTTGGCGGTGCTGGTATGGGGTTCGATACCAACAGCCCGCATAAGCGGCAGCATGGTTACAATGCCTATGGCACAGGCCGCAGCATCATGCATGAATGATGATGCAAGCCCCAGGCCAATGGCAATGATAAAGGTAAATCGGGTTACGCTGTTCCCTGCTTTTTTGATAATAAAGTATCCAAGTCGCTTTGTCAGACCTGCCTTTTCAAGGGCAATTGCAAATATAAGGCAGCACATTATAAATATGACAACCGGATGCATATAAGGTGCCCATGCATTTTTTACATCGGTAATCTGCATGATCACCAGAGAAACACCTATAAGAACGGCTGTTATTTCAAGTGGAATAGGCTCAAATACAAAAAGTATTATAAGAACAGCAAGAATTGCAAGGAACCGTTTGGCCTTGGGTGATAATCCATCAACATAATCCACCTGAACTTTCTCAAGGTCAAGCTCCTTTGCCTTTTTGACCAGAAAATCAGCGCTTCCCTCGGAAGAACCTGGAACCTTTGCCTTGAGGATATAGGCTCCGGTTTTCTTTTTAGCCTCAATCTCTCCATCAGGAATAAGGGTGAAATGCTCTCCCACATTTTGTATCAGGATTTTAGCTGAATCGCCTGTTATCTTGAATTGTGTCCCCTCCGGCCTTGGCAGAATAAAGACTATAATACCTATCAGCAATGCCGCACAGAGTTTAAATCCATTAGTTTTATAAAACATATTTTCTCCTTGACAGATCAACTGTCAGAGTTTGGTTGATGTTGATATGCTTCGCGGATCTTCTCCAGAAGCTCGCTAAGCTCGCATGGTTTGCTAAGGTAATCAAATGCACCAAAAGAGATGCCTTCCTCGGCAGCGGTTTGCGAGCCGTGCCCTGTCAGTATGATCACAGGAAGCTCCGGCACCATACGCTTGATAACTTTCAAAACTTCAATGCCGTCCATATCCTCCATCTTCAGATCCAGAACCACCACATCAAAATCGTTTTTACGAAGAATCTGTATGGCTTCTGTTCCGCTGAAGGCTTTTGTAGCCTGAATGGATCGGCGGGCCATCCTGTTGGAGAGGACATTTAGATACCCCTGCTCATCATCCACCAGAAGAACCCTTATGATATTTGTCTCTTTATTTTTACTGTTCATATTCCTCTCCCCCAGGCAGATTCTGTATCCCAGCCCATTTATCCTATTTCATTGTAACTTAATTTACATAACGACTGAAAATTTTAATCAGGCCATCCTCTCTGTGATCTCTTTTATACGTGCATCTGTAATTTTCTGTTCATGATCTCTTTTTCGTTTTGCTGCACCCTTAACCTTGTCAACCAACAGTTCTATGTCACAGGGTTTCATGAGGTAATCAAATGCCCCAACCTTCATGCCATCAATGGCTGTCTCAACAGTTGCATGACCTGTAAGCATGATAACCTCCACAAGGGGATAGACTCTTTTAATCTCGGTCAATGTCTCAATGCCATCCATACCCGGCATCTTTACATCAAGGATAACAACCTCAATATCTGAATTCTCTTTAAGCTTAGAGATAGCGTCCTCTCCGTTGTAAACAGCACTGACAGAAAGTTCTCGTTTTTCAAGGCGTTTGCTCAGGGTATCAATGAATCCCTTTTCATCATCCACAAGCAGCATTTTTATGTTTTTCATTTTAAAATCTCCTTTTTAAAAAAAATAACTCAATTTTTTCAAGCACTTTTGTTTATAAGGTTACACTTTTTGGGGCACTTGATTCGTGATTTTAATGCCCTACTTAAACTATTTATCTGCCAACGTAGCAGAAACAGGTTCTGCCACATTGATTTCGTTTAAAGGCTTTTCTGACAAAGGTTCCTGAAACGGTATCCATATCCTGAAACGGGTGCCCATACCCACTTCACTGTAAACATCAATTTTACCCCCCATCTTCTGTACAATGCCGTAACATATTGAAAGACCAAGACCTGTCCCCTTTCCCACAGGTTTTGTTGTGAAAAAAGGATCAAAAATTCTCTCAAGATTATCTTTGGGGATACCAGGGCCGTTATCTTCAACTGCAATGACCACATGGTTCTTTTCGAGCTTGCTGATTTTTGTCTCAATCTTTATTGTACCTCCACCCTTATGCATGGCGTCTATGGCGTTATTGATAAGGTTCAGAATCACCTGCTGAAGTTCTGACGGAGAGATCCTTATAAATGGAATTCCTTCATGAAGCTCTGTTTCAATGATTACATTGTTATACCTTGCCATCTGCGCTGTAAGAGAGACAATTTCACGTACAGCATCATTTATCTGGACGTCGTTTATGGTGGAGTCGGTTTTTCTGGCAAAACTTAAAAGTTTATGGGTTATCTCCTTGCATCTTTTTCCCTGGGTATTGATCTGGACAAGTGCCCGTTTGAACTCTTCAAAATTTTTGGTATTTTTAAGTTCCTCCTCTTCAAGGAGATCCTCTATCCATCCTGCCTCCTCAACCATGATTGCAACAGGGTTATTGATCTCATGGGCAATGCCTGCGGCAAGCTCTCCAATTGTGGCAAGTTTACCGCTTTCAATCACCTGCCTGTTCATCACTTCACTCTTTTTATCAGCACTGGCGATTAGTTTTACGATATTTCTCGGAAGGGTAAATGCCACTGATATAATGGCTCCGCAGCCTAAAAGAAAAAGTACAAGTGCAAGAATCTGGGTTTTTCGCAACTCCCTGAAGGCATCTCCAATATCCTGGCGAAATACCATGATCCAGTCGATATTGTTCAGCATTGAAGTAACACAAAGATAGCGTTTTCCGGACGCATCCTGTTTTTCAGAAAAAATGGTTTCATTTTTTTTGTGACCATCAGGATCAAGAATGCTCATTATCGCAGAATCTTTGAGACGAACATCCATTTTGGTCTGAAGTTCTCCCTTTGTATTGATAATAAAGGCAATACCTGTCCTACCTATCTGTATATTTTCGACAAGGGAATTAAATGCGCCAAAATTGATGGTTGACCGCAAAAGTGAGTTAGAGCCGTTGAATGAAACTTTTACGGTAACAATAAAATGGGGATGCCCCCTTAACCCTGCAAAGACATCGCTTATGTAAAAAGCCTTTTCCTTTGCTGCAATGAACCATTTGGCATTTGAATAATCGGCATTTTCAAGTTTAAATGGCCCCTCATAGGCAAACTGAATGCCGTTTGAATCCACAAGCCCAAGATCTGTGAAGACATCGCCATATTGATTTCGTAAAAGTGTCATCTGCTGTTGCAGAAAAATCCTGGGTGTCTGCTGGTTATTATCGAACAAGCGGGCAAGATAGCGGATGTTGCCAAGTTTTTCAGAGAGAAATGAATCAATGTTCTGGGTATGTTTCTGTACAAGTTCTGAAATATGGGCATTTATCTTTTCCTTGTATGCTCCATTAAAACGGTAAAAAAGGATACCTGTGGTCAATATCATGGGAAAAAATGAGACCATCAGTATCAACACCGTTATTTTTCTTGTAAGAATTTGGTAAAACGCTGTGCGCTCTGTAACTGACTGTTTCATTGAAGCCTCATTTTATTGTTAAATTTGATACATTTGTCTTAACTGACTTGGGTTAATAGTTGAAAGTAAAGTTCCCCTTCCTCCCCCCAATTAATGGAGAGGGGGGAAGAAGAATGAAAAAAACAGAATTATTTGGCATGCTTCATTTCCCAGTTTACACTTTCCGGAGAGAAAACTCTGGGTAGCGGGAATCTCTCACAAAAAAGTGTAAAGTATCTTTGGAGTCATATGAAGGATGCCAATTATTTCATTTTTTCATTTGGCTCAGGAGATAATCCAGACAGTCATTGTCCTTGCAATATGTATAACCTTTGAAGGAACGCGTCCCATGCTGAATTTTGCAAGATTTGACTGTCCCCTTCTGCCAAGTACAACTGTATCGCATTTTGCATCCTGGGCTGCCTGTGATATTGCTGCTGCACGGCTGCTGACTCCCACAATCTTTTTACGATCTATTTTATCCACGGGAATTCCCACAGATTTGAACTTCTGTGCGGCATCCTCCAGGGCAGCATCAATAATCTCGGAAAGCGAGCTGATATTGCTGTCCTCTGTCACCTCTAGGGCACTTTTTCCGTTAAAGAGGTTGAAATTTCTCAAAACACTGCAAAGCACAATCCTGCAATCAGAGCCTTCAACCACACCTGCTGTAAAATCAACTGCTCTCCTTGAGTTTTCGGAACCGTCAACCGCAACACAGATGGAGTTATTAACCCTTTCAATCCCAGCAAGCATTAGAGGCACAGACGATAAGCTCTGGACAAGCTTTGAGGTAGTGCTGCCCATAACCACATATGAAAGCGCCCCTGCGCCGCGTCTTCTTGACAGAAGTGCAAAATATCCTTTTTCTGCCTCTTCTATAATGTCACGGGTTACGCCTTTTTTGCGATTCTGGATACGAACATAAACAGATTTGGAAGGGTATCCGGCTGAAACAAGCATGCTTTTTGCACGGGCCATGAACTCCTCCATCTCTGTCCTGCGTTGGTGTTCCCATCCCATTGCCTGGGCCATTGTGCTGCGGCTGAAGGATTCACGCCCCAAATCCCAGTAGCAGTCAGGCACGCCACTGAAAATATTGAGAAGAACCAGATCCTTTTTGTGAAAAGGTTTAAAATCGCAAAGATATTCAACGGTTTTCATTGCCCGTTCCGAACCATCAAGAGCCACAAGTATTGTATTTCCATATTTACTCATTTTATTTCTCCTATAAAATATATAAATATTATGATATTTGGATATTTAGATAATTATTATTATCAAGGATGACACTTATGCACTTTTAAACCTTGTCAATATTGTCTGAATCATTATGCATCTCTTTTATGGGGTGTTTTCCTGATGCTTAAAACCGGTATGGGAGAGTGCCTGAAAACCTTTTCAGCCTGTGAGCCGAAAAGTGTTCTTGCAAGATTTCCCCTTCCCTTGCTGCCCATCACAATAAGATCAACCTTCTCCTCTTCTGCTTTTTTCAGGATCTCCTCAAAGGGAACACCCATGCCCATATGAATGCTCATGATGGATTTTTGCTCAAAGAACTTTTCCCTTATGATATTTTTGATCTCCTGGCGCCTCTCCTCAATGCTCTCCTTTATATAGTCCTGAAGGTTGATTTTATCAGGATAGTAACTACTCACCATCTTCACAGCATTGATATCGCTTTGGTTCAGGACATTAAAAATCATGATTTCGGCATTGGTGTTACCGGCAACGGCAACAGCATATTCAAGGTTGTTTGCGGAATATTCAGATAGATCTACGCATACCATTATTTTGCTGATTTTTTTCATGATGACTCCTCCTTGATTAGAAATTGGATAAAACTTATTTTCAGAACAGTTTTCTGATGTTTCGTGTTTGATCTGCAAGGTAGAGCATCTGGGCTGATTCGCGAAGCTGCTCGACCACGTTGTCAAAGTTTGCTTCCGGTATATCAAAGGAGTGGATAAACACCTTTCTGAAGCCATCTTCCACGTCGTCATAGGATGTCAGGATGCTGCTCAAACGACCTCCGCCCATACGAATGACATCTGTAATTGTTTTTATTATTCCAGGCATATCCTTAATCCTGAAGGCAAAAATCTGACCTGCATGGGCTGCACCGGTAAAAGAGACCAGACACCTGAAAACATCGCTTTTGGTTATAATTCCTTCAATGTCATCCATACCGTTGACTACAGGCATACCTGAAATACCTTTTGACAACATGATAACAGCAGCTTCATCAACTGTATGATTTTTTCCGATTGTAATAACAGGCTTTGACATTACCGATTCGATTTTTACAGAATCCATCAATGACCTGATTTCATATTTATCAAGTGTGGTGGCATCAGAAGGCATTGCTTTTTTAATATCGCCGTCTGTCACAATACCCACCAGACTTCCCCTTGAGAGAACAGGAAGCATGGAAATCATCTTTTTCTGAAAAATCCTCATTGCATCATTCAGTGAGTCACTATTTTTTATTGTAATGACGCCTCTGCTCATCCATTCGTTTATCAGCATACCTGTCCTCCGATTTTTGCCTTTAAGTAACGAAGCATATTGATTTCAATAATGTCCGTTAAGAAATTTTAACGAATTATTTCAGCTCAGGTACTTATTTTGTTGTTATTTTCAAACTTGAAAAAACATATGAGCAACTATGATGCCGTTATGTTTATCAGCATTAAAATAAAGATAACAAACTGAAATTATAAGATTTTTGTGAATAGAGATAATAGGGAGGGGGCAGACAGGAAGCAGACAGGGTGTCAGGTTTTTTTCCAACCTGTAAATAGTTTATTCAAGCAGATAGGGCATCCTTCATCTGACTCCAAAAGTACTTTACACTTTTTTGTAAGAGATTCCCTCCGCTTAGGGTTTTCTCTCAGGAAAGTGTAAACTGGGAAATGAAGCATGCCGCAGATAGCATAAAAACTCAAAGTCAACACCTATGAGTTTTGAGCTTTACCAATACTGTCTGAATAAGGATAACCGGCATCCTTCAGAATCCATCAAAAGTAGTTGACACTTTTTTTGAGATAATTCCCTAAAAATGGGAATGTGGCTCCAAAAAGTGTAAACTGGCAAATGAAGGATGCCGGATAACCAGGTTAAAGATTGGTACTCCACCCGCTCTCCATAGTTGATTGTCTGATATTTGCTATTGATCTGTCATATTGATAGAAATGATGTTGGTCTATCAATATGATAGAATGTCAGCAAAGCCCGCAGAGTCATTCAATTTATGATATTTGTTTTTAAAACAGTAGGTTATACTATTTTTTACAAATGGCATCTACCTTGCTTAGTAATCTTTCATATGAATTCTTTTGTTTAATTTTCACAAAGGAGAATCATTATGAGCAAGATACTGCTTGTTGATGACGAAATAAAAGTTCTGAGTGCCATGAAACGCCTGATTCTTTTTGAGGGGTGGGAGGTCGTACATGTTCCGGATGGCATAAAAGCACTTGAACTTCTTGAAGAATCTCAAATTGATCTTGTTATCACTGATTACAGAATGCCCTTGATGGACGGAATGGAACTGGCATCAATCATCAAGGAAAAATATAAAAATATTCCTGTAATTCTTCTGACAGCATACACAGACAGAAAACTTGTTTTAAAGGCATTTGAGGATAAAACCATCTCAAGCATAATCACAAAGCCCTGGGATGAAGATACTCTTTTAGAAAAAATCCGTTCCTTCCTCTCATCAAAAAATGGTGAAAACAATGAAGCCGCTAAAAATGTACCTATAAAGGTTCTTGTCATGGAAGATGATAGAATGACACGCTTTTTATATGAAAACTGGATCAAACCAAAACGATTTGAACTTAAGATTGCTATAAGCGGAAAAAACGGATTTGAAATTTATCAGTCATGGAAACCGGATATATTAATCATGGATTTGGGGCTTCCGGATTTGAGCGGGTATTCTGTATTGAAAAAAATTCGCCTGGAACTTGAAGACAAGGATACACCAATCATTGTTGCCACATCCAGAAACGATGCAGATGATGTAAAAAGTTGCATGAATCTTGGCATACAGGGTTACATGATAAAGCCTTTTTCCGGTCGCCAGATAATCGGTGAAATCGTAAGATGTATTGACAGCATAGAATAAATCATTACGGGAAAAACAGGATGTGAACATGAATGACAAAATAGTTATTGTTGACGATGAAGATGGTATATTAAAAATGCGCCAAAGCCTTCTTTTACGCAACACCTGTAAATGCATTCTGTTTTTATCTCCTTTTGAGGCTTTGAATGCCATTGAGAATATCAATCCGGCTGTTGTAATCGCTGATCAAAAAATGCCTGGCATGACAGGAACAGAATTTCTGGAAAAGGTCAAAAAATCAGAATCTCCGGATTAAGCTGCTTGGTGCCGGCCAAGAGAATCAAGAAAAACAAATAAGGTTTCGATTTTGAGTAGTTAGACACTTTTGCTAATAAACCTTGCTAAATAAAAGGATATAAAATGAATATTTTTCAATCAGATATTAAACTTTCAAATATTATATATATGATTTTGATTCTTTTTATTCATTTCACTACTGTAAATGCGTCAGAGTCCCCCATACTAATCGGGCTTGATGCTGATATGTCATCAGGTTCTGCAAGGGCTGGCATTGCCATTGAAAGAGGGGCTATGATTGCAATTGACGAAATAAACCTTGCCGGCGGAGTTCTTGGTCGTCAACTTGAACTGAAAGTAAAAGATCACAGAGGCAACCCTGCAAGGGGCGTTGACAATATGAACCAATTTGCCGGAATGGATAGTGTTGTGGCTGTCCTTGGAGGCCTCCATACGCCTGTTGCCATGAGTGAACTTGATACTATCCACAAACACAACATGATATTCCTTGTTCCATGGGCTGCCGGAACACCTGTGATTGAAAACAGCTACAAGCCAAACTATGCATTCAGGGTATCTGTCAGGGATGAATATGCAGGTGGGTTTTTGATAAAAAAAATTATTGAAGCCGGTTACAGGAACCCTGCACTGTTGCTGGAACAGACGGGTTGGGGGCGTTCAAATAAAACATCAATGACATCAGCAATGAACAGAAATGGATTAACATCCGCCGGCATATACTGGTTCAACTGGGGTGTAAATGATCTCGGAGAACAGATCCATGCTGCGAAAAATGCAGGTGCGGATGTGCTTCTTCTTGTGGCCAACTGCCCTGAGGGTGTTGTTGCTGTAAAATCAATGTCTCTTCTGCCTGAAACTGAAAGGATTCCCATTGTATCACATTGGGGGATTACTGGAGGAAATTTTTTTGAAATGACAAAAGAGTTCGCTGTTCCACTCTCAGAGATAAATTTCTATTTTCTCCAGACATACTCTTTTCTTAAACCTGTTTTTTCTGAAAGAAACGACAGGTTAATCCGGATGTACCAGAAAAAATATCCTGAAACCTTATCTGCTGACAATATTTTTTCGCCAGCAGGAACAGCACACGCCTATGATCTTGTTCATCTTCTTAAAAAGGCTCTGGAAATTGCAGGAACAACAGACCGATCTTCTGTACGGGATGCCCTGGAAAAAATTCCCTTTCACGAGGGGCTTTTAAAAAACTATGTATATCCATTCAGGGAAGATATGCATGATGCACTGAATGAAGATGATTTCATACTGGCAAAATATAATGATGCAGGAGTTATTGTTCCTTACATTTTTCGGAAAATTTTGAACCATGATTCAAAGTTTTAGGATTAACATGATGAAAAATCAGGATAATCCCTTAATCATGAAAAGCATGCTTCATAAAATCAGGATAATCCCTTAATCATGAAAAGCATGCTTCAGAAAAAGTGTAAACCGATGAATGAAAGATGCCAAAAGGAGATAGTTATGAATATCAGAGAGGATAGCAGCCAAAAAACAATTGTGTTTACTGTAATGGTGCGGGTGGTTCCCGCAGCAGCACTTTTGTTGATTCTCATATGGCTCGGGATTCGTTATCTCTCCTTGGGCTCCCTTGAAAAAAAATTCCAGAGTACACTTGCCGCAAGAAGTGAAATGGTTGCCAGTGCAGTTGGTGAAAAACTTGATGATCTTAGAAGATATACACATTTTCTGTCGTCAAATGACCTTATTATTAATAGTCTCATAGACCAGACAGCAAGAGAAAATTATCTTCCGGCTTTTTTTCAATCCCTTGAGGTTCCAGGTGTTGATAATGCCAATGTCTCTCTTTCAGACTACAGGGGGCGTTACATTATATCAAATTCCAGTGACTATCGTGACTTTCAAGATAGTGACATCCAAAGTGAAGTGATGGCTGGAAATAATGTTTTCAGGATAAAGGAAAATATAATTGATGTGGCCATGCCTGTTTTTTATATTGATTTACCAGAAGGCATGATAGTCCTATCTGTTACTAATTCAGATTTTTCAAAACTTTTCAGCATGTTAACCTTGGATACAACCGTTGAATATGCAATTATCCTTGAGCCAAATGGTCTTATTTATGCAAGCGAAACTCTTTTTTATAAAGAAATAACAAATCTACCAGAAACTATACAAAATCAGAATATAACAAAGAGTAGGCAAAAACAGAAATCAGACAATGGTGAAGATGAAGAGTGGCTGAAAAACAGGGTAAATGTACCTGGGTATGAAAATCTTCATATAATATGCGGCATGAAAAAAGATTCCCATCGTGGAGAATATTCAAGGATGGACAGGTTTCTTGTAGCTGCCATGATGCTGGATCTTGCAGCCCTTATCCTTGGAATTTATATGAGTTCCAGGCTCACCGGAAAACCTTTAAGTGTTTTTGTAAAGCTCATAGACAGCGCAAGGCAATCCAGGAAATATATGGCCGATCTTCCGGAAACCGGTCCCCATGAAATCAGATCCCTTGCATCTGCATTCAACTCACTTATCATGGAGCTTGAAAAGGCCAGGGCAGAATCCATGAACACCGCAATTGAAGCAGGCAGGGCGCAGCTTTCAGCCATGGTTCTCCACAACATCGGTAATGCTGTAACCCCCCTTAACATCCAGATAAACCGAATGGATATAAAAGAGATAAGTACAATACAGGAATACCTTCAGAAGTGTTACATGGATCTTGAAAATAATATGAACAATTTGTCAGAATATGTTCAAACTGACCCAAGGGGGAGACAGGTTTTTGAATATCTTGAAGAACTTATTGTAACTTTAAAAGAGGCAGGTGAACGACAGAAAGAAAAAATTGAATCTGCTTCCGGAGCAGTCTCCTATATTTCTGAAATACTCTCACTTCAACATCATTATGCTGCAACTGGAAAAGAGATCCGTGAGCTTGTAAGCATTAACAGCATCATGGAGACAGCCTGGAAAATTAACAGATCTGCCCTTGAAAAATCAGGGATCAACCTTCAGATGGATCTCCAGCCAGATATGCCTAAGCTTTTTATTGATAAAAGCCGGCTGCTTCAGGTTGTAATCAACATACTGAAAAACAGTTGTGAAGCCATAGAGCAACTTGAAATAGAATCAATAAAATATCATGATAGTCAAGATAATTTAAAAAAAGAGAATAACATACAAATAGTAAAAGATAGTAACATTCAAAAAAATATTAAAATCACAACATTGATAGATAGAAATAAGATAGGATTTACGGTTAAAGATAGTGGTATCGGGATAAATCTTCCATCTCTGGAGAGCCTTTTTGAATTTGGAGCATCAGATAAAGGTTCATCAGGAATGGGGCTCTATTATTGCAAAATGTTTGTTGAGGTAAATAACGGAACAATAGAGATGACAAGCCAGGGATTGGGAAAAGGAGCAGTGATAACAATTCTCTTCCCAAAAGCAATATAACGGCCATGGCAGACAAACCTGCCACAACGAAGCATGAAAGTCCTGAGAAGCCTTGAATCACGGGGACTTTCTTATAAACGTACATGGCTGATGACCGCCACAATCGAAAAGATGCGTTCAAGGTCATTCAAATAAAAATAAATTGTCCATTCACCTCACCCCCAGCCCATTGCTGGAAGGGAGGGGTGGGTAAGACATTAAAAAGGAACAAATACAACATGAATAATACAATTAATTATCCGTTTCAGGAAAACAGAAAGATACTTTTAGTTGATGATGACAAGGGAATTCGGGATGCCTATATGACCATACTCTCTGAAGAGAAAGATTCCGCTCTTATTTCAACTGGCAAATCGCTTTTTGGTACACCTGAGCATCTTTTTGACAAAAAAAGTTCTGAAAATACAGATTTTAACAACAAAGGGGAGATTGTTCACAAGGATAAAGACAAAATTACAAATAGTTATGATGAGCATAAAAACATTAATTTAAAGCCAAGTTATGATCTTACACTTGCAGAAAATGGAACAAAAGCCATTGAAAAAGTAAAGGCTGCACTGGAAGAAGAGAGTCCCTTTGCCCTTGCTTTTATAGACATGAAGATGCCGGGAATCAACGGAGCTGAAACATCAAGAAGAATATGGGAAATTGATCCAGACATAAAGATAGTTATTGTAACAGCATACAGTGAGTACACACTTGAAAAGATCATAAAAATCATAGGCAGGGATGATATTCTGTTTCTGCGAAAACCATTTTTCAATGAAGAGATTCAACAGCTTGCCAGAACCCTTACCCACACATGGAATCTTGAACAAAATCGCCGGAACCAGAAAAAAATACTTGAGCAAACTGTAAAAATGCAAACTGCTGAACTGAGAGAGCTTAACCGGAAATTCAAAAAAAGATATATTGAGAAAAATGCCATGATCCACTACCTCTGCCATGAAATCAATACCCCTTTAAACTGGATAGGAGCAGTTGAAAACATTGATCCGAACAATCTTGAAATTGATGACAAAGAGATGCTCTCTTATATATCCCTTGGCGGAGAAAGGCTGTCAAAGTTCATGGAAGAGATGGTTTCATATTTTGATCTTGCAAATCCCGAAGCCACCATAACAAAGGAAAATTTATCTTTAAAACATATAGTTGACTCTGTTCTTGAACAGAAGGCTGAAGATATCAAATTGAAAAAGCTCACTGTAAATAAAAATGTACCACAACAGCTTTCAATTGATGCAGATGCAGAACTTTTTAGCCAGATGTTGAATAGCCTTGTTGACAACTCAGTAAAATTTTCAAGGGAGGGTGGAACGATATCTGTAGAAGCGTTGAAAAATGATAATATGCTGCGAATTGAAGTTGCAAATCAGGGAAGCAGTATCAAGAAGGCAAAAATGGAGAGCATTTTCGATCCCTTTGCAAATCTTGAAGATACTCGGCACAACGGTATGGGATTTGGACTAAACCTTCCCAAGGCAAGGATTATAACGGAGCTTCACGGATGGAATCTGAATGTCAGAAGCGAAGCTGAAGATGGTGAAACATGTTTTTACGTTGATATTCCTGTAACCTGACTTAGAGAATACAGAAACAAAAAAGGTTTTTTGATTTTATTGCCCAAATAACACAAAAATCAGAAATAAAAACCTGAAACAAGAGAGGCTTATCATGGAAGAAAACAGAAGAATCCTGGTGATTGACGACGATGTTGGAATTCGTGAAACATATCAGAGCATACTGCTTCCCGAGGCAGATGAGTCTGAAACCATATCAATGGGAAGGGCACTTTTTGACATGCCCAAAGGGTCTGAATCCGGCTTTTTGCCTGGTGAAACTTTAAAAACATCTCCGGATAAATGCTATGAAGTTGTTATGGCTGAAAACGGAACCATTGGTATTGAAGAGGTAAAAAAATCCCTTGGAGAAAACCGCCCATTTTCAGTTGCATTTATTGACATGAAAATGCCGGGTCTCAACGGAGGTGAAACATCAGGAAGAATCTGGGAAATTGATCCCTTTATAAAAATTGTGATTGTAACGGCTTACAGCGAATACTCTCCTGAAGATATCATTGCTGTGACCGGAAGGGATGATATATTTTACTTAAGAAAACCATTTAACCATGAAGAGATACTTCAATTTGCAAGGGCATTGAGCAATACATGGAATCTCGAACATAAAAAAAACCAGCTCCAGGAGAGCCTCAGAAATGCCAACGAACAACTTGAGGAGATGAATCAAAATCTCAAAGATAAGGTGCAAAAACAGGCATCCATGATTGTACAGGCTGAAAAAATGGCTTCCATAGGTCTTCTTGCAGCAGGTGTTGCCCATGAGATCAACAATCCTGTGGCCTTTGTCCGCTCGAATCTTTCGGCCATCAAAAAATATTTTGAGCGTATTGTTGATCTTTATGAAAAATATGCAACACTTGAAAAGTGGCTTATGGGGTCAGGTTCTCCTGATGCTGCAACGCTGTTACATGATATTTCTCAACATAAAAAGAAAAACAGGATTGATATTATAATGGCTGATCTTGAGGATCTTGCCAATGAATCAATTGAGGGAATTGACAGAATAAGGGATATTGTCCAGGATCTCCGAACCTTTTCAAGGGTTGATGAGTCTGAATACAAGATGCTTGACATCAACAGCGCCATTGACACCACTTTTAAGATGGTCAAAAGCGAAATAAAATACAAGGCTGTTGTTAAGAAAAATTACGGCGATATCCCTCACATTCTCTGCTATCCCCAGAAAATAAGCCAGATTTTCATGAATCTTTTTGTCAATGCAGCCCAGTCAATTGAAGAGAACGGCACCATTGAAATAACCACACGCTCTGTGAAAAAAGGCAAAAGAAAAACCGACCATTTCGTAGAAATAGTAATAAAAGATACGGGATGCGGCATACCTGAAGTGAATCTTCAAAAACTTTTTGATCCTTTTTTCACCACAAAGCCTGTGGGAAAGGGAACAGGACTTGGGCTCAGTATTGTCTATGAAATTATAAAGGCCCATCATGGAACAATCGAAGTTGAAAGCGAAGTTGGAAAGGGAAGTTGTTTTACTATACTTCTGCCTGTCAACGCTGAAAACAGATAGCTTTTTTTACCGTGGAAATAGATACAAATTTCCATATTCGGGGGTGACTTAATGCCGGTCATGACCGTTTACCGTTGAAATAGATACATTATTTTCATGATCGGGGGTGGCCGGACTCCAGCCATGAAGGTTTACCGTGAAAATGACTATCCTTTCAAAAACAGGAGAAAATTATGAAATATTATCAAATTTACAAAAAAAATAAATATAACTTTCCGTTAATATTTTTTACAACCCTTTGCCTCTGGCTCTGTCTGATCTTGCCTGCAAAATCATTTTCAGGAGATCTTGACGAAATAATGAAAAACAAAGTTATCCGTCATCTTGGAGTTCCTTATGCAAACTTTATCACAGGCAGTGGCGATGGCATGGATGTTGAACTTATTCAGGGTTTTGCAGAACACCTTGGGGTTAGATACCAATATGTTGAGACATCTTGGGGAGATGTTACAGGAGATCTGACGGGGAAAAAAGTCAAGGCAACAGGTGACGATATTACAATAATCGGTGAAGTACCTGTTAAAGGCGATCTTATCGCCAACGGTTTTACTGTGCTTGAATGGCGTAAGAAAATTGTAAACTATTCAAATCCCACATTCCCGACCCAGGTGTGGATGATAGCAACTGCCGATAGTAGCTTGCAACCTGTCATACCTGGAAAAACCATTGAACAGGATATTGATAGTGTAAAATCCCGCCTTTCCGGCCTCACAGTTCTGGGTCTGGCAAATACATGCCTTGATCCAAAACTTTATGACATAAAAGGAACAGGGGCAACCGTAAAGCTCTTTCATGCAAAACTCAACGAAATGGCACCGGCAGTTATCAACAGAGAGGCCGATGCCACCCTTCTTGATGTACCGGATGCACTTATAGCCCTTGACAAGTGGCCAGGAAAAGTCAAGGTGATAGGCCCTGTTTCCGGCAAGCAGGAGATGGCAGTAGCTTTTCCCAAGGATGCTCCGGAACTTCTAAAAGCATTTAACGCCTATCTTTCAGAGGTAAAGTCAAATGGTATATATGTAAATCTGGTCAAAAAATACTATCCTGCTGTATTTGACTATTATCCTGAATTTTTCGAGTAAACGGTCATGGCCGGCATTTAACCACCCCCGAATATGGAAATTTGTATCTATTTCCACGGTAAAGTTATTTATTTAAAATTACTCAAAATCCACATTTTATTGCTTTTTCATAAGTTATTGCAGTTGTCTGAAACAGGATAACCAGGATGGATAGGATGCTCAGAATAGATAATCCTGCCTTATCTTTGTTAATCTTGGGAATCCTGATTCAGACATTGTTGACAAGGATCATAGATGTCGCAGTTGAGTATTTAAAGAATGTCTGACCTGAAAGCAGGAGGGAGCTATAACAAAATGTTTAGAAAAAGAACCGCCGCCGTTTTAGCAGGGGGGATACTTGTACTTTTTCTCTCTTTTTTGCTGATTGTCAACTACAGATCCCTTATTCGCCTTCAGGAGAGCGCTCTTACCCAGTTTGTGCAGAATCTTGACAAGCAGGCAGGAGCTATCAGCTACTTTTTTTCGGAGAGAATTATTGACATGAAAAACCTTGCCGGAGCAAGGGAAGGCAATATCTTCTTTGAAAACAAGGCTCTTGGAATGTCCATGGCCTATGGACTCAGGGCAAGTCTTGTGCAAATCGACAAAAGGTTTGATCGCCTAATGGAAGAGAAAAAGATGGGCGAAGACCCTATATATGCAAGGATTGTATTTGTTGATGAGTCAGGCGGCCTGCTATCTGACAGAAGAAGAGAAATCCAAAAAAACCATAAAGAATCCATTGATTGGTACACTTTTTTAACACCGGAAAATCCGGAACCTGCTATAATGGCTTTTTTTGTCAGCAATCATATGGATATTATTATAAGTATCCCATATTATTTTAAAAATCACTACAAGGGGCAAATCATTGCATGGCTCAACTGCGGGGCAGTTAATAATATGCTTTCAAAAAAAGGAGGCACCATTGACGCTCTTCATCTTTATATAGACTTTGGGATTTATGAAAAATATTTAAATGATGCTTCATTTTGTGCTGGAAGTGACATCCATCTTTTAACCATGATAAGGAAAACAGCACCATTACAAACTCTCTTTTTTGATCTTTCAGGAAGTGACGGCAAAAAGATTCATTATGCCGGAGCAAAGGCCGCCATTGCAGGAACTCCATTTTTTCTGGTAATGGCAATGCCTGCTGGTGAAATGGTGGGTCATGCAACTCCGATGCATCTTTTGATAGCAATGATCGTATTGGCACTTTTTGTCACAGGAGCAGCACTTTTGCTATGGAGAATGGACGCAAGGGAGCTTGTTCTCACAGCACGTCTTAGGGAAGAGAGCATGCGAAAAAAAGCAGTTGAAAAGGTTGTGCAGGAGAGGACTCTTGAGCTGAAGCAGACTCAAAAGGAGCTTCTATCAAAGGCCGTTGATGCAGGCAGAGCACAGCTTGCGGCAATGGTTCTTCATAATATTGGCAATGCAGTTACCCCTGTTGGGGTAAACATGGAGAAGCTTAAAAAAAGCAAAATCAAGGCTATGATTTACTATCTTAACCAGTGCTACAAAGATCTTACAGCACATCAGGAAAACCTCACTGAATATGTTACGAAAGATTCTCGTGGAGTACAGATAATTCAATATATGGGAGCACTGCTTGATGATATTGAAAAGGAGAGAAAAAAAGCAGCCAAGCTTCTTAACAATGCAACTGCTGCAATAGAGTATGTAAGTCAGGTTTTGAGCCTTCAGCGAAGCTATGCGCCTTCAGGCAAAGAAATGAAAGAGAGCGTTCTTATGAATTTTGTGGTGGAAGATGCTCTTAAAATTCAGGAGGCCACCATATCAAAAAGAAACATAGAGATTGAAAAAGAGCTGATGAGTGACCTGCCACGTATATCAATAGAAAAAAATAAGCTTATGCAGGTTGTGGTAAACTTCATAAAAAACAGTTGCGATGCCATTGACGAAAACACGGAGATAGAAAACCACACTATTTCCATAAAAACAGTCTGTGACGACAAAAACCTTGTACTCACAATAACCGATACAGGCTGCGGTGTTGAACCTGAAAAACTTAACGATATTTTTGAGTTCGGTATATCCACAAAAGGCTCTTCTGGTTTTGGTCTCTACTACTGCAAAAGCTTTGTTGAGGCAAACAATGGAACCCTTACACTTGAAAGCAGCGGTAAAAACAGAGGAGCCACTGTAATGATGAGCTTCAGGCATGACAAGCAGTCTTAACAACTCAAAATCGACATTTTTTTCATAATCGGGGGTGGCGTAGAGAGACAAAGTAATCTTTGTCTCTACTGTCATGACTGTTTAGTGATTATAGTTGGCCATGAAAGTTTAGCTATGAAAAAGGGTATCCTTCATTTGACACCAAAAGTTCTTTACACTTTTTGTGTGAGATTCCCGCAATTCAGAGTTTTCTATCCGGAAAGTGTAAACTGGGAAATGAAGGATGCCAAAAAAACAAGCGAATCATGACTGTAGTGAAAAAGTGAAGGAGGCGCAAATGGATAAAAAGCAAATAAATCATATCATTTTCATGGGATTCTGCATAGTGACAGCCCTTGCAGGAGTCAGCCTGTTGCAGATCGCCTGTTCCAGCCCTGAAAAACTTCCTATTCGCATTGGCGTCAATTCCTGGCCTCCGTGCGAGCTGTGGTACATCGCAGATGAACAGGGCTTTTTTGGAGATACAAAGGTTGAACTGGTAAGATTCTCTTCATGGCGTGATAACATGCTCTCATTTTACAAGGGACATCTTGATATTACACATGCATCCTACTTTAATGCTCTCTATTATTCTGATAAAGGTGAAAAAGGTAAAATAATCCTCAGAACAGAGACAATTGAAGGTGGAGATGGTCTGATTATTAAAAAATCCATAAAAGATATAAAAACTCTTTATAACAAAAGCATTGCTGTGGAAACAGGTACTGATGAACATTTTCTTCTTCACAAATCACTTGAGCTTCTTGACATTTCAACTGAAGATATAACCATTGTATCTGTTCCAACTGCTGAAGCTTCCATAAAATTCATTAATAATGAGGTGGAAGGCTCTTTTCTTTATGAACCCTTTATGAGTGAAGCTGCTGCAAAAGGGGATGGTCGGATAGTATCAACAACAAAAGAGTACCCAGGATACATGATTGATGTACTTGTAGCTGGAAATAAATCCATTGAGAAGCGGCGAAAGGATCTTCAAAATATAATTGAAGCCTGGTACAGGGCAATGGAGTATGTTGATAAGAATCCTGAAAAGGCATTTACACGAATGGCACAAAACGAAAATATGACAATGGAAGAGTTTGGCAAATTCTACTCCTACTTCACCTTTTATTCCATTAATGAGAACAGGGAATATATGAAATCAGATACTTTTTTTTCAAAGCTCAATGAGATAAACTCATTTCTTCTTTCTAAAAAATTTCTGAAAGATGCTGTGGATGTTCACACACTGGTTGACACAACAATCATTGACGCTGTTTACTGACTCTTTAAACCTTTTAAGTAAATCCTTTTTTAAAAATCCGGTACAAACCTGAAAAGGAGTATAAAAATGAAAATTATTCATTCACTCTACACAAAGGCAGGGATTGCCCTTCTTTGCATAATGGGCGGTGCTGCTGCAATTTCAGGATTTGGAATATCTTTTCAGATAAGGGATCGTCTCCAGGCCCAGCTTGAGGAAAATGCTGATTTTACGGCTTATATCACCGAACGCGCCCTTGCTCCACTCATTGATGGCCGGAACTATACTGAAATACAGCAACTCATTGAAACAACAGGTGCTTATAGATTTATAAAAGCCATTTTTCTTATTGACAGAAATGACAATATAGTGGCATCCAGCGATATTTTCACCATTGGGGAACACCGGAACCTTCCCATTGTAAAAAAGATATTTGAAAAAAATCTATTAAAGATGGTTGACAGCACAGATGAATTTTATGCCACTGCCTATCCTGTCAGGACAAGGTCATATGATCCGGGATCTGAAAGTGATATTACACACGTTCTTTATCTTCTACTGAAAACAGACACACAAAATCAGATTCTTTCAAGCCTCAAAGGCTCCATGATCCTTCTCATTGTGATAATTTTTGCTGTAATTGTGCTTCTCGGTATAGGGCTTATCCATTTTATAATGATGAAGCCTCTGAACCGCCTTATCCTGACAATGGAGAAGATTGCAATGGGAGGAGAGTACCGGCAGAGCATCAATGTAAAAAGAAAGGATGAACTGGGTATTTTTATGAACCACTTCAACCATATGGTTACAATGATTGCAAGCCGAACCGAAGAGCTTGCAAGGAGCAGGGAGAGGCTTGACCTTGCCCTTGAAGCAAGCGAAGCAGGCCTGTGGGACTGGAATGTAGAGACAGGCGAAGTAATATGGAACGAAAGATGGGCAACAATGCTTGGATATGGGATGGATGATATAACCCACCATGTCTCATCCTGGGAAAAACTGCTTCATCCTGAAGATAAGGAACGTGTAATGAAGGAGCTTGAAGCCCATATGTCAGGGAAAAAACATCTTTATCAAACCGAGCAGCGTCTCCTCTGCAAAGACAATAGCTGGAAATGGATTCTGGATACCGGCAAAGTGGTGGAGAGAAACAGCAAAGGCAAACCTGTACGGTGCCTTGGTACCCACATTGACATAACCCATCGCAAAAAGATTGAGGCAGAGCTTGAAAATCATCGTAAAAATCTTGTTCAACTTGTAAAGGAACGTACAAGAGAACTTGAAAAAACCCAGAAAGAGCTTATCAACAAGGCAGTGGAGGCCGGAAGGGCACAGCTTTCTGCAATGGTACTCCATAACATTGGCAATGCAATAACTCCGGTGGGTGTTACCATGGAAAAACTCAAACAGGGCAATATCAAACCCATGATTGAGTATCTTGTCCAGTGCTACCAGGAGCTTGCTGAACACAAGGAGACCCTGACGGAATATGTAACCAGAGATCCCAGAGGAACTCAGATTGCCCGATATATGGGAGAACTTATAAAAGATATTGAAATGGAACGCCAGAAAAACGATTCACTGATAGAAAAGGCATCGGCTGCAATAGATTATGTAAGTCAAGTGTTGAGCCTTCAGAGAGCATATGCGCCGGGCACAGATGAGATGAAGGAAAATATCAGGATAAATCATCTTGTGGAAGATGCTCTGAGAATTCAGGAGACATCTCTTTCCAAAAGGGGAATAATTCTTGAAAAAAATCTTGCATCCGGACTTCCTCTCTTTTCAATGGAAAAAAATAAGTTCATGCAGGTAATTGTAAATTTTATCAAGAACAGTTGCGATGCCATTGACGAAAATCCCGATTTTGCACCACACAAAATTGAGGTCTCCACCTATTACAGGGAGGGAAAGGATAACTCTTATTTGCAAAAGGAAAATGACCAATCTTATTTCAAGGAGAACAATGATGCATCTCATTCCAAGGTGAGAAATGATGATTCTTCTTTAAATGAGAGAATTGTTTGCTCTTCAGGACATATAGGGATAAGGATCTCAGACACAGGGTGCGGAGTTGAAACTAATCAGCAGTCAAGGATCTTTGAATTTGGCGTATCCAGCAAAGGCTCCTCTGGATTTGGGCTTTATTATTGTAAAAGTTTTGTGGAAGCCAACAATGGAACCCTTGAAATCTTCAGTGAAGGAAAGGGGAAAGGTGCTGCTGTAATACTGGAATTTGAACTTGACAATTTCGGATAATAAATAGCAATAAAAAAACTCAAGAGTTGTAAGTTCTCTTTTGGCATACCATATATTCGCCGTTTTAGTTTAATGAAGCACTATATGTAGTTATAAAATCGAGAACATATGACTCATGAGTAAAAAAAGTATTAAGGCGAAAACAATGGATAAAATAACAACCGGAAAATTTTCACATACTGTCCTGATTGTGGATGATGAAAAGAAGATTGGAAAATCCATAGGGCGACTTCTCACATTAAATGATATTTCCTTTGTCTATGCAGAGAGCGGCCACAAAGCTATGGACGAGATGCGCTCTGCTGAAAAGCCATTTTCCGTTATTTTGTCTGACCAGCAAATGCCCGAAATGAGCGGAGCCGAGTTTCTTGAGCAGGCTAAAAAGATACATCCTGATACCATTCGTTTTCTTTTAACTGCGTACTCGGATATTGACACTGTTACAGCCTCCATAAACAAAGGTTCTGTTCACAGATACCTTTTGAAGCCATGGGATGACGATATATTGATGGAAACCCTGAACTCTGCTTTTTTGCAGTATGAAAAAATTATTGAAAACGAAAGACTTCTTGTAACTGCAAAAACACAGCATAAAAAATTATTACAGATGGAACAGGCATTGATGGAGATAACAAGCAGGCAGTACAGAGAAATCAGAAAACGGGACAGGGAGATAGAGCATATCCAGGCACAGCTTAAAGATGACCTTTCAAATGCATCCTGCCACCCTGATCAGCTTATTGATGAGTTGAACAGCTTTATTGATAATTCCATAAATAAAGAGATGGTCAACAAAGAAAAGGTTGTTAAAGAGAAAAAGACAGAAGATGAAAAAAAGAAGAAGTAAAGAAAGCAGAAGAGAACAAAATGGAGGCGAAGTCAACGAATTCTATAGAGATGCAAAATAAAAAACTGAACTACTTGATGATTTTTATTCCTGTTGCATTGAGATTGTTTTTGATGAATTTGATGAAATTGCACAGCGTAACGGCATTGAAATGCCTCTGCCTTCACAGGAGAAATTGTAATACCCGCCTTCACAGAAGAAGTTATAAAAATTCCTTTTACAGGAGAAGTTATAAAATCTGCTTTCACAGGAGAGATTATAAAAATGCTGAATGAGACAAAAAAACCGACAGTCATGATTGTTGATTCTGATCCGTCACAAAGAGAGATGATGAAACAGATATTTGTCTCCATTGATTGGGAGGCAGTCTCGCATGACTCACCTTCAGATGCACTTGAACTCCTTGACAAAAGGAGATCGTCCCCTTTTGTCCTTATTGTGTGCGGTGTGAACCTTAATGGAATAAATGGGAGCGATTTTCTTGCAAAGGCAGAAGCTATATCCCCTCTGACCCGCAGAATGCTTGTTCTGCCCCGCAGTGAAAACAAGGCACTTATAGAGGCCATCAACTCAACAGACATACATGCATGCATGACCACTCCTTTTGATAAAAGTGATCTTGTCAGCAAGGCTGAAAATGCTCTTTATGAATTCACGAGCATCAAAAAGAAAGAGATATACAAACGCCTTGTAAAACGCCAGAATCAGGAACTCTTTCTTAAATCCAAAAGCCTTAAACACAAGGAAGAAAAACTTGCAGAGCAGTTGAAAACAAGGAAAAAAAAGTAGTCAAGCTGAAATTGAGGCTTTTGAATAAAAACAAGGAAGATGCTCTATCCACACGCATATCCCTTGCCGGCGTTCTTGATCATAAAAAAGTGGAGATCCAGCCTGTGAATCTTTTCAGGGAGTTTCTGCTCATTGATGAATCATTAAAAAATATGCTTGGCAAGGTTGCCTCAAACCATGTACTTGAATGGAGACCCGCGGAGGTTTATACAATTATAAATGGAGAAACCAGAAATTATGATCTGAATATACAGTCAGAAATTGATGATGAAACAGAAACCCGCAATGAAGCAGAATCCAGCGATACAGAAGAAAATGAATTTGCTGCAGAAGAGCAAAAAAAATCTGGAAATGCCCCCCTTATTGAAAAGGTAAAAAGATGCCTTTATATTTCAACTCTCAGTACAGATGTCACAATAATAGAGCGTAAAGGAGGAATTGTTCGGTATGAAGGAGAAGAAAAACTGCTTGATCAATACCTTGAACTGACTGTTTCTAATGATAAAATTGAGGCATTTATTCGCAAAAAAAAGGAGCTGAAATCTGAGATTGTAAATCTATCGTCACTTCTCTATTTTTTGAAAAAAAAGAGAATAACATATGGCATTATATCAGATGAGGAGATCGAAAAATGGCTTATGGAGAGTACACCTGAAGCTGATGAAAAACCATTTGTAATAGCCAGAGGCGTAAAGCCGATTGCCGGTCAGGATGGTTCTGTCAACTATCTTTTCAGGACAGACTATACAAATCCTGGAAAAATCATGAAAGATGGTTCCATAGATTTTCGTGACAAAGGAGATATGCCATATGTCAACAAAGATACTTTACTGGCAATCAAAACGCCATTTAAGGAAGGAATTTCAGGAGTTGATGTTTTTGGCATAAAAATAATGCCACAAGAGCCTTTTGATCCCCCATTTACTTCAGGGAACGGTACCATAATTTCAGAGGATAAACTACAAATAACATCTGCTGCCAATGGACAGCCCCATGTGGATATCATGGGAAACATAACTGTAAATGATGAACTTGTCATAAAAGGAGATGTGGATCTTAAAACTGGCAATGTCATTTTCAAGGGAAATATTGTGGTAAATGGCATTATTAAAGAGGGAATGACCGTTAAAGGAATTAACCTAACAGCAAAGGAGATTGAAGGTGCAACCATTGACCTAAAAGGCGATTTAAATGTTGCAAACGGAATATCACATACAACTGTTAAAGCTGTCGGCAATATTCATACAAAATTTGTAAATTCTTCCCAAATAACCGGTTTTGGAGATTTCACTGTTGAAAAGGAGATTGTTGATTCAAATCTTATTTTAAGTGGCTCCTGCAATGTTCTCAGGGGGACGGTTATGGCATCCACCCTAAATGCCAGAAAAGGAATTGAGACAAAACAGGTGGGAACAATCGCCTCAAAACCTTCGAATCTTGTTGTTGGAACAGATGACATTGCTGATCTGATGGAGAAAAAAATTGACGAACTTCTGGAAGAGGGGCGAATTACCATAGATAAAATCAGAAAAGCCATGAATCTTCTTAATGGAGAAGATGAAGCACTGTTTACACAAATTACAGAATCTGCTCATATTCAGGACAGGGCACTTTTTGAAATAGAGGAGCTAAAAAAACAGCTTGTACGCCACAGAGAGTCAAACGATAACAATGAGCTTAAAAAAGTTGCGGAAAAAATAAAAACCCTGAAAGAAAGAGCACACAGTGCAGAAGATCTCATAAATTCACTTTTTGAAAAACAGGGTGTTCTTACAGCCAAAAGGGATAAACTATCACTTGGAATTGAACAGCAGGAGAAAAAAAACATGGTGCTGTTAAAGGAGAAAAGGATAATAGGCCAGTCAATAAGAATGATGGAACCCAACCCAACTGTAAAGGTTAACGGAACCATTCTTCAAGGCTCCAAAATTATAGGCCCTGGAAGCTCGATTGTTCTTGAAAAGGATTACTCAAGGTGTATTATAAGAGAGATGGCAAAGGATGAGGATAACCCGCATTTTTTTGAAATGGAGATCAAAGGTATCTGATTCCCACCAAAGTCGCGATTTTTTCTATAGACTTCCAGAAAAATATTTTTCCATCTCAACTTTGAAGGGCAACCACATAGGGTTGCCCCTACGTTGTGCTTGCAAATTTAATTATCTGGACAACTATAATAAACCTCCATGTTTGCTGACGCATTACAACGAAACATGAAAATTTTTGTATATCAGTGTATTACGGAAACTTTCTAATAACGGCCATGGCAGAACCTTCTGCCTCAACGAAGCATGAAAGCCCCGCGCAACCAAAAACGGCGGGGACTTTCATATAAAACCCTCATGTTTGCTGACGCATCACAACTAAACATGAAAGTCGTTGTATATCAGCATGTTATGGGAAAATTCTAAAAAATGCCAAAACGCGAGATGCACCGGGAGTCGATCATTTGAAATATATCTATGAATATATAATCAACCAGGAAAATATCATTATCACCACTTCCCAAAATTTTTATTTTTTCGCACATAATAATGAGGCTCAAGAGTTAGTCGAAAATTCCATTATTGGACAATCACTATGCAGCTTTATAGGCGGCAAAGAGACTAAAGAGCTTTATCGTCTTTTAATTGAACGTGTCAGAAGTGAAAAAAGAGAAATCTCTATCCCTTTCAGATGTGACAGTCCCACTATTCGAAGGTTTATGAAACTGCATATAAAAAGATTAAATGAGACCATGGTGCGTTTTCAAGGCTGTCTGATTAAGGAAGAAAAACGCACAAAAATTGACCTTCTTGACATTACTATTCCAAGAAATGATACTTTATTGCGGATGTGTAGCTGGTGTAAAAAGGTTTATGTTAATGATTCCTGGTTAGAAGTTGAAAATGCCATACGAGAATTAGATTTATTTGGGAGTATTTGCCTTCCTGCTCTTACTCATGGAATGTGCGATAAATGCAGGGAGATGTTAATGAATGAGATATCAAATTTGAGAAATTCAGGTTAGCAAGTATTTTTTCAATTTCCTGTAAAGAGTAGCTTCTCCTATATTGAGTATTTTGGATGCCTCTTTGCGGTTGTTATTCGTTTTTGCAAGGGCATTGACAATCGCTGCTTTTTCATATGCCTCCAGTGAATCCTCAAGGGGAGCCATATTTGCAGAAGAGGCAGGTTGATAGATTGGTTCCGGAAAATCATATGGTTCTATAACCTTGCCCGAACTTAATGCCATGATTCTTCGTATCACGTTTTCAAGCTCCCTGATATTTCCGGGCCAGGGATACTTTTCCATGACTCTTAAAGACTCCCTTGATATTGAGTCAGGTTTTGAAAAATCAGTCTGATGTTTTTTTATAAAATGTTCAGTAAGAGGATGAATATCCTCCACTCTTTTTCTCAATGGCGGAACATTGATGGTGACAGCAGAAAGCCTGTAGTAGAGATCCTCACGAAATCGCTTCTCTTTTATCTCTTTGCCAAGGTCTCTGTTGGTGGCCGCAAGGATTCTTACATCAACCTTGCAAGGAGTATCTGAACCAACAGGGCGTATCTCTTTTTCCTGAATCAAACGAAGCATCTTGGCCTGAATTGACATGGGCATCTCCCCGATCTCATCCAGAAAAAGAGTTCCTCTGTCTGCTGCCATCACAACCCCCCTGCTTGAAGCATATGCTCCTGTAAACGAACCTTTAAGATGTCCGAAAAGCTCGCTTTCAAGCATATTCTCATTGATGGTTGTACAGTCCACAACAGCAAAACGATTATCTGACCTTGCGCTGTGATGATGAATTGCCTTGGCCACAACCTCTTTTCCCGTTCCGGTTTCTCCCTGAATCAATACAGTCTCATCGCACCTGCCCACCTTTGTTATAAACTTTTTAAGCTCCATTGCAACAGTGGATATTCCTATGAATTTTTCATAGTTGAAATGGCATGCAATTTCGCTTTTAAGAAGATTGTTTTCCCGATCTAATTTCCAAAGTCTATACAATTGATTAACCCTTGCAATAAGGTTCTCCGGCATAAAGGGTTTTTCAATAAAATCAACTGCGCCATTTTTAATGGCTTCAACAGCATCCCTTATGTTACCATGCCCTGTGACCATAACAACCATTATTTGAGGATAATCTGACATCATCCTTTTCAAAAGTTCCTGTCCATCCATTCCTGGCATTTTAAGATCAATTAATGCAGCATGTATTTCATTTTTTTCAAGCAGATCAAGGGCATTTTCAGCATCAGAAGCAGTATATAGACTGTAATCCTCATCAAAAAATATCCTTTTCATTGAAGAGAGAATCTGTTTTTGATCATCAACAAAAAGCAGTGAAAATTTATCCGGATTCCTATGGTACATTATGTTCCTTTTTTATTGAAAAATTTCTATAATTTATAAATCGCAGTATTTCAAAAATAAGAATAGACCATGTTATAAATGATGTCAAAAGATATAGAATTATTAAATATAAATGCCGAAACTGGATTAAAGGTGGGGTGTCCAAAAACCAATTAATTTGATGCACAAAACGTGATTATGTAGAGACGCAATGCATTGCGTCTCTACCGTTCGGTTATTTTCGCCATTGGATGATCAACCGAAAATGGCAGATTTAGACACCCCAGATTAAAGGATTTATGATATGGCATGAAAGGCAGTACAAGAAATAAACTCAAAGTTGACACCTATGATCTTGTGAGCCTTGTTAATAGTGTCTGAGTCAGGATTCCCAAAATTAACAGGATAAGGCATGACTATCTATCCTGAGCATCCTATAGTTTTCCAGATAATTAAATTTGCAAGCACAACTTAGGGGCAACCTTATGTGGTTGCCCTTCAAAGTTGAGATGGAAAAATATTTTTCTGGAAGTCTATATCCATCCTGTTTATCCTGGTTCAGACAACTGCAATAAAATCTGAAAAAGTAATAAGATGTGGATGTTGAGCAACATAGGTTTTACTAAGTCACTTTGATACACGGTTTCAAGAATATCATGGGAACTCCTTTTATACTCAAAAACGACACCTATGACCTTATGAGCCTTGTTAATACTCTCTGAATCAGGATGCCCAGGATAATCAGGATTTACAGGATAAAAATCTTGAGCATCCTGTAAATCCTGGTTATCCTGATTCAGACAAATGCAATAAATGCCAAAAAAGCCAACAAGATGTCGATTTTGAGTTTATATGAAATTTTCTGTAACATCCTGTTTTTAAAACGACTTTCATCTTTTCGATTGTGGCGGTCATCAGCCATGTAAGTTATATGAAAGTTCCCGCCGTTTTTGGTTGCGCGGGGCTTTCATGCTTTGTTGTGGGTGATGGCCTGGCATGGCTGTTATTAAGGTTGAATCGAGATAGTCGGATACAAGCCTTTTAAAGTGCCCTTTGGATAAGGCTGAATTGTATTAAATGAAATATCCTGATTCTTTTGGGCATGACCTCTGTTATCCTTACCATCAAAAAATGCACCGTTTACTTCCAGTATATGATGAATTCTCTTTTGAAAGGCTGTAATAAAACTCTTGCCACTGCCCTCGAAAGTCATAGGCCCCTTTTCAAGTTTGTTCTCAATGGCCAAAAAATCGTCGATGGGCAAACTATTGTTTGCAAGATCCTTTTCATCGTTTATCAACCCCCACACCACATAACGTTCCGGTATTACGAGCGGCTCATTAATATCGATTATCGTATGGGGCATAATGACACACTCTTTGCCCACAGTAAGCCTGCTATTGGCTTTGCCTTGCAGAAAACTGTTAAACCCGACAAAAACATTCCGACCCAAATCAGCTTCTATGATTTTTGCACCATGAGCTGTAATATTTAACCCTTCTAAACGCGAATTTATAACAAAACAGTTTTCTTGTACATTTGCACCCTTACCTAACCAGGCATTTTTTAGAAAAGCCCTTTGAGCCACAAGCACATTCTCACCGATTTGGGTCTGAAGATCTACAACAGCATATCTATCCAGTGAAGAAGTATCCGGAAGAGGTTCTGGAGATTCAAGGTTCATAGCATTGAATATTCTTTCAAAAGCTTCTTTCCGTTCTTCCATAAAATTGATAAAAATCCCCTGGGGCTGGCTCTCTGCTGTGAAGTCAATGTACTTTTTCAGCCGATTCCGGGGATGTCGATATGCAAAATCAAAGTTATCGGGACTCCGGACCCAAATAGTTCCCGGCATAATCTTCAGGTGGTTGATTTCTCCGGCCTGAATATATGAAAATGCTCCAATTACACAGTCGTGAACCGTTGTTAGGTCAACAGTTGCAAAAGGTTCTATAAAACAACCATCACACGGAGCGCCATGGATATTGGAATAATGTGTGGCTACGGTGTTTTTGATGAAGAATTGTTCCAATGATTCAGGGTCATGGGAATAGTTATGAACCATTGTTTTGATCAATGCACTATCCTCGATGTATATTTCTTCATCTTTGGACAGCTCAATTTCAAAGTTCTTAAACTGTAGCACATCTCCCTTTTTTTTCAGTTCATCGCCTCGGATATCGGACTTATAAAGTAAGGAGTTGATCACCTGGCTTTTTCCCAGAAAATAACTCCCGGCAAGCCCGGAATGTTTGAAATAAAAACTTATTGGATGATTGTCGGTTATGCCATAAAACGCATAGAATTTTTCCATCTGACCCGGTGGAATCAGGTCCCATACATATGGCTTTACGTCAAATTCTAACTCTCTCAAGTTAATTGTGGTTCGCTGGATAATGCGAGTGTATAGTTTTTCAAGTTCATTATTCATAACACCATAACTCCTTCATTCAACATATTGTTTCAGGTTGCGGAAAAATTTACCCATAGCTATGAAGCCCTGACAGAAGATAGTTAACCCCGTAGTAAGTGAACATCACCGAAGCAAATCCGATGATCGAGAACCAGGCTATCCTTTTACCGCCCCATCCCATAATATATCGGAAATGCAAAGCTGCGGCATAAAGGAACCATGTAATCAGAGACCAGGTTTCTTTGGGGTCCCAGCTCCAGTAAGTTCCCCAAGCTGAATTCGCCCAGACAGCTCCTGTGATGATGCCGGCAGTGAACCAAAAAAAGCCGAATACAAGGGTTTTCTGGATAATGTCATCAATGGTATCTAAGCTTGGTAGTTGTGACATAAGCCTGCTCAACCTGCCTGCTGACGAGCTATTTGATTTCAGCATTAGCAGATAGACAGAGCCTAAGCCGCAGGAGATCGCAAATGCGGCATAACCAATGAAACAAGTAACCACATGGGCTATCAACCAGTTGCTTTTCAAAGCCGGAATCAGAGGGGTTATCGCTGGATTCTTGAGTCCGGCAAGGCCCATGGCAACGGCTGAAAATGGTACAACAAAAGCTCCGAGAAATCGATTCCCATACCTGTATTCAAACCACAGGAAAACACTGCTGATGGACAAGGCAAAAAAGACCAGGGATTCGTACATATTCGACAGAGGGGCATAGCCGAACCCCATCCAGTGAGACTCAGCCCATCGAAGTCCTATGCCGGCTGTATTGGCAGCAACAGCAATGACTGTTGCAGCAGTAGCGGCAAAGCCGATCCGTTTTGCCCTGAATATGAACATTCCGATATAGAGAATTGATGCCAGTAGATAGGCAAATGTAGTTATACCGAGAAGGTGTGAGCTGCTCATGAAACATCCTTTCTTTTAGCGTTCTCCAGTATGTGCCCAAGGTTCAGAGAAACCCCGAACAGTTGCTCTGCTGTGTGATGAATTTTTCTGTCCATCTCTATCAGTTTACTATAAGCTTAAACAACCATTGCGACAATTAGAAAAATATAGTATTATCATTCGAAATAAACTAAAGATTTACAGGAGATTGGCCATGGAATGGCTTAACTATAGCTTTCCAGAGAAGAATTTTATTTTTTTTATTAAAAAAATGTTAAGATAACAGATAGTTAGACTTTTTCATTGTCATTTTAATTATCTGGAATACTATGTAATCATCTTTACTATTTTACCGTGAAAATGACTATCATTTTTATATTTGGGGGTGATTGATACGTAATCAATCATGCCCGTTTACTATACTGGGAAACAGCGGCATGCTTTATAGAGTCTCAAAAGACAAGGCAAGAGGTTATAGGTGTGGATTTTCAATAGGTTGGACGGCCATCAGGTGAGAACTATAGTCAGAGCTCTGCACATGAGGGCACTTAATAGCATTATCATGGAAAAAAAAGCGTTTAAAATCCCTGTATCAAAAGATATTCATCTATTTATCGTTTATTTTAAGCGGCTGGTCAGGTTCATAAAAATAGGTTTGTTGCTTCATATGACAACTTTGTTGAGCTTGTTTTTGTTTGTAGAATTCAGCTATACTGCCCTGGCAGCATTTCAACAGCATCAATGGCTCAATTTTTTGGGGCATGGACTTCTTGCAATCTATGGTGCCGTTTTGCCCGTTTTTTCACAACTGGATATTTTCAGCCGCTACCAGAATTACAAAAAAGCCAAGGATCTATTTCATGAGAACGGATTTAGGCCCCGGATCGCTAACCTGTATGCCGCCTCCCGCTGCCAGAGGGACGCCATCAAAATTGCAGCAAATGACCTTGGGTTGCTCCGGGAACTATCCAGCCATTATGAACAAATGGGCTACCGGTGGTATCACATTTTGCCCGACTTTCTCCGTTCAAACCCTCAGATTATCCTGACCCGCAGGTTTTGGCAGAAAACTTTGTTTGAAAAAACCTATAGATCAAAACATTTCCTCTGGTAAATTTACATCATTTGGTTCAAATTCTATATAACGTACATGGCTGATGACCGCCACAATCGAAGAGATGAAAGTCGATTTAAAAACAGGCTGTTACCGATATTTTCATATAAATCAGCCTGCGTTTGATTGTCTTGTATAATCAGCCCGGATCAGATGCTGACATCATAATTGGGGTTGGATAAAAACTGCAAAAAAAGGTTTGTCACCATGAAATTCATTTCTTCTCAGATTTTATACTTTACTCGAAGCAGAACCACTAAACGGAACTTCAGGTTGTTGTTCCGCTTTCTTTTAGTGTTGACCATGCTGGTGGTTATATACAGTGTCCTGTTCCATTTTATTATGCTGTTTGAAAACAAAGAGTTTAGCTGGATGACCGGTTTTTACTGGACACTGACGGTCATGTCAACGCTTGGTTTCGGGGATATAACCTTTGCCAGTGACTTGGGCAAGGCATTCACCATGCTCGTCCTAATATCTGGTATTTTGTTTCTTCTTGTCATGCTTCCCTTTACTTTTATCCAGTTTTTTTACGGCCCGTGGCTTGAAGCCCAGTCCCGGGCAAAAACACCACGGGAATTACCTGAGAATACGCATGGGCACGTGATATTGACTAACTTTGATCCGTTGACAATCAATCTGATCGGAAAACTGGAGAAGTATAAATACCCGTATGTGATCCTTGCTCCTGACATGCAGCATGCCCTGGAATTATATGATTTAAATTTTAAGGTCGTCCGGGGGGATCTGGGTGATCCAGAAACCTATAAGCTGCTCCGTTTCGCAAATGCCGCTATGCTCATCGCCAACAATGACGATATGACCAACACAGATATCTCATTTACGGCCAGAGAAATATCTGAAAAAACACCCATTGTAACCAATGCCGATGCCGACCATTCCATTGATATTATGCAGCTTGCCGGCAGTACCTATGTATTTCAGTTCATGAAGATGCTCGGAGAATCCCTGGCCCGAAGAACATTGGGGATGAGTATGGGGACGAATGTTATCGGAACATTTGATCAACTTCTCATTGCTGAAGCACCTGCCATGCGGACACTGCTTGAGGGAAAAACACTTCTTCAAAGCAATTTACGGGAAAAAACCGGAATAACCGTTGTCGGACTCTGGGAACGGGGATTATTTGAAAATCCTCGGCCACAGACACGCATCAATGCCACAACTGTGCTGTTATTGGCTGGGTCGGCCGCACAGCTAAAAAAATATGATGAGATTTTTTCCACATACCGCGAATATCACACCAAAGGCACCCCGGTTTTGATCCTGGGCGGTGGGCGGGTAGGGCAGGCTGCGGCAAAAGCCCTGGAAGAAAGGCACATTTCTTATACTGTTGTTGAAAAAAATAGAAAGTTGATTCAAAATAGCAAGTATATACATGGAAATGCCGCAGATCTTGAAACATTGAATTTGGCAGGGATACAACAGGCATCATCCGTGATTATTACCACCCATGATGATTCCATGAATGTTTACTTGGCGATCTATTGCCGCAAGCTTCGAGCCGACATCCAGATCGTCAGCCGGGCCAATATGGACAGTAATATATCCAAGCTGCACAATGCGGGAGCCGACCTCGTCATGTCCCATGCATCTATGGGTGCCAATACGATCATAAATCTGCTAAAACCCAATAAAATTCTGATGGTTGCAGAAGGGTTGAATATTTTCAGGATGCCTGTGGTACAGGCTCTGGAGGGTCAATCCCTTGCCGACAGCCAAATCCGGAAAGAGACAGGCTGCAGCGTTATCGCCATACGCCGGAAAAACAAGTTAAAAATCAACCCTGAGCCTTCTATTCTGCTTGAGAATGGGGATGAAATGGTCCTCATCGGAACCAGCGATGCGGAAAAACGTCTTTTGACTATTTATTCATGATGGGTCTTTGTTAGTTTGACATATGTGAAATGTGTGTTGAAAGTTGCGGATTGCAAATGCAATAACGTATATGGCGGATTACCGCCACAATCTAAGGGATGAAAGTCGTTTTTAAAACAGGCTGTTACGGAGACTCTCATATAACGTACATGGCGGATTCACGCCACAATCGAAAAAATGAAAGTTGTTTTAAAAACAGGCACTTACTGAGACTTTCATATAAAAAAAGATGGGGTCGTTCCTGGGAAAAAGCCCTATTTTGATTCCAAAATTGTCAATCTCCACAATTCAGCATCATTTGATTTAACTTCCTTTATCGTCACATTACGAACCGTTTCTGTAAGCATCAGAGATGAATGAATCCCAAACAGATTTGTCCCTTGCCAAATTGGGCATTTTACTTTAATGACAGGGACTCCTTTTTCCTCAATTGACCATTTAATGATGGCATCTTTTTCTTCACTGATTTTTTCTATCTCTTTTACTAATGTTTCGATAGTTATTAGATCCTGGGCAATCTTTTCATCCAACAGCTCTTGATTTTTAAAACAGTTGTTCTTTTCTTGTTCAGTCGTCTCGTTTCTGGTTTTAAGCTCCAGAAGTTTTACCCCAATTCTGCCTCTCCCATCCATCACACCGTCTCTTTTTAACTCGGCAAGTTTCTGTTCCAAAGATCGTCTTTCCGACATCATCCGATCCTGGCGCTGGGCCAATTCAGATATTTTCTGGTGAATGGCCACCTGGGCTGCGGCCTGCTTTTCATATCGTTTCTGGGTCTTTTCCAGCACTTTTTTCTTGTCATCAATGGCATAATTAAAGGCCTGAATCCGCTTTTTGACATTTTCATCCATGCCAACATGTATTCTGCAGGGTGGGGAAACATCTGTCCCCACTTCCTTTGATTCAAAGCCCATTTTGGCTGAAATAAAAGAGGATATGATCTTGCCCCGATCTGTTTTGAATATTCCGCTGGAACGTATTTTGGAATTGATCACCTCTTTCTCCACAATCACGTTGCCAAAGGACTTTATATTTGATCCTGTGATAAATTTTGCAGTTATATTTCCTTCCGATTTGACATCCGCACTGATGATGCCACCTGGAATAGTCACATCCCCCAATGCAACGATTTTGCCTCCCATGATCTCTTTTGCGGTCAGATTCCCGCACGTTACGGCAAATCCATTCATAATGGAGCCATTTACAATCACATTGCCATCAAACTTTATATTCCCGGTATTGAAATTCACATCCCCGTTAATGACAAGTTCAGCATAGACGGAAATCATCCCTCCAACAGCAAGATTGGGCTGACCATCAAGGGTTGCATAAAGCATCAAACCATCTTCTGACAAACGGGTGCCTTCCCCGCACTTGAAAGGGATATCCGTTACCTCAGGAGCAGGGATTGATTTGCCATAGACATCAATTCCGGGCTCGCTATTTTGCATGGGAAGTTTGGTTGCCAGAAGATCTCCGGTTTGTACCCGTGGAGCGCTTCCCCGTTCTCTGTAATCAATTGCTCCATTTTCACTGACGGTTCCAGCTTTTAAGTGGTCAACATCAAAATGATAAACCATGGATGCATCACATCCCGGTAATGGTGATTTTCCTCTTGCAATCGTAATCAAACGGGTTTTATTTAATGTTTCTAAATATTGCGATATCTCTTCAATGTCTGCAATACCATATGTTATGCCGTTGTGGTGTAGAAAATCAATGATATCATCCGGGGTTATTTTTTCGGAAAAACCCTTTTTGAGCTGGATGCGGGCTTCCAGTTTGTCCGGAGTGACCATCAGATGAAAGGGGGCTTCGGTTGGGCTCCTTTGGTGCTCTGTATCACTGGCATAGTCTAATTTACCTGAGTGGAGTTGTTGGTCTGAAAAACCGGACTTTTTGGTGAGACGCTGGGTTAAGGCGCTATGAAGATCGTCCAGTTTCTCGGGAGAGATCACCCCTTTTTCCAGGAATATTTCCCCAAGGGGAATCTTCTTTCCTGCCGTGGCTTCTCTTTGTTGGAATGAAAATGCCCTTGCTAACAGTTTCTTTGTCACAAGGTTCTGCCCCAGGGCAATTCTGGCAAGAAGAATATCATACTCGTTGATATTCTCTGTTATCATACGACTTTCTTTTTATCTTCTGATGCAATATGTTTTTGCGAAAAATCGTTATCTGTTCCCTTTTTACTCTCCCCTTGTGCCTCTTTTTTACTCTCTTTTTCACTCCTTTTCCAGATATCTCCTGGAGATTCAGGTTGCCCAGGGAGTGCATCAAGGCCAGTCCCTTCCGCCTTCAGGGTATTAAATCCTCCAATCCGTTTTCCCACTTGAACCAGTGCTTCCAGTTCGTCAAAATCAATGGGCTCGGTCAGATATGAGTCAATTCCCTCCCTGAAACCTTCCAGTTTTTTCTCTTTTGGCAACTTTTTTGCCAACATTATCAAATAGATATATGAGTCCTTTGGCAAACCTCGGATGGTGCGACACAGCTCTATTCCATCCATGTCTGACATCTCCCAGGTTGCAATGATTATACCTATGGGATACTGCTGAAGACGTTCAAGAGCCTCAAAACCACTGGAAGCGTGAACAATAGAGTATCCTTTTCCTTGAAGAAACTCAGTCAGTTTATTTTGAAAGGTTGTATTCTCATCAACCAATAGAATCGTCATATCGGGATATTCCATTCTACTATAGTGCATTGTCAGCACTTAATTTTAGGGTTGCCAGAGAACACCATGAGCAGAAAACATGACGTAGAGACAAGGCATGCCTTGTCTCTAAAAGTAGCCGCAGCCTAATGTTGATGGGCTCGTAAAAAGTCCGGTTTCAGCATTTTTTCAGCTATAACATACTGAGTTTATTAATAGCGAATTTGCTGATTTCGATTTTTTACAGGGGTATCAATGTTTAGCTTTGACAAAGCACTATCAACTTTGGCCCGTTCATCAAATATGCAAAGCAAATTTGATAGCGTTTCCCACCTGGGTCATTTTTTTTGTTGGTAGAGTCGTAATCAAACCATCTATTTTTCCCTTAGAAACGGTCTGTATATGATCACAATTCACTGCACAGTCATTCAGCATACCATCATCGGTAGAAAGAAATACTTCAGATGGAATATCACGTATCGTGCTTGTAATTGGTGCTACTGTTACTTCTCCAAGATACTCGATAATTGAATTTCGTGTTAAAATTAAAACTGGTCTTTTCTTATCCGGCTTTGTGAATTTGTACCATCTGATCTCTCCACGTTTCATGCATCACCCCAAACCTGTTCATCTTCCCAGCCTGAAAATTCATCTACACCCACAGGAAAACGTTGATAGCCTTTCCGATGTTTTTCCTCCATACGATTGACATCATACTTTTCTATAGCATCACGAAGCGCCTCTCTGGTAAATGCTGAACGACTTGTCTTAAGGGATTTTACGATAGAATCTACAGTATCAACAAGGTCATCATCCAGTGTCATTTGTATTGTTCTCATTTGATCCTCCCAGTATTAAATGTGGACTACTATAGCTATATTAATCCACATGATTGAGAATGTCAAAAACATGCTGTCTGCACATTAAAGAAGGCCCTCTTTATTTTTTGGTTCTTTCCTCTTTAACGTTTATCAACAAGAGAGCGACGTATGACTTTTCTCAAAAGATTCAGAGGAATAATCAAAAATGCCAGAGACAGTATCAGAAGCCACTCGTTGAACAAAAGTCCATGGGTCCTCAAAATCACTCCTCCGGCATAGGTCATGACAACCTGTATGACAAGAATACTCAATGTTTCATTGAGGAAAAAATACTTGAGAATGGTTTTTCATCCCTCCCCACACCAAACATCCGCTGAATATCCTGGATCGAATCTTCTTGTACTCCCTTGATGAGTCTTTCCGCTTTGATGATCCCCATGATTCGATTCTCGGAATCAACAACCGGTGCGGCAAAGTATTTCCTTTTTGACAACTCTTTTGCCGCATCCTGGACATCGAGGAAAGAATCAAGTGAGAAGACATTTTTCAGCATGACCGATTCCAGGGTTTGGTTGGGCAGTGCAATCATGAGATCACGCATGTTGATCACACCTATGAGATGCTTTTCAGCATCAACGACATATGCGTATGAGGCCGGAAGTCTTTTTTTTGATAGCGACCTAATTTTACTGATGACCTCCCGTGCAGTGAGATTTCTATCAAACGAGAGAAAATCGGTTGTCATGAAACGCCCCACACTACTTTCAGGATACTCCAGCAACTCTCGAATCTGCACTTTGAGGGTACCGCTGATGTAGTGTTTTATCCGCTCACGGAACTCTTTGGACACGTGCATCAAAAGCGTCGTCAATATCTGGGGCTCAAGACGAGGCAATATCTTATTCAGCGTGGCATCATCAAAGTTTTCCAACAACGTCGCTACAAAGCTGATTTGCAGATTTTTAATGATTTGAATGGTAAGTTCAGACGGCAACACCTGGAGAACCATGGAGGCTTCCTTTTCGCTCAGACTTTCAATGATGTAAGATGCTGTGGCAATGTCATGGCTAATGAATTTTTTTATGATGTGGTTATAATCGTCTAAATTTTCCATTATATATTCTCTATCTCTCTTCTCTTCTATCTTTCTATCTCTTTATCAAAAGCATCTGTTCTCTCTCTCGTAAGCGACATATCTTTCACACTGAATATCATCATTCGGCATGCCTGGGTGAACAGTCTGTTCACAAGAAAAAGTGTAGACAAATCCCGCTCCATCTGTGCGTCAATACAGGAGGTTTGAACCGTGTTTTTGATAAAGTCCTCGTCCAGCTGTTCTACCTTACGAAAAATTCTTATGATGGCATCATACTGCGCATCCATATCCGTTAAGGTCAACACGGAGTTCATCTCATGGTATAGTGAAACTAACCGTTTTTTGAACCGATTATACTGCTGGTTGAGAAATGCCGAGTCCGATGATTCAAACTCATCCAAATCGGATTGAATGCCTTTGAAATTTTTAGCAACATTAATGATATTTCTCGATGCCAAAATAGCCTTTTCAATATCATAAATGCCTGCATCATCCAGTTTTTGAGATTGGATGCGGGAGTAGTAAGCAATAATCGATGAATGGAGGCGTTTAATGTCATCATAGAGATCCTGAGTTGATATTCTTTTCTTTCGATTCTTTAGATTTTTTTCAAAGGGCAATGGTTCATCAAATACAAGTTCTCGATCTATTTGTAATATTCTCATGGTATAGAGCTGACATTCATGAAACAGATGGATGATCTCATTTTTGAGTGACATGATTGCAGCATCAATTTCCTCTGCCGGTGTATTGGCAATATAGACACTCAATTCGGTTTTACGTTCAGGAAAGAATCTGATTAACCCTTTTGCCATCAAAGAGACGAGGGGAATAAAAATCAAAACTCCCGTGATATTGAATATGGTATGAAACAACGCCAGGCCCATTGGCCCGCTTTTGGAAATATCAATAAAATATTTTACGATCGTGACCAATACCGGCAAACTTAAAAACGCAACGATTCCGGTTACAAGGTTAAACAACATGTGGCTTGCAGCAACAATTTTTTTGGGAGGCGTCCCCCCGATGGCTCCGATCAATACGGTAACCGTTGTGCCGATGTTGGCACCGATCACCATTGCCGCCGCCATTTCAAAGGACATCAACTGACTGTTTAATGCGGTCAGTGCAATTGCAAGGGTTGCCGCACTTGCTTGCATGAGTGCCGTCATGACCGTTCCGATAATCAGGTACATCCACAAAGAAAGATCGGCAAATTGCTCCGGATTAAAGTGCTGGGAAAATCCTTCGACACTGGTCTTCATATAATCCAGCCCAAGGAACAAAAAGCCGAACCCAATGATCAATCTGTTGAGATGATAAAAGCGAGTCCCCGGTTTAAAGAGAACCAGCCCTGCCGCCGCAACACCGATAAAGGGGAGTGGAAAGGTCTCAATTTTGATTTTAAATCCCAGTGTGGCGACAATCCAGGCAGTCAGTGTCGTGCCGATATTTGACCCAAGAATGACGCCGATGGCATTTTCCATGTTCATGATGCCGGCACCGACAAAGGCAAGTACCATCAATGATACTGCCGAGCTACTTTGCAATATGGCAGTGACAAACACACCATTGGCAATGGCTTTCAATCTTGTGTCAGTATAATCTCTCACCACCCGTCTAAAGGCCTTTCCGGATAGATCTTTGATGGCATGCTCCAGAATCTGCATACCGAAAAGGAAAATTCCCAGTCCTGCAAATAATTTCCAATAGTCAAATTCGTACATGAAAAGCTCACATCCTTTCGGATAGGTCTAAACGTGTTGACCTGTCTTAATATTTTGAAATAAATGATTATTAGCTCCAAATTAAGATTGAAATGAACTGAAATTTTGGCAAGCTTCATTTCCCAGTTTACACTTTCCAGATAGAAAACTCTGAGTTGCGGGAATCTCTCACAAAAAGTGTAAAGTACTTTTGGGGTCAAATGAAGGATGCCGAAATTTTGGAGGTAATTATGAAGGCATCAGAATATACTCAAAGTCGACACCTATGATCTTGTAAGCCTTGTCAACACTGTCTGAATCAGGATTCCCAAGATTAACAGGATAAGGCAGGATTATCTATCCTGAGCATCCTATCCATCCTGGTTATCCTGGTTCAGACAACTGCAATAACTTCTGAAAAAGCAATAAGATGTCGATTTTGAGAATATAAGTTTAAGGCTCAAGATAACAAAAATCAGATTCGAACGCAAAAGTGTTGAGTAATTTTTTCCGCTTAATAGAATATTTTACCCAATTAGAGGATTTTGTTACTCCGATAAGTGATTCAATTAAGAAATCGCTTGCTGAAGCATTTGAAAATAATTGTTTGAAAGCACACAAGCAAGTTCGCCGTTAGTTACTTTTGTCACAAAAAGGAGTGTGTATTTCGGCTTTGAATTAATCTCTGGATAGGCCGAAAATATGCGTCCTGGTTTTTGCTATATGCTGAAACAACCATTGCGACAATTAGAAAAATATAGTATTTTCATTCGAAATAAACTAAAGATTCACAGGAGATTGGCCATGGAATGGCTTAACTATCATCATCTTTACTATTTCTGGGAAACAGCAAGGGAAGAAAATATCACCAGGGCCAGTGAACGGCTGCGGCTTGCACCTTCAACCATAAGTGCGCAGATAGGGAAGCTTGAGGAGATGCTGGAAGGCAAGCTCTTCCGAAAAACAGGCCGTAACCTGGAGTTAACAGACATGGGGCGGCTGGTTTTCCGGTATGCAGACGAAATTTTTTCCCTTGGCCGGGAACTCGTGGACACGGTAAGGGGAAGACCTGTGTCTGGTCCTCTTAGGCTTAACGTCGGGGTCGTGGATGCCCTTCCTAAGCTTGTTGTCAGGAAGCTCCTCGAACCTGCCTTCTCGCTTCCCGAGCAGATCCACCTTGTATGCCGTGAAGGCAAAGAAGAGCATCTTCTGGCCGAACTCTCTATTCATGCTTTAGATATGGTTCTGACCGATACGCCGGTAAAACCAGGGCTTAGTGTCAAGGCTTTCAGCCACCTCTTGGGCGAGTGCGGTGTAACCTTCTTTGCAGTCAATTCTATGGCAACCAACCTGACTGCCAATTTCCCAAAATCACTGGACGGTATTCCCATGCTGCTTCCAGGGTCCATGTCAGCCCTGCGGGGCTCTCTGGATCGCTGGTTTGACTCACTCAATATCCATCCGATGGTTGTCGGAGAGTTCGATGATCAGGCACTTCTCAAGATTTTTGGCCAGGCAGGAGACGGGGTTTTCGCTGCACCATCGGTCATTGAACAAGAAATCCAGAAGCAGTACGATCTGTCAGTGATCGGCCGCTCCCATAAGGTCAAAGAACAATTCTACGTTATCTCTGTGGAACGGATTATCAAGCATCCCGCTGTAGCCGCCATCCAGAAAGCTGCGACCACTTCGATGCTTAAAGACGAGACTGGTTCCAGCAGGGTTTTGAATACTTTGGCTGAATTTCGACAAAGTAATTAAGATGAACTCGTAAAAAGTCCGATTTCAGCATTTTTCAGGCTGTAACATGTTGAAATCATTAATAGTGATTTTGGAGACTCTTGTTTTTTACAGGGGCATCAATTAAGGTATTTTTAAACAAATGCAACTACTGTTGGAAAAGTAATAAAATGTCAATTTTTGAACAATTATGTATTGCTGCTTTTTTGCTTATGGCCATCCAGAATTTTTCTGACTGTTGATGAGATTTCATATCCTGAAACAGGTTTCTGAAGATATCCTTCAAAACCAAGTTCAATGCTTTTCTCCATATCTATAAGGTCGCTGTAACCTGTGCATATTACAATGGGAAGATCAGGTCTTGTTTTTTTGATTTCAGAAGCAAGCTCCACTCCTGTCATACCAGGCATTGTCATGTCTGTAATTAAAAGATCAAAATTGTCGGGATTTTGTCTGAATGTTTCCAAAGCACGAACACTCCCAACGATATTTGTGACATTATAACCTATCCTCTCCAGAAACATTGTCTCCATTTTTAAAATGGTCTCATCATCATCAACAACAAGTATTCGCTCACTCCCTTTCTTAATATCCTTACTATTTTGGGCATCCTTAATATCATCCACTGCATCTCTGTTTATTGGAATGCAAATATGAATTCTTGTTCCCAGGCCCACCTGACTCTCAACCCTTATGCCGCCCTTACACCTTTTTACTATTCCCTGAACAACCGAAAGTCCAAGACCGGTTCCCCTGCCTATATCCTTTGTCGTAAAATAGGGGTCAAAAATCTTATCAAGGATATCCCTGTCAATCCCCGATCCTGTATCTGCAACTGTCAAAAGAGCGTAATCTCCGGAAGGCACAGCATCATCCTCTGACATTTCAGATGAAAAAAAGTTCCAGGGAGAGATAGTATCTATAAATCCAGGTTTTATTGTTGTCTGCCGAAGGCTTATCTTCAACTGCCCCCCTGTCTCCTGCATGGCATGATATGCATTGGTGGCAAGATTCATGATAATTTGGTGAATCTGGGTGGGATCTGCTACCACCATACCGCAGTCAGGGTCAATATCAGACTGTATGTCAATTGTTTTGGGGATGGAGGCCGTGAGAAGTTTCAGGGCCTCTTTCAGTATCAGTTGAATACTTACAGGCATTACAAGTTTATCACTCTGGCGGCTGAATGTCAGAATCTGTTTTACAAGATCCCTTGCCCGAAAGGCTGCCTGAAGTATCTCTGATATGTACTGCTGCTGAGGGCTGTTTTTTGGAAAATCATCCTGAAGCATCTCAGTAAAGCCCATGAGCGGAAAAAGAATATTATTAAAATCATGGGCAATGCCGCCTGCAAGTGTACCTATGGCCTCCATCTTCTGTGCCTGCTGGAGACGTTCTTCGATCAGGCGATGTTCAGTTACATCTTTAAGTATAACAAGTGCTATATCTCCAAGGGATGTCATGTAAAATTCGCACCTTCGTTTGGTGCCGTTTTTTGTTGCAAGGTCACACTCCTGCATCACAACATTTTCTGATGCATCATCAGATATGCTTCTCCCTTTGTTTGATCTAATTGCCATTTTTTCTTCAGTGCCGTTGGTTTTTTCGGAACTATCCATGCAAATAGTTACAGATCCATCAACAACACATTTCCAGATATCATGTAATCTTTTTTTGCTGTCAATGTCTGTTACAGCTTTCTGCCACCAACTCTCCATATCAGGAATATCTTTTTTTTCATATCCCAGTATATTGACAAACTTGTCGTTGACAAAAATGATATTGTCATTATCGTCAACAATCATCATGGCAAACGGAGATTTTTCAATCATCTTTCTGAAGCGGGCTTCACTTTGTTTAAGGGACTCTTCAGCACTTTTACGGGCTGTTATATCCCTTGCAACACCCAGGACACCAATAAGTTGTGATGCCGAGTCATACATGGGGGTTTTGATTTTTTCCAACAGTTCCCTGTGGCCGTCATCTGCATATACGATCTCCTCTTCATTGATCTGGGGTTTTCCAGAACGTATTGCAGCAAGATCCTTTTCCCTGAAGGAATCTGCAACTTTTCGGTCAAGAAAGTCATAATCTGTTTTTCCTTTTATATCAGCTTCCTTTGCCCCGAAAAATCGTTCAAATCTGGAGTTACATGAGATATAAACTCCATCTTCATCTTTAAGCCATATGAGATCAGGAATGGTATTAATAAGGGAGCGAAGGTGACCTTCGCTCTTTTTCAGCTTTTTTTCTGCCCTTCTTCTTATATTAAAGTTATAACCCAAAACAATAATTACAATTACTAAGAAAAGAAAAATTGTGGAGCCTGTAATAATAATCTGCCTGTGAGACTTATAAAAAGATGGCTTTGCGTTTATGACAATGGCACTTTCGGGCAAACTGGATTTTTTGATATTGAATTTTTCAAGCTGTCTGTTGTCAAACATATAGCGGTTGGGGCTTTTCATTACTATTGGAATCTCTTGTGGAGTTTTTCCATCAAGGATCTCCATGGCCATCTGTGCGGCAGTTTCACCCTGTCTGAAGCCGTTGACAACCATTCCCCCAACAACACCATGTCCCATAAAAAAATCCCAGCAGCCATATATTGGTACATGGCTTACTTTTTCAATCTCCTTAGCGGACTCTTCAAATGAAAGAAGAGTTCCTGTTTCTGTACGTACAGTCGTTGCAAGCAGTATCATGCGATCTGCTTTGAGTTTTTTGACATCATCAAGCATCTGGGTCTGATTAAAATTGATTTTATATTCAAATGTAAGAATTTTTTCATATTCAGGAATAAGTTTGTCCAGAAGTGCCTTGTTGTGGCGGCAGGTTGGAGAGTCATCACCATAAAAGACAACATAACGTATATCAGGATGGAGTTTTATGGCAATGTCAATGGTTGATTTTAAATCAACCTCCTCAACAGTTCCGGTAATAAAATCTCTTTGGCCTGACATACTTTCAGGCGAAAAATTATTGATTCCGCAAAAAACAATGGGTGTATCAGGAAAAAGAGCGTGGCGATACTTTATTAAAAAATCAAGTGCATTATTGTCAGAGCAGATAATGATATCAAATCTTGTATCCTGATATTTGATTTTATAAAAATCAAAAAGAGATTTGTAAAAATCAGCTCTGTTAATTCTCTTGGTATCCATATAGTCATACCAGATATTAACATCACTATCTTTAAAAACAGATTCAATGCCGGCTTCAATTGAATTAACCCACGAAAGATTTGAATGGTATGAATGCAGAACAAGTATTTTTTCCGAATGCTGCATGGCATTCATCTCTGAAATCGGGAATGATATGATCAAAAGGAATACTATCGGGAGTGCAAGAGATACCACAGGCTTACACAAAACAGGTATCTGCATAAATGTGTCTATTGCGGTGTCTCTAAAAGTGTCTGTTGTGCTGTCTGTAAAACTGGATAGAGACAAAGATAAACTTGTCTCCACAATAGTGTGCCCTTTCTTCATAAGCTTGGCTCCATAGGCATTTTCTTTGCGTAATGTTCATCTTCTGATTTATGAATCTCATATGTGGGGTTGGTTCTAATGTCTGCCAGTGTAGGGGGAGTCCCTCCAATACCTGCCCTTTACAAGGGCAACCACAGGGGATTGTCCCTACAAAAAATGGCAAAAATAGAATCAAAACCTCATATTTTCCCTTTCAGGGTCAATTTTTAGATTAGCATAACCAGTGATGAATCAGCAACGGATTTTGCCTGTTCCAAGCGTCAAAAAATTTTATAAGGCGATTATAATTCTACTTTGTTAGCTTATCTTTGCTTCCTATTTTTGGTGTCTGAATCAGGATGCCCAGGATGTTCAGGATTAACAAGATTTGCAAAATTACCTTTTATCCTGTGAATCCTGACTATCCTGATTCAGACAATTTAAGAAGATAACAAAGTAGAAATAACCAATAAAGAATGTTATAGGGCGATTCTAACCAATGCTTAAAATTTCATTTTTACCGTGAAAATACCCCAAATTGTTTTTGTGATCATGGCTCCTACCCTTTGGATTAGACCATGAAGGTTTTGCAAGATCGTTTGTTATGGAGTCTAATAAAGAGCAATGGTTATTTGTAATATATTTCATGATGTTTTCAACACAAAAGCCGCTACTGGAATTTTTTGCTTTTTTCTTCAGCTTAGCGATTATGTTGGCAGCTTCCTCAATGGAACAGAATCGATCCACCTGGGAGGGTAATTCCAGAATGGCTGTACTGATGCTTACAAGCGGAATTTTTTGTTTTTTCCCATCCCTGTTATTTGCAAGGATATAGCCGTTTTTTATAGCCTCTGTATCATAGAAGCTCTCTGCTCCCAGCCTGAATTTTTCAGTCATTTGTTTCATTTCTATGCAGACATGTTTGATATTGCCGCCTTTTATTCCCAGAAAAAAATCATCTCCTCCTATATGGCCTGCAAACCTGTTTTCATAAATTTCAGCATCTTTTAGAAGCTCCGAGAACATCAGAATAAGCCGATCGCCATTTCTGAATCCATAGGTGTCATTAAAGGGTTTGAAGTTGTCAAAGTCAAAGTAAACAAGCAGGTAGCTTGAGCTTGTATCAACAAGAGCTCTTGAAAAATACTCATGAATCATGGTGTTACCTGGCAACTTGGTAAGTGGGTTCTGGTTTCTTGCAAAGCTCAAGTTTTTTTCATTTATGATTTTCAACAGGGACTGGGGTCTTATAAATCCAACATATTTGTGGTTATCCACAATAAGGATACCTTCATTACTATTGAATTGGGCATAAACTTCAAGCATTTTTTCAACTGAAGAGTGAATGTCAGCAACAGGGATTCTGGTCAGAAAACCATTGAGATCCTTTCCAAAAGCTGGATTTTCAAGAAGCTGTCTTCCAAATTTATGAAACAAAAATTTTTTAAATGCAGTCTCCTTAATGATACCCAAGGGCTCTTCATATCTGTTGACCACAGGGAAAAATGTGTGCTTATCTTCCTGCCGGAACTTGTCAAAAAGGCTCATGGCATTGCAACTTGAGGAGACAGGTGGAATGTACTCAATTTTATTCCTTATAAGATCCCTGTCTTTGATGGAATCATGGCGTTGATCCTGTTTTGTGAGGGTCTCAATATGCATGTATTGAAGCTGCATTTCACTAATATTCAGAGTTGGCCTCTGGACAAAAAAAACCCTGCACCATATCACAGCCAATGTTTCTGCAGCTTGTCAGTTCATCAACGGTTTCCACGCCCTCTGCCATAACAAGGCTTCCCATGAAGTGAGCCATATTAACTATAGTTGCAACCAGAAGACGTTTTTTAGGATCATTTTCCATGTTCTGTATAAAAAAACGATCAATCTTAATATAATCAGGTTCGGCATAATATAGGGTCTGAAAACCTGAAAAACCTGTTCCGCAATCATCAACCGCAATTTTAAAGCCTTGGGACCTGTAATTTGACAATGTTTTAATTGAACTGGAAGTGAGGGATATGTCATGCTTTTCAGAAATTTCAAAGCAGAGATCCTCAAGACAGTAACCAAATTTTTCAAGTGCATAAATCGTTTGACCAGGTTCGTAGTCACTTGAGCAAAGCAGTCGGTTGTCAAGATTATAAAAAAGCTTGATTCTTCTGCCCTGTTTGTACTCAGCAAACTTTTCAAGGGCTTTTTTTCTCAATTCAAGATCCACATGATGAAGCACATCTTCCTGCCATGCCTGATCAAACAGCTCATCAATGGATTCAAAACCTGCTTCTCTGTAATTTCTTAGAAGGGCTTCAAAAGCAAAGGCATTTCCTGTATGAATATTGACAATGGGCTGGAATGCATATTCAATCTTTTCAATACAGGATTTCCACCTTTTTTCTGCAAGTTCTATCATTATTCTTTCCCTTTTATCTCTACTGCCTCTTCAAGTTTAGGAATGAGTCTTAAATAATTTGCCAATTTCAAAACAGGCGACCACTTTAAGCCGTACTTTTGAGAATTCTAAATGGACACATTATTTCGTATTCATTCCTTAAAATATCGGGTAGATTTTCCATACAATTGAGAGGTACTCTGAACTTTTGGTTCTGATCATCATTGCGTCCACTCATCTGTTAAAACTTATGCTGCCTTTTTTTCAGTGGCAATTTCCGGATTGATGCTGTCACATCTTTTTGTCCCCATGGTTCGTAAGGTATCTTTTTTTGAACCAAATCCTTTTTGCTGTTTATTTGATTCTTTTATTGCATCATTTTTTCCGGAATTCCTGCGAACGCACAAAAGAGAGTTACTATCCATACCGATAATCGACAATTTTTGCATAGCATTGCCCAGAAGATCGTCAAGACCATCCAGAAGATTCCGGCTCTCTTCTTCAACCCTGCCTGACAATATCCTTGTCTGTTCTGCAGCGCTTTTTACCTCCTGGATTCGACCGGAAACATCCTGTGTTTCGCAGGCTGTCATATCTGCATTCCGGACAATATCAGCTGTGGCCTGTTTCTGCTCAGACATTGTTATTTCGATGCGCTTTCCGGCCTGGCTCAGGGAAGAGATACGCTCTTTCATACTCTTTATACTGTCAATGATATTATGGCTTGCCTGCTGTATGGCGAGAATCTTTTCCGAAATATCTCCTGTGGCCGTCTCTGTCTGATTTGAAAGAGTTCTTATTTCAGAAGCCACAACAGAAAAGCCATTCCCTCCGGAATCTGAACGCGCAGCTTCAATATTGGCATTTAATGCAAGAAGTTTTGTCTGACCTGAAATATCTCTGACAATTTTAATAATTGAGGCAATTTCAGTGGATGCCTTGTCAAGAGCATCAATATCTGTCATTGACTCTTCTGTTACAGAGATCATTTTTTCCACAAGATCATTTTGTGTTTTTATCTGGCTGCCAATATTTTCCACAGAAATTTGGAGGCGACCGGCTGCTTCTGAAACTGCATCTGTATTTGCTGCTGTGTGGTTTGCGGAATCGTTTACCTGTGATGACTGGGACTCGGTGCTTATTGCCAGGTCATGCAGAGTTGATGCTGCCTCAGCCATATTTTTTGATTTTGAACCAAGGGAATGGATCATCTCGGTCATAAGGGCAATGAGGCCTTTGACCATCTTTTGCTCTTCATGTTTACGATCTCCCTCATTTTTTAGGTTTTCAAGTGCTTCTTTAAATCCCTGGACAGTACGTGCCAGCACTCCTACTTTGTCAAAACGATTTTTAAACGGAATTTCGGTCTTTTGGCCTTTCTGTATTCTGCTAATTACCTGGGCAAGAGTGCGAAGTGGTTTTTCAATAACAAACCATGTGACAAGGTAAAGAACCATAAGATTGACAATAATAGTTGTCATTGCAATAAAGAAAGTTAATCGCTCTTTCTGTTGCCTGAATTTTTTGATATCAAGATCTTCAGTAACAATTTTATTTACAAACTGAACAATCTCGTTGCGGACTTTTTCAGCTTCAATTGCTTCATCTGCAAGCATCCCTGTCAGTGATGCGATGGTTTTTGTCAGATTCTCTTTGCTGTCGGAGTTGGAAAGTCTGTCAATTTCAGCATTTACCTTTGAGCGCTCTTTTTGAGGGTCCGCACAGGGAAGTTGAATCATTTTTACAGAATCCATGAAATTGTCATGTTCGTCCATCAAGCCCTGAACAACTATCAGTGAGTCATTCATGATATGAGTGATAAATTTACCCTTTGAAATATCCCTTTTTTGTGTCCTTGAAAACAGTGAAGCATATTGACTGCGACCTTTGAGGAACTGCTCACTCTTGTCAGGATAATTGCTGTCAATCCATGTCAGAATATCCTTTGTCGGGTTAACCTCAAAATATTGCGGTATCTGAAGGTATTTATCCTGAAGGTTGACAATTTCATTCCTTAAATGCTGGCTTAAGCCATCCCTCAGCGCTGTTACCCCTTCAATTTTGACACTGATATCTCTATTTGCGTTCCAGTTGACAAAAACCAGGAGACCAATGCATAAACTGGAAACCAGCCCAACAACAACGACAAGCTTCATACCAAGGGTCAAAAATGATTTGTGTCCCCCTGTAATTATTTCGTTATTTGCAGTTTCTTCTTCAAATTGAACAGATTCTCTCCCTGAATCCATACAGGCAGAAATATTACTATCATCCATAGTGGACTCCTTTGAATTGCTTAAAATCAACATTTTTTGAGCACAAAAGCCATTAGATTTATAATTTCAACAACTTATCATTCTCAGATATATGCTCAAAATCAACATTTTATCGCTTTTTCCATTTACTGAATTTGTCTGAATCAGGATAGCCAGGATAAAAAAGATGTTCAGGATAGATAATTCTGCCTTATCTTTGTTAATCTTGGGAATTCTGATTCAGACAGTATTATAAAACGAATTAATTAGGGAGGTATAAGGAGAAAGTTAAATTTATGTTTAGTATAGAGTTGCTTTTGAAATATATTGACATTAAACTCAATTTATGAATAGCATTCATTTCAAGAGTATTGTCGAATCTGAAAATAAGGATTCAAAAAGTGGGTATCTTTCATTTATCGGTTTACACTTTTCTGAACCATGATTTTCATGATTAAGGGATTTTCTTGATTATTCATCATGTTAATCCTTAAATCCTTTAATCATGGTTCAAAATTTTCGAAAAGTGTAAACTACTTTTGAGCTGATATGAAGGATGCCAAAAAGTGGTATCCTTCATTTCCCAGCTTACACTTTCTGGAATAACATACCTTATCTTTCGGGCATCTCCATAAAAAAAAGTGTAAAGTACTTTTAACGTGGAAATGGATACAATTTTCCATATTCGGGGGTGGCTGGATGGCAGCCATGCCCGTTTACCGTGAAAATGACTATCATTTTTATATTTGGGGGTGATTGATACGTAATCAATCATGCCTGTTTACAAAAAAAGCTGTAAAAAAAGAGAGGTGTGTCATGAAAAAGATTATAGGATTTATTGCATTGGCAATGATTGTTTTATCATCTTTTGCATATGCCGGAGGAGATCAGAATCACGGAGGCAAAGGAGAGGGGTCAACAGGTTCTGATGGCGGAGGAACAACAACCCAGAACCGTGGTCAGTAACTGCCTTAGGTTATAAGATTTACCCTTCGGCTCTTCAGAACAGGAAACTCTTCTCTTGCGCTTTGAATCTCTTTTGAGTCTATTTCAACCTTTAATATGCTCTCTTTGTCACCAGCTCCGGCAATAACTGTGCCCCAGGGATCAACAACCATGCTGTGCCCAACAAACCTTGTATTTCTATTCATATCCACTGAATTAGCAGAGATAAGATAACACTGGTTTTCCAACGCCCTGGTTCGGTTAAACAGTTGCCACGCTTCCAACCTTGGATATGGCCAAGCAGAGCATATCAAAAAAAATTCCGCACCCAGATCAACCATTTTTCGGAAAAGCTCAGGGAACCTGAGATCATAGCAGGTAGCCATTCCAATCTTTCCAAGGGAGGTGTCTGCTACAGTAACAGAATTGCCAGGTGTCAAAATCCGTGTTTCAAGAGAATTGTATCCAAAAAGATGGATTTTACGATAGTTGGCAAGAAGCTCACCTTCAGGTGATACAAGATAACTTGAGTTGTAGTATTTGCCGTTTTCACACTCAACAAAACTGCCGGTGTGAATGTAAGCTGATATCTCCCTTGCAGCATTGACAAGCATTGTCATGGTTGGGCCATTGCGCTCTTCTGAAGTTGAAATATAGCTGTCAAAGCTCATGAATCCCACATTCCATATCTCGGGTAAAATAACAAGGTCTGCTCCCCTGCAACAACGAATTTTTGCAAGAGCTTTTTCAATTGCAGCATTTTTATCGTCCTCAATCACAGCCATCTGAATTGATGCTATTTTCATTTTTCATTTTCCCTTTATGTTAAATCAAAGTCGCCACCTTGTATGCCCTCGCAATCATGAGAGTATATACAAAAAAAGGACAGACACTTAAGTGTCTGCCCCTTGATACAATTCAGTTTTTTTCATGCCTGTCAGGGAATCTTTTTATGCCTGTCAATGCACTTTACGACATTAAATAAGATCATCAATATTTGTATAATCAAGGTTCCAAGCTTCTGATACAGCCTTGAATGTTACCTTACCATTAACAACATTGGCACCTTTTTTGATCTCCTCGCTATCTTTAATAGCCTGTTTCCAGCCTTTGTTGGCAATCTGAAGGGCATATGGAAGAGTAGCATTGGTCAGAGCCTGTGTGGAAGTTCTGGCAACAGCACCTGGCATATTGGCAACACAGTAATGAATAACACCTTCAACTACATAGGTTGGCTCTGTGTGTGTGGTGGCTTTTGAAGTCTCAAAACATCCACCCTGATCAATGGCAACATCAACAACCACTGAACCATCTTTCATATCTTTGAGCATATCCTTTGTCAAAAGCTTTGGAGCCTTGGCGCCAGCTACAAGTACAGCACCTATTACCACATCAGCTTTTGTGACAAGCTCCCTTAAAACAACAGGGTTTGACATTACAGGGAAACAGTTGGCAGGCATAACATCATCAAGATATCTCAAACGGTTAAGATTAGTGTCAAGTATATAAACTTTTGCTCCAAGTCCGCAGGCCATTTTTGCGGCATTGATTCCAACAACACCACCGCCTATAACAACAACTGTGGCAGGTTCAACACCTGTTACTCCACCAAGAAGCACACCTCTTCCACCCTGGGGCATCTCAAGGTATTTAGCTCCTTCCTGGGCAGCCATGCGACCGGCAACCTCACTCATTGGTACAAGCAGGGGCAGAGAACCATCTGGTTTTTCAATGGTTTCATAGGCTATGCAGACAGCTTCACTTTTAATAAGTGCTTTTGTCTGGGCTTCGTCAGCAGCAAGATGGAGATAGGTAAAAACAATTTGGTCTTTTCTGATGAGATCGTACTCTGAGGGCTGTGGCTCTTTTACATGCATTACCATGTCGGATTTTTCATATATTTCTGCCGGAGTCCCTATGATTGTGGCACCTGCTTCAACATATGCAGAGTCTTCATAACCGCTTCCTTTTCCAGCATCTTTTTCCACAAGAATTGTGTGACCGTTAGCCACCATTACAGAAACACCTGCGGGGGTCATGCATACACGTTTTTCAGCTACTTTGATCTCTTTGAGAATTCCAACAATCATGTCCTGTCTCCTTTTTAATTTTCAAAAAAATATTGATACTATTTTCCAGATTAATTGAACTTTCTAATTCAGTCATTGAGGGGTTAAGAGAGTCATCCCCGATTTTGTTATTTGTTCTGTTAATTTTGTTATTTGGTGGTGTCCCAAATCCGTTGATCTAATAAGGAAACGACTCTATTGATAAGTATTTCCAGAGAGTCGTCCACAGGTTTGGGACACTACCTGTTATTTGTTCTGTTAATGTGTTGAAAATCTGTATAGCAAAACAAATGCCATCAATTGACTATAGAAAATGATAAAAAAAGTTAATATACTGAAATTTATCATTAAAATATGCTCATTTTTTTTATTGACCCCGTTTACTCCTCTCTATCTATTTTCTGGAAGGTTTTGAAAAGAAGTATTTTGCATAAAACAATAGAATATACAACGAAATATGCCATAATATAATGAGATGTGGTAATAAAAAATACCATTATTAAAAATTTAATTCATTATCTATCTGAATTAATTAAACTTAAATGTTTATATGCTTTTAGTTTCCAGTGGTAATTAAAACATCCATCTTAATATCATACTTCTTCATTTTCTTTAAAAGGGCAGGGTGAGATATGCCAAGAGCAAGGGCTGACTTGCGTACTGTCTTAAGATTTTTCAATGCATCCACAATAATCCTTTTTTCAAGCTCTGCCACTTGTTCTTTAATGGGTTCAATTGTCCTATTTTGGGAATGGACAATATTTTCATGATGGTTGCTAAGTTCGTGACTGAAAAGAATTGCATCCTTATCAATGGTAGTCCCCCTGGATATAAATGCAGCTCTTTCAATTACATTTTTTAACTCTCGAACATTACCTGGCCAGTCATGTTGAACAAGTTTTTCCAGGGCATAAGGAGTAAGGGGCGGAACTTTCTTGCCAAGACGCATGAAAAGCCGGAAAAAGAAGTGTTCCAGCAAAAGGGGAATATCCTCTTTTCTGTGTTTCAAAGGGGGGATATGTATGGGCAGCACATTTATTCTGTAGTAAAGATCCTCACGGAACTTATTCTGCTTTACCAGTTGATCAAGGTTTTTATTGGTTGCAGTAATAATTCTTGCATTTACAGGAATCTCCCTTGTTCCTCCAATTCTTCTTACAGCCTTTTCCTGCAAAAGCCTTAACAGTTTGGCCTGGGAACCCATTGGCATCTCTGCAATTTCATCCAGAAAAACGGTTCCCTGGTTTGCAGTTTCAAAAAGCCCTGCCTTTCCCTCTTTTTTGCCTCCGGTAAATGCCCCTCCAACATAACCGAAAAGTTCGCTTTCAAGGAGCTGCTCCGGAAGGGCTGCGCAGTTTATAGGAATATAGGGGCCTTTTCTGTTGCTCTCCGTGTGGATCGCGCTTGCAAAAAGCTCTTTTCCGGTACCGCTTGCACCATGAATGGCAACAGTGACATCTGTGGCTGCAATCTTCTGGGCAAATGCTATGGCCTCTTTAATGGCCTCGGTGTTACCGATAATGTCGCCAAAACTTATACCTTCCATCTCCTGTGAGATTGATCGTGCAAGTTTTCTGATCTCATGCATCTCCCTTGCAATTTCAACTGCGCCTATAATCCGGCCTGATGAATCCCGTATTGGCTTGCAAGTTGAAATATACTGATATCTGCCACTGTCGGTGATAAGGTTTTGCTTTGCATTATTGACCTTTTTGCCTTTAAGAGATTCCAGGATCTCATAATGGGATAAATCAAGGCTTTTTATATGCTTTCCCACAAGTGATTCTGGTGTCTGCATAAAAATGGCGCTTGCAACCTGGTTTATGGTGGTAATATTGCCATCTTTGTCAATGGAGACAACACCGTCACTCATGTTGTCAAGTACCACCCTGAAACGGTTTGCTTTCTCCTCCTGTGGAAGAATGTCAATAAACTGAAACTCCATAAAACTTTGAATCTCATCAAAGATATGGGAAAGAGCCTCTTTATCTATTTTTTTTGTAATATTTTCAATTTCCGTATATACATGTGCTTCATCCTCTTTGCGGTCAACATCCATGGAGATAATGTTAAAACCTGAACCGGCAAGGGTTGTTGAGATATCAGCAACAATGCCCATTCGATCTTTAAAGCGAAGTTTTAACTTGTAATTCAACGGAAAACAACTCCTCTGGATTCAGGAAAAATTTTCAAAAAGCACTGCAAAAAAACCGTCCATATCAAGATTGTCAGGATATGTTCTGAAAAATCCTCTGTCCGAGACACTCTTGTTTTTCAATGCTGCATCAAGTGTAGGAAAATGATTTTTAACCCTGAAATCTCTCCTTTGATCAAGAAACCACTCCACAACATCTTCGTTTTCTCTAACCTCGCATGAACATACGGCATAAAGAAGCAGGCCGGAAGGCTTTACAAGGTTGGCAGCGCTTAAAAGCATTTTTTGCTGACGTATGGCAAGGCGTGCCATATCTTTTTTGGTAAGTTTCCATTTTGAATCAGGGTTTTTTCTCAACACTCCAAGTCCCGAACATGGTGCATCCACAAGTACCCTGTCAAAAAGCTCTCCCTGAAAATCAGCAGGTAGTGCTTTTAAAAGGTCAATGTTACAGGTTTTAACTATTGTTATACCAAGGCGATCCATTTCCTGTGCAAGGCGCTCAAGTTTTGCAGCATCTGTATCTGCTGCGATCACTGTGCCTCTATTCTGCATAAGCTGTGCTGTATGGCCTGTCTTACCACCAAGCCCTGCACAGGCATCAAGAATCCTCTCACCTGGCTGGGGAGAAAGAATCTCTGTTACAAGCTGGGCTGCTTCATCCTGTACCTGAAAAAATCCTGATTTGAAAGAATCTGTCTCATGTATAGCCTTAGCAGGTCTTGTAAATGATATTCCAACACTTGAAAAACTGGTTGGTGCAATGTGCTCCACATCATTTGAAAAATTGTAAATCAGTTCTTCTCTGTTAATCTTAAGTGTATTGGTTCGAATGGTGATGGGAGGAATCTCGTTTATGGTTCGGCAGAGCAGATCTGTTTTATCAAATCCAAAACGGGAGATCCATTTACGTACAAGGGTAATTGGCATGGAAGCTGATATTGAAAGATAAAGTTCAGGCTTCTTTTCCTGATCTGGAAGAGCAACTGTATTATATTGCTCAGTTGCCTTTCTAAGGACTGCATTGACAAAGCCTGCTGTTCCCTTGTGTGATTGCCTTTTTGCCGCATCCACAGCCGTGTTGACAGCGGCTGATACAGGTATTCTATCCATGAAAACCACCTGGAACATGGCCATACGCATAATGTAAATTATATCTGGCTTCAGGGTTGTAATATCTCTGTCCGAAAATGGCTGAATCAGCCAGTCAAGGTAGTTCTGCCAACGAAGTGTTCCGTAGATCAAAGCATTTGCAAGGGATCTGTCCCTGCGGGAGAGGGTATCCATAAGAGATGAAAACTGTTCAATAACAGCATCAAGGGGGCGACGGGTTCTGCTGTTTTCAATTAAAACTGCAATGGCAGTCTGGCGGGGGTCACAGGATGTGTCCAAAATAGTTGTTTGCTCCTAAAGCGAAATTTCATAAGTATCAGGAATTCTTATAGTCATTTAGAGAGAATATTTAATCCTCTCATCGGTATCTTTTAGGTTCTAAAGAAAGCATTCACCTGTGCCAAGTCTGTTTCCCCTTAAATACTCTTCAGAACATAGACACTTGCCAGATGCTCCCTGAAGCTCAAGAATGGCAATGGCGCCAGAGCCCGCCCTTACATGAATCTCGTCACATGTGCAGTTAATAACAGTTCCTGGAGGCTCATCAGATTTTATATCCATGCACCTTACCTTCATGACTCTTATTCTCTTGTCATTGATAAAGGTGAATGCCCCGGGCCATGGTGTCATTGCCCTTACCTGGGCTGATATCTCTTCAGGTTCCATGCACCAGTCTATCCTGCCATCCTCTTTTTTCAGCATCGGAGCAAATGTTGCTTTTGAGTGATCCTGTGGTTCTGGAGTTATGGTGTTATCTGCAATACCTTCAAGGGTTTTTATTATAAGCTCTGCACCCATTATGGAGAGGCGGTCATGGAGGGTCTGGGCAGTTTCATCTTCTGTAAGTTGAGTTACGGCCTTGAGGAGCATATCTCCTGTATCAAGATCTGTATCCATGATCATGGTGGTAACACCGGATTCTTTATCCATGTTCATTATGGCAGCCTGGATTGGGGAAGAGCCTCTGTATGCCGGCAAGAGGGATGCATGGATATTTATGGGATAAATGGTTGGGATATCAAGCATTTTTCTGCTTAACTTGTGTCCGTATGCAACAACAACAAAAAAATCTGGCTCAAGGGCTTTTAATTTTTCAAGAATTGCATCTTCATCCTTTCCGGAGATTTTTTTAGGTTGAAACACCTCAATGCCAAGTTCAAGAGCAGCCTCTTTAACAGGAGGAGGAGAAAGTTTTCTTCCTCGCCCTTTTGGTCTGTCAGGCTGGGTTATAACAAGAGAAATATCATGTGCCGCTGCAAGTGCTTTAAGGGGAGGGACTGAAAACTCCGGTGTTCCCATGAAGATTATTTTCTGGCGTTTTCTCATTTGCTTTTGAGCCTTTTCATGATCTTTTTCTTGTACATGTTTCTTTTCAGGACACTTATATGGTCGATGTAGAGAATTCCATTAAGATGATCAATTTCGTGCTGAAGGATCACAGCCTGAATATCTTCGGCATCAAACTGAATTTTCTTGCCGTCAATATTTAGTCCCTTTACAGTAATCCTGCTGAAACGCTTTACATTTGCATTGAAATCAGGAACACTCAAACAGGCTTCACTCTCTGAAACAAGGCTGCCTGATGCTGATACTATTTCAGGATTTATGATGGCTCTTGCGTCATTTCTGTTAAAGGGTACATTGTCCTTAGAAGTGTTCTCTTGTTCCTGGGTTGTCTCATTTTTATGATCTGCTTCCTGAAGCTCTTTCTCATTTTTCTGTTTTTCACAATCTTCAGTAGAAGAGTCAACTCCTGCAACTGTGTTGTAAACAATAATTCTTTTATCACTGCCGATCTGGGGAGCGGCAAGGCCAACCCCGGGTGCGTCAAACATGGTATCTATCATGTCTTCAATCAGTAGCAGTGTCTCTTTATCAATATTTTCAACAGGAACAGCCTTGCGAAGCAGAAAAGGATCCGGGTATTCAAGAATTTTTAATAAAGCCATATAAATATACCTTATAATCTGGTTTTGTTGGAGAGATCTTCAAACAGTGTTCTTGCAGTCTTAATATCAGAGTTGATCTGGGTTGCCAGCTCTTTTATTCCAGAAAACTTTTTCTCATCCCGTAAACGCTTGATCATATTGACCCTGATTCTTGTGCCATATATGTCGCCGGAAAAATCAAGCACATGGACTTCTATGGTAAAAATATGATCCTCAAAAGTCGGGCTGTAGCCAATATTGGCAACTCCTGTAAAATTTCCGTTAACCGTCTCTACAGTAACTGCATAAACCCCCATTTTAGGACAAAGCTCATCGTGGAGTTTTATATTTGCAGTTGGAAATCCAAGCTGGCTGCCTCCCCTTTCTCGACCTTTTATAACCTTCCCCCTTATCTGGTAATATCTTCCAAGATATTTTGGAGCCTCATCAACCCTGCCTTCCATGACAAGTTTGCGAATCATGGTGCTGCTTATACGGTTCTCGTCAGATGAGCCTGATGTGGATGTCCCTGAGCAGGAGCTGCCTGAGTCGGATGTGTCTGATGCACTATCTTCTATGCAGAACCAGTCCGGC
>NZ_LT828543.1:96844-103653 GCF_900170035.1 Desulfamplus magnetovallimortis | reverse complement strand
TGAGCAGGAGCTGCCTGAGTCGGATGTGTCTGATGCACTATCTTCTATGCAGAACCAGTCCGGCACAATTACCCTGAAGCCCTTTTCCTCACCAGCTCGAACAAGAGAATTTATATCACCCTCCCTGTTTCTTCCAAAGGAGTAGTCAGGGCCTACAACAATGGTTTCCATTCCTATTTTGGCAATAAGCAGCTCATTTATAAAATCAGATGCCGATATGGATGCAAATGAGGTTGTAAAGGGGATGCAGATCAATTTATCAAGCCCTGATGCAGTTATCAGCTCTATCTTTTGATCCTTTCTTGTTATCAGGGGAGGTCCGTTTTTCCCCAGAACCTTGAGGGGGTGTGGTTCAAAGGTTATGGCAACAGATGTGCCGGATATTGCAGAAGCCTCTTCTTTTACCTGTCTGAAAAGTGCCTGATGCCCCTTGTGAACACCGTCGAAATTCCCAATTGTCACCACTGCCCTGTGGAAGGGTTGTTTAATTTTATCAATATCTTCTATCAGTTCCATGATACCCTTTATTTTTTTGAAATAATAGGCTTGACAACGCCTGCAAACATATATATATAAACCACTTATCATTTCAACGCAATCATTTTTCTGGAATGATTAAAGTGGAATTTGCCGAAGTGGCGGAATTGGTAGACGCGCTAGTTTCAGGGACTAGTGGTCGCATGATCGTGGGAGTTCGAGTCTCCCCTTCGGCACCATAGGAAACACAAAGGGGATAGAGAAAATCAGAAGTGATTCTCTAACCCCTTTTTTTTCAACGTTTTATAAAAAATGTTTCCAATTTTTCAAAAGGTCAAAATAGAGCAGTATAAAAACTCTTTTCGCAAATTTTTTCAACATATTGAAATTTAAGACAAATTTGATGCCCATGTTTCACCAATAATAATTTGGGTGTCAATAATTTCAATAGGTTTTTATATGAAAGTCTCAGTAAGTGGCTGTTTTTAAAACGACTTTCATCTCTTCGATTGTGGCGGCTATCCGCCATGTACGTTTATATGAAAGTCTCGGTAACAGCCTGTTTTAAAAACGACTTTCATCCCTTCGATTGTGGCTATCATCAGCCATGTACGTTTATATGAAAGTCTCGGTAACAGCCTGTTTTAAAAACGACTTTCATCTTTTCGATTGTGGCTATCATCAGCCATGTACGTTATATGAAGATGCTCGTGAGTTGGAAGTTCTCATTTTACCTACTGCATATGCTGTCTAAAATTTTGATTGGACACCATATGTTGTGGCAAATCAGAGAACTTATGACTGACGAGTGAAGATGAGTGAATAGAGAGTAAAAAAGGAGCGTATATGCGATTTTTCAGTGATATCTTCCAAAAAACAATTATAGCTCTCGTTTTCTTTTTGTTTTTTCCTCTACCATCAACATCAATTTCAAGGGAATTGATCATAATGGGGGTTCCCAAGGAGCCCATGCGATATATTGATGAGAATAACAAACCTTCGGGTATTGATATTGAAATCATTGACTATATCTTTAAAAAATTAGAAATAGATTATAAAGTTATTTTCATTAAATCATCAAAGCGGCTGGAATTCATATGGCAGCAGGATGAGCCTGAAGTGGATATGGTTTTAACCTATTCACACAACGATTTTCGTGAACAATTCCTTGTCTATGCAGAAGAGTCCCATATCGCCATTTCGTGGCATTTTTTTATACTAAAAGAGAATGAGGGAAAATTCGTATATAACGATTTCTCTGATTTCAATGGCCTTACAATGGGTGCCACCATAGGATATGCCTATACAGAAGAGTTCTGGGAAGCTGTTTCTCGGGGAATAATGAAAATAGACAGCCATCCTGTAAATGAGTTCCAGATTAAAAAATTGCTTGGAAAGCGTTTTGACATTGTCCCCCTTAACACCATAGCAACAATGTACCAGGCGAAAAAAGAGGGTTATATTGATAAAATTACCTATCTTTCTAAACCATTGACGGAAAAGAATTATTTCAATACATTTGTTAAAAAATCTTCCTGGCCGGATTTGCCACTGCTTGTGAAAAAATATGACGAAATCTTGAGGGAGATGAAACAGAACGGAACACTTGAGGGCATTATGAGAAGCTACGGACTTTAAAGGTAATCTCCTTGCATTGCACACTGCCCTGTGTGCGTTAAATACTCAAATTCGACACTATAATCTTATGAGCCTTGTCAATAGTATCTGAATCAGGATATCCAGGATTAACAAGATAAGGCAGGATTATGTACTCAAAGCCGACACCTATGATCTTTTGAGCCTTGTCAACATTGTCTGAATCAGGATGTCCAAGATTAACAAGATAAGGCAGGATTATTTATCCTGAGCATCCTTTTCATCCTGGTTATCCTGATTCAGACAAACTCAATAACTGCTCAAAAAGCAATAAGGTGTCGATTTTGAGTTATTTATCCTGAGCATCCTTTTCATCCTGGTTATCTTGATTCAGACAAACTCCGCAACTGCAAAAAAGCAATAAGATGTCAATTTTGAGTATGAAGGATAGTGCATCTTTCATGACATTGGACAAATAGCTCCTTATGTCAACAGTGATTCTTTTTATAACCGGATGTATTGAACCAGGAAAAGAGCATTACAGAAATGGCCAGCATAAGAAGGCCTGCTGCAATTAAAAATGTACTCAAATATCCAATGGTTTCGTAGAGCCATATACCAGCAAGGGGTGCAAACAGTGCTCTGAGTCCAACAAGTGATAAATGGACTGATTGATATTGTGCCACATCTTCATCACAGCAAAAATAGGCTGAACCAATGCTCCATAAAAGGGACATGGTGGCAGCAAACACCCCGTGACAGATCATGTAAAGAATCAGCATATAATAGATTCTAATGCCAAAAATATCGAAATAGTAAGGCATATATTCCGTGAAGATAACGCAAAGAATATAGCAAAACATGGAAAAGTATGTGATAGCAGCAAAGAGGCGTGGATCAATTTTGCCAAGCAGGCGGCCAAAAAATGGAAGCAGCAGAATTGCAATGACATTGTAACCATTTCTATAAAACGCCACACTTGAGTAATTTAGCAGCAGAAAATCATTGAAAAAGATTGTGATAACAGACATGGATAGCATAAATGCGGCACCATAGAGCATAAAACCTATTTCAAAATGAAGATAGGGAGTGTTGTGCCTTAAAATGGAGAGCATATCCTTAACTGATGCTTTAATGGATTCTTTGACAGTCTCTCTGGGAAGGTCTTCCTCGGACTTTTTGTGTCTATATTCAATTTTTGACAAAAGATATGTAGCAGCAATACCAAGTATCGCAACCACCGGAAAGACAATGGTAAAAGAGTAGTTATCATAATCAAGCCACAATCCATATCCAAAAGTGACCACCAGCATGGTGATTTTGTTCAAAGATGTGGCATAGGAATATAAGGTTGAAAAATGTTCATGAGAGTAACTGTTTTTCAAAAACTGGTTGATAAGAGGCATAATGACAGGATTGCCCATGAAATAGATCAGAAAGATAAACAAAAAAAGGTAGTTGTATATGCCGTTAGATGTGGTTTCAGGAAAAAAGAAGAGAAAAATCAGGGGAAGATGGGTCGAAACACCTGTGATAAAGAGCAGTTTTCGTTTATTTTGGATTCTTTTTAAAAACTGGTTCACAAAAATAATAAAGGAAAAAACCACCACATTGAACTGAAACAGAAATCCCAGTTGAAAATTTGTACCATGCAAACTCTTGATAAAGACAAATTCGTTAAGGGCCAGAACACCGAGAATAAATCCGTTTAATACGGAATACGCAAGATGGATATAAAAAGTACGTCTCTCGTTTTCATTTAAATCCAATTCACGCAGTTTCATAAATATACATCTTTACCATGAAAATGACTATCATTTTTATATTTGGGGGTGATTGATACGTAGTCAATCATGTCTGTTTAATATCAACTCAAAAGTATTATACACTTTTTGGAAAATTTTGAACCATGATTAAAATATTTAAGGATTAACATGTTGAAAAATCAGGATAATACCTTAATTATGAAAATCATGGTTCAAAAAAAGTGATAACCGAATTATTAATTCTGGCAAAGCAGCATTTTTGAAAAGATGAAAAAGAGAGACAAAGTCAGGGGATATATGTGGCACATGCATCATCTGATTCCCATGCAGAGACTCTGGAGACCCTTACATCCTCTGGAAAATTTGCAAGTTTTGGCTGTAATTGCTCCGCAATATATATGGCAATCCGTTCTGATGATGGCTGAGCATCCTTGAATGCATCAATTTCATTGAGAAACTTGTGGTCAAGTTGCTCCATTATTTTTCGTACTTCTTTTTTTATATCCCCAAAATCCACAAGCACACCTGCGGCATTCAGTTTTTCTCCGGAGACGTAAACTTCGATATTCCAGTTATGACCATGAAGGTTTTCACACTTTTGCCCAACCATCGTGAGCTGATGTGCTGCTGCAAAATGGGTTTTTATCTTTAATTCAAACATTGGCATTTTCCCTTTTTTCACTCAAGATTAACAATCCCAACTTAGACAAGCAAGGCTCTGATGGGTCACTAATGCTTCTTCAAGTTTAAACTGTCGGGTGACTTTTAAGGCTTTTCAAAGGTTCAAGGCATTTTCTACCCGACAATCAAACCTTGAAAGAACACTAAGGCGTTTAGATATTTTTAAAAAGATTCTTAAGTTTATTTGAGATTTTATCAGAATCAAGCTGATCAAATTCCCTTAACAGTTTTTCCTGTTTTTTAGAGAGGCGTGTAGGTGTTTTTATGCTCACCTGAATTACCTGATCTCCTTTTTTGCCACTTCTCAAAGATGGAATTCCCTCTCCCTTGAATCTGAATGTGTCTCCATATTGTGTCCCTTTGGGTATCTTAAGTGTCTTTTCGCTATCAAGTGTAGGTATGGTAATTTCATCACCAAGAGCAGCCTGAATAAATGAAATATCTACAACACATATGACATCCACGCCATCTCTTTGAAAAAACTTATGAGGCTTAACTGTAATAAATACATATAAATCACCTGAAGGGCCACCACTTGAGCTGGGCTCTCCTTCTCCTGTAAGCCTCAATCTGGCACCACTATCCACACCTGCCGGAACTTTTACAGATACTTTTTTGGAAATCTGCATTCTTCCTGAACCAACACATTTACTGCATGGATTAGGTATTGATTTTCCCTTGCCCCTGCAGTAGGGACAAGTTGTCTTGACTTTGAAAAAACCCTGACTTTGTATAAATTGACCCGTTCCCTGGCACTGACTGCAAGTTTCAGGGTGGGTACCCTCTTTGCAACCAGTGCCATGGCACATGTCGCATATATCGTATTTATTGACATCTATTTCTTTTTCAACACCAAATGCAGCTTCCATGAATTCAAGTGTCATATCATAGCGAAGATCAGAGCCCCTTTGTACACGTGAGCCTCCGCGTCCCCTTGAACCTCCGCTAAACCCAAAGAAATCTTCAAAAACACTTCCAAAATTTGCAAAAATATCATCAAAATTAGCACTGCCTGAAAAACTTGTGCCCTCAAGTCCCTGGTGCCCATATTGATCGTAAATTGACCGTTTTTTATCATCTGAAAGCACGCCATATGCTTCGGATGCTTCCTTGAATTTCTCTTCAGCCTCTTTATTGCCGGGATTTTTGTCCGGATGATATTTGATTGCAAGTTTTCTGTATTTTGATTTCAGCTCATCCTTTCCTGCATCCCTGGTTGCTCCAAGTATCTCATAGTAATCACGCTTGTTTGACATGGCATCCCTGTATTTTAAACTCTTTATTGTTAAGTAAGAAGATATTTACCCTGTAAACGGTCATGACTGCCATCCAGCCACCCTCGAATATGGAAATTTGTATCCATTTCCACGGTAAAAATTTCATAATCATTGATTGTGAAAAAAATGCTGTTATTATAGCAGGCATGAATTTTAAACAAATTAAATTAACTCATAAAGCAGGATTGTCAATAATGAACATGGAACTTGATTTTATTAAGGAGATGTTTGACAACATAGCTCCAAAATATGACTTTCTGAACCGTTTCTTAAGTCTTGGTCAGGATATTCTCTGGAGACAGGAGATGGTTAAAGCGTCATCCATTCCCCATAGTGGCTGCATGGTTCTTGATGTTGCATGTGGAACATGTGATGTTGCCATTGAAGTTGCAAAGCAAAGCAGTGGTACAAAAATCATTGCCACTGATTTTTCCCCGGGTATGCTTATTCTGGGAAAAAAGAAGGTCAGCTCAAAAAACAGTAAAGACAAGATCCATCTTGCAGCGGGCAATGCGCTCTCTTTACCTTTCAGAGATGCAATTTTTGACGCTGTTTTTATTGCATTTGGCATCAGAAATATTATGGACAGGCAAGGAGCACTGCAATCATTTGCAAAGGTACTCAAAAAAGGGGGCAAGGTGGTGGTTCTGGAGTTGACATCACCTTCAGGAAGATTTTTAAGAGATATTTACATGTTTTATTTTCAACGTGTTCTTCCGTCGATCGGCGGGCTTTTTTCAAAAAACAGGCACGCATATCATTATCTTCCCGAATCTGTAATGAAATTTCCGTTGCCGGATCAATTTGCAGAAATAATGAGAAATTCAGGGTTCAAAAATGTGAAATGGAAAGGTATGACATTTGGAATAGTTACGCTTTTTGTGGGAGAAATATCATAAGGAATGAGTCTTAAATACTCAAAGTTGACACCTATGATCTTGTAAGCCTTGTCAACACTGTCTGAATCAGGATTCCCAAGATTAAACGGGAATGATTGATTACGTATCAATCA
>NZ_LT828543.1:61146-96744 GCF_900170035.1 Desulfamplus magnetovallimortis | reverse complement strand
CTTGGTTATCCTGGTTCAGACAACTGCAATAACTTCTGAAAAAGCAATTACAACCCTTGATTTATTGATACTTGCTCTGAATTTTTTTCCCTGTACCGTCGGCATTGATCTCATCCAAAATGGCCTGAAGCTTTTCAATAATTGATGGATCTGTGTCTTTGTGAAAGGCATATCCCATGTTAGATTCGCTTAATGTGTAAACATTCTCGAACTTGGTATGATCTATTCCCAATTCTTTCATTTTATAAACAGCAGTTTCATAACCATAGGATATGGCATCAACTCTTCCTGCATCCAGCTTTTTTAACAGACAGGCAGGATCAACACATTGATCCAGAGTGTTTTTGTCAATACCGGCATCTACGAGAAGCTGTTCTCCGACATCCTTAAGAATAATACCTATCTTTAATTTCTTTAAGTCGTCAATGGAATTCAGTTTTAATTCTTTGCTCTTTTTTGCAATGATGGTATTTCCAGAGCCTGCTGGAATAGGGCCTACAAATTTAAAAAACTCTTTTCGTGAATCTGTGATTGTCATGCTGAAAAGGCAGAGACCAACTTTCTTTTTGGTCATTTCATATCCCCGAGACCATGGCCAGATTTTAATATCTGCCACTGTTTTATTCAAGCCGGCTCTTTTCCAGATTTCAAGGAGAACATCTACTGATATTCCGGCAGCAGCACCATTTTCTGAATAGTTAAAAGGAGGATAGTCTTCAGTAACCCATGTAATATCTTCCAAACTTTGAGCATAGGAGATGGATGTAAAGAATAAAGCAGCAATGGTGACAATAGTTTTTTTCATAGTTGTTCCTCTCTTTTTGGTTTCAAAAACCGTAAGTTATCAATTGTTCCAATTGTAATCTTCCAGATAATTGACTTGACAAAAATTTTAAGGGCACCCCAGATTTGGTTGCCCTTAAATCAGATGACAAAATCCTTTTGCTGGAAACCTATATAACGGCCATGGCAAACCCGTCTTGCCACAACGAAGCATGAAAGCCCTGAAAAAAACCTTGAAATACGGGGACTTTCTTATAAAAAAGCTATGGCAGACACATCTGCCACAAGTTTATATTCGACACACAAGATCTATTTCCTATCTCCAATAGGAATATAATCCCTTATTGTTTCGCCGGTATATACCTGCCTTGGTCTGCTGATTCTCTGGTTAGGATCAAGGGCATCTTCACGCCATTGTGCAATCCAGCCAGGAAGCCTGCCTATTGCAAACATGACAGTAAACATGTTTGTGGGAATTCCCATTGCCCGAAGTACAATACCACTGTAAAAATCAACATTGGGATAGAGATTTTTGTCCTGAAAATAAGTGTCATTAAGGGCAGCCTCTTCAAGTCCCATGGCAATGTCAAGCAACGGGTCTTTGATATTGAGTATGGCAAGTACCTTGTCGCACATCTTTTTCATAATTTTTGCACGGGGGTCATAAGTTTTGTAAACCCTGTGACCAAATCCCATTAGACGGAACGGATCATCTTTATCCTTTGCTTTTTCAATTACCTGCGCCGGTGTAAAGCCTTCCCTGTGCATGGATTCAAGCATCTGAATAACAGCCTGGTTTGCTCCTCCATGAAGGGGGCCCCACAAAGCTGAAATACCAGCGGAAAGAGCAGCATAAAGATTTACCTTTCCACTGCCGACAACCCTTACCGCTGCTGTGGAGCAGTTCTGCTCATGATCAGCATGAAGAATCCAGAAAACATTGAGCGCCTGTACAAGATCATCCTTCATCTGGTAGGGGATCACAGGATTATCAAACATCATGTGAAGAAAATTTGCGCAGTATGAATAATCAGACCTTGGATATACAGTTGCATGACCCCTTGATATCTTGTATGCCATGGCAGCCATGGTTCTTACTTTGGAGATAAGACGCAGAAATGTCTGGTTAAGATCCTCCTCAAGATCAATCAATTCAGGATAGAAACTTCTCAAGGCATTCAGCATGGCTGAAAGAATTCCCATTGGATGGGCCTTGCTGGGAAAATTCTGGTAAAACGCCTTCATGTCTTCATGTAGAAGAGAAAAGTCATTTAACATGACACTTTTTCTTGTCAGTGCGGATCTATCCGGAAGGTTTCCATTTATGAGAAGATAGGCGGTCTCCACAAATGTCGATTTTTCGGCAAGTTGCTCAATGGGATAGCCCCTGTATCTCAAAATTCCCTTCTCACCATCCATAAAGGTAATGGCACTCTGACAGCTTCCGGTGTTGGCAAATCCTGGGTCAAATGTAATGTGACCGGTTTCCTGCCGTAATGATCTTATATCAATTGCCTTTTCACCTTCACTGCCCACAATGACAGGCAGATTATAAGTTTTCCCGTCAAGGGTCAGGGTTGCAAAATCCGTCATCTGTTATTCTCCTTACTTTACTGTGATATTATTTTCAGGCCAGGGATGTACAAAGCGGTCTCCATCCAGTGTTTGCTTAAAGGAGAGGCGTTAATACGCTTTTTTCTAACCTCTGCTTTCTCCGGGAACGGTATATGTTGAACATGAACCACTTGAGCAATTACGTGTTTGCTTTGAAACACCTTCCTTTTTTGCAGATACTGAAGGCCCCATGGCATAGTTGATGGTACTTACAACCCGTTCAACTGCAAACGAACTGCATTTTGGACACTTTATCTCTTTTTCGCTGTCTCCGCTCATAAAAAGAATTTCAAAAAATTCTTCACAGTCTGAACACTTAAATTCAAATATGGGCATGATTTTTCCTTGTTTAAAATTATTGATTAAAAATGTACCTGAGCAAAATATTAATTTAATAAAATAATCTCTAAAGCAAAGTTGTCAAGATTTTTATTTCATAAGTTACTAAAATTTACGTTTTTCTTCATTTTAATCATAAATACCATTGTCGCGATCAAGGTTTTTCCGTTTAATGTGGGTAATATTTTTAAAGTAATAATTGACATTTCAACCATACTTTGTATTGTTATATCAAGCATTGACACTAAATGTGGATAACGGGTTTACTTCTTGAAGCACAGTATGTTCAGGAGAAATAATGAAAAAACCAATGGACAAGGCTTTGATCAACAAAATTATAACCAATTTGAAGCAGAAGATGCTGCTTTTGACAACACCTGATGAAAGCGTTGCCAACTCCGGAATACGTTACTGGCAGGAGAAAAATCTACTGATTCTTCTCTCTCTGTGCTTTGTTTTTGGAACAATTGTCTATATTCCAAGCGTTGCTCTCTCAATAAAAGAGGATTTATGGATTATTGCAGTTGCAGATACATTGATTTATACTTATATTATAGTTCTTTTTTTCTTTAAAAAACTTCCCTACATGGTTCGTGCGTCAAGTTTGAGTCTTATATCATATTTCCTCGGTATGATACTGCTGATAGTGCTCGGACCTTTTGGAGGTGGCCCGGTATGGCTTTTTGTTTTTCCTGTTATCACTGTGCTTTTAATGACCCTTCGTGAAGCTGTGATGGCTCTTATACTTAATGGGATAAGCATCTTCGGCATAGGTGCTTTAATGATGATATACAATTTTGAAGGATGGGCAAAGATAGCTGTTGTTGTAAATCCTGTTGAAAAATGGGTGGTATCATCCCTGAATTTCATGCTGCTCAACACCATTGTGGTGTTTTCGGCAGCATCTGTGCTGAAAGGGCTTAAACTCTCCCTGGAGCAGCTTAACCGTGCCCGCAAGATGGAGGCCCTTGGACTTCTTGCAGGAGGTGTTGCACATGATCTTAATAATATTCTGTCAGCAATTGTGGGCTTTCCGGATCTTCTTATGATGGAGATAGAGGAAGATCATCCCATGCGTCCTTATCTTCTTGCAATAAAAAACTCAGGAAACAGAGCTGCTGAAATAATACAGGATCTTTTGACACTTTCACGCAGGGGTGTCTCAAACAGGGAAGTTATCAATTTAAATGATGTTGTCACAGACTTTTTTAACACACCTGAATTCAAAACCATACTCTCTTTTCATCCAAATACAACTGTTAACAAAAAATTACAGAAAAATCTGCCTCTTGTAATGGGTTCACAGCATCATCTTGAAAAAACCCTGATGAATCTCATATCCAATGCTGCAGAAGCTCAGTCAGATAAAAATGGTATAATAACAGTCTCAACAAGCCATTGTCATGTTAAAAAAACCATACAAAGCTACTGCCGCGTACCAAAAGGGGAGTATGTACTTCTTGGAGTTGAAGACCAGGGCACAGGAATATCATCTGAAGATCTTGAGCGGATTTTTGAACCCTTTTTCACAAAAAAAAAGATGGGACGCAGTGGTACAGGACTTGGCATGGCAGTTGTATGGGGTACTGTTCAGGATCATGAAGGCTATATTGATGTCAAAAGTATCCTCGATGAGGGTACACAATTTACATTATATTTCCCCGTAACTTTTGAAAGGCGCAAAGCAAAAAATATGGAAAAAAATTTAAATCACATCATGGGCAACAAGGAGTCAATATTAATTGTTGATGACGACAAATCACTTGGAGATGTTATAACTGTAATGCTCAAGTCGTTGAATTACTCACCTGTTTACGTCCAGAATGGAGAGGAATCCATTGAATATCTACAGCATAACGTGGCGGATCTTGTTCTTCTTGACATGATAATGGGAGAGGGCATGGATGGGCTTGAGACCTACAGAGAAATTATAAAAATACATCCTGAACAGAAAGCCATTGTTTTAAGCGGATTCTCACAAAGTGAAAAGGTTGATGAAGTCATACGCCTTGGAGCATCCAAATATTTAAAAAAACCCTGCACCATGAAAGTACTCGGTGAGGCAATAAAAGAAGTGTTTTCAAAATAACGGCCATGGCAGACTATTGCATTGTTAAAATTAAAATTTTGGGTTGAGTCGATTGAAACAGCATCTAAAACATAGAATTAAAGATTCCAACCCCAAAAATTAAGTGCTGACAAAGCACTATGATAAAAAAATTCATTTTGCGGAGATTTATACATAAATGTTTAAAAGAAATGCCCAGTTAACCATTGGATTATCTGAATATGCGGTAACAGCTTTCACTGCCCTTGTTGCCAAGCATCCGGTCAATGGTTCACAACTGAGTCGTAACTCCGGAATTCCGAGAGCCAGGATTTATGATGTGCTCAGAGTGTTGAAAAGTAAAGGATTTGTTGTGGAGTCAAGTGAAGGGATGTACACCCCCATTCCCCCTGAAGAGCTTATAAGACGGCTTCGTAATGATCATGAAAACTCTCTGTCCGAACTTGAAGAAAAACTCAAAAATGCCCAGCAGCAGACCCAAAGTGATGTAATATGGAATATCAAAGGATATGAGATGGCCATGGCCAAGGCGCAGGAGATGATCTCTGATGCCGCGGAAGAGGTATATGTGAGGATATCCCCTGAAGAAGGCAAATTCCTTGATCCTGAACTTAAAAAAGCTGCTGAAAAAGGGGTGCAGATAAAATATATCTCACTTAAACCTGTGGAACTGACATTTGAATGGCAGGTAATTCATCCTCCCCGTGAGCCTGGCATGGATTACGGCAAACACCGTTTTTTTGATGTTGTGGTTGATAGAAAAGAGGTTCTTTGCGGCATGTTCATGGAAGGTGACGAGGCAAATTCCATCATTAACTGGGGAAAAAACAAGTGGTTTGTAATCTCTGTAAGAGATAGCCTGCGGCACGATTTCTTTCACTATTTTCTCCATAAAATCATGAATGATATTCCCCTCTCCGCATCTGATAAAGCCCTTTATAAAAGTGTATGCAAAGATATTTGATCGATCTTCATGTTCGATTTTCATGTTCTAACATCACATCCCCTGTCACACAATACAGTATTTACTCAACCTCGACACCTATGATCTTGTAAGCCTTGTCAACACTGTCTGAATCAGGATTCCCAAGATTAACAAAGATAAGGCAGGAGTATCTATCCTGAGCATCCTATCCATCCTGGTTATCTTGGTTCAGACAACTGCAATAACTTTGCAAAAGCAATAAGATGTCGATTTTGAATATTTAAATAATGATTGACAGTATTGCAGGTCATGTGTAATGTTGTCCTGTAGGTAGCAACACACAAACACAGATAAAAATACAAGGTATTGATTTACGGGGGAGGGATTATGAAAAAAATATTGATATTGGGTGCAGGACTTGTTGCAAGACCCCTTGTACGTTATCTTCTGGCATCTCCAGATATAGAAATAACCCTTGCAGACCAGATGAAAGAGAAAGCCGAGGAGCTTATTGGAAATGACCCTTCGGGCACTGCCATAGCAATGGATGTAAACAATCGTGAAGTGCTGGGTAAGAGAGTTGCCGAAGCAGACATTGTCATAAGCCTACTGCCCTGGACACTTCATCCAATGGTTGCAAGACTTTGCCTTGATCATAAAAAACATCTTGTAACAGCCTCATATGTAAAGGATGAGATGCAGGCAATGGATAGTGAGGCCAGGGAAAAAGGTTTGATTTTCCTAAATGAAATCGGGGTTGATCCAGGAGTTGACCATATGGCCGCCATGAAAATCATTGATGAAATAAAGGGCGCAGGCGGCACTGTCACAAGCTTCTACTCATATTGCGGGGGCCTTCCGGCCATGGCCAACAATAATAATCCTTTGGGATACAAATTTTCATGGAGTCCTGAAGGAGCAATGATGGCGGCCAATAATGACGGCAGATATCTGAAAAACGGTAAAATCATTGAAGTTCCTGGCAACAAGCTTTTTGAACACTACTGGCTCACAGACATTCCTGGTTCAGGTGTTTTTGAGGCTTATGTAAACCGTGATGCTTTGCCTTATCTTAAAGTTTACGGTATTGAATCTGCAAAAACCATCTACCGCGGCACATTAAGAAACATCGGATATTGCGAAACCTGGGATTTTTTCAAAAAACTTGGACTTCTGAATCGCAAGATGATGTTTAACATGTCAGATACCCCGCCATGCCAGGTCATTGCCAACATGATCAACAGCGACGGTAAAAATATTAAAAAAGATGTGGCGGAATACCTTAAAATTCCGGAATACTCACTGACACTTAAAAAATTGCAGTGGTTAGGCATGTTCAGCAGTGAATGCCTTGATATAGACAGAACCGTCTCTGTCTTTGAGATGTTTGCCCATGTATTAAAACAGAAACTTACCTACGATGACGGCGAAGTTGATCTGCTTCTCCAGCACCATGAGTTCACAGGAGAATATCCTGATGGCAAAAAAGAGAAGGTCATGGCAACACTTGTGGACAGCGGAACACCGGGAGGAGACAGCTCCATGTCCAAAACAGTTGGCCTGCCTGCTGCCATTGCTGCAAGACTTATTGCTGAAGAAAAAATTGATCTTAAGGGTGTTTGTATTCCCGTTCATCCCCAGATTTACAAGCCGGTACTGAATGAACTTGATAGGCTTAACATCAGGTTTTGTGAAAAAAGGACAGTTTTGACAAATTCGTGAAATAAATATGATAAAGAAAATTCCTGAATAACTTGCAGGGGGAACTATGAAATCATTGCTTATAAGGGCTGAAGACAAAAACATCTGGGAAAAAAGAGCTCCCATTGTGCCTGATGATATAAAAAAAATAGTTGAACAGACGGGAGCAGAAGCATTTGTTGAAGAGTCTGAAAAGAGATTTTTCAGTGCATCTGACTATGAAAAGGCAGGTGCAAAGCTTTGCAGCAGCATGGAACAGGGCGATGTGATTTTCGGTGTAAAAGAGATTCCTGAAGAGAAACTATTAGATGGAAAAACATACATTTTCTTTTCCCATACCATAAAGGGACAACCATCTGGTATGCCCCTTCTGAAAAAAATAATGGCAGGAGGTTCAACTCTTATTGATTATGAAAAGATTACAGATGAAAAAAATCGCAGGCTTATCTATTTTGGGCGTTATGCAGGTGATGCAGGTGCAATTGATATCCTGCATCTGATGGGTGAGTATTGGGAGAACAAGGGGATTTCCACTCCATTTAAAAAATGTTTGCCAGCTCATCAATACAGCTCGGTTGAAGATGCAAAAAAAGAGCTTGAAAAAGTTGGTAACGAGATAAAAAAAGACGGTTTTCCAGATCAACTTGCACCTGTGGTTTTTGGAATTCTTGGATACGGGAATGTTTCAGGCGGTGCTCAGCAGATAATAGATTGTCTGCCCAGCAAAAGAGTTGAACCTGAAGAGCTTGAAAATCTTGTTAAATCAGGTGATTTTGATGCCAAGACCGTTTATGTCACAATATTCAAGGAAAAGGATCTTGTTAAAAAAACAGATGGCAAAGAGTTTGACCTCAATGAGTATTTTACCCATCCTGAAAGATATGAAAGTATCTTTGATCAATATCTGCCATTTTGCACTGTCTTGATAAATGCTGTTTACTGGGATAAGCAATATCCTAAATTTGTAACCTGGGAAGGCCTGAAAGCACTTTGTGAAAAGTATCCAGAGCCAAAATTGTGTGGAATTGCAGACATCACATGCGACACCAACGGCTCTGTTGAGTGCAATGTAAAATCAACTGATTCCGGTATGCCTGCCTATCTTGTGGATCCTCTTAATCAAAAAATTACAGATGGACACAAGGGTGATGGTATTGTTGTGCTTGCAGTTGATAATCTGCCATGTGAGCTTCCAAACGACTCTTCCACTTTTTTCAGTAATCAGCTCACTCCCTTTGTTGCCAGCATCCTTGGTGCAGACTATGATTCAGACCTTGAATCATCAGGACTGCTTCCTGAGATAAAAAAGGCTGTGATTGTATACAAAGGTAATCTTACGCCTAATTATAAATATCTTGAGAAGTTTTTGTAATGTGCGTGGTAGATACCCGTCAAAATCGACATTTTATTGTTTTTTTAGAAGTTGTTGCATTTGTCAGAGTCAGGATAACCAAGATTAGCAGTGTTCTTTCAAGGTTTGATTGTCGGGTAGAAAATGCCTTGAACCTTTGAAAAGCCTTAAAAGTCACCCGACAGTTTAAACTTGAAGAAGCAGTAGGATGTTCAGGATAGATAATCTTGTCTTATCCTGATAATCCTGGGCATCCTGATTCAGACATTATTGACAAGGCTTAAAAGATCATAGGTGTCGATTGTCGCCAAACAATACATTTAAATAAGTTGCCATATCTGTCATCGATAAATTCAATATCCGGATAATTCTCCAGCGCCCTTAAAATCCCTGAACCAAAACCGCGATAGGGTAAAATTTGATAGGCAAATGAGGCTAAAACAGGATTCCTGGTGTTAGAATTTCCAGCTTTGATGTTTTCCACTGTCAAATTATTCGGAAGATGACCAGGGCTAATGATTTCGATTCGATCAGAAAAGACAAATATCCGAACCGGAGCAGAAATAAAATAGTCCCTATGCACAAGGGCATTGGTGACAAGCTCTTCCAATACAATTTTTGGAATTTCAGGTTTTCCTGGACTGTTGATCCCTTGTTCGCCCTGGACATGCTTTGTGTTATCCATAAGAAAACCAATGGCCTGCTGAAAAATATTCGATAATTTTCCGGTAATATCTCGACTATCAATGTACTCTTCTCTCGCAATGCTTGTTCCCGGGAATGCCGCAGCTTTAACGATATAAGAGGGAAGACGGATTTCAGGGGTATTGGAAAACAATAATGCCCCGGTAATATTTAAGATACCATCTTTGCCCAGATTTAAATTCATGATGAGCTTTTCAAGAGAAACCTGTTGATTCTCAAGAGATTTGCCATACCGTTTCTGAAAAAATGAGGTGAAATAAGGCATATCAAGATCGGCTATGGTCATGTTGGCCGGAGTGATATCTGCGTGTATCATCCCGGATTCCTGAAAAAACCGTTGAATTTCTTCTCGAGCTGTGGCTCTTCGCTTGTCCGCTCCGCTTTTAACCCAAATCACACCGTTTTTATCCTGATAGGGTTTATTGTTTCCTTTGGCCACTTCAACAATGAGGATACGTTTTTTTTCAATTGTAGAAATTTCTGTCAATGGGTTTATGGCTGGTTTTACATTCTGACTGGCCGTATTGGACAAAAGTTGATTGATTCGCTGAATATCCTCTGTTTCCAGACCCACAATTTCACCATCATCATCTACACCAACAAAAATTTTACCACCCAGTGTATTGCTAAAGGCTACCAGTTCGGCAGCCAAAGCATCGCCATTGGTGAAATCCTTTTTGAACTGGTTTTTGCTGTCCTCACCCTGAGCAAGGATCTTTAAAATTTCTACGGTTTCCATATCTGATAAATCTCCTTGCGGCGGTTAAAAGCCTCTTTGCCGCCTTCCATAATTCTTATAATGGTCTGCTGGGTTTGATGGTTGTCCACACTGCCGGATTCTACCTGGATTTTGTCATTGGCAAATGAGCATGCGTGAACCAGTTCCGCATCACCCAGAACCGGTATATTTGGATTGTGGGTGGCAAAAATGAATTGGACATTCGGTTTCATCTCCCGGATCAATTTGATCACATCTTCATAGATGGTCTGATTATCCAGATCATCTTCCGGTTGATCGATGATGATCAGGTCGTTTTCTTTTTGGCTGAGAACAAATAGAATTAACGCTGAAGCCCGCTGTCCCAGCGAATGATGTTGCAACTCTTTACCGCGATAGATCATTTTGAATTTGTTTGGCGTCTGATAGGTCAACAGACTTTTCAGGCCTTTAATAAACAGATCCACCAAGATTTGCGGATTGTTTCCAAATAACCTTTGGGCACTCTCGAAATCTTTATAGATAGCTAAGAAATCGACATATTGATCCACAATCCTCTGATAGGTGGCCTCCCGAATGCCACTGCCTTTGAACATCTCCTTCATAAAAGAGAGAAAGGCCTGCTTATCCTCTTTATACCCTGAGGCAATTGACAGAGGAGAGTCGTCAGCACCGACTTTATCCAGCTCATTCTTGATGAGGTTGAACTCTTCAAGCCAAAGATCGTTCAATGCCGTCAGTTCAATTAAAAGCGAGTCACGCCATCCAGTCTGTTGTTTGGACTGTTTTTCAAGCTCGGTAATAAGCTGAGTTGCAAAGGTCAATTGTTTCTTTAATTGCAAAAATTCATCTGGATTGATGTTTTGAGAGCCACTTCCTTTTAACTGTTCGGATAAATTTCGCTCGATTACCGCAAATTCTTCCACCATGCCTTTTCGGATGTCCGAAAGTTCGTTCTGGCATTTCGAGAGTGATTTTTGCGCCATATTTTGTTCACTCAACCATTTTTTGGACAGATCGAGAAAAGAGATATTGATCTCATAGTGTGTGTAGAAGCGGTCGAACAATTCTGCATTAAATTTGGATGTATATCCTTTAAAATTACGTATCTCATCCTCATGTCTGGCCAGCAGCGCCTCCAGATCGGATACGAAATCCCTGGTTAACCGGATGCCTTTTTCAATGGTTCGGGCATCCTTGTCAAAATCCAGCCGTTTTTGCAGTTTCTCTTCAACGCCATGCTCTTTATACAGTTTCAGCCGATGTTCGGTATCCTGCCGGATCTGTTTTTGCTCTTCAATCTGCTCTTGAACATTGCTAATTTTGAGCATTCTGTCCACCGTTTGTGTCACTTTACGTTTCTGCTGGTCAATTCTGCGGCGGACATCCTCCAGTTTCGAGCCAAGCAGCTTGTCCACCAGATCTTTTTCAAAGCCTTCCCCAGTGCAGGAAAGATCTTTTTGCCCGAAATAGATCGGTTTATGGAGTACCGTTTCCCGTATGGAAACTCCAGGCTGGAGCCTGCCGTCGATCATAACCTCAGAAAAAGGCTCCTTCCAGACCCGCCGAATCGTGTACGACTGCCCATATCGGTCTGTGGCATCGATCTCAATTTTTCCTCCGCTTCCCATGGTGAATCCCACAAGTTCCTGCTTGTAGTCCCGATCTCCGGCTTTCTCTCCAAAAGCGATTTCAAGCCCATATCGGAGTACTTCCAGAATAGAAGACTTGCCACTGCCACGAATGCCGATCAAAGTGTTTAGTTCCGGTGAAAAATTAAGTTTTTTTCCGTCCAGTGTCCCGCCTGTAAAGCGGATTCTACGAATATGGGAATGGGGGTGTTGTACCGGCTGAGTGGCCACCCGGTTCTCCTTGTCGATGAGGGCAAACTTGACTGCATCAAATGAGGCTGCCCCGAGCTTGAGATAACACGGATTCCCATTGCCGATCCCATCAATGGATTTACAGTCCGATCCTTCCACTTCGGCAGGATACCAGCCATCAAGCCAGCGTTTCACTTTGACCCGGCAGACTCTATCTCTATCCGGTACATCATGTGTCCTGACTTTTTGAAATCCAAGGGTTCGCATCCTGACCTTATGATAACGGCTCTCTTTGAAATCTCCGATTTTTCCGCCGTCCATCTCCTTCCATAAGCCGTTTTTTTGCTCAACATGGGCAAAAATGAGAAAATAGTCACGGGCTGTTTTTTCCAGTTCTTCGACCACCTGAAGAATGTTTTTATCGCTCCGCCCGTTTTCATGCTGATACTCTGACTCAGCCTTGCCAGGAAACATACTGGTAATGAAAGGGGAGATGTAGTCATTTCCGTTTTTAAGCCACTGATCACTAAATACAATAATGGTGTGAATACCATTGGAACCGTCGTTGAGTGACAACTCGACCCCGGGTAAGAGGCAGATATCTTCTTTGCACGCTTTTTTCCGTAATGCGTTGAACTCGTTTTTATCAAATTTGTTATGATTGGAGATGACACCAATCCTTATTTTTGCAGCCTTCAATCTGGATATATAATCGGAAACAAAACTGTTATCTTCACCTGTATACTCAAATTCATTATCAGCCCTGGTATGCAGATGAAAATCCGCCAGGAGCCAGGTAGAACCATGGGCGAAGAGATCAACTTTTTGGTGACTTTGAGTCATCTTTTTTCCTCCAGATATTCCTCGATGAAAAAATCTCATGATAGCGAGGGTATCACAACGATGCATGAAAGTCCCCCAGAACTTTAAAGTACGGGGATTTTGACATTCTTCATGTTCAGCCAAAAGTACTCTACACTTTTTTGTTGGAAACGCCCGACAAATGGGAATGGTATCACGGAAAGTGTAAAGCGGTAGATGAAAAGGAGCCCTATATTTTCTTACTCAAAATCAACATCTTATTGCTTTTTCAGAAGTTATTGCAGTTGTCTGAACCAGGATGGATAGGATGCTCAGGATAGATAATCCTGCCTTATCCTGTTAATCTTGGGAATCCTGATTCAGACAGTGTTGACAAGGCTTACAAGATCATAGGTGTCGATTTTGAGTCTTATAACGTACATGGCGGATTATCGCCACAATCGAAGAGATGAAAGTCGTTTTAAAAACAGCCAATTACTGAGACTTTCATATAAACGTACATGGCTGATGACCGCCACAATCGAAGAGTTGAAAGTCTTTATAAAAACACCCATTTGCGGGGACTTTCATATAAAAATTTCCGTGTCACACACTAACTTTTACATTAGTCAATATAAAAATCAGTACAGCCAATGTCAAAGAAAAAACATCTCACTGATCACACCATTGAAGGAATTTGACATATGTGGAATATTATTGGTAAGATATCAAAACATCTGATCATTGCCTACCTGTCATAAATAGATCAAAGACCCTGTGGATGGTATTTTTTCCAGGCAGCCCCTGGAAATAGCGCAGGTATATATGACTATGTAAAGTCTCTGAAAAGGAAAAAAATGGCTGAACAAAAAAGAGAAAAAACTCCTAAAAAACAACTGACAAAACATACGGACAGACCTTCTCACATTGTTGGAATGGGGGCTTCAGCAGGGGGACTTAAAGCCCTCCAGATGTTTTTCAGTAACATGCCACCTGAAACTGGAATGACATTTGTCATTATACAGCATCTCTCTCCTGATTATAAAAGCATGATGGTTGAGCTTCTGGCAAAAAATACACAGATGGTTGTATGCAGGGCAGAAGATGGCATGGTCATGAAGGCAAACCATATATATCTCATCACTCCCAGAAAAAATATAACAACCATGGGAGGAAAGCTATTTCTTGCTCCCCAGCAGGAACGACAGGGTCTTAATCTTCCGGTTGACATATTTTTTAGATCCCTTGCCGAGGACCAGGGCGAGCGAGCCATCTGTGTTGTTCTTTCCGGAACAGGAAGTGACGGCACAAGAGGATTAAGGGCAATAAAGGCAGAAGGTGGCACAGCCTTTGTCCAGGATGAGGCATCTGCCGAATTTGATGGTATGCCAAGGTGCGCCATTGCCACAGGGCTTGCTGATTTTATTCTTCCTCCGGAGCAGATGCCAGCACAACTTCTTAAGTTTATAAGTCATCCCCGCATATCCCTTCCAGAGGAGCCTTTGGAGGTTATCAAAAAAGAAGAGAACAGCTTTACCCGTCTTATGTCCATGCTTAACAAAAAGACCCGTGTGGATTTCACTTACTACAAACCTGCCACAGTTATCCGCAGAATAGAGAGACGAATGGGCCTTGTACAGGTTCCGGGCATTGACGAATATGTGACATATATCCACAAGAATCCGGAGGAGATATCTGCGCTTTTTAAAGATCTGCTCATTGGAGTGACAAAATTTTTCAGGGACAGAGAGGCATTTAAAGCACTTGCAGAAAATGCCATACCTGCAATAATTGAAGCAGCCAGAAAAAGAACTCCTGCACAGTTAAGAGTCTGGGATGTGGGAAGTTCAACAGGTGAGGAGGTCTATTCTGTCGCAATCCTTATTCAATCTTACCTTGATACCAACAACCTTGATGTTGATGTAAAAATTTTTGCCACAGATATTGACCAGCAGGCAATTGAATTTGCAGGGCTTGGCACATATCCTGACAGTATTGCAGCAGATGTGGAGGTGGAATACTTAAGCAGATACTTTGACAAAATGCCCGGAGGTTATAGGGTCAAGAAGTCCATACGTCAGATGGTTATTTTTGCGGTGCACAATATAATAAACGATCCGCCTTTTACAAGAATTGATCTTATTGTATGCAGAAACCTTCTGATCTATTTTCAACCGGTTCTGCAAAAGAAAATATTTCACACATTTAACTATATTCTGCACCAGAATGGGTTTCTCCTTCTGGGTAACAGTGAAACCGTTGTTGCTGTTGAAGATACATTTGAAGATATAAATACCAAACAGCGCCTTTACAGGCACAAGCGTCACGGTGAAATGCCGGTGCCACCAATTCTGCCCAGAACCACTCTCACCAGGGATGTTACTTTCTCATCAAGCCATGCTGCCTATGAGAACCGTCCGGACAGTATGGTTCCGGCTCGTAATGCCAGTAATGAAAAGTACTATCAAAACCTTATCAATAACATGGTGGATACACTGATTGTGGTGAATGAAACAAGGGAACTTGTGCAATCCTTTGGCAACACAAAAAAATTTCTCTCCATTCCAATGGGAAATGTATCCCTTGATATTCTTTCAATGCTGCCAAGGGAGTTGTCACTTGCGGTTTCATCAGCCATGCAGAAGGTCAGAAAGGACAAGGAAAGGGTTGTCTATAGTAATATAAAGATAAATGATGAAGATGGAGATGTTCGGGTCAATCTCATTGTCAATGGCATTTCCCGTTCTGATGATGGTAAAAATACATTTATGTTCATGATCTCCATTGACGAAATTATTGAGCCTTGCCTGCCAACACCCACAGCAACATCAGAGATACAAAACAGCCTTGCAGACGAGAGGATAAATGATCTGGAGCGTGAAGTTCTCTTCACAAGGGAGAATCTTCAGGCAACCATTGAAGAGCTTCAGACAACAAATGAAGAGCTTCAGGCAACAAATGAGGAGCTTCTGGCTGCCAATGAGGAACTTCAGTCAACAAACGAGGAGCTTCAATCTGTTAACGAAGAGTTGAACACCGTAAATGCTGAGTACCAGAACAAGGTTCTTGAGCTTACAGAGCTTAATACCGACATGGATCACCTCATGAGCAGTTCGGATATTTCAACCATATTCCTTGATAAAAAGCTCTGTATTAGAAAATTTACGACTGCTGTAACCCATGAACTCAATCTCCTTGACCAGGATATAGGCAGACCATTTACAGATCTTAATGTTTCCATGTTCCGGAATCTGAAAAAAGAAGCGGCACAGGTGATAAAAAATGGAGTTGCCACAGAAAAGGTGATACGACATGGGGATGAGTGGTATCTCCAGAGAATTTTGCCATTTATCCACGAAAAAGATACCATAGAGGGCGTTGTGCTTACACTTGTAAAGATAACTGATCAGAAAAATGCCGAGATAGCCCTTGATAAGCAGCACAAGTTCATGATTTCAGTTATTGAGGCAAGCCCTTCTCCAACCATACTTGTCAACAGGGAGGGAAAGATCATATTGGTCAACCAGTGCGCTGAGAAAATTCTGGGCATGGAGCGCAAGAGACTTTTAAGAATGAAAATAAACTCCTCAAAATTCAGGTTCACGGATCTTGATGACAAACCTCTCTTTTCGGAGGAAGAACCTATGACAAAAATCCTTTCAACCGGAACTCCCCTTGAAAAATATATTGTACATCTTACAAGGGAAGATAACACAAGGATCGTACTCAATATCAATGCCAACCCTGTATTTAACGCTAAAAAAAATGTGGATGGGGCTGTTTTCCGGATAGATCCTGTGGCATATGACTTATGAAGAAGATATTTACTTTGATTGTATCTTTTTTTGAATATCCGGCTCAATTGAAGTTATAATACCCCCTCAGAACCCTTTCCATAAATGCAAAGGGACAAATACTTCAAAAAGGTTCCGTACCTTTACTTTTTAAGAGGTAAACAGATGAGTGACAAAGACAAGTCGCAACCCACTGTCCTGATAATTGATGACGATGAGGTTAACAGGATAGTTCTGGAAAAACTTTTTCATAGGGAGAATATAATATCTTCCCTTGCCAAAAATGGCAGGGAAGGAATGATCATGGCAAAAAAAATCATGCCTGACATTATTCTTCTTGATATATTCATGCCTGATGAAAACGGATTTAAAATACTTGCAAACCTGAAAAATGACCCTGATCTCGAAAAAATACCTGTCTGTATATTCTCCATACTTGAAGATGAGGAAAAAATAAAAAAAGCACATCAGATGGGAGCATGTGCCTATATTACAAAGCCCTTTGACATGAAGGAGACAGTTACCAGGGTGAAACAAATTCTAACAAAATGTATTGCCATTGATGATACTTCTCGATAAAACAGCGGAATATGCAATAGACTGGCAGGGGAAAAGGAGATAGTAAAATGACATCTGAAACATCATCCGCAATGGAAGAAAACAGAGAGACGATCTCATCCGACAACTCAAGCAAGCCATCATATATCGTCGGGATAGGTGCTTCAGCAGGAGGGTTGAAGGCATTACAGCACTTTTTTAACAATACTCCACAGGAGACCGGGATTGCATTTGTCATTATCCAGCACCTATCACCTGATTATAAAAGCATGATGGTTGAACTGCTTGCAAAAAATACAGATATGACAGTTTGCCGTGCAGAAGATCGAATGGTAATGGAAGCCAACCATATTTATCTTATTACCCCAAGAATGAACATGACAACCATGCGCGGACGGCTTTTTTTATCAGAACAGAGCGAGCGTCAGGGGCTAAACCTTCCCATAGATATCTTTTTCAGATCCCTTGCAGAAGATCAGGGTGAGAGAGCAATTGGTATTATTCTGTCGGGTACAGGCAGTGATGGAACAAGGGGGCTGCGGGCAATAAAGGCCGAAGGTGGTACTGTATTTGTACAGAATGAGGAGTCAGCAGAATTTGACGGAATGCCAAGATGCGCCATAGCAACAGGTCTTGCAGACTTTATCCTTCCTCCGGAAAAGATGCCTGCCCAGCTTCTTAAATTTATCAGCCATCCCCGCATATCCCTTCCCGAGGAGCCACTTGAGGTTATCAAGAAGGAGGAGAACAGTTTTGCAAAACTTTTCTCAATCCTTAAAGCAGAAACCAGAGTCGATTTCAGCTACTACAAACCCGCTACCGTAATACGCAGGATAGAAAGGCGCATGGGTCTTGTACAGGTTTCTGACATTGAGGAGTACATATCATATATCCAGCAGACACCACAGGAGATACATTACCTTTTCAAGGATCTGCTCATCGGGGTTACAAAGTTTTTCAGGGATAGAGAGGCATTTAAATCCCTTGATAAAAATGTAATATCACAGATAATTGCCACTGCAAAAAAAAGAAATCCTCCCCAGTTAAGGGTCTGGGATATCGGCAGCTCCACAGGGGAGGAGGCTTACTCCATTGCAATGCTTATACAGGATCACCTCGACGCTGTAACATCTGACAGGGATAAAGAGCAAAATATTGGAGCAAATGACCTTGAAGTAAAGATATTTGCAACAGACATAGACCAGCAGGCAATAGAGTTTGCAGGGGCAGGAACCTACCCTGAAAGTATTGCCGCAGATATTGATGTGGAGCATTTGAGCAAGTATTTTGATAAAATCCCGGGAAGCTACAGGGTCAAAAAATCAATACGCCAGATGGTTATATTTGCTGTTCACAATATCATTAATGACCCTCCATTTACCAAGATAGACATGATTGTCTGCCGGAATCTTCTCATCTATTTTCAGCCGGTTCTCCAGAAAAAAATATTCAATACAATAAACTATATTCTCCAGAAAAATGGTTTTCTTTTCCTAGGTAACAGTGAAACCCTTATTGCAGTTGAAGATGCATTCAGCGATATTGACAATAAAAACAGAATCTATAAACATACACATCCCGGCAATATTGCTGTCTCCATGCCGTTTGTAAAACAGCCCAAAAAACTCTATCCATATTCATCAGCAAATGCTGCCTTTGAAGAGAGAACAGACTCCATAAAAAAAACAAGATATGCAAGTCAGGAAAAATATTACCATAATCTGCTAAACAAGGTTGTTGATATTGTTCTTGTGATCAATGAGACAAGGGAGCTTGTTCAATCCTTTGGCAAAACGGAAACTCTTCTTAAAATACCCAAAGGCAACTCTTCCCTTGACATCCTTGCCCTCCTTCCCAATGAACTCTCACTCTCCATATCATCGGCCATCCAACGTGTTCGCAAAGAGAACAAATCTGTAACCTTCAGCAATATTAAGGTTGCGTCAGGTAAAAAGACGATTGAGCTGGATCTGACTGTGGATCTGCTCACAGAGGAAAAAGAGAAAAAAAATCACCTTTTTGTCATCAGCATCACCCGGAACAGCAAAAAGAGAGATATTGAACTACCAGTCAAAATAGATTCAAGAAACTATCTTGCAGAAGAGAGGATTGAGGATCTTGAGCGGGAGGTGCAGTTTACAAGGGAAAACCTTCAAACCACAATTGAAGAACTTCAGGCCACAAACGAAGAGCTTCTTGCTGCAAATGAGGAGCTTCAGTCAACAAATGAGGAGCTTCAGTCAGTCAATGAAGAGCTTAACACTGTCAATGCCGAATACCAGAACAAGGTGCTTGAGTTGACGGAATTAAATACTGACATGGACAACCTTTTGACAAGCTCCGATATTCCCACCATTTTTCTTGACAAGAATCTCTGTATCCGCAAATTCACCTCTGCAATGACAAGTGAGATAAACCTTCTTGAACAGGATATTGGAAGACCAATAACAGATCTTAATCTTCCAATGTTGACAACTCTTACTCAAGATACAAAAAAACTTATTAAAGATGGAAAACCCCTGATAAAGACCATCAAACACAATAGTGACTGGTTTCTCCAGAGAATGCTCCCGTTTATAAACGACAGGAAACAGGTTGAAGGTGTTGTTCTGACCATGGTTAAGATAACTGACCAGAAAAACGCTGAACTTGCATGGGAGATTCAGCACAATCTTCTTCTTTCCATTCTTGAAGGAAGTCCTGCTGCAACAATAATGACGAATAGAGACGGCAAGATAATTTTTGTCAACAAACATGTTGAAGATATTCTTGGTATCCAGCGCTCCACACTCCTTAAAATGAAGATCAACTCCAAAAAATTCGGAATAACAGATCTTGACGACAAAACAATTCCCCTTGAGAAAACACCTCTTGCCTTAATACTTGACACTGAAAAACCCCTTAAAAATTACATAATGTGCATAAAGCGACCTGATGGAAAAAGGATAATACTTAACCTCAATGCCAACCCCACCTTTAATGCCAAAAAAAAGGTGGATGGTGCAATATTCAGGATTGATACAGTTGCCTATTAAGAGAAGTGGCTGTGTGTAGTGTTTGTTCAAGGGTAAACGGTCATGGCTGCCATCTATCCACCCCCGAATATGACAAATTTGTATCTATTCCCACGGTAAATGGGCATGATTGTGTATCAATCTCCCCCAAATATAAAAATGATAGTTGTTTTCACGGTAAACGATCATGGCGGCATTCAGGCACCCCCGAATATGGAAATTTGGGCATCCTTCATATCAGCTCAAAAGTAGTTTACACTTTTCGGAAAATTTTGAACCATGATTAAAGGATTTAAGGATTAACATGATGAATAATCAAGAAAATCCCTTAATCATGAAAATCATGGTTCAGAAAAGTGTAAACCGATAAATGAAAGATGCCGAAATTTGTATCCATTTCCACGGTAAACGGGCATGATTATGTATCAATCACCCCCAACCATAAAAATGATAGTCATTTTCACGGTAAAAAAGGCCTTGAACCTTTGAATTGCCTGAAAGCTTGCCCGACAGTATAAAATTGAAGAGCCACTGTTAAAGGAATTTAAAAAAATGTCTGCTGAAACAGTAACGGCAAAAAAGAGAAACGTCATCAACCAGGTCATTTTTATCATTGCCGCAGGGCTGTTGCTTTACATGCTGCGTCTCCACAGTTTTCTTCTGTTTCATACCTTTGTTGAGCTTGTAGGGGTAGGCGTTGCGCTGGGCATTTTTTTTATTACCTGGAACGCCAGGGATAATATTGATAACCACTTTTTCTTGTTTGTGGGCATATGCCATTTTTTCATTGCCATTATCTCTCTTCTGCATACACTTGCCTACAAGGGGATGAATATATTCCATGGATTTGATGCAAATCTTCCAACACAGCTATGGATTATGGGGGGATATCTGCAATGTTCAAGTTTTGCTGCAGCTCAATTTTTTTTCAATAAAAAAGTAAACCCCCATGCCCTTTTTTACACAGGCTTATTAATGATAATAGTCATTACAGCTATGGCCTTTGAGGGTTGGTTTCCAGATTGCTACATTGAAGGCCAGGGCCTTACAATCTTTAAGAAACTGAGTGAACTGGTGATATGCCTTACTCTTATTGCCTCAATTATCCCAATTCGCAGAACAAAGCTTCTAACAGATTCACTTAAAACAACCCTAACTGCTGCCCTTATTGTCAACTCTTTAAGTCGTCTTGCATTTATCCTCTATGTTGGAGTTTACGACATCTCCAACCTCCTTGGTCATGTCTGTTATCTTGTCTATGTCTATTTTATATACAGATTGATTATTGAAGAGAGCATGACAAAACCCCAGAATATTCTGTTTTCAAGGCTTAAAAGAAAAAAGATGAGCTGGAAAAGCTGAGTAAAACACTTGAAGCAAAAGTTTATGAACGGACAGAAGAGCTTGAAAAAATGAATGACATTCTCTCCATTGCCAACAAAGAGCTTGAAGAATTTGCACATATTGTCTCCCATGATCTCCGAGAACCTCTGAGAGGAATCAACAATTTTGCAGAGATTCTTCTTGATGAAAATTATGAAAAACTTGATGAAGAAGCTCACTATATGCTTGGGACCATCATAAAGCTTGCAAGGCGTCAGGAAAAAATGATTGCAGCTCTTCTTGAATATTCAAAAGTGAGAAAAAATGCATTAAACTCCAAGGAATCACCGGTTGACACAGAAGTTTTAATTGAAGAGGTGTGTGACAACATCCAGATCAGGCAACGTTACCCCCAGGTAGATGTAAGAATCCATAAACCTTTGCCTACACTGCGATGCAGCCGCACACTCCTTGAACATATTTTCACAAATCTGATTCATAATGCCGTAAAATTTAACGATAAGTCGGAAAAATGGATTGAAATTGGAACTCTTGCCAATGAAATACCACCTGTTTTTTATATCAGGGACAATGGAATAGGCATTCCCCAGAGGCATTTTAACAAGATATTTACAATATTCAGAAAACTGCATGAAAAGGAGAGCTGGGAAGGAGGCACAGGTGTAGGCCTTGCTATTGTAAAAAGCATTATCAACAGACATAATGGGAAAATATGGCTTGAATCCACAGAAGGAGAAGGATCTGTATTTTTCTTTTCCATCCCTGAACCTAAAATTGATTTTTTGCACGATACAACAATACAAAAATAGTATCTTTCATTAAATTCGACACCTATGATCTTGTGAGCCTTGTCAACACTGTCTGAATCAAGATTCCCAGGATTAACAAGATAAGGCAGGATTATCGGCATCCTTCATATCATACAGAAAGTACTTTACACTTTTCAGAACAGTATCTTACACTTTCCAGAACAGTATCCCCGAAAAACGGGCATTCTTTTCGGGAAATTGTAAACTGGGAAATGAAAGATGCCGGATTATCTATCCTGAACATCCTATCCATCCTGGTTATCCTGATTCAGACAACTGCTAAGAACTTCTGAAAAAGCAATAAGATGTCGATTTTGAGTATATCCTGAAAGTGTAAAGCATGGAATGAAAGATACCCAAGAGGAGATATGATGTCAAAAACATCTGCTGGTTCCCGTGCCGGCCTGCAATTCTCAGAGTTACGCCAGAAAGCAAGCAAAATTCTGGAACAACTGGGAAATCCACGGATAAAAGATGACGATATGGATAGGAAATATCTTCTTGAAGAGCTTAATGTTTTTCAGATTGAGCTTGAGCTTCAACATGAGGAACTTCAGACAGCAAGGGATCAGCTTGAGGCTTCAAGAAACTACCTCAATGATCTTTATGCATATGCCCCCATAGGATATATTGTAATGACCGTTGACGGCAGGATTGAAGATATAAATGAAAGAGCTGCAACATATTTTCTGGCAAGCAGAAAAATACTCAAAGGTCAAAGATTCCAGTCTTTTATTCCCCATGAAAGTATTGTTGAGTACAACAGGTGCCTGACAAAATTAATGGAGAGCAACCATCCACAGCACAGCGAGGTAATGTTAAGGGTGCATGGAAGGGGTACATTCTGGGCAAGAGTTGATATGTTTCTCATAAAAAAAACAACAGGTAGCGGAAGTATGATACTATGCTCAATACTTGATGTCTCAAAAGAGAAACAGATAGAAAAGGAGATCAAGGAGCTTAACCATAATCTTGAGAACCTTGTAAATGAGCGAACAAGGGAGTTGCAGGAAGCCAATTTAATGATGGCACAGGAGGTTGAAGATCGTAAAAACGCTGAAGAGAAGGCCAAAGTCTATGCAGAGACCCAGAAAACTCTTCTGCGGGAGGTAAACCACAGAGTCAAGAACAACATGCAGATAATGCTCTCCCTTATGAAACTTCAGACCAAACAGACAGAGGATCCAGATGCCCTTGCAGCATTGATGGAGAGCCAGAACAGAATAAGGGCACTGGCAATAATTCATGATATACTTTACATGTCCGAGGATCTCAAATCCATATCACTTCAGAAGTACATGAGCAAATTATCCCGCCACATTGCAATTGCATATGGTGTGGGCAATAAGGGGATTCTACTTAAGTCAGAGATAGACATCCCCACAATACATATGGATAAGGCTGTGCCCATAGGGCTTGTTGTCTCGGAGCTTATCACAAATTCCATCAAACACGCCTTTCCTGATGGCAGAGAGGGGACAATATCTATTTCAGTGATCCCAATAGTGGATAATGGAAAAGAGAGAGTTCAATTGACAGTCATTGATGACGGCATTGGTATTTCAGATGAACTACTTTCGGTTGACAGCCGGAGGCTGGGTTTAAGGCTGGTACATCGCCTTGTTGAAGAGCAGCTTAATGGAAGTGTTTGTTTTAAAAACACAAATGGAACTGAAGTTGTTATTATTCTTCCTTATGACAAAAATATTTGATACAGCGTGAAAAAACAGTATGAAAAAAATCTTTGCAGAAAGCCCTGATAAAAATGATTTAATTCTGATTGTTGAAGATAGTGAGGAGGACTACTTTACTATACTCAGGGCGTTTAAAAAAGCAGGTCTGCGGAACTCGTTTGTCCGTTGCAAGGATGGTGATGAAGCTCTTGATTATCTGTTCTGCCGCAGAGAATTCATTGACCCTGGCAAAGCCCCGAGGCCATCAATTGTGCTTCTTGATCTAAATATGCCGGGAACCGATGGCCGTGAAGTGCTAAAAGAGATAAAAAATACCCCCAGGTTGAGGAAGATTCCTGTTGTTGTCATGACCACATCATCCTGTCCTGATGACATCAACAGATCATATGACCAAGGGGCAAACAGCTACATTTCAAAACCCATAGGTTTTGAAGCATATATAAAGGCAGTCGAAAAAATTGCTGACTACTGGTTTGATATTGTTTCTCTGCCGCAATGCAGAACAGCAAGGACAAAGTAAAGAAAGTTCACTGCAGAACAGCAAGGGCAGAGTAAAGAAAGATCTCTGCAGAACAGCAAGGACAGAATAAAGAAAAATCACTGCAAAACAGCAAGGGCAGAGTAAAAAAGATCACTCTGCCCTTGAATTTCATCTATTTTTTATTATGCCTTGAACCACCAGCGCTCAGTATTTCTGTGGCCGTCAAGTTCCATGTGCGCGGAAACAGCTCCATGTCCAAGCTTGCTGGAGAAGCCCTCGACAATCTGGTTGAACATGGGAATAACAGTACCGCTATCCTCATTGCATATCTGCTGCATTTCAGTATAGAGCTGAAGACGTTTTGCCTCATCAAGCTCTGCCCTGGCCTCTTTTAAAAGCTTGTTGAATTTTTCGTTACTCCAGTGGGTGTCATTCCATGGTGCTCCTGTGGCATAGCCAACAGAAAACATCATATCCTCAACAGGGCGTCCAGACCAGTAGCACATGCACCACTCCTTCTTTGTCCAGACATTACTCCAGTAACCATCACTTGGCTCCCTTACCACATTGATTTTAATGCCAGCCTTTTTTGCACTCTCCTGATAGAGAACAGCCGCATCAACAGCACCTGAAAATGCTGCATCCGAAGCATGAAGATTAAATGTGTGATCAAGCATTCCGGCTTTTTTCATGTAAAAATTTGCCTTGTCAGGATCATATTTTCTCTGTTCAAGGTTTGAGGCATGGTAGCGGTTAACTGATGAAATGGGATGATCATTACCAAGTTCCCCATATCCTTTCAGAATATTTTTAACCATCTCTTCACGATCAACAGCAAGTTTTAACGCCATTCTGACATTCTTGTCGGAATAGGGCTTCACATCCACAAGCATTGGAACGCTGTAGTGCATGGTTCCTGTAATGGCTGAGACATTTAGGTTTGGCATTTTTTTCAGAAGATGTACTGTCTTGACATCCACGCGATCCATGGCATCAATACGACCTGTTTTCAGGGCATTGGTTCTGGCATTGACATCTGAAATGGCAATTGTTTCAACTTCATTGAAATGTGCCCTGCCAGTTTTCCAGTAGTTGGGATTGCGCTTTGTCAAAGCACGTACACCAGGTTCCCAGTTTTCAAGAATATAACCACCTGTTCCAATTGCCTTTTCCCAATCTTTACCCTCAGTACCTTCAGGATAAATTCTTAAATGGTAATCTCCGAGAATAAAGGGAAAGTCAGCACTACCTTCAGAAAGCGTGAAAACCACAGTATCATTTCCGTCAGCTTTTATACTCTCCACGCTTTTCAGGTATGGTTTAGCCGCAGATTTTGACTCTTCTCCCCTGTGGTGGTTAATTGAAAAAATAACATCATTAACCGTCATTGTCTTGCCATTATGAAACTCAACGCCTTTACGCAGTTTGAAAACCCATTTTTTTGCATCAGAAGAAGCTTCCCATGATTCTGCAAGTTCTGGAACAGGTTTGAAATTATGGTCAATTTCAACAAGGCAGTTGCTGACCTGGCTGCTTATATTGATTGCATGATTTGCAAAAAGTGTAGCAGGATCAAGGGAATCAGAGGTGCTTGCACCAGTCATTGCGTGCCTGAAAGTACCGCCTTTTTGGGGAGTCTCGGAAGCTATGGCATGTTTTGTCAAAATGGTGGGTGCTGCTGCAATAAGGCCCAATGCAGATGCCTGAGTCATAAACTGTCTGCGTGAAATTTTTTTCTGTTCAAGCATTTTTTCTAACAAAGATAGATAGCTCATAATACATTTCTCCTTTGGGGTGAATATGAAATATGCCTTGTTACTTAGATTGTGGCGTATATCTGCCATGTACGTTTTATATGAAAGTCCCCGCAAACGGCTGTTTTTATAAAGACTTTCAACACTTCGATTGTGGCGGTGAACCGCCATGTTGGTTATAAGAAAGTCCCCGTCTTTTAAGGTTTTAAGGACTTTCATGCTTCGTTGTGGCAAATATGTATGCCATGGCCGTTATATAAATGTTGACAACCGCTTATCCAGAAGGTTATCCAGCCAGTCAGGGTCCATTTCAGGGACAGATGCCAGCAGTTTGTCAGTATATTCATGGTGGGGTGGAGTCAGCACCTCTTTTTTATCTCCCTGCTCAATAATTCTGCCCTCCAGCATGATTACAATTTTGTCTGCAATTGCTTTTACAGTTGCAAGGTCATGGGTGATAAAGAGATAAGAGATATTGGTTTTGTTTTGAAGATCCTGCAAAAGATCCAATATCCCTTCGCCAACAAGCTGATCAAGAGCAGATGTCACCTCATCGCATATAATGAGATCCGGTCGTGCCGCAAGTGCCCTTGCTATGCAGATTCTCTGTTTTTCGCCACCTGAAAGCTCTGTGGCAAGACGGTCAATATAAGTATCAGGATCAAGCTCAATTTTTGTCAGAAGCTCCCTTATGCGCTCTTCTGCCTCCCTGCCCTTTATTCCAAAATAAAATTTTAGTGGCCTGCCTATGATTTTTCTCACAGTTTGCCTGGGATTCAAGGCTGTGTCCGGCATCTGGTAGATCATCTGCAAACGCCTTAAGGTATCTTTATCCCTTGTTTTAAAATCAAGAGGGATCTCTTGTCCCAAAAAATTAATGCTGCCACAAATGGCTGGAAGAAGACCTGTTATAACTCTTGCCAGAGTACTTTTTCCACTGCCGGATTCCCCCACCAGTGCAACGGTTCTTCCTTTTCTGACATCAAGATCAATATCTTCAAGGACATTCTCCCTCCCCGTATAGGTTGCCTTGAGATCCCTGACTTTCAGGATCACATCCATTTTGTCAGAAATGCTTTTCTCCTGCCTCAGATTTCGTACATTTAAAAGTTCCCTGGTGTATGCCTCTTTTGGTTTTTTGATCAACTGCCTGGTTTCACCCTCTTCAACAAGGCGGCCATTTCGTAATACCATTATCCGGTTTGCCACCTGTGCCACAACAGCCAGATCATGGGTAATGTAAAGGGCTGCCTTGTTCATGGTTTCGGTGATCTCTTTTACAGCAGCCAGAACCTCAATCTGGGTTGTAACGTCAAGGGCGGTTGTTGGCTCATCAAAAACAATAATATCAGGCTTGCATGACATGGCCATTGCCACCATGGCCCTCTGTAGCTGACCTCCGGAAAGTTCATGGGGATATCGCAGCCCAATGGTCTCAGGCGTTGGCAGAAAAAGCCGCCTGTATATATCTATGGCCTCTTTTTCCGCCTCATCATAGGCCATCAGGCCATGCTGTACAGGGGCCTCCACATATTGATTTATAACCCTATGGGATGGATTAAAGGAAGCTGCCGCACTCTGGGCAACATAGGCAATTTTTGAGCCTCTGACCAATCTTAAATCCTCTTCTGAGGCGTCATATAGCTCAATGCCCTCAATGTTGATGGAACCTGATGCAATCCTGCACCCTTGTCGGGTATAGCCCATTGCCGCAAGGCCGATGGTGGATTTTCCGGCACCAGATTCGCCAATAAGCCCGAGAACTTCACCTCTTTTAAGCTCAAGGTTTATATTATGAACAATGGGTTGCCATCGGTCTTCATAAAAGCCTTCTATATTCAGATTTTTGATTTTAAGTAAATTGTCCATAAAGCATTCCTTATCTGTAGTTTTCCAAGCAATTTAATTTTCTCACCTTGCAGTTGTTTGAATCATGATAAAAAGGATTTTCAGGATAAAAAATCCTGCCTTATCTTGTTAATCTTGGGCATCCTGATTCAGACAGCCTCCAGGGATAAAATGGCAGACACAAAAAGAGTTATAATTTAAAATCCTGAAATTTGACTTTTTTTAAGTTTCATCAATGATTAATCTTGCAGCCCACTTGAAAGATGCAGAAGCCAGTCAACTATCAAATTAACCCCAACAGTGAGGCAGGCAATGGCAGCCGCTGGAATCAGGGGGGTATATATGCCAAATGTTATAGCTCCGGCATTTTCCCTTACCATTCCTCCCCAATCCGCAAGTGGCGGCTGCAAACCTAAACCAAGGAAACTTAAGGATGCTATAAAAAGAAATACAAAACAGAATCTAAGGCCGAACTCAGCCATAAGCGGAGGAATGGCGTTGGGCAAGATCTCCTGGGAAATGATCCACCATAATCCTTCACCCCTTAATCTGGCAGCTTCCACAAACTCCATAACCTCAATATCCATTGCAACAGCCCTGGAAAGGCGATAGACCCTTGTTGAGTCAAGGATTGCGATGGTGGTAATCAATGTTGGGATGGAAGAACCAACAACAGATAAGATCATCAAAGCAAAAATTAGTGTGGGAAATGCCATTATCGCATCAATTATGCGGCTTAACATCTGATCAACCCATCCCCCTTTCACAGCAGCAATAAAACCAAGGGAAGAGCCTATCAGAAAAGACAAAACCGTTGTCACAAATGCAAGGGCAACTGTATTTCTTGCGCCATAGATCATACGGCTGAAAAGATCTCTTCCTATATGGTCGGTGCCGAGGAAAAAGTTACCGGAAAAGCTCTCCCAAACATCTCCGACCACACTGGTCTCTTCATAGGGAGCTATAACCGAAGCAAAGAGAGCAAGAAAAACATTAAACAGTAAAATCCCCATGCCTATTCTCGCTGATAAAGGGGATTGTCTTAATAATTTAATCACTTTGGAGTTCCTCCTGATCTGGAAAGCCTGAATCAAAGAGTTTTACAAATTTTTGGCACCCTTTAATTTCAGTATTTTACCTCTTAAAAAAGCCTTAAATCAGTTTTTTTAAGGTTTTATTAGAAAATCTCCATAACATGCTGATATACAACGACTTTAATGTTTCGTTGTGATGCGTCAGCAAACATGGAGGTTTGTTAGAAAATATCTATAACATGCTGATATACAATCGCTTTCTTGTTTTTGTTGTGATGCGTCAGCAAACATGGGGATTTATCAAAAATTGGATTGTCTTAATTTGGGATTGGCAAGCATGGATAGAATATCTGCTGCAAGGTTCATAAAGATATAGGCAATTGAAAAAATAAGCCCAGATGCCTGTACAACGGGAAGATCCCTTTTTGCAACTGAGTCAACAAGTAACTGCCCAAGCCCTGGATAGACAAAAACAACTTCAACCAGCACAACTCCTACAACAAGATAAGCCAGATTAACGGCAACCACATTGATAACTGGTGAAAGTGCGTTGGGGAACGCATGATACACAATTATCCTGAAGCCCCTTATCCCTTTTATCTCTGCCATCTCAATATAGGCGCTTCCAAGCACATTGATAATTGCAGCCCTTGTCTGGCGCATCATATGAGCTGTAACAACACAGGTAAGTGTCAGCGACGGGAGTATAATCGCATAAAGTTTGTTAAAAAAACCCATGTTATCGTCAATGATTGCAAGGCTTGGGAAAATGTTCAACTGCACAGAAAAAAGGGCAATTAGAACGTAGGCGATAAAAAATTCGGGAAAAGATATAAATGAGAGGGTTGTGATAGATATCATTTTGTCGAACAGGGTATTTCTGTAAAGGGCAGCCAGTATCCCAAGAAATATTGAGAGAGGGACAGCAATAAATGCTGTCACCATGGCAAGCAGAAGGGTATTGGAGAGGCGCCAGTTCACAAGCTCTGCCACCGGCCTTTTGTTTGCAAGTGAATTGCCAAAATCACCATGAACAAAATGATTAAGCCACGTTGCATATCTTACATGTGGCGGCAAATCAAGCTTCAGTTCCTTTCTGAACGCCTCCACAGTTTCAGGGGTAGCAGACTGTCCAAGAACAGTTTCTGCAACATCCCCGGGAAGAAGTTCAACACCGATAAAAATAATAAGTGAAATAACAAAAATGGTTATCAGACTGGCTCCGATACGCTTACAAATTAATAGTAAAATATTTTTCATAAAATACCCTTAAAAACAATCTTGTAAACTTTATCACCCTCCATAAATTTGGTACAAATTACTTAGGAACCGATATGAAGGATGCCTGATAAAGTTTTTTAATTGTGAATTGAGAAACATCCTGCAAATCCAAACTAAGGATAATAATATATAGAATCCTAATCATTATGTCAAACGTGTGTCAGCTAATATGCCATTATAAAACAGATTATAGAGAGTTATGGTATTGATAAAGCACGCTATTCCTAAAAAAACAGCTTTTTTATCATTTCCTAAAAAACAATTGGATACTATGAAATTTTATACTTTGCCATATAAATGCCAATATAACGGACATGGTGGATAGCCGCCAAAATCGAAAGAGTGAAAACTTTTATAAAAACATACAGTTATAGAGATTTTCATACGCAATTTCATGAACGGAGATGGTCGGAGTCAAGCCAAAAAGGATTACAAGTTGGAGAGGGAGTGTTGCAGTTGATAAGGGGGGAAATCAGACTTTTTAAAGATTTATCAAGATTGATTTTTGTGAAATGTAGGTGGCAAAATAAATTTTTGCCCCGATAGATACTCAAAATCGACATTTTAATGCTTTTTCCGAAGTCATTGCAGTTGTCTGAACCAGGATAACCAGGATGGATAGGATGCTCAGGATAGATAATCCTGCCTTATCTTTGTTAATCTTGGGAATCCTGATTCAGACAGTGTTGACAAGGCTTACAAGATCATAGGTGTCGATTTTGAGTAGATATGTGATCTATATGGTGCGTTTGTGGAATTTGTCCCTGTTTTTCAATATCCCTTGTGAGCGTCAAAATGCTGAATTTATTCATTATTTGCAAAGTGCATTTCAAAAAGATAACTTTTCCTGACAAGTGGTGGAGATACAAGCAAAGTGACAGGAATTTTTTGTTCATGGCGGGCAGACAGTGGATAATAAAGACCCTTGGTGGCAGGGCAGACAAGTCTCTGGACATATTCCTCCCCGTTAAACTCGTATCCTACCTTGCAGAAAACCATCCCTTTACCGCCTTTTTTTACACTAACAATGTGCCCCTGGACAAGAGACCCGTTAACAACAAGCGTTTTTAAAAATCGTTTTTGCAATGTAACATGAATTAGCAGGAAAGGTATCAGAACAAAAACAAGCAAACCAGCAACAATTGCCGGAAGGAGTGGATCAAGAGGGGAGGCTCTCATCCCCTTTATTCTGCTTATGACAGGATCTGCAAGCAGATATTCAACAGGGACAACATCTCCTTTTTCATATATTTTTTTTCCGGTAAAGCTTTTTCCTTTCATAATCCCTGATTTATCATCTGAACTGTAATTGTAATGACTATCGAGCCTGTACTCATAATCAAAAGAGAAGGATACTCCTGAACGGGATGACTTTTTTTCAATATGGGTTACATAGCCTTTACATATTGCAGTTTCCTCTCTTATCATAGTCAGGTCATTTTTGCAGAAGCCAAGAACCATAAAAAGAAGCCCTCCAACCATTACAACTGTCAGGGGAACAATGCACAATAGTATGGTTCTTACAAAAGGCGGGAAAACAGCATCCCACATCTTTGAGACTATTTTTTTGTCAAGAAAACGGGGAGCAGGAGAAGAAAAATACTCCTGAACACTGTGTTTTTTAAGTCTCAAATTATAATCAAGATCAGGAAAAACGGTTGAGCCGGTCTTGAGAGCGCCCTCAATTGCTTTTTCAAGCATAACTGCAACCACAATAATGGAGATCACGATCAAGCCAAGAATAAAAGCCACTGTGATCTCTTCAATGCTGCCCCATGATGAACCTGGAAAGGCTTTTTCTCTTTTACTTTCAAAGGAGACAAGCAGAAAGATGGAAGGAAAAAGGCAAAGACAAAGTACAACAAGAACTCCTATGAGACGATTTCTTTTCTTTTTTGTATCCATAAAACATCCTGTATCTATTTGATTTAATAGTATATAGGGATTCTTATTTTGTTTTCTACAAAAGCAGATAGTTATGAAGAATTCATTGCCTAAAGGGCGCTATGTATAAATTGTTTGATTTTTTTTGCTATAAAAGTAAAATTTTTATAGAAATTAATGCTAATTTAAACCTTGAAGTTCTTGCTCTGCTTTTTGAATTAAATGTTGAGCTGCCCATTTATTAAGGGTTTGATTAGCAGCCTGAGCGGCAAGTGCAACACTGCGATGAGCATCTGGCGACAATCTCAATACAAACCTACCTGAATATGGCTTTTCTGGAAGTTCACCAAGCTCTTTGCAAAAATCCAGATATGTATCTACAGATACCTGAAATTCTTTTTCAAGCTCTTTAGCATTTTCTGACTGAAATGTAATAGTATCTTTTGTGTTGACAACGTGTCCATAAAATATTTTTGAATCCTTGTCAAAACTGATTTCGCCAATATAGCCTTTATATGTAATCAAATTTGTTTTACTCATGGCTGAATTCCTGCTTTTTTCAAAAACGCCCTAATGTCATTGACTGCACCTTTAACCGCTTCTTTTTGAGGATGAGGCGAGTGGAAAACCGCTCTCTGATTACCAAGTTTGATGCAAACCCTCGATCCCTGACGTTGAAAGATATCAGCACCGCATGCTTCCAGTAAATTGATAATATCTGTCCATACAATATTTGCATGAGTTGGTTTTTCATATATCTTTCTAAGCGTTTTTGCGTGTTTAGAGTTTAATGACATTATTAGTTATTCCGTGAATAGATGAAGCATTAGAAAATGTAAAGATTATGATGCCTTGAAACACAATCTGTTGAGATTGAGGATAGAGGCCGGCCCCGCAACTGTTGTACCATAGAAATAGATTGGTTTGCCGTATTTCTCTGAAAGATCGGTTAGCTCACCCAGGGAGTTATTTGCAATTGTGGAACCTGTTGCAAGGATTACATCGCACACCTTGAAAATTTCTTCTGCCATTGTATGGCCGTCCCACACCACGACTCCATATTTCTCTTTTCCTATATTCTCTTTATCAAGATCTGTGATCCTGATATTTTCAGGGGATATTGTTTTTGAAAAGTGGTCTATTATAGCCGGCTGGAACCCCACAATTCCCACACAAATCTTTTCTCCGTGTTTTTCAATGATATTTTTGACAATTTCCTGAGAACAGAGTTCAGGCGATTCGTTTTTGCAGTGTATAGTTCTCTCAGTTTTGCCCAGAAATCGCATAACAGCGTTAAGGGTTGCTATAAAAAGGGCACGTTCTCCATTGTTATCAAAATTAAAATCAAGAATTTCCCTGATTTTTCCATTGAAATCTCTGGGCATATCTGTAAATGCCTGTCCCAAAGCTCCCCTGAAATCTGCCTGAATCAGGCTCTCTTTTCCGTGCAGCAGTGGAAAATCCTGGCGTTCTGTTTCGCCAATGGCCTCTTTGGGGGTCAGGCGCCTCGCTGTAATATTGATTTCAGAATCAAGGATACCAGCTTCTTCAGAGAGTTCAATAAATGCTTTTTTAAGTTTTTCGTACATTTTGTTTTATTGTGTCCTTTAGAATTTTTTATATGAAAATTCTCATAATATGCTGATATATAACAAGTTTTATGCATCGTTGTGATGCCATCGAAATCATAGGGTTAGACTGTAGTGGCAGAATCCATTTCTACCCCATTGGGGGCGGATATGGAATCCGCCCCCTACGTTTCAATTTTCGTTGTGATAAAGTGGCCTTTTATGAACATTATATAAATCTACTCAAAAACGATACCTATGAGCTTTTGAAGCTTGTCAATACTGTCTGAATCAGGATGCCCAGGATAATCAGGATTTACAAGATAAAAATCTTGAGCATCCTGTAAATCCTGGTTATCCTGATTCAGACAAAAGCCATAAATGCCAACAACATGTCGATTTTGAGAATCTATCGTTCAAGTATGATTTTTAAAATCCGGCGCAGGGGTTCGGCCGCACCCCACAGGAGCTGATCTCCCACTGAAAATGCAGTAAGATAATCATCCCCGATATTCATTTTACGAATTCTTCCCACAGGAACAGTAAGGGTGCCTGTGGCAGCAGCAGGTGTCAGATCCTTTATGGAATCTTCCTTTGTATTGGGAACAACTTTAACCCAGTCATTATTGGCCGCAAGCATTGATTCTATTTCATCAAGGGGAACATTTTTTTTCAGTTTGATGGTAAAAGCCTGGCTGTGGCAGCGCATGGCACCGATCCTGATACACTGGCCGTCAATGGGTACAGGGTTTTCGCTTCTTCCAAGGATTTTATTGGTCTCCACAAAACCTTTCCACTCTTCACGGGTCTGGCCGTTATCCATTGCTCTGTCAATCCAGGGAATAAGATTTGCTGCAAGGGGTACAAGCCAGTTATCAACAGGAAACTCAGCAGAACGGATATTTTCAGTTACATTGCGGTCAAGATCAAGGATGGCCGAGGATACTGACTTGTCAAGCATTGGAGCTGCCTTGTCTCCAATGGTTTTCATCTGCATCACAAGTTCTCTCATGTTGTTTGCACCTGCCCCTGATGCTGCCTGATAGGTCATGGAGGTGAGCCACTCAACAAGATCATTTTCAAAAAGCCCTCCAAGGGCCATGAGCATCAATGAAACTGTACAGTTGCCACCGATGAAATCCTTTACACCCGATTCAAGAGCACGATCAATCACGCTGCGGTTGACAGGATCAAGAACAATTATGCTGTTTTTTTCCATTCTGAGTGTGGAGGCTGCATCAATCCAGTAGCCATTCCACCCCTGGCCTCTTAGTTTTCCATATACTGCTTCTGTGTAGCTTCCCCCCTGACAGGATACAATTATATTCATCTTTGATAGACTCTCAGTGTCCATAGCATCCACAAGCAGAGGAATATCCATTCCTATATCAGGTCCTTTTTCACCGACCTGGGATGTGGTAAAAAAGAGTGGTTCAAAGCCTTTAAAATCTTTCTCATCAAGCATTCTTTCCATTAATACCGAACCTACCATACCACGCCAACCAACAAATCCGACTCTCATCTCATTATCTCCTTCTTGGTTTTGACCAAAGAGCAGTAAAGCAATTCAAGGAATAAAATAATTACTTTAATAAACGGACATGGCTGTGACTCAGTCACCCCCGAATATTAAAATTTGTATCCATTTTCACGGTAAACCGTCATGGCCGGGGTCTGGCCACCCCCGATCATGAAAATAATGTATCT
>NZ_LT828543.1:31064-61046 GCF_900170035.1 Desulfamplus magnetovallimortis | reverse complement strand
ATTTCCACGGTAAACAGGCATGATTGATTACGTATCAATCACCCCCAAATATAAAAATGACAGTCATTTTCACGGTAAAATAAGCCTAATACTTTACATGCTCATCAGAATTATTCAAACAATTAATATTTATTGACATATTGTAATGTATGCGTGTTAATCTGACAACTGAAAGTTGATTTGTAATTCATGTTTTCAAACACCATAGGACAGGAGACATAATGACACGAGTGCAAAAAGCAGACTATGCCATTCTGGATAATCCCAGAGTATCCATGAACCTCTTTCATCCAAGAAAAGATATTTACGGAACCTCAAATGATAACAATTTATTGATTCCTGTTGATGATGGCGTTGATATTGGAGCATGCTTTCACATGACAGAAAATAAAAATAGTCCGTCAATTCTCTTTTTCCATGGCAATGGTGAAATTGTTTCCGATTATGATGACCTTGGAAATCTATATAACAGGATGGGTATAAATTTTATGGTGGTGGATTACAGGGGATATGGAAGATCGTCAGGAGAACCAAAGGTATCTTCAATGATGCACGATTGCCATGTTATACTTAAATTTGCCAAAAAATTTCTTTCAGAAAAAGGATATGAAGGAAGTCTGACTGTGATGGGTAGATCCCTTGGAAGTGCTTCTGCTCTGGAGCTTGCATCAACAGAGTCTTCACATTCTGATTTTCAGCATCTGATAATTGAAAGCGGTTTTGCATTTGCCTCTCCACTTTTAATGATTCTTGGCATAGATCCTTCATCCATCGGCTTCAGGGAGGATAAAGGCTTCAGCCAGGTTGACAAAATATCCTGCTGGAAGGGGCCTGCTTTGATTATACATGCAGAGCATGATCACATAATCCCTTTCAGTGACGGTGAAGCGCTTTTCAGGGCATCTGGCGGGGAAAAAAAGGAATTAGTGAAGATTCCAGGGGCAAACCATAACGATATTTTCATGAGAGGAATGGATATATATCTTGAAGCGATAAAAAATCTCTTAAAATCATGAAACGTAGTAGAGACAAGGCATGCCTTGTCTCTACATTGAACTGCAATCATTCATACCCTGATTTTTAGATTTGATAAAACACTATTTTAAAAAATCAAGGCAAGGGCATTATTGAAAATAGACCTAAAAACCATAGTCCTTGAGAATCTTCTCAATGGTACCATCTGCATTCATTTCAGCAAGACCCTTGTCAAAAGCTGCATGGATTTTTTCTGCATTTGCTCTGTTTTTAGGTATGCATACATAGAGATCCTTTACTTCAAGTGGAGGCTCCACAAACTCTACCTCATTGATTTTATCAGGCATATTCTGTTGCAGAAGGTTCAAACCGACAAATTTATCGGCAACCATCAGGCGGATACGATTGGCCAGAAGCTTTTTAAGATTTACAAGATCACTTGGGGACTCATCCTTTGTAAGGAAATCAGCTGCATCAAATTCCACTGTATTTACATATCCCATGACAACACCAATCTTGTTTCCTGTAAGATCATTCAGGGTTTTATATGAAATATCATCGCCTTTTCTTTTAAAAAATCCCAGTGGGCCACCTGGAAAAGGTGAAGATATAAGATTATTCTCTTTCAGTTCATCTGAATAGTACTCAGGAAAATATCCATCTACTCTACCTGCCTTGGCAAGTCCGATAACCCTTGACCACTGCATGAAATCATACTCAATATCATAGCCGCCACGCTTAAAAGCCTCCTTTACAATCACAGCAACATAGCCATGATCTTTGAGGTTAGGGCCTATATAGGGTTCCCATTCCAGGGTCGCCAGAACAAGTTTGTCATTTGCCCACAAAGATGAAGAGGCAATGCATACCATGGTACAGAAAACCATCACACCGAGAACAATTCTTTTCATTTGAATCTCCTTAATTAATGTTAATAATACTGTTCCAGATCATTAAACTGGCAAGCAGTGCAGGGGCAATCCCTTGTGGTTGCCCACTGCGTTGTGCTTGCGATGAACTTAGTTTCAAACTAAAAAAGCATCCTTCATTTCTCCTGCAAAACCTTTACATTTTTTAAAGGATATTCCCGATAAATGGGGAATTTATTCCTTCAAAGTTCAAGGCTGGGAAATGAAGAATGCCAAAAAAATTATTTACCTGGTTAGTTTCAGGCCATTTTATTTGTTAATCCAGCGAGGTACCTGAAACTTATAATTTTTGTAGGGTTTTGTCGGCGGATCTGTAAAAATGGCCACCATTTCGCCATTTTGCACCTGATAATGGGCAATGGGAACATCCCCTCCGGCTCTCATGACATGATCCTCATCCCATTTCCACCACCCTGTCTCTCCCTTATAGCCTTTGGTGGCAATGTAATCACATATCTCCTTGTGTTTTTTCTCGTCGCCAATGGCTTCAACAGCAGCGGCCCATGCCTTTACACCACTGTAGGCAGCCCAGGAACCTGCCTGGGGCAGATGTTTCCAGATGCCATTGAACCTGTCAAGCCACGCCTGTGCTTCTGGTGTTGGAGCTTCAGGTGTCGGCATGGCAGTGGGAACTTCTCCGATAAGGCCGTCAGCTTCTGTTCCCATTGTTCCAACAACCTCTCTTGGAACAATACTGTAACCATAGCTTAAGATACTGTTTGTAGGTTTTTTCATAAATTGACGGAAAAAAGTAATAACCTCCTGGGCACTTACTATTTCAACATGAATAATTGCAGGGTTGATCTTGCGTATCTGGGTGAGTATGGGGCCCCACTCTCTTGTGCCATAGGGTACTATTTCATGCATGGCAACTTTCCAGCCCTTTTCCTTGAAGTTGTCTTTAAGTGTATCTCCGACTTCAGTGCCCCAGGCATCATCAGCAGTTATGATGACAGCTTTTTTGTTGGGATATTCGTAAGGCAGACTCATCAATACATTGAACATGCTCTGGGCCTGGTTTATACCTGTATCAGTAAGCTGAAAAATGTTGAAAAATTCTTCGGCATTCTGCTTGTAAACATCCACAGCAGACTGGGAACCGTCATCTGCAAAAAATGGAGCTGTATATTTACCATATGCCCTAACATCCTGCCCCCATCCTGCCCATCCTGCATGGACAGAATCCACTTCCAGTTTGCCGCACAAATAGTCAGCCCCCTGCATTACACGTTCTGGTGCAAATTCCTGAGTATCAAAACGAACTGCCTCAAGCTGTTTTCCAAGAAGGCCGCCTGCTGCATTGATTTCGTCAATGGCCATCTTAATACCTTTCCAGTAGTTGTCTCCGGTGTCAGTATAAGGACCTGTCATGGCAAGGGGGACTCCCACCTTGATGACATCCTGGGCAGGAACGCTCTGGACAAAAAACAGGGCGCATATCAACATTACAAGTAAGGGTAATGATTTTTTCATTGTTCTCTCCTTTTTTTGTTCATAAAAATTACTCGTCAGTCATAAAATATTTCAACAACTTAGGAACGAAAATTTAATAACTGCGGAAACTTTACCTGAAATTTCAGAATTTATGAATTATCCAGATTATAAATCCCGTAGTTAATGAATGTACATTCCTATCATCCATAAAGGATCTTTTCTAAAACGGGGGAGATATTTATAATTTATCCCCAAAGTATGCAATTTGGCAAATTAAATAAGACTCATTTCTACTCAAAGTCGACACCTTGTTGGCATTTATTGAATTTGTCTGAATCAGGATAACCAGGATTTACAGGATGCTCAAGATTTTTATCCTGTAAATCCTGGTTATCTTGGGCATCCTGATTCAGACAGTATTGACAAGGCTCAAAAGCTCATAGGTGTCGCTTTTGAGTTTCTAAGCAATCAAAGATTTACCTGATTTTTTTTTGGGCATTATTTTCTGTATCAACCCGACAATTCCATCCGGCAGCAAAAGAACCAGAACAATAACCATTGCTCCAAGGATTATGGGGCGATATGAACCAAGGGGAGATAGCATTTCATTGAGTGCAATTGTGATAAAGGAACCCACAATGGCACCAGGGAATTTCCCAACCCCGCCTATGACAAGAATGACCATGAGTGTTACAAAAAGATCAATTCCCAACATCCTGGTGGACAGCATTCCCACATAATGTGCATAAAATCCGCCGATCATGCCGGTTATAAAGGATGTCAGGGCAAATACAATAAGTTTATACTTAAAGGCACTGACGCCAAGGCATGTGGCAAACTGCTCGGAATCCTTAAGAGCCAGAAATGCATCGCCCCAGTGGGATTTTATAACAGCAAGGATAATAAATGAAGATGCCACGGCAAGGAAAAACATCAGGTAAAAATAGGGTACAGGGTCTGAACTGTTAAATGTATAGCCAAGAATGTTCATAGGGGCAATTGTCAAAATTCCCCTGGAGCCGCCCGTTCCTATGGCCCTGCCGATGTCGCCCTTGAGAACCGGCTCAAGTATCATGTGAACTGCAAAAGTTACAAGAGCAATATATGCACCTTTAAGTTTAAGGCATGGAAGCCCAACAAGCACTCCAAGAAATCCTGCAACAAAACCTGCAAGAATCACTGCAAAAATGGGGGGAACGGAGAATTTGGCAGATATTATGGCAGATGCATATGAGCCAATGACGAAAAATGCCACCTGGCCAAAGGAGAAAATACCGGCAAAGCCCATGATAAGATCCCAGCACGAGGCCACCACTGACCATATAAGGCACATGATCAGAATATGCATTATAAAATTGGTTGAGCCAAAAAAGAGAGGCATTATTCCTATAATACCGAATATAATCATCAACAGTTGTGAATTTCGTTTCCAGTCCATGTCCATAATATCATCCCCATTTTCCCATAAGACCCTGTGGCCGGATGGCCAGTGTGGTCAGAAGTACGGCAAAGAGCGCAATCAATACCCATGTCATTCCAAAATACCATCCCACAAATGCTTCAAGCATTCCAAGAATAAATGCAGCATAGAGGCTTCCCTTGATACTTCCCATGCCCCCAAATGCTGTTATAACCCATGCCTTTACAAGGATATCCCAGCCGCCTGTGGGGGTGACAAAATATTTTTGGGCAAGAAGAATTCCACCTGTTCCAACCATTACAGTGGATATTGCAAATGTGGCTGAAAAGACAAACTCCTTTGGAATACCAACTATTTGGGCACCTGCAGGGTTTTGGGCAACAGCTCTCACAGACATACCGGTACGGGTGTTGTTAAGAAACCAGCGAAAAAGAAGAATGCCGCCGATGGAGAGAATAAAGATAACAATATCCTGATAGGCCAGAATAAATTCCCCAATCTCAAGGGAACCTTCAAGAATGGAAGGCAGGGATTTCATCCTTGCACCAAAGAGCACCTGATAAGAGTTATCCAGAAGAAGTGCAAGGCCAAGGGTGATCATCATAACCTTAATCTCCCAGTCATCCCGCTTTCGCAAAGGTGCCACAAGAACTTTTTCAATAAGATATCCAAGAACCAGCAAAACCGGTATGGAAAGGATAAAGATGATAAAATAGCTGTTGATGACAGCAACACTGAATATCATCCACGCCAGATATCCGCCCATGCTGTAAAAGGAGCCATAGGCAAAATTAAATGCTTTTGATACGCCGTAAATCAGGGTCAGCCCCACGGCCATCAGTGCATAGACTGATCCGTTGATCATTCCGCTGATTATGACGTCAATTATTTCTACAAACATTTTTTCCCTCTTTACTTGATGGTGTCGTAAAAAGTCTAAAACACAAAAATGACTATTAATATTTTCAATGGTTTACAACTTAAAAAAGGGGCATGCTTCATAATCACTTTACACTTTCTGAAACAAAACTACGTTTTCAGGGTTTTCCCCCTTTGTGGGGATATGAAGAATGCCAAAATAAGGATATGAAAACTGACTTTTTTACAGGGATGAAAATATTACATTCCAAGGAATATCTCTTTGAGATGATCATTACCAAGAGCTTCATCCTTGCTGCCTTCAAACGAGATCCTGCCCTCTTCGAGAACATAGAGGCGATGGGCAAGTTCGGTTATCTGGGGAATATTCTGCTCCACCACCATTACGGTGATACCCTGTTTGTTTATCTCTTTAATGATTCTGGCCACTTCATCCCGAAGATTTGGCTGAAGTCCAAGTGATGGCTCGTCAATGGCAAGAAACTCTGCGTTGGACATCAATCCTCTTGCAATGGCAAGCATTCTTGCCTCTCCTCCGCTCATGGTGCTGGCAAGCTGATTGCTTCGCTCCTTAAGCCTTGGAAAAAGGGCAAATACTTTTTCAAGATTTCTGGCTTCGTATGGCCTTGCAGTCTTGGAGTATGCTCCAAGTTTCAGGTTCTCCAGAACAGTCATTTCCGGAAAAAGTTCCCTGTTTTCGGCAATATAGGTAATCCCCATGTTGACAAGTTTTTCAGAACCAAGTCCGGCGATGTTTTGTCCATTATACTTAATTGTACCCCTGATCTTGCTTACAAGACCGCATATGGATTTAAGAAATGTACTTTTTCCATGTCCGTTCGGGCCGAGCATAACGATTATTTCGCCCTTTTTTATATCAATGGAAACATCTTTAAGTACATGAAAATCGTCGTAATATGCATTAAGATTTTTGATTTCAAGCATCTTCTGCCACCTAAACCTTTATGGCCGATTCCGGCCACACGCGATCATGAAAACCAAATGTGTCTTCACGGTTAATTAATTTCAATCATGTCCGTCGCCGAGATAACACTCTATAACCCTGGAGTCGCTGGTTACATCATTGGGATCACCGCAGCAGATTTCAGTTCCTGTCTCAATAATCAAAAGTTTACTGGTCAGCTCCGTCAATACTTTCATGAAATGCTCAATAATTATGATGGTGATCCCCATATCCTGATTGATTCGTTTGATAAGCTCCATAAGACTTAAAATCTCCTTGGAGTTTGAGCCTGCCATTGGTTCGTCCAGCATAAGGATTTTGGGACGGGTTCCAAGGGCAGCGGCAATCATAAGCATCTTTTTATCAAGAAGCTTAAGCTGTCCGGTCTTTTCATCCTGTTTATCGTAAAGATTTACAAATTTCAAGATTTCGTCAACATAGGCAGGATCAAACTCTGCATCGCTTCCAAAATAGTTACCTATGGCGATGCTTTTTTTTACTGTCAGGCTGGGAAATGTCTGGGGTATCTGAAAGGTTCTTGCAATGCCAAGCTTTGCAATTTTGTGGGAGGGAAATCCCCGTATCTCCTTTCCTTCAAACTTGATTGATCCTTCAAATGGGTACAATCCTGTAATCAGATTATAAAGTGTTGATTTTCCGGCACCATTTGGCCCTGCAATCCCGAAGACTTGACCCTTTTCAACGGTGAAACTTAAATTGTTAACAGCGGTCAGTTCACCAAATTTCTTGGTGACGTTTTTTATTTCAAGCATGGTTGGATGTTCCTTCTTTCGGGTTGAAACAGTTAAGTCTCTTCCGGAGTTGAAGTGTGAAGGTCTCTTCTATCACATAGTATGTAATAGGTGATATGTTTGCTGTCTATATCATACGGTTTTTTAAAAATCAAGAAAAAATACAGTTTGATTAAAAAAAGTGTTTACATAGCACATAATATGTGATATTGATCTTAAAAATACATGAAATACAAGGAAATATTCATTATGAGCACATTTATTAAAACCAATTTTGATCTGTGTACAGGGTGCGGGATATGTCAACTGGCTTGCTCAATGGCAATAGTTGATGCAGATGCCTGGGATGTGGAACATGAAAATAAAAGCAAAGTTCCTGACAGCGATTTTTGTACTACATGTTTCACTCATGGTTATAACCCAAGGCTTGCGCGCCTGAAAATTATTAATAAACGTGAAAACCTCTACCATAAACCTGTGGTGTGCAACCATTGCGAAAATGCATACTGCATGAATGTATGTCCTGCAAAGGCATATGAGAGAGACAAAAACGGTTATGTACTGATCAATGCGAAAAAATGTGTGAGATGTGGTATCTGCGTTGAATATTGTCCTGAAAACCTGATCTATATTGACCCTATAACAAAAAAAGCTGTCAAATGCGATATGTGCAATGGCGATCCAACATGTGTAAAGGCCTGTCCCACCGGAGCCATTGAGCTGGCAGTCAGGGTAAACAAAAATAAAGATGACGATTCAGGGGAGCATGTATGAGCAATCTATCAACAAATATGACAACTACAGATGTAGGCACGACAACTACAGATGTAGGCATGACAACTACAGATGTAGGCACGACAACTACAGATGTAGGCACGACAACTACAGATGTAAGCATAACAACTACAGATGTAGGCATGACAACTACAGATGTAAGTATGACGACTATAGATGCTAATATAATAAACCCAGCCAAGGAGTCTGCAAAGTCAAAAAAAAGCAGAATAGAACCAATGGCCAACTTGACAAGCTCTTATATGAAACAGTTTCTTTTCATTGACCTCTCCAATGGCCAAATAGAGAGAGTTCCTGTTCCGGAGCTTCTGTATGATGATTATATTGGCGGAAAGGGATTTGGTGCAAGAATTCTTTATGACCGCCTTGCACCAGGGATAGATGCCCTGGGAAGTGATAACCTTCTGATGTTCATGACAGGTCCTCTTACCGGAACCATTGCGCCTGCCATGAGGGGGTGTGTTGTGACCAAATCTCCCCTGACCGGAATATTTCTTGACAGTTACTTTGGTGGCTCATTTTCGCCTGAGATCAAATATGCAGGTTACGATGGTATTATTATTACAGGCAGGGCTGAAAAACCATCATGGATCTGGATAGATAATGAAATTGTTGAGATCAGAAGTGCTACCGGTTTATGGGGAATGGATTCGCTTAAGACAAACCATGCCATCAAGGAGGAGCTTGGTGATGATACTGTAAAAATCGCCACCATAGGTCAGGCCGGAGAAAATGGCGTGCTCTTTTCACTGATCTGTTGCGAATATAACCGCCAGGCAGGCAGGGGCGGAGCAGGGGCTGTCATGGGTTCCAAGAATCTTAAAGCTGTTGCAGTAAGGGGCACAAGATCTGTAAAGATCTCAGATTATCAGGCATTTGAAAAAGCTCATCAAAAAGCTCTGGTTGAACTTGAAAAGAGTGCTGAGGTAGAGGCCCTAAGAATTGCGGGCACAGCCTCTGCCGTTGAATATGCCAATGAGACAGGGCTTCTCCCCAACAGAAACTATAAAAACGGCACCTTTGCAAAGGCTTCTGATCTTGCTGATACAGGGCAGAGAAAACACCTCTGGTTAGGTGCATCTGCCTGTATGGGATGCCCCATAAGATGCAGTAAAATGGGTGCTGTAAGGCTTGGAAAATACAAGGGAATCGTAACTGATATTGTGGAGTATGAGTCAGCGGCTTTAATGGGTTCAAATCTTGATATCTCAGATGTCAGAGCTGTTGCACACCTTGTAAAGCTTTGCGATCTTTTTGGCATGGACAGCATGTCCACAGGCGGTGTCATCGGATTTGCCATGGAGGCCTGTGAAAATGGACTTCTGAAAAACTATTCAATACCGGAGAGTGTTGATCTTTCATTTGGAAGTGTAAAGGGTGCAGAGTACATTATCCGTTCCATTGCAAACCAGGATAATAAACTTGGTAAACTTCTGGCAAAAGGGGTAAAAAAAGCTGCTCAAGCACTTGGGGGCAATGCAGAAGATTTTGCCATGCACACCAAAGGTCTTGAAACCCCGGGATGGGGCCCCCGGGGTGCATCGGGCATGGGGCTTGCCTATATGACCACAGACAGGGGAGGGTGTCATCAGCGGGGATTTCCCATAAGTTACGAAGTTGCAGGAGTTCCATGGAAAGGCAAAATCCTTGATCCCCTCTCCCCTTGTGACAAGGCTGATATGGTTGCATCGTTGCAGAATTACTCAGCCGGAACAGATACCCTGGTCAAATGCGATTTCGGCAGCTTCGGCATATCTGCTGCCACATATGCAGAGATGGTAAGTGCTGCAACCGGAAGAAAAATATCTCCGGAAATAATCACTGAAACCGGAGAGAGGATCTGGAATCTTGTAAGGCTGTTTAATTTAAGAGAGGGGATTGATTCATCAAAAGATACCCTGCCACCAAGATTTGTCAGGGAGGCTCTTCCTGACGGACCTGCAAGCGGCCATAGTATTACTGAAAAAGATATGTTATATATGAAACAGGAGTACTACAGAGTCAGAGGATGGAGCAAAGATGGCATACCGCTTCATGATACCTTGAAAAGGCTGAGGATCAGGCATGAACAAAACAATGAAAACGAGTCAGGAGCTGCTTGAAAGTTCAAGTTTAAAAAAAATGGAACAATCCGACAGAGGGAGTGTTTCAAACAAAAACGAAACCCTTAACAAGAAAGATGCAAAAAGAATTGCCACCCGCAAAAAAATTGTGGATGCTGCCACTCACCTTTTTGCAAGGCTTGGTTACCATAAAACAACCATACAGGATATTGCATATCATATCGGTATGACCACAGGTGCCGTGTTTCACCACTTTGGTTCCAAAAAGGATATACTTGATGAAGTTGTATTACAGTTAAATGCAAATCTTGAGCAATACATTGAATTTCTTGATAAAGAGCATAGAGATTACAATGAAATGGTTAAGGGGCTTGTTGATATTTTTGTGAGCCGTTACCATTCGGATCCTGATTCCATCATAGGCCTTACCTCACTTGCTGCTGAGTTCAGTGGTATCAGGGAACCCATAATTATAAATATCCAGAGTGCCTATGACAGGTTTGTGGATGCATTTGAAAATGCCCTTGACGGGTTTTCTTCCAATACTCCTAACAGAGCTGCTGGCGTATGTTTTATTGCTGCCCTTCAGGGCGTGGCGATCCAGGCGCTACTTCGGGGGGGGGAAGTTAAAATTGAAGAGCTTGTGGATGGATTTATTTCCCTGACAACCGGAAAATTCTGGCAATCATCATGAATTCATAAAATATTTCTATATAAAAATTTTCGCAAAAATCTGTTTTATTTAAAATTTTCATTTCTTTAATTTTGGCGGAAGCCGCTGAACGTTTATAAGAAAGTCCCCGTATTTCAAGGTTTTTTTCAGGGCTTTCATGCTTCGTTGTGGCAAGATGGTTTTGCCATGGCTGTTATAAGCAAACAGGCATGATTGATTACGTATCAATCACCCCTCCAAATATAAAGATGATAGTCAATTTTACGGTAAAACAGGCTAAAAAATAATTAAAAGCGATTCTGACCTTCAAAATCTTTAAAGGCGATCATGCTTTTCAGTAGAGCTGCGTCCGGAGCACGAAAGTGCCCGTACAGGATGCTCATAAGGACAATAATTTTAAGGAGCGTGTGTGATGAAACAACAGTACGATTTTATCATCATCGGCGGCGGTTCCGCTGGATGTGTTCTTGCCAACAGACTCAGTGCAAACCCTTCAAACAGGGTTCTTGTACTGGAAGCCGGACGTCCGGATTATATCTGGGATGTATTCATTCATATGCCGGCAGCATTGACCTACCCCATTGGAAGCAAGTTTTATGACTGGTGTTACAAGTCTGAGGCAGAACCCCATATGCGCAACCGCCGCATTGATCACGCCCGTGGAAAGGTACTTGGTGGCTCAAGCAGCATAAACGGCATGATATATATACGCGGAAATGCAATGGATTATGAGAAATGGGCAAAAGCCCCAGGTATGGAAAACTGGGATTATGCCCACTGCCTTCCATACTTTAAAAGGGCTGAAAACCGTCTCATCGGCGCTGATGAGTATCATGGAGTAAACGGCCCGCTTCTTCTGGAAACAGGCCCATGCAAAAATCCTCTTTTTGATGCCTTTTTAAAATCTGCTCAACAGGCAGGATACCCCTTAACCGATGATGTAAACGGCTATCAGCAGGAGGGATTCGGCAAATTTGACAGAAACATATCCCGTGCAAGGAGATTGAGTGCTGCCCGTGCCTATGTTCATCCTGTTAAAAAAAATCGCCCTAATCTTACGGTACTTTGCCGTGCCTTTACCAGACGCATTTTGTTTGAAGGCAAAAAAGCTGTTGGTGTGGAATTTACCAAAGGGAAAAATGGTACTGCCCAGAAGGTCTATGCAAAGGAGATTATATGCTGTGGCGGTGCCATAAACTCCCCCCAGATTCTTCAGGTTTCAGGGGTGGGAAATGCAAAGGAGCTGCAATCCCTTGGTATAAATGTGGTTCACGACCTTCCCGGAGTCGGAGAAAACCTTCAGGATCATCTTGAGGTTTATGTTCAGTATGCATCAAAAAAACCTGTAACCATGAATCCATCCCTTAAATGGTGGAAAAAGCCCTTTATCGGCTTTCAGTGGCTTTTCCAGAGAAAAGGAGCTGCCGCAACCAACCATTTTGAAGCAGGAGGCTTCATCAGAAGCAACGAAGATCAGGACTATCCCAATATCCAGTTTCATTTCCTGCCCCTTGCCATCCGCTATGACGGAACCCAGCCAAGTCAGGGACACGGATATCAGGTACATGTAGGGCCTATGTACTCGGATGCCATAGGTTCGGTAAAAATACAATCTTCAGATCCATCGGTATATCCAAAGCTTAAATTCAACTATCTTTCCACGGATCAGGATCGTAGAGAGTGGGTTGAGGCCATAAGGTGTGCCCGTAAAATCATGAATCAGCCGGCATTTGATGAGTTCAATGATGGTGAGATATCTCCGGGTCCTTCTGTTGAAACCGATCAGCAGATCCTTGATTGGGTGGCCAAAGATGGAGAGACCGCCTTACATCCATCATGTACCTGTAAGATAGGAACAGACCCAATGGCAGTTCTTGACCCTGAAAGCATGAGAGTTCATGGGGTTGAAGGATTGCGGGTGGTGGATGCATCGGCAATGCCAATTGTGACCAATGGTAATATTTATGCTCCAGTAATGATGATTGCTGAAAAGGCTGCGGACTTGATTCTTGGCAATACACTGGAAGCACCTTCAAATGCGCCTTTTTATAGACATGAAAAAGCATGAGAGCGAAGTAAGCACCAGAAAAATAAGGAATTTTGGCTAAACAGAAACGGCTGGTCTCCAGCCCACCCCAAATATGGAAATTTCTATCCATTTCCATTGCAAAACAAAAGCCACTATGGCGAACCTTAAAAATCTAAGAAATGCTTATTTTCGCACGTTGCTATAACGGGGAGATATTTTGATTTCAAATCTCTCCCCGTTATCTATAGACTTACAGAAAAATATTTTTCCATCTCATCTTTGAAGGGCAACCACATAGGGTTGCCCCTACGTTGTGCTTGCAAATTTAATTATCTGGAAAACTATAAATCTTTTTGCTCCCTGCGTCACATTTTATTGTTCCAGATGCTTTCAACGGATTTTTGCTGCAAAAAAAATTTTCGGGGCTCAAAAGAGCAATCAACTCCAAAATAGATGCGCCACTGGGTATAGTCACTACCTTTATCCATGGAAATCAAGCCATTGACTGCAACCATATCTGAAATTATTTTCCAGCCTTCCAGCTTTGCAGATGCACCCATGAGATTATCTTCATCCCCTTTGAAAATCCCTTGGAGTTCAGCAATTGAATCAGATGAAAAAGAGTCAGTCTCCTCATAATGAATGGGATAGCGGGGCGCATCATCTGTCCTTTCAACCATCCATCCCATGGAGACCTGGAAATCAAGCAAGTAATCTCTTTTATCACCTGTTTTATAACGCAAAATAGGGCCTGCTGTAAGCATAAGATCTGGGCTGTAGTATCCTCCATGGCCAAATGTAAAGAAATTGCTATTGTGATCAAAATGTGCCCATGAGATGTATGCTCCATAGCTCAGCTCATCTTTGTTTTCCCTTAAAATGGTTCTGCCAAGGGCACCGTTTATGCTGAAGGCACTGTTTTTTAATACATTTTTCCCTCTGTATATATCATAGCCACCATTTAATGTAAGCCATCCGCTTTCACCCACGGAAATATTTTTGCCTACAACAAAACCGTTTTTCATAACCCTTCCCCAGGTCTTTTCACCATAGGGGTCATGCATTCCTGAAATGGAGAGGCGTGATTCATCAACACTTAAACGATGCAGTTTAAAACTAAAGAGCTTCAAGTCTGCTGAAGCTTTAAATGCGGGAGTAAAATCAACAGCACCGCCAACTGGAGATGTACCAAGTGCGATGTTGATATCAAAAGGCAGATCATTTTTATAATCAAGCCATGCTTCAAAAATATGCTCTTTGTCATCATCAGTGAAAATTGCAATTGAACCATTGAGTCGTCTATAATAACTTCCGATTTGAAGAAGATTTGATTCATTTGTATTTTTAAATCTGCCTTCTGGAGAAATTTCCCTTGCCTTTAAAGCTATCCCCCATCTGCCAAGCGCCTTGGAGCCATTGGCATAACCATAGAGTACAGAGCGCTCCTTGAGCTTAGAAGTACCCTTGTCACCATCTTTTAAACGATAAGAGGCAATGTAGTTAAAACTGTTTTCAGTGGTTTTAAGTTTATTATCCTTTGTTATGTGAATATCTTTCTCATCAATTGCTTTTTGAATATTTTTCTCATCAATTGCTTTTTGAATATTTTTCTCATCAATTACTTTTTGAATATTTTTCTCATCAACTACTTTTTGAATATTTTTTTCATCAACTACTTTTTGAAGCTTTTTATCATCAACTGTTTTTTCAAAATTATCACTATTTGATTGTGGTGATGAGCCATCAACACCTTTCATCAAACAACCCTGATTATAGAGATTTTTTTTAAGCTCCAGGATTTCGGATGTATCTTCAATACTCTCTCCTTGAAGCAGCTCACAGGCCTCAAGGTTTTTATTCTGATTATAGAGTGAATAGCCAAGACCTGTGACTAAGGTCATGTCATATGGATTGGCTTTGAGCAATATTTTAAAAATATCTTCAGCTTTTTTATAATTCTTTTCATTGTATGCAGCCCAGGCAAATGCAACACGTAGATAGTTCCATTTTTTTATCTCTTCACTGTCAAAAATATTTCCAAGGGTATCAAGGTAAGTATCCATTTTGTCATAACTTTTAAGCTTCAACAAAACATCGAGCATTGCCGGAACAGAATCCTGGGGTCTATACCCATTTTTTATAAGTGTCTCAAAAAGAGTTGCCGCATTGTTGAGTTTTTCAAGTTTTACAAAGGTGTATGCCAACCCAAGTTTTAAATTAAGAAGATTTTCCAGATTTTCAGCATCAGAAGTTCTACTGTTACCTGAAAGTGTCTCAATATTTTTTTCATCTGAAACAGGATAATATTGAATTTCCAATGTTTTTATCAGATAGATAAACTGCTCTTCTGCCTCTGAAAAATTACCACTGTTATAGGCATCCCACGCTGTCCCTGCATGAACAGGCGTTTTCAGTGAGCTATCGGCAACATAAACAAGAGGCACTGATGCCAGGGTAGGGGAGGCAAACAAAAAATTGAATAAAAAGAGCACAAAATAAAAAATCAGCAATAATTTTTTCATTTTATTTCACTTTAATTGTACGTGCAAGAAGATAAAGGGTGTTTGAGTAGTAATCATCTTTTTCCTGCCTGATTTTTTCATCAGCTCTTTTCATCAACGATGCTTCAAGTCCGGCATTGCCAAGAACTCCTGCACAGATTGCCATTACAGCATGAAATCCCGCTGATGCTTCATGCAGGGATATCTGTTCATCAAAAAGATCAACAACCATGGGCATATATTTTTGGGTCTCCAGAAATTTAATGTAAGTGGAAAAGAGCTTCAATCCCTCCATCTCTTCTGCCATGGCAAGATAGAGAGGAATCCTGATGGCTTCAAATCCAAAGTTGCTTTTTTTTCCATGTTCAGAAAGAGAGAGAATATTTCCATTTTCATCCATAAAAATCCAGTCAGGGGGAAGCAAAAGGTTTGTAGAACAGCTCTTTTTGACAATTTCAAGGCTATCCATATAAAGGGTTTGCCAAAATTTTACATCCCCCATAGGTGTACTGATATCCTTCAGGGGACTCTTTGCAAAGGCACGAAATGCCGGAAAAACAAAATAGGCAGGGTTGATTTTAAGTTCATTTTTTCCTGAAAATCCGTAGTATGCCGGAAGCAGAACCTGCCTGCCCTGTCGATCTGTAACAAGATATTTTTTAATGGCTGTTATGATATTGCGACCATCTGATAAACCTACCTCATTATTCCATTTTTTAACCCCTTCAAGAAGAGCCCAGGCTATCAGAATATCACCGTCTGTTGCATTATTGTAGTCAAGGATACCCCACTTGCCATCATGGCGCTCTCCCCAGCTCCAGGCAGCAAGGCCATCCTTTCGTGCCATTAGATTGTTTTGGGTCCATTGTAAAACAAGATCAAAGGTCTTTTTATCATTGTAATTAAGGGAAAGAAGCAATCCATATCCCTGCCCTTCAGAGTGGCTTATATTATTTTGATATACATCAATTACCCTGCCATCTTTGGAAATAAAACGGGATTTATAATACTTCCATGTTCCGGAAACATTGCCTGTGCCATCTTCGGCATGACACTCAGTTAAGGAAAAAATTTTTGAAATGGGAATCGCCCTTTGATCAAAAACTGATAAAGTAAAATCCGTTGCATTGAAAAATAGCACAATACAAAGAGTGCAAAGCATAACTGGTAAACGGTCATGGCTGCCATCCAAGCCACCTCCGAACATAGAAAATTGTATCCATTTCCACGGTAAATGAATCCGGCATATTTTATTTTTCATTTCCAATCCTCTTTGCCCTTCTTGCTTTAAGAAGCCGGTAGAACCCAAGTGAGATAAGAATGGCGCATATAAGTACACTTCCGATCAGGTAAAGCGGGTATGTATTTGCATAGTATTCAATAAACGGAAGAGGAGATACTGCTCCAAGATAGTAACTTGAGCCGATTTTCATTGAGATGGTTTCATTTTCATCATTCATTAGGTTTATAAGGGCAGCATCTCCTTTACAGGTTGCCTGAACACCTGATTTCCAGATAGCTTCCCCTGCCTTTTCCATATCTTTTTCACCGGATGTGGTCAGAACCATTACTGTGCGATCTTTATGGTATGGAGACTGAAATTCCATCAAAGCTGCTCTTCCACTCATAATCATGGGATCAAAAGATGTTACAACAAGTTCTGATTTGCTAAGTGAAATTGCCGTCACCCTTGAACCTTTTGATGGAATAATCTTTGACCAGATTCCCTTTCCCGCTGTTGGTTCATAGCCTTTAGCTCTTGTTAAATGGGGATACTTTATAGATCCTGAAGTGGCTGGATTCAAGGGAGCAGCAGACTGGTATTGCTCCGGCAGATTATCAATTTGTGAAACAACAATAACATCACGATCAATATCCAGCTCCATGTTTTCAATGTTGTCAGTTTTTTGTGTTGTGGTGGGTTGATGGAGCTTATACTCAAGACCAAATGGGGGAAATCCTGTCTTTTGGGCTGAAACAGCCACAAGATTAAGTGCAGATATTATGGAAGATTTTCTACCATCAGGAATGAGAAGAAGCGTCTCCCGCATGTCAGGAAATTTTGCAAAGGGAAATCCATCAGTCATAAAGGCAGAAAGTTGCGGCATCTCTATCCATTGATCAACATGGGGCATCTCAAATGTTGAGTCATCAAAAACTGTGACCCTTAGATTTCCTGTCTGAATCATGGTGCATTTATCTGATTTAACAGGCACAAGCTGGGGAGCTACAAGAAGCCTGTTGTATCCGGCATTCATGTAAGAGAGCATAAGTTCAATCTTGTAGTTGCGATAGGTTCCGCCATTTATATCCTTACATGGAATTGCTGCAACAAATTTGTCATTCAAGATGATGTTTAATACAGAATCTTCCCTCATACCGGCACCATATGCCAAATTTAATGTAAGGATGGCATGGCTGTTGGGGGAAAGGTGGCTGTCCGAAGGTATCCTGAATGTAAAACCTCTGGGAACTGGAGTTGCCCCTTTAAAGGTATGGGTTGCAAATCCAAGAGTTGAAAGGGTGTATGTCATGGTTGGTTCCAGAAGATTTTTCATGGCATAAATATCAGGCAGAGGAACATTTGTATCCCTTATATGAACCGTTGGAGTATCCGGCAAAGGAAGGGAAATTGTTGAAAAGGCTTTTGCCGCTGTAATAACCTCATCCACGGAACGACCTGTTATTACAATAAGGGTATGAGATGGGTCGGTTTTCAGGGTTGTGGTGCCAGAGTCATCATTTTTATTAATATCTAAACTCGTATCTAAAACAGTGCCGGGGCTCTTCACAGCAGGAAGAGATAGGATCATAATGGCAGGTCCGTTTACGCTGATCTGTTCAATATCTTTTCCAGCTACATTGCTTTTATCTTCGCTGGCAGCAAGCATCTCCCTGACAAAAACATCTGTACCCACAATCACATTGTCCATTTCCGGCATTATCCTCTCCATGGATTTTATGGGAACGCTTCTATATTCATATCGAAGAGAAACACCGGAAGCAGTTAGAGCCGCAGCTTTGAGATACTCTTCTTCACTGTATGGAAACAATATGTTAACAGGCTGTGGCAAGGGTGTTCTGGAATCAAATATAAAGTCATTGATTGCAGAAACCCTTAGAGGCACTGCTTTTAATTCAACATCAAAGACAATAAATGCATTGGAGAGTTCCAGCCATGTCCAAAGCTCAGGGGCATCAGGGTTTTCACAATCTGCTTCTATTGAGTGCTGTGTTACAGAAAAATAAAAAGGATGATACCCTGAAGTTAAAAGCGAGCCCGGAATGACAACCTGGCAAGTCCCTGAAGGTGATAGGGGATCAAGCTCAACCTGCTTCAGTGGATTTCCTCTGAAAGAAAAGACAAGGCGGGAGTTCTTTTTTAAAAGTGCTGATGAAAGGTTGTAATAAAAGGTAAAAAGTGCCTGTTTGACTCTCCATCTCTCTGGTATGGGAAGCTTAAAATCATATATGTCTGTATTGGCGCTCATCCCCTCCAGCTTTATGTTTTCAACCTGCATGATATCCTTAAGCGGAATTTTTATGGTGACAGCCATTGCATTGCGGGAATCTTCTGCAATTACAACCAAAACCATGCAGATAATTTTAATAGTTGCCATAACAATCTTTTTTTTCATATCTTTTCGCTATCTCCATACAACTTTTGATATTTTTGTAACAAACCTATTTTTAATAATTTCCTTCATTAGTGATGCGACACCTCTGAAATTTGAAAAAGTTCCCCAGATTCCAATTTTCAGCAGTCGAAAAAAGCCCCTTACATATCCCACAGGAGTTGTTTTTTCATTCTGACTGAAAAACTTCCACCTGCTGCTGTCTCCATAAACAAAATTTATAACATTCAATAAATGAGCCTTATCATCGGCCACAAAAAGGGTACCCAAAATGGTTCTTTTGCCATCATGACGCACATGTTTAACTTCTAAGGGTAATGCATAGGAGTTGCCGTAACTGTCACTTGCATGCATCACAATATGCTTTAGGTTCATCTGTGAATCTGTTTTCATAAAAGGGGTATCTGTCATTATTCCTGCTCCTGTTACAGAAAGATCAAACAATCTTGCTGGCACCATTTCAGATTCATCAAATATCTTAAGCATCACTACTTCATCGGTTGGATAGCGGTGCATCTTCCGCATCTGCCTTTTTTCCCACACAACACCAAGGCATGACAGAAGAAGAATAATATTAAAGGTGTTCCAGACAATACAGAGAATAATGGAATCTGTTAGTCCCGGAGTAGTCATCCATCGATACCCTCCTGCAACATATCCTGCAAGGGAAATTATGAGCATTATATAAAAAGGCAGTGCAAGATGGCTTAAAAAATCCTTTTCAAGGGAGACTGCCTTGGGAGTAACTTTGAAGACCGGTGATCTTGGTTTTAAAATAACTGAGACAATGGCAGGAAGAAGATAAAAACTTTGAATGGTTTCATAGAGTTCAGAAAAGAATGGATGACGGTACCTGCCAAATAGGTAGTTGGAAAGCAGATATGCACCTGCAAGATGGGGAAAGGCGTATGCCACAACTTGAATCAGCGAGGCATTATAAATTTTAAGCCCAAGAAACAAGAGAACAAGGGGGGATATAAAAAAAATAAATCTGGCAAAGCCAAAAAACCAGAAAAAACTGGTGTTGATATAACAGATTTTCTGGAAAAGAGTCAGACCTTTTTGAAACAGAGGGTTTTTTAACATGAAAATCTGGATCATTCCCTGTGCCCATCGGCTTCGTTGAACAATGAAGTCATCAAATGTTTCCGGTGTCAGTCCAATGATCAGGGGTTTAAAAAGATAGGCACTGTTATAACCCTTTGCATGGAGCCCAAGGGCGGTTTCAGCATCTTCTGTTATTGTATCTCCGGCAATGCCACCAACCTCAAGAAGATGCTTGCGCCGTAAAATAGCAGCAGAACCACAGAAAAATGATGCATTCCAGAAATCAAGCCCGGGATGGATAGCTGCATAGAACATTTCGTTTTCACTTGGGCCTTTTCTGAAGGTCTCAAGATTTTTCTCCACAGGATCTGGATTTATAAAAAAATGGGGGGTCTGTAGAAGAAAAAGATCAGGGTCTTTAATAAAAAAGCCAACTGTCTTAAGCAGAAAATCCCTTGCTGGAACATGGTCACAATCAAGAATCAGAATCAGCTCTCCGCACCCTTGATGGATCCCCTCATTAATACAGGAAATCATGTCAAAGGCATCTTCATCAAGCCTGCACTCGCAGCTCATCAGAGATTCATTGAGGTTTCCTGCCTTTGCATGTAGGTTTTCATCCCTTGTGACATAGTTAATTGAAAGATCAAGAGCAATTCCTTTGAGAAGATCTGCCCGTTTTATTGCCTTGGCAGCTTTTGCAGGATTAGTGTCGTTGAGCTTCTGTACTGTCCCGCCATCATCAAGGATATAGATATTAAGATGTTCCCTGGGATAAAAAACCTGGGTACATGCCATTGCAGTAAGGCGAACAACATCTTCAGGCTCGTTATATGTTGGAATATATATATCCACAGTGGGTAATGCATTTATATTCTTCTCGGGGAATTCCCCCATGTTTTTTTCGGGGAATTCCTCCGTGTTTTTCTCGGAGATTTCCTCTATGTTTTTTTTGGGTAATCCACCCATTTTTTTCTCAGGCAATGCATCTATATCTTTTTCAGATAATGCCCCCATATTTTTCTCGGATAATGCATATAGTGTCTCTACCTCAACAGGCAATTTTTCAGGAACTCTTATCATTGGAGAGGCATTGACAAACATACCCATGAAATAGATCATGATACCGTAGCTCTCTGCAATATAGAGCAGTATTGAAAAGAACATCTCAGAAACACTTGAAAAGGACAATGTAACAGTTGTCCTGAAAAACCAGTACCTAAGGGTCAGAAAAGCACAGATGGTCATGATAAAAAGCCTGGTTACTTGCCCCTTCTGAACTGTTGTGGCAGATGGCACATAAGGCATCCCAAAGGCTTCAGCACTGTAAGCTGCAAGAAAGAGTACTGCTCCCATTATCATCTGATACTTTAGGCTTAAAAATGCAGATGCAAATAGAATATAAAGGATAGCAAGAAGAATCATGAATCCCTGGACAGCATGGAGCGAAATATCTTTTTTCATTTTTAGCCTTTTTCCCAGGTCATACTCAACAAACGCATAACAATGCAACCAATAAATATTAAAATTATTAAACCAGGCACAATCCTTCCACAAGAAAGGCCTGAAAAGAAATTCCCCTCAAAAGTTTCATACCCTTGTGTCATGAGAGTATTACAAAAACATCCCTGACCCCCGGAGCCGCCGCCAATGCTTACATCAGTCTCTCCATCACCATCTGGATCTGTTTCATCTGGAATAGAAACGCCATCCTTTGAAACCAAAATTGTCACCTGGGCAATGTTACGGCTGCGGGCACTCCTTGTATCTGTTACAACAAGATCATATATATATGTGCCCTCAATATTTGATGAAAAAAGAGTTTCAGATGCAAAAGGCTCAGAGATATGGGTTTCAGATGCAAAAGTATCAGAGATAATAGAGATGTTTTGTGATACCCATTCCCACGCAGTTATTTCATCATCAGGATCACAGTCAAAACTTGGTGTGCCATTAAGGGTCACAGATTGACCTGGTTTTACAGTAAGGTTTCTTTTCTCAACTGCTGCAACCGGAAGGCGGTTATTATTGGCATTTGGTCCCACAAGTCTCAGATTGTCAATATAGATTACCCCTTTTGCTGTTTTATCACCATGCCACGGCACAAATTCTATCTGGTTGATGGATGAAAAATCCATTGTTGTCTCAGCACCATTTTGACCTTCAGGATATCGCCAGTCAAAAAAGCGGTCATCCAGAGCTATGCGAACTGTCTGCCATGGCCCATCTTCAACAACAAGAAGGTCGGTATAATCTTTAATGGAATCGGTTTCACTTAAAAATTTTATTTCAGACAAAAAAGGTCTTGATGGCTTTCCCTTATTCCCTGATTCATCGCTTAAAATTATAAGAAGCTCTGTATTATCACTGCCTTTTGTATCTGTTTTTATATCAAATTCAAATGCCTCATATCCTTCCCAGAATCCTGTGGCATTGTACTTTATCTTTGAGGATATGTTTTGGTTCCCTGATGAAGTGTCAGTTGAAATATATGTGGAATGGCCATATGTTCCAAAACTTTGATAAAGTCTGCCGTCAGGAGTGTCTCCATTTTTTCTATTAAATTCAATTTCCATGCAGTATTTACTACCGAGGCGGTTTACTTCATTCCTGTTCAACTGAAAATTGTAAAGATAAGGGCTGTTTCTGTCATCTGGTGTACCATGATTGTCCCACCATCCAATGGAATATGGCGGTATTTCATTAAGGCTGTGTGCAAATGAACCTGTCTCAAAATCTGCAATACGTTTCTCACCATCATCTTCACCTGGAATCACATCCATCACAACCATGATATTCTTTTGGTGTTGAGCATTTCCTGCCAAAAAACTAACCTTTATATTGGAAGTGTAAGTTCCAACAGGCAAATAGGCTCTATCCACTGTGAAATATACCTCATCGGTTACTGAAACTTCTCCAGTCACGCTGTTTTCGGGAACAAGCCATTTGGTAAGAGAAGCTGAAGCCTCTGATACTCCGGAGATAGAATTTTCAAAGCTTAAAGCTGTGCAATCTTCTGTGCAGATCTCCATTGACCAGGGAATTGCAGTCACTCCCGGGTTGGTGATTTTTACCCCATGTGTAAAAATCTTTTTTTCACCATCAACAATCCATCCATTACTGTAGGGACCAAAATCAAGAATATCAGGTGTCACCTGTATGCTCTGATTTTCTGCAAGGGAGTCACCACTATTTTGGGATGAAAAGACAAAAGCGTAGATTGCCAGGGGATGATAGTCAAAAATCATATTCCCATCTGTATCATAGCTAATGCCAGTTGTATCCATTTCAATCACATGGGGATCTCCCATGCCATACCTCAAAAGGCGGGTGAGAATCAGATTTCCATCAGAAGAATCAATACGCATCAATGCCTTTTCAGGTGGCTGATCACTTATGTATTCACCTGTCGTACTATCATATTGCCCCTTGTACACTGCAAATACCACATAATCGCCTTTTTCATTTTCACAGGCATGAACAGAAAAAGAGTTCCAGTCACTGACTTCTGCTTTGATGGATGTGCCCCTGAAAAGGTTGCTCATCATGTAAAATGCCCAGTATTTGGGGTTCGGCTCACCATCTTCATCAAACATTGCCTGACGGGCACTGTCTAAAGATGCATGGGTAAGATCAGCACCGGATTGATTAGGCTCTCCAAGATACCAGTTACATGATAGATAAACCCCGCACCTTGCAAAAAATCCAAGATAATCCATTGTGCCGATTGCCGCCACTTGTGGAATGGATGGATAGCCATCCCAGTAGAAATAACCATACTCTGAAAAGGATATTTTTGTTTCAGGATAGAACCTCTCTATGGAATTTTTTAAACGGTTTAAAAGATTTGTTTTTACACCGGAAAATAGGGTCTCCATATCCTGACTTTTAAAATTTTCATGAAAAAGTCCCATAGGTTCAAGTATGGCATCCTTTTCTGTAATGCATCTCATGTAACGATGAACATCAAGAAATTCTGCAAGGCGGCTTCCACGAGACTCATCTGCAAGGCGCATGCTTTTAAGATAGAAGGGCAATATTTTTTGAGGATCACTCTCCCATCCAGACACATCCGGATCACTTCCTCTGTCAGGGAAAATGTCCTTATCCCATGTTGATTCCGGACTGCTCATTAAATCCCATGAGGAATCATCTGTTGCAGGATCTCCACCTGGTTCTGTCACAGGGCATATTGGAGAATAATCATTGAACCAGTATAACCACCAGTTTGCGGGGGTAGGTCCAAGTATCCGGGCCGTGGAATCAGAACTTTTTATGGCTTCTGCCACAGTTGTAAAACGATTGAAATAGTGCTCATAGGAAGTGTGAAAATTGAGAACCTGATCTCCGTGGGCAGCATCTGCAAAAAAAGATGGATAATCGCTGCGTTTCCAGGCAATAAACGGCTCATTTCCAATGCCCCAGAAACGGACATTTCCACCTGTTGATTCTACCCAGGAACTAACTTCACCTGAAGATTGTTCATGGGAATAACCTGACTTTCCCCGCCCATCTGTGTCAGATGCCACATTGCCATAAACAGATACCTGGAGAAAAGGCTCAGCATCAAGATCGTTAACTACCCAATCTACAAAACTTTCCCAGCTCATTGGAACATATTGGTTTTGTTTTGAAATTACATTATACATTCTATTGTTGATGAAGTTATAGCGCTCCATATTAGTGGCTCCAAGGCGCACAACTTCAACCTGTGCCTCCCGAAGATGATCTTCCACCATATACATGTAGTATGAAGGTGCCCAGTTTGCGATGTTAATGCCATAAATATATGGTGAAATGCTTTTTCTTTCACTTGAGGGATCAATCACAAGTGTGACAAGGTCATCAGCGGCTGCTTCTGAAGGTGATGTTGAAATAAAGATATCAAAAGGAGTCAATTGTAGAGGGTGCTTTAAAGATATTATGCTCAGCAGCATCACATAAAATAACACTCTGTATCCTAAAGAAAAAAAGGATGTTGATTTTGAGTATTTAGTGCTCATTCTTTAATAATCATTCCTCAGTAATAATTCCTAAGCTTCAATTCCACTGGATGTGGATTTAGATATGTCTGACAGGCAAGATACTCCTGATTATATTTTTGTACATAATGTTTTATCAATGTCATGGGAACAATCAACGGAACAAAACCCCTTTTGTAATCGTCAAAAATTGCCAGAAGCTCTTGTTTTTCATCTCCTGCAAGATCTTTTTTAAAATATCCCATCATATGTTGCAGAACATTTATATTTTTTTTCAAGGTGGTTTGAAGAGTTAGTGTCTGAAAAAGCAAAGATTCATACTGATCAAAAAGGGCATCTTTATCCATCATTTTTCCATCAGCAACAAGTTTTCCCATTTTTCGATATATCTTTTCACTGTGAGAGAACAGCAACAGTTTGTTGCGGGTATGAAAATCAACAAGAGCTCCTAAACTCCTTTGTCCTTCAAGTAAGCGTCTCCATCGCTTTAATGTAAAAATATTTTCAATGAAGGTTTCCCTGATTTTTGGATCATTCAATCTTGCTGCATCTTCAGCAGGAATTCTGGGGAAACATTTTACAAATGCATGTGCAAACAGGCCTCTTCCGGCATGACTTATTACATTCCCTTTTTCATTATGAACTTTTATCCTGTGCAGGCCGCTGCTTGGAGATTTGCTTTTGAATATAAAGCCGCACAGATTCTCTTTTTCAAGTTCTGTAAGTTTTATATCTATCCAGTTTTTCATCTGATCTGTCATATCTTTGCGGCTATTTACAGTCACAAGTCTTGGGTTTTCAGGATCACCCACGAGTTGAATAGCCTCCCTTGGTACGGGCATCCCGCACTCCACTTCAGGGCATACCGGAACAAAATCAAAAAACTGCCCAAGGGTCTCTGTTACAAAACGGTCATGACTGTGATTGCCGTCATATCTTACCTTTTCACCTGTAAGGCAGGTACTGATACCAACTTTAATGCTCTCCTGCCAATCATCTGGAATATTCATAAAACCCTCACTTTTTAAGAACTCGTAAGTCTAAGTATTCTCAGCGAACACCAAAACAGACTAAAAGTGGACACCTATGATTTTGTAAGCCTTGTCAACACTGTCTCTGTGGCCGAGGATTTCAGTGCTTATGACTCTTGAGTTCAGATATATCTGTTTTCATTTAAATAAAGGCGCTCTTTTCCCTTATTGCCACTATGAAAAGCTCCATTTATATGGTAATTGGATGGCTGGAATATGACAATAAACTTTGGCATGGTTCATTTCCCTATTTACACTTTTCGGAGAGAAAACTTCTGAGTGGCCGGGAATCACTCACAAAAAAGTGTAAACTATTTTTAGTTGATATGAAAGATGCCTAAACTTTTATTTATTGCACACTACCCCCAATTGGAGTTGCTGTCAAAGCAGGTTTTAAATTTTTTGCTTTTCCGCCGAAACAACCGGAAAGCATCTCAAATACACATAAATTGGTAGTGTCCCAAATCTGTGGACGACTCTCTGGAAATACTTATCAATAGAGTTGTTTCCTTATCAGATCAACGGATTTGGGACACCACCCATAAATTATCATCTTTGGAGAGGATATGCCATGCAGGATAGAATCAAGATAGATAAACTTCTGGCCTCGGAAAAGCCCATTGACTGCGTTGTTGCAAAAGGCTGGGTGAGAACCAGGCGGGATTCAAAGGATTTTTCATTCATGGAACTCAATGATGGTTCCTGTCTAAAAAATATTCAGATTGTTGCAGACAGCAAACTTGAAAACTACAGTGAAATTTCCTCACTGACAACAGGTTCTGCAATAAGTGTCACAGGAAAGCTTGTGCCTTCTCCGGGAAAGGGTCAGAAATGGGAAATTCATGCTGATGTAGTTGAGATAGTTGGTATTGCTCCAGAGGATTATCCCCTTCAGAAAAAACGTCACTCAGATGAATTTTTACGCACAATTGCACATTTAAGGGCAAGAACCAATAAATATGGAGCTGCCTTTCGTATCCGTTCCGAGATGGCCTGGGCCGTACATAACTTTTACAGAGAAAAGGGTTTCAGGTATCTGCACACTCCCATTATCACAGGATCTGACTGTGAGGGTGCAGGGGAGATGTTCAAGGTGACAACCCTTGATCCTGCAAATTTTAATAAAAACGAAAAAATGGATTGCTCTTCAGATTTTTTTGGTCAGGAGGCAAACCTGACTGTGTCCGGCCAGCTTTCTGCCGAAATGTTTGCATTGGCACTTGGAGATGTATATACATTCGGCCCCACATTTCGTGCTGAAAATTCAAATACCAGCCGCCATGTGGCAGAGTTCTGGATGTTGGAACCCGAGATGGCTTTCTGTGACCTTGAAGGTAATATGGATCATGGAGAAGAGCTTCTTAAATACCTTGTCCGTCATGCAATGGATGTTTGCACCGAAGATCTTGACCTGTTTGCCAATTTTGTTGATAAGGGTCTTAAACCTTTATTAAATAGCCTTGCTGAAGATAAGTATGAAAGAATAAATTATAATGATGCAGTGGATCTGCTTCAAAAATCCGGCAAAAAATTTGAGTATAAAGTAGAAAAAGGAATTGATCTTCAGTCAGAACATGAACGTTTTCTTGCCGAGGAGTATTTCAAAAAGCCTCTTTTTCTTATCAATTACCCAAAGACCATAAAACCCTTTTACATGCGGGTAAATGATGATGGTGAAACCGTGGCAGCAATGGATCTGCTGGTTCCAAGAATAGGTGAAATTATTGGTGGAAGCCAGCGTGAAGAGAGGCTCAATGTCCTTGAAGAGAGAATGGGGCAGATGAATCTTGCAGGAGAACCCTACTGGTGGTATATGGATTCAAGAAAATTTGGCTCTGTTCCCCATTCAGGGTTTGGAATGGGCTTTGAACGCCTTTTGATGCTGATTACTGGAATTACCAATATAAGGGATGTTATTCCGTTTCCAAGAACTCCGGGAAGTATTGAGTTTTAACCAGCATTGTTTATATTTGGAGGGTAATTGATACACAGTTATCCCCGTTAAGATCAGAAAACCAAGGAGATTTATTCATGCCAACACTGGAAGAGAGAGCTGCTGAAAGCCAGGCACAATTGAAAAAAAGATTGAAGGCAAGAACAAAGGAATTTGGTGTTACAAATGATTTTGCAGAATATATTGAGATGATGGAAAAATATCTTCTGACACTGGAAAGGCGTGTAAAAAGATTGGAAAACCGGCATAATTTTCACAGTGATGATGAGCTGGACCTTGATGGAGTTGAGATATAAGTAAGCACATAGACAAATATTTCATCCTGTTAAGCCTTAGTAGATTCCACACCATTGAGCTTTTATTGTAAATCCGGTTGAAATTTATGACTACTCTGCCCCTTGCATCTGAGAGGATGATCAATGCCAAGGAAAACCATAAACATATTATAGGACTTTTTTCATAAAACCTATGAGGAATAATAATTGAAAACCATATCAGGATATAAATATAGCTACCTGTCAAGGCTCTTTTGGCAATATCTTCATTGGCTCTAAATGCCATCTCCTCGGTGATATTTATATGTGATTTGACCATTGGTTTATGGCTCCGAAAGGCGGCGTTTTAAACAGGCAAAAATCGTGGTGCCGTAGTGAAGCCCCCCTGAGGCACGTTGTTTTCATCAATAATTGGCGAGACAATCACATGAAACTTCAGCACTGATACTTCGGTATAGTACTCATTAAAAATACCTTGCATACCCAACCGGGTATGAGTGATGACCTCAGAATTATCTTTGTAGGCATCGTAGATGGACATCCCTACCATCCCATCTGGCCGGGATGTCCATCTACGATGGATTTCAGTTCTTTTCCTTCAGACAAGGTGACGATGCCTCTTTTGTCGATGGAACAGATAATGATGGGTAAATTCAACTCCGAATCTGTACGGAAGATTATTGAGAGATGTTGTATTTCTTGAGAATTCTCTTATATGTCCCATTTTCTTTGATCGTTTTCAAGGCGGCATTGAATTTTTCAAGGAATGGCACCCCAAGCATTTCCTTTTTGAATCATATGTTCACATCGTTTCCATGGATAAAAATTGTACTCGATCTCCATCCCCATCTCTTTGACGACAGCAGTTGTCACCTCAGAAGCAAAGCCATATCCGTGCTTTTTCCAGGACTACGCCTGGAAAAAGTGGCCCCTGCAGGGCAGATATCAACAATCTCATATCGACAAAACTTTGTCGATGTGGCGCGGATAAGCGCCTAAATCCGGTGGAGTCTTTTTTTTATGAACCGCGCACATCATGCGCGATTCATGGTCTTAGTATATTAATTTAGAAAATCCGCAATTTCACGCCACATCACCGGAGGATTGGAATACATGGGGAAGTGGCCGCATTCCGGGATTTCAGAAAGCCTGACACCGTTTGATTCAATATGGTTCAAATAGGAAAGTGTTCGGTTTTGCTCCCCATACATGAACATTTTCGGACACGGTAAATTCAAAAATTTTTCCATGAGATCTCCATGATCCGATAACTCTACCATGGATGAAAAAATTCCTTTGACCGCTTCCGCCCGGAGTTTGTGTTTCAAGCTCGCTGAATAGAGTGGGCTGGAATACGCCGGAGCATGGAGGGTTCGCTCAATGAACCGCTCGAAAAACGCATTGGCATCGGATGCTGGATAGTCGATGATTTGCCGACTCAAAAAGCAATCTTCCGGTGCAATGTTGCCTTCGATGTATCCTATTCAAATTCCGGGGTATCATCCAATATTGAAAAAGAGTTGAGGCAAAAATATTCATCATCTACTCCGGATAGGGATAATGAACGCATAAATGCATACTCCTGACACAAGATAGAATACGTTGAAAAAAATTTTGAGTGGCTTGAAAAACAGGGTGCGTGTA
>NZ_LT828543.1:5293-30964 GCF_900170035.1 Desulfamplus magnetovallimortis | reverse complement strand
GAAATTCTACAGCCCAGGGTGCGTGCTATTCAGTTTGCAGCAGGAATTTTTGAGTAATCAGTTCCGCAAGGGAGGGCAGATTAAATTTTTTGGAAATGCGATCGGCCATGTACTTGTATATATTGACGCCAAGCTTTTTCGCAGTTTCAACAACAGTTAGAAATGCATCCTTGGCTTCGGTGCCTTGTTTTGATTTTGTTTGCAAACTGACGTCCTGTCTGCGCTTTTCCACCCTTGCGGCCAATTCTGCAGCATTGTTGTGCAAAGGAAGTTCAGGATGTTTCAGTAGCAGGAGAAGAGCTTCCTTTTTCTTGCTGGTTTTTTCAATCCGGTCATCTAAATCTTCATATCCGGTTTTCGTAGAGAAAATCCGGTCAAATTTAGCGGACAGGATATCAGCTTTTTCAGGTGTAGGACTCGTTTTATATTTAAGGAGGTCGCCATAAAAGTCCCAGTAACTGGTTTTGAACGTATTCAGTATTTTGACGTTCAACGGAACAATGGGGTTCAGACGATTATAATGCCTGCCATCATGAATCCAACATAACGCCTGTGCCTCAGTGAGTTTTTTGAATTGGGGTGCGTCATCACTCAACAGTATGTCGACAAGGGGAATGTCTGTCTGCTGGCGATAAGCGGCTATGGCACCAGCCTCCATAATTCTTTTTTTGTTATTCTTTCCCTTTTTCCGCTTCGGGTAGAGTGTGTCGAGCATCTCCTGCATTTCCTCTTCTGACATTCCCCCCTCTTTCTTAAGCTGCATTATCTGACCGATAATTTTCTGGGAGATGTTAAACTCTGAAAGCAGATCAAATGCATGAGAGTCAAACAGGTAGGTTCTCTCCTTGCCACAGAGTAATATGTCAAGGATCGTCAGACGGTCTTTGTGGGGGACGGTAAAAAAGGCAGTATAGAAAGGATTGCAGAAAATTTGCGAGTAGTGAGTTTCTCCATTGACCTTTACGGTGGTGTCGTCAACTTGATGGTACGGAGTAGAAGCAAGAGCAGCGAGGAAAATATCATCTTTCTCTTTGGCAAAATCGCTTTCATCATTCGTGAGGATCCTCGAAATCGTTGACTGTGAAATGCTAATCCCGCCATTTCCCAGAAACTCCGCTATCTTTGGCTCAGACATATTGCCGGAGTGTTTCAGTGTGCAGACCAACGTTTTTGTGCCAGGGCCAAATTCCCCTTTAACTCCAATAGGCAACTCTCCGAGATAAGTTTTTTTTTGCGACGGAGAATAATACTTCTCTCGACTGTATTCAACGTTGTCTGTGGTAATCAAAATTTCCTGAACAATGATCGGCTCATAGCCCTTAAATACAGCATCTTCGGGCAAAATGGACTTATCAACCTTACATATTTGGGTTCTGTCTACCTTTATCTTATCCTTCTTTGCTTTGGATTTTCGTTTTCCCTTTACCTCCCTTTTTTTTATCTCTTCTCCCGACGAGACATTACCTTGCTTTTCTTTTGTCTTACCAGGAATCGTTGGTTTTCCCTGTTCTCCCTTGAGCAGGTTAATTGCATCCCGAAGGTTTTGATTTTCTTTTTTTAAGGCTTCATTATCTTTATTCAGACACTCAACGAGCTGAAGGAGCGTAAACACGGATTCAGGCGCAGACTCATTTAAAGTTGCGGACTGGATGTTTATCCCTTCAAGAATTTGTTTTATCTCTGAATTAGTCATGTGCTGACTGTAGCATCGATGTGCTGTTATGTCTATAAAAAAAGAGTTTGTTTTTTACGAATTCCGTACACATATTGGCTACCCCGGAATTTGAATAGGATACCTTGAAAGCATTGTCGGAAAGAGAACTTGCTTTACAGTATTCCTTCCCATGTGGCTTGAATAAATTGTCTGAATCAGGATACCCTGGATTAACAGGATAAGGCAGGATTAAGTATCCTGAACATCCTGATTATCATGGTTATCATGATTCAGACAGCAAAAAAAGATAAGCTAACAAAGTAGTAATAAAGAACATAAATTATATAATCAAGCGTTTCTATTTCTCATATTTTCTCTTTAACCACATAAAAGGATATATGAGATCCGGTGACAAAGCTTCTTCCAGTATAAAGGAACGTAACAAGCCAGAAAAGCTCCAGGGAGATGAGAACAGAAGGCTGCCAGAAGAGTTTAAGGCCATGCAAAATATCTGGAAGCATAGATATGCCCGATTCTACAGACATTGTTGAGAACTGTTGTATGTTTGGAATACTTAAGGCTGAAGCGTTGTCAGACGGTAATATCACTGCAATGATTCCCATATATAAAACCGCTGTCAAAGCCATAACCTGATAGGCTGAGAATTTTGCATTTCCTCTATAATCAGCTCTGAAAAATTCTGAAAGCACACGCCATATCTGGGTAACGATGAGGGTTAAAAGCATAGCCCACTTAAAATGCCCATACAAAAAAAGAGAGGTTCCGGCAATGGCTGTTATCGAATAGAGGATTGAGGTTATGGCCTGAACCGGAATCATGGGGTGGCCGTCAAGATTGGAGGCATAGGCAATTTTTTTGTTTTGCCGTAAAAGATAAAATGACATCGGGCAAAAATGCGATTCATAAGTTTCCCTGACTCTGACAACGGCTTGCCGTAACAACAGCCAAAGCTTATACAGGCTAATCTTCCAAGGCCTTCGCCAAAAGTGTATGCAATAGAAATGGCGGCAAAAAAACAAAAAAATGGCATTTGAAAATCAAAAAAGCCATTTATCACTGTCACAACCCATGGCAACATGACAATGGCAGTAAAGGTTGCACCTCCCACTGTAAAAGTGCTGCTTTTCCTCTCAACAATCCATGCAACAATCCTGGATGCCGGAATGGCCACAATCAGGATGGGAATAATATATTTCATCTGAACAGAGACCGGTATATGACATGATCCCAGAAGAATAATCATGATAGAGAGGGAAAAAAGATATGCATTGGCGGAAATAATGCCGTAATAGGTCAGGTTGAGCCCTTTCCATGTGCCATTGTCATTTTTGAGGAGAGGAATGGCAGCAAATATTTGCCACCTTTCACGGGGAAGCTGCTTAAATCCCCAGGATAGAAAAAGAACTATGAGACCTACCAGGAATAAAAGAAACATTGTGTTGTTGAAAAAAGTGCCGGTGAAAAACATTTTAAACTCCAATGAATTAATGTGTGACGTATCCATCCATAAACAATCATGAAAATTCGCTTCAGATTCTTATTTCTGATTTTCGTGTTATTTTGGCAAGAGAATCAGAAAAGCTCTTTGGCTCTGGCTTGTCAAGGTTATGATACTTATGAAATGAGTTGGCATGTGTCAATGTTTGGTGATGGGATGAAGGCGACATCGTGCGTCCGATCTCCTCCCGCACACGGACAGAGGTTTCAACAAGGGACCCACCAAACCATCCGCTGAATCGACTTTTGGCGTCAACCCTGTGCATATTGTGGATAATATCCGGAGAAAAAACAATCCGGTCAGATTCAAACATCAAAATTACAGTGGAACTCCCCGGCCTGAATAAGCTCTTGGGTTGTCCCAATTTAATGAACATCTCCTTGTGCATAGGAGAGGGGTTGTCATAATATTGATGACTATAACACTGTTCTACTCTACCGATCATCATCGCCGTCACCTCTATCATGGCCACCATGCCGACATGGCTGCCGTTTTCCACATCCGTGTTTATCACTGTAACGACCCGTTGATTTTTGGAATAGGGAGTCACTTCTCTAACCACAGCTCCAGGATTACAGGAGTGATATCTGCCGTTGATCTCATAAAAATCAGCTATTTTTCCTGATACAGGGGTGTGGTTGTAATGATACTCGTCCGGAGTTAGCCTGAAAATTGCAAATTCACCATTTTTAAAGCATTCAAGCCACTCTTCCTTTTCCAGTAATTCGCGGTATTGAAAAAATTTTTCCTTTATAAAAAGAGGCGTTCCAGGTTTAAGTGACCCCACAAGCATCTTTGAATCACATGGCGAAAGCACACAATTTTTGTCATGGAGAGATTCGTGAAAATCCAATTCATTTGGGCGATATCTCCAATATTTGATCTGACGTTCAAAAACCTGTCGGGCTGAAAGGAAACTCTCCTGCGGCAAAAGGCATTCTGACATATTTATGTTAAGAGCCTTAATAAATGATTCTGCTTTTTTACGGTTACGGCTGAAGCTGAAATCAAACGTAAGATAACCTAAAAGCGAACTTGTTCTTCCGGATATCAGAAGGTTAAAACAGAAATGTGCATTCTCCCTTAACCTGGAATAGATAAAATTAATTACATGATCCTTAAAAAGATGCTCTGTTTTAACCTCTCCTGTTTTTCTGTCAATGTACTGGTGCGTAATATTGTTATACATTATTTTGCCTGTCCATGGTGTGTAATCATATTGGAAGTTCCATAACACTATTTTGCCTGCCCATGGTGCGTCATCATATTGGAAGCTCCATATTTCGGCCAACAGTCAGAACAATTAGTTGAATCATTTTTGCAAGCACATCTTCCTTTGCTGTTTCATCAAGAAGGGAGTTTTTGTTCAAGGCAAAAAAATCGGAAGCAGATCCTTGTTCCAGTATGGAAAACAATAAATCTTTACATGCAGGATCCCGAAATAAAGCCCATAAATCGAGTTGAAAAAGCTCCTCTTCAAGTATAGTCATGCCTTCTGCCATCTGTTTTTTTCTTAAATCTTCCCGAAGATAATGTTCGCATGACTGATTGAAATCCTCAGCCCGCATATCCATTGGATTTTTGACTTTTTCTTTTTTCATGATCTCTTCAACCATCCGTTCTGCCACCCGGCAGGATGCAGGAGAGTTGATACGTTTTCTCAAATCGCTCACTGTCCTTGAAAGTTCCGGATCAGATAGAAGTGCTTCTCCATCCTTTTCCAGCATATCCACCAGCGCATTGAGATAATCACTGACCTTAACCTTGTAATATCCAGGATGTTTGCCGCTTAGACTGATTCTTTTTTTTTCCTTATCATGGATAGAATGGATGCCAAAAAATGATTGTGGGTGTTTTCCCTTATAAATACTGTCTTGACGCCAATTGCAGCTCCAAAAAAAATCTGACGTCGTTCACTTTCAACTTCAGGTAGATCCGGGATATCATCATGGGTTACATTCTGCTCAAGAATCATTTTCCATGCAAAGGTCAACAAAATTCGCTGAAGCTGAATGGCCCCACCAAGATCGTTAAAAAGGCTCTCAAATGTGCTGTAATAACGAGCTTCAATGCCTGAGAACCCATGAACTGACTCCTTTCGTAAACGCATGAGCATGTAAAGAGACATTCTTTCATCAAAAATACCCATCTCCTGGAGATCACCGGCAAGGCGCTTTTCGTTTCCTTCCTGCCCGTCCAGAGCACTGTTTTCATCGGTTGACATAACTGCGGCAAAGTAGTCAATAAGCCTGAAATCAGGAACAATATCTCCTTTGAGTCCAAAAGCTCTTCGGATAGTTCTATCCATAATCTCAGGACCAAAGGGAGTTAAAGGCTGGGAAAAAATCTTAAGATCCGCTTTCTTTTTCCACTGTTTCCAGAGCATCCGTAAATGTGTAAAATCTAACTCATGGGGAAGAAACCCCAAAATTTTTTCCGGATGAAAATCCTCAAAATCCAGGCGATATGGAGTGGCGCTGTAAGTCCCCACAAAAAGAGGCAGAAAATGCTCACATATTTTAATGCACAAATCTCCGAGATACTTCTCGTCTGCTGGCGTAAATTCACTACTTCCCTCTTTAAGTAACCTGGTGATCTTTTTGCTTCCAATACTTATATGGGTTCCGTTATTTGCAAGGCTGACATCGGAAATGTTTGGCAAAACCACAAGGTTTGAGGTTATGATACCCGCATCTTTAAGCTTGTTGACGGCATTTAAACGGCTTCTGGAGAGCACTTTGTGACACGTGTGCATATATGCTGTTTTTTCCTCTCCTTTGTCCCATCCCGACAGACAGGGGCTCATGAAGAGATCCCTGTAAAGGGCATCTGGTATAACATGGCTGAACTCCTTCTGACGCCTGGGTGTGTGGGATGCAAAATAGACAAGCACCCTCTGGCCGTTTTCCAGAAGCTTGAATCGGGTATTTGCATAAGCAGTCAGTAACTGGATTAATAAAAATCGGATGGCACTCTCCCTGACAACCTTCAATTTCCTGCCAGCCTTTGATTTTATTGAAGATGGAAAAAATGAGAGCACTTCAGGCGAAGAGTTGTCACTTATACAACAAGCCATCATGCCTTTGGCAATGCTTCGCAGGCGATGATGTACAGAAGGGTTGCCAACAGCATCTGCCAAAGCGATTTTAAGAAGGTAGCTTACCGGTACACGAAGATACCTTGTACCGTTCTTTTCCATGAAAAAACGCTTCATATCTTTGCGGTAGCCGCCGGAAGGATTTTGTTTATCACGGTAAAAATCCATATCCAGAATCTGGTTGGCATAAAGATTTAACTGCTGCATGGGCAAGCGTACCCAGCTATTCTCCCACACCTCTTCATGTTTACTTGAACGGGCAGGTCGCTCAGGATTCAGGTATGCTTCAAATCCGGCGATTTTTTTATGGTGCTCGCCATCCCGTTCATTGCGTTTCAGCAAATTTTTATAACATGTTGATTCACGGATAATAATCGGGAGATCCACATCTGTGCTACTCCCCACGACCACAGCCTGGAACTCATTCTCACACCCACATGTTGCATCATTGCACGAAAATGGCAGAGAACTTATAAATTCTTCAACAGAGTTTGTGTTAATCTCCAGCGCATTGCATACCCTGTTAATAATATCAGCATGGGACTCCTGCTCATAGAACCTCGCCGGAAAAAATTGGTTGCTATATTGTGGTAATGTCATATTCTCTCTCCCGATTCCCATGATGAATCATGAAGCCATGCTGTATCCCATTGCTGATGTACGACTGTTCATACCCATGTTCTCTTCACAAATTGTCATGGCTTCAATGGACATGGTTGTGGTTGGAATAAGGTTGAGACGTTTCAGTCCAATGGCATCTCCTGTGAGCATGCAATATCCAAAATATCCTTTTTCAATGCGTGTCAGGGCATTTTTGTTAAGTTCCAACAAGTGGTTGCAACGCTCTATATTTTTCAACTCCATGAACAAAGCATTTTCCTGATTACTCTGGTCAATCACGTCTGCACTTCCGGATTTTAATGTTTTTAATTTTCTGATGGCGATATCAAGCTTATCCCGCAACTCTTTCTGCTGATCCAGAAGTTTTTTCTTGAAATAATGAAGCTGGCGTTCGTTCATATACTCTTCATTTTCAGATGGGAAATATCCTGATTCTGAATTGTCGCTTTTAACATGCATTGTCCGGCAATATTCTGTTTTGACTATTTTATCAATCATTTCAACCCCTTGTTGTTAATAAGATTTTGCAAATTGTGATAGATCTGTACAAAAACATATCTCATGCACGTTGCATGTTATAGAGTATATACGTTAATCTTTTATTAGATTTATAATAAATTTATGTATGCGATGAAATAGAAAGAGTAAACGGTCATGGCTGCCATCCAGCCTCCCCCGAATATGGAAATTTGTATCTATTTCCACGGTAGAAAAATAATGTATCCATTTCCACGGTAAAGAACCCTGTACATAAACTCATTGACATCTTTCAGCGAAGTCTCTATATTTCCAACCAGTAAGTCCAAAATATTAGACCTATTGGTTAAAAACATATGAAAAAAGTGATTCAACTCCCAGCAGAGTTTGATTATAATTTGTTGATTCAGGCACTGGAGGGGTACAAAAAGCCGAGGGATAAAATCAGAGGACTGATCAGTAGTGGGGAAATTCTGCGGGTGAAAAAAGGTATTTATGTGCTGGGTAAACACTATGGGAAACCCTACAATAAGTTCATTCTGGCCAATTTAATCTACGGGCCTTCTTATATTACCGGACAAACCGCTTTGGCATTTTGGAATATGATACCCGAACGGGTTGAACTTGTGATCAGCTTGACGACAAAAAGAAAAAAAATCTTTGAGACACCGGTGGGTCGATTTTCCTATGTGGTTGGTCCGGAAAAAGTGTTCGGCCTTGGTGTACGGCTTGAAGATGCCGGTAGTCGGAAAAATATTTTAATTGCCAGCCCGGAAAAGGCTTTGTGTGATCTTGCTGCAATGCAGCCGAATATTATAACCCAAAAAGCAATGCGGGAATTTCTCGGATTAATGAGACTGGATGATCATTTTCACAACGCCCTTGATTTCACTTTGATGAAGGAGATCAGGGATGGATACCGGAGAAAAAATGTAAAACTGCTTTTAGATTGCCTGGAGAGGAGTGATGTTTGATCAAAAAATCGAGCAGATGCTGGCCAGGTATGAGCTGAATTCTGTGCATGATCATGAGAATGCGCTCAAAGAGATTATACAGGAAATTGCATTGCTTGGACTGTGGCGATCAAAATTTTATGAAAAGGCTGTTTTTTACGGTGGAAGTGCATTGCGGATTGTTCATAAGTTGGACCGTTTTTCAGAGGATTTGGATTTCTCGCTCATTGAACCAGACATGGATTTTGATATTGGAAAATATCTGGGTGCGGTAAAATCCGAACTGAAACTATGGGGATTTGAAGTATCTGCAGAAAAAAAAAGTAAAATAAATAAAACGACCATCGATTCTGCATTCATTAAAGCCAACACATTGGTTCATTTGTTAAAAATAGAATCCAATCTGAAAACTCATAAAAATGCAACAATGAAAATCAAGCTGGAAGTTGACCTGGATCCGGCTGCCGGATTCTCCGTAGCCACCAAATATCATCTTCACCCCATCCCCTTTTCCATTAAAACAATGACATTGCCCAGTCTGTTTGCAGGAAAAATGCATGCATTGCTGTGCCGGACAATGAGAACGAATATCAAGGGGCGGGACTTATATGATTTCATCTGGTTTGTGAAGAACGGCACCCCTTGCGATTTGAATTACCTGGCAAATAAAATGGCCCAGACGGGCCATCTTGATGTTGGAGAGGGGCTAACCAAGGAAAAATTGATCGCCTTGATGACTGCCAAGGTTCGGGAGGTGGATTTTTCCCTGGCCGGGAATGACGTAGAACCGTTTTTGAAACGTCTGGATCAGCGGGATGAGCTGAGACTCTGGTCTGACTCTTTTTTCCATGATTATTTGATTCATGAGATTAAAGTGTTGGCCCATAAAACCCCATAAAAGCCTTTTGACGAACATTTGTTTTCTGAGCAAAAACAGAGTCCCTTGCAATTACTTTTATCTTTTCGATCCTAAAAAATGGATGACCGTGTTCGTGTGGTGAGAAATTCAAGAATCTTCATCCCCTTGTATGAATTGCCTTTTTCATTGAGTTTAGGACTCCAGACGGCAATACTGTATTGCCCGGGATGGATGGCTACGATACCCCCTCCGACGCCGCTTTTTCCAGGCAAACCAACCTTGAAGGAAAACTCTCCAGCCTCGTCATAAAAGCCGCACAACTGCATGATGGCATTGATCCGTTTTGACTTGCTGACACTTACGACCCTCTCCTTGGTCAAGGGGTGAACACCATAATCTGCAAGAAATAAAAACGTTTTAGACAGCTCTTTGCAACTCATTTCAATGGAACAAAGATTGAAATATAAATCAAGAACAGTTTCAATATTATTTTCAATATTTCCAAACTCTTTCATCAGGCTGATCAGGGCTAAATTCCTGTAACCTGTAGATTTTTCTGATGCCGCCACCCGTGGAGAATAGGAGATATTTTCAATTCCTGAAATTCGCCTGAGAAATTCAAGAAAATCTCTTTTAGGATGGCTCAGGCGACTGACAAGCACATCGCAAATAACCAGGGCTCCGGCATTGATAAAAGGATTGCGGGGAATTCCCTTTTCATATTCCAACTGAACCAGGGAATTAAACGGAGAACCTGATGGTTCAACACCCACACGGCTCCACAGTTCATCTTTTTCCAGCTTAAAAGCCAGGCACAAAGAGAGAACCTTTGAAATACTCTGGATGGAAAATTTTTCGTCAGAATCCCCCAAACTGTAGTTGCGATTATCTATAGTGGTCAGGTGGATACCAAACTTATCGGGATTGATATTGCTAAGTTCCGGTATGTACGATGCAACATTTCCCTTGTCAGCAATCTGTTCCAGCTCTTTGGGAATTTCCAAAAAAATATTTTGATAGTCCATTGCGTTTTCAGATGTTAAATGCCTCTGTTTCAGGGCTTGATATGTAAATTTTTATATTAAATTCAATACATTAAAAAAACAAAGATAAGAAAACTTACTACTCATAAAGAAAAGCATCTGTTTTGTCAAATCAAAATACTGTTTAAACGGGCATGATTGATTACGTATCAACTCAAAGTCGACACCTATGATCTTGTAAGCCTTGTCAACACTGTCTGAATCAGGATTCCCAAGATTAACAAGATAAGGCAGGATTATCTATCCTGAGCATCCTATCCATCCTGGTTATCCTGGTTCAGACAACTGCAATAACTTCTGAAAAAGCAATAAGATGTCGATTTTGAGTATCAATCACCCCCAAATATAAAAATGATAGTCATTTTCACAGTAAAAGATAGGAAAATTTTAGATCGTGGATTTAGTAATAAACAATAAAAACAGATAGAACTTGACCGGACTCCTGAAAGTTTCTAATGTTCAGAGGTGTGTGCGCTGGAGTTAAATTCATATGAGTTTACATTTTTATTAATTTCCAAGGTTATTATTTTTCAAGGTTATTATTTTTCAAGGGAGGTGTAAAATGAGTTACGATGATACAGAAGATAGAAAACTGGAACAAGGATGGAAAACTATTATTATAATCTGGATGGCCATGCTCGCATCCCTTGGTATCTACCTGATTGTATTCAACCTTGCTGAAATCAGGCTGAATATGTACTTTGATGCTTCTCTGCCGCTTGACACAATACGATATGCCTTGTACGGTGTATCTGTAGCAACCCTTGTGGGGGTTTTTTATTTGCGAAGCTATCTGCTTGACACCAAACGACCCTTTAAATACAACCAGAACAAAACTCCCCAGCATCCTGCGGTTGCCAGATACTCAATCACAGTTATCATATGCCTTGCACTGCTTGAAAGCATTGGAATTTACGGGGTGGTACTGTTTCTTTTATCCGGAGACATTGGTGTACTCTATCAGTTAATAGCTGTCTCAGCAGCAGGGATGATATATTTCAGACCCCGCAAAGAGGAGCTTATTGCCCTGGCAGATGAGATAACTTCCATGACCTGATAGAAACAGCGGAAACTAAAACGCATTTACAGATTACATATCCGCCCCCCAAATATACATCCACGGTAACGAATTTAAATAAATGAAAGGAACCGCCATGAAATTCTCAAACTACCTCACCCAGGGGTTTTATGATGAGCTGTTCGATGATTACGGCACCCCCCGTCCAGGCGCAGAATTATTAATAAAAAAGATTGAATCATTGCCTGAAAATGATCTGCTGCACAAACAGAAATCCGCAGAAACAGCACTTCTCCAGCTCGGCAACACCTTTGCTGTTTACGGCAGTGAAGAGGGAACAGAAAAGATCCTTCCCTTTGATATTATTCCACGCATAATAGAAGACAGGGACTGGCAGATACTTGAACGTGGACTGCGCCAGAGAATCTATGCCTTAAATCTTTTTATCAACGATATCTATCATGATAAAAAAATCCTGAAAGATAAAGTGGTACCCGAAGATCTTGTAATGTCATCCACCACCTACAGAAAACAGTGCGAAGGCCTTAAACCTCCCAAAGGAATCTGGTGCCACATTACAGGCACAGATCTTATCCGGGATAAAGATGGAAAATTCTATGTTCTTGAAGACAACATGCGCTGCCCTTCAGGTGTCTCCTATGTACTTGAGAACAGACAGGTTTTAAAACGCACATTTCCACACGTTTTTGCAGACTCCGGTGTCCGGCCGGTTGATGAATACCCGAACAAGCTGCTTGCAACCCTTGAAAATCTGGCACCTGAAACCGTATCATCTCCTAAAATCGGAGTATTGACCCCAGGCATGTATAACTCCGCTTATTTTGAGCACTCATTTCTTGCCCAGCAGATGGGGGTTGAACTTGTGGAGGGCCAGGATCTGGTTGTCTCTGATGGATTTGTATATATGAGAACCACAAGAGGTCTTCAGCGCATTGATGTTATATACCGCCGCCTTGACGATGATTTCATTGATCCAAAAGCCTTCAGGCCAGACTCCATGCTTGGCATACCAGGCATCATGGATGTTTACCGTTCCGGAAAAATTGCCATGGCAAATGCCCCGGGTACAGGTATTGCTGATGACAAGGCTGTCTATGCATATGTCCCCAGAATGATTAAGTATTACATGGATGAAGATACCATTTTACCCAATGTACCAACCTTTATCTGCCGTGAAGAGAGAGATCGGGCACATGTACTTGCCAATCTTGATAAACTTGTTGTGAAAGCTGCCAATGAATCAGGGGGTTACGGCATGATGATAGGCCCACATGCCTCTCCGGAAGAGCGAGAAAAATTTGCCCTATTAATCCAGAAAGATCCCAGAAACTATATTGCCCAGCCAACCATATCCCTATCAAGGGCACCCACCATTGTAGGAGATCATTTTGAAGGCCGCCATGTGGATTTGCGCCCATATATTCTATATGGAGAAGATATCTATGTCATGCCAGGAGGTCTTACCAGGGTAGCTTTGAAAAAAGGTTCGCTTGTGGTCAACTCATCCCAGGGAGGAGGGACAAAAGACACTTGGGTGATCAACAGTGAAAGTGACGCTAACATCTATAACAATAGTGATACCGACAGGGACATGGATAAAGACAACATCTCTGATAAAACTGAAGCCAATGAAAACAAAGCCAACGAAAACAAAGCCAACGAAACAAAAGCCAGCAATCAGCAGGATCACAGTCCCAAACTCTATTTTCTTCCGGATCAGGAGAAGCACCATTACAGTCTCAATCCAACCATCAAAGCCAGGTAAAAGGAGGTGACCATGCTTAGTCGAGTTGCAAATTCAGTTTACTGGATGACACGCTACATTGAAAGGGCTGAAAACATTGCAAGATTTATCAGTGTAAACCTCAATCTTACCTTAGATTTCCCCTCAGAGGTCAGCCGCCAGTGGCAACCTATCATAATGGCCACAGGAGACTATGAGCTTTTTGAAAAAAAATATGGCAACGACTATTCTGCCCAAAATGTGATTCATTTCCTTGCCCTGGATCAGGAGTATTCCAACTCCATTATATCTTCGCTGAGGGCAGCAAGGGAAAATGCACGCTCTGTAAGGGAAATCATCTCGTCTGAAATGTGGGAACAGGTGAATCGCTTCTACATTGAACTTAAAGATTCCACAAAAACAGATTTTGCAAGCCGTAATCCTCACAAATTTTTCAAAATAATAACCATGCGGGGACACATGTTTACCGGGCTTTTATATTCAACAATGTCCCATGGTGAGGCATTTCAGTTTGCACTTACCGGTCTTCTTCTGGAACGTGCTGACAAAACATCAAGAATCCTTGATGTCAAATATTTCATGCTGCTTCCACAGGCAGGAGAGGTCAACACTCCCTATGACTCCATTCAGTGGGCTGCGGTACTAAAATCAGCAAGTGCCCTTGAGATGTACCGGAAACGCTTCCACAGAATCATCCCGAAACAGGTGTGTGATTTCCTGATTTTTGACAGCGCCTTTCCACGCTCCATACGATACTGTCTTAAAAAAGCAGAAAAATCACTTCATAACATATCTGGCGCTTCTGTTGGAACTGTCTCCAACAAGGCGGAAAAGAGCCTGGGGCGCCTGTGCGCTGATCTTGATTATTCCGACATTGATGAGATTATCACCATCGGCATGCATGAATATCTGGATGCTCTACAGATAAAAATCAACACAGTGGGCAAGAATATCCATGATGCCTTTTTTAAAACGATTCCATACTGAACTTCCTATGATCAATCCCGATTCCCACAAAAAATAATTATGGAGAAAATCCTATGGCGATACAAGTGGCACTCTATCATGAAACCAATTACACATATGACCGGAAAATACAGCTTGGCCCACAGGTTGTTCGTCTTCGACCAGCACCCCACTGCCGAACGCCGATTTTAAGTTATTCCCAGATCATAAAACCCGATAATCACTTTATAAACTGGCAACAGGATCCCTTCAGCAACTATCTTTCCCGACTCAATTTTCAGGAAAAGACAGACCACTTTTCCATCGTGGTGGATCTTGTGGCAGAGATGATTATTATCAACCCCTTTGATTTTTTTCTTGAACCCCATGCGGAAAAATGCCCCTTCACCTACAAACCCGAACTTGCAAAGGATCTAAAACCCTTTATGGAAGTTGATCCCCCCGGGAAAAAGCTCAAGGAGTATCTTGCAACAATTGACAGAAGCGAAATGAACACCAACGACTTTCTGGTCATGGTCAATCAGGGACTTGAAAAAACCATCAAATACAACATACGTATGGAGCCTAACATCCAGAGCAGCGAAGAGACCCTCACCAAATTGACAGGCTCATGCAGGGATTCTGCATGGCTTCTGGTACAGATTCTTCGTCACATGGGTCTTGCTGCCCGCTTTGTGTCAGGCTATCTGATTCAACTTGCACCTGATGTCAAATCCCTTGAGGGTCCATCCGGCCCTGAAAAGGATTTCACGGATCTTCATGCCTGGACTGAAATATTTCTCCCAGGAGCCGGATGGATAGGGCTTGACCCCACATCCGGACTTCTTGCAGGAGAAGGCCATATTCCCCTTGCATGTACACCTGACCCAAGAAGTGCTGCCCCTGTAACCGGTCTGCTGGAAAAATGCGAAGTAGATTTCAGCCACACCATGCGCATAACAAGAATCCATGAAGATCCCCGCTCCACAAAGCCATACCCTGAAGAGATCTGGACAGAGATTGAAAATCTTGGCCATCGGGTCGATGAAGAGATAGACAAGGAAAAGATACATCTGACCATGGGCGGAGAACCAACCTTTGTATCAGCAAAGGATATGGAAGGTGATGAGTGGAATACAGCAGCAGTGGGGCCTACCAAAAAACCTCTTTCTGTGGAACTTATTAAACGCCTTCGGGCAAAATGGGCACCTGGAAGCCTTCTTCACTATGGCCAGGGAAAATGGTATCCTGGAGAATCCCTGCCACGATGGGCATTGAGCTGCTTCTGGCGCAAGGATGGAAAACCAGTCTGGAGAGATGATAAACTTCTTGGTGATGAAGATAAAAATTACGGATTTGGACCGGATCATGCCCTGAAACTTATGACCACAATAGCAAATATTCTGGGTGTAAACAGAAAATACATCATGCCGGCCTATGAAGATATTTTCCATTGGCTCTGGAAGGAGCAGCGCCTGCCTGTCAATGTAAAGCCAACAGATCCAAGGCTTAAAAATGCCGAAGATCGTGCCCGCATGGTAAAGGTGTTTGAAACAGGCATAGGAGCTGTGACAGGCTATGTGCTCCCCCTGCAGAAAGGCTCCTGGAAAAGCGGGCCATGGCACCTGAAAAGCGAAAATCTCTTTCTGATTCCCGGGGACTCTCCCATGGGTCTTCGTCTTCCCTTAGATTCCCTTCCATGGGTGGCCCCAAAAGAGTATCCACATGTTGTGGAAGAGGATCCCATGGGAAAAAAAGAACCTCTCAAAGATCCCCTGACCTCGGAAGCGGATAAAGAGAAAATCAGGGCATTGCTTGAGGAAAGAGAATCCCAGCGACATATTGAAGGAGTTCCGGAAGAGGAGGCACGGGATGATGTAATGCAGCAGCCCAGACCATTTGCAGATCCAAAGCCTGCTGTGGATGCCGTGCCAAAGGAGGGAGAATCCGCAGCCTGGGTCATAAGAACTGCCCTTTGCATTCAGCCCCGTGACGGAAGACTCCATGTATTCATGCCCCCAATGGAACGTGCAGTTGACTACTTTGAACTTGTAACGGCCATTGAAGATGCTGCTTCCATAACAGATATGCCTGTAATAATTGAAGGATACACACCTCCCTTTGACCATCGTTTCAACCGTTTCAGCATAACCCCTGACCCTGGTGTCATGGAGGTTAATATCCATCCGGCAAACTCATGGGAAGAGATGGTAAAAACAACAACAGAGCTTTATGAAGAGGCAAGGCTGACAGGTCTTGGTACAGAAAAGTTCATGCTGGACGGACGCCACAGCGGCACAGGCGGCGGCAACCATATCATAATGGGCGGAGCAACACCTGCAGAAAGTCCATGGCTGAAACGTCCGGATCTGCTTCGCAGCTTCCTTACATACTGGAACAATCATCCATCCCTGTCGTTTCTATTTTCAGGGCTTTTTATGGGGCCCACAAGCCAGTCCCCCCGAATTGACGAAGCTCGCCATGACACCCTGTATGAGCTTGAGATTGCATTTGAAGAGCTGAAAAATCAAACTGTAAACATGGAAAATCAACAGATACCCTGCCCGCCCTGGCTTGTTGACAGGCTCTTTCGTCATCTTTTAACAGACCTTACCGGCAACACACACAGAGCTGAATTCTGCATTGACAAGCTCTACTCCCCTGACAGTGCAACAGGCCGCCTTGGTCTTGTGGAGTTCCGTGCATTTGAGATGCCTCCCCACGCCTTCATGAGCCTTGCCCAGCAACTGCTTCTGCGTATCTTCATGGTGAAATTCTGGAAAACCCCTTGTGAAGAAAAACTGATCCACTGGGGAACCACCCTACATGATCGCTTTATGCTTCCATACTATGTACGGCAGGATTTTCATGATGTGCTTGAGGAACTTACCCGTGACGGATATCCCATGAAGCCTGAATATTTTCATCCCCACTTTGAATTCCGATTCCCGTTTGTGGGCAAGGTTATACATGCAGGCATAGAGATGGAGCTTCGTGTTGCCATTGAGCCATGGCATGTTCTTGGAGAAGAGCCAGGCGGTGGTGGAACAGCAAGATATGTGGACTCTTCCCTGGAAAAAATGCAGGTACTTGTAAAAAATATGACAGAATCCCGCCACATGATTATGTGCAACGGACGACCTCTTCCCATGCAACCCACCGGTGTCAAAGGCGAATTTGTAGCAGGTGTGAGATACAGAGCATGGCAGCCGCCATCCTGCCTCCATCCAACCATTGGGTCCCATGCCCCATTGATCTTTGATATTGTGGATCTATGGAGCAAACGCTCCATTGGCGGATGTACATATCATGTTGCCCATGCAGGTGGAAGAAGCTATGAAATCTTTCCTGTCAACTCCTATGAAGCTGAAGGCAGAAGGGTTTCACGCTTTTTCAGCATGGGTCATACACCAGATTTACTGGAACATATTCCCCAAAAAACATTAAACAAAGACTTTCCCCACACCCTGGATTTAAGGATTAACATGATTTAAAAATCTGGTTAACCCCTTAATCACTCAAAGCCGACACCTATGATCTTTTGAGCCTTGTCAACATTGTCTGAATCAGGATGTCCAAGATTAACAAGATAAGGCAGGATTATTTATCCTGAGCATCCTTTTCATCCTGGTTATCCTGATTCAGACAAATTCAATAACTGCTCAAAAAGCAATAAGGTGTCGATTTTGAGTAATCATGAAAATCATGGTTCAGAAAAAGTGTAAACCGATAAATGAAACATGCCCAATAATGGTTAGTTAATCTGACCAGTGAAGATGAAATTGACAAAATAGATGGTTCAAATTACAATGACACCATTTTTCCTGAAACCAGATTCAGGCTCTCAGAGATATCATGTCTCACCTGATCCATAATGCCAGGAGAATGTATAAACATTAATGACTATTTAAAAAGAATATCAAAAGAAGAAAACCATGGAAGAAGAGTCAACCGGAGTAAAGCATGTTTTCCCCGAAAATCCCGCCATTACCAACCTGTGCAGTGATCTTTTTACACCAGATGGGAAAGCAGCACCCCACTGGCAGGTTCTGATCACATATCTGAACAGCCTTGGAAGCCAGGAGCTGGAACGGCGCTGGCAGAAAGCAAGGCAGATCATGCATGAACATGGTGCTGTTTACAACATTTTCAGTGAAAAACAGGAACATGCCCGTCCATGGGAACTGGATCCTGTGCCCTTCCCTCTTCCTGCGGAGACATGGGAGTTCCTTGAAAAGGGAATAAAACAGAGAACCCGGCTTCTTACATCCATTTATGCCGATATATACGGCCCACAGAAACTTATCAGGAACAGCCATCTGCCTCCGGAACTCTTTTTTGCAAATCCCCGTTTTCTGCGCCAGTGCCAGGGGCTTTATAGTGGAGAGACTCCCCAGCTTCATTTTCATGCAACAGATCTGTGTCGATTTCCGGATGGCAGATGGCGGATACTTTCCGACCAGACCCAGTCTCCATCAGGTGCCGGATATGCCCTTGAAAACCGCATTATCCTATCAAGGATTCTGCCAAGGATGTTCCACTCCGGCAAGGTTATGCGCCTTGCACCATTTTTCAAGCTCTTCACCCACGCCTTTATGGAGATATCAGGCATGGAAAAGAGAGAGCCAAATATTGTTATGCTCTCTTCCGGCCCTTCCAGCCCCACTTATTTTGAGCATGTCTTTTTATCCCGATATCTTGGTTTTACACTTGTGGAGAGCAGTGACCTTACTGTCCGCAACGATTCTGTATATCTTAAAACCCTTGGGGGACTGCATCCGGTTGATGTAATTCTGCGACGGATAGAAGATTCATTCTGTGATCCCCTTGTATTTGGAAACAGCTCTCTTATGGGCATTTCCGGACTTGTTCAGGCAGTCCGTTCAGGCAATGTTGCCGTCAGTAACCCGCTTGGCAGCGGCATTCTTGAGACCCCCGGGCTTATCCCTTTTCTACCTGGCCTCTGTCGCCTTATTCTTGGTGAAGAGCTTCTGATAGAGGATCTTCCAACATCATGGTGCGGGCAGCCTGAACCTTTAAACAGGGTTCTTACCCGCATTAACGACAGTAATAATCCGGTGATCATTGCATCTGCCTTTGCCATGCCCCATATACCTGCTGTGAATACAAAAAACCTTGCCACTGAAAAACTCAACAGCCTTGCCCTGAAAATCAAGGCAGCTCCATATGCATATGTAAGCAGAGAGCCAATGAAACCATGCTCTCTGCCCGTATGGGACAAAGGAGCACTTACCTTTTCCCATGCCACAATCCGGATGTTTTCAACTGCCATAACAACACCCGGAAGCGGTACTGCCCTTGAATCTTCTCCATCTGCCCCATTTACCTCCCAGCCATCTTCACCTCCGGAAAGCAGCATGCAGCAAGCCTCTCTTCCGCAAAGCAACATGCAGCAATCTTCTCTTCCGCAGAGCAGCATGCAGCAACCATCTCTTCAGCAGAGCAACATGCAGCAAGCTTCTCTTCCGCAGAGCAACATGCAGCAAGCCTCTCTTCCGCAGAGCAGCATGCAGCAACCATCTCTTCAGCAGAGCAGCATGCAGCAAGCCTCTCTTCATCAGAGCAACATGCAGCAACCATCTCTTTCGGCAAGCAAAGTGCATATCTCTTTATCCCCGGATAAAAAGATTGCTGTCATGCCAGGTGCACTAACAAAAATTTCCAGTGATCCCGATACTTTTCTTCTCAATGCAGGAAAAGAGCAGGGCAGCAAGGACACCTGGTGTTTTTCCAATGACACTGTTGAATACAAAAGCATGATGCACCACTTCACGGAAAACCTTGAGATCCACAGAGGCAGCGACCTGCCAAGCCGTGTGGCAGATAACATGCTCTGGCTTGGTCGATATGTGGAACGTACAGAAGGGATGCTGAGGGTAATCAGAAGCGTTCTCTCCCGTTTAAACAGCGAAAGCCGTCTTGATATCATAGAAGAATTTCCATTCCTGCTTCGCATCATGGCAAACCTTGAGATCATATCTTCCGGACTTTCCGGCTCAGATGCCGGCTACAACATGAAAATTATTGAGACAGAAATTCTGGATTCCATGTTCAGCACCCAGCGTGCAGGAAGCATTAAAACCTCCCTTCAGAATGTGCAGAGGGTGGCAGCAAGCGTCAGGGACAGACTTTCCAACGACTCCTGGCATATTCTCGGACGCATGGAAAACGATCTTACACAGTTTTCACCCCATCGCCACAACCAGATAAGTGAAGCACAGGAGCTTGTAAACGAGATGATTCTCACAATATCGGCATTTGCTGGCCTTGCTCTGGAAAGCATGACAAGAGGCATGGGATGGAGGTTCATGGATATGGGGCGACGTCTGGAACGGGCAGGCCACATGATCACGCTGCTTCAAAGCCTTTTCAGCTCCAGGGGCATACCGAAAAATCAAGAGTTTGAAGCCCTGCTTGAGGTTGCAGACAGTACCATAACCTATCATAACAGATACCGTACAACTTTTCAGATGGAACCCATTGTGGATCTGCTGCTTTTAGATGAACTAAACCCCAGAGCCGTGGGCTTTCAGATGGCTTCACTTTTCGATCATGTGGAAACCCTTCCGAGAAGCACTCCCAGGCCATTCAGAAGCACAGAGGAGAAGATAACCCTGAATCTTACAACCAGACTTCGCCTTACAGATATAAAGGAGTTGATGTCAATGACACAGGAAGGCAACATACCAGGACTCACCGAGATGCTTGAATTTATGAAAAAAGGAATCCAGGAACTTGGTAACCAGATAACTCAGCACTACTTAAGCCGCATTGAGACAGAAAAACAGTTGAGAAATTCTTTTGCTGTCAGCCGTTCAGCAACATCTTTTATTCTCGATACAAGTGGAAAAACAGACCATGAAGTATAAAATTTCACACACAACCCGCTATCAGTATGGGGAGCCGGCATCCATTTCCCACAATGAACTATATCTAACACCCCGTAACACTCCTTCCCAACGCTGCCTAGACAGAAGCATAACTCTTCTGCCAAAACCTTCGGTACTGTCCCAACGAGTTGACTATTTTGGCAATACAGTCACCAGCACAACAATTCAGGAACAACATAACGTTATGGAAATAACAGCAGAAAGCCAGATTTTGCTGACCCCTCTTTTACAACCGATACCGGAGCAGACCCAACCCTGGGAAAATGTTATAAATACTGTCTGGCAACACACCACACAGGAAGATCTTGAGGCATTTCAGTTTATTTTTGCATCCCCCATGATTCCTGTGGGCAAACAATATGCTGAATGGGCACAGGATATATTTTTGCCTGGTGCTCCTGTACTAAAAGCAGCAATGGAGTTGACAGGCAAAATCTTTAAAGAGTTCAAATATGATCCCCAGGCAACCACAACAACAACTCCAGTGGAAACAGCCTTTGACATCAAACGGGGAGTATGCCAGGATTTTGCCCACATCCAAATTGCCTGCCTGCGCTCCCTTGGACTTCCGGCACGATATATCAGCGGCTATCTTCACACACTTCCTCCCCCTGGCAAACCAAAGCTCATTGGATCAGATGCATCACATGCATGGCTTGCCATCTATATCCCGGGAAGTGGCTGGGTTGATCTGGATCCCACCAACAATGTAATCCCAACTGATCAGCACCTGACCCTGGCCTGGGGCAGGGACTACAGTGATGTAACACCTGTGAAAGGTACAGTATTAGGAGGAGGGCAGCATCAATTGAGTGTTGCTGTGGATGTTAACCAGATACCAGCTTCTGCAACCGGCTAACTCAAAGGAAAAGAGGACTCAAAATCGACATCTTATTGCTTTTTCCGAAGTTATTGCAGTTGTCTGAACCAGGATAACCAGGATGGATAGGATGCTCAGGATAGATAATCTTGCCTTATCTTGTTAATCTTGGGAATCCTGATTCAGACAGTGTTGACAAGGCTTAAAAGATCATAGGTGTCGATTTTGAAGAGGAATAAGGAATAGGAACTTACTTTTTGTGGATCAGAATGTAGAGTGGTGCTGTTTTAAAACTTCCATCTGCAAGGAAACAACCCTTTTTTTGCAAACTTTCTTATACCCCAAGCTTTCCATAGACAGACAGCTTGGGGTTTTGTATTATCTATTCAAACATATTTGGTCCCGGGGGAGTTCCACCTGGTTCAGGCACTTCACCAACCAATCCTGCACTTCCAGCCACGTCACCCAATTCCCATGAAGGATCATATCCCTCTGGCGGAGGCTCGGGAACGGGGTCAAACTCCATGGCAGGATTTTCAAAACCAAGCTCGGTTTCAGACCAGTGATCTATATGCCCCAATGAATCAACACCTTCACCCTCAATACCGCCTTGTGACCAGTGGTCTATGTGTGCCACTGAAGAAAAATTATTGATCACGGGACTGGGAACATTTATTGGAGTTGCACCAACAGCTCCGGCTCCACCTGCCGGACGAGGAATAACTATTGGAGTAGCTGCAACACCACCTGCCCCCACAGGGATACCTATTACAACAGCCTGATCTGAACCTGGAATTCCAATAACAATCAATTGCTCAAACAACTCATTATCTTCTGTGTTTCTTTCAAGAACAGTCGTGAAAACACCTGTTTCTGACCCATCTTCCTGGACAAAGAAATCTGCATAACCGATAACCATGGAACCAAGTATATGGGTGGGATTCCAGATAAGCTCTTCCTCTGCATGGGCATTTGCAGCAAACAAAAATACAAACAGACTCATTATGGTAACTATTACATTTCTCATGACAACCTCCTATTAATTGAGTTTATTATAAAAGCATGTTATCTTTTTATTGATCTACTTTTTTACTTGCCTACTTAAATATTTATCTTTTCAAATACCATGCCAGGGGTAAATATCATTGATTTTACTGGCTATATGTTGTTTTATTCAAAATACTGCTTTGGAGTTGTCAACCTATTGCAACGGTTTAAAGAAAACCTGACAACAAATAACGTCAATCAGAACAGACACAAATCAAATAGTGATGAGGATAATTATGAATGCCCAACCACAACAAAATATGCGATTGACACCGGAAGGATACCTTGAATATGAAAGAAATTCTCAAATTAAGCATGAATATTTTGATGGAGAAATTTTTGTAATTGTGGGGGCAAAGAGAAACCATAATATTATAAATGCAAACATAACAACAAATTTAGTAAATCAATTCTGAACAGATGATTCTGCGTGTAGAGTTTTTTCAAATGGTATGCGTATTAAGGCCAGCTCTTTTTTTAACTTCACAAATTGCTTTTAACTTTTGCAACATGATACTGTCTGCAAGATGTCCAGCAAAACGGTTTTTGAATTTATACTGTTCCAGATAATTAAATTGGCAAGCAGTAGGGGCAAGCCTTTGTGGTTGCGCTTCAGAATTGAGAATGCCAAAATATTTTTCTGGAAATCTATGACTCTGTTGATTAAGTATTTACATATTTGATTTTACCACAATATAATGGCTTTAAAGTAATCAAGAAACACATCATATTGTGGTGGTTTTTTCAAAAATCGACTAAATCAACGGGCTCATCTATAGCGATTAGTCCGATAATGCAGAAAATAGGAGAAACATATGCTTCCAGTTATTATTGTTGCAGGTACCTTGATATTTGGTCGAAAAAAGGTTGTTGCTTACTTTAAAAAAGATTCTCAAAAATCAATCTATGAAGAAAAAGTTTCCTCCCAAAATGACAGTGGGAAAATCCCCATGGAATCAGAGCTGGTAGAAGAAAAAGAGAATGAACTTACTGATATTCAAAAAGATTTAAATATTTCATTGACCTCGACAGTTTTTTCCGGGATAGGGCATCTTTATTTTGCTCCATTCACTTCGTTGGCAATACTTGGCCTTGGCTATCTTACGGTAATGGATATGGGGAAGGCACATGGGGTCTGGAAAAAAGAAAAAAAGTCGGTATTGAATTCATGAATTCAATCATATCTGTTGGGATGTTGGCGGCGGGATATGTTTTTACAACGGCTTTTACCTTCAGCATCTACTATACCGGGAAAAAACTACTGCTCAACACTGAAGCCCACAACAGACGAATGATTGCAAGGGTTATCAATGAACAAAAATCATCTGTCTGGTTGGTCGTCGATAGCATTGAAATTGAAATACCCATGGAATCATTGAAAGCTAACGACATCATCGCTGTAAAGGCAGGGGAGACCATTCTCGCGGACGGATTTGTCAGCTCTGGAAATGGTCTGGTGGATCAGCAGGTTCTCACAGGAGAATCCATTCCGGTAGAAAAAAGGGTTGGGGAGCAGGTATTTGCAGCAACTGTACTGGTAGCAGGAAAGATGCAGATTCGAGTTGTGAAGTCAGGAAAGGATACAATTGCCGCCCATATTGAGGAGATGTTGAAACATACGGTTGATTATAAAACTTCCGTTCAATCCAAAGGGGAAGAGTTGTCTGAAAGGGTAATACTACCCACTTTGGCGTTGAGCATTGTTGCCTTTCCCCTGGCAGGGCCCCTGGGAGCTTTGGCGGTTCTCTATTCCTATGTGGGATACGATATTCGTTTTTATTCTCCACTCAGTATGTTGAATTATATGAAAGTCGCTCATGAAAATGACATTCTGATCAAGGATGGACGTACCATGGAGCTATTACAAAATGTAGATACCGTACTCTTTGATAAAACTGGTACGTTGACATTGGCACAGCCTTCTGTAAGGCATATTCATCCCTGCCAGGGGTATAAAAAAAAGGACATCCTGGAATACGCCATGATTGCGGAACACAGACAAACCCATCCTGTCGCAAAGGCCATTCTGAGCAAAGCAGAAGAATATAATTTAACATACGCTGAAAGCGATGATGTTATTTATGAAGTGGGATACGGCATCAAGGTTAAAATTGGGAAGGACTTGATTCGGGTTGGAAGCGAACGTTTTATGAAAATGGAAAAGGTTAAAATTCCTTCCGACATCGAGAGGCTGATTTCAGAGAGCCATTCCCAAGGATATACCCTTGTTATGGTTGGGAAAAACAGTAATGTTGTCGGAGGACTGGAGCTTCAGACGTTGATCCGTCCCGAAGTCAATGCCATTGTAAAGCGCTTGAAAGAGATAAAAAAGGACATTTATATTATTTCCGGTGATCATGAAGAGGTAACCAGAAAACTGGCCAAGGATTTGGAGATCGAAAACTATTTTGCAGAAGCATTGCCGGAAGAAAAAGCAAACATTGTTGACCAGCTTCAAAAGCAAGGGAAAAATGTCTGTTTTATTGGGGATGGCATCAATGATTCAATTGCCATGAAAAAAGCCACAGTTTCTATTTCGCTGAGCGGATCGTCGCAAATAGCAACAGATACTGCGGATATTCTTTTTCTGGACGGGAGTTTGATCAGCTTGCCTGTGCTATTCGATCTTTCAGAGGATATCAATAGAAACCTCAAAGTGGCCATGGCATCAGCCGTAGTTCCGGGCATGTTGAATATCGGTTCTGTCTTCATTATGAGATCAGGCATTATCGGTGCAGTTTTTGTCGATCTTACAGGATTTGCTTTCGGTTTTATTAATGGTTATATGCCTTTAATGAAATACAACAACGGTTTGGTAGTGTCCTAATACCGCTTTCTCTTTCCAGAGCATACCATGTTCCACCTTTGATTTGACTTATTCCCTACATAACTCCAGAATTCATCAGCCTCAGTTGATAACATTATTTATATATCAAATTTTT
>NZ_LT828543.1:3725-5193 GCF_900170035.1 Desulfamplus magnetovallimortis | reverse complement strand
TGTCCAGACACGATCAGAATGTTTGCTCATGTGCAGCAAAATAGCCTTGGCATTAATATCGTTGACACGATCAAGGGTCTGTTCAATATATTCTCCCCAGGTCATGGACATCTCTGAGAGACGATCTGAAATCTCAAAATTAACTGTAGCAACAACACCCTGACGTGTAGTTAGATCCTTATTTTCGTAACCGCTCTCTATCACGCAGGAGATGAAAAAAGGATCTGACTTACAAAGCTGGTTTATCTCAACAGCACTTTCGTTAGTTATGGCCTCTTCATAGTATTCCGCATACTTAAAAACTGCCTGAAGCCCCTCTTCAGGTGTCAGATAGGGATTCATAAAAAAACGTTTGAGCCTTCCTGCCTCAAGATACTCATCCAAAATGCCCATGAGCCAGCCAACATATGAACCGGTTACAAGCATTGGGGCTATCCTGGATTCTGAAACTCCGTGAAAACTTCCGGCCATACTTTCATCTTTAGCCCTCTCACATCCTTCATCTCTGTATATATACTCCGTTATGTTCTGGAATTCATCTATGATAACCAGAAACCGGATATCAAGAGCAGCCCCAAAACGCTCAGGTGCTGTATAAGCTGTATTCCACATGGAATCATAATTGCCAGATTCCTGGCTTTCAAGAATGGAATCTACATCTTCTGTTAAATGGCGATGAGATACAGATTTTCCATATTCTCGAATCTGTTTCAATGTCAATGGAGTTGTGACACGCATCTCATCCCTTTCAAGGAAAGAAATATATTGGGAAGCAAAGGTTCTGTAATACTCCTCTGCAAAATTGGGATACCATTTTTTATTCTCACTGATTTCAAAAAATAGAGGAATTACCTTTCCGTTTTGATTCCAGAGCTGATTAAACAGTCTCTGAATAAAAGCTGTTTTACCGCTTTTTCTTCGGGCCAGGATCACACGAGATTTGGAAAGGCGTCCGGGAATACGGGATATCCATTTATGGAAACCTGCAAACTCTTTTTCACGGCCAACAAGAAGATCCGGTTCTCCTATGCGTTCAGGCAGAGGATATTTCACGGTGTATCGTTCCTTTCTCCGTACATAAAGTCATTCAAAAGATAAAAAATATGTAATTTTATCTGAAATACCTATACAATTTTCTCTGCAAAAGCGAGTAGCTTCTTCTGTAAAACCTCCAGTGGATAGAAAGGCAGGCAAAAGAAGCTGTTCCGGGAAAATTGCTGAATATGCATCACATTTTTCCACAAAATCCTTGACCAAAGCAATCCCGGTCCTCTCTTTTGTCTTTTTCACATCAACAAGCACAATCCGGCCGCACTCAGATTTTGCCATCACATCAATTTCCATCTCCTTGCCGTCATCCCTCTGAAATTTCCAGCGAAGCCTCACATCAATGATATTTAAAGTCGTGGTGTCAGTGACTCCATCAAAATAGATATCAAGGGAAAAGCGTTTACGGCTTCTGAAGTCT
>NZ_LT828543.1:0-3625 GCF_900170035.1 Desulfamplus magnetovallimortis | reverse complement strand
CGTCCAGACACGATCAGAATGTTTGCTCATGTGCAGCAAAATAGCCTTGGCATTAATATCATTGACACGATCAAGGGTCTGTTCAATATATTCTCCCCAGGTCATGGACATCTCTGAGAGACGATCTGAAATCTCAAAATTAACTGTAGCAACAACACCCTGACGAGTAGTTAGATCTTTATTTTCGTAACCGCTCTCTATCACGCAGGAGATGAAAAAAGGATCTGACTTACAAAGCTGGTTTATCTCAACAGCACTTTCGTTAGTTATGGCCTCTTCATAGTATTCCGCATACTTGAAGACTGCCTGAAGTCCCTCTTCAGGTATCAGATAGGGATTCATAAAAAAACGTTTGAGCCTTCCTGCCTCAAGATACTCATCCAAAATGCCCATGAGCCAGCCAACATATGAACCGGTTACAAGCATTGGGGCTATTCTGGATTCCGAAACTCCGTGAAAACTGCCGGCCAAGGTCTCATCTGGGCGGGTCAGCCTCTCCTTATCCGGATAGATATAATTTGTTATATTCTGGAATTCATCTATGATAACCAGAAACCGGATATCAAGAACTGCCCCAAAACGCTCAGGTGCTGTATAAGCTGTATTCCACATGGAATCATAATTGCCGGCTTCCTGGCTTTCAAGAATGGAATCAACATCTTCTGTTAAATGTCGATGAGATACAGAATATCCGTATTCTCGAATCTGTTTCAATGTCAATGGAGTTGTGACACGCATCTCATCCCTTTCAAGGAATGAAATATATTGGGAAGCAAAGGTTCGGTAATACTCCTCAGCAAAATTTGGATACCATTTTTTATTCTCACTGATTTCAAAAAAAAGAGGAATTACCTTTCCGTTTTCATTCCAGAGCTGATTAAAAAGCCTCTGGATAAATGCTGTTTTACCGCTTTTTCTTCGGGCCAGGATCACACGGGATTTGGAAAGGCGTCCGGGAATTCGAGATATCCATTTATGGAAACCTGCAAACTCTTTCTCACGGCCAACAAGAAGATCCGGCTCTCCTATGCGTTCAGGCAGAGGGTATTTCACGGTGTATTGTTCCTTTCTCCGTACATATTGAGGAATTTATATTCTTATTTCTGATTTTCGTGCTATTTTGGCAAGAGAATAAGAAAACCTCTTTGGCTCTGGCTTGGATAGCAATCCCATTTAATTTGTAAATTTTATATGAAAGTCTCCGCAAGTGGCTGTTTTTATAAAGACTTTCAACCTTTCGATTGTGGCGGTAATCCGCCATGTACGTTTATATGAAAGTCCCCGCCGTTTCAGGACTTTCATCTCTTCGATTGTGGCGGTAATGCCGCCATGTATGTTATAAGAAAGTCCCCGTGGTTAAAGGTTTTTTTAAGGACTTTCATGCTTCGTTGTGGCAGATGGAACTGCCATGGCCGTTTTATGGAAAATTGGGGTTGGTTCTAATTTCGGCCAATGATAATTTTTGTGAGGCTGTCTGAATCAGGATACCCATGATTAACATGATAAGACAGGATTAAGAAAATATCCTGAACATCTTTTTTATCCTGGTTATCCTGGTTATCCTGATTCAGACAAATGGCCGAAATTAGAACCAACCCCGAAAAATTAATAGACAGTTTAAACTTGCATAAGCACTGTAATAATTTTAATATTGGATGAAAAATATTATGGCAGATAGTAAAAATTTATTCAAATCAGTTTTTCATTATGCCAACATCTGCATCTGTCTGTTTCTAATACAACCACTGTTATAATAAAAAAGCCATGGAAATGACCCGTTCCCTTAATATACTTATTATTGACGACTCTTCTCCCATTCAACGCCTTCTGACACGTAATGCGTCCAGATACAAGCATATATGTGACTGTGCCGGCACACTCAAAGAAGCTTCAAGTTTGCTGCTTGAGAAGCAATTTGATTTGATTTTTCTGGATATATTTTTACCTGACGGAAATGGAATTGACTTTATCCATGTTTTCCGTGAGCAGCAGCAGGAAATTCCCCTGATTGTAATAATCACTGGCTCAGAAGATCTCAATAATATTGAAGATGCCATGAAAAAAGGTGCATGGGACTATCTGTCAAAGCCATTCGACAGCGAGCGCTTAAGTCAGATTTTCCATCGTGCTGTTGCCGTTTCTCTTACTTCATCAGAAGATCTCAATAATATTGAAGATGCCATGAAAAAAGGTGCATGGGACTATCTGTCAAAGCCATTCGACAGCGAGCGCTTAAGTCAGATTTTCCATCGTGCTGTTGCCGTTTCTCTTACTTCAAAAAAAACAGAGCTTATTCCCATACTTCCATCCACCATTATTGGAGAGAGTCAAGCCATAAGAAAGGCAATCCAGACCTTGTTTAAAGCAGCTCCAAGGGATGTAAACGTCCTCATTACCGGCAAGTCTGGTACAGGAAAAGAGCTATTTGCCCATGAGCTTCATAAAAAAAGCCCTCGTGCCGACCATCCTTTTATGGTTGTGGATTGTGCGGTGCTTCCGGAATCATTGATCGAAAGTATCCTTTTTGGTCATGTAAAAGGGGCATTTACAGGGGCAGCTTCAGATAAGGTTGGCCTGTTGGTTCAGGCGGAAAAAGGCACACTTTTTCTTGATGAAATTGGTGAATTGCCCATGGAAGTGCAAAAAAAATTTTTAAGAGTGCTGCAAGAGCGGACATTTTCCCCTTTAGGGGGAAAAAAAATTGTTCCTGTTAATTTCAGACTGGTATGTGCGACCAATCGTAACCTGGCTGAGATGGTTGATGCAGGTAAGTTTCGACTTGATCTTTACCATAGAATAAACACCTTCCCTATACATCTGCCTGACATCAAATATCGCCAGAAAGATGCGGTTTTACTTACCCATTTTTTTATAAATAAGCTTTGTAAAAAGCATAAATGCCAGGTTCGCAAGCTTTCTGATGAGTTTGTAGAGGCCATTGAAATATATGACTGGCCAGGGAATGTTCGTGAGTTGAGAAACGTAATTGAGCAAATGATATTGACCACCTCGGAATCAACTTTATATCCTGATCATTTGCCCGGAGAAATCCGAGCAGAAGTGCTAAAGAAAAATTTATCCCACAAAAAGGGAAAGCCTTCATCTTACACCACAGACAAAGTAACGGGTCAGTTATCCAGCTTAACTGATTCAGATATCGATGATGAATTTTTCTCCATTATGGGTAAAGGGGAGGCTATTCCAACCATAAAAGAGATACGCCAGAGAGCAGTTGAACAGACAGAAAGAAACTATCTAAAAGCAGTGCTTGCCCATACCAATGGAAACACCTCAAAAGCCATTGCCATTACAGGAGTTGCCAAATCCCAGTTTTATCGACTCATCAAAAAGTATGATTTAAAGATTTGATAGATCTTAAAAAATATACACTTACTCAAAGACGACACCTATGATCTTCTCATTTAAATCCCATTCCTAAGATCGCTTCCTAAAAAATCATCATATCAAAAAAATATTAAATATAAATATTCTTCTAAACAACTTGAATTTATAGTTCTTTTTTTCATATCCATATCTAAATGCTCAAAGAATTTTTTCAATCGGCATGAATTGTGAAATACTTAACCAGGAGAAGTCAGAAGCAAAGAGGGCTTCCGATTTTATG
>NZ_LT828542.1:466713-473429 GCF_900170035.1 Desulfamplus magnetovallimortis | reverse complement strand
TTCCCTTACCTTTTTCCATTGTCTTCCGGCCTGACTCTTTGTCCACATATTATTCTTCTGCCAGTAGGATGCAATTCGTGAAGCAATTTCTTTTTTGAATTTTTCATCCATTTCATCAATTCTTTTGAATATGAAATTAACTTGATCTTCCTGAATATTTCCCATGTCATATTCAAAAATGAATCGTTCTTCTGTTCCCAGGGATTCAAGAGTTTTTTTTAGATTTTCTTCTTCTTCCTGTTTACGCTGACTTTCCGCTTCTTTCTCCTGCGCCTCTTTTATTATCTTTTTTTCTTCTTCAATATGTCTTTTGACAGCTTCCGCCTTTTCAGTCGCTTCACGGTTTATTCTTTCAGCGTACTCTTTTTCCCGTGAATCAAATGCTTCCTTTTTTTCCGGTGTGAGGGCTTCAACTGCAATCCAGCCAAAAGGTTTCAGGGAATTAAGTGAGGCAGTTCTTGGTTTGTCCGAAGCAAGCCACAGAGTAGTGGCATGATCCAAAAATTTTTTTTCTTTTTTGCCCAGCATTATTTTTATATCTCTGTTACCTTCAATAGTAACACATTCAGCACCGGAATGACGGCCTATTCTTAATGGCGAAATATTGCTTTCCTTTAAATTGCTGCTGTTTTGACCGGATTCAGGTGATAGGTCAGAAGCAGCAGAAGTTTGGCCTGCCATATTCAGAGTGGGAATCCTCACTCCTGCAAGTTCACGGTTCTCCCTTTGATGTTCTTTTCTGTAGAACTCAAAGGCACCTGACAGAAGGCTTTTGAGATTGAGAGGATCATTAATATAGCTTGTGGTTCTGCCGTTCAAGGGGTTCCTGAAAACCGAATCAACAACCTCTATTTCACCCTGGAAGAGGCTGCCCGGCTCTATTACCTCAAATATCTGGTAGGGTCCCCCTGCTGTTTTGTCGGAAATTTTCTTTTTCTGGTTTACAGCATAAATAATGGATGTTTTTACATCTCCAACCGGCTGAAAATCAGAGACCTTGACCTTGCCAAAGGGGTCTTCTTCAATCTGCCTGTAATTGAGCAGCTTTTTTTCAACATACTCGTTAAAATTTTTTTTGGTAACATTATACCCTCCATGTCCGCTTTGGTTTTTCGGGGGTAAAGGTATTTTTGCACCATTGCATTTTGCATTGAGACAGCCTGTCCTTAATGACCCTTTAATGGAAGAACCAGGCAGATATGGCCTGTTATCAGAGACTCTAAAAGCAGTTCTCTGGATTGAGAAGTTATTCAGCTCTTGTTGTATGCGTCTTGCGTTTCCCTCTGGTATAGATAGGGTTGTTTTGTAATGATCCAGAAAACCGGAACAGAGATCAACTCTTCTGCCTTCTGCTGATTTTCCACGGAAGAATTTGTATATCTCCAGAATGGAATTGATTGTGCCTTTCCTGCAGATGAGAGAAAATTTTTCACGATCATCAGGCTCAAGGCCGGCAATGAAAACAGGTGGATCAAAGTGAATTAACTGACGCTCGTTTTCGTCCACAACAAATGAGGTGGGTTCATATACTTCATCACATCCCACATGAACCGGCGACATGATTTTAATTGTACATTTAAAGACTTCTTTCATAAATCACCCGTTTTTACTTATAGTATAATGCTTTGTCAAAAATTGAGAATAAGGATTGTAAACCTTTGAACTGGCTTTCTGTTTCTGATTTTCACGCATTTCGGGCAGGAAAATCGGAAAACTTCCATGGTGTTGGCTTTTCCGGATCAGGTTAGCCAACTTTAAAAACCGGAAGAGGGTAAGCCTGAAACTAAGTTTTTGACAATGCAATAGCTTTTCAGAAAAGGAAGTTATTTTTTTGTTTGAGTATCAGGCAAGTTGCATTGGTAATACAGGTGTGTATCCCTGTGCAACTGTATGTGGCATGGATTTAGATATCCCACCTACGGCAGTGCCCATATACTGCTTTTTAACAATCATCTCTGCCTGTGTTCTGTCAGGAATAAAAACAGCACCTTCATCCGCCATAATCACCGGATTTTTAAAAGGATTTCCGCTCACGGCAATTGTGCTTCCATGTTTGCCAAACCTTGTAAAAGGTGTAAAAAAGGCATTCATCCCATTTTTTTCAATACCGGATGAATTAAAAAATCCTTGTTCAGGGACAGATGGTGCAAGTGTATAGAACGCCATTGTATTGGATATGTCTGGCATGGTCATAGGATCGTGTTCAGCAACCTCAAATCGTCCCATGCCTGTGGAAGCATCCTTTCCAAAGCCCCATTGACCAATGCGGGTTATCCCTTTTAGTACCCTTTCAATGTCAGTGGCAGATTCCTCAATCAAAACAAAAATCACAAGCTCCACTTCAGGAAAGTAGCAGGTACTTTTTGTTGTGAAAGGGGCAAACATTCCGCCCCTTCCTGTTGTTCCTGTCAATCTGTTGATACTGTTATGAGGCTGGGAAAAAGAGATGCTAACCTGTTTTTGATCTAAATGCCCAAGGCTTCTCCTTGTTTCCGGACTCAGCTCATTTTCAAGGATATCAAGGAGTTCAGTGTCATTTAAAAATGTTCCGCCTGCAAGGTCAATGTTAAGAGAACCGTTTATCTGCATCCATTTTTGTTTTTTCATCTCTTTTGCTTTAAGGATTCTCTCCTTTTTATCCAAACCTGCATAGGATTTGAAAAAACTCAGGGGCAGATCAGGGCGTTTGAGAAACCAGCAGGTTCCATTATGCTCTGTTTTTATATATGCAGAAGAAAAAATTGCAAACGGCTGTTCTCCATATCGCCTGATCCAGGTATCAAGCCCTCCTTCAAGCAGTGATGGATCATGGGCAGCCTGCCAGCAGAAATGTCCGAACAGAGTATCTCCCTTTAATGGCGTTGCAAATGCCGATCTGGGCTGCAATGTGATCTGGTAAAATTTCACGGGACTGCCTCCTTTACGAAAGGGGATTTGTATCCTGAAATCTCTGTTGAACAGCGCCATCATCAAATTGAAACTCTATCCTGCCATATCCTCTACTGCCGCTGCCGCCAAGAGCATCCATTTCAAGGAGCTTGAGTCCCTTTAAAAGAAGCTCTTCAAGGCCATCATCGCCTTCAAATACCTTAAGTACAATGGAAAAGGAAAAAACCGTATCCGCAGGAACACGTTCTGTAAATCTGGGGTTTTCAGCAGTGCCCTTTATGCGGTTAATTGAATTCTCAGATTTAACTTCTGTAAATGTAAGGTTTCTCTCAATGGCACCTTTTTTCCATTCGTCATAAAGGGGTGCATCGGCAAAGGATAATCTTGATGGCCCTATCTCCTTAAGATCCTCTGAATCAGCGCCACTTGCACCAAAAAGAGCTATGATTTCACGACATCTTTTTTTGTCTTTGCCTTCAAGATTTCTATAGTCCTTGATATCAAGGGGTTTCCCGTCTGTCATTCCCATAAGACCGGATTGAAGCTCCAGAAGCGACCTTGTTTTGCCCTTGAGGGAAGAACCCGGAATATAAGGCTCAAGAGTATGTGGATGCTTGATAACCGGATTATCTGTTCCTCCGATTCTCATCTCGGTATCTCCGGCTCCGATATGAAGGCCGCTTTTGAGAAGAATTTTGCCGGTCATCTCTTTAATATCAACGAGTTTCATGCTGTTTGTGTTCATATCATCATCCTTTTTCAATTTTTAGGTCCATGCAGACGGTAAAATCCAACAAATGATTCAAAAAAAGTGGTGAAAACCTCAAGATCTTCGGGCCTTTCAATCTGTTCCACAGAATTTCTGATAAATTCAAGAAATCCTTTTGATATAAGCTTTCTGCCATGTGCATAGGCTGCCTTAGCTGTGAGCATATGAACCAGGGGAATCTGGTTTGGCCAGTTGGCAGGATTGGCCTTTGCAGCCATGTTCAGTGTCACAGATTCATCAAAGAATTTTCGGAGCTGCGTTCTTTTATTTGGACCTCCTCTTTCTGTTCGGTTTTCTTCGGCAATCTGCAATGCAAAATTTTCCGCAATTCTGGAAAAGAGCATGGGATCCATGAGTTTTTTATCTCTGTCCTTCCATAAGATGATTTTTTCCATTATCAATATCTCCTTTGTTCAAGAGCAACCGCTGATAAGTGCCCTTTTATTCATTTGAGTGTAGTGTATTGTCAAAACTAAAAATTAAGGTTCGGTTAATTGTAGAGACAAGGCATGCCTTGTCTCTACGTTGCAGATAGCCCTAAAACTAAGTGTTGACAGGGCAGTAGCCTTTTTGGCGTATAAAAAACAAGCCTTGTATTCACCGTCTGTTGTACTGGAGTGTCCACAGAGGAACCCGCAGCGCACCCCGGTAACTGTCAAGCCACTGTGCAATTTTGTTGCGGATATAGTTCACTTTGTCTTCCCTTTCATTTCTGTCAACTTTTAATGCAGCGTTTCTCTCAACGCTGTAGCCCAGAAGTGAGCGCCAGCGGGTACAGTTCATATCTGCCATTTCTATGGTTTTACGACGATTCAACAGGACTCTTTCTTTTTCCGCCATATCAATAAAATGGTTAAGCTTATAGAGAAACACCTGTGTGATCCAGCCTTGTACCAGCCATTGGGCAAGCTCCTGTTCAACTGTTTTCAGTTCTTCAAAGTGCGACCACAGCAGGGTCTGGTCAAAGAGTGTAATTCTATTTCTGCCTCCATGCTTGGATGCTTCCAGTGCTTCTTCGGATGCTGATGCCAGCATATCAATGGGTGTGTGCGGCTTGTGCATGGAAATACCTGCTGAAAAGTGTATCTCAGGATTTTCACATACAAATTGCCTGAAGTTTTTTTCAAGTTCTGCGGCAAGTTCAATGATACGGTTCCATGGGCCTATCAAAAAAAGGTCATCACCTCCGGCAAATACTGTATAGACATCATTGAAGCGAATATCTGTTTCAAGAAAGAATGGCAGATATACTGCAAAAAAATTGTTAAGCTGACGGCTCATTGTTGCTAATCTGGATATTGTATAAAGGTTATCCTCCAGACCACATGCCATCAGAAGTCCGAGGTGATCAACATCTGCCTTTAAAACCCCGAGGGCTTCAACACCGGATTTTTTATTGCCGCTGGAAGTAAGGTTTAAAGCACCTGCTGCAATATGATTTAGGGTTTTTGGGGCCCCCTCCTCAATTTCATCAGAAACAGGATAATCCATTGTATCTTCAGCATTGTAAAAAGGAACATATCCATTGATAAATTTTGATGTCACCATATCTCTTTTAAGGATCTCTTCTGCAAACTCATGTTTCAGGCTGGTAGTTTTTGATGTATCCTTATTTGAAGAATTTAATGCTCTGCTTTTGTTTAAAGTGTTCATTTCTAAAGATGACGTCTCAATTTGCCAGAATTTAAATATTTTGGCGCTATTGTCATATACATCGCTGTCATCTTCAGGAAAAATAATCTGATACTGTCCGAAAATGGGGTCAGTCAATTTTCTTCCTGAAAAATTTTCTTCAGGGGCAAAGATGGCTATTTTTCTTTTTTTCACAAGGTTTTCACCCATAAACAGATGATCCTTGCACATGGCACACACATGGATCTCTTCCAGCCTGTTTTTTTTCTCTGCCGGTCGCTTGCCGCACAATGGGCAAATACCCGGCGCCAGATCACTGTTGAAACGTTCAAGGTAATCTTCCATGGCAACAGAGCCGCCGTAAAGGTTCATGTCAATTTTTGAGAATTTGGCTTTGTCCATGGCTGAAACCATTTTTTCCCACAGTGCAGCAAACCGTTTTTTTTCAAAATCGCCGCAACTTGCAGTTATTGAACTTATACCAATGCAGGTTTCTCCAAATGTTCTTTTAAGCAGCCATTCATTTACAAGTTTTTTTACAGAATCAAGTACGTCAAGGGTTTGCGGAGTATTGGGTGCAAGAATTGTAAACCGTCCTCCTGCATTAAGCATAACCGAAGAGTGTGGCAGGCCGATCCTTCTGCATATCATATCCGCTGTAAGCTCAGACATAAGTGATACAGCAAATGATCTGCCTCTCAGCAGCTTGGAACGATATTTTCGGCTGTCTCCATATCCGTTGAAAATAAAATTCTGGATTCCATAAAAATCACCGCTGATTAACAGGAATTTTTCCTCTTTTCTATTTTTGATGCTTTTTGTATCCAGGGTGCCGCATATTTCATGGTAAAGATAAATGGCAGTTGCAAGGGCTGCTGTGGTTGTCATATGATCATATAAAGATACATCAGGAATTACATGTCCTACCCTTGCTGCAGGAACAGAAGATGTGTATCTCATAAGCAGTGAATCAAAATGCTCAAACCAGAGTTCAGGATTGCTGTCAGCATGGGCAAGTTTCTTAAAATCTTTTAGAAAATTTTCAAAAAGCTTTGCATATTCACTGTTTGCCTGATGTTTTGTTGTTGGAATTACCTCTTCTTTTTTCCCTGGAAAAATGGATTTCGGGGTCATCCTTTCCAAGGGATAACGGAAGAGTATTTCATCCGAATTGCTGATCGGCTTTTTTTTGTTAATAGTTAGATGGCTGAAAATCGGTACCATACGTGTACTTTTATAATCCTTGAAGCTTACGGACTTATTGAGTTGCTGGTTAAAGCTCTCCCTGTCCATGCCGCTGCTTATCTGATCTGCAAGGCTGATCACATGTTCAGTTGCAGAACTGGCATTGTGATGTGCTGCGGCAAGGCGAATATAGGCTTCCCCTTTTCCCCAGTCCGGGCGGCTGCATACTTTTGGAAAATAT
>NZ_LT828542.1:465678-466613 GCF_900170035.1 Desulfamplus magnetovallimortis | reverse complement strand
CGGAAAATATGAAGACATCTTTTCAATAAACGCTGCCGTGTATAATGCATGCCAGTGGGAATAGTTTCCATTCCACACCGGAAGAAAAACTCCAGCATTGTTTTCCAGATACCCTTCAGGTGGATCAAGGATAGTCATGTCAACAAATTTACCCAGATCGTGACTTAATCCTCCCATGGCTACTTTCAAGGCTGTTTCGTGCATAATGATCTCCGTTTTATTGCTTACGACTTATTATGGGATGCTGTGATTTGAGATTGATAAAGAGTGACTCCTAAATAACGGCCATGGCAGCTCCATCTGCCACAACGAAGAATGAAAGTCCTTTAGCAGCTTAAAAGACGGGGACTTTCTTATAACGTACATGGCTGATGACAGCCACAATCGAAGAAATGAAAGTCATTTTCAAAACAGGCTGTTACGGAGGCTTTCATATAAAATTTGCCCATCTAACCTCTCCCGACATGGAACGGTTGGATGGGGTGTGATGTTAATGGGCAAGTTATTTTAGATTTGATCCTTAATCTCATATATTCTTCAATGGAATTGGAACCGTTTTTTTCAAAAAAAAATCAGATACAGGCAAAAAAATAAAATCTTTTTGCTTATAGCTGATTTGGTAAATACAGTAAATCAAAAAATGTATTTTTATTATAATAAGACTATTTTTATATATGCAGGTTGTAATGAATCATGATGAACTTGAATAATTTTTTTTGCGATATATTGCATTTGTCTGAATCAGAATAGTCAGAAGAAAAAGATAACAGGATAAGCAGGATGAAAAGGTACAATCAAAACATTGCTGCTTAACATCCCCAAATATCAACCATTTTTCCCTCATAACTATCCTGTCTGTGCCATATTTTGTCATTCCACTTTACATCTTTATCTCTATTGAAAAAAACAAGATGCACCTCCTCAGCCCCTGCCAT
>NZ_LT828542.1:465090-465578 GCF_900170035.1 Desulfamplus magnetovallimortis | reverse complement strand
GCACATCACGAACCCCGCAGAGAATGACGCTTATGGGAAAAGCCCGGGGTCTTTTATTATATCCTGCCCGTAACTGGCGAAGAAGTGAAATCAGGGTATCACCTACAAGGGCATCTACTTCATCAAGAAGAAGCACAAGTGGTTTATCGCTTGCCTGGCACCACCTTGCAAGTAGTTCAGCAATGAGACCTTCAGCTTTTACTGTGTTTGTTATTACATGGAGAAGTTTTCTTGGCACAAAATCATTGAGATAATATTCAGCATCAGCACATATGGCCCTTGCAATTTCCGGAATGCCTCGTGTCAGATCGCCCCTTGCAGCCTGGGCTGATTCGATGTTGGAGTAGATAGCCTTGTACTCATCTCCTTGGTTTATTGTTTCCATCATGGCCAGCAGTGTGCTTGTCTTTCCTGTCTGGCGTGGGGCATGGAGTATGAAGTAACGTTTGGTATCTATGAGCATTTTGACGTCGTCCCAGTCAATACGA
>NZ_LT828542.1:464303-464990 GCF_900170035.1 Desulfamplus magnetovallimortis | reverse complement strand
TCTTCTGTAAAGTTTCCCATGCGAAGGGATTTTGCCTTTATGTTAAATGCGCTTCCACCTGTTATGATTTCGCCGTCCGGCTGTTTCATGCGGTAATCACGCACATCCCGAACCCCGCAAAGTATAATGCTTTGGGGAAAACTTGAAGGGCGATCTGTGTATCCTGCCCTGATCTGCCTTAAAAGAGATATTAATGTGTCACCAACAAGGGCATCCACTTCGTCAAGGAGCAGTATTGCAGGTATTTTTTTCGATGAATCGGGTGTAGTTAGTCTGTTTGATGAATCGGGTGCAGGTAGTATGTTTGATGAATCCGAGGCAGGTAGATTTTTTGATGAATCAGGTGCAGGCAGTTGAGACCAGAACTGAAGCATCTGGGTTAAAAGATCATCAACCGGAATACGGGTTGAGTTTTCATAGAACCAGTTTGTCACCCTGTTTTCACCGGTGCAGGCATTAATGCTGCGGGCAATAATTGTGCATATTGAAGGTATGCCCCTTTCAACATTGCTTCGGGCTGTCTGCACAGCCTCTATGTTGGCATATACAGCTCTGTATTCCTTTGAGTTGTTGAGGCTATCTTTAATGGCCAGAAGTGTGCTTGTTTTTCCTGTCTGGCGCGGGGCATGGAGTATGAAATAACGTTTTGTGTCTATGAGCATTTTTACGTCGTCCCAGTCAATACGC
>NZ_LT828542.1:438510-464203 GCF_900170035.1 Desulfamplus magnetovallimortis | reverse complement strand
TCACATCACGAACCCCGCAAAGTATAATGCTTTGGGGAAAACTTGAAGGGCGATCTGTGTATCCTGCCCTGATCTGCCTTAAAAGAGATATTAATGTGTCACCAACAAGGGCATCCACTTCGTCAAGGAGCAGTATTGCAGGTATTTTTTTCGATGAATCGGGTGTAGTTAGTTTGTTTGATGAATCGGTTGCAGGTAGTATGTTTGATGAATCGTGTGCAGTTAGTATGTTTGAAGAATCCGAGGCAGGTAGATTTTTTGATGAATCAGGTGCAGGCAGTTGAGACCAGAACTGAAGCATCTGGGTTAAAAGATCATCAACCGGAATACGGGTTGAGTTTTCATAGAACCAGTTTGTCACCCTGTTTTCTCCGGTGCAGGCATTAATGCTGCGGGCAATAATTGTGCATATTGAAGGTATGCCCCTTTCAACATTGCTTCGGGCTGTCTGCACAGCCTCTATGTTGGCATATACAGCTCTGTATTCCTTTGAGTTGTTGAGGCTCTCTTTAATGGCCAGAAGTGTGCTTGTTTTGCCTGTCTGGCGTGGGGCATGGAGGATAAAATATCGTTCATTGTCTATCAACATCTTTATCTCATCCCAATCCATGCGGCTTATCAAAGGGATGTGGTAGTGCTTGTCGGTTTTAACAGGGCCTGCTGTGTTGAACATGCGTTGTTTCATTTTGGTAATTCCTTTTTACAGTGGAAGGACTCAAAGTCGCCACCTATGATCTTGTAAGCCTTGTCAACAGTGTCTGAATCAGGATTCCCAAGATTAACAAGATAAGGCAGGATTATCTATCCTGAGCATCCTATCCATCCTGAGTATCCTATCCATCCTGAGCATCCTATCTATCCTGAGCATCCTATCTATCTTGAGCATCCTATCTATCCTGAGCATCTTATCCATCCAGGTTATCCTGGTTCAGACAACTGCAATAACTTCTGCAAAAGCAATAAGAGGTCGATTTTGAGAATGGAAATGGGTAAGCTTAAGAGTCATTTCTGAATGTAATTTTCCCAAGCCCAAAAGCACTGTTTTTACCAACGTGCACAGTTTCTGCCATTGTCATCATGGGTAAAAATTGTGCAAGATCGCCCTGGTAGGTGATGGAGCCGGTCAAGCCTCCCATGAACATCTTTTTATCCTGGCGGGATGAGTAGCGTTTCCAGTCAAGCCACTTAAGGGAGTTTTCCGTAACTTCGATACTCTTTGCTGCTTCAACCATGGCAGGGTAGTCAAGTTTTGGCTCACCTTCTCCATATACATTAAAAAGAGCGGTGTTGCGCCTTATTATGCTGCTGATCAAAAGATGAAAGGGAAGTCGTGCCACAGGCGCATTTCTTGCGATGATCCGAAGGGGGGTGATGATATTCATGGTGACTCTTTCATGCCCTTTATGGCTCTTTGTGCTGATGGGCAGGCAGTTGTCTGCTTCAAGTTCACTGTAAATCATCATACTGGACGTTTCTGATATTTTTATTTTCTGGTCATCATGGGTATAGACAACAGATCCATCATCACCGGCAGTTACAGATTCCAGTACAAATCTGCTGCGGCGACCATCAATTTTTTTGCCGATTCCGATTTTTCCCATCTGGTCAAACGCATAGATAAAGTAGGGCAGGTTGTTGTTAATCTGGCCAAAAAAAAGCAATGTGCAGGTCAGTGTCTCGCCCTTTAAAAAATCCCTTTGGGAAGTTTCCGGAGGTTCCAGAACAAGGGGGTGAGGAGCTGAGGATATGCGCAGGCCTTTGGGTAATTCAATGGCATGGGCTGTTTCAAACACCATTGCATAGGTGCAGTTGCTTCGGAGGACGCAGGATTGGCACTCTTGATTTTTCAATGCACATACAACTTTTTTCAGGGCATGACCCATAACTCCCCTGAAGGTGGAGCCTTTATAAAAGGGTAGCTGTGCATCATCTTTCAGTCGTATCATGAAGTTGTATTTGTTAAATATCATTATATTATTCTCTTAAATTGTTTTTAATAAACTTTTTGCACCAAATGATTAAAAATTCAAAATCGCCACCTATGATTTTGTAAGCCTTGTCAACCCTGTCTGAATCAGGATTCCCAGGATTAACAGGATAATACAAGATTATCTATCCTGGACATCCTATCCATCCTGGTTATCCTGATTCAGACAAATGCAATAAATTCTGAAAAAGCAATAAGATGTCGATTTTGAGAAATTAATACAGATAACAGATAGATAGACATTTCCATTATCAATTTAATTATCTGGAATACTATAGTTGATCTTCTTCAATGGCTTTCTGTACAGCATCGGAGATGATTTTGGGGGTGACGGGTTTTTGTATGAAATGGATTTCCGGGCCTGGAAAATCATCAAGGATAATTGCATTTTCCGTGTAGCCTGACATCAGGATTATTTTAAGATCCGGAGACCGTTTTTTCAGCGCAGTTGCCAGTTCAACGCCGTTTTTTCTCGGCATGACAACATCCGAGAGCAGCAGTGATATTTTTCCCTCAAATTTATTAAAAAGCTCTTCACCCTGCTCCCCGTTTTCTGCTTCTATTACTGTGTATCCCCTGGATGAAAGGGCTTTATTGATCATCTCACGGAGCATATCGTCATCTTCCACAAGAAGGATGGTTTCTGTTGCATGGGGAATTTCCACTATTGTTCCTGGCTGTTTTTCTTTTTCCTCAATGGTTTCATAAATGCGTGGCAGATATATTTTAAAAGCTGTGCCCTGACCCTGCTCACTGTACACATCAATGTCCCCGTTGTTCTGTTTGATGATGCCATAGACTGTTGATAATCCCAGACCTGTGCCTTTGCCCCTTGCTTTTGTTGTGAAAAAGGGTTCAAAAATATTTTTCATTATCTCCCTTGGGATACCTTCTCCTGTATCGGAAACGGTTATACGAACATAATCTCCGGCAGTAATGTCAAAGTGGTGATTTATAACTCCCTCTTCCAGTGCAACCTCTCCTGTTTCAATTGTGAGTCTTCCGCCCTGGGGCATGGCATCCCTTGCATTGATGCTCAGGTTCAGAATAATCTGCTCCAGTTGAGATCTGTCTGCCTTTACAAGGAGATTATCACGGCCGTGGATTACAACTATTTCAATATCCTCCCCAAGCAGTCGGCCGAGCATTTTGAGTATATTTTCAATTTCGCTTCCAACATTGAGTATCTCCTGCTTGATCATCTGTTTTCTGCTGAAGGCCAGCAACTGTTGGGTCAATCTGGATGCCCGATGGCCAGCCTCCATAATTGTGATAATATTCTGGTAAAGAGGATGTTCATTGTCAATATCAAGCAGAGAATACTCTGCATAACCAATTATGACACTCAGAATATTGTTGAAATCATGGGCAACTCCGCCGGCAAGCCTGCCAACGGACTCCATTTTCTGTGCCTGGTGGAGCTGGTTCTCAAGCTGGGTTTGGGCCTCTTCAGCAGTTACACGTTGTGTTATATCCCTGTCAATACCCCTGTAACCTGTGACAGTATTACCGCTATTGTCAAAAACAGGATGAGCCGATGTTTCCAGATAGGCAGTCATGCCATTTTTCCGTATGTTTGGCCTTATGCGGTTGGTGATGCTCTTTTTTGTGTTAATAAGGGTTTTAAATGTTTCTGCAGTTGCTTTTTTTGAATCTTCAGGCACAAAATCTGTAAAAAGTCTATCTATGATCTCTTCTGGTGCATAGCCTAAAATTTTGGTTACAGCCGGGCTTGAGTAGGTAAATGTGCCATTGATATCACATTCCCATACCCAGTCATTTATATTTTCCACCATTGCACGGAATTTTGTTTCACTCTGCCGGAGTCTAAAAATGGCAATATCCCTCTGTTTTTTTTCATGGAAAAGGTGATCCAGCATGCTGTTGAATCCTGAATAGAGATAACCTATTTCATCGTTTGATCCCTCCGGAGCACGAATTGAAAAATCTTCTTTTGTGGTAATGGTTCGGGTAATGGCTGCAAGACGTGTGATGGGGCCTGATATTCGCTTTTGAAGACGGATGGATAAAAACAGCGCAAGTGCAAGAATCAGAAGAGTGCCAGGAAGAAGGGTAATGAAAAAGGCTCTGGTCTTGCTGTTGATTTCCCTGGTTTCCGCCTGAATGACAATGGTTCCGTAGTTTTGTCCCTGATATAGCACCGGTACGGAAATGCGAAATATGTTTTTGTAAAATTTACCTTTGTTCCACTTTTCTGTCTCATTGTTTGAGATTTGTGGGGCTTCAGGCATGTTAACTATATTGGAAAGAGTATTGTTTGAAGTTGTTAGATCTTTTGGGGTACTTGATTGTTTTGTAGAAGAGATCTCATCTTTTCGGCTGAAAAAAGCGAAAAGAGAGTTGTTTTTGTCAAACAGCCACACTGAACTAATGTAGTTTATCTGCTCCATTTTTTTCAGGATTTCCGTGGCACCGTCCCTGTCTTCAAATGTAAGTGGAGAGACACAGTATTCTCCCGCAAGTTTTGCATTTATAACCACATTTCGTGCAAGTTCCTGTTTCAGCCCCTGATACTGAAGCCAGCCGCTTAACATATAGGTTGGGACAATGGTCAAAATTGCCACGATAAGAATAATGGCAATGAGTTTTGCCCTTATTGAAACAAAAAAAGAGGTCATCTTAAGTATTACCTTTTCCGGTATCCACTATACGGGCTACCTTTAGCAGAAGATAGCTGATTTTCAGGCCGGATTCTGATGCTGATCTGTTGTTGATTTCAAAACGAATCTGCTCTTCTTCAATGTACATGTTGATATGAACGCCTTTCAAAGCATACCCTGTATTGTCAGAGACAGTGAGAACCGGAAATTTTTTTGAAAATTCAATTATTCTGGAAAGTGTATGGTCATCTGTTTTGCCGATAAAAAGCATGTGGCATCCCTGGATATCCTCTATTCGGTTAAGTAACCGGATTGATACAGGATGCTCTTTGATGGGATGACGTGAAAAAACAGCCTGGAGTATATCTCCAAATGGGTTTGGGCCTATTACACCTATTATAAAAGGCTCCTTTTTATTGATTTCGCTGAATGGTACCGGCCATTGAACAAATCGGGTGAATCGCTCCAGAAATGCAGATTTAAGAAGATATTCATGATGTTTTTCCTGCTGGGCAGAGGTTGATGTGACAATAAGATCAAAGTTGTCAAGGGATATGGGTTTTATATTTGCCGAAATGGATATGAGCGGAAAAATCAAAATAAATATAAGAAGGGAATATTTTAATATCATCTGCATGGTGTGCCTGCCTGAAAACTCTTTGTTGTGATACTGCTTGAATTAAGGATACCCGGATATGAAAATCTTGAAGAACCTTAAAATACTGGGGTTTCTTATCAAAATAATTAGAAACGAAGTTCCATTTTTTAGAAACGAAGTTCCATTTTGATGCCCAAAGATACAGGTTCTTCGATAAAAGTTGCCTGACGGGGATATTGACGGGACGGCTCTTCATGGAACTGTATTCCGTAGCGGATATGATTCCAGCTTACAAGGTTCATTGCATATATGGTCAGCTCTGCATTGGATTTTACCGGAATTTTCCATGAAAGGGCCATGTCCATTGTAAAGGACGGCTTTCCATAGCCGTGATCGGTCATGGTGTCGTAAATGGCGTTCATCTCTTCCCTTGACTCATCTGTCCCATATTGATTATGGGCATCCCGAAACATGTCCAGCATGTCGATCTGGTTTTGTCCCCAGTAAAACCTTGCATCCATGTGGGATTTCAGACTTTGGGATATACTGTGCTGCCAGAACATTTTGATGGTGTGTGAGGGAAGGTTGTTAATGCGATTGTCAGCATAATTTTCACTTAAAGGCATTGGATCACCATCAGGGTTTGTAAGGTCAGTGTCTATTGTTATATATGGGTCGTAATCCATCTGATGAACCCATGAATAGTTTATGCCGCAAGAGTTTCTTTTATCTTTCAGGGTCAGGCCTGTCTCAATGCCGAATAGTTTCAGGTTGCCCACAACATCTGCACCTGCATCTGTCCAGGAGACTTCATCCAGAATGTTGTAATAGATGTTGCTATTAAAAGATATCTCCCCAAAATAGTGTTCGTACATAACCTCGTAATTGACAAGGGTCTCAGGCTCAGGTGGTGGCTGACCATTGTAATCCATGGTATAAATTTCCGGAAAATTGGGAATTCTTACTGATCTTTGCCACACGGCACGCAGAATATCACTGTCAGTCAAGCTGGAGATAAGAGCAACCCTTGGAGAGTAATACCAGTCAGTGTAATCATTTTTATCTGCTCTTCCGGAAAGAATCATGTGAAATCCAGGATAAAAATTCATATTGGCTTCACTCAGGATGGAGTAGGAGTTGGATTTCAGGTGTGGCATTACAGTTGATGTCCCTTCTCCATATTTTTGATAGAATTCAGAATCCTCTGTCAGAACTGCAAACCGGATGGGGCTTCTCATGCTGAGAATAAAGCTGTCATCATCCTTTCCCCACTCCGGCAGCCAGTATTCATGGGCATAAATTGCGCCCAGGGCAAAGCGGAACTTGTCGCTGTGGTCGTAATGAAGTGTCAGGTTGGTGTTTAGTTCATTTTCGGAATAGGAGTTGTTGAACTGGGTGATATACTCCTGGGGTTGACTTGTTCCCTGGTAGCCGGCAATTTCCCGCAAAGATATGGAATCAAATCCAATTCGGGATTCAAGAGAGAGTTTTTTTGAAATGTTGTGGGTCTTATCAAGCTCCAATAGAGCACTTTGGGTCATGAATCCCTGGGATTTTTCCCCGTCTGCATAGCTTGTTTTTTCAGCCAGCTTTTCCCAACTGTATGAGCTGTATCTGCCCCAAAGATGCCAACCATTGAAAAAGTTGAGGTCAAGATGAAGTTTTGCCTGGGGTGTATCTAAGAAATCAGCAAGGTATGATGGCTCATCAGAACCAAGTCCCTTGTTACCCCATGTTTCGGACATGAATCCATATCCGTACCCATGGGCGCGATCCACGTAAAACCATCTCGTTGAGCTTTCTCCACTGGAGCTGCTGTAACTTCCATAAAGATAGCATTTGAGATCTTCACCTTCATATCCTTGGGATGCATAGGTTGTAAAATATCTGTAAGCTGTGTTTGCCTCTATTCCTGTCCTTCTTCCATTTTCATTTTCTGCGGTACGGGTGATGATGTTGATGACCCCTCCAATGGCACCTGAGCCATAAGTAACAGAGCCTGGGCCGCGAATTATTTCTATCTCCCTGATATCGTTAAGATCGCGATTGAAAATCTCAACAAGCGGGCCGTCCTGGATTTTCAGGTTCAGGTTTTTCCCATTGACAAGAAGCAGATAGTGATAGTTCTGATCACCCAGCACCCCCCTGAAGCCAAATCTTGGTCCGTTGTAATGATTTATAAAAGTTGCCCCTGGAACATAGACTTCAATGAGATCAAGAATGCTTCTTGCAGGTGTCATGGCAATATCGTTTTCGGTGATCACTGTTCTGGCAACAGGTGCCTTTGCCGCAGCAATTCCTGTTATTGTTCCTGTCTGGATTCGGGTAGTCATCAACTCCTGAAGAGACATTTCAAATAGTTTCTGGGAGTCATATTCAGAAGGAAAAGCATCCTGGGAGGAAGAGGCGGGTAGGCTCTCTTGAGCCTGGGCTGCATTAAGGGGGCTGTCAAAAGTAAAAGAGAGCTGGAATCCTAAAAAAGCAAGCATTAATAAAAATAAAAACTGTGGAAAAATTTTTTTCCTGACCTTTATCTTCATTGGTTACACCCTTTGTTATTTCAGGTTATTTCCGGAGACTTACACCCTGAATGGTTGGGCATTAAAGGGGGGATCCTTTTATTGTAACAGGAAATGAGAGAAAAATGATTTCCGAGCGTAAGCTTATTTCCAGTCATGATACATACAACAATAAAAAAAGGCAAGTTGCTTTACCCCAAAATAATAGAAGTTCAAAATTTTGAACTGCCAAAATAAAAAGTTCATAATTTTGAACTTTCCATAAAAAAATATCAAGACGGTTATTATTTCAGTATGTTAGTGGTTACGCTATTGCTTTGATATTTTTTTGAGTTCATGATTTTGAACTTTTATATCTGCTTTAATGGATTTAAGATGACCTTGAAATAAATAATTTGGATAAAAACGAGACATTTTTAAATATATATTGGGCTGTTCTACCTGTATAAAAACAATAATGAATTTTTTTTCTCTTGGTTTTGAGTGTCGTAATGTATTGTTTTTATTGGTATGATGTTGTGGGGAGCTGCTCTTGGAAAATTTTTGGCCAATGAAAAAGAATAATGTGGCATATCGTTTGCATTAATAAAAAGGCAGCTAACAAAATGTTAGTTTCATCTTTTTTCCTCCTTTAAAAAGGCTGTTCAGATAACTTCTGAACAGCCTTTTTAAATTTTAAAGTGGAAAACCTCTTGAACCTTTGAATTTATTAGTTGGTCTCCGTAAAATTCTGATATATAAAGATTTTTATCCTTCGTTGTGATGCGTCAGCAAACATGGGGAGTATTAGAAAGTCTCTCCCCAGGCACAATTATTCTTATTCACCCCAGTTTAAAATAACTTTGCCGGACTGCCCGCTGTTCATGACATCAAATCCTTTCTGGAAATCATCCACATCAAAGCGATGGGTAATTATTGGGGCAATATCAAGACCGGACTGGACAAGGCTTATCATCTTGTACCAGGTCTCAAACATCTCCCTTCCGTATATGCCCTTCAGGGTAAGGCTTTTAAATATAACAAGATCAGAGTTGAGCAGCGGTTTTTGTGAAAAAATACCCAGCATGGCAATTTTGCCGCCGTGGTTCATGCTTTCAAGCATCTGATCGAAAGCAGATGGTACCCCAGACATCTCCATGCCCACATCAAACCCCTGCATCATGCCAAGCTCATTTTGAATATCAGACAATGATTCTCTGGCCACATTTACAGCCCTTACCGATGCAAGGCTTTTTGCAAGATTAAGGCGATAGTCATTGACATCGGTTATAACCACATGACGTGCTCCGATTCTTTTGGCAATTGTTGCTGCCATGATGCCTATGGGGCCTGCACCTGTTATAATTACATCCTCTCCAACAAGATCAAATGAGAGGGCAGTATGTGCAGCATTGCCAAATGGATCCATGATTGCCGCAATATCATCCTCAAGGTTGTCCGGCACAGGATAGACATTTATCTCCGGTATCACCAGAAGCTCGGTAAAGCAGCCAATACGGTTTACTCCAACACCGTGGGTGTCAATGCAGAGGTGTCGCTTACCGGCACGGCAGCTTCTGCATTTGCCGCAGGTAAGATGTCCTTCTCCTGAGACCCTTTGCCCCGGCCTGAAATTTTTGACAGCAGCTCCAACTGCCACAACTTCTCCCACAAATTCATGGCCTATCACCATTGGTGTCTTGATTGTTTTTTGTGACCACGCATCCCAGTTGTAAATGTGAAGGTCCGTGCCGCAAATGGCAGTTTTCCTGATTTTTATCAGCACATCAGCAGGGCCGTATTTAGGCTCAGGTACATCCTGAAGCCACAGCCCTGGCTCAGGTTTTGCTTTTACAAGCGCTTTCATTATGATTTTATCCTTAAGTGTAAAAAATGTTGTTTTGATTGTTTAGGCTTTATTGAATAACACCCAACTCCCGTCCAACCTTTGCAAAGGCTTTAATGGCCTTGTTGATGTGTTCCCTGTCATGGGCAGCAGACATCTGGGTGCGGATACGTGCTTCTCCTCTTGGTACAACCGGAAAAGAGAATCCAACAACATATATTCCCTCTTCAAGCATACGTTGAGCCATACGACCGGCCAGGACTGCATCTCCAAGCATAACAGGAATAATGGGGTGATCCCCTGGAACCAGGGTAAATCCAAGTTGATTCATCTCTTTTCTGAAATAGGTGCTGTTATCTTTGAGTTTTTTTCTAAGATCATCACCTTCACTGAGCATCTCGATAACCTTAATGGAAGCTGCTGCAATGGGGGGTGCAAGGGTGTTGGAAAAAAGATATGGGCGGGAGCGCTGACGCAGCCACTCAATAATCTCCTTGCGGCCGCTTGTGTAGCCCCCAGATGCACCGCCAAGTGCTTTGCCAAGTGTACCGGTAAGGATATCCACTCGCTTCTGAACTCCGCAATATTCCGGAGTTCCTGCTCCGTTTTCTCCCACAAAACCTACGGCATGGGAGTCATCCACCATCACCAGGGCATTGTATCTGTCTGCAAGATCGCATATCCCCTTGAGATCGGCAATTATTCCGTCCATGGAAAACACTCCGTCCGTGGCAACCATTATAAACCTTGCCCCTTCAGATCTTGCTGCTTTAAGCTGAATCTCAAGATCAGCCATGTCATTGTTTTTATAGCGGTATCGCTTAGCCTTACAGAGCCGGACACCGTCAATGATGCTTGCGTGGTTCAGGGCATCACTGACAATGGCATCCTCAGGCCCGAAAAGGGTTTCAAAAAGCCCGCCATTGGCATCAAAACATGATGAGTAGAGGATGGTGTCCTCTGTGTGCAGAAAATCACTTATCTTTTTCTCCAGGGTTTTATGTAGCTCCTGGGTTCCACAGATGAAGCGAACCGATGCCATACCGAAGCCATATTTTTCCATCCCTTCCCCGGCAGCCTGAATCAACGCAGGATGATTGGCAAGACCAAGATAGTTGTTTGCACAGAAATTGATCACTTCTGCTCCACCAGAGACTTTTATGTCTGCCTGCTGCTGGGAGGTGATGATTCTCTCATTTTTATAAAGCCCTTCAGAATGAAGCTTTTCTGTCTCTTGTTTTAAAAAGTCCAGTAAATTTTGTTCCATTTGGATTCCTCAATATGGTTGTGCTTGTGGTATGGTCAGGTAATACGCCTTCTGAACAACTTCCCATAAAATTAAAATAGACTTTCCTTCAGCAAATCTATAGTTTAATTTTATCTACTCAAAATCGACATCTTTTGGCTTTCTCGGCACTTATTGCATTTGTCTGAATCAGGATAACCAGGATTTACAGGATGCTCAGGATTTACAGGATGTTCAGGATGCTCAGGATTTTTATCTCCTGTAAATTATTATTATCCTGGGCATCCTGATTCAGACAGTAGTGACAGGGCGCAAAAGAGCATAGGTGTCAGCTTTGAATATGTATCTATATGGAGCTTATTGTCATGTCAATGAAATCAACTTAAAATTTGGGCACTTTTCTTTTTTAGGAATTTTAATAAAAATGTAAAGCGTTATTGTGATGATATGAAAGATGCAGGGAGGCAAAGGAGAACAGGTGAATACATTCAGTCAGGTTATAAGCATAATAATCGGTTACGGGTTGGTAATTTATTCACTTATAACAGGCAATTTTCCCACAAGGGGTGGCTCCATCAATGCTGATTCTCTACCGGAGCTTTACTGGAGTGCCATAATCACTTTTTTTGTAATAAGCACTTATCTGCTTTGGAAATTTATTTCAAAAGATCGGCATTGATGAGGCAAAGCAGGAAAAGAGGCAAAGCAGGAAAAGAGGCAAGTAGAAAAGGGGGAAGTAGAGAAGAGGCAAGTGGAGACGCAATACATTGCGTCTCTACATAATCACGATTTGGGCATCAAATTGGTTTTTAGACACCCAGATCAAAACGGTCAAGGTTCATTACCTTATCCCAGACAGCAATAAAGTCATTCAGGAATTTTTCCTGTGAGTCCTCACATCCATAAACTTCAGCAAGTGCCCTAAGCTGTGAGTTTGAGCCAAAAATGAGATCAACACGGGTAGCTGTCCACTTGAGTTCACCGCTTTTGCGATCACGTCCCTCAAATATCTCTTTTTCTTCAGAGGTTGGTTTCCACTCGGTGCCCATATCAAGAATATTTACGAAAAAATCATTGGTAAGTGTCTCCGGTCTTGTTGTGAATAGACCGTGGCTTGATTGTCCGAAGTTTGTATTGAGTACCCGCATTCCACCAACAAGTACAGTCATTTCCGGAGCTGTAAGTGTCAGCAGTTGCGCACGATCAATCAGCAACTCCTCAGAAGATACGGAATATTTGGCTTTGAGGTAATTGCGAAATCCGTCTGCTTTGGGTTCAAGTACTGAAAATGACTCTACATCTGTTTGCTCCTGCAAAGCATCGGTACGTCCAGGAGTATAAGGTACATTCACTTCATATCCGGCATTTTTTGCAGCTTTCTCAATACCTGCGCAACCTCCAAGAACAATCAGGTCAGCAATGGAAACTTTTTTTCCCCCTGTCTGGGCTTTATTGAAATCATTCTGGATTTTTTTAAGGATATCAAGCACATTGGCAAGTTTTTCGGGCTGGTTGACTTCCCAATCTTTCTGTGGAGCAAGACAAATGCGTGCGCCATTGGCACCACCTCGTTTATCCGAGCCACGGAAGGTGGAAGCAGATGCCCAGGAAGTTGAAACAAGTTGAGAGACAGACAATCCTGAAGCAATGATTTTGCTTTTCAGATCAGCAATATCCTGATCGTTGATAAGTTCATGATCAACTTCGGGAACCGGATCTTGCCAGGTAAGCACCTCTTCCGGAACCTCGGGGCCAAGATATCGGGAGCGTGGCCCCATATCTCGATGGGTCAGCTTGAACCACGCCCTTGCAAATGCGTCCGCAAACTCCTCGGGGTTTTCGTGGAAACGCTTTGCAATGGGCTTATAGACCGGATCCATCCTTAAAGAGAGATCTGCTGTGGTCATGATGGTGGTAACTTTCCTGGATGGATCATGGGCTGCCGGTGCAAGATCCTTTTCGTCCGGGGAGACAGGTACCCATTGTTTAGCTCCGGCAGGGCTTTTAACAAGATTCCAGTCATAGCCGAACAGCATGTCAAAATAACCCATATCCCACTTGACAGGATTGGGAGTCCAGGCACCCTCAATGCCGCTGCTTATGGTATCATCACCCTTGCCGCTTTTAAAGCTGCTCTTCCAGCCAAGTCCCTGCTCTTCAATTGAGGCTCCTTCAGGTTCAGGCCCCACATGTTTGGGACTTCCTGCCCCATGGCATTTCCCAAATGTGTGGCCACCTGCCACAAGCGCCACAGTCTCTTCATCATTCATTGCCATGCGGGCAAATGTTTCTCTTACGTCACGACCAGAAGCAACTGCATCTGGTTCGCCGTTGGGCCCTTCGGGATTTACGTATATAAGCCCCATCTGCACGGCTGCCAGGGGATTATCAAGATCCCTGTCTCCTGAATAACGCTTGTCGTCAAGCCACTCATTTTCATTTCCCCAGTAGATATCCTCTTCAGGCTCCCAGATATCCTCGCGTCCTCCGGCAAAACCGAATGTTTTGAAACCCATGGACTCCAGAGCGCAGTTACCGGCAAGGATCATGAGATCTGCCCAGGATATCTTTTTGCCATATTTTTGTTTTATCGGCCATAGAAGTCTTCTGGCCTTGTCAAGGTTAACATTGTCTGGCCAACTGTTAAGGGGTGCAAGTCGCTGGTTGCCAGTTCCGGCACCTCCCCGGCCATCTCCCATGCGGTAGGTACCTGCACTGTGCCAGGCCATGCGTATGAAAAGCCCTCCGTAATGACCATAATCTGCCGGCCACCACTCCTGGGAGTCTGTCATAAGGGCATAGAGATCCTTTTTTACAGCCCCAAGATCAAGCTTTTTAAACTCTTCAGCATAGTTGAAGCCTTTCTCCATTGGGTTGCTCATGTTGGAGTGCTGATGAAGAATCTTCAGATTCAACTGCTCAGGCCACCAATCTCGGTTTGAGGTGCCGCTGCCGGTAACTTTTTTGGCGGTTTTCCCTGTTACAGGGCACTTTCCATCATGGCAATTTTCTTTTTGGTCAGACATTTTGGCCTCCTTCAGTTATTTGTGGAAACAAGATATTAATTGATAAACATTATCAATTGCAACTCTTTATTCACTAATAAACTATCTCAAATATTAAAAATAATTTTATTATGAGTTTTAAAAGTCACCAAATAATTTTATTAATACTATATTTTTATAGATTGTTGCAAGGCTATTGTAGGAAAATCATTCTTGAGCAACTCTCTATATACTCAAATTCCACATCTTTTTGGCTTTTTCGCATTTATTATATTTGTCTGAATCAGGATAACCAGGATGGATAGGATGCTCAGGATAGATAATCCTGCCTTATCTTTCTTAATCCTGGGTATCCTGATTCAGACAGTAGTGACAATGCTTACAAGATCATGGATGTCAGCTTTGAGTATAATTTTGCCTTATCCTGTTAATTTTGGGCATCCTGATTCAGACACTATTGACAAGGGTCAAGAGGTTATATGTGCCGACTTTGAGCAAATAATTTTTAAACCTTAATTTTGACAAAAACCAGATATCAGTCTATTGTGGTAGGCATTTGAGCAGTTTTTGAATGATTGAGCAAATTTTTTTCCCCTTCCCCTTTTTAAGTCCATAGTATAGAAACTTCCATGTATTTTACAGTGAAAATGACTTTCATTTTTATACTTGGGGGTGATTGATACGCAATCATGTCTGTTTTATATGAAAGTCTCAATAAATAGCTGTTTTTAGAACAACTTTCATTCCTTCGATTGTGGCGGGCATCCGCCATGTACGTTATAAAGCATTAAAACTGAATTGGAAAACCATGAAAAACTTGCCAACACTTCCCACAGGAGACTCTTCTTTTGAAAATATAAGGCTCAATGGAGATCTTTATGTGGATAAAACAAGAAAGATCAGCCAGATGGTTAGAGATGGAAAGTACTATTTTCTTTCCCGCCCAAGAAGATTTGGTAAATCTTTGATGGTCTCCACTCTAAAATGTCTCTTTGAGGGCAGGGAAGAGCTTTTTGAAGGTTTATGGATAAAAAATCAGGAAAATAATGACAATAAAGAAGAAAATGTTAAATGGGAGTGGAAAAGGCATCCTGTTATAGCACTTGATTTCAATCAGATAAGCCATCAAACACCAGAGATTTTAGTTCAGGGACTGTCAAGTGCTTTAAATTCCATTGGTGGTGAATTTGGAATTGAGTTAAAGGAGACACTTCTTAAGGAACAGTTTAAAGAGCTTATAAAAGCATTGAATAAAAAAACAAAAATGCCTGTTGTCATTTTAATAGATGAGTACGATAAACCCCTTATTGACCACCTTGGAAAAGGTGAGGAAGTTCTTAAGATTGCAAAGAAAAACCGTGATATTTTAAAAGATTTTTTTGGGGTAATTAAAGGGGTGGAAGTTACGCCTATAACTCGCTTTGTATTCATCACAGGTGTATCCAAGTTCAGTCAAGTATCTATATTTTCAGAGTTAAATAACCTGACAGACCTTACCATGCTCCCTCTATATTCAGATATGCTTGGATATACCATGGAAGAGGTTGATCTCTATTTTACTCCATACGTTGCACAAATGGCAAACAGGACAGATAACAGCGAAAATGAGCCTGCAAAAGTAATGGATGCTCTTATTAATCATTATAATGGGTATCGTTTTTCAGAAAGAGATGTCAAAGTTTTTAATCCATATTCTTTTATGTCAGCCCTTAAACATATGCTTATTGAACATTACTGGTTTGAAACAGGAACACCTTCATTTTTAATAAATCTTATCAAGGAACAAAAGTGGTATCCCCCTGCAATTGAAAATATTCAAGCAACAAAATCACTTTTCAGCGTATATGATCTTGATAGACTCCAGCTTGAGGCACTGCTTTTTCAGACAGGTTACATTACCATAAAAAATATAAGGGGAATGCTCTACACATTTGATTATCCCAATCAGGAGGTTAAAACAGCATTTCTTGAAAATCTCTTTTTCAGCTATACAGAAAATTACAGGGAAGGCTCTCAGTTTGCCCTTCTTTGTGAATATCTTGAACTTCAGGAATTTGATAATTTCATTGAAACCATGAAGGCAATTTATGCATCTATCCCCAACATCCTTGAAAGCAACCGGGACGAGGCATATTTCCACACTATATTTTATCTTATGGTTTCAGCATCAGGTGTCAGGGCAAATAGCGAGGTGTTAACCTGTAAGGGCAGGATTGATCTTGTGGTTGAGTTTAATGATAAAATTTATATCATAGAGTTCAAATGCAATCAAAGCAGTGATACAGCAATTAACCAAATTAGAGAAAAGAAATATGCAGATTCTTATCAGCAAAGGGGTAAGGATATCCATTTAATAGGTATAAATTTTGACACTGGGGAGCGTAACATATCAGATTGGAAGCATGAGTTGAGTTTGACTAATGAGCTATTAAAAACCCTTTGACGACCATCGTCTGCTTCCTGTTTGCTCTCGGGTTCTCTTAATGAAAAATTCCAAAACATCAAATCTTCAAATTTTACGGTTTTTTCAAAATATCGTGTGTGCCTATATTCCGCAAATAATAGGACTCATCATCTTTTTGAAAAGTGCAACGATATGAGGATGTGATTCGGGCTTCCCAGATCTCTTTTAATCCTTGCATTTTTTTGACATTAAGGGATGGATGCTCCGGGTTAGATAATAAAAGCCCCAACTGTTTATCCGTTGTTTCCTGGATTTGTTGGGGCAGTTTTCGGTATTGTCGAATAAATTTTTTTGTGAAAAAAAGTTTCATATTCAATCTGCTTTAAGAGCTTTAAGCGCATCATTTATATTGTCAAAAGGACCTTCAATATTCCCTTCTGCTATATCTTTGTCTGCCTCGGCCTCGTCTTCTTGCCACTCTTTAGTATGAAAATAGGCTTGATCTGAAGGAATCACTTTAACAGGGCTTATGATAAAATAAGTATCCTGTTTATTAATATCCAAATAATCGCCTTCTTTTATATTTAATTCTTTGCGGAGATCACTTGGTAAAGTGATTTGAAAGTTTTTCTTTACCTTGACTAATTCCATATTTATCTCCTGATTTTTTATTTTATTCATTTTGATAATTTTTGAAATTCTAAAATTTGGAATTTCATAAGTCAATGATAGCATACTTTGATTTTCTGTCAAGAATCAACCGTGTTGCTCTCTCTTGCAAAACCTGACATTGTTAAGATTCCTTCGGAGTGGATGGTGGTGGTTTTTGGATGTATGAATAACACGTCATTGGAAGACGTAGGAATATGGAATGAAGAGGGTATAACTGTTTGAGTTGATTTACCAGCATTTGTTGATCTAATCAATAGGTATGACGCTTGTCTTAATCAACTATTGACTTAATTTTGCCTTCAAGTTGGAATTGCTTGAGTTTGCTATCCAATCTGTTAAATTGGGAATTGATTGATTCTACCCATGCCGGATGTTTCCAAGCCGACCTGCAATGTCATCAGTCACTTGTTAAATTGTAAAAAACAGAATCCATTTTCACGGAACAGGAGAAAGACATGACAGATTTAAATGAACAGTTTGAAACCGCAAGCAAGGATGTTCAGACCTTAACCAAAAAACCCGGAAATGATATTCTTCTCAAGCTCTATTCGCTCTTTAAACAGGGCAGTGTGGGGGATGTTACCGGAAAGCGTCCCGGAATGACAGATTTCAAGGGACGAGCAAAATATGATGCCTGGAGTAAGTGTCAGGGAACCCCACAGGATAAAGCCAAACAGGAGTACATTGATCTTGTGGCAAGCCTAAAAGGGTAAAAAACAGGGGTGGTGTCCAAACCTGTTGATGAAAGAGTTGCAGACCCTTATCCTGCAAAACTCCGTCAAGAGCGGATCAACAGGTTTATGGCACTACCAGATCAGGATAGAGAGAAATATTTAATGGCTTCAACCAACGACAATATATATCAAATACTCGAAAACGACACCTATGAGATTTTGAAGCTTGTCAATACTGTCTGAATCAGGATGTCCAGGATAACCAGGATTTACAGGATAAAAATCTTGAGCATCCTGTAAATCCTGGTTATCCTGATTCAGACAAATGCCATAAATGCCAAAAAAGCCAACAACATGTCGATTTTGAGCAAATATTAAGAGCCTGTTTAAATATTCAGACTTTGAGCCTTTAATGTTTGACAAAAATAACATTTGAGCTTACGTTCCAAATATACACTTAAACAACACAAAGTTAAAAGGAAAAAAATTATGCTTGTTGTTAATGCGAAAGAAGTTAGAGAGAAATTCAGCTCTATTCTTGATGAAGTGGAAAAGGGAGAGGATATTGTTATAACCAGAAGAGGTAAAAAAGTTGCTCGTATTATAAATATAAATATTAACGATAAACCAACTCCATTAAAAGCCTTAAAAGAATTCAGAAAAAACATTAAGGTTACAGGAGAGCCGTTAAGCCGAACAACTATAAATAAAAGAGATGAGGAACGTAATTAATGCTTTACATTGATACAAATATTTTAGCTGCCTATTACTGCCCTGAATCTCTAAGTGATAAAATAGAAGAGATACTAATTAACACTGAAGAACCAGCTGTAAGCCAACTAACAGAAATAGAACTTGCATCTGCAATATCACGCAAAATTAGAGAAAACTCTCTTTCAAAAGAAGATGGAGATATAATTTTATCTTTATTTCAAACACATATTGACCAAAAAAGTTTTATTTATCTTCCCATTCAGACTAAGCATTACTCTATTGCAAAAAAATGGATTGCTCAGTTTAACACTCCTTTAAGAAGCCTTGATGCTATACATTTGGCTATTGCACATGAAAAAAGCATTCCCATACTTACTGCTGATGCTAAACTTGCAAATTCTGCTAAGATACTTGGAGTTGACGCAATACTTGTGCTTTAAGTTAGTTCACAATCATATCATTTCTAAAAAAACAGTCCCTCCATGGCTACTAAAACCATTATAGCGAAGTTCTACAGCCCACCCTTCCCCCTCCGAAAATTTTTTGCCAGCCTTATTATTTCCTGCCGATTCCAGAGAATTATTTTTAAAAGGTATTATATGACCATTGGTCAAATGTGACCTTTTTATATGGCTTTTTAACTAAAACCATGCAAATGGTCGTATGGTTTATTATCATTTAAAAATCAATAAGATAGCCACAGATACAACAAGGTTGGAAATGCTGGCATAAATATTGAATTATAGAAGATCAATGTCAAGAAAAGAATAAAGCAGTATTACTTGACACAATTTTAATAGATTCTCACACGTCATCAACCAAGAGCCAGTTTAATTATCTGGAAAAATTATAGTTCCAGATCCGTTTTTTTAAAAGTAGATGATCTATGAGCAAGGTCAGTATCAGGATAATCTTAATATCAAGCTTGCTTTCCCTGCTGGCTTCAAATGTCTATAGCCAGGATAATAGTGAACCCGGTCGTTACAACAAAGGTGGATCGCTTCTCTTTCCTCAAGGACAGCTCTTTTATCTTTCCATGGCAAGTCCCAAGGAGCCACGTACCCATATCACCTACGTCGTACTCAAGCTGCCGGACGAGAGTATTGAAACTGGCAACGGCATTGAAGAAGATGACAGCATAAATATAGGATCTGTTGGCTTTGGAGACAGTTTCGGTCTTGTTCGCTGGTCAGGCTGGGGCGATGATGATGCCTGGCAGCTCAATATCAGCGGGGCAGTCCTGGCCCAGTTCAATATGGATGCAGATTCAATGGATCTTATCAATGCCGATTATATCATCGGTTTTCCGTTAAGCTACAGGAACGACCATTTCTCAGCACGGGCACGTTTTTTTTCACCAGTCATGCAATATCTGCTGAAAAAGCAAAAAGATGTCGATTTTGAGGATTGATTCAGATATCGGTACGTTCGGTATTGACATTAATGTAATAAACTATGCACTTGAGTCTGCTAATAAAGACGATAAACTGCTCACAGTCACTCTGACCAAAAAACAGATTGAGGAGAGTCCATCCCTGAACAGTGACAAGCCAGTTTCACGGCAATTCGAGGAGACCTATTACGGGTATTATGGATGGCCCATGTATTGGGACGGTCCATACATGTGGGGTTCTTCTCCCAGAATTGTACGTGACAGCGGACAATGGAAAGTCATAAACAAAGTTGAAACACAATGGGATCCTCATCTTCGCAGCACAAAGGCTGTGTATGGTAACAACATCCAGGCGGAAGATGGTGAAATTGGCCACGTCGAGGATTTTATAATTGATGATGACACATGGGCGATTCGTTATTTGGTTATTGATACAAAAAACTGGTGGCCTGGAAAAAAAGTGCTGATTTCCACAAAGTGGCTTGATCACATCAGTTGGACTCAGTCAAAAGTATTCGTCAATCTCACCAGGGATACAATCAAAAAAGCACCTGAATACACTGACGAGTCTCTAATGCTCTTAGATTATCGTAAATATGAGGCCGGATTGCATGAATATTACAAGCAAGAAGGGTATTGGGCCAATGAACCAGATATGTGAAATTCATTTATGATAAAAAATTGCACCATTGGTGGCAGGAGAAATTCTATTTTCTGCCATTTTTGTAGGGGCAGACCTATGTGTCTGCCCTCTTTATGAGGGCGATCACACAGAATTGCCCCTACAGTGGCCGATGTTAGAACCAAACCCCAAAATTTCAATAAAAGATAGTCGTATCCTCCAAAAAATGCCGCATATGACCCTTCGGCCAAATAAGACCCTTTTTATATCTTTTAAAAGCCTGAGCCAAACACCCTTCTGAGGTTATTTATTCCTTTAAAATCAAGCTGATGCACGGTAAAAATTTCGGAACCGGAATTCCGGCATAATGATTGCTTTATTTAAAGATAAGCATGGACTTCAAATAATCTCATCAGTCATCAATTTTTTCCCGCTACACCATATATATGCAACCGAACAGGTATTAATAATGGCATATGCGGTGTTCAAAATGAGAGTCATTTCCAGGGTAAACGTTCATGGCCGCATTCGGCCACTCCCTACTATGAAAACCAAATATGTTTTTACGGTAAACGGTCATGGCTGTCATCCAGCCACCCCCGAATATGGAAAATTGTATCCATTTCCACGGTAAACGGGCATGGCTGCCATCCATCCACCCCCGAATATAGAAAATTGTATCCATTTCCACGGTAAAAAGAGGATCAATAATGATCATTCTCAGAATTATAATGAATGTACTTGAAGAGAAGCATTTAGAGCTTACCCAGACTCTTCATTCGCTCATTGAACCCGTGGGCAGTGAAACCGGCTGCAAAAGCTATTCTGTTTCCTGTGATATCCATGAAAAGAATCGATTTTATCTGATGGAAGAGTGGGAAACCCGTGAAGATATGGATCGTCACATAAAATCCAATCGGTTCGGGGTGTTGCTTGGAACCCAAACCCTTTTACGAAATCCTCTTAATCTCAAGATATATTCGGTTTCGCATCTTCAGGGGATGGAGAGAGTTAAAAAGATAAGAACCAAACTGGCATGAAAGCGTATCAAACAGTCATGACGGCGTATCAAATAGTCATGACGGCGTATCAAGCGGCATGACAGCGTATCAAACTGACATGAAGGAGTATCAAGCTGGCACGGCTGCGTATCATTATCACCCAAAGGAGTTTTTTCATAATGAACATACTATTAATTTATCCTGAATTTCCGGATACATTCTGGTCATTTACCTATGCTTTAAGTTTTATCGGCAAAAAAGCCGCTTTCCCGCCGCTGGGGCTGATCACAGTGGCTGCCCTGCTGCCTGAGAAATGGGCAAAACGTCTGGTGGATACAAACGTGGAGAGATTGAAAGAGAAGGATATCCTGTGGGCGGATATGGTCTTTGTTGGCGGCATGGCGATCCAGAGGAAATCCGCAGAAGAGATCATTGATCGCTGCAAAGCCTTGAATGTTCCGGTTGTTGGAGGCGGGCCTCTTTTTACCTCCGAACCCGATGAATTCAAGTCCGTGGATCACCTGGTGCTGGATGAAGCAGAATTGACATTTCCCAGGTTTTTGTCGGACTTAAATAAAGGCCTGGCAAAAAAGATATACAGGGCTTCCGGGTTCTGTGAGCCTTCCGATACACCCATTCCCTTATGGGAGCTTTTAAAGATGAAACGGTATGCTTCCATGAGCCTTCAATTTTCAAGGGGGTGCCCATTCAATTGCGATTTCTGTAATGTGACGGCTCTATTTGGCCATAAACCGAGGTTAAAAACCCCGGAGCAGATAATCCTGGAACTGGACAGAATCTATGCAGCAGGCTGGCGTGGCAGTATTTTTTTTGTGGATGATAATTTTATAGGCAACAAAAGGTATTTAAAAACTCATCTCCTTCCTGCCTTGATTGAATGGCACAAAGATAAAAAAGGGTGTGTCTTTTTCACGGAATCTTCCATCAACCTGGCAGACGACCCTGAACTGCTTGATATGATGGTAGCTGCCGGGTTTGATTCCGTGTTTATCGGGATTGAATCCCCGGATGAGGTCTGTCTCACCGAATGCCATAAGACCCAGAATAAAAACAGGGATCTTCTTGAAAGTGTGGGCATCATCCATCGCTCCGGATTACAGGTCATGGGCGGGTTTATTGTGGGATTTGACAGCGACGGGCCCTCTATTTTTCAGCAGCAGATCGATTTTATCCAGAAAAGCGGGATTGTGACAGCCATGGTAGGTATGCTCCAGGCAATTCCAGGTACCCGGCTTTTTGACCGGCTTCAAAAGGAGAGCCGGGTTGCTGAATTTTTTTCAGGAGACAATGTGAACGGTACCACCAATATTATCCCGCAGATGGGCATGGAGAAGCTTTCTGACGGATATCAATCCATCATGAAACAGATTTATCAGCCGAAAAATTATTACCGCCGCGTAAGGATCTTGTTCAGGGACCTCAAGGCACCTGAAATCATTGCACCCCTTGATATTCATCGTCTTCTTTCATTTTTCAAGGCAACCATAAGACTTGGGATATTGGGAAAGGAACGCTTTCATTACTGGTATTTGATTCTCTGGACAGTGACACGGAAACCAAGACTCGTGTCAACGGCTGTGACTCTTTCCATTTACGGCTATCATTACCGGAGAATTTGTGAACGGTATATTTATTAACCTGTTCTGTTTTTCCTGACCAATACCACGCAATTACCTGATATTCGAAAAGGCGACAAGAGTTACAATCCCTTGTATATCAATGCCTGGTCGGCAGAAGATCAACGGGTTTATGACACCAACAAACAAAGGAGATGTCTCATGAGTACAAAAGAAGCATACAAACAGAAGATGGAGGCCGAGAAATTAGAACAACTAATGGCTGAGGCTGATGAACTTGTCTGTCAGATTAATTCAGAAGCTTTAAAGGATATGGAAGAAGAGCATCGTATTCAGTTTGAAAAACATGCTCAGAAACTGGAAAGCATTAAATCTGAAATTCAGGGCGACATCAACAGTAAAGATGTATCTAAATTGAATTTCGGTGCTGATGGTATGCACGAGGCAATCCTCGACATTGTAAAAGCCATGCAGAACTTTCAAAACAAACTTTATTGATTTTCCATGCATCCATTGTTCAGAAGTGGGGTGTCTAAACCTGCCATTTTCGATTGATTATTTTTTAACCATCTAAAATATACATAAAACTAAAAAATAAACAAATTATGAAAACAAAAAATCTTATCAACGTTTTTATTATTGGATTTTGTCTGTTTGTCTTTATCGCCGGCTGTGCCGGAACAAGTCATAAGGAAATCACAGGCGAATATGTTGATGATTCTGTTATAACCGCCAAGGTAAAGGCACAAATTTTTGATGATCCGATGCTCAAGGTACTCCAGATCAATGTTGAAACTTTTAAGGGAGAAGTGCAGTTAAGCGGTTTCGTGAATTCTGCCGCAGCCTCTGTCAGAGCAGTGGAAGTGGCCAGATCAGTGAATGGTGTCCAATCTATCAAGAACAGCCTTATCATTAAAAATTAGCTCAAATGCAACACATAATAGGAGAACGATTATGAAATTTTTTAAAACCATGGTTGCTTTGCCACTCATTGTTGCTTTCTTTGCAGTTGGATGTGCTGTCCGGCAACCGATCCAGCAAGCTTTTACCCCAACCATTTTTAATTCAGACGATTATGTTTCTGCCATAGATAATTTTCTGATTATCCTGGATGCATCCAGTTCCATGGATGACATTTATAATGGAAATGAAAAATTTTTCACTGCCCGTGAAATTGTAAAACACTTGAGTCAGACCCTGCCGGAACTTAACCAGAATGCAGGCTTGAGATCTTTTGGGCACAGTAGGCAAGTTTCTGATAAACTGACGGTTCTTTTTTATGGCATGGAAAAATATACAAGGGAGGGTCTGAAAGAAAAATCAGCCCTGATTACCGTTGCAGGTGGGACCAGCCCCATGCATAAGGCCATGACCGCAGCCATAGAGGATCTTGAAAACTTTTCCGGAAAAACAGCTGTTGTGATCATAAGTGACTGTCAAGAGGCAGTGGGGTTAGAATCGCCCATAACCCTGAAAACAGCCCGGGAACTGAAGAATCAAATGGGTCAAGAGATTTGTTTTTATCCGGTCTTTGTCGGTGATGATGAAGAAGGGATGATCCTGATGGAAGAAATTGCCGCCATAGGCAAGTGCGGCTTTGTGACCAAAGCGGATAAATTGATGACAGGCATCGGTATGGGGCAGTTTGTAGAGGATATTTTCCTGACTGAAAAACCTCTGACCGAAAAACCCATAGTTGAAGCACCGCCACCCGCCCCGGAAGCAGTACCTCCCCCGGAAGTCGTTAAAGTCTGGGTGGTGGATGAAACCCATTTTGATTTTGATAAAATTATCATCAAACCGGCAGGTTTTGAGTTTCTTGACAAAGTTGTCAATGTCTTGATAGCCCGTCCCGATCTTTTTGTAAAAATCCAGGGCCACACGGACAGCATCGGTACCAGAAAATATAATGATACCCTTTCCATGAGACGGGCAGAGGCTGTAAAAGCCTATCTCGCAGATAAGGGAATTGATGAAAACCGCATCTCCTGCGAAGGGTTCGGTTTTTCAAAACCTGTGGCATCCAACAAAACAGATAAAGGCCGTGCATTGAACAGGCGTGTTGAACTTTTTCCAGTCACAAAATAGTTCAATTTTATAATTTACCCACAATTTACCTGCTTATGACCGATATGGTTAAGTACCCGAACAGAAATAATCATGTAAAATAGTCTAAGGAAAAGTTATGGATTAATTTTGTTTAGGTGCTTATGCCGGAAAGGAGAGATCACCAATGATGGCTGGCATCGCAAAAATTCTCTTGAAACCGCTTCATTTTTTTGGATATCTTTTCAAAAAAGAATCGACGTCTGTCACTGCTGAAGAACTGCCCCTTCGTGCAGAACTGTTTGGCAGTGACCAAATGAAACAGCATGGCATAAACCTGGCCAGGGGACATGAGTTGAGTGACAGGCGACTGCCGGACAAACTTTTGTCTCGCCTGTCGGAAAATGAAGCCCTGCTCATTGATGTGTGCAGACCACTGACCCAAGCCATTGTGAAAAATCGCCTTATTGCTCCGGCCGAAGAGTGGTTGCTGGACAATTTCTACCTGATCGAGGCACAGATCCGTACAGCAAAACAGCATCTGTCAAAGGAGTACAGCCTTGAGCTGCCTCGCCTTTCAAAAGGGCCGTCAGCCGGCAGGCCAAGGGTGTATGACATTGCCCTTGAGATCATCTCCCACGGGGACGGCCGGGTGGACACTGAAAGCCTCAGCAGTTTTGTGGCTGCCTATCAGAGTGTCACCATTCTGAAACTGGGGGAACTCTGGGCTATCCCCATCATGTTGCGGCTTGCCCTGATTGAAAATCT
>NZ_LT828542.1:375745-438410 GCF_900170035.1 Desulfamplus magnetovallimortis | reverse complement strand
GAACGTTCCATACGTGCATGGGCATTATTGCACAACTTTGGAATATACTGCCCACGTGCCAAAATCAGTGAGATTTACTCATCTCCAGTTCACAAGTTAAACGGATTTGTTTATCATCAAAATTGGTTACATAATCTCATGATTTCAACTTCGATGTCGGGTTATACGACCTGACCACAAAATAAATTAGAATCAGAAATTTTCAGTCTTGAAGGTACGAAACATATCGGAGCGCTCCCGAAAACTTTCGGCCACAGGATATGTGGAATGGGTGCTTGGAGACCTGCGGCAAAAATCAGGTATGCATGTGGTAACCTCCATTGATGCCATGAGAGGTGTTCTTTTTGCAGAAAATGCCTACAGCATCGAATTCCCCAACCGGACTGCATTCTTTGATGTTAATGATATAAACTGCACAATAACCGGTGACAGGACAGAATTTCTGGGACGTAATCACACCCTGTCATCACCTGCCGCAATGCTGCGCACCCGCCTTTCCGGAAGGGTTGGAGCGGCATTGGATCCTTGTGCCGCCATCCAGGTGGGGTTTCATCTCGCTGCCGGGGAGGAGCGTGAGATCATTTTCAGGCTTGGATCGGGCAAAGACAAGAGTGATGCCGAAGATCTGGTACACCGGCTTCGGGGTTCAACAGCAGCCCGCAATGTCCTTGATACGATCTGGCAGTACTGGACCCAAACCCTTGGTGCAGTTAATGTGGAAACCCCTGATCCATCCCTTAATGTGCTGGCCAACGGCTGGCTTCTCTACCAGACCCTGGCCTGCCGACTCTGGGCCAGGAATGCAACCTACCAGTCAGGTGGAGCCTTTGGATTCCGGGACCAGTTGCAGGATGTAATGGCCATGATCTATGCCCGTCCACATCTGGTACGGGAACATCTCCTGCTGGCGGCATCCCGTCAATTCGAGGAGGGTGATGTACAGCATTGGTGGCATCCGCCTCTGGGCAGGGGAGTGCGTACCCTATGCTCCGACGACTACCTCTGGCTTCCGCTGGCCATAAGCCGCTATCTCCTTGTCACCGGGGATACCGGGGTGCTGGATGAAGAGGTCTCTTTTCTTTCGGGTCGTAACCTGGATGCCGATGAAGAGTCATATTATGATCTGCCAGGCCGCTCCCAAAAAAAAGCGGGCTTATATGATCACTGTGTTCGGGCAATTCAAAAAAGTCTCACCTTTGGGGAGCATGGTCTGCCTCTCATTGGTTCCTGTGACTGGAACGACGGCATGAATCTTGTGGGAAAAGAGGGCAGGGGCGAAAGTGTATGGCTGGGATTTTTTCTTTATGAAGTGCTCCTGGGTTTTGCCGGGGTTGCTGATAAACGGAAGGATACAGACTTTGCCCACCTCTGCCGCAGTGAGGCCACAACCCTTAAAAATAATATTCAATCCCACGGCTGGGACGGCGACTGGTATCGTCGGGCTTATTTTGATGACGGAACACCACTGGGGTCATCCATTAACCAGGAATGCCGGATTGATTCCATTTCCCAGAGCTGGTCAGTGCTGTCCGGGGCTGGTTCCCGGGAGCGTTCAATCCTTGCCATGGAATCCCTGGATAAACATCTTGTCAGCCGTGAATATGGCCTGGTAAGGCTTTTATATCCACCCTTTGACAAGTCAGAACTGAACCCGGGTTATATCAAAGGATATGTACCCGGGGTACGGGAAAATGGCGGGCAATACACACATGCTGCAATCTGGGCAGCCATGGCCTTTGCACGCCTTGGGGACAACCGGCGGGCCTGGGAGCTTTTCACCCTCATCAATCCCGTGAATCATGCACGGTCCCCTTCGGATGTTGATATTTATAAAGTGGAGCCCTATGTGGTGGCAGCCGATGTCTATGCTGTAGCCCCGCACATGGGCCGGGGTGGCTGGACATGGTACACCGGTTCTTCGGCCTGGATGTATCGGCTCATCATTGAGTCAATTCTGGGGCTGACCCTTGAGGTGGATAAGCTGCGGTTGACCCCGTGCATCCCTAAAGAGTGGAAAGGGTTTAAACTTCACTACCGCTATCGGGAAACGCTCTACCACATATCGGTTCTGCAACAGCTCGGTGAGCAAAAACCAGACGATCAAAAAACAGGCGACCAAATAACAGGCGGCAAGCTTTCAATGAAACTCCTTGTAGATGGTAATGCCCAGAAGGATAATGCAATCCCTCTGTGTAATGACCATAAAGAGCACTGGGTTGATGTGAGGATCGGATAATAAGTGATAGAGTTTAATTAAGGAATGGGTTTTAAATAACGTGCATTCACCTCACCCCCGACACCCTCTTCATGACTGGAGAGTGGGAGTTTGGGTAAGTTAATTAAACCCCATTACTAACTTCTCAAAATATTGTTGGGGTGTATATATATGGTTAGTTTGGGTTGATTTTTTTTTAACCCAGATATATTTTTTTTGTTGATTTTTATATTATCTTTGTGTTAGCCTCAAAAATACCATAGACTCGTCATTCACAAAATTCTGTAATTTGTTAAAAATTTTGGCCTCAAACATGCTTGATTTGGAGTCGAACAGAAATATCAAGTAATTATAACCTTACGAACCTGTAAAATCCGGAGATTTTTATATAACGTACATGGTGGATTACCGCCACAATCGAAGGGATGAAAGTCGTTTTTAAAACAGTCTGTTAAGGAGACTTTCATATAAAACGGCCATGTCAATCTATCTGCCACAACGAAGCATGAAAATCTTTATATGTCAGTATATTATGGAGACCTTCTAATAAAATGCTTATCCTTCCAAATTTCACAAAGATAAATCATACAAACAAAGATAAATCATACAAAGAGGTATCTGAAAAAAACAATGGAACTGCTCAAGGTCAATAATCTTAAAACCTGTTTTTTTTCCAGAAAAGGTACAGCCAAGGCAGTTGATGGGGTTACCTATTCACTTAATTCCGGCGAAGTGCTTGGTATTGTAGGAGAATCTGGATGTGGCAAAAGTGTTACTGCCCAGTCAATTATGGGAATTGTACCAAATCCTCCCGGAATGATTGTGGGCGGAGAGATTCTGTTTGATGGCCAGGATCTTGTAAAACTTTCTCCAAAGCAGATGCGACTTATCAGGGGAAATCGCATTGCCATGATTTTTCAAGAACCAATGACATCTTTAAACCCTGTTTTTACCATCGGTGACCAGATTTCCGAGATGTTTGTTCTCCACAGGAAATATACTCAAAAACAGGCCATGGAAGCCTCCATTGATATGCTTGCAAGGGTACAGATTCCATCTCCCCATAAAAGGGTGCATGAGTTCCCGCACCAGTTATCAGGGGGTATGAGACAGCGCGCCATGATTGCCATGGCTCTTTCATGTGATCCTGAAATCCTCATTGCAGATGAGCCAACCACTGCTCTTGATGTCACAGTCCAGGCACAGATTCTGGATCTGATGATTCGTCTGAAGGAGGACTTTGGCACCGCTGTACAGGTTATTACCCACGATATGGGAGTTATTGCCGAAATGGCAGATCGCATTGTGGTAATGTATGCCGGAAGGGTTTTAGAAGAGGCCAATACCATTGAAATGTTTCAGAATACATTGCATCCTTACACCCAGGGGCTTTTAAAATCCATTCCGCTTCTTGGAAGTCGAACTGCTGGAAAGTATCGAAAACTGACAGAAATAAAGGGGATGATACCCAGTCTCTACTCCCTTCCTGAAGGGTGTAAATTTTGTGATAGATGTCCCCATGTCATGGAGCTTTGTAGAAAACAAGAGCCTCAACTGTTCCATGCAGACAATGGGCATTCAGTGAGATGCTGGCTACATTCAGGAGAGAAATAACCATGAATAACGGAAAGCCTGAAACAAAAAATGAAGAGAAAATACTCAAGGTTGAAAACCTGAAGGTGCACTTTCCCATTCGCAAGGGATTGTTATCCCGCCCTGTGGGATATGTATATGCTGTTGATGGTGTCTCCTTTGATTTGAAAAAAGGTGAGACCCTTGGCATTGTCGGTGAATCAGGATGTGGTAAAACAACAGCCGGCATGGCTGTAATGAATTTAAATCCCCCCACCGATGGGGATGTGTGGTGGAAGGGAAAAAAAATGGCTGACATGACCCCGTCACAGATGCGTGCTCTTCGTCGGGATATGCAGCTTATCTTTCAGGATCCTTACTCCTCCTTAAACCCCAGGATGACTGTAAACCAGATTCTTGCTGATCCCATGGAAGTGCATGGAATGTATAAAGGTGAAAAGAGAAAAGAGCGCATTGATTATCTCATGGAGACAGTTGGATTGTCGCCGGAACAGGGCACCCGTTATCCCCATGAATTTTCCGGAGGGCAGCGTCAGAGAATCGGCATTGCAAGGTCTCTGGCATTGAGTCCCTCTCTTATTATCGGAGATGAACCGGTCTCTGCCCTTGATGTCTCTATTCAGGCACAGATCATAAATCTTTTGATGAATCTGAAATCAGAATTTGATCTCTCCATGATCATCATTTCCCATGATCTTGCTGTTGTTGAGTATCTTTGTGACCGTATTATTGTTATGTACCTTGGTAAAATCATTGAAAGCGCATCCTATGCCTCCCTTTACAATGATGCAAAACATCCCTATACCCAGGCTCTTCTTTCGGCAGTACCAGTACCGGATCCTTTGCGTGAGAAAAATCGCATTATCCTTCAAGGGGATGTGCCAAGTCCTATTGATCCGCCTTCCGGTTGTCGTTTTCATACACGATGCCCCAGAAAAATGGAAATTTGCGAAAAAAATGAGCCAGCCATGAAGGAATTTGACAAAGGCCATACAGCAGCTTGTCATCTGTACTGAAATTAAATGAGTGTATTTTTTTTGAATGTCCGGCTTAAATTGTTGCTATATTATTCCCTCAAAATCGACATCTTATTGCTTTTTCAGAAGTTATTGCAGTTGTCTGAACCAGGATAACCAGGATGGATAGGATGCTCAGGATAAATAATCCTGCCTTATCTTGTTAATCGTGGGAATCCTGATTCAGACAGTGTTGACAAGGCTTACAAGATCACAGGTGTCAACTTTGAGTATTCCAGATAATTAAATTGATAATGGAAAAGTCTAACTATCTGTTATCTATATTAATTTTTTTGACCAAAAAGTAAAATATTTTTCTGGTAAGCTATATGAAACCTTACCCCCAGCCCACCTCTTCACAGACTTGCGAGGGGGAGAATAGTTTAAAAAAGGTACACTTAACTTAAATCGTATCAATAGGCCAATATTCCCTGATTTTACAGGGCTTTTTTATCTTAACACTAATTTTTTACTAAAAAAGGGAGATTTTAACATGAAACACCGTCTTTTAACCCTATTGTCCATGATCATACTCATGGTATTGCCAGCCTTATGTTTTGCAAAGGCAGATCTAACCATAGCTGTGGATTCACCCCCTAAAACCATGAACCCCCATGGTTACAACTCCGATGCCAACCTTTCCTACATGTCAAATTTTTTTGATGGACTTCTGCAGCGTGCCCCAAAAGATGGCAAGCTTATGCCAGCCCTTGCCACAGAGTGGGAGCGTATTGATGAACTGACCTGGAAATTTATCCTGAGGCAAGGCGTTAAATTCCATAATGGTAATGACTTTAATGCAGCCGATGTAAAGTTTACCTTTGAAAGGATGAAAGATCCTGAATATTCCAAGTTTTTGAATATTGCAAACTCCATTGCTTCCATTGAGACTCCAGATGATTTTACCATTATCTTTAAAACTGTGAAGCCAATTCCCTGGTTTGCAGAAACCATGCACCAGAATTTTATTGTTGACAAGGAGTCCTCGGAAGGGCGTGAGTCCGGAGACTACAATACCCGTGCCATTGGAACCGGTGCCTATAAATTTGTGGAGTGGGCAAAAGGCTCCTATATCAAGCTTGAAGCCAATGCCGATTACTGGGAAGGAGCGCCTTTTTTCAAAAATGTGGAGATAAAACCCATCACAGAGGATGCCACAAGGTTTGCTGCCATTGCTGCCCGACAGGCTGATCTTTTAAGCGGTGTACCCATACCAATGATTGACAGAATCAGCAAGACCCCGACCATTGAGGTTGTATCACGTGCAGCCCGTCGCTGCATCTACATGGATATTGGAAATAAAGAGGGAACCCCCTTTGCCGATCTTCGTGTCCGTAAAGCCATTGCCATGGCAATCAATGAGGACGAAATAGTAAAAACCATCATGAGAGGACAGGCCACACCCACAGCACAGGTGCCGGACATTGCCACAATCGGTTATGAGCCTTCCCTGAAACGCCTTCCCTTTGATCCGGAAGCTGCCAAAGCCCTTTTAAAGGATGCAGGTTATCCGGAAGGCTTTCCAATCACCATTGCAGGTCCCAATGATCGCTATATCAACGACAAGCAGATATGTGAGGCAGTAGCCAAATATCTTGCAAAGATCGGTCTTAAAGTAACACTTGATGTAAAACCAAAATCCATATTTTTTGACGAGCTTGCCTCAAATAAGCATATGTTTTATCTCATAGGCTGGATGGATGGCTCCTATGATTTTGGCCGCTCCGCCGAGATGCTTCTCCACACAGTTGACCCGGAAAAAGGTATGGGTACCTATAATGGTGCTATGTATTCAGATCCTACCCTTGACAAGATGATCATTGATTCTGCTTCTATTTTAGATCGCGCTGAAAGGGGCAAAGCCCTTCAGGCAATCAATAAGAAATCTGTTGAGGATCTGGCCTGGATTCCCCTTCATTATCAGCAGGATATCTATGCAATCCAGAAGGGTTCAGGCCTTAATTTTATACCACGTCCCGACAGATGGATTGTCCTTAAAGAGATCACTAAAAAATAATTTACCCACTACACAGGGGGGAAATAATGCTGCTGTCCTAAATTTGTTGATTTGTTGCTGGTGTTATAGATGCAAGGCATTGTAGAGACAAGGCATGCCTTGTCTCTACTACCTATCAACAGGTTTGGGACACTACCGAAATAATTTCCCCCTTGAACGGAAAAACCATGGCAAGTTATATCGTACATCGCATTATTCAAGGTATCATGGTGCTTCTGGCAGTTTCCTTTATCTGTTTTCTTCTGTTCAGATATACAGGAGATCCCGTACTGATGCTGGCCGGCAAGTACGCCACCCAGCAGGAAAGGGAGCAGGTAAGGATTGCCTATGGCCTTGACAGACCATTTTATGTTCAGTATGCCAGCTTCCTCGGCAATGCTCTCAGAGGTAATTTTGGTAAGTCTTATGTTTCCCAGGTGGATGCCTTAGACTCCATCCTTGAGAGATTTCCAGCGACCTTTGAGCTTGCCCTTACGGCGATTATCTTCTCCTTTACCGTTGGCGTAGGGCTTGGCATTCTGGTTTCTTTAAAACCCAACGGTGCCCTTTCCCGTATCATCATGGCAGGCTCCCTTGGGGGAATATCCATCCCAACATTCCTTATGGGAATATTATGGGTTATGCTCTTTGCTGTATATTTAGAGTGGCTTCCTCCCTTTGGAAGGGGCGATACGGTTCAGATTGGCCCCTGGCGATCCGGCTTTTTCACCCTTGACGGCTTAAAACATCTTATAATGCCGGCCCTTACACTCTCGGGCTATCAACTGGCGGTTTTGCTGAGGCTTACCCGTGCCGGAATGAGGGAGGTTCTTTCCGAAGAGTACATAAAAACAGCCTGGGCAAAGGGCCTTTCACCATTCAAGGTGATCATAAAACATGCACTTAGAAATGTATTGATTCCGGTTGTTACCATTGCTGGCCTCTCCTTTGGAGAGCTTATCGCCTTCTCCATTGTCACAGAGTCGATTTTCCAGTGGCCAGGCATGGGCAATCTTTTGCTGACCTCGATATTTGAGACAGATCAGCCGATTATCGTCACCTATATCATGCTTGCGGCATTTATAATATTATTCATCAATATCATGGTGGATTTATTGTATGCGTTCTTAAACCCCAGAATCAGGTATGACTGATATGAATGTTCAGGTTATGAAAAAAATAGTTGAATCAAAATATGTTTACAGCTTTTTGAGGGATCCCTCTGCCATAATCGGCACGACTATTATGGTGATTTTTATTTTTGCTGCTCTTTTTGCACCAGTGCTTTCACCAATGGATCCCTATGATCTTGAAAAGATAGATCTTGGCAATTTTCTTATTCCACCTGCCTGGATGGATGGTGGTTCATTTCAGTTTCCACTTGGGACAGATGACCAGGGAAGAGGCATTCTTTCAACCATCCTTTATGGATTGAGAACTTCTCTTTTTGTTGGGTTTTCAGTTGTCGTAATATCAACAATTATTGGTATTGTGCTGGGGATGCTTGCCGGATATTACGGAGGTATCCTGGATTCCTTTGTAATGCGAATGGCTGATACTGTCTTTGCCTTTTCCACAACACTTCTGGCTGTGCTTCTCCTTGGGGTGTTTGAAAGCCGTGGATTATGGACAGTGGTTCTTGCCATCTGCATTGCCGATTGGGTGAAATATGCCCGAACCATACGGGGTAGTGTGCTGGAGATTCGTGACAATGCCTATGTGGTGGCTGCAAAGGCATCAGGAGCAAAGGATTTCAGAATATTGTTTCGCCATATCCTGCCAAATGCCCTTCCTCCAATTTTTGTTGTGCTTGCCGTGGATCTCGCTGTTGTAATAATGCTTGAAGCAACCTTAAGCTTTCTTGGAGTAGGTGTTCCCATTACCGAACCCTCCCTTGGCATGATGATTGCCATTGGTAAAAACTATATTTATGCCGGCATGTGGTGGATGATTCTCTTTCCCGGAGCCACACTTATTTTGCTGGTGGTTGCCATTAATCTCTTTTCTGACTGGCTTCGGGACGAACTCAACCCTAAACTTGCAAGGTAGCTAAAACTGTGTTGACAAAAAATATAATGGAGCCTGTACAACAGCATATGCAGGAAATAACCCAAAAGCGGTACGATCTTTTCCTAAAAGATTTTGAAACCATAGTAAATATTGACAGCAGCACCGACAACAAATCAGGAGTTGAACAGGTTGCCCGTTTTTTTGAAAAAAGACTTCAAGAGATTGGCTTTGAAGTGAAAATTCTGAAGCTTGCAAACTGCAATAAATCAACCCATGAAGATGACTTAGTGCCCTGCCTTGAAGCCACAAACAGACCTGGTGCAGAAAAATTTGATATAATGATGCTGGGCCACATGGATACGGTTTTCCCCCCTGGCGAGGTGAAAAAACGCCCTTTTAAAATAGAGGGTGACCGTGCCACAGGCCCCGGGGTGTGCGATATGAAAGGCGGGCTTCTTGTTGCGCTGCATGTACTTGAAAAATTAAAGGAAAATGGAACCCTTGATGACCTTTCGGTGTGTGTGGCCTTTAATGGCGATGAAGAGACAGGCTCGGAGGCTTCCCAGGAATGGATAAAACAAAAAGCCCTGATGAGCCAGCGTGTTTTTGTCTTTGAACCCTGCCGCCCGGGGTATCGTTTTGTTCTTCAGCGAAAAGGTGGAGGCTGGTTTTTTGTCACGGCAAAGGGAATTTCAGCCCATGCAGGTGCTGACCCTGAAAAGGGAGCCAATGCAGTTGTGGAAATTGCCCACCAGATAGTGGCCATAAATAAACTAAATGATCTTGAAATCGGCACCTCTGCCCAGGTGACAGTGGTAAGTGGTGGCGATAAGGTAAATATTATTCCCAATGAAGCCAAAGCAAGCGTAGATGTTAGGATTTCCAGGCCGGAAGAGGTGGAGAGGGTTAATAATTTTTTCAGATCCCTTTCCCAAAATACCCATATTCCTGGTGTAACGGTTTCTGTGGAGGGCTTCATTGACAGGCCACCCATGGTTCTGGACGAGAAAACCCGTACACTGTGGAACCTGTTTGAAAAAAAGAGCCGTGAATTGGACAAAGATATGAAGATTGAGGGGATTTCCACAGGTGGTTGCTCCGATGGTAACTTCACTTCTGCCCTTGGAGTCCCTACAATTGACGGCATGGGCATTGTTGGGGCAAATTCCCACCGCGAGGATGAATATGTTGAGCTTGCCAGTATTAACAGGATGATTGGGCTTATTACTGATGTGTGTCAGGTGTTTTGTATAAAAAAATAAAAATATGTAAATATATGCAAAGATTATTAGTGCAGTATCATACTTTTAACAATGTGTAGCTTTATGAAATTTTAGATTTTCCGTTTGCCATCTTTCATTTGCCAGTTTACACTTTCTTGAACACAATGCCGGTTTTTCTTTAGCCAGCTCTGGAAAGTGTAAAGTCCTTTCTGCATGGTATGAAGGATTTCTTCCGTTTTTACACTTTGCAGGGCACCTGGTGATGAATTCCATTTTAAACAGGGAGTAAAGATGATGAAGAAAAAAGTATTGCTGACGGGTTGGATCATATTCTGTGTTTCTGTTTTTATTGCCTTATCAGGATGTTCTCTTATGAAGTATAAAAAGAAGATTGCTTCCACAGAGATAGAAAAGATAAATCTTGAAAGCATAAAAGACGGAGAATATGAAGGATTTTACGATGTTTATTATCTTAACGCAAGGGTGGCTGTGAAGGTTGAGGACAATAAAATTGTAAGTATAGAATTGATTGAGCATAAATACGACAGATATTCTGGTGAACCTATGATACAACAAGTGCTTGATAATCAGTCACTTGATGTGGATGCTATCTCCGGAGCAACCAACAGTTGTAAAACAGTTCTAAAAGCCATTGAAATTGCATTAAGCAAAGGAAAAATATAATCCAACGTTTAGCCGGACAGATGCCCACTTTGATTTATGGGCAGTTGCCGGCTATTTTTTTTGTTACCGATAAGAAATAATAATTAGCATATTTTAGCGATTTTTAAGGAGGTATTATTATATGATACAAATAGTTAAAGCAGATAATCGTCATTTCTCTGATTTTGGCTGGTTAAAAACATATTGGCTCTTCTCATTTTCAAACTACTATGATCCCCAGAATATTCAATTTGGAGCATTGAGAGTTTTCAATGACGATATTGTTGATCCTGGCTCAGGATTTCCAACACATCCTCATGAAGAGATGGAAATTATAACAATCGTGCTGGATGGCGAAATGACCCATAAAGATAGTATGGGAAATGAAACTGTTATAAAAGCTGGTGATGTTCAAAGAATGTCAGCAGGTACAGGATTAACGCACTCTGAATATAACCTTGCTGAAATTCCGGTGCATTTTTATCAAATATGGATTTATCCCGATGAAGCTGGACTTGCCCCATCATATGATCAAAAGAGATTCGATACCCAAGAATGGCACAACAAACTATTTCCTGTTGCATCAGGGCAAAAAATACCAGGGGCTGTCACGTTTCACAGTAACGCCACTATTTACCGCTGTAAACTGGACAAAGGAAAGGATGTAATTCATAAATTTACTGATGGCAGGCGAATTTTTTTATATTTGACAGAAGGATGTATTTTAGCCAACGATAAAATGCTGGTTTCAAAAGATCAAGCGCGAATTGATATTGAGAATCAACTGATTGTTAATGCTCAAGAGGATTCTGATTTTATTCTAATTGATGTTCCATCCTGCAAAGGATGGGGATACAGTACTGAAATATTGAAAGGGGACAAATAGTCATTTTTATTGCAAATTTGTAAAAAGATGCTGATTTAGCATTGTAGTTGTAACTTTCTAAAAATATTAGGGGATTTTAAATGAAAAAAAACGTTGTTATTGTTGCAATTTGTTGTGCTATATTTTCTATTTATATATATAAAGCATATTACTTGAATGAATCAGGAGCCATTGATAATGGTGCTATCATCTTAAGTCAATCAGAAAGCAGCAAAGCGTTTTCTCCTGAACATGGAGAGTTACCCCCTGAAAAGGTTGCTGAAAAATCAAACAACATAATGGACACTATTTCTCAATCAGCAAGCTCTGCTGACTCAAAAAAAAATGACGATGAAAAATGGCATTTAATATGCGAAAAAGAATTTCCTCCGTATAATTTTATTGATGCTTCGGGCAATAAAACTGGTCTTGATACGGAATTGATAACAGCAGTTTTGAATCATTTGAATATTGAATTTGAAATATCTACGGCACCTTGGAAACGTGTTGTCTATTCAGTTGATAACAACGAGGTCGATTTTGGATATCAATTTGCAGGAAAGCCGGAAAGGTTTGAAAAGTATTGGATGGTCGGCCCCCTTCGTAAAGAAATTACGCTTTTTGCTGTGAATAGCGCATCACCCATTGAAGACTATTCAACCCTTGATGGACTAAAGAATTATACCATAGGTCATGTACTGGGGTATTCCTACACCCCTGAATTTGACAAAGCCACATTTTTGAAAAAAGAGACAGCACGGGATAACAACCTTTTGATCAAGCTCCTTGTGAACAGCAGGGTTGATATGATCATAGGAGATCTTAATACCCTTTCTTATTCTGCCAAACTTAAGGGAGAATATGAAAAAATCCGCTTTCTCCCGACAATATTAAAAGAGGTGCCCCGTTATGTGGCTTTTCCCAAAGATCGGAAGGAGAAGGCGGAACTTTTTGCAAAGGGGCTTGATGAAATACAGAACAACGGTGTATATCAAACTATAATGGATAGATGGAAATAATGTTCCATTATTAACTTATTGATGAGATGTAATGGCATTAAGGAATCGGTTTTTAATGACTTGCCCATTTACCTCACCCTCCAGCCCCCCAATACTGTTGATTTAATCTCGTGGGGCACCGTCAATGTGCCTGAAAGCCTTATCATTGATGGTTTTTGACGGCCAATCCTTAAGTAAAATTAACCGAACCCTAATTTTTAGCTTTGACAATGCAGTAGTGTCCAAAATCTGTGGATGACTTTCTGGAAATATTTATCAAGAGAATCGTTTACTTATTAGATCAAGGAACGTGGAACCCCACCAACTTTTCCAACAAAAGAGAGAGAAGAATGAATAAAAATTGTCAAAGTTGCGGAATGCCAATGAAACGAGATCCTGAAACAGGTGGTACGAACGCGGATGGCAGTAAAAATTTAAAATTTTCCAGCTGGATGCAGCAAGAAAAGTCAGGCCATGGTCATACAGGTTATGACCTTCTGCAGGCAGAAAGAACAGGAGAGGAAACTGTTTAAAATTCAAGAATATCGGAGTCCGTCATATACTTCTTAAGCCCTTCACATGGCAGCAGGTTACACAATTAGTAAGAGAGGCATTGAACAGTAAATGTTAAAGTTAAATGCTCAAACACGCCAAAAAATTCTTACCCCAACAATTCACAAACTATCTGAGAAAGAAGCAGAATTTCAACATAAAGATTTCAATGAACGAATTAAAAGATTGAGAAATTCCTCTTTTGAAGAGTTAGAGAAAGTCTTGCAAGAGCGTGAGTCAGTAAAACCGGAAGCTATATTACGATTGGAGAGTCGTATTGTCGAAGCAAGAAAAGATTCCTGATTGCGAACAGCCGCTCAACAAATAAGGATAGATCGTGTGAGGCGACAGCCGAACCACGATTTCATCCTTTTGTTGAATGAGTTCGACTGAAATTTTGCCATATAATTAAGGAGATATATTTATTGGGTGGGGAATAGATGAAGCACTTTTTGATACTGACGGATTTTAAGGACGCAAGAACCTTGTAGCCTTTGTTGTACCTCAGCCAGTGCGAAGGCTGAGGTACTTTCGATTATACTTGCGCCTCTAAGTATTGTTCCGCTGCTTCTGCAAGTAATTGAGATCGCTTCATTCCTGCACCGGCTCGATATTCATCTACCCTCACCAACAAATCTTCAGGAAAAATTACATTGAACCGCTTGGTTTTTGTATATTTTTTTCTGATAGATTCGTCAACCGGAATAGGCACGATTTCAGATTCAGGATTATCAGCCTGCAATGATTCACGGGTTGACTTTGGATGTACGATAGTTTCCGGTTCTGATAAGCAGGCGGCCAAAGCATCCACTCCCATTTCATAGGCTTCATTCCATGTTTTCCCGAAGGTCTCACAAATTTCTACATCTGGAATTGAAACCAAAACATTATCATCTTCTTTTGTGAAAACAGCGTAAAAATATTCCATTTTTACCTCCATGTTTAGTTTATGTTTGTCAAAACGGGATGCACTCGAAAGGGAGGGTTGCTTATTTTTTGATACCTGCTCTCTTCAAAATGTTGTTGACGGTTCCCACTGGGATGTCTCCGGCATGTCGTGGAAGCGGAACCGTTTTTCCGCCTTTACCCCAGACTTCATGCCGACCCTCTCTGAGATATTTCCAACCGGCCTTTTTTAAGAGCTTTATCAATTCCCGTTTTGTCATTTGCTTCCACCTTTTTCGTTTAAGGATAAAGTATTTTAGTGTGTAATTGTGTGTTGGTCAAGTATAAAAATACATAATTACACATTTTATTCATGGAGTTCTTTGTCAACTAAGTACTTGATTTAGACAGTATTGACAAGGTTCAAAAGTTCATATGTGTCGTTTTGGGGGAAATGTGTAATAAGTTTTTAAGCAAAGCTCTTCCTCCCACAAAATAGTTTGTTTACTAATTTGTCGATTCAATGTATTCTCAAAGTATGACAATATAGATATTTTGGGGGGAGGAAATAATGGCAAAAACTACAACAATTTCAGTCCGCATGGACGCAGAATTGAAAAGCAGTGCTGAACATATTTTAGCATCCTTGGGTTTAACACCTTCTCAAGCTATCAATGTTTTTTATAAACAAATCACTTTTCAAAAAGGCCTTCCGTTTTCAGTTAAAATTCCTGAAAAAGAATTGAATAACATCACCCGGAAAGCAATGGAAGAGAAAGACCTGGATGAATATGAAAGTCCTTCTGATTTGTATGATGAATTGGAGATTTGATGAAAAAAATTCAAATCACAAAACAATTTAAGAAGGATATCAAAAAGATAAAAAAACAACTGAAAGATATAGAAAAACTAAAGTGTATAATTGATACTCTTTGTGAAGGCGGGGACCTTGATTCAAAATATCGAGACCACAAATTGACTGGGGATTACCGTGAAGCACGTGAATGTCATATTGAACCTGATTGGCTATTAATTTACGAATCATTTGAAGATGTTGTGAAATTGCGTAGAACTGGATCACATTCAGAATTATTCAAGTCCTAACATCATTTAAACAGAACACATATTTACAGCGGAATTTGAATATGCAGAACCAATTGCACGAGTACCATCAATTTTTTTGAATTGCTATGCAGGAAAACATACTCTCTGCCCCCTTCTGAAATCTTTATTTCAGACTAAAACGATCTATTTTTACGGTACTCCATGAATGGCTTTCCAACCAAAACATGAATAAAAATTGTAGATATCACCTACATTTTATTGACCTGTCCTCTCTTTAAATATACAATCGCCATTATACTTAAAAATTGCACAATCAAACCGGAATTATTGCTGTTTTGTATCTGATTTTCTTTTCTTATCTCCCTTCAAATAATATCTGAAAGCCTTCCGGCATTGTGTTTTCTGGTAACAGTCATTTTAGATAGTTGGTTTTTATAAATTACTCAAAATCGACACCTTGTTGCCCTTTTTGACATTTATTGAATTTGTCTGAATCAGGATAACCAGGATTTACAGGATGCTCAGGATTTTTATCCTGTAAATCCTGGTTATCCTGATTCAGACAGTATTGACAAGGCTCAAAAGCCCATAGGTGTCGCTTTTGAGAAATTTAAAAACTCGCCCAGTGTTTTAAATTCGTTCAGATTTTTTCATACGAAATCTTGCAGGATAAAAAAAATTAAGTTTACTCAAAATCTCTGAGAGATTCTATGAAGATAACATACCTGAATTGTTCATTAAAAATGTTGCTTTAAGGAATCAAATCAAAATGGCAATGAAACTTCAGTCGCATAAACCTAAAAGAAATATCATGATTGTCTATGAGAGGGATATCAATATTGATTTTGTTGTGGATTCATTGAACGAAGAGTATGAAACAAAGCTTGCACTGAATGGAAAGAAAGCCATTGAAGAGATTACCATTTGTCCGCCGGATCTTATTTTACTTTACATGAAAAATCCTGAGAAAAACGGGCGGGAACTTTGCCGGCGACTCAAGGCAAATGAATGTACCATGGAGATTCCAATTCTCTTTGTTGCAGAAAAGGGAGAAGAGAACGATATGGCCAGAGGATTTGTCATGGGGGCTGAGGATTATATCCATGAACCTGTCAGCGCGTCTATTCTCAAAGCCAGAATTAGAACTCATCTTTATGTCAAAAACGCAAGAGATCAACTCTTTATGCAGAGCATGCTTCAGGAAGAAAATGTCCGCCTTAAAGCCCTTCTTGAAAAGCTTTCCGGAGATGAGGTTCAGACTGGATTAAATGATTTGATGGAGGTTCCAAGGTTGTTATCAAAGGATGATAACCTCACCGACAGGCAAAAGCAGATACTTAAAAAAGCTGAATCATCCGGTTCCAGAGTTATGGAAAAACTTAATAAATCCATAGATTTATATAAAATGGAAGATCAGACATATGAATTTAATCCTGTTCCAATTGATTTGATTAAAATTTTGTACCAGATTAAACGAGATATAAGAAACATGCTGATGGCAGGCAATGTAGGTTTTTCCATTTCAATTGCCGGGATTCCGGCTGCCATGACAGATTCTTTTGAAATTCCTGGAGAAAAGACGCTATTTTATACTCTGCTTCTGAATCTTATAAAAAATGCTGTGGAGGCCTCATATGACGGTAACAAGGTCACCATTGCACTGGAGCACAAAAACAAGGAAAATATAATTCTTGTCCATAACAGGGGCATCATTCCCAAGGAAATTCGAGATTCATTTTTTGAAAAAAACAGTACATACGGCAAAGAAAAAAGGGAAGGCATTGGTACTTATGTTGCTCAGTTGATTGTATTAACAATGGGTGGAAAAATCTCTTTTACATCTGATGATGAAAAAGGCACTACTCTTGTTGTAAGGCTTCCGAATCAATACAGCACAGCGGAACCGGTCCAGGAAATAGGTGATGATGAGAAAAATTCCAATGATTCATTTCGTATTCTTGTGGTTGATGATTATGCAATGATGCGGCGTCTTATTGCAGGTTTTTTAAAGGATTTGGGCTACAGGAATATCATAAAACTTGACAGTGCAGTTGAAGCTGTTAAATATCTTGAAACCGAAAAAGTCAGTCTGATCATTTCCGATTACGACATGCCGGGTTTGAATGGCATTGAATTTTTGCAGCATGTTAAGGAAGATGGCGCATTGTGCAAAATTCCCTTTGTAATGGTAACAGGCCGATCGGATCAACATATTGTCTCAAGTGCTCTTTCTCTTGGTGTAGCTCAGTATATTGTAAAACCCTTTACTGCCACCATACTTGAAAAAAAACTCAGGAAAGTATTTGAATGTCGCCTGCCGGCTGATTTTTGACCCAAAGCAGGTTAATAAATAATTAGCGCTGTTCCCCAATAGTTTTTCAGAAGTATCTCACTCTTTTTAAGTCTTTTTCCATCATAACATATCAATCGTTATCAACAGATAATCCTTACTTTTTTAAGGATTATTTATGATTTTTTTTACCATAGAGACCAAATTGTTATTTTATAGTAATATCAACTATTTACAATTAAAAATAATATTTAAAATTTAACAAAGAACCAAAACATTATCATTTAAAACAGCTCATTGTTATTTATTTAAGCATAACATTAAAAAATTAAAAAAGGAGAGATTATGGTCAGTATCAAAAACATGACATTGAGAACAAAACTTGTTGTTGGCGGACTGATTATGGTGTTGCTGCCAATGCTTGGCATGGGAATTGTCTCTACCAAAACTGCTGCAAAAGCAATTGAAAAGACAGGCAAAGGACAGGTAAGCCAGGTGGCAGATGATCTGGCTGCCATGACGGAACTGTTTCTTGAAGAGGAGTTCAAATTTGCCAAAGAGCTATCATCTGATCCTCAAATAAGCGATATCATAAATACCATAGTGGAAAAAGGCGTTGAGGGCAGCATGGAAAAAATAACGTTGATTGATAAACGCCTGATGAATGCATTTAAAAATATTGAACAAAATTACGAGTCACTTTTTATTACAGATATGAAAGGCAATATTATTACCGACAGCATGGGTGGAAGTTTAAGAGAAAAAAAGATCAATATTAAGGATCGGGATTACTTTATTGCAGGAAAATCAGGCAAAACAGTAATTGGAAAACCCATTGCATCAAGGGCAACAGGAAATCCTGTTGTTGTTGTAAGTATCCCCCTTAAAACATTAAAAGGATATTTTTTTGGTGTTTTCGGGATGGTTTTGAAATTGGATACCCTTTCCAATAAACTTGCTTCAATAAAAATTGGTGATACTGGTTATCCTTATATGGTAAATGCTGAGGGAATAATAATTGTACATCCCAATAAAGATTTTCTGTTCAAACTGGATTTAAAGAGCGTAAAAGGGATGGAACGCCTAACAGAGAGAATGATGGCTGGTGAATCCGGTGTTGAAGAGTATGTTTTCAAGGAAAAATATAAAATAGCAGGGTTTGCGCCAATCAAGACAACTGGCTGGAGTATCGGTGTTGCCCAGGATCTTGATGAATTCCTTGAGGGTGTCCACGATATGATGACCTACAATCTAATAATTGCAGCAATTACATCAATTATTGTCTTTATTATAATTTTTGTCAGTGCATTATATATAACCAAGCCGATTAACGCTGCTGTAAAAGGGCTTGAAGATATCTCGGAAGGGGATGGCGATTTGACCAAACGGCTTGAAGTCTCAAGTAAAGATGAGATCGGGATGCTGTCAGTTTCCTTTAATGCCTTTATCGACAAGCTTCATAAAATGATCAAGGATATCACACAGGGAGTGGAGACGCTCTCTTTATCCGCCACTGAATTATCAACAATTTCTGGGCAAATGACCACTGGTGCAGAGCAGACAGCCAAAAATGCAGATGCAGTTTCTGTTGCTGCCGAGGAGATGACCTCAAACATGACTTCAGCTTCTGCGGCAATGGAGCAGTCAAGCACCAATCTTAACTCTGTTACAACGGCTGCTGAAGAGATGAATGCCACAATCAATGAGATTGCCAAAAACGCTGAACAGGCAAGGGCAATTTCGGACAGTGCGGTGCTTAAAGTCTCTGATTCAACCGCTAAAATGAATCAACTTGGAGAGGCTGCCCAGGCAATTGGAAAAGTGGTTGAAACCATAACCGAAATTTCTGAACAGGTTAATCTGCTTTCGTTGAATGCCACCATTGAGGCTGCAAGAGCGGGAGAGGCCGGCAAAGGTTTTGCTGTTGTAGCAAATGAAATCAAGGAACTTGCCAAGCAGACATCAGTTGCATCCATGGAGATCAAGGAGAAGATTGAAGATATTCAAAAAAGTTCATCATCAACATTGAGCGGTATTGGTGAAATTTCCAAAGTCATACAAGAGGTAAATGAAATTATCAGTACCATTGCAACTGCTGTAGAAGAGCAATCACTTACAACGAGAGAGATTGTAGAAAATATTGCCCAGGCATCTACCGGTGTTCAGGAAGTAAACGAAAATGTTGGCAAAAGTGCTGTTGTTGCGGATGAAATCACAAAAGATATTGAAAATGTGAACATATCAGCCGGTGAGATGGCTCAAAAGAGTCACAGGGTTAATGAAAGCTCGGAATCCCTTTCCACTCTTGCAGGGGAACTGGGAGAGATGGTGGGAAGATTTAAGATTTGAGCAAAGTGTACCTTTTTACACTATTCTCCCCCTCGCAAGTCTTTGAGAGGGGGGGATGGGCTTAGGGTTCATAGTAAACTGTCATAGCTGCCATTCAGCCATCCCCTAACATGAAAATTTGTATCCATTTTCACGGTAAAAATTGAATCCGTATATTTTAAAAAAGGGTATACTCATTTGAGCAACCTTTTTTTTCCTGCAAACAGTTCCAGTATATCTCCGTTTGCTCTGTAACTTTCAAAAAGAAGATATGGAGCAAGCAACATTATTCCTCCAAAAACACCTGCAATTCCCAGTAAAATACCGCCTGTGGAAAAGTGATGGCGCCAGGCAAGCCATAATCCTGACAGTATAAGAAAACACATGAAATCAAAGTTAAACTGTCCGGGCCATGTCAGTGACACCATGTCGTCAAAGAAAACAGGCAGAAGATTCCAGCCGTTTTTTATCCCTACTAACACCGTGATACTTGTTATGCATACAATAAAAACAATTAATAGAGAACGGAATGCAGTCATATCTTAACTCCTTTAAAATTTAGATTAGATGCCAAGCTTTTGAAACATATCGTCAGTGTCTTCGTATACTATTAGATTATGATCAATATCAGTATCTTTGAATGTTTGCGTTGTGATTTTATTAGGTATTTCTACGTTGAATGGCAATCCCCTTCTCATTTCAACCTGTTTGTAAAACAGAGTTATAGCTTGAGTTGTGGTCAATCCAAGTTGACGAAATATTTGCTCTGCATTGTGTTTTAATTCTGGTTCAACGCGAGCCCTTATTGTTGATGTTTTGCTCATTTTTTGTCTCCATTCTAATTAGGTTTTTACGGCTGCTTTAAATTAAATTTTTTCCTGAACCACAGCTTTGCTTTTTCCGTAATTTCATACTCCACCGGAATAATGAGCAGTGCCAGAAGGGTTGCGCTCACAAGGCCAGTTGCAAAGGCTGTTGCCATGGGAGCCCATGTAACAGATTTTCTGGGGATACCAACAGCCATTGGCAGCATCCCCATCATTGTTGTGGCTGTTGTTATCAGCACAGGTCTCATGCGGGCGCTGCATGCTTCTATAATTGCTTCTCTTATGGCAAGTCCCTTTTGTTTCTGTTTATTCATGAAGTCAATAAGTATAAGTGAATCATTTACAGCCACACCTGAAAGACCCACAACAGAAAGAAAACTTCCTATGGTAAAGACAGATCTTGTGAAAAACATGCCAAAAACAACCCCTATAAATGCAAAGGCAATGGCTGTAAGAATCATCAGCGGCTGAAAATAGTCGTTGAACTGGGATGCCAGAACAAGGTATATGGCCATCACAGCAATTATAAAGGCAAACATAAGGGATGTATATGCCCTTGAGGTGCTTTCAAACTCTCCGCCAAAGTGCAGGGTTACACCCGGGTATTCCGGTGAAATCGTGTCAAAGTATCTTGATGCAAGCATTGCCACACGTCCTGCAGAAAGCTGTGAGCCTTCCCTGATATCTGCTGTGATTGTAAGTGTAGGTTTTCCCTTGTAACGGTTGCGGATATCAGGTTCCTTGACATATATGGCATCTGCAATATCTCCAAGATAGACAGGTGCGCTGCTGTGCTCAATTATTGGTACCTCCAGAATGTCAGAAGGATGTGCAAGTCCGACTCCCTCTGTGTTGCCTTTGTCGCCGGTTTTTGCAAGGCGAACAAGCAGAGGAATCTCCTCGCCGTCTGTTCGGAAGTTGCCAACACTCATGCCATTGAGGGTTCCTGCAATAAGTGCTGTTGCAATTCGGCTGTCAAGGTTGTACTCAAGTGCTTTTTTTTGATTCACCATATGTTTTACAACTGTTTGTAGATCTGCTCTGTTGTCATCAAGATTAACAAGATCCCTGAATTCATCTCCGGTTTCAAGAAAGTTGAGCATCTTATCTGCCAGCAGTTGTGCTTCTTCAATTGAGGCAGCAGATACCCTTATGTTGACAGCTTTACCAACAGGAGGGCCGGTATTTTCGCCAAAGATATCAAGTGTGGGCATTCCGCCCCATTTTTCACGGTTAGCCTTTGCAAACTCTATGAGCTTGTCCCGTACAATATCAAGGTAGGCATTTACATCATTGTCTTTTACTCCGGAGAGGTGCTGGTTCTCCTGGGGAGGCAGTTCAACAACAACCTGGCCGTAATGCTGGGCACGGTGCTGCTGGTAATCCTTTGACTCCATCATGCCTGCGGTTCCGTTTACGCTGCCAACTTCCTGTTTTCCAAAACCTGTAATATATGTCGAAATATCCCTGACAACCAGGTCAGTACCTTCCACTGAAGTTCCGGGCGGCATCTGGAACGCCACATGATATCGCAGATAACTGTCCTGGAAAAATTTTACTTTAATTAGAGGAACAATACCTGTGACAGAGAGAAGCATCATTGCAAGTGCCAGAAAAAATAGTCCTGATATGCCCAGCACACTGATGATTTTATGATTAAGCAGAAAGGTCAATATTGCATAGTAAATTTTCCACATGCCATCAAAAAACCACCTGCTAAACCCTTTTCTTTTAGCTTTTATATTGCTTCTGGGACCCCAATCAAGTACGTGTACCGGCAGGATAAAAAGAGCTTCTAAAAGGGATGCAAAAAGAGCAAAGCTTACAGCTTTTGGGATGACACTGAAGAAGTCACCTGTGGTGCCTGTCATGATAAGCATGGGAACAAATGCCAGAATTGTTGTAAGTGCAGAGCTTATAACAGGGAGGAAAACCTCGGAAACGCCGTCCACTACGGCATCTTTTCTTGTTTTTCCCATTTCAAGGTGGCGATATATATTTTCCACAATTATGATTGCATCATCCACAATAATACCAGATACAAGCACAAAGGAGAAAAGGCTTATGGTATTTATGGACTGTCCCGAGTATTTTACGATTATCAGGGTTACAAGAAAGGAAAAGGGGATGCCCATGGCCGTAAGCATTGCATTTCTAAACCCCAGGGTTACCCAGAGAATAATCGTGACAAAACACATGCCAAGAAGCATGTTGCCTCCAAGGGTTTTTACTGAATCGTTGATCTCCACAGTTGAGTCATAGGTCATGACAATGGAGAGGCCATCCCTTGAGTGGTTTGACTCAAACTCTTTTGCCATTGATTTTACTTCTTCTGCAATTGTAACGGCATTGGATGAGTCTTCTTTTTGAACAAGCAGCTTGATGGTGCTTTTTGAGTTTACAGATGCTATGGTATCAGGATCCCGATGACTTACTCCGGAGGTTGTTACAAGATCCCTGACATGTATAAAACTGCCGTCGCCATCACGGCGCACAACGACATTTAAAACCTCATTTTGTGAGTCCAGGGTGTTTCCTGTGTCAAGCAGAAGGTTGTTTTTTGCCTGTTTGAATCTGCCAGTGGGAATTTTTGTGTTAAATGCTCTTATGGCCTCTGCCACTTCATTAAAAGATACACCAAAATCACGAAGTTTTGCAGGGTCAATGGTGACATGGAACTGCTTGTCATACTCTCCTGAGATGCTTACTTCCTGTATTCCGTCAATTTTTATGATGTTGCTCTTAAGTTCATCTGCAAGAAGCTTAAGAGTCTGATTGCTTAAATCCCCGATGAGATTAATTACAATGACCGGAACCCACATTTTGGTATCCACATAGAAAAAAATAGGGTCATCAGTTCCTTCAGGAAGCTGTTTTTTTATGTTGAGTACCCTGAATCGCAGTTCGTCATACTGGGTTTCATAGTCGGTATCATCAAGGAATTTTACCTCCACAGATGAGCTGTTTCTGCGTGACCGTGACTGGATATATTCCACATTTTCAAGGCCGTCCAGTGCATCTTCAATTTCGTTGGTTACAAGGTTTTCAACATCATCGGCTGATGCTCCATAATATATTGTGGTGATAAAGACCTTGCCCATATCCACAGGCGGCATGTTTTCAACAGGGGTGGTGAAAAGGCTGAATATGCCGGCAACTGTAAGAATAACAAAAATAACATTGATAAAGACTGTCTGTGAGAGAGTAAAACGAACAAGTGCTTTCAAACCCTGGTTCCTCATTTTTTTAGGGTGTACCCTTTTTGAATTATTCTCCCCTTTGCAAGTCTGTGAGAGGGGCCTGGGGGTGAGGTTTCATATCAACAATTAACGCCGGATATTCAAAAAAAGGGTACACTCATTTTTTATTTAAAATTTGTCAGAAGAGTTCCTTCTGATAATTCAGGATGATCGGCAATGATAAGGTGGTTATCAAGGGTATCAAGTATGGTGATCATCACAGGAGCATCTTTTCCCTTTATAAACACTTTGGGGTTTTCATATCTGTTGAGTACGGATTCAGCAGGAATCTTTAATCCACGGGAGTAAACATCAAGGGCTACTGTACAGGCAAGTCCTCCCCTGTGTTGTAGTGGATTATTGTTGATTGCCACTTCAGATGGATAATCTTCTATTAACAGCTCAATATTGATTTTTCTGCTTTGTTCATCAAATGCAGGGTTAATGGAGTAGATAGATGCCCTTGCAGGCAACCCTTCAACCATTACCGGAAAATTCATTTTTTGACCATTTGAATTTGTATCCTGCTCACTTTGGTTTTCAACTCTTTTCATCATTGATTCAAGCTCTTCACCAGATACTGAAAGAGGTACAAGAAGTTTCCTGAAATCCTGAATAACTGCAACTGACATGCCTGTCTGTATAATTTCTCCTGGTTCTGCTTTTCTTTCGGTAACAGTCCAACCTTTAAAGCCTTTGATTGTATAGCGTCTCTTTTTTTCAAGAAGCTGCTTTAACGTTACATCAAGGGATTTTTGCTCCAGAAGAAGTGCTTCTCGTTCCAGTTGAGCCTGGTCAAGCTCCTGGGATGCGCTGTCCCTTATCACTTCTGTTGTATGGCCTTTTTTGTAAAGGTTATCCTTGCGTCTGAACTCCTTTTCAAGATATGCGACTCTGGAATTAATCTGTTTCAGTCTGGCATTGAGTCTGGAGATTGAAAATTTTGTGTTTTCAATCTCAAACGATATAAATGTAGTGTCAATCTCTGCAAGTGGTTTGTCGCCGATTTCATCTCCTGTTTCATAATTAACTTCTATTATGCGGCCTCCTGCTTCAGCAGAAAGAGTAACACTTCGGAAACTCCTTGTATATCCTTTAAGTTTAACTTTTTTTGTGGATTTCTCCACTTGCCAATCTCCATGGGCAAGCTCTGTGAAAGAGAGAGTGGAGAAAAATAATAAAGGAAACAGGAATATCATGATGAATGTTAATTGTTTGATGTTTGACATGAAAAAATCCTTGATTTTTGGGCATGCTTCATGTCCCGCTTTACACTTTTAAGGGCATCACACCCGTTTTTTGAGGGTCTGACCCAGTAAAGTGTAAACTACTTTGGAGGCTCCATGAAATATGCCGATTTTTGTAATTCCAGGTTGGCTGGCAGGGCATCAGCGTTTGTCGGGATTGCTATTTATTAGAACAGAGCAATTAATGTGTCAATTTTTAATAGATAATTTTTTCACTATTACTGTATTTCTAAATGTGTTATCCATTCAGATAGTGCAGTTACCCTGACTGTTCAGGGGAGACCAATTTGGTTTTTATTGCAAATATTAAAAAGGAGAAAATGCAATGAAAAAAACGATTTTGCTTGTTATCATTCTTTTGATGTCAGTTATGCCTTGTACAGCAGACGAAAAGACTATTGTTGCTGCAGCGGATCCCTGGCCACCTTTTGTGGATCCTGCCGCACCCAAGGAGGGGCTTTCCCTGGAAATAGTTCGTGCTTCCTATGAAACACAGGGATACAGTGTTAAAATGGAGTATGTTCCATGGGCAAGAGCCATTGATGGTGTGAAAAAAGGAAAATATGATATTCTTCCCAATACATGGATGAATGAACAGAGAAAAGCATTTCTTATGTACAGTGAGCCTTATGCTGTAAATGAGGTAAAGTTTATTAAAACTGCGGATGATCCATTTGAATTTAATGGCCTTGAAAGTTTGACCGGTAAAAAGGTTGGAATTGTAAGAGGTTACGGCTATGGAGATGATTTTACCAATGCCACAAATTTTGTTAGAGAAGATTCCAATGATTTTATCACAAATATAAAGAAACTGACCCATTCCAGTAAAAGGGTGGATCTTGCAATTGAAGATGAAATAGTTGCAAGGGTAATTATTGCCAAAGAAGATCCAGCTCTGCTTGAGAAGATAAAGTTTACTGAAAATGCAATTTCCACCAGTCCTTTATATGTGACGTGTGGCCTTGCAAATCCTCGTCATAAGGAGTTGATTGATGCCTTTAATAAGGGACTTGCCATAATAAAAGAGAATGGTAAGTATGGAATAATTCTTGAAAATTATGGAATAAAATAGAGTTTTGTTAGAAATATACTCAAAATCGACACTTACAACCTCTTGAGCCTTGTCAATACTGTCTGAATCAGGATTCCCAAGATTAACAGGATAAGGCAGGATTATCTATCCTGAAAATCTTTTTTTTCCTGGTTATCTTGATTCAGACAAATTCAGTAACTATAAAAAAACAATAAGATGTCGAATTTGAGAATATAACTGTCAGATGACCTGGTTTCATCCTCTCCGGTAATGGAGAGGATGTCGGGGGCAATCCACTGAAACCGGAATACCTAAAAATAATAGAGCCGCAAAAAATGAATCCATTAAAAGATAAATATTTACCTGACAGAAAGTTTCTTGAGTTTTGGGGAAACCTGCTTTTAAATGCCGCTAAGGGTCAGGAGCAGCTTGAGCAGCTTTCATCTCTTATGAATATGGATGGTGCAATCAATAAGGATGTGGTAAACTTAAAGGGTATGAATGATCTTTTCCGACAGTTTTACGGTCTTGAGTTTCCCCTTAAGAGTACAAATAGAGAAAAAGAGCCGGAAAATAAAAAGAGAGATGTTGGTGAGCATAGCGTTGAAGAGACAGTCCGTAATTTTCAGAAGTCATTTGAAATATATGCTACCATGTGGGGATGGGTTCCCCGTAAAAAACATGAAAAACTTCAGATGCAGCTTGAAGATCTACAAAAGGAATTTGAAGGCTTGAAGCTTGCCCATGATGATCTTAAGCAAAAGGTTAAAAGTCAGGAGGGTATAATATCACAATTGAGAAATCTTCTCTCTGACGGTGGTCAGGGACATGTGGAATTTTTCCGGCAGTTTCAGGATCTGGCCAAAAAACAGAGTGTTGACTTTCAAAATTTTTTATGTAACCTGAATACCATGTTTACAAAAGAAGATAACGATAAAAAATAAGAGGGTACCATGGTAGAAAAAAAAGATGATCCATTTGGATTTGAATCAATGATGAAAACCTGGACAGAATCAATTAATACTCTGGCAGGTGGCATGTTGAACATGCCACAGACTCAGTTTCCTTTTCAGTCGCCATTTGTTACCCCTTTCCAGGATTCCGGCAGCGTTTTTCAGGAGGGGCTTTCAAGCTTTTTCAGTAGCCCTTTTCAAAATACCATGCAGAATCCGTTTCAATGGCCTTTTGGATGGAATCAGGCAGGAACCGAAGGTAACAAGGATGCTTCTGCTGACACTGAAAATAGGAAAAACACAACCAAGGATGCCATGTCAGCCATGGTGACTGCAATGAAAAACTGGCAGACAATATCAGGAGCCATGGTTTCGCCGGCATCGATCTCTGCACTTTTCAAGGGTATTGGAACCATGCCGGAAATGTTGACAAATTTTGCACAGTCAACAATGAACGGCCTTGGAGAGATACACAAAAAACTAATGGAAAGCGCCTCAAGAATGGGGGAGTCAGCAGAAGCGTACAAGTTCGACAATATGGATGAGAATGTTTTCCATCTCTGGGCTGAGCTGTATGAAAAAGAGTTCAGGAAATTTCTTCATATACCCCAGCTTGGTCTGGCAAGGGAGTATCAGGAAAAAGTAAATGACATGATGGATAAGTTCAATCAGTTCCAGAACCATCTTGCTGAATTTTTTCGTGTTCTTTCCCTGCCGTTTCAGCGTTCTGCTGTGGTGATGCAGGAGGAAGTCCATGCCCTTTCTGAAAAAGGAGAACTTCCTGAAGATCCCAAATTTTATTATCAGATGTGGATAAAAATTCTGGAAGGGCATTTTATGACCCTGTTTCAGACCCCTGAATATATTGAAACCCTCTCTAAAACCCTCTCTTCCATGAGTTGCTTTTCCAGCTCAAGGGAGAAGGTTCTGGAAGATATGTTGAAATCTCTTCCTGTTGCAAGTCGTTCTGAGCTTGACGATCTTGCAAGGGAGTTCAGTCAGTTAAAACGGGATATTCGTGCCCTTAAAAAAAAGAAGCCATGATATTGAGAGATTCTTAATGTTTTGATGGCATGCTTCATAACCACTTTACACTTTTTGAAACAAAGCTACGTTTTTCAGGGTGTTTACCCCAAAAAAGTGTATTCCCCAAAAAAATGTAAAGTACTTTTGTGGATATATGTATGGATGCCGTTTTGATTTACATTTTTTGATGGTTTCGTAAAGAGTCCAAAACATCCAGGTTGCTATCAATAAATTCAGTGAGGCAAAAAAAGGTTCAGGAGGCTATATATGGCAAAATTCAAGATTCCGGTGGATCTTATCATGTCAAAGTTGGCAGAAGATGCCACCAAAGTGCAAACCAGGGCACAAAAGGCGTCAGAGGTTCTGCTTGACGATCTTGAGACAGCCCTGGCCCAGACCCCTTACGATGTGGTTTATCAGGAAGACCGGGTCAAGCTGAAACACTACCGCCCGAGAAAGGAGTGCAAGTATAAAACTCCTCTGCTTGTTGTATATGCCCTGATTAACCGTGAGACAATGCTTGATCTTCAACCCGGGCGAAGCGTGGTTGAACGTTTTCTGGACAACGGCATTGATCTTTATATGATTGACTGGGGCTATCCCACAAGAAAAGATCGATTTCTTGGCTTTGATGATCATATTAATGGATATATGGACAATATTGTTGATTTTATCCGTGAAAAAAACAATGTGCCCAAAGTTAACCTGATGGGTATCTGTATGGGCGGTGCATTCAGTGTCATGTACTCTGCCATTTATCCTGAAAAAGTTAGAAACCTTGTAACCACAGTTACTCCAACCAACTTTGATACTGACAAAGGGCTTCTCCATGTCTGGATGAAGCAGCTTGATGTGGATGCTGTTGTGGACAGTTGCGGCAATCTTTCCGCCGACATGATGAATTTTGGTTTTCTTCTGCTGAACCCTGCTCGTCTGATGATTGACAAGTATGTGGGTTTTATGGAGAACATGGATAACAAAGGCTTTGTGGAAAACTTCATACGCATGGAAAAGTGGATTTTTGACAGTCCTGATCTTCCAGGTGAGGTGTTCAGGCAGTTTATCAGAGATTGTTATCAAGAGAACAAACTTATCCAAAGCAAACTGAAAGTTGGAGACAAGCTTGTTGATCTGAAAAATATAACCATGCCCCTTCTCAACATCTATGGGAAGTTTGACCACCTTGTGCCACCAGAGGCATGTAATAAGCTTGTTGATGCAGTTGCCAGCAAAGATACTGAAGATATATGTCTTAATACGGGTCATATAGGTATCTATGTCAGTTCCAAGTGTCAGGAGGCATTTGCTCCAAAAATTGTACAGTGGCTCAAAGATAGGGATGAGGATATAGCTGCTCCTGTTAAAGATGAGGAGGCCGTTTCTGCCAAAGAGGTGGAGGCTGCTCCTGTTAAAGAGGTGGAGGCTGTTCCTGCCAAAGAGGTGGAGGCTGTTTCTGCCAAAAAGGTGGAAGCTGTTTCTGCTAAAGAGGAGGGGGTACTTCCCGTCACAGAAAAAAGAGCTGTTCCTGTGGAAAAAGAAGTGGCAGATAACATAAAAACAGAAGCAAAGAGTTCTGAACCAGTTATCTCTCCGAGTGCCGAAGCAGTTATCTCTCCGTCACCGCCGGAATCTGAAAAATATCCAAAGTCTTCGACTTTGGCAAAAAATAGTAAAAAGAATTAGAGGAGAATATAATGAATCGGGATACCGACTATTTTGACATTTTCTGTAAACTAAGCAGAGCATTCGGTACTGCCGCCACCCAGAATGAGCTGCTCAATCTTGTTGTTGACAGTGCCATCATTACAATGGATGCCAAAGCTTCCTGTCTCTTTCTGTCAGATGACAAGAACGATTTTTTTGTACCTGTTGCCCAGAAAGGGCTGTCAGAAAACTATTTTCATGCAAGCCCCCTTAAAGCCATGGGAATAGTAAAGGCCATTGAAAAAGATGGCTTTCTTCTGTTCAAGGATGCAACAACAGATCCAAGGCTTGAGAATCATGATGCAAAAAAGGAAGAAGGCATTGCAACCATTATTTCTGTGCAGATAAGGGTTAAAAGGCGAACCATTGGTATTTTATCCATCTATACGGCAACACCAAGGGATTATACTGAGAGGGAGATAGCCTTTTTGAGAGCACTTGCCGACCAGGCGGGAATTGCCATTCATAACAACCGTCTTCTCTCCAGAATCGAAAAAAATGCAACCCTTTTTCTTGATTTTGCATCTTCAATCAACTCAACCCTTGATATTCAGAAGATATTGAAGCGTCTCACAGAGGAGCTTTGTGACACTTTCGGCATGAAAGGTGCTGCCATACGCCTTATTGATGAAGATAACCAAACCATGAAGCTTGTTGCAAGTCATGGTTTGAGCAATGAGTTTCTGGAGATACGAAGGACAATTAATACAAATACAACTGCAAGAGCATTAAAAGGGGAAACTGTAATTGTTACAGATGCCGCAACTGATCAGCGCCTGGAATTCAGGGAGGAGATGAAAAAAGAGGGACTTAAATCCATGATTGTCACTCCCATCACTGTGAAGGATAAAGTGATTGGTGTTATGCGCCTTTACAGTGCTGAACAGCGAGATTTCCCAAATGACATGCTTTTGATTGTTGAGGCCATTGCACAGCAGGGAGGTCTTGCAATACAGAATGCCTCCATGTACATGCAGTTGCAGGATGCCAAAAAAAGCCTTGAGGAAGATGTGTGGAGCCATCGTTCCTGGTTTTGATATGAGTGCACCTTTTTTGAACTCGTCAGTCATAACTTCTCTAAATGGAGACCACAGATAGTATTTTTCAAAGAATTGAAAGTACAATATGTGGTGGTGGATTTGAGAAGTCAGGACTCTTGAGTTTTGAAGAACTATACTGTTCAAGATAATTAAATTGGCAATCAGTGTAGGGGCAATCCCTTGTGGTTGCCCTTCAGAATTGAGAATGCCAAAATATTTTTCTGGAAGTCTATATTTTAATTTTTGCATCGTTTCAGGAGTTCGCTTATGTGTAACCATTGCCATGAACATGGTCATGACCACAGTCATGATCATGATCACCATCATCCGGAGATCGTGCAGATCATGCCGGTTCAGACACCTCTTTTTGCTGTATATAAGGGAGATGTCAATTTTAAGTATGCCGTTGACAAGAGCCTAAATGGCCTTTCATTGATACCGGTTCTTTTTCTTGGATTGATAAAACTTGGGGAAAAGAGCATGGTAGAGGGTTTTTTTGCATCTGATGCCATTCGTTCCTGTGAGGAGGTTGAAGGCTTTAAGGGATATGCATCGTCCATGGAAGATGCTGAAAAATTTATTTAAAGGGAAGTTGCTATGCATAAACTATTGAGTGAAAAAGCAGGAGAAGAGATCCTGCTTCTTGGAAATGAAGCCATTGCAAGGGGAGCAATTGAGGCGGGCGTTGCCTTTGCAACCACATATCCTGGAACCCCCTCTTCAGAGCTTTCCCTGAATCTTTTCCAGGTTTCCCAGGAGACAGATCTCTATTTTGAGTACAGTACCAATGAAAAAGTTGCCATGGAAGTTGCGGCGGCAGCAGCAAATTCAGGTTTGAGAACAATGTGTATCATGAAACATGTGGGCTTGAACGTTGCAGCCGATCCCTTAATGACTCTTGCTTATATCGGGGTTAAGGCCGGTATGGTGATTCTGAGCGCAGATGATCCTTACATGTTTTCCAGCCAAAATGAGCAGGATAATCGTTATTATGGCAAAATGGCAGGGCTTCCGGTGCTGGAACCATCTTCTGTCCATGAAGCAAAGGATATGACCATTGCTGCATTTGAACTTTCCGAAAAGCTTCAGGAACCTGTGATTCTTCGTACCACCACAAGGATAAATCACTCCAGCGCCACTATTACAACCGGAGAGATTGCCAGGTCAAAAACAAAAGGCTATTTTGAAAAAAATCCCATGTCATATGTTACTGTACCTGCTGTCTCCCGTACCCTTCATGTAAAACTTCTGGAGAATCTTAAAAAGGCAGCCAACTTTTCAGAATCATCTGAGTATAATTTTATCAATGGAAATGATAATGCATCTTATGGAATTATATGTAATGGTGTGAGCTTCCTGTACGCTTCAGATGCAGTAAAAGATCTTGGTCTTGAGGAAAACTCAAAAATTCTTCGCATTGGTTTCTCAAATCCCATGCCTTCGGATCTGATCAAAAGTTTTGCAAAGGGTTGTCAAAAGATTCTTATTATTGAGGAGGGAGAGCCTTTCATGGAAGAGGCTGTCAAGGCTTTTGCCCAGGAGGCAGGAATTACAATTCCCATCAAAGGTAAGGATGAAGGGCTTTTTTCAAGGCTGTATGAGTTTGACCCTGCAATGGTACGAAGAAATATAGCAGCCTTTTTTGGTCTCCCCTGTAATTCAAAAACACCTGTTGATACAAAGGGTTTGCCTGATATTCCCCAGCGTCCGCCAAACCTTTGCTCCGGATGTTCCCACAGAGCTACATTTTATGAAATCAAAAAGGCTGCTGAAGGAATGGATGTTGTCTATCCATCAGATATCGGCTGCTATACACTTGGTTTTCTTCCGCCTCTCTCCACAGGGGATTTTGTACTCTGCATGGGGGCCTCTGTAAGCAGCGCCTGTGGCTTTTCAAGAGCCACTGACCAGAAAGTGGTCTCTTTTATAGGGGATTCCACCTTTTTTCACTCCGGCATAACAGGACTTGTAAATGCTGTTTTCAACAATCACAACTTTACTCTTGTGATTCTTGACAATGGAATCACTGCAATGACAGGTCATCAGCCCAATCCTGGTGTGGATATGACCCAGATGAATTTTGAAGGGTATAACAGAATTTCCATAGAAAAATTGGTTCGCTCCCTTGGTGTTGAACATGTCACAATAATCAAGCCCTTCAAGGTTAAAAAAAGCATTGCCGCAGTCAAGGAAGCACTTGCATTCAAAGGTGTTTCTGTAATTATCTCCCAGGAGCCGTGTGCCCTTTTTGCCAAAAGCATAAAAGCTCTCAAGCCAAGACCTTTTCATGTTACCTCCAAGTGCCTTGATCACAGGGATTGCATTGATCAGATAGCCTGCCCGTCATTTTTTATTGATAATGGCAGAGTTAAGATTGATGCCAATACATGTGTGGGTTGTGCTGTTTGTGCTCAACTCTGTCCTGAAAATGCAATTATGCCATTGAAATAAGGGAAGACAAATGGATACAAAAAGATTGATAATTGTTGCTGTGGGCGGACAGGGTAATCTTCTGGCATCAAAGGTGCTTGGTGAAGCTGCACTGTTATCCGGAATACCTGTCCGCATGAGTGAAATTCATGGTATGGCCCAGAGGGGCGGTGTTGTGGAATCTTCAATTATATTTGGAGATGCTGTCAGCACCATTATTTCCGATGGAGAGGCTGATCTTCTTGTTGGTTTTGAACCGGCAGAGACATTGAGAGCCATGGGCCGATGCAATGCAGATACCCAGGTTGTTACAAGCCTTTCTCCTGTTCCGCCTTTTACGGCAGCCATTGGAAGGGGTATTTACCCTGAAATTGACGAGATGAAAAGGCTGATTGAAGAGCGCACTTCCCGTCTTATTGCTTTTGATGGAATGACTTTGGCAAAAGAGGCAGGAAGCCCAATGACCCTTAATATTGTTATGGTGGGCGCACTTGTGCAGTCCAATATTCTTGATTTGACCAGAGAAAGTGTTGAAAAGGCTATTCAACTCAAGACCAGACCTGCATTTGTTGATATGAATCTAAAGGCATTCAGCCTGGGATTTGATGCCGCAAAGGCATGCTGTTCTATTTGATAATTTACCGTGAAAATGACTATCATTTTTATATTTGGGGGTGATTGATACGTAATCAATCATGCCTGTTTACCGTGAAAACACCCCGACATCTTTCATCTCAACCCAAAAGTAATGCACACATTTTTGAAAATTTTGAACCATGATTAAAGGATTTAAGGATTAACGTGATGAAAAATCAGGATAATCACTTAATCATGAAAATCATGGTTCAGAAAAATTGTAAGCCTGCCAATGAAATATGCCTAAAATTCCTGCAATTTTTGGCATCCTTCATATCATACAGAAAGTACTTTACACTTTCCAGAACAGTATCCCCGAGAAACGGGCATTCTTTTCGGGAAAGTGTAAGCTGGGAAATGAAAGATGCCCAATTTTTAACATTTTAATATTGACATTGGGGGGAATCATGAAAAAGGCTGTTGTAATTACCCTGTTTTTTTTGACAACTTTTTTAGTTGCTGTAAACGGTTATTCCAAAGCCAGCATGACGGCTGCCGGAATTAATTACTCCTCCGGTAATGTAGAAAATTCTAATATCGAAAACTCCACATCAAAAATTGCAGAAAGTGCTGTAGAGCCTCTTGAGGTACAGTTTGCTGCCCAGCAGACAGTTGGAGATACCAATGCAATTGCCCTTACCTTTTCACTTCCCCTTGATACAACCCAGAATTTTGACAGTTATTTCTCTCTGTTTAAAGACGATGGCATTGCAGTGGAAGGGGGCTGGGTTCTTTCAGATGATCCTAATGTTATCTATTTTTCAAATATTGAACCAGGTACAGCTTACACCATAAAGGTTCATAAAGGTTTAAAGGGTCTTTCTGGAGCTTTCCTGAAAAACTCAGCAGAGTTTAATGTGAAGACAAGACCTGTTGAGCCAATGATAGCGTTTGGAAGTACTGGATTTATCCTTGCATCAAAGCTTGTCAAGGGATTGCCTGTCAACAGTGTCAATATCGACAAAGCAGATATTGATTTTTTCAGAGTCAAAGAGAAATCTATCAACGATTTTTTCAATGATTTTGCAAGAAACAGCAATATTGCCTATTACATGAGTGACGAGCTTAATAAAATTACTGATCTTGTCTATTCCGGAAGATGGGATCTTGATATTAAAAAAGATCTCAGAACTGAAGTCAACATTCCGGTTACACATATTGAGCAGCTTAAGAAGCCGGGTGTATATGTGGCTGTCCTTAAAGGGGCGGGAATATATGAATATAACTACAGCTTTACATGGTTTACCATAAGTGATCTTGGAGTTCATGCAAGAAGATATGAAAATGAGCTTCAGGTTCATATCCAAAGCCTTGAAACCGCAAAACCGCTTTCTGATATTCTTGTTGAGGCATATGATAAAAAAGGCTTAAGAATAGTACAGGTTAAAACAAACACCATTGGTTTGGCCTCCATGAGGGGGGATTTACAGCAGCTTTATTACATAATTGCCCGCAATAAAAGTCACATAAGCCTTCTTAAGATGGATGTTCCTGCAATGGATCTTTCTGAATTTAAGGCAGCAACCGAACCTTTTAAAGCCATGGATCTCTTTGTCTATGGGCCTCGTGATCTCTACAGACCAGGGGAAACGGTTGTGATGGATGCTCTTTTAAGAAAGCACGATGGCGAAATTATGGCGGCACTGCCGGTAAGTGCAAGGGTTTTCAGGCCGGATGGCCGTATGGCCAGCGAATTCACTATTAAGAGCAGCCACCCTGGGTACTACCACCATGAATATTCTCTCCCTTCAGATGCCTTGACCGGTAGTTGGAGAATTGATTTTAACCATGCAGGCAATGCATTGAAGCCATATTTTTTCACGGTTGCAGAGTTTCTCCCTGAACGGATGAAGCTTATCATTGATAACCCTGAGTTCCTGTCGGATGATAGTGATAATTCAGATGAACAAAAGAGTGGATACACCATTGATGAACAGTCCAATGAAAAAAGTGTTAAAAAAGTAGAAGATCGAAAGATACAAGGAGACATTCTTGGAAAAAATGATCCGCTTTTCATAGCTCTTCAGGGAGATTATCTCTATGGTGCTCCTGCTTCAGGAAGCATGGTTGATGCATCATTAAGCCTTGTTCCTGCCCGTGAAATATTTCCGGAAAAATGGCCTGGATATGAAGCCGGTGACATTACAGAAAACCTACGTCAGACATTCAAAAGCGATAAAACGATCCTTGATGATAATGGTAAAGGCTTGCTGAAAATTCCCAACCAGTGGAGCAGCATTAAATCACCGGCATGGCTTACTGCAAATGCAAGCCTTTATGAATCTGGTGGAAGAGCTGTTGTAAGAAGCCGATCATGGCGGGTTTGGCCTGCTGACTCCCTTCTTGCCATAAGAAGCCTTGCTGATGATGGAAAAGACGATGATGATGCCACAGACTCAGGGGAGGCACAATCCATTGCAAATGGCCGCAAAAAAAATTCAAAAAAAGATCATGTATATCAAGTCAAAAGTGACAGTGTGGCAGGGTTTGAGGTTATTTCCCTTGACAGGGCAGGGCAGCGGGTTGCAGCCAGCGGGATAAAGGCTCTCCTTATACGTGAGCATCGGGATTACTACTGGGAGTACAAAAATGGATCATGGAAATGGCAGTTCACCCGTCAGTTTTATCCTGTTGAGCGATTTTCTGTTGATATTCCCCATGATGGTTCGGCCATGGTTAATGTTTCCGTTAAATGGGGAGGTTACCGTCTTGAGTTGACACACCCTGAAACAGGACTTGTTACAAGTTTTCCAATATGGGCAGGCTGGCGTTATGGAAAAGGTGGATGGTCAGAAGCAGGTGAAGATGTTGCCGGACGCCCTGACAGGATATCCATCTCCTTAGATAAACCCTCCTATTATCCAGGAGATATTGCAAAGGTAATGGTCAAAGCCCCTGAAGGTGGAAGTGGCTATCTCTTTGTTGAAGCAGAGACAAATCTTCTTACCCGTTCCATAACAGTTCCGCCGGAGGGTAAGGTTTTTGAAATAGAGATTGAACCTGACTGGAAGCGTCATGATATCTATGTATCTGCACTTGTGGTACGCCCGGGAGAGGTAAATATTAAGGCTCTTCCCAAGCGTTCTGTTGGTTTGATTCATCTGCCCATTGACAGAAATGCCCGCAAAATTTCCCTTGATATTGAGATACCTGATAAAATTGAGCCGGATCAGTTTGTTGATATTCCTGTAAGTGTCTTTATGAATAAAAAACCAAAAGAAAAAATATGGGTAACACTTGCTGCTGTTGATGTTGGTATCCTTAATCTCACAGAGTTTGAAACACCCTCTCCATGGAGCCATTTTTTTCAGCCCCGCAAATATGGTGTTGAGCTTCATGATCTTTACCAGAAGCTCATTGAAACAGGGGATGGCGCATGGGCTTCCCAGAGATTTGGCGGAGATGCTCCAAAGCTTTCCCGTGGAGGAGACCGACCATCAACTGATGTTCAGATAGTTGCCCTTTACAGCAAAGCCATTCCGGTGGATGGAAATGGTGTTGCAAATTTTCGTTTTCATATCCCGGATTTTAACGGCTCTTTGCGATTCATGGCCGTTGCCCATGGCTCTGACATCTTTGGTTCTGCTGAAAAAGAGGTGGTTGTTGCAGCACCTTTGGTTGTTCAGATCTCCATGCCAAGATTTTTATCAATGGGTGATCGAAGTCAGGTGATGATTGATCTTCATAATTTAAGCGGAGTTTTTCAGGATCTTGACCTTTTAATAGAGACAACTGAACCATTAAAACCATTGGGAGCAACATCGCATCACCTTAAGATCGCTAATAATCAAAGGGAAAGTGTTACCTTGCCTGTAATGGCAGAGCAGAAAGTTGGCAGAGCAATCATTCAGTGTAAAATTGACGGAATTGTGAGGCATGCCAAAGCAGATTTAAAGGATGTAGATAAAATAGTTAATGCCCTTAACAGTGGGAATCTTGGCGCTGAGAATCTTAACAGTGCGAATCAGGAGCATGTCGCTAACAGACGGGTTATGGTTAAAAAGTGGTTTCTTGAGACAAGACCTGCATATCCGGCTGTGACAGAAACATGGAGAAAATCCTTGAAACCTTCTGAAATTTTCTCCATTGGAAGTGGAGACATTGATTCATTTCCTGTAGGCAATGGCTCCCCAGATGCCTTTGTCGGTCTCATAAAAGATACAATTACAGTTTCTGCTGCCATCAATTCAACTCCCCCAATAAATGTATCTGATCATGTCAGGTACCTTAATGCATACCCCTATGGATGCCTTGAGCAGACAACAAGCGGAATATATCCCCATGTGATAATGAATTCATCTGATATTAAATCCCTTGGGATAGCGTCACAAAGTGACAGGGAACGTACAGAAAAAATTATTCTCGGAATTCAGCGTCTTGTTGAAAAACAGAAATCCACCGGAGGTTTTGGCCTCTGGAATGCAGATAGTCAGGAAGATTTCTGGCTGTCTGCATATGTGACGGATTTTCTTATAAATGCAAGACAAGCAGGTTATGAAGTGCCCCTGGGGCCTTTGTCAAAGGCACTTGATCGCCTTCTTGTATATGTAAGGCGAGGCCAGACTGTAAGACCGCATTTTGATGATGATAATGGCCACTACAATGCTGCTGTCAGAGCCTATTCCGCAATGGTACTTGCAAGGGTTCAAAGTCTTACCCTTGGTGATGCCCGTTCAGTCTATCGGGCAGTAAAAGATAAAATCAGAGGTTCGCTTGGATTGGTACAGGCAGGTATTGCCCTCTATCTTGCAGGAGATGCAAATCTTGCCATGGAAGCCTTTCAACGTGCCCTTGATTCAGAGAGAAATGAGAGACTCTACTACGGGGATTACGGCAGTAATTTAAGAGATGCTGCATTTTCATTTTATCTTCTTTCAAACTATGCTCCTGATTATGGTGAAAAATCAAGGTTTATAATGAAGGTATTTGATGAGCTGCATCAGCGTAAATGGCTAAGCACCCAGGAGAGAAATACACTTGTAATGGCAGGGATATCTGCCATGAAAAACAACCGGAAGGAGTGGCAGGCCAAAATAAAAGCAGGGGCAAGGATGCTTTCTCTTAAAGGGAATAAATTAAAGCAGATTGTAAGCAGCAAAGGTGAATCTGCGAATGGCTTCACCCTTGCCAACATTGGCAGCAGTGATCTCTTTATAGATGTTGCAATGAATGGATATCCCAAGGAAAAACCAAAAGTTGAAAATCTTGGAGCAACTTTAAAACGTCGCTATCTTGACCCTTCAGGAAAGCCTTTGCCGGCAAGCACCTTTTATATCAATGCATTGCCAGAGGATGCTTTGCGAAGCGGTCGAAGAATGATAGTTGAGTTACAGTTTGATTGTGACCAGGATATGTCTGACGCCATTGTTACTGACTTGTTGCCGGCATGTCTTGAGCTTGAAGATCCCTCTTTAAATGGTCGAAGTACCATTGGGGATGTTGTAGTGGATGAAAAAAGCATTGCAACATGGCATGACGAGTTTGTGATAAAGCACAGGGAGTACAGGGATGACAGGTTTGCCGCAGCAGTTGATGTTGATGCCGGAAAAAAGTACAGACTTTTTTATTCAGTTGTGGTGGTTACTCCCGGAGAATTTTTTGTGCCTCCGCCTCTTATTGAAGATATGTACAGACCATATATAAGGGGCGTGGGTGATGCTTTACCTTTAATGCCTGTAGCTGGAGTTAAATGAAAAGAAAAAAAGGTTTCAAGAATATGGTTAGCCGGAAAGGGCAAATGGGGAAAAAACAGAACAATCAGGTTGTTAAAACTCCTAACAATCAGGTGGTGAAAAACCGTAATAATAATATCACAGCAGCAATTCCCCTGAATGCTGTGGTGGCCAATGAAAAAGGCGAAATCTTTGAGCTTGAAGATTATGGTGCTGCTGCAATGCAGGGTGAAAAACCTCTGCTTCTGACCTCAAATGAAACCATTGAGATGCCCCACGGCAGTGAACTTATGATGCTTCCGGGCATGAAAGCACTTGTTTTCAATTTTGACAGGGGCAGTTTTGAAACCCTTGATGAAAATCCATACCTTCCTGGTGAAAGAATTTTTCCTGTTGCTGTATTTAACTCCCCCGGATATGTAAACCGATATTTTTGTGCCTATGAGAAGCCTTTACCGGAACGCCTTCTTCCCCTTTTTTCCTATGGTGCATGTGGATGGAGCCATGGCGGTTTTTACTCGGCAGCCATCTGTGTTGACAGAGAGCCACGTCAGGATTTAAGACTTATGCCCCATGACGGTATTGTTGCCGGAGTGGAATTTATGCGCCAGAAGTATCCGGAGAACAGGCTCATGCGTCATCTTGAACGATGTGCCCTTGAATATGGCTGTCCTGCTGCAAAGAACTTTTTTCTTGGAAGGTATGAAGCACCGCTTCCCACTTCACGGGTATGTAATGCTGATTGTATGGGTTGCATCTCATTTCAGCGTGAAAATAATCTTGTTGCATGCCAGGAAAGGATAAATTTTACGCCTTTTTCTGTTGAAATTGCAGAAGTAACACTTGAGCATTTTGCAAGGGTTCCTGATGCACAGGCAGTGGCAAGTTTCGGGCAGGGGTGTGAAGGAGACCCCCTTACGGCATTTGATGTAATTGAACCAGCCATAAAGATGATTCGTGAATCAGGGGGTAATGCCACCATAAACATGAACACAAACGCAGGCCTGCCGCTTCTTTTGGCACGGCTATTTGATGCCGGCCTTGATTCTGTCCGGGTCAGCATGAATTCAGTGAGAAAATCATGCTATTTGAGATATTTCAGGCCAAAGGGATACTCTTATGAAGATGTGATTAAAAGCATTGAAACAGCAGGTGAAAAAGGAAAGTTTGTCTCCATCAACTATCTTAACTGTCCTGGAGTTACCGATTCAGAAAAGGAGTTTGAGGCTTTAAGGCATTTCCTTGCAAAATATCCTGTCAACATGATTCAGTGGCGGAATATGAATTATGACCCATTGAGTTATTTTAATGTCATGCAGGAAGCAGGAGGAGGGCAAAACCCTCCACTTGGTATGGAATTCATTATTCAAGAGCTTAGGAAAGAGTTTCCTGAACTTATTCATGGATATTTTAATCCACCAGTGAGGGGTGATGGAAAAAATTAGAGAGTATTGTTATTTATCTATTGACAACGGCAAGCTGCAACCAAGAATTGTATTCCACACTTGGTCAGGAGCTATAGATTCAATTACATAAATACCTTTTTCCCTTAGCCTTTGCTCAATTTTTATAGCCTCACTGTTTAAAAGTCCCGATAGTATGAACCACTTGTGATTCAAAAAATCGGGTGATTCAACGAGGTTTTTCATTACATCGTAGTGAATATTTGCAATCACAAGATCGGCAGGCAAGGATATGAAATCTTCCCCTTTACCCTGAAAGGCAAGTATTTTCTCTTCAAGGCTGTTAATAATAATATTGTGGCGGGCTGTTTTCACGGCAAGCAGGTTAAAATCAAGTGCCATCACTTTCCGGCAACCAAGAACAGCCGCACCAATTGCCAGAAGTCCTGTGCCTGTGCCGATGTCCAGAACACTGTCTATCTGCTCATTTTTCTCATTGAATAGATACTCTATATAACCAAGGCAATCCTCTGTGGTCTGGTGACGACCTGTACCAAATACCACTCCGGGATCAAGCAGTATATGATTGAGATCAGAACGGTTAACAAAGGGGATTTTCCAGGGAGGAGATACACAGAAGGTGCCTGTGGTGTAGGACTCTATTTTATCTCCGTGCCACTGTTCACCGCTCATTTCGTATCGGTCTATCAGTTTGATGCCAGGATCTTCAGAGACAAGTTTTTCAATCATCTCATCACAGGGAACAGAAAAAAAGAGAAACGAAAAACCCTCTTCTTCCCAGTTGCCAATAAAAAATTCATTTCTGCTGATGTCAGTCAGTTTTTCAGGGATACCTACCAGATAGTATATCCAGAGATTTTCATAGGGGTTTGACAAAAAAGTTCCTCCAGGATAAAGAGTTTCGGTCATGAACCTTCATGGCCGGACATAGTGCACTGTCAAGACTTAATTTTAGTGTTATCTGCAACGTAGAGACAAGGCATTCCTTGTCTTTACACTCAAAATCGACATCTTGTTGATTTTGTATAAGTTATTGCAGTTGTCTGAATCAGGATAACCAGGATAACCAGGATGCTCAGGATAGATAATCCTGCCTTATCCTGTCAATCTTGGGAATCCTGATTCAGACAGTGTTGACAAGGTTTACAAGATCATAGGTATCGACTTTGAGTTTACAATTAAACGAACCCTAATTTTTAGCTTTGACAATGCAATAGGTTGCCCACAATCATGAAAATGATGTGGGTATTTTTACGGTAAACGGGCAGAACGTTACACATAAAATCATAAAAAAATCAACCGGAGAGTTAAAAATAATGAAGTGGATACATGTAAAAGCAATATTTGAATCAAATGATATACCCCTTGCTGAGGAACTTGTCTCTGATATTTTTTTTGGCCTTGGGCTTCAGGGGGTTGTCTGCCAGATTCCAATGGATGCCCCTCCGGAAGGATTTGCAAGCGATGCTGTAGAAGTTTCTGATGAGACATATGTCTCTGGCTATCTTCCTGATAGTGATACATCAATGGAGATTATTGAAAAAATCAGGGAAAAGGCTGAAGAGCTCCAGAGTAAGTCAGAAGGACTACAAAGTCAGTCTGGGCTTTATATTAATATTGTCATAAAAACTGAAATTGTGGATCAGGAAGATTGGGCTGAAGCCTGGAAATCATTTTTTTATGTCACCAGAATTACAGAGCATATTGTTGTCAAACCTGAATGGCGAACTTTTGCTCCCCATCAAAAGGATATAGTTATCGAAATAGACCCCGGAATGGCCTTTGGTACAGGCACACATCCCACAACTGCCATGTGTGTTGCTCTTATTGAGAAATATTTAATGCCGGCTGATACCTTCCTTGATGTTGGTACAGGTTCCGGCATACTTATGATTGCTGGTGCAAAGCTTGGGGCAAGAAGGTTGTGCGGCATTGATAATGATGAGGTTGCCGTGGAAGTTGCCTGTCAGAATCTTGAAAAGAATGCAATTGATCCCGATCGTTATCATGTTGAAAAAAATACTCTTGATATCTATCTTGCTGAAAACCAGCCGCCACCAAAGTTTGACATTGTCACTGCCAATATTATTTCCGAAGTTATCATTGAGATTCTTGGTGATATAAAAAAGAGCCTTTCAGATGGTGGAACCGTTATTTTGTCAGGTATAATAAGGGAGAAGGAGGGCATAGTCCTGGCAGCTCTGGAAGAGTACGGCTTTTCCATTGCGGAAATAAGGTATGAAGGGGAATGGGTTGCTATTGCTGCAAAATTGTGAAGAAACTTGCATTGATTGGTCTGGCATTGGTATCAAAAAACAATCAAATTCCGCGATGCTTTACTGAACACCAGCCCCACCTCATGGACGGTGACGCCGTCAATTCCCCGGTATTTATCGGCATACCCTTTGTCTTGAATCTGCTTCAAAGCCGGGTTGCAATTGAGTTTATCGGCGTTTGTCCCATCCACAACCTTAATCTCCATCACATAGATCTGGTCTCCCAGCTTGACGGTCATATCCACCTGGCCGTGGTTGTCGATATCTTCGGGGATCACTTCGGCATCAAGGGAACAAAAAAAAGCGTATATAACCGATGCGTAGTAGCCCTCAAAGTCTGCCAAATCGTTGTTGGTGAAATTTCGCCATGGGATCGATTTGAAAAGGCGTTGAATCACTTTGAGCATGCCGTCGATGTCTCCATTTTCCAGGCAGGTATAGAGATTATCCTGAATTCCGATTTTTTCGTTTACAAGATCGGTGTATCCGTTGATGAAATGGTCGTTCAATGCGATTCTTACCTCCAGATTGGGCACTTTCAACAGAAACATCATGCGTCGGCGACGGGTGAAGGTGTGTGCCACGGTGAGATAACCGCTTTGAAACAGCAGAGTCAGGGGGTTGATCTTTTCGATATCAAACGAATCTAAAATCTCTTCGGTGACCACCGGTGACTCCAGATCGGGTAGAAAATAGCGATTTTTTTGAAAAAGTTTGATTAAAAAGCTGGGATTGCCGGTTTCGAACCAGTAATTGCGGAACTGGGCTCTTTTGTTTATAAAAAGAAGAATATCATAGGGATTGTAAACTGTGGTCTCTCCCAACCAATAATACCCATTGTACCATTGTTTTATCTCTTCTTGTTCAATACCATCAAGATGCTTTGAAAAATGTGTTTGAAGGTCGTGATGCGTGTAGCCGCAAAGGGTTCCGAATTGCGCATCAATGGTTATATCCGTCAATTGATTCACTCCGCTGAAGAGACTCACCTTAGAGAACTTGGTCACCCCGGTCATGAAGATAAATTGTAAATAGGCGTCCTGGCCTTTGAGAACCGAGTAAAGGTTCTTTACCCCCTCCCGCATGATTTTTGCAGTATCTCTATTTTCGATGTTGTCCAATATGGGTTTATCGTATTCGTCCACCAAAACCACGGCTCTGGTGCCATATTTTTCTGCGGAAAAACGAATCAACTCCCCAAAGGTTCCTGGAATGTCGCGGCCTTTACTCAAGGTGACATTCAACCGGGTTGCATTGTCGAATAGAATTTCATATATGCGTCGGTCAAGGCTTTCTCTGGTTTGGAGTGTGCCGTCGGAAAAGTCGATTTTGATGACAGGATAGCTTTGAGTCCAGTCCCATTTATCGTGGATATAGAGTCCTTTGAACAAGGGCTTGTTGCCTTCGAAGATCTCTTTCAATGTATCCACGAAAAGACTTTTTCCGAATCGTCGGGGTCTGGAGAGAAAAAATGCACCAGGCTGGCAAATGAGCTGCCATGCCATTTGGGTCTTATCCACGTAAACACAGTTCTGCTTGATCAGTTTGGCAAGGGTGTTCATTCCCAGCGGTAGATTTTTCATGGATGTATCCTTTGTCCTAAAAATCGACATCTTAGGGAGTCAGTGGTTGCTAAATTACCATTTGTCATTGTTGCTGCTTTCTATTTTGAAGCTTCTTCATCGACTATGGTGGGAAATTAGATTCTGCGGACTCCCTTATTGCTTTTTTCAATTTACTGAATTTGTCTGAATTTGTCTGAATCAGGATAACCAAGATAACCAAGATGTTCAGGATAGTAATCCTGCTTTATCCTGTTAATCTTGGGAATCCTGATTCAGACACTATTGACAAGGCTCAAGAGGTTATAGGTGTCGATTTTGAGTGATTAAGAAGCTTCTGTAGCTAACAGAGCATCACTCCAACAAACCCACAACCTGGGAAGCAGGAACAATTTTTACATGCTTTTTCAGGTTTGATATCTCATCCCTTAGTGCAATATAGGTGGCAGGATAGGGGTGGCCAATGCCAATTGCAAAGCCATTTTTCTTTGCAGTTGTGACAAGTTTTCTTATTTGATTTATGATATATTGTTTGGTTTGAATATTGTCCAGAAAGACATCCCTGTGACCAAACGGAATCTGAAACAAGTGGGCAGCCTGACTGCACAGGGATTCACTGGAGGTAAGACTGTCAATGAAAAAAAGCTTTCTCTGTTTTAATACCGTAAATATCTGGTGAACCTGTGGAGAGAGTGCTGTTATGGCCGAGCCCATATGGTTATTAACACCTGTTATGTAGGGGAGAGCATCAAGGTTTTTTCTTAATGTATCCACAACTTCATCCGGTGACATTGATGTAAGAATAGCACCAGGACCCGGGTTAACTTCCGGATATTCAACAGGCTGCATGGGCAGATGGAGCATAAGCTCCATTCCTTTGGTGTGTAGTTTATGTGCGGCTTTTAATGCAAACGGGGCAGCAGGAAGAATTGCAAAGGTTATGTTGGTGTCAATAGCTGCAAGTTTATCAGCCATTTTCATGTCAAACCCTATATCATCAATTATAATTGCAACCCTTGGACCCTCTGACATCTGATCTTTTGAAGGCAGGGAGAGGGAGTCCTTTTGAACAGGTTCATCATCAAAAATTTCAAATAGCGGAGATATCTTGTTTTTTTCTTCGGACATATTTGTTGAATCAGGTTGGGCAAGGCTTTTTGCAGATGATGATGACTTATTATCACGGGAATCAATCTTTTTTTCTTGTGACATGGTTACTGTGCCATCTTCTGAGAGATTTTCAGGCTGATCAGCAATATTCCTGCTTTTTTTTTTCTGGGCTTTCAGATGCGGTGTGTTAATTTTTGCATTTTCACCTGTATTGGTCTCTCTGTTTTGATCTGTGCCTGATATGTTTTCCACGTAATCGGAATGCTTTTCCCTGTTTGTGCCTGAAAGTAAACCGTTAAAATATAGATCCGCTCCCATTGCACTTATCCCCACCACACAGACAAGTAGAAAAACGGCTGTGAATCCTTTCTTTAATTCCTGGCTTACCGAAGTTTCATTTTTTCTGTTAGTGATTCGCCTGCTATTGACTTTAGTGCTTTTTTTTTGCCTTTTTGGAGCAGTGGCTCTCTTCAGGGTTTTTGAAGATACATTATTACCTGTTTTTGCAGTGCTTCCGGCGGTCTTTCCACTATTGCCCTTAGTCTTGCTTTTGTTTTTGAGACTGTTCTGTTTTTTACTGCCTTCACTCCCGCTTTTTTTAACGGGGGGTTCAGAATTTTTTTTTGATGATGTCATGTGTCAGTGCTCAATCAAGACTATTAAAAAGATCATACCCTATTAAAAGGTCAAGCGCTCTTTGAACCTGTGTATCCCTTTTGAGCTTTTCAATATCAATAAGCCCACCTGATGTAGTTTCATCCGAGTCTTGATTCTCTTTCTCTTCTTGTAATTTTTTCTTATTTTTTTGAGCATTTTCAGGTTCAAGATGGTTTTTAAGATCTTTTTCCCGCAGCATTCTCTCCATGGGTGACAGCTCTTTCTCTTCTTTTTCAGCAACTTCTTCTAAGGAGAAAGGCACCTCAATGTCAGGTATTATGCCCTGTGCCTGTATGGATCGGCCATTTGGGGTATAATATCTTGCAATAGTGTATTTAAGACCAAAGCCATCTCTTAAGGGTCTTACGCTCTGCACCGAGCCTTTTCCAAATGAAGTGGTTCCAAGTATCAATGCTCTTTTATGATCCTGCAGTGCCCCTGCAACTATTTCAGAAGCACTTGCACTGCCTGAATTGATAAGTACCACAAGAGGGTATTTTCTGTCATCTTTGGTTTTGTGTGCTTCAAAGGCTTCTGTATGCTGTTCAAAGCGTCCCTTTATTGAGACTATGACACCTTTTTCCAGAAAAATATCAGAGACGTCGGCGGCCTGGCTTAAAAGCCCCCCTGGATTGTTCCGAAGGTCAAGTATTAATCCTTTAAGTGGAACCTGCCCCGACTCCAGTATATCGAGTTTTTCCTTGATTTCATCAGATGTATTGTTTCTGAAGTTGGTTACCCAAAGATATCCATAACCTGGATGTATTGTGGCACTTCTTACACTGTTCATGGGGATTATATCCCGGACAAGCTCATAGTCAACAGGATCTGGAACGCCTTCTCTGACAATGGTGATGACGACACTTTCACCCCTTGTACCCCTCATTTTTTTGACACTTTCCCATAATGCCAGATCAGCGGTTGATTCTCCATCAATTTTAATTATGATGTCTCCGGCTTTTATTCCAGCTTTGTATGCCGGAGTCCCTTCTATGGGAGAGACAACTGTAAGAAGGCCGTTTTTAATGGAGATAACAATGCCTATGCCGCCAAATTCTCCCTTTGTGTCATCCTGAAGTTCATCAAAGGCTTCCGGAGGCATAAATGTGGAGTGGGGATCAAGGCTTCCCACCATACCCTTTATGGCACTGTGAATCAGAGCCTCGCCATCAACTTCGTCAACATAGTTATCTTCAAGTTCCTGAAGTACGTCAGTAAATAATTTTAGTGATTCATAGGTTTTTTCTCTGTCGTTTTCAGCTATGCTTAACTGTTCATAGCCACCGACAACTATTACCATGAACACTGTGATGACAACAGATAACCAGGATCTGGCCATTGAAGCTAACAGCTTTCTGTTTCTCATTTCTTAAACTCCTTTTTTCAACCAGTTCAGGGGGTCAACAGGTGTACCATGATGTCTTATTTCAAAATGAAGACAGACGCCCTTCAGTGAACCTGTGGCTCCTGCTGTTGCAATCACTTCATTGGTATTTACCTTTGACCCTTTTTGTTTAAAACGGTCTTCAAGATGGGCATACAATGTATAAAAGCTGTTCCCATGATCAATTATTATCACGTTGCCATAACCTTTTAACCATTGTGAATAAATCACTTTGCCTTTGAAAACAGTTTTCACGGGTTCGCCCCTTTCTACCTTTATATCAATTCCGCTTTGAAATGTGAAGGCACTGTAAGCACTGTTTTTCTGGGGGCCGAATCTGGATATAATCTGACCCTTTACAGGCATGTCAAGGTGTCCTGATAATTTTTCAAAAGAGATTTGGCCTGATTTTTCTGCATTGCTTTCAGTAAATGATTTGATTTTGTTATCAAGTTCACGGGCAGCCACTCTCAGAGAATCAATGATTTCAACTCCTGCCTCTTTTTCTTCTCTGATTTTTTTTAACAAAATAGCCTGCTCCTGTTTTTTCCTTTTAATCAGTTTTACTTCACGGAAAAGATTTTCCTCAGTCTTTTTTTTGCCTTCTCTTCTTTTTTTTAACTCGTCTCCGGTAATGGCAAGTTCTATGGCCCCGGCCTGCTGGCTTTTCAGAAGCTCCACATCATTGTCAATAATCATCTGCATTGAATGACGATGCATAACCATGTCAATAAGAGACTCCTTAAGGGGAGCAAAAGAGAGTTTTTCTACCATTTTCATTTTATAGAATGAGTTCAGCCTGGCCATTAAGTATATTTCATTTTGTTTGATTTTCTGTTTAATTTTTTTTGGCGAGTTTCAATTGAATATATGTTGCTGTCAAGAGTATCAAGCTCTCTTGATAAAAGAGAAACCTTCATATTTGTTCTGTTTAACTGAAATTCAATTGAATCAAGTTCATCAAGGATTTTGTGTTCATTGCATTCTATCTGCTTTAGCTCTTTACTCTTTTTTTCAATTTGCTCATGAATCATTGTAGCTTCAGAATTGTTTTTCTCAGAACATTTTACACTATTTGGCTGGTATATAGTGTAAAAAAATATACAATACAACAATAAAGCTGTGTAGTAGGCTGTTTTGTAAGTAAACACGCTTAATTTATCCTGCTTTCCGGTAAGTATCTTAAAAAAAATTTGATGAAATTCCGGGACATCTTTCATTTTCCGCTTTAGTGCATTGTCCAAGCTAAAGTTAGGGTTCGGTTAACTGTAGAGACAAGGCATGCCTTGTCTCTACGTTGCAGATAAACCTAAAATAAGGATGCCTAATTTTTAAGGTGTCTTTTAAGTGAGAAAAAAGAACCTACCCAGCAAAGTAGAACAGCACCTGCAAAAATAAGTGTCATAGTATATGGAGAAATAAATTGCACCTCCATTGACATGGGCAGTGCTGATTGCTCCATCATGTTAAAATTTTTTATAATGGAAAGTGTTGCATAATATAATATGCCCAGTGTAAAAAATCCTGACAAAGCTCCTGTAACTCCCTGAATAATAGCAGTAATATGAAAGGGTATTGCCATGAATGCCTCTGTTGCTCCCACAAGGCGCATTACATCAAACTCCTCTTCTCTTGCATACAAAGAGAGCCTGACGGTGTTTCCTACAACAAAAAGAGTCACCATTGAAAAGAGAATCATCAGAAAAATGCCTGTGATCCGGAAAAGATCAAGGACTTTCTTTATCTCTTTAATCCATGCCTCACCATAATCAACAGACTCTATATGTGATAATTTGGATATTTGCGCAGCAATATCTGCAATATTAATATTTTTATCTCTATTTGGTTTTAATTTAACAATAAATGAATCGGGAAGCGGATTTCTTTCCAGGTTCTCGAGATAGGCAGTTCCGGAAGGCATGGATTGTTTAAGCGCTTCAAGGGCATCTTTGCGGGATATAAATGTAATACTCTCAACTGGTTCCATTTTTTTTAGATTGTTTTGTACGTCATTTGTGTTCTTTGAGGACACTTCGGGATGAAGGAATACCAGAATACGGTCACCCTGATTCCAGGAACTCATAATCCGTGCCCCATTTTCATAAAACATGCCAAAGACACTTATGAAAAGTGTACATAGTCCTATGGTCATGATTGTCATCAGGTTAACATAGCGGTTGGCAACTATCTCCTGTAAAGCTCTTTCAAAATGAATGGTCATTAGTTTCATGTTTTACTGTAAAAATATCCCGGATTATTCTGCCGTGAAAAAACCCCGTATTCTTTTCATGATCGGGGTAGTCGTTGACTTTGATCATAGACCATGAAGTTTTAGCCCGCTCTTGAAAAGAGCAGGTCATTTGGTGTTCATTCCTAAGTAATTGGGTTTATTAAAAATTAATTCCTAAGTGCTTTACAATAAGAGATTCACATAAGCTGTAATTCACCGTTGGTAAGGTGAATGTGCCTCCCTCTGTTTGTATTATTTATTAAATGGAGGTTATGACTTGCAATCAAAATTGTGACACCCTTGTCATTGTATTTAACAAGCAGGTTAAAAATAATTCTTGCAGAATCATGATCAAGACTGCCGGTAGGCTCATCTGCAATAATTATTGCAGGCTCTCCGACAACTGCCCTTGCAAATGCCACACGCTGTTGCTCTCCGCCTGAAAGTGTTGGGGGAAGAGCATGTATTTTACGGGTCATTCCGGTGATACGAAGCACCTGAAGAACTTTCTGTCTGATGAGAGATTTCTTGACACCTGCAACCTCAAGAACAAGTGCAACATTTTCATAGACAGTGCGGTTGGGAATTAATTTGAAGTCCTGAAAAACAACTCCAAGTCGTCTGCGAAGGTATGGCATTCTGGCCTTTGAAATCCTCGCAAGATTCATTCCGTCAACAACAATCTGGCCTTCCGATGCTGTTTCATCAAGATAGAGTATTTTAAGCAGGGTTGATTTCCCTGCCCCGGAAGGGCCTGTGATAAAAACAAACTCTCCTGTACATATGTCCAGGTTGATTTTTTTTAAAGCACAAAGATTTTCGTACCATTTGCTGACATTGAAGCACCTTATTATAGGCTCTTGTTTATTCATATCCTTGCCCATGATCTACCCTGAAGAATAAAACAGTGGCTTTATCGGCATCCTTCATTTGAACCCAAAAATACTTTACACTTTTTTGTGAGAGATTCCCGCCACACAGAGTTTTCTCTCCGGAAAGTGTAAACTGGGAAATGAAGCATGCCACTTTAGCCACCACTGTTTTTGGTCAACCGTCATGACAGCAGAGACAAGGCATGCCTTCTCTCTACTGCCGCCCCCGATTATGAAAATGATGGGGGTGTTTTCACGGTAAACGGGCATGATTGATTACGTATCAATCACCCCCCCCCAAATATAAAAATGATACTCATTTTCACGGTAAATATATATAGTATAGGAATTTCCATTTTTATCCTGCAAAAGCAGTTTGGTTATGGAAAAGCCCGCCCGAAGGGCGCTAAGTTCAACTCTCTGAAATGCAATATTTTTAGCACGTCTGGTATTTTGGGCTTTTCACGAGAGTGTCAAAAGGTATTGTATCTGATTTTACATGTTTGACTCAAATGAAAATTGCTGGTATATCATTTTTATTGTCAAGGAGTGCTGCAAAACAGTTTTCCTTACAAAAAGCCTTCACTGAATCCGCAAAACGGCTTCTTCCATCAGTGAAGGCTATCTTATTAACTCAAAGTTGACACCTATGATCTTGTAAGCCTTGTCAAAACTGTCTGAATCAGGATTCCCAAGATTAACAAAGATAAGGCAGGATTATCCAAGGATAAGGCAGGATTATCTATCCTGAGCATCCTATCCAACCTGGTTATCCTGGTTCAGACAACTGCAATAACTTATGCAAAAGCAATAAGATGTCGATTTTGGGTATTAATTGTATTTCTTGAGTTAAGGCTTTTCATTATTTCAATATTTGTAAAATATACAAAAAAACAATAAAATATCAAAGAAAAGTTCTGATTCTCAATGATTGCTGTTTTATACCTAAAATTCAAGGATAAAATCAAATGAAAAAAAGATTGATTGATCTGCTTTGTAGTAAATCATTTCAATATAGTGAAAAAGAAACTTTTAAGCTTGCCTCCGGTGCAATGAGTAAATTTTATGTGAACTGCAAACCTGTAACCTTGAGCCCTGAAGGAATGTATCTTGTTGGAAACCTTGTTTTTGAATCTATTAAAGGATTTAATGTTTCAGGTGTAGGAGGGCTGACTTTTGGTGCTGATCCCATTGCGGTTGCTACCTCATTTGTATCTTATCTTCAAAAATCCCCTGTAAAAGCTTTTTCCATAAGAAAAGAGCAGAAAGATCACGGGATGATCAAATGGGTTGAAGGCGATATGGCAGTGGGAGATAAAGTTGTTATAATAGAAGATGTTGTAACAACTGGAGGTTCAACCATAAAGGCTGTTGAGCGTGCCAGGGTTCAGGGGCTTGACGTGGTTCACGTTATAACACTTGTTGATCGCCAGGAAGGTGGAATTGAAAATATTAAAAAATACATAGAAAGCGTCTCTGCAATTATTACAAGGGATGAGCTTATGGATTGTTGGCAAAAAAAAGAGTAACTTCGGAGTATCCTTCATATCCCTGCAAAGGTACTTTTCACTTTTTTGGTGGGAACACTTTTAAAAAGGTAGTGCACTGCCAATACTTAATTTTAGGGTTATCTGCAACGTAGAGACAAGGCAGGCCTTGTCTCTACAATTAACCGAACCCTAATTTTTAGATTTGACAATGCAGTAGATTGCTTTCAGAAAGTTTAAAGTAGTCATGAAGCATACCATTTTCGGCATGAAAAATGTAGATTGCTTTTGGTTGATATGAATGATGCAGTAAAAAATTGTGATTTTTCACCGTGAAAATGACTATCATTTTTATATTTGGGTGTGATTGATACGTAAACAATCATGCCTGTTACTGCATCAATGATAAACGGCGGAAAATATATCTTATATACTCTTAATTCACCTTGACTTTTTTTTCATGACGATAAAAATAAATATGTGTTTTAAATTCCTGTTGATTCCTTGTTGACTGGCTTTTGCAAAGTTGTATAAAAATGGGCATTTTAATATGCTCTCAAAAAATGGGCATCCTTCATATGAACCTAACAGTACTTTAAACTTTTTTGTGAGAGACTCCCACCACTCAGAGCTTTCTCTCAGGAAAGTGTAAACTGGGAAATGAAGCATGCCAAAAAATGAAGTAAAATTTGCTAACATGGTTATCAAAATTAAACCTTGGATTCTGTTTAAACCTCATTAATAAAGGAGGTTGCCTAATGAGCATAACAAAGCGATATTTAAAAAGTAAACCTATATGTAAAACAAAATTTACCATATCAAGCAGTGAGGCAGGGGATGCAGAAAAGGCATTTCTTTCAGGGGATTTTAACGGCTGGGATATCAGCTCACTTCCCATGCAGAAACTGAAAAACGGAGATTTTACCATTACCATTGACCTGGATTGTGGCAGGGAATATCATTTTAAATACCTTATGGATGGTATTAAATGGCAGAATGATCCTGATGCAGACGATTACAGACCATCTCCATATCTTGATTCCGATAACTGTATTGTTATTATAGACAGATCATAAAACTCCAAATTTTTCATCCAACAGGAGAAAAGAAATGACCCCTCCATATCGAAAAATAGTTCCCGTGATATCACTTCTGGTATTACTTCTTGTTTCAGGATGCGGTTACCAGCAGTTCAAGACAGATCTTTTTGCCGCCTTTGAGCATGAGTCCCAGGTCGGGCCGGCTGCAATTGCGTGGGATGGAAAAAACCTTGTGCTTGGCTGCTCCAATCAGATTCAGTTTGCCAGGGATATTGTTACAGAACCTTTTTATGTTTTTTCTAAAGATACATTGCTGAATGGTGGAAGTTACACATCTGGACGTTTTCCTGGCCCCCAGAGAAGATTGATGGATATATGTGGAATGGCATGGGAGGGCGAGTGTTGCGGTGAGGGATTTTTATGGATTGCAGATGCAAAAAATGACCAGATTTTAAAAATAAAACCCAATCGTGAGTTTGTTCTATCCATCAAATCTCCAGTCAAGTCCCCCAACGGAATCGCATTTGACGGCAAATCATTGTGGCTTATCTCTCAATACAGTATGAAAATAGTGCAGTTTAACCCGGAACTTGAAGCCATTGAAAATGTTTATTTCTCACCCATCAAGCGACCATCAGGTCTGACATGGGATTGTGAAGGGTATATATGGGTGGTTGGAATGGATGAGTGCAGGAATAATGAAAAACGCTGCGTCACATCCCGCCTACTGAGAATGGATACAAGCAACGGCCGCTTCACACACGAAGTAAAACTGCCTCCAATGATTGAAAGACCCTCTTCAGTTGCACTTGGCGATGGTTACTTTTGGGTTGGAGATTATAACCTTAACCGGGTTTTCAAAATTCCCTTCAAGAAAAGAAAAATGAAGGAGATTGATTTGAAACCGGATGATTTTCAATAACGTACATGGTGGATTACCGCCACAATCGAAGGGATGAAAGTCGTTTTTAAAACAGTCTGTTAAGGAGACTTTCATATAAAGGAATTATAGATATGCTGCATAAAAAGATGAGTAGTTTACAACTATATTGTTCCAGGAGGCGACCCATGTCAAGTTGTGTCATATTTTCAAAAATTAGGGAAACGGCAGTGCTTATATGGTTGGTTACCTTTTGCATTGTAACTCCCCATGAAGCAATATCCCAGTCATCTGACACTGTAACTGAAGGTGTAACTCAATCTGATGAAGGTAAGATGATGTCACAGTCAGGAGATATGGCAGAGCCAGACACTCCCTTTAGTGTCAAAAATAATAGTGTGCCTTGGGATAACCCCGACTCTTCTTCTGAAGATTGGCCGGCAGTCTGGAAAAGAGAGAGGCACATTATAAATCCTCACTGGATAAATCCTGAGGACAGAAGCCGGCTTAAACAGGAGAATTCATCTTTACAAGGCACTCTGTCACCCCTTTCAGACTCTCCACGGGAAGTGATACCTGTTAATCCACCCTACAGCTTATATTATCCTTTAATGGAGAGTGTGGGATATATCAAGCCTGATGCTGTTGAGCCATGGGGAAGGGTTTTAAAACGCAAACCAGGTTTTAACAAGGATATAAAGGCAGGTAAGGATGTCTATCTTGATATGTACAATGAAGATGTTCTTGCTATTGGTGATCGTTTTTATCTGCTCAGGACAATTGATATTATGGGAGCTACAAATTATCCTGTGCCCGGTATCCAGCATTATATGACTGGTGTTGTGGAGATCACAAAGCTCAGACAAAAACCCTGCCGATGCAATGATCAGAGATCCGGAATCGAAGGAAAAGTTATAACTGCCTACAGGGAAATAATGCCCAATGATATACTTATTCCTTATAATTCTAAGGATGCAAAAGTAAGAGTTAAGAGATCGAGTCCAGAAATAGCCGGCTCAATTCTTTTTGCAGAAAATCATACCTCCATAATTGGAGAAAACAGCGTTGTCTTTGTTAACAGAGGAAAAATTCACGGCCTTAATACCGGTCAATATTATGATATTTTTAACAGGCCAGAGGAGAGTGAATACCCATCTCCTGAATATGTTCAGAAAACAGAGTATCTTGGTTCCTGCGTTGTCTTAAGTGTTGAGGAGGAGACTTCAGCAGCCCTGATAACCTATGCTTTTAAATCAATTAATCCAGGAGATCTCTTTTTTCCGCCATTGTGATGTTTTGATTGTGAGTGGTTGCTTTTGTGTCAAATATTACAGAGGCCTACTAATAAACACCCATGAAAAAACATTCTCAACGAAAAATGAATCTTCGGATAAATTGAGACCCACGCCGGAGATTCAAATAAAACCTCATTATTGCGAGGGCATCACAACGATGCATTAAAGTCTCTATATATCAATGTTTTATTGAGGTTTTCTAATAAAAAATATTAGTTATTTCAGAATTTTACTCTTGCCTTTATTTTCATTTTATTTATGTGTGCTTGTTCAGATATAGCCACAATAGAATAAATTTCTACTGCTGCAGTCGATAATTATATTGACACTCTTCCAATGATATGATCTTTATACCGAATTAATTCGTCTGAATTGTGTTTGCTGCTGTTTTTTAAGTTTATGATTGTTCTTTTGTTTGTGCAAAAAATATTGCCATTTTAACATATTATTCTGGAGCAACTTTGCACTTTAGGATTGAGAGCCCAAAAAAACGGCAATGAGTTTCTAAAAGTGTAAAAAGGTAAATGGTGGATGGCAAAATGTTTATGCATGACAATAACTTTCTGGGGAAAACAGTGTTCATTTATGTACACTCTTTTTTTATGACTTGATCAGCAGCAATGGGAACTGGTTAAAGGTCAATTTTCCGGTTGTTGTCTGTCACTCAATATTTTTGTATGAAAGTCTATGTAACAGGGCTGTTTGTATGAAAATTATCATCTGTTCCATTGTGGCCAGGCATCCATGATGGCCGTTATATGCCATAATGGGGATGAGACTGGATTGTTCATTTAACCTTGTTCTATAGTTTAAATTATACATATTTAACAAGGTATGGTTCAATTGAAATTGTCAAAAGAGATTTATTATACTAAAAAAACACTTTCTTGCTTTCTTGTTTGTTTTTCCGTTTCAATTCTTATAATTTTTTTATTGTCTGATATTTCATTTGCGACTGTTAGACAAAAAATTACCCCCCTTGATTCAGAAGGTCATCTGAAATCCCCATCCAAAATTTTTACATATTTCGCAGAAAAACACCATCTTTCCATTGAAAATTATTCTGAAATAAGGGCAAGGGTTAAAAAAGGTGAAACCCTTGCAAAGATGCTAAATCCCTATGGAGTAACGCACGCAGAGATTTTCAGTGCTGCCAAAAATTCACGTCGAGTTTTTGATGTCCACAAGATTCGTTCTGGCCGCTGGTACAGTATTATTAAAGAACGCTCCATGCCTGAAAAGGTAAAATATTTTATTTACGAAAAAGATGATGAAAATTATGTTGTTTTTGATTTTGGTGACCCGATAAAAGTACACGCTGCCCAGCAGAATATTAATATAAAGATACGGCAGGTGGAAGGGGTTATCCATACGACTCTTCACGATGCCTGCCTTCAGTTGAATCTCCCTTCACAGGTGATAGCACAGCTTGATTCCATATACAGCAACAAGCTTGATCTTAAAACCCTTCATAGAAATGACAGGATCAGGCTGGCTTATGAAGAAAAATACATACTTAATAAGTTTGTTGGAAGCGGAAATATAACCGCTGCTGTGATAGTTACACGTAATGGAAATTATCAGGCGTATCGATTTACCCATGATGGCAAGACAGGATATTATGATGAAAAAGGTAATAGTCTTGAGAAATCTTTTTTGAAATATCCATTAAAATACAGAAAAATTACATCTGAGTTTTCTCTTAAACGCCTTCATCCTGTCACAAAGAGGTATCGAAGCCATCCCGGGATTGATTTCTCTGCTCCAAAAGGCACACCTGTTAAAAGTGTTGGTGATGGCGTTGTTGTTTTTAAAGGCTATTGCCGATCAGCAGGAAATTATATCAAGATTGATCATCCCGGAACCGGTATCAGCGAATATCTGCATCTCTCCCGTTTTCATCCTACCATAAAGAAAGGAAGAGCTGTTTCCAAAGGTGATATTATAGGCTATGTGGGCAAAACCGGTTATGCCACAGGTCCCCATCTAGATTTGAGATTCATGGTTAATGGCAGTTATGTTGATTATCGAAAATTAAAACTGCCTGATGGCACCCCATTACCAGAAGTTGCAAAGCAGCAATTTGCAAAAGAGGTCGCCATGATTACCAGCAAGTGGCAGCTCTCTTCAACACAGATTTCAATGAACATTAAGGATTCTGATGGAAAAAGGCGTGTGTTGCCTCGTGATGAGTCAATGGATTCTGCGGAAATACCTTCTGGGTCTGTCATTAGACCCAACCCCTCTGATAAATCCTTTCCAAATGGAAGTTAGATAAATAGATCATGGATACCAGAGATTATTACAAAATCCTTGAGATTGACCCCCTTGCAGATGCGGGAGCTATCAAAAAAGCGTATAAGAAACTTGCCATAAAATATCACCCTGACCGCAACCCTGATGATGCCTCTGCTTCTGAAAAAATGGCCATGCTCAATGAGGCATATGCTGTACTTTCAAATTCAGATAAACGCAGGGAGTATGATCATCTCAGGGAGAGATTCGGAACAGATGCAGCAGGCCGGTTTCGTCAGAGCAACAGCTATGAAGATATTCTAAAGCATTCTGATATTGAAAAGATTTTTCAGGAGATTGCAGACAGTTTTGGAATTCGTGGTTTGAACGAGCTGTTCAAGGTAAGCGGTGGAGTCAACAGTGGTGGTTTCTTCTTTTTTGGTACTTTTGGCCCTCGTTCTGACGCCCAGGGGTTCAACTCACGGGGATTCAGTGAGATTAATAATCAATCTTCTACACCCCAGTTGAAACCCTATCAGAAGTTTTTCTATAATATGGGGAATAAATTACTGAAGCGTGCAGTTAACTCACTTCTTAAAGCTCCTGAAACAGAGCTTGATGTTTATGATAATATTGTTCTTTCTCCGTCCCATGCAAGGGATGGAGGGCCTTATGCATATTATCACAAAAAACGGGATGCCAGACTTGTTGTAAAAATACCCCCTGATATAAAGGATGGGCATAAGATACGTCTTAAGGGTGCAGGAATAGAGGATTCGTTAACGGGTCAGAAAGGAGATCTCTTTCTGACCGTTGCTGTAAAAAATGATTTGTTGTCCAGAATCAAGGGCTTTATTTCAAAAAATTGAATTCTGCTGGCATTCTTCATTTACCGGTTTACACTTTTCGGAGAGAAAACTCTCGGCAGCGGAAATCTCGGCATGGTTCATTTCCTAGTTTACACTTTCCGGAGAGAAAACTTTGAGTGGCAAGAATTTCTCACAAAAAAGTGTAAAGTACTTTTGGGTTCATATGAAGGATGCCTCTTTGCTTGTGAAAACTGAAAGTCAGTTTTTGTACTCTATTTGAGTTGTCTTATCAAATAAACCTTCATGGCCGAATTCAACTGCCACCCCCGACCATGAAAATGGTAAGGGTATTTTCAAGGTAAACGGGCATGATTGTGTATCAATCACCCCCAACTATCAAAATGATAGTCATTTTCACGGTAAACGGTCATGGCCGGCATCCAGCCACCCCCGAATATGGAAATTTGTATCCATTTCCACGGTAAAAAATCCAAAGACAACAACCCTTAAATAAATTGACGACAAAGCACTGCATGTTTAATTGGTCTTCAGACCTTTTCAATCCAGTTTTCACTGTCCTCTGCTTTTCCATACTGGATATCAGTTATGGCTGAGTTAAATTTTACGGCAATGTCACCTGCCTTGCCATCTCCTATCTGGATTTTTTCATCTCCGTAACGGATTTCCCCAACAGGAGAGATAACAGCGGCTGTACCTGAGCCAAAAACCTCTTTTAGTGAGCCATTCTTTGACGCTTCAATTACTTCATCCATGGCAATTTTGCGCTCTGATACCTTCATACCCCATTTTTTACCAAGTTTGATAACAGAGTCACGGGTAATACCGGGAAGGATGCTGCCGTTGAGACTTGGGGTTGCAAGCTCATCATTTATCACAAAGAAAATGTTCATGGCGCCCACTTCTTCAATGTATTTTAGTTCTACGCCATCAAGCCACAGAACCTGTGCATAACCTTCCTTTTTTGCCTTTTCAGACGCATAGAGGCTTGCCGCATAATTTCCGGCTGTTTTGTATTCTCCCACTCCGCCCCGCACTGCTCTTACATGCTCTTTGGATATCCATATTTTTACAGGGCTGAAACCGCCGGAATAATAAGCTCCAACAGGTGAAAGAATGATGAAAAACCTGTAGGTATGGGATGCCCTTACTCCAAGAAAGGGATCAGTTGCAATGATTGTAGGGCGGATATAAAGCGATGTGCCAGGGGTTTCAGGAATCCAATCTTTTTCAAGCCTGAGAAGCGTTTTCAGTGCTTCCATGGCATCATCTATATCAAGTTCCGGAATACAAAGTCCCTTTGCAGATCTGTTGAATCTTATGAAATTGTCCCGTGCCCTGAAAAGCTGAATTTCACCGTTAGTATTTTTATATGCCTTTAGCCCCTCAAAAATGGATTGACCATAATGGAGGGTCATGGTTGCAGGGGACATTGAAAGGTTCTGAAACGGTTCAATCCTGGGATTATGCCATCCCTTGTCAGGAGAGTAGTCCATATTAAACATATGGTCTGTAAAAATTGTGCCAAAACCCAGGGAAGAATCGTCGGGTCTTGTGCCTTTTAACTCTTTTTCAGTGATTTTGATTTCCATACTTCATTGACCTCCTTTTATTTTTTTGTATTGATTTATATCTCCAAGGGGAATCTGGTATCCATGTTTTTTATACATGTTTTCTAATTTGAGCAAGTCCTCCACAAGGTTATCTCCTGGTATAAGATGACCTACCCATGTCATTTTTTTGCGCTTGTTGTCAAAAAACCAGCATGCAACAGGAACATCGGCTCCTTTTGCAATATTCCAGAAGCCTGTTTTAATTTTTTCAATTTTTTTCCGAGTTCCTTCAGGAACAATTGCAAGGATAAATTTTTTCTGACTTTTAAACTCCTTTATTATATTATCCACAAAGCCGCTTCCCTTTTCCCTGACAATGGGAATTCCTCCAAGTGCATTAAGAAATGAGGACATTGGCCAGAAAAACCAGTCAGATTTGATAAGCACCTTGGCATCAACTTTAATGACTTTTGCATATGTGAATGACATTACAGTATCCATATTGGATGTATGTGGAAATCCGATGAAGAGCTGTTTAGGCTGCCATTCCTCTGCCGGAATTTCATCATAACTCCATCCTGTAATGCGGTAAATAAGTTTTCCTAAATGGCTTAAAACTGTTTTCATGCATGCTCCTGTTAGCAAGTTAAGTCGTAATGACTCTTTTAATAAGCACCTTGAACCCTAATGATCTTGGCAATTTTATGTCATGAAAATAATTTGGGTATTTTGGTATCTTTCATTTACTGCTTTGCAATTTTCTGAGCATCTTACCATTTTAAAGGTGTCTCATTCAAAATAGTGTAAACTACTTTTGGGTAGATATGAAAGATGCCCTACTTTTGAGTAGATATGAAAGAAGTCAAAATGAGGGCATCCTTCATATCATGCATAAAGTACTTTACACTTTCCGGAACAGGCTACCAGAAAAACCGCCATTGTGTTCAGGAAAATGTAAACTGGCAAATGAAAGATGCCAAAATGAGGATGCAAATTTTTTTGTAAAGCTATTTGATAACTCATCTGATTGCATTTGCATATCATTTTTCTTTATAATTTAAAAAAAGTAGAATGGCGGATTTAGACAACCCAGCTCTACAGAGGGTATAACATGACAGATATTTTGCTGGTGCAGCCACCAGTTGAGGATTTTTATTTTACTTATAAAAGAAGCATTCCCTACGGCTTGACATCCATTGCAGCATCACTTAAGTCTCGGGGATTTTCAGTTGAAATTCTGGATTGTCTTGCAGTTAAGAAATCAAAGATTATTCCTATACCTGATGAAATGGAGTATCTTCTTCCTTACTATGGAAAGGATGATCTCTCATATTTTGGGTTGTTTCACCACTTCCGGCATTATGGATACAGCTTTGAATATGCCGGCAGAACAGCCCGTGAAAAAAAGCCTTTTCTTGTAGGTATTTCATCTCTTTTCAGCCCTTATGCCAGAACTGCGGAAAAGACAGCAGAGGCCATAAAAAGATTTTTGCCGGACTGCTATATTGTGATGGGAGGACATCATCCAACAGCTCTTCCTGAATCTGCAATAAGTTGCTTGGCTGTTGATTTTCTTCTTCGGGGAGAAGGGGAGGTCTCAATGCCTTTGCTTGTAAAGCGTCTGAAAGAGGGGAAAAACATTGATGATGTTCCTGGTATTGTTTTTAGAAAAAAAATTGTAAAAAATATTCCTTTTCCTGATGATATTGAAAGAATTGATGATAATAACAATATCAATGGAACAGATAACAATAACAGTGTCAATGATACTGATAAAAATGGAATAGATGATGGCAAGAGTGCCAATAGTTATAACAACAGCAATAATGCCAATGGTGTTAATAACAACAATACTAATGGTGCTAATAATAACAACAATGCTAATAACAAATCCCTTTATATTTCAGAGCCTGCGTGGATTGAGAGTTTTCAAGAGTATCCTTTGCCTGATTTTTCTCTTGTAAATCATAAATTTTACAGCAGAAACAAAAGGGCAGGAAGTGTTGTGGTGGCTGGCAGAGGGTGCCCTATGCCATGCACATACTGCTCTGTGGGAGCAAGTTCAAATCATGCAGGTTTTCGCCAGAGAAAGGTGGATGATATAATAAGAGAGATTGAAATACAGATGGGAAACCATGATATTGGTTTTATTGATTTTGAAGATGAAAATCTTACCTTGAATCGAAAATGGTTTTTTGATCTCATGGATCGTTTATACTCTCTTTTCAGGGGAAGAGATATTGAATTGCGGGCAATGAATGGCCTCTATCCGCCATCCCTTGATATGGAAATGCTACTTGTTATGAAAAAGGCAGGCTTTAAAACCC
>NZ_LT828542.1:323269-375645 GCF_900170035.1 Desulfamplus magnetovallimortis | reverse complement strand
AAAAACCCTTGTGGGAATGTCAATATTTTATCCGGCACCGGGAAGCGTTGATTATGGACACTGCCTTGAACAAAATATCTTGCCGGAAAATTTAAGCCTTATGCGCTCTTCTGCCTTGCCTCTTTCAGATATAACTTCACGCCTTCAATCTGTGACACTCCTGCGCCTTGCAAGAATAGTGAATTTCATAAAATCAGTTAAAGGTGCCAATGCTACTCTACCGCCACCGGAATCATATTGTGAACAAAGGTGGGTTGGTGACAGGTGTGCTGCTTATGAACAAGGGGGGGGTAGTTACAGGCGGGGGGCTGACTTCAGCCTAACTGAACGAGAGAAGCTTAGTCTGAAGTTGTTACAGTGGTTTCTCCATGATGGCATAATACGGGGAGTTGAGGGAAATGCAAAGGTGTTTGAACACTTTACCGATGTGGATTTATCCCGTTTTTTTCTTGGAGAGTTGAACAAATGCGAATCAAATATTTCTGGGAAATATGATGAGACTGTAAAATAAATGGAGATTACTTTTATGCTGATAATAGGAAGTTATAATGAACTTGTTGTACAGAGAGAGTCAACCGTCGGTTTTTATCTTAATCCAAAAGAGGAAGAGGTGCTGCTGCCGTTTAAATATGTACCTGAAGGATTGAAACCTGGTGATACCATAACTGTTTTTGTCTATACAGATTCTGAAGACAGACCTGTTGCAACAACCCTTAAGCCCGTTGCTGTTGTTGGTGAATTTGCTTTTATGACTGTTAAGGATACAGCCTCTTTTGGCGCTTTTCTTGATTGGGGTCTTGAAAAGGATCTTTTAATACCCAACAGTGAGATGCCTTCACGATTTAAAAAAGGGGAGAAACATGTGGTAAAGGTTTGTCTTGATGAAGAGAGTGATAGGGTTTTTGCAACTGCAAGAATAGCACAGAACTGCAGCAGGTATATGGCAGGAATTTCAGAAGGCCAGCGTGTGGAAGCTCTTGTATATGGTATTACAGAGCTTGGTTATCAGGCTGTGATTGACAATTCCCATTGTGGAATGATCTATAAAAACGAGACCTTTGAAAAATTAGCTTTGGGTGATAAAATCTCTGCTTATATACACAGGATAAGAGATGACAGTAAAATAGATTTGCTGCTCAAAAAACCTGGGTATGCTTCTGTGTCTCAATCAGAAAGAAAAGTGATGGAGATACTTGAAGGCATGGGCGGTTTTACTTCATGTCATGATAAAAGCTCACCGGAAGAGATCAAGAAAATCTTTTCAATGAGTAAAAAAGAGTTCAAAAAAACAGTGGGTTCTCTCTATAAATCAAGGAAAATTAAAATTCTGGATAATGGGATTATTCTGACATAAAAAAGAAAAAAATCTTATGATACTAAAACCTCCATGGAGTGATTCAGATGGTCCCATTGACCATGAAAATAATGAGAGCTATCTGCACGGTAAAGTTCAGATAACCGAGCGTCCTCTTTTTTACTGGGTACTTCACAGAAACAGAATGCTTCAGGCTGTTGTTTTGCTGGCCATAATTGTAAGCCTTTTTTTCAAGGTTTATCCTCTGGAGATGCAAAGGCAGATAGTTAACACAGCCATACGCCTTGGCAGGCAAGATCTTCTTTTTTTATATTGCGGTCTCTATTTTGGTTCAGTGATGATTGCTGCGCTTCTTAAATATTTTCTCAATTTTATGCAGCGTTATATTGGCCAGAAGGCTGTGATGGAGATACGCCAGGAGCTTTACTCCCATATTCTTGCTTTGCCAATGAGGTTTTTCAGGGAAAATCAGCCAGGCACCATGATCAATGCAATGACAGCCGAGCTTAACAGTGTCGCTCTTTTTATTGGTCTTGCGCTGACAACGCCCATAATGAATATCCTCACATTTTTTGCCTTTTTCGGGTACATGATCTATCTGAACCCCAAACTTGGCCTCATAAGTCTTACCATATATCCCCTTGAGCTTGTCATAATCCCTCTGCTTCAAAAAAGATACAATATATTGAACAGAAAACGCGTCAAAATAACAAGGGGCATGAGCAGTACCATTAATGAGGCAGTCTCAGGTATCCATGAAGTTCATGCAAATGCCGCCTATGATATTGAGGAGAAAAGGATAAAGAGTTTTATTGGTGAACTTTTTAAGGTTATGTCTCCGTTATTTCTGTTTAAATTTGGTATAAAGTTTGTCAATAGCATGATCCAGAGTGTTGGCCCCTTTATTTTGTTCATGTATGGAGGCTACCTTGCCATACATGGCTATTTTACCCTTGGCGCCCTGGTGGCATTTTTATCAGCCTATGAAAAGGTTTATGATCCCTGGAAGGAGATGATTGAATATTATCAAGAGTATCAGGATGCAAAGGTACATTATCAGCAGATCATGGATACTTTTCGTATAACCCCCGACTATCTCAAATTGCCTGTGGGAAGGCCGGTTCATGTTATTGATGGCAGTGTGGAGGTAAGGGATCTGGAGTATGAGCTTCCTGGAGATATCAAACTTTTAAACAATATCTCTTTTGATATTCAATCAGGAACCCATGTAGCTATTGTGGGTTTTTCAGGCAGCGGGAAAAGTACCCTGGCCATTATTCTGGGACAGATGTACGGTTACACAAATGGCAGTGTCCGTTTGGGGGGGCATGAGCTTTCAACTCTTACCAAGGTTGATGTCAGTAAAAACATTGGGTTTGTTGCCCAGCATCCATTTATATTTACAGGTACCATCAGAGAAAATATTTTATACAGTTGCGCTGCCCTTGGCAGTTGTGTTGACTTGGGGAACTGTGTTGACTTGGGGAACTGTGTTGACTTGGGGAACTGTGTTGACTTGGGGAACTGTGTTGACTTGGGGAACTGTGTTGACTTGGGGAATTGTGCTGACTTTGGGAACAGTGCTGATTTGGGGAATTGCGTTGCATTGGATAATTGCGTTGACTTGCACGGTTCCACTGACAGTGATGGTGCTGTTCCTGGGAGAAATGAGTTGATGCCTTCAAGGAATGAACTGTTTAAAATTGTGGAAAAGACAGGCTTAAAAGAAGATATAATACGTCTCGGCCTTAACAGCGTGCTTGAGCCTGATAAACAGGATGCCTTGATATTTGCACTGATAAAGATAAGGCATGCCATTTCTCTTTCCGGTCAGGCAAATCTTAATAACTATGTAGAACATTATGAAGTCAACAGTTTCATGCATCACAACACCATCTATGAAAACATTGTTTTTGGTGAATTCAATGATGCTGGTTTTGCTCCTGAGAATATTGCAACAAACTCTATTTTTATTGAGTTTCTCAAAAAAGAGAATATGTATATCCCTTTACTGCTGCTTGGTAGAAGCATTGCTGTTGAGACTGTGAGTTTGTTGAAAAATTTTGTTGAAGATGATTTTTTTCTGAGGTCAAGTCCAATAGGCTCCAGTGAATTCAAGGCATATGCTGACCTTGTCAGCAGTCTTGAAAATATTGCAGTAAAAACTGAATACACGAAGTATTCGGATTCCATAGGAAATTCTGATTCCATGGAAAAATCCGATTTCATAAAACATCCTGATTCCATAAAACATCATGATTCAATGGCAAATCTTGATTTCATTGGAAATCTTGATAAATATAAGATTGTGATGCTGATGGATCTATCTTTAAAATATATTCCGGCATTTCACAATATGGTTATACTGCCGCAATCCCTGGAGAAAAAGATTGTCCAGACCCGACATGTTTTTATGACAGAGATTGGCGGGGCAGAAATTAATCAATGCATGAATCTTCCCGAGTTTATGGAGAGCAGCAAAGATGACCTTACAAAGTTTTTTGCGGCTCACAGGGAAAGAGAGTTCAGGCCATACTGTCCATCCATGTATCAGTTTTCCCATTCTCTTCTTGATAACATTATTTTCGGCAAGGTTAAATACAGCATTGAAGGGGATCTGCAAAGTGTTATTCCCCTTGTGATGGACTTTCTCATACAGGAGAATCTTTTTGACGAGATAATGGAGATTGGGCTGGATTTTAATGTTGGCAGTAAAGGAGATCTGCTCTCCGGAGGTCAGAAACAGAAAATTGCCCTTGCAAGGGTTCTTTTGAAAAAACCTTCCATATTAATTCTGGATGAGGCCACAGCAAGCCTTGACAATCAATCCCAGAAAAAAGTACAGAAATTGATAAGAGATGGTCTTCCGGATAATACAACTGTCCTCTCTGTGATACATCGCCTTGACATGGCAAAGGAGTATGATCACATTATTGTTATGAAAGGGGGGCAGATTGTAGAGCAGGGCAAATTTCAGGATCTGCTGGATCAAAAAGGAGCTTTGTATGAACTTTCCAGATTATGATATTCCAGAGAAGAATTCTGATTCCTCCCATTTGTCAAATGGTGTTAATCATAACTCTAACTCTAACTCTAATACTGATAATGTTGTTGTTGAGAGTAATAGAAAAAAGAATTTCGACCATCCCTTAAAAAATGATGCAAATGAAAATGGCAGTGATGTGGATATGGAAAAGCCTGAATGTGCATTTACCCGTAATCTGGAAATTCTCAGAATGGCACCTGTTTTTGCAGGGGCATCCCTTGAGATTTTAAGATTGTGTGCTTACATGTCGCGTTTTGTTGAGTTTAAAAAGGGACATGTGGTCATAAAACATGGAGATCGTGCAGGTTGTGCATATTTTGTTGTGGCAGGGGAGCTTGAGGCATATTACGTTGATCCGGATAATCCAGACATTTTTTTTGCGATACAGAGAATAAGTGAGAACGATTTTTTTGGGGAGTTGGCGCTTATTGCTGATTTTGAGGCTTTTTTCAATGTTAAAGCTTGTACTGATGTAAAGCTTCTGAGTCTTGACAGAAAGAGCTTCAGGAAAATTCTTTCAAAATTTGAAGATAAAAGAGATGGTCTTGTGGAAAAAATAGTGCAGCTCAGAGTCAGGCGTTTTGAAAAGCAGATGTTGAATTTGATTGAACGTTATAGATGATATGTTTTTTTACTCAAAATCGAAATTTTATTGCTTTTTCCGAAGTTATTGCAGTTGTCTGAACCAGGATAACCAGGATGCCCGAACCATGATAACCAGGATGGATAGGATGCTCAGGATAGATAGTCCTGCCTTATCTTTGTTAATCTTGGGAATCCTGATTCAGACAGTGTTGACAATGCTTACAAGATCATAGGTGTCGATTTTGAATACGTTACAAAGATAAGGGAGACAGTTCATGGGAAAAAATCACTATTGGGCAATAACTATCTTAGCGTTAATGTTTGCTTTGTCTCCCCATGTATTGGCAGGTGATGGGGTAAAAGGGAAAGTAATTGCCCCAAAGCATCTTGGTGGCTTTACACTCGGAGAGAGCATTGATAGTTTCAAGGAGCGCATAAAATCAGACAGCCGCATGTGCATCCGATACCATGATTATCTTCAGGAGGTTGAAGTGTACATGTGTCCTGTTTTTAAATCAGGTTTAATATCCATTGCCAACTGCCAGGAGATGGACAAAATTGTCAGGATAAAATTAAAATTTCAGGATGATTCAAGAAAATTTTACGATACTGTTCTTAAATACTATAAAAACAAGTTTGGAGAACCTGATGAATGGAAAGGAGATGCCTTTGGGGTGGTTCTTGCCTGGAAATGGTCGTTTGTTAATGACAAAGGGGAAAATATAAGCCTTATCTTTCAGCATAACAATCAGGATGAAGATCTTAAAATGGGCAATGTTGTTAAACTTGCAAATACAACGCTTATAGAGAATGAAGAGAAATGTTATAATAAAAGTAAAGATTCCAATAAAAAGAAAATGCAAAAGCAAATAAAAAGAATGGAGAATATGAATCTTGATAGCCCTGAATTGCAGGAGTATATAATACCCAGGTAGCTTGATAGTATAGGAAATTCCATTTTTTTTAAGGTCTCCGCAATCCGGCAGTTACAAGTCAAAGTGACTTTTTGGTGACAAGCAATATAAAAGATTTTCATAACTCCGAGCTTAAATTTGATCAGTTGAACATCGTGACACCTGGAGAATTTGTTAAAATATGGAGAAGTAAAAATGGCTGAGCCCAATGTATTGACCATAAGGGTTCCTTTGGACCTGAAACAGAGAATTGCCAGAACAGCTGAGGAACAGGGGGTTTCCATCAATCAGCTTGCAATGTATATGTTTACAAAAGAGCTGAGTGATTTGGAAACCGGTAAACTGATTTCGGATGTCTGGAAGCAATATTCAAAGAAAGAGATTATGACCGGCTTTGATGAGGTCATGTCAAAGGTAAAAGATAAAAAAGTACCTGACTGGGACAGACTGGGATGAATCCGGTCTTCATACTGAAATCCCATTGTTTTGATACGGCAACTCCAGGTACTATAAATTATCTTTACCGTGGAAATAGGGCATCCTTCATATCATACAGAAAGTACTTTACACTTTCCAGAACAGTATCCCCGAAAAACGGGCATTCTGTTCGGGAAAGTGTAAACTGGGAAATGAAGGATGCCGGAAATAGATACAAATTTCCATATTCGGGGGTGGCATTAGAGACAAGGCATGCCTTGTCTCTAATGTCATGACGGTTTTATCAAATAAAAATAAATACACTCTTCAATATGAAATACACTCTTCAATCTGGTCAATAAACCTGCTTCTCATTGAGAACTGCCCTTTCCGGTAATTTGCATGGGAAAGAAAAAGATAGCGTTCTGCCCGGGTCATGGCAACATACATAAGCCGCCTCTCCTCCTGAAGGGCCTTTTCACCTGAATCAATTGATCGCCAGTGTGGGAAAAGGTTCTCCTCGCATCCAACAACAAATACCGTGTCAAACTCAAGTCCCTTGGCAGAGTGTATTGTCAGAAGCGCTACTCCTTCATCAGAATTGTCGTTTTCATCCTGGGTCTCCTTGTCTTCCCGAATCAGGGCTGCCTCTTCAAGGTACTCCAGAATATCGAATTTTTCCTTTGCCGTGAATCGAAGCTGCTCTATGTTCTCTTTTTTTGTGATCAGTTCCCCTTCGGTTTTGCAGATTTTTTTGAGGTGCTCATTATAGGATGTTCTTTGAATAATCTCACCAATTGCAGCATCTGGCGTCATCTCTCTGATATCATCCAGAATAACCAGAAGCTCAGAAATGCTGTCATGTATTTTTTTGGAAAGTACTCTCTCTCTTACCATTATTCTGGCAGAATCCTGAAGACTCATCCCTTCTGATCTGGCCGCACCTATCTTTTTTATCATGGCAGGGCCGATGCCGCGTTTTGGAGTGTTGAGAATTCTTTCAAAGGATACATCATCGTTTGGAAAAACAGATGCAGAAAGATAGCTGTTGATATCAAGGATCTCCATGCGCTCAAAAAATCCCTGTGCACCCATGAGTCTGTAGGGTATCCTGAAAAGCCGAAAGGTCTTTTCAAATGCCAGGGAACAGAATTTTGTTCGATAGACCACTGCCATCTTGTCAAAGGGAATGCCGTCTCCATATGCGTTAAGGGATTTTGCCTTGCCTGTAACCCAATGTGCCTCATCTGCATCTGAATGGAAATCGTGAATCTCCACAGTCCCCCCACGTTTTCTGGAGAAACACTTCTTGTCCATTTTATCATGGTTGAAATCTATGAGCCCATTGGCAACCTGAACAATTTCGTCAGCAGACCTGTAATTTTCCTCAAGCCTGAATATTTTTGAATTGTCATATCGTCTGGGAAATTGAATAAAATGGCTTACATTGCTTCCTCTGAATCCATATACGGCCTGCCAGTCATCTCCAACGCAAAAGAGGTTGCCGTGTTCACCAAGAAGCAGGCGGGTCAATTCATCCTGAAGGTCGTTGGTGTCCTGGTATTCATCCACAAGGATATTGGTAAAATAGTTTTTATAATACTCCCTGACATCATTGTTCTCTCTTAAAATATCCCTTGTTTTAAGAAGTATGTTGTCAAAATCAACACTGTTGGCCTGGATAAGTTTGTTTTCATACTGTGTAAAAAGGTCATATATTTTAACAGGTATGCTGGAAATCCTTGGCCTCATGTCAAAATATTGAAGGGGATCTCCTGAGTTTTTTGCCCTTGATATGGCAGAGATAAGGTTTCCCGCATGTTTTTTATCAAGGTTGCTGTTTACAAGCACCTCTGTTGCAATTTTTTTCTGATGGTAGCCAGAGCAGATCTGTATGGGATTTGTGTATCCAGCAAGCTCACAATGCTTTTTAAGGATTACAAGACAGGCTGAGTGGTAGGTACGAACCCAGGGAAACTGGGCATATCCCATGCCGGTTAGTTTGTAAAGACGGCTTTTCATCTCGTCGGCGGCTTTGTTGGTAAATGTGATTGCAAGGATACGCTCCGGTGGATGGCCGGTGTTGATAAGATGTAGAATTTTTGCTGTCAGGGTTCTGGTCTTTCCGGAGCCTGCACCTGCAACCACAAGTGCCGGTGAGCCGGAGTGTATAACTGCTTTTTGTTGCTGTTTTGATAGTTCCATAATTTTTTTTATACCTAACCTGGACAAGCCAGAGCCAAAGAGGTTTTCTGATTCCCTTGCCAAAAGAACACGAAAATCACAAATAAGAATCTAACCTGGGCAAGCCAGAACCAAAAGTTTATTTTGATTTTTTTTCCAAATTTTTATATTTGGGAGTGGTCGTTTAATGCGGCCATGAAGGTTTAGTTGTGTAAACGGACATGGCTGTGACTCAGCCACCCCCGAATATGAAGATTTGTATCCATTTTTACGGTAAATTAGAGTTCAGACAATGCAGAAATTGGATGGATTTTTATTTTTTATCGTTTAATTCATTAATGCCATAGAGACGGCAGGTATTGTTCCATATTATATCAGCAAGGCTTTCAACATCCATTCCTTTAATTTCAGCAAGTTTTAACATCACATGCCGCACAAAGGCCGGCTCATTTCTTCTTGTTTTATTTTTCATGGGGGCAGGTGTCAGATATGGAGCATCGGTCTCAATAACTATTCTGTCATCCGGAATATGAACTGCAATCTCCCTTAAAAGTCTTCCACGCTGTTCAATGGTTAATATGCCTGTAATGCCGATATAGTACCCTAAGTCAAGGTATTGAGACATCTCTTCTTTTGAGCCGCTGAAGCAGTGGACAACCCCTCCCTTTTCCCTATGTCCCGCATATTTGAGTATTTCCAGAAATCGGCCATCAGAATCTCTTTCATGGAAAATCATGGGAAGGTTCAGTTCGTTGGCTGCTGCAATCTGTTCTGTAAACCATTTCTCCTGATCTTCTTTGGGAGAGTGCATTCTGTTGAAATCAAGCCCTGTTTCACCCCATGCCTTGACGCATTTTTGCTTTGCAAGCACTTTAAACTCTTCAATTATATCATGGGAGCATTTTTTTGCATCATGGGGATGCATACCCACGGATGTAAAAAGGCGCGGAAGGGATTTCAGATTATTGCCCGGATGTTCGTTATCATGGGAATATTTTTTTGTAAGATGTATGGCCTGCCTGGTTGTTGCCGGATTAATCCCAACAACCATGATGGCTTTAATATCGGCATCATATGCCCTGGTGAGCATCTCATCAAAGTCATGTTTAAAACTTTTGTCATCTATGTGTGAGTGGCTGTCAAAAAGCCTCATTATAAACCTCCGGGCACGAAATATTCAAAAGTAAACGGACATGGCTGTGAGTCAGCCACCCCCGAATATTGAAATTTGTATCCATTTTCACGGTAAACTCAAGTACCTTTCTTCATTTCCAAGGTATGGGGTTTATACCTAAGTGTAAGCTGATTGTCATGGTTTTTCTGCTAAAATATTTGAAATCAGCCAAGGCCAACATCCAGCATCATCATAATTGAAAAACCGGCCATGGTTGCCATGGTAACAGTATCAATGTTTGCTTCTGTTCGCTGTGATTCGGGAATCAGCTCTTCAACCACAACAAAAATCATGGCACCGGCAGCAAAACAGAGCGCATAGGGAAGTACACTTTGCATGTGTAAAACAAAAACTGCCCCAAATACACCGGCTATTGGTTCAACTATGCCTGATGACTGTCCCATGAGAAAGCTTTTCATGCGGCTTGTTCCCTCCCTTCTCAAGGGAAGAGATACTGCCGCTCCTTCCGGAAAATTTTGAAGTCCAATACCAAGGGCAAGTGCAACAGCCCCTCCAATGGTGGCTGAAGATAGATCCGCTGCAACAGCGCCAAATGCAACCCCCACTGCAAGGCCTTCTGGAATATTATGAAGTGTTATTGCCAGCACAAGAAGTGTGCTTCTCTGCCATGATGTCTGGATACCTTCGCTCTGGTCCATGTCAAGCCCCAGGTGAAGATGGGGAAGCAGATAATCTGTCAGTCGCATGAAAATGCCACCGCTCATAAACCCTATAAAAGCGGTTAGCCAGGGAATTTGTCCTGTCTGTTCCGCCATTTCGATTCCTGGTGCCAGAAGAGACCAGAAGCTTGCGGCAATCATAACTCCGGCGGCAAAACCAAGCATGGAATCCATGAGTTTTGGATTTACTTTTTTTGTGAAAAAAACAATAGATGCGCCTGCTGCTGTTAAGCCCCATGTAAATAGCGTTGCCATGAGAGCCTGCATGACCGGACTGAATTGCTGTATAAAATCAATCATTGCTGCCTCCATTTTTTATAGTGAAAATGACTATCATTTTATATTTGGGGGTGATTGATATGTAATCAATCATGCCTGTTTGTAAGGAAGTCACCATAACATATTGATATGTAACTACTTTCATGTTTTGTTGTGATGCGTCAACAAAGATGGGGGGGTATAAGTACTCAAAGTCAATACCTGTGTTCTTGTAAGCCTTGTCAACACTTTCTTAATCAGTATTCCCAGGATTAACAAAGATAAGGCAGGATTATCTATCCTGAACATCCTATCCATCCTGGTTATCCTGATTCAGACAAATGCAAGAACTTTTGAAAAAGCAATAAGATGTCGATTTTGAGTAGGTCTGCCATGGCCGTTATAAAAATCTCCTTGTAAGAAGCTTTCCTCTTTTGTATAGTCCTTTAAAAATGATGCTCCCGTAGAATGACCCAAATGCTACATGTATTATTTATAATATTAGTTGGTTATGGTTGAAAAAGGATTTGAAATCGGGTTTTTTACGGCTTAATCAAAAGCAGATGAAGTCAAAAACAATTTCAGGAAGTTTAATCATGTATCATATTGTCCCGTTCGCTTTCAAGTTATATCAAAATCAAATCAGGAGATAAATATTAATGAAACAGGCAGTTATTGTCAGTGCTGTCAGAACTCCACTTGGTAGTTTTGGCGGCACGTTGAGTAAAACAGGAGCCACAGACCTTGGTGCCCATGCAATCACTGAAGCCATCAGTCGTGCCGGTATTGATTCAAAAGAGATAAATGAGTGCATAATGGGTATGGTTCTGCCATGCGGTTATGGCCAGAATCCGGCCAAACAAGCTGCTGTCAAGGCTGGCCTCCCCTGGGAGGTTGAAGCAATAACAGTAAACAAGGTGTGCGGCTCATCCCTTAAAGCTGTAATGCTTGCTGCTCAGGCGATACAGTGCGGAGATGCTGATGTTGTGGTTGCAGGTGGGATGGAAAATATGAGTATGGCTCCCTATTACCTGGAAAAGGCACGATGGGGGCATCGTATGGGACCAGGCAAAATTGAAGATCACATGGTGCATGACGGGTTGTGGGATATTGTCAATGACTTTCATATGGGTATGTCAAATGAGCTCTGCTGTGAAAAGTGGGAGGTGACAAGGGAAGACCAGGACAGATTTGCCGAAGAGTCATACAGACGGGCATGCAAATCAATTAAAGAGAATCGTTTCAAAGATGAGATAGCCCCCGTTTCTATCCCGGGCAGAAAGGGAGAATCAAAGGTTTTTGAAATTGACGAATGCCCCCAGGAGAGTACCTTTGAAAAGCTTTCCAAAATGAAACCTGCCTTTAAAAAAGATGGCGTGGGAACGGCAGGCAATGCGTCAATAATAAGTGACGGCGCTTCGGCAGTTGTGGTCATGAGCAGGGAGAAGGCTGAGGAGCTGGGGTGTACCATCATGGCAGAAATAGGGGCGCAGGCCTCCTATGGAATTGACATGAAATATGTTTTGATGGCGCCAATCTATGCCATTCCCAAAGTTTTGAAAAAAGAGGGATGCACCATAGACGATATTGATCTTTTTGAGATCAACGAAGCCTTCAGCGGTACATCTGTTGGTATCAACAAAGTTCTTGAACTTGATCCCTTAAAGGTAAATGTCAATGGAGGCAGTGTGGCTCTTGGACATCCGATTGGCGCAAGTGGAGCAAGGGTTCTTACGACCCTTATCCATGAGATGATCCGTCAGGATGCAAAAAAGGGACTTGCATCACTTTGCCTTGGCGGTGGTGAAGCTGTTGCCCTTGTAATCAATAGATAATTTCACGTTAAAGGATAATAATCATGGAAATTAAGAAATTTGGTGTTATTGGTTCTGGTCAGATGGGTAATGGAATTGCCCAGGTTGCAGCGGCAAGCGGACTTGAAGTTCTGATGAGTGATATAAAGGAAGAGTTCACAGCCAAAGGTATTGAAAATATTACTAAAAATCTTGCAAGAAGCGTAAGCAAGGGCAAACTTGAGCAGTTACAGATGGATACCACGCTTTCCAGAATCAAGACAACTGTGGATCTTAAGGATATGGCAGATGTTGATTTTGTTGTGGAAGCTGCTGTTGAAAGGGAAGATCTGAAGTTCAAGATTTTTGAAGATCTTGATGCAATATGTCCTGCCCATGCAATTCTTTCCACAAATACCTCCTCAATTCCCATAGGACGAATTGCCGCCCGTACAGGACGTCCTGACAAGATTATCGGCATGCACTTCATGAACCCTGTTCCTGTTATGAAGCTTGTTGAGGTAATAAAAGGTCTTGCCACTTCGGAAGAGACATTTGAGATTACCTGGGAGTTGAGTAAAAAATTTGGAAAAACCCCGGCAGAGGCAAATGATTTTCCGGGATTTATTGCCAATCGTATTTTGATGCCCATGATCAATGAAGCAGTTTTTTGTCTGTATCAGAGTGTTGGTAAGCCCGAGGATATTGATACTGTCATGAAGCTTGGAATGAATCATCCAATGGGGCCACTTGCCCTTGCTGATCTCATTGGCCTTGATACCTGTCTTGCCATAATGGAGACCCTTTATGATGGCTTCAAGGATTCCAAGTACAGACCATGCCCGCTGTTGAGAAAATATGTTGAAACAGGTTGGCTTGGCAGAAAGTCCGGCAAGGGTTTTTATGATTACAGCCGATAGTGTGTAAATTCCCCCTTCTTCATGCATGAAGAAGGGGTTAAACTTTTGCGGCAGAATTCGATATCCTTCATATCAACTCAAAATTAGTTTACACTTTTCGAAAAATTCTGGGCAACCTTCATTTCCCAGTTTACACTTTCCCGAACAGAATGCCCGTTTTTCGGGGATACTGTTCCGGAAAGTGCAAAGTACTTTCTGTATGATATGAAGGATGCCGAATTCTGAACCATGATTAAAGGAGTTAAGGATTAACACGATTAAAATCAAGGTAATCCCTTAATCATGAAAATCATGGTTCAAAAAAATGTAACCCGACAAATGAAAGATGCCCAGAATTCAACGGATAAACCCGCTCATAAGAATAATGGGGGGATGTTTTCGCGGGAAAGGGAGAGTTCAGGAACAAAAACAAAAGGAGAGTTAATGATGGAGTATTATCATCAGAGTATTCCGATGTCAGAAATTTTAAACAGAATTGCAAAACTTCAGTCCGTTTTGCTGGAAAAGGATATGGATGCTGCCTTGATACTCCAGAAATCGGATTTTTTTTACTTCAGCGGAACAATTCAGCAGGGATGGCTGTATGTTCCGGTGGAAGGCAGACCACTTCTGATGATTTTCAAGGATTATGAACGCGCAAAGGCAGAATCTCCCATTGAATCTGTTATCTCACTTGTAAGTCCAAAAAAGATTCCTGAAATAATAAAAGATATGGGAATGCCCTTTCCTGCAAACCTTGGGATGGAGCTGGATGTGCTGCCAACGAATCTCTATTTTCAGTATGATAATATTTTCAGCTATTCTGCTATAATTGATGTTTCTACAGAGATACGCCTTATCCGTGCTGTAAAGTCAGATTATGAAATTGGTCAGATTGAGGCTGCTGCAAGGCTTTCTGACAAGCTTGCTGAAAAGGTTCCCGAGATTCTGGAGCCGGGGAAAACTGAGATTGCACTTGCAGGAGAGCTGGAAGCCTATGCAAGAAGCCTTGGGCACCAGGGCAATGTAAGGATGCGTTTGTGGGGTTCCGAGCTTTTTTACGGCCATCTTATGGCTGGAGAGTCTGCTGCTGTACCAAGTTTTATGTCTTCTCCCACAGGTGGATGCGGAACCTCTTCTGCAACAGCACAGGGCGCTGGTTTCAGGAAGATAAAGCCAAATGAGCCTGTGCTTGTGGATTATGTCTTTGCCCTAAATGGTTACCTTTCAGATCATGCCCGTATTTTTTCCATAGGCCCCCTTTCAGATGATTTTATCAATGCCCATGATGCAATGTTGGATATACAAAAAAGAGCTGTTGAATCCGGCAAGAGCGGTATGGTGTCAGGGCAGCTTTATGAGCAGATGGTTTCCCAGGCTGAAGATGCAGGTTATGGGGATTTTTTCATGGGTGCTGATGCAAGAAAGATACGTTTTACAGGCCACGGCCTTGGGATTGAGCTTGATGAGTTTCCTTTTATTGCAAAGGGGCAAAAACTTGTGCTGCAAAAGGGGATGGTGGTGGCTCTGGAACCAAAAGTGATAATGCCAGGCAAGGGTGTTGTGGGCATCGAAAACACTTTTGTTGTGACAGATGATGGATTGAGATCTCTTGGAAAGTTTCAAAATAGTATATGTCAGATTTGAATTTAATAATTAGAGGTACCTTTTTTTAAATATCCGGCTTAAATTGTTGCTATGAAACCTGACCCCCAGCCTCCTTCCCTCAGACTTGCTAAGGGGAGAACAGTTTAAAAATGGTACACTCAAATAATCATTGCCGCTTTGATAGAATTTTTAATCAGGATTTGTTATTGCGGCAAAAACAACAGAAACGGTGATATTTGTTATGACGCATAGGCTCAGCACTATACAGATGGAAGATTTTCTCGGTTTTGCTCCCATAGGGATATATCAGGTTAATGCAGAAGGGAAGCTTGTCATGGCAAATCCTGAGATGGCCTGGATGATGGGTTATGAAAGTTCATCTGCAATTGTTGAGCAGATGAACGACGTGGCTTCCCAGATGTTTGCAAAAGATGAAGATGCTGAAAAGTTCTTGTTTCAGCTTTTGGAGGCAGAGCAGGTAACAGGATTCAGATGTGAGCTTCAGCGAAAGAACGGCAGCAGATTCTGGGCAAACTCCTATGCAAAGCAGCTTCAAAATCAAGATGGAAGACCAGATGGTTTTTATGGCTTTTCAATTGATATAAGCAGGATTGTACGCATTGAAGAGAAGCTTCATCAGGCTAACAAGGAGCTTGTAAGGATTGCAACTCTGGATGGCCTGACCAAGATTGCCAATCGCAGAAAATTTGATGATTATCTTGTTTCAGAATGGAAGCGTTCAATAAGGGAGCGCACTCACATCTCCCTTGTATTGTGCGATATTGATTTTTTTAAGCCCTATAATGACAATTATGGACACCAGGCTGGTGATGAAACCCTTCGCAGGGTGGCAAAGTGTATTGAAAAAAATTGCAGAAGACCTGCTGATCTTGCTGCAAGATACGGAGGAGAAGAGTTTGTGGTTGTGCTGCCTGGTACTGATGTTGCCGGAGCTGCAAGGGTTGCTGAAAATTTGAGAGTTGCTGTCAGAAACCTTGAAATTCCCCACGAACACTCCCATGCCCACAGTTGCGTTACCATAAGTTTAGGGGTCTCTTCCACTATACCAGAGCATCTTTCCCCTCCGGAGACATTGATTGAGGAGGCTGATAATGCCCTTTATCATGCAAAGGAGCATGGCAGGGATCGCTTTTTTGTACATGAATAAATATACGGGGGTAGAGTGGTTAGCAGAGCTAATCAATGATGTTGTTAAAAACCGATTTCTTAACAGATGTTGATAGAGGGATAAATAATGGTTACAGCAGAAAAAATTAAAGAGGAGATTCTCTCTCTTTCTGAAAAAGAATATATTAAGCTGAGGGAGTGGTTTTCAGAAAAAGACTGGGAAAAATGGGATGACAGAATTGTACAGGATTCAAAAAATGGAAAACTTGATTTTCTTATTAAAGAAGCTATGGGCGAAAAAAGCAAAGGGACTCTGAGGCGCCTCTGATGCATAAAACGACTGACCGTTTTTGGAAGTGTTTTGACCAATTGCTTTCCAATGAGAGGATATAAAAATGATTTTTTTAAATTCAGAAGATATTGAAAATTCTCTTGATAAAGGCCATATGGTTGACATGATGGAAGAAGCCATGTTGCTTTTTGAAAAAAAAGAGGTCTTTATGCCACCAAGGAATCATGTGACGCATGGGGACAATACCCTTCTTCTTATGCCATGTTTCGGTCAGGATTATTTCTGTACAAAACTTGTCACTGTATTTCCTGAAAACAGGGAAAAGGCTTTGCCTGTGGTCAATGGCACAGTCGTGCTCAATGATGCCAAAACAGGTACTCCTGTTGCCATACTGGATGGCCAGGCATTGACATCTGTTCGTACTGGTGCTGTGGGTGCTGTGGGTGTTCGGTATTTTTCCCCTGAAGAACCTCATTCTCTTGGCCTTGTGGGAGCCGGAGTACAAGGATTTCATCAGGTGCGTTTTGCTGCATCTGTAAGGAGTTTTGAGTCAATATATGTGTATAACAGGGACAAATCAAAAATTGCTGCTTTTCTGGAAAAACTTCGGCAGGAAAAAAATTTGAATCTTGATGGTGTCTCACTCATTGAGGCAGATAATTGTGAGCATCTTTTGAGAGAGTGTCGTACAATAATTCTTGCAACATCATCTAATTCTCCTGTGTTGCCTGATAAAAGGGAGCTTTTAAAAGGGCGTACGCTGATTGGTATAGGCTCCTATCGCCCTGACATGCAGGAGTTTCCAGGGGCAGCTTTTGAAAATGCATGTAAAATGTTTCTGGATACTGAACATGCCATACATGAATCCGGTGATCTCATTAACCCCTTGAAGCAGGGTTTGATAAGAGAAGATTTGGTAGAGACAATGGGACGATTCCTTCTGAATAACAGGAAGAGCAGCGAAGCTCAACATGCCCAAAATATATCTTGTGATGGTTTACAACCAAATCATGGTTTACAACCAAATCATGGTTCACAATCAAATCATGGGGCAAAAAGAGATTCCATAATATATAAATCTGTGGGCATGGCTGTATTTGATTTGATGGCAAGCATTGCCATTTTTAGAAAAGCCAGAGAAAAAGGCCTCGGTCAGGATATTAAGTTGAAGAATGTGGTTTGTCATGCCTGATGTCATTTTGCATTTTTTTGGTGTTTGTCGAATTTTTTCAGGCATTTTTGGAATTCTTTATATCAACTCAACAGGATTTTACACTTTTCCGAAAATCACTCCCAAACAACCAGCCTGCTGTTTCTTTTTATCTTTAATTTTCTGTTTTTTTATACATATTCTTTTTGCATCTTCGCTCTTATCAGAGGATAAGATTGATAATGTGACACTTGGCCTTAAGAAAATTGAAGAACAGATATCACTTATTGAGAAAACCCTTGATGTTGAACAAAAAGAGATTGCTGATCTTGATGACCGTCTTGAGGTTCATAAAAATACCAGAAATGATTTTGACTCAAAAGTAAATATCTACAGGATAGAGCTTACCACCCTGAGCAGTCAGCTACATCTTCCTGATGTTGAACTGAAACTCATTGAAAAGGCATATATGAGCTGCCAGACAGCAATGGTAAGTGTGTCAGATGATCTGTCAAAACTGAAGCAGAGAAAGGAGCAATTGACAGAGAGTCAGCGCCTTTCATATGAGCAAAAGATTGTAAATGACAAGCTCCTTGCAGAAATTGCAGCAGACGTTTTAAAACGTGCAACCGAGGTGGAGTCAGCAATTGAAGATGGTAGGCGGGAGGAAGATGGCAGGCGGGAGGTTGATGAAAAAAATGGTGAATCAAGTGGAGGGGGCAATGAAAATCATCAATTAAGCCAACCTGGTGCAAATGAGCTGGATTCCAGTAACGTCGGAGCAAATGAAGTAGTTGAGCCTGTTAAAAATGAAGTGATTGATCCGGTTAATTCAGAACATCAGGCAGCTTTTGATACTCTTGGTTTGCGGTTAAAGCGGCTTCAGACAACTCTGACCAGAAAAATGCTTCTTATTCAATCCATTGACGAGATAGTAAACGAGAAGATCACTATCCTTGATGATATAAGAGGTAAATACAAAAGTCTCTTGGATGATCTTGAAATCCGCATTAAAAATGCCAGAAAGGCAGAGCTTTTAACCCGTAACAGCAATCCCCTTGCCCATGGAACATGGAAAGCACTTGGAGATGATATAAATGAGCTGCTCCTCACCCTGAGATCGTTGTCTGAAGTCAGTGGGTGGAAAAACAGCTTCAGCTTTCTGTGGTTGTCTGGCATTCATAAACTTGTCTCTTTTTTTGTTGTCCTGCTGATGCTTTTTGTGGTTGCTTTAAGAACACGGGGTTTTTTTAATCATCTTTTGAACTCTTCATGGATACTGGATCGCTACTGGAGTTCATTGTCCCTTAAGATCGCCCATAAGCACCTTATAATCTCTTTTATTACAGTCTTTCTCTATATCTGTATTAATTTAAAACTTTTTTCAACTATTCCATAACGGCAAACCTGATTGTCGAGATATTAATGATTCTTACGTTTATCTTATGGCTGATACATTTTTTTGAACTTCTGCGTGAGAAATATCCGTCAATTCCTGCATCAGAGCTGATTTTTTTTCTAAAAGCCCTCAACCTTGTTGCCATGACAACCATTTTGTTAAGTTATGTTCTTAAAAGCGACAGCAGTGTTCTTATCTCTTATCGTTTATTGTGGGAATTTCTTTTTTACGGCTGGATTCTCTATTTTATAAAAAAAGTAATGCCCTGGACAGAAAAAGTATGCAGAGAGAATAACAAAAAGGCACACATGGTTATTGTGGCTATCAAAAACTGTATAATGCTCATTGCCATGGCTGGTATTGTTCTTGAGCTTCTTGGATATGGCTCCCTTGCCATTTACTGGTACACATCATGGGGAAAAACCATGATTGTCCTTATGTGGTCAGGGCTTATTATTGGTGCTTCCAGGGAGTGGATACCCGGAAGTCTTCCTGTATGGAGTGGCGAATCACAGGAAAACAGCTCCCAGGGAAATGTCCAGGGACAGAGCCCCCTGCAGGATGATGGAAAAAGCCAGGGATATAGCGAATCGAGCCGTAAGGTAGCCCGTTCGGCAAAGACTCAGCAGTTGCAGCCCGTTGGCGAGGTATCTATCCTGTGGCTCATCAAACAGCTCTCTTTTGTCCTTCTATTTTTTCTTGCAAGCATTGCACTGTTTCTGTCATGGGGAAGCAGTGATTACCTTTTTCCAAGGCTTGTCATGATGCTAACCTACTCTTTTAATATAGGCTCCATGAGTTTCAGTCTTTCAAGTCTTGCCCAGGCAATAACCATCCTGATTTTGACCCACTATCTTGCAAGGGTATGGCGTCATTTTTTTCACACCAATTTCCTTGGAGAAAGTGGTCTTGATCGGGGGATCCAGGAATCCATGACAACCATAACTGTCTATTCCATCTGGATTTTCGGGATTTTTATAGCAATGCTTGTTTTTGGCCTTAATACAACAACTCTGACTGTTGCTTTTGGTGCACTTGGTATTGGTATTGGTTTTGGGCTTCAAAATATTTTCAATAATTTTATAAGTGGTATTATCCTTCTGTTTGAACGCCCGATCCAGGTTGGTGATGACATTGAAATCAATGGTACCTGGGCAACCATCAGGAAAACAAATGTTCGTTCCACAGTGGTTCAGACCTATGACAATGCTACAATAATGATTCCAAATTCCGAACTGATAAGCAATCAGGTAATCAATTGGAGTTTTAAGGACAAGCGTCTTAGAAGAAAAATTACTGTGGGTGTTGAGTATGGATCTGACATTGAACTGGTTAGAGAAACGCTGCTTGAAATAGCACAAAAGACACCAAAGGTTTTGAGTTATCCGGCTCCTGATGTGCTTTTTGAGGATTTTGGGGACAGTGCCCTGATTTTTACCCTGAGGTTCTGGACTTTTATAGATTTTTTTATTGCAGTGGAGACGGACATGCGTTTTCAGATAGATAAACTTTTCAGGGAAAGAAAGCTTGTAATTGCATTTCCGCAGCAGGATATTTACATTAAATCTCTTCCTCTGACTGGAAATGATACGAAATCATGAGTCTTTAATACTCAAAATCGACATCTTATTGCTTTTTAAGCAGATATTATATACTCAAAGGCGACACCTATGATCTTGTAAGCCTTGTCAACACTGTCTGAATCAGGATTCCCAAGATTAACAAAGATAAGGCAGGATTATCTATCCTGAGCATCCTATTCATCCTGGTTATCCTGGTTCAGACAACTGCAATAACTTATGAAAAAGCAATAAGATGTCGATTTGGGTATATAATCAAGTCCATATAACGTACATGGCTGATGACCGCCACAATCGAAGAGATGAAAGTCTTTATATATCAGTATTCTATGAAGGGTTTCTAATAAAAAAAAGAGGAATTGTCTTGAAGTGCACAATAAAAAATTATTCTTAAATTTGGTAAAATCATTAATATTTAGGCTTGCAGCAGCTTCTGTATTTATTATTATTCTAAGTGGTTCTGGTTTTATTCTAAGTGGTTTTGGTTTTATCCTAAATGGCTCTGGTTTTATTTTAAATGGATATGCTTTTGCTGACCAGAACTCTGATAGTTCCCAAGGAAAAGTAATTTCATGTAAAATTGGCACCTGGAAAACAGCCCAGACCATTCAACCCTTTTTCTATGATAAGTTTGTTCCCAGAGGATTAAAGACAGAAGTTCTTCATTTTACCAATCCCGGGGATCAAAAAACTGCTCTTCTTGCAGGGGAGCTTGATATGTGCGGGACTACCCTGGCACATGCCATCCATTCAGCATCAAGGGGACAGCCTGTTGTTGTGGTTGCTGCCTTATGCAATAAATGTTCTGCACTTGTGGCAAGGGAGGGCGGAGATCTATCCACAGTGTCCGACCTTAAGGGTAAAAAGATAGGATATGTTCCAGGCACAATGCACGAGATACTATTGAGAGAAACCCTTGTCAGAAACGGTTTGTCCCCTGAAAGAGATGTTTTGCTTACCCGGGTGGATTTTTTTGATATGGGCATGGCTCTGGCAGGGAAGGGCATTGATGCATTTCTTTCAGGAGAGCCTTTTCCAAGCCTTGCTGTGTTAAAAGGATACGGTAAAATAATATCATATCCATACTATGGAGAATCCATAGGAACCATAAACGCAGGTATGCTTGTGCGCAAAGAGACAATTAAAGAAAATCCTCAACTTGTGCATGATCTTGTGCTTGCTCATGCCATGGCCACACGTTATCTTTTAGCCAATCAAAAGGAGTGGCTTGAAAAATCTTCAACTTTTGGAGTTCCTCTTGATGTACTTGAAAAGGCTGCTTCTAATATGGAACTTGCCTGGGAAATGGATGAGCTGTTTATTAGCCAGGCACGTGCATTAGGAGAGAGAATGGAGGCTCTGGGTGTTATCAAAAAACAGCCTGATTACGAATCTCTTTTTAATCTTGAGTTTGTTGAAAAGGTAAAAAAAGAACTTGAATGACCGTTTGATTCCATGGGTACTGCCCTTTACAGTTTTTTTGTTATGGTTTTTATCAAGCGAGATGGAGATTGTTCCTCTTTATCTATTTCCTCATCCGTTTGAAGTTGCCCAGTCAGGATGGAGCTATATTTTTGGAAAGATCGGAGATGAGCCTTATGCAGGACGTTTTGTATATGACCTTGCGGCAAGTTGTACAAGGATAAGCCTTGGGTTTGGACTTGCTGTTATGACAGCTCTTCCACTTGGTCTTATGTCCGGCAGAAACAGGTTTGTACACAGGCTGCTTGGCACATCTGTTGACGGGTTGCGGGCAGTGCCCGGGATAACGTGGCTTCCCCTTGCAATGGTATGGTTTGGCATAGGCATAAAAACAACGGTTTTTCTGGTGGGTATGGCTGCATTTTTTCCGATTTACCTCAACAGCGCCACAGGTGCAAGAGAGGTTGATCCCCTTCTGCTACAGGCAGGGGCAATGATGGGGGTCAACAGGTTTAATGCTGTTTTCAGGATTCTTATCCCTGCGGCCATGCCAAGTATTGTTACAGGTTTGAGGCTTGGACTTGGAATATCATGGGCTTATCTTGTTTTAGGGGAGCTTACAGGAGTCCCCAATGGACTTGGAGCCATTATAATGGATGCAAGAATGGTGGGACGAACTGATATTATTGTGGTGGGGATTTTTCTTGTGTCAGTTATCGGTCGTTTAAGTGATCTGCTTTTAAAACTATTGTTGAGATTCTGTTTTAAAAATGCTTTGTGATAAAAATGTTTTTCTTGGGGTGGAGAATCTTGGAAAACAATTTCCAGGTAATGGCACTCCTTTGACGGTACTTGAAAATATCAACTTTGAAGCAGAAGATGGTGAGGTTATATCCATTGTAGGGAGAAGCGGATGTGGAAAGTCAACCCTTCTGAAGATTCTTGCAGGATTTCTTAAACCTGATTCAGGCTCTGTCTTTTTCAAGGGAAGCAGGGTTCACAGACCCGGGCCTGATCGTTGTGTGGTTTTTCAGGAGGATGCTCTGTTCCCATGGCTTACTGCCGGAGAAAACATTGCTTTTGGTCTTAAAAGACAAATCAGGGATGGAAGCAGGATTGAGAGAGAAGTTGACAGATTTCTTGATCTGATGGGGCTTTCACAGTTTCGTGATTATCTGCCTCGTGAGATATCAGGAGGTATGAAACAGCGTGTAGCTCTTGCAAGGGTTCTTATTTTAAATCCCGAGATTCTTTTAATGGATGAACCCTTTGCAGCCCTTGATGCCCAGACCCGTGAAGAGATGCAGGAGCTGCTTCTTGAACTGTGGGGACAGTTTTCCCACACCATTGTATTTGTGACCCATGATGTGGGGGAAGCCGTTGCAATTTCAGACAGGGTTATTGTTATGGATAAAAATCCCGGCAGAATAAAGGATGTCATAAATATTGAACTTGAAAGGCCAAGAAGAAGGGAAGATGTCAATTTTATGAGGTTTTACAGCAGGCTATATAAGCTTCTGAGGGACTGAATTTTGAGTTTTTATATGAAAGTCTCGGTAACAGCCTGTTTCTAAAACGACTTTCATCCCTTCGATTGTGGCGGTTATCAGTCATGTACGTTTATAAGAAAGCCCCCGTATTTCAAGGTTTTTTCAGGGGTTTCATGCTTCGTTGTGGCAAGATGGTTTTGCCATGGCCGTTATAAAAAAAAGGATTGTAATATTGAAATCTTACATATATGCGGATCTTCATAATCACACAACTGCTTCGGATGGTGATTTTGCTCCGTCAGAGATTGTTAATCGTGCAGAACAGTTAGGAATAGCAGTTCTGGGAATTACAGATCACGATAATGTTGCAGGTGTTGAAGATGCCCTTTTGCAGGGGGATTTGAAAGGCGTTGAGGTGATTCCAGGTGTTGAAATCTCTGTGCGCTTCAAAGAACCTCTGTTTACAGGTACATTGCATCTTCTCTGTTATTTTGACAGAGCGCTTCTTGATGATCTCTCTTTCAGAGGTGATCTTGATCAAACTCTTGGAAAGGGAAGGGGGGACGCTCTTGTTAAAGCCAGAGTGTCTGAAATCAACCGAGTATTCGGGCCCGATGGCGCTGAGCCTCTTCTTGAAAAGCCCATGACATTTGAAGAGGTGGCATCTTACAGCCCTGCTGTAACCCGCCGTCATTTTGCTCTGGCCCTCAATGAGATACATAAAATAACAGAGCCTGCAACAGTAAATGAAATTATTGGCAATGAAAGCCCTGCCTATCTTCCATCAGGTATTGACCTTGCAAGTGTCTCTGATTTCACAGGTCGTTATCCTGTATTGACGGTTCTTGCCCATCCTGCTGCCGGCTCTTTTCCTGGGAAAGGCCATTACAGGGAGGTACTGCCCTCTCTTGAAGTGGTTGAAGAACTTTTTCCACGGTTTCTTGAGGCTGGTATCAGGGGAATAGAGATAAACTATCCTGGTCACATTGATGAGCATCGCCGGATACTAAGGCAGTGGGCTGCAGAAAACCATCTGGTTGAGACAGGTGGCTCTGACTGTCATGATGAGAAGATGCGTCCGATGGGTGTTGAGGGCATTAATAAAGATATGTATGAAAAATTTAAGGCGCTTCTCAGAAGAGGCAGGCAACAATGAAAGAGATAATCTGTAATGGAATCTGATTGTGTAAAAAGAAATATTGTGGATGTTGCCATAGGCGAGCTGAAAAAACGTGAAGAGAGAGGGCTGCTTGAAGGGAGTCAAGACGCCCTGGATAAAAAGGAGATGATTCAGCTTGTGGTTTTCAGAATGGGAGACTCTTTCTGTGCATTTCCAGGTGAGAATGTAGTCGAGATTCTCCCATTTGGCACGATTACTCCTGTGCCTGGAACTCCTGAAAGGATTCGTGGTATTATAAATGTAAGAGGAACCATTGAATCTGTTATCAATCTTCATGTTTTGCTGGGTATGGAGGAAAGAGCGCTATCTTCAGGTACAAGGGATAAAAATCTCAATGGTTATAACTCAGGATACCGGAAGATGGAGGAAAAATCACCACCTTCAGCTTCAAGAATACTTCTTGGCCATGCAGGGGAGATCCGTTCCGGCATACTGGTTGACCGTGTCGAGGATATTATATCTGTTGAAAAAAATAGCCTGGGAACCCTTGTTGAAAAAAACGGGAACTTTGCAGAGTTTGCATCTAAAGGTGAAATTTTGCTTCAGGAAAATTATGTGACTCTTTTAAATATGGAGAAAATATTCAAAAGTATTTTTAAGGGTTGATTCTAATAACCTCTCAAAATCGACATCTTATTGCTTTTTCATAAGTTATTGCAGTTGTCTGAACCAGGATAACCAGGATGCTCAGGATAGACAATCTTGCCTTATCTTTGTTAATCTTAGGAATCCTGATTCAGACGATTTTGACAATGCTTACAAGATCATAGGTGTCGATTTTGAGTAACCTGCATGGTAGTGCTTCTTCAAGTTTAGACTGTCGGGTGATTTTACAGGCAATGCAAAGCTAAGAGGCATTTTCTACCCGACAATCAAACCTTGAAAGAACAATAGTTACACTCTAAAAAATATGTTGATGGGTGTTATGAATCAGATAATCGGGAAACAACATGAACAAGAGATTGAGCTGATACTTTTCGATATTATGGGCCATCATTTTGGAGTTGATACAACATGTATTCTATCCATGAGAGCCATTGAAAATAAGGATGATAATTCGGATGTTGTTTATTTCCATGAAATAATTGGTCTGTCAGATATAACCGTGGTATATCATTCACCTAAAATTCTTGTGCTTGGCAATGGTGATGTGACATTTGAGATTGTTATTGATGAGCCATATTTAATGCCTCTGAAGGTGCCATTGTCTGACCTTTGTCTCTTGCCTAAACTTATAGACTCATTTTTAAGAACAAAGTTTGACTCTCTTTTCTGGGCACTCCTGCCGTCAGAGAACTCCATAAGTTTTATTATGGATTCAAGACGATTGCTTGAAATTGCCGCGAGAGATTACCTGGATTTAAGGATTAATCATGAAATTGAGAAATAAAAATATTATCCCTGTAGCAAGCATTGTCATGATATTTTGTATTGCAGGTTCCATGGCTACGGTTCATCAGTTGAATAAACTCACAAAAACCAGTGCGGAGAGGCTTGTCAGAAACAACATTGTGCTGTTTCAGAAAAATGTTGACTATACAGCCCAGCAAGCCCTTGAAAAGGCAGCTCTTTTTTCCCGTGCTCCTGATGTAATAGAAGCCTTTGAAATGCTTGCATCTGCTGACATGGATAATGAGAATGATCCTGTAATGCAGCAATCCCGAGAGATGCTCAGGGTAAAACTTGCCCCTTTTATGGAAGGCTACAGAGAATCAAGTGGTACAATCGAGGATATGAAACTTCATTTTCATCTTCCCAACGGACGCAGTCTTGTCAGAATGTGGCGTACAAAACAGATCCAAAGAAATGGAGTGTGGATGGATGTTTCTGACGATATTTCCGATTTCAGAAATACGGTGCTTGATGTTAACAAAAGGGGGAAATCGGTCAAGGGAATTGAACTTGGCCGTGGAGGTTTTGTGATTCGCGGTGTTGCTCCTGTGATTGCGTCAAAGACTTATTCCGGTTTAAAGCAGAATTCAGACCCGGAAGCATCTACCGGTAAAAGCGTAAAAAACAATGCTGCCCATGATATAGAAAACAATGCTGCCCGAGATGTAGGGAATATTGTTTCCCGAGATGTAGAAAAAAATGCTGTCCGAGATGTAGAGAATAATGTTTCCCGAGATGTAGAAAATAATGCTGCCCGAGATGTAGAGAATAATGTTTCCAGTACTTCTGAAAAAAACATTGCCCATGATTCCGGACAAACCATTGCTGCTTTGTATGTTGCGCCTGATGCCTTGCATGGCAAAATTCTTGGCTCTGTTGAGGTGCTTTTTGACTTTGAGTCCCTTGTTGATACAATATTTTCACAGAGTCAATACCGTCTCTCTCTTTTTATGAACAGCGAATTTCTCAATATTACCCATCGTCTCCAGGACAGCAATGCCTACCCTCTGCTTGGAGACCGTTATGTGGAGGTTATGAGAAGCTTTGGAGATTATAAAAACGGTTTTCCGGATATATCACTTATTGACCAGGGAAGAACCGGTATAAAGATAGTTTATAACAAGGGAGAGGTTTCTGCTGCTTTTCCTGTTCTTGATTATTCCGGTAAGCAGATTGGAGTGATGGCACTTGGGATGGAGCCGGGAGACGAATATAAGACAAGCCGTATTATCTTGATATCACAGGTTGTTATGCTTGTTTTGATACTTTGTGTTGCAGGCCTTATAAGTTCATGGGTACTTTCACGCACTGTTTTAAAGCCTGTTGACAAGATGATTCATTTTGCAGACAGTCTTGCCGAGGGTGTAATTGAGACAAACCATTTCATTGACATAGACTCAAGAGATGAGATCGGTCACCTTGCCAAAGCTTTCAATAATATGATAATCCGCATTCGTTCCATGATCCAGAATATGGTTGATGTTGTCAACCATTTGACCTCAAATACAGCAGAGATTGCAGAGGCTCTGGAGAACCAGGCTGCAAGTGTATCTGAACAGTCTGCCTCTGTGACAGAAATCACATCAACAATGGCTGAGTTTTCGGCATCTTCACAGCAGATATCAGAGCATTGTGATACAGTGCTTGCAATTGCAGAAGATGCCCTTGATAATGCAAGTAAAGGGGCTGATTCAGTAAATCTTGTAAACAGCAAGATGGAGGATATTAATCAGGACAATATTAATACTGTCAAAGGAATTCATGAACTTGGAAACAAGACAAGGGAAGTTACGAAAATCCTTGAAATTATAAACAATATTGCTGATCAGACCAAGTTGATTGCCTTTAATGCCGCACTTGAAGCCTCAAGTGCCGGCGATGCCGGAAGAAGATTTGGTGTTGTGGCTGCTGAAATACGGCGTCTTGCTGAAAATGTAGAAGCTTCCACCCGTGAGACTGAAGTAAAGATAAATGAAATTCAGGATGCTGTTCAGCGGATGATTCTGGCATCTGAAAAGAGTACAAGCTGCATAAACGAAGGCAAGGCATTTGCAGCACACACAAGTGAGACCCTTACAGCCATTGTAAATACATCAAAGAAAACCCGGGATGCTGCCCGTCAGATAACTCTTTCAACCCAGCAGCAGAACGCTGCAAGTGAGCAGGTTCTACATGCGCTTAAGGAGATTGATGAAAGTGGCTGGCAGACATCATCTTCCATCAAGAAGATCAGTGAGACAGGAGCTGCCCTCAGCACTTTGACAGATCAGCTTAAAAATATGATTCAAAATTTCAGGATTTGATTCTGATGGAGTGTGTACGCTATGCAGATTTCAATGCTTGAGGATTTTGTAAAGGAGAGAACTGGTCTCAGTTTTGATTATCATCGCTCCGCTGTTTTCAGAGAAAGTGTATTAAGTGAGATGCATGCCCTTGGTTTTGATAATCTTTCGGCATATTATCACCATATCCATGAGACGCCATCCAAATTTGCTGCGCTGGTTACTTTGCTTACTATAAACGAGACCTGCTTTTTCAGGGAAGTTCGTTATCTTGATCTTATGTGTAGCTCTCTGATTCCGGCCATAACATCCGCAAAAAAATACAACAGACCTGTTTCAATTTTGAGTGCAGGCTGTTCAACCGGCGAGGAGCCTTGCTCCATTGCAATTAAAATAGCACAATGTTTTGGTGACAGTTATCTTTCAGACATCCGGATTACAGGTGTTGATATCGACACCAATGCCCTTGATATTGCCAGGGAAGGAATATATGGGCTCAGAAGCTTAAGATATATCGGAGATGAAACAAAAAAGCACTATTTTGAGCCAACAGGCCCTGGACGTTATCGTGTATCTTCCTTTATAAGGAACAGGTTAAATTACAGATATCTTAACCTGATGGATAAACAATCAATTTTAACCATTGAGAAGTTTGATATTATATTTTATAGAAATGTATCAATTTATTTTGACAAGCAGACCCGAAACAGGGTTATCAACTCCCTGGCAGATCGTTTGAATGATGGCGGTTACATGATTGTGGGGGCTGCAGAAACAATGTCCCATGATACAACTGACCTTGTTCTTGTCGAAATTGATGGTATTTTTCTCTTTCGCAAAGAGTCAGATTCTTCTTTTCAACATTGTGGGCAATCTCCGGATAAACGGCAATTGTCGATTGATGTTTCAGCAACGCTGATAGATGTTCCAGCGATATCGGATCAAAAAAATGGAGTTCTTTTTCACGGCAAAATATTCAATACATCTTCAAAAAAAGATTTGATCCTGTCATATGGCAATGAGTGTACTTTCCTAAATAATGAATTGCATTTTTCATCATCCAAAGAGTCTTCACCATCCAAAGAGTCTTCACCATCCAAAGAGTCTTCACCATCCAAAGAGTCTTCACCATCCAAAGAGTCTTCACCATCCAAAGACTCTTCATCATCTAAAGACTTTTCACAATTTAAAGATTGTTTACTATCCAAAGATTCTTTGCCATCCACAGACTCCTTTCAGTTTAGCAAATCTTCACATTTTTTATGGAACACTCAATCTTTGTCTGCTTCAGGGAACAATTTTGAAATAGCTCTCCTCAATTCCCCATCTATTTATGACAGGGCACTTTCCATGGTCATGGAAAAAAGATTTGGAGATGCTCTCTCTTTTATTGAATCTGTTGATACCACATCTCTACAATCTGAATATATGGAGAGGATGTTGATTTTAGAGGCTTCTGTGCTGCTTCACTTTAAAAGATGGAGTGAGGCAAGAGATGTTTGCAAAAAAAGCATAGAGATGAAAAATGGCTCAGTGGCTCCCTACCTTATTCTTGGAATGGCTGACTGGTTTGAAAACAGAATTGAGGATGCCTTGAAACGTTTCAGACAGGCAATATACCTGAAACCATCAAACTGGCTTGCCCACTACTATCTTTCTGAAACTTATCAACGTCAGAAAGAGTATCGTAACTCAGCGAGAGAGGCAGCAATTGTTATTAAACTGCTTGAGAAAAACAGGGATATGAAATGCGATCTTGACTATTTCCCTCTTGCTTTTTCAAGTGAGCAGATAATTCATATGTGCAAAAACCGTTGTAAAAAATATTCAGGAAATTCAGTATCCCATACTGAAGCAAAATCAGCAGGTCACCATGTCAGAACCGGAAAGTCCGGAGTATATCATCATGGCCTTTGATCGTTCTGCATTTATATCCCGTTTTATTGAAGATGCAGGTGACCATCTGAAGCAGATGGAACAGGGGGTGCTTGCACTTGAAAAAAATCCCCTGGACAAGGAGCTTCTTAACGGAGTATTCCGCTCTGCACACTCCATTAAAGGGGCATCAAGGATGATGAAATTCATAGAGATCAGCAATTTTGCTCATCTTCTTGAAGATATTTTTGATGCATTGAGAAAAAAAGATATTAGCTGGTCAGATGAACTTGTAAACTTGCTGTATCAGAGTATTGATACTCTATCCGATATGCTGGAACAGCTTTTGTCCGGAGTTGAACCAGAGCCACCTGAATCATTGCTTCACAGCCTTGCTGAAGCTGCTTTACCTGAATCTTCTTCTTCAGCCGCTTCCCCTTCAGCCGTTTCTCCTTCAGCCGTTTCTCCTTCAGCCACTTCTCCTTCAGCCATTTCTCCTTCAGCCATTTCTCCTTCAGCCACTTCTCCTTCAGCTACTTCTCCTTCAGCTACTTTTCCTTCCACCGCTAATTCTGTCATTTCTTCTTCTTCTTCTTCTGCTGCTGCTGCTGCTGATGGTGATGGTGATTTGCCGTTAAAAAAACAATCCTCTTCCTATAAGGATTCGGATTTATCAGAAAGAGAAAAATATTTATCACAGGATGCCGATTTATCAGAAAGAGAAAAATATTTATCACAGGATGCCGATTTATCAGAAAGAGAAAAATCTTTATCACAGGGTGCCGATTTATCAGAAAGAGAAAAGTCTTTATCTCAGGGTGCCAATTTATCAGAAAGAAAACATGCTTTATCTGAGGTTGCAGCTTTATCAGAAAGAGAAGACGCAGTTTTTCAGGATTCTGCTTCTGGAAGAAACGGAAAAATTTTTGCAAGTGAAAATGAGATAAATCCGGAAAAAAGACGTGGAAATGATACGGTGCCTGCAAAATCAGACGAATCAATCAGGGTGAGTATAAAAAAACTTGATGATATGATAAACCTGATGGGAGAGCTTGGTATCCTTCATCGTCAGTTTGGCAGGCATATCGCTCAGCTTTCATCCCTGAAAAGTAACAATCCTGAGATTCAAATTGTTCAGAAAAATATAAAAGAGTTTCTTGATAACTGCCATCCCCTTGTGACAGAGTTAATGGATCGTGCCTTGGGACTCAGGATGCAGCCTCTTTCCACTTTGTTTGATACTTTTTATAAATATGTTAGGGAGCTTTCAAAAGAGTGTGAAAAAGATGTTGCTCTTGATATAAAGGGGGGAGAGACAGAAATGGATCGTAAAATGATTGAAAAGTTAAAAGATCCTCTTCTCCATATGCTGCGTAACTGCATCGATCATGGCATTGAATCTCCGGAAACCAGAATTGCAGAAGGAAAAAAACGTCAGGGACAAATTTCATTGTCCGCAGCCTGTGACGGTTCAAAGGTTATAATCAGGCTCAGGGATGATGGAAAGGGAATAGATAAGGATAAAATCTTAGAAAAAGCTCTATCTAAAGGGCTTTTTGACAAAGATAGGATTTTGCTGCTTTCAGAACGGGAAATTCTGAATCTCATCTTTATGCCGGGTTTTTCAACTGCCGAGATAATTACTGAAATATCCGGAAGAGGAGTAGGAATGGACGTTGTGAGGGAGAATCTCGAAAGTGATCTTGGCGGTTCAATCATTGTTGAGACCCAACCCCGAATTGGTAGTGAGTTTAATATAAGTCTGCCTGCCACCATTGCTGTTGTGCATCTTTTTCTTATTGAAGTGTCAGGTATTAAATTTGCCGTGCAGGCAGGCCATATAAAATTCATGATAAAAGTTCCTTTAAAGGATTGCATTACCATTAATAAGAGCCTTGCAATTCGCATGGATGATGAACTTGTGCCTCTTATGTTTCTTTCTGATCTTCTTGACATCACAATGCACTCCATGGCAAAAACAGAAGATCTTTTGATTCTTGTATCTGGAAATACAAATGAAACTGCCGGAGTTGTTGTAGATGCATTGATAAGTGAAGAGAGGATGATTGTAAAGCCTCTGCCGCCTCATATGGAATCTTTCCGCATGGTTTCCGGTGCTATTATTTCCGCTGATAACGAAGTTATAAATGTATTAAATGTTTCATATGCTATTGAACATGCCCATGGTACAGCCTCAATGAAAACAAAAACAGCTTCTGACAATCAGGAGCCTGTCTCTGCAACACCATCTTTCAGGGATGGACAGCTTGATATCCTGGTGGTGGATGATTCTGTTACAACCCGCGAGATTGAAAAAAACATCCTGGAATCATATGGTTATAATGTGACGCTGGCAATTGATGGCAGTGAGGGGCTTGAGAAGTGCAGGCAATTTCACTATGATCTTGTCATAACAGATGTTGATATGCCCAGAATGGATGGTTTTACGTTGACTGAAAATTTAAGGTTGCTTGAAGGATACAGAGATATTCCCATTATTCTTGTTACTTCAAGGGAGCGCAGGGAAGATATTATCAGGGGAATTGATTCTGGAGCAAATGCCTATATAATCAAAGGTGATTTTGATAAAAACAGTTTAATGGAAACAATTGAAAATCTAATTGCCTGACACAGGATGAACAATGCCCACCAATAATTTAAAAATCCTTCTGGTTGAAGATGATCCGTTTGCCCGATCAATGCTTGAAGTGATTTTGACAACAGAAGGTTATAATGTAACTTTAGCTGAAAATGGAAGTGAAGCTCTTGGGATATATTACTCAGAGAGCGACATTGACATAATTGTTTCTGACATGAACATGCCGGAGATGGACGGTCTTGAGCTAATTCGTACTCTCAGGGACAGGGAAGAGGTGGTACCTGTGATTATTCTGACGAGTAACAGGGAGATCAAGGTGGCTGTAAAGACCATATACAGTGGTGCCAGTGCATATCTTTTAAAGGATGAAAATATTGAAGATACTTTTATCCCTTCAATAAGAAAGACCTGGGAGCACCATATGCTTGAAAAAGAGAAACAGCAGCTTTTAAAGGATCTGGAGCGTAAAAACAAGGAACTTGAGCGTCTCTCTTACCTTGATCCGCTCACCGGTATTTCAAATCGTCGTTATTTTGATGTGGTAATGGGGCAGGAGTGGCGACGTGTTACAAGGGAAAAGGTTCCCATCTCCATTATCATGATTGATATTGATTATTTTAAACTTTATAATGATTTTTATGGCCATCAGGAAGGTGACCGCTGCCTTAAACTTGTAGCCAAAGCGCTTGGAGACGCACTTATGCGTCCAGGTGATTTTGTTGCTCGTTATGGTGGTGAAGAGTTTATCGGGGTTCTTCCCAATTCCCCTTTAAGAGGTGCACGGGAAGTTGCAGGCAGGATGCAGATAAATATAGAAGAGCTGGAAATCCTTCATGAAAAGTCTGATATTTCTGACTATGTAACAGTCAGTATAGGTATTGCATGTGCTTTTCCAGAGCAGAACTCCATCCTTTCGGAGTTGATTATGCAGGCAGACAAGGCACTTTACAGTGCTAAGAATAATGGTCGTAACCGCATTCACAGTAACAAGGATCTCAAACGCAGTCAGGTCTCACAAAATTCTGGTTCTGAAGCCATAAAATTCTCAATGGAATTAAACAGCGAATCTGCTGTGCTGTAACTCATAATACTTTTTGGAAGGTGAAATCCAATGACCACAGCTAATCTATATCCCCATCTATTTTCTCCACTTCAAATTGGCAACATGCATGTGAAAAATCGCCTTATGATGTCGGCAATGAGTATTAATTTTGGTGTTGATGAACATTGTTACGTTACAGATCAGCTTGTTCAATACTTTGTTGAAAGGGCAAAAGGGGGTGTTGGGATGATGCTTGTGGGCGGGGGAAGTGTTCATCCCGGAGGTCAGGAGCTTCCTGATCTGCCTGTAATGTATGAGGAAGGCTGTATTCCCTCCCTTATGGATATGGTTTCAAAGGTTAAAGATAGTGCCTCTGATGTCAAGTTCGGGGTGCAGCTTATGCACGGCGGCAGACAATCCTATCTTCCGGAAAAGGTTGCACCATCTCCTATTCCTGCCCCGGCAGTTGTCAAGGGTGAAGTAAGGGCGCTTGAGATTGACGATATAAAGGAGCTTGTATCATGCTTTGGTGATGCAGCAAGGCGTTGCAGGGATGCAGGATTTGATTTTGTGGAGATTCACGCAGCCCACGGATATCTTATCAATCAGTTCATGGCCCCTAACTCCAACATAAGAGACGATCAATATGGAGGAGCCTTTGAAAACAGAATCCGTTTTCTTCTTGAAGTTATAGAGGATATTCAACTTAAGGCTGGTTTGGCTTTTCCTGTAGGCATCAGGATAAATGGCAGGGACTATATTGAAAATGGATGGGAACTTGATGATGCCTTAAAACTTGCCCCTATTCTTGAAGATGCAGGTGTTGCATATCTTCATGTTTCAGGAGGTGTTTATGGTTCAACAGAGCTTACAATACCATCCATGTACACAGAACATGGCTGTTTTGTGCATCTTGCAGAGGCAGTTAAAAAAGTTGTCTCCATACCTGTGGTTACAGTGGGGCGTATAAAAACCCCGGTACTTGCAGAAAAAGTAATTGGAGAGTGCAAAGCTGATGTGGTTTCCATGGGAAGGGCATTGCTTGCCGATCCCATGCTGCCTTTAAAGGCAATGGAGGGAAGGGAATCGGAAATCAGGCCATGTGTGGGATGCTGTCTTGGATGTATTCATGCTGTTCTTGCCAAGGAACCAGGCTCCTGTGTTGTCAATCCTGATGTGGGCAGAGAGTATAAACTCAGGGATGATGAAGGGCAGAAAAACAGGTATGACGAAAAGCAAAGTTGCCAGCATACGTTTGCAAAAAGGCGCATTCTTATTGCAGGAGCAGGGCCTTCTGGCATGGCATGTGCGCGGCTTTTTGCACTCAGGGGTCATGATGTGAAGATTGTGGAAAAATTAACCATATCCGGAGGTATTTTATCCCTTGCTTCCCGTGCTCCTGGGCGTGGGGAGATTGGAGACATTCTCAATTTTTTCAGTAAAGAGCTTGAGCGCCTCAATGTAAAGATTCAGTATGACACTTCGCTCAATGAGGATATTGTTTCCGGATTTATGCCGGATCATGTTATCGTAGCAACAGGTTCCATGCCGGATATGCCAATGATTAAAGGCCTTTTTCAAAGCAGTATGGATGTTGTAACTAATGTCGATGTTCTTGACGGAGATGAGATACTTGATAATACCGAGGAAGTAATTGTTCTGGGCGGAGGTATGTCAGGCTTGATAACCGCCGATTACATTGCAGAAAAGATAAGACCAAGGGGTGGCAATGTCTATGTTTTGAATCGTAAAAAGCGGTTTGCTGAGGAGATGTCTGCAAATGATCGCTACTATTTAAGGGAAAGTCTTAAAAAGAAACAGGTGCAACTATTCAAGAATGTCTCCATTGAACGTTTTACTGACAAAGGTGTTAAATTTCGTATTAAGGGGAATTCAGAATTGATGACTATTGAACCATGTAATATGGTTGTTATTTCTGAAAAGCAGATATCCATCAGGGAATTTGCACGAATAGAGTCAACCTCTTCAGCAAAGTTTCATTATATAGGAGACGCTTCTTCGCCAAGACACCTTATGTTCTGTATCAGTGAAGCCGAAGAGATTGCAAGGTCAATATGAAAATACTGACGGTATCGGATGTTGTGGTGCCTGCACTGTACAAAGAGTTTGACAGAACAAGGTTTCCCGATATAGACCTTGTACTTGCCTGTGGTGATCTGCCTCCGGAATATCTTGCTTTTATTTTTCATTTTATGAATGTCCCCCTCTACTATGTTAAGGGGAATCATGATATTCGGTATAATGAAAATCCCCCAATGGGATGCATGGATATTCATGGCAGAATTGTAAAGTTTAAAGGTCTCAATATTATGGGACTTGGGGGGTCCAGATGGTATAACGGAGGTATGAATCAATATACAGATGCACAGATGAGACATATAATCAGAAAAATGAAATTGTCAATCTGGTGGAACAAAGGCGTTGACATATTGATAACCCACGCTCCTCCCCGATATATACATGACGCTGAGGATCGGTGTCACAAAGGTTTTGATGCTTTTTATACATTTATTGATAAATATAAACCGAGTTACCTTATACATGGTCATATTCACAGACAGTTTGATAATACCCTGGATCGTTTGACAGTTGTCAACGGAACAAAGGTGATAAATACCTATGGATACAACATCATCGAAATCAATGATGACCCGTCTGCGTGATTTTTTTTCTGGAGAGAATTCATCTCAGCCCGACCTGTCCGGTGAATTTGACCCTGCTACAAGTGACAGGGAGAACAAGAGATCCCATGAACTCAAAGATATGAGTTCATTTGAAGATATGCAAAAGAAAGAGGGTGCATTTGACAGCATGGACAGAGGGGTTCAGACTGTACCATTGGATCAGATTATCGGAAGTGTTGGAAGGTATCAGGATTTTGATGAGCATTTCCAGTTCAAACATCATGCACCATCAGAGAGATTTAACTCGATTTTAAGTGCCATGCGTACCGGAAAGGCTCTGCCGCCAGTTAAGCTTTACCAGATAAAGGATGAATATTATGTTCTGGATGGCAATCACAGGGTTGCTGCTGCCAAGAAACTTCATCACGATGAGATACTTGCAACAATAATTGAATTTATTCCGTCCAGTGAAACCCTTGACAATCTTCTTTACAGGGAAAAGATGGCATTCTGCGACAGGACAGGGCTTCCAAGAACAATTTCCCTTACCGAAGTGGGTCAATATTCCCAGCTTACATCCCAGATTCAGGAGCACTATGTATATCTTAAAAAAGAGAGCCCGGAAATAACATTTGCTGCTGCTGCAAGGGACTGGTACAGAACAATCTATCAGCCCTTCTGTTCCATCATAAAACGGGGAAATATTGTTGGCAATTTTTCAGGCAGAACCGTTGCTGATCTTTATGTTTATATCTCAGTAGGTCACTGGAAGCGCCAGCGAACAGCAAAATATGGCATTGGACTTGGAAAGCTTATCCCAAGGACAATGGAGGAGTTCAGGGAACATATGACCAGTCTCAATGAGGTGGAATATCCAGAGATGAAGCGAGGTATTACAGCTTTCGTCCTGATGAATGTCAAAGGAAAACAGGAGCATAAGGTTATTGAAAAACTGTTTGAGCTTGAAGAGGTTCTTGAAATACATTCTGTTCATGGAGATATTGACCTGTTGGTAAAAGTAGGTTTGACAAGGGATCTTTTAAGTTCTGATGCTGAAATAATTTCAAATTTTGTTCATGAAAAAATGCGGCAGTTAAACGGAGTTGTTACAACAAAAACACTTATTCCAGGATTTTCCAGAATAAAATGAAGAATAAGCCGACTGAAAATCAGAGTTCTGACAATGGACAACTAAAAGAAGATAACGCCATGAACTACAAAGAAGAACTTTTTCGCAGTGAAATCAGATACAGAGGGCTTTTTGACAATCTGAGCAGTGGTGTGGCAATTTTTGAGGCCGTAGATAATGGCGATGATTTTGTTTTTGTGGATTACAACAGGGCAGCTCAGAAGATGGATCAGGTTAAAAAAGAGGATGTCCTTGGCAAAAGGGTAACCGAAGTTTTTCCTGGTGTTAAAGTTTGCGGTTTTCTTGATGTTTTCACAAGGGTTTGGAGAACAGGTAAATCAGAAACTCATCCTCTGGTTTTATATAAAGATGACGCACTGGATGTCTGGCGCAAGGGGTATGTATATAAACTTCCAACCGGTGAAATTGTTTCGATATATTCTGATGAAACCAAACAAAAGAAAACTGAAGCATATCTGAAACTCTCAAGAATTGTATTTGAAAACAGTCAGGAAGCAATTCTCATTACTGATCTTAAGGGAAACATCCTTGATGTTAATCCTGCATTTACAAAAATTACAGGATACTCCAAGGAGGATGTGCTTTATCGTAATGCATCCTTGATGAAAGCAGGGAACAACAGATCTGATCTTTTCAGGCGGTTCTGGAAAGAGCTTCAAGAGACAGGCCATTGGCAGGGCGAGATATGGGATCGCAAAAAAAATGGTGAAATTTTTCCTAAATGGCTCTCTGTCAGCACTGTATTTGATGATGATGGTAAGCCACTGAATTATATTGGTATTTTTAATGATCTTTCCATCATAAAAAAAGCAGAAGAGGATATCAACCGCCTTAATAATTACGATATTCTTACAAAGCTTCCCAACCGTTCTCTGTTTTATGACAGGTTGAAGCAGTCAATTGAAAAATCAAGTCTTGATGGAAAAAAAATTGCTGTTATTCTCCTTGATATTGATAAAACCGCAAGGATCAATGAATCATACGGTATAAGTTTTGTGGATGAACTGCTTGTCAAGGTGGCAGAACGTCTAAAAGAGAATCTTTTAAATGCAGAGTCCCTCTCAAGGCTTGTAAGCGACAGGTTCATATTTTATATCTCAAGGCTTGAGACCTATGACCCTATTGCTGCAACAATTCAGAAGATAAAAGATCTTCTTGCAGGAGATTTCAAGATTGATGAGAGCCAGATTTATATAAGTGCCTCTATTGGGGTCACTATTTTTCCCAATGATGCATCTACTCCAAATGAGCTGATTAAAAATGCTGAAATTGCCCTTAATCATGCAAAAATGGCTGGGGCCGGCAATTTTCAGTTTTTTTCAGGAGATATGACAACCCGTGCATTTGAGCGTATGAAGCTTGAGATGGCTGTCAGGATGGCACTTGATAAAAATGAGCTTCATCTCTATTACCAGCCCAAGGTTGATCTGTCAGATGACAGGGTTGTGGGCATGGAGGCTCTTATCCGGTGGATACATCCGGAGATGGGTATTATTCCTCCATTCAAGTTCATTCCCATTGCAGAGACAAGCGATGTTATTCTTGCAATTGGAGAGTGGGTATTGCGTCAGGCATGTATAACCGGCAAAAAGATTCTGGATATGGGTTATGCGGACTTCGGGGTCGGTGTCAATCTTTCTGCAAAGCAGTTGAAGCAGGAAAATTTTGTGGAAATTGTAAGAACTATTCTTAATGAAACAGGATTGCCGCCCCGTTGTCTTGATCTTGAGCTGACAGAAAGCATGCTTTTCGATAATATTGACAGAAATATCAAGTTTATGCATGATTTGAAGAAACTTGGAATAACCCTTTCCATAGATGATTTTGGCACAGGCTACTCATCTTTGAGTTATCTTAAAAGTTTTCCTGTCAATACTCTTAAAATTGACAGATCTTTTGTCATGGATATTCCGGATGACAGGGATGATATGGCCATAACAGCCACAATTATTTCCATGGCACACAGCCTTGGACTTAATGTGGTGGCAGAAGGGGTGGAGACAAGGATTCAGGCTCATTTTCTCAAGAATAAGGGATGTCTTTGTGTTCAGGGATATCTTTTCAGCCCGCCTGTTCCTGAAGAGAAATTCATGACCCTTCTTGGGAGACATTAAATCATATGGGCGGGTAGGCATTGGTTCATAATTTATGATCCCCCTATCCATTGCTGGAGAGGGGGGACAATGGTGTTGCTTTAAGGGTATTGCTTTATTTTACAGTAATATCCACATTAAGCTGATCTCCAATCCGCTCAAGGCCTTTTTCCACACTCTCAACAAAAACCGTCTCAGGAAAACTTACATCCATTGTCATGGTATAAAGAGCTGTGCCGCTCTCCGGTGACAGTTTCATCTGTGATGTTAGCCTGTTGATGTTTATGCTTTGGTCGGAGAGAAATTTGCTGATTTTATAAACTATTCCACCCTGGTCAATTCCTTCTACAGAGATGGTGTGGCGATTTCCGTTTTCCTTGTATTCCGGATGGTGGAAATCCAGCTCTTTAATGAATACCGAGATATTTTTCTCCTTTTCAAGTCTTCTGCACTCTTTTTGAAGCATATCTTCAAGTTCTTCACCCCTTCCGCTGAGAAGAAGCATCAGGGTAAACTCATCTGCCAGAAGCCCCATCTGGGAATCCTCAAGATTACAACCATTTTCATATATGATTCCTGAGACATCTGCAACTATTCCTGGCCTATCCTTGCCAAAAGCGGTCATTATGAATTTTTTTTCCATCAGGCCTCCTGTAGTGATATTGTGATGTTTTACGAGAAAAAAGATAACCACTCTTTTATTATAGGTTTCCACCTTTTTTTTCAACAAATATAATTGTACCGCATTCAGTAACAGGTTCTCTTGACGAACAACTTATTTCAGAGTAGTAACTGAAATGGGTGTTGCAAAAGCTATGTAAATCTTTTATATCAATTTAGATATTTATTATTGATAAGGATACAAAATATTATTTTTTGAAGAAAATATAAATAATTATCTTTGGTAGAGGCTGCATTGCAGCCGTGTCCGTTTAATCTGTTATGTCCGACTTGGTAAATGATTTCCATCATACATCGAAAAGAGGAGGAGATTATGTTTAAAAACATGAAACTTGGCACTAAGATATTCAGTGGATTTGCCGTTGTGCTTCTATTTCTGGTAATAGTTGCTTATGTTGGCTATTCTGGACTCACAGGAGTTGTTGACAGAGTTGATAAGGCAGATGATGTGAATCGTCTTGTGCGTTTGATTCTTGAGTGTCGCCAGCAGGAAAAGAACTATATTATTCGCAGAGATGCTGCAAGTATTCAGAAAGTTGAGGAACTTATTGCCCAGTTGATTGAGCAGACAGTTGTCACAAGCGAAAAATTTAGTGATCAGATCAACAAGGATCAGATGCGTCAGGTGGCAGATAAAGTTAAAGCCTATCATCAATCTTTCAAGAACTATGTGGCGTTTAATGAGGAAAGAGCTACAACCATGGAAGAGATGAGGGCAAAGGCAAATATCGCTTTTTCCGAAACAGAAGCTATCAAGAACGACCAGAATGAGAAACTTAAACGGGAAATGGCAGAAGGTGGTAAAACTCTTGATATAAGAGTTGCCAACAAGGATGATGCCAACAGTATGATAGAGCTGTTTCTTGATGCAAGAAAGAACGAGAAAGAGTTTATAATCTCAAGAGGTGAAGAAAAGTGGCGTCAGATTGTTGAGGAGAACCTTACAAAAATCAACGGGATAGCAGGAGAGTTGAGATTAAGGTTTAAAGATCAGTTGAATATCCGGCAGATTGATTCTGTTGTGACAGCTCTTGCAAATTACGAGAAGGAATTTAAGGCTTTTGCCTCAATTATGGCAAAGCAGAAAGTAGCTGACACTAACATGCTTGAAGCTGCAAGGTTAGCAAGGGAAGTGTGTGTTGATGCCCGTGAAGATCAGAAAGCAAAAATGGTAAGTGAGATTTCAGTCTCAAAGCTTATATCTTTTGTAGCAAGCGCTATTGCCCTTGTTCTTGGTGCAATCATTGCTTTTTTGATCACAAGAGCAATTACAAAACCTCTTAACCGTGTAATTGAAGGCTTGAATGAAGGCTCCAATCAGGTGGCTTCAGCATCATCACAGGTATCAAGTGCCAGCCAGTCCCTTGCAGAGGGAGCATCCCAGCAGGCAGCATCCATTGAAGAGAGCTCCTCCTCACTTGAAGAGATGTCCTCAATGACCAGACAGAACTCTGAAAATGCCCAGCAGGCTGATGGACTGATGAAAGATGCCAACAAGGTTGTGGGTCGTGCCAATGATTCAATGGGACATCTTACCCAGTCCATGGAAGATATTTCCAAGGCAAGTGATCAGATTTCCAAGATAATAAAAACCATTGATGAGATAGCCTTCCAGACCAATCTTCTGGCTTTGAATGCAGCGGTTGAAGCAGCAAGGGCAGGAGAGGCAGGTGCAGGGTTTGCAGTTGTTGCAGAAGAGGTAAGAAATCTTGCAATGAGATCGGCTGAAGCTGCCAAAAATACAGCAGTCTTGATTGAAAGTACTGTGAATAAGGTCAAGGATGGTTCAGAGCTTGTTGAAAAAACCAACAAGGCATTCAGTGAAGTTGCTGAAAGCTCTGCAAAGGTAGGGCAGCTCATTGAGGAAATTTCAGCAGCATCAAAGGAGCAGGCCACAGGAATTGAGCAGGTCAATCTTGCTGTTGCAGAGATGGATAAAGTCACCCAGCAGAATGCAGCCAATGCAGAGGAGTCAGCCAGTGCATCAGAAGAGATGAATGCCCAGGCTGAGGGCATGCGGGAGTTTGTGGATGAGCTGGTAACACTTGTAGGAGGAAGTGCAAGTCACTCCTCAGGTAGAAACTTGTCTCACAGACCACAGAGGCATATCGGAGGAACAGCAAAGGCAAAAAGACCGGCTCTTGGAGCATCAACATCAGGTGGCGGGGCAAAATCAAGAAAAATGGTTCCCCATAAAAAAGGAGAGGTTAGACCTGAGCAGGTTATCCCCTTTGATGATGACGATGATTTTTCCGATTTCTGAGCCACTGAAATTTGATACCCTGCTAAGGAACGGAGTTTAAATAACTTGTCCACTCCCCTCACCCCCCAGAAGTTTGGGTAAGTGAATTAAAACCCATTATTAAGTACCATTTTAGGAGATGCAGGGCATTTGTCTGAATCAGGATAACCAGGATAAAAACGATGTTCAAGATAGATAATAATGCATGTTTATCCCGGGTATCCCTGATTCAGAGCACAGCATAACAGTTAGAGTCTGGCTGAAATTAGTACCAACCACCCGTTTTTAAGAATTTAACACCGGTTGCTTGTCTGTTTTTTTTGAGTGTCGTATAGAAACACAATATCTTGACAACTATGCTCCATATTAATATATTCACTAAAAACGATATGTATATGTTCTTAATTAATGGGGAATAAAATGAAAGAGTTTTTAAAGGTAATGAAGGCAGCATCTGACCCCGGACGGATAAAAATACTGAAAATGCTTGAACACAGGGTGATGTGCGTCTGTGAAATATATACGGTTTTAGGGATAGCCCAGTCAACAACAAGCAAGCATCTTAAAATCCTTGAGGAAGCTGGACTTGTAAAATCATATAAGGATGGTCTCTGGGTTAACTTCACCCTGTCTGACGGAAAACAGAATCCATACGCTGCAAACTTGCTTGGTAATCTGAAACACTGGCTCAACGAAGATGCTGATATTCTTGAAGTAATAGCCATATTGCCAGATGCTCAAAGAGAGATTATTTGCGGAAAATAATTTTTTTTATATTTAATAAATCGTTATATTGCTATTTATAAATAAATACAATATATATTTCCAGAAAATGATTTTGCTTTTTCATACTCAAAATCGACATCTTATTGCTTTTTTAGAAGTTATTGCATTTGTCTGAATCAGGATAACCAGGATAACCAGGATAACCAGGATAACCAAGATGTTCAAGATAGATAATCCTGCCTTATCCTGTTAATCTTGGGAATCCTGATTCAGACAGTGTTGACAAGGCTTATAAGATCATATGTGTCGATTTTGAGTTTTCATATATTAGAAATGCCAACCGATTTATCTGGAATACTATAGATGATATTTAGAATGGTGTTTTTTTAGCTGTTAAATATATATCGTTGATTTTATTGGGTAAAAGGAGAAAATCATGGAGATTAAAGTTTTAGGACCAGGATGTGCAAAGTGTAAAAAAACAGAGGAACTTGTAAAACAGACCGTCACTGAAGCAAACATTGATGCCACTGTGGAAAAGGTCTCTGACCTTATGGAGATTGCAGGTTACGGTGTTTTTGGGACTCCGGCAGTTGTAGTAAATGGTGAAGTAAAGTGTGTTGGAAAGATACCAACTAAACAGGAAATTTTGAGCTGGGTTAAATCATAAGAGTGTACCCTTTTTGATATTAGACTTACTCAAAATCGACATCTTATTGCTTTTTCATAAGTTATTGCAGGTGTCTGAACCAGGATAACCAGGATGGATAGGATGCTCAGGATAGATAATCTTGCCTTATCCTGTTAATCCTGGGAATCTTGATTCAGACAGTATTGACAAGGCTTACAAGATCATAGGTGTCGACTTTGAGAGACTTAATTCATAGCCGTAAAACCTCACACCCCAACCCCCTCTCCAACTTTGGAGAGGGGAGAGAATACTGCAAAAAGGATACACTTAAATCATAAGCATAAGAGGAAAATAGATATAAATGAAAATAATACCAAAATATAGAACCGCCTCATTTCTAATTATAATAGCAGCTATTTTGACCATTTCATTTACAGCATACAGTGCAGAAAATATGACAACCCCGTCGGAAGTTCCAGTAAAAGGAATGGTTACCATGATTGATTTGGGTGCTAAAAAGTGTATTCCGTGCAAGATGATGGCACCGATTCTTGAAAAACTTGAAAAAGCTTATGCTGGAAAAGCTGCTATTGTATTCATTGATGTATGGGAAAATAACTCAGAGGCTAAAAGATTTGGTATCCGTGCCATACCAACCCAGATTTTTTTTGATGCTGATGGCAAAGAGGTAACACGTCATACAGGTTTTATGAGTGAAGATGATATCGTTAAACAACTTACAAAAATGGGTGTAATACTTTAAATATAGTGCGATACTTTAATATAGTACGATACTTTAATATAGTACGATACTTTAATATAGTGCAAGGCTTAAAATATAGCACAACACTTTAACTATAGTGCAATACTTCAAATATAGTATTCCAAACAAGGGGTGCAACAGATGTTCGATTCGCTATTTATAACTATAAATCAATGGATGTCAGGGGGGATTGCTATTGCAGGAGTAGGCTGTTTTCTCTGGGGAATGGTGAGTGTTATGCTCAGCCCCTGCCACCTTGCTTCTATCCCACTTATTATTGCCTATGTGGGAGGACAGGATAAAACGGTAAATCCAAAACAGGCCGGCATTTATGCAGGAGCTTTTACCATAGGGCTTTTTATTACTATTGCTCTTATAGGTATTGTGTGTGCCATGCTTGGGCGGATGCTTGGAGATGTGGGAAGCTTTTGGCAAGTGTTGGTCGGCGGCATACTTGTCTGGGTTTCATTGGGAATGCTTGGTGTGGAAAAGTGCTCCATGTCGGGAAGTCTTCTCTATCGTCTGAAAATCAAGGGCGTTTTTGGTGCCTTTGTGCTTGGACTTGCATATGGAGTTCTTTCCGGTTCATGTACATTTGGATTTATTGCTCCTATTCTTGCAATTATTACGGTTCAGGAAAAGATAGCAACAGGTATTATCATGATAGTTTTGTTTGCAATCGGTCATTGTCTTCCCATTGTGATTGCAGGAAGTTCAACAGCAATGGTTAAAAAGCTGCTTGAAAACAGTACCTGGAACAATGCAGGCACTTGGTTCCGAAAAATAGCAGGTTCAACCATTGGTGTATTGGGTCTCTATTTTATTATGACTCCGTTTTTATAACAAAAGTTACTCTATTCACTGTAAACGGGCATGGTTGAGTGTGTAATAATCACCCCAAAATATTAACGCATTTAAAGTTTATTAAAGGTGAGGGAAAATGACTGATTCAACTGTTAAAAAACTGAGTTTTTTGGATCGCTTCCTGACTTTGTGGATCTTTGCCGCAATGGCCATCGGCGTGGGCTGGGGATATCTCTTTCCGGGCATCAAGAACGTCATCAACTTTTTTCAGGTGGGAACGACCAACATCCCCATTGCCATTGGTTTGATTCTCATGATGTATCCCCCTTTGGCAAAGGTCAAATATGAACAGCTTGGCGAAGTTTTCAAGGATGTGAAAGTGCTGACCCTTTCACTTGTACAGAACTGGATAGTGGGTCCCATTTTGATGTTTCTTCTTGCCATTGCATTTTTGTCCGGTCACCATGAATATATGGTAGGATTGATCATGATCGGCCTTGCCCGCTGCATAGCCATGGTGATTGTCTGGAACGATCTTGCCTACGGAGATACGGAATACTGTGCCGGACTTGTGGCATTCAATTCCATTTTTCAGGTACTCTTTTTTTCTGTCTATGCCTGGATTTTTATCACAGTGCTGCCGGGATGGCTCGGCCTTGAGGGGGCGGTCGTCAACATCTCCATCGGCCAGATTGCCAAGAGTGTTTTTATCTATCTTGGCATTCCCTTTATTGCCGGCATGGTCTCCCGCATCATCGGGCTGAAGACAAAGGGAAAAGAGTGGTACGAGACGGTTTTTATCCCTAAGATCAGCCCGATCACTCTGATCGCACTTCTTTTTACCATTCTTGTGATGTTCTCGCTCAAGGGGGAATATATCGTTCAACTGCCCTTTGATGTCATTCGCATTGCCATTCCGCTCTGTATCTATTTTCTGGTCATGTTTATCGCATCGTTTTTCATGTCCATGAAAGCGGGTGCCACCTATGAACAGTCCGCCACCTTGAGTTTTACTGCGGCATCCAACAACTTCGAGCTTGCCATTGCTGTGGCTGTTGCGGTGTTCGGCATCGATTCCGGAGAGGCGTTTGCCGCCGTCATCGGGCCTCTTGTGGAAGTGCCGGTGCTGATCGGGCTGGTTCATGTGGCACTTTGGCTGAAAAAACGATATTTCCCTTACACGGTCAATACAATAAGAGGAGTCTGCCACGTTACAAAACAGAGTTAAAATTATTATAAAATAGAATTAAAATTATTGGCAACGCTTTCCCCCCGTAAGGCACAAATACGACCCGCAGGAGAGAAAACGCATTAAAAGTATTATATTATAAAATTATGAAAAAGAACTGAAGATTAGAGTAAAAGGTGAATCAATGAATTGGAAAGATGAACTTAAACCCCTTGGTATTATTGTTATTCTGTTTTTTGCCGCTTTTTTTCTCCCTGTGGGGGTGCATCGTTTTGATAACGCCCTGATGGAGGCACTTGAACTGGTCAAATGGTATGCAGAGGAGCATGTCCTTCTCTGTCTTGTGCCGGCGTTTTTCATTGCCGGTGCCATCGGTGTTTTTGTCTCCCAGAATGCAGTCATGAAATATCTTGGCCCGGCAGCCAAAAAATGGATTGCCTATCTGGTGGCATCGGTTTCAGGAACCATTTTAGCGGTCTGCTCATGCACGATTCTGCCCCTTTTTGCTGGAATATATAAAAGAGGTGCGGGACTTGGTCCGGCTGTTGCCTTTCTCTATTCAGGTCCGGCCATCAGCGTTCTTTCCATTATTTTGACTGCCCGGATTCTTGGTCCTGAAATCGGCATTGCCAGGGCTGTCGGTGCCATCCTGTTCGCCTTTGTCATTGGCATTTTGATGGAGTTCTTTTTCAGAAGTGAAGAGGCGGAACGATCCGCCCAGATCCATGTTCCTGAAAGCGGAGAATCCAGACCCCTTTACCAGACCATCATCTACTTTTTTTTCATGGTGATGATCCTTGTTTTTGCAAACTGGGGAAAACCAGATGTTCAGGAGGGTTTGTGGTGGACTATTTTTTCTGCAAAATGGATGATCACCTCGGTGTCTGCCGTTATTTTCGGCATTGTTCTGGTGATGTGGTATGAACACAAGGCATGGAAAATCATCTTGATCGGTGCCGTCTCCGTCTTGTTTGCTGTTGCCTTTCCCCAAATTCCCATCATTGCCTTCTCAGCGGGATTCATCGGTCTGACCTGGTCGGCATCCACATCGAGTGATGAGAACGGCTCATGGATTTATGCGTCCTGGGACTTTGCAAAACAGATTCTCCCGCTGCTGCTCATGGGGGTCTTTGTAGCGGGCTTTCTTCTGGGGCGTCCCGGAAACGAAGGGATCATTCCCAATGAATGGGTTTCGGCACTTGTGGGTGGCAATTCTCTTTTTGCCAATTTTTTCTCATCCATTGTGGGGGCGTTCATGTATTTTGCGACCCTCACCGAAGTGCCCATCGTTCAGGGACTGATGGGCAGCGGTATGGGAAAGGGGCCATCCCTTGCTTTACTGCTTGCCGGGCCTGCTCTCTCCCTTCCCAACATGCTGGTTATAAGAAGTGTCATCGGCACTAAAATGACCGCTGTGTTTGTCATACTGGTTGTCATCATGGCCACCATTTCGGGGATGATTTACGGGATGATTTAGAAACAATGAATAAAATTGGAACCAAATATTCTATCTTCATCTCTATTTTTCTTATTTTTTTGAATACAATTCATTGTATTTATGCCGGAGAAGCGATGACCTTTGACGATGTCCAGATTATTGACCAGTCCACAACGGAAAGACTTTTGAGAGATGGGGCGGTTTTGATCGACAACAGACCGGAACATAAATTTCAATCCGGCCATCTCAAAGGGGCCATCAACCTGCCCTATTTCAAAAAGGATCACCCGTCAAACATCATGACGAAAGAGAACCTGTTAGAAGCCATGGGTGATCAAACGGTAGTTGTTTTTTACTGTTCCGGTGCTCTCAGGGCATATCACGCATTGAAACAGGCCAAAGCGTGGGGGATCGACGCTCAGATGTACTGGTATAAAGATGGTTTTGATGTATGGAAAATCACGGAGTGGATTGAGTAATGAATAAATTGATTAATGTGTAATAACTACAAGTAATATTTTAAGAATTAAATTTAAATAAGGAGCGAACAATGTCGAAAAATTGCTGTGGATCCAACAATCAGATCATGATTCTTGCCTGTTCAGGCGGTTCCAATGTGGGACAATTGAGTAATCAGGCAGCCGTTGAATTGACCCAGGAGGAATTTGGTAAAATGTTCTGCCTTGCCGGCGTGGGAGGGCATCTTAGCGGCTTTGTCCAGTCGGCAAAGGATGTACCCACTTTGATTGCCATTGATGGATGCCCGGTCGGATGTGCCAAAGCGATCCTTGAGCATGCAGAGGTTCCCCTGAAAAACCATGTTGTGATTACAGACCTCGGGATAGAGAAAAACAAGGATTTCAACCTCAAGGAATCAGAGATCAATGCGGTTAAAAAGGCGGTAAAGCAGCTTTATGCCAATGATGCGGCTTCCAGGATGTCACCTTCCAATGCCAATATGGCTGGCGGCTGTTCCTGTGGTGGAAATTGTTAAAATAGGGAATGGAAGGATTATGTTACTTGAAAGTTATCAGGTTGAAATTTTCAACTCAAAATGTATGCCGGGATCAACCGGAGTTCACTGTTTTGCCCATCTGGATCAGGATGTCTCCGAGGCAATTCCCTATCTCAACGCGTCACTGGGAGGATTTACCTTTACAAAGGAACCCCTTTCCGTCACATTCAAGGCACAAGGGAAATTGATTACGGTTCATCCCCAGAAAATTGCGGTCAATGCCTTGAAAGATGAAGCCGAAGCCCGTCAAATCGTTGAATGGCTGAAACGTGAGATCAATGAAGCCTGGGAAAAGAGAGATACCATCACACCGAGTTATGAGGCCATGCCGCAGCCCAAGATGATGGAAATTTTGAAACTTCTGCCGAAAACCAATTGCAGGGAGTGTGGGGAACCCACCTGCATGGTCTTTGCAACGCATATCGTTGAAGGCGGAAAAGGGTACGAAGATTGCCCTCAGCTCGATCCCGGAAACAAAGAGAAGTTGAAACACTATCTTGAACCGTTCAATCTGGATTTTTAGGAATTTCAATAACGGCCATGTCAGGCCACCTGACACAAATAAAAAAATAACACCACATCATAATGCAAAAAAATGCTCCTTTCATCACAAATAGTATCTATTGAAGTATATTCAAAAAGAAATATTAACATACTCCTAATCGAAACATCACAAAAGTTGAATATTAAAGGGATATTATATGCAGATTTGTATTTTTTTCATTATTAAATGTAATTATAAAAATGGAGGTACCTATTGTCATGGAAAAAAAGATCAAGGTTTTATTTGTATGCGTTCATAACAGTGCCAGAAGCCAGATGGCTGAGGCGTTTTTAAATGAACTCGGCAGTGAGTTTTTTTTTGCAGAGAGTGCCGGGCTTGAAGCGGGAACCCTAAACCCGCTGGCTGTGGCTGTCATGAAAGAGGAGGGAATCGATATCTCCAACAACAAAACTAAAAGTGCCTTTGATTTCTTCAAACAGGGAAAGCTCTACCACTATGTCATCACGGTATGTGATGAATCTTCAAAGGAGCGGTGCCCGCTTTTTCCCGGCATCACAAAACGGATTCACTGGAGTTTCGATGATCCATCTTCACTAACAGGCAGTGAAGAGGAAAAACTTGAGAAAACCCGCCAAATAAGGGATCATATCAAAGCGGCGGTTGAAGATTTTATCCGTAATGTCAAATAGGTTCACCCGCCCCCTCTCAGTCTTGGGTATGGGGCGGGTAAAACCTATTTTACCGTGAAAATGGATACAAATTTTCATATTCGGGGGTGGCGGAACGTCCGCCATGTCCGTTTATTTGGAATGACACGCAAATTTACTCTTGACAATTCCATTTTACTATATCATTATCCAAATCGTTAATCACTTAAATGGATTTAATGATGAGCCTGATACAATCACTAAAAGCTTTGGCAGATGAAAACCGAATGAAAATCCTTACCCTGCTCATGAAGGGAGATCTCTGTGTCGGTGCCTTGGCCAATCGTCTGGAAATTTCCAAACCCGCTGTATCACAGCACCTCAAGATACTGCGTGAAGCGGGCTTGATCAAAGGCGAGAAGCGTGGATACTGGACCCATTATGTGGTTGAAAGGGAGGCCATTGCCAATATCTCGAAACAGATTGGAGAATTGATTTCACCTCCGGATGCTTTTGAGATCATCGGTTTTTCCGCAAAATAGAGAACGCAACCCAACTGAAGACCCTAAAGAAAACGACAAGTAAACGGGCATGATTGCGTATCAATCACCCCCAGATATAAAAATGATAGTCATTTTCACGGTATTGAGGAGAACCCATGTCCGAACGTTTCAAATTCAATCGACTGGAGTTGGCCGGCGCCTTGGGCGACCTTGGGACACTTCTGCCCATCGCCATCGCCATGATCCTCTTCAACGGCCTCAATGCCATGGGGCTCTTTCTCAGTATCGGCTTTTTTTACATCGCCTCAGGGTTCTATTTCGGCATCACCGTGCCGGTTCAACCGATGAAGGTGATCGGTGCTTACGCTATTGCCACGGCCATGAGTGCCGATCAGATCCTCGCATCCTCCCTTCTCATGGGTATTTTTCTCTTGATCGTCGGCCTCACCGGCGCCATTGATCTCATTCAAAAAGCGACCCCCAAGTCGGTGATCCGGGGGGTGCAGCTCTCCACCGGTGCCCTGCTGATCTCCGGCGGCGTCAAGTTCATGATGGGTACCTCCACCTATCAGACCCTGCAACAGGCGGTGGAACCCCATCTCGCGATTCAGGCCGTCGGCCCGATTCCCATCAGTCTCTTGATCGGGGCGTTGGCCGCCGTTGTCACCCTGCTGCTGTTGGACAACAAAAAATATCCGGCCGGATTGGTGGTCGTGGCAGGGGGCGTCGCCGTGGGAATTCTATTGGGTGCAAGGTTCGATATCGGCGGGGCATTGGGCATTCATATCCCCGAATTCCTCCCTTTCGGCTTTCCTGGAAAAGTGGACTTCACCTTTGCCCTGTTTGCCCTGGTGCTGCCGCAACTCCCCATGACCCTTGGCAATGCGGTGTTGGCCTATACCGATCTATCCAAGGAATATTTTGGGGAACGGTCTGCCAAAGTGACCAATCGGAATGCGTGCGTGAGCATGGCGTTTGCCAACTTCTTCAGCTTTCTCCTTGGGGGGATGCCCCTTTGTCACGGGGCCGGCGGATTGGCGGCCCACTACCGCTTCGGCGCGAAAACCGCCGGCTCCAACGTGATGATCGGGGGACTCTTTTTGGCACTGGCACTCATTCTCGGTAACGATATCGTGGGCATGTTCAATCTTCTGCCCATGTCCATTCTCGGTGTCCTGTTGGTCTTTGCCGGAGCCCAGCTCACCCTCACCATCATGGATCTGGAGACCCGAAAGGACTATTTCGTGGCCACGCTGATTCTGGGCATCACACTCTCTTCCAATCTGGCGGCCGGTTTCATCGCCGGAATGATCGTGGGCCGGCTTCTCAAATGGGAAAAACTATCTGTATGACAAAATGGGAGAAACTGTCTGTATGAAAATTGAGTCTTGATCATCCTTCCGCCCCTACAGGTTGGACCAAACGATGATCAAGGCCGACAATTGTAATTTCTCGGTTTAAGGATGAGACCCAACAATGAATGAATCCATTTGTGTAGAAAATTTAACCAAACGATTTGAAAAAATCGAAGCAGTGAACGGGATCTCCTTTCGTGTGAAAAAGGGAGAACTGTTCGGTTTTCTGGGTCCCAACGGTGCGGGAAAGACCACGACCATCAACATGCTGACCGGCCTGGCTCG
>NZ_LT828542.1:310709-323169 GCF_900170035.1 Desulfamplus magnetovallimortis | reverse complement strand
GGTGCGGGAAAGACCACGACCATCAACATGCTGACCGGCCTGGCTCGACCTGACGCCGGAACCATTCACATCGGCGGCATCGACTGCACCCAAAAGCCCCGGGCCGCTCAACACCTGATCGGCGTGGTTCCCGATGAAAGCAATCTCTACCCGGAACTCTCCGGATATGACAACCTCTGCTTTTGTGCCGCTCTTTACGGCATGGGGAAAGCAGAGAGAGAGGCCAGGGCGACCCAATTGTTAGAGACCTTTGATCTGATAAAGGCTGCGGGACGCAAATTCGGCGGTTACTCCAAAGGGATGAAGCGGAAACTCACCATTGCCGCCGGAATCATCCACAGGCCGCAAATCCTGTTTTTAGATGAACCCACCACCGGCATTGATGTGGCCAGTGCCCGTCAGTTGCGCCAGTTGATAACCGATCTTCATCAAAAAGGAACCACAATTTTTCTCACCACCCATTACATTGAGGAGGCCGAACGGCTCTGTGACCGCATTGCGTTCATCCTGTCCGGTCGCATTGTAAGGATCGATTCCGTGGCACAGCTCATTCAACCCATCCGGGACAAACATGTGATGCAGATCTCCTGTGAAAACGGTGTAAATGGTCTTTCAGAAAGGCTTGCCGGGGAATACCCCGACCTGAATTTCTCGAGCCCGGAGACCGGGGTGATCCAGGTGGAGGCGGATGCACCGATCCGTGTCGGGCCGATGGTTCGTTTCCTCGAGGATCAAGGGGCAGAGGTGTCTGAAGCCAGAAAAATGAAACCAAGCCTTGAGGATGTTTTTATTCGGATCACCGGAATCGGTGCAGACGTCATGCGCAGGGAGAAAGAAAAATCGGGAGGAAAACAATGAAACTGGCAATCGCTTTCTGGAATATATTGATCAAGGATTTCCGCACCTACTATTTGAAGCCGCCGAACATCAGTTGGGGGCTGATGTTTCCCTTGGCGTGGACCGGCATGTTTTTCATCAAATCCGGCAAGGGGATGGAGAGTATTTCTTCGATACTCCCGGGAGTGATCGCCCTCTCCATCCTGTTCGGCACCACCTCCCTGCTGGCTGTGACCGTCACCTTCGAGAAGAAAAACCGATCCTTTGAGCGGTTGTTACTGGCTCCTATCCCCCTTGAACTGCTGATGCTGGCCAAGACCGGCGGGGCAATTATGTTCGGCGTGGTCAACGCTTTCGTCCCCGTCGTCATGGCGGCGTTCCTGGTGGAGATGAACCAGGTGAACTGGTCGATGTTTCTTCCTGCGGTTGTGCTGATCTCGGTGGCTTCGACCTTTCTCGGGCTGTTCATTGCGGTGGCGGTCAGCGAGGTGTTCGAGGCCCAGACCTTTTCCAATTTTTTCCGCTTTCCCATGATTTTTCTGTGCGGCCTTTTTTTCCCCATCAGTGCGCTGCCGGTTTTCTTGAAGCCCCTTGCCTACGCACTGCCCCTGACCTATGGCACGGACATGCTCCACGGTGCCATCCACGGGGGAAATATCCTCCCATTTTTCCTTGACCTTTCGATCCTTGCCGCATTCTGTATCGGTCTGTTTATGGTGAGCCTCTACAACATTAGAAGGCGCTGGATTGTCTGAGATGGATCAAGCAGGACAAGCTCTCGAAAACCCTATAGTGAACAGGGATCACGACAGAGCCGGTGTTCATTGAAATGTGGATAAATTGGAAGATGACATCCATAAGCAGGCCGGGCATGATACCAAACTGGAGTTTCGATGATGACAGGCAGTGAAGAGGAAAAGCTTAAGAAAACCTGCCAAATAAGGGAACAGATCAAAACCGCGTTTTCAAATTTCATCAAAGAAGCTGCATAATAGTCATTATATCGATTGTTATTAAGCATCTTAATTTTATTGAAATTTGCAAAATACCCCTTCCAATAAAATCAATGACTTATGGAAAATCGATATAATGTTTAATGAATGACATCCACGTCGCTGCTCACCGCCATGATTAAATAAAAAACGTCTGCAGTGACGAGATGTGTCAATTTTTTCAAGTGTAGTGTACTGTCAAGATTTAATTTTAGGGTTGTCTGCAACGTAGAGACAAGGCATGCCTTGTCTCTAAAATTAAACGAACCCTAATTATTAACTTTGACAATGCAGTAGGCTTGGGTTTACAGGACTGATTGCCTCAACTTCGGTCTCTCCTTACTAAGGTCAGAGATATTAAAAGTATCAAAATCAGAGATAACAATTAACATATATCTTCAGCAATTGAAACCGTCCTGTCCCCAAGCATATTCACATAACTTCCCATCTCATTGTCATACCACCCGTAAACAACTGTCTGGGTTACAGGCACATTAATTGTTGTGGTCAGAAGCGTTGATATGATGCTCTGATCAAGTCCTGGAACTGATGTTAGATCAATATTTACCTCTGCTGTTCTTGTGTGGGTTTCATGCCCTTCAATTGTTGCTGCTGCCCTAGGAGAGCCAATGATATCACCTGATACATTCTGCTTGTCTGTGTAGTGCAGATATCCCCTTGGATCATTTAAAGCTGCTTCCCTGTAAATGTTATTGATAAAATTTCTTCTTATCTGCTGACCCTGCATATCTTCCTGGAGGTTGAGTACAAGGATTACAAGGGAACCTGTTGTTGTGGGAATACGAACAGACTCTGCAATAAAGCCTATCTTTTCCATCTCCGGAATGACAAGGCGCAATGCTTTGGCAGCTCCTGTGGATGTGAGAATGATGTTGTTGAGAATGCTTCTGTTTTTTCTCAGATCACTTTTGCCGGAACCAGGCAGGCGGTCAAGTACCTGCTGCGAACCTGTGGCAGCGTGTATGGTGGCCATTGATGCTGAAAGAATTTTTTTCTGCCCAAGTACATCAAGAAGGGGCTTCATCATGTGGGCAAGGCAGTTGGTGGTGCATGATGCATTGGAGATAATGGAATGTTTTCTGGGATCATACATGTGATCATTTATCCCCATAACTGTTGTGACAGCGTCTTCGGGCATGGCACCTTTAAGTTCCATTCCCTTGTCCTTGAATTTGAAAGGTGCAGATGCAATCACTTTTTCAGCCCCTGCTTTAAGGTGGCCTCTTATGGAGCCTTTGGGGTCTTCAGCAGGAATGGTTGGGTCAAGAAACTGGCCTGTGGTCTCTACTACTATGGAAACCCCGTTATCTTTCCATTTAATATCAGCGGGATTTCGGTTTTTTCTCAAAAATCTGATAGGGACACCGTCTGCTTTCAGGGTTCCTTCAGCTTCGTTTATATCGCTTATGACAGGTGTTGCATTGTTCCCGTTAAGAAAAGCCTCAAGTCTTCCATAGGTTGAGTCTCTCTCCATGTAGTGGGCAATATCCTCCATGCCTTTTCCCACATCTCTTCCCAGGTTAATGACAATCTCGTCAAAGAATCGTCGGCCGATGTGATGCCAGGCTGTAAGCTTGCCTATTCGTCCAAAACCATTGATCCCGAGTTTGCTGTGGTTTCCTTCAAATTCCATGATTTTATCCTTATAGTTGGTCTGTCCCTGTTGGGTTAATAATGGGAATTTCTCCTTTAAATACACTTCCTTCATGTCCGTCAATACTTAAAAAGTCACCGGAAGAGAGTGTTACATTGTCGATCCGGCATTTTTTTTCAATTTCATTGCACAACATGTTACGATAGCCGACAACGCATGTCTTGTCTAACCTGTAGGCCACAATTGAAGCATGGGATGTCATGCCTCCACGGGCTGTTAAAAGACCGTCAGCAGCGTTGATTTCACGGATATCATCGGGTACAGTATCGTTTCTGACAAGGATAAGCTTAGTCTCCGGCTCAAGTTTTCGCCACCTTTGTATATCTTCAAGGGTGAATACCATTCTTCCGCTCATGGCACCACCGCTTACTCCAATGCCATTACCGAGATAGCGATCTGTACTAAGTGCTGCCGCCATTGTATCTGGTTCAAATGCAGGTCTTTTTTTGTGTTCTCTTATTCCAAGATCCCTTGTCTGAAGAATGTGGAGATCTTTATGTTCAGGTCCTTCAAATGTAAATTCAATCTCCTGTGGGCTCCATCCTCTTTTACCAACAAGTTCATCTGCCCACATCTGCAAACCTTTGTATATTTCAGGAAAATGGGTTTCAAGGGTGGTATCGGTGTTTCTCATCTCCCGTTCCTGCTGGGTTATTGATATGGGAAATGTATTTACAAGGCCGGCAACAACATCTTCACCCTGGCTGCCACGGGTAAAATCCCCCCACAGGCTTATCTGCTCCCTTGGAGAACGGGGGTCATGGGTCAGTACAACGCCTGTTCCAGAGTTGTAGGAGATATTGCCGAATACCATCTGCTGAACTGTAATGGAGGTACCCCAGTCTTCGGAAAGGCCTATGATACGGCGATATGCCATTGCCCTTGGGGAGTTCCATGAGTCAAAGACCATTTTAATGGCATTGAGAAGCTGGTTAAATGGGGTGGAGCTGATGGAAAAACCCTCATCAACAATTTTGCTTTTATATGCAAGGGCAACCATTTTCATCTGTTCACCTGTGAAATCTTTTTTATAAGGGATTTGCCACATCTCCTTATGCTGCTTCATTATCTCGTCAAAGGCATCCCTTTTAAGGCCCCTTGCCATGCCAAAACATTGCAGGAATCGTCGGTAGTTATCCCATGCAAGCCAGGGGTTTTGGGTCTGTTCTGCAAGTCCTTCTGCTATATCTTCGTTTATTCCTACATCAATAAATGTATCCATCATTCCGGGCTGGGAAATAACAGAGCCGCTTCGTACAGAAAGCAGAAGTGGATTTGATGGGTCTCCGAATTTTTTTCCTGTTGCCTGCTCCAGCTCATGAAGCTCATGTCTTATCTGTTCCCTGAAGTTGTACCTTGCAGGTTGATAGTAATCAATAAGCTCTCTATAACGAAAAGCCTCGGTTGTGATTATAAATCCAGGGGGCACCGGAAGTTTGCAACTGCACAGGGTGACAAGATTGTTTCCCTTGTTGCCAAGATCCATGGCTCCCATTATCCATGTCTTGGGGTTGTGAAGGGATGTGATAATTTTTTTTGGGTCATACATCAAAAGTTTCTGAAGATGTTCCTGGGGAAGCCCCTGGGCCTGTTGGTAAAGGGTATTCTGGATTTTAGTTAAAAAAGTATCTAACTGCTGCAATCCCAGTGATGTTGACATTCTGTCCCGAAAAAAGATCTCTGCCACCTGGTGCTGGATTTTGAACATCTCTTCATGTGGTATCTGCTGGTTGCTGCCTGATCTGCTTTTGGTCACTCTTTTTTTGACATTATCCAGTGTAGTTGTTCTGTCATCGGCATTTGGGGCTTCTCTTATGTCATAATCCAAAAAAGCTCTGGAGGTATCTTGTTGTAAATTTGTATCTTGCTGTGCATTTGTATGTATCTGATATTTGTCGAGAAGAGAATCCGGAGGCATACACTCCAGAACACGGTTAAGATTCTCCTGGTGGGTGGTATGAAAATAATCATTTATGATATTTTTGACAGCTTTATTAAATGCCTTGAAAATATCAAGATACTGGGTAAATGTAAATCCCTGTACCCCAAGGGAGTGGGTCAGAAGATCCATCTGGAATTCATATTCCGAAGATGATATCCCGTCAAGTTTCAATGCATTGTAGAACATAAGCAGTCGGTTTCTGATTTTATGTACAGTTACCTTGGTGATAATGGTCAGATCCAGCTCTTCAATAAGAGCCTCAAAAAGTGGATTTACAAGGGATTCCAGCCGGAATGTCAACCCCAGAGCATCAAATTTGGGTTCGTGGTAGCTACCGTAAAGAGAAGGGATATCTGTTGTAACATGCCGCTTTTTAAATATATCTTCCCTGGCTTCATGTTTTTTGTTCGACAGCAGCTCTTTTTTGAGAATAGAGAGGTAGTTAAGAAGTTTCTGGAGCTTCCATTTGATTTTAGAGTCAGGTTTTTCCTGTTCTGCAAGGGCATCCTTAAGCTCATCCATATGTGGAATATGGGCAGTGTTCACAAGTTCCAGATATTTGTTTATCTCGGTAAAAGCAGGTGAGTATTTCTGGTAAAGAAGTTTATACAGGGTAATAAGAAGCATCACTCGTCTGTGATCTGTTTCACTGGCCTCTTCCGATGGATTTTGATGTATAATATCATTAATATGACGGCCTGATGTATTAAGAAGGTCACCTGGGATTTCAAATCCATTCTTTTCAAGGTAACAAAGATCGCAATGAACACCTGTTATAAAATCACCACTTTTTGAAGTCCTCTCATTGGCATATGATTTTGTGATGGCTCTACCCAATGAATTTTTTGCCATGATACTGTCCATAGGATTTTCATGATCGGGGGGGAGTGGATTGCATTCATCAAGATTATTGTTTGTTATGGAATCATTTTTTGCGTCTTGCATTGTTTTTATCAGATCATCAGGTATATATGATTGGAGCACACTGATATCATTTTTGAGCCAGTAAATCAGAATCTTTTCTGTCATGGCAATGATACGGTTGCTGCTCTCCACGTGAATGCGTTTTCTGTAAAAATGGATAAGCAGATCTTTTCTGTGGCATATTTCATCAAGTTCTGTGGATGTGTCACGAATTGCCCCTTCTGCGCCGATTTCGTTGTAATATACCGGAAACAGGCGGGTCAGTTGTTTTACAAGGTTATAGACAGGTTCTATGGGGCTGTTCAGCAGACGGGTGATCTCACGTGGAAACAGGTCTGTATCCTTTATAAGCACTCCATAAAGAGTAAGATAGATTATAAGATGGGAGATGAGACTGGTTGAAAGGGGCGGGTTAAGGGAAATCAGATGCATCCATACCCTAAGATTTTTTATGTGGGCAGTGTTGTCCTTGAGTTGCCAGTCTCTGCCTACTGCGTGTACCGTGGGAATCTGGAATTTTGCATCAATTACACATTCAAGAAAAAAGTGTATAAGTGCACTGTCGCAGGTTTTATATACTCCTGTGCCCATGTTCAGAATTGAGTTCAGGGTAGTTTCTGGGAACTGTGCGGAGCGAAGGTTAAGTATTGTAAATGTTTTGCGGATTAGATGTTGAAGATATGGTGTGTTCTCAGCACCTATCAGCCATCTTAAAGTATTATTGATGTCCTGGAATGTTGCCATGTGAATCATGGAAAGTCCAGGTATATTGAGTGTGTAAAAAAGAAAGAGGACTTTCCAGTGATTGCCCTGACGGCTGGAGTTTCCTGCAGCAAGGAGTTTGGCAGGCATTGATTTATAAAGTTCAATTATATCATGGTTTTCAGGAAAACTGACAAGTTCACAAGTTACGGCAAAGGATTGGGGTTGTTGTTTTGCTGATTGTGGCTGTATAGACTTTGATTTTGACTGTCGTGACTCTGGTTGTGGCTGTAAAGACTTTGATTTTGGCTGTAAAGATTTTGATTTTGACCGCCGTGACTCTGGTTGTTGGAGAAAATTTTGTGATTGTGTTCGCAGAGTGTCTAACCGTGCTATTTCATTTTCTATTCTTTTGTGGGATAGAGGCGTAAACAGCTCCTTTACTTTGTCAGGAAGCTCACCTGCCTCTTCTGTCTCATGTTCAAACCACATGAGAGGGTCACTTTCAGAAAGCCAGCTTCTGTATGCTGTTTCATGATATCGCAATAAAAATCTGTTGATAGTTGTCAGGTTAATCTGTTGTTCAAGATTGAACAGCTTTATCTTTTTGAGAAGTTCCCTGACAATCCGGTTGATCCTATAGTAGCTTTTTGAAAAAAGAAGCAGAATTTTTTCATCTTCTATTTCCATCTCCTGAAAGGTCGCATTGATAACTGGTAGTATTTTTATAAGGCTTGGTCCTGAACGTCGAATTAGTTGCTGAAGAAAATTGAGGAACTGATCAACTGCCTCCTCCTGGACACTAACCATTTGAGATACCTGAGTCTGAACCTGCTGCTCTTCACTGGAAGTTTGCCTTATTGCATCATGGAATATAACAATAAAATGTTGCACAACTTCCTGGGCATCTGCATGGGAAAGTATAAGATGCAGATGGTCAAATGCATATTTGCGGATTTCGGATACAATGAAACCCCAATTACGCATTGGATTGCAAAGCTCTTTTAACAGGGAAGTAACCCCTTGCCTGAGACCCTGGTATGGAGCAAAAACAGACAAAATCACATGATATTTCTCTTCAATTTCAACATTGACCTTTGTCTGTTCAAGGTTTGCCTTAAGGGCCTTTGATCTGATTTCCATCATGTCTGCTCCAAACAGTCGCCTGGCTCAATGCATAAGCGCAATATATGTAGTTCTTCATATGGCACTTCTTTATCAAGTGCTTCAAAAACGGGGCTCAACATTTCTGTTCCAAGGGTTTTAAATTGATTGAAAACCTCTTCCTGTTTTGCAGAAGAGATGTTTGAAAGGGATATAAGGTCTTTTCTGTTCAGGATTTTGTTGCCCTCTTGCCGGTATTTGTAAAGGTGATTGAGAATTGTCTGCTGCTTTACATTATATTCTTCCATCAAATAATGGATGCTTTTACCATTGTTGTATGCCTCCCCCACAATGGTGTGGCGTTTGGGCTTAATAGATCCTCCAAAAGTGGATGGAAAACCTGATTCACTTGAAGTAAATCTTTTCTGTGCAGGTTGCGTAAGTTGAGTTGCAGCAAATCTTTTCTGTGCAGGTTGCGTAAGTTGAGTTGCAGCAAATCTTTTCTGTGCAGGTTGCGTAAGTTGAGTTGCAGTAAATCTCTCCTGTGCAGGTTGTATAATCTCCTTTAATCCATTTATCTTACAGTAATCAATTATGATTTGCAGAACAGTATTTCCGAATTTTTCAAGTTTTGTCTCTCCAATACCATGAATGGTCAAAAAACCCTCCCTTGAATGCGGACGCCATGTGGCAAGTTCTGTAAGGGTTTTGTCAGAGAAAATTACGTATGGGGGAACCCCCATATCATCGGCAAGTTCCTTTCTTTTTTTGCGAAGAAGTTCAAACAGGGTGGCGTCATAATCGGCTGGCTGTGAAGATATTGAAGATTTCTGGTAGATATTTCTGGAGTCCCTTGCTTCATTGCCAAGAGATTCTGCATCGGCAAAAACCTTTTCCTCTCCTTTAAATACACTCCAGGCTTTTGGCGTCAGTTTTAGACTTCCGTACTCAGTATCCTTTGTCATAAGTTCCATCTGAAGAAAAATTCTGGACATATAGTGCCACTGTTTTCTGGAATACTCCTTTCCAATACCGTATGTGGATAGTGAATCATGGCTGAACTTCAATATCTTTTTGTCCCTTGAGCCGTGTAGAACCCTTATAATATGAGCCTGCCCGAACATCTCTCCTGTCCTTTTTACGCATGAGAGAAATTTCTGGGCTGCAATGGAGATATCTATTTTTTTTCTGTTCTTTTTTTCTTTGCTTTCAATACAGATATCGCACATATTGCAGTGTTGCATGGGATAATTCTCACCAAAATATTTAAGTAGTGGAATTCGCCTGCACGAGAAGGATTCTGCATAGTGGATCATGTCATTCAGTTGACGGTTGGCAATTTGCTTTTCCTGTTCATTTTTATCGTTGAACAAAAATTTTACCGTGAAAATGACTATCATTTTTATGTTTGGGGGTGATTGATACGCAATCATGCCCGTTTACCTTAAAAATGTCTGCCGGTGAAAAGAGCAACAGGCATTTTGAGGGTAATCCATCTCTTCCTGCCCTGCCGATCTCTTGATAGTAGGTTTCAATATTTTTGGGAATGGAGTAATGAATTACAAACCGGATGTTAGATTTGTTAATACCCATGCCAAAAGCCACAGTGGCAACAATGATCTGGATATCATCCCTTGCAAAACTCTGTTGATTGCTCTGCCTCTGGAAGTTGTCAAGACCTGCATGGTAAGGTTGTGCTGAGATACCAGCGTTTTGAAGTCTGTTTGCAATTTCATCCACCTGTTTTCTTGTGGTGCAGTATATAATTCCGGCTCCCCCGTTAAAACTGCCGATAAAATCAAGTAGCTGATGGATGTTTGCCTCAATAGCAGAGGCTTTTTGTGTAACACTTAAATAAAGGTTTGGTCGATCAAAACTTGCAATAAACTCAGCAGAATTGACGGGATTAAAGCTGAGGCTCTCTTTTATATCCTGGCGCACCCTTGTTGTGGCAGTTGCGGTCAGAGCAATGCAGGGTGCATTAAAACGGAATCGAAAGTGTGCTATCTGGCGGTATTCCGGTCTGAAATCATGACCCCACTGTGAGATACAGTGAGCCTCATCAATTGCAAGGCAGGATATGGGTACAGTTGAAGTAAGCTCCTGTATTTCATATTTCTGAAAGGCTTCCGGAGCAATATAGAGCAGTTTCACAGTGCCGTTTTTCACATTGTGCAGATTGGCACGATAGGTCGCAGGATCTAAGGAGCTGTTCAGAATTGTTGCAGAAACTCCCGCTTCCCTGAGCTGATTTAGCTGATCCTGCATAAGAGATATAAGAGGGGAGATTACAAGGGTAATTCCAGGAAATATCATGGCCGGTATCTGATAACAGAGTGACTTGCCTCCACCTGTGGGCATGATGGCCAGTACATCCATTTTTTGCAGAACAGAGGAGATTATCTCTTCCTGCAGTGATATGAACTGATCATAACCAAATACTTTTTTAAGAATTTTTTTTGCTTGATTGATCATAGTTTGCGCTTTTGCTGCTTGTATTTCCGGTATTTTTACTGTTAACTGCAAGAAGCTTTATTTTTAGAGATAAAATGTTTATATGTCAAGGCAGTGGCTTCGCTATATGAATTGATGATACCTGACAACATCCTCATTAAAAGGCGTTCTGTTTTTATTGAATAACGTAGATGGCGGATTCACGCCACAATAGAAGAGATGAAAGTCGTTTTAAAAACAGGCTGTTATCGAGACTTTCATATAAAAAAATGACAAGGAGATAAGCATGTATGAAAATCGGAGGGAAGGGGTTAGCAGAGAAGTCAGCCATACGGACAGTTTTTCCAAACAAATATTGTCAGAGTTGGAAGTCCATGAGCAGGAGAAGGTTAAACAGACCGGATTATTGAAGCGATTTCTTTCCTGGATTTCAAAAGGTACACAAAATGCATCAAAATCAGGAATGCTTTGCACTTCATGAAATCCCAGGAAAAGATGATCTGTCAGTCTGACAGAGTAAATTTTTTATATTTTTGATCTTCAGAAAGAATATGGTACACAAGCCAATTTTCAACAATTTTCATTATTTCTGAATTGAGCTGCCGTATGCCGTTTTGAAAATCATCATGGATTTTTTTCAGCTTTACCTTAAAGGATATGTGTATTTGAGTGTGTTCTGCCAATTGCGGATACCCGATCTCTTTCATATATGCTTCTTCAAATGCAAAGTGTTTTTCCGCATAATCAAGCATTTCCTGTATTGCATTTATGCCAAGCTCTGAGATGGTATTCATGTCATTGCTCATCATTTTGTCATAGGCTGTATTAAATATTTTAATCCACTCTTTGTGCTGCCTGTCAATTTCAGGATATCCCACACTGAATTTTTCTGTCCATACTATTTGTGGCATAAATTCTCCTTTTAAACTATTGTCGCACAATACTATCGTCAGGTCGTTTTTCAGATTTGTTTTTATATTAAAATTAAGCTATTGTTTTTGTAAAATCAAGTTGTTTGAGAGTTTTTTTCGAGTGTATCGAAATGTTTTTCTGTAAATTTATAAAAAATAGGGGGAATAATGCCAAGGGTTCAACTGAGATATCCTGGTAATACTTTTTGTTCACATGAAATTATTGTCCGTCTCACGGATTTGAGTCAGGCAGCACATTTAGGTTTCGATCGTCTGGTAAGTATTATCCATGACTCAGCATCTGTTTTCTTGGATAATATAGGCATTGATATTACAGGCAGCAGGGAAATTCATATTATTTTTGCTGATCTTGCAGTTCAGTATCTTTCTGAGGCTTTTAGAGGTGATCGGCTGGTTATAGATATGGCCCTGGGTGAAATAGCGTCAAGGGGTATTGAAGTTTTTTTCAAGGTTGTCAACAAAACTCTTTCAAGAGAGGTTGCATTGGCAAAAATTGGTATGGTTTTTTTCGATTATGAGAACGGCTGTGCCATTAAGATACCTCATGATATTCTTGTAAAGCTTAATTATGCAAACTGCAATGATTAAAAAGTGCGTTCCCAATCAGAATTCTTTACCGTGGAAATAGATACAAATTTCTATATTCGGGGGTGCCTGAATGACGGCCATGACCGTTTACTGGCATAAGCCTTAATACTCTTTCAAACCTTGCAAATAATAGGTTTAATCCTACTGATGAACCCATTGAAAAATTCTGCCGATACTTTCAATGCACCCCAAATGATCTATAGTATTCCAGAGAATTAAATTGATAATGGAAAAGTCTAACTATCTGTTATTTGGATTAATTTTTTTGACCAAAAAATAAAATATTTTTCTGGAAAGCTATAATTGAAAT
>NZ_LT828542.1:229993-310609 GCF_900170035.1 Desulfamplus magnetovallimortis | reverse complement strand
CAATTGAAATCATGGACGAACTTGAACAATTGTGTCTTTTGCCAATATAATACAATACCAAACAAAGGAGTGTGAAAAGATGCAAGTAGAAAAGATTAAAAAATATGTCAGGGGTCAAGACCTTCCTATTACCTGGCAGAAAGAGATGAATATCCAACCCCAAAAATTCTTTACTGTCATTCTCAAAGAAATTAATGTCAATGATTGCGATATAGATATCGACGGCTCTTTAATGCCCCCAGAAAATGAAATCAGTGAAAACTTGATCAAAGCAGTTGCTGCCAGTGAAGAAAGTTTGAAAAAAGGTGATTTTGTGGATTGCTCTTCAGATGCAGAAAGGGATGCTCTTTTTGATTCCATATGGAGTGATGGCAGTGAATGATTTTAAAGAACGTTATACAAAAGATTTTTTGAAGGATTTGAAGAAAATTAAATCTGATTTTTCACTGCAAGAACGGTTAAAATCCAAGATTCAAGAGATTTTAAAAAATCCATATCATTATAAGTCTTTGCGGAATGTTTTGAAGAATCGCAGGAGAACTCATATAAGTAGCTTTGTTTTGATCTTTGAAGTTATTGACAGTGAGGGTGTAGTTGCTTTTCATGTGTTCAAGCATCATGATGAGGTGTATTAATGACAATACTTTCACGTTTTTCGGAAAAGTGTTGCCCAATAAACCCCAAAAAGGGTTTTGAGATTTAATGAAAAATCCCAAAACCCTTGTTGTTATTGATGGTACCGAAGAGAGGACTTGAACCTCCACACCTCGCGGTACTAGATCCTAAGTCTAGCGTGTCTACCAATTCCACCACTTCGGCATATAATCATGGCAGATATCAGAAATAGCCTTCAACATAAAAATAATTTTATCAAGAAAATTCCTAATTTTTACCAAGGAAATTATTTGTAAAACCAGAGCTATCCTGATTTCCGAGCCAATGTGGAGCACTATCTACATGAATTTGGATATGAAGTCAACCCTGGAATAAAAAAAATGACAACGTTAATATTTCAAAGTTTTACAGTCTCTTTTATAATCAACTCTTTTAAAGCTGAGAACCTTCCAAAATGCTCTGTAACTTTAAATGTTATGTCCGGATTTTTTATTTTTGCTTCGGCAATCAGCTCCGGAATATCTTTGACAACATGATTGCCGGCTGAAATAAAGTAGGGCAGTACAACCATTTTGTTGACTTCATGATTTTTGAGTTCTTCAACAACTTCATTGAATGAAGGGCCGCAAAACTGTATGAATGCCGCTCTCACTATATCGAATTTGCCCTCTGCAAGTTTTTCCAGGCTTTCAGCAAGTTTTTTGATTTCAATTGCAGATGCCTCTCTTCTGCTGCCATGGGCAAGCAGGATCAATGCTTTCAATTTTAAAATCTCCTTATTATTGAGTGTACCCTTTTTTCAATATCCGGCGTAAAGTGTTGCTATGAAACCTTAATCCCCGGTCCCTTCTCCATGACTTGAGAGGTTGAGAAAATAGTGCATACACTCTTATTGTTTTTCAATTCTGGTGGCAAAAATACGATTTCTTCCCTTTTGCTTTGCAATGTAAAGGTTACGGTCTGCCTCTTCCAGGAGAAGTTCATGGGTATATCCGCCAAGGGTTATTTTATTTTTTTGAGTTTCCTTTGTGCTTGTACCAAAATTTTTGATAGTTTCCGGGACATTCGGGCGTTCTGGTTTTGTGTTGGTATGCAGATTTGAGATTTCTCCTGCACAATTTTCAGCAGTAGTTGGATTAGGTATTTTATCAGGCGATGGCACTGGTATTGCAGACAAATTGTCCATCTCGTCTATTTTACAAGAATTATTTGTCTTGTCTGCTTCATAAGAATTTTCTGTGTTGTTTACAGGTAGAGCACATACGGTGACTATTCCAATACTTATTGAGACATAATCTGATACACTTGAGTGAAGATGGGGAATTTGTTGGCTGATGACGGCAATTCTTGTCCTTTCTGCCACTTGTATTGCTGAATCTGAATCAGTTTCAGGAAGAATAATTGCAAACTCTTCACCACCATATCTGGCAACAAGATCAGCCGGACGTTTAAGCGCATCATCAAGGGCGGAAGCAATTCTGTGAAGTGCTTGATCTCCCATTGCATGGCCATAATGATCATTGTACTGTTTGAAGAAATCAACATCAATCATTCCAAGGGATAGATTTGTACTATTTCTCATGGCTCTCGAAAATTCATTTTTAAGCACCTGATCAAATCTGCGTCGGTTGGAAATTTCGGTGAGTGCATCTAAGTATGCAAGTTTATCCAGCAGTTTATGTTGATGTACAAATCTTAGATGATTGTGGATTCTCATTTTAACTATTGGTGGTGAAAAAGGTTTTGTTATGTAGTCAACAGCACCTAATTTAAGACCATGTTCTTCATCTTCAACGGAATCGAGCGCAGTAACAAAAATAACAGGGATATCTTTGGTCAGATCGTGCTCTTTTAGTTTTTTGATTACCTCATAGCCACCCATGTCAGGCATTATAACATCCAGCAGAATAAGATCAGGTGGAGGATTTTGTAGGGAGAATCTAAGGGCCTGTTCTCCACTTCTGGCAAGCACAAGCGCATAGTCATCCTTGAGAAGGTCAACCAGAATCCTGAGATTAATCTTTTCATCATCAACAATAAGAATGCGAGCTTTGCTTTTATTAACCATTGAGTTTTCCGTAGTGTTGCAGATGTTGTATTTTACTGACTGGCGGTTATAAATTGGGTTACGGCATCTGCTGCTGCCTGGTATTCAATATCATCTATAAATGTTGTTATTTTTAATAATGTTTCATTATGCCCATATTTTATAAGTATCTTTTCCACGTCCGGAAGCATATCCATTGCGGTCAGCTCACCTTTTTCAAGTAATGCTGTGAAGTTGTCCAGTCTCTTTTTTTCAGTGTCCGCTAAAATGATTTTTTTGTTTGTAATTGTTTTTCCATTTGAGGCAGCTTTTTTGCTGCAAGGTCTCCTTTCATTGAATTTTTTCATCTCATGGTTGGTATCATCAGGCGTAATTTTACAACTTACTTCATATTCATGCATTTTTTCAAGAACTGTTTTTTCCGTGGAAGATGGTAGTTGTTTGAGTGTTTCAATAATATCTTCAAGTTCTTTAACAAAGTTGTTTACAAGCTCTATGCATCCATTGGAGGATTGTTGGCCTTTGTAAATGGAGTTAACTGGCTGTTCAAGGTCTGTGTCAATTATGTCGGAGGTTGCTGTTTTTTCAACAGGTGCCTTTATACTCTCTCCATGACTATATGTTTTAGCGTTAAAATAGTTTTTGTTTTTATAGTCTGTGGTGGCATTTGAATGCGGCAATGAAGGATTAGCTTTTTTTATATGATTTTCAAGATACTCAGCGGTTTTTAAAAGATTTTCTGCTCCCATATAACCGGAGATACCTTTTACTGAATGGGCAATTCTTCCGATCTCTTTAAGGTCTCCTTGACTCATCAGCCTTTTTACCATGGCAGGCTTATCTGCATAATCTTGTTTAAAATCATTGAAAATTTTACGCAGCATTTCGGGTTTATTGTTAAGACGCATAAGCGCCTGATGATGATTGATGCCTTTCATTGTGGGGAACTGTGTTGATTCTGAGATGGTTGCAATTGTAAGATTTTTGTCCTGGGGTTGAAAGATGGATTCAGGTGGCAGCTCTTTTTGAGTTCTCTCATCTTTTTTTTGTCAGATATGAATTGTTGCAAAATTTTGTAGAGCTCAAAGTGATCTACAGGTTTGTTAAGGTGCCCGTTCATGCCTGCATCAATGCTCTTTTCTCTATCTCCTGCCATTGCATGGGCTGTCATTGCTATAATGGGCAGGCTAATGAGCTTTTTTTGGTTTCTTATAATGCGTGTTGTTTCAAGGCCATCCAGTATGGGCATCTGAATATCCATAAGCACAAGATCAAAGGTATCTGAATCAAGCATTTTAAGGCATTCTTCTCCATTATTAGCGACTCTTGTGACTATTCCCGCGTCTTTGAGGAATTCAAGTGCAACTTCCTGGTTAATGGGGTTATCTTCCACAAGAAGCACCCTGGCACCTTCTATTTTTTTCATGTTACTAAGGTTTGTGATATCTTGTCCTGTTTTGTGGCGTTGCCCATGGTAAAGGTAATCCATTCCAAGGGTTTGAAGCAGTGTCTCATACATGACAGATGAATATACAGGTTTTAACAAAAATGCATTAAGGCCAGCCTTTTCCGCTTCTGTCCTTGCTTCTTCCCGTCCATTTGCTGTTACCATAAGCATTGAAGGGGTATTTGCCATTGCGGCATTTGCCTTTATGCATCGTGCTGTTTCAATGCCATTCATTCCTGGCATTATCCAGTCAAGAAGCACCACATCGTAGGGTTTCCCTTTGGCAACAGCCTCCTCAAGGCAATTGAGTGCACTTTGACCATCAACGGCACTGTCAACATCCATTTGAAAAGAGGTAAGCATGTCAACAAGAAGTTCCCTTGCAATCTTGTTGTCGTCAACAACAAGGGCTTTTCTTCCACGAAATATATCCTGGCATGGCATATGGTGAAGAAAATGGTGTTTAACTGTTTGGGAACATTGGAGTTTTACTGTGAAGGTAAAGGTTGTACCTTTGCCAGGTGTGCTTTCTGCCCAGATTTTGCCATCCATCATGTCAGTCAGTTGGCTGCATATGGAAAGCCCAAGACCTGTGCCGCCATACTTGCGGGTGATTGAATCATCAGCCTGGCTGAACGCTTCAAAAAGAAATTCAATCTGTTCAGGATTAAGTCCTATTCCGCTGTCTTTGACTGAAAATCTTAAAAAAACATCGCTGCAGGTTAATCCATTGCAGTTTGAAAAAGAATTATCAGGCGATGGAATTGCTTCTTTGTTGACGGCTGCTTTTTCAGGGCTGACTTTGTTTTCAGTGTCGCTATCGTCAAGGGCAACTGAGATGACAATTTCCCCTTTTTCTGTAAATTTCACTGCATTGCTTGCCAGATTCATCAATATCTGTCCAAGTCTTAAAGGATCTCCTTTGAGTTTGCATGGTACATTTCTGTCAATCTGGAAAAGAAATTCCAGACCTTTCTCCTCTGCTTGCAAGCCTATTGCATTTACAAGATTTGCAAGTACATCCTCAAGGTCAAAATCAATGGATTCCAGCTCAAGTTTGCCGGCATCAATCTTGGAAAAATCAAGGATATCATTTATCAGATTTAGAAGTGTGTTGGCAGATGTCAGGATTTTGTCAAGATAGTTCCCCTGCTTGCCATCAAGTTCTGTTTTTCTTAAAAGGTGTGTCATGCCAAGTATTCCGTTCATGGGGGTACGGATTTCATGGCTCATTCTGGCCAGAAAGTCACCTTTTGATGCATTGGCAGACTCGGCACTTTTCATTGCCTGTATAAGTTCATACTCCATCTGCTTGTGGCTGCTCATGTCCATTGCCGTGAAGAGATAGCCTTTCATTACTCCTTTGGCGTTATAGAAAGCCGTTATTGAGAGGTTAACTGTAAGACAGGTTTCATCCTTGCATATATATGTCCACTCACTTGTTCTTGAAATCTGCTGTTTAACATGTATATCAAAAATTTTGGCAGCATCTGGTTTAAGGGGCTTTACGCCAGTGAGCTGATTTGCATAGTTTAAAAGCTCTTCCGGCAGATGTATGGAAGAGATATTGCGTTTGCCAACCATCTCAGACTCTGAAAATCCAAGGAGGTTGCTGGCACCCCGATTGAACAAAGTTATGGTTCCTTCGAGATTTGTGGCAATGATTGAAAGCTGGGTCGCTGCATCCAGAACAGCCTGACGCTGGGCATTAGCGGCCTGAAACCGGTTGAGCATCTGTTCTGTTTTTTCAAACTGTTTCACCACAAGCCTTGCAGTAATATCAGCAGCTTCCCTGGCGACTTTGATCTCCTGACGAAGCATCTGGTTCTCTAACATAAGTTCTTCAATATTTTTATCCATAACTCTGTCAATGCAATTTAGTGGCAATATAATGGTTAAGTTTTGGCATGCTAATTCTGAGCAGTTTTCCACTCTTGCTCAATAGATTCGCACAGAATTTTAAGCTTTTTCATTTCCATTGCAATAAGTTCTTCTTTTGAAGAGATGGGCTTTTTTAAGGTTTTGGGTGCGGATAATATTCTGATATAAAAGTCCTATGTATGTCATTATCCTCACTGCCATAAAGTAGTCATCTGATGATTGAAACTCAAGCAAAAGATAGAGGTATAGCCCTTCACCTTTAAATTTAACACGCCAGATTTTATCCTCAAAATCGACATCTTATTGCTTTTGCATAAGTTATTGCAGTTGTCTGAACCAGGATAACCAGGATGAAAAGGATGTTCAGGATAGATAATCCTGCCTTATCTTTTTAATCTGTTAATCCTGGGCATCCTGATTCAGACGTTATTAGCGAGTCTCAAATGATCATAGGTGTCGATTTTGAGTTTTTATGTAGTTTATTAATGATCAAAATTGCTTTTTTTGCAGCTTCTTCGATCTTTTTTTTACAGCACTCACCTTCAAGCCCTACCAGGAAAAAATTGCAGTTATGCTCTTTTCTGTATATGTTGGAGAATATTGTTAAAAGGTAGGCTACTCCTGAATGGTGGCCATAGTGCGGGTCATTAAGTTCCTGTTTAATATCTTCTTCTTTCAGAACAACAATATCTTTGTTGTATTTGCAAATGCATTCACCATTTTTATGATGATGCTCATGTGGTGTCAAGGACGAAGGTTTGCCTGAAAAGCCTGAAATGCTGTCCACAAAAACCACTGTTGATGCATCCTCAAGAAAAGGAAGCAGGTTTAAGCCGGCGATCCCTCCTTCAATCAACTCAGTATTGTCAGGAAGTCTTTTTTCAAGCAGGTACTCATAGACCTTGATTCCTGCACAATCGTTTTCAACAAAACGGTTGCCTATGCATATTATTTTGTTTTTCATATGTTGTTTATATCTCGTGAGTCATATGTTCTCGATTCTATAACTACATATAGTGCTTCCTTAAACTAAAACGGCGCATATATGGTATGTCAAACGAGAACTTACAACTCTTGAGTTTTATTAGAAAGTCTGCATAACATACTGATATACAACGACTTTCATATCTTCGATTGTGGCGGTGAATCGCCATGTTGGTTTTTATAAGAAAGTCCCCGTGGTTCAAGGTTTTTCAGGATTTTCATGCTTCGTTGTGGCAGAGAGTTCTGCCATGGCCGTTTATATGAAAGTCTCGGTAACATCCTGTTTTTAAAATGACTTTCATCTCTTCGATTGTGGCGGTCATCAGCCATGTACGTTATATGATAAATCACAGCAACGGCAGGTGAAGGGGGCACGATGTCATCAGCCATGTACGTTATATGATAAATGAGTTTTTTTGCTGATTACAATTATTGCTGTTTTTCCTCAGTGTATGTACCGCACATACCATGCACGGATCAAAGGAGCGAATAACATGACCTGCTTCAACCGGATTTTCAATTGATTTTACAGAAGTCCCAATAAGTGCTGTTTCCCACGGCCCGCGAACCGTGCCTGAATCCCTTGGGGATGCATTCCAGGAGGTTGGTGTTATTATCTGGTATTGTGCTATTTTTTGATTTTCTGTTTTAACCCAGTGTCCAAGGGCTCCGCGGGCGGCCTGGAGCATCCCTGCTCCCTGACCATCCGGAATGTTTTTTACAGATGTGTAAAAAGGCTCATTTCTTCTGTGCATAAGCTCATTTAGCCATATGGTCATTGCAGGCAGCAGCTTTGCAGGACGTACCATCCTTGCAAGTTGTCTTGTAAGTGTTGTTGCCCCTTTATTCTTTATCATGTCGTGAAAAAGAGGCTCTCCATCAATGATCATTTCAGCAAGCGGGCCTGTCTCTGACGGCAGATTATCATATCGGGGAGCTTTGACCCAGGAGTATCGTTGGCTACTGTTTCCGGAGGCATAGGGAATTGTCTCTCCTTCAAAAGGATGAGCTGCTGAAGAAGATGGCTTGAACCAGGAGCTTGAAATATCTTCTCTGATTTTTTCAGGTTCAAGTGGAAATAAAGTTGTGCCTTTTGCAAATCCAGCAGATATCAGGCTCCGGGACTGGGGGGTGTGATTATCGTACAGGTCTGTTTTGCTCTTTTTGAGTATTTCTGAAATAGTTGTTTCAGCCGGAAAAGGAAGATTGCCAAATGATATATAGTTTTCTGTAGCAGTTCCAAAGGTGTCAAGGCCTGCCTTAAAGGCAAAGCGGAGAAAAAATCCCACGTCGCTTTTACTATGTTCAGGTTTTTCATCCAGCCATTCATAAAGGTCAGCAAGATTTGAGATATCCTGCCATCTCTCAATTGAACAGCCCAATACCCTGGATTCATACCAGTTCCTGAACTGTTCAACAATAAGGCGGCACTGCATAAGTTTTGGTGTGTCTGGAATGGATGTGACACCCCCTGGCACCATAAATGATGTATGTGGCCACTGTCCACCTATGATGGCAATAATTTCAATAAGGCGCCTGGTCTTTTTTACTACATCCATCACAGATGTTCCTTTAAGTGGCTGATATTTTTTTGTGGCTTCTTCAAACAGAAAATGGTGTTGGTATGCCTGGGAATTGGTAAAATCAGCCATAAACATCAGAATGGACTGGCGCATGTCGCTTTGAATGGTTTCTGCCATCAATGAAAGATTGCGGAGGCGAATGGCATTGTCAGGCGGAGTGCTTTCAGAGATAATATCAAGTGCATTTACGGCGGCTGAAAGGTGTGTCAGACTGCATATCCCACAGACTCTCGGGGTTATTACAAGACCATCCAATGCACCTCTTCCGGTCATCATTGTCTCAAAACCTCTGTACATTGTTCCGGAGCTCCAGGCATCGGTAATGACACCATCAGTCATGTCAATCTTTATTTCAAGATCGCCTTCTGCCCTGTTTACAGGGATTGTGATTCCTTTTATGACTCTTGGCATATGTTTTTTTCCTATATTTTGCTGCCGAAATTGGGCATTTTTCATTTCCTGTTTTACACTTTTCGGGCACGATTCCCATATTTCGTGAATTTTGTTCAAAAAAGTGTAAACTACTTTGGAGCAGATATGAAAGATGCCCGAAATTGCTATTTTATTACTCAAAGACGACATCTATGGTTTTTTGAGCCTTGTCAACACTGTCTGAATCAGGATAATTTGTTGCTTACAATGCTATCACACTTTTGAGCTTCTTTTTTTGAGACGAAGCGGCGCTGCTTCAGCAGCCATTCCCTTGTAAACCATATAGTGTGCTCTGTTTACGCCCCTTGGCAGTTCCAGTGGGATTCCTTCAATGTTGGGGGTATGAAAAAAAGGTGTTGCCCTTGGAAAATCCGGATCAGTGCATCCAAAACAGGGCACTCCTGCCCGGGGTTTTGATGAGTGTCTGTTCCATAGAAGCTTGTTGCAGGGACCGGGCACAAGGGGGCCTGCACAGCCCATATGAAAAAAAAGACATCCCATTTCACCGAAATCAGACTCTTCAATACGGTATTCATGGTATTCGTTTCTGGTGCACCCCTGATGAACCATTGTACTGTACCACTCTAAGGGACGATTAAAATTGTCCAGTTCGAGGTCTGTGTCACCTGCAATGGCCATGAGTGCACCTGCAATTACATCGTGATGACATGGACACCCTGCAAGGTTGATAACAGGCATACCCGATTTTGCGGTGAAGTCATTGCCAAGAAAACCGCCTTTTTCCCGCCTCAAAAATTGTAATCCTGTTGCTTCAATAGCATGTTCTGTGCCAAAGCCACCAAATGATGCGCATGTGCCCACTGCGATAACAAATTTTGCTTTGTGGGCAAGCATATGTATGAGATCTTTTTTTGCTCTTCCATCCTTTGTATCAAACATACCGGTACCGGCAGGTCCGCAGATTATTGAGCCTTCCACCATTAGTATATCAAGTTTGATCTTTTCCGATATTATACTCTCCAGCATTTTCTGGTGAGCTGTATGGGATATATTTGATATGGATGGATGCCAAAGCAGTTCAAGATCAAGGGTGTTGAACAGCGCATTGACATCCAGGAAATCACTGCTCAAAAGGGAATAGGTATCCCCGCCACATCCGCCACCTTGTACCCAGTAAAGAGTTGTCAAAATTTTTCTCCTTTTTGGTGCCATAGCGATTTTGTCTATGGTTTTCGGATAAGCAACATGGCGGATGTCCGCCACAATCGAAGGAATGAAATAGATTTTAAAAACAGTCAGTTACAGAGACCATTTATAAAACACACATGATTGAGGGGATATCACAATGTTGTATTGAAATCTTTATATATCAATAGGTTATAGAACATTGTGATGAAAAAAACAGCAAACATGGGGGCATTAGAAAATAGCAATAAACATTCTTGTTCCAACAAGAAAGAGAAGCACGGCAAAAATCTTTTTTAGTTTATCCACCGGCAGAGTGTGTGCAAGTTTTGCTCCATAGGGAGCTGTCAGCACACTTGCCATGACAATGCCACCAAGGGAAACAAGATGGACAAAGCCAAAACTGAGAGATGGAAGCCCTTCAACTCTCAGGCCATTTATAATATAGCCAAGCGTTCCTGAAACTGCAATGGGAAAACCGATTGCAGAAGATGTGCCGATGGCACTTCTCATGGCTGTATTGCACCAGACCAGGAAGGGGACAGATAATGTGCCGCCTCCAATGCCCACAAGGCTTGAAAAAACTCCGATAATACTGCCTACTCCAAATATTCCCACTGTTCCTGGTATTTCTCTTGTGGGTTTGGGTTTAATGCCAAGAAGCATCTGGGTTGCAACGTAATACAGAAAGAATCCGAAAAAACCCTTTAGAAAATTGGTTGATAACATAGATGCAATCCATGCTCCTGTAAATGTTCCTGTCAGGATGCCAGGCGTTATTTTAAACACAACAGGCCATACAACTGATTTCCTTGAGTTGTGTGCCCTTACGCTTGATAATGATGTAAAAAGGATAGATGCAAGTGATGTTCCAAGTGCCATATGAAGGATATGTTCGTGGGGGAACCCTTGTGCTGTAAATGTGAATGTAAGCATAGGAACTATGACAAGGCCACCACCGATTCCCAGAAGACCGGCCAGAATTCCTGCAATTGAACCAAGAGCAATGTACAACAGAAAAAAAGACATGAAAGTATTTTCCTTTTTGTTCAGGAGGTGTAAAGTCTGAAATCGCTTATTCCCTTATAAGTAACTGAATATGATTACTTTTACGAATGAGAAAGTAATGAGTGCAAAATAAATCACCCATACTTAATGTCTTCAGAATCTTTAGATAATATTAAGGAAATATGCAAGAAATTACCTTGAAAATAAGGATAATTTAATTCATTCTTCATGGAATTAAACGGGTATGATTGATTACGTATCAATCACCCCCAAATATAAAAATGATAGTCATTTTCACGGTAAAGTTTTACAGTGTTTCAACATCCTCAAGAGTCGTAAGTTCTCAAATCCGTCACCATATATTGTGTTTTTTAATTGCTTGAAAGTACTATATTTAGTGTTCATTGGGAAAACTTATGACTGATGAGAACATCAGATAAAGTTGATGCTTGCAAAAACTATTTATATTGTATAATTAAATTTCAGATCAAACACTCCAAATTATTAAACCTTCGGCATACTTCATATTCCCACAAAAGTACTTTACACTTTTTTGGGGGAAACACCCTGAAAACGAAGTTTTGTTTCAGAAAGTGTAAAGTGATTATGAAGCATGCCAAACCTTCATGGTTAAATTCGAGGAACCCCTATGAATAATCATAAATGGCGCATATTAATTGTTGATGATGAACCAAATAATCTGCAACTTATGCGACATATTCTTGGAGGAGATTATCAGCTCTCCTTTGCAATAAATGGATTGAATGCCATTGAAGTTGCACTTAAGGTTATGCCTGACATTATCCTTATGGATGTAATGATGCCAAAGATGGATGGCTATGAGGCATGCAGGAGATTGAAATCCCATCCTGAGACAGCGTCTATTCCTGTTATTTTTATCACTGCCATGTGCGATACAGATGATGAAAGCCGAGGATTTGAAGCAGGTGGTGTTGATTATATTACAAAGCCTGTGTCAAAATCCATTGTCCGTGCAAGGGTGGCAAGTCACCTTGCTCTCCATGATCAGCAGGTTGCATGCGAAAAACGTGTTTTGGAACGTACAGCAGAGCTTGAAGAGAGCCAGCGTTCCGCTGTGTTCATGCTTGGAGAGGCAGGTGATTATAATGATACTGATACCGGCGTGCATATATGGCGTATGGCTGCCTATTCAGGGGCAATAGCCCGATGTTTTGGCTGGAGTGTTCAGCAGACAGCAATGCTTGAGCTCGCATCTCCCATGCATGATATAGGAAAGGTTGGCATTCCAGATGAAATTCTTAAGAAAAAAGGCCCTTTAAGTGATGATGAGTGGAGAATAATGAGGACTCACCCTAAAATAGGCCACAGTATTTTATCCAAATGCAACACTCCACTTTTTACAATGGCTGCGGATGTTGCAATGTTTCATCATGAAAAATGGGATGGTTCTGGTTATCCAAGGCGTCTTAAAAAGGAGGATATCCCTGAGGCTGCACGGATTGTTGCAGTTGCAGATGTTTTTGATGCATTGACAATGATACGACCTTACAAGGATGCCTGGCCGGTTGAAGAGGCGGTTGAGGAGATCAGGCGAAGTTCTGGCACCCATTTTGACCCGGCTATTGTTGAGTGCTTTCTGCATATTGAGAAGGAAGTCAGAAGCCTGAAAAATGTTTGGGACACCACAGAACAGAGAAAAGGCAGGCTGTACGGAGATTCATAAATGGCAAAAAATAGATTTGTCCACTATTTGAAAAAAATGTGGTCACAGGCAAAATCGACATCTTTTGCTTCTAACAGAGACGAAGAAGAGAATATCTCTCAAAGTTCCCGGGTTGATAAGAGTATGATTGATAATAGTATAGAGGATGGTGACCCGATTGATTCCTGTATATCAAAGGGGGGTGGTAAACAAATTGATATATTTGACCCATTCTCCACTGTCAATATGAGTTCCGATGACCGTATGAGGATACTGAGCCAGGCTGTGGCAACAAGTCCTGTTTCTATTGTTGTAACTGATAAAGATGGCAAGATAACCTATGTGAATCCATATTTTACTGAGTTGACAGGTTACTCCTTTGAAGAAGCGGTGGGGCAAAACCCTCGTATTCTGAAAGCAAAGCGCCAGTCTCCTGAATTTTACGAAGATTTGTGGCATACCATATCAGGAGGGAATATATGGTCGGGTGAATTCTGCAATATTAATAAAAATGGGGAAGAGTTCTGGGAAAAAGCTATCATCACACCGATTTTTGATAGTAGCAATAACATTGATTACTATGTTGCAGTTAAGGAAGATATTACTGAACAGCATATTGTTAAGGAGGCAGTCCGCAGCAGCGAATATAGGCTTAAAAATATCATTGCATCCATGGAGCAGGGATTCTGGCTTTTTGATAATCATTTGAACACAATGGAGGTCAATGCTGCCCTTCTTCGTATCATGGGGATGGATGATGCTTCCATTAAAGGAAGAAGTGTTTATGATTTCCTTGATGAAAAAAACCGCAAAAGAGTTAGAGAATACATAAGTAACTGGACTCCGGACTCCAGAAGCAGTTTTGAAATGGATATTCTCAGGCCTGATGGAAAAAAAATCCCATCTCTTGTTAGTCCTGCACCTATATTTGATCAACAGGAAAAACGGATCGGTGCATTTGCTGTTATCACGGATTTCACACAGCAGAAACTCATGGAGCAGCGCATAATTGAAGCCAGAGAAAGGGCAGAGAAATCTGCAATGGTTAAAAGTGAATTTCTTGCCAATATGAGCCATGAGATCCGTACTCCAATGAATTCAATCCTTGGTTTTTTGGATCTTGGTATGGAAGACCTTACACTCCCTGAAGAGCACAGAAAACGCCTTGCAATTGCCCATAAATCAGCCTCAGCACTTATGGTACTTCTCAACGACATCCTGGAGCTGAGTAAAATTGAGAATGGTAAATTTGTGATGGAGACCAAAAGTTTTGATATTCGAACTTTTCTTGAAAATACACTGGAGGATATATCAAAAAAAGCCAGGCAAAAGGGGTTGTTGTTTTCATGGGAGTGTCACCACGATGTTGCTGAAAATTATGAGGGAGCTCCATTGTCTCTTGGGCAGATTCTCATGAATATTGCTGGTAATGCTGTAAAATTTACAGATCATGGCTCTGTTAATATCACAGTCTCCACTTACCATGGAAACGAAATGCTTTTGTTCTCGATATCTGATACAGGTATAGGAATTCCTGAAAAGCATCATGGTATAATTTTTAATCCTTTTGTTCAAGTAGATACATCAATGACACGACGATTTGGTGGTACAGGGCTTGGAACCACAATTGCTAAACACCTTGTGGAGATGATGGGTGGCAATATATGGTTTGAAAGTGAACCTGGAAAGGGAACAGTTGTCTATTTTACAGTAAAAATGTCTGTCTATAGTGATTCGGAGCAGTTTGATGCTCTGGATGGATCAAAGCTCAAGGAAAAAATAACCATGGATATGCAAAGTCCTGAATATGATAACACTACACCTTTATGGCCGACTTCAACGGCATCCCCAGACCATGAAAATGATGATGAGGCTTTTCGCGGTAAAGTGTGCCGTAAAACATCTGAAGATGACTTGAATATCTTAATGGCTGATGATCTTGATGAGAATATCCTTTTGGTAAAACTTTTTTTGCAGCGGTTCTCATATAAGGTAGTTGGTGCAAATGACGGTATTGAGGCAGTTAAACTTTTTAAAAAGGGTGGGTTTGATATTATTTTAATGGATGTTCACATGCCGGAGATGGATGGTATTGAAGCAACCAGAAAGATAAGGGAACTTGAAAAGGGTACAGAGAGTTCCATTCCCATTATAGCCTTTACCGCAAGTAACATGGAAGAGGATAAAAAGTTATATTTAAAGACAGGTATGGATGCTGTAATATCAAAACCTATCAATTTCAAGGAGCTGCTTATGCTGATTCCTAGATTGATTCAGATGAAAAAAGAGGGGATTGCGACCATTTCTTCTGTTCCAGGATCTTCCCCGATGGACTCTTCATACGAATCATCATCTTTATCAATCGGAGATGACCAGCCAAATAAGTTGCCCATAAAATCCGGAAATGCTGATATTGTAAAAAATGCTTTTCATTTTAATGGTACTGACTACTCATCCCTGAATGATATTTATGATGGTTTCAGTGGAATAGACATGAAAAGGGCAATGGATAACTGGGGCGACCCTTTGACCTTTAAAAAGCGGATTGAAATATTTTATCAGAATAACAGAGACTTGCCTGGCAAAATTGAAACATTAATTGAAAGCCAGAATATAAGTGAACTGCGTATTGTCACCCATTCAATGAAGGGGCTTTCCGGAAATCTCTCTCTTTCTGATTGCTATGACATTTTTGTTGGAATGGATTCTCTTGCAAGAGAAGGTAAAATAGATGATATTGCAGTGTTTCTGACCTCTCTTAAAGCTGAAATCGGTAAGCTTCCCTGGATGATAAGGCAGATGGAGGCGTTTTCTGAGAATCCATTCTGGAAAGAGTATGATTTAACAAAAAACAGAAATAAAAATAGAAGTAAAGATATGATTCAGAATGAGCTGCAAGATAGTTATAACGATACCATCCCTTTTGTTGGTGACAAATCCTCACCAAATTTATCTGAATTGAAACCATTTGATTTTGATTCTGTTATTATGCTGATATCAAAATTGACTGATTCATTTGATGAATACAGCCCTGATGCCTGTGAACCTTTTCTTGAAGAGCTTGGACAATATTTGCCCGCCGATACTCTTAAGCCGGTAAAAGATAAAATTGAACAGTTTGATTTTGAAGGTGCAAAAAAAGCATCAGAATTGTTGCAGAAACTGACAAGGACGATGTGATGGATAGTATATTGGAAACAATTGCTTCAACACCGCTCTTTGATGGCCTGGAGAAAGAGCACATTGCTGTTTTGGCAGGGATCGCCAGGTTGCAGAATTTTGCAAAAGCAGAGATGATATTTGCAGAGGGAGATCCGGGTAGAGGTTTCTACATAGTCCGAAGCGGTAAGGTTAAAATCTTCAAGCTATCATTTGGCGGCAAGGAGCAGATTCTCCACATTTACGGGCCTGGAAAACCTTTTGGTGAAGTTCCTGTTTTTGCAGGTAAAAATTTTCCTGCGTCTGCCATTGCTGTCACTAATGCTACTGTTATCTTTTTGCCCAGAAAGGAGTTCATTGAAGTCATTGCAACAAATTCCTCTCTATCTTTGAACATGCTTGCTGTACTATCAATGCGTCTTCGTCAGTTTACAGTTATGGTGGAAAATTTATCACTGAAAGATGTGCCTGCAAGGCTTGCCTCGTATCTTATGGTTCTTGAACGTGAGCAGAAATATCCTGCATCTTTGAAGTTACCGGTTTCCAAAAATCAGCTTGCCGGACTTCTTGGTACAACACCTGAAAGTGTTTCAAGGATTTTTAACAGACTTTCAACAGATGGAGTTATCAATATTGATCGAAATGTCATAACTATTGTGGATCCTGATGCCCTTGCTGATGTCGCTGAATCTGGATAGCATTTTCCTCTCGCTATATTCTCCCCAAAACAAGCAACTCAAAATTTCATTCGAGACTCTTTTCCCATCCTTTTTTAACAAAAAATTATTCAATTACCCTTGACTATTAAAAAAGACTCATTACTTTTTGCACAAGTTGAGATTAAGTAATAAAACAAATTGTAATACGTTGTTGAGTCAGTTTAATTAATAATATAAAGGGGCTTATAAGATAGTCAAAAGAGATTAACTGTGCTTTTAATACGCCCCTGAACGTAAAAGAAGGAGGATATGCCATGATAACAAGAAGAATGTTGAATTTTCCGGCAGCAACAGGTTGGAGTCATCCTTTTTTCGGGATGGATGAGTTAAGGAAAGATATGGATCGTTTGAATCGGTTGTTTGATAGTTCCGGTTCTTCATATTTGCCTCATTTTTTTAAGGCAGGAGTTTTTCCGGCATTGAATATTACAGAGAATGAAGAGAAATATTTTGTACGTGCCGAGTTGCCGGGTATAAAGGCAGAAGAGCTTGACATACAGGTTAACGGAAGAAATCTTACAATATCCGGAGAGAGAAATACTGCCTGCTGTGAGGAAAATATAAAATATCACAGAAGAGAGAGGGAGGGCGGCAAATTTTCACGGGGAATTGTTCTTCCAGGGGATGTTGACCCGGAAAAGGTTACAGCTTCAATGGTAAACGGACTTCTTACTGTAACAGCGGGCAAAAGTGAAGCTGCAAAACCCAGAAAGATTAATGTAAATTAACGTGGGAAAACCGCAACTCTATAGCGCAACCCATGAACCTCTCATCAAATTCTTTTTTTGAGCAAGAATCAATATGAAGATACTAAAATATAATGGAGGAAAATAAAATGGTCGAGACAAAAGAGTTACAGGTAAAGGAAAAGCAGGAGGTCTCTTCTTCCACAGAACATACAAGACCAGGACCTGTTTTTACTCCATCCGTTGATATATATGAAAATGACAGGGAAATCATTATGCTGGCCGATATGCCGGGAGTTTCAACAGACGGAATTGGAATTGACTTAAAAGAGGGAATTTTAACACTTACCGGAGATATCAAACCTTGGGAGGACGGCAAAGAATCTAATGTGCTTATCGAATTTGGGATAGGCAAATATTACAGGCAGTTTACCCTTTCAGAAGCCATTCAGCAGGATAGCATAGAGGCAAATTTTAACGATGGTGTGCTCAAGGTTATTCTGCCCAAGGTAGCCAAAGCTGTACCCAGAAAAATCACGGTAAGTAATGGATAATATCTAAAGATACCCTCAACTTTACGGTTGGGGGCATCTTTAAAAGTATCCTTACCACTACTATATCCCTGCCATTGCAATCATAGTTAATCCTTGTGTGTGAGGCATTTTTATGATTATCAAAAAAATATGGGCATCTTTCATTTGCCAATTTACACTTTCCCGAACATAATCTCCGTTTTTCGGGGATCTTGTTACGGAAAGTGTAAAGTCTTTTTTTGTATGATATGAAGGATGCCAATATATGCTATTGAAAGGTTTTATATGAAAGTCTCGGTAACAGCCTGTTTTTAAAACGACTTTCATCTTTTCGATTGTGGCTATCATCAGCCATGTACGTTATATGAAAGTCTCGGTAACAGCCTGTTTTAAAAAAGACTTTCATCCCTTCGATTGTGGCGGTAATCAGCCATGTACGTTATATGATTATAATTTTTCCATCAAACCCTTGAATTTTGATTTTCTGGAGTGTTTCTTTAAGAGGTTGTCTTTGTAGTCATTCCATATATCCACAGCTTTTGTCTCTTTATAAGCTTTTCGGGCTTTTTTGAGAAAATTAACAGCCTTGTTATAATGTTTTGCATTGGCAGAGTCCAAAATCTCCTCAGCTCTTTTTGATGCATTTTCTATTACCCATTCGGGTTTTTCCTTTATTGCAGCTTCCAGAACGCGGATTACCTCTCTGTAACAGTATGTCTCTTTGTCCACAAGGGATATTGCCCTGTTGATCATGTTTTCGTGAATGAAAATGTCAATAATATCAGACAGAGAGAAGAATGAATTTCCTTTACCCAGATTTTTAAGCAGTTGATTTCTTATTGCAGGCCACTTTTCATTTTCACACATTTCTCGGATTCTAAGGAAATCATTAAAGGATGGAGCACTTTTAAACGCCACAATCATATAGTTGACAGCCTCTTCCCTATCTCCCACAGCATCACACCTTTCGCTTAACCAGAGTGCAAGTTGTGCACTTGGAGGTTTATCAAGTGATATTCCAATGCGTGCTATCTCCATTGCATACTCAAGAAGGCCTTGTTCCCTGAGAGCTTCTGCAAGAGTCAATGCTTCGCGGCCGCTACGCAGCATTTTGTCTGCATTTTTTATAGCTTCTTTGCATTGGCCTGTTTTGGTGAGCATCATAAGGTATTCAAAATAACATTTCTCGTGAAGGGCAAGATTAAGATATTCTGAATATTGTTTACGGATTTCAAGAATTTCAAGGCGTATAAGTGTAAAAATAGGAGCATGTTCAGGTATCTTGACCGGCCACAGGGATTCTGTTACGGTTTCGCCATCAAGAATTTTTTGTAATATTGGATCATCCCATCCCTGTTGAAGGGCACTTTTGCTCAACACAAAGGGGTGTTCAATGCCATATCCCGTAACATTGTCTTCCCAGACAGCTATTTTTTTGTTCAATTTTTTCCTGTCGTCTTTTGTAATGGCAGTGCAAAGAATTGCTTTGGCCATACCCATATCAAGGTCTTCAAAAAAAAGCCCTGTATCTCCGTAAGATCCGTCAAGGTTAAACCACTGTTTAACATAACCTTCTATAATTCCTTCCATAACTGAAATTGCACTTCTGCCATCTCCCTGTTTTATGAAATCTAGAGCTTCATTCATTACTTCTGAAATCTGTTCAAGGCCTTCATAATCCCTGTGTTGCCCCTCATATTTTTTTATAATATAGGTTACCTTACTTGCAAATGGAGCGGGATCAACCAAAGGATTGGCAGGAAGGGATAAGCCAGAACCAGGATCGTTCATGGTGTTGGTATCAGACAAGAGATCGTTATCGTCTGATTCTATTAAATAACGTATGAAAAGGTGTTCCATATCGCTGTTGTTTTCTGCGATTTTATGGATTATTTTTTTAAGTGTATTGCCATCTTTTTTTTGAAGAAGTTCTTTTAGGGCAGGGCGATGAACTATTTTGTCAGGGTCATGAAACGCTCCCAGCAGGGTTGCCACAATATGATCACACCAGTAGCCTTTTTCTGCATTGCAGTTGCAGGAGAGTTTCAGAAGTCCGCCTTCATCAAAGCTGATGTCTGTTTTTCTGGGCGTTGGATCTTCTCCCTGTATTATTGAAATGAGACGGTTTCCGTGACGTTCCATGGAAAGAATTTGTTCTTTTTTGAAATACTTCTCACCTTTTTTATAAGATGATGCGGTGGAGTGGCGCTTGATCAAAGAGTCATTTAATCCGTTGATTATCATATCGTTGTCCATTTCAATGAATAGTTCCGGCATCCTTCATTTCATGTGTTGCGTTTTTTTGAGAGACAAGGCATGCCTTGTCTCTACCGGGTTTTCATCTGATGATTTTATCTGAGAACCCTAAAATCAAGTGCTACCCTAAAATCAAGTGCTGACAATGCAATAGTTTATGAAAGCGTCAAGCAAGAAATGAAGGTGCCAAAAGTGTTTTTAAATATCCATACTTGCAGGTTCATAATACTCTTTAGGATGTTTGCAGCTTGGGCATTGCGGAGGTGGCTCTGTTCCTTCATGGGTATATCCGCAAAGGCTGCATTTCCATTTTATGGGTTTTTCCCTCTTAAAGACTGTCCCTTTTTCTACCATTTCAAGGCATCTTTTATAGCGGTCTCTGTGAAGTGCTTCAATTTTGCCTATCTGTTTGAAAAGGTTGGCAGCCTCCTTGTTTCCCTCTTCTTCTGCATCTTTTGCAAAATCAGGGTACATGGTAACAGTTTCATAATCCTCACCTGCAATTGCCTCCTTAAGGTTTGCAACTGTATCACCTATCCCTCCAAGCAGCTTGAAATGATCCTTTGCATGTCGTTTCTCATTATCTGCACTCTCTTCAAAGACCTTTGCAATGTAATGGTAGCCCTCTTTTTTTGCAACTTCTGCAAAATAGGTATATTTATTCCGTGCCTGGGATTCACCTGCAAATGCTGCTTTGAGATTTTCGGTTGTCTTGCTCATTAAATTCTCCTTGTTTTGTATTTGGATTAAAAAGTTGAATAGAAAGGTTATTAATGGGTACCTCTTTGTTAAAAGATTGCTGGTATTTAACCATAAAGCAAATATGATTTCAAACAAATTCCAAACACTTTTGACTGTTAATGATTTATCAATTTTTTATTCACAAAGGTGGCTAAAGTGATAAACTCTGTCATAATGTTTGCAATAAGGAATGAGCACGAAATAACATTCCCATTTTGATTAATGAAGCGGGCGGGATGCCCGGGTTCTCTGGTTTAAATGGGCAAGTTATTTAGAGCCTTAAAAGACATGGACTTTCTTATAAAAGATGTTGCCAGATGTGCAGGCAGAAAATTGAACAGGAAATGCTCCTTAAAAAAATGGGCATGCTTCATTCACCTCTTTACACTTTTCAGAAAGATAGACCCATTTTTAAGGGAGTATCATTTTCAAAGTGTAAAGTACTTTTGAGGTCATATGAAGGATGCTAAAAAATGAAGCAGAAAATTTCAACTGTGTCGATGAATATCCCCAACCTTGAATGGGTATATACCTTTCTTTTTGTCACAGTAATAATTTCTAAGGGTCTCTTTTATGACCTTGAATGCTATGTTTTCCCATGGAATATCTTTTTCATGGAAGAGACGAACATCCATGCTCTCCTTTGTGGGGCCAAATTCCGGTGAGGGAAGAGTGGCTCTGAACATAACATAGATCTGGTTAACATGTACAATGTTGAACATTCGGTATGGCTCAATTATTTTAACGTTTGCAAGGGTCTCCTCAAGGGTTTCTCTTGCCGCACCGTCCTGAACGCTTTCGCCGTTTTCAAGATAACCTGCCGGTAAAGTCCATTTACCTTTTTGTGGTTCAATATTTCTGCGGCATAAAAGGATTTTATCCTTATATTCAGGAATTGTCCCAACCACTGTTTTGGGGTTTAGATAGTGTATAAATCCGCAGTGTTTGCAAACAGATCTTATGTGGTCATCTGCTTCGGGAATACGTTGTTCCATTGGACCGCCACAGTTGGAACAGAAATTAATAGTCATCTTTTTCCTCGTCAATCTGTCATTGTTTTCATCAATGATCTATCCGTTGATCTCTGTCTTTTCTTTCTCTTCTTCCTTGTCAAAGCCTTTTTTGGAAGAGAAGTGAATAGGGCATGATGATCTGAATTTGCAGTAAATATCGGGGTCACTGCATTGAAGGCATTCGTTACATAGAAAATAGTTGTGTTTCATGCACTGGTATGGTGTCTCCCTGTCCGGGTGGTTTCGGCATTTACCCATTTGCATTTTAATCCTTTAAATTGTTGAAAAATATGATTTGTGCCCTTGTATCCTTATTTGTAGTGCATACATTTAGCGTTAAAACATATTCTGACTTTCATGAACTTGAGTGATCATAAGATGGTTATTGAATTTAACAGCATCTGGTTGAATGGATTAAACCATCATGGCAGTAGAGACAAGGAATGCCTTGTCTTTGCAGTGCCACCCCCGATTATGAAAATGATGAGGGGTATTTTCACGGTAAAGTCAGGATAAATAAAAATAATTTATTTCATAATAGAAGGAGGTCACCCATAATGCAGGAAATAGTCCTTTTTATTGTTATTATTGGAGTGTATCTGTTGATGCAGCTCTATATTCTTCCCAAAATGGGAATTTCAACATGAATGAGAAATTCCTGTCAGGTGACGGGAAAACAGGTAGAAAAATCTGATTCCACTGGAATTAAACCAGAAAACATAATCAAGTAGGTTCAAGAAATTTTGAACCGAAGGCACTGTTGATGTTGAAGTCTTTTGTCTTTTCTATCAGTCCCGGGATGCAGCATCAACAAGAGCTTTAAAAAGTTTTATAAAATGGGGGTGCTTGACAGTCAGATCCTCCGGATGCCACTGCACTCCTATTACAAATGTTCTGCTTAAATGTTCAATTCCTTCAATGATATTATCCGTTGAAAAAGCAGTTGGTCTGAAGGCATCAGCCACATCTTTTGCTGCCTGATGGTGGTATGAGTTTACCCGAAGCTCATTTTTGCCGAAAATATCAAAGAGTATGGAATCCTCTTTGATGCTTATTGTGTGGTAGAGAGTATCAACAGGAAGTCGTCTTGGCAGGTGCCCAAGGATATTTTTGCACTGGGTGAAGATATCCTGATATAAAGTCCCGCCAAGTGCTGTATTCATAACCTGAAGTCCCCTACATATTCCAAGTACCGGCATGTTCTGTTCAATTGCCGCAGCAAAAAGATTTATTTCAAAGCTGTCCCGCTGGGGGCAGAACATCTCAACCTCTTTTATGGGGTTCTCTCCATAGACCATTGTGCATACATCTTCTCCACCTGACAGAAGCAGTCCGTCAATAACAGAAAGGTATTCTGCTGCCATATCCTGATCTTCAACCACAGGGAGCATTACAGGAATCCCACCTGCCATTAAAATTGATTGAACATAACTGTTGCTGACAGCAGCATATATCTTTTGGGGGCGGCTGTTATCAAGATGGGTTGTAATACCGATTACAGGTTTCATGGAGCAATGTTTCCAGCTTTTTTGTCTATATTGAAGTGCAGATTGTCTATATTGAAGGGCAGAGATCGCCAGTTGTGGCATGCAACAAGATGGGTTAATTCAGAGGCTGGTATATTTCCCTGTAAATGTTTATTTCTGTTTGGCATGGTTGAAACTGAATTGTGTGATTGCACCGGTGGTAGGTTTGATGCTCCCAGTGGTGATTTTTGCGCGCTGGAGATTGAAGATGAGTTGATCGGTTCAAGTTCCGGTTTCACCTTTTCGCATATGGAAGTTTTATATTGACATCTTGTCTGGAATTTACAGCCCGGCGGAGCATTCATGGGAGAGGGAATTTCTCCTTGAAGAATAATCTCTTCGCGTTTTTGTCCAGGAGTCGAAGATGGTATGCTTGAAATCAGTGCCCTGGTGTAAGGGTGAACTGTTTTATTTTTAAGATCTTTTGAATTGAAAATTTCCACAATACTCCCAAGATACATAACAGCAATTTGATGGGAAATGTGCTTTACAACTGAAAGATCGTGGGTGATAAAAAGATATGAAAGATCAAGGCGTTGCTGAAGGTTCTTCATAAGATTCAACGCCTTTGCCTGAACAGAGACATCAAGGGCATAGACCGGTTCATCTGCAACCACAATAGAAGGCTCTGTTGCAAGTGCCCTTGCAATACCAATTCTTTGGCGCTGCCCGCCGGAGAATTCATGGGGATAACGCTTATAATACTCTCCCCTAAGTCCTGTGATCTCCATATAATTCAGTACCAGTTTTTCCGTATCTTCATCTGGTCTGTGAAATTTTACAGCTTCTCCTATAATATTGCCCACAGTCATTTTAGGATCAAGGGATGAGAACGGATCCTGAAATATCATCTGGATATGCTTTCTAAGCTCCCTGAGCTTTGACGGTTTAGCTGTTAATAGGTCTGTCCCCTTGCATATCACTTCACCTTCATGGGCATGGACAAGTTTTACAATTGCCTTGGCAACAGTTGTTTTGCCGCAGCCGGATTCGCCCACAAGCCCCAGAGTTTTTCCTCTGTAGATATCAAAAGAGACACCATCAACAGCTTTGACATGGCCGACTGTTTTTTTGAAGATTCCTTTTTTTACGGGAAAATAGACTTTAAGACCCCTTACAGAAAGTACTTTTTCAGTGTTATTTTGGGAGTTCATGTTTTTTGTCATTACTTTTCATTTATTGATGGTCTCTGACATTGCCAATTACAGCCTTTTTTATGCATGGAGCCAGCAGCAGGCATAATGTACATTGCCAAAGAAAAAGGGTTCAGGGCGCTGTTTTGTGCATATATCCATTTTTTCAGGGCATCTTGGTTCAAAGGGGCAACCTTCAGGAAGGTTAAGTGGATCTGGAATGTTGCCTTCAATTATGTAGAGATCATCTTCCTCATTATCAATATTAAGAACAGAGCGAAGAAGTCCCTTAAGATATGGATGTCTTGGGCTGAAAAAAATATCGTGGCTGGTTCCATACTCCACAATCCTGCCGCAGTACATGACTGCAACCATATCTGCTGTTTCAGCAACCACACCCATGTCATGGGTAATAAGGATGACTGCCATACCGAACTGTTTTTGCAGTTTTTTTATAAGACGCAGGATCTGTGCCTGTATTGTTACATCAAGTGCGCTTGTTGGTTCATCAGCAATAAGTAGATCCGGACGGCAGGCAAGGGCAATTGCTATCATCACCCTCTGGCGCATTCCACCGCTCAACTGGTGTGGATACTCCCCGGCACGGGTTTCCGGAGCCGGAATGCCAACAAGTGATAGAAGCTCAACAGCATTTGACATAGCCTCTTTTTTGTTAAAGCCCCGATGAAGAATGAGGCTTTCACTTATCTGTTCTCCGGCAGTCATGACAGGGTTAAGGGATGTCATTGGCTCCTGAAATATCATGGCAATTTCATTGCCTCTGATTTTGCGCATCTCATCAGGAGTAAAGGAGAGAAGATCATTTCCCTTGAAAAGTATTCTGCCACCTGCAATTTTACCTGGCGGATCGGGTATGAGTTTCAGTATTGACATGGCAGTAACTGATTTGCCGGAACCTGATTCTCCCACCACAGCAAGGGTCTGACCTTTTTTGACGCTGTAGCTTACACCATCACAACCGCGGATTAATCCGTCTTCTGTGTGGAAAAAGGTTTTAAGATTCTCTATCTGAAGCAGTAGATCATCATTATCTGTACATTTTGTTGGAAAATCTTTGTAAATCTTTGTTTTTAAAGGATTTTTAAGATTTGTTGTGTCAGCTGGTCTGACATGGCCGTTATTCGGAGCACCACTCTCATTTGTTATTTTTTTATGATTCAAGCCGACTGTCAAGGGCATCCCTTACTCCATCTCCAAAAAGGTTGAATGATAGCACGATAAGAAGAATGGTCACTCCTGGAACAATGGACATAAGAAGATTTTCATGGAGAAACTGCTGGCCGTTGGATAGCATTCCTCCAAGGCTTGGCATTGGTGGCTGAATCCCAAGCCCGAGAAAGGAAAGTCCTGCAATTACAAGAATGGTTTCTCCTATGCTGAGACTTGCAAGCACAAGTATGGGGGATATGCAGTTGGGAATTATATGGCGGATAATGATATGAAAATCCTTTATGCCGATTACTTTTGCGGCAGCAACATAGTCAAATTCCCGAACAGTCATCACCGATCCTCTTATGATTCTTGCAAATGCCATGAGGTTGGAGAGGCTTACAATCAGTATAAGTTTGCCGATTCCTGTTCCAAGGGCAGCCATGACTGCAATGGCAAGGAGGATAAATGGTATGGCATTCCATATCTCAAGCAGCCGCATGATCACATTATCGGTTTTACCGCCATAATAGCCTGCCAGAAGCCCGAGCAATGTGCCGATGAGTGTGTTCAGAACTACGGCAGTTACACCTATCCCCATTGCAACCCTGATTCCAAAGAGATTTCTTGCAAAGATATCGCGTCCCATATCATCTGTCCCAAGCCAGTGGCTTGATGATATGCCCTGTGAGAGTGCTCCCCAGTCAGTTTCAAGTGGATCATGGGGTGTTATGAATGGAGCAAGTATTGCAAGGAATGAAAGCAGAATGAGAATAATCATGGATGCTGTTGCTGTGCGGTTCTTTGCCAGGCGACGCCATACAAGTTCCCCTGTCCCTTTTATTATTGTGGTGGCATTGATCTTTTTGTGTCGGTAAATGGCAAGGGATATCAGGAGGATAATAAGCGTAAGAAGTGCAAAGATTCCATAGGATATATAGTCGATCTCTGCTTTTGGGGAAATTACTGCAAGCAAAAGTGCGGATATTATGAAAAGGTAAAATGTTTTTATTTTCAAGATATTATTCATATCGTATCCGGGGGTTTATGATTCCATAAAAGAGATCAACCATAAGATTTACAACCACATATATTACCGAGAGAATCAGAACACATCCGAAAACAAGTGGCTCATCCCTCCTGAAGATTGCATTGACAGCAAGTCGTCCGACACCTGGCCAGGCAAATACAGTTTCCGTTAAAACTGCACCTGCAAACAATCTTGCAATCTGGTTGCCCACATTGGTTGCAATTGGCATAAGAGCATTTTTAAAGGCGTGTTTTAAAATAACTTGGTTCTCTTTGACACCTTTAGCTCTTGCTGTTCTTATATAGTCTTCCTGAAGAAGATCAAGCATGGATGAACGGGTAATGCGGGTTGTGGATGCCATCATTGTAAAAGAGAGTACAAAAGCAGGCATGACAAGATGTCGCAATCCTTCAATTGTAAACATACTTCCACCATATCCGGATGCAGGCAGCACCTTAAGTTTTACTGCAAAGAGATAAATGAGCAAAATCCCTGTAAAAAATACAGGGATTGATATTCCAAAAAGTGCAGTTGTCATGGATGTATAATCAAAAATGGAATTTCTCTTCACAGATGAAATGATCCCTGCTGGAATGGAAACGGCGATTGCAAGCATCAATGCTGTTAATCCAAGTTCCAGTGTCGGGATCATTTTTTTAAGCACCACCATTATGACATTTTCTTTGTAATAGATGGATTTAAGCTCACCTGTGAAAAAGTTGCCCATCATTTTGACATACTGAACGTAAAAGGGGCTGTTTAATGCATATTTTTCCCTCGTAAGCTCCAGTGCCTCTTCAGTTGCTCTCTCTCCAAGAAGCACAACAGCCGGATCTCCGGGCGTCAGTTTTAAAATACCGAAAATCATGACTGAAATAAAAAACAGGAGCGGTATCAGCAGCAGAAGCCTCCTGATTGTGTAGTTCAGCATTGTCTCTCCATGAGCTTAGTGCATTGTCAAAGCTAAAAATTAGGGGGTGGTGTCCCAAATATGTTGATGAACTCTTCACAAACCTTGATTCAGTAGGGCTTTCACAAAAAGATATCAACACTTTTATGACACTACCAATTAGGGTTCGTTTAATTGTAGAGACAAGGCATGCCTTGTCTCTACGTTGCAGATAATCCTAAATTAAGTCTTGACAGTGCATTATTTTAATTTACAGTTACATTGCGTTTTTCGGTTACAAGGTGAAAATAATCCTGTGGAGACGGTGTGAATCCTTCAATATTTTTGCCAGTTACCACAGTAACGCTTTTAAATACCAGGGGAATATGGATGTAATCTTCTCCAAGTGCCTTTCTCATAACCTTTATGTACTGTTCACCCCTCTGTTTGCTGCTGACAAGGCTTCGTCCAAGGTCAAGTGCCTCATCTATTTCAGGCAGCTCATATTTTGAAAAATTCATTGTGGAGCCGCTGTGAAAAATTTTGTATGTCCAGCGATCAGGATCAGGTACAGATCCCCAGCCCATAATATAGCAGCCCGAGTCATTTTTGAGGATAGGAAACAGAGTTCCCCATTCCAGGGATTCCACCTTTGCTTTAAGGCCATATTTTCTAAGTTCAGTTGCAACGACTGTTGCTATTTTTACACGATGGGGATTCTGGGATGTATAGATAGAAAATTCAAATCCATCTTGTAAAATTCCCTCTTTTTTAAGCTCATTGAAATACTCTTCAGCCTTTTCCTTGTCATGGGGCAGTGCCCTTGATTTCATGTATTCAGTATCAAATGGGAAGACGCCATCTGGAATCCATGAGTAGCTTCGTTCTCCTACCCCCTTCCATATGCCTTTTATGGCAGCATCAAAAGGAACTGCATGATATACAGCCTTTCGGAAACGGGGATCTGAAAAGGGTGCCTTTTTATAGGAAAAGCCAAGGTATGAGTTGCCAAGGCCCGCAATGGTCATGACATTGAGGTTCCCCTCTTTTTCAAGGCGGCTGATATCCTGTGGCAAAAGATTCTGGGCAATGTCGATCCCGCCTGATTCAATTTCTGCTGCCATGACTTCAGGTTTTGGAATTGGCCGAAAAATGACCTTGTCAATGGCCGGTTCTGCAAGAAAATAGCCTGGGTTTTTTTTAAGAACAATTCGTTCATCAGGAAGCCACTCAACAAAGATAAAAGGGCCTGTTCCAACAGGGTGGCTGTCAAAAGCATCCATGCCGACTTGTTTTACATGATCTGCCGGCATAATGCCTGCTGTGTGGCTTCCCAGAGCCAGCATCAATGGGGCATATGGATTTTTAAGATGGAGCTTTATGATGAAATCACCATCTGTTTCAATGCGTTCCACAGGTTCAAAAAACTCTTTGCTTGGGGATGCATTGGCAGTATCCATGATGGCTTCAAGGGTGAACTTTACATCTTTTGCTGTTAATTTTTCGTTGTTGTGGAATTTTACATCTTCCCTTAAATGGAAAGTGTACTCTTTTCCATCTTCGGATATTTCCCATTTTGAAGCAAGCAGTGGAGTTGGCATTGAAGCATTTTCTTTGTAGGATACCAATGTGTCAAAAATATTGCCAGCCACAGCTTCTCCGTAAATCCCCGGGATAAAAACCGGATTGAGTTTTGCAGGCTCCTTTGCCATGCCGATTCTTAGAACTTTCTCTTTTGCCTCGGCACACGGGATATGGTGAATGATTCCCATGGACAGAAATATTGCAAGCCCTGCCACAATAAATACATTTTTCATAAAATTTAATTCTCCAATAGTGTTAAGGAATTTATATTTAGTAACTCACCCGTTTATAACTATGATTACATTGTTTGCTTTAGCAATGTTCTTCTATCAGATCATTTAATTTCAGGATTATAGTGTCAAGATCACTTTGGTGGAGAGTAAAGCGGAGCATACTTTCATCTGTGCCCATCATTTCGGAAAGGCTTCCTAAGAGACCTCTGGCTTTTCTGTCCACTTCCATGAATATTTCGACTCTATCTTTCTCTGGTCTGAAAACAAGTTCAATTTCGTCAAGTCTTGTTTTAAAATGACCCTCAACAGGCTTTAATTCAAATTCCTGTATAAATGGGAGCCTCATCTGCATGAATGGAGGGGCAGGCTCACAAACAACCTCTGATATTTCAAAACCCATATCCATGGTACTTGTGAGGACAGCGTCCACCATAGGGTGGGGAAGTACGTGTATATAATCCTTGTCTGAAGGATCAAGAGCCATTTTGATATCAAGTCCAGTTTCAACCCAGGTACGGGTTTTACCCACTGTGACCGGAGTATCTTCAGGAAGGATAAAATCAAGATCAAATGAAATAGACTCATTTTTACCAATAGTAAATGGCTCAGATATCTTATATTCAGCAACAAGGGCATTTCTTGTTATATTGATCTCGTTCTCTTCTCCATCCTCGTTCTCCACCTCAATCTCATCTTCAAATGTGCTTTTGATTTTTAGATAGATTGCATCAATCTGCTGTTCAACACTTCCTCCCTTAATGTTTATTATGCCCGTAAGCGACTCTCCGGGGGTATAGGATTCATTGAATAATTCTGTATTAACCGTTGCTGCTCCAATTCCTACGCTGGAGAGCATTTTTTTGAACAAAGACATTTGTGCTCCTATGAATATTCATTCTTTTTTTTTACAATTCCCAGCAAAACTCTGTAAGGACCTGGGGTTCCGGGTGGTACAAAACCTACCCTGTCTCCATCCTGAATTACAGTGTCAAAGGGAACAACAGAACCATTTACAAAAACACCTTCAACATCTTCCCTGAGAAGTTTTAACCTTGAAATAAGCTGTGTAACTGTTGTATTTTGAGGAATTTCCAGGGTGACATTAGAAAATGGTATATTGTGTCTGGATAGTTTTTTCTGCAAAAAGGAAAATGCGTTGAATGTTATTGTTATCATTCGATAATTTGCCTTATCTTTGCCTGATGGGCAATTCCACAGAGGATATGAAGAGATCATGTGGAATTTTTATATCATCCAGGACGTGTTTGTGTCTATGAGTTTATGGTCATTATGTAGTGTAATACCACTCTTTTTTAGCACTATTATTTATGGTGGTCAAACAGAAGATTTGGAAATGCCTTTGGAATATGCAAGGTAAGATGTTTGGGATTGGAAGATGTTAAGATGTTGCCTGGAATATTTTTAATCTGTTCAACTAAAAAATTGTAAAGCCGTAGATGAAACATGCCTTTAATGGTCAAAAAAAATTAACATTTATTCCGTGCCTGCTTCTATCAAGGGCTTTATCAGTTATTATCTGAAAGGTTGTTGAAGGAAACATTGTCTCTAATCTTTTTATATTCTCTTTTCTGTTTCCCTGAAGACGTGAAATTGAAGATGGGTGAACAGCTAATTTAAGGTGGGTTGCATCAGAAAAGCTGGTACTCAATTTTTTCTGGATTATTTCAACGACATGATCAAAAAATAGTTCAGAGTGGACAAGATGCCCGAATGCAGGATGCCAAGGCCCTGCAATCATCATACTTTCATCCTGCATGATATCTGAAGACTGAAGGCCCATTCGTATGACATCTATGTCATTTTGCTCAAATATGAGAAATATTTTTTTAACAAGGTTCACACTCTCTTTTAGTGACATGGGATAATACTTACCCTGACGAAACCATCTGGCAATCATGCTGCCCTCAAGTACTACTAATGGATAGATCCTTATGAAATCCGGCTCAAGACCAGCAATTCTTTCTGCTGTATTAATGGCTGTTGCATCATTGTCCCCGGGAAGCCCTACCATCATCTGCATTCCCATTGAGATATTAGGGGTATAGTCTTTTAAAAGCTCTGCTGCCCTGACTGTATTTTCAGAAGAGTGGCCACGTTGGGATTTTCTGAGAACATGGTTATCCATTGATTGAACCCCTATCTCAATTGTGGAGACAGGGTACCCTGTTATTAAATCAAGGGTTCTTTTTGTGATTGTGTCAGGCCTTGTGGAGAAGCGTATCCCATCTATTTTGCCTTCATTGAAAAGTTTTTGCCCTGTCTGCAGAATGGATTTAATTTCAGGTTCATTAAGGCCAAGAAAGTTCCCCCCGAAAAAAGCAAGTTCAACTTTTTGCCTTGACCCTCTATATGCAAGAAATTCTTTAACAGTTCTGTTAATATCTTCTGAACTGCATGTTGCAGTTATTCCGGAGTTTTGTGATTTGTTTGTAATTATAGACTGGTTGCAAAAAGCACATTGGTGGGGGCATCCTGCATGGGGAATAAAAAAAGGAATAATAAGCGGGGGTGAGGATTTGGACCCAGATGAATCAGGAGTAGAGGTCATTTGTCAATGGCAGTTTCATTGGTGTTGCTGTCATGTCTGAGGAGATCTATGGCCATTGCAGCCGCGCTCTGTTCTGCAGTTTTTTTATTTTTGCCTTGTCCCCGTGTCTCAATGCCACATACTTTGAGGGTTACCTCAAAGGTCTTATCATGATCAGGACCACTTTCTCCAGAAACAGAATAAAATGGTGTGAAATCACCCATCTCCTGAACAATTTCCTGAAGCATGCTTTTGTAATCCTCAGTTTCGTTGTTAAGTGAGAGCTGGACAATTTGGGGTTCAAAGTAGTTTTCAACAAGCTGATATGTGTTCTTGAATCCGGTTTCAAGATAGATGGCAGCAATTATTGCCTCAAATGTATCAGCAAGAATTGAGTTTTTTTCACCACCCCTTGAGAGACGCTCACCTTTGCCAAGGTATATAAATCGCCCCAGATCCATCTTTCTTGCCATGGATGCCAAGGCAGGTTCGCTTACAAGGGAAGCTCGAAGTTTTGATAGATCTCCCTCTTTCATATCTGGAAATTTCTCCATTAGAATATGACCGACAGCCAGTCCCAGAACTGCATCTCCAAGAAATTCAAGGCGCTGGTTATCAATAATATCAGGATTTTGCATCTCATTTACATAGGAGCTGTGGTAGAGGGCATTGTGAAACAGGGATTTTGACTTGAAAGTGTGATTAAGATTGATTTCAAGTTTTTCAGTTGCTGGGTTTTCCTGTTTTTGGCGATCAACCGAGATATAGAGGTTTCTGTAAAGCTCATGATCAATGTTAAGTGAACCGTTTCCTTTGCCCATGGATATTTCCGGTTTTATATCACCATGAAAATCAGAACCACCACTCATGACAAGTGCTTTTTTTGTTGCTATTTTTTCAAACATCTGTGTCTGTGCGGCAGTGTGGTCTGTATGATGTACTTCAATGCCTGCCAATCCCAGGGCTGAGAGGCGCGATATAAGGTTTTCTATGCGTGGTAGGCAATTTTGACGGCAGAGATCACTATTGTTCGGGGGTAATGAGCTGTCTCTTTTTCCAGGTTTATTATCTTGGGAAACGGGTTTGTCTCTTTTTTCAAAGGTATTATTCAGGGATAAAGTTTTGTCATTATGTTCCTGGTAATAATGTTCAATAATACCGGGGTGGGCAAGTACAGGAAGTCCACCAGCGCCAAGGATCAAATCAATGGCCTCTTTTGCCGACAGTCTGAATTTGTCAACATAAGCTGCTTTATCCTTGCCAAGGTAGAGATCAAATGCTTCGTCAAAAGTGGATACGTAACCTTTTTTCAGCATTGCCCTTGCAATGTGTGGACGTCCTATCTGGCCCGGCCCACAGATATTTTCCACCTCTTGAATTGAAAGGGAAAAGCCAAGATCGTTCAGCTTTTCAATTATCCGGGGATTTCGATGGAGACGTGCACTCTTCAGTTTCCGTAGGGTTTTTATCATATTGCGGTCATAAATGCTAAACCCGTAGCCAAGAATGTGAAGGGTTCCCATATCAGAATATTCTGCCGGAGGATGAGCACTTATCTCCACACCTGTAATAAATTCAAGCTGGTGAGGAATTCCATACTCAATGGCTTCTCTGACACCATCTGTGGTATCATGGTCTGTAATTGAAATGGCTGTCAGGCCAGATTTTACAGCCATCTGTAGAATTTCCGGTGGTGAATATGAGCCATCTGAAGCAGTTGAATGAATGTGCAGATCAATCACGCTGAAAGAGTTTCCTTAAAAAAATAATATGGAACCGCAAAGTTACGCAGTTAAGGGGTGAGCACGAAATAACTATTGCTTCTTCAAGTTTAAACTGTCGGGTGACTTTTAAGGCTTTTCAAAGGTTCAAGGCATTTTATACCCGACAATCAAACCTTGAAAGAACGCTATTTATATTTTGATTTAAACGAAGCGGGCTGGACGCCCGCATTCCAGGATTAAAAAGGGCCACGTTAATAAAAAAATTCTAAGTTTCCGTAACGGCCTGTTTTTAAAACGACTTCCTATATTGCCATTGCAGTGGGTATCCATTGTTGCCATTGCAGTGGATATCCATTGTTGCCATTGCAGGGGTATCCATTGTTGCCATTGCAGTGGGTATCCATTATTACCATTGCAGTGAGTATCCGCCATGGCTGTTATATGCCAAGAGCTTTTTCCATCATCTCTTCCCGTGTTTTGCATTCAATGCATTGGGTAGTGACAGGTCTTGCTTTCAGCCTTGGCGTGGAAATATCCTCACCACAGGTCTCGCATATTCCAAAGGTGTTGTTTTCAATACGCATCAAAGCCTGTTTTACTTTTTTGATCAACTTATGCTCCCTGTCCCTGATCCGCAGTTCAAAATTTCTTTCCGCTTCGTGGGAAGCTCTGTCCGTTGGATCTGCAAAATTATCTTTGGGAGCGGTCATGCCGGTCACAGTGGAATCCGCATGAGAAAGGAGATCGCTGAGTCTTTCAGTTAAGAGTGCTTTAAAAAAATCCAGATCTTTTTGTTCCATTTTTTTGTCCTTCACTTTAATTGACAGCCCATTGGTGTTGAGCCTGTTTGGAAAAAAATTTTCTGATTTTACACGTCGAAAGTGTAAATGTAAAGATTAAATTCGATTGTATGCCAAAAGTCTAAACCCTCATGGTTGATCCATTTGAATGCAGCAGGTATCCGTCATGTATGTTGTGTTTTAGAGTACACCAATTTTAGAGTAAACCAATTGATGAAATGTTTAAACGGGCATGATTGATTACGTATCAAGCACCCCCAAATATAAAAATGATAGTCATTTTCACGGTAAAGATAGGGTATCTATCATATATGTTATATTTCAGTTTTGGTTGTATCCGGAAGGGCAAGGCCATTGTCTAAGTTGAATAACTGCCTTGCTGCATTAATGTAAAATGAGTCATCCCGATGGCAGCCGGTGTTTTTCAGAAAACGTATGGGGTCATGCATTATTTTGCTGCTTACAGCCTGGAGCATCCGCTCAATGGCCTCCTTTTGCCAATCATTAAGGTCAAGGGAAGCAAGGGTTTTTTCTGCTTCTGATTTAGCAATCGTATCAATTTTGTTTTTTATGTCAACAATGGTGGGAACCACATCAAGGCTGTCAATCCATTTCTGAAATTTTATAACAGCCTCTTCAACCAGTCTTTCACCTTTGACAGCCTCCTTTTTTCTTTCATCCATATTGTCGTCAACAATATTTTGAAGATCATCAATATCATAAAGATAGACATTGTCTATTTTATTGATTCCGGGATCAATGTCCCTTGGTACTGCAATGTCAATCAAAAAAAGAGGACGATGTTTTCTAAGCTGCATGGCTTTTTTAAGATGTGCTTTTGTGAGAACATAGTCAGTTGCGCCGGTTGAGCTTACTATTATGTCAACATCCTTTAGTGCATCAAGACGCTCGTCAAAGGTTATTGCCTTTCCATTGAACTTTTCTGCAACAGCAACTCCATTTTTAAAAGTCCTGTTTGCTACAATTATGCTTTCGACTCCGTGGGAAATCAGATGTTCAATTGCAATTTCGGCCATCTCACCTGCACCAAGTAGCATGACAGAGCGCTGACTGAGATCACTGAAAATTTTGCTGGCAAGTTCAACTGCTGCATAACTTATGGAAACAGCGTTATCACCAATACCTGTCTCCCGTCTTATTTTTTTTGCAATGCTGAATGCCTTGTGCATAAGGCGGTTTATGATAACACCTGATGCATTGGCTTCAACAGTGTCTCGATATGCGGATTTGACCTGTCCAAGTATCTGAGGTTCACCGACAATCATGGAGTCCAGACTTGATGCGACCCTGAAAATGTGTTTTACAGCCTCACTGTTGCTGTAAATATAAAGTGAACTCCTGAATTTTTCTGGTGATATCTTTTTGGTCTCACCAAGAAAACTTATCATTGAGTCTGTATCAGTTATGCTTCTGGCATCTCTGTCACTATCCATATTGCATGAGCATTCTGGATTGCAGGATTGTTCCGGAATAAACAGTATTTCCATGCGGTTGCATGTGGAAAAAATCAGTGCCTCTTTTACTCTGTTGTTCTGTTTGAGTGTTTGCAAGGTTGCAATGATCTCTTCCCTTGTAAATGCAAGGGCTTCCCGAAGCTCTACTGACGCTGTGTTGTGGTTAATTCCAATAAGTATTATGTTAGACATTGTTAGCCATTAATGCTGAATATTGATTTTTTTTGTATGCTCAAGAGGTTACAGGTGTCGATTCAATAAAAAATTACGGCATCCTTCATATGAACCCAAAAGTACTTTACACTTTGTTGTGAGAGATTCCCACCACTAACATCTTTCTCTCAGAAAAGTGTAAACTGGTAAATTAAGCATGTAATCGGACATGGCTGTGACTCAGCCACCCCCGAATATGAAAATTTGTATCCGTTTTCACGGTAAACCGTCATGACCGGAGTCCGGCCACCCCCGACTATGGAAACAATGTATCTATTTCCACGGTAAAAATTACCTTGTAAAATTCTGATGATGGCCGCCAATGAGCATGTTGACACCAAAAAAAGTGAAAAGCATAACAGCAAAGCCAATAATTGTCATCATTGCAGATTTTTTCCCTCTCCATCCGGATGTAAGGCGTCCGTGGAGCAGTGCTGCATAGACAAGCCATGTGACCGCTGACCATATCTCCTTGGGATCCCAGCGCCAGAATGTTCCCCATACTGTTTTTGCATAGATAAGTCCTGTGATAAGACCCATTGTAAGCATTGTAAATCCTGTAATAACGCTTGTGTAGCTTGTGTTGTCAAGAAGATCAAGGGAAGGAAGCCTCTTGTAAAAAAAGCCCCTCTTTTTTCTTTTATGGCTTTTTCCTGTACAAGGTATAGAATCCCTGCACCACATGCAAGGGCAAGGGCTGCCTCTCCTGCAAAAATCAATACTATGTGAGCAACAAGCCAGAATCCCTTTAAAAATGATTCCTGGGCAGGTGGTGTGTCAGGCAGAAGCATAGCCCATATCATCATTAAAAGTATCAAAGGAGAAGCAAAAAGCCCTAATATTTTCAGGTTAAATTTTTGTTTAAGAAGAATAAAAACCCATGACAGAGCAAGGGATGCTGTGTAAAGGGTCTGTTGAAGATTGTGGGAAGGCAGGGTTCCCATGCTGAAAGCAGTGGAGGCAATTGCCATAAAGTGAAGCAGTGAACCAATGCATAGCATAATATACGCATGGCTCTCCAGTTTGTTCTGTTGTTTTAAAAAAAATAACAGATATGCTGTCATTGAAGCAGCATACAGTAAAGTTGCTCCGGAAAAGAGCAGTGTGGTGCTTTGTTCCAGTGTCATGAGCAATCCTCCGAAAATGAAAATATGTTTCCAGAGTCAGGATTAAGGTATATTTCCTCTGGAAACCCATTTAATATCTCTTTAAGAATAGTGTAAACAGCAGATTCATCATTCTCAGCAATTCTGTTCAGAATATCGGAATTTACAAGCTTTCTGAAAATTGCTGCATGCTGTTTCTGGGTAAGCTCAGATTGCATGCCCTCTTTTGTTTTTGAAAAATTCAAAAGCCTTTTTCTTATTAATCCCATCAAATCCAGAAAAAATTCGTACTCTTTTCCAAATTTTTGTTCCAGTTCATTTTTGATCTTTTTGGCAAAAGCTGGACTGCTGCCGGATGTTGATACTGTTATCATAAGATCTCCTCTGTTTATTATGGCAGGGAGGATAAAGTGACTTGATTCAGGATTGTCAGCAATATTGCAAAGGATACCTTTTGTATTTGCATCAGCAGTAACTTTGATGTTGGTGCTTTCATGATTTGTGGCACAAATCACAAGGAACATTGTATCTAAATCCGAGGTTTGATAGCTTCTTTCAATTTTTTTTATGTTGCCATAGCTGTTAAGCGGATGTCTGTAAAATGAGTTTGAGAAGTCAGGACTTACAACTGTCACAACTCCACCTGCTTCTGCAAGTGTGGCAGCTTTTCTTGCCCCTACTTTTCCCCCACCCACTACAAGGCAGTTTTTCATGTTGATGTCAAGCAGAACAGGATAATATTTCATATTTGGCCTGGATAAATTTAAAACTTGAGAATGAAGTGTTCCAAAAAATATATGACAATCTTCTTGTTTAACAAAATCATATATTATAAAATAAAAAATTGGATTTTTTCAATGTTTTATTTGTTTTCCGGAGATTCAATTATGATTGTAGATTTTCACACACACATTTTTCCTGACAAGATAAAAAAGGATCGGGAAAATTTTTTTGACAATGAACCAGCTTTTAAAATGCTTTACAGTTCACCCAATGCCAGAATATCGGGGGTTGATGAGCTTATCAGCACAATGGATGAAAATGAAGTTGCGTTTTCCATGGTATTTGGATTTCCATGGAAAAACGGAGAGACTGCTAAGAGAAACAATGATTATATAATGGCGTCAGTTGCAAAATTTCCAGGCCGCCTTAAGGGTTTTGCCTGTTTTGACATGGAGTGGTCTGGAGCACCATATGAGGTGGAGCGCTGCATTGCAGGCGGGCTGTGCGGTGTTGGAGAGCTTGCCTTTTATCTTTCAGGTATTGACGATGAGGCTCTCTTAAAGCTTGCACCTGTGATGGAGGTATGTTTTGGGGCAGGAAACCTTCCGGTTATGATACATACCAATGAGCCTGTTGGTCACATATATCCTGGTAAGACACCTAATACTTTGGAGCAGATTTATAAACTTGCAGCAACTTTTCCTGACAACAGAATAGTTCTTGCGCATTGGGGAGGGGGGATTCTGTTTTATAATCTTCTTAAAAAAGAGGCAGGCGATGTGCTTAAAAATGTATGGTACGATACAGCAGCATCACCTTTTCTTTACAGATCTTCAATCTACAGGGTGGCATATGAGGCAGGTGTGATTGACAAGGTGCTGTTCGGAAGTGACTATCCTCTTCTTAAACCCTCAAGATACTATAAAGATTTGAATGAGTCTAATGTGTCAAAGGAGAACAAGCGGAAAATTCTTGGGGAAAATGCATGTTTGCTTATGGATTTGTGATTCATGATGAAACTGTAAAAAAAGTCCGATTGCAGGATTGTTTCAGTTGTGGATAGCTGAAATTATTTATATTGTTTTTGCCCTTTTCGACATTTTGCAAGACTATCAATCCAGTATCACGAAAAAAGGTTAAGGTTGGGTCTTGAAATTGTTTCTGGAAGGGGAATAAAAAGAGAGTCAATATTTTGACGAATCTCGTCAGTATTCTCACATTTAAGCAATTTTTGAGAGAGTTTGTGGCCAAATTTAAATCCTGCTGCAAAATAAGGTACAAACTTTTTAAAAAATTTGATAGATGTTTTTTCATCATGATGTTTCAGAAGCAGTGTAATAAATCTTGATAGCGTGTAGTGGTAAATATTGGGGCTGTCTATGTTGGGGGCTTGAAAAGCTGTGAAATTTTCAGGTTGGTGAGAAATTGCTATATTATTGTTTGTCTTGAAAACAGTCATATCATTTTCATGGTCAGAGAGAGCCGGAGTCCGGCTATGAAGGTTTAGATGTGCAAATATCCATGGTTTTGCAACAGCCATTCTGCCAATTGATACGCCATCGCATCCGCTTATGTGCAGCATTTTTTTACAATCATTTTCATCAAAAATATTTCCGTTCCCAAATACAGGTATGGAAACAGCATTCTTGATATATTTTATGTGCTCCCATTTCGGGGGGCGTGCTCTTCTGTCAGGGGCAACACGAGGGTGAAACACAAGTGCATCTGCTCCACTTTTCTGGAACATTGCAGCCATTTGGGCTGACTGGTCAGGGTTGTTTTCCCAACCTGTCCTGAATTTTACAAAAAGCGGAATTGAAACTGCATCCCTGACTCTGGATACTATTTCCATTGATAGTGTCTGGTTTCTGAGCAGGGCTGCTCCGCTGCCTTTTTTGCATATTGCTGCTGCACAGCATCCAAAATTGAGATCAACTCCAAAAAAACCTTCCCTCTGGATTCTTTTTGCAGCATTGACCATGCTTTTGGGTTCTGAACCAAATAATTGACAGACAAGCCATGGAAGCTCCTCTTCTCTCCATTTAAAAACAGTGGAGTGGTCAGGATTTTCGGTTGGAACTGCCTTTGCACTGCACATACCGGTAAAAAGGAGCCCGAAACCTCCGAATTCTGCCAAAAGCTCCCTGAATGCCACATGGCCAAGTCCTGCCATGGGGGCAAGAAACATTCTGTTGTTAACGTGTTTACCGCCTATGATGATGCTATTATGTAGTTTTGTATTGGCATCACAGGCTTGGTTTGAATAATCAATATTTTTTTTAGTATCTGGAAAGTTTTTTGGATCTGTATTCTTTTTTTCAATATATGAGTTCTGTTTTTCAATATATGAAAATCTTTTTGGGTGGGTGTCTTGTATTGCTCTTGAATCCATTATTTCTGCCTCTTAAAAAAGTTTACTTTTTTTGGCATGTTTCATTTGTAGGGTTATGCTTTTTTTAACCATGATTTTATAGATTAAGGGATTTGCCTGATTTTTTACCGTGGAAATGACTATCATTTTTATATTTGGGGGTGATTGATACGCAATCATGCCCGTTTACTCAAAAACGATATCTTATTGCTTTTTCAGAAGTTATTGCAGTTGTCTGAACCAGGATAACCAGGATGTATAGGATGCTCAGGATAGATAATCCTGCCTTATCTTGTTAATCTTGGGAATCCTGATTCAGACAGTGTTGACAATGCTTAAAAGATCATAGTAGTCAACAAGGCTTTTACAAGATCATAGTAGTCAACAAGGCTTTTACAAGATCATAGTAGTCAACAAGGCTTTTACAAGATCATAGTAGTCAACAAGGCTTTTACAAGATCATAGTAGTCAACAAGGCTTTTACAAGATCATAGTAGTCAACAAGGCTTACAAGATCATAGTAGTCAACTTTGAGTTTTTTACCGTGAAAATGGATACAAATTTTCATATTCGGGGGTGGCTGAGTCGCAGCCATGTCCGTTTATCATGTTAATCCTTAAATTCCTTAACATGGTTCAAAATTTTCAAAAAAGTGTAAACTACTTTTAGTTTGATATGAAAGATGCCAAAGATTTCAGGATTTTTATCAGATTCCTGGTAAAATGAAAATGTATATTTTGGGGATTGCCACAGAGCTTTCATATGCTTTGGCTATATTGCTTTTATTGACATTGTTTTCTGTCTGTAATAGGTTATCATAAAATTGACTTGATGGGGTGGAAATAGTGATATTTCAACATTAGCCGTGATATCTCAAATCCTTGATGTCTCAATAACGTACATGGCGGATGCCCCTCATCATTGAGGGTATGAAAGTCTTCATAAAAACAAGAGCTTATAGATACTTTTTTTATGTAGTGTGCATGGTTAATGACCGCCACAATTGAAGAGATGAAAGTCCTAAAGAACCCTAAAACACAGGGGCTTTCGCATAAACCATTAACAAATGTTTTAACAAGGAGGAATATAGGAAGAATGTGCTTTGTGAATTTAAACAGATCAGGATGTGAAGGTAAATGTGAACTGTCAGGCATATTCTTCAGGGTGCACTTTTTAAAAATCCTTGGGTTGCTTTTGCTTGCATTTATTTTTTTTCAGACCCCAGCATTTTGTGAAGAACGCCTCTCTGTAACATCAAAGCTTGCCAATGTGAGATCAGGGCCGGCACTTGACAATGATGTCCTTTGGCAGGTCGAAAAGTACCATCCCATTTTGGTGCTGGAAAAAAAGTCTGGATGGATTAAATTTAAGGATTTTGAAAATGATGTTGCATGGATACACTCATCTCTGGCGGACAAGACCAATTCTGTAATAAGTATTAAGGATAACTGTAATGTCCGAAAAGGACCTGGTACTGATTATGATGTTGCCTTTACTGTGGAGAGGGGAGTACCTTTCAAAGTTCTTGAAAAAAAAGGCAGATGGCTTAATATTGAGCATGGAGACGGGGATGTCGGCTGGATTTATGACTCCCTTGTCTGGTGAACGATGGATAGTTTTAAGGAACAGTTAAATGAATAAAGTACAAATATCAAAAGATCGTAGAAAAGAACTTGAACAGCCTGACCCCTTCCTTGAGTCATTATATAGGGGGATGGATGTTATGAAAAACTATAAAAAGCAACTGCTAATAGCCTCTGCTATTGTGGCATCAATCATATGTGTTGCATCTGTAACTCTCTACTCAATACACTCTTCAGATATAAAGGCATCTGAACTTCTGGCAAGTTCCATTGAGAGTTATGAAGCAGTTGAACCTTCAGAAGGGTATGATGCTGTAAGTGAAAATTTCATGATGCTTCTTGATGAGTATCCCAATACATCTTCCGGCAGGATTGGAAGGGTTATTTTTGCAGATATCTGCTATAATGCAGGGCTGTATGACAAGGCATTTGATCTTTATAAAACTGCCCTTGAGGATTTCAGTAAAGGTACTGTTCATGATGTTATTTTGCTGGGTCTTGGACATACTTGCCAGGCTCAGAAAAAAAGCGCTGATGCAGAAAAATATTTTGCTGCTCTTGCAGAACAGGAATCATCATTAATGAAAGAAGATGCTCTTTTTCATCTTGGCATGATTGCCATAAATAGTGGGGAACAATCAAAGGGTGTTGAGTTCATGAAAAAAATTGCAGGGGAAGAGCAATCCATGTATAAGGAGATGGCAGAGACCATTGTGGCATCCACAGACTCTGCGGATATATAGGCTTTTACTGCATCCTCCATTTTTACGTTTACATTTTCCGAAACACCATCTTGCTTGTTTGGAAATCTCAATTAGGGAAGTGTAAAATACTACTATACTCAAAATCGACATTTTATTGCTTTTTCAGAAGTTATTGCAGTTGTCTGAACCAGGATAACCAGGATGGATAGGATGTTCAGGATAGATAATCCTGCCTTATCTTTGTTAATCTTGGGAATCCTGATTCAGACAGTGTTGACAAGGGTTGCAATATCATAGGTATCGACTTTGAAAATTTATAAGAAAGTCCCCGTCTTTTAAGGTTCTAAGGACTTTCATGCTTCTTTGTGGCAGGTGTGTCTGCCATGGCCGTTATATAGCATTCCAGATTAATATATTTCCCGGTATGAATGTTAGGAGTACGGCGCTCCTTGACCTTACAAGAAAGTTATTTATCTGGAAATCTATAGGTAGATATGAAGGACGTCTAAAGTCCATATTTTTTCAATTTCTGGTTTAATCCGCTTTTGCCTATTCCGAGTATTTCAGCAGCTTTTGTCTGCACATTATCCGACATGGACATTGCCCTCTGAATCATGCGTTTTTCAACCGCTGCAAGTGTTTCATAAAGCCCTGCGTTATCGGGAATCCCATCTAACTGAAGCTGGTTTACGTTATGTTTTCTCATTTTAAGGGGAAGGTCAGAGGGCATAATTTGGCTCCCTGTGGATAGAATGACACTTCTTTCAATTACATTTTCAAGCTCCCTGACATTTCCAGGCCACGGATAATCAAATAGAAGGCGTGCTGCATCCGGACTTATCTCTTTATGGTTGCTTTTTCCGTCTATTTCCCCAGCATATTTTTCTATAAAGTGGTTGATGAGAAGGGGAATATCCTCCTGCCTTTCCCTTAAAGGCGGCATAACTGTTCTTACCACATTTAACCTGTAATAAAGATCTTCTCGGAAATTACCCCTCTTTACCTCATCTTCAAGGTTACGATTGGTGGCCGCAATTAAACGGAAATCAACCTTGACAGGTGTTGTACCTCCGACTCTCTCAATGGTCTTCTCCTGGAGAACTCTCAATAGTTTTACCTGCATGCTCATGGGAAGTTCTCCTACTTCATCAAGGAAAAGGCTTCCGTTATGGGCAATTTCAAATCTTCCTTTTTTCAAAGAAACAGCTCCTGTAAATGCCCCCTTTTCGTGTCCAAAAAGCTCGCTTTCAAGAAGGCTTTCTGAAAGTGCTGTGCAATTGACGGATATTAAAGGCTCATTTTTCCTAAGGCTGTTGTAGTGGATGGATTTTGCAACAAGCTCTTTTCCTGTTCCGCTTTCTCCTTCAATAAGAATGGTTGCATTGGTTGGAGCAGCTTTTCTTATTATGCTGTATAGCTCTTGCATTGGCTGGCTTTTTCCGATAATATTGCAAAAATTATATTGAGATGTAATGGCTTCCCGAAGAATGCAGTTCTCTTTTACAATGTCATGTATGGAGATGGCTTTGCCGATATGTGCTATAAGGGTGTCGTTGTCAAATGGTTTCAGTATATAGGTGTATGCACCTTTCTGCATTGCCTCTACTGCTTTTTCAACGCTGCCGTGGGCTGTCATTACAAGCACCGGAAGGTCAGGGCTCTCTTTTTTGATCTCCTCCATAAGTTCAATGCCGTTCATACCCGGCATCATTACATCTGTAAGGATAAGATCCACGCTTTCTGACCTGAATGTTTCTATTGCCTCAAGGGCGCTTGAGGCAGTTATGGCTAGGAAACCTTCTTCTTTGATCACCTCTGCCAGGATTCTTGGGTAGTTTTTTTCATCATCAACAATGAGGATGGTTTTCATGTCTGTTGCATCTCCCTGGATGGTAGCGTGATTTCTACTTTTGCACCGGCATTCTTACTGCTGGAAATTTGAATCTCTCCATGGTGCGACTCAATGATGTTTTTGACAATACCAAGTCCAAGACCTGTACCTTTTTCCTTGGTTGTAAAAAATGGATTCCATATTTTTTTTATGGTTTCTTCGGGAATACCTGAACCATTGTCTTCAAAAATAATTGTTACAAACGTGTGTTGGTCAGTTTTTTTTAAATAAACAGATACAGTTATTGTTCCGCCGTTTTGCATTGCCTGGCATGAATTTAGCATAATATTCAGGAATGCCTGATATATTTTTTCAGGGTCCAACATAATTTCTGGAATTTCATCTGTTATTATCTTTTTTATGATGATATTGTTGTCATTAAGCTGTTGGGATATATAGTGGGTGTTTTTGTCAATTATAGCTTCAATACTACAGGGTTTTAGCACAAGATTCATTGGTTTTGCAAAGTCAAGGAAATCGGTGATGATGTTATTTAAACGGACAGACTCTTCTACTATTATGTCAACAATGTTTGTGGGTTGATTCAGACGCCCCATTTTCTTTTTGAGAAGTTCTGCAGAGCTTTTGATAATCCCAAGGGGGTTGCGTATTTCATGTGAAACGCCGGCTGTCATCTCTCCAATTGCAGAAAGATGTTCTGCCTGCTGGAGTTTCTCTTCAAGTTTGAGTCTCTCCTCTGCCCTTGCTTCAATAATGCGTTCACCCTGTCGTACCACAAAAATAAGAATAGCGAACAGAATTCCCATAACAAGAAAACATGTAATGATGGTCAGAAGTTGCAGTTGGAATATTTTAAGGTAATCTTCAGAAATGTCTTGAACTATCTCCACTACACCAAGAACAGGTCCGGAGATAGAAGAAAGTGGCTTTTCTGCTCTGAGTGGAGCGAACGTAGCGATTTTTGTTGTGTGTGGAAAACCCATAAGGATCTCAAAAGGGTTTCCTTTTTGAATCAGCCTGCTTGTTGACACGTTTTGAATCGCCTGGGCATATCCCTTGCTGTTTTCGTCTTTGCTTCCGATTTTATCTTTATCAAAGCTGTATGAAATTGTGTTTTTCATGTCGTAAATATTTACCATCTCAACATTAAAGCTGTGAAGGGTGGTTCTTACAACACGCTCCATTCTTTCATATTGCTGCTGTTCCCTTAATTTGATTTTACCGTATTTCAGGACTGTTGGTATTATAAACTGCAAAAATACCTGATGATTGAGATTTTCAACTAACAGATGTGCATACTCTTCACTTTTTTGCTGTAAAATGCTTTTGACCCAGTGAGCATTCATTGCAGACATTACAATGGTTGCTGCAAACATTACTATTAAACTTGAAAATGTAAAAAATTTTACAAATCTAAAGGGTTTTTTTTCCCCAATTGATTGATTTGTCATACTTTTGTATTCCATTTGTGTTTTTGTTGTAATATATTAATTTTTTTATATAACGGCCATTGTGAAAGAGGTATTTGCAATGGGGTTGTATTAAACAGTCTGTCAAAGTGAATTTTTTTTGCTTAATTGTATTAAAATACTTGACTTGATGACGATAACAGTACTTATATAAGCATGCTGTCAGTATAGTTATAACGGGTTTGCATGGCAATGAAAATGCAGAATGTTTTTTTACCGTGGAAATGGATACAAATTTCCATATTCGGGGGTGGCTGGATGGCAGTCATGACCGTTTACCGTGAAAATAGGGCATCCTTCATATGAACCCAACAGTACTTTACACTTTTTTGTGAGAGATCCCCACCACTCAGAGCTTTCTCTCAGGAAAGTGTAAACTGGAAAATGAAGCATGCCGAAAATAGATACAAATTTCCATATCCGTGGGTGGCTGAATGTCGACCATGACCGTTTATTTGGAAAAGGATACAGATTTTCATCTTTGGGTGTGACTGCATCGCAGCTATCTCCGTCTATCTTTTGATTGTACATAATACTTGATGGTATGGTAAATAGCCCCATATCTGTAGGTTTTGTGTTAATAATTCGAGCTTTTATGCTTTGAAAAAATTGAATTTGAAGATTCATCAATATGTGGTGCCATTTTTAGAGGGCTTATTACTGGCGACTCCTTAAAATCTCTGTTAAAAGGAAGGTATCGTAAATAGCTATGTTACTCAGCAAAAAAGGTCACCTTGTGGGACTGGACATCGGTTCATCTGTGATTAAGGTGGCAGAACTCAAAACAAGCGGCAAGGATATTTCTCTGGTTAAGTTCGGAATGACTCCCATACCGCCTGGCCTGATTGAAGATGGCGAGATTATTGAGATTGAACAACTGGCCGGGATCATAAAAAACCTTTTTAAAACCCATAAAATAAAGACAAAGAATGTTGCTATAGCCACAGGTGGCTCGTCGGTTGTTGTTAAAACTATTACCGTTCCCGCTGTTTCTGAAAGTGCTCTTGTGGATTCAATACGCTTTGAGGCTGAACAGTACATTCCATATGATATTGATGATATGAATATTGATTTTCAGATCATGGATGATAGTGATGTTGCTGCAGATCAAATGAATGTCCTTCTTGTTGCTGCCAAAAAAGACCTTGTGGCAGAATACATTGATCTGATTGATCTTGCCGGCCTGAATCCAAGCATTATTGATGTTGACAGCTTTGCATTTCAGAATATTTATGAGGTTTTCTGCAGGAAAAAAACTGACACCCTTGACATGATCATTGATGTGGGAGTCACCAAGACAACCATGAATATAGTCAAAGGATTTAACTCTCTGATGATGAGAGACTCTTCTTCAGGAATCGGTCAGGTAAGGGAGATGATCTCTTCCGAACAGGAGTGTACCCTTGAGGAAGCAGAAAGAATTATGTCAAAAATTGATACTGCATCAATGAGTGCTGCTGATTTAAAAGAGATCTCCGAAGGTTTTTCCCAGAGATGGAGTGTGGAAATCCAGAATGTTGTTAAAACATTTCAGGCCAAATCAGTACATGGTAATGTTCAGAACATTTACCTTGGTGGTGGCGGTTCACTGATGGATGGTTTTACTGAAAAACTCTCCACTGATCTTGGAATTCCTGTTTCAATATTGAATCCATTTGATGTGATAAAGGTTAATCCTAAGGATTTTTCTGACGCTTTTATTCAGCGGGCAGTGCCATTTGCATCAATTGCTCTTGGACTGGCATTAAGGAGGGTTGACGACAAATGATAAGAATCAATTTACTCCCCTTCAGGGCAGCCCGAGCAAAAGAAAATATTCGAAGGCAGGTCTCAATTTTTTCTTTGATGGCTCTTTTATTGTTATTTGTTTTTTGGTATGTGATTCTCCATTATGATGATAAGATCAAAGAGCATGAAAGTAAGATTGCAAGTGTAAAGCAGGAGATATCAATATATAAGGCAAAAGCAGACAGGGTTACTAAAATTGAGAAAGAGCTTGCTCTCCTTCAGCAGAAACTTGATGCCATCGATTCTCTCAATAACATTCGAAAAGAACCTGTGGTGCTTATGGATAACCTTACACAGCTTGTTATTCCAGAGAGGATGTGGATAACCTACCTTAAGTCAGCAGGCAACTCAGTAACATTAAAAGGAGTTGCTTTTGATCAGCAGACCGTGGCTGATTTTATGACAAATGTGAAAAGTTCTGAGTTGTTTAATTCTGAAGGAGTTGATTTGAAAACAATTCAGTTAAAAAGCATTAAAGATGCCAAGGTCAGGGAATTTGAGCTTGTTTGCGCAAAGTCAAATGTTGCACCTAAAAAGTGATGAACTTTTTTGATTTGTAGTTTTATATGAAAGTCTCCGTAACAGCCTGTTTTAAAAACGACTTTCATCCCTTCGATTGTGGCGGTAATCCGCCATGTACGTTATATCAAAAAGTTTGCATTTGCTTGAGAGATTGATTTGAAAATTTTCAATGGTGCCCAAAAAAAATTTAGAGCGTTGTAGATGCTTACAATCAGGCTTCTGACTCTTTTTAAGAGCTTATAAGTCGGTGGACTTAAATTTTTTCCATTATCCACTAAGGTTTAACCGGAAGAAATATTAGTCTAACTACTTAAAATTATAGATTGTTTTAAGAGAGTTTGTATGTGATTTGTTACTGACAATGCAACAGCCGGATGATATAAAATGAGCAAAGAAAAAAAGCAAGTTAAGTCAATCGTCAGTCAATTCAAGGAAAAGACAGCCCCTTTTTTTGAAAAAGTGGGAAAGTTGTCCAGGAAACAGCGACTGCTTATATGTGTTGCAACCCTGGCTGTCATGGGAGGTGGCTTTTACTATTTTTTCCTTGCCCCCCGTCTTGAAAAAATTGTCAGCCTTGAAAATGAGTATGCTTCATTGAACTCTCAGCTATCAACGTACAAAATTAAAGCAGCTAAACTTGAAAAGGTTGAGACAGAGCTTAAAGAAAAAGAGGATGACTTTCATACTGCCCTTCTTGCTCTTCCTGATAAAAAAGAGATAAATTCTCTTTTGACAGCAGTTTCAAAGTCAGGTAATGATGCTGGGCTTGAATTTGTTTTATTTAAGCCCGAAGCTGTAGTGAAAAAAGATTTTTACGCAGAAGTCCCTGTCTCAATTAAAGTAGAAGGAGGGTACCATCAGCTTGCAGAGTTTTTTGACAGGGTTTCGCAATTGTCGCGGCTTGTAAATATAAGAGATATTGTTATGAGCTATGCTAAGGCGGGAGATGAAGCTCTTGAAGTATCATGTACGGCTGTAACATATACATTTATAGAACAAAAGGATGCGGAAGCAGAGCAGCCAAAGCCTACAAAAGACAAAAGAAGGCGGGGTAAATGATAAATTTCAGAAATAAAGTGTTGTTATCTATTGTCTCAACTTTTTTAGCAATATATCTAACTGCCTGTGAACAGAGAAAAGAAATCCCAGAACAGGTGGTACAGGAGGTTGTATCAATTAAGATTCCTCCTGCTGGCGATCTTAAAAATATCGAATCAGAGGAGACCGACTCTGAATCTACCCCGGCAGAATCCACGGATGTGCATCAGGTATCTGGAAATGTTAAAAAGGAAATTAGCGATTCAGACCTATTGGCATCTGGCGGCACAGCAGTTGATGGAGGCATAGAAGATGAAAGTGCGGTTAAGGTCGCATCTGTAGATGATCAGAAAAATGATCTTGCTTTGACCGACATTCCGTTGAAAAATCCGCTGACAGATACTATAGATGTTGACCTTGAAGGAAATTATTTAGACTCACCATCAGATTCTGGTTTGGGAGATATTACATACCAGAGTCTTATAGAAATCGGTGAGGATGGCAAATATTATTCAGGTGAAGGAAAGATAGATCCTTTTGAACCACTTCTTAAAGATACTCCGGCTGTTGCCGAAGAGAAGGTTGATATTGAGGAAGAGGTACCCAGAAGGATTTTAACTCCCCTTGAAAAGCTTGATTTCAGTCAGATAAAGCTTGTGGCTGTTATCAGCAAGGCTTCAGGTGACGTTGCAATGGTTGAGGAGAGCAGTGGCAAGGGATACCTTGTAAATATAGGAACCTACATTGGTCGAAACTCCGGTCAGGTTGTGAGAATTGAAAGGGATAAAGTAGTCATACAGGAGCAGGTAAAGGATTATAAAGGAAACGTTATTGATCGTTTCCAGGAAATGAAACTCAACAAGCTGGATGATAAGGGTTGATATATGTCTCATTTATTTTTTATTGAATTTAAAGCGGCCTGTCGATGGATGAGTGGTTTGTTATTTGTTTTGTGTTTCTCAGGATGTCTCTCTCCTGCCTGGCAAGGGAATTCCCTGCATTCAGGGAACAGTTCCGGGCAAAGAGTGCTTGAAAGCCTCTCCTTTGAAAGCCACCCTGATTCAGTGGATGTTCTGCTTAAGGGAAATGCTGAGATGAAATACTCTTCTGTCAAGCAGGATTTTCCTCTTGGGGTAATGGTTTATCTCCATTCAACTTCCCTTTCTGAAAATTTAACTCCACCTGTGATTCCCCCAGAGGCTGCAATTGCTTCAATTTTACCATCCTATGTTGATGATGAAAAACAGACAGCAGGCGTCAATATCCTCTTAAAGAGTGATCTTGATTATCGTGTTGAGGAAGAAGGTGATCTCCTAAGACTTGTTTTTTATAAAAAATCAGGACAATCCACTGTCTCTTCTCAGGATATAGATTCTCAAAGTACTACTTTAAATAACATAGATGAAAATCCCTTATTGCAACAATCTGGATCTGATAAGGCTGACATTGGCTCTGATACTCTTTTTGCGGGTGACGCATCTTCTTCTCAGGAAGATAGAGCTTTAAGTAATGATATTTTTTCTTCAGATGTTGCTGAAGATGAGCATCAAATTGCTGTTAATGCAGAGACCTCTTCTAACGGGGCAAAAAATCTCTCATCTGCTGCTTCAATTGAAAAAAATACTGAGCCTTTATCACAAGAGGAAATTTTTGAAGCTACTGACTTTCAGGCAACGGCAAAGCTGAAAAAAATTGACTTTCAAAGCAGTGCTGATGGCAAAACTTCCATTGTTGTTCAGACATCATCTCCGGTAAGGTACAAAATTAAAAACAGCAGATTGAATCAAATGGAGCTTCAGCTTAATCTTTTTAATACTGATATTCCAGAAGAGAGCCAGATGCGTCTTGTAACAACACATTTTGATTCTGCTGTTAATGAAATGCTTCCTGTTAACAGACTTGATGCTTCAGAACCATCACGAATTGTTTTTCAGTTAAGAGAAAGAGTTCCATATCATGTCGAGCAGCAAGGAAGCATGATTAAGCTTTTTCTTGAGCCACCGCTGAACCATGGTAGTGTTGCAAACGGCCAGCCTTCATCGATTTCAATTCCATATCAACAGCCTGTTAATCCTCAAAAAGCCTCATCTTCTGCCCCTTTAAAATATGATTCAGATAATTTATCTTTTTCTTCTTCTATGCCTTCTGTTGCTTCACAGCCAAATGCATCTTCTGATGAGGTTAACTTTGCAGCATCTGCGGGCAGTGTTGAATTTCCAGAAAATGAGATTGAGTACAATTATGAAAATGAAAATATGCCCATTGAGGCAGTTCCTGTCACAGCAGATACTCTTTACGATGAAACTCCTGTCTATACTGGAGAAAAGATAAGCCTTGATTTTTATGAGACCGATATAAAAAATGTTTTCAGAATACTTCGAACAGTAAGTGGCGATAATTTTGCCATAGACAAGGATGTCACAGGGAATGTCACCCTGACACTTGACAAGCCTGTACCGTGGGATCAGATTCTTGATCTTGTGCTAAAAATGAATGGCCTTGGTAAAGTAAAAGAGGGATCAATTATCAGGATTGCCACCCAGGAGACATTGCAAAAAGAGGCAGCCCAGAAGCAGGCGAGGCTTGAAGCTCGTAAAAAGGAGCTGGAGCAACAGAAAGAACTGGAACCCCTGGTAACAGCATACCTGCGTGTTAACTATGCTGATCCCGACACAGACATAAAACCTCACCTTGAGGAGATAAAGACAGAAAGAGGCAAGATAAGTGTAGATAAGAGAAGTCGGCTGATTATCATGACTGATGTACAGAATAGTCTCGATATGGCAAAGGATTTGATTTTTAAACTTGACAAGGTTACTCCCCAGGTTCTGATTTCTGCAAAGGTTGTTGAGGCAAGTCGTGACTTTGCAAAGGAGATTGGCGTGGCATGGGGTGGAGAGAGCCAAAATGTTTATCGTGATGATCTTGGAGGCTTATATGGGTTTGATGCTGCATTCAACTACCCTGCTGCATCAAGTTCAAGCATAGGTTACACCTTCAGCCGCCTTGCCGGAACCCCATTCCTTCTGGATGCAAGGCTTACGGCCTCTGAAACTAAAGGAAGTTCCAAGATTATCTCTTCTCCCAAAATAATGACCCTTGATAATAAACAGGCAAAAATAAATCAGGGTATTGAGGTTCCTTATGATACTGTATCCGGTTCGGGAGGAAATTCAACAGTCACGACATCGTTTAAAAAGATAGACTTGATGCTTGAGGTTGAACCAAGTGTAACACCAGATAAGCGGATAAACATGAAGATCAAAATTACTAAAAATGACCTTGTTGGTATGGCAGCAGATGGAGTTCCCACCATATCAACCAATGAAGCAGAGACAGAACTTCTGGTTAATAATGGAGAAACAATAGTAATAGGTGGTGTTGTTAAAAATTCCATACTGGAAGGCAGAACTGCTTTTCCGTTTTTGTCAGATATCCCCTATCTTGGTCATCTTTTCAGAACTGATTCAGAGAGCAGCGTAAGGAATGAGTTGCTTATTTTTATTACTCCTACGATCATTGAGCTTGCTCAAAAGGATAATCTCTTTTAGTTTTCACTGAAGAAAATTTTATATTTCCGGAGGTTTTGAATGAAATTGAAGCATACGGTATTTGTGGCTTTGGTAACATTATTTTGTGGAACATTTTTTTTGATCGCAGGTTGTGGATCTTCCGGAGGCCTTGATGATACGGCATCCATAAATCTTTCTTCTGACTCTGTTGCCATAAGTGCTGATGGTGCAAGTTCCGTTTCCATTACGGCATCTGTAACCGATGTCTCTGGTACTCCGGTGAGGTCATATACTGATGTTCTTTTTAAGACCACCAATGGACGATTTAAAAATGGTTCCCAGACATATCAGGTATCTACACTTGATGAGTCAGGAAGCGTTACTGTCTCTTTGATTGCTTCAACTTCTCCTGGTATTGCAGAAATTACATGCTCATCCAGTGGTGTTACACAATCAATCAGAATTGATTTTCTGCACCATGACAATACAGGTCTTCCGGTTGGAGAAGAGTTTGGCCTCTCTGTACAGTATCATAATATCTCAGGCCTTTGGCTTGCAGGACTTCAGGATACTGTCAATGCCCATCTTGGTGATGAGTACGGAAATGCTGTTGAAGATGGAATTCCTGTAGCGTTTAAAACCTACAATACCGGAGGCTTTTTTGATCCCGATGTTGCAGTGACAGCAGGTATGATTGATGACACCACCATGTATGGTCCTGGGACAGCTTCAAGTACTCTCTATACATCTCCAAATCCCACCCCAGCCCAGGGAATGGTTTCCGTAACAGCGGAAACAGATGGCGGGGCAACCACACATGTTACTTCAATTGCAGTGACTCCTCTATATGATACACACATAATGTATGCAGGAACAAATGGAGGCGGTGTCTATAAATCAACTGATAGCGGGCGCCACTGGGAAAATGTCAGCCGTTCAACCCTGAATCCTAGATCCGGACAGAACTGGATTGACCCTTATATAAAAGGTAATAGCGCCATTGCCATTGATCCTGATGATCATAACACTGTTTATGTTGGCACAGGATATCTTGGTCAGGGTAATCTTTTTCGTTCCCTTGACGGCGGCATGAACTGGAACAGTAATGATGTTGAAGAGTGGAACGGCCTTTACAGTACAAATACTGCTGTTCTTACAGTGCTTTGTGATGATAATAGAAGCGATTATGTCTGGATGGGAACAGAAGGGCAGGGGATTTTATATTCGACTGATGGAGAGAATTTTCAGCCCTCCGGCGGAACTGCAGATGTTTCAACTCCTTCAGGCAGGGGCAATATTGATGAAGATGGTATAATTGTAGGTTACAGCGCAAAATCGGAAATATGGACACTCACATGCTTTGTACCAACTGCCACTGTTAATGCCCAATCAATTTTTACTGATCTTGATCCTGTAACCATTGATGATAACCCCTATGCTCCTGCACCAGAGCTGATTTCATCAAATCCTGATACAGATGGACGAATCGGAGGTTTTAGAACTTCATCTACAACTAAAACTGAAACCTGGACTGTAAAATATATCCTTCAGGGCATAGAATCTCTAAATATTGAATCAGAAGAGGGTAAAGGTACCGTTGTTGATATTGAAGCCTTTGAAAGTGCCACATTGGAACACTGGACTTTAACCTGTATCTATGTGGATACAGAAGCTGTTCCTCTTTTAGGTGAGTCTGCGGCAATTTTTACTGTGGAAAGCTCAGTTGTTGGCCGCCAGAAAGATGCTGAACTCAATACTCCCTATAGCTCCGAAAGAATTAGTTTTGAAATTATTGCGGGACAGATTCCTTTTCTTGTTGGTGATGTAATTGAATTTGATACTGTCCAGAACTCCTATTGGCAGGTAAAAGGAACCATTTCTGGTCAACAGGCTAACGTCGCTGATACAGGTGTTGGCTATACTTCCGATAATGGGGAAATTGGTTTCAGGATTTCAGAAGGCGAGATACCATTTAGTCATGGGGACATCTTTACTTTCCAGACCTATGAAGCACGTCCGGCATACTGGACAGTTTCAGGAAGCGTATCAGGAATGCAGTCCGGCATTGCCCAGACAGGCCAGGTCTTTAGATCTGATAATGATGAGATTGTCTTTACCATTGATGAGAGGGGTTCTTCATTTCAGGATGGAGATGTAATAAAAATCACTGTTGATGCAAACAAGGTAGGTCATGGATGGACAGTTTGGGATATTGTCAAGGTTCCCGGGACAAATGGAAGCATTGCTCATCTTTATGCTGCAACAGCTACAGGTCTTTACAAAAGCCTTAATGGCGGCAAAACATGGAACTCAACCGGCAGGTTTACAGGCGATTATATCACCTGCCTTGAACTTTATCATCCATCTACAGGTTCTGATATAATCTATGCAGGCACCCAAAATGGTGCTGTCTGGGTAAGTGAAGACAGCGGCGTGACCTGGAAACAGTATGCCGACGGCATGGAAAAAGGTACCAATATAAAGGATATCCTGCTGGACAGATATAATCATACCCTTTATTCTGTGGCTTGGTACTCTTCAGGCAGTGGCAATACGGGCAAGGTTTTTTCTTATCCAGTTAGCTCTGATTTCACAATGGTTCCCTCAACCTCATGGTCTGAGGCCAATGAAGGACTTTCCGGCGATGCCCTTTATGCAATTGCCATTGATAACACAGATCTTACGTCCGAGCTCTATGTTGGTGGAGACGGCATTGCGTTAAACAGGGCAGTGACAGGCCTTACAAATGGTCAACCTTTATGGGAAGATAGCAGTGATGGATTGTCAAACCTTATCATGGCAAGAATACCGGTACTTTTTTCAGGTCTGACATTTATAGAGTACAAATATATCCAGTATGAGGAGCTTGTTTTCCTAAGTATATACCTTCACGATATCAATGGAAATCCACCAATTGCCGGCTCAACTTTCAAGGTTGAGTATCACAGTGAAGCGGCAAGTGAGGACTACACATGGATAGATATTGAATACCCAGACACATATACCTACACAGGCACATTCAGGGATCCCGGAAATGGTTATACCAATAATCCCTATAATTACAGGCTTCTTGTAGGGTCAGGTGATACCATTACAATTACATATATGCTGCAGTGCAATGATGGTGAAGGAGAAGATAGAGAGGCTGGTTGTTCAGGAGGTGGAGTTGAGGTTACTGAGACAATTAATTTCTAAATTAAGTTATCTTCTTTGTCTCTGTTGAGATTCTCAAACCATCAACATTGTGAATATTTAATGTAGTGCTGAACTGGGCTTGGTCTTTCTTCTATTTTACTGAAAAAGAGGGATTAAAGCCCAGTTTGCTAATGTTCTTATGCATATTGCAAAAAAACACCTCAATTTAAGGGTATGTTTTTTGCAGTTCCTGAATCAGACATGATTGACAAGGCTCAGGAGCTTATATGTGTCGATTTTGAGTTATAAAAATTAAATTTTTATTTTTACATAATTTATATTTGTGTTGATTCGAAAACTACTGTGTTGCATTAGGGGGAAATTATGAAACAACCGTTAAGGGTATTCTTTTATTGCCTGATATTATTTGCTGTCGCACTGTCAGGGGCAAATGTGTACAGTGCATCAAAATATGAGAGCGAACCAAATGAAACCAAAGAGACTGCCACATCGGTTACTTTTGGAGACAAGATTGTGGGCAGCATGTGGCATGCTCTTGATTATGACTGGTATTCAGTAAAAATACCTGGTTCAGGTCTTGTCAGTTTGACAGCCTATTATGAATTTCCTGATGGCTCGGTAGTAAAAAATCAGGCTTTATACATTGAATTAAGAAATGGGGCAAATACAGTAATTTCTGACTTTTATGTTGATTTTGAAGATCAAACTCCACCTTATATAAGAGATATAAATATTCCAGGTTCCGGTACCTATTATATTGTAGTGCATTGTCCAAATACGGATAATTTTAGACGAGACAGGTACTACATTACGATGTCCCAGGGTGGTGGAGAAAATGCAGGTGTTAAAATCCTTAATGAGGAAGATTCTGTAAAGATTGCAGCAGATGAGGAATCTACTGCAACCATAACTGCACTTGTTCTTGATGAGGATGGAGACCCTGTTTATGGTGCTCCAGTTATATTTAGTGTTATTGAAGGAGATTTGACTGCGACAGATTCAGATACTGGTTCTGATATTACTACAAGTTATAGTAAAACCTTTACAGGTAATGGACAGGATACAACCCAGGTTTTTGAAATTACAAGTGGTATCAAAGAATTTGTTTATACTTATAAGGGAGAACTTTATCTTGATGTCTATCTTGTTAATATGGAGACGCAAGATAAAGATCTTATTTATTGGACATATGATCCTGTTGAAGGTGAAAAAAGTATCGAAACTTTTGATGTTTCATCGGATTATTTTTTAGAAATTAATGGTGGAGATCAAGCATCCTGGACAATAACTATACAAGACAAAGGCTCTGATACAACCTCAGATACAACAACTTCGGATACTACCAATACGCCTAAAGTTTTAAAAACCATTACTACTGATGAGGATGGTAAAGCACAACTTTCGTATAAAAGCAGTGAAAAAAAAGGTGAATTCACAATTATAGCATCTTTTGGAAATGATTATGATACTTTTCTAATTGAACAAACTGCTGGCGCACCTGCAAAAATTGATATTCGTGAATTGGTAGAAGACCCTGAAAATGATCTTCTATATATAAATAGGGAATATCAAATTAATGTCATGGTAACAGATAAGAATAATAATTCCGTTGAGGACGGTACTGTAATAAATTTGGTATCAAGCAAGGATAGTGTCACCAATACTACTTTAAAGCTAAATGATTTTACTGCTGAAACAAAAAATGGTACGGCCAAATTTACTGTTTCAGCTTCAAGGGATGTTGAATATACACTTACGGCAAGTGTTTCAGGCGATAGTGATGTCAATGATACATTGACCCTGAAATTCAATAATATTACTCTAAGCAATATTATGGCTCAACCTGCATATGTTTTGGCAGATGGTAAAACCGTTTCTACCATAAGTGTTCGTTTAAGCGACAGTGATGGAATGGCAATTGGTGGAGAACCTATAGAATTCCAGACAACCTGTGGTTTTCTTCAAACTAATATTGTGAATACTGCTGAGGAAACTGCTGAAGAAACTGAAGAGAAGCCTGCTTCTATTAAAGGAGTGGCTAAAGTAGATTTGGTTGCACCTTTTGAACCAGGAAGATGCATGGTAACAGCAAGCTATGGAACTGTTGAACTTGAAACCCCTGTTGAGTTCTATGGAGATGGAACAGGAAGCACAACAGCTTCAATACTTTTTGAATCAGAGAGCAATACCATTCCTGCTAATGGCACAAGTTCCATAATATTGACTGCAACCCTTACAGACAGTGCCGGAAAATTTGTAGCTGCCGGAACCCCTGTCAAATTTGAGATTCTGCCGGATGATCAGGGTATTGTTAGGGGCTTTTTCCCAAATGCAACAAGGAAATTCAACGGAAGCATGCCAGCAGGTGGTACTGTAAAACTTGCTCTTGTTTCAGAGATTGGAAAGACCGGCAGGACAACTATTACCTGTTCATCAGGTGGGCTTGTTCAGTCTCTTCAGATTGTATTTACAGAAGTAAATGCTGACGGTACTGCAGTTGAAGATAATACTGCCTTCATAAACTTGTCTGCTGCGCCTGCATCAATTCCGGCAGATGGCAAAAGTTCATTGATGGTTTCGGCAGAGCTTCTTACCAGTGCAAATACACCTGTACCTCAGGGAACAGAAGTTATTTTTTATGCATCAAGCGGAAAGTTCTCAAATGGCCTTCTTGAATTTGCAGCAGCAACAACAGATGATTCAGGAAAGGTCTATGCAGCTCTTATCTCTTCAACAACAGCAGGCACAGTTGAAGTCTGGTGTTATTCAGATGGCATATTTCAATTAACTAATGTTGCCTTTGAAAGCACTGATGTGGACACAATAATAGGAACTGTAACTCTTTCCGCTGATCCGGAGTCAATTCCGGCTGATGGTTCAAGCTCTACATCCATAACAGCAGAGATTAAAGATACTGCCGGAAATCCGGTACCTTCAGGTACTTCCATAACCTTTACAACAAGTGCCGGTAAATTTTCCAATGGAACCAAAACCATTACCCTCACAACATCAGGAGAGGCTGGTAGAATTACAGTACCCTTGATATCTGCAACATCGGCAGGTTATGCAAGAATCGTTGCCAATTCAAGTGGTGCAACCCAGACAATTCTAATTATTTTTGAAGGAGACTATCAGGAGAGTGAGACAGCTTATATAGAGCTTTCCGCATCTCCCGAACAGATTCCTGCTGATGGAAAGAGTTCACTGATAATTAAGGCAACACTTTATGACAGTACAGGAAAGGTGATGCCAAATGGAACCGAGGCAACCTTTAGAACAAGTAGTGGTATATTTTTAAACGGATCCACATCATATACCCTTTCAACTTTAGATGATTCGGGAGTACTGTATGTTTCGCTGATTTCCTCTACTGCATCTGGAAGTGCTGATATTTCATGTACGTCCAACAATGTAAGTCAATTGACCACAGTATTTTTTACAGGTTCAGATACCGGCATTGGCTCCACGACGTCAATAAGCCTTTCAGCATCCCCTACATCTATTCCTGCTGATGGCCAAAGTTCCTCGACAATCACGGTTACCTTGACAGACAGTACAGGTCAACCGGTGTTACAGGGAACTTCTATGACGTTGACGACGACCCTTGGTTCTCTTTCATCTACTAATGTTGCTACTGTAGATGATACCGGTGTTGTCTCCGTGGCCTTGATATCAGGTACGGAAGCCGGCACTGCAAGGGTTGTCTGTACCTCTAACGGCATTACCCAGGCGACTACGGTTGTTTTCACCGGTGGCTCTTCCGACAATCAGACCCCGGCATATCTAACCCTTGCTCTATCTCAAATTTCTGTCAAAACGGATAATTCAGACAGTACCACGATTACTGCAACTGTTCTTGATGCCGACTATGCTGTAATGGAGGGAATTCCTGTCTCTTTTACTGCAGATGGGGGGCAGTTGAGTTCTTCCCTTGTTGAAACCGATGAGAATGGTGAGGCCGCAGTCACATTTTCCTCCGGAACGTTTGATAAATCAAACCGAATAGTTACTGTTACAGCGGATGTTTCCCAGCTTGATCCCAGAACGATTCCTGTTCAGGTCGTTGGCTCCACAATATCTCTTGCTGATAATGGTACAGATTTGATATTGGACGATGAAACTACGGATGCTGATGAATCAAATAGTTCAGAGTTAACGATTACTGTAAAAGATGCTGGAGGAAATCCTATTTATGATGCATCTCTTTCCATAACACTTCCTCCAAGCCAGACTGGTTCAGTTACATGGACTCCTTTGGGGCCATATACAACGGATATAAATGGTCAGTTAAAATTAACTGTACAAGGTGAAAGGGCAGGTTCCGCTCAAATTATAGTTGAGGGGGTTGGGGTAATTGCTACCAAAACCTATTCTATTGCTGTCCTTGCAGATTCCTTTGGAATAGTAACGCCATCAGAAGATTTGACAAGCTGGTCAACAGACGAAAGTGTTACTGTTTTGGTTCGGGCACCCAATCAATCTCAGGTAAAATTTGCTACATCCATAGGTGGACTGGATGGTGGTGATTTGCAGGTGTTAGTAAAAAATGTTGTTGAAGGCTATGTTTCTGTTCAGCTTACTTCAGATCTTGCTGGTCTTGCTACTGTTGAGGTCTCTGATAATGATAATCCTGACACTGTTGATCGTGTATTAATAGTATTTACAAGGCCTGATTACGATGCAGCCACAATACTGTTACAGTCCAATACTTCTGTTATAGCACCAACTGTTGGGGATAATGAATCTGTGGCTGAACTCACTGCTTATGTAAAAACCAGTGGAGACACAGGAAATCAGGCAGTTGCAGGTGTTCCTGTTGTCTTTTCAATTACGGATTCTACCGGAAGCGGAGAAAGGGTTTCTCCTGTCATTGTATATACCAATGAAGCAGGAGAGGCAAAAACCACTTTTACGGCAGGGTCTCTTGGATCTGATGCAGAAGGTGTTACAATTAATGCAAGGGTGGCTGATTCGGGAACTACTGGCAACATGACAAATATTTCTTTTGTCGAGCCTAATATTATTCAAAGATCAAGTGGATCTTTCCTTGCAGACGGATTTCAAAATAATCAACAGATTAAGGTTCAAGGCTCTATTTACAATGATGGTTATTTTTTTGTAGAAAATGTTACTGCAAATACTCTTACATTGGATTCGGATAATGATGTTTTTGCAGAAGGAGCTGGTGCTGATGTGGTCATAACCGCACTTCTTCACTCAACTACTATTGTAATAGGTGGCACTTCAGGTTCGGTAGTCATAGGACGTGGGGCAGGTGATTCAATTCAGATATTAAATCCCACTACATACTCATTATATATGTCAGTGCTTGTTTCTGATTTGAACGGAAATCCTGTTCCAGGAGCAAAGGTTTCTCTTAATCTATGGCCTGAATTTTACAATACAGGAGTCTGGTACGATTATAATGACAGAGTTAGTGATCATTATGTACCTTATTTTACAGGGACATTTTATAATGAGGATGAAAATGAAAACACTTTTCTTGACCCTGGGGAAGATACTAATAGTGATTCCATATTGACACCTCCCAATTCTGCTGCAGGAAATATTCCTACTATATTAACAACTGATTCTGGCGGATTGGCGGAATTTGATCTTGTCTATCTCAAATCGAGCGCAATGTGGATTTATGTAAGGATTATTGCAACAACCATGGTCTTTGGAACTGAAACAAAATCGATTATGCGCTTTACATTGCCTGCTGAAAAGGCAGAGGCAGAGGCGGGCTATCTGCCTGATTCGGCTTACCCGTATGTGTTGCACTGTCCTTCAGGGGGAAATGTATCTTTTAGATTGCCTTCGTTTGGCAGTGCTGCATCTGACGATACTTTTATCCCAATAGTTGGCATTGTCTCTGTGGTTCCTGGATCGGAGGGTCCTGATACTGATGGAGATGGAGATCCTGATTATAGGGCATACAACTATCAGTTTAATGATGTCGGTTCTGTTTCTGGAACTATATACTATGATTATGTGAGTGTTTCAGATGCATTAGGCAACACAACATTTCCATTGAAAATTATTATTCAATAGATATTCCATTTAGTATGTATTTGTTTTTTATGTGTGTATATAAGAAAGGTCAGATTATGGATGGCTATCTGCATTTTCTTTAGCCGTCAAAAAAATGGCATTGATCATCGGTTGATCCAAACTATAAGGGCGGATTCCATATCCGCCCCTACCCAAAATATGGTCGAAATGATTATAAATGCCCAAAAATGTTATTGTGAATTTTGATGCTCTATTAAAAAGCCGGATTTCACAAGTTGTTAATCTCCATTCGATCATTTCACAAAAAACTTCATCTTTGTAAGGGCATCACAAAGATGCATGAAAGTCTTTATAATAAAGTGTTTATAATTTTTTAGTCGATTAAAAATAAAAGTATCTTACTTTTACTTTATGAAGAATTTTCTTTGGCAGCACGACAACAGTTTGAATGAACTAATTGCAATATTGTCTGCTGTATTATTTGTAAGAGTAAGATTAATTTTAGAAAATGCGTTCAGTATTGATTCTCTCTGCAGAAGGCTTTGTTGTGGTTTTCTAGGGGTTTCAGGATGCATATCAGAAAGTTCCGCATTTTTTCTTTTAATGAGCGCTTAACAACAAATTCTATAAGAGCTATAACCCTGACACATAGGGTAAGTAGGTATGTCATTTCTTAAATCTGGTCATCCTTTTTGACAAACAATGGAGCTATGTTGAGCCGGCCTTTTAGCCTGCTGAAAATACGTTCTACCCGGTTTCATTTCGATATGACAAAATAGCATCATGAAAAGAAAGCTTCTCCAGGTCACGATTTGTTATAATTGTTGTCCAGCCGAATCGATTTTTTTTTCATCTGTAAATTTTTATTCCTCTTTTTCAACAGAAATAATTTGGTAACGGATTTTTTCCACAACTGTTTTGTCACGGTTAGCTGCTCCTCGGTGCACTCCCGCCACCACTTTGATCCTATTTTGCTTGATTTAAAGTAGTATATACTCAAACAAGGGTCTTTAACTGATATTGAGCAGTATATTGATTCGAAATTCAGTAACAAAAAGCATTTCAATAAAGCTATTTATCGTTCGTTAGTTTTGATTCATATCAACATCCAATTTATAATCAAAGTAGTCGCTGAAGAACAACATAATTTCTTTACCGTGAAAATGGATACAAATTTTCATATTCGGGGGTGGCTGAATCACAGCCATGTCCATTTACCATGGAAATGGATAACAATTCTCATCTTTGAGGGCTACATCTCAGGCATGGCCGTTTAGTGCTGTTGATAAATAACCAAAATGATTATTGGTAGCTAAAATACAGTGATTTTTAAACATTCATTTTGTATCTATTGTTTGTTCAGATCAAGGTTTTTATTTGCAAATAATTGACTCTCATATACAGTTTTAATGATGAGGGATGCCAGACAATGAAGCCTATAAAACTTGAAGTTGCTGTTGTGGATATGGAAATATAATAATTGATTCAAGTAAAAAGCTCTGAGAATTGAACTATTGATGCTTCCAAAATGGGGCATGAAAGTTGCTTATTTTAGTTCTAAAAGGAATAAAATTTATGAAAGATCAAAACAGTGCTTTTACACTCATTGAAGTAATGGTTGTAGTGGCAATAATAAGTATTGTAACTGCCATGGCAGTCCCCAATATTATTGATTGGTTACCAGATCACCGCTTAAAAGTTGCGGTGAGAGAGCTTTACAGCAATATGCAGTTTGCAAAATTAAGTGCAGTAAAAGAGAATAAAACATGGAAGATTTTTTTTGATGCCGGTGGCTATGAGATTTGCTCTGACCCTGGACCAGATGGCCTTTGGGGAGATAGTACTCCAGCGGATAGAGTGGATAACATTGTTGCAAGGTCAGTTATTTTTGAGCATGGTATAAAGTATGGAAAGGGGAGTTCCACTAAAAACGTTTCTGGTTCTGCCTGGTCGTCAAGCCCGCCGCCATTAGCTGAGCTTGTAAGTTATACCCCCAATCCAGTTCTGACACTTAATTCACGAGGGACTTCTAATAGTGGTTATATCTATCTTGACAATGCTAAAAATGATCGTAGCTACTGTGCAGGAACATTTTCTACGGGAATGATTATCATGAAAAAATGGAACGGAACGGACTGGGATTGAGGTTAAACCTATGGATTCAAACATAAAAAAAAGTGCTATTGCTGGTTTTACATTAATCGAGATTCTAATATCCCTGGCAATTTCCGGTATTTTGATGTCAGGTGTTTATGTATCCTATCTTTCTCAAAACAAATCCTATGAGACCCAGCAAAGAGTTATTGAGATGCAGCAGAATCTTAGAAATGCAATGTATCACATAACACGGGACATCAGGATGGCAGGCTTTAATCCTACAGGTAGTGCTGCTGTTGCAGGTATAACCTATGTTGATTTTGAAGATCTGGATGGTAATCTTGATGATACTGATGGATATGCCTATGATGATTTAACCGCTTTTTCCACTCTCACGTTTATCCGTGATGATAGTGAAGATGGAATCGTTGACTCCGGAGAAACCATAATTTATGGTCTGTATGACTATCCTGTCTCTTCACCAAACACCATTGTTGATCTTTATAAAGATGAGGGCGCAGGACGACAGTTACTGGCTCAAGGAATTGAAGCCATAGGATTTGCCTATGCCTTTGATTCAGACCCTGTTGATACAGATGGCGATGGCGCTACGGATACATATGGTAATGGAAGCATTGATATGGATGCCTCTAATAACATCATATGGGCAATTGATTCTGATAATGATCAGTTTCTGGACAAGGCTCTGGATACAGATGCGGATGGTGATATCGATATGTCCGACACCCCCGGAGGCATTGCAATAAATTCGGTTACAACATACGACCTTACAGAGATCGGTAACAAGGTAGATATTAAGAGGATTATGGCCGTTAAAATATGGATTCTTGCCAAAGCAATAAAAAAAACAGAAGGGTATTCTTGCTCAGGCCAGACTTATGTCGTGGGTAACAAACGGGTTGCTCCGGTTCCGCCGGATGACGATGAGTATATGCGTCGCCTGATGGTAAATACTGTGATGTGCAGGAATGCGGCGTTGTGATTTCTATTTTGCAGCCTAAATCAAAAAATTTATGTAAATTAAAAAACAACGTGAGGAATTCTTTATGATATCTGCAAACTTGAATTCAAAAGGTTTTACAATACTGGAGGTAATGATTGCCCTTGCAATTTTGACCTTTGGTATTCTTGCTGTAGCCAATATGCAGTTGATGTCCACAGGTGAAAACAGAAATTCCAGACTCATAACTGAATCTGCTACTTTTGGTGCTGAGAAAATTGAACAGCTACTGGGCTTAAGCTACAGGGATTCTCTTTTGGATGATGGGACGGATGTTACTGAAGTATTTCATGATCACTCATCTTCAGAAGAATATACCATTAACTGGAAAGTGTCGGATGCAGTAAACAATACTGATCCAAATCTTGTCACATTGAAGAATACAAAACAGATAGATGTTCTGGTTACCTGGGATAATAAAGGAAAAACGTCAAAATTTGAATCTACTTATTATAAAACATATAAGCTCAAGAGGTGATCCGGATGAAAGAAAAGATGGCGTATTATAATAAGAAGTTAAAAAATAATGATGGCTCCACCATACTTGCGGTTATGTTGATTCTGGTGATTCTGACCGTAATCGGCATATCTGCAATGAATAATTCAACCACTGAATATCAGATTGCAGTTAATGACAGGCAGTACAAGACTGCCTTCTATACTGCGGACAGCGGCACCGAGCTTGGCAGGGAGCTTATTGAGCAAAATATTGCATGTCCACAGGGTTTTACCCAACTGACATTTGGAGGCTTGACAGTTGTCAGGCCAAGGTTTGCCATGGATGGCATAAATCCTGGAATTGAAGACGCTAACGGCAATAATGCTCTTGATTCCGGAGAGGATCAAGATGGAGATGGGATTCTTGATAAGACACCCAGTGAATCCACATCCGTTGTTGACGGCTTAACTCAAAGGGATATTCATTTTCCACCAAGCGATACCGGTCCCCATACAAACATCACGGCTGAAGAAAAAACGGTCAAGTTTATTGCCGGAAACTCAATGTTAATGGCCGAAGGCTATTCTGGTATGGGCAAAGGCTCAGGTTCTGGCGGTGCTCAGAAAATATATGATATTCATTCCCAGTTTGAGCATAGAAGCAGAAGAAGCTGTGCCAATATAATTATTGAATATCGTCATATTATCGGGACACAAGGTGATTGTGAATATTAATTTTTTCCGTGGGAATAGATGAAAATGATTCTCCAAAAAGTGTAAACTGAAAATAAATAATTCCTTCTTTTGGGGATTTATAAACAGGAGAAAAATAATGAATAACAATATAAAAATTAACCGTCAAGGCCATCATCAGCCGTCCCGAAGCATAAAAATGAGTCGTGATTTTTTTATGGTAAAAATAGTTTTGATTGCCTTTTTTCTGTTTTTTATCTCTTTGCCTCTTTTTTCTTCAGGCCCTTCAGCAGTATGGTCTGAAGGAACTGTTACAGGAACTCCAGAGATGATTAATTCAGTCTATTTTATTCAAATTGATGGTACTCTATATAGAATAATGCCTGATACACCAATTTATTACAGACATGAAATAGCTTCAGGTATATATAATGAAGATCTTGTTTCTATTTATGCAATCATGAAACACCAGAAAATTCTGATAAAAGCCTGGCAGCAAGATATATATCAGATCATTTTATTATAAAGGGGGATGCAGTATGTATAATAAAACAAAAATAATTAAATGGAGCATCATTTTTGTAATTGGTATTACTGTTGCTTCCTTGTTTAGTTTGAGAGAACAAAAGGTTTTTGCTGCAAACTCAACTGATTATACATCGTCTCCACCATTTGTCACAGCAGGAGTACCGCCGCTTGTAATGCTTGTTATGGGTAAAAACCACAAGCTTTACTATGAAGCATATAATGACGCATCTGATCTCAATGAAGATGGTGTGCTGGATGTTGGCTATAATCCTGCTATAGAGTATTATGGATACTTTGATTCTTATAAATATTATACGTATTCCAGTACCAACTCACGATTTGAACCAGCGGGTGTCGCAGCAGACAAAAAAGCCCCTGCCGGAGCTTACTGGAGTGGAGATTTTCTCAACTATCTCACCATGAGTCGAATGGATTGCCTTAGAAAGGTTTTGTACGGAGGATTTCGATCAACTGACACTGCAACTGAGACTGTTCTTAAAAGGGCATATATTCCGCAGGATGCCCATTCATGGGGCAAAGAATATGAAAGCGTAGCAGTAAATGGCTTTAATATTGAAGATTATACACCGTTGTCACTTCCTGTTTCCGGTACCCGACATCTTTTTGCCTGCACAACCCTTTCAGACAATGGAGACCCACTTCTCAGAGTATTGCCGAACAACACCCACAGAATTTGGGAGTGGGTAGCCAAAGAGAGGCCTGTCTGTGACAGCTCTCTGGTCTCGTCAGGAACTGTATATTCTTCCCATCCTGCAAACCATCTGGAATTCACAAACATGGTAGATATGTTTGCCAATGCTGATCATTTTCAGGGAACAACGTCTAATAATGTTATTGATACAGATAATGATAATTTAAGTGATACCAACCCTTTTGATAGCAATAATGACAACTATTTGACTATTTTTACGGGTACAATTAATGTGTTAAGTGACGATACCTACAAGTTTGCAGTTGATGGTGACGATGCAGTGGAAGTTATCATTGATGGAACGGTTGTTGCCGGATGGTATGGAGGTCATGGAAAATGCACCTGTAATACCCACCAGGGCAGTATAGATCTGACTGCCGGAGATCATACGATTGTATTCAGACACGAAGAGATGACAGGGGGAGATAACTATTATCTTCGATGGAATCAGGGCAACAGCATAGATACGTGGGAGTCTGTTCCTGCTGCAAGATTTCCTTCCGGCTTGACACAAAATTTTTACGGCCTTGAAACATCCGCAAGTACCATTACTGATTATAAGGTCTATGTTAAGGTGTGTGATCCTTTAGTTGGTCTGGAATCCAATTCACAGCTATATTCAGAGTCAGATGGCTCAAATCCTGTTTTTAAACCTGTTGGCATACTTCAGAAATATGGTGAAACAGATCGTATGTATTTTGGGCTTATTTCTGGATCATATAAAAAGAATACATCCGGCGGTGTTCTACGTAAGAATATTCGCTCAATAAGGGATGAAATTAATCCGGATACCGGTGAGTTCATCTATAAAGACAGTGCCACAAATGAGGGTATAATAAAAACAATAGACCTTTTCAGGATTGTGGATTTCACTTATAGTAACCATCAGTACAATTCTAATTGTGGATGGATAGCCACCCGTCCCGTTAACGAAGGTGAGTGTCGTATGTGGGGCAATCCCACAGCAGAAATGATGTATGAAGCAATGCGTTATTTTTCTGGGTCAGCTGCACCGACACCTGAATTCACTTATGGGACAGACTCAAGCTATGATGACAATGAGCTTGGCTTGCCGAAACCGGCATGGATTGATCCTTATTTGATGGAGGATATTGATGCAGACGGAGTACTGGATTCCGGAGAGGATCTTAATAGCAATGGCCTGCTGGACGGTTTTGATTACTGTGCAAAACCCTTTGTTCTTGTACTGAGTGATATCAACCCCACCTTTGACTCAAATCAACTTCCAGGATCTGCTTTTGGAACTGTCACTACTTCCCTTGGTACAATGAATGTGACAACTCTTGGTGATCTTATCTCAACCCAGGAGGGGGGGATAGGGTCTCATTTTATTGGTCAGTCCTCTACATTTGACGGGGCATGTACCCCTAAAACAGTTGCCGGTTTTGGCAGTATCCGTGGACTTTGCCCTGAAGAACCCACAAAACAGGGTAGCTACTACTCTGCTGCTGTAGCGTATTATGGAAACAAGGAAGATCTTCATTCCGTAACAAATGAACAGAAAGTTTCTACTTACTGCGTAGGTTTGGCATCTCCACTTCCAACTATTGATATCAAAGTCGGTACCGGCACCATAACCCTGGTTCCCTTTGCCAAATCAGTTGGAGGTTATAGTATTTCCGCAAGTCAGGGCAGTTTCCAGCCAACTAATACAATTGTTGATTTTTTTGTGGAGAGTGTTGGAAAAACTTCAGGAAAATTCAGGATTAACTATGAAGACGTGGAGCAAGGTGCCGATCATGATATGGATGCTATTGTAGAATACACATATCAGGTATATGATGCAAACGGTGACCCTCTTCCGGTTGATGGAGATCCTGCCAATGGCGTTGAAGTTCGTGTCTCACTGAACTCAGCTTATGCCGCTGGTAGTATTATACAGCATATGGGCTACATTGTTTCAGGCTCAACCCAGGACGGGACATATCTTGAAGTGAGAGATGAGGATACAGGTGCAAGTTCTGATCCAGATTACTTCCTTGACACCCCTCCGGGTGTTTTACCAGGTGGAAGTTGGAATGACGGAACAGCTCTTCCCCTGACTGCATCAAGGACTTTTTATCCTGGGACTTCCGCATCTGCTACATTTTTAAAGAATCCTCTCTGGTATGCAGCAAAATGGGGTGGTTTCCAGGATTATAATGATAATGATCTTCCAGATCAACAGGATGAATGGGATGATGATGGAGACGGGAAACCAGATACCTATTTTTATGTTCAAAATGCATTGAAGCTGGAACAGCAGCTAAATCAATCTTTTTCGGATATTTTAAGAAGAACCGCTTCAGGTACGGCTGCATCTGTTATTTCCCAGTCAAGATCAGGAGAAGGAGCTGTCTATCAGGCTGTTTTTTATCCTGAATACAAAGATCGCCTTGCAAATACAGTAAGTTGGGTTGGGTCTGTCCATGCATTGTTTGTTGACAGTTACGGAAATATGCGTGAAGATTCAAATTCAAACGATACCCTTGATATTACAGCCCCTGATAGTGCTCCTGATTTGGCATCTGCTCCAGATACGGATAGGGTTATCGTTTTTGATGGTACCGTTGTTAAAAAGTTCAAGCACCAAGGGGAAGGGATGGTTGATCTTACCGGAATCCCTGAATTTACCGGAACCATTGATGATGTAAAATTTTTGTGGAAGGCCACTGAGTGGCTCAACGAATTGACGCCTGCACAGGCTATTACACAGAGACTTTATAACCAGCCCACAAGCAATCGTTATATTTTTACATTTATAGATAACAACCCAGATACAACCGATGATAATACAGATATTGACATGGTTGCGGAAAGTGGAGAAAAAGTTGCATTTGAATGTGATACGGTATCGGATTCTGACTTGACAGACGTTACAAAAATATTTCCTTATTTAAACCTATTTCCAACATTTGAAGATGAGCCTCTGATCGCTTATGATGGAAGTTTTATATCCATTGATTCATTCAGGGCAGAGACCAGTGATTTTAATGATTTTTTGAAACATCAGTCAGAAAGACTTGTAAATTACATAAGAGGGGCAGATCAGGGAGAATATATTTCAACCGGGACTTCTGCCACATATATTCTACCCTCTTTCAGGAGCAGGCAGGCGGATTATGATGAAGATGGTGATATTAATACCTGGCGTTTGGGTGATATTGTCTATTCCACTCCTACCGTTGTTGGAAGACCGGCAGAAAATTACCATCTTCTTTATGGTGATGAGTCTTATGCATTTTTTCTTTCCAAGTTTCTAAAAAGGCGTCAGGTTGTATATGCTGGCTCCAATGATGGATTGTTCCATGCATTTAACGCTGGCTTTTATGACAGCACTCTGAAAAAGTTTGACACTAAGGAGGATCTGAATGGTGATGGAGTCGATGATGCCATTGAGTTTGCTCTTGGTTCAGAACTTTGGGCATATGTTCCATATAATCTTCTCCCGCATCTCTACTGGCTCACTGAAGATGATTATCCCCATGTATATTATAATGATCTTCAGCCCAAGATATTTGATGCTAAAATACTACCTGATGGTACTCATTATACTGATACTGATGGACAGCCCAACTGGGGGACATTTCTTGTAGGTGGTATGCGCCTTGGTGGAGGCAGAATCATAGCTGATATGAATAAAACCGATGGTGCTTTGCCCAAAAGCGAGGACCTGAATGCCAATGGTGTTCTGGATGCAGGTGAAGATACCAATGGAAACGGTAAGCTTGATGGAGATCGGGTCATGACTTCGGCATATTATATTTTTGATATAACCGACCCTGAAACAGAACCTGTTCTTATTGCAGAAATTTCGCTGAACCAGATGGGCTATACTCTTTGTAATCCAACAATTGTACCCATTAAATCAGTGGACTCAGAGACTCCCAATGACTGGTACCTGGTATTTGGTTCGGGTCCAGCAGACAGTTCAGGTTATGCCGCAGCAGGAACATCGGGTTCCAAGGCATTAACACATGCTGTCAGTGAACAGACCGGAAAGTTGTTTGTTGTAGATCTTAAAGCACTTGTTCATGACGGAGAGCTGAAAGTTCTTGACGGAAATGGAATTTTACAGGGAGTCAGTGCTGCATCCGGAACGCATTATTATCAGGAACTTGACGATGATGCTATGATTTCTGATCCTGTTACTGTGGACTATGATCTTGATTACAGTGCAGATGTTGTCTATTTCGGCACAGTGGAGGGTGATCACACATCCGGTTGGGGTGGTAAACTCAGAAGACTTGTAATTGACAATGACAGTGATACTGCAAACTGGGATGGAGACAGCATTCTTTTTGACACAAGTACCAGAACTGCATTGACAGAGGGACAACCTATTACTTCAGAGGCCAATGCAACAATTGATGACCGAGGTAGAATGTGGGTTTACTTCGGAACTGGCAGATACTACGTAAAAAGTGATGAAGCCATCAGTACCCAACAGACGTTTTACGGAATTGTTGAGCCATTTGATGACCTGGAAACTGATGAAGATGAACCCGGATTTCAGTATAAAACAACAGATGAAACCTTTAACTGGGATGAAGTTGTTGATACATTGCTGATAGATGTCTCTTCCGCTGAAATATTGGATGACAAAACAGTAAACAATATTACAGGTATTACGAGTTGGGATTGGACAGACACAGATGAAGGTGAAGTTGGTTTGATTGACGAAGTCAACAAATTTACGGATGAGGGTGGTGGCTGGCTAATGGATTTTAGAACCGCTGCTTCTAATTTTGTTGATATTTCAGAAAAAGAGCGCAGTTTGTCCCAGCCTGCCCTATTTGGTGAAATTTTGACATTTTCTTCATATACTCCATCTGGAGAGATGTGTTCTTTTGAGGGAACCAGTAACCTTTATGCTCTTTATTATAAAACAGGGACACCATATTTTGAATCGGTTGTGGGTTTTGACAATGAAGATGAGAATAGTGGTAATGATGATGGGGTTATTGACATTGGTGAACGCAAAATGAAAAAAATGCTTCCTCTTGGTAAAGGGCTTGCTGGAACTCCTAACATTCACTCTGGCGAAGATGACGGTACCAAAGCATATATTCAAACCAGTACAGGAGATATTATTACGATTAAGCAGATTAATCCCGGAGTTATTTATTCAGGTGTAGTTACCTGGAAAGAGGGTGGTGAGGAGTGCCCATGATGTGGCTCAATTTTTTTTAGTTTTGTTGGAAAGTCACCATAAAAAAGTATTGTAATTCAAATGTTTTTATGCATGGTTGTGATCAGCAGGTCATCATGACGGTTTGTTAGAAAGTCTCCATAAAATACTGATATGTCATGGCTTTCATGCATCGTTGTGATGCCCTCGCTATCATGATGGTTTATTAGAAAATTTTCATAATTGCTTTTTTTAAAAATTTTTTTATATTTTGTTGTGTAAATATTCGGTCCCATATTGCTACACAATATCTTCTGTTTTAATACAACAAAAAGATAAACATCTCTCAATATACTGTATGACAAACGGAGTAATCCGAATATTTATCTTCGATTGAAAAGGCAGGTGATAAAAACATGTTTTCAATTCATATTATTAAATTGCAGAGCCTTACAAAAGAAGCGAAAAAAAGGGTATATGGTGTCAATTCAAATAATTTATATTGTCGCAATAAGTATTTATAATAACATGGATGTCAAGGAGCAATATGCGATTTATAGTTAATATTTTGGTAGTGATTTGTTTATTGATCACTACCTTTGCTGGTTTTGTGTCTGCTGAGTATTTTCGTTATGTAGATGAGAACGGGAATGTTCTGTTTACAGATGATCTTTCCAAAATACCGAGAGATAAATATGACGATTTGCAAATAACAAAAGGAATTGAAACTCAAACCAACAAAAACAAAACAGAGAATTTAGATGAAGAGCCTGATAATATTAATAACAAGCATTTGAATGAAAACAAAAAATCACTTGATGAAAAAGCAGAAGAACTTCAAAAAATGAAAGAACAGTTTGATAAGGAATATCAAGAACTTACTGTTGAAGCTTCAGAACTTGCAGGTCAAAAGATAAACAGAAATAACAGAAAGGCTGTGGAAGAATATAATAAAAAAATAACAGAGATTAACCAGAGAATACAAGCTTTTCAGCTCAAAAGAGAGTCATATACGCAGAAAATTGAAGAATATAACTCAAAGACAAATAAAAACAATATCTCTCAACCTTGATTTAAAATCAGTGGTTTGTCAGCATCAGCACTAAATTTTAAGGTTAGCTTTGTTCATGGTAGGATATAACGGCCATGGCATGCCTATCTGCCACAACGAAGGATGAAAGCCCTCAAGAACCTTAAAAAACGGGGTTTTTTTAAAAAACGGCCATGCCCACGGCCACAACGAATAACGAAACGTAGGCTCTACCCCCCTACAGTTTAATATACAAGTACAATCCATGATCAAAACAGGCTTGAAGCATGGAGGTGTCCGGGGGTGAGGTAGTTTGTTTTATAATTCTGCTTTTTTTATAATTTCTTTAATTTGGTCAATTTTATTTATGTCAGAAATGTTTGGAAAAGTCAGATAGGGAATTATGGATTCTTCATATTGTTTTACTATCTTATAATTATTTTCTGGCCATTCACTGTATTGCTCTTCAAATGTCCCATCAAATGGAAAAAATAGATGCACAGGGCTGTTGTCTGATATGATTTTGCCATTTTTCACCATTTTATCTATCTGCTTTGATGCCATTGAAAAGGATGTTAGCATTTTAATAGGGTTATCAAGCCCGGTTGCTATTAATTGGTTCCTATTTTGTTGTAATATATTGAAAAGGTGAATAAAATCAATCTCAAAAGGGGATGGGGTTGAGAGCAGTATTACATAACCATTATCTATTCTCCATAATGATGTTTCTTTAAAAACAGATTTAAATGTTTTAATGATTGATAGAAATTGTGCTTCATTGATTCCGTGGAACGGTAGCCACTGACAAAAAATCCCCTCCTTGTCCAATCTCGTTTTTACAAGTTGATAAAATTCTTTGGTATATAGTACCCATGAATCATAGGATCTTGGATGGGTTGCATCTGATATGATAAACGAATATTGCTTATCGTTTGACAATAGATAGTGCCTTGCATCATCAACATGAAATGATATATTGTTTTTTTCTATGATGTTATCATTTTCAAAAGAAAAAAATTTAGATATGGGTTTTGTATGCTTGACAAGATCGACACAATCTACTCTGTCTGCAAATAGAGTTGCAGCATTAGCAGTAATGCCAGCTCCAAATGTTATGATAAGGGCATTTTGATTGTTTCTTGACAGTGCTCCTGAAATTACTCCAAGGAGTTTTAATGTCTGGACCGAAAGAAAAGTCGTATCAACTTCTGGAATTCCATTGATATAAAGAACGCGGTGTTTGTCAGGACGTTGAAAAATTGTGATTGTGGAAGCAGTTTCTTCTTTATAATATATTAGTTGGCTTTGAGGTTCCAGGTTGGAGTATTTTTTTTCAAAAAAATTGTCAGGAGGAATAAAAAGCATAGTTATGATAATTAGGATAAATATAAAGACATGGGCAGTTTTATAGTATTTTTTATTGGTCGTTAAAAAGATTATAAGATAACCTGCTGAAAAGTTTGAAATATAAAGGGCTGTCAATGAATTTTTTATTCCTAACATTGGAATAAGGCAAAATGTTGATAGTAAAATTCCTGTTACAGATCCAATTGTATTAATACCAAATATTTTTCCTACTGCATCTCCTGCTTTATTTTTTGAAAGGCAGTTATATAAATTCATGGCAACAGGAACTGCCATTCCCATAAAAATCGTTGGTATTATGATAAATAGGGGAATGGTGCTGATTAAAAAATACCAGTATGTTGTTGTGCCAGGGATGGATTTTATATTAATAAAAAATGGTACACAAAATGAAGATATCGCAATGGATATATTAATCCATCCAAATACCATGAGGGTTTTATCTGGTTTTATATTAGGTAATGATATCAAAAAACTTCCCAAAGAGATTCCTACAAGAAAAATAGCTAATATCATCGTGAATGAATAAACTGAATTGTCTATGACTAAGATAAGAAGGCGTGTCCATATGATTTGATAGGAGAGGCTGCATAAACCAGATATGAATATGACGTAGAATATGGGATATTTATATTTGACCGGGATATTGATAGACTGGTTTTTGTTTTGTTCTTTTGTATTGATTACTGTTTTTGTGGTTGTCTTTGATTGTTGATGTTTTTTTGTTTTCCAGATAGCAAATGCAACCATTCCAATAATAATATTTATTGAAGCTGCTAAATATATTGTATTTAAATGTCCCAATGATTTTATTAAAAAAAAGCCTGTGAATAAAGCTCCAGTGACAGCGCCTATGGTATTTATTCCATAAAGGAGAGCCGCTTTACGGGCAAATTGTGTGGAATTTTGAATAATGGCATGACTTAATATTGCAAAAGTTCCTCCCATCATGAAGGTCGGAATAATAATTAATGAAGTGCTTGTTAGGTATCTAATGAATAGTTGTGTATGTGAAGATTTTGATGTAAATTGAGTAAGCATATTTTCTAAAGATGGGAATAGATAGAATATTAGTGGAAACAGAAGTCCATATAGACCTGTTGATATTTCTAATATTGCGAAATATTTAATTGCATGTAAAGGTTTGTGTCTTCTTATTTTATATCCCCAATATATGCTTCCAAGTGCCAGACCTGTCATAAAGGATGCAAGGATTGTGCTTGTGGAAAATATGGTATTTCCCATGACTAACACAAACATTCTGCTCCATATAATTTCATATACCAGACTACAAAATCCAGAACAGAAAAAAAGTATATATAGAGATATATTTTGGTATGATGGAGCGTGGGTTTTTTTGATCATAATAGTTCTCTTTCTTCTGCCTGGCAGGTCATTTTAAACTGATATCCAGCAAGGAGAATATATTTTTCAGGAATCTCAGTCCATCAAAGGCATCTCCGCGGCCTTCTCTTTATGTGTAGATATGGAGATGTACCCTTGCATTCCTTTGTAGTATCTCGCCACATATATAATATTTTGTAAAGCATCAGGCCTTGAGGTATTAGACACTATGAAGTATATCGTATTGACTATGTAAGTATTTTATTAAAGTTTAGCCAAAGTCAAGAGCATTTGTATTTTTTAATCGACTTACACAAAAAGCAGAGATGTTTTATTTAGCCAATCCAAACACAAAATTGACAACATAGGAAAATCGTTTTTTTTGGGGTAAATATTCGGAGTACTCTGTTTTTCATACATAACCCTTTTTGTGAGGCACCTTGCCACATGGTACCCCAGAGAGATCATGCTATGACGTTTTAAACAGTATAAACCTCCCCCATATGGATTCTGTTCTGACTCCTCGTGTGGAGCTTCCCCTTTCAAAGAAGAAGACGCTGGAAGAGACTCTCAGCAGTCTGCCGGGTGAGCTGATATGTAAAGATTCTCCGCCGGGTAATAAATATGGAGAGTGTGAGCTTGCGGACATTTTGAGGCTCTACTGGAGTGATTATCAACGAGACAACAGTGTTACCCCGAGGCAGCACAAGGTTCTTTCTGATACTCTGCACTGCCGCACCGGAGATTTTGGCTACAGCGTCAATATGTGTGACACATGCGGTCATACGGAGTTGTTTCCCAATTCATGCAGCAACAGCCATTGCCCGAAATGCCGGAGCCGAAAACGTCATAAGTGGGTGGATGTCCGCATGGATGAGCTTCTTCCTGTGCCGTACTTTCATTGTGTGTTTACACTTCCCAACCGGATTTTTTCTTTTTGTCTTTTCAATCAGAAGGTGGTGTACGATCATTTGTTCAGAAGCTTTGCAGACACGCTGCTGGCATTTGGACATGATCCTAAATGGGCCGGAGGAAAAACCGGTTTTTTCATGGTACTGCACACCTGGGGTCAGCAACTTCCTGTTCATCCCCATGTTCATTGCGTAATCCCCGGCGGAGCGTATGATGAAGCCACCGGAGAGTGGACAAATAAACAAGAAGAATTGATTACTCCAACAGTTCAAGACGAAAGAAATGAAAAAAATACATCTTTTAAAGAAGCTGATGACGAATCGAGAAAGGTTGAAACTGAATTTCTTAAAGAATTTGTCCTCAATGCACTTGAGCAATCAACTGATGATTCTGGATGGGCACAACTTGGAACTTTTGGAAGTTATTTGACTAAAATAGAGCCTGACTTTGATTCCAGACACTACGGTTTTAAAAAACTATCTGATCTTGTTAGAGCAAAAAATGATTTGTTTCTGACAGAAGAACGAGAAATAGAAAATTCTAATCACAAAGTATTGTAACTTCATGCAAAGTGAGAAAGGATCAAAGTGAAAAAACGCCTTCGTAAAAAGAAACACACTGGAGAGTATAAAGAGTTTGGAGTATCATTTGCAATAAAAAGAAATACCAAAGATAAATTTGACACCTTTCTTGATGATTTTCTTGAGCAGGCAGTTGAAGCAAATAATTGCTATTGCGGTGGTGGTGGAAAAGAGGAAAAATTCGAGGGGTTTATTGAGTTGGGTAGGCTGAGCAGCCAACCGGAAAATGCTTTGAAGCGAATTATTCATTGGTTAGGCTACCGCTCAGATGTTGAGAAGTATATTTTTGGTGAAATTGTGGATGCTTGGTATGGGCCACATGATGATATTGATCTGTAAACCGCGTGAACGGGTGGCTCGGAGGATATACTCAATCTGATTGAGACAATGCAAGACAAGAAGGTTACAATTCTGGTTGTGACTATTGCTCAAACGGATCATCAAATCCCGCCACTATATTACCTGAATTGAATTTGCATATCCCTCTTCTTCAATATCAAAGCCCATTTTGTGCTATGGATTTATGGGTAAATTTTGAATTTGCAAGCTAAAGTAACGGTGATATGCTTTGGAAACTATCAGGCTTTGGGCAGAAATAATGGCTTAAGCATAATCTATAGCATGATTTTCTGATAAAAGGATTCTCGCGATTTTTTATCATGTTAATCCTTAAGAAAGATGCTCATGTATAATAATTTTTTTTAAGATTTGGTAGATGGAAATTCAGCAACTGCTTGAATGGGAATTGATGCAGGTGCTTTTGTTTTTGATATTAACATTAAGCACATGCTATGCTTGATTATAAATTATGAATTATATTATAAATTGAATTATGATAAAAATAAAAAACTTAAGATAGATCGTAATCTTTGTTTTGAACAGGTTGTTATGCATATTGAAAGAGGGGATTTGCTTGATGTTGTTAGTCATCCAAAGCAGTCAAAATACCCAAACCAGCAAATACTTGTTGTCGAGATGAATGATTATGTTTACCTTGTACCGTTCATTGAGGATAACAATGGTAAATTTTTAAAGACAATAATCCCAAGCCGTAAAGCAACGAGAGATTATTTGGGAGGCAGAAATAATGACCAGGAATTTAAAACTTGACAGAGATGAGCAGGATTATCTTGAAACCTTTGAGAAGGGAGAATGGCAATCTGTTCAAGACGTGAAGGCAAAGATAAACGAACATCAGCAATTTGCAAGTAACACACTTAGAAACGATAAAAGAGTAAATATTAAAATATCATCGAAAGTTTTGGAAGAAATTCAAGTCCTTGCTGCTCAAAATGGAATCCCATATCACTCCTTTATCTCCAGTGTTCTTCATAGTTATGTTGCAGGTTCTCTCATAGAGAGGTAGTGCATTGTCAAAACTAATATACTTGCAAGGGGCTCGATGCTTATCATTCTCCGGATTGTTTTCATGTAATTCAGTGAATCGGAAAAGCCACTTCAGCAGCATTGGCTTCAAAAATAAAAAAAGGGTTGCTTCTAATATCGGCCATTTGTCTGAATCAGGATAAACAGGATACAAAAGATATTTAGGATGCTTGCCTTATCCTGTTAATCCTGGGTATCCTGATTCAGACAGCCTCACAAAAATTAACATTGGCCGAAATTAAAACCAACCCCGAAAATGCATATCCAAATGCGTTATAATCCTGCCTTATCCTGTTAATCCTGGGTATTCTGATTCAGACAGTATTAACAAGGCTCAAAAGATCATATGTTTCGATTTTAAGTATCTATCAGAGCAGTATCATATCTTGTATTGACATATTGTTTCCTGTGAAATACAATTTTGCCATGAAATATGAATTGAAAAGTACCAAAAATTTCAATAAATGGTTCAGCAAGTTAAGAGACGTTGTTGCTAAAAGAAAGATGCTGGCACGCTTTGCTCTCATGGAAAATGGTCATTTTGGCGACTTTAAGCAACTTGGCAGCAATCTATATGAACTTAGGTACTTCTTAGGCTGTGGCTTCGTGTCTATTATACCATCTGTAATCAACAGATTGTCCTTTTACTGGTTGGCGGAGACAAATCGAGCCAGCAAAATGACATAAAAAAAAGCAAAAGTCTTCTGGATGAATTGGAGTAAATATTATGCCGATTGAAACTTTCCATTTTGATATTGCCGAACATCTGAAAACAGATGAGGACATCCGTGAGTTCCTTAAGGAAACCGCAATTACTGGTGATGCATCTTATTTTATTCACGCCTTGAATATTGCTACGAGAGCCAAGGGAATGACTGAAATAGCAAAGCAAACAGGCGTGAGTCGAGCCAGTTTATACAAATCCTTGTCAGACAGCGGTAATCCTAGGTTTGATACCATCATCAAAATAGTCAATGCTTTGGGTTGTAAGATTGCTATTGCCTGAATTATACAGGCACTGAGAGGAAGCCATTTCTGCACAGTTTAATGTTGGAGATATTTTCTGCTGCTTTGATGTTGCAAATTTATTTATTCCGAAATTTATGTGGGAATTCAGGTATCCTGATCTTTATACTTTGGAACAGGATGAAGCCAGAGCATAGATTATGGCTATAATGGCAAATCCCTTGCTGGCAGATGAAAAGGATATCTCCGATTACCTTGAATATCTTCATCAATTACTAAGTCATTAAATCAAGCAGGAAAAAACAAATATGATT
>NZ_LT828542.1:227813-229893 GCF_900170035.1 Desulfamplus magnetovallimortis | reverse complement strand
TTAAAAAAACATGCCATGCGTGGTGCGGACTTTTCAGAAGTTCGACGTAAGGATGACTGGAGCATTCCCCTTGTTATCCTTCGTGAAGCGGTGATTAATGCACTTGTCCATGCCGACTATTCCCAACGGGGCGCACCAATTCGTATTGCATTTTTCGATGACCGAATTGAAATCGAAAATCCGGGTATTCTTTTACCCGGCATGACCATTGAAGACATGCGTCAAGGAGTTTCAAAAATCAGAAATCCTGTTATTGCCCGTTTTTTTAGAGAGATTAACCTTATTGAGCAGTGGGGTACCGGTGTGCCTCGAATGTTCAATGAGGCACAAGCACTTGGTTTGCCAGAACCTCGAATCCTTGAGATTGGTACGAAAATCAGATTTGTAGTGCCTCTGGGTAAGCAGGCAGATGTTGGTACCCAGCAAGTAACCCAGCAAGTAACCCAGCAAGTAACCCAGCAAGTAATTAATTTGATGAGAAACTTGGAATACGAGATGAACAGGGCGGAGATTATGAAACTTTTGAAACTCAAGGATCGAGTCAATTTTACTCGAAATTATCTTGCTCCTGCACTTGCTTTAAAATTAATTGAGATGACACAACCGGACTCACCAAAAAGTCCGTCACAAAAATATCGCCTTACCAAAAAAGGCCAAGATCTCTTACTTAGTCAATCCAAACAGAGTTAATTCTCAATGCTTTAGGTTGCAAGATTGCCATTGCCTGAATTTTACACCTTCACCCTCATCTGGTCATTTGGCCTGTCAGCAGTTTTCAAAACAAACACAAAACGCATTTGAAAAAGCATATCCAAATGCGTTTGTTTTTGATGTTGACATTAAGCACATGCTATGCTTGATTATAAATTATGAATTATTATAAATGGAATTATGATAAAAATAAAAGGGGAGGAGCTGGGGACAGGTACATAATGCTCTTTTTTTGTTCTTGACTGGCAGAGCAGGGTTGGGGTTGATTATATTTACTCAAAATCGACATCTTCATGGCTTTTGCGGCAGTTATTGAATTTGTCTGAATCAGGATAACCAGGAAAAAAAGGATGTTTAGGATAGATATCCTGCCTTATCCTGTTAATCTTGGGCATCCTGATTCAGACAGTATTGACAAGGCTCAAAAGATCATAGGTGTCGATTTTGAGTATTTAATTGATACAAATCCTTTTTAAATGGAAAGGGTGATTTTTTATGAGAGAAAGATTCCGATGTGTTTTATGCATGGAGAACATTTATGAAATTTAGAATTGTTTTAAAACCAGATATTGAAGATGGTGGATATAATGTAAGTTGCCCTGCTTTAACTGGATGTCATTCTCAAGGGGATAGTATTGATGAGGCTGTCTTGAATATTCAGGAAGCAATTGAACTCTGTCTTGAGGTGTTGAATGAGCGAGCTGCCAAATCCATAAGACCAAATGAACAAATTCTTGAAGTGCTGCTTTAAAATGTCAAGATTGGGCACTTATACAGGAACAGTTATCGTTCGAGCGTTTCAAAAAGCAGGTTGGTCAATATCCAGACAAAAAGGAAGCCATGTAGCGATGGAAAAACCTGGTCAAGAGGCAACTCTTTCGATACCAATGCATAAAGGTAAAGATGTTAAACGAGGTACACTGCGAGACCTGATAAAAGATGCTGGAATGACAGTTGATGAATTTATTTCTAATTTATGAGCGAATTCTGGGCATGTTTCATATCTCCATCTGTATTTTTAAAGTTACATTGCTGCTTTGCAAGTCACATTGAATAGGTGATTTTTAGAAAAAAATGATTTGCACTATCTCATCTTAAGGTAATGGTTTTAAATAACTTACCCATTTCAAAATACCATATCGTTGAAGGCCGGTATGTTTCGATTTTCAAATGGTAGTGTTACTTAGTACTCATTCTTTACTAATTGAAGACAGATTTTAAGTTAGTCATTAAATCCTCGTGAGTTGGAAGTTCTTTTTTTTAATACTACATATTGTGTTTTAAATTTTCGAAATGCCATATGTGGATATAAATCAGAGAACTTCTCACTCGTGAGTTAAGTCAAGCAGGAAAAAGAACAAGTATTATG
>NZ_LT828542.1:216334-227713 GCF_900170035.1 Desulfamplus magnetovallimortis | reverse complement strand
CTAAAAAAACATGCCATGCGTGGGGCGGATTTTTCAGAAGTCCGACGTAAGGATGTCTGGAGCATTCCCCTTGTTATCCTTCGTGAAGCGGTGATCAATGCACTTGTCCATGCCGACTATTCCCAACGGGGTGCTCCAATTCGTATTGCATTTTTTGATGATCGAATTGAAATCGAAAATCCGGGCATTCTTTTACCCGGCATGACCATTGAAGACATGCGTCAAGGGGTTTCAAAAATCAGAAATCCTGTTATTGCCCGTTTTTTTAGAGAGATTAACCTTATTGAGCAGTGGGGTACCGGTGTGCCTCGAATGTTCAATGAAGCACAAGCACTTGGTTTGCCAGAACCTCGAATCCTTGAGATTGGTACGAAAATCAGATTTGTAGTGCCTCTGGGTAAGCAGGCAGATGTTGGTACCCAGCAAGTAACCCAGCAAGTAACCCAGCAAGTAACCCAGCAAGTAATCAATTTGATGAGAAACTTGGAATACGAGATGAACAGGGCGGAGATTATGAAACTTTTAGAATTAAAGGATCGAGTCAATTTTTCTCGAAATTATCTTGCCCCTGCACTTGCTTTAAATCTAATTGAGATGACACAGCCTGATTCTCCAAAAAGCCCATCACAAAAATATCGCCTTACCAAAAAAGGCCAAGATGTCTTACTTAGTCAATCCAAATAGAGTTAATTCTCAATGCTTTAGGTTGCAAGATTGCCATTGCCTGAATTCTACACCTTAACACTCTTCGGCCATTTGTCTGAATCAGGATAACCAGGATAAAAAAGATGTTCAGGATACTGTATTAATCCTGCCTTATCCTGTTAATCCTGGGTATCCTGATTCAGACAGCCTCACAAAAATTATCATTGGCCGAAATTAGAACCAACCCAGATTTAAGGATTAACATGATGAAAAATCAAGATAATCCTTAAAATCAAGGTTTAAAAAAATGTAACCGATAAATGAAACAAGCTGTCTTTAAAGGCTCTTTTTTACGGCTTTCTTTTGTCTTTCAAGACATTATTGGAAATAACAATCCTCTGTATCTCAGAAGTCCCTTCATATATGGTAAAGACCCTCGCATCCCTGTAGTATCTCTCCACATCATAATCCTTTGTAAAACCGTATCCACCATGCATCTGTATGGCTCTTGATGTTATCTGGTTTACCATTTCCGATGCAAAGAGCTTTGCCATGGATGCCTGTACGGTATATTTTTCCTTTCGATCTTTCATTGCAGCAGCCGAGAGCATCAACTGCCTTGCAGCCTCTATCTGGGTTGCCATGTCGGCAATCTGCCATCTTATGCCCTGGTGCTTTGATATGGCGCATCCAAACTGCTTTCTTGTCCTTGAGTATTTAACTGCTGCATCAAAAGCAGCCTGGGCAACTCCAAGGGATTGCGCTGCAATGCCGATACGTCCGCCATCAAGGCCGGACATGGCGATTTTAAAGCCGTCTCCCTCTTTACCCAGTATGGCAGTTTCAGGAATACGGCAGTTTTCAAATATGAGATCTGTTGTGTCAGAAGCTCTCAGGCCCATTTTATCTTCCATGTGTCCAACAACAAGACCTGGTGTTTTCTTGGAAACAAGAAATGCACTGATACCCCTGTGCCCGGCGCTTTCATCTGTTTTTGCAGTTACAATGACAGCTCCCGAGTTTTTTCCGGACGTGATGAATCGCTTGGTGCCGTTGATTATATATTCATCCCCATCTTTAACTGCTGTTGTGGTCTGGCTGACAGGGTCGGAGCCTGCGTCAGGTTCTGTGAGTGCAAATGCACCGATCATTTTGCCTGAAGCAAGGGGGATTAAAAATTCCTCTTTCTGGGCTTCAGAGCCGTATTTAAGGATACTTTCGCAGACAATTGAGTTCTGAACCGACATTACAACTGCTGTGGATGCACATGAATAGGCAATTTCCGAAAGAGCAAGAACATAGGAGATGGTGTCAGCACCTTCTCCGCCATATTCAGGAGGGATCATCATGCCCATTAGCCCAAGTTCACCCATCTGTTTAAGATTTTTTTTGGGAAACTCCTTTGTTTTGTCCCTTTCTGAAGCGGTGGGGGCAACAACCTTTCTGGAAAACTCCCTGACCATACTCTGTATCATTAACTGTTCATCTGTAAGATTAAATAACATTTGGTCTCCTTTAACAAATTGAGAAGCTGCTGCTTTGTCATGCATAAAAAACAAGGTGGTTTTTAACTTAAAAAACGACACCTATTAGCTTTTGAACCTTGTCAATATTGTCTGAATCAGGATGCCCGGGATAACCAGGATTTACAGGATAAAAATCCTGGGCATCCTGTAAATCCTGGTTATCCTGATTCAGACAAATTCAATAGATGCCAATAAGGTGTCCCTTTTGAGAGGTGCCCCTTTTGAGGATTAAATGGACGCATTGACAAAAGCATTACAAGCAGCGATTAAAGAATAAATCAGGGGGTATAAACCACGACGATCAGCTCTGCCGGTGTATCTCCAACATTTTTAAGGTCATGCTTGATGCCGGAATTAAAATGCAGGGAGTCTCCAGGTCCAAGAGAGTTAACATGATCTCCCACTGTTATTTCGACTTTACCTTCAAGAACATAGGAAAATTCTTCCCCCTCGTGCTGGAATCCAACACCTTTGTGTGCTTTCTGGGGATCAATGGTTATGCGGAATGCCTTGAGATGCTTGTTTTCCGCTCCTGGTGTAAGCGGTGTGTATGCGTAGTTGTCTGTTCGTTTTGTATAAGCTTTGACTCTCTCTTCAGCACTTTCTTCCTGTTCTTTGAGCAAAAATCCGGAATCAACGCCAAGGGCACGGGAGATCTGAAGAAGAGTGCCAACAGGAGGACGTTTTTCTCCTGATTCCACAGCCTGTATAAAATCCATGGAGAGTCCGGTTTCATTGGCGATAAAATCAAGTGATATGTTCTTGTCAAGGCGGATTTGCTTTATTTTGTATCCAATTGGGCGAAGTTCATCTTTTTTTTTTGCCATATCAGGTTCTCCTGTCTTTTTGAATGGTTTTACGGTAGTTCCGGTTTTTTAATTCTATCAGCAGTTTATTGCTTCTTAAAGGACTTGAACGAGCGCTCAGTCATAGTAGGTGTTATAAACACTGATTACATGATATGCAAGCTCAATTTTATGATTAACGGGAAATTATGGACAAGTTTGCTTTATTAAATTTGATTTGTTGACAAAATAGACTCTGTTTGAAAAAAGAATGGGAATTGTCTGAATCACGGATTAAACGGATTAAAAGATTACACTGATTGAAAAAATCTGTGTAATCAGCGTAATCTGTGGCAATCCGTGATTCAGACAAATTGCAGGGGGCATATCAATGAATCCATAAAGGTACATAAGCATGATCTCTTTTCAGATGATAAAGAAATTCAAAATACGCTACCAGCTTCTCTTTATCTACTCATCCACATTTGTAGTTATTATGGCTCTTTCAAGTCTTGTTATATATTCCATTGTAAAGACTACTGTGGAGAGCCACATTGAAAGTGAGCTTAAAAATTCAACTTCCGCCATCCTTAACAGTGTAAGAACCGCAGTTTCTGTCTCCATAAAAAATCATATGAGAGCCACGGCAGAAAATAATTATGAAATTATTCAGAGACTTGATGAGCGTCATAAGGATGGGGAGTTCTCCATTGAAGAGGCACAAAATAGAGCTGTTGATATTGTGATGTGCCAGAAGATCGGGGAAAAAGGGTATATATGCATTCTTGATGGAAGCGGACGTGTTCTAAAACACCCCAGGAAAAGCCTTGAAGGACTTGATATATCTGATCATGAATTTGTACGCCAGATGATAAGCCGGAAAAATGGATATATTGAATATTACTGGCAAAATCCAGAGGAGGATGCTCCAAAACCCAAGGCACTCTATATCGCCTATTTTGAACCCTGGGACTGGCTTATTACAGTTTCTTCATACCAGCAGGAATTTGAAAAACTTGTCAATATCAGCGATTTCAGGGAGAGCATTTTAAGCCACAGATTTGGAAATACCGGATATTCCTATGTAATGGATATGAAGGGTAATGTCATTATTCATCCGGAACTTGAGGGGATAAATGTCTTTCGGGATGAGGGCTTTTCCCCTTTTTTCTACAAACAGATGCTTGAGAAAAAAAATGGAAAGCTTATCTATTTTTGGAAAAATCCAAGTGATTCACATTTTAGGAAAAAACTTGTAATCTTTCATGATATTCCGGAATATGAATGGATGGTTGCATCATCAAGTTATCTTGATGAGTTTCAGATGCCCTTAGATACCATAAGAAACATGATTATTGTTATAGGAGTTGTATCCCTGATTCTTTTTGTGCCAATAACATTTCTTTTAAGTGCAACCATTACAAGCCCTTTGCGGGAACTTATGAATCGTTTTGACAGGGCAATTTCCGGAAGGTTTACAGAGCGATTGACAATAACCCCGATACAGGAGGATGAGACAGGGCAGCTTGCAAGGTACTACAACTCTTTTATGGACAAGCTTGAAAAGTATCACCACTCACTTCAGGCCGAGATCCGTGAGAGAAAAATTGCACAGGAGGCGCTGGAACTAAGTGAGGAAAAATATCGTTCTGTAATGGAGGCAGTCCCGGATCCTATTGTGGTATATGACATGGAGGGCCGTGTGACTTACATGAATCCTGCTTTTACAGCGGTTTTCGGTTACTCTTTTGATGATTGCGCAGGCCACAAAATGGATCATTTTGTCCCAAGGGAGCACTGGAAAGAGACAATGGATGGCATAGAGATTATATTAAAGGGTAATACATTGCCAAGAACTGAAAGCAGGCGCAAGACAAAATCCGGAAAGCTCATTGATGTTACCATTCGCGGATCGGTTTATCGAAACCGTGATGGAGAGCCGGTTGGCAGTGTTATAACACTTAGGGATGTGTCGGAAGTTCGATCCCTTGAAAAGAGCATTATGGAGATTGGAGAACGGGAGCGCCAGAAGATAGGCAATGATCTCCATGATGATCTGTGTCCCCATCTTATCGGCATTGAAGGCCTTGCAAGTGTAATGAAAAAGAGGGTGCAGCAATCCTCGGCTGAGTCGGCAGCTCTTGCTGATCAGATAATTGAACTGATAAAAGAGGGTATAAGCAAAACCCGACGCCTTGCAAGGGGGTTGTGCCCTGCCTACTTTAATCATGGACTTGTATCTTCTCTTAAGGAGCTTGTAATAAATACAAGGCTTCTTTATGGCATTGAATGCACTCTTGAGTGTCGATGCAGCATTGATATTCATCATCAGATTGTGGTTATTAATCTTTACCACATTGCAGGTGAAGCAGTACAAAATGCCATTCGCCATGGCAGGGCGGAAAATGTAAAGATCACTGTTGATGTTGATGAGGAGAATCATGAAAATCTTCAAATCTCTATTTCAGATGATGGCAGAGGCATTGATTTTGCTAATAGTGACACAGCTCTATCACCGGAGTATAAGGAAGAATCTTCATGGGCGGCTCATGACCATGTTAAAGATGAAAAAAAATCACATGGTGACCTGAATCAACTTTTTAAGTATGATGAAGATTTTGTTGATCTTTCAAGGAAAGGAGCTGGTATGGGTATAAGAATTATGAAGTATCGTGCAAATCTGCTTGGAGGAGCTTTTTCAATTCAGCCCGGGGAGAGTGAGGGTACCTGCGTTGTGATAAGTTTGCCACAGGATGGAGAAGTCCTATAACTACATGGTAGATACACACAACAATGTAGAGACGTTGCATTGCAACGTCTCTCTTTCTTGACGAGAAAAATAGGTTATTATTAACAATTGTTCTTTTGGAGCATTGGCAATAAAAAATGAGTTCAAAAAAAATTATAAAAAAAATAATGCTTGTGGAGGATCACCCCATATTCAGGCTCGGCCTTGCCGCTCTTATTGATCAGGAAGATGACCTCGAAGCATGTGGAAAATCAAAGGATGTGGAGGATGCCATAAAGGAGATTGATACTCTTCAGCCTGATTTGATCATTGTTGATATAAGCCTTAAAAAATCCGATGGTATTGATCTTGTTAAATATGTAAAAAAAGAAAATAAGGATATTCCAATGCTTGTGCTTTCAATGCACGATGAATATCTCTATGCCCAGCGGGCACTTCATGCCGGAGCAAGGGGATATATCATGAAACAGGAGGCTATGGAGTCTGTTGTGAAGGCCATCCATGCAGTTCTGGATGGCAGAATATATCTTAATGAAAAGGTGAAAGAGCATATTCTATCCAATATCTCTGAAAATACCAGGGTACATGATAAATCTCCTGTTGACAGGTTAACAGATCGTGAGCTTCAGGTTTTTAAGGAGATAGGAAAAGGCTTTACCACAAGGGAAATTGCTCATCGTCTTTTTTTAAGCATAAAGACAATTGGAACATACAGAGAGAGAATAAAGGAGAAACTGGGATTGAAAAATGCAAGTGAACTGGTACGTTGTGCAGTCCATTTTGAAAAAACAGGCAAGGTTAATATCTAAATATTTTTTGTTTTTGTATTATGGTTAAAATTAAAAGGCAAAGAACATGTTGAAGAGAATTTTTATTGATAATTATAAAAGTTTGATAAATTTTGAGATAAAATTGAATAATCTGAATCTTTTCCTTGGCAGGAATGGCTCAGGAAAATCTGCAATTTTTGAAGTGCTTGATCAAATAAGACGATTTGTATATTTGGGTGAAGATGCCGGCAGCGTTTTTCCCATAGAGCACAAAACTCGATGGAGTTCATTGAGTTATCAAAAATTTGAGCTTGAATTTCAGGGTCATGAAGGCATTTTTAAATATGAACTTTCATTGAAACACTCTGAAGCAGAGCAAAATGTAAAAGTTAGGTATGAAAGATTGTTTTATGAAGGCAATCCTCTGTTAAAATTAGAAGAAAAGGGAGAAGTTCACCTTTTCAGGGATGATTTTTCCCACGGCCCTGTTTATCCCGTAAATTTGTCATTATCTGCTGTTGGTGCCATTCCACCACGAAATGACAATACCCTTTTAACCTGGTTTAAAAACCGCATTAAACATTTGATTGTATTGCAAATTATTCCACCAATGATGAGCCTGGAAAGCTCTAAAGAAGCAGAAAATCCATTTAAATATTTAACAAATTTTACATCGTGGTATCGTTATCTTTCCCAGGATCAGGGGCTTGCATTTCAATTAATAAGTGAACTTAAAAACGTCATCCCCGGTTTTTACGCCTTTAAATTTGAGTCGGTTGGAGAAAAACACCGGTTACTTAAGGTTGCTATTCAGAATGAAGAAGACAAACAGATCGTTGAATATACATTTGATGAGCTTTCTGATGGTCAACGTATGTTGATTTCATTGTACACTATATTAGTTCTTATGCGTTTGAGTCATAATTCCAGATATATCTTATGTTTGGATGAGCCAGAAAATTTTCTTGCACTGGAAGAGATTCAACCCTGGTTGACTGAATTGTACGATATTTGCGAAAATGGTCATACCCAGGCAATTTTAATATCCCACCATCCTGAGTTAATAGATTACCTGCTTGCAGATCCGGTAGGATTCTGGTTTGAGCGGGAGAGCAACCGAGCAACACGCATCAAATCCATTACAATTCCTGAGAATAAAAAAGGCATTCCCTTTTCAGAAATAATCGCGAGGGGCTGGCTCAATGAATAAATATACACAGGTCATCATATTGTGCGAAGACCGTCAACAAGAAGTGTTTGCCAGGTTTTTTCTTATACAGTGTGGTATTGAAAAAAGACGGATCCGCTCAAAAATTGCACCGTACGGAAAAGGCTCTGGAGAACAGTTTGTCAGGGAAAGTTATGCAGCAGAAGTTGTTGCATTGCGCTCAAAAAACTATCTGAATGTGGGGTTGGTTGTGTTGATTGATGCAGATCCAGGACATGATCCTGATTTCAGAATAAATGAGCTGGATGATCAGTTGGCAGATAAAAAGATTGCAAGGCGTGCTATAGATGAAAAGATAGGGGTATTTGTACCTAAGAGAAATATTGAAACATGGATTCATTATCTAAAAAACCCTCCGGTGAATGAGATTGATGCTTATCCGAAATTATTAAAGCCAGGGAAATGTAAACCTTTTGTCCAAAATATGGCTAAAAGCAGGAAAAAACCGTTGGCTCAAGATGCACCCAATTCATTGAAATGTGCTTGTGCTGAAATTGAAAGACTCGCTTTATAACGGTCATTGCAGATGCCTCTTTACCGTGAAAATGACTATATCTTAAACTGTCGGAAAAAAAACCATTTTCCCCCTAATGTAGGTTCATGAACCTACATCAATGTAGGTCATATGCCTCCTTCTTCCTACACTCTTCCCTACATGAAAAATCATACTTTTACCGATTGTGTTAATACCTTGACTCCATTACACCCTATTAAGGGCATTGTTTGGCCTGCAACCGTAAACCTTATTATTACAAAAAAAAGGAGCTGACCGGAAGATGAAAGAGAAACTTTACAAGAAAGAGATTACCCTCACCATTGTTTTTTCTGTTCTACTATTGCTCGCGGGACATTCGGCATCAATTTTTGTCCTGTTCCCTTTTCTGCAGACAGGAACGTTGTGGGGTTTCCCGACCCAGTATATTGTTCCCATTCTTCTGGGCTGGTTCGGTATTGCAGCAGTCAGCCTGGTGATGACTCTCATGTGTAATAAATTTGACGATGAGATGGAAGAGTATGTCAAATCACTTGAGAAAGGGAAGAAGGATTAATTTCTTCAGTTTGAAAAAACGTCATTTTCTCAGTTTGGAAAAGAGTGAGTCGTTCTTTTTGAGATTGTGGCAAAAGAAGCCATTTTTTTAGTTTTCTATGAAAGATTTCATGTAAAATAATATTATGACGGGAGATCAATATGCCTGCGGAATATGCGTTAAGTAATGTCTGGATTGGTATAGCTATTGTTATTATTCTTTTTATAATTTTTTACTCTGTTGGTTGGCTTGCAAGTCGCAAAACCACCTCGGATGAGGATTTTTATGCTGCTGGTTTCTCCATAGGCCCTGTTACAAACGGCCTTGGCATGGCAGCCACCTGGGCAAGTCTTGCAACTTTTCTTGGAGTTATTGCCCTGATCCTCAAGTTGCAGGTGCCCTTTGTATATCTATGGATACAGTGGGCAATCTCCATTCCTCTTTTGACACTTTTATATGGAACAAGTCTTCGCCGCATGAAGGCTTTTACGCCTGCAAGTTTTATACGCCAGAGATACGGTAAGCCATCAACAGTGGTAATCGTATGCTGGATGATTCTTATTATGGTAATGTATGCCCTTGGACAGATGATAGGTCTTGGCCAGGCGTTTGAGCTTTTATTTGGTGTTCCCTACAATATTGCCCTTGTTGTTGCAGGGCTTGCCACTGTTGGCTTTATCACAATTGGTGGTATGTATGGTGCTTCATATAATGCAGCATTTCAGATGGTTGTTATGACCATCGCCATGATTGTTCCAATGGGTGCCATCATGAAAGCCATGGGCTCCTCTGGTTGGTGGTTTCCACCACTTGCATATGGTGACATGGTTCCCGATATGATCAAAGCGATTCCTACATTTTTCGACATGAAATATGACTTCAGATGGTATTTTGCCCTGATTCCGGCATTTACCCTTGGGCCTGTGGCACTTCCTCATCTTGCCATGAGGGTTTTTACATCCTCTTCAGTCAAAAATGCCCGCTGGGCAGTTGTTTGGTTTGCCATTTTTCTGGGGCTTCTTTTTTCAGGAACATATGTTGTAGGTTTTGCAGGAAATTATTTTACAGCAACTACAGGAAGGATTATTGCCAAACCTGACCAGACACTTCTTATATTAAATGTATTCTATAACCCCACCTTAGTTGCAGCTTTTGTAATGGGCGGTGCCCTTGCTGCTGGCCTTTCAACAATTGGCGGAAATCTTATGGCAATTGCAGGTCTTGTGGGAAGCGATCTTTTGGGAATTATTGCCCCTGACATGGATACAAAAAAGAAGATGAGATGGGGATATGTTGCCCTTGGTATAGGCGGCATCATGGCAATTCTTATGGCTTTCAAACCCCCGAAGTTTCTTGTTACAAGTATTTTGTGGGCATTTGGTCTTCTTGCCACCACGGCAACACCTGCCATTCTTCTTGGAGTCTGGTGGAAAGAGGCCAACAAACTTGCCCTTATGGTATCTTCCATATTCTGCGGCGTTCTTTTTATTGTAATTTCTCCCCATGTTTTTCCTTCAATCTGCGTTGGTACAGGGCTTGTTGCAAAACTTGGAATGTCTGGCGGTATGGTAACCATTCCATTGAGCTTTGCAATGTTTATCCTGCTTTCAATTCTGTTCAACCGTCTTGAGATGTTTAAGGCATATGCTCCCACCCTTGCCGACAAGATGGTTATTGACAGGATTCACGGTTGGGGTCCTGATTATGATGAAACGCGTTATAACGGTATTGTATGGCCCCTTGTCATTGTTGCTGTCTGTATAGGAGTATTCTTCTGGGGACTTGTGCCCTGGAGTTGACACTTTCGTGGCCTCATGAGGGGTTAGTATGAAACTGTAATGGGGCAGAATCCATTTTTGTCCCATTGGGGGCGGATATGATATCCGCCCCTACTTTTAAAAGAGTTTTGAGTTTGACTTTTGCAGAGGGTGTCATAGTTTGACTTGCTCCCTACCTGCAAATCTGGAAAAAAAGCATATGAACTATTTCAGTAGCATGGCAGCACTTCTTAAAATGGATGGTGCAGTTATAGCTGATAAAATTTCAATTAAATCCATGCAGTTTTATTGTATTCTCAATGTAACAATCCTTGGACTTATATATGGTATTTCTGCAAGTTTTTTTATTGACGGTGTGCTTGCAGGGCAGGGGATTGAAGCATCAGGAGAGTACAGCACCTTTAAAATAGTTTTTGCAGGTGTGCCTGTTGCTTTTTTAATGCATGCAGGAGCCGCACTTTTTATATGGGTCTTTTTGCGTGGCATTGGCGGAAATGCCAATTTTCTGGTCTCATATTTTTATATTGGTATTGCTGCTGTTGCTATGTGGCCTCTTGCTCCTGTTGTTGCTGCTCTTCAGCTTCATATGGATAAAGCTGATCTGTTTTTCATTAAGGGTGTGGGGCTGCTATTTTCTATTTATGGCTTTGCTGTATTATATCCTGTTATCCGTAATATTTACAATCTTGGTCATTTGAAAATGGCTATTGCGGCATCTGTGACTTTTATCTATATCGGCTGTTTTCTCTATTTGTGGCTATAATTATTTAGCAGATTCAATTGTTAAGTAATTGGGTTTACTCAAAAGCGACACCTATGAGCTTTTGAGCCTTGTCAATACTGTCTGAATCAGGATGCCCAGGATGCTCA
>NZ_LT828542.1:209992-216234 GCF_900170035.1 Desulfamplus magnetovallimortis | reverse complement strand
GGTTTAATTAACTTACCTAAACTCCCCCTCCCAAGTCTGTAAAATGTGGCTGGGGGAGAGGTGAATGGACAAGTTATTAAAAATCAATTCCTTAGTGAAAAGATGAAGAGACTTTTGATAAATTTATATGAAAGTCCCCGCAAATATCTGTTTTTATAACGACTTTCAACACTTCGATTGTGACGGTGAACCGCCATGTTGGTTATACGTTACGCAATCCCTCTGTTGAGATTATCATGGCAACACTTCCATCCCCCATCATGGCAGCCCCTTCAAAGATATTTTTTTCAACCGGCAGTGCCTCAACATGCTTTACCACAACCTTTTGAACCCCAAGAATCTGATCCACGCACAGTGCATATGGTTTGTTTCCGGTATTGACTGTAATCATTACGCAATTGATTTCCCGAGAATCAACTGAAAGATCATCTTTTGTGGAATCTTTACCGGACGTTATGATCTCTCTTTCAGGGTTATGGCCGTTCAAAACCTTCCATAGTTTGATAACTTCCATAAGGGTGCCCCGTCTCATTACAACTTCACCCTTTTTTCCCTTAACTGAGGTGATATCTTTTGGTGCCGGTACAAATGATTCGCCTATTATCTCCATGGGCAGCACATAGGTCTCTTTACCGCATTTGACAAGAAAACCATCCACAATCTGTGTGCTGACGCTTTTTGGTAGGGTAATGGTAAAAGTGGTTCCAATGCCTGCATGACTCTCAACTGAGATTGTTCCACCTGCGGTGTCGATATTTTTTTTGACAACATCCATACCCACGCCTCTTCCCGAGATATCGGTAATCTCTTTTGCTGTTGAGACACCAGATTGAAAAAGCAGATCAACAATTTGGCTATGGCTTGGCTTTTCTCCTTTTTTGATCAATCCCAGCTCAAGAGCTTTTCGGCCAATGGCTTCGTAATCAAGTCCTTTTCCATCTTCTGATACAATAAGGTTTATATTGTCCTTGTTTTCTTCAACGGCAATGCGAAGGGTACCGGTTTGAGTTTTGCCGGCATCTGTTCGTTCTTCCGGCAGCTCAATGCCATGGTCAACAGCGTTTCTTACCATATGGGTAAGTGGAGCATCCAGAAGCTCAAGATAGCTTTTATCAATTTTAATATTTTCTCCTTCAAGGGTTATATTTACCATTTTGCCTGATGCTTCGGCTGTGGAACGGGCAAGTCTGGGAGCTTTTTGAAGTAGAAATTTGGCAGGTACACTTCGGATCTCCATTATACTTGTCCGAAGGCTTTCAGAAAGGTTGCTGAAAGTTTCAATTACACGTTTGAAATTCTGGGAGAGATTTTGTTCAAAGGCGAGTGTGGCTATCTTTTTCTGAAGGTGGTTGAACATCTCTTCAACAACCACAAGCTCACCAACATATTCAAGAAAGGAGTCAATGCTCTTTTCCGATACCCTCATGGTTTTATCCATCTCTGCCACTGGAACAGAAGCGGTGGAGTCACTTAGTTGTCGTCTGTCTCCCTTGCGACGGTCTCCTGCGCGGCGATCTCCTGAACGACGGTCACTTTGTCGCCGCTCTTCTTCTTCTTTTGTTATCTCTTTTAATGGCTTTTTTGATGTTGTTCCTATCCTGGTTCTGTCATCTTCTTTATTAATAGTGCCTATATCACTCTCTTTGGCAATGGCTTCTATGTTACTTTTTTCTTTAGCAATCTCTATCTCTTTTTTTGCATTTTCTTTGATAATTTCGTTTTCAAGTTCATTTTCAGCACTAAGCCTGAAGAGAAGTTCCATGGTCTGATCAATAATATAAAGATCCTGTAAAGGCACAATTTCCCTGACAGCATTGAGATTTTTGATCAATACGTCAATTATCTCAGGCTCTTCTGTTGGTGGCAGAGCTTCTGTAAGAGCTTTTTCACTCTCTTCCGGAGAAGTAAGTAGCGTCTCAATGCTTTCCCTGATGCTGTTATGGTGGTTTATATCGTCAACTTCTTCTTTGCCTGATCTTATTCTTTCAAAAATCAGAAGCAGTTGATCAAGCCCTGGCATCAATGTATTAATAAGTTTTTTTGATACTTTTTTTTGGCCTTTTCTTACAGCATCAAGCAGGTTTTCCATGCTGTGGGAGAGTTCCTTGGTCCTTACAAGACCAAAAAAGGGAGATGTGCCCTTCAGGGAGTGGATTGGCCTGAAGATGGTGTTGACAATCTCCATGTCATCTGGATTCTTTTCAAGAGTTTCCAGCATCTCTTCCACAGCTTGAAGATTTTCTGTGGTCTCATCAATAAATCCTGCAAGTATCTGGGGATCTATATCATAGTTTTCCATTTTATCTGATTCTCCCGATGAAAAGGTTGATGATCTCATAAAAAAGTTCAGAATGCCAAAATGGTTATAATTGGACTTTTTACTGGTTCATCAAGGTTCAAAAGATGACAATATGATGGTGATGCAATGGCCGTTGGGTGGAAAGCAGTATCTATGGTTGCTTCATGAAATCGGTTATTATGTTCTGTTCGCTGGCGGAATCTTCCGGTTTAATTGATTGAAGTTCAATAAGCTTTTTTTGCCAGTGTTTAAGGTGGCCAATGCAGCGTTTGACAGCCTCTTCAAGTTCCTTCAGATCATCCATTGGTTTGAAAATACAGGTATGTGCGCCATGACGCAAGGCATCAAGAAGATGGGTCATTGTGACATAACCTGTTATAATGATTACCTGAACCATCTGGTATTCTTTGCGAATGGTTTTAAGAAGCTCTATGCCGTTCATTATTGGCATGTTAATGTCGGAAATAACCACTTCAATCCGATGTTCAGCGAGAATGTCAAGTGCCTCTTGTCCGTTTCCTGCGGTCATTACATCATAACCTTCAAATCTGAAGTTACGGGAGAGCATCTCCTGTATATGGATTTCATCATCTACAATGAGAATACGGGGTTTTCCGGAATTAGCCATGTTGTGCTCCTTTTCCTTGACAATTGTTCTCATTTACAGTGATTAAGGGCGATTGATGAGCCCGTTGATTTAGTCGTTTTTTGAAAAAATCACCACAATATAATGTGTTTTTTGATTACTTAAAAATCATTATATTGTGGCAAAATCAAATATGTAAACACTTAATCAACAGAGTCATTGATATGCAATCATTTTAATTTAGTATGGAGGAAGATTTTTTTGTACCGTGAAAATAACTATCATTTTTATATTTGGGGGTGATTGATACGTAATCAATCATGCCCGTTTACTCCGAAAGAATAGTTGATATCTCAAGCAATATTTTGACATTTTCTCCGGTTTTTGCCATGCCAAGAATACTATTATTGTCCATTCCTGAGCGGTCAAGGGTTTTTGTGTCAATCTCTTCTTCCTTTATGGTGAGCACTTCTGAAACCATATCCACAACAACGCCCATCTGTAATACGTTTGAGTTTTTATCCTTGAAATCAACAATCACAATACATGTCCTTTCTGTATATTCAATTGGTGGCATGTTGAATTTAAGGCGGAGATCCATCACAGGAATAACCTTACCACGAAGGTTTATAACTCCTTTTATATAAGAAGGGGTTCTGGGAACATGGGTAATTGGAATCATGCCGATGATCTCACGTATGTTCATGATGCTGATTCCGTACTCCTGACTGTTTAAAAGAAAAGTAAGATATTTCCCGGCAACTGATTGAACGTTTTCTTCAGTAGCTTGTTTTTTATCTTCAGCAGTTTGTTTTTTATCTTCAGCAGCTTGTTTTTTATCTTCAGGAGTTTGTTTTTTATCTTCAGGGGTTTGTTTTTTCTCTTCAGGGGTTTTAATCTTCTCTTCTACATCTTGAAACTTTTCTTCAACAGCTTCAAAATCTACTTCAGGGAGTTGGTATTTCTTTTCAGAAATCTGGTCTGTTTCTTTAGATACAGGTTGAGTTGCTGATAATTTCTGATTTGAGTTTTTATTGGGTCCAAGAAGGGCAATTGCAATTTCACGGGAATTTTTAAGCTGTGCAGATCTCTTGTCTCTTCGTTGTTTTCCACATGCTTTGTCAGCAAAGCTTGAATCAACAAGTTTGTTAAGATCTATAATTGTGTTAATACCCATTTTTGCAGACATGTATCTCTGCATTTCATCAAGATCTTCAATTGCAGGGTATAGATCATCGGTTGTTATTCCACCTGGTTCTGTCAGGACAGATTTCAGTGTCTCAACAGTAAGACCAAGTTCCCCTGCCGGATCAAGAAATGAACAGGCAACAACTGCTGCATTCTCAGGATTTCGGGAGATATATTCTCCTGCCTTAACAACCATGGCTGTAAATTCATGCATGACTTCAGGATAATCTGTAATAAAACTTTCCTGAAATGAAACCACACAGCATGGATGGTTTTCCCACAGTTCACTTGACTGGAACTGTAAGTTTGCAATTCCGGTTGCCACAGCCTGGCTTCCAATTGGCTCTGCCACCATGAAACCACTGTTGGATGAATTGCTTTCAAGAAATTCCGGCATAAGTACAGGGGGAACAACCTCAAATGCAACATCGAAATCATCTCCCTTTTCCATTGATGGTGAAAGGCCGATATTGCTTAAAAACATGTGGGATAGCATGTGCTGTACAGACATCTTGTGGGGAATCAGAAAAGAGCTTTTTTGGTAAAAAGATTCAAATGGCTCTGAAAAATCATTTTTTGTTGTTCTGACAAAGGAGCTACCGTTTCTGTGGCTTAAAAGCACAATTTTAATCTTAACTCCAAAATTGTAAAGATCCATGGCAAGGGGTGCAAGGATACAAGCAGCATCAACCTGATGTTTCTCAAGTGAATTTGCAACAGGATTCCAGCCATTCATGCAATGAAGTTCCAGTTCAAAGTGCTTGGGTGCAACTTCACCGGTTTCAATCAGGTATTTTAATACCCCAAGGACAAGGTGATCTGTAATCTGTATATGAGATATCCTTAAGATTACTTTTCCTGAAGAGTTTTTTCTGGGAAGTTTTTTTGAGTTTGAGTTTGAGTTTGAGTTGTCAGTACCATAACTTTTCTGATCTGCTGTTTCTGTTTCATCTGACATGGCCTGGTCAAGGGTTTGCTTAAGTTCCTCATAACCAAATGGCTTGACAATAAAGGCTGTTACTTTATGCTTGATAGCCTGTTGTGTATGAGCCTTATCAGCCTGGCCGGTTGCCATGACAAAAGGTAGCTCCGGATTTGAATGGCTGGAACGTACCCATTTTAGCAGTTCAAGACCACTCATGACTGGCATGTTCCAGTCACTTATTACAAGGTCAATATCGGGGTTCTGCTGGAGTGTGCGTTCGGCCTCCTTTCCGTTTGCGGCTTCAATAATTTTTTCAAATCCAAGTTTTTTCAGCGCAATTATTTCAATTTTGCGCATGGTACGATCATCTTCAGCAAGAAGGATTGTAATATCTCCAGGGTATTTGGACATTCAGAAGCTCCTTGGAAATAAAGTTGTTTTATGTAAAGTTCATGGGGCAAATATCTCTTCCGTTAAGCCTTTGGGAATAATAAGAAGAGGTATATGAGCGACTTTTTGTGACACCGGTTAATGGGGACTTTGTGAATTCCTGTTATTACCGGAGCTTGTTTTTTGGGACGAAAATGAATATATATAATTATTTGGAGTTAATGTACAGTCTATAATCTGGCTGTTACAGAAATGGCCAGGCATGGTGAACCTACTGCACTGTCAACACTTAATGTTAGGGCTATCTGCAACGTAGAGACAAGGCATGCCTTGTCTCTACAATTAACCGAACCCTAATTTTTAGTTTTGACAATGCACTACCCTTATATTTTAGCTGGGAGATGAAATGAAAATACTGTTTGTAGATGATGATGTTATGACCCAGGAGGTTGTAAAGGAGATGCTAAAGGATTGGGAGCTTATAATTGCCTCATCTGCCGAGGATGCCCTTGAGAACTTTCCGGATGAATATGACCTGATTGTTATAACAGATATTCATATGCCAGGGATGAGCGGCATTGATCTTCTGCGTGAAATCAAGAAAAATTATCCCTATGTGCAGGTTATTATGGTCTCTTCAACAGAAGATGCAGGAAATCTTCTGCTGGCATATGAGTCAGGAGCCAATGATTTTATTGTAAAACCCTTTATTGCAGATGATCTTCTCGCTGCCCTTGATAACACAGTACAGAAAAACAAGCGCTGGAAAAAGGCACTTGGGAAATTATACAACCGCAATAAATAAACTCAAAATCGACATCTTATTGTTTTTTGAGCGGTTATTGAATTTGTCT
>NZ_LT828542.1:207130-209892 GCF_900170035.1 Desulfamplus magnetovallimortis | reverse complement strand
GGATGGAGTATGAAAAAGACTAATAAATACTGCGCGTTGCATCTGCCGAAGGCTTCATATAACGTTGAGGTCACCTGCCGCGCCAAAAGCTTTTGAGAGAGCGACACCCGTTCTCGCGGTCAGGTGGACTGGCTTGTTGGCTTTCATATTTAAAGATTCAATTAGTTACTTTTCTTAACAATGCAAATCCAAAATTTAAAGGTTCGGTATAAATTTGACACACTTCAAACTTATCTCTATTTGTAAAGATTTTTGTTTCCAAAGTAATAGCAGGGCCATCAACTCCACAATAATCAGGGAAAGTGTCGTGAAAAAGAATATAGCCACCTAATGAAACAAAAGGTTCAACTAAGTTAAAATCACTTGAACATCCCATGAATGAATGATCTCCATCGATGATAACAAAATCGATAGTGGAGTGAATTTGCTTTGCAATCTTAGGAATAAGATCTTTGGAATCACCTTGATAAAGCTCAATAAAACTTTGAAAACCACATTTTTTAATATTATTTTTAATGTAGCTTAAGGGCTCTATCAATTCAACACCAGGACACCATGGATTGTCCGTGTGAGGTAGAAACAAGTCAATACAACACAGTTTATTTCGCCTTTCATACTCTGACATTGCCGATGCAATCCAAATAGTAGAAGCACCAATATATGAACCAATTTCTAAGACATTTCTTGGTGCTATATTCACTACTAAAGCTCGCAATAATTCTCCCGCCTGAGGTGACACTGATCCAGGAAAAGACATTGGATGTTCATAAATATCGATAAGAACTTCTGCCCATTGAGCCTTACTTAGCTGTAAAGAATTTGATATTTTCCATTTGTCTCCGGGTTTTGATGCTTCTGTTTGAGTTCCAGGATTTAAAAAAGAATTTTGAGAGATATTTTGTTTGTTGAGCATTGAGTACATCCTGATATTAATTCATGTTAAGTAGCCATACTGTCATTTTTACCGGTTCTGATTTCAAAAAAATATTATTTATTAACAACAATCCTCTTTGCAAATTGATATCTTGATAAAAAGGACAAGCTCAGTGCTATGTCCGAGCTTCTCCTTTCTATCATAGCAATTAATTAAGAGAAATGCTACCAAGTCAGCAACACAATTTTACCGTTTGAGTGAAAATTGAGCTTAGTTACATAACAGTATCGGTATATGTTCGGGGTGGGTTTCTCCATGATCTTAGAACCTGAATTTGGTCGACCTATGTGATAAAACATCCAGATGTTTCCATCTACCTCAATGGTCGAGCAATGTCCGATATTAGCCGAGGCTGTATATTGCTGGTTCGTGCTATCCCATGCAACTGATTTAGGATAAGCTAATATGTAAGTGGAACTATTGGCAAGTCCTTGGACAGAAGTGGCCATCCTGTACCTCATGTGATAAGCTCCAAGATAGGAACCTTCAGACCAGATGAGATAGTAGTAGCTACCTCGTTTGAATACAGTAGGTGCTTCCATAATATTGTCACCATTTGCATTCACGGAATAAGATGCAGAAGCAGAAGACACAAAGTCAATCGGTACAGTCTGACTTCCTGGTCCTTCCCATTTGAATCCAGCGATCTTATTACCCTCATGAAAGTATGTATAAAAGAGCCACTTGGTTCCGTTGTCATTAAAAAGGTGGGAATCAATTCTCATCTTCCTACGTTCACAAGCCTGCCCACAAGAGCTTGCATCTCCATCAGAGTAACCGTAAGGGCTACCTACGTAGTTAATGGGTTCCCAATTATTTCCATCTTGGGAGTAGTATATGGTATGCCAATCATCCGTAGTCTGCTTTGCAGACATCCAAAAATACAGTTCATTGTCATAATAATCAATCTCGGGTGCCATGCTTATGTTTTGGAAACCGTTGCCGGGATCTAAGGTGTATATGTTCCAATCAATATTCTGACCAAGTAGCCAATGGCTGGAATTACCGGCAAAACTTTTGAAGTCAGCCAACGAAATGGAGTGAACATGCATCTTTCTATCCAGTGCATTATACGTTGAGGTGATAAAGACCGTATCGCCAATAACTTCGGCATCCGGGTCAGCACACTGGCGCTTAAGGATCTGATGCTGAATAATAGCAGAGGTGACCAGGTCAGTATCAGCAATAACCTCGACATCAAGGTCAGGGTATGATGTGTTAGCAAAGGATGGAACAGCGATGATGATAAGAGCAAGTAGAACAATAAGCACAGCATAGAGTTTCTTCATAAACAAACCTCATTTTATATGAAAGTATCAAAATATAGGGAGACCCAATGTCTCCCTTAGTAGGAAACATTAACCAAGGTGAGGCACTTGGCACAACACTTCTAAGAGCCAATAATATTTAAACAGGCTCTATGCGTTACAAATAAATATTAAACAGGCTTTAATTTTAAAAATCGCAAGCCAACGTTGAGTACACCGTAACGTTGAGTACACCGTCAGCCGCAAAAGCCTGCGATACATCCACAGCCCTAATCGGCTGGCGGTGGTACGATTGGTTATATGAAGCCGAATTTTATCTTCAGCCCCCGCAAATCAATGTTTTTCCCATCAGTGGCACATTGTTTGCTAATAGAAAAACTATATTTCCTCTACTATCCAATGCACAACCCGTCAACAAATTCCGGCATGAATTCGGCTTTTCCATGCTCATTTTTTCTGGAAAACCTGCAAAAGCAGGGGCAATCCCCATCCGGATATGCAATCTGTCATTGAAAAATACCTTTGAGAAAACACCACTCCATTCACTTTCACGACAGCGT
>NZ_LT828542.1:176933-207030 GCF_900170035.1 Desulfamplus magnetovallimortis | reverse complement strand
GCTGTCGGCTTTGAGAATAAAGTATGCAGAAGCAATCCGTAAAATTTCTGGGCTTAATAGTGCTTCTTCAGGTTTAAACTGTCGGGTGATTTTACAGGCAATGGAAAGATTGGGCGTGTTTTTTTAACCGACAAATAAACCTTGATAGAACAATAGGTGGTGACTTACGGAATTGTGATAAAAATAGAAGTGCCCTGCTTTTCAGAAGTTGTCATGGAAATTGACCACCCCTGAGCTTCAGCCAGAAGTTTTGCACTGTATGTGCCAAGCCCTGTGCCCCCTTTTTTGCCGTGGCTCACATATTTGTCAAAAAAGCGATTGCTGATTTTATCAGGAACCGTGCCCCTGTTGTGGATTGTCACATGGGCACCACTGCATTTTGTTTTTTCAATTAAAATTGAGACACAATCCCCTGAGTGAGAAGCCTCTATGGCATTTTTGATAAGGTTTGAAAATATGGAAAATGCAAGCATATTTTCTCCTGATGCAAAGAGCCTATGGGGACACTCTTTACCTATGCTATCCTTTATGGTGAGATTGACATCAACATTAATGCTGGATGCCATGGATTTTGTGTCAGCAATGCACTGATTGAGAACCTTGAGAAGGTCAAAGCTGCTTTCTGCAGGTTGCCATATGCCTCTTTCGATCTGGTAGATGGTGAGAGAGATGTTTATCATGTTGAGCATATTCTGGCCGGCATCCATAATGTGCTTCAGATATCTTTCATACTCCTTTGGAATATCTTTTTTTTGAAGTAGCAGTTTGGGGAATCCTATAATGGAGTTGAGGGGAGATTTCAGGTCATGTCGAAGGATCCTCTCAACATCTTCCCTTGCCTCTTTTAGCAGTTTCCTCTCTGTGACATCACGAAATATACCCATAAGACAATTTTTTTGATCAATTTGCAATGGTGTTGATGTTATGTCACAGAAAAATGTGGTGCCATCTTTTTTAAGACATGGCAAATCTATGGCATATTTAAGCTTGCCAATGGCCTGTAGCTTAAATTGTTCAACAACCATGGGAAGGTCTGGCTTGGGATGAATATCAAAAACTGATTTTTCAAGAAGATCATTTTCATTGTCATAACGAAACATGCTGATTGCAGCTTCATTTGCCATGAGAAATTTTTTTGACACCTGGTCGGCAATGATAATGCCGTCACGACTGTTATGAAATATGGTTTTGTATCTAAGCTCAGACTCCATTAATGCTGCTTCAGCAAGCTTCTTGTGGCTTATATCCTCTTTTACTGCAATAAAATGGGTTAGCTCTCCTGATGTGTCCCGCAGTGGTGAAATTGTTGCGTCTTCCCAGTAAAAATCACCATTTTTTTTCCGGTTGCATATTTCACCCCTCCATGTATTACCTTCTTTCAGGGTGTTCCACATATTTTGATAAAAAAAGGAGTCATGCCTGCCTGATTTAAGTATTCTTGGATTTTGGCCAATGGCCTCTTTAAATGAGTAGCCGGTCATTTCCGTGAAAAAAGGGTTTGTGTATTCAATGGTGGCGTTAAGATCGCTTATGACAATGGATGCAGCAGAGTGCTCCACTGCATTGTGGAATTTCTTTAGCTCTGTTGTCCTTTTTTTTACAGTATCTTCAAGCTTTTCTGCATGGTTTTGAAGGGATTCATGGAGCATTGAGTTTGCAATGCCCATTGATATAAGTGCTGCAAGGGACTGTAAAAACTCTTCCTGCAATGAAAAGTTACGTTTTGTACGGCTACCAAGCCCAAGAACTCCGATTAGATTTCCTCTGTTTGTCAGGGGCAGCGATGCATAGGAGTGGATGCCGGCAGCCTTGCATTCAAAATGGGTGCAGCGGTAATCATTATGGATGTTAAGGGAAAAAATTGGCCTGTTGTGAGTTACAGTAAGGCCACAAAGGCACTCCCCTGCTTTATGGGAGTGGTGCAAAAGTTTTTTGAAATCTGTAAGGTTGCTTCTTACCCCTTTAATTGTCATATCTTCACCGTTGGTGAGATAAATAATTGCAAGGTCGGTTTGAAGGCTGTCCATTATCTGTTCTAATGCCTCATCCACAACAGTGTCGATGGATAGGCTCATTGCAGAAGCAATGCTCATGGAGTGTAGCGCTTTGAGATGTCTCATGTTTTTTTCAAGCTCTTTTTCCCCCTGTTTTTTGGAGGTAAGATTGTCAAAAAGAGCCACAATTTCCCCTGTGGGGAGTTTATAAACATAGTTTTCAACCCACAGTGTAAGCCTTTGGTCATCATAGTTTGATACAGGATGGTGCTCCGGTATGGAAGTTTTATAGACCCTCATTAAGACATCGAAAAGTCCCATCTCCACAACACCTGGAAAAGCGGTTTTTACTGATTTACCGGTAACTTCATCTGTTGTGAGACCGGTTGCCTGTTCTGCTGCACGATTGAATCCACTGATTATGAAATCTTTCCCATCATCAAGTGGATTGTAAACTGCGGCACAGGTTGACATGCCTTCAAACATGGCGTGGAATGTTTCCCTGCTTGTTTTCAGGGATTCTTCTATTTGTTTTTCTACTGTAACATCCCTGTTGCTTCCCCGTCTGCCAAGAAAAACATTATTCCCATCAAAAACTGGTGCGCATTGATGGGATATCCAGCGAATATCTCCGGATGGTCTCACTATCCTGAAAGATATCTGGGGGTGTTCTCCATTTATGCCAACACTATCAAGGTGTGCGGCAAAAATGTGGTGATCGTCCGGATGTACAATCTCCATAATCAGATCAGGAGCTTTGATAAATGCTTCGGGTGGATAGCCTGTTATTCGTTGGCATGATGGTGAAACATAGATCATTTCTCTTTCGGGAGATATCCAGTACTCCCAGTCATATGTGAAATCTGCAATGGTTCTGAAATGGGTTATCTCCTTGCTCAAAATTCTATTTTCAGCTTGAAGCTCTACAATTTTGTTTTCAAGTGTTGTAATTCTTCTCTCAAGGTCTCCGGAAGTTTCATCGGTTTTTTTATGGTTTGTGGAGATGGGATTCACATTTTTGCTGTGACTTGACATATACTCATTTCCTGACATTATAAAAATTGAGAGTTTTTCTGATTATCTTGATACTGCTATTTATTACCACATAGATCGTTTTAAGGAAAATCGTTTTTATGGGATGATTCTATCTGCTCAATGGCGACATCCATGATCTTTGAAGTTTCTTCAATAGTGTCTAAGCAGTATTAACACCCAAAGACTACATCTATGACCTTTTGAGCCTTGTCGATATTGTCTGAATCAGGATAGCCAGGATTTACAGGATAAGGCAGGATTACCTATCCCTGAGATCTTTTTCATATGGTGATCTTTTTTATATCAAAGGTTTTTTACTTGACTGTGTCATTCAGGGCATGTGGAGCATATCAAAACATCTCTTGCAAAACAAAGCAACTATGTATAAATAGGTATATATAAATTGTTTGAATGTTCTCAACCCGTCATTGTTATGAAAGGGTTTCATAAAACAGCCATGGTAGCCACATATGCCACAACTAAGTATTCAAAGCCGACACCTATTCTCTTTTGAGCCTTGTCACTACTGTCTGAACAATGATGCCCAGGTGGGTGAGGTAAACTTTATGATAGAAAAGACATCTTCATATCAACTCAAAATTAGTTTACATTTTTTGAAAAATTCTGAACCATGATTAAAGGCTTTAAGGATTAACACGATTAAAAATCAAGGTAATATTAAAGGATTTAAGGATTAACACTATTAAAAATCAAGGTAATCCCTTAATCATGAAAATCATGGTTCAAAAAAAGTGTAAACCGACAAATGAAAGATGCCATAAAAAAACGGAAAACAGGAGTTTGGTCTGTTGAAAGTACTTGTGGTGGATGACAATAAAATGGAGAGAACCCTTATCTCCATGGCATTGAAAAAAAATCAATATGATATAATAGAGGCTGTTAATGGTCATGAAGCTCTTGCTGCCATCAATTCTCACGACATAAGCATTGTCATTTCAGACTGGGTAATGCCAGGTATGGATGGCATTGAGCTATGCAGGAAGATTCGCCTGAAAAAAAACAGGGATGGCTATGTATATATAATAATGGTGACTGCCCGCTCTGAAAAAGAGGATTTCATGGCAGGGTTTGAGGCAGGGGTGGATGCCTATCTTTACAAGCCAATTGATATAAAGATTCTTGATGTCCATATAAAAGCCGGCATGAGGATAATTGCACTTGAAAAGGAGCTTGTGCAGGAGAAAAAAAAGGTCTCGCTTTATGCAAGGCAGATGGAAGAGCTTGCAAGGGAGCGTGCAGAGCAGCTTGTTCATGCGGACAGGATGGCAAGCCTTGGTATCATGGCAGCAGGAATTGCCCATGAGATCAATAATCCTGCCACATTTATCAGTGGGAACATACAGACATTTGAAAAATTCTGGTCAGTTATAATGGATACCCTTGATGTTACAATGAAAAAAAAGGAGAGGTTTCCGGTAGGAGAAGAGCAGTTTAAAAGGGTAAATTTTGTAATAGAAGAGATGCCATCCATTATTTCTGCAATTAAAGATGGGACACAGAGAATCCGCCGTATAGTAGGTGGTTTGAAATCTTATGCCCGTCAGGACAAGCCAAGTTTTGCCCTTACAGATATTAATAAAGTTGTTGATGATGCGCTTCTGCTGTGTCACAATACCCTGAAGAATCATGTAAAAACTGTAATTGATATAGCACCTGGGCTTCCCAGGATATTCTGTGATCGCCACCAGATAGAACAGATACTTGTAAACCTGTTTAACAATGCAGCCTATGCCATGAGAATCAGAGTGTCTGGTCAGGGCTTGCTCAAAATAAGTGCATTTAAGGATGGTGAGTCTCTGAAACTGACTGTTGAGGATAATGGGACAGGCCTTGACAGTGAGACTTTGAATAAAATCTGGGATCCTTTTTATACAACTAAACCAGTTGGGGAGGGTACAGGGCTTGGCCTCTCCATCTCCCAGGGCATTATAAAAAATCATGGCGGAACTCTGACCGCTGAAAACAGCAGGAATGGGGGAGCACTTTTTTCTATAACTCTTCCTATTGGAGAAAATATTTGATGGATTTATCGGCATTTTCATCTATCAGTTTACACTTTTTTTGCACCATGATTTTCAAAATTAAGAGCTGACAGTGTATAATTTCTGTAATGATATTAAGTATGCCGGTTTTATGGTAGTGGAGATCATCCCATGGTTGAAAAAACAATAAAAAGTCAAATTCTTATCGTTGATGACGAATCACCTGTTTTAAAATTAATAGCCACAAAACTGGCAAAGGAGGGCTATGGTTGTTTTACAGCGGAAAATGCTTTTAAAGCCCTTGAAATTCTCGAAAGCCATCATATTGACATAGTAATTACTGATATCAACATGCCCAGGATGAGCGGCATTGAGCTTGCATCTGTAATTAATGAAAAACATAATGCCCATGTTATTGTTATGACAGGGTATGTTGATCACTATACCTTTGAAGATGTCATTGATGCGGGTGCTACTGATTTTATTCAGAAGCCCATATCCCTTAAAGAGCTGATTGCACGTGTTAACAGGGTTGTCAGGGAGCGCATGGTACTCGAAGATCTTAAACAGGTACAAAAGAGTCTCTCTGCTGCCAAGGAGCAGGCAGAGGCTGCCAATAGGGCAAAAAGTGAATTTTTGGCAAATATGAGTCATGAGATACGTACCCCCATGAATGCTATCATTGGCTTCAGCTCTCTTTTGATGAAAAATGAGCGTGGCAGGATAGCTCGGGAGGATCTTGAGTATATTGACAAGATTCATAGGTCGTCAATCTATCTTTTGTCCATAATAAATGATATCCTTGACAGCTCAAAAATTGAAGCCGGCAAAATGAATCTTGTCATGGCTGATTTTGATATGCGTGCCATTATTGATAATATTATTGCGACCTTTTCTGAAACAGCCCGGAAAAAAGGGATCTCGCTTGATTTTTGTTATGATCCGGTGCTGCCAACTTTTTTTAACGGGGATGCTGAACGTCTGACCCAGATTTTGTTGAATCTTGTGGGAAATGCAATTAAATTTACCGAGCATGGGGAGGTATCTCTTAGTGTCAATGCCGGTGCAGTCAGGGAAGGTGGTGTTGAGATTAAATTTTTGGTTCAGGATACAGGGATAGGCGTTCCTGAAGATGCACAGGGAAATCTTTTTAAGCCATTTGTGCAGGCTGATGCTTCAACAACAAGAAAATTTGGAGGAACCGGCCTTGGGCTTTTTATAACAAAGCAGCTTGTGGAGCTGATGGGTGGTAATATCTTTTTTGCCAGCAGCCCGGGAAGTGGTTCGCTTTTTTCTTTCAATATTGTATTGCAGTCTGTAGAAAAAGATAAATTACAACCTGTGGAAGAGTTTAACAATGATTTTCATGGAAAATGTAATTGCCGGAAGTCAGCGGAAAAAAATATATCCATAAGCAATGAGCCAATGTTTGAAGGTGTGTCTGAATTTGCAAATATGGCAAAAGCCAATAGTGGAAAAATGGTTGACAATGGAAGCAAATGTGAAAAACAGATGGAAGATGAAGCCGTGTCAACATCTGGTGGAGGTGACTGCAATATTCTTCTGGTGGAAGATCAGCTATTTAATCAGGAACTGATAGTTGCATTGTTGCCAGATTATAATGTTAAAATTGCAAATAATGGCAAAGAGGCGATTGATCTGCTTGAAAGAAATAGATTTGATCTGATTTTGATGGATGTACAGATGCCTTTAATGGATGGCCTTGAAGCCACGAGCATTATACGTGATCCTGACTCTGCTGTTCTTGACCATGATGTACATGTTGTTGCAATGACTGCCCATGCATCCCAGAGGGATCGTGATAAATGCATAGACGCTGGTATGAACGACTACCTTTCAAAACCCTTTGAACCTGAAAAGCTTTTTGCCCTCATTAAAAAATATTGTTCTGCTGCAAATTCTGAAAAAGCATCTGAACCTTATGACCGTGATGATAATAATGAGGTTTTTGATAGGGAAAATGACGGAATTGCAGTTGAAGGTGGGATTATTTCTTTTAAAGCAGGTGGCGGTATTAAAGTTGAAGGTGAGGAGTTTTCTGCTAAAGCAGGTTCTGGAATTGAAGTTGAAGAAGATGATGTTTCTGATAAAGCAGGTGACGGAATTGAAGGTGAAGATGTTCCCGATCAAGCAGATGGCGGGATGCTGATAGAGATTGAAAAACTTATGTCCCGTATTGATGGCAATCGTGAGCTTGCTGTTCATCTTGTTGATATTTTTCTTGATGACTGGAAACCCAAGACACAAGACATTGAGAATGCCATTAATGAAGGTGATGCTGATGCATTAAGACGTGCGGCACATGCATTCAAGGGAATGCTTGCCCATTTCAGCAGGAAGGGAGCAGATATAGCTTTTGAACTTGAGAAAATGGGCAGAAGCGGCATGCTGCACAATGAAAATGGTGATGCTGTCTCTATTTTTGAATCTCTTATGGAGTTTATGGCGGATATGGTTCATGAGTTGAAGAGATTTCAGGATTCATTGAAAGAGTAGATTGATAACAAGAGAGATTATGAACAACCCGGGGAATATTGAAATAAAAAGAAAAATAGCAGTTGCTGGGCTTCCAAATACTGGAAAAACCCTGATATTTAACGGCCTTACTGGAGACTACAATCTGGTGGCCAACTGTCCTTTTACCACAATTAATATAAAAAATATGCCATTTAGTATAGATGGCGATAATGATATAGAGCAGTACGAATTAATTGATACTCCAGGTATATTCAGATTTAATACCTATTCAAGATCTGAGATGGTGACCCGGGATCTTTTGCTTTTTGATTCGCCTGACATGATAATTCAGTGCATTGATGCTGCTCAACTTAAGCAGTCACTCTCATTGACAATTGATCTGCTTGATTTGAATATTCCTCTGATTATTTGTCTAAATGCAATTGATGAGACTGTCAGAAAGGGTATTGTAATAAATTCCCAGAGGCTTTCGGCTATTTTGAAGGTTCCGGTTGTGGAGTCTGTTGCCACAACAGGGCAGGGGCTGGATGAGCTTAAAAATGCCATAAGAGCCACTTTTATTAATTATAATAAATCGTTGACCACTGCACCCCGAAACCATTATGAGTCATCCCGAACTTCTGCAGCACCTGTGAGTCATCACGATTTATCCCGAATTTCCACTACACTTGGGAATCATAACGATTTATCCCGAATTTCCACTACACTTGGGAATCATAACGATTCATCTCGGGTTTCAACTACACACAGGAGTCATCACGATTTATCCCGAACTTCCGCTGAGACAATGACTCATCACAACTCATCTAATGTCTCCTCTCTTTCCCATATTCATACTGATTATGAAGATGGTATTTCCGCTATTTATTCATTATTTCCTGAGAATCTTTCCCATAAAAGGGTTTGGGCTTTTCTGCTTATGATGAACGATCCTTTTGTGCTCTCAGGGCTTGAAAGATTGTATCCAAAAGAAGAGATAGAGCCTGTTATCAGTAAGGCTGAAAGTATAAGGAAGCATTTTAAAGGCAATATTGGCCTTGAAATCAATAAAAAGAGAAATAGGTGGATTGATGATGTTGTTGAAAAGGTTGTCCGCCGACAGAAACTTGAGCTGGAAGATTTTTCCCAGAAAGTTGCAGGAATTTGCCGTCACCCTTTTTGGGGTGTTCCCGTACTTTTTGCCATTGTCTATGTGATGTTTCTGCTGGTTGTTCATGTTGCAAACAACATTGCCGCCTGGATGGAAAGTCATCTTTGGGTTCCGGTTGAGGAGCTGGTAGTCTCTTTTCTTCCCACAGGATTCTGGCATGATTTTCTCATAGGAGATTACGGAGTCCTCTCACTTGGTGTGGCAAATGCCGTGATAACAGTTCTTCCCATTTTGTCAGTATTTTTTATTATGTTTAACACCCTTGAGGATATAGGGTATATTCCCAATCTTACAGTACTAACAAGAAGGCTTTTTCAGAAAGTGGGATTGAGTGGAGCATCGGTAATGCCCCTTGTGCTGGGATTTGGCTGTAAAACCATGGCCACAATGACTACAAAGTCCCTTCAATCTCCACGGGAAAAATTTATTGCCATCTATCTTATTGCATTTGCAATTCCCTGTGCTGCCCAGATGGGACTCAACATGAGCATCCTTGGCAGGATGGGGACCACTGCATTTCTGATTGTCTTTTCGGTATTATTTGTGGTTGAGGTGACAGCAGGTCTTCTGCTGAATCTTCTGCTGGAAAAAGAGGATCAGTGCCTTTTCATACAGGAGCTTCCCCGTATAAGAATGCCGGAGCCAAAGGCAGTTCTGGTAAAGACGTGGTATAAACTTTATTGGTTTCTAAAGGAATCACTTCCGGTTTTCATCTATGCTGCCCTGGCTCTCTTCACCCTTGACAGGGTTGGTGTTCTTGATGCTTCCAAGATTTTTTTAAGTCCTGTCATTGAAGGCTTTCTGGGCCTGCCCCTTGAGATGGTTGATGCATTAATCCTTTGTATGGCACGACATGAGGCCGCAGCCGGCCTTATCATGAATCTGATTGCAGCCAGAAAACTTGATTTTGTCCAATGCATTGTTGCCGTAACCATTACCACCATGTTTATACCCTGTTTTGCGAATATTATGGCAATGATACATGAATTGAAATTTAAAAGTGCCCTTGGTATGGCAATTATTATAAATGTAAGCTCATTTTTGATTGCCGGATTGCTCAACTGGGTACTTTTGAAGATATTTGTTTGAGTATTAGGCATGGTTCATTTCCCAGTTTACACTTTCCGGAGAGAAAACTTTGAGTGGCAAGAATTTCTCACAAAAAAGTGTAAAGTACTTTTGGGTTCATATGAAGGATGCCGAGTATTAATATTAGCATTACAGTCAAACCTTGAAAAGAAAATCTGCTGGATGATCAATAACAGGAGTTTTAACAATGAACAAAAAGCGTGAAAGAGAAGAGTATCTTGAAGTATTGTGGCGGATAAAGGAAGATGGGATAGAAGATCCAGATTATCTTAAAAACGCCTTTGGGAGTGATTTTGAGCCCACTATAATTGAAGATCTGGAACAGGCAGGTCATATATTGACAGGAGACAATGGTTCCATCGTTACTCTTACAGATGCAGGATATGAGTACGCCAGAAAAATTATAAGGGCGCACAGAATTGCTGAAAAGCTGATATGTGATGCACTTGGAGGGGATTTTGAGTCCGGAGCGTGTGAATTTGAGCATATTCTGAATACTGATCTTGTTGACAGTATCTGTGTGCTTCTTGGACACCCCAGACGCTGTCCCCACGGGAAACCAATACCACAGGGAGATTGTTGTAAAACAGCCGCACGCACAGTACAGAGTCCGGTGATGCCTCTGACAGAGCTTGAAAGCGGCATGTCAGGAAGGGTGGCATTCATAAATTACAGCGATGATATGCAGATATACAAGATGGATACTCTCAAGATAAAACCCGGCGGCATGATCAAGCTCCTCCAGAAATCACCTTCATTTGTGGTCAGTTGTGAAGGTGGCGATGTTGCGCTTGATGATGCTGTTGCCTCTAATATTCTGTTGTGGAAAGAGGGGGGTCAGTTTAATGCAGGTGGAGAGAACATGCTTGGCCCTGGCAAATGCCGGCGAAAAAGGGGCTTTGGATTCATGCGAAGAAAAAGTGCATGAAGATAGTCTCTTTTGTTTTGAGTTGTGAAACCTCCAAAAATTGTCTGAACCATGATTAAAGGATTTACTCAAAGTCGACACCTATGATCTTGTAAGCCTTGTCAACACTGTCTGAATCAGGATTCCCAAGATTAACAAGATAAGGCAGGATTATTTATCCTGAGCATCCTATCCATCCTGAGCATCCTATCCATCCTGGTTATCCTGGTTCAGACAACTGCAATAACTTCTGAAAAAGCAATAAGATGTCGATTTTGAGGATTTAAGGATTAACACGATTAAAAGTCAAGTTAATCCCTTAATCATGAAAATCATGGTTCAAAAAAAGTGTAAACCGACAAATGAAAGATGCCTCATTCTTTAAGATAATTTTAACTCTTGGTTGTGCCTCGCAGCATGTTTTTTTATTTTCCTATCCCAAGAACATCCCTTGCATATCTTATACTTCTTATGCAGGCATCCAGCTCTTTCTGGCGTGCCACTTCAAGGGTATCATCACCCATATCCCACTCAATTTCAAATGTGATTCTGTCTGTTGGGGATAGCTTTTTTATTGTTTGATATGCCTTGAAACAGTCGATATCTCCATCTCCGAGGGCCACTCCATGGAAACGGATACCAAACTGATCTCTGGTAAGCTTGTGGTCGCAGAAGTGATTGCAGAAAGCGTATGGGGCAAGTTTGTTCACAGCAGTTTCAGGATTTTCAAGAACACCCATGGAGTTGACAGTATCCACACATGCCCCCACCAATGGATGATTTATCTTTTCAACCAGCCATATTATCTCGTCTGCAAATGTTTCTGTGTGATTTTCAAGGGCAAGCTTGATTCCTGTTTTTTCAATGAGTGGAATGGCTTTTTTTATTTTGTCGTACACATCGCAAAGCTGACGCATGACATCAGGATGAAAGCAACTGCCATAAAGAGGACGGGGACGCCGGATGTCAAGGCTTAACTTGCCAAGGTCTGCACCAAGCTGTTCTGCAATGCCGATTCCATCTTCAATGGAATCGGTCAGGCGGGGATCAAACTCTTCATCAAGGGAGAAATTATATTCAAGGTATAGATTATGATCTTTTGCTGCTTCTCTGACTTCACTAAGGCGGCTTTCTTCTTTGCTTTCCAGATCGCATCCTGTGATATGAAGGCCGTCAATGCCCCACTCCACAGCCTTGTCCATGAGCTGCATCAAGGTCATTTCCTTTGGACGGGGATCAGCAATTATTCCCCAGTTCTGACCAAGCCCCCACAGATGAAGGGTGTATGTATGAAGCCCAAGTTTCATTTTTTTGTCCATGATAATTTCTCCTTACGATTTTTGAGCTTACTTTTGTCCAAATCGTTTTAATATATCATCATATGTGCCATCTGCTTTCATCTCCTGAAGTGCAGCATTGAACTTTTTCACAATCTCCTCGCCATCTGCCTTTTTTCTTGTGATGGGACAAAAAAGATCAAAGGATTTGAACGGTGGCTCAATGGCCTCAAATTCATCCTTAAAACCTTTAAGGTCTTCAACATTGGCAATGTTGTAATAGAGTTGCTGTTTGCCGATGACAAGAAGATCTATTCTGCCTGCATTGAGTTTTTTCATGCTCATCAGATCATCGTTTGTCTCTTCTACATTAAAGCCCTTTTCATTTAATTCTATCAGGGGAGCAGCTCCTCTTAAGCCGCCGATCTTGTATTGCTTCAAATCTTCAATATTACTGTACGCTATTCCTTTTCCTTTTTTCTGGAAAAAAACCTCTTCATTTTGTGAAACCGGATCTGTAAAGTAGAACTCCTGTGCCCTTTCCTCGCTGTGATAAGCTCCGAGAAGACCGTCATATTTCCCTTTTTTAGCCATTTCCAGGGCGCGTTTCCAGGGCATGAACTCAATTTTCATTTCGTAACCAGCTCTTTTGAATGCTTCCCTTGAAATTGCTGCAAAGAAGCCCTTTTCAGGGAGATCTTCTCCATAAAAAGGTTGCCAGTTAAGGGTTGCAAGTGTAATGGTTTCTGTTTCTGCAAATAGATTTCCTGCACCCAAAGTAATCATAGTGATAAAAAATAATACAGTTAATCCTCTCTTCATAGTTTGCTCCTTAATTGTTTTTTGTTTGTTGGCCGTAATGAAATAGTGAACTGTCAACACTTAATTTTAGGGTTATCTTCAACGTAGAGACAAGGCATGCCTTGTCTCTACAATTAACCGAACCCTAATTTTTAGCTTTGACAATGCAATAGTTTGTTGGTGGGCTTCTTTTTGTCTTATCCAAAGAGTGTGCCAGAGTTTAAAAATATTGGTTTTAGCCTTAATCCATGATGTTTTGAGCTTATTGGCTGTAATATAATATATCATATGGTCTTTTTATTAAAATAAATCAAATGGGTTGCGTTGTTTTTTTTACATGAAAAAGAGCATGATTTTGTCGCTATAAAAATTTTTTTATTGTTCCATGATAGATTGATATTTTTGTGTTTTTTTGCCATTGTAGCAGTTGCTACAGAAATTTTATCTCAAGTATCATATAGTGAAGTGCAAACAAGTTGAAATAACTAAATTTGTTCCAGTATAAGCTGACAAGGAGAATGAAAAATGAGAACACAGATTGTAGGCATTTCAGGTAGCCCCATTAAAAACAGTAATACTGATAGATTGATTCAGGCAGTTCTTGAGAGCAGCGGCCTGGAGTCAGAATTTGTAAAACTGAGCAAGCTCAATGTTAAACCATGTATCGCCTGCCTTGGATGCAAGGATGATAATATCTGTAAGGTGAAAGATGATTTCCCTGAACTGGCTGAAAAGGTGAAAAACGCAGATGCGATTGTTGTAGGGGGATATGCGCCTTATGGTTCTGTTGATGGCTTTACAAAGGCATTTCTTGAAAGATTGTTTTCCATGCGGCATCAAAACGGCCTTAATCGAGGAAGGCTTGCAGTTGTTGTTGCCTCGGGGATTGGCCGGGGAGCACCGGGACTTGAAGAGACAGGAAAACAGATTGAGCATGCTTTGACAGTGGAGGGGATGGAAATACTGGGAAATCTGAAAATAACCGGCAATACGGAATGCCTGGTATGTGGATTTGGTGCTACCTGCCCCATGAGTTCATTACCATGGGTATTTGGAGATGATCCCACACCCACTCCCGATAAATTTTGTAAAGTTGAAGATCAATCCGAAGTGTGGAATAAAGCCAGTGAATTGGGACGGAAAATTGCAGAGAAAATTAAAATCAGGTTGGCAATGTAGCAGATAGATGTTTCTTTTACCGTGGAAATAGATACAAATTTCCATATTCGGGGGTGGCTGAATGCCGGCCATGACCGTTTACCGTAAAAAAGACTATCATTTTTATACTTGGGGGTGATGGATACGAAATCATGCCCGTTTATTTATAATTTAACAGGCTTTACGATTTCAGATACAACATGCATTGTTCTATCTGAAGTCGTAAAACTGTTGCCGTAATTTGGAATAACATCTATAGATTTCTCCATTTTTTTTAAAAAGAGAGAAGAAAAATAGCGTATGCCCAAACAACAGCCGCTACGGCAAAATATCCGAGTGATTCAATGATAGCTGATTTCATGTGATTACCTCCATTTTTGATGTTTATTTTGGTTATGTTTAATTGCTAATGCATAAACGATGCCAACTTTTTTTTGCTTCCAATTTCGGTTAAAAAAACAGGAAAGGGTTAGATGTACATGCCTTGAGGAGGGATTGCTTGTGTTATTTTTCCTGATGTCTTCTTTATTATTCAAAGCCGACACCTATTCTCTTTTGAGCCTTGTCACTGCTGTCTGAATCAGGATACCCAGGATAATAATGATTTACAGGATAAAAATCCTGAGCATCCTGTAAATCCTGGTTATCCTGATTCAGACAAATGCAATAAATGCAGAGAAAGCCAACAAGAAGTCGATTTTGAGTTATTATGCTTACTAAGTGAGTGGTTTTCTGCTTAAATGGTTAAATTCAGACTATTTTAACAGTCAGAGGTGGAAAATGACCTGTCTATGCCAACAGATTGCAGGAAAGCAGATGGAGCTTGCACCAACGTGCATCGGACATCTCTGGATATTTAAGGGCCTTGCTTCGGATGATGTTCAGGAACTCTCCCGTCAGGCGTTGCGCAAAAAAATGAAAAAAGGGGATGCTCTGTTCTTTCAGGGGGATTCTGCAAACGAGGTGTTTCTTATTAAAGGTGGGCGCATTAAACTTACCAAGGTGCTTGAAAATGGCACTGAGTTGATGCTTGATATTCGGAAAGGTGGCGACTTTGTAGGGGAGAATATGTTTTCAGAAGAGGGAGAGTATCCTGTCAGTGCTGTCTGCCTTGAAGATACTTTGACATGCGGGTTTACCCGAAGTCAATTTGAGGAGCTGGTGCTGAAGCATCCAGCTGTCGGACTTCAGGTCATTAAAACCCTCAGTGAAAGAATCTCCTGGCTAACAACCCAGGTCGGCAATCTTGCAGTTACAAACATTGAGGAACGTCTCTATCGGATACTGAGCAATGTGGCAAAAGCGCATGGGACAAAAAGTAAAAAGGTTTAGTGATTCAGTTCCCTTTGACCCATGAGGATCTGAGTTTCTTAACAGGAGCCCACAGAGTTTCAATTACCCGAGCAATGAAAGCTCTTAAAGAAGCGGGTAAAATAATTCTTGAAGACAAGCTACTCATTCTGCCCGCTTTAGAACCCGCTTCTTAATTGATGGTCTTTTTACATGAAAGTCTTTGTGATGGCCTGTTTTTAAATAACATACATGGCAGACACACATCTACCACAACGAAGCATGAAAGTCTTGAGAAGCCTTGAATCACGGGGACTTTCTTATAAACGTACATGGCTGATGACCGCCACAATCGAAGAGATGAAAGTCGTTTTAAAAACAGGCTGTTACCGAGACTTTTATATAAAAAAAAATATAAATTTCATCCAGCCGGTCAAGGGCAAATCTTCAATTGTGGTGTGTATTCGTCAAAAATGTTATATTGTGATAAGTTTTTCATTATCTTTTAGTATTTTGGTTAAAGGAAGACCCTGGTAAGTAACTTCAATACCAAGAGATTCCAGTTTTTCCGTTACACCGAGCTGATCGGCGCATGCTTTACAGGCTGTTATATGCACACCTTCAAGTTTGGCTTCTTCTATGAGTTGCTGTATCTGCTTGTTTTCACTTACAAGTATTGCTGTGGCACCCCAAATTATGATTGTTACCTCATTCCACCAGTCTCTTTTTTTTGAATTTACAGCATACATGAAAACCATTTTTTCCGCTGTAATAACGTTGTCATTGGTCCAAAGTATGTGGAGTTTGTTTGGTGTTCCCATTTTCTTCTGTTCCTTTCTTTATTTATGATCTTTTCAAACTTGCTATTTATGATCTTTTGGCTCTTGTGAATACTGTCTAAACAGGATGTCCAAAATTATCAGGATAAGGCAAGATTATCTACTCAAAATCGGGCATCCTTCATCTTTTAAGAATGGCTCATTTTTGGGTATGTTTCATTTATCGGTTTACACTTTTTCTGAACCATTATTTTCATGATTAAGGGATTAACTCAAAGTCGACACCTATGATCTTGTAAGCCTTGTCAAAACTGTCTGAATCAAGATTCCCAGGATTAACAGGATAAGGCAGGATTATCTATCCTGAGCATCCTATCCATCCTGGTTATCCTGGTTCAGACACCTGCAATAACTTATGAAAAAGCAATAAGATGTCGATTTTGAGGATTAAACTGATTTTTAAATCATCCTTAATCCGTGGCACGCAATTTGATATTGTCTTAAATCATTGGAAAAAATCTATTTGTTACTTCACCTGCGAGGTGAAAGCCAAAATTAAGTTTTCTTAATAATTTCAGCATGTATCAAAAACCGTGCCACGGATTAAGGTCATGTTAATCCTTAAATCTTTTACCGTGGAAATGGATACAATTTTCTATATTCGGGGGTGGCTGGATGGCAGCCATGCCCGTTTACCGTGAAAATGGATACATATTTTCATATTCGGGGGTGGCTGGATGACACCCATGACTGTTTACCGTGAAAATGACTATCATTTTTATATTTAGGGGTGATTGATACGTAATTAATCATGTCTTTTTAATCAAGGTTCAATATTTCCCCAAAAGTGTAAACTACTTTTAAGTTGATATGAAAAATGCCCATTTTTGAGCTGCTTTGAATTATATAACCTGACTGATAAGAAAATCTGTAGCAATGACTACATTAAAAAAATAACCGGCATAAGGAAAGAAAAATATGAAAATTTTAGCCATCTCAGGAAGCCCCCGTATAGAAAAAAGATCCTCCACACTTAAACTTGTCAAGGCTGTTGCAGAAAATACAGGATACGACTGTGATCTTGTTTCTCTTGCAGGTAAAAAAATCCAAGGTTGCATTGGCTGTATGGGCTGTGTCGATGATAATATATGTAAATTAAAAGATGATTTTACCCCTCTCAGGGAGAAAATTCTTGAAGCAGATGCATACATTCTTGGTGGATGCAATTTTTTCTCCACTCTAAATGCAAATATGCACTGTTTTTTAGAACGATGGTATCAATTCCGTCATAAAGAAAGCAGTGTGCTATGGGGCAAACCCGCGGTAACGGTTGCTGCTGGAGGGAGATTGACAGGGCCGGTCACTGCAATACTTGAGCAGTTCTGCATGTATAACTTTATTCAGGTTGTTGGTCGCGCTGATGGATTAGGTGCAAATGGTTGTTACTTCTGCGGGTATGGAGAAACATGTAAGGTTGGGGCTGTCTATGCCAGATACGGAGCTGGCTTTCAATTGACTGAAGAGGATATCCCCTGTGTCAGCAAGGACGAGGTATGCATGGAAAAGGCTCGTCAGGCAGGGAAAACCCTTGGTAAAATTTTAAGGGCCGGTCATGATAGAGAGAAGGCAACCAAAGAGGTAAAAGATGCGTTTATGGAGATGATGCAGTTTAAAAACAACAGATGAATCCGGTCATGGAGGTTTAGTAATAGGGTTTAATTAACTTACCCAAACTCCCCCTCTCCAGTCATGGAGAGAGGGTTGGGGGGTGAGGTGAATGGGCAAGTTATTTAGACCCCGTTCCTTAGGTTATTATCTTCTGAATTTTGTGTTCATAAACACCGACAAGAACTTTGGAACGGGCAGCAGGAGGTTGAAGCAGGGTGGACATTTCATCCAGCCGTCCAAGGGCAAAGATCAGTTTCAGAAAGTTCTCCATGGAGATTTTTCCACTCTGCCAAACCGTTTCAAGGATGCCAGAGTGACACCAGAGCGCTGGGAGAGTGTCTCACGTTTCCAGCGTTTCATCAGGTGCAGTTGCTTCACCCTTGCTGCAAGAGTTTGGGATATCTCTTCCGGAGTATGCAATGAAAATTCCATTTGTCATCCCATGTTAATGGTCAATATATACACCATTATTACTCAAAATCGACACCTTATTGCTTTTTGAGCAGTTATTGAATTTGTCTGAATCAGGATAACCAGGATGAAAAGGATGCTCAGGATAAATAATCCTGCCTTATCTTGTTAATCTTGGACATCCTGATTCAGACAATGTTGACAAGGCTCAAAAGATCATAGGTGTCGGCTTTGATTTATCATCATAATATTAATTTTATGGATATTATATTATCCTTAAATCAGGGTCTGTTTGAATTCACGCCAGATATCTATAGTATTCCAGATAAACTGGAATACTATATGATGCTTTTGATTATTGAGAAGAGAGTTTCTCTTTTACACTTTTAATCTTATCATCCATTGTCTGCTCACGGTCAATTCTTGTTCCCAATTTGATGGTGGTCGTGATCCTTGGAGCTCCCATCTCATGGATTCGTTCGTGACATTTTTTTACTGTGTCAAACACCAGGTTCCATTCCCCTTCAATGTTTGTACCATAAGCATGAAGTGAGCTTTTCAGGCCGGCTGCATTGATGATGTTGTGGCATTCCACCACATATTTTGACACGGAAACCCCGACTCCAAGGGGTACAATACACAAATCGATAATAACGTTCATAACATGTTCTCCTTTTTTCATATTTATCTTTAATTGTTAAGAATCTTCTGGCTTAAACAATTTAATTATGGCATGGTTTTTCACATGAGATATAGTTTTCCAGATTATTAAATTTGCAAGCACAACGTAGGGGCAACCCTATGTGGTTGCCCTTCAAAGTTGAGATGGAAAAATATTTTTCTGGAACTCTCTATGTGTCGATTTTGAGTAAACGGTCATGGCTGTCATCCAGCCACCCCCGAATATAAAAATTTGTATCCATTTTCACGGTAAACGGTCATGGCTGCCATCCAGCCACCCCCGAATATTAAAAATTGTATCCATTTCCACGGTAAAGAACCAAGCATTACCAGCTCGATTAATTTGGAAAAACTAACATGACAAAAAGCAAAATAACCACCAGAAGATGGCGTATTGAAGATATTCCACAAATAATCGAATGCAGCAGAGCCACATATCACGACTATTCTGAAGAATTCATTTATAATTCACGTCAGTATGAAATGCAATTTTCTGCATTTCCCCAGGGACAGATTGTTGCAGTCTGCGGCAATCAGGTTGTTGGATATGCTACAAGTATCATCGTTATGATTGATGATAATTTTTGGTATGACGTAGATGAATTGACAGGGGCCGGCACGTTCAGTACCCACAACCCGGACGGAGATACCCTTTATGGTGCTGATATTGCCGTACATCCGGATTATCAACGCCGGGGAATTGCAATAATGCTGTATCAACGCCGAATCCGCATCATGAAAAGATATAACCTGAGGCGGATGATTGCGTATGGACGGCTGCCAGGATATAAAAACCATGCAGGGAAGATGTCTGCAGAGCAATATGTGGAAAAGGTTATAAAAGGGGAAATAAAAGACCAGGCCCTGAATGCTCATCTTAAGGCTGGATACCATGTGAAGAAAGTACAGTTGGATATTACTATTGATAAGTCAAGCCTTAACTATTCAACATATCTTGAAATGCCAAATCCTGATTTTAATCTGGCAAAGAAAAAAATATCTTCATCTGTTCTTTCAACTGCCCATGCCCGAAGGGTGAGGGTCTGTAGTGCCCAATACCTCATGCGTCCAATCCAGTCATTTGAAGAGCTTGAACGCTCTGTTGAATTTTTTATAGATACAGCAGATTCATACCATTGTCATTTTTTGCTGTTCCCTGAATATTTTACATACCAGTTATTAAGCTATAAAAAAAGACTTACCATGAAAGAGGCAACCATTGAGCTTGCCGGTTATACTGATCAATATATCGAGATGTTTAAAAAATTTTCTCAACAGTATAATATCTACATTATTGGGGGGTCCCACCCGGTTTTCAGGGAAGGTCTTTATTACAATACAGCCCATCTGTTTACACCTTCAGGCAATGTATATACACAGGAGAAACTTCACATTACTCCTGCGGAGCGCAATCAGTGCGCTATTGAACCTGGCAGCAACATAAAGATATTCAGAACTCCCCTGGCAAGAATAGCAATTCAGATTTGCTATGATATTGAATTTCCTGAAGTCTCACGTCTCCTGACACTTGCTGGAGCGGAAATTATTTTTGTCCCTTTTTATACTGAAGAGAAAAAGGCCTATTACCGGGTCAGGCATTGCGCACAGGCCAGAGCTGTTGAAAATTTTGTTTATGTTGTAATGACAGGAAGCGTTGGGAATATGCAGACACAATCCGGTTCTTTCATGAATTACAGTCAGGCAGCAATTCTGACCCCCAGTGATTTTTCATTTCCGGAAAAGGGTATTGGAGGGGAGGCTGACCCGAATGTGGAAACAGTGGTTGTATCAGAGTTGGCTCTTTCTTCACTTTCCCAGCAGCGGCATATAGCCACCGTCCGTCCACTTCATGATATAAGGTCTGACCTGTATAACCTGCATGGAAAAACAAAGATTGAGATTGTCCAGGTTGAGTAAGATTGGCAGGAAAAGATATATACTCAAAATCGACACCTATGATATTTTGAGCATTGTTGATACTGTCTGAATCAGGATGCCCAAGATTAACAAGATAAGGCAGGATTATCTATCCTGAACATCCTTTTCATCCTGGTTATCCTGATTCAGAAAAATGCAATAACTACCGGAAAAGCAATAATTTGAGTCATTGTACAGGACAAAAAATCAATAGGTGTGTTAAATTTTAAATAATATCAGTATGTTATATGTTATTGTCGGCAAATATGCTAAGTTCTTTAACATATTGATTTTACCAAGAAATTTGATGTGAACCATTTTTTTGTCCTGTACACTGAATTTGAGTATATACAATGTTTATTTTAGTCATAAATCATTGAAATTATTAATAGCGTTTTATTCATTTCCGATTTTTTTGTGAGGCCATCATTATTTGGGGGACAGATTTTACAACTCTGTCCCCGCTCTTGTGAAAAATAAAAACCCATAAATGAAAGTTGAACCAAAAAGGCAACTAAAAATCAGAGTTGTTTTCTAAAGGTCATTTGTTGACAAGCTCTTTTGCCTGTTGAACAATATTGTCGCCGGTGATGCCATATTCAGAAAGAACCTTTGAGCCCGGAGCAGATGCCCCAAATCTGTTTATGCCAATAACACGGCCTGCGTCACCCACATATTTTTCCCATCCCATGGTAACTCCGGCCTCAACTGCAAGGCGCACCTTGACTTTGTCGGGCAGGATTCGTTGTCTGTATGACAATGGAGCCTTTTCAAAGAGTTCCCAGCTTGGCATGCTGATAACCCTGGCATTGATATTCTCTTTTTCAAGCTCTGCTGCGGCATTGACGCAAAGATGTACCTCAGAACCCGAGGCAATCAGGATAATATCAATTTGCTTGTCCCTTGGTACATCCTTCAGAATATATGCTCCACAACTTAGGTCACCGTCAGCTTTGCTTATGTCCAGAACAGGCAGGTTCTGACGACTCAGAATAAGGGCAGTGGGTGAATCCACTGTCATAAGAGCTTTTTTCCAGGCATCGGCAGTTTCGTTTGCATCAGCAGGCCGTATGACGTTAAGCCCCGGAATGATTCTTAGTGATGCCACATGTTCAACAGGCTGATGGGTTGGGCCGTCTTCTCCCACAGCAACACTGTCATGGGTAAATACATAAATAAGTGGAAGGTTCATAAGGGATGCAACCCTTACAGCAGGTCTTACATAATCTGCAAATACCAGGAATGTCCCGCCATACGGACGGATACCGCCATGAAGATACATGCCTGACATTATTGCTCCCATGGCATGTTCCCTGACTCCAAATCTTATGTTTCTTCCTTCGTAGCTCTCTTTTTGGAAATCGTTGAATTCTTTAAGATATGTGTTGTTTGAAGGGGCAAGATCCGCAGAGCCTCCCATGAGTGCAGGAAGGTTGGAAGCTATTGCATTGAGAACCTTTCCGGATGCAGCACGGGTTGCAATGGGTTTATCTTCGGGGGTAAAAAGAGGAATATCTTTATCCCATCCAGAGGTTAGAAAGCCGCTTACAGCATCCACAAGTTCTGCTGCAAGTTCAGGGTATTCATCTTTGTAGGCATTAAAACAATCTTGCCACATCTGTTCTGCTTTATTGCCATTTTCAAGTGTTTTTCGGCACTCTTGTAATACATCATCTGCAACATAAAAATCTTTATCAACAGGAAGACCAAAAAATTCCTTTACAAGCTTTATCTCTTCAGCACCAAGCGGAGAGCCGTGGGCAGCAGAGGTGCCCTGTTTGTTGGGGCTGCCATATGCTATCTTTGTTGTTATTTTAACAAGGCTTGGCTTTTCTGTCTCTTTTTGTGCCGCTTCAATGGCAGCTTGAATGGCATCTGTATCATTTCCGTCGGGCACGGAAATAACATGCCAGTTCATTGCCTCAAATTTTGCTTCAACATTTTCGGTAAAAGCAATTTCAGTGCTTCCCTCAATGGATATGGCATTGTCGTCATAAAGGCATATAAGGCGCCCAAGACCAAGATGGCCTGCAAGGGATATAGCTTCGTTGGCAACACCTTCCATAAGGTCACCATCACCGCACATAACATATGTAAAGTGATCAATTATTTTGCCGTTTTCATTTTCCGTTTTGTTGAAACGTGCTGCAAGGTGTCTTTCTGCCATTGCCATTCCAACTGCATTGGCAACCCCTTGTCCTAAAGGACCTGTTGTTGTTTCAACTCCGCTTGTGTGGCCATACTCAGGATGACCTGGAGTTCTGCTCTCCCACTGTCTGAAATTTTTAATATCATCAATGGTAAGTCCATAGCCGTCAAGGTAAAGCATACTGTAGAGAAGCATTGATGCATGGCCTCCTGACAGGACAAAACGATCACGGTCAATCCATGCGGGATTTGCCGGATTATGCTTCATGCAGCGGTTCCACAGGACAAATGCCGCTGGTGCAAGTCCCATGGGTGCTCCGGGGTGACCAGAATTTGCCTTCTGGATGGCGTCAATGGAAAGGGTGCGGATGGTGTTGATACATTTTTGTTCAAGGGCTTTGTCGGCAGCAGCCATTTTTTTCTCCTGTCTGTTTGTTTTTTACTGGAAGGCCTCTGTAATAGCCTGTTTTTAAAATATTTATTATAAAGTTTCCATAAAAGATTGGACATCTTTCATATCAACTCACAATTAGTTTACACTTTTCGAAAAATTCTGAACCATGATTAAAGGATTTAAGGATTAACACGATTAAAAATCAAGGTAATCCCTTAATCATGAAAATCATGGTTCAAAAAAAGTGTAAACCGACAAATGAAAGATGCCAAAGATTGATATATAAATGGTCAAAAGATCATATGTCTCGTCAGAAGATCATAGGTATAGCTTTGAGTAGGTTACAATGCTCTCATGTATTCCGGTTTTAAGCGCACTTTTCCCTCAAGGGCGCTGGCAATAAGTGCAAGGGTTTTTTCCCTGTCCCTGGGCAGGTGTGCCCTTATTGGAAGGTAGTTTGATGCATGGTTGGCATGAAAAAGCCCTGATGTAAGCTGGGTTGTAGCAATCATGGTACCAAGTTCTCTGAGCATCTCATCCGGTGTTATAAGTTCAAAATTGCCGTTTTCAAAATCTTTGTGCATGGGTGTGCCTGGAATGAGCATAAGACTCAATGCTCCAACAAACTCAGGATCAATGGCTGAAAGAACACGTCCTGTCTCTGCTGCATGAATATCTGATCTTTCTCTTCCTGCAAGCCCCAGCAGCACAGTAATGGAAAGTTTGATGCCGGCTTTGCGGATTTTTTTGCCCATCTCAATCATGCGGGCTGAATCAGCTCCTTTATTGATTTTTTTCAGCGTTACGTCGTCACCTGTTTCCAGGCCCATATAGGCTATTTTAACTCCAAGTTGACGAAGTTCTGCAAGCTCACTGTCACTTTTCATGCGAATGCTTTTTGTATTGGCGTAAAGCCCTACACGCTCAACCCAGGGAAGACGTTGGGATATTCTTTCAAGTATGGGGACAAGCCTTTTCTGGGGAATAATAAGGGCGTCTCCGTCACAGATAAAGAGCCTTGACTGATTTCTGCAATACTTTGCCGCAAAATCAATATCTTCAAAAATGATATCATCTTTTTTTATTGTGAATCTCTCACCTCTGTATGCTCCGCAAAACGCACATTTATTGTGGGAGCACCCCACTGTTACCTGCAGAAGAATACTGTTTGCTTCGCTTGGTGGCCGGATGATATTGCCTTCATAATGCATGATACTCTCTTGTTCCTTCCTTGAAATATTTGCCTGCGCCCGTTAGGGCATGGTGGTTATACAGACTGCTTTTTTACCTGAAAATGCCTGAAAAAACAATTTTTTAAACAAAAAAATACCCCACCGCTCTTTTATCTGCTTTGCAGCACTTTGCAAAATATATTTATTTATTTTTTTTATATTTGCCCATACACTCCAAAGGGGCTATATTTGGCAAAGATAATAATTATCTCGTAAACTATTAAGATGTTCTGATTTTGAACTACATATAGTGCTTGGTCAGCCATTGTGTTAGTATATATAGTATTGAGAACGATAAATTCATCTTTTAGTAAAGATTGTAGGATATGGAACAATATAGCAATACCAAATATTTCACTAAAGGCATGGAATCGGAAATAGTGATTCAGGATGAGAATCAGCAGAACTGGGATCCTGTTGTTTTTGAACTTCTGCAAACCAAAAACACCCATATGCAGAAAGTATTCAATGATGTCCGTGCAGTAGCTTCCACGAGAAGCACTGTGCTTTTGACAGGAGAGACAGGAACAGGCAAGGGAGTTACTGCAAGATTGATTCACCGCCTCTCACCAAGATGCAGAGAACAGTTTGTGCAGCTTCACTGTGGAGCCATTCCTGATACTTTGATTGAAAGTGAGCTTTTTGGACATGAGAAGGGATCTTTTACCGGAGCCATAAGAAAAAAGGCAGGCAAGTTTGAGACAGCAAGGGGAGGTACCATATTTCTTGATGAAATAGGTACAATTACTCCATCAGCACAGATAAAGCTGCTTCAGGTGCTCCAGGATAATATGTTTCAGCGAATAGGAGGGGAAGAAAATATTCATACAGATGTCCGGATCATTGCAGCCACCAACATTGATCTTAAACAGATGTGTGAGGAAAAACTCTTTAGAAAAGACCTCTATTACCGCCTGAATGTCTTTCCAATTGAGTTGCCTTCCCTTAAAGACAGAAAGGAAGATATTCCCTATTTCATGACTCTTTTTCTTAAAAAACTCAACATCTTTCACATGAAGGGTATCAACAGCATACACCCTGATGTTGTAGAAGCCTTTGTTGAGTATGAATGGCCGGGTAACATAAGAGAGCTTGAGAATCTCATGGAGAGAGCCTATATCCTGGAAGAGAGCTCCATTCTTATGCCTGACAATTTCCCCCCTGATATTTTTGCAGGTCGGCCTATTGTTTCAATTGAAACAAGGGCGTCAGATACTGATACAGATTTGACACTTGCCGAGGTTCGTCAAAAGGGGGTTGAAAGTATTGAGAGAGTTTATCTTGAAACTCTTCTTGCAAAATACAGGGGAAAAATCAACATTACTGCCCAGGCAGCAGGGATCTCAACCCGCCAGCTTCATAAACTGATGAGTAAATATAATCTGAGCAAAGAGGGATTTAAGGAGAGTGCTGCAACTGAACCCCGTACAGCTCCTTATTTGCAGTAATGCCTGAAAATTTTCTCATCACCCACTCAAGCGGGCCGTTTGTATAATATTTGAACCACAGGGATGCAAAGGCAAGGGATAGTAAATAAAATAGTACAGCACCTGTAATATGAATTACAATTGACAACTCATCTAAGCCTGACAAAAGCATGATATTGATACCAAGGAGAATATGTGCCACGTAGATTGTCAAAATCATTTTGCCTGCATCTGTAAATGGCTTAACCCATGATTGTCTTACCCATGGTTGCCTTATCCATGATTGCCTTACAAATGAAGGTTTAACTTTTGTGGAAACAGACTCCACCCGGTTCATTATATAAAGGCATACAGCAATGATTGACATGGCACACCCTCCGGCTGAAAACAGGAAAAGAATTGAGGGAGGCGTCATAACAGCTTCAAGATCCTTGAAGATAAATTCTGACACTATTGTAAGGCTTATTCCCACAATGAAAAGCCATTCTGAAAATCCTTTTCCGGAAACATACCGTCGTCCAATGTACATACCTGCAAGCAGAAATGTTATCCATGGAAAAACCGGATACATCCCATGAAACAGTGTAAAAGCTGTAAATATTTCCATATACCAGGGAGTGTCATACCCCTCCACAAGCATCTCCATCCAGCTCTCGTCAGGTTCAATAATAAGATATGCTGCAAAAATCAGGATGGATATAATAACAGAGCCTGCCAGAAACCTGTCTGAACGGTGGAAGATAAAAGCTGCAATTGTAAGATAGATTCCATAAAAATGAAGAATATCCCAGGGCCATAATGCACTTAATGCCGCACCTGATAAGAATAGAAAAACTCCGCGTTTGAGAAGAAGTCTGCGAAAAAAATGTATTAATTCCTCTCTGTTTGAATCAAGTGGTTTTGCCTCTTCTCCATTAATACTATTTTGAAGTGCCTTTCGCGTAAGAAGTGATATCCCTGTACCTGCAAGCATGACAAAAAGTGCAGCCGCTCTCCCTTCGCACTTCTCAATCAGATTGTAAAGCCAGGGAATATCAGAAGGAAATTGTGAGAGTGAGCATTTGAAGTTTATTATAATCATCCCCAGTAAAGCCACACTTCTTGCCAGATCATATCCCTTTATACGTTTTTTTGTGTTTGGGATGCATTGTTCAGGGATATGTATAACATTATTACATAGTGTTTCCATGTTAAGGTTATCCGGCATAATTATATCCTGCTTTTTTGTATCACAATCATAACATCAGAATAGTTGTCATGCAGCATGTTTTCGGGTGTCACCCTCTCTCTTGGTAAGGGTGACCTGATCACTTTTGTCAAGATATGTGCCTTGATAAAGAATGATTTCAGGATGTGCATCAAGTGAAGAGTAGCTTAAAAGCTTGCTGCCGGTTGCCTCAAGTTCCCTGGGATCAAAAATTTTGATATCAAACCAACCAGGTTTGTCAGCTTGTTTTCTGAAAACACACTTGAGACTCCAGACCCAGTCAGGATCAAGCTCAAGTTTTACAACCATGTGGCGTCCAACCCTGTCAGGCAGATCCTTTGGTTTTTGAAGCTTATCAATGTTGTTTTTTGAAGAAGAGGTGGGTGTGCCGGAATCTTTTTCCCAGAATTTCCATTTGATGCTCATGTCAGGCTCCTTTAATCAGTTAAAAAACGGAGTAATTAACAGCTATGGATTGCCTTTGAGCAAAATATGTTCCTTCTGGAGTGTGGAACACAAAAAAAATGTGCAGGATAGTTCTCTATTTTTATGATAGTTTCCCGGATTTTTTTTATGATTTGAGATAAGAGGTGATATTGTCTTAAATTACAGTATTTTATTGCGTTGGGAATTTTGTGGTAAAATAAATGCAGTTTTAAAATTGGTAATTTTTATTTGAAAAAATCTGGATAGATCAGATGAATGTCAAAAGGAAGGGTAACAAAAAATCGTCTGTTGTTTTTAAAGCGGAATCAACAGTTCCTGTTTTATGGATTTTGCGGAACCATGTTGTCTGATTTGGATTTTTTATGGAGTTACGGGATATCATAAATCAACTTTGCATCCGCACTCTAAGGAGATTGTCACAGGGGTTTCATATTGGGCTTCAAAGTCTGGCCTGAAATGATATGTTTTTTTTGTGAAAGGATCGAAGACAATAATATCTTTCACTCCGTTGGCAAGATAGAATGCGGGTCCCTCTTTGAGGTCCTTTCTTTCAAATCCTTTGCTGATGATTTCAACAACAGCTTCCGGTATTATGGTTATAGCGTGATCCTGCTCCTCTTCAGGAGGCTCATGGCAGAGAATGGAGATATCAGGGCGCTTAAGGCCATTGGGGAATTTAATGTAAACATCCTGAATCCAGATGCAGCCACAGGATTTGGAGGATGTGTTATTCAATGGCCTGATGCTTTCCGAGATTCGTCTTGCATGTTTCTGGTGCCTGTAAACAGGTTGTGGTTCCCATACCGGAAGGTTCCCCATTATCTCAAGCCTGATGCCAAGTTTGTCTGATTGAAGAAATAGGTGTTCGATTTCCATTTTGACCTCTCAACAAGGGGAGGAAGCAGTGATCATTAAATAGCTTTCCCTTTTGTGTATGTTTGCCGATTTTTTTATTAGAAAGCCTCCGTAAGGGGCTGTTTTAAAAAAGACTTTCAATGATTCGCTTGTGGCGGTGAAGCACCATGTATGTTATACAATTATACTGTACTTTTTTTGTACTCATGTCAAGTTTAGTAATTGGGTTTAATTAACTTAACCAAGCTCCCCATCGTAAGCCTGTAAGAGGTGGCTGGAGGTGAGATGAATGGACAAGTTTATATGAAAGTCTCTGTAACAGCCTGTTTTAAAAACGACTTTCACTCCTTAGATTGTGGCAGGTATCGGCCATGTACGTTATTAAAAATCAATTCCTTAAGATAATAAATTTACAGAACGTCCTCCCCGTTCTCAGGCTCTACAAGTTCGTTATTGTTGCTGCTATGGGCAATTGTATAATTATTTAAGATCAACAGGGCTACTTAGAAACTTGCGGCATTCTCACGCTGTTCATAAAACATTATTTTATGGAGAACTCCCCTTTTTTAAATTTAACCAACACTACATCTATCTTACTAATTTTAGAGATAATGTAGGGCATGTTTCATTTCCCGCTTTACACTTTCTCAAATGAAATCCCCATTTTTCAGGATTAGTCATCAAAAAAGTGTAAACTACTTTCATGGTCTTATGAAGGATGCCTAATGTAGCAGGCTTTTCTGTCGGTTAACTTTTTCCGAATGGTTGTTGCCCCCTCATTAGTTGTTCACAAATTTGACAAATATTGATAATATGATATTATGACTATGTCAACCATATCAATCGATATGATAATATAAAAAGCAAATGAGGATACAAAAAATGGAAAAAACAGTTTCCGCTATAAAAGCCAGGCAGAATTTAGGGGAAATAATGAATGAGGTCTCTTTACGAGGGGACGATTATGTAATCGAGCGTTCGGGTAAACCGATGGTTGCCATTATTTCCATGAGCAAATATTCGGTTCTCAAGAATAACCGAAACAAATTAAAAAAGAGCGTCGGACGATTTCATGATTTAATGGCAGATTCCGACCCTGAAGAAATGGAATCGTTAGTGATGGAGGCAGTGCAAGAAACACGAAAAGTGGAAAGAGAAAATAAAAAGAAATAAAAACCATGTTCTATCGAGTCGTTATTGATACCAATATTCTTGTCAGTTCAATCATCAGCCCCAACGGAAGACCTGCAATGATAATGACATTAATATTTGAGGGAAAACTCATTTTAATCTCATCAGACGCCATAATTGATGAAGCACGGCGTGTTTTTTTTTATCCTCATATACAGAAAATTCTTAATAACAAAACTCAAGGCAAAGTTGATATAGATAGGTATTTTTCTCAATTCATTGATGATCTGATGAACGTCGCAACGATTGTTAAAGGTGATACTGAGCTTCATGTCATTGAAGATGACCCCAGTGATGATATGTTTTTGGTGTGTGCCAAGGAAGGAGAAACCGATATCATTATTTCCGGTGACAAGCATCTGTTAAACTTGAACATATTTGAAGATATCCCGATCATAACTGTCGCAGAGTTTTTTGATGACTATTTGGAGTGATACTCGCCAAGTTTAGTTAAAAAGTTAATGACTATAAAAAACACCGAAACAATCCTCAATTAAGGTGATATGTTCTGAGTAACAATACAATAAACTCAAAATC
>NZ_LT828542.1:144441-176833 GCF_900170035.1 Desulfamplus magnetovallimortis | reverse complement strand
GGTGTCGACTTTGAGAATAAAAGACAATACATTAAAATTCCGTATGGATGCCGTTACTGCAGATCTAATCACGCAGAAACGAAAATTGTTCGCAAAAAAATCCTGATTTCGGATAATTAGAACCGAAGAAGGCGAGTCAATCCTCCATAGGAATTTCTGCACCACAGGAATTTTTGATAGTGTCTTTTTTGATAGTGTCTTATTGAACAAAAACGGGGAGAGATTTAAAATCTCTCCCCGTTTTCTCGTTTTTTAATTAACCTTCTGCAAGTTTTTTAAGCTTCTCGTATTTCTCCTGAACTTCCTTCTCAATCATCGCTCTTAAGCGTTTTGACTCATCCGGAAAGCTCTTCTCAAGAGCTGCAAAACGGGTTTCGCCAGAGAGGAACTCCTGAAGTGTTCCGTCTGGTTCCTTGTAGTCAAGGATGAAAGGATTTTTGCCTTCTGCCTTGAGCAGAGGATTGTAACGGTACATTGGCCAGAATCCGCAATCAACAGCAAGTTTTGCCTCAAGCTGTGTTTTGCCCATTCCCTTTCGGATGCCCTGGTTGATACAGGGAGCATAGCATATGATAAGGGATGGTCCGGGATAGCTTTCAGCTTCAGTAAAAGCCTTCATGGTCTGCTGTTTGCTGGCACCCATGGAGATTGAAGCCACATAGACATAGCCGTAGCTCATGGCCATTGCTCCGAGATCCTTTTTGCCGATCTTTTTGCCTGATGCTGCATATTTGGCAATGGCTCCTGTGGGGGTAGCCTTTGAGGACTGGCCGCCTGTGTTGGAATAGACCTCTGTATCCATTACAAGGATGTTGATGTCATCGCCGGATGCCAGAACATGATCTACACCGCCGAAACCAATATCATATGCCCATCCATCACCGCCAAATACCCAGTGGGATTTTTTGGTGAAAAGATTCTGGTCTTCAATAAGGGATTCCAGCATAACGCTGCCCCTGTTTGCATTGATTATGGCTTTTATTTTGTCTCCATACTCCCTTGATGCCTGAGCATCATTCATGCCTGCAATCCAGCCTGACAGAGCATCTTTAAGGTCAGACGGAATATCGGTTTCAAGCAGTTGCTGTGCCTTTGATGCCAGAACCTGCCTTCGCTTGTTGACAGCAAGCATCATTCCGTATCCATACTCTGCGGCATCCTCAAAAAGGGAGCTTGCCCATGTGGGGCCGTGTCCGTCTGCGTTGGTACAGTAGGGAGAAGTTGGAGCAGAGCCACCCCAGATGGAAGAGCATCCTGTAGCATTGGCAACAGTCATTCTTTCTCCAAAAAGCTGGGTCAGCACTTTTACATAGGGAGTCTCGCCACAACCAGCACAGGCACCTGAGAACTCAAGCATTGGTTTGATAAACTGGCTTCCCTTTACAGAATCTCTCTTGCCAAGGCCATCCTTAAAAGGAATGGAGAGGGAGAATATGTGATTTGGAACTTCTGTGGCCGTCTGGGTGGCAATTGGTTTCATCACAAGTGCTGGGGTCTTGGCAGGACAGATATCTGCACAGTTACCGCATCCCTGGCAGTCAAGGGGATTAACCTGCATTCTGAAGGCAAATTCCTTGAGTTCCTTGCCTTTTCCTGGCTGGGTTATAAATGTCTCCGGTGCTCCTTCAAGCTCTTCAGGTGTTGCCACAACAGGAAGAATTGCTGCATGGGGACATACAAAAGAGCACTGGTTGCACTGGATGCAGTTATCAGCAATCCACTCCGGAACATTTATGGCAACCCCACGTTTTTCGTACTGGCTTGTGGCATTTGGAAATGTACCGTCTGGCTGGAATGCACTTACCGGCAGGGAGTCACCTTTCTGGGAAAGTATTGGACGTATGACCTTTTCCATAAACTGTGTTCCCTTGGTATCAGGTTCAGGCCATCCAGAAGTCTCTTTCCATGATTCAGGAACTTTTACCTCAACGAGATTGTCAAGGGTTTTGTCAACAGCGTCAACGTTCATCTTGACGATATGATCGCCTTTTTTGCCATATGTCTTCTTGATATCAGCCTTCAGAAGCTCAATGGCCTCTTCAAAAGGAAGAACATTGGCAAGTTTGAAAAAGCAGGTCTGCATGATCATGTTGATACGGTTGCCAAGGCCAACCTCTCCTGCAATCTTAACGGCATCAACATTGAAGAATTTCAGTTTTTTGTCATAAATAACTTTTCGGACATCGCCTGGAATTTCCCTTTCCATATCTTCTGATGACCAGTCAGAGTTGAGCAGGAATGTGCCGCCCTCTTTGATGCCCTGGAGCACATCGTAAATACCAAGGTAGTTGGCCTTATGGCAGGCCACAAAGTCAGGCTCTGTGATAAGGTAGGTGGACTGGATGGGAACATCTCCAAAGCGTAAATGGGAAATTGTTATGCCGCCTGATTTTTTGGAGTCATAGGCAAAATAACCCTGTGCATATTTATCTGTGTTATCACCGATAATTTTGATGGCACTCTGGTTGGCACCCACTGTTCCGTCGGAACCAAGTCCCCAGAATTTTGCCCCCACCGTTCCTTCCGGTGCAGGGTTGAAACCGCATACAGGCTCTAAGGATGTGTGGGTTACATCATCTTTGATACCTACGGTGAAATGGTTTTTAGGACCTGCTGATTTCATGTTGTCAAAAACAGCCTTTATCATCGGAGGATTGAACTCTTTTGAGCTAAGACCATAACGACCGCCCACAACCCTTGGCCCCTCTCCTTTTTCCATAAGAGCTGTGCAGACATCCATATATAGTGGATCTCCAAGTGCTCCTGGCTCCTTTGTCCTGTCGAGAACAGTAAGTGTTTCAGTTGAGGCAGGAATGGCGCGGAGAAGGGCGGCAGCATCAAATGGTCGATAGAGGCGTACCTTGATAACACCAACCCGCTCACCTTCGCTGTTGAGCTGGTTCACTGTCTCTTCAATGGCTTCACAGCCTGAACCCATGGCAATGATAACACGGTCGGCTTCAGGATCTCCGGCATAGTCAAAAAGATGATAATTGCGACCAGTCAGTGCTGCAACCTTATCCATATATGCCTGTACAATGGCAGGGGTTGCCAGATAAAATGGGTTTGCAGCTTCTCTGCCCTGGAAGTAGATGTCTGGATTCTGGGCAGTTCCACGGGTGTTGGGGCATTCAGGATTCATTGCCCGCACCTTGAATTCTCTGTAGGCATCCCAGTTCATCAGATCAGCCATATCCTTGTAATCAATCACTTCAATCTTCTGGATCTCGTGGGATGTTCTGAATCCATCATAAAAATGCATAAATGGTACCCGAGCTTCAAGGGTTGCCAGATGTGCCACAAGGGCAAGATCCATTGCCTCCTGCACGGAACTTGAAGCAATCATTGCAAAGCCTGTCTGTCTGGCAGACATAACATCGGAGTGGTCGCCAAAAATGGATAGAGCATGGGCGGAAAGTGCTCTGGCAGTCACATGAAAAACACAGGGCAGAAGTTCGCCGGAAATCTTGTACATGTTTGGTATTTTAAGAAGAAGACCTTGGGATGCGGTAAAGGATGTTGTTAATGCTCCAGCGGAAAGTGAACCATGAACAGCTCCGGCAGCACCTGCTTCAGACTGCATCTGTTTTACTGTCAGTACCTGTCCGAAGATGTTTTTTCTGCCGGCTGCTGCCCAACTGTCAGCGATTTCTCCCAGGGGGCTTGAAGGGGTAATGGGGTAAATTGCTGCAACATCGCTCATTGCATAGGCAACATGGGTTGCGGCTGTGTTTCCATCAATTGTCTGCATCGTTTTTTTCATGAAACCACCTTTTTGAATAAATGATTGTCCATCTGATATGGTGTGTTGTTACTAAAATTGTGTTGATTGGTATTACCAAAAAAAGTCCTGGCATGAAAAATAGTGTTTTGTTTGCTTTTTTTCTGTTGTAACCTCTTTTATAGTTTATGTCAAAATCTTTGTAACAGACTGTTTTTACAATTTTATTGTTTTATAATTCGTCGGGTGCCCTGACTATGGGCATACATAAGAATAGAATTAAAATCCGATTGTCTCTTTTTTGCCTTTAAAAAGGCAAAGCGCTCTCTAAATCAATATGATTGCCTTTAATACAATAAAAAAAAAATCATGTAAACAGTAAACATGGTTTTCCCGAAAAACTCAATGGTACTACCTTGATGCCAAAGTTTTGTGTGTATGTTGATTGCATTTGTTGAACTTATCATAAAAGCAAAAGATGTACCTGAATAGATATTCTGGAGCTTTATCAAATAACGTAGATGGCGGATAAACGCCATAATCGAAGTGTTTAAAACTTTTTTAAAACAGCCACTTGTGGAGCTTTCATCTAAACGTAAATGGCGGAAATCCGCCATGTACGATATACGAAAAAAGATCAAAATTTGCCGGTAGAAGGCGAATTTTCACCGTTTTAGATTTTGACTTGAAAATTGTGAAGAAAAATGATTTTGTATATTTATTGCATCATAAATGTGATTCTAAAAATGTAAGATGTAGTTCAATATCTATTTTGATGGAGGGAAAATATGAGTCAAACACGATTTTTTGAGAAAATCATGGTTTTGCTGTTCCCAAACCCTGAAAGCAGGATATCTGGAGGTGTGTACTCTTTACTTCTGCTGAATTTTTTTTCTTTTATCTGCCTCTCAGGAAGCTTTTTTTATCCTGAATATGCAAAAAACTTTTTGATTGCCGGATTTCTTTTGTCTTTGTTTTCTCTTTTCTGGGCTTTTGCCGCAGTCAGCACATTGAAAAAAATGATTCACGGGACATTTTCAGGTATTGAATCCATGTTTGCTGTTTCAGATGATGGCAGGATAAATATTTCAGAGCCATCTGTTAATTTTGAAACAGAGGCTGCATTAAAAATTGGAAAAAGCTACTCGGCCTTTATCAAAAGGCTTGCAGTTACAGTGGAGAAAATTCGCGGTATCGGGATTGAGACAGCATTCGGCACAACCAGTATTGCTAAGAGAGCCGCAGCAGTGTCAAAAAATGCCGGAACCCAGAAGGAGCTTTCCGAGAGTGTCGCAGCAGCAAGCAGAGAGGCAGACAGTGCATTGAAAGAGGTATCTGAAAGTACTCAGTATGTTGCTGAAAAAACAACCAGGGATCTGGATCTGGCCCAGAGTTCCTACAGGGAACTTATGGATGTGACGGAAAAGGTGAAGCAGATCAATGAGTCTGTGGAATCCTTCAGGGTAACTGTTGATGAGCTTGGAAGAAGTTCTTCAAGTATTTTAAAGATAGTTGACACCATCAATGAAATTGCTGATATGACAGCTCTTCTCTCTCTTAATGCTACCATAGAAGCAGCAAGGGCAGGGGAGCATGGAAAAGGATTTGCTGTTGTGGCAGAGGAAGTAAGAGAGCTGTCAAAAAAGATCAAACCTGCAACCGATGCAATATCCAAAAATGTCAGTGAGATGATTGAAATTGTAAAGCAGACACAGTCGGGAACCCTGGAGATCAGCGGCTACTCTGAGTTGACAGGGGAAGTTGTGGGTAAAACAGTTGACAATTTTAAAGATATGGTTGCTGACTTTGAAAAGGCAAACGATGAACTTGTAAAGATTGCCTCGGCAATTGAGGAACTGTCAACCAACAATAGTGAAGTGACCTCAATGGTTGAAAATATCAACTCCATAACCCGAGAGATTGCAATTGAGGTGTCAGAAACCGAAAAATCAATTTATAGCCTGAACTCGGTTACAGAGAAGATGCTGGAGATGGTATCGGGTGTCAAAACCGGAACAGGTAAATTTGATATGTTCATATCCTTCTGCCATAATACCAGGGAGATTTTTACAAAAAAAATGGTGGAGCTGAAAGATAGTGGGGTTAACCTTTTTGATACCGGCTACAAAAAAGTTCCAGGTACCAACCCTCAGAAATACCTGACATCATTTACAGAGCCTTTTGCCAGGAAAATGCAGGAAATTCTTGATGAAAAATTGAAGGAAATAGAAGGCGGCTTATATTGCCTGCTTATTGACAGAAACGGCTATCTTCCTCTCCATCACAGTCAGTTTTCTAAGCCGATGACAGGTGATCCTGAAAAAGATCTTCTTAACAGCCGTCATCAGAGGATTTTTTTAAGTAATACCACAGAAAAAAGACGCTGCACCCATACAGAAACAATGCTGTTGCAGACCTATATGCGTGACACAGGTCAAATTCTGAATGATTTTTCTATGCCGATTTACATTGATGGCCGGCACTGGGGAGCCATGATAATAGGATTTGATGCCAGGGTGATGTTAAATTGAGGAATTTCTTTGAAATTGTTTTTAAGACACCTTGTTGTTTTTGCAGTTTTTGAGTTTGTCTGAACCAGGATAAATACTCAAAATTGACATTTTATTGCTTTTTGAGCAGTTATTGAGTTTGTCTGAATCAGGATAACCAGGATGAAAAGGATGCTCAGGATAAATAATCCTGCCTTATCTTGTTAATCTTGGATATCCTGATTCAGACAATGTTGACAAGGCTCAAAAGATCATAGGTGCCGATTTTGATTAAGATTCAATCCTTATCAATGCAGCCTCAATCATGCGGATACGCCCCTCATTAAGATTGCGTGTCATGGTTTTTCCAAATAATTTTCCATTTTCTCCAAAAATTATATGCGGCCCAAGTGGTTTTGGGGGGCTTCCTTCTGTTTTGCTGAATGCGGCATCAACCTTTTCCCACCATACTTTTGCCTGTTCTGTCACATCATTTAGGAAACGGACTTTAAAACCACAGTCGTTTATGATACTCTTTATAACATCAATGGTGATGAGAAATGAGTGCTCAGGAGCTGCTGCCCAGGGCACAGGCAGTGCTATCCCTTCCTGCATGTTGTCATCACCTTTGAGGATTTCATGCAAAACAACTGTTCCGCCAGGTTTGAGTATCCGCATGAACTCCTCAAAAACTTTCCTTTTATTCTCAATATTCATGAGTGTATGCTGGCACCATACCATATCAAATATTTCTGATTTCAGTTCTGTATCAATGATGTTTCCGCAGACAAAATTGACACTATCTTCTGTATGTGTAGATATGGAGAGCTTTTCAGACACTTGAACAAATGATGGTACAAGATCCATACCTGTTACTCTGCACTGAAACTTTTCTGCAAGAAGCCTTGAAGATCCACCTATGCCACAGCCTGCATCAAAAAGATGATATCCTGCTTTAATAGCTGCTTTGTGCGCAAGTTCCAGGGTTGCAATATGCCCACCTGTATGAAGCTGGTCAATGACAGAGAGATCCTTGATGGCAAGATTATCTGTATCTTTTCCGGCCTTTGCAAGGCCATCATAAATTTTTGATTCAAGATTACTGGAACCATAATGGGATACAATACTTTCTGGTAAATCACCTCGGGATATTGTATCAGGTGAACTTGTTTTTTGTGGCTTTATATATTTGTTCATTTCTATCTCCGGATTGTGTTATTGAAAAGAAGGGTTAATTCTAATATTGTAAACTCAAAATCGACATCTTATTGCTTTTTGACCAGCTATTGAATTTGTCTGCATCAGGATAACCATGATAAGAAGGATGCTCAGGATAAATAATCCTGCCTTATCTCTGTTAATCCTGGGTATCCTGATTCAGACAGTGTTTAAAAGGCTCAAAAGATCAAAGATGTAGGCTTTGAGTCTATATTTTATACGCCTGCCATTTATGCAGTGCAACCTGTGTTTTCCATTATTTTCAGAAAGTGAGATAATTTCATGAATTTCCCCATTGATTTTGACAGCATTACCGAGATGTTCACAACGGCACATCAGGAAGGCCGTGGTTTTTTGTATGAATATGAGGTTTATGCGCTTCTTTCACAGTCAGGAGCAGAAACACCACCTAAAAGCAGCTTTGTTCCCAGGGGAGCAAGACCATCGGACGAGGAGCTTGTTGCACTGCCTGGCAATAAGATTGTTTTGAAAATTGTATCTCCAACCATTATCCACAAGACAGAGGTGAGCGGTGTCAGAATTGTGGAAAAAACGCCTAATGCAGTTCGCTCTGCTGTTCGCCGCATGCTCTATGAAGTTCCTGAAAATTATTCGGACTGGATACAGCGCAATCCGGATGCTGCGCCTGAAAGTTACAGGAATTTATCTTCTGATGCACTAACCGCAGCAATAAGCAGGGATCTAAAAGGGGTACTTATGGTGCAGTTCATGCCCCCTGATTCCGGTGCATTTGGTAATGAGCTTATTGTGGGGCTTCGCCACACAAGGGAGTTTGGCACAGTTATCAGCGCAGGCCTTGGTGGGACAGATACAGAACTTTATGCCAGAAGATTCAGAAAAGGGCAGGCCATTGTTGCAGCATCCACAGCCATGAATGACGGCCACTCTTTTTTTCAGATCTTCCGTCAAACAATTTCTTATAAAAAACTTGCCGGCCTTACCAGGGGACAGCGTCGAATTGTAACAGATGAGCAGCTTATAGAGTGTTTTGATTCATTTATAGCAATGGGAAATCACTATTCCCAGAATAATCTCAATGCACCTTTTGTAATAGAAGAGCTTGAAATCAACCCTTTTACATTCACCGACTATCTCATGGTGCCACTGGATGGCATGTGCAGGTTCAGGCAATCTGTATCCATTGGAAACCCAAGGCCAACTTCAAAGATAGACAATCTTCTTCATCCTGAAACAATTGCAATAATTGGGGTCTCTTCCACCCGCAAAAATTTTGGGAGAATAATCCTTGACAATATAATTGCCGAAGGTTTCTCAAAGGAGAAAATTTTTATTGTAAAGGAAGGAGTTGATGCAATTGATGGAGTTATATGTGTGCCTTCCCTTTCCGTCCTGATTGCTCGCTTAAATAAAAATATTGATCTTTTTATTGTTGCCGTTGGTGCAGAGCAGGTTCCTGATCTTGTTGACGAGATAATTCACCTTGATGCTGCAAAAAGTGTAATGCTCATCCCGGGGGGTATGGGAGAGACCAGAGAGAGCGAAGAGCGAGCCATGCAGGTGGTGAAGAAAATCAACGATATCCACGCAACTCCGGAAGGAGGCCCTGTCTTTCTTGGGGCAAACTGCATGGGGGTAATATCAAGGCCCGGAGGATATGACACATGGTTTATTCCTGAGGCAAAGCTTCCCAAGGAGCGAAACCTTAAATTTCATCGGGCAGCACTGATAAGCCAGAGCGGTGCCTTTATGCTTCACAGAAGCCACCAATGCCCGGAACTTCGCCCAGCTTACATGATCTCAATGGGTAACCAGACAGATCTTACACTCGGAGATATGGTTGACTATTTTAAGGGTTCTGACAGGGTAGATGTAATTGCCATATATGCTGAAGGCTTTAATGATCTTGACGGCCTTGTCTTCTGCAGGGCAGTCAGAGAGGCAGTTCTTGCCGGAAAAGATGTTCTGTTTTACAAGGCAGGGCGAACAGAAGAGGGAAAAGCTGCAACAAGCGGTCATACAGCTTCCCTTGCCGGCGACTATATGGTCTGTGAAAGCTGTGTTCGCCAAGCTGGTGCAATTGTTGCACGAAATTTCTCTGAATTCCAGGATATTCTCCTTTTATCCGAAAACTTAAGCAGAAAAATAATTAACGGCAACAGGCTTGCTGCTGTGAGTGGTGCAGGATTTGAGGCAGTGGGGATGGCTGACTCAATCCATTCTGACGATTTTTCAATGCAGCTTGCGAAATTTGGAAAGAAAACAAAGTTGGTGATTTCCCAGATTATTGAGGAAAAAGGGCTTTCGTCATTTGTAAACCTTTCCAATCCACTTGACATAAACCCCTCTGCTGATGATGAGGCCCATGCAATGATAACAGAAGCACTTGCAGATGATCCAGATGTAGATGCAATTGTTGTCAGCCTTGATCCCATGTCACCTGCAATGAAAACACTTGCCGAAAAAGATATCTCATCACGTTACAGCATGGATCACGACAAGGGTATTAAAAAGCTTCTGACTGATTTGGTACAAAGGGTTGACACACCCATTGTTGCGGTTGTGGATGGTGGACGTCTTTATGATCCTTTAAGGGATGCACTCATGGAAAATGGTGTTCCTGTTTTCAATGTGTGCGATAAGGCAGTGGCTGCACTTTCTCTCTATGTGCAGGGGCGTCTGGCTGCTGAGGCACTTAGGGGAAATCATGGTATTGATGGGGATTTTATTTGAATCTTATGCGAGAGTCTCTATTTGTCCGAAGATTCATTTTTTGTTGAGAATTAACTTTCATGGGTGTCTATTTTGTTAAAAAATTTTCTTTATTCTTGGTAATATGCTTAAAACTCAAAGCCGACAGCTATGACCTTTTGAGCCTTTTAAACACTGTCTGAATCAGGATACCCAGGATTAACAGGATAAGGCTTCAAAATCGACACCTATGATCTTGTAAGCCTTGTCAACACTGTCTGAACAGGATTCCCAAGATTAACAAGATAAGGCAAGATTATTTATCCTGAGCATCCTATCCATCCTGGTTATCCTGGTTCAGACAACTGCAATAACTTCGGAAAAAGCAATAAGATGTCGATTTTGAGTTTAAAATACGTCTAAACGGGCATGATTGATTACGTATCAATCACCCCTAAATATAAAAATGATAGTCATTTTCACGGTAACACTCATGTTTGTGTATTGATTGCCACCAAGTATAAAAATAATAGTCATTTTCATGGTAAACGGGCATGAATGTGTATCAATCACCCCCAACTATAAAAATGATAATCATTTTCACGGTAAAAGGAGCTATATGAATGGAATCATTTTGTTGGAGTCAGGATTATGTTATTGATCTGCCTGAAGTGGACAGACAGCATCGTCATCTTGTTGAAGTTATAAATCGGTTTGGCGATCTTCTTGTACAGGAAGAGTTCAGTTTTGATTTACTACAGGCAGTTTTTAAGGAGCTAAACGACTATTCTCACTACCATTTTAAGGAAGAGGAGGATATGTTTTTTCTGGCTGGTGTGGATAGACACCATGTAAATGAGCACTGTGATGATCACAGACATTTTTTGCAGGAGATATCCAACATAACAGATGGGCTTTCAGATAGTATTGTTTCCAATGAACTTGATATTGATAATCTTCGTTCACTGTTTCGCTTTTTGATTCACTGGCTTGCCTATCACATTCTTGGTGCTGATAAAAATATGGCAAGGCAGATCAAAGCTATTGAATCAGGTATGACACCGGAGGCTGCTTATAATGCAGAAAATTCAGAGAAAGACAATACAAAGGAGCCTCTGATTGTGGCTTTAAACGGTTTGTTTCAAGAAGTGTCTAAACGTAATAGGCAGCTTTTAAGGCTGAATGAAACCCTTGAAGCTAAAGTTCAGGAGCGAACCAGGGAGCTGCATGAAGCCAATCTTCACCTTGAAGCTCTTTCCATGACAGATGTTTTAACTGAATTGCCAAATCGCCGATATGCCATGGAACAGATGAAGAAATTGTGGACACTCTCTTCAAAAAGCGGTTCTCCTATGGCATGTATGTTGATAGATGCTGATGGATTCAAGCAGATTAATGATAACTTTGGTCATGATGCCGGAGATGTGGTATTAAAGAAACTTGCAAAGGAGCTTTGTTATGCTGTACGTTCAGATGATATTGTGTGCCGTCTTGGAGGGGATGAATTTTTGATAATCTGCCCTGATACTTCCCATGAAGGAGCCATGCATATCGGGGGGATAGTTCAGCAAAAAATATCAAAGCTGCGTGTGCCCGCAGGCGAGGGGGTATGGTATGGCAGTGTAAGCATTGGTGTGGCTGCCCGTTCTTCTGATATGCAACTTTGTGACGACCTTGTGAAAGCTGCTGATGGCGGAGTTTATGCTGCAAAAAATGCAGGAAAAAACTGCGTGAGATCTGTTCAGCCATAAGAAGATGTATGGAGCGTAAAACGATAAATTAAAAATGCTGAAATGAGCACAAAATAAGACTCTCAATCAGAATTGCCAAACGCCGGCCTGTAATGGCCGACTGTTTTAAAAAGTGCAAGTTGTTTAAGACCCACTCTTAAATGGAGGTGACCATGAACGCTACAGACATTGACAATTTACAGGTCAGTAATAACAATAGAACTTTATTGTTTAATGCAGTTGTTCTGGTTGTTGTGGTATTAAGCCTGTATGAATCAAAAAACCACAGTTATCTGCTGTTTCATACACTTTCCGAGATTTTCAGTATCATGATAGCCTTTGCACTTTTCATTGTCTCATGGAATACAAGGGACTATACAGAAGAGCCAAATCTTGTCTATCTTGGTATAGCATATCTTTTTATCGGCATTCTGGATCTCTTTCATACCATGTCCTATAAAGGGATGAATATTTTTACAGGAGATGCCTTTTATGCCAATCAACTCTGGATTGCTGCGCGCTATATTGAAAGTCTTACCCTGCTTGGGTTTGCACTTCTCAGTGATCGGAACCGCCGATTTCCCCGTATCCCGTATGTCTGGTTAATGGCACTGTTTTTTGTTGTAACTATTTTGACTCTTTTGTCTGTTTTTTACTGGCAGAATTTTCCTGTCTGTTTTGTACAAAATTACGATGACGGCACAGGTTATCAGACAAGCTTCAAGATCATAAGTGAATATATAATTATCTCCATACTTGTGGTAACGGCACTGGTACTCTACGGGCAGCGAAAATCATTTAACCCTTCTGTTTACAGACTGCTTATGTGGTCAATGGCTGCAACAATTTTAAGTGAGTTCTGTTTTACCCTCTATGTCAGTAATTACGGTCAGTTCAACCAGATTGGCCACTATCTTAAAATTTTTTCATTTTACATGATTTACCGTGCAATAATCTCCACAGGTTTGAGAAATCCCTTTCATGTCATGTTCCGAAGACTTAAGGAGAATGAACAGCAACTGTTGATTGCAAAAGATAAAGCAGAATCTGCCAGCAGGACAAAAAGCGCTTTTCTTGCCAACATGAGCCATGAGTTGCGTACCCCTTTAAATGGTGTTCTTGGTTATGCCCAGATTTTAACCCATCGCCCAGAAGCCACAACCTTCATGAAAGATGGGCTTACCATTATAGAAAAGAGTGGCCAGCATCTTCTTACCCTGATTAATGACATACTTGACCTTTCCAAAGTTGAAGCCGGTAAAATGGAGCTAAATCCCGTGGAATTCGGTCTTGCAGGATTCCTGGACAGCATTGAGGGTATCATAAGGATGCGTGCCCGTCAGAAAGGATTGACTTTGTCTTTTGATGTTGATGAAGCCATTCCGGAGGGTATTGTTGCTGATGAAACCCGTTTGCGCCAGGTGCTTTTGAATCTTATTGGTAATGCTGTGAAATTTACTGACAAAGGAGGAACAGTAACTGTATCAGTATATCCTTCAGCCCAAGGCAAAGGCAGAGTTTCAGAAAAAATGGCAGTTTCAGGCCAGGATACAGCACCAGATTCTACCGGAATTGATGGTGAATATGGAACTCAAGTCTCCCTTGTCTTTAAAGTTACCGATACAGGTGTGGGTATAGCGTCTGAGCATATAGGTACTTTGTTCTCTCCTTTTACACAGGTGGGTGAAAACCAGCTCCGTCTCCAGGGTACAGGGCTTGGTCTTGCCATAAGCCAGCAGCTTGTAAAACTTATGGGAGGAAAGATCTCGGTTGACAGTACCCTCGGAGAAGGCAGTACTTTCTGGTTTGAAGCGTTTTTTCCTGTGACAGATGCAAAAAGTATCAATGATAAAGCTATTTCCTGTCCAAAAACAATAGTGGGTTATGCCGGAAACAGCAGGACAATTCTTGTTGTTGATGATATCCTTGAAAATCGCATGGTGCTTGCACATATGCTTGAGCCGGCAGGGTTTGTTGTTCATATGGCAGAAAATGGCAAAATTGCTCTTGATATGCTTGCAAAAATGAAACCTGACATGATTATAACTGATCTTGTGATGCCTGTAATGAACGGCTTTGACTTTGTCTCTCAGCTTCGCCGTGATCCAGTATTTTCAAAAACACCTGTTCTTGCTGTCTCTGCAAGCACCTATCCCCTTGATGAATCGGAAAGTAAAAAGATCGGGTGTAACGATTTTATATCCAAACCCGTTGAATCAGAAGTGCTTTTTGATTTTATAGCCTCTCATCTTAACATTGAATGGATATATATGGATGAAAACCCCCAAAAGCAGGATGAAGAGTCATTAAATCATCTATCCGAAGTTGATTTGAGCCAGCTCTCTTTTCCGCCCCGTGAAGATCTTGAAATGCTCTACGAGCTTGCCGTACTTGGCAAGATTGCACAAATTGAGGATCTGACGGAAAAAATCAAGGCAAGAGATTCACGCTATTCTGACTTTGCAGAGAGGATTCGCAAAATGGCAGTGGCCTTTGATGATGAAGAGATTGTGGCGCTTGTTAAGTCATTGCTGGATAAAATGTAATAAGAGGATGGTATAGTTATGGAATCAATAAAAAACGAACTGGCTGACAAAGATCATACTCTTTTGATTATAGATGATAATCCTGCCAATCTGGCTGTGCTTACAGAGCATCTTAAGATGTGGAAATTTGATTTTATGGTTGCCAGAAGCGGCGAAAGCGGCCTTTACAAGGCACTACATGGAAAACCAGATCTTATCCTTCTTGATATCTGCATGCCTGGCATGGATGGCTTTGAAGTTTGTCAAAATTAAAGAGTGATCCTGTCACTTCTGAAATACCTGTGATTTTTTTAACTGCAAATTTTGTGGAAGCAGATAAGGTAAGGGGCTTTGAGATGGGTGCTGTGGATTACATCACCAAGCCTTTTCAGTCCAAAGAAGTTCTGGCAAGAATTAACCGCCATCTGGAAATCCATACCTTGAAAAAGCAGCTTGAAGCCAAGAACCGTAGAATGGCTGACCAGAATGCCCGCCTTGAAAACGAAATCAGGGAACGTAAAAAGGCACAAGCCAAGCAGAAAGAGCTTGAGGCCGTAAACTTAAGGCTTAAAAATGCAGAGAGTCTTGGCCGAATGGCAGGAGGAATTGCACACCTGTTTAATAATTATCTTTATGTTGTTACAGGTCATCTTGAACTTGCCTTGAATGACCTGCCCATCTACTCGCCGTTAAAAAATAATCTTACAGAAGCAATGGAAGCTGCCCGTAAGGCCGCTGATATCAGTGGCATGATGCTTACCTATCTTGGGCAGACCAAGTCAGTGCGTGAGCCTCTTGATATTGTGGAATTCTGCAGGAACAAAATCTCTTCCTTTCAAACACTAATCAGGAACGGCATTAATATTGAAACTGTTTTTGCAGATAACGAGATTATTATCAATGCTAATAAAAGCCAGATGCAGCAGATTATTAATCATCTTCTTATCAATGCATCTGAAAGCATAGTTGAAAACCATGGTGCTGTCACAATAACTGTCAAAACCATTTTAGCTTCCGAAATTTCTGATGTTATACTTTTCCCTATAAATCATACGCCCGTTTCAGAAAAATATGTATGTTTAAATGTCACTGATACAGGATGCGGTATTAGTAATGAAGATATTTATAGATTGTTTGAACCTTTTTATACGACAAAGTTTACTGGACGGGGATTGGGACTGCCGGTTGTTTTTGGTATAGTTAAATCGTGGGAAGGTATGATTGGTGTAAAAAGTGAGATAGGGCATGGCAGCTCTTTTAGAATTTTTATCCCCGTCTTTGAAGGCAATGCAGTTCGGGATTCTGAAACTGTTGTCAGGGTACCGGAGGCTTCTCAGAGAGTAAAAGTACTTCTTGTGGATGACCATAAAATGGTTCTTGATATGACAGCCTCAATGCTTAAAAAACTGGGAGCTGAAGTTGTAAAAGCTTCAAGCGGAGATGAAGCCGTAGAGATTTTTCGCCGTAATAAGGATGTTATTTCCTGTTTGATCACTGACCTTTCCATGCCTGGTCTGGATGGCTGGGAGACCCTTGCAGAAATACGAGAAATTCAACCGAATCTGCCGGCTATTTTGGCAAGCGGTCATGATGAAGCCTTTGTCATGTCCCGTGAGGATTCTGTGAAAACCCAGGCTTTTCTGCATAAGCCTTTTTCCATGGATGACCTGAAAGGCGCTCTGAAAAAGGCCATTTTATATGATTCATAAACCTTCATGGCCGAATTCAACTGCCACCCCTGACCATGAAAATGGTAAGGGTATTTTCACGGTAAAAAAATATTATTGCAGGGAGTGAATATGATTTTTGTCAATAATAGAATCAATAATCTCGTTACCATCATTTTTGCTGTAATCCTTTTTCTTATCCTTCTTTTTTATTATTCTAAACTGAATGCAATTGAAAATATTACTGTTCTCACTTCTGATTCTCTTAGCGCCAATGTGTCAGCAGGGGAGTTGGTTACAATATATGGAACGGCTGATGCAAACAATCTGACAGTTGCGGCTGGTGCTGATGCAAGGTTGATAAATTTTCCAGGAAGCAATGTTGTTACGATAAAATCCAACCCATGCCTATTTACTGTATATCGTTCCGGTGCGACAGTTATTTTTGAGGGAGATGACAGAACCTCTTTGAAAATCCCTGCAACCCAGACACCTCAAAGCATAATATTTGACAGCACTTTCCAGGCAGACGATGTTTCTGAATATGTTCATGGGGTATCCTATTCAAATTCCCGGGATGTCGTTGATATTTATTCTTTTGCATGTGACAAGCCCGCTTTTGATAAAACTGATGATATTCCTGATGATCTTAGTGCCTCTGAGTTTTCGCTTGTCATCACTTCAGGAGAAGTAATGCTTGGAGATCAGGTTATTGGTACCGATGCAGCTTCAATTGCAGGTTGTGAAGATATTCTTTCTTCTCGCCCTGAACTGCCTCAAATTGGTGTTAATTTTATACGTTTTTATGCAAACAACCTTCCTGATGAAGGTGCCAATTATGATACCAGTTATTTGCAGCCAGACTGGATTTTTAATGATTTTGAGCAGATGGGCATACATGTTTACCGCCAGTTTGTCATGGCAGATCTGCTATGGGATATTGTTGAACCTGAAGATGATCAGTGGCATTTTGAGGAAGCTGACACTGTAATTACAAACCTTGACTTTGAACCTGTAGTAACTCTGTTTACCATGCAGTTTGCATCGGGAACACCCCCATGGGAAACAGAGTCAGCCGCTTTTCAAAAAACATTAGGCTCTGAAGCACAGGATTATCTTGAAAAAGTCATAGAACGTTACGGCAAATATGTAAGATACTGGGAGCTTGGAAATGAAATGGATCACTGGAGGGCATATGATCCAGGCGAACCTGAAGTGACAAACCCTTATCCCAACATGGTTCCTCCGCCATCAGGTGGTTACTCTCCCGAGGAGCAGGGGCTGTTTTTGTCACAGGCCGCAGCTTTTATAAAAGAGAGGGATCCTTATGCTGTTATAGTAATGCCTGGAATAAGCGGACTTGATGCTTATACCGTAAATACGTGGCTGAAAGGGGTAATTGACGGAGGCGGCTCTGACTGGTTTGATGTTATAAATTATCATTATTACCCTGAGTGGCAGAGCTACGGATATAGAAGAGCGTCCCTTTCAATATTTATGGAGCAGAACAATCTGGAAGATAAAACGGTTTGGCTTACCGAGACAGGCTCAACTGCAAGCAGTACTCTTACCGTAAGAACAGATTATCCAAATTCCTATGAATCCCAGGCATCAGATATTTTTCGCCGTATAATTCCTGCATATGCAATGGGTGATTCTCTGGTACTATGGCATACATACATTGATTCCCAGGACACTCCAACCAACAACTGGCGTTTATATGGCATAAGAAGCGATCTTGGAGAGCTTCACCCATCTTATTCTGCATTGAAGCTTCTGACAAGTGAGCTTATTCCGTTTGATAAAGTAGAGGCTGTTTATGTTGATCCTGCTGGTGCAAATATATATCAGATTACAACTGCACCAGGTAACCGTTATTGTGTTGTCTGGGGAGACGGAAGTTACGATATTCCTGATGGAGCAATCCAGATGACATCTGTTGTGCCAGATGATGATGGAAGTTATACATGGGATAGTGTGGGAGATCAGAGCACTCTTGTTTTAACGCAGGAGCCTGTTCTATTGAAATTTTGATAATCTATGATATTTCGGCATGCCTCTCTGCTTTATACTTTACAAAGAGAAAGCTCTAATTTGCCGGAATCTCTCACAAAAAAGTGTAAAGTACCTTTGGAGCCATATAAACTCAAAGCCGACAGCTATGATCTTTTGAGCCTTGTAAACACTGTCTGAATCAGGATACCCAAGATTAACAGGATAAATCAGGATTATTTATCCTGAGCATCCTGGTTATCCTGATTCAGACAAATTCAATAACCGCTCAAAAAACAATAAGATGTCGATTTTGAGTATAAAGGATGCCAGGAATTTCATATAATGCAGAGACTCCAAAGTATCCGACTTGACATCAATTATAATTCAGATTATTATAATTCAAATTATAATAATCTGGAGCATCTGCTATGAAAAACCATTTTGTCAATAGAATTTCAGAGTTACAATACCTAAAAGATGAATATGATCAAAATAGATCATCTCTTATTATTCTCTACGGTAGAAGACGGATTGGCAAAACCACCTTGATTAAAGAGTTTATCAAAAATAAACAATCCCTATATTTTTTGGCAACTGAAGAATCAGAAAATGAAAATAAAAAAACGTTTCAGCATCAATTGGCTGAGATGACTGGCAATTTTCTATTACAGAAAGCAGCGATTCTGGAGTGGCATGATATCTTTTCCCTATTCAATCTTCATTTGCCCAATCAAAGAAAAATTTTGGTCATTGACGAGTTCCAATATCTCGGAAAAGGAAATAAAGCATTCCCATCAATTTTCCAAAAGGTATGGGATGAGTTGTTGATTAATAGCAACATCATGGTCATCTTATGCGGATCACTTATCAACATGATGGTTCAGCAAACCCTATCTTACTCAAGTCCCCTATACGGCCGACGAACCGGACAGATCCGATTGAAGCAGATTCCATTCTCCTATTACGATCAGTTCTTTGAAAGCCCCAAAAAAATTGATCTTATAGAGTATTATGCTGTGACCGGAGGTGTGCCCAAATACATTGAATTGTTCAGACCATTGTCGGATATCTTTGAAGCAATTAAAACCAATATTTTAGCCCCACAAAGTTTTTTGTATGAAGAACCCTTTTTTCTGCTCGAAAGAGAGGTCGGGGAGATCGGGACCTACTTTTCAATTATCAAATCCATCGCCGCTGGAAATCATAAAATAGGAAAAATTTCAGCAAATTTAGGAATCAATCAAAGCGGCATGACAAAATATTTAAAGACGCTTATGGAGCTTGATCTTGTGGAACGAATCGTACCGGTCACAGAGAAAAATCCGGAAAAAAGCAAAAAAGGACTCTACCGGATTAAGGATAATTTTATCACCTTTTGGTTCAAGTTTGTTTACCCTTATCGGCATTTCCTGGAGATGGATCAGCGGGACTTTGTTGTAGATAAGCTAAAACAGAATTTTCGTGATAACCACGTCAGTTTTGTTTATGAAGAGATCTGCAGGGAAAAACTGCTTGATCTCAGCAGCAAAGGGGAGATTGATTTCAAAATTTTGAAATCGGGAACATGGTGGAACAAAAATGAAGAGATTGATATTGTCGCACTGTCAGATGATGAGAATAAAATTATTTTTGGAGAATGTAAATATACGAAGCAAAAAACAGATGTGGAACTGTTTTACTGGCTGAAAGAGAAATCCCAAAAAGTGAAGTGGCATGCAGATGCCCGGAAATACTATATTTTATTTAGTAAATCAGGATTTTCAGAAGCTCTATTGCAATTAGCAGAACAGAACACCTCTCTATATTTGAAGATTGTTTAGTTCTACTTTGTTAGGTTTCATTTTTTTCCTAAAATTCCGTGAGTGTTCATGCTTGACATCTACCGGAACCTGCACCAAAAAAAATGTAAAGAATTTTTGGCATGATATGAAAGATGCACTTTTTTGCTGTTGATTAGTGGCGTACAAAATATCGCTAATAATAATACTCAAAATCGACATCTTACTGCTTTATCAGCAGTTATTACATTTGTCTGAATCAGGATAACCAGGATGGATAGGATGTTCAGGATAGATAATCCTGCCTTATCTTTGTTAATCTTGGGAATCCTGATTCAGACAGTATTGACAAGGCTCAAGATGTTATAGTTGTCGATTTTGAGAATAATAACTCCGCCCCCAATAATCCTGATTGAATGAATTTCGCCCAGCAGAATCAGAGCAAACAATATCCCATAAACAGGTTCTAAGGCATCCACTTTAGACGGAAGCCTATACTACGGTTGTTGCTGTCCCAACTGTCCGGATTGTAGCGATTCGCAGAGCGGCAGCTACTATTGGAGGTACCCCAGGCTCCTCCTTTGGCAACATCACCTGAACTTGAAGGATTCCCTAAAGGATCCGTAACCGAGTCTGGTACAGGTCCCACGCCATAGGTTGTGGTATAGCCGTCCGAACACCACTCGTAAACATTCCCGTGCATGTCATACAATCCCCAGGCGTTGGGAGCCTTGAGAGCAACAGGATGGGTTCCTCGACAATTAGAAATGGGGGAGGTTGAATAACAACCAGAATAATCAGCATCTGAATTATAGTAATACCAACCCATGGCATCTAAATTCGGGTCAGGATTTTGATAACTGTCGTTTTCAGTTATATCTCCGTTGGCAAAGGCAGCGGTACTGCCCGCGCGTGCGGCATACTCCCATTGGGCCTCGGTGGGAAGTGAATATGTTCCCTCTCCCATGCTGTTTAATGCATCAATAAAATTATTTACGTCATATTTAGATACACTTTCAACAGGGCAATTTTCTCCGCAATTGCTGAAATATGAGGGATTGCTATCCATTACCGCCTCCCATTGGCCCTGGGTTACTCCCATTGGCCCTGGGTTACTTCCGTTGTCTGTATATAATATGCCTGGGTCAGAGTCACCTCATGCAGAGGTTCATCAGAGCCTCTACCCCACTCATCTTCTGGTGAACCCATCATGAATGTGCCTGGCTCAATACGAACAAAGGTCATACCAAATAAGTTGTTGGTAACAGTGTCACAGGGATTATCAGTGGGCTCCGCATTCTCAACATATATTTTAATTGCCCCCCATGCCCCCGATGATCTCTGTTCAAGTGGATGATAAACTTTCATACCCAGATCATTTTGTGATGCATCACCAAGGCAGCCGGGTTTGCCACAAATGCCAATTTCCAGGGCAACACATGATTTCAATTTCCGGAATTCATCTATACCAGAAAAAGGATAATAAACAACAATCTCACCGCCACCCAATTTATCGCGAAGTTCAGGGCCTACATTGCAGGTATTCCGGATTAGCAGTTGACCCCATTTGTCTTCTACAATTGTCGCTGTATGGGCATATTCCTCACCTGAATTTCTTCCGAACGATATGACAATTTTTTTGCCTTCATGAATATTGTCAGCGACAGTTGTTAAAATGTTTTCATTCACGTTATCTCCGGAATTAATATTTCCTATCTCAGTAAAATATGTTCCAACAAAAGCTCTCATTTCTGGTTTTGAGACATTTTCCAGCATATTTTCAGAAGTGTTTAAGTCATATTTGTCATTTATTTTATCGAAAAATGCTTCTTTGCTGCACCCCCTGAATAGATAATCCTCATAGATTTGGGTGAATGTTCCGGCATGACAGATCTTGGCAAATATTTTACCTCCAAGGGTGTTTGTGGATAGCATAGCTGCAGAGTCGGTGTTAGTTCCACGGGTTGTTTTAAAATAAGATGGATAAACAGTGGCATAGACCCCTGTTTGTATATAATACCCTGGATCATCACCCATAAATTCATAAACATCAAGTTCATCATCTTCAGTTAATTCATCGGGTATTGGCATTGTAATGGTAATCGGCTTTTCAAGAATAATATCATCAGGAGAAATACGCAAACAGGTACCTATTAGATCTGATTCGTTTTCTATTTCCAACACTTCAATCAATAATGTTGTATCCGAGGGTAATGCTCCAGCAGGTATATCAAGGGATGCTCCCCCCGCGGTAGTAACAGAACCTCCATCATTGGCCACTATTTCTTCTGATGCCGACTCAATCACCCTGTAACCGGTACCACCTTCATTTTCAATTGAGGCAGGAGTCAAATCAATCACCTGGTCACCCAGAAATACAGATCCTGAATCAATTATTAATGTTCTGGAGTCATCATCAAAAACGATGGGCTGGGGCGTTGTTGTTGCTGGCATTTTCAAGAAAGAGACTTGTTATTAAAATCGTACAAAAGCATTGCCAAAATAATTTTTTCATTTTCTCCTCCCATCGTTTTTTTTAATATTTTGTGTCAATTAAGGGTATAATTGAACACAGTGATGCAAAACAAATTTTCGCCTCAATGTAAAAAAAATTAAAAAGTCTTTCTGGTCATGCCTGGTTCAGGCGGGTATTATACAAGAGAGAGTGAGACTTATGTATTATCCGTCAGGAAATGAACTCTATGAGAAAAGGAGAAAAGGAAATAAGCAGAACTATTATAATGAAAAAAAGAGAGAGGTATTTATTGATTCTTGCATGATATTCTCTTTTTTTTCTGAGAAGGAAGATTTCCAATGCCGAGGAGAGAAATATAAATCCGGAGATTGGCCATACAATAAAAATCACGCCGATCATTGCCCAGTTTTCAGAATAGATACTGCCTTTCCATGCTTCATATGCAAAATAGGCAGCAAAAATTGAAAGAATCAGCCAAACCAGTTTCAGAAGATAAAGCCTCCAGTGTTTTTCCTGGATGACACCCGTCACAAGAAGTCCAATGGAAATCAGACAAAGTGGTAATGCAAGTGAATAAAGCATATAACATTGATCTCCAGTGGTGAATTGTGAAGACTAAACATTGGAAGCATTGGCTCTTGATTGATAAGTTGCGTACAAAATCCCGCCTATAATTATAACTCCGCCACCGAGAACCTTGATTGAAGGGATTTCACCCAGCAGAACCATAGCAAACAATATCCCATAAACAGGTTCTAAACAAGTGATAATGCTTGCAAGTTGTGCTTTCACCCTTACCATTCCCTGTATAAAAAGGGTATGGGCAAGGGCTGTGAAAACAACACCAAGTATTGCAACCATACCTATATCGTATGGAGTTATATCGAAAATTTCCCCACCGATAAAAGGCATAAGAGCCATGCATGCAATCCCGTCCTGATAAAATGCTATGGTGAGTGAGGAATATTTTATAAGATATTTTTTGTTAAGTATGGAGAGTAGTGCAAAGGTAAAGCCTGAAACAGTACCCCACAAGGCTCCCAGAGTAAGGTTGTTTGAAAGGTCAAACTCGGGAACCACCAGAACAAGACCTGAAAATACAATTAAAGAGATGCCAATATCTCTTAAAAGAAGTTTTTCATTGAAAAATAATGGTTCAAGAAAAGTGACAAATATAGGATATGATGAAAAGGAGAGCAGACCTATGGCTACGGTGGAGATCTGTATTGAGTAAAAAAATGTCACCCAATGAACAGCAAGAATGGCTCCCATGACCAAAAATCCCATGAGATCTTTCCTGTTCTTATACCTGACGGGAATCTTAAGGATATGCAGAACCATGACAAGCACAATGCTTGCAAATGCAGTTCTTCCAAAAACAATCAGTTTCGGAGATATGTGAAGAAATTTGCCGAACAATCCTGACATGCTGAACAGAAGGACAGATATATGTATGGTTAAAAGCCCTTGAAAATTTTTTTGCATTATTTGACTCCACGAGATTGTTCATTTCTGTTATAAGAAAAGCAGTATGTTTAATATATTACAAAAAGCCTATCCGACGAGGCAACCACAGAGGATTTGTCCCTACATTATGCAAGATCATTATTGAAGATAACAAATTAGCACTACACTTTAATAATATTTTAGTCAAATTCAAAGTCTGGAGTCATATCTCTGTTGAATTATGCGGTGACTTCCAACCATATTCATCTCTGAAAACAGTTTTTTTATAACGTACATCGCTGATGATAGCCACAATCGAAGAGATGAAAGTCGTTTTAAAAACAGGCTGTTACCGAGACTTTCATATAAACTGTACTACGAGTTGAACATAGCAATCTTAAGAAAAACTCATTTGAAATAGCATGGTATCCGTATTACTATTGTATTTATGATATACTCATTCAAGAATAATTTTAAGAGGTTCCAATGGTAAGAATACCTACTCATAGAAGTCCAACTCATCCCGGAGAAATGCTCCTGGAGGAATTTTTGAAGCCAATGGGTATCACTCAACGAGATTTGGCTAATGCTATTAATGTTCCCTATCAAAGGATCAATGAAATCATAAACGGAAAGCGTGGGATTACACCCAGTACAGCTTTAAGGCTTAGTAAAGCCTTTGGCAACACAGCCGATTTTTGGATGAATCTCCAATTGAGAAGAGATCTCTATTCTGCATTGAAATCAGAAGAAAAAGCATTGAACAAGATCAAGCCTATGCAGTCATTTTCTCTTAACGGATCAACAATGCATCCTTGACGGATTGTTTTTAAGGGTTGCATTCCGGCTGCATAGAGAGGGGGCGGGGGAGTGTGGTATTTCAAATAAAAGACCATGACAAATGGCTGTTATTACCTTTTATCCGATTCTTTGATTTCAGAATATACGCAAGTTATCAGGGGGTAATACAGGATTGGGACTATTGTTATCACCTATCTTCTCAAAGTCGACACATATGATCTTGTAAGCCTTGTCAACACTGTCTGAATCAGGATTCCCAAGATTAACAAGATAAGGCAGGATTATCTATCCTGAGCATCCTATCCATCCTGGTTATCCTGGTTCAGACAACTGCAATAACTTCTGAAAAAGCAATAAGATGTCGATTTTGAGTAACGAAGACTTAAACCCAGGGGCGGATTACAGATCTCCGCCCCATTAAGTCATGGCTTATACACCAAGCACAAAATCAACAAGAATTATAACATCCTGTATATTTGTCACGCCATCTCCATTGATATCACCCTCCTGAAGACCATTCAAGACATAATCAATACCTCCATTCAATTTAAAAAGATTCAGGCAGTACAGATATTGTAAACTTCATTAACAGAATAATAGAATAACACCCTTTAAAAACAAGATATGTCTGTCAATGTAAACGAAGTTAGCATCAAGGTAATGTTTATTTACATATTTTGATTGAATTGTGCCGTGAGTACAGCGAACGGAACGGCATTGTAAAAGTCTGAGTTTAGCATTTGTTATACCCTCAAAACCGACACATACAACATCTTGAGCCTTGTTAATACTGTCTGAATCAGGATTCCCAAGATTAACAGGATAAGGCAGGATTATCTCTATCCTGAGCATCCTATCCATCCTGGTTATCCTGGTTCAGACAAATTCAATAACTAAAAAAAGCAATAAGATGTCGATTTTGAATATACCTGATATTGACTTAGTATGATTGAGAAAGCATAATAGTGTAAAAACGAAACTCTAATATGGAGGCCTCAATGCTGGCAATTACTGTAAAGAATATACCAGATGATTTGTACGAGAATTTAAAGCTTTCTGCTCAATTGCACCATAGAAGTATTAACTCTGAAATCATTGCATGTCTTGAAAAAAAGTTGCTGATTGAAAAAGTAGCTGCTGAAAAAAGAATCACAAATGCCCGCCAATTAAGAAGTAAATTCAAAGCGAAAAATGCTGATATTGATGAAATTGAGTCTCTAATCGAAGAAGGGCGGCCATGATCGTTGTAGATACAAACATAATCAGTTATCTTTACCTGCCCACAAAGTATTCAAATCTTGCTGAACAATTATTGAAACAGGAACCACAATGGGCAGCTCCTGTTTTATGGAAAAGTGAATTCAGGAATGTCTTGTCTGGCTATCTCCGAAAGGAACTATACGAATTTGATTCAATAATAGCTATTCTCCAAGAAGCTGAAGACCTAATGTCGAATCAAGAGTACCAAATTTCCTCATTACAAGTGATGAATTTGGTGTCTAAATCAGACTGTTCAGCCTATGATTGTGAATTTGTTGCGTTAGCCGAGCATTTAAAAATCAAACTTGTCACACAAGACAAAAAGATTCTTCAAAATTTTCCCCAAATTTCTCATTCCCTTGAGTCCTACCTTGCTTTAGAAGTATAGGAATGAGTTTCGAATAAGATACCTAAACTCCCCCTCGCAAGTCTGTGATAGGGGGAGTAAGGTGGTAAGTTATTAAAAACTCATTTCAAAATGATTATTACCACTCAATTTTCAAATTTGCAGGATTTGATATTGATACATTAAAATCCTTTTCAAATGCTCCCAAATCAGGGGCAAAGCCCTTATAATTATCGTTTATTCCGGGCAGAACAACACCGGCATCAATGGCAGAACTGTCAGGCATTAAGCTGTAATCAGCAATTTGGGGATTTGTAAATTCAGGTTCTGCATTTAACCCATTTGTCTCTTGATAGGTAAGGGATTGAAAAGTTTGAAGATCAGGGATGTGTTTGGGGTTTACACCTGTCCAGTAGATATATTCATCGGTGCGGCTGGTATAGACAAGATCATAATCAAGATCCACGGGCTGTGTTGTGTTGTAGTTATGAAGAGCGTAATCAGTACCGGAAAAGATGTTATTGCGGGATACAATATTATCCCATGTGCCCGGAGCCTTGATATAGATGCCGTTATTACCGGAATACCACGCATCACAGGTGTTGTGGAAAAGGTACATTGTGCCTGATTTGTCATACCCACTGTTGAATTTAAAAGGGCTTCCTGTGTATTCGCTGTTTCCGGCACCTGTCCTGTGGATAACATTGTAAATTGCATATACAGGCCCGTCATAAACAGGAGCAAGTGATATACCCATTAAAACATCCTGGAACTCATTGTCCCACAGGCGAACATTGGCTGCTCTGCCATCAACCTCCACGCCATCATCACCCACATTATAAACAAGGTTGCCGTAAACATCGGTTTCATTGGTGATTTCACTACAACTTTCCGGACTCACTCCAAATCCGTCAAAATAGTCGTGGAAGGTGTTGTGCCTTATAACATTACCACGGCCATTTACAGGGTCATAAAACCTTATACCGCCGGTCTCAAGGTGGGAGAAATCCTTTACAGGATGCCATGGCCATTGGAAAATGGTATCATAAAATTCACAATACTCAATTAAATTGCGTGATGAGCTGCGTTTCAGGCCAACTCCAAGGTCATTTACGGCAAAGGTGCAGTTGCGCACAAGGATATCATTGGCATTATTTAGGTAGATAGCTTTGGCCCAGCTTCCACAGCCAAAATGGGTAAACGTGATATCAAGGAAAAAAATATGATCCTGCTCCACCATAAATGCATAGTTAAAACGGGATACAAGAACCTCAGAAAGATTTGGCTCTTTATCCTCCATCAGATGCAGGTATAAAAGGGTATCACTGCAATAAAATCCTGAAATACCGTGGGTTAGATTTTCAAGGCTTTCAAGGCTTTCATAGGGAAAAAGACGCTCTCCATCCACTGTAACAAGATGGGTATCAGGCACATTGATATCTGATATATAAAGGCCATTTCCCGCAGGTTCCCAGACAAAAATCTGGGGATCTGCACCGCTTATCACAGCTTTTTCGTTTTCCATCCCCCGAATAACCACAGGTGTATCTTCGCTGCCGGAAACGGGCATTGAAAAGCCACCCTGGTAATATGTACCCCCTGAAAGCACAATCTCATCCCCTGCCTGGGCCATGGATATGGCTTGGGAAAGGGAGCATGGCATTCCGATGGTACAATCCATGCCTTCACCATCAGGAGCAGCAAAGTAGCTGTTAATGGGGGATGGAATATCAATATTTCCTCGGGTAGCTCTGCTTCCCTCAAGTACAAAACCGTCAAGGGTGCCGGCAGTGTCACTGAACTCCACACTTACATCATAAAGGGTATCTGGTGACAGATAAAAAAGAGAGCCTATGAATTGTAAAGAGGTTGTGCGTGTTGGAGTAAAAGCCTGCCTCCAATCTCCCCCTGCTTCCCGATATTTTACAGAAATTTCCGCATTGGAATCAGGGTCTTCACCAGCTTCAAGGGTGACAATCACGCCCATGGCATGGAAGTTGGGGTAAAGTTCAAGCTCTGCGGCTGGTACTGACACTGTAAAAAGTGATAAAAGAGAGATTGCACAGGCAAAAGTTTTCCATGGAATTTTAGGCCTCAATCTCTTTTCGTACAGCAGTTTCCATGAAATTTTAGGTCTCAATCTCTTTTCGTACAGCAGTTTCCATGAAATTTTAGGTGTCAATGTCTTTTCGTACAGCAGTTTCCATGAAATTTTAGGTAACATTGTCTTTTCGTACAGCAATGTTTTTTTTATCACTTTATCCTCCTTTTTTGTGTCGGCGGCTCTGCTCTCTGTTGGACGCAGTTCACCCGTAGGTGCAAACCTTTGTGGTTGACCTTAAAATTAAGGTGTTACAATATTTTTATGGAAGTAAAATTTTATTTCATTAAGGAGTGTTGATATAAGATTGATCAAGGCCTATAACCTGGTTTCCCAGCATGACATTTCCGCTGTCTATTACAAGATCAAAACTGCTCTCTTCAAAATTTAGGGTCTGGGTTGTCAAAGTAGCAGGAATCTTTATCAGGGTGCCGCTGCTGCTTGATAGTGTCACCATTGCGCCTGAACGATGTAGAGTGAAATTTGATGAAGGCTCATTGATGTCCAGTATGTTGGCACCAATGAAATTAAGGCAGTTAACACGCCCTCCGGAGTATATGGTAAGCCTGTTTGCCCCCTGTGAACCAAAAGCTTTTATATAACTTCCGGCAGAAACTGACATGGAAGAGGCTCCTTCTGTCAATACCGAATTTACAGTTATCTCATCAGGCAGGTCACTGCCATTTATTGTGATAAAAGCTGAATCAAATTGCACTATTACACGATTTGCATCTGGATCCGAAACTGTGGGAAGTTGTATGATTGTTGATATATGCCCGGGAGCATTGCTGCTTATCGTGCCTGTTATGTATGCAATAATTCCGTCATCCACAGAGGCATTGCTGGAAAGTGAAAGTATAAGCATACGGTATGTACCGGACTCCACCTCATTGCTCATGACAGTTTTTCCGGATGAGTCGGCAGCAGGGCCTGGTTCTGCACCTGTTATCTGTATTATTGCAGGATCATATTTAAGATCAGTGGAAATAGCTGAAATCTCCTGACCGTCAGTGTCAATGGAAAGCTCAATTTGAAAGGCTTCTCCGGCATTGACTGTCAATGATGAAAGGGAAAGTTCCGGCTCAGCTTTTGCCTGGGTAGGTGTCAATGATATGGTTATAAAAAGTATTAAGAGAAGCATAAAGGATGATTTTTGCCATTCAGTATGTTCGTTTTTCAATGTTTTTCTCCTTTAATGTTTTTAAAAATTTGCAGGTCTCTGTCATTAATTATTTGCAGTTGAAAAATTAAGGTTAAGCACTCTCTTTGCCATTTTTTATGCAGAAGATGTGCCATTAAAGCAAGAGGGATTAAAGATTTTGGGAAAAGATATACAATCAGGAACTACAAATTTAGTTGAGTATCAACCTGCAGCCAGTGGTCTCCCTATTTACTCAAAGATGAGGCATCTTTCATTTGCCTGTTTACACTTTGTCAGAACCATGATTTTCATGATTAAGGGATTATCCTGATTTTTCATCATGTTAATCTTTAAATCCTTTAATCATGGTTCAAAAATTTTCCGAAAAGTGTAAACTACTTTTGGGTTGATATGAAGGATGCCAAAGATGACACCTATTTTCTTTTGAGCTTTGTCAATACTGTCTGAATCAGGATACCCAAGATTAACAGGATAAGGCAGGATTATCTATCCTGAGCATCCTATCCATCCTGGTTATCCTGGTTCAGACAACTGCAATAACTTCTAAAAAAGCAATAAGATGTCGATTTTGAGTGTTTAAGATGCTATTTTTTAATCATAACTTCCGCTGTTTCAACATGGCTTGCTCGGCTTCCCTATTGGGAAATTTCAAATAATAATGATTTTGTTCATCTTTGTTGCGAATAGTGAGGTATCCCGCATTAAAAAAAAGCACTTCCGGTCGAAGTCGTTGCAGATTATGAACGCGCAAATCCATTTCACTGACAATCAGACTATTATCTCTTTCGTAATCAATAACCTGTTGTACATCAATCGCGTTCTCCTTGATATAGTCGCTAATCGCACTGGGAATGCCTGTATCCGACCAGTATGAACCGAATTTTCTTTTTTTAACAAATGAGTTTATATCCCAAGGGTTATACAGCTTATTGGACTCATTCCCAAAATTATAACCGTTATACTCTGCTTTGATTTGCTGCATAATCTCTTGATCGGCTTTATTTTGCTGTTTGGCAATCGCCTTTATTTCTTCACTGAAATTTGCCTCAATTTCAGTTTGGGTATAACCAACAATATCACTGTTTTCTTCTTCAAAACTAATATCATCAAGATTATTCAGTACCGAAAATATGTTCATCTTCATCAGTTTGGTAAGTCCTGTCAGCATGAAAAACTGAATATACTCATCACTATCTTTTACCGGAGCATAAAAATCCTGAAAATATTGCCTAACCTCTTCGGCCTTTTTAAGATTTTTCAAATTTACCAGGATAGGCTTGTCATATTCATCCACCAGTACCACCACAGGTTGTCCGGCTTTTTGACTGGTTTCCTCCAAGATTTCCCCAATATCAAAATAATCAAAATCCCGAAGTTTGATGACTTCATCTTCGATAAACACTTTACCCTTATTCTTAATATACTCCTCTAAATCTTTCCCTTCTGAGAATCCGGCAAAACTGAGATGCAAAACCGGAAATTTTTGAAAGTCCAGCTTGTCATAGATATAAAGACCTTCAAATAACTCTTTTTTGCCTAAGAAAAGATTCTTGAGAGCCGATAACATAAGGCTTTTGCCGAAACGACGGGGACGAGAGAGAAAATTATAGCGACCGCCATATTCCAGAAGGGAATGCATCTGAGGTGTTTTGTCCAAATAGAATTCGGAATTCCGTTTTAACGTCTCAAAATCTTGTGTCCCGATAGGGAACTTTTTTCTTTCACTCATGGGGCTCCAATGGTTACATTGTAAATTAAATGGAGTATTCCAGTTTTGCATAGTGCAAAGGAGTTGTCAAAATCATGTGATTATTTTAAAAAGATGCTGATTTAAATATATAAATATTTGAATATTAACTTCAAAAGAATGTATATTGAGAATATGACGATAGAGATTACACTCAAATGCCCTGCTTGCTCAGTGATAAATATAAAGAAAAATGGTAAGAAGCGCAATAAGGAACAAAATTACTATTGGAAAGATTGTATATGATAAAAACACTGTGTTTGATTATGATTTTCCTTTGCTCAGGAATAGCGCTTTCAGGGTATGCACAGGATAATTCAGTAAGAATTTCAAGTGGAGAGTATGCTCCGTGGACATCTGCCTCTGCACCCCACGGTGGTTTTGTAAATCATTTGATATCCGAAGCATTCAAGCAAAAAGGTTATACCGTAAGTTTTGACTATCTACCCTGGAAGCGAGCTTATCTGATGGCAAAAAACGGAGAATATCAGGCTACATCCTTCTGGGCGGACACGGAAAAGGAGTATAGTGAATTTTTCTACAGAAGTCTTCCTGTCATGCAGGCCAAGGTTGTCTTTTTTCATTTGCGTTCAAAACCCATGCGGAAGTGGGAGAAGATGACAGATCTAAAAGATTATCGAATTGGAACAATGATTGGGGAGACCTCAACAAAAATGCTTGAGGATGCAGGATTGAAAGTGGACAACGCACCTAAAACAGAACACTGCTTTAAAAAACTGCTGGCAGGCAGGATTGATATCTTTCCACTGGATGTTTTAACAGGTCTTGAGTTTCTCCAGACTCAATTTACCGTGGATCAGGCTGATTTGATCTCTTATGATGCCCGACCTTTGTTTGAAACATCCGCTTCCCTTATGTTTCCTAAATGTATGGGTAACAGTGAGGCGTTGGTTGCTATATTTAATCAAGGATTGACGATTCTTAAAAACGAAGGCAGATATGACGAATTATATAATGATCTGCTTGATGGTAAATATAGACAATAATATTAAATGTTTCCTGCAAAGGAGCTTCTCCAATGGAAAATGACGAAAACAAATGCTGGTTTGTGGGCATGAGTTCCAGAATGTGGATACCGGTATCCTGGGAAGGCTGGCTTTTAACTGCTATCTGCGTGGGGTTGATATTTTTGATTACTAACATAAATGATGTCAGCAATTCATCCATAAATCTCTCCAGAGACTGGCCTCTATTTCTGGAGTTAATAGTGGTTATTATTGGATTTTACTGGATATCAAA
>NZ_LT828542.1:124029-144341 GCF_900170035.1 Desulfamplus magnetovallimortis | reverse complement strand
TTTGAACCATGATTTTCTCGATTACAGGATTACCTTGATTATAATCATGTTAATCCTGTAATCCTTTTAATCATGGTTCAAAATTTTCAGAAAAATGTAAACTACTTTTGAGTAGATATGAAAGATGCCGAATTTTTACCGTGAAAACACCCCCTATCATTTTCATAATCGGGGGCGGCAGTAGAGGCAAGGTGTGCCTTGTCTCTAATGAATGACGGTTTACTCAATCAACGCAGTGGCCTTTCCGGTTTGTTTGTTGTATTTCAAAGTAACCGTAGATATTTCAAGGAGATTTAATCCAGTCTAAGTGATACCGTTTTCTTCATCATCTTCGACCATTATATCCCACAGTGCAACATTTTCATCGGATGAAAAACTTACCTCCATCTCTTCCCCATCCTCCAGAACATCATCCCCAAGCACATCTTCCTGCCAGTCGTCAGCAGCAGTAGGGCTGATAAACACGGCATTTATCTCTACCCCCTGTTTTATTTACGATGGTAAAATCCTGTAATCTCTCATGGTTTTATCTATGTGTGTTATTCTGTAATGTCAGATTAGTGTATTTCGTAAATGATATTAAAATGTTAAAATAGAAAATATTAATTTTAGAAAAAAATAAATTAATTCTTTTTTTGGCAATATTTTTTTTATTTGACAACTAAATAATGATATGGTTTTGTTATGAGTATGAATTCAGAACTACCACAAATTGGTGAACGTATTCGTTTTCTGCGCCGTTCCAGAAACTGGACACTGGCAGATCTTGCAGGAAGGATAGGTATAAAAGAAGGCCCCCTTGGCCGAATTGAGCTTGGAAAAAACCTTCCCTCTGCAAAAGTCCTTTATAATCTCTCAAAGGTTTTTGATGTCTCAGTGGATTATTTATTTAATGAAGATGCCCACTACCCCCCATCTGCATCATCCCTTGAGAAAAAGGATATCGCTTTTGTAATGCTCTCTCCGGATGATGAAAACGAGATGCAGCGTTCTCTTTTAAGTGCCTGCCAGGATATGATCAAAGCATTTCATAGCCTTGAAGGTATCTGCAATGTTCCGCGATATGCCAGACTTCCCCTCTCAATTCCCTTTGATCATGACTATGATGGCATGGACAGGCTTGCCTGTCAGATGAGAAGTTATTTCGGCATTGGTGATGCCATTGTTTTTGACTATTTTGAGCTTTTCGAGACCTTTGGACTGAGGGTTATGATCTTTCCCTTTACCCGTGGAGCAGAAGAGATTCGCAGTGTCTCGTTTTATGACTCTCTGGAGAGCAACGCATTTTTTTTCATCAATGCAAGGCACAATCCCGAGCGTCAGCTTTTTTCCCTTGCCCTTGAGCTTGGCAAAATTCTCATCTCCAACAGGATGAAGCTTCTAAAGGCTGATCTTTTTAAGGAGTCACAGGAGCCTGCTTCAAAGGAGATACGCCCCATAAATCCATCAAGGGCTGCAAAGCGTTTTGCATCTTCATTTCTCATGCCTGCCTCTGCTGTAAAATCAACAGTTGAGCAGCTTGGCATCAGCAACAGTCAATGGACATGGGAGCTTCTGCTCAGGATAAAGAACCGTTTTGGTGTCTCAGCAGAAACTTTTCTCTACAGACTCAAAGAGCTTAAGGCTATCTCTCCCGAAGTTTTAGAGGCACTTAAAAAGGATATTTACATTTTTTATGATAAAAACGGTATGATTGAACCAGGTCTGACCAGACGTTCGCAGACACCTAACGGAAGGTTTTTTGATCTCTGCCTGGCAGCAGAAGCCATCGGCTGGAAAGGGGGATTCCATAATAAAGAGGAGCAAGGAGCGATTTCGGAAGTGGTGTCGCAATACAAGGTCGTCACAAAATAAAAGGAGATAAAATGAGCATCTCAGATATTCCAAATGGTTTCAGCGACAGTGAGGTTAATGAACTGCTTTCCATCTATTGGGAAAAATTTGCGTTTTTTGCATACGATGGTTTTTCGATTAATGGCAAGGGGCTAAAAAAAATGGAGAAATGAGAAATGGAAGATATATCACCGTCTGATTTAAAAACCATATTACATTCAAAAAGAGCCAATATTTACTACATAGAGCATTGCCGGGTACTTGTAAATGGTGGTCGAGTTGAATATGTCACAGAGCAAGGGAGGGATTCCCTTTATTGGAATATTCCCATTGCAAATACCACATCCTTGTTGCTGGGGACAGGCACCTCTATTACCCAGGCAGCAATGCGTGAACTGGCAAAGGCTGGTGTGATGGTTGGATTCTGTGGGGGTGGTGGAACACCTCTGTTTGCTGCAAATGAAGTGGAAATAAATGTTTCATGGTTGTCTCCACAAAGCGAATATCGTCCTACCAATTATCTTCAGCAATGGGTCTCTTTTTGGTTTGAAGAGGAAAAGCGCCTTGAAGCAGCCAAATCATTTCAGTTGATACGCTTAGATCAGATTGAAAAACATTGGTTAAACCCTCATTTGAAACGGGAAGATCGTTTCATGGTCTCTACTCAACAACTCACTGCATTACTTGATTCCTGCCGTGATAACATAAAGAGTTGTCAGAACAACAATGAACTTATGTCACTGGAAGCAAGGCTTTCCAAAGCCCTTTATAAAATTGCAGCGGAAACGGTTCATTATGGAGATTTCTTAAGGATCAAAAAAGGGAAGGGCACTGATTTTGCCAATCGTTTTCTCGATCATGGCAACTATTTGGCTTATGGATTGGGTGCGACCGCTGCCTGGGTTCTGGGAATCCCCCATGGCCTGGCTGTGCTCCACGGCAAAACCAGAAGAGGTGGGTTGGTTTTTGACATTGCAGATTTAGTGAAAGATGCTCTTGTTTTACCGCAGGCATTTATTGCGGCAATGGCTGGAGATGAAGAGCAGGATTTCAGAAGACGCTGCATTGAAAACTTTCTCCGTGCAAGTGCCCTTGATTTGATGATTGATGCAGTAAAAGATACAGCAGAGCTTCACAGTGGGATGAAATCATGAATGTACTTTTTGTTTCTCAATGTAGTAAGCGAGCTTTGACAGAGACAAGGCGAATACTTGATCAGTTTGCGGAACGTAAAGGCACCCGAACATGGCAAACAGCGATTACCCTTCAGGGATTAAGCACTTTGAGAAAAATGCTTGCAAGGACAGCGAGGCGGAACACATCTGTAGCCTGTCATTGGATAAAAGCAGGGTATCGCACAGAACTGCTGTGGATTGTGGGAAACCTTAGAAGATTCAACGAGGTCGGTACAGTTCCCACCAACACAACCCGGCGTGATGTACTCAAGTCAATGGATGAAAATCCGTGGCACATAATTGAGGTTATCGTAATTGTCAGCTCAATTGCAGGGCTTTTCCATGATTTTGGAAAGACCGGTGCTATGTTTCAGAAAAAAGTGTGTAAGAATGCCCGAACTGCAGAGCCGTATCGTCATGAATGGCTTTCTGTCCGTCTGTTTCAGGCTTTTGTGGGGAAACTGGATGATCAGCAGTGGCTGGAAAAGATGAGTGCAATCAAAGAAGGTGATACACAGGAATTGCTCAAATCCCTTCAATGTGACTCCCTTGATAACGCAGCCGATAGAAACAATCCTTTTAAAGATATTGCTCCGTTGGCTCAGCTTGTCTGCTGGTTGATTCTATCTCACCATCGTATGCCGAAATGGCCGGGGAATCCAGGGGATGAAGGGGCACCTGGATTGCAAAAAATTGATACATGGTTATTTCGCTCTTTCAACTCTTCCTGGAATTCAGATCGTTGTCTTAAAAAAGAATTCTCAATAAAAGAGATGCAGCAGTTATGGAATTTCAATAAAGGATTGCCCTTTAAAAGTTCAACTTGGTGCCATAAGGCAAGCTCCCTTGCTCTTCGTGCATTGAATCACAAAGATGTGATCTCTGACAAACAAAATTGGTTACAAAATCCCTTTGTCATGCACATCTCCCGCATGTGCCTAATGTTGGCTGATCATATATATTCGGCTCAAATGCCAAAAGAGAAATGGCAGGAGAAAAAATATAAGGTTTTTGCCAATACCCACCGTGATACAGGAAATTTGAAACAAAAGTTAGATGAACATCTGATCGGTGTGAGTAATTATGCCATGATATTTTCAAAATTTCTTCCTTCATTGGGGAGAAATCTTCCTTCCATTAGTCGGCATAGAGGTTTTAAAAAACGTAGTTCAAATGCTCATTTTCGATGGCAGGATAAGGCATATGAGCTTGCGTGTAGCATTAGAAACCGTACCTTTGAGCATGGTTTTTTCGGGGTGAATATGGCATCAACAGGCTGTGGAAAAACCTTTGCGAATGGCCGTATTATGTATGGCTTGGCAGATGAAAATATTGGCTGTCGTTTCAATGTGGCTTTGGGCCTTCGGACATTGACTTTACAGACCGGAGATGCTTTGCGAAAACGTCTTAATTTGCATGAAGAAGATTTGGGGGTACTTGTTGGTTCCCAGGCTGCCCGAAGGCTGCACGGAATGGAGAGTGAAGAGATGGAGAATAATGGCCTTTCTTCTGTGGGGTCGGAGTCCTCGGAATCACTGTTAGGCTCTGATCAGTATCTTCGCTATGAAGGGGCTACAGATAGAGGGCCTTTTTCCAGATGGCTTCAGAGTACTCCTCAATTGCATAAACTTGTGAGTGCTCCTGTTCTCGTAAGCACCATTGATTACCTTACACCTGCAACGGAAGGTGATCGGGGCGGACGCCAGATAGGCCCCATGTTACGCCTTCTCAGCTCTGATCTTGTACTGGATGAACCAGATGATTTTGATATTTCCGATCTTCCTGCCCTCTGCCGTCTGGTCAATTGGGCAGGCCTTTTGGGTTCCAGGGTTATGATCTCTTCTGCAACCCTTCCTCCTGCCCTCATAAAAGCACTTTTTGAGGCATATCTTTCAGGACGACGGGAATATCAAAAGGGCTGGGGAGAGCCAGGCAAATCTGTGGATATCTGCTGCGGCTGGTTTGATGAACAAAATGTGTTCCATGAAAATCATGGGAATGTTGAGAGTTTCATGAATGCACATGAATCGTTTGTCGAGAAAAGGATATCCCATCTGAAAAATGCTCCCCCAATCCGTAGAGGGAGATTGCTGCCGATTGACAGTGATGAATCAGCCCCACTGAAAGTCATTGAGGCCATTGCAAAGAGTCTCCATAAAGCACAACATAAACTCCATGAAGAACATGGCCAGGAAAACCCCGAAACAGGTAAAAAGATTTCATTTGGCCTTGTTCGCATGGCCAACATAAATCCTCTGGTGGCTGTTGCCAGAAAAATAATGAGGATGGAGCCTAAGCCAGGTTTTCATCTCCATTACTGCATCTATCATGGGCGACATCCCTTGGCTGTAAGATCAAGTATGGAAAAAATGCTGGACTCCATACTTGATCGTCACCATCCACAATCTATTTGGGAAAATCCTGAAATAGTAAAGATCATTTCAAGATATCCTGAAACCCACGATCATATCTTTGTGGTGCTGGCAACCGCAGTTGCGGAAGTTGGTCGTGACCATGATTATGACTGGGCAATTGTTGAACCCAGTTCCATGCGATCAATCATACAGTTGGCCGGTCGCATACAGCGCCATCGAAAAATTGTTCCTCAATCCCCGAACCTGTTGATACTCTCAAGAAACTACAAAGGACTCATTGATACAACCGGTAAAAACCCTGTTTTTGAGAAACCTGGATTTGAAACCGTTGACTTTGGCCATAAATTCAAACTTTGTTCCCCTGATCTTCATGATCTTGTTACTGAAGAAGAGATTAATGTAATCACTTCCATACCGAGAATTTTTCAAAGATCAACTCTCTCTCCGGATGGAAGTCTGATTGACCTGGAACATGCCCATCTTGACGCAATTCTTTCCGGAGATGATACGCCTGGAAAAGCCCATGCATCCTTGTGGTGGAAGCATAATGCCCACTGGTGCTCTGAATTACAGCGTAGAACACCGTTCAGGGAATCAGCTCCGGATATCCATTATATGCTCTACTTTGAAGATGAAGGGGATAAGGCTGTTTTTTACAAATTTGGTGAGCGTGGGGCAGAGGAAGTATGTGAAAAAGAATTTCAACGTGTTGAACTTGATCTGGCGCAGGCTGTATCTCTTTGGGGTAATCATGAGCCGGAGGATATCCTGATAAAACTGGCAGAGTCTTTTGATATGGATATTCCGGATGCATGTCGTCAATTCGGTGGAGTCCGATTGATAAATAGGAATACCCCCTGGCAGTATCATCCTGCTTTGGGGGTATATGTAGAGATTGAATAGCAGCTTTTTGGAGATTCTGCCTGTACGGCAGTTTACATCAAATCTATATAAAATCTTTTCTAAGCTGCTTGTACAGCAGTTTGGAAATTATAGATGAGATGTCATAATTTGGAAAGAGCAAAAAACATTTGACAATAACTTTGGATAGTGGTTATTTTTTATAAAATATATATAAAATCTGGTTAAGCGATCGTGGCTGGAAGTCAGCCACCCCCGAATGTGGAAATTTGTATCTATTTCCATGGTAAAATAATTTATCAAGGAGGAATCATGGAAGATGAATTTGCCGATGTCATATCTCAGTATATTGATGCAAGGGCAAAGCCCAAGATTGAAAAGTTTGAAAAGGATGCTCAAAAGAAACGGGAAAAAACTGTGGCTCCTGAAGAACTGGCTCTTTTGGAAACCGATCTTTTGGAAGAGAGGCAGAAACTGGAGGAAAGGTTTGATCCTTCTGAGTGGTTGTCTGATGCAGCCAAAAGGGCAATTCAACGCCAACTAGTTACCCATGGAAGCAAATACACACATCCCGATACGAAGGGAAGTAGTCTATACTCAACTGGAGGAGATGAGAATCCTGACACCATGTCCTCCGGGTCATTTGTCAGTACATCTTCTTTAATGAATCCTGATATTGATTCTGTAGGAAATGCCGCTGCCTTGGATGTATCATCTTTCTTACAGCTATCCCATAAAGGAAAAAAATTAATTGAGTATATCCAACAAGGAGATTCATCACCATTAAAGCCTTTTGCCGTTGATGAAAGCCAGTTAAATGAATGGATGGATGCTTTTAAAATGGTGTTGTCCGGCAACCAACCTACTTCGCATACCTTGTCAAAACAGATTTATTTTCCCATCAATGATGGAGAATATCATCTGATATCGCCGTTATACCCGACATCATTTATTCAGGCCATTTATGGTCGTATTTCACAATGCCGCTTTTCTGAAACTGCCAAAGAGGCAAGAAAGGCTAAGCGGGAAAGAAAATATCACGATGAAATAGTTGTCGATTACCCCAACACTCTTGTTCAGTCGTTTGGTGGGACAAAACCACAAAATATCAGTCAATTGAACAGCAAAAGAAAGGGAAAATCCATATTGTTTAGTTGCGCGCCTCCATCCTGGCAGCAACAGCAACGGCCACCTTTGAATGTTAAAAGTGTGTTTATCTCTCACTTATTTGGAGCAAGAGTATGGAGGGATATCTTCCAGCTTAGAAAATTCCTTGAAAGTAAAGTAGATAAAGAGAGCACAATAATAATTCGTTCAAAAAGAGAAAAAATGGTTGATGGAATTATTGATCATCTTTTTCAGTATGGTGCAGAAATCCAGAACTTAAAGGAATATGCCGGATGGAGTGGCGACAGCAATTGCAAACTGAATGCCGCACAAAAACTATGGCTTGACCCATACCGTTCGGATATCGACGAAAATTTTAAACATGAGCGGGAAAAAAATGACTGGCAGGCCGAAATTGCAAACCAATTTGCTTTTTGGTTCAATAAACAAATAGATAAAAGCGATAAGTTAACACTAAGTGATGCAGAATATATTCAATGGCAGAGCCTGGTTGAGTCAAAGTTCAAATTGTTTAAAGAAGATTTGGAGGATTTTGCCTGATGGAAGATGCAATATTAATTTTACGTCATATAAAGGTGGAAAACGCCAATGCCGTTTCAGGCATTACCTGGGGATTTCCAGCTATTACAAATTTTATGGGCTTTGTCCACTCCATATCCCGAACCCTGTCATCTGAACTGAATTTGAAATTGACCGGTTGCGGTATCGTTTCGCATTCCCACCAAATTCAGTCACATCAGCCAAAGGGATGGGGTGATCATGTGTTTGCATTGACCAGAAATCCTTTGAATAAAAATGGAACTTCACCGTCATTTGTTGAAGAGGGGCGAATGCACATGGATATCTCTCTTATCATTCCTGTGGTAGGCGATCTCTATGAGGCAGGAGATGTTACAGAAATATGCAGTCGAATAAGGGACATTGTACTTACTAAAAGATTGGCAGGTGGAAGCATTTGGGATGTGGCTTCAATTGATTTGGAGGAACCTCCGGACGACATAAAAGGAATGACAATATATATCCGTAAACAAATGAAGCAGCTAATCCCAGGATTTGTGCTGGTTCAACGATCTCAGTTATTGACTGAACATTCAGAAGAAATAAGGAAAAAAGATCCTGAATCAGATGATTTAGATGCCTGGATGGATTTTTCAGCGTTAAAATTTAAAGCAGAGCGTAAAGAAAACAATCAAACTGATGATAACGAAGCAAACTGGAGTTACCAAATGAGACCCGGTAAGGGATGGCTTGTACCTATAATGATGGGGTATAGAGCTATTTCTGATCTTTATAAAGCCGGAGAAGTTGCCAGAACCCGAGACACTACAACTCCGTTTCGATTTGTTGAGGCAGTTTACAGTATTGGAGAATGGTTGAGTCCTCACCGGTTGCAAAATTTTGAACAAATGTTGTGGAGATATGATGCCCAACCTGACTCTGGATGGTATCTATGTAAAAATAATTATAACCCCCAATAAAAACATATTCTGACAAGGAGAAATGTTATGGCACTAAAAACAGCATCGGTACTTGCTTTTGAGAGAAAGTTATCAAATTCAGACGCATTAATGTATTCGGGAAATTGGCAGGAACGTGATGAAAAAAATAATTGGATACCTGTGAGAATAGCCAGTAAGGATGTCCGTGGTACCATCTCAAATCGCCTGAAAGGTGCTAAAACGGATCCTGCCAAGCTGGATGCAGAAATTCAAAAAGCTAATCTTCAACGGGTGGATGTGGCTGCACTACCTTTTGACAACGATACTCTCCGTGTTGATTTTACTTTGCGAATATTAGGAAATCTCAAAGAGCCATCAGCTTGTAATGATCAGGATTATCAGGCAGCTTTGGCAAAAGTAATTGATGAATATGCCACAAATACAGGTTTTGATACTCTGGCTGGACGTTATGCAGCCAATATTGCCAATGGTCGCTTTTTATGGCGGAATAGGATTGGTTCTGAAAAAATTAAAGTTCGGGTTCTCCATATCGAAAATAGTACTGAAAAGAGCATATGGGAATTTGATACCAATGAGTTTTCTCTTAGAAATTTCAATAAAACAAGCGATGATCTGAAAGCCTTAACTGAAGTTATCAATGATGGACTTTCTGGAGAGAGTTTTACATTTTTAAAAATTGAGGCATTTGCATTAATTGGAGGGGGGCAGGAGGTATTTCCTTCTCAGGAGTTGGTGCTTGATAATAGTTCTAATAGTAAAAAAAGCAAGGTGCTTTACCATGTAGATGAAATAGCCGCTATTCATTCCCAGAAAATTGGAAATGCTCTGCGTACTATTGACACATGGTATCCTGGAGCAGAAAGCCTTGGGCCCATCGCTGTTGAACCATATGGCTCTGTGACAAATCGCGGTAAGGCCTATCGTCAGCCTAAAGACAAAATGGATTTTTATAGTATTTTTGATAATTGGGTTATAAAAGGAAAAATGCCATCTTTAGAGCAGCAGCATTATATCATGGCTACTTTGATTCGTGGCGGTGTTTTTGGAGAAAAAGCCGATTAGAGGAGGCTGTCATGGATTTTTATATTGAAATAAAATTACTTCCGGATCCAGAATTCAAAGAAACGATTTTGATGAATATCTTGTTTTCAAAATTGCATCTTGCTTTGACTGAAAACGGTCATGGAGAGATTGGTATCAGTTTTCCCTTTTTTGAAAAGACCTTGGGAGATACGATAAGGATTCACGGTAGCTCAAGTGCTTTAGAGCGCATTCAAATAATAAACTGGTTACAGGGACTTCAAGATTATATTAATATGTCGGACATTCTCAGGGTACCTGCCCTTACCAACTTTCGTATTGTGAAACGTATTCAAACTAAAAGCAGTATAGAGCGTTTGTACAGACGATCAATAAAAAAAGGATGGATAACTTCGGAAGAAGCCGAGAAAAGAATTCGAGAGCAGAAAGTTCAACGACTCAAATCCCCTTATGTACAAATTAAGAGTCTTTCAACGGGTCAATATTTCCCTTTATTCATAAATCATGGTGAAATTTTGAAATCGTCTGTGAGAGGTGAATTCTCTGCATATGGCCTAAGTGTTGCCAATGCTACCATTCCATGGTTTTGACCTTTTTTTTCGTTTTTTTATAACATGTTAATTTTTAAGTTTTTTTTAGAACCAGCGCTAAAAAGGGTTTATCTTATATTTTGTTAAAATATTGATTTTAAATCAATACCTTGGGATAGGAGTGGTGCAGTAAACTGCCGCACAGGCAGCTTAGAAACGCACAGCTTGAAATTTACTTTGAACCCGAAAGTAAACTGCCGCACAGGCAGCTTAGAAATGAAAAGAGCAGGCTCCTTACCCATTTCAAAAGTAAACTGCCGCACAGGCAGCTTAGAAAATAATCGCCTCCACATCCTGCCATGTCAATTTGTAAACTGCCGCACAGGCAGCTTAGAAAGTACATATAACCCCGATGCCAGGGAGATCATAGTAAACTGCCGCACAGGCAGCTTAGAAAACATAATTATTACAAAAAAATTATGAGGCTTCGTAAACTGCCGCACAGGCAGCTTAGAAAACAGCAGGGGATGATTGACTATAACTACAAAAGTAAACTGCCGCACAGGCAGCTTAGAAAAACACTGCCCCGACACTATCCAGCACTGCTCCGTAAACTGCCGCACAGGCAGCTTAGAAATATCTTCATAGCGGTACAGATGAGGAATATGCGTAAACTGCCGCACAGGCAGCTTAGAAAATCAGACCCGCCGCCTGTAATAGCACCTTTACGTAAACTGCCGCACAGGCAGCTTAGAAATGTCAAAAACAGGCTTGAGTGTTTCAGAGTCAGTAAACTGCCGCACAGGCAGCTTAGAAAAGATAGACACCACAGGCATTGAGCCGGCCTTGGTAAACTGCCGCACAGGCAGCTTAGAAAAGGCATCCATAGACACTGTTAAACAAGAGCTTGTAAACTGCCGCACAGGCAGCTTAGAAAATACGGAAAGACATCAGGCATCACCTGGAATAGTAAACTGCCGCACAGGCAGCTTAGAAAACAGTTGACGGCATTGAGTATGAGTTCATGGAGTAAACTGCCGCACAGGCAGCTTAGAAAAAAACAGCATCAATGACAATCTCAGAAGATGAGTAAACTGCCGCACAGGCAGCTTAGAAAAAAATAATTGGATTTAAAAGCAATCCTAAACGTAAACTGCCGCACAGGCAGCTTAGAAATGGTTGGATGTTGAAATATTGAGACTCACCAGGTAAACTGCCGCACAGGCAGCTTAGAAATCTATGATGACACAGATATTTTGCCGCTTGATGTAAACTGCCGCACAGGCAGCTTAGAAAATCGAATGAGAGAAGAGTGTGTTCTCCAGGTGGTAAACTGCCGCACAGGCAGCTTAGAAATCTTGAGTCATATCAGATGACCATAGGCAATAGTAAACTGCCGCACAGGCAGCTTAGAAATATATCACATGGGTTTTCGAACGAAAAAATTAGTAAACTGCCGCACAGGCAGCTTAGAAAAAGCTGTTGCTATTCTCCGTGATATTTTCCCAGTAAACTGCCGCACAGGCAGCTTAGAAACAAGTATTTTCCTGTAATTCCGAGATTATCAAGTAAACTGCCGCACAGGCAGCTTAGAAAGGCATCAAGAGAAATTATTGTTTGTGCAATTCGTAAACTGCCGCACAGGCAGCTTAGAAATGGGACAAATCAGGCATCAATCAGTATTTCACGTAAACTGCCGCACAGGCAGCTTAGAAAAGCCTGGGGACAACCAACGTGGTATCCTGAAAGTAAACTGCCGCACAGGCAGCTTAGAAAATCAGGCAAACCACTCCCTGGAGGATTGCAGAGTAAACTGCCGCACAGGCAGCTTAGAAAAGAATGAAAAATTATGAAAACGCTATGTGGATGTAAACTGCCGCACAGGCAGCTTAGAAAAGGTGGGGAGTGAATCTCTTCAGGCCGGTTGGTAAACTGCCGCACAGGCAGCTTAGAAATCCTGGAATTCCTCGTCTATCTTTTCAATTAAGTAAACTGCCGCACAGGCAGCTTAGAAAACAAATAAAAATTGTAATAAATACCGGCTGCTGTAAACTGCCGCACAGGCAGCTTAGAAAATTGAGAAAGCAAAAAAGATACTATCAAAGGAGTAAACTGCCGCACAGGCAGCTTAGAAAATATAGTCAAAGCCATGTTGGATACAATGGAAGTAAACTGCCGCACAGGCAGCTTAGAAAACAGGTATCCAAAAGGGACAGGATTCCGCTTTGTAAACTGCCGCACAGGCAGCTTAGAAAACAATGTCTGCAAACATACCAAATATCCACAAGTAAACTGCCGCACAGGCAGCTTAGAAATTTCCGGCATCTTTGCCCGTATGCCGAAACTTGTAAACTGCCGCACAGGCAGCTTAGAAATTGGTTGCACAAGAGCGAAAATGGGATTGCAAGTAAACTGCCGCACAGGCAGCTTAGAAATTAAACCATTTATAATCAAGCGTATAACCAAAGTAAACTGCCGCACAGGCAGCTTAGAAATGCTACAGGACATAGAAATTTTAATACAATCAGTAAACTGCCGCACAGGCAGCTTAGAAAAGCTTGTATCCTGGCGCTCACATAGTGCTCTGGTAAACTGCCGCACAGGCAGCTTAGAAATTTCCGATGAGTTCGAGGGGGACTATCTCACAGTAAACTGCCGCACAGGCAGCTTAGAAAATACATCGTAACCGTTTATTTTGCTTCTCAAAGTAAACTGCCGCACAGGCAGCTTAGAAAATATGTTCCCCTGGGAGACATTGCCCATTTCAGTAAACTGCCGCACAGGCAGCTTAGAAATTATAATTTCTATTGTCAATAATCTTGACAATGTAAACTGCCGCACAGGCAGCTTAGAAACTCACCCACGCCCGTGTGGGGCAGACGTGTGGGTAAACTGCCGCACAGGCAGCTTAGAAATTCCGGTAAGCCTCTCCCCGGTGGCTTGCAGAGTAAACTGCCGCACAGGCAGCTTAGAAAATCAATCAGAACTGACTCAAGGCCAATGAGCAGTAAACTGCCGCACAGGCAGCTTAGAAATGTGTGAAAACAGCATTGATGAAAGGATTATGGTAAACTGCCGCACAGGCAGCTTAGAAAATCGAAGAAATAACCACTATTCAGATTGAATCGTAAACTGCCGCACAGGCAGCTTAGAAAATCAGCCCATACTCCATAATCCGCTGATCCGGGTAAACTGCCGCACAGGCAGCTTAGAAAGAACCTGGCATCAATACCCACATTTTTTCGTTGGTAAACTGCCGCACAGGCAGCTTAGAAAATATGTTCCCCTGGGAGACATTGCCCATTTCAGTAAACTGCCGCACAGGCAGCTTAGAAAAGAAGTATGTCTCTTCAGTCATTGACATTTCAGTAAACTGCCGCACAGGCAGCTTAGAAAAAATGCATCTGTACGTTTTTTGAAAAGATCACGTAAACTGCCGCACAGGCAGCTTAGAAAATTGCCAGGCAAGATCAGGATAATGAAACCGAGTAAACTGCCGCACAGGCAGCTTAGAAAATTTATAATCAAGATTGTAACTGAAATACATTGTAAACTGCCGCACAGGCAGCTTAGAAATCACTTGTATATATACGGTTAATATTAACGCTGTAAACTGCCGCACAGGCAGCTTAGAAAAGTGTTCAACTCGTTCCGGCTTCTGTCTCTCCGTAAACTGCCGCACAGGCAGCTTAGAAAAGCAGGGATTATAAGGCCATACATTAGGGTTAGTAAACTGCCGCACAGGCAGCTTAGAAATCTAATGTCGGAGTTGAATTGATGTAAATTTTGTAAACTGCCGCACAGGCAGCTTAGAAACAATAGTTTTTGGCTTTGTTGTAGGTTGGCATGTAAACTGCCGCACAGGCAGCTTAGAAATCCGCAAAATTGACACACATACCAAACGTCAAGTAAACTGCCGCACAGGCAGCTTAGAAACTGTCGGGTTGACAGCCGATAAGAAGGGGCACAGTAAACTGCCGCACAGGCAGCTTAGAAATATGAAGAGAAAAAAGGCGAGTTGATATCTAAGTAAACTGCCGCACAGGCAGCTTAGAAAACATATTTGTTTGTTCTATGCGCTGTGTCTAAGTAAACTGCCGCACAGGCAGCTTAGAAACTTAATTTTTCCGCCTTGCTTCTATAAATGGAAGTAAACTGCCGCACAGGCAGCTTAGAAATTGGTATATCTCACTAAAATCAAGGTTGGCGGGTAAACTGCCGCACAGGCAGCTTAGAAATGCGGCACAGCATAAGGCCGGATGGAATACATGTAAACTGCCGCACAGGCAGCTTAGAAACTGTTGACGGTTCAAACAGGCGGTTAAAAATTGTAAACTGCCGCACAGGCAGCTTAGAAATTGTTATGATCTCAAGGGAGCCCTGGCCCCTTGTAAACTGCCGCACAGGCAGCTTAGAAATGTTCTGCTTCAGCTTGTGCCTTTGCCTGGTGGTAAACTGCCGCACAGGCAGCTTAGAAAATTGATGACGCCATGTAACTCGATTTAAGCACGTAAACTGCCGCACAGGCAGCTTAGAAAAATGTCATTTTAACTCTGAATATCCGATCAACGTAAACTGCCGCACAGGCAGCTTAGAAAATGAAAGTTGATGGAAGATGACCTTTAAGGTCGTAAACTGCCGCACAGGCAGCTTAGAAAGGATTATTAAGGCTCCAAAGTCGAGAAAGTCAGTAAACTGCCGCACAGGCAGCTTAGAAAGTACAGATCAAAAAACATGGCAGCAATAACAAGTAAACTGCCGCACAGGCAGCTTAGAAAATATTCAAACGATGATGAAAGGCATCTTTCAAGTAAACTGCCGCACAGGCAGCTTAGAAATTACAACGTCTGTCCATACGTCTGGATGGTTTGTAAACTGCCGCACAGGCAGCTTAGAAATCGCCGTGAAAATTCAAAAGGAAAAACTATTAGTAAACTGCCGCACAGGCAGCTTAGAAATTTCAAATGACCAGCAGGCGGCGGCGACGGCTGTAAACTGCCGCACAGGCAGCTTAGAAAAGGATTTTTAAAAAACCGTGTCGATTTCATGAGTAAACTGCCGCACAGGCAGCTTAGAAATACAATATCAATTGCAGAGACATCAAGAGTGAGTAAACTGCCGCACAGGCAGCTTAGAAAGCTACACAAAGAGCGGATTCAAGACAAAAAAGTAAACTGCCGCACAGGCAGCTTAGAAATTGACTACCCAGATAATTTGACGGTATTTTTGGTAAACTGCCGCACAGGCAGCTTAGAAATGTTGTCATTGAGCAGGGCAGATGGTTAGCTCGTAAACTGCCGCACAGGCAGCTTAGAAATTTAATTCATAAGCGTTACAAACAGCATTGTCGTAAACTGCCGCACAGGCAGCTTAGAAAACGCATCAACATTATTGTGACAATGTATCAATGTAAACTGCCGCACAGGCAGCTTAGAAAAATGGTAAAACATAAATACTTAATGCCATTAAGTAAACTGCCGCACAGGCAGCTTAGAAATCTGTGCTGCCCGTACTCCGTCTGTGTCATGTGTAAACTGCCGCACAGGCAGCTTAGAAATGTATACCCCTGCCGTTTTTTGGCTTTCAATTGTAAACTGCCGCACAGGCAGCTTAGAAATATAAAGAATATGCCCTGAAGCTGTTTAATCTGTAAACTGCCGCACAGGCAGCTTAGAAATACCTGAAGACTCCAAAGAAACGGAGTCGAAAGTAAACTGCCGCACAGGCAGCTTAGAAAATGCCAGTCTTGACGATCTGCTTAAACGTCTCGTAAACTGCCGCACAGGCAGCTTAGAAAATTAAATGATAAACTTGCTTTTGTGTTTGCAAGTAAACTGCCGCACAGGCAGCTTAGAAAACAAAAATACTCCCAATGATCATACCAACAACGTAAACTGCCGCACAGGCAGCTTAGAAACTGGTGATAACTATCTCCCTGCAACTCTCAATGTAAACTGCCGCACAGGCAGCTTAGAAAAAAAAGAGAAGGCATTTACCTTGTAACTATATGTAAACTGCCGCACAGGCAGCTTAGAAATTCCGCAACACCGGAGTTTACTTATCCCTTTTGTAAACTGCCGCACAGGCAGCTTAGAAATTGCTGCACTTAGGAGAATGGGATATTCAAAAGTAAACTGCCGCACAGGCAGCTTAGAAACTGTCCACATTCCGCTGCTCTCTCAATGCCAGGTAAACTGCCGCACAGGCAGCTTAGAAAATTGTAAGAAGCAAATACAAACGCTAATTTGTGTAAACTGCCGCACAGGCAGCTTAGAAAATGCACCTATTGAGAAAAAACGGGCAGAATCTGTAAACTGCCGCACAGGCAGCTTAGAAAATAATCTCCATCTCACGCCCATATAGTCCTCTGTAAACTGCCGCACAGGCAGCTTAGAAAAAGTGGGTAACATGTCCTCATTGTGGTGAAAAGTAAACTGCCGCACAGGCAGCTTAGAAAATCAAAAGTTACATGGTAAATTGCACCACCCTGTAAACTGCCGCACAGGCAGCTTAGAAAAGAAGCAGAGCTAAAAAAAACAGGAACACGCCGTAAACTGCCGCACAGGCAGCTTAGAAAAGGTGGTTGCTGCATCAATAACAGCCTGCACAGTAAACTGCCGCACAGGCAGCTTAGAAAATGTAGCCGCTTTACTCTCCTACCATTTAAGCGTAAACTGCCGCACAGGCAGCTTAGAAAGACAAAATACATGAGACCGGAGCACCGGAAAAGTAAACTGCCGCACAGGCAGCTTAGAAATTGATGCTGTAGGCGCAATCCAGGCAATCCAGGTAAACTGCCGCACAGGCAGCTTAGAAAAGGAACTCGCAGCATCAATAACAGCTTGCACAGTAAACTGCCGCACAGGCAGCTTAGAAAGTGGAGACTTTTGGGAAGAAACACGGCAAAAAGTAAACTGCCGCACAGGCAGCTTAGAAAATGTAACTTAATTTAAGCACAAAAACACAACAGTAAACTGCCGCACAGGCAGCTTAGAAAACAGGCACATTTTCATTGTCGTTCACAGCATCGTAAACTGCCGCACAGGCAGCTTAGAAATTGAAATCATGCCTCATGTTGTCAATTTACCCGTAAACTGCCGCACAGGCAGCTTAGAAAAACACAGCAACAGTTGAAGTTGGTGACACAATGTAAACTGCCGCACAGGCAGCTTAGAAAGGCGTGAACTCGAGGCAAGCGTTGGTGTATTTGTAAACTGCCGCACAGGCAGCTTAGAAAAAGAGCATGGAGTATATGCAAAGGCTCATCATGTAAACTGCCGCACAGGCAGCTTAGAAATTATGTGTGTCTGGTACTGACATAGTACCGTTGGTAAACTGCCGCACAGGCAGCTTAGAAACTTGCCAATAACACGTATATTCTGCTCTGTGGGTAAACTGCCGCACAGGCAGCTTAGAAAAGGTCAATACATGCCTGTCTGTATGATACACCGTAAACTGCCGCACAGGTGATAGTTATCTCGATATTTGATGGAAGTCTGCTTTATTTTTTTGCAATCTATTTTATGGAAAATCTTTAGACACCCTGTCGTTCCTAACTTTTCATTATACTTTAGGGGTGTTCACTCCTTCACCAATTAACTTGAAAGAATCCATGATAAATGAGGGATAAGTTTGCTAAATTGATTTTAGTTACAGATAGAGGTAAAATTCTTAGAACGCATTTCCATGCCCTTGGGTATAGTGTGAATTTGTTGATTTGAGATATTTTTGTTAACTTTCCCATCTACACCCTGGGGGGAGTGTATCTATCCTTCTGTAATTAAAATAATTAAGTTTTCACCCTGATTTTCATTAAAATACACCTTTTAAGAAAAGTCCAGGTGCTTTGAGGCAAAAAGGTCAGGAAGCTGCTGCAATTTTTACATTTTGGTGGTCATCAAGGATTGGATATCTTTTATGTAGCTGACGAAGCACTTTTGTCATACTCTTACGATTTGTTGCTCCATTGAGAGCCGGCATAGGTCTATTGGTTGCAATGCAGTATAATGGGAGCAGGTTAGAGCAATCAGGGATTGGCAAACCCTGATTGCTAAGACAGGCATTAAGAATGATTTCAATGCGTTTGAGCTGTTTTCCCCTGGAATCTAATACATTGGAATGATGCTTGATCATGGCATAGTAGTAATAAAGATTGAAGACGCGGGCAATTGCAAAGATGTCTATTTTAAGATTATATTTGAGTACTATGTGCCATAAAAAATTTGTTAAATTGAATGTAAAATAATGAAAATTATAGCGAAAATTAGGAGTTTTTTTTTGTATGAATTCAATATTATTCTTTATTCTTTTATCAAGAGAACGATAATACTCTTTTAATTCATTGTTCTCTTTTTTAATCTGGTCTATCTTTTTTTCGGTGTTATCCATCTCTTCAAGCTTGGTTTTCAGTTCTTTTAGCTCACATTCTTTTCTGCAAAGCTCCATGACCGTGTCTGTCATTTCGTGATTATAATGATTAATTATAGACAATAGCTTGGATATTCTTTCTCTTCGATATTCCAGTGTCTCGGCTCTCTTTGTGAAGAATAACCAGAAGAAAAAACCAGGTGCCTGTTTTTTTTGAATTTTTAAATGCCTGTCAAAGTCTTTTCTTGGAGGCTGTTTTTCAACGGACTCCACCAGGTTTATGCGTATATGAGTTTTGAAATTAAACAGGAATATGTTTGCCAGATTTTGTTTGTATTGCAGGAGAATTTCTAAAAGCTTGCTTTTTCCCTTATTATGGAGCAGGGGTTCGACTACAGAGGTTTTTTGATTGATCGAAAGATTCATTTTTTGGGCATCCTCACCTAAATAAGAACTCCGTTAGACAAAAAATGTCAGATTTTTAATAAATCAAAACCGTTTTAGAGATCATTATTCTGGTAAAGCAAAAATTGCGCCTTATCTTTGCTAATCTTGGGAATCCTGATTCAGACAGTGTTGACAAGGCTTACAAGATCATAGGTGTTAACTTTGAGTGATGATCAAACCTTGTGAGACCTGCTTCCACAGCAATTCGAATGGCTTCACGATGCTCTTTCAATGTTGGACGCCGTGATAGAAACTCTTTTTGATAGGCAGTTCCACATGGACGATATTGGGACATTATATTGACATAGGTTTTTTTAGATACTTTGTTGCTCAAAAATCCCATAGCCCCTCTTGTTCCAGCCAATCCTTCAGGCAACACAAGATGTCTCACAATAAGCCCCCTTTGGGCAATCCCAAAATCATCCACTGTAAGGTCGCCCACCTGTCTGTACATCTCAAGGAGAGCTTTTTTTATCACATCAGGATAGTCTCGGGGTACTTCTGCAAGCTCTGCTGCTTCTGTGTCATTAAATTTAAAATCCGGCATATAGATATCAATAACACCTTCCAGCAGCTTCAATGTTTCAATGGAATCATAACCGCCTGTATTGTAAACAAGAGGAATTGACAAGCCTTGTGAAATTGCAATTTGCAATGCCAAAAGAATTTGGGGTACAACATGGGAAGGGGTAACCAAATTGATATTGTGGCATCCCTGCTTCTGAAGGGTCAGCATCATAAAGGCAAGCTGATCAGCAGTAACAGCTTGCCCCTCTCCTTTATGGCTGATCTCATAATTTTGGCAAAAATTACATAACATATTACAAAAAGAAAAAAAGATGGTACCGGAACCGTTTTGGCCGACCAGAGGGGCTTCTTCACCAAAGTGTGCATCATAGCTGTAAACAATAGCTTCTTTTCCTGTCATACAAAAACCGGTTTCTCCGGAGGTTCTGTCTATACAGCACTGCCTTGGGCAGAGATTACAGCACTTCAGGCCATCATAGGCCAATGTTATTTTTTCATCAAGAATGCCATTATTGGCAATTTTTATATAAGCTGGCTCAAAGTTCATATAAGCCCCCCTTATTCTTA
>NZ_LT828542.1:95872-123929 GCF_900170035.1 Desulfamplus magnetovallimortis | reverse complement strand
TTAATCTTGGGAATCCTGATTCAGACAGTGTTGACAAGGCTTACAAGATCATAGGTGTCGACTTTGAGTACATAATTTTATGTCAATCAGGCGTTTGGACAATCTCCTGTGCCAGGGCCGTTACCAGAACCATCCCCAGGACCATTTCCACCATTGCCTGTGCCATCCCCGGGGCCGTGTCCGCCTTTACCATTGCCGCCTCTGGCAAGAATAGGTGAGTGGATTACAGACTGGGTAATGCTGCAATCTCCAGGGCCGTTGCCAGTACCGTCTCCAGGGCCATTTCCACCGTTGCCGGTTCCATTTCCGGGGCCATGTCCGGCAAATGCTGGAACTGTTATCATGAGAGCAGTTGCGCCAATAATAGTTGCTTTTTTCAATACAGATTTAATTTTCATAATAGTCTCCTGTTTTAAATGTGATTAGTATTTGATGCTCGCTGAACTTGTCATCACATATAATCAGGAAGCGTGCCAGAAGGTAAATTTGTTTTTGAAATGCTAAATTTATTGTTTAATTTAAGATGTTTATAAATTTTTGTATTGATGAAAAAGATAAGGTTAGAGGATGTTGAGTTTCGACATTCTTTTAAATATGACGACAATAATGTCGAAAATAATAAGGTGATAGATAGATAATGTCAGCCATTCTTATTAGTAAGATCAGGATTTTACCTTGACATTGGAGGGTACCTTATTATTAACTCAGAATATACATCTTGATGGCTTTTTCGGCAGTTATTTCATTTGTCTAAATCAGGATAACAAGGATGAAAAGGATGTTCAAGATATATCATCCTGCCTTATCTTGTTAATCCTTATTCAGACAGTGTTGGCAAGGCTAACAAGATCATATCTGTTGACTTTGAGATTAATGACACTATTAGGTATTTCGATTTATAGAGCCTTCACTTTAATCAAGGTATATCTAATTATGGAAACAATGAAATCTAATGAATCCCTGATCAGCCGCATTCGTTCACTTGAAAGAGAAAACACTGCATTGGTTCAGAGGCTGGGGGCAATGGAAGAAAAATTCAACAAAAGTGAAGAAATCCTGTATCAAATAACCAATACAATGCAGGAAACTCTTTCCGTGATAAACCTTGAGGGGGATTTTCTCTACGCTAATGACAATGCAGCATACAACATGGCTGACAGTAAAGGTCATTCCATTGTCTCCAGAAACATAAAAGAATTTCTTCCGGAAGATTATGCTGAAAATTTAATCAAATTATACAGGGACGTCTATAAATCGGGAAAAGCCTATACACAGGAAATTCTGATCAAACTGAACAAGGGTGACACCTGGTTTTTTAACACTCTGAAACCCCTTAATTATGGTTTGCAGAAAGTTCCGGCGGTTTTATCAGTGTCACTTGATATCACAGAACGAAAAAAGATGGAGATTACCCTGCGTGAGAGTGAAGATAAGTTCAAATATGTTTTTGACAATTCGATGATTGGTATATCCATAGCATTACCATCCGGTGAGTTCTATGCAAATAATGCTTTTTGTTCAATGCTTGGATATTCCAGGGAAGAAGTAAAAAATATCCCATGGCAGAAGGTTACACATCCCGATGACGTTGATTTATCCAGTAAAGTAATAGACTCAATCGTTTCTGGTGAAAGAGATTCTGTCAAATTTTTAAAAAGGTATATTCACAAAAACGGATCGGTGGTATGGGCAAATGTTGCGACCACACTTCGCCGGGACGGGGAAGGAAAACCTCTTTATTTCATAGCATCGATTAATGATATCACTGAATGGAAAAAAAACAGGGAGCAGAATCGCCTGTACTATCAGCAGATCGAAAGCATCTTCCGGTCGGCTCCTGCCGGTATCGGAATGGTCTCAAACAGAATTATTATAAAAGTCAACAAGCGTGTGGAAGAGCTGTCAGGCTATTCAGAAGAGGAACTGATTGGGAAAAATTCCCGAATTTTCTACCCCTCTGACGAAGAATATGAATATGTGGGAAGGGAAAAATATCGTCAAATAGCTTTACACGGAACAGGTACTGTTGAAAGCAGATGGAAAAGAAAAGATGGCACTCTCATTGATGTACTGATGAGTTCAAGCCAAATTGATTTGAATGACTACTCAAAGGGGTTTACTTTCACTGTTCTGGATATATCTGAATCAAAAAAGGACAAGGCTGCGCTGTTGCATAGTGAAAGAAAGTATCGAACCATGATGGAGGCGTTTGAAGATCCTACCTACATCTGTTCTCCGGACATGCATATTGAATACATGAATCCAGCAATGGTAAAGTGGCTCGGCAAAGATTCCACAGGTCAACTGTGCCATAAGGCTATCTGGGGTTCAGGTGTGAAATGTTCCTGGTGTATTCATGAAAAAGTTATTGCGGGAAAGGTGACTGCCATTGAATTTCAAAACCCTGCAACAGAAAGATATTACCATGTTTCAAGCGTTCCCATTCATAACGATCAGGGGGGCTTCTCTACACTGACCTCATACAGAGATGTCACTGAAGTAAGACATTTGCAGTTAAAGCTTCAGCAGGCCCAGAAGATGGAAGCCATTGGTAGTTTGGCTGGTGGTATAGCCCATGACTTCAACAACATCCTCTTTCCTATTGTAGGTTTTGCCGAGATGCTGACAGAAGACCTGCCACCTGGAAGTCCGGAAAGGGCAAACGCCCAGGAGATTCTTTGTGCCGGCAAGCGAGCTGTGGACATCGTAAAACAGATACTTGCCTTCAGCCGGCAGCAGGACAACATGCTGATTCCCACAAAGGTGGAGCAGGTAATAAAAGAGGTTATAAAACTCAGTCGTGCAACAATACCCATGAACATAGAAATTCTAAATGATCTCCAGCAGGATTGTGCAGATGTAATGGCAAATTCAACGCAACTTCATCAGATAGGTATGAATCTCATCATAAATGCCTACCATGCCGTGGAAGAGAAGGGTGGGCAGATTATGGTTCAGGTAAGAGAAGTTGTATTAGGTTCTGTTGAAACAGCAGAGATGACAATCCAGCCAGGGAGATATGTGAGGCTCTCTGTTGCAGACAATGGTGTGGGTATTCCATCTGAAAATTTGAAAAGAATTTTTGATCCATACTTCACTACAAAAATGACAGGTAAGGGTACAGGGCTTGGTCTTGCAGTGGTGTATGGTATTGTGAGAGAACACAGAGGAGATATCAGGGTAGATAGCAAAATCGGCAAAGGAACAACCTTTGAAATATATTTTCCCCTGATTGAGAGAAAACAAGTCTCCAGTACGAGTGCTGTGCAGTGCAGAGATTGGAGTGAGACAGAAAGAATAGAAAGAATACTTCTTGTTGATGATGATACAGTCATAGCCGATCTTGGAAAACAGATGCTTGAAAGGGTTGGTTATACTGTTAATGCTTTCACAAGCAGTGCCGACGCATTGGAAGCCTTTGAAAATTCTCCAGACGCCTACGACCTTGTAATAACGGATATGTCAATGCCCGGCATGACCGGAGATCTACTTGCTGGAAAACTGCTTGATATCAGACCCGGTTTGCCGATTATTATCTGTACTGGTTACAGCGAAAGGATGGATAGAGAGATTGTAAATAAAACTGGTATCAGGGGATTATTAATGAAGCCTGTTTCGATGTCTTCTCTGTTAAAAGAAGTTCGTAGAGTTTTGGATTGTGAAGAGTGAAGATCATAATTTCTTAAAGTCCACACCTATTCTTTTGAACCTTCTCAATATTGTCTGAATCAGGATCACCAGGATAAAGCAGGATTATCTACCCCGAACATCCTTTTTATGCTGATTATCCTAATTTAGATAAATGAAATAAAAGCTTCAAAAAAAGACATCTTTCATATCGACTACAAAAGTAGTTTACACTTTTCTGAAAATTTTGAACCATGATTAAAAGGATTACAGGATTAACATGATTATAATCAAGGTAATCCTGTAATCAAGAAAATCATGGTTCAAAAAAAGTGTAAACCGATAAATGAAAGATGCCCAAAAAAAATAAAATTTCGATTTTGAGTATATTTGGTATGGAAAGATTGTTATTTCGATGGAGTAATTGCAACACCCCTTGACGTGAAAGATATCCCTTGCTGTCCCTGTGTACCTATCATAATGCATTCGATAACAGGAGGATTCACTGAGCTTTGTGATTTCCATTCAACAATAAAATTTGCACCTGAACCTCCGGTTTCATCCTTTTCCGGAACAACATACCGGATAGATTCCAGAGGTTTCAGGGTTAATGGCTCTTTGAGATATTTTTTTAATATATGACCCTGTGTTTCATAGTAATCAACTGTTGTGATTTCAATGGGGTGCGCCAGATCTATATTTCGGACGCTGAGAGTGACAGTAAGAAGGAACGGGCGTTCTGTATTCCCAATATAAATATGAGAATAAGCAGGAACATAAATTGCCTGGCCTTGGGAAAGGTCAAAACCAGTTTCAGCAATTGCAGGTAAGGTAACAAAAAAGTATATGGTTACCATTAATAATTTATAGGCATAAGTTTTTATGTTTTTCATAAAATATCCAGATGTCCCGTATTTTGGGGGCAGATTTTAAATCTGTCTCGGTTGTTTAGATTCTAAATCTGTCCCCATTAATTTACCATTAATTAAAAGGAGAATTTGTTTCACACTCACTCATTAAGGCTTGTCAACATCTTCTTCTGCACCATTTGTAATCAAAAGGTTCTTTATCTTTATATAGCCTCTTCGGACAGCTTTCTGAAGAGGAGTAAGCCCGTCTTCATCTTTAATGTTAACATCTGCCCCTTTTTCAATTAGCATCTCCGCAGTTTTGATATCTCCTGACAGTGCAATCAAGTGCAATGGGGTCTGGCCTGAACGGTTATCCTTGACATTAACATTTGCACCTTGTTCGATGAGAAGCTTTGCTGTTTCTGTCTGTCCTTGCTGGGTAGCCTTGTGAAGAGGGGTCTGGCCTTCGTAATCTTTGGCAGCAATGTCAGCTCCTTTCTCAATTAAAACTTTGCCGGTACTGGTATCTCCGGAAAGCGCTATGAGATGAAGTGGCGTTTGGCCATACTGGCTCTCTTTTGCATTGACATTTGCGCCCTGTTCAATGAGAAATCGGGCGGTTTCAGTGTGACCTGTTGCTGCTGCAAGGTGCAGCGGTGTTTCATTGTCTTTGGTCTTTGCATTAACAGCAGCACCATGATTTAGTAGAATTTTTGCAATTTCAGTGTTTCCGCCAAGTGCAACTACATGTAGGGGAGTACCTGCTGGATACCATGCGTTTACATTTGCTCCGTTTTCAATGAGCAGAGCCACAATTTTAGGATCATTATTGTCAATGGCATATATGAGAGGTGATTTGCCAGTTGGGTCTATACGATTGATATCAGCACCTTGTGAAATGATCTCTTTAACTTTTTCAATATTTCCTTTTTTAATAAAAGTGATAAGTTGTTTGTTCAGCTCCCCGGTTTCCGCAAATAGTTGTGGCAAAACGGAAAAGATAAATACAGATGTGATAATCCAAATTTTAAATCTCATTGTTTTGAACGACATGTTTTTTTCCTTATTTTTTACCGTGAAAATGACTATCATTTTTATATTTGGGGGTGATTGATACGTAATCAATCATGCCCGTTTACTTTGCAATTGCTGGAAAGAGCTTGTTCAGGTGATCTTCAAACCGTTTAAAATCATTTTCAACATCAGGATTTTTAAGTACGTCATAGCAGGCAAAAGTCTCAAGTGGTGTCATTCCAAAGAATTTAAAATTGAGATGCGCCGGCAAAAACAGGTCATCAAGCCCTTTGCCTGCAAAAAATTTGTTTTCAGGATTGTTAAATGCATCTTTTGGGGCATTGAATGTTACAGAGATCATATACTTTTTTCCGGTAAGTGTTCCGCCTGAGCCATACTGCACAGAGTCATCCTGCCTTGTGCGGCCATCACCGGTGCAGAGTCTTCCATCCATCCCAGATGTATAAACAGTGTCCATATACTTCTTGAATGTCCAGGGGACACCCATCCAGTTGCATGGTGTCTGGAGAATCACCACATCCGCCCACATGTGTTTTTCAATCTCTTTTTCAACCTCATGGTTATCTTGCATGGAGGTTGTACGGATGCTGTAGCCTTTGTGCTCAAGATTTGCTGTGGCTTTTTCAACAAGGGTCTGGTTGAGGCGGCCTGCAGAAAACGGGTATGGTTCATGGGCATTTATTATAAATATGTTTGTCATGGCTCTCTCCTTTTTTCTTTGATTTTTTGAAATGAATCAGGTTCATTGACATTCTGATAAATATAGAACAGTAAAGAATCAAGTCAAGCTTGTATGATTTTGACAGGCAGTGAAATTCAAATACGTTTTTTTCTTATTAATCAGCATCTCTTACCAGACGTGCATAGTTGTAGATACGAACCGCATCTCCCTGGGGGCTGTTTTGAAAATAGTATCCATCTGTGATGTATGTGTACATTGAAAAGCTGCCTCCCTTTTGATCGCTGCGCTGGGCACCAGCGCCATGAACATCCAGCCAACTGTTTCCTACATATCCCAGAGCACGGCCAAAACAGATATAGGCGGCATGGTTGCCATCTCCGGAAGCTTTTGCATGGGTTGTGCCTGTCCAGAACCAGGGATAGTCATCTTCCCCATTTTCATTGGTGATTTTGGTGATGTTAAATACCGGATCAATGGCAGCAGTGCCGGTTGTGGCAGGTGATTTTTCGTAATTAATTATGCTTTGCATCTCCTTGGCGTTGGGAAGTCTCCAATCGTTGTAACCCAGGTAATATTCTTCGTTTTTTTCCTGAACCCAGGCAAAGGTTTCTTCCCAGTTCATACCTGTTTTGCTGTCGTCCTGAGCCCACATAAGTCCTGTTGCCTCATCGGTTATGGTACCATCGTTGTTATTTGTGAATATGTTGATTCCATAATCTGGATTGCCGCGCACAAAGTAAGCATAGTTTGTCTTTTGCATTATGTCGGATGAAGGGTAGCCCTTGATGCGACCGTCCGCAAAATTGACTCCAAATGCAGCCAGTTGATTTCCAAAAACATAATCAACGTATGAGGTTCCTGACCATGCCTGGGAATCAATGATTCGATCCCCCGAACTTGTGTCTCCGTATGAAAAGCCAAAATAGTCTGTATCAATGAAAGGAGTCAGATTGCCGGTCTCTTGAGCCATGGGGTTAGGATCTGTTCCGGAAAAATTTATAAGTGAGTAAAGCTCCTTTATTGTTGGGATACGCCAGTCATCATATCCACCGAAATTTTGGGCATTCAGTGTGTCAGGGTATTCCTGGAATTCTGAAAAGGTAAGTTTGTCATCGGAATCAATTTCACCATCACCATTTATGTCATATGTTTGTGTCCATGTAAGTCCTGTGACATTATCTTTTACTGTTTGCCCGTCACTTCCTACGCTGTAGTTTGGCTGATTGCTGTTAAACTGTGCATCTTGTCCATAAAAGGCATCTCCCTGTAGTGGTACAGGGATTTGGTTGTTGTCATCGTAGAAGGTTGTCTGACCTGTATCTACTATTGGATATTTAGCTTCTTCATGTTCGTTGTTTTCTTCTTGCTCATCAATTGACGCAGATGTTGTTGTTATAATCTGACTGCCAAGCATGACATTGCCGGACTGGATTGAAAGGGTAAGGGGTCTGTTGGTAAATGTAATTTCCTGATCCTGAGTAGTTGCAGGAATGTTAACAGTGGTTCCATCGCTTCCTTCAAGGTGGACAATGGCACCATGTCGGTAAACTGAAAAGATGGTGGATGAAGCCATGATTTCGATAGTATTATTGCCTGGAAAATGAATCAGAGTGACTTCGGCACCGCTTTCCACAGTGATGGTATTTTGCCCCTGTGTTCCGAAAATAATTGTATTTTCATCGCTTGGGGCTGTTGCATCTCTTGTTCCTGAATTAAGTATTAGATAGACTGTATTCTCTGAAAAGTTTCTGTAAAGGGGTAAGAGATCGGCTTGGTTGCCATGAGCAAGATTTGTGTTGGTATGAAAAAATATGCTGAAGACAAAGAGAGATATCGTAAGCTTTGTGAAAAAAATATGAATGGACATGTTACCCTCCTGTAGATAATGTGGATTTTAATTTGTTTTGCGGATTAGCTTCTTAAAGATGACAAGTAAATTAATCCATTAAAACTAAATCCTGAATGCCGTTTAAGGAATGAGTCCAAAATAACTTTCCCTTTCTCCCCCTCTCCAGCAATGGAGAGGGGGCTGGTGGGTGAGGTAAATTGGCAGGTTTTTCAAAACCGATTCCTAAGTTTAATATTATCTCACAGGAGGTGTTCGTTCAAGGGGGTATGGCTAATCCTCTATTTTTCCACACAATTCTCTTTATTGTTTGTTTTTTGTAAAGAGTTTTTGGCATTCTTCATATCTTCCCAAAGTCAGTAAAAGCTTACTGGGCAAGCTTTAGGGATGAAGGATCAAGCTTCCAATATAACCCTCCCTGAATTGAGGGATCAAAGTTGAATTTCGCCTGATATTTTACACCATCAATCATAATACAAGGCATATCAATATTCATGTCGGTCAGATTGACAGATGCACAATTTTCACTCCCCTGGGAAGCGTCTGAAAGTGAATAAATCCTCACGTTATCAACATATCTAAAGGCGGCAGTTGCCCAGATTCTTATCTTTTTAGAGCCAGGCTCTTCAAAATTTTTCCAAGGGGTTTCAATGGTCTCACCGACATAATTTGTAAAAGAAAATTTTACCTTATTATCCATATATGTCATTGCAACAGTGCCCTGGTGTGGGGATACTGTCTCCATTTCCGCCGTGTATCCAGTGGTATCATTAACGCAAACTCCCAATCCCGAGCTGCCACCCTGAGTTATTGAGATGGGTGAACCAAGGTTTATTGTATCTTTGGTAGTTGCGCCGTATTGTAGTCGCAACACGCCGGCAATACCATCTGTACCTGTAAATTCAACTGAAAAGTCCTTGCACCCCACACTGCCCTGTGTCCTTTCAAGATCCACTTCAACACGTATTGGAGGGGTAAAAGATTCATTTGTCTCAATGTAATCATATCCCTGTGGCCAGGTGAGACGCCCATCTTCAACATATATTTCAGGTGCGTCATTTAAAGATTCTTTTGTGCCCGTTGACCAATTTGACAAATTACTTGTGAAATCATCTGAAAAAATAAGGGTTTCAGCCTGGATTAAGGGAAGCATAAGAAATGATGAGATTAAAATTGTAGTAAAATAAATTGTTGCTTTTTTCATTTTGTCTTTCTCCTTAAGTATTGTGGTTGTATAAAAAATAATGCGGACAACCCGCAATATTATAAAAAGAGACGGCATATAGATATACCTGTCTGTTAAGCGGGGAAAGTGTTTAAGCGGTACGAGGGGGTAGATGGGAAAAAATCAAATGCCTGCATTTATCCCTGATTTGTTGTGATAAAAGTTCTGTGTTTTCAATTGATTATCGTATGAGGCAATATTTTGCCTGTTTAATCCTGTTAATTTTGGTTTGGGGTGTGATTATGGTTGTAATTATTTCCCCTTTTTTGTGTTTCTATATTTTAACAGAAATTAAAGTACTAAAATAATAATAAAAATGGAAGGCATTATTTTTTTTTACATTGAAGCTGATTGAAAAATAAGTCCGAAGGGATAGAATCTGATTTGTTGGTAGGAATAGGTGGTTATCAGAGCCACATCGACAAGATTTTGTCTATATGAAATTGTCGATATACTCAAAATCGACATCTTATTGCTTTTTCAGAAGTTATTGCAGTTGTCTGAACCAGGATAACCAGGATGCTCAGGATAGATAGGATGCTCAGGATAGATAGGATGCTCAGGATAGATAGGATGCTCAGGATAGATAATCCTGCCTTATCTTGTTAATCTTGGGAATCCTGATTCAGACAGTGTTGACAAGGCTTACAAGATCATAGGTGTCGACTTTGAGGATATAGTATTCCAGATAATTAAATTGATAATGGGAAAGTCTAACTATCTGTTATCAAGATTATTTTTTTGACAAAAAAATAAAATCTTTTTCTGCAAAGCTATAGTTGACCCCGCAGGGCAACCACAGGGGATTGCCCCAACAAGAAATGGCTGATAGAAGCTGAAGCAAGAATCTACATGCCAAGGATAAGGTTAATCGCTGCGATAACGTCAAGTATATCCACGGTGCTGTCGCGGTTCATGTCAGCGTTCTGGATTCCCTTTTCTGATAGATCAACCATGCCGGTGATGTGATTTATGCATGCTGCAATATCAAGAATATTTACCACACCATCCATATTTGCATCTCCCTCAAGTTCGGGATTGGAAACTGTCAGCAGAAATGCACGCATGATGCCGTTCTGAAGAGCATATCCTGCAATTTCTCCTTTTTCGTTTATATCACCTGCAAATTGAAGTACCACATCAGAATCTGTCGTGACGAGATCATTAAGATCTCTGAGGCCGTTTGATGAGTCATAAATAAAGGCATGGAACAGCGGTTCCTCTTCATTTGCATTCCACATGCTTCCCACCATACTGCCTGAGTTGTTTACAGCGCAAAGAACTCCATTGGGAAACAATGCAGGCATGGTAATGGCTACAGGAGAAGAAGCTGAATCGTTCCAGATATAAGGAAATGCTTCTGTGCCGATCCAGGGGTAGGAAAGGGAGTCAATATCTGCAAAAAGAGCTACACCTCCTATCAAACCGTTATCATTTATTATGGTTGCTCCCCACTCTCCAGAAGACAGGGCAGGATCTATGGAAAGGGGTATCATACCTTCGCTGCTGGTATATATGAACGGCCGAAAATTCCAACTGTTATTCTGGGCAACACCTACAACTTCTCCGGAAGAATTAACAGAAACCGCAGCACTGTAACCACCTTCAATATAGCCCGAAGTGTTCATTGTGCCCAGATCCTGAAAACCGTTTGTATTATCATATATAAAGGCGTGGAAAACAGACTCCACAAATGGCACAGGAATCTCTGCTGCTCCCACTACCTGCCCGTTGCTGTTGATGCCGATTGTTGTGCTGATATTGCCTTCAACATTGCCGGTGTGAAGATCAATAGGGGTGCCTGTTGCTATATCCCAGATAACAGCATGGGGATTTCCTTCATTGTTGGAAGAGTATCCGGTTATCTTTCCGTCATCGGTTATTCTCCAGCTTCCGCTGTCATAAAAGGCGCTGGCTGGGTCGATGGAGTCAAGGATCGTGATAGTGCCGTTATCCCATGCAAATGCGTAGTAGTTGCCATTAGAATCAATCATTGCCCCAACCACCTGACCAAGAGTATTGAGACCAAAGGCGCTGCTCATTTCATACCCCTGTGGGGGATCAATGATTGTCACTTCATACTCATCTGAAATTGCAGATGCTGTGATTGCGGTTATTAATGCAAATGATATTATAATTGCCAGGGCTGTTTTCATTTGAATCCTTCCTGTCATGGTTTTTCCTCCTTGAATTGTTGGTAGTGTCATAAAAGTGTTGATATCTTTTTGTGAAAGCCCTGCTGAATCAAGGTTTGTGAATAGCTCATCAACATATTTGGGGCACCACCGAATTGTTTAATGGATTGTGCAAGGCTGCCCGTATCCCAATGCGGGCGGGGCGCCTGTGTTCCTGGGAGATCTCCAGGGTTGTTAAAGCAATCTCTGATCCATCACTTTATTGTGCTATTTCAGGGGCGTTATTGATAGAGAGCAAGGATTGTTCCGTCATGTCTGACCAGGTAATTTCTCATCAAAATTCCCATGGAACCTCTATTTTCAGGGGAAATGAGAGTTTAAGTCTGGAGTCAAAATATTAATAAAAGTAAATCAGTTTTACGCTTAATTTTGATTGTGTATTCTATTATGAATGATTTAAAGTTTTTATGCGGCGGGAATGAAGTTGATGAAAGTGTAAATAAAGTTGACTGACTCTTTGACAAAAAGGGCTGTTAAAGCTTTTGGGGGGGAAATTGTGCAGAACAGTCTGAATGGGGATGAACGGGGGGAGGGATTATCTGCCAATATAACGGTATCTTTTATTCATTGGGTTACACTTTTCCTTAATCATTATTTTCATGATTAAGGGATTATCCTGATTTTTCATCAATGTTAATCCTTAAATCCTTTACCGTGGAAATGACTATCATTTTTATATTTTGGGGTGATTGATATGTAATCAATCATGCCTGTTTAATCATGGTTCAAAATTTTCCGAAAAGTGTAAACTGTTTTTGAGTTGATATGAAGGATGCCCTGTTGCCTTAATTAATCTGCTTTTCAAGCTCACCAACTATAGCCTGTAGCTCTTCAATGCTTTTTGCTCTCAGCTCTTCTTTGGTCGCTATCTGGCATTTCAGGACTTTTTGCAGTGCTGTTATGTTGCCGATCAGCTCGCCTTCTTGCCGGCCTTCTTGTAGTCCTTTTTGTAGTCCTTTTTCTTTTCCCAACATAAATTGTTCATATAAATCAGCAGGAAAATGCTCTTTAATAAACATCTCATGTGTGTATGGCATATGAACCCCCTCTAATGAATAGTGGTTATAAAGTGCATTTAAGTATGAACTGATCTTTTTAAGGAGCCAGTCATCCTGTTTAAGCCTTTGAGTGCTTTTTTCTATCTGCTCTGTTTTATTGGAAAACAGTCCAAGGACAGGATGGTCAAAATCATTTGTGACTATGAAACGAACAGGTGTAAGTATGTTGAAATCATAAATTCTGTTTTGTGAAATGCACTCAAGGAATAATGAGAGGTCAAATTCAACGGTTACTTCGCAGCCAAGCCTCTCAAAAAGGGGTGCTACCATCAAACCCCAGAGCCTGTGCCAGTCTGTTTTATCTGTTTCAGATTTCATGTATATAATTTAATCAGAGAGTGGGAATTTTGCAAGGGAAAAAAAGAGACTATTGAAGGATTATCTGGCATGGTTTTTCTTCCTTGAATGTTTGAATGAATTGTGCATGGCTCCCTATCTGTGCAGACAATGGGATTTTAACGGGTTTAACATCTGATGTATCCTCAAAATCGACATCTTATTGCTTGTTCAGAAGTTATTGCAGTTGTCTGAACCAGGATAACCAGGATGGATAGGATGCTCAGGATAGATAATCCTGCCTTATCTTTGTTAATCTTGGGAATCCTGATTCAGGCAGTATTGACAAGGCTTACAAGATCATAGGTGTTGACTTTGAGTGTATCACTTTATTGTGGTATTTCATGGGCGTTATTGATAGAGAGCAAGGGGTGTTCCGTTATGGCTGACAAGGTATTTTCTTATCAAAATTCCCATGTAGTGTACTGTCAACACTTAATTTTAGTGTTATCTGCAACGTAGAGACAAGGCATGCCTTGTCTCTACAATTAACCGAACCCTGTTTTTTTAGCTTTGACAATGCAGTAGTGATTTGTCAACACAATAGACTGTCAACAGTGTTGCAATCAGGATGGTTAAAAATAATGGGAAAAACACGCAATCGGTTGACCTGAAATGAAATTCATCTTATATATCAAGACTAATAGTCCTCGTCCATCTTGCCCATGCTGAGTATGATATAATATGTATGGCTGCGTTGTGAGCAGATGCCAAGAGTTGAAATCACTCCCTGTATTTCCATTCAGTGTCAAATAGAGATCTCCATGGTTAAGTGGCTGCAATGGTTAAGTAGCTGCAATGATTAAGTAGCTGCAATGGTTAAGTAGCTGCAATGATTAAGTAGCTGCAATGGATAATCGGCTGGGTTGTTTGGTTTGTGACGAAAAAACCATGGCAATGCCATGAAAGGATTCAATATGAAAAGATGTATAAATTTTATGGTTATTGTAATTGTTGTTTTTACTTATGTAGATTCAGGTTGGGGAGAATCCATCACCTGGATTACGGATAATACCCCTGGTGGACACTTTATTATCGGGGGTGGCACTACATTTGATGAGAACAAACCTGGAATTGAAATTGAATTGTACCAGATGGTTGCAGAAAAACTGGGGCTTGATGTGACGTTTAAGCGTGCTCCCTGGAATATGTGCCTGAAGCAACTGGAGCACAATCAGGTTGAAGGGTTGTTTCCGGCAAGTTTCAAGCAGGACCGCATGAAGATCGGGGTTTATCCCATGAAAGGGGAGGAGGTGGATCTAACCCGTAAAACCCGAGACAACGCCTACTATCTGTATGCATTGCCATCTGCTCGTATTAGTTACACTCAGGGCGAAATCAAGGTTCTTGAAGGAAAAATCGGTGTACCAATTGGTTGGTCCATTGTTGAGGATCTTAAACAAAAAGAGCTTCCAATAAAGGAGGTTCCCATCCATAGAAACACTCCTGATCTGCTTCTTCAAAAGAGACTTGAAGGATTCATCTGCCTTGAAACTGTTTTTGATGCTTATCTGAATCGTCAATCATCGAAATATGGGGAGATTCAAAAACTCATCCCGCCTGTTAAAGAGAAACCCTATTACCTGATGCTGTCCCACAAGTTTGTGAAAGAAAATCCTACAACCGCAAAAAAAATATGGGATTCAATTTATGATATCAAACAGTCTGAAGAATATACCAAACTTGTAGATAAATATATTGATTAGAATCTCAAGAGTCGTAAGTTCCCACATCTACCATTATATATCTTCTTCTCAAATATATATTGTCTTCTCAAATATATATTGTCTTCTCAAAATCGACATATATAACCTCATGAGCCTTGTCAATACTGTCTGAATCAGGATATTTGGGATAATCAGGGTAAAAACATGTTTAAAGAACCTTCAGTTTCAAGAAATCTTTCCATCGGCTTGACGCTTGTTATTGTAGTTGTGAGCAGCCTCTCTCTTTTTATTATCTATTCCATGCAGATGAAAAAGGGGCAGGCGCAACTGGCTGAACAGAGCCGCCAATATGGTGATGTCATCGGCAACACTTTGAGCTATCCCCTGTGGAATCTGAGTGTGGAAAATATTGAGACCACAGCAAGGGCATACACAAATAACGATGTTATTGTCAAACTTATCGTATATGATGCATTTGATTCGATAATCTTCAATCACGATGTAACGGCAAGCATCCCGTCTGCCACAAAAGAGACTATCAAACTCTTCTATGAGTCCGGGTATGTTGGAAGTGTTGAGATATCCCTGACAGATCACTTTTTAAATCTTGCCCAGCAACAGATGCTCATCAACGGAATTATAACCGTTGGCATAACTCTTTTCACCCTGATCTTTCTGACAAGGCTCATGCTCCAATGGTTTCTGAAAAGACCGCTGGATACCTTGAAGACCATTACGGACAACTATGCAGAAGGACACTATGATCAGAAAAATCCAGATCAGCTCTTCGTTGAATTTAAAGGTTTTCTCTCTGTACTGCAATCCATGGGAGAGAAGATTAATGAGCAGATGGCCTCATTAAAAGCCTCCAATGCCAAATTGCTGAAAGCGGAAGTGAAATACAGAGGTATTTTTGAAAATGCTGTTCAGGGATTGTTTCAACTTTTAGAGAGTGGAGAAGTCATAAGTATCAATCTCGCCATGGTGAAAATTCTCGGTTTTGAATCCTATGACGATTTTAAACAAAGTGGAGATATCGTTACCTCATATCTTTTTCCCGATGCAGATGAAAAAAATGCTTTTTTTGACGATATGGAACAATTCGGCACCACAGTGAGACGTGAAATTAAAGGTATCAAAAAAAACGGACACCCATTCTGGGGCTTTCTGACCATAAGAAAAATTAAGGGCAATGATAATAATAGCCCTTTATTTGAAGGCTCACTGGAAGATATCACCGAACGTAAGAACCGGGAAAAAGCGGAAAGGGAACGTGAAGCTGCTCTGGCTGCAAGTGAAGCAAAAAGTACCTTTGTCGCCAATATGAGCCATGAAATCCGAACCCCAATGAATGCCGTGATCGGGCTTGCCGGATTGGCTTTGAGAACCGACCTCTCAGAAAAACAGCGGGATTATATTTCAAAAATCGACTCTTCTGCCCACATTCTCCTGAAAATCATCAATGATATTCTGGATTTTTCCAAAATTGAATCCGGCAAACTGGATGTGGAGTCCATTGAGTTCAATTTGGAGGAATTTCTGGACAATCTTTCTGGAATCATTTCTCTTAAAGCCGAAGAGAAAGGGCTGGATTTGCTGTTTGATATCTCCGATGATGTTCATCCTGGTCTGATAGGCGATCCCCACCGTCTGAATCAGGTTCTGATCAACCTTGTCAGCAATTCAATCAAGTTCACTGAAAAAGGTCAGGTTATCCTCAAGGTGAACAAGAGTCTGGAGCAGCCGGAAGATTTGTCAAAACAGCGAATAGACTTCTCCATCATAGATACTGGAATCGGAATGACCCAGGAGCAAATGGGCAACCTCTTTCAATCCTTTACCCAGGCGGACAGTTCCATAACCAGAAAATATGGGGGAACCGGCCTTGGATTGAATATCAGCAAAAATCTCATTGAGATGATGGGCGGTAGCATTAGTGTTCAAAGTGAAGAGGGTAAAGGAAGTACATTTCAATTTTCTCTTCCCTTTGGTGTTCACCATAATGTAAAAATCGTGCCTGCCATTCCTCCGGAACTCACAGGAATGCGGGTACTTGTGGTGGATGATAACAGTGCCGCCCGCCAGATTCTTGCTGAAACCCTTGAAATATTGTCCTTCAAAGTTACCCAGGTCGCTTCTGCCAAAGAAGCCATTGAAGAGATTGAAACGGCATTTCGGGCAGAGAAGCCGTTTCAACTGGTATTGATGGATTGGAAAATGCCCGAAATAGACGGAATCGAAGCAACCCGAATGATCAAATCCAACCCCCTTCTATCCTCGGTACCTTCCATTTTGATGGTGACAGCCTATGGCATTGATGAACTCAAAAAGAAGGCCAGCACGGCAGGAAGTGATGCCTTTCTTGTGAAACCTGTAACTCCGAAAGTGCTATATAGTACAATTGTGTCTGTGATGATGAAGGAAGAGTTCATAAAAAATGAAGGCGTTGGGGATCAAACCTTATCCACTCCCTATGAAAACGGCTTGGCCACCATACGGGGCGCACGAATTCTGCTTGTGGAAGATAACCTAATCAACCAGCAGATCGCACTGGAACTTCTGGAATACGAACAGTTCAGGGTAACCACGGCAGATAATGGTAAGGAGGCAGTTGCCCTCATCACATCACAGGATGAAAACAATCTGTTTGACGCCATTCTTATGGATGTGCAGATGTCTGTTATGGACGGCTATACGGCCACAAAAAAAATCAGGGAACTTCCCCATCCCCGTTCAGGAATTCCCATTATTGCCATGACTGCCCATGCCATGGAACAGGAGAGGGACAACTGTTTTAAGGTTGGAATGGATGACTTTGTTGCTAAACCCATAGATCCTGGAACTCTTTTTAAAACTCTTGTCAAATGGATACCACCAAAGGAAAACGATGTTCTGTTACAAGACAATACTCCTTTTTTGGGAGAAGGAACTGGTGAACAGAGAACCCAAATTTCTAAAGAACCAAAAGAGACTCAAGATCATAACGATCACAAAACTATCCAGGTAAAACAAAAATCCAGGGCAGAAGAATCCCTTTTACCTGACGTTCTTGAGGGGTTTGACTTAAAAGGAGGCCTTGCACGATTGGCTGGAAATGAAACCAGATATAGTGAATTGCTGGCCTTATTCCACACAGAAAACCGTGACCTTGGAGAAGAGATGCAATCTGACATTGAATCCGGCCTGTATGACATTGTCATGGAAAAAGCGCATACCATGAAAGGTATGGCCGGAAACCTGGGTGCAAACCGCCTTCATAAAGCTGCCGCAGACCTGGAAGCGGCGGCTCACAACAAAAGTATCACCCTGGCGGATCCAATCTGGGAGACCTATGTCGAGGAATTAACCGCCACTTTGACAACTCTTAAAGCTTTTAAGAAACTTCTCAACAGGGAAGGTGCTGAAACACCTGACAACGCTGTTTCATTTAAGGTTGAAGAGATTGAAGAGGTTCTGAGTGATATTAAATACAATTTACCCATAGACTACACAACTGCAATGGATCGCTCCAGGGAGCTTTTTGACATGCTCAAAGGATCACCACTTAATGACACAGCGAAAAGGCTCTATCAACTGGTGACAGACTTTGAAGAGGACTCCGCCCTTGAGTATATAGAAACGTTTTATGAAAAATTAAAAGAAGCCAATAGTTAATGAGCCCGATGATAAAGCTGACGCCTTGTTACGCTTTCTCATTATTTTGGATATGATAAGGAACGGGATCGAATTAACTTACCCTAACTCACCCTTTTCCATTACTTCACCTCTCCATTCATGAAGATGGTGCAGGGGGGGTGAGGTGAATGGGCAAGTTATTTAGATTCTGTTCCTAATCTGTTTTGGAGAGACATTTGAATAAAGAAAAAGAACAAAAAAAACCGACCATAATGATTGTAGAAGATGTTCCGGCAAATCTACACATTCTGATTGAACTTTTAAAAAACGATTACAGGGTTATCCCTGTTAAAGATGGTGAAACAGCCCTTAAAAAATTATCAGGAATAGCGCTTCCGGATCTTGTTCTGCTTGATATTGTCATGCCGGGGATGGATGGGTATGAGGTGTGCAGAAACCTTAAAAATAACCCTGCTACAAAAGAGATTCCCGTCATCTTCATAACTGCTGTATCCGAGGCCATGGATGATGCAAAAGCATTTGAAATAGGAGCTGTTGATTATATCACGAAACCATTTAACCCCCTCACCGTCAAAGCCAGGGTAAGAACCCATGTCAACTTGAGCCAGACCGTGAAAGCATTGCAGGAGGCTCTGAAAAAGATCAAAACCCTTAACGGGCTTCTTCCCATATGCTCTTCATGTAAAAAAATCAGGGATGATAAAGGGTATTGGAATCTGTTGGAAGCCTATATCGAAAAACGATCCGATGCCTCTTTTACTCACTCATTGTGCCCTAATTGTATTGAACAATTGTATGGTGATGAAGATTGGTATAAAAAAAAGAAGGTAAACCGTCATGGCCGGGGTCTGGCCACCCCCGATCATGAAAATAATGTATCTATTTCCACGGTAAACAGGCATGATTGATTACGTATCAATCACCCCCAAATATAAAAATGACAGTCATTTTCACGGTAAAATAAAAATCAAGGTTTGATTGTCGGGTAGAAAAAGCCTCTTAGCTTTGCATTGCCTGTAAAATCATCCGACAATTCAAACTTGAAGAAGCATTAGTGCTGTTTTGACAAATGAAAGGAGACTTTGAACCATGACAAAACAATTTCTGAAAAAAAGAGTTCTGTTAATATCATTTATGGTTATTGCCCTCTCTATCTACCTGCTGTTTTTCCCTATAACGGTGTTTGCAACTCCTGCTACAGCACCTACAATGGTGCTTACAGCAGATGATCACAGTATCAATATCTCATGGAACAATGTTTCCGGTGCAACCGGTTATATTCTTGATTATGCGCCATATCCTTTTACTGGCATTGAGACCATTGGCTCAATTGATGTGGGAGAGATTACATCTTTTGAGGTTAATCTTTGGGAAAATGCTGCTTTTTACGTTGCTATCAGAGCTTATGACCAGAATGGAGCCAGCGATTATTCCAATGTTGATTACTTTATCCTTAAGTCAAATCAGGATAATTCATATACAACGGATGGAAATCCTGCCTATTTGGCAGATGAGTGGCTATATCTGGGTGGCCCTCCTGGTGGTATTGGTTATGACGTTAGGATTCAGCCTGATAACTCAAACATCATGTATGTCACAGATGCCAATGCAGGAATCTTCAAAAGTCTGGATGGTGGTAAAACATGGAAAACCAGCAGCAATGGTATTGGCTCCAGCTTTGGGGAGTCCGTGGATATCATACCCAGTTTCTGTTTAACCATAGACCCCAATAATTATAACACCATATGGAGTGGTACACAGTACACCAGTGGTGTTTATAAAAGTGTGGACGCCGGAGCCACATGGGTTAATATGAACAAAGGTGACAACGGAATCAGTGAACGAGAACTTTCGGTGAGAGGTTTTACAGTTGATCCGTCCGATTCTGATATTGTATATATGGCCGCTGAAGTGTCAAGCTGGGAGTGGAACAATGGGGAGCCCATAACCACCTGTGGCTTTGACCGAACCAAAGGGGTAGTTTATAAAAGTTTAGATGGTGGTGATACCTGGAGTAAAATCTGGTCTGGCGATAATCTTGCCCGTTACATATGGATTGATCCCCGAGACAATCAAACCATATATGTTTCCACAGGAATATTTGATCGCCACGCCTACAATAGCGATTGCGATTCCTTTAAACCAGGTGGAGTTGGCATTTTAAAAAGTACTGATGGTGGTAAGAGTTGGCAGGATCAGGGGGTTGAAAATGGTTTTGATTCCAACGGAGGACTTTTTTTAGGCTCTTTGTTCATGGATCCTGTTAATCCTGATGTGCTTTTAGCAGCATCATACGTGGAGTTTGAAGGAGCTGATTCCACAAAGATATACAGAACCAGCGACGGTGGTGAAAACTGGATTTCTGTTTTTTCCGAATTTGAAGTATCATCGGTGGAAATCTGTCAGTGCAATAATCAGATTGTCTATGGTGCAGGTAAAGCCGGCCTTGTGAAATCAACGGATAACGGTATGACATGGCAGATTTTGGGACGTAAAAACTGGGGACCTCCTGGTGTTATAGCAGGTGCTGCCATTGATATACAGTGCGATCCCAATGATTGTAACAGGGTTTTTGTTAACAACTACAATGGCGGTAATTTTTTTAGTGCTGACGGCGGAACTACCTGGAGCAACGCCTCTGATGGTTATTCCGGTGCTTTAGTCAGCAGTATTGCCGTTGATCCTCAAAACCCAGCCACGCTTTTCAGTGCTTCACGAGGTGGTTTTTTCACCACAACGGATGGTGGGGCTACATGGAATGGCCTATCCTATGGTGATGCCCATGAGCAGGAAGGTACCAAGATAGCTATAAACCCTTTGGATTCAACCCATCTCGTAGGTTTTATTATTGATGCTGGCCATTTCCCTCTATACAGTGAAGATAGTGGTCAAGACTGGAAGGGTGCAAGTTTTTTTACCGAAGGTTCTGGGCTTTGGCAGGACGGAGAGCCTGAAGGATCAGAATCAGTTATGGATCTATTTTTTGCCCCTGTCAGTGGCCGGAAGATATATGCTACCATAGGTGAGCGTGGATGTTCTGTTGACGGCGGCTGCAAAGGCCGTGGAATAATGGTCTCTATCGACGGAGGAGGCTCATGGCAAAAGACAGGTTTGACTGATGGGCTGGTTTCCGGACTTGCCATTAATGGCGATGATGAATCGGAAATGTACGCAATAACATATTCAGGTACACTTTACCATTCCAGCGATGCTGGAACTATATGGAATTTGATGGGCAGCTCATCTGTGAACGTTACTAACCCAGATCCTGACATGAGCTTTCCCCCACAGGTAGCTACTGTTCTTGCCCTTGATCCCTTTAATAACAAGAAACTTTACCATGGAATGAACCCCGGAGGAATAAGAGTAAGTCTGGATGGCGGTGCATCCTGGTCAGACAGTTCCATCGGCCTACCTCCAGAGATAAGGGTTACCGATATTGAGCCTGCCCCAAATCGTGAAGGCTTACTCTATCTTTCAGGTTTTCATAGTGGAGTGTTCTACTCTCTGGATGGGGGAAAGAGTTGGTTGAAAATCAACAATGGCCTTCGTAACAGGTCTATTAATAACCTTTCCCTCTCGGCAGACGGCTCAATTCTATATGCTGCCTCTGGTGGGAGCGGTGTGTATCGTCTTGGTAGTTTAATAATGTCAGCAAAAGGAGAATAAATTGCATTGTCTTGCCCGTATTATAATTGTGGCGATACTTTGTATGGCATCTCCTACCTTTCAAAACAACGTACAGGGTGAAACCATTTCCGGAATTGTTATTGATGATAAGGGCATAGGTGTACCCGATGCTGTGGTGAGTGTGCAGACGATGGCCATTGAGACTATTACAGATTCCAATGGTTATTTTTTACTGGAAACAGACTTGGAAAAAGAGATTAATCTGACTGCCTGGGCCAGTGGCTTTTTTATTTCAGGCCCCTTTACTGCAGATAGAAGCGACAATTCCGTAACCATAACCTTGCAACCTCATTCCCTTGACGACAATATCAATTATCAGTGGGTCAGTGCCCATTCTCAGCCGGACAGCGAGGATAATTGCCAGCTTTGTCATTCAGATTATGGTAATAAAAACTCTTTATTCCCATATGATGAGTGGCTTCAGGATGCACATTCCGGTTCTGCACAAAATCCTCTTTTTCTCTCCATGTATCTGGGGACAGATCTTGACGGCAATAAAAGTCCGTTGCGTCAATTTGCCTGGGATCGTGATTATGGAATGATTCCCCTGCCTCCAGATCCCAATGAACCCTATTATGGACCTGGTTTTAAACTTGATTTTCCTGCTCTTGATGGAAATTGTGCCACATGCCACGCCCCTCTTTCTGCGGTAAATGAACCTTATGGCGTTAATCCCGATGATTTGACCGGTGTTGATACGGAAGGGATAAGCTGCGATTTCTGTCATAAGATCTGGAGTGTAGATTTAAATGAAACAACAAAGTTGCCCGGAGAAAATATGACTGGAGTGTTATCCTACGAATTTATGCGTCCAATGGATGGACACCAGTTTTTTGCAGGCCCTCTGAAAGATGTTGCACCTGGTGAAGATACATATTTACCTTTGCAGAGTGAGTCTGCATTCTGTGCACCTTGCCATTATGCTGTTTTTGGAGATACGCTTGTGTATAATTCTTATGGTGAATGGTTGGAAAGTCCATATAGCGATCCTCAAAGTGGTCAAACATGTCAGGAGTGTCATATGCCTCTGCGTGGTGCTGACCATTTTGCAGTTATGGATAAGGGAGGGTTGACGAGGGATAGTAACACCCTTCGCAGCCATCGCATGACCGGGGTAGGGGACTTGGAGTTTATGGAAAATGCCCTCACCATGGATGTTGAAGCAAACATTGAAGAGGCTGGTCTGGAAGTTAGCGTGACCCTCACCAATGATAATACTGGGCATCATATTCCCACTGGTAATCCAATGCGTCACATGATTCTTGTTGTGAATGCCTTTGATGAAGACGGCACTCTTACGCTTGTCAATGGACCTGTAATCCCAGAATGGTGCGGGGATGGCGATAATGAAGATGATTTTGCAGGACTTCCGGGCAGGGCATATGCAAAAGTCCTGGAAGATACCTGGAGCAGAGAATATCCTACTGGTTCCTATTGGAACAGTACTAAACTTGTCTCTGATAACCGTATCGCAGCTTTTGCCTCTGATACAACAGAGTATCTCTTCAGTGCAGATTTAGAGCAGGATATCTGGATTTCAGCAAAACTCTATTATCGCAGGGGATTTAAAAAAATAATGGAACAAAAAGGTTGGAAGGTTCCTGATATGCTCATTAAAGAGTCCAAGCTCCGATTGTCGCCTTATATGGATCAACAAGACGAATGCATAACCGTTCCTGACACCTCTTTGCACTTTAGAGTAGAGCCTCTCTCTTCACCAATATGCTCAACACTGCCCTCTAAAATGAATCCTTTTGGCTTTGGTCAACTTGCCTCAGGTGGAACTGCCATGGATGTGCGCATTTCCCTTGAGTGTTTTACTGCAAAGGTGGATCTTTTCTTTGCTGTCATACCTCCGGAGTCGATAACCTCAGAAATTTTATTTTTTTGTTCGGACAACACCTTAAAACCCTTTGATGGAGAATGGATTCCTTGGCGAAGAGATGTATCAGAGCCTCTGGATTACACTCTGTTCTCAAACATAGACCTGTCCGAACTTTCCCAAGGTAACTATATTTTTTTGCTTCTTGTGACACCTTCTGGAAATATTGATCAATACTACTTATGGGAAACCATTTACTCAAAATAAACATCTTTAGCTTTTTCCTTAATTTTTTACATTATGGGGTGGGACTGACACCCATGATCGTTTAGTCAAATTGAAAAATGCGTAATAGATTATCGCATTATTAATGTGATATTATCGTGTTGCTTAAACTCTAAATATTAGGTAATTTCACTGAGATTGAATGGATGAAATTACCTAATATTTAGTGATTGCCCTTTGGACATGGTATTTTTAAGGAACGTGAGAATGCATCAACTTGCAAAGAATTTTGGGATATGCTCAACATGTAATCATCGGACAGATTGTTTTTTTCTAAAGAACAGCCTGGAAATGGGAAAACGGATATACAACTGTGATGATTTCGATGATTTTTCCGATGAAAAAAAACAGATGATAGATAGACAAACATTTGTCTGTCGCTTGGACAGCACAACCGGCTTTCATTTTTTTGAATGTCGGTAGTGTTACGTCAAGGTTTAGTTGTCGGGTAGAACGCCTTTTGAAAACAAGCCGCCTCAAGTGGGAATCGTGAAGCCGCAATGAGAAGATAAACAAGCGATGAGCACAAAAAAACCAAAGCTTCTCAGTAAATTCAATGCTCGCCCCGACATCTATCGTGATATCATGGCCTATGAGGTCAAGGAAATACTACTGATCTCAAGTCCCTACAACATGTTCAACATGGAAGAGGGCAGTAGCCTTGCATCAAAGATAATCAATGAATACAGTGGGTTAAATTTGCGCTATCCACCGGTCATCACCGGGGCATCATCTGCAAGTGAAGCCCTTGCCCTCTTGGGTGAAAAACGGTTTGACATGGTGCTGATCGTTCCCCATCTCAAGGAGACGGATATTTTTTCCCTGGGAAGAAATATCAAGGCCATTCAACCCGATGTTAAGGCCATGCTTCTCTCCCCAAGCATCAGAGCTCTTCCATCGAAACGAGATGCGCTATACGACAACGGTATTGATACAATTTTTATCTGGTCTGGTAACTCTGACCTTCTCATAACCCTCATCAAAAATGCCGAAGATCATGTGAATGTCGATAACGATACTTCTCTGGCCAATGTCAGGGTTGTCATTCTGGTGGAGGATTGTCCGGAGTACTACTCTTATATGCTCCCCATCATTTATAAGGAAATTGTCACCCAAACCCAAGCTCTTCTTGCAACAGATCTTAGTGACGCCATGAAGCTTCTCACCATGCGTGCAAGGCCCAAACTTCTTCTGGCCAAAAATTATGAAGAGGCTCAGGCATTATATGAGCGCTACAAAAATTTTTTGTTGTGTGTGATTTCAGACACGCGGTTCCCTAAAAATAATAGTATCGACCCAGAAGCGGGAATCAAACTGTTTAGCCATATCCGCAGTGAGTTCCAGGGGCTTCCCCTTCTTCTCATGAGTTCGGAAAATGAGAATGGTAAAAAAGCAAGTCAGATTCCTGCCCTGTTTCTGGACAAAAATCATCCCAATTTACGCCACGCCACCCGCATGTTCTTCCTGAACCACCTGGGATTCGGTAATTTTGTCTTTTGTATGCCCAATGGCCGTAACATCGATATTGCCACCAACTTGATGCAGTTGGAGACAAAACTCTCCACCATTCCGGATGAATCCCTTGCCTACCATGCCGATCGAGACCATTTTTCATCATGGCTCATGGCCCGTTCCGAAATCGGTCTTGCGCTGAAATTTAGAGCGTGTAAAAGCAGCGATTTTAACACTCCTGATGAGCTGAGAAGTTTCATTGTCAATAATATTCACGCACTGAGAAAATTCCAGAATCGAGGCTTGGTATCGACATTTGACGAAAACTATTTTGATTCAGAGGTAAAAGAATTTGTCAAAATCGGCCAAGGCTCCCTGGGAGGCAAGGGCAGAGGCCTGGCGTTTATGTACGGACTTCTGGAGCAGGAAGAAGAACTTCACAAATCCCATCCAAAATTTACTATCAAAATCCCTCAAACGCTTGTTCTCTGTACTGATGTTTTTGAGGCATTCATCAGCCAAAATCACCTGGAAAACTTCGAAACCCGGACACATCCTGTGGAAGAGGTTGTGGAGGTGTTTCTCCGTTCAGAGTTGCCGACATGGCTGATTCGTCAACTTAAGGCATTTCTATCCCAGGTCAAGGTTCCTCTGGCAGTACGCTCATCCAGTCAGTTGGAAGATGCTCAATTTCAACCGTATGCCGGGCTCTACAAAACCTACAAGATTCCCAATAATCATCCGGATCTTTCCATGCGCATCATTCACCTGGCCAATGCTGTCAAGTTGGTCTTTGCCTCCACCTATTACGATGATGCCAAGGCATTTCACCGGAACACCTCCGGTCACCCGTTCCGCGATTCAATGGCAGTGATTGTCCAGGCCATTGCAGGAATGCACTATGGGGATTACTTCTATCCTGCCGTATCCGGAGTTGCCCAATCAGTCAATTACTATCCCTTTGCCGATATGAGACCGGAGCATGGCATTGCTCACATTGCATTGGGCTTGGGTAAGACTGTTGTTGACGGAGAAAAGAGTTTGCGGTTTTCCCCTGGCAGCCCGCAAGTTCTCCCTCAGTTCTCATTGATTGATGATATCTTAATGAATGCCCAGACCACATTTTATGCGCTAAAGACAAACAATTATTCTGATGCGCTTCATTTCGGTCGCCACTCTAACCTCGAAAAGCGTGACCTGTACGAAGCCCTGGATGAGTATCCGGTGCAAGCCCTCTCCAGCACCTACATCCCGGAAGAGAATCGAATTCGTGACACCTGGGGCGCGACAGGTCCGAAACTTCTGACATTCTCCCGGCTTCTGAAATACAACACTCCACCGATTGCGCCACTGCTCTCGGATCTTCTCGATCTTGGAGGCAGGGTATTTGGCGGGCCTGTTGAAATGGAGTTTGCCATCAATCTCTATCCGGAGTCGCAACGCCCCAGTGACTTCCACTTCCTGCAAATACGTCCAATGCCGGGAGACGATAAACAGCAGGAAACCCGGATCTGTCAGCAAGATATCGACTCGGCCGTCTGTTACTCATCTTCAGCTCTTGGCAACGGGATATTTAAAAATATCCTCGATATCGTCTATGTGACTCCCCAGGCATTTTCCGTGTCTGCCACCCCATACATCGCTGAAGAGATCGGGCGAATCAATGCCGGACTGGTTAAGGCTGATCGCCGTTATCTTCTCATTGGTCCGGGACGCTGGGGCGGGTCTGACCCATGGCTGGGCATACCTGTCAAATGGCATACCATCTCCGGTATCGGAGCGATCATCGAACTGAAAAATGAACAGCTCAATGCAGACGCCTCACAAGGCTCCCACTTTTTTCATAATATCACCTCCCTCGGTATTCCCTATATTACAGTGAATGAATTGGCTGGGAGGGCACTATGTGGATCTGAATATAGAAAAAACAATCCGGATTTCTTAGACTGGAAATGGTTAGAAACATGTAAGCTGATCTGTGAGACTCAATATTTACGTCATGTAATGCTATCTGCCCCCATCTGCATTAAAATGGATGGGAAAAAATCAAGATGTGTCATCACCGCCCCATCATAATTATTTACCACTTATCCAAAATCCTGTATTTTGAGCAAGATTGAAAAGATTTGAGTGTAGCCTTTTTTGATCACTCGGTAGGCCAAACTTCAGCCCCAGACTACATCTCCATGGCTGGAGAGGGGGAGAATAATGCAAAAAGGGTACACTCAAAAGATTTAAAGGATAGCCACATATGGACAACAGCCCTGAAGCCAGATTTATACGCCAGGCCCATGAGTTGAATGAAAGAATAAAGGAGATCAACTGCCTTTACGGAATCTCCAAAGTTGTTGAGCAGGCTCACATTTCTCTGGAAGAGGTCTATCAGCAGGTGATCGCCCTAATTCCCCGTTCTTGGCAGTACCCTGACATTACCTGTGCCCGGTGTATTGTCCACGGCACCGTTTATCAGACCGAGAATTACAAGGAAACCTGCTGGAAGCAATCTGCGGATATTATGGTCTATCGTCAGGTAATCGGTGTGCTCACCGTCAGTTATCTGGAAAAAATGCCGGACAGTCATGAAGGGCCGTTTCTCGAAGAAGAGCGCTCTCTTATTAATGCCATTGCCGAACGGTTGGGGCGTACCACA
>NZ_LT828542.1:61673-95772 GCF_900170035.1 Desulfamplus magnetovallimortis | reverse complement strand
CGTATGGGGCGTACCACCGAACAGAAACATGCTGAACAAGCCCTATTGGAAAGAGAAGAACAACTGAAAAATCAAAATCAGCTACTGAAAGAGAAAAACATTGCCCTAAGAGAGCTGATGAGCCAGCTTATGATGGAGAAAAAAAGCTTGGAAGAGCGGGTTCTGGACAATGTGGATAAGTTTATTCTCCCTCTTTTGGATAAAATGAAAAACAGAGGTTCTCAGATCGATATCGGATATATCACCTTGCTGGAGGATACGCTGAAGCAGTTAACTTCCGCATTTGGAAGTAACCTTACCCGGCGTATGCCCAGACTCACCCCTCGAGAAAATGAAATATGCAATATGATACGCTCCGGTCTTACTTCAAAAGAGATTGCCGCTATTCTAAATATCTCTTACAGAAGCGTTGAAACTTACCGAAATTACATTCGGAAAAAATTGGGAATCCTCAATGAAAAAGTGAATCTTGCCACCTTTCTGACTACGCTTAAGTAGGTCGGTGTTTGGACTGAGTGGAGCTTTTGTACTTAGGAATCGGTTTTTAATAACTTGCCCATTTATCCCCCACTCTCCATTATTTCTTAGTAATGTACTCAAAGTCGACACCTATGATCTTGTAAGCCTTGTCAACACAGTCTGAATCAGGATTCCCAGGATTAACAGGATAAGGCAGGATTATCTATCCTGAACATCCTATCCATCCTGGTTATCCTGATTCAGACAAATGCAATAACTTCTGAAAAAGCAATAAAATGTCGATTTTGAGTTTTTACAGGGCATCAACCTTGTGACACACAACAAAATGCCCTGTTTCAATTTCACGGTATTCCGGAGCACTTCGGGTGCATATCTCCTCAGCAACCGGGCATCTTGTATTAAATACACACCCATTCGGCGGATTTGCAGGACTTGGTACCTCCTCGTTCAGCAATATCCTTTGCCTCTGCCTCTCCTTGACAGGGTCAGGAATGGGAATGGCGGACATAAGTGCCTGGGTATAGGGATGGAGGGGGGTGTTGAAAAGTCTCTCCCTTGTTGTCAACTCCATGATTTTTCCAAGATACATTACAGCCACCCGATCAGATATATGCTGTACCATGCTCAGATCATGTGCAATGAAAAGATAGGTAAGCCCAAGCTCTTTCTGGAGATCCTGGAAAAGGTTTATGACCTGTGCCTGTATGGATACGTCAAGGGCGGATATGGGTTCGTCGCAAACCACAAATTTGGGGTTGAGTGATAAAGCCCGGGCAATGTTGATTCTCTGTCGCTGTCCTCCGGAAAACTCATGGGGAAATCGTCCATAGTGGTTGGGATTGAGTCCCACAAGCTCAAGAAGTTCCATGACCCTCTCTTTCATGGCGCTCTGCTTCATGTCTGTGTGTATCATCATGGGTTCGGAAATGATGTGGCCTATGGCGTGCCTGGGGTTCAGTGATGCATATGAGTCCTGGAAGATCATCTGAATCTGGGGTCTCATGCAGCGCAGCTCTTCCCTTGTAAGCCTGGTTACATCCACCCCGTCAATTACAATCTCGCCTGCTGTTGGTTTCTCAAGGTGTAGAATTGCTCTACCTGTTGTGGATTTTCCACATCCGCTTTCGCCAACTACTCCAAGGGTTTCGCCTTTTCTGATATTAAAGGATAGATCATCCACTGCCTTTATCTGGCCTTTTTTGCGGTTGAAAAGAGAGCCTTTGGTGAATGGAAAGTATTTTTTCAGATTTTTGACAGTTACCAGATTATGATTGCTCCTGGAGAGTTCAGTTTTTTTATGTTCAATTCCATTAGAGTTGATATTTCCAGAAACTTCAGCGTTTTGAACCATTATTAAGGCCTCCTTGCTGCAAAATCAAAAAAACAGGCTGCATGGTGTCCCGGGGATATCTCCCTTGCTGCCGGAACAGCCTGCCAGCACTTTTCTGCTGCATGGGGGCAGCGCCAAGCAAACTGGCAGTGGGCAGGCGGAGAGAGAAGATCAGGAGGGGTTCCATCAATGCTCTCCAGTCTGTGTTGCCCCTCCTCACCGATTTTGGGAAGAGCTCCCAGAAGCTTTATTGTATATGGGTGTCCCGGGTTATAGAAGAGATCATCCACCGGCGCAATCTCCACAGCAGAGCCGGCATACATAACAAGAACCCTGTCTGCCATGCCTGCAACAACGCCAAGATCGTGGGTTATCCATATAACAGACATCTTCATCTCTTTTTTAAGCCTCTGGACAAGTTCTATTATCTGGGCCTGAACCGTTACATCCAAAGCAGTTGTGGGTTCGTCTGCTATGATTATTTCTGGGTTGCAGGCAATGGCAACGGCAATCATGGTTCGCTGTCTCATACCCCCTGAAAACTGGTGTGGATAGGCGGAAAATCGCTTTTCTGCTTCAGGTATTCCCACATATTCCAGAAGTTCAATGCTTCGCTTTTTTGCTTCATCAACAGTCATTCCAAGATGTTCAATCAGGGTTTCACTGATCTGTCTGCCAATTGTCATAACAGGATTGAGAGCACTCAATGCATCCTGAAATATGAACCCGATCTTGCCGCCTCTTATCTTTCTGATGCCGGATTTATCAAGTTGAAGGAGATCCACAGGATCTGTATTATTGTTCTGCTCATTGCGGTTGCTGTAAAAGAGAGCTTTGCCCCCTTCAATCCTTGCAGGTGGCGTTGGTAAAAGATGGAGCAGGGACATCATGGTGACGCTTTTGCCGCTCCCGCTCTCTCCAACAATGCCAAGCGTCTCTCCCTCATCCAAATCAAAGGATACTCCGGAGAGTGCGTGTACTACTCCGTCAAAGGTGTAAAAGCGGGTAATCAGATCATTTACTTCAAGAATTTTTGCCATAAATTCGGTCTCTCTTTGGGCATTGTTTTTTTTGAGCTTTATCAATAATGTCTAAATATGGACATATATTCTATTTTTTTACTCTTCGCATACGGGGGTCAAGCACATCTCGCAGCCAGTCCCCGAGAAGATTCATGCCAAGGCCTGTAAAGACAATGGCAAGCCCCGGAAATGTTGCAATCCAGGGATAGATCACCAGATATTTTCTTCCGGCTGCAAGCATGTTACCCCAGCTTGGGACACTCGGCGGGACACTTAATCCCAGAAATCCCAATCCTGCTTCATAGAATATCATGGCTGACATCTCAAATGTGGCAATGGTGACAATGGGACCTATAAGATTTGGCAGAAGATGGCTGAAAATAATGCGGTTGCCGGTAGCTCCTATACTTACGGCTGACTCAACAAAGCCTGATGCACGCATCTTGATAACTTCCCCCCTTGTTATCCTGACAAAAATTGGGATATCTGTGAATCCAAATATAAGTATTACATTCAAAAGACTGCTTCCAAGTATGGCTGCGATAAAAACCACAAAAACAAGATAGGGCAGGGCAAGTATCATGTTAACACCGCCCATGATGATATTATCTGTTTTACCGCCTTTGTAGCCTGAAAAAAGACCTATCACAATTCCAAGGGAGCTTGCGATGAGCACACCAAAAAAGCCCACTGTAAGGGATACCCTGCTTCCGTAGATGATTCTGCTTAAAATATCTCTTCCAAGATTGTCTGTGCCAAGGGGATACTCCATTGTGCCTTTTTCGTACCAGGCAGGAGGTTTTTTTGCATGTCGCAGGTTCTGCTTCAAAGGATCGTGGGGGGATATCCATGGTGCAAGAATGGCTGATAAAACAACAATGACAAACATGATAAGGCCGATGGTTCCGGCCTTATCCCTTGCAAGAAGATGGGCTGTATATTTTATGAAATGCCACAGGCCGGTCTCCTGTTTCTGATCAATGGCAAGCCCTGTTGATGCTGCAACTCCGGTTGGTATCTGCTGACCGGTTGAGTTGTTATCCATGTTTACCTCTTTTTATCGTGGAAATGGATACATTATTTTCATGATCAAGGGTGAGGGAACTCCCGCCATGTCCGTTTACCATGAAAATAACTATCATTTTTTATATACTGTTCCAGATAATTAAATTGGCAGGCAGTGTAGGGGCAATCCCTTGTGGTTGCCCTTCAGAATTGAGAATGCCAAATATTTTTCTGGAAATCTATATTTGGGGGGTGATTGACGCGCAATTATGCCCGTTTATTCATATCTAATTCTTGGATCAGCCAGACCATAGGCGATATCGGTCAGAAGATTTAGGGTTACAACCACGAAACTTGAGAAAAATGCAATTGCCTGAACCAGTGCGAAATCGCGATTTCCAATTGATTCTGCAAGAAGATTACCAAGTCCTGGCCATGAAAATATGGTCTCAATATAGATTGAGCCGCTGAGAAGATATCCAAACTGCACTCCCACAATGCTGATAAGGGGGATGGATGCATTTCTTAAAATATGGCGGATATAGACTTTTCTGTCCGGAATTCCCTTGCTGTAGGCAGTTCTTACATAGTCCTCGCTTCTGATTTCAAGGACTGCGGAGCGGGTGAATCTGATAAGCTGACCCATTGTAAAAAGTGAAAGCGAAAAGGCCGGCAGAATTACCGAGCGTGTGGGAAGTGTCAAACCCATAAAATGCCACGTCTCCCTTCCAAATGAGGGAAACCAGCCAAGATTTACACTAAAGACAAGAATAAGTATAAGTGCAAGCCAGAAGTTGGGAATTGTCTGACCCAGAAGACCTGTTCCCCTGGAGATAACATCCCAGAAGCTGCCCGGATTTGAGCCTGATATAAGCCCAAGTGGAATTCCAAGTATCAGTGATATGAGAAGGGCTGTCACTGCAAGTTCCACGGTTGCAGGTAGTCTCTCTATGATAAGATCCATTGCAGGCTGTTTATGCCGGAATGATCTGCCAAAATCCCCCACAACAGCTCTTGAGACAAAGGATGTAAATTGAATTAAAATGGGGCGGTTGTAGCCAAGCTCCTCCCGCATCTCCTCCACCTCCTGGGGAGTGGCATGGCGGGAAAGTAGAAGGGATACAGGATCTCCTGTCACCTGCATCATGAAAAATACAATGAATAAAACACCAAATAAAATACATAAGGATTGGACCAGGCGGGAAAATATGTATTTTTGCATATGATTATCACCTTTTTCAGGTTTTCAGTTTTAATTGATTTCGTCTCATATGGTATTCGCTTAAATTTACGTCTTTGTAAACATCGGATAAAGAAAGCTGGCAGTTGATGGAGTGGATGGTGATAGTATCTTCCGTTTTTTCGTATTTTGAATATATCCAGGTGTTGTCTTTTTTTCTGATAAATTTTTCAATTTTTTGAAAATATTGTGAAATAAGAATGTATTCAGCAAATGAGTCTATAAACTGGTAATGCGAAAATTTGTCTCCCCTGTCGTAAGCTTCTGTTGAATCAGAAAGAATTTCAATTATCACAACCGGATTTAAAAGAATATCATTATTTTCATCATCATATTCTTCATTTCCGCAAACAACAACTATGTCAGGATATGTGTATTTCTTTATTGCCTCTATTTTTACCTTCATTTCGCTTGAAAAGATACTGCATGGTTTTTCAATTAACTGATTGCCGAGCACCCTTACAATATTGGTAGAAATTTTATTGTGACTTCTGCTTGCACCAGCCATTGCATACATTTCACCGGCAAAATATTCATTTTTTATTTCAGAATCTCTTTCCAGACTCAGATACTCTTCAGGAGTAATATTGTTTTTTTCCTGTAATAGCATGTTTGTCTCTTTTTATGAGAAATTTTCCCCCTCCGGAGAAGGAGAGGGGAAAAATGTTTTTCAGGTTATTTTACAGAACCTTTTTAAGTGCAGTCAGCAGTTTTTCAACATTCTCAGGTCTGGCTGTGTGTCCCATTAAGCCTATTCTCCAGATTTTGCCTGCAAGTGGTCCAAGACCTGCTCCTATTTCAATTTTAAACTCTTTCAAAAGCCTGCTTCTGACAGCAGCGTCATCTGCACCTTCGGGTATATGAACAGAGTTGAGCATGGGCAGTCGGCAAGACTCATCCACAAGCATGTTTATGCCGATCTCTTTTAAACCATCAACCAGAAGAAGGTGGTTATCCATATGGCGTTTATATACAGCATCTTCGCCCTCTTCAAGAATCAGGTAAAGTGCCTGGTACAATCCATACAGCATGTTGATGGGGGCAGTGTGGTGATAAGCACGGGTGGCACCTGCCCAGTAGTTCATTATCATGGTAAGATCAAGATACCAGTTGGGGACTTTGGTTTTCCTCTGCTTGATAGCTGCCACAGCCTTTTCAGAAAATGATATGGGGGCAAGACCCGGAGGGCATGAGAGGCATTTCTGGGTTCCGCTGTAGAGAACATCAATGCCCCATGCATCCATTGTGATCTCAATGCCACCAAAACTTGTGACAGCGTCCACAAGATATATGGTATCGCTTCCCTTTACAAGCGCTCCGATTTCAGCCACAGGATTTTTTACGCCTGTGGATGTTTCAGCATGAACCACCGCAACTATCTTGTACGCTTTTTTTGCAATCTGTTTTTTGACATCATCCACAATTACAGGTGTTCCCCACTCAAATTCCAGGGTATCCACATCTGCACCAAGACGGGTTGCCACATCCTGCATACGCATTCCAAAAACGCCGTTTATAAGTACAAGAACTGCGTCACCTTTTTCAATTAGGTTGACAAAGCAGCTCTCCATTCCGGCAGAACCTGTTCCGGAAACCGGAATAGTAAGCTGGTTTTCGGTGTGAAGAAGAGTTTTAAGCTGCCCTTTCATTGTATCCATGATTTTAATAAAGGCAGGGTCAAGATGACCTATGGTATCTTTTGCCATTGCATTTAAAACAGAATCATCCACACAGGATGGCCCGGGACCCATGAGGGTTATTTTTTGAATATCGTCTAACAGGTTGTTCATGGTAATTCCTTGTTTTTGTTGGTTTGTTTTGACGTGTTGTTTTTAACGTATTGTTTTTAACGTGTTGTTTTGACGTATTGTTTTTAGCGTGTTGTTTTGACGTATTGTTTTTAACGTGTTGTTTTGACGTATTGTTTTTAACGTATTGTTTTGACGTATTGTTTTGACGTATTGTTTTGACGTACTGTTTTGACGTATTGTTTTGACGTATTGTTTTGACGTATTGTTTTGACGTATTGTTTTGACGTATTGTTTTGACGTATTGTTTTGACGTATTGTTTTGACGTATTGTTTTGACGTATTGTTTGGACGTATTGTTTGGACGTATTGTTTGGACGTATTGTTTGGACGTAGAGACGTTGCATGCAACGTCTCTACATTCGTCTCTACATTCGTTTCTACATTTATTTCTACATTCGTTTCTACATTCGTTTCTACATTTATTTCTACATTTATTTCGGTTTTATTTTGATTTATGTTTCAATTTATTCGCACACCTTGTTTTATTAGGGCATTCTGAACATGTTCAATATTGACATTTCCTGTTGATACCCCCTCTTTTACCGATACTGCTGCTGCAACACCTGCCCCCTGTCCTGTTACGGTGCAGCACATCATCTGGCGCAGAGCTGAATGGGATATCCTGTCTCCTGATACGCATCGTCCTGCAACCAGAAGGTTTTCCATGCCTTTCGGTTGGATAATGCCGTATGGTACCTGAAAATATCTGCCGGTTGTGGGAATTATGACAACTCCATATGCATCCAGAAATTCAGGAAAAATTCCTATGGAATCATGAAATCTTGCCTGGTTTCTTACATCATCTTCTGTCATGGTGTAGCGGCCTATGATTTTTCGGGACTCCCTTACACCAAGTGATGAACCAAAGGTTCTTAATCTTGCATTTTCAAAGCCCGGGGTATATTTTCTTAAAGCAGCAATTGCCATCATTGCCTGTTTTCTGCCCTCTATTTCCCCATGGGTCAGATCTTTTAACAGTGTGGGATCAAGTCCCAGCATATATGTCATGTTCAGATATGTGGCCTCACCTGTTTCTGTTATGCTGCTCCAGGTTCCAAAGGTCATGACATCATTGGGAATCTCTCCATTCTGGCGTGCTTTGGCAAATGGCTCTGCAAGGTAGGGGCTGAAAAGCTCTGCCTCTTTGCCGCTTGTTTCAACTGCCCACTGACCAAGTTTGCCAGGGGTTTTGCTGACATACTCCATGAACCTGTCGCGATTTACACCACTGCAGCCAAAACTTACAGATACACCCTCAATCTCTGTTTTGGGAGGTTGTCGGCATGGGACACCTGCCCTGAATGCAATGTCAGCATCACCTGTGCAGTCAATTACCTGTTTTGCCAAAATTGCCTTGCGCCCCTCCTTGCTCTCTGTAATAACTCCCTTTATACAATTTCCTTCTCTTATTGCCTCAACCCCAAGGCAGTGCAGATATTTTTCAATGCCAGCCTCTTCCACAAGTTTGTCTGCAACGCATTTGAATATATCAGCCTCAAGCACCTGGCTTATGGACTGGGGTTCCTTTCTCTCTCCTCCGAATTGTTTGGCTTCTGCCTCAAATTCAAGTCCAATACCCTCGGACTCCACAGTTCCTTCGTGGCGATACCAGCCAATGGACTCCACCATTGCCTGTGTTATATTGCCGCCAAAACATCCATATCTTTCTACCAGCATTGTATCAACGCCTTCCCTTGCAGATGCAATTGCAGCAGCAAGACCTGATGGGCCACTTCCAACCACAAGCACATCGGTTTCGGCAATTACGGGAATTTTCTTTGGGGCTTCCTGGATGTATTTCATATCCTGCTTTTCCTTGATCAAGATGTTTTTGATATAAAAATGAAATTTTTATATCGTGACGGTAGGCAAATATTTGGGATTATATTGGAACTGCGCCATGTTCCAGGGTCAAAGCCACAATATCTTTTGCAGGAATTACCCTGGAGGGCATATTCCTTTTTACAGCAAGTGCTGCCGCAGCTCCCATTGCCTGACCCATGGCCATACATGTGCACTGGGCACGGATTCCGGCAAAGGCAACTTTTTCTGAAGAGACAATTCTTCCTGCAACTGTTATACGAGAACTTCCCTTTGGTATAAGGGCACGAAAGGGAACCTTGGGAAGCAGCTCTTCGGATTTCAGAAATGTCACCTCACATCCTTTTGATTCGCTGTGCATGTCAATATAGTTGAAAGCATTGCAGATTTTATCCTTAAAATCGGTTGCTTTCATGAAATCTTCTTTTGCTACCATATATTCGCCATCTGCCCTGAAAGAATCGCGTCCAAGGGCATGGGAAGCCATGGTTTTAAGTACTGCACGTTCACAGCCAGGGATGGATGTTGTGATAAACTTAAACATCCTTAGCATCCTTTTTCTGCCTTCAATGTTGGCTGTGGTCTGTCCGTCGGCACTTGAAGTGTCGGATGCATATATGTGGGTGCAGTTGTGTCCGCCGTAATCAAGAAAATTTTTAAAGGGAAGCATGTTTGGATAGGCAAAATCTCCCTTCTGAAGTCTCCTGTCTGCCATTGCCTCTTCATAAATTGCCTGGACTTCCTTTTCCCATATCTGTTCATGTTCAATGTTTTCAATTTTGTACTGATATGAGCCTGGCTGGCGTTTTGTATCCTGTATTACAGGTAGTCCAAGCATACGTACAACATCTGCATCACCTGTACAGTCGATTATCTCTTTTGCCTTTGTGGTGCGCTTTATGCCTCTTCCAAGGGATGTTATTTCCCAGAAATTGCCATCCTGCCGGACATGGGAAACAAATTCGTGGTAATGGAGTATAACTCCTGCATCCACAGCTTCCTGTTCTGCAATGGCAGCATAGATGGGGACATTGATGTATGAGTAATATCCAGGTGTTTCAACAGGTCTTCTTTTTTGGTAATCAGGAATTGGAAGACCTTCTGTCTTTTTTGACTTTGTGTAAAGCTCCCAGGGAATTCCAAGTACAACAGGCCCCCTTGTGCTGTAAAAGTGGTTGGGCATGTAAACCCCGCCTGCTGTCATTGTCCCGCCAAGCATTGTGCCTGCCTCAATGACAGATGTTGTAACTCCGGCTCTTGCTGCCTGAATGGCAGCTATATGGCCGGCAGTTCCGCCACCGGCAACAACAACATCAACTTTTTCCGATACGGATTTCAATGGGATTCTCCAAGGTATTTGACAAGGATTTTATCATACAGACCTGACTCTTTTATCTTTTTCAGGCCTGAATCAAATTTGTCTGCAAAATGTTGTCCATTAGGTGTTTTCTTGGAAAACAAAATGTAGTACTCGCTCTCTTCCACAGCTTTTGGATGGTTAGTAAAAAGCTTTGCCTCTTCCGGCGGAAAGAGCTTGTTAATTGTTGCATAACCAACAACCTTGGATGTCTGATATACATCAATTCTTCCTACAAGCATCTTTTTGAAATTCATCTGTTCATCAGGAACAGTGTCAGCAACTATGCCGTGCTCTTTGTACGTCTCTTCCTGCTTGTATCCTATTGTCACTCCCACCTTGTATTTTTTAAGATCCTCAATGGTGTTCCAGTCAAAATCTTTACTTTTCAGGTGAAAATATACACCAGGATCTTTTATCAGAGACTCCTTATGGAAATAGAATTCATTTTCGCGCTCTTCTGTTTTGTTCCAGGGAAAGGTTCCATCATATTTTCCCTTTTCTACATTTACATAGCTTCTTTTCCAGGGATAGTAGGCATACTCAACATCAATTCCTTCTGCTTTAAATGCTTCTGTTACAACCTCCTCCAGAAGTTTGCCATCAGGATCAGTTTCTGATGTATAGGGTGCCCAGTCTCCAATGGCAAGACGAACTGTTTCATTTGCAGATATGTTTGAGGTAATAAAGATGAGAATAAGCATTGACAGAAAGATAAGCGGTAGTTTTTTCATTTCTTTGTTCCTTCGTTCCTTTGTATTTCTTGTTTATTATCTCAAAATCGACACCTATGATCTTGTAAGCCTTGTCAACACTGTCTGAATCAGGATTCCCAAGATTCACAGGATAAGGCAGGATTATCTATCTTGAACATCCTATCTATCCTGGTTATCCTGATTCAGACAAATGCAATAACTTCTGAAAAAGCAATAAGATGTCGATTTTGAGTATTATACTGCCACCCCCGATTTAAATAATGATGAGGAGTATTTTCACTGTAAAGTGATTTACATAATCGGGGGAGGCAATGCCAAGCCATGATAGTTTATTAATGAGTTTCTTTATTCTTCTATGGAAACATTTTTCAGGTAATAATCTTCGGCAGCCCTTGGTTTGTAGTTTTTAACCTTATTGCTGACAGCCTCAAAGGTCATTGGCTGGTAAAGATATATAAATGGCGGGTTTTCATGCATATATTTTTGCAGCTCAACATAAAGTTTTGCCCTTTCATTTTCATCCGGCATCACAGCCACTCTGGCAAGCATATCGTCAATTTTGGGATCGCTCCATGTAGAGTAGCTCTGTTTAAATCCGCCAAGTGTTCCTTCAAGTCTCTCAAGGGGTTCGCCTTCCCTGCATGACCATGAATCTCCAAACATTGGGGGCAGCTCTTTTTTTGCCTCAAGATCCCAGTATTTTCCTGATTCCATAAGTGTAAGTTTCACTTCAATTCCAACTTCACCAAGGTAGCCCTGAATTGCTTCGCAAACCTGTTCAAACTGTGAATATGCTCCTGTTGGAGCTGCCATTTTGATCTTGAAACCATCAGCAAATCCAGCCTCCTTTAGAAGGGCTTTTGCCTTTTCAGGATCATATCCAAAGGGCTTGAGGCTTTCGTCATATCCAAGGTTTGTGGGGACAAAAAAACCGTTTGTTGGTCTGCCATGACCGTTGAAAAGGGCATCTATGATGGCATCAATGTCAACAGCATAGTTTATGGCCTGTCTTACCAATGGATGCTCTGTGGGTAGCCCTTTGCCTGATGTGAGATTGTTAAATGCAATGTAAAATACACGGTCAACAGGATATTCAATTACATCAACTCCTGGAACACCTTTTAGCATGGCCGCTTCTTCTGAGCTGAGACGTGATACTATGTCAATTTCGCCTGTCTTGATTGCAGCTACACGGGTTGCTGACTCTTCAATTGGCCTGAAAACAAGTTTTGCCACCTTTGGTTTTCCGGCTTCCCAGTAATCAGGATTGGCTTCATATACAAGGCGGTCTCCTTTGTTCCACTCCACAAATCTGAAGGGTCCGGTACCCATTGGATGGTTGGCAAAACCATCTTCTCCAACCTCTTTCAGGTAACCTTCAGGGACGATATTCCAAAAGTAGCTTATCTGGCGCAGAAGCAGTGGATAGGGTTTTTCAAGTTTCAGTTTTATGGTAAAATCGTCAATTTTTTCGATCTCCTTTACTATATCCCATTTTTTTCGCCAGGTAACCTCTTTGCCCTTGCCGCGATTCCAGGAAAAAATCACTGAATCGGCATTAAAGGCTTCACCATTGTGAAATTTGACGCCTTTTCTTAGGTTCATGGTATAGATTATCCCGTCGTCTGAGACCTTCCAACTCTCTGCAAGTGCAGGTTCCATAATGCCGTCATCATTTACAACCACAAGTGAATTGTAGAGGCGCCATCCTGCATTTGATGCATTTCTGTCAGCGCCGTAACAGAGATCAAGTGAATTGGGCATGCTGGTCAAGGCAACCCTGAGAGTTCCCTTTGGCTCTGCAAATGCCCCCCCGTGAACCACAAAAACTGCCAGTAAAGCAACTCCCAGAAATAGTGCCAATCTTTTCATAAATAAGTATCCTCCTAAATGGATTAATGTTTAACAGGATAAGAAGTACAGTTTTTACCGTGAAAATACCCTTACCATTTTCATGGTCGGGGGTGGCAGTTGAATTCGGCCATGAAGGTTTACCGTGAAAATAGATGCATGATTTCCATGATCGGTGGTGACTGAACGTCCTTCATGTCCGTTTACTGTATAACCTCTCCTGTTGTCTGGTACTTCTGCTGCCTTTTGTGGATATAGGATGCACATATTCGTGCATGTTCCCTTGCGATTGTTCTTGCCTTCTCTTCATTTTGCTCAATTATGGCCTCAAGGATGGGGATGTGTCTTTCTAATGCTGCCTTCCAGTCTGTAATGCTTCTGGCATACTGAAGAAGAAAGAAACGGATCTGTCTATTGAGTGCCTGGTACATGGTGTGGAAGAATTCATTTCCGGCCATACGGGATAGGGTCAGATGAAATGTGTAATCCCTTTCCGCAAATTTTTCAACACTGTTTATGGTTTTGTTGTCATAAGTTAAAAGATTTTCAAGCTCTGCAATATCTTTTGATGTACGTTTAACGGCAACCCTGGCTGTAATTTCAGATTCAAGAAGATTTCTGGCTTCAACAAGCTCATTCATTTTATCTGGATTTTTTTGGGGGAACATGGGGATAAGTACACTGTCAAGGGCAGGAATGCTTACATTTTCGCTTATATAGGCACCCTTGCCTTGCTTTACATCTATTACTCCCCATGCTGATAATTTTGCAAGGGCTTCTCTTAGAGTAAGGCGGCTTACATTGTACTGCTTTAAAAGCGACTGCTCACTGGGAAGTTTTTCTCCTGCCTCAAACTCACACGTTATAATACGCTCCCTGAGATTATCAACAACTGCTTCTGTTGCAGTGATTTTCTGAATGGGTATGTTCATTGTCTTCTCCGTGGATTCTTTTGGTTTCCCTGGATTTGTTATCTAAATAAGTAATTGGGTTTAATTAACTTTCCCAAGCTCCCCATGGCAAGCCTGTAAGAGGTGGCTGGGGGTGAGATGAATGGGCAAGTTATTAAAAATCAATTCCTAAGATTTTAAGCCTCATCAGATTAAGTTTTTTGGCTGGGGAGTGTTATTTTGTTGCATTTATTTCTTTGGATCGGGTAGTTCGACTTCATTTATGGTTGCTACTTTATAAATTTAACTCATCTTCTTATGCTACTTATCTGATGAGTTTGTCAAGATGTTTTTTTATGCTCTTTCGGAAAAACGTTGCATACTAATATCTGTGCTTGATTTTCCAGCATTAGCTGGTTTTCATCATGCCTGAAACGGTAACGGTTCTGAAAGGAATCGAGGAAAGCGTGGACTCAATTTTTACCCTACAATCAAAGTTTGAAAGAAAACGTTTCGTAACAGCCCGTCTAACATCGAGAAAAATGGAAAATTATTTCCAGTCAATCAATCCATACTTATCAAGAATTGTTTTAAGTTCACCAGAATCTCTCAATTGATTAATTCCTTCTGAAAGCAGGTCGGCATACTGCTTTGAATTTGAAAGAGCAGGAGAAAATGCAATATAGAGTTTTTCCTTATGAGAATTTCCTGCAATTGATACTTTGTCGAGCATATTTATTTGCTTTGCTGTATGATAAAAGACATTTGTATCTTCTATGGCTGCGTCAATCCTTCCTGCATCAAGTTTTTTTATATTGGAGATAAGGGCATTATCCCCAGCAGTAATATCCACTTTGGATTGATTTTGTTTTACGGAGCTGAAATATTTATCAAGATTCTCTCCGTAAGAATAATCCAAAATTATGCCAGCCTTTATTGATTCAAGGGACTCAATACCAGTGTACTTCCATGGATTGCCCTTTTTAACAAAGAATGAAATTTGGGATACACCAATTTCATTTTCAGGAAAAATAAAATCAGGCGCATCTTCAATAAAGGCACCTATCACAGCATTGTATTTACCATCACTTGTGTGTTTTAATGCCCTTGCCCATGGTACGACAGAATAATCTACTGTATGTCCTGCACGTTCAAAAATAATTTTAGCTGCCTCAATGCCGTAACCTGGTCTGTCGCTGTCAGGTTTACAATTATATGGACACCATCGATCTGCAACAATTGTAATTGTTTCTGCGAAAATAAAAGAATGTGAATATATAAGAGTTGTGATGATCATAGTAGAAATAAAAAGCAGGTTTCTCATTGCTGTACTCTCCTTTTTAAAATGGTTTTGACAATACCGTAAAATAAATCAATTTAAGTATTCCTTTTAAAATGATAAAAAAAATCATTTCCTTTTAAATATGTTCCTCCACCCTCCCATAGGAGTTGCAATGGGTTTTAAAAGGCTGCTCATATCCCGTGCCTGCTCAATTACGTAGAATATATGCTCATCCATCTTTTTGACTTCAGGCAGAATCCACTTTAACTCCCGTCTGCGGCATGCAATGTACAACTCATATACAGGGCCTTTCATGCCTTCACCAATAAACACTGTTACAGGCTGTCTTTTTTGTCGCAGGTAGTCCGCAATTTCCTGCCCCGCATTTTTTGTGAGAAGTTTCAGAATAATAATACCAAAGGCAAGTTTGCGTTCAACAAGAATACCCACAACATTTCCTGTGGCATAGCCAAAAGCGTAAAAAACTATAAGAAGAGGTTTTTCATTGAGCTGGGTAAGTACTGTGCCGGCAACAAGTGCCCATATGGATATTTCAAAAATTGCCAGAATAAAGGATATAAGAGTTCTTCCCTGTACAGTCAGAATGGTCCTGACAGTTCCGATGGAGACATCGCAGATCCTTGCAAAAAAGACAAAAATTCCGGTGATAATGATATTTTGTTCTAACATTTTGTGCTGTTAAACCTTTTAGTTTCATATAGCTTACATTGCGGATGACCGCCACAATCGAAGAGATGAAAGTATTCCTGAAAACACCATCTTGTGAAGGGTTTTATGTAAAAAACTTTCAAATTAAGGCATCCTTCATATCATACAGAAAGTATTTTACACTTTCCGGAACAGTATCCCCGAAAAACGGGCATTCTGTTCGGGAAAGTGTAAACTGGTAAATGAAAGATGCCCAAATTAAATAGATTGTGCTGTCTTATTCCAGTTTTTTCCATTACATCTTCAGCCAAAATGGTGCGTGGGTCAAGCAAAGATTTTGGGAGTTCAACTATTTCAGATTAATTATTTATGATGTAGTTCTATGAAATTTCCGATATTTTGAGCGTCGCAAGAGCCATACTTGCTGTGTATGGCAGGACATTGCGGTTATAAAAAAAATTGTGGCATGTTTTTTGATATGTGTGTTTTCTTTATTGACCTTGACAGATTGTCAATACGCCTGCTATGTTCTTGTAATTGCCTGTTTTTATATATTGTTTCAGCCCGTTGATTCATGATTGAGATCAATTAGCCTGTCTGACAGCAATGCATTTACAGCAGTAGGGGGTCATAAAGATGAAATGCAGGGGAACCGCTGATTCCGAATTGTTCGGAAAATCAGAGCTAAAAAGGTTCTGACGTGTGCAACAAAGCACTTTAAGGGTGAGGAGCAAAAAGATGAAAAAGATGATAACAGGTTTACTGGCAGGGCTGTTTACAGTCATGGTACCTTTTTACGGCATGGCAATTGAGTTGACAGACTATCTTGACCCGGATCTTCAATATCAGGATGCTGAGATTCAGGCACTTTTCAATCTCAAGGATGGTAACCAGGATCAGACAAGTTTCAATGGTTCTGCTCGGATGGAATATGACATGGAGTACAGTACACTACCTCTGAAAATAGAAGGTTATGCAAAGGGTGAGGCAGACTTTAACAGAGGTGCGGATGATGAGGATTCCACAGCGAGGAATTTCCGTTTTGATGCCTGGTCAGTGGGAAAAAAATATCTTGAAAATGATAACTCTATTTTCGGGTTTGGCCGTTTTGATCTGGGACTTCAGGATCTTGAAAATTCCAATGAAAATGACCCCTACGCAAAAGTTACGGTTGGTATGGGATATGGCAGAATCACCACTGCCACACCTTTGATGGAAGCGTATCGCTGCGTTGAGGATCTTAAAAGATACGGTATTATTAAAGGTGAGCTTTCTAATGAATATTACCTGAGGCTTGCCACTGTCATTGCAAAGGAAAATGAATACAAAAGCAGATACAGCCTCAAAGAGTATGAGAAATACTGGTATGAAGCTATGGAAAGGGTTTTCAGGGAAGCCGGTGTATTGACAGGGGAGAGCCTTGGAGCCATGGGGATCATACGGATTCAGGATATTCTTACAGATGAAAATGTGCTCAGACGTAAACATGGCTGGGAAGTTGGTGCTGGTGTGGATTACCTGATTTCCGATTATGCCGGAAATGAAGGCGACCCGGGATTATCTCTTTATGCTGAATATGCAAGACCTGTTGGATTCAAATGGCAGTTTATTGATAGAATCTCATATTCCACAATACTTGTGGACTGGGAATTTGGTGATATGGATAACACATTCACCAATGAGGCATGGCTGACCTATGAAATAACCGATAAAATTGACTGGACCAACCTTTGGGAGCTGGATATCATTCTGGCTTCCGAAGGTGATGATACCTACAAAAATTCACTTGAGACAGGTCTTCGTTTCTATGTTTCAAACACAATTGATGCTGTGACAACCTTGGGTTTTGACCACATTGATAAGGGTGACAATTTAGATGATGATATTGTCACAACTTTCTATTTTGGTCTGGCCTATACCATATTCTAATGAATTGATGTAAACACTCATGGCCGGGTTTCTGCACCTCCTGTGATGAAAAACAGATACAGATATTTAATACTTAGTAATTGGGTTTAATCAACTTACCCAAACTCCCCCTCCCAAGCCTGTAAAATGTGGCTGGGGGCGAGGTGAAAGGGCAAGTTATTAAAAATCAATTCCTTAGTAGCCATGCATAAGAGATGCAGGGGTAAGCAATGTCTTGCCCCTGCATTAATATTTACTGGTGTTGAAGGAAGTTTTCTTATGAACCCCGTTGCAACTGCAATTCTTCTTTTGATTTGCAGTAACGTTTTTATGACATTTGCCTGGTACGGGCATCTTAAGGCGTTAAACACCAGGGTCTGGATAATAGCTGCTCTTGTAAGCTGGGGAATTGCTCTTTTTGAGTATTTGCTTCAGGTTCCGGCAAACCGGATTGGTTATTCAGTCCTGAAAATAGGTGAACTCAAGATAATTCAGGAGGTTATCACGTTAACTGTATTTGTACCTTTTTCATTTTACTATCTTAAAGAGCCTCTGAAAATGGATTACTTGTGGGCTGGTTTATGTCTGGTCGGAGCAGTTTTTTTTATTTTCAGAAGCAGAATGGCATAAGTTTATTGGCATCCTTCATATCAGCTCAAAAGTAGTTTACACTTTTCGGAAAATTTTGAACCATGATTAAAGGATTTAAGGATTAACATGATGAATAATCAAGAAAATCCCTTAATCATGAAAATCATGGTTCAGAAAAGTGTAAACCGATAAATGAAAGATGCCAGTTTATTTAGGAAAAGTGCCAAACAAAATCCTACAATCCCACTTCGTCATCATGGTAAGGGCGCAGGAAATTCATCATGTAAAGGCGGCAGACAATTCATAATCTGGTTATGCCCTTACCCGTTTAATTCGACCATAACGGTTTAGCAGAAGGATTAATAATATAATATGGATATAAAAATATCAGGGCTGTCATCTGATGCTGTTGCTGATGCCATAGGTAAATACGGTTCAAATCAATTGACAAGGCAGGAGACAGAGACATTCTGGGATAAGTACAAGGGAAATTTTGATGATCCTATTATAAAGATTCTTATTCTGGCTCTTGTGATAAATATAGTGTTTGTTTTTATGGGTAAAACACACTGGTATGAATCAGCAGGAATTGCGCTTGCCGTTCTTCTGGCAACACTTGTATCAACCTGGTCAGAACATAAAAATGAATCAACTTTTCAGAAACTTCAGGAAGATGCTGGAAGAATAACATGCAAGGTTTTTCGGGATGGGAATATAACCCAGATTTCCATTGATGATATTGTTGCCGGAGATTATGTCCTTCTCCAGCCCGGAGACAAGATTCCCGCTGATGGTATTTTGTACAGAGGTGAAATGAAGGTTGATCAGGCATCTCTCAATGGAGAGTCTGCCGAGGCACTCAAGGTTGAAGCCGGTGATGGTTACACGGAAAATGATAAGACAGTTGATTTTCTTGATCCATGCAGACTGTTTCGTGGCAGTGTGGTCTATTCCGGTGAGGCTGTCATGCTTGTTAAAAGCGTTGGAGATAACAGCCAGTATGGAAAACTGGCTCTGGAGATGCAAACAGATGAGCGGGAGAGTCCCTTAAAGGTAAAACTTGGGAGCCTTGCCGGAGCAATCAGCAAGTTCGGTTATATTGGAGGGGTTTTAATTGCAGTGACATTTGTTTTCAGGAAGATTGTCATTGATAACCATTTTAACATTCCTGAGATCATTGCCTATCTCTCTGTGTGGCAAAACTCGATCAACGATGTTGTAAATGCGGTTATACTTGCCGTGATTATTATTGTTGTTGCTGTTCCCGAGGGGCTTCCAATGATGATTGCAATGGTTCTCTCCCTTAATATGAGAAAAATGCTTAATGATAACATCCTTGTAAGAAAACTTGTGGGAATCGAAACATCAGGAAGCCTTAATATCCTTTTTTCCGATAAGACAGGTACAATAACAAGGGGCAGGCTTGAGGCCATCACTTTTATAGGCGGAGACAACAAAGCTTTTAATACCTTTGAATCTGTTGACAAGGATTTGCAGGAACTTTTATATGTTTCACTCATGGGAAATACCAATGCTATGATTGCAGGGGATAAAGAAGGGCTGAAGATTATCGGCGGCAATGCTACGGAAAGGGCATTGCTCTCTTTTGTCACCAGTGGGAAAAGTGAAGATGCAGAAAAAAGTCCTGCACTCTCCCTGCATAATATAAAAAAGGTTTTTTCCATCCCTTTCAGCAGCGACAGAAAATTTTCCGCCACCAGGATTGAAGGCGCCCGTAACATTACGCTTATCAAAGGTGCCCCTGAGCAGATTATCGGGAAATGCAGTAAATATTATGCCCGTAATGGTGAAATTTGCAAGCTGGAGGACAAGGCACAACTTGAGAAGACCATGAATGACCTTGCAGAACGGGCTATCAGGGTAATTGCAGTTGCAACATCAGAAGAGCATCTTCAGGAGGAGACACCCATTGCAGATATGACCCTTGTGGGTATTGTGGGCATACGGGATGAGGTTCGTCCCGAGGCTGTCTCGGCAATAAAAGAGGTTCAGGATGCCGGCATTCAGGTTGTCATGATTACAGGTGACAGAAAAGAGACCGCCGTTGCCATTGCAAGGGATTCAGGTCTTATAAAGAGAGATGAAGATATTATTTTGACATCTGATGCTCTCCAGGAGCTTACAGATGAGGAGCTTAAAAAAATTCTTCCGGATCTTCGGATAATTGCAAGGGCTTTGCCCACAGACAAAAGCCGTCTTGTGAAAATTGCCCAGGAGCTGAATCTTGTGGTTGGCATGACAGGAGATGGTGTCAATGATGCACCGGCACTTAAAAAGTCAGATGTTGGATTTGCAATGGGCAGCGGCACAGAGGTGGCCAAGGAGGCAGGAGATATTGTTATTCTGGATGATAACTTCAGCTCCATTGAAAAGGCAGTCCTTTACGGCAGAACAATATTTAAAAGTATCAGAAAATTTATTGTTTTTCAGTTGACCATCAATGTAAGTGCTGTGCTTATCACATTTATGGGGCCTTTGATGGGCCTTGCACAGCCACTTTCCATCACCCAGATGCTTTGGGTAAACCTTGTGATGGATACACTTGCAGCCATTGCCTTTGGCGGAGAGCCAGCATTGAGACGTTACATGAAGGAGCTTCCCAAGCGGCGTGACGAGCAGATTGTGTCAACTGACATGTGGAGTGCCATTTTGACATGCGGTATTTTTGTTTCCCTTTTGAGTCTCTATTTCCTGAAGGCAGAGTGGATAGTAAACTCTTTCAGAACAGGCCCTGATGGAAGCCATGATCTCTATCTTTATACCGGATTTTTCTCATTTTTTGTATTTATCAGCATACTTAACGGCTTAAATGCCAGAAGCGAAGGTCTAAATCTTTTTGAACATATTGGCCTTAACACCGGTTTCATAAAGGTTATGTCCATGATTCTTGTGATTCAGGTTATAATGACATATGCAGGTGGCGTAATCTTGAGAACCCATGGCCTTGTCTTTAACGAGTGGCTTGTGGTGGTGGGGCTTGCATCTCTTGTTATACCCCTTGATCTTTGCAGAAAACTGATTCTCAGGCGAAGTGTCAAACCTTAAGGCACAGCAATCAAATGGGTTTCACTTAAGGAATGAGTAGGAAATCTTTTTATTTACCGTGGAAATGGATACAATTTTCCATATTCGGGGGTGGCTGAATGCCGGCCATGACCGTTTACCGTGAAAATGACTACCATTTTTATATCTGGTGGTGATTGATACGTAATCAATCATGCCTGTTTACTCAAAATCGACATTTTATTGCTTTTTCAGAAGTTATTGCAGTTGTCTGAACCAGGATAACCAGGATGGATAGGATGCTCAGGATAGATAATCCTGCCTTATCTTTGTTAATCTTGGGTATCCTGATTCAGACAATGTTAACAAGGCTTACAAGAACATAGCTGTAGAATTTGAGTATTTAAGATTCCTTTCCAGGTATCGTTTTTACAGGTGCTGCACCAAGAGCCTCTGCCTCTTTTGCAGCATCCGATGATTTTGCCTGCTCCTTCAGAGCTTTTTTTGCTGCAATGTCGGCATTTTGACGGGCTTTTAATGCTGCCTGAAGTTTTGCTATCATCTTCTCGTCAAAGCGACCTCCGGAAAGTTCGATTTCTTGCATTTTTTCTGTTGCAATTTCTGCTGCCTTAAAAGCTTCTTTTTCAGCACGGGAAGCTCTCTGGTTTGCCATCTCAAGGGCATCCAGAGCCTGGGCAATAATTGCAGCATCCCCTTCTTCTGGTTCAGCATCAAGGGCAACATCCTGCCCTGCCATCACAAGTGCTGTAACTCCAAGTTTCGGGAGAAGATGCTCAACAGGATTACCGTAAATATCAACAGGAATACTGTTTTTTATTGTGAAAGGTAGGAATGTAAGTGATGAATCATTTGAAAGTTCTGCAAATATATTTTCATTGGTATTTTCTTCTGTATCATTAGAATTTCTACTGCCGTCATTTTTTTCCTTTTTATCATTAAGGACTATATTTGCATCTGCTTCAATGCGCGCATCTTCAAGCATCTTCTGCAATTCAGCCATGTTTTCAGCGGAATCATCATCGTAATTGATGGCAAAAACCCTTATTATTGCTTCACTCCATTGTTGATTTTTTGTGACCATAAAGGCAAGAAGCAGCATGAGGCGGCTTGTATCATCCCCCTGCCACCAGACATCAATTGAATGTTTTTCCGGATCAATTTCAGAGAGGCTGTTCCATTTTTCAGCAGGAGCATGGAGAATCACAATGTGGCATCCCATACGGAAAGCTGTGCGAAGACTCTCCCCATAGCGAATTGTCTGTCGGTTTCGTATGTGTGAGTTGGGCTCATCTTGTGGGGTGTTCTCTTTCATCCAGTTGAGCAGTACAGTGTTAGCATGTATTGTGCCAAGACCGAATGACTGGATTGTAGTCTCAAGGGCAGTTTGAGGCTCAGGGCCTGAAACCACCAGGGAAAAGGCATCTTTTCTGTGCTGAAGTATCTCTTTTTTCAGGGCATCTGCCGCAGCTTTTCTTTCTTTGCGCATTCTTGGGCCGCTGCCTTGCAAAAAACGGGCTACTGTTGTGATGCCGCTTCCACCTTCAATCAATGATGCAAATTCAAGAAGGTTTTTCCTTCGTTCCTGATCATCTGAGAGAGCCAGAATATAAGGGCGCCAGTCCCTTGGGTGATCCGGATCTGAACCTGCTGCCATAAGATTTTCCCGAACTCTCTGGAGATGATGGGAGCGCTGACTGTCAGCCCATCGCGAAGGGCCGGCTGTTCGTTGAAGGTATTGATATATGGCAAAGAGAATGGCAATGGCCACGATTCCCATTTTAAGATCAATGGCAAGCATTACTCCAAGGCATGTGACAAAGCCCATAAGGCTTAGTACAGGATGATACCAGCGAAAGCGAGGGCGGAAGGATGGGCTTGCAGCCTTTGCCTCAAAAAATGTTGCATAGTTGAGAAGGCCATAAGATATAAGAAAAAACATTGAGACAAGGCGTGCAATAAGGTCAAGTTGGCCAAGTGCAATGGTTATGATAGCAATAAGTCCGGATAGAAGAACGCCTCTTCTCGGGTTTTGTGAAGGGCCAAAGCCTTTGGCAAAAGGTATTAAAAAGGAGAATATCCTGTCACCTGCAAGGGACTGGAGAATACGTGGCGCACCAAGAAATGATGCCATTGCCGATGAAAGGGTTGCGGCAATTACGCCTGCATCAATGAAAAAACCCCATCTGGAAATTTTGTTCATGGCACTATAGTCAACGCTCAATATCTCTGTTGTTGAAGTTGCCGCAAATATTACGGCCACAGAAAAATAGATAACAATGGAGATGGCTACGGCAAGAAATGTACCGGTGGGCAGGCTTTTTCCTGGATCTTTTAGATCTCCGGACATGCTGACTCCCTGGGTAAAGCCGGTTACAGCAGGAAAAAAGATTGCAAAGATCACCCAGAAACCCGGGCCGCCCAAGGGTTTTGTCCAGTTAGCGCCTATGAGGCTTGTGTTCCAGTTACTGAAACCGCCGATATAAAAGGATATCAGCGCAATTGTCAGAAAAGCCATGACCACATATTGAAATTTTGTGGCAAGATCTGCTCCGACCCAAGCAAGGACAAACAGAAAGGCAACGGCAACGGCTGCAATGATCTGGGGCGTCATAAAGCTTCCGCTATTTGACATAATTGAAGATAGAGCTTCGCCAAAACCTATGCAGTAGAAGGCAATGGATACAGATTGTGCAAGAAAAAGCACAAGACCAAGTGCTCCGCCAAATTCTGGCCCAAGGGTTCTTGATATAAGGTAGTAGTCACCACCGCCTTTTACCTTGATGTTTGTTGCAATTGCAGCAAGTGAAAAACTTGTCAGCACGGAAATGACGTTTGCAATGGCAATTATCACAAGGGCCTGCATTAATCCGGCGCTTCCCACAACATAACCAAGGCGAAGAAACAGGATGATGCCAAGTATTGTAAGTATGCTTGGGGTGAATACGCCGGAAAAGGTGTTCAATGTTCCTTTGGGTAGTGTTTTGTCTGATCTATCGCTCAAAGTTTCTCCTTTATTCAGGTTCGCAAATAAGATTTTTGAGATTCCATGTATCTCCTGAGTACGTCATTAACATGAGCCTGGTACATGGGACCTTGAGATTTGAACCATTCCAGAATATCTTTATCAATTAAAATTGAAATGTTATGAGGTCTGGACGGCGTGCATAAGGTAGCGTTAGACCAGAATGTTTCGTCAAGTTTTGGAATATCAGAGTAATCAATTTCATCATCACTCATGGCATTCAATCTATCCCAATCGGTTTTTGATTGCCTTTTTGAATTTTTTACTTTCATGTCGATTTGCCTTTCTTGCAGAAATGATGCGGATAACATCGTTATCATTGATTTCGACAAAAACAACAAGGGCGACCAGGTTTAATATAAACCCGATGCCAATATACCGATCTTCCCCATAGTCAATCCTGTTGTCGGGATAGATCAATGCCGGGCCGTCAAAAATTTTCACAGCGTCAGAGAAATCAATACCGTGTTTTTGAAGGTTAATCCGGTTTTTGTTTTCATCCCATTCAAATTTCATATTTTTATTGTATGGTCTCTGTATATATAGGTCAAGGGTGAAAAAAATAACATAATAATTATGATCCTCAAATACTCTTTTTGGAGTGAATCATAAAGCTACATGGGCTTTCCTTCTGTTTTTATACTTTGCCGGCAAATCAAATTGTTATCTACAGAATTATATGGTACGGTAACATGATCTTACCGTGTAAGTGGATACAATTTTCCATATTCGAGGGTGGCTGCATCGCAGCCATGTCTGTTATAAAAAAATAATCACAGCAAAAAAGAGAGGGTTTAAACAGATGATTGACAGTAAGTTGATTGAAAAAATTCACTGGCTGGGGCATGACTGCATGAGAATTGACTGTGATCCTGTGATCTATTTTGATCCCTATGAAATTGAGCCCGGTGTTGAGGCAGGAATATTGCTTATTACCCATGATCACTATGACCACTGCTCTATTGATGATGTAAAAAAAATTCTCGGGCCCGATACAGTCATTGTTACGGAAAAAGATTCTGCAAAAAAGCTGTCAAAGGAGCTTGGCAAGGGTGTTGATGGAAAAATAAAGATTGTCGCACCTGGCGATACCATAACTGTTAAGGGTGTCTCAATTGATGCTGTTCCTTCATATAATATCAATAAAAAATTTCATCCTAAAAGCAATAACTGGCTTGGTTTTGTGGTGGATGTTGAAGGTGTAAGGGTATATCATGCAGGAGATACTGATCTTATTCCGGAAATGTCAGATATTAATTGTGATGTGGCTTTGCTTCCTGTTTCAGGGACATATGTAATGACGGCTGAAGAGGCTGTGGAAGCAGCCATTAACATAAATCCCGGCCTTGCAATTCCAATGCATTACGGCGCACTTGTGGGTGATGAAGGAGATGCTGAAAGATTCCGGAAGATGCTTGAAGGAAAGGTAGATGTCAAAGTTCTCAATAAAAGCATTTAGTGCTACAAAAACATTGAGACATCTGCTGGATCGCCTGATTTCGCCACGTCTTTTTTTTGACAAAAGAGACCATGAGCTTATCAAGATTGTAAATGATCTTTATGACAGCCCACACTCCCTTGGCTATACACGCAAACTCTATTATCCATTTTTTCATCCCCTTGGAATCAAGGAGCTTTCAGAGTCAAAGGGATTGAGAATTGCCTACTCTGTTGTGCATCTTCTCAACTCCCTTGAGCGGGGAGATGAAGAGAATCGTATCCAGGCTTTAAGGGGGCTTCGGGACGAGATAATCGACACACGTACAGGACCTATGCCCCTTAACTCTGCAAGGGTTCTTCTTCAGCTCATGAAGGAGCTTGTCAGGGCAAGGGGGCACTACAGCCGTCAGCTTGAGCTTGCCCATGATTTCCGGAAAACAGCATCAGGCAAACCAAGCCTTATATGCCGTCAGCTTGAAAAGTATCATCTTCTGGAGATGCCCGAGGAGTGGAACCAGGCAACATTTGATGATCATGTTCATGATGCCAACACAAAGGGCAGAAAGACCCCGACACACCTTATCATGGATGCCTGGATAAAAGGTATTAGAAGACTCAGGGTTGTCTATTACCAGTACCTTGAACCAAGGTTTGTTGCTGAACTTTCAGAGGCCGCCGATATAATGGGGGTTGATATCCGCATAGGGATTGAGTTCAGTGCAAGGTACAGGGACCGCTTTGTTTCCCTTATCTGGGTCTCCCGCGGTTTTATGGATGTGCAGTCATTTCTCTGCTTTCTTGCAGAACCCCATGTGATTGAATTCATGGATAAAGGCAGGGAGGTGATGAAGTATCAGGAGAAGTATGTGCTTCGTGTACTTGATGAGTTTAACTCAAGACACAGGGAACGCTTTACTGCCGAGACCGGTCTTACCCTTCCTTCCCTTGATCCCGGTAAATTTCTTGCTTTTGTATCACCTGGCCAACCCTCAATTCTCCATCTTGGAGAGTATATTCATCATATGTGTGTTAAATACTCTGTGGATAAACTCTCAGAGCTGTCAAATAGTCATGGTAAATTAAAAGGAGAGATTCTTGAAAATCTGACAACCGTAAAGATTGTCAGTAGTTATCTTTCACCCGAGCACTATCCCCACATCCACTGCCCCTGGAAACCCTGTGACGGGCCTGATGTTCCAGAGAGGCTGAATCTTCCTGTTGAACAGCTTCTGGCACAGATTGCCCAAATTCACTACAGTTTCAAGATAACCCTGAACCTTACCAATCTCAAGGTTGAGGATGTTCTGGAACTTCTTTATGCAGGCAATGGATTAATTTCCCGCCTTGAGATTTTTAATCTAAAGGATTATGCAGCAGGTCACCACGAACATATACCCCCGATCAATGAGCTTCAGCAGGCAATTAATGACGGAAGTCTTATTCGCCTGAAGAGGGTTGTTCGCCATGTGATTCATCGCATGGAAAAGGGCGGATATTCTGATGAGGAAGATCGTCGGGAAAATCTTGTTGCCATTTTGCATGATCTTGCAACATTCAAGAACATGTACAAGGGTGTTCCCCTGAAATCACGAATGGGAAGTGACTCCACAGGCAGATCACTTCTTGCATACGGTATGGGACTTGGAATTATTGACTCCCTTCCCTTGAGGGCACGACGGGAGATCAGAAAGCATGCATCATCCAGGCTTATTTTGCCGGTTCATGTTAAAACTTATCCAAGTGTCACTTCAATTCCGGTAAGTCATGCAAGTGGAGTTTCAGCCCGTCTTCTGGATCTTCTGAGTGCACTTCCTGGGCTTGAATATCTTGGTGCTCAAAAGGTTAAAAAGTGGATCGTGGAGGAGTACTCCACAACAATGGAGGAATCAGGGAATATCGTAACCCTTGGAGGTGGGCAGCAGCAGATGAAACAGGAACTTGCTCTCTCTCTTTCACTGCCTCTGCACGAGAAAAAAGACAAGCCACCCCGAAAATCATGGGCAAATCTTAACACAGGTGTCAGAAATGCACTAAAGGTTATTATTGGATTTATACCGGCATTTGCGACATTTGCATTAACAAAGGAGTGGTGGGTACTTGCATATTTTGGTGCCTTTATCTGGTTCGGTATCACAGGCTTAAGAAACATAGTTCAGGCAGTTCTTGGGGGTGGCGGGATCATACGTTCGCCGCTTTTGAGGTGGAATGATTATGTAAGCTGGGAAAGAATTACAGATTCTCTTCTTTTTACAGGGTTTTCAGTACCTCTTCTGGACTATCTAATAAAAACTCTTCTTCTGGATCATGGTCTGGGCATCACGATATCCACAAACCCGGCAGCTTTATATGCAATCATGGCAACGGCAAACGGAATATATCTTGCCAGCCATAATGCTTTTCGGGGGTTCCCACGTGCTGCCATTATCGGCAACCTTTTTAGAAGTCTTTTTTCAATTCCCATTGCTGTTCTTTTCAGTGCCATGACAGGAGGGATACTTTCAGGGATGGGTGTTGCAGGTGTTGAAGATATTCTCCAGAAGTGGGCAGCAGTGATATCAAAGGCTGCCTCTGATCTTGTGGCTGCCCTGATAGAAGGTCCTGCTGATCGTTTCCAGAACATTGCCCTTAGAACCAGGGATTATAAACGAAAATTCACAGCACTTTTTGATGCCTATTCAAGGCTTGAGCTGATTTTTCCGGATGCAGGGGAGTTGTCCCTTTTTGAAAATCCTGAAAAGCTTCTCAACAGCCCCAATGCCGAGGTTCGGGATTTGATGACGGTTATCATTATAAATTCCCTTGATATGCTCTATTTCTGGATGTATCAGCCAAGGGCACGCACCACTTTAAAGGAGATGATGGGAAGATTTACTCCAGAAGAGAGAAGGATTTATCTTTTGTCCCAAAAAATCCTGGAGCAGGAGCAGCACGTTAGCCGACTTTTTGTGGACGGAATTCTTGGCAGGAGGTTTTCAGGACCTCTATCTTTCTACCTGATGAGGTATGAGCAATATTTGACAGATCTTAAAAATATATAATATGGATATCATTATTGACACCATCGCCATTTTTTACCGAGAAAATGACTATCATTTTTATATTTGGGGGTGATTGATGCGCAATCATGCCCGTTTAGTAATTGGGTTTAATCAACTTACCCAAACTCCCCCTCCCAAGCCTGTAAAATATGGCTGGGGGCGAGGTGAAAGGGCAAGTTATTAAAAATCAATTCCTTAGTATCAATCAAAGTCTATACATTGTACTTTGATGGGGCTAAAAGTATAGTATGAAGTGGCGTAAGTGATGGTTTTAAAGTCAATTTTGAATTTAGAGAAGGTATTGATTATATGGGATATATAATATCAATTATAAACAATAAAGGTGGTTGCGGTAAGACAACAACAACATGCAATCTTGCTGATGCACTTGGGCGACAGGGAAAAAGTGTGCTTGTCATGGATATTGACGGTCAGTGCAATGCAACAGGAAAACTGCTTTCAGATGAAATCACCATTGATGAGAGTATGTTTGAACTTCTTGACCCCAATGATGATGATGTGGCACTTGATTCAATTATACGTTCCACAGAATGCAAAAATGTTGATCTGCTTCCAAACATTCCGGAGACAACCAATCTTGAGGTTGATATTCTTGAAAATGCCCCTGATTCATTCTTCAGGTTAAGAAAAATTATCAGAGAATATGCATTGCAGAAGTATCACTTTACACTTATTGATTGTCCTCCCAATATGGGTACATTTGTCCTTTGTGCTTTGTATGTATCAGATTCAGTTATTATACCTGTGCGGGCAGGCTCGGCAGACAGTGTGGAAGGGCTTATGAAAGCCACAAAGCTCATTGAAAGAGTAAAGGAAAAAGGTAACAGTGATCTTGGTTTTTTGCGAATCCTTATCAATGGCAGAGATAAGCGCACCGCAATAAGCAATACTATTATTGAAAAGACTCGATCCATATTTAAGCCTGATAAGATTTTTAATACACAAATTCCCCTTAATACTGCATTTGAAAAGGCAGAGGCTCTCAATAAAACCATTTTCCAGGCTGAACCTTCGGCACCAGGGGCAAGGGCATTTAGTTCCCTTGCAAAAGAGTTAATAGAGATTCTTGGAGAGTCGTAATGGCGAAAAAATCAAAAAGTAAAAAAAAGATGGATCTGATAGACTCCCTTGTTTTCAGGGATTCTGAAAACAACAGAGATAATGTCTCAAAAAATACCAATTCTGCAAAAGTGAAATCCTCAACCACTTCTGTGAGTGCAAGATCAATGGATGTTGATACAGTCAATGACCGTAAAATTGGCTACACAATTTTAAAAATAGCATTTGGGTTTATTGTGCTGGCTATTTCGATACCATTGTTGCAGGCAGTGGCTCATATGGTTGTCCAGCTTCTTTCTATACCCATTGTGATACTTGCTGTTCTTGTTATTATGGTGCTATGCCTGATGAAATCATGAACGATATTGGGTGCAATTTTTGAGTATCTATAAACTCAAAGTGGGCACCTATGATCTTGTAAGCCTTGTCAACAGTGTCTGAATCAGGATTCCCAAGATTAACAGGATAAGGCAGGACTATCTATCCTGAACATCCTATCCATCCTGGTTATCCTGATTCAGACAAATGCAATAACTTCTGAAAAAGCAATAAGATGTCGATTTTGAGTATAAAACTAAAAAACTTAGTTCATGATTTTTTGTTTTGACCGCTGGTGGCAATATATATGGCAATAAGGGTAATGGCAACTCCGAACCAGCTAAGGGCATCTGTTGGTCTGCTGAAAAGTAGTACATCCCACACAAATGCCAGAGCAGGCTGGGTTAAAAGGATGATGCCGGATATTGAGGGGCTTACATGGGGCAGGGCATTGGTGATCAGCACAAATCCTGCCACCTGACTGAATATGGCCAGGGCACCAAGGGAGAGAAGGCTTTTGAGGGTTGGAATGGCAAAGGAGTCGTCAATGCGGACAACTTCCATAGCAAGGAACAACGCTGTGATAAGGGAGACCAGCATCAGCACATAATAGAGGGAAAAACGCTGGAGAATGCCCTGGAGTTTTCTCAAAGAGAGCAGAAATCCCGAATAAAAGAAGGAAGCAGCAAGTCCCATGAGTATCCCTGCCTGGTAAGATGAGTCAAGTTTGCTCGGGTGGATTCCCACAACCATGAAAAGACCTGTAAATGCCATTGGAAGGGATAGGATAAATAAAAGCGATATTTTCTCTTTTAAAAACATAAACGAGAATAGAGTCAGCACAAAAACCTGGAAGTTGGCCAGAATTGTCCCAAGCCCCGGCCCCACATGGTGAATGCATTTGTGATACATGACAAGATCAAGGGAAAAGAATAGCGAGCACAACATCCCAAGGCAAAAAATCCTTCCACCATGCCATTTAAGCTCTCTTTTTTTTAACACAATCAGCAAAAGGATTATTCCGCCAAAAAATACTCTGTAGAATGCCGATGTGGTGGCACTTACCCCGCAGATTTTAACCCATACAGATGAAAAGCTGATCAGAACTGCACCGGCAAGAAGCCCTGACAAGGCTCTGTTTTTTATTTCCATTATGCCTTTTCTCCATTCACTCGAATTCCAGTTGTGGTAAATCCTTTTGTATCGGCCAGGGCAATAAATGTTCTTAAATAGTCAATCTGATGATTCATAATAATAACATTTTTTAATTTTTGTATTTAAACTATTCATTGGACAAATGATTTTATCAGATATACTGTGTTAGTCAAGAATATAAGATCACAGTGTTCTTTTCAATTACAGATAGCCGAATGAAACACTCTCAAGGTATTCTCAATAACGGCCATGGCAGAGCCATCTGCCACAACGAAGCATGAAAGCCCTGAAAAAAACCTTGAAATATGGGGACTTTCTAATAAACCAGTCGGATATTATTAAATCAAATTAAAACCAGGTCAGAGGGGAACTTTATGGAATTACCTTTAACGTTCTGCCAGATGGCCATAAAACTTACAGACAGGAGAATAAAAAATGAAAGTAGTTGCTCTTCAGGGCAGTCCCAGAAAAAAAGGAAATACAGCAAAGGTTCTCTCATTTGTGGAAGAGGAGCTTATTGAACTTGGTCATGAAGTTGAGACCATTTACCTTAACAACAAAAATATAAAGGGATGCCTTGCCTGCGGTAAATGCAAGGAAAAACCCGAAACAGTTGGATGTGTACAAAAGGACGATGCTCCTGAAATCCTTCAGAAAATGGTTGACGCTGACCTTGTGATTTTTGCTTCACCTCTCTATTTTTGGGGTGTGACAGCCCAATTGAAAACCATCATTGACAGGACATACAGCTTTTATGTCAATTATCATATGCCGGGGCATGCATCTCTTGTTGAAGGAAAACGTCAGGCACTTCTTCTTACTGGTGGCGGACCATATGAGAATAACGCAGAGGCAACAGTGACAGCCTTTGGACGTCTTCAGAAGCCTCACATGTCAGTGAATGCCGGCGAGCTTTATATCGGCCAATGTTCAACACCTGAAAACATGGATGAGGGCGTGAAAGAGAAATCTGTGGCATTTGCCCGTAAGATTTCAGCGTGATTTTTTTGGCATCTTTCATATCACCCCAAAAGTAGGATGCATTTTTTTGAAAATTTTGAACCATGATTAAAGGATTTAAGGATTAACATGATGAAAAATCAAGATAATCCCTTAATCATGAAAATCATGGTTCAAAAAAAGTGTAAACAGGCATGATTGACTACGTACTCAAAATCGACACCTTATTGCTTTTTCAGCACTCATTGCATTTGTCTGAATCAGGATACCCGGGATGGTAAGGATGTTCAAGATGAAAAGGATGTTCAAGATGAAAAGGATGTTCAGGATAGCTAATCCTGCCTTATCCTGTTAATTTCGGGTATCTTGATTCAGACTATTGAAAAGGCTCAGAAGCTCATAGCTGTCGAATTTGAGTACGTATCAATCACCCCCAAATATAAAAATGATAGTCATTCTCAAGGAAAAAATGATAAATAAAACCTTCCTGATTCTCTTGCCAAAATAGCACAAAATTCAGAGACAAGAATTTAAGTTAATCGCTCAGCCATCTTTTCCAGTCGATATCATAATTGACACTTCGACCACCACCGTTTTTCTGGGTTAGGATACCTTTTTTTACCAGATCTGAGATATCTCTCTGGGCAGTGGCTCGGCTTGTATGTGCTATTCCCATATATTTTTTATTTTTTAGACCTCCCTGAAAACCTTTATGACCAGCATCAAGTAATCGGTTAATCACTTTAATTTGCCGTTCATTGAGCGTTGTCATTGCAAACTCCTTCCAGAATCTTGCTTTTATGAGGCTGTTTTCTACCAACTTGCTGGCTTTTATTATGGCTCTGTGCATGCATTCAAGGAACCATTTCAACCAGTCAGTGATATCTCCACTGCCTTTTTGTGTCGTTTCCAGAATATCGTAATAATCATTGCGCTCCAGCATTATTTGGGATGACAGACTGTAGAGCCTTCGGGCGCTATCTTCATCTCTGGCAAGCATCATATCTGTAATTGTTCTGGCAATTCTGCCGTTTCCATCATCAAAAGGATGAATTGTGACAAACCAGAAATGGGCAATCCCTGCTTTTAGGATACCATCTTGTGAATTGTCATCATTGACCCAGGAGAGGAAGGTACTTATTTCTTGTTCGATGTTTGTTGCCGGAAGGGCTTCATAGTGAATTTTTTCCCGGCCCATTGCTCCGGACACAACCTGCATTGGGCCTTTTATGTCATCTCTCCAGGCTCCGGTTATTATCTTTAAGAGGCCGGAGTAACCTGTTGGAAATAAAGCTGCGTGCCAGCTCCAGAGATGATCAGGGGCAAGTGTGCGGTTATAGTTCATTGTGGCGTCAAGCAGGATATCAACCACCAAATCTGCCTTTTGATCCCGCTTGTCAGGGACTCCTGCCCTGGGCACACCAAGTTTGCGACCTACTGATGAGCGAATTGCATCCCAATCCAGCACTTCTCCCTCTATGGCAGATGTATGAAACACCTCCTCTACGAGGATATCTGCTCTGGTGTTTTCCTGAAGATCAAAACCCAGTTCCCTGATTTTTGTCAGCAAGGAACCTTGGGCAAATCGAACCTTCCCGAGATGTTTTAAAAGGTTATCACTGTTCCACGTAAATTCCGGCCAGGAAGGGTGTTGCCAGATATAACTCATGAAGTGACCTCTACTTATTATTTTTATATGAAAGTCTCCGTAACAGCCTGTTTTAAAAACGACTTTCATCCCTTCGATTGTGGCGGTAATCCGCCATGTACGTTATTAGAAAGTCTCCATAAAGTGCTGGTATAAAACGACTTTCATGTTTCGTTGTGATGCGTCTGCAAACATGGGTGTTTATTGGAAAGTCTCCATAATATACTGACATATAAAGACTTTAATGCATCTTTATGATGCCCTCGCAATCATGAGGGTTAATTTGGTTTACTTGAGTTGTTTATTGAGCTTAATTGCCTCAAAAATTGAGTCGAATATCATCTTTTTTCAACTCAAAGTCAATAAAAATAGTAAAAGTTATGCACTCAAAATCGACATCTTATTGCCTTTTCAGAAGTT
>NZ_LT828542.1:50356-61573 GCF_900170035.1 Desulfamplus magnetovallimortis | reverse complement strand
AAGATCATAGGTGTCGACTTTGAGTAGGTAATATTTGAATTCTCCATTGGACAAAGCATAAAAATAATGTTAATCAAATTTTTAATCAAAAATATGACATGTGCAGTGGGTAGCGTAAAAGTGTAGAAAATAAAATTAATGAAGGCATCCAAAATTTAACTGTGGGGTATTTATATACCCCCTATCCATTCGTGGAGAGTGGCCTGGGATGAGGTGGGATTTCTACCAGACAACTATCAATTGAAGAAGCAGTAGTTTACAATTAAATGAAAGATGCCGTAATAAATCATCATTTATAAGGTTAATTAACGTTATGATAACTGATTTCAAGAACCAGAATACTCCCATTGATATAGAAATCGTCAGGGGAAAAATTGAGGCATCAGGTGTGCCATCCATTGGCAATGGCACCATTCGCGAGATCGTAAAGATCGTCAACGAAATCCAGCAGGCATCAGGTCAGAAATTCATCAGGATGGAGATGGGGGTACCAGGGCTCTCTCCTCCGGAGGTGGGTATCAATGGTGAAATGGAGGCACTTAAAAGCGGAGTTGCATCAAAATACCCCATGCTTGAAGGAATTTTGCCACTCAAGAAGGAAGCATCCAGATTTATAAAGATGTTCATGGATGTTGATGTGCCACAAGAGTGCTGTATTCCAACCGTTGGCTCCATGCAGGGGGGCTATGCAACCTTTATGATGCTCGGAAATCTGGATGAGAGAAAGAATACAATTTTGTTCCTTGATCCTGGTTTTCCGGTTCAGAAACAGCAGATGAACGTATTAGGGCAGAAATATGAGGCATTTGATGTCTATAACCACAGGGGTGACAAACTTGAGGCAAAGCTTGAATCATTTTGCTCAAAGGGAAACATCTCAGGAATACTTTACTCCAATCCCAACAATCCTTCATGGATATGTTTCACCGACGATGAGCTTCAAACCATTGCAAAAATAGCTGACAAATATGATATAATTGTTATTGAAGATCTGGCCTACTTTGCAATGGATTTCAGAAAGGATCTATCCATGCCTGGCAAGCCTCCGTTTCAGGCAACAATTGCAAGGTACACAGAAAATTACATTCTTCTTATATCAAGCTCAAAAGCATTCAGTTATGCAGGCCAAAGGGTTGGAATTCTTGCCATATCCCCTGAGCTTTATGAGCGCAGGTACCCTTGCTTGAAAGAGCGGTTTGGCTCGGACAGGTTTGGATATACATTGATATACAAGATTCTCTATTCGTTTTCTTCAGGTACATCACATTCTGCCCAGTACGGTCTTGCAGCCATGCTAAAGGCTGCCAATGACGGGGAATTCAACTTTGTTGAAAGTGTAAGAGTTTATGGAGAACGGGCAGTTGCAATAAAGGCGCTGTTTAAAGATGCAGGTTTTGACATTGTTTACAGCATGGATCTGGATGAGGAGCTTGGGGACGGTTTCTATTTTACAGTCTCGTTCACGGGAATGACAGGAGCCGAGCTTGTTGAGCGGCTTTTATATTATGGCATTAGTGCCATTGCCCTTTCAGGAACCGGAAGTGAACGTGAAGGCATGCGCGTCTGTATGTCCCAGATAGGAAGCGATGAGTTTGATACCTTAAAGGTAAGACTTGAGCAGTTTGGCAGAGACTACAGTGATTAGCCTTGATGATCCCTGCCGAGATGAAAATTGATCCAGGACGATGTTTCGTTAAGCTCCCATTTCCTTGGGGGCACAAACTCGCTTGTAAATTTTTCCTGTGAACCTGCACGTGAAAGGCGTATCCACGATCTTACCCATACACAAAGGCGATCTTTGTTAACTTCGCAAAAACCATCTCTGCTGCCCCCGCATGCACCATTTCGGGTATGTTTGGGGCAGCCCGATTCCGGGCACTGAAAGGCCAGATGCTGGATTCCACAATCTCCGCAGCTTCGGCATGACAGGAGGGTTTTCTTGAATGGGTCTTCCAGAAAGCGTTTTATAATCCAGGAGAATCCTTTTGTTTCAATTTTTTCTGCAATTTTTTTGTACATCGGTGCAGAATAAGCTGATTTATTGAAAAACAACCCATGAGCCATGTTGAGAAAGCGATAGGGAATGTGGTCAAAAAGAAGCGTTTTTAGGGTTATTTCATGGGGTAAATTTCGGCATTTCCTGTCTGGAATGAGATTGACCTGATAAAAGCCTGACTCCCTTGTTGGTGTAAGTTCACCTTGCGAATGGTTCTGCTCTCTGCTTGGCGTAAATTCACCTTGGGCATGGTTCTGTTCTTTGCTTGGTGTAAATTCATTCAGAAAACTCTGCCATTGATTTTCAATCTCATCCATCCTGTCAAGGATTTTCCCCACTGTTTCAAAATCCTTGTGGATTCCTCCTATGTGAATCCCTCTGTAACCCATGCCCTTCAGTACAACCCCCAGCCTGGCTGTTCTTTCAATGGCATTTTGCAGACCTTCTTTTTTGTTTTGCCACTCTTTTTCAATGCGGTTGCAAAGATCATCAGTGACAACAACGCCCGGAACTTTGCCCATGTTCATGGCTTTGGCAGCCCTGGGACTTAGCATGTAAAGGGAAGCAAGAAGAGGAAGATCAATTCCCATATTGCGGTTCTGTTGAAGAAGCTCCTTGAAAAGTGTTGCATCATAACCCAACTGAGTGATTATAAAATCGCTTCCTGCCCTGACCTTGAGAGCCAGTTTCCGGTATTGCCCCTCACTTTCTGCACATGTGCTCTTGAATGGGGACACAGCGCACCCTGTGAAAAAACCGTCAGGGTCTCCTGATTCAAGAAGGCGTATGTTCAAATCTTTAAGCATTCTGGTGAGGATTACAGAGTCAAAATCAAAAACAGGTGCGCCTTGTCCGCCATAGCCTCTTCCTGAGTAGTCTCCGGTCAGGGCAAGAATGTTTTTCATGCCAAGGCGTGCAAGCTGCAATGCACGACTCTCCATTCCAGCACGGTTGCTGTCCCTGCATGTAAAGTGGACAATAACATCCATGCCATATCTGAATATCTCATGGCCAAGTGCATCGGGACTTAACGATGGATTGCCTCCAGGATTGTCTGTTATGGATACAGCAGAAACCCTGCCGTCACTGAAGGCATCTTTTGCAATTTCTGTAAGGGTGTCAACAGATCGTCCTGTTGATTCTCGGCCTGGTACAAGTTCAAGGGTGACCACAAAATTGTCAGCTTCTGTTATATCACTATTAAAAACTCTCAGCATGGCTATTTCCTTTTCCTGAACTTATCAGGCAACTATCAAAAGTTTTTCTCATCTTTGTCACAAAGCATAATGTACCTACTGTTCTTTCAAGGTTTGATTGTCGGGTAGAAAATGCCTTGAACCTTTGAAAAGCCTTAAAAGTCACCCGATACTTTAAACTTGAAGAAGCACTACTCAAAATCGAAACCTATAACCTCTATAGCCTTGTCAATACTGTCTGAATCAGGATACCCAAGATTAACAAAGATAAGGCAGGATTAACTATCCTGAACATCTTTTTTATCCTGGTTATCCTGATTCAGACAAAAGCAACAACTTCTGAAAAAGCAACAACTTCTGATAAAAGCAATAACTTCTGAAAAAAGCAATGATTTCTGAAAAAAGCAATGATTTCTGAAAAAAGCAATGATTTCTGAAAAAGCAATAACTTCTGAAAAAGCAATAAGATGTCGATTTTGAGTATATTATTAAGGTTCCAGCACCTTTGATGCCCCTGAGACAAGGGCTTTTGAAAATGTTTCCATAAGGCTGGATTTTATATTCCAGCAGTGCCAGTAGAGAGGCACCTTTACATTGGCCAGGGGAAGTATATCAATTAAAACGCCTTTTTCCAGAAGTTTTTTGCTCTGTATATCCGGTACCATTCCGTATGCCATTCCGGCTGCAATAAATTCCATGAATTTTTCCGAAGATGGCAGGTAGTGAATCGGCGTATCATCCGGCAGAGGGGCATTAAACACTTTTTGCAAAAGAGTGCTCTGGAGTTCATCTTTGCGGTTAAAAACAAGCAGAGGCGCTCTTTTTACAGATTCAAGTGAAATTTCTTTATCAAACCAGCGTTTTTTGAATCCGGGAGCTGCAACCATCCTGTAGTTCATGTAACCTATAAGTTGACTTCTGCATCCCTGTACAGTGACTTTTTTTGAGCTGATACAGCCAAATACTTCGCCATCTTTAAGCATGCGATGGGTCTGTTCCTGGTCATCCACTCGAATATCAATGGTGACACGCTCATTTTCAAGAAAAGGAATCACAACATCCAGAAACCATGTGGCAAGGGTGTCAGCATTTATACCTATGGGAAAGTTTAGGAACTGACGATCCGAAGATTGTGAAAGATTGTCAAAAAGCTCATGCTCAAGCTGGCGTACCTGCATGAAATATTTGACAATTCGCTTTCCTGCTTCTGTTGGAACAGGTGGGGCGCTTCTGACAATTAAAATCTGGCCTGTCATCTCTTCAAGCTGTTTTATGCGCTGGGATATTGCGGACTGGGTTATGTGGAGCACCTTTGATGCCTTTTCAAAACCACCTTCAGTTATCACCGCAACAAGTGCTTCCATAAATTTAAAATCAATCATAGCTTTTATTATTAGCAAAATTAATGAGATATAAAAACAATTAATTTTACTTGATCATCTTTTCTGTTCTATAAATTTTTGACAAGAGATTAACTCAAAGTTGACACCTATGATCTTGTAAGCCTTGTCAACACTGTCTGAATCAGGATTCCCAAGATTAACAAGATAAGGCAGGATTATCTATCCTGAGCATCCTATCCATCCTGGTTATCCTGGTTCAGACAACTGCAATAACTTCTGAAAAAGCAATAAGATGTCGATTTTGAGGATTAATGAGTCATACATCTTGAAAACAGGAAAGGTAAAAGAGATGATACTGGTATTTTTCAAAGGATTTGTTGTGAGTGCAGGGCTTATCATTGCCATTGGAGCCCAGAATGCATTTGTTCTTACACAGGGAATTAAACGTCAGCATTGGCTTATAATACCGCTTATATGTGCAGTATGTGATGCCCTGCTTATTTCTGCCGGAGTTGCTGGTATGGGCACTATTGTTTCAGATTATCCTGAATTCACAAGATATGTAGCATGGGGCGGAGCAGCTTTTCTTTTTTGGTATGGATTCAAGTCACTTCAATCGGTTTTCAGGCCAGGCACCCTTGAGGAGAGTAATAGAGAGACATCAACAGTTGGCAAAGCAGTTGCAACCACCCTTGCTCTTACCTTTCTTAACCCCCATGTCTATATTGACACAGTTCTTTTAATTGGTACAATTGGCAGTCAGTTTCCAGATGGAGAGAAATTTCTGTTTGCAGCCGGTGCCATGTCTGCATCGTTTGTATGGTTTTTCATGTTAAGTTTTGGCGGAAGATTGTTAAAGCCAATGTTCCAGAAAACTGTGTCATGGCAGATACTGGACAGCTTTGTCTGTGCCACCATGATTTTTGTGGGAGTCTCTCTTATTATTTGAGATTTTTGTATAACGTACATGGCGGATATCCGCCACAATCGAAGGAGTGAAAGTCATTTTTAAAACAGGCTGTTACAGAGACTTTCATATAAACGTACATGGCAGATTCAATATCCGGCCCCAATGGGGGCAGAAATGGATTCTGCCCCTACACTTTTCAATTTTTGTTAAGACAACATTTTTTATATTTTTTACCACTTCCACAGGGGCATGGATCGTTTCTGCCTGTTGTGTCATGATTTATGACTTGCTTGCTTTTGATTTTGTTCTTAATCTTTTTTTGTGCTTTGAAAAAAGAAAATTTAGCTCGTGGCTTGGATCTTTTTTCCCTTACACCAAGGTCTATCTCAATATCTTCCAAATCCCCTCTTACCATTTCATCTACCATATCGTTTTCAAAAGCTTTTCTTATTATTGGCAGAGCATCCACAGCATGCATTTCAACAAGATAATGGATCACTAATGAGTTTAACTCAATATCGTTATCCTTAAAATGCTTGAGGGTTTCTGTTAGAATGTTCTGGCACTGCTTTTTTGCTTCAGGAAAGCTTTGGGCAATTTTTTCCAGGGCGTGTGCAGCAGTTGTACGGGCATAGCTGTTGTTAGTATCATCATGAATGAATTTCTCCAGTGCAGGAATTGATTTTGGGCCTATCATTTGATATATTTCGGGAAGTTCTTCACGGCTCCAGTCATCATCGTCAAGCATGTGAAAAAGATTCATCAAAGGTTCTATCGCCTCTTCTGCACGCAGTTGTCCCAAAGTTCGCCAGGCATGAAGTGGTGCCCAGACTTCATCACTGTCCGGATCACCAAGGTTCAGTGTTTCATCTATTGCCATTTCAATCAGCTCTGGAATATGGTGATTGGTGAAACCATATTGATTAATATAGTCAGGCCATTTATTTCTTCCTCTTATGTCACCATGTTCAAGCAATTTTGCCACTGGATTTTTGTATTTTTTCTGTGTCATTGTGTAGCCTTTTTTTAAATTATGTGGTTTAAAAAAAATAATTGTATATTTTCAAAGTCAACACCTTTATTAAGTACTCACTGTTAGAACCCTCTTTTTGCTCATTTTTATAAAGTACTGTAATGAAAGATGAAATTGTTATGTTTTTTGATAATAATTTTATTACTAATTATAAAATCAATCACTTACATAAAAATAAGCGAATCAATGGTTATAATGTTGCTTAACTATATTAAAACAGATTGGAGAGCAATTGAATTTTTTCACAGGTTTTATTTCGGGAATGATTTTGTTTGTGACCGTTCTGGCTGTTGGTGTAAATGCAACCGGAATAAAATTAGCCAATGAAGAAGATGCAATAAAACTATCCAATGCAGAGCCAATAAAATTATCCATTCAAGAATCGATAAAACTGTCCAGTGAAGAGCAACTGTGGCTTGAAGAGCATAAAACCATAAAAGTCGGAGTTGGTGTCGCATTTCCACCTTATATGTGGGTTGATGAAAAAGATGGTAAGCCTGTTTTCAGGGGCATGGTTTCTGATTACATAGATCTCATATCCCGAAAGCTTAATGTTGAGATGCAGGTTGTTTACGACATCCCTTTTAATAAGGCTCTGGAACTTGGAAAGTCAGGTGAAATTGACTTTTTCCCCTGCCTTTCCCAAACTCCTGAGCGATCGGAATTTCTACTTTTTACAAATCCTTATCTGATTTATCCAATGGTGATCATAACCCGTGATGATGCTCCCATTATCGGAGGAGTTGAAGATCTTGCAGGCAAACGCCTTGCTGTTGTAAAGCATTTGATTGTTTACAGCAGAATACAGAATGACTACCCTGATCTTGATGTAAATTATGTTTTTACAGGCAGGGTTGATGAGAATCTCGAAAATGTATCTTTGGGTCAGGCAGATGCCTGCATAGTTAACCTTGCAGTGGCAAGTTATTTTATCCACCAGAAAGGATTGACCAACCTGAAAATTGCTGCTCCCATCAACTGGGAAGGAAGCCAGTTGGCCATGGCTGTTCGTAATGACTGGCCTGTTTTTCATGGAATTATCACAAAAACAGTGGACTCCTTTTCCCAGGATGAAAAGGACAGGATAAGCCTGAAGTGGATCAAAACAAAATATGAACCTGGTGTGGATATAGCTCTTGTCTGGCGCTGGTCACTGGGTACCGTTTTTTTTGTTGCTATTGTGTTTTTTTATTTTTCAGATGGAATCGCAGACTGCAAAAAGAGATTCTTGAAAGGAGAAAAGCAGAGCAATCCCTTCGTGAGAGTGATGAAAAGTTAAGAAGTATTGTGGAAAACAGTACTAATCTTTTTTATTCCCATACAGTGGATCACGAGATTACATATATCAGTCCCCAATGCAGGGAGTTTTTAGAGTGCGAACCAGAAGAGGCCATGGTGCGGTGGACTGATTTTGCAACAGACAGTCCCGTTAATCAAAGAGGGCTTGAATTAACTGACCGTACTTTAAAAACAGGAAAACGCCAGCCCCCCTATGAACTGGAACTCATGGGTAAAAAGGGAAAGAAAATAACTGTGGAGGTCAGAGAAGCACCTGTTTTTAAAGATGGTCAGATTGTCGCTCTTGTTGGCTCCCTGACAGATATAACAGAACGAAAGGATGCAGATCAGAGACTTCGGGCAATTCTCGAAGCCAATCCCGACCCTGTTGTTGTTTATGATATATCAGGGCACCCCATATATATCAATCCTGCATTCAGCGAAATATTTGGATGGTCACTTGAAGAACTAAAGGGCAAAAAGATTCCATTTGTTCCGGAGGATCAGAAGGAGCTGACTTCTGCCAGGATAAAAGAGATATTTGATTCTGGAAAACCTGTGAGGTTTCTCACCAGAAGATTGACGAAAAAGGGTGCTGAGCTTGATGTTAATGTCAGTGCTGCAATTATAAAGGGAACAGATGACCAGGGCACTGGAATGGTTGTAAATCTGACTGATATCAGTGAGCAGATGAAAATCAAAAATCAGCTTCAGCAGGCTTTGAATCTTGAATCAATTGGCCGTCTTGCAGGCGGGGTTACCCATGACTTTAACAATATGCTTGGAGTTATTCTTGGGCACACTGAACTTGCCATGGCCCAAGTTGAATCTGACACCTCTCTTTCAGGCAACCTTGAACAGATCATGAGAGCAGCAAGTCGATCTTCCGAGTTGACTAAGCAACTGCTTGCTTTTGCCAGGAAACAGTCTGCTCTTCCAAGGGTTATTGATCTTAATGAAACCCTCTCCGGAATGCTGAAAATGCTCGTGCGTCTCATAGGGGAAGAGATTGAGCTTCTATGGATACCCGGGAAAGATCTGTGGAATGTAAAAATTGACACTGCTCAGATTGACCAGATCCTTATTAACCTTACCATAAATGCCCGTGATGCAATTGATGGGGTTGGTAAAGTCACTATTGAAACGCAAAATGTTATAATAGATGAAAAATACTGCAAAAAGCATCCTGATGCTCTCTCTGGAAAATACATCATGATTGTATTGACTGACAACGGAATCGGCATGGATAAAGAGACATTGAGTAATGTCTTTGAACCATTTTTTACAACAAAACAGTCAAATGAGGGAACCGGCCTTGGGTTGGCTACTGTATATGGTATAGTCAAGCAGAACAGAGGGTTTATCAATGTATATAGTGAGCAGGGGTTTGGCACCACCTTTAAGATTTATCTTCCCATGACACAGGAAGTTGTTAAAAAGGAAAATTCTCAGGAAATTCAACATGGCATCAAAGGCTATGAGACCATTCTTGTTGTGGAGGATGAGGAAGCTATACTCAACTTAAGTGAAGATGTATTAAAACAGTTTGGATATAATGTCTTGACGGCCGACACTCCATCTGAGGCACTCAGGATTATAGAAAAATACGAAGAGCCAATTCATCTTTTACTAAGTGATGTAGTTCTGCCCGAAATGAACGGCAAGGAGTTAAGAGAGCAAATTATAAGAGTTAAGCCTGATATAAAGGTGCTTTTCATGTCAGGCTACACTGCAAATGTTATTTTTGACCGGGGAATTCTTCAAAATGATGTGCAGTTGCTACAGAAACCCTTTTCAATACACTCCCTTGTCTCCATGGTTCGGCAAGTTCTTGATGAATAATTTAATAAATGAAAAAAAATAAGATATCGATTTTGAGTATGAAAGTTCCCTTATGTAGCTATATAAATATGTTTTTTTATTGGAGTGTGATGTTTATATACATATTATTGTCATACTATTTCATTCTTTCCATTTTGTGCCTGTTGGATTATAACTACCATGATAAAATGTAATTTGGAAACTTTGATACGGTAAAAAGCAACATAAATGGACAAAATTGCAATAAATAGCCACACTAAGCACGGTGAACATATAAAAATTCTTCTGGTTGAAGATGAGAGGGTTGTTGCACTTTCCATTGAGGAATCCCTGATTTCACTTGGGTACACTATTTCCGGCAATGTTGATTCCGGTAATGCTGCCATTGAGTCGGCAGCATCTAATTTGCCTGACCTTGCACTTATGGATATTCGTATCAAGGGCGATATGGACGGTATTGACACTGCCATGGAACTGAAAAGAGTTTTTGATGTTCCTGTAGTGTTTTTAACAGCCTATTCAGATCAGGATGTTCTTGACAGGGCAAAGCTTGTAAAACCCCTTGGTTATCTGATGAAACCATGTAAAAGTACCGATCTCAAGGCTGTTGTGGAGATATCCATGTGTAAGGCAAGGATGGATAAAGAAGTTGCGCAACTTAACCGTGATCTGGAAAAAAAAGTAAGGGAGCGAACACAGGCTCTTATGGATGAAATTGAATCACGTAAAGGGGCAGAGAGAAAACTTCTTGAACAGGCATCTGTTTTAACCGAATCCAACAAAATGCTGACTACCTTGCTTGAAAACCGGAAAACAGAAAAAAAAGCCATTGAAGAGGAGTGTCTTCAAAATATAAGAAAGTATGCTCTGCCTTATATTGACATCATGACCCAGCAGCAGGATCATGATGATATCATGACAACCCTTGGGATGCTCAGAAGAACGCTGCTGGAGCTTATCTCTCCGGCATCAAGCTCTCTTTCTGCAAAATACATGTTTTTAACTCCAAGGGAGATAAGGGTTGCTGAATTTATCCGTCATGGAAAAACTACCAAGGAGATATCAGATCTTCTTAATCTATCCCCTGCATCCATTGCCACTTACCGCAATCATATCCGCAAAAAAATGAATATACTGAATACAGGTATTAATCTTGAGATATACCTCAATTCTTTTGATAGGTAATTTTTGCATTGATATTGGGCATCCTTCATTTGCCTGTTTACACTTTTTCAATGGCAAAATAACCCAACGGTAGAGACGCAATGCATTAGATTGTAACGACCATACGCCATTGCCGTTATGCAGTACATTGCCCTTATGCAGTAAATGTTCTTCCGGAGATTGACACAATGCAGCAGACTCTAATGGAAAAAATTAAGCTCTATGAAACCATTGTACACTCAGTTGATGAACCCATGTGTCTTATAGACAATGAATACAGGTTTTTGATGCTGAACAGAAATTGTGAAGTTTTTCTTGATATGAGCAGGGATGAAGTTATTGGAAAGTCCATTACTGAGATTCTGGATGAAAGTGTTCTTGATGCTGCTGCAAAGGAGCGAATCAATCGCTGTATGGATGGAGAGGTTGTAAAATTCAGCAAATGGTTTCTCTCTCCAGGCCTTGGTCGTCGCTAT
>NZ_LT828542.1:33932-50256 GCF_900170035.1 Desulfamplus magnetovallimortis | reverse complement strand
TGTTCCTATATGGGATTCAACTACTATCCATACAGGGATGAAGATGGTCATGTCAGAGGATTGCTCTGTATTGCATACGATCTTACAGAGCAGCAGAAGATAAAGGAGGCTCTGGTTCACAGTGAAGATAAATACAGGGGTATGATGGAGGCTATGACAGATCCTGTGTGTATCTGTTCCTCTGATTACCGGATAGAGTATATGAATCCGGCCATGATGGAGATTGCGGAGCAGGATGCTACAGGCCTTCATTGCCACAAGGCTCTCCATTTCCTTGATGAAAAGTGTCCATGGTGCATACATGAAAAGGTTGTGCGTGGGTGTCATGCCGTTGTTGAAATTAAAAGCCCGAGAAACGGGCGATTTTATCATGTTTCAAGTTCTCCTGTGTTTAAGAGGGACGGGATTGTCTCATCTTTGACCATATTCAGGGATATAACTGAAATGAAACAGCTTGAAAGCTCTCTTCAACAAACCAGCAAGATGGAAGCCATCGGTACCCTTGCCGGTGGTATTGCACATGATTTCAATAATATCCTGGTGCCGATTATGGGATATACGGAGATGTTGATAGATATTGTTTCCGATGATTCAGCTCAGCAAGAGTTTCTCCATGAGATATACAAGGCAGGAAAAAGGGCAAAGGAGCTTGTTGCCCAGATTCTTACTTTCAGCCGCAAGGGAGATGAAAGCATGGAGCCTTTGACTGTACACTCCATTGTTAAGGAATCACTCAAACTTCTTGCTTTTTCTCTACCTGCCACCATAAGAATTGACCACTCAATTTCTTCTGAATGTGACCCTGTAGTAGCTAATCCCACCCAGATTCACCAGATAGTTATGAATCTTGCAACCAATGCCTACCATGCAATGGAAGAGAATGGCGGCACTCTTACCGTTACCCTGGAGCAGATAACCATTTCAGATGGCAATAATTTTCCTGATCTTGTCAATGGTGAATATCTTTTACTGAAGGTTTCTGATACAGGAAAAGGAATTTCCGGTGATCTTTTAGACAAGGTTTTTCAACCCTATTTTACAACCAAATCCCAGGGAAAAGGCACAGGGCTGGGTCTGTCTGTGGTGCATGGAATTGTTGAGTTGTGCAGAGGGAAAATTAAAATTGAAAGCAGAGAGGGAAGTGGTACAGATGTATATGTCTATTTGCCGACTGCTGATTTTAAACATGAAGCATCGAAAAAATATCCAGTGCAGAAGGTCAGAAAATTAATTCAGGGAGGAACGGAAAGAGTACTGATTGTTGATGACAACAAGGCTGTACTTCAGATGGAGATACGCCTGCTTGAAAGCCTTGGCTATCAGGTAACTGCCTGTGATACACCCCTGAAAGCCCTTGAGGTTTTTAAAGAGGAGCCTGAAGGATTTGATCTTATACTGACTGACTTTACAATGCCTGACATGACAGGCGACAGACTTGCCCTTGAGTTAACCGCCATTCGCCCTGATCTTCCTGTGATCATCTGTACCGGAAACACTTTCTCTGACGGTGACGAGATTGAGACTGCCGGTGCAAACGGTATTTTAGTAAAGCCTTTTAACAAGGCAGATTTGGCATCAATGATACACAGGATTCTGGATAAGGAAAGACCACGAAGAGAGTCGTTGATACCAAAGCAGTAGTTATCCCACCCCAACATTCATGGATAGGGGAGCTTGGCAATGGTGTTGTCTTAAGCTTCTCTATTTTTGATTCTCACCTTCTCACTATTGTTGTTTCAAGGTTCTCAAAATCGACACCTATAACCTCTTGAGCCTTTTTAATACTGTCTGAATCAGGATTCCCAAGATTAATAAAGATACTCAAAAGCGACACCTATGAGCTTTTGAGCCTTGTCAATACTGTCTGAATCAGGATGCCCAGGATGCTCAGGATTTACAGGATAAAAATCCTGAGCATCCTGTAAGTCCTGGTTATCCTGATTCAGACAAATTCAAGAAATGCCAAAAAGTCCAACAAGGTGTCGATTTTGAAAAGATAAGGCAGGATTATCTATCCTGAACATCTTTTTTATCCTGGTTATCCTGATTCAGACAAATTCAGTAACTGGAAAAAAGCAATAAGATGTCGATTTTGAGAAGGTTAGATATTGCCGGTTAGAAAACGCCTTGCACTTTTTAATTCCCTCACAACTCACCCGACTCAAGCCCCCCTCATTGAATCCGGAATATAAAGAAATATTTACAACTCTACATAACCTTGGTAAACAAGGTGAATATTATCGTTTAGTCACTAATGCGCAACTTTTGAATTGTGTTAAGGAAAAAAGTTCATTGGATATCAAGAGTGCAAGAAAAAAGATTGTAGATTACACAAAAAAAGCATTGACCGGATCAGGATTAATATTGAAATCCCATGGCAATAGAGAGATTCTGACGATCCAAAGGCCATTGGACAGATGCTTTACCGGTTTTCTTTTTCCAATTATAAGGAACCAGAACAGTCTGGATGCCGCTGATGACAACTATATTGACGGAGATGCTCATATTGGTGGGGACGGTTATACCGGCGGAGACGGTCATATTGATGAAGACGATCATATTGACGGAGACGATCATATTGACGGAGACGGTTATATTGACGGAGACGATCATATTGATGAGGACGATTATATTGACGGAGATTCAGAAATAAAAAAGAGGGGCTGAAGCAGGTGAAAAAGGGAAAAAGATACATTCCCCCGTCATCTGCCGGTTTCTCTTTTTTTATTACAGGGGAGCATATTCTTTTACGGGTCTATTATGATGCTGTCTGTTATAAAAAGATTCCGGAGCAGGAGAGAGACGATAGAGGGCAATTTCTTCCCAGGCAATGGGAAAAAATCCCACTTTCCGATGGTGGAGTGGAGGTGGAATTTTCACCGGAAAGCCAGGTGCAACATATTGTTTTTAATGGAAAAGCAAGAATTGACGCTTTGTGGAGAAGATATAGAACAGGTTATATCGTCACCATCACCATGTCAAACAACCAGAATATCGACGATGAAAAAAACGGTAAGGAATTTATTGAGGAACAAAATGAGAAAACCCTCTTTAATGTGGTGCTGCACGCAATTGTGGAATCCGGCCAGGTTGGGATATATCCTTCAAAAAACAGGGCGTTTTTAACGGATGAAGAGAAGGAGGTCGCATTAAGGTACAAAGATTTACACATCTATGCAGTGGGACATGGTGCGGCTGCTGACTGGGCTTTCAATAAGCAGGGGAAAATGGAGATAAAGGTTGATTTTATTCCCACGGTGGAGGTGCCCCAGCTTACTGCAAGCACAGGCAGCGGCGATGATACTCCATTGATCTTTGCATTTTTAAAGATGTGCGAAGGGGAAAAACACCATGAAATTCTTCACAGCTTGACTCTTTTTGTCAGTAATTATGCCGGATGGATTGAGGCGCAGAGCCGCAGAGCCGCTCATGAAGATGATGAGGAAGATAAAAAAACAGCCCAATCCATAATCGAAAAACAGCATCTTGCCCATAACAGAATGCGGAGGGGTGTCGAACTTTTGCAAAAGAGCCGCAATGCAAGGATCGCATTTGCCACAATGAACAGAGCCATGCTTCTGCAATGGATATCAAATGATCGCAACAGAGGTATTGAGAAAAAGGAGTCGCAATACAGATGGAGACCCTTTCAGTTGGCCTTTATCCTGATGGTTCTGGAATCTGTCGTAAATGAGGAGAGCCAATACAGGGACACGCTGGATCTTATCTGGTTTCCCACAGGTGGCGGAAAGACAGAGGCCTATCTTGGGGTGATGGCCTTTTTGTTTATCTATCGGCGGTTGGCATATCCAGCAAGTTATGGCGGAACTGTTGCAATCATGCGATACACATTGAGGCTGCTTACATCCCAGCAGTTTATAAGAGCAAACAAAGTGATTTCGGCACTGGAGCTGATACGGCGGGAAAATGGGGAACTTTTTGGAAGAGAACCCTTTTCCACAGGCTTGTGGGTTGGTGGTGCCACATCTCCCAATACATATTATCAGGCAGTAAAGATGGCTGAGGATGGGCAATTCAACAAACTTGTCATCAGCAGTTGCCCCTGGTGTGATGCGCCCTTCTCAAAAAAGAATTATATTGCAGGGAATGACAGATTCCATTTTACATGCACAAATCCTCTGTGTGATTTTGGCAAAAATCCCAAAAATTTACTGCCATGTAACATTGTAGATGAAGCATTATATCAGAATCCTCCCACACTTCTCATCGCCACAGTGGATAAATTTGCAAGATTGACCTGGGAGGAGCGGGCAGCAGCTTTTTTTGGTCTCAACGGCAATAGGCCGCCGGAACTGATCGTTCAGGATGAACTTCACCTTATATCCAACGCACTTGGTTCCATTGTGGGACTTTATGAGGTTGCAATAGACACTGTATTGATAACAAGGGGAATGAGAAGCAAATATATTGCCTCAACGGCTACCATCAAAAATGCAAAGCAGCAGATCCGGACACTTTTTGGAAGGGATGTAGCTGTTTTTCCGCCTTCGGGCATCCGGTGTGATGATTCATATTTCGCAAAAAGCGTACCTCTTAATGAAAAGCCGGGGCGTTTATATGTGGGATATCTTGCCCCTCTTCTCAGCAGACAACGTTGTCTTGAACCTCTGGCTGCCATTCTTCTCTCTGCTCCCATTGAGGTTTTCGGGGATATGGAAGCCCATATGGACAGATGGTGGACACAGATTGTCTATCATGGAAGTCTGAAAGGGGTGGGAAACAGCAGAACTCTGTATCAAAGTGGGATTCCTTATTTACTGGAAAGAGTGACGGTTGAGAATTTAAAAAATGAAATAGAGAAGTTTTTTCCAGGGTTTACAGATGATAAAAAACTTGTCACCATTGATGATTTTAATAGGGTTGCAGATGTTGAAGTAAAAGGTATAGTTGAAAAATATCCGTTAAGGGACTTGAATGTCAATGTTCTGACAAGCAATCAGAGTGCTGTGGAGAACAATCAGGTATTTATGGCACTTGAAAAGGGCCGAGGGGAAAGTGGTGCAGTGGATGTGGCTCTTGCAACCAACATGATCTCGGTGGGACTTGATGTATCAAGGCTTGCTATGATGATCATCAACGGGCAGCCCCTGACAACTGCCGAGTATATTCAGGCAAGCAGCAGGGTGGGACGTGGTGAAACCCCGGGGATTGTTTTTGTCAATTATTATAAAACACAGGCAAGAAGTCTCTCCCATTATGAAAATTTCAGATCATATCACGATGCATTCTACCGATTTGTTGAACCCTCAAGTTTGACTCCATTCACCTATCAGGCAAGGTCACGAGCTCTTCATGCTGCACTGATAATTGCGTTGCGATACGGAAATATCGGCCTTTTGACAAATGACTCGGCAGGGGAGTTTGACAGGGACAATCAGGCAGTAAGAAAAGTGATAAAGGAGATGAAGCGGCGCTGTGCTGTTGCTGTTCATTACGGTCAGGAAGAGATTGAGAGGGTTCATTTACATATTGATGAACTTGTTGATGGCTGGAGGGAAAGAGCTGATTATTGCCGTGCAAACCGCATAAAACTGGTATTTAATTCAAAGGACAGAAGTTTTGACAACCTGATCTGTAATTTCAATGAGGAAAATGGCCTGTGGCCAACGCTTCAATCCATGAGAAACGTTGAAAATTCAGCCCTTGTCAAACTGTTTGGCAAGGTGAGAAGGGAACAGCAGTAAATCGCATGTGTGGCTGAAAACAGGTTGTGTGTAATATATGCTTAGTAATAGGGTTTAATTAACTTACCCGAACTCCCCCTCTCCATTCATGGAGAGGGGGCTGGGGGGTGAGGTTAATGAGCAAGTTATTTAGACCCTGTTCCTTAAAATCGACATTTTATTTCTTATTCAGAAGTTATTGAATTTGTCTGAATCAGGATAACCAGGATGAGAAGGATGTTCAAGATAGCTAATCCTGCCTTATCCTGTTAATCTTGGGTATCCTGATTCAGACACTATTGACAAGGCTCAAAAGGTCATAGGTGTCGCCTTTGAGTATAAAACTGATAGACCTTCCCCTTATTCAGGGGAGCTGATGTGAAATGATATTATGAAAAAGAGACAAATCTATACTCCGGTCAGGTTTTCGCATTTAACCTCTTATGCCGGTATAGGCTCCATTGTAAGGGGGGCGGAAGACAGGCTGATGGCTGTTGTAGATACCCGATACTGGAGAGACAGAAATCAGAATATATCTGCGGAAATAATACCTTATGTCACCAGGGTCTCCATGGCGCTTGGTATTAACAAGGAGTTGAGAAAACCCCCGACAGCAAGTGAGAATGATGCAGGCATTCTGACAGGAAGTTATCTGCCTGCCGTTATATTCCCCACCTGGACTGTTTGCAGGAGATGCGGCTATCTGCACAGGAACCCCTGGAAGAGACAGGAAAAAAAATTCAGGGAAAAGGTTTTTTGTGAGCACTGTTCAGGAGTTCTGGAACAGGTTACATGGTGCGTTGCGAACAGTCATGGCCATCTGGATGATGTGCCCTGGCATTATGTCTGTCATGAAAATGCAAAAAATCATTGCAGACAAGATTATGATGCCTCTTACCTGAAACTTGGCATGGACAGAAACGGCAGAAAGATAGTTACATGCGATCAATGCGGGCAATCCAATCTTTATGGAATAAATGGATATCCAAAATCTCCTGTCAGCAAGTACCAGCCCTGGATATTTGATGCATTTCCAGGGGCAGATGAAGGTCATTTTGGGGGGATTTTTGAAGTAAATGACCCTCGTCTATATTCCCCGAAGTCGGAAACAGCCCTTGTTATTCCCCCTGAATCAAGGGTAGGCAAGTCAGGCATTGTTGACAAACTTTATAATAATTCAAAGCTTTGCAGGGAAATCAACAGTATCAGAATTCCGTTGATTAAGAACGGCAGGCTGAGAACCCTTGCAACCCGCTTCAGATGCAGTGTTGAAGAGATCAATGAAGCCTTAAGAAAGATAGATGCCGGATATCCCTTTTTGGGCGAAACAATTACAGTTGGTGAGCTTTTTGAAGATGAATACAAGGCGTTTCTGACCCCCCTTGAGGAGATGAGGGATGATGAGGATTTTGTAACTTGTCATGTGACAGATGAGTGGAATAAACTTGAAAAGCTGAATCTGTCAGATGATCTTCCGGCAGTAATAAGGTCGGTGGAGCATCATGTGATTGTCAGAAGAGTTCGGGAAATTCAGGTGTTCAAGGGCTTTTCCCGTCTATATGGAGAGGATGGGGGGATTCCTCACCCTATGGATAACAATTCCGGTGTGGAGAACGATTCCAGTATGGGTAACAATACCGGTATGGTCAACAATTCCAGTATGGGTAACAATACCGGTATGGGCAACAGTTCCAGTATGGTCAACAATTCCAGTATGGTCAACAATTCCAGTATGGGCAACAGTTCCAGTATGGGCAACAATTCCAGTATGGATAACAATTCCGGTATGGGAAACAGTTTCGGTAAGGCTCCATCCCTGCCCGGGGGTACCATACTGGTACCTCCGGATATTGTAGGAGAGTCTGACTGGCTTCCAGCAATAGAGCTTTTTGGAGAGGGGGTTTTTTTCTCATTTGACGAAAAAATAATATCTGCATGGGAAAAACTTGATGGTGTCAAAAAAAGAGCTGAAGAGATTGCCGTAAGATATGAAAAATCCGGAGTCTCCATTTTTCAGGATATTATCATAAACCCGAGATTTTTATTTCTGCATACGCTTTCACACCTGCTGATTCGGGAACTGGAGGTAACTTCAGGATATCCGGCAGCATCCCTGAAGGAGCGTATTTACTCTTCTGTGGACAGAAAGATGGCAGGAATTCTCATCTACACGGCAGTTGCGGATATTGTGGGTTCCCTTGGAGGGATTATCGAAAGTGCCAGGCCCAAATCATTTCTGACTCTTCTGGACGGAGCATTCAAACATGCCAGATGGTGCTCCCTTGATCCTGTCTGCACCGAGCACGAAGGCCAGGGGCCGGGATGGCTCAATCGTGCAGCCTGCCACGCCTGTTCCCTGATACCTGAACCTGCCTGCCAGTATGGAAATATCTTTCTGGACAGGGTTTTCATTAGTGGTAACCGCCATCTTGGCATTCCGGATTTCCTGGATTTTGTTATGGGGCAGTCAGTTACAACTTCTCGAAATCATTAACACACTCTTGAGTGATGAGGGAGAGTGATGGGAAAAAGAACATTCAAGCTTCCTGGTGAAGAGGAGTTGAACAAGGATCAGGACAGGATTTATGACCTGCCGGAAGATGGTCCGTTTCTGGTTGTGGGAGGCCCCGGTACAGGAAAATCAGTTGTGGCGCTTCTCAGGGCAATGAAGTATCATGGAAATGACGACTATATTTTCCTCACATACAACCATGTATTGAATATGGCAACAAAACAGCTTGTGGATACTCCACTTAAGAGCTGGACAATAAAATCATGGTTTTACAAAATGTACGGGCATTTTGCCAAAGAGAGTGTGCCAGAAAAAGAGCCTTACAAGCCGGACTACGACAAAATAAAAACAAAATTTGAATCTCTGAACATGGCGCCCCGATCCCTTCATTTAATCATTGATGAGGGGCAGGATATGCCCGTAAAATTTTATGAGGCGCTTATGTATGCGGGATATCAGAACTTTTTTGTTGTGGCTGACCAGAATCAACAGATAACAGACGACCACTCAAGCCGGCAGGAGCTTGCCAATATTCTGGGACTTGATGTAAATGATGTGATTGAGCTTAAGGAGAACTTCAGAAATTCTCACCCGGTGGCACTATTTGCCAGCCATTTTTTTACCGACCCTGCAAGCCCTCTTCCGGAACTTCCCCCTGAATCAAGATCATCACTTGGAGTGCCTGTTCTCTACGAATATGAAGATTTCACCACCATTGTCAGAATGATGCTAAGAGAAGCGGACAAGGATGACAGGAATCTCATCGGTGTTGTTGTGGCAAATGATAGTCAAAGAGATCGTTTTGCCGGTGCCCTGGCCTCAATTGATATTGACCTTGATAACCCCCATCCCCTTGTATCGACCTATTCCAGCAAGGATAAGAAACAGGTCAATATTGATTTCAGTGAGGGCGGCATAGTTGTTCTTAACGACAAATCCATCAAAGGGCTGGAATTTGATATTGTTTTTATTATCATTGACGGGTTTCAGATTTACAATAATGATATTGATGCCATGAAAAAGAGATTTTATGTGATGAGTTCAAGGGCAATGAAGAAACTGGTGCTTTTCAAAAGCAAGGGCTACAACGGCGGAGTTAACCGGATTCTTCCTGATGATGAAAAGATATTGAAAAGGGAAACAGTTGCATAATGGTGGATAGAAAAAAACAAAAAATCAGATGGTTTTTTCCGACAAATACAAACAATATAAGGATGATAATCGCCCAGGGACTGCTGACATCCCCTGATGGCTTTCAGAAATATTATATTGATGCCCTTGAACTTAAACCCGGATGGATTCCCGTATTTAAAAACAGCGTTCCTCTGGAAATTCTGGATAAATGCATAAGTGAGAGGCAAAATCTCACCCCCTGTATTGTTGAGTTAAACCTGGGTGGAGTAAAAGGAACAGCAAAAACTTTTAAGAACAGTAACTGGATTGACATAAGAGTAGAGGATGTTGTTGGTCTCCATACAAAAGGCATTGATTCTATTTATCTTCCTGCACCGCTTCCATTATCCTGTTTTTCTTCACTTTTATTTCAAAACAATGAGGATTTGATACAGTTTAAAAATGATATTAAAAATAGAAGTAATGTCATACTGAATGGATTGAATCTCAAATCAGCAAAGATAGATCAGTTGCTTTTCCATGGTATGGGTTCAGATGAAAAGCTTTTTAAAGATAGCAATATTAATAAAAAAAACTTTGAAAACTTAAGCGTTAATCAAGATTTGTTTGAATCTTCTGTTAGTGATCAAAATTTGTTCCAGGGTTCCTTTACCAGAAAAAATTTCTCTTCCGATTCCTCAGATCCTCAACATTTGTCCGAAACAACCTTTGATGACAATGGGTATCTCCATAATGGTTTTCAAAGGTATGGCGTTGATGATTACAAAAGAGTTTTTGCCTTTGGCGGCTTGCTTTTGAATTTATTCTATTTTGCAAAAAACGGCACTTTAAGCAACGCTGTTTATCACATAATTAAGGGTTCAGGAGATGTTCAGGATTCAGAAGATATTCAGGGTTTAGGAAGTGTCTGTGGGTCAGGATATGTTCAGGGTTCGGGAAATGTTCAGGGTTCAGACAATGTCCAAGGTTCAGAAAAGATCAAGAAATCCATGGAAAAGGGAATTGAATTTATTCTCAACTATTTCAGAGACACCCATGCTGACATGGGAGCATTGTCTCCGGGTGAGAAGATCTATCATGGGCTTGTCACAACTGCCATCCGGAGCCAAAGCTTTGAAAATTTTAAAGAAGATATGATAATATTTCTGGAATCGGACAGATGGGACGAAAAAAGTAGATCAAGGGTACAATCTCTCACAGCCACGCTTGGGAATTTTGAAAAAATTGTGGATAAAAGCGTTTCAGAGCAATTTAGAGATGCAAAAACACCTTTGGAAAAAGTATTGCTGATGCTTTTTCTCAGGGAAAGCAGTGATGCTTTGATTGACTACAACTTCAGCAGTGATCTTCTTGAACAGAAAATAATTGACGAAAAACTCGTTTTGCAGTTTGCAATGCTCTTTGGCATACGGGATAAATTCATAAAGTCCCCGCCATTTCTAAGGCAATTCGATGGGTTGCAAGATTTCATCTCATATAAAATGGCGGTTTATGCCCATTCAAAAATGAAAAGCGATATGGAATTTGAAGCACCCCAAGTCCCTCCGACTTTAATGGATATGATGAAAAATGAGAGATTTAAGGAGTGGTTTGCTGTAACATCAAAAATCGAGGATTGTTTTCAGACTATTATAAATCTTCCAAAAGGCGAACATGAACTTAAAGTTGCAAATAGTGGATCGTCATTGATCCTTAAAGGCATTCCGCAACTTACTATAGAACTTATGGAGAGAGAATATTTTCATAAGATATTAAAGTGCAAACTTGAATCATACGAAAAATATCTTGCAAGATACAGGAAAGCAACTCAATGAGAATGATTCCTGATTCACCCTACATGACTGGAAGCAGGGCAGAATACAGGGTATTTGACAAGTTAAGAGAATCTTTTGTCAATGATGAAGCCTGCATTGCCTTTCACTCTTTCAACCTGAAGGTACATGATACTAAAAAATTTGGTGAAGCCGATTTTGTGATTCTCTGTGAATCAGGGATTTTTGTCCTTGAAGTAAAGGGTGGGGGAGTTTGTGTTGAGGATGCCCTATGGTACACAGTGGACAGAGCCGGTGAAAGATATCGTATTCAAAATCCCTTCAGGCAGGCTGAATTGGCCATTCATGCAATAGAAAAAAGTATTCTTCATGCAATAGAAAACAAGAATCTTCATGTGATAGAAAACAAGAATCTTCATGTAATAGAAAACAAGAATCTTCATGCAATAGAAAACAAGAATCTTCATGCAATAGAAAACAAGAATTTTCATGCAATAGAAAACAATATTGAAAACAGGGCTAATTTAAAAGAGTTTAGGGTTTTAACAGGGTATGGTGTTATATTTCCAGATGTTGAGTGGTCACAAAATAGTGCGGAGTGGGATCATCGTATTATTTGCGACAGAAGGAATATGAAAAATTTTGAATCATGGTTGGCTGGCCTTTTTAGATATTGGATTGCAAGACCTGGTAATCATCATCTTCTTTCCCCAGAGCATGTTATTGCCCTAAAGCAGTTTTTAAGACCTGATTTTCAATCTTTTCAATCGGTTGAAACCTTCTATTCTTCCCGTTTGGCTCTGGTACAAAAAGGTCAGGGGGGAACTAAAGAAGATGAGATAATTTTGGAAAAAGGGCAAGGTACAACTGGAGAAGGAGAGGGTAGATCAGAAGAATGGCAGATAACAACAGAAGAAGGAGAGGGTACATCAGAAGAATGGCAGATAACAACAGAAGACCTCTCTTGCTGTCTGAATATGATTTCTAAAAATACCAGGATATTGTGTTCCGGCGGAGCTGGAACAGGCAAAACCTTTCTGGCCGTTGAATTGACAAAAATTTTTTCAAACCAGAATAAACTTGTTCTCTTTCTCTGTAAATCAATATGGTTGAAACGATTTCTTGAAGCAGGAATTGTCAACGAATGTGTGAGCATATCCACCATTGATAGCTTGAGTCTTGATATGAGACGAGCCGGAATTTATCAATTTGACGTTTTGATTGTGGATGAAGGGCATGATATTTTTAATGACCTGAATATGAAAAAGTTTGATGTTATTCTCAAAGGGGGCCTTGAAAAAGGAGAGTGGTATTTTTTTTATGATCTCAATCAATTTTCTCCATCTACGGGGTTATCAGCAAAAAAGTTGCTTTCCGAAATAGTGAGACTTTTTAAACCTGCAAGGTTTGAGTTCGGCAGAAACTTCAGAAGTACTGCTTCAATTATAAAAAAGGTACATAAAATATCCAGGATGAATCTAAGAGCTTATAGTATCGAAAAATGTCCGGAAATCTTTGAGACAACAGTAAAGATCGGGGCAGATTACTGCAATGCCATTGAAAGCAGGATTGAAGATATGCTGGCTCTTGGCATTCCACCGGCTTCAATTACAATACTTTCCCCATTTGGCTATTACAGGTCAAGCATATCAGGTGTATCTGAAAAGACCAAAAGGATGATTGTAAGGCTTGATGACTTTTCTGTTAGATATTTTCCACCATCAGCAATTTCTTTTGCACGTATAAAAAAATTCAGGGGCCTGGAAAACGATGCAATTATCGTTATTGATCTTGAGCATCCTGAAGCTTTATGTGATGTTGAAAGTAAAACAAATCACTATCTCGCCATGAGCAGAGCCAGACATTTTTTATGCCTGCTCTGGTGTAAAAAAGAGAGATAATATAATGAATTGGCAAAACATATGGCTTCTTTTTCTTATAATTTTTGCAGTTTCTTTTGAAGTTGTCTTTGCTGATATTGCAACCGATGGCAGTGTTGGCCCGGCTCTGACACTTACAGGCCCTGATTTTACCATTCCCGACAACTTGGGCACCGTATCTGGCCGGAATCTTTTTCACAGTTTCAAAACTTTTAGTATATCCGAAAATCAGAGTGCCACCTTTACCGGTTCCGACAGTATAAACAACGTCATCTCACGTGTGACAGGGGGAGAAATTTCTACCATTGACGGGCTACTTCGCTCAACTGTGGGAGATGCGGATTTCTTCTTCATAAACCCCAGTGGGGTTGTCTTTGGTCCCCATGCAACAGTTGATGTTCCGGCGGCATTTCATGTCAGTACTGCTGATGAACTGATTTTTGATGATGGCAGAATCTTAAGTGCCACATTGCCGGCAACAAGCACCTTGACCCAGGCTGCACCGGAGTCCTTCGGGTTCTCAGGGGCAAAATCTGTAACCATTGAGATCAACGGCAGTGTGCTGGAATTTGTACCTGAAAGCAGTATCTCCATTAGCAGTGGGGATATCATCATTCAACCCGCTGAAGATGATCTTCCTGCTCTTTTATGTGAAAAAGGGGATATTCATCTAACTGCAATGGGCAACACTCCAGGAAATGTTTCACTGGAAAGTTCAGCAGATGTTGACGCAAGTGGCGATATTCTTATGGATTTTGCAAAAATTGTTGTTAGTGGTAATGGTGGTGGAAATATCCTGATTCAGGCTGGAAATGCTTTTATTAAAGATTCTGATATAGCATCGGATAATACGGGCAATAATGAAGCTTTGCAAGGTATTGAAATTATTATTAACGGACTACTTGATATTAAAAATATAGCAACACCTGTCTCTGAAGAGACATTAACTATTACAATAAACGGACAGACATTACCCATGAACCCCACAGGAATTTCAAGTTCTACATGGTCAAAAGGTGATGCTGGCCGTGTCATAGTCAATGCAGGCAAACTTAACATTGACAGCACAGGAGACATGAAAGGCATAAAGAGCATTGCCTATTCTGATTTCGGAGGTAATGCCGGAGAAGTAGTCATTGCAGTGTCCGGTTTGATGCAGATACTTAATGGTGCGGTTATCTCAACCTCTACATCCTCAAAAGTGGGGAAAGGAGGTGATATAACTATCCATGCAGGCGATCTGATAATGGATGACCAGGGGGGAGAAATATATCCTGTCATTGGAAGTATTACCTTGTCTGAAGGGAATGCCGGAACAGTGGAAATAACAGTCCCTGGTCTGGTCAGTATTAATTCCTTTTTTGGTGGTATTTCAACATCTACTGTATCAAAAGGCAATGCCGGCGAACTGATTGTCAATGCCGGTGAATTGAAAATTAAATCCCGCAGCAATAACTCATATACCGGCATTGCAAGTAATGCCGAATCATTTTCCGAAGGTAATGCCGGCAGTGTGATTGTTAACGCAGAAGAGTTGACAATTGATGGCAATGGCAGCGGATCAGGTATCGGAAGCGTTAGCAACCCCTCTTCCAAAGGCAATGCCGGCAGTGTGATAATAAAAGTATCCGGTTTGATTAAACTTATAAATGGCGCTTCGATCGGAAGTTCAACACTGTCAAAAGGCGATGCTGGCAACGTAATCGTCACTGCTTCTGAACTCGCCCTTGACTCAAGCGATATCAGCAGTGCCGCATTTTCAGAAACCTCAGGCTATGCCGGCAGTGTCTCAATTAAAGCAGATTCCATAACACTTCTGAACAATAGTCAGATTACCATTGCTGCAATGCAAACACTTTCGGACGAAAAATTGGCTGAGATACCTAAACTTGACAAAACAATCACAATAACTTCTGACAAACTCTACCTTGATAAAAATTCAACAGTAACTTCAGCAAGTACCGGAAATGTCCCGGCGAGCCGTATCATTATCCATGCTGACAAACTCTTTGTTAAAAACAGCAGCACTATAAGCACATCAGCAGACAACGCCAACGGTGGAGCCATAACCATCAATGGCAAAAACATATTCCTCAATGACAGCGTTATCACCACCTCCGTCAATAAAAGCAACGGAAACGGTGGGAAAATAACCATTCAAGGCATAAACGAAGGCCAATCAGCAGATTACCTTGTCATGAAAAGCGGTTTCATTCAAGCCAATACAGAAGGAGAAAACGCAACCGGAGGCACCATTGATATCAATGTCAACGGCGTTATCACTGACAGAACCCAGGAACTTGAAATCGGAGGTCTGGAACGAAGGATTTTTGAGCCTGGTCAAAATAACAATGTCATACAGGCCGCAGCACCCAAGGGAAACCCTGGTGAAATTCCGCAAACTCCCACTGAAATTGACATCAGCAGTTCCATTACCAATATGGGGGTTCAGTTCATTGCCACTACCGTTATGTCAACTGATCCATGTCTGGAACTTGGCAGCGGTCATGAAAGTTCCCTGCTCCAGGGAGGAAAAGGTGGGTTGCCGGAACAACCGGAAGATCCATCACTGGTTCCCTTGAGCCTGGAACGCCTTGATGAAACAGTGTCGGATTGAAAAAGAGATTCCTAATCGGCATTTTTCATATGCTTTTACCGTGAAAATGACTATCATTTTTATATTTGGGGGTGATTGATACGTAATCAATCATGCCTGTTTAAATATATTTTCCACTTTTCATGGAACAATCCCGAAAAATGAGCAAATCTTTCTGAAAAGTGTAAATCGGGAAATGAAGCATGCCTTCTAATCATGTAGAAACATTGATTACTTCAGGGGCTAATCTATTCAAACTAAGGTAAGTGTTATGACTTCAGACAGGCTTATGTACCCGCTTCAGGAAAAAATAGGCAACCCCGACCTTCTTGTTGGTCGTGAAAAAGAGTTTAAAAACTTTGGCAAATGGATTGCCAATATTCCGAAAAAACTTTCTAAATCAAGGGTTATCCTTGCACGCAGAAAAAGCGGCAAAACCGCGTTTATCCAGCGTATTTTCAATAAACTATGGAGTGAAAACGGGAAGGTCATTCCCTTCTATTTTGATATTGCGGAAAATAAAACCTGGTATCCCACGTTTGCCATTGATTATTACTGTGCATTTGCAACCCAGTACATATCCTTTATTGAGAGAAAAGCATCCTTTGTTGGCAAGCTGTTGCCATTGGAACAGTTGAAGGATTATGCCATAGCCAACGGTATAGAGCTTATGATTGAAGATATTGATGCCATACAGGAGAACAAAGCCGCTGGGTTGAATGACCTTGTATGGAAAATCGCCTATT
>NZ_LT828542.1:32429-33832 GCF_900170035.1 Desulfamplus magnetovallimortis | reverse complement strand
GCAGAAAATACAGGGAATGCTGAGCAACCTTACAGGTCAGGTTGCTGAAATGCAGCTTGCCAATGCCTTCAGAAGCAGGAAGCGATTTAAACTTTCCACCTTTTTCACCATTCCCGATGACGGGAATATCCGGGATGAAAAGAGAACAAATGAAAAAACTGACGAAAGTTCATTTAATATCAGTGAGGCTTCATTGAGTATTAATGAGACTCCATTGAGTATTAGTGAGGCTTCATTGAGTATTAGTGAGACTCCATTGAGTATTAGTGAGACTTCATTGAATATCACCGATACTCCATTAAATATTGTGGATGTTAAAACCCGTGTCATATTCCAGAGGGAAGACGGCAAAAATATGGAGCTGGATATAGTTGCAGAGTCATCCTGCGGAAGGGTTTTGGTTGTTGAAGTCAAAAAGCAGGCCGCAAAGAGTGGGCGCTCCATTGTAGAGGATTTCCATGAAAAGGTGATGGTATATCAGAGCCTTAGGCCGGATAACATTATGGTTCCTGCTTTTCTCTCCCTTGGTGGATTTACTGAAACAGCCACAGCATTGTGTAGAGAGAATAAAATTGCGATAAACGAAAACATTGTAACTTTTTAGGAATGGATTTTTAATAACTTGCCCATTTACCTCACCCCCCAGCTCTCTCTCCATGACTTGCGAGGGGGAGTTTAGGAAAGTTATTTTAGACTTATTACTTAATATGCTCAAAATTGACATCTTATTGCTTTTTCAGAAGTTATTGCAGTTGTCTGAACCAGGATAACCAGGATGGATAGGATGCTCAAGATAGATAATCCTGCCTTATCTTGTTAATCTTGGGAATCCTGATTCAGACAGTGTTGACAAGGCTTACAAGATCATAGGTGTTGACTTTTAGTAATATATTCATTCAGGAGAGTTACAATAAAAAAGGCAGATGTTATGAATTCAGACAATATTCAATATCCGCTCCAGGAAAAAATAGGCAACCCCGACCTTCTTGTTGGTCGTGAAAAAGAGTTTAAAAACTTTGGAAAATGGATTGCCAATATTCCGAAAAAGCTTTCGAAATCAAGGGTTATCCTTGCACGCAGAAAAAGTGGCAAAACCGCATTTATCCAGCGTATATTCAATAAACTATGGAGTGAAAACGGGAAGGTCATTCCATTTTACTTTGACATTTCTGAGGCAAATATATGGCTCCCCATGTTTGCCATAAAATATTTCTGTGCATTTACCTCTCAATATATCTCATTTCTGGAAAGGGAGCCCGGACTGATTCGTGACCCAATGACGCTGGAGCAGATCAGGGAATATGGAGTATCAAAAAGCATTGAACCCCTTGTGAAGAATGTTGATTCCCTGCTACAACATAAAGAACAGGGATTTCATGATTTGATGTGGGAAACTGCCTATT
>NZ_LT828542.1:30696-32329 GCF_900170035.1 Desulfamplus magnetovallimortis | reverse complement strand
TGGTCTTCAGGCAGTGTACAGATATGCCAATGCATATGGCGAACCCATCACCAACGACACTGCTGTTCAGATAAATACCCTGTGCATGTCAGACCCATTTTTCATATCTTGTGTAATACAGAGTAACTATGAGGATAAAGAGTTTCTTACTGAAGAGGGTGTTATAAATACTGTAAATTACGAGATCACAAACAGATACTCAGAGATGTCCAGAACCTGGGGAGAGTATATTCAACTGACTCTTCAAAAGATAAATGACCGCCATGCAAAGAATTTACTGCTCTTTTTAAGCAGGCATTCCCACCGCTACTGGACACCAAAGGAATTGAAGGAGACCATGGGTCTGGAGCTTGAGATCAACGAGATTCAGGAAAAACTTTTGACCCTTGTGGAAGCTGACATGCTGGAGTGGGGCAATGCAGATATAGACTTTCGGGGGCTTCAGGATGGAACACTAAATCTTATTTTGAGAAACCGTTTTGAAAAGGAGATCCACAATTTTGAGCCAGACTTGAAAAAGGAGTTCCATGAACAGATAAAAGCTTTGAAGCAGGAAAAACAGAAAATTCTGGGAATGCTGAGTCACCTCACAGGTCAGGTAGCTGAAATGCAGCTTGCCAATGCCTTTAGAAGCAGGAAGAGATTTAGACTTTCCACCTTTTTCACCATTCCCGATGGCGGGAATATCCATGATGAAAAGAGAGCAAATGAACAAACTGACGAAACTTCATTAAATATCAGTGAGGCTTCATTGAGTATTAATGAGACTCCATTGAAATTAGTGAGACTTCATTGAATATCACCGATACTCCATTGAATATTGTGGATGTTAAAACCCGTGTCATATTCCAGAGGGAAGACGGCAAAAACATGGAGCTGGATATAGTTGCAGAGTCATCCTGCGGAAGGGTTTTGCTTGTTGAAGTCAAAAAGCAGGCCGCAAAGAGTGGACGTTCTATGATTGAAGATTTCCATGAAAAAGTGATGGTATATCAGAAGCTTAGGCCGGATAACATTATGATCCCTGCTTTTCTATCCCTTGGTGGATTTACTGAAACAGCCACAGCATTGTGTAGAGAGAAGAAAATTGCAATCAATGAAAGAATTGTGAGTTTTTAATATATTATTAAGGGGAGTTACACTAAAAAGGCAGATGTGATGAATTCAGACAATCTTCAATATCCGCTCCAGGAAAAAATAGGCAACCCCGACCTTCTTGTTGGTCGAGAAAAAGAGTTTAATAATTTTGGAAAATGGATTGCCAATATTCCGAAAAAACTCTCTAAATCAAGGGTTATCCTTGCACGCAGAAAAAGCGGCAAAACCGCATTTATCCAGCGTATTTTCAATAAACTATGGAGTGAAAACGGGAAGGTCATTCCCTTCTATTTTGATATCGCAGAAAATAAAGTCTGGTATCCTGATTTTGCAATTCGTTATTATCGTGCCTTTGCCACACAATATATATCATTTCTTGAAAGAGATGCGTCCCTTGTAGGCAAATCCCTTTCCCTTGAAAATATAATGATATATGCGAATCAACACTCCATCCAGCAACTTTCTGAAGATATTGAAAGCATGCAGCATGACAAGGCGTCTGGTTTGCATGATTCTGTCTGGGAAACTGCCTACT
>NZ_LT828542.1:0-30596 GCF_900170035.1 Desulfamplus magnetovallimortis | reverse complement strand
CTGGAGCTTGAGATCAACGAGATTCAGGAAAAACTTTTGACCCTTGTGGAGGCTGACATGCTGGAGTGGGGCAATGCAGATATAGACTTTCGGGGGCTTCAGGATGGAACACTAAATCTTATTTTGAGAAACCGTTTTGAAAAGGAGATCCACAATTTTGAGCCAGACTTGAAAAAGGAGTTCCATGAACAGATAAAGGCATTGAAACAGGAGAAACAGAAAATACAGGGAATGCTGAGCAACCTTACAGGTCAAGTTGCTGAAATGCAGCTCGCCAATGCCTTTAGAAGCAGGAAGCGATTTAAACTTTCCACCTTTTTCACCATTCCCGATGGCGGGAATATCCAGGATGAAAAGAGAATAAATGAAAAAACTGACGAAAGTTCATTTAATATCAGTGAAACTTCATTGAGTATTAGTGAGACTCCATTGAGTATTGGTGAGACTCCATTGAATATCAGTGAGACTCCATTGAATATCAGTGAGACTTCATTTAATATCAGTGAGACTTCATTGAATATCACCGATACTCCATTGAATATTGTGGATGTTAAAACCCGTGTCATATTCCAGAGGGAAGACGGCAAAAACATGGAGCTGGATATAGTTGCAGAGTCATCCTGCGGAAGGATTTTGCTTGTTGAAGTCAAAAAACAGGCGGCAAAAAGTGGACGATCCATGATCGAGGATTTTCATGAAAAAGTGATGGTATATCAGAATCTTAGACCGGATAACATTATGATACCGGCTTTTCTATCCCTTGGTGGATTTACAGAAACAGCAACAATCTTGTGCAGAGAGAAAAAAATTGCAATCAATGAAAGAATTGTGAATTTTTAAGATATTATTAAGGGGAGTTACACTAAAAAAGGCAGATGTGATGAATTCAGACAATATTCAATATCCGCTCCAGGAAAAAATAGGCAACCCCGACCTTCTTGTTGGTCGTGAAAAAGAGTTTAAAAACTTTGGAAAATGGATTGCCAATATTCCGAAAAAACTTTCTAAATCAAGGGTTATCCTTGCACGCAGAAAAAGCGGCAAAACCGCATTTATCCAGCGTATTTTCAATAAACTATGGAGTGAAAACGGGAAGGTGATTCCCTTCTATTTTGATATATCGGAAAATAAAACCTGGTATCCCACGTTTGCAATTGATTATTACTGTGCATTTGCAACCCAGTACATATCCTTTATTGAGAGAAAAGCATCCTTTGTCGGCAAGCTGTTGCCATTGGAACAGTTGAGGGATTGTGCCATAGCCAACGGTATAGAGCTTATGATTGAAGATATTGATGCCATACAGGAGAATAAAGCTGCTGGGCTAAATGATCTTGTATGGAAAATTGCTTACTCAGCTCCCCACCGTTTTGCTGATATGTATGACATCAGTTTCCTTGTGATCATAGACGAGTTCCAGAATATCACGCAATATGTTTATCCAGATCCCCATTATCAGACAGCTCCCATAGAGTCTCTTGCCGGCAGTTTCCACTACCATGTGGAGTCCAAAATTGCCCCCATGCTGGTGACTGGCTCCTACATCCGCTGGCTCATCAACATCAGCAGCAGATATCTTGAGGCTGGACGGCTTACCGAAATGTTTATATCACCTTATCTAACACATGAAAGCGGTCTTCAGGCAGTGTACAGATATGCCAATGCATATGGAGAACCAATCACCAACGACACGGCTGTTCAGATAAATACCCTGTGCATGTCAGACCCGTTTTTCATATCCTGTGTAATACAGAGCAACTATGAGGATAAAGAGCTTCTCACTGAAGAGGGTGTTATCAACACTGTAAATTACGAGATCACAAACCGCTATTCAGAAATGTCAAGAACCTGGGGAGAGTATATTCAACTCACTCTTCAAAAGATCAATGACCGCCATGCAAAGAATTTACTGCTCTTTTTAAGCAAACATTCGGATCGTTACTGGACACCGGCAGAGCTTAAGGAGACCATGGGGCTGGAGCTTGAAATCAACGAGATTCAGGAAAAACTTTTGACTCTTGTGGAAGCTGACATGCTGGAGTGGGGCAATGCAGATATAGACTTTCGGGGGCTTCAGGATGGAACACTAAATCTTATTTTGAGAAACCGTTTTGAAAAGGAGATCCACAACTTTGAGCCTGACTTGAAAAAGGAGTTCCATGAAAAGATAGAGGCTTTGAAGCAGGAGGAACATAAAATACAGGGAATGCTGAGCAACCTTACAGGTCAGGTTGCTGAAATGCAGCTTGCCAATGCCTTTAGAAGCAGGAAGAGATTTAAAGTGTCCAGCTTTTTCACCATTCCCGATGGCGGGAATATCCAGGATGAAAAGAGAGCAAATGAACAAACTGACGAAAGTTCATTTAATATCAGTGAGGCTTCATTGAGTATTAGTGAGACTCCATTGAGTATTAGTGAGACTCCATTGAATATCAATGAGACTTCATTGAATATCACCGATACTCCATTGAATATTGTGGATGTTAAAACCCGTGTCATATTCCAGAGGGAAGACGGCAAAAACTTGGAGCTGGATATAGTTGCAGAGTCATCCTGCGGAAGGGTTCTGGTTGTGGAAGTCAAAAAGCAGGCGGCAAAAAGTGGACGATCCATGATCGAGGATTTTCATGAAAAAGTGATGATATATCAGAACCTTAGACCGGATAACATTATGATACCGGCTTTTCTATCCCTTGGTGGATTTACAGAAACAGCAACAGTCTTGTGCAGAGAGAAAAAAATTGCAATCAATGATAGTATTATGAACTTTTAATAGCAGAATCAAAGCTCATAAAAGATAAAAGTCTGAATTTTAACATAAATATTGCGAAGGGAACTCTTTATGAAAGATGGTAGGTTGAATTTTTCTAATGGCCATCATTGTTTATCCTGTTTTATAAACAAGATCATTGTCATTGTTTTATCCTTTTTTTCAATTATCATTTTTACAGGGTATGCTGCTTTTGTCTATGCAGATATTGCAACCGATGGCACTGTTGGTGCACCCCAGACACTAACAGGCCCTGATTTTACAATTCCTGAATCCTTGGGAACACTATCTGGCCAGAATCTGTTTCACAGCTTTAAAACCTTCAGCATATCAGAAAACCAGAGTGCCACTTTTACCGGTTCAAACAGCATAAACAACGTCATCTCAAGGGTGACAGGCGGGGAGGCCTCAACCATTGACGGCCTTCTTCGTTCCACCGTGGGAGATGCGGATTTTTTCTTCATCAATCCAAGCGGGGTGGTCTTTGGTCCACATGCCACAGTGGATGTGCCGGCGGCGTTTCATGTCAGTACCGCAGATGAACTGATTTTTGACGATGGCACTGTTTTCAGTGCTTCCTCTCCGGCAACAAGCACTTTGACCCAGGCTGCACCTGAGTCCTTCGGGTTTTTAGGGGCAAAAGCGGCAACCATTGAGATTAACGGCAGTGTGCTGGAGTTTGCGCCGGAAAGCAGGATCTCTTTGAGCAGCGGAAATATCACAATACAGGGAGCTGAAGAGCAAAATTCCAAGCTGGTAAACGAGGGGGGCGACATTCAGCTTACGGCGTTAGGAAAATCTTCTGGAAATGTTTCTATTGAAGGAGATATAGCAGGAATAGCCAACGGAACAGTGAGCATAAAATCCGCCACCATTGATTCAAGTGGTAATGGTGGCGGACACATCAAAATACATACCGGAAAGGTGGAATTTGATGAATCTTCAATTAAAGCTCATAACCTTGGTGTCAAAAATGGAGATATTGGTGTTGAAGTAAGTGCAGAAAAAGAGGTGATCATAGACAATAATTCATCCATTTTAAGCTATTCCTATTCAACAGGAAATTCTGGAGACATTATTATCAATGCCGAAAATTTATCCATTGATGGGGGGGATTCTTATAGCGTTATTTCAAGTCAGGCAAAATCGAACTCAGAAGGTAATGCTGGAACAATCGAAATAAATGTAAATAGCTTAATACAAATCAACAAGGGGTCTCAAATCTGGAGTACTACATCTTCCAAAGGTGATGCAGGCAATGTGATTGTCAAGGCAGATAAACTGACAATTGATGAGCAAGGAAGCGACCAGGTTACCGTTATTGCAAGTACGGCAGGATCGAATTCCGAGGGCAACGCCGGAACAGTTGACATAAAAGTTTATGGCCTGATGCAGATCATAAATGGGGCCTCAATTTCAAGCTATACAGAGTCAAAGGGTAATGCTGGCAATTTAATTATTAATGCCGGAGATTTGACAATTGATCGTCAAATGAGTGATTCATTTACGGGTATTGCAAGCCATGCAAGAACCGGATCATACGGTAATGCTGGCTCAATCGAAGTAAATGTTGCTGATATGTTAAAAATTCTCAATGGATCCGAAATATCAAGCTCTATATGGTCACAGGGAGATGCTGGTAATCTTCTTGTTAGGGCTGGCCAACTGACAATTGATGGACAGGGACGTGAGTCGTTTGCAGGTATAACAAGTCAGGCAAGGAGTGGCTCACAGGGTAATCCTGGTTCAATTGAAGTAAATGTTGAAGATAAAATTGAACTTATAGATGGGGGAACGATATCAAGTGATACTTTTACTAAGGCTGATTCAGGAGATGTAATAGTAACTGCTGAAAATCTGATGATAGATAATAAGAATCAGACAATCTCTGGTAGACGGTTTACGGGTATAAGAAGCTGGACATATGATGAAGGTAATGCTGGGACTGTAAATATTATCATAAATGATTCTACGGAGCTTTATCATGGAGGAGCGATTTCAAGTAGTACGTTTGGAAAAGGAAATGGAAATACTGTTATGTTAGAATCCGGAAATATGAAAATAGATGCTCAAGGGTTTCAGACTCAGCTTACTGGAGTTGCCTGTCAGGCAGAAACAGATCCATCTGGATATGTTTCCGAGGGAGATGGTGGAGAAATCATAATTAATATAAAAGGATTGCTTGAAATGAGTAATGGTGCACAAATTTCAACCAGTACCTTTTCAGAAGGTAATGCCGGCAAAGTTACAGTGAATGCCGACAAATTAATCATTGACCCTCAAAATGAGACCTATTTGTTTACAGGAATAACCAGTGCTGCCTATGAAGGTTCCAATGGTAATGCAGGTGACGTAATTGTTAATGCTAAAGAAATACAGATGATGAAGGGGGCTGCCCAAATTAGTAGTGAAACATATAAAAATACAACTGGAGATGCTGGCACAGTAACTGTATCTACTGACGCTCTTCTGGAAATGAGAGATGGTGCAGAAATATCAAGCAGCACATCTGCAAAAGGTGATGCCGGTGACGTAATCGTAACAGCAGGGAGTATCAAAATTAATGGTAATGGAGAGGTAACAGGTATTGAAAGTGATGCCAGTTATGGCTCCAGCGGGAACGCAGGAACGGTTGATGTAACAGTTGATGGTCTGCTGGAATTGCTTGATGAAGCCAGAATTTCAAGCAGCACATCTGCAAAAGGTGATGCAAAAAATGTAATTGTCAAAGCAGGAGAGTTAAAAATTGATGGTAAAGGTGGCGATGGTACAGGTATAGCGAGTTTAGCCTTTTATTTTTCCGAGGGTAATGGCGGAACAGTTACTGTCACGGTGGACAGGCTGCTGAAATTGATTGATGGAGCACTTATTTCAAGCAGCACCTATGCAAAAGGTGATGCTGGTACTGTAACTGTCAACGCTGATAATATTATAATTGATGGAGAATCAACTGGTATATATAGTGCTGCCACTGATAATGCCGCAGGCTATGTTGGTGATGTCATCATAAATGCGGACTCTGTGACTCTTATGAATGGTGGGAACATAAGCATTTCTGCTGAACAGAAACTTTCAGAAGAGAGTCTTGCAGAACTATCTGGAAATTCAATTGTTAATTCAATTAACATTAATGCTCGCAATATTCATCTTGATCAAAAAGCAACCATAACTTCCGAGAGTACCCAGAACGTTCCAGCAAGCGAAATTAATATTCAGGCAAATAAGACAATCGTTAAAAATAGCAGCACCATCAACACTTCATGCAAAAACGCTGACGGTGGTGACATCACTATCCAATCGGACAGCCTTTTTATTCATGATGCCCAGATTACAACATCCGTAGAAGGAGAAACCGGAGACGGCGGCAATATAACCATCAAAGGAATAAAGCAGGAAGATAATGCAATGCCGGAAAATTTTCTTGTTATGAAAGGTGGATTTATTCAGGCTAATACTGCTGCTGAAAACGCAACCGGAGGCACCATTGACATCAATGTCAACGGCATTATCACCGACAGAACCCAGGAGCTTGAAATCGGAGGCCTTGAGCGAAGAATATTTGAGCCTGGACAGAACCTCAATGTCATTCAGGCCGCAGCACCAAAGGGAAACCCTGGCGAGATTCCCCAAAAGCTAACAGAAATTGACATCAGCGGCTCCATTGCCAATATGGGGGTTCAGTTTACTTCTCCTGTCATGATGTCAACAGACCCCTGCCTTGCACTTGGCAGCCATCAGGCAAGCTCTCTGATTCAGGGAGGAAAAGGCGGTTTTCCAGAACAGCCCGAAGACCCTTCACTGGTTCTTTTGACCATGGAACGCATTGATGAAACAGTAGCGGATTGAAAAATACGCAGGCAAAATGTCGATTTTGAGTATTCAACAAAAAAGGACTGGAGTAACTCATGTCAAATACAATAAAAACATATGCCCAAAGGTTAGTTTTGGTACTGTTACTGGTATTTTTCAACCTTGTCTGTCAGGCAGAAGCTGCAATCCATAAAGCATCTGCAACACCGGAAACACCGGAAGTTGCACAGCTTTTCCATCTGACAAACCAGCTTGAAAGTGCCACCGGTATCCAGGAGATAAAACTTCTGCTCAGTCGAGGAGAAATTTTCAGAACACTTGGATTTTACGAAAAAGCAGAAGTTGATTTTAAAGATGCCCTCTCAAAATCTCAAATCCTGAAACACCCACGGCTGGAAATTATATCCATGCAGTGCTTAGGCTACATCCATTTTCTCGGTCAGGATATTAAAAGTGCTGAAACAATGCTGCGTTCAGCACTTGAAAAGTCAGAAAACCTTCAGCCTTTTTCTTCGGACATAGCGGCATCTTGTGCCAGTCGTCTTGGTAATGTGCTGGCTGGCCGGAATAACATGGCTGAAGCCCTTAATTTGTATAAAAGGGCATTGACGCTTATTGAAGAGACCGGCCTGAATCAGGATCATGCCCATAAAGCAGCGATTCACCGTAACATAGCCCATGTGCTTCCTCCATCTGACAATGCTGCTGCCTTTGAGCATCTTTCCCAAGCAATTGTATCTGTTGATGAGATTAAATCACCACGTGAACAGGCAAAAATTTTGCTGGAAATCGCAACAGAAGCAGGATTTCGGGAGCCTGGTACTACAGGGGATGCCTTTAGATATCATACCCTTAAGCGGGCACAGAGCCTTGCTGAAAATCTGGATTCTCCACAAGATCCAAGACTTGTCTCCCTTGCCCATGGCAGTATGGGTGAACTCTACGAAAGCCGAAACCGTATTGAAGATGCCCTTATATTGACAGAACGGGCAGTCACCTCAGCTGGAGCCATTCAGGATCATGACCTTTTGATGCAGTGGGAGTGGCAGATGGGGAGACTTTTTAAGAGCAAGGGGGAGAGGAATCAGGCCATTGCCGCATTTCAACGGGCTCTTTTTCATGTGGACGCCATTCGTCAGGATATGGCAATTGCCAATGAAGAGGGGTGCAGCTCCTTTCGTACCACTCTTTTTCCCATCTATACCGGCCTTGCAGACCTGTTGCTTGAAGCATCAGGCCATGAAAAAGATAGCTTTGTGCAGCAGCAGCTTTTAAGGGAAGCACAGCAGGCAGTGGAAAAGAGCAAACAGTCCGAACTTCGGGATTACTTCAGGGATCCTTGCATTGATGCCATGGCACAGGAGATTACAACTCTTTCTTCTGGCACTGCGGTTATCTACCCTGTAATTTTTCCGGATCGCCTTGAAATACTTGCAGATATTGGAGGTACCCTCTACAGGAAGACAGCTCTGGTAAGGGGAGAGATTGTGGAAGATACTGTCAGTCAGTTATCTCTTAATCTTCGCAACAACCTTTTTTATGAACAGCTTGGTAAAGAGGTGTATGGTTGGCTGATCGCTCCTCTGAAATCTCTGCTTGAAGAGAATAGGGTGGATACACTTGTTTTTGTGCCGGATGGTGTTTTCAGGATGCTTCCAATGGCAGCACTGTGGGACGGGACAGGATTTCTTGCCCAGCACTATGCCGTGGTGACAGAACCAGGATTGATGCTTCTGGATCCCAAACCTCTGCCTCGTGGTCAGATGAGAGGTTTGATGGCCGGGATGAGTGAACCAGGTCCGGTTATCATGGAGCTTCCGGGCATATTGTGGCAGACCCTATGTCAGACAACCCTTGATTCAAGAGACAGAGGCGTTAGAGGGTTCTCTGTCAAATCTGCGCAACTCAAACGTGATAATGCAGAACTTGAAACACCTTCTTCATCAACTGATTCCTCTTCTTCACAGTTTTCTCAAATATCTGACTCTTCTCAGACTGCGGAAGCAGAAGCTCAGCATGTAAAGGAGCTCCTCAGGCTCCCCGGAGTTGCCGGTGAAATGGAAAACATCTCTGCAAATCTCAAAGGCCAGCTTCTGATGAATGATGAATTTTTACTAAACCGCTTTGCAAGCGAACTGGAACATAAGGATTACGGGGTCATTCACATTGCATCACACGGTTTTTTCGGGGGAAATCCAGATGAAAATTTCATCATGACCTATGATAAAATCCTAAGCATGAACCTTCTTGAGGAGTTTATCAGACCCAGAGAGTTTGCACAAAAGCCTGTGGAGCTTATCACCCTAAGTGCCTGCCAGACCGCTGAAGGAGATGATCGCTCGCCCCTTGGGCTTTCTGGAGTTGCCCTTAAATCAGGTGCCAGAAGCGTTCTGGGATCTTTGTGGCCGGTGTCGGATATTGCTACACAGAAGCTTTTGTCAACATTTTACGAACGACTTGCAAAAGAAGAGATCACTAAAGCCAAGGCTTTGCAGGAGGCCCAGATTGCCCTGATAAACCAGAAGCAGTACAATGCTCCTTTTTACTGGGCTGCATTTATTCTTTTGGGTAACTGGCTTTAATAAACCCTCATATAGCGAGGGTATTACAACTATGTATGAAAATCCTTATATATCAGTAATTTATTGTCCATAATTATAAAGACCTTCTTGATGGTATTGATGGGTTTTTACCGTGGAGATGACTATCATTTTTATATTTGGGGGTGATTGATACGCAATCAATCATGCCCGTTTACCTCAAAGACGACACCTATTATCTTTTGAGCCTTGTCACTAATGTCTGAATCAGGATTCCCAAGATTAACAAAGATAAGGCAGGATGGAATATCCTGAACATCCTATCCATCCTGGTTATCCTGATTCAGACAAATGCAATATCTGCTGAAAAAGCAATAAGATGTCGATTTTTAGAATGTATAAGTTCTGATTAATATTTCCGCAGACATTCCTGATTTGATGCCGATCTCTCACGCCACAAGACAACACAAGTCCCTTATCGGGGACTTTTTCCCAAAAATATTAATAAAAAATGCAAAAAATCCCAGATCGGACACTTTTTATTGAATCTTAATTGAATTCCAATAAAATACTGAAAAATCAAATTGAAAAACATTTCTCCTTTGCAGGTGGTAAATTGACTACATCGTCTAAAATCAACAATCCGAAAGAGCTGGGACAATATCTTTTAGAAGAGCGCAAAAGACTTAAACTCACCCAGAAAGAGATCTCTGAATACACCGATGTTGGAAGAAAATTTGTTTTAGAACTTGAAAAGGGGAAGCCCACGGCTCAAATCGGTAAAATATTTGAACTCCTGAATGGACTTGGCCTTGAATTACATCTCATCAAAAGAGGGGAGGCAGACTCTTGGAAACCTTGAATGTCTATTACGATCAACTGCTTGTCGGAACTTTGACGTTAGACGCTCATCGTCTGTTTTCATTCAAATATTCAAGGCAATGGATGACGTCCCAAGTTGCATTTCCTCTATCTGTTTGCCTCCCCATGCAGGATGAGCCATTTTCAGACCATCCAACAAGAGCCTTGGGCGAACCCGCTGGTGGAGTCGATTAAAGATCGCATAAAAGAGAAGTCCAATAAAGCTCTCAAGCGGGTACTTATGTAGAATTGCTTAAAACCCAGTTGCAACCCTGCGGCATCCAGGGCCTGTGATGTTACTTTTGCCACCTGATAGAGGAGATATTGTTATCTGTGTACCAATCCTCTCCTTAAGTGCGGAAACATGGGAAATAATGCCTATGACCTTGCCATCCTGCTGAAGGTTTGAGAGGGTTTCAAGGGAGGTTTCAAGGGCATCTTCATCCAGTGTGCCAAATCCTTCGTCCAGAAAAAGGGAATCAACCCGTACTTTCTGGCTGGCCATTTTGGAAAGACCCAGTGCAAGGGTTAAGCTTACAATAAAACTTTCACCACCTGATAGGTTTCTGCTTGATCGCACTTCTCCTGCCTGATAGTTGTCAATTACATTAAGCTCCAGGGGGTTTTCATTATCCCTTATAAGCAGGTAGCGGTCGCTCATTTTCGCAAGCTGGCGGTTGGCATGTGATACCATAAGTTCAAAGGTGAGGCCCTGGGCAAAGTTTCTGTATTTCTTGCCGTCTGACGAGCCTATGAGTTCGTGGAGTTTTGCCCAGCGAAGACACTCTTTTTTCTGCGCATCTATTGCGCTCTGTTTATCCTCTATACGTTTTTTGGCAGCAATGTTTTCATTAAGCCTGTGTTTTAGAGCAGCAATCTCATCCCTGATCTCCCTGAGTTTTTCCTCTGCTGATTTTAATTGTGGCTCAAGCTCCTCAATGGGTTTGTCTGTCAGTTTTTCTGCTGTTGCACTTTCAAGGCTTTTTATTTTGTCCTTTTGTCTTGTCTTAAGCTCTGTCTCCCTGTTATCAAGATTTTTTGCCTTTTCTTTTAATCTCTCCCGTTCTACAGGAGACAGACGTGCTTCAACAAACTCTTTTTCACCTGCAAATTGGGCATTTTTTAAAGAGCTGTCAAAACAGTATTCAAGCTTTTCAAGTTCAGAGACTCTTTTGCTGATTCGTTCCTTCAAATTATTTATGGATGTTGTGGCAGATGCAACTTTTCTGTTTACTTCATCAAGGAGTTTTCCTGCCTCCTTCTCTTTTTTACGGGCATGGTCAATTTCTTTATTAAGATGCATCTCTTCAGCATCAGGGTTTTTGTCTCCAAACAGCTCATGACGTTTACTGCAATGGTTTTCATACTCTTGTTTTTCTGAATCCAGGGCTTTCTGTTTTTCGGTAAGTGATTTGCATCGTGTCTCAATGATTGCCTCAAGACTTTTTAATTCACTTTTGATTTCCATAAGTTCCTGCTTCAGTTTATCCCTTTGATTTACATGGCTTTTCCATTTTTCAACTCTTTTTCTCAAGGTTTGAGTCAGAACAGAGAGTTCATTGTCAGGAACTTCTTCCACCCCAAGGGGTTGAAGTTTTTCACCCAAGACTTTTTTTCTGTCTTTAAATTCAGAGTTGAGGTCAATCAGATTATTCTTCAGGTCAAAAAGGCTTTTTTCAGCACTATTTTTTTCATTTAGGGCATCAGATTGAAGTTTTTCAATGTCGGCAAGGCTTTTTTGTGCTTTCTTTTCAGATGCTTCCAGTTTTTTAATGGTCATCTCCTTCTGTTCAGCACTTTGTATCAGTTGGGATACTGATTCAATCTTTCTTTCCGTTTCATCAGGCACAGGCACATTGCCTTCAGCAAAAGGGTGGTTGAGAGAGCCGCACAAAGGGCAGGGTTTGCCATCTTCTAATTTTAAGCGATGATCTTCAAGCTCCGCAATTTTTGCAAGAAAAGCCATCTCCCGAAGAAGCGTCTCTTTTTCTGTTCGGTATTCACGAAGTAGCCTTCCATCAAGGAGCAGGGTTAAATCCTTTTCGGCATTTTCAATGGATTGCAGTGCATTTTCAAGTCTCTTTTTTGCTGTTTCATGTTTTTTATTGATATCATCAACTTTTTTGCATGATTGGTTAAGAAGCTCTTGAAGACGCTTTTCCTCATCAAGCACAATTGATATCTTTTTCTGTATCCCAAGCAGGGAAGCCAACTGCTCTTCAATGCCCCCAAGACCTCCCACAAGCCACTCATCACTTGAATGAGTGGTGAGATAATCCTCAACAATTTTTAATTTCTCGTTTATCTTTTCGTGCCTGTCATGTTCCCTGATTTTAAGTTTTTTGTCAGAATTGATTTTTGAAATCTCTTCATTATATGCTTTTTCATGGGCTTCGAGGTTTTTTTTCTCGCCAGAGATTTTCTGGTCAAGGGAGCGCACCCTCTGAATCAGGGGTGCCTGTTGCTCAAGGGCTTTTCCTGCTGAGGCACTCTGTTGTTCCGCAGATTGCATGATCTCTTTTTTACTCTTGAGCAGAGCTTCAAGTTCAGGAAGTTTTGTCTCTTCCATTGCAAGAGCTGCCTTATCTTCTGCCTGCTGTTTTCTAACTGAAACAAGGGTTGCATGCTCACCGTCAAGTTCACCTGCTTTCAGTGCAAGATCAAGTCTTGAAAGCTCTGGCTTGAAGGACTCCTGAGCTCTTTTAAGCTCTTCCTTGGCTTCATCCAGCAACCTGATTTCATTTTTTAGATTTTCAATTGTTTTTAACCAGTTGATGGCTTTTAGTTTTTCCGCATTTTGAGAAAAAAGCTCTGTCTCATCCACTCCTTTTTTTTCAATATCCTGTTTTATTTGATTTTCCTGCTCAGGTTCAAGAAGCACAATACCTGATGTCTCTGCCTGCAAAATCTTTAGTTTTTCCCCTTCTTCCCTCTGTTTTTCATGTACGCGTTTTGAAATTTCAGTATAGATCTCTGTGCCAGTGATCTGTTCAAGAATTTTGGATTTCTGTTCCACATCAGCTTTAAGAAAGGTGTCAAAACCACCCTGGGCAAGCAGGATGGATCGCGTAAAACGGTCAAAATCCATTCCTGTGTTCTTTTCAATTTCTCCTGCAACGAGGCTTTTTTTGGTTTCGATGGGTTTTCCAGACTCACCATCCAGAATCTGGTGCTCAGGTGTCTGTAATGCACCATCAATCTTTTTGCGTGCGCGTCTCTGTTCCCAGTGACATCGAAATTTTCCAGAGATAGATTCAAACAGAAGCTCTGAATAGCACTCCCCTGTTTGACGGGACATTATCTCATTTGTGCTTTTCGTAATTTTCCCAAGTCTTGGGGTTGCACCGTAAAGAGCCAGGCAAACAGCATCAAGGATTGTGGATTTTCCGGCACCTGTGGGGCCTGTAAGGGCAAAGATACCATTTGATATATATTCGGGGGTGGTAAAATCAATAATCCACTCGCCATAAAGGGAATTGAGGTTTTTAAATCTAAGTTCAAGAATCTTCATGAGACTCCTTTTTACCGTGAAAATGACTATCATTTTTATAGTTGGGGGTGGTTGATACACATTCATGCCCGTTTACCGTGAAAATAACTATCATTTTTATAGTTGGGGGTGATTGATACGCAATCATGCCCGTTTATTCAGCGTTTACATCCTCTTCATAAAGGGAGATGATTATTTCGTTATAGGAAGCAGTAAGCTCTTCGCGATCATTGTCAGGAACATCTGATGCATCAAGGCATCTGACAAAGACATCCCTGTGATCAAGGTCATCAAGGGTTTCGTCTTCCCTGATTGCACTTATCACTCGTTCCATGGCTGGTCTGTTTTTTATCCTGCGAATCTCCATTTCTGAATCAGCAATATCACTGTTGAGTATCTCCCGAAGGTTGGCGACAATCTCTTTGCCTGTGTATTCAATTTCAAGCCAGGCATTGCTGTGAGAATGTTTAAGCTCTGCTATTCTCTTTTGAATGTGGTCAAGACTGCCGGTTATTTTTTCCTGAGCTTGAAAGCAGGGTATTTTTATTTCTCTTATAGCAGGTATTTTACCGTTAAATTCAACCATAATAACCTTTTTGTCATGCCTTGCTTCACCAAATCCCATGGGAATTGGAGAACCGCAATATCTCATATGTTCTGTGTTTTTAACACACTGGGGAACATGCAGATGTCCAAGGGCAAGATAATCAATGCATGGGGGGAAAATCTCTGCTCCCATATGGGTGAGAGAACCCACATAAAGTTCCCTGACGCCGTCGTCGTCAACTGTTTTGCCTCCGGCAGCAAAAAGATGTCCTGTTGCAATAAGAGGAATGTCTGAAAAGCCTGCCTTTTCATATTCAATTCGCTTTTTATCTGCTATGGCACATACTGAGGCATAATGGTTTTTAATACCCTCAACAAGTTTTGCATTTTTCTCATCAATGGTTTCTCCGGGTTCTGCTGTACGGATATCCCTGTCACGTAGGTAGGGAACTGCGCATACAATGGCCATTGTTTTTTTCTGCTCATCACAAAGAACTATCACTTCATCATCTGGTTTTTCAGTAATTGAGCCTGTCACATAGACATTCAGTGCCTTTAGAAGCTCTTTGGGTGCATTTAAAAATGATGGTGAGTCGTGGTTGCCGGCAATGACAACAATATGCCGGCAGCATGAGTTTGAAGCTCTGCAAAGGAATTGATAATATAGCTTCTGGGCACGGTTTCCCGGGGTGCCTGTGTCAAAGATATCACCGGCAATTACAAGTGCGTCAATGCTTTCATTCTCTATTGTGTCACCTAACCAGTCGAGAAAGGCCGAGAACTCATCATAGCGTTTTCGTCCATAAAGGGAGCGCCCAAGGTGCCAGTCTGATGTGTGAAGAATTTTCATGTATCACCTTATTGAACTCAAAATCGAAATTTTATTTCTTTTTCAGCAGTTATTGTATTTGTCTGAATCAGGATAACCAGGATGGATAGGATGTTCATGATAAATCATCTTGCCTTATCCTATTAATCTCGGGTATCCTGATTAGACAGTAAGGATAAGGTAAATGCTTTTATAAAAGGTAATGTATATGGCTGTCAAGGCAGTTGCTCTGATAATATAAAAATATGGACATTTGCTTGTATATAACGTACATGGCTGATGACCGCCACAATCGAAGAGATGAAAGTCGTTTTAAAAACAGGCTGTTACCGAGACTTTCATATAAAATAGCCAAAATGGTTTTATTAGAGGGCAAAAGCCCATGATAATTAACTGTTGGCATCTAAGTCGCATTTATATCAAAATTTCTCATTGATATGCCTACAAATTATCCCATATTTAAATAAGTTTTTGCTCGTTTTTCACTGGATGTATTTGGAATATGCCTATTGACATAATCAGGACTTAGTATATACTTTGGATACACTAAATTCATATGGAGATCGATTATGCTTGCAAAAGTTCAACAGTGGGGTAACAGTCAAGGTCTTCGCCTTGCTAAGAGTGTTTTGGCAGAAGCACAAATTCAGGTTGGCGATGAAGTCAATCTTTCTGTAAAAGAAGGTGTTATTCATATTATACCATCAAAAAAAATACGTGGGCGTTATAAACTTGAAGATCTTGTGTCACGTATCCCAGAAGAGTATCAAAATTTTGAAATTGACTGGGGAAAATCAGCCGGCAAAGAGGTTTGGTAATGCCGGTATATATCCCTGATCAGGGTGATCTTGTTGCAATTACATTTGATCCCCAATCTGGCCATGAGCAAAAAGGTCGGCGACCTGCTTTTGTCGTCAGTAAATTCCTCGAAAGCAGTTGGTGCGGCAGCTTATTAAGAAAACGGAAAGAGACTAACCAAAAAGAACAACATAAAAGGTGAAAGAGGTATGGTCACAATCCAGATTACATCAGATCAACAAAATGTACTTCCCATAATTCAATCCGCGATTGTGGCAAAAGTCAAGCGGGTTGAAATTGGACTTCGGAAAACTGAACAGGAAATTCAACGATTTGAAACCAAATATCACATCTCGTCAGAACAATTTATGAACCACTATACGGCAGATGATCTTGAGGGTGGCGACGATGATTATGTCAGTTGGATGGGAGAACTGAAGCTTCGACAAGCCATTTGGGAAGAATTGGAACTTTTGCAAAGTATTGAATATGTTACTCAACGAGTATCTTACTGACATACATACCGCGATTGCGGAATGCACTCAAACAGGCTTCATCGTGTCGTCTTATGTGAAAATCGATGTTCGAACAGAACACATCGGATTGCTGAAAGGTGTGATAGGCTTTCTTGATGGATCAACACTTTTTTTTAAAGAATATCTTGATCTCCGCTACCGTCTTGACAAAAAGATGTACTCATTTCATTATCAGGATGCTCAGGCAACATTACGCTTTCGGTATGATAATTCCGATCATAAACCTGCTCTTGGTTTTCATGATCATAAGCATACACCTGATAAAATACGTTCGGCAACAATTCCCAATATGCAGGAAGTCTTGGACGAGATTACAAATACATATTTTGCCGAATTATGAAAGAGTATTTATAGTAAATAAAAGCAAAATGGCTAACAGATTTAACAAAAAAGCATTAAATCAACAGGCTCATAAATGCAACAATTTCTGAAAAAGCAATAAGATGTCGATTTTGAGTATATCTCAAATATTTTTTTGATGCGTTTGTCCTGATAAAACCATAAGGAGGAACTGGATGAGCTTGTTTGATGAAAATCCAGTACCAGTAGAAGATACAGAAAAAAGCCAGCCGGTTGTCGTGGAGCTAAGGTTTTCCCATGTCCGTGTGATCCCTGGAAAGACTGATACATGGGGATTTGAAGTTTCAGTTGATGTGGCTGATGATCAGGGCGGCACACCGGAAGACATTGAAATCGGCCTTTTTGTAAATTTATATAAGGCAGTTCTTACCCATAAACCCGAATGGAGTTGTTTGTTTTAAAAGCTTTTTTTGTCAGTACCGCAAAACTCACTATGGAACGATTTAAATGCCTCTTATTAAAATAAATGTGTCATAAATTTTACTATGTCAACTTAAAAATAGTGCCAACAGTAAGGAGAACTTTCTTGAGCAGTATATATGATTCGTCCTTATACGGTATACAACGCTGACTCAGTTTGTCTGCGATGTGTCTAAGGACGATGTGAAATATCAATATAATGTTTTGTTCCTTTTAGCAAAGGCAGTTGAACAGTAATTTTCAAGCCGCCGTGACTGGAATGAGATGCTGAAATTTCCCCCTGATGTTTTTCCACAATTTGCTTACAGATACTCAGACCCAGACCACTTCCTCCCAATTCACGGCTTCTGGATTTTTCCACTCTGAAGAGACGATTGAAAATAAGTTCCAGGGCATGATCAGGCACTCCTGGAGCTGAGTCCTCAAATGATATAATAGCATGGGTTTTGCTGGTTGAGACGTTGATTTCAAGGTACCCGGGAGAGTTTGTATAGCGGATACTGTTTTCAACGATATTGAAAAATAGGCGCTCCAGACTGTTGCGGTTTCCAGCGATAACAGGCACTGTATCATCGGCTATGTTAAGGGAGCATCTTATTTGACTGGATTCCATTTTTTCCTGAAACGAGTTTATGGTGTCTCTTGTGATTGATAAAATATCCGGATAATCATTTTGGAGGGTCAGGTTGTCTGAATCGTGTATAGAGAGATAATGGAGATCCTCAACCAGTTTAGCAAGCTGCATGACATTAATATGGAGGCTTTCAAGCATTTCAGGGGTCATGGGACGAATTCCGTCCTGAACTGCTTCAATTTTTGCCCGTAGTGCGGAAAGAGGTGTGCGAAGTTCATGGGAGATGTCTGATATCCATTGTTTTCGCATGGTTTCATATTTGTTAAGTGTCAATGCCATTGCATTGAAATGCTCAACCAGCTTGCCCAGTTCATCATGGGAGCGAGTATTGAGTTTAAAATTAAAATCAAGGGTTTTCATGGCATTGATTCCATTTAAAAGTTCAGTAATCGGGGAGAGCATCTGACGTGCAAGCAGATAAGAGAGGAGGGCACTTAACAGGAACACTCCTCCTCCCATCATCAAAAATCCCTTTTTCTGGGCAGCCAGAAAGTCGATTTCAAATGGATGGCGTCTTTTTTCAATAATTTCAAGACCCAGAATAGCGGCAATTTCACCATTTACAACAATATCTCTAAATGCATAGCGCCTGTCACCATGAAATTGTCCTGCAATATGCTGCTTGTTTCTGTTCAGAAGGCAGAGTCTCATGGGAAGATTAATGCGCTCACTTTCAAAATCAGGTTGAGGTGGATGTTGCATTAATGGGGTAAGTTGCCGGCCTTCATGGTTTGTTGGATGGTGTGGAGGCGGTGCTGGATGTAAACGGGGAGGAGGAGTTGTCTTGATTCCGTTATTTCGCTCTTTTGCAGGTGCCGCAGTCTGGATCATCCTGTGCCATGCATTGTGATCATTGATAAGGGAATTCCAACCGTGGTTTCGGTCATATATTTCCTCCAGTGCATGTACTATATTGTCAAGTTCTCCAAGCTCTTTTTTTGTAACAAATTCCTTGAAATTCATTGAAACAGCAAAGTACATAACTGTTGCCATAAGGCAGATTATTAAAACAGACATCAGAAGGAACACAAGACAAAATTTGGATTGTAGTTTCATTTTAAATTAAAGCCTTAAATGCTATAGCTGAAATTGTGCCCTAATAGCACATTGATAGGAGATTATATTACGACTTTGTACCCGATTCCATATGTGGCCTGAATTATCTTTTTGCCCGGCAGATGCTCAGCGATTTTTTTGCGTATGTTTTTAATATGAAAGTCGATGGTGCGATCATATCCTTCAAAATCATATCCCTGGACTTTTTCTATGAGTGTGTTTCTGCTGAAAATCTGTCCCGGGCGTTGTAACATGATTGACAGAATCTCAAATTCATTTGGAGTCAGATAAGATGGGTTCCCATTTATTATAAGTTCCCTGCTCTCTACATGGAGCTGAAGCGGGCCTGCTTTGATTACATTCCGAGGGTTTGTCTCCGCTTTGCTATCGGTTTCAACATTTTTTTCAGGGTCAGGTAATGTTCTGCGAAGCACGGCATGAACCCTTGCAACAACTTCCTTGGGGCTGAAAGGTTTACAGACATAATCATCAGCTCCAAGCTCAAGGCCGATAATCCTGTCTATCTCCTCCACCCTTGCAGTTAGCATTATAATGGGTATGTTGGAAAATTTTCTGATCTCCCTGCAAATTTCCCTGCCATCCATTCCTGGAAGCATTAGATCAAGAAGAATAAGCGACAGGAGAGTGTTTTTTACAAATGGGAGAACATCGTTTCCGTTACTAATGACAGTGGCCTGGAATCCCTCTTTTTTCATATACTCCTGAAGGATTTGCGCAATATCCTTTTCATCTTCCACAATGAGTATCCGGGTGTTTTTCATATTAATAGAGTTCCATAAAAATACTCAAAATCGACACCTTATTGCTTTTCCGGCAGTTATTGCATTTGTCTGAATCAGGATAACCAGGATAAAAAGGATGTTCATGATAGATAATCCTGCCTTATCTTGTTAATCTTGGGCATCCTGATTCAGACAATATTAACAAGGCTCAAAAGATCATAGGTGTCGATTTTGAGAAAATATGATTTGCTTCATTTATCGGGTTACATTTTTTTGAACCTTGATTTTCATGATTAAGGGGTTATCACGATTTTTAATCATGTTAATCCTTAAATCCTTTAATCATGGTTCACAATTTTTCAAAAAGTGTAAACTACTTTTGAGTTGATATGAAACATGCCTTAAAATTTTTCTAAATGTGTCACCAGCATTTGTTGCTCCAGAAACAGAATCAAAAAAATCTGCCTGGTTCTGGCCTCTCATAGACAGGCACAGAAGGCGCATTGTCTGATATATCCTCTCCCAAATCAAGCTCGCTCTCCATACTGACATCGGAACCGCTGAACTGTATCAATGAATAGAGTTCTTTAATGGTGGGAAGTCTCCAGTCATTATAGCCGCCTGTGTTGCATAAAGCTGCATTGGCAATCGCCTCGGCATAGGTATATTTATCATCAGCTCCTATTACACCATCTTTGTTGGTATCAGGAGATTTCTGCCACATAAGTTTGGTGTTGTTATCGGTAATTGTGCCATCCCCATTGTCTGTATAACTAAGAGCGTTACCACTATAATGAGCATCCTGTCCGTAGAACTCCGCCCCTGGTGATGGCTCTTCTATTTCAAAGGCATTGTTCCAGTAACTTTTCTGGTTGGTATCCACAACAGTATAGGTTGGTGCTGTGACGCTCTTGTCATATCTTACAGGGCGGACATAGTTATAAATATATATGGCATCACCCTGTGGTCCATGTCCATTGGAATAATCAGTTCCATCATCCTTTTTTGGATCGCTTCTCTGGCATCCGGCTCCATGTACATCCACCCAGTTTCCGTTTCCGTCAATATTGCCCAAGCCTCTTCCAAATGCTACATAGGCAGCAGAGCCACCCATTCCGTTTGATGATTTGTGGGTTGTGCTTGACCAGAAATATCCCCAATCCTTATCTCCATTTATGTTTATAAAAGAGGTGATATTGAAGAAGTCAGTGTCAATTGCAGGGCCCCCTTTGGAAGGTGTTGTAAATTCATTTGCATCCGGCATGCGGGTGTAGTCCACAATACTTTGAAGCTCTTTGGCATTTGGAAGACGCCAGTCTGAATATCCAGCAAAGGTAAGATCTTCGCAATAACTTAAAGCATCCTGCCACACCATGCCATAACCACTGTCATCCTTCATCCACATAAGACCTGTTGCCAGATCGGTAATTGTAGCGTCACCATTATCCCTGAATTGATTGACACCATAATTTTTGGATTTATTATCCCGCACATATATCACATAAAAGGTTTTGTCATTGCCAAAAATTTCAAGCCCATAACCTTTGATACGACCATCAGCAAAATTGACACCAAACATGCTACCCTGATCCATGCCTGTTTCATCCATGTTGTAATAAGCACTGGATGCGTATTGGGAATCTATAAGTCGTTCACCGGATTCCACATCTCCATAAGCAAAATCAAAATAATTGTTGTCAATGAACGGCTCATAGTTTGAATCACTTACTTCAGAATCAGGACTCAATGGTGTTTCAGGTACAATAAAGTGTTCAATATTGGAATAGGGGCCGACCTCACCATCTTTTTCAGCCTGTATTGCAACATAATATGCAGCTCCAGGCCATGTTTCAAATGAAATTTCATTGTTGTGCTGCATATTGATTTCGTGAATATAATCCACCGTGGGGTATGGTGCAAAGGAGAGAATATATTCAGGGTCACCTTCAATTTCACTCCACCTGACTGTCATGCTCCCATTCTCCTGTTCCAGGGAGAGTGTGGGCGCTGCCGGAACAGCCGACACACTTCCTGTAAATACAAGATAAAACAGCATAAGCAATACCCATGTGATTTTTTGCACATTAAAAAAATCACCGTGATAGTACCTTTGTTTTTCATGGCCGAGGTTGAAGTGATCAGGATATGAAGCTATATTTGATTCCTCTTCTTTTTTTGCAAATACCTTGTTTTCGTTTTTCATTGGGATCCTCCTTTCTCAATCATTTATCTCAAATATTTTTGATGCAACAGAGGGAGATGATTTTTCAATGCAGATAGTTTCCCCCTGATCCTTGAAATCAATATAGCAGGAGAATGTGAGATAAAAATGAGTGAATTGTGTGAAAAAATAGAGGATAAGCTAAAAAGCATAAATCCTGGTGTATTATCCCGGCACATTGGGAACTCTATTCCCATAAAAATATTAGCTGATATTCCAAGACCTTTGTTTCTCTGATTCTGAAGAACTTTTTCAGTACCCATGAAAACCTCTTTACAACCATGGGAAGAATTGTCCAGTGGGTAATAGGGGCTTATTTGCTGTTGACAAGGTAACATTCACATATTATAAAAATTCATTTTTTTGTTAAAAAAATAATAATATTATCTATTTTAAATTTCGGCGTATCAGTTGATAATTTATGTTTTTATTATATGATTTGTTCATATGAATATTAATCCAATTTCCCCTGATCACATTGATGCCAAGGCAATTTCCCCTGATATACTTTTACCGTGAAAATGGATACATATTTTCATGTTCGGGGGTGGCGGGCTAACAGCCATGCCCGTTTACCGTGAAAACACATTTTGTTTTCATTATCGGGGGTAGCCGAAATCTTATTTGGCCATGAGAGTTTACATAGGTCATTTTGCATTGGATTTATTTGGATCTTTTTTTTAATGCGATATAATTTAGAATATAAATATTTGAATTAATTAAAACATATTGTTTAGCGATTGCATTTTAATTGATTGGCTTTTGACTGTTATCTGGTCTCAAGGTAGTGTTAATTTAACTGTTATGTGTTCAACTAAAAATCAATTTTCAACCAGATTAAAGAGAAAATAATGATATTAGATAATAAAAATGAAAATCAAAAAGTTTACGAATGGCTCAGGGAATACACTGAATCCGGCAAAATAGATATCGTTACCGGTTATTTCACAGTTGGGGCACTTGCATACCTTTCCAGTCAGATAAACAGCAAGATTAAGAATTTTAGAATGATTCTTGGCGATATTGTTAATATTGATATGATACAAGACCGTACAATTGATTTGTTGAATGAGAATATCACAATAGAGGCGGCCCTAAAGCTTTCTGCTATAGCAAAAGAATCTGTAGAATTTCTAAAACAGGAAAAAGTTGAGACCAAAACACTTGAACCTAATTTTTGTCATGCAAAAATATACCTGTTCAATCCTGAACAAGATGACAGGCACAAGTATTTTATTTCCGGAAGCTCTAACTTAACTGAAGCAGGTATTGGTTTAAAGGAAACGAACAATATCGAGCTTAATATAGCTGAAACAGGCAATAACAATCAATATCAGGAATTAAAAAAATGGTTTACTGATTTATGGAAAAGCAAAGAAGCACATACAAAAAAAACAATCATTGATGAAACCGGAAGAAAACACATAACTCCATTCAAAAAATATTTGATAGAATCCATAGAACAAATATTTATCAAATACACCCCAAGACAGCTTTATTATAAGGTGCTGTTTGAGCTTTTTGGCAATCAACTCCTCACAGAACAAGACAACCCTGAATTTAACCGCCAGGTTGGCAGACTGGAAAATACGATCATATATAACACATTGTATGATTTTCAACAAAAAGGGGTTCTAAGTTTAATAAAGATGCTTCAAAAATATGATGGAGCTATTTTAGCAGATGCAGTTGGACTTGGGAAAACATGGAGTGCCCTTGCCGTTATGAAGTTTTTTCAATTACAGGGGCGTGAGATTATTTTGATTTGCCCTAAAAAACTCCAACATAACTGGAACAGATATTCCAGGCATCAAAATTCAAAATTTGAAAAGGACAATCTTGAATTTTTTATTCGTTTCCATACGGATTTAATTGATGAAAGAATGAATAAAGAAGCTTACAGGCTTGAAAGATCAGATACTTTATTCATCAACGATAAACCAAAGCTTTTTGTTATTGATGAAAGCCATAATTTAAGAAACGGGAAATCAAACAGATATCAATTTTTTGTAGAAGAGATTTTAAAGAAGAATGATGATGTTAAAATCTTAATGTTATCTGCAACCCCAATAAATAATACGCTTATTGATATACGAAATCAGTTTAAGCTTATCAAACAAGGTAGCATAAATGGCTTTTATGAATCCCATTCCATAAGAAATATAGACCACCTTTTTGGCAGAGCACAAAAAGCGTTCAAAAAATGGCGTGATGATGACAGCCCAAAAATAACCGATTTTATCAAAATGTTGCCTGCTGATTTTTTTAAGCTCACAGATTCTCTTACTGTAGCCAGAACCAGACAAATGATCGAAAAGGAAAAAACAGGGCTGCATTTTCCAAAGAAACAAAAACCCAAAAATATCTTTGTTACACCCAAACAAATCGGTAATTTTGAAAGTTTCGAAGAACTTTTTGATCATTTCCCTCCTATGCTTTCAGGATACCAGCCTTCATTTTATGTAGAGCAGACAAAAGATGTGGATAAACTGTACGATGAAAGGCAAAGAGACCGTTTTCTCGTAAAAATGTTATATATTTTGCTTGTCAAACGACTTGAATCTTCATGGTTTTCTTTTCATTCAACGACTCAAAAAATACTAAATCATCACCAAAATGCATTGGATAAAATAAATATATATATAAACAAACAACAAGACCAGGATTTAATTAGTGCGTTAGAACCGGATGTTTTAGAAGATGACGAATTTGAAGATATTGCTGCTGATTTAACCCTTGGAAGGAAAAGAAAGGTTCTTCTGTCGGATATAGATAAAGCAGGAAACATTAATAACTATAAAGTGGATCTTAAAAAAGATATTGAAGCACTTGAGTCATTAATTAATAATCTGGAAAAATTTAAAAAAGCCATAAAAAACGAATTGGCCGGTAATAAAAACCATAAAAGCAAAGATGATAAACTTCAATCATTGATTGAAGAAATTAAAGAAAAAAGAAAATCCGGTAATAATAATGACAACCCAAAAGTTGTAATTTTTACAGTTTACAAAGACACAGCATTCTATCTGTTTGATCAGCTTAAACAAAGAGGCTTTACACAGATGGCTGTTGTTAGCGGAGATGTCTCTAAAACAGATTCTTCCGAACATGAAACAAAATTGTTCGAACAGATCCTTGAAAGATTTGCCCCTTTCACTAAATTCTTTAACGAAAAAGAATGGGACTTTGCACCCGGTGAAAATAATCTTTCTAAAGTGGAACAATACAACCAGTGGGTAGAATGGGCAGCAGAGAATAATAAGGAAGTTCATTCTAAAATTAAAACACCCATAGATATACTCATCACTACCGATGTTTTAAGTGAAGGTCAGAATCTGCAGGATTGTGATATGGTTATTAATTATGACATACACTGGAATCCGGTCAGAATTATTCAACGGTTTGGCCGTATTGATCGGCTTGGCTCACCAAATAAAGAAATATATGGCATCAATTATTGGCCGTCGGATAATATAAACAATTATCTAAATCTAAAAGGCAGAATTGAAGAGCGCATGACAATGATGAAACTTGCCGGATCAGAGGTTCATCTCGAATTTTCAGGCAGTTTTAAAGAAATGGCATCAGATGATGATTTTGAAGACAAACTGAATAAAAAAATGCTGTTGCAGATGCAAACTTCATGGGATGAGATTGAAAAAAATGATGCAGGACTTGGTTTTGATAATTTATCTCTTGAAGACTTTCGTCAAGACCTGCTTGAAGAATTTCAAAAAGATGAAAAATATTACAAAAAAATGCCCAAAGGTGTTTATACCGGTTTTAAAGCCAACAAATCTATCTGTCCGGAGACGGGGATTATAGCGTTGCTTGGATATCCTTCCAAACCACCCAAAGTATTAAACCATGAATATCAAATCTATGACCTAATCTACATAAATAAAAACGGGGAGCCGGTGCTGCTGAATCAAAAAGAGGTTTTAGATGCACTTTCTCAGCATAAGGAAGAACCTCGATTTGTCCCGGAGAAAATTGAAAGAGGAGAAGAGACCGAAATAAAAGAACTTGTAGATGCTCTGAAAAAGTGGCTTGATTCACAATCAAGTGAAGAGGATATCCAGGAGGACGGCTCCATTAAAAAACGGGCAGGAGCTGAAACAAAAGATATCCTTGCTAAATTGAAGACAGGGGACAGTTCAGCAATAGAGCGATTAAAGAAAAATACAAGCGTAAATGATAAGTATCAATTACAAAATTTTGATCTAATCACCTGGTTTCTGGTTAATTGCGAATAATCAATTGTGAATGGGGAAAAGATGAATTTAGACTATTTTAAAGAACAAGATCAATTTTATAAAGGGCTTCAAACCCTTTTTGATTCCTTGAATATTCCTGTTAATTATATTGATGACAAACCTTTGAAACCACAGGATATTTTATCAAAAACTTATAAGGATACAAACCCTGCATATCAGCTTATGAGCGATGTCTATATCCTTGGCATGGTGGATGACAAGGCTTTTTCCAGTTCAAAAAGTGCAGATATTTCTGAAATAAAAAATAATAAAAAAGGGTATGACGGTATCCTGATTTTTGGTGTTACGCTGACAGACAGAGCAAATGGTCTTTTACCAACACGGACACAACTTGCAGAAATCACGAGAGCCTTTAACCGTGAGTTTTATTACACCCCTGTTGTTGTTCTTTTCAGATATGACAATTTTATCTCTCTTGCCAATGCTGAAAGACAAAAATACAAACAAGAGTGGAGAGAAGGTGAAAAAGCAGGCAAGGTTTCCATTCTGCGTGATATTGAAATAGAAAATCCGCACACCGGACACCTGAAAATACTTGAAGAATTAAAAATTACCCGGTCAGGCAAAAAGGGAATCAATTCTTTTGAAGGACTTTATCAATACTGGCAGGAAGTGTTCAGTGTTAATCTTCTTAATAAAAAGTTTTATTCCGAACTGTCCAACTGGTACTTCTGGGCAATCAAACATGTATCATTTCCTTCTGAATCAATATATATAGATGATAAAAACCACCAGCACAAAGCTCAAAATATAATCAGGCTTCTTACACGTTTGTTGTTTGTATGGTTTATTAAGGAAAAAAAGCTGATACCGGAAGAGTTGTTTGATTTAGAAACATTGCAGAAAAATATCCTGAAAAAAATATCCCCTTTCCGTGAAAATGAGAGTTTATTTGAAGAAGAGGAGAGCATCTATTATAAAGCCATTTTGCAGAATCTCTTTTATGCCACGCTTAACTGTCCTGTAAAACCAGACAGCATTGACATTAGAGAACGTGGCTTTAGAGGAGAAGGTTACGGTCAACATCGCGGTATTGATTATCTTATGCGGTATAAAAAATATTTTAAAGACCCTGATGCCTTTCTTGAAATGGTCAACAAGGTTGTGCCGTTTTTAAATGGCGGTCTCTTTGAATGCCTTGATGATAAATACAAGAACATTTATATAGACGGCTTTTCCGATAATATGAGCAAGACAGACGGAGTAGCCAATAATCTTGTTGTTCCAGATTATCTCTTTTTTGGCAAAGAAGAAAAAACCGATCTAAGCTCTGATTACGGCACAAAAAACAGAGGAGCAAAAGAAGCCGGGGTAAAAGGCTTAATCAATATTTTAAAATCCTATAAATTCACCATTGCTGAAAACACGCCCATTGAAGAGGATGTTGCCCTTGATCCCGAACTTTTAGGAAAGGTTTTTGAAAACCTTCTTGCAAGCTACAATCCTGAAACAAAAACAACCGCCAGAAAACAAACAGGCTCATTTTACACCCCAAGGGAAATAGTCAACTATATGGTAGATGAAAGCCTGATTGCTCATCTTAAAAACTCTGTTTCAAATTGGGATATGGAGGAAAAAGAGTTGGATGATAAACTTCATCAACTGCTTTCTTTTGAACCTGCTAACCCTTTTGAAAATAACACCACTCTTTCCAGAAAAATAATAAATTCACTTGATAACTGCAAAGTCCTTGACCCTGCCTGTGGCTCAGGTGCTTTCCCCATGGGTATTTTACAAAAAATGGTGCATATCCTGCAAAAAGTTGATCCAAATAATGAGTACTGGCAGGAATTGCAATTGGAAAAGGCAGAAAAAGCGACCAAAGGGGTTTTTGTCATCAAAGATAAGGAAGAGAGAAAGCAGCTTCTCGATGAAATTAATGAAGCGTTTGATCAATCCATCAACAATCCCGACTATGCCCGGAAACTTTTTTTAATAGAAAACTGTATTTATGGCGTGGATATCCAGCCCATTGCCGCCCAGATTTCAAAACTGAGGTTTTTCATATCCCTTGTGGTTGAGCAGAAGGTGAACAAGAAAAAAGATAATTTTGGGATAAGACCGCTCCCGAACCTTGAAACCAAATTTGTTACAGCCAATACACTTATCGGAATTGACAAGCCGGATGGTGAGTTGTTTTACACCAAAGAGGTACAGGAAAAAGAAGCGGAATTAAAAGCTATCCGGCATAAACTGTTTGGTGCCAAAACCAAAGCAACCAAGGTGAAATATCGCAAAAAAGATGAAGAACTCAGAAATGAAATTGCAGATATCCTGAAAAAAGGCAATTTGCCGGTTGAGTCTGCCGAACAATTGGCAGGATGGGACCCCTATGACCAGAATGGAGTTTCACCTTTTTTTGATCCGGAGTGGATGTTTGATGTTAAGGATGGATTTGATGTTGTGATTGGTAATCCGCCGTATTTAAATATAAATAAATTAGATAAAAAAATCGTTAAATATCTATCAGAACAATATGATACTATTCACACTGGTTATAATGATATTGTTTATTACTTTATGTTTTTAGGTATTAAAATGCTTAGAAAAAGAGGATGCTCTGTACTTATCACATCAAATTATTTTCTTGGTAATGAATATGCGCAGAGACTGAGGCAGAACCTTGGAAAGCATATATCAAAAATTGTTAATTTCAAAGAATACATGGTTTTTGACGCAGCAAGTGTCCATACCTGTATTTCTGTATCATATAATACTCCCAAACATGATGATGTGTTTTTCTTTGAAGCTGTTTGCGATAAGAGAATTTTCTCAAGTGATATCGAAAAAGAACTCAATTCATTTTCCATTAATCGCAAAAAATTAAATGAAAATTGGTTAGTAGCAGATCAAAAGAATACCACTATTTTAAATGGATTAAAAAACAAATCTGTATTTCTTGGTGATATTTCAACAATCGAAAAAGGTCCAACATCAGGGAAAAATAAAGTCTTCACTATTCCTTGTGGTTTAGCAGATGAAAGGAAGCTGGAAAAAACAATATTACGAAGGAATATTAAAAACGGTGATATTGATAAATATACTCTGCGTGATAGAGGGAAATTGTTGATTTATGTAGATAATAATACACTTATAGAATCTTATCCCAATGTATTTGCTTACTTGAAAACGCATAAAAAGGTTCTTGAAAACAGAAATGAAGTAAAAAAAGGTTTGTACTCTTGGTATCGTTTTGAACGCCCCAGGAAGAAGCAAATATTCGATGCAAAGGAAAAAATTGTTGTTCCATATCGCGCTGTAATGAATCGATTTGCATATGACAATCAACAATACTTTAATGATGGCGGTGACATTCGGGCAATCATTATTAATGAGGATGAATTTAATATTAAATATGTTTTAGCAATATTGAATTCTAAACTTATCGACTGGTATTATGGATTTATTGGTAAACCCAAAGGAAAAACCAGGGAATATTTTAACAAACCGCTTTCGTTGATACCAATAAAAAAAATCCCCAAATTTGAACAGCAACCTTTAATTATTCTCGTCGATATTATCATTAGTGACAAAAAGACCAACAGTAGGATACATGACCTTTGTGAACACCTCATTGATGCTATCATTTTCGAACTCTACTTCCCCGACCATATGAAAGAACGAAAAATAGATGTCCTGCAATTTGTAAAAAAAGACATTGAAAAAGTAATGCAGGATAAAGAGTTTGAAACCCTGAACGACACCCAAAAAGAACAGATAATAGCCGAACTCCACACCCGCTGGAGTGATCCAAACAGTGAAATAGTCAAACGGATGAACAGTTTTTCTGAAAAATCGCCTGAAATCTTAAAACCAATCCTGGAGGGTTGATTTCATGGCAAATACATCAACATAAGAGATAATGCTTTACGTTTATTGATGGAGATATAAAATGGAAAGAATAATAAATATTCACATAGAAAAATTACCTGAAGGCTTTTATCTTGCCACATCAGAATCAATACAAGGTCTTGTTGCCCAGGGCAGGACAGTTTCTGAAACTCTTGAAATAGCCCGTGATGTTGCAAAAAAGCTGATAGAAGCACGCAAAGAAAAAGAATTTATTCCCAACTTGCCTATGGTTAATGATAATTTTGATTATCCTCTCATTGTTGGAGTTTAGGATGGGGAGACTTGCAGGTTTTAGTTATCGACAAATTATAAAAGTTTGGATTTGCTTTTAATAGACAGGCAACAGGAAGTCATGAAATTTGGCATAATTTTGAAACAGACAGATATACAACTATTCCTAATCACCCAGGAGATATGCCGGAAGGAACATTAAGAGCGATATTACACCAGGCTAATATTGGTACTGAAGATTTTTTGTCATCAAAATAAAGAATAGTAATGATTTATGAACAGCTTTTCCGAAAAATCGCCTGAGATATTAAAACCGATTCTGGAAGGATAATCCATGGAACAAAATTCAGAAATAATCATTTACACGGGTTCGGACGACACAACAAAGCTTCATGTGCAGTTGGAAGATGAAACCGTCTGGCTGACACAGGACCAGAAGGCAATGCTTTTCGGGAAAGCAAAATCAACGATTAACGAGCATATTAAAAATATTTATGCTGAAGGAAAGCTTGAAGAAAGCCAGACGTTAAAGAAATTCGGAATTTCCGAATTTCAACAAAAAGCCCCGAATTACTATAATCTTGATGTCATCATTTCAGTGGGTTACAGGGTAAAATCAATA
>NZ_LT828541.1:646791-665663 GCF_900170035.1 Desulfamplus magnetovallimortis | reverse complement strand
CAAACTTCCCACAGATGAAGTTACTGCGTATCCATCATTACAGTTATGATTAGGCCAATCAAATTCAAATTTATCTTTAGAAGTCAGGTCATGTACGTTGGCATATTTACATGCATCATCTGCATTATTACCCCAGAATCTTACAGAACTGCTGCCTCCACGGCAGGCATATTCCCACTCTGCTTCCGTGGGAAGACTAAATTTTCCATTACCCTTCCGGTTCAGCCACTCAATAAACGCACGGGCATCATTCCAGGAGACATATGCCACAGGTTGATTATCACCATTTAAACTATGGCCTTTATAGGATTTACTGTCATGACCTGACTTGAATTTTCTGTATTGCCTGTTGGTTACTTCATATTTACCCATCCAGAAACCATCAACACAAACCTCATGGCGAGGTAATTCACGTTTGAAATATGTGTTATATTGTTCTTCACTATACTCTTTTAGAAGCTGTTTCTTTTCATCCCCTGTTTGTCCCATCTGAAAGCAACCTCCGGGCACCCACACAAACTCCATACCTGTTACAGGTTCTGTCCAGGTATCTCCTTTATTTGGCGTTTTTCTTGTCTGTACCACCGGTGCAGGGGCTGGGCTTGCGGGGATCTCTTCAAGTTCAACATAAAGATCAAGATTCTCACCGTTTTGTACCTCAACCCACTCGGTCTTGACTCTATAGCCTTCCCTGGACACCTCTATCTCATATCTGCCATTATCAAGTTCTATTCCATTATGGAATTTATCCACTATATTCATGATACGCACCTGGCTGTCAGGTGGTTCGGTTTTTACGTACAGCTTGCCTTTCATCTCAACCGGATCAAGGTAAAGGCTTACAACTGCACGGCGGCCTGCATTTACTTTTACCTTTTTAGATTGAGGCTGATATTTGTCAAAAACTGCCTTGACGTTATAATATCCCTCTTCAAGATCCCCGAAATTAACAGGTGAGGTGGATGTCATTTTTTTACCATCAGGCGCTTCAACAAAAACTTCTGCACCAGGGGGGGCAGTTTTTATACTGAGACTTCCTTTTTGATTAGATTCTGCACGGGGAGAAGATGGTTTGGAAGCATCTTCAGAACCGGAAGAGGAAGGTGGCATATCAACAACTATACTGCCCCCGGCCAGAAAATAAAAATCTCCGGTAAGGGAAGAGGCATTCCAGGGAACCTGCCTGTTGCCTGTATCCTCCATAACTCCCTTTCTTGTCTCCTTCAGCACTTTTTCAATTACCCATCCAGGTTTCATCATGTTATCAATGAAATGGCCTGTAAATACACCGTTATTGTCTTTTCCATCATCGGCAACAGAACCAGGGCCTGTTGAATAAATAATGATAGCTCCGGCCGGCGCATCCATTCGGGCAAGCCCTCTGTTACTGCTTCTGAATGATTTTTTAAAGGGATTGTCACGACAGGCATCCAGAATCATTATTTTTAAAGGAGTACCTGCATCCTTCATTTTTCCCATTATCCTTGCTGCATTTACAGCCTCGAACTTGACATCAGATTCACTGGAGACATTGGCATCCACAGGAATGAGATAATTTTCTCCATCTATCTGGATTCCGTGGCCTGAGTAATAAAAAAGACCTGCATCTGCTTTTTTAAGTCTCTTGTAAAAATTATCAACTGCCCTTTCCATATCCCTGTGACCTACATCAAGCAGGGAGATAACCTGAAAACCACATTTTTCAAGATTCTTTTTCATATCCCTGGCATCATTGGGGGGATTTTTAAGGGGAGATGATTTATATGCCCCATTGCCTATGACAAGGGCTGTGCGATCTGCTGCCTCAGCAAGCTGTAAATGTGCAAGAAAAGAAAATATTAATAACAACAAAATTGATTGAAAACGCCTTCTTGATTCCATTTTTGATAAGTTCCTCCTTTTTCACGGCAACTGCAAGGGAGTGCCACTGTTAATAGATAAAAGATGGCAAATAATCTTTACAATTCTTTTTTGTATCAATAATATATCAAAAACGTCAACAACATAAAAACTCAAAATCCAAACCTATGATCTTTTCATCCTGGTTATCCTGATTCAGACAAATGCAATAACTGTCGGAAAAGCAATAAGATGTCGGTTTTGAGTAAAAATAAACCTGAAATATACTTTAACTTTTTTTCACAGACGGGGATGGCATGAGTCACCATGAAAAAATAATTTCTGATTTAATGTCTTCTTTCAGAAATTTGCAGAGTATATAATATAAAACCTTCACAGGAGGTAAAAGCACAATCCAATGAAGCATCATGCCCCTATTGAGAGAAAGGTTTCAAATATTGAACCGGATAAGACTCCAAAGGATGAAACAGTGATACGCAAATCCCTTGAAGGAGATATGAAAAGTTTTGAGGTAATTGTAAAAAAATATCAAAACCCGGTTTACCGTTTTTTATATACTTCACTTGGAAACCAGGAAGACAGTGAGGATCTGCTTCAGAGAACTTTTATAAGGGCATGGAAGCATCTTGGAAAATTTGATCAAAACCGGGGTAGTTTCAAAAACTGGCTTTACCTTCTGGCGATGAGCGAAAAATCCAATTTCATGAGATACCGTGACAGGGAGAAAGGTGTCAGAGTTGATAAAGATCCAGAAAAAAACAGTTCAGCCCATGATAATATTGAAGGGGACAAGGTAAAAAAGTGCGTTGATTGGGTCATCAAAAAATTTCAGAGTGACGATGGTGAATGGGCAATTCTCCTTGTGGAGTACAGGTATAAAGAGATCACTCAGAAAGAGGCAGCAGAAATTATGGGTTGCAGTACAAAAACAGTTCAGAGGAAATTTAATCATTATATGGAAAAGCTCTCTTCTCTGCTGAAACAGTGCCTGTAACTTGAGCAAAATGCAACGACCAACATAAGACAGGTGTTCATATGCATCAGGATATCATGGAAATTCTTTCATATCTCAGAGGAGATATGGAAACCAGGGAAAAGAAACTGTTTGAAAAGAGAATGGATAAAAATCCTGATCTGAAAGAAATTGTTGAAGAGACAGATCTTCACCTGGGGGTAATCCACAACTGGGAGCCGCTGCCAGTTAGTCAGGCTGTTACAAAAAATATAATGGATGAAATCAGATTAATTTCAGCAGAATCTTATCAGGCAGAATCTTATCAGGCAGACCCTGATCGGGCAAACAATAAACAGACAAACAGCAAACATGTTAACTGCAATAAAGAAAGAAGCAGACAGACAAACAGCAGTAAGAGAAACAGCAGTAAGAGAAGCAGCAGTAAGGGAAGCCTCAGACAGATAAAAATCAGCAAGAAAAGCAGTAACAAATCAAACAGTATAATAAAAAATATCAACAGTTTCCTGGATTGGGTCAACAAGTTCACCAGCATCAGGCAGATGGTTCCAGGGCTTGTAATGGCATCATTGATATTTATTTGCTTAGTTGCTGTACCCTGGCAAAATATGATGGATAAAGAGACAGGCCATATTGTTCATAAGGGTGGAGTAAAAATTGTCCAGGGAGCAAGGCTGCCTGTTGCAACTTTGCTTTTAGAGAGTGAAGAGCTTGACATACCCCATATCCTTGAAAAATTTGCTGATATTGACATAAAAATCCTTCATATTGAACGTTATGATACAGGTATAGTAATTCGGGGAAAAACAGGAACAAATTTTAATATTGACAAAAAAGCCTGGTTAAAAAAAGCAAATGGTATTGGCAAACTGATTCGCTATAATCAGGGCTATTCAGATGAAGAAGATTTAACTGTAATTGTTATACGCAAGAGATAACAGTTATTTAAGGTTACAAAATAGATATAAAATCTCTGTTTACCATGGAAATAGATACATTATTTCCATAGTCGGGGGGGGGTGACCGGACTCCGGCCATGACGGTTTACTCAAGATTCTTTAACGGCATGTCGTTTCCTTACTTACTTCAGGGATGCTCCAGGTTCGCTGGAAGCCACAGCAAAGTTTAATTTAGGGTTGTATTTCCTCAGCACATCACGGCCTTTGGTGAAAAAATGTATGGGGAACCATTCCTGGTATCGTTTGCGCCCTACCCAGAGGGTGCCCTGTTCCTGCCATAAAATTTCCGTTATGGGCAACTTTTCTCTGCAATGCCTTTCAATTGCGTGATTTAAAACACCCGCTGCATAAAAAATGGTATTGGCTCCTTTAAATTTATCCCTCCAGTCATCGGGGTCATGGGGCGTATCCTCTCCCTGGTGATTGATCAGATAAGTATATGGATGAAAATATGTGGGACACAAAAGCATGTTCTTTTCCTGACCCGGGAACAGATAAGAAGAATCCTCCTCCACCATCACCAGATTTCTCAATATCGGCTCATCTTTTTCATGATCCGGCAAAAGGACAGAAGGATCTTCAAATGCCTTCTCACACAATTCATGATATTTTTCACGCCCATAGTAAATCATGCGCAGATCTTTCTTGTAGTTTCCAAAAAAGTGTTCAGGCTGAAATTTTCGGCGGATCTCTTCATCTATATCATATTTAAGTCTTTCGGTATCAAAACAGTCTTCACGGGAATATACATCATAACGATCCATCCATGAGGAATCACCTCCGGCATCAATGGCTGTCTGAACAATTTTTTTTGCAAGGTCAATATTGCGGGCCCGAATACCTGAACTGAAAAATGCCGGCCTGATAAAGTCATAATCAAAGAGAAACTGAAAAAACTCTATACACCCGGGTGTCAGCAGATTTTCAACCTTGTGATCTCTGTCATGATGTGTGAATTCAGCCATGACAAAATGCTTTTCACTGTGATGAACAGGATCAAGCCACTCTTTTTTGTGTAACTCACTGGTTTCCATTGTGGTAAGAAAATCATCAATGTCAATGGCAATTACGATGGGGTTTTTGGTATGATTTTTCATGGCAACTCCCTTTTGTTTTATGTAAGCACTGCAAGAGATTAAGATAGTAACTCTCTCAAAGCCCGCACCTATGGTCTTTTGAGCCTTGATTTAAAGAATAACATAATTTAAAAATCAGGGTAATCCCTTAATCATGAAAATCCTGGTTCAGACAATTACCTGACAACTCATATCATATGGCTGTAATTCACCGCCTGTCAGGCCAGATATCCACAGAGATCTCGGTGAGCTTGAACTTCTGAATTTTTCCGCTTGCTGTCATGGGATATGAATCAACAAAGGTTACATATCTTGGAATCTTGTAGCGACTTATATGCCCCCTGCAAAAATCCTGCACATCACTCTCCTCAAGGCTTACTCCTTTTTTGGGAATAATGAATGCTCCCACCTCTTCACCATACTTTTCACTGGGAACTGCTGCCACCTGAACATCCTGGATACCATCCATGCGATAGAGAAACTCTTCGATCTCCTTGGGATAGATATTTTCACCACCCCGTATGATCATATCCTTATATCTGCCGGTTATGGAGAGAAAGCCATCTTTATCCATGACTCCAAGGTCTCCGGAATGAAGCCATCCATCAGCATCAATTGCGCCTGCTGTGGCCTCTGGATTGTTATAATATCCCTTCATAACGCTGTAACCGCGGCAGCAGACCTCTCCTTGTGTATCAGGGAAAAGTGTAACGCCGGTTTCAGGATTAATAATTTTGACTTCAATAAATGGAAGTGGCTGGCCAACAGTCTCCACTCTTTTTTGGATATCGTCATCTATCCTTGTGTAGGTCATTACCGGTGAATTTTCGGTCAATCCATAACAGATAGTAATTTCTGACATATTCATACGATCTATTACCTTTCTCATCACCTCAACAGGGCAGTTGGAGCCTGCCATGATGCCTGTACGAAGGGTGGAGAAATCAAATTTATGGAAAAGAGGATGCTCAAGAAGGGCAATGAACATTGTGGGCACTCCATAAAGTGCAGTGCATCTCTCCTGCTCCACTGATGCCATTACCATGACAGGGTCAAATGTCTCCAGAATCACCATTGTTGTGCCGTGGTTGACAGCAGCCAAAACCCCGAGAACGCAGCCAAAACAGTGAAAAAGGGGAACCGGAATGCAAAGCCTGTCCTTATCACTGAATTTTTGATTCTCTCCTATCCAGAATCCGTTATTACCAATATTATAATGGGTCAGCATCACGCCCTTTGGAAAACCTGTGGTACCTGATGTGTATTGCATGTTAACAACATCATGAGGATCAAGGGATGCCTCCCTTGCCTTGTACTCTTCCACGGTTACCATGGCTTTCATTGCCCTTATTTCAGGTATTGAAAACATTCCCCTATGTTTTTCATGCCCAAGAAAGCATACCCGTTTCAAATGGGGAAATTCCTCACTTTTAAGATACCCTCTCTGCTGTGTCTTAAGTTCAGGCAAAAGCTCATAAACAGTATTTACATAATCAGTATCCTGAAACCCATCAATGATAAAAAGATTTTCACTCTCAGACTGCTGGAGAAGATACTTAAGCTCAGCAATTTTATAATTGGTGTTAACAGTTAAAAGAATCGCACCAATTCTTGCAGTTGCAAACTGTAAAACAACCCAGAAAGGGATATTTGTCGCCCATATGGCAACCTTTTCTCCCTTTTGGACACCAAGTGCCATCAACCCCATGGCAACTTCATCCACAAGATCGGCAAACTGCTTCCATGTAAGACGAAAATCCCTGTCAACATAGATAATTGCATCATTATCAGGGTATTTTTCAACTGTTTCATCCAAAATGGTACCCAGGGTAACTTCCCTGAGCTCTTTTCGGTTTTCCATCACAATTAGCCTCCATTTTTCTCATTATCACTCAGGGATATAAATAACTGCATGGATTTCCGCCTTTTCATCACCTGCACAACTTATATAATGAGGTACAATGGAGTTATAGTAAACAGTGTCGCCTTCATTGAGAATATAGACTTCGTTACCGTACAGCATCTCAATAGTTCCTTTATGCACAACTATAAACTCCTCTCCTTCATGTGAAGAGAGATTTTTTTCCTTTGCTGATTCAGGCATGATCTCAACAAAAAAAGGCTCCATATGACGATCTGTCTTACCCTTTCCAAGTGAATAAAAAGTAAGGGCATTGGATTTTCCCTCACCGGCCAGAACGTTAAATTCAGCCTCTTTTTCCGATCTTCTAACTATAAAAGGATCTGAGCTTTCCTGATCGTCAAGAAAAGTACCAAGGCGCACACCCAATGCCCTTGCAATTTTCATCAAAGGCCCAAGAGGCGGATATATACTTTCATTGAGCATTGTTTGCAAAAATGCCTTGTCAAGGGATGTCAATTCTGCAAGTTGCTCAATGGAGATATCACGTTTCTCCATAAAATCTTCAATTCTTTTACTCACCTTTCCTGTTTGCATTACTCCTCCGTATTTATATTTTTTTTAAAACAAATCAGCATAGGGCTTCAGCGCCAGCCATTTTTCAAGTTTGCCGGCAACCGGCAATTAGACATTATTAAACACACATCGTCAAGTTAAAATGCTTATTTAACCATATCAAGGATATGATAATGAAATAACTTTCCACTTGATGAATAGCCCGATTATAATTAGTATGCCTAAAACAATCAAACGATCATGGTCGGAGCTGGCCATCTCAATCACAAACATAAGATGCAAAACCTAAGACGTGCTTCATATCAAAAGGTAGAAAATGGACAGAGACAACATCATTGACAGAAACAACATCATACTCACAGGATTTATGGGTACAGGAAAAACCACTGTCGGCAAAATGCTGGCAAAAAAAATGGGCTATATTTTCGTTGACACAGACACTTTTATTGAAGAGAGAGCAGGGCAAAGCATTCCTGATATTTTTAGAAACAGAGGTGAGTCTGAGTTCAGGAAACTTGAAAACAACGTTGCAAAGGAGCTTGCAGATAAAGAGGGCTATGTTATCTCAACAGGTGGAAAAATGATGCTTGATAATGACAATGCATCTGTTCTTGGCCGACATGGCCGGATATTCTGCCTTGTTGCCACACCAGAAGAGATCCTTGCAAGGGTACAAAATGACCCATCCCAACGGCCACTTCTTGAAACCCAAAACCCCCTTGAGAGAATCCTTGAGCTTATGGAGCAGCGTAAAAAGGGCTATGGTCAATTTCATCAAATAGTCACATCAAATAAATCCCCAGAGGAGGTAACACAGACCATCACCGATCTTTTGGCATCCTTTTCTATTCTTCGGGAATCTTAAGCAAGAAAGTGGATTTATATAAAGGATGGCTGCAATCATATCAAGAATTTTATCTTGACACGCAATATGACTCTATTTAATATCAACCTGCCTCAATAATAAAGGAAAACATCACCCAGACCGGGGTTTTTGTTACATGAACATATATGGCAGATACCCAGCACAATCGAAGGGATGAAAATCTCCATGGTAGAGACGTTGCAATGCAACGTCTCTACATTAGACATTATATCGATTTTATACAACCCATTGATTTTATTGAAACCCATGTTTTGATAGGTTTAATAAAACCAAAATCCTTGACAAAACTGAAAAAGTACGTTCTCTGTCTTTTTTCAGCCCTAATCCTCTGAAATTATTCGTATCTACTTTTGTCTTTTATGAACTTTTTACGATACTTTCAACTTAACCTGAAAACTGCCCCTTATTTTTTTCATAATAGGGGTTGGCAGTAGAATTCTGCCATGAAGGTTTAGAATGAAAGATGTACCACAAAAGGAGGTCATTGAATTAATGAAATTTTTTAATAACCTGAAGATGGTTACAAAACTTGTTGGAGGTTTTGGTATTGTTCTCCTGCTGTTTGCATGCGTCATGGCTATTTACCACTTTACGGTAAAATCCACATCCAGTAATTTCCAGAATCTGATGAAGGTCAATGTTGCAATAGCAGGTCAGGCCGCAGAGATAAAAAATCTCATGAAGCAGTGCCGTATTGATGAAAAAAACTTTCTCTCCACCCTTGATAAAAAATATCTTATTGACATTGGTGACAACATAAAACATCTAACGGCCAAAGCACATGAAATAGTTACAAGGGCAATGTCGTCAGACAACCAGATCACCGCCCAAAAAGGAAAAGAGATTGCCCAGTTTATTGATAACTATGCAAAAAGCTTTAATGATCTGAGTACCTCCTATGAATCAAGGGGTCTTGACGCAACTTCCGGCCTCAGAGGCGAATTTGCAATGGCAGCAGACCGTCTTGTATCTGAGCTATCCTATGTTGACGTTGAAGACCTTTATGTACATATGCTGAAGATGGTTCAGGCTCAGGATCAATACTGGCTGCATGATGACCCAGATGCCCTTGAAACACTGGAGTTACTTGTCAATGGCTACCAAAACATCATTGCAAAATCCTCGGCCAACGAAGAGATGATAAAAGATGCTCTTAAAGAGATATTGTCAGCATATGCAACTGCCCTTGATAATCTTAAAAAAGCCACTTCATTTGAAAATATAACAGAGCATTTCTATGAAATGAAGGAAGCCATAGGAGAGATTGACGGCTTTTTGAGCATTACATACCTGCCTAATGCAAAACCTCTTTTGCTAGAAATAAGAAGCAGGGAAAAAGACTACCTTCTTTTTGGCGGGGAAGAATATGCAGCAAAGGCCAGGCAGGCAATAGGCAATATGTTTAAAGCCATTGATGAGTCCAAAATTGATGAAGATTACAAGAAAAACTCAAACAAATACCTGACACTGTACAAAGATGCCTTTGAAGCTCTTGTAGCACAGGATATGATAATAGGGGAAATGTACGAAAAGATGACAAGTGCGGTCAACAGTACAGAGCCCTTAATTGAAGATCTTTACAGCAATGCACGTACAATTGCAGCGAGTGGTACAGAGCAGGTAAACAGTGACGCAGACTCCAGATCAAAACTTGCCCTATCAATAGGGATTACAGCAATTATAGCAGGCTTTGCCCTCTCTTTTTTCATAACACGCATGATCACCATCCCTATTATTAGGGCAGTTGCATTTTCAAGGCAGATGTCAAAGGGTATTTTTACCCGCAAACTTGATATTGACCAGAAGGATGAAATTGGGGTTCTTGCATCAGCACTGAACGGTATGGTGACAAACCTTGGCGGACTTGTAAGGGATATCACAAGTGATGTGGCAACACTTTCAGCATCCTCCATAAGCCTGAAAGATATATCACTTCATATGTCAAGCAGTGCAGATGCTACAGCATCAAAATTCAATACAGTGGCAAGTGCCACTGAACAGATGAGTGCAAACCTCAACTCAATAGCAGCAGCTATAGAGGAGACATCAACCAATCTTGGAACCGTGGCCGCAGCCACAGAAGAGAATACTGCCACAATCAACGAGATTGCAAAGGAGTCAGAGCTTGCAAGATCCATATCAAGCGATGCAGTGGCACAGGCGGAAAGCACATCAGTGGATATGAAACACCTTGAAGAGGCTGCAATGGATATTGGCAAAGTAACAGAAACAATTGCCGAAATATCGGAACAGACCAACCTTCTTGCCCTGAACGCAACAATTGAAGCTGCCCGTGCAGGTGAATCCGGCAAGGGATTTGCCGTTGTGGCAAACGAAATAAAGGAGCTTGCAAACCAGACAGCAGAAGCCACAAAGGCAATAAGCCGACAGGTGCAAAGTGTCCAGGGCACAACTGCAAATACAATAAAAGGAATTGAGAAGATCTCTTCAATAATTGTTAAGGTCAACGATATCATCTCCACCATTGCAAGAACCATTGAGGATCAATCCACTGCCACACAGGAGATAAGCCTTAATGTTGCCCAGGGTTCCCAGGGTATTCAGGAGGTTACTGAAAATGTTGCCCAGTGCTCTTTGAGTGCATCAGAGATATCAAGTGACATTGCAGGGGTTAATGAGAAGGCTGTTGAAATGTCAAAAAACAGCTCCCGACTAAACAGCAGTGCTGAAGATCTGTCAAAACTTGCTGAAAAATTAAAACAAATGATGAATGAATTTGAAGTATAGCACACTGTCAACACTTAATTTTAGGGTTATCTGCAACGTAGAGACAAGGCATGCCTTGTCTATATAATTAACCGAACCCTAATTTTTAGCCTTGACAATGCAGTAGCATTACAGCGGCGATTTCATCAAAAACGCTATTTGCAACACAAAAACATAAATGGTTATTCAAAGTCTTGCAGACTTACGACGGTAGCCATCATTTACAAACCAAATATAATTTATCTTAAAAGGAGTTACCATGTTTAAAAAAATCCTGTACGTGTCCCTGATTCTCTTTTTTGCTGCAACTTCTCTTTATGCTGTTGAAACCGGCGGGGTGGACGTTCCTGACACAATGAGCCTTGAAGGGGGCAAAGGGGAACTTGTTCTCAACGGCACCGGAATCAGGAAAAAATTTGGTTTCAAGGTTTATGTTGCCGGCCTCTATCTTAAAGCAAAAACCTCAGATTCCCAGCAGATAATAACAGCAGACGAGCCAATGGCAATAACCATGATCTGGAAAAGAACAGGCCCTGTTGACAAGGTAACAGGGGTATTTAATGATGGTTTTAAATATTCAGCCGGAGAAACCTATGATGCACAAAAGGCCAATATAGATAAATTTCTTGGTTCTGTTTCAAAGGCAGAGAAAACAGATGTATGGAAATATATCTACACCCCAGGAGAAGGAACAGCCATCTATTATAACGATCAGCTCTCCACCACAATTGAAGGTCTTGATTTTAAAAAGGCACTTTTTGGTGTCTGGTTACTTGAGACAGACGTATTTGACGGAGACAAGGAGCTAAGAGATGGTATGCTGGGAAAATAATCAATAATTAAGATGCCATAAAATCAAACTTGATTTATAATGCTATCTGCTATATTGACTTAATTTTGCCACTGCTTCAGGCAAATTATTGATGCGTTTCCAGCTTTCCACTATCCAAAATCCGGCTGCCAGCATAAAGCTGAACACTTTTTTATCATGATCTTCCAATAACACCTGTAAAATGGTGATACCAAACACAAATTATCATCAAAGGTGTTCTGTATTATGATAAGTGTACTGGATTATGATGGTAGCCCAAAAACTTGTTTCAAGGAGGTCTTTCGTGAAAAAACAGAAAAGTTTATTGATTCTCATCTCTTTTATCTTCATTGCCCTGCTCTCCCTTTCCCCGGCAATGGCTCAAAACATTAAAATCGGTTTTAACATTCCACTCACAGGTGATATTCCCAAGGTAGGAGAAGAGTCCAAATTTGCAGGTGAAATGCTTCTTGCTGAAATCAATGGCCAGGGCGGCCTTGATGTTGGCGGCACAAAATATAAACTTGAGTTTATATATGAAGATAACGAGTCCAAAGCTGAATCTGCTGTAACCGCAGCTCTCAAACTCATTGAAAGAGATCAGGTCTTAGCAATTGTAGGCCCCAACTCCAGCAAGCAGGCAGTACCGGCAGGTCAAGTATGCAACGACAACCGCACCCCAATGATATCTCCCTGGTCAACCAACCCTGACACCACAAAGGATCGTCCTTGGGTATTTCGTGCAGCATTCCTTGATCCCTTTCAGGGACCTGTGGCAGCTGATTTTGCTATAAAGACATTTAAAGCTGAAAAAGCCGCTGTTCTCTATGCACTTGCCAATGACTACAGCAAAAACCTTGCTGAAATTTTCCAGGCAGACTTTAACAGCAAAAAAGGCGACGGAGCAGTTGTGGCCTTTGAAAGCTATGGAGACAAGGATCAGGATTTCAGTGCCCAGTTGACCAAAATAATATCCTCAAATCCTGATTTTATCTTTCTGCCCAACAACTACAATGAAGTTGCACTTATTGTAAAACAGGCCCACGATCTTGGATGGAAAGGCCCCTTCATGGGTGCAGATGCCTGGGGCAACTCTGAGCTTATGACCCTTTGCGGCGATGACTGCAAGGGACACTACTTCTCCACCCACTATGCAGCAGCCGGAGCCAAGGGTGCCACAAAAGAGTTTATTGACAAATACAATAAACTTTATGGATACCAGCCTGCTGACGTTGCTGCCCTTACATGGGATGCCATTAATGTTGTTCTTGCCGGAATCCAGAATGCAGGCAAAATCACAGGTGATCTCAGAAAAGACCGCAAAAACATCAGAGAAGGTATTGCGGCAATCGAAGAGGTTAAAGGCATTACCGGCAACATGAAGTTTGATGCAGAAGGTGATCCCATCAAATGTGCTGTAGTTGTAAAAATAAATGATGCCGGAGAATTTGAATTTACTGAATCCGTATGTCCATAATTACAAACAGACCCTTTTTTGTTATTCTCTGTTTTTCCTGATTGAAACTTGCCTAAAAAAGGGTATCAAACAACAAAACAGCACTCTTTCTGTAAAAAAATTTTAAAATGACTTTTAAAAAATGGAAGAGTGCTGTTTTATCATTTATCCTTAAGGGGATTTTCACGTGCTTGACTCAATATTTCAAAATCTGTTCAATGCATTGCAGTGGGGCAGTTTTTACTCCCTGATTGCACTGGGGTACACCCTTGTGTATGGTGTACTCAGGCTTATCAATTTTGCCCATGGTGATATTTTCATGGTGGGTGCCTACATTGCATTTTTCCTTGCTATGTTCTTCCTGCAGGGAGATGGTGGACTTTCAGGCCCTGTTATACTTGCCATGGTGATTCCTCTTACCATGATTCTGACATCTGTGTGCGGCGTGGCACTTGAAAGAATTGCCTACAGACCACTCAGAAGAAAGGGAGCAAACCGCCTCTATGTTGTTATAACCGCCCTTATGTGCGGCCTTATCCTGGAAAACGGCAACCTTGCCTTCCTTGGTGCCAGCCGCAAAAGCTTTCCGGAACTGATTGACAAGGTTGTTTACAATATTGGTTCCATTAGCATGACCAACCTGAAAATCGGCGTTATTCTCTCCTCCATCCTGGTCTATTTCGTCCTCAATGCCATAATATCTAAAACCAGAATCGGCATGGCCATGCGGGGCATCTCCTACGACAAGTTTGCCATTCCTCTGATGGGAATTCCCATTGACACCATCATCATGGTCACCTTTATCCTTGGCTCTTCTCTTGCAGGTCTTGCAGGCATTCTATTTGCCATGTCCTATCCTGTGCTGGATCCCTTTATGGGTGCGCTAATTGGCTGGAAAGCCTTTATTGCAGCAGTTGTGGGGGGGATCGGAGATATCAAGGGTGCCTTTGTCGGCGGTTTTCTGCTGGGAATAGTGGAAATTCTCGCAATGGCGATATTTCCTTCCACATTCAGGGATCTTATTGCCTTTTCCATTCTGATGATAATCCTTGTCATCAAACCCACTGGTCTGTTCGGCATTGCAAAATCAACAAAAATATAGGTTATCCAAGATGATTAACACTAAAAAAATGTCTGTACCCTCCCTGCTCTTTCTGCTTGCGGCAGGTACCATAATTGCGGCACATTTTCAGCTAATTGACCTTTATGTCCAGACTGTCATCATGTTCATAGGCGTCAACATAATACTATCATCAAGCTTCAACATCATAAATGGCTACATGGGAGAGTTTGCCTGTGGTCATGCCGGCTTCATGGCAGTAGGGGCATATGTAACATCTGTTCTTAATATCATGTTTTTTACCAACAGCAAAACCTTTGGACAGGCCATTTTTGCACCGGAACTTGCCCTCTATTTTTTTCCGGTCACCATGTTCATAGGTGGTGTTGCTGCCGCCATAACAGGTCTTCTTGTGGCAGTGCCCTCATTCAAGACAAGGGATGACTATCTGGCCATCATAACACTTGCCGCCAACTTTATTATAGTAAGTCTTTTTATAAACATGGATGTCATAGGCGGTGCCAGGGGCTTCATGGGCATGAAACAAATTGTCTTTGCCATGGAGGATGTTGCCTATATTCCCTGGATGCTCATCTGGGTCTTTACCTTTACTTACTTCACGGTATTTGTTATACGAAGATTTGTAACATCCACATATGGAAAAGGTATTATTGCCATTCATCAGGATGAGATTGCAGCCGAAATCATGAGTGTTAATACCAACAAGATGAAGCTTGTGGCATTTATGCTCTCATCCGGTCTTGCCGGCCTTGCCGGAGGTCTATTTGCCCACATACTTGGATACATAAACCCCAATTCATTTGGTATTCTCAAATCCACCGAATGTCTTGTAATGGTCTATCTCGGGGGTATGGGGTCCCTGAGCGGTTCCATCATTGCTGCCGTTATTTTCACCCTTCTCATTGAGGGGCTGCGGTTCATCATTCCGGCAGCAGACACACTTTTACATCTCATGCCCATTATTCCTGATACCTTTCATCTGAGTCAGGTTCTTAAATGGGTTATTATTCCGCTTATTCTTGTTATCCTGATGCAATTTAGACCAGAAGGACTAATGGGAAACAGAGAGCTTTCGGATTTCTTTCCCAAGCTTAAAAAATATTATGAATTCAAATAACATTGATGGTTTCGTAAGCAGGGAATCCCTACTCCAGATGATTCGGGGCACTGCTCAACGCATGAGATGACGGAGCACTAATTTATGTCTTTACTTGAAATAAAGAGTCTGACCCAGCAGTTTGGCGGTCTGACTGCGGTATCGGAATTTTCAACCCGTTTTGAGGGAAGAGAGCTTATGGGGCTGATCGGTCCCAACGGTGCCGGAAAAACAACTGTATTCAATATTGTAAGCGGCTTTTACAAACCCACAAAGGGTAAAATTTTATTCAAGGGAAAACAGATAGACGGTCTTAAACCCCACAGGGTTACAGCCATGGGCATAGCCAGAACCTTCCAGAATATCCGCTTGTGGCATGATATGACTCTTCTTGATAACATTCTCATCTCCCAGCACTACAATCTGGGATACAACCTGTTTGACCTGTTCACAAGAAACCGGCGCTACATGGAGAATGAAAAACGAATGACATCAATTGCCATGGAGCTTCTGGAGCAGCTCAATCTTGTTCAGTTCAAGGATGAAAAACCCAGAAACCTGCCCTATGGCATACAGAGAAAAATCGAAATCGCCAGGGCACTTTCAGTAAAGCCTGACCTGCTGCTTCTTGATGAACCAGCCGCTGGATTAAACTCTTCTGATGTACAGGATCTCATCCAGCTAATCCGTTGGATTCACAACGAATTTGACATTGCCATATGGATGATAGAACATCAGATGGCAGTGGTCATGTCACTGTGCTCCTGGATACAGGTAATTGATTTTGGCAAGACAATTGCCGAAGGCACACCGGACGAGATCCAGAATAACCCTGATGTGATAAAAGCCTATCTTGGAGATGATAATATCTGATGTTACTTGAAATCAAAGACCTCTATGTAAAATATGGCAATATCGAAGCCCTCCACGGCATCTCCTTTCATGTAAATAAAGGAGAAATAGTGACACTCATCGGTTCCAACGGAGCCGGTAAAACCACAACACTCCATGCCATTACAAGGGTTCCGCCGCCGGAGGGTTCAACTGTTTCAGGCGGAGATATCCTCTACAAAGGCAAAAGCATCCTAAAAGTGCCGGCACACACCATTGTATCTGACTATAACATTGCTCTTGCACCTGAAGGACGGCATATTTTTGGTAATCTTACAGTGGAGGAGAACCTGAAACTTGCAACCTACTCAAGACCGGATGACGAAAATCAGCAAAAGGATTACGAACGAGTCTATGATCTTTTCCCCAAAATGGCTGAACGGCGCTACCAGAGAAGTGAAACCTTAAGCGGCGGGGAGCAGCAGATGCTATCTGTAAGCCGTGCCATAATGACAGCATGTAACTTTATTTTGCTGGATGAACCATCCATGGGGCTTTCCCCTCTTTTAATGTACGACATGTTCCGGGTTTTAAAGCAGCTCAATGAAGAGGGGATGACCATCCTTTTGATTGAACAAAATGCAAACCTTGCTTTGAAATTTGCCCACAGAGGCTATGTCATGGATACCGGAGAAATTGTTGCACAGGGGCCTTCTGCTGAACTTATGAACAATCCGGAAGTGAAAAAAGCCTACCTTGGCGGATGAACATTGCTTTTTGTTTTCAACCTTAAAATTGGGGTGCAGAAAAATTTTTTCTTCTGCACCCGCCAGAAGCTTCCCATGAATCTCCCTATATCCCCAACATTCATCGTCTTTTTATTTTTTTTATTATTATACCCTTCCCCTCTGATATCACAGGAATCAATAGAGAAAACTGCCTCTAAACCACTTCCTGCACAAACCATATCATACAACAGCATCAACAGTGACAAACAGAGTTTAACTCCGAAATTGCCTTCAGAAAACATACCCAATGGCAAAAAAAAACCATCTATACTGGTTCTGCACTCATACCATAAGGGCCTTACATGGACAGACACGGTTGCTCAGGGTATTGATGAAACCCTGGAAAGAATGGCACTTGTTGATAAAAAAAAGAGTTTAAACCCTTCAGATCAAATTGTATCCCAGGCGATAAATATATCCCATGAATTTATGGATACCAAGAGAATTGCAACACCTGAATATCTCAACCAGCTTGCAGCATTATACAAAACCCATTATGCTGCCTGTAACTTTGATGCAATAATCACTTCCGATGATCATGCCTTTCAGTTCATGCTTAAACATGGCTCACAGATTTTTTTAGATACACCTGTGATTTTCTGCGGAGTCAACAACTTCACTCCCGAGATGCTCAACGATCGTCCTCTTTTCACCGGAGTTGTGGAGTCCATTGATATGGCAAAAACCCTTGAAATAGCATTTCAACTAAACCCAAACTCAAACCATATTGTAGCAATTTTAGACAACTCACTTTCAGGCAAAGCCAACAAAGAGTTATTTCTTAAAGCAATCAAAGCTCTCGCACAACAAACAAAAGTGACATGGATCGACAACCACACTATGGACGAGGTAAAGGACTATGTAAACGGACTTGGTAAAAATGACATTGTTATCTGGCTGCATTTCACATCAGATTCCCAAGGGAATTTTTACACATTTCACCAGAGCGCCCGAATAATATCTGATGCAAGTAATTCCCCTCTATACTCATTCTGGGATTTTCACCTTGGCTACGGAATAGTCGGAGGAATGCTGACAAGCGGCTATCACCAGGGCAAAACCGCTGCAGAACTTGCAATAAGGGTTCTAAACAATGAAAAGCCGTCCTCCATTCCTGTCATACTTGAAAGCCCAAATCAATATATGTTTGATGCCAATGAGCTTAAACGATTTGACATCCCGATTTCAAAGCTGCCTGCGGGAAGCATTGTTATCAATCAACCGGTATCATTTTACACACAAAACCGCCAGCTTGTATGGTTTACCATTATTCTTATGTGCAGTCTTATTGCCATAATTCTTCTTCTATCCATAAACATGCTTCACAGAAAAAAAAGCATGAAAAACCTTGCACAAAGCGAAGCAAGATTCCGCCAGCTCTTCACCCACTCACCTGGTGGTATGGCCATGGTATCTATAAAGGGCAACTATATGCGGGTCAACGACGCTTTTTGTACAATGCTTGGCTACACTCAATCTGAAATGAAAAATATGCACTGGAGCCAGGTGACCCATCCCGATGATATTGAGCTTACCTACTCCCTGATAGAACGTATGAGAAAGATTCTTGGCTATGACAATAAAAATGACAACAAAGTCACCTACAAATCAGAATCTTTAAGGCTTTTTAAGATAGACTTTTCATCTTTAATAAAAAAAATTTTAAAAAACAAACAGTCTGGGCTCTCATCAGCCACACCGAGCCATGAAAATGATACAAAATATCTTAATGGTAAAAACCATGAGCCTGAAAATATTGACCTTGAAACAAGGCTTAACGGTAATTTCAACATTTTCAGCCAATTACAACCAATGGAAAAGCGTTATGTAAAGCGCAATGGAGAGACAGTGTGGGCTCTTATAAGTGCAGCCCCAATCACAAATATATCAC
>NZ_LT828541.1:610149-646691 GCF_900170035.1 Desulfamplus magnetovallimortis | reverse complement strand
ATCGAGTATCAGGCAAAATAATTTATAACATTATACAGGTTCAGGATATTACCAAAATTCATTCTGCACAGCAGCAGATGAAAAAAAGGGAAGAGAGATACCGACAACTTTTTGATGCAGATATAAGCGGTTTTTATGTGGTCTCTCCTGACGGAATTATTATTACATGCAATCATGTATTTGCAACCACACTGGGTTACAGTGACAGTGAACAGGCTACATGTAACAACATTGTCTCCCATTATAAAGACCCCCAACTGAGATCCAAATTGCTAAAGAAGCTTAATGAAAAGAAAACAATAAAATATCTTGAACTTGATTTTATAAAATGTGACGGCTCTCCCATTCAGGTTACCCTCAATGCCATAGGGCAGTTTGACAAACAGGACAAACTGCTTGAAATTCAGGGGTATCTCATGGATTTAACAGAAAGAAAATCTCTTGAAAAACAACTTTTCCATGCCCAGAAAATGGAAGCCATCGGCACAATGGCAGGGGCAATTGCACACGATTTCAATAACCTTCTCATGGCAATCATGGGAAACATATCACTGTTGCTTCTTGATAAAAACAAAAACGATGAAGAGTGGAAAACCCTTGCCAATATTGATTCATATGCCCGAAGTGGCTCTGAATTGATAAAACAGTTATTAGGGCTTGCAAGGGGAGGAAAATATGAAATCAAAAGATTAAATATCAATACCCTTATTGAACAAAATACTGAAATGTTTGCAAGAACCCATAAAGAGATTCGTATGAAAACGTCTCTATCACCTGATCTGTGGGAGGTTGAAGCTGACGCCAACCAGATAAAGCAGGTATTCTACAACCTTTATGCAAATGCTGCCCAGGCAATGGAGAGCAGAGGAGAACTTCTCATCTGCTCTCAAAACATCACAATTGGAGAAATTGATACCTTAAAATCAAAAACACTTCAACCTGGCCGTTTTATAAAAATTACTATCAGGGATTCTGGTACAGGCATAGATGAAGCCATTATCGACCAGATTTTCGATCCTTTTTTCACAACCAGGGAAGAGGGTAAAGGCACAGGACTTGGACTTGCGTCCGCCTATGGAATAATCGTTAATCACAAGGGACATATTGATGTCAAAAGCCGTATAGGAGAAGGCAGTGAATTCATAATACTACTGCCAGCAGCCCCACCCCTATCATTAAACCATGATAATAACCTGCCTGATAAACAAAATGGTGAATATCCACTTGATTCACCCGCACCTGATAAAACTCCACTTGATTCGCCTGCACCCGATAAAACTCCACTTGGTTCGCCTGCACCTGATAAAACTCCACTTGGTTCGCCTGCACCTGATAAAGCTTTACCATTACCCCTTAAAATTTTGCTTGTTGATGATGAGGAGATGATAATTGAAACTGTATCCACTCTTCTTGAATATATAGGTTGTGACGTTATAACCGCTGACAACGGAGAAGATGCAATTGAAATGTACCAAAAAGAACATGCTACCATTGACCTTGTCATCCTGGACATGATGATGCCTGACATGGGTGGCGGAGAGATTTTTATTAATATGAAAAAAATCAATCCAGATATTAAAGCCATACTTTCCACAGGCTACAGCTCGAATGGCCAGGCTGCTGATATTCTCAAAAACGGATGCTCGGGTTTAATAACAAAGCCATTTGATATTGCACAGCTCTCACAGAAAATAAATGAAGTACTGGGAAACATATGACAGGGGAACAGGACACAGAAATGAAATTCAGACCATGCATTGATATTAAAAATGGCAAGGTGGTTCAAATTATCGGAGGAACTCTAAGGGAAGAGAATTCATCCTCCTGTACCAATTCAACCATTACAAATTTCCAGAGCGAGAACCCATCCTCTTTTTTTGCAGAACTTTACAGAAAAGATGGAATTTACGGAGGCCATGTCATCTCCCTTGGCCCTGGCAATGAAAAGGCAGTTCTTTCGGCATTAAAGGCATTTCCAGGTGGCTTGCAGGTAGGAGGCGGCATCAATACGGACAATGCTCACAGATACCTTGATGCCGGAGCAAGCCATGTCATTGTAACCTCCTTTGTATTCTCAAATGGAATTATTGACATGGAGAAACTCAATGCTCTTGTTAACAAAATCGGCAAAGATCGTCTGGTTCTTGATTTAAGCTGTCGCACACGGGACAATCAATTCTGGATTGTCACTGACCGATGGCAAAAATTCACAGAGGTAACGGTAACTGAAGAAAATATTACCAAACTCTCTGAATATTGCGATGAATTTCTGGTTCATGGCGTAGATGTGGAGGGGAAAATGGCAGGAGTACAGTCTGATCTTGTCGATCTTCTTGGCAAATGCTGCCCCATACCTGTTACCTATGCCGGCGGTGTCAAGGACTTTTCCGATCTTGATCATGTAAAAGAAGTCGGGAATAACAGGGTTGATCTTACAATAGGAAGTGCACTTGATATTTTCGGGGGCAAAATCCCATACAGAGAGGTTGTCAAATGGCATCAGACACACAACATTTGAGCCAGAATTCAGAAGATTTAAGCAAAACAAAAAAAAGCGTCTGGCAGAAAACCTTCAAAAACTCGGAGAATCCCTTGTGGAACTTCCGGAAACTGAAATCCATAAGATGGAAATTTCAGAAATTCTTAAAAAAGCAGCACTTGATGCCCAGGCAATGACCAAACACGGTGCAAAAAGACGTCAGATGCAATACATAGGAACCCTGATGCGCAACCTTGACCCTGAAATAATTGAAAGGGCAGTGGAAGAGATATCCAGGGGCAGAAGAGTTGCTGAAATGAAATTCAAAGAAATGGAGACATGGCGGGAAATTCTTATCAAAGATGGAGACGAATACTCAAATTCAGATTTGAATTTCATATCAAATCAAAATATTTTCAAAGAGTTAGCATCAGTTTCAGTTTCAAGCAACACAATAAATTCAAACACTGCAATGGAAAGCTTCATTGAGAAATATCCAGAAACAGATCGGCAGCGTCTGGGACAGCTTGTCAGAAATGCCCGCAAGGATCTTCTTCAGCATAATCACCACAAAAATATCAAGGATCACAAGCTTGGTTCCACTGATAATCAGTGCAAAACACCAAAAACTTCCCGGGTACTGTTTCGTTATATCCGTGAAATGATTGAACTTCATGAACAGACGGATTCCCCGCAATAAATTTTTCAAGGACAATTATGAATGCACAACAGCAGCCCAATACTTCTATGACACCAGAAGAATATCTGATCTTTGAGCAAAATTCTGAAATCAGGCATGAGTATTTTGATGGCGAAATTTTTGCAATGACAGGCGCCAGTTTAAATCATAACCGGATAAATGGAAATTTTTTTAATGAGATCAAAACTCAGCTAAAAAAATCTCCTTGTGATGCTTTTTCAAATGATATGCGTGTAAAAATATGCACAATTGGAAAATACACCTATCCAGACATTGTTGTTGTATGCGGGAATATTGAACTTGAAAACATCATGGGGATTGAAACTCTTATCAATCCCCTTGTTATAATTGAAATTCTTTCTGATTCCACAGAAGCATATGACAGAGGTAGAAAATTTCAACACTACAGGTTTACGCCATCACTTAGAGAGTATATCCTTGTATCTCAAAATCATTGCTTTGTGGAAAAATATGTCAGAAAAGATGACAATACATGGAATCTTTCTTCTTACGAAAATATGAAAGAGACAATGACCATTGACACTGTAAAGTGTCAAATATATCTGTCAGATATCTACTATCGAGTTGAATTTAAAAAAACAAATTCATATACTGTTCCAGACAATTAAATTGGCAAGCAGTGTAGGGGCAATCCCTTGTGGTTGCCCTTCAGAATTGAGAATGCCAAAATATTTTTCTGGAAATCTATAGTATAGGAATCCCGATTTTTCTACTGCAAAAGCAAGTAGTTATGGGAAAGTCCGCCCGAAGGGCACTAAATTCACTCAATAACTCCTAAAGCCAAAACATGTTCATCCCCACAACAATAAATGAAGTTAAAACACTTGGCTGGAACTCGCTTGACATCATCCTTGTTACAGGAGATACCTATATTGATTCGCCTTTTACTGGTGTTGCAGTAATAGGAAAGCTTCTTATCCAAAAAGGATACAAGGTTGGCATCATTGCCCAGCCTGACATGAACTCTGACAAGGACATTTCAAGACTTGGAGAGCCGGAACTCTTCTGGGGGATAACTTCAGGTGCTGTTGATTCAATGGTCTCCAACTACACGGCACTTAAAAAAAGGCGCAAAAGTGATGACTATACGCCTGGAGGAATAAACAACCGCCGACCAGACAGGGCAGTCATTGCCTATACAAACCTTATCAGGCGTTATTTCAAGCAGACAGCTCCCATTGTTCTTGGTGGCATTGAGGCAAGTTTAAGGCGCATCTGCCACTATGATTTCTGGTCAGACACCATAAGAAGATCCATTCTTTTTGATGCAAAAGCCGATTATCTTGTATATGGCATGGGAGAGGATGCTATAATTGCCCTGGCTTCCTTTCTCTCCTCAAACAAAAGTGATTATCTCTCCTCAGACAATACTGATTGTCTCTCTCCAAATAAAACTGATTCTCTTTCTCCAGACACAACTTGTTCTCTCTCTTCAGACAAAAACGATTATCTCTCCTCAAACAAAAGTGATTATCTCTCTTCTGACAAAAAAGATCATTCAAAACACCACCAAAACATCTTTAAGTCTCCAAGTCATATAAGAGGATTATGCTATATTTCAGGAGCTCCGCCTTCATCCTATATTGAACTTCCCGGATATGAAAGCATCATAAAAGAACATGTGAAAAAAGAAGCTCCAAAAAATCTTTTTACCAAAAGCTTTCTTGAATTTTACAACAACTGTGATCCCCTCACAGCAAAAGGAATGTTTCAAAAACAAGACTCCCGATATCTAATACACAATCCCCCTGCCTTATATCCTGATACCCCCAAGATGGATGCCATTGCCGACCTTGAATTTGAAAGGGATGTACATCCATATTACAAAAAAAATGGAGTCGTCAAAGCGCTTGATACCATTCAGTTTTCCATATCATCCCATCGGGGATGCTATGGAGAATGCAATTTCTGCGCAATTGCAGTGCATGAAGGAAGAACAGTCCGATGGCGAAGTCATACCTCCATTATCAAGGAGATAGAAGAGTTTACAAAACATCCGGATTTCAAGGGCATCATATCTGATGTAGGTGGCCCCACTGCCAACATGTACGGATTTGAATGCGCAAAAAAACTTGAGAAAGGAGCCTGTTCACATAAACGTTGCATCTTCCCTTCCGTATGCCCACACCTTAAGCCAGATCATACACCGCAGATTGAGCTTCTAAAAAAAATCAGAAAGATCAAGGGAGTGAAAAAAGTCTTTGTTGCATCCGGTATCCGCCATGATATTCTATTTGCAGATACCAAAGCCGGAAACAGATACCTGGAACAGGTTTTAAACCACCATGTATCAGGCCAGATGAAGCTGGCACCGGAACACACTGAACCCCATATCTTAAAAATTATGGGAAAACCACCTGTGGATTCTCTTATTGAGTTCAAAAAAAGATTTGACACAATCTCGAAAAAAATGCACAAGAATCAGTTTCTGACATATTATTTCATTGCAGCACATCCAGGCTGCACAATGAAAGATATGGAACAAGCAGGCCTTTTTGCCCGCAAAAAACTTCACATCCATCCGGAGCAGGTTCAGGTGTTCACACCAACACCTTCAACCCTGTCAACTCTTATGTATTATACAGCCAAAGCACATGAGACAGGAGAAACTGTTTTTGTGGAAAAAAATGTCATAAACAAAGAGAAACAGAAAGCAAAGCTCACCCGGGACGGACATGGAAGAAATCTCAAAAAAAGAGGTCCGAAAAAGTGAGTCCTACTCATGACAGAAAAATAAGCTCAACTCATGACAAAAAAGTAAACCATGATCATGACAAAAAAATGAACATCACCCATTACAAAAAAGTACTTCAGGTGAGCATCCCGCTGGCAATGAGCATGGGAGCCACCACAATAATGGAGTTCACTGACCGTGTTTTTCTGGGCAACTACTCCATGGATGCCCTTGCAGCAGCAACCCCGGCCGGCATATGTGTATTTCTGTTCACGTCATTTTTTTTTGGTGTGGCAGGTTATGTAAATGTCTTTATTGCCCAATATACAGGCAACCGAGACAATGGAGGAGTAGGTGCATCCCTTTGGCAGGGTATCTATTTTGCTCTTTTCGGAGCACTTTTTATGACAGCACTTTCATCAACGGCTGAACCTCTTTTCAACATGATCGGACACTCACCTGAAATACGCCGGCTTGAGATCGAGTATTTCAGAATACTAAGCCTTGGCAACGGGGCACTGCTTCTGGCATTTACACTCTCAACATTCTATTCCGGCAGGGGCTTTACCCGTGCAGTCATGTTTATACACATTGCAGGGACTATTTTTAACATCCCGCTTGACTATGCACTTATCAACGGAGTATGGGGTTTTCCGGAACTTGGTATCAGGGGGGCAGCCATTGCAACAGTATCTGCCTGGTCTCTCATGGCATTAAGCTTTGCTGTTCTTATCTTTAACAGAAGAAACAACCGGAAATACAGGATATGGGATAACAGAGCGTTTAGCAGATATCTTTTCATGCGGCTGATGAAATTCGGCATCCCGGGTGGTGTACAGTTCTCCCTTGATATCCTCATATTCACCTTCTTTATCCTGATTATTGGAAGAATCGGCACCACAGAGCTTGCTGTCACCAATCTTGTTTTGTCAATAAACAGCCTCTCATACATGCCCATGTTTGGATTTTCAACAGGTGTAAGCACCCTTGTTGGACAGGCAATGGGAAAACGAGTTCCTGATGAGGCAATGAGTGCCGCAAAGGCCACAATACATATCTCCATGTTATATGTATCTGTTATGGCAATGATTTTTATCCTTACACCAGAGCCTCTAATACAACTTTTTCTCTCTGATGATCTTGGTGTTATGGAGAAAAACGCCATTATACACATTGGAAAAATACTGATGAAGTTTGTTTCTGTATATCTTTTTTTTGATGCCCTTGTGCTTGTCCTCACAGGAGTTTTAAAAGGAGCAGGAGACTCCCGCTTTATTATGTGGAGCATGGCAAGTGCCGGACTGCTTTTTCTCTTTATCCCGTTATGGGTGGGAAGCCAGATTATGGGCCTTGGTCTATATTTTTCATGGTCATGCCTGACACTCTACCTGTGTGCAATGTTTATCATGGTGTTGTGGCGATACAAAAGCGGAAAATGGAAGGATATACGTGTCATTGAAAACGACTCTTCTGCCCATGACACCATTGACCCGCCTTTAACATCTGATTTCATAAAACAAACCAGATAAATATGAACAGCAAATATGATAAAAAATAACTCTCTCATAGAACATCAACTTAAAAAAAGATCTGTACTCTTTTGCCACCTTTCAAAAAATTCAGAAGCAAGTCTTATTGAACAACAACTTGAACTTGTCATTGAAGAGCCTCTATCCATAAATGTCCAGGGTCAAACCTACAGTGTAATCATGCGCACCCCAGGTGAAGAAAAGGAGCACGCAGCCGGTTTCTGCCTATCTGAAGGCCTTGTGGATCATCCGGATGATATCGTGGACATTGCCCTGTGCGACGGAGAGAATTCAAACGTGGTTGCTGTGATGCTCACAAAGGAAAGAGCGGAAAAAATAAGTGATCTTTTAAACAGAAAAGGCTTTGTGAGCCAGACAAGTTGCGGTATATGCGGCAGGGAGATAATTGATGATCTAAATCTTATTCTGACATCTGTACCTGAAAGGATCTTTCTGTCATTCCGGCAGGTGATAGATATTGTTGAAAGAATGGATGATTTGCAGAATCTCAAAAAACGATCCCTTGCCTCCCATGCTGCCCTTGTTTTTGACAGAAACCTGAACATTATTTCATATGCAGAGGATGCAGGACGACACAATGCACTTGATAAGGCCATTGGCGGACTTTTTCTCAATCATGAGCTAAAAAGATGTGCAGTTGCGCTTATCTCATCAAGGGCAAGCTATGAGATGATCCAGAAGTGTGCAAGAGCCGGAATTGAGATTGTGATCAGCATGTCAATACCCACGACACTTGCATGCGAGCTGGGGCAAAGGCTTGGAATGACTCTTGCTGCTGTCAGGAAAAATAAGATGTTTATCTTTACAGGACAAAGCAGGATTGTGTAAATTGCACTCCAAATTCGGCATCTTTCATTTGCCATGTAATTGAACTCCAAATGCGGCATCTTTCATTTGCCATGTTACACTTTCCTGAACACAATGCCCGTTTTGCTGGTAGTCTGTTCCGGAAAGAGTAAAGTACTTTCTGCATGATATGAAGGATGCCCCAAATTCAACAAGGTATTAAATTTATTTTATCATTCAGATAACCGATATTGCAATTTGAAACGTTAACGGCTTCTGCAATGGTGAGGATATCAGAAAGCATCATAATGACCATTTCAGCCCGTGTGTCAGCATCTGCACTGGCTGTATGGGGCATGAATATAAATTTGAGGTCAGGCTTTTTTTCTACAATATTTTTAAAGCGATCAAGCATTGATACCGGCAAAGGTTCAGGGTCAAACACATCAAAAGCCAGATTAATTTCAATATCCCCTGACTCCAAAAGTTGCAGAAGAGCATCCATATCAACCACCTCGCCCCTGGCAGTGTTTATTAGAAGCGCCCCTCTTTTCATCATTAAAAGTTGATCTTTACCCGCAAGATGCAAGGTTTTATCTGTAAGAGGAACATTAAGGGAGATGATATCAGCATTTCTGAAAATCTCACCCTGCTCTTTACAATAGCAAAGGCAGGGCAGCTTTTTTTCAAGATCATTTTTCCGGATTCTGCTGTTGTAGAGTATTTTCATATTCCAGGGTGCCAGCTTGTGTGCAAGTGTCTGACCAATTTCCCCCATGCCGATTATACCCACGGCAAGAGTGGAAAGAGACCTGCCAAGAAAGGCATCAATATCCCATTTCTGATCTTCCCTCCACTTTCCCTGAAATACAAAACTGTTTAAAGCAGGAATATTTTTAAGAGTGCTCAAAATAAGGGATAAAATGAAATCTGACACTGCATCATGCAGTACAGAAGGTGTGTGGGTGACAATGAGGCCGGAAGTTCTTTCAATATGGTTGTATCCTGCGGTTGCTGTGCATACTGCCTTCAGATGGGGCAGATTAGTTATATCTCCCGATATTGTATGACTCAGATGGCAGCCTATGATGTCAACCCTGTTATTTTCTGCAATCTCCTTCATGGTGTCACCTGACGGGAATCGCACATCAGATTCAATAAGGTTTGAACTCTCTTCAAGAAGCTTAAAAAGCTCTGTTATCCTCTCTTTTTTTGAAATTGATACAAGCTCATTTTCGGCCATCTCCCTGAATACAGGAGATGTCAGATATACTGTGCATTTTTTCTTCATTTTTTCCCTGCTTCTGTCAATGGTCATTTTCTGAAATTTTTAACAATGATTTATATGAAAGTCTCAGTAAGTGGCTGTTTTTAAAACGACTTTCATCTCTTCGATTGTGGCGGCTATCCGCCATGTACGTTATATCAAGCCTCAAAGTCGATAAATGATAGGTTTACCTTGCGGTTTCGAGGCCCGTCAAATTCACAGAAAAACACACCCTGCCAAGTACCAAGCACCATTTTACCGTTTTCAATGGGAATAAGTTCAGAAGGGCCAACAAGGCTTGTCTTTAAATGGGCAGCCGAGTTGCCTTCAAGGTGCCTGTAGTTGTTTTCCCAGGGGATCAGTTGATCCAGAGTGGCGGCAATGTCCCTTTCAACATCAGGATCTGCATTTTCATTTATGGTTATGGCAGCGGTTGTGTGCATGGAATATACGTGGACAAGGCCATTATTAATACCACGATCATGGACAGCTTGAGCTATTTTGCCAGTGATATCAATCATATCTGTTCTGTTCCCTGTTTGCACCTGAATAATCATATGTGATATTTCCTTTGCCTTTTATCTGCTCATGGGTTACAATATTTAAAAAATTTCTACACAATACCATCCTCAAAAATTGCCCTTTTTTCAATAATCCTTTCTGGACTGAAAATCGAAAGATCAAGAATATGTTTCTGTTTGAGGATAAGCTCTGTCATGTATCTTCCAACAGCCGGCCCCTGCTGCAATCCATGACCTGAAAAACCATTTGCAAGGTAAAGGCCGCCAAGTTCCGGCCACTCCCCAAGAATTGCATTGGCATCCAGTCTATTGACAGCATAAAGTCCAGCCCATCCCTTTATGAGTTTTAGAGATTCAAATATCGGTGCAAACTCATAAAGCTCTCCCCATAACAGCTCAAATCTCTCCTCTTCCCATGTAAAATCAAACCCTTCTGGATCATCATCCATGGATTTGCCAAGCAGAAGAAGTCCGCCTGTCTCTGTCCTGAAATAGAAGCCAGAAGGAAGAACCGTCAAAGGCAGGGGAGAATCTAGTTTAAACTCTGGGCTGACTGCAAAAACCTGTCGCTTTACAGGATTAACAGGTATTTTAATGCCTGCTGTTGCAAGAAGTGAAGCCGCCCATGCGCCTGTACAGTTGACCACCGCAGAAGAATTATAGATATCACCAGTGGCTGTTTTAACTCCTTGAATTTTATTGACATGCCCTTTTTGGCCTGTTGAAGAAGAATCCATGATATCTTTATCGGTTAAAAGCTCAACCACATCATCTTGTATAAACTCGGCTCCCATGGATTTTGCCTTTGCCCTGTATCCCATAAGAACAGCATATGCATCAAAATGTCCATCTTCAGGGCCGAAGGTTCCCCCAACAATTCCATCTAAATTTTCATATATGGGATATCTCTTCTTTATGGTATCAGGAGACCACCACTCAATTGCACATCCAAGCTCTTTCTGCATCTCAAATGCCCTTCTGGCTGGGCTTTCAGTTTTTTCATCATATAAAAAAAGATTGCCCTCCCTTCGATAAAAAATTGCAGGCTTTACTCCGTCAACAGCCATCTCATCCTCAAAATTCTCAAGAACTTTAAAGGCATACTGGGAAATCTGCACATTCTCCTTAAGGGAAAACTGTATTCTGGCATTGACCATTGAAAGGGTCGTTGATGCTCTTTCGTAACTTTGATCTCTTTCAATAACAATAACCTTTAATGAAGCATCCGCCTTCATAAGATGGTAGGCTGTGGATGCACCCATAATACCTCCACCAATAATAATGACATCATAAGTTCTATTTTTCATGCTCTCCCCGCTTTAACTTGTTAATAGAAAACTTGAATATTGACCTGTACGGTGATATTTAACCGTGAAAACAATCCTCATGATTTTCATGAAGAGGTGGCCGTTGCATACTGCCATGAAAAGTTAGGGTGGTGTCCCAAATATGTTGATGAGCTCTTCACAAACCTTGATTCAGCAGGGCTTTCACAAAAAGATATCAACACTTTTATGACACTACCAAAAGTTAGTATCCTTTATTGTACCTGCCACTTTGCGAAGGCTGGAACGCTTTTGATTAAATATGATGCCCCTGTAAAAAGTCGAAATCCGCAAAATCGCTATTAATGATTTCAGGATGTTATAACTGAAAAAATGCTGAAATCGGACTTTTTACGAGGTCATCAAATATAACTCGTCAGTCATAAGTTCTCTAAATGGAGACCACAGATAGTATTTTTCAAAGAATTGAAAATACAATATGTGGTGGTAGATTTGAGAAGTTAGGACTCTTGAGAAATATAACATGTGCCAATATAAAAGGCTACATTAACCGACAGATACCAAATCACTTAACCTAAAGATACCAAATCACAATTCAATTTACCTTTATGATGCCTTTTGTAAAGGCATGGGAATTATATGGATGGCAGAGAGAAAAAAAAGATAAACACCAGAAAAGGCAGGGAAGACTTTACCAGGGAAGCGTACCTTGGAATCAGAAAAATGTTTTTCCATAACGAGATCATACCTGGTCAAAAAATATCCTATAGAGACCTTGCAGAACGCCTTGACATGAGTGCAACCCCTGTTATCCAGGCATTAAAACGCCTTGAATTTCAAGGCTTTGTAAGACATGAGCCAAACAGGGGATATTACACTGAAAAGATAAGCATTAAGGAGATCACGGAAATCTATGAATTTCGGGAAATGATTGAACTATCCTTGCTGCCAAAGACCATCCGGCAAATGACACCGGACAGTCTTAAAAAAATTGAAAGTGCCCTTGAAAAACATCTTAATGCAGTGCGTGATATCTATCTTAAAGAGCGCCTTTTAAGGGATATGGAGTTTCATCTTACACTTGCAGAACTTTCAAACTGCACTCTTCAAGTCAACACGCTCAAACACCTTTTTGATCTTTTGTATCTCAAATATCGTGGAAATATTCTCTTTGTCACACCGATGGAAACCGTAGATAATGAGCATAGCCAACTCTATGAGTTTATTGCTTCAGGAGATGTTGATGGGGCTGTTGCTGTAATGGCAAGGCATATTGCAAATGTAAGAAAACATGCAATTATCAGCATCAATAGGGTTATGGAAGAGAAAGATTCCCATGATAAGCAGCCTTAATTCCTCAAAGTCGACACCTATGATCTTGTAAGCCTTGTCAACACTGTCTGAATCAGGATTCCCAGGATTAACAGGATAAGGCAGGATTATCTATCCTGAACATCCTATCCATCCTGGTTATCCTGATTCAGACAAATGCAATAACTTCTGAAAAAGCAATAAAATGTCGATTTTGAGTAATTCACATATTAAAAAGCCTTAACAAAAAATTTCAGCAGACCGCAAAAAATGAGCCCCGTGAGCAATACGTTGGACTTTTTGTGATGCGTTGCGCTACATAAATTGCAGTTAAAAATTAAAGATAGGCATATCATGTCATCATTACGCATTCGTTATCAAACCATTGAGTTTGACGATGTAGATATTCATGTCCGAACATTACGTGACAATCAGCAATACTGTGATGATGACGGTATTGCTGAGAAACTCGGAATCTCATCAGCAACATGGCCATTATTTGGAATTGTCTGGGATTCAGGTCTGGTATTATCTCATTTTGTTTTTGATTTCAATGTAGATGGCAAACGAATCTTAGAGGTTGGTTGTGGAATCGGGCTTGCCAGTCTTTTGTTAAACTATCGCCTTGCAGATGTTACTGCCACTGACTATCATCCTGAAGCTGAAAGCTTTCTTCTGGAGAATATCAAACTCAATAACGGAAAAAATATACCATTTATTCGTACTGGTTGGGAAGATAAGGAGAGCACTCTCGGTAAATTCGACCTTATTATTGGCAGTGATCTTTTATATGAAAGAAGTCATGTAAAATTGTTATCCGATTTTATCAATCAGCATGCAAAAACTGTTTGTGAAGTTGTAATCGTGGATCCTGGTCGTGGTAATCATGCACAATTCAGTAAAAAAATGGTAAAATTAGGTTATTCCCATACTCAAAGTAAACCAGACACAGCAAATTACCTAATGAAGCCGTTTCGAGGAAGAATTTTACGCTATAAGAGGTTATAGGTGTCGATTTTGAGTAAACGGGCATGATTGATTTGGTATCAATCATGCCCAAGTATAAAAATGATAGTCATTTTCACGGTAAATTGAAAAAAGGAAAATGAAAAAGAGTGTTTAAATTAATTTCTCTGGGAATTCTGTCAGGAGCATTTTTCAGTACAACTTTCGTACTCAATGAAGCCATGAGCCTGGAAGGTGGTCATTGGGTATGGTCTGCTTCTCTGCGATATTTGTTTATGGCCCTTTTTTTCACAGCAATTATATTGTTCAAAAGCGGATTGAAAGAGCTTCGGGATCTTTTTGGTTTATTTCGTTCCCATTGGAAATTCTGGATTATTGCGGGGGGTATCGGCTTTGGTGGTTTTTATGCACTTATCTGTTTCAGTGCCAACTTCTCACCCGGCTGGGTTATAGCAGCAACATGGCAATTTACAGTTGTTGCGAGCCTCTTCATATTTATGATGTTCGGTCACTCCTTCCCCAAACGCATCTGGTTTTTCTCATCACTCATTTTCATAGGTGTGGTTCTGGTCAATCTGTCCCACATAGAAAAGTTTGATCTGAAAATTCTGCTTTCAGGCGGGCTTCCTGTTCTTGCAGCAGCCTTCTGTTATCCGTTCGGTAATCAGTTGGTCTGGGAGGCAACAAACGGGAATCATAAAAAATTACCCAATATAAATTCGCCTCTTCTTCATAGTGTTTTCAATAAAATACTGTTGATGACTTTAGGTTCATTCCCTTTATGGATAGTACTTGTATTAATCACACGTCCTCCGGCACCGGATTTATCACAGATATTAAACACTTCTCTGGTGGCACTGTTTTCAGGCGTCTTTGCAACCGGTATTTTTCTTTTTGCACGTAATCTGGCATCTAATTCAAACGAATTAGCAGGTGTTGACGCTACTCAGTCAAGTGAGGTTATATTTGCTTTGTTGGGCGGTATTTTGTTTTTAGGTTCCGAAGTGCCGGGTATCGAATCACTGACGGGCCTGATGCTGATATTGATCGGCCTGACTTTTTTTGTTAAGTATCAGAAATAATAGATTCCTTTTTTCCATGAAAATGCATGACAATTGATATTTCCCTTTTTTCTGAAATCTGAATATCAATATAGCCATCAAGGGCTTTTACCATATTTTTGACAATAGCCATGCCAAGGCCTGTACCATCTGGCCTTGTTGTGAAGTAAGGCTCAATAATCTGCTGGGCATTTTCTGGAGGTACCTTGCAATTCCCGTTTTTAAAAACCAGTTTCAGCCCTTTTTTGAGCGATTTTTCACTGATATTTGAAATTTCCATTATCGAACAGTAAAGAAAACCTTTATCCGGCTGGGCTTCCACGGCATTTTTAACAATATTTTCAATAATTTGTCCCATCATATCACCATCGCTTTCAAAGGTACCATGGTATTTTATATCCAAATCAATAACGATATTGCGTTTCAAACATTCTGATTGATAAAGACTGAGAATAGAGTTCACAATATCTTCAGGGACAATGGTTTTTATATCCGGAATTCTGGGACGTGCATAGTTTAAAAGCCCGCTTACACTGCCGTTTGCACGCTTAACAGCGTCCGACATCTGCCGGATCAGTTTAAGATGAACTTCTGATGAACATGCATTCTCAAATTTAAGTCGCTGAAGTCCCATACTAAGTGCATTCAGGGGATTTCTGATCTCATGGGCAATTGCTGCGGCTGACCTGCCAAGCACAGCGTTTTCCCTCTGGAATGACAATTCCCTCTCAAACACCTTAACCTTTTCAAGTGTGGCTTTCTGATATCTATAAAGCAGAAAGGAGAGACATGTCCCAGCCACAATGAGAAAAAAACCGAACACATAAAAATGAACAGTCAAATTATTAATAAATCTGGTAAGATAGCCGGCATCAACACCAACTGTCAAGGTCATGCCCTGAATGGTTTGACTGGCCTGGGCAATATCATATCCATTTTCATGAAAAAGATTGCCTCCTGAATTATCTGATTCTTCATTATTATCTATTGAAATGATATTTTCAGTTCTTCCACTACCTTCTGTCGTCAAAGGTTCAATTTTTTCACCTTCGGCAGAGAAAGGTTTTTTTCCCTCGCTTTCTTCCTGAAAAGGTGCTTTCTCCTTGCTTTCTATTCTTGAAGGTAATGCTCCATCACTTTCTGCCTCCAAAGATGCTATTTTCACATACTTGATTCCCGGTACAGTTGATATTGTCCGAATTATAGTGTTAAGTCCCAAACTCTCTGTTATGCCGGAAATATTGGCATCTTTGATACCAAGAATAATATAATAAGGGTATTGTGGGGCTGTCCATACCAAAATATATAAGTTTTCAGATTCAAGATGTTTCAAACCAGGCTCTAAAACTGATTCCACAAGAGGGACAAATCCTTGCTGCTTAACCTGAGCAACACCTTGCTGCCTAACCTGAGCAACATCTTGCTCCACAACCTGGTTAAAATTTTGCTCTACAACCTGCTCAGAATCTGCATCCACAACTGTTTCAAAGCCCGAAACATCACGGGCTTCTGTTTCATCGGGAACACCTGCGTCAGTAGTTCTTGAAGTTGAAGAGAAATGATTGTCAAGCCACCCTTCAGGGCCATTGACATCACGTTTCCTACCATCATAACCCACGCCTGTAATGCGTATTCCGGCAAGACCGCTTTCCCTGGTAAATGCACTTAATTCATCGCCGGAAAAAGGCTCAATCATATCAAGATATGAGACAAAACGGGCTGTATTTTCCAGCAAGCCCCTAAGCACATCCTCAATGGAATTTTTCGCATCTATGGTTCCGGCCGCATTTAGCCTGACTATTTTGGAAACCATATCGGCATGTTGCTGAACATGGGAAAAAAATGATGATTTAACAGATCGGATCTGCCACGAAAAATAGGCTGTAACAACAACAAAAAGTAACACAAATACAATGGCACTGGGCATCCATAATGGAATAGCTCTGTTTTTACTTCTTCCCATGTTTATCTCCCCATACACGGACTCTTGAGCTTTCTGCTCAGTGTTCTTTCAAGGTTTGATTGTCGGGTAGCAAATGCCTTGATCCTTTGAAAAGCCTTAAAAGTCACCCGACAGTTTAAACTTCAAGAGGCACTCAGTCATGGAATCAAATAGTATCGTAGTCAATCATACCTGTTCAGGGACATGAAGGGTACCCCAATTTCCCAGGAAAAAATCGAAACTACTTTTTGGATGATATTCAAATTGCTCAGATTTGCGAAGAGGAATTTAGGTAATTGAATTAAACCCAATTATTTAAGATCAGAATATCTCTTTACAATCCTGATGGATACTGATAATTTTTTGAGCGTATTTATCCTTATTGTCCCTGATTGCATAAATATCCAACATTACACCATGTATAACACAAATCAGATTTGATAAACCTTCAAAAGAAATATTAGTTGTAACGTCTATAATGGAAGGGCAAATCATTGGTAAAATCAAGAACAACAAAATGCAGACTTCTAATATCAATATTGCTTATCCTTGTTCCCATCCTTTGGAATAATGGCAAAACACATGCAGACCCACTCTCTCTGCTTATCTCCTCAGTTTCAAAAAACAAGGATATTACAAAGTATATTGAATATTATATTGATAAAAGCGGCACTATGGATATCGACACCATTGTGTCTGAAAAGATAAATCCCCTTTTCTCTCCCCTTGAAAAATCAAGTTTTGGTTACTCACAATCATCTTTCTGGTTCAGATTCAAAGTAAACGGACATGGCTGGCGCTCAGCCACCCCCGACCATGAAAATAATGTATCCATTTCCACGGTAAAAAACCCTGAAAAAAATACAATTGAATGGTTTCTTGAATATCCCTATGCAGTGGTAGATCAATTTGATTTTTATCAGATTGAACACTCTTCTCAGCTTTCCAAAGAGAATGAACAACTAAAAGGGAAAAGCGAAAAATTAAATTTTCAACTAATGCAAAGCGGAGACAAATACCCTTTTTCCCGTCGCCCTGTAAATTATCGCACCACAGTCATTCCCATATCAAGCGCCCCTGGAGTTGAGACATTCTATATTAACATACGCTCCGGCGGCTCCATCATGATACCTCTGCTGGCATGGGAAAAGAATGCAATGCTGCACCACATTAACATGGATTCAGTTATCAACTGGCTCTATTACGGTATCATGCTTGCAACGGTAATATTCAACTCTTTCATATTTTTCTCTGTCAGGGAAAAAGTTTATCTATATCTTATTATATTTGTTTCAGGCACTGCTCTTTTTACAATGACCCACAGTGGACTCTCATTCCAATATTTATGGCCTGAATCAACCTGGTGGGCAAATATATGTCATCCTTTTTTCGGGTTTGCAGGATTTACTGGTGCAATCCTTTTCACCATGTCTTTCTTATCAACTGCCAAACATCTGCCGCGTTTTAATGTATGCCTTAAAATGATATGTTATGCAGGTTTTGCTATGCTGCCTGTTCCTTTTTTATTCTCATATCGTATTGCAACCCAGAGCATGGTTATTTTTATAGGAATCAGTGTCATGATCATGCTTGCAAACGGCCTGATTCTTTTCTATCGTGGAGATCGGCCTGCAAGATTTTACATTCTTGCCTGGTCACCCATGCTCTTTTCTTCAATTTTAATGGTTCTTAAATCATACGGCTTTCTTGAAAACAATATTCTTACTGATTCAGGTGTACAAATAAGCAATGCCTTACTTGTGATAATTTTCACATTTGCACTTGTGGACAAAATAAATATTATCAGAGAGGAAAAAAGCAGTGCTCTTACACAGTTGAAGGAATCTGAAAACAAGTACAGAATGCTTGCCCAAAATATCAAGGAGGTAATATGGACTCTGGATCTGAAAACACTAAAAATCAATTTCATTACACCTTCGATTGAAGCCATGACAGGCTACACACCTGAAGAGGCAAAAAATGAGTTCACCTTTGAAAAAATGCTCCCTCCAGATTCTGCAAAAAAGGCCATGAATGCTGTTAAAAAAGGCATGGCATCTACTCCTCTGAATATTGACGATGACTCAGAATTAAAATCATACAGAAACCCAGGTGATGACTCATCCACAATTACTGTGGAGGTGGAGTTCAATACCAAAAAGGGCACTGTTATATGGACCGAGACAACCCTTACAATTATCAAGGACAGTAACAATAAACCTGTTGAAATGCTGGGTGTCACAAGAGAGACAACAGAGAGAAAACTTGCAGAAGATGAAAAACAACATATTGCAGAAAAGTTGATGAACTCCAACAAAATGCAGGCAATTGGAACACTTGCAGGGGGTATTGCCCATGACATGAACAACATCCTCACTGCAATAATGGGTTATGTTGAAATATGCAGATCTGAAGTTTCCTCTGATTCAAAAATATACAAAAGGCTTCAAAGGGTCATCAATGCATGCTACAGGGCAAGGGATCTTGTAAGCCAGATACTTACCTTCAGCCGGCAGGATAAACAGGAAACCATCCCCTTAAATATTAATCCCATGGTAAAAGAGGTTCTGAAGCTTATAAGAGCATCTCTTCCCACCACCATAAAAATCCATCAGTCAATACCAAGGGAAAAGTATGTGATTATGGCTGATCCCACAAAAATACACCAGATTCTGATGAATCTTTGTACCAATGCAGCATATGCAATGATGAACGATAATCATGAAACAACAAACAGTAAAAACATTTCAGAATCCTGCAAAGAGAGATCAAAAACCGGAAAAGAGCAGTTAAAAATAAATCAACCCAAAACGGGAATACTTGCCCTGTCAACAGAAGTCATGGAACTTGACATAGAAAGTGCAGAAAAATACCTGAATCTTTCTCCAGGCACATATATCCGTCTCACTGTAAGCGACACAGGTCACGGGATGGATAAAAAGACAATGGATCGAATTTTTGAGCCTTTTTTTACAACAAAACCCAGGGGTAAGGGAACCGGCATGGGGCTTGCCATGGTTCACGGTATTGTAAAAGGGCTTAAAGGCAATATCTATGTTTACAGCGAGGTTGGAAAAGGTACCACTTTCCATCTATTATTTCCAAAGGCACCGGATAAGACTGACATTGAGTGCACAGCAACATCCATATGCATGTCAAAAGGAGATGAAACCATTCTTTATGTGGATGATGAGTCAGATATTGTGGAAATGGCATCAGAAATGCTCCGCAGCCTTGGATATAATGTTATATGTCACACAGACAGCCAGCAAGCCCTTGAGTGCGTCATGGAAAGACCTGGGAAATTTGATCTTATGATCACTGACCAGACAATGCCAGGCATGACCGGATGTGAGCTTGCACATAAGATATGGGAAATCCGCCCTGACATGCCGGTAATCTTATGTACAGGATTCAACGAGCTTGTAACGCCGGAGTCAGCAATACAGATGGGAATAAGCAGATATGTCATGAAACCTTACAGCAAGCAGGATCTCTCTGTAAAAATAAGGGAAGTTCTTGAACAAAGCAGCACATGAAACAAAAGATAATGCCCCTTCATAGCCAGACACAATACCCAATGCTATTGCCTTAAGGGTTTTACGGCAAGAGAGAGATTGAAATCATTGAAGGGTAGTGTCATAAAAGTGTTGATTTCTTTTTGTGAAAGCCCTGCTGAATCAAGGTTTGTGAAGAGCTCATCAACATATTTGGGACACCACCCATTGAAGATTCTCATCTCGTTTGCGTTGGCCGGTGGCTTAAGTCAACAGCATTGGACTCAATACCCCACCAACCATTAAAATCAAATGTGTTTTAGTATCAAAAATCACGCTTTAACTGCATCAAAACAGTTTGAAGGCAAGTCAGGATTCCAACCCATCTCCTTCATTAGCCGACGACACTCATTCACATCAAGGGCGCGTCCCTTTGCAGTATCGGCACTGCAATCCCTTGGACTTGAACCAACTTCCGGAAAAAATAGATTTGCTCCGGCATTAAGCGATGCTGTGTGGGGTTCATGGGTACAGTGGGCTGAAGGGACTCTTCCCATTACAAGACGGCTTACTGCAACAAGTTTTGCCATCTCATATTCTGTTATCATTCCATACTTTTCCATGGGGCTTCCAGGAAAATTTACCCTTCTCATCACTCCGCTGTACGTTGCACCATAATCTTTTGCCAAAAACATCAGATCAAGAATCTCCTCCATTGAATGCTCAGGCCCCACAGGCTCAATGCAGTTCATCCACTTAAGGCCAACATCCTTAAAGACCCTTATTGTCTGCACCCTCTTCTCTCTTTTAAGAGGAGTATCTCTTCCTTCTCCAAGCCTTACTGCATGATATGCACCCACAAATCCTGCATCAAGAAGCATCTCTCCTTCATGATGGGTTATATCCCTTGTATTTGCAACAAGGGGAACCTTTACAGTTTTGCCAAGGTACTTACCAATTTCAAGAAGTGATTGAAAAGGATATGTTCCGGTGGTCATAAGATTAAGAGCATCTGCACCACGCTCTTCTCCCATATTTGCCCATCTTACAATCTGTTCCTTGTCAAATTCCACACTATCCCTGAAAATACCCGCCTTTTTTGCAAGGGAGCAGAATTCGCAGTTGAGGGGGCAAGGCTCCAGATTAATTCCTATATGAAGATGATTTTCTCCCTTTTCTCCAAAAGTTTGCCTTGAAAGCCTGTCCGCAGTTTCCATAAGGGCACAGGTCTCTTTTGATCGTAAGTCAAGATTGAATAGAATTTCAGCTTCACTCCTGTTTATTCCGTCATCTTCAGCCTTTTCAAGAATGTATTCAACCCTGGATTCAATTTTCCAGCTCATAAAATTTCCTTATTAAACGGGCATGATTGCGTATCAATCACCCCCAAATATAAAAATGATAGTCATTTTCACGGTAAACGGTCATGGCCGGCATTCAGCCACCCCCGAATATGGAAATTTGTATCTATTTCCACGGTAAACAGGCATGATTGATTACGTATCAATCACCCCCAAATATAAAAATGATAGTCATTTTCACGGTAAATGGTCATGGCCGGCATTCAGCCACCCCCGAATATGGAAATTTGTATCTATTTCCACGGTAAAATAAACAGTAAATCGTCAGTGATCACGGGTTACAATAAAATCCATAACCTGCCTTAAAAAAATGGTATCGCGTTTAATTGTTTTAAGTGCATCACAGGAATTGAGATAGTGATCATAAAGCATTCTCTTAGCCCTTTGAAGTCCAAGGATAGTCACAAATGTCGAACTATTATTTTTATTATCAATCCGAGATGGCTTCCCAATTACATTTGAATCAGCAGTTGCATCAAGAATGTCATCCTTGATCTGAAATGCAAGGCCTGCATGAAAAGCAAATCTTTTAAATGCCCCTATCTCCTGGGGGTGAGCATTTGCAAGCATTGCCGGAACAACCAGAGCTGATTCAATGACAACAGCGGTTTTAAGGGCACTTATTGTTTCAAGCTCTTCAAGTGTAAGTTTTTTTCCGGTACTGGAAAGATCCATATACTGCCCTTTACAGGTATCTCCTACTTTTTCAGCACAATAGGCAATAACATCAAGAATTGGTTTATTACCAAAGCCCCTTGCAGATGCCTGTTCACGGAAAGCACGCGCCACCATGAACATTGCAGTCAATTCAGCAGTATATACGTTTCCATATTGAACATGAACTGTTTTTTTACCCCTTCTGAAATCTGCATTATCCTGGCCTGGAAGATCATCAAAAATAAGGGATGCTGAGTGCATATACTCTATTGAGCGCAAAATCGGAATCAGTTTTGAAGGATCAAGTCCATAACAAAGCACCCCGACAGATAAGGCAAGAACCGGTCTTATTCTCTTTCCTCCTGCGGACAGGGCATAATTTGCAGCATCAACTATTGTTTCATCAACATCATAAAAATGGGGATTTTCTCCGGAAAATTCCCTTGATATTTTTGTTGAATTGTCTGTTTTATTGAAAAATTCTCTCAATTTTTTTATTGAGCTGTTTGTTTTATGTAAAAAGTCTTTTGATATTTTTATTGAGCTGTTTGTTTTATAGGAAAAATCCCTCGATATTTCTATTGAACTGTTAATTTTATTGGAAAAAAGTTTGAAATCAGATTCAAACTTCTCTTTCTCTTTTTTCTGATTATGAAAAAAATCAGCCACAATCTTTCTTGCCAATTTATCAAAAAAAGACAAATCCGTTGCTTTTTCTGTAATCTCTTTTATCACACTATTAAAAAGAGAAGAGTCTGTTTTAAAAACAGAGATAAGAGAGGAATATTTATCAGGGCCAAGGGAATTTAAAAGATTTCTGTGTGTATTTACTGAACGTTCAAGCAGAAGCTCCCTGATTTTAGCATCATTTTTATAGAGTTTGTGAATCAGATAATACAAAACCGCAATATAAAGTTCATATGGATTGACAAGATCATTACGTTTACCTTTATGGGTAAGGTAATATGTAAAAGGGGTTACATTACCTTCTTGCAAATCAGAGTATATATCGGTGAGATCATCCTGGCACTGATTGAAAATACCATAATAAAAGGTTCTTGTGTCAAAACCCTGATTCTGCTCAGGATTTATTATGGAACGCGCAATAAGGCGGGATGAAGCAGATTTGAGAATAAGAGGAATATATATATCCCTGTCACTGTATCCTGGATTATCAAGGGATTTAATTCTGTCCTCCTCCTGGGATCTGAAAAAAACATATGCTCTTTCAAAAAAATCTTTTTCATTTTCTTTGGAGAGGTTCATCCTGATATACTCAAATGCTGATTTAAGCTCTTTATAGATGGGGGGTAAGAGAGAAGATATTCCGGATTGTGTTGTACATTGTCTTGCACAATTTTCCCCTTGAGATTCATGGGATTCATCACAAAACAGCTCAAGATCAGGCACACTACCGGTTGTTATGGCAGTTTCAAGGCAGCGGGACAATGCTCTCTTCTCATTGTGGCTCAATGCTGTGGGAGAGTCCAGAATGTCGTCAATAAATGGATAGGTAAGGCCATAACAGAAGCCAAGGCGTATGGCCCTGTCCATCTTTTTAACTCTCTCATCTTGTGGGAGAGACTCCTCAAACTCCATATACTGATGCAATCCAACCCCTACTGTCAGCTTTACAAGTTTTCTCATTGCATGATCATAATCAAGACCTTCAGGAATTATTGATTGTACAGTATGAAGTTTTTCCATCAACCATATAAATGTATCTCCAAGTTCAGCATCCCTGGCCCTTCTGTATAGTTGTTCCATACCAGGTGATTCATTTTTTGAAGCAGCAAGAAAATCCTGTACAATATTAACTACTTTTCTTGTATGCAACCTGATCTTTTCAGATTCACAACTATCTGAAATATCCCTTCCAAGATCACGCAAAAAGACATAGGCAATTGTTTTGCCAATATATTTTTCAAGTTTATTACAGCCGTTCATATAAGAGAGGTAGGCACCTGGTATGGTGGGAGATGGAGGAGATGTTAAATATTTCAAGACAGGAATGTTTTTCCAGGAGGCTTTCAGGTATATCTCCCCCCACTTTGCAAAGTCTTTATGCATAACAGCAAGGGGAGAACCTGATCTTACGAGAGAGAGCAGCTCCTGAAAATATCTTTTTGCATCACTTGTGGATTGAGCAAAAGCTTTTTCTGCATCAATTTCAAAATCCAAAGTGCATTCTGTTACTTTCTCTTTACTCATACTTATCCACGCAGTTATAAACTATTGCATTGTCAAATCTAATAATTAAGGTTCGGTTAATTGTAGAGACAAGGCATGCCTTGTCTCTACGTTGCAGATAACCCTAAAATTAAGTATTGACAGTGCACTATGATAAAGTCCTGCTAAACAGAGCTTGCTCAGGTTTCCTTATGAAACCATCAGTTTAGAATGTATGGAAAACAGTATCTATGAAGAACCTACAGACTGAATTCTATGTGCATAAAGCTCTTCGTAAAACGGCATGTGGTACTCATAGTATGATTTCAAGTGGTCGCTGTTTTCAACCGTTACCTCAAATTTTTCCATATTTTTCTGAATACCACAGCTTTTTGCAGCATCAGTATGCCATTGCTCCCAGATATCCCACTCCTTCTGATGGCCACTGTCCCATGATAGAGCTTCAGGAATAAACTCAATATCAATGGCATCACAATAAGCCTTGACTATGCCTTCAGGATCCTCTTCAAGATCTGTAGCATCCACCACTACAGGTGGTTTGTCATTCAAGTCAACTACTTTTTCAAATACGTTATTTAACTGTTCATAACCTATCTCATCAAGTGTTACTTTTTCATTCATGGCATAAAATGATGGAATGGCTTTGTCAGGATGTCTTATAAGAAAGGTATTTACAAGCCGGTCGAGAAAATCATCATCACCAACAACCTCCCTATAACAATGTGCGCACATATCTTTAAAAAAAACAGGCTGAGATTCTCCTACAGAGAGAATATGTTCTTTTATATCAGGGTACTTTGTGGGATGATCAGGATCAATATATTCCTGATCAATTGCTGAACCCTGTTTATGAACATAATACAAATAAGAGAAAGGTTCATGCAGAACGTTAAAGTCTTCCCGTTCCATCATAACCCTTTCAAATGCCGTGGATATTGATCTTGGATGTGTCCATAGTGCAACAATTGGATGTGTCATTTTCTTTCTCCATATCACAGAAGTGCAAAAACTCCTGTTTTGTCTTCCGGCACTCAATTACAGAAAAGTTATCGAAAATGAGCGCCTGTATTATAATTTTTATGCGATGATTTATAGTTCCATCGCATTCACCATAAGGGGATTTCTGTCATGAAGTTTTTTTTGGGGGATAAATCAAAAAAGGAAGGCAGGCTTTTACTGGCAGGGCTTTTATGGGTTTTGATATCCCCAAAAACTGCCTGGAAATTGCAAATCCGCTTTTTTAAAAAAACGGCTCCAGACAGATATCCCCTTTCCTTAAAAAAAAGGGTATCAATAATATTTTCCAACTCATTAAGTCTTTCCGCATCCATATGCGTTTGACAATTCATGACCATATACATAGCATAACATGGTTTAAAATTCAAATTCAACTAAATGGAAAATCTGCTAAGGATTAGTAAATTGAATATCCACAGGACTTTACCGTAAAATTGACTATCATTTTTATATTTGGGGGGGTGATTGATACGTAATCAATCATGCCTGTTGACCGTAAAAATAACCGTATCATTTTACCGTGAAAATACCCGTATCATTTTCATGATCAGGGGTGGCCGGACTCCGATCATGAAGGTTTAATCATATGATTGACAACACCATTAAATACAAATTTTTGTAAAAGCCAAAATATAAAAACGGAACTGAACATGGAAACAGATCTTTTTTTCAGAAAAGCCACCCTTCTTATATGCAGCAGCCTTGATATTGAGATTGCCCTGTCACGATGCAGGGAATATATTGCATCATATCTCCCTGCAGACGAGATATATCTTAATATCTATGAGCCAAAACTTGGGGGGCTGCGATATATTGCAAGGGCAGACGCAAGAGGCGGGGAGAAGATGGACAGGATCATTGAGCTTCCGGAAACTCTCATTGAGGCCATTGAAAGCGGCCGGCGTCTCACTGATCACCTTATAATAAACCAGCCGGAAACAGACCCAATGGGAAAGATCATAAGCAGGGAGCTTGATCTTAAGGATCACTCATTTATTGCCCTTCGACTAAGAATTGAGGTGCAACGCCTTGGCGTGATTGATCTTTTTGCAAAGGGGAAAAATCGCTTTACAAAGTCCCATGCAGCTCTTTTTTCACTGCTTCGGGAGCCATTTGCCATTGCAATGGCCAATGCCCTACAGCACCAGGAGCTGGTTAAACTTAAAGAGCAGCTTATATCAGATAACCGATACCTGAGCTACGAACTTCTATCCAGAACTGGGGATGAAGTTATCGGAGCCGATAACGGACTAAAAGGGGTGCTGGAGAAGGTAGAACAGATAACGCATCTTAAAACCACTGTCCTTATATTGGGTGAAACAGGTGTGGGAAAAGAGGTAATTGCCAATGCCATTCACCGCCTCTCCCCAAGAAGAGACAAGCCATTTATCAAGGTGAACTGCGGAGCAATCCCTGAAAATCTGATTGACAGTGAACTTTTCGGGCATGAGAAAGGAGCATTTACAGGTGCTGTCACCCGTAAAAGAGGCAGGTTTGAACGTGCTGACAGAGGGACTATCTTCCTTGATGAAATTGGAGAATTACCTTCCTGGGCACAGGTCAGGCTGCTTCGTGTATTGCAAACAAAAGAGATAGAAAGGCTTGGAGGTTCTCCACCCATCAAGTTGGATATCCGTGTTATTGTGGCAACCCATAGAAACCTTGAACAGATGGTTGCAGAAAATAGATTCAGGGAAGATCTGCTGTTCAGGATCAATGCCTTTCCCATTGTGATCCCGCCTTTAAGGGAACGAAAAAGCGACATTCCCCTGCTGGTCTCCCATTTTCTTAAAAAAAAATCACAGGAGATGGGTATCAACTCTGTTCCTGATATTGCCGGAGCTGATATGGAAAACCTTATGGCACATGACTGGCCAGGCAATGTAAGGGAGCTTGAGAATGCCGTTGAAAGAGCCCTTATCCAGCACAGAAAAGGCCCGCTTAACTTTATGCGTCCTGCCCGTTCAGTTGAAGTACCTGAATTTCATGTTCCATTGACAGATGACTCAAAAATACCAAACCTTGATTCTATTATAACTGGATATATTGAAAAGGTTCTGGCAATGACAGGGGGAAAGGTTAACGGCAATGATGGAGCCGCCGCCCTTCTCGGGGTGCATCCAAATACCCTCAGAAACAGGATGAAAAAACTTGGGATTAGTTATGGAAGGGGTTATGGAGAATCTTTATAACATACATGGCAGATTTCTGCCACAATCGAAGGGATGAAAGTCTTTATGAAAACAGCCATTTGCGGGGACTTTCATATAAACATACATGGCAGACACACATCTACCACAACGAAGCATGAAAGTCCTGAGAAGCCTTGAATCACGGGGACTTTCTTATAAACGTACATGGCTGATGACCGCCACAATCGAAGGGATGAAAGTCATTTTAAAACAGCCTGTTACAGAGACTTTCATATAACGGCCATGGCAGATTCATCTACCACAACGAAGCATGAAAGCCCTGAAAAACATTTAACCACGGGGACTTTCTTATAAAAACGTTATTTGTGGTTGTCTGCCAAAATTGCAATGTTGAAAGTCATTTCATTTTAAAATTACCATTTTAAAAAATCCAGGATATGTAAATGTTCAATACCTTTTTCATTCCCTTGTGCGAACTCATCCATTGAAACCACAATTTTTCTGTAATTATCCGGAATTTTTAACAGATTGCCGAATTCCCTCTCTCTGACTTCCGGTGTAGGCAAAAGATATGCAACCTGTACATAGAGTGTTTCACCGGCCTTTTTAGCCACAAAATCAATTTCCAAATTTTTTAATTTACCAACATAGATGTTGTACCCCTTTGTTTTTATATGTTTATAAACAATATTTTCAAGAATTTTACCTATATCCTGCTGTTGAAATCCGACAATGGCATTACGAATACCAATATCTTCAAAATAATATTTATCGTTGACCTCAAATCGCTTCTTTCCAATAATATCATATCTGCTTACCCGATGAATGATGAAGGCATTTTCAAGTGCTTTTAAATAATTCATGATTGTATTGACAGACATATTAATTTTTTGGGACTTGAGGAATGCACTGATGTTACTTGCTGTCATAAGGCTGCCGATGTTGTCTGCCAAAAACAGCAGCAGACGTTCGAGCAAATTGATGTCCCGTAAATTATTGGGTCCTACAACATCCTTCAACACAACACTGTCATGCAGAGTTTTTAAATATCCGAATACAACTTCCGTTTCAAAGTTGAAATTGATAAGGTAGGGCATGCCGCCAAATTGCAGATACTTTTTGAGAGATTCCATGGAAGATTCAAGCCCATGAAAAAATAAAAACTCATCATAGGACAAACTATGAACATGGAGTTCAATGTAACGACCTGCAAGTAGAGTTGCCAATTCCCCTGACAATAAAGTGGCATTACTGCCGGTACAAAAAACATCGTATTGATCATCTTCATTAAGATCTCTAACGGATTTTTCAAATGATTCGATCTCCTGAATTTCATCTATCATAACTACGTTTCGCACACCTATTATGGTTTGCTGGAGTACGTATTCATGGAGATCTTTGTAGTTTTTGATATGGTCAAAAGCTATTTTCTCTTTATTGATATAAATTATATTGCTTGTGGGGTCTCTCTTTTCAATCTCATTTTTTATTAGCATCATCAAATAACTCTTACCGCATCTTCGTTGACCGATTAATACTTTGATGATGTTCTTTCCAAAATATGGATGGATTTTTTTAATATAACTCTGCCTGGGGAATAATTTCATTATGATGAACCTCTTTATTTAATGTTCATTTTATTTTCATCATAATGAAATCAAATTTTGCAGTCAACATTATTTTCATTAGGGTGAATTGAGTTTAATTCAGGTGGGGGTTTCCATAAACTCTTGCTTTTGCAGGAAATAGCGGCATCTTTCATTTGCCAGTTTACACTTTTCCGAACAGAAGCCCGTTTTTAGAGGCTCCTGTTCCGGAAAGTGTAAAGTACTTTCTGTATGATATGAAGGATGCCGAAATAGCATGGGGTTCAAGTAAATATTCGGAGTACTCCGTTTGTCATACAGTATATTGAGATATAGTTATCTTTTTGTTGTATGAAAGCACAAGATATTGTGCAGTAATATGGGGATAACGAATATTTACGAGTTCAAAGATAAGAATTTAAATGGGTATAGCTGCTATGCAGCCATACCCAGAAAAAGTTATTCAAATATTTTTGACGCAAGATCAACATCTTCAGGGCAGAAAACAAAAAGGCATTTGCCATCTCCAGATGAGACAGAACCGTAAACATAGTTAATGTTGATATCCTTTTCCCCAAATTGACGGGTCACTTCAGAAAGTTTTCCAGGTGAGTTGTCAAGCTCAATTGCAATCACCTCTTTGGTGTCAAAAATATACTCTTTGTTCTTTAGCAGGGCTATTGCATCATCAGGTTTATCTGTTAACATTCGGATAAGTGCAAATTCAGCAGAATCCCGTCTCATGGAGCTGTAGCTTGCCGATGATGCAATACGTTTCAGAGATTTTCCCCTGGCCTGAAAAATACTCTGCACATAGCTGGATGCATCCTGAATGGTTATGGCATCAATATTTATGCCATTATCTCCCAGAAGCGATGCAAGATTACCAAGTTCTCCTGGTACATTTTTAAGAAAAAGAGAAATTTCTATTCTGACCATACAATGCCTCCCTCCATATATAAAAAAATAAAATCAGATTAACCTGCAAAAAGTCAGATTTTAACAATTTTTCAGGGATAACTCACTGAAATTATTAATAGTGAATCTGGTATTCAGGACTTTTTACAAGGCCATCAAATCAAGATGCTGCCGCAATTTTTAAACCTTCATCAAAAGCTTTCATATTCAATGGAATCAACTTTGCTTTTGAAGCAAATTCGGATTTGATACACTCCCTAAGTATATCCACATCCACCATACCACTTTTGGCTGCAAAAGCACTAACTGCAACAATGTTGGCACATTTTACGCTTCCAAGGGAGACTGCTATCTCGTTTGCAGGAACAATAAGCTCCTGAACATCATCTCTGTTGGTTCTAACCGGAATCAGAGAGCTGTTGATCATCACAACACCATTGGGTTTAACAACCTGTGCAAACTTTTCTAAGGATGGCCGGTTCATGGCCACCAGATGTGCTGGATTTTTGATAATGGGAGAGCCAATGAGGCGATCACTTACCACAACTGTACAGTAGGCTGTACCACCTCTCATCTCTGGCCCGTAGGATGGGATCCACATTACCTGTGATCCCTGTTTCATGGCTGCATAGGCAAGCAGCTTGGCACTTAGCAAAATGCCCTGGCCGCCAAACCCTGCAAACATTACCTCTTTCTGCATATACTCCTCCAAAAACAGTTGGCATCTTTTTTTCTTTTCCGCCGCATACCCCGTCAGCAATAAATTTAATAGTATAGGTATTTCCACTTTTTATTTCAAAAACAAATAGTTATGGAATAGCCCGCCCAAAGGGCGCTAAATTCTCTCTGATGGAGTATTTAAGGATGCCAACGGCTGTGATTTTATTCAGGTTTTTTAAATTCTCCCAGTGGGTAGTAAGGGAGCAGGGTATCTTCTGCCCATTTCAGGGAATCCAGCGGGGTCATACCCCAGTTTGTAGGACAGGTGCTGACCAGCTCAACAAATGTAAAGCATTTATGAGCCATCTGGTACTCAAATGCCTGCTTGATGGATTTTTTTGCCTTGTTGATATATTTAGGTCTAAGCAGTGCCTGACGTGCAATATATCCTGGTGTTGCAAGACTTGAAAGCAGCTCGCACATACGGATGGGCATACCTGTCTGCTCAACATCTCTGCCCGCAGGAGCTGTTGTTGCACGCTGCCCGGGCATGGTGGTAGGAGCCATCTGTCCCCCGGTCATGCCGTAAATAGCGTTGTTGATAAAAATTGTTGTGAATTTCTCACCACGGTTTGCAGCGTGAACAATTTCCCCCATGCCTATACTTGCCAGATCGCCATCCCCCTGGTATGTAAAGACCATAAGATCTGGCCTCACCCGCTTCATGCCTGTTGCCATGGCAGGCGCCCTGCCATGGGCAGCTTCCTGAAAATCACAACTGAAATAGTTATATGCCATTACAGCACATCCCACCGGTGCAATACCTACTGTCCTGCCCCTGATTCCCAGTTCATCAATGACTTCTGCAACCAGCCGATGTGCAATTCCGTGGGTGCAGCCAGGGCAGTAGTGTGTGTGAGCATCTGAGAGTGCTTCCGGTTTTGAAAATGTTTTTCCCATATGATTCCCTCAATATCTTATTGATTCTGGTTCAGAAGTGTCTGTATGTGCTCCATCACAGCTTCAGGTGTGGGAACTTCGCCTCCGCACTGACCAAACCATGTAACCTCTTTTTTGCCTTTAACGCTGCGTTCCACATCTTCCACCATCTGTCCCATGCTCATCTCAATGCTGACTACATGCTTGCAGCTCTCTTTTGCAGCAGCATCATGTATGGCCTTTTCAGGAAAAGGGAAAAGGGTCTGGGGTCTTACCATTCCTATTTCAAGTCCCTCAGCCTTAAGATTATCAATAGCTGTTTTACAGACCCGGCTCATGGTACCATAGCTAACAATAAGGAGTTCATAATCGGTATCTGTATTATATGACTCAAAACGCACCTCTTCCCTCTTCATTTGTTCATACTGGGATTTCAGAAGCAGGTTATGATTGTTAAGAGTTGCAGGATCAAGGTAGAGAGACTTTACAATGTTTTTTGTGCTGCTTCCACGTCTCTCCATTCCATTGGTTGCCCAGTCATCCTTATTTGTGGGTTCAACATATAGATCATCTGGAAATTCAACAGGTTCCATCATCTGGCCGATAAGTCCGTCACCCAGTATCATTACAGGGCCACGATATTTTTCAGCAAGGGGGAAAGCCTTCATGGTCATCTCCACCGCTTCCTGAACTCCATCCGGTGCCATGACAAGCATATGGTAGTCGCCGTGTCCTCCACCTTTGGTAGCCTGAAAATAGTCCCCCTGGGATGGCAGAATACCGCCAAGTCCCGGACCTCCACGCACAATATTTACAAATACAGCAGGACATCTTGCACCTGCGATGTAACTTATGGCTTCACTCATAAGACTTACACCAGGGCTTGATGATGTGGTCATAACCCTTTCTCCGCAGGCTGCTGCACCAAAAATCATGTAACCCACAGCCACTTCGCTCTCTCCCTGGACAAAAACACCGTTTACTTCCGGCAGGCGTTTTGAGAGATATTCCGCAACTTCTGACTGTGGTGTTATGGGGTAAGCAAAATAGTTGAGGCAACCTGCTCTTATGGCAGCTTCTCCAATGGCTTCATTTCCTTTCATCAACACTTTGGCCATTATTTGTCCTCCCTGTTGTCAACATTGTCATTTTTCAAATCTGTGGCAGGTTCTGCTTCTGAACTTTTGCCTCCCCCGTTTTCCAGCTCTATGATGGATATGGCCACATCAGGGCACATAACGCAGCACAATGTGCAGTGAATGCAATCCCCGGGTCTTGCCTGGAATGCAGGGAAGTAACCTCTGGGGCTTACCTGGTCTGAAATATCCAGAACTTTTTTAGGGCATACATCCACGCACAGGCCACATCCCTTGCATCGTTCAGCATCAATAATATGTTTAAATGCCATTCTTCTGTTCCTGTTCCTTTATACTGTCTCTTCTGTCAAATTACAGCATGCTTCATGGTTACTTTACATTTTCTGAAACCAGATTCCCATTTCCAGGGAATTTACCTAAATAGTGTAAAGCATTTTTATGGTAATATGAAGAATGCCTACTCTCTTATTAATTCCAGGGAAACGCAAGCCTTCTTTTAATGGGTAAAACCGGACACTCAAATCTATTCATATCAAGCATGGGAATAAGGCGAGTGTCTGCCGTGATAAATTCAATCCTGATTCCGGATTGCTGTGAAACCTTACATATCAGTTCATAACCTCTGTATATGTCATCAGGAGAGGTATGTTCCATCATGTTGGAATTGCTGACAAGTCCGGTCATTTTCAATTTTGATCTCTGTTCAATTTCTCTCATTATCTTGAGGCAGCCCTCAACATTGTCAGTAAACGGCCTGAATGGGTTTATCACCTGAATCATGTTTACTGTTTGCCTTGAAAGGGCATCTCCAAGGGCAGCAAGCACTGTTACGCCCACGTCATCTCCACCAGCATCAAGTATAAGAAGTTCCGACGGTTGTCTTATAATACCTGCCACTTCCGGTGCCAGTATTGGAAGGTCAGCATGCATATATTTTTCTTCAGGAAGAATCACTTTTACGCCAGCCTCGCCAAGGCTTTTTCTTATCTCCCGTGTTCTGAAATAGGGGTTGACCAGATCAAGGTCGGCAATGGCGACATCAATTCCTGCCTCTTTTCTGTTAAAAGCAAGATTAAGAGCGGTTTCTGTCTTGCCGCTGCCGTAATTTCCGGTAATCACCAAAAGCCCTTTAATATGAATTTGCAAAAAATCTCTCCTCCGGCATCCTTCACTTACCGTTTTTCATTTTTCGAAGGCATCCCTTTGTGACTGCCCTTCAAAATTGAGATGCCAAAATCTTTTTCTGGAAATCTATAATTAATCAGATTTACAGCCTGTTTGTAAATGATTTTTTAATATTATGATAAAGAAACCCTGAATATGTGTCATGGTATTTACTCAAAATCGACATCTTATTGCTTTTTTCCATTTACTGAATTTGTCTGAATCAGGATAACCAGGATAAACAAGATGTTCAGGATAAACAAGATGTTCAGGATAGATAATCCTGCCTTATCCTGTTAATCTTGGGAATCCTGATTCAGACAATATTGACAAGGCTCAAGAGATTATAGGTGTCGATTTTGAGTATTTAAGAAAGTTTAAAGCAAAAAATGAATGTTGCCGTTAAATGATACAAAAAAATGGGATTGACTTATCTATAGTTTCCATTAAGATTGGTGATTGTTGTCAAAAAAGAAATTATATTTGGCATTTTGGTTCACCCAAACATTCCTGTAAAAATTGGCGCTTCTGTCAAAATTCAGACACTCCAGATATAATATTAATAATTCCAGTATATTAAAGCCAAGATTGCAAAGAAAGTTGCGTTTTGCATTGAGGTAAAAAATCATGGTGGAAAAACAATTTAACAACTATTTACCCAACAAAGAGATTTTTAAGGATTATCTTTTAAAAGATTTTGTTGGTAAAGGCAGACATGCCACTGTCTATCTTGTTGAAAACCGGATAAGAAAACGGGCTTTAAAAGTATTTGACGTGAAAACATCCATTTCCGGAACAAATTGTTCCGTGGATGCCAACTCTCTTCCACAAAAAAAAATTCTGGAATTGATTTATCAAAAGAACTGTTTCAGAATAATTTCAGAGACTTTTACTCTCCATACATGGTTGATATAATTGATTACGGTGAGACTGTTTCAGGTGCTCCATGCCTTTTGATGGAATATTCAGAGGACTCACTTGAAAAGGAGATTAACAGAAAAGGGGTGCTTGACATAAATGAGGCATCCCACTGTTTTATTGAACTGCTAAAGGCGCTTGTATTGCAGGAAAAGCATAAAATTACTCATTTAAATCTGAAACCTTCCAATATTTTTCTCAGTGGTGATTCCCTTAAAATTTCTGATTATGCCCAGACCCTTGTTTTTTCTCCTTTACATAAAAAAGGTGTGCTGGCTCATCCCGACTATAGCTCCCCTGAAGCACTTAGTGGCTCAGAGTCCCATTCTGATGACAGATGGGCAGTGTCAGTGCTGTTTTTTTTCATGTTGACAGGTACCATGCCGTTTTCTGGTGACTTGCCTTCTGATATTAAACGTGCAATCCTCAATGATATACCTGACGACTCATTACTGCCCGAAACATTCCGCCCCTTTTTAAATAAGTGTTTTCAAAAGGATTGCGCCGATCGCCACGTTGCAGCAGTAGAGATGCTTAAAAATTTTTCAGAGATTACACTACCCTCTTTTCACTCCTTTTCTTTATTTAATGGTGAAAGAAAAGCTGATCGGTTTGCTGAAAAAAATATTAACAAAGCAGATTCAGTTAAAACTGTAGCAAAACAGTATGAAGTAGTTGAGGGTTTTGTAAATCTCAGAAAGGAATCTGTTACCGTCTCTGACAGTAATTTTCAGGAAATCTTTGCTCTCAATGATACAGGAAGACCTGTAATGTATATCAGAAATGAGTATAATGATAATGATAATGGTACAATAACCGACCATGCCACAGGACTTATGTGGCAAAAATCCGGTTCTGACAATGCACTTAGCTATGATGATGCAAAGAGGTATATTTCTCATCTTAACCTTGAAAGATTTGCCGGTTTTAATGACTGGCGCATTCCCACAATTGAAGAACTACTCTCCTTGCTGGAACCGGAAAAGATCAACAGCTCTCTTTATATTGACTCTTTGTTTGACCCTCTTCAGCAATGGTGCTGGAGCTCTGATATGAGAACCGCACACTCAGGCTGGTTTGTTTTTTACTATCTTGGCAATGTTTACTGGGACTATCTGGACCTTGATAATTATGTTCGCGGAGTTCGGCATATTTAATAATTAAACAGTATTGATGACTCTGTTGATTAAGTATTTACATATTTGATTTTGCCACAATATAATGATTTTGAAGCAATCAAGAAACACATCATATTGTGGTGATTTTTTCAAAAATCGACTAAATCAACGGGCTCATTGATATGCTTACACCTTTTTTTCAAAAAAACCCGTATTCTAAGATTTTTAGGAAATTTCATGATTCGTTGTGGCAAATGATGTTGCCATGGCCGTTATCTCGGATACTATATTTTTCACGACTTGAACAATAAGGAGTGCTTTATGTTTAGTAGAAAAGAGGAAGAATGGTATAAAAAATTTCAAGAAGGGACATTTGGGGTAAAAGGTTGGAAAGGAAGGAGCAAAGAGATACTCAAGCCGTTTTCATCTGATGAAAAGATGAACTTAAAAGATAAACTTGACAACCTGGGTGAAAAAATCGGTAGAGAATGGGCAAAAGACAACAGTGTCCGTAAAATTGATACTCCCATGCTTCAGGGATGGGGCAAAGAGCTTCTTGCTGCAAAAGACAAGGGTGCAGAAACCCTTATACAGGAGATTGACAGACTTGAGAACGAGGTAAACCGGATACTATAGACTTCCAGAAAAATATTTTTCCATCTCAACTTTGAAGGGCAACCACATAGGGTTGCCCCTACGTTGT
>NZ_LT828541.1:600902-610049 GCF_900170035.1 Desulfamplus magnetovallimortis | reverse complement strand
TGAAGGGCAACCACATAGGGTTGCCCCTACGTTGTGCTTGCAAATTTAATTATCTGGAAAACTATATCTTCATAGCTGCCATCCCTTGACGGCCACTGAGTGCTTCTTCAAGTTTAAACTGTCGGGTGACTTTTAAGTCTTTTCAAAGTTTCAAGGCATTTTCTACCCGACAATCAAACCTTGAAATAACACTGAGCTATGTTTTTTTTAATAATTTTCAACTTTTTTATAATTGCGGGTATCCGCCATGTACAATACTTACAAAATCAATAGGTGAAAAAATGATTCTAATGACAAACGTAATATACCCACCGGAAAGTGCAAAAGAAATTGCAAGGCGTTATCTAACAGCACCGGTATTGCCGGATTTTCTTGTTAAAAGAGGTCCATATATATCTGCTGATCTTAAAAATGGTATTAACTCCATTACTTTTTACGAACTTGATAATGCAAGGCTTGCAGAAGGCATACAGGTGCTGGGAGACAATATGGCTGTTTATATCGGTGTCCCTGGCTATCGCTATGATATTAAACCATATTATGAACTTGAAGAAGGTCTAAAAATGATCGGCATGTGATTTGCTATTAGTCATTTCCTCAAAGTCGGCAACTATAAACTTTTGAACCTTGTCAATACTGTCTGAATCAGGATGCCCAGGATTAACAGGATAAGGCAGGATGATATAACCTGCACATTCTTTTCATTCCGGATATCCTTATCCTGGTTCAGGCATTCCGATATCCTTATCCTGGTTCAGACAAAAATCGTAACTGCCGAAAAGCCATCAAGATGTCGAACAGGAGGGTATTATATGCTAAACTCTAATGACCAAAATCAGCGACCACCAACGATCATGAAAATAAGTGCTATTTTCATGACAAATTTTCTTTTAAATTGTACCTGCCATCCAATGAGTAACTACCACCCAATGGGTACCTTCAACCCAATGAATACCTGCAACTCAATGAATACCTGCAACTCAATGAGTGCCTTCAACCCAATGAGTACCTACAACTCAATGAGTACCTGCAACTCAATGAGTACCTTCAACCCCTTGAGATGCGCAGATCGCATTTTCTTTGTATTCCCATTATCCTGTTTTCTTTTTTTCCTCTTTTTTTATCCCTTTATTTTACCCGGGGCACCTCATGCAAAAGAGTTTGAGCTTGTTGAACAGACAGTATTGACAATGGGCTCCTGGCGGACAGATGATATCCCCCAGATGCGTTATATCCTGGATATGTTTGAGAAGAGCCATCCTGGCATAAGAGTTGTTTTTGACCCAACACCTGCATCGGAATATGATGCTGTGCTTGAAGCCCAGTTAAAAGCCGGTACTGCACCGGATATATTTTATCTGCGCTCCTTTAATATTTCACATCAGCTTTTTGAAAAAGGTTATCTTGCTCCCTTAGACGATCTGCCCGGCATTAAAGAGAATTTCAATCACAACATGCTTATACCCTGGATGTCCAAGGAAAATGTTATATATGGTGTGCCTTTTATTGCCACTGCCCATGGCATCTATTACAACAAATCAATTTTTAGAAAACTCAACCTCTCCCTGCCAAACACATGGGAAGAGCTTCTGAAACAAGCCTCAGTTATAAAAAAGGCTGGATATATCCCTTTTGCCAATGCCGCCGGTGATGAATGGACAATCAATGAAATTGTTCTGTTCAATATTCTTCCCAACTTCATTGGAGGACACCCGGGAAGAATGGCCTATCTGAAAGGAGAGCGATGTTTCAATGATCCCCATATGGTTTCAGCTTTTAAAGCACTTGAAGATCTATCAATTTTCTTACCGCCAAACCATACACTGCTTAAATACAGCGACAGCCTTCACCTTTTTATTCAAGGACGAGCGGCAATGTGGATGGGCGGCTCCTGGGACATTCCTTTTATTGAGTTTGAAGCCCCCTTTTTTGAGTGGGATATCTTTGTTCCCCCAGCCCCTGAAGGTCACTCAAGACACATGACGTTTCATCTTGATGCAGGTGTGGGGCTAAATAGTGATTCTCATCAGAAAGAAGCTGCAATGGAGTTTCTTTCATGGCTGGCCATGCCTGAATCCGGACTCATGTTAGCCAACCAGCTTCCAGGTTTTTTCCCCATGCACAAGCAGACAGAAAATGTAAATATAAAAGCAGCAACAGCCAATACCGGAGTTGGGATTTCTTTAAATAAGGTTGAGAAAGATACCCAAAATCAAAAGGAAAAAACACAAAACAGAAAAAGAAAAATGGAGGCGTTAAAGAAGACTGATAATAGTTTGATCCACAATAATACAATTGTGAATCTCCATGCCAATTCTTTCAATCGCTTCAGAATTAAATATCCCACTGATATCCGTTTTGCATGGGAAAAGCTAAGAGATGGCATTCCCGATGGTTATCAGTTGATAAATGAGGCTGCTGTCAATGTGCTCAATGGAAAATGGTCGCCTGAAAGAGGGGCAGATTATGTTCAGGATGGCCTTTCAATCTGGTTTGAACCTGCCAAGAAATGCACGAAATAGAAAGAGACAATCTCATATGAATAATTTGTTAAACAAACTTCTGTTTAATAAAATACGTCATAAAATCATAGTTGCCACATTGATAATCTGTTTTCTCATGATCGGGGCTGGCTTATCAGCAATAGGTTATGTGAAAGAGATCTCGAGCCAGGTCAACGAGCTGACTAACAACCTCTCCCTTCAGATGACCCTTACAAGAGATATTGCAGCCAGAACCGTTCTTGCAAGGGTACATGCAAATACTTATATTACAGGTTTTACACAACAGAGTCTGAATCAATTTATCAGGAATCACAGGGAGCTGAACCAGATAATAGAAAAACTTGCACCTCTTATTGACAATCCTGAAAGAAGCTCTTTTCTAAATACCATCCAGACATCTGTTGACACTTATGAAAGGGAATTTGCCCGTGTGGTCAAACTTATTCGTTTGAGGCAGAAGAGCATTGCCAATGAAATTGAGCCTAACCGATATATAATTGACAATAAACTCAGCTCTCTTAGGATAGCAATTGCCGAAAAGCAAAATTTACAACAGTTCCTTGCCTTTGGTAATGTTCAGATGGCATCCATGCAGATGCAGAACCATACTGTTCTGTTCCTTCAAAATGGCAATGAACGTCATGCAGTCCTTTTCCGCAAGGCATTTAATACTGCCCAAAAGGATTTGTCAGCCCTGATATCTGCTTTTGGTGCATTTTCTTCCGAGCAAAAAGATGCGGTTGATACTCAAATTGCCGTAGCAGCCTTCTCACAGGGATTTGAAGCTGTCCACGAAGCCTCAACCTCTTTAAATCTTATTTTGAAAACCACATTTAATGATCTTGAAGAAAAAATAACTGACTCTGTGAATAAAAGTGTTGCCGGCATTGAGTCCGAATATAAAGTACATAACGAGACTTCAAGGGAGTTGCTGAAAAAGACTTGGAGACTTCTTTTCAGTGCCATTGCCTGTTCCCTTTCTATAGGTATCATCATAAGTTTTTTCATATCATCAAAGATCACAGAACCAATACTTCTTTTAATGAACTCTTCCCGCAATATTGCTGACAATGATCTTAATGAACTTGCAGAACAGCTTACTGCCCTTTCCAAGGGAGACTTAAGGCCAGATTTTCATATTTCCACGTCACCTTTAAAGATAAATCAGGAAGATGAAGTGGGAAAAATGGCAAGGGCCTTTGATGATATAATAGTAAAGCTTAACCACACAGAAAAGGCATTTGCCCATATGAAGCGGTATCTCAGAAGCATGGCAGCAACTGCTTCATCTGTTGCACGCGGAGATCTCTCTCTATTGCCTGCTGTGGCATCTCCCCATGATGAGTTGGGCAATTCCATAGCTGAAATGGTTAAAAATCTCAGGAGATCTGACACTGAAATCCGCCAGTATCAAAATCATCTGCAAGAGCTTGTGGATAAAAGAACCCAGGAGCTTAAGGAGAGTAATGCCAGGCTTCAGGTCATAAACAGTGAACTTGAAAAGGAAATTGAAGAACGTAAAGAGGCAGAAGAAGCTTTAAGAAAAAGCCGGCAGGAGCTGGATGAAAAAAAGAAACTTGATGCAGTAATGGAAACAGCAGGTGCTGTATGCCATGAGCTGAACCAGCCTCTTCAGATTATTTCAGGCTGCTGTGAGCTGCTTTCTGAAAATAGTACATTTGATCCCAAAATACAGCGTAAAATTGATATGATTGTTAAACAGGTTGATAGAATGACAAACATAAATCGCAATTTGATGAATATCACAAGTTACAAAACAAAATCATATCTCACATCCACCATAATAGATATTAATGAATCCTCTAAAAAATCTCAAGAGTCGTAACTCCTCCTGGTAAGCACTGTATAGGGAACGATCAAGAGAATTTATAATTTTTTAAAAAAAAGGTGCATGTTTCATTCTCCGGTTTACACTTTCCTGATGCAGAGTCCCATTTTTCGGGAAGCTTGCCTAAAAGGTGTAAAGTACTTTTGATGATATATGAAGCATCCCAAAAAAGGTATTGAATGCTTTATAATACAATGTTTTATGCGGCTCTTGCAGTTATGTGTGTGGGTTTTATGATCTGTTTTGCCCGCTGGTTTTTTATTGAATTGGGATATTCAGTTCAAGGTTACTCATTTTTTGAGAAAATCTTTTCGATGGCAAAAGTCAAATTGAGATTTTTTGCAAGTTTTTCAGGGCTTGTCTCAATTTTGAAAGTCATTATTGTCGAAGTTTTGCTTCAAAAAAGACTTTTTCTGTTATCTCCCCTTAGATGGGGATTTCACATGCTGATTTTCTACGGCTTTACACTCCTTGTTCTTTTTCATGTTTTTGATCAATCAATTGCACTTCTTGTTTTTCCCGATTATCTTTCCACATTAAATCCGTGGATGTTTTTAAGAAATCTGATGGGCTTTTTTGTATTTGCAGGTGTGACAGCAACCATTGTCAGAAAAATAAAAGAGAAACAGCCACTGCCGGTTGGGGAGATGCCCGGGGCAAATCATAAAAACGGAATATGTTTTCCCGGTACAGGATCTCTCTTTTCTTATGGCAGCTTATCCATATCTGATATCATGCTTCCCTGTCTAATTCTTATGATAGTTCTTTCCGGTTTTTTTCTTGAAGCCACATTGATTATCTCCCGAAGCGTGTATGAAGAAATGGTGATGGATTATTCAGACCTTGATTATACAAATCCTGATGATGAAGAGGATCTTTCAGCTCTATCCTTTTACTGGGAAAAGGAGTATGGAGTTATCCTGTCATATCATGAAAATTATACAGAGACTTTCAATGCAAAAAATTTTGATGGGAACTTTGGAGAAGAGCTACGGGAGAGAGGTGCTGAACTTAATGAGCAATATTGCATAGATTGTCATAGCCGCCCTGTAAATGCATTTATTTCATATCCAGTTTCAAAGCTTATTGCTCATGGAGCTTTCCTGCTTGACAGCATTAGAGCGGATGTGTGGTTATGGTATATTCATGTGTTAAGCTCTTTTCTTTTCATGGCTCTTGTTCCGTTTTCAAGATTTTTGCATCTGTTATCAACTCCATTAAGCCTTGCCATGAACAGAAGCGGGATGGATTTTTCAAAGAAAAAACCAACCATAAACAGAAGTAAAATAGATTTTTCACAAAAAAAACCCGCCATAAACAGAAGCGAAACGGATTTTTTGCAAAAAATATCAGAACCTGCATTGTCATTGAAAAGGTCTTTGGAGCTTGATGCATGTGTGCAGTGCAGCGCATGTTCAGATGTATGCAGTGTTGCTCCCATTTTTCGTACCACCGACAACCCTGATATATTCCCATCAGAAAAAATGCGTTCAATTAAAAATTTTCTGATATCGGCTCAAAAGCCATCTCATGTCAATAGATCTAAAAAATTTTCAGGTGCTGCAATAGTGCTGAGATTTTTTCATGGAGCCACGCTGCAAAAATTTTTCCATGGTGATGCATTTAATAAAACACTTCATGACGCTGCATTAAGACTCACAAAGGGCAGTTATATATGTACAGACTGCTTTCGCTGTAATGAAGTATGCCCCGCTGGCATTGACCTGAAAGGCATATGGGAATCCTCCAGAAAGCGCCTTGATATTGCAGGTTTTTTTCCGCCACATAAAAGTGTAAACATGAAAAACACCATGGAATGGGCAGAACAGTATAAAAAGGATTGTGGCACCAAGGCATTAAGAAAAGATAAGAGGACTTTTTACAAAATACCTTCTGATCCAGGTTTTTTCTCAAATTGCGTTCAATGCTCCATATGCTCCAATGTTTGTCCTGTTGTGGAGATCTCCCGCAGCCACTCCCACGATCCGGGACTGAGCCCCCAGCAGGTAATGAATCTTTTGAGGCTGGAATTACGGGATGTTGCCATGTTTTCAAGCATGGTATGGAACTGTACAACATGCTACATGTGTCAGGAACACTGCCCCCAGGGAATAGAGGTGGCTGATATATTGTATAACCTCAGAAACCTGGCATCTAACTATCTTGGAAAGGAGTAGTGTATGAGATTTGCCTTTTTCAAGGGGTGCAAAATACCCCACTACCTGCCTGAATACGGGTTATCCATGGCAAATATCCTTAAGACCCTTGGAGTTGAACTTGTGGAGCTTCCCTTTACCTGTTGCGGTCATCAAATAAGGGATTACAGTTTTATTTCGTTTATCCATGCTGCTGCATGGAACCTGGCAATTGCCGAAAAAGAAGATCTCAGAATTGTCACCCCATGCAAATGTTGTTTTGGAAATCTTAAGCATGCCCACCATCACCTCAAATCATCTCCAAGCCTGAAAAAAGAGATAAATGATATCCTTAAAAAAGACAACATGGAGTGGAAGGGAACCCATGCCCCAAAGCACCTTTTAACTGTTCTTTATCACGATCTTGGAGCCGGATTTATCAAAAATCATGTAACCTATCCATTGACAGGCTTATCAGTTGCTGCCCATTATGGATGTCATGCCCTGAGACCAAAAAAGATAACGCAATTTGACAATCCCCTTGCTCCGGTTATTTTTGAAGAGCTAATAGAGATTACCGGTGCCACAACTGTGGATTGGGACAGGCGCCTTGAGTGTTGCGGAAACCCAATTCTTGCCAGAAACCGTGAGCTTTCCATTGAACTTATGAAAAACAAACTTGCAGATGCTGGAAAATCATCAGCAGATATAGTATGCACAGCATGTACTTATTGCCAGATACAGTTTGATCATGTCAGAAATGAAGAGAAGTTGCCCATCTCTTCAGAATATCCACAGGCTTTACTTTATACAACCCTTCTTGCCCGTGCTATGGGTTTTAAGCATTGATAGTATTTCCAGATTAATGGGCGTACTCTTTTGGCATTGATGGACTGAGTGTGCCGGACAATATTCTCTTCATAGATCAACAGTTTTTGGTGGTGTCCCAAATATGTTGATGAGCTCTTCACAAACCTTGATTCCGCAGGGCTTTCACAAAAAGATATCAACACTTTTATGACACTACCCAGTTTTTAAGGTGTGATAATACGAGATTCATCGACAAAAAGTCAAGTTGGCGATAGTGAGCCCGTTTGTCTTTTTTTTGTATGGATTAAAGATACGCTTTAAACGTATAGATGGTGCTGAATTGGGAGAATTATTAATATTCTCCGGCTCCCCACACTCTTCCAGTATTTTCTCAAAAGTTGACAGATCTACTTTGAGCTGAGAAGCAAGGATGTTGATGTCACTGAACAGTAGTGCTTCAAATTCATGTACGGCAATGAAGGGTATAAAACGATCATCAGCACCATGATCAGCAAATTTTGACAGCACTTCTTTTTTGGTAGCACGATTCATTGCATCGGCAATGGTTTTGGGAGAAGTGCATTGACGTGCTTCATTCAGTCCAGGCCAATCCTTTTTGATCCCATAATAATCGACAAACATGGAGACAAAGGTGTCCTTTCGCTGTTTCAGGTGAATTGCAATATCTTTCTCCACCCTGGAAAATCGAATATCTCCACCTTTATGTCCTGGTTTACCGACCAATTGCCCCCTTATGAAGATATTTTTTGCTGCCATGTATGGTGTTAATATCTCATCAATAAAGCGTTTTTCCGTATGACCTTCAGCAATAATCATTATTTCAATATAGTCACTCATGAACAGGGCCTCCGGCTATAGCCTCCGGGGATTACATCCTTTATCCAGAGCTCTCCCACAGAATATTCTTCAAGCCATACATTGAAATCTTTTTCGTCAAGGCGTTTAAATATGGATGCACCATTCTTGCGGTTTACTGTGATGACATCTTCAATTCCAAAATGATCAATCAAGGCGGGTGACTGGGTGGAGATAATCACCTGGGTTCTTCTGGAAGCATCCTCGATGAGTTCGGCAAGAATCGCCAGTGCTCCAGGATGAAGACCCAGTTCAGGTTCATCGATGATAATTGTGGTAGGTGGTTCCGGTTGAAGCAGTGCAGCCGCAAGACAGACAAATCGGATTGACCCATCAGACAGAAGGGTTGGTCTCATGGGGTAATCTTGCAGACCTTTCTGTCGCCAGTTCAATCGTAATTTCTCATTGTCGTTGGGTTCCAGAATAAAGTCATCAAAAAAAGGAATTACCAGACGAAGGGCATTGATCATCTCATTGTATGCATCAATATTGCTCTTTTTTACATTCAATAGGAATGGAGCAATGTTTGAACCATCCATGAACAGTTTGGCTCCATGAGCCTGATCATTATAGCGACGCATCCCAGCCTCTTTGCTGGTGTCATGGAAGTGATAGATTTTCCAGGATGTGATAGCGTTGTAGGTGTAGCATGATGCATTGTGTTCTGTGTTCATCACGGAACCATGTCTATCATTCAGCAGCTCAGGATTGAAATTACCACTTCCAAGATCTTTTGTTGCATTATATGGATAGTAATGCCGTTTTTCATTGTTGATGAGAAAGAATCCATCTTCAGTCGCTGCCAATTCAAAATCATATCCATTTTGACCAAAGCACATCTTTACTTCAATGTGGGGTGTAAGTTTGGGACCACCAAAAAGATATGTGTCTGCATTTCCCGCAATGAACTCTTTCAGGCCATCAGTTTTCATCATGGCGGAGATCATTCTGAAAAATTCAATAAAATTACTTT
>NZ_LT828541.1:540041-600802 GCF_900170035.1 Desulfamplus magnetovallimortis | reverse complement strand
CAATTACTTTTACCGGCACCATTGGCACCGATCAGGACATTGAGACGCTTCAAATCTAAATCGACCAGTTCCTTAATGGATTTGAATCCTCTTATTGTCAGTTTATCAAGTAAATACATATCACAACAGCCTATAAATATTAACAACCCTCTTTTGTCTCACATGTTATATGTGAGAAAATTATCTATTTTAACTATCAAATAATCTAATTGTAAAATTTTAAATTTCAATAATAAATAGATTCCAGCCACTGCATCACTATCCTTAAAATCGACATTTTTTTCATCTTTAATTGCAGTTAACTCTTTCAGCAGTGCATCTTTACCCAATTGGCTGCCAAAGAGATAATGCTTGATATTTTTTCCCCAGGAATATAGTTTTTCAAAAAAAGAGTGTTGTTTCTTATCTCTTTTGGTGGCAGCAAGTATATCTTCATCTGTTTCAAAATCAAGGTTATCATTTGGCACCTTCATACCAAAGCTTTCCTTTAACTCGATCTAATTTGCCTGTTCCATCAACAGTTAATGTTTCCTGAATGATTCTTCCATCCTTAAAATTCAGGTAATATTCAATTAAACTTCCATTATCGTCAAATTTCAGTTGATATTCAGCAGTTCCATAGCCCATTGTTTTCTAAGTGATGCTGGACAGATGACCAGAATCCGCCTCTGCTTTTCTGCCCACTTTTGACATAGCAAAATGACTCTTCAGCGTCAAATAATCCTTTCCGATTCCATAAGATTGTTATAGATTTAGATAGTTTTGCTTTGAATATGCCTGTTTTTTACAGTAAATGTAGTAAATCTGTATATTTATTGAGCTTTGAAAAATAGGAGGTATTCACGCAGGCTTACCAGAAGGACACGAAAATTTGAAATAACACTGAGAATATAGAGGTGGAGGATATGAAGAAACAGCAAATTGTTGTAATTGATGAGACAATCCGTGAAGGGATGCAATATCGCGGTGTTGTCTTTTCCCTTGCCCAGCGGGAAAAAATTCTTAAATTTCAGGAACAATTGGGGGTTGACATATGCCAGGCCGGTTATGCTCCTGCACATATTACAGAAGAGAGGTGCATAAGCAATCTTGGGGCTCTGACAAGGAAAGAGAGACTTGCAATTAATGTTGCAGCCATGGGCAGAGCCTCGGAAAAAGATATCATTTCACTTGTGGAAACAGGGGTGCAGAATTTCCATCTTCACTCTCATATAAGCCATGACATAAAAAATAACAACGACAACTGCCAGGCAATTTTTGACTCCATGGGCAGAGTTGTCAATGCCATCAGAGAAGTAGTGGATGGAGCTGTTATATCAATGGCAGTTCTTGATGTTGGCAATGCAACACTAAAACTTCTTGGTCAGGTATCCATTTTTCTTGCAGGAGAAGTTGGAGTGGATATTATCTCCTTGCCTGATACATCAGGAATAATGGCTCCGGACAGCTTCTATGATAGAATCAAATCTGTTACAGACAAAGTAAATAAATTAAAGTGCAATACAAAGGTAAGCGTCCACTGTCATAACGATCTTGGTATGGCGTCTGCCAACACCTTTATGGGTGTCAAGGCCGGAGCAACTGTTGTTGAACTTTCCGCCATGGGTATTGGTGAAAGAAACGGTATTGCAGATCTTTTTACTGTGGGAAGACTCCTTAAGGATAAGGGATATGAACTCAACCTTGATGTCAATAACATTGAAACCTTCAGAGATTATTATCAATTTGTAAGCGATATCTGTAAAGAGCAAACAGGAGAGCATCTGCTTGGTTATAATACGCCTTTTTTTGGGGATGCAGCAAACACCCATGTAGCAGGTACCCATGCCGGAACTGGATTCGGGCTTATGAGAGATGAAGCATATTTTCTCAATGTTCTATGTGGTCAAAGACTTGTGAAAAACTATCTTGATTCAATGGACATTTCATATAACTCAAGTCGCATCAAAAGCATAACAGAAGCAATAAAATCGAAAAGTGCCACACTATCAAGGGCACTTAACCATAATGAAGTGCGAGCCATTGTCAGTGATTCATGATTCTATCAACAAAGATCAGGATCAAGTCTGACAAGGGAGACTTTTTTCTCTTTGCCCTTAAGTTTTACATCTTCAAGAGGAACCACCTTTTTCAGATTTTCAAGGTTTTCAATATGAGGTTTAATCTGTTCCCACACAGTGCCTGAGACATAAATCTGGTTACTGTCTGCAAGGGACTGAATTCGTTGGGCTACATTGACTGTATCTCCCACCACGGTATAGTTAAGATGCTCTTCTGAGCCCATGAAGCCGGCAATAAGTTCACCGTAATTGATCCCTACAGTCATTTCAAGGTTCTTAAAATTGTTTTTCTGTTCTCTGTTCAGGGAATTGAGTACAGAAAACATCTCAAGGGCTGTTCTGACTGCATGAAGACAGCTTTCATCATCTTCAATGGGTGTCCCGAATACAGCCATAATTCCATCCCCAAGCAACTTGTCCAGAGTTCCTCTGTTCCTGAAAATTACAGGGATCATTCTTGAAAAAAAGCGGTTGAGCAAAATAACAACATCTTCAGGTTCCATGGACTCGGAAAAACTTGTAAACCCTTTTAGATCAACAAACAGTACTGCAACACGCTTTTTTTCTCCTCCAAGTCGAAGCTTTCCTTTTTTGAATATTTCTCCAATGATATTCTTTGAAAAAAAACGACTTAGCTGAATCATCTGTTTTTCTTCATTAAGTTTGCCGTAATAGAGCCTTAAAAAGACCATACTGTTGTATAGATGTTCACATACAACATTGTAAAAATAGAGATTGGAAGATTCAAAGGCATTTTTGTCCCGGGCAAAAAGCATAAGCACTGCTACAACCTTGCTGCCGGACGATATTGATTGACCGTAAAATGAGTAATCTGAATCAGCAAAAAGATAATCTTTAGTACTATGTGGTTCAGTTTCATCACTGGAGAGATCTTCCAAATCATTATTGCCGGAACAGTATCGAAAACCATCTGACTGCTCTTTATTCATAAGCTCTTTTTCTGCTTTGCCAAGCTGTTCTATGACAATGACTTTTTTGGTACAGAGTAGCTCCTGGAAAAAAGAGACATTTTTTAACATATTAATGTCAAATGGTTCTTCAAAATCAGTATAAAAAAAATGGTCTCTTTTTATTTCATTTTCAGATGAGAAATAGAGAGCTGCCGCAGCAAGACTTTTGTATTTTTTCAGACATTCCAGATGACGTGTCCATATAAGGTCCTGATCAATAAAATCAATCTGCTGCATGGTGTTGTTCATCTCTTTTATGATGGAGATCTCTTTTATTTTTTCATCATATTTTTTCTGAAGAGAGAGAAAATTTTTTCTGAACAGGTCAAACTGATCTTCCGGTTTTTTCTCTTTAACCATGAATGAATATATCCTTGAATTTTTGGCATCCTTCATATTACTCCAAATGTTCTTTACACTTTTTTGTGAGAAATTCTCGCTACCCAGAGTTTTCTCTCCGGAAAGTGCAAACTGGGAAATGAAGCATGCCGCATTTTTTATGTGATGTTAAGGATATGGTGATTTTCTTCCAGAATACCCATGGATTCTTCCAGGGTTCGTTCAATAAAATTACCATTAAAATTTGTAAATAACTTTTTCATTATAATCATATGATCAACTTTAAACAGTTGCTTGGTTTTTAAATAAATTGCTGAGTCTGTACTATTTTCAGTTTGTCTTATATTAATCATGTGAGCCAGGTAGTCAGCAAATCCAATAAGACCTGCAAAAGCTGAATAACTTATGGCTGCCGAGGGTTGATGGTGGAATGCCACTGCCTGAACAAGTGAATCCGGCAGATTCCAGTTTTCTCCGATACGTCTGCCGATGTTTCCATGGTCAATTCCTATAATTTCCTGTTCAACTGCGCTTATAAAAATTGAATGCTCCTCAGCTCTTTCAAGTACTTTTGTATAAATATCTCCGAAATTTTCTATAAGATAAACCTTCCCGAGATCGTGGAGAAGCCCTGCTGTAAAGACTCCCATTTTTTTAAACTGGGAAAGTCCTTCAGAAAGATGACGGGCAATAATGGCTGTTTCCATTGAATGGCGCCAGAGATCTTCAGGATTCATAAGGCCCTTAAGTTCTGAATCAAGAAAGGATTTTGAAAGTGAAAGACCAAATGCCATATTAACAACTTCGTCCATTCCCAGCATTACCACTGCATCCTTTATGGAAGCTATCTTCTCTGAGAGGCCATAAAAAGGTGAGTTGACAATTTTTAATATTTTTATGCTCAAAGAAGGATCTAACAGTATATTTTTCACAACATCATCAAGGTCGGATTCAGGATCAGACGCTACATGATACACCTGAAGTGCAATTGACGGCATGGTAAATATAGTATCAACCTGATTCATAAAGGTTATTACTTTTTTCTGGTTCTCCTGTCTCTCCTTAAGGTTTTCCACAAGCTGCATCTTGCTAATTACTTTACGGACGGTTTTTCTTGCGGCCTTAACATCAACTTCATCAGACTGATTTTTTATTTTTTCAGCAAGATATGAGGTAAGGGGTGAGTCATGGGGAAGTTTGAGAAAAAATTTTTTCTGGTCAGATACGGAAATTTTACTCAAGGCTCCCCATAAAACATCAGGGGGCAAGTCTGTAAGCTCATTGTAAAACTTTCCCCTTGCTTTATTAAAGCAGAGGCTGAAAATTTGAAGATCAGAGAGAGAGACGTTACTTTTGGGAATTATTTCATTGGGCTGTATGGTTTCGCTTTTTTTCTGAACACCAACAATGTCTTTTTTAAAAGTTATAAGATTCTTTTTGGCAACTGTGATAAGGTCATAAAATGATTTTCCATCTTCAGGGATTACGGAAAGACCTATATTTACGATTGCATCCCGATGAATGTAATTTTCAATACAATAAACAATTTTGTCAAACACTACATCAGAACCTTCACGGTCACTTGCAAATCCAAGTAAAAGAAAAGTGTTGTCATCAATTACAAAGACAGAGTCACTGTAGCGAAATGCATCCTCAATTTCTTCTTGTTTGCCAAGAAGGGATTTTAAGAAATATGAGTCATCAGAGGGTTCAATCATCACATAAAAAAGGGCAGTTTCAACACATGCTCTCAAAGTTTTGCTGAACTCTTTGGAGATCCACTTTAACTGGCGGGGATTTATGGCAAATGGCAACTTTTTGTCTTTTATGACTTTTTTTACATCACATTCCACCTGATGCTGAAGCAGGAAGTGCTTTGCAAAGTCAACATTCTCAATATTATTCAGATCACCAAGAACCGCAGGAGGATGCCTGAGAATGAAATCAGCTCTTTCTGTTGAAATACCAAATTCCTTTGCAAGAAAACGACAAACAGCATTGTGTTTTTCTCCTGTATGGCATTTTTTGATAATTATTCTGTGAAAAGTTTGAACCATCTCTACCTGTTCCAAGTTGGATAGCTATTTCTGCACATTTTTTATATAAAAGTCTCCGTAACAGCCTGTTTTAAAAACGACTTTCATCCCTTCGATTGTGGCGGTAATCCGCCATGTACGTTATAAGAAAGTCCCCGTCTTTTAAGGCTCTAAAGGACTTTCATGATTCGTTGTGATGCCATCACGATCATTAGGGTTTATTGGAAAGCCTCCATAACATATTGATATATAAAGACTTTCATGACTCATTGTGACAGACGGGTGATCAATGACAGTTATAAAACGCCGGACAGAATTCTTGATTGCAGCATATTTGAATTGATTTTCCATAACACACAAAATATATGGATGCAACAATAAACCTTACCAATCATAACCTTATTTAGAGGAAGCGTTTATAGTTTGAGGATGATAGAAAGATGCCGATTTTCTATGCCGAAAAATCTACCACGCTGCCCCCCAGCTCTCGAATTTTTTCATCAATTGCTTCAAGGCTTTTTTCCATTGTCTCATATGAGATATCGGGTAATTTTCCACCCCATGCCTTTTCAGCATCTTTAAAGCCCTGTAACATACCCTCTCTTCCGGCTTTTAAACGCTCAATATCTTCTCCTGCACCTTTTAGAACAAATTCGCTGATACGCTGTGATGTCTTATTTACACCCCAGTAACCATCATCACCAAAAAGATTTGTGGATTCCTGTGAATCAGGTGATAAAATGTCTTTTCCTGCTTTCAAGAGCTTATCAGAAAGAGTTTCCTGAAAAACAGAATTCTGTTTGTTGAAACCTTCAAAAGATTCAAAGGTTATTTTTGCCTTAAACTTACTAAACATGACATTTAATTCAGAAGAACTGCTATTTTTCATGTTATTTGATACTATGCTGGCAGAAGCAGAGTGTTTTTCTGCCTTATATTGTTGAATTGAATGTTTTGAAGCATTTGATATTTCCATAATTTCTCCTTTCCTGCTTGACTTCATAAGTGTGATTTAATAAAAAAAATATGCTGCATCGTAACAGAATTATATGGTTATACTCCTCAAAATCGACATCTTATTGCTTTTTTCATCAGTTATTGCACTTGTCTGAATCAGGATAACCAGGATGGATAAGGTGTTCAGGATACACAATCCTGCCTTATCTTTGTTAATCTTGGGTATCCTGATTCAGACAGTATTGACAAAGCTCAAAAGATCATAGGTCTCGACTTTGAGGAATAACCTTTATATCGTATAGTTCATGTGAAATCTGAATATCAATATTTTTGCATACATCTCTTTTTTTAAAGATTACCTCAACTGTCGGGGTTTCTCATCAAAACTCATAATGCCCGCTTAAAGGAGATTTCATAATCCTTTTTTTAGCCACCACATGGATTACCTGTCTGTCAAAAATTGATTCTTCCCCCTACAGTTTAATATAGCGTACATGGCGGATACCCGTCAAAATCAAAAAAAATGAAAGTCATTATAAAAACAGTATTTTATAGAAACTTTCATAAAAAAAAGGAAAAATATCATGAAAATTACAGCAAAACTTATCTTGTTGGTTTTCAGTGTAGTAGGAATTCTGGGATTAACCTCCATTGCCATTTCTGTAGCATCAATCAAAAAACAGCGGGATATTGAAATCAAAACTACAAAAGAGACTCTTTTTAGTCATAAAACCGCTGCTTTAAAGTTATTAACCGAAAATGCCTACGCCATAGTTGAAACAGCTCATAAAGAGGGCAATAATTATGAAAGAATCCGCGACACTGTCAGCTTGAGACTGAAAAATGCAGTTGAAGTTGCCCACGGTACAATTGGGTTTGTTGAAAAGGAGACAGAAGGAGACCTTCAGAAAAAACAGCAAACTGCAATAAAACAGATAACATCTTTAAAGTATGATGGTGATACAGTGTTCTGGATAACTGACACTGATTTGAAGATGATTGCAAACCCAAAATTTCCCGAGCTTATAGGAAAAGATGTAAAGGCTCTAAAAGATACCCAGGGCAACTATCTGTTTCCGGATTTGCTCAGAAACAACATTGAAGCAGGTGAAGCATTTTTTAATTACATGTGGTATAAAAAAGATACAAATGACAATGATCCCAGAATCGCATATGCAAAGATCTTCAGGCCATGGAACTGGATTGTTGGCTCCAGCCTCTCACTTAAATCTGCTGAAAAAGGTTTCAAGGAGCGCAGTAAAAAAGAGATTGGCTCTCTGAGATACGGACCTGATAAGTCAGACTACTTCTGGATTCACAATTTAGACCTTGAAATGGTGATGCATCCCATAAAACCCGAGCTTGACGGCAAGGATATAAGTGGCATTAAAGACCCCAACGGCAAATATCTTTTTAGAGAGATGGTCTCTGTCTGTAAGGAAAATGGAGAAGGTTTCGTGGAGTACATGTGGCCAAAACCCGGGCAAAAAGAGCCTGTTGCCAAAGTCTCATTTGTAAAACTTTTTGAGCCTTATGGCTGGATTATCGGAACAGGTGTCTATATCAATGATATCGAAGAAGCCGTTGCCATGAAGACCGAAGAGCTGAATAACATGATGATCAGTAATTCTGTAAAGCAGATAGTGGTAATTGCTCTTGTATGTTTGATAATACTAATAGTTACATTTTATGTCTCACGAAGAATATCCAGACCTATTATAGAGACAAGCCTTGTTCTTAAGGATATTGCCGAAGGCCAGGGGGATCTGACCAGAAGAATAAAAGAGATTTCAAAGGATGAGGCAGGGGAACTTGCCCACTGGTTTAATCAGTTTATTGCCAATCTACAGCAAATGATTCAACAGATAAAAGAACATGTTCATCTGCTTGAAAAAAGTGCTGAAGAGATGAGCGATGTCTCATCTGTGACCCATAGTGTATCAGACTCAGTATCACTAAAGGTTGGTGAAGCCAAAAAGTCAACCCTTGACATGAATGACAATATAAAGTCAGTTTCAACGGCAATGGAACAAAGCACCACAAACATTAACACCATAGCAAGTGCCACAGAGGAGATGACCTCCACCATAAACGAAATTGCCCGCAGTACAATCAATGCAAGAGAGATCAGCCAAAAAGCAGTTGATCAGTCATCCATGGCAACTGAAAATGTAGGAAGGTTAAGGGAGCTTGCAATGGAAATTGGTAAAATCACAGAGGTGATCACTGAAATTTCAGAGCAGACAAATCTTCTGGCACTAAATGCCACCATTGAATCCTCAAGAGCAGGTGAAGCAGGAAAGGGATTTGCAGTGGTTGCCAACGAAATCAAGGCACTTGCCCGCCAGACAGCAGATGCCACCCTAAAAATCAATGATCAGATAAATGAGATTCAGAACTCAAGTAAACTTGCCGGAGAAAATATCCATAACATTTCACTGGTTATTGATGATGTCAATAATATTGTTGCAGGTATTGCAGATGCTGTTGAAGAGCAGACAGCAACCACAAAGGAGATATCCATTAATGTTGCCAACTCTTCACAGGGGATCCTTGAGATCAATGACAATCTTTCCAGGACTTCATCAGCAGCAGACGAGATCTCAATTGAAATATCTGATGTAAACGACTCTGCTACGGAAATTTCCAAACATGCAAGTCAGGTAAATGAAAATGCCGGGCAACTGAGTCATCTGGCAGCAGCACTTCGTGACATGGTTAACAAATTCAAAGTATAAAACTTCGTTTTGGCATATTTCAGAGAGCCTACAAAAAAGTTTCTTGATAAACCCTTTCATAAACTGGTAAAAGGCATGGTTTAAACTTTTTTTGGAGTTTCAGAAAAATAAGCAAATCAAGGAGTAGAAAGATGCATATTACTTTAGAGTCAACTTTCATACTCTTTTGTACTTTAGCACCAAGGTGTCAACTTTGAGTATTACAGGAGTCTATCTGTGAACCATACACTGGAAAGATGGAACATTACAAAATCTGCCGAGCTCTATGGAATCAACGAGTGGGGAGGGGGCTACTTCAAGATTGACAACAACGGTGATGTCATGGTCATGCCATCTCCTGGTTGTGTAAAACGAGCTGTCAGTATTCGTGAAATTGTTGAAGGTATTGAAGCCCGGGGCCTTGGAATGCCTGTGTTGCTTCGCATTGAAAATATACTAGATTCCCAGATTGCAGCACTCAATGACTGCTTTCTTGCAGCAATGCAGGAACTTGACTATAAAGGCACTTTCCAGGGTGCATATCCAATCAAGGTTAACCAGCAGCAACAGGTCATAGAAGAGATTACCCACTATGGTTCCAAATACCATCACGGCCTTGAAGCAGGAAGCAAAGCTGAGCTTATTGCAGCCATGGGTATGATGACTGACAAAAAAGCCCCTCTCATCTGCAATGGCTATAAAGATGAAGAGTTTGTTGATCTTGCGCTGTATGCAACCAAAATTGGCTATAAATGCATCATGGTTCTGGAGATGCCAGGCGAACTTCCTCTCATAATTGAGAGATCAAGAAAGCTCAATGCCACACCGATTCTTGGAGTCAGGATAAAACTTGCAACCCAGGCCGGGGGACACTGGGGAGAATCTGGAGGAGAACGTAGCATTTTTGGCCTTAATACAACCCAGATTATTGCGGCCGTGGATTATCTTAAACAAGAAGGCATGCTTGAAAGCCTTCAGCTTCTTCATTATCACCTTGGTTCACAGATATCCAATATCAGGGAGATCCGCACAGCAGTTAACGAGGCTTGCAGAGTCTTTGCCGGCCTTGTGCAGGAGGGGGCACAGCTTAAATATCTTGATTTGGGCGGAGGCCTTGCTGTGGACTACGACGGCTCCCAGTCCAATTTTCTGAGCAGCAGAAACTATACCCTGAATGAGTACTGCACAGATATTGTTGAAGCTGTTATGACATCCTTAGATGAGACAGGAGTGCCCCACCCCACAATTATCACTGAATCTGGAAGAGCTCTTGTTGCCTACTACTCAATGCTGCTTTTTAATGTGCTTGATGTTACACAGTTTCAACCGGATCCCCTTCCTGAAGAGCTGCCTGAAAAGTGTCCGCCTCAAATCAAATACATGTATGACACCTTGCATACTCTCTCTGTTCGCAATATTCAGGAGTGTTTCAATGATACTATTTACTACAGGGATGAAGTCAGGCAGCTTTTTAACCATGGCAAGATAACCCTTAGACAACGATCCCTTGCAGAAAAAATCTTCTGGACAACCATCAACGAGATTGCCCGTGTCTCCAAGGAACTCAAGCATGTTACTCCGGAAATCTCTGATATTGAGCGGGCGCTATCAGATATATACTACTGTAATTTCAGCGTATTTCAATCTCTGCCTGATGCATGGGCAATTGATCAGCTTTTTCCTGTTATGCCCATCCATCGACTTAATGAAGAGCCTATCAGAAATGCCATCATAGCCGATATTACCTGTGACTGCGACGGAAAGATTGATCACTTTATTGACCGCCATGATATCAAAAGATTTCTTCCGCTCCATGAGCTTAATGATTCACAGGAGTACTATCTTGGAGCATTTCTGGTTGGAGCCTATCAAGAGACACTTGGAGATCTTCATAATCTGCTTGGAGACACAAATGTTGTCACGATCAGGGTACTTGACAACGGAGAGTACGAATTTGTGGGAGAACTTGAAGGGGACAGTGTTTCAGATATACTATCCTATGTGGAGTATGATCCTAAACGCCTGCTTGTCCGTTTCAGAAAGACTGCAGAAAGGGCTGTCCGGAAGGGTAATATTACAGCACAGGAGAGGCGAGAAATCATGCAGGCCTATGAGATGGGTTTGAGGGGATACACATATTTTGAACGATAACTTGTTTTTATACTCAAAACTGATACCTTGTTGGCTTTTTTGATATTTATTACATTTGTCTGAATCAGGATAACCGGGATTTACAGGATGATCAAAATTTTTATCCTGTAAATCCTGGTTATCCTGGGCATCCTGATTCAGACAGTATTGACAAGGTTCAAAAGTTTATGGGTGTGGTTTTTTGAGTTTATATGTTTTACCCGACAATCAAACCTTAAAAAAAACAATAATGGAGTAACTTAAAATGTCAAAAATTTTGATTATAGGTGCTGGAGGTGTGGGAAGTGTCACAGCCCATAAATGTGCTCAACTCCCTGAAATTTTTTCTGAAATAATACTGGCTAGTCGTACAATACATAAATGTGATGCCATTGCACAAAGCATCAAAGAGCGTACCGGCCGCTCAATATCAACTTTTGCCATTGATGCTGACAATGTATCAGAGACAAAATCATTCCTTGACAGGATCAAACCTGACATTGTGGTTAACCTTGCTCTTCCGTATCAGGATCTACCATTGATGGACGCATGTCTTGATGCAGGAATTGATTATCTTGATACTGCAAACTATGAACCCCCTGACGAGGCAAAATTTGAATATAAATGGCAGTGGGCATATAAGAAAAAATTTCTGGAAAAAGGTATTATGGCACTTCTTGGTTCAGGCTTTGACCCGGGAGTTACCAATGTTTTTTGTGCCTGGGCACAAAAGCACCATTTTGATGAGATCCATGAACTTGATATAATTGACTGCAATGCAGGAGATCATGGGCAGCATTTTGCCACAAACTTCAATCCTGAAATCAACATTAGGGAGATTACACAGAGGGGAAGATTCTGGGATCATGGAGAGTGGGTGGAAACAGATCCCCTTTCATGGTCAATGACATATGATTTTCCTGAAAAGATCGGCAAAAAGAAATGTTATCTCATGTATCATGAAGAGCTTGAATCTCTGGTCATGCACCTTAAGGGGCTTAAACGTGCACGATTCTGGATGACCTTTTCAGAGCAGTATCTCACCCATTTAAGGGTGCTTGAAAATGTAGGCATGACCAGGATTGACACAGTTGAATACAATGGTACTCCTGTGGTTCCCCTGAAATTTTTAAAATCAGTGCTTCCGGAACCTGCATCATTAGGCCCTCTTACCCAGGGGCGTACCTGCATAGGCTGCCTGCTAAAAGGCATAAAAGATGGTCAACCCAAAAAGCTTTATGTCTATAATATATGCAGCCATGAGGCATGTTATGAAGAGGTCGGCTCCCAGGCCATCTCCTACACCACAGGTGTTCCTGCCATGATAGGAGCCAAAATGATGCTTGAGAAAAAATGGCACAGGCCAGGTGTCTGGAATATGGAAGAGTTTGATCCAGATCCTTTCATGGATAATCTTAATCTATATGGCCTGCCCTGGAAAGCTGTAGAGGTTGATTAGAAGATGACTCAATCTGTCAATCATGAAGCCATTGATTCTCCATACGAAAAGATTATTGAAATGCTCAATTTCAATCCTGAGAAAGTTGTCAGCCCTTGCTTTGTTGTTGATGAGAACCTTCTTGCCCAAAACCTTGAAACACTCTCACATGTTCGCAGTCAGACTAACTGCAAAATATTGCTTGCCCTGAAATGTTTTGCAATGTTTCGGGTTTTTCCACTGGTTCGCAGCTATCTTGACGGCATATGTGCAAGCTCTCCCCATGAGGCAAGGCTTGGCCGTGAGAATTTCAACAAAGAGGTTCATACATTTGCAGCAGCATACTCTGAATCTGATATTGTTGATCTATGCAATACCTCGGATCATCTTATTTTCAATTCATTTGACCAGATGGAACGCTTCAAACCCATCATTGATAAAAGCAACTCTGCATCAGGGCGCATGATTGAGATTGGTATCCGAATTAATCCTGAGCATTCTGAAGGGGCACTGCCAATATATGACCCATGTGCACCTGGCTCCAGGCTGGGTGTAAGGCGTATCAATTTCAGGGAGGATCTTGTCCATGATATTTCAGGTCTTCACTGGCACAACCTTTGTGAGCAGGATGCCGACTGCCTTGAAAGAACAATCAAGGCAGTGGAAAAGGGTTTTGGTGATCTGATAGGAAAAATGAAATATGTCAATTTTGGCGGAGGACACCATATAACCCGTCCTGGATATAATATGAAACTTCTCATCACAACAATACAAAAATTCAGACAAAAATGGGGCGTTGAGGTATATCTTGAACCAGGTGAGGCTGTTGCTTTAAATGCAGGGTTTCTTGTGGTGACAATTCTTGATATCATAAAAGGCAGTGATATGGATATAGCCATAATGGATGCATGCGTACCTGCCCACATGCCTGATGTTATGGAGGCACCATACCGTCCATATATAATGGGTTCCGGAAAACAAGGGGAAAAGAGATACACCTGCCGGATTGGAGGGCTTTCATGTCTTGCCGGTGACATTGCAGGAGTGTACTCCTTTGATGAGCCACTCAAGGTTGGGGATAGGCTTGTATTTACTGATATGGCAATCTACTCCATGGTTAAAACCAATACTTTCAACGGAGTAAAACTGCCTGACATTGCCCTTGTTCCCCATGGCAAAAAGTGCGTTGAGATGGTCAGGCAATTCAGCTATGACGATTTCAAAAGTCGGCTTTCATAACTTTATGCTTTATTGTATTAATCTCAAGAGTCCTAACTTCTCAAATCCACTACCACATATTGTACTTTCAATACTTTGAGAAATACTATCTGCGGTCTCCATTTAGAGAACTTATGACTGACGAGTATTAATCATCTCCCCAAATATAAAAATGATAGTCATTTTCACGGTAAAGAGATTATGGTTATACCTAAAGGATTTTCTGACTTTTTAGCATCAGAAGTGACAGAGAACAGGAAAGAACATTCACTGTTTCATGTAATCCCTGTTCCCATGGAGCGCTCTGTATCCTATGGCAGAGGCACAGATCAAGGACCCTTTGCAATTCTTGAGGCATCTCAACAGCTTGAGGCCTGGGATGGTTTTTCGATTCCCCTTGACATGGGAATACACACAGTTGAATGCGTTGACTGCACAGGAAATACAGAAGAAATTCTCTCCCATATCGAAAATTCTGTAAATGCATCACTGGACTGTAATGCAATTCCAGTTATTCTTGGCGGAGAACATACAGTTACATTGGGTGCGCTTCGTGCACTGCATTCTCATTATGCATCAAGACCTTTGTCCCCATTTGGAATTATCCAGATTGATGCCCATGCAGATCTTAGGGATGAATATGAAGGTGATCCATTAAGCCATGCATCTGTAATGAGAAGAGCAGTTGATGATCTTGACCTACCCCTGTTTCAAATAGGCGTAAGGGCATTGTGTTTTGAGGAGGTAAAATTCAGAAAGGAGAAGTCAATTTCCTGCATAGATGCCCGTGATATATATCTCAAAGGGTTGAATGGCTTACCCCGCCAACTTCTCCCGCAGGACTTTCCGGACAATATTTACATCACCATTGATGTTGATGGCCTTGATCCTTCTGTTATTCGTGCAACAGGAACACCTGTTCCAGGTGGTATCGGCTGGTATGATACAATTGCACTTCTTGAACGCTGTATATACGGTAGAAACGTCATCGGTTTCGATATTGTTGAGCTTGCACCGGTAGAAAATGATACGGCATCTGATTTTGCAGCGGCTCTTCTGGTTTACATGGTAATGGGGATGGTTCAGAGGAATTATGAAAAAAGTGGCATTTTGAATCTTGATTTGATATCGTAAGTTGACCTTCAGTATATCATGATTTATGGTTACTTGAAGATTATTGAGTTGCAGATGAAAGTTTTATGTAATTGCATATGCTGCTTTTAAAAAAAACAGGGACATTCTAATAAACTCGTCAGTCATAAGTTCTCTGATTGGCCACCACATATGGTGACTAATTTAAATTTATATTAATATATGTAGTGTTAAAATTGAGAACTTACAACTCACGAGCTAATAAACTATTATTGAATTCTATTTTCCAGGTTAATAAATTATGCTTAAGTCAGTTACACTATACGCAAGCGACCATGAAGACACCATGTTTGTATGCAAAGAGTGTGGGTTCCAAAAAAAAATAGACCCATCTCTTTTCAGCCGAGAAAAAAAAGATCTTAAAATAAAGTGCAGGTGCGGTCAGCCCTATGAGATTCATTTTGAATTTCGGGAACGTTTTAGAAAAGATGTCTCCCTTGTTGGAATGTGTACCCTTGAAAAAAATGGTGCAAAATATGATGTTTTTATAAAAAATATCTCCATGAAGGGTATTGCCATTGATATGGGCTTTGTGAATAAAAAAAATTTCACACCTTTTGAGCATGGAGATATTATGGAAATTGAATTTACACTAGACAATCTTAAGGCTGATTTTATAAGAAAACGTTGTGTTGTTCGTACCATATCAGATAATATGATCGGAGCTGAATTTGTGGATGGAAAATATAATGACAGACTGGGTTTTTACCTCATGTAGGAAAGCCGGTGTGACACGCAGAAAAGATGGGGGCTTGAATATATGGTATGGTTAGTGTCTATGTTGATGAACAGAATAAATCGGTTTTATTTGCCCTCACTGCGGATTTGAAAAACACTTTGATGCTACTCCATTCAGAAATAAAGCCAAGAAAACTATTACCGTAAAATGCAGATGTGGTACCCCCACAGAAATGAGCATTGAGTTTCGCAAGCATTTTCGGAAAGATGTTGAACTGCATGGTACCTGTGTGATTGAGAAAACTGGTAAAAAATGTGATATTGTCGTAAGGAATATTTCCAGAAGCGGAATACGAATGGATTACTTTATTATGGACAGAAAGGATATGAAAGCTCTTGAACTTGGAAATGTAGTGGTTGTTGAGTTTAAACTTGATGACAGAAAAGGTAATCTTATTACAAAACGATGTGCAGTCCGTTTAAAAATGGATGGATGGCTTGGGCTGGAGTTTATGGATGACAACTACGCCAAAGAAATAGGCTTTTATATGTGGTAGTCCTCTTGCCAGGTTTGATTGTCGGGTATAAAACGCTTTGAATATTTGAAATGTCTGAAAAAATCACCCGACGATTTAAACTTGAAGAAACAGTAGTGCTTTGTCTGCAATTGATTTTTGGTTACCCTATTCCGATATTTCGATATTTCGATAAAAGTTTCCATACCGTCACCTTCAAAAATTAAAAATTTTTTGTTAGCCTTGACGGTGCAACTATGCTTTTTGTGGGAGATTTGATCTGCTTATACCAAGGCGCCTCATTCGTGATGCAAATGTTGACCGATTTACACCGGCATCTTTTGCTGCCCATGTGACATTCCAGTTATTTTTATGAAGCGTAAAATGAATATACTGCTCCTCAACTTCCTGCCATGAAAAATTTCCAAAATTAATGCCGCCCTTTCTTCTGTCTATTTCAGGCACATTAATGTTACCATTATAGTAATAAGCTTTTGAGCTTTGAAAATCAGAGGATCTGGAATGAACTCTATCTTCCATATCACCTGATTCAGAAAGTGGAGAAGATGCGTGAATATCGTGAACCGATCCCTCAAAAAAATGGTCGGGGATGTCCTCTGCATCAATATATTCACTGTCAATTGCCACCATAAGATATTTTATAAGGTTCTCCAGTTCTCTGACATTTCCAGGCCATGACCACGTTGTAAGACGTTGCATGGCATCGGGCTTTAGCTTTTTTTCTGGCTGACCACTTCTAAGACTCTCCTGTTTCAGGAAATGCTTTACCATAATGGGAATATCCTCCCTGCGTTCCCGCAGAGGCGGCAACTCCAGGGGAAGAACAGATAGCCGATAGAAAAGATCCTGCCGGAATCGATTTTCTCCAATCATGGTTTTAATATCTCTGTTTGTGGCAGCAATTATTCGGACATCCACATGAATTATTTCATTTGCTCCCACAGGTTTTATTTCATTGTTTTGAAGTACCCTCAATATTGCTGCCTGTATGTTAAAAGGCATATCACCTATTTCATCAAGAAATACAGTTCCGCCGTCTGCTGCTTCAAAAAGTCCCTTTTTATCCCTGACAGCTCCGGAAAAAGCTCCTTTCCGATACCCAAAAAGTTCACTTTCCAGAAGTGTTTTTGGAATTGCGCTGCAATTTTGCACAAGAAAAGGCTTTTTGCTTCGATGCCCCAAACGGTGAATTTCATTTGCTATAAGCTCTTTTCCGGTTCCGCTTTCTCCTGTTATCAAGACATGGAGATCTGAATTGGCATAGTTTCTTGCAAGGTTGATGCACTGCTGAAAGGATTTGCTGTGGCCGATCAGTGAACTTCTCTTCTGAAGCTCCTTAAGTGTGATTTTAAGGGATTCAGCCTCCTTGACCTGCCGACTGTACAAAATTGCATTGCTCAGGGCAACAGAGCCGATGTCAACAAGGTTTTGAAGATAATTCAGGTAATCTTCATCAAGATTTACACAGCTTTTTTCAGGGGTGGTGTCAATTATCTGTACAGCGCCATAAACCTCCTTCTCCTTAAGGAACAGAGGAAAACAGAGGATGAGACTGCTTTTGACAGCCATGTTATCTTCAAGCTCCCTGAAGTGACGGCCATCACTTTTTGTATCGGCCACGGTGCGTTTGCCGTTTTCAATTACCCAGCCAACGATACTTGGCTGATCTGCATCAATGTCTATCTCTATAATGGAATCACTCTCTTTTCCGGCAGCTTCAATGCAGTGATATGAATTATTTTTTTTAATCCATATAGAGCCTCTGTGTACATTCTGGAGCTTCAGAAGGGAGAGCAGAAATTTTTTCTGAAGCGTACGGGGGTCAAGTTCGCCTGCAAATGATTTAAAAAGATCGAATGATGATTTTGTCATGTTATCGTCCTTGACGTTTTTAAATGAACAGCCTTAAATTGATGAAGCCTGTAAAAAGTCCCATTTTGAGATTATTTCACTCATAAACCGACATCCTTCATATCATCCCAAAAGTAGTTTACACTTTTTTGATGGAAATTCCCGATAAATGGACATGTATCCCAGAAAGTGTAAACCGGTAAATGAAGCATGCCCATAAACCACTAAAATTATCGGTAGTGTCCCAAATCTGTTGATGACTTTTCTACAAACCCTTATCCAGTAAGGCCTTCAGAGGAAGAGATCAACACGTTTATGACACTACCAAATTATCATTAGTTATTTTGGTGTTATGGAGTTTTTACGAGACCATCAAAATTAAGCGCTGATAATGCACTGCTGTATGTGTGTCATGCTGAAATAAAATCAAATATACTAAATAAAACAGATTCATTTGCACTATATCATCACCGGTGTGGATATTCCACCGATTTTTATTGTTTTTTTGTTCAGGCACACATTGTGAATAAGCGTGGATACTGGTGTTTATTAAAAAATGACAGGGTACGCCCTCTTTAAAGCTACCTTGATCTAAAAATGAATTAATGGAGGAAAATATGATAGGCACAAAAAAAAATATTGTACTAATTCTGGCACTGTTCTTGTTCCAGATATTTGTTTGCACTGCCCATGCAGTTGTGGATAGCACAGATGACAATCTTGAAGAAAATGTTGTTATCCGTGTCCTTAACAGTGATGGAGCTCCGCTTAAGGGTGTTCAGATAAAATATCAGACATCATCCTGGTATGATGCAGGAGATACCGATTCCAATGGAGAGGTATTTTTATCAATTCCAGAAAAATACAGTACAATTACAGCTCGTGCCCATTACAATGGTGGACGACTTGATATCCGTCAGGATATAAGAACAAATCCTGAAATTGAATTTCATACTGTAAAAACAGTTGTCTCCCTTGTCAACAGTGAAGGTGTACCACTTGAAGGCGGCTTTGTGCAGTATGTTTACAGCTCATGGGCTGATTTCGGTGTAACCAATGCTTCTGGAGAAGCTGCAATGGAGCTTCTTCCAACTACATATACCTTCCGTATGTCCTATGATGAAGGTCGTGTTGATATAAAACAGGACATAGGAGAAAACCCAAATGTAATCTTTCAGACCATTAAAGTAAATGTAAGGCTTGAAGACAGTGATGGCAATGGACTTGAAGGAGGAAGTATCATCTATGTACGTGCATCCTGGATTGATTACGGGCTCACTGATGCTTCAGGAAATGCTTATCGTGAACTTCTGACAGGTACATATACCTTCAGGATGTCATATGATGAAGGTCGTGTTGATATAAAGCAGGAGATAGGAGCTGATCCAATTGTGCTTTTTAAAACCTCTCCTGTGACAGTCCGTCTTGAAGATTCAGAAGGAAACGGCCTTGAAGGAGGCAGGGTAAGATACAGCAGAGCCTCATGGAATGATTTTGGAGTAACAGGAACCGATGGAAATGTCATAAGAGAGCTTCTTGACGGAACTTACACATTCCGCATGTATGTTGATAATAAATATGAAGATCAGAAATCCACGGTTGCTGGTAGTACTCTTGTTAATTTTGTAAGCACTGCTCCACCTGCACCAACATATTCACTTTATTTGGCCATCTCCCCGGAATCAGGGGGATCAGTTGTGGTATCACCTGAAAAAAGCTCCTATTCTGATGGAGAGAATATAACCTTTTCAGTCACACCTTCTGAAGGATATCGTTTTATATCCTATGGCGGAACCAACGGAACCGAAGTCACAGGTAACTCTTTGACAATGAACGCAGATAAATCAGTTACCCTTTTCTTTGAAGAGATTCCGGTAAATGATGAGTACCATATCTCCTTTACAGTCACTCCCCAGGGAGGAGGTTCAATTTCTGTTTCTCCCCAAAAGGATGTTTATAACTATGGTGATGTTGTTGAAATCAGCGCAGACGCGGCAGAGGGGTATGAGTTTGTTCAGTTTACAGGAGAAGGACTTAATGCCGGATCGGGAAGTGCAACAGTGTCAGAAAATCCCTATTCTTTTGAGGTAACTGAGAATGTCTCATTTACAGCTTTTTTTCAGGAGCTTGATGCGCCTGACACCATTATTGTACGCAATATTGATGAGCTCAATCAGGCAGAAATTGCTGCAAGGGATGGTAACCTTCTTATCCTGATTGATGATGGAGAGTATGTTCTGTCAGACCAGTTTATGGTCAGAGGAGATAACGTTACTGTAAAAAGCCTCAATGGTGATGCGTCAAAGGTTATTGTACGTGGAAAAGGGATGGATGGAAATGTTCCCCATGTATTTTCGGTTTACAGTGATAATTTTACAGTTGAGGATATAACACTTGGCTGGGTGAGAAATCATGGTATTCAGGTTCATGGTGAGCTTGATGCCGATAACGTTGTTGTAAGAAATGTCCATTTCAGGGATACGTATGAACAGATGCTCAAAATTTCATACTCCGGAAGTCAAGAAGGATTCAGCGATAATGGTCTTGTTGAGGGGTGCAGTTTCATTTATACAGCAGGCACAGGCCCTCAGTACTATATAGGCGGAGTGGATGGACACAAGTCAAAGGGATGGATAATCAGAAACAACCTCTTTCAGGATATCATATCTCCATCATCAGCCCTGTCTGAAGGAGCTGTTCATTTCTGGTCAGATTCAACTGATACCATTGTTGAAAACAATCTTATTATTAATTGTGACAGAGGCATAATGTTCGGCCTTGATAGCAGTCACCATCATGGTGGAGTTGTCCGTAATAATTTTATCCATGTAAATCGCGATGTTGGAATATACATGGCCAATGCTCATAATACACAAATATACAATAATACAATATTTTTGGATTCAAATTATATCAATGCCATTGAGTATCGGTTTGAAGAAACAGATGTACAGATATCCAACAACCTTACAAATAAGGCAATTGCCTCAAGAAATGGCGGAATTGCCACAATATCAAACAACGTGGATTATGCTGTTGATTCATGGTTTGTTGATCCATATGCCGGAGATCTTCATCTTGCAGAGGCTGTATATGTAATTATTGACCAGGGAATGGATATTGATGGTCTTACCCATGATATTGATGGTGACTCAAGGGAGAGTGGCAAAATAGATATAGGCGCAGATGAAGTATCATTTGAGCTTAAAACCATTGTTGAGATTTTCACAGAGGCAAGCAAAACCGAGATACTCTCCAATGGAAAAGATGTGGCAGAGATATCAACCAGAGCTGTTTATGAAGATGGCTCCGAGGCTTATATAAATGCCGATACCATTGTTGTTACAGACAGCAACGGCAACTCCCGAACCCTTTCATCAACAACATTCACAAGTTTTGTCACAGGAGAATATACCATTGTCTCCTCTGCCCAGGATGTTTCAGGAACCAGCGTTGTTGTGAATGTGGTTGAGGAGAACCTGACGCAGGTACAGGCAAGTAATATTTCTCTTATGCATCGGGACGGCCAGACATTCATCACATTTGAGGAGATTGTAGCCATTGTTGATGATGAAAATATCTATTATGATGAGCTCTATGACCTTGTGGATTCATATCCAAGGTCTATTGAGTACAGGATATATTCATCAGATGAACCAATAACAGAAGAGATGATAGCAACCCTTGAACCTGTAGGAAGCGTAAATATTCTTTCTGGATGGAACCTTGAACTGTGGGGAATCGGAACCTACAACAAGCATGCAAAGGCAATTAGATATGTAATTGAGGATAATGGTGCACAACTTGGCCTTTCCCAGGGGCTTTTTGTATATAATCCACCACAGCCCGGGCTTTCATGGTATGCAGTTACTGCTGTTGTGGAAGGCGTTGAGAATCGTACCGTTGTTGAAAACGAAAACATGGCTGTCGTATATAACGAAACCGTTGGACAGGGTACACCAGTACTTCAGCGGGTCGAATTTGATGACAATTTCCAGTGGGTCTATGATGTGGAACTCTATCTTTACACCCGCTGGGAAGCTCCCCCTAACTCTTCTGTGATGGGTAAGCCTTATGACTATCTTGTGGGAAAACCCTCAAACATGGCAAATCCTGCACCTGTTGGCATTCATCTTCACTGCTGGGGAGGCAATCTTTACGGCGGATACGGCTGGTGGAATGATGCCGAGGATGGAGCCTTGATTCTTGCATCAAATCAATATCCATATGACTGGTGGACAGGATATCATGAAAAATACTACGACAAGAGCATTAACTCCAGCTCATGGGCAGACAACGGCGTTGTAAGACCGTACAGCACCACACGCATGATCTCTTTTCTTGACTGGATGGAGACAGGCGGAGGATGGAATATTGATAGAAGCAGAACATTCACCGCAGGCAGTTCAATGGGCGGATCCGGCACTTTGATGATGGCCATCAGATATCCGGAACTCTTCTCCTGGAGCCGTTCATGGGTTGGTGTGCATGTTCCTGAAAAATCTCCCAATTTTAAAAGCTCATATCAGGGAGTCTTTGGAAAACCTGAATATGGCGTTCTTTTTGAAAGCTTTGACCCTGACAATCCAGATAACGGCACCCCTGTCTGGGACTACTACAATGATGTGTGGTACCTGAAAAATCATGTGGAAAAAAGCATTGGATTCTTGAGCTTCTGCAACGGAAAAAATGACAATGCAATTGGATGGGAACAGGCAGTGGACTTTATAAATGCCCTTCAGGAGACCCGTCAGCCTCATCTGTTCATATGGGGACAGGCCGGCCACTCCCAGAGAACTTATCTGCCCAAAAACGGAAGTGAGCGTCACATGGTCATTGATGTTAGGGTAGATCAGTCCCTGCCGGCATTTACAGGCTGTACTCTCGATGATGTTTATGGCAACGGCGATCCAAATGATGGTGATGCATCAGGACAGGTAAACCGATATCTTTACTGGGAGACAGATGATCTGTCAGATACAGTGGATAGCTGGGGGATAAGTGTTGCCCTTATGGATACAGCTCCTGAAGATAACTGCAAGGTTGATATAACGCCAAGGCGTTTGCAAGAGTTTTATGTTGAATCTGGCGAAACGGTAAGTTTCATCAATATTGATTCAGCAACAAACACAATCATTGAAAGCGGAGAAGTAACAGTTGATGAGTTTGGATTGATAACTATTTTGCAAACAACGATTAGCAAAACAGGTAACCGTATTGTGATTACTCCCTCAGGATTTATGCCTCACATGATACAGTCATTAAGGCTGGAGATGTAAATTCATTTAACCATCTGAAAAAGTTTAGTTTATGCTGATGTTTTAATGATCACAAAAAATCCTTGATTGATTTAGCGTAGGCAGAGGAGAAGATGCAGGGATTCAGGGTATCAAACTGAATCCCTGTATTTTTTAGAACATTTCATTTACGACTTTACAATTTTGAATTTGATTGGGCCATTAAAAAAACATAGCCTGTTCAACAATTTCTCCTGGTTGAATATGTATGAAATAATCTTCATCATGGGGGCCATTAACGAGCCTGTCAAAAAATTTCAGATCACTTTGAATTTCAACAAGTTCCATATTGAAAAAATCCGCATTTTTTAAAGCCTGTTGCCTGATTTCATCCATATCTTCCCTTAAAGTGGCGATAAGGTCAAAGTGTGTGTAGTGCTTTAACTCCTCTTTCATGCCCCATTGGGCAATCTTTTCTCCCATTTTGGGAGTATATTCATTAACCATTATACTGTATGGGTCTTTATGGTTCAAAAGTGTGCCAGGTGTCAAAAAGTAATGGTGTGTTTTCCCTGTATCTCTGGCATTTTCTACCTCAATGCTGCTATCAACATTGTGGTTATTACCACTATTATTATAGTCAATGTCAACTCCTGATCTGGAGACACCTTTTCCCACAAAGCCCAGAAAAAGATCAAGACAGTCGTGAACCCTTGGCACAACAAGAGAGCTTTTTTTTGTTGTGACGCCCACAACCGCATTGGAGCATAGACCATACCCCAGAATAATTTTGGATTTGTCAGAAATAGTAGAAATATCTTTCAAAGAGTGTTCAATGATGTCAATATTCTTCTGAAGAATTGCCGGTATTTTGGCTGGTGTTCGGTGAAGATCTGTATCAAGATAGTGTATTGTAACCTGTTGATCATCTCTCTTCACGGATTCAAGTTCATGGTAAAGTGAGCCGCAGGCAATTATATTGTTTGGGGTGAATGCCTTTGCTGCTCCTGAAGTATCAGGGTTATGAGAGCATATCATGATAATTGCTCCATATTTGGAAAGTTGAGATTAAAGCATATCATTGATGGTTGCTCCACATTTGGAAAGTTAAGATTAGAGCATATCATGATGGTTGATCCATATTTGGAAAGTTAAGATTAGAGCATATCATGATGGTTGATCCATATTTGGGAAATTGAGGTTTGTTACAAACATTTCCATAAAACGAGGAGAATCTGCCAGTTGAAGGTGTTCCATATTTTTCAAAGCCCCTTCAATGAAAATACGTTTACTTCCATTCCTCAAAAGCTGAAGACTTCCGTCAATTGAAGCATTACCGCAGAATATAACCTTTTCAGCCGCATGTTCCGGAAGAAGGCCAATTTTCTCCATGTTGACAGGACTCAGGTGATATCCAAATCCACCGGCAATGTAGATGCAGTCAAGATCACGGCAGGAGATACCGGCTGTTTCAAGCATCAGGTCAATTCCGGTTCTTACAGCACCTTTAGCAAGCTGAATCTGACGTATATCCTTCTGGCTAAGATGTGCCTTTTTTCCAAAATAGAAAACAGGCTGACCATCAAGTTCTGAAACAGGAGAAGGTGTTTCTCTGTTACATACAATTGTCTCATGGGGCTTTTTATCACCTTTAAATTGAAGCAATTCAAAAGAATAATTTTTGTTATTTGGTGCTTCAGACTGATTATTTAGTGCTTCAGACTGATTATTTGATGACCCATATTGCCTATTTGATACTCCAAGTTTACTATTTGATTCTCCAGATTGCCTATTTGATGCTCCAGACTGACTATTTGATGCTCCAAACTGACTATTTGATGCTCCAAACTGATTATTTGATGCTCCTTGCTGGCTATTTGATAATCCAAACTGACTTCTTGTTGAGTCATTCCGGTTGTTTATTGCTGCAAGTCGTCCTGAAGGATTGATAAAACCTGCACCTAAAAGAGCAGCAACAAAGTCAACTATTCCGCTGCCACATATTCCCTTTGGTTCTTTGTGGCCGATGACATGAAAAATCATGCTTGAGCCATCAAGTATTACCTTTTGAACTGCACCATCTTTTGCCCTCATGCCGGAAGATAGTCCCATCCCTTCAAAGGCAGGCCCTGCTGCTGTTGATGTGGTAAGGCGATTACCTTTAACATTTAGGCATATTTCGCCATTTGTTCCCATATCAAGATAAAGCACAGATTTTGTATCATCAAAAAATTCCGGACATAGAAGGAGGCCGGCAGTTATGTCTGAGCCGACAAATGCATGCATTACCGGAGGAATGTACACCTGCGCCTGTGGATTTACATGCAATCCAAATCGGTCAGCCGGATAATTGCAACTGCTTTTAATATCAACATCAAAAGGCAGATGCCCAAGAGGAGAAGGGTCGATGGAGGCCGCAAGCTGAAGCATCGTGGTGTTTGCCCCTATGGTTATATCCACAATCTCTTTTGTGGATGAGCCGGAGTTGGAGCAGAGATTGTCAATAAGTTCGTTGAGCTTGTTCTGCACAAGGGATGCCATTTCAGAAAGCCCCTCCAACGTTGAAGCGTACTGGATACGGCTCAAAACATCATGGCCGTGTATCACCTGGGGGTTAAGGCATGATTCTGATGCAAGAATCTTCCCGGTTTCAAGATTTACAAGGCTTGTCACCATGGTTGTTGTGCCAATGTCAATTGCAACACCCTTTGGAGTATATGAAGCTTTCCATAAATGCAGATCAATTGGCTTAGGGGACCTGTCATGATACATTTGGAACACTTCAGCCGTATTTTCAGAATTCTCTTCCGTACCCGATGCTTCCGAAAGGGTAGCAACCCTTACTGCCGGAAGATCAACAGGATGCAGTTCTCTTTCCTTTTCATCTTCTCTTTTACCTGAAAGAATCTGTCCATCGCTGCATTCACCATGTGCATAAACATAGTTTTCTTCCAGTAAAATTGTGGTATCATCTATGGGGACAGCCATGCACGCAAGCCTTAAACCTTCTGCCTCCTCCCTTGTGCTTATGTCAGAGTGGAGGGTTGGCGGTATTTTTGAGGGATCCTGTGCCCAGACCCTGCATCCGCCGCATACACCTGTACCGCCACAGGGTGTCTCAATGCTTATGCCTGACCTTTCAAGTCCATCATGCAGAGTCTCGCCTTCATTAATTGGAACATTAATTCCAAGTGGTTGAACAATTATATTAATCATTGGGATTCTCCCATTATCTATTTTGCGCCAATGTAAACAACCTGATATTTTTACACGATTAAGGGATGGTAAACAACGATTATTTACCACGAAGTTATTTATGCTCATGCACCATTATATCTATTTTTGCCGGAACATTTCAAAAAGACTCAAAGTCCACACCTATGATCTTGTAAGCCTTGTCAACTCTGTCTGAATGAGGAATCCCAAGATTAACAAAGATAAGGCAGGATTATCTATCCTGAGCATCCTGGTTATCCTGGTTATCCTGGTTCAGACAACTGCAATAACTTCTGAAAAAGCAATAAGATGTCGATTTTGAGCAAAGAGCTGCAGGAGTTGGCCCGGCAACTGCATTTTTTATTCAGGTACTGCTATAAGTGTTCTTTCTATTATTCTGACAGCCCGGATTCTCGGACATGCACTATCCCTTCCAAACATGCTGGTTATAAGGAGCGTAATCGGTACCAAAATGACAGCGTTTTTTGTGCTTCTTGTTGTGGTAATGGCAACAGTTTCAGGGATAATTTTTGGAATGATTTAAGAGTTCTGTGATTTCTGATGATATTGCATTTAAGTTCTGATATGATGCACTAATCTTGCATTACGAGATGCAGATATCTCAAAACATTGTCCATGAAGCATTTTTGACATTTCAATTGTCTGGAATGCAATAATAAAACGGCTGCTATTCAAGCCACAATGAAAGGGGAGAAAAGAACATGAAGAAACAATTACTTATTATTTTTTTTATTCTGTTGCTGCTGCCCGGACTTGCAGGAGCAAATTGTGCCACAGTTGAACTGAACAGTGGCATTACAATGGATATTTCATGCGCTGAATTTCAGGGCAGCCGTTACCGGATTGTTCTCGGGCTGTATGATAACCCTTCTGATTCATCCACGCTTTTTTTCAGATATCAGGGATCTTACAGCTCAAATTCAGACAGTTCATGTGCAGTGATTGACGATTATTTAAATATTAATGTAAGTTGCGTTGAGTTTCAGGGTCAAAAGTTTTCACTTATGCTTGAGTTGTACCAAAACAGTGCAGACCCTTTCGGGATTTACTGGAAAACCGTCAATATCGGTCTTGCAGGTGATGTCACTGATGGAGGAGACGGCAAACCTGTTGCAGATTCCATAACACTTAATGTGGACTCATCTGTGCCCTATATCGTGCAGCAGCTTTCTGCCCATGACCCGGACAATGATGTTATTATATATGAACTTGTATCTCCATCTTCAGGTACAGGCTATGAAGATGCATATATTAATCCTTCCAGCGGAAAACTCTATCTTACCCATGTACCTTCCGGCAATGATAGTTTTTCCATATCTTTCCGTGTAACAGATGGTAAATTTTTCAGTGACCCTGCAACGGTATCTGTTACAGTAACCTATCTTTCCGAGGATGAAAAAAATACAGGAAAAAATGATGTTGACCCGGAAGAGTACGCACGCTTTGCCTTAAGCACCTTAAGAAGCGACCTTTTCGGACTTGTGGGAGCAGAACCCACAACACCGACTTCTGTTGATCTAAGTGATAATTTTCCAACCCCGGGAGACCAGGGACAACAGAACAGTTGTGTTGGCTGGGCAACTGCATATGCTTTAAAATCCTATCAGGAAAAAGTAGAGATAGGCTGGTCACTCAATACGCCTGAACATCTTTTCAGCCCAGCATTTCTTTACAACCAGATAAATTATGGCCAGGACAATGGTTCATATATTTATGAGGCTCTTGATCTTGCAGTTGACAAGGGACTTGCAACCCTTTCGACCATGCCCTATTCAGACAGAGACTATCGCACCCAGCCTTCCCAGGCAGCTTTTACTGAAGCATCAAAATTCAAGGCAGCAAGCTGGAGGCGTGTAAATGATACTTCCCAGATAAAGGCCGCTCTTGCAAACGGAATGCCTGTTGTGGGTGGCATTGCCGTCTATCAGCAGCTTATGGATCTTAGCGGCTCAGGCTCTGTCTATAATACAACCTCAGGTGCCAATCAGGGAGGTCATGCAATTACCATTGTAGGATATGATGATAATCGTTATGGTGGAGCCTTCAAGGTTATCAACTCCTGGGGACAGTATTGGGGAGACAACGGATATTTCTGGATGCCCTATAATTTTGCTGCATCAGGGGTCATGTCGGAAGCCTATGTTCTTGAGGACAGTGAAAATTCCGACACAGTTGTACCTGTGGAACCAACCCAGCCTGAGCCTGATGATTCAGAGCTTCCAAATCTTGTTGTGGAGAGCTGGAAGATACCATCCTATGACCCAAGCCCCAGGGGAAGAGGATATCTTTTGTACAGTATAAAAAATACTGGTACCGGCGTTGCACAGGAAGGGGCAAGGGTAGCCCTTATGCTCTCCAGAAATTCTGATTTTTCATCAAGTGACCACACAGTGGTTTATGAAATTATACCGGAACTCCCTTCTGGATACTCCCTCTACAGAGACGAGGATAACCCCATATATTTCAATTTACCTGATACTGTAAGCGGAACATATTATATGGCAGTAGTGGTTGACCCCATGAATGCTCTTGATGAGTCCCGTGAGGATGACAATACTTCTCTTTCTGACACCAAAGTCACCATAAGCAACACACTTCCTGATCTCAGCGTTAATACATGGTATGCAGAATGGGATTCAAGAGGCAACGGAATTTTAACGTATGAAGTGATAAACAGTGGTGCATCAAGTACAACCAGCATGGACTGGGATATCAATCTTATTCTTGACAGGGATCAGATTGTTGGCAATGGCAACGAGATATATCTTTTCTACGAGTCTGCGCAGTTTCTCCTGGAACCCGAAGGATATATCTATCGTGATTATACAAATCCTGCTTATTTTGATCTTTACTACTCGTATGGAGGCAATCCTGTCCCTACTGGTACCTACTACATGGCATTGTGGGTCGATGATCTTGATATGGAATCTGAAAGCAATGAACTAAATAATGGATCATATAGCTGGGGAACAGTCAGGATATCCGGAAGATATGGAGTTGCACAGAGCAGTCAGGAAGGCAGTGAGAATAATCAGGAAGATGGCCAAACAAGTCAGGAAAATGGGGATTCTTCAATGACTTCAATGAAAATATCAAGATCTGCAACCACCAGTATGGATGTTGAAGGTTCAACAAATATCGCAAACTCACCTGAGCTTTCAGGTTTTTCAGATGACTCAGGCAAAGGAGGCAAGGCATATAACGGCAAACGTCTGCCAACTTCCGAAATCTTGTGGAAAAAAGTTGAAATCAGCCGCAATGGAACCGGCAAAACAGAAATTGAGGTGATTAATGACAATCAGGGTCAGAAATCAGCAACCCTTGAATCGCCATGTGGCAATTGCAAAAGTGCCTCTTCAAGGACTGAGGTGATTTTCCCCACAAAATCCAGAATTATGATGAAGTAGTATTCGAAATTTTTGTGAGCAAGTTATAAGTTGTCCAATATATAAAACAAACTACTAAGTGTTCTTTTTATTGCATCCTTACAACAGGATGTGTGTGATGATAATTGCGTATTTGGGGGACAGGTTTCAAATCTGTCCCCATTCCTGAAAAGTGAAAATAACCTCGTATTCATTACATAAGATATTGAAAACAAAAGGAAATTCTGCTTTGATGAGATTTTTAATAATTGCCGCAACCGCAATAATGTTTCTTCTTCTTGCCTGTAGTGATGAAGGAAAAATCAGCTCAGGTAAACATATTGATGCAACTCACACTCAAACTGCCAATAATCATTCAGGAAAGGAGCACACAATAGATAATACTGTCACTCCCAATCAGAAGACATCTGCTGAAAAGCAGAACACATCTGTTGAAAAGCAGAACACATCTGTTGAAAAGCAGAGCACATCTGTTGAAAAGCAGAGCACATCTGTTGAAAAACAGAACACATCTGTTGAAAAGCAGGATAGTTATAAAGGCCGTAATATGGCAAATCCTGCTGCAAAAAAATGTGTTGAAGATGGTTATGAACTAAAGCCTATAATTAAAAACGGGGTTACTGTTGGCCATATGTGCATTGATCCTGAAACAAACAGGTCATGTGAAGTATGGTCTTACTTTCGCAAGGAGTGCTTTATTGAACCTTAAATATAGTATTCCAGATAATTAAATTGGCAAGCACAATGTAGGGGCAACCCCATGTGGTTGCCCTTCAAGGTTGAGATTAAAAAATATTTTTCTGGGAGTCTATAGTGTTTCATATAACATACATGGCAGATTTCTGCCACAATCGAAGGGATGAAAGTCGTTTTAAAAACAGGCTGTTACCGAGACTTTCATATAAACATTCATGGCTATTCACTGCCACAGCCTAAGAGACGAACATTGCCTAAAAAACAGTTGGTCGTATAGTTTTTTTTCACATTTAAAATGGGGGAAGTATGAAATTGCTTATTATGAATCTTTTTTTTGTTACAGGCATCACAAGACATTTTTATGCTGCAATGTTTGCTATGCTTTTGTTTCTGCTGCCTTTTTCCAACCTGTTTGCCGACACTGTTGTGAATGACAATCACTCAAGATCAGTTGAGCCAGACTTTGTTGCTGAAATCGGGATTAAAGCCATTAAAAGTACAATTATGGTGGATTCAACGGCAACCTTTTCTCTTTTCTTACAACCAGGAACTTCCGATGATACTCCTGTTGATTTGTGGCTTCTTGCTGTCAGAGGGGAGTCTTTATACTATTTTGATCTTCTTTCAATGAAGTTTGTATCAGGCCTGAATCCTACCTATCAGGGAAAGCTTCTTGCCCTCGATAATGTACAGATACCTGTTTTTTATACCAGAACCGGTGATTATACCATCTATTTTGGAGTTGACACAATTGCAAATGGTCGTCTTGACTTTGGGCCTGGAGAGCTTTTTTTCAGTTCAACATCTCTTAAAGTGAATGCTTATTCCGGTCATTTCATTACATACCTTTACAATGGTGAGGTTTACCGTGTGGAAGCTGTTCAGGGTGCTTCTCCGGAAAATATTTCAAAAAAGCTGGATGCTTCAGCATCCGGAGAGGAAAACAGTATCAATGTCTCTCCCAATGGCGATTGGTATCTCATATCCACTGATCGCTTCCATGATGATTGCGCAGGATGGCCATGCCTTGCGCTGTCAGACAATGATTTTTCAAATCCGGAAGTCATTATTGCAGATGGTTCTGTGGTTCACAACGAAGGGGCATCTGCCGTGGATTCATCAGGAAAACGAGTTGTATTTTCTCTTGGAAGTGATTACCCTGGAGAAGATGGACATATCAGGGATTTGTGGCTTGTTGAGCGTGAAGGTACAAACTGGAGTGCCCCATTTATGATAACAGTAGATTCTCCTTTCCTTTACAACAATGTTCCGGCTGTTTCACAGGATGGTGCAAAGGTTCTTTTTGAGTGTGGCAATGAGCCATATGAAAATAAATCCATATGCGAGGTCTCTCTGGATGGAAGTGGTTTCAGGGTTATTTTTGCACCAGATAAAGAGTATCTGGCTGCCAGAACACCGGATTACTCACCCGATGGAACTGTTGTTGCGGAGCTTGACTCTGTTGAATATGGAGAATCAATTTTCAGAATTTCACCGGTTACAGGACAGATATCTCCTATAAACCTTGAGTTTTCCAATGATAACTCCCCTTGTGTCCTTGGAGATGGCCGTATTGCAAGCCTCTGGCTTAACAGAGAGGGTTCAGATGGAATTCATGAGCTAAAAATCATGGAAAAGGATGGAACAAAATATTTCATGCTTTTAACTGATACTGATATTATTGACGAGATACTGGGCTGCTCATCCTGGTGATAAGCTGTGCTTCTCAGGGCATGGGGATATGGAGGTTTTAATATGGATAGTTTGCTGGATATGCTTTTAAAGATTTTGTCTGCCTCGTGGGATGTACTCCTTGATTCATCAATTTTTATTCTGTTTGGCTTTTTTGTCGCAGGTTTACTTAAGGGCTTTATTCCAGATGATTTCATTTACAGGCATCTTGGCAGGGAAAGCACGGCAAATGTTTTCAAGGCATCTCTTTTTGGTGTCCCTCTTCCCCTTTGCAGTTGCGGCGTTATTCCTGCTGCTGCTGGCCTGAGAAAACAGGGCGCAAGCAAAGGTGCAGTCACAGCCTTCATGATCTCCACTCCGGAAACAGGTGTTGACTCCATGGCTGTAAGCTATGCTCTCCTTGATCCACTTATGACAATTATTCGTCCTCTGTCAGCATTTTTCACAGCATCCCTGACAGGTCTTATGGTCAATATCCTTGAGAGATCATCACATCCGGCTCCAATGGAAGCTACATCATTTGAGAATGGTTTGTCATCCAGCTCATCATTGCCAAAGTCATCATCAGAAGCAACATTATCCCAACACGCTTCCTGTGGATGCTGCTCCAACAATTCAGTATCCCAAAAGGGATGGGGGACAAAATTTAAAAACGGAATGAGCTTTGCTTTTGGAGAGCTTCTCAACGATATCGGAAGATGGCTTTTGGCAGGAATTTTGCTGGCAGGCTTAATCACAGTTTATATATCACCTGAATTCATAGAATCCTATCTTGGAAACACTCTTTTTTCCATGCTGATAATGATTGCTCTGGCAACTCCTCTTTATGTGTGTGCCACAGCATCTACCCCCATTGCAGCCGCACTTGCAATAAAAGGGATATCTCCTGGTGCAGCACTTGTTTTTCTTCTGGCAGGCCCTGCCACTAACATGGCCACAATTACTGTTGTATCTCGGATTCTTGGGAAAAAAATAGCAGCAATCTATGTTGCAAACATCATGGTTTGTTCACTTATGCTTGGTTTTTTGGTGAATTATATCTATCTTGCCCTGGGTATGAACATTAAGGAATGGGTTCACTCTTCTGGACATAACGAACATGGATTGATTTATGCAATGGCGGCGCTGCTACTTCTGGCACTTATTCTGAAACCGTGGTTTTTTAAGCTTGCAGGCAGTAAAGAGGGAGGGCACCAAAATGATTGCAATTGCGGACATAGCCACCCCACAGATATTCATATGCAATGCAACCATTAAAAACTAAAGGCTCAGACTAAAATTCCACCATTAAGTCATAGGGTTTAATTAACTTACCCAAACTTCCCCTCTCAAGAATGGAGAGGGGGGTGAGGTGAATGGGCAAGTTATTAAGGCATCCTTCATATGACACCAAAAGTACTTTACACTTTTTTGTGAAGGATTACCGCCATTCAGTGTTTTTTCTTCGGAAAGTGTAAACTGAAAAATGAAGCATGCCGTTATTAAAAATCAATTCTTAAGTCATAATGGCAGACGAAAGAAAAAGGTTGTGCCTTTTTTCTCAGATGAATGAAATCCCACGCCTCCTTTAAGGTAAGACTCTCCGAAAAGCTTCATGGAGTAGGTTCCAAGTCCTCTGCCGGGAGATGATTTTGTGGTGTAGTGTTTCTGGAATATCCTGGTATGCATCTTTTGGGGAATATGTTGTTTGTTCCACACCTTCCATTCAATATGTGACGGTGCAATCTCTGTTTTAAGGGTAACTATGCACCCTTCATCTGTTGCTTCCAGCGCATTTATGATCATATTTCCCAATACCCTTGTGACCAGGATAGGGTCGGTTCTGAACCGAAAATCAAGGCAATTCCACTCTGCACTGAATTTTTTTCCAATGGCAGATTCGTGTTCTCTGATAATCAGATTAATTTCATCTTTGATATCCTTGAGTTTTATCTGCTTTTTCTGAATAGTGAAACTGGTGTCTTTATGATAGGAGAGGCTTTTCTGAAGAGAGATCTCTTTTGTCAGGCGTTCTGTTATATAGTTTATCTTTTTCACAATCTCATCATCTGGTATCTCCATTAAGAGCAGATTTGTGTAGCCTTGAAGTGCACCAAGGGTGTTGTTTATGTCATGGAAAAATATACGCTCAAGATTTATCCAGAATTGTTGCCTTGTGATATCCTGGGCATATATAAGTATCCATTTATTATTATCGACAATCAATGGTTCTGCACGAATCAAAAGACATATATCCTCTGTCAAGCCATTTTTATTAGAGGTCAGCGTACATATCTGTTCATCTGGTTTTTCATCCTTTATCGCTGACATCATGGCAATTGCAGCACCGCAGGAGCTGCAATGGGGGGTTGTGCCGCACCCATCAGGCTCCTTAAAAGCATGAATACAGTTCAAAGACTCCCCAAGACGCAAGCCAATCACGGCTTCAGGATCTTTTATTCCAAGGGATTCCAGGAACGAATTGTTCATTGCAACAAGTTGCCGGTTTTCATTAATAATTACCAGCACACCACCTGTTGATTTCAGAAGAGTACTCATTACAGGACTGTAACTTATACTGTTTATCTGGTTTTTAAGCTTTCGTCTGTCTGCACGTCCTGGCGGAGCAAAGAAGGTATCATTTTTCTTTTCATCTTCTGTAATCATGATCAATTAACCCCCATTGTTCTTATACGGTCTTAAAAAAGCCGACAGTTTAAACCTGAAGAACCACTATACTGTCTGGCCTGCACACCATCCTGATGACCAGGCCCATTGAAGATTATAGCCCCCCAGCCAACCTGCAATATCAAGAACTTCGCCTGTAAAAAAAAGCCCTTTAATCTTGTTACTCTCCATGGTTTTTGAAGAGATTTCATTGCAATCAACCCCGCCAAGGGTCACTTCAGCGGTTCTGTAGCCTTCTGTGCCACCAGGTTTAAGTCTCCATTTTTGAAGCATATTTGAGACATCCCCACACGTTTTAAGGGATATTTCCTGAAGTGATTTCTCTTCCAGAGAGACAGGAAGCAAAGCAGAAATAAGACGTTTAGGAAGAATTTTTGACAAAACGGTTTTTAATTTTTTGTTGGGATTTCTTTTTTTCTGTTCCACAAGCAGCTCAAAAAGATTTAGATCCGGAAGCAGGTCGATCATGATCTCATCTCCCGGATTCCAGCATGAAGATATCTGTAAAATAGCAGGTCCGCTTAATCCACGATGGGTAAAAAGAATATTTTCCCTAAATGTGTGCTTTGTGCATATTACAGATGCTTCAAGAGCTATTCCGGAAAGGTCAGAGAAAATCTTTTTGTCCCCGGGCTGAAGCGTTAAGGGAACAAGCCCTGCACGTGGAGGTACAATACTTATTCCAAATTTCTCTGCTGTCTTAAGGCCAAATGGAGTAGCTCCTGAAGATGGTATGGAAAGGCCTCCTGTTGAAATAACAAGGGATTTTGCATAAAATATACCTTTGTCGGTTGATATATTAAAACCACTGTGAATGCTATCAATTGCGTTATCCACACCCTTGCAATGAGAGATTGCATTATCTACACCCTTGCAATGAGATTTTTCATTTTGATTCCCATGCTCTGAGGTCATTGATTCAAAAAATTGTGTATTATTGCAGCACAGTGCAATATCATTGATGGCACAGTTCATCTGGAATTCCACAAAGCCTTTTTTGCATTCAGCCAGCAGCATATCAAGGATATCCACAGCGCTGTTGATACAAAAAAGCTGACCATGCTCTCTCTCTTCAAAGGGGATATTATAGCGGTTTATAATCTCAATGAAATCCCACTGGCTGAACTGTTTAAGGGCTGACTTACAAAAATGGGGATTGTTGGAAAAATAGTTTCTAGCACTTATTTCATAGTTGGTAAAGTTACATTTGCTTCCGCCAGACATCAAAATTTTAGTTCCCGCTCTTTTTGCATGATCAAGAACCAGAACCTTTCGGCCGCGTTGCCCTGCAACGGCGGCACACATAAGACCTGAAGCACCGGCTCCGACAATCACTACATCAGCTTTATTTATATTGAGACTCATGAGCTTAAATTCTCAATAAACAATGAACATACCATAACTTTACGTAACATGAAGTTGTACTCCATGTTCCTTAAAGAGCCTGTTCATTTTTTTTGGAGGATTTTTATCTGTAAAAAGTTCATGGATATCTGAGATGTGTCCAAGGCGCACCATTGCACTTCTGCCAAACTTGGTGTGATCAGCAGCAAGAAGCACCCTTTCAGAATTGTCAATTATTGCCCTTGAAACTCTCACCTCCCGATAGTCAAAGTCCAGCAGATCTCCATTTTCACCAATTCCGCTTATGCCGATAATACAGAAATCAGCTCTGAACTGGCGGATAAAGTCCAGGGTTGCAGGGCCTGTAATTCCACAGTCACGGTTTCTGACCACACCTCCTGCCATGAATATTTCAATATCTGGATTGCGGCTTAACATCACAGCCACATTGAGGTTATTTGTTATTACTCTCAGTCCCGATTTTTTAAGAAGTTCCCTTGCAATCTCTTCGGTGGTTGTTCCGATATTGATGAAAAGAGATGCTCTGTTGGGAATTCTCTCTGCAACTTTTACTGCAATAGCTCTTTTTTCCTCAAGACATAGAATCTGCCTTGCTGAATAACCAATATTTTCCACACTTGTGGCAAGTCCTGCTCCACCATGATATCGCTTTACAAGTCCCTGCTGGCTTAGCTGGTTGATGTCCCGACGTATTGTCTGGGGTGTTACTCTGAATTCCCTGGCAAGATCCTCAATGGATACAAATCCCAGGGCCTGAATTTTCTCAAGTATTTTGGTTTGCCTGTTCTGATTCATTTGGGGTTTTGCTTTTTCCTTGAAGTCTTAAAAAAAATGATGATTTTAGATAATTTCGGGTTGGCTTTCCAAAAAGTATCAAAGTCTTTGAGATTGTATGAAAGATGCCGAAAATCTTTTTTTACAGGTCGTTTGTACACCCAATGCATTATCAATATTCCGGCATATTGTAAAGCAACTTGAAATAGTTGCATCTCTTTTTAACATGTAACTTAAGGCTTTTTACTTGATTTTGCTGAAGGTGATTGTTAGTTTAAGCCCGTTTTTTACCGTGGAAATAGATACAAATTTCTATATTCGGGGGTGGCTGGATGACAGCCATGACCGTTTACCGTGGAAATGGATACAATTTTCCATATTCGGGGGGACAGAAATATCATTTGGCCATGAATGTTTACCGTGAAAATGGATACAAATTTTCATATTCGGGGGTAGCGGTAAAGAAAAGGCATGCCTTGTCTCTACTGTCATGACGGTTTACCCTAAAATCAAACCTTAAAACCCCCCCTGGAGGGTAAAGAAAATGTATAAATATCTTTTTGGCCCGGTTCCATCAAGGCGTCTTGGGATTTCACTTGGTGTTGATCTTGTAACCCACAAGATATGTTCTCTGGACTGCATCTATTGCGAGTGCGGAAAAACAACTGAACTGACACTCGAAAGAAGAGCGTATGTCCCACATGAATGGGTAATAAAAGAACTTGGGCACTATTTTGACAATCATCCTGATCCCGATTATATAACCTTTTCAGGTTCAGGGGAGCCAACCCTGAATATTAATATCGGGAGAGTGATTGACTTTATTAAAAAACGCAAGCCTAACATCTCTGTTGCTGTTCTTACCAACGGCACCCTTTTAAATCAAAAAGAGGTACGAAACTCCCTGCTGAAAGCTGATCTTGTAATGCCATCCCTTGATGCAGCCATTTCTTCAACCTTCAAAGCTGTAAATCGTCCCCACAAAAATATAGATATTAAGGATTACATTAATGGCCTTGTGGATTTTACTTCAATGTACAAAGCATTTCGCAGGAAGAAAAGTTCGTTATCTGATGAAAATAAAACTTTCCCATGCCAGGAAAACAACGCATCCTGCTCTGACTCAGATGACAAAACAAACTCTTTGGGATCAGATGACAAGGCAGCATCTTTGAAATTCAATGATAAATTATTATCATTGAACTCAGGAGATAAAGCATCTTCCTCATCTTCAGATGTGAATTTCTCTGTCAGAAATGGAAAAATTGCCCTTGAAATATTAATATTGCATGGTATCAATGATTCACCTGAAGATTTGACAGCATTAAAAGATGCCTGCATTAAGATAGCTCCTGATGTTATACAGATAAATACCCTTGACAGGCCAGGGGCTGTCTCAGGAATTACTCCGGCTTCTTTCAACGAGCTTGAACAGATTAAGTCATTCCTTTCAAGTTATGAAACACCGGAGAGTGAATCAGATGGTGACAACCCAGGAAATGACAAAAGTCTCAATGTTGAAATAATAGCTGCCGGAAGGGATCGAAAAAAAATCAGCTCATACAGAGAGGACATGGAATCAGCAATTCTTGAAACCATACACAGAAGACCATGCACCGCAGATGATCTATCAAAAGTCACAGGCAGTCGAATAACTGAAATAAACAAATATATCTCCACCCTTGAACAAAAAGGAGAGATTGCTTCTGTAAAGCAGAAGAGAGGGGTTTTTTATCATACAGTCAAATAATAATACCATCAATGGTAGTAATGGTAGTAATAGCAGTAGCAGCAATAGCAACGGCAAAAATGGTAATAGTAGTAGCAGCAGCTGCAACAGCAACAGCAGCAACAGCAACAGCAACAGCAACAAGCATCAAAAAATATCTTCTGTAAACAGAATAAAAAAACCGGAAAATTCTTTTGATCACAGCCGTCATGGAACTTTGTGGAGAGATTTACGCTCTGCCATAATGTTCATAACCATTTTACCGGCAGGAAAGGGGGGTGAGTTTTCCCCAACAGGAATGATTCGTTTTTTCCCTGTGGTGGGATTGATTCTTGGCTTTATAGTGCTGTGCGCTGATCTTATTGCATCCATTTTCTGGCAGACACCTGTTGTTGCCCTAATTGATGTTCTTGTTTTGGTGGCATTGACAGGAGCTTTCCATATTGACGGCCTTGGAGATGCAGCAGATGGCCTTTTCAGCCACAGATCCAGAGAGAGGGCACTTGAAATTATGAAAGACAGCAGAATCGGCATGATGGGGCTTGTTGCTGTTTTCTGGTCTTTTGCCATAAAAATTGCCGGTATCTATTCTTTAAAGGATCTCTGTTCCGGCCTTGATGTTGCTTTGCTCCTTCTTGTGATCCCTGCCTATTCAAGAGCGGGAATGCTTTTTGGCATCCGTTATTTTAAATATGGAAGAGAATCAACAGGAACAGGCCATGATCTTTTTGAGAAACGACTGCCTCTTGCCCATTTTATCTGGATTTCAGTTCCGATCTTTTTATCCCTGTTTCTGGGATTCAGAGGGATTATCCTGAATATTTGTTTTGTCCTATGTGTATCCCTGATTCTTTTTTTTTACAGCAGAAAAATGGGATGCATTACCGGAGATATGCTGGGAGCCATGACAGAAGTCACTGAATCTGTAATGTTTCTTGCAGCAGGAATGGCTATTTGATTGTGGCGGTTATCCGCCATTTACCTCTATATGAAAGTCTCAATAAATAGCTGTTTTTAAAACAACTTTCATTTCTTCGATTGTGGCGGGCATCCGCCATGTACGTTATATTGTCTGTTTAAACCACAGGAGTTTGAAAATAATGATTACAGGTCACGGGGGTAATGTTCAGGATTTGGCAAAACAGAACCATTGCTCCATTGATGAAATAATAGACATGAGCAGCAACATCAACCCCCTGGGGCCTCCCGAAGGTGTTGAAGCCTTTATTGCAAACAACATTGCTGCTGTGAGATCTCTTCCACAGCCAGATGCAAGGGATATGGTTACAGCATTCAGCAAGGTTTACGATATTCCTTTTAACAGGGTTATTGGCGGAAACGGCACCACATGGTTTATTTATACCCTGCCGCTTGCCCTTGGCTCCAAGGGAGTTCTCATTGCAGGGCCTACCTATGCTGATTACAGGGACGGTTGCAAAATGCATCATGTGCCGTTGGATTTTTTAATGGCAGACGAATCTAATATGTTCAAACCAGATATTGAAGCCCTAAGCAGGCGTATAGCAAGAAGCAGAGGAGCTGCAAAAAACACAGGTGACTCTTCAATAGACGCTTCCATAGGTACTTCAATAGGTGCTTCAAAAGAGTCATTGACATCATCAGACACACTAAATCATAAAAATACACAATTGCATTCCCATGCCAAAGAGCATAAAATTGATACGGTTTTTATCTGTAACCCCAACAACCCCACAGGCGCTCTTATTCAACATGATGACCTTATCTCGCTATTAAAAGAGCATCCTGATGTCTTTTTCATTATTGATGAGTCCTATCTTCCCTTTGTCATTGATGCTGAAAATATATCCCTTGTTTCTGAAACCAGATATCCCAACCTGATTGTTCTATCATCCATGTCAAAGATATTCAGAATTCCGGGTTTGAGAACCGGCTTTCTCTGCGCTGACCCTTCTGTGACAGAGCAAATAATGACATTTTATCAGCCATGGTCTGTAAATGCCCTTGCCCAGGCAGCAGTACTGCATATACTTGAAAATAGTGCCCTGATAGCTCCATTTCTTGAGACCACCCGCCGATTTGTACAACAGGAGAAACAGTTGTTTACAGATAGCCTTAATGCTGTTGCAGGTCTGGAACTTGATATCTATCCTGGAGAAACCTATTTTTTGCTTGCAAAACTGACAGGAACACTTAAATCACATGAGCTTTGCGACGAGTTGGGCAGGCATAAAATTCTTATACGGGATTGTGCAAATTTTGATGGTCTGTCTGATAGTTTTGTAAGATTTTCTTTACGGGACAGGGATAGTAACCAGAAACTTGCGGATATTTTAAAATTATGCTGTGCAAAGGATTCTAAAGTGACCTCATGATGGATATTTCGTATGATTTTTCTATAATTATTGTTACTGCCTGTTTTCTGGATATTTTGTTTGGAGATCCTCGGGTTCTGCCTCATCCTGTGGTGTGGATGGGCAATGCCATCTCTTTTTTTGAACCACGATTTAGAAAATGGATCAACGGGGAGCTTTTCTCCGGATTGCTTTTTGCTCTGTTTCTAATCTTTTCTGCATGGGGAGCTGCATATTTTGTGATTTTACTTTTTTCACTAATTCATCCAGTGGCAGGAGGAGTTGTTCAGGTCATTCTGATGTTTTTCTGCATCTCTGCAAGAACCCTTGAAAAAGCTGCATCAGAAGTTGGAGATGCCCTTGAAAAACAAGGAGTTGAAGCTGGACGTCTCAAAGTATCCATGATTGTGGGAAGAGAAGTAAAATATCTTGATGAGACAGGAGTTGTCAAAGCTACTGTGGAGACTGTTGCCGAAAACTTTGTGGATGGTTTTTTATCACCTCTTTTTTTTGCAATTGTAGGTGGGGTACCTATGGCTGTGGCTTATAAAATGGTCAATACCCTGGATTCAATGGTTGGATATAAAAACGAAAAATATATACTTTTTGGAAGGGCATCTGCAAAAATTGATGATTTAGCAAACTTCATTCCTGCCCGTTTATCTGTTGTTTTTATCTCCATTGCTGCATCTCTTTTGTCTTTACCTGGAGGAGCAAGAGGTATAAGGGCATGGAAAACATCTATTAAAGAAGGTCGTTTTCATAAAAGTCCCAACTCCGGATTTCCGGAGGCAGCTTTTGCAGGAGCACTTTCTGTAAAACTTGGAGGCCCCAACTATTATCATGGTTCTCTTGTTGAAAAACCTTACCTTGGCAGCCAGTTTCCTTCACCTGACAGGGGTAAAATAAGGATGGCCTGTGATCTTATGCTGCTCTCTTCTCTTATTTCTCTTCTAACTTGCGTTTTTATGATGTAATTTAATATAGATTTCCAGATAAATACTCAAAATCGACATCTTATTACTTTTTTCCATCTCTTGAATTTGTCTGAATCAGGATAACCAGGATAAAAAAGATGTTCAGGATAATAATCATGGCTTATCTTGTAATCTTGGGTTTCTCTGATTCAGACACTATTGACAAGGCTCAAGAGATTATAGGTGTCGATTTTGAGTAAATAACCTTATACTTACGATATCCTTGAAGCTTGAAACCATATAAACGTACATGGCGGATTCACGCCACAATCGAAGAGATGAAAGTCATTTTAAAAACAGCCACTTACTGAGACTTTCATATAAAAAAAAGGAAAAAGAGATGCCGACGACTGTGCTTGATAATATCAAGGGAAAAGATATTCCTCTCCCTTGGCTACAGAAATCAAAGGAAAGCCCTGAAACTAATTTCACTATTATACTTAAGGTGAAACCCGAAATCAAAAACAAACCATCAAAAAAACAAAACAAATGGGAACAACTTGCTCAGGAAATGGAAAATATAGATTTCATGGATAACGGGGTGGGGGACTATTTTTTAAAGCAATCCAAAGAGTTCCGAGAAGATTTCCATTTTAAAAATGATAATGAAGTATAGTTATGAAATACCTTTTTGATGCCGACGCTATATCTCTTTTATATCATAACAAACAAAGATCTGAAAAGATTTCAATTTTAAAAAAACTGAGAATATTACAGGATTCTGACCAACTATTTGTCTCTGTTTTAACTTTTTTTGAATTAGAATACAGTATTACCAATACTTCCGATCTCCTAAAGAAGCAAGAGCTTCGCAATACGCTTGAACACCTCAAGTATCGTTCAAATTTTTCCAGCCTACCGATTCGAGAGGATATGGCTTATTTGTATGGTGAGATAAAATGCACTTTGAAACAAAAAGGAAAGATTAGTCGGGAGAATATCAAGAAGTTCAATATTGATATTATGATTGCCAGTACCGCTCTTTATGAAGGATGTATAGTTGTAAGTGGAGACGAGATATACCATAAAATCAGCAAACATAAACCGGAACTTCAAACTGAGTGTTGGTGGTAAAATATATATCTATACAAACAATCTATCAAACAAAGATATTGCCATAAATGGTTAATTTATTTCCTTAAGGAAAAAAAGATGGGACTCAATGAAAATTTACACACTCCACTTCAATCCATAAAAAAAACAAAATTACCATTTAGGCTTTCAACAACATCTTTTATATATCCTGACAAAATAATCCCCAATGTGATAAAACTTGCTCCCTTTTTTGACGAGATAGAGCTTCTTTTTTTTGAAAGCCGACCATTTATCCTGAATGGCAAGGCAATTGATGTTCTCCCCTCCCCTGTTGAAATTAAAGAGCTTGCGGAATTGTCCATGGAGTTTGATATAACGTACAACATTCACCTTCCGGTTGATATCTCCATGACAGACAGCTCTTTTGCTCTTCGCAGAAAGGCATCTGATACAATCAGGAGTGTGCTGGAGCTATGCGCCCTTTTATCTCCCACCACCCACACACTTCATCTTGATTTCAATTCAGATTCATACGCTGGCAGGAAAAAAAAATGCAATTATAATGATGTGAATGACCAAACTGTTGTCCGATGGAGGGAAATGGCCTTTGCGAGTCTGTCGCATCTGGCGAAAAGCCTTACTGATACTTCTGCCATATCCATTGAGACCCTTGATTATCCCTTTGAATATCTGGATGGCATAATTGATGCCTGCGGTATGTCAGTATGTGTGGATGCAGGTCATCTTATAAAATATGGTTACAGCATTGATGCTGTTTTTAAAAAATACAGAGACAAAATTCCCCTTGTTCATCTGCATGGTGTTGATTTTTCCAATAGAGAAGAAGCCTTTTCCGGAATTTTGCCAGACGACACAGATTATTTGCCAGCACCTACAAATAAATTTCCAAAGGATCATCAAGCCCTTGACAAAACTCCGCAAAACAAAATTGCCGAGACATTGAATGTTCTAAAGGAGTTTACAGGGGTTGTTTCCCTTGAAGTTTTCAATTATGAAGATCTTTCTGCTTCCCTTAAATACCTTGGTGATCTGACAGAATTTTCCGGCTTCTGACAAAAGTCTCCTGTATTACATAGGCATCAATGCTTGCCCTGTGCCTTTCAGCTTTAAGCTGCTTTATTACTTCAATTTTTATTCTGTGCCAGATCTCCATTTGATCTTCCTTCAGAATAAGCTCTAAGGGACTGACCGAAAAAAGCCTTTGGGCGTTTGCCTCATAAAAAAGCCTGTCAATCCAGGGTTTATCCACCACCCATCCGTCACTGTAAACAGTTTCACCCTTGAAAATTTTATTGAGATACTCTGCAACCTCACCCAGCGGTCTGCCGTGTCTATTAAGCAGATCCCTTGTTATGTTGTGAATTCTGGCAGATTCCGGATCCCAGTGGTTCCAGTTTTCATGCGGCATAATCAATGTAGAGTAGCGTTTTCTGGAAGTCGTGACAAAACCTATTTCAATGGGATAACTTTCCGGTCCAAAGCCGGATGCTTCAACATCAATTATATTTGGTCTTATAATTTTCATAATTTTATATGAAAGTCTCAATAAATAGCTGTTTTTAAAACAACTTTCATTTCTTCGATTGTGGCGGGCATCCGCCATGTACGTTTTATATTGTGTCTGATAAATACCCCGCATCATGCAACTTTTGAAAATAGTCGTAGGTTTCAGTGTAGTGCTCCCACACTTGCTTTCCAACCTTCTTCTTATCAAAAATGACACACTCACGCTCCACAATAGAACGAATATGTTCTTTTGTGCAGAATAATCTTGACAGTCAATGCGTATTTTATTACGTCATTCGAATTTAAATGTAAACAAAGTCTTTGTTTTGCTCATATATTTTTTAGAGACCCAATTATTTTAACTCTACTAACAGAATCTCTATCTTTAAAACATTTTATATTGTTGGGAACGCCAAATGAACAATAAATTCTTCGAGCACCCACAACAACGGGCAATATGGCAGATGGACATTTGCCGAGTTCACAGATATTTTTGCCATGAACTTGGATTTCGAGAAAAAAGTGAGTGAGAATTTTGACAAAATGATTGATACTGTGGTTTCAGCGTAATGCAATAATAACTTCCATACTCATATAAGGAAAAAAAAGATCTTTTGATCAGATATTTTTTACATACACACACAAAATACTTGGCGATATTTTCATACATGTATATATTTTGTTTATGAAAGAAGGAATGCACATGAAAAAGAATCTGCTGATTAAAAAGATCAAGGAAAAAGGGGCTTTCCTCATATGTCAAGGTTCTGGTCATGAAGTTTGGGAAAGCAAAAACGGTTACAGATTCACAGTTCCCAGACACTCAAAGATCGGTGAAGGATTGGCAAAAACAATCCTGAAACAAGCAGACAAATAAGGGAGGGGGAGCAAAATGCCCCTTAGAATTTAAAGGGAGTTGTTATGGTTCGATATTACGGTATCTTTTTTCAAGAGGATGGTCAATGGAGTGTCAGGTTCCCTGATGCACCGTCTGTGAACACTTGCGGAGAAACTGTCGATGAAGCAATTGAAATGGCGATTGATGCCTTGAGTGCCATGATGGTACTTGGTAGAAAGGGACGTGAATATGGTGACCCGAGAGGATATGAAGAAATTCAGGCAGAGGCAAAAGACGGTGAGCTTGTCTTTCCTGTAATGCCAGCAGAAAAGGCAATGGAAGCGTATCGACCCAAAAAAAGGATTAATGTTATGATTCCTGTTGATTTATTGGATAGAGTCGGTGAATTTCTTAAAAATCGAAAGGGACTTGATCGATCAAAGTTCATCTGTAATGCGGTTGAAAGCCATTTGCAGCAAAATGTTGAGGCCCATTAATGAATTATTTCTCCAGCATCTGAACTGTCTGAAATCCAAACAGCAAGTGAGGTTCACAAGAAAGGATAATTTCAAGGGACATTGGGCAGCGTATATTTGGAACAAACAGAAACAAAAAAGTCATTATAATCTTGAAATCACAAGAGCCTTGGAATATTCAGGAATCTCATGAAATGGTTTGTGGCGGAGAATCCGGGAGTTGCACCCGGCTGTGCGGATTTAGAGTCCGCATGATCACATCCGATCCATTCTCCTTTTTTACCGTTAAAATGACTATCGTTTTTATATTTGGAGGTGATTAATACGTAATCAACATGCCTGTTTATTACTAAAAAACGACATCGTGTATTGATTTATCAGCAATTATTTTATTTGTCTGAATCAGGATAACCAGGATGGAAAGGATGTTCAGGATAGATAATCCTGCCTTATCCTGTTAATCTCGGGTATCCTGATTCAGACATTATTACTCAAAATCGACATCTTATTGCTTTTGCATAAGTTATTGCAGTTGTCTGAATCAGGATAACCAGGATGGATAGGATGGATAGGATGCTCAGGATAGATAATCCTGCCTTATCTTGTTAATCTTGGGAATCCTGATTCAGACAGTGTTGACAAGGCTTACAAGATCATAGGTGTCCACTTTGAGTTATTAACAAAGCACAAAAGATCATAGGTGTCAGCTTTGAGTTTTTTATATGAAAGTCTCGGTAACAGCCTGTTTCTAAAACGACTTTCATCCCTTCGATTGTGGCGTTGATCAGCCATGTACGTTATACAAAAGTGTTTAATTTAAAAGTTTTTTGAAAACAAATCAAGCATTTGTTTGATTTAAAAATGAGCCACTTTTCCGACTGAAACGGGTGGCATCAAACTTCTCAAGTTTCCATTCCGGTATTTTGCATGTTCCGCAGACTTTATTAAAAATTTTATTTCTCAAGAGTCTGGCAGCTCTGCTGTTTCGGGAGTTATTAACCTCAAAGGTTTTATTGCAATGGGTTGTTATAATGGCAATATTTCCTTTTTTTTCAATGGTTTTAATCCCATGAAGGACTCCTGTTCTGGATGGCCATAATTTTATTTTATCAATAAGCCTGAAAAGTTCGATGCGTTTTCTGTAATATCGTTTCCTGGTTTTGGTTTTTACAGAATTTTTTGCTGACGACATTAGATTACCACGCTTCAGGATAAGCCACTTCAGTATAGGATGTCTCCATTTTATGTTTATGACCTTTTTCCATCTCTGCAAGATCTATAAATACTTTTTTAATCTTGTCGTCCTTGCAGTCATCAGCCATTTTATGATACATTTTCATGGCATTTTCCTCGTTTTTCATGGCAATTGCAAATGCATCAGCCAATGTCATTTTTTCAGTAATTCTTGGCTTTTCAACTGTTGAGGATATGCCGTAATCCTTACTCTTACCAAAAAAGCCGCCAGCGTCACCCTTGACCATCAGATTTGTGAGAATTTCCCTGTGCTTGTTTTCCTCTCCGGCAAAGGCTTTGAACATCTCCTTGAGATATGAATCACTTACTTTTTCCGCAACCTTTGTGTAGAATATCTCAGCTTCAATTTCAAGGTTGATGGCATATTGTATTATCTCTTTATAGTCATTTGAATTCATGATCTACTCCTTATGCTTTCTGATTGATGGAATGTTTGTTGATGCTCAAATTGTTAAGGTATTTATTTAATATTGGTTGAATTTTGTATCTACATGTAATATTTAAAGAGCAAATAAGTGTCATTGCTTCTATGAAATACACTTTTATGCTCAAAGTATGGATTAAAGTAGCATTGACATTTATGTTTTAATTCTATATGCATTATTTCATGCAGGCAACTGTTAATCTGCCAAAAAATCCATTCTTTTAAAAAAAATTATTAAAAAAGGAGAATCTGAGATGAAATTGCGCAACTGCGTTACCGCTTTGGCTGTGGGAATTTCACTGGTCATGCTAACCGCATCCGTACATGCCAAAACATTTGTTTACTGTTCAGAGGGAAGCCCCGAAGGTTTTACTCCTGCACTCTACACATCTGGCACAACCTTTGATGCATCGTCAAGACAGATATTTGACAAACTTGTGCACTTTGAGAGAGGTACAACTAAAATCGTTCCTGGTCTTGCAACTTCCTGGGATGTCTCTGATGATGGAACTGTTTACACTTTTCATCTTAGAGAAAACGTTGATTTTCATACCACCTCTTTTTTTACACCCACACGTAAATTCAATGCAGATGACGTTATTTTTTCATTTGACCGTCAAAGGGATCCCAACCATCCATATCACAAAATATCAGGCGGAAGCTATGAATACTTTACCGGCATGAATATGCAGGAACTTATTAAATCCATTGAAAAAAAGGATGATTATACAGTTGTATTCACCCTGACAAAACCAGAAGCCCCATTTATTGCAAACCTTGCCATGGATTTTGCTTCCATACATTCTGCTGAATATGCAGACAATATGCTTAAGGCTTCTACTCCTGACGAGTTTGACCAGAAACCTGTTGGAACAGGCCCATTTGTATTTGTATCCTATCAGAAAGATTCATCAATACGCTATGTTGCAAACGAAACTTACTGGCAGGGACGTGCAAAAATAGACAAGCTTGTTTTTACAATTACACCTGATGCATCTGTACGCTATGCAAAACTCAAGGCAGGAGAGTGCCATCTTATGCCTTATCCAAATCCTGCTGATCTTGAGCAGATGAAAAACGATCCCGCCATAAACCTTATGGAGCAGGAAGGATTAAATGTTGGATACCTTGCATTTAATGTAACAATGGATCATTTCAAAGATGCAAGGGTACGTCAGGCATTGAGCATGGCCATTAACAAACAGGCCATCATTGACGCTGTTTTCCAGGGTGCTGGAAAAATTGCCAAAAACCCTATTCCGCCTACAATCTGGTCATATAATGATGCTGTAAAAGATTATGAGTATAATATGGAAAAAGCCAAGGCTCTTCTTGCTGAAGCAGGGTATGCAGATGGTTTTGAGACAGATATCTGGGCAATGCCTGTTCAGCGTCCATACAACCCAAATGCCAGAAGAATGGCTGAAATTATTCAGGAAGACTGGGCAAAAGTTGGGGTAAAGGCAAAAATAGTTTCATATGAGTGGGGAGAGTACCTTAAACGTTCAATGAATGGAGAGCATCAGACAGTATTGCTTGGATGGACAGGAGACAATGGTGATCCTGATAACTTCCTGGCTGTACTTCTCAGTTGTGATGCTGTGGGAAGTTCAAACCGCGCACGCTGGTGCTATAAACCATTTGATGATCTGCTTCAGAAAGCCAAACTTACCTCAAATATAGAGGAGAGGACAAAGCTTTATGAAGAGGCTCAGATGATCTTCAAGGAGCAGGCGCCCTGGGTTACCATTGCACATTCTGTTGTATTTGAACCCATGAGTCAAAATGTGGTTGATTACAAAATTGACCCTTTTGGCGGTCATATTTTCTATGGGGTTGACCTCAAATAAACACAGAAGCTTTTAGTATAACGGCCATGGCAGACCCATCTGCCACAGCGAAGCATGAAAGTCCCCAAGATCTTTAAAGTACGGGGACTTTCTGATAACCAACATGGCGGATTGCCGCCACATTCGAAGGGTTGAAAGTCTTTTTTAAAACAGGCCGTTACGGAGATTTTCATATAACCAACATGGCGGTTCACCGTCACAATCGAAGTGTTGAAAGTCTTTATAAAAACAGCAATTTGCGGGGACTTTCATATAAAAAAGGCAGTCTGCAAACCCTGCCTTATGCTTTTATCCCGCCATTTTCGCCTTGCAACTTTTCATCTTAATCTTGTAGTTTTTTTTAGGATAACTACTTTTAAGATGCCGGATTTTTTGATTTTCTTGCAAATATGCGAAAAATCAGAGACAAGAATCTAAATGATGGAACCTCAATATTATGATTCAATTTCTTGCCAAACGATTATTACAAATCATACCAGCTTTTATTGGAGTTACGCTTTTAACTTTTTCCCTTGTTCATCTTATACCAGGAGATCCTGTGGAATTAAGGGCAGGTGAACGCGGTATTGATCCAAAGCGCCATGCTGAAATGAAAGCTGCAATGGGGCTGGACAAACCACTTCCTGTTCAGTATTTTGATTATATTACAGGCGTATTTAAAGGGGACCTTGGGAAATCCTTTGTGACAAAAAAGCCGGTATTAAAAGAATTTTTAACTCTTTTTCCTGCCACCATGGAGCTCTCTTTCTGCGCCATAATATTTGCTATCATCTTTGGTTTGCCCGCCGGTGTAATTGCCGGTGTAAAGAGGGGTACTATTTTTGATCACTCTGTTATGGGCATCTCCCTGACCGGTTACTCCATGCCCATTTTCTGGTGGGGACTTCTTCTGATTCTCTTTTTCTCAGTTCAGCTTGGATGGACGCCGGTGTCAGGCCGTCTATCAGCGCTTTTCTGGATTGATGCTGACACAGGTTTTATGCTAATTGACACACTGCGCTCCAATGAGCCTGGGGCATTCAAATCTGCTTTAAGTCACCTGATACTCCCTTCAATTGTACTTGGCACCATTCCGCTTGCTGTAATTGCAAGGATGACAAGGTCTTCCATGCTTGAGGTACTTCAGGAAGATTATGTCCGTACTGCAAGGGCAAAAGGAGTTTCTCCATCACGTGTTGTTATGGTACATGCCTTAAGAAACGCCCTGATTCCGGTTATTACAGTTATTGGTCTTCAGATAGGAGTACTCCTTGCAGGTGCCATTCTCACAGAAACCATCTTTGCCTGGCCAGGCATAGGCAAATGGATTGTTGAAGCTATAAACAGACGTGATTATCCTGTTGTTCAGGGTGGAATTCTAATGATCTCCTCCTTAGTAATATTTGTCAATCTCATTGTTGATATTCTTTATGGTATTGTAAACCCAAGAATACGACATACAGCTTGATCATGTTTACCTTCAGGATATAATCAGGTTTAAATTGCGGGAAAGAGACTATAGATATGAATGAAACTGCTATTATTGCTGAAAATAACATTTCCCCTCCCCATCCCTTAAAGGAGTTCTGGAAATACTTTAGTGAAAACAAAGGTGCTGTTGCAGGATTATGGTTTATAGGTATAGCCATTCTTGTTGCAATCTCTGCAAATCTCATTGCACCACACAGCCCTTTTACCCAATACAGAGATGCAATCCTTCAACCTCCATTCTGGATGGATGGAGGAACAACAGAGTTTATTCTTGGTACAGATGATGTTGGCAGAGATATTCTCTCCCGACTTATCTTTGGTGCAAGGTTAAGCCTTTTTGTGGGCGTAATTGTTGTTACGCTTTCACTTGCTGTGGGTATCTTTCTGGGCATTACCTCCGGATATTTTGGTGGATTCTACGAAACAGTTGTAATGCGTCTTATGGATATAATGCTTGCCCTTCCAAGCCTTCTGCTTGCAATGGCCATTGTAGCCATTCTGGGGCCAAGCCTTCAGAATGCCATTCTTGCCATTGCAGTTGTTGTGCTTCCCCACTACGTAAGGCTTACAAGGGCATCTGTAATTGGAGAAAAAAGCAAGGATTACGTCACATCATCAAGGGTGAGCGGAGCAGGTCCATTTAGGATGATGTTTGTGGTTATTCTGCCCAATTGCATGGCACCTCTTATTGTACAGGCAACCCTTGGCTTTTCATCTGCAATTCTGGATGCCGCAGCTCTTGGTTTTCTTGGTATGGGAGCACAGCCTCCAACTCCGGAATGGGGAGCTATGCTTGCCAATTCTCTCCAGTTTGTCCAGCGGGCATGGTGGGTTGTGACCTTTCCGGGACTTGCAATTCTGCTGACTGTTCTGGCCTTTAATCTTGCCGGAGATGGATTAAGGGATGCCCTTGATCCCAAAATGAAAAGGTAAAGGGATCTTACAATGACAAAATTACTGGAAATAGAAAATCTCTCTGTTGAATTTGACGGATTCAAGGCAGTGGATGGGGTGAACCTAAGCGTTGATGAAGGAAAGGTTGTAGGTATTGTTGGAGAGTCCGGTTCAGGGAAAAGTGTCACCCAGCTTGCCCTGATGGGACTTATACCCTATCCTGGTATAATAAAGGCAGACAGGCTTATGTTTCACAACAGTGATCTTATGGCCCTTTCTGCAAAAAAGAGACGAAGCATTACAGGCAAGGATGTCTCCATGATTTTTCAGGAGCCCATGACAAGCCTGAACCCTTGTTTTACAGTTGAATACCAGATAAGCGAAGCATTGAAAATACACGAGGGAGGAACCCGGCAGGAGCGACGCAAAAGGGTAATAGAGCTGCTTTCACAGGTGGGAATACCTGCACCGGAAGATCGCCTTGGAACCTTTCCCCATCAGCTCTCCGGTGGTATGAGCCAGAGGGTGATGATTGCCATGGCCATTGCATGTTCTCCAAGACTTTTGATTGCAGATGAACCCACAACTGCACTTGATGTGACCATTCAGGCTCAGATTTTGGAGCTTATAATGGATCTTCAGCAGAAAAAAAATATGGCTCTGGTTTTAATCACCCATGACATGGCTGTTATTGCAGAGACAGTTGAGGATGTAGTTGTAATGTATGCAGGTCAGGTGGTTGAAAAAAACAGCTCTGACCGTATTTTTACCAACCCTTGCCATCCATATACAGAAGCCCTTTTAAATGCCCTTCCTGAAAGAAACATCAACTCAAAGAGACTTCCCACAATTCCGGGTCTTGTTCCCGGCAAGTTTGACAGGCCAGATGGCTGCCTTTTCCATCCACGTTGCAAACATGCAAAAAAGATGTGCAAAGAGGTTGTGCCAAAGTATTCAGAAAAAAATTCAATTGGTGTCCGGTGCCATTTCCCATTGATAAACGGAGTTCCACAATATGACTGATGTCGATACTACTCAATATCCCGTTATTAAAGCAGAAAATTTAAAAAAATACTATCCGGTCAGCCAGGAAGGTTTTTTAAAAAAGCCTCTCTCTCTTAAGGCCCTTGACGGCGCATCCTTTACCCTGAATAAAGGAAAAACCCTGGCTGTTGTCGGTGAATCAGGCTGCGGAAAATCCACCCTTGCAAGGCTTATCACAATGATTGAGTCTCCTACAGAAGGCAACTTGCACATAGGTGGCATCAATGCAGTGGGAAACAAAAAAGATAAAAAAATTTTGAGACGCAAGGTACAGATAGTGTTCCAGGATCCTTACGGTTCATTGAATCCCCGAAAAAAGGTGGGAACAATTCTTGAGGAACCTCTTAAAATAAATACTGATCTAAATGCTTCCCAGATGAGGGAAAAGGCCCTGCATATAATGGATAAGGTGGGATTGAGCAAGGAGCAGTATAACCGCTATCCACATATGTTTTCAGGGGGGCAGAGGCAGAGGATTGCCGTTGCAAGGGCACTTATGCTAAATCCTGATATTGTTGTGGCAGATGAACCTGTATCTGCACTTGATGTCTCTGTGCAGGCACAGACCCTTAATCTTTTGATGGATCTTCAAGATGAGATGAATCTGGCCTATCTTTTTATTTCCCATGATTTAAGTGTGGTAAGGCTTATCTCAGATGATATCATGGTGATGTATCTTGGAAGGCCGGTTGAACAGGGAGATAAAAATGTTATCTTTGAAAAACCCCTTCATCCTTACACAATGGCCCTTCTGGCAGCAACTCCCCATGTGGATGTAAAATCAAGGCAGAAAAGAATCCGCCTTTCCGGAGAGCTTCCCTCACCACTGAACCCTCCACCAGGATGCACTTTTCACAGAAGATGTGCCTATATGACAGACATTTGCAAACATAAGCCTCCCCATCTAAGGGAAGTGGCCAACAGGATGATCTCCTGCCATAACGCAGAAAAGCTGATAAACAACAGTCACTAAAGCGCTATGTACCACAGAGACATACAAAGTGCCCGATTCTTACAAAATTATTACTTGATTTTTTTATTTGCCTCCTGGGCCAGGGAACTGCTCTGGGGGGCAATTTCCAGCACTTTTCTCCAGTGTCTGTCAGCCTCTTTATAATTACCATATCTTTCATATACCTTTGCAATATCTGAATGTAGTATGGCAACCGCAGATGTTTGAGAGTTTCTTTTGATCCCCTCTTTTAGAAGGTCAAGAGCCTGGCTGAAATTTGATTCAATGATATATACCGTGGCAAGTCCGTGGATTGCATTGATAAAATCTGGCTGCTCCTTAAGTGACCTCTGAAAATAATGTTCAGCAATCTTCATATCCCCTTTTCCAAGATATGCCCATCCCAGATTTGAAAGAGGATAGTGTGGAGTTGCATATAAAAGATTGTCTGAAATCTCCTTGAAACACTCTATGGCAAGATCCCATTTTTCACCTTTCAGGTAAGCAGAACCCAAATTGTTTTTTGCTGGCACATACTCAGGGTTCAACTCTATTGCCTTCTTGAAGTGTATTTCTGCAAGGTCAAAACGATTTTTGGCCATATAAGCAAGCCCCAGATCATTTTGAAGGTATGGGTCATTTGGAATTACTTTTTCTGCTGTTATGAACTCTTTCAGTGCAGCCGTATAGTTCCCCTGGGCCATATATGCTTCCCCAAGTTCCCGGGTTGCAGAGGCCATTTTACTCTGGTGACGGTCAACTTTAGGTGATGAAGATGTAGAGCATGATGAGAGCATAAGAGAGATCATTAGCATCAGGATACAGCTTTTTTTCATAGTATTTAAAACTCCATTGGATTTTCAGGCATGCTTAATTCCTCAAAGTCGACACCTATGATCTTGTAAGCCTTGTCAACACTGTCTGAATCAGGATTCCCAAGATTAACAAGATAAGGCAGGATTATCTATCCTGAGCATCCTATCCATCCTGGTTATCCTGGTTCAGACAACTGCAATAACTTCTGAAAAAGCAATAAGATGTCGATTTTGAGTAATTCTACTTTGTTAACTTCTATATCTGGAATACCATAAATTAATATGTTAAAGGAATTTATTTTGAAACGGTTGCTATTGCAATCTGTTTTTTGGTCAGATAGTCAAAGGCCTCTTTTAGAATCATGGGAGTGTCTGAGACAAAAACATCCCTGTTTGTAGTATTAATATAAAGACCTGATATTGTGACAGCCTTTCTCGTTGATGGAGAAATAAAAGAAGGATTCCTGGTCAGGGATGCTCCAAGGCCTGAAAAAAGTGTTCCTGCAATCTGAAAAAGATTGCCTGTTGGGGGAAGACTTATAACAATGGCCTTGTTTTTTTCCATGAAAGCATCAATGGTTGCCCCATAAACATTTCCGAAGAATATTACAGTATCCGGCTTTCCGGGTCTTAACACAAGCCCTGTTGTTACATTGATAGTTATTGAATCCACCGGAAGCTGAATTTCTGTTTCAGGAATATAATTATAATTTGTGATTTCAAGAAGTTTTTTTACAGCATCTTTTTGATAAAACGGTATTATATTCTGTATGGGAAGGTATGTCCTCTGGATATAAGGAAGAGAAGATTGAGAGACAGTTAAATCTTTTGAGATGTCTGATGCTTTTTTATTACTCTTTGTTGACTCTGATTTCCCCTGTTGATTTTCAGCCTTGCGGTCATGGTTTCCATACATAATATTCAATGAGTTGTATGATTTTAATGCCTGCTCAATCTCACTGAACTCCATTATTTTGACCTTGCGCCAGAAGTGAGAAATACTTTTTGAGACAGAGTCAAACTGTCGTTTGTCAGGTACAATAAGTATGCGTGTGCCATCTTGCAATCTAATAACCGGCGTCAATGAAAGATCAAGCACTGTATCTTTGCCATCGTCACCTGGAAAGTGGTATTTCCCCCTTGACATAAGCTTTCCATTATTAAGATTTGCAAGACGTTTCAGGTGTTTTAAAGAGGGTGAAAACTGTCTCTGCTGACTGTCTGAAAGTTGTTCCTGCTTATCTTTGTTGCTGTTTGTCTGTGATGAGATGTTTTCAGGTTCAGGAAGAGTCTCTGATGATTGTTCAGAAGATTTTTCAGGCAGACTATCTTTGTTCTCTTTTGGATTGCCGGCTGACTTTTTATCTTCTGAATCGTTTCTGTCAGAAGTAATTGAGGCAAAAGAGGATTCTCCAGTTAGTGAAAGGTCTGGTTGGCTGACATCCGGTGGTATGGTTGAAAGAGATGGGACTGCCCCATTCTCCTTTTGTGCATTGCTATTCATAAGCGATACAAACCATGGCTGCTCAACTATGGAGGGCTTGGGAAGATTTATGGTAGAGCCTTCAAAGATAATATCAAGTGACTCAACGGCAGGATTCAGGAGCTTAAAGGCAAATATACCCTCCTGTGATATGGCACCGTGCTTATCCAGAAATGATTTGTGAATGAGATCAGATACCTTGTCTCCTTGACGGACATCATGGGGGATAATAAACTGATCAAAACTTTCTGGAATATTTGACAGTTTTATAACCGGAACATCAACAATTCCCGGAGTGCTTTCCACAAAATCATCTGCTTTAACTCTTTTCAGGGGAATAAGCATCTTTTGTCCGGGATTGATGCTGTCCATATTTTTTATGCCCGGGTTTATTTCCTTAAAAATATTCAGAAAAAGAGGAAAATCAGCGCTGGACAACTCCCCTTTTGTTCTGAAAATTTTATAAATCCAGTCCCCTTTTTTTACAGTATATCGTTCACACAGGATTTCACTATCCTTGTAGCGATAGAGGGAGTAGCGTTTGTAGGCTGTCTCAAGCAGTTGTGGAGCTATCTCTGCCCGGGGCTTTGTTGTGCTTGCGTTTACAGTTGCGGTTGACCCGAAAAAAAGAGCAGCAGAACATATTGTTAACAGTGCAGCGATTAAAAATACACTGAATAATATTTCCGTTTTTTTCATCATCAATCCAGAGGTTTCTGTTATTTCAGGTTTACTTACTATCCGAAAGTTCAAGCTCCCTTGCAATTTTCCGGCATATATCATCGACAAAAACCCTGAAGTCCTCTTCACCAAGAGGCTTGCCCTGGGCCGGAATTTTTTCAGGGTTGTCGGGCATCATCAGGATTGGGGTGTTTATAAGCTCCTGTTTTGAGACTACCCTGTATTCATCGGAAAGGGTTTTGGTGTAGTATTTATCCTGAAATCCTGAAAATTTTATGGCATGTGCAGTTGCATCAAGAATAGCACATTCAGAATCAGTTATGATACCCTCTCTTACGGCACCAACAAGACCTGCAAGACACTCCCCACCCTGGGTGCAGGCAATATGTCCGTTTCTGTTGGCTAAAAGCCCCCAGTCCATGATCTCCTGCTCCGTAACCTGTACAAAAAAGACACTTTGCTGACCTGCGGTTTCATTATATTTTTTGGTAATTGATACCACCCTTGGCATGGATACAGGATTGCCTATCATTGCTGCCTGGGCAACGCTGGGTTTAACACTCACCGGCCTGAAAACCCTTTTGTCTGAATCTGGTTCAAGATAGTATTGATACACAGGATCAGCATGTTCTGACTGCACCCCTATAATTTTTGGAAGATGATTAATAATACCAAGCATGTGAAATTTTAGAAAACCGTTCATTACAGCAGATATGTTGCCGGCATTGCCTATGGGAACAACCACAACCTTATCTTTCATATCATATTCAAAATCCTGGGCAATTTCATATGAAAATGACTCCTGTCCAAGAATTCTCCAGGAATTTTTTGAATTAAGAAGTGCAACAGAGTAATTTTCAGAAAGCTTTTCCACAACTTTCATACAGTCATCAAAAACCCCGGGAATTTCAAAAACCCGTGCCCCACTGCCAAGTGGCTGGGAGAGCTGCTGTGGGGTCACTTTTCCCTGGGGAAGAAGGACAGCAGATGTAATTTCAAGGGCAAGGTATGACGCATAGAGGGCCGCTGCCGCTGATGTATCGCCTGTTGATGCACATACTGCAATTATGTTTTCAGCAAGTTTTGAGTCTATAAGATACTTGATGTATGAAAGTGCACTTGCCATTCCTCTGTCCTTGAATGAGGCACTTGGATTCTGACCATCGTTCTTATAGTAGAATCTTGCTCCTGCTTTTTGCTGAAGCTGCTGGTTTGCCTCAACAACAGGTGTGTGCCCCTCTCCAAGATATATGACAGATGCAATGGGGATATTGGGGCCTATGAGTTCATGATAACGGTATATTCCCTTAAGAGCAGGGATATTGAGCATTCTCCGGTAATCAAAAATCTTTTGCCAGGTGGCACCGTCTGTTTTTTTTAACTCATCAAATTTCCGGTTAGTGATAAGCAGCACAGAACCACAGTCAGGGCATACATAAAGAAGCTTCTTTATAGGGTATATTCCGGAGCATCCAAGGCACTCATAAACAAGATCTCCTTTTGGTTCCGGTATGAGAAATGGAGCTATCTCATTTGGAAAATCATCTATTTTCATGATTTATACTCTCTTGCCCCCCCATGTACGGAATAAGTGCATCCGGAATCTTTACGGAACCGTCAGATTGCTGATAGTTTTCAAGTATGGCGGCAAAGCATCTGCCAACAGCAAGACCTGAGCCGTTTAAGGTATGTGCAAATTCAGGTTTTTTTGCACCTTCCCGTCTGAACTTTATCCCAGCCCGTCTTGCCTGAAAGTCACCGCAGTTACTACATGAAGATATCTCTCTGTATTTGTTCTGTGCAGGCATCCACACTTCAATGTCATATGTCTTTGTAGCAGAAAAGCCCATATCACCTGTACAAAGCGTAATGACCTGATAGGGAAGTCCAAGGCGTTCAAGAATGGTTTCAGCACTTGCAAGCATAGACTCAAGCTCATCAAATGATGTCTCAGGGGTGGCATATTTGACCATTTCAACCTTGTTGAACTGGTGCTGACGGATAAGCCCCCTTGTGTCCCGACCATGGGAACCTGCCTCCGAGCGAAAACATGGTGTATATGCAGTAAATCTTATGGGAAGCATGCTTTCAGGGATTATCTCCTCTGCGTAAATATTTGTCATGGGCACTTCTGATGTGGGAATCATGAAATAGTCCCAGCCCTCAACCTTAAAGAGATCCTCTTCAAACTTGGGAAGCTGGCCTGTACCTGTAAGGCTTTTTCTGTTTACCATAAAAGGAGGCAATACCTCAGTGAAACCATGCTCGTTGATGTGTATGTCAAGCATGAAATTGATAAGAGCCCTTTCAAGTCTTGCTCCGCTTCCCATGTAGAGAGGAAATCTGGCTCCGGTTATCTTTGTGGCTCTTGCAAAATCAAGAATTCCAAGCTCTTCTCCAATATCCCAGTGCGCCTTTACTTCAAAATCAAACGTTGCAGGGGTACCGACCTGTTTTTCAAGTCTGTTATCATCCTCACTCAATCCATATGGCACATCAGTGTGTGGAATGTTTGGCAGGGTTGTCATAAATATGTTTATGGACTCCTCAGTTTCAGAAAGAACCCTGTCAATAGATTTGATATTCTCTGAAACCTGTCGCATTTCAATAATCCGGGATTCTGCATTTTCTCCGGATTTTTTCATCTGAGCAATCTCATCTGACACTGTATTTCTCTTATGACGAAGCCCCTCTATTTCCTGGAGCAACTCCCTTCGTTTTTTTTCAAGTTCAATGAACGTGTCAAAATCAGCTTTGCCGCCCCTGCTTTCGAGGGCCTTTTTTACCATGTCGATATTTTCTCTAACATACTTTATTTCAAGCATTTTTTTCCCTGTCTGGTCGTTATGCAAATATTTGTTTTTTTCAAAATTTAATGGATGTGCAAAAATCGGGTTTTAACAATATCAAAGCCTAACTAACTGAAATCATTAGTATAAACCTTGGTATTTAAGGCTTTTTCCCAAGCCATTAATTTTAATAATCTGGAAAAAATATCATGGCATTTTAAAACAGTCAATGAAATTGATGATTGACAATTGTTTTACGCTGTATAATATTTCAAAAAATTATTTTATGAGTGGGGATATAAAATTATGAGTGATGCAAAAAACAGCAAAAAAAGTGTATTAAATGAAGTGATGGAGAGGCTTGCCACTCTTACAGAAGAAGAGATGGCAGAAAAGCAGAGTGCAATTGAATCAAACCTTTTAACTTTTGCCAATTTTCTGGAATCTGAACTGGCACTGCTTTATATAAACAGAAACAGTGAAATTCCAACGGAAAAAATCATACGCACAAGCCTGGATGTGGGTAAAGGAATAGTTCTGCCTGCATATTCAGAATCAAAACATTCAATCACGCTTCTGCGTGTTACTGATTACGATGCTGACCTCCTTACCACAGAAGCAGGCGTGCTTGAACCAAACCCTGCCACATGCAAAAAGATACCTCTGGACTTAATTGATATTGCATTGATTCCAGGGCTTGCCTTTGATGAAAAAGGTGGAAGGGTTGGATTTGGAGAAGGTTTTTACAACAAACTTATTACAAAGCTGCCAGAGACCACCCGTAAGGTATCCATTGCTTTTGAGGAGCAGATAGTAGATGCCATACAGATGGATTCCCGCAAATACAATGTGGACATCATTATCACAGACAAGAGGACAATTTTCAAAATCTGATAGCTTATTTGGATAGTGTCATAAAAGTGTTGATTTCTTTTTGTGAAAGCCCTGCTGAATCAAGGTTTGTGAAGAGCTCATCAACATATTTGGGACACCACCGCTTATTTGATTGCTTTTTCAGAAGTTATTGCAGTTGTCTGAACCAGGATAACCAGG
>NZ_LT828541.1:434535-539941 GCF_900170035.1 Desulfamplus magnetovallimortis | reverse complement strand
ATGGATAGGATGCTCAGGATAGATAATCTTGCCTTATCTTGTTAATCTTGGAAATCCTGATTCAGACACTCTAATGTAGAAGTTAACAAAGAAGAGTTGAGACTCATTACTAAAAAATGACATGCATGTTTTTTTGGTTGTAACTTCCTGAATTTATTGATATTGAATCTGTAAATGTTTTAACTTTTAACAGACTCATGACTCTTTAAAGGGGAAGTGCAATGCAACATTTCATCAGATTAGCTATTTTGTTGTTACTGGCGTTTTTCTGCTCTCCGAATTACCTCCTGTGGTGTAAACCCCTCCATATCAATCTTGTTTATATTTCCAACATGCCCAACATAGAATCCAGGAAGGATTCAGGCGGTCTTTCCGAGTTTGCAACTCTTCTTGTTCGACAACGCAGGGAGAACAAACACCTTCTTTTTCTCCACGGTGGAGACTCCCTTGGCCCAAGTGCCCTTTCCTCCTTTGACCGTGGTGCCCATATGATTGATATTCTCAACACTCTTATGCCGGATGCCATGGCAGTTGCCAAGCGTGAATTCTCATACAAGGAAGATGAATTTATACTAAGGACATATGAAGCTGCATTTCCCATGTTAAATGCAAACATTATTGATCCCATGGGCAATGGTGGCAGATTTGAAGGGATTGAAAGTCAACTATTATATGAATATGGCCAATACAAAATAGGTATTTTTGCAATCATTGATCCGGAAGTTGTTTCTGCCTTTCGCACCGAGCGTATTTCCATTGCAAACAGTTCTGAAACAATACAGCAAATTTCAAATAAGCTCCGAACAATGGATGCTGATCTTGTCATTCTCATGACAGGCTACAACATTCCTGAAAGGGAGAGCCTTCTTGCTGATGGAACCATTGATATACTTCTTCAGTCAGATTCCAGGATGGACGAGGTTGTTCCAACGGAAAAAGGCCTTTATATCAGGCAGGGTTCTGATGATAGGCTTGCTGTAACAGTGGAGCTTAAGCTTGACAGAGATATAAACAAAAATTTAATCTGGTCAAACAGTGTTAAAATGGTTCCTTTAAAGGATTTACCGCCTGAGCCTGAACTTGCCAGACAGATAGATGGTTATCTTGCTCATCTTACCCAGTTGATGGATAAGGAGCTTGGCAAAACTCTGACTTCTCTTGATACAACCCGAAAAGCTGTGCGAACAGGTGAAAATGCCTTTGGAAACCTTGCGGCAGATTCGCTCAGGGCATGGCATGGAGCAGATATTGCCTTGATAAACGGAGGTGGTATCCGTGGCAACAAAATTTATCCACCGGGAACCATTCTGACAAGGCGTGATATACAGAGCGAATTGCCATTTCGTAACACAAGTACAGTGATACAGGTTAAAGGAAGTCAACTTCTTATTGCACTTGAAAACGGTTTAAGCAGAATTGAAGAAGAGAAGGGATGCTTTCCCCATGTATCTGGCATTGTTGTTCGTTACTCGCCAGAAGCTCCTCCAGGCAAGCGTGTCATATCTGTAATGGCAGGCAATGCTCCACTTCACCCCGACGCAAACTACAGAGTTGCAACCCTTGATTTTATAGCACAGGGCGGGGACGGTTATGAGATATTCAAACAGTGTAAAATATTGCAAGATCACCGTACAAGTCAGCTTTTGTGGGAAATTTTAAGGACACATATTCAGGAAAAAAGTTCTGTTTCCCCAACCATTGATGGACGGTTAATACAGGTGTCTGAATGATATCGTTAAAAAAACAGACAGACGGAAACAGGCATGGAATTGCTGCCACCATTGGAGGTGGACTTGCTGTAATGGTGGCTGTTCTGCTGATGATTTCCGTACTGTCACTGTATGGTCTTTTTAAGTTTGATAATGCATTGAATTCAATGGCCGAAAAGACCCTTCCGGGAATTATGATGAGTTCCCGTCTGACAAGCATGCTAAGTCAGTTACTTTATCAGACCGAAAGACTATCAGGAGCAGAGAGTGAGCCTGACCGCAGAATAGCACACAAAATGCTCCAGAACCATTTCATGGAGATCCGTACACTCAGCAACAATATAAGTGTTGAAACCAGAAAAAAGAAATTTAATGATGAACTTGATGCCCTTGAGTTGGCCATTGACGATCTCAATCTTCTTGTTGCTTCCAGAATAAAGATCATATTTAATGTTAACGAAGCTTTTAAAGCAATGTATCTTCTGAAAAAAGAATTTCTTGTTGCAGACTGTCTGACCGGCAAGATTAATAAAACTTCATGTCAAAATTCATCGACCACATCTGACAATGAAAACAATGAAGGAGATTATTTTGTCAGCCCTCCTTGGCCAAATTCTTCAGATACTCCGGACCATAAAAATAATGAAAAGCTCCTTTTTGCCATCCCCTCATGTTCAAATCCATCATCCATCTCTGACCATAATAGTAAAGGGTGCTTTGACGGCAAAAATGATTCGCTTGCAAAAAAACAGATAGATAGACTCATATTGCAATGGGAACAAAAATCTCAGAATATCCTTGATCATGGTGGCCAGGGAATGCTCATGACAAGCCTTTATGATATCAAACGCCTTGAGATGACACTTAAAAAAGAGCTGGATGTTCTGGATTCTCTTTTGCAGCAGATTTTTGATGCCGGATCAGGATTAAAATTTAGATTTTACCAGGGAGCTACCTGCCTTATTGTTGACCGCAATGAGATGTTTAAAAGGTTTGACCATTTCAGAAACAGGCTTGAAGCAGTTCTGTTTGGAGATTTCGGTATTATATCTTCAATACATGAACGTATTCGCATTGCAAGCAAAAGTGCCGGCAGGGGAAATTTTGTTCGCAGTCTTGTTGTGGAGTTCAACACCTCCAATATAACCGAATTTACCCGAATGGTTGAAAGTGCCACAAAAAATGCCGAGATGCTTTCAAGACATCTTAAAAGCTCCATCCTGATATATATTTTTTTGTTATTACTTGCTCTGATGGTTGCTGTGGGAGTCTTTTTCTATTTCAGGAATCTGCTGACAGTCCGGATGATTGCACTTAACAAGGCGGTATTGGGAAGGGTTGCTGGTCGCCAGACTGTTATAGATGAAAAAGGTAATGATGAAATTGCAGACATTGCCCGTTCTGTTAACTATTTTATAAATGAAATAAGCAGGGCAAGGGAACTGGCAGAGGATGCAAGCAGAGCCAAAAGTTCCTTTCTTGCAACAATGAGCCATGAGATCAGAACTCCCATGAATGCCATTATTGGCATGTGTCATCTGGCATTGAAAAGTGAACTTGAAGAGAAGCAGCACCGTTATATAAGTACCATAGATGTCTCTGCCAGATCCCTTCTTGCCATTATCAATGATATCCTTGATTTTTCAAAAATTGAAGCCGGCAGAATGAGTATGGAGAGGATAACATTTGACCTGAACCAACTTCTGGAAAATGTCCTGACCATCGTCAGGGTAAAAGCCGCGGAAAAGGAGAATCTTAAAGTTGTTCTTGATATACATGACAAGCTTCCCAGATTTCTTTCAGGAGATCCCCTTCGCCTTACCCAGGTATTGACCAATATTGCCGGCAATGCCGTAAAATTTACAAAGGAAGGAGAAGTTGTCATAACAGTGGATTTTTCTCCCCTTGAAGATGATAGATTAAAATTACTATTCTCTGTGAGGGATTCAGGCATTGGTATGTCACCTGAAGAACTTACAAAACTGTTTCAACCTTTTTCCCAGGCAGACTCATCAACCACCCGCAGGTTTGGTGGCACCGGACTTGGCCTTGTAATATGTAAAAATATTGTCTCCATGATGGAGGGAGAAATAAGTGTCACAAGCTCCCAGGGAGTTGGAAGTGAATTCTCCTTCAGTGCTGTGTTCGGTATGGGGTTGTTGTCCTCATCCATATCTTCCGAAAAGGCAAAAGATCTACCTGAAGCAAAATTTAAAAAGGCTGTTTTTTCAGGAGATTCCCAGAAGGAAAAAAATGTTTCTATGAAAGGTGATGTTTCTATGGAAGGTGATGTTTCTATGGAAGGTGATGCTCCTATGAAAGGTGATGCTCCTATGAAAGGTGATGTTCCTATGAAAAAAGATGGGCATCATGCTATTAAAGAGTCAATGCATAATAATCTTCATAATGGCAATGGCTGCTCACCTGCACAATCAAGAGATGAAAGCCTTACTAAAACAGCCAAATACGGAGAGATTGAGCTTAATAATGAGGCTGTTGGAAATAATGTGCCTGTTCGAAATAATATGCCTGTTCGAAATAATATGCCTGTTGGAAACAATGTGCCTGTTGGAAATAATATGCCTGTTGCAGATATTGATATCCTGAAGAACTTTTTAAACCAGCTTGAACCCAATGTAAAAAAGGCAAAGCCAAAGCTGTGCAAAGAGATTCTTTCTGAAATAAAAATGTATGTATGGCCTGAGGATACAGCTAAGTTGCTCCAATCGCTGGAGAGGGCAGTGGGTAGATACAAATTTTCGGATGCGCTTAAAATCATTAATGCGATATATGAGGGCTTTCATCAAAAACCGGAAGAAAAACAGTAATCAAAGTCCCTGTATCTTCAGATGTTTTCATCTGAATTGTTCCTCCAAGGGTCTGGGCGATCAGGAAAGCAGAATATGTTCCAAGGCCGGTTCCCCCTTTTTTTCCTGATGTGGCATATTTCTCAAAGAATGTATTTCTGATATCTTCAGGGACAGCACCAGGATTATGAATGGATATCTGCCTTGGAAAAACGCTTTTCAGTGTGATGGTAATTCTGCCTTTTCCGCGTGTTGCTTCAATGGCATTTTTCAACAGGTTGGAAAACATTGTATAACATAAAAGGCTCTCTCCCGAGACTCCAAATGTATCTGAGCTTTCTGCCTGTTTGCCATCAATTGTCATAAGGATCTCGGCTCTTTTTTTGATGGCACAGCACTGCTCCTTGATAATTCTGTTTAAAAGAGAGACAAGTTCTACTCTTACAGGCTGCAAATAATAAAAGCCCTGCTCCATTTTAAAAGTATCAAGTGAAAGATTTATCATGGAGAGAAGTTTTTGTCCCGATGCTTCAATCTGTTCAAGAAGCTCCACGGATTGAGGGGATAATTTTTCTTCAATCATCATTATCAACTGGGGAACATTGATAATTGACATCAAAGGATTTTTAAGATCATGGCGCATTATCTGCTCCATATCTTCCCGAAGTTTTGAAGCTTCATAAAGTGCCAGATGGTTTTTTACACGGGCTTTTACAACATCAGGATTAAATGGTTTTGTTATATAATCAATGGCACCGGCTGCAAGTCCTCTTGATTCATCCTCGCTGCTGTCAAGGGCTGTGATAAAGATAATAGGTATTTTTTTAAGAGCTTTATCCTGCTTAAGTCTCCGACAGACTTCATACCCATCCATTTCAGGCATCATGATATCAAGGAGAATGAGGTCTGGCTTTGTGGCAAATGCAATCTCAAGGGCACTGAATCCATCCAGTGCAACTGCCACCTCGCACATGTCATCAAGGATTTCCAAAAGGATCTCAATATTTTCCTGAACATCATCCACAGCAAGAACAGTTGGTTTTTTTCTATCTTTTGTCATTTTTTTAATTTCTTTTTTTATGGTGTTTACAGCAGGGGCTTAGTTTTTTGTATGTATTTTATGCTGTATCATCAGCAAACTGTGTGATAATGTAAACCTTTAAATCCAGCCATTAAGGTTTAGAAAAGTAACTATTCTATACTACAAAGGGAGATAAAACTCAACATGATTCGCCTTTTTACCGGTTATATCCTCTTTGTTGTTTTGTTATCAAATATATTGACAATTTTTTTCTCCGGAGTGACATATAAAACAAAAATTAAAGAGACCCTTTCCATGGCAGGCATGGAAACATCTTTTGAATATCAGAGGCAAAAACTTAAGGTATTGCTTGACAACAGTGTCAAGCTTTTTGAAGGTGGAATTCTTCAAAACTACGCATCTTATAACTTGCCGTATAATGAAATTAGCAACTTCTTTTTTCTTGAACCTGATGGGTATGAATATATAATCATATCTCCTTCCTCTTCTGAACTTCTGACAAAATCATTGGAAGAAAATTTCAGCCTGTCTGAAGTTGAGTTTAAAAATCTTGTTCAACGTATATCAACACTTGAGAATGGGAAAAAATATACTTTTAATGCTCAGTTTTCAGAAATAAGAGCTTCCACAACTTTTGCCAGCAGAAAAACCCTTAACACTGCAAGTATGGTTAAAAAAGGTGATCATGTTGTCATTGCAGGATTCAATTTTGATTATCTTGAAAAAGTTGCCACAGACAGAGATAATATTTTGTCAGAAAGCCTGAAGCGCTTCATAATACAAAATGCAGCTTTGCTGGCCTCTATTCTCGCTGTTATTTTTTTTGTGACCCGCCGTAAGGTTTCAGGAATAAAACAGGATTTGCTGGAAATTGATCATTTTTTTGGAGCAGGCAAAAATGATCTACCTGACTATTCTGGCATGACTGACCAGACAAAGCCTTATAAAGTTGACGGGAAAAATGATCCTGCCATTAAAACTGGCGAGCAAAAGGACTCCGCCCTTAAAATTGACGGGCAAATGGATCCTGCTCTTAAGATTGCCGAAAAATATACTCCTGTCTATAAATTTTCATGCAATGAACTTGAATCACTACAAAAAAGCATACGCTGCATAATTGAAGACCGGCAAAAGATCTTCAAACAGAGTACATCCCTTGTGTCAGGCATGAAACAACGTATGAAAATCATACAGTGCCTTTACAGAGCCTCCGAGCTTTTCAACAAAGCCGAGTTTACCAACAACGACCTTTACAGTGAGTTGATATCCCTTGTGAAAGAGGCCATTGACCATTCCGGAACAACTGTTGTAAGGCTTGATATTAACGGCAGGGATTACAGTACAGATCAATGGGAATTTACAAAGGAACTTTTTAAATCTGATATTGTTCTTGATGGTATTAATAAAGGTACAATTGCAATTTTATCTCCTGTTATAAATTTCCACGAGCTTCTTTCCCTTCAGGAAGAGGAGCAGTTTTTTGTAAACAGTCTTGCGGAATTAATATCTTCAAATCTAAAGCGCAAAGCAACTGAACAGCAGCTAAAGACAAGCGAACTTCATCATCGCACAATTTTTGAAAATTCTCCTGTTGGAATCCTTCTCATAGACAGCGATGGAGTAATAAAAAATTGCAATGATACATTGATCAAATTGATTGGTATTTCAAAACGTTACATCATTGGATTTAATCCTGTTAAAAACGGCAGGGATAAACAGATAAAAACTGCTCTCAATAAAGCCATTGCAGGAGAGCAGGCAGAATTTGAAGGCCGTTACCGATTTGATGAAAGCGGTGAATATAATTTTTTGAGAATCATCTTCAAGCCTGTGGATCCATCTTGCACACCTTCCGAGGTTATTGTTACTGTCGAAGATATCAGAGATCGACATAATGCTGAAGAGGCAGTTAAAAATAAGGTAAATGAGCTTGCAAGATCAAGGGTTGCACTGCTTAAAACAATGGAGGAGCTGGAACAGGCAAAAGATACTGCAGAAGAGGCAACCCGTGCAAAAAGCATGTTCCTAGCCAATATGAGCCACGAAATCAGGACACCCATGAATGCAATAATGGGAATGACATGGCTTGCACTTCAGTCTGAAATGTCTCCCCGCCAGAGAGACTACCTTGAAAAGATTGATATTTCGGCAAGATCTCTTCTTGGCGTTATAAACGATATTCTTGATTTTTCCAAGATTGAGGCAGGAAAGCTTAACATAGATATAGTTAGTTTTAATCTTAAAGAGATTCTTGACCATGTTTACAGCATTATGCTGCTAAAAGCAGAGGAAAAGGGACTTGAATTCTCTTTCCATGTTGATTCTGATCTGCCGGCCATCTTTTCAGGAGATCCTTTGAGACTGAAGCAGGTTCTGCTTAATCTGACTGCCAATGCCGTAAAATTTACTGAACATGGAAAAATTGAGATCCTTGTACAGCGTATTAATTACCCTGATAATAATAACCCTTATGATAAGCCATTAAATCAATTTCACAGTAACAATGACTTTTACAACAGATCAATGGAGTATGCCACAAAAGAAGATGGTGAAAAAGCCCTTATCCAGTTTTCAGTAAAAGACAGCGGCATTGGACTTGCCCCCGAGCAGAATAAAAGACTCTTTAAAGCGTTCAGCCAGGCAGATGATTCAACAACCAGAAAATATGGAGGAACAGGTCTTGGACTTGCCATATGCAAAAAGCTTATTCATCTGATGGGTGGCGATATCCGTGTAGAGAGTACTTTGGGAGAGGGAAGCACATTTATTTTTACGGTTCTGCTTGGTGTGGTGAAGCATCCCTATAAAGATCAATCTGATTATTGCGATGAAAAAGACTCTTCTGCTTGTGAAAAACAGATATTGCAAGGATTTGGAAATGATGTTGATCTTGATGATAAATCAGAAAAGGTCTCACTTAACCACACTCCTGCTTCAATCTCCAATAGCGATAAAAGCCTGGGGAAGCTCTGTGGCAGCAGGATTCTTGTTGTCGAAGATAGTCCATTTAACCAAGAAATTGCTGTGGAAATTCTTAAAGCAAAAGGGTGTATTACCGATGTTGCAGAAAATGGCAAAGATGCCATAGAGAAAATCAGGAAAAAGAAGTTTGATATTGTTCTGATGGATATCCAGATGCCTGAAATGGATGGCCTTGAAGCAGCATCAACCATCAGCCAAGATAAAAATTATGCGCATATTCCCATAATTGCCATGACAGCCCATGCCATGGCAGGCGACAGAGAAAAAAGCCTTGCTGCCGGCATGGTTGATCATATATCCAAACCCATTGAGCCTGACGAGCTTTTTGGACTCTTAGAAAAATATATTGTAGATAAAGAAAACAGTTGTAATATAAAAGAAAATTTTATTGAAAATGGGCTTACAGATAAAAAATCTGCTATTACCCATGTAATGGGAAAAGAAACTTACACTGAGATGAAAGCCGCAGTTGAATTTTCTGATAAAGATAGAGAGCTTTTTATTTCTGCCCTGAAAATATTGATAACGGAGCTCAGATCAGGAAAACCTAAAAAATGCAGGGAAATCCTTAATGATATTCTTGAAAAAGGATACCCTGCTTTTGTTAAAACAGATATGGATAAAATTGGTTCTTTTCTGTCACGGTACAAATTCAAGGATGCAGGTTCCATTGTCGAAGATATTCTGGTGAAATTATAGATTCTCAAAGTCGACACCTATGATCTTGTAAGCCTTGTCAACACTGTCTGAATCAGGATTCCCAAGATTAACAGGATAAGGCAGGATTATCTATCCTGAGCATCCTATCCATCCTGGTTATCCTGGTTCAGACAACTGCAATAACTTCTGAAAAAGCAATAAGATGTCGATTTTGAGTAGATTGCCGGACAAGTGCTTTCCAGACAAATGCTTTCCAGACAAATAGCTTTCTTGTAAGGTCATGGCGCGCCGTGCCCCTACCATTCATACCGAAAAATATTTTACCGTGGAAATGGATACAATTTTTCATATTCGGGGGTAGCTGGATGGCAGCCATGCCCGTTTAATCTGGAATGATATATCTGATGCAGGATAAAAAATGCAGAATAAAAACAGTTTTAAAAATAAAATACAGAGCTATTTCTCAAACCCGCATCTTAAAAAAAACCGCTTTAATTTTCTTAATTTTCACGGTAAGGCTCTCCAACATCTGACTGAAAAAAACAGCATGGTTGTTGTAGGGATTTTTATTACCTGCACCTTTTTTCTGATTTTACTATATCAACCATCAATTCTCTCTTTTCTTGATCAGAAAATTTATGATCTACAGCACAAAGGCATTAAAAGCAAAGGTACTCCCCAGCCGGTTATTGTTGATATAGATGACAAAAGCCTCAATGAGATGGGTCAGTGGCCCTGGCCAAGATACCTTGTTGCAGAGCTTCTTGACATCATAGGTGATGCAAAGCCCGGCTCTGTGGGCATTGATATACTTTTCACCGAGCCTGATAGAACATCTCCTTCGTGGGTGCTTAAAGATTTGGCATCAAGAACAGGCAATCAATATTCATTTGAAAATATCCCGCATGATTTTCAGGATAATGATCTTATGATGGCACGGGCATTGAAAAACGCAAAATTTATTCTTGCATCAAAATTTATCACATCTTATCCTAAAAACCTTTTTCCAAAGAATTTAACCATCTTGCCATCACCTGCTTTGCACCATGAAAATGGAAACAGTGATTTTCATGGAGACCCTTCAAGGCAGTCAATATCCCATTTCCATAATAAAAACAAAGTTAATGAAAACAAAGTTAATGTCAAAGAGCGTTTGGTTCATACCCTTGATACACTGATACGTTCACCTGATGGAAATTTTGATAATTACAGCATAAAAAATTCCCAATGGAATTCACTCCTTGCACCTCTTGATCTTTTTACAGAGACAGCATCAGGTACAGGCTTTATCAATATGCTTCCTGACAGCGATGGTATTATTCGTAGGGTTCCCCTGATTACAAGCCATAATGGATATTTTTTCCCTGGCTTTGCTCTTGCCACTGTTATGCAGCAGATGAATGCCAATAAGGTTATTATAGAAATTTCATCATCAGGAATAGAAGGATTGAGAATAAATCAGACCCTTATCCCCCTCACAAGTGATGGAGAACTTCTGATTCATTACAGAGCGCCCAATGAACCTTTTGAAATCCTTTCGGCATCTGATCTTCTGAACCACAGGGTTAACTCCAAAACATTGAAAGGAAAAATGGTTTTTCTCGGGACATCTGCATCTGGCCTTGGAGATTTTCACTTTACCCCGTTAAGTTCGGTCTGCCCCGGGGTCAATATCCATGCAACAATTGCAGATAATATAATAAACAAAAATTTTTTATCACGACCGGTTTGGAGCAGGGGACTGGAACTCTTTTTTACAATTATAACAGGCTTGATTTCAACCCTTATTATGGTTCGCTTAAGTCCCATGTTGTGTCTTGCATCCCTTGCGCTTATGATCTTTTTGCTCTTTTTATGCCAACTGGAATTTATTCATAGCATTAATGTTGTAATATCAACGCTATACCCCTTTCTTGTGATGCTGACCACTTTTTTATTTCTAAGCATACTGCGTTTCCGCATTGGAGAGAAAAATATACTGCAGAAAGCAAGGCAGATGGGTGATGCCCAGAATCTTACCATCATGGGAATAAGTTGTCTTGCAACAAAAAGGGACGGGGAAGACAGTCTCCATATCAGAAGAACAGCGCAATTTGTAAAAATTATTGCAAAAAGGCTTTCGCTTCACCCCGACTATGCAGATCAACTTGACAATGAAACCATTGAGATGATGCACAGATCTGTACCTATGCATGATATCGGCAAGGTTGCTGTTCCAGATGCAATTCTTCTTAAAGCAGGGAAACTTACAGAAGAAGAGTTCAATGAGGTTAAAAAACATACTGAATATGGGTGGCAGACAATATGCGAGGCAGAGAAGGCTTCAGATGTTGAGATGAATAGCTCTTTTCTTGCAATTTCCAGGGAGATCATCCGTTATCACCATGAAAAATGGGACGGCAGCGGCTATAATCACGGCCTTAAAGGCAAGGAGATCCCACTTTCTGCAAGGATAATGGCACTTGCAGATGTTTATGATGCCCTTATCAGAAAAATGAAAAGAGCAGATGGTGATTTTGATCATGAAAAGGCAAAGGATATAATTTTACAAGGCAAGGGGAGGCACTTTGATCCTGATATTGTGGATGCGTTTATCCTTGAAGAGGAGCATCTAATAAAAGTGTCAGAGCAGATGAGCAGAGAGACGACAGTCAGCATCACTGTGGATTAAGCTCTTCGTTGAACTGTTTCAGGCTGCTTGCACGTCCCATTGCAATTACAGTATCACCCTCTTCCATAAATGTTTCAAAGGAAGGATTAAATATCATCTCACCATCTTTTTTCTTTATTGCAATTATTATAAGATTGTAATTCTGGCGTATTCCTGAATCCTTTAGCATGATGTTGATGATCTTGGATTTGGGTGAGATTCTTATCTCTTCAATCTGAATGGCTCTCTGTTTTCTGGAGAGTGCTATGTCAAGAAAATTGCTGACACTTGGCCTTAAAAGTTTCAGTGCCATTGATACCGCACCAACGTCATAGGGAGATTCGACACGGTTGGCACCGGCTGCCAGAAGTTTACTTTTGACGTTTTGGCTGCCAGCCCTTGCCATGATATAGATATCAGGATTCAACTGACGGGCTGTTAGAACCAGAAAAACATTATCAGTGTCTGTGGCAAGTGCAGTGACAATGGCCTTTGCTCTATGAATCCCGGCTTTGATAAGAGTTGATTCACTGGATGCATCTCCTTGGATATAAAGCATTTTGTCTTTCTCAAGTACAGGGACAAGCTCTTCGCTTTTTTCAAGAACAATAATCTGGGCTGATTCTTCATTTATCTGTCGGCAAAGTGTCCGGCCAATTCGACCATATCCGCAGATGATGTAGTGATCCTTAAGTCTGTTGATGCTTTTATCCAATTTTCTTCTCCCGAGGATGGCTCTGATTTCTCCTTCTACCACAAACTGAACCACAACACCTGCAAGATACATTACAAGACCGACACCGGAAATAATGAGTATTGTTGTAAATATACGGCCATTAAAACTCAATGGATGCACTTCACTGTAGCCCACAGAACCTAGAGTCAATGCAGTCATGTAAATGGAATCCATAAGATCCCATTTTTCAATGAACATATACCCAAAAGTTCCCATGGCAAAGACCATTAAGGATGCGGTTGTAGATATTATGAGTTGTCGAAGTTTATTCATGGAATTTTATTAACCTCACTATAATTAAAAATCAAGAAAATAGTAATATCTATGCCCATCCTTCATATGACCCCAAAAGTACTTTACACTTTTCTTGACGGAAAAGGCTTCTGCTGATAATAGGTAAACATGAATATTGATTCCATAAAATATGACAGATGGCGCAATAATATGGTTGATCAGCAGATTGTTGCAAGGGGCATCACAGATCCTGCAACCATAGATGCCATGCGAACCATTCCAAGGCATCTTTTTGTTAGCGAAGCCCTTATTGACAATGCCTATGGTGATCACCCTCTTCCCATTGGTGAGGGTCAGACCATCTCCCAGCCATATATTATAGCAGAGATGACACAGGCTCTGAATCTTAAGGGTGGGGAGCGTGTCCTGGAAATTGGTACAGGCTCAGGGTATCAGGCTGCCATACTCTCCCAGATTGTGTTCAGGGTCTATACAATAGAGAGAAACAATAATCTGTTTCTAAGAACACGTAAACTATTTGACAACCTTAAATATCATAATATCGTTACCAGATATGGAGACGGCACCCAGGGATGGGTATCAGAAAGCCCTTTTGATGCTGTTATTGTGACAGCAGGCGGAGAAAAAATACCACAACCCCTAATTGATCAGCTTACAGTGGGTGGACGCCTTATAATGCCTGTGGGGGGACATCTTATTCAGGAGCTTCTACTTGTTGAAAAAAGAAAAACTGGTATTTTCACCACAAGTATGGGCGGATGTCGATTTGTAAAACTTATTGGCAGGCATGGATGGAAAGAAGAAGAGAAAGATCAGTAGTGCTATTGTATTCCAGATAATTGAATTGGCAAGCACAATGTAGGGGCAACCCTATGTGGTTGCCCTTCAAAGTTGAGATTAAAAAATATTTTTCTGGAAGTCTATATCTATCCTGAATATCCTATCCATCCTGGTTATCCTGATTCAGACAAATTCAATAAGTTCTTAAAAAAACACTTAGATGTCGATGTTTAGTAACAGGGTTTAATTAACTTACCCAAGCTCCCCCTCTCCAGTAATGGAGAGGAGTTTAGGGCGTTAAGTAAATGGGCAAGTTATTAAAAATCAATTCCTTAGTATTAAACTATCCGACAATGCAACCTTGAAAGAACAATGTATTATGATGAGAAAAACCTATGACTGGGTGTTAAGCTGGTCCCAAAGGCCAGGAGGAGCCATGGCGCTTTTCTGGCTATCTTTTTGTGAATCTTCATTCTTCCCTATCCCCCCTGATGTGCTTTTAATCCCTCTTTGTGTGGGAGCACCTTCCCGATCATTTCGTTTTGCCCTTATTTGCAGCGCAGGTTCAGTTCTCGGAGGTATAGCAGGATATGTCATAGGCTGGCAGTTCATGGGAATTGCAGGGGATAAAATTTTTGCCCTGTATGGATTGACAGACAGGGTGGACTACATAGGAGAGCTTTTCAGGCAGTGGGATGCCTGGGCAGTAGCCATAGCAGGATTTACTCCCATACCATACAAGCTTTTTACAATATCTGCCGGTATTTTTAAGGTGAATTTCCTCGTTTTTGTAATATCTTCTGCCTGCTCACGAACATTGAGATTTGTTCTTGTTGCAGCTTTGATCTATTTTTTTGGAGTAGGGATTCGTGATTATGTAGAAAAATATTTTAATGCTCTTGCTACAGTTTTCACCGTGATCCTTGTTGCAGGATTTGTTGCCGTAAAATTGTTTTTCTGATGCAGTTTGCATACCTTCGGATCTTTTGTAATATGGCCATTTGCAATACTTCCAAAAAAGAATCCTCTTCCAGAATCATCTCTTCTAAAGGCTTTTCCTTTTACTTTAATTCTGAAGCATGCAGGGATTGTCATGCTCTGTGCTGCAGAGGTAAATCCGGCAATATATGGATAAATAGAGAGGAGATGATCAATATTTCAAGCCTTTTGAATCTCAACCCCATTGATGCCATGCAAAATTTTTTTGAAAAAAGGGATAATCGCCTGTTGATAAGAGAGCAGTTTGACGGCAAGGAGTTCAGATGTCTCTTTCTTGATAATAATCAAAAATGCTCAATATACAAGGCTCGCCCTGCCCAATGCCGCAGTTTTCCTTTCTGGGCTCATTACAGTATAGATAATGTAACTGACAACCGGATTTCCCTTTTGGTTGAGGAGTGTCCTGGGGTTGTTTTGATAAACGAAGCATGATTGCGTATCAATTTCAATATAACGTACATGGCTGATGACCGCCACAATGTAAAAAATGACAATCATTATAAAAACAGCTACTTGCGGAGACTTTTATAAAAATGTTTTTTTAGGAGGCTCAATTGCACATTGAAAAGATGATAACCACAGTTGACTGCCACACGGCCGGCGAGCCAACACGTATTATTACAGGGGGTATTCCACATATTCCTGGCAAAATAATGATGGAAAAGAAAAAGTGGATGCAGCAGAAAATGGACAAAGTCAGAAAAATGCTGATGCTTGAGCCAAGGGGACACCAAGACATGTTTGGTGCTGTTATAACAGCTCCTGCAACTGAAGATGCAGATGCAGGTGTGATTTTTATGGATTCCAAAGGCTATCTGGACATGTGCGGGCATGGTTCAATTGCAGCAGTGGTTGTTCTTTTGAATACTGGAATGATTCCACTTGCTGATAAAGTGCTTATTGACACTCCGGCAGGCAGGATAACTGCAAATGTTACCATTGAAAATGGTATGGCAGCAAAGGTAAGAATATGCAATGTACCTGCTTTTTTCTATGACAGTGTATCCATTGAACTTTCCGGCCTGGGGTCACTGAAAGTGGACATATCATACGGTGGTAATTTTTTTGCTCTTGTCAACACAAAGGATCTGGGAGTTGAATTAATCCTCGACAACGTTGATTATCTTAAAAGAAAAGCCCTTGAAATCAGGGAAAAGGTCAATGATGCAATTAAGGTGGTTCATCCAGGTACAGGAGAAGTCTCTCAGGTAGCCCTTACAGAACTCTATCAGAACGGCTCTCCTGCAAAAAATATGGTGGTGTTTGGAAGTGGTCAGATTGACAGATCCCCCTGCGGTACAGGCACCTGTGCCAAAATGGCATGGCTATACTCAAAGGGGAAGCTTGGCATGATGGAACCCTATCCTTATATGAGCATCCTTGGCACCCAATTTACCGGAAAAATTCTTGGAGAGACAATGGTTGGAGCCAAACCCGCAATACTTCCTGAAATTGAAGGTGAAGCATTTATCACCGGTTTTCATAATTTTGTAATGCAGGCAAGAGACCCTTTTCAGGAGGGTTTTTCTTTATCCGTTGTATCATAGTCAACAAAAAGAGCTTGTGATGTTAAAAAAACAATACCAGTTTCTGATCTTTCTCCTGACCTTTGCAACTCTGCTGCTAACTGTGGGACTTGTCTCTCCCATGATCACAATGTCAAAATTTTTATATATCAGAAGCTCTTTTTCGGTACTTTCCGGAGTCTATGAACTCCTTAGAAACGGTCAGATTATACTTTTTGTTATTGTGACAGTTTTCAGTGTTGTGCTGCCTGTTATAAAGATTGCTTTTCTCTTCAAAATTCTTTTCAATATAAAGAACGCCTCCAGTAAAATAAATAGTGCCTCCCACAAAATAAAGAGTAACTCCGACAAAATAAATAGTGACTTCGATAAAATAAATAGTGACTCCGACAAAATAAATAGTGACTTCGATAAATCCTTACAGCGCTACCTTGGTCTTATGCATGAATATGGTCGCTGGGCAATGCTGGATGTTATGGTGGTGGCAGTCCTTATTGTTACAGTAAAGCTGAAAGCCATTGCCACAATCAAGGTACATGCCGGACTCTACATTTTTGGAGCTTCTGTTCTCCTTATCATGTTTATTACAAACAAGGTGGTAAAATTGAGCAATAAGGCGTAAGGCATCTTTCATACAAACATCAAAGTACTTTAAACTTTTCGGAAAAATACACCCAAAAAATGGGGCTGATTCTCTGGAAAGTGTAAAGTGGGTATTCTATACTCAAGAGTCATACTCATTTCTAATACCATATAAACTAAAAATCGACACCTTATTGCTTTCCCAGCAGTTATTGCATTTGTCTGAATCAGGATAACCAGGATCAAAAGGATGTTCAGGATAGATAATCCTGCCTTTTTCACTAAACCTATGCAAAGCCTTTTGAATAAGATATAAAATAGTATTGTTAATTTAATTGTATTTCATCTATTCTTAGGCATGCTTCATTTCCTGGGTTACACTTTCCGGAGAGAAAAGTCTTAGTGTCGGTAATATCTTACAAAAAAAGTAAAGTACTTTTGGAGTCATATTAAGGGTGCCTATTTTTACCGTGGGAATAGATACATTATTTCCATGATTGAGGGTGGTCGGACTCCGGCCATGACGGTTTACAAGGAATATTTTATGCCCGAGCTATTTCCAACTGGTCTGATGCGTAAAGAGTTCGATATTTTGATAAAATGCTCAAAAAATGCGAGTGCTTTTTCGATTGATGAACTAACAGATAAAACAGATTTGTATTTTGATAAAATTAAATCCGCACATAAAGAAAACCCCATGGTGAATGTAAACCTTGCTTGTGCCATCGTCTCATCAATTCATGCCATACACGCTGATTGGCGCAATATTCCTGAAATGGCAAAACCATGGTGTAAAGGCATGATTCAATATTTTATCGAAACCGCTGATGAGGATGATGACTTCCTGTCTCCAACCGGCTTTGACGATGATGCAGCAGTTTTAAATGCATGTTTGAAACTGGCTGACAGAGCGGATTTGTGCATTGACCCGGAGGACTATGATGAATGTTAACACGCCCCCTGTTACCCCGGGCAGCAGAGTGATCTGCCGGGATGCGGAATGGTTGGTCACCCGTGTGGAAGCCTTGAAGAAAATATCAGTTTCCGACTTTGCAGTGCATTGTGTCGGGATTGATGATCTCGTTCGAGGTCACCAGAGTATCTTTTTGACTCAGCTTGATACCATCATACCGGCTGATCCCAAAAGCACCCAGCTCGTTGCTGACAATTCAAATGGGTATAAACTTTCCAAGCTTTTCATCGGTGCCCAGCTTCGACAGATGCCGGCAACGGGACTGGAACCGGATTTGGCAAACTTAGGTGTCTTCAAGCCAATGGACTTTCAATTGTCAGCTGTCAAACATGCTTTGAAGCAGCTGAGACCCAGATTGTTGCTGGCCGATGCCGTTGGATTGGGGAAAACCATCCAGGTGGGCATGATATTGACGGAGCTGATTCGCAGGGGACGGGCGGACAGGATATTGGTATTGGCCAAAAAATCGATGCTGACTCAGTTTCAATCCGAGTTGTGGAACCGTTTCAATATCCCCATTGTCCGGCTGGACTCTGTAGGCATTGCCAAAATGCGGCTCAAAATCCCGGCAAACAAAAACCCGTTTGAAGTCTATCAACGGTTGATTATCAGCATTGACACACTGAAGAACGTTGCAAGATATGAGCATTTTCTCAAACACACCCACTGGGATGTGGTCATTATCGATGAAGCGCACAATGTGGCCGGTGCAAGTGTCCCGGAAAGGCACCAGAGTTATCGTCTGGCACGTCTGTTGTCCCGTAGGACAGACAGTATGCTCTTAACCACCGCAACGCCGCATAACGGAAAAAAAGAGACCTTCGGCCGTCTTATTTCACTTCTTGATCCTTCGGCGATACCGGACCCTGCCTTTAAAGAATATGACAGTGACGACATCAAGAATTTCTTTTTAATGCGTTTCAAAGAAGATATCAGGCAGGATGCCGGTGAAGAGATGCTCGCCCCCCGAAAGGTCATCCCCACATTGAGTACGTCCATCCGGGCAACACCTGATGAAGAGATTGTTTTCAAAGAACTGGCCGATTTAAGGGGGGCTTTGCTTAAGGATCGGCATGCGTCAGACAATAAAAAACGTCAAAACCATCTACTGCTCTATGGTTTATATAAACTGTTTTTATCCAGCCCGGAAGCATGTCTGAAAACCGTTGAAAAGAGAATCGAAAATCTTTCAGGTGAAACCGCGTCAGTTAATACAACCTCAGACAAAACATCATCAAGTATAACAGAGTCAGATGAAACATCGTTAGGTGTAACAGCGTCAGGTGAAACAGCATTAGGTGTAACAGCGTGTGATCAAGAAGTCATCAATATCGACTCATATGAATATGAACAACTTGAAACCATTGCAAACAGCTTAACCGGACTGACGTTACAAAGTTCCTCCCGATATGCTCTTTTGAAACAACAACTCAAGGAAATCGGGTGGAATGGAAAAAATGAGAGTCCCAGAATCCTGATATTCACGGAGTACAGAAAAACCCAGGAGGTGCTGGCATCCGCCATTGCTGCTGATTTCAAACTGAAATACAGCGAAAAATTTGAAAATCAGACAAAACAGGCCGTATCCATCATCCATGGCGGTACACCCGATACCCATTTGATGGATACGGTAGAGGCCTTTGCAACCGGTTCCGCGCCCATACGCATGCTGATCGCAACGGATGTGGCATCAGAAGGAATCAACCTTCACCATGAGTGTCATCATATTATCCATTTTGACTTGCCCTGGTCCATTATCACCTTGATCCAGAGAAACGGCAGAATCGACCGGCTGGGACAGGATCAATCCCCGATATTGAGATACCTGATGGTTGATACGGAGCAGGGAATGCTCAAAGGGGACAGGGCCATATTTGAACGCTTGATCGATAAAGTCGAAGAGATCAATGCATTAAGGCGTTCCGGTGAAAGCGTTTTAAAATTGTACGATGCAAAAGAGGAAGAAGCGTATATTGCCGATCAGGGAATTCTATCCGGTAATGTCACTGTATTGGATTCTCCGGCCCCCGATGATCCCGATGGATTTTCTGAGTCCGATTTTCTTGAACAAATGCTGAGGGATGCATCATTATCACTGGAAAGTGAGCTGGAGAGCCAAGATCAAGCGGATGCAGACATAACCGATACGGATATCGCATGTTCAAATAGATCGCACTCTTTCATAAAAAATCGCTATAGACTTTTTTCAGACAAAGAATTTCTTCTCCAAGGGTACAAATATCTGTCTGAAGCACATCCCGATTCCGGATTTTTGCCGCTTCAGGAAAAGGGAAACATCATGATACTGACGGCCCCCAAAGACCTTAGAAGACGGCTGGGAAAACAGGAAGAACCCAACGATACCATCTTCGGAGCAACCGCCATTCCCCTTGAATCATGGCCGGAAAATGACCAGTTCAAACTGACCCATGATGTCAATCAGGCCATGCTTGCCATCAAAGCCGCCAGAAATATGTCCGGTTACTGGTCACAGGAACTTCTCTGCACAGAACAGCATCCGGCCCTGTTATGGATCAAGGAGCGGATACTGATGGAGATCCAGCGGGAACAGGCACCGATTATCATTTCAAACAAACTGAAAGATCAGGAACTCTGTTTCTGCTTCATCGGTCAAGTGGCATCTAAGACAGGAAATCCGCTGGTGGTTGACGGCCATGCCATCTCATTTTTAAAGGGCGGGGAGGTTTGGCACTATGCACTATCCGACATCCTTCAAAAAATTGATTTTGAGCATATGGAAAATCAGGGAGTGGAACCCAATTTAAAAGCCGCCGTGCCGTTGCTTCTTTCAGCTGTAGATGAAAGCATTTCATACTTGAAAGAACTCAAAAAAAAGTCGGGATAAAACCTTGGCAGGCCCCATAAGAAAAGAGTCCAGGCGGCTAAAAAACTGGCGCAGAAAAAGAGAAGAATTACTGCTGGGATTGATTGAAAAACATGGAGAAAATAGTGTAAAGTCAAAACAGTATAAAAAAGAGCTCAATGAAATTGAAGCGTATGTGAAAGACCGTGAAGACTGGCTCCATAATCGTTTCATCACCACGCAGGAACCTTCAACAAGGCTTATTTTAGTCATACAGGGAAAGGAGGCGTAAGGTATAACACACCATGGCACTTGATACCAGCATCAGCAACGTGGGGGAATATTACAGCTCCCACTACCTCAGCTCTTTTTTTGCAAAAGATATCAAAAATCTTGTGGATGGATGGAGAGAAGAAGGGTCTGCTTCCACCCCGTCGAAAATACGACAACTTTCTCAACTCTATTTTAAAGAGAAAAACCTTGCCCTTGATGAGCCTGACCCTCAGAAACGTCTCAACCTGTCCGGTTTTCATGCCCATCTGCTTGAAGCCCTGGGATATACCGATAGATCGCCTGACGATTTTTTTGTGGAAGGCGGAAAAACCGTTGTCCCTTCCATTGCAAGGGTGACAAGGTACAACACGCCATGGCTGGTCATCTGTGAAACCGGCTTCTCTCTTCCGGACAGCAGCCTGCCCGACGGCATCCCCAGTGAAGACCCCCTCTCATCAATGCCTGTGAAAAATCAGATAAGAGCCCCTGAAAACAGTTTGTGTCAGGGGGATTGGGAACGCCTTATCGGAAAGATCTTTACCATGGAATCATCTCCAAGATGGCTGCTCTTTCTGGCTGGAAGTCAAGCCCTGCTGCTGGATCGCCATACATGGGCACAGGGGCGTTATTTAGTCTTTGATTTTGATGATGCATTTGGAAGAAACGAGAAAGATACCTTTGACCACTTTGCTGCATTTCTCTCAAAACAGACTTTGTGCGCATCCGGTGATTCCGATGACATTCTCCATGATACCCTTGAAGAGCAGAGCCATAAATTTGCCCATGGTGTGACAGACAATCTTCAGGTTGCTGTCAGGGAGGCCATTGAGCTTCTCGCCAATGAATGGGTACAATACCGCAGGGAGAAAAATCTGCCATACACCCGTCTTGGCACCAGAGAACAGCCATTTCCCGACGGCAGTATGGACATCTCTGCTGAAATACTAAAAAGAGAGTCTCTGATTTTTATCTATAGATTGCTGTTCTGTTTCTATGCCGAAGCCAGAGGGGGAGAGCTGGGAATTCTGCCCATCAGCGACGATATATACAAACTGGGTTACAGTCTGGAATCACTCCGCGATCTTGAAAATGTCCCGCTTACACCTGCCACTGAAAAAGGAACCTATTTCCACCAGCATTTGAAATTACTTTTCAAGATTATCCATGAAGGTTTCAATCCCATTGAAAATGATGATCTGGAGAATGGGCTGTTCAATTTTGATTTTGAAGCCTCCGGCACATTTTCTCTTTCCCCACTGACAGCCACCCTGTTCGATCCTGACAGCCTCTATCTTCTGGATAAGGCCGTTTTATCTAATCTGTGTCTTCAAAAGGTCATCCGCTGCCTTTCCTTAAGCAGAGGAGAGCGAAGCAAAGAGATTGGAAGGGTCAACTATGCAGAGCTTGGCATTAACCAGCTGGGGGCAGTGTATGAGGGGCTTCTTTCCTACAAGGGGATGTTTGCGGACAGGGATCTGATTCAGGTGAAACCCGCTGCAAAGAAATGGGGAGACAAAAAAACACCCACCTGGTTTGTGGATGCTGCAAGACAGGGGGAGTTCAAGAAAGACGAAATAGAACAGATCAATAAAAAACCGAGGATCTATCCCAAAGGGGCATTCATCCTCCATCTCTCCGGTATCGATCGGGAGCAGAGTGCATCCTATTATACACCGGAAGTCTTGACAAAATGTCTCGTTGAGGAAGCATTGAGGGAGCTTCTTAAAGATTACAAGCCGGAAGATGCAGACAAAATACTCGGTCTTAAAATCTGTGAGCCGGCTATGGGCAGTGGTGCCTTTTTAAATGAAGCCACCCGTCAACTGGCTGAAAAATATCTGGAACTCAAGCAGAAAGAGATCCATCAGACCATCGAGCCCGGAAGGTTTCAGGATGAACTAAGGCGGGTTCAGCACTATATTGCCACCCGGAATGTCTATGGGGTGGATCTCAATGCCACGGCAGTGGAGCTGGGGGCATTGTCTCTGTGGCTGGGAAGTATTCACAGGCTGTTGATCAAAGAGAGAGAAAATGGACAGCCGGATCTATACAAACCCGGAAGCACACCGTGGTTCGGGTTGAGGCTGCGATGCGGAAACAGCTTGATCGGGGCAAGACGAAGTGTCTGGACAATGGAACAGCTCAAAAAGGGCAAGCATTTTGGAAAGAGCGCTGCTGTCCCGAGACTGCTGAAGCCCGGTGAAAAGAGAAAGGCAAATGAAATTTATCACTTTCTTGTCTTTGATGAGGATATGATCCCGACCCATAAAGACAAATTGATGAAAAAGTTCTATCTCTCTTCATGCGATGATGCCAAATCCTGGATTGCAAATGAAGTGAAAACCAAGTGGGAAGAAGATGATATTTACAGGGCAATTGAAGTCTCAAACCTCATTGATGCGCATTGGATTCAATACTCTGAAGAGAGAGCTGCAGCTCTGAAAAAAACATCCTGCACCGCAACGGTTTGGCCTGTTGCATCAAGTTCAAGTGAAGCACTTGAAAAAGGGCCGTCTTTGAAAGAGCAGGAAAAAATAAAACAGAATCTCGAAGTCAGCAGTGGAAGTTTTCAGCGGCTTAAATTGATCATGGACACCTGGTGTGCACTCTGGTTCTGGCCGCTTGATCAAACCGGCAATCTTCCGAAACGGTCAGGTTTCCTTGAATCTGCCAGAATTCTTCTTGGAGATAAGCCACCCGCCGAAAGCCTTCAGAGCTTTTTATCCACTGTTTTTGACTTTGATGTAAAGGGGCTGTTCGATGCCGCCAAGGAAGATGTACCTGATACGGAAATATTATCCGGTATTGTTTCCTGGTATAGCGTTGGGAAAGAGATTGCGGGTGAGCAGAATTTTCATCATTGGGAATTGGTTTTCACAGAAATATTGGGGGCAATGATTGGCGATGGTGGTTTTGATTTAATTTTAGGAAACCCACCTTGGATGAAATATAGTCTAAATGATTCTATTATTCTTCTTGAGCTTGAGCCATTTTTAGGGATTAAAGAAGATAGAAGCAGTGAGATCAATAAAAAACGTAATACTATTTTGAAAACATCAAATATGAATCTCTATTCATATTCTGAATACATAAGAAAAAGCATCGCCAATATCACTTTTTTAAGTTCCAGAATTTTATATTCCGAACTAACTGGGATTCAAACAAATCTTTATAAAAATTTTATTCATAGATCATGGGCTCTGTTAAATCCGTCTGGAATTTGTGGTTTACTCCATCCAAATGGTGTCTATGATGATCCAAAGGGAGGAAAATTTCGGGAACAAATTTACAGAAGATTAATAAAGCAATATCATTTTAGAAATGAGCTGCAATTATTTAAAGATGTTGGTCATGCAATGAATTTTGCTTTGAATATTTTTCGTGGAAAAATATCCCAACCCAGATTTAAAACTATTTCAAATCTATTTCATCCGAAAACAATTAATGAAAGTCAAAAGCATACTCTCCCCAATGAGCCAACCCCTGGAGTAAAAAACCCAAAAGGTAACTGGGAGTTAAGAGGGCACATCAATAGGATCATTGACATAGATGAGAAGCAATTAAAAATATATTCCAAACTTTTTCAAATAGAAGATGAATATCCATTGGGAACGAAACTGCCTCAAATTCATAGCCAGGAAGCTTCAAGGGCGATAGAAAAATTTGTTAAATCACCTGACCGTTTATCAAAAATGGATAAAGATTTCCTGGTAACGGTAATGTTTGATGAAACTTATGGGCAACGGGATGGAATTATCACAAGAGTTGATAATCCAAGCTTTCTACCGACTTCATCTTCTGAATTAGTATTATCCGGTCCTCATTTTTATGTTGCTACTCCATTTTGTAAAAATCCGAGGTCAACATGTAAATCAAAAGGGGCATATGATGAGATTGATTTAACCTCTATTGACTCCAATTTTGTACCTCGTTCTGTGTATCGCAAAGGTGATAGAAATGGTGATAAATCGATTTTTTCATCTTCTATTCAAAAATGGCCTAAAGGGGATAAAGGAAAAAAAATATATGAATGGCCTAAATTTGTTTTTCGCGGTATGTGTGTGCCTACAAATGAAAGAACTCTTATTGGCTCAATAATGCCTTCGGGTGTTTCTGCAATCCATGCAGCCCGTATTGCCATTTTTAAAAACAATATTGATCTATTTAAATTTTCAGCAGCTTGTTGTTCAATTTGCTTTGATTTTTTCATAAAAATTAAAGGCAGGTCAAATGTTACTGGTGATGATTTAAAAACTCTTCCTTTCATTAATTCAATGTATGACAAATTAATAATTAACAGAATGTTGCGCTTGTCCTGTCTTACAAAAGATTTTGAGAGTTTATGGACAGATGTCGCGGATCAATTGATTGTTGAAGATTCCTGGGCAACCAACAATGACCGATTACTCAATGATTTTGAGAATCAATGGAAAGATATAAATTACAATAAATGGGAATGGAAAAACCCTGTTCGTTATGATTATTCTCGGAGACAGTCTATCTTAGAACTTGATGTATTAATCGCATTATCGTTAGGCTTCTCGTTACAAGAGCTGATATCAATATATAGAATTCAATTTCCAATTGTTAGAATTTATGAAGAAAATGATCGATATGATCTTCGGGGGCGTAGAATTCCAAATACAATAAGGAAAAACCAGGGCGCCAAAGAATTCCGAGAAGCCCTTAAAGATTGGGACGGCGAATCCCCCCTCACTGTTTCCTGGGAAATCGACAACGGTCTTCAAACCGTCACAAAAACCTTCTATCCTCCATTTGAAGGGGTGGACAGGGAAAAAGATTATGAAATCGCATACAACGAATTCAAAAAACGATTTTCTGATCAAAAAGTCATGGAAATTGAACAATGATTCATGTCAGTCAGAAAAAGCTGGATAAATCCTATCGCCATCTGAAGCAGGAATGCAAAAAGAACCATACCGACTCCAACGCCAAGTTATTATTGTTTATCTATGCCATTGAGTGTGGAATCAAAGCATTGCTGCTCAAACGTAAAAATATGGCAGACACCTTTGTACTCCAAAACAATGAGGGGACAGCCAATTTAACGCATGATCTGCAGGCCCTTTTATGTAATCTTCATGCACCGTACCGCTTTTCCAGTGATTTTAAATTTCTGACCCGTTCAAAAACACCTGAAACTGTGCCGGTGAAGGATCTGCATCAGGCATTGCGATATGGAGGAACGTTCTATAATCGGGAAGATAAAGACAAATTGAAAAAGAAACTGGATCAAATTGATTCCTGGTTACAGGAGGCGTTAACACGATGAAACTTCTTAGCTGGCTGGATATCAAAAGAATAATTCGAAAAGAGACCGATAACTTCAGACATTTTCCTGAAAGCATCATCAATATTCATTTCTATCCGGATGAGATTGCCGTTGAACAGAGGACGGAAGATGTAGATGCCGTAAAAGAGGCATTTAAAGCATGGTTCCCCAACCCGGATATATACAACCCTGAAGAGAACCGAATCTATCTTGATATTGGCCGCTTGCCGCTGGAAATATCAATTGAAGAGAGCAGTGATGAACCAATTGGATTTATTGAACGGCCAAGATTTGACAACCTCTATTTCTCAAAAGTTTTTCTCTCCGATGAATCCATACTGGATGTTCCAAAACCCCGGAATAAATTCATTGCATTTCACTCATTCAAGGGCGGCGTGGGAAGAACGCTTCACCTTGCGGCAATGATAAAATCTTTGAGTGAGATCGTAAAAGATAAAAACGAAGATAAAAAAATAGTGGTTGTAGATGGAGATCTGGAAGCACCAGGGATTACATTCTGGGAGAAAAACAGAGTCGGAGGCACGGCTAATATCGGATTTACTCAATTTCTCGATGCAATACAGTATGCAGACCCGGAGACGGACTACACAGAAGATGCCGTGATTCAATATTTTGCAGAAGAGATCCAGCGATTTGAACATGGGATTGAATCCACAAAAATATATGTTTTGCCGGCATTTGGTGATCCCATTGACCTGTTTCAGATCAATGTGAAACCGGAGCACCTTTCACAGGACGCAAACCCCTGGAAACTGAGGGAATGTCTCGACAAACTCGCAACAAAGATCGGTGCGGATTATGTATTTATCGATTTAAGGGCCGGTATCAGCGAATTGAGCGCCCCTTTTCTGCTTGATCCCTATGTTGACCGATTTCTGGTGACGACCTTGTCGGAGCAGTCTCTTTTTGGAACGGAACTGGTTTTAAAGGAGATGATAAAACTGAACAGAACAAAAACCGGGTTGCAAAGGGAAATGCTGCCGGAGATCATCATCTCCATGGTGCCGCCGGATCTGGATGAGATCCGGATGATCAATGCAAAAAGCCGCTTTGAGAAAACCCTGTTTGAAAGTGATGATGAATCCGAACCGGAGCCCGAAGATGAACTGCTGTTAGACCCCATTTCAATCCACTCCACCCCATTCAAGACCGAACTGCTCAATATCCGATCCTGGGAAGATGTGTGGGATAACTCCGGCTCATTAATCGATTTTTTCAAACCCTATTTTCAAGGTCTTGAAGATCCTGATGAGAATGATGACGATCTTGTCTCAGGTGAGGATGGACCGTCATCACCTCTGAAAAAATTACAAACATTCTGTTCACAATATCTTTTTGCGGAAAACACAAACGCAGAAGATTTTTTAACGACAAAATTCTTCAAGGAATTTCCCAGGCAATATTTTAACGTACTGCCTTTGGTGGTCTCTCTTGGCACCAAAGGGGCCGGTAAAACATTCCATTTCATGCGGATGGCAGGCTTTGTCACGTATAAAAAATTTTGTGATCGAATTGCGCCTGATAAAACAGGGATTGATGCTGATTTTTTCCCGATTCTCCGATCTACGGATATTCCTGGTGATTCCTCTGTGATGATGCGGTTAAAAGAGAATCTTCCCCGCTTTGAACGGTTTGATTATGATCAATTTAAAAGCAGCTTAGAACAATTTCGGGATGAGAAGGCCCATACTGAATCTGAATGGAAAAACTTCTGGGAAAAGCAGATTATTGCCGCTGTTTCGGAAGGCAACCGTGCTGTGACATCTTTCCGGCAGCTCAATGATCAATTGAAAGAGAGTCCTATCATTTTCCTCTTTGATGGGCTGGAGAATATTTTTCCGGATATCCACTTTGATAAGAATCATCAGAATGCTGTTTCTGCCCTGCTTGACATCCCGACACGGCTCAGTGAAATTCGTGATCGAAAGATCGGTCTGGTGATCTTCTTACGGCAGGATTATCTTGGCAGTGCCAAAAGACAAAACAGCGGACAGTTTCAAAAAAAATATGAGAGCTATCAACTCTTATGGAATCGAGAGGATTTTTTAAGATTGGCTTACTGGATTGTGATAAAATCCGGTGCGTTAAAAGAAAATGTGAATTGCGATCCTTCTGAAATGAAGCCGGAGCAACTGGAAAAAGAGTTAAAGAAGCTGTGGGGTATGAAGCTGGGCAAGGACAACTCCAAGGAAGCCAATACCATCAATTGGGTATATGGTGCTTTATCTGATTTTAAAGGATATCTCCAGGCAAGGGACGTTGTTCGTTTTCTGGAAGAAGCTGCAAAAATATCAGACAAAACAGTTCATACCCCATGGAAAGATCGGTTGCTGCCGCCATCAGCCATAAAGCGGGCCATGAATGGATGCAGTGCAGATCGGGTCAATGAGCTAAAGCAGGAATCCAAAGTATTTGAGTCCTGGGCCAACGACTTGGAAAGAATGGAAGGAAAAGAGGAACTGGTGATTCCATTTTCAAAGTCTCTGCTGGATGATGATGATGATGACAACCGCACATTGATTGAGCTGAAACAGCTCGGCGTTGTTTATGAAGACACAACCGACTCTGCGGAAGAAAAACGTTTTTATATTCCTGAAATCTATCGCATTGGTCTGGGGTTCAAATTTAATCGAGGTGCTCGTCCAAAGGTGCTCAGTATAAAACGAAAAGCGGTTGAAAAAACAGTGTCAATTTGGAATTGAATATGAAATTTAATTTTAAAAACTTTGGTTATGTCGATGAAGGGGCATTGGAATTAGGGGATTTAACCTTGATCTGTGGCCCTAACAATGTAGGAAAGACCTATGTGAATTATGCCATATCAACAACAGAATCATGTTGAACAGTGACGTTGAAAACAAGCAGAGCATCATGAAAAAAGAGAAAATGGTTGAACAGGATATTCTGCGACCGGATCAAGTGAAGGCGTTTAGCTTAAAAGATAATCACTCCATAAAAAAAGTCACTGTTGACCATTATGGTATTAACACAGAAATCTTTGATGACCTGATTGCCGATGCCAATGAAGTATCTGACGCCATCTACTACGGTATCAAGGAATGATATATGCTCCCCGCTCATATTGCACAAAATATCAGAAAGCAGGTTGAATACTATCTTCAAGCCACATTTTCTTTTCTGGACAAACAGGCTGAAAAGGCATTCAGCCTGTTTATCAACGATCCTGAAAACGGGATGTTCAAAGGCCCCTGGTTCCAGTTAAAACGTCCATTCAGACCGGCACCGGAAAATATCAAGATTCCTCTGGACACTACGATTCCATTCAACCCGTTTCTCCATCAGTACAAATCATGGTTAAGACTGAGCAGTCGAAATCAAACCCCGAAATCCACTATTGTCACGACCGGCACCGGTTCCGGTAAGACGGAATGTTTTCTCTATCCGATCCTTGACCATTGTCTGCGGGAGAAGAAAAAGGGACAGAACGGCATTAAAGCCATTATCCTCTACCCCATGAACGCCCTTGCTTCGGATCAGGAAAGAAGATTTGCCGAAACGGTTTTAAAAGATCCTGAATTAACAGCGGCAGGTATTCGAGTTGGAAACTATACCGGCCGGTTTGACCCTTCCGATCCCGGATCAGGCAGGGAGAGCGGCACCAAATCAATGGGCAAAGGCAAAGAGGGGGAGAGTTATCACGGCATTTCAAATCATAAGGTGCTTCAAGAGTTTCCACCGGACATTCTGTTGACCAACTACCGGATGCTGGACTTTCTACTGATGAGACCCCGGGATCAGGAACTGTGGCGATTCAATACACCGGGAATTCTGAAATATCTTGTGCTGGATGAACTGCACACCTATGACGGGGCCCAGGGTGCGGATGTGGCCTGTTTAATCCGTCGCCTGAAAGAGAAACTGGAAATTTCCAAAGGGGAAATGTGTGTGGTTGGTACCAGTGCCACCCTGGATGAAAATAAAGAAGATATCGATGTCAAAATCACAGATGGTTCCATCGATGCCATGGCAACGGGAAAGGACAAGCTGGCAGCATTTGCTACGATCTTGTTTGAAGAGGAGATTCAAGCTGAAGCAGTGATTGGAGAAGAGCGTCTTGAGGTTGAAGATATCGTAAAATCCGATCTTTTTGCGGTTGATATTCCGGATGTAGAACAATGTCATAATAGAGAAGATGAAGATGCTCTGACCTATGCGATCCGCCAATCCGAAATATGGGGAGGCCCTCTATTTTCAGGGGACATCAATACAGCAGAGGATGTTGCTGCCTTCAAGCTGGAACTGGGAGATTGGCTCAAGGGAAGTAAGCTCTTTAAAGCGGTTCTCAATATTTTTAAAGCTGCTGAAATGAAACAGGAAGACCCGATTCCATGGAATCTTTTTGTCAAAAAGATCAGTCAGGCTGACTTTGAAATCAATGCCATACAGAAAAACGAAGATAAAAGCACCATTCTCTCTTCATTCTGCTCCCTGATTTCCCATGCTTCAGAAAAGCGAAGTGGAAGACCTTTTCCATTGGTTCCGACACAGGTTCAACTCTGGATTCGGGAACTGAGGCGTCTGGGACGACTTGTACACGAGAAACCGGGATTTATCTGGCTGGATGAGCCATCCAAAAATATCCGAAGCCTTCCGGCATTTCATTGCAGTGAGTGTGGAGCGTCTGGATGGATATCCATGGTGGAGCCGGACAAGGATACCGTCATCAAGTCAGAGGGTGTTGAAGGGCATCAGCTAATTGATGACCCGAGGACGATTTACCAGGGATGGTTCGGAATAAAGGGACGTAAAGATCAGCACATGGTTGTGATCACTCCATTTAGGAATGTGCACGAAACAAATGATCCATTCTCCCCCTCTCCATTCATGGAGAAAAGGGTGGGGGGTGAGGTTGATGGTCAAGTTATTTCAGACCCATTCCTTAATGAAAAAGAATATGCCATTAAAACTGGAGAACAACATGACTTGCCGGGGATGGAATCAGATGGGTTTTACCTGTGTCGGGAGAGTCTTGTACTGAGAAAAGGCTACGGCACCTGCCCTTTGACAGGATCGGATAAACTGTTTCGTGTTGAAGTGGATAAAAGCATAAAAAGCCTTGAAAACGGATCTGTTGTGGGCGCCCAGCGTTGCCCGAAATGTCTTTTGGAGGAGGGGATCTTTTTTATCGGGTGTCAGTCTGCAACCCTGTCAAGTGTCATCATTGATGAAATGTTTGGCTCGGTATTGAATAATGATCCCAAGCTGCTCGCCTTTACCGACAGTGTTCAGGATGCGTCGCACCGGGCTGGGTATTTCTCTGCACGGACATACCACTTCACATACCGAACCGCACTTCAGCATGTGATCAATGAAGCGGGCTTTCAAGGACTTCCGGTTAAAGAGGCCGGTGATAAGCTTTTGACCTACTGGTCATTGCCGCTGCCGGGGCGCCCGGGTTCCATTAAGGAAGCCATGGCCTCGCTGCTGCCGCCGGATTTATCTGAATATCTTCCCTATACAAAATATCGAAACAATGAAAAACTTCAAGACCCACCGCCAGCCCTTTACAAGGATGTTGAAACCCGCCTCAAGTGGCAGGCAGTGAGTGAGTTTGGTTTTATGCTCTCCCATGGCAGAACCATGGAGAAAAACGGTGCGGCCTGTATGGGATGGCAACCTGACTTCATAGATCGAACCATAGACAAGTTAAAGGATAGAATTGAAGGCATCAGCCCGGTGCTGACGAAATTGACGGATGACCGCCTTCGGCTCTGGCTTTTTGGATTTCTCCATCGATGCAGGGAATCAGGCGCACTCTATCACCCATACCTTGATTCATATGCCAAACAGAACTATTGGGGAAAATACCCCTTTGGCAGAGCGGTTCCCGGAAGAGAGACCTATCCACCGGCGATACGATATCGACCGAAACTCATGGTGACTTCCCATAAGAAAGAGCATGTCAATGTCCTTGCTCCAAGTAGCGGAGGGCGCCATCCCTGGCATCTGTTATGGACGGCCCGGGCACTTGAAAGGCCGGCTGTTTCAAATACGGATTACATTGATCTCTTGAAAGCCCTTCTGAATGCCGGACATGATGCAGGATTGTTTGTCAAACTTCATCAGGACAGTAAAACGGAGTTTTTTGCCATTTCCCAGAATGCCGCCACTCTTTTTCAGGAGTGCGTAAAACTGGCATGCAGTGAAACAGATAAATTCATTGTAAAGCCTCCGGATGAGGCGTCCGTATTTCTTGATGCGCCCAGTATGGAATACTATGCCGACAAAGGGGTTTATCGACAGGTATCTTTTGACCCCCGCCAGAAGTATTATCAGGATCGGTATCAAAAAGGCGCTTTACGGCGGGTGGTTGCACAGGAACACACCGGTATTCTTGATACTGAACTGAGGGAAAAGATCGAAAACGATTTTAAAACGTCATCCCATAAAGATGATCCCAACGTCCTGGCATGCACCTCAACGCTGGAGATGGGGATTGATATCGGGGATCTCTCCAGTACCATGCTCTGCTCCATTCCACCGACGACCTCCAACTATCTCCAGAGAATCGGCAGAGCAGGACGTTCCACCGGCACGGCATTGATCATCTCCATTATCAATCAGCGCCCACACGATCTCTTTTTTTATGCCAGACCTTCCGAGATGATCAAAGGACAGGTGGCACCGCCGGGATGCTGGCTCGATGCGTCAGCCGTACTGGCGAGGCAATACCTCGGCTTTTGTTTTGATTCAGCCGTCAAAGCCGGAAAACTTATGATCATACCGGCAAGTTGCCGGCAGTTCATTAAAGATATGAACGATGGCAATGGGGCCATTATATCGATGATGACCTGGGTCTCAAACAGTGAAAAAATTTTTCAAAACCATTTTCTGAACCGGTTTGAATCGATCCCGGGCATTATCAAAGAGGACACAAAAGAGCGATTTTATGTTGAGACAGCCACAGAACTCATTTTGCAGAAGATTCACCAGGTTGCAGGATTCTATGATCGAACGATCCGGGATCTTGAAAATGCAAAAAACAGATTGAACAGCCAGAGATCAAAACTCAATGCTGAAGAGGCGGATGAAGCAAAATTCAACGCTGAAGAGGTGGATGAAGCCTTTGAAATTGACCAGGAGATGAAAATCATCACAACCCGGCTGCTCAACATCAATCGGCTGAGTACACTGGAAATTCTGACCGGTAATGGACTGCTTCCCAATTATGCCTTTCCTGAACGTGGGGTGGGATTTTATGGTGCGGTCTATAACAGACATCGAAGAACGAATCTTGAAGTAAAACCGGTTGATCTTTACCGAGGTGCCTCTTCGGCTATAAGGGAGCTTGCTCCGGGCAACACATTTTACACACATAAGAAACATTTTGTCATTCAGCAGATCACCATGGGAAACCCTAACCAGCCCCTGGCTGAAAAATGGGGAATCTGCGGTAACTGCGGCTTTGTCGCACCGTTGAGCAGACTCAAAGCACCCGGCGCATCACCGGATTGTCCCCAGTGCGGCCATGAAGGGGACAGTGACAGTCTTTTTGACCTGGGGCAACAAAAGGATTTTATCCATTTTTCCGATTCTCAGGCCCTTTCATACATGGAGTATTATGACAGTCTTTCCGGAGACAAAACAGAAGAGAGGGAGCAGCTTTTTTACAATATTGTCTCTTCATTTGATTTGACACTGAATTCTCCAAAAGGGGCTGCCGGTGAAGATACGCTGCCGTTTGGGATTGAATATAGAACAGAAATTATTTTAAGAGTGATCAACGGCGGATACCTTGATCAAGGTGTTGATATCAATATCGGACCGAATCAAAAGCTCTCGGAAAACGGTTTTTTCATTTGTAAAGATTGCGGCGTTGTGGTGCCACCAGGGGTGTCAAAGGAGAAATTTGAGTCGTATAAACATAGGAAAAGCTGTAAGGCCAGAAAAAGATATGACACAGACCGGCAGTACAATACACACCTGAATCCATTTCAATGGGAAAGGATATTTCTTTACCGGGAATTGAAATCAGAAGCGATTCGTCTGCTGCTTCCTGTAATTGATGACCAGGACATTGATACACTTATTGCCTGCATCTATCTTGGATTGAGATTACGGTTTGAGGGAGACCCTGCCCATTTGATTGTCCTTCCCCATATTCTGCCCGATAAATCCACAGGTTTGACAAAACATTATCTTATTCTCATGGATGCGGTACCGGGGGGTACTGGATTTTTAAAAACGCTGTTTCAGGAAAAAAACGAAGCCGGAATATTTGCAGAAGGTATCATGGATATCCTGGAACGTGCGAAAAATGCCTTGATGCTCTGTTCCTGCAGAAATTTAAAGCAGAAAGAAGATGATACTGATGGCTGTTATCGATGCTTGAGAACCTATCATCTGCAATACAAATCTGAAAAAATCAGCAGGGAAAGAGGAATAAAGCTACTTGAAGAGCTTCTGGAAGCGGGACGCAACAGGGTCACAAAGGGGACACTTGAAGATATCAAACCGGATTCTTTGTTTGGAAGTGTTCTGGAAAAGAGGTTTGTCGACGCCCTGGAGGCGTTTGTTGAAACCCAAAAGGGGAGATGGGAGTCCACCATTATAAAGGGTGCCAAGGGGTTTCGGTTTGAAATTTTTGGAAGATTGTGGGAGCTTGAATTGCAGCCCCGACTGGGGAAGCCCCAAGGGGTTATGACAGCGTCCCAACCTGATTTTCTTCTCACCTGTGATGATGAATCCATAAGGCCTGTGGCGGTTTTCACCGATGGATTTGAATATCACTGTTATCCAAACAATCGTCTTGCCGATGATATGATGAAACGGAGAGCTATCCTGGAGAGTGAAAAGTTCTGGGTGTGGAATATCACATGGGATGATTTACATACAGATCGTCAACTTCATTTAATGGTCTGTCCTAAAACCATTGCTGCTTACATCAATAAATATACTGTGGCAAAAAATTCGCTAAATATAACAGGAACAGATCCATGGGGGATACTGTATAATGGTTTTGAGCAGATTAAAGCCTTTCTTAAAATACCTTACCAAAGGAAATGGCAGGATACGATCCATTTTATAACCACGTTCACTCTATCGACCATAGCGGCAAAAGATAAAAAATACGACTATTCTGATCTGATTGAATCGATGAAGTCATGGCAAACCGGGCAAGGTCTGAAGTCCATTGAAAGCGCTGATACCGGAACCCACCTGTTCTTTGATCAGATCTCTTTCAATCAGGATATCCTTGCATTTTCCTCATTGGAGGATGTGCTGCTGCATAAAGCCTTCAGATTCGGGATTTTTGCCCATCTTGGTGATACGGAATTTGAAATCAACGGCAGTGATTTTAATGAACGATGGAGACGATTTCTTGCCTGTCTGAATTTTTATCAATTCCATGACAACTTCAGCTTCTGGACAACATCAGAAGCTGAAAACGGCACAGCACCGGACTTTGGGGTGGAAGAAGAGAAAACGCTTTCTCAAGAGTGGCAGGAGATCAAGGAAGAGACGGTTTCCGCTTTTTATCCTCTTGTTGAGAGGCTTGCCATGGAAGCATCCCCCATCCCTGAAGTAGAATTTTATAATGACGCTGTGGATGGAGATGCATTCGCAGAACTTGCCTGGCCGGATTTAAGCCCGCCGGTTGCCGTGCTTGCCGGTGAACAGATCGACTTCAGTGAGAAATGGCAAGGAGATGGATGGAAAGTCGTTGTGCCGGATGACCTGGAGATCAATGGTCTGGCGTGGTTTTTAAACATAATGAGCGAAAGTCGTTAACGTCTCTTTGTGAGCTAAGGAATCGGTCTGAAATAACTTGCCCAACAACCTCACCCCCCAGCCCCCTCTCCATAAATGGAGAGGGGGAGAATGGGTAAGTTATTTCGTACTCATTCCTAATTTTTGAAACTGAGATTTAAAAAGGTGTCAACTACCCACCGACACTTCGCTGATCGGTGGGTTTTCTTGCTAAATTTTATAAAACGCCAACTCGTGTTTATTGTAAACGGTCATGGCTGTCGATCAGCCACCCCCGAAAATGAAAACAGCGGCTGTTTTCACAGTAAAGTAAGGATTTTCGTATGGCTCAATTGATGGTGCATAAAAATGTATTGAAATATTTCAACAAAATACCCGCCAATGTTCAGAAGAGAGTGGCCGAGTTTATCGACATCTTTCAAAAAGATCCCACAGATTCTTCATTGCATCTCCACTCCCTTAAAGAGAGTATGGCCGACCATAAAGTCAGGGGAGCGAATCTGCCATCCGGGTATCGGGCGATTATCATTGCACCGGATAAAGGGGAGATCTTTCTGCTGGTACACATTGATTCCCATGACAAAGCCTATGAGTGGGCAAAAAACAAACGATTTGAAGTTCACCCGAAAACCGGCGTTTTTCAGCTGTTTGATGTCACAGAAATGGAATCAATGGCAAAAAACCGAACAGCCACTCCATCAAAAACAGCCTCTTCACCAAAGACACCGACTTTATCAAAAACAGGCGCTATTGACGAAAACAGCTATTTCCTTTCCAGTCTATCCCATGAAGATCTCTTCATGGCAGGGGTTCCCAAGCCTCTCATCCCGGCGGTTCTCGCCATTGACTCCGATGATGCCTTTGATGCTCTGATAGACTACCTTCCCAACGACTGCAAGGACGTACTCACCGGTATTGCCTGTGGAATGAGTGTCGATGAAGCGTTGAATGAGATGCTTGGATTGTCACGGATTAAAGAAGAAGATGACGTCAGGCCGGAAGAAACAGGAGACTTTTCCAATATTGACCACTCAGCGAGTTTTGATCTGGTACTTATTGATGGAGAAGAGCATCTAAAGGAGATTCTTGAAGGATCCCTTGATGAGTGGAGAATATTCCTGCACCCCTATCAGAAAAAAATGGTTCGCTGGCAGACAAAGGGCCCCATGAATATTAACGGAGCTGCCGGTACGGGAAAAACAGTTGTTATGCTTCACCGTGCCGTTCATCTTGCCAATCAGCTTGAAGATCCCAATGATAAAATATTGATTACAACGTTTACAACCAATCTTTCGATCACCTTGAGTGATTATATTTACCGGATGGATAAAGAGGCAGCCAAAAAAATTGAGGTGACAAATCTTCATGCTCTTGCAAGAACCATATGTCTCCATTCCGGCTGGAAAGGAAAAATTGGAGCTAAATCAGATTATGATGCCATCTGGCAAGAGATTCAACGCTCTTTGACCGGAGAGATACCGGTACAAATGGAAGAGATCATTGATGAATATTGGCTAGTTGTCGATGTCAATGGAATATATTGTGAAGATGATTATCTCTCAGCCGTCAGAACCGGAAGACCCCGTTTTTCAAGAAAACAGAAAAAAGCGATATGGCCTGTATTGAAGAAATTTCAGACAGAAATGAAAAAACGAAATTTATTGACCTTTGAAGGCGTTGTGCATCAGGCACGGCTGGCTGTGGAACAAGGTAACTTTAGAAGTTACAGGCATGTCCTTGTTGATGAGGTGCAGGATTTCAGTCTTGAAGCGTTGCGTCTAATCAGGTCCATCGCCCCTGTTGACAAAGGATTGAGTGATCCGCTTTGTACGGTGGGCGATGGGCATCAAAGAATTTATCGCAGTAAAATTCCCATGAGCCGGGCGGGAATCGAAATCAGAGGAAGATCCAGAAGATTGAAAATTAACTACCGAACCAGTGAGCAGATAAGACGATACAGCCATGGTGTTCTTCAAGGGATGGAGATTGACGATCTAAACGGTGGTTCTATTTCCATTACAGGTGACAGATCTGTATTCAAAGGACCGGAACCATTTGTCGAACAATGCAATAATATTAATGATGAATGTGAAACTATCATATCATGGGTTCAAATCCTTATTAATGAGCAAGGCCTTAAGGATCATGAGATCTGTATTACCCCTTATAAAGAACAAATTGTTACAAGTCTGACTGAAGCCGGTTTTAAAATTTTCCGACTGAAGCCCAGAGAGATTGATCCGGGTGCAAATGAACCCGGGATACGGATGGGAACAATGCAGCGGATAAAAGGACTTGAGTTCAGAGCGATCTGTTTGGCCTGCGGGGATATAAATGATCCCATGAACCATATGGATAAGGCCTCTCCATTACAAAAATGTGAACGTTATGTCGCTATTTCACGAGCAAGGGAATATCTGTTGGTAGTGTTATCAAATAACCTCAATGTTTAATCATCACCTTGTTGCGCAACAATCCATAAATTTATGTTTTTAACATCAGACATCCTTCATATCATCCCAAAATAAAGGCATCTTTCATTTATCGGTTTACACTTGCTGTGACAACATGCCCATTTATCGGGGTTCTCAATAAAAAAATGTAATCTATTTTTGGGATGCTATGATAGATGCCAATATTTTTATGGGAGTATTAAGGAGGCCAAATTATGGAGATACAACACAATGCAATTGCCTTTAAAAATCGAAATTCCAAAATCATTTTTCAGGAAGCCCATAATCTCCATATATGGAAACCACAATCATATATTACCGGATATGGTAAAAGCATATCACCATATCCGGTAATATAACAACATAAACCTTCACTCTAACCCCAAGTTTTTTTTGCTTTTTTATTGCTTCTGATTTATAAATCCAGACCTGATATCCTCCCAAAATGTTGACAAAAAAATTCCCTTCAGTTGTTTCATATAACGGCCATTACAGCCCCTTATGCCACAATGAATATTTGCAAAGTAGGGAGAATAACCTCTTAGTGATTGCCCTCATACAGTTCAGACATACAGGTCTGCCCCCTACAGTTTATTTTATTTAAAAGTCTCCATAAAGTATTGATATATAAAGGCTTTCATGCTTCGTTGTGGCAAATATGTTTGCCGTGGCCGTTTATATGAAAGTCTCGGTAACATCCTGTTTTTAAAACGACTTTCATCTCTTCGATTGTGGCGGTCATCAGCCATGTACGTTATAAAAATAGGCATGTATTTTGCTGTTTAATCAGCCAGAGTTCATTAAAATATATACTCACCAGAGGAGCCTACCATGCCAGTATTGAAAATAATCATCCATAGATTACTCAAAATTACAGGAAAACCCCTTTTGAGTTTTATGTTGTTTGCCTTGGGGTATCTATTTAGGATCAGAGCTATTTTTGACAAGGAATTTAAAAAGCGCCTTAATGAAAAAAATTTTACAGCACAAATCATTGCCCTGAAAGAGAAAAAAGGCAGAATATTTGAGTTCAAGAGCGGTTCTATTGTCGCAAGGTCAACTGATCTCAATTGTGGAAGTAATAATGAACACCATGATGTGGCAAATTTCCAGGCAGATGTTACTGTAAGTTTTACAGATGCTGCTTCTGCTGTGTGGCTCATGCTTAACAGCGGCAATTACCATGAGCAGATCCATGCCATGAAAAATTTTGTTGTAAATGTTGAAGGCCCTGATGATCTTGCCATATGGTTCATGCAGAGTCTCAAATGGCTCAAAGGACTTTCTACCCCTGGTGCTTATGGCATTCCTTTAAAGGATGGTGTCAAAAAATACACAAACAACACCAATGGGGGGCCGGTATTTGTATATGTTAAAGAGGGCAGGATTATACGCATAACTCCCATAGAGTTTGATGACAATGATGCTCCACCCTGGCAAATCAATGCCCGCGGGAAAACTTTTACACCACCAAGAAGAGGCACTGTCAATCCTTATGTTCTTGCCCTGAAGTCACTTATTTATTCTCCGGACAGGCTTTTATATCCCATGAAACGGATAGACTTTGATCCAGATGGAGAACGCAACTGCCAGAATCGCGGAATTTCAGGATATGAACGTATCTCCTGGGACGAAGCTCTTGATATTGTTTCAAAAGAGATTCAGCGCATGAAAAGAGATTATGGCCCGGGTTCCATCATGAATGGAAGCGGTTCCCACCATACATGGGGAAATCTTGGATACTGGTTAAGCACAAGAAACCGCTTCATGAACTCCATTGGCTACTGTCCGGTTGTCCACAATCCCGACAGTTGGGAAGGATGGTACTGGGGAGCCATGCACCACTGGGGTAACAGCATGAGGAACGGGGCATCTGACACCTACGGTACAGTTGAAGATTGCCTGAAAGAGTGTGAGATGATCGTCTTCTGGTCAAGCGACCCGGAATCCACAAGCGGCGTATATGGAGCATTTGAAGGAACAGTGCGCAGGCAGTGGGCAAAGGAGCTTGGCATTGAGATGGTTCATATTGATCCCTATTACAACCATACAGCAGCTCTTTTGGGTGGCAAATGGATAGCCCCAAGACCTGATACAGGCAATGCCATGAGTCTTGCCATAGCATATGTGTGGATTACAGAAGATCTTTATGACAAAGAATATGTTGCACTTCGCACCACAGGATTTGAAAAGTGGCGGGACTACATCCTTGGTTTAGAAGATGGAATTGAGAAAACTCCGGAGTGGCAGGAAAAAGAGACAGAAGTTCCAGCAAGGGAAATTCGTGCCCTTGCCAGAAAATGGGGAACACGGAAAACCTATCTTTCTCCAGGGGGACTTGCCGGATTTGGAGGAGCCTGCAGGAGTGCCACAGGAATTGAGTGGGCACGCTCCATGGTTTGTCTCATGGCCATGCAGGGATTGGGAAAGCCCGGGATAAACATGGGAGGACTCCAGCAGGGAACTCCTGTGGATACACATTTTTTCTTTCCAGGATATGCTGAAGGCGGTCTTTCAGGAGATCTGGACGGCACATCTCTTAGGGTCAATCTATACCAGAGAATGCCACAGCTTCCATCCATGAATACAGTTGCACAGATGATTCCCCGTCTTAGAATACCAGAGGTTTTTCTCAACGGAAGCTGTGAGGGCTATCCCACAGATCCAAAAACCATTGAGGGGCAGTTCAAAAAGTTCAAATATCCGGCTCCAGGATATTCACCTGTAAAGATGTACTATAAATATGGCGGCTCTCATTTTGGAACCATGCCTGAATCCAACCGTTATGTAAAGGCGTATCAAAGCGACAACCTTGAATTTGTTGTGAACCAGTCAATCTGGTTTGAAGGTGAGTCAAAGTTTGCGGATGTCATTCTTCCTGCCTGTACCAACTTTGAAAGATGGGATATAGGAGAGACTGCAAATTCAGGCGGATACAGTCATCATCAGTTTACCCAGTGGAATCACCGGATCATCACCATGCAGCATAAGTGCATTGAGCCTCTGGGCGAATCAAAATCCGACTATCAGATTTTCCTTGAGATTGCCAAGCGTCTTGATCTTGGAGCTCCTTTTTCCGAGGGAAGCTCTGAGCTTGAGTGGTGTCGCCGCCTTTTTAATGCAAGTGATCTTCCAAAGGTTATCTCATGGCAACAGTTTATGAAAAAGGGTTACTATGTTGTGCCGGCTCCTGATGAATCCCTGCGGGCACCTGTCTCATACCGCTGGTTTGCCGAAGGCAGAAAAAAGGATCTGCCGGAACTCTCTCCTTTGCCTTCTGATTATACTGAAAAATGGAAATCCGGTCTCCAGACCCAGTCAGGAAAACTTGAGTTTGAGTCATCAAGCCTCAAGAGATTTGCACCTGATGATCCTGAAAGACCCACAATATCCAAATATATCCCCTCATGGGAAGGACATGGGTGCAAGGATTTGGTGGAAAAATACCCATTGCAGATGATATCCCCCCATCCTCGGTACAGTTTTCATACAATGTTTGATGCTAAAGATGGTTTCATGAACGATGTCAAGGATCACAGAATCCTTAAAAAAGGCCACTATTACTGGATCGTGAGAATAAATCCACTTGATGCTGCGGCAAGAAACATAAGGCAGCATGACCTGGTGGAGATATTTAACGACCGAGGATCGGTTATCTGTGCAGCACAACTTACCCATAGACTACCTCCAGGGGTTGTCCACTCCTGTGAAGGTTCTGCCCGATATGAACCTGTGGGCGAGCCTGGTAATTCTGCTGATAAAGGAGGCTGTATCAACCTTCTTACACCCGGGAAAAGCATCATTAAAAGATCACATTCATCGGCCCCAAACTCATGTCTTGTTCAGATAAGACTATGGAAAAATGAAATGTCTGAAGGAAAAAGTGGGGCTATACAAATTGAAAGAAAAAGTGGGGCTGTACAAATTGAAGGAAAAAGTGTGACTGTACAAATTGAAGGAAAACGAGAGGCAATAAAATGAATAAATGGTTGATGATCATAGATATAGAAAAGTGCGAAAACTGCAATAACTGTTTTCTCGCCTGCAAGGATGAGCACTATCAAAATGACTGGAAGCCCTATACTTTAAGCCAGCCTCTCCACGGCCACCGCTGGATGAACATATTGACACGGGAACAAGGGGAATTCCCTTATATTTCAGTCACCTATCTTCCAAAACCCTGTTTTCACTGTGAAGATGCAGCATGTGTTCGGAATACATCGAAAAAAGAGATATATCAGCGATCTGACGGCATAGTAGTTGTTGATCCTGAAAAAGCCAGAGGAAAACGGAATCTGGTCAAAGCCTGTCCCCAGGGTGCCATATGGTGGAACGAGGAAAATCAGACACCTCAAAAATGTACCCTATGCGCACATCTGCTTGATGATGGCTGGAAGGCACCGCGATGTGTCCAGGCATGCCCCACTGGAGCTTTGACCTTCAAATCGCTTCCGGAAGAGGAGCTTTTCTCATTTATCAAGGCAAATGATCTTGAATCATTTCATAAAGTAATGAGAGGGCGTTCAATAGTTATGTATAAAAATCTTTCCCTTTATAGAAAATGTTTTATAGCTGGATCAGTTGCAACCAGAAAAAATGGAGTGGAAGAGTGTGTTGAAGGAGTCACAGTGGAGTTGTTTAAAAATGGTTCTCTAGTTGATCAAAAAATTACTGATTCATTCGGAGAATACAGATTTTCAGGACTTCCGGAAAAAAGGGGCAAATATCAGATAAGGGTCATTTATCAGCATAAAGTGACAGATGAATTTGATATTGAACTTGTGGAAAGCTGTTTTGCAAAAGTTAGCTGGATATGACGTTTTTGAAACCGACACCTATGCTCTTTGAGGCTTTTAATGAGTCTAAAACCACTTGCACATTCGTACATTTTGGTGACATGTTTCAAAGACTTCTCTCTTTTCTGACAACACAAGTTTATTTCCTGCTCATTCTTTGTCAAAAATGTCTGAATCAGGATGCCCAGGATTAACAGGATAAGGCAGGTTTATCTATCCTGAATATCCTTTTTATCCTGCTTCAGACAAATTCAATAGCTGCAAAATTAAAAAACAAAATACCACTTTCATTGATTAGATTGTAACGCATTTTGCATCGTGGAAGTTATACAGATAGTATAGTTGTCCCGCTGTTTCCCATAAGGCCATAGGTCTGAGCCATGGCTACCTTAGGATTTTCAACCTGTCTTTCACCGCACCGGCCCCTGAGCTGATTGGTGCATTCAATTACCTGCCAGAGCGCCTGGGCAGAAAGAGCTTCTCCATGGGAAGAGAATCCTCCACTTGGATTTACAGGCAGTTTTCCGCCGATTTTAGTCTCACCTTCCCTGAGCATTTTGTCAGCTTCGCCATCTTTACAGAACCCACAGGTCTCAAGATAGACCAGATAATGCCAGGAGCTGTTGTCCGGAAGCTCCAGAACATCAATGTCTTCCGGTCCGATGCCTGATTTTTCATAGGCCTGACGTGAAGCTGAATAGCTTTCACTCAGCATGGGTGCTTCTGGAACAGCTGGGCATGAAAGAGCAGAGATACGGATTGTTGGATCGCCATAGATGGCACTTCCCATTGTGGTGGCATTGATCTTAACAGCTTTATCTGCTTTGGCAATAAGCTCCTTGTCTGCTGTGACAATTACCGCGGCAGCACCGGTACTGACAGGACATATCTCAAAGAGTCTTAAAGGATCGCAGACATAGACAGAGTTCAGTACCTCTTCTATGGTGTAGGTCTTTTTAAAGCGTGCATGGGGATTTTTGGAGCCATATTCACTCATCAGCACCTTTACCAATGCCAAATCTTCTTCTGTGGTGTCATATTTTTCCATTCTTTTCCTGCACTCCAGTGCCCAGTAAATGGGATTAGGCATTCCGCCCATTTTCCAGCGGATTACATCCCTGTCCTGAACTGCATTGTCGGATTTTGCAGTAAGAAAACCTTTTGGGGAAACGTCTGCTCCAAAGGCAAGAGCAGTATCTGTCTCACCGGCAGCAACGCTGTTATATGCCATCCTGATGGAGGCGGAGCCTGTGGCACAGGCATTATAGACATTTACAACAGGAACGCCGGTTTCACCAAAGATGCTCTCCAGATACTGACCGGAAAGGTGACCTGCATTTCCACCATAAATAAAAATTCCAGCCATGATGGCCTGGATTTTTTTCCACTCAATGTCTGCATCTTTCAATGCATTATCAACAGCCACAGCCGCAAAATCGGCAAATACCTGCTCAGAAAAACCCATCCAGGGGTGTATTCCGGTTCCAATAATATATACATCTCTCATTTTTATTATCCCTTTTTTATATGCTTCTACTGATCGCTGATTCGTTATTTAACCGCTTTAAATGCCCAGGTGACCACTTGCTGTTTCTCTTCATTTGTAAACATTTCAAGAATTGTGGTCTCCATCTCCATCCCCATTTTAAGAGATTTGAGATCGGTATCGGTTATGATGCCGGCCACCTGAATTTTCTCATCTTCAAACTCAACAAGGCCAATACCGTAAGGGGTTATCTTTTTTTCGGTTTTAAAAGGTGCGGGGCAGGGATAATATTGAATGGTGTAACTGGCCAGTTTCCCTTTGTGGGGAAGAAGTACGTTCTCCACACCTTCCCTTGAGCATCCAGGGCGATGCTGATAATGTTCCCTTGGAAAAAAATAGGTGCCGCATGAGTTGCATTTTGCACTCATCAATCTCACTTCACCGGTTGACCAATCGACTAAATTGGGTATTCGTGCTACTTTGTTTGCCATGTTTTCCATTGTATTGTTCCTAATAAATTTTGTATCCTGATTGATTATCCTGTTAATCCCGGGCATCCTGATTCATCATGCCCTATTACTGAATCAAATGGGGGATTAACGACCAACAAAATTGGGTGCCCTTTTTTCAAGGAAGGCATTCACCCCTTCTGTTTTGTCCTCCAGGGATAGAGAGAGGGCATACATCTCATATTCGTAGTCAAGGCCATCCTGAAGGCTTGTCTGCATTCCCTTGTTGATGGCCTGCTTGGCAAGCTTCAATGCTGCTGAGCTCTTTGTGGCAATCTTGGCTGCTATCTCCTTTGCCTTTGGCATCAACTCATCCATACCCACAACACGGTTGACAAGGCCGATTCTCTCTGCCTCATCTGCCCGTATAATATCTCCGGTAAAAATGAGTTCCTTTGCCCTGCAGACACCAATGAGACGCTGCAAACGCTGGGTACCGCCACCTCCGGGAATGATGCCGAGATTAATTTCAGGCTGACCGAACTTTGCCTTTTCCGAGGCAATAATAAGATCACAGGCCATGGCAATCTCACAGCCGCCGCCAAGGCAGAAACCGTTTACTGCTGCAATAACAGGTTTTCCAAGCTTTTCCACAATGGAGCCCAAACGAACGATATTGTGTGCTGCAAAGGGTGTTGTGGCGTGGAACTCCTTTATATCAGAACCTGCTACAAAGGCTTTTCCAGAGCCTGTTAGAATCAGCACTTTTATGGCATCATCCTCTTCAACATCCTTGACGGCTGCTGCAAATTCCGCCCGTGTTTTGATATTCAGGGCATTCATGGCCTCGGGGCGATTGAAGGTAATGATGGCAATCTTCTCTTCTTTTTCCAAAATGATATTTTCGTAAGACATACCCTTATCTCCTCAGGATGACATTTTCTGTTTACGGATGCCGTATTCACACAGTTTGCTCAAGGCTTTGACACCGGAGATCAAAGAGGGAAAGACCGGCAACTCTTTTCCCATTTCATCCATGATCACGTTTTTGTATTTGTTGTATCCAACAACCATGCATACCACAACAGGCTTTCCAACCTCTTTGACAATTTTCTGGATGATCTTTTTCTGAACAGCTTCCTCGGTATATTTAAAGCCTGCCAGAATAATGACAGCCGCATCAATATTGGGATCACGGAATGCATCAGGAAAAGTGGTCTCAAGTGTTTTGGTAAAGCCTATCTTAGTTACGGAAAAATAGAGGTCAACGGGATTTGATACTGGTGTGTCAAACATATCCTTTAGTTTCTCTGTTGTTTCCGGAGTAAGTTTTGGCAGCTCCAGACCAAAATTTGCACAAAGATCAGAAACATTGACCCCTACACTTCCGGCCAGAGTAATGACAGCCACCCGGTTTCCTTTGGGAAGGGGCTGGGTGGAAAACACCCTTGCAAAATCTTTAAGTTCTGTAAAATCATCGGCCATTATCATGCCGGTCTGCTTCACAGCAGCCTCAACAATCATTGCATTGCTTGCAATACTTCCGGTATGGCTCATGGCTGCTCTGGCACCGGCTTCGGTACGCCCTCCGGAAAGAAAGATAACCGGTTTTTCTGCAGCAACCTTTTTGGCAATACGGGTAAGATTTCTTCCATCGGAAATCGTTTCAAGATACATGGAGATAACATCCACATCATCCTGATTGCCAAAGTATTCTAAAAGGTCATTTTCATTGACATCGCACTTGTTGCCGAATGAACAGACATTTCTGACATTCAGGCTTTCGTTCTCCACAAGATCCGATGCCATTCCCGCAGCAAGAAGGCCTGACTGACCTATGAGCACCACATTACCCTTTGGTACTTTTTTTGTTATCGGGTAAATGGATGTTACAATGTCCCGTGATACAATACCGGAACAGTTAGGCCCCATTACCCGAATATTGTTTTTCTTTGCAATATCAACTATCTGTTGCTGATAGAGTTTTCCATCTCCTCCCATTTCAGCAAATCCGGCAGATTCGATTATTACGGCTTTAACGCCCTTTTTAGCGCAATCTTCCATGGTTGCAACAGTAAGTTTTGGAGTGGGAAGAACTGTAACAACCAGATCAACATCTCCGGGAATTTCTGTTACACTGCGATAGACCTTATATCCCAGGATTTCATCTGATTTGGGGTTTACAGGATAGACATTTCCGCTGAAATCGCTGTCAGATATATTTTTTATGATTACGTACCCCAGTTTTCCAGGGGTTCCGCTTGCTCCGATTACAGCAATAGATTTGGGTTTAAAAAATAGTTCCATCATGGCTTTGCACCATCCTTTATCTCACTTGGTTTGGCGAATTGGTGTTTACTATCTGTTTGAAATACCTGCACAAAATTAATCCGGCTTCTTTTTACAGGATTTTTCATGATCATTGATAATCAGGTAGTGCTTCGTCAAGACTAAGATTCAGGGTACTCTGTTAATAGAATTAACACTAAAATTAAGATTTGACAAAGCAGTAGTAGTTAATCTGCTGCAAGAATGATCCGCGCATCAACCACTGCGGCTCCCTCTTTGTATGTAAACACCGGATTCATGTCGATCTCTTCAATGCCGGGTGTGTTATCCACAAAATCCGAGAGCTTCAGCAGCATATCCTGTAGATAAGCGATATCAGCAGGCTCTTGTCCCCGATAGCCTTCAAGCAGTTTTTTCCCCTGGATTTCACCTGTCATCTCAATGGCATCTTTTTTCTCTATTGGGACAATGCGGAAGGAGACATCTTTTAACACTTCAACCAATACACCACCAAGCCCGAACATCACAACCGGTCCAAAACTTGGATCCTTTATCATTCCCATAATTATCTCTGTGCCGGTTTTTGCCATGCCCTGTACAGCAACACCTTCTATATCGGCATCGGGACAGGCAGCCCTGCATGATGTCATAATCTCGTCAAAAGCCTTTTCAACTTCTGCCCTATCTTTGAGATTGACCTTGACACCGCCGGCATCGCTTTTGTGTGTAATGTCAACCGAGGATATCTTCAACACCACCGGATATCCCATCTCTTCACTCAACGCCACCGCCTCTTGCTTTGTTGTGGCAAGGCGCGTGTCCGTGCAGTTGATTCCAATTTCACCTAAAATCTGTTTGGCCTCAATTTCTGTCAGGATGGTGCGTTTTTCCTGTCTGGCCTTTTCAATGATATCCAATCCAGTCATGGATTCTCCTCAATTTTAATGGAGTAAAATTACTGTGCTGTCAGCCCGCCATCCACAAAAATGGTCTGCCCTGAAATAAATCCGGCTGCATCTGAAGCCAGAAATACACATGCTCCGGCAAGATCTTCGGGCAGGCCAATGCGTCCCATGGGAACGGCTGCGGCATATTTTTTGGCAAGCTCGGGATTATCGGCAATGTGTTTTGTCCCTGGGGTGATGATCAGGGCAGGACCTATGGCATTGACGCGGATATTAAGGGGTGCCCACTCAATGGCAAGGGCTTTTGTGACAAGCTCCACAGCCCCTTTGGTGGCACAATAGCCGGAATTTCCGCCGCTGTAGCCCCTGATTCCTCTTACTGAAGAAAGATTTATTATGGAACCGCACTTCTGCTCTTTCATAACCCGTCCCACAGCCTTACAGGCAATCATGGTGCCCTTTACATTGACATTAAAAAGCTTTTCCCAATCCTCCACAGGATACTCAAAGGCATCATGCTTTATATTCATTCCCATGGCATTAACCAGGATATCAATTCTTCCATATTTTTTAACCACGACATCCACAAGATCAGCCATACTTGCTTCACTTGTGACATCACAGGGAATAGCAATGGCTTCGTTGCCGGACTCTTTTGTGATTTTAGCAGCTACGGCCTCAATGGCATCCTTGTTACGACTGGAGACGATCACTGTGGCTCCATGAACTCCCAATCCAAGGGCCAGTGCTTCTCCGATGCCGCCTGCACCACCTGTGACAACAGCGATTTTTCCACTTAACTTAAATATATCTTTCATTCTTATTCCTCGTTATTATTAAAAATTAATGGCCTCGTAAAAAGTCAGATTTCAGCATTTTTGCAGTTATAACATGCTGAAATTATTAATAGCGATTTTGCAGATTTCGACTTTTTACAGGAGCATCAAAATTGGCACTATAAAAATATTGGTTCATTCTAAGGTTTGCCATTTGTCTGAAAAAATGAAATCCTTATTAAAAAGCTCTAATTACTCAAAGTCGACACCTATGATCTTGTAAGCCTTGTCAACACTGTCTGAATCAGGATTCCCAAGATTAACAGGATAAGGCAGGATTATCTTATCCTGAGCATCCTATCCATCCTGGTTATCCTGGTTCAGACAACTGCAATAACTTCTGAAAAAGCAATAAGATGTCGATTTTGAGTAAGGTTTGCCATTTGTCTGAAAAAATGAAATCCTTATTAAAAAGCCCTAATTAAAAAGCCCTATGGGGTTACAATAAAAACAAGCACTTCAGCCGGCTTTCCATTGTTAATGGTCATATCACGCTCTTCCCCAGGGGCTATGTAGATCATATCCCCTTCATTCAGAAGATGTGACTCTCCATCCTTTCCATTAACAGTAATGGACCCTTTGGTAACATAATAGACCCGTTCCTTGGGAGATGGAGACATTTCTGCCCCGCCATCTGGCTGAAAATAGGAGTAACAGACAGTAATTCTTTTGGAGTCTGCCTCGGTTATTTTCTGAAGACCATAAACCCCGAAATGTTTGGCAGCATCATAGGGGGTGCCTTTTGCGTCTTTTACGCTGATCATACGGATTCTCCTTAAAATAGTTGAATGTAGAAACAAAAGATGGCTTGTCTCTACATCCAATTGAGGGTAGTGTCATAAAAGTGTTGATATCTTTTTGTGAAAGCCCTGCTGAATCAAGGTTTGTGAAGAGCTCATCAACATATTTGGGACACCACCCAATTGAGCCTTTGTTGAACGTTCGGCAGGATTATCTATCCTGAACTCTTGTTTATCCTGGTTATCCTGATTCAGACAAATTCAGTAAATGAAAAAACCAATAAGATGTCGATTTTGAGTACTTAACTATAATCTTCTATCTCGTTAAGCAGGGGAGATTACAATTTCCCCAAGGTTCACATCGGTGCGGGTGAAAAATTCGGCCTTACAGGAGTCATAACCATCTTTTTCCACGGTAATGGAATAGGCGCTGTTTTTCTCAAGACCTTCAAACTCAAAATCGCCATAGGCATCTGAGAGGATTTCCCGCTTTTCACCATTTCCTTCAAGAATAATTTTTACCCCTTCAGCACACTCTTCCTGTTGATCTGAAAGCACAACTTCACCGGCCACAAACCTTTTGGGAATGCCGATATATTTCACAGAAGGAGCTGTTCCATATTCAGGGTGAAAACTTTCTGTTTTCGACACTTTAGTTACCTTTGAGATCTCACTTTCAGGGTCATCAATGTCTCCAAAGTACATGGCACCTGTGGGGCATGACTCAACGCATCGGGGCATCTTTTCTCCCTCTTCAAGGCGATGGACACACATGGTGCATTTCTGTGGGATTTCTAGTTCCTCGTTCCAGTAAATAGCCCTGTAGGGACATGCATTGACAATATCCTTTTGCCCCTTTGCCTTTTCAGGATCTATCACCACTATGCCGTCATCTCTTTTATATACTGCCCCATTTTTTGCTGCGGAAATGCAGGGGGCTGCCTCGCAGTGCATGCAGGCATTGGGGATATGGGAGAGTTTGGGGCGGGGAAATTTGCCTCGCTCAATCTCGTTAATCCTCATCCAGAACTGTCCATTCAACGGCTGTGCTGCCGAATATGGCAGATAGTCATTACCAAAATGTTCATCCCGGCAGGCCAGAAAACAGTTGTAGCAGCCGGTGCATCTATTGACATCAATCAGAATCGTTTTACGTGCCATGTTGATCAGCCCTCCCACTTTTCAATTTCGATGAGACAGGAATTCGGCGTCATTCCCGGAGCGTTTTTGGATACCATGCGTGACGGTGTCAGAATATTCACGCATCCCCCCTTGTCGATTGAGTCGGCATTGCCAGGAGATAGGGGATCATATTTGGCCGATGATGCATAACTGTGAATCACCCCCGGGCGTACCCGTTCAGTGATCACGGCACAGCAGAGTACTGAGCCGCGGTCGTTGTAGAGCCTTACAATATCACCGTTCATAATGTTGCGAGGTGTTGCATCTATGGGATGAATCCGAGCCGGCCACCAGGCATAGCCATCTTTCTTGATCCTGTGAACCGGAATGTCATCAAGCCAGTCAGTGTGTTTGTCATAGTGACAGTGGAATGAAAACCTTGGATGGGGTGACAGCAGTTGCAAAGAGTATTTTTTATAGATATCTGAATGGTGCCCCTCAAAACTTGGGATATAACGCGGAGATACAGGGCGTTCATCATCATCCGGAAAATATTTTTTCAGGCTCTCGGAAGAAAACTCGATCTTACCGGAAAAGGTTCCAAGCTCCTTTGCCTTTTCTGTTTTGCGCTTGGGGTTCATGGGGTCAGGTGTGTCACAATCCCTTCCTTCGGCAAACCACCTCATGGAAGGCGTGGGTTTGTAGTCATCCTTTATATTAATGATCTGATACCCTTTTTTATTAAAGGTCTCCCAATCCACAACCTTTGGCAGATCCGAGGCATCAAAAAATGCCTTGCACCACTCAAGCTCTGTCTTGCCGTCGGTGAACTCCTCTTTTCTTCCAAGTTTATCGGCAATCAGGGTAAAAATTTCGTAATCGGACTTGGACTCCCACATGGGCTCAAGACACTTCTGCTGACGGACAATAATGCGGAAATTACAACCGCTGCTGGCATGGCATGTGTAACCGCCACATGCACCCCACTCTCCCACATCATCCCTCTCAAAGTTGGAGCAGGCCGGCAGAATGATGTCTGCCATGCGGGTCTCGCTGTTGTACCAGACATCCTGATTAATGACGAATTCAAGTTTTGGACTTTGATACATGCGAACCCATTTGGAGGTGTCGCTCAATGTGCCCATAAATGAACCGCCGTATCTGTAGAACATCTTGATCTCGGAATAGCCTTTCATTGGATATTCAAAATGGGTGAACTGCTGCTCCAGTGACTGGCCGCAAAAGCCCTCTCCATACCAGCTTACCGGCGGATTGAGAACCGCATCGGGCAGGGTGAGGCGCCACAAGCGCTGTTTGGTGGGGTTCATGGGCTTATGTTTTGCAATACTTGTTGTGGAGACACGTCCTTCAAGGTCGGCATAGGCCGGAAACCAGATATCCACATCTGACGGCGCTCCCATGGTGGTTCCCCAGATGGAGCGCCCGGGTTTTCCAAGACCCTGCATGGCCTGGAGCAGTACCATCATTCTTGCCCACTCTGTACCAAATGCTGTACGGCATGCACCACCTTCACCGCCACGGGCACCGCCGGAAAGAATGGTTCGTTTAGCTGCCCATTTTCGGGCAAGAGTCCTGATCACCCTAGCCTTGATGCCGGATTCGGCTTCTGCCCATTCAGGAGTTTTTGGAACACCGTCTGTCTCTCCAAGGACATAGGGTTTGAACTCGTCAAATCCAATTGTCCGATCCTTTACATACTCCTTGTCATAGAGATCTTCTGTAATCCAGACATATGCAATGGCCATGGCAAGGGCGGTGTCGGTTCCCATTCTGGGGGCAAGCCATTTTCCCTCCATGGCACCAGCTGTAAAGTTGTGAAAAGGATCAATGAAGATCATCTCCACACCCTTTTCTTTAAGCCATGTGCGCCACATTGCTGAATCCTGGCCTGTGTAGGTACCCCTTGTGCTGTCAGGGTCATTGGACCAGAAGACAATCATTTCAGCATTTTGAAGGGCATCTCCCAGCATGTCATAGGGTTCTGGCATTCCAAGACGCCAGTAGAATCCATAGGTATGGGTGGCGCCCCAGTGCCATCCTTCCCAGCTATCAGGGTTATCGAGAACCGGCGTGAACTCCAGCATGTTCATGAACCGCGCAAACGGACCCATCTTGTAACCCACTATGCCCCAGTTGTGATGGGAAGAGGTCATGCCGCTGATGGCGGAGCCGCCATGCTTATCCTTTATACGTGTGATTTCCGAAGCAATGATTGAGATGGCCTCATCCCATGAGATCCGCTCATAGGCTGATTTCCCCCTGTTCTGGGGATTTCTCTCTCCATTTGGATCAAAATCCACCCGTTTCATGGGATACTTGATCCTTTCATCAGAAAAGAGCCGCCTACGTTCCCCATGGACATAGGGGGCTATGTTGAATTTCTTTTTCGGGGAATATTTTTTCCCACCTGCTTCTATTGTCCAGGGTTTAAAATCCTTTTCATCCGCAACAAGGGGACGAATCCGCTGGACCTTCCCGTCTTTGACATAGACGCTGACAGGGCCTGCATTGGTGCAGTTTGTAAACACTTGTTCTGTCATCATGAACCTCCCGACATGTTTGGCGTGGCTGGTATGGTTGTGCGCTAATCTATCAGACAACTTGTCTCACCATAATTAATTTCATGTCATATTACATGCAATCATAGAAAAATAAAAGCATAAAATTTAAAAAAACAATTTTTTACCGTGAAAGCACCCCTCATCATTTTCATAATCGGGGGTGGCCAAAATTTCAGTTCAATCAAAATGGGAAAGTTATTCTGTGCTCAACTCCTTAATAATCAACCGATTTTAATTTTTTTTCATTTAAAACATTTAACTGTTGACTATTTTCACAATCACTATATACTCATGATGTTATGCGTTTGTTTGAAACGCAAAGGTTTTATCTTAATGCAGCTATCCTTTTAGACAAAAGGGATATTTTAAGAAAAGCCGATTTTATTTTTTATATAGTGTTACAGGAGATTGCCGACTATGGCTAATGGTATCGTAAAATGGTTTAACGACTCAAAAGGTTTTGGATTTATTGAACAGGAAAATGGACAGGATGTTTTTGTACATCACACAGGTATTAATTCAACAGGGTTTAAATCCCTGAATGAGGGAGATCGCGTATCATTTGAAGTGGAACAAGGTCAGAAAGGCCTTGCAGCAACAAATGTGACTGTGATCTAAGTTAACCATTTTTTAAATATTTAAAACTTTAGGCCCCTGGATGAGCAATCATTCAGGGGCTTTTTTTTTACCGTGAATCTTCTGTTTGTATGGAAAATCCAAATTCTTTCAGTAAGCATGGGAATTCAAGAAATCAGGAACAAACAGCGACACGATCTCCAGTGTTATATTGAAAGCTGCCAAACACCTGGGTGATGCTTGTGGCATATTTGGAAAAACTCCCCTGCTTCAGATCAAAACATCGAATCAGATCCAGCATCCACAAAGGTACCTGGGTTGAATAGCACTTCAACTCCAGGATGACGGAACAGTCGGGATCAAAAACCGTTTCGTTGTCGTAGCCACTCATCTCTTTTTCATCCGGAATGAGGTTGAATCGCTCTTCGGGCTGGCTACTTAGATTCATGTCAAAGGTGACTCTTGCATAATCATCTACATCGGAGATAAACGCTTTGCGCCGATAGTGGGTCAAAATCCTGGGAGCCGCCTGGTAGGAACATACAAGGCGGATAAAAAGATCTGCGTTTAATGCATTTTTTTCATTCTGGAACCCCTCCAATTGATGCATTGAGCCTTCCAGAGCCTGTGACCACAGGGGATCATGTACCACCGACCGATATTTTCTCACAATGCGGTTGCGTTTCTGCTTTACTTCAAAAAGCAGGGCAGGCCGGACTGTATATCATATGTCCGGATGCGCATGTTAAAACGATTTTCACTCCCTTCCATCCGGTTTCTCAAAAACAGATAATCGGGGGAATCAAAATAGAGGCTGTACACATCGTAGAGCCCATCCTCTGTTTTGTCGGAATAGTTATCCTTTGAGCAGTAGATGGAGACAAAATCGGAAATGGGATCAACCAGCGATGCGGGAATCAGGTATTTTAATTCATGCCGTTCAAGAAGGGAGGGCATCTCCTGTTGGGAACTGTTTTTCATTGGACTGTTTTTCATTGGACAATACCCTCCTTGTGGTCTGCCAGATGATTGATCAAAGGCTTTTCACTTAATATGCCGGTGATATCAAGCAGATTGATATAGGTTGTGCGTATCATGCGGGAAAGTTTCGCAAGAAGAATGTCATTTTTGAACATGCCTTTCCTGAGTCTCAGCAGGGTCAATGGGTCTGTGCCTTCCATCTGAAGTAACCGGTCAAAGGTAGCAGGAGCAAACCCCTCTTCTTTTTTCTTTTTTACTGCGGTGTACTGTGCTATCCGGTTATGGAGTTTTTGCTGGATGACGGGGATTGTGTGGTTGATTTCCCGTTCCAATGCATTCCGGTCACTTCTGGATTTCATGCTCTCCAGTTTCTGCTGCCGAAGCTTGGTCTCACTCCCTGAGCCAATGGGAATGGAAAATCCGAATTCAATGGAAAAAGCGTCGTCAAAATCTTCCTCATCGGCGGCATTGTATGCGGTTTCGACAAACGTGATGATGCGGTTTTTTTCAGCGACTTCCAGTCGGTATTCTGCTTCTGCCGTTGCCACATCTCTTTCGGCATTTTTGAGATAATTATTTTCATGTTCTCTATTCACAAGCATGCCTGAAATTCGATCTGAAATCTGTTCCATGGTGATCATCCGACTACCATCCAGGGAAATTTCTGCCCCGTTTACCTCACCCCCCAGCCCCCTCTCCATGAATGGAGAGGGGGAGTTCGAGTCACTCAATGGGATCCCGTTCCTGAGAGATGTTGGAGCACCAAGAGATAGCCCAGAGTTAAGAGATTCTTGCCTGGAATATTCCCTTTTTTCTTTAATATCAGCGGTCACAGCACGTTTCTGATTTTTCAGTTCCATGAGATCCACCTGGAGTGCAATCCGCAAATTTTCCATATCTGCAAGTTCTCCGGGATCAAAATCAGGTGTATCCACATGTCGTTTCAGGACGCTTTCCCAATCTTCATAAAGGAGATTCAGTTCTTCATGAAGCGTCGTCATTTCAGAGAAGTAAAGGAAATCGACAACAGTCAGATACCGGTTTTTCAAGGCCATATGAAACAGAGAATCCAGCTCTGCCGTGCCGGATTGAAGCATTGCATTGTGCACATCTTCTTCACTTTTGATTTCATCCCATCCCCTGGGTTTAAATCGCAATGTGTATTTTTGCTGATTGCTTTCAAATTGATCAATGCTGATTCTGAATTCAGGATCTTCAATAAATGAGATCCCTCCAGGTGTCTGTTTCAAGAAATGAATTCGCTCACTCTGGGCAGAGAGAGTCGGATCTACAAAAGCGGTGCAGAGAAATTTTGCGATTGAAATCTCTGAACTCTTGTCGGCCAAAGGAACGGCAGTGCCAGTGGTAGTGATATTGGTAGTGGTAGTGACATTAGCATCACAGGGTAACCAGGAAACAAAGATAAAAAGAAGAACCAAAAGCAGTGCAAACCCCTTGGCTTTAAAGACAAAGGCCATTTGGCACCTTTGTTTTATGATATCTCCAATACATGTACAGGATAGCATTTTCATTTTTTTACCTATTCCCCATTATATATTTTTCAGATGCATTAGCCTGGAAGGAACATCCGATCCCTGGTCAAAGGTGACGACAAAGCAGTTCCGAAGGGAATCAAATGTTATTCCTTCGGGGTTCAACTGATTAAAATAATAGGTTTTGATCAAATTCCCTTCTGTGAAATCAAACACCCGAAGCGCCCCGATTATTCCGGCTCCTGGTTTATCTCCTTTCTCTTTGTGACTGGAAAGAACCAACAACTGATTTTGGTAATGGAAAAGATCCGAAATACCCGCAGCTCCTTTGCTGGCCCCTTTACCTTTAACTTTTCCTTTGCTGGCTGATTCATTGCCTACCCAACTATCTAACCCATTACCTGATTGGCTATCATGATCCTGGAGATCAAGCGTTCGCCATATCTGTACCTGCCCCTTATCAAGATGATTTTTTTCCAGCATCATACGGAAATTGCTGATTTTGAGGATTACCGCCTGGTTCTCTTTCAATGGTTTTTTAAACCCCAGAAACAGATCATCCTGCTCAACAAACATCCCTTCTATTTCAATGTTTCGCTTTTCTGTGCCGATGAACGCTGCCCACTTCTCATCCGGATTTCTCACTGCAGCTTCCTTTAGAAGATCGTATAGTAACACATGCCCATCCTGGATGAGTCGGCTTCCGCTGCGGCGTACCTGAACAAAGAGCTTTCTTTCGTCGGGAAGTTTTCCGTTCTTTTTTCGATCCTGGGAGCAGCAGATATAAATAGTTCCATAATCATCCTGGCAGATGGCTTCCATGTCATCAATTTTATCCAATCCTTCTATTGGCAGTTCATTTGTGATTTTTGCCCTGTTATCCATCAGATAGAGGATATTTTTTTTCTTCTCGACGTCATCACTGATCACCAGGTATCTGTCCAGATCCTTAAGGTAGATGAGACCGGAGGCTTCCATGTCAGCACCTGTGATGGGGATGTCGGCGCCTTTGGTCGTCACGCTTGCATCGGCAGCATAACTCTCTAAGGAGAACCATTTTTTGAGCCATGCCAGATAACGATTCTCATTATGAGTCGCCGTCTCAATCATCACTTTCTCTCCCAGGAGAAATGGATTTCCATCCGGAAGACGAATTTCAACTTCCCGACCCCACAACTGAATTTCGGGCCGCTTTTTCAATCTCAACGGATATTCGATGATCCGTGAACCCACCCCCACAATTTCACCCTGGATACGTTTAGCTTCTCCGGTCAGGGCATTCACATAAACGGTATCTCCGCTTGATGCCAAATTATGGATATTTTCATGGATATAGCCCCTGACATAGGAAGGCGCACGGGTATGGAGTGTCAAAATCGGTTGAAACGGAGAGACTTTTTCACCGGCTTTGCAATGAATGGAACCAATAATGCCGTCAATGCCTGCAAGAATCAGAAGAGATTCTTTTTCCCTGTTAAGGAGCTCAAGTTCCTTTTTAAGGCTCTCCTGGCGTATGGTTTCAGGGGTTTCAGAAGATGCCAGTCTGGTCGTCAAGTCATCAATTTCCCCTTGAAATCGTTTTTCGGTCAGGTGTCGTTCCTGTTTTAAATTTTCGATTTCAAGGGCCATGGCACCGGGTTTCCTATCTATTTCCGTATCTTGCAAGCCTTTGGAAACAATATTAATACTTTTCAGGCTGGACACCATCTCTTTATTAAAGTCGTACCTCGATTCAATCTGCTGGATTTCATGGTCGATCTCGCTGACACGAACCGTTTTCTGTGCCTTGAGCTGACGAATTTCAGACATGATCTCATCCCTGTTAATACCATCCTGGCTTTTCAGCTCTTCCAGCTGATGGGAAATCCCATTGATTTTCAGTGTCAACTCCGGCCGTTCAAGCTCCACCAAAACTCTTCCTTTTTGAATTTCCTGGCCGGGAACAACATGAATCGTCCGAATTTCGACGGAATTTTCTGAATTGATGATCACTTCCCGTGTTTCCGCAATGCCTTGAAATGCCGTTGTCTCCTCTGTTCCGGTGAATGACGTAATTCTTACAACCACAAGAAAAGCGAATATCCATGCGAGGTAGAGTAATTTTTTACACATCTGAACGTCTCCTTTTTATAATTCCACCGTAGTTTCCTGCAACAACAGGCTGACGCCTTTGATGTGGTTGATGCTATTGAGTTCCTCCAGCAGATCTTCTTTGCCCTTTCTATATTTCATTTTAATATGGTAGGCGTAGTCCAATCGTTTGCCCTGGGCAATATCCCGCAGGGTGATCAGGGCAAAGACCTTGCAGTTATTTTTCAGAATGTCACTTAGCATCCCCTTGCTTTCCGGATCGTTTTCCATATTAAACCGCAACATGCCATCATAGTATCCGGTCTGACCAAAGGGAGAGTGGTAAAGGATAAAGGCGGCCACACAGAATCCAACGGTTCCCACAACAGCGATATCGAATCCGCCCACCCCGCTGGCAATCCCCGATGCCAGGGCGGCAAACATGAAAATGATATCCCTTGGATCCTTGAAACTGGTACGAAAGCGGATGATGGCAAGGGCTCCCATCATGCCAAGTCCACTGGCAAGGCTGTCTCCAATGGCCTGCATCACCGTGGCGGCCACGATGGAGCTGAGAATCAGGGACTGCACAAAATTCCTTGAGTAGGAGAGGCCCCGGAATGTCTTTTCGTACACCATGGCAATCAGGGTGGAGAGTAGAAAAGAGATCAACAGTGTGTAAAGCACCGTGATAAATGACGAATTGGCTGAACTGTTTTGAAGGGCTAATGTATCGAGCATGACTTCATCTCCTGAAAAAATAATAATCAAAGCCCATCCCCATGGAGCACCATGGGAATGGGGATAGTTGCAAATCGTTTTTTCCGGCATCTTTCATATCATCCCCAAAGTAGTTTACACTTTTTTTAGGAAGAATCCCGACAGATGGGAATGGTGTCCCTGAAAGTGTAAAGCGGTAAATGAAACATGCCTTTTTTCCATGGAAATTCCCACAGGAAGCGCCATGGGAATATTTGCTATGGATTAAGCGTGATGAATTCCTGTGCGTCATCAAAACGACTTTCAACATGGATGATGAGATAATCGAGTCCCGTATCAAAAGCGGCTTCGCTGCTGAGGAAGGTATATCCGGCATTTTCTCCGGAGGCACCGACCACATAGGGCCTTATCAATTCCTGGGCTTCTGTATAGATGCCAGTCATTCTTTCGGGATAGAAAACCGTTTCCACAGTATCTTCCACCAGTTCGACATATTTTGCATGATACACAGAGTCATCTATGAGGTAGCGGATTAACGGCCACTCATCGTTGACTTCCTGTGAGGTGAGATCAAGTGATAACGGACTCATTCTGGCGAGTCCCGTGCTTTTTAAAGCCACATTGTTATCCCATGGAATCCAATGGATAAGGCCATCTCCAGGATCACTATAGAGGTAGTAGTTATGGGTCATCTGACCGTAGGTGTCCCAGTTTTGAATGGTTGTATTGACCGCCAGCCAGCGGAGGAACCCATATACATCAAAAACTTTTTCCATATTCTCCCGCCAGAGGCTTGCATTCTGTCGATCCCCATGAAGGGCTGTATAGAGGGAGTTAATATCACTGAAATCTGCTTCCTCTTCATTGGTCTCCTTATCAAAGGATGATTCATCGTATGAGGCAAATGAGGCAGATGTACCATCTGGCTTGTAAAGATTTCCACCGGATTGACTGAATTGGGCTTCAAGCATCGGCTCCGAAGGAATTTCCACCATGGTATAAAGGCCATAATAAATCTCACCATATCCATGATCCACATAGACCTGATAAAACGCGGTTTTAGGCGCGGGAACACCTGCATCTCTGAAGATATCAGCTACAACCTTTTCCCGAATGAGACTCTCATCATTATAATTGCTGGCAAGGCTTAACTTTTCAAACCCGTAAAATCGTTGATCATCAATCTCAGGGTATTCATCTTCAAATTTATCAAACTCTAAACGGAAGGGGAGTTTCATAATGCCGCTGCTCCAGGAATCTCTCAGCGATGAATTTCCTTTAAAGCGGGCACCCACAAACGTCCACTCTTTTCCCTCAAACTGGATGGTACAGGGTTTCCATACGGGATTTTCATCGGCAAAATTTATATCACGGCCATTGTTCATATCGGGTCGTGCTGCCATTGGTCCAGGTGGTAGATTTCCCGGAGAGTTATTACTATTCTGGGTGCCGAATTCTCCATACAGTTCTGTCATATCATCCAACATGGCCTGCCAGTCTTCCGGTGTAAAGGTTATGTCAATGCGCTTGACCTCACTGTTGGAAAAGACCATTTCATAATTGGGATCAGCAGATTTGCCATGGGACGCTTCTTCCCACCCGTCCGGTCGTGTGATCTCTTCTGACTCCGTTTCCACAGATGAATCTGTTGAACTTATGTTTGTGCCATTCGGTGTGGGGATAAGAAGCCGGGGAGTGCCCGTGCCGTCAGGAAATCGTCCATAGCTGTATCCTTCGGGGGCATCGCCATCCTCCCAATCAAACACGTCTATAATTGAGTCATTTTGATATAAAATCACACTGTCATCACCTCCAAGTTTAAAAGGAACATAGGCAGACCCATCTTCCGGTGCATCATCCGTTGCCTGGATGACCACATACTCACCGGGATTCAAAATAATGGACGGCAATGTTACTTTTTCATGATCCATATCATCATCAACAAGGGAATAATCGGACAGATTCAATGGGCTTTGCCCTGTCACAAACAATTCGATCCAGTCGTTGCCGCCGCTGGCATCCTTGGCCACTATTTCGTTGATGACAAGGGAACCCGTATTGGCCTGGATATCATTTAACGCCAAATCTATGGAATTGTTGGAATCTTCTGCCTTTAGAATCAAATCAGCCCAATAGGTCAAACTGGTTTCCAAATCCAGACAGGGAATATTTAATTTTAGAGACTCTGTGCTAAATACAGCCTGTGCTACTTTGGTTTTGCTCTCCCCGTAATCCGTCAATCGGAACAGTATCGGGTCTGTTCCAATTAGCATAACATCCAACCAGAGATATGCCCCGCCCACCTCTACGGATGGAATATGCAGGGTGGCAGTTTTAGTATCATAGCTGGTACAGATATCCGCCATTGCAATCAATGGGGAGTAAAATAGAAAGGCCATGAGTATCCATACAGTTTTGAGGTATTTTTCTCTTTTGTATTGCATTGATGAACTCCTGTTTAGTGAGATTTTCAGATTTTATCGTACTTTATGAATATGAAGGCAATGTGACATATGACTTTGTCTAATCTCAGTTCTGTCTTTCGAAACCACACACTTTAATTTTGATTTTAATGCATCTTTTTTGATTTGATTAAGTTGTTTTTGTCTCATTTTGAACCTCGTCTGTTGAAAAGTTATTCGTATTTAAATGTCTAAATCAACACATCGGTGTTAGCACTATTAATAATACTATTTGATATATTTCGTTATGCTAATATCCATTTATATTTGTACTTATTCATATCAAAAACCATGCCAAAACATAACTATCTATTATAAAAAGAATTTTTCACTATAGCATCAATTAAATTTCGACATTTCAAGCCCTAACTCGACAATATTGTCGATAGTTCCTTCCAGTACTATCCCATTCCTGGTTTGTTTGTAATATCAACGCCCCTTTTTATGAAAACTGAAACAGGAGAACTGGAAACAACAATAGCACCTTAGTGTGTGGAAAAATGGAGGGAATTGTGTGGAAAAATAGAGGATTTCGGGGAGTGCTTGACGGCCTTGAGCATCGTTTGCTCTAATTTGTAGGGGCAGGTTCCACATTTGCACCAAAATTGAGCGAGTTTGGAACCCGCTCAATGTGGTATTCACCGGATGGACTCTTGAAACGATCAAAATCAAATTCAGGAGGGCCAGCTATCAAAGGGCTGCGTTTCAAGTTTCATTGCCCCGCCCTCTCCTTTGTAGATGTTAATCCATACGTTCCAGTTCTTAGTATCCGGCTCAGGATAATCCAATCTGAAATGGCTGCACCGGCTCTCTTTTCGCATGATAGAGGCCCGCAATTTCATCTCGGCATTCATAATCATGTTGGATGTCTCATGGGCAAGTCTGAGCTCATGCATATCAGCCGCCTTCAGCATGGGTTGCTGATGATCTCTGAGCTCTTCAATGTAGGCCAGGGCCGCATTCATCAGCCGCTCTTTTTTAATATAAAGAATAAAATTGGGAATCATGATCCCCTGGAGGGTCTGGGTCACCCAAGCCGGGCTGTATCCCCGCTCTCTTTTAAGCGGAGCCACGATCTCCCATTTAATTTTTGATCTCTTGCTGTTGGGAATCGTCGGTAATGGGCTCTCTTTTGCATAGGAGGCCGCCGCTTCAGCAGCAATGGCACCCTAGACAGCAGATCCGGCCAGGGATGACCCGATCTGGGTATAAATCCCTCCGGACATATGGGAGCCCAAGGCATCACCGGCAGCGTAAAGCCCGGGAATAGTGGAAGCCCCGTCAGCATTAATTGGTACAAGCCCTTCAGATTTATGGATCGACATCCCGGCAGAGGCCCCCCCTGATGCAACACCGCCCATACCGGGAGGTTTTCCATGGCCTTTTCCCCGGGGTGGCGTTCCACCATGAGCGCTTATCCCATCTATCCAACCTTCTCCCGTTCCCAATCCAGATTCAGATTCCAATCCAAAGCCCTTCTCTCTCCCCATTGGAGGAGCTCCCGGGGGAGGACCTTGCGGGTCAAAACCGGTGGGTCTATAAGGACCACCGGCAAGGGGTTGCCCAAAGAATTTAGGGCAGAAAGACTCCTTATGGTCGGGGCCTTGCACATAAACGTTGTAATTTTGCTCAACCCCCAGATCATGATGCACCTCAACACCTGTTGTCGAGGGTGGCCTCTGAAGCATTCCCCCCCATTGCCCAAAGACATTGGCCGGCTCTTTCAGGTTGGCAGAATGCCCGTCGTTCCACTCTTTTCCGGTGACTTTGGCACCGATATCATAGGCCATCATCGTCCCGTCGTGGGTCAAATCACAGATGGGAAAGCCATTGGGTTTAAAGCCCCCTGCCCCTGTACAGAGGATGACACTTTTGGCTGTAAAAAAATGGATTTTCGCCTCATCCAGACTAAAGCCTGCGGCACCGGCGATGTGACCGTTCTCTTTGATGAGATGCGTCAACATGATACGTTCCATCACAGGAATTTTTCGTTCCGTGATGGGTTTGCTGAAGGAATCGAAATAGAGGGGAGAGTCAAAAAATCCCCATTTTTTCAATTCATTGACCCGTGCCAGTGAATGCTCGGCCATCTGTCTTGTAAAAACAGAATTATTGGTTCCCATGGCAGAACGGGAGACGCTCTTGACAAACTGATCCAGCGTCACCCCTGCCATATCCGGATCATAGGCAAAAATTCCCCTGGCAAACGGAGTCATTCCGGATGCACCAAGCCTGCCTTTGGAGACCATCAGTACCCTGGCACCGGCATCGTGGGCCTTGACCGCAGCAAACAGCCCTGCAATACCACTTCCTACAACCAGCACATCTGCTTCGTTTTCCGCATAGGTCATTTTATTGACATCAATATCGGGAATATTGTTTTCGATCTCTTGAGACTCAGCAGATACCCCCATGGCGGCCATGGCGGCAAGCCCGGCAGCACTTCCTGCAATAGCCATAAAATTTCGACGGGAGACCCCTTTTGCATTTAGATTTGGTGCCATCACACGCTCCTTCTGTTGCTTAGGAATGGGTTTTAAATAACGTGCCCTTTTACCTCACCCCTGCCCCCTCTCCATGAATGGCGAGGGGGAGTTTGGTTAAGTTATTTCGGACTCATTTCTTAGCCATATTGATTTTTTGATTTTCTCTTTCATTCTGTTTGCTCCTACCCCCAGGAGACGACGACCGGGATACTTTTTTCCGGTGAAATGGTGATCGCATCCACAGGGCAGTACATCCGACACAGATGGCAAATTTGGCAATCTGCCGGATATTTGATAAACGCTTTTTCTGTTTTTTCATCCTGGCGAATGACATCTGTGGGGCAGGTTTTAACGCATGTCCCGCAGCCGATACATCCGCTGATATTTTGTATGGTCATTGGTTTCCTTTACCGTGAAAATGACTCTCATTTTTATTATTGGGGGTTATTGATACACAATCATGCCCGTTTACTCCTTTAAAACCCAATTTCTGAAAAAACAGGAATTGAGTAACAGGTTTATAATGGGGTAAACTTCATAAAATGCGATCACCCTTTCTACCCAATATTTGAAATAACAATAACAAAACACTGTGTGGAAAAATGGGGGAAATTATGTGGACAAATAGAGGATTGTACCCAAATTACTCAGTCCTCTATGTTTCCCCACAATTTGCTCATTTTTTCCACACAATTAAATGATATCATCGTCTTTAAGTTTCGGAGCAAATCAAGATATTTTTCCTGATTTTTTAATTTTGAAGACCGTCAATCTATACTGTTCCAGATAATTAAATTGGCAAGCAGTAGGGGCAAGCCCTTGTGGTTGCCCTTCAGAATTGAGAATGCCAAAATATTTTTCTGGAAATCTATAATAATGTGCAGAAATAAATAAGGAGAGAGAACATGAAACACCTGATCAAAAAATTGGCAATCATTTTTATCCTGGCAGCACTTTGCGTTCCCCAGGCATTTGGTGAAGATAGCAATACAAACCGGAGACCTGGCAGACATCAAGGCCCGCCTCCTGAAGCATTTACGGCGTGTGAAGGAAAAAGCGTCGGAGATACTGCGGAATTTGTAAGCCCCCGCGGCGACACCGTTACGGGGACATGTGAAACGTGTAGGGATGGGGAACGCTTAGTTCTAAAGCCGGATAATGATCGAAATGAAGAGAAAGGGAATTGATTTTTAACCACCAAAAAGAAAAAAGGAAAACAAAACATGAAAGTTTCATCACCGTTTAAATCTGTGATCACCTCATTGATCATTGCACTTTGTTTAATAACAGCATGCCCGGTAAGTGCCAAGCCTGCGGCCCCTTCACTATCCCTTGAACTGACGGACGGTTACATGACCATCCGTTGGAATGAAGTGGGGGGCAATCCTGATTATCTTCTATCCTACGCCCCTTACCCTACTGTGGATTATATAAACCAGATCAATATGCAGAGCACTACCGAATTAACATTTTCCGTTTGGCCGGGTGCGGCATTCTACCTGGCGGTTCAGGCACAGATAGGAGCTGACATCAGTGGCTATTCCAACATCGAATATTTTGAAATTCCCTTAGCCGTTTCAGAAACAGTTTCTGAAATCAAATTTGTGGTAACCGATGCAATGCAGACATCATGCTATGATAACGAAGGCAATGTGATCGATCCACCCGAACCGGGGGAACTATATTACGGACAGGACGCACAGCATCAGGGAATTTTACCTTCATATACAGATAATGGAGACGGTACGGTCACAGACAACAACACCGGTCTGATGTGGCAGCAGACCCCTCCGGAAGATAAAATGAGTTACGATGACGCTGTAGAATATGTGGAGAATTTAGAACTCGGCGGCTATACGGACTGGCGTCTTCCCACAATAAAGGAATCCTTTTCAATTGCCATGCTCGAAGGCAAACTGAATGCGGAAGACACCAGCTTGGCTCTTCCCTATATTGATACTGATTATTTTGACTTTTTCTACAATGAAGCAAAACCCTATACCGGTTCATACTGGACAAGCACTGTTTGCAAAATGCCGGCAACCAATGATTATGAATTGATGGAAAAGAACTACGGTTTCAACTGGGCTGACGGTCATTTGAAATCCTACGGTGACGGCTACAATATCGATGGAACGTCATCAGGCTCTTCCATTCCTGCAGGAGTACGGGCCGTCCGCGGTGAAGAAAACGTCTATGGTGTAAACGATTTTGAAGATAACAATGACGGTACCATCACAGATAAGGCAACCGGTCTGATGTGGACACAACAGGACAGCGGGGCAGTTAATGATGATGGAACTATTCGGGCAGTAACCGATGAGAATTTCGGATACGGACGAACATGGACGGATACCCTTGCCTGGGTTGAAAAGATGAACGCAGTGAATTATCTGGGACACAACGACTGGCGTCTTCCCGACATCAAAGAACTTCAGAGCATTGTGCAATACGAAAAAACAGAACTTCCCGCAACAGATCCCGATTATTTCAAGTTGAGCCGTCCGGATTGCTATGTCTGGTCAAGTACAACATGCGGTGACTTTCCAGAAATGGCAGATTACATCGCCTTTGGCAAAGGATACGGTATTGACCTTGCAAGCAGCTCATCGGATACAAGTAGTGATGGAGAGATGGAACCTCCTTCAGATATGACACCCCGTACAGACGGCGATCTATCTGATTCAGAACGTCCTGTTGGTCCGCCCCCTGAAATGGAAACCACCGAAACCACCGATTCAGGAACAGATGTGTCAACAACTGCAACAGTTGACGACTTTGTGGATGTTCACAGGCCGGGATGTATGCGAGCAGATTATAAGGATACCGAAGGAACTGTGACGCAGGTTCCCGAACTTTCACGTGCGCAATGGGCGAAGATATATGAAACAGAATATCCATACCCCTTTGATGAGAGCAATACGATAACCGAATTTGATTTGAGTAATTCTGAAAACGCAGCAGATTACATTGTCATTTACAATTATGCTCTTCTTGTACGTGACGCAAAATAACATCAATCGTTGGCTTCCTTCATATCATGCAGAAAGTACTTTACACTTTCCGGAACAGACTACTGCATTGTCAATACTGTCTGAATAAGGATTCCCAAGATTAAAAGGATAAGGCAGGATTATCTATCCTGAGCATCCTATCCATCCTGGTTATCCTGGTTCAGACAACTGCAATAACTTATGAAAAAGCAATAAAATGTCGATTTTGAGTTTACAAGATATTTTCACCACAAATAGATAATATTAATAAAAAAGTAAAACACCCCATTTTTCACGCTTTTCCACCTTTAAAGGTAGTAGAAACATGATCTGTTTTTGTCTAAAGGCTCATGGCTGGAGGTCAGCCACCCCCGAATATAGAAATATGTATCCATTTTAAAACAAGCTATTATCCTAACAACAAAACTGTATTTAATATATAGTCCAAATACATTTTTGAAATAACTTAGTGCATCAACAACAAAATTGAATTTTTTAGACTCATATTTAGCATTAACTCACATACACTCTCTCCCAAACCCTTTTTCATAACCTGTACCAACGCATAGCTGCCTACAATTAAACAATTAATTCCTTTACATTTTAGGTTGTTACCAAAACAAACCTCATCAAAAACTGCTTGTTTGTCCATAGCTGTTAATGGGCAGGTTTTTATGCAGATCCTCAATTTATTTTCAATGCTAAAATTACTTTTTTGAAATAAAATATTATGCTATTCAAATAAACACCTATTATTTTACAACGAGTATTTAATAAAATATATTTAAATATCAATATATTATAAAATAATTTAAAAAAATAAAATTAATGGATTATTAATTGCATTAAGAATATTTCAAATTTTAAAAACGAAAATCGATGTATGATGCACCTGATAAATTTGATCAATAGTATTACATTATTAAAAGCAAAGGAAATCCAAAATGAGAAAAATTGCCATCTACGGAAAAGGCGGAATCGGAAAATCCACCACAACCCAGAATACAGTTGCAGGGCTTGTGGAAGCAGGAAAAAAAATCATGGTGGTTGGTTGTGACCCCAAGGCAGACTCCACTCGCCTCTTACTTAACGGTCTTGCCCAACGAACCGTGTTGGATACGTTGCGTGAAGAGGGGGAAGATGTGCTTTTGGATGATGTCAGGAAAGTAGGGTACGGCGGAACCCTATGTACAGAATCAGGTGGACCAGAACCTGGTGTGGGATGTGCCGGAAGAGGAATCATCACATCTGTAAATCTCCTGGAGCAATTGGGTGCTTACTCTGAAGATGAGCAGTTGGACTATGTTTTTTACGATGTACTTGGTGACGTGGTCTGTGGTGGTTTTGCCATGCCCATCAGGGAGGGAAAAGCCCAGGAGATATATATTGTAGTATCTGGTGAGATGATGGCTATGTATGCAGCCAACAATATCTGTAAAGGAATCGTAAAGTTTGCCCAGTCCGGCGGTGTCCGTTTGGGAGGACTTATCTGCAACTCTCGTAATGTTGATAATGAAAGGGCCATGATCGAAGTGCTTGCAGACAAACTGGGAACCCAGATGATCCACTTTGTACCAAGGGACAACATGGTACAAAAAGCTGAAATAAATAGAAAAACCGTTATAGACTTTGCACCGGAACATCCCCAGGCTGACGAGTACCGAACCCTTGCAAAAAAGATCCATGAAAACAAGATGTTCGTAATTCCAACCCCCATAGAGATTGAAGAGCTGGAGAGCCTTTTGATCAACTACGGCATTGCCGCATAAAGCCATGTCAGAATGAAACAAACAACATTATCAATCACTCAAAAGTCGTAACTTCAATCTATCACTACACATTATATTATTGATCCTATTGAAAATACTATGTGTGGTGTGGCCATTGAGAGAACTTATGATGTGTGGTGTGGCCACTTAGAGAACTTATGATGTGTGGTGTGACCACTTAGAGAACTTATGATGTATGGTGTGGCCACTTAGAGAACTTATGACTGCTGAGTAATAAAATAAGGAATGAAATTCCATGAAACTAATGATCAGATCCATTGTAAGACCGGAAAAAACCCATAATATCATGGCAGCTCTCATGGAGGCGGGATTTCCTGCTGTCACCCGCATGACTGTTGCAGGAAGAGGAAAACAGCGCGGCATCAAAATCGGGGAAGTCACATATGATGAAATTCCCAAGGAGATGCTCATTACGGTTGTGGATGAAAAAGATAAGGATTTTGTTCTTAAAACCATCTTGAAAACTGCAAAAAGCGGAGAGGCCGGAGCATTTGGAGACGGAAAGATTTTTGTAAGTCCGGTGGAGGAAATCTATACCATAAGCTCTGGTGTGGTTGAAACAGGAGAGGAAGAGATAGCAGAGGTGCCCGCATGAAAGAGGTAATGGCCATTGTTCGTATGAACCAGATTAATCGTACAAAAAAAGCTCTTATTGAGGCCGGTGTATCCTCAATGACAGCAATGGAGGCTCTTGGCAGAGGAAAGGGCCTTGTAGATCTGACGCTTCTTAAAGGTGCTGAACAGGGATATGAAGAGGCAATAGCCCAGTTGGGGCAGTCCGGAAGGCTGATTCCCAAAAGATGCATTTCCATTGTTGTCCCGGACAAGCTCACATCCAAAACCGTTGAAACCATTATTGATGCTAATCATACCGGAAAATCTGGAGACGGTGTCATATGGGTCATGCCGGTCTTTGATGCCATAAGCGTCAGAACCGGCGAAAATGGAGATAGAGTTCTGGATGATTTTTAACCCGCTGGCATCATTCATATGCCTTGCATCTGCCACGGCAATCCCTTTTGATTTTTCTAAAAGGGTATCCCTGATCTGGATTCGTTCGGTGGTCAAAAATGATTTTCCAGCGGGAAATGAAAGATGTCAACTTTTTAAATCGGTTTTAAGGATGGAAATATAACCATGAGCACTGCAATAAAAGAGATAAAAAAAACAAGGCCGGTAAAACCGCTGGATCCGGAAAAAATCAAACAGGAGCTGCTTGCCAAGTATCCGCCAAAGGTTGCCAGAAAACGTTCAAAACAGATACTTGTAAACAAAAAAGATGAAGATGGTAAAATCCCTTCCATTGGTGCCAATGTCCGGACAGTGCCCGGTATCATAACCCAAAGGGGCTGCTCCTATGCAGGTTGCAAAGGGGTGATCCTTGGCCCCACAAGGGACATTGTCAATATCACCCATGGGCCAATTGGATGCGGGTTCTATAGCTGGCTTACCCGACGGAACCAGACCCGTCCCGCCTCGGATCAGGATGATAATTTCATGACATATTGCTTTTCCACGGATATGCAGGATGAAGATATTGTTTTTGGTGGTGAAAAAAAGCTCAAATCCGCCATTCAGGAAGCCTATGATGCCTTCAAACCCAAGGCTATCAGCATCTTTTCCACCTGTCCTGTTGGGCTTATCGGCGATGATGTTCATGCTGTGGCAAGGGAGATGAAGGAGAAACTTGGAATAAATATTTTTGGTTTTTCCTGTGAGGGATATAGAGGGGTAAGCCAGTCTGCCGGGCACCACATTGCCAACAACGGTATTTTTACCCATGTGGTGGGCAAGGACGACACCATAAAGGATGCCGACTACAAGATCAATCTTCTGGGAGAGTACAATATTGGAGGAGATGGTTTTGAGATTGACCGGATTCTGGATGCATGCGGCATTTCTGTTGTCTCAACCTTCAGCGGAAACTCCACCTATGACCAGTTTGCCAACTCCCATACAGCGGATCTCAATACTGTCATGTGCCACAGATCCATTAACTATGTGGCAGATATGATGGAGCTTAAATATGGCATACCCTGGATCAAAATCAATTTCATCGGCGCCAAATCCACGGCAAAATCATTAAGAAAAATAGCCGCCTATTTTGATGAACCTGCACTTATTAAAAAGGTGGAAATGGTTATAGAACGTGAAATGCCGGAAGTGGAAGCTGTGAGTGAAGATGTTAAAAAACGATGTGAAGGCAAAGTGGCCATGCTGTTTGTTGGAGGCTCCAGGGCACACCACTATCAGGAGCTTTTCAGGGAGATCGGTATGAAAACCGTCTCTGCAGGATATGAATTTGCTCACAGGGATGATTATGAGGGCAGAGCCGTAATACCCGACATTAAGATTGATGCTGACTCACGGAATATCGAAGAGCTGGACATTGAAAAGGATCCTGAAAAATATCGACCCAGAAAAACTCCTGAAGAGATGGCCTCTCTTGCAAATAAAGGAGTTCCCTTTAAAAAGTATGATGGAATGATGCCGGAGATGGCAGAGGGTAGCCTGATAATTGATGATGTGAGTCAATATGAAACTGAGCTCCTTCTAAAAATCTACAAACCAGATATATATTGTGCCGGGATTAAGGAAAAATACGCCATCCAGAAAAGTGGCATCCCCATGAAACAACTCCACTCATATGATTCCGGCGGACCATACGCAGGATTTAAAGGTGCCATCAATTTTTACAAGGAAATTGACCGCATGGTTAACTCCAATGTATGGCGCTTCCTTGAAGCTCCCTGGCAGAGTCATCCGGAATTATCCGCAAAATATGTATGGGAATAAAGATTATAACGGCCATGGCAGCACCCTCTGCCACAACGAAGTATGAAACCCTAAATTTTAATCTTGAAAATGAACTATTGTTTCTTCAAGTTATAAATGTCGGCTAATAATGTCACATCGCTACCCAAAACCCTCTCCATGATTAGAGAGGGGAGTTATAGACCACCCGACAGTTAAACCTTGAAAGAACACTATGGGAGAAGTGCATAAATGCTGCTCAGACATACAAATACTGAAATTAAACCCAGAAAGGCGCTCACCGTCAATCCGGCCAAAACCTGCCAGCCCATTGGTGCCATGTATGCTGCCCTTGGAATCCACAACTGTCTGCCCCACAGTCACGGCTCCCAGGGGTGCTGCGCATACCACAGAAGCACCCTGACCCGCCACTTTCGCGAACCGGTTATGGCTGCCACAAGTTCTTTTACCGAAGGTTCTTCCGTTTTCGGAGGGCAGGCCAATCTGATCCAGGCCATTGACAATATTTTTACAACCTATGCCCCGGATATCATTGCCGTTCATACCACATGTCTTTCGGAAACCATCGGGGATGATGTGAACCAGATTGCCAACAAAGCCAAAAAGGACGGAAAAATTCCCAAAGGTAAGCATGTGATCCATGCAAGCACGCCAAGCTATGTGGGCTCCCACGTCACCGGTTTTTCCAACATGACAAAAGCTATGGTTACCTATTTTTCGGAATGCACAGGAAAACCCAATGGGAAATTCAATATTATTCCGGGTTTTGTGGAACCATCGGATATGTCGGAGATCAAACGAATGGTAAAAGCCATGGGAATCAAACCAATCCTTTTTCCGGACACATCCAACGTCCTGAACGGCCCACAGACAGGACGATACAAAATGTTCCCCCAGGGTGGAATTACAGAAGCTGAGCTTGTCAGCACCGGAGACAGCGAAGGCACCATAGCGCTTGGGCCCCTTGCATCTGCCGATGCTGCAAGGGCTTTGGACACAAAATGGCGTGTTCCCTGTCAGGTACAGGATCTTCCCATTGGCCTTTCCGCCACAGATCGCTTTATTGATGCCTTGAGAATTGTCGCAGGTGTAAGCGTTCCTGACGAAATTACCCGAGAGAGGGGGCAACTTCTGGATGTGATCACGGATATGCATCAATACTTTTATCATAAAAAAGTTGCTCTGGCTGGTGATCCCGACCATTTAATTCCCCTGGTGGAGTTTCTTGTAAGTATTGATATGCTGCCTGTTCACATTGTCACCGGAACCCCGGGAAAGGCTTTTGAAAAAAGGATAAAAGAGCTTACAGATCATCTGCCATGCCCTGTCAATGTAAAGGTGGGTGGAGACATGTTTCTACTTCATCAGTGGATTAAAAATGACCCTGTGGATCTGTTGATTGCCAACACTTACGGAAAATATATGGCACGGGATGACGACATTCCTTTTGCTCGCTTTGGATTTCCCATTCTGGATCGGGTGGGACATTCATACTTTCCCACCGTCGGCTATATGGGTGGCATCAGAATCCTTGAAAAAATTCTGGATGTCATGATGGATCGCATGGACAGAGACGCTCCTGAAGAGAGCTTTGAGCTGGTTATGTAGTCTTGTTTCAAGGTTTTGATGATGGGTAAAAGTTTAAAGATAATTAAACCATCATGGCAGTAGAGACAAGGCATGCCTTGTCTCTGCAGTGCCACCCCCGATTATGAAAATATGAGGGGAATTTTCACGGTAAAAGCAATCCATCAATCAAACTTTGAACAAAAAGTAAAACTATGGCTTTCGAGAGAGGCATCGTTCATTTGTCGGTTTACACTTTTTTTGAACCATGATTTTCATGATTAAGGGATTACCTTGATTTTTAATCGTGTTAATCCTTAAACCCTTTAATCATGGTTCAGAGTTTTTCGAAAAGTGTAAACTAATTTTGAGTTGATATGAAGGATGTCTTGTGAGATGCCAAATTTTAAGGATAGAGGAACATGAAACAGATATCCGCAAAAAAGCTGTTATTACCCTCATCATCAACAGGCTCCATTAGCATACTGGAAGAGAGAAAGCAGCAGGTTTACCTGAAAGGAAACGATACCTTTGAGATATCCTGCGAAAAAAAGAGTGTGGCAGGTTCCGTAAGTCAGCGTGCCTGTGTTTTCTGCGGTTCCAGAGTTGTCCTCTACCCCATTGCCGATGCCCTGCATCTGATCCATGGCCCCATTGGATGCGCCTCCTATACCTGGGATATCCGCGGGGCACTCTCTTCAGGGCCTGAGCTTCACAGGATGAGCTTTTCCACCGATCTTTCCGAAACAGATGTAATCTACGGCGGTGAAAAAAAGCTGGAAAAAGCCCTTGTTGAATTGATTGAGACCTATTCTCCAAAGGCCGCCTTTGTCTATTGTACCTGTATTGTAGGGATAATTGGCGATGATGTGGAAGCTGTGTGTAGAAATGTTGCCCTCAAGAGCGGAATTCCGGTGCTTCCGGTTCACTCGGAAGGATTTAAAGGTACCAAAAAAGATGGCTACAAGGCAGCCTGTGACGCTCTTTTTAAACTCATTGACCTTGGATACAGGCGTTCATCATTTCACTACCCGGATATCCTTAGAGACGGAAAGCAGAAAATTCCCCTGAGTATCAATATTTTGGGAGAGTTCAACATCGGCGGCGAAACCTGGATCATCAGGGAATACTACAAAAGGATGGGAGTAGAAGTGGTATCTGTGATGACCGGTGACGGAAGGGTTGAATATGTCCAGTCCGCCCATCGGGCATGCCTTAATGTGGTGCAGTGCTCCGGTGCCTTGACCTATCTTGCAAAAACCATGGAAGCTGCATATGGGATTCCATATATAAGAGTCTCCTATTTCGGAATTGAAGATACCGCAGATGCTCTGTACGATGTCGCTTCTTTTTTCACAGAGGCTCAGGAGATCATGGAACGAACCAAACATCTGGTACAGGAGGAGGTGGAAGAACTTCTTCCCGGACTTGAAGAGATGAAGCAGGATCTTACCGGCAAACGGGCAGCCATATATGTGGGAGGAGCTTTCAAGGCATTTTCACTGATCAAGGCGCTTAGGCACCTTGGCATGGAAGTGGTGCTTGTGGGCTCTCAGACCGGAAACAGAGAGGATTATGAGCTGCTCAAAGAGATGTGCAGACCCGGAACAGTTATTCTTGATGATGCCAACCCCCTGGAACTTGCCAAATATGTGATTGAAAAGGATGCCCATATTTTCATCGGGGGAGTAAAAGAACGCCCCATTGCATATAAACTGGGCATTGGCTTTTGCGATCACAACCATGAACGGAAAATCCCCCTGGCCGGATTTGAGGGAATGCTCAACTTTGCAAGAGAAGTTCACGACACAGTAACCAGCCCGGTCTGGGATCTTGTGCCAAGAAAAGCAGGAAGATCATCGTCAATCCAGATTCCAGTGAAAGGAGAGAAGCCATGAGAGAAAACAGACCCTATACAGCAACCCGGAATGCCTGCAAAATGTGTACGCCCCTTGGAGCGGCACTGGCGTTCCATGGTATTGAGGGCACCATACCGCTTCTTCACGGCTCCCAGGGCTGCTCAACGTACATGCGACGATACCTGATCAGCCATTTCAAAGAGCCTGTTGATATTGCATCATCCAATTTTTCCGAAGAGACTGCAATCTTTGGTGGAGGAGCGAACCTAAAAACAGCCATTCAGAACATCGCCCGTCAATACAATCCTGAGATGATCGGCATTGCCACCACATGTCTGAGCGAAACCATCGGCGATGATGTTGATATGATCATAGAAAGCATGGGGGATATCATGAAAGAGACGGCCCTTGTTCATGTTTCCACCCCAAGCTACAGCGGAACCCATGTGGATGGATTTCATCATGCAGTCAGGGCGGTGGTGGATCAATATAATCCATCAGGAGTAAAAAACAGAAAGAACTCCCGGGCAAGAAAAAAAATAAATCTCTTCCCTGGTATGCTCTCCAATGAAGATTTAAGGCACCTTAAAGCCATTTTCAAGGATATCAATACTGAACTTGCACTGCTGCCAGACTACTCTGAAAGACTGGAAGGGCCATCATGGATGGAATACCAGAGCATCCAACATGGGGGCACCCCTATCAAAGAGATCCAAAAAATGCATCGGGCAACCGGCAGCATTGAATTTGGAACGATTCTGGCAGCTTCAGTTGAGCGTGGGAATGGAAGCGCAGGGTCACTTCTTGAAAGCCGTTTTAATATCCCGCTGGCTTCCATGGGGATTCCCATTGGGGTAAAAGCAACAGATCGTTTTTTCTCACTTCTTGAAAAAATGACCTTAAAGATGATCCCTAAAAAATACAAGGAACAAAGGGGACGTCTCATTGATGCCTATGTGGACGGCAACAAATATGTGTCAAAAAAACGTGCCATTGTCTATGGCGAAGAGGATTTTGTTGCAGCCATGGCCGGTTTTCTTGCTGAAATCGGTATCATTCCGGTTCTATGTGCATCTGGTGGAAAAAGCGGCCTTTTCATTGAATCCCTACGCTCTATTTTGCCGGAAAATATTTTTAAACAAGTTTCCATCCACCAAGGTATGGATTTCACCGATATGGAAGAACACGCACGCACTCTAATGCCGGATCTGGCCATTGGAAACAGCAAGGGATATACCATGACCCGTCATCTTGATATACCTCTGGTCAGGGTTGGCTTTCCCATACATGACCGTGTGGGAGGCTTCCGTACACTTCACATCGGATACAAAGGTGCCCAGCAATTATTTGACACCATTGTCAACACACTATTACAAAAAAGACAAGACGCATCAGAGGTTGGGTATTCATATATGTAACTTACTCAAAGCCGACAGCTATGATCTTTTGAGCCTTGTAAACACTGTCTGAATCAGGATACCCAAGATTAACAGGATAAATCAGGATTATTTATCCTGAGCATCCTGGTTATCCTGATTCAGACAAATTCAATCACCGCTCAAAAAAAAATAAGATGTCGATTTTGAGCAATTAATAATAGGCCATACCCGCAATTGCTCTGATAAAAATGAGGGCATCCATCATATGACCCCAAAAGTTCTTTACACTTTTTTGTGAGAGATTCACGCCACTCAGAGCGTTCTCTCAGGAAAGTGTAAACTGGGAAATGAAGATGCCAAAATGAGGATAGAAAAATGAATATAGACACCCACCCCTGTTTCAACCCAAAAGCCTGCAAGAGTCATGGACGGGTTCACCTGCCGGTTGCACCCCGTTGCAATATTCAGTGTAATTTCTGCAACCGGAAATTTGACTGCGTCAATGAGAGCCGACCCGGTGTCAGCAGCAGCATCCTCAATCCACTACAGGCCATGGCATATCTTGATAAAGTGATGGGGGCGAAAAAAAATATCTCCGTGGTGGGCATTGCCGGGCCTGGAGATCCATTTGCCAACCCGGATGAGACACTGACAACCCTTAAGATGGTTCGCAGAAAATATCCTGATATGCTCCTATGTGTGGCCACCAACGGCCTGAACCTTCCTGATTACCTGGATGATCTGGCAGAACTTAAGGTAAGCCATGTGAGCATCACCATAAATGCTGTTGACCCACGTATCGGAGAAGGGATTTATTCCTGGGTAAGATTCGGTAAAAAATCCCTGCCCCCGTCAAAAGGAGCGGCGCTTATTCTGGAGAAACAGATGGAGTCTGTGAATGGTTTAAAAGGCAGGGGGATTATCGTAAAGGTGAACACCATAGTCCTGCCCGGTATCAACGATCATCATGTAATTGACATTGCCAGAGAGATGGCAAAGCATCATGTGGATCTGCTAAACTGCATGCCCTATTATCCCAATGAAGGTTCAAATTTCTCACATTTGAAAGAGCCTTCTGCACAAAGTATTTCCAAAATTCAGTCAGATGCAAAAAAACATATCCCCCAGATGCTTCATTGCAAACGATGCAGGGCAGATGCTGTTGGTATGCTGGATGAACAGCCGAATATGGAACTAATGGATAGCCTCCGTGAGTGCGCTTCCCAACGGCACCCATATGAAAATGAGTTTGTTTTTCAACAAAAACAACATGAAAAAAAGCATGCTTCCGGCCAGACCCAACATGGAAAAAATAATGTTTCCCAACAAAACCGGCATCAAAATAACTCTTCCTTGTTTTCAGAACACTCATTTGTGGCTGTGGCAACCCGGGAGGGGGTACTTGTCAACCAGCACCTTGGAGAGGCAAAGGAGTTGAACATTTATGATATCCGTAATGAACGGCCTCAACTTGTAGATCGTCGGGAACTTCCCCAGCCAGGTGGTATGGATTTGCGGTGGCATACCATTGCAGATATTCTCAAGGATTGCCACCACATTCTTGTTAGCGGAATTGGAGATGCACCAAGACGAGTCCTTACAGAACGGGGATTTAATGTGCTTACGGTTAATGGACTGATCCCGGAGGTTATCCATGCTGTGAAACATGAAGATGATATAACACATCTGTTAAAAAGAGAGCCATCCCTCTGCATGGCTGAATGCTCAGGCAGTGGAATGGGATGTATGTAATTAGAATTTATTACTCAAAATCGACATCTTTTGCTTTTTTCCATTTACTGAATTTGTCTGAATCAGGATAACCAGGATAAACAAGATGTGCAGGATAGATAATCTTGCCTTATCTTTGTTAATCTTGGAAATCCTGATTCAGACAGTATTGATAAGGCTCAAGAGGTTTTATAGATGTCGATTTTGAGTTATTAAGGATATCCCGAAACCAGTTTAATAATTTTATGAATCAGGAGAAAACATGGAAAAGCCCACCCACCACATTCTTGTTTGTGCCAGTTTCAGACCAACCGGAGAACCCAAGGGAAAATGTCACCGAAAAAATTCACTGGATTTTCTTCCCTATATTGAAAACGAAATTATTGACAGAGGGCTTGAAAATGTCATTGTCTCTTCAACCTGCTGCCTGAAGCTTTGTGATGAAGGCCCTGTAATGGTGGTTTACCCTGAAAACACCTGGTACGGCCATGTGGAAACAGAAGAGGCCATTGACGCAATCCTTGATGCCATTGAAGATGGTGCAACTGCAAAAGAGTATCTACTGTAATATTTGAGGAAAAACTATGATGCAGCCGGGTCATAAAAAAAAATATGGATGCTGGACACCACGCTACGGGATGGAGAACAGGCTCCTGGTGTTGTATTCAGCACCCGTGAGAAAATCGACATTGCAACTGCACTTGCCCAGGCCGGAATAGATGAGATAGAAGCTGGTATTCCAGCCATGGGCTCGCATGTCTGCAAGGATATCCGGCAAATGGCACGATTGCACCTGCCCTGTGTACTCTCGTGCTGGTGCAGAGCCAGGAAAGAGGATATACAAAAAGCGGCCGGTTGCAATACAGCCGGAGTTCATATCTCTTTTCCCACATCATCCATTTTACTTAAAACCATTGATAAAAATGAGACCTGGGTTCTGGATTCACTTGAAAACCTTATCAAAGTGGCAAGAGATAACTTCGATAGGGTTTCCATTGGCGCCCAGGATGCCACCCGGACAACTCCGTCATTTTTAAAAAACTTTTCACTCCTTGCTTCAGAGCTTGGGGTTGATCGCCTACGACTTGCAGATACAGTGGGTTTCCAAACGCCTTCAATGGTGATGGGGTTGATAAGAGAACTCAAAAGCCACAGATCACAACTTGAACTTGAATTTCACGCCCACAACGATCTTGGCATGGCTACTGCCAATGCAGTGAGTGCCGTTGAAGCAGGGGCAGAGGCATTAAGCGTGACTGTCAATGGTATTGGAGAGCGTGCCGGAAATGCATCTCTGGAAGAGGTGGCGGTTGCCCTGTTTGAATTGGGTGCATATTCCAGCCAAATCAATTTGAAACATATTACAAAAATTTGCCAATTGGTTGCCAGAGCATCGAGGCAGCCTATTCCCGATGCAAAGCCAATTGTAGGGAAAAATGTTTTTCGCCACGAATCAGGTATTCACTGTTCGGGACTTATAAAAAACCCCATCTCTTACCAGTTATTTGAACCGGCTATTATTGGACAAAATGAGATGGAGTTTTCAATTGGGAGCCATTCAGGCTCCGGTGCCATTCGCCATCTATTGAAAATAAAGGGAATTGAAATTGATGGATCAGAGGCTGATACACTTTTAAAAATTATCAGAAAAGAGTCAAGGAGACGAAAATCCACCATTACCCATGAAGAGCTGTTAGCTATTTATGGAGATCAATGCACAATCATTCAATAAGTTGGCATCTTTCATTTCCCGCATTACATTTTCCTTAGAAGTGTTCCCGTTTTTCATAACTATTGCTCTGGAAAGTGTAAAGTACTTTGATGGGTGTATGAAGGATGCCAAAATTTTGGGAAGATATTTTTGCGAACCCTTAGATAAAATGCAATCAGGAAGGATTTTTCTGCTCAAACTCTCTCATGAAAGCCACAAGTTTTTCCACCCCTTTTACAGGAAATGCATTGTATATTGAGGCGCGGCATCCGCCAATTGATCTATGACCTTTAAGTCCTCCAAGACCGACTTTGGCAGCTTCGGCAATAAATTTTGCTTCAAGTTCCGGAGTTGGCAGGTTGAAAGAGACATTCATCCATGATCTGGATGCCTTTTCCGCATGGCCACGGTAATAATCACCTTCATCCATGGCACTGTAAAGAATTTCCGCCTTTTCCCTGTTTATCTTTTCTATTCCTTCAACTCCACCCTGTTTTTTAAGCCATTTAAGAACCTCACCCACAGTATAGATGGAAAAACATGGAGGGGTATTAAACATGGAGCCCTTGTCTGCATGGGTTTTGTAGCTTAACATTGTGGGTACATTTTCAGGGGTTCTTTCAAGCAGGTCTTCCCTTATAATAACCACGGTGACACCTGACGGGCCAAGGTTTTTCTGTGCTCCGGCAAAAATAATGCCGAATTTGCTGACATCGACCTTGCGGGAGAGGATATCAGATGACATGTCGCTTATAAGCATCTTTTCTGTTACAGGGAAATCCCTGAACTGTGTTCCATAGATTGTATTGTTGGATGTAAGGTAAAGATATTCAGAATCATCGGCAACAGTATATTCATCCTGGGTAGGCACCCTGTTGAAAGTAGTTGCTTCGCTGGAATATGCAACATCTATGTCACCAAAAAGCTTTGCTTCCTTAATTGCTTTTTTGGACCAGGTTCCGGTGTTAAGATAAGTAGCTTTTTTCCCAGGGCCAAGAAGATTCATAGGTACCATGAAAAACTGGGTTGAAGCTCCACCCTGAAGAAACAGAACCTTGTAGTTATCCGGTATCTCCATAATTTCCCGAAGCAGTGCTTCTGCTGTATCCGTGACTGCCATAAACTCCTTTGAACGGTGACTCAGCTCGATCAGGCTCATTCCGGTATTCTGATACTCCAGGATATCCTTTGATGCCTGCTCAAGCACTTCCACAGGCAAAATGGCAGGTCCCGGGTTAAAATTATAAATACGTTCTGACATATTGACTATCTCCTTATTATTTTATTAGAAAGCCTCCATAACATGCTGATATACAACGACTTTCATGTTTAGTTGTGATGCGTCAGCAAACATGGGGGTTTATTAGAAAATCTCAGTAATATACTGATATATAAAGATTTTTATCCATCGTTGTGATGCCCTCGCAATCATGTGGGGTTATTGACAAATCTATGTAACAGTCTGTTAATAATGCCCACCAAGGCATTGGGATTATATATTTTTTAGTATAAATTCAGTTGCCTGATCACATGTTATGCTGTTTTTTCCTCCGTTAGGGACAGTGCCGGCTGTTTCAAGTGCATCAATAGCATTGAAAACGGTGACTTTCAGTTGGGGATATCCAATGAATTCAAGAAGCTCACCGGTTGCTTTTACAACAGCAACAGGAGATGCAAAATGGCCTCTGTTTTCATTCATCATTCTTGTTCCTGTGCCTCCTCCTGCTTCAAACATCCCCTGTGAAAACGAGATATTTGCAGAGCCAACTCCACCAATACCGCCAACGTACATGCCTGCTTCATCACCTGCCATATCACCTACTATGTTATTACATATCATGGTTGTCAGCCTGAATTCCACACCTGTTTTTTCACCCTTCATTGATTTAAGCTTCTGTGGCTGGGTTACGGTGTATGAGAAATCATCAGGTTTTACACTCAGATAGTCAATATCAGGAAAGTGTTTGTCAATATAGGCTTTTGCCCAGTTGAGGGAGGCAGCATCCGGTTTTATAACATTGTCCTTGAAGTTCAACACAACAGCAGGGGAGCCGCATTTTTGTGCGTGGAGACATGCAAGATGGGTAATGCGCTCAATATCAATGCGTGCCTGGGGCCAGAAACACAAGGCATACTCTTCATTGCCGTTTATATATGAAACACCCGCTGACATTGCATCCTGATATGGAGTACCCATATTGCATCTAAAAATGGTAAAATCAATATCCTGCTCATCATTTTTTATTGTTCTCTGGCAGGCAAAAAGATCCATGTATTGACGCATCCACACATTTGCGCTCGGTACATTGGGATAACGTGAGCTGTCAGGTGTCTCAAGGGGCATTTTCAGAATGACATCACATTTATCAATTACATCAATGGAGGTTTGAGGAGCCACAACATCCAGTTCAATGCGCTTTTCAATTGTGAGATCAGGGATCTCAATAATGCTGATTTCCCCTTTCTTGACTTCATTTTCAAGAAGTTTTTCAAGTATGGTACGGGCAGCTTTTGCTATAATGGGGCCAATACCGTCACCTGGCGCAAAACCGATTGTTAAAGGCCGCTTTTGACTCAGATCCACAGGATTAAATGAGCCACGACTCTTAATGGCTTTTTCGACTCTATCCTTCTCCTGGCCAAGCAGAGTGGCAAGTGCGTTAAAAGGGTTATACTCTCCCTCAAAAATATTTGCATAATCAGTCATTGTCTCTCCTTTTTTATTATCAGCAGATCTAGCACCAGAATCCTTTTTCCACCAGAATCGGGCATCTTTTTTTATTAGACAGTCTCAGTAAGTGGCTGTTTTTAAAAGATTTTATTTTTTAAATTGTGGCGGGCATCCGCCATGTACGTTATAATAAAGTCCCTGTCTTTTAAGGTTCTTAAGGACTTTCATGCTTTGTTGTGGCAGATGGTCTGCCATTGCCGTTATATCCTTGTAATATAGAGTTTCCACACTCCTGGTTCATTTTCCCTGACAGTTCTGTTGATCTGCTCCTCTTTTATTACGGCAGCACTTATGCTGTTTTCTATGGTCTTATCACAATATCTGCCATACACTCTTGTACCTGCCATGAGTTTACCTTCTACTTTTACAATTGAAAAACCAGGGTTATTCTCAAGCCATTTTATCAGATTGTGTCGTTCATCAAGTAGTCTTGTGATCTCCCTTGAGTTTTTCTCCATCATCTGTTCAGATTCACTGATTTTCTGTTTCATTTCACGTATGGAATCACGGCATAATGTAATTGTCTGGTTTATCTCTTCGCCTGTTTTTATAAGGCGTTTCAGGGCAGCCTGCATCTGTGCCTGCTTATTCTTACCTTCATTGGCATTGCCGTCAATGGCGGAAATTTTTGATAAAAGATCCATTCGTTCATCATCGTGCTGCTCTTTTGTTTCTGAAACACGCATGATTTTGGCTTCAGCAGTATAAATATTTCCATGTGACTCTGCGATTATTTCTCTTAACTGATTCTGTTCATTTTCTTTTTTTGCAAGGGTTTCCCCAATTATTTCAAGATCTTTTTCAGCAAAGGTATCAATTCCCACCCTGACTGTTGATGCCGGAGCTTTTTCCATCCCTATCTGCCTTGCATATACTCCCATCTTGGCAGCAATTTTGGAATTGATAACAACTCCCTTTATGGTACATATGCCGTTTGAATTAATTTTTGATTCAACAAGCTCACGTTCAGTTGTGACATCCCCGAGGCATGTTATGTCTGAATTTTGAATAAATTTTGCATTTAGCATACCCCTTGCAGAAATATTGGCTTCATTTATGCCTTGATCAATGGTAACATTGCCTTCAGCAAGAACTGTAGCACCATCAATTGATTGAGCCTTTATGTTATTTCCTTTGACCTTGAAACCATTTTGTATGCAGCCCCTTATTATGACATCTCCCTGATAGTCAATATTTCCTGTCTCATAATCCACATCACCCTGCACCACAAACGATTCATAGACAAAAATGGTACCATCCCGTGCAAGTTTTGGATGTCCAGAAACTGCTGCTGTGATTTTAAGACGGTCTTCAGAAAGTACGGTGCCTTTGCCGGCTTTAAGGCGGATATCCCTTGCAGGTTTTACACGAACGGTATCATTATATATATTTTTTCCAACTTTGCCTTCAACCGCACTTTTTTTAACAGCAAGCACTGTTCCTTTTTCAACCTGGGGGATATCTCCCCTTTCACGGAAATCCATGGTGCCATCTTCTCGTATGGTTCCGGCTTTTAACCTGTGGCGGGGAAAAAAATATTTTATTGTGGCATTCTGGGTCTGCTCCGGTGCATTGCCTTCTGCTATTTTAAAGGCCTTTTTATAAAAAATATCTGACTCTATAAAACTATCTATTTTTTTGTTATCAACAATTCCATACAATATATTTCTTGATGCAAGCAGCTCCTTTATCTGGCCAATTGATATATTTTGGTCAAATTCATTGGTTTTAAGAAGAAAAGCCGCATTTCCGTCCTGCTGGACAATCAGTTTAATACCTGATGGAAAGACTTCGGAATAGGCAAAATTTTTTCCGGTTTTATGGACTCAAGTGCTTTTTGTTTTGTCTCTGAAGTTCCATTGGCAATGTTTTCACTATCTTCCGAATGAGAGGCAGATACAACTCCGCTTTCCATGTGCTGATCAATGGATGAGCCACCTCCATCCACGCCATCAGTTGCAGCAGATGATCTTGTTTTCTCTGCTATAGCATCTGATTCAGGGGTGTTCTGCTCAACAATAATTGTGTCTCTCTGCTGGGGAGAAAGCATTCCGGCATCAACAAGAATATCAGAAAGACGGGTATATTTTTTACTGCTTTTGAAAAGGGCAGCCTGTTCATCCATGGCAAGCTGCATGATGGATTTTGTTATATACCCTTTTTTAAGGGCAATATTCCCAAATATTATGTCCTGCTGCCTTGCCTGCTTTGTCTTGATAACTGCTGATAGCTTATGAATATTCTCCTTTGTAAGCAGCCCCTGGGCTATCAGGTAATCAGGTATGGCATCATCATTGTCTTGAAAATCTGCACATGCTTTAACGGCCTTATCAAATGCTTCAGGTGTGATTAAAGCATGTTTGACTGCAAGTTCACCTATGGCAAAACCAAGTCTGTTCATGGGATAACAGCCCCTTGAAAGCAATAAAATGTCAATTTTGAGTATGAAAAAACTTAAGTAAACAACACCAAAAATCCTGACAAAAGAAAATGTGACTCCATAATGAACTCAAGATGCATCCCAGGATACAAAGCCCCTTTTTCATGAAGTTTTACCAGATATATCATTGATAGGGGAATCAGTGCCGTGAGCAATCCTGTTTTTGGTATGATTCCTGTCAATGTTGAGATAAAGATAATCAGAGCTGCAATATAAAGCGAATTATGGATGAGTTTTTTTGTTCTTTTCTCACCAAGGATTATGGGAAGGGTCTCCTTGCCTGTGATGCGGTCTCCTTGTATTTCAAGGAGTGCAAAAAAGGCTGTTCTTGCAAAAAGAAGAGCTGTGGTAAATACAAAAGGCACTACAAATGCAAATGAGACAACATCAGGGTCTGGACGGGAAAGTGCCGGCAGAAGTGAAGTTACACTCCCCCATGCCACTGCAATCAGAAATGTCTTTGAACCAGGAATATCTTTAATCCTTGATATTTTGCGTCCCCTGAAAGAGGCGGAAAAGAGTTTCTGGTTATAAAGAAGGCCCAGCATACTCATCACTGAAAGAATGATAAATGGAAGCATTGCGGTTGAGAATGATAGATAAATGCCAGTTGCACCAGCTAAAAAGGCGGTTGCAGAAAGGCTTTTTTTATGTCTTTCATAAAAGTCTGCCCTTTCAGGGTTATTGTATCTGTCAGATGATATTGAAAAGAGATTGTTCATGATCTGCATTGAGAGAACATAAAGCATGGCAATAAAGGAGTGTATCAATATATGCTCCATATTCTGGAGCTTTGAGCAGGCATATGTCATGGAGCCCGCCCCTGCTGCAAGCAGAAGGTTGGTTCTTAAAAGAAAATTTCTGATCTGACGGGACATTACAATGAGTGATGAAGATATTGCTCTATCTTTTTTGTCAAGCTCTGTTTCCAGTGACCGAAATGTCTTATTGATGATCCAGTTTGGTGTGGATGCCCCTGCTGTTATTGCAATAGATTCTGCTGATCCAAGCTGTTGGAGGTGGCTCTTTTCAAGTTCAGAGATATCTTCAATATGAACATAAAACTTTCCTGTTTCTGATGCTATCTGGGCAAGCCGTTTTGTGTTGCCGCTCTCCTTGCCGCCAACTACAACAACAGCATCATGGGTACGGGCGATCTGCCGTACTTCTGCCTGCCTCTTTTCCGTTGAATCACATATTGTATCAAACAGCTTATAGTGAGGATGGTTTATGGTTGCCCACTTCTTTACATCATCATAAAGGGATGTATCCTGGGTGGTCTGAGCAACAATCACAGCTTTTTCAAAACATGGCAAATCGGCCAGTTCCTCCATTGAGCATACAGTGTGACCCTTTCCGGCGGAATAACCCATAAGCCCTTTTACTTCAGGGTGATCTCTGTCACCAATTATTATGGTGGCATATCCTTTTTCTGCATGTTTTCTGATTATTGTCTGAACTCTTATAACCCTTGGGCAGGTCGCATTGATAACCTTGAATCCTGCCTGTTCAAGCTCATGCTGGGATTCAGGGGGAACACCATGTGCACGGATCAGCACAGTGCCCTTTGCTGTTTCAGGTATCCTTGATATTGCAGGGATGCCTTTATCTTCCAGCATTTTTAAAACCTGGGGATTGTGGATAAGGGGTCCGTATGTGCATATGGGGTCATTTGTGCTGTTGGCGGCATCCAGTACCATATCCACTGCTCGCCTGACACCCATGCAGAAACCCGCTGTTTTTGCAATTGTGATTTTCATGGGATTTAGATGTTGTTTAAAAAATCAATTATTTTCTGGAATTCACGGTTATCCCTGAAAGTGATTTCAAGTTTTCCCTTTTCCCCCTTTTTCTTTATGGAAACAGGATAATTGATTCTTCTTGTAAGATCTGAACATATGGTTTTGATATAATCGGCATCAGCTACTGAATTGTTTAACTGTTCCGGATCTGATTCGTCTTCCGGCTGGTCAGGCAATGGAGGCTCTGCTTTGATTTTTTTGGCAAGCTGCTCTGTTGCACGTACAGAAAGCCCCTTTTCTATAACAATTTCCCAGGTTTTAATCTGGCTTTCAACACTTCCGGCACTTAATATTGCCCTTGCATGCCCCATGGATATTTTATCAGCGGCAAGGCTTTCCAGAACCTGTTCCGGCAACCCGCGTAGCCTCAGAAAATTGGCAATTGTGGATCTGTTTTTGCCGATTTTTCTGGCAACCATCTCCTGTGTATAATTGAACTCGGTTATGAGTCTGTGGTAGGCGTCTGCCTCTTCAATGGGGTTGAGATTGGATCTTTGTACATTTTCAATGATTGATACCTCAAGCATCTGTTCATCGGAAATAGCCCTTACAATGGCTGGCACAAGATCCAGTTGTGCCTGTTTTGCAGCTCTCAGGCGTCTTTCGCCTGCAATGAGTTCATATCCACCCTTGGGATCCTTTCTTACAAGAAGGGGCTGTAATACGCCCTGCTCCTTTATGGAGAGGGTAAGACGCTCAAGCTCTTCTTCGTTAAATGATCTGCGTGGCTGAAAAGGGTTTGGAACAATATCATCAATACGGCACATAAAAAAATCACCCGACTTTTCATCAAGGGAATCAAAGTCGGGAATAAGGGATGAGATTCCTCTGCCAAGCCCGGTTTTTCTTTTCATGCTCATTTTTTGATCATCTCCTGTGCAAGGGAAAGGTAGCTCTGGGATCCGGCAGATGATCTGTCATATGCAATTACAGGCATTCCAAAACTCGGGGCTTCTCCAAGTTTTATGTTTCTTGGGATTTTTGCTTTAAACAGCATATCCCTGAAGTAGGTTTCGGCATCCTGTACCACCTGTCTTGCAAGGTTGGTTCTTTTGTCAAACATTGTCATTAAAATCCCTTCAATCTTAAGGCCCGGATTAAATGACTGTTTGATACGCTTAATAGTTTCAAGAAGCTGCCCCAGCCCCTCCAGTGCAAAAAATTCTGTTTGAAGAGGAATCAGAACAGAATCCGCTGCTGTCAAAGCATTAAGCGTAAGAAGGCTCAAAGACGGGGGACAGTCAATAATGATATAATCAAACTCATCTCCGGAGGTCTGAAGAAGGCGCTTCAGGATCTCTTCCCGTCCTCTGCTGGACATCATCTCAACCTCAAAGCCGATCAGTTCAACATGGGATGGAACGATTTTTAGGTTTTTTGTGTCAGTGTCACATATAATCTCTTCAAGAGGGGCTTCACCTATCAGGCCATGATAGAGTGAGTATTTAAGGGAAGGTTTGTCAATCCCGGTTGCTGTTGTTGCATTAGCCTGGGGATCACAGTCAACAAGAAGTGTTTTTTTTCCACCGTCGGCAAGGGCGGCAGATAGATTGACGGCTGTGGTTGTTTTGCCTACACCGCCTTTCTGGTTTGATATGCTTACTATTTTTGTCATAATTTTGAATTAATACCACAATATTTTAATGAGAGCAAATTCATTTCCATTGCAGGAAATGGAACAATTGATTTCAAAAGGATTTTTGATATATATAGCATTCCAGATAATTAAATTGATAATGGAAAAGTCTAACTATCTGTTATCAAGATTATTTTTTGGTAGTGTCATAAAAGTGTTGATATCTTTTTGTGAAAGCCCTGCTGAATCAAGGTTTGTGAAGAGCTCATCAACATATTTGGGACACCACCTATTTTTTTTGACAAAAAACAAAATACTTTTCTGGAAAGCTATAGATAAAATTACAGTAGCAGTCTAAAATAGAATGTATGAATCATGAGTTTATCTGTCTTAGTTTCAGGGCAGTTTCATTTGAAGGGTCAATCTTCAGTATCTGATTTATGTGATTATCGGCAATAAAGGGTTTTTTATTTTGCATGTAAAATTTTGCAAGCCATATTTTTATGGATATTATCTGTTCAGGAGTCAATATTTTATCAAGACCTGAGCTGTTATCAAGCTGCTCAAAACATATCAAAGCTTGGTCTGTCTCATTGGTTCCTGCATAGAGCTTTGCAAGTTTAAGTTCCAGGTCATATCTTTCCGGCTGTTCCTCAACAATTTTCTTAAGCAGGGATTTTGCATAGTTGTATTCACCGTTCTGGACGCATACATTGACTATGGTTTCTCTCATGGATAAATTTTCCCTTGACTTGCTAAGAATCTGGGTAAAGATAGAGACAGCACTGGATGACATGCCCTGTTCAATGAGCTTTTCAGCAAGCAACATACCCTTTTCAACAGCCTGTTGTCCTGTAAGCCTGCCTTTTTCATAATAGTTAAGGGCATTGGGAAGATCATTTTTTTCCAGATAGAAATCCACAAGAAGGAAACGTGAAACATCATCCTGTCTGTTAACGCTGACCGCTTTTACAAGGCACTTTTCAGTCATCTTTTCATTATTGTTTTTTTTATAAAGAAGCCCGATATTTCTAAGAATTCTTGATGCATTTGGCTTCTCCTTTAGAGAGATACGCATCTCATTGATGGCACCATCAATGTCTCCTGCCTCTTCAAGCTCCCTTGCCTTCTGAAGGTGAATTGTTGCCTTGTCAGGATTATTTGCAGACTCAATAACATTTTTTACTTTTTCTTCAAGAGCCTTCATTGTTAAAGGCTTTAAGAGATATGCGTCAATTTCAGTTTCTGCAACATTGATAACAGTATCTCTGTCTGCCTCTGCTGTTACCATGATTACCGGCATATCTCTCAATGTCTTTGAATTCCGAATCTTTCCAAGAAGTTCAACTCCATTCATCACCGGCATGTTCCAGTCGATCACGGCAAGATCAAAGAGACCTTCATTAAGCATTTTAAGGGCTTCACGGCCGTTTTCAGCATGACGTATTGTGCTGCCGAGGCGCAGTTGTTTAAACATATTCCTGATGGAAAGGCGCATGCTTCTCATGTCATCAACAATCAGAACAGACATTGTTTCAATATCAATCATTGGCAATCTCGCTTGAAAATCGGTTAAAATCTGACCTGATACTCTCCAGCATGGAGTCAAGGTCAATATCCGTTTTTCCCTTTTTGGCAACAGCTTCAAGAAGCTGGGCGCTTGTACTCAGTGGCAAGGCATGAACATTTGATGCAGAACCTTTCAAGGCATGACATGCGGCTCTGATTGATTCCATCTCCCTGTTTTCCACAGCGGTTTCAAGCTGCTTTATAAGTCCGCCTGCTTCTTCAATAAATGAATCTACAATTATGTCAACAACCTCTTCATCACCACCAAAACGTTCCACCATAGCGGCTCTGTCAAATGGCCTGTCACTATTATCAAATGACCTGTCACTATTAACACCATCGCTCCTGATGGTTATATTTTCATTTTTATCTTCTGTCTTTTCTAAATGTTGCTCTGACGTTTCAATCCTGGTACCTGAATTTTTGAAGTTGGCAGTTGAGAGGTAAAACCTTACCATTCTTGCAAGTTTTTCAGGGTCAACGGGTTTTGAAATAAAGTCATCCATTCCTGCGGCAAGGCACTTTTCCCTGTCTCCTTTCATGGCATTTGCGGTCATTGCAATGACAGGGGTATGTTTTACTGATCTGACTTGCCGTTCTGTATTATTATCTTTTGTTTTTAAAGATTCAGAAGATTCGTATTTCCGGATTATCCGTGTTGCCTCAAACCCATCCATGACAGGCATCTGACAATCCATAAAAACTATATCATAATGGGTTGATTCAATTTTGTCCACAGCTTCTTTACCGTTGCGGGCACCATCAGCATGATATCCCAGTTTGGAAATTAATGTTTTTGCAACAATCATGTTGGTCTCATTATCTTCCACAACAAGAATCTTTTTAAGATGTTTTTTGTTTTCAGCAATGGAGTGCCTTGTAATAATGCCACCTTTGCAAATATCATCTGATACAGAGATGTGCAGAATTGCCCTGAGACAGTCATTAAGAAGCTCCCTGTCAACAGGCTTGCTCATGTAAGCTGAAAATCCAAGGGCCTCAAATCGTCTGGCATCTCCTTTTTTCCCTGTGCCTGTTATAAGTACAAGTTTGGTATTTTTAAGGAGAGGGTCAAGATTAATTTTCTTGCTCAGGGTGGCAGGGTTGATGCTGCCGCTCTGGATGTCAACAAGAACAGCCTGAAAAGGTATTTTTTCTTCAGCAGCTCTCTTCAGGCAATTAATGGCATTTTCTACTGAATTTGTCTCTTCTGTGTCAAGCTGAAGAGATACAAGGTTTTCCTTCAGTGTGCTGCATGCTCCAAGGTCATCTCCAACGAGAAGTACGCGCTTGTTTATTATGCTCTTGCTGAATACCATATTCATGTCAGGTATATCGTCGGGATTCTGCTTTTCAAGTTCAATTGTAAACCAGAATGTACTGCCAAGAAGTTCATCACTTTCAACACCAATTTTACCATTCATCATCTCCACAAGCATTTTGGAGATGGAAAGGCCAAGACCGGTGCCGCCAAACTGGCGGGTTGTTGATGCATCTGCCTGTTTGAATGCTTCAAACAGAGAGTCAATTTTATCTTCGGGAATTCCTATTCCTGTATCATCAATGGTAAATTTCAGGGTGACAAGGTTATCTGTCTCCTTTTCAAGGGATACGTTTATTGTGACACCCCCTGCCTCCGTAAATTTGATGGCGTTTCCTGTAAGGTTATTGAGAATCTGACGTATTCTTGCAGGATCTCCTTTCAGCAGCAGAGGAACGTCAGTGTCAATGGTGCTTGAAAAATCAATACCTTTTTCTTTTGCCTGTATTGCAGGTATTGCATTTATGTCATCCATTGTTACCTGAAGATCAAAGATTCTGTTATCAAACTCCAGCTTTCCAGCCTCAATTTTTGAAAAATCTAGGATATCATTTATAAGTGAAAGAAGTGCATTGGCACTTGAAAAGACAAGACCTGCATATTTTTTCTGCTCATCCGAAAGTGGAGTATCCATAAGAATATGCATCATCCCTATGATTCCATTCATGGGGGTACGGATCTCGTGGCTCATGTTGGCAAGAAATTCACTTTTAGCCTGTATTGCCCGTTCAGCATCCCTTGCATGGGTACTAAATTTCTCTTTCAGAGAGTTGTTTTCTGATCGCGCTTCTGCAAGCTCAGCTTTCAATCGTTCAATTTCTGAATTTTGATTCATCATGAAGCATTCCCAATTTGAAATTTTTAACAACAAATATACCACATCCAAATACCATCAAACTGCTTTACATTTTTATATGAAAGCCTCCGTAACAGCCTGTTTTTAAAATGATTTTCATCCCTTAGATTGTGGCGGACATCCGCCATGTACATTATATCATTGTATTTCCGTAAAATAAAGATTGCATCTCCAAAACTTGATGGCCTCGTTAAAATTCGGAAGTTCCAAAATCAACATTAATAATTTAAGAGAGATCACTATTAATAATTTCAGAGAGTTATGACTGAAAAAATCTCGAAATCGGACATTTTACAGGTTCATTAAATTTCATTTAAATTAACATTAACTGACAACAGTCTGCCTTCTACCTAATTTCTTGAAGATGGAACAAAGCTGTGCTACTTTAAAATTTCATGGCCTAACTCAAAGGCGGCCATCCCTGGATTAACAGGATAAGGCAGGATTATCTATCCTGAGCATCCTATCCATCCTGGTTATCTTGGTTCAGACAACTGCAATAACTTCTGAAAAAGCAATAAGATGTCGATTTTGAGTAAATACCAAAGAATCTTTTCAAAATACCAAACAATCTTTTCAAACAACATAATTTCCAGGGGAGAGTGAATTTTGAAAGATAGCGAAGATAAAACGATGGAACAAACAGACAAGGAGCTGCTCTACTTTAAGTCATTCCATGAATTGATGACACTGAGAGTGGATGAGATCCTGCTGGTATCAAGCCCCTATGATGCCTTTATAATGCAGGAGGACGGCCGTCTCTCCGAGCGAATTATCCATGAGTACAGGGGATTGAATCTAAGCCGCCCACCAAGACTTACATGGGTTTCAAGCGGAAAGGAGGCATTTGCAGAACTTGAAAACAGAATCTACGATATTGTAATTGTAATGCCTCACATAAGCGATATTGAATCATATGAGCTTTGTGAAAAAATAAAAACATTCTACAAGGAGCTTCCTGTCTATTACTTTGCCTATGATGCCGGCAAACTGATGGAAAACGACAAATGCTATGACAGGAGCATTATTGATAGAACATTCATCTGGAGCGGCAATACTGACCTTCTCATGGCTCTTGTAAAAAACAGAGAAGATTTCATGAATGTTGATCATGATACAGAGCTTGCCAATGTAAGGGTGGTTATCTTTGTGGAAGATTCCCCCCTTTATATCTCATCCCTGCTTCCATATATATATAAGGAGATCGTCATGCAGACCCAGGCTGTTATGGACGATTCCCTTAACGAAAAAGACAGAATCCTGAGAATGCGGGCAAGACCCAAAATTCTTCTGGCGGAAAACTATGAAGATGCCTGGCGACTCTACCAGAAATACTCCCGCTACCTTTTATGCGTTATCTCTGATGTCCGCTATCCCAAAGATGGCAGGGAAGATGCCCACGCAGGTTTGAAGCTATTGCGCAGAATCAAGTCCCAGATTCCTGACCTTCCCCTTCTTATGCTCTCTTCCGAAACGGAAAACAGGGAACAGGCAGAAAATATCCCCGCCTTTTTTCTTGATAAAAACTCCCCTGCCCTTCACGCTGATATACGTTATTTTCTGGTTCAATACCTTGGATTCGGGGATTTCATGTTCAGGCTCAAAGACGGTAGTGTTGTTGCACGGGCATCAAATCTCAGAAGCATGAGCACCATACTCCACTCTGTTCCTGATGAATCTATTACCTACCATGCTGCAAGAAATGATTTTTCCCGTTGGTTCATGGCCCGTTTTGAAATGCGCCTTGCTGCAAAGCTTCGCTCTCTTACGATCAATGATTTTAAAGAGACAAGGGAGGCCAAGGATTATCTCATACGGCTTATCAGAAACAAGCTGAAAATCAGGCAAAAAGGACTTATCTCTGATTTTGTAAAGGAGGAGTTTGATGCTGAAAACGATTTTGTGAAGATCGGCAGAGGCTCCCTTGGAGGAAAGGCAAGGGGGCTTGCTTTTATTTCCAATCTTTTTCGGGAGCATTCAGGTTTTCAGGAGAAATTCTCCAATGTCAATATAACCCTTCCCAAAATTGTGGTTATTACCACAGAAGGATTTGATGATTTTGAGCGTCTTAACAATACCCGCGAGTTTCTGAAAAATATCAGAAGTGACGAGGCCATAAAGGAGCATTTCAAAGGGTCACGCTTTCCGGAATGGCTCTCCCGGGATCTTAAGGTGTTTCTCAATTATGTAAAATACCCCCTTGCTGTGCGCTCATCAGCAATTCTTGAGGATGCTCACTATCGCCCAAGTGCAGGAGCATACAGTACATATATGCTTGCCAACAACCATCCTGATATTGAGGTACGTCTGAAACAGCTTTTAAGTGCCATCAAACTTGTCTATGCATCCATTTACCAGGAGACTCCGCGGCTTCTTGCGAAAAATTCCGTTTACAGACCGGAAGAGGACAAAATGGCTGTCATAATCCAGCAGCTTTCCGGAACAGTCAACGGAAATTACTTTTATCCTGCAATTTCAGGTGTGGCACAATCCTACAATTTCTATCCGGTATCCTACATGAAGCCGGATGAAGGTGTTGCACACATTGCCCTTGGACTTGGTAAAATTGTGGTTGACGGAGGAGTTGCACTTAGGTTTTCGCCGAGATATCCTGAATTTCTTCCCCAATTCTCATCAGTTGACAATATTCTGAAAAATGCCCAGCGCTATTTCTATGCACTGGAGCTGAAAAAAAGTGATCTTGAATATATTGAAGAGACAGATTTCGAGCTTGAGAAGCTGGATGTGGATGATGTCATTGATCACAAGCCTGTGAAAAAACTTTTAAGCACCTACTTTGCAGAGGATAACAGGGTAAGGGATTTTTTCAGCAAAAAAGGGTATCCTGTTCTTACATTTGCATCTGTTTTAAAATTTAAGGAGTTTCCCCTTGGAGAGATATTGTCAGAGCTTCTTGAGATCGGAAAAACAGGCATGGGATGTCCGGTGGAAATAGAGTTTGCTGTTAATCTTTTAGATGATGAAAAACCGGAATTTTCACTTCTTCAGATCAGGCCGATGATGGTGGCTCAACACAGCATGAATGTTGACATAAAGCCCGATGACCTTGAGAACTCATACTGTTACTCAGACAAAGCCATGGGAAGCAGTCAGATTTCAGTTATTTCCCATATCATCTACGTAAAACCAGAGGCTTTTGACACATCAAAAACCATTGAGATTGCAGAAGAGATTGACAAACTCAACAGCATGTTTGAAAAGGAACAAAAACTTCAACAGGAAGAGCAAAAACGGGAAACATGCAGGAGAAACTTCCGAAATATTCCTGACATGAAGTATCTTTTGATAGGCCCCGGGCGCTGGGGTACAACTGACCGATGGCTTGGCATACCTGTAAAATGGAGCCACATAACCCGTGTGGGTACAATCATTGAAACTGTATCAGAAAAGCTCAATGCTGACCCGTCACAAGGCAGCCATTTTTTCCACAACATAACATCCCTTGGGATAAATTACCTTGGAGTACCGGCCAAAGATAAAAACTTTATTGACTGGAACTGGCTGGACAGCCTTCCTGCACACACGGAAACCCGTTATTTGCGATATCTGAAGCTTGACAGGCCATCAATCCTGAAAATTGACGGCAGAAGATCCACAGCAGTGCTTGTGAAACAGGAAAAAAAACCTGCAAGGATGAAATTGAATGAACAGACAGCGATAAAAAACGCCCGCACTTGGGATTGCCGTTTGAAGCAGTGGCGAGAAAATTGGAGCTAGTTTTGGCATGCTTCATTGACCGTTTTACAATCTCCGGGGAAGCAACCTTATGTTTACTGTTCCGAGGCCTGGAATCCCTCGTGGGGCTAGAGAAGTTCATGACCTTTTTTATAACCGCCCCGTGTCTTTGCAAAGAGCACCTCTCCGGTTTTGGAATGGACCCTGAAAGCCACCCGGATATCCAGAAAGCCCTTGGCCACCATCCATGCCAGAAGATGCACGCCCCTTTGGACAGATGCCGGCCAGGTCTCATAATCCAGCAGTTCCTGAAGCATGGCGTTAGATATGAGAGGATTGTCCCAATGCCATCAGATTCCTTGGAGGGCAGCCTGCACATCTTCCGGATACATGTCCGCCCCGACAATGAGCCGCGCCTTACCGCTGTTTTGGGTAAATGCAGAAAAACCCTGGGATGCCGCAGCCAGCGAGGTGGATCTGAAATATCCGGCAACCCTGTCGTAGGTCACGGCTCTGGAGAGAACCGGAATGTAGAAATCCTCAAGAATATCTGTGGGTGACCCATCGACCCTGGCTGTTGATGAAAGATAGCTGATCTGCCAGGAATGTTCCTGAAATCGGGGTTGTTTTTTGTTTTTTGTCATTCACGATGCCCTATCATTCCCAATCTTCCAACACCAACCCTTCGACCCTTTCAAACTCTCTTACATTGTGAGTTATCAATATTAAATTTTGTGAAAGGGCGATTGCGGAAATCATTAAATCATTGGGCCCTATAGGTGTTCCATTTTTTTCCAATTGAGCCCTGATATTGCCATATTTTTCCGCAGCATTATCATCAAAAGAATATGAAATAAAATGATCTAAAAACTCTTTCTGTTTACTTATATTTCGTTCAGGATATTTACTTTTCATAGCCCCATAAAACAGCTCTGCTTTCACAACAGAACAAACAACGATGTTTTCAGGAAGCATTTGCTCTATTTGATTACGAACGGATTCCGATGTCCCATTCAAGTATTTGATACAGGTATTGGTATCAAGAAGGTATTTCAATGGATAACTTCTCTAATTTCATAATTGCCTTGATCACCTCTCTCTATGGGATCATCCGACAGACATCCGTAGGTATTTTCAATAAATGCGAGCCATTCATTTTTCTCTTGTTGCATTTGTTTCTGTTCTTGCGTTTGTTTTTGCTCAGAATTCATTATATTTTGACTGGAGTCAGGAATATATTCGAACGCTTTAATGATGCGAAACAGTGTTTCCAAATATTGATCCTGCAATTTATCAATTTCAGATTTTATTGAATCTTTAGTAATCATTATATCGCCTCATGAAAGTTATTTGGATACTTATGTTTTCATTATACACAATCATCCCTGATTCAATCCATACAGTATCAACTCCGCCTTCTGACGCCTCTTCTCGTCATCCATCTCCCTTGCCCAAACAGCCAGCAGATCCAGGATCAATCTTTTTTGGGTATCGGCATGTTTTTCAATTTTCCAGGGAGATGTTCAGGGACTTGGAGATATTCAACGCCTCATCAAAGGAAAACTCCCCCAGGCCCCAGATCTCATAGAGTGTCAGAGCCATGGCGGTTTCAGAATCCAGATCGGTCACCGAGATATTTCCCTGGGTGATCTCTTCGATTTTACTTTCAGCCACCACACGGCTGGCTTCGTTCATGGCACGAACCGGTGTGACAGTATCATCGCCATCAAGAACCGGCCAGTTTTCATTTGCTGTTTGATATTTCCTTGAAGGGGGCTAACTCTTCTTCGGTGGGCCGTCTTTCATACTTTTTTTCAAAATCGGTAATACATTCAATTTTCTGTTGTTTATAGAGGGAATACGCCAATGCCCCGATGACATCATTTTTGCCTTCAACAAGCTCTGAATAGATGTAATTGCAATCCCTTTTCAAGCGCATTCTCGCAAATCAATTTTCGGCAAATTCCCGATTCGTTTTGAAGCTCTTTCAAATGCAGCCCGTATCTGCGCTTCAGAAATTTTTTCTGCTATTCGAAGATGTGTGCGGGTGGGCAGAGACCCTTTGTACGCCTTAATCTTTTCGTTGGCTCGTTTTACATCGACGATGTTAATCCGTAATTTCTTCTCTGTTTTAGCCATTTGTCTCCCCCCTTAATAAGGTGTTTACCTTTATTTTTGATGGTAGCCTCGTGAGGTAGCTTTGTCAACTTCATTTTATCTCTGACCTTTTATCAAAAAAAGAGGACTGACATAATTTATTCCATAAAAAAAAGAGGACTTATGTGAAAATAACCCACCAAGGTGAGCATTCCAAGAATCATAGAAGATGCGTGGTGAGGATTGTCAAAAAAAATGAGTAAAATTTCCGATTCAAATAGTATCTGTTCTTTTTCAGCCTGGCCTTTTCAAACGCATTCCGCATCTTTGATTCAGCAGAAGGTGATTGACTGATCAAGCTGCTTAAATGACCTTTAACTCTTCCCGGAGCACCCGGCGCAACTTATTTTCATCCATTAGTGTCTCAGGCTTGTTTAAATAATCCCGAAGTACTTGATTGATAACGGTCTGGTAGCCGCATCCGGCTTTGTCTGCCCGTTCTCGAAACGATTCAATCACATCGTTGTCAAGATAGATCGTTATTCGGGTCTTTCCCTTCTGAGGTACAACGGCTCCGCGTTTTGCTTTGCTAAAATCATATTCCGGTTTCATAATGCCCTCTTTCCTTTTTGGTAGCCCTTCTTGCCGCTATCAAACGAATTGTATTCTCTCGATATGTGAAGACGACGACCAACACACGCCCCAAAGCGTCAAGTCCTATGGTTATGTGGCGTCTGAAAAAAATTGAAAGGGATCTTTATAACCAACATGGCGGTTCACCGTCACAATCGAAGTGTTGAAAGTCTTTATAAAAACAGCCATTTGCGGGGACTTTTATATAACGTACATGGTGGATTACCGCCACAATCGAAGGGATGAAAGTCGTTTTTAAAACAGTCTGTTAAGGAGACTTTCATATAAAACGTACATGGCTGATGACCGCCACAATCGAAAAGATGAAAGTCGTTTTAAAAACAGGCTGTTACCGAGACTTTCATATAAAATTGTGTCTGCTTCACTGGCTTCGGCTCTGTAATACTCAATCACTTGGCTGCGGTGACAAGATTTCTTTCACTTGATGTTCGAGTTTTTTTATATTGATATTTCAAGATTGCCATTTTTAAGTTTTTTTGGCATCTTTCATATCTGCCCAAACGGACATGATTGCGCATCAATCACCCCGAAGTATGAAAATGATATACTGTTCCAGATAATTAAATTGGCAAGCAATGTAGGGACAATCCCTTGTGGTTGCCCTTCAGAATTGAGAATGCCAAAATATTTTTCTGGAAATCTATAGTCATTTTCACGGTAAAGTAGTTTACACTTTTTTGAGTTAAATTACCCCAAAAGAGTAAGCAGGCTCAAGAAAACGTAAACAGGTAAATTGGGCGTGCCGTAATTTTTATTTTTTATATTCAGGAACTTTTTCATGGTCTATTTCAAACTTCTTCTTACTGCAATCTTCTGGGGAGGAACATTTATTGCCGGAAAATCCATTGCTGGCAATGTCTCACCTATAAATGCTGCATTCATACGTTTTGCCATGGCCTCTTTTTTTCTGCTTCTTATTACAAAAAAGACTCAGGGCAAGTTGCCTGCCATCAGAAGAAAAGATTTTATTCCCCTGTTGCTGCTCGGTTCAACAGGAGTCTTTTCCTACAATATCCTCTTTTTTAATGCCCTGCACCATATTCCGGCGGGTAAGGCATCACTCATCATTGCCACCAATCCCATTATGATAAGCCTGCTTTCGGCACTGATTTTCAAGGAGAGCGTAAACCTGATAAAATGCACAGGCATACTTTTATCAGTTACAGGTGCTCTTGTTGTTATATCAGATGGAAACCTTATCAATCTTGCAGGTGATGCCATTGGCAGGGGAGAAATCATGATTATGGGCTGCGTTGCAAGCTGGGTTACATACTCTTTGATCGGAAAAAAAATCATGGGAGATATGTCGCCCATTGTTTCTGTTTGCTACTCATCGGTTGCAGGAACTTTTTTACTTATGTTTCCGGTAGTTCTTTACGGTGATCTGACTGAGATTGTATCATATACACCCATGAACTGGTTCAGCCTTTTCTATCTTGCATTTTTCGGCACAGTTTTAGGATTTTTATGGTACTATGAGGGAATCAAAACAGCAGGAGCCATGAAAGCCAGTGTCTTTATCAATTTTGTTCCGGTAAGCGCCATTATTCTCTCCTGGTTAATGCTTGACGAGACAATAAGCATTGCACAGGCGGCAGGAACTGTACTTGTTATTTCAGGGGTTTACTCCACCAATGCATCAACAATGCTTCAAAAACGCTTGATACAATCAAGGGCAAAAGCGCCTGAACCCTTGCCTGAAAAGGCATGAAAGATATAACGTACATGGCGGACACACTCCACAATCAAAAAGATGAAAATTATTTAAAAAACAGTTAGTTATAGAGGCTTTATAGTAAACGGTCATGGCCGGCATCCAGCCACCCCCGAATATGGAAATTTGTATCTATTTCCACGGTAAACGGGCATGATTGATTACGTATCAATCACCCCCAAATATAAAAATGATAGTCATTTTCACGGTAAAAAACAGTCGCTTACAGAGACTTTATCATCAAAAAATGCCTCTTGGCACGCCTGCAAAGATATGAAAGGAAGAACCCATGAAAATATTGATTACAAACGGGACTGTATTAACCATGGATAGGGCCATGAGGTGCATTAAAGATGGTGCTGTCGCAGTTGAAAACGGCAACATAGTAAAAATTGACAACAAAGATAGGCTTGCAGGTTTTATAGAAGATGAATCTGCAACCTGCCAGATCATAGATGCAAAAGGCGGCATAATCATGCCAGGGCTTGTAAACAGCCACACACATGCATCAATGACCCTATTTCGCGGCCTTGCCGACGATCTGCCCCTTATGGAGTGGCTGACTCAACATATCTTTCCGGCAGAGGCTCTTCTTACAGGAGAGCTTGTCCACAAAGGAGCCATGCTTGCCTGTGCAGAGATGATAATGTCCGGCACAACCTGTTTCTGTGACATGTATCTTTTTGAAAATGAAGTGGCAAAGGCTGCCTCAAATTGCGGAATGAGAGCTGTGGTAGGAGAGGTTCTCTACGATTTCCCATCTCCGAACTACGGAGCTCTTGAAAACGGATTTGAATATGTCAACAATATGATGGCACAATGGCGGGATGATCCACTTATAACCGTTGCAGTGGAACCACACGCAACCTATACCTGTGCCCCGGAACTTTTGCAAAGGGCATCCATCCTTGCCCGTGAACATAATGCCCCTCTTATTATTCATGTTGCAGAAACCCTGAGTGAATCTGAACAGATAAATGAAAAATATGGCAAATCTCCGGCAGCTTTTCTTGCCGATCTTGGGATTTTATCTTCAAACCTGATTGCATGCCACTCAATTCATCTTTCAAAGGAAGATATGGAGCTTTACAAAAAATATGATGTAAAAGTTGCCCATTGCCCTGAAAGCAACATGAAACTTGCGTCAGGTGTGGCAAAAATTCCGGAAATGATTGATAATGGCATATGCGTAGGTCTTGGGACCGACGGGTGTGCAAGCAACAATGATCTTGACATGTTTCTGGAGATGGATACAGCAGCAAAGCTGCACAAGGTATTTACAATGAATCCGGAAGCTATAAGTGCTGAAACAGCTCTTAAGATGGCCACCATCAACGGTGCAAAGGCACTTGGCCTTGATACTATAACCGGCTCCATTGAAGTTGGTAAAAGGGCTGATATTATTATTGTGGATAGTGACAGGCCGCATATGATCCCCCTGTACAATCCATACTCTCACATTGTATATTCCGCCACCGGAAGTGATGTCTCCACAACCATCATTGACGGAAGAGTCGTTATGAAAAACAGAAAACTTATCAGCATGAATGCAGAGGCTGTAATGGATGATGTTATTCAGGCTGCCATTAAAATCTCACAGAACGATGTTAAAAAACCATGATAAAAGAGAAAAATAGAGAGACCATAATTTCGGCGGCAACAGGTAAAGAACCCGTTGATATCCTATTTACAAACGCAAAAGTCATAAATGTTTTTACAGGAGAAATCCTTGAACAGAGCGTGGCTGTAAAGGAGGGATATATATGCGGATTTGGCAATTACGATGCTGTCAGAAGAGTTGACCTTGAAGGCATGTATGTGGCGCCGGGGCTAATGGATTCACATGTTCACATAGAAAGCTCAATGGTTACACCTGTTCAGTTCTCAAGGGGTGTCCTCCCTTTCGGAACAACCACTGTCATTGCAGACCCCCATGAAATTGCCAATGTCCTTGGAACCAGAGGCATTGAGTATATGGTGCAGTCCGCAGAAAAAAGTACCATGAACATTCTTTTTTCCATGCCCTCATGTGTCCCTGCAACAGATATGGAAACCACAGGAGCAACACTTAATGCAGAAGCCATTGCACCCTTCATGCAAAACAACAGAATTGTTGCACTTGCCGAAATGATGAACTATCCGGGGGTGATTTCTGCTGATTCACAAGTCATGGCAAAAATCAAGGCTGCCCACAAAATCAGAAAACCTGTTGACGGCCATGCACCAGGGGTAAGCGGCCGTGATCTTTGGGCATATGCTGCGGCAGGCATATCAAGCGATCATGAGTGTACAACCACCCAGGAAGCACTTGAAAAACTCCGGCTTGGAATGCATATCATGGTAAGGGAAGGGACATGTGCAAAAAAATCTTGACGACCTAATGCCGGCAATCACTGACACCACCTGGCAGCAGATGATGTGGTGCACCGATGACCGTCATCCGGAAGAGATCCTGCATCAGGGACATATTGACCATATCATAAGAAAAGCCATAAAAGCCGGCCTTGATCCGGTAAGGGCTATACAGATGGGAACCATCAACTGTGCAAGGCACTTTGGCATAACAGATGCCGGAGCAATTGCACCAGGACGCAGGGCAGACATGATAATATTTAAAGACCTCTCCTGCCCTGTGGTGGAAAAGGTTTTTGTAATGGGATCTCTGGTTGCGGAAAAAGGGTCTCTGGTTTCTGGCTCATCACATAAGTTGCCCCACGAAAATATTCCCGATGATATTCCGAAAACCATGAATTTTGACATTAAATCCATTGATTTTTCTATTTCAATGCCGGATTGTAATAATAATCCTGTGACCAAACCATTATCTCCCATGATCAAGGTAATAAAGGTGGTGCCTGACCAGGTCATAACGGATTCGGTTATTATGGAACCATCACACCTTGATGGCAAACTTATATCTGATATTACAAGGGATCTTATAAAAGTTGCCGTAATTGAGAGATATTCAGGCAACACCGGAATGAGTACCGGCTTTGTAACAGGCATTGGACTTTCAAGGGGAGCCATTGCATCAACGGTTGCCCATGATTCCCACAATATCATAGTTGCAGGAGCAACAGATGATGATATGATGGAGGCTGTCAAAGCTATCCAAAAGATGGGGGGAGGTTTTGCTGTTGTGTGTCAAAAAGAGGTAATTGCCACCCTTGCTCTTCCGGTTGCGGGTCTTATGTCACATAATGCCATGAATGAAGTCAATATCGACATGAAAAAAATAACAGAGGCAGCTCAATCCCTTGGTTCTGCCCTGAAAGACCCATTTATGACATTGGGATTTCTTGCACTGCCGGTTATTCCAAAGCTTAAAATAACAGACAAGGGTCTTGTAGATGTCACAAGGTTTGAAATAGTTGATCTTTTGAGCCTTGTCAACACTGTCTGAATCAGGATGCCCAGGATGCTCAGGATTTACAGGATAAAAATCCTGAGCATCCTGTAAATCCTGGTTATCCTGATTCAGACAAATTCAAGAAATGCCAAAAAGTCCAACAAGGTGTCGATTTTGAATATAGAACTCACAGATCGTATTGAGCTTATGGATGCAAAACGTATGGAACATATTATAAAGCTGGCCAATATAAGAAAACAACCATTACACAAGGAACACCCACCTGAGAATAGACATAAGGATAAAGAAAAACTATGAAAGTTGACGGCAATGACATGCGACCAATCTGGTTTGATAACAAGACATCCACTGCCAAAGTTATTGACCAGAGAAAGCTTCCGCACAAAATCGAGATTGTTGATCTGCCAACAGTGGATCATGTTATTATGGCCATAAAGGAGATGCTAGTAAGAGGAGCGCCTCTCATAGGAGCAACCGGAGCTTTTGGAGTATATACAATTCTTTTTGAAAACAGAGATAACACCAATATTAAAAATAACACAGACCAATGCAACAACCTCATTCAAAGCGAGTGCAAAAGGCTGAAAAATGCCCGACCTACAGCCATAAATCTTGCATGGGGGGTTGACAGGGTAATGAATCATGTTCTAAAGGAACAGGGATACGATGCAAAAATGAATGCAGCCCTTGAAGAAGCATGTTTCATTGTGGAGGAAGAGGCTGAAAACTGCAAAAATATAGGCGAGCATGGAGCTTCCCTGATAGAAGAGGTCAGTAGAAAAAAACAGAACCTCACAGATAAAACGGTTAACATCCTGACCCACTGTAATGCCGGATGGCTTGCCACAGTTGAATATGGCACGGCAACCGCCCCGATGTATGTTGCATTTGACAAAGGCATTGATATCCATGTCTGGGTTGACGAGACCCGTCCACTGAATCAGGGAGCAAGGCTTACAGCCTGGGAGCTTGGCAAACACGGCATAAAACACACTGTAATAACCGATAATGCCGGAGGCCATATCATGCAGCACGGTATGGTGGATCTGGTGATTGTGGGAACGGACAGAACTACCCGTACAGGTGATGTGGCAAATAAAATCGGCACCTATCTTAAAGCCCTTGCAGCAAAGGACAACAACATCCCCTTTTATGTGGCACTTCCCTCCAGCACCTTTGACTGGAGCATTAAAGACGGTCTTGCAGAGATTCCCATTGAAGAGCGTGACCCGGATGAAATCAGATATATCCAGGGACTTGATATAAATGGAAAGATTACATCAGTTCTGGTTCCTCCGGAACAAAGTCCTGCTGCCAACCATGCATTTGATGTGACTCCAGCAAGGCTTGTGACAGGTTTTGTTACTGAACGTGGAATTTGCAAAGCATTGGAATCTGACATTTTATCCCTTTTTCCAGAACAATTCAGTACTCAAAGCCGACACCTATGATCTTTTGAGCCTTGTCAACATTGTCTGAATCAGGA
>NZ_LT828541.1:375266-434435 GCF_900170035.1 Desulfamplus magnetovallimortis | reverse complement strand
GAGCATCCTTTTCATCCTGGTTATCCTGATTCAGACAAATTCAATAACTGCTCAAAAAGCAATAAGGTGTCGATTTTGAGTCAGTAATAAATCTTGAATTTTTCAGTAATGAATCTTGAGTTTCTTACCAAATTTTTAAACAGACGACAAAAAATATATGCTGACAGAACTTGAAAAAAAAGTTGTTGCATCTCTACAGGGCAACATCCCTGTTACACAACGCCCCTTTCTGGAGCTTGCAGAATCAATCGGGATATCTGAAGATAAATATCTCATGATTGTTGAGGAGCTAAATGAAAGCGGCATCATAAGACGATTTGGAGCAACCCTGAAACATCAGAAATCAGGCTTTAAGGCCAATGCAATGGTGGCCTGGAAAGTTGAAGAAGATAGGGTTCAGGAGGTGGGCAGGATAATGGCATCTTTTCAGGAGGTAACCCACTGTTACCGCCGCAACCCTGCCCCGACATGGCCATACAATGTATATACAATGGTGCATGCCGGAGATAAGGCAACCTGCCGCGCCATTGCTGCAACTATTGCACAAAGGGTTGCAGTTGATGACTATACACTTCTTTTCAGTGAAAAAGAGCTTAAAAAAACATCAATGAAGTACTTTACCTGAAAATGGCCACTCCAAGTCAACATCTGGCCACAAATACCTTGCATAAAATAAAAAACAGTAACAAGCCCCATATTCTTTGTGTAAATCCCTGGATTCACGATTTTGCTGCATTTGACTTTTGGGCAAAACCACTGGGACTGCTTCAGCTTGCAGCCATTATTCGTGAAAGCGGGGTAAGTGTTACGTTTCTGGATTGCCTTGACAGATTCCATCCCGAAGCTCTCAGGAAGGGTAAGGTTAAATTACTTGGTGATGGAAGGGGGCCATTCAGAAAAAAGAGTGTAAAACCACCATCCCAAACACTTCCTGACCTGCAATCCACAGGAAAACGTTTTTTCAGATATGGAATTGAACCTGAATGGTTTTACAAAGATCTGGTTGATTTAAAGAAAGCAAATCCGCCGGATCTTATTCTTGTAACATCCATGATGACCTACTGGGCATCAGGGGTGAGCGAAACAATATCTGTTGTCAAAAAGGTTTTTCCAGATACTCCTGTGGTATTAGGCGGCATCTATGCATCCCTTTGTAGAGAACACGCAGAAAAACACTCACTTGCAGATCAGGTTGTCACAGGCACAGGAGAGGAGGTCATTCAGGATATTGTAAAGGAATATACAGGATATTGCATAACACCTGAAAAAGAATCAAACCACCGATTTCAACAGCCTACAGATCTTGAAAATCTTCCCTTTCCTGCTCTGGATCTTGTATCCAGACTCACATATGCCCCGATTCTCACATCAAGAGGCTGCCCGTTTTCCTGTGACTACTGTGCATCATCCTTTCTGGAAAAATCTCTCCGACGACGCTCTTCTGAAAAGGTTTTTCAGGAAATTGCACACTGGCACCTTAACTATGGAGTAAAAATTTTTGCCTTTTATGATGATGCACTTCTTATTCAACCTGAAAAGTATATTCTTCCCCTTCTGGAAAAAATTCTTTGCTCCTCTTTCTCTTCCGACCTTTCATTTCATACACCAAATGCCCTTCATATCCGGCAGATAACAAGGGAAGTTACAGAGATGATGTACAGAACCGGCTTTAAGACAATCAGGCTTGGACTTGAGACAACAGACTTTTCACCTTCTGCAAGGGCGGACAAAAAGGTCAGGAAAGAGGAGTTTCACAATGCTGTAAGAATGCTTAAGAAAGCAGGCTTTACAGAAGAACAGACAGGTGCATATCTTCTTTGTGCCCTTCCCGGGCAAGACCTTGATGATGTTGAAAGCTCCATAAAACTTGTAAAGCAGTCAGGGATAACACCTGTACTTGCATATTACACTCCAATACCCCACACACCCATGTGGAAGGAAGCTGTGCGCAACTCAAGATTTGACCTTGAAAAAGACCCTCTCTTTACAAACAATGCACTTATGCCCTGCCTGAAAGATGAAAGTGAAATGGATAAAATATTACAATTAAAAAAAATGACATCCTTCATATCATCCCAAAAGTAGTTTACACTTTTTTAATGGAAATTCCCGATAAATGGGCATGTATCCCAGAAAGTGTAAACCGGTAAATGAAGGATGCCAAAAAAATGACAAAATTTTCACCATGAAACTTTACTGAATTCCGGAGAAAAAATGGAACCCAACACAACCTCTTCCGGAAAGATGAATACAAACTCTTCCGGCAAACAAAATGGTAATTTAACCTTTCCCGTAATTGGAATAGGAGCCTCGGCAGGTGGCCTTGAAGCCATCACTGAGTTTTTTTCCTCTGTTCCGGAAAAATCCGGCCTTTCATTTATTGTCCACATCCATATGGCTGCCGGCCAGCCCTCTATTGTTGATGAGCTTCTGCAACGGAAAACCCAAATCCCTGTAACAATTGCAAAGGATGGAGAAACGCTGCGGCATGATCATATCTATATCACGCCTCCCGGAATGGAGATTTCCCTGTTTAAAGATACTATACAGTTGTTTGATATAAATGGAGGTACCCCTTCTTTGCCCATTGATTTTTTTTTCAGATCTCTTGCTGAAGATAAAAAAGAATGTTGTGCAGGAGTTATCCTCTCCGGAACCGGAAGTGACGGAACTCTCGGGATAAAGGAGATCAAGCTCAGAGAGGGGCTTACAGTTGTTCAATCCGAAGAGACAGCAAAATATAACGGAATGCCCGGAAGCGCCATAAAGACAGGGATTATTGACCTTGTGCTGCCTCCCAATGAAATGCCAGAAAAGATTGTACACTATTTCAGATGCCGACAGGATATTTGTTCTGATCAGGATAAGGACAAAGCAATATCCAGTCCGGAGCATGACAGCGAAACAGTGTTAAGCAGAAAAAATGATTGTGAGACAATACAGAATCATGAAAATGACAAAGAGCCTTTAGCCAGGGATTATGAGGAGTATTACAAAAGAGATCATCACTGGCTGAAAAAAATATATGCTCTGCTCAGGTCAAATGTGGGTCATGACTTCTCTTCATATAAAAAGAGCACCATACTTAGGCGTATAAACCGTAGAATGCATCTGAATCAGATTGAAAGCCATGATGCCTATATCCAGTTAATGCGGGAGAACCCTGAAGAGACCGATTCGCTTTTCAGAGAGCTGCTCATCGGAGTCACCAGTTTTTTCAGGGACAAAGAATCCTTTGATATCCTTAAAAACAGTGTGTTTAACAGTATGCTTGAAGGGATGGAAGAGGATAGTGTCTTTCGGATATGGATTCCGGGCTGCTCAACCGGAGAAGAGGCATACTCCATTGCCATGGTACTTCGGGAGTGCATAGATGCTATTCCTAAAAGGATCAATCTGCAGTTGTTTGGGACAGATATTGATCAGTATGCCATAGAAAAGGCACGCGAGGGAATTTATACAGTCAACATTGCAGCAGATGTTTCAAAGGATCGACTGAAACGTTTTTTCATCAGGGAAGGAGAGTTTTTCCGCATTCGCAAGGAGATTAGGGATTGTGTGATCTTCTCCATCCAGGATCTTCTGAGAGATCCCCCTTTTTCCCGACTGAATCTGCTCTGCTGCCGGAACCTTTTGATTTACCTTGATGGCGAGGCCCAGAAAAAACTGCTGCCCCTGTTTCACTATACACTGTCTCCAGGGGGCGTACTTTTGCTGGGCTCATCTGAAACCATTGGCCAGCATGCAAACTTTTTTGAAATTGTTAATCCTAAATGGAAAATTTTCAGAAAAAAGGAACTTCCCAGGGAAATTCGACCTGCGGTGGAGTTCCCCACCGGAAATGTTGGCGTACTAAAAGGTTCTGGCCGTGAAAGGGTCTTGCCAATGCCTGCGGGCCGTAACCTTGACATCGCACACCTGACCAGGAGAATCATCCTTGATGAGATTGCGCCCACCACCATTCTTATTGACAGAGATGGACGAATGCTGCATGTGCAGGGTCGGACAGGAAAATTTCTGGAACAGGTGAGTGGACGGCCATCCACCAATATACTGGAGATCCCGAGGGAGGGTCTTGGCATTGAACTTTCGTCAGCCATACGTCAGGCTGTAAAATCAAATCAAAACATTACCCGCAAGGGTATTCAAGTGAAAACCAATGGAGAGTTCCAGATCATTAATCTCCATGTCAGACCTCTGTCTCAGCCAGATGAGTTGTCTGGTTATCTTCTGGTGATATTTGAGGAAGTTCCCCTGATACCCATAGAGGAGGGGATTGGCCATCAGGAGGAAGAAGAGAGCAGTGAGAAACTTGATATAAAAACAGAAGCAAATTACAAAAAACGTATTCTGGAACTTGAGCGTGAAATTCAGAGAAGCAGGGAAGGTCACCAGACAACCTTAGAGGAGCTTGAATCTTCCAACGAGGAGCTTAAATCCATCAACGAGGAGATGCAGTCCGCCAATGAAGAGCTTCAATCCACCAATGAAGAGCTTGAATCCTCAAAGGAGGAACTCCAGTCCCTAAATGAGGAGTTGCAGACAGTTAACTCTGAACTTCAATCCAAGGTGGATGAGCTTTCATCAGCACAGGATGACATGCGAAACCTGCTCAACAGCACAGAGATTGCCACCATATTTGTGGATAACGGGATCCGGCTGAAACGTTATACACAGGAGGCTGTAAAACTTGTCAATTTTATCCCCACAGATATTGGCAGGCCATTGAAACATGTGGTCAACAACCTGAAATATGACAGAATGATTCAAGATGTGAAAGATGTGCTGGACAAACTTATTCCAAAAGAGGTAGAGGTTAAAACTATAAATGACCAATGGTTTAAAATGCGTATCATGCCCTACAGAACAACTGACAACAGGATCGAGGGGGCGGTTTTGACCTTTTTTGATATCAATGAGCAAAAAAGAATGTTAAAAGAAATTCAAAAAAAACAGCATAAACAATAATGGCCGAGATTTGTCACCTGCAAAAAGGGGATATAGATATGGGGAAGGAAGGAAGGAAGGAAGGAAGGAACATATGGGACAAAATAGCTCGTCGAAGGAACAACTCCGGATAATTCGCAGCAAAGCTGAAGATGCTATAAAGAACGGAGATTATATTAAAATAGAGCAGGGCACTGAACATTCTCCTGATGCCTCCCTCCATGAACTTCAAGTTTTTCAGGTTGAACTGGAGATGCAAATTGAGGAGCTGAAACGATCACAGCAGGAGCTTATGGCCGTTAAAAAAAGCTATGCAGAGCTTTATGATTTTGCTCCGGCAGGTTATATCACACTTAATCACAATGGACTCATTCTCAATGCCAACCTCACTTTTGCAGACATGCTCTCAATGGAAAGGGATTCTCTGATAAACAGATACATCTTCGCCCATATCCCCTTTGAATACAGTGATATCTTTACTCTTCATATGCGGCAGCTTTTCAACACAAGTTCAAAACAGGTTTGCGAATTGCAAATGCAGAAAAAGGATGGAACCCTGTTTGAGGTGCATGTGGAAAGCACAATTGTTCCGGAGGAATCCAGAATACCGGAGAAATCACAATTTTCTGAGAAATCAGGAATACCGGAAGCATCCAAAACCCGAGAAGCCTCCAGAAACCGAGAAGCTTCCAGAAGCATAGAGGAATCCAGAAGCACGGAAGAATCAGCCAGCACGGTTCAATACCGCTGCATTATAATCGACATCTCCGCTCAAAAGGCCATTGAGAGGGAAAAAGAGCAACTCCAGGCTGAACTCCACCGTACAAAAAAAATGGAAACAGTGAGAAATCTTACAGGTGGCATTGCCCATGATTTTAATAACATTCTTTTTATAGTGGTTGGAAATGCCGAACTTGCTCTTGATGATATTCCAGAATCCAATCCCATGCATGCATGCATTCAAGAGATAAAAAAAGCAGCCTTCAGGGCAGCAAATATTGTAAAACAACTTCTGAAGTTCAGCCAGAAAAATCCCCCTAAACTTAAACGGATTGCAGTAAATCCACCTGCCAGGGAGGCAGTTCGATCAATACAGGCAATTCTTCCCGACACAGTTGAAGTTGTGGCGAATATCGCTACGGATGATATATTTATCCTTGCAGAGGAACTTCATATCCAGCAGGTGATAATAAACCTTTGCACCAATGCCTACGAGGCAATCGAGAGAAAAAGGGAAAGAGGTGTGGTGACTGTCTCGGTTGACACTGTATCTCTGTCAGAGGATTCAGAGCCTGTATCCTCATCTATCCTGGTTCTCGGCAATTATGTCAAAATAACAGTTATGGATACTGGTTCAGGCATTAAACCTGATATTATTGACCGGATTTTTGAACCCTATTTCACCACAAAAGATTTTGGTAGTGGGGCAGGTATTGGACTTTCAGTTGTACACGGAATTGTAAAATCCTTTGGTGGTACTGTTGTGGTTAAAAGCGAACCTGGGCAAGGCAGTAGATTCACATTGTTTTTCCCTGAGCTGACGGAGAAAGTTCCAGTAAAAATGCAAAAAAATGAGAAAATTCCCGAAGGTACTGAGCGTATCCTTTTTGTTGATGACGACATTGCAATTGTAACAGTGCTTGGAATGATGCTAAAACGTCTCGGTTATACAGTTGAATCATGTTTAAACCCGTTGGAGGCACTTGTTATATTTCAAAAAGCCCCGGATAAGTTTGATCTTGTCATTACCGATATGAGCATGCCCATTTTAGACGGACTTAAATTTTCGGAAAAGATCAAGGAGATAAGGCCAGATATTCCGGTTATCATTGCCACAGGTCACGGCCCTGCTGATAAAAAAACATCCGAAAGATTCGGAGTTGACGGTTATGTGATGAAGCCCTTGACCCTATCTGATATTGCAACGGTTATTCGGGATGTTTTGAAGTAAACGGGCATGATTGCGTATCAATCACCCCCAAATATAAAAATGATAGTCATTTTCACGGTAAACGGTCATGGCCGGCATTCAGCCACCCCCGAATATGGAAATTTGTATCTATTTCCACGGTAAAAGAGTACTGAATTACTCAAAATCGACATCTATAATATCTTGAGCCTTGTCAATACTGTCTGAATCAGGTTTCCAAGATTAACAGGATAAGGCAGGATTATCTATCCTGAACATCTTGTTTATCCTGGTTATCCTGATTCAGACAAATTGACCGCTGCATATTTAGTTTGTTGGTCAGTTATTTTCAGATTATGCGCTCTTAAAAAATGAGAAGTTTAGACTCTTGAGGGATTTATTTGCAAAATACTTTTTATTGTATTAATGTGTCCGATGCTGCTTAATGAACATCCATGAAGGCTCTGCAAACAAATATTGTGACAATCGGGAGAATAACAAAGGGAGTATAGCAAAAGAAATATGATCGTTTTTGATCTGGAATGTGTCAATGGACACTCTTTTGAAGGGTGGTTTGATGACAGTGAAGATTTTGAACAGCAGCAGAACCAGGGATTGTTAACCTGTCCCATGTGTGAAACATATGCTGTTGCCCGTAAACTTTCTCCGGTTGCTGTAAAAACATCTTCCAGTGCATCATTTGACGGCAATGCTCCGCAGGATTTAATGGCGGCAATTGCCGACAAAATAACAACTTTTGTTGAAAATAATTTTGAAAATGTAGGCTCCAACTTTGCAAAGGAAGCTCTGAAAATTCATTATGGTGCATCAGATGCAAGAAACATAAGGGGCACAACCACTGCTGAAGAGGATGCTGTTCTGAAAAAGGAAGGAGTTCCGGTAGTTCGTATAGGTTCAAGGAGAGACAACCATACTGACAAAGATGACCTTAACTGACCTACTTACTCAAAATCGACAGATATAGTATTCCAGATAATTAAATTGATAATGGAAAAATCTAACTATCTGTTATCTGGACTAATTTTTTTGACAAAAAAAATATTTTTCTGGAAAGCTATATAGCCTCTTGAGCCTTATCAATACTGTCTGAATCACAGGATACCCAAAATTAACAAAGATAAGGCAGGATTGTATATCCTGAGCATCCTATCCATCCTGGTTATCCTGATTCAGACAAATTCAGTAAATGGAAAAAAAGCAATAAGATGTCGATTTTGAGAACTTATAAGATTTATATCTATTTCCGGCATCCTTCATATCAGCTCAAAAGTAGTTTACACTTTTCGGAAAATTTTGAACCATGATTAAAGGATTTAAGGATTAACATGATGAATAATCAAGAAAATCCCTTAATCATGAAAATCATGGTTCAGAAAAGTGTAAACCGATAAATGAAAGATGCCCTATTTCCAAGGTAAAGGATCTGTATGAAAATAATTACCTGCAATAAAATTGCCCCTGTAAAAATAGATAACGACCTTGCAAAAGGTGTTTCGGGTCGTGTTGTTATTGGGAAAAATGATGGTGCCCCACATTTTTGCATGAGGCTTTTTGAACTTGCTCCCAATGGCTACACACCGCAACACTCCCATGAATGGGAACATGAAATTTTTATCCATTCAGGAAAAGGCGAGGTCTTCTCCCAAAATGAGTGGCATACTGTTTCGGCAGGAGATGCTGTTTTTATTAAGGGGGATGAGATTCATCAGATTAGAAATCAGGGTAATGAACCATTTGTATTTATCTGTCTTGTCCCTTCTGGTGCTCCGGAGCTTTAAAAATGCAAAAGGATAGATCTAAACCACCATTTGATTTTACGGCCATCCCTGAATCGGTCACCCCCGACCATGAAAATCATGAAAATTTTTTTCAATGCAAAACATGCGTGTCACCCAACGGGGATTTTATTGTTGGTATCCACAGGCCATCATTCAATGTTGAAATTTTAAGGAAAAATGATTTTATTGATACCCTTGGAACCCTGCCAGATGGTACAGAAATTAAAAATCATATTAATTTTCCAGATAAAAAAGTTGAAGAGCAGGGTGCGGATGTTATCTATGAAATTCCCAACCAGTTTCCATTCAGAGGAACAACCTACATAAATTCCAGATGGGCAGATTCAGTGGCTCTAAGGCCGGAAAAAATATGCCTGCCCCCAAGACCTTTGGTATCCATGCAGGATGTTATAACAAAATGGAAGAATCAAAATTGCAACAAAACGTCAGGTTCTACTTCTGATAAATCTCAGAAAGAGATAAAAGAGATAACACGTCAGTTTATAGAGCTGTTGCCAAGACCGCTTCTTCTTGCCCTTGCTGAAAGTTCAACAGATCCTGATGATCTTATTGCAATTGCAGAGACCTGTTGCACTTTTATATATGGATATTCATCTATAGATGGATATTCATCAACCACTCGGGACATATCAGATCATGAAATATCAGATCATGAAGAGACCCAGAAGGTTTTTTATGGTAAAAATCAAAACCCATTAAACAGAGAACGGCCGGAACCTGTTGGGTTATGCTTTAAAAAAGATAAAAACGGTCACTGCCAGTTAGACATCACTGACCATGACCTTTTTGAAATCATAGCCAACAATCCATACCTGCCGGATAGCTACAAACGTGCAATGGTACTTGTTCCTGGCATTCAGGGAAACAGTGAAATAACAGGAGAGTGGCAAAAAAAAGAAGAAAAAAGTCATGTATTTGAATATCTGAGACGCAACAGCTATATACCCTGGGGACACTTTGCTGCCAACATGGCTGACGATGCCATAAGATATAGAACAAACGATTTAACTTCAGAAGATATATCAGGTATGCGTCATCTATATTACCAGAGGACATATATACGCCTGGCAGAGGAGTTGAATATCCAGGACGCACTTTCTGCAAGTGATATTCAAGGCAGATACAAACAAATCTCACAGGAAGCTCTCGAAAACCTTCGCTGTAAAATATTGGTGCAGCTTGAAAAAAATATACAGAGTGATACCCATGAGAATAACAGATTTGGTGAGTCCCCTGAATATGGTATTCACCCTGAAGAGAAAAAGGAGTTGAGAAAAAAAGAGTTAACCTTTAACTCCTCCCTTTGGGGATGGAATTTTGGATTTGGTTATGCACAGTCAGGTTACAGACTGCATGCATCCCATCAGCAGATCCATCAGCAATACGCAATGGTTCCTTCAAATGTGCAAAAAATGAATTTGCATAAAAGAGATCATAATCACCAAGAGACGCTGTTTCCTTCCTACTCCTGCGGTGACCTGGTCTCAGACTTTGTACGCAGATTCAGAGAAATAAATGGCAAAAACTTTTTTGAATGCTATCTTAAAGCTATCAGATCAAATCAGAGAACTGACGGAAAAAGCTCTTTGCCTTCTGAACTTGCAATCCATGAAGACGAGAAGGTTATCCTTTTTGTCCCCAAAGCCCAGACATCTCAATGGGAGCTTCAATTAATGCCTGTGATTCCGTGCGGCAACATTCTTGAAGCTGACACATCAATGAGATACGCAATTGACAGGGCAATTCTCATGGCTGTGCAGCTTCTTGAAAAAATGGGAGCACGTATGGTAACAACCATTGAGTATGCAGGCAGATTTGACTCACGGGAAAAAGATCAACGTATTTTATACTCTTTTCTGCCCAAAATTCCCCACTCCCCAGGGGCTTTCAGTGAGGCACAATTGCGCTGGATAAACGGCCATTATCCAGAGGATTTTGCATGGTTGTGCAGGCAAAATCTTAAAATTCTTACTTGACACGCATTATTCTTACTTGACACTGCATGATGCTCTTTTTATACATGGATAGATGATGTGGAATAAACTGTTTGGCGGAAAAAAAAATGGAACTCCAATGACAACGGAAATACCTCCGGTTAAACTAAAAGGCGTGGGAGACAGCTTCTGGGTAACCGTTGATCCTTCCACCCCTGAAGACGTTATACATGAAAAAATATCCGAGCTTTTTGAGCGTCTTCAACATCTTGCAATAAATGCAAAGGTTATTATTGACGTAGGTGGAGCTGAAGGGTGTGATGAGCTTGTAAATAATTTAAGGGATTTTCTTAAAAAACGGTTTGATGTAGGTATTGTAACCACACCACCTGAAAAAAGATCCCAAAGTGTTGAAAACAGCAGGCAGGTTGATCTGGGTAAAGGATGGATTACCCACAGAACAGACGCACTTATTCTGACAGGAAGAATTCGTTCCGGTCAGAAAATAGAGACACGCAGACACCTTATCATAGTCGGGAATGTTAATCCCGGGGCGGAACTTACATCCTCCGGCAACATAATTGTTTTAGGCTCCCTTCAGGGACAGGTTAATGCAGGATACCCGGACAATGAAGATGCTTTTATCATTGCAATTGATTTCAAACCGACACTGGTTCACATAGCTGGAATTCCAGGTGACGGTGCTGATCCTTCACTGGCAGGAAAAATAGTTTATGCATCCATCCATAAGAACAAAGTCATACTACAGGATTATATGCAGGATCAGCCCTTTGGAAAAATACCATGGCCAACAGCCTTGTGATGTGCAATGTTGCTGGTCTCGTTAAGGAACGAAAACTTATCGACTTTGAGTAGTTAATGAATGTTCATTCCAAAAAGTTCGGAAGATCAATCCTTGGGCTAACTAATTTTGGGCTATACTGACACATATTTATGAATTGACATTATTATATAGAGGTGTTCATTGGAAGGAAAAATAATAGTTGTAACATCTGGTAAAGGGGGCGTAGGAAAAACAACTGCTACAGCTTCCATCGGTGCAGCTCTTGCCCTTGAAGGAAACCGGGTGGCTGTAATTGATATGGATATTGGTCTCAGAAATCTTGATGTGGTGTTAGGTCTTGAAAACCGTATTGTTTTCAACATTGTGGATGTTGTCAACAAGCGCTGCAACCTTGCCCAGGCACTGATTCGGGACAGGAGAATCGAGAATCTCTTTCTGGTTCCTGCCTCCCAGAGCGACAATAAAGACGTGCTGACTGCAATTGGTGTACAAAGGGTTGCAAAAATGCTTAAAAGTGAGTTCGACTATATCCTCATGGACTCACCGGCAGGCATTGAAAAAGGTTTTGAAAATTCAGTTGTGGCAGCAGACGAGGCCATTGTCATATGTACACCTGACGTATCTTCCATAAGAGATGCAGACAGGGTAATTGGCCTGCTCTACTCCCGCTCCATCACTCCCAAACTGATTGTAAACAGGATCGTACCTGAGATGGTTGCCAGGGGTGACATGTTGAGCCACGAAGATGTCATTGATGTGCTATCCATAGACCTTCTGGGTCTTGTTCCCATGGATAATCAGGTGGTTGTCTCCACAAATACAGGTATGCCCCTGGTAATGCACAATCAGTCACTTGCAGGGCAGGCATTCAGACGGATTGCAAAGAGACTCAATGGTGAGGTCGATATCCCCATAAAGGTACCCACTGCCAGAACAGGGGTATGGGACAAAATTTCCCAGAAACTGGGTTTGAACAGATAAGGATATATCCATGCTTCACGGATTAATGAGAAAATTTTCCGGTAAACAGTCCCCAAAGGAAACTGCAAAAAAAAGGCTGCAGTTTGCCCTTGTATATGACAAACTGGAGATAAATGACACCACACTGACAAGCCTTCAGAACGATATTGTTGAGGTGATCTCAAAATATTTTGAAATTGATACAAAAGCACTTCAGCTTGAAGTTCAAAGAGATCAAGATCTCTCTGCTCTTGTGTTCAATACTCCAATATTGTGCGTTAAAAAGAACAGAGGATTTAAACCACAGGAGAGTAAGAAATAGAATTGTCATTCATAAAGGAGAAAACGCTTCTGGAAACTGCTTTTTGATTATTTCAAAGAGCCTGCTGCCGGCTTCAATGCCGATTTCAATAAAATTTGAGCCATAGGATTTTCCGGTTTCTGTTCTGAAGGTTCCCTTAATTCTTTCCAGTGCTGCCATACCATCTGGATACCTTCTTACAAATTCATGGAGAGGTGCATTCAAAAAGATAACCATATCCCATACAGTATGAGTAAAGTTGTCCGGCCCCCATCTGAATTTATCGGCATCATAAAGTGCATTGGATATAAGGGTTGGCTCTCTTTTAACAGACTGCATTCTGTCTGTTGTTTTCTGGAATGCTTCATGTTCTTTTATTGCAAAGGATATTGTATCAATTTCCTTTGCAGTCAGGGGATATCCACCTTCAGAAAGAAATGTTTTTGCAAATCCGGCACCTTTTCTGGCGTGCTGTTTCTCCTTTCTTTTGACATCATGCAGCAGCCCGGCTGTCTGCACTAGCAGTATCTGTTTATAGATATCACCTGATCCTGAAAAAGCATAATCATCCAGTTTACAACCCATCTCCACCTGAATAATAGCGCCTGCATCCACACAAACAAGGTCTGAATGACGCATACCATGGCCAAAATCATCTTCAATAAAAATATTAAGCTCTTTTTTAATCTTTATCAAAAGCGGGTCAGAATGGAGCATCTCTCTTGAACAGGTGATCTCTTTTGAAAACACCCTGTTGAACTCAGGCTCTGGAAGATCGGCAATAATCTTTCTGGCCTCCTCCCTCAATTTCAGGTAGATATCCGAATTCATACAATGCTCCGCGGGCAACGGTTTTTTTAAAGAAAACTACTGTTCTTGCAAGGTTTGATTGACGGGTATAAAACGCTTTGAAGATTTGAAATGTCTGAAAAAATCACCCGACGATTTAAACTTGAAGAAGCACTACAAAACTTGGAAGTCTCTTCCGTCATCAATCAGGTCAATCCTGGCCAGGGCTATAACAGGAATACCAAGTTCTTCAAGAGATGTTCGTCCATTTTCAAAAACTTTTTCAATCACACATCCAACCCCCTCAAGGGTGGCACCACTCTGTTTAACAATAGAGACAAGTGCCATCAGGGTGGATGCTGTTGCCAGAAAATCATCAATAATCATAACCCTGTCATCAGGATGAAGATAGATGGATGATATGTGCAAAGATACATCTTCAGACTTGGTTCTGCTTTTTGCCTCTGCAGAATAGAGTTGCCCTGTCATAAAAGAAGGCCTCTTTTTTCTGGCAAAAACCATTGGCACATTCAGTGCCTGTGCAGTTGCAAGGGCAGGGGCAATGCCACTGACTTCGGCAGTAACAATTCGTGTAATTTTGCTGATGCCGGCTTTTTTCATTGCTTCTGCAAAATGGTGACCAATTTCAGTTGTAAGTTCCGGCAGCAACTGATGGTTTATGAAGGCATCAGCTTTTATTATGCCATTACCCAGATATCGAGCATTCTCTTTTATTGCTTTTCTAAGAGCCTCCATAAACCCTCATCCCTATTTTACCGTGAAAATGACTATCATTTTTATATTTGGGGGCGATTGATACGTAATCAATCATGCCTGTTTACCGTGAAAATGGATACATATTTTCATATTCGGGGGTGGCTGGATGACACCCATGACCGTTTACCGTGAAAATGACTATCATTTTTATATTTGGGGGTGATTGATATGTAATCAATCATGTCTGTTTATTCATCAATTTTGGAGACCTTTATGGCCAGCTCCTGTAACTGGGAAACAGCAGCAGGAGATGGAGCATCTGTAAGAAGACATGTTGCTTTCTGTGTTTTTGGGAATGCAATAACATCACGTATTGAATCTTCCTGACAGAGAAGCATTACAAGGCGGTCAAATCCAAAAGCAAGACCTCCGTGGGGAGGTGTGCCTGATGAAAGGGCATTGAGGAGAAATCCAAACTTTTCCTGGGCATCTTCTTTTCCAATACCAAGAAGATTCAAAATCCTCTCCTGAAGCTCTGTGGAGTGGATACGGATACTGCCGCCACCTATCTCGGTACCATTGAGAACCATGTCATATGCCCTGGAACGGACGCTTAGAGGGTCTGACTCCAGTTTATCCAGATCCTCTTCAAGGGGAGCTGTAAATGGATGGTGAAGTGCCTGGTATCGTTTTTCAGTTTCATCATACTCAAGTAGTGGAAAGTGGGTGACCCATACAAACCTGTAAGTATTGCTGTCAATAAGTTCAAGGCGTCTTGCAAGTTCATTTCGCAGTTGCCCAAGCGCTTCATTTGTTATCTTGATGTCATCCGCAACAAAAAATACTATATCGCCGATTTCCATATCAAGGCGCTCTTTCATTGCAGCCTTTTCATCTTCTGTGAAAAACTTTGCAATGGGAGACTGCCACTGGCCATCTTCCTTAACCTTTATCCAGGCAAGGCCCCTTGCCTTGTAAATGGCTGCAAACGCTGTAAGATCATCAATCTCCTTGCGGGTAAAGTGAGCACATCCCTTTGCATTGATTGCCTTGACAAGTCCGCCCTTTTTAACAACACTTGCAAATACCTTGAAACCGGCATCCTTTACAATATCAGAGATATCACACAGCTCAAGGCCAAAACGCATATCAGGTCTGTCAAGACCAAAACGATCCATGGATTCCTGATATGTTATTCTTTCAAAGGGGGTCTTGATATCGAGGTTACGAACCTTTTTAAAGACCTCCTTTATAAGCCCCTCGGTGATCTCCATTATATCATCTTCACCTACAAATGAGAGCTCCATGTCGATCTGTGTAAATTCCGGCTGGCGGTCTGCCCTTAAATCCTCGTCCCTGAAACATCTTACAATCTGGTAATATCTTTCAAATCCGCTGATCATAAGCATCTGTTTGAAAAGCTGGGGGGATTGTGGCAAGGCATAGAAACATCCCTGATTAACCCTGCTTGGAACAAGATAATCCCTTGCACCTTCGGGTGTGCTCTTTGTCAAAAAGGGAGTTTCGATATCAAGGAAGCCCTTGTTGTCAAGATAGTTTCTTACAGCCTGTGATGCAGTGTGACGGGCAATTATATTTTTCTGAAGCTGGGGGCGCCTCAGATCAAGATGACGATACTGAAGACGTATGCTTTCCGAAGCCTCCACCCTATCCTCAATCTGAAACACAGGTGTCTTTGCATGGCTGAAAATTTTCAGTTCATTGATAAAAACTTCAATTGCACCTGTCTCCATTTTTTCATTGGCCATATCATCAGGGCGGGCTTTGACCTCTCCTTTTACACCTATCACAAACTCGCTTCTGAGCACCTGGGCTTTTTCATGGGAACCTTCATTAAACTCCGGATTAAATACAATCTGGGTAATACCGTATCTGTCCCTGAGATCAATAAAAATAACCCCTCCATGATCCCGTCGGCGTTGAACCCATCCCATGAGCACAGTCTCTTTTCCGGCATCTTTTGTATTCAACTCTCCACATGTGTGGGTTCTTCTCATATCTCCAAGTTGGTCTGTCACTTATAGTTCCTCACAATTATTAAGGTATTTTTATAGCATTCCAGATTAATAAATTGTCAATGTGAATGGCAGGAGTCCGGCACACCGTGCCCCTATAAAAAGACTATTTTTCTGGAAGTCTATAGTCATTATAAAAATTTCGGGTAAGTATTTTAGGCATCCTTCATATCATCCCAAAAGTAGTTTACACTTTTTTGATGGAACTTCCCGATAAATGGACATGTGTCCCAGAAAGTGTAAACCGGTAAATGAAGCATGCCGTATTTTATTTTCTAAGTATTGCAACAATCTGTTCTACAGGGTTATCCATTGAAATGTCATGCTGTTCCCTGGTTGCCATGTCTCTTAAAACAAGGGCATTTTCATCAATTTCCTTGTCACCGGCAATAAGCACATGACCTGCATTGAGCTTATCAGCTCTTTTCATAAGGCTTTTCAGGCTCCTGCCACTGAAGTCCATCTCAGTTTTTACACCTGCAATACTCAAGGCAGATGACCACAGATATCCATACTCGGTTGCCCTATCTCCAAGAGGAATAATAAATAGATCAGGAGGCATTGCTGTATATTTTTTTTCAAGCTGCTCAACAATTTCTGCAAGCCTGTCTAAACCTATGGCAAATCCTATTCCAGGCATTTCAGGGCCGTCAAGTTCTTTAATCAGTGCATCATACCGACCTCCGCCGGCCACGGCACTCTGTGCTCCCAACGCAGTTGTCAAAATTTCAAAGGTTGTTCTGGAGTAATAATCCAGCCCTCTTACAAGGGTTTTATCCACAACAAATTCAACATTCTGCTGTTTCAATGCCCTCTGTACAGTTCCAAAATGTTCTTCACACTCACTGCAAAGATGTCCAAGGGTCGAAGGTGCATCTTTTAAAGCCTCCCTGCATTTAGGCACCTTGCAGTCAAGGGTTCTAAGGGGATTTTTATCCATTCTCCTTATGCAGTTTTCACAAAGTTCATCTTTTTTATCAGATAGAAACTCAAGCAGTGCTTTCTGAAAATCCGGCCTGCAAGCAGGACATCCAAGTGAATTAACATGCGCTTTAAGGTCAGAAAGACCAAGGCGCCTGAAAAGTTCATTGAGAATAAGTATAAGCTGTGCATCAATGTAAGGAGCTGCAATACCGAACACCTCGGCATTAATCTGATAAAACTGACGGTATCTTCCCTTCTGGGGGCGCTCTCTTCTAAACATAGGGCCTATTGTATAAAGCTTCTGCACAGGGTCAGATGTATGCATCTTATGCTGTATATAGGAACGGACAACCGATGCTGTGGCTTCTGGCCTAAGGGTCAGTTTATCCCCTTTTCTGTCCGGAAATGTGTACATCTCCTTTTCAACTATATCTGTTGCCTCACCAATGCTGCGTGCAAAAAGCTCTGTCTTCTCCATTATGGGAATACGTATTTCCTGAAACCCAAAATTTTCAAACAGCTCTGAGGCTGTTTTTTCAATGTGTTGCCAAAGAGCAGTATCTTTGGGTAATATATCTCTGAAACCTCGGATGGTTTGTATCATCTCTTATCTTTTTCTCCTAACTTAACGGCCAGCAACCTTGACCATATTCCTGATTCTTTAAAAATAAACTTTATTTATACCTGTCTAACCATACTGTAGTCAATAACTAAATTTCTGATTAAATTACTGAAGAGTTGTCAATAATAAAGGCTTCTCAATCTGATTTTCGTCTAAATACTGTCAAATTCAGAAACGACATCCGCATCTGCACTGAACAGAAGATGCAAGCAGAGCGCAAAGGTGAATTATACGGGGTTCCACAATTTGGGTTGAAGATCATACCAAGAGATGTTAAAGCATAAAAAAGAGAGCCTTTGGTTCTTGTATGATCAAAATATATAAAAAAAAAGGGGGCACAGGGTATAATCATGAGTAAAGTAACAACATCATATCTTTTAAAGATGAAGCAGGAAAAAAAGAAAATAACTGCACTGACAGCCTATGACTATCCCTTTGCCGGCATGGTCGATTCATCGGGTATTGATATAATACTTGTTGGAGATTCCCTGGGCATGGTGGTTCAGGGCAGAGAGACAACCCTGCCCGTCACCATGGATGAGATGATTTACCACACATCAATGGTTGTTCGGGGTACATCCCGTGCAATGGTAGTGGGTGATATGCCGTTTATGTCCTATCAATCATCACTTGAGCAGGCCCTGAATAATGCAGGACGATTCATGAAAGAGGCTGGAGCCTCGGCTGTGAAGCTTGAAGGTGGTGCCGCTGTCTCTGATATGATTCATGCCATGACATCCGCTGGAATTCCGGTTCAGGCTCACATTGGATTGACACCACAGTCTGTTCATCAGATGGGTGGATTCAGGGTTCAGCGGGATGAGGAGAGACTTATGGCAGATGCCATCAAAGTACAGGAAGCAGGTGCGTTTTCAGTGGTTCTGGAGGGAATTCCATCTTCAATTGCTTCCAAAATCACACAGAGACTTCACATTCCCACCATAGGCATAGGTGCTGGTGCCGAATGTGACGGACAAATCCTTGTACTCCATGACATGCTTGGGATTAACAACAGAACATTACCCAAATTTGTCAAAAAATATGCTGATATAAACGAGATTGCCATAAATGGCCTGAAACAGTATGTTGATGATGTGAAAAACGGGACATTTCCATCTCCTGAATATGAATACAAGTAAACGGGCATGATTGCATATCAATCACCCCCAAATATAAAAATGATAGTCATTTTCACGGTAAAAACAGGCTGGAGGGGAAATCTGTCAACAAAACATGATGCCCAAAGAGCAAACTGAACAAAAATGGTAGCAAAAAATGAAACCCAAAATATCAATAATTGGTTGTGGAAGGGTGGGAACAGCTCTTGCCGTTTATCTCGGTTTGGCAGGTTACAAGATTGCCGGACTTGCAAGCAGAACATCTGAATCAGCAAAAAAAACAGCAACGGCATCTGGCCAGGGAACTGTTTTTAACGATCCATGTGATGCTGTCATGGCAGGAGATATAATATTTATTACAACCCCGGATAACCTCATTGAAACAGTCTGCTCGGAACTTGCTGATGGCCTGTGTCAAAAAAGACTTGATGGTAAAATTTTTTACCACTGCAGCGGTGCCATATCCTCTGCAATCCTTCAAAAAGCAGCGGCACAAGGCGCAATAACAGGCTCCATTCATCCTCTCCAGAGTTTTGCCCCTTATAAACATGGTCAACCCTCTCCCTTCAAGGGCGTTAATATCTCCCTTGAAGGGGATGAACAAGCAGTTAAGTCAGGCCATAAAATGATAGAGGAACTTGGTGCAAAGCCCTTTTCTATTCCCACCAAAGCCAAGACTCTCTACCATGCAGCAGCAGTTGTGGCATCCAATTATCTTGTAACCCTGGAACATTTTGCACTTCAACTTTTGCATGAAGTTGGACTTGAAGAAAAAAAGGCATATGAGATACTTGAACCACTCATACATGGCACGCTTAGCAATATCAAAAACAGAGGAAGTTCTTCTGCACTAACAGGACCTGTTGCCCGTGGAGATGTTGGTATTGTGGAGAACCACCTCAAGAAAATTGATGATCTATCCCATGACTTTTCAATGCTTTACAGCGTGCTTGGGCTTTCTGCACTTGAACTTGCAAAAAAACAGGGGAACCTTGACCCGAAAGTTATAACCAGTATGAAAACAATATTTAATAAATACACATCAGACAACTCAACAAAGAATTAATAAATCTACGTTATATTCTCAAAATCGACATTTTATTGCTTTTTTTAGCAGTGATTGCATTTGTCTGAATCAGGATGAATAGGATGTTCAGGATAGATAATCCTGCCTTATCTTTGTTAATCTTGGGTATCCTGATTCAGACAGTATTGACAAAGCTTACAAGATCATAGGTGTCGACTTTGAGTTTATATCCCCTTTGCCCCCATTTGCCTCTCAAATCTCTCAACCTGTTTCTTGTAGTATTCATGCCGATCTTCAGCCCTCTTTAACGCCTCCCTTGATGCATCCACAGCCTCTTTGAAAAGCCCATTTAGAAAACAGGCTTCAGCATAGGTATCAAGAACATGTGGAGAGAGATCCTGCTTCAATGCACGGGTGGCAAGCTGCAAAGCTTTTTTATGATCTTGATATGCAGAATCAGGACAGGTGGCATAAAGCCATGCCAGGTTGTTAAGGGCGTGGCTGTTAAATGGATCTTGCTGAATACTCCTTCCATAGTACTCAATGGAGCGCTCAAAAAGACCTGCATCATAGTAGTAATCTCCGGCAAGCAAAAGCACCTCAATGTTGTCAGGTGCCCGTTCAAGCTGCTCTGCAAGAATCCTCTCTGCAATCATCCTATCAAGATGCTCCCTGCCATTGCCAAAATTAAAATGATACCCTGCAAAACAGACCATGACAATAAGCGCAATATACCCTTGTACCATCCATTTAACTTTTTTGTGGTGATTTTCAATTGTTTGAGGGTCACGCTCACACTGGTTAAGGAAATTTACCCTCTCCCTGATACTGAAATGATGCCAGTTGGGTTTGTCCCATGCACTTTTACTGAATCCGGCAATTTTATAAAAGGTTCTGATCATGGCAGTTGCATCAGGCAGGTAGCGGTAAACATGAATGTCTGCCTGCCGCTCAAAATTTCTCATGTAAAATCCAAAAACATACCGGAAATAGAGGAGAAAAAGGGTGATAAGAATAAAGCTCAACATAATGGTAACACCGGTCTCATGATCCATGCCGGAAAAAGCAATGAGTTTGATAAGAGGTTCAGAGTAATAGATAAGAATCATGGGATCGAAAAGAGCATATATACAAGCTATGTATCCTGCAAAAAAGAGAAGATAAAAATGAATATGCTTCTGTTGAATATGGCCAATCTCATGGACAATAACTGCATCAATCTCCTCAGGCTCAAGGGATTTTAACAGTGCAGGTGTCACAAGGATATATCGAAATCTGCCCCAGAGTCCCATCACTCCGGCAGTTATCATTGTTCCGCCGAAAAGCTCCCATTTGAGGATATCTGCATATGCAAGACCAGCTCTTCTGCAAAGGGCTTCCATGCGCGCTCTTGCAGGTCCTTGTTCAAGGGGTTTGCATCCCCATATTTTCTGGATAAGAAGAGGTCCCAAACAGGCCACTGCAACAAGAAAAATGAGGAGATAACAGATCTCACCCTGGGGAGTTGCAAGAAAACCTTTAGGTTGTTCAAATGGAACAAGTTCAATTATATCAGCAGTTAAAGAGAGAAGAAACCAGGGCAGCAAGGCAGGCAGTGCAAAGGATATATTGGAAATAATATATTCTTTTTTGGAAACATGATCTGAAAAAAATCGTTTCTGAATACTCCATGCATAATTCCAGACAATCACAAGATAGAAAAGAAAAAGAGAGATAAATATAATTGCTTCAAGGGTTGGAAAAATCCTGAAAATCCACACATCATCCAGCAGCATGTTAAGCCTTAGAATGTAGAGATCAAAGGCAAACAGACAAAGCGCAAGAATTGAGAGGCGGGAAAGGGATTTTTCAAGATTGTGATCAATAACGATGTCGGCTGCCATTGATACACTTGCCTTTTTAAGCAGGCGCTGAAAAGAGGTTCTGCAAATTCCCGCAAATATGAACATAAGTGCAACTGCCCATAAAAATGTCTTGAATGGAGATGCAGGCATATGCTCTGAAACACCTGAAAAGGCACTTGTGGAGTAGAGAATCAGTGCAATGAGAAAATAGATAAAATTTGTAAACATATATGTGTTTCCTAACCTGGACAAGCCAGAGCCAAAGAGGTTTTCTGATTCTCTTGCCAAAAGAACACGAAAATCAGAAATAAGAATCTAAGGGTTAGTTATAGTTTCGGCCATTTGTCTGAATCACTTCTGCATCTTGCAACATATCAAAAACCACCCTTGCAAACTCTTCAGCCTTTTTGGGGTCAGACAGCAGTTGCATCATCTGCTCCTTATGAGCTTCATGGCTGCTAAAGATGGCATCATCAACGGCTTTTGGAAAATCCCCTATCATTGCCTGCTCCGGCGAGTTATTGGCAATCTGGGTCATCACAACTTTATTCTCCAGAACCTTGTCCCTGACAGTATATGGCTGCATTGCTTTTACTTTTGGTAAAATAGGTATCACAGAACTCTTCCACCTCCTGCCAGAGGAAAATACCACTTCCCCGCAGCTTGTCAAAAAGATCAAATATCATGTCAGGATTAGAGACATCCGCAAGCTCGGCTGTCTGGTAATAAGGCTTAAAGGCATTGAGAATATCATCAGGATCGTTGAAGAAATCAAGAATAAATGGGCATGCTTCATTTCCCAGTTTACACTTTCCGGAGAGAAAACTCTGTGTGGCAGGAATTTCTCACAAAAAAGTGTAAAGTATTTTTGGGTTCAAATGAAGGATGCCAATAAATGTACCTGTGGTCTCCTTGCCGGCATAGGTTCGATTCAGCCGAGACAGAGTCTGTACACACTCCACTCCACCAAGTTTCTTGTCAACATACATGGCACAGAGCTTGGGCTGGTCAAAGCCGGTCTGAAACTTGTTGGCAACAATCATCACCTGGTATTCATCTGTATCAAAGGCTTTTCGGATATCTCTGCCCTTAAGTTTGGGATTCATGTTTGAGCTGGTCTCTGTAAACTTTTCCCCCAGCAGGTTGCCAACATTTGGATCATTTTCAGTAAATTCCACCTCACCTGAAAAGGCCACCAGTGCGTATATGTCTCTGTAGCCCTTGTCGGCAATGTATGTCTCAAATCCCAGCTTGTAGCGTACAGCCTCTTTTCTTGAACTTGTAACCACCATAGCCTTTGCCTGTCCACCAAGAAGTCCCATGACATTATCCCGAAAATGCTCAATAATCACCTGTACCTTCTGTGCGATGTTATAATCATGCAGCCGAAACCACTGGTTCAATTTCACCCTGGCCTTTTTCCTCTCCACCTCTTGATCTGCTGCCCCGATCTTCATGGCCAGATTATAGGCAACCTTGTAGTTGGGATAGTCAGCAGGTTATCGGGCAGAAGCACCTCATTCCACAGATATTCTGTGGCATAGCTGTTGATATTTTCAGGAATGTCATTTCCGGCACCACCATCTTTGGTTCCTTCATTAAAAGGCAGGAAGAAGGTTTCAGCTCCCTGAAGCCTTGTGGTCATAAACACTTCGTACTGGCTTACTGCAAAATGAACCAGGGCGCCACGCTTGAATGTCAAGAGGGGTTCAGGTTTCCTTGTCTCGGGATCGACCGGAAAGCGGGTGGTCTTGTACTGTTTGATGGCATTTTCAACAGCCTGTTTGAACTCCGACTTCAATTCCATGGTCACAACAGGGATACCGTTAACAAAGAGTACCAGATCAATCCGCCATGCCTTTGATTTGCTGCCGGTAACAGCAAGGTGTTCCTCGGTTGCCCAGGGGCTGTAAACAAGCTCCGGCACTACCCGCAGTCTGTTCTTCTGATATCGCTTTAGAGTATCCGGATTAAGTTCATGCTCGGGTCTGAACTGGCAGAGACTGAATCTTATCCCGCGATCCCTGATCTCATGGCGCAGCACTCCCAGAGTCCCAAAGGTGCGCATCCTGGAATCCGCTGCATTGGGATCTGCTTTACCAAGCTGGGCAGCAACCTTTTCCAGCAGTTTCTTTTCCGGATTATTGGGGTATATCTTGCAATATTTCTGCCACTGGTTGTCCTGGGTCTCTTTGACAAAGGCAAGCAGATCATCGGAATAGAGCGCCAGCTCACGATTGTAATTCTCTGACTTACCAAGAAGCCAGCCGTTATTCAAGAGCTGGCGGATTATGTCATTCTGGAAGATGGATTCTTTGGTGGTATCACCGTGGGGATTCATTGGATATCCTTGTCGGTTATGGAATCGGTGGGAGGTTGCCAGTTGCGGACGTCGATTTTGCCGGTTACGGCAGAGGAGATTAGGGCGGTGCGGCGTTCTTGAAGTAGTTCTACCATTAGATGTGATTTAGTAATAAGCCCCGCATATACCCTGACCCTGTCGTCGAGATACTCTGCTATAGCTATCTGTTCCTCTCTCGGTGGCAGTAATACAGGTAGTTTTTTCAGTAGATCTTGGCTTAAAGAAGCTCTTGTTACCAAGTTCATTTCTTTGATGAAGAAAGCCCGCAGTAATGAGTTCCCGAAATAATGGGTTGAGAATTTATCAACTATTTCTCCCCTATTGGGTCTAAACCGTATCAGGAATCCAGCAAACGTTGCTTTATTGATAGTTTTTTTACATGTTGATGCGAATCCTATTTCGTCAATAGTTTCAGATGTTCTTGTAAAAAAAACATCTCCACTCCTCACTGAATAAGCGTTCCAGTCAGCGTCCTTAGACTGCACTAAGCCGCTAACACTCTCCGGTAAGACTCTGTTGTTATACACATCACTATAAGAAACAAAAGGATAACCTGTACCAAAGAACTCCGCCCCAATATTAATCCCGTTTTGACATATGCCGATATGTCTTAGACATTTCACCTCCCAATGCTCCGGCACCTCCCCTAACCACTCAAGCCCGGAGTCCTTCATCGGGGCATCGGGATTCAACCCTTTGGTCACGGCATGGCTGATCACTGCCTGACGCTTTTCCTTGAGGAGGGAGATTAGCTGCTGCTGCTTTTCGATCAGGGTGTCGATTTTGGCGGTTTCGTGGTCGAGGAAGTTGGCGATTTGGTGCTGGTCAGCCAAAATAGGGTAGTAGCATATGACATTCCTAATCTGTTCAGCGCTTACTGCTTCAAAGGTGCTACCAGTTGATACTGTATCAAGCTCTTTTCTCAATGTAGGAATAAGCCACCACAAATATCTACGATAAATTTCATTAGAAACAGCTATTGAGCATAGTCCTCTAGCGATACCATAAGCTTGATCAGCAATATTCAACGCTCCTACTGGAGCACGTACTGAAAAGAGAAGATCTCCAACTTTAGCTACTTTCTTCGACACATCACAGTAATTCTGGGGTTCCGGGTATTCTACACCAAACTCAGCATTTCCTTGAAGAAATGGCCTCCCTTTACCATCTTTGTTGCAGTCATCTGAAGAAGGTGACTGGCCCATGTTTATATTTGCGATATACTTCAATCGAGAAGGAAGCCAACCTATTGGGATTTTACCAAACCATTTCACCCCCGAATCCTTATACTCTGGATATCTCTGATACCTCCCTTCCATCACGCCTGTACCTCCCGCAGAAATTCCATATTCATGCCATCCCTGTTTGAAAAAATAATTCTATGAGGTTTTGACATTTATTAGGCAACTTCAAGTTTAAGGCTTTTGCCTATAGCCTGCGCATAATTAACAAGCGTAGAAAGACGGATATCATCAGCATGATTTTCAATTCTTGAGATAGCCGATTTTCTTGTGTTTAACCTGACAGCAACTTCTTCCTGAGTAAGACCAGCATCTAAGCGAGCCTGTTTGAGCAGAATTCCAATTTTAAATTGCTGATATCCTTCATCAAAATTTTGTGCAAATTGAGGGCTGCTTTTTTTCCTTTTTTCAATGTATTTATCCAGATCGTCCATAATTTACCTCCGACTCAAATAGTCCTCTTTTCTATTTTCAGCTAATCTGATTTCTTTTTTGGGAGTTTTTTGAGTTTTCTTTTGAAAAGAATTTGTTAAAATAACGAGTTCATTGCCGTCCATAAATCCTAAAAGACGAAAATTATTTTTGCCTGAACTGACCCGTACCTCCCAAATGTCATCCGTATTGACGAGTTTTTTAAAATACAGATTTGAAATATTTTGACGTTCTCTTATCAGTTTTAAAACCCACGTAATTTTAACAACTTGCTGATCAGTTAACGTATCAAGATATTCTTCTACTGGACATTTTCCAGAGCTAGTTTTGTAAAATAAAATTGATTTCATAAGCAGTGCATTTAAAGTATACATATATGTGAACAAGTCAAGCTGGTCAAGTATCATAAAATGTAGAAAAGGCTGAACTCAAAAGTCTTGGTTCTAAAAGACACATGTTCCCATCACGAATGCACCTCCCGCAGAAGCTGCATGATCTCACCACTCACCTTATCAAGGTCGGCATCAATCTCGGCAAGATCCCGAGGTGGCTTATACACATAGAAATGGCGGTTGAAAGGAATTTCATACCCGACAATACCGATTTCACCATCCTGGCCATCCTTCTTGCTGCTGTCAATCCATGCTTCAGGCACATGGGGTTGAACCTCTTTGATGAAATACTCCTCATTCACCTCATTGACGGAGCGTGATGGATCCAGCGGCACATTTTCATGATCACGAATATCACCGTCAGGCTGGTACTCAATAACCTTGCCACCCATATTGAAGAGTCCGTATATCGGATTGGCAGTCCCCTTTTTATGCACCTTCTTGATCATCTTCTCGGCATCAGGATTCTTCCAGCTCACCGCTGCTGTGATCTGCTTTTTTACCCTGGCATCAAGCTTTATGCCGGTTGCTTTTACGGCAGCATCATAGCCGTTCATATCATCATGCTGGTCAATGCCGATCTTCTGTTGCTGGAGTCTGGCCTTTTCCAGTATTTCCTTTTGCTGAAGCCAGTTTTTTCGGTTCAGAAGCTCCTTGATCTGCTTCTCCTTTAGGCCACTGAACTCCTTCTTGATATGGATGCGGATATCTTTCTCATACTCTTTTATATCACCATACTTATTGTCACTCCAATGCTTCCCATACTCCTCATGGAGCCACTTCATCGGGGCATTGAGGGGCTTTGAGGCATATCGCAGCTCTTCGATTCTCTCATCACTGAACTGATATGACATCCGCAAAGGCCGTTCGATGGTGATCCGCCTGTAGCCGAACTCATGGCTTTTAAAAATCTTGCTGCTGAAGGTTTTGGGAGCATCACCGTTACCGTTTTCAGATTGACGACCTCGACTGCTCTTTGCATCTGCCGGTTTATCAAGTTCCATGCTGTCAATAACCTCAAAGTCGCCATAAGTGCGTGTAATCAGGCGGATATCCTCATCTCCCATCTCCTTTCGTTTAGAGCCAAGAGATTTGCGCATCTTGTGAAAGAGGTGTATCCCGTTAATGAGCTGAACTTTGCCTTTTCTTGGAGCTGCTTTTTTGTTTGAGAGAATCCAGACGTAGGTGGCAATGCCGGTGTTGTAGAACATGTCTGTGGGCAGGGCCACTATGGCTTCCAGCAGATCAGCTTCCAGGATGTAGCGGCGTATCTCTGATTCTCCGGAACCTGCACCACCAGTAAATAGCGGAGAGCCGTTGAGGATGATACCGATACGTCCGCCACCATCTGAGGCATCCCGCATCTTGCTGACAAGATGCATCAGAAAAAGAAGGGAACCATCAGAAACCCGAGGCAGACTCGGGCCAAACCGCCCATCAAAACCCTTAAGGTTATGTTCATCCTTTATCTCCTTCTCGATCTTCTTCCAGTCCACGCCAAATGGGGGATTGGAGAGCATGTAGTCAAACCTGTCAGCATGGAGCTGGTCATTTGAGAGGGTATTGCCGAACTTGATATTGTTGATCTCCTGACCCTTGATCATCATATCGGCTTTACAGATGGCATAGCTTTCAGGATTCAGCTCCTGACCATATGCCCGCATGACAGCCTGGGGATTCATCTCTGTCACATATTCCATGCCGGAGGAGAGAAAGCCGCCTGTACCTGCTGTGGGATCATAGATTGTCCTTATAATGCCAGGCTTTTGCAGAGCCTCATCATCTTCCATGAACACCAGAGAGGTTGTAAGACGCACAATATCCCGGGGTGTGAAATGCTCACCGGCAGTATCATTGGAACTTTCAGCAAAGCGCCTGATCAGCTCCTCGAACACAAGCCCCATCTCATAGTTTGATATTGCCTTTGGAGAAAGATCTGTGGCTCGTACTTTTTGCACAATTTTATAGAGAAGATTATTGTCAGCAAGCTGACCGATATACTCACTGAACCTGAAGTACTCGAAGACCTCCCTGGCGCTTTTTGAGTACCCCTGGATGTAAGACTCAAGGTTTTCCTTGATGCCGGCTTCACCAAGCTTGCCAAGATCCATCAATGATATATTGAAGAATGACAAGCCGTTGGTCTCCCTGAGGAGCAGCTTCTCCTGTGCCTCTTCCGGCAGGTTCATCTTTCTGATGTTTTCATATGCTGCCAGCACGGCAGGCTTGCTATCTTCCAGCACGCCCTCAAGTCGTCGAAGAAGTGTAAAGGGTAATATCACCCGTCCGTATTGGCTCTGTCTGAAATCTCCACGAAGAAGGTCAGCAAGTGACCAGATGTATGCGGCAAGGTTGTTTGTTGTTTGTGACATTATAGAAGCCTGTTATCTGTTATATTTTTTTGATGAAACTGCAAATCGGGGGTGGTTCTAATTTCCGTCAATGTTAAATTGTGTGAGTCTGTCTGAATCAGGATAGCCAGGATTAACAGGATAAGGCAGGATTAAGCAACTATCCTGAAAATCTTTTTTATCCTGGTTATCCTGACTCAGACAGTAACCTCCATGAATATTGTTTAATTGAACAATACTATAAAAAAATTGCACTTTGCAATATATAATTGCAAGCTTAAAGGTGTTTGCTACCCGACAATGAAACCTTTAAATAACACTATTTTTCCATATTTCAGGCAAGAGAATAATATAAAATTGCCTTTAGTGTGATAGTTGCACTAAAATAAAGGGTTCAGCGTGGAAATAGATACAGATTTTCATATTCGGTGGAGGGTGGCAGTAGAAACAAGGCTTGCCTTGTCTCTACTCTCATGACGTTTTGGTGGGGTTATTCCCTGATGAAAGTTTTAAAAAAGGGAGAGCCGAATCAATTTACTCAAAAGCGACACCTTTTTGGCATTTATTGAATTTGTCTGAATCAGGATAACCAGGATTTACAGAATGTTCAAGATTTTTATCCTGTAAATCCTGGTTATCCTGGGCATCCTGATTCAGACACTATTGATACGCTTCAAAAGATCATAGGTATCATTTTATTAACGATCGACAATATGCTGCAAAACTCTTAGAAGCTGGAGTAGCAGAGGAGTACATTGTAAAAAATGCCATTGCTGTTAAAGGCAAAATGGTTAGGTGTAAAACAATCTATAGAAGGAATTAACTTAAAATGACAGAAAATAAATTAGCATTAAAACCCTATATCCAAGCCATAGAAACACATTGTTCTAAATTATCCAGGGAAGAGCTGATGACCACAATCCTTAATTTTGCAAAAGATGTCCCCGTGAATGGTCGTCAAACGTTTCTGGACAAACTCTATTCCATTTCCCCTGTTGAAATAGAGATCTCACCCGATGAAGCAGAGGCCATTAAAGAGGATATTTTTGGTGAGATAGAAGGACTGCATGAAAAAATACAAGAACGCATTGAGAGTATCGAGGACGGCTCCTACTGGGATGACATTGACTATGAGGAGAGTCATAATAGCTATGGATACTACCGAGATGAATACGACGACGAAGAAGAGCCGGATTACGTTACTGAAGAAGACTGCAAGGAGGTGATTTATTATTTTGAACAGGCAGAAGACCTTTTTCTGGATGGGGAGCTCGTATTAGCCCGTGATATCTATGCAAGATTATTTAATTTATTAGAAGATATTAGTGAGCTGGAATATAATATGTCTCAAATGACAAGCTCATTTGATATAAGAGAGTCCAGAGCAAGATATTGTCGCTGCGTTTATGATACTGCAAAAAAGGAAGAGCGAATCAATGAGTTTATGGAAGCCATAGAGCTATATGCGCCCATCAGCGAAGAAACGTTAAATATTGAAAAAGAAAAATTCCCCATGCTTCAGGATATCATGGATGCTGGAACCGAGGAGCTGAAAGAGAAGGATGATTTTTTGAAACAATGGTTGACTGCTCTGGAAAAGCACACATCCCGAAGAGCAGCCACTCTTTCTCTTGAGGTTTCGGCGTTTTTAAACGGCACGAAGGGTGTGGCTGCTCTGGCAAAAAAATGGGGTGCAGCACAACCTATTGGATTTCTTTACTGGACTCAACTGCTTGTCAAAGAAGAGCAATGGCAAGCCGCATCACAGGCAGCACTTGAATCTCTCAGTGTTCTGCCCAACACTTCCTTGCGGGAACAAGCTGCCGACTATCTGATTCTCTGCGGGGAGAAATTGGAAAACTCATCCCTGATTCTTACAGGGAAACGTGAAAAATTAATCTCAGTTGTCAGTGAGACAAATTTTCTTAATTTTGTTGATGAGATAAACAAGCAAAAAATCCGAGAGAAAGAGCTTGCAAATCTTAAGGATGTCATAAAAAAAGCAGATAACCCAAATTTCCGATCAGATAATAATATCTATGCAAAATTTCTTTTGGTTTCAGGCGATATCACCACTGCCTATGACAGCGTGAAAAAAGATCGTCAAGTGGGGTGGTCTTCCGGAAATGCAGGACTTGTCTTTGGTGCTGTGCTTTATATTATTTGCGGTAGATCAGATAAGGCAACAAGAATCAACACGCTTTTAAAACATTATGCTGACGGATCTGGTACGTATCTTAGGCACCGCAACAAAAAGAATAACGGTATATCCATGTCCGACGAGATTCTGAAGGGCTTAAAGCAATGTCAAATAAATGAAGCAGATAAAGCCGACATGTGGGAATGGGCAACAACAATCGGGCAGGATCGGATTGATCACATCGTCTCCAATAAACACCGCAATGCCTATGAGAGAGCAGCATCAGTTCTGGGAGCGCTGTCGGAATGTTTTATTCTGTTGGATCAGAAACCAAAAGCCCAGGCACTTGCAAAAGAGTATTACAGCACAAAATACAGTCGTTTTTCAGCGTTCAGAAGTGAGGTAAAAGCTGTTTTTCAAGACTCAAATTTACTGCGTTCGTTAGAGCTTTAGTTATTTTTTTAAAATTGACATTTTATTGTATTTTGAACATTTATTCTATTTATCTGAATCAGGATAACCAGGATTTACAGGATTCTCAAGATTTTTATCCTGTAAATCCTGATTATCCTGGGTATCCTGATTCAGACAGTATTGACAAGCTTCAAAAGCTCATTTGTGTCGTTTTTGAGTAGTTATTAGGCATCTGAACTCATGGGTGTTTAAATCTACAAAAGCCCTGTTTGCGCAAAATTTGACAGAACTATCCATGATTTTACGTCAAATTTAAGATCAGGAGCGTTAACAAGCTTTTGTGCCTCCTTTTGAGAAACCATAATAACTTCGATATCTTCAGAATCCTCGTTCCATTTTACAGAAGGCGTTCCCATGCAAAATGAAAATACAAGGGAAACTGACTCATCAGTCATGCCGGACGAGGAGTATATTGGCGGGCTTATCCTGACAACACGTAAAAGATCAAGCCCTGTCTCTTCCCTAAGTTCCCTTGAAGCTGTATCTTCAATGGTCTCCCCCTTATCCATAAGCCCTGCCGGAAATCCATACTGGTAATCCCCAAGGGGCACCCTGAACTCCCTGATAAGAACAAGTTTCTCCTTGTTGACATGAAAAGGTACAACAACCACGGCATCAGGCAGTGAACGATCTCTGTTTTCTGATTGTATTGAATCTTTGCCTGATTCTGATTCTATTAAATCTTTGCCTGAGCGTGATGCATATATCCATGATTTGTCTGTGCCTTTTCGGTCAAGGTATTTAACCTTAAAAAGATTAAGGTGATTGAAATCTGTTACTTTTTTCTTATCAATAATGGTCATGTTGGATTTCATTTATCTTTTCCATCTCCTTCTGACTCTTTACCATGAAAATGAATATCGTTTTTATATTTGTGGGTGATTGATACGCAATCATGGCTGTTTAGACACAACATGTTGTGCCTGAACAGCCATGAATTTTGAAGAGGAAAGTTCTTTCCAGATATTTTTTACCTGCAGACGGCTATTTTCAAGCCCGCCTGAATTATCAACCGAAAAATCAGCATATTTTAATTTTTCATCAATGGGAAGCTGAGATGCCATTATGGTCAATGCTTCTTTATCATCAATATTATCCCTGAGCATAAGGCGTTGAAGCTGTATCTCGGAAGAGACATGCACAACTATGATTTTATCAAACATATGCTGTAAATTCATTTCGATCAAAAGCGGAATAACAGCAAAAACAAAGGCCGAAGGCTCCTTATGGTCAATTGCAGGTACTTTATGGACAATTGCATCCACTTTATGGACAATTGCATCCACTTTATGGACAATTGCGTCCACTTTATGGACAATTGCGTCCACTTTATGGACAAAAAGCTCAAAAATTGCTGGATGCAGTATAGCTTCAAGAGTTTTGCGTTTTTCAGGATTCCGGAAGACAATTTTTGAAAGAGCCTTACGGTCAAGAGTTCCACATGGCTGCAAGATTGATTTGCCAAATGCATTTACAACATCTGCAAGTCCTTTTGTACCCGGGAGTACCACCTCTCTTGCCAGAATATCAAAGTCAACAAGGTGCGCTCCCAGGTCATGAAACATATCTGCAACTGTGGTTTTTCCGCTTGCAACTCCACCGGTAAGACCAACATGACACGGCCTGCCGTACATACGGATACGACGACTTATATCAACGATTCCGCCATTGATATCAAAAATACGACGGCTGCTTTCATATTCATTTTGCAAAGTGTTAAAATCAGCTTTCATGAAGTGTAAATTCCCATGCACAGTACCATTCATCAGGGTGTTCATCAGGGGGACACCCAATGCATCGGGTGGTTATCCTGGAGTCAATGGTTGCAGCAAACGTGGGGTACTCAACCATTCCTCCGGATTTACAGGGATAATCGTCAAGACCCCTTCGTTTTCTGGCCGATTGTACCCTGCACTCGTTCATCCTGAAAATAATACAGTTTTCATTTACATCCTCAATGGATTGCTTATTTATGGCAGCATACATCCTGAATGCCAGGGCTTTTTTAAGTGCCGGAATTCCGCCATTGTCCGGCAAACAGAGCAATTTTTTGATCCTGAAAGCCTCAAAAGGAGAAAATCTTCCCCAGCATGTATCATTACAGCGTTTGGCATCATTCATGTTATATCTGTTTTCCACAGCCTGAAACCAGATCCCGTCATTTGCAAGCCAGTTTACACCAAGTTTTTCAATTAGGGACAATAACTCTTCTTTAGTCAATTTTTTCAATACAGCAGGAATACCATCTTCAAGATCAAAGCCAAGGGTTTTGGAGAGGCGTGTCACCTGATTAAGATAACTTGAATCCCAGACCATATTCTCAATTTCCATTGCCTTTTCCATGCCAAGCTGATGCTGAACCTCGGCAAACCACTGTCCGTAATGAACAATGGTCCTGTGAAAGGCATCCATCACCATTTTAACCAGAAGATCATTATCTGCCTGTTCAATCTGATCTTTAATATTGTTATTTTCCATTGTTATCCCCTGTTCATAAAAAATCCCCAAAAACCACCCGTTTATGGCAGGGAGCTTTGGGGATTTATATTAACCGTTTTAACTTTTCAAAAGTCGTATCATATTTTTCAAATTATAGATTTCCAGATAAATATCTTTCTTGTAAGGTCACTGGGGCTTGGTTCTAACGTCGGCCATGTAATATGTAGGGGCAATCCCTTGTGGTTGCCCTTGGGTACCCACAAGGGGCACCCCTACGGAAGTGGCCCCAAATAGAATCACCCCCGGTCACTGCGTGCCATACTCCTAACATTTACAACGGAAGAATTAATTATCTGGAATACTATACAACCATTGATAGTGTTGATATCTATTCAACCACTGCAAGGATGGCATCCTTTGGTACAGAGTCTCCAGAACCATAATTTATTGCTGTTATGGAACCGTCAGCCGGTGCAGGCAGTGCATTCTCCATCTTCATGGCTTCAAGAATTACAACTGTCTCCCCTTTTTTAACAGCATCACCCACATTTTTTAGATATTTTATAATCATGCCCGGCATTGGAGACTTTACCTGGGCACCAGAACCTGATGCAGCAGCCGGCGCTGGTGCTGCTTTTTTGGGTGCTGGTTTTGAAGCAGGCTTGGGTGGCGGTGGCGGAGCTGCGGCTGCCTGCACAGGTGGCGGAACAGCTCCAGCAGGTGCAGGAGAAGCTGCCGGCTGTGGAGCAGGAGCTGCAACCGCCGGTGCAGGTTGTGCATATGCAATTACAGGTGCGCCACCCACCTCATCAACTCCCACCTCAAAGTACTCACCATCAACAAAGACATTAAAGGTACGAAGGGCTTCTGTCTTCTCAGGGATGTCACCCTTGCAGGAGCATTTTTCAACAAGCTCTCCAGCTCTTGCTTTTTTCAGCATCTCTGCCTCTTTGGCAACATCTTCCATTGTAATTGCTTTCATGGAAGCAGGAACAGGCTCCTTACCATACTTGATCTGGAGGTATTTCTTTCCTGTAACAGGGAAAAGTGTGTAAAGGATAAGATCATCTTCATCAACCGCGAGATCACCTATTTTTTCCTTTGCTGCCTCAAGTTCAGGCTTTAACACTTCTGCCGGACGGCAGGTTATTGGATCACTTCCGCGATCATAACCCTTGAGTGCCTGTTTCTGAACTTCAGGATCAATGGGAATGGCGGTTTTGCCATAAAGGCCGTAGCAGAGATCCTTTACCTGTGCTGTGACCATTTTGTATCTTTCACCTTCGGTGTCAAAAAGAACATTGTTCACTGTCTGGGTACCAACTATCTGGCTTGTTGGTGTCACAAGAGGCACCTGACCAAGCTCTTTTCTTACCCTTGGAAGCTCTTTGTAAACGTCTCCAAGACGATCAAGTGCATCCATTTCCCGAAGCTGATTCACAAGATTGGAGAGCATACCTCCCGGGGTCTGGTGAAGTAGAACATTGATGTCAATAACAGACATTTTGGTATCATCAAGAAGGTGACGATACTTGGGCATGATCTCCTGCTCTAGAGTTTCGTTGATGGATGCCAGAAGCTCAATGTCAAAGCCTGTATCCCTGTCAGTACCAACAAGAGTCATGACAAGGGGCTCCAAAGCAGGATGTGAGGTTCTGTATGCATATGGAGAGAGACATGTATCAAGGATATCCACTCCTGCCTCTACAGCCTTAAGGTGTGTCATAGGAGCCATGCCTGAAGTAAAATGGCTGTGCAGATGAATTGGGGGAGCCACACTCTCCTTTAAAGCCTTGATTAGATTGTATGCATCATATGGAGCCATAAGTCCGGCCATATCCTTTATGCATATACTGTCAGCACCCATTGACTCAAGCTCTTTTGCCTTTTTTATATAATATTCAAGAGTATATACGGTACCGCCCATCCTTGGTTCAGTAAGTGAGTAGCAAATACTTCCCTGAAAATGTTTGCCACACTCTTTTATTACCGGAACCACAGCTTCAAAATTTCTGTAATCATTAAGTGCGTCAAATGTCCTGAAAATATCCATGCCATTGTCTGATGCACGTTTTACAAAAAGCTTTGCAACGTCGTCGGCATAGTTACGATATCCCACAAGATTCTGTCCCCGAAGCAGCATGGAAAAAGGTGTCTTTTTGAAGTACCTTTTAAGGGTTCGGATGCGCTCCCATGGATCTTCGTTAAGATAGCGATGCATGGTATCGAAAGTTGCTCCGCCCCACATCTCAACTGCCCAGAATCCAACCTGATCCATACGCTCGGCAACAGGAATCATATCCTCGGTTCTGCCTCTGGTGGCAAAAAGAGATTGATGTCCGTCCCGCAGTGAAAGATCCTCAATTTTAAGTGGATTGGCAGCCTTTGGCCGCTCTTTTTCACAATTTATCTCACACATGTTTATTTTGCCGTGCTCACTCATTTACGTTCTCCTAAAAATTATATGCTGCCAGGCATAGTGCCTGTTAAATGTTCATGATTGTTCATCAGTTGTCTCTCTGATCAGTTGTCTCTCTGAAGTGAAAACAGATTCTGTTTTCATGATCAGTTGGCCTAAGCTCTGCCATGAGTGCTCATTAAAAAGTCTCCATAACATATTGATATATAAAGACTTTCATCCATCATTATAATACCATCGCTATAATGAGGGTTTACCTGAAAGTCCTCATCTGCATCATTGTGCGCATCTGCATAATGTCACTTCTGCCCATGCTTCCCCACATATTAGGATAGTTTCCAGTACCTGTAACAGGTGGTTCAATCACCTTTGCCTTGCCTGCTCCGGCTCCTGAAGCAAAGTATGCCGCCTCTTCACAGGTTTTAATGTAGGTAAAGACTGCCGATGAAATAGCAGCCATTTTTTTTGAATCAATCGTCATGTCAGCCTCTCGCTGTTTACAGGGATTTATAAGAAAGTCCCAGTTATTCAAGGATTCTCAGGACTTTCAAGCTTCGTTGTGGCAGATGTGTCTGCCATGTATGTTATACAGGAATATTACCATGTTTTTTGGCAGGACGCATCTCCCGTTTTGTGCAAAGGGCATCAAGTGCGTCACAAAGTCGCGAGCGGGTCTCGGCAGGGCGTATAACAGCATCCACATATCCCCTGCTTGCAGCACAGTATGGGTTGGAAAAAAGCTCTTCATACTCAGAAATTTTCTGTTTTCTTGTCTCTGCCGGATCTTCGGAATTTTTTATCTCCCTTGCATGGATAACATTGGCAGCACCTTCTGCACCCATAACTGCAATCTGGGCACTTGGCCATGCAAAGGCCATATCAGCACCAAGATGCTTGGAGCACATGGCAAGGTATGACCCACCGTAATCCTTGCGGGTGATAAGAAGAAGCTTTGGCACAGTGGCTTCGGAATAGCACCACAGAAGTTTTGCACCATGACGGATAATTCCACCCCACTCCTGATCACTTCCTGGAAGATATCCCGGCACATCAGCTATTGTGAGCATGGGGATATTGAATGCATCACAAAAACGGATAAAACGTGTAGCCTTGTCCGAGGCATTTATATCAAGGCATCCTGCCAGATGTGCAGGCTGGTTGGCAATAATACCAATGGGCCTTCCATTCATCCTTGCAAAGCAGATTAAAATATTTTTTGCAAAATACTGATGCGGTTCAAAGAACTCACCATTATCAACAATGGATGTGATAATCTCCTTTACATCATAGGACTGGTTAGGATGATCAGGAATAACAAGATCAAGAGCGCTATCCATACGGTGGGGATCATCTCCTGTCTCGACAATGGGAGGATCCTCCATGTTGTTGGAAGGCAGATATGACAAGAGAATCCTGATCTGTTCAAGGGCATCCTGATCAGATTCGCAGGCAAAATGAGCAACACCGCTTTTCTCATTGTGGGTCATGGCACCGCCAAGCTCTTCAAAGGAGATCTCTTCACCTGTGACAGACTTGATAACCTGTGGACCGGTAATAAACATGTAACTTGTATCTTTGACCATGAAAATCCAGTCTGTCATGGCAGGAGAATATACAGCACCGCCTGCTGTGGGTCCCATTATGGCTGTTATCTGGGGAATGACACCTGAAGCTGATGCATTCCTGAAAAAAATCTCTCCGTAACCTGACAGGGCATCTACACCCTCCTGGATTCTTGCACCACCGGAATCATTAAGCCCAACCACAGGCGCACCAGCTTTCATGGCCATATCCATTATTTTGCAGATCTTTTTGGCCTGCATTTCACCAAGGCTTCCGGCCCTGGATGTAAAATCCTGGGAATAGGCAAATACAATCCGGCCATCAACTTTCCCGTGTCCTGTGACCACACCATCTGCGGGAATCTCTTTTGTCTCCATCCCGAAATTCACGCACCGATGGGTGACAAACATGTCAATCTCCCTGAAACTGCCTGGATCAAAGAGAAGATTCAATCTCTCTCTGGCATTGAGAGTGCCTTTTTCCCGTCTCTTTTCAAGGGCTTTTTCGCCCCCCATTCCAAGGATTCTTGATTCTCTTTCCTTTAAATCCTTGATTTTGTCTGCTATGACGCCCATAGTGATACCCTTTCGTTAATTCTCGTGAGTTTAAACTTCCTGCTTTCCATCGTTTATGTGATGAATTAAAATTGATGATCTCGTAAAAAGTCTAAAAAGCCAAAATCGCGATTAATAATTGCAGTAGAAGATTTGGCATCCTTAAATTGGCTGGTTTAAATTTCCCGGAAGACCATGCCCATTTTCAGGGAATCTCAATCTAAAAAATGTAAAGTGCTTTTGGGATGATGTGAAAAATGTCGAAAATTTAACAAACAGATTTCATCACCCCTCGTTCATATCTATAAAAAATGAACGTATAGTGAACTACAATTAAATGAAATATGTCAACAATAAAAAAGTTTACAAGGATAGAATCTCACTTTTTTATAATGAATTCAATTCATAATGCTACCACATTCAACAAATCATTATCATGCTTCATAAAATCAACACAATTCAAATTCACCTTTTTAACTCATATCGTTTGCCACGATTAACATCTGTGCTATGATTAAAAGGAGAGCTAATGAAAGATACCGGAATTTCATACAACACTCAAAATCGATATCTTTTGCTTTTTTGCTTGCTGAATATGTCTTAATTAGAATGCCCAGGATTAACAGGAAAGGCAGGATTATCTATCCTGAACATCCTTTTTATCCTGGTTATCCTGATTCAGACTGTATTGACAAGGCTCAAGAGTTTTTTATAAGAAAGTCCCCGTATTTTAAGGCTCTAAAGGACTTTCATGCTTCGTTGTGGCAAATATGTATGCCATGGCCGTTATATGAAAGTCTCGGTAACAGCCTGTTTTTAAAACGACTTTCATCTTTTCGATTGTGGCTATCATCAGCCATGTACGTTATATAAAAGTCTCCACAAGTGGCTGTTTTTATAAAGACTTTCAATCTTTCGATTGTGGCGGTAATCCGCCATGTACGTTATAACGGTCGATTTTGAGTACAATAAGGAACAATATATGGCAAAAGGTCTTAAAAAAAATCTGATCAATGACTCCACCATTGAACTGCTGTCAAGATTTGAAATCCTGCGAAACCTTTCCCATGAAGAGCTCAAAACCCTTCTCCGTGGAAAGGAGACATCCTATGAAGCACGAATTGCAAAGCTTATCAGGTTTGAACCTGAAGAGACTGTCATAAGAGAGGGAGACTTTGATTCATGGTCATTCTGGATTGTTACAGGCAGCTACAACATAGTTATTGCTGATACCGTAATTGCCACACTTAATGTCCCTGGAGAAATATTCGGGGAGATGAGTGTTCTTGATGGTATTCCCAGAACAGCTTCTGTTGTTGCTGTAAAAGAAGGGATCTGCCTTGGAATTGATATGTCCATACTCACAAATCTTGATGATGAATATATCGTCCACATTATCACTTCTGGATTTAAACAAAAAAAGATGGAACGGCTCAACCTCACTCATCTCCAGGTGGTCAAGGAGAAACAGGCCATTGATTCCAGATATACAACTCTTCTGAAGTTGGAAAAAGATTTAAAGAAGAGGGAAGATGCTCTTGCCCAAAAAGAAGAGATGCTGTATAAAAAAGAACAGGAGCTTATCAAAAGAGAAATAGCCATGATGAAACTTGACAGTTATGATTAGGAAGACTCTCAGATAACCTCAAAATCGACACCTATAAACTCTTGAGCCTTGTCGAGACTGCTTTTTTACCGTGAAAATGACTATCATTTTTATATTTGGGGGTGATTGATACGTAATCAATCATGCCCGTTTACCGTGAAAATGACTATCATTTTTATATTTGGGGGTGATTGATACGTAATCAATCATGCCTGTTTACCGTGAAAATGACTATTATTTTTACACTTGGGGGACGATTGATACGCAATCATACCCGTTTATTCTGCTTTCTTCAATACCAGAAAATAGAGCCTGCCCATCTGTTTCATATGCCCTGCAACCTTTTCAGCATATGCACCATTTCCACAGAAAAGATCTGCCCTGCCCGCCCCTTTTATCGCACCACCGGTATCCTGATTTAACACAAAACCGGCATACTCTTTCCACTCAAGAACATTTTCTGTCACGCTTTCTTCTTCCGTAGGGATGGTTGTTTCAATAAAACAGAGTGCCCCTTTTGGAAATATGGAGACATCAGTTGCAATTGACCGCATGGGAGTAACCTCAACTCCAAGGCATCCGTAAGGACCGCCCTTTCCCTCATGAAAAAAGACAAAACTTGGGTTGTAATGCAGTACATCATCTATTCTATCAGGGTGCATTTCCAGCCACCTGCGGATTGCCTGCATTGACATCTTCTCTTTTTGAATCTCTCCCTTGTCAGCAAGATATTTGCCAATGGCTCTGTAAGGCTGACCGTTTTTTGAGTTATACTGAACCCTCATAACGCCTCCCTCTCTGAGAATCACCCTGCCTGAACCCTGTATCTCCAGAAAAAAACGATCTATTCTACTTTTAAGCCACACAACAGGCTTGGCAACCTTCTCAAACTCTGCCCTAGAGTTAATCTCTGCCCTGGTATAGTAAGGGACAAGCTCATTCCGGTTATTGACCCTACCTGACAAAGATGAGTCTCCCTTGTATTTTGATGAGAAACGCCCGAGATTAACAGTAATAAGGTCACTCGGTCTTGAGTATATAGGATAACAATAGATATCATCCTTTATGAGGCTTCCCTCAATAGAGGGTTCATAATATCCTGTGAACATTACAGAAAAATCAGACTTATCATCTTTATCTGATAGTTCTCTTACTGTGGTATAAACAACATAATGCTTTTTTAGGAACGCTTGAAGCTGCTCCTCTGAAGGCTCAATCATTATAAAATCAAGAAAATGTTCAAGGGATTGACGAATATGAACTGCATCATAGATATCATCGCCAAATTCAAACTTTGTCTCCGGCGAAATTTTTCCATAGTAAGAAATGCTCTGCCTGAGAGCTTTTTCAAGTGATTTTGTTCCGTGATCATCCGTAAAAGCGGGATAATCTTCCATGGAAAGCCTTGAAAGAGGATAATATTTATGAATATCCGTTTTTTTCAATGGTTCGCTGCAACTGCAAACAAACAGAAACAAGGCAGGGACAAAAAAGCAAAACCATTTTATAATAAAAGACTTTTTTAGTGGATTCATCTAATGTTTCCCGTCAAGATAGCGAGGCGCTGTGAACTCACCGCTTTTTCCCCCTGATTTCTTTTTCAGGTGGATATCGGAAATGATCATTGCCTTGTCATAGGATTTGCACATGTCATATATAGTCAAAGCCGCAACAGAAACTGCTGTCAGAGCCTCCATCTCCACACCTGTCTGACCTGAAAGGGAGACCTTTGCTTCAATGGCAATTGTGCTGCTGACATGGTCAGGATAAAAATCCACGCCGGCATGGGTGATATTAAGAGGATGGCACATGGGAATCAGCTCTGATGTTTTTTTGGCTGCCATTATTCCGGCAATTCTTGCTGTCTCAAGGACATTTCCCTTTTTAACGCTGTTGTCAGTTATCTGTTTCAGTGTGGAGGGGGTCATTCGTATATTGCCGCCAGCCACTGCTGTCCGCTCTGTGTTCTCTTTTCCGCCCACATCAACCATCCTGACTCTTCCCTCTTCATCAAGATGTGTAAAATCATTCATATCCTTATCATTCTCCTGTTGTATCTTTCATTTGTATGCCTGCACTTTTTATGAACCATGTGGGTGTTCCTTGAACTCGACCATGAAGGTTTATTTCATGAACTGCTCCTTTGATGTGGCTTCAGATTTTACACGGTTAAGTGTCTGGCTCAATGTCTCAATCACATTTTCTCTTATATCACCTGCCACTGCAATATACATGACATCATCTCCAACATTAAGGGGCATGTTTTCATGAATCTCGACAAGAACCTCTACAATACCTGGTTTTGCTTTCTGTTCAGCAATTATTTCATTGAGCTTATCATGGTTCACCTTTACGGAAAGGCCGGTTACCTCTGCCCCTTCTCTTGTGGTTTGTCTGACCACGCCATTGTGATAGAGAACCATTCCCACTTTTGGATAATCGGGATGGGACTTAATTTGTCTTATCATTGTATCAATACTCACGATTTACTCCTTCAAGGTCTTTTGGTGTTTTTTACCGTGAAAATACCCATATCATTTTCATGATCGGGGGTGGCCGGATGCCGGCCATGAAGGTTTATTTTCTAAAAACAGTCAATTCTCAAAGACGACACCTATGATCTTTTGGGCTTTGTCAATACTGTCTTAATCAGGATTCCCAAAATTAACAAAGATAAGGCCAGATTGTATATCCTGAACATCCCATCCATCCTGGTTATCCTGATTCAGACAAATGCAATATCTCCTGAAAAAGCAATAAGATGTCGATTTTGAGGTTATCACATAAGCACCCTGGCCAGATAATGACCTGTATAACCAGCCCCTGAGGCTGCAACATTTTCAGGGCTTCCCTCTGCTACAATTTTTCCGCCCCTGCTGCCACCGTCAGGACCAAGGTCAATAACCCAGTCAACTGTTTTGATTACATCGAGATTATGCTCAATTACAATAACAGTATTACCATTTTCAGACAAGCGTTTAAGAACATTCAAAAGCATCTGGATATCCTGAAAGTGAAGCCCTGTGGTGGGTTCGTCCAGAATATAAAGTGTCTGACCTGTATCCCTTTTGGCAAGTTCCCTTGCAAGCTTTATACGCTGGGCCTCTCCTCCTGAAAGGGTTGTGGCAGCTTGTCCAAGCTTTATGTAGGAAAGCCCCACATCCATGAGGGTATCAAGAATGTTCACAATCCTTGGATGATGCAGAAAAAGGTCCCGTGCCTGCATAACAGAAAGATCAAGTACATCTGCTATGGAGTGATCTTTGTATTTTATCTTAAGGGTTGCCTCGTTAAAGCGCCTTCCGCGACACACCTCGCAGGGGACAAAGACATCAGCCAGAAAATGCATCTCAACCTTTATATAACCATCACCGCTGCAAGCTTCACATCTGCCCCCCTTTACATTAAAAGAGTACCTTCCTTTTTTGTATCCATATACCTTTGATTCAGGAAGCTCTGCAAAAAGCTCCCTGATGGGATCAAAAACCTTTGTATATGTGGCAGGATTACTTCTTGGGGTTCGGCCAATGGGTTTCTGGTCAATATTGATAATTTTATTTATAAACTCCATTCCCTTTATTGCCCTGTGTCTTCCCACCTCCATTGTGGAGCCGTGAAGATGTCTTGCCACAGCAGGATAGAGTATCTGGTTTACAAGTGTTGATTTGCCCGCACCTGACACACCTGTAATACCAACAAGAAGGCCCAGAGGAATTTTAACATCAATATTCCCAAGATTGTTTTCAGAAGCCTTTTCAATAATAATCCACTGATTGCCGGACTGTTCAGGTGTTTTTCGCTCTTCAGGGAGTTCAATTTTCCGGGAGCCATTAAGGTAGCTTCCGGTTAATGATGCAGGGTTGTCCCTTATTTCAGCAGGGGTTCCCTGGGCTGTGATCTGGCCTCCAAGATGACCGGCACCAGGGCCTATATCAACGATCCAGTCGGCAAGGTTCATGGTCTCTTCGTCATGTTCAACAACGATCAGGGTATTGCCTATATCCCTTAAATGGCAAAGGGTATCAAGAAGCTTTCTGTTATCCCTCTGATGAAGCCCTATGGATGGTTCATCAAGGATATAAAGTACCCCTGTCAACTCAGATCCCACCTGTGATGCAAGCCGTATGCGCTGGGATTCGCCACCTGAAAGGGTTGGTCCCTTGCGGTCAAGGGAGAGATAATCAAGACCTACATTCACAAGAAATCCAAGGCGGCTGGATATCTCTTTCAAAAGCTCCCCTGCTATAAGTTTACGGTTTCCGTCAAGGTCAAGAGAAGATATAAAATCATGGGCCTCAAGTATGCTCATCTCTGTTATGTCAATGATGGATTTCTCCTTAATCAGAACATTGAGAACCTCTGTTTTAAGGCGTTTTCCCCTGCATACAGGGCAGGTCTGTTCACTCATGAAGGCTGAGTAATATTTTTTCTGGCTTTCAGACTGGGTGGATCGGTATCTTCGCATCAGTGTATGCACAATCCCTTCATGCTCCCGCTCCACTTCGCCTTTTATTTTTGCTGAGTTCCAATTTACAACAAGTTTTCTTTTACCTGCACCATTTAAGATAATACCCCTGTGCTCCGTAGGCATTTTGTTCCAGGGTGTATCAAGGCTTATACCCCACTGCTCTTCCATAGCCAGAAGCTGCCCCAGTCCCCATGAATTCTGCATACTGTTTCCATTAAAACCGCTGCCGGAACCAAAATAATTTTTCCAGGGCAACACAGCACCTTCACGGATTGTAAGGGATTCATCCGGCACAATTTTTTCTGGTGCCATGAAAAGCAAGGTTCCGATTCCATTGCATTCGGGACACATTCCAATGGGGGAGTTAAATGAAAAAAGGGTTGGCTCAAGCTCAGGATATGCAATACCGCAGCAGGATCTGGCCTCACTCATCTTTATATCTTCCCTTCCCATTATATGCACAATGAGCTGGCTGTTCCCGATTTTTAAAGCACTCTCAACAGAGTCAGTCAGGCGCCTGTTAAACTCAGAATCACTGTTTTTTATTACAAGCCGGTCAACAACCACCTCAATCTGATGTTTCTTGTTTTTTGCAAGGGACTGTACATCTTCAAGATTCTGCACTACACCATCAATACGAACCCTTGCAAAACCATCTTTTTTCAATTTTTCAAAAAGTTCTCTGTGCTCCCCTTTTCGATTCTCAACAACCGGTGCAAGTATCAGGATTTTTGAAGATTCAGGCAAAGAGAGAATTTGTGAAACCATACTCTGGGCATCACCCCTTCCCACCTTTTTACCGCATTTGACACAAAACTGCTCACCTGCACGGGCAAAGAGTACCCGCAGATAGTCGTAGATTTCAGTTATGGTGCCGACAGTTGATCGGGGATTTTTACTTGCTGCCTTCTGTTCAATTGAGATGGTGGGAGAGAGGCCACGGATTGTGTCATAGCGGGGTTTTACCATCTGCCCTATGAACTGACGGGCATAGGAGGAAAGTGATTCTACATATCGGCGCTGACCTTCAGCAAAAATGGTATCAAAGGCAAGGCTTGATTTGCCGGAACCTGAAACGCCTGTAAATACTATGAGCTTCTTTTTTGGAAGCTCCACATCAATATTTTTTAGGTTATGCTCACGGGCACCTTTTACAAGTATGGTATTTAACTCGCTTGTAGTCTTTTTCACAGGTTCTTTGAGGTTGTTTGCCTCCTTAAGGCTTTTTATCTCTTGCAGGCTTTTTGCGTCTTTAAGACTTTTTGCATCTTGCAGACTTTTTGCATCTTGCAGGCTTTTTGCATCTTGCAGTTTTTTTGCTTCCTTCAGGCTTTTTATCTCTTGCAGACTTTTTGCATCCTTAAGACTTTTTGCTTCTTGCAGGCTGGCTGTGGGGATACCTTCTTTCATATTATATTCAGCTCCAATTCCTTGAATTCCGGACAGTGTTCTGTCAGGCTTTAAAACCGGACAGAGCAAAAGGGCAGAACAAGAATGTTCTGCCCTGGTAAAACCTCATATAAATAAGCATCCCCTGAAAATTGTAAACCAATTAAAAATGGTGAACCCATCTTACGTTGATTCTCTCACCTTCAGGCCGGTTTTCTGCTGATGACTCAAAATAGGCGTTGAAAAAAAGATGATCGTTCTGTGAAAAATGGTAAACCATGCCAGGTCCTATTCCAAGAACTTTCTCTCTTCTGTCAGGAACATCCTCACCATTCATCTGGGTATCGGAAATTTGCTTAAGATAATAGCCGTTTATGCCCAGCCTTAACTGTTTTGGGATAATCTCAAATGCCATTGCAAAGTTTGCATGAACAGCCTCTCCTGCCTGGGTATCTTCAGCACCAAGAGTTGCAAAACCACGGTTGGGCTCATCATTTTCAGCATTCCATAGATAGTGAAGACGGGTTGTAACAGTAAGCCTTGGAGTCAGAAAAAGTGTTCCTGCCCAGTAAGGATTAATGGAAAATGTGTTACTTCCCGCGTTTATCTCTTTGTTTTCATCATATGCTCCTGTGGGAAAGATCATCTGAACCTCAATCCTATGCATGAAAATTGGCCCCTTTGCACCCATGACAGGATCCCATTGCAGATAGGGGCCAACCAGAATATCACCAACACCGTTGCCATTATCCTGGGGAAATGCCGAATTATCTGTACCATACGACATATCAAGACCAACAACAGGGACAATGACATCAAGACCCCATTTCCCGCCAAGGAAAATCTCCTTGTCTGACTGATAGAGAAACTGTGAAAGGCTTATCCAGGCTGTAAGCTCTTCATTTGCAAAATCCGGAAGAGCAGATCCTCCGTTTGTATCTGTAAGCGTGTCCGACTGCCAGTACTGAAGATATTGGGCAAAATAAAAGCCAGGGCCGGCAGGCGGCCCGCCATCCAGAAAACTTGTAAATCCAAGGTTCACCGAAGGCAGGTCATAGGCTTTAGCAAGATTGTTGCTTCCCATCAATGGAAAGATTACCAGTGCAATAAGCAACATCATTTTAAATATCACTTTTTTTGAATTAAAAACCACTCTTTTTGAAGCAGCAGAAAAAAGCCCATATTGCCCCATAATTGACCATTCTGATTGTTTCATCTGTTTTTCTCCTTTGTTTGGCATAAACTTGTTAGGCAGGTAAAATCACCTTGACAAAAAAAATAAAAACTGAGACTTTGCTTCTATCAAAAGAAACACAAAAAGTATAGAGCAATTTGAGTTACACTATTGAAATACAACTCCAAATTTTTTGTGGCATTGAGAAATGCCACATTTTTTGATCACAAGAGAAGGAGATGGAATCACCATGGCGGTTAAGATATTTTTGAATGAAGACGAGATCCCGAAACAATGGTACAATATTGCGGCAGACCTTCCCGGAACACCAAATCCACCCCTGGGACCGGATGGTAATCCAGTAAGCCCTGAAATGCTTGCTCCTGTTTTCCCCATGAACCTCATTGAACAAGAGGTAAGTCAGGAGCGCTGGATTGATATTCCGGAAGGAATACTGGATCTGCTTTACAGATGGCGGCCATCTCCCCTCAGAAGGGCTGTCTATCTTGAGAAATACCTCCAAACACCTGCAAAAATATTTTTTAAAGATGAAAGCGTATCCCCTGCCGGCAGTCATAAGCCAAATACTGCAGTTGCCCAAGCCTGGTACAACAAAGAATTTGGTATCAAAAAGCTGACAACGGAGACAGGTGCAGGACAATGGGGAAGTGCTCTTTCATATGCCTGTTCCCTGCTTGGGCTTGAGTGCAAAGTATTTATGGTACGCATAAGCTTTGACCAGAAGCCTTTCAGAAAAGCAATGATGGAGACCTGGGGAGGGAAATGCATTGCAAGTCCATCCCCTGAAACTGCCGCAGGCCGCGAGATCCTCTCAAAATCTCCGGATACTCCGGGTAGCCTTGGCATTGCCATAAGTGAAGCTGTTGAGGCAGCAGTTACTGATGAAAAAGGCGAAACCAGATACGCATTAGGAAGTGTTCTCAACCATGTTATGCTCCACCAGACAATAATCGGACTTGAGGCAAAAAAACAGCTTGAAAAGGCAGGTATCAAAAAAGTTGATACTGTCATTGGCTGTGCCGGTGGAGGCAGCAATTTTGCAGGACTTGCATTCCCGTTTACTCTGGACAAGATAAACGGAGCAGACATTGAAATTATTCCTGTAGAGCCTGCATCCTGCCCAACATTGACACGAGGTCCCTATGCCTATGATCATGGCGATGTTGCCAAAATGACCCCAATGCTTGCCATGCACTCACTGGGACATGACTTTATTCCGGCCCCAATACATGCCGGAGGACTTCGTTACCATGGAATGGCTCCTCTGGTATCCCATGCTGTTGCACAGGGATTGATGGCTCCTATGTCCCTTAAACAGCTTGAATGTTATGAAGCAGCAATGATTTTTGCCAAAACAGAAGGGATGATTGTGGCTCCAGAAACAAGCCACGCAATTGCAGCCACCATAAGAAAAGCCCTTGAGGCAAAAGAAGAGGGCAAAGAGAAAGTTATTATCTTTAACTTAAGCGGCCACGGACTCATGGATCTTAACGGCTACACCAAATATATGGCAGGAGAGCTTACAAATGCAGAGCTTTCCCAGCAGGAGCTTGATGCAACCCTTGAAAGAAGCATCAAGGGAAATCCTGTGCCAAAGCTCTAAAATCTCAAAACGATTTACTCTCTTCATTGGCAGACCTCATATCTAAGCGGTCATTAATACAAAAAACCGGCATCCTTCATATCATGCAAAAAGTACTTTACACTTTCCGGAACAGTCTCCAAGAAAAATGGGCATTGTGTTCAGGAAAGTGTAAATAGTCAAATGAAAGATGCGAAAAAACCGTAAAAAATGCCTGAAATCTTTTGCCCCTTGTTCCGTTAAGGAATTAAGGGGCAAGCTATTTCAGGAGCAAGGAAAAATAAAAGATGGAACAATTTGATAAACACACCGGATATTGCAGAATGCTTGGTCATGATGTACCTTTTTCATATTGCAGACAGGTACAGGAGAGCCGGCCATGTTTTAAAATACTTGACTGCTGGTTTGACAAACTCCCTGTCCAGGAATATATGGACAGACATTACTCAAAGGATGAGCAGGAAGATATCCTTAAAAAACCTACCCCCAAAATATTAACCCTTGTTGATCTTATTGAAAAGGCTAAAAACAGGAATGCCCTGTAAAATAAATGTTTTTTCACGCTAAACTTTTATGGAGACTACACATGAGATATCTCCAACCATGAAAATAATGAGGGTTTTTTTTAAAGGGAAAGCAACTTTTTATTACTCGTATTGAATGGATAAGGATAACACCATCATGGGACTAAAAGGCCACCGTTCAACAGCGACACTTCTTATCACAGCAGTTATTGCAAGTATCATACTTTTACTGATTGTTATCAATAAAGAAAAAACCTCTCTTCAGGCCACTTTACCCGACAAAGAAACGATAGCCGTACCTGTGGCAGTTGCACAAATCAGAAAAAGCGCCATCTCCCTTACGCGTTCATTCAGCGGTACTCTGGAAGCAGAGTCTCAATTTCTTGTGGCACCCAAAATAAGCGGTCGAGTGGCACGATTGCATGTGGATATTTCTGACACAGTACGACGGGGGCAGGTTGTTGCGGAGCTTGACAATGAAGAGTATATTCAGGAAGTGGCGCTTGCAAAAGCGGATCTGGCTGTTGCCAGAGCCAATCTTGAGGAAGCCCATAACGCACTGATTATTGCAAACCGTGAACTCAAGCGCACAGAGACCTTGAATACAAAGGGGATAACATCTGAAGCACAACTGGATATTGCAAAAAGCAGCCAACTGGAAAAAGAGACACGCTTTGAAGTGGCAAGGGCACAGGTTATGAGAGCTGAAGCAATACTTGAAACAGCCAATATCCGACACAGCTATACAACAATCAAGGCGGAATGGCACGATGGAGATCAATCCCGTGTGGTGGCGGAAAGGTTTGTGGATGAAGGGAATACTGTTTCAGCCAATACCCCGTTGATGTCAATTGTAAAACTTCATCCCATAACTGGCCTCTTTTTTGTCACAGAAAAAGAGTATTCAAAATTGAACCCCGGCCAGACAGTGGAGCTTGTAACCGATGCCTTCCCAGATAGAACCTTTGAAGGCACAATCTCCCGCATTGCACCGGTATTCAAACAGGAGACAAGGCAGGCACGGGTAGAGATCACCATCGACAACCTGGAGCAGATGCTCAAACCCGGCATTTTCATCCGGACAACAGTGGTGCTGGATCATCTTGAAAATGCAACAGTTATTCCTGAGCAGGCACTGAGCAAAAGGGACGATCAAACCGGTGTTTTTGTAATAGATGAGAAAGAGGAGACCGTGCAGTGGGTAAGGGTTAATGTGGGCATCAAAGAGGGCAATTATGTTCAGGTGAAAACAGATGATTTAGAGAAAACATCGGGAGCCAATAAAACATTAGGAACAGACAGAGCCGATATGACAAAAGAGATGGAAAGCAGTGAAAATCCTGAGTTGGCAGGAGTGAAACCGAAAGGTAAGGTTGTTATTCTTGGCCAGCAACTTTTAAAAGATGGTTCCAGAATTGTCATTGTGGAGTAAGAGTAATACCTCAAATCCAACACTTATGCGTAATCACCTCAAAATCGACACCTTATTGCTTTTTGAGCAGTTATTGAATTTGTCTGAATCAGGATAACCAGGATGAAAAGGATGCTCAGGATAAATAATCCTGCCTTATCTTGTTAATCTTGGACATCCTGATTCAGACAATGTTGACAAGGCTCAAAAGATCATAGGTGTCGGCTTTGAGTAATCACATGGAGGTGGTATAAAATGAGTGCTCAACCACAAAAAAAAAACCGATAACCCCAGAAGAGTATCTGGAGTTCGAGAGGACATCGGAAATCAAACATGAATATTTTGACGGTGAGATGTTTGCCATGGTGGGCGCCAGGGTAAACCACAATCGTATTAGCAGCAACATTACCACGGAATTGAATAATAAATTCAAAGCCAATCAGTCACCGTGTGATGTTTTTTCAAGTGATATGCGGGTCAAGATTCAAGAAAGCAGCATTTATACCTACCCTGACATCGTGGCGATCTGTGGAGACATTGAACTGGAGGATCACCATTTTGACACTCTCCTGAATCCCGTGGTTATCATCGAGATTCTTTCGTCCTCCACCGAGGCCTATGACAGAGGGCAAAAATTCACCCATTATCGTCGTATCACTTCACTTCAGGAATATATCCTTGTATCCCAGTACCATTGCCAGGTTGAAAAATATGTTCGGAGAGATGACGGAACATGGAGCTTGTCCTCATACGAGGGCATGGAAGAAAAACTCAACATAGCATCCATCCATTGTGAGTTGCGGCTTTCAGACATCTATTACCGGGTCGAATTTGAAAGATAACCATACCTGCGTCACCCCAGTTGAATGAAGGAGATGGTTCCAGAACTATTATTCCTGAGTGTTCTTTCAAGGTTTGATTGTCGGGTAGAGAATGCCTCTTAGCTTTGCATTGCCTGTAAAATCACCCGACAGTTTAAACTTGAAGAAGCACTGAGCAGTGAATTGATTTTGGGGATTTTACCGTGGAAATAGATACAAATTTCCATATTCGGGGGTGGCTGAATGCCGGCCATGACCGTTTACAATAATTTTATCATAAGGTGACATTCACGTGACTCTCTCCCAGTTCAGTGTTAAACGACCGATTTTTACAACCATGATAACCCTAATTGCCATCCTTCTTGGTGTTGTTTCCCTCACTCGCCTCAGAATTGATTTACTGCCTGAAATTGAATTTCCAACCGTATCCATCAGAACGGAATACGAAGGGGCAAGCCCTGTTGTGATGGAACAGCTCATCACACGGATACTGGAGGAGATTGTTGCCACAGTTCCAGGAGTGGAGCAAATGACATCAGAGTCCACGGAAGGCAGCAGCAGGATTACGGTGAGTTTTTCATGGGGTATTGATATTGATACGGCTGCACTGGATCTTCAATCAAAAATACAGGACGAAATTAATGAGCTGCCCGATGATATTGTGCGCCCCCGTATCGGAAAATTTGATGTCAACAGCTTTCCTGTGGTGCTGCTCGGTATTTCCAGCAACCTCGACCCGGTGGAGTTGACGCAACTTATCGAGAATCAGATCCGCTATCGCTTTGCCCGATTAAATGGTGTGGCCCAGGTGGATTTATGGGGCGGGTTTAACCGTGAGGTGAGGGTTGAACTTGACCATGAACGTCTCAAAGCTATGAAAATATCCATCTCCCAGATTCTACAATCAATTCGGAATTCCAATATTGACCTTCCGGCGGGCAGCATTGAAAGCGGCAGATATGACATCACTTTGCGTGCACCTGCCCAATACACCCGACTCGATCAGATTAGGGACACAGTAATAGCTCTCCCTAAAGGCGTGCCGGTGACACTTGGTCAGATTGCCCATATCAAAGACACATATGAAAAACCCACCAGGATGGTGCGCATAAATGGAGAGCGGGGCATTCGCGTTGCCATCAGAAAACAGGCAGACGCAAATACCGTTGAAGTTGCGGCAAATATAGTGACTGAAATCGAAAAGAGCAACAAAGCCTTTCCCCAGATTCATATTGCGCCGGTAATCAATCAGGGTAATTTTATTGAACGTTCCATCACCAATGTGGCAAATTCTGTCCTGTACGGCGGTGGATTTGCCGTAATTGTTCTGCTGATTTTTTTAAGAAATATCACAAGTACCATAGTGATCTCCCTTGCCATCCCCATTTCGGTTATCACCACCTTTGCGCTGGTATATTTCAGCGGTTTTACCCTGAACCTGATGACATTGGGCGGTTTGGCGCTGGGAGTAGGCATGATGGTTGACAGCTCCATTGTGGTTCTGGAGAACATTAACCGACGTCAGGTGGAATATGGAGAATCATCGGTGGTGGCAGCGGTGGAAGGCACACAGGAGGTGAGTGGAGCCATTATTGCCAGCACCATCACAACTCTTGTTATTTTTTTGCCGGTTATTTTCATGAAAGGTGTCTCCGGAATTCTGTTTAAGGAGCTTGCCTATGTGATCATCTTTTCACTTGTGTGTTCCCTGCTGGTATCTTTGAGTCTCATTCCCATGCTGGCATCAAAACTGATTCACATTCAGGTGCAAAATAGAGAATCTATGGGGAACACATCCCATCAGGAAAAAGCCCTGCACAAAACCTTCTCACAACAAACACCACAAAAAATATCGCAACAAAGAGATGGATGGATTGGAAGAGCCACCGGAAATGCAGAGATCTTTTTTAACCGGCTGGATACCGGCTACCGCAACCTGATTGAGTGGGTTTTGGATCATCGCATGATAACCATTGGGATAACGGTGTTGATGGTTGTATCAAGTCTTATGTTGCTGCCGAGCATCGGAAGTGAGTTTCTGCCACCAAGCGATGAGGGAGAAGTCCGGGTCAGCGGACAGATGGAAATCGGTACACGCCTTGATATAGTAGATCAACAGACCCGCATGATGGAACAAATTGTTTATGAAAATGTGCCTGAAATGGTTTCCGCAGTAGCCTATGCAAGGGGAGGTGATCGGGCAGAAGGGGAGATCCGGCTCTCGTTGACCCCTTCAACACAGAGAATCCGCTCCAACAGTGATATTGCAGACGATCTTCGCAACAAACTTGTCAGCGCCATTCCCGGAATGAAGATCCGCACCCGGGCGCCCCAGGGCCAGTTTATTCTTGAAAGGATTCTCGGAGGAGACGAGGGTATCACCATAGACATTCGTGGATTTGACCTAAGCATTCTGAAGCTGCTTGCACAAAAAACAGAAGAAGCCATTAACGCAGTGCCGGGAATCACCGATATTGAATCAAGCTGGGAAAAAGGCGTTCCCCAGGCTGAGATTATTGTGGATCGACATAAAATCGAAAGTTTTGGATTAAGCGTTCAAGATGTTACCGAAATACTCAAGTCAATTGTGGCAGGATCAAAAACAGGAGAGTTCCGCTCGGAAGGCAACTCCTACCGTATTTTTGTCCAGTTGAAAGATGTGGAAAAACGAACCCTTGACGAAATACTTGATCTGACCATCACAACACCATCAGGGGATTTTATTGCCTTAAGAAGCGTTGTCTCCACCAAAAATAGTGAAGGACCGTCCATAATCAACAGAAAGGATCAACAGCGTATCATCACGGTGAAAGCCAATGTATCCGGAAGGGATGCGGGGTCAGTGGCCGACGATGTCCAGGCCATTCTGGATCGAATCCCAAAACCTGTGGGATATGATCTTTCCCTTGCCGGAAACTATGAAGAGCAGCAAAAATCATCAAGAGAACTTACTATTTCGTTTTTCCTTGCCATGGTGCTGGTCTATATGGTGCTTGCATGTCAGTATGAATCCCTTAAAAACCCTTTGATTGTTATGTTTTCCGTTCCGGTTGCAGTGGTGGGCGTGCTGCTCACGCTCTATCTTACCAACACCACCCTGAATGTTCAGTCCTACATCGGTTGTATCATGCTGGGCGGCATTGTGGTGAACAACGCCATTTTACTTGTGGATCAGGCAGGAGAGCTTGCCGGCAGGGGTTTGATGACAATCCGTGAGGCAGTGGCCGAGGCAGGAAGAAGACGGCTTAGACCCATATTAATGACCACATTTACAACCATCTTTGGTCTGCTGCCACTGGCCCTTGGTATCGGAGAAGGTGCTGATGCCCAGGCACCTCTGGCACGGGCTGTGGTGGGAGGCTTAACGGGCTCAACTTTGATTTCACTACTCTTAATTCCGGCGGTATATTCGCTTTTTCATCCGGAAAAAACCGTATTGTAGTTCTATTTGTCAGCTTATCTTAGCTTCCTATTTTTGGTGTCTGAATCAGGATGCCCAGGATGTTCAGGATTAACAAGATTTACATAATTACCTTTTATCCTGTGAATCCTGGCTATCCTGATTCAGACAATTTAAGAAGATAACGGCATCCTTCATATGACTCCAAAGATACTTTACACTTTTTTGTGAGAGATTCCCGATACCCAGAATTTTCTCTCCGGAAAGTGTAAACTGGGAAATGAAGCATGCCAAGATAACAAAGTAGAAGTAGTGACCCCCCAATTAAAAATAGACCAACTCTATTGAACCACTGATCTCAAATCAAAATTATCAATTGGACTCTCTGTTATTATCCGTGATAATGCAGATTCCTATGAAAATTATGGCTCAAATATATAAATGGAACAGATGGATTCTGGGCATTATCTTTATATATGCCGGAGGAACAAAGCTTATTGAACCCGAAGTTTTTGCGGTTTTAATTGATGCCTACGGAATTGTGCCTGAACAGATTGTCTATTTTGTGGCTGTTGCTCTCTCCGCCATTGAAGTTCTGGCAGGTTTGGGACTTATGTTTGATATTCGGGGGAGCCTTGAGATAATCTTCGGTTTGACTCTGCTTTTTTTAATAATCCTCGGGTACGGTATCCACATGGGCCTGGATGTGGATTGTGGCTGTTTTGGGCCTGAAGATCCTGAATCCCGTGCATTCCATGGGCTTAAGCAGGCTTTTTTTCGGGACATTATCATGCTGCTGGATATTTTATGGCTATATGCCTGGCGAAAAATGAAAGGCTTCAAGATGGCCATTCATTGCTGACGAACATTGAATCCTGTCTCCCTGATAAAACATTTATAATAGAACACAGCTCAATCGTTAACCAAGAGAAAAAAGGAAACCTTGATATGAAACACCTTAAAATGATTTTGACATTTATCTTTGCAGGAGCAGCGCTTATACTTTTCTCATCTCCTGCATCCGCTTTTCTGGACAACAAGTTTGAAAAGGAACTTGAAAAAGAGGCAGGGGCTGTAAAACTTGTACGAGAAGTTCAGCGGGGAAATTACAATGTAGTGACAACTGAAGAGCTTAAAAAATGGATTGATGACGGCAAAGATATTGTGGTTGTTGACACCATGCCATATGAGGATAGCTACAAAAAGAATCACATCCCCAACGCTTTGCAGTTTCTCTTTCCCATTCCTGATATGAACGAATGGAACACAGCAGAAACAGATGGAAAAACAGAAGCTGACTTCATGAAACTTCTTGGAGATGACAAAGAGAAAACCATTGTTGTTTACTGCGGTTTTGTAAAATGCACAAGAAGCCACAACGGTGCCGCCTGGGCAGTCAAAATGGGATATAAAAACGTTTATCGTTACACCGGCGGCATTTTTGCTTGGAAAGGCGCAGGCTATCCAATTGAGGGGACAGAATAATATCATGCAGCCAATGATATTTTCAGATACTGAAACAGCCATAAGCTCTGATGTGCGTGCCATTGCAGAGGAGATTAAGCTGTATGCCGCCAACCTCTATGAAACACGGCAGTTTCTCTGTTCCGAGGCAGTGCTTGTTGCCCTGAACAGAGGGCTTGGCGGCGGATTGACAGAAGAACAGGCTGTCTCAATGGCAGCCCCGTTCGGATATGCCATGGGAAACAGTGGCTGCATATGTGGTGCCCTGAGCGGGGCTGTTATGGGTGCAGGTCTTATTATGGGAAATAGTAACCCATATTCCCGCAGAAAAGAGATGCGGGAATCTGCTCTTATGCTTCACAATGCATTTAAAGAGACAAATGGTGCTACCTGCTGCCGTATTCTGTCAAAAAAAGTCAAACATGACAAAAAAGCCCATTTCAGGCAGTGTGCAGATATTACTGCCAATGCCACAGAGATGGCAGCCCTTCTTGTTCTTCAAAGACATCCTGAACTTCTTTCAAATCCTTCCCTTCAAGGTATCACTCTTAAAAAAAAGACCCTCATCGGAGGGCTTCTCACCTCTTTTTTTCGCAATTTCCATAAATAAGTGAGGCATCCTTCATAATACCTATAGCGCTCAGATAATAACAGAGAAAGGAAAGCAGAATCTTTTTAGGCTTCCATAGTTTTTGATCTGATGGTATTTTGATTTGATCTCATTGGATTATTTGAAAATCTGATTTTGTGATGTTGTATTAAAGCCCCTAACTTTAAACAAGGAAGGGGCTTTTTATATTTTATCAAATCATGATATAGTCTTGTCATAGATAAACTTTCATGGCCGAATTCAGGGGGCATCCCCGGCCATGAAAATCATGAGGGGTATGTTCACGGTAAAGTATATCTTTGAGGGCAGAGAAGAGATGCTTGAAGGCTTGTGGATAAAAGAGAATGAAGATAAAGCTAATGCCCAAAACTTTAAATGGGAATGGAAACACCATCCTGTCATAACCCTTGATTTCAATGAGATAAGTCATGAAACTCCGGATATTCTAAAGCAGAGTATTGAAGAACACCTCATTGAAATTGCGTCTAATTATGATATTGAGCTTAAACGATCTTTCATAAAAGGTAAATTCAAGGAGCTTGCAATTGCCCTTAACAAAAAAACCAAAATGCCGGTTGTCTTTCTCATTGATGAGTATGACAAGCCCCTTATAGACCACCTTGGGAAAAGTAATGAAGCTCTTGGGATTGCCAAGAACAACAGAGATATACTTAAAGATTTCTTTGGAGTAATAAAAGATGCCGATGTTGTTGATATAACCCGCTTTGTATTTATTACAGGGGTCTCAAAATTTAGCCAGGTATCCATTTTTTCAGAACTTAACAACCTCACAGACCTTACAATGCTCTCTTTGTATGCTGAGATGCTCGGTTATACAATGGGTGAGGTCGAACAATATTTATGCCCCACATAAAACGAATGGCAGATCAGAATGATGACAAGATTTCTGATGTAATGGAAGAACTGCTAAAACATTACAATGGTTATCGTTTTTCAAAGCGAAAAGTAAAAGTGTTCAACCCCTTTTCTCTAATGACAGCCCTTAAATATATGGATATTGCAAATTACTGGTTTGAAACAGGAACCCCATCATTTCTGAATTTCTGATAAACCTTATCAGCCGCAAAAAATGGAATCTCCCTGAAATTGAAAAAATGAGTGCCACCAAATCCGTCTTCAGCGTGTATGATCTTGAAAACCTCCATCCCGAAGCCCTTCTTTTCCAGGCAGGCTACATTACAATAAAAGATGTCAGGGGAATGCTCTACACCTGAATAATCTAAAAAGGGTACACTCATAATAAACCATGAACCTAAGGAAGCCACCATGACTAAATTTCCATATGGTATAGCCGATTTTAAAACAGTAATAACTGAAGATTATTTTTACTGTGACAGAACCGATAAAATTCCTTTACTTGAAAATTCAAAATCCCAACTTTTCATCCGCCCGCGAAAATTCGGCAAAAGTCTTCTTCTATCCATGCTTGAGAACTACTATGATGTGGCCCAAAAAGATCATTTTGATGAGATGTTCGGCCACCTTGCCATAGGTAAAAAGCCAACGTCCCTTAGAAACTCCTACTACATCCTGAAATGGGATTTTTCCTGCGTTGATACCACAGGTGATGCCGATTACATCAAACAGATGCTGTTTGATCACATTAACGGTTGCATTGAGGGTTTTCTTCTTTATTACAGAGACTACAATTTGCCCGATGTAAAGGTGGATAAAAATAATGCCCTAAGTTCAATCAAGAGCCTTATAAATGCAGTTCGCATGACACCATACCCTGTCTATCTTCTGATAGATGAATATGACAACTTTGCAAATACCGTCATGATGGGAATCCACAATGATAAAGAGAGATACAACGCCCTTGTGCATGATGAAGGGATACTCAGGACCCTTTTTAAAGCTGTGAAATCCTCCACATCCGGTTCAGGTTTTGATCGTGTATTTATAACCGGTGTCTCTCCAGTGGTGATGAGTGATATCACCAGTGGATACAATATTGCAAAAGATATCTATTTCAAAAAAGAGCTTAATGATATTTGCGGTTTCAGAGAGGATGAGGTTATCTCAGCACTTGGGGATATTGCTGAAGAGTGCGACCTGAAAAGCGGTGAAACCAATGATGCAGAAACCAATGATGTAGAAAGCAATGATGTAGTTGAAAAAGCTCTTGGGATGATGAAAACATACTACAATGGCTACTGCTTTGTGCCGAGATGGAACCAATATATCTATAACCCCACCCTTTGCCTCTATTTTTTTGACCATTTTCAGGAGATGTGTGACTACCCCAGAAAAATGCTGGACTCCAACCTTGCCACAGATGAATCAAAACTTGAATATATTGCAGATATTCCCATGGGCCGTGAAATTATTATCTCAATGATGGAGAATGACAATTATCTTGAGGTTGAAGATCTGTCTGACCGTTTCGGCATAAGGGAGATGCTGGATGCAAGTTTTAAAAACAACATGTTTATAGTATCTTTTCTCTACTATTTTGGTGTGCTGACCCTGGCCGGGGAGACCGAAGAGCTGAATCTGAAACTGAAGGTTCCCAACCTTGTGATGCAGAGCCTTTATGTGCAGAGGGTGCAAAGGAT
>NZ_LT828541.1:372685-375166 GCF_900170035.1 Desulfamplus magnetovallimortis | reverse complement strand
TGTTCCTAAACAACTCTATGTTGAATATTTAACCTTCTTGAGTAGGCACCGGCTAAATCTCCAACAAGTTTCTCATAGGGAGGTGGCGTTTGATATGGATTTTGTTTCAATAGCTCAATAATTTTTTCTGCTTTTGATTTTAACCCAGATGTAAAAATTTTTTTAGCGTCCTTCTGTGCTTGTTTTGTAAAAACAACCTTCCACATCACCAGTCAAGTTCCTCTTTACAATCTTCTACTGGAGTTGTAAGGCCTTCCCTAATGGACTTTCGCATTCCTGGAATATTTAGAAGAAACATTGTCTCTTGCATTGATCTCCAGTCATCTTCCGAGATCAAAACAGCGTTACCTCTCTTGCCAGTGATAATGATAGGCTCATGTGATGATGACGTTTGATCGATAAGCCTGTAAAGATTTGAACGTGCTTCTGTTGCTGATAATATTGTCATTAGTAGCTCCTTGACTTTTATTTATAATGGTACGGCATAGAGTACGACATGTCAAGATTGTATTTTGAGGCAGAACGCCGAGCTCAGGGCGGCAAGGGCATTGAGGTTAATCTAATAAATGGCAAATAGAAAAAATATTACTCCTACTTTGTTAGATTGTTTTAGTTTCATCTTTTTAATTGTCTGAATCACGGATTACCCTGATTACACCGATTTCACAGATTTTTTTAATCAGTGTAATCCTTTAATCCGTTTAATCCGTGATTCAGACAGCAAAAAAAGAAAGTCAACTTAACAAAGTAGAATTACAAGAAGGGGAAAAAAAGGCAGATGTAAGGAAAAATAAAAGAAAACGAGCAAAAATGAGCTTACTGTAAGTATAGCAATCCCGTAACGCCCAATCCAATTTCACCTGGCTTAGCTGCACACGAAGTTCAAGGGGATTGTGATACCGTGACATCAGAATCAGGCCGCAGCGGCGGTCCGGCGTGTCCAAAGCACAGATAAGAGAATAAGCCACAGAAGGATCTTCCAATACATCTTCCGGTCGTCCCGGCGGCGGATTGCCGGTGACGGATATAAATGAGTGTACCCTTTTTGTATTATTCTCCTCCTCTCCAGTTATGGAGAGGGGGTTAGAGGTTTATGAAAAGGTGCTTTTTATATTTCATCAGATCATGGTATAGTATTGTTCACATAAAATTGAAGTTACGATTTGCAAACAATAGGCCATAAAGAGAGGATGTCACCATGATAAAATATCCATACGGTATAGCTGACTTTAAAACAGTAATAACTGAAGGTTATTTTTACTGTGACAGAACCGATAAAATCCCTTTGCTTGAAAGTTCAAAATCCCAACTTTTCATCCGCCCCCGTCGTTTTGGCAAAAGCCTTGTACTCTCCATGCTGGAAAACTATTATGACGTGGCAAAAAAAGATCATTTTGATGAGATGTTCGGCCACCTTGACATAGGTAAAAATCCAACCCCCCTTAGAAATTCCTACTATATCCTGAAATGGGATTTTTCCTGCGTCAATACGACCGGCACTGTTGCAGATATCCAGCAATCTCTGTTCAACCACATCAATGCCAAAATTGAAGGGTTCATCATGAATTATACCCATCAAGGCTATGAACTTCCCAAGGTTAATATAAACTATGAAGACGCCCTCTATTCCATGGAATCTCTGTTATCAGCGGTTAAGACAACGCCTTGGCCCATCTATCTTCTGATAGATGAATATGATAACTTTGCCAATACCGTCATGATGGGTATCCACAATGATAAAGAGAGATACAACGCCCTTGTGCATGATGAAGGGATACTCAGGACCCTTTTTAAAGCTGTGAAATCCTCCACATCCGGTTCAGGTTTTGATCGTGTGTTTATAACTGGTGTCTCTCCGGTGGTGTTAAGTGACATCACCAGCGGATACAATATTGCAAAGGATATTTATTTCAAAAAACAACTTAATGATATTTGCGGTTTCACGGAGAAGGAGGTTATCTCAGCACTTGGGGATATTGTTGAAGAGTGCGACCTGAAAAGCGGTGAAAACAATGATATAGAAACTAATGATACGGTCGAAAAGGCTCTTGGGATGATGAGAACATATTATAATGGCTACTGCTTTGTACCGAGATTGAATCAATATATCTATAACCCCACCCTTTGCCTCTATTTTTTTGACCATTTTCAGGAGATGTGTGACTACCCCAGAAAAATGCTGGACTCCAACCTTGCCACAGATGAATCAAAACTTGAGTACATCTCACAGATTCCCATGGGGCGTAAAATTATTGTCTCAATGATGGAAAGTGACAATTATCTTGAGGTTGAAGATCTCTCTGACCGTTTCGGCATAAGGGAGATGTTGGACACAGGTTCTAAAAATAACATGTTTATAGTATCTTTTCTCTACTATTTTGGTGTGCTGACTCTGGCCGGGGAGACCGAAGATCTGAATCTGAAACTGAAGGTTCCCAACCTTGTGATGCAGAGCCTTTATGTGCAGAGGGTACAAAAGAT
>NZ_LT828541.1:370709-372585 GCF_900170035.1 Desulfamplus magnetovallimortis | reverse complement strand
CCGATTTGACAATGATTATAAGACCTGACAAACGGTATGGAAAAATTTTTGATGTTCTCATCGAGTTCAAGTTTGTCACCTTAAAGGATGCCGGCCTGACAGGTGATCAGGCAAAGGCATTCTCAAAGGAATCTCTCCATGAACTGCCCCCCATAAAAAAAGCCTTTGAAGAGGGAGAAAAACAGGTAATTCAATATGGAAAACACCTTGATGAAAAGTATGGCAATCTCAGGCTCCAGAAATTTGTGGTGGTTGCCCTTGGGTTTGAGCGGGTATGTTTCAGGAAATTGATTTGATTTTGCTAAAATTAAATCAAAATATATATAAATGTCAACAGAGCCTAACATACTCCCATAAATTAACTGCTTAATCCCAAATTAAAACATAAAGGAGATAGAAATGGCACAGATGATAAGTGGTCAAACCTCCGTTAAAACAACTGCTGAATTCGATTACCAAGGATTGAGAGGCACACCTTATTGTGTGATAATAAAAAATCAAATATTTAAAAAAGAGCGTATATATATGCTTGAGACTAAAGAAAAATTATACTATCCACTTGCTGAATGGGATGAGCATGACAGTGATGAATTTAATAAGTGGTATGAGTATCTTCTTTCAATTAATGACAAGATAAGAAAAGAGAGGGAGTGTCTTCGTGAACAGGGTAGAGGATTATGTGATCTGGATAAAATAGAACAGATTGTCCCTGAGGATATTAAGATGATTAAAGATTTGAAAGATGATGACTGGTCGCATCTATAGTTTATAACTATGTATCAAAAAAGAAATATCACGTAGGTAATTTAATAAACGCCCATCAGGGCTGTTCAATTCTCCAGATCAACAGTGAATTGTAGGGGTATCCCCTTGTGGGTACCCACTGAGGGCAGGCACAAGGCACTGCCCCTACGGTCATGAATTCACAGAACTGAACAGCCCTGGCCCATGACCTGACGGCCCCAAGGATTATTGTTATGAACAATTTGCCAATACTGCCCACAGGTAACTCTTCCTTTGAGAACATAAGACTCAATGGAAATCTCTATGTGGATAAAACAAGACATATTTGCCAGATGATAAGCGATGGCAAATATTATTTTTTATCCAGACCAAGAAGGTTCGGTAAATCCTTGATGGTCTCCACCCTTAAGTGTCTCTTTGAGGGCAGAGAAGAGCTGTTTGAAGGGTTGTGGATAAAAGAGAATGAAGATAAAGCTAATGCCCAAAATTTTAAATGGGAATGGAAACACCATCCTGTCATAACCCTTGATTTCAATGGAATAAGTCATCAGACTCCGGATATCCTTGAGCATAGCATTGAAGAACACCTCATTGAAATTGCATCCAATTATGATATTGAGCTTAAACGCTCTTTTATAAAAGGCAAATTCAAGGAGCTTGCCATTGCCCTTAACAGAAAAACCAAAATGCCGGTTGTCTTTCTCATTGATGAGTATGACAAGCCTCTTATAGACCACCTTGGGAAAGGTGATGAAGCTCTTGGGATTGCCAAGAAGAACAGAGATATACTTAAAGATTTCTTTGGAGTAATAAAAGATGCCGATGTTGTTGATATAACCCGTTTTGTATTTATTACAGGGGTTTCAAAATTTAGCCAGGTATCCATTTTTTCAGAACTTAACAACCTCACAGACCTTACAATGCTCTCTTTGTATGCTGATATGCTCGGTTATACAACGGGTGAGGTCGAACAATATTTAATGCCCCACATAAAACGAATGGCAGATCAGAATGATGACAAGATTGCTGATGTAATGGAAGAACTGCTGAAACATTACAATGGTTATCGTTTTTCAAAGCGAAACGTAAAAGTGTTCAATCCCTTTTCTTTAATGACAGCTCTTAAATATAT
>NZ_LT828541.1:357293-370609 GCF_900170035.1 Desulfamplus magnetovallimortis | reverse complement strand
CAAGTGCAATCAGAGCAGTGATGCAGCAATCAGGCAGATTAGAAGCAAAAATTATGCTGATTCATATTTGCAAAAAAGCAAAACCGTCCATTTGATGGGTATCAACTTTGATACTGAGAAGCGTAATATATCTGACTGGAAGCATGAGAGCTTTTTGTGGAAAAACTGACTGATGATGAATATATCTTCTTTATGGTCATTGGCAGAACGCTGGTAATAAATATGTTTTGTATTGCACAATGCCCCAGGGTTGTTAAAAAATTATTTTGTTCCTCCCTTTGATGGTACGCTTAATGCATTATTTTCTTGACATAAGAGAATATTATGTAGGTGTTATGAAAAGCTTACAAGCAAAAATCTTTATTGACAACTAATAATGACAATGAGCATGGGGAGGTAAACTAATGACTACTCTATATATTAACAATAGCAACCGGACAATGGAAGTGTTGGCAAAAATAATGAACAGTTATGCTGAAAAATATGATTGTCGTATCAAATATAATGTGGAACAAAATTCCCTTGATTTCCATGGAGAGGATTCCCATAAGCATGCCATAGCCTATGAAACGTCAACGCTTCTCAATGGTGTTGACATCTGATTTTAAAGGTTCATAGCCCCATTCAACGTCTCCTCTGATCATGAAAATAATGAGGAGTATTTTCAGGTTAAACCATCATGGCAGTAAGAGACAAGGCATACCTTGTCTCTACTTCACCCTCCGATTGTGAAAAGGATTAGGGTTTTTTTCACGGTAAACGGTCATGGCTGCTATTCAACCAGCCCCGAATATTGAAAATTGTATCCATTTCCACGGTAAAGGATAATTATTTTGAAATAAATTTCAAAAAAGTTGTTTTAGGTTTTACATATAACTTTTTTGTAATAATTACATAAAGTCTTTTCTTTTAAGGCTATGTTTTTTATTTTGTAGTGGAGAAGCTGCCGTGATATTCCCAGATGTTTGGCAGCTTTTGTAACATTCCCATTGAAACGATCCAGAGCTTTGGATACTGCTTCTTTCTCATGGGCATCCTGTTTTCTGGTAAGTCCTTCTTCAAGTGGCTGTCTCTCTTCATGCAGTGCATTGTAAGCTGGCATTTTATTATAAACAGGTTCATTCTCTTTCTGCTCATCAACATGTATAGGAAATGCATTAAAGCCCGGGGAGAAATGTTTCAATTCTATTGTCTCTTCATGTCCTACAAGGTTCATGGCACCCTCCATCAGATGCTCAAGCTCCCTTACATTTCCGGGCCAATGATAGGCCATGAAAAGCTCCATAACTCCTTCTGAAACGTTTTTAACGTGTGTGCCAAGCAAATGGTTGAGTTTTTCAATGAAATGGCTCACAAGTTCAGCCATCCCCTCCCTTCTCTCCCTAAGTGGTGGAATTTTGATGTGTACCACACCAAGCCTGTAAAAAAGGTCAATTCTAAGATTGTTTTTCTGTACTGCGATACGTGGGTCACTGCACACAGAGCTTATGATTTTTATGTTGATATCAATTTCATGCTCCGAGCCAAGTCTTCTTATTTTCTGCTCCTGGATTACCCGCAGAAGTTTTGCCTGAAGATGTATGGGCATGGAGAGAAGTTCATCCAGAAAAAGGGTTCCTCCGTTGGCCATTTCAAAAAGTCCGGCTTTGTCCAGTGCACCGGTGAATGCCCCTCGGGTTGTCCCAAATAATAGACCTTCAAGAAGGTCATCAGGTATGGCAGCACAGTTGACAGCCACATATTTTTTTCCTTGCGGTTGCTGTGGTTATGGATTGACTGGGCAAAAAGCTCCTTACCTGTTCCGGTTTCACCATACAGCATTATCGGAGAGGCAGAACTTGCAGCCTTTCGGGCAATTTTTACAGCACGCTGGAATTCTGCGCTGCTTCCAACAAGATCTGCAAAGGTAAATTTTGTGCTGTTGCCAAGGTCGGTATGGCATTCACAGGAAGCACTCATGGGTGTGGAGCGCTGAAGAAGCTCATAATCCTTTACAAAGCATACTGCTCCTGTAATCTCTTCATCCTTGAAAATTGGATATACGCTTGTTATGGTATGGGCAATTTTTCCTGATATTGTTCTGTAAAAAAAAGTCCGGTTTCTTATGGATGCTTTCTTTGTAATACACTTCATGATCATGCTTGTGCGGTCATTTAGATCATAGATCTCAGTGACCTTAAGACCCAGCACATCCTTTGGGGCAAGGGAGTCTATTGTTGACTGCGTTTTGTTATAAAAAAGAATGCACCCATTGCGGTCAGTTATTATGACACCATCATCTAATCTGTCGAAAAGAGATATAAAATCAATACTCGACATATCAAGATGATGGGGATGTGTGTGTGAGTTTTTACTCATGATTTACCAGGAAGCACAAATCAATGCGCTCCACAGCCCCCGTTGCCTGAAGTAGAGTGGGCAATGCACAGCTGGTCAGGTTTAAACTCCTTTAGTTTATTTTGCTGGAAAAGTTCAAGGTTGGTTTTAACTGTACCCTCAGCGGAACGGAACACTTTAAGACCTGATGAGATAAGTTTGTTTAGTGCTCCCTTGCCTATTCCTCCAACCACAACCACATCTGCTGCAATATTTCCCAAGGCTTTTAATGGCTGGCACTTTCCGTGGGAGTGCTCTTTATCCATGTTTGTCATAATTTCAAATTCACCGCTTTCTGCGTCAACTACCACAAAAAAAGGTGCAGAGCCAAAATGGTTATACACAGTTCCAGTAAGGCCAAGATCGCTGTTTGATGGAAAAACGATTTTCATTATATTTTACTCCTGTTAATTGAAATTCATTTAGATTCTTATTTTCGTGCTATTTGGGCAAGATAATCAGAAAACCTCTTTGGCTCTGGCTTGTCCAGGTTAGGAATGGGTCTTAAATAACTCTCCCATTTTGATTTAAATGAAGCGGGCTACAATGAGCCAGAAAATTTTGTATGATTATATGCCCTTTTTCTGTAAGAAAGCTTTCCGGATGAAACTGCACGCCATATACGGGAAAGCCTGTAAGTGCAACTCCCATGATAATACCTTCGCTGTTCCATGCTGTGGGTTTGAGGGAGTCCCCATGGGGCTCTATTACAAGGGAGTGGTAGCGGGCAGCGGCAAAAGGAGATGGCATTCCCTTGAATATTCCCTCTTCCCTGTGGCAGATCATGTCTGTTTTACCATGAACCGGAACAGGTGCTCTACATGTTCTGCCGCCAAAAACCTCATTAAGGCACTGCATTCCAAGACAGACACCAAGAATCGGTTTTTTGTCATGGAAGTGCTTTATCATCTCCATTGAGATGCCTGCATGTTCAGGATCTTTGGGGCCGGGACTTATGAGGATATAATCAGGATTCAGTTCCGATGTTTCAGCTATGGTTGTCTTGTCAGCACGTTTTACAACTATTTCAAGGTTGTGGGGAATAAACATCTGGACAAGATTATAGGTGAATGAGTCATAATTATCAATAACAAGAAGCAGATCTTTGCTGTGAGATTGTTCAGTATTCATTTTTTTTGTCATATAATGCAGGGCATATGGTGCTCTGTCTGCCTTTTTTTATTTTTATTGTTTGTGGTGAATAAACCATCATGGCAATAGAGACAAGGCATGCGTTGTCTCTACGTTGCCGCCCCAGATTATGAAAATGATGAGGGGTATTTTCGCGGTAAAATGGCATGCTTCATTTCCCAGTTTACACTTTCCGGAGAGAAAAGTCTGTGTGGCGGGAATCTCTCACAAAAAAGTGTAAAGTATTTTTGGGTTCAAATGAAGGATGCCGGTAAAATTAATTTTTTTCTTACATCATAAAATAGGGATCAACATCTATTCCCACAGATACATCCCTTGTGCTGAACTTTTTTTGATCCTGAATCATGCATCTGACAAGGTTATTAAGGATTTGAGCAGAGGCACTTTTTAAAAGAATCTGCCAGCGGTAACGCATTGCTATTTTGGGGATGCCGGCTTCAATGGGGCCAAGAATATCAACAAGCTCCGGCAGGTTTTCTCCTCTGTTGTTATCTTTATACTCCTGCCTAAGCTGATTTAGAAAATAGTGGCACATTTCCCCCATTGCAATGGCATGTTTTTTAACTTTTTCCATATCACATCCTGAAATTTTAAGTTGTATGATTCTGGAAAAAGGAGGGTATGAGAGAGCCTGTCTGAATGGGATCTCACTGTTGTAGAACTGGAGAAAATCCTGCTTTCTGGATGCCTCGATACTGAAGTGATCAGGATTGTAGGTTTGCATGATAACTTTACCTTTTTTTGTGCCCCTGCCAGCTCTTCCTGCAACCTGGGCAAGAAGCTGGAATGTTCGCTCTCCTGCCCTGAAATCAGGGAAGTTAAGAGATAGATCTGCACATATGATCCCCACAAGTGTAATGTCAGGAAAGTCATGCCCCTTTGCAAGCATCTGGGTTCCGACAATGATATCCACGGTATGGTTTTTTACCTTTTTGAGAATCTGTACAGTTGCTCCTTTGCGACTGCCTGTATCCTGGTCAAGTCTGGCAACCCTTGCATGGGGAAACATTCCCTTTAAAAGATTTTCAATTTTTTCCGTGCCAAATCCAAGTGGTTTTATTTTCGGGGATTTGCAGTGGGGGCAGCTCATGGAGGCTGAAGAGGAAAAGCCGCAAAGATGGCATTGAAAGGCATCTTTGTCTCGGTGCAGGGTCATGGTGATATCACAGAATCGGCACTTGATTGCCTCTCCGCAGGCTTCACACACAGGAAATGTTGCAAAGCCCCTGCGGTTGAGAAAGATAAGTGCCTGTTCACCCCTTGCAAGGCATGCAGCAATCTCTTTTGTAAGTTCAGGCGTTACAAGTTTTTCCCTGCCTCTGTAATCCTTGTATTTTTTAAGATCAATAAGGGTTATTTCAGGCAGCTCGTGTCTGTTAACCCTTTTGGTTAGTTTAATCTCCCTGAATTTACCCTGGTATGTATTAAAAGATGACTGGATTGAGGGGGTGGCAGAGCCGAGAATCACAGATATGTTGTGCTGCTGCGCCCTTACCACAGCAAGGTCTCTTGCATTGTAGCGAAGACCGTTCTCCTGCTTGTAGGATGAGTCGTGCTCTTCATCAACAATAATAATACCTGGGTTTTTTACAGGAGCAAATATGGCTGATCTTGCACCAATGACAATGGATAGCTCTCCTGATGCAATGCTGTGCCACTGGTCAAGAAGTTCTCCACTTGAAAGGGCAGAGTGCAGAACAGCAATCCTGTTACCAAATCGAGCACGAAAACGTCTTTCAGTCTGGGAAATAAGTGAAATCTCAGGCACAAGTACAATGGCACCCATATTACGGTTAATGGCTTCTGTAACGAGTCTCAGATAAACTTCTGTCTTGCCGCTTCCTGTTACTCCAGACAGAAGATATCTGTTAAAACCTGAATCAAGATTATCTTTTACCTGTTGCACTGCCGCTGCCTGCTCTTCTGTGAGTTCAGGCGGGATATCCGGATCTACAGTGTCACCAAAAGGATCTCTGAATACCTGCTTTTCAGTTGTTTTAACATATCCTGCTTCAACCATATATTTTACAAGTTTTGTGGCTGTTGGAAAAATTTTTCTCAGACTTCCAAGAGAGATTTCCCCTTTCTCTTTAATTATGGAGAGCATCTCCTGTCTTTTTCTTGAAAGAGAGCTCATTTCATCTTTTTCCGGAAGTGTTTCAACAGATATAAATGTCTCTGTTTTTAACCTGGTGCGATCTTTTTTTAGGCTGGATGTCAATGTAACAAGCCCGTTTTCTTCCATTTTTTTTATCAGGGCATGGCTTCCGGTTACTCTGTTTTCTGCTGAAGTTTTTGTTTTATGTTTTGCAATTTCTGTTTTCTGGTTGGTGGGTTCAATTTTATGGTTTTTGTTTTTTGTTTTTTTATTTGTGATCTCTTTTGCAGGTATTGAGCCTTTCTTTATTAAAAGCGACAGTATGGAAGATTCTGCAGGTGTAAGGTTTTCCTCCTCAAGTGCTGCAATCCCCTTTGATGTCGGGGTTATTACTGTTATATCGTGGCTGTCAAGACCTAAAGGCAGGGCAGTTTTTATTACCTCTCCGGGTGGATGTATATAGTAACGTGATATCCAGGTAAAGAAATCAACCATGGAAGCGGGAAAAAGAGGCGCATCATCCAGAAGATCCAGAATAAGTCTGGTCTTGTATGTGCTGTTGAAATTCTGCTTTATGCTGACAACATAGCCTGTTATCCTGCGTCTTCCAAATGGAACAAGAACCCTCATGCCGATCTTTATCCTATGCATAAGATGGGGTGGAATTTCATAGGTAAAGGTGTGATGAATCGGTAGGGCAACCGCAACGTCAACATAGCGCCCCTGATCGTTTGTTGCTGTTTGTATGGTGGGCTGGATTTGATTTTCCCTGTTCATTTACATAAGTTGTCTGGCAAATCTTGCCGGCAGTCCTGTTTTTTCAATTTTTTCGGCAGCAGTGGTGTTGTCATATTCAATGTAACGCGGAAGAATGACTCCTTCATCCCTGTCCCATATGACATATTTGGCTTTCCAGCAATGATCTCTTGGTTGTCCGATGCTTCCGGCATTTACAAGATATCTGCAAGCGGGGTCAAGAGTTAGGGGCGATGGATCATTTGGTTCAAAGCTGCCTTTTTTAAGCACACTACCATGGGAACTGCTTTCTGTCCCTGGTCTGCATTTTTCTGATAATTGAGAAGATTGTGCTGATTCAGGTGTAGATTTAGTTTCAAAAGCATCATCCTGTTGGCTTTTATCATTGTACAGCTCAAACCACTGCATAAGGTGGGTATGTCCTGTAAAGGCTATGGATTGTTTGAGGAAAGCCATTATGCGGGTGAGCCTCTTTTCGGAAATTCTGGAGACATATTCAGTTATGGAGTCCGGAGGTGTACCGTGTAAAAAACGGCCACCATGGCTGACAATGAGCCTTGGCATTTCTGAAATAAACTTCATGGAGTCCGATGAGAGTCTGTTTCTGTGCATATCTATTGTCAGAGCTGCCTCTTTGTTGAACCGTTTAAGATATCTGTCATCAATAAGAGCAAGCTCATGATTGCCGAGGGTACATATCACTTTTCTTTCAATAAGGCGCTGTATAACAGCTTCAGGATCTGCTCCGTAGCCTATCTGATCCCCGAGGGAGATAACATTATTTATCCCTGCATTATCAATATCATCAAGAACAGCATCAAGGGCTTCAAGGTTGCTGTGAATATCCGATATTATAGCTGTTTTTGAGTTTTTGCCCATTGTAATAGTACTTCTTCAAGTTTAATGCGTTGGATGATTTGCGAGAGATAGCTTTTAAAGTGGTATCATTTTCCGGATATCAACCTTCTCAAAAAGATAGACGGAGTTGCAGTTGTGGCATCGGATTTCCAGGGGAAAAGGGCCGTTGGCAGCAATGTCCTCAAGGTCATTTTCCGGCAGCCGCAAGATATAGTCCTGCATGGCTTTTTTACTGCATCTGCAAAAAAATTCAACCCTGTGATTACCAAGCAGAAGCGGCATCATGGGTTCAAAATGCTCCAGTATAATATGATCCGGTTCCATGCCTTTAGCAAAAAGCTCTCCCGGGGATATATTGCAAAGTATCTTTTCTGACTGTTCAATAACATCTTCGTTTGCACCCGGCATAGCCTGGAGAACTATCCCGCCTGCACCATCAACATTACCTTCAGAATCAAAATGGACGCTCAGTGAAAATGCTGTTGGAGTCTGCTCTGACTGCACAAAGTAATTTGCAAGATCCTCGGCAAGGTTTCCGTACTCCAGTACAGTTTTTCCTGAGTAGGGGGTCTTGGAATCCTCAAGATATTTGGTTACAGTGAGAAATCCTGCACCGATAATGGAAGAGATGGTTGTCTGCTTGTCCGATATTTCTCTGGAAAATGTACTATTTTTAAGATAACCTCTGACCTCTCCAAATACATTGGCTTCCACATCAAGACCCTTTGCCGGACCTGAAGAGTCAATCTGAAGGGCTATTCTGTCTTTTCCTTTAAGATTGAATGTCAAAAGTGAGCCGGCTATATATGCCTGACCCAGCAGCAGGGTTTCAGGGATTCCCAGCTCGTGATTTGCACGCATCTCATTGACCATCTGTGTTGCCTTTACAACTGCTCCCCTCATCATTCCGTCTGCAAAAATAAAACGAAAAAGCCTGTCCTGTGACGAGGCTTTCAATCGGGCTTTCAGATCACCTTCATAAATGTCTTTTTTTATCATATCAGCTGTTTGCCTGTTTTTTTAATTGTGTAGAGAGGTTGATTATTCTATAGTATCCGGAATTTATCAGAAAAGGCACATGCTGGAAAGAGATATTTTTGATCTATGGCAATAGATCAAGTTTGATAATTATGTTACTGGATTCTATGGACATGGATTTAAAAGACCGTATTCTTGTTGTGGATGATGAACCAAATAATTTAAGACTTATGGGAGCTATTCTCCAGGAAACTTACAGGCTGGCTTTTGCCGTAAACGGGGAACAGGCCCTTGAAGCTGCTGAAAAAACTCTGCCTGACTGCATACTTCTTGATGTAATGATGCCAGGAATGGATGGATATGAGACCTGCCGGCAACTTAAGTCAAAGCCAGGAACAGAGAAGATTCCAGTGATTTTTGTGACTACAAGGGGAGAAATTCAGGATGAGGCACAAGGTCTTGCAGCAGGGGCTGTTGACTACATAACAAAGCCCATAAACCCTTGTATCTTGAAGGCAAGACTTAAAAATCACCTTGCACTTAAACATGCAAGGGAAGAGATTGAGGCAAAAAACATATCACTTGAGAGGCAGAATAAGTCATTGATTGAAGCTGCCGCTCTCAGGGATGATGTGGATAGGATTACAAAACACGATCTTAAAAATCCTTTAAATCCAATCATCACTTTATCATCTCTTTTGATGGGGGATAGGTCTGTTGCCTCAAGACACAGAGAGCATCTTGAGTTTATAAACAAAGCAGCATACTCAATGCTTGAAATGATAAACCACTCCCTTGATATCTATAAAATGGAGACGGGCAAATACCAGGTTCACACTGAACCGGAAAATATTTTGTTCATAATAGAGAGGATTATCAAAGGCAGTGCAAACATGATGCGTGACAGAAAGATATCTGTCAAAATCCAGATAGAGGGGCAACCGATAAAAAATGGAGATTCATTTATAGTTTTTGTGGAGGAACTTCTATTTTACTCAATGCTTTCCAATCTTGTTAAAAATGCCATTGAGGCTTCTCCGGAGGGTGAGAGCATTTCCATTGATATTTTTAATGAAAACAAAATGAGTGTAATCCGTGTGACCAATAGAGGTGTGGTACCGGAATCTATCAGAAGCCGCTTTTTTGATAAATATATAACTCATGGAAAAGTGGGGGGAAATGGCCTTGGAACCTATTCTGCAATATTGATTGCAAGGAGTCATGGTGGAGACATTGAGCTTGATACTTCACATAAAGGTGTAACTGTAGTTAGTGTAAGAATGCCGGATATTAACCACTCAAAGCAGACAAATGTGCTTGTTTTATGAAAGAAGTAATTGTGCGAGAAAAAGATGCTAAATGTAAATCCAGAACATATTGACAGGATGACAGAAGTTTTTTATCGCCTTCTGAGAGGTGAAAAACCTGATCAAATTGAGCTTCCGGAAGATTATCCTGATAATGAAATCAAACAGTTGACTCAATATATCAATCGCTTTACAGGCTCTTATCTCATTGCTACAGAACTGCTTTATACACTTTCAAATGGAAACCTCGATTTTGATGCTTCCAGGGGAGAGACACTTTTTCTTCACTCCATAAAGAGTCTTCAGTCAAACTTAAAACACCTTACCTGGAAAACCCAGCAGATTGCAAAGGGAGATTTCGGCCATTCTGTTGATTTTATGGGGGATTTTTCCAGAGCATTCAACAGTATGACACAGCAGCTTGCAATTTCCTTTGATGAGATTAAAAAAAAAGAGGCTGAAACAAGGGCTCTTATGGTGGAGGTTCAAGCTGCCCGTCTTGAGGCCGAGGCTGCTGCACGTTCAAAAAGTCGTTTTCTGGCCGGTATGTCCCATGAAATACGTACTCCCATGAATGCAGTGCTCGGGTTTTTGAAACTCTCTCTTGAGGGGGAGCTGCCTGAAGTCGAAAGATCCCATATTACTACTTCCTATAATTCCGCCTCATCTCTTCTGCATCTTCTCAATGATATTCTTGATATAAGCAAACTTGACAGCGGCAGAATGCCTTTGAATAACAGGCAGTTTAAGCTCAGAGTCATGGTGCGTGATGCATTGGGCCTTTTTGAGGTCAAGGCCATTGAAAAGGGTGTTGCTCTACTGTCTCAATTTCATTCTGATCTTCCTGAATATGTTATATGTGATCCAGATCGTTTAAGGCAGGTTCTTTTTAATTTGGTTGGTAATGCCCTTAAGTTTACCGATTATGGAAAAGTTGTTGTAAATGTTGCTCCGGCTGATCCTCATTTGTCAACAGATTTGCCAGAAACCCATTCAGGAATGGGCAGTTCAAAGATGGACTTGTCACCTGTTGACCCTCAATCGTCAACAGATTTGGCCGAATCTGAATTGCCAATAGATTTTGGTGAAGCTGAATGTGTGGATCTGCATTTTTCAGTAATTGATACAGGCATTGGCATCCCTGCTGAAATGCTTGAAAATATTTTTGACCCCTTTACCCAGGCAGATAACACCACTGCCAGCCGTTTTGGGGGAACAGGCCTTGGTACAACAATTTCAAGGCAGCTTGTTCAGCTCATGGGGGGAAAGATCTGGGCACAGAGTGCTCCTGGTGAGGGCAGCACTTTTCATTTTACAGTCAGGGTGGAGATAGCATCTTCTTTGTTGCCGGAAAACGGAATAAATTGTTATGATGCAATTGAAGCAAATTCAATGCAAAAAAAGAGTTGTCACTATAAAAACAGAGGAGGTGCTGAAAAAGGGAAATTTGCTGCCATGCGGCAGTTCAGGGTTATTGTTGCAGAGGATATTGAGGAGAATATGTCCCTTGCAAGGATTCGTCTTGGGCAGCAGAAACACAAAATAATTGAAGCGCGTAACGGCCTTGAGGCAGTTGAGGCATTTCAGAAAGAGAATCCTGATATAATACTTATGGATGTTCATATGCCAAAGATGGATGGCCTGGAAGCAACAAGGCGTATCAGGCAAATTGAAGCTGAGCTAACAGTTTCAACATCTTCCATGAAGAACACCCAATCCCCGAGAAACACAGAGTCCCAGAGAAAAACAGAATCCCAGAGAAAAACAGAACCCTTGAGAAACACAGAGTCCCTGAGAAACTCAGAAACCGCGATCAACATAGAATCCATGAAAAAAATCATGCATACCCCCATCATTGCTTTGACTGCAAGTATCATGAAGGAGGAGCAGGAGCAATGTTTCCAGGCAGGCATGGATGCTGTTCTGGAGAAACCTGTGGATTTTGACAGGCTTTTTCAGGTTATGGAAGAATGGGTTCCGGAAGAGAAGTGTATTTTTCCATTATATGATGATTCATCTTCTGTATGTAGTGATTCATCTTCTGTATGTAGTGATTCATCTTCTGTATGTAGTGATTCAACTTCTGTAAGTAGTGATTCAACTTCTGTAAGTAGTGATTCAACTTTTGTATGTGGTGATTTGTTTTCTGCCAATGGTGATTCTTTATATGCTGACTTTGAAAGGGATGGTAAGTCATCCGGAATCCCTACCTGTTTGAATCCGGAAGGGCTGACTCTCTCCGGCATTGATTATGAAAGAGCAATTAAAATATGGCAGAATGAAGAAATTTATCTTAAAAGCCTCTACAGTTTCAGAAATGATTATCAGAGCGTCCATGAAAACCTTGCTTTGATGCTAAAAAAAGGCCAATCCAGAGAGGCGCAAGCCCTTATGCACAAGCTCAAAGGGGTGTCAGGAAACTTGTGCATCAATGAGGTGTATAAAATTGCAGATAAAATGGAGACATTTTTAATACGCAGCAGGCAAAGAGAGTATAATCTGCCAGAAACAGAGCTTGAAAAATTTATGGATCTCCTTGCTGATGCCATGGAAATGGCTCTCAAAACCATTGAAAAACTGAAATTATCCAAAGAGAAAAATTTTGTCACATTATTCAAAGAAGAAAATTTTGTCGATTCAATTGAACAACTGGAGGCTTTTCAGAAGAATGAAGTTGCTGATAAAGAAAAAATGAAGACTATTTTTAGTGATATTATATCTGCACTTGATGAATTCAATCCCGCATCTGTTATGCCCCATATTGATGAACTTCAACGATTTACAGGGAAGGAGGCAACAAAAGCATTGAGGGAAGCTCTTGAAATGTTTGATTTTGTTGGTGCAAGAGCCATAGTTGCTGATTTTGCCATCTCGTTAGGTGTAGAACTTTGATTTAACCCCAACCAGGACAAGTCGTTTTACTTGTCTGAACCACAAGGACGTGAAGAATATGAAAAAAAGAAAACCGGGCAAAAAACCTGCTGCAAACTGGTTGGAAGCTCTGAAAAAAATGAACCTTGACCCAAATAAACTTGAATTCAAGGAGTTGAAAGCATTCAGGGATTTGGAACTTTATTTAAATAAACCTGTAAAGGGTACTAAAGAGTTCAAGTATTTGATTTATTGTTTCAGATATTTGACTTCTTTTGCTTTGATGACAATATATGAGAATCGTTTTTCTTCATTATCAAATTGCTGGTATGAGTTGGAACGATTATTTCTTCATGATGAAACCTTTGATGATGAGGTTTTTGTACAATCCTGGATTTTCTGTGATTTTCCTGTCAATGCTAATAAAAAAACGGTGTTAGATTACTTTGAAGAGATTTTTGTTGATAATGAGGACAACCTCAATATTTTTAAAAATTTTATTGAATCCATGAAAAAATCCCGCTTGGGCCTCTATCAGGAGATACTCAGCAGCAAAAAAATAATTAAGTTTCGTGAGCTTTTTACTGGAAAAATTGTAAAAGCTGAAAATACAATACCAAAGTACGAGAAAGGTGAGATATTTTTAACACGGTTGGTCGAAATTGGAGAAAAAACATATTTGTTTGGTGACCCTAAATGCTGGCCAAAAGAGTATAAAGCTCAATTAGAGTTTATGGTAGAAACTAAACTGTTTTATTTTCAGGGTTCTACCATTGAAGAAAAGTATGAACAGTTTATGAAACATGCCGGTCCATATTGGATGTCATGTGTGGTTTCTGATCAAAATATTCCAATATTGCAACCTGATCACTATTTAACTTATTTTAAGTAGTTATGAAGCGGATTATTAACTCAAAATC
>NZ_LT828541.1:354024-357193 GCF_900170035.1 Desulfamplus magnetovallimortis | reverse complement strand
AGATAGGATGCTCAGGATAGATAATCCTGCCTTATCTTGTTAATCTTGGGAATCCTGATTCAGACAGTGTTGACAAGGCTTACAAGATCATAGGTGTCGACTTTGAGTATTAAAGTCGGGTCGCACTTGCATGATGTCCTATGAAAATCGTAAGGTAAAAAAATATGTTTGCTGATGATAAAAAAGAGTTTCATGGAGAAGCCATTCAAATACTTCCTTCAATGCCCTTAAATTTCAATGTTGGCAACAATAGTGTTGTTAGTAATAGATCTTCCTCTAATGCTTCTCTCTGTTGTGGAACGGTATCTTTTATCCCTCCTGATTTCAAAGAGAAGTATGCCGTCCCAGGGTATAAAATGGAATGTTTTGTGACTGGATTTGTGCAAACAGATGCTGGTCAAGTGCCGCTGGTAAGTACAAATATGAATTTAAGGGATATATTTGCCACTGCAATTGTACGGGCAGGAATTACAAGGAATCAATATAGGATATCTCCGGGTCTTTATGCCACAGGAGAGCCGGATAAAAATTCTGAAGTCCTTGTTACTGCCAATTTTAAGCTCACATTTGATGTTTTGAGAAGCTCCCTTAAAGGTCAGAATCTCTGGATTCTTGTTCTGGATACAAAGGGGGTAAATGTTTGGTGTGCCGCAGGTAAAGGGACTTTTTCAACTTGTGAACTGGTTAATAGAATTCATGCTTCAGAGCTTGAAAAGATAGTTTCCCATCGACGCATCATTGTTCCTCAGTTGGGTGCCACAGGTATTCGTGCAGAAGAGGTTAAAAAGCAATCGGGTTTCAGGGTTATATACGGTCCCATACGTGCTGAAGATATTGGCAGGTTTATCGAAAATGGCAGAAAAGCTGACAGTGCAATGCGACAGGTTAGCTTCAACTTTTATGAACGCCTTATTCTTACTCCCATTGAGGTTAACTGTGCATTAAAACCTGCATTGATAACCGCTATAGTAATATTCATGATATCCGGCATAGGGCATGATCTGTTTTCATTTCAGGCAGCTTTGATGAGGGGAATCATGCCTCTTGGATTTCTTCTCGCTGCTATTGTGACAGGTGCGGTTATTACACCTGCGTTGCTTCCATTCATTCCCTTTAAAAGCTTTGCACCAAAAGGAATTATCACAGGTTCCATTGCGTCCGCTTACGGGCTATGGTTTGCACATCTCTTTTCACCGGAACTTTTATCTTCCATTGGAAAATCAGGTATGGTGGCTGTTTTTCTTTTTACCACTGCTGTTACCTCTTTTCTCTCCATGAATTTTACCGGAGCCACCCCGTTTACTTCACCTTCCGGTGTTGAAAAAGAGATGAAGTGTTTTATGCCTTTTCAAATCATAGCCATTGTTATTGCTTCTATTTTATGGATATCTTCGGCATTCTGAATTTTTGCAATAGATGGTATGTGCGTGTCATAATTGAAAAATAAAACTCATTAAGAACCTTAAAAATACAAGTGGTTTCTTAAAGAAAAATGAAATTGCTGAAAGAGGTACATCATGCGGGATTTGCGATATATAGAAGATGTGTCAACTCTTGTAATTGACCAGGAAAAGTGTATTGGTTGCTCCCTGTGTACAGTGGTCTGCCCCCACGGAGTCTTTGAGATGAAAGAGAGAAAAGCCGTGATTGTGGATCTGGATGGATGCATGGAATGTGGTGCCTGCGTTAATAACTGCCCTGTTTATGCTTTGAATGTCACCCCAGGAGTTGGCTGAGCTGCTTATATTATCCAGGTCTGGATAAAAGGAAAGGAAAAAGCATCATGTGGTTCTGGAGGATGTTGCTGATGTTTTGCTTTACTTGCGATATGGAATCTGTGAATAGCGGATAATAGTTAAAGGAATGATCAAGTATCATATTCTCAAAGTTGACACCTATGATCTTGTAAGCCTTGTCAAAACTGTCTGAATCAAGATTCCCAGGATTAACAGGATAAGCAGGATTATCTATCCTGAACATCCTATCCATCTTGGTTATCCTGATTCAGACAAATTCAATAGTTGCTGAAAAAACACTAAGATGTCGATTTTGAGAATATTACCAATTAGAAATCTCAAACCTTTGACCTGTAAAGTTCGCCTGTTGTTTAAATTGACAATTTCTTGATAAGATTAAAATCCTGTAACACTGAAGCCATGTTTATATTGAAGATAAGTTCCTGGTATTTGAATATAATTTAGAAGTGTTGCTGTTTTTTTCCAAGAATATCGCCGAAATAAATCTGTCAGATTTAGACCGATGCCAAAATATATATTTCGTTCTTTTTTGACTTCATCATCTGAAAAGCCACGAACATAATAACCCATATGCAATTCAAAATGTTTTAAAAATGTCTTGTTTATTGTTTCAAATCCATTAAATTTTAATGCAAGCAGATATTTTGAATTTTCATAATCTGTTGAAAAATCTGCATCGTCAGGCTCAAATCCATATTCCCACCTTAAATCAAATTTGCTGGCAAGATCAGGATTTTTATGCAGTAAATAACCCGCAGTGCATCCCAGAAAATTTGAAATCATATCTTCATAGGAAAATCCATATTCACTAAAAGAATCCCCAAACTCCATATATCCCATAATGGCAAATGATGAAAGCGAGCCATATAATGCGGCATTATCTTTTGTAAAGCACCAGTTTTCATATAAAGATGACAGACCGCGAGAAACTGCATAACTTGTATAAAGATGCCCTAACTTATCCGCTCCTCCTTCTTCGGTTGTATTTGCAAACCATCCTTCAGAACCGGCGTGAGGTGCTTGAGAGAAATAATCCCATTTCAAAACTCCCCAAGCCGTAATAACTCCGATTCCTGCCAGGGACACTGAAAGGCTTTTCATATTTTGCTCATATATGGAAAGTTCTGATGCGCATTTGTTAACAGGTTCCTGGGCAGAACCGGTCATGGTAATCAAGGAAAAAAATATGCAAAAGAATAAAGATTTCATAATATTCCTGGTAGGTTATTTTTACACAGCGCGCAAAAAGGTATATTTTGGATGGAATAGACAAACACCCATATCCTAATACATCACACGGTATTGCTATGCAATATAAAAGGTTGACATAACATTACTTTTATCTGGAAAACTATATATGCAAAAAAACAAATCGGTTCATAGATATTAACTGATTGATATCACTCTATTTA
>NZ_LT828541.1:282554-353924 GCF_900170035.1 Desulfamplus magnetovallimortis | reverse complement strand
AATCTATCTCAATTCACACTCGCCATATTGTAATTTTTAATTGACAATAGAAGTTATAAATGTGGTGATAATAGAGCAATTACAAATAAACAGTATTTGTTAAATCATTGGCATTTAGACAAAATTAACTTGAATTTGATTTTTAACTGTGATGATACCTGTTTTGGTTATTAATAATTTAAACGGCATGATTGTGTATCAATCACCCCCTACTATAAAAATGATAGTCATTTTCACGGTAAAGGAATTAAGCTATGACTGACACTTCGTTTGCTACATTGATAGATAAGGTGACAACAATAACGGAGGAAGAGTGCCATTTAGTACCTGACGACTGGATGCAGGGTCGAACTGTTTATGGAGGCTTACTTGTTGCAATGGTACTTAGGTCTATGAATAGACATGTGCCACAGGAAAGAAAGGTGCGTAGTTTGTTATTCTCTTTTATCGGGCCGTTGAAGGCTGAACCCTTTTTTATCAAAACCCAGATTTTACGTTCAGGTAAATCTGTTACGACAATTGAAGCCAAGGTTATCCAGAATGATGTAATTTGTTCTAACGCATTGGGAAGTTTTGGTGCTGACCGTGATTCAAAAATTCTTATAACACCAATGAAAAAATTAGAAATTAAAGACACCTCAAAGGCAATAAAATTACCATATATTGAAGGCTTAACACCTGCCTTTACACGCCATTTTGATTATCGATGGGCAATTGGAGATTACCTTTTTCTGGAAAAGGCGGTGATGAAATTGGAGGCTGGATAAGCTTTCGAGAAAAGATAGACTGCCTTACTGAAGAATGGCTCATTGCTTTGGCCGATGCTTGGCCCACCCCTGTGCTTTCAAAACTAAAAGAGCCGGCCATGGCAAGTACATTGACATGGGCATTAGAGTTTGTTCATTTAGATCGTATGACTTGTTTTGATAAGAAATGGTGGGGTTTCCACTGCATAGTTGATAGTGCAGAAAGAGGATACACTCACGAACGTAGCACTGTTTGGGATCCTGAAGGTCAATCTGTAATTTTCAGCCAGCAGACCACAGCTGTTTTTGCATAGTAGCCTTTTCCGGAAAGTGTAAATCTGCAAATTAAAGATATCGATTTTAGCATCTTTTGAGTTGATATGAAGGATGTCTTGATTTTGTTACTCAAAATAGACATCTTATTGCTTTTTCCGAAGTTATTGCAGTTGTCTGAACCAGGATAACCAGGATGGATAGGATGCTCAGGATAGATAATCTTGCCTTATCTTGTTAATCTTGGGAATCCTGATTCAGACAGTGTTAACAAGGCTTACAAGATCATAGGTGTCGATTTTGAATTTGTTATAATTTCACGATATATCAAAAATAAAGAAACGCGCTATTGCTTCAGGTGCTGAGATAAAAAAAAAGGAGAATCTGATGATTAAAATTCTGGAAAAAAAAGCATTAAGAGGAGCAAATATTTACAGCTACCGGCCGGTTGTTGTTATGACCATTGACCTTGGCAAGTATAATGAGGTCTTGACAACTGAACTTGGTGATTTTGTGGATAAGCTTGTTGAGATGATACCAAGCCTCAATGACCATCGCTGTTCCAAGGGTGTTGAGGGTGGCTTTATCATGCGTATGAGAGAAGGTACTCTTCTTGGGCATGTCATTGAGCATATTGCCCTGGAACTTCAATATATTGCATACATGGATGTGGGTTTTGGCAAGACAATTGAAACTGACACTGCTGGAAAATACAATGTTATTTTCAGTTACTGGGTGGAGGATGCAGGGATTTTTGCCGGTATAGAGGCTGTTGAGATCGTTAACTCTATTTTGGCTGGCGAAAATTATGACCTTGAAAGTACCATTTATGATTTAAAAGATATAAGGGATGATCACTATCTTGGACCATCCACCGCATCAATTGTGCAGGAGGCTGAAGCACGGGGGATATCTGTTCTGCGCCTTGATGATTACAATCTTGTGCAGCTTGGAGAGGGAAAATATCAGAAACGCATCCAGGCAGCAATGACATCCAATACAAGCCTTATCGGAGTTGAGACAGCAGGAAACAAGCGTCTGACCAAAATAATGCTTGAAGATGCCGGTATCCCAATACCCAAGGGAACTGTGGTAAGGAAGCTCTCAAGCGCCATTGAAGATGCAAATTGGCTTGGCTATCCGGTTGTCATTAAACCCCATGATGGTCATCATGGCAAAGGTGTTACAACCGATATCCAGAATGATACAGAACTTACAGAAGCCTTTGAGCGTGCAGTGGAGATAAGCGACAAGGTCATTGTTGAAAAATATCTAACCGGAAACGATTATCGCCTTCTGGTTGTTGGGGGCAAATTTGTTGCTGCTGCAAAACGCGCACCTGCTAAGGTTGTAGGTGATGGTGAACATAACATTGCAGAATTAATTGACATTGAAAACCAGAATCCTGATCGTGGTTTTGGTCATGAAAATGTTATGACCCGCCTGAAAGTCTCTTCTGTTACTGAGCATCTGCTGGAAAAATCCGGTTACACAATGGATACTGTGCTTAAAGAAGATGAAATTTTTTATCTTGAACTTACAGCCAATCTCTCCACAGGTGGCTCTGCTGAAGATGTTACAGATCATGTTCATAAGGCAAACCGTTTCATGGCAGAGAGGATTGCCAGGATAATCGGCCTTGATATTGCCGGCATTGATATGATGAGCCCCACCATAGAAAAGCCCATTGACAAGGTTGGCGGTGCTGTTATTGAGGTTAATGCAGCACCGGGTCTGAGGATGCATCTTGCTCCTGCAAAGGGAACACCAAGAAATGTTGCAGCCGACATAGTAGAGATGATGTTTCCGGAAGGGGCACAGCATGACATACCAATTGTTGCTGTTACAGGAACAAACGGCAAGACAACCACAGTCAGGATGGTTGCAAACATGCTCAAGGGAGTTGGCTATCAGGTGGGTATGACCACAACAGATGGCATATATCTAAAGGATCGCCTTATTGCAGTGGGGGACATGAGCGGGCCATATTCTGCAAAGGTGGTGCTGAGGGATCCCATGGTTGACTGCGCCGTGCTTGAAACTGCAAGAGGTGGCATTTTGCGGGAGGGCCTTGGATACAAGATGGCTGATGTGGGGGTTGTCCTCAATGTCCAGCCTGATCATCTTGGCCTTAAGGGAATTAATACGGTTGAAGATCTTGCAAGGGTAAAATCCGTTGTTGCCGAGACAGTCAGAAGAGGCGGTGTCACTGTTCTGAATGCAGATGATGAACATTGTGTCAGAATGGCGGAATTCTGCCGCGAAACATTGATCTATTTTTCCCTTCGTCCTTCAAATCCTGTTATCCAGCGCCATATTGATAATGAACATACCGCTGTTGTGTATGATCGCGGATATATTACAATAATTACAGGCGAGAGCGCAACACCTGTGGCAAGGGCTGTTGACATGCCCATAACCCTTGATGGCAAGGCTATGTTTAATATCCAGAATGCCCTTGCAACAGCGGCTGTGGGTTATGGAATGGGGCTAGATATCGAAAAGATACGCCAGGGACTTGTCTCATTTTTCCCGTCTCCATCCCAGACCCCGGGCCGCATGAATTTCTTCTCGGTCAATGATTTTGAAGTCATGCTTGACTATGCCCATAACCCGCCGGCCTATAAAAATATAATTGACCTGGTTTCCCGTTTAGGTCATAAACGCTATATTTTTGTGTTTGACGTGGTTGGGGATCGTCGTGATGAGGATTTGATGGAGATATGTCAGATGATCGCCTCAAAATGCCATTATGCAGTGGTCTATGAGGATAAAGATCTGCGTGGTAGAGCACCAGGGGAGCTTATGGATTTTGTGGAAAATGGCCTGATATCATCAGGTTTTGCTTCAGATGCCGTGAAAAAGATTGCAGATGAAACAGAAGCCATCGAATATGCTCTTTCCATTGCAGACACCAATGATCTTGTGTGCATCATGTCCGGAAGGGTTGACCAGGTTATCCAGCAGATTTACGGTTTTCAGGAAAAGGAAGCTGTTTAATTCAGTTTTTCATTATGGAGTTGTTTTACATGCGGAAAAGTCTTCTTATATTAATTGGTGGAGCCGAAGATCGAAAAGACGACAGAGTTGTTCTGAGGCACCTTGTAAAGCTTACACAAGCTGAAAATGTAGTCATTATTCCCACAGCTTCTGCATATCCACAGGATATTTACAGCAGTTATATTGATGTTTTCAGGGATTTTGGAGTACGCGATCTTCGCTGTCTTGATATTCGCTACAGAGAAGAGGCAGACAGCGAAGAGTATATTGGAGCTGTTGATGATGCAGATCTGGTCTATTTCAGTGGCGGAGATCAGGTGAAACTTGTCAGGACACTTAATCATACCCGTCTCATGGATCGCATTTCCCAAAGATTTGAAGAAGGATCTCTGCACATTGGCGGTACAAGTGCAGGAGCCACAGCAGCGGGGAATCCGATGATCTATAATGGAAACAGGAATGGCTTTCAAAAAGGCTCTGTAAAGTGTTCAGAAGGCTTTGCTTTTATAGATGATCTTGTGATAGACACCCATTTTTCAGCACGAAAAAGATTGGCAAGGCTGTCACAGTTTTTGGTGAGTGACAGATATACCAAGGGTATCGGCCTTGATGAGGATACCGGAATTGTTGTTTACCCCAATATGCATTTCAGGGTAATTGGCTCCGGTATGGTTACTGTGGTGAACAGTAGCAATGTGACCGGCTCAAATTATAAGAACATATCCAACGGGGATGCAATAAGGTTCAATAACATGAGGATTGGATGCCTGCCTGCCGGCACCCTTTTCAGTATTAAAAAATGGTCTGTTCTTAATCGTTCAAAGAGAAACAGCAACTATTTTGAAATGCCTGAGCTGGAGGCTGTTTTGGCATGATGTACGGTAATTTGGAAGAGAGTCCTATACTTTTTGAGGCTTTGGCCTGATGGGTGTTGGTAGTTTCCATTGGTAGCCTTCAAAGATAAGGAGAATATAATGGAGGAAGTGCAGCTTTTTAAGTTAGCCCTGAGTTGCTGCCCTCTCCAAAATTAAAATGCTAAAATATTTTTCTGTAAGTCTATAGCTTGGTTTTCAGGAAAAGGAAGCTGTTTGAAATTTTTGGTGAATAATATGGATAGGGTAGAACTTGAAGAAATTATCAAAAGAGGTGAAGACAGCCTGCATCAGTTCAAATCTGATGTAACCAGCGAAATTTCCATTGCGAGAGAGATGATTGCATTCAGCAATGCTCTTGGTGGAAAAATTATAATTGGTGTTTCTGATAATGGTTCGGTTTCAGGGCTTGCAAGGAGTGATATTGGCAGATTGAGCAATCTTGTTTCTAATGCAGCATCCCAGCATGTGAGACCTGCCATTAATCCTCTTACGGAAAATATCTCCCATGCTGATGGACTTGTAATGGTTGTGCATGTTTCTCCTGGAATATCAAAACCATACATGGACAAAGACGGAGTCGTCTGGATAAAAAGCGGGCCTGATAAGCGCAAGGCAACCTCAAGGGAAGAGATTCAGAGGATGTACCAGAGTTCTGGACTAATTCATGGTGATGCCGTTCTGGCCGGAGGCATGACAATAAAGGATTTGGATATAAGAGAGTTTGAGCGGTTTTATGAAAAACAATATGAAGAAACTCTAAATTTGCAGGAACTTCCTCTGGAACAGTTGATGGAAAACCTTAACCTGAGCAGGGATGGTTTTTTAAATGTTGCCGGTGCTCTTTTATTTGGAAAATATACGGCATTCCGTCTTCCTGCCTTTATTGTGAAATGTGTGGCATATCCGGGTAATGATATTCACCTTGATGATTATTATGACAGTCAGGATATATCAGGAGTTATCAGAACTGTTTTCGATGATACGGTTGCTTTTATATTAAGGCATCTAAGGAGAGTGCAGCAAAATCAGAATGTCAACTCCCTTGGCAAGCTGGAAATCCCCAAAATTGTAATTGAAGAGCTTGTGGCAAATGCCCTGATACACAGGGACTATTTTATTTCTGCTTCTGTCAGGATTTTTGTATTTTCAGACAGGATAGAGATCGTAAGTCCCGGGCATCTTCCCAATAATTTGACGATTGAAAATATCAAGCGTGGAAACTCAAACATAAGGAATCCAATTCTTGCCTCATTTGCCACAAAGCTTCTTCCATACAGAGGATTGGGAAATGGGATCATAAGGGCTGTTAAGGCATTTCCGGATATTGAGTTTGTTGATGACAGAGACGGTAATCTGTTTAAATGCATTATAAAAAGATGTCACAAGTTGCCGTATTGCTAACATACTGATAAAGGAGGACACCATGCAAACAGCAATAAGTAAACTTACAAAGAAATATCAAGCTACAGTACCCGAACCTGTGCGCACAAAACTAAAGCTTAATGCAGGGGACTCAATAACATTTGAAATTGACGATAATTCAATCAGGTTAAGAAAAGCCACACCTCTTGATCTTGAATACACATCTGCATTGATTCCTACTTTGAGCGAATGGGAATCACAAAATGATGAAGAGGCGTACAATGATTTATGAACCCGGATAAGCCTACGTTGATCTAAAAAATCGACTTTAAAATCAGTATGTTATGACCAGTATTTGTCAAAAAAACGGTTCGTATTTACACCACCTTTAACGGCGGGAACCCTTGAAAAATGGGGATTGACCTTCGTGAACAATGCTAATTTTTTGTGGTAAAAACCGCTTGTTGTCATAAAAAATAGCATATTATTTCAATGTGTTAAATCAGGTCAATACTTATAGATTTATCCGTAAAATACATGGTAAAGGTTGGTCGGACATTAATAAAAAAAGAGCTATTGGAGTTACGCAATGTAGCATTTTGGGGTGAGAGGTGTGACTTAATAATGCAGGGGGCGACATACGTCATGTATGCGTCCCCTGCATTTAATATTATATTTTTTTGTCAGGATATTGGAGTCTGATTATCCTGCAAATGATGCTTCATCAATTTCAATAGCAGCAGAGCTTGTGTTTTTAATTGCAATCAGGTTGCCCATTGTGATGGGAAGCTGGCACTCCACAAAAAACTGGAGAGATTTGAGCAGGCCATCATAGAAAGGCTGATCTTTCTTTTTGGCTTTTGCAAGTTTCTGGGCAGCAATGGTAGCTCTCCAAAGAAGCATCCATGCAAGAACCACATCACCTGTTGCATCCTGGAATGGATGGGCATTGGCAAATGCACTTAGTACCTTGGCAGACATTGCGGTCTGTCCCATGTGCAGGGCAACTTCACCAAGTTTGTTGATTGCCTTTTCAATTTTTTCTGTATATGCAGAAAGTTCTTCAATCTCTTTTGCTGCGGCAAGGGTCTTCTGCATTTCACCAAAGAGATCCATGACAGGTTTACCCTTGTTCATGCCAAGTTTTCTACCCAAAAGATCCATGGCCTGAATGCCGTTTGTACCTTCATAGATCAATGTGATACGGCAATCCCTTAAAAGCTGTGCCATTGGGTACTCTTCAATGAATCCATATCCGCCATATACCTGCATACCCTGGCTGCACACCTCAAATGCTCTGTCTGTTACATATCCCTTGGCAATTGGGGTCAGAACCTCAACAAGACCCTGGTATTTTGCACGCTCCTCTTCTGTCTCTCCGATAACTGCCATGTCAGCACAGTAGTTGACATAGTAGAGAATACTTCTCATGCCTTCCACAAATACCTTCATTTTAAGCAATTGGCGTCTCACATCCGGGTGATTTATGATGGTGACAGCCTTGGCATCAGGGTTCATCATATCCATAAGGTTCTTACCCTGAACCCTCTGTTTTGCATAGTTGACAGCATACTGATATGATGCTGTGGCACATGCAAAGCCCTGGTATCCAACCAGAAGGCGGGCTTCATTCATCATGACGAACATTGCTTTCATGCCCTTGTTCTCTTCGCCAAGAAGTGTGCCGATGCAGTTGCCGTTGCTGCCAAGGGCAAGGGAGCATGTGCTGTTAGCATGAATTCCCATTTTGTGCTCTATACCGGTGCAGATGACATCATTGAACTCTCCCAGGCTTCCGTCCTCATTTACTCTGAATTTGGGAACCAGAAACAGAGAAATTCCCTTTGTGCCTTCAGGGGCGCCTTCAATACGTGCCAGAACCGGATGGATGATATTTTCTGTAAGATCATGTTCTCCACCGGAAATGAATATCTTCTCACCTGTAATTGAGTATGTTCCGTCATCATTTTTCTTTGCTGTTGTTGTAAGGGCACCGACATCTGAACCAGCTCCTGGCTCGGTTAAAAGCATTGTGCCTGCCCATTTTCCTGAATACATGTTTTTGAGGAAAATTCTTTTCTGCTCGTCTGTTCCAAACTCGTCAACAAGCTTTCCAGCACCGTGGGTAAGCCCGGGATACATCATAAAGGGGTAGTTTGCACCATTAAAATACTCCATTGCAGCAGATGCTACGGTTCTTGGCATACCCTGTCCACCCCATTCGGGATTTTCAGTCATGGCAAGCCACTCACCTTCATTGAATATTTCATAAAGTCTTTTGAATGATTCAGGAGTTGTAACTTTGCCATTTTCAAGTTTGCAGCCCTGTTCATCACCTTCTTTCTGGGTGGGCAGGATCTCTTTTACAGCAAGGTTTCTTGCCTCAGATACAATAAGGTCAATGGTCTTTTTGTTGAATTCAGCAAAATCATCGTGTTTTTTTGAAAGTGACTCTGCGTCAAGCATCTCGTGCAGCAAAAAATCAATGTCTCTTCTGTCGGAAATAAACTGTGCCATTTTTTTAACCCCTTTTTTAAATGAATTAGAGTTTTAACCCTTTATGCCATCGGAAAGATGATTGAATGTTTCCTCATGAATTTTTTAGGCGCTTCAATGAGGTGCTTAATGACATTTAAAGGTGAAATCATACTTTAATTTTTTATCAGTATTTTGTCATTAATTAAAATAAATAACTGATATATCTATGTTATATATAAAATTTAAGTTTTCTGACCTGTTTTTTTATGACAGCCTTTAAATCAGAATAACTGCTATATAACTGCTGTGATCAGTTGAAATCAAAAATGAATATATATTCATTACACTATCACACAGGATAGTCAATAATAATTTTAATTTTTAATGAATTTTTTTGCGGATATTCTTTTTTTTTGATATCTTGTCACATTTATCAGCCATACTTGAATCTAAACAATTTTTTATCCTAAGGAGGGTGTTATGCAGTTCATTGTAACAGGATATGACGGAACCGATGATGGAGCGCTGGAACGAAGAATGAATGTCAGGGAAGCTCATCTGAATATGGCTTCAGAAATGCATGAGAGTGGAAAGTGGCTTTATGCTGCTGCAATCCTCAATGACGAGGGTAAAATGTGCGGCTCAATGATTGTTTGCGATTTTGATTCCCGTGAAGCCCTTGAAAGTGAATGGCTCAACAGAGAACCTTATGTTACAGGGGATGTGTGGAAAACAATTGAGATCAGACAGGCAATGGTGGCTCCATTTTGTGCACCAGGCAGTAAATAGGAAAAAAAGAAGATTTGAGAGAAGAAAATTTCTCATCACCTGATCTTTTTCTCGTAAGTCATAAGTTCTCTTAATGGAGACCACAGATAGTATTTTTCAGAGAATTGAAAGAACAATATGTGGTGGTTGATTTGAGAAGTTAGGACTCTTGAGATCTTTTTAAACAGGGAGTTTTTATGGAAAACAATGATATATTGCGCCGTTTCCGTTACGCACTGGATATACCTGACACCACCATGGTAAAAATTTTCAGTATGGCCGGTTGCAATATGGCTGAAGAGCAGTTGCGTCATCTTTTGAAAAAAGAGGGTGATGATGGATATGTGCAGTGTGGAGATGATCTTCTGGAGCTGTTTCTTGATGCGCTGATTGTCTATAACAGAGGTCAGAAAGCTGAAGAGTCTGCCGGTTCATCTTTTCAGAGCAGTAAATCAGGTCATAATTCAGGTGGTGGAAAAACCTTTCAACTTACCAATAATATGATTTTGAAAAAACTAAGGATTGCGCTGGAACTGCAACAGGATAGTATGCTTGATATTTTCAGACTTGGCGGAGTTAACATGTCAAAAGGTGAATTGACAGCTATTTTCAGAAAAGATGGGCATAAAAACTATAAGGTATGCGGTGACCAGTATCTTAAAAAATTTTTGAACGGGCTTGGGGTAAGGCATAGGATGTAATCAGTTTGCCCGAAAGACAAATTATCTGTGTTCTTTCAAGGTTTGATTGTCGGGTAGAAAATGCCTTGAATCTTTGAAAAGCCTTAAAAGTCACCCGACAATTTAAACTTGAAGAAGCACTATGGAATATAAAATGACAAATATATCAGGATCACTTTCCTTTTCTCCGGATTGCCTTCCACTTCTTGTGGGAAGTCTTCCAATTGAAGACCATGATGAAGCCACACGTCTAATGCTTGAATATACGCCGGAAATCCCGTTGTGGATTCAGTTGCCGATATACAGGGAAGAGGGGATGTTATACCAGTTTCTGCCCGGGATGCCCGGGTTGAAACGCAGGGGAGACGATTTTTTTATTGATACACAATCCAGCAGTTTTGAGGATGAACTTCTTGCTTTTTATGAAGATTATATGGCCTTTTATGATGCACTTCAAGATTATAATTTGGACAGTGAATGCCGATTTGCCCTCACTGACACAACTGCTCGGGGTTTTTCATCATTTATGAAGATAATCAGTAAACTGCCCAATGTTCCTGTTTCACTTAAAGGGCAGGTTACAGGCCCGATTACAATGGGTATTGGGGTAAAGGATGAAGCAGGAAAACTTCTTTTTTATGATGAGCGCCTTCGGGATGTGGTGATAAAACAGGTTGCCATGAATGCGGCATGGCAGGTACGAACTCTTTTGGCATTGAAGAGCCGGCAAAAGCCAATAATATTTTTTGATGAGCCAGGGGTGGTGGGCTTTGGCTCCTCAACCTATATCAGTATCAGCCGTGAGCAGATTGTAGAATCTCTGGGTGAATGCATTGATGCAGTACATGCAGCAGGCGGCATTGCCGGCATTCACATATGTGCAAACGGAGACTGGTCACTTGCCTTTGAATCCGGAACTGATATCATAAATTTTGATGCCTGGTCATTTTTTGACAGGGTTATTCTATACAGGGACCATTTAAAGGATTTTATTCTTCGTGGAGGGATTCTGGCATGGGGTATTGTGCCCACATCAAGCCCTGAGCACATTGAGGCTGCCTCTTCTGAAAAGCTATTTGAAATGTGGCAAGGAGAGCTTGAACAGATAAAAGCACTGGGAATAGATGAAAGAAAAATATTGTCACAAACACTTATTACACCAAGCTGTGGTACCGGCTCCCTTGACCCTGCACATGCCTTAAAGGTTCTGGAGCTTGTCAGGGATCTCTCCTGTGCCATACGAAAACACTATTGCCTATAATGAAAAGTTGTTATGACACCAGCAGTTAAGTTTGCAAAAAAAGCAAAAATTCCGTTTGAAATTCACAAGTACAGCCATGACCCTTCATCCGGAGCCTATGGCCTGGAAGCAGCTCAAAAAATGGGAGTGGATCAATCAAGGGTATTTAAAACCCTTGTGGTTAACTTTGATGGCCAACGCCTTGCTGTGGGTATTGTACCTGTGTCGTTAAAGCTTGACATGAAACTCATGGCAAAAGCAGCAGGGGCTAAAAAGGCTGTGATGGCAGACGGGGCAGACGTGGAACGTTCAACAGGTTATGTATTGGGCGGAGTCAGTCCCCTTGGCCAGAAGAGAAGGCTTTTAACCATACTTGATATTTCCGCAAAGGAATTTCCGACAATATATGTAAGTGCCGGCCGAAGAGGGCTTGAGATTGAGCTTGATCCGGAAGATTTAATAAGGCTTGTCAATGGAGAATATGCAGCAATATGCCAATAATGCCTCTTCAGGTTTCAACTATCATGTTGTTTTTATAACCAACATGGCGGTTCACCGTCACAATCGAAGTGTTGAAAGTCTTTATAAAAACAGCCATTTGCGGGGACTTTCATATAAATGAGTTATATTAGATCTGTTGTTTTGAGTTTTATAGCACCCTTTTTTTTTAGTTTTATTATGGTTTCAGTTGTATATTCTCTTTTCTTTTTTCTTGTTCTTGACCGCTTGTTTCCTCTTTTTCTTGAAAACAGACCTATTTCAACAGTTGTGACCGCATCAGATGGAACACCTTTGCGGGCTTTTGCCGATGAAAGAGGAATCTGGCGTTATCCTGCATCAATTGATCAGGTCTCTCCTTTATATATCCAGGCCCTTCTTAATTATGAGGATCGCTGGTTTTACTATCATCCCGGGTTTAATCCATTATCAGTCATAAGAGCTGCAATCCAGAATAGTAGAGCAGGAAGAGTTGTCTCCGGGGGCTCAACACTTACAATGCAGGTTGCACGGATTTTTTTCATCAATGATTTTAACATACAAGAAAATGGAAAAGGTTTAAGAGTCAAACTGTTGCAGCTTTTCAGGGCACTGCAGCTTGAATTGCATTTTACAAAAAAAGAGATTTTAAATCTCTACCTTACCCATGCACCCTTTGGTTCCAATATTGAAGGGATTAAAACAGCAGCATATACATGGCTTGGAAAAGATGCCTTAGAGCTTTCCCATGCAGAGGCTGCTCTTCTTGCAGTTCTGCCCCAGGCCCCAAGTTATTACAGGCCTGATCGCCATCCGGAACGGGCAAAAAATGCCCGTGATAAGGTTCTTGACAGGCTTGAAAAGATCAAAGTCTGGTCAGCCGCAACAGTTGCTGACGCAAAAAGAGAACCTGTGGTTGCCTTAAGATTCACTCCTCCAGTAATTGCTCCCCTTGCCGCCCGCAGGCTCCATTTTCAGGATGCTGGTGAGTCTTTGATTCGTACTACCCTTGATTTTGATCTTCAGGTGCATATTGAAGAAATTGTAAAAAATTACGTCTCTTCAATGCCTGCTCAGTCCGGTGCAGCCCTTGTGGTTGACTGCAAAAGCATGGAGGTCATGGTATATGTGGGTTCTGCGGATTTTACAAGCATTGAGAGAAAAGGGCATGTTGATATGATCCAGGCCATTCGCTCCCCAGGTTCTACCCTTAAACCATTTCTCTATGGCGCAGCCATTGATGATGGATTGATACATTCTCATTCACTTCTTCTGGATACACCACGTTTTAATGCTGCCTATGAACCGGAAAATTTCACAGGAGAGTTTATGGGACCTGTAACTGTTACTGAGGCTTTGAGGCACTCTTTGAATGTACCTGCTGTCCAGGTGCTTGAAGCCTATGGTCCCCATCATTTCCACGATAGACTTAAAAATGGAGGTGCAACCCTTGAGTTTCAGGGTAGGCCAAATCTTAGTATTATATTGGGGGGGGCAGGTACAAATCTTGAGTCCCTTGTCACTCTTTACACAGCTTTTGTAAGGGATGGAGTTGCATCAAAAGCTGTAATGAAAATTGATTCTACATCAGGAAGAGATGAAAAATCAGAAAACAGTCGCTATCTTCTCTCCCCCGGGGCTGCATGGGTTATAAAAGATATTTTGACCCAGCCTTTCCCTGGATATGAAGGGATAGACCAACTTGCAGGGCATGTACCTGTGGCATGGAAAACCGGTACAAGCTATGGTTTCAGGGATGCCTGGGCTGTGGGAATCATGGGGGAATATATTGCAGGGGTATGGGTCGGCAGGCCGGATGGAACACCTGTGCCCGGGCAATATGGTGCAGTTACTGCACTGCCTCTTCTGAAGAGGATTGTTGACTCTCTGCCCCAGTCGGATTTTTGTAAAAAAATGCCTGACAGCGTAAAAAAAGAGACCATTTGCTGGCCCCTTGGCAATGCATTTAAGCCTCATATGTCGCACTGTGGCTCTACAAGGTCAATTCCTACGTCATCCCATTCATTTAAGCCTCATATGTCGCACTGTGGGGTAAACTGTCTTAAAAAATATGAAGCCTGGATAGTGGAGGGAAAGGTTCCTGTTACCTTGATAGACAAAACTTCCGGAAAAGGCTCTCTGTTGAAAACAATGTGGGTCAACAGCCGTGGTGAAAGGGCGCAGCCGTCATGCAACGGTGTCAAAATGATTTCTGTAGCTTTATGGCCCGAGAGCGTGGATGCATGGCTGCCGTCAGAGTGGAAAAACAGAAACAGAATTCCGCCTCCTTCACCGGATTGTCCTGATCTTGCTTCATTTTCTTCAGGTGCTCTTCAGATAGCATCTGTGGGTGATGAGAGTGTGATTTTATGCCCACCTGGAGAGGATGCTGAGTCATCATCCATTCCCCTTACAACTATTGGGGGATGGGGAAAGATACACTGGTTTCTCAACAGGGAGAGTGTGGCAACTTCCCATAAAAATGGAACAGTCATATTGCCAATGCCAAAGCCCGGTCGCTATCAGCTTGTGGCAGCAGATGATTCAGGAGAGAGTGATATGGTGATGTTTTCTGTCATTTCAGGAAGGTAAATTTATCAGCCATGAATGTTTTATATGAAAGTCTCTGTAACAGCCTGTTTTAAAAACGACTTTCACTCCTTAGATTGTGGCAGGTATCCGCCATGTACGTTTTATATGAAAGTCTCAATAAATAGCTGTTTTTAAAACGACTTTCATTTCTTCGATTGTGGCGGACATCCGCCATGTACGTTATATGAAAGTCTTGGTAACAGCCTGTTTTGAAAATGACTTTCATCCCTTCGATTGTGGCGGTAATCCGCCATGTACGTTATATCAGTTCAATCAATCTTGACATTGCCGACACTTCATCAAGCTCTGCAACTTCCCTTCTTATGGATATAATCTTGTCATACTCATCCTGATCCATGAGAAGCGCTTCTTTTCTGGTACCTGACTGATGGATATTGATGGCAGGCCATACCCTATGTTCAGCACACTCCCGACTGAGCACCAGATCCATGTTGCCTGTGCCCTTGAACTCCTGGTAGATAATGTCATCCATCCTGCTTCCCGTGTCAATAAGAATCGTTGCAATTATGGTAAGAGAACCACCATTTTCAACTTTTCGGGCAGCACCGAAAATTTTTCGCGGAATTTCCATTGCATTAATACCAAGTCCTCCTGTCATGGTGCGGCCGTGGCTTTGGGTTTCCGAGTTAAAGGCACGGGTCATTCTTGTGAGGGAATCAATGAAAATCACAGCGTTGCGACCAGCCTCAGCACAGCATATGGCGCTGTGCATTGCAAGCCTTGTCATTCTCATATGTTGGGCGATCTGCTGGTCAGATGACGAAAATAGCACCTGTGCACCTTTAAGTCCTCTCTGGAAGTCAGTAACCTCTTCAGGACGCTCATCAACAAGCAGAACAAAGACATCTGTATCAGAATGATTTGTAAGAACGGAGTTGGCCATATGTCTAAGTATGGTGGTTTTCCCTGATTTAGGTGGAGAAATAATCAATCCACGCTGTCCCATTCCAATGGGTATAATCATATCAAGAGCTTTGCCCATGGTGTCAGTGGAATCCTGAGTCAGTTGAAATCTTTCAAACGGGTTTATACTGATCTGATCCTGCAATATTGTTGTTTTGCTGAACTCATCAAAAGAAAGGGAGTTAATTGTTTCAATTGCAGTAAGTGCAAAATTTTTGTTGTTTGGATTTTTTTTTGCTCCTGACCCTGCAATAAAGCTTCCTTCTCTAAGACGGTATTTTTTTATCAGATGGTTTGAAACATAGGTGTCGGTTGCGTCAGGAGTGTAATTTTGATCAATATTCCTCAGAAAACCATAGCCTTTGTCCATTATTTCAAGATGTCCCTGGACAGGTGTCATAAATATATTCCTTATTGTTTTGAGTGAACCCTTTTTAGAATATCCGGCGTAAATTGTAGCTATGAAATCTCACCCCCCAGCCCTCTCTCACAGACTTTCGAGGGGGAGAATAGTTCAAAAAGGGTACAATCTATTGTTTTGTACAACAGCTTTGCATTATGTTGAAAAAGATTGGAGCAGTTTGCGTGATGTCACCGAAAAAAATATAAAGAGGATTACAGAACGTTTGCCTATAAGGGCATTGGCTCAGAAAGTGTATAGGAGAGAACTAAAGCATTTTACCGTGGAAATGGATACATTATTTTCATTCTCGGGGGTGGCGAAACGTCTGCCATGTCCGTTTACCGTGAAAATACCCCTCATCATTTTCATAATCGGGGGCGGCCGAAATTCGGCTATGGGTGTTTACCGTGAAAATGACTATCATTTTTATGGTTGGGGGTGATTGAGATGCTCAGAAACAGGCTTTTTTTTATATGAAAGTCTCGGTAACAGCCTGTTTCTAAAACGACTTTCATCCTTTCGATTGTGGCGGTGATCAGCCATGTACGTTATATAAATTTCATAAAGTTTTTGGGGTGTCAATGATTTTTGGATATCATGAGTTTTTTTTGCAGTTCAATATAACGGCCATGGCAAAACCATTTTGTCACAACGAAGCATGAAAGCCCTGAAAAAAAATCTTGAAATACGGGCACTTTCTTATAAAAAAACGACCATGGCAGATTCATCTGTCATGGCCGTTATAAGAGAGATAAATTGATTTAAAAAAACAGGTCGTTAAGGGGCATGGTTCATTTCCCAGTTTACACTTTCCGGAGAGAAAACTCTGGGTAGCGGGAATCTCTCACAAAAAAGTGTAAAATACCTTTGGAGTCATATGAAGGATGCCCGTTAAAGAATTGATTTTTTATACAAGTCCCTGATCAAGCATGGCGTCAGCAACCTTTACAAATCCTGCAATGTTGGCACCATTAACATAATTGCCTGGTGTGCCATACTCCTCGGCTGCGTCAATACATGCTCTGTGGATTCTTCTCATGATCTGCTGGAGTCTGTTGTCAACCTCTTCACGTGACCACTTAATCCTCATGCTGTTCTGACTCATCTCAAGGCCAGATACAGATACCCCGCCGGCATTGGCGGCTTTTCCAGGTCCGTAAAGGATCTTTTTATCAATAAAAAGATCAACTCCATCAGGCATGGTGGGCATGTTTGCGCCTTCGCTGACAACATAGACACCATTTTTAATAAGGTTTTCAGCATCCTTGAGGTTGATTTCGTTCTGGGTGGCAGAAGGAAATGCACAATCAGCCTTGTGATCCCAGATGGGGTTATAATCAAGCGATGAATCTAAAGGCGTGTAAACAGCGTCAGGATATTTATCCGTATATTCGCTTATTCTTCCGCGTTTGATATTTTTGATCATCATGATATATTTGAGTTTTTCACGGGTTATGCCTGCTTCGTCATAGATATATCCTGACGAATCTGAAAATGTTATTACCTTTCCACCAAGTTCAAGTATTTTTTCTGCTGTGAACTGGGCTACATTACCGGAACCGGAGATTATGCAGGTTTTCTCCTTAAGGGTTTCGTTGCGTGTTGCAAGCATTTCTGATGCAAAATAGACAGAACCATATCCTGTTGCTTCCGGCCGGATAAGGCTTCCGCCCCAGTTTAGGCTTTTGCCTGTAAGAACCCCTGTAAACTCGTTTCTGATTCTTTTGTATGTGCCGAAGAGGTAACCGATCTCCCGTCCGCCAACACCTATATCGCCGGCAGGGACATCTGTGTTATGTCCTATGTGCCGCTGGAGTTCCAGCATGAAACTTTGACAGAAGCGCATTACTTCAGCGTCTGATTTGCCTTTGGGGTCAAAGTCTGAACCACCTTTGCCGCCACCCATTGGGAGAGTTGTCAGCGCATTTTTAAAGACTTGTTCAAAGGCCAGGAATTTAAGAATTGAAAGGGTAACTGATGGATGAAATCTCAATCCCCCCTTGTAGGGGCCTATGGCACTGTTCATTTCGATTCTGAAGCCTCGATTGACGTGGATATCTCCTCTGTCATCCATCCAGGGAACCCTGAATGTAATTATACGTTCGGGCTCTGCAATCCTTTCAAGGATACTTGCTTTCCTGTATTCAGGATTTCTGTCCAGTACGATTTTAACTGACTCAAATACCTCATGAACAGCCTGTAAAAATTCTTTTTCGTTCGGGTCTCTGCTGGCAATTTTGTCATATGAATTACTCATTGCATTCTCTCTCCTGTTTTAATTTAAAAACATCGGTGTTGAGTGTTGGGCGTTATATTGCGCCTTCAAGGCAGGTGGCATGATTAAAACATGCTGAATGTTAACAGTCAAATGAAAATAAATCATATAAGTGTCAAAAAAAATCATGCAAAGAGACCCCTGGGTTGCCTGTTTTTAGAAAGATTTTCATTCATTTGCCTGTTTACAAATCAAATTTAAAAATGGATTTGAAGCTTTCGGTCATTGAGATAGGTCAGGTTTGCTTTGAGATATCGTTTTTTTTCATCTTATAGCGAAGAACACGCTCGCTTATTCCAAGGATATCCGCGGCTTTTGTCTGCACCCAGCCAGTTTTCTCAAGGGCTGAGATTATCATTTCCCGCTCCACATCTGCAAGGCGCTCTTCAAGGTTACCGACATCACCTACAGCCTTGTGGCGTCTTACTTCTTCAGGAAGGTCCCTTGCCTGTATTACGGTTGTTCTTGCAAATGTAACTGTTCGTTGCACTATGTGTTCAAGTTCCCGTACATTTCCTGGAAATGGGTATTTGATGAGAGCGTCAACGGCATCCGGAGAGAAAGAGAATTTGTTTTTGCTGTATTTTTCAAGGAAAAGGTCAAGCAGTATGGGAATATCGGTTTTTCTTTCCCGAAGGGGTGGAATATGTATCTCAAGAACGTTGATTCTGTAATAAAGATCTTCCCTGAAATCCCCTTTTTCAACCATCTGCCTTAGATCCCTGTTGGTTGCTGAAATGAGACGGACATCAACCGGAATATCATGTTCACTTCCGATTTTTTTTACTTTCTGCTCCTGAATGGTTCGGAGAAGTTTTGGCTGGAGTGCAAGGGGAAGTTCTCCTATTTCATCCATAAAAAGTGTGCCCCCATGGGCTGTTTCAAAGCATCCGCGTCGATTATTTGAAGCACCTGTAAAAGCTCCTTTAATGTGGCCAAAAAGCTCGCTTTCAAACAGGTTTTCAGGAATTGCTGCGCAGTTTATATCAATGAATGGTTCTTTGTCTCTGTTACCTGTCAGGTGAATCAGCCTTGAGATCACCTCCTTGCCTGTGCCTGTTTCACCATAGACGAGAACAGGCCAATCCTGTTGTGCCACCCTTGATACAAGGGATAAAACCTCTTTCATGCTGCTGCTTTGTGCAACAAGTTTCAAGGGAAGCTCTTTTTGCTCAAGTTCCTGCTGTAGCTGCTGCACATCTTCTTCCCTGCACATAGTTGCTTCTATATCCTGGATTCGTTCCATAAGAATGGACAGATCCAAAGGTTTTTCAAGAAATTCCACAGCACCAAGCTTCATGGTTGTGATAACTGTATTGATGTCTCCAAAGGCAGTGATCATTATGACATGTACCATGGGATTGATGGTCTTCATCTTTTCAAGGAGTGTAACTCCTGTCATGCCTGGCATACGATTATCAAGCAGGGCAAGATCAACAGGTGTTGTCCTGAATATTGCAAGGGCTTTTTCGCCATTGGATGCTGTCAGGGTGCGATATCCCTGATTATCAAGAAATCCTTGGAGCATTTCCCTCTGTGTGTCGTCATCGTCAACAATCATAATTTGCATATTTTCACCATATTTTGCAGTGGGAATGTAATTTTCTGCCCATTCGTTTACCAGCGATCTCTTCTTATTTCATACAGACGGTTTTCGGGATTAAGCTCCTCCCTGAAGATAAACCCCTCGCAGTCATTTTCGAGTCTCTCCCTGTTATAGCGGAATTGGATGACCGTTCCGGATGGCAGCATTGTACGCCGAACATCAAGTTCAGGGGTCTCATGTTCTGATTTGTAAAAATGGAGGATCTGTTTCTCAATCTCTTTTTTCTCATTTTCAAGTTTGCTTTTTTGATTTTGCTGCAACTTTATCCTGGTGGAATTTTGCATGAAAATATTGCCATACTCATCAATGTTGGCCTCATACTGCTTCTCTTTTTGACGTTTTTCAAGGCGAAGTGCAGTGATTTTGTCAATGTCTGCCTTGGTTTTCTGATTTTTTGTGATTCTCTTTATCTCCTCTTCAATGGCAGCAATATCTTTTTTTTCTATTTTGGCAAAAAGATCCCTGGACTGTTCCTGTAATAGGCTGATTTTATGATCAATTTTTTTTATACTGCTCTCAATGGCTTCGATTTTGGTTTTAAGAGCAATGGTTTCAAGGGAGTCTCCGACAATAAACTTGCAATTGTTGCCGACCAGCACTTTTTTCAGGATAAGTCTGTTTCTTGCTCTCAGGACAGAGGATACTATTTTTGCGTCACTTATTTTCATTATATCATCACAGCTTACAACAGAGTCATATATCCTGTTGAACTCTGTGGGGTCAGAATCTTTGGGAAGTTGAATAGTGACTCCTTTTTTTCCGGTTATTATGCTTCTTTCCACAGATGAGAGAGTGATATTTCCGGACGCTGTTACCTCTGCTTTGGCGGTTTCATTAGCAACAGTTAATGTTTCGCTGCATGTAGCTTTTCCTGCAAGATTGCAGGTTTCAAGGGATCTGCAATTTATATCTGTTTCTTCAGGCAGAGAGCCTTGCACTTTAAAATCACAGTCAAAAACAAGGGGAAAATCTTTAGGTGTCAAATCACCCTGAATATTGACTCGGGGAATGACAGAGAGCACTCTCTTTTCAGAGAGATGGGGAATTCCGTCACATGTTGCAATAAAAACATCCCTGCTGTTCTTCACTACATTTTTCCCTTTTACTATATAAACAGGAGCTGTAAGGGATGGGGCAATGAGACATCTGTTTACATTCAGCCCTGATTTTCCTTTTTTTCTCTTCACAGTAATCAGTGGATTGCCTTTGCGAACCAAGGGAGGGAGGTTGCCTGCTGCTCTGTCCGAGTTTTGGATGGATGCAGACTCTTGTCGATTTGCAAGGTCTTGGCCGTTTGCAAGTCCTTGCAGGTTAGAAGAGTTTTGAAGGCTTACAGTCTCTTGCATGGCTGTTGGGTTTTGTAAGGCTGTAGTATTCTTCAAACTTGTCGATGTATGCAAGCTTTCAAGGCTTTTTCGGGTATCAAAATGGATTTTGTATCCAGTTTTTGCTGGAACAGGTTCATCACCTCTGGCAATAAGGAGAGATTGCCCGGGTTCCACTCTGTTTGCCATGATATCTTCAATCACACCCGGAATTCTGCCGTAGGTTATTTTTTTATGGTATAGCCAACTGATTATATTTTCCTTGCTCATGCTTCTGGGAAGCGGGGTCAAAAGCTTTATCCAGGCTTCAATACGGTCAGGGGAATAGGTGATAAGAAAATATTGCTCTATTTCGTTGAAAAGTTCAATGTGGGCGTTGCTCAGATTAAGCCCCAGCTTGAGGTTTATGCGCTCAATGCGGTACTCCATCTGTTTTTTGATTATTCGGGTTCTGTCCTTTTCCGAGAGGCCAAAATTTTCAACAAGAATGTCACCTATCCAGCGGGGTTTTCTACCTGTATCTCCATCTGATTTGGTCTCACCCCCCTTTCCGGAAGTGTCTTCATGGTCAGATTGCGTCCCTTGTGCTGAAGAGTTTTTTATTGCAGAGTCCTCTTTTTCTCCAAGATTTCCATTTTCTTCAGAGTTCTCTGCTTTGTTCGCAGATGTTTCTTTTGCAGGCCCAGCATGTTTTCCAGAATCAGCCTTGTTTTTGCTTTTACTTTTTTTATGGTACTCAGCAGCCTCCATGGCCTGTATTTTAAGGGCTTCAATCACCTTTTTTTCGTCAAGTAACTTCTCTTTTATAACAATTGCCCCAAAAAGAGCATTTTTTTCTCTCTCTTCAATGGATGATTGCCCTGCATTTCTCAGTGTATCTTCCCAATCCTCTTCCAATACACGGTTCTGGATAATCAGAATTTCGTCTCTTACCTCGGGGGTAATGTGTTTTTTTTCAACAAGAATATCCCCTATTATATGATTCCTGTTGGTTTTTCTGTATATCTGTGTCTGCTCATCAAGCGCATTGTTGACAACTTCCTGGCTTGTAAAGTTGTTTTTAACTGCAATTTCTCCAAATTTTCGATCCTGAACCTTGATTTCAAGGTGCAGAGCACTGTTGTGGAGAAATTCGAGTTCGGCTTCCTTTACAAATCCTGATTGTATAAGCATTTCATCAATATTCTGCTGACTGCCTTCAAGATATTGATTGGTAAGGTTTTTGAGCATCTCTGCAAAGGCTTTTTGTAGAGATGTAAGTTTTTTTTGTATAAAATGCTTATCTTTTTTCTGTAGCTTGAGTTGCTGTATTGTTGTGTTTCTGGAAAATTGCTGGGCAAGCTTTATGAGGATTTGGTTATATTTGAAAAGTTCCTTGTTAAGAATAGGGGAGAAATCCCTTATCAGCAGTGACTCATTTTCAGCATTGAGAAGATCGTAAAGGTCAGTTTGGAGACCGTTTGATAAATTTTTATCCAGAGTGCTCTTTAAAGTTACGAATCCTGACCTTGAGATAATATTTTTTTCAAGAGCTATTTTGAGCCTGCGGTTGTTGTACTGGTATTCAAGAAGCAGGGTATCAGAAGCTCCAGAAATGTTTTTTGGTATTTCTACTTCAGGATTCATAAAAAGAAATTTGTCTCCAGAATTTGTTATCATTTAAAACTATTTTTACAACGCACTGCTGTTTTTGAACAATAGTATTGTTCTTTCAATATTTAATTGTCTTGTAGAAAGTGCCTTTGATATCTAAATTATCTGAAAAAACAACCGACAGTTTAAACTTGAAGAAGTACTACCATTTATGTCTTTTGATTTCATACTGTCGGGTTTTGTGGTTAATTCCTTCCCTGAATATAACCCCTTCGCAGTCACTATCAAGTACCTGCCGGCAGAATCGAAACTGAAGAACTGTACCCGCTGGCATTAGTGTCCTTCTTGCATCAATTTCCGGAGATTCATGATCTGAGCTGTAATAGTCAGTTATCTGTTTTTTTATTTCGTTTCTGTCAGCTTCAAGGGTATTTTTCTTCTCCTGGTGGGCTTTGATGATAGCAGAGTTTTTCATGAAAATTGTCCCATACTCATCAATATTTATTTCATATTCCCTCTCTTTTTTTCTTTTGGTTACCCTCAATTTTGCCAGTCTGTCAAGGTCAGCCTTTGTTCTGAGCTGCCTTGAACAGATTTTGATCTCTTCATCAATGGCTGCAATATCTTTTTTTTCAATTTTGGCAAAGAGTGCCTGGGAGCTTTTTTGAAGAAGTTTTATCTTTGCATCAATTTTATTTATCTTGTTGTTCAGAGATTCAAGGGTTTTTTTACTGGCGGTAGCCTCAACAGAATCACCGGCAATAAAACTGCATCTGTTCCCTACAATGACATTTTTAAGAATAATCCTCTTTTTTGCCCTGATTACAGAGCCTATGATTTTAGCGTCATTTATTTTTACTGTATCTCCGCCGTTGATCTCCGTATCATAAATACGGTTAAAGTCAGAAGGTTTTTTTGGGGTATTCAGTTGAACTGTAATATTTTTTTCTCCGATAATAAGGCTTTTTTCCACAGAGGAGAGGGTGATAGTGCCCTTTGAGATAATTTCTGCATTGATTGCCTCATGCATTACAATAACTTCTTCACTGTTTATAGCCTTACCTTTGAGGGTGTTTGTTTTAAGTGATCGGCATTGTACTTCAACTCCGGTTTCGACAGTGCCGTCTATCTCAAAATTGCAGTCAAATATTACAGGTGAATTTTCCACTGTCACATCGCCCTTGATTGAAACGTCCGGGTTAATCGACAATATATTTTGTGGAGAGAGGATTGGTGAACCATCACAAGATGCCATTAAAACGTTGTTTTGTTTTTTTACAACATTTTTGCCAGGAGTTATTGATTGCGGAGTTTTCAGGGGAGGAGGCACAAAGCAGCGGTTGACATTAATGCCTGATTTTCCTCTCCTTGTATGAATAGTTACAAGATTGGTTCCCCTTTGCACCAGAGTCGGGATTACTCCGTTCAAGGGAGGTTTGTTATTAGCTTTTAAATTTTCTGATATGTTATGATCTTGTAGTGGAAAATGAAATTGAGCCACTGCGTCAGGCGGAACAGGAAAATCACCCTTGGCCAGCAGCACTTTTTTTCCAGGCTTTACCCTTTTGGAAATAAGGTCATCCACAATATCTGGAATTCGTCCATATGTTATTTTTTTATGGTAGAGCCATATTATTATATTCTCTTTTGTCATACTTTCGGGAAGGGGTCTTGTGAGTTTAATCCATGCTTCAATTCTGTCATTTGAATATGTTATGGAAAAATATTTTTCCATTTCATTGAACAGTTCAGAGTGGGCATCACTTATGTTAAGTCCAAGTTTGAGATTGATCCGTTCAATGCGATATGCCATCTGCTTTTTTACTATACGTTTTCGATCTTTATCCGAAAGACCAAAATCCTGAACCAGAATATCCCCTATCCAGCGGGGTTTGTTGTCTGCCGGCAGATTTTCACCTTGCTGGTGTGCATTCAAGGCGTTTACTGAACTGACAGGAAAAATATCTTTATTTCCTTGTCTCTTAAGATATATTGACTCCTCCTTTGCCTGGACTTTCAATGCTTCAATGACCTTTTTTTCATCCATTAATTTCTCTTTGATGACTAAGGCACCAAACATTGCATTTTTTTCTTTCTCTTCAATTGAGGATTGTCCAGCGTTTTTAAGAGTCTCTTCCCAGTCTTCTTCGAGAACACGGTTTTGTATTATAAGTATTTCATCTCTAACTTCCGGAGTTATCTGATTTTTTTCAACCAGAATGTCCCCAATAATATGGTTTTGTTTTGTTTTACGGTATCTTTTAGTTTGTTCATCAAGTGCATTGTTGACAATTTCCTGGGTTGTAAAGTTGTTGGAAACAGCAATTTTGCCAAATTTTCTATCCTGTACCTTGATTTCAAGGTGAAGTGCGCTGTTATGGAGAAATTCTAAGTGAGCTCCCTTTATAAAGCCCGACTCAATAAGCTTGTCGTCAATATTATTCTGTACTCCTTCAAGATACTCATTTGTAAGGTTCTTAAGGATTTCAGAAAAAGTCTTTTGCAGCAGAAGAGTGCTTTGCCTGATAAAATGTTTATCTTTTTTCAGAAGGTTCAGTTGTTGTAATGTAAGATTTTTTGAAAATTGCTGGGCAAGTTTGATGATAATCTGATGGTATTTGAAAAGTTCCTTGTTCAGTATCTGGTACAACTTTTCAGGTATAGGAGATGAAAAAACTGACTCAAGCAGAGGCTCAAGTTCAGTCTGTTTTTTGTTTTTAAGTTCCTTATCCAGGGTGGATTTTATATTAGAGAACTGCGCCCGGGATATCAGGTTTTTTTCAAGGAGAATCCTTAATTTACGACTGTTGTAATGATAGCGGGACAATAGATGATCTGCCAGCTTGTCTCTTTTTTGTTGCATATATGTATCCAGATTGTCAAAGCCAAAAATTGGCTCAGCCCCCTCTCCATGGTAAGGGAGTCAGTGGTTTCTAAATTACCATTTGTCATTGTCATTGTTTTTTTATTTTGAAGCTTCTTGATCGACTTTGGTGGTAAATTAGATTCTGCCGACTCCCTAAGGAGAGGGGGAGTATGGGCAAATTATTTCGGACTCTTGCTAAATTTTGAAAAGATCAAGTTTCTGTTCACCTTTTTTGAGGTTTTTATTTGCATCTTCAAGGGCTTCTCTGCTTGAGATTACAGCGGTGCCCTTTTGGGATTCATCCACGGTGAAATATTTTTCAGCAGCTTTTATTATCTGCTTTTTGTCAAGAGAAAGAAGAGACTCCTTGAAGCTCCGGCGTTTTTCGTCGGTCAGACCAAGTAACTGGCGGTAAAATGCCTTGAGTGAAGCTGTACCCGGGGTGTCTGGTTTGTCAATTTCAGAGCAAACCTGAAGTATTGCTTCCTTGACATCCTCATCTGTATAATCTCCGCTTTTTATGAAATCACAGGCTGAGTGAAAGACACCAAGGGTTCTTCGTATGTTGGGGTCTCTGTATGATGCAAATGAAAAAATTCCCTCTTCAGCATTGTACATTGCAAATCCACCATAGGCTCCGCCCTTTTCCCTTATTTCACGATGGAGATATAGAGAGCGCAGGATTTTGCTGATGGCAGCCATTGCAGGTGCATCTGCATGTCCCATGCGAACTGTTTTAAATGCTTGTGCCACAAACGATACTGAAGTGCTTGTACTCCACCCTTCAAAGGGTAAATGTCCTGAAACAGAAGCAGCCGCATGTCTGAAGTCATTTCCTTCAATGGCTGGTAATGTGTTAAGCATGGCATTTATGTTGCGGTCAGCTTCAATAAGGGCGCTCTTTTCTCCTGCAATTGCGGGTTTCATATTACCCTTCATGAAAAGCTTGCTCGCAATGGCTGAAAGATCAGAAGAGAGTCTTTCAAGTTCATCTCCTCTGTTTCTATTTGAACTGTCAGAATCACCACTTATATTTTCAGATTCAGAAGTTAAAGGATAACTGTTTGAGGGTGAACTGTTTTCATTGGAGGTTGCACGGCTTTTACTTGAGGGTAATGTGCTTCCATTTAACATAAGAGCTGCTTCCCGTGGGCTGAAATTTACAATCCCTGATTTTTCTGTAAGTTCACGTATAAAACGGAACTGGGATATTCCGTGCCACATCTCTGATATTCCTGAAGTGTGGGTAAGGTTGCGTGCAGCAAGGGATATGGCATATCTGTGGCCATTGGATACAATGGAGGATTCAAGGCCTGCTCTGTACTGTAGAAGCAGGCTTTTCAGGCGTACCATATCCTTGAAGCTGTACTGGCAGACAAGCTCCTTTATGATGTCAAACATATGGTTTATGTTTCTGGTCAAAGCCTTGCCCTGTAAAGACAAAAAAGAAACATATGTATTGTTGCCATTAAAGCCTGTACCTGAATATGGAGAAATTCCGATGCCGCCGGTGTAAAGATCCATAAGTTCTGCCATCTCTGCATAGTCTCTTACTGCACTTCCTGTTCCTGAAAAAGCACGACAGAAAAAGGGAATTAGACTCATCTGTTCATTTGAAAGAAATCTTGAGCTGTCAGGCCCGGGGAAGGTGCAAGGTACAGAGGAGTCAGAAGATCTATGGGAGGCGCTTAACGTAGAAGCAGAACCAGAAGAGCTATGTGGGGCGTTTAACGTAGAAGCGGAACCAGAAGAGCTATGTGGGGAGCTTAAAGTAGAAGCAGAACCAGAAGAGCTATGTGGGGAGCTTAAAGTAGAAGCAGAACCAGAAGAACTATGGGTGGAGCTTGACGAAGCAGCAGACTCAGAAGAAGATGAGGCTGAAGATACAAAAGCTTTATCAGCATGGGAAGGAACCGCAAGTCCTGTTGGGCATGTAAAATAGAGGATGCCGGAAGTTGCCTTGTTGTAACATGTTGATACTTTTACATTTTCAATGGAATCAGCCTTGACTGTTTCAATGTCAGGTTTTACATCTGCAAGTTCAAGGGTTGGAAGCACATCGACATTTTCCTTTGCTTCCTGCAGTGCAGCAAGTGTTTCAGCATCCCTGTCAATTATAGCCAGTTCTTCAGGTGACGTGGAAGAGAGCTTATCTTCAAGCTCATTTTTAATCCTTTTGTTTTCAATCTCTTCCATATTTTGATCAGGCTCAAGGATAAAAAGCACCCTGTGGGGATTGTCAATGAAATACTCCCTGAGTTTTTGTTCCAGAAAACCGCCTTTGGCAGTTTCTTTTCTGAGTCTTTCAATATCATCATCAATATTGAAGCATGAGACAGGATCTCCTTCATGTATCCATGTCCCTGCAATGGAGAGTAGAAGTTTTATGCCAAATGGATGAGGATTATTTGTAATCTCCTTTTTGTGAAATTCAATCTGATGAATGGCAGATTCAAGAAGCCTTTGGTCAATTCCGTTGGCGCAGAGCTCTTCAAGTGTGTCAAAAATTATTTTTTCAACTTTGCTGACATCTTTTTTGGCAATCTCTTTCAGGCCACATGCAAACATGGTATCCCGCATGTCAGGATCAAACCCTGATGCATCACTCAGAGCGGAGCCAAGCTGAGAATCAATCAGTTTTTTTCTTAACGGAGAAGCTGCATTGCCAAGAAGAATATGATCAAGGACTCCAAGTACAAGCATGCCAAAAGCATCTTGTATGTCATCTGTAAGCCATGCAACACAGGCCTGGTATTTTTTTTCAGGATTTTCATCCTTTGAAAGAGGGTAGGGTACAGTGATGGTTTTAGGTGTCTTCCATCTTGGCTGGGAAGCTACTTCTGAGCCTGGGGCAATTGCCTTGAAGCGTTTAAGAACTTTTTTATCTATGAATTCAAGGTGTCTTACCATGGGAAGAGAGCCATATGTGTAAAAAAAAGCATTGGATGGATGGTAGTATCTTGCGTGAAAAGCCTTTAGCTCGCTGTGGGTAAGAGAAGGTATGTTTGAAGGTTCTCCGCCGGAGTTAAAGCTGTATGTTGTGTCAGGATAGAGTGCCGCCATAAGTGCTCTGCCCATTACCTGACTTGGGGAAGACATGGCACCTTTCATTTCGTTATAGACAACGCCCTTGTAAATAAGCTCTTTTTCTCCATTATCGTTGACAACTGTCTCCATACGATGCCCTTCCTGTTTGAAGCTTAAGGCGTCAAGCCGGGGAAAGAAAGCGGCATCAAGGTAAACGTCCATGAGGTTGTAAAAATCCTTTTCATTTTGCGTTGAAAAGGGGTACATTGTCCAGTCCGATGCGGTAAGGGCGTTCATGAATGTTGAGAGGCTTCGCTTAAGCATTGAGAAGAATGGATCCCTTACATCATATTTTTCCGAGCCGCAAAGAACGGTATGCTCAAGAATGTGGGCAACGCCGGTGGAATCAGTGGGTACTGTCCTGAATGTCACTCCGAATGTGTTTTCCCGATCATCATTAGCTATGTGAATATGCCTTGCATGGGTATTGATATGTTCAAGTTGATATAGCGTTGAGTTTATCTCCTCAAGTGCTTCAATGCGTAAAAGTCTGTACCCGGCTATCTCATCTCCTGCCTTGAACTGATGCAGGTTTTTGTCCGAAGAAGCAGAGGAGGAGAAAGAACTTTCAGGCTCTTTTGATGAGGAAGATGTTTGAGCGTTTTGAGTGCTTTCAGGATGATTGTGATTCCCGTTTGTTTCATTTTTTATTGATTCCACATTTCACCTTTATATGTCTCTCTGATTATGTTGAAATTCATCTGTGGGTTGTTGATTTCTTACCGTGAAAATACATTTATTTGCTTTTTAAAGTTAGTTGCTGCCTTAAGTCAGCCATGAAGGTTTAGTATAATTCATGTTGACACAAACCGTTAACTCTTTATAACCTTTAAAGGAAATAATTGGGAGAATCAATTAAAAAAGATTACAATTACTGTTGCGTTTCATTGAACACTTCAACAGATTCAGATTTAATCATTGCTTTCATTTATTCGGTTGTGGCTGTGAGCAGAGCCATGTACGTTATAAGAAAAAAAATTGGAATGGAAAAAAATGACATACCCCGGTACAATTTTAAAAGCTTTCCAGCTTTTTGCAAAAAAGGAACTTGGACAGAATTTCCTTGCTGATCCCAACATGGCAAAACATATAGTAGCTGTTGCCCGCATATCTTCAGATGATGTGGTTCTGGAAATAGGCCCGGGGCTTGGGGCATTGACAGTTCATCTGGCTGAAAAGGCAAAAAAGATCTATGCAGTTGAGAAAGATCACAGGCTTATACAGCACCTGAAAAATGAGCTTGCAGCAGCAGATGTATCCAATGTGGAGGTGCTCAATCAAGATATATTCAGATTTAATATTGATACTGTTGCCTCGCCTGAAAACAAGCTTGTTGTACTTGGTAATCTGCCTTATAATATATCTTCTCAGGTTTTGTTTAAACTTGTGGAGAACAGAAGTTATGTCTCAAGGGCTGTATTGATGTTCCAGAAGGAGCTGGCGGAAAGAATATGCGCCCCTCCTGGTAGCAGGACATATGGACGGCTCTCCGCTGTTATGCAGTATTGTTCCACGGTGAAAATTCTGACCGGTGTCAGCTCTTCTCTTTTTTTTCCAAAGCCGGATGTGGAGTCAACTGTTATTGAAGTTGATTTTTTTGACAGGCAGGAGATCTCCTATGATAAAGAGGTATTCCTCTTTAAGGTTATAAAGGCAGCTTTTTCCAAAAGGCGTAAAACATTGAAAAATTCCCTCACAGGAGAAGAACTTGCCATTAGCAGGGAAAACGTGGAAAAAGGGCTTAATGAAGCCAATATTGACCCTTCAAGAAGGGCCGAAACTTTAACTGTGGATGAATTCAAAATGCTTTGCGAGGCACTTTATCCATTGAGGGCAGCTTTTAAAGACAATTCATAAAGGATTTTGATGATTGAATCAAAAATAAATATTGACGACCTGATTGAAATTGTCAGAAATGGTGGCAAGGTCAAGACAGGCATTGATGTTTACAATGACAGTGGTGTGCTGCTTCTTGAAAGGGATATTGTTGTATCCCAGGTAAAAACCCTGGAGATTATCAAGGCACAGGGCGTGAGGACACTTCCCTTGAACCCTGAGAACTATGGGGGAATATGGGATGCTGACGGCAACTACCTGAAACTTGACCACCCTTCCTCACAAACTCCTTCTGAGCAGGACTCTTCCCGGAATTCCGGAGCTTCTGACCGGAGGCTATTAAATGATTCCGCAGTGAATTCCTCTGATTCTCCAGCTAACGGTGCAAAAGCCTCTGATGCAGCAGCCGCTGGTGTCTCCCATCCAGGAGAGTTAGAACGGAGGCTCAAGGAGATATCATCCTTTAAAAAGGTGGCTGCTGAGAAATATGATACTGCCAAGAGCCAGGCAGGAAAAGTAATGGATGATATCAGGAAGACAGGGGGGCGGTTCGAGTATGATGATGTACAGAAAAGTGTCTCTGATCTTGTGGCATTATGCAAGAGATCTGAAAATCCCTTTGCATACCTGAGCCGGGATCTTTTTAAATACGACGACTATCTTTTAAGCCATTGTGTCAATGTTTGTGCCATAGGCTGTGCAATTCTATACAGGTTTAACACAAGCTTCAGCAATGTTGTAAACCGTCATATTGCAACGGCTTTTCCTGCAAACCCATCTTCTTCTGTCAGCAGCATGCTTCCCGCTTCTGATGATCTACCATATCGATGTTACCTTAAAGATGATATTGAAGATATTGCAATGGGTTTTTTTCTTCATGATATAGGTAAAGTACTTATCCCTGAAGCGGTGCTATATAAAAAAGGCAGACTCACAGCAATGGAGTTTGACATGATAAGAAGGCACTCATATGTCATGGGAGCGGCGATCATTGAAAAGAACGGATTGAAAAATACAGTTATAAAGAATATTGTCAAATATCATCATGCTGCTCTTTTTACCGGTGAAAAACGCTGTTATCCTGGTGAGATAACCCCTGCCGAGATACCTCTTTATGTTAAAATGTGTAAACTTGCTGATATATATGACGCAATGATATCCAAACAGTGCTATAAAGAGGCATATAATCCAATAGGCGCTGTTACCGATATATTCAGGAAATATGCAGGAAAGGATAATATGCTTCAGTTTATTCTTCATGCCTTTGTAAAAAGTACAGGAATATATCCCACAGGAAGCATTATTTATCTTATGAACGGACAGATGGCATATGTTCTGGAGGGCAGAGGCCCCCTTGTTCTACCTTTTACAGATAGTAAGGGTAATACACTTGATCATGCTGTGTCACCTGTTGATCTTGGAGAAAGCTCCCTTGACAGCTCACTCAGACCAGATACTTTCAGAACAATTCAGAATCCGGTGGATGTTTATGATCAGCTTCCGTCATACCTTAAGCCGGGGGCACAGCCATTGCCATAAATATTGTCATAACAATCTATAGCTTTCCAGAAAAAACATTTTTTTTTGGGGTAAAAAAATTAATCCAGATAACAGATAGTTAGACTTTTCCATTATCAATTTAATTATCTGGAATACTATATAAATTGAAAATATATTATTTAGTATTGATTAAAAAATAAAGGAGTTTTAATGATAAGAATTAATCAGAATTACACAAAATTGAAGGCATCATACCTTTTTTCAGATATCGCCAAGAGAGTTGCAAAGTATCAGGAAGAAAATCCCGGAGCTGATATTATCCGGCTTGGCATTGGAGATGTCACAAAACCATTGCCTGATGCCTGTATCAGAGGATTCCAGAACGGTGTTTCAGAGATGGCCTCGGAGGATACATTCAGAGGTTATGGCCCTGAACAGGGATATGCATTTTTAAGAGAGAAGATTGCAGCCGTGGATTTTCAGGAAAAAGGGGCAGATGTTGCACCAGATGAAATTTTTGTAAGTGATGGGGCAAAATGTGATACAGGTAATTTTCAGGAGCTTTTTGCCCAGGATATAAACATTGCCATTCCTGATCCTGTTTATCCTGTCTATCTTGACACCAATGTAATGGCAGGAAGAACCGGTGAGTTCATTGATGGCCGCTATGAGGGGATAAAATACCTTGAGTGCAAAAAGGAGAATAATTTTCTTCCTGCTCTTCCTGATAAAAATGAATCTATTGATCTTATATATTTGTGTTTTCCTAATAATCCAACCGGTACAACCATTACAAAGGACGGCTTGAAGCAGTGGGTGGATTATGCAAAGGAAAACAGTGCATTGATTCTTTTTGATGCAGCCTATGAGGCATTTGTAAGAGATTCTGATATTCCCCGCTCCATCTACGAAATTGAAGGGGCAAGGGAGGTGGCTGTTGAGTTCAGAAGTTTTTCAAAAACAGCAGGTTTTACAGGAACCAGATGCGGATATACTGTTGTCCCTAAGGAGTGCAGGGTTTATGATGAAAATGGAGATGAAACAATGCTACATCCCCTGTGGAACCGGCGGCAAAGTACAAAGTTTAATGGAGTATCATATCCTGTTCAAAAGGCTGCTGAAGCAATATATTCCGAAGAGGGACGCATTCAGACAAATGCCCTTGTTTCATATTACCTTAAAAACGCTGAACTTGTCCGCATGGCCATGACTGATCTTGGCTTTGATCTTGTTGGCGGAGACAATTCACCCTATATCTGGATAGATGGTAAGGGGAGGGACTCCTGGGAGTTTTTTGATCTTTTGCTCACAAAAGCAGGGGTTGTCTGCACACCAGGCGCAGGTTTTGGAAAGTGTGGTCAGGGCTATATCCGTATCAGTGCATTTAACAGCCGTGAAAATGTTGAAAAGGCAATGGAGCGCATGGGAGATGCCCTGAAATGAGCCATTTTTTCAAGGTAAAATCCCTTGAGCAGGTGATCTCCCTGGTATCTGAATTTTCTGTTGTGGGTACAGAGATTGTTTCCGTGTCTGAAGCTCTTTCAAGGGTGCTTGCTGTTGATATCTGTGCCGCTCATGATCTTCCGGGTTTCAGGAGATCTACCATGGATGGTTATGCTGTTTGTTCTGCTTCAACATTCGGTGCATCTGAATCAACTCCTGCATGGCTTGATGTGGTTGGTGCCGTTGCCATGGGAGGTGTGCCTGATTTTTCCGTAGGACCTGGAGAGGCAGGAAAAATTGCCACCGGCGGCATGTTGCCTCCGGGGGCTGACAGTGTTGTAATGGTTGAGCACACGGAGCTGGTTGAGCATATCTCAATGGTTGATGATACAGGGGTGGTTGATTATACCTCAATTGTTGATGATACAGCAGTGGTTGATCATACCTCAATTGTTGATGGTACAGCAGTGGTTGATCATACCTCAATTGTTGATGATACGGCGATGGTTGATCATACCTCAATTGTTGATGATACGGCAGTGGTTGATCATAAAAAAAAGCCTGATCATAGGGAAAATGTGCAGGATTCGCTTGCTGGACGAGGGAGCATTGAAGTCTATAAAAGTGTGGCTCCCTTGCAGAATGTAATTGAAAAAGATGAGGATTTTAAAAAAGGCGAGGTTGTGCTCCATAAAGGGACAGTTCTACGTTCCCAGGAGGCAGGTCTTGCAGCAGCACTTGGAATATTTCAACTTGAGGTTTACAGGCTTCCTAAGGTGGGGATAATCTCCACAGGGGATGAAATTGTGCCGCTCTCTTCTCCTCTGACTCCCGGCAAGGTAAGGGATGTAAACTCTCACACACTTGCTTCCCTTGTAAAGGAAGCAGGAGCAGTGCCTGTGATGTTTGGTATTGTAAGAGACAACCAAAACGAACTTTTCGATATCTGCAAAAGAGCAATTGAGCAGACAGACATGGTATTGATATCAGGGGGAAGTTCCGTTGGTTCAAGGGATTTTACCGTTGATGTGCTTTCATCCCTTGATGCCACAGAAATTATGGTGCATGGTATCTCCATAAGCCCTGGAAAACCAACCATACTTGCAGGAAGCAGATCAGGAGAGAACATATCAGGAGAGAATCATGTAAAAGCTGTGTGGGGACTGCCTGGTCATGTTGTGTCTGCCATGGTTGTATTCAGAGTTGTGGTGCTTCCTTTTTTAAGAAATCTCAGGGGGATTACCAATTGTGTATTTTCAGGCATAAAAATTCCTGCAAAATTGACAAGAAATGTTGCATCTGCCCAGGGCAGAACCGACTATATACGCGTAAAGCTTGTCAGGGAAGATGGAAATAACCCCGGAATACTTGCTGTCCCCATACTTGGAAAGTCAGGATTGATAAGAACCATGGTAATGGCAGATGGCCTCCTGGAGGTTCCTGAAAATGTTGAGGGCATTGAAAAGGGTGATATTGTGATGGTTACTCCTGTTTGATTTTTTTTGATTTTGAGTAATTCTACTTTGTTAAGTTGCAATTTATGGAAATAACATGAAACGAAATGTATATCTGAATATGAAAAGCATTGAAGCTGCAAGGCAGATAATGTTTGATCAGTTTCCAGGCGCTGATGAGTCAGGTGCAGAAGATATTGACTCAGTGGATGCTCTTGGCCGGATTCTTGCGGAGCCTGCTGTGGCTGCACTTTCAGCTCCTAACTACCATGCTGCTGCAATGGACGGTATTGCCCTTGATGCAAAGCTTTCCTTTGGGGCATCTGATGATGAACCAAAAATTCTTGTGTCTGGAAAAGATGCCTTCTGGATCAATACAGGCCATGTCATGCCCGAAGGCACCAATGCCGTTATTATGATTGAGCATCTTAATGTCATTGATTCAGTGAAAAATGGTTCATCTAATGGTTCATCTATTGAAATCAATTCTCCTGCATTTCCATGGCAGAATGTCCGCAAAATGGGTGAGGATATTGTGGCCACAGAACTTATCTTTCCCAGGGGACACAAGATTACATCTTACAGTTTGGGGGCATTGATTGCAGGTGGAGTGTTTCGTGTAAGTGTTAAAAAAAAGCCTAAAGTACTCATCATTCCAACTGGTTCAGAATTGAAATCATGGCAGTATGCCAATGATAATGGACTTAAACCAGGAGATGTCATTGACTCAAACTCATGGGTTCTGGGGGCTTTATGCGTGGAATATGGTGCATCTTTTGAGAGCCACGCAATTATTCATGATGAGATAGAAATAATCATGGATGCTGTAAGGGAAGCCACTTTATCCTCTTATGATATGGTCTTTATTATAGGAGGATCTTCTGCAGGTTCAAAGGATTATGCAAAACCTGTCATTGATAGCCTTGGAGAGGTCTTTGTCCACGGGGTTACCATGATGCCCGGCAAACCCCTTTTATTTGGTAAGGTTAATGAAAAACCAGTGTTTGGGATTCCAGGATATCCGGTCTCTGCGGTTGTGGCATTTGAACAGTTTGCAGGCCCTCTTCTTTTAAAGATGCATGGCCTTAATCCTGCTGCAAAACAGAGGGAGACAATTGATGTTGTGCCTGCCAGAAAGATTGCCTCAAAACTTGGTGTTGAGGAGTTTTTGCGGGTTAAAATAGGTTCTGTTGACGGCAGGTTCATGGCTTCACAGTTGCCAAGGGGAGCTGGCAGCATCACAACATTGACTGAGGCAGACGGAATAATAAGGATTCCGCCACATGTAGAGGGGATTGCTGAAAAAGAAATTGTGAAAGCAGAGTTGATCCGCCCCCTTGCTGCCATTGAGGATACTGTTGTTATTACAGGTTCTCATGACAATACCCTTGATCTTCTCGCTGATCAGATATGCCGAACCCGTCCTGGAGTCACTATCTCGTCAAGCCATGTTGGCAGTATGGGGGGCCTTATGGCAATAAGAAAAAAAACGTGTCATGTTGCAGGTTCCCACCTTCTGGATCCTGAAGATGGCTCCTACAATATCTCATACATAAAAAAATATCTGCCCGGGGAGAGAGTCTGGCTTGTTAATCTTGTTATGAGGGAGCAAGGATTGATTGTGGCCGGAGGCAATCCTGAAAAGATAAAGGGCCTTGATGATTTAAAGAAAAAAGAGCTTGTTTTTATCAATCGCCAGGGAGGAGCCGGAACAAGGGTTCTTCTGGATTACAAACTCAAAGAGCTTGGCATGACACCTGCTGATATAAGGGGCTATGAAAATGAGGAGTACACCCACATGTCAGTTGCTGTTGCAGTGCTTTCCGGAAGGGCAGATGCAGGAATGGGCATTTATGCTGCTGCAAAGGCACTTTCTTTAGATTTTATTCCTGTGTTTACAGAATCATATGACCTTGTTATTCCTGACAGATTTTTTCATACTGAAAAGATTCAGGTGCTTCTTGAGACCATAAAAACAAATGATTTTAAAAAAAGGGTAGGAGAACTTGGGGGATATGGCACTGAAACAACCGGTGAAGCAATTTTGCTTGAAAGTTAAATGGTGTTATATTTTTTGCTTTATGATATCAAAGATTATCTCTCCTGAAGTTATCAAACACATTTTGTGTATAGTGTGTTTTATTTTTGCTGCTCCCCACTCAAGTCGTGCAGAGATGTTTTTCTGGACAGATGCCAATGGAACAAGACATTATAGTAATGTAACCCACTCTTCATCAGTGGAATTTGTTGAAGTATTTGAGGAAAACAACCGTAAATATAACGCAATTTCAAATTTTGAAAAAAAGAGCCTTAAGTTCAGGGCTGTAAAGATATATGATGGTGACTCCATGAAAGTGGAAGGCTCTGACCTGGTGCTGATGGTAAGGCTTGTGGGCATAGATGCACCTGAATCAGGCAGAAAAGGTGTAAAGGGACAGCCATTCAGCAGGGAAGCAAAAGAGATGCTGACAGGAATGATTGGAGAAAAACCCTTTTACCTTAAAAGCTATGGAACTGGCAGCTATAACCGTCTTTTGAGTGAAGTTTTTACAGAGGATGGAACCAACGTAAACCTTGAGATGTTAAGAAACGGAATGGCAGAGGTTTACAGAGGATCTCCTCCTGGCGAACTTGATCTTGCTGCATATAAAGAGGCAGAATCACGAGCAAAATTAGGAAAACTTGGAATTTGGTCAACTGGCAGGAACTATATCAGTCCAAAAAAATGGCGCAAGGAGCATCCACGAAAATAGGAGATCAAAATTTAGGCATGCTTTATTTGTATGTGATATAAAACTTGTAACCTCTGAAGTAAAAAACCTGTAACCTGTGAAATAATGGAAATCAAATGAATGTAATAAGTCTGACAAACCAGAAAGGCGGCTGCGGCAAAAGCACCATAGCTATAAACCTGGCATTACATCTGGCATTGAAAAAAAAGCGGGTTATTCTTTTTGATACAGATCCCCAGAAGAGTAGTTATGATACTTTGAAGCTTCGTAAGGATAATTTGGTAAAGGTGGTTGCTGTATATTCAAATATATACCAGATGCTTGAAAAATATGAACCTCATTACGATTTTGCCCTTATTGATACTCCGCCTCATGATACGGAAAATGTTACAATATCCATAGCATGTTCGGATATTGTTCTGATACCCGTGCAGGACTCTCCCCTTGACATCAAAAGCAGCAGGGCAACCATTGATCTTATAGGCAAGGTAAAGGCATTGAATCAGGATATAAAAGCTTTTTTCATACTGAGCCGTATCCAGCCCCAGACAACCCTTGCAAGGGAGCTTGCCGAAATATTGAAGCAACGGTACAATGCCTCCATTCTTGATACACAGATTTCAAATAGGGTTGCATATAAGTACTCCCTTATTTACGGAAAATGTGTAAGTGAGATGTTTGAAAATGATCCTGCGGCCACAGAGATTGCAGATTTGGCCAATGAAGTTCTTGCGATTCTCAAATAGGAACCCCTTTAAATAGTAAACGGTCATGGCTGTCATCAAGCCACCCCTGAATATGGAAAATTGTATCCATTTCGGCATCCTTCATATCATGCAGATAGTACTTTACACTTTCCGGAACAGGCTACCATAAAAACGGGCATTGTGTTCAGGAAAGTGTAAACTGGCAAATGAAAGATGCCTCCATTTCCACGGTAAAAATGCAGAATTGCTGAATGATTTAAATTTTTAATAATGTAATTAATAAAAACAGAGGACATTCAAATGAAAAAGAAGCCTTCATTGCTTGATATAGAGCTTTTTGCACAGGAAAGAACCACGGAAAACCAGAAAGAGTTGCTGAAAATTGAAGAGGAGTCAGACGCTGCTGTTTTTGAATCTCTTGCAATGGATGAGCAGCCCGAAGATGTTGATCTATCAACTGAATCTTTTCCGGAAAAGGATCATCAGGTTATCCGCTTGATTGAGATAACAGAGAATCATAACAGTGAGATCAACAAACTGAAGCAGGAGTTATTCAAGGTAAAGGAACAGCTCAGGGTATATCACTCATTTTTGAGCAGCCAGCAGAAAAAGATTACAGAACTTGAAAACAGAAAAATGACTGCCCCCGGAACAAGTGGAGTAGTTGATGCAAACTATACAAAACTGCTTCTGAAAAATGTGGTATGGCTCAGGGAGGAAAAGGAGTTCACTGCAAATGATGTTGCAAGGCTCTTCAGGGCAGAAGGTTTTCAGACTCCGCACCCCCATGAAAAGTGGGATGCAAATCTCATTGATAAGCTTTATCAGAGCGCCAAGAAGACATTTCTTTGATGATTTCCTGGCATCTTTCATATCTCCCCGTCAGTCATAAGTTCTCTAAATGGAGACCACAGATAGAATTTTTAAGAGAATTGAAAGTACAATATGTGGTGGATTTGAGAAGTTAGGACTCTTGAGATATCTCCAACAGTTTCCATTTTAAAAGTATGGGATAGTGGCGGCATATTTTTTATCTCATAATACATCTAATAGCAACTTCCGCAATATTGTCAATATGCTCAATGTGATCAACGCCTCCCATTTTTACGGCTTCCTTTGGCATGCCATAAACCACACAGGATTTTTCATTCTGGGCAATGTTTATGGCACCTTCATTTTTCATGGAGAGCATGCCGGCAGCTCCATCACTTCCCATGCCGGTGAGAATGATTCCCAGTGCGTTTCTGCCGGCATATCTTGCCACTGATTTAAAAAGAACATCAACAGCCGGCCTCTGGTGATGTACCATGGGGCCATTTTTCACCTGAACATAGTATCTTGCGCCACTTCTTCTGAGTACCATGTGGTAATTGCCCGGCGCTATAAGAATTCTGCCGTTGGTTACGCTGTCACCGTCTTGGGCCTCCTTTACCTCCATCTGGCACAGACCGTTGAGGCGCTCTGCAAAAGATGTGGTAAACTGTGCCGGCATATGCTGGACAATGACAACTCCGGGGGATGTAACTGGAAAACGTGTGACTACTTTGCGGATGGCTTCAGTGCCACCTGTTGATGCTCCTATGGCAATGATCTTGTTGGTTGTTTGAGCAAGTGCCCTTGAATTGACAGCAATCTGATTTGTTGCCTCGTTTACCTTCACAGGTTTTCTTGCATCCACATGGACACCGTAAACAGCCCTGATTTTATCAGCAAGCTGAATGCTCATGTCTCCGACCGAATAAGCAGCATTGGGTTTTGATATAACTTCAAGAGCACCTGTGGATAGAGCTTCAAGGGCAAGGGAACTGCCTTTGCTGGTAAGGGAGCTTACAATGATCACAGGAAGTGGATAGTGCTGCATTAGTTTTTTAAGAAAGGTTATTCCGTCCATGCGCGGCATTTCAATGTCAAGGGTAATGACATCCGGCTTTAATTCAATTATTTTTTCCCTTGCAACATATGGATCAGGTGCTGTTCCCACAACTTCAATATCTTTCTCCTTGGAAAGTTCCTGGGAAAAGACCTTTCTAACAATGGCTGAATCATCAACCACAAGCACTCTTATGGGTTTATTAATGTTAAGGATTGGGTTTTGCACAACATTGCTCCGCTGCATGGAATATGTTCATAGTATAGGAATTTCCATTTTATCTCGTGCAAAAGCAAAAGTTTATGGAAAAGTTCCACTGAAGGACGTTAAGTTCTTTATGTAATATGCACGCCAACTGCCATCTCGCCGTCCATTGTATTGACGAGGATGATCTTTCCGTTGTTACACAGTTCATCAATAAACCGCTTATCTATTTCAGGCACATCCAGACCAAATGAGGTGTTTGGGGCTATTTTGCTGAAGGTATTTCCTGCAATCATGTTCAGTGCCTCTTTTATTGTTCCTATGCGGTGCTCTTCAGTCAGTTGATGAAGTTGCTCCCCTGTAAAGTTTTCAGTCATTATGGATAGAAGTTGTTCCGGAACAAGAAGATACATTTTTCCTGAAAATGTACCTGAAAATGTTATTCTGCATGCCTCTATCTCGTCAGCATCAAGGAAACCGCATTCTTTAATTGCAGAAATCTCCTGGGGTTCCACAGGTATATAGAACATGGTCTCCATAACTTCAGAAATCGAAGTCGTCATCTCCACAATCAAATGATTCATATCCATCGGATTCTCCAAGTATTTCAGTGATAAGATCTCTTATCTGCTCAGGTGTAAATGGTTTTTTTATGTAGCCCCTTGCACCGCTTTTCATGAACTGGTCAACTCTTTCCCTGCTGCCTTCTGTTGTAACCACCACAACGGGAATATCCCTGTAAAGGTCATTCTCTTTCATTTTTTCGATTAGTTCAAGACCGTTCATCACTGGCATTGTAAAATCAGTAACTACAATATCTATCCAGTTTCCTTGAAGTTGATCAAGGGCCTCTTTGCCGTTGGCAGCTTCATGGAAATCAGAGGTTCCATATCCAGCAGCTTTAAATGCTTTTTTGATTACAGAGCGCATGGGCATGGAGTCATCCACAAGTAAGATGGAAAATGTCATTTAATGAACCTCAGGAGAATTATTCTATTATATTGAGTAACGCTTCAACCTTCTGCATATTAAAGGTAAAATCTGCCATGATCTTGGATATATCCTGGGGGGTGATGCCAAGTTCCGTGACGATATTGTCATGAAATCTGTAGGATAGGGCATCATTACCAAGGGCTATACCCATCATCATGCATATGCAGTCTGAAAGATATACTATTGATATATCTTTCTCTTTTTCCATGGACACTTCCCCAAGGTGGTGATGGCGGATTATATTGACCATTTTGGGGCTGAACTTCCACATCTTAGCAATCATTCCTCCAATTTCAGCATGGTCTGTACCGATAATTTTTTTTCCGCTTCAATAAAACTTAAGCCATTCTGTTTGATTAATGATTCAATTTTTTGCATTGATTCCAGTATAAATTTGTCCAGAACAACTTTTCCGATATCTTTGAGCAGGGCAGCAGTGAAGATTGTGTGGCGAAGATCCGGGCACTGTTTGGTTGCAAGATTTTTTGCAATCAGGGCAGATGCCACAGAGTGTTTCCACAAGGCTCCTTTGCGCATTCCATAGCCTTTCTGGGGGCGTGCAAGGGGTTTTGTCCCTGCATTTAGAAGCACAAGCTCGACGATTTTATCAATACCAAGTATTGCAACAGCGTCTTTTACTGATTCCACAGGGTTTGAGAGGCCAAAGAATGCCGAGTTGCATGTTCTCAGCATATGAGCAGTCATTGCCGGATCGTATTGGATAAGTTTTGCAATATCCGCCATGTCGCAAGAAGGGTTATCTGCCATATTAATAATTCGGGTGGTAATGGCAGGAACAGGTGTAAGATTTCGGATCTCTTTTATCAACAACTGGATTGGTGTCATGTATCCCTCTCTCTTTGCCCCTGAAAAAGTTTCTCTTTTTTTGACCGAAAGGGAATGAGAACTTCCTTTGAGCCTGAAGTTTTTACAAATATATCTCCTGTGGCAATCTCAAGGCGTACAGTGCGGTTAACATTGCCTCCTACATCTTCATAGTTGATCAGAACATTATTTCTGAAAAAAATTTTTTTCAGAGCCATGTAATTGCGTTTGCCTATGTTGAAAAAACCTTTTTGATCCAGAATCTGAGAACCGCCAAAAACAGAAACTTTCATCCTGTTTTTTAAGGCATTATATTTATAGGTCTCCTTGAAGAAGAGAGGAATGCCGCTGTCTGCAAACATCCAGGGGTTTTTTGATGCCTTTTCGCGGTCAATTCTTGATTCCGGCAGCATATAGTGAAGTATGCCGCCAACTTTAACAACAGGATCATATAGAACGAGGCCGATACAGGAGCCTAATGAGTAGGTGACAATATCACATTTAGGATCCTGGCTCACTTTCATGTCTGAAACACCTACGATAATTTTCAATGGATGAACCTCGTCTCAAAAGCGTTTTTTCTGATTTACATAGTGGATGCCAATTCAAATATGCCGTGTATATCAAGGATAAGACCAACCTTGCCATCCCCAAGTATTGCACCACCGGAAAAACCTGTTATGTTTTCAAGGTGACCTCCAAGGCTTTTGATGACATATTCATCTTTTCCAAGGAGTTCGTCCACCAGAAGGCATCTTTTTTCCTCTTTAGCCTCTACTACCACAACAAGACCTTCCCAGGGTGTTGTAACATCATTGTCCACATCACACAGGTTTTTCATTCTTATGAGAGGAATAAGTTCGTTGCGTTCTCTGATCATCTCGCCTTTGCCCTTTACGGTAAAGCAATCCTTCTCTTCAGGCCGGAATGATCTTTGGATGGTGACTGTTGGAATAACATACTTTTCTTTACCTATTCTAACAAGCATTCCGTCAATTATGGCAAGTGTTAGAGGAAGGCTTATGGTAAAACGCGTTCCCTGACCTGGTTTTGATGTTATTCCAAGCTCTCCTCTGAAACGTTCAATGGCATCTTTGACGACATCCATTCCAACACCCCTTCCTGAGATGTCTGTGATGGCTGCCGCAGTTGAAAATCCAGGTGCAAGGATAAGGTCATAGATCTGGCCATCTGTCATCTGTGTATCTTGGCGAATCATGTTTCTGGAAATTGCTTTTGCAAGAATTTTATCTTTGTCCAGCCCCTTGCCGTCATCCTCTATTTCTATGATAATGCTTCCGCCCTTGTGATATGCCCTCAGAAAAATGTTGCCCTGGACAGGTTTCTGGGCAATTTTTCTCTCCTCAGCAGATTCAATGCCGTGATCAATTGAATTTCTGATCATGTGAACCATTGGCTCATACAGTGCATCAACTACGTTTCTATCAATTTCTGTATCTTCACCGGACATTGTTAAAACAACATTCTTTTTTGATTTTCTTGAAAGATCCCTTACTAACCGTATCATTTTCATAAATGTGGCATGTATTGGAATCATTCGCATGGACATTGCAATTTTCTGTATATTGGATACAATCTGCTCAAGCTGGTTTATGCTCTGGCTGAGCGACGGTTCTCTGTAAGCCTGCTGTTTCAGCATTGACTGGGCAATGACAAGCTCTCCTGCATAATCCACAAGATCATCAAGTTTGGAAGTGTTTACTTTAACCTGTGTGGATGTATATTTGCGTCCTGGTTTTTGCTCCATGAGTGCGGCTGCAATATCACTTGAGCCTGCTTTTTCTGTTTCAAGGAGAATTTCTCCGATCTTTTTGCCAGGAGTTTTTGATTGCTGTGCAAGTGCATCATCAAGAATATTATCATCAATGACCCCTTTTCTGACAAGGATCTGGCCAACCGGTTCCTTGCTCTCTTCTCCGAGCAGGGATACAAGTCTTTGAAGTTTTTGCCGCAATGGTTCAATGTTAATATCATCATCAACAGGCTTGTATTTGCCTGCAATGCCCTGATGTACCTTTTCAAGAAGTTTTTTTAACAGATCCACAGACTCAAGAATTGCATCTGCGGCAGTATCGTTTATTAAAAAGTCACCGTTTCTTGCCCCATCCAGAAGGTTCTCTGTGCTGTGGGAAAGTCTGTTGATTTTTTTGAGGTCAAGAAAGCCGGAGACTCCCTTTATGGTGTGAAACGGTCTGAATATATTGTTGATAATCTCCTTGTTTCCGGGATCCTGCTCAAGCTCAATAAGTTCAACTTCAATGGTTTCAAGGTTATCTTCAGCTTCAGCTACAAAGTCCCCAAGGATAATAAGGTCTTCTTCGGAAACAGGTATATGTTCAGTTTTTTTGGGCAAGTCAGGGGAATTATCACCTGTTAGTGTTTTTTCTTCCTGATTGATGCTTTTGTTAACTGTTTCTTCTCCTGATGGTGGATTTGCTCTCTTCTCTGTGACCTGTTTTTCACGGGGATCAAAAAGTGATGAATCAAGAATTTTCAATACATCTGAAATATCAAAAATAAAATCAATATTTTTTTCAAGATGTCTGACAAGTGCGTTTAAAAGAGTTAAGCCTTGTTCCAGTGGAGTGACATTGGTGATTTTTTGTGATGCCATAGTCTTGACGTATGAGGTATATGCCCTGGTAACCGTTGTAATTGTATCTGCATTTAATTCAGATGAGATATTGTCAATCTCTTGCAGTGTGTTCAGCATTATGTCAAGATCTGGAGCCTCTCCAAGGCATAGACTTGCAACCTGTGAAGAGAGATCATCAATTGAGCGTTTTAACCGTTTCATAATCCTTCTGTTGTGACGCCATTTGGGTGGTTGAAAAAAAGTGAACAGTACTTGGTATCTTTACCGTGAAAATACCCCTCATCATTTTCATAATGGGGGGGTGAAGTATAGACAAGGCATGCTTTGTCTATACTGCCATGATGGTTTAATATTTACCCAAAGTAGTGGCATCTTTCATCTCATCCCCAACGTAGTTTACCGTGAAAATGACTATCATTTTTATATTTGGGGGTGATTGATACGCAATCAATCATGCCCGTTTACACTTTTTTTAGGAAGAATCCCGACAAATGGGAATGGTGTCCCTGAAAGTGTAAAGCGGTAAATGAAACATGCCAAAGTAGTTTACATTTTTTTGAACAAGATTCGTGAAAAATGGAAAGATGTTCAGGAAACTGTAAAACAGTAAATCAAAGATGCCCAGTAATTAATGGAAGAATGATTTTGAAGTTAAATAGAATAGTTATGGATGTTGAATGTGAAGTCTAATATTTTATCCAAAAATCATTCATGTTCTTTTTGTTGATAATGTTTTTGTGTCAATAAATTCAATACGTATCATGAAATATTATATATAGTTCATGGCAAACATGGATGTCAAGCAGGTAATGGGAATCTTGCAAAAAAAGCCGATACCCTTTTGCAGGGTATCGGCTTGTTAATTTAATAAGGATGAATAGATTTTTGGGGCAAGAGAATCAGAAAAATCTTTTTGGGGGATGTTTCATTTCCCGCTTTACACTTTCTCAAATGAAATCCCCATTTTTCAGGATTAGTCTCAAAAAAGTGTAAACTACTTTCATGGTCATATGAAGGATGTCCTTTGGGTTTATGGAAAAGTCCGCCCAAAGGGCGCTAAGTTCATATGGTTCCTGTTGCTGTTGCTGTTTTTTCCCTTGAACTTCCGCAAACCTGGAGAAGCCCTGGCATAACAGTGTTACGACCGTTGAGTTTTGCCTTGTACATCATGGAGTCAGCCTCTTCAATCAAATCAAGTATGTCGGAAAAATCCGTTGTGTCATAGTAGGGAGTTATGGTTGCAACGCCAAAACTTGCGGTAACATTTATAGGGGATACATCCGTATTTATGGTTTTGGCTTCGATTGCCTGTCGCAGCCGGTCTGCAAGCTCCATTGCTTTTCTTTTTTCAGTTGCAGGCAGTATTCCTATAAACTCCTCTCCGCCATATCGGGCAATCACATCGTTGCTTCTTATATTTTTCTGTACAAGTGCTGCGACTTCCTTCAGAACAGTATCCCCTGCCTGGTGGCCGTAAGTATCATTCACTTTTTTAAAATGATCAATATCAAACATGAACAGAGACAGGGATGTGTTCTGGCGTTTAGCAGTAGCAACTGCTTTTTTTATCTGGCTTTCAAATTCTCTTCTGTTATAGCATCCTGTCAGGGGATCTATAGTTGCCGCATTTGTAAGCTGTTCTATATTCATCTGTTTTGCAAGTGCAATGGCTGTGCTCTGAAGAAGCATGTGAATAATGTCTTCGCTGTATGATGATGTGTCCTTATTGGGGAGCATATAAATTTTTGCCTGACAAACCCCTTCATTTACGTAATATGATAAAAGGTTCTCCATATTGAATTCCTGCTCTTGTTCATCAACATGAAAGGTGTGGTTCATATAATGAATAGCAGATGGCGTGTGCAGTTGGAAATCTTCCATCAGTACTGCTTCAAGGGATTTTCTGTACATTCTGGGATCAAGCCATACATCAATTCCGTTTTCTCTCTGTATGACAAATGCAAAAAGGCGGTAGTTAAGGATATCCTTAAGGCACACCGACATTTCATTTATGATTGCCTGGGTGCTGTTCTGCTGATTCAAGTTGATTATATGTCTGGTGAGTTTTTTATGTTCAGCTTCCCTTGCCAGAGCATTAAAAAAAAGTGGCATTACCTGGAATATTTTTTTAAGTTCAACTTTCATCGTTTTTACCTCTCCATATTCAGTTGTCAGTTGCAAATATAATCATGCAATAAGGATGCCATCTTTTTTATGTGAGCGGTATGGATAAATAATTCAGTATGTTATTAAAAATGATAGCCCAAAGCACTATGGATGATAGGAATATTTTGCCGCCATGTGTCGTCATTTTGACGTTGCTATTTAAAGGCATGGGCAGATTTTCCTGCTCATAAGAATATTATCGGCTAAATTTTACTGTGACTTCATTGAAAATGGATGGTATGATCTTTTTTGTTCTTATTTTAATGGATTATCAGGTGATTAGGAGAAATCATTCATGAAAAAAAATGTAAGGTATTTCTGGCATGATCTGGATGATGCCTGATTTTTGTGCTATTTTGTCAAATGAATCCACAAGGCCCTTTTTTGTGCTGGCTTGTCCAGATCGGCTTAGCAAATGAGGATGGAAGGACGTGAATATCCACTGTTTCAGAAAGAGAAAGCAAATTACAAGAGAGATGGAGTGCAGAACCTGCTTCTTCAGACGCAGGTGCAGGGCGTTTCAGTTATGGATACAGCCTGAATTGCCTTTTATATTTAAAATGGAAGGTAATAATAAAAGTGTATTTGACTTGCAGAATCATATTTCTATTGCCTTAGATACTCTCTATCCCTCTGAATATACCCAGTTAAAAAAGATGGCTCTTAAATCGTTGCCAGATGTTGAAGAGATGGATAATATGACTTTGATCCGTTTAAAAATGTATGAAATTTTAACCGGAAAAGACAGAAAGTGATTAAGCAGCACACTCTGGCCTTTATAGCTTTTTTTATATGAAAGTCTCGGTAACAGCCTGTTTTTAAAACGACTTTCGTCTTTTCGATTGTGGCGTGAATCCGCCATGTACGTTTATGGAAAAACAACAGTATCATAGTGGCAGCCAGATTGAATTTGGTGACATGATAAATATGATAAAATCATTTTCCATCTCCTGTCATAAAGAGTCCCTATGGAATGAGATTGGTAAAATCCTATGGAGCATTGAACGTGGACGCCGCAAATCAAAGCAACATTTTTTTACTTATAAAAAACTTCCCTATTTCTGCAAAAGAATTGATGCATACCTTGAAGAGAATGATAACAAACGCCTTGAGTACAGCACCATACTGTCAGAAAGATTTCTTATTGGCCTGAAAATTCAGATGGTACTTCATCCGGTTCTTCTCGAGAAAATAGGTAAGATGTCCCAGGAGTTTTCCCATGAGAAGGAGGTTACAGGAAACCGGATAAGCAGGTGGGAACTTACCCGCAGAGACTCTCAGGAGCTTGCCTATTTTATTAAAAAGAATTTTGGAAAAAACAGTGTTGAAATCTCTTTTCTCAAAGAGTTGAAACATGAGGTTCAGGAGTTTCTTGAAGAGAGAAGAATATTGTTTTTGAATCGCCATCAATCAATATTTAAAAGATCTCCGGATGGAAAACACTGCTATTTTTATCAGGCAGATGAAGCCACAAAATGGCGGATAATGAATGAAGAATTATTTGAGACAGGCATAAATTATGAAGATGCCTTTTTGCCTCTCCAGCTTGAAGAATCCCTCTATAAGCCGCATACATTGCGCTTTTCCAATCTGTACAAAATTTTGTATCCCAAAACCAGAAGTTCCATGATTGTTGTTAGGATAAATGATGTTATCTCAGAGCTTGAGGATATACAGGGATTGCTGAATAAAAGGAAATTGTACTAAAAAAAGTGATAAAGGAGCTTGTGTTCTTTAAATGTTTGATTGTCGGGTAGAACAACCCTTTAACCTTTGATTTCACTCGCAAATCACCCGACAGTTTCAACTTGAAGGGGCACTTGTTCCTTGTTTGATTATTTGCGGAGCTGTTCGATTTTTTCCCCATAATTTTTAAGCATATCTGCTTCAAAAAGAGCATTGGATTCATATGATCTACCAAAAACCGGCTGCCACAGGTTTATATCTTCCATACACATATAAAAGAAAACAGATCGTTTCCAGGAGTCCGGAAAAGAGTTATAGAGATGGGAAAAAAGCTCTTTTTTGATCTCAAATGGGTAACTCATCTTGTTTGCACACACCTCCATGGGCATCTGCAAAATGGAGCTTTTAAGCATTCTTTCCCTGATTTTGCCAAAAACCGGCTTGATAAATGTAAGTGTACCAAGAGAGATCATGACAATCTCTTCTGGTGAAAAATCGTTGATAAGGCAGGTAACAATATTGTAATAGTCCTCTTCCCATCCTTCATACCAGACAATGGGGTGAAAATGAAATCCAACGGGGCTTCCCATGTCCGCCATTTTTCTGGCACTTTCAAGGCGTTTCTTCAGGTTTGCAGTTCCTTTCTCCTCTCTTTCAATAACAATAGGTGTGTTTAGAGACCATGTAAAAATGATATTCCAGGGAGGGTTATGCTTCAAAAAGTAGTCAATTCTGCTGCTTTTGGATTTCATCTCAAGAATTACGTTGGGATATCTCCTTGCAAACCTGCAAAGGGAGTCAAGAAGGCCAAAACGGTTACCCCACATAAGTGAGTCTGAAGATTGGCCGGTGCCGATGTGATATTTTTTTTTTCTGTCTATCTTCAGGGTACCAAGGTGTGCCGGAAGGTTTCGGATAAAACGAACCTGGTCTCCATGGTAAAATGATTGAATGGAGCAGTAACTGCAATCAAACCCGCACTGCTGGACAGCATCCAGGGTTTTAAGGTTGCAACAGCGGGTTTTTTCAGAGGCAACCGGGCACTGCCCCATAATTGTTCCCTTAAGAGCTATCTCAATTATTCTCTCTTCAGGAAATTGACGTTCATCTTTTTCATTAAATTGATATTCTCTTTTATCACGTAGTTGATGTTCAATATTATCAGCAAATTCATAGGAAGTTTTATCAGGTAATTGATATTCGTTTTGGGCAAAATATTCTTTTGCAGGATAATGTTTCTTCTGGTTTTTGAGTGACTCATAGCCTTTGCGTAGTTGCTCAAAAATAACAGCGCCTGACTGCTTTCCCTTTATGTTCTCCACTGCTTCAGGATCATAAAACTGTTCCAGAGAGGCTGTACCCCAGCATATCATGTCAACGGTGTATTCAGTGAGCATCTTTAAATGTTGGAAGGAGAATGGGTGTGCCTTGGAAAGTGACATAAGCCATTTCTGGTGATCTTGAGGAAGTTTGTTGTAAAGATTTATGCCGGAAAGTTTATCAGGTTGCATGATATCCCTTTTAAAACTCTAATGCCATGTTAGCTCTTGCTAAGAGAAATCGTCAGTGATGGGAGATGTCTCTCTGGATAGTTATATACTCAAAGTCGATACTTATGATCTTTTAAGCCTTGTCAACACTGTCTGAATCAGGATTCCCAGGATTTCCAGGATTAACAGGATAATGCAGGATTATCTATCTTGAGCATCCTATCCATCCTGGCTATCCTGATTCAGACAAATGCAATAACTTCTGAAAAAGCAATAAGATGTCGATTTTGAGCAAATAATAACTATAGCAGACCTCTCTGCCTCAAAGATGCACTAAAGTCTTTATATATCAGTATGTTACTAAAAGTTTTCTAATATAAAACGCTTTATGACAGTTATTACAAAAAAAAGGGTATGGAAAATTTTAATTATTTTCCATACCCTTGATTGTTTTATTGATGTTTTTCAGGAGGATTTTACTGCTTGACTACATTTTTGGCAGCCGGACCTCTCTCATTCTCTTCAATATCAAATGTTACTCTTTCACCCTCTGAAAGGGTCTTGAATCCAGGCATATTAATAGCTGAATGATGCACAAAAACATCACTTCCATTATCCTGCTCAATAAACCCGAATCCTTTTTTGTCGCTAAACCATTTTACTGTTCCTTGTGCCAAACTTCTACCTCCTTAAAAAATATCAAACATCGTTTTTTACACCATTCCACACCTTGCACATTTGCAGACAAAACGACTGCAACCGGTAGGCTAAAGCAAATTTGAAATTGAACGGTGGCCACAGTTCAAATATGGTCACTCATTAGAACAGTGGCCACCGTTCAAATATCGTCACTCATTAATACTATATAGAGTAGAAAAAAAAATCAAGTAAAAGAAGTGACTTGATAAAAAAATTGATAAAAAAAAGGGAAAGCACTCATTCAAGAAGCTTTCCCTCTTTGTAAAATCATTGAATTTCTATCTGTAAGACAATGAATGTTTATTTTCTGTTTCCATATGATGCATATGCCATTGCCGTCACCCTGTAAACAAGATGAGCCATTTTTGAGAAAGGCAGGAAGGCAAAGAGGTTGAATATGGCAATCAGATGCAGATAATACATGAAATAGGTAAGGTACTCTGATCCTGCAAGTCGTGTCATTTCTGTCAGAAGACCTGTTGCACCAAGGGCAAATACAAGACCAAGAATATACCAGTCTTTGTAGGAAGATACCTGATCTTTTTTACTCAGACGATTTTTGATCATAAGTGCGCTTCCTATTACAAGGGCTGCACCGCTTATGTTGGCAAGCCACTTGACAGGATTAAGCTGGGAGTATGGCCCTGGAATGTGAAAAATATAGAGAACCACAAAGAATATATTGGTAACAACAAAAAGGCCTATGAATGCATACAAGACCATCATGTGGGCAGTTGCTCTGTCCTGGTTTGCCTCACACTCATTGAACTTGTCATGTTTGAAGATAACCGGCAGTACGTCTTTTATGGCCAGCAAAAATCCTTTTGGATCGATGGTGGTTTTATCAGTTTTGCCCTCTGCAACTGCATTTGCATGGATGTCGCTTATAAAATTTTTAAGGCTTAGTGCAAATATGATAACGACAAATGCCGCAAGGGGTACAAAGGTAATATCAACAAGCCAGGTAGAGACAAAGTTTGCATGGGCAATGACATCATGACCGCCATGGGACCACTCAAGTCCGAAGTTATGGAAAAGCTTTGTCATTGTCTCACCACCTGCCATTGTTATATAAGCCAGAATGGCAAACCAGATTGCAGGAATTGCAATGAGGAATGGGAGTTTCTGGGGATCCTTGACAGCATTGGCAAGAATCTTTGGCTGGGCATATTCGTTTATTGCAGCATATCTGACTGCTGACAGAACATCACCTGGTCTTGCTCCTCTGGGGCAGAGATCAGAACAGTCTCCGCATTCATGGCAAAGCCATATATCACCGTTACCGATGAGTTTATCCTTGAGACCCCATGATGCGGCGATCATCTCTTTTCTGGGGAATGGGCTGTTTTCCGGAGCAATAGGGCAGGCAACAGAGCATGTAGCGCACTGAAAACACTTTTTAAGGGTTTCTGCACCAAAACCTGTTATCTCGTCTATAAATTTGAGATCCGGTTGAACAAGGTATTTCTCACTCATATTGTGATACCTCCTAAGGTCAGTATTTGATTTAACAAGTAGTACCCTTTTATGCTCTTTCTGTGAAAATCACCAGCCATCATATATCCTGGAGTGGAGAAAAATTCTAAATCTTCATGGCCGAGTTTCGTCCATACCCGATCATGAAAAAGATATGGGTATTTTCACGGGAGAAAGGGTACACTTGAGTTTGTAATGCCAGAATAAAATATAAAAACTCCTTCCGACCATTTTTTGGTAAGAAGGAGTTATCTGATATATTACACGCTTAGAATCCCTTGAACGGATTGGGACCAAGGGCTTCAATCTCTTCTACAAAGTCGCTGAGCAGGCTCGGGAGTTTGTCATACTCGTCGATTGCAATCTCTGCAAATCTTACGCGCTCTTCTTCAAGTGCCAAGCTCTTCAAGGCATCTCCCATCTTGTTAACGCGAACTTCTGCAAGCTCACTGCCTTTGACAAAATGGCACTGATAGTTGTCGCCATGTTTGCAGCCGATAAGGATAACACCGTCCATTCCCTGGGCAAGGGCATCCTTGATCCAGATGGAGTTAACCGAGCCAAGGCAGCGAACCGGAATTACACGTACATCAGGAGAGTAGTCAATTCGGTTCATACCTACCATATCAAGTGCAGGATAGGCGTCATTTTCGCATACAAGGGCAAGAATTCTGAAAGGTGGTTCATCATAATCGTCTTCTGAAGGAACGCTTATGGCCTTGATCTGTGAGCCTATGCTGTCAATTGTATAGTCAGCAAAGCTTATAATACGCTCAGGGCATGCACCCATGCAGGTTCCGCAACGGCGGCAGCGTGTTGGATTGGCTTTTGGTGTGCCTTTCTCGTCATCATCCAGGGCACCAAAGGGGCATTCAACTGTACAGCGTTTACACTGGGTACATCTCTGGAAGAAAAATTCAGGAAAGGTCATGTCACCAGATCTTGGATGAACAGCCACGCCTCTGTTTGCAGATTCAATACACTGAATGGCTTTAAGGGCAGCACCGGTTGCATCTTCAATTGACTCTTCAATGGTCATGCTTCTGCGGATTGCACCGGCAGCATATACACCAGTTCTTTGGGTTTCATATGGGAAACAGATGTAGTTAGAGTCAGCATAACCGCCAAATATATCGTTATCCCTGAAACCAGGACCCTGTCTGTATGCAAGATTTACAACTGGATCATCAACAGTGACAGGAACCATTCCATTGGCAAGAACAACAAGATCAGCCTTTATATTGAGATCTTGACCAAGAAGTGTATTTTTAGCACCAACCATAAGGCTATCACCATTATTGGAAACTTCGGTCACAGCGCCTTTGGTCATGAAAATACCGTTATCCTGCTGTATACTTTTATAAAAGTTTTCCTGGAGCCCCGGGGTTCTCATGTGCTGGTAGATAATGTAGGCTTTACCATCTTCATAGTCATTTCTGACATATTTTGCCTGTTTCAATGCCACCTGGCTGGTAACAGAACCGCAATATGGAAAGTCTGCATCATCCTCATCTTTTCCTGGAGACTGGATAAAGACAACCTCTTTTGCCTCTTTGCCATCAGATGGTCTTACGATTTTGCCTTTTGCTGCAATTTTTTCAAACTCATCGTTTGTTATAACATCAGGAAGATCAATACCAAGGTGGGCATAGGTATCACCTTTGAGTTTGTCAGGACGCCAGCCTGCTGCAAGTATAACAGCACCGTAAAGCTCGCCATCTGGATCCAGTTTAAGGATGTCAAGGCGCCCTTTGTTGTATTCAAGATATTTTGCGTGCTGGGCTTCGGCATCAAGTTCGTTGCCTTTTTCATCCAGAAGCATCTCAGGTGGGAGTGGAAATGGAACATCAAATGGAATTTTTTCACCAGGTTTTTTGAAAGTAACAGTGAACTCTCCTGGCTGGCCAGCAATACGGGCAACTTCTGTTGATGTCTTTACTGTAATATTTGGGTATTCCTGGAGTTCAGCAATTTTCTCTTCAATAACTGGTGTAATAAGCTGCTCAAATGGTTCTGCCACAGGCATCTGGCTTCTCATCTGGGCAGCATAACCGCCAAGTTTACTCTGTTTTTCAACTATTGTTACTTCAAATCCTGCTTTGGCAGCATCCAGTGCTGCTGAGATACCTGTAATACCTCCGCCAAGAACCAGAATTTTCCTGGAAAATGTCTCAGTCTTATATGGCTCGGGAAGTTTTACCTTTTCCACCCTGATCATACCCATTTTGATGTAATCTTCAGCTTTCATCTGGATACGGTCAAAATGCTCTTCATCATCTTTTTGCTCTTCTGTCAATGCAGGATATTTTTCCCTGGAGTGCGGCCATACAACACCTTCTCTCAGGTTAACCCTCTCAACGATGCAGCCGTCAAATTTAAAGAGATCAAAATTTACCCTTCTGGAGCAGGCCCCGATTACCATGGCATTAACTTTGCCGTCATTCACATCCTTCTGAATCTGGGCAACCCCCTCCTTACTGCAGAGAAAAGGATGAGTTGTGCAGTTGATGCCTTCCTCATCGGGAACATCAACAAGTGCTTCCATGTCGAGGACATCACCTATGCCACATCCTGTGCAGATATATACGCCGTATTTTTTACTCATGTTATCCTTTACCTCCTCACCAGCGTCTGAATGGCTTTCAGTGCCATGCCGGTTGCGTTCTGGTTGGATGTCACAACATCAGCCGGCTTGTTGGCGCAACCGGCTGCAAACATGCCGCCTTTTTTAAAGTCGTTGACAATAAATCCATCCGCATTGTATTTCAGATCGGCATTTGGTTTATCCACAGATGCGTTGGGCTGCATACCGGTTGCAAGAACCAGCATGTCAACAGTCTGCCTGATTTTTTCTCCTGAGAGGGTATCTTCAGCGACAAGGGTTACATTTCCTGTTCCACTCTCCTCTCCAACCTCAGCAACCTTTCCTTTAATAAAAAATACGTTTTCATCTTTTTTAAGATTGCTGTAAAAATTTTCGTATTTTCTGCCGGGGGTTCTAAGGTCAATATAGTAGATATATATTTTTGCATCAGGATACTGCTCTCTTAGGTATGTGGCATGTTTAAGGGATGCCATGCAGCATATATATGAGCAGTATGGAAGGTGATTTTCATCTCTTGAGCCTGCACATTGCGCAAAGGCGATTGTTTCAGGAGCTTTGTCATCAGATGGTCTCAAGATTTTTCCCTGGGTGGGGCCATTCAGGGATGCCATACGCTCAAGCATCATGTTTGTTATAATGTTCTGGTATCTTCCAAATCCAAGGTTGTCAATTCTTGCAGCATCATAGGGTTTCCAGCCGGTAGCCCAGACAATGGCACCAACTTTGAAATCCAATGTTTTTTCCTGCATGTCAAAGTCAATGGCGTCGTATTTACATGCTTCTTTGCATTTTTCACGGTCGTCGGCACCCATGGAAGGAGCCATGACATAACGCATTGGAAATGCCATGTTGTGTGGAAGGTAGGCAGCTTTTCTTCTATCCATGCCGAAATTAAACTCGTTGGATATTTCGGACTCACAAACTTTAGCGCATTCGCCACAAGCTGTGCAGTTTTCATTGACATATCTTGGGCTGATTTTTACCTCAACCGTATAGTTGCCGGCATTGCCTTCAACCTTTTCAACCTCGGCCATTGTAATGACCTTGATTCTTGGATTGTCTTTTACTCTTTTGTAGTTGATTTCAAGGCCACAAGTGGGCGGACAAAGTTTTGGAAAATACTGCTTGAGCTGAGATACTCTTCCTCCCAGGGAAGGTTCCTTTTCTATCAGGAGTACCTCATACCCAACCTCGGCAGCTTCAAGGGCAGTGGTCAAACCGCTGATTCCACCACCAACAACCATAATGCTTCCGCCGGCCGGGGCTGATTTGTCTGTTGTCATGCTATCCCTCCGTGCATACGTAAGATATTAAAAGCAGATAAAGTAGATATAATCGGGAAAGTTGGAGAAGGTGTTCTCCTGTACCCTGTGTCCTTTTGTGAATAATTGGTTTGATTCCAGCTTCAGTCAGTCTCACTTTTCCGGTTAAAAATGATGAGCCTATAAAAATCCGGTATTATGAATTCTTCAGCCCTTAAACTACGGGAATTATTAATAGTGTTCTTTCAAGGTTTGATTTTCGGGTTGAAAAAACCTTTAACCAAATTACCCTACAGTTTAAAATTGAAGAAGCAATAGTTGCTTTGGCATTCTGGATTATTTTACAGACCATCAAATATACCGGTGGATAAAGTTGAAACCGGTGGCTGACATCAAAAACAGGCCATTTAAAAATGAGGCTCGCAAGCTGTAACTTGAAAGTATAGGAATTCCAATTTATTTCCCGCAAAAGCAGGAAGGGTATGGAAAAGCCCGCCCGAAGGGCGCTAAGTTCAAAATGGGGATGAAGGGCAGGGCACGGAAAAAATTGTAAGTAGTGCTTTGTCAGGATTTGCTTTTGAGTTTATCTTCATTAACAGAGAACCCAAAATTTGAGTTTTGACGAAGCAGTAGTCTCCAGTTACAGTTTGCCAGCCTGATTTCGACTGAATCTGAACAATTTCTCAAGGACACAGGAAATAAATTTCCCGTACATCAAAATTTTAAAAAACCCCCAGGCACAAACAGCACAGTACCTGGAGGTTATATTTAACTAACGTACCTTAATGGATTGTGTCCGGAATTAGTCGGAGATAATCTTGTGGTACGGAACTTTCTTGAGTGTCCACTCGTTACTCTCTTTGTTGTAGCTAGAGTTAACAAAGCAGAACCACTCGTCGTCATTCTGACCCATGAAGTCGCCTCTGTAGTAGAAACCTGGGTAGCGTGTCTCTTCACGGAACTGAATGTGACGTGTATGAGCCTGTACTGTAAATAGACGATGGAAAATTTCCCATGCTCTCAGAAGCTCATGAAGGTCACCGGCTGCAAGTTTGTCAAGGTCTTCACGGAACATTTCAAAAAGCTCCATGAGGATCTCAAGGTTTTTGCCGGAAGTCATGTAGAAGGTACCTGTACCTGCTCCATACTCGTTGGTCATCTTCATTAGACGCATGGCCATACCAGCAGGTTTGCAGTAGTTGGGGTTAACATCTACAGCAGTTGTGTATTCGCAATGCTCAAGGTAGTTTCTGACAGGTTTGTAAACCATGTCAACCAGTTCCTGATCAGTCTCTTTGAAACCGGTAACCTTGTCACCCTCTTTTGCCAGATACTGAAGCATAGATTTGGCAACAATACGTCCCTCTGCATGGGAACCAGAAGAGAATTTGTGACCTGAGCAGCCAACTCCGTCACCAGCGGTGAAGAGGCCGCTTACTGTGGTCATTCTGTTATAGCCCCATTTGTAATCCTCAGGAACCCAGTCTTCTTCGGGACCTGAACACCAGATACCGCAGCAGCCTGAGTGAGAACCAAGAAGGTACGGTTCTGTGGGCATAACTTCAGAATCTTTTTTCTCAGGCTCGGTGTTGGTTGCGCACCAGAGACCTGCCTGTCCAACAGACATGTCAAGGAAATCTTCCCAGGCTTCTGACTCAAGGTGTTTGAGCTCTTTTTTGCTCATTGTCTCACCAAGGGCTTTGAGAGCATCGGAAGTTTTCATGATGATTGGACCACGGCCTTCTTTGTACTCTTTCATCATGAGATGGTTTCTCAGGCATGTAGGAGTAACAGCAGCAGTTCCGTAAGGAGCATATTTTTCAAGCTCAGCTTTTGCATCATCACTGCCGGCATAGTTTTCACCAAGGCCGTTAACAGTTTTAGCTTTGAAAAGAAGGAACCATGCACCAACAGGGCCGTAACCATCTTTAAAACGAGCTGGGGTGAAACGGTTTTCCATCATGGAAAGCTCAGCACCTGCACGAAGAGCCATGGTGTATGTTGAACCTGCATTCCAGATTGGGTACCATGCACGACCTTTACCTTCAGCAACTGAACGTGGCTGATAGATATTTACAGCACCACCGCAGGCAACCATGATAACCTTTGCATTGATGATGTAAACTTTGTTTTCACGAAGGGAGAAACCTACAGCACCTGCAACTCTGTTAGGATCATCCTTGTCGTTGAGAAGCTCAACGATGAAGCATCTCTCAATGATGTTGTCTTCGCCAAGAGCAAGTTTTCCTGCTTCTGCAACGATTCTCTTGTAGGACTCACCATTGATCATGATCTGCCATTTACCTGTACGTACAGGAGTTGCACCAGCTTTAAGGCTACCAGCTTTCAGGCCTTTTTTTCCGTCAAGGTTTTTTCCGTCATCTGTTTTTTTCCAGATGGGAAGTCCCCACTCTTCAAAAAGATGAACAGAGTCATCAACATGACGGCCAAGGTCATAAATAAGGTCTTCACGAACAATACCCATAAGGTCGTTTCTTACCATACGGACATAATCTTCAACCTTGTTCTCTCCAATATATGTATTGATAGCTGAAAGACCCTGTGCAACTGCACCACTTCTCTCAAGAGCAGCTTTGTCACAAAGCAGAATCTTTGTGTCGTCGCTGGCCCACTTTTTGATCTCAAAAGCTGTTCCGCAGGCAGCCATACCACCGCCAACAATCAGAACGTCAACATCTCTTTTCTCAACTTCGGGATCCCTTACTGCCTTGAGCTCACCAACAGGCTTATTAGGTAATGCCATTTATATATACCTCCGAATTATTCGTAAAATAAATTAATAATCAAGTAAATGATTGATAATTATGCCAGTTCCTGTGGTGTCTTAAGAACAAAACCATCTGCTTCCTGTGTGGAGAGAAGACCTGAGTAAAGGTCTTTACCCTTAAGGTCTTTGTAAGCATTGGCTTCGCCTTCCGGAGTAGTTCTGATGGGGAACTTAAAGCGTTTTACAACGCCGTTTCTGAACTTGCATGTCCACATGATATCCTCTGTACCCATCATGGGAACAACAGAAGCGCCCATTGGTACAAAATCAGAATAACCGCGTACCTCAATAGCCTGAGAGGGGCAGATTTTTACACAAGAATAGCATTCCCAGCACTGATCTGGTTCCTGGTTGTAAGCTTTCATTGCATTAGGATCAAGAACCATCAGGTCATTGGGGCAGATGTACATACATGCTGTTTTGTCCCCACCCTTGCAGCCGTCGCACTTTTCTGCGATTACAAAAGATGGCATTAAAATACCTCCCTTACTTAATTAGTGTCTTAACTGTTTTTCCACGGGGGAAATAACCGACACTACTGTTAATGATCTGCGGCATGAACATAACAGGCCGCTTTTAATATACACATAGAAGGCCACAGTACCTGCGACCTGTTCATCCATAAGTTATCCGAAAGGATATTTGCGCTGAAATCTGAAGATGCAAAATAAAATTTAAATATTGGCATCCTTAATATGACTCCAAAGTTACTTTACAATTTTTTGTGAGAGACTCCTGCTACTCAGAGTTTTCTCTCCGGAAAGTGTAAAATGGGAAATGAAGCATGCCTAAATATTAGTGTGTTTTTTTCAGTTTAGCAATTTGACATGTATAAAAGATTAAATTTTCTATTTCTGTCCAGTCTTAAAATATTTTTCAGTCTATTCTAAGAAATATAAACGCTGGAAAAGTAGCACCGGCAAATTGCCTTGTCAAGGAATTTTGGAACATCATTGCTCTTAAAAAAATAAATTGTGAATTCAGATGAAAAAATATCAATATGTGTGTCAAATAGTTGCATTCAAATACAATATATAGTAGAAAACATTTTTTTGTTTATTAATTTTTATTTTTTAAGGAACAAGCTATGAGCGAAGAGATGATTCCAATAGGGATTGATGATCCCCTATCCTTTAACTGCTCTTCAGATGTATCCTGCTTTAATGAGTGCTGCAGGGATTTGAATCAGTTCTTGACTCCCTATGATGTTTTGCGTCTGAAAAATAACCTCACTGTATCGTCGGATGTTTTTTTGCGAAAATATACTTCCCGTCACACCGGTCCGGAATCTGGTTTACCTGTAATCACATTTAAGGCAGATCCTGATTCTGGCCTTGCCTGTCCATTTGTAACAGATGCTGGTTGTTCAGTCTATAAAGATCGACCTGCTTCATGCCGACTATATCCCCTTGCGCGTGCCATTACACGTTCCCGTGAAACCGGTGTTATTACAGAGCATTTTGCTCTTATTGAAGAGCCCCACTGTAAGGGGTTTGGCCGTAGCAGCGGCCAGAGTGTCCGTCAGTGGCTTAAAGGGCAGGACGTTGCCCTGCACAATGAGATGAATGATCGCATGATGGAGATCATAAGCCTTAAAAATCAGATTATGCCGGGAAGGCTTGATGGTGCTGATTCAGATCTTTTTTATCTTGCCTTATATGATCTTGATACCTTCAGAGCAAAGCTTTTTGCCTCTGATGCTAAAGAGATGATCATGGGTATTGAGCTTCCAGAATCTTTTTTTGACAAAATTAAAACAGATGATGTTGAACTTCTCAATTTTGGTATGACATGGATTAAATATCGTTTTTTTGGAGTTGATGCCAGGTAAATATTGATTCAGATAAGTGCAACAACTGCTGAAAAAGCAATAAGGTCTCGATTTTGAGCAAGCAGTAAAGCGAGGATGACATAGGGAATAAATGATGGAATTAAAGGGAAAAGTCGCACTTGTCCTTGGTGCAGTAAAAGGGATAGGCAAGGCAATAGCACTTGCCCTTGCAAAAGAGGGCGTAAAGCTCGTTATGACGCGATATGACTGGAAGGAAAGCTTTGACTCCATGGAAGAGGATTTCAGGCGTCTTGACAGTGATATTGGTATTGAATATGAAATTCATGACATTAATTTGCTTGATACAGAAAAGATTGCTCTTCTCATGGAGAATATTGAGAAGCGATTTGGAGTACTTGATATTCTTATCAACAATATTGAAAGGGGAGGGTGGCCTGCTGTTCACGGACCTTATATCCAGGAGCAGTGGGATCTTGAGATAGCAACCACATTGCGTACAAAAAAATGGGTTTTTGACAGCGCATTTCCTTTGCTAAAAAAATCTGATGCCGCTGTTGTGATAAATTTTTCATCAATTGCAGCACTTGTGGGACGATCTGGTGCAGCCGCTGCTATTTTCAATGATGGCTATGCTGCTGCTGCAAGAGGTGTTGGGGTTCTGACCGAGACTTGGGCGCGCATGGGAGCGCCTTCATTGAGGGTCAACGAGATAATGCTCGGGGTGTTTGAGACCCGTCATGCCCAGGGAACTCGTGGCTGGGAAGAGGTTTTGACAAGTGATGAGAAAAAAGCCATACTTGACCATATCCTGATGGGAAGAACAGGCTCCCTTGATGATGTTGTAAAAGCTGTTCTTTTTATTGTAAGGGATGCTCCATACATGACTGGAAGTGTGTTACGGCTTGACGGAGGATATGTTCTGGGAGGAGAAAAAGTACCTCCCATGCCACGAGGTGTGCTTTAATTCTTTTCAGGAGCAGGCTCTCCTGCAAGGAATGGATATGGTTTCCAGTATATTTTTCTGATTTTCATGAATAAACGCTTTCTGAATTCTCCCATGCGCTCCAGCAGATAATAGAGAGTTGGTACAACAACAAGAGTCAGAAATGTAGCCACCACAAGCCCGAAAATCACAACAACTGCCATGGAGCGCCACCACTGGCTTGACTCACTGACCCAGGATATGCTCCATGTATGAAAATCATATGAGATACCTGTAACCATTGGAATAAGTCCCAGAATTGTTGTCACGGCAGTTAAAAGTACAGGTCTTAGTCGGGTGGCTCCAGCCGATACCACAGCATCTTTTAGTTCAAGTCCTCTTTCCCTGAGCTTGTTGATATAATCAATAAGAACAATTGCATTGTTTACAACAACCCCTGCAAGTGAAATAACACCCACACCTGTCATGATGATGCCAAATGAAGAGTTAAAAAGAGCAAGTCCAAGAAATGCTCCACCAAGTGACAGAATTACCGATGTCATGATTACAAATGGCTGAATAACCGAATTGAACATTGAGACAAGGATCAGAAAGATAAGAAGCAGCGCCACAAGAAACGCCTTTGACAGAAAATCTTCAGACTCCTGCTGGAACTCAAACTCTCCTGTAAATTTGACTTTGTATCCTGGAGGGAGTGCAAATTTTTTCAGAAGAATCTCTGCCTGTTCACGTACAACAGCACCGGGAACCTTGTTTTCATCAACATTGGCCCTTACCGTTACAACACGCTCGTTGTTAATGCGTACTATATCACCAATTGAGCCTGTAAATGTTACATTGGCAAGTGTGGAAAGAGGTACCATATAACCTGTAGGTGTGGGAAGCATTAGTTCATGCAGGATATCAACAACCTTTCTGTCTGCCTCTTTTAGCTGGACTGTTATGTCATAATCATCATCTCCCTCCCTGAATGACGAAACCTCAAGGCCGTTATAGGCGCTTTTTAAGGCATAGCCTATGCCATCTGTGGTAAGACCGAAAAGTGCAGCTTTCTGCCTGTCCACATTGACCTGCACCGAAGGAATCCCCTCCACAAAATCATCCCTGACATCATGTACATGGGGCATGTCGGAAATTATGTTTTTAATTTTTCGGGCAATTTCCCCGAGAACCTCAAAGTTCTCCCCTGCAATTTCAATATTTATGGGAGCACCTGTGGGAGGCCCTTCCTCTTCCATGGCAAGGGTTACCTTGCCTCCCGGTATTTCCTTTATTCTCTTTCTTATGTCATCCACGGTGTCATGGGTTGAGCGCCATCTGTCACTCAGTTCCAGAAACCTGACTCCGACATGGTTCGGGGTATTGGAAGAAAATGCAGAGCCTCCGTCTGCAACAATGGTGCCCCTTGTGTAGATGTTCTTTATATTTTTCATGTCGCTCGGGCCGTAAAATCTCTTGCCGTTGGGCATGTCATGGGCTTTGGGGGCAAGGGCATCCATTGGAGAGGCCGGGTTAGTAAATCCAGTGTTGTCATTTTTTGATTTTTCATAAACGCCGGAGAGAGCAAGCTCCACACGTTGAAGGATGGTGTCAATGTAATCCAGATCCGCTCCTTCAGGCACATCAACATTTACATACATCCCCTTTGGTTCAATTTCAGGAAAAAATTCAACAGGTTTTTCAAGACCCACAACAATAAGCCACATCTGTATCATGAGCACCAGGAGACAAAAGGAGATGGCAATCATAGTCAAAGGGATATCAAGGGCAAAGGAGAGCATACGTGTATATATTTTCATAAAGACTCCCTTGACTTCCACGGGCTTTTCAACTGCCCTTGAGATCTCTTCCATGGACAGAGGTGTTACTGAACCGTTCTGACCGGATGAGAGTGCAGACCTTGTTTTGGGCTTCATAATAAGGGATGCCATGGCAGGGTTAATAATCAGTGCAACAAAGAGGCTGGAAGTAAGGGTAATAATCAGCGTGAGGGGCATGTAACCCATGAACTCTCCCATGATACCTGGCCAGAACAGCATTGGGGAGAAAGCTGCAAGCGTTGTAAGAGTTGAGCCTATTACAGGCCATGCAACCTCGGAAGTTGCCTGCATGGCTGCCTGGGCAGGGCCTGCTCCCTGTTCCATGAAGCGGTAGATGTTCTCCACAATTACAATGGCATTATCAACAAGCATTCCAAGGGCAAGTGTCAGGCTGAAAAGTACCACCATGTTAAGGGTGATTCCCATGAAATAGAGTACAGTAAAGGAGAGTAGCATGGACATGGGTATGGCAAGGCTTACAAGCAGGGCATTGCGGATTCCCATTGCAAGAAAAATGACTACAAGCACAAGAATAAGGCCGGAAAATATGTTGTTTTCAAGATCTGCTACCATGTTCTTTATATCGTTGGTTTTATCCATGACCTTGGTGATTTCAGTTCCAGGAGGCCAAGTAACCATTCTTTTTGTAATTATCTCATCCACTTTTTCACTTATGGCAATGATATTTTCCCCTGACCGTTTTTTTACAGCAAGGTTTATGGCTTCACGTCCGTCAAGGCGTGATCGGCTGCTCTCCTCCTTGAAACCATCAACAACATGTGCAACATCCTTTAGATATACAGGCTGACCCTGATGTGTTCCAAGGACAAGGCCGTAAATCTCTTCTGGAGTCTCAAATTCGCCGGGAACCCGAAGCTGAAATCTTCCCTTTCCAAGGCGGATTGCTCCTCCTGAGTTGTTCCTGTTTTCACTTTCAACAGCGCTTTGCAGGCTGAATATGGTCAAGCCGTAATATGCAAGTTTTTCCGGAGATACTTCAACCCTGATTTCGCGCTCAAGACCTCCTGTAACATCCACAGCAAGTACTCCGGTTACAGCTTCTATATCATCCTCCAGGTCATCTGCGATTTTCTTAAGTGCAGGCAGTCCACAAGTTCCGGAAAGGGAAAATACCACAATGGGCATTTCGGAAAAGTTTACCTCAAAAACATACGGGTCATTATCAAGATCAGAGGGCAGATCACCCATTGCCTCATCCACTTTGTCCTTGACATCCTGAATGGCTTTGTCAATATCAGTGCCTGTGACAAATTCGATATTGATGGATGACAGCCCCTCGGAGCTTACAGACTGAAGCTTTTTTAAGCCATCAAGACCTTTTAGTTTGCTTTCAATCTTTATGGTGACAGATGTCTCCATATCTGAAGGGGATACCCCACGGTAGCTTGTTGATACAAAGACATTGGGTATGGTTATGTCAGGATCGCTTTCGCGGGGTAGTACGTTGTAGCAATAGACTCCAAATATGATAATCAAAATCGTCAGTACAACAACACTGGTACTTTTTTGAACCGCTGTATCAGAAATAATCACAACAGATGCTCCATTTATTGAGGCACATATGAAAAGTTTAGGTTAAGCTGTTTTTAAAGGCCAAAATGGTGGGATGCCACAAGTAATGGTTTGAGTTCACAGGGAATATTCACCTGATTCTGTCAGGGTATGAACAACCTTTATCTTCTGGCCATCTTCAATATCCCTGTGACCTTCAACAATCAACTGCTCACCGGCATTGAGCCCTGTTTTTGCCTCAACCATCCACTTTTCCATAATGCCCAGCGATACCAGGCGTTTAACGGCAACTCCATCTTTTTCCACAAAGACAAACTGCTCATTGTTTCTTGAGATAACACTGTAGAAAGGAATGATAATGACATTTTTCCTCTCCTTTTTAACCACATCTGCACGTACAAACATACCCGGCATAATATCCCTGTCAGGGTTGTCAACGGTCAGCTCAAGCCTGTAGAGCAGAGCGGCTGTATCAGGTGAGGATGAGAGAAAAAATTTTTCTCCTGTTATCTTACGGTCATCAAGGGCCTGTACCGATATATCAACATGGGAAAGTGGAGCAACCGCAGGCATATCTGATTCAGGAATACCAACCACAGCCTTGAGTTTGTCAATTCTCAGAATCTGGCCGACAGGGTCACCTGTGGAGAGCAGAAGTCCCACCTCAGCATCAATGCGGTTTACAACACCTGACATGGGGGACTTTATGGTGGTGCGCTCAAGCATCAGCCTGGCATCATCAAGGTTGGCCTTTGCAAGCTGCATGTTTGTCTCTGTTATATCCAGTTGAGCCTCGGATATAATCCCTTTTAAATGTACAGCCTTGTCACGTTTGAACTCCGCAACTGCAAGTTTATATGCAGCTTCTGCACGATCAATGGCAATGCGGTAATCATCTTTTTCAATGTGGAGGATGATTTCTCCTTTTCTAAGCTCCTGGCCTTCCCGCACAAGTATCTGCTCAACAATACCCCCAACCTCAGCCTTAAGATCAAGGGTTGTCCATGGCTCCATGCTTCCAGGCAAGTTTATTCTGTCACGTATTATTCCGGGTTCAAGGGGCATAACAACAGTATTCACAAGGGGCTTTTCCGGAGTTTTGGCTTCAGCTTTTTCAATCTCAAGTTTCTGTTTTTTTTCGTTGATTGTTCCGAGCAGCATAACAATCAATGCGATCATGCCCACAAGAAAAAGCCTGGGAATAGACCGCCATATAAAAAGGACAAATTTTGCTCTAAAGGATTTCGGGGCAGTTGACCGGCCTGTCCTGATTGAAGAAATAGAATCAATTTTTTTTGACGCATTTGATTCTGTTTCCGGCGTTATCTCTGTATCAGGTATTAATGCTCCTTCAGCCGGAGTTATCCCCGTGGAATCATTGGCACTCATTTTAAATCTTTCTCCCTGTCAATTTCCTGCATGGCTTTTCTCATCTGGCGGACCGCCTGGCGAAGTCTCTCTTCATTTTCAACAAGTGCAAGCCTGAGATATCCCTCACCCTCTTCACTGAATCCCACACCAGGTGCCACAGCCACATTTGCCCTGTTCATCATCTCGATGGCAAACTGCATTGAACCCATCTGGCAGTATGGTTCAGGGATTTTGACCCATGCAAACATTCCGGCTCCTGGAGGTTCAACATCCCATCCAATTCGGGAGAGGCCGCTGCAAAGAGTGTCTCTTCTTGCCTGGTAAAGCTCCACCTGATCGGGAATGGTATCGTCACAATCTCTGAGGGCAATGATTCCTGCTATCTGGATAGCTGAAAAAATTCCATAATCAAAATATCCTTTTATCTTGCTTAAGCCTGCAATAATTATGGGGTTGCCTACGCAATAGCCCAGACGCCAACCTGCCATATTGTAGGATTTTGAAAATGAACCAAACTCAACCCCAACATCCTTTGCTCCTGGAATTTCAAGAAAACTTGGCGCCTTGTAACCGTCAAAGGTGATACGTGAATATGCAAAATCATGTATCACCATGAATTTGAAACGCTTGGCAAGGGCAACAATCTCCTTGAAAAGATCAACGTCGCAAAGGGTTCCTGTGGGGTTGTGGGGATAGTTGATCATCAGTACCTTGGGGCCTGGATAGAAGGATTCACATATATTGACAATTCTGTTAAGAAATGATTCCGGCGGAGATATTGGAACTTTTACCACAGTGGCACCGGCTATTACTGCCGCATATATATGGATGGGAAAGGCCGGAGCAGGGACAAGTACAGAGTCTCCGGGCCCGAGAAGTGCAAGGCAAAGATGTGATATGCCCTCTTTGGAGCCAATGGTAAGGAGGGTCTCATTTTCGGCATCAAGGTCAATGTCGTAAAGTCTTTTGTAGTAGAGTGAAATTTCTCTTTTAAGGTTCTTCATGCCTGATGAAACAGGGTAACGGTGGGTTTTGGGATCCCTTGCAACCTCGATGAGCTTTTCTATTACATTTTCAGGGGTTGGATCAACGGGGTTTCCCATGCCAAGGTCAATGACATCATCACCCCTGCGTCGTTTTTCCATTTTAAGATTGTTGATCATACCAAAAAGGTATGGTGGCAATTGATCCATTCTGCCGGCAAAACGGATTAAATTTTCTTCACTCATGGTCAATTCTTCTCCAAAAAGAGATTTTACGTTTACTGATCAATTTTGGAGTGGCACGCAAATGGCATAATTGCAGGCCATCACAAAATTACCAATAATTAATGATTTTCAAAATACAGAGTATTGTGAATTACCATAAGAGTGAAGTGTTTTCAATTGCTCGTTTTAAATTCCTTTATTTATGACGGTCACAGTGGAACCCCGTCATAATTTAATAGTATAGGAATTTCCATTTTATCTCGTGCAAAAGCAAAAGTTTATGGAAAAGTTCGCCTGAAGGGCGTTAAGTTCATAGTATAGGAATTTCCATTTTTATCCTGCAAAAGCAGTTTGGTTATGGAAAAGCCCGCCCGAAGGGCGCTAAGTTCAAAAATCAAAGCCTATAAAAAAAATAGGTCATTACGCAGACTTTAATACTCAAATGTTTCAACGACCATTTCAAAATTTGAACTATTAATTAAAGTCCCTTTATTAACATTGTCAGACTGAAGAGTTTCCATCCCATGGGCGTTAAAGTTAGTTGCCAGCACCCATAAGGAAATCATGGTTATGATAGCTTTTATTATTCTCATAACGACCTCCTTTTTCTTTTCTAAGATCAAATATTATGGCAGCTTTTGCATCTGTTGTGATGCTGCCTTTAATATATTAGAATGCAAACTCAATGCCGTTCAAAAAAATTAAGCTATCTTTATGTCTTGATATTAAGAATGTCAGAGCTGTTTTCTTTATTAATCAGATGGTTAGAGGAATAATGATTTTAGAATAAAAAAATATTTCAATAAACAATTCAGGTTAAGATCTTTAATGTACTATGAAATATGTCAACTATATTTACCATGTGGAGTTAACCGATATTGACATATTTGAAGAAAAAAAATTTCATGATTGAACCCAGGAGTCTCCCCCTGCCAGAAAATAAAACCGGATATTTTCAAGTTTAATAAACCCTCATGATTGCGATGCTATCACAATTGTGGATAAAAGTTTTTATATATCAGCATGTTATAGAGACTTTCTAATAAAGTATTCTCAGGCTAAATCTTATATTGCAGGGACTCATTTGCTGAATGGGTATCTTGACAAAAGTTATCTAAAAAGATATGCCTTGAAAGTCTCAGTAGATTTTTATTAAAACTAAAACCTTTTCTGGAGGTGTTATCATGTTATCAAGACACAAACTCTTTTTTACACTCCTGATATTGCAATTCTTTATTGTGGCTTTTACAGGTATTCCGGAATCAGGTGCCGGTGAATCAGGTGCCGGAGATCTTGATCTGGAATCAATCAATTTTGCTTTTGATTCAGACAAACCAATTGAAGATTTGAAACAGATAAACAGAATCATGGATTTCATGGGCAGGGACAATGACCTTATCCTTGAGATAAGTGCCCATACTGATACACACGGTACTGAAGCCTACAATTCAGAGCTTTCAAGAAAAAGGGCACTTGCTGTCAAACAGATTTTTCTGGACAGGGGACTTCTTTCGGAACGCATATTGATCAAGGGAAATGCCTTTCATGTTCCCTTTGCATCAAATAAAAATCTTGAAGGCCAGTTGCTTAACAGAAGAACAGATTTCAGTATTTTTAAATTTGTTAATGGAGAGCGGGATTACTACTACAGGGATAACCGATTTATTAAACCTCTGGAAACTATGGCGGCCGTTGATGAAGGAGCCGCCCAGGCAGTTACGCCTGCTGCTGAAACAGGGCCTTCATTAAATGATCTTCTTGAGCGTATTAATGACCTTGAGGAGCTTCTGAAAGATAAGGGTACAGAGTCTGCCTCTCCAGAAATTTCTTCAGGCGGCAGCACCGGTTTTAACCTTTTTGCCAATAATGCTTTTACTCTTTCAGGGGGAGTAGGGGCAAATAACGGAGAACTTCTTGGCAATGTCCAGGCAAGCCTTTTTATCCCCATGAATAACCAAAGCTTTGCACTTCAGGGTGGATTTCGAGGAGATATCACCGAAGATTTTCAGGAGTACCAGATGGATGCAGGACTTGTTGGGAAAAGCGGATATTTCCAGCTTGGCTGTTTTGCTTCCATGAAATTTGTCAATCTTGACCTCTATGAAGATACAGGAATGCTTTCCCAGATCAATGTGGCTGCATCAAGGCTGTTTAAGCGGGGAAGTGTAGGCATCTTCTTTACACAGGCCATTAAGGATGAAGATGTTGTTGACAGCCACAGCCATTTTGAGTTTGCTGATCTTTACACAACAGAAACATATATTTCAGTACGGGATAAGATCGGTGTAAGTGTAGAATATATGTTTGAAAACGGTCTTTCGCTATACGGTGATGTTGGTTCCCAGGATGCTGATGAGTCAGATATGTTCGGCTCCCTTCGCATGACATTTCCCCTTAATAAAAGAGGAGACCTCAGGCTTTTCTGCCAGGCAGATTACAATAACGGCTATCTTGAAGAGGATGACAATTATTCGGCAGTTATCGGCATTGAACTTGGAACTCCAGCAGATGGTAATCTGTCAGGGGAAAGTAACAGCAATGGCGATGCATCACCTCGTATAAGACCCATGAAAGTGCAACCCATAAGCTATGATGTCAATACCAGAACCACAGTTCTGGAATCTGATGTCAACCATGCTCCAACAGTTTCAATAAAGGTATCAACCATACAGGGTACACCTCAGTTTGAAGTTGCATTTCAGGCAGTGGCATCAGATCCTGATGGGACAATAGTCTCTTATGTTTGGGATTTTGGAGACGGCACAAGTGGCAGTGGAGAAGAGGTAACCCACAGCTATTCAGCTTCCGGTCTATACAATGTTACACTTACTGTAACAGACGACAAGGGTGCAACATCTTCGGCATCAACAGCAATTGATGCTCTAAATGCTTCTCCGGAAGTATCCATACAGACCACAACACTTCAGGGTGGATATCCGCATACAGTGACATTTACAGCATCGGCAACTGACAGCGATGGCTCCATTATCTCCTATGAGTGGCACTTTGGGGACGGAAACACAGCAACAGGCAAAAATGTGACTCATACTTTCAAAAAACCAGGAACATATCAGGTGGAACTGAAAGTTACTGACAATCTTCATGCTGTTACCACATCAAGCGTCATTGTAACTGCAACAAGTTTTGCACCAACATCAGCCATTAATTATAAGGTTTCCCAGAACGATCCGGCAACCTTTACCTTCACAAGCAATGCCTGGGATTCAGATGGCGAAATTCGCACCTGGCTCTGGGATCTCGGTGATGGTACCTACAGCAACATGTTCTCCATCGAGCACACCTTTGCTCCAGGAACCTATGTTGTAAGACTTACTGTAATGGATAGTCAAGGAATGTCTGCAACCGAGACAGTTACGGTTACTGTTCCGTGATTTTGGATCTTTGCACCGATTTTGTTAAAAACAGCTTTTAAGTAAAGGCCATGGCAGACAATCTGCCATGGCCTTTGTTTTAAATGTTAGCAAAACTTAAAAATGTCTGATTTTTTCAGATACGCCTACCCCCTTTTCAGAGCACAAAGAAATGGCATCTTTTGTAAATCCACCAAGGGATAAAAATGCTGGAATTACAATTGTTTCACGATTTTGTTTTTGATAAACCGTCACCTTTTCAAGAAAATTCGCCTGTAATGCGGTTGAGCATTCCCTGTAGTTTTTGCTTGTCTTTTTTAAGTTCTTCTATCTTTTCGTGAAACTCCTTTTTAAGATCATGCTCAAAATCAAGGATCTCCTTTTCAAAGCGATTCCTCAAAATCAAATG
>NZ_LT828541.1:212171-282454 GCF_900170035.1 Desulfamplus magnetovallimortis | reverse complement strand
AAATCAAATTAAGGGTTCCATCCTGAAGACCTCTGAAATCTATATCTGCATTGCCCCACTCCAACACATCTGCTTCCACAAGTGTTAGAAGTTTTCTCTGGATATCATCAACGGAAATATCAAGCTCCAAGGCATTTTTAAGCTCCTTTGGTGTCCAGTAGCGGTCAGAGTGTTTGCTCAAAAAGAGAAGCAAAGCCTTGGCATTTCTATCATTTACCTTTTCCAGGGTAAGCTGGATGTATTCCCCCCAGGTGCGGGACATCTCGGAATAACGGTGTGTAATTTCATAGTTAACCGTAGCAATAACACCCTCTTGTGTGCAAAGGTCTTTATCTTCATAACCGCTCTGAATTACACAGGATATAAAAAAAGGATCTGACATGCAAAGGGAGTTGATCTGTGCTGCTGTCTCGTTGGTTATTGGCTCTTTGTAAGCCTCTGCATATCTGTAAACTGCCTCAAGACCGCTTTCAGGCGTGAGATAAGGGGACATGAAAATTTCGGTGAGGCGTCCAGCCTCAAGGTATTTGCTGCTTATATTTATAAGCCATCTTATATAGGAGCCTGTCACAAGCATGGGAGCTATTTTGGATTCAACATGGTAGTGGAAACTGCCTGCAAGTGATTCAATTGGTGATGTCTGAAAATGGGGATCTGGATATATGTATTGAGTTAAATTCTGGAATTCATCAATAATAACAAGAAAACGTTTATCATTAAGAGCTGCAAAGCGGTGGGGGGCAGAGTAGGCTGTTTCCCACATCAGATCATGATTTTGTTTACTTTGATCGTCTATCAAAGAATTTATATCACGTACAATATGAATTAAATTATTTGATTCAGCATAATCATTGATCTCCGCAAGTGTAAGAGAGGTAGGTATAAAGCTGGAATCCCTTTCAAGAAATGATATATACTGGGAAACAAAAGCCCTGTAATATTTTATTGCAAACATTGGATACCATACCTTGCTTTCAGCAACATCAAAGTAGAATGGAATAACATCTCCATTTTTCATCCAGAGATTATTGTAAATCCGCTGAATAAAAGCTGTTTTTCCGCTTTTTCGTCTGGCAAGGATAACTCGTGATTTGGAGAGCTTCTTGGGAATATTCTCAATCCATTTGTGGAAATATTTAAACTCCTTTTCCCGTCCTACTAAAAGATCTGGGTTGCCAATTTTTTCCTGGAGAGGGTATTGTTGTGTGTCAATAATATGCATAGCGTTATTTTTCCTGTTTGTTCCTAAGGCATTTGCGTCAGAATATAATAACTCAAAGCCGACACATATGATCTTTTGAACCTTGTCAAAATTGTCTGAATCAGGATACCCAGGATTAACAGGATAAGGTAGGATTATTTATCCTGAGCATCCTTTTCATCCTGGTTATCCTGAGTCAGATAAATTGAATAACTGCTCAAAAAGCAATAAGTTGTCGATTTTGAGTAAGGAAGTTACAGCAAAAGCATAAGCACCCGCGAGTTCCGATGCTGGTTATAGGTCTCTTTTCTTTTTTCAGGAAGATCCATTGGTGTTGCATGGGTAAAACCAAAGCCGTAGAACCAGTCAGATGTGCGGGTTGTCAAAAGAAAAAGACGTGCAAAACCTTTTGTGCGTCCCAGACGAATAAGGTACTCCACAAGACCCTGTCCAACCCCCCTTGATTTGTAGGAAGGGTTTACGGCAATTGCGCCGATCTCTCCGGAGTTGTCATCAAGATCAAAAAGTGCTCCACATCCATAAACTGCCTTGTCAACTTCATATATGTAGTAGTTATCTATGGCTTCTGAAATATCTTCTTCTGTCCGCATTACAAGGTTACCCTCTTTTACATAACCATCTAAAAGCTGCATCAATTCCGGCAGATCATCATATGTTGCCCTGCGAATATGGGCATGGCGGTTGGCGTAGATCATTGTACCGCCGCCTATGCTTGAAAAGACCTCTTTAAGAAGGCTGCCTTCCCTTTTTCCAGATATGATATGTACTCTTTTTACTTTGTTTGTCTTTGATGTAACTTTAATGGCATTTTCAAGATACTCTTTTTCCTGATGGGAAAGAAGCTGGCTGTTTTTTTCAAGAAGCGCTCTTGCATGGTTTCTGTCAAGATTGGAAAAATAGCCGTTTGTCTGAAGTTGTGCCCCTTCAGGTATGATAAGCCCCTTTGACCTTATGCCTTCATGTTCTCCTATGAAAAAAAGTTTTGATACCTCAATGTCCATGCACAGAGAACAGGCAACCTGTGTGGAGTTGAGGTTATATGATGCACCAAGGGCATTAAGTCCTATTGGGTGAATCAGAGGGATAAATGCCTGGTCAAGAAGTCTTAAGATAATATCTGAACGGATTTTTTCCACTTCGCCGCTGCACTGGAAATCAACCCCGTCACGCACCCCAAGGGATCTGGCCTTTATCCAGTTGCCCATTATGCCGTTGAGTTTTCCTGCTGCAAGGTGGGATATTATGTTTTCAGCAACTTCCATGGCTGCAAGTTTCACATGGGGAAGAATCTCAGGAGGTGTTATCCTTACACCTTTTACAAGGGTGGTTTTAAGTCCCGCCTGTTTCAGGTTGCGTTCAATGGTAGCCCTTGTCCCTGGAATGATAATGATCTTTATTCCAGCTTCATGAAGTCTTATAAGATCCTTCATAAGGGAAGGAAAAAGAGGGTCATCAAGGAGTATATCCTCAATTTTCAGGACAAAAATATGGTTTCTGAATCTTCGTATATAATCAAATACCTCACGAATGGTGCTGACACTTGCCTGATCAGCATATCGTCGGGGCAGGTTAATTTGAGTTTGTTGATCAATCATATCTTTTTAAAATCCAATGGGAAAAATATCTGCAACACTCTTTTTTGAGAATTTTTTCTTAAGGTTTGCAGCGTTGCTGATTGTTTCAATACTTTTTTGTAACTGGCGAAGATATTTTTCCACAGAAGCTGTTTTTGACGGACATATTGATTGGGGATTTTTTTCAACTGCTGACATAAAAGCTTTAACAACACAAGGATCAAAAAGGATACCGGCACTTTTTTCAATACCTTTTATTGCATCCGGAATGCTCATTTTTTTAAGATTAGGGCGTCCTGTTATCATGGTTTCAAAAACATCACACACAGCAATGATCCTTGCTCCAAGGGGAATATTTTCCCCCTTGAGTTTTTCAGGATAACCTGATCCATCAAATCGTTCATGGTGATATAAAATAAGAGGCTCAATTCCTTTAAACATTGGCAGTGCCTTGACAATTCGTGCTCCTGTGACTGGATGCTCTTTTGCCTTTTCCATCTCTTTAAAATTGAGTTTCCCAAGGCGCTCCAGCACATTGTCTTCCATGCCTATCTTGCCGATGTCATGTAAAAGTGCTGCATGAAAAATGGTGTCGGTTTCATGCCTCGGCAGTTCAAGTTCAATGGCGGTAAGTTTTGCAAGATCAGCTACTTTAATAGAGTGCCCGTGGGTTTTGCTGTCCTTTGCCTCAAGTGCAAGGGCAAAACCCTCCACAACCTGCCGGAACATGGCAATCATCTCTTCATCATAACTTAATGCCTTTTGCAGTGCAATTGCCCCCTGCTCTCCAAGTGCTGTAACAAGCTCCTTTTCCAGTGGGGCAAGTTTTTTTCTGCCTGTGAAATAGACAGCAAGAATACCTGTGTATGGACCGTCAATATCAAAAAACATTGCAGTTACAGAGCCGACTCTCTGTTTTCCAAGCCTTTCAAGGTTGGGTATTCTCTCATCATTTCTGGCATCTTCAATAAAAACCTCTTTTTTACCGTGAAAAGAGATGTCATTATTTTCATGTTCGCAGGTTGCGTCAGTTGGCCATGAATGTTCAGTGTCTGTATCAGGTTCAATTTCAAAAATCTTGGCAAGGGTTCTGTAATCTGTTTCTGCAAGGCTTCTGTAGGTAAATCCGTGGGATATCATGGTCTCAATTTTCTTTTTGTCCCTGTTGATAATCCAGTAAATTGAACCCTTGGCATCCAGTATTACGGTTATATTTTTGACAATGGTCATAAGAATTTCAGAACTCTTGCTTCCGGAGTGGATTGCACGGCTTATTTCGGAAAAAAGATTGAAACAAGTTTTGTAGTCAATGGTCATTGATTTGATTTTCCTGTATCATGAAAAAAAATTAATCCAGGGTAGAGTGAAGTCACGGGAGAGCATTTTTTGTATTCCGTGAACAGATGAAAGCGCATCTTTAAGAGAAGCTCTCTGTGAAGGTGTAAGTCTTGAAGGATAGACAAAATCATCAGGCAGGCTATCTTCTCTTATTTTACGAATGTTGGTTGTAAGACGCAACATCGTAAGTGTTTCAAAGGCAGATGTCAAAACTGTTGTCTCTTCGGTGGAGATGACTTTTTTGCTTGAGAGTTGTTCAATTCGTCCCAGTGTGGATGCTTCCTTTATATTGTGCTTCAAGGCATATATCCTCAGAGCATTTACAATATGTACAAGACCGGCTGTTTTCAGATTGACCTGATCCTTGAAAGGGCCGCTTCGCTTGGTTCTTATCCTGCCAAGCAGGGTTATGGGGTTGCTGTTTTTCAGCTCATCATCAGCAAGCATATGGGTTATCATATCTGATTCATTACAGTGGTGTACTATTTTCTCCCAGAGCTTTTCTGCAAGTGTAAAATCTCCCCAGACCGGCCGAAAATCCAGAAAGATGGTCATGCTTCTTGTATCTTCAGGGTCAAAAGAGCCTGACCAATTCTCAAGGGATTCCATCCAGGATGTCAGGGATTTTCTCCATTTTGGATTGGTGGCCATGACATCGCCTCTGCAAAGGGCAAAACCGCATGAGTTAAGTCCATTTACTATTTTTTTTGAAAGAAGTTCAAAATATCTATCCACCTCTCTTTTTTTATCAGGAGTATCATCTTTTTTCTGTTCCGGATCTGCATATATCATTGCATTATCCTGGTCACTTCGGAGAGTCTGTTCATGCCTTGCAGCACTTCCCATGTTTATCCAGCAATAGGTAAGAGGTGGATAACCCATACCTTCATCTGCCATCTCCTGTTCAGAAGCCATAATAACAGAGCGGGTAAGGGCTTCATGCTTTTCTGAAAGAGTCTTAAGTATCACCGAAAGCGGTGCATCATCCATCAAAAGCATTGCCAGCTCGTCGTCAACTCTGCGGCTTAGTATGCAAAGATCTTTTAAGTTTAAATCGGAATACTTTCCATCATTATCATGGGACAGGGTATGGGGTTGTGATGGTGAATTTTTTTTCACAGCATTGTCATGAGGCAGATCCGGAGGATAGTGGCGGGAAGTTTTGTTCTCGCCATTATCATCAGGCAGACTCAAAGATTTCTGTTTAGAAACATCGTTCTTTTGATCATATTTGTAGCTTACCAATGTCTTTTTAACCTTTTTATTGTTTCCGGATCCGCTCTGAATGGAATGTCTGGTGCCTTGGGCAGTGGAATAGAATGGGATGCGGAGAAGGGAGTATCCATTATTTTCATGTTATATGCTTTTACCATGAGGATTTCCAGATTGATAACATCCTCAATATTGTAGGCCAGAAGGGTTTCAAGGGCTTTTATATTTTTTCTTCTAATATAGTCACTCCAGAGAAGAACGGCAAAAAAACCGTCAACCCCATCAAGTTCTCCTCTTCTGATACCCATTTTTTTTTCACAACCCTTAAGACCGCCGTCATAGCCAAGGCTTTTGAGCAGATACCTAAGATCAATGTGCACATGTGGAATGGATAGCCTGAAATATTTTTCAATAAAAGGGATATCAAAACATTTGCCGTTGTATGTTATAATGGTTGAATATTGAAAGAGAGCTTCAGGAAACTGTTCCATATTTTTCCCATTGACAAAGTATTGAATCTCCTTTCCATTAAATAGAGCAATTGTTGTAATTTTGTCATAACTTTCCATGCCTGTTGTTTCAATATCAAGATATACTGCATTCTTTCGGACTTCAGGGAAAAAACGCCAGTGAAGTCCTGAAGGCAGAAGGTTTTCAAAATAGTTGAAATTGCCGTTTTCAATTTGCTCCATGGAGTCCTTGATATGAGTTTTAAGTTTTGACCTTTGTCCGGCAGGGATTTTAATCTCTGGATTTTCAATATCTTTCCAGCTCATTACTCCGTTATTCCATAATTTTTGTTCGCTTTTTATACCAATACCTGGTATGTGATGAAATGTATTTTTAAGCATTGATATTCCTGAATTTTCATGGCCGAGTTCAACGGCCACCCTTTGATCATGAAAATCATAAGGGGTATTTTAATAATATGGGAATTTCCATTTTATATGATGCAAAAGCAAGTAGTTATGGAAAAGCCCACCCAAAGGGCACTATGTTCATTTTAAACAAATCTTGATAAAAAAAATGTGTGAGTGTACTTTGTTTAAAAGTATTTCATACTTTGTTGTGGCAGATGTGTCTGCCATGTCAGTTATTATAGCATTTCCCGTGAAAACATTGAATGAATATATGATGAACCGTCAAAAAGCTCATTCGTCAAAAGCTTATGAACCTGTAAAAAATCCGATTTTGAGAATATTTCAGTCATAACCTTCAGAAATTATTAATACTCAAATTTGAAACCTATAATCTCTTGACCATTGTCAATATTGTCTGGATCAGGATGCCCAAGATTAACAGGATAAGGCAGGATTATCTATACTGAACATCCTTTTTATCCTGATTATCCTGATTCAGACAAATTCAGCAACTACAAAAAAATAATAAGATGTCGATTTTGAATAATAGCGATTTTGACATTTTCGACTTTTTACGAGACCATCATTAATAACTCAGTAGTTTAATGCTTTAAAATTTCCAAAATTATTCTTTTTAAAGATTCTCCTCATAATGGTAAATGTATATAGGTAATATCATGGATGATCAGTCACAAAATGAAGAGATAAAGCAGATTCAGAAGGTTCTTGGTGTAATTCTTGATACAACAACAGATGGTATCTGGACCTGGAATTTTACAACAAGCGTCATGACATTCAGCCCCCGCTATTATACAATGCTTGGGTATGAACCAGATGCCTTTTCAGCAACTTATGAGAACTGGTTGAATCTTATACATCCCGACGACCGACAGCAGGCAAAGGCTGTTGCAGATCACTTTCTGGAAACAAAATCAATTGTTTATCATAATGTATTTCGTTTGAGGACAAAATCAGGAGATTACAGATGGATTCGTTCAAGGGGCAAGGTAGTTGAGCGGGATGAAAGTGGGGATATTCTCCTTATGATCGGGAACCATGAGGATATAACTGAACAGAAAATTGCAGAGATAAAGATGGAGGAGAGTCAGAAAAAATATGCAGCTTTTTTTCATACAAATCCTGCAGGACTTGCCATTACATCCCTTAAGGATGGCAGGGTGATTGAAGTTAATGAAAGCATGGCAGGTTTTTGTGGCTACACATGCAGTGAGTGTATTGGCAAAACATCCCTTGAGCTTGGATTCTGGGCAGAACCGGTTGAGCGTGAAAATTTTGTGGCTGCTCTATCCAAAGGTGTTCCGTTACGAAACAGGCATATGACATACCTTAACAGGGCTGGAGAACGTCGTGAAAGCATTTTGTCTGCTGAAGTTCTTACACTTGATGGCGAACAGTGTATCATGACCGCAATGTTTGATATTACGGAGTTTGAAAAATCAAGTCAGGCTCTTAAAAGTATCAAAAGCCGCAATGAGGCAATGATATCTGTAATGCCTGATCTTCTTTTCATGATCAGCAGGGATTATCGTTTTGTTGAGTGCCATGCATCTGATCCTGCCGACTTTATTCTTCCAAGGGAGAAGCTTGTGGGCAGAACGCTACGTCAGCGTCTTCCCCTTGATCTGGCCATACTCAATGAGCAGTATGTTGACAGAACACTTGAGATGAGAAAGCGGCATCAATACCAGCTTAACCTTGATGTTGAAGGCACTCTTAGAACCTTTGAGGCCAGGATGGTTCCCTGTGATGAAGAGCATGTTGTGGCAATTCTTAAGGATATCTCTTCTGACGTAAAAATGGAGGAGCGCCTGAATCAGGCACAGAAGATGGAAGCCATAGGCACTCTGGCCGGTGGAATTGCACATGATTTCAATAATATACTCTCTCCGATGCTTGGATATGCCGAACTTATTGAGATGGTGCCCAATGATCAGACCATAATACAGAACGGCATAAAGGAGATATCAAAGGCAGGAATACGTGCAAAGGAACTTATCAACCAGATACTTTCATTCAGTCGTACCAGGCAGCAGCCTGTTGCTCCAATTTATCTTCATACCATAATAAAAGAGTGCCTTAAGCTTCTTCGATCGTCAATTCCCACAACCATTGATATCCGTAAAAACATTGACGAAAAGTGTGGTGCTGTCATGGCTGATCCCACAAGGGTTCATCAGATTATCATGAATCTTGCTACAAATGCATTTCACGCCATGGAAGATAATGGAGGTGTTCTGGAGATAATCTACAAGTGTGTGGATGTTAAAACGGAAAACAGGCATCTGCCAGAGATGCTGCCCGGAAGATATGTCACTATTGTTGTCAGGGATACAGGCACGGGTATTGAGAAAGGTCTTCAACAGAAAATATTTGAACCCTATTTTACAACCAAAACCCAGGAAAAAGGTACAGGGCTTGGCCTCTCAATGGTTAACAGCATTGTAAAGAGCATGAGTGGTTATATTACCGTTGAAAGTGACATTGGCAAAGGGGCAAGTTTTTATATATATTTTCCAGTAGCTGAAAAGCCTCAACTTGAATTGCCTTCTGAAAGAAAAGTGAATCCGGTCAGGGGCAATGGAGAAAGAATTCTTCTGGTGGATGATGATCCGGCAATTACAAAAATGATGAAAAGTCTTCTCAATCTGCTTGGATATCGTATGACAGCAATGGAAAGCCCTGTTGAAGCTTTGAAAGTCTTTTCTCAGTCACCCCAGAGTTTTGATCTTCTTGTCACAGACATGACAATGCCTCAAATGACAGGTCTTCAGCTTTTAAAGAATATAAGGGAGATTCGACCGGAATTGCCTGTAATAGTCGCATCCGGATTTAACACCCAGATCAATGAAAAAAGATGCAGGGAATACAATATACAGTGTTATATGAAAAAACCATATACAATAGATGAAATCTCTGAAAAGATAAAGTTAATTTTGACATAAAGTCGGCGCATTCCCATCAAAAAAAGTGTAAAATAGTTTCGGGATGATATGAAGGATGTCAAATCAGGATGATTAACTCAAAATCGACATCTTATTGCTTTTTCAGAAGTTATTGCAGTTGTCTGAACCAGGATAACCAGGATGGATAGGATGCTCAGGATAGATAATCCTGCCTTATCTTGTTAATCTTGGGAATCCTGATTCAGACAGTGTTTACAAGGCTTACAAGATCATAGGTGTGGACTTTGAGGATTAATATTATGCCTTTGGATTTATCAGATACTTTTGTCGTTGGTATTTCTGCAACCGCTCTATTTGATTTAAGTGAAATCGACAGGGTTTTCAGGGAAACATCAAGGCTTAACCCTGATAACGCAATTGAAGTTTACCGAAAACAGATGATGGCCACTGAAGAGCAACCCCTTGCTGCCGGTACAGGTTACCCATTGGTTAAAGCCCTTCTCAATCTGAACCGTTATCAGGTTGAAAATCAGCCTCCCCTTGTTGAAGTTGTAGTTATGTCACGCAACAGCCCTGATTCAGGTATATGTGTACTCAACTCAATAAGACATCATAAACTTGCAATATCAAGGTCTGCTTTTACAGCAGGCGAGTCGGTTGTTGACTATCTTGATGCCTTTGATGTTGACCTCTTTCTGACCACCAATGCAGAGGATGCTCAGAAGGTGATTGACAGCCGTGCGTGTGCCGCAGCCGTTGTAACTCCGCCTCCGGAGCAGATTGATGGTATGGAGACCGATCAGGTGAGAATTGCTTTTGATGGTGATGCTGTCCTTTTTGATGAAAGCAGTGAAATTGTATATAAGACAAAGGGTCTATCTGAATTTCAGAAAGATGAGGATGAAAAACAGAATATTCCCCTTGAAGAGGGGCCATATGCCACTCTTTTGAAAAAACTTTCCAGGCTGCAGGATCGTCTTCCCATACGAATGGAATTTTCTCCTGTAAGAATAGCCCTTGTCACAGCAAGAAGCAGCCCTGCCGAGATGCGGGTGATAAAGACCCTCAGACACTGGGGGGTCTATATTGATGAGGCTTTTTTTCTTGGCGGAGTTGGAAAAGATAAGGTTTTGAAGGCATTCAGACCACACATATTTTTTGATGATAAAATCATACATCTTGATGCTGCCTCCAAAATTGTACCTTCAGGCCGTGTGCTGTACAGAAGTGAATCCATCCTGAGCCGTCCTGATGAAGCTGCCATGTAATTGGCTAAAGAATGAGTACGAAATCACTTTCCCTTTTCAAGAACTGAGACAGGTTTAAAATCAGTCCCAAAGTACTCAAATGGGCAAGTTATTTAAGACTAATTCCTAAGTGGACATGGCTTCAATGCAGCCCCACAAAAGATGTAAATATATATCCATTTCCACGATAAACAGGCATGATTGATTACGTATCAATCACCTCCACATATAAAAATGATAGTCATTTTGGTGGTGTCCCAAATATGTTGATGAGCTCTTCACAAACCTTGATTCAGCAGGGCTTTCACAAAAAGATATCAACACTTTTATGACACTACCGTCATTTTCACGGTAAACGGACATGGCTGGCGCTCAGCCACCCCCGACCATGAAAATAATGTATCCATTTCCACGGTAAAAAGCAGAGAAGATAACTCATGATATCAAATTCAATTCAAAAAGCATCAAATGATTACAGATACCATGGCCGTATTCTAAATGGAGATTACAGTCAGATGCTTCAGGGCCGGATTCTTGAGTGTATCAATGCCTTTCAGCTCATAGAAAAAACAGGCACTCCTGCAATGCTTTATATTGCTGCATGGCAGGAGGATGAAAAGCAGATATGGTATGAGTATGTATGCCACAAGATAACTTCAATTCTCGGATGTGAGCCTGGAGAGACAGCCGGTGCTTTCTGCAGAAGCGTCATTGAAAGCCGGATATACAAATATGGTGTTAAGCATGAAAATGATGACACTACCATCCGGAAGGAGCAGATTCCCCAAAATGCATTGAACTGTGAAAGAGAACACCTCAGAAGCGAAAGCGTTTCTGCTGGTGTTACAGAAGCAGTTTATAAAATGTCTCTTCAGAATCGTGGTGAGATATGGTTGAATGATAAAGCCAATATTGAATGGTATCAGGAAGATGGCATATATGTTTCCCTTGGTTCTCTTACAGATGTTACTAAGGAGATGACTGCTGAAGAGGAGAGGGAGAAGCTTCTGGTTCAGCTTCAGGATGCGCTTGCAAAGGTAAAAATGCTCAGTGGTTTGATACCTATATGTGCAAACTGTAAGCAGATCAGAGATGACCAGGGATACTGGAATCAGATCGAAGCCTATATAAGCAGACACTCTGATGCACAATTCAGCCACGGAATTTGCCCTGACTGTGCAAGAAAACTCTATCCTGATTTTTTTAAATCAAAGAATAAAAAGAGTTGATAAGTCTGTTAAAAGTCTTACTTCAAGATTTTTCAAGCTGTAACATACTAAAAGTGATGTTCTCAAAAATAACATTTTAGTGCTTTTTTAGGGCATTCTTCATATCATACAGAAAGTACTTTACACTTTCCATAACAGTATCCCCGAAAAACGGGCATTCTTTTCGGGAAAGTGTAAACTGGGAAATGAAAGATGCCTAATTTTTTTACCGTGGAAATAGATACAAATTTCCATATTCGGGGGTGGCTGAATGCCGGCCATGACCGTTTACCGTGAAAATGACTATCATTTTTATATTTGGGGGTGATTGATACGCAATCATGTCCGTTTACCTTGAAAATGGATACAAATTTTCATATTCGGGGGTGGCCGGACTCCGGCCATGACAGGTTACCAAAAAACAAAATATTTTTCTGGAAAGCTATATTTGGCATTTATTGATACCATCAAATTGAATGGATAAAAAACATGAAATACCCTTTGCCGGAGAGAATTGGCGAGCCGGAACTTCTTGTTGGCCGTGAAAAAGAGTTTGCCCTTTTCCACAAATGGATTGGTGGCATACCAAAGCGTATTTCCAAATCCCGTGTAATCCTTGCACGAAGAAAAAGCGGAAAGACAGCATTTATTCAGAGGCTTTTCAACCAGTTATGGAATGAAAATGGTAAGATTATACCATTTTTTTTTGAAATAACGGAAACAAAAAAATGGTTTCCTATTTTTGCCATTGACTATTTTTGCAATTTTGTATCTCAATATATATCTTTTGTGGAAAGAGATGATACGCTTATTAGAAAACCATTAAATTTAAAACAGATAAGAGTCTGGGCTGAAGCCAACGGCAATGATTATCTTGTAAGTGATGTGGATTCACTGCTAAATGACAAAAAAAACAGGGCATATGATTTAATGTGGAAGACTGCTTACACTGCACCTGAATCCTATGCAGCGATTTTTGATATTCGTTTTCTTGTCATAATTGATGAATTTCAGAATATAACTGAATACATATATCGTGATGAAGGCTGTGAAACAGCAAAGGATGAAACCCTTGCCGGCAGCTTTCACGGAGTATCAGAATCCAAAATAGCGCCCATGCTTGTAACCGGCTCCTATGTTGGCTGGCTTGTGGGAATTTTAGATCAATACCTTGAAGCAGGTCGGTTGAAACGCTTTTTCCTGAACCCTTACCTTACTCCTGAAGAGGGTCTTGAGGCAGTTTTTAAATATTCTGAATACTATGAAGAAGCAGTGACCAGTGAAGCAGCGATTCAGATCAATCAGCTATGTCAGTCAGATCCATTTTTCATATCTTGCGTAATGGGAAGCGAGTTTGAAGGCAAGGATTTAACAACCCGTGAAGGAGTTGTTGATACTGTAAATTTTGAGATATCAGACAGAAAATCAGAGATGTCCATGACCTGGGGAGAATATATTGAACTTACGCTCCAGCGTGTAAACGACATCCACGCCAAGACGATTCTTCTCCATACGAGTAAACATGCAGACCGCTACTGGACTCCAAAGGAGCTTAAGGAAACTTTAGGGCTTGATATCACAGTTCAGGAGATTCAGCATAAATTAAGAACCCTTGTGAAGGCGGATCTTCTTACAGAAGGTGTTTCAGACATTGATTTCAGGGGGCTTCAGGACGGCACCCTTTATCTGATTTTAAGAAACCGCTTTGAAAAGGAGATCAGTAGCTTTGAGCCTGATTTGAGAAAGGATTTTCATGAAGAGCTTGATCGTCTTCAAAGGGATAAAAAATCCCTTCAGGGAAGGCTCAATAATCTTGTGGGTAAATTTGCAGAATATCAGCTTGCAACGGATTTCAGAAGCCGCAAAAGATTCACCCCCTCGACATATTTTGATGGTTTTCCCGATGAAATTAAGAGTGTGGAGCTGAACATTGTTGATGTAAAGCTACGTGTAAAATTTCAAAGGCCGGATGGTAAGGAGATGGAGATAGATATTCTGGCTGAATCCGATTGCGGAAGGGTTTTGGTTGTGGAGGTGAAAAAGACAAAGGATAAAATCGGTCTTGATTCTGTAGAACACTTTTATGAGAAATTCAGATTTTATGCTGCTTATTCAAAGGATAAAACAGACCTTTCAAAAGACCAAACTGTTTTGCCTGCTTTTTTTTCCACAGGTGGTTTTACCCATGATGCTTTGTTGTTTTGTAAAAATAATACGATTGGAACGTCTGAAAAAATAGTATGGTATATGGGATCGTGATATTAACGACATGTTTTTGGATATCACCCTGATCTTTCAACATTTTTTGGCATGCTTCATTCACCTCTTTACACTTTTCAGAAAGGTAACCCCATTTTTAAGGAGTATCATCTTCAAAGTGTAAAGTACTTTCGAGGTCATAATGAAGGATGCCCATTTTTTGCCGTTATCTATGATACGCCGTATATGCATATTTTTACACATTCCCGCCTCCATGCAAGTCCGGCATAATTTTAATTTGTGACAGAAAGTGACGGCAAATTCAATATACAGCATTGTTGTGCCTTGATTGACATTTTGAAGTTAATCTGAAAGCGTTCTTGTCTTCTGTTATCATTCGAAGATATGAGAATGAGAAAAGGAGGAACAATGAAAAAACAAGTTATCAACTACGAAACCCTGCTTAAGGTAACCAGGGCAATTTCCCATTCCAAGGATCCAGAGGAAGTTGTTCTGCTTACAACGGAAAGCATCAAATCTACCCTTGATGTTAAAGGGTGTGCTGTCTTTCTTGTCAATCGTAAAACAGAGGAACTTGAGTTGGCTGCTTCTTATGGGCTCAGTGAAGACTATCTTAACAAGGGGCCTGTCAGTGCGTTGAAATCCATTGCCGCTTCCCTTGAAGATGGACCTGTTGCAATTTATGATACGTCTGATGATCCAAGGCTTCAGTATCCTGATGCTGCACAGAAGGAAGGTATTTCATCAATTCTTTCTGTTCCCATTGTTTGCAGAAGTCTTGTGATCGGTGCTCTTCGTATCTATACAGCAGAAAAGTGGGAATTTACCCTTGATGATGTAAATTTTGTCCAGGCAATGGCACAGATGACAGGCATGGCTATTGAAATGGCGAGAAATTACAAGGGAATGAAAGAAAGTATCGAAATTCTCAAGACCATGAGGGATCCCCAATTCATTGCATCACGCCGAAGAACACCATATGAGGGGGTTCCTGTAAGTTTTCCTGTAAAGGATATTTAATAGATGATATGAAAGATGCCTGAAAGCTGAGATGTCCGGGTATGAGATGATGAATGTTTTAAAAAGCATCTTTTGTTGATGATCCGCTTGGTAAAAGGATCAAAAGTGCCGTATATTGATATATCTTCCTTACACCTTTCGGGGGTGCTGCAAGCTGTAACTTGTTCAGTTCGCAGGATTGGTGAAGGAAGATTATTTTTTTTTGCATCAATTATAAATTGGTTGTATCCTAACCTGGACAAGCCAGAGCCAAAGAGGTTTTCTGATTCTCTTGCCAAAAGAACACGAGAATCAGAAATATGAATCTAACAAAGTAGTGTTTCTTCAAGTTGAAACTGTCGGGTGAGTTTACAGGCAATGCAAAGGTTTGAAGTGTTTTTTACCCGACAATCAAACCTTGAAAGAACAGCAGCATGACAGCTTTATAAAAATTTAAAACAGGAAAGATATAATGGCCAAAAGTGCCTTTGAAAAAAGAGTAAAAAGAAGGGTCGCTGCCCGCAATCATCGTTTTTTTGCAGTGTGTGCTCCCGGGCTTAAACGTCTTTGCCATCGGGAGATGACAAGTTTGTTGCCGATGTTTCAGGAGTTGTCGTTGCCACTTGATGAGATCAGTATGATTCCGGGTGGAGTTGAATTTACAGGAACGGTTGAGTCATGCCGTGCTGCCAATCTTTTGTTGCGCAGCCCTTCAAGAGTAATTATGCGCATTGGCAAATTCAAAGCTGAAAATTTCAGAACACTTAAAAAAACTTTATCTGCATTTGAATGGGAGCTTTATCTCCAGGCTTCAGCTGTGGTTCATTGCGAAGTGTCAACTAGAAATTCAAGGCTTTATCATAAGGATGCAGTTGCCCAGAGAGTTCATCAAAGCATTATGGATCGTTTTGATAAATTGTTGCCCCATGAAAGCGTTACAGCCGAGTCTGCCGGGCAGACTGTTATGGTGAGAGGAGAAAACGACCGTTTTGAAATTTCTTTAGACAGCAGCGGAGCGCTTTTGCATAAAAGGGGCATAAGAACCTGTGTTGGGGTAGCACCTCTCAGGGAGACCATTGCCTTTGCCATTCTTTCTGCTGCCGGATATTCAAGGGAGTTACCACTTATTGACGGCATGTGCGGCTCGGGTTCGTTTTCAATTGAAGCTGCAATGATGGCCTGTAACATACCTGCGGGATATTTCAGAAGATTTGCCTTTGAGCATTGGCCATGCTTTAACTCTCTTGGCTGGAATTATCTTAAAAAAAAGGCATCAGAGCAGATTAATTATCTGAAAACGCCTTCAATTTTTGCAGTCGATCAGGATGGAACTATTGCAGAAGAGCTTGAAAGAAGAGTAATTGAGCATGGACTCGCATCTTCTGTTATGGTAATGACTCAGGATTTCTTTGATCTTCGTCCTGAAATCCTGACAAAGGATAAAGGCATTGTTATTCTTAATCCTCCTTATGGGAAACGTATTGGCTCTCCTGATATTACAAGGAAAATGTTCAGGGATATCGGGTCAAAACTTGCATCTGACTTTAAAGGCTGGAGGGCAGCCATTATTTTGCCGGAGAGAAATCTTATGAACTCTTTTCCTGTCTCAGGTTCGCTTATCCCCATTTTCCATGGAGGTCTTGAACTTCATGCTGCAATTCTTGATTTTTAAAAGGATAAAAACAATAAAATGAAAAAAATAATAAATATTGTAATTGTTGTTGGAGTGGTGGCTTTATGTTCCCGGGTTTATTCCCAGGAGCCACCTCCTGCAAGGGTTGTTGTGGGTAAGGCTGTTACTGAAGAGATTTCAACCAACAGATCTGTAACAGGAGTTATCTATTATGAGCGTTCAAGTCAGCTTTCAACTGAAGTTTCAGGTCTTGTTGAAAGTGTGGCTGTTAGCCAGGGAGATCAAGTCAAAAAGGGAGATATCCTTGTTCATCTGAATACAGAGCTTTTGGAAAAAGAGATTTCCCTTACAAAAACGCGTATTCAGCAGATTGATCTTCGCATTCAGCACGCAGAGAAGAACTACAGGCGTATTGAAAGGCTTTATAAAAGTTCAGTCTCAAGCGAAAAGGATTATGATGATGCACTATATGCCTACCAGGATGCTGTCAAAGAGAAGCAGGCTTTAAAAGATAGCCTTGCCAGATTGCTTATTCAGCACGGAAGAGCTGTAATCAAGGCTCCTTTTGATGGAATAATAATGGATAAAAATGTTGACTCCGGAGCATGGGTGCAGCAGGGAAAGGATCTTATGACAATAGGATCAAGCAATGATCTTTTTGTAAAGGCTCCCATTGCTGAGGAGATGGTCAGGTTCATCAAGGAAGGTGAGTCTGTTCAGGTACTCATAAATGCCTATAATCGTGAGGTAAATGGGATAATTGAGGGTATTGATCCTGTGGCAGATCTTAAAACAAAAAATATTTTTATTAAAATAAGAATTCCCCCCATGAAGATGGTTGCCCAGAATATGTCTGTATCTGTTTTTGTGCCTGACAGCGAAAAGAGGCAGCTTACCACTTTAAGCAGGGCGGCTGTTGTAAAATTTCAGGGCAGGGATTTTGTATATGTAATAAATGAGAGCAGGGCATCATTGCGCCCTGTTAATGTTGTAGCCTATCTTGGAAATAAGGTTGGTGTTGATAATCCTGATATGGTTCATGGTACTCCGGTTGTGATTGAGGGCAATGAGCGCCTGCGGCCGGATCAGGCAGTTGTTGTGGTTGATTCACTTCAGAATGTTGTTGACATTGCCTCTACGGATGGGAAAGCACCTTATTCATCAGATAATAAATCGTCTGAGTTACCAGATGATAAATCGGCTGATTCTCAAGATGATAAAAATGAAGATTCCAAACATAACAAGGATGCATCTACAGGGGAAAATTGATGGATATTGTCAAGTACTCTTTAAACAAGCCCGTAAGTGTGGCAGTTGCTGTTATTCTTGTTGTCACTTTTGGGCTTATTGGTCTGGGGCGTTTGCCAGTGCAGTTGACACCTGATGTTGAGACACCTGAAATTACAGTTCAGACAGTATGGGGCGGGGCTACACCCTTTGAAATAGAAAAAGAGATCATAGAGAAGCAGGAAGAGGCATTAAAAGGTTTGCAGGGGCTGAGCCGACTGGAAAGCTCAAGTTATAACAGCTTTGGAGAGGTGACACTTTCTTTTGAGCTTGAAACAGTTGTGGAAGATGCTCTGCTCAGGGTATCCAACAAGCTCAACGAAGTATCAAATTATCCTGAAAATGCCGAAAAACCTGTTATTGAAGCAGCAGGAGCCAACAGCTCTCCAATTGTTTGGATGGTCATTAAACCGGCAGAAGGCAATAGTGAAAGCATAACCCACTACATGACCTGGTTTGAGGACAATGTGCGCCAGCATTTTGAGCGTATTAAAGGGGTTGGCTCCATGTTTATTTTCGGGGGCACTGAAGATGAGCTTCATGTAACCCTCAATATGGAGAAGATGGCCAGAAATAACATCACCATAAATCAGATAACAGGTGCAATCCAGCAGGCCAACAAAACAACTTCCGCAGGAGTTCTTGGTGTTGGCAGGAAAAATTACAGGATTCGTACCCTCGGGCAGTTCCAGACACATGAGGATGTGCTTAATACAGTTTTGTACAACGATGGCCTTAAAAAGGTCTATCTGCGCGATATTGCAACTGTTTCAAGGGGGTATGAAAAACCTTCTTCTGCGGTTCTCCATAATGGTAAACAGATCATCGTAATTGGCCTCAGAAAGGAGACCGGTGCCAATGTTCTTGAGATGAGCGACCGTGTTGAGGAGGAGGTAAACCGACTTAATGCCGGTATCATGGCAGAAAAGGGGCTTTCCATTGAACTTGTTTATGACCAGCGGGCATATATAAATACAGCAATTGATCTTGTTCAGAAAAATGTTGTTATCGGGGCACTTCTTGCAATTGGAGTTCTTCTGGCATTTTTGAGAAGCGTCAGAACCACAATCACAACTGCTGTTGCCATACCCATTTCTGTCATAGGAACCTTTATTTTTTTGTGGCTTGCAGGCAGAAACCTTAATGTTGTAAGTCTTGCTGGTATCTCTTTTGCCGTCGGAATGCTTGTGGATAATTCCATTGTTGTGCTTGAGAACATTGACCGCCACCGAAAACTTGGTAAAAGTGCATATAAGGCAGCACTTGAAGGTGCAAAGGAGGTCTGGGGGGCTGTCTTTGCATCCACGGCAACAACTGTTGCTGTTTTTTTGCCGGTAATTTTTATGCAGGAAGAGGCAGGTCAGCTATTTAGGGATATTGCCATTGCCATAACATTTTCCATCATTCTTAGCCTTATCGTCTCAATATCTGTGATTCCTGCCATGATCAACCTTTTGTACAGAAATTCAAAGCTTAAAAAGCCCAACTGGATACAAAAAAGCTATGTGGGGCCTCTTTTTGCATCTTTTGTTATGGCTGTCTCTAATCTGTGTCTGAAAAATTTTTTTACAAGGTTGATCACTGTAGCGCTTTTTACTTCCATGTCCGTTTATATAATTGCAGTTTTGAGGCCACCTGCCGAATACCTGCCACAGGGAAACAGAAACCTTATTCTTAATATCCTGATACCTCCACCAGGATATTCTGTGGAGAAGTTCAGGGAGATGGGAGAGGGGATATACAAGGCATCAGAACCCTATTTTGAAGAAGATGGAAAAGATGGTTTTCCAAAGTTAAAACAGATGTTTTTTGTTGGTGCAGACAGGTTCACCCTTTTTGGTGCCATATCCATACATGAAACCAGGGCCTCGGAGCTGATACCTCTTTTTTCCGGCATAATGAACTCCATTCCGGGTATATTTGGAGTAAGTCTTCAGGCAAGTATCTTTGAACAGGGTCTGGGAGAGGGAAGAACAGTTGAGGTAAATGTTTCCGGTGAGAAAATTGAATCCATTGCTGCTGCGTCAATGGCACTTTTTGGAGCCATCAAACAGAAAATTGAGGGGGCACAAGTAAGGCCTGTTCCATCCATAGAGACAAGTTATCCTGAGATTCTTGTTGTACCTGATAAGGAAAAACTTGCTGCAAACGGCCTTTCAGAAAGTGATCTTGGAGTATATGTTGATATTCTCATGGATGGCAGAAGAGTTGATGATTACGGCCCTGAAGGGGTAAAGCAGATTGACCTTGTTGTAAAGGGAAGTGACAGGGATTTTGGAAGTCCGGAAGAGATAATGCAGGCAACCATAGTCAACAGCTTTGGAGATCTTATAAAGACCGGGGATGTGGCTTCCCTAAAATACAGCCAGAGCATGTCCCAAATAAATCATCTGGAGCGTAAAAGAAACATAACGCTTCAGGTGACACCCCCTGAAGACCTGCCTTTGCAGAGTGCCATGGAAATTATAGAAAATGATCTTGTAAAGCCTATGACGGAAGGGGGAAAGTTAAAGGATGTTTCAATTTCCATCGGCGGCAATGCAGACAAGCTTCTGGAGACAGGTGAAGCCCTTAAATGGAATCTTCTTCTGGCTCTTTTGATAACCTATCTTCTTCTATCAGCACTTTTTGAGAATTTTTTCTATCCTGTGATAATTCTTTTTACAGTGCCCCTTGCAGCAGCAGGTGGATTTATTGGTATTACAGCAGTCAATACCTTTATTACCCGTCAGGGATTTGATGTTCTTGCAATGCTTGGCTTTATAATTCTTATAGGTACTGTTGTGAACAATGCTATTTTGATTGTTCATCAATCCCTTAATAATGTCCGCTATAACGGACTTGCTGGCCTTGATGCTATTTCAGATTCTGTTCGTACAAGAATACGACCTATTTTCATGAGTGCCACAACAAGTGTGCTTGCAATGGCACCCCTTGTGGTATCAACAGGTTCCGGTAGTGAGCTTTATCGCGGATTGGGAAGTATTCTTTTGGGGGGATTGAGTATCTCCACCCTTTTTACCCTTTTTGTAATTCCGGCACTGCTTGCCTTTGTAATCGGGTTTGAGAAGAGCAGGGTGGATATGACAAGCTGAGTAGATAATTATGGCTCATATAATCTGGACATGATTCCACGTTAAGGAGTGAGCCTTAAAAAAATTTCCTATTTGTGTATCTTGTCCCCCCTGTTTTTTTTGTATCTTGTATGATTTGGGGACAGATTTTAAATCTGTCCCTGTTCTTTAAATTCCACCCGATGGTAAATTTCTGAAAGAGGAAGCTCACACTCTATGGAGTCAAGCTTTACAATCTTCTCCAGAGACTCAGTTGATGAGTAAACCCAGAAACCACCCTGGTCACGTTTAAACTTTTCCACCTGGCAATGGTACTGGGAAATGAGGATATATTCTTGAAGTGATTCAATAAGGCGGTAATGTGTAAACTTCAAGCCCCTGTCATAACTCTCTGTGGATTCGGACAAAATTTCAATAATGACAACCGGGTTAAGCAGTGAATCAAGCTCATCTTCCAGAAAATTGATTCTGTCGCAGGCAACAACGATATCCGGATAGGTGTATTTTTCTATAGCTTCAATCTTTACCCGCATGTCGCTTGAAAAAACTTCACATGGTGTTGAGAGCAACTTGTTCCATAAAATACTTGAGGTGTTGGAGCTGATTCGATTATGGTTTCTCCTTGCCCCAACCATTGCAAATATTTCACCGCCATAATATTCATTCCGAAACTCTGAATCTTTTTCAAACTCAAGATACTCTTCACGGGTCATTTTGTTCTTTGTCTGTGGTAGCATTTTTACCTCCATTTTTTCCCTTGACCAGTTTTTATGGCTATTCATGCAATTTTATGCAATCAACATCGACAGGTTGTTGGCTTTTTTGTCATTTATTCCATTTGTCTGAATCAGGATAACCAGGATTTACAGGATGCTCAAGATTTTTATCCTGTAAATCCTGGTTATCCTGGGCATCCTGATTCAGACAGTATTAACAAGGCTCATGAGGTCATAGGTGTCGTTTTTGAGTATGCAAGTCTCTGTCTGATTGAAAAACACATTCATGAGATCAGCAGGGTATTAAGTTGCTCATATGTTAAGACGAATTCCATCAAGATACGCTGTGCTTTTACACCACTTGCCGATTGATGTCTCTTTTTCTGATATCATCACTAAACGTTCAAGTCCAAATCCAAGCCCTACCCAGGTCTCTGTGATTTTCCAGGCAGTGTCAAGGGGGTGTGGGCCAATTGCTCCTGAAGCAATCTCTATTCCTTCTTTGCCGGCAACAATATCCAGAGTATCTCCATATACCACAGAATCTTCCGTCTCAAAGCGATAATCATCAATGCCCGCTGTGTCGGCAATGAGTCTGCCCAGGGCTTGAAGGCGTTCCAGACGTTCATTTTCAGGAAGTCCCATCTCCACAAGGTTGAGCATTGTAAATTCGCTGTTGTGTTTTGCACCGTCTGTTTCCCTGCGAAAGCATGAGCCAATTTCAAAGAAACGGACAGGTCGATGTTTTAGCCTTTGAAAATCAATCATAAGGCTGTAAAGACCTGGGGCAAGCATTGGACGGAGGCATTGCCTCTCATTGAGCCAGTAAATCTGCCTGAAAAGCTGATGGTCATTGTCTATGGACATTTTTGCAAGTGCTGCTCTTGATATAATGAGAGGGGTTGAAACCCGGGCAAAACCGTTTTGCTTTAGAATAGCAGCAAGTTTTCGCTCAAGCTGGTGAAGACGTGGTGTTGATGCATTTGCAATAAAATCATTAAGTTTTTTCTGCTGCTGCTTTACAAGTCTTTTTTCAATTTCCTGAAATCGCCTGTTTTTTTCAGAAGCAGAAGAGAGCTTTTCTGAAAAAACACTCTCTTCTGCCCCAAGCTCCTTCAGGCGCCTCTGCTGGGTATCTGTCCAGTTGAAGGAGTCTGGATTATTCAATAAAATACTCCTTTTTTTGATTACCAGTTTGTTGCAGTTTTATGTGTTCCAATTCCTAAAAGTCTTGGAAGCAACACAGAGAGTACAAGGGCGGTTCCGGTAAGAATGATGGCGATGTTGCTTGAAACCATCAGAAGACCACCCACAGTAAGAAGAGTTTTACCCCACAGGGAAACTTCTGTTTTGAAATATCCGATATAGGCAACAGATAAGGCAATTACACCCAGGATGCCGCTTATTATGGCTATTGAAAACTCAGGCCAGTTGAAATCGATAAGAAGCATGCTTGGAGCATATACGAACATAAAGGGAACAAGAGCCTTGCCCATTGAAAGTCTGAATGCAGTCATTCCTGTTTCCATGGGGTCGGCACCTCCTATGCCTGCACCTGCATATGCTGCCAGTGCAACAGGAGGAGTGACGTCAGCAAGAACGCCGTAATAGAATACAAAAAAGTGTGTGGCAATAAGGGGCACTCCAAGATCACTTAAGGCAGGGCCTGCAATGGAAGCAAGGATAATATAGCATGGAGTTGTGGGAATACCGGCTCCCATGATTATACAGGCCACAGCCACCATGATAAGACCAAAGAAAAGCGTGCATCCATTTGCTGAAAGAAGACCAAAAGGTATAATACCTGAAAGAAAGGTTCCGGCAGTGGATGAAAGTTCCAGAACCGCACCTGAGAACTTGAATCCCATTCCGGTAAGGGTGAGCATTCCAAGAATAAAACCGACACATGCACATGCTGCACCAATGGCCAGGGCATATCTTGCACCTTCATCAAGCCCTTCGGCAATTCTTTTGGGGGTAAGTGTTTTTGAGTCGTCAAGGTCTCCTATGCCCAGTTTGTGCATAATCGGTGGGATATAGGAGCAGATAATGGTAAGAATTATTCCCCAGAAAGCTGCAAGATATGGTGTGAACTGCATCAGAAGAAGGGTTACCATGGTGGTAAGCGGAATCATCAGATGCCAAGAACGTTTAAGAACATACATTAACTGGGGGATCTGCTCCTGTGCCATGCCTTTAAGACCAAGACGCCTTGCTTCAAGGTGAACCATGCTGAAAATGGCAAGGTAGTGAAAAAGAGCCGGTATAATGGCAATCAGAATGATTTCATTATAGGGCACTCCCAACATTTCCGTCATTACAAAGGCAGATGCCCCCATTATTGGCGGTGTTACCTGTCCACCACAGGATGCAGATGCCTCAACAGCAGATGCAAAGCTTGGTGAAAAACCGTTTTTCTTCATCATGGGAATGGTAAAAGAGCCTGTTGTTGCAGTGTTAGCAATTGGAGAGCCAGATATCATGCCGAAGAAGGCAGAAGAGAGGACTGATACCTTGGCAGGACCACCTGAATATTTTCCGGCAAGAATCATGGCAAGGTCAATAAAAAGCTGTCCAAGCCCTGATGCCTGTGCCATTACACCAAAGAGAACAAAGTGGAATACATATGTTGCAACAACACCCACAGCAACGCCGTATATACCTTCAGTTCCAAGGTATAGATGCTCAACAATTCTTACTATGTCATAACCTCTGTGTGCAAGAACTCCGGGGAGAAATGGCCCCATAAGGCCGTATAAAAGGGCTCCTGCTCCAATAACAGGCAACGTGTTTCCCATAACTCGGCGGCACGCCTCTGTTACCATCATGACAGCAATCAGTCCCATGATGTAATCGGCAAGCTGGGGAAAGCCTATGTTGATGATGAAAATCTCTTTGAAAAAGACGATAAGGTATAGAGAAAATCCTCCGGCAGCAATGGCAAGTGGCCAGTCTGCAAATGAGAGCTTGTCTCCTTCTCCTCCAAGCTGACGAATGGGCAGTGCTGTAATTGCTATGAAAATGCTCATGCCTATCAGTGCAGTTTGTCCCCATGGGGAGAACTGGTCAGCAAGGCGGTTTGTAAGCTGCCAGGTGAGGAAAATATAAAATATGGCAAAAAAGATGCCGAATCCCCAGTCAGTCAACATTTTTTTGGGTTTTTGCCTGGGAAAAACCAGAAAAACAAGTCCAAGTACAAGTGTGAGGTGAACTGTCCTGTGGGTCACCTCGTTCAAAAGTCCGAAACCTGCTGTATAAACGTGGAAAAGGCTTAATACAATACAGAGGAATCCTGTTATCTTTGCAGTGATTCCACCAAGGTTTCTGAAGTTGGATTCTGCATCAAATTTTTTTATAATGGTATCAATCTGGGAATCATCAATGAAATCATCCGCATCTTGGTTGGAAATTTTGATATCAGGGCTCTTCTCCTGAGTTGTTTCAGCAAGACTCATTTTTTCTCCTTATTAATAAACATGGCTGCCAGTCGTCAGTTACAGAAAGTTTTATATAACGGCCATGGCAGATCCATCTGCCACAACGAAGCATGAAAGTCCTATAGCTCCTTAAAAGACGGGGACTTTCTTATAAACGGCCATGGCGGCATTACCGCCACAATCGAATAGATGAAAATCCCTAAACTACGGGGACTTTCATATAAAAACGGCCATGGCAGAACTATCTGCCACAACGAATCTTGAAGATCCTTTAAAAACAATTCATTATATGGATTTTTCAAAGAAAATTAAAATAGCCTGATCACCCCATTGATTAAGATTGAGAGTACCGGAAGGCAGAACAAGACGGTTTTCGTACAGGCTATCTGTTCTAACCACAAGTTTTATGATTGGTCTTTCCATGTTCAGGATAAAACCTTCGCTGGTTTTTTCCCATGAAGTTCCTCCTGGTTCATCTGGTGCGGATGGCAGGCCAGCGCCGTGGGTTTGGAAAAACTCCTTTGTCTGTATGATTTGACCCGATCGGATCTCAAAGATATCCTTTACTCTGGTTTTGGAAACAGAATGGATGAAGGTGAGGGCAAATGTTTGATCTTTGTCCAGAGGATAGCGTCCCAGCACCTTTTTGACTGGAAACTCAGTTATGACAAGGTGGCCGCATGTTGTACAATTTTTTGTTCTGGCGGATATCAGGGAGTTATTTGTTTTGTCAGATATCAGGGCGTTTACCCTGACTAATTGAGAACTTACGTTTTTTGTTTTACCTGATATCGGGGAGGTGACGCTATTCCGGTCTTCCTTGGTTTCTGTCTCCTTTGGAGGTGATAAGAGGGCAGGGGAGGGTGAACTTATACCCGGAGCGGAGGTTCCAGGGCATTTTACCCTGATCTCCTCTCCGGTGGAAATGCAGGTGAATATGAAAATTCCAAGAATCCCTGCAATAAATCCTTTCATACTATTTTATCATACCCTTTTCACGATAGTATTTTTCAGCTCCTGGATGGAGTGGAATGGATACTGATTCAAGGGCCTTTTCAAGGGATATCTCTTTCCCTTTGACATGTACCTTTGCAAGGGTTTCTGTATTTTCATAAAGAGCCTTTACAACATTGTAGGCAGTCTCTTCGTCAAGCTGATCATGGGTTGCCCAGATGGCTCTTACGGCAATTGTTTCAACATCTTCAGTCTGGCCTTTATATGTGTTGGCAGGAAGGGTTGCGTTGGCATAGTAAGGCTGAACTTTCTGAAGCTCCTTGATGGCAGGGCCTGTCAGTGGAAGAATTATTATATCATGGTAGTTTGCAAGCTCAAGAACTGATGCTGTTGGTGTGCCTGCTGTAATCAGGGATGCATCAAGGTTACCGTCTTTAATTTTTTCAACTGACTGGGAAAATGAGGAGTAGTCTTCAGAAATATCGGTTGTTCTGTCCATACCGTGTGCTTCCAAAAGATCACCAAGAAGCTGCCACTGACCTGAACCTGGAGAGCCTGAGGAGATGGATTTGCCCTTAAGATCCATAAATGTTTTTACACCTGCATTTGCGCGTACAACAAGCTGTACTGTTTCAGGATAGAGTGCTCCAAGCGCTCTGAGGTTTTTGATCTCTTTTCCCTCAAACTGCTTGGTTCCCTTGTATGCTGCATCCAGTATATCTGCTGCAACAAAAGCAGATTCAATTCCATTACGGCCAAGAAGAGTTGCGTTGGCAACTGATGCATTTCCGGTTTCTGCTGTGGCAGAGAGTTTTTTTGCCGTTAATATCAACATTGTTGGAGATCATCTGTGCCAGCATCCCTCCAAGTGGATAATAGGTACCCCCTGTGCCTCCTGTTGCAATTCCAAAAAATATTCTGTCTGCTGCAAATGAGTTTGCGGAAAAGAGAAGTCCCAATACAAAGATAACACAAATGGACAAACTAATTCTTTTCATAAAAATAACCTCCGGTTGATTGTGATTGAAATGCCCCTATATATATGGGCAGAGTGGTAAATTTGAACTCTTTATCAGAAAGATGGAAATAAGGCATTAATAAAATTTTATTAAATTGAAAAAAATAGGAGTTGTAAAAAACAACATCAGTAATTTCAATGTGTTATCTTTGGAAAATTCTTAATTGAAGGGCAAGCACAAATGGGTGTCCCTATAATCTTTGAGTGTATCCTTTTTGAACTATTCTCCCCCCTCGCAACTCTGCGAGAGGGGGGTGGAGGGGTATGTTTCACATAACGGCCATGGCAAACCCATCTTGCCACAACGAAGCATGAAAGCCCTGAAAAAAACCTTGAAATACGGGGACTTTCTTATAAACAATTTACACCGGATATTCAAAAAAGGGTACACTCATAACATGTTGGGGGTATCACTATCAGGCAGGCTGATTGAAACGACAGCTTAAAAGCATATCCTCGTCAATTTCTGAATGAATCTTGTAGGGCAGGGTCTTGAAAAGTTTCATCATCTTTTTGTTGCCGGATGATGTTACTGCAAAAAGGCCGTTTATTCCCCTGTCCCGTGCCGCCTCGGCAAGTTTGCGAAGCAGGATTCTTCCAAGTCCCTTGCTCTGATGATCCTTGCTGATGGAAAAAGCAACTTCAGCCATGTTGGTGGCAGGTTCAAGATAGTAGCTTCCAACTCCTATAACGCTGTCAAAGCCGACTTCACCAATAAGGGCAATGATGGTGAGATTTCTTTTATAGTCTATCTGGCTCATTACTTCAACGTCATTACGTATGAAGCGGGTCTTTTCATGGAAAAAGCGTGATATGATATCCTGCTTATCCATATGATAGAAGTGTTCCTGAATGCGGCGTTCATCAACCGGTTTGGCCGGCCGGAAGGTTATGGTTTCCCCATTTATATCAATTATCTCCTCAAGTTTGACAGGGTATATACCATATACTGATTCACCAAGGGTTCTGTCCTTTCCTATCATTCCCATATCCTTGGCCTGCTCCAGCAGTTCATCCCTAAATTCCGGGTGTGCAATGCTTATCAGGGCAAAGGTACGCTCCTGTGTGCTTTTGCCAAAAAGGTTCACAGCACCAAACTCTGTAACCACATAGCGGACATCTTCCCTTGGAATGGTTACAAGGCCGTTAAGGCATGGAACAAGTGCGCTGACCCGTTTTTTTGTTTTTTTGTTGGGGTTGTCAGATTGTTTTTGTTTTTTTTCATCTTTTCCATCAATGTCTTCTCCATCAATCTCCTTCCCTCCTTCGTGATCATCTTCAACTTCAATGGTGGAGTTGAGCATTATTATGGATTTGCCCCCCTTTGATCTGTTGGCTCCTCTTACAAAATCGGAGATACCTGAAACACCTGCAAAAAGAGTTGATTCCTGTGCATCGCAGGATATCTGTCCAAAAAGGTCAACCTGCTGGGCCACATTCATTGATATCATCTTGTTGTGCCTTGATATAATATCAATGTCATTTACGTAGTCGAATGAGTGAAACTCCACTGCTGGATTGATATGCAGAAATTCATAAAGGGCTTCGGTACCAACCGAACATCCTGCAACCATTTTTCCATCGTTAAATCCCTTTTTCCGGTTGTTTATCACCCCTTTAGAATAAAGATGCATCATGTCCTGTGTGAGAAATTGTGAGTGTATGCCAAGATCATTTTTGTTGGATAGAGCCTGGCTTGTGGCCTGGGATGCAGCATCAAGACCGATCTGTAGAGTTGAGCCATCTTCAATGAGGCGGACAATATGCTCTCCTATTCGGGAGGCTTTCTGGGATGGAGGGTCAAGCTGAATTGTCATCAGCTCTTCATTTTTTTCAACAATGATATCCACATCATTTACATGGATGAAACTCTGTCCAAGTACCATGGGCATCCGTTCATTAACCTGGGCTATGACAAAATCCGCTGCAAGGGCAGCAGCAAGGGTGACATCCACAGAAACCCCAAGGCTCATCCAACCAAAGTCATCCGGAGGGCTTACCTGTATCATGGCAACATCAAGGTGAATCCTTCTGTTGCTAAAAAGTCGTGGAACCTCAGCCATGTTGACAGGTGTATAGAACCTTTTATTGCCGGCAAGTGCTTTAGATCGTGCAGCACCAAGATATATGGAACGTATTGTAAGGCTCTGATCCAATGTGCGGTCTGCAATTCTTGTCAGAGGTGTTGTCTCCCTTGACATGAGGCGGATGATCTCAATATCGTTTAAGCTTTCAGATGCCTTTGCAAGTCCGCTGACAAGGGATTGAGGCTCACCACAGTAGGAGCCTATAAAAACCCTGTGGCCTGACTTTATCGCTTTTACTGCATTTTCTACGCTTCTTTGTTTTTTTACGTAATCATCTGCCCAGTAACTGGAAAGTCCCATAACTCCTCCTTGCATGTGCTGGTTTCTGGCTATGTTTTTAAATTTCGGCTATATCTCAAAATCAAAGCCGATCTTTACTCTGTTACGTACTTTTAAAGCGCCCATCAACGCATTAAAAGGCTTAATGCCGAAATTTGTCTGTGCCAGAATTACAGTGCCTTTAAACCGCTTTCCGTCATCACTTTTTACCTTAAAGGTTATAATTCTCACGGTACCATGCAGAGACAATTTTCCCTTTACCATATAGTATGTCTCTTTTTGCTGAATCATGATAGATTCAAATGTGATTGTCCTGTATTTTGACACATGCAGGACATCTTTTTCCATAAAAGCTTTAATTTCTGATTTATCTTTTTTTTTAAGCAGATTCGGTTGCGGTTTGCCTTCCTTCATGGCGTACAAAACGTCTATGGAATCTGATTTGAGTTCCATATTCAAGCTGGCTGAGGTGAAATCACCATCCGGAATGTTAAGGTCTATTTTAAAATCAGTAGCCTTCAGCAGCAAATCGTGAGCTGCATGGCTTAACACTCCTTCTTTATATGTGTAAACAAAAAGATTTCCGGAACATGGGGTTAAACAACAGGTAGATACTGATGACATCTTTTTCTCCGTAGTGCATCCTGACCCTGTGAGGAAGAATTAAGGAATGAGTACGAAATAAGGTGTCCAATTAGAACTCTCAAAAGTACGGCTTAAAGTGGTCGCCTGTTTTGAAATGGGCAAATTATTTAAGACTCATTCCTAAGTCAAAGCTCGGCACATGAGGGCACTTTTTTCATATCAATTTATGCACGAGCCTCTGATTTAAGAGCAGATCCTAAGTAACAGGGTTTAATTAACTTACCCAGATTCCCCCTTTCCAGTCATGGAGAGGGGCCGGTGGGTGAGGTGAATGGGCAAGTTATTAAAAACCGATTCTTAAGTATCTTTTTGAAGGTCTGCGTTGTTTTTTAAATTTTTCCTTATTCCTCTTTTTGCCCCAAAAAGAAAATATATCAGCCACCCAACAAATGGGATAAGGGAGACGATTCCCCATATGGCTTTTTTCTGAACCGAGCCAAAATCCTTTAAAACCACATTCATCATTGCCAGGATAGTCAGAAGCCAGAAGATGAGTCCAAGCCCTGCAACAATAAAAGTTGTATGATCCATAATATTTCGTATTAATCCTTAAGTCTATCTGATATTTTAAGTAATGTATCCACATAGAAGTTGCTGTGGTTGTACTGGTAGAGTACCTTGTGGGCTTTCTGACGGTTGATGGAAGGCTCCCATCCATAATTTTTAAGGTAGTTGGCAATGCTGTGTATTGCATCTGCATGGGTGAAAAGGTCTATTTTGCCGTCTCCGTTCCCATCTTTTGCAAGTGTCAGGACATTACTTGGCATGAATTGAGAGATTCCCATGGCGCCTGCATATGAACCTTTTATGCTAACAGGATCAACTCCTTCTTTTGATGTGAATCTCAAAAGAGCCTTTAACTCTTCATATGCCCATGCCGATTTTTTGTCAGCTTTTTTTTCAAATGCGCTTTTTTCCATTTTCCGGTCATCAGGAAGTGATCTCCAGAGAATTTCACGTTTGGCTGGATCTGAAAGGGCTGCCATTGTTGAGAGTGTATTAATCACCTTGCGGTTTCCGATATATGTGCCAAGTCGTGTCTCCACAAGGATAATTGCAGTAATAATGGTTTTGTCAACTCCGTAAATCTTTTGGGCATTTTCAAGATCCCCTGCGTGGCTTTTCAAGTATTGTTTGGCGCTGTTGATGGATTTTTTTGAAAGAAACTGATCATAGTCAAGTTTTCCTTCAGAGTGAACAAAGAAAAGGGAAACTCCTTTAGTTTCAAAAAGTACAGACGGTTTGTCATATATAGAGTTGATTGTTTGGATGTCAAAGCCGTCTTTTGCAAGACGATTTTTAAGGTCATTAAAATCTGTATCCTCTGCCAGTGCCTTTTTGCAATATACTCCATCAAAAGGTGCTATAAAGAGTGTGATTGTCATTATGGTAATCATCAAAAATCTGGGGATGAGTAACCGGCAATTGTGGGTGTTGATATTTTTTCCCATAAATATAGTTTTACCTCCCTTGTCATGTTGTCGATTTATACTGATTTTATAGCTTATTTCTTGTTATAATGCATTAAAAAAATATTGAAATGCATCATCATCTTGATCGTTAATGGGCAAACTGGTATAAGTCGCCATATTAATTAGAAGATTGATGACCTGCAAAAACTGTCCGAAGTGTTGGAAGGAGAGTGCTGTTGAAAAAAAAAGAAAAAATGATATTTCGTTGCCAGAGCTGTGGACACCAGACACTTCAGTGGATGGGAAAGTGTCCAGGTTGCAGTGACTGGGATACCCTTGTGGCAGAAAAAATTGAAAACTCTCCTGCTGCCGGAGCAAAGTTTTCCAGACCCCGATCTGCACCTGTGCCAATGGATGCCATAACCTTTGATGAAGAGCCCCGTATGAGTACACAGATTGCAGAGTTTGACAGGGTACTTGGGGGTGGTATTGTGGCAGGCACCCTTATTCTCATTGGCGGAGATCCTGGTATTGGTAAATCAACTCTGATGCTTCAGGTACTTTCAAGGATAGCAGAACAGGGCAAAAAAGCTTTGTATGTATCAGGAGAAGAGTCCATACGTCAGCTTAAAATGAGGGGGATGCGTCTCTCATCAGGTGCTTCTACAATGCTTGTGGCAGCAGAAACAGATCTTGACACCATTATATCCATGGCTGAATCAGAAAAGCCCCATGTAATGGTGGTGGACTCCATCCAGACAGTTTATAATCCGGAAATGGCTTCAACTCCGGGCAGCGTAAATCAGATCAGGGAAGCATCCATCCGTCTCATGAATATGGCAAAACAGTCTGGGATTCCCCTTTTTTTGGTGGGACATGTTACTAAGGTGGGGGCAATTGCAGGGCCTCGTATCATGGAGCATATGGTGGATACAGTACTCTATTTTGAGGGGGACAGAAGCCATGTGTTCAGAATCCTGAGAGCAGTTAAAAACAGGTTTGGCTCCACAAATGAGATAGGTGTCTTTGAGATGAAGGAGAAGGGGCTTCAGGAGGTACCAAATCCTTCTGCTGTTTTTCTTGAGGAGCGCTCTGTCAATGCCCCGGGTTCTGTTGTAACTGCCAGTATGGAGGGTACAAGGCCGATTTTAATTGAAATTCAGGGACTTGCCAGCAGCTCAGGATTTGGAAACCCGAGAAGGACTGTCCTTGGGCTTGATCCCAACCGGGTAGCTCTTATTGCTGCTGTGATGGAGAAGCGCCTTGGTATTAATCTGTCTGGCCTTGATATTTTCATGAATGTCACAGGCGGGGTCAAGGTTGTTGAACCTGCTGTTGATCTTGGTGTTGCTGTGGCTCTTGCTTCAAGTTTTCTTGATATCCCTGTACCCGAGGGTACAACTGTTATTGGCGAGATCGGCCTTACAGGAGAGATTAGGGCAGCAGGCCATGTGGAGGCAAGAATCAAGGAAGCTGCCAAGATGGGTTTTGCCCGCTGTATTGTACCAGCGAACAGTTTGAAACAGCTTCCAGCCATGAAAGATATTATAATTGAAGGTACAACTTCACTTAAGCATGTCATGGAGACTCTTTTCCCATGAAAAGAAATAGAAAAACAGGAAAAACTCAGGATAAAAAAAATCAATCTTCAGGAAATAAAAAATCTGCTAACAAAGTGAATAGAGTCGTAAAAGGGAGACAGCAGTGGGCTGATCATCTGACTGAAAAGGCAAAACAGGAGAACTATCCTGCACGTTCCGTATATAAACTGATGGAGATCCAGAAAAAATTTACCATAATACAAAAAGGCAGCAGAGTGCTGGATTTTGGTTGCGCTCCGGGTTCCTGGCTGCTTTATGCAGCAAAAACAGCAGGGGAAAATGGCCGGGTAAATGGCATTGACCTTAAAAGCGTTGAGATAGAGCTTCCTTCAAATGCAACTGCCTTTGTTGGGGATATCTTTGATATGAATGAAGAGCTTGCCGCAGTTGTGGGAAAAGGTTATGATGTAATATTAAGTGATATGGCTCCGGCCACAACAGGCAGAAAGGATGTGGATGAAGCCCGCTCCATAGCTTTGTGCCAGGCAGCTCTCAAAGCAGCCTCTGATCTTCTTGAAACAGGCGGCAATTTTGTCTGCAAAATATTTCAGGGTGGAGATTTTAAACATTTTGAAAATGATTTTAAGGCCATCTTCAGTAGCCACTCAATTTTTAGGCCGGAAAGTTGCAGAAAATCCAGCAAGGAAATATATATAATTGGAAAAGGCAGAAAATAGTTAAGCTGACAGAAGATGTTCTTGTGTTTGCTTTAAAAATATTATTTTTGTATCGGAAGGGGGTGACTTTATTTAAGTCATCCCCTTTGCAGCAGTAATGGTTTTGATTTATTCAAAAAAGAAGGGAGTGGCCTTTGGGCAACTCTCCATAATTTCAGGAGGAATAACTGATGTCAGGACATAGTAAATGGTCAACAATTAAGCACAAAAAAGGAGCTGCCGATGCCAAGCGCGGTAAGATTTTCACAAAGCTCATAAAGGAGATAACTGTGGCAGCCCGGATGGGGGGAGGAGATATTGCATCCAATCCTCGATTGAGGACAGCAGTCGCTGCTGCAAAAGCACAAAATATGCCCAAGGACAACCTTGAGCGTGCCATTAAAAAGGGAACAGGAGAGCTTGAAGGCGTTGATTACGAAGAGCTTGTCTATGAAGGGTATGGTCCGGGAGGTGTGGCAGTACTTGTGGAGTGTCTCACTGACAATAAAAACAGGACAATTGCAGATGTCCGGTATATTTTTAATAAAGCCGGCGGTAATATCGGCACAGATGGCTGTGTATCCTGGATGTTTGATAAAAAGGGATTAATCTCTGTTGATAAATCAGTCGCAGATGAAGAGACCCTTATGGAAATTGCCCTTGAAGCAGGTGCTGAAGATGTCAAGGATGAGGACGACTGCTTTGAAGTCATAACTGATCCGGCAGATTTTGAGGCAGTAAAAGAGGCGGTTGAGGCAGCATCCATAGAGTATGAAGTTGCTGAAATTACCATGATCCCCCAGACCCAGACTGCTCTGGAGGGGAAAGAGGCAGAGCAGATGATTAAATTTCTGGATGCACTTGAGGATTGCGATGACATTCAGAAATTCTATACAAATGCAGATATTTCAGATGATGTCCTGAATGCAATGTGATACTTTTTTCTGATGTTGTTTTTCAAAGTAGTGCATTGTCAAGACTAATATGTAGTGCGGAGAGTTACATAGTCTTTAAAAATGCAGTAGCCGCTTTTTCAGACTCATTTCTTATGTAGATATTTCAGGGGTGATGGCTTTTCTCCCCTGAAATTACTCGCTTTTCTTATCCCGCTGTCAAAAACCACTGAAAACCAAGAAAGATCGTCATGCTTACAACAATTGTCATAAGAAGGTTTTTAAACATCCATCCCACTGTACAGGCTGCAATGGCACCTATTAGATAGGGATTGGAAAGTGTAAAATTAATGCTGTCACCTGTTGGGATAAGCACAGATGGTACGATAATGGCCGACAACACCGCAGGAGGAACATATTGCAGGCCCTTTTCAAAAAGCGGAGGGAATTCTACTTTTCCTGAAATAGGAAACATGATGTAACGTATTAAAAATGTGACAATAGCCATTCCGGCAATCATATATATCTCATCTGTATTAATAGTTAAATCAAACACTGTCATTTTTTCGCTCTCCATATTTTGGATAGTTCGCTCACAAAGGATAAAGTTCTTTTGAGACGATATGAACATGCCGTTATTTACTCAAAATCGAAATCTTTATGGCTTTTTGGCATTTATTGCATTATTGCATTTGTTTGAATAACGTACATGGCGGATACCTGCCACAATCTAAGGAGTGAAAGTCGTTTTTAAAACAGGCTGTTACAGAGACTTTCATATAAAAGATAACCAAGATTTACAGGATGCTCACGATAAATAATCTTGCTTTATCCTGTTAATCCTGGATATCTCTGATTCAGAGATTATTAACAAGGTTCATAAGGTCATAGGTGTCGTTTTTGAGTATTAATTTCACAGAAAATCCCTGCCGCAACACCTGAAATTGCAGCAACCATAAGCCCAAGTTTGTGGGGCAACCCTCCTGCAATTATTGATACAACTCCGGCAGTAATAACAGAAGCCCACATGGGTCTTGTCACAAGGTAGGGAATTACCATGCCTATGAATGTTGCAGGCATTGCAAAATCAAGCCCCCATTTCGATATCTCCGGAAATGTTCTGCCTGCTGTGAGGCCTATAAATGTGCACAGATTCCAGTTTGTGTACATGAAAATCATTGAGCCGAGGTTATAGTAGTGCTTGTAAGGTGACTCATCCTTTTGGTTGAACCGGTTTATTGCAACTGCAAAAGTTTCATCTGTCAGGCCAAAAGCCAGAACCGCTTTCCATACCGGGCCAAGATTTTTGTAAAAGGGAACCATTGTGGCACCATAGAGCATGTGACGCAGGTTAACCACAAATGTGGTAAGTACGATCATGGGCCATGCTGTACCTGCTGCCACAAGACTTACACTAATAAACTGTGAAGAGCCGGCAAATACAAAAATAGACATCCCCATTGTGGCAGCAAAGGAGAGTCCGGCTGTGGCTGCAAGGGTTCCGAATATAATTCCAAAGGGGATAGCTCCGACAATAAGAGGGAAAGTATCCCTTGCGCCTGAAAGGAATTGGTTGAAGGGAGATGAACTGCCTTGGTTTTTTAATTCATGGTTTTGCATAATTTTATTGCCCATATCATAATAAAAGGGTAGATGATTTTATCTGTGTCAATTTACTGATTTTTTAGGGGCTGGAAAAGCCGGAACCTGAATATATTGATGCCGTCATGATATTTTGTCAAGGTTTGACTATAACGTGGAAAAGGCTATTAAGGAAAAAATGATGACTGACAGGCGTATGTTTTACAGAGGGGTTTTGCTGGTTATTTTTGCTGCGGTGCTTTTCGGAACCACCGGAACATCCCAGGCACTTGCACCGGCAGGAATATCTCCCAAGGTTATTGGCTCTTTCAGGCTTGTCATTGGAGGGCCTGCTCTTCTTCTTATGACGGTCATTTTCAGCAGAGTCAATCCGTTTACATTTCGGCCGCCTCTGCTTCCCACTTTTATTGCAGCCTGCGGGATTGTAATGTTTCAGCTCTGTTTTTTTGAGGCTGTGGCAAAAACAGGTGTTGCACTTGGAACCATCATTGCAATCTGTGTGGCACCTGTTATTGCAGGGCTTTTAAGTGCGATTTTTCAGAAAGAGCAACTCAACCGCATCTGGCTGATCTCATCTCTTCTTGCTGTTTCCGGCTGCATTATGTTGGCAATGGCAGGAGGTGGTGAGTTGAAGATAAACCCAACAGGCATTCTTCTGGCAGCCGGAGCAGGATTTGGGTATGCTGTCTCCCTTGTGGCAAGCAAAGCTGTCATAGCTGACAGGTCTCCTGCTCTTGGAATATCAGTTATTTTATGTACCGGAGCATTGATGGTTTTGCCAGGTCTTTTTTATGAGGATATATCACAGGTGATGACACTTCACGGCATGACAGTTGTGCTCTATCTTGGCCTTGTGGCCACCGCAGGATCATATCTTCTGCTGGCAAAGGGACTTTCCGTGATTCCGGTCTCACGTACGGCAATTATGATGCTTGCAGAACCTTTAACAGGATGTCTTTTGGGGGTACTGCTTCTTGGGGAAGTTTTTACACTTAATGCTGCAATTGGGTCGTTACTTATTTTTGCAGGACTTATAGTTATTTCGGCTGGAGAGTATCGTGCAGCTTCGGAAATATAATTAAGGAATGAGTCTTAAATAAATTGTCCATTTGTTTACTTTGGGGACAGATTTTGAATCTGTCCCCGTTGTTTAAAAGGGACAATGATTTTATGCTCATTCCTAAAATTTTAGGATTTTTATTTTCGGAGTTGATATACTGTTCCAGGTAATTAAATTGGCAGGCAGTGTAGGGGCAATCCCTTGTGGTTGCCCTTCAGAATTGAGAATGCCAAAATATTTTTCTGGAAATCTATAGCAATCATTTTTATGAAGTTACTATGTTTTGGGGCAATTCTCTTTTTAGTTTTCCAGGGTTAGCCCCCATCCAAAGAATTTTTTATACCTGCTTCACCGTAAGTACAGGGCAATGAGCTTCAAGAATGATGAACTGAACATTGGAACCAAAAACAAGTTTGCCAACCCTTGACTCCTTTTTCATTCCGTAAATTATCTCATCAACCTGTTTTTCCTTGGCAAATTTTACAATATCCTCACCAGGGGCAAGTCCTCTTATTAAAACATGGGTTTCGCACTGAATGCCCTTTTTGTCAAATTCATCCTTGTGGTAGTTGAGTTTTTTTTCAATCTCAATAATCTCTTCCTGTTTGGCATCAGATGCACATGTTTTTACAAGATAAGCATATGCACCAGACTCTACAGCCCTCTGCAAAGCCTTTTCCATTACTGTTGTTGTTCTGACATCCTTGTCGTAGCTGACCAAAATTTTCATTATTAAATCCCCTTTTAAGTCAATTGAATGATTAGTTGCTGGTTTGTCAAATCTATAATTCAGGATTCAGATTTTCTTTTAACAAGAGCCAAAAAAATAAGCAAGGCATTACTCCAGTAACACCTTGCTTGGCAGGTCAAAAAATTGTTTTTTTAGCTTTTAACGGTTATAAAACGTCCTCGGTTATATTGTGGCTTCATCCACAATTTCGGCAATATCTTTAACCGGAATCTGTTTTTTTGTTTCCATTATACCGTCATTTAGCATGGTGGCACAGAAGGGGCATGCAGCGCATACGGCTGAAGCTCCGGTATCTACAGCCTCTTTTGCCCTTACATTGTTTATGCGTTCACCAATGGTCTCTTCCATGAACATTCTGGCACCACCTGCACCGCAGCACATACCCCTTGACATGTTTTTCTCCATCTCAAGAATTTTACCGGCAGGGTTCATCTCTGTCAGGATTTTTCTTGGGGCCTCATATATATGGTTCCATCTTCCAAGATAGCATGAGTCATGGAATGTTATATCACCAAATTTTTTGTTGTTGTAACTTAAACGTCCTTTTTTGATAAGCTCCAGCATGTATTCAGTATGGTGAACCACCTTATATGTTGCATCAAATTGGTGATACTCATTTTTGATGATGTTGTAGCAATGGGGGCATCCTGTGAGAATCATGGATGGCTTGTATTGATTAAGAACCTCGGCGTTCTGCATCATCAGCATCTGGGCAAGATATTCATTTCCGGCACGCCTTGCAAGATCTCCATTACAGCTCTCTTCAGGCCCAAGTATGGCAAAGTTAATCCCTGCCTTCTGAAGTACCCTTGCTGTGGCCTGGGCAATTTTTTTGCCTCTGTCATCAAATGAGCCAGCACACCCTACAAAATAGAGAACATCAGCATTGGGCTTATCTGTCATAAGGGAAATACCCATGCCCTTTGCCCAGTCTCCTCTGGTGTCAGCGCTGAAGCCCCATGGGTTTGACTGATTTTCAAGGTTTGTAAATGTCTCCTGCATCTCTGCTGGAAAGCTTGCTTCCATCAATACTCGATGTTTTCGGATCTCAGGGATAAAATCAAGATGCTGGTTGTTCACAGGGCACACATCTTCACATGCACGGCATGTTGTGCATGACCAGATGACTTCTTCTGTAACAGGCGATCCTTCACGGATAATAGGCTCCACTTCGTCCATTTTTTTGGAAATGATTTTATCAGCTTGATCAAAGAGGTCGATTTTAAAATCGTGGATAATCTGTTTTGGAGAAAGTGGTTTGCCAGTAGAGGCCGCAGGACAAAGCTCTTCACATCTTCCGCACTCTGTGCATGCAAAAAGATTTAAAACATTGTGCCAGTTGAACTCACTTACCTTTGAAAGGCCGAAGGTCTCTGCATTTTCATCCTCAATGTCGGTTTTTTTGATGGCCTTTTCAACCTCAAGGGGTTTCATAAAGACATTGGGAGCTGCTGCCAAAAGATGAAGATGCTTGGAACCTGGAATATACATCAGAAAACCAAGGATGGTACCGATATGGATATAGTAGGAGAGTTCATAAAAGAAGATGATTTGCCCTGGTGACAGTGTATCAAGTCCCAGCATTGACATGAGAATTCCGGATACCGGAAAAATACCGAGGTATTCGACAGCTCCTTCTTCAACAGGCATAATCATCTGGAAGGCATTTATGAAATGAAAAGATATGATAATGACGCAGGTAAAAAGTATAATTAGGTTGGCATCCCTGCCCATTGTCAGGTATGGAGGCTTTATTACAACTCTTCTGTAGAGTGCATAGGCAAAGCCGATTAATACAAAAAATGCAAAAATATCGGCAAGGAAGAGATATTTGCTGTAAATAAAGGGGATAAAATGCATTAAATCAAAAGCCGGAATAACCCCTCTTATCATCAGTTCAAGTGAGTGAACCTGGATGGCAAGAAATCCGAAAAAAATCAGTGTATGTGAAATACCGGGAAGCGTCTTTCTGCGTACATTGGATTGTCCCAGTACATCTGTGAAAAGAACCTTGATGCGATCCTTTATGCGGTCAACAGGTTTTTCAAGTTCACCTTCAACTGACATCATGATGGTGTAAAGGTGACGTACCTTGAAAAAGAAATACCTGAAGGCATACACAAGGGCAGCCAGCATAAGTAATGATTTGATAAAATAGTAAAAACCCATAGATATTAATTCCTTTACAGTACAGTAATAAACCCTCGTGATTGCGAGGGCATCATAACTAATCTTGAAAGTCCTTTAAAAAAACAGGCCGTTAAAGTGACTTTCTAATAACGTACATGGCGGATGCCCGCCACAATCGAAGAGATGAAAGTCGTTTTAAAAACAGGCTGTTACCGAGACTTTCATATAAACGGCCATGACAGATCCATCTGCCACAGCGAAGCATGAAAGTCCTATAGATCCTTAAAAGACGGGGACTTTCATATAAACGTACATGGCTGATGACCGCCACAATCGAAGAGATGAAAGTCTTTATGAAAACAGCCATTTGCGGGGACTTTCATATAAAAAAATAATAAAAGCCCCATGGTTTTTTCCAGGGGGCTTTTAATGACCCTGAATGCATGGTACGGATTCAGGATATTTTGATGACATGGTGCTCCAGATAAACAAAGAGAAAAGTCAGAAAATTATTATACTCAAAGATGACACCTGTTTGATATTTTGAGTATTACAGACATTGTTTATCTTAACGCTTCAGTTAGTGCTGGAACAACCTCAAATATATCCCCGACAATACCATAGTCACACTTTGCAAATATTGGGGCATCCTTATCTGTATTGATACCCACAATGATTTTTGATGTTTTCATACCTGCAAAGTGCTGAACCGCACCTGAAACTCCGCAGGCAATATACAGTTTCGGGCTTACTGTCTTTCCGGTCTGTCCAACCTGCATGGAGTGGGGGGCATATCCAGCATCAACGGCAGCTCTCGAAGCTCCCACAGCCGCCCCAAGAAGCGCTGCACACTCCTCAAGCATCTTGTAGTTCTCGGATGCCTTTATTGCCCTTCCTCCGGTGACAATAACCGGAGCTTCGGTGAGATCCAGTTTCTCTGTTCCGCCCTTTTTCACCTCAATAATTTTTACGGTTGAGTTATTTTCAACAGAAGGGGAAAACGATATAACTTCTGCATCCACGGAAGCTTCTGCAGGTTCTATGGCATTTGGTCTTACCGTGGCAAGCATAATACCGCAGTCAAGTTTTATGGTTGCAAATGTTTTACCTGAAAAATGAGATTTTACACCTGTTTTTCCGTCAATATCAACTGAAATGCAGTCAGAAATCATTGGCTCGTCCATGATTGCTGCAACACGGGCAAAAATATCCCGTCCGGTGGCACTGAAAAGACCTAAAAGGGCATCCAGTCCATACTCCTTTGCAGCAGCAGCAAGGGAAGCTGCCTGAAGATCAGGGCTTGCACCAAGGTCACCTGAAGAAGTGATATTTACAATTTTTGATGCTCCGTATGCTGACAGTTCACTTTTTATGGCCTCTGCATCTGCATTCATTACAAAAGCACATACCTCGTTGTCCCCTGATGCCCCCCTTGCAGCCGTAAGAACCCCAAAGTTTGTCTCTTTAACCTTACCGTCTCCAAGTTCAATCAATACACCTGTTTTTGCCATTTTAACATCCCCCTTGAGTTATATCACTTTTTCTTCTTCTTTAAGAATTTTTACAAGTTGTGCAACCTGCTCTGTAACAGAACCTTCCAGCATTTTTGCACCGGATCTTTCAGGTGTTGCCTCAAGTTTCACAAGAACACTCTTTCCGGCTCCTTCATCAATGCCGAGATCGGACAGGGGAATAACATCAATGGGTTTCTTTTTGGCTTTCATGATATCCGGAAATTTTGGGTAACGTGGCTCGTTAAGTCCCTTTGTGGCTCCGATAATACCAGGCAGTGTCATCTCAACAACTTCCCTTTCTCCACTTCCTGTTTCACGCTCCATAACAGCTTTTGAGCCATCAACAGTGAGCTTGGATACCTCGTTTACCACAGGAATCCCCAGGGCAGCCGCAAGTCTGTACTGGGTCTGGAACCCTTCTGTATCCACAGAGCCTTTTCCGGTAAAGATAATATCCGGAGTGCCATCCTTTTCAATTGCAGCCTTAAGAGCCTTGCAGGTAAGTGCGCTGTCAAGGAACTGTCCTTCTGTTTTAACAAGTATGGCCCTATGGGCACCCATTGCCATGGCGCTTCGGATGGTTGCAGTTGCTGCCTCTTTACCAACAGTTACAACAACAACCTCGCCGCCGTTTTTTTCAACCAGGCTTACAGACTCTTCAAGTCCATATTCGTCATAGGGGTTTACAACAAATTTGCATTCTGAATCTTCAAAACCTTGTTCTCCAGCCAGCTTTATGTTGGCTGCCGTGTCTGGAACATGTTTGATACACACACAGATTTTCATGTCAATTTTCCTTTTGAATCCATTTTGGCAACCTCAATTGTTCCGTTTCACACTTTTCGGGATAGATGAACATTTTATTTGGAAGTCACGATCAAGAAAGTGTAAAATTTTTGGGGATTAATATGAGAGAAGCCCATTTTTTTTACAAAAAAGAGGAAGTGTTTCCAGGTTTTCACTTCCTCTTTTTTTTGTTCAGCCCGTTAGACAAGGCATTTGCTATTATATATATTTTTTCTTAATTATTAGCATACTTCAAATGAAAATAGCAAATAATAGTGGCATCCTTATTTTACTGAAAGTGTAAAAAAATAGTAATAATGCCAAATAGTTATGCGTTTGTTTTCTCATTTGTATAGATTTCCAGATAAACATCTTGCATGTAAGAACACCAAGCGCCACGCCCCTACATGCACATCGGAAAATTTAATTATCTGGAATGCTATAGGATAATGCCAAATGGTTATGCTTTTGTTTTCTCATTTTTCGGATCATAAAGCGGCATGGCAACAACCTCTGCCGGACGTTTTTTTCCAAGGATCTCCACTTCAAGCTTTGTTCCGGGAACAGCAAGCTCAGGTGAGACATAACCAAGGGCAATACTTTTGTCAACCCTGTGGCCATAGGCTCCGGCAGATGTAATACCAACCCTTTCATCACCCTTGTATATTCCGTTGTATCCATAGGGGTCTGAATCCTTGACTTCCACAACCATGCAGGCAAGTTTCTGTTTGATGCCTTCTTCTTTCTGTTTTTGAAGAGCTTCCTTGCCAATGAAATCTTTGTCCATCTTTACAGTCCACGCCACATTTGTTTCAAGCGGAGTGTGGTGTCTGTTCATTTCGCATTTCCATGCAAGATATCCCTTTTCTATACGCATTGACTCCATTGCATGCATGCCGAACATCTTGAGATCAAACTCTTTTCCAATTTCCATAAGGTGGTTGAAAAGTGGAATCTGTTGATCAATTGGATGGAAGATTTCAAATCCAAGCTCACCCACATAGTTCATGCGGTTTACACGGCATTTTACACGCCCAACATATAGCTCTTTTGTTGTGCTGAACTTGAACCCTTCGTTGGATACATCACCATGGGATGCCTTTGCCAGAAGGTCGCGGCTTTTTGGGCCTGCAATGACAAGACAGCCCATTTTGTAGGTGAGATCTTCCATTATAACAGAGCCATCAGATGGCAGGTTCTGGATCATCCAGTGCTGGTCATGACGTTTTCCAACACTTGCTGTGACACAGAAATAGTCATTTTCACTGGTGCGTGAAACTGTCATGTCTGTTTTGAACTTTCCATCATTGTCAAGCATCGGAGATAGTGCAAGTCCTCCATCCTTTGCAGGAAGCTTCTGACAGGTCATTTTGTCAAGCCATGCCCTTGCTCCCGGGCCGCTTATGCGTGTTTTTACAAAACGGGTAAGATCAAGAAGCCCTACATTGTTCATTACATGCTTGCACTCTGCATCAACATACTTAAAAGAGTTGTTGCGACGCCAGCTTGGTTTCTCTTTGGTATCTTCTTCGTTATCTGCAAAATAGTTAGGGCACTCCCATCCATAATAGTCTGCAAATGCCCCACCTGCCTGTTTCTGGTATTCATAGATTGGGCTTGTCTTGTTTGGTCTTGCAGCATCTCTCCACTCATTTGGATAGATTATGCTGTAAAGTCTTGGATATGTGTCAGCGATTTTTTCGCGGTTGTATGCCCAGTTGGCATAGGAACCATAACGGCGGCTGTCCATGTTCCACAGATCAATCTCTGGTTCGCCGTTCATTATCCATCCTGCAAGATGGTGACCAATTCCGCCTGCCTGGGTTATACCAAAGCTGTAGCCGCAGGCATGGTAGAAGTTTTTAAGAGGATATGCAGGACCTACAAGGGGATCTCCATTGGGAGTATATGTTATGGGGCCTGCTGTCACATGTTTGAAGCCGGTATCACCAAGAACCGGAAAACGGTGGATACCATGTTCAATGTTTTCTGCAATATTGTCAATGTCGGCATTCAGCTCTGTCTGGGCATAATCCCATGGAACTCCAGTTGCTTTCCACTGTTGACCATATTTTTCGTACATTCCAAGGATCAGGCTGTCCATCTCCTGACGCAGGTAGATGGAGCGGTCAGGGTCACGGACAAGCGGAAGCATTACATCCCTTTCCTCAACAGCATTGATCTTTTCATAGAGAATGTGTGTATGTGCAATGGCAATGGATGGAATTTCAAGACCGACCATCCTTGCAACTTCAGGTGCCCAGAGTCCTGCGGCATTGATAACATTTTCGCATGTTATATCGCCCTTGTCAGTTTTTACAAGCCATTCACCATTGGGTTTCTGCTCAATGGCTGTTACAAGTGTATGAAGATTAAGTTCTGCTCCATATTTTCTTGCACCTGCTGCCATGGCCTGGGTCATGCTGTTGGGGTCAACGTCTCCATCATCAGGCCAGTAGAGTCCACCAAGAAGTCCTTCTGTATTCATCAGGGGGTGAAGCTCTTTCATTTTTGCAGTATCAACCCAGTCAACATCAAGGCCAAGGCACTTGCTCATGGAGTAGAAGTATCCAAGTTCATCCATTCTGTCTTTGTTGTCCGCTGTTCTGATTGAACCTGTAGTGTGCCAGCCCGTTGACTGTCCAGTTTCCTTCTCAAGATTTTTGAAAATCTCGATACTTTTCATGTTTACCTGGGTGCCGTAGTAGCTGGAATGGAAAAAGGAGACATTACCTGCTGCCATCCATGTAGAACCTGATGTCAGCTCATGTTTTTCCACAAGTACAACATCTTTCCATCCATATTTTGCAAGGTGATATGCAATGCTTACACCGATTGCACCGCCACCAATTACAACTGCACGTGCATTAGTTTTCATATTGACTCTCTTCTCCTTTGTTGATGGTGTCATAAAAAGTCCGAAGCAACAATGTAACTGTTGATATATTCAGTTGTGTGTGGGTTATCACTCCTGATATCGGGCTTTTTACAGTTTTTTGTATGAAAGTCTCCGTAAGGGCATGTTTTTAAAACGACTTTCATTCATTCGATTGTGGCGGTGATCCGCCATTTACGTTATATTTTATATGTTGTCAGTTTCAGGAAGCAGAGGTTTCCCTTCCATTTAAAAAATACCTCAATGCCTTGTTCTTTGGTTTTCTTATGTGGGTATCAAAGAAATATGAAAAGCCGCCAGGGTAATAGATCATTACCAGAATCAACAGCATGGCATATATAATGAGGTTAAGTCCAGGCAGGTTTGACAGGGTTGAACGTATGATCTCCATAATGAATATAAATGGAAAAGCAATAACCGCTCCTCCCCAAAGGCTTCCCCTGCCGCCGATATAGGCCACGGCAAGGACTTCTACGGTTTTACTCGTATGCATTACCTCAGGGGTTAAAATGGCATAGTAGTGTGCATAAAAGCCTCCCAGAATTCCAGCCAGCGCACAGGAAAGGGTAAAGTTGAATACTCTGTAGAAAACAGGGTTTATCCCGGATGTTCTTGCAGCATCCATATTCTGTCCAATTGCCTGGAATGCAAGACCTATTTTTGATTTAACCACCCATTTGCATAGAATGTACATTGCCACCAGCAGAATGATTACAAGATAGTAAAAAGGAATATTGGATTCAGTTGCAAACATTCTTGGAACCCTGAGACCAAGAGGCCCCCTTGTTAGCCACACAAGTTTTGTGGCAAGCCCCATAAGGGCAAGGCCAAAGAACCAGGATAGACACGCTGCAAAAATTCCCCTCAACCGAAGTGAAATCATGCCTATGATAAGACCCAGAATGGCAGAGTTGAGTCCGCCGATCAAAATACCGATCCAGGGCGTCAGGCCAAGATTTATTGCAAGAATGGAAGATGTATATCCTCCATAGCCCATAACGGCAGCATAACCAAAGTTTACAATATTGATATAGCCGGCTGTGAAATCAAATCCCACGGACATGGCTGCAATAAATGCTGCATAAATTAGCCATCTTAACAGGTATTCCTGGTTAAATGGCGGAATAAACGGCATTATCAGAAGCAATATTACTCCAAGAAGTCCCACAGGGGTAAAGCCTGTTTTTTCAAGGAAAACATCCAGTGTAGAGATAGATTGATCTCCCTCTTTCAAGATAGATTGATTCCTCTCTTTCGAGAGGGATTGATTCCCCTTTTTTGAGAGCGATTGATTGCTCTCTTTCGAGATGGAAGAATTATTTTCTTTCTCCCTGGATTTTTCAGTATTAACCGGTTGTCTCTTTTGTATGTTTTCCATTTGCACCACCTATTTGTCCAGTACGCCACGGACTTCAGAGCCAAATATTCCGCTGGGTTTAAAGATCAGAATGAGCATGATCAGAGCAGAGGGCACAACAAAATCCCATCCAGCTCCTATATATTCAACTGTAACAACTTTAAGAAGAGCCACCATAAAAGCACCGGCCACTGCACCAAGTATGTTGCCAAGGCCAGATAGGATTACAACAAACCAGGCCATATAGAGGGGTTCAAGTCCCATGGTTGGATATGATGGGTACATAAACAGAAGACTTCCGCCTGCCACACCTGCAAGGGCACAGCTCAGGGCAATTGTAAGCAATACAATGTTTTCAATGTTTATACCCACAATTTGGGCACCTGTTGCATCCTGGGAGACAGCCCTGATGGCTCTTCCTGTCCTTGTATATGTCATGAAAAACCAGAAAAGAAAGACGATAAGTCCAGAGATCAAAAATGCCATTATCCTGTCTCTGGAAATAAATGCTCCTGCAATGGAAACCGGCATACCACCCCAGTAACGAACTATACCTTTGAAGTCTGCACCAAAAATAAGCTGATGAAGGTTTATTAGAAGAACGCTTAAACCCACAGTCAGAAGGAAGGAGTTCATGACCCAGTTGTCTGTGGATCTGCGCCTTAATGGCCCAAATACAAGTTTTTCAGATATGACCCCTGCAATTGCACCTGACACCATGGAGAGCACAATGGCAATCACAGGTCCGATTATAACCAGAAATGAGTCAGGATTCTCCATAATATAGTTGCTGATGGGTGTAAATACGTAAAATGCAGTAAGGGAGCCTATCATGAAATACTCACCATGGGCAAACATGGCAATATTGAGAACTCCCAGCATAAGGGTTAGCCCCGTTGCCACAAGAGCCAGCATGCCGCCTGTTATAATGGTATTGACAAGTACATACGGCCCGCTGTTGATGGTGGCATAAAGAGCCACAGCAATGGATATGGTTATTGTAATCCCAGCGGCTGATTTTGCCCAGTTGGCAATGGCCTTGAAATTAATATACATAGATTGTTTCTCCAGGTTTATTAGAAAGTCTCTATAACATACTGATATACAACGACTTTAATGTTTCGTTGTGATGCGTCAGCAAACATGGTGGTTTATTAGAAAGTCTCCGTAATATACTGACATATAAAGACTTTTATTAGAAAGTCTCCGTAATATACTGACATATAAAGACTTTCATGCATCGTTATGATGTCCTCGCAATCATGAGAGGTGTTATGAAAGTCTCCGTAATAAGTTTTTGTTGAAAAGGGTTAAACCTTATCCGTTGTCCTGCATGGCTTTTACGGGAATCAGACACCAAGAAAGACTTTTTTCACATAGCTGTCATTTGCCACATCACTGCTTTTTCCATCAAGGCCAATCCTCCCGTTTTCAAGTACATATGCTCTGTCAGTAACAGAGAGTGTCTTGTTTACGTTCTGTTCTACAAGCATGATGGTGACGCCATTTTTTATAAGTATATCAAGGGATTCAAAAACAGTTTCTGTCAATTGAGGGGCAAGACCAAAGGATGGTTCATCCACAAGCATCAGGGTGGGTTTGGACATCATACCCCTGCCTATTGCCAGCATCTTTCTCTCGCCACCGCTCATGGTTCCGGCAAGCTGGCTTTTTCTTTCGGCAAGTCTTGGAAAAAGATCATATACAAACTCCATACGATCCTGTTGAGCATTTTTATCCTTGATGGTATAGGCACCCATTAGAAGGTTCTCCTGCACCGACATATTGACAAAAAGATTCATCTCTTCTGAAACAAAGGCTATGCCCTTCTGGGTCACCTCATAGGCAGGAAGTCCTGTGATATCTTCCCCGTTAAAATAGATTTTACCCCCCATGGGCTTTAAAAGACCGGAAATGGACTTCATTGTGGTGCTTTTTCCAGCGCCATTCGGCCCGACAATGCATACATACTCCCCAGTATCCACTTGCAGGGAGACCTTGCGCAGTATCTGCAGGTATCCATAGCCTGCATCAAGTTCTTTTACTTCAAGCAGCATCATATCTCCAATTAGTTAGTGTTCCTTCAAGGCTTGATTGTCGTGTAGAGAAATCCTTGAGCCTTTTAACGGTTTGAAAAACTCCCGACAGTTTAGACTTGAAAAAGCATTAGTTGTCTTCTGCAACAAGTTCTTCAGCTTTGTTCTTTTCATCCGTGTTGCTTCCAAGATAAGCTTTTGTAACTTTTGGGTCGTTGGCTACTTCGTCTTTGGGGCCTTCAGCTATTTTTGTTCCAAACTGAATACAAAGCAGACGGTTGCACACGGCCATTATCAACTGCATGATATGTTCAACCATGAGTATGGATATACCCTGGCCTGTTATTTTCCGGATGATCTTCATTATATCCAGAAGCTCTCCCTCGCTCAGTCCAGATGCCATTTCGTCCATGAAAAGAACTTTTGGGTTGCTTGCAAGCGCCCTTGCAAGATCCAGTCGTTTGAGCTGAACAGTATTGAGCTGTTCGGAAATAACGTCTTCTGACATGGGAAATTCAACAAATTCAAGCATCTTTCTGCTGTGGGCCACAGGATCTTTGATTGTCCCTGGCGGGTTGCCAAAAACTGTTGCAGTCATGACGCTCTCTATGGCGCTCATTTTGGGAAAGGGGCTTGGGATCTGAAATGTACGGGAGATTCCTTTGCGGCACATTTTTTCGGGAGGAAGTCCGGTGGTGTTTTCTCCAAAAAAAATGACATCGCCGGAAGTGGGTGGGTTAAGACCTGTAATGGCATTGATAAAGGTTGTTTTTCCTGCACCATTTGGGCCGATAAGACCCATTACATCTCCCTTGTACAGGGTCATGGAGACTGCATTAACTGCTGTCAGTCCACCAAACTGTTTGGTTAGGTTTTTGGTTTCCAGTACAATCATTATATTTGCAGTGTCCTTCATTTATTGTGGTATTGTAGTGCTTTGTCAAAGCTTAATTTTAGTCTTGACAAGCAGTAGGTTTTGCAGAGCAGAGCCAGGGGATGCCTGACTCTGCAAAAAATCAGGTAACTGAAAGTGACAACAGATTACTTTTTAGGCTCAAAATCCTTAACTTTCCATGAATCAGGATAGATTATAGAGGCTTTGCCCTCTTTATATTGAAGGATTGGGAAAAAATATGCATCACTTGCAACAACCATATCAGGCATTGTCTCTGCGTTATAACGATATTCGTTCATGATAACAGCACCATCTTTACGGCCATATGTGAGTTTGCCGGTATTTACCTCTTCCACCATGGTTTTGTGAATTGTTTCTTTGTTCAACTCTCCATATTTCTCATGGGTTTTGTTCAGAAGTTTGATGAACATATTGATGCCGTCATATGAGAGTCCTCCGGCAGAGGGGCTTGGGTTAAACCCAAATTTTGCATTAACATCTTTGGCCCACTGCTGGGCTTCAGGAGTTGTCAACTGGGGAATACTGTCAAGAACATAATCAGAGCTTCTGCCTGTCATTTTGTACCAGTCACCTATCCAGCCAAGGCCTGATGCCACAAGTGTGCTTTTAAGACCAACTTCTGAAAACTGCTTTACAAATGCAGTTAAAGCAGGTGGAGATGCAGATGTTCCGCAAAGAAGCTCAACACCTGCTTTTTTATATTTGCTCAAAAGGGGATAAAAGTCAGTTTGTGTGATTGGAAAATACTCTTCAGAATAGATCTCCCATCCACTGTCAACAAGTGCTTGTTTGTAAGCGCCGCCGGCACTTCTGCCCCAGTCTGTATCTTCTCCGTAGATTGCTGCAAGTTTCTTTGCTGGCTTCCAGGTGCCATTTTCAATTGCTGCATTGAGGCACTCAATGTAATTACCTTCAAGCTTGGCAGGTACAGGCCAGCCTTTTCCGCCCCAATAGCTGTATTTTTCAGGATCTGCAAGCCATTTTTCATTTACAACTTCACTTGCGCCAAATCCGAACATGTGGGGAATCTTGTACTGGGCTGCAACATCCATTACTGCCACGGCAACAGAGCTGTGCCAGTTTAAAACACCTGCCTGGATTCCTTTCCCCTCCACAGCTTCTGCATATGCACTGGATGCTTTTGCAGGATCAGACTGGGAATCCACCCATACAACTTCAATCTTGTAATCACCCACTGTGGAGTCTATCTTTTCCATTGCCATCTCAACAGATGCCTGGAACTCTTTTCCTGTCTGGGCAGAAGGGCCTGTAAACGGTCCCAGTACTCCAATTTTAAGGGTTTTGTCTGCAGCGAATGTTGTTCCTCCAATGATGAGCAACGATGCAACTGCAAAAGCTATAAACGATAAGCGTCTTCCTGTTTTCATAAACAACTCCTCCAAAAAAAGATAATATTATTCCGGTTAATCTCCTGATCCCTGACTTTTTTGTCAAAAATGACAGACAAGTTTAAAAAGCTTGCGACAACCGGGTTCCCGCCCTGATAACAGTTCTATTCTCGATAAACTCTTCGGTACCCTTAATGCAATAAATAAACCATTTCATAAAAAAAGAGGGGAGAATTTAATGAATGGCATTATAATGAATGGAAAGTCTTATGAATATTGCAGAACCGTTTTTAAATTTTTTTTATATTATAAAATGCAATAGCATGAGATTTGCTTTTGATGTCAAAAAGTTTTTACATTATATGTAAAAATATTTAAGTATTTATGTCAAAATATTTTACATGTTCAATTTTACACCTGCGGATTTTGGCATCTTTCATTTGTCGGTTTACACTTTTTTTGAACCATGATTTTCATGATTAAGGGATTACCTTGATTTTTAGGCATCCTTCATTTATCGGATTACACTTTTTGAGGCTTATTCTTTTGTCTGAATCACGGATTAAACGGATTAAAAGATTACACTGATTGAAAAAATCTGTGTAATCAGCGTAATCTGTGGCAATCCGTGATTCAGATAATTAAAGAAAAGTGTAAACTACTTTTAAGCTGATATGAAGGATGCCGATTTTTAATCGTGTTAATCCTTAAATTCTTTAATCATGGTTCAGAATTTTTCGAAAAGTGTAAACTTATTTTGAGTTGATATGAAGGATGCTTTGATTTTCAGATATAATCAACCCTCTTCAGGTTATATTTTTTCATTTTATAGTATAGCAACTGGCGTGAAATCCCCAGATTTTTTGCAGCTCTTGCAATGTTGCCATTTGTGCCTGAAAGTGTTGCATGTACAAGTTTTTTTTCCTGTTCATCCCTGCTGTGAAAAAGGTTATTTTTAGGGATATCCATATTGTTTCTGTATTCGTTAAGATCTTGCTTTGTTTTAACACCACTCTGAATATTAGTAATAGATGTGTTGGCGCTATATTCTCTTGTGGTGGCATCTTTGTTATTGTTGTCATCCATAAAAGGGGCAAGAGGGAGTGTGGCTTTTTGATCTGGCTTGTCTGGATGAATGGTGTTTATGTTAAATTCATTCTCTCTATCTGGTCTTGTGACGATATTTTCCGATGTTTTGTTGCGGTATTGTCGGGAAGATGGCGAATTGCCCAATGTGCCGGAGAAAGCGGTGTTGTTGACAGACCAGTTTGAAAAATGCGACTGAAGGTGTTTCATGCTTATTACAGTATCGTTTCCAACAATATTCATGGCACCTTCAATAACATGTTCAAGTTCACGGACATTGCCTGGCCAGTTGTATATTTTAAAGAGATCCAGGATATCGTTAGAGACCCTTTCTACATCTCTTCCAAGAATTCTGTTGTGTTTTGCAATGAAATGTGAAACCAGAAGTTCAATATCGCCAATTCGCCTTGCAAGAGGTACAATATGTATAAAAACAACACCAAGGCGATAAAAAAGATCCGATCGGAGAGTGCCGTTATTTATGGCTGTGTAAGGGTCTGTGTTCACTGAGCTTACAATCTTAACATTGATTTCAATCTCTTTAAGTGCACCGACTCTGCGTACCCTGCGCTCCTGAAGAACCCTTAGGATCTTGCTTTGAAGCCCCACAGGCATTGAGTTGATCTCATCCAGAAAAATTGTGCCCCCGTTGGTTCTTTCAAATAGTCCTGCTTTGTTTAATGCTCCTGTAAATGCTCCTTTAGATGTGCCAAACAGGATTCCTTCGAGAAGATTTTCAGGAATTGCAGCGCAGTTTACAGGGGTATATTTGCTGTTGCTTCGGATACTGTGGTTGTGGATTGCCCTTGCAAAAAGTTCTTTGCCTGTGCCAGTCTCACCATAAAGCATTACAGGAGAAGGTGTATTTGCAGCCATTCTTGCAGAATCAATGGCTTTGATCAATTCAGGATCATTGCCTATTATGCTTTCAAAGAAAATATCGTCTTCAAATATATTCTTGGGTACCGGCATATCTTCAATTGTTTCTGTCAGCAGGTTGTAGTCCCTGATAAAGCATATTGCCCCGATCAATATACCCTCTCTGCTCAGGGGAAAAGCACTGTGAATTGTATTGGCAAATTTACCCATGCGGGTGCGGTAATAAATTGGTTCGTCAATAATCGGCTGCCTTTTTTTAAGGCAGCGCATGATAATGCTTTTTTCTTCTGTAAGATGATAGACATCTGTAATTTTTTTAAATAAAACTTCCTCTGGTTTTAACTCATCAATGCGTGACATGGCGGTGTTATAATATATGATGAGACCATCGACATTTGTCAGAATAACACCTTCACTGAATTTATCAAATACAGATAAAAAATCTGCATTGTTAAAAGTATTCTGGTACTCTTTATGTTTCGCATTGTCAGGGTGAACCATGGGAAAGCCCTTTTTTCAAGGTTAGAAGGGTACACTTAGTTCTATTTTGCTTTGCTCAGCGCTTCGGTTAATGCCGGTATCACATCAAACAGATCACCTTCGATAAAATAATCGCAATTTGCCATGATTGCTGCATTGGGATTGTTATTAATCGCAATGATCATGCCTGACATTTTCATTCCTGCAAAGTGCTGCACCGATCCCGACAGCCCACAGGCAATATAGACCCTGGGGCTTACTTTTTCCCCTGTTTGTCCCACCTGCATACTGTAGGGCACCCATCCAAGATCAACTGCAACCCTTGATGCGCCAACCTTTGCACCAAGATATCGGGCGCATTGGTGAAGCAATTTGAAGTTTTCGCCGTTTTGCATACCTCTCCCGCCTGAAATAATAACATCAGCTTCAAGCAGATCACCATCAGAATTGTCACCCGGTCTGCTTTCAAGAAGAGTTATTTTCCCGCAGTCAGGTTCATTTTTATGGGCATTGGAATATGTAACAGTAAACATAGATGCGGAGACCGGAGCAGGAGCCGGTTCTATTACATTGGGGCGGATTCCATATATCCTGATATCGCCTTTAACCTTTATTGTGGCAAGGGTTTTTCCCGAGTAGAGATAGTTCTGCACTATCCCTTCACTGCAGTTGACCTCAATGCAGTCCATGACAAGTGGAGCATCAAGCTTTGCCGCGATGCGGGGCAGAAGTTCACGGCCCATGGGTGTTGTGAGTCCGAAAAGCTCAGAAATGCCATGTATTTGCATTGCCTCCATAACTGCCTGTGACCATATGACCGGATTCCAGCCGGCCTGTGATCCCGACTCTTTGCAAGTCCCGATCTCGGGCAGGCAGATATCCACAATATTGTGGATACCGTGGGCTTCAAGTGCCTCTTTATGAACTTGAGCATCTTCGTTGATTACAAATGCATACAGGGAGTCTCCTCCGCCATTTCGGGCGCAGGCAATCATTCCGTAACTGGCATCCTTTACAGCGCCATTTTTGAATTCAATTATTATTCCGGTTTTTTTCATGTGTACAGGCAAAGTCCTTATCCTTGAAGTTCTCCATAATACAAGGCGTCTTGGCTGTTGTGTGTACAGGCAAGCCCTTATCCTTGAATTTTTTTCTCTTATTTCACTGCTTCCTGGAAAATGGGATACACAAAAACATTTCTATGGATTTCTATATAAATAACTTTTTTGTAAGGTCACGGAGCGCCGTACTCCTAACATTCATACTGGAAAATATATTAATCTGGAATGCTATATTTTTGCTTATCCAGGTTGGGGCATTAAATAATTTTGGCCTCTTCTTTGAGAATTTTTACAAGGCTAGTGATTTTTTGTGAAAGGTCACCCTTTATCTCTTCAGGTGTTCGTTTTCCTGCAAAAAGTTTTAACTCAATGATTTCTGTGGAAGCTTGGGGTTTATCAATATTAAGTTCATTTTTGGAAACAGATAGGATCTGCTTTTTTTTGGCTTTTACCACATCGGGAAATGTTGGATAAGCCGGAGAGTTCAGGCCGCGTCCAGCACCCAGAACACATGGCAGTGAAAGCTGATAGAGATCACGGCCCGAGGCTTCTGTCAATGTTTCCACCTCAACACTGTTGTTTGTTATGTCAGGGGTGAATTTCACAACATTGTTTGCAACCGGAAATCCAAAGTTTGCCCCAAGGCGAAACATTGTCTGCATGCCTGCCATATCAATGGATTCCCTGCCTGTAAAAATAATACCCGGAACCCCATCCTTTTCAATGGCAGCTTTCAACAGACGGGCTGTGGTTATGCTATCTTCAATTTTTTCTGTTTCTATAAGAATGCCTCTGTCAGCACCCATGGCCATGGCAGAGCGAAGAGTCTTTTCTGCATCCTTTTTGCCAAGGGATACCACAATGACCTCGGTATCATCATCTGTACCACATAGAGACGTTTTCTCATTCAGGTATTTTTTGAAGGATACCGCCTCTGTAACAGCATATTCATCATAGGGATTTAGAAGTAATGTTACATTGTCATCTATATGTTTGCTGTCCTTTAGGGCAATATTTGCTGCGGAATCTGGTACATGTTTTACACAGACATATATTTTCATCTCTGCAATCCTGCATTGGTTCATAAAAGGTTTTGGGTAGTGTCATAAAAGTGTTGATATCTTTTTGTGAAAGCCCTGCTGAATCAAGGTTTGTGAAGAGCTCATCAACATATTTGGGACACCACCAGGTTTTGATTGTCTGCAAATATGGAAAAGGGGTTTGCTGAAAAACAACAAACCCCTCCATTTTTTAAACTAATTAAAACAAGGTAGCCCGATGGCTTTTTTTTGGATAAGAAAGCTCTCCACTCGCTTCATTACGGAAAAAAAGATTATCAGGCTGCCTCTTTGCGGTCATGATTATTATCCATTTACAGAGAAGCTTGAGTTGTAGTTGATCTCTCTTTTACGTGAGAAAAAGCCTACATTCATTGTGCGTCCGGTGTACTGATATGTAAACTGGAAAGGCTCCTTGTCATGATCAAGACCTTTTTCACATGCATCAATAAGCTCTGCCATCATACGACCTACAACAGGTGCGTTCTTATACTGATTGCCGCTGGTACCGATTGCCATGTAGAAACCGCCAAGATCAGACTTGTCATATATTGGAATCCAGTCATCAGAGCAGTCATAAAGATCAACAACACCCTTTGGCTGGTTAGGTACCTGAAGTGATGGAATGCGTTTTCCAAGTCTGTAGCACTGTGCTTTCCACTGGGGTTCTGTGAGCTGGTTATCCCTGCCGGTTCCACCTTTGCCTGCATAGAACTCATCTGGATCTACCCACTCTTGTGGGTCACACTCGGGATCTTCGCTTCCGATGAGAAAGGTGTTGCCAACTTCCGGGCGAACATAGCATCCAATATCTCCATCAGACATGTGATAACCATCATTGAGATAATCATACCCTTCAGGGGATGGGCAGTACATTACTTCGTGACGAAGGGATTTTGTCTTTATGTTGCAGCCTTCCCATACGCCTTCTGCCATCTTGTTGATTTTAAAGGAGTGAGGTCCGCCAACATTGACAACAACAGGAGCATCAATCTGGGTTCCATCTTTAAGTGTGATTCCCACAACTTTTCCATCCTGGCTTCTGATATCCACAACCTCTGCGTTGAAGATGAACTCTCCGCCCTTTGCTTCGGCAGCTCTCATGATATTATGGGCAGAAAGGGCAGGGTCGTTTACATATCCACCTTCGGGGCAGAAGATTCCGCCTTCAAGCATCTCTGTTGGCTCATCGTAAAATGTGGGATCTTCAGGACGTCTTACCGGCCAGTATTTATGAAGATCAATTGGGGGAACCATCTCCTTGATTTTGTCGTTATCAACTTCTTCATATTTTACGCCAACAGCATCGTAATTCTTTTTAACTTTTTTCCAGTCATGGCCTTCTGATTTAATAAGAAGAGAGCCTGTATTCATATATTTGGCAAGACCTTTTTCATCTTTGACGTTATCAAGATAATTTTCCCAGTCCAGCCAGTATTTGAAGCCTTCATATGCCATGGCAACACCGTCTTCTGTGGAGTAATGCGCTCTTACAATTGCACAGGAACCAGCAGTTGAACCTTCTCCTGCATCAGGAAGTTTATCCACATTAAGGGTCTTGTAGCCCATTTTACAAAGTTCGTAGGCAATGGGACAACCAATTACACCTGCACCAATGATAATAGCATCATATTTTTTGTTCATTTTTAAAATTTCTCCTTAAAATCCCGTCAGCCATAAGTTCCCAATAATAACCACTTGTATGTAATATTTTAAAAAAACACCCCACAGATGCTATTTTTTGAGAACTTACAACGTTTGAGTTTAAATATATTTTTTACAAACTGGCTATCCATGAGGAAAATTTTTCTTCTCCTGCCGGTTTTAATCCAAATTCTGCTCCTGCATCCATGATTGCGTGAACCATATCTTTGCCATAACCTCGGGATGCAGTGAAGAGAACACCTGATTTTGCACCATCTTTGCTCAATGTGATGATCTGGCAGGGCACATGGGACATGGGGCCCTGAAAAAGAAACGGTGCTTTCCTTGCAGGATCCGTAAAATCCAGGGAAGAGAGTTTTTCAAGAATTGAAAAGACTTCCTTTCCGATAATTGCAAGACACATCCCAACTTCCGTAGTCTCTGTATAAGCAGACTCTTTAGGTATTTCCGGTTTATGACCATCAAGACAGAAGACTGATGCCTGAATCCGGTTCATGCGGTTGATCAGGACATTATCTTTAAGGACTGACTCCCCTGGCACTTCTGGTATGGTTACTCCAAAGGGTGTAATTGCTCCCACATTGGCATCCTGCACATCCAGACGGGTCATGTGACTCAGGTCAACAAGGTGGGGACCTTTCCCTTCACCTTCATATTCAAGTACCACTTTCCAGTTATCCCTCACTTCACTTCTTTTGGCTGAAGCCTTGAAGGAAACTGGTGAATATCGTCTAATTTCTACCATTTTTTTATCCCTTGATTTTCCTTTCCGTTATCCCTTTTTTCGGGCCTTTTCTGATCCTGTTTTTATTCCGTCAGCTATTTTTACATTTTTAGGAATTGATTTTTAATAACTTGCCCATTCACCTCGCCCCCTGCCACATTTTACAGACTTTGGGATGGGACGTTCGGGTAAGATAATTAAACCCAATTACTTAGCTTTTCATTCTGGAACCATCAGGGTCATAGAAAGGCATGGGAACTACCTTGCCGTAGATTCGCTGGTCACCACACTCATCTTCAAATATCTCAAGACGGGTGCCGATTTTTGCCATGTGCGACTCCACAAGTGCCATACCCACAGCCTCATTGAGTGAGAAGCTGTCACGGGCAGTACATATATAACCTCGAACCTTGTCATCAACTATGAGAGAGCCATCTTTTGGTGCCCGGCCATTGTTCTCCATCTTGAAACCCACAAGTCTGAAACGGGTTTGATCTTTTTCAGCCTGTGCAAGGGCAACAGCACCAACTGTTTTGGCATCGGTTTTTTTGCGATCCCAGAGGAAACCAAGCCCAAGATCAAGAAGGTTTGTACGCTGTTCCGACTCCTGGCCAAGAATGATGTGGCATTTTTCCATACGCAGAACATTCTGGGCTTCCACACCAAAGTTTTTGATGCCAAACTCTTTTCCTGCCTCTTTGAGCATGTTCCACAAAGATACCATGTATGAAGATGGTACATGGAACTCATAGGAGAGTTCTCCCACAAAACCAAGACGCATGGCTTTTACCGGAATTGTATCCTTTACCATGAACTCCTTGTAGGCGGAGAAGGGGAATGCCTCATTGCTCACATCTTCATCGGTTATCTTCTGGAGTACCTTGCGGGCATTGGGACCTGAAAGGTTGATAACACCCATTGAGTCAGTGAGGTTTACCATGTTGAAATCCCAGCCGTCATAACGGGTATGGTATCTTACCCACTCAACGGTCTGGCCTGCACGACCTGTGGAGGTGGTGAAATAGTAGTCGTTCTCAGCAATTTTAATGACAACACCGTCATCAATTACACATCCATCATCATTACACATGGCTGAATATTTGACTCTGCCAGGTTTTATTTTGGACATGTCACTTGTATATACTCTCTGAAGAGCTTTGAGAGCATCGGGTCCATGTATGCGGAATTTTCCAAGGGTTGAGCCGTCAAGCATTCCAACATTGTTACGGACATTTTCAATCTCTGCCTTGCACTCAAAATCATCTGAAAAGTAGCGGGCACGCTCCCAGACACCGATTTTTCTGAAGATACCACCGTCAGATCTCTGCATCTCGTCCATTGGGGTACGTTTCATCATTATATGATTGGTACCTGCATAGGTGGCAATAAGTGTGGGTACAAGTGGAGGCCTTACCGTTGTGGGACGTACAGGAGCGGGAACTCCGGAAAGAGCTTCATATTTTGCTACAAAAAGCGGCAGGTTGTGTCCAGGGATGCCTCCCTGTCCAGGGCCTGTTCCTGCAGATGTGAAACGTTTGATAAGTTCAGGAACATCAAAACCCATCTCAATGGCCTGTTTAATGTTCTTGATTGTTGTATCCTCATCAAAGCAGATGAAACTTTTTCTTCCCTTTACAGGAGCTGTGACAAGTTTGGTGCCCCTTGAAGGGCCGGGAAGTGCTTTTAAAGCCTCCTCAGCAGCCTTGAGAGCAGCATCGTCACATGCCTCACAGCAGGATGAACTGCTGGATTTTTCTTTGGAATCCCCCTCAGAATCACCTTCGGAAGCGCTTTCAGAACCGCAACATGTACAAGCAAGAGAATCCATGGCAGCTTTGATACCTGCAAGGGTTCCTGATGCCTCAATGGCCATTGAATCCTCAAGACCTGTCATGCGGCCTGCAATATGTGTCTTTTCAGGAAGGGTCTCTGGAATGAAAAAGTTTGTGTGAGAGTCGTAACGAAGTTTTGCACCGGCAAGTGTCAAAGGGCCTGTAATTGGTGTAAAACCTGCGGATGCTACAATTACATTGCAGTTGAAATCACGGGTTATTGTGCCGTCAATGGTTGCAATGGTTGCTTTTTTGACCTGTTTTGAACCATGTGCCTTTGTGACAACCCATCCCTTTAATACAGGGATGTTGCGTTTGGCAAGTTCCAGCAGAAGCTCGGGATTCTGTCCATCTTCTCTTATATCTGCAACACAGGCAATCTTCATTCCAAGGTCATACAGATCAATTGCTGCTTCAAGGCCAAGGTCGTGACCTACACTGAAGAGAGCCTTTTCTCCTGCAAGGATTCCATAGGTTCGTGCCAGACGATGGGCGCATGCAACCTGCATTACACCAGGGCGTTCGTTGTTGTCAAAAATCAGGGGACGCTCAATGCACCCAACTGCCACAACAACGGCATTTGCACGAATTTCCACATATCTTTCTGTAAAGCTGTCGCCCTCACCACCAATCTGGAAACCGGTAACAAGATTGTTGCTGTATGCACCAACCATTGATGTATGTTTCAGAACTCTTATGCCTGGATGTGCCTCAACTTTTTCAGCAAGCTCCCTTGCACGGCTGTAAAGTGGTTTGCCCTTGCTGTACTCTGCTGCTCTGTAGTCAAAAAAACCACCAAGCCATGGCCGTGATTCCATGATAATTACCCTGACACCCTTGTCTGCTGCTGCAAGTGCTGCCTGCATTCCTGCAGGGCCGCCGCCTATTACAACAACGTCTGTTCTGGGAAAAATTTCATCAAACTTACCAGGGGTTACATGGTCAGGAGACATTACACCAAGACCTGCGGCTTTCCTGATCTGCTTCATGGCAACAGGCCACATGGATGCAGGCTTGTGCATGGTTCTGTAGTAGAAGCCGGCAGGCATCATCCAGTCCAGTTTGTCAATGAATGCCATCATGTCATTTTCGGCAGAGCCTTTTACATTCTGCTCTTTTACTTCCATACCCTGTTTTGCAAGAGTATTTTCTGTCCTGACATTTGGGATACCGTCAACTTCCATGCAGGTGTTGCTGCACTCACCATCAAGGCTGTAAAGTCCCCTTGGACGGTGATATTTCAGGCTTCTGGCAAAAACCCTGACACCATTGGCATAGAGTGCTGTGGCAACAGTATCTCCTTCGGAACCTGCACAGGATTTGCCCTTGTAGTTAAAGATCACTTTTTTTGTGGGATCAATTCTCAGCGTGGGGAGCTGATTAAATCTGGTCATCATCTGTCAGCCTCCGGAGTTGCCACTTGAAGATTGGTTGTTGTATTTCTGTGAATGGTAAACCATGAGCCGCAGCCGTCCTTGTGGAACCACCACTCCTTCTGGACGCCTGCAACACAGTTGTTCATATGTACATAGTCACACCAGCTCTGGGGTGTCAGACCTGCTTCATCAGGTCTTGGACCCTTGTCTTCCCCGCCATATCTGAACTCATATCCGTTGCGTTTTCCACAGACCGGACATGTGATTGTTAAAGCCATTGTTTTTCTCCATGAATTTTGATGGTTTGGTAAAAAATCCTGAATAAAAAGCCGGTATTAATCCTTCTACTTTAGATTCGCATTTCTGTTTTTTTCTTACTTTTTGGGCAAGTGGCAATTAAATCAGATAGCCTTTTTGGTTCTGGCTTATCCAGGTTGAGTGTTTTACGGCAAAAAATAAGAATCGGATTTTTACAGGTTCATCAATTTTTAGTTATCCGGTGTATAGGTTACAAGTGCCGCAGTTTCGCCCATGAGTTTATGCTCTTCGTAGCGCTTTAGATTAAAGGGCTTGAGGATATTCGGGGCTTCGCCGTTTGCCATGAACTCAGCCATATGCTTTCCGGCAGCCGAACAGGATTTGAATCCAAAATAACCCCAGCCGCAATTGAAGAAGAAACCTTCAACCTGATCATTTCCATCCATTATGGGGGCCATGTCAGGGGTCATGTCAGCAAGGCCGCCCCAGATTCTCATGAATCTTACGCCCCTCAGACAGGGAAGGAACTCTGACAGGGCTTCTGCCTGGTGCTTAATGTAGTGTGCAGTGGTCTGGGTTGTGTAGTTAGGCCATTGATCCATGTGTGCACCGGTTGCAATCTCGCCTTTCAGTGTCTGATTTGCATAGCAGTGGTATGCACCGGATGAAACAACATGGTTTAAAAGAGGTTTAAGTGGCTGGGTAACCATTGCCTGGATGGTCAGAACACTTACAGGCAGTCTGATTCCCATCATTTTGTTAATAAGCGATGCAGAGTAGCCACCGGCAGAGATAAGAACCTTGCTGGTGTTTATAGTTCCACGATCTGTTTCAACAGAGACAACTTTGCCGTTGCGGGTATTTATGGCTGTGGCTTCAGTCTGCTGATGAATTTCCACTCCATACTTTGAAGCACCCCGTGCAAGTCCCCATACAACTGCATCATGACGGACAATACCACCTGGCGGATGAAACATGGCTCCGTGGATGGGAAAGGTAATATCCTCTGAAATGTTCAGTGCAGGCACAAGTTCTTTTGCCTCTTTGGCATCAATGAGGTGACTTTCAACCCCATGGTACTGAGCTGTGCAGATGGTCATGCGGGCCGCTTTCATGGCTGCCTCGCTGTGCATCAGGTTCAGGTTGCCGCAATTGTTAAACATCAGGTTGTAATCCAGTTCCTTTGTGAGAACCGGCCAGAGGTCAAGGGCTTCCTTATAGAGAGGAACATTGTACTGGGTACGCTGATTGGCACGGACAATGGCGGTGTTTCTGCCAGCACCGCCAAATCCGATGTAGTTTTTTTCAATTATGGCTACATCGGTGATACCATGTTCCTTTGCAAGGTAATAGGCTGTTGCAAGACTGTGAAGTCCGCCTCCAATGATTACCGCATCATAACTTGATTTGAGCTGGGTCTTTTCGCCCCACATGGGTTTGTATTTACCAAACATAAGCCTTCTCTTAAAATATTTGCTGCAAGGTTAGTGAAAAACTGACTGGATAATTTACCTGATACTCAATGAAATGAATTATGTCAAGAAGTTTTTTTTAAAATTATAATTTTTGAATTAATAATCGTTGACTTTCATAAATTTGAGGGCTATTTTTTGCCAGAAACGGCAACTATATATATTGATATCTATTTTATTGACATGTTTAATCAAGAAAAATTTAAGTTTATGAATGATTTTATTTCATCAGGCAGTAATTGCAATAACCCATCAAGGGAATCCGCTTCTTTTTTTTCTGATAAAGAGGGGGCAGATGCATTGGCATCAAAGGTCGTTTTATCTGAAGAGCTGGATGCAGAGCCGCCAGTCGCTGGAAGTAAATCAGCATTTCCGGACTCTGAAAGAGAGAACTCCTTTCAGGATTCATCCCACCCTGCCATAAGAAATATTATGGGCAGAATGGATGAATTGACTCCCAAGGCAAAGATACTTGGAAAATATATTGTGCAGAATCCCGGAAAAGTTGTTTTAATGACCACAAAACAGCTTGCTGAAGCCTGTGGTACCAGTGAAGCCACTGTGGTTCGCTTTGCAAATGGCGTGGGCTACAAAGGATATGGAGACCTTCAGCAGTCGTTAAAGGATTTTGTCAGTACCGGCGTCAATCTGCCTGACAGAAGTGATATGGAGAAAATGCGCCAGGAGCCAGGAATTGACAGGCTTCACAGGGTTGTCTTTGAGGAGTTGAGTGAACTTCGCCTGCTCTATGAAATGATTGATGTCAATATTATGAATGATTTTGTGAGTCAAATGATTGCAAGCCATGACATTTACATCGTGGGTTCAAGGATATCATATGCATTTGCATACTACATGGGATGGGCAATGACAAAGGTGAGAAAGGGAATTTCCATTTTAAAGGGCAGTGACTCAACAGCCATTGATACCCTCTCCAATGCACCTGATGATTCCCTTGTGGTTCTGGTTGCAACGACCCGCTATCCCAATGAGTTGATCAAAATCAGCAAGCTTACAAGGCGTCTTGGGCATAAGTTGCTTGTTATTACCGACAGCTCAACCTCACCTGTTATCCAGTTTGCTGATCTTGCCCTTGTGGTGCCACTTAAATCAGTTCCATTCATTGGAACGCCATCAAATATGCTCTGCGTCATAAAGTATATTGTTCAGGAGGTTGCAGCAGGGCAGGGAGAGATGCTCAAGATTCACCAGGAGCGGGTGGAACAGATTTATCTTGAAAATGATCTTCTTTTTAACATAAGGTCATGGTGATCATGCAAAAATAAGGATGTTACATTTCCTGCTTTACACTTTTTGGGAAACTACGCCCATTTATAGGCATTTATAATAAACATCCATGTTTGCTGACGCATCTCAACGAAACATGAAAGTCGTTGTGTATCAGTATGTTACGGAGGCTTTCTAATAAAAAAGTGTAAACTCCATGAAAGGAAATTAGCCATTCCATGTTGAACGTTCCTCATCAATATATTTTTCCCTCACCAGTCATAAGTTTTTTTATCAGCTACCATCAATAGTAATTTTAAGGCAATGAAAAACACAATATCTGGTAGAAAGTTATCTGGTAGCAAGTTATCTGGTAGCAAGTATTTAGAACTTATGGGTTTTGAGAAGGTTTATAGAATTTATTTTTTCCGGAATGGGTTTTAAATAACGTGCCCATTCATTTCTGGGAACGCTGGCGTCTCGCCCGCTTAGTTTAAATCAGAATGGTAAAGTTATTTCGTACTCATTCCTCTATGGTTTGTCTGCCTTTTTCGGTGAGGCGGTATTTTTGATTTTTACTTCGGGGTTTATCGGGAATAGTCATTTCAATTAAGCTTTTATTTAACAAAAATTTTATAGATGATTCATAATTTCTTGTTCTTCGTGGATATCCCAGTAGGTTCAACAGTTGTGGTGTTGATAGGGGGGTTTCTAAGTGTTTAATTATTGTTTTCATGGTTTCTGTTAAACTATGCTCATGCACCCCATCATGCACCCCATCATGCACCCCATCATGCACCCCATCATGCACCCCATCATGCACCCCATCATGCACCCCATCATGCACCCCATCATGCACCCCATCATGCATCCCACTTTGTTGGCTAACCTTTACCCCATTATCATCCATATGAACAATCGTGGCTTTTTTAGCAGGGTTTCCACCAAACTCCGGTACATGGATAATCATGCGGAAGTTATCACCTTCGATAAGCTGGGGATCGGCACCGCCATATTTTTTGCAGTAACGCATCATCTTACGCATACCTGAACCAAGCTCATCAGCACGGTCTATGACACGAAAGAAAGCACTTAAAACAGGATTTTTCTGAAAAGGAGTAGATGTTTCAGGGTTTAGAAGGCCAAAACCGTTGGGGCGGCTGGGGTTGTCTGTCACCACTCGCCCATACTCTATAATGATACGGGATGTGGCACCGCTTGCATATTCACGATGAATGAGCATGTTTGAGGCAACTTCACGAAAAATAATATCCCTTAAACTCCGTCTTTCTATCCCTTCAAGGTAAAAGGGATCTGCAAGGTGTTTTTTTATAAAAGATAGAATTCTGTCATAACTTTCAATCAGATTGGTGCGTACAAGGTCACGGTCATCATAACGATCTACATTTACTTTACGCAGAATAAGATCGGTTCGATGTGCCGGGCAGATCTGTAGAATATTGTGATCTGAGCCAAAAAGCATTACACCTGCCAGGGTCACGCCATAATTGCCGGTTACGGGATCTTTTTGATATAGCTGGGCACTTTTGAGCATCTGCATATCATCCATTTTTCCCCAGGGATGATTGGGGTCGTTAATACGCAGGTATTTTCGACAATCTTCCATCAGATCTTTTCTAAGCTCATCTATCTCTATCCAGGGATATACCCTGTTTTCACTGTATGTTGCCTGTTTACGCTGGTAAAGCCATGCCACCTGAACTGTTTGATCGGTAATATCAAGATCACCATCCTCATTGCGATCATATATTCGGCCGTTGCAGCGATGCACCTGTGAGCTTTCCGGGACATAAATCCTTAGAAGCCTTTTGCCCTCTATCTCTTCCTCATTGATTGAAAGATATGTTGGCGGTGATAGTTTTTGGGGATTGTTTATGGATGTAGCAAAGTCTTTGCGGATTTGTGCAAGTGCCTGGGGTTCAATGCCTTGAATATCACCATTGTCATTAATTCCCAGAAACAGGGTGCCGCCATGGCGGTTAAGAAAAGCACAAACCGTTTCATAAACATCACGATTGAGCTTATTTCGGCAGGTTTTGAACTCAAGTTCAATGCCTTCACCTTTGGCAATGAGTTGCAGTAGTCCTTCCGACATCAGATATCTCCTTTTTCCATGAAGTTAAAAAGAGAAGGGGGCTCTTGTTGCTTCGGTTAAAAAAACCACTTTTATCCATTGGATTGTGTTGTGGTTATCCGCCATGTTATTTTTTTTACGAAATCCTTGCGCTTTTTATGAGTAACTCCCTCAAAGCTGTCTGCCTAAGGGATGTATCCTGATTTTTCACAGCCATTGCCATTGCTTTGCGGGTACCCACAAACACGGCAAGTTTTCTTGCCCTTGTAAGACCGGTGTATATAAGGTTCCGGTAGAGCATTTTGAAATGCTGGGTTAAAACAGGGATAATCACAGCCTCAAATTCGCTTCCCTGTGACTTGTGTATTGTGACTGCATATGCAAGATCCAGCTCCATTATGTCATCTTTACTGTAATTCACCACCTTGTTATCAGGAAAGAATTTCACAGAACAGGTAAGCTCCATGTTATCCATATCAATTATGTTTCCGATATCCCCATTAAATACACCAAGGTCATAGTTGTTCCTTCGGTGAATCACCCTGTCTCCCACCCGAAAAATTCTCTCCCCAACCTTTATCTGGCGTCTCCCCTCTCCTGGCGGGTTGCATGCTTCCTGTATAACCCTGTTTAAATTTACGGTTCCAAGGGAGCCACGGGTCATGGGTGAAAGAATCTGTATTTCACAATCCTTTCCATAATATTTGGGAATCCACTCCTGATATAGCATTCTCACCACATCAAGGGCTGAATATCCATAATGAAGGGATGACCAGGGGTGTACCTTTTTGACAACAGAGACAAGCTCTTCCACCCTTGTGCCGGCTGAAAGCAGAGTGTTGAGATCCACATGCCTGAATTTTTTAGGGATATTAATCTCGGTTTCATAGGGTCTTATGGTTTCACTGATGTTAAATTCATAGCACTGGGAATCATCATCTTCTTTTTCTCCTTTTGTTTCAGAATGTCTTTCAATGCACTCGTTTTTGATGCGATTTATAAATTTCATCTGCTCCATTGTGGCTTCATCTGAATCCATGAACATGCAGTCAACACCATTTTGCCAAAGGTGTGGTTCATTGAATGGAGAGCCTATCCAGGGCATGTTTCCGCTGTTGATCTCATGGGCATATCTTATTATATGAGAAGCTTTGGCCTGGCGGAAGATTTGGGTCAGTGTAAAGCATGGTACAACACCTGAAGCAATTATATCTTTAAGTACATTTCCTGCGCCCACAGAAGGGAGCTGGTCGGCATCCCCTATGAAAAGCACCTGACAGCCATCTGGCACAGCCTTAAGAAGTGATGCGGTAAGGCTTATATCAAGCATGGAACACTCATCCACAATGAGAAATCCTGCTTTGAGTGGATTGTGCTCATTTTTCTTGAATTTGCCGTTCTGCCACTCCAGCAGCCGGTGTATGGTTTTAGCTTCTCTTCCTATCACTTCACTCATTCTCTGGGTAGCTCTTCCTGTTGGTGCTGCAAGCAGGATTTTCAACTCCTTTGATGGCGGCATGGTGTTGCTCATTGCCTCAATGAGTTTTACAATAACAAGGGTGGTTGTGGTCTTGCCGCATCCAGGGCCGCCTGTAAGAACAGAAAAATTTTCAGAAGCAATGGCAATTACAGCTCGCTTCTGTTCATCACTTAATGCAATATCTTTTGCTTTGCAGTAGAGCGATACCCAGCGTTCAATCCTGTTTTTTTCAACATCAGGTGGATCTCCGGAGCACATTGATAACACCCTTGATGCCACATAAAGCTCATCAAAATAGAGGCTTCTTGAGTAGTAACACACTTCCTGTTCAACCATGCGAACCATGAGCTTTTTTGAACTTTTCATCTGCTCAAGCACCTCATTTAACCTTTGAGCCATGTAATCAGGTTCAAGGCCAAGGTTAAGGAGGGATGAGACCTCTTCGTTGATCTGGGGAAAGGTAAGATAACAGTGCCCAAAATTTCGTGCCCCTGCAAGTACATGACGAATTGCGGCAATCATTCTCTGCTCACTGTCAGGGGCAAGTCCGATGCTTAATGCAACCCTGTCTGCGGAAAAAAAGCCTATTCCGTAAAAGTCATTTGCCAGGCGATATGGGTCTTCTGTCACCATGGAGATTGCATTATCTCCATACTCCTTATATATGCGAACAGCAAAAAGAGTACTGATACCGTGGGACTGCAAGAACATCATAACATCCCTGATGGATTTATGTTCGTTCCACGCTTCGCTTATCATCTCAAGTTTCTTCATGGCAATGCCAGGAACTTCTGTCAATCTCTCAATCTCTTCTTCAAATACATCCAGGGTGTTTTTATCAAAATGTTTTACAATTTTTCGTGCAGTTTTGGGGCCGACCCCCTTTATAAGTCCCGAGCCGAGATATTTCTCAAGGGCTGCCGAAGAGGCGGGTTTCTTCTCCTCTGCACGGGTGGCATGAAATTGTCGGCCATATTTTTTATGTACAGTCCATGAACCGTAAAACTCCATGGTTGCTCCGGCAAAAACTTTGGTCTGATGCACCACAACAGTCTCCTGCCTGCCAGGATCGGAAAAGGGCATTACCCTTAGAATTGACCAGCCATTATCTGAATTATGGAATGTGACTCTTTCCACAATTCCCTTTAGATTTTCTTGAATTATACCGCAATTTGTTGTGGATATATGCATTTTTAAATAGTGTGTTCCTGTTGGTATTTTTTTAAGAATTCCTGTTGTTTCGGACTTTGGACAAAATTAACGGAGCATTGATTTTTTGATGTGAAGATAAGTATTGAAATGATTAGAAATTTTAACATGTGTCAAATCTTAAAACCAATATGGGGATATTATTCGGGGTTTTGGACAATGCTAAAAACGAGCAAACCACAGAATAATTCCTTTATATTTTTGGTTAAAATTCAAAACATGTCTAAAAATATGTATTTTCAATAGGTTAAAAAATTTACTCAAAATCAATTAGGGGTGAAATTTGTCCAAAGTCCAGTGTTGTTAGCACCTTCTATTTTTAGTATAAACTGAATATTTTTGAAATAAAAATTTATGAAACTGTTTTTTCTTAAGAGCCAAATCATTTTTTAACAGTCTTTATGAGCCTATTTGGAATAACCCCCATGTTTGCTTACGCATCACAACGAAACATGAAAGTCGTTTTATATCAGTATTTTATATAGACTTTCTAATAAAATTGACTGGAAAACACTAAATTAAGGAGCTTTGTGAAATGAAGAAATGTTTATATGTTTTCATCGGCCTGGTACTAATGGCACTAACTTTGGCTGATGTTGTTATTGCTGATGAAATGACCATAACATTTGCAAGCGAAGAGTGGAAAGATGCCACCCACAGCGATGGCACCGGCCTTTACTGGGATATATTCAGGGCTGTTTTTGAACCTGAAGGTTACACTGTAAAAGTTAAAAAACAGTCCTATGATGCATCTGTAAAAATGGTGGAACAGAAAGTTGTTGATGCCATGGTCGGAGCCTATGAAGAGGAGATTGAGGATGGCACATACCCTGCGAACCACTTTGCAGTGGATGTGGTACAGGCTGTATATAAAAACGATCGTCTATCCCAGTGGAAAGGCCTTGAATCCATTATGAACAGTACAGTTGCATGGATCAAGGGCTACTCCTATGACGACTATTTCAGCGAGGAGATTACAACCACACTGAAAATAAGGCGCATGAATGACAGGGATGCGATTTTTAGGCTTTTTGATGTCGGAAAGCTTGATTTTTATATTGATGCAAAGGCAGATATCACCGATTTTTTCAATACCCACACGGATCAGTATCAGGCATCTTTTTTTAACCGTCAGACTCTTCTTGAACTCAAACTATTTGTTGTATTCACAAAGGATGAGAGGGGTGAAAAACTGGCAGCAATCTTTGACAGAAGCATGGAAGATTTATTGAAGAGAGGCGAGATCAGGAAACTCTATGATAAATATGCACATGCAACATTTCAATATCCTTCGGATTTTCTTAAGAAGTGAGCACGAAATGCTTTACCTATTTTGGCAGCATCCTTTCCTTTATCCCGTTTAACAGGTACCGGCAGAAGCATTTCGTTAATTCTGTCAACATAAAGCCTTTTTGTAAGAAGGTTGGGCAGTTTCAAAACCTGGTCACCATTTTCTGAACGGCCAACAAGGGTAAGGATTCCAAAGTA
>NZ_LT828541.1:207196-212071 GCF_900170035.1 Desulfamplus magnetovallimortis | reverse complement strand
ATCACAGTAGAAATATTTGTTAAGGATGATTTCCTTAAAATCACTGTATCCATATGGAAAATTCATGCGTCCCCATCCGGCCTCCGATTTTTGATGGATTTTGAATTTGTTGTCTGTTTAATCGACTCAAAGTTGACAACTATGATCTTGTAAACCTTGTCTGAATCAGGATTCCCAGGATAACCAGGATTTACAGGATAAAAATCTTGAGCATCCTGTAAATCCCGGTTATCCTGATTCAGACAAATTCAATAAATGCCAAAAAAGCCAACAAGATGTCGATTTTGAGTATCTATCCTGAACATCCTGTCCATCCTGGTTATCCTGATCATTGCGCATCTTCTCTCGATGTTGAGATTGAGACAAGGGGAGCTGATACAGCAGTTTTGACAGGTAGTGTAAAGGATGCAGAGAGCGGTATCAGCGTTTCAAATGCAAGGGTGCAATGGAATCTTGGCGGAGAGACATTTTCCTCTGAAAATGGGTACTTTTCAACCATTGTTGTGGCAGGGGAGGGACTTGTTACAACATCACTTGCAAATTACCAGACAAACCTTAAAGCTAAGGTTCAGCTTGGTTCCGGAGAGACAAAAAAGATATTGGTTTTTGTTGCGCCTGTGGAGTCATCCTGCATTGAAGCTCCTGACATGCCGCTTGTCGAGGAGATAGTATCACCAGGGATGGAACCTGATGCTTCCTTCCAGCCATTTGCTGTAAGGGTTGTGTATTCAGATCTTGTCTTTTCCGCTCTGTTTCCTCCTTATGATGAAAAAGTCAATATCTACCTTGGAATGACAAGCGATGCTCCGGAGCTTTCCCCTTATCTGTTGCTGTTTGATAGTGATGATGCTTATGCTCCCATGACAGGAACACCTGTTGCCTGGCGGGAGGTAACAGAGGCTTGTCAGTGGCAGCAGGAGGAAGAGTTTTTCTCTATTCCCCTGGAGTTGCTGCCAAAGGGCAAATATACATTTTACTCCCTTGTAACAGCAGAGCCTGATGGAATGCCGACCTTTGAGATTCGGTTTTTTACGCTTGACCTTTCATCAATTGATTAACACCTGAATCCATTTTATCATTACGTACAGATTTTGAGGTCAGGTGAGATCCAGGCTCAATTTAATGGCTGCATTGACCTCTGCCATTTTTTCAGAGCTGATGATTCCGAGTCGTTTTTCCAGTCTCTCTTTGGAGATTGTCAGAATTTGACTTGTTTTAACCATGGAACGTTCATGCAAGCCCCCTTCAGGGGGCTCAAGTATCACATTCATGGGGTAATTTTTAACAGGTGTTGAAATGGCCGCCACGATTGTTGTTGCAGCTTTTTCATTGCCAATATTATTCTGGATAATAAGTGCAGGTCTTTTTCCAGCTTGTTCACTTCCCCTGGAGGGATTCCAGTTGACAATCCAGATTTCAGAACGCAAGGGAAAATTTATCATCTAAAACGTCTCTGTCTGGGCTGTAAATGTCATTTTTGAAAAAGAGCGATCTTCTTCTTCCATCTCTGCATACCCCAGTGCAATCAAATCTTCGGTTCTTTTTTTAAGCCACAGACTTAAGGCTTCCTGGGCGATTTGACTTTTTGCCAGATTACTACTCAAAGCAATGGCTTCCAAGGCATCCATAATCTCTGTATCAATAGTTAAACTTACTTTTTTTTTAGTTCGCATTTTTGTACCTCTTTTGTTTTTAAAATCACTGTATCCATATGGAAAATTTATAAAATTCTCTTTTACTCATCTGATTTTTATAGTATTTTGTATCCATAGAACATGCTAAATCCGCAATCCACAATCCACAATCTACAATATCCTTTTCAATTGTTAAACTGATTTCAGGGATTTTGGCAAAAAAATTCAAACAGCAACAAAAACAAAAAATCCCAGAGAAGTGAACAGAGTCGCAAATTATAAGCATTATGTGGAGAGAGGATGGCTAAACAGAACACTTTATTATATACACATGTATTTTTTAAAACCTATGATAAAATACTGGACTTTATCTTTTAAATGAAATATGAACCTGCATTATGTATCATTAATGAATTGTTTTATACGTTTCATCACCTGAAAGCATTTTCAGGTAAAGCATCAAATCCAGACAAAGGGTATGCTCCAACTAACAATCAAAAAAATATTCAGGGATAAAAAATGAATGGAATAAAAATATTTTTGTGTGTCTCATTGTCGATCTTATGCCTTATTATAGCTACATTTGCCCATTCTGCTGGTACATATATTAACAACGGAGATGGCACAGTTACCGATCAAGATACCGGCCTTATGTGGCAGCAGGCAGATGACGGTGTTGAACGAAACTGGTACATAGCCTGCGAAGCATGTGAAGAGTTGGAGCTTGCTGGCTATGATGACTGGCGTCTCCCAAGGGTGGATGAGTTAAGGACTCTTGTTGACTACAGCCTCTATGAACCTTCCATGAATCCGGTTTTTGATGTTATATCAAGGGCGTATTGGTCAGGGACTACACATGCCGGTTCCAGTCTTCTTGCATGGTATGTGAGTTTTTACGGTGGCAAGGTTGAGCAAAGTGCCAAGGGAAATGACTTCTACCTTCGCTGTGTTCGTTCAGGCCCATATTGGTCATTGGATACCAATGATTCCCTTATAATAATAAATGAAGATGTTGTAGAGGATATTAGGACAGGGCTTCAATGGCAAAGGCAGGATGACAGTGTAGAAAGAACCTGGAGTGATGCATGTAAATATTGTGAGGAGCTGGTTCTTGGCGGCTATTATGACTGGCGAATTCCTGAAATTGAGGAGCTTGTTTCAATTATTGACTATACAGAGTATTCACCTTCAATTAATGAGGATGTTTTGGAAAGTGCCGAGTCATACTGGGAAGTCAGCTCATTCTGGTACTGGTCTAACACTAAAGTTGCTTCTGACATTTACAATCTGTGGGGTGTGGGGTTTGGCAGAGGTGATGTGGATGTGGACTATCATACTTCAACAAATCCCGTTCGTTGCGTCCGTACAGGAGCTTCCGGCACTGATACACAGCTTTTATCCTCTGTCAAATGCAAAGTTGTCTCCTCAAAAGGAAGCGAACCAGTTGCAAATGCCACAATAAAACTCTTTTCAGGGGGTGAACTTGTTGCAGAAGGTCAGACTTTATCAAGTGGTTATTTTGATTTTGAGACCTTATCTGCCGGAGTATATACAGCCGAGGTCTCAGCTCCAAATTATACAGCAACAACAGTTGCCCCCTTTAATCTTTCAGCAGGTGAAAGCCGATTCTTGAAGGTTGCAATTGCAGCCAATGCACCGGAGATAAGGGAACCTGTTACGGTAACTCCGTCAACCATAGAAGCAGGAGCAGGGCAGGAAGTAACTTTTCTTGTGAATGTATATGATCCTGATGGCGCAGGTGATATTGAAAGCGTTGTTCTGAAACACGATCTTCTTGATAGCATATTGGGGTCAGATGGTGTTGAAATGAGCATTGTAGAGACAGCTTTTAGTGACAACCCAGATATTGCAACCTACCAGTACAAGACAACACTTCTTTCCGGTTTGTCGCCCCAGAATTATATTATTGATGTTGTGGCTCGGGACAGGTCAGGCTTTAAGGCTGTTCATACTATCAATAATTTCAGTGTAATGCAGAAGAGAAGGGCAAGTATAGAAAATAAGGAATCATTTTCCGAAAAGGTACAAAATGCATTGGAAAAACAGACCCTTGAGATATACTTTAATGTTGGGCAGGGTTTGTTCGGCAGTGCCTCATCAACATCAATAAAATCATTCAGAAGTTCAAAATCCCTGAATTCAAATCTATCGTCCTTGAAAGCCGATACTCCTGTCACTCCTGGAGCTGAAAAGTGCGGTGACTGCTATGTTGAAGTTATGATCTATCGGCCTGACAAGAGCCTGTATAACATCGACCCTTATATTGTGTGTGATTCCGAAAATATCACAATAGAAAACGCAGAATCCGGAGAATGGACATATGAAACCACAAGTCATTGTGCATCATCCCTTGATGTTGAGATTGAGACAAGGGGAGCAGATACCGCAGTTCTGACAGGTAAGGTAAAGGATGCAGAGAGCGGTATAAGCGTTTCAGATGCAAGGGTTCAGTGGAATCTTGGCGGTGAGACATTTTCCTCTGAAAACGGATATTTTTCAACGGTTGTTGTGGCAGGGGAAGGTCTTATTACAACATCCCTTGCAAATTATCAGACAAACCTTAAGGCTAAAGTTCTGCTTGGTTCTGGCGAGACAAAGAAGATACAGCTTTTTGTTGCCCCTGTGGAATCATCTTGCATTGAAGCTCCTGACAAGCCCATTGTTGAGGAGATAGTCTCACCAATGATAGAGCCTGACGCTTCCTGTCAGCAATTTGCTGTCGGAGTTGTTGACTCTAATCTTGTCTTTTCCGCTCTGTTTCCTCCATATGACGAAAAAGTCAATATCTACCTTGGTATGACAACTGATGCTCCTGAGCTTTCTTCTTATCTGCTGCTTTTTGACAGTGAGAATACTTTTGCTCCCATGACTGGAACACCTGTTGCCTGGCGTGAGGTAAAAGAGACATGCCAGTGGCAGCAGGATGGAGAGTTTTTGTCAATTCCTCTGGATTTGATGCCAAAGGGCAAATATACTTTTTATTCCCTTGTCACAGCAGAGCCTGATGGAATGCCGACCTTTGAGATTCGGTTTTTTACCCTTGATCTTTCATCAACGGATTAATGCTTTTTCAAAAGGGCTTTTCAGACTCTGGCAGCTTTTATGTATAAGGTTTCATTTTTTCTGAACCATGATTTTCATGATTAAGGGATTATCTTGATTTTTCATCATGTTAATCCTTAAATCCTTTAATCATGGTTCAAAATTTTACTATGGAAAC
>NZ_LT828541.1:206091-207096 GCF_900170035.1 Desulfamplus magnetovallimortis | reverse complement strand
CAGACGAAATTTTCTCATGTCCGGCCTTATTATCATGGTAAGGTCGGCAAATCGTCTTTCAATCTCCTTTTCCGAATCCATAATAAAAAGAATATCGTTGTAAAGAAGTGTCAGAAAAGCAGTCTTGACAGTAAGTTCATTTGCCCATCGGTAATCTCGGTTACGAAATACCATGAAGTAGTGCTCTTCAACAAATCTGCAAAGAGCTTCCATATCTCCTTTTTGATAGACTTTTTTGGCTGCATCCTTTCCTTTGTCCCGTTCAACAGGTTCCGGCAGAAGCATTTCGTTAATTCTGTCAACATAGAGCCTTTTTGTAAGAAGGTTGGGCAGTTTCAACACCTGGTCACCATTTTCTGAACGGCCATCAAGAGTAAGGATGCCAAAGTAATATAAAAAAGAGATCAGAAAAGATCTGTCATGGGTTGCATCGGAGAGCATTCTTCTTATGCCGAACTTCTGGCTTATCTGCTGGATTTCAATTTTGTGACTCTGGTGGCTCTGCTGCATCAGATCAATAATTAGCTGATTTCCCCCTTTTATTTCGGAAATATAGAGAAGTTTGCCTTCATCCATTGCAAGGTTTTCATCAAACATGTTTTCCGGAAATCGCCCTGATTTCTGGAATCGCTTCAGGAAGTAGAGTACAAGTGTGGGGTTATAAACTGGTTCGGTTACATCCTGTGAGAAGAGGTAACCGTTGTAGTAGAGTTTCATTATTTCAAGGGCATTATTGGAATGAACTTCATTGGCTTTCATTGTTGACAAAACAGCTTGAATCTCGCTTTCCGTAAATCCGCAAAGATCATTGTAGTCATCTTCAAAATAGATATTCTCCCCGATATTAAAGCCGCTTGTGATGTCACTCATGACCACAGGAGAAACTCCGGTGATAAATATCCTGTCAAAAACATCGCTTGATGCCAGGGACTTGATGTTTTTGAAGATGGTTTTCAATATGCCCTCTTTTCTTACAAGGGAATCATAGCGTTCCACCTTACTGTC
>NZ_LT828541.1:180548-205991 GCF_900170035.1 Desulfamplus magnetovallimortis | reverse complement strand
GGCGAAATTTTCGCATGTCCGGCCTGATGATCATGCTAAGATCGGCAAATCCTCTTTCAATCTCCTTTTCCGAATCCATAATAAAAAGAATATCGTTGTAAAGAAGTGTCAGAAATGCTGTTTTTACAGTAAGTTCGTTTGCCCAACGGTAATCGCGGTTGCGAAACACCTTGAAGTAATGATCTTCAACAAATTTGCAAAGCTCTTCCATCTTTCCTTGCTGATATACCTTTTTTGCAGCATCCTTGCCTTTATCACGTTCCACAGGTTCAGGCAGAAGCATCTCGTTGATTCTGTCAACATAGAGTCTTTTGGTAAGAAGATTTGGAAGCTTCAAAACCTGATCACCGTTTTCAGAGCGGCCATCAAGGGTCAGGATGCCAAAGTAATATAAAAAAGAGATCAGAAAAGATCTGTCATGGGTTGCATCGGAGAGCATTCTTCTTATGCCGAACTTCTGGCTTATCTGCTGGATTTCAATCTTTTGCCTGTGATGGTTATGCTGCATCAGATCAATAATGAGCTGGTTTCCACCTTTTATTTCAGAGATATAGAGAAGTTTGCCCTCATCCATTGCAAGGTTTTCATCAAACATGTTTTCTGGAAATTGCCCTGTTTTCTGTAATCGTTTCAGGAAATAGAGCACAAGGGTTGGATTGTAAGCAGGCTCGGTTGCATCCTGTGAGAAGTGGTAACCGTTGTAGTAGAGTTTCATTATTTCAAGGGCATTTTGAAAATGAGTGCTGCTTCTTATGTATCTGTTTTCAGCATTGTTGATGTTCATTTTTGACAAAACAGCGTGAATCTCATTTTCCGTAAATCCGCACAGATCGTTGTAATCTAATTCAAAATAGATATTCTCCCCGATATTGAAGCCGCTTGTGATGTCGCTCATGACCACAGGAGAGACTCCGGTGATAAATATTCTGTCAAATACATCGCTTGATGCCAGGGATTTGATGTTTTTGAAAATGGTTTTCAGTATTCCCTCTTTTCTCACAAGGGATTCGTATCTTTCAATATGGTGGTCACCGGACATCATCACTTCATTTGCAAAATTGTCATATTCATCTATTAGAAGATAAACAGATCTATCCATAAATTCCACAGCATTGGATAGGGATTGGATGGAACTGAGGGCATTGCCAGGATCAATATTAATTGGAGGTATATTATAGTTTTGGTAGCATATTATAAACCTTTTGATGCAGTTATTGATATGATCATAAAGGGACTGCCGGATCTGATCAACAGAGCCTGAAGCATCAATGCATGAGAAATCCCATTTCAGGATAAAGTAGGAGTTGCGAAGAGGTGTTGGTTTTTTTCCTATTTCAAGGTGGCTGAAAAGTTGCTCAAAGAGATCCTTTTTTGCCACATCATAGTAGTTTTCCAGCATGGAGAGCAGAAGGGATTTCCCGAAACGTCTGGGGCGGAGAAAAAGCTGATATTTATCACACTCAAGCTGTCTGATTCTGTCTGTTCTGTCACAGTAGAAATATCTGTTAAGGATGATCTCCTTAAAATCACTGTATCCATATGGAAAATTCATGCGTTCCCCTTATGCCTCGGATTTTTGCAGGATTTGCAGTTTGTTGTCTGTTTAATCCACAATACAATGCTTATGGGATCAAAACTGCCTTGGAGTTATCGACCTTGCGCAATTTAGTGCTCATTTTTTGTCTCCATTTTAATTTTATATTATAAATCATGAATCAGCTAATTGCCATGAAAATCATATTTCAAAAAAGCGTGAATAGACAAATGAAACATCCCAAAAAAAATCACCAAATCCCGGCGAAGTTTAGATAATCACAAAAATTGTCATAAAATAGTAGATTTTTTCCATGAAATGGAATATAAATCTTGCCAATTTATGTATCTTTAGTAGTTGTTATGATTGTCTGAATCAGGATAATCACAATGTAAAAGATTTTCAGGATAAATAATCCTGCTTTATCTCTGTTAATCTTGGGTATCCTGATTCAGATAGTATTAACAAGGCTAAAAAAATCACAGGTTTTGATTATGAGTATTAAAGGAGAAGAAATGAATGGAATAAAAACCACCTTATGCGTTTCATTATCACTTTTATGCATATTGATATCCACAGTTGCCCATGCTGTCGGACCCTATGTTGACAATGCAGATGGCACAATTACAGATGAAGGCACCGGTCTTATGTGGCAGCAGACTGATGATGGTATCAGACGAAACTGGGAAGATGCCTGTCAAGCATGTGAGGAGCTGGAACTTGCAGGATATAACGACTGGCGCGCTCCAAGGGTGGATGAGTTGAGAAGTATTATTGATTATAATAGCTATTTGCCTGCCATGGATTTGATCTTCAGCGTTGAATCGGACTGGACGCTTTTCTGGTCGGGCAGTGATTATGCTAATGGCACGGTCAATGCGTGGCAGGTTTACTTTTACGATGGCAGTGTCAGCACTGGCACCAAGACATCTCGCTCCTATATCCGTTGTGTCCGCTCAGGGCCATTTTGGTCACTTGATCCTCTGGATAATCTGGTTATCAATAGCGAAGAGGTTGCAGAGGATATAAGAACAGGAGCTAAATGGCAAAGAGAGGATGATGGCGTTAAACGCACCTGGGAAGATGCCTGTCAATATTGTGAAAATCTGGTACTTGATGGGGAGAGTGGTTGGAGAATTCCTGAAATTGAGGAGCTGGCTTCAATTGTTGATTATACAAAGTACAATCCATCAATTTCTGTGGATATTTTTGAAAACACTCAGTCTTTATGGTACTGGTCCGGCAGCAGTGACGCTGATGAGACTGACAGTGCATGGTACATTGATTTTTACAATGGAACTATCAAATCATTCACAAAGAGTGGTGAATACCATGTTCGCTGCATCCTTGCTGAAAAAACAGATTCAGAAACTGAGCTTCCTTCATCTGGTAATGCACCAGAGATAAGGATGCCTTTCAGCGTAGAGCCTTCAATCATAGAAGCCGGAGCAGGGCAGGAAGTAACCTTTCTTGTGAGTGTCTATGACCCTGATGGCGCAGATGATATTGAAAGTGTTGTACTGAAACACGCTCTTCTTGACAGTATATTGGGGGAAGATGGTGTTGAGATGACTCTTGTGGAGCCGTTGGCAAGTGATACGCCCTTTATTTCAACCTACCAGTACAAGACAACACTTCTGTCCGGTCTGTCGCCTCAAAATTATATTGTTGATGTTGTGGCACTTGACTCTTCAGGGCTTCAGGCTGTTGAGACAACCAATTTCAGTGTGATACAGAAACGAAGGGCAACCATAGAAAATAAGGAATCTTTTTCCGAAAAGGTACAAAATAGATTTGAGAACCAGACCCTCGAGATCTCCGTTAATGTTGGGCAAGGTATGTTCGGAACCAGATCTTCCATCACATCAACAAGGTTATCATCGTCATTAAGCTCTGGATTATTGAGAGCAGACACTCCTGTCACCCCGGGAGCTGAAAAGTGCGGCGATTGCTATGTTGAAGTAATGATCTATCGACCTGACAAAACCCTTTATAACATTGAGCCTTATATTGTGTGTGATTCTGAAAACATCACAATAGAAAACGCTGAATCAGGGGAATGGACATATGAGACCACAAGCCATTGCGCATCATCCCTTGATGTTGAAATTGAGACCAGGGGAGCAGATACTGCCGTTTTGACAGGCACGGTAAAGGATTCAATTACTGGTAAAAGTGTTTCAGGTGCAAGGGTTCAGTGGAATCTTGGAGGAGAGACATTCTCTTCTGAAAACGGATACTTTTCAACTGTTGTTGTGGCAGGGGAGGGGCTTGTGACAACATCCCTTGCAAACTACCAGACAAACCTTAAGGCTAAGGTTCTGCTTGGTTCCGGAGAGACAAAGAAAATATTAATTTCCATTGTTCCTGAAGAATCGTCATGTATAAAGGCTCCAGACAAGCCGATTGTTGAGTTAATAGCCTCTCCAATGACATATCCTGACCCTGATTTGCAGCCATTTGCAGCAGGTGTTGTGGATTCCAATCTCGTATTTTCAGCCCTGTTCCCTCCATATGATCAAAATGTCAATATTTACCTTGGCATTACAACTGATGTTCCTGGACTTTCCTCTTATCTGTTTCTTTTTGACAGCAATAACCTGCTTGCTCCCATGGCAGGAACACCTGTTGCCTGGCGTGAGGTAAAAGAGGCGTGTCAATGGCTGCAGGAGGAAAAGTTTCTGTCAATCCCTCTGGAATTGCTGCCAAAGGGCAAATATACCTTTTACTCCCTTGTAACAGCAGAGCCTGATGGAATGCCAACCTTTGAGATTCGATATTTTTCACTTGATCTTTGATGACCTCGTAAAAAGTCCGACTTCAGCATTTTTTTCAGTTATAACATCCTGAAATCATTAATAGCAATTTTGCGGATTTCGACTTTTTACAGGGGCATCAACTTTAATGCTCAAAAACGACATCTATGATCTTATGAGCCTTGTCAATACTGTCTGAATCAGGATTCCCAAGATTAACAAGATAAGGCAGGATTATCTATCCTGAGCATCCTATCCATCCTGGTTATCCTGGTTCAGACAACTGCAATAACTTCGGAAAAAGCAATAAAATGTCGATTTTGAGTAATAATGATGTACAGGATAAAAATCCTGAGCATCCTGTAAATCCTGGTTATCCTGATTCTGACAAATGCAGGAAATGCCCAAAAAGTCAACAGGATGTCGATTTTGAGTTTCGTTTTAATCACGCCTATTAGCGTTACAGTAACGATAAAAACCAATTTAAACTGAATATGGGAGTAATGCAAAATTTTATGTTATTCTAAATAGTTAAAAGTAATCTTTTCTCTTTTTTCATCCACGGCACACTATTTGATCTTCACTATTGCATTCGTGGCATCTGTTATCGGATGACGAAATCGTCACTTTCCCAAAAAAAGCCGGCTTTGAGGGGGTTTCAGATGTCTGCAAGATATGATGTAACAAAAAGGAGAAAAAAGATGAAAAAAGAGATAATGGAATTTAATGGAAAAAATAAAAGTATATGTAATTTTAGTGCAAGAAAAAAAGCTCTCTTTAAATCATTGAAACAGATGAAATCGTGGAGTAAATCCTCTGAAAAAATCGCACATAAACTTAACTTTACAGCCATTTTGACCATAATGATTGCACTCATTGCCATGCTTCCTGTTTCACTTAATGCCATGAGCTTTGATGCCGGCGAAATGGGGAGAATGGAGATAAACGGAGCCATCAAAGCCTCTTTTGGAGCAACGCAATATCTTGATTTTGTTGATGATTACGACAAAGGAGATGATGCTGATTTTGACGCAACCCGTGAGCTTGGCGTTAAAATACAGTGGATACTCAACAAGAATCTGAAGGGTGTTGCAAGTTTTCAGATAGGAGAAGGCTCCACAGGTGGATATTTTGGCTCCACCGATGCTCTTGTAGGTGGCGAAGAGGATGGCGATCTCATTGTTGAGCTTGACAATCTCTATATTGACTACACAACTGATGGCGGCATCAACTTCAAGGTAGGTTCCCAGAGTTTTGGAATGGCAGAGATAGGATATGGCAGCAATATTTTTTATGAAGTGCCTGCCGGTGTCACTTTTAAAGCTCCGTTTTCTGAGAGTGCCGCAATCCAGGCCGGATGGTTCCGAATGGCAGATCTTATGGATGACTCCGAGACCAACACCGATGACCAGGCTGATTTCATGTTTGCCAAACTTCCATTTACCATTAACAACATAACCTTTACACCCTGGGCAGCCTTTGCCCTTATAGAGGAAGATGTTATCCGCAACGCTCCAAGCCACTGGAGATATGCATATTTTAATTATCCCGGGTTTCTTTCCGGAAGCCATAGCGCCATAACAGATCCCATGCCCATTGATGATGTAACAGCATATTATGCAGGTGCAAGCCTTGGTATCAACTTTAATGATGCTCTCTCCCTGAAAACAAGTTTAACCTATGGTTCAATGGAGTGGGAAACAGCAACTGTTGATACCACAATAGCAGGTTTTTTTGCCGACGTTGTAATTGATTATAAAATGGGGATCTTTACACCTGAACTCTTTGCCCTTTACAGCAACGGCCCTGATGCCAATGATGAAGATCTTGACATGATGCCAATACTTATAGGCGGCCCCACATATACAAGCTCATATTTTGGTGGCAGCCGCTTTAATGACAATATGTTTGACTCTTATGATACAACATGTGCAGCATCCATGTGGGCAGCGGGCTTTAAGCTTAAGGATATAAAGACAGGCGAAAGGCTCACCCATGAGTTCCAGGTTATGTATGCCCAGGGTACGGCTGATGAAAATCTTTTCCAGGCCCCTGATGACATTCTTCTAAATGAAGATGAAAGCCTTGTTGAAATCAACTTTAACTCAGATTTTCAGGTCATGAAAAACCTTGTATTTGCCACAGAGCTGGGCTATATCTCATTTGATGAAGATGAAGATTACAATGAAGCCATTGGCGGTACTGTGGAAGATTTCTGGAAAGTTGCTGCTGCCCTTGAGCTTATGTTTTAGATCTTTAAGGATTTATTTTTAAATCAATTTTCGGGCTTGATTATATTCTCAAAATCGACACCTATGATCTTTTGAGCCTTGTCAATAAAGTCTGAATCAAGATGCCCAAGATTAACAGGATAAGGCAGGATTATCCATCCTGAACATCTTGTTTATCCTGGTTATCCTGATTCAGACAAATTCAGTAAATTGAAAAAAGCAACAAGATGTCAATTTTTAGAATATAATCAAGCCAAAATTTTTCTTGCGGTGACATCTATTGACAGACAAACCTCTCTACTACTGGGTACTAAAAAAAAATCGCCTGCGTCAGCTTATTATATTCAGCGTAATACTTTTGAGTATTGCTCTGCAGGTGCTTCCTCTGGAGCTGCAAAAACGAATTGTAAATATTGCCATTAAAACAGGTGATATAGGGCTTCTTATCACATATTCCATTCTTTTTTTTATTGCATTTATTCTGTTCGGTCTTCTTAAATTCACCGTAAACATGATGGAGGCACGGCTTGGCCAGGCCATTCTTTATGAAATACGATGCCAGCTTCATGCCCATATACTTAAACTTCCCCTCAATTTTTTCCGAACCCACCCCCCGGGCACCGTGATCAATGCTTTATCCGGCGAACTCTCCGAGGTGGGGCATTTTATCGGAGGTGCCTTAACAGTACCTGTCACCATTATTTTGACCCTTCTGGCATTTGGCAGTTACATGATCTATCTTGATCCTCTGCTTGCAACCATCAGCCTATCCATATATCCAATAGAAATAATACTGATACCTTATCTACAAAAGAAATATAACCGCAATAATCAGCAGAGAATAAGCACCCTTAGGGAGCTTAACGACAAAATAAATGAATCAATCTCCGGAATCCACGAAATTCAGAGCAATGCAGTATTTGAACGTGTTGAAAAAAAATTTGAAACCATTGCAGCTTCCCTTCGACAAACCATAAATCAGCTCTTTCTAATCAAGTTTACCATTAAAATGATCAACAACATGTTCCAGAACACAGGCCCTCTGCTGCTGTTTGTCATAGGAGGATACCTTGCTGTCCACGGCAATTTTTCACTGGGGGCACTCATTGCATTTCTATCTGCATATGAAAAGGTGTATGACCCATGGAAGGAGCTTATTGGTTTTTACCAGTCATGGCAGGATGCATCAGTGCGTTACCGAAGGGTCATGGATACATTCAAGATTCAGCCTGAGTTTGAGACAATGCCCTCAACAGGAGATATTGTCTTTCTGAGCGGCAGGATAGAGTCCCGTCAGTTGAGTTATTCAGTGAAAAACGGCATTGATCTTATCCGGAATATCTCGTTCAGCGTGAAACCAGGAGAGCATCTTGCCATTGTGGGTTTTTCAGGCAGTGGCAAAAGTACACTTGCCATGCTCATAGGGCAGTTATACCGCTATCACAGGGGGGAAATCCTTATGGACACCTACCCCTTAAAACAGCTTTCCAAGATGGATATAAGCTGCAACATTGGATATGTTGCCCAGTATCCCTATATATTTGACAGTACAATAAGGGAAAATATTCTCATGGGAAGTCTGCCGGAATGCAGATCAGGTCTGTTAAAAACAGGAGCTGGCCTGAAAAATCTGGACGGATCTGAGAACCTGCAAAAGATTGTTGAAAATGTGGGATTTATTGATGACCTTATAAAAATAGCCCTTGAAAATCAGCTTCCTGAAAATGCAGGTGATACTCATGCCTGGACAATGAATGACACTTCACCAGATAATCCTGAAGATCAACTGCCTGAAGATTTATTTGATGATCTAAAGAGAAAAATCGTCTCCCTTCGCATCCCTTTAAGAGAGCGCCTTGACCCTTTACTGCACAATCGGATAGAGCTTTTTGATGTGGAGAAATTTTTGTCCCACACCCCCATCTACGGCAATCTTGTTTTCAGTGATGCACTGCCGGATGATCTTGCCCCTGAAAAGATTGCAGGGAACATCAAATTCAAGTCTTTCCTAAAACTTCATGACCTATATGAAGAGATACTTTCCCTTGGACACCAGATTATAAGGCAATCAATTGTTGTATTAAAAAACCTTGCAGATGATCCCTATTTTTTCAAAGCCACCCCCATTCCCACAGAGGATATGCCGAAATACGAAGCACTGCTTGAAAAATATCCTGCATGTAGGCTCAATGCCATGACAGATGATGAACATACGGAGCTTCTGGCACTGGCACTTACCTATATTCCTGCCCAACACAAGATTGCGGTGGTATCAGCGCCCTTTCAGAAGAAAATCATAAAATTTCGTAAGGCATTCCTGAAGGAGTTCATCAATCTTGATTACCACAGTTGTACCCGTGCCATGGAGATTCTCACTTCATCTGTTTCGGGAAACAAGCGAGATAAACCATCAGATCAAAAAGATAGAGCCAAGGTCAGGTATATCACTTCCTCTGATTTGAAAAACAAGCACGGCGAGCCTGAAAAAGACCAGGAGAAGATCAAGACAACTAAAATAGTTAAGAGAGAAAAATCCATAAAGACTCAAATAACAGATAACTCAATTGAAACCATGTTGCCTGTCTATTGTCCTGAAACTTACATTCCATCACGATCTGTCATGGAAAATCTTCTTTTCGGAAGCGTTATGACAGCCTATGCTTCTGCCTGGCCAAGAATAAAAACAACTGTTATGGAGTTGCTCCATGACAATGAAAGCATATATAAAGATCTCATTGACTCAGCCCTGGATTATCAGACAGGCAGTCAGGGAAGCAGGCTTTCAGGTGGCCAGAAACAGAAGATAGCCCTTGCCAGGGCGCTTGTCAAAGAGCCATCCATGCTTATCCTTGATGAAGCAACCGCAAGCCTTGATAATCAGTCACAACAGAAAATTCAATCCTATATCACCAGCCAGCTTAAGGGCAGGACAACTGTTATATCTGTCATTCACAGGCTTGACCTTTTGCCCGATTACGACACTATTCTTGTTTTAAAAGATGGCAAGGTGATGGAGCAGGGGAGTTACGATGAGCTGATAAACCGAAAAGGAGCGTTTTATGAACTGGTGCATGGCCAATGACCCTGATCTTCAAGGAATTTCATCCCAGAGCATCCTTGAACAAAATCTTGATATCCTTAGAAAATTTTCCGCCTTTAAACAGCTTGATTTTGAAATTATAAATCTTTTTGCCCTGATGGCAGACAGACGTCAATATTCGCAGGATGAGCTGATCTTTTCCCAGGGAGAAAAACTTTCCACAGCTTTTATGATTCTGTCAGGGGATGTGACTCTTTTTTTAATACAGGGAGAGCAAGCCTTTGATCTTGAGCTTCTCCATTGCGGAGACCATTTTGCTTACATGGCTCTTCTTGCTGACATGGATGCAAAACTTTCGGCAAGGGCATGCTGCGACTGCGAGCTACTTACCATTGACAGGGAGAATTTCCGCAAGGTGATGATTCGTTTTCCAGAAAGCTGCATCCAGGTTGTGGAAAAGCTGATACAGGAGCGTATGGCCAGAATGCACAGGCATATGCAGAAACTTCTATCGTCCCTGAGCATGGGAGAGAGTACCCCCATTGACATTGCAAGAAGCATGGGAATGTAAAATGGATTCATTTGACTGTATTGATAACTTTATCGAGCTTACAGATAGTGGAAATCTTTTCAAATATCGCTGTCAAACTGACGATTTTTATATGGCACTGCGAAAAAATCTCAGGGCAGCTCTTGTTGATCTGCTCTTCTGGAGACGTCCAGAAGTGGAGCAAGATAGGGGCATTATCTCCATTTACGAACTCTTTTCCAGTCGTCTTGAACTGTTTGAATCTTGTGCCTTGAGTGATCCAGATCCATTTGTGGCAAGAGAGGCATCATTTTTTCTTGCATTTTTGCCCTTTCCAGGTCAGTGGCAGTGGCTTGAAAAGGTATCTGAAAAATATGCAGATCACCCGGAAGTCATCATGTTTCTCAAAGATGAAAAAGATAGAATCCATAGAAAAATAAAAAAAAAGAACACCAAAAATTTTGATCTTACCCATTTTTGCCAGATTATTGCTCCGCCTTTTTCCCCTCCATCTAATAGTGAGCCTGTTGACCTGCCCTGTGTAACTTTAAAAGGGGTATTAAGGATTTTTTCAATCCCCTACTACTTTTTTTCCATGCCTGAAATATTGAAAAAGATCAGCAAAAGATATTTTATATATGTTGAACCTGCTGCCGGTATCAATTTTCGCCATGAGTGGCTTAGGGTGTATGCAGCCCTTGACGAGCCTGTGCTTTTTGGCCTCTCCTCTCCGGAGGACAGGCAATTTATAGGCAGCCAAAAAGGAGTAATAACAACATCCCTTGCTCACGGAGATTATCTGGAGCCATTGTCTGCTGTCAAAGGTGAAAGTCATGCAGAAAACTCCTTTGGAGAAAAGTTGCACGACCAAAGATCTTCCGGACAATACGATATTGTATTTAATAATACCTTTGATGAAAGGGAGAGAAAAAGACATTCTCTGATGCTTGAACTTATGGAAAATCCACTGCTGAAAAATATCACAGTGCTTTTTATCGGAAGAGGTTCTGATAAAAATATTGAGGCATTCAGGCAGGAAATCAGACAAAAAGCTCTTGAAAAAAGGACAAAGGTGGTTGCAAACATTAAGAGAAAAGATGTTCCCTCATGGCTTGCCAGATGCAAGGCAGGGGTTCATCTTGCATTGCAGGAAAATGGTTGCAGGGCAGTTTATGAATATCTGAGATCAGACCTTCCATGCATCATATCCAGTGCAACTGCCGGTATGAACATGGAAATAATAACTCCAATGACAGGTGTTGTAGCAAGGGATTCAGAACTTGCAGAAGCCATAGCCCATGTGCTTGACAACCTTAAGAAATTTCAGCCGGCAAAGTGGTTTGAAGAAAATTCCGGCTCCATAAACTCCACGAGGGCTTTAAACAGGGTATTAAAAGAGCATTTTAGTTCTACTTTTAAGACCACAGAGAAAAATGGGGATTCATGGCAGGAGATAGATGGGCATTCAATGCAGGATATTGATGAGCATTCATGGCAGGATATTGTGCCACTTACAAGCAGCGGATTTGGTCGTTATGCCCGTAAAGAAGATTATGAGAATTTTAAAGAGTATTTCAAGGAGCTTAAAAACACCATTGAGAGGTTTAGCATTAATAAAATATGAGCGAATAGTCAGATATGGCACATAGATCTTTTGAGCATTGTCAATGATGTCTGAATCAGGATATCCAGGATTAACAGGATAAGGCAGGATTATCTATCCTGAGCATCCTATCCATCCTGGTTATCCTGATTCAGATAACTGCAATAACTTTCTGAAAAAGCAATATATCCTGATTCATACAACTGCAATAATTTTTTGAAAAAGCAATATATCCTGATTCATACAACTGCAATAACTTTCTGAAAAAGCAATAAGATGCTGATCTTATCATCTGCTCTGGATAAACTGAAAGTGGCACCTATCCGAATATAGTATTCCAGATAACAATAATGGGAACACTGATACTTGTTCTTTTATCCGTTGGCATAGCTTTACCTGTTGGAATTGCATCCGGAATATATATGGCAGAGTATGCAGATGAGAGAATACGCAATTTTTTCACAATTCTGTTTGATATTCTTGCTGGCATACCATCAATTGTAATAGGTCTTTTTGGATTTTCCGTTACCATATTTCTGCATAACCATTTTCTGGAAAAGCTCTTTCCATGGCTTTTTATATCTGCCCTTTCCCTTGCTTTTCTGGTATTGCCATACCTTATACGAACCACCCAGACAGCCATTGAAAGTATTCCGGATAATATCAGAATGACAGGTATTGCACTTGGAGCAACTCATTTGCAGAATATTATCTATGTTCTCATACCCCGCTCCCTGCCTGGAATAGTAAGTGGTATTGTGCTTTCCATCGGACGATGTGCTGAAGATACTGCCGTTATAATGCTCACTGGAGTTGTTGCCACAGCAGGAATACCAAAATCAGTTTTTGCAGGATATGAAGCTTTGCCGTTTTATATTTACTATATTTCATCCCAATATACCGATTCTGAGGAGTTGATGACAGGATTTAGCGCTGCAATTACACTTGTTTCGATTTGTGCTCTTCTATTTTTGCTTGCATTTTTTATTAAACAGCGGCTATCCAGTTATATGTTATATCGCTCTTGACAGCTCCCATAATATAAGGCTCTTTGAAGGATATGAACTGTAGAAAAAGGTTTTGTAACTTAATGCAAAGGAGAGTGGATTGGTTAAGATCAAAGTTGAAAATCTGACCTTTGCCTATAATGATAACATTGTAATTGATGATGTCTCGGCTGAATTTGAAGATAGAACCATAACAGCGATCACAGGCCCTTCAGGCAAGGGCAAATCTACTTTTCTGACAGTAATAAACCGTTTATGGGAAAACAGACCAAATGCCAGAATGGTGAACGGAAAAGTATCAATTCTTTTTGGTACCAGCCATTGTAATATCTATGATGCCTCAATTGATCTGTCTGATTTACGGCGTAAGGTTGGAATGGTTTTCCAGGCCCCCAATCCCCTGCCCATGAGTATCCATAAAAATGTCTGTTTCCCCTTGAAACTACAGGGTTATAAAAAGAGAACCCTGACTTGGGAGAAGATGGAAAAGGCATTACAGCAGGCATTTTTATGGGATGAGGTCAAGGATCGTCTTATGGATGATGCAAGATCTCTGTCAGGAGGTCAGCAGCAGAGATTATGCATTGCAAGGGCATTGATACTTGAGCCGGAAGTTCTTCTCCTGGATGAACCCACCGCTTCCCTTGATGCCACTGCAAGCGGTGTTATTGAAGAGCTGCTCCTTAACCTCAAAGAGAGCTGCACAATTCTTATGGTCTCCCATTACCTTGATCAGGTTAAAAGGGTTGCGGACAGGGTAATGGAGCTGTCTGAAAACAGAGTCTTTGCAGCTCCACGGTGTAATCAAAAAAAGCGGGTGTAATTAAAAACCGCTCTGAAACAGGAACCTGACAGGAACCTTAGCTCCACGTTAATCAACCTCAATATGCCACGTTGAAAACGAGTAATCCGGAACAAGACGCAAGGCATAAGGTGTTCCCCACACATCCACGCAAGGGAGATGTAAAGTAAAATCTGGATTTAAAACTATCTTTTCAGCATTGGTGTCAGCAACTGCAAGGCTGTTCCAGTCAGGAGTAAAATTAAGACCTCCTGCATAGGTAAATGTGATGGCAAAGGTCATGTTGCCATATCTCAAATGTGGAAAATATAGGCTGAAATCTCCGCTTAAAATAATGCAATTTTGTTCTGATTTCTGGGTAACATTGATTTCCAGCGAAGCCATATCAATAATAAACCCCTCTTCATCCAGAGCAGTTACAAAGGCAATATAGAATCCTGGATTATCGTAGGTATGGCTGATATTGCTTTTCGTGGTTGTTATCTCTGGGGAATCATCACCAAATGTCCAAATGTAATCTGATACATCAGGCAAACTGGAAAGGCATGAGAAATCCACAGTAAATGGTGCTGTGCCGTTTTCCCTATTGGCCACAAGAGAAATTCCCTGCTCTGGTGGGTCAACATCAGGAGTATCCGGCGGCAATGTCTCTTCTACCTTGATAAAGGCGATGGCCTTTTCCAGAACATAGTCATGTTCATTGTCAACGCTCTCTTGTGCAGGAATATAGATCTCCGGTTCAATTCCTCTGTCCTCAATCTCCACCATTTTGTCGCTATAGGCAACCCATGATGAAACGCTGTAGCTCACCCCGTTTGAAAGAGAGAACTCCTTTGGGTTCCCTGAAGCACCACGGGTTTTGTCCCCAATCAGGGTAACATTGGGGCACGCTTTCATCATAAGGGTAAACCATTCAGCGGAACTCATACAGCGCTGTCCGATGAGACACGCTACAGGCTTGTTATAATAATTTGTTTGGCTTGGTTCCAGGGTTTTTGAGATAATATCCCCAAAGTCATTATGATTTGAACCAGGATTGCGATATTTGACATGGCCGTAAAGTCGGGAAGTATCGGTAAAATGAGATGCAAATTTTGCAGCATTATCTTCGCTGCCGCCGTTGTTGGAGCGTATATCAATGATCATGCCGTCGGTGTCTGCATATGTTGAAAAAAGAGAGTTGATTTCATTGTCGCTGACGGAACTGAATCGGCTGCTGCTTAATGTATCAATGAAGATGTGGGCAATATTTTCATCCACAATGGCGTGGAAAATAACGTTATCTCCAATTTTTTCATAGGAGCCATCACGGGTATAATGCATAAAAAGAGTATCAGGATAGTTGATTTTATAGGTTGCATTGTATCCCAGATACTCCCCATCTGGTCTTCCAACCCACACATGCCAGTCATGCAGGGTTTGCAACATTTCATTGAGTTGATAGGCAAAATCGTCAGGTGACAGCTCCACCATAAAATTTTGCTGATATTGGTCATGAACGTGATCCCAATCAATGTTTTTATAGGCAAAATAGGAGTAATTCTGATCAAAATCATCCCAGGCTTTATTAAATAGATCAAGAGTTGCAGCGGCTTTGGCCTCACTGTTAAAAAAATATATGCCAGGTAGCAATACAAGTGTGGAAATGAACAATAAAAACAATTTTTTAGCCATTGTCTGAATTTTCTCATGCTGAAAAAGGTTTTTCTCAAAATAATTGGGCAGCATAGGTTTTGTCCTCCTGAGTGTCGAGTATTAAATCTATTTGAATTTGCCGTGAAAATGACTATTATTTTTATATTTGGGGGGGATTGATACGCAATCATGTCCGTTTACTCAAATACGACACCTATTGTCTTTTGAGCTTTGTCAATACTGTCTGAATCGGGATACCCAAGATTAACAGGATAAGGCAAGATTGTATATCCTGAACATCCTATCCATCCTGGTTATCCTGATTCAGACAACTGCAATAGCTTTCTGAAAAAGCAATATATCCTGATTCAGATAACTGCAATAACTTTCTGAAAAAGTAATATATCCTGATTCAGATAACTGCAATAACTTTCTGAAAAAGCAATAAGATATCGATTTTGAGTTTTTATATTTGGGGGTGATTGATACGCAGTCAATCATGTCTGTTTATTTAGGGTTGATATAAAAAGCGCATTTGTTAAAAGTTATATCTGTCAATCGCCTCTTTCAGATGTTTAATATAAATTTCGTTCCAGACATCAACTTCCCCAAGACCCCTGAGAACAGGGAACACTTCTATACCATGTGCTCCAAATATGCTTTTCCATGAATCCTCTTCATCTCCTGCCATGTCGTTTGATGCATGATCTCCGGCAACAACCATAAGAGGCAGCAATGTGATCTTTTTCACGCCTGCATGTTTCAGAGCAGCAAGAACTTTTTCAGGCCCTGGATATCCTTCCACGGTGCCAATAAAAATACTTTTACCCGGATTGGCATCCCTTAAGGCAGATTCAAGCTCCACATAGGCACCGGTTGAGAAAATTTCGTTTCCATGTCCCATGTAAACCAGTGCAGAGTCTTTCTTTGCAGCAATTTCAAGATCCTCTCCCAGAATCTCTGCGGCATGTTTTATATCTTCGGTGTAATGGAAAACATCACTTGCCTCACCAAGTGCCGGACGTCCCAGAATTATCTTTTTAAAGGGTTTGTCTCTCTCCCTTAAAGTCTTTATTGAATCAAGGGCTTCAATCTCTGCCTTGAGATTCTGATACTCTTCTCCTGCAAATATGTGTGTGGATTGAACTGCAATATGGCGATATCCCTGATCCTGTAAATTTGCAATGGTTGCAAGCGGACTTTGGGCAGTATAGAATTCATTTGGAATTTCAGGGTGTTTTTTGCGGAAACCTTCATCATTTGCACGTTTCCCCCATTTTGCCCTGATGATTTCCGATGTAAACGCAAGTTTTACCGGCATGTCGGGATATACTTCTTCAATTTGATGCTTAAGGTTTTGTATGGATTTTATTGCAGTAGGGTAGGTGGTTCCAAAAACCGCCAGAACAATGGCTTTTTTTGGTGTCGTCTCATTGGCTGTTGCAGACATAGAGATTGTTAAAGTAAAAAAAAATACCATAACGAACAATGCTGTTTTTTCAATAGTTGATGTTTTTTTCAAAATCAGTCTCCCAGTTTAAATAAATTAATGCTGTAAAACAAAAAAAGCCTTTCAGAAGATATATCATCTGAAAGGCTGCACCCTGTTTGCTTGACCTTTTTTCATGAAAACAGATACAAAATCATATTTTGTTTACAAAAAACCGTCTATCCTTATAACGGATAGTGTGAATTTTCCATAAACAGTGGCTGTTTTCCTGAAGATACCGTTTCTGTAAACACCGCAGAATAACGATAAATCATCATGGCAGGTCTTCTGGCTTACGGATCATCCTAATAGCCGAACCTTCCCATGATAATACTGTACCAAAGTGGTTTATTTCGGCGTTCGTCCCCGAACACAGCGGCGGGACCACTCTCGATTCCAACGAGATTCCCTATTAAGCATTAAAGCACCATGGTCTGAGAAACTATCCTATTTTTTTGGCTATTGCAATAAAAAATTATTGCTCATATTGTATTTTTGTACGGTCTGCTTTGTCAGCTCAAAGGCTCCCTACCAGGGCATCCAGGGCATGCACTCGCCCTTGACTTATCTAATATCTGCTGAAAAAGCAATAATATGCCGATTTTGAGTAACTTAGGTAGGGAGTACTCAGGCCATTTTGACACTAAGTTCGATTTGTTTGCTGTTATTAAATAACATACTCGTCAATCATAAGTTCTCTAAATGGAGACCACAGATAGAATTTTTAAGAGAATTGAAAATACAATATGAGGTGGCGGATTTGAGAAATTACAATATGTGGTGGCGGATTTGAGAAATTACAATATGTGGTGGTGGATTTGAGAAGTTAGGACTCTTGAGATAACATATTATAATTCAAAATTTGCATTTTCGATTTATAATATGCTATTTTTATTACTATGAGAACAATCACATGGCATAATAAAGCCCGTAAGCAAATTAAAAAGATTCCACGTCAATATCAAAATGGGCTTTATAATCATATTGATATGTTGAAGGAATTTCCCGTTTTTAAAGGACTTGACATCATTCCATTGACAAATCACAAATATGACTATCGAATGCGAGTGGGTCGATATCGAGTTCTTTTTAACGATGATGAACAAATCCAGATCGGAATGAGTACGAAATAACATTCCCATTTGATAATCGAAACATACCGGCCTTCAGTGATAGGGCATTTTTTAAATGGGAAAGTTATTTAAAACCGATTCCATCATAGAAATCCTGGAGGTAAAAAAGAGAGATGCTCGAACTTACTAAACCCCAAATTATCGAACAAAATGGAGAGCCTGCCTTTGCAGTGATTCCCTGGAACGAATACAGACATCTTATAGAAAATCAAGTCCAACAGGATGAATCCGATATCTGGTTTCCCCATGAAGTAGTCGGTGCCAATATACGAGGTGATAGCCTTATCAAAGCATGGAGAGAATATCGAAACATGACTCAGGAAGAACTTGCGGCAAAAGCTGGAATCAAGCAACCCGCACTGGCACGGTTGGAGAAGCCGGATGCCAATCCCAGAACTGCAACTTTAAAAAAATTGGCAGATGCCATGGATATATCCGTTGAACAGCTTATTGAATAGCGATTTTATCATGTGAATCAGCACAATTAGCTTATAAGCTCATTAAGTTCCTAAACGGGCATGATTGATTACGTATCAATCACCCCCAACTATAAAAATAATAGTTCTTTTCACGGTAAACGGACATGGCTGTGACTCAGCCACCCCCGAATATGAAAATTTGTATCCATTTTCACGGTAAACACTCATAGCCGAATTTTGGCCACCCCCGATTATGAAAATGATGAGGGGTATTTTCACGGTAAATGGACATGGCTGTGACTCAGCCACCCTCGAATATGAAAATATGTATCCATTTTCACGGTAAAACAAAATAATAAGGATGGAACAACAGGATTATTTTAATGCCCGGTAATCAGCAAAATATAAATGAAAATGAAATTCAGCGTTTTCTGGCACTGGCTGAAGATGAAAAAGCAAAATATCAGTGGGCAAAGGCTTGTGAATTCTGCGAAGAGGCAATAAGGCATATTCCCAAAAATGATATAAAGCAGGCCGCAGACCTTCATTTTATGCTTGCTGAATGTTGCTATCTTGCATCGTACTGTGCTGAAACAATAGAGGATGCTGAAAATCTGTTCAGGCTCTCTGCAAAATCATGTGAAAAGTCAGGATCACTTTATCGCAAACTCAAAGATAAGGGCAGAGCAATTGAATGCGATGTGATGTTCAGCTTGTTGGGGATTCATTTAAGCAAAGATGTAAACAAGATAATTGATTCTACCCTTAAAAATTCAAAAAAACTTGAAAGCGCAATTGAGATTTATTCAAAAAAAGATGACAGGCTGGATTATTCACGTGCCATAGCACTTCAGTATTACATCAACTCTTTTCCTGTCTGTCTTCACAATAATCATGGGGATCTTTTAATGGCGCTTGAAAAAATCAAGCCATTAACAGAAACATGCTGGGCTCTCTTAAAGGAGACAGGCGGTGTCAAAAATCATTTGCAACTTACTTTTTTTATATTTGGGACACTGGCATGGCTTGGAGGTGCAGGATTTAACCTTCCCCCCGGTTTTTGTGCTTCGGAAATCCGCAGAGCTGAAAACATTGGTGAAGAGCTGCTCTCTATCATGAAGGATAGTGACGATGATTTAATGCTGGCAATATCATACATAATTAATTCCATGTCAAAATGGTTTCTCGCGGTTCTTGTTTTTGAGAAGGTTAGTGATAGAAAAAACTATTTCGATAAGGTTGTTGAGTATGCTGACAAAGGCCTTCTGCATGCTGAGAGACTGGGATTTAACTTTTTGATATCCCTTTTTTATTCACACCGTTCTCCTTCGCTTTTATGGGGTAATTCCAAGGTGGAACTGGAAAAAATTCTGTATGATGTTGACCTTGCAATTAAACATGACAGACTGCATCTGCATCACTTTTTTTATATGAATCATATTTTTTCCAGTAACATTTATACTGAGATTGCGCATCTGGAGTTTTTTCCTGTTGAAGATCGCAGAGCCATTACCCGTAAGAGTATAAATGTTTTGGAAGATATCATACAGGAAATCAGAACTGGACCTGAAATTGGCTCAATTCCCCTTGCCGCAGCCCTTTACGCAGGTCTTTGTTTAAATTATGTTCATCTGGCAGAGTTCTCTTCTGAAACAGCAGATCAGGAAAAATATATCAGCAAAGCGATTAAGGAGGCGGAAAGGTCAAAAGCCGCTGCATCCGGCCTGGAGGGAGGATTGAACATATCCTATGCTTACAACTCAGTCTGGTTTGCTTACAAAAGTCTTGCTGATATATGCGACGAGAGGAGCAGAAAAAAAGAGCTTTTGGAAATGGCTGTGGATGCTGCCGAGAAATTGCTGGAAAATTCGGTATTGGCACGAACAGGGGATCTTTCTGCGAAAATCCGGTCAGGAGATTTATATCTGGAACTTGGCATAGTTTCCAAAGATGAGGGAATGTTAAACAAGGCTCATTTTACTTTTATGAATGCTCTGGATGACTCCATGGAGCGAGGTTATTCATATATGACAGCCTCTGCTCACCAGAGAATCGCTTTTGTGGAAGAGAGCAGAGGTGATCATTCAGCTTCTGCTGACCGTTACTTAAAAGCACATGATGCCTATAAGGCATCAATTCCGGAGCTGTCTGATGCAAAAATCATTCAAAAAGTCAGAGAGCTTTGTGATTATAATATGGCCTGGCATCTCATTGAGCTTGCCCGTGCCTGCCATGATAAGGATTCCTACCAGGAGGCAAAGGAACTTTACGAGGCCGCCGGAGCAATTCTTAAGGATTTGCCCAATTATCATTTTGAATCCCCCTATTACACTGCCTGGGCAGTGATGGAAGATGCAGCCCATGCCAGCAGGGAAGAGATGCATGAAGATGCTGTTAAAAATTTTGAGATTGCATCTGACGCATTTGATAATGCAAAGCGGATTTTAAACAGTGTGCAGAATGAAGTTGAGAGCTTAAAAGAAAGAAAAAGAATCAGAAGCCTTGAACGGGCAGCCAGAATGAGGAAAAAATATTCCCTTGCAAGAGCAGGATTTGAAAAGGGAAGTATGTTTGCAAAGGAAGGCAAAAAGCGTGACGCTGCAAGGGAATACGGCAAAAGTGCCCTGATCTTTGAAGAGATATATGACTCCTTTGAACTTGACAGTGGCAGGGAAGGAGCTTTTGCCATATGGAAATTTTGCCAGGCTCTGGAAAAAATGGAGCTTGCTGAAGATGAAAACGATCCAGATGGTTATAAAGATTCAGCTCTTCTTTTTGAACAGGCAAGTGATTCATTTACAGAACAGAAGAAGAAGTTGCTGGCACTTGGAAATGCATCATTTTGCAAGGCATTGGAGAACGGTTTCAGGTTTGATGAAATTGAGGATACTGAGGCCAAGGCTCTTATGTACACAAAGATTAAAAAAACACTTAGGAACGCTGCTTCTTTTTATCAGAAATGCGGTTTTGCAAGTGGTGCAGACTGGGCTTTGGCAGCTTCTACATATTTTGACGGCCTCTGGCATCTTATTCAGGCAGATGAGTGCTTTGACCTGAACGATAAGAAGAGACTGCTTGAGGTTGCATCCCATTATCTGAAATCTGCGGCTGAGATTTTTGGCAGATCAGGATATTCATACAGGGAAAAAGAGATAGTGGATCGCCTGGAAATGTTGAATGAAGAGAGTGAAATACTTGTATCAGCAATGGATGCCATTGTAAAACCTGCCGGTTCAGATGGATTTACAACTCTTAATCCGGCAGCACTTGCAGAGGAGACAGGCTCTTTGGTCAGTATCAGTGAGATGAGAAGATACAGCCAGGAGATGGACAGAAAAGTTGTGTCTGGAGCGGAGAAAAAGTACAGCATCATCTATCACGATCACCTTGAAAAATATGGTCAGATTGAAAAAACTGTAAGCAGGGTGGGCATTGCCCAGATAGGGACGCCGGATGATTTTTTTGAAGAAAAGGCAGATGGATTGTTTGCCCTTCCTGAAACAAGGCTGGAGGGATTCAGGCAAAAACTGAAGGATATGTGCAGTAAAGCACATATTGAAAAAATTAATATTCTTCTGTTTCCGGAGATGACCATTGATTTGAACTATGAAGCCCTGCTGAACGATCTTCTTGAAATGGCAAAGCTTTATGACATGATAATCGTTCCTGGCTCCTTTCACGATGCTGAGACAAAGACAAACATCTGCCGCGTCATAGGGCCTGAAGGGGTTCTATGGGAACAGAAAAAACATATTCCGGCCATTATAGGTTTTGGAGAAAACAGACATAAAGAAAACATCCATATTGATTTGCCAAAGCAAATATCCATCTGCAATACTAAATTCGGCAGAATAGCCATTACCATTTGCAGGGATTTTCTTGATATGGATTTAAGGGTTGAGCTGAAAAACTATTCTGTACCCGTGGATATTATCCTGAACATGGCATTTACAACCGTCACCTCCGACTTTGAAGCCGCCCATTTTGAGGCACGGCGCTCTATTTATGCCTATTGTTTCTTTTGCAATCACGCTTTTTTCGGAAATTCCCAGATCCACTCACCAGAAAAAGACAGAACAAGGATGATCATCCCTCCAGGAAAAGAAGACCTTGTTTTTAAAGATATTGATCTTTTTAATTTAAGATCAGAGAGAAAGAAGTGGGAGAAGATCAGGGATACTGAAGTAAATTTTATTCAGAGTACAAGATAAGTTACATCTTGCGTTGACATCCCTATCATATGAAACTTTAAAACAGAAAAAGAATAAAGGACTTTGGAAATTACTGACAGAGTTTCGAAGAACCATGATCGTGGATGAAATCTGTTTCGATGATTAAGGGATCTCTCAAAAGGGAGGGGCTTTAGTTTTTGATTATGTTTCTACAATAAGAGCAGGTGCGGGAATGCTTCCTTGAAACAATTAGATCACTTTAATGGCTTTTTTCAACTGTATATTGGTTCTCACCTGTGCAAATACCTCTGCAAGCTGAAGCGGTGTTTATAGTGTACGCTTCATGGAAAAATGGATATTTTATTTACTTTGGAGCCTCCTAAGATGCTTTAAGATGCTTGTCTAAACCCCTCATACGACAATTTTTAAAACAGGTTATTTGATATACTTGTCAATAATCGTTTGGAGCGTCCCGTCTTGTTTCGCTTTTTCAATGATTGCATTCATCTGCGGAACAAGTGCGGCACACGGGGATTTTCGGGAAACGGCAAAATACACCTCCGTTGTTGAGACAGGATGAGGAAGGGGGACAATCTGATCTCGCAAGCCTACTTGCTTGAGATACAGTATGCAGTCCAAATAATCCTGAATGAAATAGTCATTTCGGCCGGCTAAGATTTTTTTTACCCTTTGTTCTTTAGTCGTTACTTCTTCCAACTTTAACTGGTTTGCTTTGGCAAATATATCAAATACTTCTCCGAAACTTCCTCCTAATGGAATCCCTCCGGTACGTCCGATTAAATCCTCCAATTTTTCAAAGGGAAATTCCTTGCCTTTCACGACAAATACCCGTGCTTCATTCACAAAATACGGAGCGGTGTACTGATACAAAGTATCTCGTTCTTGCGTCCAATAAATGGCAGCAATCATATCGAGTCGCCCCATTTCTACATATAGCATCATCCGTTTCCAGGGAAGCGTGGCATCTATTATGACTGGAATATTCAGCCCCTCCCCAACTATTTTGGCTAAATCATAGGAAATGCCTTCAGGTTTTTGAGTCTCTTGATTGATATAGGCTACAGGTAACCATTCACTTGTTCCTCCAACCCGTAGGACGTGACATTCTTGTGCATGAATAACTATTTGCAAATATGCCGACACCACTACACATAACACGGCTATTTTTTTCATCATACATGATCCACTTGTCAATTTAATATAGCTTCATTTTCAAGTTTACATTTTCCGGAGACAAAACACTGAATGGCAGGAATCTCTCACAAAAAAGTGTAAACGGGCATGATTGATTGCGTATCAATCACCCCCAAATATAAAAATGATAGTCATTTTCACGGTAAAGTACTTTTGGGGGCATATGAAGGATGTCATAAAAACAATTAGTTAAAAAGTTAAAAAAGGGCTTTAAAAATGTTGAAATACCCATGAGAAACTATTGGGGAACATATCTCACGATTAAAACATACCTTCGCCAAATATACAACAGACTTATTATTAACTGCTGTTTGCCTCAAAATAAAATTGGCGAAGGTATTATAGCCATGGACTTCATATCATAACAGGAACTCTGCCAAAGAAATTCTGATCAGGTTTATAATTTGGATATTGTCAATCATTGACCATATTTTTGTAATATTTCTTTATACACATCTGTCTTTTTAAATTTCTGTAGCTGGTCTGAAAAAGATTTTGCTAATTTTTCATTTTTTTCATTTTTTGAAAATCCCAAATAATTTGCACCACCGCTGACCTCTTTAGCCAGGTAAGCAATCTGATCCAATACACCCATCTTTTTAGCTTCAAACAGTCCAACATTTCTATTTGATATGACAAGATCAACCCGACCATGTATCAGTTTCTTGAAATTCTGCTCCATGGTGGTAACATCCTCTTTGGTAAAATAATCCGCATCGGTAAACTCTTGATTGTAGTTATACCCAAGCATAGTTCCTATCTTCAATCCCTTTAAATCCTCAAGTTTTTCAAAGGAATATGATTTGCCTTTAGCATAAAAGAAAACAGAAGCACTGTCTGATAAATTTTCATCAGGAAAAAAAATGATTTTATCTCTTTCAGCATTCCGGCTGATATCAAGGATTGCATCTGCCTGCTGTTTTTCAATCATGTGGATACATCGCTTCCATGGATAAAGTTTAAAGTCCACAGCATATCCCATACTGGAAAATACAGCCACCATCACTTCATAATCAAAGCCCTTTACCTCTTGGTTTTCTACATACACATAGGGTGCCCACTCTTCCGTTACAACAAGCAATTTTTCTGTAGAAAAAGCATCGCATTTACATAATGCCAAAATCAAGATTGCGATAAAAATTTTCTTGTAACTGCTCATAAGATCTCTCCTTAAGTTCTTTACGTTTATAAATAATAGAGATTTATATTTACCATCTGACAATAGTATCTACTAATATTATAAACATATTATATTAGAAACCTTCAATCAAGATTTAATGATAGTATTCTTAATAATAGTTGAACTTTATTCAATCAGCATAAGACACGAAACCGCATTTTTTAAATCGAATTCCCCCTCAGTGCTTCTTCAAGTTTAAACTGTCGGGTTACTTTTCAGGCTTTTAAATGGTTCAAGGCATTTTCTATCTGACAATCAAACCTTGAAAGGACACTCAGCAGAAATGTAGAGGGGGGTTAGGGATTGGGTAAAAAATTTGTCCACTCAATGTCCAAAAAGCACTTTCAGATTCTTTTAAGAATAAAGAATAAAGAATAAAATTTAAAAATAAGTAACTATTGAATTATATTCTCTCCTGCAATTTTAAGTAAATCCTCAGGGATCGTTATGCCAAATTGTTTTGCTTTATTTAGATCAAAAGCCATTCCGGTAGATGGCCATTCCGGTATAATTTCCTTGATTGACTTGCCTTCAAATAATTGTTTGATCATTTCGGCACACCGTTTTCCAGCATCTGTCAGGGAAGGATAAATTGACATTGTTGCCCCCCAATTTTCCATAACATCTTTTCGACCTAATCCAACCAATGGTTTTGTAGCAGAAGCATATACCATTTCACCAAAATTGGCGGTAACCCT
>NZ_LT828541.1:36986-180448 GCF_900170035.1 Desulfamplus magnetovallimortis | reverse complement strand
AGGCCTTACGCTCATGACAGTTCATGGAAATTTCTCCTCACTATATTTTTTGTGTTTTTTAGAGGAGTATGCCATATTTTTTCAAAAAATCAATGGGCACGAAGTGCAAAGATACAATAGAAATCAGATAAAGTGAAGTTCTACAGCCTACGGTAACCCCCATCTGGTCATTGGGACTTAGGAAAACGTCAACCTGGGAATCCAACTCTTCAACATGCTTCTTTGCTAACATTGTCATACGTTTATGTCCACCGTCACTTTTAACAAATTCCACATCTCTAAAAATAACTTTAAGGGTTTGAAATTCAGGCTTCTTTAGTGTTTCTTCAATCCAATTTTTATAGCTTTGAGACTGTGGCATATCTGCATGAATCAAACCGATGGTTTTAGCTGTTGGCAATACTTTCTGAATAAATTTCAAACGATCTTCAACTTTTACAGGGTAACATATTCCTGTGAAATTATGTTTTGGAGGATTCTGAAAATCCTCTATTACACCGACGCCTACAGGGTCAGTAATTGAAGCGAAAACAAATTTGTTTTGATCATCCAGTGCAAGTTCCTTAAATGATGCCACAGCTATTGTGCCATTTAGAAAAATAACATCATAGCTATTTTTCTTTTCCAATACATTCCATATACTTTTTGATCGTCCATCATAATTGCCGAGAGAATAATACTTTGTTTTTAGATTTTTTCCTTCAATATATCCTAAACTTGACAATTCAAGAAGCATAGCTTCTCTAACTGACGAATAAGGCTCACTCTCCTGGGAGTCAATGATCAGCAAAGTGGACTGTTTTTGAGACGATTCTTCTGCAGATATTGTTGTAACTGCAATGAAACATAGTGCAAAAAATAGTGTAAAACTTTTAAGTATTTTCATAACAATCTCCTGATTTTTCATTATTTGTCTGAGAATTAACATCGAGTCTGAGTGTCCTTCCAAGGTTTGATTGTCGGGTAGAAAATGCCTTGAATCTTTGAAAAGCCTTAAAAGTCACCCGACAGTTTAAATTTGAAGAAGCACTGAGTATCTAAGCATACTTTTGAAACTTGGCACCCCTTGTCCACCAACTTCGGATTGTTGAATTATCCAAAGAAAAGACCTGGCAACCATGTGACAATGGAGGGAAACATGCACAGAATCAATATGCTCAGAAGCTGGATCAGTACAAAGGGCATAATGCCTTTATAAATGTGCATCATGGTATAGCCTTCCGGAGCCACTCCTTTGAAGTAAAAGAGTGCATAGCCAAATGGCGGGGTTAGAAAGGATGTCTGGAGGTTGACGCACATGAGCAGGGAGAACCACAGAGGATCAAATCCGATCTCCATGGCAATGGGCATGAATATGGGAACGGTAACCAGGAGAATGGCAGCCCAGTCAATAAACATGCCCATCATGAAGACAATGAACATCATGATAAAGAGAACCGTCCATCGGTTCATACCGCTTCCGATAAAGAGATCGGCCACCACATCGCCGCCGCCCATGCTAAGGAATACGGTACTGAAAAACGTTCCTCCGATAAATAGCATCATCACCATGGAAGTGGTTTTTAACGTGGCGTAGCTGGCCTCTTTTAATACCTGCCAATTGAGTTTTCTGTTTACAAGAGCAAGTATCATGGCACCTCCCGAACCCAGTCCGGCAGCTTCGGTGGGGGTTGCCACACCAGCTAATATGGTCCCCATGACGGCCAGGATAAGGACCATGGGAGGCATAAGGGATTTCATGGTCATGCCCCATTTTTGTGCTGCACTGTATTTGGAGGCTTCCTCTCTGGAAATGGGTGGTCCAAGTTCAGGATTGATGTTGCACCGGATGAAGATATAGAGAAAATAGATGCCGGCAAGCATCAGCCCCGGCAGGATGGCACCGGCAAACAGGTTACCGACAGAGGTCTCCTTCATGCCGGTTAATCCACCGAAGACCACCATCATGATACTGGGTGGAATCAAAATGCCAAGGGTTCCGGATGCACAGATAATACCGGCGGACAGCTCTTTTTGATATCCTTTACTCATAAGGGCAGGGGTTGCCAGAAGCCCCATGGCTACCACTGATGCACCAATGATACCAGTTGTGGCTGCAAAGACTGTACAAACCACAACAACAGCCAGGCCAAGTCCGCCTTTAAGGCCTCCGAGTACCACATAGAGAGATTCAAAAAGAGCCTCGGAAACCTTGGAACGATCCAGAAGCTGGGCCATTAGAATGAAAAGGGGAATGGCCACAAGGGTATAGTTGTTCATCAGTCCCCATGCGTTGTTGGCAAAAAGATCAAAGAGCATGGGGATGGAAAAACCGTTTTCAATCAGGCCGAAAAGTGTGGCAACTGCGGCAAGGGTGTAGGCCAGGGGATGGCCAAGGGTAATGGCAAGCACCAGGGTGAGAAACATGGCGATTGTCAGAAATTCGAGACTCATGTGAATACCTCTTTAAATCATTTTAAGATCAAGAATTTTACGTAAAGTGCCCATTTAGCTCCAAATGAAGCCCCCTCTCCATGCCTGGAGAGGGGGCATAGGATAAGTTATCCAGGACTCATTACGTATAACGTACATTATGCACATTAATGTTAAGTTTACAGACCTTTATTTCTGCTTCAGAGCGTTGATATCATTGATGAGATTTGCCACCCCCTGTAAAAACAGAAACAGAAAACATATGCCCATGAGAATTTTAATTGGCCATATGGGCGGTGCCCAGCTGGTTGAGTTGACCTCAAGCCCCATGGTGGAAGTATAGGCAAACTTGAATGCCCACAGGGTCATACAGAACATCACAGGCATGAACATCACAATATTGGTGAAGATTTTTATAAAAATCTGCTTTTTTTCAGAGAGCAGGGATGTAAAAATATCGACCTTTACATGGCCGTCTTGGACATCGGTATAGGCAAATCCAAACATGTAGTGAAGGCCATAAAGAAATGTGGTTGCCTCAAATCCCCATGTGGTGGGTGCGTTGAACGCATACCGCATGAAAACTTCATAAATAACTATGAAGAGAAGGGGATAGATGAGAAAAGAGGTGACTTCTCCCTCCTTTCTGCTTATGTTTTCAATGGTTTGTGATAATGGTTCCAGCATTGTCGTGTTCCTTATCTGTTGTTATGATAGAGTGTTATTCGGGCTGCTCGTTATTCTGTGATCTGGCCGCCTATGTATCTTTCATATGGCCATGGCGCTGCACCGGTTCTGGCATCTCTCCAATCTTCATAATCTGAGGTAAAGGCTTCCTGGGAATCCATAACTTTTTTAACATCCGGATATTTTGATTTTAATTCATCAATGTAGCTTTTTGTTGTTTTCCTAAATTCAATCAGGGTCTCTTTATCCATTTTGACGATTTCAATTTTTTCTTTGAACATGCGTATGGCTTTGGCATTCAGGCTGTTCACCCAGTTATAGCTCCAAAGTTGGGTCTCTTTGGCACAGATATCAACAATCCATTTAAGATCTTCGGGAAGTCTATTGTATGCATCCTGGTTAAAGAAAAGTGCACACTGGATACCGGGTTGATGAACACCGGGCTGGATGGCATATTTTGTGATTTCATCAAATCCCATGGGATAGTTGATGGCAGGAGAAGAGAACTCTGCCGCATCAATAACACCACGCTCAAGAGCAAGATAGACTTCTCCGCCGGGAAGGGGACTTACCGAAGCACCCAGATTATTCATGATGTCCATATACCATCCCGGAGTACGGACTCTCATGCCTTTAAAATCCTCCATTTTTGTGGCTTTTTTATTGGAAAAAAGTCCCATTTCCTGTCCACATTGCCCACCTGGTAGAGCGAAGAGGTTGAACTTCCCATATAGTTCCTGCATCATCTCAAGGCCGCCTCTTTCATAAAGCCAGATATTGTACCCTTCTGCGTCCAGACCAAAGGGCACCGATGCAAACGCAACAAAGGCTTCATTTTTTCCCTTCCAGTATCCAGGCCAGTCATGACCTACCTGGGCAGAGCCTTTACTGACAGCATCAAAACTCTGCATGGCCGGAACCAGCTCACCTGCTGAAAAGGGTTTGATATCAAGACGGCCGGCCGATGCGAGACGTACACTGTCTGCAAAGTGAACGGCGATGTCGTAAAACAAAAGCCCCTTGGACCAAGGCATCACCATTTTCCATCGCACTTTTTCATCGGAGGTTTTGAAAGAGACACGTTTGGCTTCATTATGGCGGAGATCCTCTCCGAATTTTTCTCGTTTGGCGGCAAAGGATGACGCAGTGATTAGCAGAAAACTTAGTAAACAGACGGTAATAAAGATTAAATTTTTTTTCATTTTTTCTCCTGATAAATCATTAAAATTGATAAACGTGATTTGGCCACAATATTGTATAAGTGATTCCGTTGATGAAGTATTTACATATTTGATTTTGAAACAATATAATGATTTGAAGTGATCAAGAAACACATCATATTGTGGTAATTTTTTCAAAAATCGACTAAATCAACGGGCTCATAAATACGGTGAACAATGGCGTTTACTTCTGTTTCTTGTTTACATTGCAATATGCAGGCCAGAAAAAAACAAGCAGGTAATGCAGTTAGATTTAGACATCCATCGAAATATTGTTTTATCCCACTGAAGGTCATGCTCAATTCGTTTTTCACCCCTTTCTCATCCCTTTCTCCCAAATGCATCCATTTATTTATTAACAACGTTAGCTGAAAAAATGATTTGACATGTCAATGGAATTTACCTAATAGATCTACCATAGGATATGTAGCGTTCAATCTACATGTAGACCCCACTGTACACATATGTGCAACACTAAAGCCAATAAAGCCTCCTGGATTGCCAGGTATCTTCTCCACATTATAAATGCTCATAACTATAGTACTTATCAATCACTCCTAAACCCTCATGGTCTAATTCAATGGCCACCCCCCGATCATGAAAATGGTGAGGGGTGTTTTCACAGTAATATAAAAATGAGATTCATTTCCAATGTAATGAAAGGAATAATGATGATCATTCCTCAAGACACTTCCATCACTCAACGAGAAACCCCTTTTTTTAAGGAAGACGTTGCCTTGTATCACGACATGTTTGACAGTTTTAAAAACGGAATCATCATCACAGATGCTGAGGGGATTGTGTTTTATATAAACTCATCCTACTGCAAATTCTTGGATCTTGATCGAGACAAGCAGATGGGAAAGCATTGTCAAGAGGTTGTTGAAAACAGCCGTATGCATATCGTGGCAAAGACCGGCAAAGCCGAAGTGAATCATATACAGGATATCAAGGGTGTTAAAACGGTGGTTCAACGCATTCCGGTGAAAAGGGACGGAAAGGTGATAGCAGTGTTTGGCCTGGTCATGTTCAGTGATGTTCGGGAAGTGGGCAAGCTGGCCAGAAAGATTGATTCCCTTGAATACAAGGTTAAGCTCTATGAAGAGGAGTTGCTAAATCTTCGTGCAACAAGGTACACCTTTGAGAGCATTCTGGGAGAAAGCGAAGGAATGCGTTCCTTGAAGATGGAAGCACTCAGGGCAACTGCCAACACCTATCCTGTTCTTATTACAGGAGAAAGTGGAACCGGAAAGGAGCTATTTGCCCAAGCCATCCACCAAGGAAGTGATCGAAAGATATACCCTTTTGTGAGGATCAACTGTGCAGCCATTCCAAAGGATCTGTTGGAATCCGAGCTGTTTGGCTATGATAAGGGGGCATTTACCGGTGCAAGACCTGGAGGTAAGCCTGGGAAATTTGAACTGGCCCATCGGGGGACTATTTTTTTGGATGAAATTGGAGACATGCCCCTGGAGATGCAGCCCAAGATTTTAAGGGTGCTTGAGGAGAAGGAGTTTGAGCGGATCGGTGGAAGCAAACTCATTACATCGGATTTTAGACTCATTGCCGCCACCAACCGTCATCTGGAAGATATGATGGAAGAGGGAACGTTTAGGACAGATCTTTTCTACCGATTGAATGTTATTCCCTTGTCCGTGCCGCCCTTGCGAGAGAGAGGAAGTGATATCCTGCTTTTGGCAGAAGCTCTTTTGAAAAAACTTTCTGAGGAGGCCGACATGCAGGGGATAAGGATAAGCCAACATGCTCGAAATGCCCTTGCATCCTACCATTGGCCAGGCAATGTCAGAGAGCTTGTCAATGTTCTTGAACGTACCCTTTCACGCCTTGATGGCGACACCATACAAAGATCTGACCTTCCGTTTTATATCCATAACCGACCCCATAAAGCATTGAGGGATGGGGATGCACAACTCAATACAAATGGAACGAAACAAAGAGAGATGGATAAAAACAGAGATAGAAATGTTCAGGGCCTGCGTTCCATCCAGATGGAATCGGAAAAAGAGGCGGTGATACAGGCCCTGGACCTATGTGGTAATAATAAGAGCAAAGCGGCTAAAATGTTGGGAATCCATAGAACCATGCTCTACAGGAAGATGAAAAAATATCATCTTGAACTATGAACTATAGCAATTCAGATTAACAAATTTTCCGGTCTGGTGTAGGAAAAAAGGGAATTTTGACGATATCATCCATGAGACCCATGGGTGCCTGTTTGAAAATTCTGGCATCCATAAGTGGCAAGGGGTCGCAAATAAGGGGTTTAAACTCCATGTGGGCAAGAATATCCCTTTCAAGGTCAATACCCGGTGCAATCTCGGTAAGCAGCATCCCTTCCGGTGTCAGTCTAAACACGCATCGTTCTGTTATATAGAGAATATATTTTCTTTTTTCTACGGCATACTTTCCGCTGAAGGTAACATGTTCAACATGATCCTTGAATTTTATTACCTTGCCCTCCTCTTCAATGGTTATGGCACCATCACTTATGGAGATGTTAAGCCCACCGGCAGTGAATGTACCCATGAACACAACCTTTTTGGCATTCTGGCTGATGTTGATAAAGCCACCGGCACCGGCAAGTTTGGGGCCAAATTTACTCACATTGAGGTTCCCGTGGCGATCTGACTGGGCAAGACCCAGGAATGCTATATCAAGTCCTCCTCCATCGTAAAAGTCAAACTGAGCCGGCTGATCAATAAGTGCTTCGGTGTTGACAGCAGCACCAAAGTTCAACCCGCCGGCCGGGAGACCTCCAATAACACCTGGTTCTGCTGTGAGGGTCATGTATTCCAGAATTTTCTCTTCGTTGGCAACATTGGAAACCCCTTCGAGCATGCCTATACCGAGATTTACAATATCGTTGGCATTGAGCTCAAGTGCTGCCCGTCTTGCGATGATTTTACGTATGCCCATCTGCATTGGTACAAGTGAGTTGACCGGAACCCGAAGCTCTCCGCTGTAAGACGGGTTATAGATCTCTGCAAAGGTTTGCCAGTGATTTTCAGCCTGGGAGAGCACAACGCAATCCACAAGGATACCGGGAATTTTAACATGTCTGGAATTGAGGGTTCCTTTTTCTGCAATTCGCTCCACCTGAACGATTACAATACCACCTGAATTTTTTGCAGCAGTTGCAATGGCAAGGGATTCCAGTACCAGGGCTTCTTTCTCCATGGTAATGTTTCCCTCGGTATCTGCGGTGGTTCCCCTCAGAAGTGCCACATTGACGGGGATGGTTTTATAGGCCAGGTACTCATTGCCGTCAAACTTGACGAGTTCCACCAGATCCTCTGTGGTGATTCCATTTATTTTACCGCCTCCGTGCCTTGGGTCAACAAAGGTGCCCAATCCCACTGTTGTAATGGTTCGGGGTTTTCCAGCTGCTATGTCTCTGTACATATGGGAAATTACCCCTTGGGGAAGATTGTAGGAGATGATCTTGTTCTCAACGGCAAGCTTCTGGAGTTTGGGTACAAGTCCCCAGTGGCCGCCTATGACCCTTCTTATAAGTCCTTCGTATCCCAGGTGGTTTAGTCCCCTTGAACCACCATCTCCCTGGCCGGCAGCATAGAGCAGTGTGAGATCCTTGGGGTTGCCGTTTTTTTTATAATACGCTTCAAGGGCGATGGCGAGTTGTTCCGGAAATCCAATGCCTACAAAACCGCCGGTGGCAACAGTATCACCGGATCGAATCAGTTGAATCGCCTCCTGGCTGGAAACGATTTTACCTTTTTTTGCCCGGGCCGAAGAGTTGTAGGAAAGCATGGGGTGACCGCTGTCAGTGGCACCCGTGGTGTTTTTTTCTGCCATGTAAATACTCCATTAAGGTCATTATTTTGTGTTTGGCTTTCTATAATATGGGTTATAAATCTGCCTGCCATTATTCATTGGAAGTCAAAAAGCAAAATAAATGCCACGGTGGCAATGAAAGCGTTCATAGCGAAGTGCAAGAGGGAATTCTGACAGCTTTTTTACATGAAACGCATTCCCACAGGTGCCATATAGATTGTAAATTCTTCTTCTCCATCAACTCCAAGAAGCTTGTCACAGGCATCCTGGTCGTAAGCTGCAATGGCACAGGTTCCTGCTCCAAGGGATGTGCATGCAAGATAGAGGTTCTGGCACAGATGCCCTGCATCAATGGCAATAACCTTATGGGCTGCCAGATCATATCTCCATTCTGTCCTGTATGGAATAACAGTCCAGAAAAAGGTTACAGCAGAAGATGCCACAAATCGCTGTCCAAGGCATGCGGATGCTGCCTTATGTCCTATTGTTGAATCAATTGATAGTTGGGCAAGTTTTCTCTCAAATGGCAGAAATCTGTATAAACCAGAAGGCAATCCATCAATACGACTGACAGCAAGATAGGTTTCAAAGGCATGTCGTGCACCAGCAGAAGGGACACTCCTAAGTGCAGTGCAGGTGCTTAAAATTTTTCTTACACCCTGGGTCGCCCAGAGAAGCGCAGACAGCTCATTTAGTGTCAAAGATGCAGATGTGTAATTCCGGACACTTTCCCTCTTAAGGATTGCATCTGCAACTGACATATTGCAAAGCTTTTTCAGTGACGCTTCTCCATCCGGAATATCAATACGCACAACATCTGCAGGGCAGGGTTTTTGCAGTGGTGGAGCTTCTCTTTGTTGATTTTGATCAGTGCGGGCAAAGTTGATCTGCTGTCTGATCGTATCTTTAAGAAAAAATCGGTTATAGTCAAACCGATTACCGCGATTGTGATTCGGGTTTGTCATAAAAAAATATCCTTTAAATCTCTCTTTTCATAATTGGGGCGGGGCGACCGAAATTCTGCCATGAGTGTTTAGCAAGTAAACAGTCATGACGGAGTTTTCGCCATCCCAGAATATAGGAATATGTATCTAATCCCACGGTAAAAAAGCACTATTTTACTTCATACTCAAACGTATCCAAAAGTTTCTCTTCCCCGGCCATGGCCTTAACCTTGATTTTATAGATTCCGGTTTTGCCAAAATCAACATCTGCTCCAAATCCATCGCCCATGCCCATGGCCATAATCTTCTGGGTGGTGCCGTCGGGGTTTTGAATCAGAAAACCCACCATTGCTTTTTCAGGGGCTTTGCCTTCATGGGATTTAATGAAGAGCATCATGTGATGGGTTGCCTTCATCTCCGGCATGTTTTCCATCTCTTTCATCTTCTTTCGCATGTCAATGAGTTCATATGTGAAATGGTATTTCCCGACCATGGAACTGTGCATTGCTTCACCGCTGTGGGCACCGTGGTTCATAGTGGCCGTGTTTTCTGACATGTCATGGGTTTTATGGCTATCTGTCCCATGGGATGCATCATGGCCGCTTGAAGATGCCATTGACAGAGGTGAAAATGACAGTGCCATAATCAGGGCGGTTGCTGTGATGAGTATGTTATTTTTCATGGTATTCTCCTTTTTTTAACATTATTTATAAAATGTAGAGACGTTGCATGCAACGTCTCTACGTTCTGTTTTGCCGTGAAAATGATTATTATTTTTATATTTGGGGGTGATTGATACGCAATCAATCATGCCTGTTTGCCGTGAAAATGGATACAATTTTCTATATTCGGGGCTGACTGAATGGCAGCCATGACCGTTTACCGTGAAAATGATTATCATTTTTATATTTGGTGATGATTGATACGTAATTAATCATGCCTGTTTAAAACGAATTTCATTCTTTCGATTGTGAAGGTGGAAAGCCATGCTGGTTATATGAATTCATAATTTTTCAGTATATCCAAATTGCCATTTTTTCCAGGTCAGATAGATGGCCGGAATGATTATAAGTGTCAAAATTGTTGATGATATCAATCCACCTACCATGGGTGCAGCTATCCTTTTCATCACCTGAGAACCTGTTTCCGATCCCCACATTACAGGCAAAAGACCAATTACAGTGGTGGCAACGGTCATGATTTTGGGTCTTACCCGTTCTGCAGCCCCTTCAATAATACCGGACAGCATATCCTGGTAGGAGTTCATGGATCCCTCTTTGAGTCTTCGTTCAAATATCTCGTCCAGATAGACCAGCATAACAACCCCTGTCTCTGCGGCAAGACCTGAAAGCGCAATGAAGCCAACCACCACAGCCACGGATACATTGTAATTCAGAAGGTAAATCAGCCAGATGCCTCCCACCATGGCAAAGGGCAGGGTTCCCATTACAATAATGGCTTCAACGATGTTTTTAAAGTGGATGTACAAAAGAAAAAAGATAATGGCCAGAGTGGCAGGAACAATTATGCTCAGTGTTTTTCTCGCCTTTTCCATATATTCGTACTGACCCGACCATACCATGGAGTATCCTGTCGGCATATCAATGGAGTCGATTACGATTTTTTTGGCCTTTTTCACGTAAGAACCCAGATCCATATCTTTGATATCCACATATATCCAGGCGGTTCTTCTGGAGTTTTCGCTTTTGATGGCACCAGGACCTTTATGGATGGAAAAATTTACAAGCTGGGCAAGTGGAATATGGGCACCTGTTGGAGTGGGAACCAGAACTCTTTTTATCTTTTCCAGGCTGTCCCTAAGCTCCCTGTTGTATCGCAGATTAATGGGATATCGCTCCAGTCCTTCCACAGTGTAGGAGATATTCATGCCACCGATGGCAGTCATGATGACATCCTGAACATCCCCAACTGTCAGGCCGTACCTTGCAATCTGATCCCTTCTGATGTCAAAGTCCATGTAGTTGCCTCCGGTAACCCGCTCTGAAAAGACAGAAAGTGTTCCCGGGATATCCCTTACAATGGCTTCAATAGTGGCACCAAGATCGGTTAATACAGTGAGATCAGGCCCCATTAGTTTTATACCCACAGGAGTTTTTATGCCTGTTGACAGCATGTCAATGCGGGTTTTAATGGGCATTGTCCATGCATTGGTAAGGCCCGGAAACTGGATGGCTGCATCGAGATCCTCTATCAGCTCCTTGATTGTGATGTACCGCTCTTCTGGCCATATCAAACTTAAGGGCAGGATTTTTTTGACAAAATCCGGCCAGTTGGAGAAAAAACGGGGGATAGTCTTTTTTCGCCACTCATGGATGATTTTACCCTTTGTCACTTCCGGCCATATCAATGTTAATGGGGCCTTAAGCCATGATGGCCATTGGGAAAAGAAGCGTTTGACCTCAACGGTTTCATATTCCACCTCGGGCTTCAGCATGATTGTTGTTTCAATCATGGATAGTGGTGCAGGATCGGTTGGGGTTTCTGCCCTGCCTATTTTTCCAAGCGTGTGTTGTACTTCTGGAAATCGCTGTATGATTTTGTCGGTCTGCTGGAGAAGCTCCCGTGCCTTTGTGATAGATATGCCTGGAAGGGTGGTTGGCATGTATAAAAGGTCGCCCTCATTCAGCGGCGGCATGAATTCGCTGCCAAGTCTGGAAAAGGGGTACCATGTGAAAGCCATGACGATGATAGCCATTAAAATGGTGAGTTTTCGCCATTTTAGCACCACATGGATGCAGGGGATGTATAGCATGATAAAAAAACGGCTGACAGGATTTCGGTGTTCCGGATAGATCTTCTGGGGAATTATGCAGAAGATCAGAAAAACGGAGAGGGCAATGGCCGCTGTAAGACTCCAGTCCGGAAGGTGAAAGGGGGAGACTCCATTAATCCCTGTAATGCCCATAATTTCAGCCATGCCGGTCATATCGGCAATGCCAATGAGAAGAATAAAAGCCACAGGCAAAACTGGAAGACCCAGATAGATAAGATTCTTTTTTTTACGGGAAAGGGCAGGGTTGACAGGCCGTTCCAGAACAAAAAATGTCATCAAAACAGGAATTACGGTAACGGCCAAAACCGACGATGCTGCCATGGCAAAGGTTTTTGTATAGGCCAGGGGCTTGAACATCCGGCCGGACTGTTCAGTAAGGGTAAAGACCGGCAGAAAGGAGACTGTGATAATCAAAAGGCTGTAGAAGAGGGCAGGCCCAACCTCCTTTGATGCATCAATTATGATTTGTGTGTGGCTCTTTTCTCCGGCATCCCGTTCAAGATGTTTGTGGGCATTTTCCACAAGCACAACCGATGCATCCACCATGACCCCGATGGCAATGGCAATGCCTCCAAGGCTCATGATATTGGCATTGATGCCAAGAGGATAAATGATGAGAAATGCCATGAGAATACCCACGGGCAGTGTGAATATGGCCACAAAGGCGGAACGGAAATGTAAAAGAAACACAATGCATATAAGGGTTACCACCAACATCTCTTCGATAAGTTTGTTTTTCAGTGTCGTTACTGCCCTTTCAATAAGAGCTGATCTGTCGTATCCGGTCTCAATTACGATGCCTTTGGGCAGCCCCTTTTCGAGATCTGCAAGTTTCTCCTTGACCTTTTTAATAACATCAAGGGCATTTTCTCCAAACCTCATTATGACAACGCCTCCGGCTACTTCCCCTTGGCCGTTCCATTCAAGTATGCCACGTCGCAGTTCCGGCCCGATATGGATATTGGCAATATTTTTAATTAGTATGGGCGTACCTGCCAGATCCACGCCCACGGCAATGTTGGCAATCTCTTCAATGGATTTAATATAGCCAAGGCCCCTGACCATAAACTCCATTTCGCCCATCTCCAGAAGTTTGCCCCCCACATCTTTGTTGGAGCGCTGGATTGCGTCTTTTACCTTCCTTATGGAGAGATTGTGGGCCATCAGTTTATTGGGGTCAACCTCCACCTGGTACTGTTTGACAAATCCGCCGATGCTTGCAACTTCTGACACCCCCGGAACTGCGGTAAGTTCATATCTTAAGTACCAGTCCTGGATACTTCTCATCTGCTGGAGATCATATTTTCCGGTGGTATCCTTTAAGAGATATTCATAGACCCAGCCAACACCGGTGGCATCGGGTCCAAGGCTTGGGGTGACACCTGCTGGAAGACGCCCCGAGACAAAGTTGAGGTACTCCAGCATCCTGGAGCGTGCCCAGTAGAGATCTGTACCATCTTCAAAAATAATATAGACAAATGAGAGTCCGAAAAAAGAGTAGCCCCTGACAACCTTTGCATAGGGGACACTTAGCATGGCTGTGGTCAAAGGGTAGGTCACCTGATCTTCAACCACCTGGGGGCCCTGTCCTGAATATTCTGTGTAGATAATCACCTGAACATCGGAAAGATCAGGTATGGCATCAACAGGAATATTGAGCATGGCAATTATGCCCCCTGCAATGACAAACAGTGTGGTAAGAATCACCATGAATCTGTTTTTTACTGACCATTCAATTATCTTTTCAATCATATTGATACTCCCGGTAAATCAACGTTAATGAGAGCTTTTTTGCCGTGGAAATGGATACATTATTTCCATGATCGGGGGGTGGCCGGACTCCGACCATGACGGTTTACCACGAAAATGACTATCATTTTTATATTTGGGGGTGATTGGTACGTAATCATGCCCGTTTGGGATTTGTTCCAGCTTCGGCAACGTTGTTTGTCATTCCATATCCTTGAAAAAATCTTCAACCCCAGGGTTCTCATCGGCGTTAGGTGTAATTGGGGGAGATTGGGACTGTGCTGGAGTTGGCGTAGCAATTTCCACCATTTTTTTAACGGCCTCCTGGAGTTTTGATTCTGAATCCAGCATAAACTGACCGGATGTGACAACCAGTTCTCTTGGGGCAAGGCCGGTAAGAACTTGAACTTTTCCATTATCAAGGGGCGCTCCTGTGGTTATTTCCCGTGGGGTAAATTTTCCATTGCCACTGGATACAAACACCACATTTCGCTCCCCGGACAGTATGACCGCCTCGGAAGGAATTGCCATCCCTTTTTCCGCAACCTTGGTTTTGATCCTCACATCTCCGTACATCTCGGGTTTTAGCTCCATGTCTCGGTTTTCAAATTCCAGGCGAACCACAACATCCCGCGTTTTTTGCTGAAGATAGGGATAGATAAAGGTGACCTTTCCTTTGTAGGTCTTTCCTGGAAGATAGGGCAGCATCATCTCGGCCTCCTGCCCGACCTTAACCTGATCCAGTTCATATTCATAAATATGGGCTTCCACCCAGACCCGTGATAGATCGGTAATGGTGTAAATATTGGTTCCGGCTTTGATGTAGCCGCCTTCTATGGCATTTTTAAAGGTAACAAAACCGCTGAAAGGTGATCTGATTGTGATGGTTTTCCGAGTCTGACCCGATAATTCAATGGCCTTTATCTCCTCTTCTGCAACATCAAAATAGCTCAACCTCTGTTTAGCAGATTCCAGAAAGTTTTGATCATGGTTTGATATGGTATTATATGTTTTGTTGTCTCTTTTCAGGGAGAGATAGAAAGAGAGATACTCTTCCTGGGCAGATATAAGTTCTGGTGAATATAGCTCCAACAGGGGCTCTCCTGATTCAACACGGACACCTGTGAAATTGACGTAGAGCTTTTCAATCCATCCATTGACCTTGGGGCTTACCTGGGCTGTCCGGGTTTCATCAAAGGTGATATGGCCGTAGGTTCTGATGGTGTTGGTAAGCCTCCCCTCTTCTACAGCTTCCATGCGAACCCCCATGTTTTGCTCAACAACAGGATCAATGAAAATATCCACACCGCCCATGAGCTGATCTTCATAAACAGGTACAAGCTCCATGCCCATTTTGCTTTTCCCGGGTTGCTCATATATTTCAGTGGGATCCATGGGGGCTTTCCAGTAAACGATTTTTCGCTTCTTGTCTCCTTTTTCCGGGTTGTTGGTTTTTTCTGCACGTTTGGGAATGAGATCCATGTTACATATGGGGCACAGGCCAGATTCTTCCGTTATAACCCAGGGATGCATTCCACATGTCCACAACTGGACAGAAGGTTGGATTTCAGAATTTCTGTTTGCCTCCATCCCTGAATCTACCCCTTTTTTATCTACCAATGCTTTGTCATCTGATTCTTCTTCCTGCATAAGGGATTGGCCTGATAAGGCTGTGGAGTGGGAGATATGAAACCCCATGAAGTAAAAGATGGATGCCATTGTCAGCGCAGTTGTCACAGCTGTTATCACAAGAGCTGCCAAAAGGAATTTGGTCGTAAATTTCTTGTTTGTATGTATGGTCATGAAAAAGCTCCGTTCTGTTTCGGGTTTATTTCTGGTGAATTTCTTCGTGCCTTACATCTTGATTCTTTGTTCAAAAAAACAAGAATTTGATGAGATGCTAATGGGTTACATCTTTCTCGGGTTAGAAGGATTTGCCTGTAATCCTCTGGAGTTCGGCCCTTGCTATTCCAATGTCTCTTATTGCTCCGGCTTGAGCAAGACGGATGTTGAGCCATTCAGAATAAGAAGCTGTCACCTCCGAGAAGGTGAGGCGTCCTGCTTCATACTCACGGGTGGAGACCCCCAGTGCACTGGAAGAGAGATCAAGTATGCTATCCCCATACACACGGGCACTGCGAATGGCCTTCTCCAGATCCGACCATGCATTTCTTACCATCTTACGGGTTTCTGCTTCTTTATTCTCAAGGGTATGGCCAAGGGAAATTATCTCCTCGCGGGTCTGTTCAAGCCATGGCATGGTGGTGCCAATCCAGGGTTTTAGAGGGCTTCCTGCTCCTCTTGAAGGTGAAATTGAAGTGGCAAATGCAGGATTCGTGGCTGCAGAGCCTACCTTACTAACAGCTTTGTCATCATATCGGGAGAACCCCGGGTCAGGCTCCGGAAGAATCATGGTTTCAGCCATTTCAAGCATCTGTTCCATTTTTGTGATCATTGCCCTGATTTTTATCAGCTCATGACGGTTTTCAAAAGCCATGGCGTAGATGGTTGAAATTGGAGGAAGCGTGTCAGGAGGAAGCGTGTCAGGAGGAAGCGTGTCAGGAGGAAGCGTGTCAGGAGGAAGCGTGTCAGGAGGAAGCGTCTCAGGAGGAAGCGTGTCAGAAGGAAGAGTGTCATAAGGATATGAGGAACCAAGTGTTCCAACAGGGAAATCATCCACGCCAATGGATAGATCGCGGGGCAGATCCATTAGGGCCAGCATCTCCGATTTGATGTTGAGGCGGCTTTCATGGATGGATACTATGTTATCTTCAAGGAGATTGAGTTTTATCGTGATTTTTATCACATCCTGAAAACTGGTTTTTCCGGATTGATAGAGGCTGTCGGCAACCTTGTGCAATTTTCTGAAAAGCTCCAGTGTTTCAGAGGTGATGGTGTATGCCTTGTCCAGATATATACCCTGCCAGAATGCTTTTCTCATTGCGGTTATTGCTTCCCGTTCCGCCATGCCAAGCTCTGCAAGGGCAATTTTAACAGATTGTGCTGCTGCTCTCCCTTTTAATGCCGAGACACCGGGGAAGGGGAAAGCCTTGCTGATGGGTTCGCTGCTCTCCATGGGGCCGACCCCGTTCATAAGTGCTTCGGTAAATGCCGAATAGCGATATAGTATCTGATCCAGGTTTTCAACCTGGGTAAAGGCGTTCATCTCTGCCTGAACCTTTGCCTTTGCCGCTTTGATACCGGCATTTCTTTTAAGGACAATACCCTCAAGGAGAGGAAGCCCTGGAGAATTTTGAAGTAACTTCTCCATCTGGATTGGGGGTGCAGCATTACCCTTTCCTCCAATCCCCTCAAGTTTTTTTTCAATATCAGGGGATAGGGTTATAAACGAAGAGCGTTCTTTAAGCCCTTTTGCCTCTTGCAGTTCTCTCACTGCTTTTGGGCTTAATCCCGAATTTTGGTGATTATCTGCATCTATATGTTTTTTATTTTGAGAGAGTGTTTCTCTATTTGTACTGTCATATCCGTAATCCACGGGCTTGCCCACAAGTGTCTGAATTTGTGCCATTGTCTTGCCGTAGTCTGCCCTTGCCCTGGCAATGGAAAGCTGAAAGTTGTAAACCGATGACTGAATTTCCACAAAATCTGCAAAGGTACCTTTACCCTCCTGAAACCAGTTTCCGGCAAGTGTCATGGATTGTTGTGCCTGTGGCAGCAGCGTATCTGAATAGAGTGAGATCAATCGTCTGGAGTTATTCAACTTAAAGTAGAGGGAACGAATCTGTGAGCGCACGGAATTGGCAGTGTCACTTGCATCGGCTTTTTCCTCTGTTACCCTGGATCTTGCCTGGGATATTCTTGAGTTGTTTTTGCCAGCCCAGATTGGCAGAGTAAGGCCAAACTGAATGCCAACAGCATCTTCTCCTGCATCGACAGGTGGCATGCTTACATCTGGGTTACCAATAGATGCATAAAAAAGCCCCAGTTTGAAATCAGGTAGTTTGACATATTCTGCCATATCCACTCCGATTTCGGCTTTTTTGATGTTAAGGCGGGAGATGGCAATCTCTTCCTGGGATTCATCTGCCATTTGATAAAGTTGTTCCAGGGGATATTCAAGGTACGTTATAGGCGGTGGCTCAAGGTCGCCTATAAAGGCATCCGGAGAACGATTCAGAAGGGCGTTCATGGCTGTTGTTTCAGTCTGTTCCAACTCTTTGAGAAGCAGCAGATCATAACTGATCTGCCCCAGCTTTGACTGGGTTTTTATTACATCAATGAATAGAGATTTATCCTCGGCATAGCCTGTTTCTGCAAGAAGGCGTAATTCTTGAAGGAGTTCAAGATTTTTTTCAGCAATGGCAATGGCTTGTCGGATATATAAAAGTTCATGGAACGAGGCCGCTACTTTAAAAGCAATATTCTGTGCTGTGGCATCTGTTTTGAGTTTTGCAACAGCAACATCAGTTTCAACAAGTTTGCCCGACGTTGCAAGTTTTCCTGGAAAAGGTATCATCTGGGAAATGGAGGCGTTCCAATCCTGGGGCCCCATGCGGGTTTCAATTGGTCTTGGAAACCAGGTGACTATGAATTGTGGGTCAGGAAGGGAGATGGCTACAGGATACTGATCTTCGGTTTGTTGCCATCTCTCCCGACTGATCTGTATGGCAGGGTTGTTTTCCAGAGTATAGCTGATAATTTCAGAGAGGCTTATGGTTTCGTTATTGCTGAAGAGATCCTTTTTCTGAGCCTCTGATACGGAGGAATGCGCTGATAGCTGGGCATTTGCCTGGTTTAAGAGGTATATCTCTGTGAAGACAAACAGGCACATTGTGGTACAAGTTGAAAGGATAAATTTTTTTATCATAACGGCCTCGTTTTCAAAAATATAATTGATTATTACGTACATGGCTGATACCCCATCATGGCCTGATAAAGTAGTTACTCAAAGCCGACACCTATGATCTTTTGAGCCTTGTCAACATTGTCTGAATCAGGATGTCCAAGATTAACAAGATAAGGCAGGATTATTTATCCTGAGCATCCTTTTCATCCTGGTTATCCTGATTCAGACAAATTCAATAACTGCTCAAAAAGCAATAAGGTGTCGATTTTGAGTAGTTAAGCCATGATTATCTATCCTGAACATCCTAGTAATAGGGTTTAATTAACTTACCCGAACTCCCCCTCTCCATTCATGGAGAGGGGGCTGGGGGGTGAGGTTAATGGGCAAGTTATTTAGACCCTGTTCCCTATCCATCCTGGTTATCCTGATTCAGACAAATTCAAGAGATGGAAAAAATCAATAAGATGTCGATTTTGAGATATTATATTCCTGGCCAAACAGATGCTTGCTGTGTTCTCCTGGCGGGTTCAGGCGAATATTGTGGGTTACTATGGTTGCAACCACAAAAGATCATAAAGATCCGTGCGTCGGCTTTCCATATTCCGTACACTCCCCTTGGCCCGAAGCTCTTTAATCAGATCCAGATCCAGATCCGTAATAAGGGTGGTCTCAACCCCGGGAGTTGCCTCGGCGGCAATGGCATCATGGGGAAATGAAAAATCCGACGGCGTAAAGATTGCAGCCTGTGAATACTGGATGCCCATGGTTTCAACTTTGGGGATATTTCCAACACTGCCTGATATGGCCACAAAGCACTCATTTTCAATTGCCCGTGCCTGGGCACACCGTCGCACCCTGAGATAACCATTACGAGTATCTGTCCAGAAGGGCACCAGAAGGATTTTCATCCCTTTTTGGGTCTGTAGTCTTGCAAGTTCCGGAAACTCCACATCATAACAGATCAACACCCCGACTTTACCTACATCCGTATCAAAAACCTTTAGTTTATCACCTCCGCTGAATCCCCAGTGAGTCTCTTCATCCGGTGTGATGTGCAGTTTCTCCTGGCTATCCCATGTACCGTCACGGCGGCAGAGATAGGCCACATTGGTAAGTCTTCCGTCTTCGGTTATGGCCGGGACGCTGCCGGTCACAATATTGATATTGTAGGATAGAGCCATCTCCACCATGGCAATCCGAATATTTTCGGTATGTTCAGCAAGCATGCGCATGGCATCAGATGGATTTTGCCCTTCATAGGTATGGATCAGCGGTGCATTGAAAAGTTCTGGAAACAGGACAATATCCGACTGATAATCCGAGACTGTATCCACAAAAAATTCCACCTGCTGCATGAAGTCATCAAATGAGATAAATCGGCGCATCTGCCACTGCACCACCCCTAATCTGGCAATGGATTTTGTACCGCCTATGAGCCTTGTCTTTTTTTCATAATATATATTGAGCCACTCCAGCAGGACTGCATTTCCCTTTGAGTTCCTATCCTCAAGCCAGTAGTTATCAAGAAGATTGAGCACATGAAAATCGTTGGACATCTGAAAGGTGAGAACATTGTCCACAATCTCCCTATTTTGTACCTTTAAAATATATTCCTGGGCAGAAATAGTGCCGGCATGCTCCCTGTAACCCGGAATCCTGCCCCCAAGCAAGATTCCTTTGAGATTGAGGTTGACTGCCAAATCCTTTCGTGCATCATAAAGGCGTCGTCCAAGGCGCATGCCGCGGTAATCCGGATCCACAAAAACTTCAATCCCGTATAGATAATCCCCTTCAGGGTCATGGGATTTGAAGGTTCCTTTTGCTGTAATCTGATCATAGGTGTGATGGTTACCGAACAGGCTGAAATCAATGATGATTGCCAGGGCAACGGCCACGGGTTTTCCATTATCTTCAATACATATTTGCCCCTCACTGAAACGGCTGATAAGAGAGTCAATTTCCTTTTTTGTATATGGTTCTGAAAACCCTTTGTAAACCTTGGCACTGATCTCACGGACAGCATCGTAGTCCTCAGTCCTAAGGTGTCGTAGATTGAGTTTATAGGTTGTTTCTGTTGTCATTGGTGTACCTTGTTTGTTGTGATTTGCGTTGCATAAAATATGGATGAGTCAGCAACCAGATCGAGACCCATTAAACGGGCATGGCTGCCATCCAGCCATCCCCGAATATTGCAAATTGTATCCATTTCCACGGTAAACGGGCATGATTGTGTATCAATCACCCCCAACTATAAAAATGATAGTCATTTTCACCGTAAAAGCAGGGCATCCTTCATTTCATCCAAAAGGACTTGGTAGTGTCATAAAAGTGTTGATATCTTTTTGTGAAAGCTCTGCTGAATCAAGGTTTGTGAAGAGCTCATCAACATATTTGGGACACCACCAATGAAGTTAGCGCCTTGCGGGCTGGTTTTACCATAATCACCTGCTTTACGGTTTTCCACGCATGCCGCCTCCTCGAAACATTGATGAACTGCCTGGCCTGCCCTGCAACCTTCTGCGTACACCTGTGGGGTCCGGTGTATTCCCGTAGGAAGCACCTGTAATTTTACCGTGCAAAAGATCAATATTTTTTGTATTTGCATAAAATGCACCGGAAATATCATGGAGCTGTAAAGTAGCGGCATCACCATTATTATCTTTTGCTGATTGATAGTAATCATTATCAATATATCCCCAGATTCTGATAATTTCTCCCCCTTCAAGGTTCCCGGGAATATTATCACATGAGTAAATCAAAAGAGGCAGTTGATCAATATTGTCAGAAAATTTCTCACCCTCTTTAGCCTTATTCTCCTTTTTACCGCTATTATCTTCTTTATCGTTATCTTCTTTATCGTTATTTTCTTCGTTTCTGTTAATTGATCTTAACTGCTCAAGGAGCATGGTGTTGTTTTTTTTGTTTATAGAAATAATTTTTACAAGAAACAGTCTGTTTTCCTGCTCACTCCGTACTTGATCTACAAGATATAAAATATTTAATGTAAAAAATATCAGAATGACCAGGAGATACCGCATTGTATTATCCTTTCCCTGTAGGACTCTTCATCTACAGGATATTGGCCATTTAAAAGGGAGTAGTCTGTAATAATATGAAAGGGTGCGTCGGGAAAATAGTAGAGCCTCATATTAACACTGAAAGTATTGTTATCCTCCCTTATGGTAAAATCCTGGAAATTGGCGCCTCCCTGTATCATCTGATATTCATTTTCCGGTGGCATTTCATTTATATTATAAAAACGTCTCATCTCGAACCAGCCTCCTAAATTGATCTGCCATTTGTCATTAATTGTCCAGTAGCACTGGAGTGCAGGTGTTATCTGGGTATAGGATTCCATATCCAGTGAAGAGGCAAGGTGTTCAAATGCAAGGCCGGTGGAGAGGGTAACAGAAGGGCTGATGAATAGATTCAGCATCATGTTGACAGTGAATGCATTGTCATTTCTGGCATCATATATTTGCTGGAACTGATTTGACATTGTATTGGTGCTGGTTACTTCATCGTCTATCTGTACAGGTTGTGAAAAAGGATCTGATTCAGATTTCTGGCCATTTTGATATTTATTTTTCTGTTCCGGTGGCAAAAACGTTGGAGGGGAATCTTCAAGATATTTTATATGCTTCCATGATGATTCAAAAATAAAAGTGTATCTGCTGGATAATATTGTTTCAACTCCAGCACCAAATGAGAATGAGTTGCGCCTGTCAGACGTAACCAGTGAATCTCGGTAAAATCCAATGGTTGAAAATATATAAGGCGTGTATCTGTTTCCCTGCTTAAGTGGGGATATGGAGAGGTCTGCAACGATTTGATGATTGTCCGGAAGAGCTTCCAGAACTTGATAGTTAAAGGAAGAGGCCAGGTTCAGTTTCACAGTGTCATAAAAGGGAAATGACTCTTCAAGGCATATACCTGTATCTGCAAAGAGGGCACCTTTGCTTTCAGGCTCTGATGCAGGATTTGAATTGTATCCCATGGAGCTATTTAATGTGATGTTTGCGCAGTACAGAGGTGAAATGAAAAACAGTGTAAATAAACAATAGATAGTGAGAAGATAGATTGTACTGCACTTTAAGGGTAATCGGATAAGCAGATTCAAGGATGTCACCTGTAATACCTTTGAAGATAATGCCTGGTGTGCCCGATCACCGTATAAATCGGATCTGATAATCGGAGTTTAGGAAAATAGTCATCATCATAGGGCCTAGGATATCCCCGCAATGACAGGGTTGAAATGGATTCATACCTGTCAGACAGAAGAAAGTACTCCGTTACCAAGCCCATGCGTTCAAAGTCATGAAGATCCTCCCAGATCCTTATGGATTTTTCGGGGAACCAGCGATTTGAAAACGATACGATAAAGGCGCCACCGGGCTTTAAAACGCGCGCTATCTCCTGGAATATACGTATGGGATCTGTCAGGTATTCAACAGATAACGAGCAGATCGCATGATCAAATATATTGTCTTTAAAGGCCAGTTCTGGATTGATGTTCAGATCTTGGACAGTGTACGATGTCAGGGCCGGATTATTGGCCAGTTCGTTGGCGTTCAGACCTATGCCATGCAGGGAAAGAGGTTCAAGGGTTTCAGGGATATGGGACTCCCAGCCAGCCATGAGATCCAGAATGGAGTCACCGGGACGTACAAGCGATTGATAGATGGCAGCCAGGTTCTCCCTGGCCTGGTCATCAATATGGTGGACAAATCTGTCTTTTTTATAAAAATCAGCGTCCGGTCTCGGGTCTTTTCGATGAAAAGCGTGTTGAGAAAAAAAATCCGTTGCCTTAGCGTTACTCCTGGCCTGCATTCCAGGGCCTGACAGGGCAATATCAATCCAGTCCATGCAGCTTCCCCCGCGCTCATTTGCTTTTGAGGAATGCTTGTTAACCTCCATTGTCAACTGGAAGGGGATTCCAGCCATGGGATGATTCAGATCAGCTGTAATAATGCTTTGACTAAGCCCAATACAACGAAAAGGGGTTATAGTGTCCCTGAATACACCCGTGAGCCCTGAAATTATGCCTTGAGGATAGAATCGCCCCACGTCAATACTGTGTTTTAGCCTATCAGAATTAACTCTGGATAAAGGCAGTCGGAGAATTTTGTCATTACTGTGATCCGGAACAAGGTCTCCTGGGTTTGCCTGAAACGTTACAGGATGTTCAATGTCGTGATCAAACAGCTTTTCAAAAGGGCTGCCCGGAAAAACATCCCGCCAGCAGTTGAGTTGATCAGCAAAATACCGATCTGAATGATGAATACCATTTTTTTCCCAGGTGATCTCAAGAGACAAATCGACCAGGTCACTTCGAGAAAGTGTCTTCATGCAAACTCCTTTAGGCCCAGGACAATTTAGTTAAAGTTCTATTCACAGTTGTCAAAGTATTTCCGGCCTTTTCATCAGCTCAGAAATCACTGTTGAATATCACCAATGGTAAGACAGGTATTTTAACTTGCAACCCTTGGATTTCAATAAATGTGAGTTTTTCGGTATTGCAAATTAAGAAATTGCAGAATGGGTTGTTTCATATCTCTATTAAACGGGCATGATTAATTACGTATCAATCACCCCCCTAAATGTAAAAATATCACCCCAAATATAAAAATGATAGTCATTTTTACGGTAAAGTAGTTAAGCTGTTGATTGTTTCATGACTTTTGTTCTCCATACTTTAAAACCTGTCTGATAATTCCTCTGATAATACTCACCTCTTTTGCCTGAAGAGATATTCGCCCCAGAAAATTTCTCAGGTGATTCATCCAGAAATCGGGGTTTTCAGGGTTAATGTAAGATATTTCTGACAGCACATTTTCGAGTTCGTCATACATAATATCAAGTTCTCTGCGTTGGGCAAGGCGTGGGGAATGCCTTTTTTGCTCTTTGCCCTCCTGTGTAGAATTACCTGTATGTTTAGAATTCTCTGCCTGTAGTAAAGGGTGTAGAGGCTCTTCATTGACGGAAATGGTTGATTTTGCAATGAACAGTTCATAGCAGACAACCATGACAGCCTGGGCAAGATTAAGGGATGAAAATCCTGAAGTGGGGATATTCACAAGAGTATGGCAAAGCTTGAGTTCTTCGTTTGAAAGGCCTCTGTCTTCCCGTCCAAACAGCATTGCAATACTGTTATTTAAAGAGAGATGTGCAACTCTTTCTGCCACTTCCCGTGGGGATTCCACCACCCGCTGTCCACCCAGACGGGCTGTTGTGCCCACAATATAATGAAATGGTGCCAGGGCATCTTTCAGGCTCTCATATATCTCCATCTGTTCCAGAATCTGCTTTGCTGAATGTGTTGCCAGTTTTGCAGCCGCTTCATGGTTATAATTTCTGGGTTCAACCACAATGAGTTTCCCAATGCCCATGTTGCACATTGCTCTGGCAGCAGAGCCTATGTTTTCAGGGTATCCTGGTTGGTGGAGCACTACAGTTATGTTGGATATTTTTTTGTTGTTCATGGTTCCATGTCGAATTTTAAAATGAGATGTAAATGACGAAATGTTAAACGAATGGTTCAATAATAGTTTTTCAATTAGATGATGACAAGGGGCAAAAGCTTTTGGAGTTGACTTTGAATGTTTATTATTTGAATCCTCTATCACTGTTTAATAAACTACTTGTATAATCAATTTGCATCTTTACCAGAGAATAATCTATTTTTCTTCTTTAAACGTATTTCAGTGATCTTGAAAAATAAGACTTGCCGTTAAATAACTGTGAAAGTATGGAACAAGGAAGAGAAAATGAGCAATGATTATGTGAAGATGTGGAAGGATTTGGGGCTTGATATTGATGCCCATGATGCCCTGCTTGGTGTTTTGGGTAATGCTTATACAGATATCTATCTTGCCCAGAAAAATCGACCGGAAGGGATGGATTATTTCAACTTTGTCATGAGCGAAGTCCATGGTTTGCGTATTAAGGAACTCATTGATGAAAAGGCACAGGGACGAAAAATTATCGGATCTTACTGTGTATTTGTTCCTGAAGAGATAGCATTGGCAGCAAATGCAACTTTGATAGGCCTTTGTTCCGGTGCTGATTTTGCTATGGAAGAGGTGGAAAAATATCTGCCACGGAACACCTGTGCTCTTATCAAGTCAGCCATGGGCTTCAAACTTGGCAAGGTGTGTCCCTATCTTGAGGCTTCGGATATGGTTGTAGGAGAAAATACCTGTGATGGAAAGAAAAAGGCATACGAGTCCCTTGGTGAACTTATGGAAAATCTCTATGTTATGGATCTGCCCCAGATGAAATCCACCCAGGGAAGAGCACTTTTGAGAGCAGAGTATGAGCGTTTTAAAGATGCTGTGGAAGCTCTTACAGGTGTTAAAATCATTTCTGAATCCCTTAAGTCTGCAATTCAGACAGTCAATGCCAAGCGAAGTGCCCTCCATCGTCTTGCAAAGCTTAGGAAGGCCGATCCTGCACCAATTTCCGGTCTTGATGCTCTGTTGGCAAATCAGGTCTCTTTTTATGATAATCCTGCAAGATTTACAGAATCGGTTAACAAAATTTGTGATGAGCTGGAGACCCGCATTGCAGAGAAAAAAGGCGCACTTCCTGAAAAAACGCCACGGATTATAGTTTCCGGATGCCCCATGGCAGTACCCAACTGGAAATTCCCCTGGATTGTGGAGACATCCGGCGGAGTTATTGTGGGCGAAGAGTCATGCGTAGGTGAGCGTGGATGCCGAAATCTTACTGATGACTCAGGGGAGAGTGTTGAGCAGATGATGGAAGCCATTACAGACCGTTATTATAAGGTTGACTGCGCTATCTTTACACCCAATCAAGATCGCTTGAATCATATCACCGAGATGGTTGAGGAGTATCAGGCAGATGGAGTCATTCATTATGGATTGCAGTTCTGTCAGCCATATCTAATGGAGTCCATTCCTGTTGAAAAAGCACTTGAAGAGAAGGATATCCCAACACTTCGCATTGAAACTGATTATGGAATGGAAGATGTCGGTCAGCTTAAAACAAGGGTGGAAGCCTTTATTGAGCAGTTGAAGTAAGTTCCGGTTATCTGGGGAAAAGTTTAGAATATTTGAATAATCACGATGGAGTTTAAGCATCATGAATTATGCCGGCATTGATATCGGCTCCCGAACCATTGAAGTTGTGGTGATCAATCAGTCTGGTGATATTATTGAGAGTCGTCAGTCTGATACTACCTTTGACCCTATTTCCGAGAGCATAAAACTTTTGGACGGTATTGAATATGAACGTATCCTGGCAACAGGATACGGCCGGACTTTGTTTGAAATAGCACATGATAATTTAGATAATGATGCTAAGATAATGACTGTAACGGAGATAAAGGCTCACGCTCGTGGAGCACAGGCCTTTTTTCCTGATGTCTCCACCATCTTAGATATCGGAGGACAGGACAGCAAAGCCATTGCTATAAATGGAAAAGGCAGGGTCAAAAAGTTTGAAATGAACGATCGATGTGCCGCTGGTACCGGAAAATTTTTAGAGATCATGGCAAAAACCCTTGGATTTACTGTTGAATCATTTGGCAGAGAAGCCCTGGAAGCTAAAAATGCATTGACCATCAACAGCATGTGTACAGTATTTGCCGAGTCCGAGGTAACATCCCTTATTGCAAAAGGCGCAGTACCAAGGGAAATTGCTCTGGGATTGCATGTAAGTGTCATGAAACGGGCAGTGGCAATGTTAAACCGTGTGCGTATGCCTGTTAAGAATCTCAGAGATTTAAAGGAAGCAATATCTACTCAGAAAGCAAGCGACGATCAGAAAGAAAGATGCGCTCAGAAAGAAAGATGCGCTCAGAAAGAAAGAGACACTCATAACGAAAGAGCTACTCAGGAAAAAAGAGGTCAAGAGGGCAAAACCGATAATCATGGCGAAAATATTGTTTTTACAGGCGGTGTTGCCAATAATCCATGTATGATAAAGTTGATATCCGAAAAGCTTGGATGTGAAATACTGGTGCCGGAAAATCCCCAGATGGTGGGTGCTCTTGGAGCAGCTCTTCTTGCAGGGGAGCAATGAATAAAGGGGGCAATTGAAATGGGAGTAGTTTAATGAGATTTTTAAAAGCGGGGGCAAGGTTATGCCCCCGGTACTTCAGTTTGTGCCAGCTCGCTATATAGGTTCAATTTCACACTGCTCATTAAGATGAAGCTTGTAAACATAATAAGACAGTGCTGTCACGGGAATGGCAAGTATAAATCCTACTATGGGTAGTAGAGTAAAACCAGTTATGATCAAGCCAACAGCTCCCAGAAAAATAAGTAAAGAGAGCATACTTTTTGACAGTTTTTGACGTACACATTGGTTTGCTTTCATGATAACCTCCATATATTAGGATTGATTGATTTTAAATATGATTGACATAGAACATCTAAAGATATTAACATTGTTTGGTGCTTCTAACTTTTAGTTTAATTTAGTGCTTATTTGAGAATTGTCAATATGGAATGCAAAAGAAGATGAAAAAAGGGATCCTTCATCTGCCTGCAAAAGTAGAGATTATCCTGGAAAAACATCCGCAAAATGGACGTTTCACTCTTGAAAGTGTATAGCGGGAAATGAGGTGGTGTCCCAAATATGTTGATGAGCTCTTCACAAAACTTGATTCAGCAGGGCTTTCACAAAAAGATATCAACACTTTTATGACACTACCGGAAATGAAACATGCCCGAAAATAATAATTATGACAAAGTCCGTCCAAAGGGCGCTAAGTAATTGGGTTTAATTAACTTATCCAAACTCCCCCTCCCAAGTCTGTAAAATGTGGCTGGGGGCGAGGTGAATGGGCAAGTTATTAAAAATTAATTTCTAAGTTCACAGCATTGAAAAGGGATTACCTGAACAGGAAAAGGATATATGTCACAGATAATTGATGCAAGGGGGTTGGCCTGTCCAGCTCCTGTTTTGATGGCAAAAAAAAGCAGTAGATAAGGGAACCAGAGAAGCCATTACTGTTTTGGTTGATAATGAAGCTTCCATGGAAAATGTTTCAAGATTTTTTGGCTCAAGGTCATTGGGTGTTGATGTTATTCGGGAAGGCGGCGATTTCAGAATAACGGTTGAGTTTTCAGATGATTCCCCTGTAAATGAGAGTACAAACTCTGAAACACAAAGTGAATCAAGAAATCAGAAAGCAGGTGCAGCTTCTGATGCAACTTCCGGAGCCGCTGAAAGTCATAAACAGAAGATCATGGTGCTTGCTGCAACTGACAGAATGGGTTTTGGAGATGATGAGCTTGGGAAAAAACTTATGATCAGTTTTTTGAAAACCATCAAGGAGATGGGAGACGAGCTGTGGCGTCTTGTCTTTGTAAACAATGGTGTGAAACTTGCCATTGAAGGCTCAGAAGTGCTTGATGATTTGAAAAGTTATGAAGCCGATGGTCTTAAGATTCTGGTCTGTGGTACCTGCCTTACCCATTTTAATCTTATGGATGCTAAAAAGGTGGGAGAGACCACTAATATGCTTGATATTGTTACAGCTATGCAGTTGGCTGATAAAGTTATACAACTGTAATAAAATGAATACAAATTTTCATATTCGGGGGCGGCAGTAGAGACAAGGCATGTCTTGTCTCTGCTGTCATGACAGGTTACCGTGAAAATGACTATCATTTTTATATTTGGGGGTGATTGATACGTAATCAATCATGCCTGTTTACACTGAAAACACATCATATTCTGTTTTAATAAGTGGTTCACCTAATATTTACTTTAATCTCTGTGGAGCTTTCAATGAATTCAATAATTTACCAACACTGACAGCCTTGTCCGAGAGCTGCCCGTGTCCGGCAGCTGCATTTATATTTGCCATGATTTACCCGCTGTTGAGTCATGGCATAAGCCTGTCCAGTTGTTGGAGGTTTTTGGATGCTCGACGTATTGAAACTGAATGAATTCAGGAAAGTAAATGGAATTAAAGATCAGGTAAATGCATTAATAGAGGACGGTAACCTTACCGCCTGCCTGACTTGTGCCGCCTGTTCCAGCGGCTGCCCTGCCACAGGGATCATGGATATGGATCCCAGAAAATTTGTCAGGATGGCAGTGCTCGGTATGGATGCCGAGCTTGAACGTCATCCATGGGTATGGTCATGCACCATGTGTAAAAGATGTTATGACATTTGCCCGATGCAGTTGAATATCCCTCAATTGATCTATTACATTAGATCAAAGTGGCCAAGGGAAGAGAGACCCAAGGGAATTCTTGGTTCCTGCGACCACCATCTTAAATCCAGAGGAGGTGCCATGGGCGTTCCTTTGGATGATTTTAAATTCACCGTTGAAGATCTGGCCGAGGAGTGCCGGGAGACCCAGCCTGGATTTGAAGAGCTTAAGGCAGATATTGACAGGGAAGGGGCTTTTTTTGCCCTGAACCAGAATTCCCGTGAGCCTGTAACAGAGCCTGATGAACTTCTGCCCCTGTGGAAAATCCTGCATAAGGCAGGAGCGGACTGGACATACTACTCCACCATGTGGGCAGGAGAGAATTACTGCATGTTCCTTGCCGATGATTCTTCCTGGGAGCATATCATCCGTGAGCAGGCAGAACACATAGACAGACTTGGATGCAAAGTCCTTGTCAACACCGAATGCGGACACTCCTTTTTTGCGTTGTGGTCAGGCTTGCAGCGTTTCAATATCCCCCATAAATTTGAACTCAAAAGCATTGTGGAGCTCTATGCACAGTGGATACGGGAGGGCAAGCTTCCTGTCAATTCCGACTGGAATACCGGAAATATTAAATTTACGGTACAGGATCCCTGCAATCTCATTCGTAAATCCCGTGGGGACAGTATGGCCGATGATCTGCGTTTTGTTGTGAAACAGGTTGTGGGGGAGGAAAATTTTGTGGATATGACTCCCAACAAGTCAAACAATTTTTGCTGCGGTGGCGGAGGAGGAGCCTTACAGTCCGGTTATAATGATGAGCGACGTGAATATGGTGTCATAAAGTTCAATCAGATAAAAGCCACAGGTGCAGATTATGTGGTAACTCCATGTCATAATTGTCATGCTCAAATTGAGGATCTCTCCCACCATTTTCGTGGGGGGTACCACACTGTTCACCTTTGGACACTTATATGTTTATCACTTGGGATTCTTGGTGAAAACGAGAGAACATATCTTGGGCCTGATCTTGCTGAATATGGGCTGGATTAATACTTTATGGGTGACCCAACTGCCCTCCATACTTTCACGATAAAGGAGATAAAATGATCACAGTTACTGAATCTGCCAGGGAGCAGATTAAAGCATATTTTGAAGGCAAAGAGATCAAACCGATAAGAATTTTTTTAAATAACGGATGCGGCGGCCCCCAGCTTGCCATGGCACTGGATGATAAAAGTGGTAACGATTCAGTTCATGAAGTTGAGGGGATAGAGTATCTTATGGATAGCAAACTTCTTGATGAGGCAAAGCCGGTTGAGATTGACTACTCCGGCATGGGGTTTCACTTGAAATCAAGCCTTCAACTGTCATCAGGATGCTCTTCATGCGGCACAAAAGGCTCCTGCTGTTCATAAACAATAAAACCATATTGTCCGGAAATAAATTGATCTGACTTTCCGGACATTCAACCTGAAAGGGAGTCCATACAGTGATTGAACATGTATATATTCACACCAAGGTTGAAAAGGAGTTTCAGCGCTTGCAGGATCAGGAAAACACTCCTGCTTTTGCTGCAAAAAAAGCTGAACAGATAATCCATTCTCTTGCAACGGGAACAAAACCTGTTCATGCAGGAAAGTTGAGCCGTAACGGTGATGCCAGGATTAAAAAATGCCTTAAATATGACCTTGGAAAAGGATACCGAATGATCTGCGTTAAAGAGCGTAAAGCAGTTTACGTCCTTTATACCGGAAGTCATGATAGTTGTGATACATGGCTTGATAAAAATCGCAATCTCAAAATAGATAATTTTTTGCCAAATCTGAACCTTTATGAGCATCAGGGATTATCCTGTAGAGCCAATTCTTCAGTAACAGACCCAATGGAGGTTGCCCATGTGGATGGTGGCGGGAATAAGGCTTTTTCAATAAAAACAGATATTCCAGATTTGGATGAAGAGGCTGATTACGATGATATTCTTATGGAAAAAATTACCCAGAAGGATTTAAGGGAGATATTTCAAGGGTTTATTCAATAGTATTATTAAAAACAAAATAGATATAATATTGCTTTTTAGATAATTTTTAAAAGACGACACCTGTTCTCTTTTGAGCCTTGTTAATACTGTCTGAATCAGGATATCCATGATTAACATGATAAGGCAGGATTATTTATCCTGAACATCCTGCCCATCTTGGTTATCCTGATTCAGACAAATGCAATAACTGCTGAATATGCAGTAAAATTTGGATTTTTAGATAACTTTAAAACAGCATCAAGGAGGTGCTATGGAAGAAAAAGACAGAAACCAGGAGTTTTATGATCGTCTTGAAGCAAAAGGTGTCTCCAGGCGGGATTTTCTTAAATATTGTACAGCATTGACTGCATCAATGGGATTGACATTATCCTGTACAGGGCAGGTGGTGAAGGCAGTTGAGAAGGCTGCTGCATCACCTCGTCCACCTGTTATATGGCTCCATTTTGGAGAGTGTACAGGGTGTTCGGAAGCTTTTTTGCGAACCCCTGATGTAGGAGCTATAATTCTTGAAACCATATCTGTGGAATATCATGAAACCATAATGGCTGCGTCAGGGCATCAGGCAGAAAAGTCACTTCACGATGCAGTGGAAAAATACAAAGGGAAATTTGTATGCGTGGTTGAAGGCTCCATTGCCACAAAATATAATGGTGGTTACGGTAAGGTTGCTGACAGAAGCTTTCTTGAAATTGCAAAATCCATCATTCCCAATGCTGCTGCAACAATAGCCCTTGGTACATGTGCAGCTTACGGAGGTCTTCCGGCAGCCGCTCCCAATCCTGGCGGATATAAAGGCGTAAAAGATGCCATTGGTGTTGCAACCATAAACCTTCCTGGATGTCCGCCTAATCCTTTGAACTTGCTTGCAACAATAGTGAAATATCTAAATAAGGAGAAGATAGAACTTGATGAGCTGGGACGACCTCTTTTTGCATATGCAGAAACAGTTCATGACCGTTGTCCAAGATTAAAGCATTTTGAAAATGACGAGTATGTAGAAGAGTTCGGTTCAAAGGAGGCTGAACTGGGATATTGCCTTTACAAAATGGGTTGCAGAGGCCCTGAAACCTATAATAACTGTCCCACTGCAAAATTTAATGATGGCACAAGTTTTCCCATACAGGCTGGCCACCCATGCATAGGGTGCAGCGAGCCTGGTTTTTGGGATACAATGACACCTTTTTACGAAGAGGCATGATTGATGCTCGTGTGAAAAGTTAAAACTATCAATATTCGTGGCCTCGAAATTTCCATAACAATAGCCTGTCAATTACTAATAATTACATAATAATTAATTAGTATAGCTCAGGGTGGAATGTTTTACAGGCTCATCAAAATTGCTATTATTAATCAGGGGATATTATTATGGGTAAAAGAATTATCATTGATCCTATTACAAGGATCGAAGGACACTTGAGAATAGAGGTTGAGATTGAAAACGGAAAGGTAAAGGATGCCTGGTGCTCGGGACAGATGTTCCGTGGCATTGAGATGATGCTTACGGGAAGGGATCCACGGGATGCTCATCATTTTGTACAGAGATCCTGCGGGGTCTGTACCTATGTTCATGCACTTTCATCAGTCAGAGCGGTTGAGGATGCCTGCAATATCACAATCCCTGATAATGCACGTCTCATTAGAAACCTGATCCACGGGGCACAGTTTCAGCATGATCATCTGGTTCATTTCTATCATCTCCATGCACTTGACTGGGTGGATATTGTAAGTGCCCTAGATGCAGATCCTGTGAAAACTGCAAAGCTTTCGGAAAACGTAAGCGGGATGCCCCAAAAAAGCGAATATTTCAGGGAGATTCAGGATAAACTTAAAACCTTTGTCTCAAGCGGTCAGCTTGGTCCTTTTAACAATGGATACTGGGGACATTCAGCTTATCTCCTTCCACCCGAGGCCAATCTAATGGCTGCTTCACATTATATTGAAGCTCTCAAGCTCCAGGCAAAAGCGGCAAGAATGCACGCTGTATTTGGTGGCAAGAATCCGCATCCCCAGTTTTTGGTTGTTGGGGGTGTCACATCTGTCAAAGATTTAAGTGCGGATCGCATTCATGAATTTGGAGAGATATGGAAAGAGACAACAGATTTTATTGATAAGATCTATATTCCGGATCTTTTGGCAATTGCTTCATTTTACAAGGATTGGGGTGCAATTGGTGGCAACAACGATGCTTTTCTTGCCTATGGGGATTTTGCCAATGACACTGCCGAAAATGAAAAACTTATGCCTGCTGGTTTCATTCGCAAGGGGCTGGAGGTTGAAAATATCAACCCCGATATGATCACAGAAGATGTCACCCGTGCATGGTATGAAAAAGGCAAAGCTCGACATCCTTTTGCTGGAGAGACACGCCCCATTCAGGGGGAACCTGTTTACGATACAGATAAAAGCTATAGCTGGCTTAAAGCTCCACGATATGATGGTCTTGCAGCAGAGGTTGGCCCACTTGCAAGGGTGCTTGTGGCATATGCCCATGGTAATGCTGATGTTCAGGCTGCTGTAAATGGTGTTTTGAAAAAACTATCTATTGGAAAAGAGGCACTTTTTTCAACACTTGGAAGGACCGCTGCAAGGGCAATTGAGACACAGGTGATAGGCAATGCCATGGGCGACTGGCTTGAAACACTTAAGAGCAATATTGCAAGTGGTGATAAAAAGACCTATCAGGCATGGGAGATGCCAAAAACAGGAAAAGGCTTTGGTCTTAACGATGTACCAAGGGGCGCTTTGGGGCACTGGATAGAGATTGAAGATAGCAAGATCAAGAATTATCAGTATGTTGTCCCTTCCACATGGAATTTCGGTCCTGCTGATGCAAAGGGAAATAAGGGACCTGTGGAGAGATCACTTATCGGAACACCTGTTGCTGACGCATCAAAACCCCTGGAAATATTAAGAACAGTGCATTCATATGATCCATGTATTGCCTGTGCTGTGCATGTTGTTGATCCTGAAAGCAATGAGACTTACAAGGTGCAGGTGGTTTAAATAATCAAAATCGACAACTTTTTGGCGTTTTATATGAAAGTCTCAGTAACAGCCTGTTTTGAAAATAACTTTCATCCCTTCGATTGTGGCGGTAATCCGCCATGTACGTTATTGCATTTGTCTGAACCAGGATAACCAGGATTTACAGGATGCTCAGGATTTTTATCCTGTAAATCCTTGTGATCCTGGGCATCCTGAGTCTGACAGTATTGACAAGGTTCAAAAGCACATAGGTGTCGTTTTTGAGTAAACGAGCACGATTGATTATGTATCAATCACCCCCAAATATAAAAATGATAGTCATTTTTACGGTAAATATTTAGAACAGACGAATGAATTACAGGTTGAGATCAATGAAAAGTGATGTCATGGTTCTTGGTGTTGGCAATATTCTCTATTCTGATGATGGATTTGGTATCAGGGTAGTTGAAAAACTTCAGAATGAGTATGATTTGCCTGATAATATTGAAGTTGTGGATGGAGGGGTTCTTGGGATAAATCTTCTTGGGGTAATTTCAAGTGCCCGCAGGCTTATTGTGGTTGATACCATAATAAACAGGGGAAAACCAGGTGATCTGCATCGCCTTGAAGGTGATGATATTCCCAATAGGATTCTTGGTAAAAACTCCATACATCAGGTTGACCTTCTGGAGGCATTGAGCCTTTGCAGGCTTATGGGAAATGTGCCGGAGACTGTTATACTTGGTGTGGAGCCCCAGGATATAAGTACTCTCAGCACAGAGCTTACCCCTGCAATTGCCGCCCAGGTTGAGCCTGTGGCAAGGATGATCTTGAAGATTTTATATGAAAGTCTCGGTAACAGCCTGTTTTAAAAACGACTTTCATCCCTTCGATTGTGGCGGTAATCCGCCATGTACGTTTATACGGGATGAAAGGTCACTGGTTGATCAGGATTTCAGGGATAGAATCCGGATGGACTCGTAAAAACTTTGATTTCAGCGTTTATGTTTGGATTAACACCGGATATCATAAGAAATATCAAAGGAAAAAATGGGGACAGGTACATAATACTTGTTCCCTTTTTTATTGTCTTTTGTTTTGCAGATGTTTATATTGATAAGAAATATGAGAGTTGATTTTTTTGATATTATGAGACTGTTAATGTGAGGAATACCGATGATAAATTTTAAATTGTTATATTTTATGATACTTGTATTTTTACATTTTTTGTTACCGTTGTTAACTTTTGCGGTGGAAACTGCACCTCGAATTTCTGATCGTGAGATTACCGAAAAGCTTGCAAGATTAGAAGCAGGGCAGGATGCCCTTAGATCGGAGATGAAATCCAGTAATGAAGCCCTTTCATCAAGGATATCCGATTTGAGAGATGAGATGAAATCCAGCAATGAAGCCCTTTCATCAAGGATGTCCGATTTGAGAGATGAGATGAAATCAAGCAATGAAGCTCTCAGATCCGAGATGAAATCAATCAATGAAGCTCTTAGATCCGAGATGAAATCAAGCAATGAAGCTCTTAGATCCGAGATGAAATTAAGCAATGAAGCTCTTAACAGTAGATTGGATGATTCCTATAACACGATGCTTGTTTTTTTTGGTTCTATTGTGACTTTGATTGTTGCTCTTTTTGCTTATATTGCCTGGGATCGTCGAACAATGGTAAAGCCATTAAGTGATCAGCTAAACCTTTTGGAGCGAGAAGTGCATGATGATCTTGATCTTGATCACTCAGATGGTTCCCTTTTGAGAAGGCAGCTTCAGGCATTGAGGCAGTTTGCTGGCAAGAATCCGGAATTTGCCGAAATTATGCGTGGTTTGGCACTGCTTTAGGAAGATGCCAAAGAAATTTTGGGGGGATGTGGCAAAAATCAGCTCGCTGTTTATCGGCTTTCAGTAATATCTGTATTAACAGGAAGCGGCGTAGAATGGTGGAATAGACTTGTGGGATTGTGCTCAGGCCAAGAGATTTGGGAGCAGGCCAAGAATTGAAGAATTGGGGGCGTACCAAGCTGACAGAACCTCCAGGTTCATAAGGGGTGCAGGGAAAGAATTTTGTTATAGATATTTTTCGTCTCGGCATCCGGTTCCACCCCAAGCTCTTCGTAAAGGGTCTGTCTGCACTGTTCATATAGCTCTTTTGCAGGTTTCAGCATACCAGAGTCAGCATAGACGATCATCAGGTTTTGATATGCTTCCTCGTATCCCGGATTGTTCTCTATTGCTTTTTTAAGATATTTTATTGCCTTAAGAGGCTCATCCCGCTCTTCATGGATTCTGGCCATTGTCATTAAAAGGTCAAGGAACCTGCCTGTCAGATGATCCCTTTTGGAATAAATCCATGATTCATATGGTTCTTCTGCCAGAAAATCACCTTTGTATAGTTGTACTGCCTGTTCAAAAAATGATATTGCAAGTAGCTCATCACCCCTTGCAAGGTGTGAATATCCCTGATCCAGTAGTTGGTCAAATATTTCAATATCTGTTGTCACAAGCATGGGATCAAGGGAGACTCTGCCTGATTCAAGGGTAATGTAACTGTAGCCTGCTGCTTTGTCCACATCCGGTTCCAGCACCTTCCGTATTCTATGGAGGTTTATCTTGAAGTTTTTTTCTCCAGCTTTTGAAGTGGCATCAGGCCAGATATCCTCAATGAGTTTTTCCTTTGGTACATGATGGCTGCTATGACATATGATTGATTTCAACAGAAGTTTTGGTTTATTTCCTTCCCAGGTATCATCGTTGACAGGTTGACTGTTTATCATTATCGAAAATTGACCCAGAGTATTTATGGTAATTTTTGGAAGGGTATAGCGGTATATCTGTTTTAGTCGGTTTTGCCATTGCGGCTGTTTCTGAACAAGGGGGTGTGACAGTATATATATAATTCTTTCAGATGCATGCCCTGGGAGTTTGTCTGTTATTAAGGATAAAACGGGCGAAAAAAGCTCATCTGATGTATCAAAGCATAATCCAAGGATGAGAAAATCAAGAAAATCAGAAGTGGCCATAAGAGAGAATCGTTGATATCCTGCTGTTACAAATTTTTTTATGGCAGTAAGTATATACTCCTGTGCCTTGCCAGGCATTGACTCTTCCCAGCATAAAAGCCCTGTCATGGATAGTGTTTCGCACCATGAGATATCAGAAGATGCCTTTGCAAAATAGCCGAGGGTCTCCTGAAATTCCCTGTGCGCTTCAACAAACTTTTTGCTTTTGAAGAGAATCATTCCATAAAGCTGGCGAGCTTTGTACATATGGGCATCTTCTCCTTTTTTTTCATAAAAGAGCTGCAAGGCTTTTTCAGATTCTTTTCTGGCTGTTTCAAATCCTGAAGGTAACTCCTGAGTGGATAATGCAGCATGGTAATTGACCATGGCCTTGATGTGACAACTTTGGGCAAGATAGAAGGTATTTCCTGACAAAATTGAAAAATCGGAAAGATGTTCTGCAAAACGCTTTGCATTTTCAAATTTGCCGGTGTAAATGCTGTGCATGGCTTTAAGCTCAATAAAGCCTGGATATAGAAACAGAAGGCCAAATTTTTCAACATCTGCCTCTGATTCTGCAAGGTAGTAATCGGCTGTTTTAAAGTTGCCTTTTTTCAGTTCAAGGTCAATCCTGACAAGCTGGTTTAATGCCCTGTATTCAGGGTGCCTTCCTTCATCTGTCATGTTTTTCAAAGCTTTGAGAAGTTTTGCTGCCCCAGGAAAATTACCGCTTCTGACATATCCAAACGCCATTATTATTGAAGCATTCAGCTCAATTTCACTGTTATTGATTTTTTTGGCAAGAAGTCGGGCATTTCGACAGGATGAAAGCCCCTTTTGTATATCAACTTCTCCTGCAATATAACCAAAGGCGATATGCTGCCAGAGAAGGGCCTGAGCCCAACTGAAAAGTGGGTTTCCTCTGTTTTGTGCCAGAAGTTTTTCGCCGTTCTGTATCCATACCAGAATTTTTTCAGACGATTTTCTGACAAATACGCAGGCTTCAATAAGGTAGGCTGTGCAGAGCATGCACCCTCTTGTATCACCCTTTTGCCTAAAGATTTCCAGGGCTCTGGTAAAATCGTCAACATTTCTTTTTCCTCCCCGGATCCTTCTTGTCATTGTCAGGTAAAAAAGAAGCCAGGGGTCATTTTGTACCATTGAATCAGGAAGGGCTTCTAACCATCTTCTTAGATTGGGCAGAGCACCTTTGAGCAAAAGATCCGTTGCACATTTCTTGATCATGTCGGAAGCCATTGCAAGCTCTCCTCCATCAAGATAGTAAGGTACAGAGCGCTCTGTCTCTCCTCTGTTTTCAAAAAAACGTGCTGCACGAATCCTGAATTGCCTTAACTGATCCGGAGAAAGATTGTCTGTCAGTGCCTTGTATAGAAAATTTCTGAAAAGTGTGTTGAAACGGTAGTAAATTCTGTTATTTTTTCCTGTAAGGCGCTGTATGAAAAGGTTTCGTTTTTCAAGATAATCAAGTATTTCTCCGGCCTTTGGTGTGTCACAAAGGGTTTCAACTATTTCGGTATCAATTTCGTCAAAAAGAGATACTCTGATAAGGAAATGCTTGATGTGGTGTGGTAACAGATCGTATATTTCGTGGGAGAAATATTGCAGGGCTTCGGCTGTGAGGTTATGTGGCAGGCGGGAGATATCAACACCCCTTTCCATTGACTCTGCTATCAGTGCAAGCCCGCCTGCCCAGCCATTTGTGATTTTGTAAATTTTTTCAATGGTTTCATTGGCAATTGTTTGATTTTCCAGCTCTTTTTTTTCAATGGTTCCGTTGTCTTTTGTCTGGTTTTCCAGCCATTTGAAAAGGTCAGATTTTTTATTGCCGATTTTGTGAATTGGCCGATTTATGAAAAAGTCGGCGGTCTCTTCAAGTGTAAAGGCAAGATCATCATTTTTAAGCAGAAGGGATCTATGCTCTACCTTTAACATTGAGATTCCCATGGATGGAATCAGTCTTGAAATGATGATTAACTGGACAGACGTTTCACGATGAAGCAGTTCCTGCACGATGTTCTGTATCAGTAAGTGGGATGATGCCTTGTCATCAAGGGATTCAAGGTTATCAAGCACAATGGCAAAAGGAATTTCACGTGGTATCAAAAGGGAGGTGATAATTTCTGTTTCCCGAGATATTTCATCCCCTGCTCCAAGGGTTGCAAGGGAAGGGCTTATCTCCTCTTTTACAGAATTTATATTCATTAAAGAGTCTCGGCTGCAAATGGCATGGAGCAAAAGCTCGAACATATTTGTATGGTCAGACTCTCTTTTTCCAAGATGAAGCCATACAGCATTGTCAGGGAAACAGCGGTTAAGGTAGGAGGCCACAAGTGTTGATTTCCCCTGTGCAGCCTGTCCCTGAACAAGAACCAGAGGTTTTGTCCTTGACGAATCAAGAAGGTTGTCAAGGCGTTTACGTATAATAATGCCATGAACCCTGGGTGGGTTAAAAAGATGGGATATTTTTTTAAAGGGTTTTTCAGTCAGCATTTTATCAGCATAAGTTCTCAAAATCGACATCTTATCTCTTTTTGACTAATTATTGAATTTGTCTGAATCAGGGTATCCAGGATGAACAGGATGCTCAGGATAGATAATCCTGCCTTATCTTGTTAATCTTGGGAATCCTGATTCAGACAGTGTTGACAAGGCTTACAAGATCATAGGTGTCGACTTTGAGTATCTCTGATTCAGACAGTGTTGACAAGGCTCAAAAGATCATAGCTGTCGGCTTTGAGTAAGTTTTTTTAAACGTACATGGCAAATGAATGCCATAATTTAGGAAATGAAAGCCATTTTAAAACAGGCTGTTATGGGGATATTTATAGTAACGTACACGCCTGCCTCCTCTTTGCTTGATCAGACTTCTACTCCTCTGTGTTGGATTCAATAATAGTTGCAATTTCATGAAGACCTGCCATTTGAAAAAAGCGGATATAGTTATATGATAAGCCCTCCATGGTGATTTCTATTCCCACATCGCGTATTTCTGAAATAAAAGCCATCAACCATGAAATTCCATCTTTTTTGATGGAAAAATTTTGATCAAAGATAATACAAAGAGATTCAATCCCTTCAAGCATTGATTTGTTACGGTATTTTCCAAGTTTTTCTGTTGTTTCGGAGTTGCTTGTAAGTTTTCCTGATATTTTTACCCGCAATTTTGTATCTGTTCTTTGGAAGGAGATTTCGTCAAAGTTTTTTCTTTCGCTGCTTTGTTTTATACGAAGTTCAGCTCTTTTTAAAGATGCATCAAGTGCTTTTTTTGCAACAGGCTTGCTGATAAAATCCGATGCATCAAGATCAAGTGCTTCTATGGCCTTGTCCATGTCTCCGTGGCCGGTGATAATAATGACCTGAACGCTCTTTGCATGTGCCTTACAAAGCAGATGGATGCGCTTTAATACCTCAATGCCATCTATACCGGGCATTTTAAGATCAGTAAATACAATCTGGGGTCTCTCTTTTTCATAAACTGCAACACCCTCTTCACCGCTTTGTGCCACAAAAACCTGATAGCCATAAGCAGTAAGAAAAAGCTTGAACATGGAGAGAGTTGGTTTCTCATCATCAATTACAAGGACTTTCAATTGATACTCCTAAATTGTTACCATGATGTTTCTGAATTTTTCATTATTTTATTTAAAAGTCTCAGTAACAGTCTGTTTTAAAAGAGACTTTCAACATTTCCATTGTTGCGGACATCAGCCACGTAAGTTTTTTAAGTCCGATACTTTAATTCTACTTTGTTAACTTCTATAAATTGTCTGAATCAGGATACCCTGGATTAACAGGATAAGGCAGGATTAAGTATCCTGAACATCCTGGTTATCCTGGTTATCCTGATTCAGACAGCAAAAAAGATAAGCTAACAAAGTAGTATTAAAGAGTTGTTTTTAAATATCTGAAATTGCGCATACCAGACGGTTTCTGCCCTCTTTTTTGGCTTGATAGAGTTTCTCATCCGCTTTTTTAATGAGCATTTCAGGGTCATTTCCATGCTCTGGTGTCATAGTTGCTGCACCGAGACTTATGGTTACCATGGTTTCGGCCTCGGAGTGTTCATGGGGTAAATGCAGTGATACTACAGCCGATCTCAATCTTTGCCCAACAAGCTTTGCCCCGGTGGCATCTGTCTCCGGCAGCACACAGGCAAACTCCTCTCCACCATAACGTGCCACCATGTCAACCTTGCGTTCAATTGATTGAAACAGTGCCTGTGCCACCTGTTTCAGGCATTCGTCACCAGCGGCATGGCCATAATTGTCATTATAGAACTTGAAAAAATCAATATCCATCATAATCAGGGAGATGGGGGTTCGGTTTCGTATTGATCGTTGCCACTCCTGATCCAGAAATTCATCAAAACGGCGACGATTGGGGATACCGGTAAGTCCGTCATAACTTGCCATATTTTTAAGAATTACGTTGAATTCATGCAATTTTTCATTCTTGTCCGCCAGGGTATCATTGAGCTGAGAGAGCTTCCGATTGAGCTGACGCTCTCTCTCTAAGCTCCATTTCAGATTGAGCTGGGTACGGATTCTTGCCGTAACAACCGGAGGTGAAAAGGGTTTTATGATGTAATCGGCAGCACCAAGCTCCAAACCTTTGGCCTCTTCAATGGAGTCACCCATTGCAGTAATAAAAATAACAGGTATCTCTTTTGTGCGGTTGTCAGCTTTAAGGCGCTCTAATACCTCATAGCCATCCATGGCAGGCATCATGATATCCAGCAGAATTAAATCAGGCGGTGGTGAGGCTGCAGCTCTTTTCAAAGCCTGGGAACCGTTTTTAGCAACCATAATGTCGTATTGCGGATCAAGCAGATCCTGTAGAATGTTGAGATTAAAGCGTTCATCATCCACAATAAGAATTGTGTCTCTTCTTTGTCCCATTATTTTTCACCTTCGTTTTTTTAGCATTCAGGTTTAACTTTGATCGCCTTCTGGTTCTGCAGTGTCTGTCAGTTCCTCATCTTCCACAAACTCATGTTTTATCTCAAGTATTCCTGGAAGATTATCAATAAACAGGTCAACAAGGTATGGGTCAAAATGTTCACCTTTTTCTTTTTTGAGCAGTGCAATGGCATCATCTGTCTCCCATGCTTTTTTGTACGGTCGAACTGATGTCAATGCATCAAACACATCTGCAACAGCAACAATTCGCCCTTCCATGGGAATCTTTTTACCTGAAAGTGCATTTGGATATCCTTTACCATTCCATTTTTCATGGTGGGTCAATGCAATGGCCCTGGCCAGATGGCATACATCTGAATCAATACCTGACAGCAGTTCCCCTCCTATGATTGTGTGGCTTTTCATTATCTCAAACTCCTCACTGGTCAGTTTGCCTGGTTTCAACAATATTGAATCTGGTATGCCGATTTTACCCACATCATGCATGGAACTTGCGTGCAGCAGGTTATGGCAATAGTTCTCATCAAAACCGGCAGCCCTGGCAAGAAGCGATGAAAAATGGCTCATTCTTAAAACATGCTGTCCTGTTTCATTGTCACGATATTCAGCAGCAAGGGCAAGACGGTTTATGATTTCAAGATAGGTGCCCTGCAAAGTACTGTGCATTATTTTTAATTTATCCAATGCAGAATGCAACTCTTTGGTGCGGCTATCCACAGCACTTTCAAGGTTTGTTTGAAGCATCCTGAGTTCAATGTGTGTTCTGACCCGTGATAACAGCTCAGCAGCGTTGAACGGCTTTGTTATATAATCAACTGCCCCCATTTCAAAGCCTTTTAAAACATCCTCAGAGTCAGTTTTGGCAGTTAAAAAAATAATTGGAATAGATTTTGTTGCATCAGAACTTTTTAATCTCCTGCACACCTCAAATCCATCCATTTCCGGCATCATGATATCCAACAGTATAAGATCAGGTTTTCTGTCAACAACCATATTAAGTGCTGTCTGACCGTTTGACGCAACCATAATAATATACTTCTGACTTTTAAGTATTTGCCCTAACACCTGCAAATTGGATGGCATATCATCAACTATTAAAATACCCGGGGTTTTGTTAAACATGGAGATTCCCTTTTTTACCGTGAAAATACCCTTACCATGGTCGGGGGTGGCAGTTGAATTCGGCCATGAAGGTTTACTCAAATTCGACATCTGCTCTCTTTTGTGTCTGATAAATAGCGCCTTATTCAGACAAGTGCAATAGATAATGAAAAGTTGTGGTTCGATGGTTTTAATGTTTGAAATTACAAGTTTTTGTCTGCAATCAAACTTTGCAAATCATCAATTAATTGAGGAAAAGTATCCAAAGTTTTCGGCAAATGTTCCATATCAAAAAGATCAATTTGTGATAACACTTCATTGCACCACTCTATCAACGGCCTGTAATCATATTCAGCGGCTGTTGATTTAAGTTCTGTTGCCCATTGTTCTATGTAGTCTATGTATAATTTATCATGATTTTTTTCCCATTGGGGCAAAAATTTTTCTTCAAGTCTTGTTTTTAATTGAGATAGGGTTTTCAGAATTTCAGGTGATCGTTGATCTCCATTTATATTACCGTCTTTTTTTTTATTATCTCCTCCATTTTCAGTACCTTCTGCATTCTTGTTATTTTCTTCATTTTTATTATTTTCTACATTCTTATTATGTTCTTCATTTTTATTCTCTTCTCTATTTTCATTACCTTCACTATCTTCGCCATTTTCACCGCTTTTTTTCTCAAACAGATCTGTGACGGAGTGATTTTTTTCTTTTTTAACCATTGGAGTATGTGGCATATGTTGTTTTAATTCATTTACCAAAGCAGTGACTTGAACAGGTTTCAAAAGATAGCTGTCAAAACCGCTTTGCATGACTTTATCTTTATCTTTTTTCATTCCTGCTGCGGTGATTGCGATAATGGGTATCCCCTTTAGTTTATCATTTTCCCTGATTTGTCTTGTCGCTTCATAACCGTCCATTACAGGCATTTCAATATCCATGAAAATAATATCCGGCAGGTATTTATTTGCCACCAACACCGCTTCTTCTCCATTTTCAGCTTCTATGGCTTTTATGTTAAGCGTCTTTAATGTCTCCACCAGTAAAACTCTATTTAATTTAATATCATCAACAATCAAGGCCATGGCATGTTCAAAATAGATTTTTTCAGGCTTTGCAAGGCTTTCCTGGCTCAAATTGACTGTTTTTTCAGGCACATCAATGTCGTTGAATAGTATCTCAAAAGTGCTCCCTTTGTTGATAACACTTTTTACCGTAATTTTCCCATTCATCATGTTGACCAGATGCTTTGTGATGGTCAGTCCCAGCCCTGTGCCTCCATATTTTTTGGCATCCTGGGTTTCATTTTGGGAAAATGACTCAAATATTTTTTGATGGGATTCCTCAGGAATGCCAATGCCCGTATCTTCAACACTAATCCTTAAAGCAATTTTATTATTGATCAAGGGCAGGTCAGTTTTGTCATCGTGCATCGACAGATCAGTTTTCTCATCGTGAATCGGCAGATCGGTTTTGTCATCGTGAATCGGCGGAGCAGTTTTGCCATCGTGAACCGGCAGATCAATTTTGCCGTCGTGCATCGACAGATCAGTTTTCTCATCGCGTATCGGCATGTCAATTTTTTCCACAATAACTTTTACCCAACCTGTATGTGTAAACTTTACGGCATTGCCGATTAAATTAACAAGAATCTGTCTTAAACGCACGTCATCAATCATGATACATTCAGGAAAATCATCAGATATCTCAATTATCAGGTCGATTTTTTTACGGGATATTTCCGGCAAAAAGAACTGTTCTGTTTCACGGATAAGATCGTGCAGTTTGACTGCTCCATACTTTATCTCCATTCTTCCGGCTTCAATTTTGGAAAGATCCAGAATATCGTTAATCAGGTTCAGCAAAACTTTCCCGCTGGTTCTAATGTTCTCTGCATAGCTTTTATGCTTTTTGTCAGTGAGTTCTGAAATCAGTAAATCTGAAAATCCTAAAACAGAATTCATGGGCGTTCGGATCTCATGGCTCATGTTGGCCAGAAAAGCTGATTTTGCCTGGTTTGCAGCTTCTGCCGCCTCTATTGCTTCAATTAAGGCTGCTTCTGCATTTTTCTGGTCGGTAATATCGCTGAAAGTTACAAGAAAACCATCATCAAGTGCCACAGCAGAAATGGAAAACCACTGGTCTAAATTTTCATAACCATAGTGCAGCTCCAACTGAAGGGGGATTCCTGTGTTGACAACATTGACATATTTGTCAAACAAGCCTGCCATTTTATTGCCCGGCATAAGTTCCAGTAAACGACGGCCTTTCAGCACCTCCTGGGAATATCCAACCATTTTGCATGCCGCACGATTTCCCAGCAGGCACTTAAAATCAGATATGATTCCATTGCTGTCCCGTACAGACCTAAATGCCATAATGCCTATTAACGAGCCGTCAAGTACCCCTTTAAGCAGCTCTTCAGTTCTTTTTTGTTCTACAATTTGCCATGTGATATCGGCAAGGTAGGAGACTGTTTCAACATCCTGTTCTGTGTATTTGTCCTTTTTATTTCCAACTCCAAGAATGGCCAATACTTTACCCTGACGAATGACAGGAACAACAAGTTCACGTATTACCTCAGCATGACCTTCAGGCAGGCCTTTTTTGTGGGGCAGGGATGCATAGTCATTATGCACAACCGGTTTTTTCTGATGGACGCAGTCAACCCAGACACCTGCCTTGTTAACAGGGTAGTGTATCCCTTTTGCCCCCATTTTGCAAAACTCTTGAAGGGTACGGCTTGACCACTGCTGAAGGAAAACAGTCTGCTGATCCTCTTCCACAAAGTGATAGAATCCGATCGGACTTTCAACCAGCATTCCCACCTGATCAAGAACCTTTGAAAGCAGTTTGTCAAATTTGTGGGTTCTGGCATATTCAACAAGAAAAAGCCTTGTCTGGGTAATTTGAATATTTCTTTGCAATTGCTTCTGGTTTTCTGCCCGCTCTTTTTCAGCATGTTTACGATCGGTGATGTCATGATAGGTAATTACCACTCCATAACCTTCAAGAGGAACAGGTGTTGCATGAACATCGAGCCATAGTGTCTCCTGATCTCCTTTTACAATGCCCATTACAGCATTTTTTACTAACTGCTGTGTTTTTATTGCACGGACAGCTGCATACTCTTCCGGTGGCATGACAGAGCCGTCGGGACGAATGATTTCCCACTCATTGCCATCAATTTTTCTTTCATTGTGCTTTTCCCTGGAAATGCCCAGCAACCGTTGGGATTCACGATTCACTTCCACCAGATTGCCCTTTTCGTCGGTAACGCTTACTCCGATGGGAAATGAGTCAAAAAGGATTTTATATTTTTCCAGACTTATTGTTAACTCGTCCTCTGTGCGTCTTCGTTCATTGATCTGTTTAGCAAGGCGTCTATTCCAGAAAAGAGTTATCCCCATAAGGGCAATGAAAAAAATGACAAATATCACTGCCCACTTTATAAAAATTGACCAGTCAGCAGAGTAGTCAAAACTGACAGGCATCCATTTATGAAAAATTTCATCATGCTCCTGCTGAGAAATCGAATTAATTGCCTTGTTCAAAATAGTTGTAAGTTCAGGATAGTCACTTCTGGCAGCAAACATGAACTTAAAATCTTCATATTTAACAGTTCCTGCTATCTTCAGATTGGCAAGATCATGTTTTTGAATCATATAACCGACAATTTGAAGTGCCCCCACAAAGGCATCTGCCTTGCCTGATGAAACAGCTTTAAGTGCATCAAACGGCTTTTCTGCAGTCTGGATGTTGATTTCAGGGTAGTCATTTATTATGCGCTTATAAAGAGGAATATCTTTGACAACCAGAATCGTCATACCTTTCAAATCTTTCAGATCTGCTACAAAAGCACTTTTTGTCCTGTTTACAATTACCCATGATAATGAAAAACAGGGAACACTCATATTTACAAAAGGGGTGGGAGTAAGCTCCGTGAATGATGGGAAGATATCTGTTTGCCGTTTTTCGATCTGTTCTGGCAGTTCACTCAGACAAGCCTTTGTAAACTCGAACTGCAAGCCTGTCTTTTCGTTAAAGATTTCAAGGTACTCTGGAACCATACCCTTGAAAATGTTGCCTTCCATAAACATCATTGGCGGAAATCCATCCGGCATAGAGACTTTAACCTTTTTATTATGTCTGATCCATCTTTCCTCAGCAGAGGTGAGTCGGATATTATCTGCTGATCTGTAATGCCGCTTTGAGGGGTCAGTAATCCATCGTGCTTCAATGTCAGCAAGTTCCTGATTTGAAATGGAATTAAATCCTCTGTCAACAAGTGCAAGAAGATCTTTATTGCCTTTGAGAACCCCTGCGTGAAGGGTCCTTGGAAAAAGTACCTCCTCGGATATCTGAAACCTGCCCGATAACCCCATACGCCCAAGAACTGTCAATGAAGAGTCCGGGGAATTGATAAAGGCACTCACTTTGCCATCCAGAGCACCACGAATCATATCTTCTACCGTGGGAAAGAAGATAAGCTCAATATCAGGATAACTTTTCCGAATATCCTGTTCATTGGCAATGCCGCTTATAACGCCCAACTTCTTTCCTTTGAGGTCGTTTATGTTAAGATTGTCAGGCATAGTTTTCGGATAAAAAATACGGGCACTGGTATCATAAAGAGGCTGGGAAAACTCAATCCATTCCCTCCTCTCCTTTGAGTATAAAAGCAACCCTATAATATCAGAAGAACCGTTTTTCAGGCTTTCAGGTATATCTTTCCATGCTGCCATATAAAAACGAATTTTATGCCCTGTTTTCTTACTCCATAATTTCCAGACATCCACATACATGCCCACAGGCTGGCCTTCAACATTGAGGAAAAACATTGGAGGCAGATCGTTTCTAAGGGCAACGACAAGTGGTTTTGTTGAGGCATCCATGTTATAGCTGCCCTGTTGCTCCTCTCCGGAAATTGCAATGGATATTGTTGCCGTGGAGAGGAATGCCAATATGAACAGTATTAAAATTATGGTTCTCAGTTTCATATTACCTTCGTAAGTTTCATTAAAAAAAAGAAATCCTTAATCTCAACTCAAAATTAGTTTACACTTTTCGAAAAATTCTGAACCATGATTAAAGGATTTAAGGATTAACACGATTAAAAAGCCATCCTTCATATCAGCTTAAAAGTAGTTTACACTTTTCTTTAATTGCCTGAATCACGGATTGCCACAGATTACGCTGATTACACAGATTTTTTCGGCATGTTTCATTTGCTGCTTTACATTTTCTGAAGCGAATCTCCGGTTTTCGGGGGCTTTCCTCAAAAAAAGTGTAAACTACTTTTGGGATGATATGAAGGATGCCATTTTTTCAATCTGTGTAATCTTTTAATCCGTTTAATCCGTGATTCAGACAAAAGAATAAGGCTCAAAAAGTGTAAACCGATAAATGAAAGATGCCATTAAAAATCAAGGTAATCCCTTAATCATGAAAATCATGGTTCAAAAAAAGTGTAAACTGACAAGTGAAAGATCCCAAAAAAACATAGGTGTCAAATTTGAGAATATACTAATTTTCCAATGTAATATTCAAAGTGGTTGAGAGTTTACGGAGAGCTTCCAGAGCCTCTTCGTATTCAAAATCATCAATAAGTACCTTGATCCCGTCAAATTGGGAAGCAATGGTATGGCCACCGAGCGTGCAAATTTGCTCCAGAGTTGAAGATGATCTTGTTGCATGGCCTGCATCGAGAAAGCCTGCAAGCTCATTGAAAAGCTGCTGCAACAAAATGGTATCAATATCTTCCAATGTATCGGTAAGAGTATCGTTCAGAGGCTCTTCAAATCCGGCTTTTTTTTCATGAATGTCAGAGGCTTTGGTTAGGCTAAGCAAAGAGAGTCCTGTCATAACCTGTGTTATGTTGTCTTCAAAGTAAGTAAAGAGAAGATCAAAATTGTGGTGGTCATCATGCTTCCCATTTTTGAGAATGTTCTCAATATCAGCAGCAGCCACACTTAACTGAGCAGCTCCAATTGATGCGGATACTCCCTTTATAGTGTGAACGAGTCTCTGTACAGATGCAATATCCTTTTTTTTCATGAGATTTTTTATGCGGGTAGTGACATCCCTGTAATCCTCATTGAACTCCCTGAGCAGTTTGGCAAAAAGTTTTCTGTTTCCCCTAACCTGCTTTAATCCTATTGTCAAATCAATGCCTGGAATGCTTTCGGGCAGATCAACAGAGGGTTCTGTTTTCTGTTCCAGTCTGTCAGGTAAAGGTAACTTTCTGTCACGCCTCGGTATCCATCGAACCAGGGCATCAAAAAGGGCGTCAGGGTCAATGGGCTTGGTCAGGTGATCATTCATTCCGGCATCAAGACTCTTTTGTCGATCCCCGGCCATTGCATGGGCGGTCATGGCAAGGATGGGGAGTTCTCTGTAATGGGAACCCTGGAGCCTGCGAATATTTCTCGTTGCTGTAAGACCGTCCATAACCGGCATCTGGATATCCATGAGCACAATTTCAAAGCTGTTGGATTTAATCATCTCAATTGCCTCTTCACCATTGCTGGCAACTGTTACATCAATGCCGTGCTCTTCGAGAAGCTCCACAGCTATCTGCTGGTTTATATGGTTATCTTCAACCAGCAGAGCCTTTGCTCCAAGCATACCCTTGATGGCATCCACATCCCGTATAATAGGTTGAGGCCGGGCAACATCTCTTATCTGTTCCCCGTCTTCGGCAAAGGTGTTCATGATGGTATCAAGCACCAGGGACGGATTGACAGGTTTTAGTATGATACCGTCAATTCCGGCGGATGTGGCCTCTTCAATGATCTCCTCCCGTCCGTAGGCAGTAACGAGAATAAGCTTGGGTGGTAAAGGTATTAATGGTGACTTTCGGATGCGGCGAATGGCTTCAACACCTGTCATTCTGGGCATTTTCCAGTCAATAAGGACTATTTTGTAGCCATGTTCTAAATTATTGCGGCTGTCAAGCTCCAGCTCATCTATGGCTTCCGGTCCGGAATTAACCGTTTTGACCACAAATGACATGGATTCCATAATCTCTTTTAGGATAGTACGGGATGTCTGATTGTCGTCAACCACCAGCACACGCATACCTTTTAGGCTGGAGGAGAGAAGCTTGTCAGTTTTTCCCAGGCTCTTTTTATGACCAAACCATGCGGTAAAAGTAAAAGTGCTCCCTTCACCAACACTACTTTTAACCCCTATGGTGCCATCCATCATCTCCACCAGCCGCTTGCATATGGAAAGCCCCAGGCCGGTGCCTCCATATTTGCGTGTGGTTGTTGTATCTGCCTGGGAAAAGGCCTGGAAGAGCTTTGCAGATTGCTCTTTTGTCATTCCGATGCCGGTATCTTTAACAATAAAACGAAGCTCTTTTCTATCCTTTTCCTCCCTTGCCGGCTCTGCTGTTACCACAACTTCGCCGGTTTCAGTGAACTTGATGGCATTATTGGTCAAATTGACCAGAATCTGCCCCAGACGGAGGGGATCTCCTGTCAGTACATTGGGAAGGGCCGGAGATCGTGAAAAGAGCAGCTCAAGTCCCTTCTCTTCGGCCTTTATGCTTATGATGGTTGCCAGGTGGTTGAGCACTTCGTCCAGTCGGAACTCAATGGACTCCATGGAAAGCTTGCCTGCCTCAATTTTGGAAAAGTCGAGAATGTCGTTAATGATACCGAGAAGAGCATGGGCAGAGGATTGGATTTTAGTAATATAATCCTGCTGCTTATTGGTGAGTTCTGTCTTGAGTACAAGATGGCTCATACCTATTATGGCATTCATGGGTGTTCGGATTTCGTGGCTCATGTTGGCCAGAAAGTTACTCTTGGATTTATTGGCAAGTTCTGCCTCTTTTTTTGCTTGAATCAGCGTCTGCTCGTCAATTTTTCTCTGGCTAATGTCCCGCACAATGCCGGTAAAGTAGCGTTTCCCCTCGGAGTGCATCTCGCTCACCGCAAGCTCCATGGGAAAGGTGGTGCCATCCTTGCGCCTTCCTATGACCTCCCGTCCGATGCCTATAATTCTGGCATTACCCGATTCAAGATAGTTGTGCAGGTAGCCGTCATGTGCCCCGTGAAAGGGTTGGGGCATCAGAATCTTTACATTATGACCGATCACTTCGTTACTTTGGTAGCCAAAAAGTCGCTGGGCTGCAGGGTTAAAAACCTCAATAATACCATGGTGGTTGATGGTGACAATACCGTCAATTACGGTATTGAGTATGGCAGTTGTGCGGGCCTCACTCATCTCAAGGCGTTTGCGGTTTTCAACAGCCTCTTTGTTGGCCTTCAGAAGGTGAGTCCGTTCCAGCTCTGCGTCAACAATTCTTGCAATATCAATGAGAAGGGCTGCCTCTTCCGGAGAAAATCCACGGGGTTTATTGTCAATAAGGCAGAGCGTGCCCACCCTATAGCCTTCCGGTGCGTGCAGTGGTGCTCCTGCATAAAACCGTATGAATGGTGCCTGGGTCACAAGCGGGTTGTCAAAAAAACGCTCATCAGCAAGGGCATCGGGAATGATCAGAGGTTCATCCGTGAGAATGGCATGGCCGCAGAATGATATCTCCCGTGGGGTTTCTCTTACGCTTAACCCCTGACATGACTTAAACCATTGACGGTTGGTGTCCACCAGACTTATGAGGACAATGGGTACTTTAAAATGGTGTTTGGCAAGACGTGTGAGGCGATCAAAGCGCTCCTCTTCAGGAGTGTCTATGATTTTAAGATTGCGTAATGCCTCAATACGTTCTTTTTCGTTTTCAGGAGTTGGGGGTGGTTGCAAAAGAGCCTCCATTATAACTTCAAAGATGACACATATGATCTTTTTGAGCCTCAAAGACAGCACTTATGATCTTTTTGAGCCTCAAAGACAGCACTTATGATCTTTTGAGCCTCAAAGACGGCACCTATGATCTTTTGAGCCTTGTGAATATTGTCTGAATCAGGATACCCAAGATTAACAGGATAAAGCAGGATTATTTATCCTGAACATCCTGGCCATCCTGGTTATCCTGATTCAGACAAATTAAATAACTACCGAAAAAGCCATCAATGTTTAGATTTTGTAGCGTAAATGGTGTATGTCCGACATGGCCATTATATTAAATTTTTTGAAGATATGGCCTCAAAAAAAGCATAACACAGTTTTGCGTCATTGGATATTTCCAGGAGGCTGAAGGTGTTTTTTTGCCATGTTGAAAAATCAATATCTGAACCGGTTTCTTTCATGTTCCAGAACCCCATGGTCCAGTCTGCAAAAAGGCGTTGTTCATTAAAGGTACGAAGAACTATTTTGACATCATCATGGCGCCGGTCATCTGTTATTGTCTTTAAAAGTCTTTCCACAGAATCCTGTCTGCCTTCAAGCAACTGAAGAAAGTACCCTTTATTGAAAATAAGAAATCCCGTAATTCCAAGCTCTGAATTAGTTTTGCGTGAAGCATGTAAAATCTGTTGAATTTCATCATCTCTAATTGTATCAGATGCTTTACTCAGATAAATAGCAACATAGACTCCTGGTGCGCTGGTGCTCTTCGGAAGCATGGTATTACGGTTAAGCAAAGTGAGGTACTCATCTGCGGGCATTGGACGATAAAAATAGTATCCTTGTATCATATCGCACCCTTGAGCCTGAAGTTCAAACAGCTCTGCTTCATTTTCAACGCCTTCTGCTATGGTTTTTTTGTTCATGATTTTTGCCATTTTTATTACAGATGAGGTTATGGCGCGGCTTTCAGATTTTTTGTCAAGGCCATCAATAAATTCACGATCAATTTTTATAATGCAGACCGGCATTCGGATGAGTTGCAACAGTGATGAGTATCCGGTTCCAAAGTCGTCAACAGCAATTCTCATCCCGAGAGATGCAAGTTCGTTGAGAACCTTTATGTTTCTGTTAACATCAACCATAAGGGATGTTTCAGTTATTTCAATCACGATATTTTCAGGTTTTGCACCGGTTTCATTGAGAATATCCTTGAACTGTTCAACAACACCCTCATCATCAAGTTGACGGGTTGAGACATTAATGGATGTGTAGGGCGGGGTGGTGTTGACAAATTCACTCTGGATACGGGCAACTATTTTGCAGGCTTCACGGAAAACCCATTGTCCAATAGCGATGATGGCTCCGCTGGATTCTGCCACAGGAATAAAATCAGCAGGTGAAACAGGGCCATCTTTTCTGTTCCAGCGAAGAAGAGACTCCGCACCTTTTATTATGGGGCTGTTGGCTCCAACTATCGGTTGATAGACAAGGGAAAATTCGTTTTGCTCAATGGCTGTTTTAAGACCGTTGATAATGCTCAATTTACGTGTCAGGTTTTCGTAAATCTTATCTGAAAAGAGACGCCAGCCATCTTTTCCACCCTCTTTGACAAGATACATGGCAGCATCAGCATTTCTGAGCATATCATCAGGGGAATGGGTGGAGCCGTGTCCTATAGCAATACCGATACTTGCACTGATATGAACTTTCAGCGTATTGGAATGCATCAGGTCAAACGGAGAACGGAGCCTTTCGTTGATTCGCTCGGCAATTGCTATGAGTGTCTGTTCCGTACTTATGTTTTCACATAATACAACAAATTCGTCTCCGCCAAGCCTTCCCACAGTATCACCGGGACGGGTTGCTGTTATAAGCCGGTCGGCAATGCTTAAAAGAAGTTCATCACCTACATTATGACCATAAGTATCGTTGATTAACTTAAATTCGTCACAGTCAATAAATAGCACTCCAACGTTGTTGCCGCTGGTTTGTACACTTCCTGCTTCGTTTTTCTTGGTGCGAAGTAATGCGTTTCTCAGGCGATCCTTTATCAAAGTACGGTTGGGCAGTTTTGTAAGGGAGTCATGTGTGGCAATCCATATTAGTGTCTCTTCGTCTTTTTTGCGTTGACTTATGTCTCGGAGAGTAACGACAAATATCCACCTATCTTCATGGAAAAATTTTGCAATGCTCGCCTCCGCAGGAAAGAGTGTACCATCTTTTCTGTATCCTTGAACTCTGCCCCGTCTGCCCATGGGAAGCTCCGTGACAGTTCCTTCCGCAAATTGATTGAAAAGATCAACATGCTTTTTACGATGGTTGGGGGGGAGAAGCAGGTGAACGGATAAACCTGGTAATTCATCCGGAACATACCCGAACTGACGATATGCGTCACGGTTGGCCTCAAGGATGATGCCGTCCCTGTTTGCAGCAATGATTACAACATTGGCAGTTTCAAGGATTCGGGAGGTGATGCTGGAGAAATTGTCATTCATTTTATTCCATATTTTCTTAAAACCCTTGTCCTGCTCTTCACTTGAGCTTCTTTTCTCCTTAAAAGAGTCTGAAGTTGCTTCCCCAATATTCTCCCTGTCAACTGCTTGCCCAATGGTTCCTCTGACAGTTGTTTCCCCAAGAGTGCTTCCGTCAGTTGCTTCCCCAAAACTGCTTCCGTCAGTTGCTTCCCCAGGAGTACTCCTGTCAGTTGTTTTTCCGAGAGTAGAACTTTTCACCATACTGACTGTTATATCTTTTTTGTAGCGTTCAGGTATCACAGGCGGGATTCGTCCAAAGGACTCTATAATTTGAAATACCCCCTCGGCATTACATTTAGACAGGTATGTGTTTACCGTTGCATGATGTGTGGCAGGGTCCATTGATACAACACCCTGGGGGCCTTCAACTTCAATGGTTTCAAGAGCCATTGCAACAGCATCAGAGTCAAGAGATTCAATCTGATTAACTGCTTTGGCAAATGCTTTTACGCAAATATAAGTTCCTTCTCCAAAGTTGGTCAGAAAACCATTGCCGGCAGGCCATATACCCTTTATCTCCTCAAGTTTTGCAAGACGGGCAAGGTATGAGCGGTTTATGTCACTATCTATGGACATAAAATAGGTGTTGGAAGAGTAAAAACCTTCACGAACCTCTGGAGAAAGGAGGCTGACCATTGCCTCATCATAATGTCCCATAACAACGGCCATTCTCTCTTTAAGTCCCTGTTCAGTAAATGTATTCAGCAGGTGGATCTGATCGGTTCCTGCAAAATAGGGGACAAAAACATCAGCTCCTGAACGGGCGACCTTCAGAAGAAGTGCTTCGATTTCTGACATTGAGACACCAATGGGCAGAAACTCTTCTCCAACTATTTCACCTGAATGTTGCAGAAGTGATTTTTTCCCTGCATCAATGGAGCCTATTGGCCACTCATAATTATTGCCGGCAAAGAACATTTTCGGGCCGAACTTTTTTTGCATAAAGGGAATCATTTTGTCAATTTGCTGGTTGGGAAGTGCTGAAAAACTGAAAAAGTATTCACTTAATATGCTGCCCTCATAAAACGAGAAGTTAAGATAGGGAATTTTCAATGGCTCTGACACAAGTGTTGACACTGCTATTCTTGAATTTGAAAGAAGGTTGCCTATGATGGCGGAACATTTGAATTCATTGATCAGTCGTTTTGCCGCAGGCACGGCCCTCTCAGGCATGCTGCCATCATCAAGTATAATCAATTCAAGTTCACGGCCAAGAACTCCCCCCGCTTCATTAACTTCATTACAGGCGATGATTCCTGCATTGGATATCTCATTCCCATAGAGCTGAACTATGCCGGAAAAAGGAGCCATCAGGCCAAGCCGGACTTTATTTTTCTGTTTCATAATAATTCTCCAAAAAAGGGAGCCAGTGCATCATATTAAAGCCTGCTCCTGCTTTCATTCTCTTTACATATTTGCCTTTAGATAGAATCAGATAAGAAGGGTTTTTTAAATGCTCTTAATTATGCCCTGTTTCAAGTATGTATGCCAGAAGTTTTATTGAAATATGGGATGGCTAAGTGTTTTGGTTCAATAAAAACAAGTGCTCATAAAAACTGTCAGAAGTATTGTATTATATGAATCTTTATTGCAATTTTCATCACGATGTTTTTTTTTACATCAGGGTTAATTCAGCAATCTCAACTCTGTTGCGTCCATTCTGCTTTGCAGCATACAAAGCATTATCCGCATATTTAATAAGTGAATCCATTGAAATGTTTTCATTATTCCATCTTCCTGAGATACCTATACTAACGGTTATGCTGGTCATATTTCCGTCTATATTCAGAGTCGTTTTTTCAACGATCTTGCGCAGCCTTTCAGCAATGGCTGTTGCAACGTTACGGTTTGATTCTGGCATTATCATTATAAATTCTTCACCTCCGAATCTTCCGAAGCAGTCTATTTCACGTATATTAGCCAAAATAGTTACAACGAATTGCTTCAATACCTGATCCCCGCACTGATGCCCCCAAGTATCGTTTACATTTTTGAAATGATCAATATCAAACATCAAAACAGAAAGTGGGGTATTCATTCTGATAGAACGTTTCATTTCAATATCAGCCTGAATCTCAAGCTGTCGCCTGTTAATCACTCCGGTCAAAGGATCGACAGTAGCTAATTTTTCAAGCTTTTGCATTAAAATCCGCTTTTCAGTAATATTATGAAATGTAATAATTGTGCAAGCACTGCTTTTATTTACTGTTTTTATAGATTTGAATGATAGTTCTAAAAAGAGCCTGTCAGTACCATTTTCTATGATGACCTCAACCTCTGCAACAGAAATATTATTAATACTATTTATTATTTTTGGTCGAGAAACAAAAATTTGCTCAATATTTTTTCCTATAGCCTTATCGTTAATTTCATTAAATAATGAAGCACAGCGTTTATTAAAATCAATGAGTTGCATCTCAGGATTAATAATAATTATTGCATCATTCATTTCATCAAATATAACTTCTCGCGCAACAGGAATAATATTAAAAAGTGAAAAACGGTAGATGGAAAATGCATAAAGGATTGCACTAATTGTAAACATATAGGGGTTGATATCAAAATATTTTGGACAGGTTCCACTCAAATAAATTATCAAGGTAAACCACTGAATAGTCAATGAAGCTATGATTAATAATGACTGCATTCGATACACAAATGCTGTTTTTAGAAAGTAATTGATAAATACAACTGTACAATAGCTCAGTGCAAAGACGAGATATATAATGTTTATGAAATAAAAAATACCTGGCTCAAAACTCAACATAGGCCCCAGATGAGAATTAAAAACGGCAGTATTTTTATAAAAAAGATGATGATACTGATTTGACCATCTGGCAATAAATGAAATAACAGGAATAACAAAAAATATTAAATACCCAAAATTAGTTACTTTATTTTCATAGCCTGTATAGCATAAGGTAAAGGCTATTAATAATCCTGGCAAAAAAGGTATCCCTATATATTGAATTTTAGACCAGAAAAGCATGGTTTCGAGGTTTACACTCATCAACTCAAATGCATAACCAAGTGTATAAATAGCGGCTGCTGCTGTAAAAAGTGAAAAAATAAAATTCAAGTGAGTGAATTTATATTTTAAACTATAGATACAAAGAGAAATGCAGCAGAAAAAGCTTACAAAAAGCATTATATGCGCCAATTCGATATTCATAACCTAAATACTATTCTCATGAATTTTAATTTCTATTGTCTCAATGGTTGCTAAAACTATGGACTTAACAATGGCATCCTCGACAGAACCGGTGCCCCATGCTGTGCAATAAATTTGCGAATGCGAGGGGATCATAACGGCCTTTCAGGCTCACGGAGCTGTATCTCGTTTACACTTAAGTCTTCATTTTTTCAATGTTTTTATGTTTGGGTTTGATCCTTATATAAAATTGCGGACATCATGTTAAGCCCTCAAAATCGACATCTTATTGCTTTTTCAGAAGTTATTGCAGTTGTCTGAACCAGGATAACCAGGATGGATAGGATGCTCAGGATAGATAATCCTGCCTTATCTTGTTAATCTTGGGAATCCTGATTCAGACAGTGTTGACAAGGCTTACAAGATCATAGGTGTCGACTTTGAGTAAGCCAATAATATACAAAGTTGGCATGAGGAAAATATGAATGTTCAATTGGAAAAAGTTAGAGAAGACGGTTATGGCATGCGCTCTTCGATTACATTTGGGGCTGCGACAATCCAAAAGAAAGCATTCAGCAAACGGGTATTAGGCTCTATTTACGAGCAAGAATGGCAGGGAAGTGGCTTAACTGATTGTAATTTCTTTTGTTACAATATCACTTTTTGCCCCTCTTCATGGCAGTGGAGAGGGGCAAGAGTGTTAATTGGAGAGTTAAACGGGAATGGGCGCAATGTAGATCTATGACATCTGCCCATTTTTAAGGTAAACGGACATGGCGGATTTTTCGCCACTCCCGATCATGGAAGTAATGTATCTATTCCCATGGTAAAGTCAGTTTATTGATCTTTATATCCCATAGGCAATTTTTTGAAACGGCCACCGTGGATGATGGGGTCCCCTTTATAGCCAAGGGCCTTGAAGTTTATATAATCTGTCTTTTCAATCAGATGTTCCACATCCCTTCCCTGGGATTTCATGAATGAAAAGTCAGTTCCCTTGTGGGCAATATTTTTAAAATCAACATCACGGTTGTCCTGGTGACAGCGGTTGCAGGTCTTTTCACCTTTCAGACTGTCGTGGCACTGAACACATGAAAGAGCCATATCAGCGGGCATAACTTCATGCTCTAAGCGCCAGTACATCCAGGTCTCCTTCCATCTGTATGCACCGCTGTATGCAAGGCCAACGCTTTTCATGCCGTCTTCAAAGGCTTTTTCCCAGTCAAGGTTTTTCCAGTATGCTGTTTTGTCCTCCTTGTCGCGGGGGAAGAGATGGGGCACAATGATGTAGTTGTTGTCAGTGTCAACTGCCTGCACACCTTTCATGATCTTAAAAGGTGTTATTTTGGATGCTGGATCTTTGATAGAGCCGACAGGTTCTGTCAGATTAATTACAGCAGCGTTGATGTTAACCTTGTCTCCTATGAGTACGCGGTTCATGTAGCCCGAGTCCCATGCATATGATGGAACAGCAGACTCTTCCCACTTGAACTCCCCTTTTTTCCAGTCATAGTCAGGTTGGCCGTATTTGTCTTTTTTGGGTTTACGATTCTTGTCTCCGGCTTTTGACCAGTCCCACCATGTCTTGGTTGCTTTGCACTTGGCAAATACAGGTGAGTGACACACATTGCAGTCAAGGGTTTTTGCATGTTTGTTCAGGTGATGATCCAGAAGGCTTCCGCAGTAGTGAGGCTCTTCCGAGTGGCACTGCTGGCAGGTTACCTCTCCTTCTGCAACAGGTACAGATGAGCTTCTGCCGCTGATTTTGTGATTTCTGGTTTTATGGCACTCGGTGCAAGAAAAGTCATATCCTCCCATGTGGACATCACAGTTTCTGTCTGGTTCAAGAAGCTGCCTTGACATATCAGCATGTTTTATGGCATCACCTCCGCCACCATTAAAGTGACATGCACCGCAGGTTGCCCTGCTTGAGTGCCCTACATTTTCTGCAACAAGTTTCAGATCAACATCTTTTTCCGGCATTCCTGCTGCCGGAGGGTCTTTTTTGTATTTGCCGGTTGTGTCATGGCATACAAGGCAATCCATTTTTCCTTTATCTGTAAAATCAAAGTTCTGATCTTTCCAACCATATCCTGCATGACAGCTTGTGCAACGAGCCTCGTTGCTGATTGGGCTGATTCAGTAATTGTTAAGGGCAGTTGTGCCCTTGCCATGCATGATATCTTTTCTGTGGCCTGTTGTGTAGGGAGATGGACCCCGCCACAGCCAGTGGGCTGTTGTTAGCATATCGTTTGCCTGGGCATCGTGGCATCTGAGACACTCTGCCGTAACCTGAAATACATCTGCATTGTCAGGCAGTTTCACAAGATTTTTGTGGTCAGGTACATTTTGCAGATGGCATCCTTTACAGTCAACAGGGCCCTTGGCTTCAGTTCTGTGGCACTCAATACACTGCTGGTGATAGGCAGCTTTAAGGCCGATTCTTTCAGGATGTTCAGAGTTGAAAGAGTCCTGGTGACAAGCCGAACACCTTGTTGTTTCAAGCTCTTTTTCATCTTTTGGCCGCAGGTGGTGGCATTTGCTGCAATCTTTGGTAAGAGCTGCATGACGTTTATGTGCAAATCTTACAGGTTCGTAGTGATCTTCACGCTCTTTTATGATGGGGCTGTCCAGAAGAAAATAGACATCCTTTACATCATTAATTGATACTCCTGCATCCATAAGAGATATTTTTCTGGCGGTTTTATGTTCATCCTTATATTCTTTGATGAAAGGAACCACTTCTTTTGCCCTTTTTTTTGCATCTTCCTGATCAGGAGCTGTCCATGCAGCAGATGCCTTATGGATGGAAAGATGCATTGGCATCAAGGCTGTCACAAGCATAAGAGCTGTGAAGTAAACAATTTTTTTTATCATGAGGATACCTCCTTGGGTGCCTGCAGAACAGGCAGGTAGGTGACAATGACTCTATAGATAAACATAAGTGTTGCAATAAGACCCAGAGTCACCAGAATTTCTCCTGGTGCAGGAAAATAGCCACCTTCGCTCAATGGTGGTTTATAGGCTACTATGAATACATTGATTCGGTTAAGAGCAACACCTCCAACAATCATTGTGGCTGCTGTAAAAAGAGCTTTTCTTGATCTTCTTACCTTTTCAAAGAGAAGCATTCCCCAGGGTATTATGACACCAATAAGCATCTCCACAATAAAGGAATTTGTCTGATATGTCCCATCAAAGAGATAAACATATGTGCCTCTGATGAGCATGTCCCCGATTTTAAGAAACATGTAGATTCCAAGAAGAAATGTTGTGATTTTTGTTAAAGGGGAAAGAACCTCCATCTCTGAATCAATATTAAAGGAGGATGTGACAATGGTTGTTTCAAAAACCACCATGGGATATCCAACAGCAAATGCAGATGTGAGAAACAGCAAAGGGAGTATCGGGGTGTACCACAATGGATGAATTTTTGTGGGGGCAATAAGCATAAGAGAGCCAAGGCTTGACTGATGCATACAGGAGAGAACAACTCCAAGTATTACAAATATCCACATTATTTTATCAAGAATGGCATCAGCCATTTTCAGTAGAAGATTGACAAGAGCGTTGAAAATGGAGAGAGGCCCGGGCAGGTTTACCCTGTCCTTGAACTGCTCTGCAACAATTGGAATAAATTCAATATAGAGTACATGCAGATATACCATTACACACATGGCAACTTCAAAGAGTACGGAATTTGTATTCCAGTTAAACATTGGCTTCCAGATTGCCCAGGAACGGCCAATATCCACAAGAAGCCCCAGAACAACAAATGTGTAGCCCAGAAGTGCTGTAAGAAGTGCGGGCCGGGTCACAGGTTCATAAAAGTGTTTTCCAAGAATATGTGCAAGTGCCGCAGTGGTAAAACCTCCGGCAGCAAGGGCAACACCGGTTGCAACATCAACTCCCACCCACAATCCCCATGGTCTGGCGTTGCTCAGATTTGCAACATAGCCTATGCCACCTGTGAATCTTGCCAGAATGGCAATACCGCCTGCAATCATGAATGCCACCATTACAAGAACGCCAGGTGTCCAGAATTTTTTGTTTAAAGGTGCGGCTTTATGGCTCATCAGGCACCTCCTTTGGTTATATTTTTTTCTTCTAAAGTACCTCTTTTTCCGTTGGAATTTTCTGGATTACTCTTGTTTGATTTGTACATGAGAGCACCAAGGGTACTGAAAAGCACAATGGGCGACCAGAGATAGCTGAAAAGAGAGTGTTGTATGGTTTCGGAAAGTTTTGGAGAGGGGTTGTCCGGAAGGGCAGGAAGATTTACATCTTCAAAGGGAACAGATGATATGTATAGCCACGATGTACCGCCAGCCTCCTTTTCTCCGTAAACATGGTTGATATATTTGCCAGGATTCTCATCAAGTCTTTTGTGGGCAACTCTTAAAAGATCGGCTCTTTTGCCAAATGTAATGGCTTCTGTGGGACAGATGGTTGCACATCCAGGAACTCCGCCATCCTTGGAAATCCTGTCATAACAGAAGGTGCATTTCATTACCCTTGGAGTTATGGGATCATGGTACTCATAGGCCGGAATTTCAAAGGGGCAGGCCACCATACAGTATCTGCAACCAATGCATTTGGAGACATCGTATCTTACGCTTCCGGTTTCATCCTTGGTAAGAGCTCCTACAATGCAGGCAGATACACAGGCAGGATCCTGGCAATGCATGCATTGAACCTTTGCATAGGTTGGAAGGGGTTTGTCAAAATTGTCCAGTTTGCCGGTAAAATAGCGGTTTACAACTGTAAATGCCTTGTCATCTGGTCTTCTTTTCTTCTCAAAGATTGTACATTGGCAATTGGCACGTTCCGGTGCCGGAAGGCCGTTTACTTGGCTGCATGCCTCTTCGCATTTGCGGCATCCAACACACCTGGTGAGATCCACAAGACATCCATAGGGATCAGGCGGAGCCTTTGATTCCCAGGCTGTAAGGTCGGATGGAAGAGCTGCAAGCGAACTGCCTGAAACTGCTGTCGCACCCATGACCTTGAAAAAATTGCGTCGATTGATCTTCATGATTCCTCCTTTAAGGTTTCACAGAAGGGTTAAACGGAGATGGCTTGGATGCAGTCATCTCCAAATGTTAAATTTTGTATCTATTTTGACTCTAAACACTCAAGGTTGTGTATTAATCATCCCTAAATATAAAAATGATAGTCATTTTAATGGTAAACACTCATAGCCTAATTTCGGCCATCCCCAAATATAAAAATAATAGTCATTTTCATGGTAAGGGTATTTGTCTATCTCCCTTTATTTGTCTATCCACCTTTAAATGATCAATTTTTGTGCCAGTCACAGGTTTTATCTGCCGTGCAATTTTATTTTTGTGATATGGAGATAGAAGGTAAGGCTTGATTTTTGTATTAGAGTGTGTAACGCAATAAATTAATAGCTTAATATATGAGAAAATAGATGTCTTGGTGGCGCTATGTTGCGCTACTTAAGATGGTGGTAACGGTTGATGAGTGATGGTAAACGTTAATACTCAAAATTGAGATCTATGATCTTTTCAGCCTTGTTAATACTGTCTGAATCAGGATGCCCAGGATTAACAAGATAAGTCAGGATTATCTATCCTGAACATCTTTTTCATCCTGGTTATCCTGATTCAGACAAGTTCAATAACTACCGGGAAAGCAATAAGGTGTCGATTTTGAGTTAATAATCTGTAATCCATTCAAAATAAGGAGACCTATATGGTTACTGATAATCTATATGGCAATGGCAATCAAAAGAGTCGTGAAACTTTTGACCTTGACCTTGATGAATCCGCAATTAGAAACAGACATGACCCGCAGGCAGGAAATCCTCAGCCAATGCAGGAAAAAACTGCTAATCCACAAAAAGGCAATCCACAAGCTGATAAGATGGTATGTCCCGTATGCAGGTTTGAACAGTTAGACTCTGATGTGTGCATTAACTGCGCCTATATTGTTAAAACAAGAAGTGTGGACAGATCAGCAAAAATGGATGGAAACTCTGCTGATATGTTTCAAAAAAAGCAACAAATCAATGTTGCTCAGAATCGCCAATCTTCCAATGCACACAACAATGATAACCTTAACTCGCGGTTGCAAACCGGAAATAGTGCCAGGGATAGTTCTGGAAAAAATTATAGAAATGTAACATTTGAGGAGATTCATACTACTGATGCCTGGGATAATGCACCATTGGCTTCAAAGGGGGACAGATTTTTGAACTACTGTCTCGATATTGTGGCATGTATAGCTATCAGTGTCTTATTTATAGTCATGTTTCAGATTAATGAAGCCGGTTTCTTTTATTTAATTTTCTTTTTTTATTATCTTATACTGGAATTTTTCTGGGGCAGAACATTTGGCAAATTGATAACTAAAACAAAAGCGGTAACTGTTGATGGAGAGAACCTCTCTTTTGGAAAGGCTTTGGGGAGGAGTTTATGCAGGTTTATTCCATTTGAGATTTTTTCATTTTTCTCAGGCTCCGGAGGCTGGCATGACAGAATTCCCGGAACCAAAGTGATCAGATTATCCTGAGCCCTTTTTAAATGAAAACTCCGTAATTACCTGTTTTTAAAGAACTTTGTTCCCTTTGGTTGTGGTGGGCATCCGCCATGTAAGTTTATATGAAAGTCGCGGTAACAGCCTGTTTTTAAAACGACTTTCATCTCTTCGATTGTGGCGGTGATCAGCCATGTACGTTATAACAAAAATAAAAGGAGTTTACACGATGCAGTATCAAACCATTCTGGTGGATAACCAGTCAGACAATATTGGCGTCATTTGTTTAAATCGACCTGATCATCTCAATACATTCAGCACAGAAATGGCAGATGAATTGTACAGTGCATTAATGGCATTTGAAAATGATCCTGCTGTCAGGGTTATTGTTTTAAAGGGTGAAGGCAAGGCATTTTGCGCCGGCATTGATGTGAACGAACTTGCCGGCAAATCCACAATTGAGTATCGCCGATGGATTGAGCGAATGGAAAAGCCCCTTGTGGAAATTTCCAGGATGAAAAAGCCTGTTATTGCACAGGTGCAGGGGGTGGCTGCTGCAAATGGAATGGGGCTTGTTGCTTCGGCTGATATTGTAATTGCAGCGGAAAATGTAAAAATGGGGCTTACCGCAATTAATGTCGGCCTTAACTGTGTCGGGCCTGTGATTCCGGTGGCGCGTTCAGTTGGCAGGAAAAAGGCACTGGAACTTTTGCTGTATGGCAGGCTTATCAAGGCTCAGGAGGCTCTTGATATGGGGCTTATAAATAAAATTGTCCCCAAAGATCAGCTTGAAGATGAAACCATGAAGTGGGCAAAGGAGCTTGCTGTAAAAAGCCCCATTGCTGTCCAGATTGCCAAAAGTGCATTCTATGCATCTGAAGATCTTCCCTACACAAGCCAGTTTGATTTTATGAATGAAGCATTTGCAAGGCTTTGCTCCACAGATGACGCAAAGGAGGGGGTTGCAGCTTTTTTTGAAAAACGAAATCCTGTCTGGCAGGAAAAATAATCATTGCCCTGCATCTGTAGATGCAGGGATTTTCAGGATGTACAGTATTAACAGGATAAGGCAAGATTACTCAAAGTCGACACCTATGATCTTGTAAGCCTTGTCAACACTGTCTGAATCAGGATTCCCAAGATTAACAAGATAAGGCAGGATTATCTATCCTGAGCATCCTATCCATCCTGGTTATCCTGGTTCAGACAACTTCAATAACTTCTGAAAAAGCAATAAGATGTCGATTTTGAGAAGATTATCTATCCTGAACATCCTATCCATCCTGGTTATCCTGATTCAGACAAATGCAAGCACTGCTGAAAATGCAATAAGATGTCCATTTTTATGTTTTAAGGAGTCAACCCATGAGATACCCGTTACCTGAACGAATCGGTGAGCCCGAACTTTTGACAGGGCGTGAAAAGGAGTTTGCCCTATTTCATAAATGGATTGAGCGTATTCCCAAGCGGCTTTCAAAATCACGGGTGATCCTTGCCCGCCGTAAGAGCGGCAAAACCGCCTTTATTCAAAGGCTTTTTAATCAGTTATGGAGCGAAAACGGCAAGGTGATCCCTCTTTTTTTTGAGATAGGTGAGGAGAAAAAATGGTTCCCTGACTTTGCCATACAATACTACTGTTCATTTGCATCCCAATATATCTCATTTCTGGAAAGGAAAGAGCCTCTTGTTACGATGCCCATGGATTTACAAGCAATTAAAACCTGGGGAAAATCAAAATCACACACTTACATTGTAAATGATGTGAATATTATTATGAGAGCAAAAGAAGATCGCTTTTATGGTCGAATTTGGGAACTCGCCTATACAGCACCGGAACGATTTGCAGCAGCACTTGATCACAGATTTCTTGTCATTATTGATGAATTTCAGAATCTCACCGAATATATCTATCGGGATAAAGCCTGTGAAACCGGAAAAGACGAAACCATAGCCGGCAGTTTCCACGGAGTATCGGAATCCAAGATAGCTCCCATGCTTGTTACCGGCTCCTATGTTGGATGGCTTGTGGGTATTCTGGATAAATATCTCGAAGCTGGTCGCCTGAAACGTTTTTTTATGAATCCCTATCTCACCCCGGAAGAGGGATTGCAGGCTGTGTTCAAATATGCCGAGTATTATGAAGAGCCTATAACAAACGAAACTGCAACCCAGATCAATCAGCTCTGTCAGTCTGATCCTTTTTTTATATCCTGCGTCATGGAGAGCGAATTTGAGGGCAAAGATCTCACCACCCGTCAGGGAGTGGTCAATACCGTCAACTTCGAGATTTCAGATCGAAGGTCTGAGATGTCCATGACCTGGGGCGAATATATTGAGCTGACCCTCCAGCGAGTCAACGACATCCATGCAAAGACCATTCTGCTGCACATGAGTAAACATGCTGATCGCTACTGGACACCAAAGGAGCTGAAAGAGACCTTGGAAATGGATATTACCCCCAATGAGATACAGGAAAAACTGCGTATCCTTGTAAAGGCAGATCTTCTCACCGAAGGGATTTCAGATATTGATTTCAAGGGGCTTCAGGACGGCACCCTTTATCTCATCCTCCGGAATCGCTTTGAAAAAGAGATCAGTAACTTTGAGCCGGATTTGAAAAAGGATTTCAATGAAGAGCTGGATCAGCTTCAAAAGGATAAAAAGGCGCTCCGGGGAAAACTTAACAATCTGGTGGGAAAATTTGCCGAATACCAGCTTGCAACGGACTTCAGAAGCCGCAAGAGATTTCCTCTCTCTGTATATTTTGATGGCCTATCAGATGATGAGAAAAACGTGGAACTGAATATCATTAATGTAAAGCAGCGTGTGAAGTTTCACAGGCCGGATGGCAAAGAGATGGAGATAGATGTACTGGCAGAATCGGATTGCGGAAGGGTTGTGCTGGTTGAAGTGAAAAAGAGAAAGGAAAAAATTGGAATAAAGGCTTTGCAGGATTTTCAGGAAAAGTGTGTTTTTTATGAAGCACAAAATAAAAATAAAATTAAAAGTATTCTACCGGCATTTTTATCCACCGGTGGATTTACCGATAACTCTCTTAATTTCTGCAGGGAGAAGGGGATTGGAACGGCAGAGGGTATTACGTGGTTTTTTGATAACGGTAAATCCTTTAATCATAAAAATCATGGTTCTGGCTTAAGAGAAAAAGGTTAACAATGATATATGTAAAACCAACATCAGACATTTTCATAAAATACCTATTTGGTAAAGAAGAGCATAAAAGTCTTTTACTTGATTTTGAACTTTTCAGAGAGACAGGCAGGTATCATTTAGGTTTTATGCTCAGGGAATGCAGGGATCCGGAGCTTTACCTTACAGATCATCTTGTGTTGCATTTCCTTGAACTTCCAGGGCTTGGAAATTATAATAAGGAAAAGCAGTTGGAGCAATGGCTCTATTATTTGAAAAATGAGGGTAAAACAGAAGGAGATGAAGCCATGAAAATTTTGCTTAAAGAGAATCCCCAGATAAGTAAGGCCCATGAAAAATATGAGGCATTCACCCGTGATGAAGCCCTTCTTGATGCCTATGAAGCACATATGAAGTGGAAAAGGGATTATTATTCAGGAATTGAATCAGCAAGACTTGAAGGTGAAAAAATTGGTGTTGGTAAAGGTGAAGTTATAGGTAAAATTCGTCTTTTCCATGAGATCCTTGGACTTTCGGTTCCTTTAAGTGATGAATTAAAAGAGATGAGTGTAGAAGAGCTTAAAGCAATGCTTGAAAAGGTCGAGTACAAATGGATGCATGTTAAATCAAAAAAATGAGCTGCTTCAGTTATCTTTCTTGCAATTGTAGTAAAGGCACATATTAAAACATTTAGAACCTGTTAAGGATAGATCAAAAAGATATGATGCCAAATTTTACCTAAAAAAGCCATGAGGGTGGGGCCAAGAGATCTCTTTAGCCTTGTTATTTCTCAAAGTTGAGACCTATGATCTTATAAGCCTTGTCAACAGTGTCTGAATCAGGATTACCAAAATTAACAGGATAAGGCAGGATTATCTATCCTGAACATCCTATCAATCCTGGTTATCTTGATTCATACAAATGCAAGAACTTCTGAAAACGCAATCAGATGTCGATTTTGAGAAATTAAAATGATTATCGGGAATTTTTTTTAAGAGCCATCAGTTTTCCCTGTATAACGCAAGTACTCCTGAACGTGCAAGTTTCACAATTCCGAATGGTAATAGTTGTACCAGAAGTTCGTCAATTTCGTTCTCTTTGCCGGTAACTTCCATGGTCAAGGTCTTTGAACCAATGTCAATTATTTTGCCGCGATAGGGCTCCACTCTTTCAAGGATAAGGTTTCTCTGTTCCGGTTCGGCATTTACGCAAATAAGAGCCATCTCCCTTTTTACTGCCTCTTCTCCGGTCATGTCCCGAAGTTTTATTACATTGGTCAATCTCTGGATCTGTTTCATGCACTGGTCAAATTGGGCAGGTGCTGCCACAGTTGTAATGGTTATTCTGGAGAGTTCAGGATCTGCTGTGGGAGCTCCACATATGGTCTCAATGTTATAGCCACGGCCTGCAAAAAGTCCTGTGATTCGTGCTGTTACACCTGGCTCGTTTTCCACAAGCATGGTTATTACATATTTTTTTTCATTCATAATGTTTTACCCTCCTCTCCATGTTTCTCTTGGTGGTGTCCTAAGCCCTTGCTCCGGTATTGTCCTTGTAGTATTAATCTTTGTGCTTGAAACTCATAAGTATTTTTTTGAGGTCTTGAGGTGTATTGATTTCAGGATTTTCAAGAACTTTTTCCAACAAAGTATCCATGATTTCCCCCACAGCTTTACCTGGTTTGATATTTAAGGTTTGCATGACATCGTTGCCGTTTATTGCAAGATCTTTAATGCTAAAAGCAATGTTATCCTGCCTGTAAAGTTCCTGCCTGATTTTAGAAACTCTCAGTTTTATATCTTCAGGCATATATGGTGCCTTGGCAAGATTGGCCGATTTGTCAGCAATCCTCATCTGAAGAAATGTTTTCCATTTGACTCCGTGTCTATTTAGAAATGCAAGAAGTCTTCGCACAGCTTTTGCTGTTGTATCTTCTTTAAGGGGACGCATATGTGTTTTTATTACAGCATCTATATAGCTTATCTCACGGCAACTGAACCGAAGCTTTTTAAGGTCAGATGTTACTTCTTCTGCCATCTTTTCATGGCCGGCAAATGTCAGTTCGCCATCCTTTATGGTTGCTGCATCGTATTTGCCCACATCGTGAAGGTATCCGGCAAGTCTCAGAAGTGGTTTTCTGGGAGATAGAGAATCTCCTGTCATCATGCAGTGTTCAAATACTGTCTCTCCGTGGTGGGGGCCTCCGTCAAGTTCAACGCATCTGTGAAGAGATGGCATAATTATTTCAAGCATTCCTGTATCAAGAAGTGTTCTGAAAAAGATAGATGGCTTTTCGTGGGACATGGCTTTCATGATTTCCGCCCTGACTCTTTCAAATGCGGTGTGTTCCTTTAATAAGTCTTTGTGTTTCATGATAGCCCGAAAGGTTGATGATGCAAGGCCCCCCTTGATTGAGCATACAAACCTGCATGCCCGAACCATTCTCAGAGGATCTTCTTCAATGCGTTTGCAGGGATCTCCTGTAAACCTGATGATTTTTTTTATCAGATCATTTTTGCCTCCAAAGGGGTCAATCAGTTTCTCTGCAAGGGGGTCAAAAGCCATGCTGTTTATGGTGAAATCCCTGTGGGCAAGATCACACTCCGGAAATGACATAAAATCACACTCCGGAAATGACATAAAATTACTTTTGTTAGAGTAATCCTGCTGTTCAGTGTAATAGTGCCCTTTTTCAGATTCACTTTGCACGTTTTCTGCACCTGACCTGCATGATGCCACTTCAACTCCATCAATTATAGATACAAGAAAACTTTTTCCTACTTTTTTGACGGTTTTTCCCTTGAAAATATCAGGTATGATGTCTATTGGTGCATTGGTGACAATGTCATAATCCCTTGAGGGATTTTCAAGCAGCATATCCCTTACAGCACCGCCTGCAATGTAAGCCTTGAATCCTCTTGAAACAAGTTTGTTCACAATATCAAATACATAAGTAGCTGAGTGGTTTTGTGTTGTCTTTGCAATATTGGAGGTTGTCTTTTTATCTGAGTGCATAGTTAGTGTTATTTATTGCTTTTTTAGCGTGAAAAAGCTTGTTTTCGTGGTTTGGGGTGGCCGGTTAATTAGGCGATTAAGATTGAGAAAAGCACATTTAGATCTGGAGAGGCGAGATCCATTTAAAGAGGGTGTACTCAACTCTACAGAAGATTGAGTGTAGTGTTCTTTCAAGGTTTAATTGTCGGATATAAAACACATCGAACCTTTGAAATTTCTGAAAAATATCCCGTCAGTTTAAACTTGAAGAAGCCGTAGTTTGTGTTTGACTTTTTTCAAGGCGTTCTGCAAGCCACATTTTTATAATGGATTGACGACTTACACCTACGCGATGGGCTTCTTTATCAATTAGCTTGATCATCCAGACTGGAAAACTAACATTCACACGTTTACTGGTCAGAAGGCTTCTTTTTGCACTGGATAAGTCCAAAGCATCCAGTACTGATTCCCCTTCATCAAATTTATTTTCAAACTCATTAGCTTTCATATAAATCAACCTCTTCTTTTCTTGAACGGCGTACGGAAATAATTCTAATGCGTTTATGTCGGTATGTGATTACACCTGACCAATATTTTTCTTCAATAATTCCAATAACTAAAAAACGAGGTTCATCTACTGTTTTTGCTGGTATTTCAAGCAGATTCATATCGTTCCAAAGTTTTTGAGCATCCACAAAGTCAATACCATGTTTGTAATTGGGTTTAATTAACTTACCCAAGCTCCCCATCGTAAGCCTGTAAGAGGTGGCTGGAGGTGATATGAATGGGCAAGTTATTAAAAATCAATTCCTTCTTTAAATTTGATTGGCTTTTGTTTGCATCAAATTCAAATTCAATCATTATATCATAGATGACAGTTACCCGCCAGAATCCTTGTTTAAAATGTTTGAAAAAAACAGTTTGTTGAGGAATTAATTTTTACAAATTTGACCATCTTTTGACAAGATTGTTCTGTACTCCAAGATGATCCAGAATCCTTGCAACCACACTGTCGGCAAGGGCTTCAACTGTTTGTGGAAATGAATAGAAAGATGGGCAGGGAGGCATTATTGTGGCACCTGCACGGCACGCTTTTGTCATGTTTTCAAGATGAATAAGATTCAGCGGAGTCTCCCTTGGAAGAAGGATGAGAGGACGTTTCTCTTTCAGGCATACATCGGCGGAGCGTGTGAGAAGATTGTCTGCAAATCCGGAAGCCACAGCAGAAAGGGTTTTCATGGAGCAGGGGGCAATCACCATGCCGTTATGGATAAATGAACCACTTGCAGGGCCGGCAGAAAAGTTATGTTGGCTGAAAATTTCAAGTGATGACCTGGAATGGAAACGTGTCCCTTCAAGAGCCAGAAAATCCTGCATGCTGCTGTCGCATGTGAAAATGGTTTCATGCTCAAGTACCCTTATACCGCCGTCGGATATGATTAGAATGACGTGATTGGGACCTTCAAGAAGGTTTTTTAAAAGCCGAATGGCGTAAATGGTGCCTGATGCACCGGTGATGGCTACAATGAATTTTTTGTCTGAAGTCATGGTTTACACTTTTATTTTTGTTCATTTGGTGAAAGGTGCTACTGTTTCGTGATCATTTCTTAATGCAAAAGGAGTTATCTTGCAATGGCTTCAACAACTACTCCTGCAAAAAGCAGAATAGATACAAGACTGTTTATGTTGAAAAAGGCAATGTCAATGTGGTAAAGGTCGTCGGGTTTTACAATGCGGTGTTCTGCAACAAGCAGAATGCCTATAATTACAAGAAAAATGAGAAACACCGAATGCATTCCAAAGGTAAAGTGCATGATCACAAGAAATATAAATGTCATAAGATGAAGAAGTGATGATATGATCATTGCCCTTGTTGCTCCAAGGCGTGAGGGCATTGAGAAAAGCCCCTGATTTGTATCAAAATCAATGTCCTGGCAGGCATAGAGAATATCAAATCCTGCAATATATGTCATAAGGGCAAGTGTCAGGAAAATTATACTCCAGGATATTGTACTTGTTATGGCAATCCATGCACCTGCAGGAGCAAGGGATATGGCAAATCCAAGGTAGAGATGGCAATATTGGGTAAAACGTTTGGTTATAGAGTAAAAAAGCAAAATAAATAGCACAGGAAACGAGAGGATGAAACATAGTTTTCCCAGCATGGCTGCTGCAAAGATAAAAAGAATTGATGAGGCCGCAACAAAGAGCCTTGCATCCTTTATGTTCAGAAGGCCAGAAGGGATCTCTCTTATTGCAGTTCTGGGATTTATGGCATCAATATCAGCATCAACAATTCTGTTAAAACCCATTGCAGCAGAACGCGCTGCCACCATGGCCACAAGAATCCACATCAAGTCTCCTGCTTTGGGTTCATGATCCCGCCAAGCCATGACAACAGCAGAAAGGGCAAATGGCAGAGCAAAGATTGTGTGTGAGAATTTAATCATTTTTCCATATAGCGTAACTCTTTTGCTGAATGTGCTGAATGACATCTGGTTGTTATTCCTTGAATTTTGGGTAATGTTACAAACCTGTGGATGGCTATAACGGCCATGTGAGCCATCTGCCACAACGAAGCATGAAAGTCCTTAATAGCCTTAGAAAAAGGGGCATCCTTCATATCAGCTCAAAAGTAGTTTACACTTTTCGGAAAATTTTGAACCATGATTAAAGGATTTAAGGATTAACATGATGAATAATCAAGAAAATCCCTTAATCATGAAAATCATGGTTCAGAAAAGTGTAAACCGATAAATGAAAGATGCCGAAAAAGGGGGACTTTTTTATTAAACCCTCATGATTGTGAGGGATTTACAACTATGCATGAAAATCATTATATGTCAGTATGTGATGGAGATTTTCTAATTCAATAGTATAGGTATTTTCATTTTTATCCTGCAAAAGCAAGTGGTTATGGAAAAGCCCGCCCGAAGGGCTGCTAAGTTCAAAGATGCTTGTCTGGACAATATTTTCTTTGTCAGGGCAACGGATTTGAGACACAATAAATTATGCAGGTGTTGTTTGAAATATGCCATAAACTTTTGTATTACATGATGGGCAGGCGCCACTGTCTGTGACAAAGTTCTGAGTGGCATAGCCGTGTCGTCTTATAAGCATTGCTCCACAGAGATGACAAAATGTATTTTCCGAGTCAAGACCTGGGGCATTGCCTGTATAGACATATCTTAAGCCCTGATTCTTACCGGTTTCATATGCCATTATAAGGGTATTGACAGGAGTTGAACCTCTGTCTCTCATCTGATAGTCAGGATGAAATCTGCTTATGTGCCAGGGGGTATCCACCCCAAGCTCATTTGCTATAAACTTTGCCATGGCCTTTATCTCTTCAGGGTCATCGTTAAGCCCTGGTATCAGAAGTGTTGTAACCTCCACAAGTATGTCAAGTGATTTCATTAGAATAAGGTTTTCTTTTACAGGCTCAATGCGTGCATTGCACCATCTTCTGTAGAAATCATCGGTAAATGCCTTCAGATCAACATTGGCAGCATCCAGAAAAGGTGCCGCAATCCTGAGTGCTTCCTGTGACATAAATCCGTTGGTGACAAAAATGTTTAACAGGCCTTGTGAACGGGCAATTTTTGCGGTTTCATATGCCAGTTCAAAATATATTGTGGGTTCTGTGTATGTGTATGAAATGGAAGCACATCCTGCTTTTTTTGCCTGATCAACAAGTGTTTTGGGTGAGATATCAACACCCGGAATTTCTCTTTTGGGTGGAGTGACTTCAAAAACAGGATTGAAGGATGGAATAAAATGAGATGTACTTTCAGAATTGGGCGGATTTTGGGGAATTTGTGAAATTCCGCTATTTTGGCAAAAGGTGCATTGGAAGTTACAGCCTGCTGTGGCAATGGAAAATGATGTGGAGCCAGGCAGAAGATGAAACAGTGGTTTTTTCTCCACAGGGTCAACTGCCCTTGCAATAATTTTGGGATAGACAAGTGAGTAAAGCTCTCCTTCTCTGTTTTCACGTACTCCACAAAGTCCTATTCGATTGTTGGCAATGGTGCAGAAATGATTGCACATTCCGCATCTTACACGGTTTTTTTCAAGTTTTTTAAACAGCAGTGTTTTCATGGTAAATTCGTTTTATTTTAAATGTTTTGCATGGAGTCAGTCTGTTTTTTTCATTGTATGCGGTTTTCATGGGCATTCTGTTTGTTCATGGCAAAGCCGCTCACAGGATTATATAACCCTTTTTCTTTGATTTTCAGGGAGAGTGGACGGGTGGTAAACCTTGGTACAGGGGTGATGGTCATACCTATGACAGTACCAAATGGGGATTTTTCAACAAGAGAAAGTGTTTCAATCCATCTGCATATCCGGCTTCTGTTAAATGGAAACTGAAGAGTGGTCTTCCATTGAATTGGCACATCTCCAAGAATGTCAAAGCTTATCTGGCGAAGCTCAAGGATGCTGAAAAAGCGTGCCTGGTAGAGGGGTTTTTTAATAAATATGCTTTTGAGTTTCCGCAGTATATTCAGAGGTGCATATTTATTAAGAGCACCAATAAATACTCTGTCTTTTGTTACCCTGCATGCCTCTTCAATTGCTTTGGCAGGCATCTCTGTAAATTCAAGGCTTGTGAAAAAAAAGGAGTAATGAAAAGTGTTGTCTTCAAATGGAAGCTGCTCTGCAAAAGCTCTGTGGATATCTGCCCTGTCGCCAAGTTTTTCCCTTGCAATGTCAAGCATATATGGAGACGGATCAATTCCGGTGAGAAGAAGATCATGCCCAATAAGTGGCTCAAGGGTTCTGCCTGTACCACAACCTATATCCAGAATTGACCTGCCCGGTTCTGGGGCGAGCATTTTCAGCATAAGCCCCATTTGAAGATCAAAGGCATGGACATTCCTTGGATTCAGGAAGCGAAGTTCATAGTTTTTAGAATCATTGAAGTCAAATACATATCCCATAATGAGATGTATTCTATGCTGAAATCATGGGAAGTTTCAAGAGAAAACCTTATGCTCGAATAGGATTTTGATTCCAATGGCAATTAGAACAATTCCACCGATGAGTTCAGCCCTGTTTCCGGCAGTAGCAGATGTGCTGAAACGGTTGCCGATAAAAAGGCCGATGCATGTAAAAGCCAAGGCTGTAATACCGATCATGATTACAGGGAGAATAATTGAAACTTTGAGGGCAGCGAGGCTGAAGCCAACAGCAAGTGCGTCAATGCTTGTGGCAATTGAGAGCATAACAAGACGTCTTCCACGGGTTGGATCAATCCATTTTTTATCTTCATCTGTGTCAAAGGCTCCCTTTATCATTCCAAATCCAATCCAGAAAAGAAGCCCAAAGGCAATCCAGTGATCATATTGCTCAATTAGGGTCACAACTGCACGACCGGAGTACCAGCCGATAACAGGCATTATGGCCTGAAAAAGGCCAAAGTGCCAGGATAGCCTGAAAATGTGACGGAAATTGAGATCCCGTATCTGAAAGCCTGCTGTTATTGCCACAGCAAATGCATCCATTGCAAGTGCTGTGGCAATGAATAAAATTGTTGCTATATGCATTTATTTGAATCTCCGGCGAGAGTCTCTATTTATCCGAAGATTCATTGTTATTTGAGAATGCTTTTTCATGCATTGTTGTGATATCCTCGCTATCATGAGGGTTTATACCTGTAAGATGTAATGGCAAAATCACAAGCTGTGATATCCTCGCTATCATTAGGGTTTATTATATTTTGCCGGAAAGTTTTTCATGTCCTGAAAGAATAAGTTCTTCGGTTGTTTCCCAGGAGATACACTCATCTGTTACTGATACACCATATTCAAGATTTTCAGGCCCGCATGACATGCTCTGGTTGCCTTCGCAAAGGTTACTTTCAAGCATCATGCCCTTTATTGCACTATTGCCGTTAATACATTGATTGATGACATCATTCCATACAATGGCCTGTCCTGCAAATTTTTTGCCTGAATTGGCATGGGAGCAGTCAACAATAATTGCCTGGGAAAGCTCTTGCTTTTTGAGAGTCTCAACAGCTTCCCTGATACTGACTGAATCGTAGTTGGGACGCTTACCACCTCTGAGTACAATATGTGCATATGGATTGCCCTTGGTTTTAACAATACAAGCCTTGCCATGCTGGTCAATTCCGAGAAAACTCTGGGGGGATTTTGCTGCAATCATGGAGTTGATGGCAGTGTTCAGTGCGCCGTCAGTGCAGTTCTTGAAACCCACGGGCATGGAAAGACCGCTTGACATCTCCCTGTGTGTCTGGGATTCCGTGGTTCTTGCGCCAATTGCTGCCCAGCAGACAAGTCCTGCTATGAACTGGGGGATAATGGGATCAAGAAGTTCAGTTGCAGTGGGCATTCCCATGGATGTTATATCTATGAGAAGCTTTCTTGCCCGTCTTAGCCCCTCCATAACATCCCTGCTGTCATCCATGTAGGGGTCGTTTATAAGTCCTTTCCATCCTATAGTTGTTCTGGGTTTCTCAAAATATACCCGCATGACAACATCAAAAGTGTCTTTAACTTTTTCACGCAATACGCAAAGTTTTTCTGCATATTCAAGGGCTGCCTTCTCATCATGAATTGAGCAAGGGCCTGTTATGATCATCAGGCGATTGTCTTCACCTGTTAGAATCTTTTTGATCTCTTCGCGGCCATTTATAACGGCATCCTCAGATTCAGGTGGGATTGGAAGCAGTTTCTTGAATTCATCAGGGGCGGTCAGGGGCAAAAAAGCTTCAACATTAATATCATAGGTCTGTTTCATCTTGTGTTCTCCTTGTTTGGTTTTTAAACCGCAGAATTTTATACTTTTTTTGTTGGGTTTCCCGCCGCCTTAAAACAGAAAAAGCCGCAGGTTTTTGCCTGCGGCTCTTTTCTTTGTTGGTGGTAATGGTGGAAATCAGAACAGCACAGGCAGGCTCCTATAAAAGTAGGTGCTAAAATAATAGTAGATGCCTGTAAAATCAAAATTCATGTTGGGTGAAAAATCCTTTTGGTATTTGCTGTTCAGTTTCTTTTTAATATCAAGTTCTGTTTCTATACATAGTCACAGAGATGTTGTCAATCATTCTTTGATTTTTTTTAAAAAAGTCCAAAGCTGAAGTCTCCGCCAGCGCTTCAGGATTTAGCCAGATAATTTCTTAATATATGTTGCATCCAGAGTTACCCAGTCAGCTATTCAATCTGGACTCGTCCAACTAAAAGTTTCAGAGAGAGAAGATTTCCTGTAAAATTTCAATAACACCTGATTGAGCTTTTTTTGATAATTGTATCGAATTTCTTTTCAAGTCTCTCTTTATCCTCAAAGTCGACACCTATGATCTTGTAAGCCTTGTCAACACTGTCTGAATCAGGATTCCCAAGATTAACAAGATAAGGCAGGATTATCTATCCTGAGCATCCTATCCATCCTGGTTATCCTGGTTCAGACAACTGCAATAACTTCTGAAAAAGCAATAAGATGTCGATTTTGAGTTTATCAACAATCCAGATCTGATCCAGAATGATTTGCACTTTACCGTGGAAATAGATACAAACTTTTATACTCGGGGGGTGACAGTTAAAAACCGCCGTTTTGTTAGCTGTCCGATTGATCCAATGGCTACGCCTAAACCTGCCCACCCACACCTTTGAACTTTTCGACAAACGCCGCTATTTTCTGAAACACGCTCTGTTTTTTCGGAAGATATTGCGGGTTTAACGGGCTCATCTTAGGCAGGATGGCATTGAGCTCTGTGCCATTGTCACTGGCAAACTCCCGCTTTAACGAGGTGACGATATAGCGCTTTGCTGCTTCCTCATTCAAACCTTCAGAGCCAATTAATTCTTCTGCTTCTCGTTTTTGCTCCGCCTGGGCAAAGGTAAAAAAGGCATCAATCACACTGGCCTTATCACCAATCTGATCAAGGTCGGTCTGGTTAATAAAATCAACCAGCAGACTCTCTTTTGCGCGGTTACCGAGGCTGGCGCGAATCACCCGGCGCACCTCGTCAACCAGCTTGGTTTTGCTTCTGGTCTTCTTGTGGTGCTCAAAAATCAGCTCCAGAATGTAGTCAAGGTTGATCTCTTGCGATTTAAGCAGATCCACTTCAAATACCACATCATCCCAATCGATTTTTGACTCGGCTTTTTCTGCACCTGCTTTTTTTTGGCGCAGCCAATCGCGGATGTCGTTATAGGTAGAGCGATAATCCTGAATGTTGCGTTCAGCAGGCATCTCAATCTCCTGCATGGCCTGCAAATCTTGATCGGTTACATAATGCAGGGCTTTAAATGCCTCTACTGCCTCCGAATCGGTCATGTCAACGCTTTGTAAGGCTTTCAGGCTGGCAAATTCATCGTAGTTTTGCAGCACATTCTCCACCCGCAAATACTCACCAAACAATTTTGCAAAGGCTTTTTTATCCGATTCTTTTTCAATCTCATCCGGGTTGGGGAAGCGCTGATGTAATTCTCTTAGCACCTCCAGAAACCCTCGCCTTGCTTCACCGGTTACTACATCAGTAAAGCCTTCCATGTATTCTTTATAGCTTTTCTCCAATACCACATTTTTGGTGTTTTTATCGCCAAAGAGCGTAATGGCATCAATGGTCGCCTGCTCCAGATTACGGAAGGTGACAATATTTCCAAAGGTCTTGGTGGCGTCATAAATACGGTTGGTGCGTGAGTAAGCCTGCATCAGGCCGTGGTAGCGCAGGTTTTTATCGACAAACAAGGTATTCAGAGTCGGGGCATCAAAGCCGGTCAGAAACATTCCCACCACAATCAGCAGGTCGATTTCCTGGCTTTTCACGCGTTTGGCAAGATCTCGGTAATAGTTTTGAAAGCCGTTACTGTCCACGCCAAAATTGGTTTTAAACAGCGCATTGTAGTCCGCAATGGCCCCGCTCAAAAACTCCTTGGCGCTGCTGTTCATGGCTGACACATCAAAACTCTCGTCCGGAATGTCACCCACCGCATCCTGGTCTTCATTGGCAGCAAACGAGAAGATGGTGGCTGCCTTCAGTGGTTTGTCACTCTCTTTTTGCAATTGTTTGAACGACTCGTAATAGAGCTTGGCCGCATCCACACTGCTCACGGCAAACATGCCATTAAAACCCCCATGTCTATGAAAGCCACCGGCTTGCAGGCGGTGGGTTTTCTGCCGGAAGTTATTCAGGATGTACTGGGTGACTTCCCGGATACGGTCAGGGTGCAGCAGAGCCTGTCTGTTTTCCGCGGCACTCAGTTTTTTCTCATCCTGCTCGCTTTCAATCGCCTTAAACTTCGGGCGAACATCGTTATAGTCCACCTTGAACTTCAACACCTTTTCATCTCGAATGGCGTCCGTGATGACATACGAATGCAGCTCGCGGCCAAACACACTGGCCGTGGTCTCTGCACCCAGCGCGTTTTGCGGAAAAATGGGCGTGCCGGTAAAGCCGAACTGATAAAACTTCCTGAACTTTTTCTTCAGGTTTTTCTGGGCCTCACCAAACTGGCTGCGGTGGCATTCATCAAAAATAAACACCACCTGCTTGGTGTAGATGGTCAGGTTTTTTTCACCTTTCATCAGGTTGTTGAGCTTCTGGATGGTGGTCACAATGATCTTATTGTCATCTTTATCCAGATTACGTTTGAGTCCGGCCGTGCTGTCGGAGCCGTTAACGCTGTCCGGCGAAAAGCGCTGATATTCTTTCATGGTCTGGTAATCAAGATCCTTGCGATCGACCACAAAAAACACCTTATCGATAAACGCAAGCTCCGTGGCCAAACGCGCCGATTTAAAGCTGGTCAAGGTTTTGCCGGAACCCGTGGTGTGCCAGATGTAGCCGCCGCTTTCCGCCTTGCTCCAGTTTTTTGCTTCATGGGAGCTTTTCACCTTCCACAAAATGCGCTCGGTTGCCGCAATCTGATAGGGGCGCATCACCAGCAGGGTATCACTCACATCAAACACCGAATAATGCAGCAGCACATTCAAGAGGGTGTTTTTCTGGAAAAAGGTGGCCGTAAAATCTTTGAGATCTTTGATCAGACTGTTATCGGCCTTTGCCCAGTTCATGGTAAAATCAAAGCTGTTTTTATTGCGCTTCGTTGTATTGGCAAAATACCGGCAGTCCGTTCCGTTTGAGATCACAAACAGCTGCAGATATTTATACAGGGAATGGTCGCTGTTAAAGCTCTCCTTGCTGTAGCGGTGTACCTGATTAAAGGCTTCCCGAATGGCCACACCGCGTTTTTTAAGCTCGATCTGCACCAGCGGCAACCCGTTGATCAGCACCGTCACATCATAGCGGTTGGCGTGGCTGCCGGTTTGCTCAAACTGCTTGATCACTTGACATTTGTTGCGGGTAATATTTTTCTTGTCCACCAGATAGATGTTCTGGATATGCCCGTCATCAAAGACAAAGTCGTGGATATAGTCATCATGGATTTTACGGGTTTTATCGATGATGGTATCGCTGGGCTGGTCCAGATAGGTCTCCACAAAGCGCATCCACTCCCCCTCTGAAAACTGCATCCTGTTCAAGGTTTGCAGCTGTTCACGAACATTGGCCAGCATTTTCTCGGGCGTATTCAGATCGGGCAGAAATTCATAGCCCTGATTTTTCAGGTCCTTAATAAATTCAGATTCTAAAGCATACTCGCTTTGATAGGTCTCACAGACCTGCCACTCCTGGGTGTAATTATCCAGAACGATAAAATTTTTCGATTCCGCGATGGGTTTGGTATAATTAATCATGGGTGCCACCCTTCTCTAATAATTTACGTTCCGCCAGCCTTTCGCGGATTTCAATCAGTGCGTTGTGCAGTTTTTCCTCGAGTAGTTTTTTCGGCGGAAGGCTCGTCCAATACTCTGCAACCATAATGTTGTCCTTCTGCATGTTGAGCAGTTCAACCTGTTCGGCACCCGCTTCCGCACAAAGAATCAGACCGATCGGTGCCTCTTCACCCTCCTGACGTTCGTATTTATTCAGCCAGTTGAGATAGAGTTCCATCTGTCCTTTAAATCCGGCTTTAAAGCGGTCAATCTTTAGGTCTATCGCCACCAAACGCTTGAGCTTGCGATGAAAGAAGAGCAGATCGAGAAAGAAATCCTCGCCGTCAATAATCATGCGTTTTTGGCGTTCCACAAAGGCAAAGCCTTTGCCCAGTTCCAGAATAAACAGCTCCAGCTCCTTGAGCAGGGCGCTTTCCAGTTCGTTTTCCAGATAGCCCTCCTTCAATCCGAGAAAATCCAGAAAGTAAGGATCTTTGAAATTCCCACTGAGATCATTGGCTTCCGCCAGAGCCAGTTTGGTATCAGCGATTTCGGAGCGTTCAAAGGCTTTACGCTCAATTTGTTTTCTCAGCTCCCGCTTACTCCAACTGGCCTCACAGGCCGTGCGGGCATAAAAAAGTCGGGCATCTTCTGATTTCAGAGGAATCAACGCCAGGAAATGAGACCAGCTCAATTGTCGTGCCAGCGGAACGACAATCTCAACATCAGGAAAAACCTCCGCAAACTGCATCATCCGCCTGAGGTTCTTTGCCTCAAAGCTTTTGCCATAATGTGTAATCAGTTCCTTAGCCAGTGACACCACCACCTTTTTTCCGTATTCCGCCCGTTCTCCCTTCAGGATCTCTTCATTGATCCGTCTGCCCACATGCCAATAGGTAACGGTCAAGGCACTATTTACCGCCGCAACGGCCTGACGCCGACCCTGATCAATCAGCGTCTTTATATCTCGCAGCAGATGATCAGACTGCTGATGGGTTAAGCCGTTTTTAAACTCATCCTTCATAATTAAACCTTCATCCTTCCTGAACCTCCGGTTTTGGGAAATTCAGCAGCAGATCGCGGTAATACTCATACTGCTTCCGGCGCAACTCAATTTCCCGGGGAAGGCCTTCAGTGAGGGAAGTGGTGAGCGCGTCGAATTTATCCAGAATGGCTACGATGCGGGTTTGTTCGGCAAGTGATGGAAAAGGTAATTTTAGATTTTGGAATGTCCCTAAATTGATATTACTTTGAGCACTACCCTGACCTTTTTCTTCTAACTGTTTTTTGAGTGACGACAATAGATATTCAACATAACTTGAACTTGTTTCCTCAGGGTTCGCAATAAAACCAATAACACTATCAGGAAAACATGCGTCAAATCCCAATATGGATGTTTCAGCAATATTGGCAGCTATGGTGATGCACAAGGTGCCCTTAGGCCATAATTTACTCTGCTTTAATCCAAACTCGCTGTAAGTTTGGCTAAATTTCTGAATAATATGAGATGCATTCCGAATATCACCTGTTTGTATGAAAGGTATGTCACCACCATACAGTTTCGAATCATTTCTGGGTCGATGTTTGGATTTACCCCGACCAAAGTCTAAGGCCACATCCCCCAACATCTTCCACTCCACCTGTCTGCCCGACAGGCAGGCTTCTCCTTCTCCCGCCTGTCCGGCAGGTAGGTCAAAACGCAACAACTGATCACGGTAGTAGCAGTATTGTTTTTTCCGTGCAGTCAGCTCGGTGGTCAGCTCGGTGGTCAGCTCGGTGAAGGCATCCAGGATACGGACGATTTCAGCCTGGATTTCCAGCGATTTTTTGGGGTTTTCCGGGCACGGGATGGGGATTAATATCTTAGCCAAATTATCTGCATTTACTCGCCGCACTTTTGCGCCTGTAATGTATTGCCTTTTTTGACTTTGGAATTGCTCTGTTTGCAAGAAGTATGAAACATATTTAGGATTCAATTTATGCTTATAAATGCATGCATCACTGCTTACTGCAATGTCTTCATTTCCCAGCCAAGCAACAGCCTTGCAGACATCTTCATCGTTTTCACTTGTCGTTGCTATAACTAAGTTTCCTGACTGCGCCTTTCTGCATTTCTTAGCAAATTCTTCTGAAACAAAAGTTTTTGTTTTATCAGCATAAGTTCCGTAATGTGTGTAAATTTGACCATAGTGTATGCAGCCTACACCCGTTTCAGTAAAATTTTTTTTCTGCAAACTACCACCTCGGATGAATTCACCAACACTTTCTTCCCCCAACGCCTTCCACTCCACCTCAGCCCCATCCAGCAGTTTTTCCATAAAGCCATTTTTCTGTGTTTTCCGTGTCTTCCGTGGTTCCTCTTCCATAAGATTACTCATGGCCATCCCCCTGACCAGGATCAGGCAGATGCAGCATGGCCGCATCTTTGGCATTCAGAGGAGAAATCACCTTTTTTCCGGTTTTGGTTTCCAGCTCCAATCGAGCGTTTCGGGCGACTTCCCCGCCTTGCCGGGCAACATGCTTGTGCTCCTGAAATGAATCAGGATCGGTCACTTCGGAAATTTCTTTGGTGGAGAGTTCAGCCAGCATATTAAGAACCAATTCTTTGTTGGTCATGTTGTCCCGCAGGTTTTCTTTTTTCAGACCCTTGAATTGCTTGTACTCCCTGGCTGTCTTATCTGCCCAGGTTTTATAGATAATGTCAGTGAGTGCGGCAAACTGTACCCCTTCCTCCAGACCGTGCTTTTTCCATTCGTCTGTGAGTTCCTTGCGGATTTCAATGGACTTTAATCGCTGGTTGATCCAGTTGTCCGAATAGCCCAGGCGTTTGTAGTCTTTCATCGCCTGTTCAATCGAAAGTTCCGGATCTTGAATCTGGTCGATACGTTCGCTGGCGACCTGCGCCATCCACAGCTTGAACGGCTCAGCCTTGGGTGATGGAATGGATTGGATCAGGCGGAAAAGTTGCTCGGTATCGGCGCAATCGGTTTTATATTTCTTCCCATCAGAGGCGGTCATTTTCAGTTGACTACAATTTGTAGTCAACTCACTGCCCTCTTTCTTCAGACGACTTTTCAGTACACTCCAGTATTTGCGGGGATTCGGGCTTTCTGTCAAAACAGCCACTACATCAACAATGGAAAAATACCACTCTTCTGTATCATTGTCCCATAAGGTACGAACCTTGCGGTCTTCAAAAACTTTGATAGTCTCTTTTTTGCTCATGCTAAAGCTCCTCGGTTTTAAATTGGCTATACCCTTCATAGAAATAGCTGACGTCGATGCCTTTCATGAACAGGGTGCGGTCATTGATCCGGTCGGTCAGCGCACTTTTCAGCAGCACCTTGATTTCCACATCTTTTACCGGGCTGCGCTCCATGGCGGAGAGGTATTCCTCTTTATCGACCTGGTTCCAGTCGATGACCTTGCGGATCTCATGTTTCAACATGCAATCCAGCCAGATGCGGGTGGCGCGGCCGTTGCCTTCCTGAAAGGGGTGGGCGATGTTCATCTCGACATATTTTTCGATGATTTCATCCAACTTGCCCTGGGGCATGGAATCGATGTGGTTCAGGGATGCTTGCAGATACATCACCGGCGCAAAACGAAAATTGCCCTTGGCAATATTCACCTTGCGGATTTTTCCCGCAAAATCATAAATATCCCCAAACAGATAGGAATGAATGAAGGCCAGGCCTTCAAAGGTTCCGACATTTACCCGATCAATATCGCCCGTATCAAAAAGCCGGCGGGCTTTTTGTTTGCTTATTTTTTCTTCGACCCTGGCCAGTTCAACCTGATCGATAATGCCCAGTTTATTTTCTAAAATCATATTTCACCCCGTTTTGTAACCACGAATGAACACGAATTTTCACTAATATTAGTTTTTATTAATTCTTGTCCATTCGTGGTTTCATCCTTCAATTTCCGTAACAATGGTATCAATGTCCGAGCGTAGCTGGTCAATCCTGGCGACGGTGGTTTTCAGCTCGGCATTGAGCTTTGCAATATCAATCACCTCGCGGTTGTCTTTGGCTTCCACATAGCTGCTGACGGAGAGGTTGTAGTCGTTTTCAGCGATTTTGTCGTTATCGACGGACTGGGCAAAGTGTTCTGCATTCTCTTTGCTGTCGAACACCTGCATGATCTGTTCGATGTGCGCTTCTGTAAGGATGTTGTTATTGGTCTCTTTCTTGAACAGGCCGCTGGCATCGATGAACTGGGTGGTGGTGTCGGTCTTGTGTTTGGAGAGCACCAGAATGTTGACGGCGATGGTGGTGCCGAAAAAGAGGTTGGGCGCAAGTGAGATCACGGTCTCCACATAGTTGTTATCCACCAGATACTGGCGGATTTTCTTTTCGGCACCGCCTCGGTAAAAAATACCGGGAAAGCAGACAATGGCCGCACGGCCTTTACTGGAAAGATAACTTAAGCTGTGCAGCACAAAGGCAAAGTCGGCCTTGGATTTGGGGGCGAGTACACCGGCGGGTGCAAAGCGGTCATCGTTAATCAGCGTCGGGTCGTCACTGCCTTTCCACTTCACCGAATAGGGAGGATTGGAGACGATGGCATCAAAGGGTTTGTCATCGCCGAAATGCGGATCGATCAGGGTGTTGCCCAGCTGGATATTGAACTTGTCGTAGTTGATATTGTGCAAAAACATGTTCATCCGCGCCAGATTGTAGGTGGTGTGGTTGATTTCCTGGCCGAAAAAGCCCTCTTCAATGATATGGGCGTCAAAATGTTTCTTGGATTGCAGCAGCAGGGAACCGGAACCGCAGGCCGGGTCATAAATTTTATTGACGCTGGTCTGTCTGTGCATGGCGAGCTGGGCTATCAGTTTGGATACATGCTGGGGGGTGAAAAACTCGCCCCCGGATTTACCGGCGTTGGCGGCGTAGTTTGAGATGAGAAACTCGTAGGCATCACCGAACAGGTCGATCTGGCTACCGTGGCCTTCATTGTAAAAATCGGCACCAAAATCCAGCCCGGCCACGCCCTTGAGTACAGCGGTCAGACGGGTGTTCTTGTCGGTGACGGTGTTGCCGAGGCGGTTGCTGGTGGTGTCGAAATCGGCAAACAGGCCTTTAATGTCACGCTCCGACGGGTAACCATTGGCGGAGCTTTCAATGGCGGAAAATATGGCGGCCAGATCTGTGTTCAAGCTCTCATTGGTGTTGGCGCCTTTGGCAATATTGGCGAACAGCTGGCTGGGGTAGATGAAGTAGCCTTTGGTTTTAACGGCATCGTCTTTGATTTCCCAAGTGATCACCCCATCGTCCAGTTCCCTATAGTGAATCGTGTCATCACCGGCTTCGATGTAGCTGGAAAAGTTTTCACTGATGAAGCGGTAAAACAGGGTGCCGAGTACATACTGCTTAAAATCCCAGCCATCCACTGCGCCCCGTACATCATTGGCGATCTGCCAGATCTGGCGCTGCAGTGCCGCACGTTGTTGATTACTTGTCATTGGGTTCTCCTGTATAAAATAGCCACTGGCTCAAGATCGTCTTGGTATTATAGGAAATAAGGTGCGATGCTATAGCACTAAATGTGCATATCAAATTATTACACAATTCCCGATATAGTATATTGCTCATATTTGTAAAGAGTATTGAAAATGACAGAATTTTTTGTCGGATTGCTGTAAACAATATCAGTAAGTTATCTAAAGTTTTTAGTTTTTCATTGAAAAGTCAAAACCAGATAATCAAGCTGTCATTCAGCAGGAACAGATAAATGAATGAGTATTCAGATCATAATATGGGACATCATTTTTCCTTTGTGTCCAGATTATCCACAAAATAGTCATCAATAAGCCCCTCTTCCTTGAGTTTGTTACCGTATGATGCAGCATCTGCCTTTGTTGCAAACTGTTCGATACGTACAAGATACCATGTTTTCCCTCCACCTTCGGCAGTGGATATCCATGCAGTTATCTCTCTTTTTTTCAGCATTTCAAGGAACTCCTCGGCATGTTCTTTTTTAATATAGGCAGAAACCTGTATTGTAAATCTCATTGGAAGGGAAGGTATTGGAGGTTCAAAGGTATCTTTGTCCTCTTGAGGGGGTTTAGTAAGAATGGCAGGAGTGGAAACTGCCGGTTTTTTGAAAAGATGCATTACTGTGTTGCTTAAAAGGATAATAATACCTACAAAAACAAGTGATAAAAGTGTCCATTTGAAACTTTTTCTTGCTGTTTCATTGGTTGATATGGCATGGATCAGGGTTTCAATCAGTTTTTTTGTTATTTTGAAAGCAATAACAAGGCTTCTTAATATCATTTTAAGAGTAAGGCTTATGATTTTAAGGAGCATGTTTATTGTTTTTAAAGGCAGATCTGAAAGTGTTCGGAATTTTGTCAGAATAACATGTTTAAAGTGTTCAAAGTTTTTAGATTTTGAAATATCTTTTTTTCTTTTTCTCATATCCATTCGGGATATGGTAAATCTCTCTTGGCTGTTGATGGATTCAAAATCGTCAGATGAAGTTTCAATATAGTCAGCAGATTGAGTTTCCGTGGGGTTGGCTGAGTCTGATTCTAAATGCTCTTCTAAGCTTGATATATGATTTGCAACGGCGGGGTGTAGGTCTGGATTTGTTATCAGAGCCTCAATTTCATCACGCATGTTTTCGCTGCATTGACGATCGTTATCAAGGGTCATTGCATATATCCTTCTTGCAGAAGAATCTGTTCGTCCTGTTTTGATGAAAATTTGGGCAAGGTACTGGACAAGCTCATGATCACTTGAGGATACATGATCTGCAATGCGGGTAATAAGTGTGTCTTCTCTTGGGTTTAACTGCAAAAAGGACTCTTTGTTAAATCTATCTTTAACCCATAAGAGGGCAAGTTCCACTTGATCAGGATTGGAGTGAAGAAAAGAGAGGGCTGTCTTTTCAAGAGTAGAATTGCCACTTGGAAAGTTAAGATAAAACCGTGCAACTGCACCAGTGAGTTTAAGTTCGGTTTTTTTTGCATTAAGCAGAGAGATGAGACATGAATCAAATGTTTTTAATGCTTTCAGATAGCATGATTCTGTTTTTTGTAAAATACCTGCTCTTTCCCATCTCTCTGCTTCCCGGATTTGTCTGATAATAGAGGATTTTCCAGTGATGTTCATTAAGGTTCCCGTGATAAAAAACAGGAATAAAATAATGAATATGGAAAAAAAGATGGACATGTTTCCATGGGCAGGAAAAAAATGCTGGATGTCCGGATATATCAGAAAAGATGCAGGAATCCCCGCGGCACAGGATAACCATAACCTGACTGCAATGTTTCTTATAAAAAAGATCATTGGGAAAGCTCCGGTATTGGAAGTTTTCTCAGTTGCTGATTTGGTTTCAGGGGAACAATCATTGTTTCCGGCTTGCTTTCCGGTGTTTCGGAATACCCAGGATTAACACTTTGTGATATGCTTTCTGTTAAATCGCTTTCTGTCACATTGATTTGGGGTCTCTTTTTTCTGTCAAATTTATATCCGGTGGTGACAACAGCCTCCTCAAAATGGATGCCGTCAGGAATTATAAAATCCCGTGGAGGCTGATTTTTAAGGGCTTCCTCCATGAATTGCGCCCATATTGGTGCAGCGCTTCTACCTCCGGTGATTCCAAGTCCGTTTGCCTGCCTCAGTTTCCTTTCCCTGTCAAAACCTGTCCAGACAGATGTGCATAAAGATGGAGTAAAGCCTGTAAACCATGCGTCATTGTATGAGTCAGTGGTTCCTGTTTTCCCTGCTGCCGGACGGGTGAACCCGGATGCTCTGATGGATCTGCCGGAGCCGTTGTCAATTACAGATTTCATCATATCAATAACCTGAAATGTAATGTCTGGATCAAGCACTTTTTTACCCCTGACCAGATGCTCATATATCACCCTTCCAAAAGCGTCTTCCACACGCCATATGAGAAAAGGTTCGTGTTTGATACCTCCTGAGGCAATAGTGCTGTAGGCAGATGCCATTTCAATGGGTGTTACAACCGAAGTACCAAGGGCAACAGAGTACACACTCTGAAGAGGGCTTTTTATGCCGCACAATCTTGCAGTATTAATGACTGCATCAGGGCCTGTCTTATGGACAAGCTTTGCTGCAATTGTGTTAATCGAATGGGTAAGTGCCTGTTTTAATATTACAGGGCCTCTGAATGTCCTTTCAAAATTGCCTGGTTGCCATACCGGGGCACCAACCACAGGAATGGATACAGGGGAGTCCACCATAAGTGTTCCACCGTGGATGTTGAGTTTTTCGCAGGCTGTATAGTATAAAAATGGTTTGAATCCGGAGCCAGGCTGGCGCCTGCTGTATATTGCTCTGTTATATTCGCTTTTGTAGTAGTCTCTGCCGCCTGCCATTGCTTTTACAGCTCCCGAGGCTGTGTCAATGGCCACAAGAGCCCCCTGGGGACGGGGTTCATCATCAGGTTTCAGGCCCATCAGTTTATCAAGGTTCTCCATGCCCTGCTGCAGAGCACGGGTGGCAATATCCTGCATGTTGGCATCAATGCTGGCAGTAACCTTTATGCCTCCGTGATAAACCACATCAGAACCATACTTCTGGACAAGCTCCGCTATAATGGCATCCAGAAAATAGCTGCCGGTTCTGGCATCTGCATGGTTTTTGTGAAGGGTGGGCTTGCTTGCCACCACTTCATCTACCTGTGTTTGTGTTATGTAACCCGCATCTTTCATGCGTCTTATAACAACATCTCTTCTTTTTAATGCACGATCATAGTGTCTGTACGGGTTATAATTTGTAGGGGATTTGGGAAGTCCTGCCAGAAGCGCTGCTTCTCCAAGGGTAAGTTGTGCAGCAGATTTTCCAAAAAATACCTGTGCCGCCTTTTCAACACCCTGTGCTCCTGCTCCAAATGCAATCTGGTTGACATAGGCCTGGAGAATCTCCTCTTTTGTGCAGGAGTATTCAATCTGAAAGGCAACAAGCATCTCTTTAAATTTCCTAAGATATGTCCTCTCAAAGCTGAAAAATAGATTTTTTGCAAGTTGCTGGGTGATAGTGGATGCTCCTTCAATTCTTCCGGGTTTCATCAGGGTAACGTAGAGTGCTTTTAATGTCCTTAGCTTGTTGACACCAAAGTGCTCCTGAAACATGTGATCCTCAACAGCGAGAACAGCATTTATGAAATGGGGAGAGATTCTGGACAGAAGAACGGGTTCCCTGCCGCCAAGGGTTATAAGGCGCTCTCCTGTTGATGCATAGATTTCTGTTTTGGGGGTCTCTATTATGCGACTTAAGGGCTCCGGAAGTTTGGGTAGATCCTTTGCCACAATAAATATTGTTATGGAGATGGCAGCAATGCCTGCGCTTCCAAGCAGAAGAGCTGTATAGAAAGTTAGACGTGAAAAACGGATAAAAAGTGTGAGCCAGTTCAAGGTTTTTCTCCTGCCTGAGGTTCAGGAATCCTCTGGCCTGAAAGAACAGCGCTCAGTCTCCAAACTGCCCACTCTCTGGCCTTGATAAAAAGCACCATGTACTCTCCGTTTTCCCTGATTTCAAATCCGATTTTTATGAAGCCTGATTCTACTTCGTTCCAGATTCCTGCCCGCAGAATATCACCACGCTGATTCAGCAGAAGATGTGGTGTTGTGATAAGGTCAGGAAGGATTTCCGGCGGCAGCTTGAAGAGCGCATTGAAAAAAAGGTCTGCACTGTAGATACGACCTTCAATTTCGGGGATATCGTCAAGGGTTCCCATGAAAGGCTCTTCTCCCCGTTCAATGATATCAAGGCGTTTTTTATCAAGATTAATATGATGCAGTACCCTGTTGCCTGCATTAAGGAAGAATATATCAAGCCCTTCTGTTTTTCCCTCACAGAAGATTCTGTGAAGTCCCTCTCCATCATGGATTTTGTCTCCTCCATAAAGCCATATCAGGCGGGTTGGGGAGATAATCTCTGATGCAATGGCAGGGGGCAGTGCAAGGTAGAGTCTTTTGAACTGTTCCCTGTCAATGTTTGCCCATTGACCGGGAAGAATTCCTGAAGCAAGCTCTGCAAATGATGTGGCTTCCTGGGCATATCTTGCAGCATCCTGGCGCTCTTCAATGATGTTTTTAAGTACAATGTGGGCTTTGGATGAGTGTTCCCCTGCTTTCCATATCGCCCCTGTTTCCGGACGTGAACTGTTGATGGATGCAAGATAGTGTCCGATCATGTATTCACACCAGTCAAATCTCATTTCAGAGACCACAAGAAGTACGGCTGTGGAGAGAATCAAAATATTTAAAAGAGAAAATCCCCGTTTTAGCCACTCACTGATTGTTTCAGGTTCATACCATAGTGTCATGATGTGTCTCTATGCACAAAATTGTCTTTTTTTGCAAGGTATTTTTGGATAGTCGGATACTTGGAGTATAGACGTTTTTTAAGTTTTATGTTGGTTTTTTTTGTAAGTTACTTTCCACGTTGTCAGAACCGGAGTCATAAAAAGAGGAATCCAGGTAAGAACTTGCCAGATATTGACTGTTTGCCCCTTATATTCAGGTTTTACTACTGCAATGGCAATTGCTGTAATAACGGGAATGGATACAACCGGAATTATGAGCTTGCCATAGGAAGTGTCAGGATATTTCCAGGGAGTTACACGCATTGCATAGATTGCTGTTAACAGAAAACCTGCCATGCACCATAAAGATAGCATATAGTGGCCTGTATGGATAAATAGAAATGAGAGCATCGGCAGAAAAATGGAGCCGCCGATTATGCCGCCATACCATCCCCAAAAAGTACCTCTGTTTATTTTTTCCATAATTCCTCCTGCTATTTTTTTCATCCTGATCATCCTGTAAATCCAGGTTATCCTGATTCAGACAAAAAGAGTAAAAAAAATTAGAAAGGTAATGAAGTATTAATATTGAGGCGAAGAAAATAAATATTAACAAAAAAGATAAGCTATTGTTTTATTTAAGGTTGTTAAACATTTGCCTTTGAATTGTAACGATACCCCACCCCATGAACAGTGGTAATCACTCTTGGAAGAGAGGGGTCATTTTCCACTTTTTTCCGGAGTTGGGCAATGTGCTGATCAAGTGTCCTGGTTGTGCCATAGTAGTCAATGCCCCACACATCATTAAGAAGTCTGTCACGACTTAGAACCTCCCCCGGGTGGTCATGAAAAATACGCAGAAGTTTAATTTCCCTCTGGCTCAGATCAATGTTTTTATCCTTCCGGATAAGCTTGTATTGAGAAGTGTTCACAATCATGTCTGCAAAGTCAAAATTATCTGCACACGCAATCTCTTCAGAGCAGGAAGAAGAGAATGGTTTTTCATTCTTTTCGGCGACTGTTTTTTCATTGCTTCTGGTGATCTGTTTATCATTGCTTATGATCTCCCTTTTGCATCGCCTTAAAACAGCAGCAATTCTTGCAAGCAGCTCATTGATACCAAATGGTTTTGTGATGTAGTCATCTGCTCCAAGTTTGAGGCCCATCACCTTGTCAATCTCCTCCCCCTTGGCAGTAAGCATGATAATGGGAAGGTTTTCATTTTTTTTCCTTATGTGCATACAAACATCAAAACCGCTTTTTTCCGGCATCATTATATCCAGAAGCAGAAGATCGAATCTTTCAGTCTCAAAACGTTTTATGGCCTCCATGCCATTGCACGCTTCTGTGACCTTGTACCCTTCACTTTCAAGGGTATCGACAACTCCTGTTCTGATATTGTTGTCATCTTCAGCCACAAGAATGTGTATGGAATTTATCAGCTTCATTTTTTAATGTGTTTTTTAACCCATGTGGTGCTTTGAATCAAAGCCTTATTTTGATATTAAAGCAGCAGCCACCGCTTGGCGGAGATACAAGCAGCAGATCACCGCCAAGATCCCTTGCCATTTTTCTTGCTATGCTCAACCCCAGGCCGGAACCGGGTTTTCTGGATGTGAGAGAGTCATCCACCCTGTGAAATTTATCAAATATTTTTTTTCTGTGTATTTTGGGAATACCAGGGCCGCTATCACAGATTGAAAGAGTATAATATGAAGACTCTCTTTTATCAATGTTCTGTTCATGAAGCTTAATTGAAAAACTGATTCTTACTCCGCTGGAGGCATATTTGACAGCATTATCCACAATATTTAATATAATCTGCTCAAGAGCATCCCTGTCTGTCTTTACAGGCAATGGATAATCGGGGATTGAAATTTCAGATACCATGCCCGCTTCCTGAAGTCTGATATTGTGTGTTTTTACAATATTGAGAATAAGCTGACCAAGATCAAAATCAGTTTTGTTGTAGGTTTTGCGTCCCTGCTCCAGTCTTCCAAAATCAAGTATATTGTTAACAAGACGGGTAAGGCGCTGGCTTTCATCTACTATGACTGCAAGGTATCCTGCTTTTTTGTCTGTAGAATTCACCCTGCCGGACTGAAGAAGCTCTGCATACATTCTTATGCTGGTCAGAGGTGTTTTGAGTTCGTGTGATACTGATGAAACAAAGGATGTCTTTTGCAAGGCGTCCCTTCTATGAGTAATGGCCTGCCAGGTTATAAGCCCTGCTCCCGACAGAATGGATATGAGAAACACAGATAAAAGCATCACTGATATAACCATGAATGATGTCCGGCTCTCAACACTTTTTTCATCAAGATATGCAGCTATCTGCCAGTAGGGAAGAAGTGGTGATATTGGCTGGATGATGTGCGGTGTGCTATTTTTGCTTACAGGAAAGCTTCCTGCCTGATGGAGAATTTCGCTGCTGCCGTTCTGGATTGTATATGCTGCATTTTGATGCTTCCACGTCGGAAGTGCTGTTATGAGACCGGAGAGCAGGGTCATAAGCTCAAGCTCCACTCCGTAAATGAGGGGTTCATTTTTTTTTGAGTCTCTGTTGCCAGGTAGTGTTATTTCTTCTGTTATTTCAGATTTGACCCAGCCCAGAATAAATAGCCTGTTTTCGGAAAACCAGGGAATCCATCCACTGTTTCCTGATGACTTGCTTTCAAATGGTTCCGGTGATGCAAAATCAAGGAGCGTATTATCCCCTGGCTGATAAATTCGGTCTGACTTCCAAACCCATTTTGTCTGGCCGGAAAAGAGCGAATCATAACGCTTTATGAAACGCTGCTCTTCGTTTGTGGATTTCAAAATATTATCTCCCTTGAAAGGGTAAATAAGTCCCTTGTTTTCACTCAGGATAAAGATATTTCTTATAAGAGGGTTTGTCTCCTTCCACAGAGTAAGTGTTTTTTCAATCTGATCATGATGGATTTCCACAAGGGAACGTGTAAGGTTTTTTTGAATGCCTGATACTGTGGTGTGAATTGTTCCGGCTATTGAATATGTCCCGTCAGTCAGTGCTGCAAGTGCAGATTGGTTTATCCTCTCCTGTTCGTGTTCCAGGAGGTTAAAGGCAGCAGTTGCAATGATTATTGTTGGAATAACAAGAAGAACCCAGAAAAATATTATTGAACGGTTGCTACTGATATTGCCCTGCTGCATAATTGAGCCATTATTTTGCAAATTGCTGATTTTTCATTTGATATGAGTCTGTTCTGAGCAGTTTACGGCTTTTTTTGCTCATTCCTTCCTTTTCAATGGCCTCTGCCTTGACTTCAAGTTCATCAGCCTCCATAAGCAGTTTGTCATCACTGTAAGCTGCGCCAAGATGTTTGAGTTTTGCGGCTGATGCTTTAAGGGTCTCAACAGCCTCTTTTTGTTTCCCCTTATCAGACAGCTTTATGGCCTCTTCCTGTGCAAGGGCATTGAGATTGAGCTGATACTCTCTTACTACATCAATATTGGCGGACTTTTCAACCTTTTCGCTGTTGTCACTGAAACGGGCAGTTGCAACCCCCTTGCTTACAACATTTTTGAGTGTAAAAGGATCTTCATAACTGACTGTTGCCCTTGCAATTTCCATCTCCTGACCATTGCCGGATTCAGGGACGGCGATTTCCACCAATGCATATTTTTCCTGATCACCATAAAGCTGATTCATGGAAATTTCAACACTGTTATTGCGTATTCTGCCTTCGCGACCTATTATTTTAACAGCATGCATACCTTCTGGCATCTCTATTGTCACCTCAACTTTTCTGGCAACCACACTCAGGACATCCCCAAGTTCTGCCGTAAATATCCTGGGCAGATCTATACTGGATTCGACAAAATAAATATTCCCATCACTGTTTTGCGAAAGTCGTGCCATAAGATCTTCGTTATAATCGGTTCCCACACCTATTGTGCTGACAGATATGTTCTCTTTTATGAGTGCAGCACCAAGTCGTCCAAGATCTTCAGGGGTGCTTGGCCCTACATTGGCAAGGCCGTCAGAGAGAAGTATGATTCTGTGAACATATCTTCCCTCAAGGTGTTTTCTTATCTCTGCTGCACCCTGGCTTACTCCTCCGAAAAGGGCTGTATTTCCGCCTGGTTGTATCTGCATGATTTTTGGAACAATTCCTTCTGTATATCGGGCACTTTGGGCAGGTACAGCACTATCCACTGTGTGATCATAAACCACAAGGGAAAAGATATCCTGAGCATCAAGGCGTTTCAGGGCTTCAACAGTGGCATCCTTTGCCCTGTCAAGTTTTGAGCCGGACATTGAACCTGATCTGTCAAGAACAAGAGATAAATTGACAGGGGGGCGGGGAAGGGTTTTTGGTGCAGGCGGAGCATCAAGCGTTACCTTGACAATTACTGTCTGGGAATGGCCTGCCTGGAGGATACTTTTTTCAGTTTCCACACGGCATGACACCTTTTTAAAATCACCTGCTTCACCAGCCTCTGAAATGCCGAAAAATATCAGCGACATTATATATACAGTTATAATCATGCAGATATTTTTGGGTAATTTGCCATGAGTTGAGTAAAACCTGTTTTTGATCTTTAATGTGTTTGTCATTTTCTGCTCCTTTTTTTAGGGGTTTTGAAATGTTCTATCTTTACCGTGAAAATTACTATCATTTTTATACTTGGGGGTGATTGATACGCAATCATGTCAGTTTACACGGGCATCATAGATTCCAGATACTTTTTTAGAAACTCTCCATAGTATACTGATATATCATGATTTTTATCCATCGTTGTGATCTCTTTGCAATCATGAGGGTTTTATATGAAAGTCTCCGTAACAGCCTGTTTTAAAAACGACTTTCATCCCTTCGATTGTGGCGGTAATCCGCCATGTACGTTATTTGAATTTATCATATCTTCGGAAAAGTTTGTCATGAGAGTGTAAAAAAGATGTAAAAAAGTTGTAAAAAAGAAGAGCAGAGAGGGGGCAAAAGGTGCATTTTTTTTAAGCTTTTTTCCAATTTGTTGACAGATGGAAAATATTACTTTAGATGGTCAGAATAATCGTTGCCAATCTTGATCAATCTTTGATGTAAAAAATCAGAATGCAAAAAAAGGAAATCGTTGATGGACAGAATGCAGGTCTTCAGCAGAAACGAGTTGAGGCGTATCCATGATGCTTCCATGCAGATACTTGGGGATACAGGTGTAAAATTCATGGCTCCGGAAGCAGTTGAAATTTTTAAAAAAAGGGGTTTTCGCACCGATGGTGCCAGGGTCTTTTTTACTGAGAAGCAGGTGGACAGAGCCATAGGTACAACACCTTCCAAATTTGAGATCCTGGCCAGAAATCCGGAAAAAAATGTGATAATTGGCGAGGATCATTTTGTGTTTGTGCCCACAGCCAGCGCACCCAATGTTATGGGAAATGACGGAGAGATGCGTATGGCGACGTTTGCTGATTACGAAAATGCCTGCCGCATGGTTCAGACATCTGACCAGCTTGACATGATGGGAATGACCATGGTGCAGCCCGGTGATATCCCTGCTGAAACAGCTCATCTTGAAATGATGCTTGCCAATTATCTTTTTTGCGATAAGGCGAGCATGGGGACAGGTGTTTTTGGAAGTGCTGCCCAGGATTGCCTTGAAATGGCTGCAATTGTGGCAGGTGGAAAAGAGGCATTGATGGAAAATCCGCATATAGCTGTAATTATCAATGCCATGTCTCCATTGAAATATGCAGATGATCAGCTTGATAGCCTCATGATTATGGCAAGTTACGGCCAGCCTGTTGTGATAACAAATCTTGTAATGGCGGGCATGAGCGGCCCTGTTTCTCTTCCTGGATTGATTGCCCTTGCCAATGCTGAAATCCTGGCAGGTCTTGTCCTGATACAGCTTATAAACCCCGGAACTCCAATGGTCTATGGTTCTGTATCTGCTCCAACTGACATGCGAACCATCACCTCTGCTGTAGGGGCACCGGAATCTGTAACACTTGCATCTGCAACTGTGCAGATGGCCAACTATTATCATCTGCCATGCCGTACAGGCGGTATGATCACCAATGCCCACTGTCCTGATGCCCAGGCTGCTGCAGAAGGGACACTTATGATGAGTACTGCCCTTAGAAACGGAGCCAATTTTATATTCCATGCATGTGGTCAGCTTGGCTCTTACATATCCATGAGTTTTGAAAAATGGCTTCTGGATGAAGAGGTGTGCAGGATGCTCAGACGAACATTAACATCAATGGATATTACTGTGGAATCAATTGATCTTGAAACCATTAAAACCATTGGCAGCGATGGAAGTTATCTGTCGCATCCCTCAACCTTTAAACACTGTCGAGATTTTTACCAGCCACAGCTTTTTACCAGAAAGGATTACCACAAATGGAAGAAAAGCGGCGGGATGAGGGTCTCGGAAATCGCATCGCAGATGCTTCCTGAAAGGCTTGAAAGTTTTGTTAAGCCCCCAATTGATCAGGGGCTGGAAGATGCTTTAAGGGAATATGTGACACGTCGGAAAAAAGAGTATTAACAATGTGATTTCTTAATTGATTGAAAAGGGTCTGGGCAGAAGTTTCAGGCTCTTTTTTTGTTTCCGCGGTCAATTTTTTGTTTCCGCGGTTAATTTTTTGTTTCTGCGGTCAGTTTTTTGTCTCCGTGGTCAATTCTTTATTTTTTTGTGACGGCTCCCACACAGCCTGGTCAGGTGGCCAGGCTTTTTTATTCCCCCACAGGAGTATATTTGTCATAATAGCTTTTTATAATACCATAAATCACCCCATTCCTGAGCAGTTCATCATTAATTCTATTGAATTCATCAACTCTTTCGGCAAATGGAGAATTTTTGCTTATTGCCATATAGACCTCTGAAACTCCATTGTATTCAAACAGGGATTTTTCAATTTTTCCTGTAAAACCTTCGGCAACGACCCTATAGTTTATGGTGTGAACATATCCTGTAATTGCCTCAAGACGATCTGCAAGCAGCATTAGAAGAAGTTGTTTCTGACTCGTAACAGCATATTTGTTTATTTTTGTGTCTGTATCGAACTGTTCAAAATAGCTGGCACCTCTTAATACTCCAATTTCTCTGAGAGCATAAATATCTTGATAATTTTTGATAATAGTCCCTTTACCCTTTTTGAGATAAAATGCTATGGGTAATTTTTCCAGATAAGGCTGCTGGAAGTAATTCATAAACACTTCTCTTTCCGGTTTTTTAAAAGCGCTGCTCAGGATATCAACTATGCCTGCTTCCATTCGCTCAAGACAGCGCGCCCATGGGCACCTTAAAAATTTCACCTCTAAATTCATTTGATTTGCAATTTCTTTAACAATATCAATGTCTATTCCATGGATTTGACTGTCGTCATCCTCTTCTGAGTAAATCATGTAAGGCGGAGCCGGAAATATGGCATAGTTCAAAATCTCTCCATTTAAAATTGCTGGTTGTAAGAAGAGCAGAAGTGGATATATGGCTGAAAATAAAAATTTCATATGTTTCATTATCATTTTATCTTTTTTTACCGTAAAAATGACTATTATTTTTATATTTGGGGGTGATTAATACGTAATCAATCATGCCCTTTTATGTTAAAGTATCAGCAATCGGCTTTTTTTTTAGTCAGCCGGCATTTTTCTTTCTTCAAAACTTCCCCTCTCCACTCATGGAGAGGGGGCTGGGGGATGAGGTTTCATGACAACAATTTACTCCGGATATTCAAAAAAGGGTACACTCATTAAAGGGTACACTCATTGCATTTGTCTGAATCAGGAAGAAAGGATGTTCAGGATAGAGAATCCTGCCTTATCATGTTAATCCTGGGCATCCTGATTCAGACACTGTTGACAATGCTCAAAAGGTCATGGGTTTCGAATTTGAGTTAACTATATGATGTTAAAGCCTAAAAAACAATTTTATTTTAAGCTCAAGAAACTTTTATCTCTATCTCCTTTGTTAGCCACGGTGGTTAACGATAGGCTAAGTTATTTCGGGGTCATTTTTTAAATGAAGGGAATTCAATTTTAACTCTTGACAGGTGGGGATTCGAGTGGTAATGAACTGAATAACATTGTTACTCAATTTTTTAAATCTATCCGAATGTTTGTTAATTATATCAATAATATCATTGCTTTGTGTTTAAAAATCATGTGAAACATTATTTTTATGTTGATGCATGTTCTGTTGTTGATGTGTCTATTTTAAAGGGTGCCTGTAATTTGGTTGCGAGCAAGAACAGACAAAAAATTGTGAGTGAAAAAGATATTACAAAAAACGACTCTCTCTCACTGCGTCCCGAGGTAAGTAAGCGGCTGGAAGAGGCTGTTCTGGATATTTTTTCCAATTCCGATTTCCATAAAGCCAATATCCGGGATGTTGCCAAGGCTGCCGGGGTCAGTTTCAGTACTATTTATAAGCATTTTGGAAGCAAGGAACAGTTGGTGTTTACCTTTGTTGATATATGGTTGAGCAAACTTACCGAGCGTATTGTGGATCATCTTCAGGGTATTGAAAATCTAAAGGAAAAATTGCGTAAGGTGCTCTGGTTGCAACTGGATTACTATGAGAGAAATCCTCATTTGGGACGAATTATTTTTATGACATTGCCCATGGCTACCTGGATGGCAGATGAAACTTTTGAACAAAAGAAAATGATTACACTTTACCTTGATGTTCTGAAAAAAGGGCAGGAGGAAGGTGTACTGAATTCTAAAGTGAGAGCAGGAATTTTGCTGGATTTTATGATGGGGCTTGTTCAGCGCTCGTTTGTCATGTGGGTTAAAAGAGGTGGTGAGGGTAGTCTTGCCGCCCAGGCCAACGAGCTTTTTGAGATTGTTTGGTGCGGCATCACAGTGTCCGGCGGTGACTGATCTTATTTGTGGGGATCGCTTATAACTGCTTATTAAATAACGATAACAATGTTTCTTATATGTTTTTATGCCTGGCAAGAAGTATTTTTTGCTATTTACTCAAAATCGACATCTTATTGCTTTTTTTTCATTTGCTGAATTTGCTGAATTTGCTGAATTTGCTGAATTTGCTGAATTTGTCTGAATCAGGATAACCAGGATAACCAGGATAACCAGGATAACCAGGATAAACAAGATGTTCAGGATAGATCCTGCCTTATCTTTGTTAATCTTGGAAAACCTGAATCAGACAGTATTGACAAGGCTCAAGATGTTATAAATGTCGATTTTGAGTATTTAGGAGATAATGAATCTATAGAGTTCCAGAAAACAATTTTGACATCTCAATTTTGAATTGATAAATCTTGAACGGTCATGGATGTCACCTTTGGGTATATTAACTGCTTGAACATGGAGGTAATCGTGAAAGTAACAAAAATTGATCATCTCGGTATTGCTGTAAAAAGCATTGAAGACGGTAAAGAATTCTGGACTGATGTACTCGGACTTGAGTTTGCCGGCACTGAAACTGTGGAAGCCCAGAAGGTCACAACTGCATTTCTTCCGGTGGGAGAAAGTGAGGTGGAACTTCTTGAATCCACTGCACCGGATGGTCCTGTTGCAAAATATATTGAAAAGAAGGGGGAAGGGGTTCAGCATATTGCCTTCAGGGTTGAAAATATTGAAGAAGCCCTTCAGGAGCTTAAAGATAAAGGAATTCGCCTGATAGATGAAACTCCCCGTATGGGCGCAGGAGGTGCAAAGATCGCTTTTCTGCATCCCAAGGCAACGGCTGGAGTTCTTGTTGAACTCTGCGAGAGAGATTAGGATTGATGAACCTGAAAACTCGTTACTCATAAGTTCTCTAAATGGAGACCACAGATAGTATTTTTCAAAGAATTGAAAATACAATATGTGGTGGTGGATTTGAGAAGTTAGGACTCTTGAGCTGTAAAAATTTTAAGTTTAAAACTTTTTAAGTCCTAATTACCTGAAATTATTAATGGTGAAAAGAAAAAATTAAAATTATAACCTGCCGGAATAAAGAGGAGTGTGCCAATGTCGCAGAAGTCTGATTTGAATGTCTGGAAGGAGATGGCAACAAAGGAACTTCGGGGAAAACCCCTGGAATCCCTTTATAAGGATACCCCTGAAGGAATCACGATAAAGCCCATTTATACTGCCGAGGATCTGAAAAATGTTGAGTTTGTGGACACCCTTCCGGGAGTGGAGCCTTTTGTAAGAGGCCCCAAGGCCACCATGTATGCAGGGCGTCCATGGACAATACGACAATATGCGGGATTTTCAACAGCAAAAGAGTCCAACGCCTTTTATCGCAAGAACCTTGCAGCAGGACAAAAGGGGCTTTCAGTGGCCTTTGATCTGGCAACCCATCGCGGATATGATTCTGATCACCCCAGGGTATTCGGGGATGTTGGAAAAGCAGGTGTTGCTGTGGATTCTGTGGAGGATATGAAAATCCTTTTTGATCAGATCCCACTTGATAAAATGTCTGTATCCATGACAATGAACGGAGCTGTTCTGCCTATTCTTGCAGGATACATTGTTGCAGCAGAGGAGCAGGGTGTAAAGCAGGAGCAGCTAACAGGAACCATCCAGAACGATATTCTCAAAGAGTATCTGACACGTAATACCTATATCTATCCACCAACTCCATCCATGCGGATAATAGCTGATATTATCGGATATTGTTCCGAAAATATGCCAAAATTCAACACAGTGAGCATAAGTGGTTATCATATGATGGAGGCAGGCGCCGATTCTGTTCTTCAGACCGCCTTTACCCTGGCTGACGGCATTGAGTATGTCAAGGCTGCCATTGCTGCAGGTCTTGATGTTGATGCATTTGCTCCGCGCCTCTCTTTCTTCTTTGGTATTGGAATGAACTTTTTCATGGATATTGCCATGCTTAGGGCAGCAAGATTTCTCTGGGCAGAGCTTATGTCGCAGTTTAATCCCAAAAATCCAAAATCCAAAATGCTCAGAACCCACTGCCAGACATCTGGCTGGAGTCTGACCCAGCAGGATCCCTACAATAATATTATACGTACCACACTTGAGTGCATGTCTGCGGTTCTTGGCGGAACCCAGTCTCTGCATACAAATTCATTTGACGAAGCTGTAGGCCTTCCCACAGAAACATCTGCAAGGATTGCAAGAAATACCCAAATAATTGTCCAGGAAGAGTCAAAGGTCTGCTCCGTTGTTGATCCCCTTGCAGGTTCCTACTATGTTGAAACCCTTACCCAGAATATCGTTGATGAAGTAAGGAAGATATTAAAGGAGATTGATGATCTGGGCGGCATGGCAAAAGCCATTGAGACCGGAATGCCAAAGATGCGAATTGAAGAGGTTGCTGCAAGACGCCAGGCACGTATTGACCAGGGCAAGGATGTCATTGTTGGTGTCAATAAATATACCATTGAGGATGAACCACCCATTGAGGTTCTTGAGGTCTCCGATGCTGTCAGGGAGGAGCAGATAGCACGTCTTGTGGATATCAAGGCAAAGAGGGACAAAGGGGTTGTTGCCGAGGCTCTTGAAAATGTTACAAAGGCTGCTGCCGGAAGCGATAATCTTCTTGCTGCATGCATCAAGGCTGTTCGGGCAAGGGCAACAGTTGGTGAGGTTTCCGATGCCATGGAAAAAGTTTTTGGCAGATTTGTGGCGACCACCCAGTGTATATCTGGTGTATATGCATCTGAATTTGGTGACTCTGAGATACTTGAGTCACTTAGAAAAAGAACTTCTGATTTTCAGGCTAAAACCGGACGAAGGCCAAGAATACTTCTTACCAAGATGGGACAGGATGGCCATGATCGAGGAGTAAAGGTTATTGCAACTGCCTATGCTGATTTTGGATTTGATGTTGATATAAGCCCCATGTTTCAGACACCTGATGAAGCAGCACGCATGGCTGTGGAAAACGATGTTCATGTTGTTGGAGTATCAAGCCTTGCTGCCGGTCACAAGACCCTTGTTCCCGCTCTTGTTGCTGCTCTTAAAAAAGAGGGTGCAGAGGATATTCGTGTGGTGGTTGGAGGGATCATTCCACCCGGGGATTATGAATTTCTTAAATCCGCAGGTGCGTCTGACATTTTTGGACCAGGTACAGTGGTAACAGAATCTGCCAACAGGACCCTGAATGTAATTGGTGCGTGATGGGTTTATATCAGAAGCAGGATGCAGATGAAGTTATCATCGTAAGTCATAAGATTCAGAAAGATACAGACTGCGTTATCAGTGAACATCATGGGACTCAGCAAGGTTCAGGAGGTGTTATCGCGGGAAATCATGAGGTTCAGCAGGATGCAGATGTTGTTATCACCGGAAATCATAAGGTTCAGCAATATGTGGAAGGTGTTCTTGCTGGAAATCGTCGGATAATTGCAAAAACCATGACCCTTGTGGAGAGTCTTCTGCCTCTCCACAGACGCATGGCAGGTGATGTTCTTGATATGTTGCTGCCCCACACCGGAAAGGCTGTTCGCCTTGGTATTACAGGTGTGCCTGGTGTGGGTAAAAGCACCTTTGTTGAAAGCCTTGGTCTCTCGCTTGCTGACAAGGGGCATCGTGTTGCAGTGCTTGCGGTTGATCCTTCAAGCAGGAGAAGCGGCGGCAGCATTCTGGGAGATAAGACCCGAATGGAAAAGCTCTCATCACATCCGGGGGCATTTATCCGCCCATCTCCATCTGGTGAGACACTTGGAGGCGTTGCCGCACGCACAAGGGAGATGATGCTTGTTTGTGAAGCTGCCGGATATGATGTGATTCTTGTTGAAACTGTTGGAGTAGGGCAATCAGAGATAACTGTAGCAACAATGGTGGATTTTTTTCTTGCTCTCATGATAGCAGGTGCAGGAGATGAGCTTCAGGGCATTAAAAAAGGTATCCTTGAGGTTGCCGATGCCATTGCAATTAACAAGGCAGACGGAGACAACCTGAAAAGAGCAGATATAGCGCGTCAGGAGTATGAGATTGCCATGCACATGGTAACACCTGAGTCCCCAACCTGGAGACCCCCTGTTTTGACATGCAGCTCGGTTGTTGCAGGTGGTACAGATAAAGTATGGGAAACAGTACTTGAGCATCGCAATAAGATGAAGGCAAGTGGAGAGTTTGAACAGAGGAGAAAAAAGCAGGCCATTGACTGGATGTGGCATCTTATTGATGAAGGTTTAAAGGCATCTTTTAAGGAAAACCAACAGGTGATTGCCCATCTGCCGGAAATGACTCACGATGTCAGGGAGCAGCGACTATCACCTACTTCAGCAGCTGAAAAGCTGCTTTCATATTTTTTATCATTGTAATCATATGGCATTATTTTTTTACCGTGAAAATGGATACAAATTTTCATATTCGGGGGTGGCGGAACGTCCGCCATGTTTGTTTACCGTGGAAATGGATACAACTTTCCAATTTTCTTTGGGGAGGGGCTGCATCGCAGTCATGTCCGTTCAGTCTTTTTTAAGGATGAGTTATGAAAGTACATGAATACCAGGCAAAAGAGATCTTCAGAAAATACGGTGTACCGGTTCCTGAAGGAAAGGTGGCATTCTCAAGGGATGAAGCACAGGGGATTGCAGACGGTCTTGGTGGTTATCCCGTGGTTGTCAAGGCTCAGATACACGCAGGTGGTCGTGGAAAGGGCGGGGGGGTAAAACTTGCTGCATCTAACGATGAAGTTGGAACCCTTACTGATGAAATTCTGGGCATGAACCTTGTGACCCACCAGACAGGGCCTGAGGGTAAAGAGGTAAAAAAGATTCTTGTGGAAGCAGGACAGAAGATTGCAAGTGAACTTTACTTAAGTCTCCTTGTTGACAGGGAAAGTGCCTGCATAGTCATCATGGCCAGTCGTGAAGGTGGTATGGACATTGAGGCAGTTGCTTCTAAAACTCCTGAAAAAATTATAAAAGTATATGTTGACCCTCTCTGTGGAATCCAGGGTTATCAGCTTCGGGATGTTGCATTCGGGCTTGACATTCCATCCAAAGCCATGAAACAGTTCTCGGCCATGCTCAAACAGCTCTATACCCTTTTTGTTGAAAATGACTGCTCCCTTGTGGAGATAAATCCACTTATTATCACCGAGGATGATCAGGTTCTTGCACTGGATGCCAAGGTGGATATTGACTCCAATGCAATGTTTCGCCACAAGGATCTTCTCTCTTTGCGTGATCTTGACGAAGAGGATCCCCAGGAGGTGGAAGCTTCAAAATTTAATCTCAACTACATCAACCTTGACGGTAATGTCGGAAATATCGTTAACGGAGCAGGCCTTGCCATGGCAACCATGGATATAATCAAGAATGCCGGAGCTGAGCCTGCCAATTTCATGGATGTAGGGGGTGGAGCCACAGCCGAGATGGTTGAAAATGCCCTTCGTATTATTCTTATGGACCAGAAAGTAAAGGCGGTTCTTATCAATATCTTCGGCGGAATTCTGAGGTGTGACGTTTTTGCAGAAGGTGTTGTGCAGGCTGCAAAAAAGACCGGTATTAACATTCCGGTTGTGGTTCGCATGGAAGGCACCAATGTGGAAGAGGGTAAACGGATTCTTGCTGAATCAGGCTTGAATCTCACCAGTGCAGTTGATCTTAAGGACGCAGCCGCCAAAGTTGCAGCCGCCGTTTAAGGGGAGGGTGTTGTGAGTATATTTGTAAACAAAGAGACAAAACTGCTTGTACAGGGTATTACTGGCCGTGAAGGCCAGTTTCATACAAGACAGTGTGTGGAATATGGCACAAATGTTGTGGCTGGTGTGACTCCAGGCAAAGGTGGTCAGGATATGGACGGAATTCCGGTTTTCAATACAGTGCGAAACGCTGTTGAAGCAACCGGTGCCAATGCCAGCCTTATTTTTGTGCCGCCTCCTTTTGGTGCTGATGCCATCATGGAGGCAGCCGATGCAGGCGTTGATATGATAGTGGCAATCACAGAAGGGATTCCTGTGATGGATATGCTGAAGGTAAAGCATTTTCTTGCCACTAAAAAATGTCGTCTCATCGGACCTAATTGCCCTGGTATCATTACGCCAGGGGAGTGTAAGATTGGAATCATGCCTGGCAAAATCCATATGGCCGGGGGGCCTGTGGGTGTTGTATCAAGATCCGGAACCCTTACCTACGAGGTTGTTGACCAGCTCACAAAGCAGGGGTTGGGGCAGACCACCTGTATAGGTATAGGCGGAGATCCAGTAAATGGTACCAATTTTATTGATGTACTTGAAGCCTTTGAAAAAGACCCAGACACCCGGGGGATTGTCATGGTTGGCGAGATCGGGGGAAATGCCGAAGAGAAGGCTGCTGAGTATATCAAAGCCCATGTAACAAAACCTGTTGTCGGGTTCATTGCAGGACTTACCGCTCCTCCTGGAAGACGGATGGGGCATGCAGGAGCCATCATAAGCGGCAGCAGTGGTACAGGGCAGGCCAAGGTGGAAGCCATGAAGGCAAATGGCATCCATGTATGTGAAAACCTCGGCGAGATCGGCGAGATCTCAAAAAAGGTATTTTAGACTCGGAATAAAAACAATTGCCCTGATCACCTCTGTCCACTCATGGAGCAGCGACAGGGGAGATTTTAAAAGGGTATTGGTTTATTCTTAAATCCCTGAGAGTAAAAAAACAAGGTGTTAACTTAACATCAAAATTTATGATGACAGAAGATAGTCTTCAGTGGAAATGAAACCATTTGTAAAATATCTTCCTTTGCAGTGAGAATGGCTCTTATTTTCATGCCTTGGAGGGCATCCTTCATATATCCACAAAAGTACTTTACTCTTTTTTGGGGAAAACACCCTGAAAAACGTAGTTTTGTTTCAGAAAGTGTAAAGTGGTCATGAAGCGCGCCCATTGGGGTTATTGATATGCAATAATGCCCGTTTGCTTAGGTGATATGGTGCAGGTTCGGGGGAGTCTGCACCCTTTTGGTTCAATAGGGACTCTTTTGTTTGTCAAGGAGGATAAATGGAACGTTTGATAATAAACGATAAGATTAAAAAGAGCAGGATTCCTGCCAGACTTGATCTGCTTCAGAGCGGAACAGGTCTTGTGCTGGGGCTTTTCATGTGGGTTCACATGATGCTTGTTGCAAGTATTCTGCTTGGAAAGGGTGCTTTTAATTTTGTGGCAAAATTTATGGAGCTCTCTTTTCTTTCCGACACAGGTCATGGATTTCCTGCGGCGGTTTTTCTTGCTGTGGCCGGTGTCTCGACTCTCTTCATAATACATGCTGCCCTTGGAGTGAGAAAGTTTCCCATATCCTGGAAACAGCATGCCATTTTCAGGCAGCAGATGGGTATGATGAAACATGAAGATACAAATCTGTGGTATATTCAGGTTGTGACCGCTTTTATTATGTTTTTCCTTGGTTCAGTGCATCTTTTTGTGATGCTTAGCAACCCTGGTCAGATTGACCCTTATCTTTCTGCTGACAGGGTTATTTCACACAGCATGTGGCCACTATATCTGATTCTGCTTTTTGCAGTGGAGCTTCATGGAACAATTGGCCTTTACCGTCTTTGTATGAAATGGGGATGGTTTGCCGGCGACAATCCTGTGGAGTCAAGAGAGAAGCTGAAATTGTTGAAAAAACGCCTGACCATATTTTTTCTTGCGCTGGGACTTCTGGCATTGCTGGTATTTTCGGTTATAGGTATTAACCACAGGGATCGTGTGGGAGAGCGTTATGGCGCACACGCTTCAGTGGAAAGTACAGTTTCTGCAGAAGATTCATCATCTTCTGTTGCAGACACAGCTTCATCAGATGCTGCTTCTGCAGAAGAAGCCAACAAAGAAACCGCACATGAATAAATAACCACACGAGGAGTAATAAATGAAAGTTGTATATACGGATTCACTGATCATTGGTGGTGGTCTGGCTGGATTAAGGGTCGCCATTGCAGCCCGGCAGCGCGGTTATGACAGTATTGTTCTTTCCCTTATGCCGGCCAAAAGATCCCACTCCGCAGCAGCCCAGGGCGGCATGCAGGCAAGCCTTGGAGCCAGCATCAAGGGTGAGGGAGATAACGAGGAAGTCCATTTTGAAGATACAGTAAAGGGGAGTGACTGGGGCTGTGACCAGGATGTGGCCAGGATGTTTGTCAACACAGCTCCAAAGGCAATCCGCCAGCTTGCAGCCTGGGGAGTGCCCTGGAGCCGCGTAAGACGTGGAGACAGGGAAGTTGTTATAAATGGTAAAAAAGTGACGATTACAGAGCCAAATGAGTCCCATGGTCTTATTACTGCAAGGGATTTTGGCGGTACCAAAAAATGGAGAACCTGCTTTACCTCTGATGGAACAGGCCATACAATGCTCTATGCAATGGATAACAAGGCCATACAGCTTGGTATTCAAGTGCATGAGAGAAAAGAGGCAATTGCCCTTATTCATGAGGATGGGATCTGCCATGGTGCCATTGTCCGTGACCTTATAACAGGTGAGCTCATAGCCTATGTCTCAAAGACCACAACCATTGCCACAGGCGGATATGGTCGTCTTTACTCTGTTTCTACAAACGCTGTTATCTCTGAGGGCATAGGATGTGCCATTGCCTTAGAGACAGGGGTTGCTTCCCTTGGCAATATGGAAGCTGTTCAGTTTCATCCCACAGCAATTGTTCCTGTGGGAATTCTTACAACTGAAGGTTGCCGTGGTGACGGAGGGCTTCTTCTTGACAAGGATGGCTATCGTTTCATGCCCGATTACGAGCCTGGCAAAAAAGAGCTTGCATCAAGGGACGTAGTATCACGCCGCATGACAGAACACATGAGAAAAGGCAAGGGTGTTCCATCAAGGTATGGAGATCATCTCTGGCTTGATATCACCCTTCTTGGCAGAAAGCACATTGAAAAGAACCTTCGTGAAGTCAAGGAGATCTGCGAATATTTCCTCGGCATTGATCCTGTCAAAGAGTATATCCCTGTCAGACCCACCCAGCACTACTCCATGGGCGGAGTGCGTACAAATTCAACAGGTGAAAGCCCCACACTTAAAGGTCTTTTTTCAGCAGGTGAAGCTGCATGCTGGGATATGCACGGTTTTAACCGCCTTGGCGGAAACTCTGTTGCAGAGACAGTTGTTGCCGGCATGATTGTGGGTGAATATGTAGCAGATTACTGCGAAAAAAATCCACTTAAGATTGACACAAAGCTCATTGAACACTTCATGGAGCGCGAAGAGGGCAAAATAACCACTCTGCTGAAACGGGACAAAGGTGAAAATCCCTTTGAACTTAAAAAAGAGATGCAGCAGATCATGATGGATAAGGTGGGAATTTTCAGAAACGAGACAGATCTTACCCAGGCAGTTGAAGAGCTTAAGGTTCTGCATCAGAGATCAAAGAATATCGCCTTGAGACACAAGATAAGCTCATCAAATCCTGAACTTGTTGAAGCCATAAGAGTTCCCAAGATGATTCGTCTTGCCCAGTGTGTTGCCTATGGTGCGATGCTCAGAAAAGAGAGCCGTGGTGCCCATGCACGGGAAGATTATCCGGAAAGAAATGATCGTGACTGGCTCAAGAGGACCCTTACATACTGGAAGGATGAAAATGAGGATCTCCCCCAGGTTTCATACGAGGAGCTGGATGTAATGACGATGGAGATGCCTCCGGGTTCAAGGGGATATGGTGTGGATAACACAATCCACCATCCAGATACTGAAAAACGTGTGGCCGAAATTGAAGAGATCAAAAAAGCCCATCCAACAGCAGACAGGTTTGAGTTGCAGCAGCTTCTCAATCCAATAGAGATACCTGAAAAATTCAGAGGCAAGAACGAGAGAATCGGCAGGGGGTTTAAATAATGAGTGACCAGGAAAGAATACTTAAATTTCATATATTGAGATATAATCCCCAGATCAAGGGGGACATTCCCACCATGAAAACCTATGAGGTCAAGGAAGCTCCGGGAATGACCATCTTCATTGCATTGAACGATATCCGCGAAAATCAGGATCCCTCTTTGCAGTTTGATTTTATCTGCCGTGCCGGAATCTGCGGCTCCTGTGCCATGATTATAAATGGCCAGCCAGATCTTGCGTGCCGTACACTTACATCCAAGTTCCCGGAAGGCGAGATAAAGCTTTTGCCACTTCCTGGATTTGAGCTTATAGGTGATCTTTCCGTTAATACCGGAAAATTCATGAGAGCCATGAGTGAGAGGGTTGAGAGCTGGATACATGATCAGTATGCAGACAATGTTGATCTTGACCGCCTTGAAGAGAGAATGGATCCTGATGTTGCAGATGAGATCTATGAACTTGAAAGGTGCGTTGAGTGCGGCTGCTGCGTATCTGCATGTGCCACAAAAAGAATGCGTGAAGGCTTTTTGAGTGCAGTTGGTTTTATGCGCCTTGCACGGTACGCAATTGATCCGAGGGATAAGCGATCTGATGAAGAGTTCTATGAGATTATTGGCGATGATGATGGTGTTTTTGGCTGCATGACCCTTCTGGGTTGCCAGGATTACTGTCCAAAGGATCTTCCGCATCAGACCCAGATTGCATATTTGAGACGCAGAATGGCGCTGGTGAAATAAAATCGTTAGTTTGGTGTGCTGTTTTCCCTTAGTGGATGTTTTATATGAAAGTCCCCGTAGTTTGGGAATTTTCATCCATTCGATTGTGGCTGTAATACCGCCATGGCCGTTATATGAAAGTCTCAGTAAGTAGCTGTTTTAATAAAGACTTTCAACTTTTCGATTGTGGCGGTCATCAGCCATGTACGTTATATTTAGGTATCCTTATCTGGGCATCTTTCATTTGTCGGTTTACATTTTTTTGAACTTTGCATCAAAAAAGTGTAAATTAATTTTGCTGTATATGAAAGATGCCCATATTTCGTCATTTTATGGTAATGGCACACCTTTTTGCTTTTCAGGAGATAAAAAACAATGAGTGATTTTATTTATAAACCTGGGTTCTTCCCTTGGAGATGATAAAATCACTTTGTTTTTCAGGAGATAAGAATCAATGAGTGATTTTAATTATAAACCAATGTTTCCACTTGGAGATGATAATACCACATACAGGAAAATATCATCTGATCATGTAAGTGTTTCCGAATTTTGCGGCAAAGAGATGCTTGTTGTTGCACCGGAAGCCCTTACATTGCTTGCAAATGCAGCGTTCAAGGATGTTTCTCATCTTTATCGTCCGGAACATCTTGAAAAACTTCAGAAAATAATGGATGATCCGGAAAGCTCCGATAACGACCGCTACATTGCACTTGAACTTATCAAGAATGCGGTTATTGCAGCAGAAAAACTTTATCCAATGTGCCAGGATACAGGCACAGCAATTGTAATGGGTAAAAAGGGAGAGCAGGTCTGGACAGGCGCAGATGATGAAGAGGCTCTTTCAAAGGGAGTCTTTAAGGCATATACGGAAAATTATCTGAGATATTCCCAGAATGCCCCTTTTACCATGTACAAGGAGCAGAACACAAAATGCAATCTGCCTGCCCAGATTGATCTTTATGCCACAGGAGGTGATGAGTACCGCTTTCTTTTTATGGCAAAGGGGGGTGGCTCTGCCAATAAAACATTTTTGTACCAGATGACCAAGGCTGTACTTAATTCTGAGGAGATTCTTCTTGATTTCATGACCGAGAAGATGAAATCCCTTGGTACTGCTGCATGTCCTCCCTATTATATTGCATTTGTAATTGGTGGCACATCTGCCGAGACAAATCTTAAAACAGTAAAGCTTGCATCTGCACGTTATCTGGATTCTCTTCCATCTGAAGGAGATATAACAGGTCATGCATTCAGGGACAGGGGTATTGAAGCAAAGGTTATGGAGCGCGCTTCAAAACTTGGCCTTGGGGCACAGTTTGGCGGCAAGCATTTTGCATTGGATGTAAGGGTGATAAGATTGCCCCGACATGGTGCATCGTGTCCCGTGGGCATTGGAGTGAGTTGCAGTGCTGACCGTCAGATCAAGGCAAAAATTACAAAAAATGGGCTTTTTCTGGAGCAACTTGAGGAGAATCCTTCAAAATATTTGCCTACAAAAGAGCCTGAAATGTCAGAACCTGTCAAGGTTGATCTTGACAGACCAATGGATGAGATACGTACTCAGTTGAGCAAATATCCCGTTGCTACAAGGCTTGAGCTTTCAGGAAACATTATTGTTGCAAGAGACATTGCCCATGCAAAATTCAATGAACGCCTTGAAAGCGGTAAAGGGCTTCCTGATTACATAAAGAATCATATTATATACTATGCAGGCCCTGCAAAAACCCCTGAAGGTGAAGCATCCGGTTCATTTGGTCCTACAACAGCCGGAAGAATGGATCCATATGTCCCTCTGTTCCAGAAAGAGGGGGCATCCATGATAATGCTTGCAAAGGGTAACCGTTCAAAGCAGGTAACAGATGCCTGCAAGACCTATGGCGGTTTTTACTTGGGATCTCCCGGAGGTCCTGCTGCAAGGCTTGGTAAGGATTTTATCAAGAAGGTTGAACTTGTTGAGTATGAAGAGCTTGGCATGGAAGCTGTATTTATGATAACAGTTGAAAACTTTCCGGCATTTATCATTGTTGATGACAAAGGCAATGATTTTTATAGTGGTCTTCTCTGATATTTTTGAAAGCCTTTATAAGAAAGTCCCCGTGGTTAAAGGTTTTCAGGACTTTCACGCTTCGTTGTGGCAAATATGTTTGCCGTGGCTGTTTATAAGAAAGTCCCCGCCGTTTTTGGTTGCGCGGGGCTTTCATGCTTCGTTGTGGCAAATATGTTTGCCGTGGCTGTTTATAAGAAAGTCCCCGCCGTTTTTGGTTGCGCGGGGCTTTCATGCTTCGTTGAGGCAGAAGGTTCTGCCATGGCCGTTTATATGAAAGACGTTGCAATGCAACGTCTCTACGTTCTGTTTTGAGGACGACTTTCATCCCTTGGATTGTGGCGAGAATCGCCATGTTAGTTATCTACTCAAAATCGACACCTATGATCTTGTAAGCCTTGTCAACACTGTCTGAATCAGGATTCCCAAGATTAACAGGATAAGGCAGGATTATCTATCTTGAACATCCTATCTATCCTGGTTATCCTGATTCAGACAAATGCAATAACTTCTGAAAAAGCAATAAGATGTCGATTTTGAGTATATAGACTTCCAGAAAAATATTTTTTAATCTCAACTTTGAAGGGCAACCACATAGGGTTGCCCCTTCATTGGCCTTGCCAATTCAATTATCTGGAATACTATATTCTCCTTTTGTAATTTTTTTAATCATGCACTCTCTCAATTACAGGAGAGGGTATGTTTTGTTAAAAAATCGGAATTTTTTGCATCTTTCATTTGCCGGGTTATACTTTTTTTGAACCATGATTGTCATGATTAAGGGATTACCTTGATTTTTAATGGTGTTAATCCTTAAATCCTTTAATCATGGTTCAGAGTTTTTAGAAAAGTATAAACTATTTTTGAGTTGATATGAATGATGCCGGATTTTTCATCAAAGAAGTGGGCATGCTTCATTTCCCAGTTTACACTTTCCGGATAGAAAATTCTGTGTGGCGGGAATCTCTCACAAAAAAGTTTAAAGTATTTTTGGGTTCAAATGAAGGATGCCAAGAAGTGTTAAGTATTTTTAATACTCAAAGTCAACACCTATGATCTTGTAAGCCTTGTCAACACTGTCTGAATCAGGATTCCCAAGATTAACAAAGATAAGGCAAGATTATCTATCCTGAACATCCTATCCATCCTGGTTATCCTGATTCAGACAAATGCAAGAACTTCTGAAAAAGCAATAAGAAGTCGATTTTGAGTTAATATGATATGAAGGATTACCTAAAAAAATATCTTTTTCTTGAATAATTGGCTATTGTTCCTTTGACTTTTATGAGAAAATCTGCTTGTGTTGTTTAATATTTTATTAAAAGCAGTTTTCTTGATGCTTTTTTTCTTGCCTGCTTATTTCTATGTTGATATATTATCCGATAAAAAATAATATTTGTAAAAGGGAATGATCATGAATGAACAAGCCATGGATGAATTTACGGAAGAATTCATTGAAATTCTGGAACTTGAAGAAGATGATGATCAGGACCCTGATGCGGTAAGAAAGACCTTCAGGATCCCCATACGAGATAAAGACAGATATGCAATCATCATAAATGGTACAAAATTTCCCATAGAAGATATTAATGCAAAAGGGGCCGGTATATTGATGGTAAAAGACCACTCCTTTGCCAGAGGTATGCTTCTTGCCGGATGCGAACTGCTGCTTGGAGATAGCCGTTTTCCTGATGTTGACTGTGAAATTGTACACATCACATCAATCAAGGGGGAGCCTCCGCTTTTTGGAGTAAAATGGTCAGACACTAATCTCACTAAGGCAGAGGATTTTCAGAATCAGCTTGCTGGAGTTTGCGAATCACTGAAGAAAGAGATGCTGGATAAAGGACGTGATGATATTCAGGATAACAGTGATACTCAGGATGATTCTGATAAAAACAGCAACAGCATTGATTAGGTTACCGGTGAATGAGTGCAAGTGCTGCATGATGTGTGTCTGACTTTCCAAGGCAAGAGGAACTTCAACCATCTTATGTGCAACCTGCCATGTTTATTGATAAAGCTTTGAAATAAGGAGGACAAGTGACTGTTATTGTCTGCCCGAAGTGCTCAAAACAACACAGAGTGAATATTGCCAATATTCCTGAAGGAAAGAGAATTGCAGCAAGGTGCAAGGCCTGCGGACATAAATTTCCTGTGATTTTGCAACAGTTGATGCCAGATTCCGGAACAGACATGGCTGAAGTCAAAAAACAGTCTGAGCTCCTGAAAAATAAGGTTCCTCCCATTTCTTCACCAAATACTCCTCCTCTTCCTGAAGCAAAAAAGGCAGCAGAGCAGCCTGCAATTTCTTCTGTGACAGAACAGTTGCAGGAACAGCAACCAGAACTGCCGGCAAAAAAGACAGAAACAACAAGAAGGATATCTGTCTCTTTAAGTAAGGGAGGAGTGGGTAAAACAACCACATCTGTTAATTTAAGTGCTGGACTTGCACTTGCTGGTTACAAAGTGCTTCTTATTGATACAGATACCCAGGGACAATCAGCGTATAATCTTGGCAAAAAACCAGGTGCCGGATTGACAGAGCTTCTTACAGGGGAGCTTACGGCAGAAGAGGCAACAATAGAGGCCAGAAAGAATTTATGGCTTCTTGCCGGTGGAAGATCTCTTGCCGGGGTTAAGCGTATCATTGACAAAAAAAGCTTTGGTGCAGAGTGGACAATGTCTGAAGCATTGAGTCAGGTTGATCACAAGTATGATTTTGTGATTATTGACACGTCTCCAGGATGGGATCAGCTCACCATTAATGTTCTTTTTTATGCCACCGAAATCCTTGTTCCTGTGGCCTTGCAGGTTATGTCTCTCCAGGGGCTTTCTGAATTCATGAAAAGCTTAAGTTCCATTCATAAATATCGTCAGGATGTTTCCCTTAAGTATATTGTACCTACATTTATGGATACTCGCGTTAAACATCCACAGGAGATATTTAAAAAACTCAAGCAGCTCTACAGCCAGTTCATTTGCAAGCCAATACGTTATAACGAGAGTTTCAGTGAAGCTCCTTCATATGGAAAAACGATTTTTGAGTTTGCCCCAGGATGTAACGGTGCTCTGGATTACAAGGAGCTTATTCGCAAAGTCGCACAGGATGAGACACTTCTGCTTTAGATTTCTTTTCTTATCCACATAATTGAAAATATAAAAAAAGAATTGTTTTCTGGGAACCCTATAGATAAAAAGTCATGGTAAATCCATAAATTCAAAGCCATGATAATGACATAGATCAAAAAGGGCATAATAAATTTTTTAGATAAAGATTGTGATGACGATGAATTATGCCTTAAAATCCCTTGGAATTAAACATATATGTTTATTTTCAAAAATGGAAAATATTGAAAACCGATTTATGAGTTGATGATGTGGTTTTAAACCTATTTTTTCATATGTGATATCTATTCTCCTTCTTCAAAATATTGGACAGTATAGGTCATCACCTTAAGTTTACCTTTTTTCCACTCTTCACTATAAAGGCCGGCTTTCCTGCAAAGATGTGACATAAAAGATGTCTTATCCGGCAGTTGCTCCCATACCTGGGGAAGAAATGTTGCCTGTGCCCCTCCTTTTTTTATAATTACACCATGTATGCCGGCTTTTAATTTGGAAAGCAGCTCTTCGCTGTCAGTATATTCAAGAGGTGAAGGTTCTGAGAGGATGCTTACCTCCATATGAACCCTTGCGAATTCATCTTTTGTAAGTTTTGGAAATCTTGGGTCATGAAAAGCTGCATTAACAGCATTTCTTGCAACTCCTTGTTTTACTGATTCCCTTGATTCCAGTGAGCCTATACAGCCCCTTAGATTTCCATCCATATTAAGAGTTACAAATACCCCTGAATTTTTGTTGAATATTTCATTTTCAAGGCTTTTGATAATCTCTTTCTGGTCATGATTTTTCTCTGTAATTCCCAATTTTTCGCCAATGGTGAATCTTGCAAACCTTAAAAGGGCTTGCCCCTGATCTTCTGAAAATTCATTTTGAATATCTTGGTTGGTCATTTTTTTGCTACCTTTCATCTCTTTACCATCAAATGGATATATTTTTCATATTTGGGGGTGAGTGCATTGCAGCCATGTCTGTTCCCCTCTCCATCAGTGGAGAGGGGGTGTTGCTACACAGGTGGAACTTTTTTCAGGTCAAAGAACCCTTTTCCCTGAGTTTCTGGATTATTTTGGTTACAGAAGGTGATCTGTCCATTGTGTAAAAATGAAGTCCGTCAACTCCGTGTGTCAGAAGATCCAGGCACTGTTCAAAGGCAACATCAACACCAAGGGCTGCCACTTCATTGGGATCTGGTTTTTCCGGAAATGCATCAAGGCGAGCCTGCAGATCGGCAGGAATTGTTGAGCCGCAGAGTTTACAGAGCATTTTGGTTAACTTTACAGTATATATGGGCATAATGCCAGGAATGATTGGAATTGTTATTCCGGCTGCCCTGCAGCGGTCAATGTAGGAGTAAAAAAACTCGTTATCATAAAAATATTGTGCAATTACGTATTGAGCGCCATTATCCTGTTTCAGCTTGAGATATTCAATATCTTTTTCAAGGCTTGGGGCGTTTATGTGGCCTTCCGGATAGCCTGCACAGCCCAGATCAAAATCATATTTGCCGCTCACAAACTTAAGAATATCCGAAGCATATTTAAAACTTTCAGGATGTGGTTTGAAATCACTGTTCCTGGGTTCGTCACCCCTTATGATAAAGATTGTTTCAACCCCAAGATCTTTGTAACGATCCAGAATTTCAGTTATTTCATGGGGAGCAAGGCCAAAACCTGCAAGATAGGCAACTGTAGGCAGCTTTTTCTCCTCAATCATTTTTTTTACAGCCTGATATGAGCCTTCACGGGTTGAACCTCCTGCTCCAAATGTCATGGACATGTAATCAGGGTTCAGGGTGGAAAGTTCATCAAGAACAGTGTAAAAACCTTCTTCGGCGTTTTCATCTCTGGGTGGGAAAAACTCAAAGGAAAGGCTCGGTTTTGTCTGGGTTTTGTATAGATTTGCAACTCGCATTAAAATACCTCCTTTTGGCAGTGAAAAATTGATTTTTCCTGAAGTCAGCTTTTGCTCAGGGAAATAATGTTTTTATTTTATGAGTTATAGCTCTTGAAATGCCACTGTAAAATAGCGACATATGGAAAAAAATCAATGGAAATAATCAAAAACAATAAAAAAATAGTGGCGCCTCTGTTATCTTCTTCTTTGATTCCTTTTATTCTTGTGCTATTTCATTGTCTATTTTTGTGTTCATAATAGCTTTCCAGATGAATAAATGTTTTGAATTAAGATTGTAATATAACATACATGGCAAATTTCTGCCACAATCGAAGGGATTAAAGTCTTTATGAAAACAGCCATTTGCGGGGACTTTCATATAAAAGGAGAAAAAAAGATAATGGAAGTAAAACCTTTGGAGTTTTATCTTGTTGAAAAAAAGCCCCCTGTTGCATGGGTCTATCTCAATCGTCCTGAAAAGAAAAATGCAATGAATCCTCCGGCGTGGAAAGAGCCGCTTAAAATTTTTGAGGAGCTTGATAGTGATCCAGATATAAGGGTTGTTGTTATTTCCGGCAAAGGCCCATGTTTTTCAGCAGGTATTGATTTGATGGAGATGATCGGAGAGTTGCCGGAGCTTATGGACAACAGTCAAAAAGGTGGTATCAAATGGAAGCTTTTGCCCAAAATCAAAAAACTTCAGGATGCCATTACATGCATTGAAAGTTGCCGTAAACCTGTAATTGCAGCCGTCCATAGTCACTGTGTAGGGGCAGGGCTTGACATGATAACAGCATGTGATATCAGAATATGCTCGCAAGATGCTGTTTTTTCTCTAAGGGAGGCGGCAGTTGGATTTGTTGCTGATGTAGGTGTATTGCAGAGAATTCCCCTTATTGTGGGACAAGGGCATGCAAGGGAGCTTGCATATACTGCAAGAAATATTACAGCAAGCAGGGCAAAAGAGATACTACTGGTTAATGATGTCTATGATACTCCTGAAATTCTCATGGAAAAAGCAGAGGAGCTTGCCCGGGAAATTGCAGATAACTCACCTCTTGCGGTGCAGGCAAGCAAGGATGTACTGAACTACGGAGTTGGTAAATCCATTGGAGACGGTCTTGATTATGTTGCATCAATAAGCAGCAATATAATTCCGTCCAATGATCTTATGGAAGCATTTACGGCATTTACTGAAAAGAGAAAGCCTGTTTTTACAGGTAACTGACATATGACAGGTGGGAAGATTTATGAACAGCAGTGATAATAAAACTGAAGAACAAAATGATTTTGAAAGATACCTGCAACCTACTTTTTTTATGGATTACAACAGCAAAGAGGTGAGATCATTTGCTGATGGATGTTGTAAACCCCATGAGAGTACAAAAGAGAAGGCAGTAAAATTATACTATGCGGTCAGGGATGAAATCCGTTATGATCCATATGACTTTAAACTGGATAAAAATAACTTTACAGCCTCTTCAGTTTTGAAAAAAAGAAGAGGCTATTGTGTAGCCAAGGCTATTCTTCTGACTGCGGTTGCAAGGTACCACGGTATTCCTGCTCGGCCTGGTTTTGCAGATGTAAGAAACCATCTGAGTACAAAGCGACTGCGGGATCTTATGGAGACCGATCTTTTCATGTATCACGGATATACAGAGTTGTATATTGAGGGAAAATGGGTAAAAGCCACCCCAGCATTTAATCTTGAGCTATGCACAAATTTTAATGTAAAACCTTTGGAATTTGACGGGGTTCATGACTCCCTTTTCCACGAATTTGATACCCTTGGAAACAGACACATGGAGTATGTCAAGGACAGGGGGCACTTTGATGATATGCCGTTTGAGGAGATTGTAAGGGAGTGTAAAAAGGTCTATCCCCGATTTTTCAGAATTCTTTCATTGGAGGAGCAGGAGAAATCAGCATTAGAAGATGCATCACCTCTTGCCACTGGGGATTTTCACAGTGAAGCCATTGAAGAGAATAGAAAAGATGCTGTAGGAGGCTAAGTTTTTTGGCCTTTGTCTGAATCAGGATATCCAGAATTTACAGGATGTTCACAATTTTTATCCTGTAAATTCTTATCATCCCTGGTATCCTGATTTAGTAGTCAGCGTTGACAAGGCTTCAAAGAGAATAGGTGTCAGATTTGAGTCCTTATTATCCCGTGTATCATTATTCCTCAAAGTCGACACCTATGATCTTGTAAGCCTTGTCAACACTGTCTGAATCAGGATTCCCAAGATTAACAAGATAAGGCAGGATTATCTATCCTGAGCATCCTATCCATCCTGGTTATCCTGGTTCAGACAACTGTAATAACTTATGCAAAAGCAATAAGATGTCGATCTTGAGTTATTCAGACAGCATTGATAATGCTCAAAAAAAATATATATCTACTATGCAAAAGTATATCAGTTTAACAAGTTGATTATATCAGTTTAACAAGTTGATTTGCAGCGGTTAGAACCGGATCCCATACAGGTCCAAATGGCGGAGCATATGCAAGATCTGTCTGGATGAAATCTGCAACACTCATTTTGGCATGCAGAGCTACGGCCGGAGCATTTATACGGTGTGCAACCCCATCTTTTCCAACCATCTGTACTCCGAGCAGGCGACCTGATTTCCTGTCACCCACCATTGAGACATGAATGGTTCCAGCCCCTGGATGACCATGTGCCTTTGATCTTGTTTGAACTGTCTCTTCAACTGCATCAAATCCTGCATCAAGTGCCTCTTTCATGGAAAGCCCCGTGCGTGCAACCTGGAGATCAAAAACTTTAAATACAGCAGTTCCAGCCACACCCTGTAATTCTGTTTCGGCTCCGCAAACTGTATCTGCAACTGCCCATCCTGCCCGATTTGCCCTCAGTGCCAGGGGAATCCAGCACTTTTTGCCTGTTACAACGTGATAGGCATCTGCACAGTCGCCGGCAGCATAGATATTTTCGTCCGAGGTCTTGAGGGTTCTGTCAACAGAAATTGCGTTCTGGATGCCTGTCTCAATGCCCGCTGCAATTGCAATGTCACTGCATGGAATGACTCCGGAAGCCACAATGACCATACCTGCATCAAGTTTTTTTTCTCCTGCTTCAGAAATCTCCTGCTCTTTATCACCTTTGCCGTTAGCTGCCTGGCAATGTATTGTCAATGCCCTGTCCCTGCCCGGTTCGATTTTGGTAATATTGCATCCGCAAAGCAGGTTTACCTGATTATCTTCCAGCTCTTTTTTTACAACATCAGCAAGTGTAGGAGTCATCCATGGCAGAAATGTCGGACCTGGTTTCACCATTGTGACATCAATATCCCTTGCCCGAAGTGCTTCGCACATCTCAAGTCCTATATAGCCCATTCCAATTATTACAGCTTTTTTGATGCCATTGGAGGATATATATGCCTTTATTGCTCTTCCCTGTTCAAGGCTTTTCAGTGCCATGACGCCTGGCAGGTTTGCCCCTGGTATTTCTGGTATGGCAGGAACAGCTCCGGTTGCAATCAGGAGTTTATCATAGGAATATGAGAACTCTTGATTGTCAAATGTTACTCCAGAAACTCTCTTTGCATCACGATCTATGTTGTCAACCCTGTGACCTGTCAAGAGGTTAATTTTGTTTTTTTCTCTGAAGACCTCTGCCTTTCTGACAATAAGGTCATCCATATTACGTCCCGGATCTGCAATATTGTAGGGCATTCCACATGCGCTGTAGGATACATCCATTGTCCTTTCAAGAACAGTCACATCCATTTGCGGATCTTTTCGTTTTGCCCTGCTTGCAGCACTCATGCCGGCGGCATCCCCGCCAATTATGACAAATTTCATGATGATTTCCTTTTTTTAGATTTTATCCCACATTTTGCAGATAGTGAGTTAATTGAAACATCAGCGTTCAAGAAGGGCTGTTTCAAGGGAAAGAAAAAACGGCCCTGCAAGATATTCAAGCACGGTTCTACTGCCTGTAATTATGCTGCACTGAACAACCATCCCCGGAAAGAGGTTATAGGGTTTATCTTCTGTGCCGAAATATGTCTGTTCAGTGGTGATTTTGATCTTGTAGAATGGCGGCCCCTCTTTCTGAAGTATTGAGTCAGGGCTTATGTGGATAACCTCACCGTCTATTTGTCCGAGTCTTGATGAATCTGATGCAGCAAGCCTTAGCATAACCTTTTGACCCTCCTGAACATACCCTATATCTCCAACCTGAAGTTTTGCCTCAATTATAAGACGATCTTCAGCCGGTACAATGTCGGCAACTGCCCCGCCAGGAGTCAGAATTCCGCCTATTGTTGAGACAAAAAGGGATTTTACAGTGCCGTCAACAGGTGATCTTAGTATGGTTCGTTTAAGGCTGTCCTGGTCTTTATGAATGCGCTGGTTTATGATGTCAAATGTTCGCTGGGCATCCCTTAACTCATCATATGCCTCTTCAAAAAATGTATTCCGCACAAGTTCAAGACGGCTCTGGGCTTCTCTGATGGCTGCGCTGATTCGTTTGAGTGAGGCATGGTCAACCTTTTGTTGTGATTCAAGATCTGCAAGCTGCTTTAGAAGATCAATGTGGTTCATCCTATTTGAAAGGCTGTGCTTGAGAAGTTTTTCACTTATTCCCACCTGTTCCTCAATAAAATCCTTGACCTGTGTGGTTCCGGCAATTCTTCCTCTTATCTCCTCAATCTGGAACTGATACTGGCTTACAAGGGCTTGCTGCACCTTTATCTGGCTATCTAATCGTTGTTTACGATTGTTGAATATTGCTTCTGCCCTGCGGGTAAGCTCAGGCTCTTCCTTTTTAAGCTGCTCCGGAAAATCAAGCTTGGATTCACCATTGATTTCTGCTGAAAGCCGTATGATTTTAACCTGAAGCGAGGTCATCTGAATGCTCTGTTCAGCCACATCTGCAAAGCTTGCAGTTGATTCAAGTATAACCAGAGGTTGGCCGGTTTCAACAGATTCTCCCTCTTTTACAAGTATCTCCCTGATTATTCCGCCTTCAAGGTGCTGTACAGTTTTTACCCTGCTTGATGGGACAACCTCACCTGTAGCACGGCTTACAACGTCAAGCCTGCCTGTTGCAGCCCATAAAAAAAAGGCGAGAATCATGAAAATAAGAGTAAACAGAAATATATGGCTGCTTTTTGAGGCGGCAGTGGGTTCGGAAAGAAGATGCAAAAACTTCCTTTTTTTACCGTGGAAATAGATACATTATTTCCATAGTCGGGGGTGGCCGGACTCCGGCCATTACGGTTTACAGGTTCCGGCATCTTTATTTATATCTTCTCCTTTGGCAGAGAGTGACTCTTCATGGCTGGAGTTTTTTCATCTTTTTTCACCATATTGACATTTGGGGCAGCGACTCTGTTATCTCTTTTAAGGTTAGTTGTTTTTTCATGGAAGGTACGATTTTCATGAAGGGTACCATTGTTTGCCTGGGCAGGAGTTCCTTTGTTTGTTCTTATTCTTGGCACAGGCTTTGAATTGAGATCAAGAATACGTCCTGCTCCTTTGATGATATTGGGATCCTGTGAGAATATTATCATGGTATAACGTGCCTGTGAAAGCGCTACAAGCAGCGAGTATATGGTGTTGCATCCCTTTGGGTCAAGACCCTCTGTGGGTTCATCCATTATGACAAGTTTCCCCCCTACTGCAAGGGCCCGTGCAATGGCAAGTCGTTTCCTGTATCCTGTGGAAAGATACTCGGAGTTGAGGGTAAGCTGTGTATCAAGTCCCATGGATGTCTGGTCAATGAAGGATGAAAGACCGGAGTGATTTATTATCCGGTTTATGGCTGCATCGTCAATTGCTGGATTTGCAGCCATAAGGTTCTCTTTTATGCTTGTCGGCAGAAATGCTATATCCTGGGGAACCATTGTAAGGCAAGAGCGCCACCAGGGCAGGGATAGCTGACGGATATCCACCCCGTCCGCCAGAATCTGCCCTCTGTCAGGTTCCAGAAGTCCTGAAACAAGACGGGTAAGGGTTGTCTTACCTGTTCCGTTCTCCCCTGTTACAACAAGGACAGAGCCAGGTGAAATATCTAAGGTCAAGGATTCAAAAAGAGGCTGTTTCATGCCAGGATACTTGAATGCGACATCGTTGAGTTTAAGGGAACCCTGGTAGTTTTTTAATGCAACGCCTCCATCTCTTTCAGTTTCAATGGATGCAAATCTGTTGATGCGTTCCAGTGACTGGGAGGCGTTTGTAAATGCATCCCCAAGCTGGGCAACTCTGTTGATTGGGGCAATTGCCCTCATTGCAAGTATGTTGGCTCCTATTAAAAGCCCCACATTAAAGTTCCCCTTTACAGCAAGAATTGCTCCTGCTGCATATATGGAGATGCTCAATAAGGATTGCACCGTTCTGGTGATTCCCTGAAGAAGATCCTGACTGTCGGCCATTCTGTTTCTTTGTTGAAGAAAATCTTTACTGTTCTCTCGCCATTTTGAAAGCAGAAATGAACCCCTGTCAAAAAGCCTGATCATGTCAGGAGAGTTATTGGCTGACGAAAAAAGACCATTACCTTTGATAGAAGTTTCTGTTAACTGCTGTATCCTTGGGGTAATAAGGTGTTTGCTGAAAGTGGCGATAATTACGGTCAGCAACATGAAACATAGCGTGATGAAGCCAAGAAGAATTGATATATAAGAGAGTACACCCAAAAACATAAAGGAAAAGGGAAGGTCAAAAAGAGCATTGATATTAGCAGGTTTATATGCATCCTCTACGCTGTTGCTGCCTTTCATTATTTCTTGGCGAAGTCTCTGGGGAATAGTGTCAAGGGATTTCATTCTGCCTTTGGTCAAGACAGAGAATATGCCCAGCATCATTTGATAGTTACGTTCTTTTCCTACACTGCCAGCAAGAATTGAGCGTACTCTCCGGAATGCAAATTCAAATATAACTGCAATACAGACACCGGATGTCAGAGTAAAAAGCGTTGCATCAACCCCGTGGGAGACATATCTGTTAAGAAGCTGGATAATGTAAAGCGATGATGCAAGTCCAAGAAGGTTTGCAAAAAATGAGGCAAGGAGAAGCTCAATGGTAATAAAGGGGTGCCTGGAGAGGCGTTGAATTAGTTCACGCATTTTGAAAAATATTTATTATGTTCAAGAATATGCAGGAGTGTTCTGTGTAATTTTCAGGCATATCATTCTCCTTTATTATTTTTTATAGATCGGATTCATGACCACAGGAAAAACCTGTTCCTCTTCCACCAGAATGGCAACGTATGCAAATACAGCCTGGAAATCTTTTTCATCAAGTTCGGGATATTCTTCAAGAATCTCTGATTGAGATATTCCGTTTGATAATGATTTCAGAATCTGCTCCACTGTAATTCTTAAACCACAAATAGTAGGTTTTCCAAGCATTACGTTTGAATCTATAGTGATTCTTGAGAGCAGATCATTAGGTATAAACATTATTCATAACCTCATTTGAGTTAATTTTTTTTGGCATCCTTCATATCAGATTAAAGTAGTTTACACTTCTCCACCTCTCCAGTCATGGAGATGTGGCTGGGGGGTGAGGTTGCATGGCAACAATTTACTCCGGAGATTCAAAAAAGGATACAATAATCTCATCTTTTAAGTTTTTATGGTCTCATAAAAAAGTCTTTTATGACTGGAAAATTCTTTTGAAACCAGATTTTTTGCAGGCTAATCATTATTGGATATTGAAAAGCTCCAGTGAGAGTACTCCTGTTGTCTCCATAAGTGAGAACATGGCAAGGGATATATCTATTTTTGCAGCATAGCTGTCAGCCCTTGCATTGATAAGGGATGTCTCTCCGGAGAGGATATCCATAAGGGAGCGATTACCAAGTGCACGCTCTTTTCTGGCAAGTTCCAGAAAGCCTGCTGTAAGCCTTGCCTGCTCTGTCAAGGTCTCGGTTGTGGCCTGTGATGTTTTGAGACGATGCCAGGCCATGCGTGTAGCTTTTTCAATGGTTTTCTCCTGGTCTGCAACCTGATATTTTTCACGAAGAAGGTTATGTGTTGCTGCCTTTATTTTGTTTTTTTCAGTAAAACCAAGATTCAGGTTTTTTGTCATTGCGACCATTGCCTTATAGTCTCGGGTGGAGCCAAAAACGCTGTTGTAATTATCAGATGCCGAGGTTTCCAGGGTAAGATTGATATCAGGAAAAAGTGCGTTGTTTTTTTCACTTTTAAGGTCAATTTCAGCCATTGCCATGCGATTCCTGGCAAGTCGCAGATCAAGGTTTTTTTCCATTGCTGCCTGAAGTACAGGTTTAATATCTTCCGGTATGGGAACGCATCTTTCAGGATTAAGGGGGAACATGGCTGTGATGTTTTCAGGCAGAGTCCCAAAAATTTCAATGTACTCGCTCTCTGCCATGCGAAAATCACCCTCATTTTTAAGGCGCCTTGAAATGGCAGATGCAAGCTGGGATTTTGACTGAAGTACATCTGTTGTGTATCCGGAACCTTCTGCCACCCTTATCTCTTCGAGACCTGTCTGGCGCCTGATGTTCTCTTCGGAATCTAAGGAGAATTGAAGCACCATGTATGCGCGATGCAGTTTCTGATATGCAAGGGCAGCATCAAGGATAAATTTCTGGGTAACCTTTGCAAGGTTAAGCTCCTTGTCAATAAGATCCCTTCGTGCCCTCTCAATTGATGCATCTGTTTTGCCAAAATCCCACAGAAGCTGGTTCAGTTTAAGTATTATATTATTGTAGTGTTCAGGGTCTTCCTTGTCAATTTCATCTTCTCTTCCTGCTTCCAGTGTAAGATCCAAAGTAGGGTACCGTGCCCCAAAGCTTATGCGTATCTGTTCTCGGGATTGCTCAACAGCCTCCTTCGCTGTTTTGATCCTTTCATGCTCTGCCATCACAGGTTTGAGAATCCCGTAAAAATATGAGTTGCCGGAGGGAAATTCCGGCAGGGATACCAGAGACTCCCCAAAGCAGATGCCCATAAGGGAGAGAGTCAGGCAGCATAAGACTATAATGAAAATAATAATATTATGTTTACTGGAATTCATAGATGTATTGTTCTTTAACTATTTAAGGGTATTGATCATGCTTTTGCAAGATCAGGAGCAGCTCCGGTTTGAGAAGAGCTGTCAGCCGGCGGAAGTCCTTTTGCCTCTTTTTGCAAAGTTTCAGGCAGAGCGAGGGGATCTTCCACTGCATTAAAGGATATTCCTTCTGCTGTAAAACGCTCCCAGAGAGCATTCCATATGTTGCCCTTTATGCCAAACTGCTGTTTCCAGTCCGTGACCCAGAAGCGTATGACATATTCGGCCACCCATTTATTGACAACAGGTTTGATTCCCATAATCACATTTACAGGAGCCTTTACCTTGTTGATGCCCTCAATGTCGGCTATGGCCTCTTTTATATGCTTGTTGATAACCGATGGTTTATGCTTTGGCGAAACATGCAGGAATACATCTATTCTGAGGCTCTCTTTTCTTGAGTAGTTGACCACAACAGAATCTGCCACTTTTCCATTGGGAATTGAAACAACGTGCTGGGTAAGTGTCTCAAGCCTTATTGTACGCCATGTCATATCAACAACATTTACCGAGTCTATCTCGTTGATTTTTATCCAGTCCCCCACGGAAAATGGTCGTTCAAGGTTTATGATGATACCTGAAAAGACATTGGCAATGTTTCCCTGTACAGCAAGACCGACGATCATGGCGAAGAGACCGCTTGTGGCAAGCAGACTTGTAAGTGTCTGCTCCCATACAAATGCAACAATACCGCAGAATGCAAATGTAAATACAAGAGCTGCTGTAAAATGGCGGATCAGATTAGGAACTTTTCGTTTGGTTCTATCTTCAAGGGGTACCCACAGGAATCTTTCCAGTGCAATTACAACAAGGCCCGCAGGCATAATCCACCAGCACATGTCGTAATACATTATTATCTGCTGTATGTAGTGGATGGAGACATCATTGTTGATGGCGCTGTTTACAATGAGATTACCAAATGAGAGAAGCAGTGGAGGCCAGAATGCAAGGCGCATTAGCCAGGAGGATGTCCGCCAGAAAAAGCCGTGAAGCCGCCTGTCCATCAATCTTGCGGCAAGGCTGCCTATTATTCCGAAGATGCCTATATAAATAAGGTACTCTGCATTCACAAGAGAGCGGAAATCAATTCTGTCCTCACTGAAAATAGCAGCGTAATCAATTTTTGAAAATTCAGGTTCGGTTGTTCCATAACCTACATATGCAGGGCTTCCAAGCGTGGATGTTGTAAACATACTTTGGGAAAGGGATGCCTGGTCAATTCGCCATCCTGAGGTTGGACTTAAGGCACGTCTTTGTAAAAGCTGCTGTTTTAGTGTGATGCCCTTATCAAACTCCATTCCAAGTACATCAACAACATATACAACGTTGTTGCGATTCAGGTTCTGATGGTGAAAGGATAGCCCCATAACGTGCTGTCCGTAGGGAAGTTTTTTGTCCATAAAATCTATAAAAAAGGGTGCCTTTACCCTGTATCTTCTAAAGGAGATCTCTTTATTCTGGCTTGTTTCAATTGGCTCTTCAAGTTTTATCTCCTCAACAGCATTGAGAATATCAATATCTGCCGGATTAAACTTGCCCTGGTAGCGGAACCATATTGAAAAATCAAGTATTACCTGATTTTCATCCATTTTAAGGTCAGTAATGTTGTGAAGTTCAATGCCTGTGTAGATTACATTTGTTTTGTACATGAAACGGTCATTTACATAGAGCATTCTGCCGTTTTTAAGCTCTTCAAAGTAGTTGACAGAGCTGTTTGGACCAAGGGGCTGTAACTGTGTCGGTGCTGCAATTATATTGCGGCCGTTGTATATACCCACCTGAACCGAACGAAGCTGCTTGCTTCCGGATGGAGGGAAAAATGTTTTTCCTGTAATTCCTTCCATGGCTGTTTTTGGAGTGGTAAGGCTGTCAAGGTATTTTTTTATGCTTTTGCGGCAGGCTGCAACTGAAAAATCCAGTGGCTCATTTTTGTCACTCTTCTGTGCAATGATTCCCCGAATCACAAGACGTACAGCATCATAGGCATAGGCTGCAATCCAGTCAGGATCTGAGCCGTATTTTTCAAGAAACAGATTTTTGAACTGTTGGGCTTCACTTCCGGCTGTATCATAAAGAAGGGGAACAGAGACTATCATACTGTCAGTATAGGAAGGAAGGCTCTCTTTATCCTTTATCAGCGAAGCCACAGCTTCTGTAAATCCTGTTGTGGCAAGTGCATCTGTTCCCACAATTAGGCTTTTTATTCCAGCATCCCTTGCCTGCACCACAAAATGGGCAGCAGAGGAGGCATCCCCTGCAAAAAAGATGGTTCCCAGATCTTTTTTATCACGGATCTCTTCTATTATAGAGGCAATGGAAGCTTTCGGATACTCCTGCCTGAACTCATGTGTGTAATGGATTTTGGTTCCAAATCTTGCATAGATTGCCGAGAACTGTTTTTCCATCTCCCTGCCGCTGCCGGAATCTGAATGTATGATGGTTATGATTTTTTTGCCAAGGACATTGCGGACATAGTTTGCAATAAAACCAGTTTGCCTTGTTGCGTTGAATACGCTGGAGTAGAGCCATGGGTGACTATTTGATATGCCCGCCTCAATGGAGGAGGTATTGATCATTGTCATATCTGTATTTTGAAAGGCATTTGAAGCAGTGGAAGCAGCATCAGAGCTTATATGGCCTATCAGTGCAAGTATTTCGCTGCGCTCTATGAGATCCCGGGCAGCAGCTTCAACACCTTCCGGTGTGTGCTGGTCATCAAGCTGGACAACTTTAAGTATTCTGTTCTGGAATATCTGTGCCTGGTTGAATTCGTCAACAAAAAGATTGATTCCCTTTTCCATTGACGAACCTATTCCGGCTCCGACACCGGAAAAAGGTGCAACAAGTCCAATATATGAGATATCATCCTCTGATATTTTGAACCATGCATTTTTTACAATCAATGAGCTTATGATACTCAATACTATGATAATTACAATGATCAAAAGTAAAAAACGATATTGCTTGTTCACGTCCACTCCTTGATATTATTGGGTTTGAATCCTTTAGATGACAATGTTTATCCCAAAAAAGGCGTGAGTGTCAAGAAAACAGTCAATGATAATTCCCTTGACTTCATTAGAATGCCATTACATAATTCCTCAAAGTCGATACCTTATGATCTTGGAAGCCTTGTCAAAACTTTTTGAATCAAGATTAACAGGATAGTAATTGGGTTTAATTAACGTACCCAAACTCCCCCTCCCAAGTCTGTAAAATGTGGCTGGGGGCGAGATGAATGGGCAAGTTATTAAAAATCAATTCCATAAGGCAGGATTATCTACCCTGAACATCCTATCCCATCTTGGTTATCCTGATTCAGACAAATTCAATAATTGCTGAAAAAACACTAAGATGTCGATTTTGAGTAAGTCATATGTATTTATTCTCTTTATGATGGTCATTTAAGTATCTGAACAAAATCTTACAGAACAGGAGAAAATTGACAATGGTTGCCTTGCTGGATTTCTTCAGAAAAAAAAATACAAGCGAATTGCCGAGCGCCTTGGTATCAAATTGATTTTTCGCTTTGAATATGATGACAGGGAGCACATGGGCATCATAAAGGATATCTCCGTTAAGGGTTTTGGTTTTTCAGCAGCAAGGGAGATTGAGCCTGGCAAGGAGATTGATGCTGAGATTGTCCTTGGTTGCAGGGATTGTGATATGGACCTTAAAGAGTTTTCCATGAAGGAAAAAGCCCGCATAAAATGGGTTGGCCCAAATCGCTCCATGCAGCTTGTTGATTTTGACGCAGGTTGCGAATTTGTTGATCTAAATGAGATGAACCAGGAAAAGCTGAAAAAAATTCTTGATGTAATGGCACAACTTGCTGAAGAGTAGATAATCCATATTGGGGGCGGATGTGGATCTTGCAAATATCCCGTCAGTTTAAACTTGAAGAGGCACTATAGATTTCCAGAAAAATATTTTTTTACTCAAAAATTTATTTATATAACAGATAGTTAGGCTTTTTAATTGTCAATTTAATTATCTGGAATACTATACTTTCATTCTTTGTTGCATCCCTCACTGTTCAATCATATCCGCTTGCTGCTTATAACCCTCTGCACTGTTTTTATTAATTCATGAAACTCATGGGGTTTTGAGAGAAAGGCATCAATATCCTTATGAAATTTCCCCTTTTTCTCATCTTGGCTGCCGCTTGCATATCCTGTACTTAAAATTACAGGCAATTCAGGTCTGATTTTTTGTATGGCAGATATAAGCTGATTGCCGGACATTCCTGGCATGGCCATATCTGTTATCAGAAGATCAAATCCATCAGGATTTTCCCTAAATTTTTCAAGAGCTTCAAGGGGGTCTGTTTTTGTTGTTACTGTGTAACCGCTCCTTTCAAGTACCTCTTTTCCAATCTCTGCAATGGAAGCCTCATCATCAACAAAAAGGATTGTAACATTTTCACTGTTGCCTTCACTAAAATCTTTTTTTTCTGCTCTTTTTTCATTTGCCATGTAGATTTCAGGCTCTATGTTATGCTCAATGGTTGGCTCTGCTAAAGGTAAAAGTATCGTGAAAGTACTCCCTTCACCCTCCCTGCTTGCAACTGAAATTCCGCCCTTATGCTGGCGTACTATTCCATGTACCACAGCCAGACCAAATCCTGAACCCTCGTTCACAGGCTTGGTTGTGAAGTATGGGTCAAAAATACGGTCTATATTTTCCTCTGAAATGCCGTGTCCGGTGTCCTTTATTATGAGTATAGCATACTTTTGTTCCGGAAGATCACGAAACATTTCAGCAATATTTTTTCTTGTTAGCTGTTTGTCGTTTTTCTCCTCTCCTTTCTCCATGCTCTTTTTAAAATGGCTTTTGTGTTCAAGGTTGACGCTGCCGGAGATTATCTGAAGAAGACCACCATCCGGCATTGCATGGGTGGCATTGGCACACAGGTTGATTATGATCTGGCTCATCTGAGTAGGATCTGCAAGAATGGTCGGAGATTTTTCTGCAAGATTGAATTTTATATCAATTGTTGCAGGAAGTGATGATCTCAGGAGCTTAAGGGCATCAGTAATAACTGAATTGAGTTGGATCTCTATTTGTATTGGATCTGACTTTCTTGCAAAGTCAAGAAGCTGACGCACAACTTCCTTTGCCCTGAGACAGGCTGTTTTAATCTCGTTGAGGTTCTGTTCTATTGTGTGTATTTCATAAAGATAATCTCGGTTGCTCTCTTCATGGTAGTGTTGAAGTTGGTTTGTGTCAATATCAGAAGAGCCGAAGGTACTCTTTTGAAAGGATTTTCTGCCATCAATATCATTTTTGTTGTTTCTTGTGCTATCCAGATAGCTATGTGGGTATATGTTCATCATGGCAAGCTCTGCATTACCAAGAATAATGCCCATTATATTGTTGAAATCATGTGCGATTCCACCTGCAAGGGTTCCTATTGATTCCATTTTGCGAGATTGATGAAGCTGAATCTCAAGGCTGGTTTTCTCCTTCTGGTCAAGTACCCTCTGTGTGATATCGGAAATAAACCCTTCAATAAACATAGGTTCCCCTGTATCCGAAAATATTTGAATACCCTTTTCAAACAGGTTCTTTTCTTTATTGTCTTTTGTTATTATTCTATATTCAAGTTCATAGGGTAACTGCTGTTCAATTGCGCTGGTTATGTGTTTTCCGACCATTTTACGATCATCAGGATGGATAATCTCCTTGAATGTCATCACATCACTGTTGATCAGTTCATCAGGGGTGTATCCTGTCAATGAATATACACCCTCGCTTATATAGACCATTGTCCATTGATTTTCCTTATTTTTACATCTAAAAGCAATGCCCGGCAGGTTGGCAAGAAGGGTTGAAATCTCCCGTCGTGATTCTCTGTAAGCATTTTCCACCTTTTTTCTCTCTTTAATCTCCTTTTGGAGCTTTTTTGTGAGGTAGAGAAGAGATATTGAAATAACTGTAAAAATAATGGTAGCAGGGGCAAGGAAGATAAGAGCCCATCGCATCCATCTGTAATCGTTTTCAGGGTTGAGATTGTAAATAAATTCATCTATGGGATACGAAGGTTGCAGCATGCCAAGTCTGGCATATGTGTTTGCAATGTGTCTCCATCGTCCAGGGTTCATGTGCCCGATTTCAATTAGATCAGGCAGCATGATTCCTCTTATGGCTTCGGCCTCAAAAAGCAAATGTTCCCTTGTCTTTGAAACTCCATATTCCAGGATAATGATATCAACAAGCTCCTCTGTGTGCTGCATGGCATATTCCCATCCCTTAATGGAAGCTGTCAAAAATGACCTTACCCGTTCTGGATGTTTTTTTGCTTCACTGTCGGTTGTAAAGAGGCAGTCACTGTAAAAATCGACACCATATGTGGATGGTCTTATTATGTTGGCTCTAACACCAAGTTGCTGCATATGCCACGGTTCATTAGTCAGATATGCAGTTACAGCATCTGTTTTGCCTTCAATAAGATCATTTATGTTATAGGACTGGTCAAGGCGCTCTATGCTATCCAAGGAGACATTTTCGTTTAAGAGAACAGCAAGAATATCGGCATCCTTGTTTTCCGGAAGCATCATTACCCGTTTGCCGATAAGCTGCTGGGGATTGGATATACCGGAATCCGCCCGTGTAATCAAAACCGAGGGTGAATGCTGAAAAATAGGCGCAAGAACCACAAACGGCTCCCCTTCAGCTTTGTGCAGAAGAAGCTCTGCTCCGGCAATACCATATTGTGCTCTGTTGCTTAAAACCTCTTCCCTGGCAAATTTACCTTCTCCTCCTTCATTGATTTTTACATCAAGACCTGCGACCTCATAGTAGCCTTTATGTAGTGCTGCATAGTATCCAGCAAACTGGAACTGGTGTTTCCAGGCAAGCTGAAGCGTGACTGTTTCCAGACTGTTTTTACAAAATGCCGTTGTCTGAAACAAGATGGAAAACATAATCCATGTAATAATTATAACAGGCACTCTTTGATAAAAGGTTGCTGAATATTCGGGGGTGTAGTTATGTTTTATAAGCAATTGTGTTCTCCAGAAAAGCTTGGGGCTGGTCATCATGAGTTGTGTAGTAAAAATTTATGTTTGGCCTAATCTGGTGATATTGTCAAGTTTTTCGCATAAATGTCAGGGGTGTTGTTTTTTTGAGGGGATGTGGGAGGATGTTTTTATCCAGGCAATTTTTAATGGTGCCTTTCATAGCCTTGAAAGACTTCTTTTACATGCCATGAGAGAAATCGAGGTTCAGGAAAAAACGAAGGTCTCTGGGGATCAGTTATTCTTTTTCCATGAAAAGCCATCAGCCATTCATTAAACCCCTTTGTACCGTATGCCCTGTCCGAGACCATGATTTTCATATCATTGGACAGAGTGAAAGCCCCTCTGTCAAAAAGTTTATGATGCAGAGCGCATAATGCAATTCCATTCTCTTCACTGTCAGGACCTCCTGCTTGATGCCATTTAATGTGGGCAGCTTCAAGTGCTACAATAGAATTGCCGACTCTTACGTTAAATCCGCAGACAGCGCACTGATATTCATAAGCATTCAGTATTTTTTCCCTGAAGTTGGGATCACGGCGTTTTTTTGTGCTGAAGTCAGACTCAAGGTCAAGCCCGATTGCCAGCAAAATATCTTCATGTATTGAGGATGGAAAATTTTTGTCCAATATGGATGAGACGATTATTGGTATTTGATCTTGGTTTGACATCAGGAATTCATATACATCCTGAGAAAATCCACCATGTACATCAAATTTGACAAGATCGCTTTTTTTAGCATCTCCTTTGCCGATTTTACCGGCAAAAGAGCTTGTGTTTGTCAGCTCCCAAAGCCCATCATGTTGTAGTCGCCAGAAAGGGTATTGAGTATGATAGCTTTTTCTTGCAGGGCCAAACTCTATAAGAAGTTGTTTCAGTTTTTGATCTATATCGGAAAAGCTGATAAACCTGTTTTTACTTTCGATGCAATGTGCAATAGTAAGCAGGATAAGCAGTGGTTTGTGCGGAGCTCTCTGTCCACCCTTTTTCCACATGGAAATATTATCGAAAAGTTTTTTGGCGGTGGTGACATTCATATTACTGAATTTTTTGGTTTTAAGCATAATGAAAATTTAATACTCAAAATCGGCCATCCCTTTATTTATTGCATATGTCTGAATAAATGGAATAATTTTGTATTCTTCAAAGCAGTACAGGGCTTCAGCCCGGAATAGTAAGAGGGCCGTCAAAAAAAGAATTTGAACAATTATGGCATCAATAAAAAACATCCCTTGTATCAAATAAAAAGTCGTTTGCACTATTCGAAAAATATTTAACCATATAGATGATTTAAGGATTAACATGATGACAAATCATTAAAATCCTGTTTCAAAAAAAATGTAAACCGATAAATGAAACATGCCCAATAAGGCATCTACATATAGTCTGAAAAGATTTTTGCACTTTGTGCCTTACTTGTTGTGATTGCCCTAACCTGTATGGCGTTTTTTAGTTTTCAATCTGTTGCCACATTTTTTCAAGATGATTATAGATATTTTGAAGTTCATTAACATCTTTTGAAAGCAATTCTTCTTTTGGAGATACAGGTTGTTTCAGGATTTGTTGAAGCAACTGGATTTTCCCTGAAAGTTCACCTTCTTTGCGACCTTCCAGTCGTCCTTCCAGTCGTCCTTCTTTGCGTCCTTTCTGTTCACCAAGGAGAAATTGACCATAATATTCCGGATAATATTCTTTAACAAACATCTCTTTTGTATAAGGCATCTCAACCCCCTCTAAGCCATAGTAATCATAAAGTTTGTATAGATAACCACTGATATTTTTCAGCAGCCAAACATCCTTTTGCAGGCGTTCTCTGCTCTTCATAATCTGTTCTGTATTATTAGAAAAAAGCCCAAGTACTGGATGGTTGGAGTCTTTTGTAATTATGAAGCGTACCGGAGTCAGAACCTTGCAATCATAAATTTTGTTTTTTACAATGCATTCAATAAGGCCAGTACCTTTAAATCTGTTAAACAGTGTTTCAGGAAAATGGTTTGTGACAGCATAGAGGTTTATGTTGTCACCACTTTTAAGATTTTTGATTTTTTTATAGTTTGTGAAATGCCCATAAAATTCTTCAAGTGCGTCCATATTAAAAACTTCATGAAAGGATTTGAATGAGATAAGATTGTGTTCATTGAGATTTTCAAAACCCTCATAATAATCAGGATTAACGTCATCAAAAAAGAGAGGTAACTTTTTATATACAACCACCACATCAAGAAGCTGTTTTTTTAAAGAGAGATCAAACTCAACAGTGACCTCACATCCAAGTTTTTCAAAAAGAGGTGTAATCATCAAACCGAGTAATCGGTGCCAGTTGACTCTTTCTTCGTGACTATTTGTTTCGATGTTGTTTTCCATAAAGGCAATATAATGAGAATTGAGGTTGCTTACAAGTGGGATACTTTTCCGTTGATCAGAAGAGTAAGTTTTGTCACATAGTCCTTGAGATGCTCAGACTGCGAGTGCATCTCGTCTGATGCAGAGGCTGACTCTTCTGCATTGGCAGCATTGTCCTGAACTGTTCTGTTAATCTCATCAATTGCTTTGTCTATCTGTTCAATGCCGTTGGACTGGGTGGATGAGAGTTTGTCAATATTGTTAAGGATTTTAGCTGTTTCTGCCGTGGTCTCCTGAACCTGACTGAATGCCGTCCTGGTTGTGGAAACAATATCATGGCCGTTTTTGACCTTGTTAAGAGTGCCTTCTATTATTGATGCTGTGCTTTTTGCAGCATCTGAAGCCTGGATGGATAAATTTCTCACTTCATCGGCAACAACTGCAAACCCTGCACCGGCTTCCCCTGCTCTTGCAGCTTCCACAGCAGCATTAAGTGCAAGAAGATTGGTACGAAATGCAATTGTCTCTATGGTTTTTATGATTCTTGAAGTGTCATTGGTTGCCTCTGATATGGCATTCATGGAGAGTGTAAGCTGTTCCATTGAATCATAGGTTTTTTTTGCAAGATCAGATACCTTTTCCATCATGCTGTTTGCCCTGCCTGCATTTTGAGCACTTGTGCGGGTCATGGATGCCACCTCTTTCATGGATGAGTTGCACTCCTCAATGGCGGCTGCCTGTTCAGATGCACTTTTGGCCATCAACTGACTTGAAGATGCAACATGGCCGGATGCCTGTGCCACCTGTTCCGCTCCCTGTTTCATCCCCTCTGTAATTGTGTTAATGGGTTTTGTTATGCTGCGTGCAATCAGAAATCCAAGAATAAGCAGGGCTGCACTTATGGTGCATATGGCAACGATTGTTATTGAATTTGCAAAATCAAGTTCTTCTGATACAGACCCAGTGGCAATGGTTACAAGTTTCTCTGCATTGCTGTTCATCTTTTCATTGATTGCCAGGAGTTCTGTTTTCCGGTTTTCCCTGTTATCCCAGAAGGTATAGAGTGATTCAAGAAGAGGTGCTATTGCTTCAAGCTCTTTTTCCACATCAGCCCAGCATCCGGAATACTGCTCTTCATTGACAACTCCTGCCTGCGCTCCTGTATTGACTCTTTTTTCGTTGAGTCTTTTTAAAAGATTTTCCCTTTTTTTGATAAATGCCTCGCCGTCATTATCAAGCAGAAGCTGCTGAACAGTTACAACCATTGTCTGGAAATTGCCAAGAAACTGGCTGGCCTGATCACGCAATTGAGCCTTTGGCTGGGGCAGCTCTTCCACCATCAGGGATAGCTCCATCTCCTCTTCGTTCAGCAGGTTTATCATTTTTTGTATATGTTCGTTGCCAGCATTAAAGTGTGCCGTTATTTTCTTGACAAGTCCATTGAGATCTTTAACCTGGGGTATGAGCTTTTCAAGGAGATCAAGGTGTTGTTTTTGCAGATCCCTGGTATTTTTGAGAAGATCATTAATTTCGGGATCGACATTTTCCTGTTCTGAGGCATCTATGGTTTTCTGTAGCTCCATGAGGTGCTTTTCGATTAGGGGTGGGATTGAGTTATCACTTGAGTTGATATATTTACCTTCCAGCATACAGATCTGAAGAACCTTCTGAATAATTGTATTACCTGACTGACTTGAAACAATGGCTTTTCTGCTGTTGGACGAGACATGGAAAATGATTGTTGCAAGAAGTATGATTCCTGTAATTCCCAGAAGTGATATTATCAGTATTTTGGGAAACAGGCCCTGGGGCAGTAGCGCAAATCGTCTTTTTTTCATGGTCTCTTTTTTTTCCTATGCAAAATCCTGCATTTTGATTTTTGCGATGACCCGTTCTCCCCGTCTGTTGAAAAGCTCAACTTCAGGACGCATTACAATGCCTTCGGGAGGTGTTTTTCTAAGTTTTGAAGTAAAGCCGTTTTTTACCATTTCAACACCTTCAATAAGTGTCCCCTTTCCAACAATGGGAACTGCCTCTATGTTAAGCTTTGCCGCAATATCCTCGACATTATGGCGTTCAAGCCACATATCTTCGATATTGACATCAAAAAGGATAAAGCTGACACCGTCGGGTATGTAGTTGCCGCCACCTTTTTGTATTTTTGCCCCATAGCCCTCTCCGTAGAGGCACAAAGGTGGAAGTTCACAGTTTTTGAATGTGTCCGGCTTGAAAAGCTCTTCAAGTTTTTTCAGAAGATGCGGAGGTGTTTCAGCTCTGTCTGTCTTACCAAAAAAGCTTAAGCTGTCTCCATCCCACTGGACACGGATGTTGGTCCCGTCAACTTTTTCTGTAAAAATCCACATGTTTTTTTTAAGATACTCAAATTCAGGTTTTGCAAATGTTCCTTCAAGCAATGACTTATATTTTGTTTCAGGATCCCTTAGAAATACGGTTTGAATTTTGTGGTATGCTTTCATTGCTGTGTCTCCGGTTTCCCTGTTGTCCCGAAACCCTGACTTATTATTTACAGTGGAAAAAGATACATTGTTTCCATAGTCGGGGGGTGGCCGGACTCTGCCCATGACGGTTTGCCGTGGAAATGGATGCATTATTTCCATGATCGGGGGTGACTGAGCGTTAGTTATGTCCGTTTACACAAATTTCCAGGGGTATGCTTTTTTGTGGGCGTTGTCAGTGGTTTCGGGATATAATAATTATTTTACTTTGTCGCCGTAAATACCTGCAAACACAACAAGGTCACCGGCTTGTTCAAAGTAGCAGTTTTTTGTATAGACACCTTCTGCATTTGGTTTTTTCCAGTGATAATCAAACCAGCCACTGTTGGTTCCTGCCTTTATTTTTTCAAAAAGAGCGGGATACCAGGGTTGTTTGCTGACAGGGTCCTTTAGACCCATAAGATTTTTTCCTATGAATTTTGGCTGTGGGCCATGTGCAACTATGGTTGCCTCAAGATCCATAATATAGACATATGTGTCTTTCCAGACAAATGGACCTGAGTTGTCATTCACAAGTTTAATGGCTTCATCAGCGCCTTTCTCCTTTATGATTGCAGCAACTTCTCCGCATTTCTGGATACACTCTTCCTTTGTGGCAAGTTCCTCTGATGTTGCAATTTGTGATACAAAAACAGACAGTACCAAGATGACAGTAAACCATTTGAAACTTTTCATGTTTTTCTCCTTTGCAAAAGTTGTTGTGTTGTTTTCATGCCGCATATGGCATTGAGGAAAAATTGAATGCCAATAAGTGATATATGTGTCAACTTTGAATATGTTAGGAATGAGGACGAAATAATTTCCCAATTTGATATCGAGATGCACCGCTATTCAACGGTGGACCAAAATGAAATGTCCAAGTTATTTCATCTCTGTTCCTTAACTCAAGAGTCGTAACTTCTCATGTAAGCCACCATATATTGTATTTTGATTCGTTTTAAAAATACTATGAGTGGTGGCTACTGAAAGAATTTATGACTGACGAGTTCCTTAAAGTAGTCGGACATATATTTTTTCCTCTTTACCTAAGTGGGGTGCCCTGGAAATTTCAGAGTATATCCAAATCATAACCGGAAAAAACTTTAGTCCATGTCCTTACATAGATTTCTGCTTGATTTCAAATTCGAGTTTTGATCGGTAAAAGCACACATCAAATTCCATAAAAAAATTTACTTGCCCGAGAATTAAAGGGATATTATCATTTTTGACCCACGCAAATGCCAGTCTTACAGGTTCAAAGTCTCCTATCGTTGCCTTTAATGCCAAAGGAATCCCCATGGATTTTGCCAGATTACCTGCAAGATGAATATTTGCTTTTCTGTCATCCCAGAGTTCTCCCAACCGGATGCCGATTTGATAAGGAAGTACGTTTATTGTTGCCCCGCTGTCAACTAAACCCGAGGCTGTAACCTGTTGGTTTTTGGAACTTAGTGACAATATTAAACGGGGGAGGCTGTCCAATTCGTTCTGTGCTGGATCGACTATAGTGTATTTGACCTTCATATTTTTTCAGACTTCTGTATCTGGTTGTTTTAGCTTTTCTATTAATATCTCAGCAGCGCCAAATGTGTTATAAGGTGTTGGTAAGTCATAAATTTTATCAGGTTCAAAAGGAAACATATATTTGTTTTTATCAAGGTCTTCAGCAAGAATGCGAATCAGCTTGAGTTTGTCAACTGGTGTGAGCTGCCTGACCGAAGGCAGAATTCCGTCCAGAGTGTCCATTATTTGAGTGTTTTTGAGAACATGTGCTGTTTCCATAAAAATAAATTCCTGTTACTTGATGGTTCGCCTGTCAAATGTCTGTAGTTGCTTGATTATATTGTCGATTATTTTTGCACGAGAATTTTATGATATTTTATTTTAAAATCTCCATAATATATTGATATGTCATGGCTTTCATGAATCGTTGTGATGCCCTCGCAAACGTGAAGGTTTATTCAAAAGCAAATATAGTTTTCCAGATAGTTAAATTGCAAGCACAATGTAGGGGCAACCCTATGTGGTTGCCCTTCAGAGTTGATCTGAAAAAATATTTTTCTGGAAGTCTATAGTTATGGAGAAGTCTGCTCGAATGGCGTTAAATTACTCAAAAACGACACCTATGACCTTATGAGCCTTGTTAATACTGTCTGAATCAGGATGCCCAGGATAACCAGGATTTACAGGATAAAAATCTTGAGCATCCTGTAAATCCTGGTTATCCTGATTCAGACAAATGCAATAAATGCCAAAAAAGCCAACAAGATGTCGATTTTGAGTAAATTAAGGGAGCCTTACCATCCCCGACGATTTATTATGTTTTCCATTTCAGCCTTACGGATACGTTCTTCATGTTTCTGTTTAATTTCAACGGCCTCAGTAATTTTGGAAGTAAGCAGCTCCATGTCTGCCGGTTTCAGCAGGAAATCAAAGGCGCCTTGCTTCATGCCTTCAATGGCATTTTTGACAGTGGCATGACCTGTTAGCATTATCACCTGGGTTAGAGGCATCTTTTGATGAATTTTTTTTAAAACATCAATGCCTGATATGCCTGGCATCATAATGTCAAGCAGAATCACATCAAAATTTTTATCATTGCACAGTTGCAGTGCCCGTTCCCCGGAATATGCCCTGGTTACCTGAAAGTTTCTCAGGGCAAGACGTTCTGCAAGTGTATCGACAAATTCCTCTTCATCATCCACAAGAAGCAGCCTTGTGTTCATTGCTTCTCTCCTCTTAATGGGTACATTGTCCTATGGCATCATTGAGTTTTTCCATAAAGTCACTATGTTTTTCAAGATATTGTTTTGAGATATATACTCCCATGGGTTTATGAAGCTCCTTGAATGAGTGAATTGTATCTCCTATGCCCATTTTTTCTAATGCATCATCAAAAACAGTGTTGCTGCCAAATGCAGCATCAATTCTGTCAACCTGGAGTTGCTTGATCAGCTGTTCCACACTTTGTGGGTCAGCTTTAACTATATAATCGTTATTTTTGAGCCATTTAAGGGAGTTTGAACCAAACCAGCTTCCTGTTCTGGCCTCTTTTTTGAAGTTTTCTGATTTGGGGTCAAATTTGCTTGATTTTAACAGGTACCAGCTCCAGTATTGATCAACAACAACAGAAGATAGGGTTGCATATTCGTCCCTTGCACTGTTTTGTGATGCGGAAAAGAAACCATCAGCTTTGCCTTGTTTTGTCAATTCCTGTGCTCTTTTCCAGGGTACCACCTTGATCTCAAAGGGGATACCCATTTTTTCAAGGGCACATTGCATAACTTTTACAGCAATTCCGTCTGGTTCTCCCTTGTCATTTGCAAATTCAAAAGGAGCACGTTCGTCAGTCATCAAAAGAAGTTTTTCATCGGAAGCATTTACATTAAAAGAGATAATCAGGGCGCATATTGTAAAAATAAAATTAACAAATAGATGTTTCATCTTGATCTCCTTTTTTGTGATTTCAGGGTAAATAATGGCGAAAAACAGGAACTGCGGATGGAAGATGTTCTCTCCCTTTAATATTTTTGCAGAATAACATATTGCTCAAAAAAAATCAAAAGGAATGAGAAAAATATCGACACATTTATTATTGGTGCTGGATATATCCACTTGTTTTTTACCCTTTAAAGACGTATTTGTTTAAAGTATGAATAAAGTTATATTTTCCAAAAAAGTCCAGAAGCAGCTTATGAAATTACCTTGCCATATTGTAAGAAAATTACAGATTTGGGCTGGACAGGTTGAAGATATTGGGATTACAGGTTTAAGAAGATATATTGGTTATCATGATGAACCTTTGAAAGGGGATAGAAAAGGGCAAAGGTCAATCAGATTATCCAAATCGTACAGGGCTTTTTATGTCGAACATGAAAATAAAATTATCATAGAGGTTTTATATGAAAGTCTCGGTAACAGCCTGTTTTTAAAACGACTTTCATCTTTTCGATTGTGGCGGTCATCAGCCATGTACGTTATAGAGGTGAATAAACATGAGTACTGAATATGGAATCAAGGAACTTCAAAGAGATTATGGCGTTCTGACGTTCGGCAATGCTCTTGAATCTTTCAGAAAGTGTGAGGAGTTTTCCCGGAAAGAATTTGCCTTGATGCTCGGAATATCTTCGCAAAGCCTATGTGAGATTGAGAAAGGAAGGCGTATTCCATCACCCAGCCATGCAGTAAAGATTGCAAGATTGATTCAGCAACCCGTACAATTCTGGTTGCAGTTAGCATTGCAGGATATGTTAAGGCAGGAAAACCTTGACTATATCGTATCAGTTGCTTAAACCCTGTTGACTCCATGGCATTTAAAAACAAAAAGAAGGTAA
>NZ_LT828541.1:0-36886 GCF_900170035.1 Desulfamplus magnetovallimortis | reverse complement strand
TTTTACCTTCTTTTTGTTTTAATAGTATAGGGGTTCCCATTTTATCTCATGTCAAAAACAAGATGCTATGGAAAAGCCCGCCCAAAGATTTTAAATCTCCTTGGGGTTTGGTTTAATTGGTAAGAATCGGCATACCCATTAGAGGCCATATTACAGCCACTGCAACTCCAACAATGATCATAAGTATGATACTTGCCGGAATACCATAATTAAAGAATTCACCTGTTGTGAACTGTTTTGAGTCATATGCTATGGCATTAGGAGCAGCTCCGACAAGAAGCAGGAATGGCATACCCGCTGTTACAAGCGAAGCAAATACAATTACTTCCGGCGATACCCCAAGGTAAGGGGCGATAACGAGAGCCACAGGAAGAGATATGGCAATGGCTGCAACGTTCATGATAAAGTTTGTCATCATCATGACAAAGAATGCGATACTCATTACAAATACAAACCAGTGTGAGTTTTGGAACATGGTCAGCCAGTTGATGGCAAGCCACTGGGCAGCGCCAGTTTCCCACAGACAGAATCCAATGCTCATGGCACCACCAAAAAGCAGGATTATGTTCCAGGGAATTGCCTCAAGATCTTTTAGATCCAGGATGCCGAGGATAAAGAACAGAATGGTTGATATGAGAATTATTGCCGTTTTATCAATAGGTTGTAGGGCAGGAATAAATGATCTCATAGACATCACTGCAATACATGTAAAGATAATGATGGCTGCCAGAATCTCATTGCGGGTAAGTCCGCCCATCTCTGAGTTAAGTCGTACAGCTTTTTCCTTTAACCCCGGTATTGTTTTCTTTTCTGGCTTGAAAAATATCATGAAAAAGCCCCAGAGTATAAATACCATTATCCAGCCAATGGGGAACATGTAGTACGACAGATGGAAAAAGGATATCTCATGTCCAACAATATCCTTGTAAAATCCAAGAGCAACAGCGCCGCGTGCAGCTCCAAGAAGAGTTACAATGGAGCCTGCGCCTGCCACATAAGCCATTCCTATGAAAAGCCCCTTTCCAAATTTTGTGGGGTTGTTGTCATCGGCATACATGCTGTAGATTGTTATCAAAAGCGGATACATGGTTGCTGCAACTGCCGTATGTGCCATGATGTGTGTCAAGGCTGCTGTTACAACAAAGCATCCAAGGTAGATCATGCTTGTTTTCTCGCCAACAACCGAGAGCATTTTGTAGGCAAGCCGTTTTGTAAGTCCGGTTTTGGTAAAGACCATGCCGATTACAAGGGATGCAAATATAAAGAGTACCGAAGGATCCATGAAATCCTTGAATGCCTTGTTCGCAGGGCGAACCATGAAAAGTACCTGCATTACTCCAATGGTAAGACTTGTTACGCCTATCGGCACAACTTCAAATACCCACCAGATACCTGCAAGCATAAATACGGCAAGCGCTCCCTTTGCTTCCGGAGTCAGGACAAACTGTTTTCCTGTGGGATCAACAGCATCTGGCCATGCAGGGCTGAAGTTGATTATACAAAAGAGGGCAAGTCCCAGTGTCAGAAAAATTAGCCGTTTCCAGTCTATTTTTGGGCCGGTTGAGGCCATAGTTTGTGTAGTCAATGTATTTCTCCTGATTTAAAAAAATATTTTTGACGTGCTTTGCCAGCACTAAGTAATTGGGTTTAATTAACTTACCCAAACTCCCCCTTGCAAGTCTGTAAAATGTGGCTGGGGCGAGTTGAATGGACAAGTTGTTAAAAATCAATTCCTAAAGCATTATGGTGTGCATCATCAATGATATCACCAGCCTCGTTCCTTTATAATTGAGTCAATTTGTGCCTTTCTGATGCGCTCTTCATGTCTGAGTTTGATTCCATATGCATCATTTATCTTCTCTTCCAGCATATCAATGTCAGCGGGTTTCAGAAGAAAATCAAAGGCTCCAAGTTTCATGCCTTCAATGGCATTTTTTACAGTTGCCTGCCCTGTAAGCATAATAACCTGGGTCAACGGGGTTTTTTCCTTTATCTCCCTCAGAAGATCAATTCCGTTTGTTTCAGGCATGAGAACATCAAGTACAATGACATCAAAATCAATCTCCTCAATGATCTCAAGAGCAGCCTTTCCGGAAAATACCGGTGTTACTGACAGATTTCTCATTTCAAGTCTTTCTGCCAGGGTTTTTGCAAAATCAACTTCATCGTCAGCTAAAAGCACTTTAACTTTCATGGTCTCTCCTTTTTAGGGTAGTGTGTTACAAACCTGTTGACCTTGTGCCGGCATCTTCTCTTGGCAGATGCAGAAGAGAGGAAAGAGCCCTTCAACAGGTTTGCTACCCTACCTTTTTTTATTTATTGGGCATCTTCTTCATTTTGTTTTCGTTGATTAATTTTTTCGTATGCCTTTTTCATGGTCTCGGCAAGCTGGTCAATGTCTGCTGGTTTCTGGAGATATGCAAATGCTCCAAGTTCCATACATGTTGCCTTGTCAGCTTCGGAACCATGTCCTGTCAAAATTATCACCTCTATGTGTGGCTTGGTCTGCTTGATTTTCCGGAGTACTTCAAATCCGTCAATACCAGGCATCTTGAGGTCAAGTACCATCACTTCTGTCTCATCTCTGTGGGCAGAATCAAGGGCTTCCTGGCCGCTGAATACTACGTTGCTGCTTATCTGGCGCATCTTAAGGCGCTCTGAAAGTGTCTGGACAAACTCCTTTTCATCATCCACAAGCAGGACATGCAGGGGTGTTTCAAAGTCAAAGTTGTGGCTTCTGCCTGCCTTGTAGTAGTTTTTGCCGATTTTGGTATCAACAGACTTAACCCCTGGAATCTGTTTTGCAATGGTGGTGATTTTCTGTTTAAGTTTGGAGAGAAAGAGTACGTTCTTGTCAATGGTCACAACAATATCACCATTGTCAGCCGTAACTATGAGACCGGAACCAGTCTCTGCAAGGGCAAGGGAGACATCGGCTGCAAGTGCAAAGTCAGAGGCTTCCTTTTTCACAAGATCCTCACTCATGGCAGCCATTGTTTCATGGTGTTTGGAAATAAGCTCAACAGATTCTGTAACATCAAGTTTGTCAGATGGAATAACTATGTCATATAGGCTCTTATCCCAGGCTTTTTTGTCTGTAAGGCTGTTTACCCAGAGCATTGTATGTTTGTCTGCTTCGTTCACTTCGTGGGCAGCATCTTTTTCAGGAACTCCAAGAAGTTTAATGCCGTTCTGGATTCGCGTCTCTCTGTCAGTTACAATGAGCACCCTGAGAGCATGTGTTGTCCATGATGGAATAAGGTGTCCAAGAATGCCGTTGAAAATTGTATTGCCCTGACTGATATGAAGGGCAAGGGTTTTTCTCAGGGCTGCAATGGTTTTCTCTTTTTCATGTGTAAAGTCATTGAAGGGTATCTGCTTTGAGTCAACCACCTTATGGATGGTTGCAATCTGAATGTCCTGATTTTGGGCAGTCTCCTCCATGATCTCCTGGTCAGTTATGATTTTGTATCCGAGTTTTTCCGAAAGTTTTGCAACTGTCTCATCGGAATGGGTGAATTTTGCTCCTGTTATTGATATAATAGCCATGGTATCCTCCTTGGTTTTTCGTTTATATTCTGTTCTGTTCAATATTTTGCTGTTTTTGTCATTGTTTCGATTGCTTCTGTTATTGTTTTGATAATAACTACAGCAAAAGGTGTGCCACTGTATTTTATTTTAATAAAAACAAGTAGTTAAGATTTTTGATTCTTTTTGGGTAAAACTTTATGAAACATAATGGAATGGACAGCCGAAAAGGTCGTGAACCTTATTGAAACAATATGGAAAGGTTGCTTTAAAATTAAGTGGTCGAAAATAAGTGTTGATAAAATGGAGAGGAAGGGCAATTGCATAGATTAATTACATCAATTGCACTACTGTTCTTATGCTTTTTTATGACAGCATGCAGCAGGGGTGTAATTGAGACAAATTTACCAGGAGAACCTGACTCTCCTGTTGGGATAGAAATTTTTTCAGATGATACAGCCACTGTTAAAGAGATGCTGTATGAGCATTATGAGCAATGGAAAGGCATTAGATACAGATTAGGCGGGCTTGACAAAAATGGGATTGACTGCTCTGGTTTCGTTTATGTAACCTATTTGGAAATGTTTGATATCGCTTTACCTCGTACAACCAGATTGCAGGCACAAATTGGCAGAGCTATCCCATTCAATGAGCTTCGTTCCGGTGATTTGGTTTTTTTTAAAATTGGATGGAAAACAAGACATGTGGGGATCTATATTGAAAACAATATGTTTTTGCATGTATCCACAAAAAAGGGAGTGATGATCTCTTGTCTGAATGATGTATATTGGGGGGGCAGATATTGGAAAGCAAGAAGGATTGATTTTTAGGAATGCCCCTTAAATAATGGGCATGCTTCATTTCTTATTTTACACTTTTCGGAGAAAAAGCTCTGAATAGCGGGAATCTCTCACAAAAAAGTGTAAAGTACTTTCTAGTTCATCTGAAGGATGCCAAATAATGAGCCAATTCCTTTCAACTTATGCCGTTGTATTACTCTCCAGTTGCAGCTTAAGAGATAAGACACTTTTTTGTTTCTCATTATCTTTAGGATGTTGAATTAGTCTCTCCCATCATCGTAGAAGAGACTCAAGGAGTGCCATCAGAGATAAGAATCTACTCTTTTTCTATGAGTGTGCCTGGAAAAGATGGTCACTGCGGGGCAGTCATCGACAATAAGATATCGACCAAGCTTTGTCGGTACGGCGCTGATAATCGTCTATGATGTATATTTTGAGCTATTTCTCTCGTTGATACCTGTAGCCAAAGGTATTGCAAGAAAACAGACCACAAAACCTATTACCCCATACCATCCAAATTTTTCAAAGGTAAAGCCTGCCCCTGTGATTCCAAGCCATCCTCCTGTATAGTAAAAGAGAACATATACGGCATTGGCCTTTCCCTGGCTGCCGGTAAGTTTTTCGTTTAAAAGCCCGACTGCCACAGCATGAATGGAGAAAAAGCCTGCACATACCCCAACAACTCCTGCAAGGACAGCAGTAATGCTTGGCAGCAGCAGAAGGATAAATGAGATGCCCATAAGAATACTTCCCGCAATTAAAATATTGCCACCTCCAAGTTTGTTGCTCAGTTGCCCTGCCATTGGTCCCAGAAAAATACCCAGTGCATAGACAAGATAGACAAGTGTTATTGTCTCGGTGGAATAGCTGAAAGGAGGTGCTGCAAGGCGATAGGACAGAAAATTGAAAAGCGGCTGGAACATCATAAGTCCCCCTGCACCACAGGCATAGATAAGGAAAAGCTCCTTTCGCATTACAATGGACAGATATGAACTCTCTTGTTTCTCCTGGTTCTCTTTCATGGGAAGATCAGCTTTGTCACGGTTTCCGTTCAGGGAAATCGCACTCTTTTGAGGTTTCGGAAGCATTATCAGTGCAAGTATCATGGTGAATATTACAAGTACGGATGCCGATATCATGGCATATCGCCAATGAAATGGCGGATGAATCCATCCTCCGAGAAGGCGCCCGCCAAGTCCTCCGAGAACAGTTGCTGCAACATATGAACCCATGATAACCTTCAATCTCTCTTTGGGAAGTGTCTTGGCAAGCCAGGCAGCAAGGCTTGTTGTCAAAGCCGGAATGAAGAGCCCCTGAAACATTCTTGCCATGAGTAGAATATTAAACTGGTGTGTCTGTGAGGATATCATTCCCCCAATGGCAACACATATCCCGCCTGTGAGAATTATAGGGCGGATGGAAAATCTGTCTGCGAGATATCCGAAAAGAAGGTTGGAGAAGACAATACCCAGAATAACAATGGATACAGTCATGGATACCTGTGCAGGAGAGACAGAAAATTCATCCTGGAGCACCGGCAGTATGGGCTGGGTGATATAAATATTTGTAAATGTTGCCGAAACCAGTGCAAATACTGCAATCTGAAGCCTGAATAATCTGTTTTTCAAATGTTTGTCCTTTGTCGTTGCTGTTTTATTAGAAAGTCTGCATAACATGCTGAAATATAACGGCCATGATTAACAGGATTTATGATTAACATAATTAAAAAATCAAGCTAAATCCTTTAATCATGAAAATCATGGTTCAAAAAATGTGTAAACCGATAAATTAAAAATACCTGAAAAATCAAGGGAAATCCACTTAGCTGGCGGGAGGGAGATTATGGAATATAGTTATGAATCAATGAAGAAAGCTGCATTAAAAATATTTTATAAGGGAGTGGCTGCTGTATCTCCTGAAATATGCGTCAGAAAGAATCTTGCCCTGAAAAATGGCTCTATCAAAATTGGCAAAAGCTCGTTCTCCCTTGAAGAGACAGGAAAAATTTACCTTGTGGGAGTAGGCAAGGCATCTGCTGCCATGGCAGGGGAGGCAGAGGCCACTCTTGCAGATCATATTGATGATGGTCTTGTTATTACAAAGTATGGCCACAGTGTGCCCCTTAAAAAATGCAGGTTAATGGAGGCAGGGCACCCCATCCCTGACGAAAATGGAGTTAAGGCCACTTGTGAGCTTCTTTCACTCATCTCCTGCGCCGGCCCCGGGGATCTTGTTATCTGTATGATTTCCGGTGGAGGTTCAGCCCTTACTCCTGCACCTGTTGAGGGAATATCACTTGCGGACAAACAGGAGACAACCCGCCATCTTCTGGCATGCGGAGCAACCATTCATGAGATAAATACCGTAAGAAAGCACCTTTCCCTCATCAAGGGCGGGCAATTTTGTAAAAATGTCAATGGAGCCAATGTTGTATCTCTTATTCTTTCCGATGTTATCGGAGACGATCTTGATATTATTGCATCTGGTATGACAGTTGGCGATGGCAGCACTTTTAATGATTGCAGGGATACTCTTTTGCATTACAGATTGTGGGAAAAGATTCCAATTGCTGTTCGGCAGCACATTGAATCAGGAATATCCGGAACCATAAGAGAAACGCCAAAACCCGGGGATGCTCTTTTTGCAAATGTCCATAATTACATAAGCGGTACTTTGTCCCATGCCCTTAGTGCTGCGGAAGAAGAGTCAGTAAAATCAGGCTTTAACACACTTGTATTATCTTCCATGATACAGGGAGAGGCAACTGAGGTTGCAAAGGTTCTTTGCGCCATTGCTAAAGAGACAGAGCTTTGGGACAGGCCGTTAAAAAGGCCAGCCTGTCTGTTGTCAGGAGGAGAAACAACAGTGACATTGAAAGGGACAGGAAAAGGTGGCAGAAATATGGAACTTGCACTTGCTGCGGCAATAAATCTTCAGGATAGCAAGAAAATTGTTATTCTCTCTGCTGGCACAGATGGAACTGATGGCCCGACAGACGCTGCCGGAGCTTTTGCTGACAGCTCCACAGTCAAGCATGCAAAAAAGATTGGTTTATCATTAGAAAGCTATCTTGCAGATAACAATTCGTACATCTTTTTCAAAGAGCTTGGCGATCTTGTTGTAACAGGGCCTACAATGACCAATGTCATGGATATGCAGATAGTGATTATATGTGATTAATAACTCAAAGATGACACATATAATCCTGTGAACATTGTCAATAGTGTCTGAATCAGGATGTCCAAGATAAACAGGATAAGGCAGGATGATATATATCCTGAACATCCTTTTCATCCTGGGCATCCTGGTTCAGACAAATGCAAAAACTATCAAGCCATAAATATGTCTGTTTTGAGTCAATAATTGGGTCTTTGGTGGATATAACAGGCAATTTTTTAAAGGTTACTTGCAATTTTTTAAAAATTTTCTTGACTCCGTTAAAATTATTCCATACTAATGGTTAAACCATTGAGATTGTGTTGTGCCAGAAGTGATAAAATCCCATAAAGATATTCTCCAGGGTCACTTTTTTGCAAAGGTTTGATGCAGAAGGGTTTTGATGTGGCAAGGATATCCTGTTTTTGGAGTTCATCTCCATGGGGATTCATTGATAAAAAAATTTATGGTAATAGGAGTTTTAAGGAAAATGCTTATAAACAAATTGATTTCAAACATGTTGCCGTACATGCCCAAAAATCTTGTCTGGGTATTTTCAAAGGAGTACATTGCAGGGGAGAGCATTGCCGATGCAATTGAGGCTGCAAGGCAGCTAAATTCTGAAGGTATAATGGCAACCATTGATGTGCTTGGTGAGTTTATCAAGAATCTTGATGAGGCAGAAGCCAACAAGCAGGAGTATCTCAGGCTTATTGATAAAGTCGAAGAGGCTGATGTTGACTCTAACTACAGCCTGAAACCTACATCATTCGGGTTGCTCATTGACAAGGAAGTTGCCTTTAATCACATCAGGGAGATTGTTGCAAAAGCTGCCTCATACGATAATTTTGTACGTATTGATATGGAAGATTCTCCATGTACTGACCTTGAAATTGAGCTTTTCCGCAAAATAAAGGAGGAGTTTCCCAAAAATGTGGGTCTTGTCCTTCAGGCATATCTTAAACGTACAAATCAGGATATTAGGGATATGAAGGATATTCACAGTGATGAGGTGCCTTTGAATTTTCGCCTCTGCAAGGGTATCTATGTGGAGCCTGAAGCCATTGCTTATAAAAAGTATAATGATATAAATACCCATTACCTTGAGGATCTTGAGCTGATGTTTCAGGAGAAGATGTATCCTGCCATTGCCACCCATGACAAAAATCTTGTTGAAGGGGCCTACAAGCTCATAGAAAAATATGGAGCAACAAAGGATCAGTATGAATTCCAGATGCTCTACGGTGTTACACCTGCATTGAGAAAATCCATTTTGGATAACGGGCACAGGATGCGTGTCTATATACCATTTGGCAAGGACTGGTTCGGCTATTCCACAAGAAGACTTAAAGAGAATCCCAATATGGCCGGAGCCATCATCAAGGCGATATTCTTCAAGGGTTAGTGCATTGTCAAAGCTAACAATTAGGGTTCGGTTAATTGTAGAGACAAGGCATGCCTTGTCTCTACGTTGCAGATAACCCTAAAACTATGTGCTGACAGTGCAGTCGTCTTCATTTTATTCTCCGATTTTTGTGCTTTTTGGAGCAGGAAAATCGGAAAATATCTTTGGTTCTCTGGCCTCTCTGGCCTGTACAGGTTAATGAGTATCAAGTGCCATAAAACCAAGATTCATGGTTCAAGATTTTCCATGGCCTTGACAATTATGCCAAGATCAGGGCGGACATTTATGTCCCCTACATGTATGAATCTTATAATGCCCTGTTTGTCAATTAGAAAAAGCCCACGCTCTGCTGTGCCGTCTGAGCGCAGAATGCCAAAGGAATCTGCCACAGCACCGTGGGGCCAGAAGTCCGAGAGTACCTCAAACCAAAGCTCTCCCATCTGCTTTGTCCATGCAAAAAGTGTGGGCAGATTGTCCACACTTATTCCCAGAAGTATTGTGTCGTGCTTGTCAAAGAGAGGTTTTGCAATGTTGTATCCTGGCCACTGGTCAGAGCATACAGGTGTCCAGGCTGCCGGAATAAAACTTAATAGCACATTCTTTTTCCCTTGGAATTGACTCAGTGTGATCTTTGTGCCGGAAATTGTTTCAAGGGTAAAATCAGGGGCATTCTCTCCTGTTTTGACCTTAAGCTCGCTGTCAACCGGTTTGAGATTGCCTGTATCAAATATCTTGTCTCCATAAATATCTGAAAGCGCATTGGACTTTGATGGTATGAAAACTGAGAAGATAATTAAAGATAAAAGGGTTATTCCTGAAATAATAAGAGTCTTTTTTGAAGTAAATATCATTAAATCACCATTTTAAAAGATTTGGGTTATAAATCAGTTATTGTTGTAATAAGGTCAAAAAGTTCTTCGGGTGTTTTTTCCCTTCCTGCCTCTGACATGAAAATTTCAGGCTTTCCATCCTGGGATTGTTTGACACCTATAAAATATGGTGTTCTCACCTCACCCAGCATTTTGTGAATTGTAAAATCAGGATCTGAAAAAAGTGGAAATTCAATGTTATATGTTTTTTTGAAATATTCCACCTCAAAGTCAGAATTGCCCACACCTATGCCGATGAGTTTGATTTTGCCCCTGTATTTATCGTTCTGTTCAATCTGCTTGAAAAGGGCATTTAGCTCCGGAGCTGCTTTCTGGCAGTGTGGGCAGTACATGCTGAAAATTTCCACAAGCACAACAGTGGCATCAATCTCTGAAACCCTGAAATTACCTTGAAAATTCTTCACACCAAGGTAGGATTGATATTGTGAATTTTCCGGCACAGGCAATTGAACATCAAGAACCTTTCTTCCTATTGCCGGTTCAAATGCCTCTGAATAAAATGACAGCAGCAAAAAAATGATGATAAGCACAGCAGTTTTATGTAAATATTTTGTTTTCATGGAAAATCCTCTTGAATTATGGTGTTTGTATAACGTACATGGCGGATGCCCGCCACAATCGAAGAGATGAAAGTCGTTTTTAAAAACAGCCACTTACTGAGACTTTCATATAAACGTACATGGCTGATCACCGCCACAATCGAAGAGATGAAAGTCGTTTTAAAAACAGCCACTTACTGAGACTTTCATATAAACGGCCATGGCAAAACCATCTTGCCACAACGAAGCATGAAAGCCCTGAAAAAAACCTTAAAATACGGGGACTTTCTTATAAAAATCGTGTAAGAACGACCCGAAAGAAATTATTGAGCAGCGGGAAACGTCAGGCAAAAGGTGGTACCCTTGCCTTCATCGCTCTCAATTGTTATCTGCCCGCCATAATCTTCAACAATTCCGTTGGTTATTGATAGACCAAGCCCCATTCCTTCACCCATTTTTTTTGTGGTGAAAAAAGCTTCAAAAATGCGTTCCCTGATATTTTTATCTATTCCCATCCCTGTATCGGAAACTGTTACAATAACCTGTTTGCCATGTGTGGATGTTGTAATCATAATCTGGTTCGCAATATCTTCATCATTGATTCCACTCTTTTGGGCATTATTTCCGCTCTTTTGGAGGTCACTTGCGCTCTTTTGGGTATCTGCTTCAAGTTTCTGGTTTATGGCATCCCTTGCATTGGTTATAAGGTTGAAGATAACCTGTTCTATCCTGTTGGGATGGGCAAGTATGGGAGGAATATCATGACCCATGTCAAGTTTGATATCAATGTTTTGAAGTCTTAACTGTCGGCCGATAATATCAAGCACGCTTTTGACAGGCCTGTTGATGTTCACACGCTCCTTTGTGAAATCTGACTTGCGTCCAAAATCCCTGAGACGACGGATTATGTCCACTGCCCGATCTACCTGGCCGCTGATCTCATTGACAATACATGAAAGCTCATCATCAGGGATTTTCTGACTTTTTTCAATCATCATCTCAATGAATTCATTACCCATTTTTATTGCATTAAGGGGCTGATTAAGCTCATGGGCAATACCGGCGGACATCTCTCCAAGTGTTGTCATCTTGCTTGCCTGTATAAGTTGGCTGTCCTTTTCCACCATTTCTGTTATGTCGGTTGTGGCAATAATTACAGCATCTTTTTCCTGGTATCTTACAGGGCATGCATGGACATTGACATAGAGAATCTGGCCGTTTTTTCTTTTGCACTGAACCTTGGAGCCAACAGAAGTTACCTTGCCTGAGTGCTGTGCCTGAAAATCAGATTTCTGTATCTCGTGAAGCTCAAAAGGGCCAAGTTCAGTAAATGGCTTTCCAGTTAAGGCTTTTTTGGAGTATCCATAGATCTCTTCAGCAGCAGGGTTGGCACTCATAATTTCCAGGGTTTTACGATCCAGTACAAAGATGGGATTGGGGCCTCCTGCAAAAAGTGAGCGATATTTGCTTTCAGATTCCTTGAGTTTCTCCTGTGAGTCAATTATTCGCTGGGTCATGTTAAGGAATGAGTCACTTAATTGCCGGACTTCATCCATTGAGCCACCGGAGTGGCAAAGATTGTCCAGATTGTGGGTTATATCATAATTGCCACTGCTGATCTCGTCAGACACTTTTGTCAGTCTGGTTATGGGGCGTATGATATATTTGGAGAGGTGAAGACTTATGATGAAAAAGAGTATGGTGACGGCTGAAACAAAGGCCAGAAAGGTGGTGCGAAGTTTTCCGATAAGCTGGTCAATGTGTTTTTTTTTCAGCCCCACATGAACTGAGCCTATGCGGTATATACCTTCTGTTACAGGAACTGCAACATCATAGACTTTTTTACCGTTAAGCTGAATAAGCTCCACGTTGTGATTTTTTTCAGGTTCAATTAAGTTGACATTGTAAAGTTCCTGCGGAAAATCAATGGTAAATGTGTGTGCAAGGATTCTGTCCTGTTTATCAGTGATGTAGGCGTACTCCATAAGGTTTTTCCGTACACCAAGACGGGCATCAAAAATAAGGCTTATAAGGTTGGGAATATCCTCTGTAAGAATATATCCCCTTGAACTTTCAGCAATACTGTGGCCAATACCGATTCCCCTCTCTTTAAGCTCTGATGTGAGGCTTGATATAAGTATCCAGCGTGTAAAAAGTGCAATCAATACACTTGTCAGAAGGATTACAGCCGTTGTTGAAAAGAAAATTCTGTTTTTCAGGGTTGTGTTTCTGAAATTGATTTTTTTTATGCTGGCAAAAATTCCGTTTTGGCTGCCCTCTTGATTTTGGGTGTAATTTTGTTGTTTTACAAGGCTTTTCAGTCGGTTAACCATACAAATTTCCCGCCTTTCAGATATGTAAAATATACACGCTCAAGCCCCTGGTGATCATGAGAATTAAAGGAGAGGGGATTGTCAATACCAAGATCCAGATCACGTATGGTTTCAATGGCATTTATGAACCCTTCCCGATCAAGTTCCCTTCCTGCCCGTCTGATTCCTTCTACAAGAACTTTTGCATTTATATACCCTTCAAGGCCTGCAAAATTTGGCGTATCTTCCGGGTAATACTCTTCAAGAAGCTCAATGTATTCCCTGGTTCCCCATAATTTGCGGCTGTATTTTTCTGTTTCTCCATCGGGTATTTCAGGTGGCGGCACAACCTGGGTTACGATTATCTGTTCATCAGTATGACCAAGAATTTTTGCCAGCTTGTCAGCTCCGACAAACGAGACATTACAGAATACAGATTCAAATCCCCGTGATCTTGCAAGTTTTATAAATTTAGCACAAGGTTCATATGTGCCTATGAGGACAACAGCCTGTGCTTTTTTTTGCATGATTTTTTCAAGACCTTCCTCCACATCAAGGGTTCCGCGGATATAGGTTCCTGTAGCAACAGGTAAAAAACCATATGATTTCAGGGCAATTTCAGTTCCCTTAAGGCCGTCAAATCCATATGCATCATACTGGTAAAATACTGCAATTCTTTCAAGTTTCATCTTTTCAACAAGATGTTTTACAGCAGCGCCTGTCTCCTGATAATAGGATGCCCTGACATTTATAATGTATCGGTTCAGGGGTTCTCTGAGGGCATTTGCTCCTGTAAACATCCCGACAATGGGAATTTGTGCATCTTCCACAAGTGGCAGTATCTTTACTGTTGTGGGGGTACCAACATAGCTAAACAGGCAGAACACCTTGTCCTCTACAATGAGTTTCTGGGTGTTGGCAACACAGCGGGGAGGGTCATATCCATCATCATATGCAATCATTTTTATCTTGCGTCCATGGATTCCCCCTTGTCCATTGATATGGTTTATATATGCAAGGGCACCATGCAGGGTCTGTGCGCCAAGGTATCCTGTGTGGCCTTCAAGGGCAAGGGATGAGCCAATGGTTATCTGTTCATTTGTGATTCCAAATTTTCTTGTGGCTGCCATTTCAGTGTCAACAGTATCCTGACAGGAGTAAAGGAAAAATATTGAGAAACTGAACCATGTGGATATTATAATGTGCTTCAGTGCCGGAATGGTTGTATGTGGCAACATGCTCTTTTTTGGCATATGATTAAAGTCTTTTTTTAAACAGCTACTTACGGGGACTTTTATATCACCCCTCCCATGTTTGCTGACGCATCACAACGAAACATTAAAATCGTTGTATATCCTCAAAGTCCACACCTATGATCTTGTAAGCCTTGTCAACACTGTCTGAATCAGGATTCTCAGGATTATAACAGGATAATACAGGATTATCTATCCTGGACATCCTATCCATCCTGGTTATCTTGATTCAGACAAATGCAATAAGTTCTGAAAAAGCAATAAGATCTAAAAAAGCAATAAGATCTAAAAAAGCAATAAGATCTGGAAAAGCAATAAGATGTCGATTTTGAGTATATCAATATGTTATGGAGACTTTTAAATGAAAATTATTGTTCAAGGAGATTTGAGTACCCATGTTCAATGGCCTTCATGTCAAGATGAATTGTGGCAACAAGTTCAAGCTGTGGATAAAATGGTCGTTCAAGTTCCCGTAAATCAACGATTTTGATGTATCTTTTGCAGTGGTTGCAAAGATCCACCCTGTACTCTTTTTCATCATCACTGTAAAAGTATTGTTGCTGATCTTTTTCACGATTCCTGCACAAAGCACATCCTGTTCTGCCTGTTTTAAAGTGATGGAGGCAGAATCCGCATATCATGTGCCTTTCGCCATTTTCTTTTATATATCCAATCTGTGGCAGACTTCCGCATATGGGGCAGAAGCCCTTGTCCCATGCAGTGGTGTTATCTTTAGCACTGCTCTCTTTTTCAAGGTAATGGGCAAGCTGTTGAGCTCCTGTTTCCACGGCTGGTGCAATTGCAGACGCTGCCAGCAATATCAGGTGCTCTTCAGGGATTGCAAGCTTTTTAACTGTTTCACGAATAGAGGCGATATTGTTTTTTATAAAGTCATTAAATAGCTGTTCTGTATCAAGTTCTGCTTCAAGGATAGTGTTGGCGCTCTTTTTAAGTGCCGGAGCCCTCTTTTTTGCAATGGTGCAAAGTCTTTTAAGGAGTATGGATGCATGTTTATGGTCAAAGGGAAATTGCTCTGGAGATATCAGCGGAAGCTCATTCTCTTTTCTCATTTTTAAAACATCATCTGCAATTATGACAGGAGAAAGGTCAAGGTTTTTTTTACTATCTTCCTGGGCAAGGTAAAGCTCTCTGTAAAAAGGTATTATCTCTTCATATGCCGGTCGCATCTTTACAAGGTTTTCAGCACTTTTATTAATTTGTTCTGTTATGTTGCAGGTCTCTGTTGTCATGAAATCTCCGTGGAGGGAAGCCGGAAAGAATTTTTTCTTTCCGGCGTATTTTTATTAGAAAGCCTCTATAACATAGTGATATACAACGACTTTCATGTTTCATTGTGATGCGTCAGCAAACATGGGGGGTTTATTAGAAAGCCCCCGTCTTTTAAGGTTTTTGAGGACTTTCTACGTCGTTGTGGCAGGTGTTGCTGCCATGGCCGTTTATTAGTTTATACTCGCATTAAAGATGCAAAAGGCTTCATCATTTTTCGGAGTGCAACCTTGCGGCTGATGCCGCTTTTTCTTGATTGGGGTGCCATGGCATACTCATGGTAAAGCCTTGAGTCGTGAGTCACAAGATATATGACATTGACCTCATCTGTGTCAAGCAGAGATGCATTGGGAAATTTTTCCTTAACCTCTGCAAGACGCTTTTCCCCAAGGGCAAGCATCTCTTCTCTCTCACCAAAATTCATGGTTCCGGTTGGGCATGTTGCAACACATGCAGGTTTAAGGCCATTGTGAACCCTGTCATTGCACATGTCGCATTTGGAAATAGTTCCATCTTCAGCTTTTCTTGGGATGTTGTAGGGGCATGATGAAATAATGCTTTCAGCATCAAGCTCTTTTGTTTTTATTGTATAAAGGATAGCTCCTGTATCTTCGTCCCTGTAAATTGCATCACTGTTTTCCGCAGTCTCAAGGCATGGTGCCTCAATGCAGTGACGGCACTGATCAGGAAAAAAGAGCCATGTCAGCTTTTTATCAATGACCTCTTCTGTCATGCGCACCAGTTTGTAGGTGGAAAAGGTTAGATCAGCAGGGTTCTGGAAGGTGCCTCTGTTTGTTGTAATTTCAGCCGGAAGGTCATGCCACTGTTTGCAGGCGACCTGGCAACCTCTGCACGCTGTGCAGAGAGTCGTATCAATAAAAAATGCTTTTGCCATTTCAATCACCTCCTTAAAGTTTGATTACATTGACCATGAATGCCTTGGTTTCCGGAATACGGGTGTTTGGATCACCTGCCGGCGGAGTTAAAAGATTTGCACTCTCTTCAGCTCCTGTTGATGGCCATCTCCATCCAAAATGCCAGGGAACTCCCACCTGATGCACAAGGTTGCCGCCAATGTTAAAGGGTTTGAAGCGCTTGGTTACAACTGCTGTACATTCAACAGATGCCCTTGCACTTGTCACTTTGACCCTTTCTCCGTTCTTTATGCCTTTAAGCTTTGCAAGCTCTTCACTCATTTCAACAAACATCTGGGGCTGAAGCTCCATGAGCCATGGCTGGGGACGGGTCATAAGCCCTGTCTGCCAGTGTTCGCTTACCCTGTAGGTTGTACCCACAAAAGGAAATCTTGGATCGCATGTGGCATGGGAATCCTCGCTGCTGGAATATACAACAGCCGTTGGATTGACCCTCTGGGGATTGAGAAAGTTCTTTTCAACCGGACACTCAAGGGGTTCATAGTGCTCAGGAAAGGGACCATCTGCTCTCCCTGGCCCGAAGATCTGGCCATGGCCGTGTTTTCTCATGATAAATGGATACTTTGAATCTTCTCGCTTGCTACCATCCGGATTTTCAAGTGGATACCATCCGCCGTCAGGTACATCTCCTGTCCACTTGTTGGAGACCCATTTGCCATCTTTTTGTTCCCCTTCAAACTTTATAACCCACTGATCCTTGTCCCAGGGCTGCCCCTTGGGATCCACTGATGCTCTGTTGTATATGATACGGCGGTTTACAGGCCAGCACCATGCAAATTCAGGATAGAGGCCGATGTTGTTGACAGCATCCTTGTCGCTTCTGCGGGCAGACATGTTGCCTTTTTCTGTGTAGCTGTTACAGTAGAGCCAGTTGCCTGAAGATGTGGAACCATCTGCCTGTAAAAATGCAAAACTTGGAACAAGGGTGCCTTTTTTGTAGAGTTTATCCTTAATGGTGATATCTTTGAGAAAATAGCCATTGATCTCTTTTGCCACCTTGTGGGGGTCATATGCTCCGTTTGTGTCATAATCCCATTTGAGGTTTAAAATTGGCTCTGCAAGTACACCGTCCTTGTGGTAAAGCTCCTTTATCTTGTGGCCAAGCTCCAGAATGATATCGCCGTCAGGCCGGCTGTCGCCCATGGGTTTTGGGCCTTGATATCGCCACTGCATCCATCTGCCGGAGTTTGTGATGCTTCCCTCTTTTTCCACGGAAACAGATGCCGGCAGCATAAAAACTTCAGTCTTTACCTTGGTGGGATCTACGCCAGGTCCCTGCCAGAAAGAACCTGTCTCGTTGTCAAATAGATTAACGTTGACCATCCATTCCAGTTTTTCAAGGGCTTTTCTGATTTTTCCTGCATTGGAGCCGGAGCATGCAGGGTTCTGTCCCCAGGCAAAAAAGCCCTTTATTTTTTCGTCAAACATTTTATCAAAAAGGTCAAACCACGAATATGCCTTTCCGTCATCTACCTTGGGAAGCCAGTTGTAGCCAAAATCGTTGGCCTGGGTTGCCTGTTCCCCAAAGAAGGATTTAAGAAGACTTACCGAATATTTAGGATAGTTCTGCCACCAGTTTGCAGAGAGAGAATCATAGCTTTTTGGTGTTGCACTGGCATTATATACGGAGAGAGAATCTTTAGAAGCACTTGGAGTTTTGAGGTACCCCGGCCAGATGTGCCACAAAAGACAGTGGTCTGTGGAACCCTGAACATTGGATTCCCCCCTAAGAGCATTAACACCCCCGCCGGCAATGCCCATGTTGCCAAGAAGAAGCTGGACTATGGCCATTGTCCGGATGATCTGGGTTCCCACAGTGTGCTGGGTCCAGCCCATGGCATACATGATGGTTCCTGCCTTGCCCTTTGCGCCTGTCTCTGCAAAGGTTTTATAAACATTTATAAGATCCGCCTCGGATGTTCCTGTTATTTTTGATACCATATCCGGAGTGTATCTTGAGTAGTGCTTTTTCAGAAGCTGAAAAACACATCTTTCATTTTCAAGGCTTCTGTCCATCATAGGAACCTTGTTTTCATCCATCTCAAATGCCCATTGGGATTTGTCGTAACCTCCAAGGGATGGGCCTGCCTCTGGTTTTCCTTTGGTATATCCGGAAAAGAGACCATCTTTAAATCCATAGGATTTTCCCACAATAAAAGGAGCATTTGTATAGGCTGCTGTATATTCCTTATTATAGAGGTTGTTTTTAAGGATGTAGTTGATCATGCCGCCAAGAAAGGCAATGTCTGTTCCTGATCTAAGGGCTGTGTAGAAGTCAGCCCTGGCCGATGTTCTTGTGAATCTTGGGTCAACGCTTATAAGCTTTGCACCATTTTGCATGGCCTGGGTTACATATTTGAAAGAAATGGGATGGTTTTCAGCGGCATTGCTGCCCATGATGAGAATGCAGTCACTGTTTTTAAGGTCAATCCAGTGGTTTGTCATTGCACCGCGTCCAAACGACTCTGCCAGAGCCGCTACAGTTGCGCTGTGTCAGATACGGGCCTGATGTTCTATATATACAAGTCCAAGGGATCTCAAAAGTGCCTGATATATCCAGCACTCTTCATTATCCATTGCAGCAGAACCAACAGAGGCTATGCTTGTGGTACGGTTTACAACCTGACCTTTGGAATTGGTCTTTTCAAAGCCATCATCCCTTGTCTTTTTGACTCTCTCGGCAATTTTTTCCAGTGCCCAGTCCCAGGAGACCTCTTCCCATTTTGTGGAGTAGGGCGCTCTGTACATGGGTCGGGTCAGACGGTTTTCGTTTTCTGTGAGCTGTTTTATTGATGCACCTTTAGAGCAGAGTGCGCCGCGGTTTATGACATGATCGGGATCACCTTCAATGTTAATTACCCGTCCGTCGCCACGTTTGCTTGTGTGGACAATTGCACCGCATCCCACAGCGCAGTAGCAGCATATGGTTGTTGTCTCTTTCGCGTACTTTGTTTTTAGCATCTGGGCATGGCTTTTGACCGGTTTCAGGTCAAAACCAAGGGTGCTGACTGCAAGGCCGGCAGCCGTAGCTCCTGATACCTGAATAAACTCTCGTCGGTTCAAATTCATCTGAAATCTCCTTTCTGATGGTCTTTGGGGTGAGGGAAAATGTGCCACAAAAAGTTATTTAAATGGGGGCATTGGACTTTTTTTAAGCAGTATATTGCCCTCTTGTTTTGAGGCAGTATATTATCTTGTTATTTATGGCAGGATTTTTCATAACATAAGGTGAGTTACAGAAAGGTTACAGAGTCAGAATCGACAACTTTTTTCCCTTATTGATGGAAGGATATAATCATGACTACAAAAAGAAAACCGGCTCATCCTGGCCGGATATTGAAAAATATGTATCTTGAACCGTTGAATCTCACTATTACCTACGTGGCAGACATGTTGGGAGTGTCAAGGAAAGCAATATCCTCTATTGTGAATGAGCGGAAATCTGTAACGCCGGAAATGGCATTGAGGTTTTCTATAGCTTTTGACACCACACCAGAATTATGGATGAATCTCCAGAAAAATCACGACCTGTGGCGTGCAGCAAACTCCACGGAAGGGTGGAAAGATGTAAAACCGATATATATAGCTCCTTCTTTTGCCTGATGAGGTAGCATGACCGTATCAAAGTACGTCACTAATTCAGATGAAAGTACGTGATTCTCAATAATAATCACGGATAAGTCTACAATTGTTTGCTTTTTTCTTGAATATAGTCATCAATATTTGATGATTTGGACACTTATTTAGATTGATACTTGTAGAATTATCCGTTTTATTTATTATTTGAGATATTGTTGTAGTATTTTGTCGATCTCTCCCTTTGCTTTCATCTCTTTGATGATTTGATCAAACTCATTTTTGAAATCGGAGATATATGGGAAATTTTCATATTTTCTTGTAAAGCCAAGATAGCCAAAATTATGATTGGTCGTCATTCCTCGTGTGATGGATGGATAGGCTGTTATATCAATCAATTTATCATTGATGTAATAATCAAGTCTTCCCGCTTCCAACTTTTTAAGGTTCATTTCGTTGTTGTCAGCTTCTTCAAGTTCAATTTTCCCAGCTTCAATGGCCTGGGAAAACTTTTCACCAGCCATGGATATAGGATCAAATCCTCTGTTCAACCCCACTTTACTACCGTAAAAATCATCAGGCCAAATGCTTTTACCTTCCAGTTTTTCAGCTTTCGCAAAAATAATGAGCTCTTCTTGCAATATGGGTTCGGAATAATTCATCCATAGAGTTCGTTCTTCATTAAAATAGGGCGGAAACAAGGCCAACACTTTTCCTGCTTTGATCATGTGAATTCCTCTCTTCCATGGCCTCATCTCAATTGTTACGTCATATGCTTCCATTCTTGAGAAAGCCTCGGTGAGAATGTCCACATATACGCCTTTTGGTTGTCCGTTTTCTTCATAAGAATAGGGTGGATAATTGGCATCACCGTAAACAGTCAGCTGCTGCTTTGCAACGCACAATCCTGACAAAAGAATAGTGAAACTCATTGAAGCGTACAAGGAAATCATGATAATTCTTTTTTTCATAATAGCGACTCCTTAAAAAAAATTAATCAATTTCCCCTCTCCAGTCATGGAAAGGGGGAGGATGGCTGTTTGCAATAACAATATGTGGCAGTTAGATTAGAACTTACAACTCACGAGAACATTAATGGGGGCTCTAAAAATTAAAAACCTTTGCTTCAGCAGCCATGTCAATAAGGTGGGGGCCGCCATCAAGCTGCATGTTTGAGAAAAAACCGGCTTCGTCCATATCTCTGTTTTTTGCACAAGGGGTACATATGCCGATTTTGACTTCATTTTCAACAAGGTAGGGAAGATAATCTCCAGGGCAGTCACCAGTTGTTGTTTTCAGTGTAAGATCCCTTGTCCTGTCAGCCCATGCCACTCCGCCATCAATGAAAAAAAGATTTACATGGTGACCTTTTGAATGAGCTATTTTGGCAAATTGAAAGCATCTTGTTGCGGATTCGTTATCATCTTTACTTAAAACAAAAAGAAAATTGGCCATTGGATATCTCTCCTTTATGATAATTATTTGTGTTCCCACTGGCAAAACGTGAACAGGATACTTTTAAAATGTGACTGTATCCTTCATTATTTTCATGGTCGGCAGGTTCCTGAATGCGGCCATGAAGGTTTAAGTGGGTTTATCCTTACTACATGGATAAGTCAAGTTATAACTCATAACACTTTTGGTCAAAAGTGCATATCAAACAGAAAGATTACACGGAAAGAATCTTATTCCTTGTTATCCCGAGATTTTGAATTGAGTACAAGTACCACACGAACCGATTCATCAATATAATCAACAGGAATATAACCTATGGCATTACTGTAAAGTTTTACTGTCTCACGCACGGCAAGGCTGTCCGGCATAATTGGAGGGGGCTGAACGTCACCACTGAACTGAAGGCGCGCCCAGTAGGCATTGAGACGTTTGAGGGTCATTCCGTTAAGAAGCTTGAAAAAGTGTTCGCGAATCGCTCCTTCCCACTCTTGTTCCAGGACAAGAACAGGCTCTCCTGTTGGAAATGCCCTGCGTCTTCCCAGAAAGATATCTGAAACTTCTTTAGGGGTAAGGGACTCTATATTAATGTCGGGATTGATGATTACTGCGATGGCGGTGGAGTCTGTTTTACTGTTTGACCACGAGGTGCCATCTGTATGCCAGAAAAGTATATATATGACAATCATGATTATTGAAATCTTTTTGATCGTTTGTTTCAAAACATAAACTCCATGCTTAAGGTTCCAAGGTTTACTCTGTTGTCCTGACCGCTAATCCTGTCCTTACAGTACCATAGTCCATAACCTTTGGAATGAATATGTATGCTGTCCCACTGCAATTTTAGTGCCGCCTTGAGATTAAAATCCCACCTGATGCCAAGGGAGAAAGTATCTTGATCCATTCGGGTTGTGTTGATTATGCCAATTGCATCCTCCTGAAGTCCTGTTTCTCCGATGGGTGACCAGTCAGCACTTGGTTGGCGCAGGTCATTTCCTGCTCTTATGGCACTGTATATAAGATAGGGTGTCCAGTCTCCTGATCTGTATCCAAGGGCTGCATATCCCATTTGCCCATGGGAGAGGACTTCTGCTGTTGTTGTGGATTTTGCAATTTCGGCCTGAAGAATCCATTGACCGTCATCGTAGGCTGCTCCCAGCGTCATGTATGTCATCTCGGTGTCTTTAAATGCTATATCTTCACGCAGAGATTGAGCTTCGTCACTGATATCAGGAAAAAATTCTCGTGTGCCTTCTGCAATTTGTTCAAGTCCCTCCTGCAAAGGGGTAAAAAGGGGCATTGCGTTTTTGAATGAAAAGCGTGAGTAGCCTGCTTTGAGAAGCAGATTTCCTGACTGGCGGGTAATGGTTAAATTGTGAAGCCCCTCGGTTTCACAGTCATATATAATTTTTTCTATTTCAAACGGGAATGCATATTCTCCGGCCTGCAAACGAAGACGCCACTGGCTATTTCCCTGGTTGATTCTAAATGTTGCATCTGCTCCATCCATGTTAAACACAGGAATCCATCCATAAAATTCCAGAGGTGGCCTTGCCCAGGGATATGCATACCCCATATTGCGGGTGTCAGACATTAGAAAAACATCATAGCCCATTCTGCCAATGCGAAATTCTGACCAGTATGTTGGCCTGTATGCAAAATATGCCGATTCCAGGGAGTTTTCAAAGTCAATTTCAACTTGATCTCTTAAGACACTCTGGGTCACAAAGTCAAGGTCAGAATTGAAGCGATAATGTGCCTGCAATCCCAGACGAGAATCCATAACTGCGGTATGGTTAGATTTAAATCTGTTGTCAGGACTCTGTGTTATATCCCTTACAGGAGCAACATTGGCGCCATTGTCATATACTGTAAAGCTTAATGTACCATATCCACTGATTTTAAATCCTGATAGATAACGCTGTGTATTTATGGTATCAGGTGAATTCACAGTGTCGGATGCATTCACATCATAAGATTCAATAACAGTCTCGGATGTATTCACATCATCATATTCATTCACAGTGTCAGGTGCATTCAGATTGTTTGATAAATTTATTGTTATGGGTGGCTTATTTGCAGTTTCGCTGTCTTTTAATCCTTTCAGTTCTTCGGCATGCAGAGGAATAGGGAAGGGTTTTCCATTACTATATTTTATTGGAATAAAAGTTAATCCTGTCAGAAGGGTACAAGCAAGGATTATTTTAACTTTTTGTTTCATGAATTCCTTTTAGAATGGCAAGTTCCATGTTTGTTGCAAAGGTTTTGCCATCTTTTGATTTTTTTATTTGATAAACTGCATAACCTGGGATATACCTTAAAAACAGCCTGAAAAGAAGTTATTTTTAGTTTTTTTTGGGGCATCACTTCATACCTAACCTGGACAATACAGAACCCAAAAGGTTTTCCTGATTCTATTGTCCAAAAAGTACCAAAATCAGAAACAAGCAACTAAAGTGGGAAAAATCCATGCGCATTGCTGTTTTTTCAGATGTCCACTCCAATCTTGAAGCCTTGTCTGCTTTTATTGAGCACTCTATGACAAGGAACATTCATCGTTATGTCTGCCTTGGTGATATTGTTGGTTATGGTGCCAACCCCAATCAATGCATCAGGCTGCTTCAGTCCATACCTGATATCTTTTTTGTTCTTGGCAATCATGATAATGCGGCAGGCAGTGAAATTGTAGCCATGAACGGCGATGCAGGCAGGGCGATTTTATGGACAAAAAGAAGATTAACTCTGCAGAACACAGGTTTTTTAAAGGGAATGAGTGAGAACATCTCCCTGGAGAATCTTTTTTTCTGTCATGCAAACCCATCTGGTAAATCTGACTGGTACTATATTGCAGAAAAAGCATATATATCCCGTACCTTTTTCAGAAGCAGAGCAAAAATTCTTTTTGCAGGACATACCCATGCTGCGGCTGTTATTACAAGAAAAAACTTTTTTTGTGTATATATCAGAAAACCCGAAAACGGGGCGGTTGTGCCTGTTGCCAGCCTCAACCGGCAGATATTCAACTGTGGAAGCATTGGGCAGCCAAGGGATGGCGACCCAAGGGCATCGTACATTATATATGATTCAGAAAAAAGTGTTGTTGAGTTTCACAGGGTTGAATATGACCATAAAAGAGCTGCAAACAAAATTCTGGCTGCTGGCTTACCAGGACTTCTTGCTGACAGGCTGTTAACAGGTTCCTGATAATGGTTTTTCCGTTATTGCTCTTGTGGAAGAGGCCTATGATGCAAAACCCAATATATTTGGGTAACCTATCTTCTTAAAGTCGATACCTATGATCTTGTAAGCCTTGTCAACACTGTCTGAATCAGGATTCCCAAGATTAACAAGATAAGGCAGGATTATTTATCCTGAGCATCCTATCCATCCTGGTTATCCTGGTTCAGACAACTGCAATAACTTCTGAAAAATCAATAAGATGTCGATTTTGAGTATCTTAAGCTGGAATATGTGTTCCATTACCAAAATCCGGAATTTTTTCAAGTAGATCATTCTGAAGCACGGATGCATTCTGATATCTTTTTTCAAAGTGCTCTTCAAGGCAGGTCATAATGACCTCTTCAAGGGCATTTGATATGTCAGGATTTATCTTTCGAGGTGGAACAGCGCACATATTAAGCTCTATGTCCATTGGATATGCACTGTTGTCCTGATTGCAGAAGGGCAGGCGGTTAAGCGAAAAAATATATAAAATGATACCCAGTGCCCAGATATCGCTTGCAAGACAGGTTTTGCCCTGAATCTGTTCCGGCGGCATAAAGTTAAGTGTACCATGGGGAGAGATGTTGCCATCAACCCACGATATCTCTTTTGCACTTCCAAAATCCAGCAGTTTCAGAATACCATCTTTTCTTATCATTATATTCTCAGGTTTTATATCCCTGTGCATTATTTTGTGGTCATGGGCATGGGCAGTGACAGAGAGAAGCTGGAGGAATATTTTCTCTTTTTCAAGGGGTGGCATCCTGGTCTCAAGTCGCTTTGGGAGAGTCAACCCTTCAACATACTCATTTATCAATATGAATTTATCATTATCTTTTACAATCTCTATCAAATGCACAACATTGGGGTGATAGACAAGTCTTTTCAGAACCGCTGCTGCTCGCAGTGCAGATATGTTCATTGTGCTGTTATGCGGAATCTTTGCTACAGCCTCCCTCTCCCTTCCAATTTCCTTGACAAGCCAGATGATTCCGTCGCCTCCAGTGGCAATTTTTCTTACAGGTTGCCATTTATTGAAAATCGGCTTTTTCTCCCTTCTTGCAAATTGGGATTTTGGTGTGAAAAAGCCAAGACCTTCATGCAGGTAGCCTACAATACGGTTCCATGGTGTCCCTTTTTTTTCAGAGCCTGTATATATTCTCTGATTTTCTTCAGTCTCGTTTGTTTCTTTTAATGCATTTTGTGTTTGGTGTTCGCTCTTCTCTTTTAACACATTTTTTGGGGGGGCATCGCTTTTTTCTTTTAGTGTACTATTTTTTTGGGTGCTGTTTTTTTCACTTAAAAAAGTGTTTTTTTTGCCGTCATGATTGCTGGCACGGCTTGTCTGTAAAATTGCCTGACCGCATTCAAGTAGCACATAAAATCTTATTGCAAAGCTCTCTTCTTGTATTGGCATTGCAATAAAATCATCTGCACCAGCTTTTAAGTAGTGATTTATATTAGATAGAAGCTCTTTGGGTAGGAGAACCAGGAGAGGCACAGGCGGATCAAGAATTTTTTTAATTCGGCGAATTTTTTCCACCTGCCGGATTCGGTTTTCGTCAACATGAATTATTACAAGAGAGATCTTTTTTTGACGAAAAAACTGTTCGTATTCTTTAAATGGCAGTTTCCCAACAGCTTCGGCTCTTATCTCAAATGACCTTGTAAGTCGCCTTGTCAGTAGCTCTTCTGATTTGGTGAGGCCGAACATCAGTATGGTTTCTGGTACCATATCTCTTCTCCCCCACTATTTTTTTGTTACAGATTGCTTTATCAGGGATTATCCTGATTTTTCATAATGTTAATCCTTTACCGTGAAAATATCCCTCATCATTTTCATAATCGGGGGCTGCACCGTAGAGACAAGGTATGCCTTGTCTCCAATACCATCTTTTGAGTTAATCATGGTTCAAAATTTTTTGAAAATTAGAATCATTTCTTAAAGGTAAGCAATAAGCCTGATGTTAATGGTGATGCAGTTGTATTAATTTTTTCCAGGGCATCTGTTAGATTTGTAAACATTGAAGATGAAGAGAGTCTATCCCTTATATCATCAACAGGGTTCTCTTTATTTGAGGCTGTTATTTCAATTTCTGACAAAAGCCCCTCTCTGCCATTGAATTTAAAGGTTACTATGGTGCCTGGATTCAGGCATGTAAAAAGGCATTCCATTGCCAGATGCAGGCATGCCTGTATCTGGAGAGGGTCAGTTTTGAGTTTCAGTGCTTCATGGCAGGGTGCAATGGCCATCTCCATGCCGGCATTTCTTGCAAGTCGGTCGGTGAGAATAAGCAGACGGGTTGTAATTTCAATAATATCTGTAGTCTCTGTCTCATGGTCGGCAGTATGTGCAAAGCTGTTAAGGGATGAGGTAATTTCTGTTCCTCTTGTTACCTGCTTCTTGATTGTGGCAAGACATGAGAATAGTCGTTCTGGCGTGATATCCCCTCCTTGGCGCTCTGCCATCATGAGAAGGTCTTCCATCAGACCTGCGCTTTCCTTGATAATGGCCAGAACGTTTTGCATTTCATGGGATACAGAAGCTGTGATTTTTCCAAAAAATTTTGGTTTTAATGTCTCTTGGCTGTTCATAGCCGTTATCTACTCCTTATGTATGTCTGTTTAGTTTTTAACAGCACTGAGTATTTTTTTTGTCAGCTCATTTATATCAAGCGGCTTCATTAGGTAGTCAAAGGCGCCAAGGCGCATCCCTTCCATCCCTTCCCTTGTGGAACCGTGTCCTGTGAGAAGAACCACAGGAAGTTCAGGAGTGAGGCTCTTTATCTGACGCAGGGTATCAAGGCCGCTCATCCCTGGCATCAAAAGATCAAGTATGGCAATGTCAAAGGGTTGATTTGAGACAAGATCAAGCCCTGCTTCTCCGCTGGCAGCGGTCTGGGTCTCATATCCTCTAAGTGTCAGACGTTCTGCAAGTGTTGAAGAAAACTCCTCTTCATCGTCAATTAATACAACTTTAATTGGTTGGGTGCTCATTATGCTCCTCCGGTGAATGTTCTGAGATTTTTGGAAGGATTATGGTAAATTCAGTACCCTGGTTGACATGGCTTGAAACACTTATGCTGCCTCCAAGCCGGTCTATTATACCGTAGGAAATGGAAAGGCCAAGCCCTGTGCCTTTCTCTTTTTTTGTTGAAAAAAACGGGTCAAAGACATGTTTTATAATATCTTCCGGAATACCGCAACCGTTGTCATTGACCTGAATTTTGATTCCACCTTCATCCATGTTTTCTGTTTTGATATTAATTATACCACCATTTTTTACAGCATCAAAGGCATTGGTGAGAAGATTGAGAAAAACCTGCTGGATCTGTCCTCTGTCTGAAACAATAATGTTGAGAGGTTCCATGAGGTTAAGACGGATATCAATTTTTCTGTAAAGTGCTTCCCTTTCCAGAAATCCAAGTACCTCCTTTATAACAGCATTGGTGTCCATGGACTCTCTTTGAACTTCTATCCGTTTGGCAAATCCTAAAAGCCTGTGGGTAATTTTTCTGCATCTTTCAACTGATTTCAGGATCGAGGCTATAAGAAGCCTGAATTTTTCACTTTGGGAAAAATCTGCTGAAAACTCCATGATATCGTTCATAAGACCTGCCTTTTCGTTGATGATGGCAAGAGGATTATTGATCTCATGGGCAACACCTGCTGCAAGTCGTCCAATGGACGAAAGTTTCTGGGTATGCTGGAGTTCCGCCAGGGTATTTTCCCTTTTTTCATCAGACTCCTTAAGGCGCAATATAAGGCTGTTGGTGATTTTGAAAATGGCTATGACAATAAAGAAAAGTCCAATCAGAAATACAATGAAAAGCTCTGTTTTAAGGGCATACCACGATTGCAGAACCACAGAGCGGGGTTTTACAATGACAAGGGTGTAGTTGGCTGCATTAAAACCCACACTTGCAATGACAACCTCCTGTCCTTCAGGGTCAACTGTTTCGTATATGTGTGACTCAAATTTCTGGGATGGTATGTCAAAGGGGCACTGTTCCAGGGTTTTTCCATAAAATTTTGAATTTGTCTGGAACACTCCCTGGGTGTCAATCAAAAATGCGTCACTTTTGGGGTCAAGCCCCATGCTCTGGATAAGGCTGTCAAACTTATCTGTGTCAATTGTGGCTCTTAGAATCCAGGTTTTTCCTTCATCTGTCAGGTGTTGAACAGCAACTACAATGTGTGGAAATTTTCTGTGCCCCAAAAATACATTGCTTATATATTTACCTTTGATCAGGGTCTCCTGAAAAGATGTCTGTTCTGAGTAGTTTTTACCAAGAAGCGGGTAGGGGCCAGCGTAACTGTTAAGTATTCCATTGGAGTCAATAAGGCCGAGATCCACAAAGCCTCCAAACTCTTTTTTGAGAAACATGAGAATACGCTTGATGTTCTGGCTGTCGTTAAGCTCCTCGTATGTGTAGGCTGTGGCAATAAACCGGACAGTTGAAAGCCTTGCCTCAAGAAGTATTTCAAAGGAGTGTTTTGTCTTGTTTGCCAGGGTGAGAATGGGGGTTGTTATCTCATTTCTAAGGTGGTTTCTGTACTGGAAATGGTTAATAACAATCATTGTTCCCATGGGAAGAGTTGTTACAATTAGCATGATGGTAATAATGAGCCTTCTTAAAACAACATAGTGCTCAGGAGAGCTGTTGCCCGGATTATAAAGGCTGCTTAAAAGGGTATAAATTTTTGAATTTTTGAAGTTAATCATGAGGATTCTTTTGCTATGTGGTTTGTTAAGGAATTGATTTTTAATAACTTGATAGTATAGAAATTTCCATTTTTATCTTGCAAAAGCAAGTGGTTATGGAAAAGCCCGCCCGAAGGGCGTTAAGTTCATAGTATAGGAATTTCCATTTTATCTCCTGCAAAAGCAAGTGGTTATGGAAAAGCCCGCCCGAAGGGCGCTAAGTTCATAGTATAGGAATTTCCATTTTATCTCGTGCAAAAGCAAAAGTTTATGGAAAAGTTCGCCTGAAGGGCTTTAAGTTCCCTATTCACATCGTCCCCATGCCCCCTCTCATAGACTTGCGAGTGGGAGTTTGGGGGAAGCTAATTAAACCCTATTACTAAAGCTTTTGTTTTTTGCAAAAACATCAAAATTGATAGGGTGTATTTTCTACTATTCGTGGGTATAGTATGGCGCCAGGAGATAGAGTGTTATTGAGGTAGCAGTCAAAGGCATTCTGCCAACTGCTTATAACTGAATCAAATATTGTAACTTTTTTCCATTTAAGAAATTGATAAAACTCATCTTCAATGGCACCACAGATCAGGATATGGATATTTTCAGTCAGGATAAGGTGGCACAGTTTCTCAGCAGAGGCTCCTGGAAGTACAACTGTCCGTTCTTCTTCAATTTCGTTATTTCTTGAGATAAGAATTACAAGAACTTCAGTTGCAAGATCAAACCTTGGGGCAACATCGTCTCCGGATATGGGGATCAATATTCTTTTTATCATGGCAGCAGTGTTGACTCCTGATTAGTGGTAAGCATAACCTCATCACCTGCTTGTGTCAATCATTTTGTGTCATAGTTTTTCAATATATGTAGCATAAAGTTTCATTATGATTCTAAATGGTGACTGAGTGGTATCTCAGTGGGCAAAAAACTGTAGTGAGAGACCTGAGTGTTTGCCCTGTATGGCGGAAATCACAAAGGGTTGTCTCTAATTTTCCTCAAGATCGACATCTTGTTGGCTTTTTTGGCATTTATTGCATTTGTCTGAATAACGTACATGGCGGATTACCGCCACAATCGAAGGGATGAAAGTCATTTTCAAAACAGGCTGTTACGGAGACTTTCATATAAAGGATAACCAGGATTTACAGGATGCTCAAGATTTTTATCCTGTAAATCTTGGTTATCCTGGGCATCCTGATTCAAACAGTATTAACAAGGCTCATAAGTTCATAGGTGTCGTTTTTGAGAATTTTCACTATTCGTTGTGGCCGTAAGATCATATTACTTATTGAATTCAACCCACTTATAAATATCAGATAGCAATAATTCACAGTTAACAGACTCGATTTTCATAATCTGCGCCATATCTTCATAATAAAGCATACTCCACATTTTTTTTTCTTTTCTGATGAACTGTTCAACTCTGCATTTGTTTTGAGATACAAGAATATACTCTTTAAGTGTAGGAATCATCCGGTAATAAGAAAACTTATCCCCTCTGTCAAAAGCCTCGGTAGAGTTTGAAAGAATCTCTACTATAACAATTGGATTAGTTAAGGTGTCAAGGTCGTTGGATTCAAATTCAAGATCACTACATGCCACTGCAAGATCAGGGTAAACATAGCCGTTTTCAATTTTCACCCTCATGTCATTGGAAAAAACTCTGCATGTAGAATTGGTGATGCCATTAACCAAATTTACAGTAAGACTTGTGTTGATGAGATTATGATTCTTTGTAGCTCCTGTCATGGCAAAGAGTTCACCATCGAAAAATTCATGCCTTATATCTGATTTATTATCAAATTCAAAGTACTCATCCGGGGTCATTTTACTTTGAGGTTGAACTTGCACATTCATTTTTTTATCCATTATTCTATTTCATACTGTTTCATTTTCCGCCACAATGTTGTACGTCCCCACCCAAGAATCTCCGATGCAACCTGTTTTCTACCCTTTGCCTTGAGAAGTGCATCAAGAATCATCTCCCTTTCCCTGTCTGCCCACGAAGCTCCTGTATTTGATTTCTGGTTGAAAAGAGGGGTTTGAGTTGCAGAAGAGTAATGCATGGTTTCCCCTTTGTCATATGACAAAGAGGGGTCTTCTCTTTCTGTATAATTCGTTCCAGATAGTTGCCTGTTTTCCTTGTTGTCTCTCTCCTGTTGATGGTAATCCTCTCCTCTTACAGGAAGCTTCATTGGAGAGTCAAAAAGATATGCAGGCAGATTTTCAGGTTCAATCAGGTGATCTCCTGCCATGTTTACAGCGTATTCAACAATGTTTCTGAGTTCCCTTATGTTTCCTGTGTACCCATAGTGGATAAGGATATTCAAGGCATCCTTTGAAAAGTGGCTTTTCCTTCTGTTAAGCTGTTTTGAAAAAGTGTTGAGAAAATGGTCAAGCAGCAATCTTATATCGCCTTCCCGTTCTCTTAAAGGAGGGAGGTGGATTCGTGCCACGTTGAGGCGGAAGAATAGATCCTGGCGAAATTGTCCGTCTCTTACCATTGTTTCAAGGTTACGGTGTGTTGCTGCAATCATCCTTACATTGGCATTGAAGCCTTTGGTGCTGCCAAGGGGGTAGATAACCTTATCATCCAGGAATGTGAGCAGTTTAACCTGAAGAGCAAGCGGAAGGTCTCCAATCTCTGTCAGAAAGATGGTTCCGTTATGGGCAAGTTGAAACCTGCCAGGCTTGTTTTCAACAGCTCCTGTGAATGCACCTTTCTGGTGTCCGAAGATTTCTGACTCAAGAAGTGTTTCCGGTAGTGCTCCGCAGTTGATTTTGATGAAAGGGCCTGCTGCCCTTGTGGATGTCTGGTGAATGGCTTCTGCCACAAGATCCTTGCCGGTTCCTGTTTCTCCTGTAATAAGAATGGATGTGTCGCTCTGGGCAAGTATTGGTATTGTCTGGAAGATTTTTTCCATCTGTGTACATCTTCCAACAATGTCAGAGAAGCTGTATGCCTTGCTTTTTCTGACATCGCTTTGCTTTATTGCTCTTATATCTTCAACCGTTTCAATGTATCCGCTCTGTTCACCGTTTGAGTTTAAAAGAGGGGCAAGTGTTATTCTTACAGGAAGTTTCTGGCGGTCACGATTTATTATATCACTTTCAAAACAGACAGGGTGTCTTATGTTGCCTGTTGCAGAGGTGGCAGGGCAGTTTCCGGAGCAGTGCCTACTCCTTATTATATGGCAGCATGGAATACCCCGTGCATCAGATGCTGAAAAGCCGGTCAGTGCTTCAAACACACGATTGACAAGTACGATCCTGAAATCAAGATCAACAATGGTTATTCCCAGGGGCATCTCATCCAGAAGGCCCCTGAAATTAAGGGGGGATTTCATAAGATCGTTAACAGTTGGTGTCATAGGCCTTTTGTTCCCAAAATATTCCCGTTCGTTTTTGCCTGTGATTTATGATAGAGTGTATTGGTCTTTGTGTCAATTTGAAATAAATACTCTACGAGGAGGCTGAATTATGGCTTTATGTTATAAAAGTTTATTTTGGTGGTTGTCTATATCTTTAATTGTTGTTTGCTGTATGTTTCCTTCCAACACTATGGGAAGTGAGCCAAGTGGTGGAATTGAAGTCGGCGCTGACAACCAAGTTAACCCGGATTCTAAAACCCTCTCTCCAAGCCAGAATAAACTTGCCGCCCTTGCAGATATTCTTGATTCAATGGTTCTTCTTCAAAAGGAGCTGGAGCTTAAGAAAAAAGAGTTGAAAAATGCTGAGACTGAGGAAAAAAAACAGAGAATAACCGATGAGATGAACGAAATTATAACGCGCCTTGACAGCAGGGAGAATGAGTTTAAAACCATTGCTGTTGGAATACAGCCCCAGGGCGATATTTCAAAGCCTCTCAAGATAGTTGATCTTAAAGAGGAGATTCAGGAAATTTTTCGTCCATTTATTGAGGAGTTAAAGGATATAACAAGCCATCCTCGGGAGATTGAGAAGCTCAGAAAGGAGATTGCATTTTACGAAAAACATCTTGCTGCTGTCCAGCAGGGGATTTCCAATACATCTGTTTTAATAAAAGAGGCATCTGATAATAAAGTTAAAAAGAGATTGGCTGAAATTGAAAAACAGTTGCATGAGAAAGAGAAGGATGTGCAGCGACATATTACCCAGTCCCAATATCAGCTTGATCAGAAAATAGAATCAAAAAAATCAATAGTAAAAGTCCTTCAGGGTGCTGGGGATGATTTTTTCAAAACAAGGGGTATAAACCTTCTGCTTTCTGTGGTTGCTTTTTTTGTTGTCTTTATCATGTTTCGTTTTTTCTACTGGTGGATTTTCAGATCAAGAAGGGCAAATTCTGCAAAGGAGCGCTCATTTTACAGTCGTCTTTTTGAAGTTATCTACCATGTTTTTACATTTTTCCTTGCAGTGTCTGCATCCTTGCTTCTGCTATATAATTTTGGAGACTGGATGCTTTTAAGCGTTGCAATGATATTTTTGATAGGGGTTGCATGGACAACAAAGAACGGTTTTGCAATGTTCTGGGAGCAGGCAAAATTCATATTAAATATAGGTACCGTAAGAGATGGGGAACGGCTGATTTATGATGGTGTCCCCTGGAAGGTAGTTTCACTTAATCTTTTGACAACCCTTGAAAATCCCGAGCTTGCAGGTGGTGTCAGGCGCCTTCCGCTTCAGGCACTGATGGGGTTGCAATCCCGTCCGTTTGTTAATGATGAACTTTGGTTTCCCACGCGAAAAAATGACTATGTGGTTTTGGCTGACGGTTCATTTGGCAGGGTTATAATGCAGAGCCCTGAGATGGTAAATCTTGAGGTTCTTGGCGGTTGTGTTAAAACATATCCATGCAGCTCATTTCTTGATCAGAATCCGATAAATCTCTCCATGAACAGCTTTGGAATTGGTGTCACATTTGGAATTGATTACGATCATCAGGCAGATATAACCCGTGATATTCCTGCAAAAATTTACAAAACTGTATCAGAAGAGATTGTAAAAAGGGAATATGGTGAGCATCTTCTTGATCTTCTTGTTGAATTCAAGGAGGCTGCTGCATCTTCACTTGATATTCTCATATTTGTAAAATTTGCAGGGCCTGCAGCAGAATTCTATTACATGATAGGCAGAGCTGTGCAATCCATTGTTGTTGATGCATGCAATAAAAATGGTTGGGGCATACCATTTACACAGATAACGGTGCATAATGCACAGAGTGCCATAGAGAACCCATGCAATAATTTTCATGCTGCTGATCATAATTTGGGAAATCCTGACAAGTAATGCAGAAGGCCATTTAAACAGGCATAACAAGAATGCAGGTTAAAAAATCACGTACATCTCTTCAGCAGGTGGGGATTGAGGGGGCATTGATGGCAATGTCTCCTTTTCCCTTTATTCTGCTTGATGCTGTTGCCGGAAACAGTTCCGGTAACTCTTTTGATCTATCCACATTGTTTGCAATACATGGAACAATTTTTTGTTTTATCAGTGCCTTCCTGATCCTGAGATCTCCTCGTTACGGTAAAACTTTTGCGGCAGTTGCTCTTACTTTTACAACTCTTTCCGGACTTCCTCTGTTTCTTAATAATCCCTTTTTTGCCTTGACAGGGGCGGTTCTAACAATATCAACCCTGTTTTTCCTTTTTGATTACGAGCCTTCTGTCAATTACCTTATGATAAGCTCCAAAAATCAACGTTCCTTCCAGCGTATTCGTTTTGCTGCCATTTCACTTTCAATTATGGCCACCTTTGCAATGATCTCACAACATCATGTTGAGTCATCCATTGATTTGGCTGTCAATCATCAATGTTTCGCTGATCCTTCATTGGCTGCATCCACTCTTATTGTTGGATTTCTTGTAATACACCATTTTTTTCAGGCGATATCTGAAATAATGAGAGAGATTGCTAAACCGACATGGCTGACGTTCCGTCACCCCCGAACATGGAAATCATGTATCTGTTTCCACGGTAAAGAAAGATCAGGTAAACATAACATACCATCTGGAAAGATACTCTTGGCTGGAGACAGGGTATTACTTGTAAGGTCTTTCATACTGCTGTTAGTAATGATTGTTGCAGTCGCAATGGTAATTTTTTCATTGTCAGGTGGCTTCACAAAAGTTGCAGCAATGGCAGCCGGAATGATTATAGCTGTTATATTGCCGCCTGATACAATGCCTTCAGGAAAAGATATCAGTATCTGGGAGCCACTTCTTGTGCATCCTGCACGTATGATGCTTATTACTTTTTTTGCATTGTGCATAACAGGTACTATTCTTTTGATGCTTCCATGTTCTGTTACTGATGATATTGCCACTGTTGATGCTGCTTTTACCTCTGTAAGTGCTGTTTGCGTAACTGGCCTTGTTGTGCTTGATACTTCAGTTGATTTTACATTGATAGGTCAATTGTTTATATTGTTGCTTATTCAGCTTGGTGGTCTTGGCATTATGGGTGTTACAACTGTTGCTCTACATGCGATGGGGCGGCGGATGACACTTCGTCATGAGCGGATAATGACTGCCATTACAAACAGTGGCCACAATGATTTTGTGCGTTCCATTATTCTTATTCTGCAATATACCTTTTTTGTGGAAGCAGCAGGAGCATTTATCCTGACCCTGCTTTTTCATTTTTCCGGAACATCTCCATCCTTCCCCATGTCCGTATGGCAGGGGATTTTTACAGCAGTCTCTGCTTTCTGTAATGCTGGCTTTGCTCTTCAAAGTAACAGTCTTGTCACTTTTCAGCACATGCCAGCCATACTACATGTCATTTCACTTTTAATCATATTGGGAGGAATTACTCCTGCAACAGTATTGGTTCTATTATCTAACAAAAGAGTGCCTGTTGCAGCATCTCTTGCTATTATTACAACAATTGTGCTTCTGTTTGCAGGAATGATTTTTTTTCTGGCATGTGAATGGAACGGAATTTTGTCAGGATTGCCATTGTTTGACAAAATTAATAATGCATGGTTTTTATCGGTTACATTAAGAACAGCCGGTTTTAATTCCATTGATCTTGCTGGAACCACAGGTCCGGCTTTTCTTATGATGCTCTGCCTTATGTTTATAGGTGGAAGTCCAGGCGGTACTGCCGGTGGAATCAAAACCACAACAGTTGGCATTTTGTTCATGACCTTCATTGCCAATATAAAATCATGCGATGATGTGACTGTAGGTCGTCGTATAATTAATCCCGGAACAGTTTACAGGGCTGTTACCATTGTTTTTGCAGGCTGTTTTATCTGGTTTATGACGGTTTTTATGCTGGAAATCACGCAGCAGATTCCAATGCGTGAAATTGTATTTGAAGCAACATCAGCAATTGCAACAGTTGGGTTGTCCATAGGGGCTACGCCAATGCTTGATGAAATCGGAAAAGTTATTATCCTGATGGCAATGTTTGTTGGAAGAATAGGCCCTGTCACCCTTTTCATGATTTTGAGTAGAGAACGGTCAGTCTCTGCTTCTGGCTACCTTGATGCCAGGATATCTTTAACATAGAGAGTAGAAGTTATAACAATGATGAGCTTGTAAAAAGTCCTATTTTGAAAATTTTTCACTCATAAATCATTGAAATTATTAATAGTCACATTGGTGTTGTGGACTTTTTGCGAGACAGTCAAAAATGGGAATTGGAGGTGTAATGTCTCAACAGATATTGATCATTGGCCTTGGGCAATTTGGCATGTCACTTGCCCGGACTCTGTCAGAGCGCAAAGCTGAAGTTATGGCTGTTGATATCAGAAAAAATCTGGTTGAAGAGGCATCTGCGTTTGTTACTGAAGCCCAGGTGATGGATGCTACTGATGAATCCGAGCTTGCCACTGTTGATCG
>NZ_LT828540.1:1076261-1093269 GCF_900170035.1 Desulfamplus magnetovallimortis | reverse complement strand
GTTTATTTTTTGGTAGTAATTTTGTAAACTACCTTGTATATAATATGGTATTTGAATGGGGAATTTCGTTTAGTGTTCTTTTTTTAAAGAGCTTTCGCAAACTAAACGTTATTCCCCATTTCCTTTTTTTACAACATTTTTTTTGTCTGCTTTTGAAGTTGATGCACAGTGGGTGTATCAATTTAAGTGAGCAAAGGTGTGTCAATTTTGGTGAGCGCTATAGATAAATGGATAGGGGAATTTATTCATTCAATTTGGAGGAATATTTCACCACAGATACTATGAAAAGTACTATTTGTATTTATTCAATGTTTGCATTGGCAGAAATAAAATAAGAGGGTTTCCTTGAAGGGAAATAAAACCAAATTGCTCATAATATTTTTTTACATGATCATCTTTGGCATCAACAAATAAACCTATTATTCCAACATGTTCAGAAATCAGGATGACTTTTTCAACTGCACTGCCGATCAAATAACTACCATATCCATTATTTTGTTTTTTCATCGATACAGCAAGTCTTGCCAGTTTAACTGCAGGGACTTGATCTGGATATTGTTTTGCAATTTTTCTTGGCAAATAGTCTGTTTCGATTTCACATATTGACAATGTATAAAAACCAAGAATGGTTCTTGGATTATCATCATTTATAAGCACAAAAGTGCGAGACATTCCTTTTGATATATGCTGCCTCGCAGTTTTTTGCAGGTAAATATTTAAAGTTAGATTGCCGCAATCAAATTGAGTTCTATCATGAGATTTATCTAAAAGCTCAATCTTTAGCATCACATGTCCTGTTTGTATGTTCTTATTGCCTTAGCAAGTTTTGGGTTTTTCTTTGGGGGGTTTTCTATTATTTGAAACAGGTGATCGGCTGATTGTCTATTCAATTTGATTTTGTTTTCATGTTCAATAATAGTATATGCTTTTTCCAGAGCTGCTTGAACCAAAAATTGATTTATAGTAGCTCCTGATATTTCAGATGCCTCTGTTAACGTGTTATAAACACTCGGAGTTACCCTGGCTGAGACACGAGAGATTTTAGCTTCTGTTTTCATTTTGGAATCCTTATTAGTTTTTTTTATATTATTATTTTTTGCATTATATTGTCTTGGTGCCATTTTGACAACATCTTTGAATGGATTTTTTAAAGGTAAACGGGCATGACTGCGATGCAGTCACCCCCAAATATGGAAATTTGTATCCATTTCCACGGTAAATATTAAAAATGCTGTTTACTCTATTTTTTATCCCCAACTCCCAGGCAGTGTTCATAAGTCCAGGTATGAAAGGTGGTGATTTTGAGTCAGGTTCCTTAATTTTTTGCTGAATACAAGCCCCACCTCATGTACAGCCACGCCTTTTATGCCCCTGTATTTTTCTGCATAGCCTCTTTCCTGAATCTGCTTTAACGCTGGATTGTGCTTTGTCTCTTTTGATTTACCCGCAAACTCCATATTCTCTGTTTTATTCACATCCATATTTTCCTGTTCCACCACTTTTATCTCCATTACATAAATATGTTTTCCTGATTTTACAGTCATGTCAACCTGTCCATGGTTGGTTATATCTTCAGGAATAATCTCTGCATCAAGGGAAGAGAAAAAGGCATAAAGTACAGAAGCATAATATCCTTCATAATCAGCAAGGTCATTGTGTGTAAAGTTTCGCCATGGAATGGATGAAAAAAGACGTTTTATGACATGAACCATTCCTTGAACATCTCCTTGCTCTAAGCAATCATATAAATTATCCTGCAAACCTATTTTTTCATTCACAAGATCGGTGTAGGCGTTTATAAAATGGTCGTGCAGGGCAATTTTGACTTCAAAATTGGGAATTTCAAGCTGGAACATCATCCTTTGGCGGCGGGTAAAGGTTTTTTTCACAGTGAGATAGCCGCTCTGAAACAGAAGAGTCAAAGGATTTATTCTTTCCACATCAAAAGAGTCAATTATTTCTTCTGTCACCACAAGATTTTCAAGAGTTGGAAGAAAATATCGGTTTTTCTGAAAAAGCTTAACTAAAAATGTTGGATTTCCAGTTTCAAACCAGTAGTTTCTATATGCCATTTTATTATGAATGAATAATAAAATATCATAAGGATTATAAACAGGGGTATTACCAAGCCATTTATAACCATTATACCAGTGCATTAATTTTTTAAGATCAACACTTTTTAGGTGTTCGGAGAATTGATTATTAAGATCTTTATGGGTATAACCGCAAATTGTGGAAAAATTTTCATTTAATGTGATATCTGTGAGCTGATTAACTCCACTAAAAAGAGTGACTTTGGAAAATTTGGTTACACCAGTCATAAAGACAAATTGAAGGTGTGCATCCTGCCCCTTGAGAACGGAATAGAGGTTTTTTAGTCCCTCCCGCATATCAGCGGTTATTGCGCTGTTTTCAATATTATCAAGAATGGGTTTGTCATATTCATCAACAAGAACAACGGTTTTCTTACCATGTTTTTTTTGGGCAAATCTTATGAGTTCTCCAAAGGTTCCAGGAATATCTCTTGTGGTATTGAGTTTAACTTGCAGATTGTCTGCATTGTCGTGGAGAATCTCATATATTCTTTTATCAAGATCTTTTCTGTTTTGAAGTGCACCATCTGAAAAATCAATTTTTATGACAGGATATTTTTGACTCCAGTCCCATTTATCATAAATATAAAGGTCATTGAAAAGCTCACTGTTTCCTTCAAAAATTTCTTTTAAAGTGTCAATAAATAGGCTTTTGCCAAACCTTCTTGGTCTTGAGAGAAAGAAGCGTCCAGCATGTTTAATAAGTTCCCATGCTATATGGGTTTTATCCACATAAACCATGTTCTGACTTTTAATGCTTGCAATGGTATTGACACCAAGGGGTAAGTTTTTCATGGGAGTCCTTATGTGGAAAAAGAAGTATGCCAATGATTATAGATTTTGGGTGTCATAATAATGATATTTTTGCAATATAAGGTGAAAACTCCGGATCCAGATACGCCATTTGCCTCCGGATGTTTGATCTCAACTCTATGGCTGGTTGTAAACAGTATTCATTAAATTGTTCCATAGAAACAGATTCTATATTAGGGAACAGCAGTTTTAGATACCCACAGGCTAAACGTTCAACAACTCTGGTGTCTCTTAGATCTCCTTGAGCGTTAATGTGGTCTTTCACAAATGCCTCTTCTCAATATCTTCGATTCTGGATATAGCAGCGTCAAATGAGGATGAGGGTAAAAGATAATCAAGACCTTCTTCTTCCAGTGCCCGTCTTAGGCCCATCATAAGTCCATCTTTTTGACAGGGTTACAGTGCCAAAAGGTATTATTTTGAGATTAAATTCAGTTGGATGTAATTTTTGGGAGAATAATTCATAAAAGCTTTCGCGAAAAAAAGCACTGCTGTCAACAGTCATCGCAGACGCATTTGTAAGTTTTACCCCCTCAATATAAATTGTAATATCTACCATCTTTTCCCACCCAGCAATCCTTGCATCCAGGCTTGTCCGACCATGAAATCCTCAATCCATTCTTCAAAGTCCTCAATAGATTTTTTATAAATTGCGGTTTCATTTTTAATATTTTTTTCAAATATCAAAAGATCATCTATCTCAAATGAATTAAGCAGTAATGGTGAATGGGTGGTGATTATTAATTGTGTGGTTTTTGAAGCCTTTTTGATGGCTTCTGAAATTGTGTTGATCATATCCGGGTGTAGGCTAATTTCAGGTTCATCAATACAGGCAATGCTTCCCCTTTCGGGGTTGAATAATATCGACATCAAAATAAGATATCGAAGTGTTCCATCTGAAATATGCTCTATGGAAACAGATTTTGACAGGCACTCTTCCCGAAGCACAAGATACAATTTAGAACCCATAAACGCAAAATTAATATCTTTGAATGTTAGATTAATTTTTTTTATTGCGTCTTCAATTTTTTCATAACTTAACGGATGGTTGTTTTTAATATGATTGATTATAGTCATCAGATTTTGGCCATCCGGCAATAGTTTCGTTTCTGTACCATAACCAGAGGGCTGACGGATTACACTGTGAAAACTGGTATCAAAATAGAAATAGACTGATATTCCTTCTATCGCTCTTTTTAAAGTGAACAGAGGGTAAAAGCGGTCAGGGTCAGAAATTTGCCTTAAGACTGGCTCCGTTGGCTTGAAATTGATCTGTTTTTCTTTCTGCGGGTATTTTTGAATCCCATCCTTTTCTTTTTCCAGTGTAGAGATAACACCTTGACCATGTGTCATTTCCATATAGATGAAATCATTGCCATCTTGGGTCATGCTTTTGCAGTACAGTTTTTCCTTTAGATAGTATGAAGTATTCCCCATCCTGTAAATTGTTAATTCATAAACCGGATTATCAGGAAATTGATAGCCTTTTTGGGTGTTGATATGTTCTATGGAATTTTTATCAAATTCAAATGATAACTTTATGTATTTTTTTTCTTCTGAATTGAAATTTGCAACAGAGTTGAAACCGCCCCAGTCTTTCAATAATATTTGTTCAAGCCCATTGCCAGTAATGCTTTCCTGAAGCAGATGAATGGCTTTAAGTAGATTTGTTTTGCCACTGCCGTTAATTCCTAAAAGAATATTGATATCTGGATTGAGTTCTACAGTTACTGGAAGGCTGAAACTAAAAAAATTTTCCAGTGTTATTTTAGAAATCATAAGTTTCTCACGGTAAGCCTAATTTATTTAATATTAATTTTTGATGGATTCGATAAAAGTCTGATAACAGCATTCTTTTACCGTGAAAATGACTATCATTTTTATACTTGGGGTGATTGATACGAAATCAATCATGCCCGTTTAAATCAGTGATGTCCGGTTAGGTTTTTGCATTTAGATTTCTAACTTGCTCTTTGAAAATTGCATTGTGATCAATTGAGGTAAAAGAAATACCGTGCAGTTCGTTTAGAATGGTTGTCCGAATTTCTCTAACCCTCTTGATTGACACAGTTTCATTGAATTGCCTTCGGCAATAGATGGCCATTAGCAAATATGTAATGAGACCACCAAGGATTTAGACCATAAGTCCGTAGCGGCTTCTGGCAATCAGATGATAAACATTCAGGTGCTTTTTCCACCATTGGAAAAAGGTTTCGATTCTCCATCTGAGTTTATAGATGGTTGCGATTTGCCCGGCTGTAAGATCATGTATATCTGTACCGACAAAATATTTCACATTGCCAACTTTGTAGCCCATATGCTGACTTAGTCAACTCTTGAAAAACAAATTACAACTGTTCCTGTCCCCGGCTGTTTATGACTTCCGAGAAATTGCTTCGACTAATGCCGTCTTCCGGTGCAATGCACTTTTTGGCAAACTCGTTATCACGGAGATCCTGCACAAGATGGCGAGCAGAATGATGTTCTTGAAGATGAAAATATATCAAAGCATTCATCTGGTCTTCAAAAGTCATCTGCAAAGGGCGGTCTCCTCTGGAAAGAAGCTCTGGCACAAATGACAAAATTACATCTAAAGGTTCTAAAAATAAATTATAAGTTCGTGAGTTGATTTTGTGTTTAAAAATTAAAGGTCTATGCATTGGTTCATTCCTTATTATTATTTAATGTTAGAACAATAATAAGGCATTTGACCTTTAGTTGCGACCCTTGCAAAAAACTAACCGGACATCACTTGTGTCGCCTATGAGTAGATATTTGTTTTAGGCTAATTTTTGCAATCTTTAAAGTAGCGTTTCAGTGCAAATTCAACTCTGTCTTTAACCATTTCTCTAAAAAAATCTTTTTCCCAGTAGGGTTTATAGATATCTTTCAGTGTAAATGTCCCTCTTTTTTTATCAAGTATAAAACAGTCTGAGGGTTTATTGCTCAATTTATCAAGGGGCATATTTTTCAGATGGGATATAGCAGCATTTATTGACAAGTCGGAAGGTTTTTTACTTTTTGCAGGGGAGTATAGTCGTATCTGTATTGACTGTTGGTCAGATACCATTCACGGAAAGGTTCTGCAATGTCTTGAATTTGCCAGATATATCCCCCAATATCAAGAATGATTTTGATTACTACCATTTTATAAGACCGTGTTGGATTAAGACCTGTTTCAATATATCTGAGAAATATTTCTCCAGGTGTGTTCAGAAGTGCTTGTTCCTCTGCTGGACAGTTTTCACGATCACAGTAAAGCCTTGTCCTCAACCAACTGCCAAATGGCGATGGTTTCAGGTAGAGTCCTGGATCAATATCATATGCATTTGAGAGCATATCAACAAGATTCAGGGCAGATTCCCGGTTCAGATCTGATTTTATGTCATGATAGATTATTTTAAGACGTTCAGCACGGCTCATGCTGCTGTTGATTATCTGCTTTAAATCCTGCTGCCATAGTCGCCTTATTTTAACATCCGCGCTTAAATGACAGGATTCTGGAAAGTTCTTTTCCACCATAGAGGCCACATTTGATTTGCCGTTACGAAAGTCTCCAAATCGTTTTTCAGATGAAAATGCCTCAAGGCTTGTGCATCCACACAGGGCAAGGGGGGCAATATGAACTTTTCTGAAATTCCCGATAAAATCAAGCACCACCAGAAAATCTTTATTGGGAGCCAGCCGGAGTCCCCTGCCAAGCTGTTGAAAAAAAAGGGTAAAGGAAAGGGTAGGGCGGAGAAATAAAATATGTGTGATTTCAGGGATATCCACCCCTTCATTGAAAATATCCACAGTGCAGATAACATTGAGGGGATGGCTCTCTCTTTTAAGTGAAAGTATCATCTGTTCACGTTCTTCATGGCTGGAATCACCGCAAATGGCAACGGCAGGAATTTGAAAATTGTCGTTCAGGTGTTTTGCTGTGTATTTTGCATGACTCACAGAACTGCAAAAGGCAAGTGCCTTGATTTTACCTGATGAAGGCAGATATTTTTTTAGATTTTGGGCAATGATTAGGGTGCGCGTATCATTTTGAAGAGCAATTTCAAGCTCTGCTTCATCATATCGGTTGCCCCGCCATGTAATCTGTTCGTAATCTGTTTCATCATAGATTGCAAAATATTGAAACGGTGTCAGCCATCCTTTTTTTATGGCATCCATTACCCTGATTTCGCAGACAATATTGTAATCGCAGTACTCAAGAACATCACGGCCATCCATCCTTTCCGGTGTTGCTGTAAGCCCCAACAAAAAGCGGGGTTTGAAATGATTAAGAACCTTCCGGTAAGTTGTTGCTTCACTGTGGTGGAACTCGTCAATGACAATATACTCAAAAGTTTCTGGATCAAAGGAGGAAAGGCGGGTTGAACGGCTCAATGTCTGAATCATTGCAAACAGAGAATCTGCTTTTCCGGCAGGGATATTGCCACCACCATACACCGCACCAAACTCTTTTAAATTCAGAACTTTTCTAAAGGTTCTCATGGCATCTGCCACAATTTTTTCCCTGTGTGCAATAAACAGAACGCTTTTGCAGTTACTTTGCATAAAATCAAAGGCTGCGAGAAAGGTTTTGCCGATACCTGTAGCAGCAATCACCGCCGCCCTATTAATTTGTTTTTTCCTGAAACCGGCAAGGGTTTCAAGTGCTTGCTGTTGAGCTTCGTTGGGTTTAATCGAAAAATTTTCATAACCATCACCACCATCAAAATTATCAACAGTTTTTTCATATGAAGGGCTGCCCCATGATGATATTCTGTCAAAAATTTTGCTGTTGTCATCTCCTCTGTTTTTCTGATCAGAAAATGGGCTTTGAAAAGCGGTACGGGCTTTTTCAAAGCGGGTTTCATAAGCTTTTAAAAATTCATCTGAAAGAGGTACAGACTTGTAGTGCCATATTTCATCATAGTTTTTGACAGCAGATTCATAGTGGGAAGTAAGGGAATATCTGTTATCTTTATGGTCTTGATTTCCATGACCTGGGAAAGCTTTCTCCGCTTCTTTTTTTTCCATCGAGCTCTCATTTTTGAGCAGATTGATTTCAAGGGGTGTAAAGTAGTTCCACTCCACATTTTTCTGCATTCCTGCCTGGGTGAAATTGGAAGAGCCTATGAGCATTGCACCACTTCCGTCTCCATGGGTGAAAAGCCATGTTTTTACATGAAAGTTGGGTGGCTGTTTATCAAATGGTAAATCCGGTGGATGAAATATCCGCATCTGAGCTTCGGGAACGTGGGTTTGAAAATGGGGGAAATATTCAGGGCGGGTGATGTTACCCATTGTGGAAAAAATAACTTTCAGCAATCCGCCATTTCTTGTAAAATCAGACAGTTCTGAAATAAGCAGATTGGCCTGACCAGGCGAATAAAAGGCCGATGCAAGCCGGACTTCTGTACTAATCTGAAGTTCACTTTGAATGGTGCGAAGGAGTTTTTTTTGCTGTTCGGGGTTATATATCAGAGATGGACTCTGTGAAAGTGGGGGCAGGTCTTCAGTGGAATATATAAAATTTTTATTTGTATCATCAGCTCCATCTCCGGAGGAAGGAGCTGTTGTCACCTGTTCCAGAAAAAGATGTTTTTGGAATGCTCCCCTTTTCTGAGTTCTTTCCTTCTGTTTTGACATAAGATCGTTCAGGGTAAAACCTTGAAATTCAATGGCAGCAAGGAGAATCTCAAGAAGATCAGCAGCCTCTTTGAGAATATTCTTTTTATCATCTCTTTGCCACTCGTTAAAGAGTTCAAAGGACTCTTCAAGGATTTTCTGCCCCAGTGCATCTTTGAGTTCTTTGCCGCTTATGGGGCGTATAATGGCTTTTTTCCCTGCTTTTTCAATTATTTGGGGGATATTGTCACGTATTAGCTTGTTGTAAATTGTGGATTGTTTTTTCAATTTTTAAAATCCCAATGCCACATTGCTGAAGGTTACTACTCAATACCAATTGATCTGGCACGTTCTTTCCATAGCTTACGGGCAAGTACCCGCATATCCTCGACTCTGTCCATTTCATCCATGATTTCCACACCAAGCAGGGTTTCAACCAGATCCTCAAGGGTTACGACTCCACTCGTCCCACCATACTCATCAACTACAAGAGCTATGTGCTGACGATCCTTCAGGAAATAGTCAAGTAACATCGGCAATGATGCTGTTTCAGGAACAGCATGGATGTAACGTTTAAGGGATTTGAGCATTTTTTCCTGCTGGCCTGAAGCTTTGCTCAACAAAATGTCATCCCTCAGTACAAAGCCGGTAATGTTGTCAATACTTGTCTTATAAAGCGGAAGGCGTGAGAATGGTTTATCTTTGATGTTCTCAAATTCCTCCGATACAGTTCTATTTTCTGCAAGGGCAAACATTACACTGCGTGGAGTCATGACATCCATGGCTTTCACTGATCCATATCGAAACAGATTGCGAATAATGCGGGACTCGTTATCTTGAATGTGCCCGCTGTCATTACCGAGCCGCGCCATTGCAATAAACTCGTCACGACTGAAATTGTGGACGGGCTTTCCGCGTGATATAAGCTTTGTCAATTTCTCAGATATCCATACAATTGGATAAAGAATTACTATAAGACCCTGCACAAAAAGCGCAGTCGGCATAACGAGTTTTGACCAATAAATGGCACCTATGGTTTTAGGAATGATTTCAGAAAAAAACAGAATAGCCAATGTCATGACCGCAGAGAACAGGGCAAACCAGGTACTCCCAAAAACATCATTAGCTTTTGCACCCGCACCTATGGCACCTGCTGTGTGTGCGATGGTATTGAGAGTTAAAATTGCTGCAAGTGAAAGATCAACATTATCCTGTTTCAATCGCTTCAGGAGCGCAGCATGTTTGGGACGTTTTATCTTCTGTCCCTCGATGTATGACGGTGTAATGCTCAGTAATACAGCTTCAGCAACTGAACAGAGAAATGAAAAGCCAATTGCCAGCAGCACATAGGCAATTAAAAGCAGGGTATCGGTGTTCATATCTTATTAAATGAGTGGTACCTAAGTTTTATATCCAGATTATACCTGACTAAGTTGTTTATGGGCAAGACAAGCAGAGCAAAACTGGAAAAGTGAAATAACATACATGGCGGATGACCACCACATTAGAAATAACAGGGGAATATTGATTCCTTATTATATATCTTGTCCATGCCATGGATACTCTTTTATCAGAAAGGAGTTGTTTTGTTTGATAATATTAATGGCATGTTCAAAATGTTCACACACAAGAATGCCTAACTGGCGTTCTGATTTGGGATTGAGTTTTTTTTGCCAGTTTTTTTCTGGTGTTATGAATATATAATTAAGCTTTTTCATAAATTCAATACGAGGAGCATTTTTATAAACCGGGCTTAGTAATGTTTTAATACTGTTTTTTAATGCATATTGTATAAAATAGAGCCTTAGTAGCTGATTAAAGCCTCTTCTTCTAAAAGGCTTTAATGTAGCAGCACTGGTAAATATAATGGCAGGAAAATCAGTTGATGCAGGTACGGTGCATTTAAGAATTTTTTCTGCTTCAGTTCGTTCATTTACTGTTATTCCCCTCATTGTTGAAAGAGCAGTCATATTTTCATCCAGAACAAGCAGGACAATGCTTTCATCATCTGTCTTTGACCATAACAGTTTTTCTGGTTTTAAAAGCGTAAATTCAGTTGATCGGCTGAATTCTGAAATACGCAACTCCTCCACTTTTTTTCTATCTTGTTCCGTTGCTTTTTTAATCTGTTTCATCTGGTTCTCCTGTTCAGAATTGTCTTTGATTTCTACTCAGTAATTTTCTGGTAAATAGCATCTGCGCTATTCATTATTGGCATAAGAAGAAGAGGGTCGAGCTGAACCATTTGAGCAGCTTCAAGGTTTACAAGAATTGAAAACTTGGTTCCTGTATCCATTGGAAGTGCAGAAGGTGGAGTACCTTTCAATATTTTTACAGCGTATTCTGCCGCCTGTTGGCCAAAAGCATAATCGTTGACGCCAATTCCAACTATAATTCCTTTTTTTATGTAGATTGGATCTCCAAAGGATGGGGTTTGGTGTTTTTTAAATGCATTTCTGAACAGATAAAAATTTTTTTCATATGTTCCCGATGCCTGTACATACATTGCATCAACCTGGGGAAGGACTGTATCCAGAGATTTTTTGAGGTTGAACCTGATTTCATCGTTTGACAACGAGTCACCGTTACCTTTTGTTAAAGAAAATCCATCATAAATAAACTTTATACCGTTTTTTTTACACATTGCCTTTATCTGTGAGAGAACAGCTTCATGGCTTGGGGAGCCTTTAAGATAAGTAATTCCTATTTTTGTGAACTTGCTCAGTTCATAAATCTGAGTAATACCCTTTAATACCTGGTTGGGAGTAGCAATTCCCGTTACATTGGAGCCTGAACTTTTCCAGTTGGATATTATTCCGGAGTTGACTGGAGAACCAACAACTGTAAAGACAATAGGTATATTTTGAATGATATCAGAGGCTTTTTTGGTACTTTGGGTTCCCATGGTAAATAAAAGGTCAAAAGAGTTCTTTTCTTTAATATCTTTTATCTTCCCTTCAAGAATTGCCATATTTTTTTCGGCATTGTAATTTTCCACAGATACCATTCCCCTTATATCTGAATCATCTAAACCCTTTAGAAAGCCTTTATATGCTGCTGTGTAGGAGCCAAATACCTGGTGCTGAAGTGCAAGAATTTTGTACTTGGCATCAGAGCATTCTGTTGTTACAGCAGGAAGCAAAATCATCATAAGAATGCACAGTACCATGGGACTCATAAATATTTGTTGTAAAAATGATTGTTTTTTATTCAGAATTGATGCATTATTTTTCAATATTTTGCCTCCTGGAAAAGTCTGTTTTTAGCAATAATCCCTTGCTTAGTAATTGGGTTTAATTAACTTACCCAAGCTCCCCATCGTAAGCCTGTAAGAGGTGGCTGGAGGTGATATGAATGGGCAAGTTATTAAAAATCAATTCCTTATTCCTTTGAAATGGATACAAAGATTTCCATCTTTGGGGAGTTTCTTCATGCGTGTCTCAGGTTTGGCTCCTGATAATATTTTGTTTTCATAACGGTAAAATAGTGTCAGAGGATATAGATTTTTTGATTACTGGTCAATCCTTAAATTTTGGGCATAGAGAACATGCCTTCAGTAATTGTCTGGAATAACTGGCATCCGTCATTTCTTTTCAAAATCAGTTTTTGAGGTTCCCTCTATTTTCAGTCAGGGTGGTGATCAACAATGATAATGAGTCTTGGTAAAAAGATAATTGTACTGGCAACACTTGTTGTGCTTGGAATGCAGTGCTTAAGTTGTGTTCTTGAGATAGGTTTTCTTTATCGCAGGATAGAGAATGGATATCTGACAAAATACAAATTGTCCTGTATGGCAATTAAGCGCAAGATTGAGAGATCTTTGCTTTACGGAAAGAAAATTGAAAGACTTAACTATGAGAGGCTTCTTAAGGGTTTAATTCCTGATGATATTTCCAATCTTGCATTCATTGATACTGAGAAAAAGGTTCTTTTCTCTTTAAATCCACTTAAAATTGAGAAGTTTTTGTTACGAACTGGAGAAACAATTGTCCAGGGTAAACATGGTAATGAATATGCAATGGCATTTCCTGTTATGCAGAGAGAGAGTTTTCAGGGCAATATGCTTGTATTTCTTCCTGATAAAGAGATTAAAGAAAAGATAATGCCCATTGTTAAAGAGGTTATTTTAAAGTTTCTGCTGGTTTTTCTTGTCCTCATTGCAATGCTTTACTGGATATTGCATCGTTTTATGGAGAGGCCATTTGATAATTACATAGAGAATTTAAAAGATGCAATTGTAAAAAAAGATAAAAAAATACTAAAGACTGCTGGCGTGGATATGCAGTGCTATTTTGAAGCCGAAGGGATTATTGATACCTTGAAAGGTGATAAATGGCTGGAATTACAGGGAGGCAAAGGCGACCATATAGGCCAGGATGAACGACACATGTTTGTACTTGTCCTTCAGGAAAATTATGAGCTGTTTAAGAAAATGAAAGCGGTTAGCAATCTTAAAGAGTGTGTTGATAAAAATCTGCTTGATGAAACTATTCTGCAGAAAGTTGAAGCTAATATTAATAAATATGAAAATATAAAAGATGACTACGAATTTATTGTTAGTATCCAGCAGCTATGGCACCAAATAATAAAAAGCAAATAATAAAAAGCAAATAATAAAAAGCAAACAATGAGTTGCTGGCATGTGGATTTGGCGTTTTTGATTTAGGTGTACCCTTTTTTGAATATCCGGCGTAAACTGTTGCTATTAAACCTCCATGAGCTCTTCTCGCAGACTTGCGAGGGGGAGAACAGTAAAAATAGGTACAATCTTTTGATTTTTTACGGGATAATCAATTTTCCTCTTTGATAAACTATTAAGTGTTTTTTTGTAAAATAACAGAAAAATATGGAATAAATGTTATGGATACATTTAGAGCTTCAAAAAGAATGGTTATTATTGTATTCTTTTTTATAGCAGCTACTCAGGCGTTTTATACTTATAGAAATATTGTTATTTTCCAGGAGCAGTATGAGAAATTGACAGATGCACAGGCATCTGAACTGGGAAAAGTTATTGAAAACTATTTTTCAGTTCCCATAGATCTTGAGATACCAATAGAGAGAATTGGAGGTATTAAAAAATATCTTTTTGAGGTGATTGAAACAGCCCCCTTTATTTCATTTATAAAAATACTAAAAGAGAGTGAGGAGATATATTCAGCCAAGGTATCTGATCAATTTCAAAGAGTTATTGTCTCTCCGATTCATGGTAAAAATGGTGATGTGATAGCAGAAATTCATCTTGGCGTTTTGTCTGACACCAAAGCGAGCTCAAGGAAACTTCTGATAGATCTTTCCACTATTATTATAGCGTGTCTTGTATATACATATGAGCTTCTTATCTTTATAGCATCTTATGTAATTGTTGTTCCAGGTTATCATATGATAAGAGAGCTGAACAAGAGTGTTGCCAATCTCAGCCTTTCGTCAAATATTGATAAAAATTCCGGAGGTTTTGCATCTGTCCTGCTGGAGATGGAAAAAAAAGTTACACCCATGATGCTGATTCTGACCCATTTTTTATATTCACTTCAGCAACTTGCCGACGCTGTAAGTGAGAAAACACATTCAGGAAAGATTCAGATACTTTCAAAAATTGAAATATATAAAAACAAGATTGAGTCACTCATAAAAAACGGGAAGATCTTGAAAAAAAGACTTTTCCGGGGCATGTCAGACCCATTGTGGCAACCTTTATTCTTGCAGCAAACCTTCAGTCAAGTTTTCTCCCTGTCTTTACAAAGGAGCTACTTGTAAATCATACATTTCTTGATACACTTTTCCCTGAGTCAATATTGATAGGTCTCCCCATAACACTTTACATGATAATGGTTACATCAACTTTGATGTTTCTTGGATCAAGCTACTGTTCTGTAAAACCATATAAAGCCCTATTGATAGGTCTTGTGTGTGCTGCGGCAGGGTTTATTGCATGTGGTTTTGCAATCAATATAATTCATTTGATTGCAGGAAGAATGCTGTGCGCTGTGGGATTTTCAATGATTGTTTTTTACTGCCGTAAATATATTGTGGAGAACTCCAAACCCCAGAACAGGGCACGCCATCTTGCAGGATATACAGCGGCTTTTTCCGGAGGGATGCTTTGCAGTATTGTAGTAGGCGGGATCATCAAAGAGTATTTTTCATATCAGGTTGTATTTTTTCTTTCTGCTGTCATGCTGCTTATTGTACTAAAATTTGCCCATATGGTTTTCAAGGATTACGGTAATGAAATTGACTTGATGGGTGAAAAACAGGGAAAAGGTGATCTGAACGAGAAACCGGTTGAAAAAAAAGTGGAAAAAAACATTGCCCTTTTTGCCAGATTATTGTTCAGGGACGGTGAGCTTGTATCCATTTTTATACAGGGTATTGTAACAAGGATAATATTTATAGGTTTCTTTTATTATACAATGCCGATTTTTCTAAGGAATTACTTCTCTTTTTCAGATGTTGGAAGAATAATGATGTTCTATGCAATATCCAGCATCCTTCTGTCAACATGGCTTAATAAATTTGTCAAAGGCACAAAGGACAGTGTCTGGGGAATATTTATCTCCAACATGGTTCTTGGTGCCTCCATGTGTATTTTTATGCTTCTTGATCTCAGTAATATTCTTAATATTATTATTGTATCAATTGCAGTTCTTTTTGTTCTTGGTATCTCCAACAGTATAACATTCCCGTCCCAGGTCAATCTGCTCCTGGAAACAAAGACAGCAAAGGAGATGGGGATAGATACTCCAATGGCGGTTTTTCAGTCAATTGAAAGAGTTGGAAGTGCATTGGGGCCAATTGTTTTTGGTGCGTTATCTGTGTGGCTTGATACCCGCCAGACAATAGGCTGCGTGGGATCATTATGCCTTGTAAGCGCAATTGCATTTTTGCTGGCATATAGAAAAAGAGTCATGTCGTAAGTTCATAGTATAGGAATTTCCATTTTTATCCTGCAAAAGCAAGAGGTTATGGAAAAAGCCTGCCCAAAGGGCGCTAAGTTCAATAAACATTAATGTACCCTTTTTGAACTATTGTAAAGACTCAAGAGATTATAGGTGTCGATTTTGAGAATTTATGCCGGATATTCAAAAAAGAGTAACTCAATAAACATAGTTCTGACAATGCTTTGAAATGGATGGCTAATATGAGAGATATAAACCGTTTAACAAGCATGATATTGATTTGTATTTTAAGCTGTATCTTGTTGATTCCTTTAAATATTCATGCAAAGGATATTTATAAAATTGCTGTTGTTCAGCACCAGGATATGCTTCTTTTTTCCACAGCTTTTGAGGGTTTTAAGGCGGGAATTAAAGAGTTGGGTTTTGCTGAAAAATAGACATAGACCATTTTAATGCAAAAAACGATATTAAAAAACTTGATGAGGTTTTGCTTGGATATAATGACAGAAAAGATCTTGATTTGATTTTTACCATAGGTACCAGAAGTACCAGGAAAGCCATAGAGAATATTTCATCTATCCCCATAGTTTTTACAGGCGTGACAGATCCTGTCAATGCCGGCATTTTAAGCAACTGGAAGAGTTCAGGCAGGAATCTGACCGGAATAGGAACTCCAAGTTATATTACCATGGGGATAAAAATGTTGTTCGAGAATCTTGATGACCCATCCACGCTTGGCATGATTTATCTTGAAGGCTCTCCAAGTCATGAAGGTGGTATTCAACAGGTGCAAGCTTTTGCAAAGGAGGCAGGCTTTAATTTTGTTTATAAGGGGTTTCCATTGAGAGATACTGAAGGTAAAAAGAAGTCAGATGATGAGGTAAGAAAGAGTATAAGGGCTTGCCTTGAATATGTTCTTCCAAAGGTTAAACTTTTTTTTGTCCAGCCATCACAATCTTTTTCCCAGCACTTTGATATTTTCAAGGAAGAGTTTGTCAAGTATCAGACCTTCAGTGCAGGTGACCCCATGTATATAAAACAAGGTATTATCATGGGGATAGGACGTGATATTCATGAGTTTGGAAAACAATCTGCTCAGTATGCAATTGAAATACTCAATGGTGTTCCGCCATCTGATCTGCCAATGGATACTGGAGAGCAGTTTCTGATTGAGTTTAATTTAAAAGCTGCTGAACTTGTAAACTTTGCCCCTCCCATTATGTTGCTTGCTGCCACAGATATCATTCATAAGAATATTGAAACAGTTAGCGATTCATCTGATGAGTAGTATTCCTGTGGGCGAAATATACGGCCATGAATGAAAAATATTTGGCATCCTTCATATCATCATAGACAGCAAGTTCACACTTTTCTGAATGGTATTTAGAAAACAAGGGTTTCCCCCTAAACGGGCATGATTGATTACGTATCAATCACCTCAAATATAAAAATGATAGTCATTTTTACGGTAAACAGGCATGATTGCGTATCAATCATCCCCAAGTATGAAAAAGATAGTCATTTTCACGGTAAACGGTCATGGCCGGCATTCAGCCACCCCCGAATATGGAAATTTGTATCTATTTCCACGGTAAA
>NZ_LT828540.1:1062305-1076161 GCF_900170035.1 Desulfamplus magnetovallimortis | reverse complement strand
GTGTAGTTAGATGAAGGATGCCGAAAGAGACAATTTTGTGGGCTTTTGCCCGTTCAAAAATCATATTGCCTTTGCTTCTGTTTTTGCAAACACCTTTCCTTTTTCAAATTCCTGTTTAAAATGTTCTTTGACTTTTTCAGGGTCAAATGTAAGGAAAGTTCCACCGGATTCAAAGTGCTGGATAAAAACCTGACCAAGTGCATAGGTTGAAGCACCTGCAACAACTGGCATTGAAATTGTTCCCATAAGTTGTCCTACCACAGGAACTGTCTTTACGGCTGAACTCACCCATGGCCCTGAAGCAACCGGGAAAATTCCACCTGTCAGGGCTGAAATGGCTGTTTTCCCAATATTTTGGGTAAAGTTTACATTGTACAGCTTGGAAAGGGCTCTTACAGCATCCATCTGGATGCCTGTTAATGCAGCAATATCAACCACAGGCAATGGTATAAGACCAGCTCCTACAGAAGCAATCATTCTGTTTCTTACAATTTTATTGGCTTCATCCAGACGTTTTGCAGTATCAGTTTCCATGGGTGCTGTTTCTGTGGTTGCATTATCTTCGGGTTTGGCATCTGTTGCTTTTTCTTTGGTGGTGTTCATTTCTGTTTTCTCCTCCTTGTTAGTGTTCTTTGTGGATGCTTCATTAATATTTTTCTTTGTATGGGGAGTATCTTTATGAGGGGAGTATCCACTTCCACCGTTTCCTTGAAAGAACAGTAGAAGGTTGTGAGTTTTGGATTTTTTAACAGAACTATCATGACTGGATGCTTCAAGAAATATTTTTTTCATTAAAGATACCCCTTAAACTTTATTCTGTCAATTGATTTTAAAGCCTGAAAATGCCTTGATAACTTGAGGTATTGCTGTTATTTTAACAGCATTTTATGGAACCTTAGGAATGAGTCCGAAAAAATTTCCCTGCTGTAGCTCCCGCATTGAAGACAGATATAAGGAGTGAGGTGAATGGGTAGTGCATTGTCAAAGCTAAAAATTAGGGTTCGGTTAATTGTAGAGACAAGGCATGCCTTGTCACTACGTTGCAGATAACCCTAAAATTAAGTATTGACAGTGCAGTAGTTTATTTCATGCAAGTTCCTTAATTTTCTAAAACCTTCTGACAAAATTTATTAGCTATGAAAAAAATACTGTTTTTTATATTTTTTATTGGTGTTGTCCTGCCGTTTTTATGGTTTATCTTCAACATTTATGAAGGAAAGCAGCCTGAAATTTCCCTTAAGTTGCCCTCACTCTATCTAACGGATTCCTATGAACTTAACTTGGAGGTTAGTGATAAAGGTACTGGTTTGAGGCAGGTGCTGATAACAATAACCCAGGGTACCAAAGAGAAGAACCTTGTTAATAAAAAATTTCCATTTAAAGGTTATCTTGGGATACTCAAGGGCGTTTCAGGTTCCGGTGTTATGGAGGATAATGTTAAAATTCCGCTTGAATCCTGGAAATATGGTATGGGGGATGGTGAGGCTGTTATAAAAATTGTTGTATCTGATTTTTCATGGAGAGGCTGGAACAAGGGAAATATTGCAGAGATTGAAAAAAAGGTTGTAATTGATACCCGTCCTCCCGAAGTTGAGGTACTTTCCAAAACCCATAACATATCACGCGGTGGAACAGGTCTTGTTATATACAGAATAAAAGAGGAAAATGTTAAAAGCGGAATTCAGGTAGGTGATCATTTTTATCCTGGATATTCCGGCATGTTTAATCAAAAAAATATAATGGCTGTTTTTTTTGCACTATCCCATGAACAGGGCCCGGGCACTGAAATTTTTGTCAAAGCTGAAGACTTGGCCGGTAACATTGCAAAGAGGGGATTTTATCATTATATAAAAGAGAAGAAGTTCAGATCAGATGTTCTCAATATTTCTGACAGCTTTTTGCAAAGCAAAATGCCTGAATTTGACCTTGGGGTGCAGGATATAGTTTTTGAGCCTTCTGATAAAGGACTTCTTGATAAATTTATCTATATCAACCGAAATGTACGAAAACTCAATATTGAAAAAATTTTGAAACCTGTTGCTGAAACTGACTCAACCCTGATGTGGAAAGATCGTTTTTTACGACTGCCAGGCTCAGCCACCAGGGCAAAGTTTGCGGATCACAGGATATATAAGCACAACGGGAAGGAGATTGATCGTCAGACCCATATGGGTATAGATCTTGCTTCTGTTGCACATGCAGAGGTGCCTGCATCAAATGCAGGAAGGGTGATTGGAGTTGACAATATTGGTATTTTTGGAAAATCTGTACTTATTGATCATGGATTCGGACTTTGTTCCTCCTATGCCCATTTGAGCAGTATCTTTGTTAAAAAAGGCGATATGGTAAAAAAAGGAGATATTATTGCAAAAACAGGAGCAACAGGTCTTGCCGGTGGCGACCATCTTCATTTTGCCATCTCTGTGCATGATGTTTTTGTAAATCCTGTGGAGTGGTGGGATCAATCGTGGATAGATAACAATATCTATTCAAAAATAGATGATGTCAGACAGGAGTTTGGTAATTAAATAGTATAGGAATTTCCATTTTATCTCCTGCAAAAGCAAGTGGTTATGGAAAAGCCCGCCCGAAGGGCGCTAAGTTCATAGTATAGGAATTTCCATTTTGGGGAACAAAAAAGCCCGCCCGAAAGGCGCTAAGTTCAATTTTAACAGGTGGATTTAATGTCACAGTTTAAAGTAAATAAAACATATGCCCAGATTAATGAGAAAATCAGGGAAGGGAAAGCGGTTGTTTTAACCGCAGAAGAAATAATTGATGTTGTCAGGGAACATGGCCCTGTGGAGGCTGCACAAAACGTTGATGTTGTCACCACAGGTACATTTGCACCTATGTGTTCATCAGGGGCATTTCTGAATATTGGTCAGTCAAAGCCCCTTGTAAGGACAACTAGAACATTGTTTAACAATGTTCCTGCCTATTCAGGTGTGGCTGCTGTTGACTGTTTTCTGGGAGCGACACAGACAAGCGAAGATGATCCCCTGAACCGTATATATCCCGGAGAGTTCAATTATGGTGGTGGACATGTGATCCATGATCTTGTTGCAGGTAAAAAGGTTGAGATCATTGCAGAAAGCTATGGAACTGACTGTTATCCAAACAGGCGTATTGAGAAGGTAATGACCCTTGACGAGATTCCCAATGCCATTATGTGTAATCCGCGCAACGGGTATCAGAACTACAATTGTGCCATCAACCGTTCAGATAGGATTCGTTACACATACATGGGCACCCTTAAGCCGGAGATGGGAAATGCCAACTATTCAACATCAGGAGCCTTAAGCCCTCTTTTTAACGATCCTTTTTTAAAGACAATAGGCCTAGGAACAAGGATTTTTCTCGGTGGTGCCCAAGGTTATGTTACTTGGCATGGGACTCAACATAAAACAGAAGTGAGGCGTGGTTTGAATGGGGTACCACTTACACCTGCAGGAACTCTTTTTGTCATGGGCAACCTCAAGGAGATGTCTGCCGAGTGGCTGGTTGGTCAGAGTATCAGGGGTTACGGCTGTTCGCTTTCAGTGGGGCTTGGGATACCTATTCCCATTTTGAACGAGGAGATGGCAAAATTCACAGCAGTTTCCGATGAAGAGATCTTTACACAAGTGGTTGACTACGGCCATGATTATCCAAATGCTGTATCCAAAAGTTACGGAGAAGTCAGTTATGCAGAGCTTAAAAGCGGCTCCATAATGATACAGGGCAAAAAGATTACAGCAGTACCTCTATCCAGCATGGTAAAGGCCAGAAAAATTGCCAATCTTTTAAAGGCATCTATCCAGAACGGCACTTTTCTGCTTGGAGAACCTCAGCATTTTTTTTATATAACCAACATGGCGGTTCACCGCCACAATCGAAGAGTTGAAAGTCGTTGTATATCAGTTTTTTATGCAGACTTTCGGCATCTTTCATTTGCCTGTTTACACTTTGTCAGAACCATGATTTTCATGATTAAGGGATTATCCTGATTTTTCATCATGTTAATCTTTAAATCCTTTAATCATGGTTCAAAAATTTTCCGAAAAGTGTAAACTACTTTTGGGTTGATATGAAGGATGCCAGACTTTCTAATAAAAACTTCTTCATTTCAACCCCAAAATTCTTTAATGGAGTTGATTTTAATTTCGACCACATGTGAACTGATATTTTTTATTGAGTCCCAAAAAAGAGAGGTTAAACACCATTGAAAGAGACAACATATCCGGAGCAGGAAGAAATGCCCTTGAAAAAAAAGGGTATCTTCGGCAGAACAAAGAAGCTTGATGAAAACCCTGGTCAAGATGAGGCAGAGCCAAAGAAAAAAAGTGCTCTCAGGGAAAATATTGAAGCCATAGTCATAGCAGTTGTCCTTGCCCTTTTTATCAGAACCTTTGTGGTTCAGGCATTTAAGATACCTTCAGGCTCTATGAAGGATACACTTCTTATAGGAGATCATATACTTGTCAGTAAATTTACCTATGGTGTGAAACTTCCCTTTACAGATGGATACACTCTTATACCTTACAAAGATCCGGCAAGAAAAGACATTGTGGTATTCAAGTATCCGGAAGATCCAGAAAAAGATTTTATCAAGCGTGTTGTTGCAATAGCAGGCGATACTGTTGAAATAAAGGACAAGCAGCTTTATGTAAATGGAGAGCTGCAACATGATGAGCCATATGCAGTTTACAGGGATCCCTATATAATACCAGGCAAATTCAGTACAAGGGATAATATGCCTGTTAAGACAGTTCCTGATAATTGTATTTTCGTCATGGGAGATAATAGAGATAATAGCCATGACAGCCGATTCTGGGGTTTTGTTGATCTAAAGGCAGTAAGGGGTAAAGCATTTTTGATATACTGGTCATTTAACAGTGAAGAGTTCGGCGTTCGCTGGAGCAGGATAGGCGATATTTTAAAATAGAGTATGTGAAGAATTTAAGCACCATTCATTTACCGGCTTACACTTTCCTAATGAACTAAGTAATAGGGTTTAATTAACCTACCCAAACAATGGTGCCAGAATTTCCATAATTTGGACAGGATATTATTATTATGCGTTTTGAGCATAAAGATCTGTTGACACTGGATGCGCTCTCTTCTGAAGAGATCACAATGATTCTTGATACAGCCGAAGGTATGAAGGAGATTTCGAACAGACCTATAAAAAAAGTACCCACATTGCGTGGAAAGACAGTTGTACTATTTTTTCAGGAACCCAGTACCCGAACAAAAATTTCATTTGATATTGCAGGCAAGAGGTTGAGTGCAGATACAATATCTATATCATCTGGCTCAAGCAGTATTGTAAAGGGAGAGACACTTATTGATACTGCAAGGAACCTTGAGGCTATGAATCCTGATATTGTTGTTATACGCCACTCTTCTTCCGGTGCAGCAACTCTTATTGCTGGCAGGATAAAAGCCTCTGTTATCAATGCAGGAGATGGCCTTCATGCACACCCAACCCAGGCTCTGCTTGATCTTATGACTGTGAGGGAAAAAAAGGGCAGAATTGAAGGTTTGAAGATTGCCATAATTGGGGATATTGCCCACAGCCGTGTTGCCAGATCTGATATTACAGGATTTACTAAAATGGGTGCTTCCGTTACAGTTGCAGCCCCTCTAACAATGATCCCCAAAGGAATTGAGAAACTTGGGTGCAGAGTAGCACCTGATGCTGATTCCTGTATTGAAGGGGCAGATGTGGTGATGATGCTTCGGATACAGAAGGAGCGCCAGGAGCAGATCCTTTTTCCCACAGAAAGGGAGTATTCAAATCTGTTTGGTTTAACGGAAAAAAGACTAAAGTCAGCACGTCGTGATGTTCTTGTTATGCATCCAGGACCTATGAATCGTGGAGTTGAGATATCAAACGATGTTGCAGATGGATCACACTCTGTTATTCTTGATCAGGTGACAAACGGGGTTGCCCTGAGAATGGCTGTTTTTTATCTTGTGGCAGGAGGAGTGAAACATGCGGCTTAGGTTAAAGGGAGCACGGGTAGTTGATCCGGGAAGTATTGACGATTATAAGGATATTATTATCTTTGATGGCATGATTGAGGCTGTTATTGACCCTTCTTCTCCTTATCCTCCTGTGATGCTTGACTCTTCTGACCCATCCTCAGTTACTAAGGGGCTTAAATCAGAAGAAAATGATACAAACTACAGTGAGGCTGGTAAGATTGGAGTTGATAACTTTCCCGTTGAAGAAGGTGATACAAATTACAGTGAGAAAGGCAAAGTAGAAGCGTCTCCAACTGTCTCCGGAGAGGGTTATACAAATTGCAGTAAGGAGGCAGATATCACCGAAATAGATCTTGCTGGTATGGTTGTTGTACCGGGTCTTATTGATATGCATGTCCATTTAAGGGAGCCCGGGCAGGAGTACAAAGAGACAATTGAAACTGGTCTTAAAGCTGCTGCAAGGGGGGGATTTACCGCTGTCTGTCCCATGCCCAACACAAATCCTGTCAATGACAACGCACAGATTACAGCTTTTATGGTCAATCGTGCAAAGTCCCTTGGCGGAACACGGCTCTATCCTGTAGGAGCAATTACAAGAGGACTTAAAGGGGAGAACCTTGCAGAGTATGGTGATATGAAGCAGGCTGGCATTGTGGCAATCACAGATGATGGACGTCCTGTGGAAAATGCAAGGGTAATGCGAAGGGCAATGGAGTATGCTCGGGGACTTGGCATACCTGTTATTTCCCATGCTGAGGATCTCAGCCTTGCCGGAGATGGCTCCATGAATGAGGGTATTGTCGCCACAAGACTTGGTATTAAAGGTATTCCTAATGCTGCTGAAAGCACTGTTGTTATGCGTGATATTGCCCTTGCTGAACTTACAGGTGCAAGGTTGCATATTGCTCATGTAAGTTGTGAAGAATCTGTTGATGCAATACGCCAGGGGAAAAAAAGAGGTGTTAACGTTACTGCTGAGACAGCTCCTCACTATTTTACCATAACTGACGAAGCTGTTGCAGAATATGATACAAATGCAAAGATGAATCCTCCCCTCAGAACCGAGCAGGACAGACTTGCAGTTATTGAAGGACTTTCTGATGGTACCCTTGATATTATAGCAACAGACCACGCACCTCACTCTCTGCTTGAAAAAGATGTTGAATTTGATCGTGCTGCATTTGGAATTGTTGGTCTTGAGACTGCTCTTGGACTATCTCTTCAGCTTGTCAACAACGGCAGTCTCACTTTTGATGAGCTTATTGAAAAGATGTCTAAAAAACCGGCTGCTCTTTTAAATATTAATAATGATATTGTTCCTGGAAATCCTGCGGATCTTACCATCATTGATCCCGATGCTTTCTGGTCTGTTAATCCGGAAACATTTTTTTCAAAGGGCAGAAATACTCCATTTGCAGGATATCACCTCAGAGGTGAGGTCTATATGACAATGGTACAGGGAACTATTGCATACCACAGAACAGATGGAGGTCAGTAAAATATGAGTCTGGAGTCAGGTATGGTTCAACCTCGGGTGCTTGTTGTCGATGATGAACTCAGTATGCGTGAATTCCTTGATGTGTTCCTGTCACGCGAAGGATATGACACAACTTTTGCAAAAAATGGCAAACAGGCTCTCAGGATGATCGGAGAGAAAGATTTCGATCTTATTTTGTGTGATATACGTCTTGGAGACCTCACAGGGATTGATGTATTAAGGGCTGCCAAAGGAAAAAATCCAGATACCATAGTGATAATGATCTCTGCTTACTCCACAACAGAAGTTGCTGTTGAGGCCATGAACGAAGGAGCATATGATTTTGTCCCAAAGCCCTTTGATAACAGTGAGTTGAGACAAGCTATAAAAAAAGCTCTTTCCCAGACTCATGCACGCTTTCAGCCACAGACTTTCTCCAAGGATCAGCCGAAACCAGTACTTCACTTTGGAAAGATTGTAGGTAACAGCCCGGGAATGCTGCGTATATATAATCTCATTGGCCAGGTAGCTGCAACAAAGACAAATGTCCTGATTTCAGGAGAGAGCGGTACAGGCAAAGAGTTGATAGCAAGAGCTTTGCATGACATGAGTGAGCGTAAAGACCATCCCTTTGTGGTTGTCAACTGCGGTGGCATTCCGGAAAACCTCATTGAAAGTGAGTTCTTCGGACATGTAAAAGGCTCATTTACCGGTGCTATAAGTGACAAAAAGGGGCTTTTTGAGGCTGCTCACCAGGGTACCATTTTTCTTGACGAGATAGGTGAACTTTCTCCAATGCTCCAGGTAAAACTTCTTCGTGCCCTTCAGGAGACAAGGGTCAAGCCTGTGGGCAGTACCAGGGAAATTGATGTTAATGTTCGCATTATATCAGCAACCAACAAGAATCTGGAACAGGAAGTTGTGGATGGCCAATTTCGGGAAGATCTTTTTTTTCGTTTAAATGTTATTCCCATAAAGGTTCCGCCATTACGGGACAGAAAAGGGGATATTGAGCTTCTTGCCAATTTTTTTACGGAAAAATACTCAAAACGTATGGGTAAAGATATCTCCAAGATTTCATCATATGCGGCATCTTTCCTTAATAAATATACATTCCCTGGTAATGTCAGGGAACTTGAAAATCTCATTGAACGAAGTGTGGCTCTCTCTTCCACAAATATCATTCTTCCGGAAAGTCTTACCATATCCATGCATAAAAAACGTCGATGGGTTGAAGGTGTAAAGGGACGCAGATATGATTTAAGTGAAGTGGAGCAGGGGGTTGATCTGGATGAAATTCTCTCTTCAATTGAAGGTGCCTATATTTCAAGAGCAATGGAATTGGCAGGTGGAAATAAAAGCAAAGCTGCTGATTTACTAGGGATTACATTGCGCTCTATCCGATACCGGATATCAAAACAATCAGAAGAATCCTGACAGCATATACAGTCTGAAAAACTGCAACTTGTTAACCAATCATTAAAACCGGTTTGTCTTTACACTTAAGAAAAGTTTAAACTGAAAATACGGAGAACTTGTATGGATATCAACAAAGTGAAAGATCTTGACACTGCTGCCTTTTTCATAGAGGTTGGCAAGCCCCTTGCCAAAGCAAAAACCATCAAGGAGACGCTTGATATTCTTATGTATCAGGTTGGATGTATTTTTCAACCTATGAATTGGTCACTGCTGTTGAAAGAGCCAAAAACAGGGGATATGGTTTTTACTGTTGTGGTTGGTGCCAACAAGGATAAACTTCAAGGGGTGAGAATTCCAAAGGGAGAAGGGATTGCAGGGCATATTCTGAAAACAGGAGAATCTCTTATTGTTGAGAAGGTTGTGGAAGATGAAAGATTCAGTATGCGAATGGATGAAGCCACAGGCTTTAAAACCCAGTCAATAATTGGAGTTCCCCTTAAAACCGATGACAAAATATTTGGTGTCATTGAACTGATCAACAAGATAAGTGGTGATAATTTTACAGAAATGGAGATGCAGGTACTCTCTTCAATTGCAGAGTATGCAGCAATTGCAATTGAGAGGTCCTATTATAATCAGGCCCTTAAAAAAATTGCACTCACAGACTCTCTTACCGGTTTGAGAAACAAGATAAGTTTTGAAAGATTTATTAATAACAGAATAGAGGTTTTAAAAAGATATAATGTAAACTCATCCCTGCTGATGATTGATATCAGGGATTTTAAAAGCATAAACAATAAATATGGGTATAATGTCGGTGACAGACTGCTCAAGGAATTTGCAAAATTTCTTCATACTTCATTCAGAGCTGTTGATGAGGTTTTTCGTTATGATGCAGACAAATTTGCAGTGGTTATGCCACAGACAAGCCTTGGCAAGACCCAGCAGGCCAGGCAGAGGCTCCTTACAAGACTTGAGAGTGCTCTTTTTCTGGGTGGAAAAGTCTCAATTTCCGCAAATGTGGCAATCAGGCTTGTTGATATTGATATTCATAATGAAATACAAGACATTATAAATAAAAAAGGTGAGTCTGTCAGGTTAGAAAGCAACAGGCAGAGCAATATTAACAATGAAAATTTAGAGAGCGGAACTCTGGATTCTGAAAAGAATTCTGTAAAGGCTGATCCTTCTGACAACACCTTGTCACGTAAAAGAGCAGTTGATAATCAAACTGCTGATAATAGTGCGGTTAAAGGAGAAGATGTCAATTTTTCATCGGAAATAAAGGCTTATCCATCTGAATCTTCCGGTTATGAAGATGATGAAGGAGAAAATATCCATGATATGGAAAACAATCTCCAGCCAATGCTTGATGAAGAGGATCTTGAGCTACAGAGAGATTCTGCAAGGAACAAGGTTCAATACAAATATAAAGACGTGATGCTGCCCGGAGATTATCGTCATTTTAACAAAAATACACATGGATATATCACAGTTGTAAAAATTTCAATAAGGGCAGTATGTTTTGAAACAATGCGTTCCAATACCCTTAAGCCCGGTGATATTGTTGATGTAAGCTTTACCCTTGATGATGAACGTAAATCCTTGATTAAACGAAGGGTGCAGATTGATTCTGTGGACGATAAAATGGTTGAGGCGCAGTATTACAATCCCCCGCCGTATGATAAAAATCTTGGCTTTTATATGATGGCATGATGTTTGCTAATCATGATGTTTGCTGAGAAAGAACCTTAAGCTTCAAAAAAGAAATATCAGAATATTTTTCTGGAAGTCCATATGAAAACATTCATGAAAAAAGATTCGTGCAGAGGTAGGGAATGACCATGGATCGGGATCTGCTTGAAAATATAAGCAGCATAAATGATCTGGATGAACTGGCATCTTTCTTTGATGAGATCATGACCCCTGGTGAGGTAGCAGATCTCTCCCTGCGATGGAAATTGCTTATAGATCTTCAAAGTGGAATGACCCAGAGAAAAATTGCTGAAAAATATGGCATCAGCCTTTGCAAGATTACAAGGGGATCAAAAATTTTAAAAAAGAGAGACTCTGTTGTAAAAAAGATTTTGACCAGAAAATCTATGGATGACCCATAGATTATTGTTTTGTTGAATTTTCAGTTGCGGTTTTTTTTAATAAAGTAGATAATTCAGTCAATTTAATTTATAATTCAGACAACTGCAATAACTTCGGAAAAAGCAATAAAATGTCGATTTTGAGTAAGGAACAGCTCTTAAATAACTTGCGTATCAACCTTCCCTCCAGAGGGATCTAATCTTTATCTATAGATAGGTGGGAGTGATGGGTAAGTTATTTCGGATCTATTCCTAAAAATTAGGGTAGCATGAAAAATAGGCAACATATTACAATTTTCAGAGATGTATTGTTGGTATGGGGTAAAAGATACAATAATAACTAAAAGGAGAACAAAAATGAAAAGATTTATTGGAGCTGTTTTTTTTATTACAACGGTTGCTATGGTGATGGTGGGATGTGCAGGACAGGGGCCAAAGCAGCCACTTCCTGAGTTTTCTCCACAGCAGTTTGACATGTCCATGTATCGTTCAGCATATGATAATGTACTGATTATACTTGATGGTTCAAGCTCCATGAAAGAACAATGCAATGGAAACGAAAAATTTGAAGTTGCAATGGAAGTTGTAGCCCGAATGAATCAGACCCTTCCTGAGATGGGACAGACAGCAGGCTTGAGAACATTTGGTCACCATCCTTCTATTACAAAAAAACCTACAGTAATGCAGTACGGTATGGAAGCTTATACAACAAAGGGACTTGCAGATGGACTTAGCAAGCTTGGTGCCCCGGGTGGAACAAGCCCTCTATGTATGGCATTGAAAGCTGCTGCCGGTGACCTTGAAGGACTTTCCGGTTCAACAGCAGTTGTAATTGTTTCTGACGGCAAAGATATGCCTGGCAAAACAGTTGATGCTGCAAAAGCTCTTAAAGATAAGTATTCAAGTTCTGTTATTTGTATCTATCCTGTAGTTGTGGGTAATGATGCCGCAGGTATGGCAATCATGAAACAGATTTCCAAAGTTGGAGAGTGTGGCTTTTTATCAGAAGCTGCAAACATTCTCTCATCAGCCGGAATGGCAAATTTTGTGAAGGATGTTTTTCTTGAGGATGCTCCAAGACCTGCTCCTGTAAAAGTGAGACTCGACAGTGACGGAGACGGTGTTTACGATGAAGATGACAAATGTCCTGACACCCCAGCAGGTGTAAAGGTTGATGCTGATGGATGTCCTCTTGATACAGATGGTGATGGAGTACCCGATTATCTTGACAAATGTCCGGGAACCCCTGCTGGTGCAAAAGTTAACCCCATGGGTTGCTGGGTACTGGGAGACCTTCTGTTTGACTTTGACAAAGCTGTAATAAAACCTGCCGGTTATCCTGATCTTGCAAAGGTCATTGAGGTTCTGAATCAGAACCCGAATATGAAAGTTGTACTACAGGGACATACAGACAGCATTGGAAGTGATGCTTATAACAAAGGTCTTTCCTTGAGAAGAGCAAAGGCTGTCAAAGCATACCTTGTTAAAAAAGGTATCAGCGAGGGCAGACTGAAATGTGAGGCCTTTGGAGAGAGCAAACCTGCTGCCTCCAATAAGACCGAATTTGGCAGATCACTTAACAGAAGAGTTCAGTTGATGCCTGTTTTGTAATATGATTTGTTAATGTAAATAATAAATGTATTGATATGTCTGACATTAAATCCGTTAATACCGGTTGATGTTAAATAGATAATACCAAATATAACCGGCAGCCATAAATAATCATGGCTGCCGGTTTTTTAATTGATTTCAACTACATGGGATTACCCGCTACAATCAAAGAGATTAAACCATCATGTCAGTAGAGACAAAGGCATGCCTTGTCTCTACAATTAATCGAACCCTAATTTTGATGAACCTGTAAAAAGTCCGAAATAGTAAACTTGCTATTAATAATTTCAGCATGTTACAACTCAAAAAATGCTGAAATCTGGCTTTTTACGAGACCATCAATTTTTAGCTTTGACAAAGCACTACTCTGACACCCCCGATTATGAAAATGATGAGTTTTTTGGCATGCTTCATTTCCCAGTTTACACTTTCTTGAGAGAAATCTCTGATTAGTGGGAATCTCTCACAACAAAGTGTAAAGTACTGTTGGGTTCATATGAAGGATGCCAGTTTTTTCACGGTAAAGTCTTTTTAAGGAAAGGAAAGGGCTATTACACTTTTAAAACCGAGCTGTTTTTATTGTTTGGGATAATTAGTGTTGAGTTAATGCCCGTTTTGTAAAAATATGTATTCCATTGAAAAATTTAAAAAAAATTATGATGTTGAGCTGACAACCTTTTCCCTTGTCAATCAGACACTTGAAATATATGTGCCAAAAACCATAGATCGTTTTATTAATCCCGATGATATTTTTGAAGGATTTCCCCTGTGGTCAAAAATATGGGAAGCAACTGCGGTTCTTGCTTTTCAGCTCTCCCTTTTAAAACCTGATCCTTCAAAGCGTTTTCTTGAGATAGGTGCGGGTTTGGGGGTTGCCGGTATATATGCATCATCCATGGGCCATCAGGTTACAATTACTGAATATAATGAAGATGCCTTGAATTTTGCAAGGGCAAATGCTCTGCAAAACGGTATTGATGACGAGATGATTAACTTTCTTGACTGGAACAATCCATTTCCCATGGGGCAGTTTGATTATATCATCGGCTCAGAAGTGGTTTTCAAGGAAGTTGATATAATGACTCTTTTAAAGCTGTTTAAAATATACCTTAAGCCTGGTGGAAAGATTATTCTTGCCGAAGGAATGAGAAAATCTTCATTGGAATTTGTCCGGGTTATGGAAACCCATTATGATTTAAAGCTTAAAAAGCAGAATATAAAATCAGATAATAAGGATATTCCGGTAGTACTCATAGAAATGAGAGCAAAACAGGTATAAA
>NZ_LT828540.1:1032190-1062205 GCF_900170035.1 Desulfamplus magnetovallimortis | reverse complement strand
AAAAAAATGACATCCTTCATATCATTCCAAAAGTACTTTACTCTTTTTTGATGGAGATCCCAGAGAAACGTCAATCCTGTTCCAGACAGTGTAAACTGGAAAATGAAGGATGCCACTATTTTTACCGTGGAAATGGATACAATTTTCTATATTCGGGGGTGGCTTGGATGGCAGCCATGACCGTTTACGATAAGGTTGAGGTGATTTACCAAAATGATAAAAAAAAACAGCGAGTCTGTACTTTGCATTAAAAGAGTTGATCTTCCCAAGGATTGGGTCGGCAGCAGATCAGCCTTTAAAATGGATGAGCACAATTTTTTTAGCACATGTGAAGCTGTTGGATTCTGTTGGGTTGATCGTAATGAAGCTGAATCAGACAGCTCTCTGAAACAAGTTATTCCCTATATTGTTTTAAAATCAAAGGATATGATTGGAGTCTATAAACGGAAAGGCAGTGAAAAAAGGCTGCATGATCTTTATTCCATAGGAATAGGCGGGCATATCAATCCAGATGATTCAGTTTCATATGACTCGTTCAGACAAATTCTTAATGCAGGGATGATACGTGAACTGGATGAAGAGCTTCTTGAGCGTCCTTCTGATGCAACTCCTGAATTTCAAGGAATTATCAACGAAGAGCTAACAGATGTGGGAAAGGTTCATCTTGGCGCTCTTTTTGTCATTGAGACACTTTTTCCGGAGGCATTTATTCCGGGAGAAGAGCTTGTGGAGTTTCATTGGATGAAAAAAGAAAAAGTACCTTTGCTGAATCTGGAGTTGTGGTCTGTAATGGCTTTGGAAATTTTGTAGTCTTCTTTCAATGTTTGTTTGTCGGGAACAAAACATGCCTAATATTTCCATTGCCTGAAAAAATACCCGACAGTTTAAACCTGAATAAGCAGTAGGTTGTGGGTGCTTGCTTGTCACTGCTTGATTTTAAGGTAAATTTTAAACACAATATAGAGGCATGTTTCATGATCACTTTACACTTTCTGAAGCCAAACTCCGTTGTCCAGGGCCTTCTCCAAAAAAGAGTAAAGTACCTTTGTGAGAATATGAAAGATGCCAATAACGTATATGGCGGATTACCGCCACAATCGAAGAGATGAAAGTCGTTTTAAAAACAGCCACTTACTGAGACTTTCATATAAAAGACAGGAGAAGTGAATGACACAGATATCATTTGAGGGAAAAGTTGCTGTAGTAACCGGCGCAGGCCAGGGAATAGGCAGAATGTATGCGCTGGAGCTTGCAAAAAGAGGGGCAAAAGTTGTTGTTAATGACCTTGGAGTCTCAAGGGAAGGTACAGGGAAAGACACTTCTGCTGCCGACGGAGTTGTGGACGAAATTATTAAGGCCGGAGGAAGTGCAATTGCCTGCTATGATTCTGTGGCTACCATGGAAGGCGGTAAAAATATCATCAAAAAGGCTGTGGATACCTGGGGAAGGTTAGATATTCTTATAAACAATGCAGGAATTTTGAGAGACAGGTCATTTCTTAAAATGACAGAAGAGGAGTGGGATCTTGTAACAGGGGTACATCTTAAGGGAGCTTTCTGTGTCACCCAGCCCGCTTTAAAGGTCATGAAGGAGAACAATTATGGAAGGGTTGTATTTACTGCATCTGCTTCTGGTTTGTACGGAAATTTTGGTCAGACAAATTACGGGGCCGCCAAAATGGGCATGATCGGAATGATGAACAGCCTTAAACAGGAGTTTTCCAAGTACAATATAAAGATCAACACAGTTGCTCCAACAGCATGGTCAAGGATGACCGCAGATGTGCTTCCCCCTGATTTTAAAGATAAATTCAAACCCCAGTTTAATGAACCAATGGTTCTGTATCTATGTGCTGAAGAGAACAGCATCACAGGAGAGATTTTTGTCATGGGTGCCGGATGGTATGGGCGGTCTGCAATTGTTTCAGGAGACGGAATCTGTATAGGAGATGCTGACCGTGCCATATCTGTTGAAGAGATAAGGGATAATATTGAGGCAATATCTTCTCTTGAAAACAGCAGGGAACATGACAGTGCATTATCTGTTTTCAGTTACATGGGGCCACTTCTGAAATAATTTTTTTTGGGATTGCTTTTAAAGTCGGCCACTTTAGGGGGCAAGCCCCTGTGCCTGCCTTTACAAGGGCAACTACAGGGGAAGGCTTCTACAAAAATTGCCAAAAATTGAGTCTTCCCCTAAAATTTCAATGTGATCTGGCAATAAAGATTGCTCTGACAGGTGCAGGATATCCTTCCACTGTTTTTGACGGGTTTTCAGGATCAAGAAAATCCTGAAGTGACTCTGTCTCTATCCACTCTGTTTTTCTCTGTTCATCCATATCTGTTTTAGAAATATCAACGCATCTTATGTCTGTGAAACCAGTACGTTCAAGCCATGACTCCATAGCTTTTATGTTGGGGATAAAAAAGACATTTCTCATCTTTGCATATCTGTTTTCAGGAAACAGGCAAAGGGGCAGAGAGTTATTCCCAAGTGAAAAATCTGAGTTGGCTCCCATCAAATTATTACTCTTTTCAATAATAAGGTTTTCAAGGACAAGTTCCCCGCCTTTTTTCATAATGCTGTGAATCCTTTTCAGCATTTCAACCGGGGATGGTCTGTGGTAAAGCACTCCCATACAGAATACAGTATCAAAATAATTTTTCATGACAGGCAGTTCATCAAAGGTAATCGGCAGACAGAACAAGTTGTCAAGGTTTAGATATTTTTGAAGCGCAAGATATTGGTAGTAAAAAGTGTGCTGTGGTTCAACACCAAGAACCATCCAGGGAGCATGAGCAGACATCCTGAACATGTAGTAGCCATTGCTTGATCCTATATCAAGTATCCGCCTGTTTTTAAGGTTAGATATTTCATTGATTAAACGGTTCCACTTGATGTTTGATTGCCACTCTGTGTCAATATGAATCCCGAACAGCTCAAAAGGTCCCTTTCGCCACGGGGAAAACTGCAAAAGTGTTGATTTTATCTGAGCTAATAACTGGGGGCGCTTCTCCTCCGGGATATCATTGGTTTTCCCGATTTCAATCCTGTCCTTGTTTACCATTATTGACGATGGAATGATGTAATCCGGCAGTTGTTCCATTGCCCTTGTATATTTAAGTGGGTTCCCAACTGGATTATCCATCTCTTTCCGCAATTTATTTATCAATACTTCAAATTCTGGAATAAAAGAGGTGATTCCAAGTTTTTCATGTGATTTAATCAGTTTTTCCATATTATATGCGTATCAGTTGCTATTTTTTTAGTTAATTTTTTGTTAAAAGTTTTAAATAGATATAACTGCGATGCAGTCACTCTAAAAAATGAAAATTTGTATCCATTTCCACGGTAAAGTCTTATCAATGAGTTAAATGCTCAAAATCGACATCTTATTTCGGTAGTGTCATAAAAGTGTTGATATCTTTTTGTGAAAGCCCTGCTGAATCAAGGTTTGTGAAGAGCTCATCAACATATTTGGGACACCACCCTTATTTCTTCTTCAGAAGTTATTGAATTTGTCTGAATATTAACTCTTAGTTTTCAAGTCTGGCGCATTGGCTGTAATAGGCAGCAGTCTCTCCTATATCCGTGATCTCGGGTTCAATCAAGGTATTGATGCATCGGTTGTGCTTCAGCCACCCGCCTCGCCGTATAATCAGTGCCAAAGGATGCAGGTTTTCGAGCATGTTAAGCTGAACAGCCATTCTTCCAAGTGGTGTTGCAATGTAGATTGGACGACTTTTGTCAATGTTGTGAAGGTGGGGGGAGGCAGGGTTGATCCATACATCAGGCATCCCTTTTTGATCTGATTCAGGAATCTGGGAGTGCATGTAATCCCGATTTACAAGGGATAGAAGGTTCATGGGAAATGATCTCTCCCAGTTGTTTTTCATGTTGGCAGAAAATTTTATAGGGTTAATAGTTTCTTTGCCTGTAATGACTTTGCCGGTTTTTTTACTGTTTTCATAATTTTTATCTGTGTTGACATATTTTTCCATTCCTGCTTCATCTTCATGGGAAAAGCTCTCCGGCAGCCGGTATTTTCCATCAGGATGGGCAAATATGAGATCTCTCCAGGCTACATTCGGGTGTAAGGCTTTTACAAAACCATTTTCTCTTATCTCTTTGATTGCCTTGTCAGGTCCGCCTAAGTGAGACAGAAAAGGATTATTGAGAGAGTCCAAGAGAACCGATTCTTTTCTTGGAAAAACAATTTTCAGGCGGGAGGCCAGATCAGACATAATATCAAAATCGCACCGTGCATCACCAGATGGTGAAAACACAGGTGCTGCATAGTTCACATAATTATGAAGGCAGGAACCGGCTATCTCTTCTCTCTCGTAATCTAAGGCACATGGCAGAACAAGATCAGAACAAGATGCAGTATCAGTCATAAAGGCGTCAATCACAACTTTAAAGGGGATTTTAGCCATTGCCTTGATGGTGGTGGTGGCATCAGGTGCCTGATTGACAAAATTACTGCCGTCAGCCAGTAGAAATTCAATGGGGGGATCGGCATCCATGATCTCCTTGCCAATTCTGGGAAGCAAAATGGTACGGGCAGGTGTTCCTGCATCTGATACCCATTTGCTGTTAATATTGCGTCCGGATGAAATATTAAAATAGGTTCCACCTCCGCTTTGACCAACATGGCCGGAAAGAAATGAGAGTGCATTTAAATACCTTACAGTTTGGCCTCCGAAACGGTATCTTTGGATTCCCCAGCCCATGAGAATGGCCACGGCTGATTTATTTCTACTTTCTCTGTTCTCAACATTGTTTTTTTTAGTTTCAGTAAAGAGGCTGACAAGATACTCCAGATCCTCGAATGTGCAGTCACAGGCGTCAAGAAGGTAAGTAAGGGGAAGATGTTCCATAACTCTTTTAAATATATTCAAATTTTTTGCGTTTGCCATTGCACGGGGATCAGCAAGATTGCGTTCCAATATTATCTTGATAACGGCAGCAGCAAGAAAACGGTCTCTGCCCGGTCTGATACAGATCATCCGGTGGCTCATTTTTTTATTACCATCACCACCCGGAGAGATGGTTGTAACCCTGCATCCCTTTTGTCGCGCCTGTTTTATGATATCTGCAAGATGTATGGAAGATCTGGAAAGATCTTTGCCCCAGTTGATTATATGGTCGGCATTCAAAAGATCCATGGGATCATTCATTTCAAGTGCCCCGAAATCCTTCATATAGGCTGTGCATCCGGCATCGTCACATAATGCTCCTCTTGTGGTTGAAGCTCCCAGTGCGTTGAACAGATATTTGCTGCCGTTGGAGAGTGCTCCCCGATAGCCGTAGTGTCGAACATGGAGAATAGAAGCAGGTGTCCAACGAAGGGCTTCAATTTTTTCTGCTGTCATATCAAGGGCAGCATCCCATGAAAGCTGATGAAACACTCCATTCTGTTTGAGCATTGGTGTTGTAACCCTTTCAGAGCTTTTGAGTCTCAGATGGGTGTTGCGTCCTTTTCGGCAGATAACTCCTCGGGTAAAAGGGTGATTGGGGTTACCATTGATGGTTATGGGTATTTTTTCATTTCTTTCATCAATTCGGACAACTGTGGAACAACTGTCCTGGCAGTCCAGGGTACATGCGGAAATTGTTTCCATAAATACAAGCTCTCCTGTTTTTTCTCTTTAAGGCAAAAATCGCTTATTATTTGTCATTTTTAACACTTCACTTTAGAATCGGCAACATGTAGAAAGAATTAAATGGAAGTGGCTAACTCAGATATGCATCTTTCAATTATGGGGGCATATGAAGTGGCTTTAGATAAATGGATTCAAGGGAGGGAAAATATGGGAGAATGGCACAAAACAGGGTGTGTCCTGTGCGCACAGAACTGCGGTCTTGAGATTCTTGTTGAAAATAACCGCATGGTAAAAGTCAAGCCTGATAAATCAAACCCGAGAAGTCAGGGATATGCTTGCCGCAAGGGGTTGAACGTGATTCATCACCAGTATCCCAAAGATCGCATTACCGAACCTTTGAAAAGGGTAGGGGATAGATTCGAGGAAGTATCATGGGAGCAGGCCATTGATGAAATCACATCAAAAATGAAAGATATTGTGGATAAACATGGCCCAAGATCCCTTGCCTATATGGGAGCAAGCTCCCAGGGCGGTCATCTTGAAGGGGCATTTGGACTTTCCATCCTCAGGGCTCTTGGCTCCCAGTATTTTTACAACTCCGGAGGCCAGGAGTTTTCCAGCAGTTGGTGGTTATTCGGGCGGATGCTTGGTAAACAGTACAATATTGCAACTCCGGATGAAGCTCACAGCGAAATGCTTGTGGGATGGGGATGGAATGGTATGGAGAGCCACCAGATGCCCCGGGCACCCATTGTTCTCAGGGAGTTTTCACAAAATCCGGATAAAATACTTGTTATCATTGACCCAAGAAAGAGCGAAACTGCAAGAATCGCAAATATACATCTTCCTATTCGTCCGGGAAGTGATGCTCTTTTGATAAAGGCCATGATCTCCATTATTATCGAAAACAAGTGGGAAAAAAGAGAGTATATTGAAACCCACGTTGATGGCTGGGATACCATAAGACCCTGGTTTGAGAATTTTGACGCAAGGGAAGCCATTGGTCTTTGTGGTCTTGAGTATGATCAGGTCATTGAGTTATGCCAGCTTATGACAACAAAAAAATGGTGCCTGCACCCTGATCTTGGAATATATATGGGAAGAAACAGCGTCATGAACTCATATATGATGAATATTCTGGGAGCAATCTGCGGTATTTTTTGTGTGCCCGGCGGAAATGTCATTCCTGGAATGGTTGTTCCCATGGGATATCATGCAGATGAAAGAAACCCAAAAACCTGGAAAACAGTCATAACTGGTATGCCGCCTGCATCTGCCGGCTCTTTCCCTCCTGCTGTCATGCCGGAAGAGATCTTAAATGATCACCCTGACAGATTGCGTGCCGTATATGTAAGTGCCTGCAATCCCTTACGATCGTACCCTGATACCCAAGCATATGAAAAGGCATTTTCAAAACTTGATCTTCTTGTTGTAAACGATATTGTTATGAGCGAAACTGCTCGCTTTGCCCATTATGTGCTGCCCTGCAGAACATACTATGAATCCTGGGACGCAACGTTTTTTCCTTGGACATTTCCAAAGGTCTTTTTTCAGTTACGCCGCCCCATTGTCTCCCCGCCTGAAAAATGCCTGGAAGCCTCCCAGATTTTTACGCTTATGGCAGAGCGGTTGGGATTGATTCCCGACATTCCGGATGAGGTGGCTGCCTCGGCAAAACAGAACCGTCTTACCTTTGCTGCAAAATTGATGGAATGGGCTGCCAATACCCCTGACTCCTTGCGTGCCATGCCGTTTGTATTGGCCAGAAGCCTTGGAAAAGAGTGGGACAGCGCAGCCCTTGCAGGTCTTTGGGGTGTTTTGATGACAGCACCAAAGACCTTTCGGAAAAATGCAGCCAGAATCGGATTTGAACCAGGAATTGATCAGGGAGACAGAATCTTTCAGGCTCTTCTGGATACTCCTCAAGGCATATGGATTGGTGAAGTTGACCCGAATGAGAATTTCAAGGCAGTTAAAACACCATCAGGGAAAATTGATGTTTATGTGCCGGAACTTGAAGAAGATGCCATAAAACTTAATGCACAAAGCGAAACCCAAGAGCTAAAAATGTCTGATGAATTTCCATTCATTTTAAATGCAGGCCGCCACACAAGATACAACATCAACACTATGATTCGCGGCCAGGAGTGGAATAAGGGTAAAAGGGCATGTACAATTTGTGTAAATCCTGAAGATGCAAACTCGTTAGGAATTAGTGAAGGTGAGATCGTTAAGGTCTTAACAGAAGCCGGCAGTGAAGTAGGAGAGCTTGAGGTCTCTTACGATGTCCGCATAGGAACTGTTTTGATTCCTCATGGGTTCGGGTTGATCTATGACGGCACCATTTATGGTCTCAATGTTAACAAGCTGACTAAAAATGCAAATCGTGATCAATTGGGCACTCCAATGCACAGGTTTGTCCCGTGTCGGCTGGAAGCTGTAAATACTCCATAAATGCCTTAAACCATAGTTAGTTCAAGTTGATTTTTTCTCTTCTCCCAGCCCGGCATAACAGAGTCTAAGAGCTTATAAAATGCCGGGCTGTGATTATGATATTTCAGGTGACACAGCTCATGCGTAACAACATAGTCAATGCATTCTTTAGGGGTTCTGATCAGGTCTGTGTTGAGGGTTACTGTGCCTTTGTCTGAAAGGCTGCCCCATCTTTTTTGCATTCGCTTGATGGAGAGTTTTGGCTGGTCAATACCGAGAGCATTGAATTTCTGCCAACAGCGATCCATGCTTTCTGCAAATTGAAGCTGTGCCTTTTCCAAATACCATTGGTTTAGTAGCTTCTTGGCAGCATTTGGAGTCTGTTCGTTCCGGCAAGTGATATGAAAAAAGCCACGAGACAGTTTCACCGAGTTTTCCGCTCCTTCGGCTAACTTCAAGCGGTATTGTTTTCCAAGGTACAAGTGGGTCTCGCCGTTCACGTAACAACGATCAGGAGTCTTTGGATTAAACTGCTTGAAATAATTCAGCTGCCTGAGAATCCAGCGAGCCCGTTTTATTATTTTCCTTTCTATCAATGCGATATCGGAATGAACGGGCGCTTTGACGATAACCGTACTGTCAGGATGCACAGCAATTTCCATCGTTTTTCTGTCACAGTACAACAGACTAAAATAGATGGTCTTCCGGCCGTAAACAACCGAATGTTTATTGCTATGGATTAACGCCTCCATTATTTATAGCTCCTGTGCTTTGCCACCTGTAACGCCTTCTCAATGATCTCATCCATCTGATCAAGCGACAGTTCGATCCCTCTTTCTGTCTTGAGTTCATCATAGAGGTAGTCGTCAATCTCATTTATCGCCTGTTTCTGAGCGTCTTCATCATCCCAGAAGTGAACCTTCTTGTGTTTTTCCAATATGCCATGAATAGCAATTGCCGTATCAGCCGCAGCGGATTCAAGGTCTTCTTCACTTAATTCGCCAGTTTGCTTAGAATAGGCCTCAAGGCAAGGCTTAAGCACCCCGAAATAGGCCATGGCATCTTCATTCCCGGAAAGCTTATCCGGTATATCATCATGTACCTTTCCGACAACTTTGTTGCGGATATCCACGACTTTGTTCAGATAATCCAGATCCGATATCCTCTTAGCCCTGAAATTTTCAATCGCCTGCTGGATCAGCTTTGAGAACTTCTCGTAAAACGCAGGGTCTTCATCCATCTTTTCAGTGATGACTTTCTTTGTGGCGTGCGCAATCGTATCAGCTTTCGAACCAGTTGTTTTTTTAGAACCATAAACACCTTGTTCCTCTTTTACTTCCATAAAGGAATCATCATCAAAGATATTAACAGGCTTGTTTAGTTGTATAACCTCATTTGCCTGGATATGCGTGTCCAAAAGCTTTTTGATTTTCGGCTCATAATCTCGGTAATCAATTGCCTCTGCATACCGGAGCTTGACAGACGCTTTGAGTGACTGGAATTTCCGAAGGTCAGCCTTGTATCTGGACAAAGTTTTCTCATCGGTTTCGGTCAGGAACTTCTCGGAGGAAAGTGCGATACCAAGGGTTTTCCCGAACTCCGAAAGGCGGCAATAAAACTCTTCTCTTAAGCTCTCATCGGCAAGTAGCACTTCATAGGCTTCTTCATCGTAGGAATGCTTAACCGTTTTGAATAGATCCCAAAGATCAGAATACCGGGTGGGCAGTTTTTCGATTTCACTGTTAATGGATGTAAGAGTTCCGACCAGATCCGATTCATCGAAGCCTTCAAAAGCACTGTACATGGTAAGCGCTTTGTCCAACTCTCCCAGAACGCTTGCATAGTCGACGATAAAGCCAAATTCTTTATTCTCATGAAGACGGTTGACCCGTGCAATTGCCTGAAGAAGCGTATGCTCCTTTAAGTTTTTACATAAGTATAAAGCTACATTTCGAGGAGCATCAAAACCAGTTAGTAATTTGCTAACGACAATAAGAATTTCAGGATCACTACCGTGTTTAAACTGATTGATAAGCTGCTTGGTGTACTCCTCTTCACTTCCATAACGTTTCATCATTTTCTGCCAGAACCTGACGACTTCATCGGTCGCCTCATCATCAGTTTCTTCAAAGCTTTCTCTCATATCTGGTGGCGAGATCACAACTTCAGAATTCACAAAGCCAATTTCATTTAGGTAGTTGTGATATTTAAGCGCAGACGCTTTATTCGGGGCCACCAGCTGGGCCTTGAATCCTGTTCCCTGCCAGTTGGATCGGAAGTGCTCACTGATGTCAAAGGCTCTCATGTATATGACCTGTTCCGCTTTATTCAGCATTTCCGCTCGTGCATATTTCCGTTTCAGATCCGCCTGCTGCTCCTTGGTCAAGCCTTGAGTGTGTCGCTCAAACCACAAATCAACAGCTTCTCTGTTTTGTGTCATCTCCACATGCCGTCCCTCATACAGAAGCGGAACCACCGCGCCGTCTTCAACGGCCTGTGTAATGGAATAATGGGGCTCCACCAGTTCACCGAATTTGGTAAAGTTGTTCTTTTCCTTCTTTAAAAGCGGCGTGCCGGTAAATCCTAAATAACAGGCATGGGGAAACATCTGTCTCATCCGAGCGGAAAAGGAGCCGAACTGGGTACGATGGCTCTCATCTACCAGAATGAAAATGTCGGGCGATGCATCCTGATATTTCTTTACCGTGTAAGCCTTGTCGAACTTGTGAATGAGGGTTGTGATAATTCCTGACCTCTTTTCAGCGACCAACTCCAGCAGGTTTCTACCTGATGTTGCCCGGTTCGCTTCAAGACCACAGGCGGCAAAGGTGTTCCCAAGCTGCTTGTCGAGGTCGTCACGGTCTCTCACCAGAACAATTCGTGGGTTCAAAATTTCGGGATCTAAGGCCAGGTTACGGGCCAGCATCACCATGGTCAGCGACTTTCCAGATCCTTGAGTGTGCCAGATAACACCGCCTTTACGTGAAAAATTTGGCTGTCCGCCTCCGGACCTATCGAAGTGCTTTACCCGATTCAGGGTAGATTTGATGACGAAATACTGCTGATAGCGGGCAATCTTTTTGATACCCCCGTCAAACACCGTAAACTTCCACGCCAACTCCAAAAGCCTTTCAGGACGGCAAAGGGAGAACAGAGATTTATCCTGCTCGGTCACCAGTCTGTTGCCGGTAAATGCTTCCGGCTTAACATCAAAGGTAGATGAAATTCTGGCAACAGCTTCTTCGGCAAGTGGCTGGTTGACGACTGCTGCCAGCTTTTCAAACTCGCGCTCACCATTATCCATATGAGGCTCTTTCCATACACCCCAGAATTTTGCAGAGGTTCCCGTTGTTGCGTACATGGCGCTGTTTTTATTCAGAGCCAGCACCATCTGGCTGTAGATGAAGAGCTTCGGGATATAGTCATCATTCTGATTTCTGATCGACTGTGAGACGGCCTGTTCAACTTCAATCTGCGGCGATTTACACTCAATCACGCAAAACGGAATCCCATTGACGAAGAGGACGATGTCCGGACGGGCTGTCTCTGTACTTCTGGAACGTTCAACACTATATTCCACCGTTACATGAAACTTGTTGCGACCGGGGCTGTTCTTAGATTTGGGCCAGTCGATATAGTTCATGTTGAAACTTTTTGAGTCGCCCTCAATGGTCTGCTCCATGGCTGTTCCAAGCGTAATAAGATCGTAAATGGCCTCGTTGGTCTTCAGCAGGCCGTCGTATTTGATGTTTTTCAGCTTCTGGATGGCTGACTGCACATTCTCCTCGCTGAAGAGATACTCACTGCCTTTGTAGCGAATGCGGTTTATCTCTTTGAGCTGGCCTCTCAGAATATTTTCCAGCAAAACATTGGATGTTCTACCCTGCCTTTCGCGGAGTGCTTCAGCCGGTGTCAAAAATTCAAATCCCAGGCCAATCAAAAGCTGCAAAGTCGGGATTTGAGAAAGATGTTTTTCATTTATCTGAAAGGGTTTCATGGGGTTACTCCCAATGCATGCCAGTAAGGTCTGAATCCCGATTCCGCAATATTCGCAATAATCGTCAAAAAAGGCTCATAATCATTTTTCGTATGGGCTGTATCCAGAGTCTCGTAATATTCCAACCGCTTTTCCACAGGCAGAACAACCGGCGGGAACCCGCTTTTCATAAGCTCCAAATTCATTAGCAGCCTTGATGTTCTGCCATTGCCGTCCACAAAAGGATGGATTTTCACAAAATCAGCATGAACACGAGCCGCCCGTTCCACCGGATGGAGAGATGCCCCATCTGTCTGATACCAGTTAATAAACCGTTGCATGTCGCTTTCTAAATGCAGGGCATCAGGCGGAACATGGTTGGCACCTGAGATGATCACATTTGTCTTTCTATAAATCCCCGCATTTTTGTCATCAATATTTTTCAGGATCAATTGGTGAATTGATTTGATCTGCCATTCAGACAGCGGCTCATTTTTCATGACCAGATCTTCCACAAAAAAAATGGCTTCCCTGTGGTTGATCACTTCAAAGTGCTCCCGCATGGTTTTTCCGCCAACCGTGATACCTTCCAGAGCAACCTTGGTTTCTTTCAGTGTCAGCGTATTGCCTTCGATAGCGTTTGAATGATAGGTCCAGCGAAGCACCAGATCCTCATGAAGATTGTTTACAATTTCTGGCGGCAAGGGTCGGAAAGAATCAAGTTTTTGTTTTAGTTTGTCAAGTTTATTGAAATTTATCATTTTTATCGTCTCCTTTATTTAACCACGGAAGGACCATAAGGTGCACACCAATGGTCACGAATAAGCTACCCATCTTTTTCCTCTTTCTTTCTGGCTGTTTCAATCTGCTTGACCACCTTGTCGAAATCGCTGAGTGATTTTGCCGAATTAGAAAGGCGTTGCGCGTGAAACTTCTCATATTCGCTTTCTGCCAGTTCTTTCGCCATCTCATGCGAGATTGTCCCGGCATGGGTGAGAATGTCCCGGTCGTTAAGGGTCATAAAGCTATCCAGCTTTTTTATCCAGTCGTTCATGTACATTGGAATGCGGCGCATCGCCTGCCCCTGGGCAAAGATGAGATACTGTTCAACCAGATTATTCAGTGCCGCCAATTCATCCTCATTCAGGTAATTTTTGGCTATGGTCACATCCTGTTTGCGGATTTTTGCGCCACGGTAATTGGTGAGCCCCATGTTCGGTTTGTCGGCATCCGCCCTATCATGAATGATTTCCGCCGCAGTCTGCCCGGTGATCGCCCAGTGCATTTTGTTCTGTACGGTCTTGAAGAACTCAATGCTGATATCCAGTGTCGGATCATAGTCGATGCTGGTGGCGTAAATATCGGTAATCTTCTGATAGAAACGCCGCTCCGAGGTGCGGATATCTTGAATCCGCCGTTCCAGCTCTTCAAAATAATCAAAGGGCTGGTCAGGGTTTTTCAGCCGCTCATCATCGAGCAGAAATCCTTTTTTAATAAACTCTGTCAGTTGTTGAGTCGCCCAGATACGGAAACGGGTAGCCACATGGCTTTTCACCCGATAGCCGACGGAGATAATCATATCCAGATTGTAGAAGTCCACCATTCGGGCAACCTGTCGTTTCCCCTCCATTCGAACTATCCGGAATTTCCGGATAGTTGCCTCTGGCGACAGCTCTCCTTCCTCATAAATATTCTGAATATGCTCACTTATGGTGCGAACATCCTTTTGGAAAAGCTCCGCCATTAGACCTTGAGAAAGCCAGACCGACTCATCCTCAAACCGCACATCCAGTTTCAATTTGCCGTCTTCAGCCTGATAAACCAGAAACTGACCCTTGGCGGCTGCGCCTTCGGCGAGCGCCTGCGGCGAGTTATGAGTGCTCAATGCTGAGGGCTGAGTTGTCTTATCTTTTTTATTCATCATTCATACCTCATTACTCTCGATAACCTCCCAATGACCGCCTTTTTGTGGCCCGATATATTTCAGTTTTCCCTGATCACTCAGTTTTTTGGCGGCACGTTCCACAGCGCTGACAGATTTACCGATTAATTCGGCAACGTCCGCCAGTGTTAAGGAATCATCCTCTTTTAATGCCTCAATGATAGCCTCCGGCGTTTTCACCCGCGTTTTCACCCGCGTTTCGACCGGCGTTTTCACCCGCATTTCTGGATTAACCTTCATCAGCTCAACCGCAACCCCGCCGGAATTTTCTTCAATAATCGGCTCCGGCAGTCCTGCCGCTTTGCAGGCATCGGTAATTTTCTCGATGCCTCGCCCCCAGGAATCAATATAACCGACCCGATAACAGACTTCGGCAATGAGCGGATTACGGGGAATGGATCGGTGCGTCTGAAACAGCTTTTCAAGAGTTAATTCGAGCGGAAGGGTTCCGGCATTCCACAACGAAAGCCGATCATCCATAACACGGAGCTGCGTCATGCTTCCCATATAATTGCGATGCACCAGCGCATTGAGCAGCATTTCACGTAATGCGGGAACCGGATATTCCAGCTCTTCAATGCGGCGCAGCCCTTCAAAGCGTATCGGCTTAATTAAGAACTTTCGTTCCAGTTGCTCCATCACACTGCGAAGGAGTTGGAAAAGATTGCCCTCGCACACCTCCTGAAAGCGCATATCCACCATATTGAGGCCAAAGCGGCCAATCTTTACAAACAGGTTGGGATAAAACGCACCGGGATCTTTACCGAAAAGAACGATTGCCGCGTGAGTCAACCCTTCCTCGGTGAACAAGTGCAATTTCTTCAGCAGCTCTTTGGTGGACAGTCCGGAAATATCCGGCAAACGCCCAGCGGTAACCGCTTCCTTTTTAAAGAGCTCAATCGTCGCATCGTCGATGTCATCCAGCGTAGCTCTTTCCTGAATCACTTGATCCCAGGTCATGCCCATTTTTTTCAGCAGAAACTCGGTGAGTGCATGGCCTTTCAGTTCCTGCTTTACTGAGCCGGAACGCCAGTAGTAAGAGCCGCGCATAGAAATGGGTACCGTTGAAGCCTCGACGATGATTTCCAGATAGGCTTTGCCATCTTCTTCCAGTAAATTGATATGCGGCATCAACCCCAGTTGATCCCGAATCTTGTTCGGCAGGTCTTCCAGAAGCTTCTTGGCGTTTTTCAGGCCGGTGATCTTGCCCGCATCATCCTTGCCGATGAATATGCGCCCGCCCTGCGCATTGGCAAACCCGCAGATCCACTTCAAGTAGTCGTCATGCCACGACTGCTTCCATTCGATGTTTTGGGATTCTTTAGTCATGGGAAAATACTTTTTTCAACCGCGAAACACGCGAATGGCGCGAAAAGGGGTGAAACCACGAATGCACACCAATGAACACGAATTCTTGAACAACGGAAAACACAGAATGGCACGGAAATGAGTAAATCATGCGTAACCCTCCAATTGTTTTTGTATAACATACATGGCGGCATTACCGCCACAATCGAAGAGATGAAAGTCCTGAAACGGCGGGGACTTTCATATAAAAGAGTTCAAACTCATCTGCTGGAACAACGGAGTTCATTTCCGAAAGTTTCTGATGATCAATAATTGTTGTGGCTACTGCTGTCTTTAAATCCTTGGAGCTGATCCAATCATTATTCCAAATCAGTACACTTTCTCCTGAAGCAAGTTTGCATAACGGCTCTTCATACTCAATGTCGTCAAAAATTGGTTGTGTAATACGCTGTAGCCAAACCTGTAAATGCCCAGTATTGGGAATCTTGGTGAATTTGTGCTGAATCTTTTCAATGATACCCCGTTTGCGCGATTCATCTATAAAAGAGAAAAGTTTACTTAATATTGCGGCGCAAACCGCATACGTTCTGGGGTTTCGGTAGGCAATATCAACCACGATACTGATTATCGGCACTGGTTCTTCAATGAGTCTGCTTAACCGAGAAAGCCTGTTGTAATAATCTTGCAATGCAACCGACAAACTACCTGCATTTGGGAAATCTAACGCATGATCATGAATGATCAGCAGATGCTTCTGAAGACTCTTTTCACTCTTCTTTCGGCTAAACCAAGCAATTTTATCTTTCTTGATCGATGCCCTGACGACATCATCACTCGCTTTCGTCTTGGATGGGTTGAATTTCAAGCCAAGTGAAATGGTTACTTCAGTTAGAAACTTGACAATTTGCTCACCATCACGGGGATTGTTGCAAAAAATGCGATAGTCATCACGATACCTAAGAATCAGGTAATCAGTAATATTTGTAGATTGGACTTTTTCGGACAATTTCAAGTCGGCATAACCAAGCACCATTTCGGCGATGAAGTCCATCAAGGCTGAACCTTGCGGAATGCCATTTGTTTGCCCGTGGCGCATATCCTGAATATGTTTGTCAATTTGATTACCTATCAAACAAAGATCATTACGCTTATTTTTTTTCTTGGCTTCTGTTTTTGTATGCAATGCCCAGGCGATCGAGTGCGTGTAGATAGCCCCGTACCAATCAGTAATATCCGTTTCCAGCAGGCAATCATACTCTAGCCCAAGTTCAATGGAACGCTGTTCCACCTCATGCCACCAATGCGACACCTGCTCGGCCCTGTCTTTTTCTTCAGATAGTGAAATCACAGGAATACTCAAGCATCGAATTTTTTTGTTTTGGGAAAATTCAGAAAATCGCTCGGTGATTAGTTGCCAATTATTGTCATCTGTGATCTGACGAACAAGAGACACATAAAGAACAGGGTGGATGAGCTGAAAAGGACGCCAGGCATACTTACCGTCCTTATTGTTCAGAATCGTATAATTAACATCTTCGCAGTCACGCGGACTCTGAATAAGATCGTTAAGCGTCTTGCCTTCAAGCTGTGTATTGACTTTGGCTATCAAATCCCCAAACACAAAATATGGTGGCAGATCAACACTGCAATAACTTTCCGCCTTTAACAGAAAATCACGAACCTCTGAGGCAGTAAGGTTTAATATAGATTTGCGGGTGTCATCCATAGACAATCCTTACCTTTCGTGTGTTTCGCGCTTTTCGCGGTTCTAAAAAATATTGGTGTGAATTCGTGTTCATTTGTGGTTACTCAGAAAAAGTGTTAACGATTTCCGGTTTTACCCGCCATTCGCCGGTGAGCATTTTCTGCATCAGACCGCGTTTCTGGGTTTTGTATTTATCTGCGAGCTGTTTCAACAGGTCGATTTCTTTATCTATTGCCCCAAGGTATCCCCCGATATTCTTCTGGGTCTCAAGGTCAGGAAGCCATATAGGCATTTTTAAGAAATCTTTCTTGTTAAGAACTCTGTTACGTCCTGCGCCACCGGGAGAAATATTGGAAAGGTCGTACTTCATCCGACTCGACATGATTAGCTGTCGAATAAAGCAAGGCTCCGCCTTGGACCTCTTTATTTCATATGTAGGGAAACGGTGGGAGACGTAGCATTCCTCATCTTCTTTCTTCACAAGCGCAATAGCACCTTCCCATGCAAAGGTTATATTGAGGATTAGGTCGTTTTCTTTTACCCTGTAAAGCGAATCCATATTTACGGTTCGGGGATCTTCGACAAGTCTCTGGAAAGTTCCTTTGAAATGGCTTCTTATGCCCACAGCAACATAGGATTCCTCTGGCTTATCAATTTTTCTAACCACAGGCTTGGCGAAAGCGCCAATTGTCGAGTTGGCCTTTTGGCTGCTTATCCGAGAGTGAAGGTCACCTAATTTTTGACGTTCCTTCGCCAGAATCAGCCGCTCGGTTTTCTCGATTGCCTCATCCCAAGTGGACAACAGATCGGCAATGGCTTTTTGCTCGGGAAGCGGGGGAATCGGAAAATGAAGTTTTTTCATATCCCCGACATTTAGGTGCTTCATTGAAGAACCTGTCTCAATTCGGCGAAATAGTCGTCGACATAATGGCGAATTGAAGTATTGAGAGTAAAACTTGGGGTGGCATGTTTCTCTATACAGTCGCGAAATAACAAGCGCGTGACAATTGCTGCCTACAAGTTCCTTGGGAACAATTGTGGTTAGGCCGATGTCGCCGGTCTGGATGGTCAATAAATCGCCTTCCTGCAAGCGGGATTTACTGTTCTTCTTGTGAAATTCAGGAGTTACCTTTCGGATATTGGTAAGGTTGAAGCTGTTCTCCGTGACATTAAATCCTTGAATGTAGGTGATGCCGTTCGCCTCTTTAGTATAGTGAGATGTCGCGGTGCCAACAAACCCATTGGTGAGCAAAGATGTCAGTTTCCCGAGAGATGCCTCTTTCCAATCGTTTGGTATATGGAGTTCTTGCTTCATCGCTGAATCTCCTTGAGCCATACGCCTCCGGCGAGTTCTGAATTATGAGTGCTGAGTGCTGAAGGCTGAATTCTTTTTAACCACGAAAAGCACGGAAGGCACTGAAAAAGACATTTCTCCCTTTCCGTGTGATTCCGTGTATTCCGTGGTTCCATCATCCATGTGAGTAAATTTGTGTTCATTCGTGGTTTCCTTTAAGTTTTTTCTGCACTCGTTTCTCCAGCCGTTTCAAATCCTCATTCGGTGTCGGCAGATCTTCCGGCATGGTTCCGCCCAGTTCTTCAATGGTCTGGCGTACTTTTTTACCGACCTCGAAATGGGTTGTATTGGCTTTGGTTTTGCCCTGAACGTTCTCACGACGGAGTTTTTCTTCAGTCTGCGTAGCGCGGAAAATGTTAGCGGTCAGTACCGCGATTGAGCCGAGTTCTGAGTTATTTTTTAATTCATCATTCATCAGTCATACCTCATCACTTTTCTTCGGCAACTCGCTTCCCTTAATCAGCTTTTTCTCAGCTGATTTTACGCGCCGTTCCAGCTTTTTGATATCCTCTTCGGGAGGCAGTTCTTCGGGCTTAATGCCACGTTCTCCCAGCATATTACGGACACTGGTGTTGTTCTGAACATGTTCTCCCGTGATAGAAGGCTCACCCTGCAAGTCATTTTGGCGGACATTGTGATTGGTGATTTCAGCGGCCAGATTTTTGGCGGCAATGGTCACGGTCGGCAGAAAGTCGGCAAGTGGCCGATTTGACGGCATGGCCAGCTTGTTTTTCATCTGAGCGGTGGAGTTTCCGCCAAATAGGGCGGCATCTCCTTTGGAACGGATTCGACCAAACCCTTGATCATCCACGCCACGTTCGTAGATGTTGCGGGAGAGTTCGGTTTCCGACTCGGTGAGTTTTTGTCTTGCCTGAAGACGTTCTTGAAGACGCAGTCGCTCCTCAATCAGCTCCTGCTTGCGGGTCTGTACAGCAAAATAGGTTTGGGCAAAGGCAATGGCTTCCTTGCGGGGATTGCCATTTTGGGCAATCAGGTAGCAGGCATAACGGGTGAGCATGATATCCTCAACGGGACGCTCAGCGCCTGAGCCGATGGAGACCATTTTGTTGACGTCAACAAAATGGTTTTGAACTGATGCTCCAACATTTTGTGCTGAGTCTTTGGCTTTCTCGATTACCTTTAGAAAATTTCGCCATTCGGTATAATCCAAGAGCTCTTGCAAATCTCTGGCATACCAGAATTCGGCTGCTGCGTTAGGAACCTGCTGAACGATGGCGTTGAATGAAATCGTCAGCTTTGTGATGGTGTTTTGATCCATTATGCCCCCCGATTAATCTGCTTCAGCTTTTCCGCCATCTGCCTGCGGACATCCACAAGCTCTTTTTCCAGATCATCAATTTCCACCTGTACCGCATCGATGTCGATTTCTTCTTCCTCCTCAAAGGTGTCCACATAGCGGGGGATATTGAGGTTAAAGTCGTTTTCCTTGATCTCAACAAACTCGGCCACATGGGCGTATTTTTCTTCTTCAGCCCGGGCGGCGTAGGTCTTCATGATCTTGCCGATATGCGCTTCCGAGAGGGTGTTCATATTTTTCCCGGAGACAAACTCCCGGCTGGCATCGACAAAGAAAACGTTTTTGCATTCTTCTCGAACGCCGCCTTTTTCACGAGAGCGGTCAAAGACCAGAATCGCCACCGGGATATTGGTAGTCGGGAACAGGTTACCCGGCAGGCCGATCACAGCATCCAGCAAATTTTCCTCGATCATTTTTTCCCGAATACGCCCTTCAGCCGCGCCCCGGAACAACACGCCATGAGGCACCACCACGGCAACCCGGCCCTGCTTTTCAAGAGCGGTTTCCACCATGTGGCTGATAAAGGCCCAGTCGCCTTTGCTCTTGGGCGGCACCCCGCGCCAGAAGCGGTTGTACTGATCGCTCTCGGCGCTTTCCGCACCCCATTTATCCAGTGAGAACGGCGGATTGGCCACCACGCAGTTGAATTTCATGAGCCGGTCATTTTCCACCAGCAGCGGACTGTTCAGGGTGTCACACCATTCCACCCGGGCGCTGTCAAAGCTGTGCAGGAACATGTTCATACGGCAGAGCGCCCATGTGCTGCCGTTGGACTCCTGTCCGAAGAGGGCAAAGTTGCGCCCTTCCTGAGCGCTACCCGCGCTGCGGGCCACCTCTTGTGCAGCCTGAATCAAAAGTCCGCCTGATCCGCAGGCCGGGTCACAGATACGGTCGCCCGGTTTGGGACCAGCTAGCTTGGCCACCAGTTCGGTTACCTTCAGCGGTGTAAAGAACTCTCCGGCCTTCTTTCCGGAGTCGGAGGCGAAGCGCTCAATCAGGTAGATGTAGGTATTACCGATCACATCCTCGGAAACGAGGCTGGGCTTCATGCTGAGCTGTGGCTTGTTGAAGTCTTCCAGCAACGTTTTAAGGCGTTTATTCCGATCCTTCGTCCGCCCGAGGTTGGCCTCGCTGTTGAAATCGATATTACGGAAGACCCCTTCGAGTTTGCTCTTGTTGCTCTCTTCAATATGATCGAGCACGATATTGATCAGCTCACCGATGTTGGCGGCGGACCGGCGTTCATACAGGCTGTAATAGGTGGCGGGGAATTCATCCAGAAGTGTATCGACGCCTTTATTATTTTCGTCTCCGCGAGTCTTTTCCGTCAGTTTGATTATCGGGAGAACAAAACGTTCACGCTCGAGCTTGCGGCGGATACGAACATCATCGTCGCCATACTGCTTCTGATACTCTTCGTAGTGGTCCTGCCATACATCCGAGATGTATTTCAAAAACAGCATCACGAGGATGTAGTCTTTGTACTGCGCTGGATCAACAACACCCCGGAAGGTGTCACACGCCGCCCATGCTGCGTTGTTGATGTCTTTTTGATCAATCTTATTCATTGAAATTCTCCTGTTAAACCACGGAAGTCACGGAAAGCACGGAATATTAAAGCGCAAAGCGCTCAATCTCGACTTTCGGATGACTGCCAAAGTTGATTAATAGTCCCAGTTTTAAGCTGGTTGCTTTGAGGTAATTGATGAGTTGCGCCTTATGCTCAGGCGCAATCTCTCTGACGGCTTTTAGCTCGACAATGATCTGCCCGAAACAAATCAAGTCTGGTTTGTAGATCTGCTTTAACGGCTTTCCCTTGTAGCGCAACTGAAGCTCCTGCTGCGCCACAAATGGAATCCCTTGCTTGCTAAACTCCTTCTCAAGGCACTCCTGGTACACGGCCTCAAGAAAACCGCACCCCATTTCTTTATAGACCTCAAAGATAGCCCCGCGAATCGCATAAGTTTCATCTTCAAACAATAAACTCATTTTCCGTGTCCTTCCGTGCTTTCCGTGGTTCCTTTTGCAAAATGCATTAGTACTGCCCCAATGTATTGTTCCCGCTTGTCGGCCAGCGTGTGAAGCAGGGTTTGTTCACGAGCAGACAACGTGGCCAGCTCTACGATATTTTTCTGTTTTTCCAGACTTGGCAGCGCCACCTCCAGATCTTCAATGGCCTGCTTACTGATCATTTTCTGAACCGTCCCTTTGGCTCGGCTGGTCAAAAAAATCTGCGCATCCCGCTGGCTGATATACCAGTTCAGATACTCGGGTAAAACCTTGTCTGGCTTGGTCACCCTTATCCTTAATAAAGGAGCGGCGACGACTGCCTTGCCTGGATCATCAAGAAGAATTGCAGATGTGCTTACATGGCCACGCGATCTGAAAATCAGATCATTTTTCTGAGCAAGATGATGCTCTTTAAGAGTTTTTATATTAATTTTGACCAAAGAATCACACCCAACCGTGTTGTCATCCAGAAGATCCTTCATCTGAATAACTGCAACCCTACCCCTTTCCGAGACTTCAATACGTGACCTGAAAGAGTATCCCATATGCACGTTTGCCAGTTTTTGAATTTTTATTTTCATGTGCCTGCCTCATAAAATGCTGTAATATCATTACAGCAAAATTTATGCTTTTTGAAGTTGTTTGTCAACTATAATTTGCAAAAACAATATTACTGTATTTTTTTTGTCTGGCTTTACGGAAGATATTCCTGCCTTATCTTTGTTAATCTAGGGAATCCTGATTCAGACAGTTTTGACAAGGCTCAAGATGTTTATATGAAAGTCTAGGTAACAGCCTGTTTTTAAAACGACTTTCATCTCTTCGATTGCGGCGGTAATCCGCCATGTACGTTATATAGTATTCCAGATAATTAAATTCAAAATGGCAAAGTCTAACTACCTGTTATCTGAATATATTTTTTGACCAAAAAATAAAATATTTTTCTGGAAAGCTATAGGTGTCGATTTTGAGTTAGAAATGAAGGGACTTTGGGAAGGCAATCTGAAAGGTGTCGATTTTGAGAAGTTAACAAAGGAAAATTATGTGGTTTTTGATATGAAAGTCTCGGAAAGGGGGGAGGATAAAGACTTTCATATTTTACATTGTGGCAGGGCATGGGGTTTGCAAAATAATTATGGAAATACAATCACCTGTGGTACATCTTTGATAAAATTTTGTCTTAAACTGTAGGTATATGCCCCCTGGGTTGGTATCATCAGGATGTCTCCCTCCTGAATATCTTTGCCCCAGTAACGGTATCCCCAGACATCATGTGGTGTGCATAAAGAGCCCAGGATAAGGCACTCCCTCTCCTTTATTTCAGGGCGGCTCAGGTTAAGTACAGGAAAATAGTCAGTTTCAAAACGTTCCCATCCAACAGCATTGGTGCCTCCGTCTGTAATGACCATGTTATGGTATTTTTTGTCTATCACCTTCAGAATAATGTGCATGGAGTTGTTGCATATCCATCTGCCTGGTTCAAAACAGATGCGGCATCCAATCTGGTTATGGATATTTTCAAAAAGTGCACGGGATATCTCCATTGCAAAATCTTCAATGGAAACAGCACAGTTAATGTGAAGCTCCGGATTCAAATTATTTTTATTTGCTGATGACACATGGAGCCACTCTCCTTGCTCCGGCCAGTAACCGCCCCCGATGTCGATGAATCTGATCATTTTTTTGTCTGATGCAGAAAGAGATGCAATGGTTTGTCCAAGTTCCTTTATGAATGCAACCTGTTTTTCCGGCCCCATGTTCCAGCTTGAGTGGAACTGAATGCCCTGAAAAGAGATATGCGGACAATTTTTACTCATCTGAATAAAATCATTCAGATCATGTAACAGAATTCCGAATTTTCTCCACAGCCCTTTTGGATCAGAGTTTATGCGAACTCCGGCACGAACTTTTCTATCAGCTTTTGCAGCTCTCTTTTCCAGGCGTTTGAGTTCTGTGAAACTGTCCATGAGAACTTTCACTTTACCGCTGTGTATGACAGCAATATCAAGTTCGCTTTCAGTTTTGCCAGGACCGCTGAAAACAATATCCTTTGCTCCTATCTCAAGTGCCATTTCAAGCTCTGCTCCGCTTGATACATCAAGCCCAAAACCACTTTCAATAGCAGCCTGTGAGACATCCGGAAAATTGTTGCTTTTAACGGCATAATAAAAGCTTGTGTCCGGCAGATGATACTGAAATGCCCGTTTAAATGCCTTTGCCCTTGATTTGACAACTGCGGGTTCAAACAGATAGCACGGGGTCAACTCTTTGCCTATTGTGTGAATGAACTGCCTGCCCTTGATAAAATTTTGTTCCACAAAGGTGGATATAATTTCCGGATCTCTCATTGCTTATCGCCGTTTCTCTTCAATTTCGATGTCCAGAAGTGATAAAAGCTGCATACACTGGGCTTCACAGGATATAAATTTTGATGGTTTAAATATAATGTGCCCCAGATTCCATGAGTCATAATCTTCTGGCGGAAGTTTAATCAGGTGTCCTGGTTTCTGTTTTATATAAACTTCTCTTACCCGTGGGTCTTCCATAAGGCGGGAACTGTCAATATATTTGAGTTTACCGTCACCATGAGCATGTATTTTAAGTCCAACAAGAGAGGTAAATCCTGATGGAGCATGAAAATGAAATTCCGGTTGTGAAGCCACATCAATGTTCATGGAGAGAATATCAAGGTTCATACCTTTTTTTATAAGCCAGGGCAGGCAGTCTCCACCTGGTCTTGGGGTCATTTCAAGAAGGGAGACTCCATTTTCTGTCACAATAAAATCTATCATGCAGATACCATTACTGATTCCAAGGGCGTGTGCCGCTTTGACAAGCATTGACATAAAGCTTTTCTGTGAAATATTGCCTCTAGGAAACTCCACAAGCTCATATGCCATTATGGTTCCGAAAACAGGCATAGGTGCATGTATTTTTCTTGTAAAACGAATTGGGTACGAACAGTTTTTTTCTATGATAACATCACAACTGTACTCTGTCCCCTCAACAAACATTTCAATTAAAACTTCTGGTTTTTTCTGAAAAGAGCAGATTGTGTTGTAGGCTGTTTGGCACTCCATTGCTGTATTGCAGCGGAAAACCCGTTCACTTCCACTTCCGTCCAAGGGCTTTAGAACGCATGGCATCAGGTTTTTTTCAAAAAAGTGTTTTGCCTGCTCTTCTGAAGTTATGCACAGCGATTCAGGGGTTGCAATTTCCCTTGAATGCCACATTCTTCTGGTGAGAGATTTGTCGCGACATGCCAGAATAGCTTCCGGAGAAGGGTATTTGAGAGCAAAATGAGTTGCCACATAAGAAGCAAGAAGCATTGATTCGCAGTCAAAGCAGGCAATGCCGTTAAGGGTCAATCCATATTGAAGTATATGATGCTCTATCATTGCATTTACAGCATCATGGGATGAGAGATCACAAAGCAGCTCTTCAGACTTTTCAGGAGCTGCTTCCCGGGCTTTTTTGCGGATATCCGGAGATGTGACAAAAAAAAGCTTGCTCGGTAATTTACGGCGAAGCAGATCTATGTAGTCAGATGTTGTACCAACAACAATTGTTTTACAGGAGTTTGACATATCAGTCTCTTGTCTCTGGCAGGCCAGATTAGTTTATTGGTGGTGTCCCAAATATGTTGATGAGCTCTTCACAAACCTTGATTCAGCAGGGCTTTCACAAAAAGATATCAACACTTTTATGACACTACCAGTTTATTGTCTCTGATTTTATTTGATACAGAGGGCGAGGAGAAAGGTGAAATCGCTCTTTCCACCCAAAATCTCCACAAAGGAAATCAAGTGTTGATATCTTTTCAAAAGGCATACTGCACAATCCATCCTTGTGTGCACATGCCCACTGGATATGGTGAAGGTTGATAAATTTGGCAATACCTGGAAACTCCCTGGAGGTGCCGCCTGCAAGAAAGGTGCATGTCTTGTTCCATACAGCACCCATGTCAACCGCCGCAATTTTTTCATTAACAAGGGCAGTGATTACCCTCAGCATTCCCTTTTTATTGAGCATAAGGGCAAGCTTTTCAAATGCATCCATAAACCTTGGATCATGGAAATAGCTGTTTTCACCAAAATTTTCCAGGTTAAGATGAAACATATTATTCAAATCAGCAATATTGTTGTATCTGAATGTCACACCCTCTTTTTCAAAGTATCTGATTTCAGATAAAATTTTTTTTCTTGATTTGCCCTTGAAACCTTCAAGATAACCTGAAAAAGATTGATATCTATCTGGATAGAACAGGTAACCTGTCTCATCAATACAACAGTTCCATTTTCCGGATGGAAAAAGGTTATCAAGATTGCTTTCAAAGGCAAGATAACGGATGTCTGACTCTCCAGGTATTGCCTCAAGCATTTTTGCCAGAACATTGCTGTCTTGTGCAATTATTCTATTCTGCTCCATCCATGTTCGGCCTCTCCATGTCTCTGCCGGAAAAAAACCGAACACGTCTCTCTCTTCTATCCAGCTTAAGGGAAGGAATCCGTTGATTTTATTATCCTGTTCTGATCTGTGGATAATAAAAAGATTCTTTCGCCCGTAGCTATTGGCAAAAATTTCCCTTATTTCCCAAAGATCAAAAATTGATTTTACAGGATAGAGGGTTTTCCATAGTTGCTTACACTCATTTTTGTCCCTAATTATACAGATTCCTGACATTCTATTTACTACTTTCTGTAGGTCACATTAATGTTTGTTGTTGAGCCTCCAAAGTAACCTGCTGCAAAATTTTTCACCACTTCAGGATCATAGGGCTTGCAACTGAATACATCTAAATAGGTAGTATTGGTCATATTTGCAAAATGAGCCGAAATCAAGGATGTCTCTATAAGCTGTACCATGGAAAAACCTGCTACTTTTTCATCCTCTCCGAAATGCACAACCTGTGTCTCTCCGAAGCGTTTCATATCAATGAGATCACACAGATCCCTGACAAAGTTTTTTATGTAGTCTGCATCACGGATTTTATCCGGATCGCAGTCATAAATATCAATGGATGATGCAATTCCCCAGACTTCCTGGGCTGGTTCTATCTGCTTTATTGCCACTACTCCCATGGATTCTATCCCCTTTTTTTTTGATGCATTCCTTTAGATGGGAATGCTAATTTTTGTTTATCAGTCCACTGTCCCAGAAATCATCTTTAACTGTTTTTTTGCGATGAAGGCGCTTCCCTACATCCTTTTTTTGTTTTAACAGAGTTTCATCTTCGTCTTCATAAAGATCTTCATCATGACCTTCCCTGAATTTTAAAACTGACTTTTTAGTACCATCATTGTTTTTAATGTATCTTGTTCTGGCTTTTTTCATTGTACTCACGTTTTTTCAAGTTATTGTCACACATCTTATTGCAAGTTGTTGGCAATTATTTTATGCCAGCTTTTGATGCCATTGTACGCTTTTTTATGTCATCTGTTAGAGCCTTACAGCAAAAATATTGCCAAGTATGAAATGAAATTTTCATCATCCTGTAATTATAGATTATTTTTTTGAGATAAGATGTTTGAGATTTTAAATCGGTATAATATTGCTTGTATAATATATGAGAATTGAGTATTATTTTTCCTAAAATCACAAAAATTAGTAATTACAGAATAATAATACCGTTTTTTGAGGGAGATAAGAGATGCTGCTCAGGCTTGCCCTGTCCATTAAAGATAAAAAACTGGAAGCTCAGATTGAGAAAAAACTTGATGAAATATCAGATCTCCAGATCAGGAAGTTCGGGCGTGGTAATGGAGTCTGGCAATCAATGGTGAGAAGCTGTGCTGACATTTTTCTCATAAGTGATGCTATTATTCCCAAACCTGTTGAATCTGGGCTTGCTGTTTTGAATAACCTGCCTGAAAAACCCATGACCATTGTCATTAATGCCAAGGATTCATCTGAAGATCAGGCACAGCTTCTTGCCGCAGGTGCAGACGCTGTCCTTTATTCGGGAATTTCAATTGTAAGCCTCATTGAAGCCATGGAAACCATTCTTGAGTCTCGCCGTCAGTTTAATCTGATGGACAGGTATGACCGTAAAGGGCGTTTGAAGCCAAGTCTTAATGATTTTGTGTCAGACAGTCATCAGATGCAGATTTTCATGGAGGAGGTACATCAGGTTGTAACCAGCAACAGCACTCTTCTCATACTTGGCGAGACCGGAGTTGGAAAGGAGCATCTTGCAAGGGCAATCCATGCAGAAGGCCCTCGTTCCAACGGCCCCTTTATTGCTGTCAATACAGCAGGTCTTCCGGAGCAACTCCTTGAAACAGAGCTTTTTGGACATGAACAGGGAGCATTTACAGGTGCTATCCGAGCAAGGCGGGGAGCCTTTGAGCTTGCCCATGGAGGGACAATCTTTCTTGATGAAATTGGAGATATGCCCCTTCATCTTCAGACCAAGCTTTTACGGGTACTTCAGGATTATGAAATTGTTACAATCGGTGGTGAGGAACCTGTCTGGGTGGATGTAAGGGTTATTGCTGCAACAAACAAGGATCTTGAGATGGAGATTGAACAGGGAAGGTTCAGAAGGGATCTTTTCTATCGTATAAGCGTGGTATCAATGACAATACCTTCACTTTGCAGAAGAAGGGAGGATATCCCAGCGTTAATAAGGAATTTTATATCATATTATCGAAAACGCATTGGCAGGGAGGTTGCAGGAATATCTGATGAAGCTGTCAGTCTCATGAGCAGGTATGACTGGCCGGGAAATGTAAGGGAGCTTATGAATGTAATTGAAAGGGCAATGCTCCTTTGCCGGGGGCATATAATTACATCGGAAAATCTTCCGGAAGGTATTTTAAATGCAGGTGCCGGAAAAATCTCTTTGCTGAAATCCATTTCAGCTAACAGAAACGAGTTCATCGAACCATATAAAATTGATGAAAGCGATTTTAAAACAAATTGTTGTGAAGAATCTTCAATAAAAAAAGAACAATTCCTCTCTTCACAAGAGAGGGCAGATAAAAATTACCTGGCAGATAATAAAAGTCCTATGCCCGAGAATTTTCTGGTGGATTGCAGTAGCTGGGAGAGCAAAACACTTCCAGAAGTTACAACAGATGTGTTGATGCAGGTGGAGAAGCGTTATATTAATATGGTACTTAAAAAGAGCTGTGGACGTGTCGGCAAAGCTGCGGAGATGGCCGGAATTCATCAAAGGGGACTTTTTAATAAGATGAAGCAGTTTGGAATCCGAAAGGAAGATTTCAAAAATTAGAATTTTCAAATGCCCGATCCGTAAATGTCTCCTGTTTTCAGGTGGCCAATTTATTTGTATCTGTTGATAACAGCTTCAAATTTTCCTTCTGCTTTTGCGCTGTTAAATGCCTTCTGCAAACGTGATAACAACTCAGGTGAGACCGTTTTTTTGCTGAATCCATAATATACTTCATTTTGATTGAGAATAAATGAACTCCTCGTCAGTCGTAAGTTCTCTGAATGGTAACTCATCTGAATGGTAACTCAAAATCGACATCTTATTGCTTTTTCAGAAGTTATTGTATTTGTCTGAATCAGGATAACCAGGATGAAAAGGATGTTCAGGATAGTTCATCCTGCCTTATCCAGTTAATCCTGGGCATCCTGATTCAGACACTGTTCACAAGGCTCAAATGCTCATAGATGTCCATTTTGACTATTTAAGCGAGTATCCCTCGCTTTCTTCTACTCCCACCTGAAAAGCTTCGGCCAATGAGCCAACCTGCAATCAGAACCCCGGCTCCGGAGAGAAACCATTTGATCATTGCAGTTTTCAGCACATCATCGCCCCCGCCTGTCATAAAAATATCCAGAAAGCTTTTTCCCTCTGAAAGGTTTGTATTTTCCTCTTTAAGCTTTTCTATCTCTTCAGTAAGCTGTAACACATTACCTGAATTTTCCATAAGTGTTTGATATTTATCCTTAACAGCTTGAAGTTCCGATTCAGCAGTTTCTCTTTTTTGGGTTTCAGAGTCAAGAGTCTCTTCAAGGGTTTTTATTTTTTCTTTGTACTCTTCTTCGCCGTTGACAATTGAGCTTTCAAGAATCTGTCCTGGGTCTGAGACTTCACCAGAGTGGCTTGCAAGCTCTTCATTTTGAGTGGCAAGGTCATTTTTCTGTTCCTCAAGGTTTTTGTTCTCTTGCTCAAGTTCGGTGTTTCTTTTTTCAAGCTGCTCAATTTGCTGCTTTAAACTCTCAATGATGATTGTTTTGGGCAACTCCGGAGAAATATACCTGCTTTCAACCCAGCCGATATCACCATTTTCCGTTTTTACTTTAAGGTAATCACCTTTTTTTTCAAGGATATCAACAGCAGCATTACTTCTGAGAGTGCTCAGGATGTTATGTTCCCTTTCAGGGCCTTC
>NZ_LT828540.1:1009283-1032090 GCF_900170035.1 Desulfamplus magnetovallimortis | reverse complement strand
CAGCAGCATTACTTCTGAGAGTGCTCAGGATGTTATGTTCCCTTCCAGGGCCTTCTCTTACGCTTAAAATGAGCATGTCTGATACATAGCCGGTTTCTGCATGAAGAAGTGGCTCAAAGGGTATTATTGATAAAAAATTAATGAACATAAAAGTAATGTAAAAGATAAGGGATGGCACTTTTTTCATTGGTAAATAATCTCCTGTGTATGGTAATTCCTGTCTAAATAACAGCCTTAAGAGTAATTTACAACACTATTTTTGGCGCTCTTTCCAGGTATCAATAACAGTTTGCAAAGTCTGGAATGAAGAGTATGTCATACTCATGCAGGAAAAAAACCTTGCCAAAGGGTGTTGATAGGGTATATCAACCTTGTTATGGAAAAATCAAATCTTCTTGATGAACGAAAAGAGATAGTCAGGCTTGGCCTAAAAATGCTTAATGCAGGCCTTACCACAGGATCCGGCGGGAACTTGAGCTGCTACAACAGAGAAGAGGGGCTTATTGCCATTACCCCAAGTGGAGTTGAATACCCTGACCTTACCCCTGAACAGATCCTTTTGATGACACCGGATGGCAAGATCTGCCGTGAAAATGGTGCAGAGACAGGACTGCCTTCAAGTGAGGCAGGATTTCATCTTGACCTTTATCAAAGCCGCCCTGATGTGTCTGCTGTGGTGCATACCCATTCTCCATATGCATCTACTTTTGCATGTCTTAACATGGAGATCCCTGCTGTTCATTATCTTGTGGCCTTTGCCGGCAAAAAGGTTTCTGTTGCTCCCTATGCAACTTTTGGAAGTGTTGAACTTGCCCGCAATATCGTTGAGACAATTAAGTCAGATAATGCTGTTCTGCTTGCAAATCACGGCCTTGTATCTGTAGGCACATCCCTTGTCAGGGCGTTTAATGCAGCAGAAGAGATTGAACTTGTGGCAAGGATATATTATCAGACCCTATGCATAGGAAAGCCTGTGATACTTTCGGATGAACAGATGGACGTTGTTATGGAAAAATTTAAAACTTACGGCTCAGGACAAAAAAAATTATCATGAAACATTAGTTGTTATACTGATTTTGACTCGGAATCATCTATTCATTATGATCAATACAAAGTACTGCAATCTTCTGATTCACAATATATATAACGGCCTTGTTGAAGGGCTTTCCCACTTTTCTCAAAACAGCAGAGCTGCCCTTATATACGCATGCAATCCGGAAGATGAACTGCGCATATATGATCCCCAGAAGCTGCTTAAGGGACATGAACTGAAATTGAAGGAGATTTATATTGATGATGAATCGTGGCGGGCGCAACTTGTTCAAAAACTTAAAAACCAGCCCCATGATCATTATGTGACATTCAATAATCTCCAGCTTGCAGGTCTTATATCTTTTGGGGGAAGTTCCCGAACCTTTTTTTATCAGATGTGGTTTACGGATCACCATCCTGACATGTGTTCAATTTATCCCACTGAACGGTGGCTTGAACATGCCGGCTGGCTTACTGCCCAGGATTTTTCCGTGGAAAACATTGCCATGGGAACATCTGGCCATGTGCTTCAGAATCATGCAGTTCATGCTATAACAGATCATATTGTAGATGTCAGAAATGAAATCCTCGGCCTTGATACAAAAATGTTGATTCATCCAATTCTTGATACAGTCCTAAAGCTATCAAAAACAAAGGAAGAGGGCTATTGGCCAAGGGGCAGACTTGTTTTTGTTGATCCTGAATACCTTGACAGGATTGACTTTGTAGCAAAGATTCAGCGTCATGAGCGCCCCATGACCAGCAATATAAAACATGTAAGAAAACTTCTCCTTGCTGTTGAATACTCTAACAGAAAACTTGTTTCAGATGGCAATACAATTATAGGAGTATCCAACTCTCCTGTGCCTGACTATGCAATTTCTGCCCTTTTCAAGGGAGATCATGGTTTTATTGAGATTCGAGGCGCTCCGATATGCAGTTTTTTTGACGGTAATTTCCACTCTACAATCAGAAGAGCCAAACTTGTGGAGCTTGAAGAGTTGCTTCTTGATACAAAACTCTCCCATGATCAGGCCATGGAGTTGTTTCAGGTGGTTGCAGAACTTGTCCATACCGCTGAAAGAAGGCGTCATGGATGCACCCTTGTTCTGGATCTTAACGAAACTCCGGTTACACTGTCAGGCCATATCCTTGAGCCTGTACTTGACTTAAAAGAGCCTGAACTTTTAAACCTTGCCTCTTCGCTTATAAAGATTGATGGAGCTCTTCACATAATGTCCTCTGTTGCTTTAAGGGGATTTGGGTGTCTTCTGGACGGGAAAACAATCCGAGGAGAGAACAGGGCAAGGGGCGCACGATATAACTCAGCTTTGAGGTTTACAGCAGAACATGACCAGGTGATTGTGGTTGTTGTATCTTCTGACAGGCCTGTTTCAATAATTCAGCATGGCATTGAGCTTAATGCACATTGTGAATGGACACCTTTACCAGGTTACCTATATCAACCTGAATCCCTTAAAACATATCTGGAAAACATTTGAGAAGGAATATCTAACATGACCCGACATCATTCTGATGATAATAGAGCCTCTTCAGTCAAATCATCATGTCACTGCCATGCCCACGGACAGACAGGTAATTTGCATAGCCACAGTCACGTCCACGAAAAAACAGAGCATGAACACAATCATTCACATACGCATACTCATTGTCACGGGCAAGGCGGTGTTGGGCATAACCACAGCCATGCCCATGGAGAAGCAGAGCATGAACATAGCCATGCACATGAGCATATTCATACGCATTCCCACGGGAAAAGTTGTAAAGGAGATAGCCACAACCATGCCCATGGAGCAATAGAACATGAACACAGCCACACCCATGGACATAGCCATTCTCATGCCGCAACTTCTGTTGCTGGGGATGGAAAAGCAGAAATGGCTCTGGATGACAAACTGCAAATTTTACTGAGACACTGGATTGATCACAACAAAAGCCACAGGGAAACATACCAGTCTTGGGCTGACAAAGCACAGGATGGTATGCTCCCGGATGTAAAAGCGCATCTTGAGGCTGCTGCAACTGCATCTGACAGAATTACAGAAAGTCTTGAAAAAGCGTTAAAATGCCTTGAGCAGGGGTAATTTTTTTGAGAAAGTGTAAAACAGGCCAATTAAAGATGTCCTTGTTTTATGCCTTAACAGGATTTCCGGCAGATACAATATATGGATAGAGCTGTGATATAAGCATACCGGCCATCATGATGGCGCATCCGGTCAAGGCTCTTCCGGACATTACCTCATGCAGAAAGATGCCTCCACCTATTGCAGCGATTACAGATTCAAGACTTAAAAGAATTGCTGCATTGGCAGGATGGCTTCCCTTTTGTCCATAAATCTGAAGGGAGTATGCAATTCCAACAGAAAAGAATCCCCCGTAAAAAATGGGCAGGGCAGCCATACGTATGCCTTCAATGGTTATGGTTTCAAGTAGGACTGCCGCTGTCAGGCTTGCAGCCGAACATACTGCCGATTGAATAACGGAAAGTTTTACAGTATTCATTCTGGATGCCAGTTTGCCAACAATTATTACATGGGTTGCAAAGCAGAACGCTCCAAAAAGTTCAAGCAGATCTCCATAGCTTATGGTCAGGGATTCTGTAATACTTAAAAGATATAGACCGATTGCTGCAAGAACTGCCCCTGCCCATGTTCCGAGGCTTGTTTTTTCCCGCCAGATAAGTCCTATTAAAGGTACTATTACAACATAAAGGCCGGTTATAAAACCAGCTTTTCCCGCAGTGGTATAGACAAGCCCTACCTGCTGGAAAGATGCACCTGCAAATAGTGCTATCCCTGCAATGATACCCCATTTCATCTGTTTTTTCATATCAAGATGAGAACTGTTGTTGCTCTTTTTTTTGTTTCTCTTCGATATTATCAGAAGGGGAAGAAGGGAAATTGCTCCAAGAGCAAATCTTAAACCATTGAATGTGTAAGGGCCTACATGCTCCATGCCCATTCTCTGGGCAACAAAGGCAAGTCCCCATATGGTTGCTGCAAAAAGAAGAATCAGATCATATTTAAGTGTTTTCACAATTTTTTCCTTTAATGTTTTTATGTTTTTTTCCCTTGATATTATAGGAATTTTCATTTTAACTCCTGCAAAAGCAGGTAGTTTTTGGGTTGATATGAATGAAGCAAGAATTTTGATTGAGTGTCTCTATTACAAAATTGCCGTTGTTTTTACAATAACAGAGTTAATAATTATTTTATTGTTGGTTTATGCTCATTTATGTTATACCCCAGTTTTGTTGAAATTATGAAATTAATTTTATTATCATAATCCAGGAAGAATGAGACCAACTTTAATGTAAGTATAAAAAAAGCATGTTTCATATCTCTTCAAAGTAGTTTGCACTTTGCTACAACAGACACTCTATAAAAGTGTGTGTTGCTCTTGAAAGCGTAAAACGGAAAATGAAACATGCCAAAAAAACAGGAGGTTTTTTAATGCCAGAAAAAGTATTGATCATCGGGGCGGTTGCACTTGGCCCCAAAGTGGCCTGCAGATTGAGACGTATCAATCCGGAAATTGACATAACAGTAATTGACAGAGACTCTCTTATCTCCTACGGTGGCTGCGGAATTCCATACTATGTTGGTGGTGATGTGGCAGAGATTGAGGGGCTGTATTCCACCATTGCACACGCCAAAAGGGATGTGGAATTTTTCAGAAAAGTCAAAGGGTTCAATGTACTCACTCGGGTTGAAGCAATTGCCATCCGGCGGGCTGATAAAAAGGTTGTGGTTCGCAGGCTTGATGATGATACAGAAGATGAAATTTCCTATGACAAGCTGGTTCTGGCAACTGGTGCCACACCCATGAGACCTCCCTTTCCAGGGGCTGACCTTCCACAGGTGCATGTTGTTTCCAACCTTCATCATGCAAGTGCTGTAAAGTCAGCGATATCCAGAGGTGAAGTTGAAAATGCCGTTGTCATAGGAGCTGGCGCCATAGGGATTGAAATGGCAGAAGCACTAACTGATCTCTGGGGAATAAATACGACAATTGTGGAGATGGCAGATCAGGTTCTTCCCCAGGCCCTGAGCAGGGATATGGCACGTATTGTGGAGAAAAAACTTGTGGACAGCGGAGTTAACCTTTTGTTGTCAGAAAGGGTTATGGCCATCAATGGAGATAAAGAGAACGGTGTGGAGTCTGTGGAAACAGCCAACACGAAACTGCCATGTGACATGGTGATTCTTGCTGCCGGTGTTCGCCCCAATTCAGAGCTTGCACTTGAGGCAGGTCTTGCCACAGGAAGAAACAGAGGGATACTTGTTAATAAAAGGATGCAGACAACTGACCCGGATATTTACGCAGGTGGCGACTGTGCTGAGTTTACCAACCTTGTGAACGGACAGGATTGTGTTATGCCCCTTGGCTCCCTTGCCAATCGACAGGGACGTATTATTGCAACCAATATCAATGGAGGCAATGAACAGTTCCCGGGAAGTGTCGGCTCTTTCTGCATCAAAGTTTTTGATATGGGTGTTGCAAAGGCTGGCCTTACAGTTGCCCAGGCAGAAGCCGCAGGATTTGATCCTGTATGTGCAACCGTTGCCCAGTCTGACAGGGCACACTTTTTTCCGGATGCAGACTTTATGTTCATGAAGCTTATTGCTGACAGAAAAACAAGGAAAATTCTGGGAGTTGAGGCAGCAGGTCCCCAGGGAGATGCTGTTAAATCAAGAGTTGATGCTGTTGCTCCTCTGTTGCAGTTTGGTGTGGATGTAAGTTTTATCTGCAATCTTGAAGTAAGCTACTCTCCACCCTATGCATCTGCTATGGATGTTGTAAACAATGCTGGTAATGCCCTTGATAATACCCTTGATAACAGCCTGAAATCAGCAGACACATTCGATTTTGTTGAAAAGATGAAACAGGGAATTGTTACAGTACTTGATGTAAGAAGCTCAATTCAGGCTGAACCGTTTGTAGAAAAATTTAAAGATAAATGGATAAACATACCCCAGGATGAACTTCGCAACCGATATGAAGAACTTAATGGAAAAATTTCTGCATCAGAACCTCTCTATATTATTTGCGGTACAGGGCCGCGTTCCTATGAAAGTCAGGTGTTTCTTGCTTCAAAGGGAATAAAAAACACCCTGAATGTTTCCGGAGGATATGGAATGGTACTTGCCATTCATGACGCTTTGACGTAATATCAAAATTTATACCGTCAAAATCGGCATCTTTCATATCAGCTCAAAAGTGGTTTACACTTTTCGAAAAATCTTGAACCATGATTAAAGGATTTAAGGATTAACATGATGAAAAATCAGGATAATCCCTTAATCATGAAAATCATGGTTCAGAAAAGTGTAAACCGATAAATGAAAGATGCCTCAAAATAAGCTGAAAATAAGCTGCCTTTTGGGAGCCTTATGGGGACAGATTTAAAATCTGTCCCCGTTTTAAAAGGTAGAGTTGTTTTTTGCTCATTTCTAAAAGTCACAAGGAGAAGCAGATGTTTTTTGAGTTGATTGAGAAAAGGCGGAGTATCAGAAAATTTAAATCAACCCCTGTTGAAAAGGATAAAGTTAAAAGGCTTGTGGAATCAGCGCTTCGTGCTCCTTCCTCAAGGGGATTTAACCCCTGGAGGTTCATTGTTGTTGATCAGCCCGAGCTTCTTGAAAAACTTTCAAAGGCAAAACCGCATGGCTCATCTTTTATGGATGGTGCTCCTCTGGGAATCGTGGTTTGCGGAGATGAAACAAGAACCGATGTCTGGGTGGAGGATACATCCATTGCCACCATTTATATACAGCTTGCTGCAGAGGCTCTTGATCTTGGGAGCTGCTGGATACAGATCAGAAAAAGGGAGCATGATTCAGAACTAACGGCAGAATCATATATCAGGAGACTTCTTGACATTCCTGAACATATGAAAGTCGAGTCAATGGTTGCACTGGGATATCCTGATGAGGCAAAAAAACCTCACCAGGCAGATTCACTTGAACTCAACAAGGTGTTTTATAATAAGTTTGATCAACAATTTTGATGGTCTATTTACAGGATCATCAATTTTAAGACAGGGGATGGTCTATTTACAGGTTCATCAATTTTAAGACAGGGTTGTGTTTTACAGCAATTTTGACTATCAACTGTAAAGCAGGTTGTGTTTAATTTTTTATAATTGAGAATAAGGGGTTGCACCACTGGAACTTCAAAAGAAAATAATACGTCTGATTCAGCGGAATGACACCGAGCTTCCAGCTCTTCCGTTTGTGGTCAATAAAATCATAGATGCTGCATCAGATGACAGCACCACAACTGATGAGCTGGCCGATATCATTACATACGACCAGGGCATGACAAACAAACTGCTTAAGCTGTCAAACTCTATTTACTACAGCCAGAGAAGCAAGGTTGATACTGTAAAAAGAGCTATTGCAGTGATTGGTTTTGATGAGATCATGGGAATCGCCCTTGGCATGAATGTGATGTCTGTTCTTACCGGCAGGGATTCCGGTTTAAGTCTTGATGTAAAGGCTCTATGGCTGCACTGCATTGGATGCGCAACTGCTGCAAAGGAGATTGCTTCAAGGATTCATCCTGAAATATCGGGAAAAATTTTTATTCCTGCACTTCTCCACGATATGGGGAAGGTTATTCTCTCAATCTATTTTAAAGATGAGTATCATCAGGTGCGTACACTTGCAATTGATCAGCAGAAGCCTCTATTTAGGGTAGAGAGGCAGATTTTTAATCTTGATCATGCAATTTTGTCCGGTCTTCTTATGAAACGGTGGCAATTCCCAGATTCAATTCTATATCCAAGCAGGTATCATCATAATCCTTCAGCTTCGCCACCGGCCTACAGGGATGCAGCTCTTATCATAAATCTTTCGGACTATCTTTGCCATAAGGCTCGCATAGGACATAGTGGAAATCCTGTACCTGTAACAGTTAAAAACTCCACAGAAAAGGCGGGCATAAGTGAGGTTGCGCTGCGTCTGATTCTTGACCAACTTCGGTACAAGCAGGAGCAGATCAAGGAGTTTTTTGACATTACAACAGGCTGATTTACTCAAAATCGACATCTTATTGCTTTTGCATAAGTTATTGCAGTTGTCTGAACCAGGATAACCAGGATGGATAGGATGCTCAGGATAGATAATCCTGCCTTATCCTGTTAATCCTGGGAATCCTGATTCAGACAGTATTGACAAGGCTCAAGATGTTGTAGGTGTCGATTTTGAGGATTTATAGAGCCTTTGAATTTTTAAACATCTCTGAAAAGAAGAAATAATGAATGCTCAACCTCAAGAAAAAGTCATAATGACATCGGCTCAATATCTTGAATTTGAAAAAAATTCGGAAATTAAGCATGAGTACTTTGATGGTGCAATATTTGCCATGACTGGGGCAAGTGTTAAGCATAACCGTATTCAGCACAATATCAGCAGAGTTTTGGGTAATAAGCTTTTAAATAGCCAGTGTGATGTATTTTCAAACGATATGAGAGTCAAGATAGAGCAGCTCGAAAAATATACCTATCCAGACATTTTAGTGGTTTGCGGAGATATTGAGATTGAAAATATCAAAGGAGTTGAAACCATTCTGAATCCTTTGGTTATTATTGAGATTCTTTCAGACTCCACAGAAGCATATGACAGGGGAGATAAATTCAAACATTATCAGTTCATTAGTTCCCTTAGAGAATATATTCTTGTTTCACAGCATTCATACTGGATAGAAAAATATAAACGGGCAGGGGATGGCCAGTGGATATATTCATCATGCAATGAAACAGGTCACTCAATAACAATAGACTCAATTGGCTGTGAGTTGCTGCTTGAAGATATTTATTACAGGGTTATACATTGAAGAAGGCTCATGTTGGGCTTCAATTTCTTGTTGGCCTTTGCTGTTGGGGAAAGTCCGCCTGGTCCTGATCTAATAAACAGGCATGATTGATTACGTATTAATCATGCCCCAAATATAAAAATGATAGTCATTTTTACGGTAAACGGTCATGGCTGCCATCCAGCCACCTCCGAATATGAAAATTTGTATCTATTTCCACGGTAAACGGGCATGATTGCGTATCAATCACCCCCAAACATAAAAATGATAGTCATTTTCACGGTAAAAAACTATGGATTTAAAGGTGTCTCTGTAGTTTTAGCGGTTCAACCATTTTTTCAGATTTTCAAGTCCCTTCTTTGTGGAGACTTTTGGAGTGTAGCCAAGATCTTCCTTTGCCCGTGAGATATCAAACCAATGGGATGTTGCAAGCTCCTTTGCCATGAATCTTGTCATTGGTGGCTCTTTGGAAGTTCCTGCAAGGTTATAAAATTTTTCCAGCAGCCAACCTGCGGTTTCAGCGGTTTTTGCTGAAACAGAGCCTTTTACCGGAGGAAGTCCCGCTGCATCAAGAAGATTGTCCACCATATCCCATAGTCTTACAGGCTCATCCTGGCTTATAAAATAAACATTGCCTGATATTGAGGGGTTTAACTTCAGTTTGTCTGCAGCAAGTATATGGGCATCAGCAGCATTGTCAATATATATTGTATCTACGCGGTTGGTTCCATCTCCCACCTTTTTTAGGCGTTTTGCCCTTGCGATTATTCCCGGCAGAAGATGGTTGTCTCCTGGTCCCCATATTAGGTGAGGTCTCAAAATGACAGCTTTAAGATGGGAAGAGAAGACGGCATCTATCACCATCTTTTCAGCAAGGGCTTTTGTTTCAGGGTAAGGCGCATGATACAAAGAGGGGTATGGTACGGACTCGTTTACCCCTTCCATATCAGTACCATTGAAAATAACACTTGGGGAACTTGTATGGACAAGATATGTTGAACTGTTATTAAGGCAGGCATCAATTATGTTTTTTGTTCCTGTTACGTTGGTGTCGTAATAATCCTTCCATTTGCCCCAAACCCCTGCCTTTGCAGCAACATGAAATACCACGTCCATTCCTTTACAGGCATTTTCAACTGCCTTTGGGTCTGAAAGGTCGCCGGTAAATTGCTTAACACCCATTGACTCAAGTTCCGGATAGAAATTTCTTGAAAAGCTGTAAACATCATCTCCTCTTTCAAGAAGATTCCTTGCAATGGCTTTGCCAAGAAAGCCGCCTGCTCCAGTTATAACTGTTTTATTTTTCATGCCACCTTTTTACCGTGAAAATGACTATCATTTTTATATTTGGGGGTGATTGATACGTAATCATTCATGCCTGTTTACCGTTAAAGTCACTGTGTGATAATTCCACAATTCCTGATACATCAAGTATAAGGCTTACCCTGCCATCGGGCATTATGGTGGCACCGGATACTCCTTTAATGTTTTCCATGCCAGGCCCCATGCTTTTTATTACTGTATTTTGTTTTCCAAGAAGTTCGTCTGCCAGAAGGGCTGTTTGCATTCCATTATCTTCCACAATCACCACAATTCCTTCCCAGGGCAGTGAGGATGTATTTCCTTTTATATCAAAAAGTTTGCTTAATCTGAATAGTGGAAGTATTGTGCCAAGTGTTGTTATGGTTTCGTTGGTTTGGAATATTTTGGATACCTGCTCCTTCCTGACCTTCATTGAAGTTACAACCGACAACGTGGGAATAACATAGTGTTCCTGCGCCACTCTGATAACAAGACCATCAATTATTGAGAGAGTCAAAGGCAGCTTTATGGTGCAGATGGTTCCTTTGCCGGAGGTGGATGTGATGGAAACTTTTCCTCTACAGGATTCAATACTTTTTTTGACTACATCCATGCCAACGCCTCTTCCGGAGACATCAGTTATTTTGGTTGCTGTGCTGAGACCAGGATGAAATACAAGATTCATCAAAAAAGCTTTGTCTATATTAAAGATATCAGCATCTTCTGAAATAAGGCCGCTCTTTTTGGCCTTATCCATAAGGCGCTCCTGGTCAATGCCCCTGCCGTCATCCTCTACTTCAATAAAAAGGTGGCCTCCTTTATGAAATGCTCTGATCTCAATGGTTGCAGTTTCCGGTTTTCCGGCATCAAGCCTTTGCATCTCGTCAACTTCAATTCCATGGTCAACACTGTTTCTTATAATATGTATTAAAGGATCTCCCAGTTTTTCCACAAGGTTTTTGTCAAGTTCCGTATTTTCACCTGTCATAACAAAACGTATTTTTTTGTTAACCTTTCTGGAAAGATCCCTGACCACCCGTTCCATGCGGCTGAATGTGGCTTTAAGGGGTACCATCCTGAGACCAAGCCCAAGTGTCTGAAGTTCTCTAGTTGTTTTGTGGAGTGTGTTAAGTGCCCTTAGAAGATCGGAAGATAAATTTTTAGTTATTTCCCTGGATTGAGTTATCATGGATTCGGCTATTGCAATTTCACCTATCATCTCCACAAGTCTATCAAGTCTTGAGGCATCAACGTTTATGGATTCTGCTATCACAGGTGAAAATTGTTGTGGTTCAGATGGTTTTCCTGAAGCGGGCTTTTTGCCGGAAAGTTCTTCTGGCACTGTTTCAAGGGTTTTCTCTTCATCTATGCTATCGGTTGTTTTTTTGTCAGAGATTTTATGCAATTTTTCAGCAAAATTGTTTTCGTTTTCATAATCGCTGGATAAAGAGTTTTTATGTCGGTCAAGAAGATCAAGAAGATAATCAGTGTCTGGAATATTGTCAGCAGAGGAAGCTTTACCGGAATATAGCATAAAGGTAGCCTCAAGCCAGTCTTTTACAGAGAGTAAAAGATCCACACTGTTGGAAAGCAGTTCATCGGAACTCATCAAGTCTTCAGCTCTGTGACAGACAGCTTCAACATCCTTTAACCCCAGAAATCCTGCTTCTCCCTTTGCTGTATGGAATATGCGTTTAATCTCTCCCCGAGAAAAATCAAGATCCCTGTTTTTTTCAATGTTTAGAATAAGTGTTTCCATATTGGCAAGATTAGTGGTCTGCATGGAAAGAAATTCTGCAAAGTCCTCAAGGTTGAGATATGAAGGCAGTGTACCTGGGTGTATTAGTGCAGACTCCTCGAGATGGTTTTCCGTGTCGGATTTATTTAGGGGAGTTTTTTCGGGTTCTACGGATAAATTATTTTTTGAATCATTTTTAATTAAGTCTGTCTCTGTTTTTTGATAACCAGTTCCTTTTGTTATATCAGATTTTTTTTCCGGCATTTGGGTTGCAAGGTGCAGGAAGGATTTCATTTCCGAAATAATCAGGTTCAGTGAATCAAACTGATTATCAATGTCAGATGTTGTTCCTTCAATTATGGCCTTAGCAATTTTTCCTGCCCTTGCTGCATCTTCGGCAAGCTCTGAAAAACCATGATTTTTGGCAGTTTTGAAAAAATTTTTCAGAATATGCAACATTGGTTTGAATGTGTCCGGATCAGATATATCTGCCAGAACAAATTCAAGTGAAAGTTCTTCAAGCATTGACTCCAGTGTATTATGATTGGGCATTGGAAATATCCAGAAAAATTTTTATTGCATTATTTGCTGTTGCCAGTGAGATAAAATGATGATAGGTTTTGGCACCTTTTTTTGTTGTCCTGTGTACACTTTCGAGGATGACCAATGTGATTATGAAAGGTTTTACCATATTTTATTGCACTTTTAAAGAGATACATCATCAGTCATTGTAAAAGGGTGTAAAAAAAGAATGTTCAAAATACTTGTTGTAGATGATTCCTGGTTGACAAGACGCGGGGTCAAAAGAATACTGTCAACTGAAGGTTATGAGGTTTGTGAAGCAGAAAATGGTCTTCAGGGGCTGGAGATACTTGAAGAGAGCAAATCGAAAATTGATGCTGTTATTCTTGATCTTCTCATGCCGGAGATGAATGGAGTTACTTTTCTTGAGACAATGAAGCAGAAACAGATGAAGCTCCCTGTTGTTGTTTTGACTGCTGATATCCAGAATACTGTTAAACAGAAATGTATTGATATTGGAGCTTCTTTTTTTCTTAACAAGCCGCCTGAACCAGCAGAGCTTCTTGAAGCTCTTGGCAAACTTTTAAATCCAGTTTCAAATGGGTAGAGATTTTATTTTATGGAGTCTGCGATAATATCCACGGAGCAGCTTGAGGCTATAAAAGAACTTTGCAACATTGGAGTTGGAAAGGGAGCCGCCGTACTGAACTCCATGCTCTCAACTCATATATCTCTTAATGTTCCTTATGTAAAAATCATTTCTGGTAAGGATTTCAGGCAGGAGGTAAAAGCCTTTGCCAGAAACTCCATATCTGCTGTGGAACTTGCCTTCAAGGGTAATATAAGCGGGGCGGCACAACTGCTTTTTCCAACAGAAACAGCATCTTCTCTTGTCTCTGTACTTGTTGAGGAAGGGGATGATCTTGATATGGATGCTCTCAGAGCCGGCACATTTTGTGAAGTTGGAAATATTGTACTCAACGGAGTAATGGGCTCCATATCGAATATCCTTGACCTCTCTTTTGAGTATTCAGTTCCTGAATATATTGAGACCCATTCCGACAATTTCATGAAAGATTCATCGTTAAGTGAGGATTCCCATGTTCTTCTTGCAAGAACGCGTTTTACCATTGACGAACTTGATATAGAAGGGGATATTGCACTTTTTATGCAGATTGCAGCTATTAACAAATTGATTGAAACAATTGAAGAAAAGTTTGGTTTCTGATGTCTTCTTCCAAAATGGATATCAGTTCATTTTCAGATAAACTCAATGTCTTGAACTATGTGCCTGTTGGAATCTGTATTTTTGACATAAACTACACTGTTCTTTTCTGGAACAAATGCCTTGCACACTGGACACGTTTGAACTCTTCAGATATTGTGGGTAAAAATCTTTCTGCAAAATTTCCTTCAATTGATTCTCCTGGTTTTCATGAAAGAATTCAGTATATTTTTACAGGTGGGCCTCCTGTTCTTTTCTCCTCCCAGTTACACAGCAGTATAATTCCGTGTGTTTTATCAGATGGTTCATCAATGATTCAGAAAACAGTTGTATCTGCAATTCCTTCCGAAGAGAGGGATAGCGAATATTTTGCTCTTATGGCAATTGAAAATGCAACAGAGCTTTCAAGAAAGATTTCTGAGTATAGAATGCTGCGAAACAAGGCAATGGAAGAGGTAAACCTTAGAAAAAAAATTGAAGATGAGCTGAGAGAATCCAATAACGCTTTACTTGAACATCAGGAGACAATTCTGAAACAGGAGCGATTAAAGGTTCTGCTGGAGATGGCAGGTGCAACAGCCCATGAGTTGAATCAGCCTTTAATGACACTTCTTGGCACAATTGAACTCATTCACATGACCCAGGATGTGCCGGAAACCATCCTTGGCCATTTTAACAACATTGAGAAATCTGCAAGAAGAATTGCAGATATTGTATCTAAAATTCAGAAAATAAGACAGTACCAAACCAAACAGTATCTCCATGATGTTTCGATTATTGATTTAACTGAGAGTTCATCGTAGCTTTTTTATAAGAAAGTCCCCGTCTTTTAAGGAGCTATAGGACTTTCATGCTTCGTTGTGGCAGGTGTGTCTGCCATGGCCGTTTATAAGAAAGTCCCCGTCTTTTAAGAGCCAAATAATTTTTAAACAGGCTCTGAGTAATCTGGCAAAAAATACTTGACACAGAATGGTGAGTCATGTAAAAAAGCGCTGACTTTCTATTAAGAGCGGGAATAACTCAGTGGTAGAGTGCGACCTTGCCAAGGTCGAAGTCGCGGGTTCAAATCCCGTTTCCCGCTCCACATTTCTCTTTTCCTTCCGCTTTTTCTGAATTTTCCTTGATCAACCATATTGCCTTTTATTATTGTGATTTGGCATATTTCAAATCCTTCAAAAAGAGTTTACCCTTTTCGGAGGCAAATCCCATTTTTTTCGGAGTAATTCCATGAATCTTAATGTTCCTGATCATATTATGTCCATAGTTCCTTACGAACCTGGTAAACCCCTGGATTTTCTCGAAAGGGAATATGGAATACAAAAAAGTATAAAACTGGCTTCAAACGAAAATCCTTTGGGTACATCTCCCATGGCTGTAAAAGCTATTTCTGATCATCTTTCAACCATGAATCGCTATCCTGACGGCAGTGCTCTTAAGCTTGTCAACAAACTTGCGGACAGATTTAATATCTCTTCAGAAAATATCGTTGTCGGCAACGGCTCTGATGATATTATTGCACTTCTTGCACATGCTTTTTTGGGAGCAGGGCGTGAGGCTCTTATGCCTCTGCCTTCATTTTTGATGTATGAAATTTCTGTTAAGGCATCAGGAGGCAATCCTGTGATGATTCCTCTCAATGGACTTGAAATTGATCTTGATGCATTGGCTGACTCGGTGACAGATAAAACATCAATGGTGTTTCTTACAAACCCTAACAATCCAACAGGTACTTTTTTCACAAAGGAAAAGTTTACTGCTTTTATGTCCAGAATGCCGGAAAATCTACTTGTGATTGTGGATGAAGCCTATATTGAGTTTGCAAGGGATGAAAATATATATAACAGCCTTGAAAATCCCCTTGATGATCAAAGGATTGTTTCACTTCGTACCTTTTCAAAGGCATATGGCCTGGCTGGTTTCAGGGTGGGCTACGGTGTTATGGATGCTTTTGTAGCTGGTGTGATTCATCGTATAAGGCAGCCTTTTAATGTAAATTCACTTGCTCAGGTTGCAGCAGCAGCAGCCCTTGATGATCATGATTTTCTTGAAAAAGGAATTGGGATCATGCACCAGGGTATTGATTTTCTGTCAGAGGAACTGACTGAAATGGATATTCCGGTTATGCCAACACAGGCAAATTTTTTCTTGATGGATGTAAAACAGGATGCAACCATGGTCTTTAATGCACTTCTTAAGCAAGGAATTATTGCCAGATCCATGAAATCCTATGGATTTCCCACCTATCTGAGGATCAGTGCCGGTCTGCCGGATGAGAATAAGGCATTTATAAAGGCATTAAAAAAGGTGCTTTCAAATCATGGTTCAGAAAAAGTGTAAACCGATGAATGAAATAAAGACGATTGCTAATCACCCGAGATGGAAAAAATAATGGAATCATCAAAACCTCTCATAATTACCATTGACGGACCTGCAGGTGCAGGAAAAACCACAGTAAGCAAGGCTCTTTCAACTCGCCTTGGGTGTATTTATGTTGATACAGGTGCTTTGTACCGTGGCGTTGCCTATGAAATACAGCGCTGCAATTTTAATATCGAGAGAACCGCAGAAATTGAAGATTTTCTTTCAGGTATAGAGCTTAATTTAAAAATGGAAAAGGATGGGTTGCATCTATACAGCCTATCTCAGGATATTACAGATTATATCAGAACACCTGAGATAACCATGCTTGCATCGTCTGTCTCTGCTATGCCTGCTGTAAGGGAAAAGCTTCTTGGAATACAACGGTCAATTGCAGAGTTCAATGATGCTGTTTTTGAGGGCAGAGACATGGGAACCATTGTTTTTCCTGATGCTGACTACAAGTTTTTTCTTTACGCTGACTTGGAGATTCGTGCCCGCAGGCGGTACTCTGAAACAGACAAAAAAGAGCAGACACTTGATGAAGTGGCAGCGTCAATGGCTGTTCGTGATAAAAATGACTCATCACGAAGCGAGGCTCCATTAAAACCTGCTGCTGATGCTGTCATGGTTGATTCAACCCATATGAATGTTGAAGATGTTGTTGAAAAAATGATGGCACATATTGTGTTTTGAGTTGCCTTAAAAAAAATACCGTGATTTCGATTTTAAGAAAATATCTTCTTGCGGCAGAAAAAATGATCTGCTAAGGTTCATTTTACCGTGAAAACACATTCTGTTTTCATGATCGGGGGGGTGGCGAAATCTCATTTGGCCATGAGGGTTACTATGAAAGCATACACGAAATACTCAAATAAACCGCCACGGTTGGTATTTGCTGTTTTTTTGGAATATTTTTTGACTGTTGTCATTATTTTTTCAGTCTTGTTATTTATGTCTTTTCTCAATGGCTGCGGAAGTAATGCTGGAAGTGATCATCTTGCTGATATCAAATCTCAACTTGTAAATGAAAAAACATACTCCATTGTTCTTGAGGATATGAAGGAAGAGGGAACCTTTTCTAAAAATTTTTTCCACAAGTATCTTGTTGTTCTGCCGGAAACATCATGGAAAACTGAATGGATGCCTGTTGCAGAAGAGTATTTCAACACCTGCAAGCCACTTATGGGAATGACGCTTCTTACCAGAAAAGATGGAGAGTTTGACCCTGTTGCGGCTCCGCCTGGTTATGCATTTGTGGGGGATCCTGAATATGGCAGGTGGCGTGAGGGCAGCGATGGTGCTTCTTTTTGGGAATTTTACGGAAAATATGCCTTTTTTTCCAATCTTTTTGGTGGCTGGTATCATCCCATTTATAAAATTGATTTTGATGGTTATCATAAATACAAGAAAGCTAAAAAGATATATTTTGGAAATAAAAGTCAGTATGGGTCATCTGGCAAGATCGTCAAGCAGACAAAACCAGGATTCTATCAGTCACGCATGGCTTCTGTAACTGCAAAGAAAAGCTCTTTTACAGATAAGGTAAACAGCAAGATAGGAAGAACCAAAACCAGTATGAGGAGTCGCTCTGGAGGAAAGGGGAAATGACAATTGATAATCTGATCTTTGGCATTATCTATATCACGGTTTTCCTTCTTCTCTTTTATCTTGGAAAACTTGCATACCATCTGATTCATCGTGATTATAACCTGAATATTGAGCTGGTTGAAAAGGATAATCCCTCTGTTGCCCTTGCTGTTACCGGATATTACTTTGGTCTTCTGCTTGCCCTTGGGGCATGTTTTGTCGGGCCTTCAAAGGGGCTTGTAAACGATCTTCTCTCCCTTGGGATTTACGGCATTCAGAGCATTATACTGCTTAATATTTCCACCATTTTATGTGATCGTATCATTCTCTATAAATTCAAGGTCAAGGATGAGCTTTTAAGGGACAGAAATCAGGGCACCGGCGCTGTGGTCTTTGGAACATCAATAGCTTCTGGGTTTGTTATTTACGGAGCTGTTTCCGGTGAGGGGGGCTCTATCTGGACAGCTTTTGTTTTCTGGGCTTTGGGGCAGATTCTTCTTGTTATTGCCACCCATGTTTATAACCTTATGATTTCATTTGATATTCATGATGAGATAGAAAAGGACAATGTTGCAGCAGGCATTGCCTTCAGCGGGGCATTGATTTCCATGGGAATAATTGTGGGACTTGCTGCAGAGGGCGATTTTTATTCATGGTCTGATAACCTTTCCACATTCTGTAAATATGCTCTTTTAGGTCTTGTTGTTCTTCCTTTTATCAGAATGCTTACAGATCGGATTCTTTTGCCGGGAGTCAGCCTTTCCGATGAGATTGTCGGTCTTAAACCTGATAAATCAAGGGAAGAGAGAGGCCCAAATACAGGGGCTGCATATATTGAAGCATTCTCCTACATTGCGGGATCATTCATTATTTTCTGGTGTATTTAGATCTGTATTTTCTGGTGTATTTAGATCTGTATTTTTTGGTGTATTAAAATCTGTATGTTCTGGTGTATTTTATGCTGTGTTTTCCAAATGTATATACAAATCTTCTTAATGGCTTGTTTTTAAAAAGACTTGTTATTTTTTTTGTGTTCATCAGAGCATGGCATTAGTAATGATCAGTACCAGCAAAGCACTTCAAATATCACTGTTTGCAACAGGTTGTTCAGGCATTGTGTCGGAATTTGTCCTCTCAACCCTTGCCACTTATCTGATTGGAAACGCTACGTTCCAATGGACAATGATAATGTCTATAATGCTTTTTGCCATGGGAGCCGGAAGTCGGTACAGCCGAAATTTTAAAAATCATCTTCTTGATACATTCATTTTTTCTGAGTTTCTTTTATCCAGTCTGTGTGCTGTCTCATCGGTTATTGCCTTTTCACTCTCCACCCAGATTGAATCAAGAGAGCTTGTAATCTATCCTCTTGCCTTTTCAATTGGTTTTTTAATCGGTCTTGAAATTCCTCTGGTAACCCGCATTAACAGCTCCTATCAGGAGCTTGGAATCAACATATCAAAAGTTCTTGAAATGGATTATTTTGGCTCCCTTGCCGGTGGAATACTGTTTGCTTTTTTTTCCTTCCATTACTTGGCTTTATCTATACACCGGTTCTACTTGGGAGCATCAATTTTATTGTGGCATCATGGCTTATGTGGCGCTTTATAAGCCTTACAGTACACAGAAAAAGGCTTGTTGGGGCGTTCATCATATCTTTTCTTTTAATATTGGCTTCCGGAATAGTTGCAGGCCCAATGATTCTTTACAGTGAGCAGAAACATTACAAAGATACAATAATATATTCCAGCCAGACCCGATATCAGAAAATTGTCATGACCCAATGGAAAAATTACTATTGGCTTTACATTAACGGTCAGGAGCAGTTCTCCACATACGATGAAGAGCGTTACCACGAACCTCTGGTGCATCCTGCCATGCAGCTTGCAGGTGCAAGGGAGCAGATTCTCATACTTGGAGGTGGTGATGGACTTGCAGCACGGGAGGTTCTCAAATATCCTGATGTAAGTGATCTAACACTTGTGGATCTTGATCCTGCCATGACTGACCTTGCAACTCATCACCCTGTACTCAAAGAGATTAACCATCACTCAATGAGTCATGACAAAATAACCATCAAAAACATGGATGGTGCTATTTTTATCAGAAATACAGATCGTCTGTTTGATGTTATTATCATTGACCTTCCTGATCCTGACTCCATGGACATCATGCATCTCTATTCGTTATCATTTTACAGAGAAGTGGAAAAGCATCTTACAAGGCAAGGGGTTATGGTAACCCAGGCAACAAGCCCATACTTTTCAAAAAAGGCATTTTTATGTATCTATAAGACCATACAGGCATCGGGTATGGTGGCACTGCCACTTCATAATCAGGTGCCAACCCTTGGTGAGTGGGGGTGGATCATTGCTGTAAAGCCTGAAAATGTTAACAATTTCCCGTTAACATTTAACTACTTGGATAATGATGGCCTTTTGTTGAATAAATTTAATAATATAGATAAATCCAATGATACAGATAATAATCTACTCTTATTGAAAAAAAAGCTTTTGCAGCTTTCCTTAGATACTGTACAAACACGTTTCATTAACAGAGATGCTCTCATTTCTATGATTCATTTTGGAAAGGATATTTTTAATAACATTCAGAAAGAAGAAGTTCACACGGAAAATCTTCAGACAGGGATAGAGATAAACAGACAGGACAATCCTGTGCTTTTTAAATATTATCATCAGGGCCAATGGGGTGTTTACTGACAAGGATTTTACTGACAGGGTTTTTACAGGCAGGGTTTTTACTGACAGGGTTTTTACTGACAAGGGTATTTAATGTCAATCCTGTGTTTTAAAAAAAATTAATAGAAAAGAAGAGGAATTTCATGCAGAAGAGACAAAATAGATCTTTATGGATGGCAGGAATATTGTTTCTGCTTGCTGTTGCTACAGCCTCGGCAGACACATGTATTACAATGACCAATGATATGACTCTGACAATTTCATGTGCAAGTTACGGTGAAACTGAATTTGAATTTTCGCTGCTTCCATATCAGAATCAGGATGCTGAAACACCATTTGACTTTTTCTGGCAACTGCAATCCGGTTCCTTTTTGGTTCATGACTCAAATTCTGATTGCCAGGAGCCTGTTGCGGTTTACTCTGATCTTACTTTTATTATTCCATGTGTCAAGTATTATGGCACTCACATGACATTTGGATTAAAGCCGGTTTCCCACGAATCAGGACTTTTGTGGAAACTTGATGCTGATTCACTGGAGCTTCTTGATCTGCCTGTAACAACCACAAGAGATGAAAAAGGAGTTTGGTTTATTGAAGGTGATGCAAAAGCAGATCTTTATACTGTATTTGAGGCAATGGGCTATGCTGTGGCATCGGATCGTCTTTGGCAGGCTGAAAAGTACAGACGGGTCGGAAGGGGAAAACTTGCAGAAATATTTGGCTCAAGTCAGCTTGAAAGCGATATTAAGGTACGAACAACAGGCTATTCCGATGATGAGTACAAGCAGGGATTTGATGCCCTTGATCAGGAGTCAAAAGAGATCATAAATGGCTATGTAGCAGGTTTTAATCGCAGAATTACCGAAGTAATTGCTGACAGAAGCAAAATGCCATTTGAGTTTCTTGCACTTGGAGCTTCCCTTGGCATTGATTTTGTTCCGGAACCCTGGACGCCAACTGATATTCTTGCCTGGGCGACAAATATGCTAAGGTTCTTTGATGGAGAAGCAACAGAGCGTGGACAAATTGATAACCTGGCTCTTTTTCAAGATTTAGCCACCCGTTTTCCTGAAGATTATCTGGCAATGTTTGAAGATATGAGATGGCGTGATGACCCTGATTCAGTCACATACATTGATAAAAATGATATTGATATTGGTAATAATGATATCGACAATGATGATATCGACAATGACGATAACAATGATATCAATAATGACGATAACAATGATATTAATAATGACGATAACAATGATATTAATAATGACGATAACAACGAAGTTGCAGGGAAAAATATTGTAATAGATCAGGATAGTTTTGATTTTACATGTGATTTTATGGAATTGGCAGATGAGATGGAGCAGAATGATGAGAACATAGTTGCAAACCTTAAGGAAATCAATGCCTATGTCAAGATGGGAAGCTATGCCTGGGTTGTTGCAGGGGATAAAACTGCCAGCGGAAATCCAATAGTCTATTCAGGTCCCCAGATGGATCATGCCTTTGATTTCTCTGTACCATCAATTGTGACAGAAGGCTCCATTAAAGCGGGTGGTCTTAACATTTCAGGAATGACCATTGCCGGAATGCCGGCAATTGTTATTGGAAGAACCCCTAACCACGCATGGTCAATGCAGGTAGGTCATGCACATACCCTTGATTATTACCTTGAGGACTCCTCAGCCGTAGCCCTTCATCGAATTGAGACCATAAAGGTTGCAGGAGAAGATGATGTGGAGCTGCCGGTTTACCGAACTTCCCACGGCCCTGTAATAAATTCCGATCCTTTTATTTCATGGAAATACTCCCACTGGGGCAAGGAGTTTGAAATCATTAAAACCTATCTTGACCTTGCAAAGGCTCAAAGCATGGATGATTTTGGCAATGCCATTGACAGGGTATCTTTGTCCCAGCACTACTGTTATGCTGACAATCAAGGCAATATAGCCTACTGGATGTCCGGAATGGATCCTGTAAGACCTGAAGGCATAGACCCACGATTTCCCCAGCCAGGTGATGGTACGGCAGAATGGGCAGAACCCGTGACCTATAAAACCCTTTCCCATGACAGAAATGCTTTAAGGGGATTTTACAGCGGATGGAACAGCCGTTCCAGCCATGACTATGCAAACTCTCCCAATACGCCATCATACTATTTTGGCCCATTTCACAGAGGCCATATACTTGAAGATTACCTTTCAACCAATGATGAGCTGACATTTGAGGATATAAGGGATCTTGCCCTATATATTGCAACCACCGATTCCATCAGAAACGAATATCTACTGTCCGAACATGACACATATGGAGATGGCGGAAACCCTTGGAAATATGTAAAGGATGATTTTACAGCAGCGGTGCAGTCTGCTCCCACCTACTCCAGAAGTTCCGCACTTGAACTTCTAAATGGATGGGATGGCCATTTTGTTGAAGGCGGTAAGGATAGCTGGGCAGATGGAGAAGATAGAGCTGATGCCTGGATCCTGATGAACCAGTGGATAA
>NZ_LT828540.1:1002435-1009183 GCF_900170035.1 Desulfamplus magnetovallimortis | reverse complement strand
TTTGAAGATGAACTTGGGGACTCAGAACGACGCTTGACACTGTTCAACATGCTTTTGCATGGTCTTCCCATCTTTAATGCCAGCATTAAAAATCAGTATGATTGGTTCAGCAACAAAAGTGATGAAACCGCTCCCCAGACAGTGGATGCCATTATTGTCAAGGGACTTGACAGCGCCCTTGCAGCCCTTGGAGAAAAACCCTGGGGTACGGACAAGCGGGGGAAAATCTCCTACAGCCACGAAATGCTTGGCACTCTGCACCAGATTCCAACTTCATCGCGCTCCACCTATGGCCATTGTGTAGAAATGGGGAGTTCAGGCCCTGTTCGTATAGAGAGCATGCTGCCCCTTGGAGAGTCCGGTAATATATTGATGGGAGCAGATGGCTCTCCTGTATTTGATGCCAATTTTTTCAGTATGTCGGATGTTTATGATGGATTTGAGCACAGGTCATTTCCTTTGAACAAGCAGTGAAACAAGCTTAGGAATGGGATTTAAATAACGTGCCCATTCACCTCACCCTAAAAAAATATCCATTACCTGGTTCCGAAATTTTTTCCCTGAATGTGTTGGGGGAGAGACTTGGGCGTTTATTTTATCCTGAGTCCTTTAATATGACTGAGTAAGTAGCTGTTTTTAAATGACTTTCATCTCTTCGATTGTGGCTGTGAGCAGCCATGTACGTTATACAGGTCAGATTTTCCCATGAAATTAGATGTTAAGATAGGTGATATTAAACTTGCAAACCCTGTTATGACGGCGTCCGGGACATTTGGCTATGCTGCTGAGTACAAGGAGCTTTTAAACTTTGACCGGATTGGCGGCATTATTGTCAAAGGGCTTTCCCTGGAACCCTCGACGGGAAACCCTTTACCAAGGGTGGTTGAGACCCCTTGCGGACTTTTGAATGCAGTAGGTCTTGAAAACGTAGGACTTAAAGCATTTATACGGGATAAGCTCCCTTTTCTTCAAACTCTTAAATCTCCTGTGTTTGTAAATATATATGGGAAAAAAGTCGAAGAGTATGGAGAACTTGCATCTGCCATCAACTCTTTAGATGGCATTGCTGGAGTTGAAGTCAATATCTCATGCCCTAATGTATCAGCAGGAGGTGCAGCCTTCGGGGTTGATCCAGATGCTGCAAGTTTGGTGGTTGATCAGGTTCGTAAATGCACCTCAAAGCATGTTATGGTGAAACTTTCTCCCAATGTCACTGATATTGTAAGGATTGCCCAGGCTGTGGAAGATGCCGGAGCAGATTCAGTGTCACTTATTAACACCCTTACAGGTCTTGCCATTGACAGCGAAACCTTTTCTCCCATGCTTGCCAATGTAACAGGAGGACTTTCAGGTCCTGCAATTAAACCTGTGGCACTCAGAATGGTTTGGCAGGTTGCAAGTAATGTCAAAATTCCTGTTATAGGTATAGGAGGTATTGCTACAGCAACAGATGCAATTGAATTTATCATTGCAGGTGCAACTGCTGTCCAGGTAGGAACAGCAATGCTTGTGGATCCTGATTGCCATGGCAGAATAGTTTCTGGTTTGCGTGCATTTTTGAAAAGAAAGAAATTTGAATCCATTAATGATATAAGGGGTAGGTTAATAGTATAGGAATTTCCGTTTTATTAGCTGTGAAACCAATATGTTCATAGTATAGGAATTTCCATTTTATCTCGTGCAAAAGCAAGAGGTTATGGAAATTCCCCTTAAGGGCGTTAACTTCAAGACAACTTTTTGAGAAAGGAGTTTTTTTTATTATGTTTACAAAAGAAAATACCGTATTGATCCTGATAGATATTCAAGGAAAACTTGCTCAACTTATGTATAAAAAAGATGATCTATTCAATGCCCTTCAGACACTTATTCGGGGTATGAAGATTCTTGACATTCCTGTGCTATGGGTGGAGCAGATTCCGGACAAGCTTGGAAATACAATTCCTGAAGTTGCAGATCTTATGAAAGAGCTTATGCCTGAAGTATCTCCAATTGCAAAAAAAACCTTCAGTTGCTGTGCAAATGAAGAGTTTATGAAAAAATTTAAAGATGTTAACAGAAAACAGGTGCTTGTTGCAGGTATAGAAACCCATATCTGTCTTTATCAGACTGCGGTGGATCTCCTTGGTGCAGGATTTGAAGTGCAGGTTGTGGCTGATTGTGTATCTTCACGGACAAAAGGAAATAAAAAACTTGGCATCAAACGAATTGTTCAGGCTGGCGGTGCTGCAACAAGTACAGAGATGATTATTTTTGAATTGATGAAAGCAGCAGAAGGGGATGCATTCAGGCAGATGGTAAAAGTTATCAAATAGTTACCGGCATTTTTCATATATCATACAAAAGTATTTTACCGTGAAAATGGATACATATTTCCATATTCGGGGGTGGCTGGATGACACCCATGACCGTTTACCGTGAAAATGACTATCATTTTTATATTTAGGTATGATTGTTTTGTAATCAATCATACCTGATTACATGTTTATTGAGTGTCAAATGGACTCTGCCTCGGCAACATCCTGTGCGGGTTCTTTCATGTGAAACTCTGGTGATGATACATGGATAAGATAATGCTCTGTGGGAAGCAGTTCAAGGAATGGTGTGTCTCCAAGCCATTTTCTGAACTGCTGCCACCGGGCAACTTCAATAGCTCCGCGTGGGGTCCTCAAAGAGCCGTCCCAAGCTATTTCTCTGAATTTGAGCCTATAACTTTTGACCACTTTTTTGTTACTGTAAATCAAGGGCATGGCCTCGTCAATATGCATAGCAAAGCGATCGGCATTTCGTGCAAAATAGGTTTTTTCAAATAGGACAAAAGCGCTGGCAGTCAATCCCCCGAAACTGTTGTACGTCCGTGATAAAAAATCCATGGTCAGCTCCAGGTCAGCTTCTGTTGATGTTGGCAGGCCAAAAATCATAAGCCCAAGGTTTGAGATCCCGACTGAAGCTGAATTGTGTATTACGGTATCCATATCTCCAACGCAGGTGCCTTTATTGATGAGATCCAGAAGTCTCTGAGAGCCGGTTTCGACTCCCCAGCCGATCCAGCGGCAACCTGCGGCCGACCAAAGTGCAAGCCTTGCCTTTGTACAATCGGCAGTGGGCTTGCCAAGGATATGGAAATTAACAAAAAGCCCCTGTGCCATTATTTCCTGGCATATCCCATCCATATCTTTGGGTAAAATATACTCATCGGCAAAATAAAAATGATGTACGCCAAGCCTCCTTGTGTAATCCGCCATCTCAGCAACAAAGTCACGGATATCTTTTTTGCGGTACCCGCTAAATGAAAAGTTGTGTGCGCAGAACCGGCATCGTCGCCAGGCGCATCCCCGTGAAAAGAGAACAGGGAGTACCGGAACAGGATTGAAATAAGCGTAAAGAGGTAATTTTGAAAAATCAGGAGCCGGAATCTGTTTCAATGAAAGAGTTTGGGCTTTTATGTTGGAACGGACTGTATTACCTTCCCTGTAGATCAGACCGGGTATTGCACCATGTGGCCTGTTGAGGCAGAGTGCGGCTGCAGCTTCCTCTCCTTCACCGCAAACCACGGCATCAATTTCTGGAATCGCCTCAAGCAGCTCTGTTGCTGGCATAGCTGACATCATAGCCCCGCCTAAAACAATCCTTACCCCATCAATACCTTTAACTCCAAGTGTATTTTTTACTGCTCGGGCAAGTGCGGCAGCAAAAGGGAGTTGTTCCGGAAAAAGCACCGATATCCCGATAAGTCCGGGTTCAAATCCGAGAATCTGTTCGATCTGGGTGTCAAGTATGGAGAGAAACTCACCGCTTGCTTCACCCGTTGCAAGGTACAAATTGGCCTGTTCCCCCAAAAGGGTCATTTTGCGCCGCAGTCTGTCCCATACTTTTTTATAATAACTGGTTTGCACTGGGTCCAGGAATTGCCCGGTTTTCCCTCTGGTAAAGGCAATAAGATCTGATCCTTCAGGTTCACTTGATGCCAAACGAAGCCAGAGTGCAATGTTTAAATCTATTAGATGTACCTCGGCATCAGGCACATGGGACTCAATATAGGGGGCAAGAGATGCAATACCAAGCGGGATATATGTGGCACCTGCTTTTGGTGGAAAAACAAAGGCGGCACGCATTGGGTCAAACTCCTTGAAATAAAAATGAAAAAGCTCTGCTCCTCACAATTCAAAGGGCAGAGACTATTAACACCTTTCTTTAATGATTTCAAGGATTAAATTATAGCCACTCAGAAGGTATGGTATGGTAAATTGGGTAAGGTGTTGTGATGCTTTAGATGACAGGGATTATGCTGCAATATTGATGTTCTTTCTTGTCTGTTCTTCCATAGGTATGTTATCAGTTCTGGAGTAACTGTCAGATGCCTGTTTAATGCTACCAAAGGCCTGCTGTTCATTTCCTGATGTTCTCTCCTTTACCTGCTGAATCATAAGCTCGGAAAGTGCTTTTGCAGCAAGGGCAGATGCCCTTGATGCAACCTTTCTGTCCTGACTGGACGGTGATGCAGGCGCAAGTGCTGCCTGCTGTATCTGTCGCATTTTTTCTGCTGTTGCCTTGGGATCTCCCGGAATGGGTGAGCTGTCTATGGAAACTTCCCCTGCAACAGCATAGTTGTTGCCGTCAGGTCCTTTTCTGTACTCCAGCTTTGCCCCCGAAGTTACATATTGACCACCTGCTGCTATATGAGCCATCTCATGTGCCCTTACTTCTGTGTCTGCATTTTTTAGCTCTTCAAGTAATTTAAGCTCTTGATCTGTAAGGGCTGTGGGCGTATTATCACTCTTCTCCACACTGGAGGAAGACTCTGCTGCATTTTCACCGTAGGATGAGGAGGTATCAATGGAGCTTCTGTTTTGCCCTGTACTTTCTGCTCCGTTATCAGAGATATAGTGGCCTTGATTTACGTAAGATGCTTGGTTGGAAACGGTTCCCTTTATGCTGAAAGGATAATTAATCGGAGATTTGATCCCCCCATGAAAAGGAGAATATTGATTGCTGCCGGAAGCACTGTTGTTTCCATAAATAGCACTGTTGCCGGAAGTCCCATTGTCACCGGAAACACTATTACCATAGGCAGCAGTGTTACTACCTGTAATAGAGACAATATATGCCTGATTAAGGGAGGGGGTGATTTTGGAAATCTGCTTCAGTTCAGATGCAGGAAAGGAATTTGAAACCGGTGATGGATTGTATGCTCTGGAGAGTCTTGAAGGTGCTGTCTCTGAGGTCTGATTGGCGGCAAGGGGGTAGTAGGTCTTATAAGCGCCTGCGTTAGACTGGTATGGTGAATTGATTGAATTCATCACTGCACCTCAATATCCCCTTATAATTACGATTCGACTTATATAATAATAATCTTTACATGCTTTTGCAAGTATTAACCTTAATAGTATAGTAAAAATTCCGGAAAGTTAGATTGTTATGTTAATAAATTCAAATATTTAAGGCTTGAATTTTTTTGAAATGGGCTTTTTTAAAAGAGCATCAATTTAAATTTTGAACCAATTTATATTTTAACGTGAAAATGACTATCATTTTTATACTTGGGGGTTATTGATACGTAATCAATCATGCCTGTTTATTTACAAAAAGGAGTTTAACAAGTATGGATTTTTGGCAGGAGCACTCACTGGAGTATCTTGAGATGGCATTGAAAATGGATTTTCGCGGGCGTCTTGATAAGCCGGATGGGTATGGGAAAAGGGTTGGTGAATGTGGAGATACAGTTGAATTTTTTATTGTCATAGATGATAAAGCAGAGGAAATTGACAGGAAAATAGTTAAGATATGTTATGACATTGATGGATGCAAGAATACAAATGCCTGTGCAAATACAGTTGTAAGGATGGCAGAAAACCTTACTGTTGCTGAGGCATGGGAATCTATTACCCCTGAGGCTGTAGTTTCCTATCTTAAAACATTGCCTTCGGATGAGAACCATTGTGCTGAACTGGCAGTAGGTGCTTTTTATCTTGCATTGAAGGGGCTTTATAAAAAATAGTGTAAAAAAGGTTTACTCAAGGTGACTCATGCAAAAAGGTTTACTCAAGGTGACTCATGCAAAAAGGTTTACTCAAGGTGGCTCATGCAAAAAGGTTTACTTAAGGTGGCTCATGCTTTTTTGTTCAACTTATTGTATGCTTCCCTGATTTCAATGAACCTTTGATTAGCAAGCTCCTGAAGATCTTTTCCAAGATGGGCAACCCTGTCAGGATGGTACTCTTTAACAGCTTTTCTGTAAGCTGCAACAATTTCATCTCTGCTTGCTCCTGCACTGACTCCCAGCACATCATATGGTGAACGGATTTTTGCAGCCTTTTCTCTCTCATTATGGTCGTTGTTTCTGTGAGAGCCATTATTTTGATATTCTGTGTTTCCAGTGCCTGGCCTATCTTCGTTTCGTGTATAGTTATGCTGGGTTGTTCTGTCAGATTGATGATTATCATTTCGGGCATTTTTATTTTCAGTTTTTGCGTTGTTGTAGCTGAAATTACTCTTTCCTGAAAAAGAGTTTTCAGAAAAATTATAACCAGATTTTTTTTGAAAATCTGAATATTTGGCATTTTGTTTTTTGTAAAAAAAATTGGGAAGCCTTCCATTCTTAATGTAATAAAATATAAGTCCGACTATCATGGCATCATCAAGCCATCCAAGGTAGGGGAGCAGCAGATCCGGTATCAGATCAACAGGGCTTATGAAATATGCTGCTCCAATCAGCCCTAAAAGTATTTTATAGTAGTTGCTCATATCTTTT
>NZ_LT828540.1:988969-1002335 GCF_900170035.1 Desulfamplus magnetovallimortis | reverse complement strand
TTTACTCCCATATAACCAACATGGCGGTTCACCGTCACAATCGAAGTGTTGAAAGTCTATATAACGGCCATGGCAAACCCATCTTGCCACAACGAAGCATGAAAGCCCTGAAAAAAACCTTGAAATACGGGGACTTTCTTATAAAAAACAGCCATTTGTGGGGACTTTCATATAAACGTACGTGGCGGGTTTTCGCCACAATCGAAGTGTAGAAAGTCTTTATAAAAACAGCCAGTTATGAAAACTTTTGATAAAAAAGTTTCCATCTCATCCCTTGAGTACATCTATCATTGTGAAAATTTTACCTGTTTTATCTTTATCATGACTCTGACTGATCTTTTTATGCAAGAAAAATACCGCATCCATTGTTCCCTGTGCATAAATCTCTCTGCCGTTTATATTATGTGAAAACTGAAACTCAGCATCGTCTTTTTCGGATGTTAGTGTATATGTATGCCAGGCATGACCTGAAATATGCGCTTCGGGAATATTCCATACGTTCTTCTGCATTTCCGGATCTCTTTCCATTATAATCTCATTATCGGCAAATGGTATGCCAAGCTTGTTATAGTATGCCACCATAGCTTTTGCAGTTCCGCTTGTATCTGCTTTTCCATGCTGATGACTTTCCTTTATCTCCAGCTTGTAGCCCTTGAAAAGATCAGGGAATGTATTTGCAGCATATTCAACCATGGCCTGAAACCCAACAATTTGTTTGGCCATATTAGGGGCAATAACAGCTTTTACAGTACCTGAGAGTACTGTTTTTTCCAGAAGTGCCCGATCTCCTCCAGTGGTTCCCATGACAAAAGGAATATTGTTATCCACATAGAAACTGCAATTGGTATTAACGGCTGTGGGATGGGTAAAGTCAACTGCAATTATCTCAGAATAGCGCTCTTTTATTTCTTTGATACAAATATCTCGTTCGGATGGTTTTACAAGTTTTATGTTGTTGTTATTCAACATATAATGTGAAGTCTCAATCTCAGGACCTGTCAATGAAAAAGGGATAACAAAAAATCTTTCGTCATCTGCAAAACCTTTTGCTATTATGGCTGAGACATTGCCAGGTAATCCATTCAGCATAACGTAAATTTTATTTTGTGAGACCATTTGTTTGAGTTCCTTTAAAAAAATAAGCGAAATTAGATATCTCGGATAAATTGATAGAATAATCTGATATTTGTACTTTTTATATACTCAAGATTGTTTTTGAGGGAGCTGAGAGCCACAGGAATATATTGTTCAAAAAAGGTTTTGCCACGGTTTTTTGAAAGGTGACTGAAAGCCCCTAACATCTGAAGGTTTCTCGTAACAGCGCAGAATCTATATCCTTGAATGAACTTTTGGCTGTCAAACCCTGTTAGCTGTTCAATTTTTTCTGCACAATATTCAAGAGTGCTATTTCTGATATTGTTGTCAAGATTTACATAGGGGTCAATGAGAAGTGATGCAAGGTCATATTGAATGGGTCCCTTTCGTGCGGATTGGAAATCAATGAAAAAAAAATCACCATCTTTTACCATTATATTTCTTGATTGCATATCTCTGTGCATTAATCCTTCAAAAGCATTTTCAATGGCCATGTCTGCCATATATTCAAAAGATGGTAAAAAAATTTCAAATAAATCCTGCCGGTGACCAAGATAGTTTTTAACAAAAGCATCCATGAAATAGCGGCATTCGTTTTCAATAATCATTGTTTTTGAATAGTAGCTGGTCTGAAATGTCCAGAAGCTGTCAAAATTTTTGATTCCTTCCATGGAAAACAGGATGAGAAGTTCACAGAGCTTTTTGTAAATACCAATGATATTGTTTTGTCTGCCGTTAAAATCGATCTCATTATTATCATGGACTTGGGTGAGCGCTGAACTCTTCAATAAAGACTTTGCTTCAAGATAGCTCTTACCGTAAAAATACCCCTCATTATTATCATGGCTGTATTTTATTTTTGAATTTTTCCATAAAGGTTGAGAGTCAGTTTTTTCATTGTTTATGATTGTCTGCAGGTGGGTATCACCAAGATCATCCAGAATCACAACTCCTGCAAATCTGTCAAAAGCCCTTATTGCAGGAACAGGGATGTTTTTTAAATAAAGATGCTTACCTATTTTTATAAAAGAGTCGATTTCAGACATTGGTTTGGAGTCAAAAGAAGTGTCTGGCTGAATGCCATGGGATGCTGCAATAAATGATTGTTCATCTATTTTACAACGAAACCATCTTCTGTCCGAACCATCACCTGAAAGTGGTTCAATCTTTATGGAATCAACTCCGCAAAGGTCTGTACCTAAAGGGTTCTCAGGAATTGGCTTTATTATTTTTGCTGTTGCATGTCGTATGGAAAGTTCCACATATGAATCTGGAGTACCAATGTCATGCCAGAAAATATTCGGACAAACATAACCTTTTACCATGTCACCCTGATCTGCAATTTTTGAATATAATGGTATGCTTCCAAATTTTTTGTCAACAGGCATATAATGGAATATATTTGGGGAGAGTACCTGAATACCTGTAAATGCAAGTTTTTTATACGCTTGATTTTTTTGGGCATTGGATGCAGGAGATGAATTCTTTTTGGAAACTCCATCAAAATTTCTTACAAACATCCTCTGATTAACAGTTATCTTGTTGAATTTCGGGTAATTATGTAATACAAGTGTCACTGGCCAATCTCCTGAGATATGAAATTCCCATACCTTAGCAAGGTCAACATCAGACACAATATCACTGTTAATTACGAAAAATGGAGTATCACCCATCAATTTCTGAACATTTTTTATTGCTCCGCCAGTATCAAGAATATCAGGCTCATGTATGGTAATAACAGGTATTGAAAAGGTGGTTTGGCTTATAAAAGACTCAATCTGTTCATGCAGATGGTGTGTGTTTACAAAGATTTCACTGCATCCAGCCCTTATCAACTGTTCAATGCAAAGATGCAGTATGGGGACGCCGTTAAGAGGGAACAAGGGCTTGGGCACAATATTTGTTAAAGGCAGAAGTCGCGTGCCAAATCCTGCCGCCAGAATTAATGCTTTCATGTTTAGGTTGGCACTCCTCATCAGGATACAGCTATATTAAGCAGTTGCTCCACAATATCTTTATACTCCTGTATCTTTTCACTATCTTCAGAGCCTGCAATTCCGTTTTCAATAAAAAATGTGGAAGCATTAATATAGTTTACCTTTGAAAGGGATTCTTTAAGCAGAATTTCCCTGCGTTTGTAATACTTTGCGCCTTTTGCCTGCATCTTTTTTACCCTCTCCTTGGGATCGTGTTTCTCTTTGGGGTATTTTTCAAAATACATAAGGGCAATTTTATATGATTCAAGGAATGGCCTTAAAAATTCTGAAAATGCCTTAAGTTTTCGATATCCTTCAGATGTAAGATTGTAAGTGTCATTAAAAGATGGTGTGGGCACCAGAATGCCATCTTCCACAAAAGCCTTGATACAGGTGCTGATATGCTCAACACAGGTCTTCTCTTCATCAAATGAAAATTCATCAATGAAAAAGTTTTGCAGAAAACGATATGTATCTGTCAAATCCCTTGATGATAGTTGGAAAGTATCGGCTTTTAATATTGCAATGGCTGTGTAAGCTGCTGGAATGAAAAAGGAGATGGCATTATTTTTGTAATAATTGAGAATTGGGCGTTTGTTATCTTTAACAAAAAAGCGAGTATTATCTGTAATTTCATCTTCGGTTTCATCAGCAAGTTCAATGAATTTTCTTGATACAAATGTTTTTAGAACATGATTCAATGCAAGATCAGGGTCAATTGTAAGGGTATCGGCAAGTTCTGCATTGCATATTGTCAACATATTCATATATGAATTGACCCTGAACATAAGCTCACGTTTAGAAAAACTGTTACCAGATGAGTTGAGAAGTGCACTTGCAATTATTCCATGTGGAGTGACGATTGAAGTCTTGTTTATGGCATTGATAAGTTTGTAGCCAATGCTCTTGCAAAGTGCCATGTGCTGCTCTTTATCCATTGAAATAAGGTCAATGCCTTTTTCATTAAGATATTCATTCAGGGATATTGGTTCATGGAATTTAATATAGACCTTTCCGTACTTTTTTTTAAGAAATTTTCTTGCCCTAATAAGCTGGGAGAGGTTTTCAGGGTTTTTTTTGCCACCTTCTATTTCGTGAAGGTAAGCATCTTCTTCAAGTACCCTGTCGTATCCTACATAGGTGGGCATAAAGATCAGATCCTCGCACCCCCCGTTTCTGTATGCCTTTATGAGCATTGAGAGAAAACCAAGTTTTGGAGATAAAAGCTTACCGGTTCTGCTTCTGCCTCCTTCAATGAAAAATTCAATATTAAATCCTTCATTCAAAAGCTTCTCTATGTATGCTGCAAAAATTCTTGAGTAGAGGACAGCACCTTTGAATGTGCGTCTTAGAAAAAATGCCCCGCCTCCTCTGAAAATGGGGCCAAGTGGCCAGAAGGAAAGGTTTTTGCCGGCAGCAATGTGAGGACAGGCCATGTTTTTCTTAAACATTAGATACGATAAGAGTAGATAATCCAGATGGCTTTTATGGCATGGTGCAAGAATGACAGGTGCTTTCTTTGATTCATCTTTGATTCGTTCCAGACCATCATGATCCACAACAAGACCTTCAAAAATATTGTTAAAAGCCCAGGTAAGTACTTTTTCAAATATCTGGATGGTTGTAAGGTTATAGTTTGCGGCAATTTCTTCAATGTAACTTGCAGCCTTTTTGTGGGTTACCATCAATGGTTGTCCCTCTGCTTCAGAGTGCTCCCTCATAAAGGTTTGAAGTGACTGCTGGGTAAGGATATCCTCGGTAAGTTCTTCTCTGGATTTAAGTACAGGTCCTGTTATGCTTCTTTTTTGCCTGTTCAATGTGTCAATAAGGTGTGTTCGCAGGGCATAAGCCTGAAAATCCTCATCAATATCCCTTATGTCCGGCCTGTTAAGGAAATCCTGCAAATTAAGAGGTTGTGATATCTCCACACTAATTTTTTCAGGTTTTTGCCATATAGCCATTAGCCTTTTAAGCTTTCCTGGTTTTTCATTGCTTCCAAGCAGAATATCAAGTGGAGTCAATGTTGTTCTGACAGGTTTAACACTGAATACAATTGCCTGGGGAACAAGAAATACAGGTTTTCTGCTCTGTTTCTGGAATGCAATTATATGGTTAAGTGGGTCAGGTCTGGACTCAATGAATCTGCGGTAAAAATGTTTTCCGTCAATCATGTGAAGAAATCCGGCGTGTCCTTTTGATAATTGATTAAAAAAGTAGCCAGAATATGGTGTTTTAATCTCAAAGTGTCTGAGCATGTGGTCAAGATGAGATTTGATAATCCTGAAAAAACTTTTTACCGGAAGAAGAAAGAAAAATTTCACACCAAATGCAATTTCAGGATAGGGCAGTGCTGATTTTTTAAGTGTGGTATGGTAATATAAAAATTCAAAAAGGCTTTGGTATTTACCTACATATATTACAATACCTTTTTCATTGAGGCGGTCAAGTTTATCTATTTTTCTTTTGTCGATTTTTATTCTTCTGAAAATTTTGTCAAGGGCATACGCTGGAAGAAATCCTGAATTACCAGGATAAAAACATGAAAAATGATCATTGTTTTGTCCCAGTACGCTTTGTATGCGGGTATTCCAGGCTTCCCTTAATTTTATTAATATGGACATTGTAAATATTTCCTTGCTTTTTAAACATCTTTTATTTACCTATTTAGACTTTACCGTGAAAACACATTCTGTTTTCATGATCGGGGGGGGCCGAAATTCGGCTATGAGTGTTTACCATGAAAATGACTAACATTTTTATACTTGGGTGGGATGATTAATGAGCCCGTTGATTTAGTTGATTTTTGAAAAAATCACCACAATATGATATGTTTCTTGATTACTTGAAAAGTAATTATATTGTGGCAAAATCAAATATGTAAATACTTAATCAACAGAGTCATTAATACGCAATCATGCCCGTTTAATAAACAACTCACCCATTTTCTGGATTGTACATCCGAAGAGAATAGAGTACTTTCGGGATGGTATGAATAGTGCCGTTTGCTTATTGACTGAAGAAATTTCTATCAAAGCTTTGGTTCAATGGCAATAAAATAATTGTAAAGGAAAAATTGCCTTGATTTACTCTGGTTCATATGCTAATCATTACCAATTAAAATTTCAGAACCATTTATGTATGTGATTTTATATAAATATTTTATAGTATCTGTATTTGCAATAATTAACTTGTAAGGAGGTTATCTCTTATGAAAACATTGGTTGGTGGAGCTATTGCTGTTCTTCTTGGTATTATTGGTATTGCTGTGTGGTTTAATGCATTTTTGCAGATCATTGCAGGAGCGGTTCCCCCTGTACTGCTTCTTGGTGGTGGTCTTGCTCTCTATCTTGGATTTGATGAACTTAAAGATTCATGGAAAAAAGATGATGGAGTGGATGCTCCGGCTTCTGATGATAAAGCCAGAATTGCAGAGTTGGAAAAAGAGCTGGAAGAACTTAAAAAGTAGCCTTGCCTATTTTTAATATAGTTTTTCAAGATTATTTGTAATTAAAAGGCAGTTGCCGTTACCTCCTGGTATATACGGCAATTGTCTTTTTTTTGTCATTCATTGCTGCTTGTCTTTTTGTCACTACTGTTTGTCTTTTTTTCATTGCTGTTTGATTGCAGTGGTTGCCAGCAGGTCAGCGCGTTCATTTCCTGCCTCCCCTGAATGCCCTTTGATTTTTATAAGTTCAATGTCATAAAATTTTTGCATTAAAGATCTTATCTCCTCAACAAGTTCACGATTGCTTGTTGCTTTCCATCCTTTTGTCAGTACACCTATTGAGTAACTGCTGTCAGAAAAAAGCCTTACCGGAAGATCATTTCTTTTTAATTGAGACAAAGCTCTTTTGATGGCCATTAGCTCTGCAATATTGTTTGTTGCATGGCCAATGTATTCAGAAATCTCTTTTTCATGCTCTCCATGTATTAACACCACACCTATACCGGAAGGGCCTGGGTTTCCTGATGATGCTCCGTCAGTGAATATTGTTATTGCATTTTCAGGAACAATGAGATTTTCAGGTAGAAGATTTTTGTTCCTATCCTGGGTTGATTCAAAGTTTTTGTTTTTAATTGGGTTTTTGTTTTTGTGCTTTAGTGTGGAGTTTGTTTGTTCTTGCTTGATGGCGCTGCTTTCCAATGGGCTGTCAACCCTTTTTTTTCTATTTTTTGATGATACAGCAGATGACTCAGGAAGGAGATTCTCTTTTTTAATCCAGTATTCATAATTTTGTTTTAAATTGTATTTGATTCTCACTTTTCCATTTTTTTCAGCAGGCCTGCCATCGTCACCTTTTTCAACCCAGACTTTATTGCCTTTAAAGCTCATTCTTTTCCATGAATTGGAAGTCGTATTATCACTATTCTTTTCAAGATCATCAGTCTTTTTTCCAACATTACCAGTCTTTTTTCAACATCATCAGTCTTTTTTCCAAGATCATCAGTCTTTTTTTCATCATAAGTATGGTCTCTTGTTTCTGATAAATCTGCTGATATTGTACTTAGTCTCTTTTTAGGCATAAAGATAAAAATTCCTGCTTATTGTATGAAAATTGTCAAGTTCAGTTTTCCATGATCTTTCAATGGAATCAATTCCTTTCATATTATCATTTGCCGTTTGTTCAATTTTTCTGCGAAGCTCGGTATCTCCAAGTATCAGATCAATTGGAAGCTTATTGTATTCATATTCATAAGGTGGCTGTTTCCATTTAAAGTCATCCGGATAAAGCCTTATTATTTGTTGAAGTATTAAAAGGGAAGTAAAATATGCTTTATACTCTTCTGGTGATGTCACATGGATTTGAAAACCTCTGCAAACGTTTTTTTGCCATTTACCTGATGTGGGTTCAAAAGCCACTGGCCTTAAAATTGCACCTTTTATAAAGGGCTGCACAGCCTCAATGAGTTTTTCTGTTTCAATAAAAGGTGCACCAAATAGCTCGAAAGGCTGGGTGGTTCCTCTTCCTTCAGATATGTTTGTACCTTCCCAGATTACCTGCCCGGGATAGACAAGTGCAGATGCAGGGGTTGGCAGATTTGGAGAAGGAGCAATCCAGGGGAGGCCTGTGTCAGTAAAAAGCATATCTCTTTTCCATCCCTTCATTGGAATTATATCAAGATCACAGGTGGGCTTTAAATCACTTCTAAAATCAACTCCATCTTTGTCATTATGTGATTTTGAGCCATTAGAAGAGCCTTCAAAGGTGTTGTCTGCTGGGTCGAAGGTAGAGGAAAAAAATTCAAAGGCATTGGGTAAATGGTTAAAAAATGATGCAATTTCTCCGACTGTAAAGCCGTGGCGCATGGGAATAGGAAATCTTCCCACAAATGATATAAGGTTTTTTTTGAGTATATTGCCTTCAATTATTTTTCCACTTACGGGGTTTGGCCTGTCTAGGATAATAACTTTTTTATTATATTTCCCGGCAGCTTCAATACAGTAGGAGATGGTATATATAAAGGTATAAACTCTTGTACCAACATCCTGAAGATCAATGAGCAAAATATCAATCCGGTCAAACATCTCTCTTTTAGGAACTCTTGTGTCACTGTAAAGGCTGAATATGGGGATTTGATGTTTTGAGTCAATGCAGTGATCTGATTCAATCATATTGTCCTGCTTCTCTGCGTGGAATCCATGTTGTGGAGAAAACAGCACCTTAAGTTGTCCCGGATATATTGCCTCTATAATATCTGACGCATGTATAAAGTCAGAAGTAACCGATGCAGGATTGGCAAGCAGTCCAAGCCGTTTTCCTTTTAGTTCAGGAAGTGGATTGGTGTAAAGATTTTCAAGGCCCGTCATTACTCTTATTTGCGGAGATAATTTACCGAGAAAATTGATTTTTTTTTCATGGTCGGGGCTGGGCTGAGAAGACCACGAAGTTTCTGTTTTTAATAATGCATTTTTTAACTTTTGCGGTAATGCTTTTGGATTATTGGGCATCTTTTGCTTCCTGCATTTTAAGAGATTCAAAATTAACAAGCTCCATGGTGTCACTTTTCATGGTAAGTGCATAAATACCTTTTCTGCTGAGGTAACTCACAAAGGCATCATCCAGGTATAGGCTTGAAAAAACAGGGCAGGTTTTATAATCTTTATATTCAGGGAAATAATCGAAAAGCTCTTTGCTTTTAACAAATTTGGCAAATTTGTCAACATCCCTGATTTCAGGGGATGATTTTGTTTCATTTACAATAAACATGTTGTCGCAGGCAGCAATGGCATCAAATTCCTTTCTTCTGCTTTTGTCAGCAACACTCCTTTTTTTAACTCGTATGGCAATGTAGTCAAGCTCTTTGCATCCAAAATATTTTTCTGCAATTCTTGGTATGTTGGGAGCAACAATATCTTCTACAACCGTACCAAGTTTATTGGCAAGATCGCCCCACTGACGATTCATGGTACCAATTTGTTTGTTCATTGTGGCATTTTGCTGAGAGATTTCGATAATTTGTTTATTCATGGTGGCAGTCTGTTGATTGATTGCGACAATTTCTTCTTTCATTATTGTAATTTGCTCTTTTGACCAATCTTTGTAGTCAGACATCTCAGTTTTAAAATCTCTCATCTCATCTTTAAAATCTCTCATCTCATCTTTAAATTCTTTCATCTCATCTTTAAAATCTCTCATCTCATCTTTAAACTCTTTCATCTCATCTTTAAACTCCCTCATCTCCCTGGAAAGTTTGTCGATGGAAACATTTGCCTGCATTTGAGTATAGGCTACTCTCTGCATCATCTCCTCAAGAAAAGATAGTTTTTCTGCAACCTGTGCCATTTTAACCTCCTTTGTATGATAAATTATAGAGTTCGGCATCTTTCATATCATTATAATATTAGAGTTTTGTGGCTGGATTTTCAAGACACATTCTACCATATATTAAAAGAGGTGTTCCAAATAGTTTTTTAACTACAAAGAGAGATGCTTCATTTACCGTAAAAATGACTATCATTTTTATATTTGGGGTGATTGATGCGTAATCAATCATGCCTGTTATTTCTTTGTGTTGACATTTTACATGCCCCTTGTTATTTTTTTGATTATTTCATTTGCTTAGTGTTCTTTCAAGGTTTGATTGTTGGGTAGAAAACCCCTTGACCCTTTGAGTACTCTAAAAAATCACCCGACAATTTAAACTTGAAGAAGCATTAGGAATGAGCACGAAATATCATTCCCATTTTAAATCTACATGTTCCCTGATTGAACGGGTTTTTACCGTGAAAATGACTATCATTTTTATATTTGGGGGTGATTGATACGCAATCATGCCCGTTTATTCTGGAAATGGGAAAGTTATGTAAGAGACATTCCTTAATATTTTATTCGGCAAATCAAACCGCCGTGTTACACATCTTTCTGATTGCCATTAAAATCCTGCTGCCTTATTCCGGCAAAATAAGTTTCAATTTTTTCCGTTAATGCTTCTTGGTTTTGACACAGCCCGGAGATCCCCTTTACCTTAGCCTACAGGAGACTATATAAATCATGAACTTTTCAGTGAACTGTTTTAATATTTATGACATGATAAGAAGAAATGCTACTCTGTTTGCAAAATCGACTGCCATTGTTCATGCAAATGAGAAAATTTCTTTTCAGGAATATTTTCTGCTGGTCAATTCCCTTGCAGCCTCTCTTCTGGATAATGGTGTAAAATCAGGGGACAGAGTTGCGATTCTTGCCATGAATTCTCCTGCCTATCTTATTCTTTATGGTGCGGCCTCTGCCATCGGGGCAATTTTGGTGCCTGTTAACTGGCGACTTTCTGAAGATGAAATAGCCTACATTCTTGAAGATTCAGGTGCAATATTGCTTTTTTTTGACGAATCTCAAAAGAAATTGGCTTTTTCGCTTAAAAACACCTTGAAATACAAAGGAAAACTTGCAGATTTATGCTCATCAGGTAAGGGCATCTCCTGTTTAAATGAGGAAAAATCATTGGATTCAGCAGAAAAAGAAGAAATTTTAAGCTATGATAAAATGATCTCTTCTGAACATAAATGGCAAGGTCCGTCCATATGTGAAGAGTATCCTGTTTTTTGCCTTATCTATACCGCTGCTGTGGCAGGGAAGCCTCGTGGAGCTGCTCTTTCACACTCCAATATCATCACTGCTAATCTCCAGACTTCACTTGTTATGTATCTTGATAAAAACGATGCTTATTTGAATATGCTTCCTCTGTTTCACATAACAGGAATGAATCTTGCCCTTGCTGTAATGCACATGGGAGGGCGTAATGTGATCATTGAAAAATTTGATGCTCCTCGTGCCCTTGGTCTTGTTGATCGTGAAAAAGTAACTTTGATGGCAAGTTTTCCGCCCATTTTAAGCACTTTGATGACCCATATGAAAGATAATGCCGATCAAGGTCAGGGATTTGACATTGACTCCCTTAAAAATGTCGTGGGAATAGATTCTCCGGAAAATATAGAAAAATTTACGCAAAAGACAGGTTGTCGTTTCTGGGTTCTTTATGGGCAGAGTGAAACATCAGGATTTGTTACATTGTCTGACAGTTCAGAATCTCCTGGCTCTGCTGGACGACCTTGCCCTGTCTCCAGACTCTCTATTCTTGATGGAGCTGACAGGGAACTTCCTTTGGGTAAAAGCGGTGAGATAGGAGTAAGAGGCCCGGTTATTTTCAAAGGTTTCTGGTTAAAAGATGGTTCCTGCAATACCAAATCCATGCAAGATAAAAATTATCAGGGAACTTCCGAGGGATTCTCTTTTGACCAGTCAACCATAAGAAATGGATGGCATCATACAGGAGATATTGGCCATTTGGATCAGGATGGTTATCTTTGGTTTGAAGGTAGAAAACCGGAAAAAGAGCTTATAAAGCCTGGAGGGGAAAATGTCTATCCGGCAGAGGTTGAGTCTGTTGTGATGCTGCATCCCGGAATAGAAAATTGCTGTGTAATCGGTGTGCCTGATCCAAAATTTGGGGAAGGTGTTAAGGCTGTTTGTGTAAGAAAAATAGATTTTTCTGTTACTGAAAGTGAATTGATCGCTTTTGTTGGAGAGCGTATTGCCCGTTATAAAAAGCCAGGATATGTTCAGTTTGTAAATGAGCTTCCCATGACCAATGACGGTATAGTTGACAGATCAGAGGTAAAACTTCTTTATGGTTCTAATGGTGAGTAGATTGATAAGCCAAAAAGAGATTAAGGTGATTTTATGCTAATGAACCAAATATTAAAAGGAGATGTTCAGAGATACTGTAATAGTATTTCCATTTTCATCTTGATGTTATTAAGTTCAGTATCTGTATATGGATATGAAATTGCACCCAGAATCAGTGACAGAGAGATAGTTGAGTCCCTTGCAGAAATAAAGCAGGGGCAAATCCATTTATCCCAAAGGATTGATGCTGTCAACCAGAGAATTGATGATCAGATTCACAGTGTTGACAAACGTTTTGAAGGCATAGATAAGCGTTTTGAAGCAATAGACAAGCGTTTTGAGGCCATAGACAAACGTTTTGAATCTTTGGAAAAACGCATTGATTCAATGGCTGCAAGTATGGAAAAGAGATTTGATGACATTGATCAGCGTTTTGAATCCATGCAGGAGTTGATTTTAACACTTTTTGGCTCTACCATGGCAGTTGTTATGGCCATGTTGGGCTATATGATATGGGACAGAAGATCTGCACAAAAACCGATGTATGAAAAATTCAGGCATCTGGAGCATCATATTGTCGGGGTGGATGAGCATATATCGGAAATTGATGAGCATCTTGAGATGAGAAACCCTTCCGGCCCTGTTCTTGCGAGGATGATGGCAGCTCTGAGAAAACTTGCCGAAACAAATCCGGATGTGGCAAGTGTGTTACGCTCATTTTCACTTTTGTAATAATGGCAGGAGAAGAGGATGCTGGCAGGAATTCAGGAAATTTTTACCATTTTGTTGATTATTGTGTGTATTATTTTTGTTCCAAGGCTTTTCAGGGCAAAGGAGCCTCAGACTTTAAAAATTGGTTCAGGTTCTACATCGGGTCTCAGTTTATCCTGGAAGATGCGGCTTGGCATTGTTTTATCATTTATATGGCCTGTTGTCGCTGGGCTTTTTTTCAGGCCATGGGAGAGCCGTTTGCCCTTGTTTGTTGCAGCAGGTTTTTTGCCAGTTGCTGCGGGTTGGGCATTTTTATGGATTTTTAACGGTGTTAAAAGAAGATGATGCCCAAATTTTTTCATATTTCAAATTGCACTTGTAAGTGAGGATTTGCTTTTGTATATTCATACAGTTGATATTAGTGAATTTTTGAACTTATCACGCTTCGGGCGGGCT
>NZ_LT828540.1:947418-988869 GCF_900170035.1 Desulfamplus magnetovallimortis | reverse complement strand
GGATACAATTTTCTATATTCGGGGGTGGCTGGATGGCAGCCATGCCCGTTTACCGTGGAAATGGATACATTATTTCCATGGTCGGGGGTGGCTGAGCGCCAGCCATGTCCGTTTACCGTGGAAATGGATACATTGTTTTCATAGTCGGGGGAGGCCGGATGTTTGGCCATGAAGGTTTACCGTGAAGATGACTATCATTTTTATATTTGGGGGTGATTGATACGTAATCAATCATGCCTGTTTACCGTGGAAATGGATACAATTTTTTACATTCGGGGGTGGATGGATGGCAGCCATGACGTTTTACCGTGAAAATGGCTATCATTTTTATATTTGAGAGTGATTGATACGTAATCAATCATGCCTGTTTACAATAGATAAAATGGAAATTACTATACTTTTAAATTTGTTGCGTATTAGCACCGTATTATTTAATCCAAATATTATCATCGTATTATTTAATATAAATACTATAAATGTATCCGGAGGTAAAATGGATCTCTCGACTAAAAAAATAAACGCAGTTATTATGGTTTTATTCTCTTTGGTGTTTTTTTCAGGATGCAGCAGTAACATGGCTGCTGATAAAAACAGCAGAACATCTGCCACACCTTCTCCGGCAGTTTCCCGTGAACCCACTGCTCTTTATTATGACTTTGATGATGTTCTTGTACCAAAAGATCTTGCAGTAGTTAACGAATCAACTGTTGTGGTCAGTACTCCTGGATACACATCAGGTATTTTAACACTTAAGGGCAGAATTGAGATTAACTCCCTTTTCAATTTTTTTAACAACAACATGCAGAAAGATAACTGGGATGTGGTAAGTCAGATAAAATCCCCTGCATCAACAATTATGATTTTTCATAAATCTTCCAGATGGGCAGTTATTACACTTCGGGAAAAGGAGTTTTATACGTATGCCGAGATAGGTGTTGCCCCTGCTGTCGCAGAAACAGTTCCTGGAGTTCAACCGTTGGGAGAAAGCACTCTTTTTGAATGAGATTTGTTTGTGTTTTTTTAATTTGTGGGAAATCATGGTGAGTTCTATTGGTTTTTATTTCATGGATTTGTCACAAAAAAATAAGGATTACTCTTTCGGATATGCTAAAGAATAAACACATTATCCTTGGTGTATGCGGCGGAATTGCAGCATACAAAGCAGTTGAACTTCTTCGCCTCATGAAAAAAGCAGGGGCAGATGTCAAAGTGGTCATGACCTCATCTGCCCTTGAGTTTGTGGGAGAAACAACATTCCGTGTGTTGTCGGAGAATGATGTCTGCACCGGTCTTTTTAACTCAAAGGAATCTTCTGTCCGCCACATAGAGTGGGCACAGGAGGCGGATGCTGTTATAATTGCTCCTGCCACCGCAAATATCATAGGCAAACTTGCCTGTGGCATTGCAGATGATGCTCTTACCACAATGATGATGGCGGTGAAATCTCCTGTTATGATATGCCCTTCCATGAACACCTGGATGTATGAAAGCCGTGCTCTCCAGCGCAACCTTGATATTCTGGAACAAGATGGAGTTACCATTCTTGAACCTGGCACAGGAGAACTTGCATGTAAAACAAGTGGTGCCGGTCGTCTCCCAGAGCCGGAACTTATTTTTGACAGAGTTGTAAGGCTTTTTCATCCAAAGGATCTTGAAGGCAAAAAGATTCTTGTTACAGCAGGCCCAACAAGGGAAGCAATTGATCCTGTGAGATATATCACCAACCACTCATCTGGAAAAATGGGTTATGCCATTGCCGAGGCTGCGGAAAAGAGGGGAGGGCTGGTTACCCTTATCTCAGGGCACACATCCATTTTTCCGCCTTTTGGGGTTGATGTTGTAAAGGTTACAAGTGCCCTTGAGATGGCAGATGCTGTAATGCAAAATATGGATGATGCCGATATTATAATTAAAGTTGCAGCAGTTGCTGACTACCGACCCCTTGAGCCAAAAAGCAGCAAGATTAAAAAAGATAAGGTTAATGCAGTTTCAGAGCATTCCGTGTCAGAAACATTTTCTGCTGTGGGGCAAGACCTTACTGACGCGTCCTCTTTTCCAGATGTTAATTCTTTTTCCGCTAATGCTGCTCTTACCATTGATCTTGTTGAAAATCCTGATATCTTGAAGATGGCAGGAGAGAGAAAAACAAAACAGTTTCTGGCAGGATTTGCAGCAGAAACGGAAAATCTTGATGAAAATGCCCTTGCAAAGATCAGGAAAAAGAATCTGGATATGATTGTGGGGAATATTGTAGGGGTGGAAGGTTCAGGATTTGAATCAGATACCAACAAGGTGAAGTTTTTTTTCAGGGACGGTACGGTTGAAGAGCTTCCCCTTGCATCCAAAAAACAGGTGGCGCATACTCTTCTTGATCGTATTCTTGCAAAGATTTGATGATATGAATAAAAAATCTAAGGTTTTTATCTCTATGTCATTTTACAGGGAAGAGTTTAAAAAAATTCTGGATGGTGCTGTTTCCCTGTTGTCATGGAATCAGGAGTCCGGCCAAAATTCTATTGAGCTGTCGGAGCATTCCATAGATATTCTTAACCTTTGGAGCCATGATAGTCACTCATTTTCTCAACAGCATCATGAGCAAATTCCTTCCGGAAAGGTAACGCATAAAAACCTTGGAAATATCAATGATCTTAAATATAAATCCACAAAAAAAACATTTTCAAAATATACTGCTTCTTCCAAAGATGACACAGCCAGGGTTAGCAACCTTTCAATAAAAGCCCAAATTCACAGGGTTTCCGGCAAAGCAGAAGAGGTTAGCTCACTTGATCTCTCCAAACCTAATGTCTCTAACGTGGATGAGAACATCTTCCCTTTACCGAACAATTTGCTTTTAATGGATGGCGACATCCATGCCAGACTGCTTTTTTTCAGTGAAGCACTGCACTTAACTGATCAAACTCCGCTTCACGTCTCCACAAAAGAACCTGATGCAGACATTTCAAATATAATCTCTGACCCTTACGAATGCCCTGAAGGAGAACTTTTCCTTAAAATTCTTAAGGCAATGCATTTGACTCGTCAAAATATCTGCCTTTGCATCTTCTTACCCCTTGATTATACAAAAGGAATTCCTGTTGTTCGCAGGCAGGTTAATCAGATTAGAAATGAGATGGAACAAGTCATAAAAAAGGATGCCCTGAAATTATATGTACACTTGGAGACCATGCACTTAAAGTTCTCATGGGACGGGAATACCTTTTGACAAAATCAAGGGGGAGATTCTTCTCTTATCAAGTAGCAGGCAGTGAAACTTCTTCTGCTGTAATGCCCACCTGGCATCCCTCTGTGCTTCTTGAAAAGCCTGCAAGAAAAAAGGATGTGTGGGAAGATATGCAGAAAATAATGTCAGGGCTTGGTCTGTAATGTCGCTTTTTTACTCATTTCTTGAAAGTCTTGATGCTGAAAAAGGTTACTCACCTCACACATTACGTGCATATAGAAGTGATCTTGAAGAATATTTGCGTTTTCTTGTAAAGCATTACACCCTTGATATACAAAGCCACAAAGTTTTTCTGGAAAAAGATAGCTACCTGGAAAAGGATGGATATCTTTCTGATCATGAAGAAGAGCTTTTGGGTTGTATTAAAAACAACAAGAATCATGATGAAGAGTTTTTGGATTGTATTAAAAACAACCAGAAGAGTGTTGTCAGAGACTTTATTATTCACCTTGCACAGTCGGATATCAAAAAAAGCTCTGTTGCTCGCAAGCTCTCCACCCTGAAGTCTTTTTACAATTATCTGGTCAAATGTGGCAAAATTGAGGTAAGCCCTGCTGATTCAGTTCCTTTCCCCAAACTTAAACGCAATATTCCCGATTTTCTCACAGTTGATGATCTTTTTTTTCTGCTTGACTCAATTCCTTCTTCAACACTGCTTGAAAAGAGAAACTCTGCTATTTTTGAGACATTCTATTCAACCGGCATTAGGGTCTCGGAAATGGCAGCCCTTGATTTCCATGATATCAACTTTGATCAACAGTTAATAAGGGTTCTGGGAAAAGGCAATAAAGAGAGAATTGTGCCAGTTGGTGAACGTGCCCTGAATGCCATTTTGCAATATAGACACATATTACCTCTGCGCCTTGATCCACTTTTCCTTAACCACAGAAACAGCCGCCTTACAGATGGTTCCATGAGGAAAATACTGACAAAGATTGTTTCAGAATGCAGTCTTGCGATGCATGTAACCCCCCATATGCTGCGCCACTCCTTTGCAACCCATATGCTTGATGCCGGTGCTGATTTACGAGGCATCCAGGAGATTCTTGGCCACGCAAGTCTCTCCACCACACAGATTTATACCCACGTCACCATTGACAAATTGATGCAGGTGTATGATAAATCTCATCCAAGAAGTTAAGATAAGGGTATGAGATAAACCGTCATGGCCGCCATTGCTCTCCTCTGGTCATATGAATGATAAGGGAGATTTTTAAGCTACGAAGGTTACACACATTTTTTTTAAGGACAAATAATGACAGATTCTTTTCACGGTACCACCATATTGGCATTGCGCCATAAAGGGAAAGTGATTGTGGCTGGAGACGGCCAGGTCACTCTTGGCAGCACCATCACTAAACACAAGGCCAGAAAGGTGCGTCGGATCTATAATGAAAAAATTATCACAGGTTTTGCAGGGGCCACAGCCGATGCCCTGCATCTTGCTGAAAAACTTGAACAGAAGCTGGAACGCTATAACGGTAATTTAACACGGGCATCTGTTGAACTTGCAAGGGAGTGGCGAACCGACAAGTATCTCAGGCGACTTGAAGCCATGATGATTGCCGCTGATGAGACAAATACCTATCTTTTGTCAGGCAATGGTGATGTAATTGAGCCTGATCACGGGGTAATAAGCATTGGTTCCGGAAGTGTCGGTGCCCATGCGGCTGCCTTTGCTCTGATGAACCACACTGAGCTTGAGCCACGCAAAATTGTGGAAGAGGCAATGGCAATTGCAGCGTCTCTGTGTGTTTACACTAATACCAATATTACAATAGAAGAGATATAATGAACCGTCATCTGCCTGATCATAATAATAATGATGAGGTTTTTTTGCACGGTAAATAGGGAACAGGTCTTAAATTGCTTGCCCGCTTATCTCCCAAAGCTACATCTTCGTCTCTGGAGAGTGGGAGAGTGGATAAGTTATTTCCGGACTCATTCCTAACAGAGAGATGAGAGAATAATCCGATGCTTAATGATTTAAAACCAAAAGAGATTGTGGAGAAGCTTGATCGATACATAATCGGTCAAAAGAATGCCAAAAAATCAGTGGCCATTGCCTTGAGAAATCGCTGGAGAAGGCGCCAGGTTCCAGAGGACTTAAGGGATGAGATTGCACCGAAAAATATTATACTTATAGGTTCTACGGGTGTTGGCAAGACAGAAATTGCAAGGCGTCTTGCAACTTTGACTGATTCTCCTTTTTATAAAGTTGAGGCATCCAAATTTACTGAGGTTGGATATGTTGGACGTGATGTGGAGTCCATGATCCGTGATCTTCTTGAGCTGACAGTCAATAATCTTAGGGCAAGACAGCAGGATGCGGTTCAGGAGAAGGCTGCTGTAATTGCAGAAGAGAGGGTGCTTGATCTTCTACTTCCAGGGTCTGACAGCAGGAAATCCCAGGATAATGGCTCCGAGGATGGTTTGGAAAAAAATGGCATATCCTCCATTGATATCCTTGAAAATGACAATGCAATTGATGTTGTCTCCCCGCCTGAGAGATCAAGCTCTTCCACGAGGGAGAAGCTGCGCAAGATGCTTAAGGCAGGCAAGCTTGATAACCGCATGGTGGATATGGATGTTCCGTCAAAATCAATGCCCATGGTTGAAATTTTCAGCAATACAGGCATGGAGGAGATGGGCATCAACATGAAGGATATGCTTGGAAGCCTGATGCCCAAAAACACCAAACGCCGTAAGATCAAAGTCTCCGAGGCCATGAAGATTCTTTGCCAGGAAGAGGCTGCACATCTTGTTGATATGGAAAAAGTGACAAATGATGCTATTGAGATGGTTGAGCAATCAGGGATAATTTTTCTGGATGAAATTGACAAGATTGCAGGCAAAGGCAACAGCCACGGCCCTGAAGTTTCCAAGGAAGGGGTACAACGAGATCTTCTTCCAATTGTTGAGGGAAGCTCTGTGCCAACTAAATACGGAACAGTAAAGACAGATCATATTCTTTTTATTGCATCCGGAGCCTTTCATGTATCAAAACCTTCGGATTTGATTCCGGAGCTTCAGGGGCGTTTTCCCATACGTGTGGAGCTTCACTCCCTTGGAAGGGAAGAGTTCAAGAGGATATTGACAGAGCCGAGAAATGCTTTGATCCTTCAATATATGGCCCTTCTTCGCACCGAAGGAGTTGAGGTTGAGTTTACTGACAGTGCAGTGGAACGTATTGCCGCAATTGCTGTGGATGTGAATGAAAGGACAGAGAATATAGGGGCAAGACGCCTTCATACCCTAATGGAACGCCTCCTTGAAGAGGTTCTTTTTGATGCTCCTGATATTGAGGAAAAAAAGATTGTGGTGGATGCTGAGTTTGTTGACAAACAGCTCATGGATATTGTCAAGGATGAGGATTTGAGCCGCTATATACTGTAGTGTATTAATAATTTCTGTGGATTATGACTGAGTGCTTCTTCAAGTTAAAGCTGTCGGGTGATTTTTTAGAGAACTCAAAGGGTCAAGGGGTTACCCGAAAATCAAACCTTGAAAGAACACTGAGAAAATCTCGAAATATGGCTTTAACAGAGGGTGTTTTTTGCATATCCATAATATTTACAGGTAGTTAATATGACAATGAATGTAGCAGATATCTTAATAGAGGCTCTTCCTTATATTCGTCGTTTTTCAGGAAAAACCATTGTTGTAAAATATGGCGGTCATGCCATGGTTGATGAAAAACTCAAGGATGATTTTGCAAGTGACATAACTCTTCTTAAATATATTGGAATAAACCCGGTGGTGGTTCATGGCGGTGGGCCGCAGATAAACAAAGTACTCAGTGCCATGGGGATCACATCAAGTTTTGTGCGTGGAATGCGTTATACAGACGGCGAGACAATGGATGTTGTTGAGATGGTTCTGGGGGGCAAGGTCAACAAGGAGATTGTAGCCAGGATCAACAGCAAGGGGGGCAGAACTGTTGGCCTTACAGGAAAGGATGGCGGGCTTATTGTTGCAGAGAAGATGACCATTTATCAGGAAGCTCAAGGTGATAACCCTCCTGAGATTATTGATCCCGGAATGGTTGGAACTGTATCACGCATCAACCCTGAAATTATCCATACCCTTGCAGACAGGGGTTTTATTCCCGTGATTGCACCAGTTGGAGTTGGTGAAAAAGGGGAAACCTACAACATCAATGCCGATCTTGTGGCTTCAAAGATAGCAGGCGCTCTTGGTGCTGAGCGACTGATCCTCATGACAGATGTGGATGGACTTTTAGATCAAACATCAAATCTTGTCTCCACAGTAAATGCTGAGATGATTGACTCCATGATTAAATCAGGGGAAATAAAGGGGGGAATGATTCCAAAGGTGGAGTGTGCCCTTGATGTGCTTGCAGATGGTGTTAAAAAATCCCACATTATAAATGGAACCCGCTCCCATGCCTTGCTGCTTGAGCTTTTTACCGACTCAGGTATTGGTACCCAGGTGGTTCAGTAAGAGTCAACAACTCACTAAAGAGTCATAACTTCTCATTTTTTATGTTAGTGACAGGGAATGTTAAGAAAATGGATACAATTGAAAAAACAGACAAATATATTTTTAATACCTATGGAAGAATAAAGAGGGTGTTTGTCAAGGGAGAAGGTTCAACCCTCTGGGATGAAGAGGGAAACCAGTACACAGATTTTCTTGCCGGCATTGCAGTGTGCAGCCTTGGCCACAGCCATCCCCGTATTACTGAGGCTGTTGCAAGACAGGCTGCAACTCTTGTTCATGTTTCAAATCTCTATTATACCCAACCCCAGGCAGAACTTGCAAAACTTCTTGTTGAAAACAGCTTTGCAGACAGGGTTTTTTTTGCAAATTCAGGTGCAGAGGCAAATGAAGCTGCCATAAAGCTTTCCAGGCGCTATTTTAACTCTAATGAAACTTTGCATAAAGCACCAGGGAGCAAACAGGAGAGTGAAGAAGGTGTTTCAGGTAATAAAAATAAACGATATAAAATAGTTTCCATGAAACAATCCTTTCATGGGAGAACCATGGCAACCCTTACAGCCACAGGTCAAGATAAGATAAAACAGGGTTTCTCGCCACTGATGGATGGTTTTATTCAAATTCCTTTTAATGACCTTGATGCCCTTCAATCTGTTATTGACGACACTGTCTGTGCAGTAATCATGGAGCCTCTGCAGGGAGAGGGCGGGGTTGTTCCGGCAGATCCTGAGTATCTCAAGGCTGTGCGTACTCTTTGTGATGAGAAGGGTATTTTGCTTATTTTCGATGAGGTACAGACCGGAATGGGGCGGTGCGGATATCTTTTTGCCCATGAGATATATGGGGTTACCCCTGATATCATGACCCTTGCAAAGGCCCTTGCAAACGGTCTTCCCATGGGTGCCATGCTTGCAACAGAAAAAGTAGCTAAAGGTTTTGCTCCGGGAAGCCATGCCACCACCTTCGGGGGGACTCCCCTTGTGGCATCTGCTGCTCTTGAAGTATTTTCCATTGTCTCCGCTCCTGAATTTTTGAGTGAATGCCGTGAGAAGGGGAACTATTTCAGAAAACGCCTCAATCTGCTTAAAGAGAAGCATAGCTGTATAAAGGATGTGAGAGGAGAAGGACTTCTTGTGGGCATGGTTCTTGAGAATGAAGCTTCTGATATTGTGGAAAAATGTCTGAAAAAAGGCTTTATTATTAATGCAATTCAGGGTAATATTCTTAGATTTGCGCCTCCCCTGATTATTACAGTGGAGGAGATTGATGCACTTGTGGATGCGCTGGATATGCTGCTGTAATTCCACATTAATGATGTAAGGAGAAATCCATTGAAGAAAGATTTACTCTCGTTGCTTGACCTGGATGCATCTGATTTTACCTGGCTGTTTGAAAGGGCGCTTCAACTTAAAAAACGTTTTAACCAGGGCATTTCTGACAGACCATTGACGGGAAAGAGTCTGGGGCTGATTTTTGATAAAAAATCAACACGGACCAGGGTAGCCTTTGAGACCGCAATGATACAGCTTGGGGGCACCCCCATTTATATGAGTACACAAGATACACAGATCTCCCGCAATGAACCGGCAGAAGATACGGCAAGGGTACTCTCCCGTTATATTGATGCCCTTGCCATGCGAACCTTTGATCACACACTTGTGGAAAAATTTGCTGCATCATCTACAATTCCTGTTATAAATGCTTTGACAGACTCCTATCACCCCTGTCAGATTTTAAGCGATATCATGACCATCATTGAAGTTAAAGGTGGTTATGAAAACCAGAGGATCGTATGGGTTGGAGATGGTAACAATGTGGCAAATTCCTGGGTTAATGCTGCTGCTGTACTGGATCTTGAGCTTATTGTTGCAACTCCTGAAGGATACGGTATTGCCCCTTTCATAAGGGAGAGTTCTCTTTCAAGGGGAGGAAGTAAAATCTGTTTTACAAATGATCCTGTGGAGGCTGTCAAGGGTGCAGATGTTGTCTATACAGATGTATGGGCAAGCATGGGTCAGGAGGAAGAACAGCAGAGCCGTATATCTGATTTTGAGGGATTTCAGGTTAACAGGCAACTACTCTCCCATGCAAAGGATGATGTGATGGTTATGCATTGTCTGCCTGCCCACAGGGGAGAAGAGATTTCAGTGGATATACTGGAAGCACCGGGTGCTGTATTCTGGGATCAGGCAGAAAACAAGCGCCACATGCATAAGGCAATACTGGAAACACTGATTTTGCGAACCAATGCATGATGAACCTGTAAAAAGTTTTATGTGTCCTGAGTTAGAATTATGCCCAAAAACATCGAATGGAGAATATAAAGTGTCTGACATTAAAAAAGTTGTACTGGCCTATTCCGGTGGGTTGGATACTTCTGTTATATTGAAGTGGCTCATTGAAACTTATCAATGTGAAGTTGTAACCCTTACAGCAGATCTGGGACAAGAAGAGGAGCTGGACGGTCTTGAGGAAAAGGCCATGAAAACAGGTGCCGTCAAAGCCTATGTGGAAGATTTGAGAGAAGAGTTTGTCCGGGATTATGTTTTTCCAGCTTTCAGGGCAAATGCAATATATGAAGGGCAGTATCTTCTGGGTACTTCCATAGCAAGGCCCCTTATTGCCAAACGCCAGATTGAAATTGCCGCAAAAGAAGGGGCTGATGCTGTAAGCCATGGGGCCACAGGCAAGGGAAATGATCAGGTTCGTTTTGAACTTGGATATCTTGCAATTGACCCAACAATAAAGATAATTGCCCCATGGCGGGACTGGGATCTTACATCAAGAACAAAATTGATGGAATTTGCGAGAAATCATGGAATTCCTGTTCCCCAGACACCGGCAAAGCCCTACAGTACGGACAGGAATATGCTTCATATCAGTTATGAAGGTGGTATCCTGGAAGATCCGTGGGCACAGGCCACGGATGAAATGTACACAATGTCCATAAGGCCGGAAGATGCTCCGGATAAACCCGAAGTCGTTGACATTACCTTTTACCAAGGTGATCCTGTAGCCATTAATGGCGAAGATATGTCTCCTGCAACCCTTCTAAAAAACCTCAATACCCTTGGAGGGCGAAACGGCATAGGTAGGGTTGATCTTGTTGAAAACAGATTTGTAGGAATGAAATCAAGGGGAGTATATGAGACTCCGGGCGGTACAATTCTAAGACTTGCCCACATGAATATGGAGTCCATTACCCTTGATCGTGAGGTTGCCCATCTCAGAGATTCTCTTATTCCAAGATATGCTGAACTTATCTACAACGGCTTCTGGTTCTCTCCTGAAATGGAACTTCTTCAGAAGATGATAGATGATACCCAGACTGACGTTACGGGTCGTGTTCGTTTGAAACTATATAAAGGTGGATGCTATGTTCTTGGCAGAGAGTCTGACAGGAGCCTTTATGATGAATCATTTGCAACATTTGAGGATGATGATGTTTACAGTCAGAAAGATGCGGAAGGATTTATCCGCCTAAATGCACTGCGTTTGAGAATCCGGAAAATGGCACATAAAAAAAGGTCATTAAACCTTTAAAAACCGATGTATTAAAACAGAAGGCATCTTTGGGATCATGTCAAGGATGCCATTAATTAAACCGGAAATTTTATTTATGTCACAAAAACCCTGGGATGGCAGATTCAGTGAAAACACTGATGAGATGGTGGAGAAGTTCACATCATCCATAGATGTGGACAAGGCACTTTTTGCAAGTGATATTGAAGGCAGCTTGGCTCATCTTAAGATGATGGCCCATGAATCCATAATTACGGAAGAAGAGGCAACAAAACTTGAAAAGGGTCTTGAGGTGGTAAAAGGCCGCATTGAAAAAGGCGAGTTTGAGTACTCTGATGCCCTTGAAGATATCCATATGCATATTGAAAGCGCTCTTGGTGATGTTGCGGGCAGTGTTGCCAAAAAACTTCACACCGGAAGGAGCCGCAACGATCAGGTGGCCCTTGATGTGAGAATATACCTTAAAAAACAGACACTTGAGGTTATGGATTCACTTATTGCTCTTCAGAAGGTTCTGGTAGAGACTGCCCATAAGCACATGGGGGTTGTTATGCCGGGATATACACACCTTCAAAGGGCCCAGCCGGTGCTTTTTTCCCATCATCTCATGGCGTACTATGAAATGTTCAAGCGGGATTATGAACGTTTTTCAGATTCCCTGAAACGAACAGATGTAATGCCACTCGGCTCTGCTGCCCTTGCCGGAACCACATTTCCTTTAAACCGTGAGCTGACCCGTGAGATTCTTGGATTTTCAAAAATATCAGACAACAGCATGGATTCTGTTTCTGATCGGGATTTTATAATGGAGTTCATTTCACATGCCACCATATGCATGATCCATTTTTCACGTCTGTCCGAAGAGTTTGTGCTGTGGTCTTCGTCCGAATTTGGATTTATAACAATATCTGATGCATTTACAACCGGTTCCAGCATCATGCCCCAGAAAAAAAATCCCGATGTTGCAGAGCTTGTCAGAGGAAAAAGCGGCAGGGTTGTTGGCAATCTCATGGCCATAATCACTTTGATGAAATCCCTTCCACTTGCATACAACCGCGACATGCAGGAGGATAAAGAACCTCTATTTGACACGGTAAATACCCTGAAAGCCTCTATTGATATATACACCCGAATGATTCCCCATGTTAAGATACATGGCAGTGTGATGCGCACTGCTGCTGAAAAAGGTTTTTTGAATGCCACTGATCTTGCTGATTATCTGGTGGTTAGGGGGATGCCTTTCAGGGAGGCTCATTCTGTCTCAGGAAAGGCTGTTGCATTTGCCCTTGAAAATGGAAAGGAGCTGCATGAACTTTCCCTTGATGAAATAAAACAGTTTTCAGATCTTGTCAGTGAGGATATATTTGATTTTCTTTCCATTGAGAGCATGATATCAAGGCGCATCACACATGGTGGAACCGGTTATGACAGTGTCAAATCTGCTGTGGAAAAAGCTGCGCTTCTCCTTGGAATTACCCTTGGGTGATACAGGTGTTTTTAAGAAATTAAGAGTTCAGTTGTCAGAAAAAGGAATTAAGTGATGCCGGAAAGTTTCTGCAGAATTGTTAGTGACATAACACCTGTTGTTTTGTATAGGATGAGTTCTATTTTTATTATTGCGTTGTTTCTCTTTGTTTTTACACTGCAGGGGTGCGGTAAAAAAGGCGACCCGCTTCCTCCTCAATTTAAGGAGACAACTTTTTTAAATCATCTCAGGATTTCCAATGCATGAATCTGCTGTTTTCCCATTGACCATGACCGAGATGCATGAAAAAAACATACGCGTGTATCTTTCCGTTGGCTCCAATATGGGAGACAAAAATGGGAACTGTATTAAGGGAATTGATTTGCTTGATTCCATGGATGGGGTATCTGTTGTCTCTGTATCTTCTTTTTACAGGACAGCACCTGTTGACTACACTGATCAGGAGTGGTTTGTTAATGCTGCCATAGGAGTTGATACATTCCTCAAACCGGAATCATTGATGTTCACCCTGAAGCAGGTTGAGCAGAATCTTGGTCAATATGAAAAATCTGTTCGTTTTGGCCCGAGGATCATTGATCTTGATATTATTTTGTATGGTGACCTCATTTTTGAGACAGAAAAAGTTACCCTTCCACATCCACGGATGCACAAAAGGTGCTTTGTATTAAAACCCCTTTGTGATATAGCTCCTGATGCGATTCACCCTGTTTTCAGAAGCACAGTCAAAGCTCTTCTGGAGAATATTAAAAACGATCCTGAACAGAAAGTAGAAATAATTAATGGACAAGTGGATTTAAATTTTTGTAACGTATAATTTTACATAGAGTTGGTTACATAATTTTTGAACAATAAATAATATAGTGAGTGGACGGAGGAAGATTTTGAAATTTTTTATAGATACTGCCAACATTGATGAAATCAAGGATGCAAACAGCATGGGCATGGTTGATGGCGTCACAACAAACCCCTCTCTTATTGCAAGAGAAGATGGTGAGTTTAAGGATATCATCAAAGAGATTTGCGAAGTTGTTGACGGCCCTGTAAGTGCAGAAGTCATAAGCCTTGAGTATGAAGGTATGGTATCCGAGGCAAGAGAACTTGCAAAAATAAGTGATAATATTGTGGTAAAGATTCCCATGACAATTGAAGGTTTAAAAGCTGTAAGAACCCTATCAGGAGAGGGAATTAAAACTAATGTTACGCTTATTTTTTCGGCTCTTCAGGCTTTGATGGCTGCCAAGGCCGGAGCAACCTATGCAAGCCCGTTTGTTGGACGCCTTGATGATCTCTCCGAGGATGGTATGGGCCTTATAGAAGAGATTGTAGATATTTACGGCAACTATGGTTATACAACAGAAGTGATTGTGGCAAGTATAAGAAATCCCCTTCATGTATTAAATTCTGCACTTATCGGGGCAGATATTGCCACCATCCCATACAAGGTGTTAAAGGCCCTTGCATCTCATCATATGACCGACAAGGGGATCGCTGCTTTCATGGCTGACTGGAAGAAAAAAGAGAATAAGTAATCAACCAATGACCTTGCAAAACAAGCTATTAAAAACTGTATTACATCCCAATGTCATGACCATGTCAAGAATTGTGGCAGTTCCACTTCTTGTAATTCTGATGATGTACCCGGGAAAGATCGCACTGCTTCTGGCAGCAGCACTTTTTTCTCTGGCATCTATAACAGATTATCTTGACGGTTATTTTGCAAGAAAATATGGACTTGTTTCCAACCTTGGGAAAATTCTGGATCCCCTTGCAGACAAGCTTCTTGTGACATCTGCCTTTATAATGCTTGTCTCTTTGGCCTATATACCCGCATGGGTCGCCTGCATGATAATTGGAAGAGAGCTTGCCGTGACAGGCCTAAGATGCGTAATCATCGAGCAAGGAGAAGATGTTTCAGCGTCATGGCTTGGCAAATACAAGACAGGATTTCAGATTGCTGCAATTATCCCGCTTTTGATCCATCACTCCTATTTTGGTATTGATTTTGGGGCCATAGGTTCTGTTTTGCTGTATGGTGCGCTGTTTTTCACAATTTGGTCAGGTGCTGACTATTTTATCAAGTTCAGAAAATTAATTGCATTTTGATTGATATTAACTGTTGACAAAAAAGGGCATCAGATATATAAAGTTTCTGTTTTTAACTGAGCGGGAATAACTCAGTGGTAGAGTGCGACCTTGCCAAGGTCGAAGTCGCGGGTTCAAATCCCGTTTCCCGCTCCATTAAACAAAAAAGGCGGCTTGGCCAAGTGGTAAGGCGACGGCCTGCAAAGCCGTTATTCTCCGGTTCAAATCCGGAAGCCGCCTCCATAAAAAATAGAATACATACAAAGGTTTAGAAATTATTTTCTAAACCTTTTTTTTGTGCTTAAAATCTATTCCCCGCATTATTCACCAAATATTTATGAGCCTTGTACGCTGTCATAAAATCACGCATCCACCATTGCAGATCATTCTCTTTCACATACCTTGCCCATTAAAGGAGCTCTGAAAACTCCAATGCCTTCTGATGATGGCCTAACACTTTAGAAAGCCTGTCCCCATGTTCCCCTTGGCCTACCTTTTGGATTACTACTTTGTCCAGGCTAGAATAAGTGAGCTTCACCTTAAGAATCATTTTTTATAAAATGTTTTTTATTAAAAAATACCACAAAGAGGATATCTTATCTCGGGAATGTAACTTTTTAAAGAATTGCTTGACACCGTACTTTATAAAGGAATAAATACTTTTAGGCTTGATTTTATCATGATGATGCAACCTCTTTAAAAATTAATTGCTCTGTAAATTTTCTATATCATTGCGGGACATCCTTCATAGATTGTTTTATATAAATATTGATAACGATTGTATGGTAAATAAATACAGAAACATAACAATCGCATGAACCAGATTTTCCTATGGCACAAATCCTGCTGTTATGCTTTGCAGGCAAGATTTCCGATATGTACGGAAAACAGGTTATGAGGGCGTTCGGCAGCCCCAAAAAGGATATACTTATGGCAAAATGTTCAATCTGTAATTCTCGTAAAGGAAAACGAAAATGTGCGGCAGATAACACTTTTGTATGTAGCCTCTGCTGCGGGCAATCTCGCACGGCTGAAAAATGCGCAGGATGCTCATACTACAAAGATGTTTCCTTGATCAGAAACTATCGAAAAGTACCTTTCTATAGTACACAGCGAATGTCCGATTCATCTAATCTTCAAGATATTGCAAATGTAATTGAATCAATTCTTTGCCAATTTTACGCAGAGGATGAAAATGTATTTACAGACAAGCAAGCATTACAGCTTTTAGAATTGGCTTTTGATAGATTCCATTTCGGAGAAACCGAATTAAAGATTGATGACCATGAGTTAAAGGCCAAGTTTGAAAAAATGTTCCAAATGATTCAAGTCGATCTACCCAACACGTCCCATGATGATCTCATAAAAGTTTCTGCATCAGTTTACAGGTCAATACAAAGAAGAACACAAGGAGGGAGGGAATATCTATCATTTATTCAGCAATACGTTGGGAATAGAGTTGCCCCCTAGTGTGCTTTCAAGGTTTGATTGTCGGGTAGAAAATGCCTTGAACCTTTGAAAAGCCTTAAAAGTCACCCGACAGTTTAAACTTGAAGAAGCACTAGTGTGATTCGCAATGAGAATTGTGTCCTTCTAACGAGGAGAAAAAAAGGACAAATGTTAGAAGGTTATTGGGAGTTCCCAGGAGGAAAAATAGAGAAAGACGAAACACCACAATCGTGCCTCGAAATATATCTCAAGATTGGTTACCTGAGGAATATCATATTCGAAAAATAGCATGGGATTTTAGGTGGGATTTGAGGGCAAATATTAAAACAATCTACAGGTACCAGTCGAAAATTTGTGCAGTTTCAAACTTGCCCAGGCTGATGTCCCCATAGCAAAAATATTATCCAAATAAAAATTAAGGAGGTTAGCTATGGCTTATTGGTGGGTATCTCAAAACAAAACACATCATGAAGAAAAAAATGGTGGATATCTTTGGGCACCGAAAAATACTAAATCAGGAAAAAATATTTACCACTGGGACACGATGAAAGATGTAAGAAAAGGAGATATTATTTTTTCCTATTTCAGGCAATACATAGTTGCTTACTCTATCGCCCAGGGTAATGCTTACGACAGTAACAATCCTTTTAGAGACGCTGGAGAAACTTGGGAAATCAATGGGCGAAAAATTGACGCTTCATACACTAATTTGTTACGACCTATTTACATCCCTGATATTTTAGCTGAGTTACAAGATATTTTAATAAAACAAGGCGCCCATAAACCATTAAATGTTAATGGAACAGGGAACCAAGGATACCTATTCCCCTTGATTGATGAGGCGGGTAAATACCTACTTTCAAAATGCGATAAATAAAAAGGCTAACAAGGCGCTGCAAGGGGTGCGACCTGAAGTCGCTGATATTATTGTTAATTAATGCAAATTAACCTGCCGTATCACCGGCAGTTTCTTACCTTGGCATGCATTACTGGTAACGATTTTGTGTGAAGCCCAGGGGACAATGGAGTCCTTAGCCGAAAGGCTTGGAGAGGAAACCGTGAGGTAACCTCAACTCTGGCAGCATCAAGCTGGATGGAAGCTAAGAATGGTGGTATGCGTAACACATGTGAACCGTCGATAAACGTCGTTAGCGATGAGAGGCCAAAGATGCTGACAAGCCTTGACCAAAATGGTGAGGGGTATGGTTGTGATGCTCTGGTGTCATCATACGTGATCTTAAATTCTCCCGGCGGATAGACGGACGCTAACCTACTGTGTAATATCAGAGGAATCAGGGTAAGCCCAATTGTCTCCATTTAAGTATGGAAAGCAAACCGTAAGGTGAGCAGATAGAAGATGTCGGAGAAAGCAAAGGCTGCCTTGTAATGAGGCAGATACGGGGGTATCCCCGACACGAAAGTGAGCAGACTTCCGACAGGTGTTGAATCCCGGGAAACGTTTGGGCAGTTTTATCTTCATGGTGTGGATAGATGGTGACTTTTAGTCACTGACGGCCTGGAGAGCTTTGGGAGGCTTCTGCCAAACAAAGTAAATTGTCTACAAATGTGAAACGAGAAGGCAATTCATCTGTTTTTAGATATTGCCGGGTTCTTGACGGAACTTTTTTCAATGCTTGAGCCGTGTGAGGTGAAAGTCTCATGCACGGTTCTTAGGGGTGCGCTCTTTAACGATATAAGGTATTGATTCTATAAAGAATTTATGTTTAGACAACAACATAAGGGGGATGAAGCATGCGTTGACAAGCGGCACTTGTCAGGGTGTGAAGCCTTCAGACAATGTACCGGCTTCTGATAGCCATAAATCGGATGACCGGGCTACCCCTGCAAACTATGCTGACGAACAGGAATCTGCTTAACCGTCGTGAACCGTAACAGGTGAAAATGGCTGAAACACCTGAACCAAAATGGTGAGGTGGCTGGCTTTGATGCTCCCTAATCATCAAAGCGTTGTCTCATTGCCCACCCGGTGGACAGCAGGCAGCTAAGGGTTGCTGTTATGTATCTTATATCGGAACTGAGGAACTCTCACACCGCTATACCTTAACGGGAGGCGAGAATGCCAGCCTGCGGGAGAGAGGGCGGAGGCAACGTAGTAGCCAAATGCCGAGCTGTAATGGCTCGGACATGGTGAAGGAAGCCAGGCGAAGAAGAATCAAAAACCTGATCAAATGTTAACCAGGAATTGTAGATTGGGAGCAGCCTTGAAGCTGCTGGCACAGCCCGGACGTTAAGTGCAGGCGAGCAGGTGAGTAGTGAGGAACAGATCAGTTTCGATTTCTGAGCTGGAAAGCCGTGTGCGGTGAAAGTCGCACGCACGGTTTGGAGTGGGGGAAAGACTGAAAAGTCCTACCTATCGTTACGGCTTGGGGCTGGAAACAGACCCCGGCTACCCGATACCACGCAGGACGTGAGCGGTTCTTTTGGAGTTTGTCAGGCGTGGCTGGTGAGCTTATTGTTATGTGAATAATTTAAAGAGAAAATAATGATATTAGCGATTATCACAATCTTTAGATAATACCGATTAACTTGCTTAATAACCGAATATCATTTGTTAAAGCTGATAGTGAGCAGGTTTTAGATGTCATAATAGCAAAAAGCAACTTTACTCTTTATAAAACAAAAGAAGTTGCAACAGGCATTGATGTCCATCAAGATTTTCTTAATAAAAAAGGAGCTACAAAATTAAGTAACCAAATACCGATTGGTGCAGGCATCTTTAATTTATCAAATGAGGAAAAAGACAATCTTGATCTTACTGAAAAAGAAACCGAATTAATAAAGCCTTTCTATTCAACAAACCAGTTAACAAGATATTTCGGCAACAGCATTAATGACACCTGGGTAATTTACACTGATTCAAGTTTTAAAAACCCCCTCACAATAAAACCATATCCAAATATTAAAAGGCATTTAGACAGGTTTTCTAATGTTATTACATCTGATAATAAGCCATACGGACTGCATCGTGCTAGAAATGAATATTTCTTTAAAGGAGAAAAAATAATATCATTAAGAAAGTGTCCTCAACGCCCAACATTTACATTTACAGATTTTGACTGTTATGTTTCTCAAACATTTTTTATCATTAAAACAAATCGAATTAATCAAAAATATCTTACTGCTCTTTTTAACTCAGAACTAATTGCATTTTGGTTGAGAAATAAAGGGAAAATGCAAGGGAAAGCATATCAGGTTGATAAGGGGCCGATTTTAGAAATTCCAATTTATAAACCTGATAACCATTTACAATTATTATTTTCCAACGTTGTTGATTGTATCTTATTTGCGAAAGAGACCAATCTTGAAAAAGATACAAAAAATTTTGAATCTGTCATTGACTGCATGGTTTTCAACCTCTACGTCCCCGACCATATGAAAAAACGAAAAATAGATATCCTGCAATTTGTAGAAAAAGATATTGAAGAGGTTATGCAGGGCAAGGAGTTTGAAACTCTGACCGATACCCAGAAAGAACAGGTAATAACCGAACTTCATAACCGTTGGAGCGATCCGGACAGTGAAATAGTCAAACGCATGAACAGCTTTTCTGAAAAATCGCCTGAAATATTAAAGCCGATTATAGAGGGGTGATAAATGGAACATAATTCAGAAATAATCATTTATACGGCTTCAGACGGTACAACAAAGCTTCAGGTGCAGTTGGAAGATGAAACAGTCTGGCTGACACAGGAACAGATGGCAATGCTGTTTGGAAAAGGAAGAACAACCATAACTGAACATATTGGGAATATTTTTAAAGAGAGGGAACTGAACGAAAAAGAGGTGTGTCGGCTTTTCCGACATACCACAAAACACGGTGCAATAGAGGGTAAAACTCAAAGCAAACAGGTCAAATATTACAATTTGGATGTTATAATTTCTGTTGGATATCGTGTAAAATCTCCTCAAGGTACAAAATTCCGCCAGTGGGCCACTAAACGGATTCATGAATACATTGTAAAAGGCTTTACAATGGATGATGACCGCTTGAAACAGGAAGGCGCAAGGTCAAGATATTTTGAAGAACTTCTTCAAAGAATCCGGGATATCAGAAGCAGTGAAAGAAATTTTTACCAGAAAGTCACTGATATCTATGCAACCAGCATTGATTATAAAAAGGATGCCGCTTTGACCAGGGAATTTTTTGCAGCCGTTCAAAATAAAATGCACTATGCCATCCACGGCCAGACAGCAGCAGAAATGATAAGCCAAAGAGTTGACGCAGAAAAACCATTTCTAGGGCTGACCAATTTTCACGGCAAATATATAACCACAAGAGATATTTCAATAGCAAAAAATTATCTTTCTGAAGATGAACTCAAGCAGCTCAATCTCATTGTCTCCATGTATCTCGATTTTGCTGAACTCCAGGCAACAAACGGCAGGTTAATGAAAATGCAGGACTGGATTCAAAAACTTGATGATTTCCTGAGAATCAGTGAGAAAGAACTTTTAACCAATGCCGGAAAAATCAGCCATAAAAAAGCGGTCGAAAAAGCAAAAATTGAATATGAGAAATATAGAAAAGAAGAGGATAAAAAATATATCTCTGATTTTGACCGTGAGATGAAAAAATTATTGAAAGATGAGAAAAACACATAACAAAAAAATCCAGCGGACGCAAAAAGCCGTGCCGCTGATTTTGGCGTTAGCCGTTTATTACCCGAATCTCATCCTATTTACTCAAAGTCGACACCTATGATCTTGTAAGCCTTGTCAACACTGTCTGAATCAGGATTCCCAAGATTAACAAGATAAGGCAGGATTATCTATCCTGAGCATCCTATCCATCCTGGTTATCCTGGTTCAGACAACTGCAATAACTTCTGAAAAAGCAATAAGATGTCGATTTTGAGTATTTATGTTACCTTCAGTAGTAAACTAAGGAAAAAAATGGCAAACCCTAAACGAAAAATAATTGGTTACTTTGCCTTTGTTCCACCAAATCAGGTTGTTTGCACAGGTGACAGAGGTGATGCTTGTGTAATTTCAGCTTCCTCACGAACTATGAAAGCATTCGTGAAGGAAATAGATCCCGATGATTTTACAAAAAGGATCATTAAAAAAACATCATTTGAAGAAATATTGAATGGTCTTAAATTAGGGGCAGCATATGCTTTTGATCAGGACTCGTACAAAAAATTTTATCCGCTTGCACGAAAAGAAGGTTTGCAAGTTGCTGAAGCCAACTTTGAGGAAATGAAATCTAAAGGTTTTCGTTTTTTTACAGTTCAATTGAAAAGTTTATAAGCGGCTAACCTAATTGAGCCTGTTTAGAAATTCAATCCGATCTCTGCTTTTAAAGGAAAAGTGATGCTCAAAGAAATATGTGATGATGTGTACAACGAATTTTTACTGGGAGAAAAATCAAACAAAAAAAGCCTTTCTGAAAAAATACGCAAACTTGACGGTTTCTTTTATCGTGGAAAACAAATGACGCTCGATTCATTAGAGATTCTTTTTGACTTAGAGCGAAAAATGATCCATTCAAAAGGTCCAAATAAACAGCGTATAGAAAGAACAATTCTAAAAGGCCTCTCAAGATATACATTTGAAAACCACTATTTTATGGATACAGAATCGGATATCAAAAAGAGAACCTCTGAAGAAGAGCAAGAATATCTCATTGCCCTGAAGTTGGTTGATTTTGCAGAGGAACTTTTTGCTATGAATATTTCAAGAGATAGCTTTGCCAATAAGAGGAAGGGCTTGGCACTTGAAATGTTAATAGCCCTTGCAAATCATTATGACATTCCCAAAATATTCGAATTATGCTCGATTGCACTGAAAAGTAAAAAGAGAGAGTTAATTTTATCAGGCATAGAGTTTTTGGAAAGTTACGGTAATGATCAAGATGAACCATTACACTCTGATACTATTGAGATTCTGGATGAAATCATATTTGATACAAGAGATCGTACTATTGCTGTATCTGCATTAGATATTCAGATACAAAAAGGACATATTGGTGAATTTGAAGCAATGTCAAGACTTGATGAGTGGAAAGAAAAATATTTGAAATAATGTTAAGATGATAGTGATCTCGATATTTGATGGAAATAGGCTTTATTTTTTGCAAGCTTTTTTATGGAAAATCTTTAGCCCCCCTTCGTTCCTAACTTTTAAGGGGCGATCACTTCTCCACCAATTAACGTGAAAGAATCCACGATAAAGGAAATATATTTTTTTGGGTGGGGAGTATTTGAAGCACTTTTTGATGCTAACGGATTTTAAGGAGGCAAAAATCCGTAGCTTTTTCAGTCATAACATACTTAGTTTAAGTTTTATTTTGGCACATCACTTACCGGAAGGCATATTGTAAAGCTGGTACCTTGACCCACTTTACTCTCCACCAGAATATCTCCTCCATGCTCCTTGACAAATCCATAGCATACAGAAAGGCCAAGTCCTACCCCTTTGACACTGTCGGTTTTGGTTGTAAAAAAGGAGTCAAAAATTTTTTCTATATGCTCTTCCTTAATGCCGCCTCCGGTGTCTGTAATTATGACACGAACCTTTTTTGCATCAAATAGGGTGTTGATACTTAAATTGCCCCCATCTGGCATGGCATCCATTGCATTGGATATCATGTTCAGAAAAACCTGGCGCAACTGATCCCGTGAAGCATAGACCATTGGCATCCCTTGTGCAAACTCATAGGTGAATTTAACACTGTTTTCCCTGAATCTCTTTTCATAAAGAAGGATTATCTCGTCGAGAAGCACATTTATATCGACATTTCGCTTCTCCTCCTGATCAGGTTTGGAAAAGGAGAGCATTTTTCTAAGCATATCCGCAAGTCGTGCTGTTTCAGAAATGGACATATCCAAAAGTTTGCGCCGTTTGTTCTGTGGAGATATTTCGGTTTTCATAAGCTCCAGGGTATTCATGATTCCGAAAAGAGGATTGTTAAGCTCATGGGCAAGCTGGGAAGTCAAACGTCCCATGGCAGCAAGCTTTTCTGACTGCAAAAGCTGCTGACGTGTTTCACTTAGTTTTCTCTCCATGGCAAGGCGTTCGCTGAGATCCACAAAGATTCCAACAGATGCAATTTCGTTTCCATGTTCATCATAAAGAAGTGCAGCGGAAAGATTTCCTTCTGTCTCATTTCCATTAATATCCTTGAATGTTACTGGATATGATTTAAGCTTTCCCTTGCCTCCATAATCATCGGATCGGATCATTTTCATTACGTCTTTTGCAAGATTTCCGGTGTAAATCTCCCTTATGTTTATTTTACCTATAACCTCCTCGGCACTTTTGCCAAAAACCTCTTCAGCCCCCTGGTTCCAGATGAGAACTTCTCCCTTTAAATCTGCGGCCATAATGGCATTGACAGAACAGTTGATTGTCTGATCCAGAAAATTGAGGGCTTTCTGCATCTTCTCTTCCATCATTTTTCTCTGGGTCTGATCAACCACAATACCCTCATAACCCAGAACATTGCCCTTTTCGTCATACCTTACATGGCTTGTGAGCAGAACCTGGATGGTATGGCCATCCCTCCTGCGCCACTCCACCTCGTAATCAACAACTCTTCCCTGTTTTTCAACAATGCTCATGAACTCCTTGCGATCTTCAGGCTTAAGATAGAGATCCCTTGCAATATCCATGGCCAGAAAATTGTCACGGTTTACATAGCCAAGCATTTTAAGGAAAGTCCTGTTGACATCCAGAAATTTTCCCTCTTTGCTGCTTATAAATACCCCACAGCCTGCATGTTCAAACAGTCGTTTGTAATCCTCTTCAGAGCTTTTCAGCCTTGCTTCCTGCTCTTTTGTCTTTGTAATATCACGATAAATTGAAAGCTTCAGGCGAGTGCCGTCACTGTTGCTTATGGGAAGCTCTATGAGGTTGAATGTTTTATTAAATTTTTCAAGGATTACTTCGCCATAACGGGTTTCACCCTTATTAAATACGTCGTCAAAGCGGCACCAGTTGCAGATACCTTTGCCCTCATTCATTATATCGTAGCATTTTTTACCAACGCCATCACCAAAAAGAGCAGTCATGGCACTATTCATGTATTCTATTGTGTAGTCGGAGTTGATAATATAAATACCATCCCCAATAGCTTTAAAGGCTTCAACCAATCTTGAAGATTTGATATCTGTCATAGCACCATCCTTTTTTAAATTCTGCATTTATCATGCTGAGTACTCAATTAAGTGTTTTTGCAGGGTTTGGTTAACGGGTAGAAAAAACTTGAAATCTTGAAGTGTTTTAAAAATCTTCGACAGTTCAAACTTGAAGAAGCATTAGTTGTTCTGATTCTGAGGCGGCTCTTCTACACCCCATTTTCTTGATATGTCAGAAAAAATTCCATTTTCAATTATCTTCTTTTTGCCAAGGTCAAAGTCATCAAGAATTATAGATATTCCGGGATTGGTCTTAACACCGGCAACATATTCTATTGATGCATCAAAAGAAGGAAGTTTTTTGTATTTTGTTTTCCAGTTTTCGTTTTTGAGGGCATAATCAAAATTGATTTCATACCCTGCAAAACCATCAATACGCCCCATATCAAGCATTTTAAAACCCTGGATTATTTTTGTGACATCGTCTTTTTCAAATCCTGTTGCCTGGTCCCATTTTTTCCCAAAGTTCCAGCCCCTTATTTTTCCTATTGTCAAGCCGTTCAAAGAGTCCAGACCCTGCCACTCTATGGTAGAGTCAAGGGGAACGTAAATTAAAAAATTGACCTGATCAACAGACTCTTTTGAAAAACTGAATGTCTTTTCCCTTTCCGGGTTCTTGATCATGGGAAAAATGATGTCATCCATTCCTGTGCTTGTTTCATAAACTGCCCTTTTCCAGGGGTAAATACTTAAGTTTATTGTATATCCCATGGCATGGAAACTCTCCCGCAGAACATCCCAGCTATACCCTTGCAGGTTTGCTGAATCAACTCCGGGGGGAATTATTTCGTTAAAGCCTTTTTTGCTTTTTTGGGGAAAACAGTATGGAGGATATTCATCAAGGGTTGCAACTTTAACAATTTTTTCAGAAGAATAAACAGGAAGGCAGAATAATGAGAGAAGCAAAATAAATACTGTAATTGGGTAGATTATTTTTTTCATGTATAAACCTTTTTTGCTTTTGTTGTTAATATGAATGTGGTCTTGTTCTGAGGTTATGGCGGTGAATCAATATATGTGTTTTTTAAAGTCATGAGTGGAGATACTATTTCTGAAAAGTAACGGAATTTTTTTACCGTGGAAATGGATACAATTTCCATGGTCGGGGGTGGCTGATCATCAGCCATGATCGTTTACCATGGAAATAGATACAAATTTCCATATTCGGGAGTGGCTGACTTCCAGCCATGATCATTTTGTACATACTATTTAAAACGTACCCTTGGATCCACAATGGCCACGCATATGTCAGACAGGATATTGCCCAGCATGAAAAGAAGAGAGGAGATAACCAGAATTCCCATGACCATGGGGTAGTCCCTGTCCACAACCGATTCGTACCCTAAAAGCCCCATACCATTGATATTAAAGACTTTTTCAATGAGAAACGAGCCCATGAGAATAACGGAGATATTATTTCCAAAATGCGTTGCGATTGGAATCAGGCTGTTTCGCAATGCATGACGAAAAATCGCCTGTCTAAAGGATAAACCCTTGGCGATGGCGGTTCTGACATAATCTGCAGAAAGGGTATCCATCAAAGTGTTTTTCATGAGAAGTGTCATCACTGTGAATGACCCTATTACATAGGAGAGCAGAGGAAGTATGGTATGCCACACTACATCCTTTACTTTTTCCATGGGAGTCATGAGTACAAAAAGATCTGATGTAAGTCCGCCAAGGGGAAAGATATCATGTTTCGAAGCAAAAAGTACAAGAAAAATAACCCCGGCAACCCAGCCTGGAATGGCATATCCTGTAAAAATTATAATTGAACTTAGATTATCAAACCCGCTTTTGTGGTAAATTGCCTTGGCAATACCAAGGGGAATACAGACGCCGTAAACCATAATCAGGGTCAGAAGTCCAAAATAGAGTGATATTGGAATCCTTTCTCTTATGGTTTGCCATACAGGATCATAGTATCTTGTTGATGTGCCAAGATCCCATTTGAGTACCTTTAAAAGCCACAGATAGTAGCTTTCAAGTATCGGTTTATCAAACCCGTAGTAGGCTTTAAGTCGTTCAATCTGCTCCTCAGAAAGAGGTTGTCCCGCTCCTGCACGGCTTTCGTCAGAAAGGCCGCCTCCGCCGCCTGTATTTCCCATGGCCTGCATCTGTCTTGCGTTTGCAATTATCCGTTCCACAGGGCCGCCCGGCACAAACCTTGTAATAGCAAACACCATTACCGTTATACCGATGAATGTTGGTATTATCAACAGAAGACGTCTGATAAAGTATGCTGTCATAAGGCTTAAGATTCTTGTTGTGAGGGGTAATCTTCTGTGGTGGCCATTCCCTCTCCATTAGTGAAGAGGGAGTTTGGGAAACGATTTCAGACTTAATTCATTAGAAAAAATCAAAGATCATATACAGAATTAAGGGCAGCTTCAAGATGTTCCGGTTTTGTCCCTCCGGCCTGGGCCATATCTGGTCTGCCACCGCCGCCACCACCAACAATGGCAGCAGCTTTTTTTACAATATTTCCGGCATGGAATCTGTCTGTTATATCCTTTGTGACAACGCATATCAAAAGGGCCTTGCCTCCTGATTCCGCTCCAAGAAGTACCACGCCGGAACCTATTTTTGCCTTGAACTTGTCAGCAAGATCACGCATCTGTGAAGGATTGTCAATCTCAACCTGTTTTGACAAAACTTTGACGCCATTGATCTCTTTTATCTCTGAATCAATGCTTTCAACGGATTTAGAGGCAATCTTAGCTTTAAGGGAAATGATCTCCTTGTCTGCTGCTTTTTTATCGGAAATCATGGCTTCGACCTTTGAGAGTACCCCATCTTTGGGGCATTTTAAAAGGTTTGCCGTTGATTGAAGCTGGCTTATGCTCTCCTGAATGTGTTCAATTGCTTTTCCACCGGTCAGAGCTTCAATGCGTCTTACGCCTGAGGCAATACCTGCTTCTGACACAATCTGGAACACCCCAATGTTACCTGTGCGGCTTGTATGTGTACCACCGCACAGTTCACGGCTGAATTCTCCCATTGAGACAACCCTTACATGATCTCCGTATTTCTCTTCAAAAAGGGCAGTTGCCCCTGATTTTACAGCATCATCCATACTCATCTCAACTGTTGCCAGGGGAACATTTTCACGGATTCGGGCGTTGACATAGAGTTCTATGGCTGCGATCTCTTCCTTTGTTATGGCAGAAAAATGAGTAAAATCAAATCTTAATCTGTCACATGTCACAAGGGAACCTGCCTGTTTTACGTGGTCACCAAGCACTGATCTGAGGGCAGCATGCAGAATATGGGTAGCTGAATGGTTAAGTGCTGTTGCCGAACGGTTTTCAGCATCCACCTTCATAAGAAGTGTGTCGCCTTTTTTGACACTGCCTTCTTCCACAACACCTTTATGGATGCGGATACCTGTGGGATCAGAAATGGTCTCATTAATTTTTATTGTAAAACTGTCACCTGATGAGAGGGAGGGAAGTGCAACACCACAATCTCCGGCCTGGCCTCCTGATTCAGCATAAAAAGGAGTCCTTTCAGTAACAAATTCGATCTCATCGCCTGTAATAGCAATTTCAGTCTCTTTGCCATCCCTTACAATTAGTATGACAGGAGATTGGGTTTCCAGCTCATCATATCCTGTAAACCCTGTTTTGACACCCTGGGAGGTAAGGGTTTTGAATGCCTCTGCCACACCTGAAAATGTTTTGGAGCTTTTAGATCTTGCCTTCTGGGCATCCATTGCACGGTCATATCCTTCCATATCAAGTGCAATGTCGGTTCCCTTTAAAATATCTGTGATAATATCAACCGGAAAACCATATGTATCATAGAGTCTGAATATTACATCTCCTGAGATGATTTTATCTGGCGAATCCTGCTCCTGAAGTTTATCAATTGTTTCTTTAAGAAGTTTCAGTCCCACATCAAGGGTTTCGGAAAATTTAATCTCTTCATTTTTAACTACATTGAGTATAAAAGCTGCTGAATCCTTAAGCTCAGGGTATGCTTCATCCATCATATCAAAGACAGTTGCCACTGTCTCATGGAGAAATGACTGTGTAAGGCCGATGTAGCGTCCATAACGGATTGCCCGCCTCATGATTCTTCGCAGCACATAGCCCCTGCCTTCGTTTGATGGCAGGATTCCATCACATATAAGAAAGGCAGCCGCTCTGCTGTGGTCGGCAATGACCTTCATGGCAACTTCTGTTTCACGGGAGTCTGACTTTTTTTTGCCTGACAGAAGCTCAACCTTTTCCATAATGGGGATAAAAAGATCTGTCTCATAGTTTGTGGGGACATTCTGGAGAACAGATACAATTCTTTCCAGCCCAAGCCCTGTGTCAATGCTTGGTTTGGGAAGAGGTGTCATTTTTCCTGTTTCATCCCTTTCAAACTGCATGAATACAAGGTTCCACAGCTCAAGGTAGCGGTCACACTCACACCCGACAGCACAGTCAGGACTGTCGCAGCCATATTCAGGGCCGCGGTCAATGTGAATTTCGCTGCACGGGCCACATGGACCTGTGTCACCCATTGCCCAGAAGTTATCATCTTCTCCAAGTCTCACAATACGGCTTTCAGGAACACCTATGTGATCTCTCCATAAGTTATATGCTTCATCATCATCCTGAAAGACAGAGACCCAAAGCTTTTCCGGATCAAGGCCATAACCTTTGGTAAGAAGGTTCCAGCCGTGTTCCATGGCCTTTTCCTTGAAATAATCCCCAAAGGAGAAATTTCCGAGCATTTCAAAAAAGGTATGGTGACGGGCTGTATAGCCGACATTTTCAAGATCATTGTGTTTTCCGCCGGCACGCACGCATTTCTGGGCAGTTACAGCGGTGGAATAGTCCCTTTTTTCATCTCCGGTAAACACTCTTTTGAATTGTACCATGCCGGCATTGGTGAACAAAAGGGTAGGATCATCCTGGGGTACAAGAGACGAGCTTCTTACCACCTGATGATCATGTTTTTTGAAGTATTCAATAAATTTTCTGCGTGCTTCCTTACCTGTCATCTTTTACTCCTGAATGCCCGCTTTCCCAGTCAAAACTAAGCTGTACAAAGCGGGAATCAAATTTCATGGCCAAATTACCCAAACGAGGATCAGTTTTTTTTAATAACTGAAGAATATGGGGATCAACTTTCCTTTGCACCTGATTTCGCGTGGAATCAGAATTATCATTTCAAGATTCCGGTTCTGTCGCTCCCTTAACTGGTGTCACACTCTCTTTACCTGGTGGCATTTTGTCAGCAATGCCAAGCTGCTCCCTAACCTTAGCCTCAATCTTTTCATAAATCTGGGGATTATCAGCAAAAAAGGTCTTAACATTTTGTCTTCCCTGACCCATGCGCTCTCCTTCATATGAGTACCATGCACCGCTTTTTTCAATGATGTTAAGGTCAACTCCCATGTCCAGCAGATCCCCGGTTTTAGAAATGCCCTCTCCATACATTATATCAAATTCAACACTTTTAAATGGTGGGGCAAGTTTGTTTTTAACAACATTAACCTTGGTTCTGTTACCCATTACATCCTGACCCTCCTTGATGGCTGTAGCCCTTCTGATCTCAATGCGTATGGATGCATAGAATTTCAGGGCGTTACCGCCGGTTGTGGTCTCGGGATTTCCATATACAACGCCGATTTTCATGCGGATCTGATTTATAAAAATAACTGTTGTATTAGTTTTTGACATTGTGGCTGTAAGTTTTCGCAATGCCTGGGACATAAGCCTTGCCTGAAGGCCCATATGGGAATCACCCATCTCTCCTTCAATTTCTGCCCTTGGTACAAGGGCTGCCACAGAGTCAATGATCATTACATCCACAGCACCGCTTCTTACAAGCATATCCGCAATTTCAAGTGCCTGTTCTCCTGTATCAGGCTGGGAAATCAGAAGTTCATCACAATCAACTCCCAACTTTCTGGCATAGGAGACATCAAGTGCGTGCTCTGCATCAATAAATGCCGCAACTCCACCTTTTTTCTGTGCCTCTGCCACTGCATGGAGGGCAAGGGTTGTTTTTCCGGATGATTCAGGGCCATATATTTCAATAACCCTGCCACGGGGATATCCCCCGATACCAAGAGCCTTGTCAAGAGCCAGGGAACCTGAATGAATCACAGGTACAGCCTGAACAGGGCGTGATCCCAGCTTCATGATTGAACCTTTGCCAAATTGTCGTTCTATCTGACTCATTGCAGATTGAAGAGCTTTATCCTTTTCTGTGGCATCTACCATATATTTTATCTCCTAAAAGGTTGTGGCCGAGTAAGGCCATCTTAAATCATAAAGTTTGTTTTCAGGGAGCAATCTTTTTATATGAAAGTCTCAGTAAGTGGCTGTTTTTAAAACGACTTTCATCTCTTCGATTGTGGCGGCTATCCGCCATGTACGTTTATAAGAAAGTCCCCGTCTTTTAAGGCTCTAAAGGACTTTCATGATTCGTTGTGGCAGATGGATCTGCCATGGCCGTTTATATGAAAGTCTCGGTAACAGGCTGTTTTAAAAACGACTTTCATCCCTTCGATTGTGGCGGTAATCCGCCATGTACGTTATTACATATGCAAAGACTTCTTGTATCAAAAAAGTTCTCTTAATACAAGAGCATACCAAGCTTTCTATGTTAGTGTTGCTGCCATAATTTCTCTGTAAACTTCATGCAGAGGAATATTTTTTTCATGTGCTATTTTATGACAGATATCATATTCAGGCACAATACGAACAGCTCCTGAAGGCTCTTTAATCTCTTTTGCAGCAATTTTTCCAAAAACAGTTTCAACATCTATGGTGCATCTTTCAAGAAAGGCTCTGTTAACAATATCAAAACGTACACCGGTGGTGGTTGTTTCAGTGAGTATCACATGAATCATACTATCAAGAGACTCTTTTTTACAGATCACTTCAATACGGTTTCCAGGTCTGTTTTTTTTCATCTGGGCAGGAGTCCATGAGACATCAAGTGCTCCTGATACAAAAAGCTTTTCCATAAGAAACCCATAAACTTCGGGGTTCATGTCATCAATAATGGTTGTGAGAACACAAACCTTTTCATAAAAAATATACTCGTTTTCTATTGCTTTTGGTGCAGGTTTGCGTCCGGTTATTATGCGCAGCAGATTGGGAAGGCCGCTTTTTGACTCATATGTTCCTGAGCCATAACCACTTCCGGCAATCACCATGTCAGGAATGTCTCCAAATGATGATGCAAGGGTGGTGATTATGGCGGCACCTGTGGGGGTTACCATCTCAAATGCATTGCCTGATGCTTTAACAGGAACGCCTTCAAGAATTTTAATGGTGGCAGGAGCAGGTACTGGTATTGCACCGTGGCTGCATGTAACACTTCCATTTCCAAGGGGTATCATTGATGCATAAACCTCTTGAATACCAAGGTACTCCATGCAGAGGAAAGTGCCCACAATATCAACAATGGCATCCACTCCTCCGACTTCATGAAAATGGATTTTTTCAAGGGGTACCCCGTGGATTGCAGATTCAGCCACTGCAATTTTTTTAAATGCTGCAACAGACGAAGATATTACATATTCAGAAAAAGGTGCATTAAAAATCAGGGATTTAATCTGTTCAAAATTCCTTGAATGGGAGTGGCTGGAAGCCTCGCTTGCATACTCTTTTTCTAATTTATCCAATCTTTGCAATTCATCCAGGGTATGGGAATGGTGGGATTCATCAACAAAGAGCTTTACAGCAGAAATACCGTTACGGATTACATCCTCTCTCCTTATTTTAACGCCTAAAAGTGGAATTTTTTCAAATTGCCGGTTAAGCCACTCTGCAGGAACCCCAAGGGATAGACATGCTCCAAGGGTCATATCTCCACTTATACCGGAAAACATATCAAAATAGGCAATCATTGTGTCAGACATTGTCACTTCCGGATGCATGAAGTTTCAGGATTTCAAGAATAAGCCTGACGCTGTTTTCCATATCTTTTAGGGTTATTGACTCCCTGACAGTATGAACATCGGTCATGCCTGTGCCAAGTACACCTGTTACAACACCTTTGCCAAAAAAGATGTTTGCATCTGCTCCGCCGCCAATGGCTTTACATTCAAGTTTTTTCCCAAGATTTGCAGCAGCACGCTGTGCCAGGGTAACCACCACATGATTGTCAGCAATATAGGTTGCCGGAAAATCCTCCTTAATGTCAATGTCAACTTTTGGCAGAAGATCATTTTTCTCTTTTCTTAACATCTCAACTGTCTTATTAAAAACATCGCACACGTTTTGTGTGACTCTCTCAAGTTTTGCCTCGTCGTGACTTCTGGCCTCACCATGAAGTGTAACAAGATCCGGAACAATATTGGTGGCTTTTCCGCCTTGGATTTTTCCTATGTTACAGGTTGTTTCAAAATCAATTCGGCCAAGCTCCAGTTGGGATATTGCCTTTGCTGCAACAGCAATGGCGTTGATTCCCTTTTCAGGGGAAGCTCCAGCATGGGCATCCTTGCCATGAACATTAATGGTAAAGTGCTTTGCAGATGGAGCACGGGTTACAATTCCTTCAGTATCAGTTGAATCAAGAATATAGCCAATTTTTGCATTAATCAGGGAGAGATCAAAATTTTTGGCTCCAAGCAAACCTATCTCTTCGCAAACTGTAAATACAATTTCAACAGGTGGGTATGGAAGGTTGTTTTCAAGTATGACATCCATCACTTCAAGTATTATAACAAGTGCTGATTTGTCATCTGAGCCAAGTATTGTAGTGCCGTCGCTTCTGAAAACCCCATCCTTAAACTGCACCTTCACCCCTCTACCAGGCTCGACTGTATCCATATGACCTGAGAGAAGAACAGGGGCAACATCTGTGTTTCCCTTAAATCTGGCCACAAGATTTCCGCAATTGCCGCCAACACTTTCAGCAGCATTATCCATAAAAACCTCTGCACCCATTTCTTTTAGTATCTTTTTGAGAAGCTGTGCTATTTCTGCCTCTTCCTTGGATACAGAGTCAATCTGTGCAAATTTTGTAAATCTTTCTATAATTCTGTCGCTGTTGATCATTAAAAGCCCTCTTTTTAATTGATGGAATCCGCCACTGCAATCTTGCATGTGCAATGGAATGCAGAGTAAATGGAATTGCAGTTAATAACAGAGTAAATTATCTTATACACCAAATTTTGAACTATCACAAAGGCAGAATAGGGTCAATTTTTAGAAATAGAGAGTAAACCTTGAATGAACCTTTAATGATGTCCGATTCCGGTCGTCTCCGTGAAAGAAAATAGTGGGGTTGGGAATTTCACGGTAAACAGACATGAATGATTACGTATCAATCACCCCCAAATATAAAAATGATAGTCATTTTCACGGTAAACGGTCATGGCCGGCGTTCAGCCACCCCCGAATATGGAAATTTGTATCTATTTCCACGGTAAACGGACATGGCTGCGACTCAGCCACCCCCGAATATGAAAATTTGTATCCATTTTCACGGTAAACGGTCATGGCTGCCATCCAGCCACCCCCGAATATGAAAATTTGTATCTATTTCCACGGTAAAAGATTGAGAGCCTGTTTAAAAAACATTTGGCTCTTAAAGAAAAAACATTTGGCTTTTAAAGAAAAAACATTTGGCTTTTAAAGAAAAAACATTTGGCTTTTAAAGAAAAAATATTTGGCTCTTAAAGGCAAATGGGAAATGGCAATTTTTATTGAATTCACTGTTGACAAAAATTGAAAAAATATATAGGAGGTACCTTTACGTTCTGAATTTACCCCATGGAAGTGCGCGGCTCACTGGTGGGGCCCTCGGACTTCAAATCCGATGTGGGGCGCTAAAACCGTCCCGGGTGGGTTCGATTCCCATGCACTTCCGCCAAATTCTTTTTTATTTCGAGTAGTTAAAATCCATATATTCGTGGTAGTTTGTGGCAGTTCATGCTAGTTTATGGCAGTTTGTGGCAGTTCATGGCAGTTTTTTTTCTGCTGCCACGTAACCACGGTTGTGTTTTTCATATACTGCTTTTCTGATCAACTTCCATTAGATATCCACCATCCCCCAATTTTTATTCCACCATAGCTTCCACTTCTCAAAAAAAATAAAATCAAAAGTTGGACTTTTCGATAGCCCAGACTTACCATAGTTAATTGAGTATGTGTATAATTTTTAATCTTGTTTTATTTTTGTTTTCAGCTTCAACGGCTCTTTCCAATAACGGCTCTTTCCAATGCCCTTTTTTTTGAAGTCATCAAACAGTTCCTGCTTCCACTGGATTCTTTAAGCTTTTTTAGCTTCCTTTAATGCTGCCTTGGCCTCTTTCACCCTCTCTTTTGCTTTTACAACTTCATCTTTTATTGCTTGCATGATCATATCCTTTCATATATATAGTTGATATTACACTATAATATCTTTATCAAGCACATGATTATTACCGTTTCAAAGAGATGGTTTGATTATGTCGAAACACATATGGTACATTTTTTAATTGTTTACTCATAAAGTATGACTTGGCTTGATTGAAAATCATAAATGAATCTAATTGATTATCAAAAAGGAATGAATGACAAACTTTCAACCTAAAATATACTCTGGTGAAATAGTAGCAGGTGCTTTGCTTGTGGAAGAGAGCCGTAAAATTGCACGTCTGCTTATTGATGATGTCGATACTCAAGAGTGGCGTCAGGCGATTGTCATCGACAATATCCTACAAAAAAGAAGCCCTGAAGCTGCAAGAAGGCAGGCCCGTTTGATCAAAGCAAGACTATCTCTCATGACTAAAGACTTGTGGAAAATGATTGTGGAAGGCTCATCGGAAACTGCATCCCAGGCACTGCTTTCTGCATCCATAAAACACAGCAGGCTTGTGGGAGACTTCATGGATACCATCCTCCGTCAACATTGGCTTACCTTTACCAAACAGATCACAACTGCTGACTGGAAGGATTACCTTGATGAGTGTGCTCAAATCGAACCCCATGTAGAATCATGGAAACCATCGACCCGTTCCAAGCTCAAACAGATTGTTTTCAGAATGCTGTCGGAAGCAGGCTATATTGACAATACCAAGACCTGCAAGTTGACTCCGGTGTCATTGTCCCCTCAAATTAGAGGATATCTGGTAAAAAACGATGAATCATACGTATTGAGATGCATGGAAATCTCATTATAGCCAGGGCCAAGCGTTTGTCATCATTATGCACAGACATAGATCTCTCAATGGATATCAATTGGTTCATACAAAAAAGTAAGGGAGTGAAATGGCCCCATTTAAAGACCGTTTGAATAAAATTTTAGATCGTTTAACTTCCGATGAGTTGCTGTCCAATTCAGGACTCGGCAATGAAATCGGATTTTATATTTTTGACTATCCAGCAGAAAATGAACTTGAAATGAGAGAACACATCCAGTTTCTCTTGAGCCAGCTCCCCAAAAGAAAACCCGACATCCGCCTCCAGCACATCAACCTGTTTGAACTGATTGTGGAGTACCTGAAAAATAGAAAACTGTTGGATCGGGTTTTGGATATTCAGCAGAAGAAAGGGAATGACGCGGTACTGAAAGCAATCAAAGGCCCCTTAGATGCAAAGAAGATAGCAAAAGAGTTTGTTGATCTGGCTAAACCGGAAGAGCAGGATCTTGTCCTTGTGTCTGGTGTTGGAAGTGCTTACCCCATGCTGAGAAGTCATAACGTGCTGGGCAACCTCCACCATTTAATGGGGGACACCCCTCTGGTATTGTTCTACCCTGGGATATTTACCGGGCAGGGACTCAGTCTTTTCGGAAAATTGAAAGAATCAAACTACTACAGGGCCTTTCAATTGGTTCCACAATGATGGTTTACTTGATGATTTTCGGCCTGATTTTATAAAAAATAACTTCATACGGATGGAATACGGTATCATTATCTCGAAGGAAACATAACTATGCAGATTCAGAGTATTTTCAAGAAGAACATCTCACGCCCCATAAACGGGGTTGTTAAAGCTGATCAGTTAGATGAATCCATTGTATGGCAGGAATTGGACGAATATGTCGTGACCCGGGAGCTGGACATACACTTTAGAGCATTCATGGCAGCTTATCTTGCTGCAATGGATAATCCCAACGATCCCGTCATAGCCAGTCGAATGGCCGTCTGGATCTCCGGTTTCTTTGGGTCGGGCAAGTCACATTTCCTGAAAATTTTGTCCTATCTCTTGGGTAACAAAGCAGCCCGGTGTCCCGATACCGGAAATGAAAAAAGGGCAGTGGAGTTTTTTACGGAAAAGATCAACGACCCCATGATTCTGGCCGACATCAAACGATTGGGCAGTTTCTCCGCAGATGTGATTCTGTTCAACATTGACAGTCGAGCGGATGCATCCAATGACAGAGCCGCCATTCTTTCCGTTTTCTGGAGACTCTTCAATGAATCCCTCGGGTTTTCTTCAGACTCGCTTCCCCTTGCAGAGATCGAAAGGTACCTTACTAAAAAAGGGCAATATGAAGCGTTTAAAGAGAAGTTCAAAGAGATTTACGGATCACCATGGGAAGAAGAGCGGGATGCCTATACACTGCTTCAGGATGAGATTGTAGAAGCACTATCTATTGTCCTTGATAAAAAACCGGAAGCCACAAGGGAGTGGTTTGAAAAAAATGAGGAACACTTTACCCAGACCGTTGAAAATTTTGCAAAGCAGGTAAAAGAGTATTTAGATACAAAGCCCCAAAACCATCGGTTGATCTTTCTGGTGGATGAAATCGGTCAGTTCATTGGAAGCGATACCCATCTGATGCTGAACCTCCAGACCATTGTGGAAGATTTAGGAAGGGTTTGTGGAGGTCGAGCATGGGTCATGGTGACATCCCAGGAAGATATCGACGCCATTATCGGAGATATCAAATCCACCAAGGCCAATGATTTTTCCAAGATCCAGGGACGTTTCAACACCAGACTCTCCCTGTCCAGTGCCAATACTGATGAGGTGATCCAGGCCCGTCTCTTGGAAAAACAGGATAGTGCCGCGTTCGAACTGAAAGATCTCTTTCTCGATAAAGGAGATATTCTCAAAAGCCAACTCAGTTTTACCCATGATACCACCACCCTCAAGAACTTTTCCACCAAAGAGGATTTTGTAAGTAATTACCCCTTTACCCCCTACCACTTCCAATTGGTTCAGAAGATATTTGAATCCATCCGTAAAGCAGGGGCCACCGGACTTCATTTGAGTCGTGGGGAGCGTTCCATGTTGGATGCGTTCCAATCCGCAGCAATGAACGTTTCCCAAAATGAAACCACCACGTTGGTGCCGCTCCATGCGTTCTTTCCCTGCATCGAAAGCTTTCTGGATACATCGGTGAAACGAAGCATTGAACAGGCAAAAGAGAACAAAGGGTTAAAGCCGCCATTTGATATTCAGATTCTCCAGACCCTTTTTCTCATCCGGTATGTGGATATCATCAAACCCAATGTGGATAACCTTGTCACCCTCTCCATTGATCAGGTGGATGCGGACAGGATTGTTCTGAAGCAAAATATTGATGACGCATTGCTGCGACTTGAAAAAGAGAACCTCATCAGCAGAAATGGAGATCTCTACTTCTTCCTGACCAATGAGGAGCGGGAAGTGTCAAGGGAAATCAAGAGCATTGAAATTCATTTCCATGCTGAAACCGATCTTCTGGCAAACATCATCTTTGAGGAGATATTAAAGGGTAAGACCAAACACAAATATATTCCCTTTAAACGCGACTATCCATTCAATCGAATCTGCGATGACAAACCCTACAAAGGAAAACTTGATTATGATCTCACCCTTGAAATCATCAGCCCCATGCATGATGAGTACACGGTTTTCAATTCCGGCAGATGCTCCATGCACAGTGCAGACAGCGATGGAACGGTTCTAATAAAGCTGGATAACGATCAAGCTCTTTTCTCCGACATCCGCACGTACATTCAGACGGAAAAATACATTAAAGATAAAAGCGATGCTGCGGCATCCACCAGTTTGAAGCAGATACTAAGGGATCTGTCTGATGAAAACAGGAACAGAAAAGAGAGACTCACCTCCAAAGTGGATGACTTGATTCAGGGTGCTGAGTTTTATACCCTTGGAAAATCATTTTACTGCCCGGAAAGATCCCATACTTCCCGGGCATCCGCCAGTTCAGTCAAGGTTATCGACAGTGTGTTTGATCATCTGATCCAAAATATTTTTAATAAGTACAGCTATCTTTCCACGGTACATGACGATCCCGTAAAAGAGATCAAACAGATTCTTCTCTCAGACCATATTGCCCAGGAAGAGCTGATTGGATTTACCCAAAAGGATTATCAGGATGTCAAAGAGCTGGGTACCTATATCCAGCTAAAAACGGCAACCAATAAAGCCATTGTGCTGGATGAACTGGTCAAACACTTTTCCAGACGCCCATATGGATGGCCGGAATTTCAGGTGGTGGTGCTTATTTCCAAGCTCTTCATGGCCGGAACCATAAATCTGCTCCTTGATAAAAACAAAATCAGGTCCAAGGATGCGATTCCGCTTCTGACTAAAACCCCACAGTGGAAGCATGTTCAAATTCTGGAAAAACCCATTGTCTCGTCAGCAGAGATAAAAAAGGCACAGAGCATTGGAAAAGAGCTGTTCGGAAATCTTGCCCCGGATGGTCAGGATAAAATCAGTGACTATATCAAAACCGGATTGAAAGAGTGGAGGCTTCCACTGACGACCTACAAAACCCTTGCAGACACGGGAAATTATCCGGGGAAAAATGAGATTGATAAATGTTTGCAGTCCATCAACAGCATCCTTGATATCCATGATTCCTTTGAGGTAATCAAATCCTTTATCCAGAAGAAAGATGATCTTTTGGATGCACAGGAAGATTTCCAGGATCTACAGGATTTTTATTCACACCAAAAAGAGACATGGGAGACGCTTCTAAAGGCTCTTGATCGTTTTAAACCCAACCGATTCGCCATAGAAAAAGACTTTGACGCTAATAAAGCATTTAAGGAACTGTGCAGCATTGCATCCTCACCAAGCCCCTATCTGATGCTCAAGAGTGTCAGTGGGCTGATCTCAATTGTGGATAAGGTCAACACCGAGCAGGTTGATGATCATCAAAAAGAAGTTCTTGATGAAATTGATTATAAAATCGGGCACGTCATGAACTTATTGAATGAAAACAGTGCAGATGATGACTTCAGAAACAGGATACTATTCCCGCTCCAGAACTCCAAAAAGAAGATTGCCGGAGAGTTCAGCATCCCGCAGATTGCATACAGTGTAAGAGAAGTTCAGGAACTGTATGAAGATGCTTTGATTGAGATTGAAGATAAGTTCAGAAAAAAGGATGATCCACCACCTCCCCCAAAAGAGACAAAATCTATCAAGCTTTCCAATCTAAATAAAAAAGCACATCTTAACAGTGAAGAGGATGTCAATACGTTTATCGAAACTGTCAGATCTGAGTTGCTTAAGGCAATTCATGAGAATTTTAAAGTAAGGGTTCAGTGAAGCAAATGAAAATGGTTTACAAAGATTTTCTAAATGCAGCACGTAAGCATGAATATACTTGTCAGGTATTGATCAAGAAGTTCTCAAACTATACTGCAATTGGGATGCAATTATTCGCTATTCATGCACATTAAGTGTGACTGAGAAACGACATTATGTCTCATTCTATGAAACAGCCAAAATAATTCATAAAGAAATATTTTTAAATACAAGAGGTTAATATCATGCTGATCATTTTTGAAAAATTGCGAGCCATCGAGAAAGAACTGTCGGCGTTAAAGGATCGGCATCAAATCTCAGAATATCGATTAATACTGAAATTAAATATGTCGGCAACCCTTTACATTGTTTCTGAGACATTCACTATAAATGATTTTAATAAGTTAACCGAAAAAGAAAAAATAGATATCGATTTTGAACTCATTTCTCCAGAGGACTTTGAAGACGATGAGTATTACAAATCTCTTTTTGAACGGACAACCCCCCTTGATCTGGGCTTAAGAAGAAGTCTGTCAAACATAATTGATGATGACGGTGAGACAAGAAGAGTGGTGTCATGCCCCATTGTCTCATTTTACAGCTATAAAGGGGGGGTGGGACGTACCACAGCCCTGGCATTGTTTGCATCCTATTATGCGACCCATTATGGAAAAAAAGTTTTCATCATTGACTGTGATTTTGAGGCCCCGGGTTTAATAAATTATTTTGATGTGAGTAACGAAGATATCCCCAGAAATGGTATTGTCGAGTATCTAAAAGATAAAGAGGGGCTTGGTGATCAAGTAAACCTTCAGGAAGGTTATACCTACGAAATTTCAAAAAAATATTCCGGTGACGGTGAAATCCATCTGCTGCCTGCGGGTAATATTTTTGACGAACAAAGCAGATTGGACTATCTTGAAGCACTGGCTCGCCTCGATATTCACAGCACATCAACCATTGTGGATCAGTTTCTGGACACAATTAAAAATATCAATAAATACTTCTCTCCAGATCTCATATTGATTGATTCAAGAACCGGTTTCAATGATATTTTCGGCATCATTGCAAACCGGCTTTCAACTACTGTTGTGGGCTTTTTTGGAAATAATATTCAGAACAGTCCGGGAATGCACTTTTTTATCAATAGATTGCTCAAAAAAAGAAGAGAAGTTGACCTGATTCTTGTCCTCTCCATTATATCTTCCTCTTTCAGCAGTGCCTTGAATTCATTTAACAGGGAAATTGAGACATACATCCAAAACAACATTGAGGATGACCTGGAAACTCTCCCTGCCTTAGCTGCATTCTCCCTTGCAAGGTATCCAAGCCTGGAGAAAATCGGAACAGAAGATGAAGATTCCGATGATTTTATCAGTATTGTAAATAAAAAAATGTTCCATGATTACAACGAGCTGTTTGAAAAATTGGTAAACTGCATAGGTCGTTATGAAAATCTGAACGCCATAGAAACAGATACACTGAATAACGTCCATGTCAGGCCATCCGACACAACAAAGAATGAAAGGACTCAAACTGCGGACTGTGAATTCTTTCATATAAAACCCTCCCTTTCACACAACACTGAAGAGAAGATGACAAAAGGCTTGACCT
>NZ_LT828540.1:939563-947318 GCF_900170035.1 Desulfamplus magnetovallimortis | reverse complement strand
GGCTTGACCGATAAAATAGAGCCTGATCCCATTCGCCGGAAAGATAATGAAGCCGTTGAAAGTTCAAATGAGTTGCAAGAATTAAAACAGGAGATCCTTAAAAAATTATCTGCAAAATTTCCTGAAAAATATGCTGATGATATTGAATTTACAGAAAATTTCTTTGAAAACGACTTTTACACCCGAAAATGTATGGAAGACATTTTCAATCAGGACAAACTGATTTTACTGGGCAGCAAAGGAACAGGCAAGACAGCCTTCTATCAGGCACTTAGACAAGATAATTTTTTTAAAAAGCTGTGCAGCAAGGCTCAAAAAAAACATATTAATTACCAGATTGTCAATATCATCACCATTGAAGGGGAAAAAAGGAAACAGCACAGCAAATTTTTTGATGTTGCCGGCAATATTTCCAAATCCGATATTGATGATCCGGAATTCTTTTACAGCAGATTCTGGAGGGTTTACATCTGGAATGCCTTACGGCTGGACGATGAAAAGATAGGATTTGTTTCACAAATTAAAGTATCTCCAATCAAAAATAATGGTGCCACAGCCGATTTTTTCAAACACTACATTAATAACGATGATAACTTCTTAATTGTTGAAAATGAACTTGATGAAATTGACAAACATCTCAAATCAAAAGATCAAAATCTAATTATTATATTTGATCAGTTGGATAAAGTGATCAAACCGAGATGGTGGTCTGAAGCCATCTCCCCTTTGATCAAATTTTGTCAAAGCAGAAATTATGACAGAATCCATCCAAAACTTTTTTTAAGAAGGGATTTGTTCAACAAACTTGGTAATCTGACAAACAAAGCTTCCCTTGAAAAGCAAAGCATTAATCTGGAATGGACAAGGGAAGAGCTTTATGCTTTTTTCTTTAAACTGGTCTTTTCCAGATGCCGGAAAAGCTTTGTTGAGTACGCTGAAAAAGGTGAAAGAATAAAAATTCATCAATTACAGGATATCCTGAAAAGAGTGGATAAAAAAAACAGCTACAATCAGTTACCAGCAGATGAATATCTCCTGAAGCCCCTGGTAAATATTTTTTTTGGTGAGCACACCGGAAGATTTGGAGAAACCTATGACTGGATCCATAAAAACCTGAAAAACGCAGATGGAACCATAAGCCTGAGACCATTTCTTGATTTGGTAAGACTTGCCATGGATAAACAGTATGAAATGCCGCATTTAAACAAAGACCCTTTTCCTGTTTTGTCGAACAAATGCCTTATGAATACCGAGGTCAGGGAAAAAGCTGTTGAAGGACATTTCAAAGATTTGGCCGGAGAGGAAGGCAATGAAATCCTTTATCTCATCATCAATGATATTCGAGACAATAAAATTCCGGATAAACTCAAGATATCTCCATTGACGCAGCACGAGTTTGAAGATTTGATGAAAGATATCCTCTCTCGTAATAATCAGGATTTAAAGGATATTTCTGTGCGTGATCTGGAAGAGACATTGATTCTTAATGGAATTATGTTTACAAAATATATCAGAGGTGGAAAAAAACAATATACATTTGCCTATTTATATAAATATTATCTGGGTTTGAGACACCCTTCAAAACGGTGAAAATAAATAAGAATAATTCAGATAATGTCGATTGAAAAAGCTTTGGTGAGTAGAGATTTCACTGCACAGAACTCAATGATTGCCTAAATAATAAGGATATGAACAATGTCATCAAAAATAGCAATTTTTAGTCACAAAGGCGGGGTCAGTAAGACAACAACCGCTTATCACCTTGCGTGGATGTTGACCGAATTTGACAAAAAAGTGTTGCTGGTAGATTCCGATTCACAATGTAATCTCAGCAAAATTGCTCTGGGTGAAGAAGGATTTGATCAATTTTATTTGTCAAAGCCTGACTGTAATCTAAAGTCGTATCTCTCCCCAGCGTTTAAAGCACAACCCGTTTCAATAAAAGCGGCTGAATTGATTCCTGTAAAAAATAACAGTAACTTATTCATCATTCCAGGTTCGTTTGAAATTACGGAGTATGACGTCTCTTTAGGGGTATCGTTTACCCTGTCGGAAACGCTGACATCATTAAAAAATCTTCCCGGTTCTTTCAATGCTCTCATAGAAAAAACCGTGGAAGCACATGCAATTGATTATGTCATTATTGACATGAATCCAAGCTTGAGTGCGATTAACCAAGCGTTACTTGTCAGCAGTGATTATTTCATCGTTCCTGCGGCACCGGATAACTTTTCTGCTATGGCAGTCAAATCGCTATCCAAAACGCTTCCCAAATGGGAGCAATGGGCTAAAAAGGCAAGAGTTGCATTTTCTGATGCGTTTTATCCTTTACCTAAAAATACTCCCAAGTTTATCGGAACAGTGGTTCAAAGGTACAATATTAGGGATGGAAAACCAACCCAGGCAAACCAAAAGTTAATTGATGAATTAAATCAGCTTATTACGACCCTTTTTGTTCCGGAAATCAAGAAAATAGGTATGACGCTTAACGATGAACAGTATGATTTTGAGAATTATTGTTTGAGCTTATTACCCGATTTTCAGGGCTTAAATCCAATTTATCAAAAACTTGGCATACCGGTTTATGCACTGACAGATGAGCAAATAGGACAAACTGGTACCGTATTGAAAAAATACCAAACGATGAGAGATGATTTTTATAGTAAATTTTCAAATTTTACAAAAAAAGTGATTGAGTTGACATCATGAGAAGAGCTATTGAACAGTTCAATATTAACATTGAAACAGTCAGACATCTTGGTGCAATACATTCGATTTTTACAGCACAATTGACGCCAGCACTTGATTTATCGGATATTCTTAGGTCTCAAATTGTCCTTGCCGTGTCTGCACTTGACTGTTTTATCCATGATCTTGTCAGAATCGGCATGTCGGAAATATTCCAAAGAAATGACAATCATCCCAATTCCTTTCTAAATTACGGTATCTCCATTCAGGTTGTAAAAAGAATATTAGATGCGTCAACACCAGGTGAACAAAAATTTTATTTTGAAAAAGAGATTCGACGACTCCATGGATATAGAACATTTCAAAGCTCTGAAAACATTTCACAGGCAATGGGGTTCATTGGTATAAAGCAATTGTGGAAAAAGATTGGTAATCAATTTTCCATCTCAAGTGATGACGTTAAAAGACACTTGGACTTGATTGTTGACAGAAGAAATAAGATAGCCCATGAAAGTGATATTGATCCTGCACTTGGTATAGGCGAAAAGTACCCCATTGACCCTGATATGGTGAACATATCTATTGATTTTCTTGAAGAAGTGGTCAACACTATTTTTTCAATAACAATGGAAGAGTTCAATTCCTAATATCCTGACACAGGGGGTAATTGATAAGGAAATACCATGAACACATCCCAAATCAAAGCATACGCCCCCAAAGCAAGAACCGACTTCATCAACGCCATCGAACCCGCCTGTGTACCAGTTTGTACATTTGCAATCCGAAATTCACCTTCACCTATTAATAAATTTAAAGGTAGTTTATATCAAAATCTCTGTAACAGGCTGTTTTAAAACGATTTTCATCTCTTCGATTGTGGCGGTGATCAGCCATGTACGTTATATAAAATTATCGAATTTTAAAGGATATGAAAAGCAAGCTCCTAAAACATAAAACATTCTTGAACGATCCATTGATGGGATTCGCCCATTTTACTCCTGTAGTTCAAAAGCTCCAGATTCTGTACTGAATCCATAATAGCCTTTCTGGAATCCAATGATGTTGAAGATTTTGTGGCGGAGCATTCATAAATCTATATCCCCTTAGAAATTGACATTTCACTTTATTTATAGTAATGGACATTACAGTAATCACCATTTCATAAAAACTCTTATTTCTATTCAGGACTATGAAATTTTATAACAGAGAAGAAGAACTTCAAATACTGAACGTTCTAAATAAACAAGCAGAAAAATCTGGCAGAATGACTGTAATTACAGGTAGAAGACGTGTGGGTAAAACACTTCTTGCACGCCAACATGCCAGGGACAAAAAACATTTATACTTTTTCATATCAAAAAAGAGTGAAAAACAGCTTTGCGATGAATTCTTATCCACAGTTAAACAACATTTTTCAATTCCAGTGATTGGTGAAATTGCAAGTTTCAAGGATATTTTCCTGCTTATTCTGAATATTGCAAGACATGAAAAAATAGTATTAATAATAGATGAATTTCAAGAATTCTATCATATCAATCCTTCCGTATATTCGGATATACAGAATCTTTGGGATCAACACAAAGAAGATATACAAATGCATCTTCTATTTATAGGCTCTGTTTATTCACTGATGGTAAAACTTTTTGAGAGTCGCAAAGAACCCCTTTTTGGAAGAGCTGACAGAAAAATGTATATTAAACCTTTTTCACCCCGAATCATTAAAGAGATTCTTTGTGATCATGGTGCATATACTCCTTATAATCTTTTCTTTTTATATATTATTACCGGTGGTATACCAAGGTATCTTGAAATTCTTGCAGATAATAATACATTTGACCGGAACTCTATTCTCAATTTTGTCCTGTGCAAAGATTCACCATTTCTTTTTGAAGGAAAACATCTGTTGATAGAAGAACTTGGCAAAGAATATGGAACCTATTTTTCAATTTTGGAGTTAATATCATCTTCCAAAACTTCAAGAAGTGAAATAGAATCCATAATCGGAAAAAATGTCGGCGGGCATTTGAATATGATGGAAGACAATTATGACATAATACAAAAAATCAAACCTGTAAATGCAAAAAAAAACAGCAGAATCCAGAAATATCTTATAAAAGACAATTTTCTTAACTTCTGGTTTCGGTTTATTCAAAAAAACAGATCTGCTGTGGAAACCGAAAATTTTACCTATATCAAAAAAATTGTCGAAAGGGATTTCAACTCCTTTGCAGGCTATTATCTTGAAAAACTTTTCCAGGAGATTCTCATTGCAACAGGTCAGTACAACAAAATAGGAAATTACTGGGAAAAGGGTAATCTCAATGAAATCGATATTGTGGCTGTTAACGACTTTGATAAAGAAGTTCTTATTGCAGAGGTAAAACTTAATCCCGATAAAATCAGCCTGAACAAACTGAAACATAAAGCTGAAAAATTGATCGGCAGTTATAAACACTACAACCTAAGTTTTGAAGGTTTTGCTTTGGATGATATTGATAAATTAATCTAAAGAATGCAATAAAAGTCAAATAATATCAAATTGAACTCAAAAGGCTTCAGCTCCACTGCCCATTAGATGAATGGATTTCAACCGCACTTGATTATCCTCACGTTAAACTTTTGAGATAGACCATCGCAAAATATAAGGATCACGTCCCATGAACACATCCCAAATCAAAGCATACGCCCCCAAAGCCAGAACCGACTTCATCAACGCCATCACCGAAAGAGCCGCCCGACTCGGTATCCATAAAGACCATATCGAACCGATGCGATTTGAGGGAGAGAGCCGTGATGTCGCCATCATCGGAGAGCAAGCGGTGACAAAAAGAGAGGGTGAGCAGAGGGAAAAACTGGTCAAGCGTGTCAATCAATGGGGATTTGAGATGTTCATCAGATCCAGTGCCTATGGTTGGTTCAACCGGTTCGTTGCCATCCGATACATGGAGCTTCATGATTTTCTGGATCATGGATACCGTGTCCTCAGCAGCCCGGATGGTTCAGCCAATAGAGAAGACGTCCTCCATCCTGAAATCATCGATCATGCCGCAGATGTGGATCTTCCCGGCCTTGACAAAGAAAAAGTCATTGAACTGAAACTTGCCGGAGACCAGGACAACACCCTCTTCCGAATGCTCTTGATCGCCCAGTGCAACGCCCTCCACCATGCCATGCCTTTCCTGTTCGAGAAGGTGGACAACGAAGAAGAGCTCCTTCTGCCGGACAATCTGCTCCACACCGGCTCCCCCCTCCACAATCTCATCACCGAAGTGGATGAAGCCCTGTGGGAAGATGTGGAGATCATCGGCTGGATCTATCAGTTCTACATCTCGGAAAAAAAGGATGAGGTGATCGGAAAGCAGGTCAAAAGCGAGGACATCCCCGCAGCCACCCAGCTTTTCACCCCCAACTGGATCGTGAAATACATGGTTCAGAATACCCTGGGACGCATGTGGCTTGCCACCTATCCCGATTCATCCCTGCGGGAGAAGATGGAATACTACATCGAACCTGCCCGGCAGGAACCAGACGTTCAAAAAGAGCTGGATGCCACCACACCCAAAGAGATAGATCCCGAAACCCTCACCTTTTTAGATCCTGCCTGTGGTTCGGGTCATATCCTTGTGGAAGCATACGATATTTTAAAAGAGATCTATCTGGAGCGGGGCTACCGAACCCGTGAGATTCCACGGCTCATCCTTGAAAAAAATCTCTTTGGTCTTGATATCGACAAAAGAGCTGCCCAGCTTGCTAACTTTGCTGTCCTGATGAGAGCCAGAAACGATGACAGAAGACTCTTCAGCCGGGATGATCTCACCTCCAATATTCTCTCCATCACCGACACCAAAGGGATGGACCAGGAAAGGCTCAACACCGCTCTCAAGAACAGGGAGAGCGGCAGCAGCGGGGATACCGGTTTCTGGAAATGGGAACGGGTTCAGGAACTGCTTGAGCTGTTTAAAGAGGCAAAGACCTTTGGCTCCCTGATCTCCATACCGGATGACATCGCTGAAAACCTCCATGCCCTTCAAATCCTTCTGAATTCATCACCCCAAACCACGGATGACCTTTTTCTTGGGGATGCGGAAAAAGAGCTGGATTATCTGAAACCGATTTTAGATCAAGCAGCCCTGTTGTCGAAAAGATATGACTGTGTGGTGGCAAATCCGCCGTACATGGGAAGTAAGGGGATGAATCCCATGTTGAAGACGTTTGCAGGAAATCATTATCCACAAAGCAAATCCGATCTGTTTGCCATTTTTATTGAACGGAATCTTGAACTTGCATCAAAACAGGGCTTTGTGGGAATGATCACCATGCAAAGCTGGATGTTTCTATCTTCTTTTGAAAAGCTCAGAGATAAAATCCTGACTCAAAATACTATTCATTCAATGGCTCATCTTGGTGCAAGGGGCTTTGACAGCATTGGTGGCGAGGTAGTTTCCACAACTGCTTTCGTTTTGGGAAATACCCCGCTACCAAAGTTAAAGGGAAGCTATTTTCGCCTTATTGAGGGTCATTCTGAAAAAGAGAAACTCACAGCGATTAAGGAAGCGATTCAGAATCCAGATTGTGGGTGGTTTTTTAATGCTTCTGCTGATGATTTTAAGAAGATTCCGGGGAGTCCGGTTGCGTATTGGGTGACCCAACAAACTATTAAATGTTTTTTTGAAAATACTGCTTTTATAAATTTTACTCCCCCAAAGAAAGGAATTGATACCGGAAAAAATGATTTGTTTTTGAGATTTTGGTATGAGGTTGATAAATACAAAACAAATTTCCCTTTTACTAATGCTGACATCAATGAATTAAAACATTGGCACCGTTACAACAAAGGGGGGGCATTTAGAAAATGGTTTGGAAATAATGATTATGTAGTAAATTGGAGTGATAATGGTGCGGCTATTAAGAATTTCAAAGGAAGTACTATTCGAAATGAAAAATATTTTAAAAAAAATTGTTTAACGTGGTCAGACGTCACTTCATCTCAGTTTAGTGCGAGATATTCGGGACAAGGTGCTATTCATGATAATTCAGGGCCATGTGCATTCGGCGAAAAAATCAGAT
>NZ_LT828540.1:923368-939463 GCF_900170035.1 Desulfamplus magnetovallimortis | reverse complement strand
AACATTGGCACCGTTACAACAAAGGGGGGGCATTTAGAAAATGGTTTGGAAATAATGATTATGTAGTAAATTGGAGTGATAATGGTGCGGCTATTAAGAATTTCAAAGGAAGTACTATTCGAAATGAAAAATATTTTAAAAAAAATTGTTTAACGTGGTCAGACGTCACTTCATCTCAGTTTAGTGCGAGATATTCGGGACAAGGTGCTATTCATGATAATTCAGGGCCATGTGCATTCGGCGAAAAATCAGATATTAAAACAAGCATCGCATTTCTTAATTCAAAGTTATCAAATCATTTTTTAAAAGTATTAAATCCAACGTTGCATTTCCAAATAGGAAACATTGCATCTCTACCAATAAAAAATAATTTAAATAAAGATGAAAAAGATATCATTAGTCAGATAATCAATTTGGCTAAAAATGACTGGGATTCCTACGAAACATCCTGGGATTTCAAAACCCTCCCCCTTATCGACTCCGACCATCACACCACCGATTTAAGCAAAGCATACACCACCCTCAGCAATCACTGGCAACAGACCACCCTTGAAATGCAACGCCTTGAAGAGGAAAACAACTGCATCTTCATTGAAGCCTATGGTCTTGAGGATGAACTCACCCCGGACGTTCCCCTTCACGAAATCACCCTTACCTGCAATCCCCATTACCGCTATGGTCAGGGCAAGACAGACGAAGCCTATGAAGCCCTGCTTCTCACCGACACCATGAAAGAGCTGATATCCTACAGTATCGGCTGCATGATGGGACGTTACAGTCTGGATGAACCCGGTCTCATCTATGCCCACAGTGCAAATGAGGGCTTTAATCCCTCACGGTACAAAACCTTTCCGGCGGATGATGACGGTATTATCCCAATCATGGACATGGCGTGGTTTGACGATGATGCGACCCGTCAGTTCATCACCTTCATGAAAACCGCATGGCCTGCCGAAACCCTCAATGACAATCTCAAATTCATTGCCGACACCTTAAAGCCCAAAGCCGGTGAATCACCGGAAGAGACCATAAGGCGATACCTGAGCACCACCTTTTTCAAGGATCACATGAAGATGTACAAGAAACGCCCCATCTACTGGCTCTTTTCCAGTGGAAAGCAGCGGGCGTTCGAGTGTCTGGTCTATCTGCACCGGTACAACGAAGTCACCCTCTCCCGAATGCGATCCAAGTATGTGACCCCGCTACAGGGGAATATGGTCGCCCGGATTGAATATCTGGAGGATGAAAAGGATGCAACGACCACGGCATCAACCCAGAAGAAGTTGCAGAGGGAAATTGATCTTCTCAAGAAAAAACAGACCGAGCTGCAAGCCTTTGATGATGAACTGCGTCACCATGCCGATATGAAGATCTCCCTGGATCTGGATGATGGGGTTAAGGTGAATTATGGGAAGTTTGGGAATCTGGTGGCGGATAAGAAGGCGATTACCGGAGAAAAGTAATCATTTGGAGGGGATATGAAAAGAGAACAAATTGTCCAAATTTTGCGTCAATATAAACATGAGGTTGAAAAAGAACACGGTATCTCCAAAATGGGTATCTTTGGTTCCGTTGCGAGAAATGAGTCCACTCAGGCCAGCGATATTGATGTGTTCGTTGAAATGATAAAACCGGATCTCTTTGCTCTTGCAGGAATAAAAAATGATCTTGAATCAAAATTCAAAAAATCTGTTGATGTTGTTCTTTATGGGAAATATACAAATAATTTTTTAAAACAGAGAATCGACAGGGATGCATTATATGTCTGATAAAGAGCTTGCATTAGAAATACTTCGACAGATCGAAGATGCATCAGCAAAAATCATTCATAGATTCAGCATCATTAAGACAGTAGATGATTTTACACATACTCAGGCCGGTGTCGAAAAAATGGATGCAATCTGCATGATGTTCATCGTCATTGGTGAATCTCTAAAGAATCTTGATAAAGTAACTCAAAACAGCTTGCTGCATCAATATCCTCAGGTTGCGTGGAAAAACGCAAAGGCCATGCGGGATATCCTGACCCATCACTATCCCACAGTGAATGCTGAAGTCGTGTTTTATACATGCAAGGAAAAAATTCCTCTTCTCCATCGTACCATAAAGCAAATGATTGAGGATATGTCATCTTCCTCGCCCAATGAAGGGGAAACTCAGTAAACGCCCCTTACCTTTGATGATGAACTGCGTCATCATGCCGATATGAAGATCAGCCTTGATCTGGATGACGGGGTGAAGGTGAATCATGGGAAGTTTGGGAATCTGGTGGCGGAGAAGAAGGCGATTACCGGGGAAAAGTGATGATTAAATTTCGGCATCCTTCATTTGAGGCCAAAAGTAGTTTACACTTTTTTAATTTGTCTGAATCACGGATTGCCACAGATGACACGGATGACACGGATTTTTTCAATCCGTGAAATCTTTTAATCCGTTTAATCCGTGATTCAGACAGTGGCACAATCAAAATATTGTATGCACGAGCATTCCTGAAAAAAATCTTGAATAAACCGGTTGACCTGATTACCGAAAGATCTCTTGGTAATCCCTATTTTATTGAGAGCGTAAATAAGAACAAGGTTCAGATTTATGGATAACAAGGTAAAAAAATTTCTTCTGGATATTAAAACATCCATTGAATCTATAGAGGACTACCTTGGTGTGGAAAGAGATTTCAATCCTTGGTGCAAGGGAGGGTGACAGCATTGGTGGCGAGGTCGTTTCCACAACTGCTTTTGTTTTGGAAAATTTCCCACACCCGCAATTGAAAGGGAGTTATTTCCGACTGATTGACGGACGATCAGAGGATGAAAAATCAAAAATTTTCAAAGAAACAAAATGCTCGATATGATAAACTGCGTTTCAAACAAATTACTATATCAGCTTTATTTTGCATTATTCAAAAGTTTAATATTTTGGAGAGATAAACAATGAGAACCTATCAATTAGAATCAGAAATAAATGAACAAGGTATAATTGTGTTACCGTATGAGATGAAAAAACTCCATAAACATCGTATAAGACTGACCATTGTCGATTTAGAACCAGAGCCTTCTGTCTCCGCTGATTTTTTGGATTATGTCACAAAAAAATTTTCAAATATAGAAGAGAACGATTTAAACCTAAACGAAATTTATAAAAAAAGAGAACAGATTGATGAACGACAATTTATGTTTGATTGATACAGACATTCTCAGTTATATCCTGAAAAAAAAGCAGAATGTATATGATTATGCATACAACTACTTTCAAAAACATAAAAACTTTACCATAAGTTGCATTACCTATTATGAATGCCTTAGAGGATATAAAGCCGTTAATGCTTTGAAAAGACTTGATGTGTTCCATGAACTCATGAATGTTACTTCCATACTTTATCTGGATCAGATTATTTTGGAAAAATCAGGTGACATATATTCTTGCTTTAAGCAAAAAGGTAAACTTCCTGGAGAATTTGATATCATAATTGGTGCAACAGCAATTTCAAAGAATCTTACGCTTATTACAAACAATCAAAAGCATTACCGACCCATGGAAGAGCATTTTGGGTTAAAATTAGATAATTGGAATAGAGAATAAAAATGATGCCTGTGTCCGATAACGATTCCGATATGAAGATCAGCCTTGATCTGGATGACGGGTGAAGGTGAACTATGGGAAGTTTGGGAATCTGGTGGCGGATAAGAAGGCGATTATCGGAGAAAAGTAATCACTCAACATAAAAGAGGTGCATCATGGAACAAGCGATCATTACACAAGGAAAATTGACATCTCCCAGAACCATTATACTGGATGAAGATATGCCTGATTTGGGAGGTTCATTTGACATTATCATTATTAAAAAGAAGCAGAAGCAGACCAAGCCAAAAAGAAAAGCTGGAACCCTTAAAGGTATGATCCATATGAGTGATGATTTTGATGAACCACTTGAAGATTTTATGGTAAACTGAAGAGGACAACCGTTGAAAATATCAAAAATAAGACTCGAAAACTTCAAACGATTCAAAGACCTTGAGGTCGATTTTATTAATGACCTGACTCAAGATCTATCAGATCAGTTTCTCATTTTGGGGGACAATGGAAGTGGCAAGACAACCCTTTTGCAGGCCATTGCACTGTGCCTTTCCATGTGCTCCGGTAAGATAAGAAATGTCTCTGAATTCGATTGGCAGGGATGGGTTCCCGAAAGATATGAAAAGTGGGGAACGCCGTTGATAGAACTGGATGTCCATTTCACAGATGAAGAGATTCAGGCGACAAAGGAAGTTGCTCAAAAATGGATTGAGCTAAAAAAACCAAAATCTAAGGTAATCCCCAATGAGAATAAAGAAATCACACTCAGACTTAGTGGTGAGTGGGTGGAAGTTGTTGGAGAAAAGGGAAAAAAATCAAAAGAGACCCTTTCCCAGTTGAAAGGTCGTCAATATGCTACCCAACTGATCAAAACATCACCCTGGGCAAGAGATTACTTTGATAAACTCCCCGGTTTTTTCTGGTTTGATCAATTCAGAAACCTCGCCACACCACCCCTTGAAGGGGAAGACAAACGATCCACTGGACGGGTTTCTTATGAGATTGGTGTCTCTCGCCTAAGACGATATCTGAATGCCTGGAAACTGAGTCAGCTTGTCGGTGAAGATAAAGGAAATAGCTGGTTGATGGAGTTGGAAAATTCATACAAGAAAGTCTTTCCAGGAAGATATTTCCATGGCCTTGAACCCATGCACAAGGGTGACGCTCCCACATCGGATGACTACTATTTCATACTGTCTGATGGAAATCGAACATATGATATCGAAGAGATGTCCGCAGGTGAACAATCCATTTTTCCCATGCTGTTTGAATTTGTGAGAATGCAGATCCGAAACAGCGTGGTACTCATTGATGAAGTGGATCTCAATCTTCATCCCCCACTGGCCCAATCCCTTGTCAATGCACTTCCGGTGATCGGTAAAGAGTGTCAGTTCATCATGACCACCCATTCCGAATCTGTTTCATCCATCGCCAGCCCGGAAGAGATCCATAGACTCAAGGGGGGAAGATTATGCCTGTAGCACAGCTTCTCTGTGAAGGGGGCAATACCGCTCGTGATAAACTATCCGCATATCAATCTGCAAGACTGGCCTTGAGTACCAACAGAATTCGTCTCAAAGATCTTCCCTCCAACTTTGGGCAAAAGAAAGGAAGGGATAAATATCTCTTTCCAGAGCACTTCGATAAAGAATTCTGCCTCACCCAATTAGACCAACTCATCGAACAACACCATGAGACCCAACTGGTCAAAAAAGAAGATATCGTGAATTCCTTCACTGCATATTTACCGGAATGTGAAGCAGGTGGGTGCAGGAATCAATACTATCTACACGCATTTGCCGGTAAAGATCTCTTCTGGGCAATGGATGACTGGTTCAAAGATAATGATCTTCAGGGAGCTGGAGCTTTCAGGGAAAGAGTGCTCATAGGAATCCAGAGAGCAACAAATGATATTGCTGATTGGCTAAAGGAATGGGCTGATTTAAGAGAAAAAATCGAAACCACATAAACCTATTGAAATTAAATCTAAAATATTTGTAACGGCACAACAATGTGTATGCACTTCTTGATAATAATTTATTGTGTTTGATATTTATTATGACATTTATAACCAAAGAGGTAGCTAAGGCTTTTGAAGATGTTTCTGAGCTTAGTAAAAAATTAGCAAACTTCCCGGAACCTTTGTAAAAACCGGCTGGATTATACATCCGAACACAAGAAAATCCCATCTTGTAACTCTTTATATTGTATGAGGAAAATAATATGTTACCAGATATTGGAGATATCATAGAACTGATCACGAGCATTCCTGAAAAAAATCTGAATGCTGGTTTATGTGGTACTGTGGTTCATTCCCATAGCAATGATATTTATGAAATTGAATTTACCAATGAAAAAGGTGAAACAATGGATTTCCTGAGTCTTCATAAAAAATATTTTATGGTTGTCTGGAAATCAGAAACAAAACAATGGATTCCAATCGCTGAACAGACATCTTCCCTGGTTGCTGGAATGCCTGATGATGTGGCAAGGCAAGTGTTGGATTTTGCAAGGTTTTTATCTTTCAGGTATCGTAAAACTGCTTAACAGCAGATAATCGATTTTTTCAAGAAGAGAGACAGACCAATCTACAAGACTTTGATGATGAACTGCACCACCATGCCGATATGAAGATAAGCCTTGATCTGGATGACGGGGTGAAGGTGAACTATGGGAAGTTTGGGAATCTGGTGGCGGATAAGAAGAGGATTACCAGGAAAAAGTATCGAATCATTGCTAAAATTATAATGGGAAGAAATCATGCTTGAAAGACTCTATATACATAACTTTAGATGTTTGGAAAATTTTGAATTAAACCTTAAAAATATGCACTCAGCCCTACTAATTGGAAAAAATGGCACAGGAAAATCAACTATTGGGGTTGCATTGGAAATACTTCAAAGTATTGGCAGGGGCATCAATAAGATAGGCGATCTTTTACAACCGAATGACTTTTCACGCGACAGGTCTGATGTCCCCATCCGCTTTGAAATAGAAGTAACAATTAATGATGCTTTGTATCAATATATAATTGCTTTGGAGCTACCCGAGAACTTCAAGGAACTTCGAATACTTGAAGAAAAACTGACAGTTTCGGGAGAATCAATCTACTCAAGAAAAGAAGCAGTGGTTTCACTGTTTTCAAAACAGAATAAAAATGAAACTAATTTTATGGTGGATTGGCATCTTATAGCCCTTCCAGTAATTCAAAACCGTTCGGAAGATGACCCGCTTCATATATTCAAAACCTGGCTCGCTCACATGATCATCTTGTCACCCATACCTGTTTTTATGAATGGAGAGTCCAAAGGTGAGACATTGGAACCCAAACGGGATGGAAGTAATTGTGGAGAATGGTTTACAGGGTTGCTGTCACAATATCCGGCAGCTTACACATATATTGACCAATATCTAAAAGATATCATGCCGGATTTAAAAGATTTTCGGAATGAAATCGTTGGAAAAAATTTCAAGGTCATGAGTGTCCGTTTTCAAGAGAAATCTTCAAATGTAAACATCTATTTCAACGATCTATCGGATGGAGAGAAATGTTTTTTTCTCTGTGCGGTGGTTTTGGCGGCAAATCAGTCATACGGACCTCTCTTTTGCTTTTGGGATGAGCCGGATAACTATTTGTCTCTATCAGAGATAGGCCACTTTACCGCTTCTCTTCGAAGATCATTTGAGCAAAACGGGCAGTTCCTGGCAACATCACACAATTCAGAAACCATACGAAAATTTTCAAATGAAAATACCTTTGTCATTCATCGTAAAAATCACCTTGAACCTGCATTGAGTCGTTTGTTGAGCGACATATCTTTCAACGGAGATCTTATAGATTCTTTGATCCGTGGCGATATCGAACTATGACCAATAAATACAAAAAACATCTACTGATTTTGCCCGAAGATGATGCAAATAGACAAGTTGCCAATGGATTTCTTTTATGTTCAGATCTCAATGACCGTAATATTCAAGTTTTACCACCAAGTGGAGGGTGGATAAAAGCATTGAGTCAGTTTAAAAGTAACCATATCAATGACATGCGTAAATATGACCAAAGAAGGATGCTGATTCTCATTGATTTTGATGGTGATGAGAATCGTTTTGAAGAGGCACAAAAAGATATCCCGAATGACGTATCAGATCGCGTTTTCATCCTTGGATCTTTTTCCGAAACCGAAGAACTGAAGAAGAAAATTCCCGGGTTAAATTCATATGAAACCATTGGAAAAGCTCTTGCAAAAGATTGCGTTAATGAAACGAATAATATTTGGGGTCACGATCTATTGAAGCATAATCAAGACGAGTTGGATCGTATGGTGATTTCCGTGAAACCATTTTTATTTCATTGATGGAAAAAATTGAAATGAAGCAGTAATTAAAGTTACAGAATTTTATATAACGGCCATGGCATACATATTTGCCACAACGAAGCATGAAAGTCCTTAAAACCTTAAAAGACGGGGACTTTCTATAAAAGATGTACAAGAAACGCCCCATCTACTGGCGATGATGAACTGCGTCACCATGCCGATATGAAGATCCGCCTTGATCTGGATGACGGGGTGAAGGTAAACTATGGGAAGTTTGGGAATCTGGTGGCTGAGAGGAAGGCGATTACCGGGGAAAAGTAATTTTTATAAGTAAACGGGCATGATTGTGTATCAATCACCCCCAACTATAAAAATGATAATCATTTTCACGGTAAAATGGAGAAATAGCAATGAACGTAAAAGAAGCAGTCAAAAAAGCAATCGAATATATTGCAGATATTTTTGAATCGGAAAACCTGGAAAATATTGGGCTGGAAGAAGTCGCATTGGATGAAAAAGCAGATACCTGGGAAGTGACCGTTGGATTCTCCCGTCCCTGGGATCATGAAAAAGGGGGGCTGATATCCAACATCCAAAGGCTTAAAAGAGATTATAAAATTGTCTGCATAGACAATAAGACTGAAGAGGTTAAATCGATAAAGATTCGTGAAGTCAGCAATGCGTAGTGTACTTCTTGATACTAATTTATTTCTTTTGCTGATTGTTGGACTGTATGACAGAAATCTTATCGGGAAACATAAAAGAACAAACGCATTTACACCGGAAGATTTTGATCTGTTAGTGGAATTGATTGACCCATTTAGAGAGTTATGGATCACCTCTCACTGTCTTGCGGAAGTGTCCAATTTACTCAAGCAGACACATTCCCGTCAAGCTCTGGAATTGCTCGCATTTTTGGGTGATTTTGTTAGTCGGGTCAAGGAATCTCATATTCAAAAGGATATGATTTTCAGCGGAAAACAATCATTTAAGCTTGGTGTGGCAGACACGGGTATTGTGATCAAATAAAAAAGAGTGAGTTGTGTGTTCACGGTGGATCTGGATCTGTATCTGGAGATTTCAAATCAAGGGAATAAAGTGTTTAATTTTAATCATTTAAGAACAGCCGGACTGCTCCAGCCATGAAAAAGAGGGGGATGTATAGATGTTGACCATTACGAAAGAAGTTTTAGAGCAAAATATACAAAAATATTTTAATCATATCAAACAGACTGGTGATGACGTCATTGTCGTTGATCAAGGTATGCCATTTATCAAGATTTCATTTCTGGCCCCCCATAATACAGTTGAAGATATATTCAAAGATGTTCGAGGCAAGGTAAAATATCACGATGACCTTCTAAAGCCGGAGATAGATGAGTGGGGGGATATTTAAAATGCTTTTATTGGATACCTGTGCGTTGTTATGGTGGACACTTGACCCTGAAAAATTATCTGACCCCTGCACAAAAAGCCTGCCGACAAATACCTTTTGTACCTGCTTTCATCTCCGCCATTTCAATCTGGGAAATTGGTATCAAGATTAAAAAGGAAAAACAGACCGAGCTGCAAGACTTTGATGATGAACTGCGTCACCATGCCGATATGAAGATCAGCCTTGATCTGGATGACGGGGTGAAGGTAAACGGTCATGGCCGGCATTCAGCCACCCCCGAATATGGAAAATTGTATCCATTTCCACGGTAAACTATGGGAAGTTTGGTAATCTGGTGGCGGAAAAATAAAGTTGAGGCCTATGTTTGCAATTACTTAAAACCGTTGGCGAATATGGGACAGATGGAGAATATTCAAAGATTTAAGAATAAAACTGGATTGATATTGAAAAATGGGCATCTTTCATCTCATCCCCAACGTAGTTTACACTTTTTTTAGGAAGAATCCCGACAAATGGGAATGGTGTCCCTGAAAGTGTAAAGCGGTAAATGAAACATGCCGAAAAATGATCAGAAAATCAATTTAAGCTAAAAAGGTGGATACCATGCAAACATATTCAAATGAGCATATCATGAATCAAAACGGCACAATAACGATCAATAACTTGCCGTTCAATGCGGGAGAAAAAATAAGCGTCGTCATCGTGTCCAAAGCAAAAACCCATAAAGCAAAAAAGCGATATCCATTCTGGAATAAACCAATAAAATATATTGACCCGACGGAACCAGTTGCCCTGGATGACTGGGAGATCTACTCAACATAAAATGAGGTACACCATGGAACAAGCGATTATTACACAAGGAAAATTGACATCTCCCAGAACCATTATACTGGATGAAGATTTGCCGGATATGGGAGATTCTTTTGAAATTATCATTATTAAAAAGAAACAAAAGCAGACCAAGTCAAAAAGAAAAGCCGGAACCCTTAAAGGGATGATCCATATGAGTGATGACTTTGATGATTCAATTGAAGAATTAAAAATTGAAGCTTCGGAAAGAGATATTGAGTTGACCGGAGCTATGGATAATTCAGATGAATCTCTGTCAGAAGAAGAGATCAACTACTATATGAATCTGGAAGAGATATGAAGAAATATCAAAGGGGCCAGATATGGCTTGTCAACTTTGATCCAAGTATCGGACATGAGTACAGAAAAATCAGGCCAGCCCTTATCATTCAACAGGACATTTATATTTCATCAAGTGGCTTGTTAACGGTAATACCGATTTCTTCAAAGATTGAAAAGCTGACAGAATTGGATCTGCTATTGGAAAAAGATGAAAGTAACAGATTAATGAAAAATTCTCTTTTAAAAACAAAACAGATAAGTTCTTTTGATAAAAAACGATTCATAAAATTCATTGGGACAGTTGAAGCAAAAATAATGGAAGCTGTTGATCAAAATATCGGAATTTTTTTGTTGGGTGAATAAGTGGGGAGATAAATGGACATCGAACAAACCAACCAGGCACTGACCCGAATCTTTCAGGAAGAGAAAAAACGACTTGTCTTCTGGTATGACGCAGAAAAGGAATTTGAGGAACTGCTCCCATCAATTGAAGTGGAGGGGGCAACCCTCATCAGAATCGATGAAGTGGCTGCACTGGATCTGAAAATCCGACTTGAAACGCAAGATTTAGAAGAGAAATTCATCCTCTATGCACCTTACCCGGAACCTTCCCCGGAAACGGATTGGCTCTGTGACATAAAACTCTACTCATCCCTTTTCCATGCAGACAAAGCATCCATTCTGATGAAAGAGCTGGGACTCTCCAACATGAGCATGAGACCCTACATCAAGGGTCGAAGCAGCTTTTTCAGAAGTCAGGACAGGCTCGACAGACTGAAAAAATGGGTGGAATTCGATGACAGGAAAGAGACTATGGATTTGAAGATGCTCACCGTTCTGACAAGAGCATCCAGACCGGAACCCTTTGCGATTCTCATGAAGCTGATGGATTCCTTTTGTAAGGATGATCAATTCAATCCCACTCTGGAGTCAAAGCCCTGGAAAGAGATCGAATCCCTTGAACTTTCCCAATACTTCTGGAGCCTGATGACTCAAACATTCGGATACACCAATGAATCCGATAATGGGCAGATGGAGCACAGCTTAAAGGGCCTCTTGATCAAAGTGTTTGTTACGGACTTTGCAAACAATTTCAAGAATGATCTTCCCATCTCCCTTGAACATTTCAAATTACCTGGAACCATTACGGGAACCAACGCATCTGTCTTCATCAATCAGTGGCAGACCCATACCATCCATTGTCAGAACTTCAATCGTATATCACGATTTATTGACGATAAACTGGGCCTTGCAGATATCCTATCCGGGCTGGAGATAGAAGATCTCATAGATGTTATGACGTTTGAGAAGGTGGAACAACGAATCATCAGCTCTCTTCGAGATCAGATCATCAATATCTCTCATAAGGATTTTTCAGATACTTTGGAGATCATCAAAAAACGGGTGGATGGGTACTGGTGCAACCATCGATTGTATGGAACATCAGGCTACGATGCAAAAGGAAAAAATCTCTATCAATCTGCATATCAGGCTCTGGAGATTGCAATTGATCTATTTTACCTGAGAAAGAAATATGATTCCGGTTTCCACTATAAATCCGCTGTGGAATTGTTTGCCGCCTATACAGAAAAACTCTATCGGTTTGATCAGGATTACAGACAGTTCATTGAGATCGCCAACCAGACGGAACAAGCAGGTTGGGATGTGCTGAAGCCCCTTCGACAATCCGTTGATGACTGCTACAGTGGCTGGTTTATGGAACAACTTTCCATGAGTTGGGGAGATTTTCTGGAATCGGATGCGTCGTCTGACATTCATGCGTCGTCTGAAACTAAAACGTCTCAATCTGAAAATAGGAATGCATCCACTGCACTACTTGAAACCTGGAAACTCCCAAGGATTATCAATCAATACAATTTCTTTAAGCAGAGAATAAAACCGATTCTAACCGGATCGGATCGTTCCAGAATTTTTGTGATCATCAGTGACGCATTCAGGTATGAAGCTGCCAAAGAGTTGACCACAAGTATTAACGGCAAATATCGACTCAAAGCTGAGATAGAACCGATGCTGGGAGTATTGCCCAGCTACACATCCCTTGGAATGGCCTCTCTTCTTCCCCATCAATCATTATCATTCCCGGAAACCACCTCCCACGGCAAAAGTGATGCTGCCACTCCCCGCATTGACGGAAAATCAACCGCATCCCTTGAACAACGGGCTGCAATCCTCAACGAATTTGACGGCACCGCAATCAAGGCATCGGAGCTGTCATCCATGAGCAAAGATAAAGGACGGGAATTTGTAAAACAACACCGGGTGATCTACATATATCATGATCAAATTGATGCCGTGGGAGACAAAGCCGCATCCGAAGAGAAAACCTTTGAAGCGGTGAGAACCACCATTGATGAGTTGACCGCCCTGGTGGGATTTATCATCAACAGCCTCAATGGAACCCGAATCCTGATCACATCGGATCATGGATTCATATACCAGGAAAAAGAGCTGGAACAATTAGATAAAAGTACACTGACGGGTAGTACACTGACGGATGCAGGTGTAGATATGGGTTCCCCCAATGTGATTAAAAAACACAAACGATTTATCCTTGGAAAAGATCTGGGCTTTGGAAAAGATCCATGCCTCACAGACACCCTATTTTCAGGAAACACCAGACAGACCGCCGGTACTGATACCGACATGAAGTTCTGGCTTCCCAAAGGAACCAACCGATTTTACTTCACTGGAGGGGCAAAGTTTTTCCATGGAGGAGCAATGCTTCAGGAGATCGTGATACCCATGGTGACGGTATCGGAGATGAAAGGAATCCACAGGGAGGAATCTGAGATCAAGAGAGTTGGAGTATCCATATTGGGATCAACTAAAAAGATCGTCACTAACATCCCAAGATTTGATTTAATCCAGACCGATGCGGTATCCGAGAGGATGAAAGCCAGAATCTTGAAAATATCCTTGAGGGATGGAAACAATCGCATCAGCTCTGAGGAGACCATCACATTTGACAGCAGCTCATCTTCAATGGAAGATCGAAAAAAAGCGGTCAAATTACCGTTGCAATCAAGGCCGTTTGATAATAAAAAAGAGTATGCACTGGTGCTTCGCAATGCAGAGGATGAAACCGAGTACGACCGGGTTCCCATAAAGATCGATATTGCATTTGCAAATGATTTTTAAAAATAAAACTAATACAGCGTATCCATTTATCAATTAAAATTATTAAATGTAAAAAATGGTGATAATATGCAGGCAATATTAAATGTAAAACTAAATGAAATTGATGATAAATTTTTGTATATTTTAAAAGAATTGCTTTCAAAAAATGTTGAAATTGTAATTAGAAAGGAAATCATTGAATTGGAAGAATTTGACCAAAAAATGTCATTGAAAAATGTAATTAATGATTTTTCTAAAGCAGGTTATACAGAAGATTTTATTAATGACTTGGAGGACGGTTTTAAATCTTGCAAGATGGGGTTTATTGAGAAGTTTAACAATCGAGGGTAAAAGATGGAGAAGGAAGAGGTCAGCATAGATCTGTTGCTGAATTGTCATTTTGCAGGACGAGTTGTTCGGAAGGATTTGACCAAACGCCTCAAAGAAGGTGCAAATGTTCCGGTCTATGTGCTGGAGTACCTTCTGGGGATGTACTGTGCGGTTGAAGATGAAGAGGTGATTCAGGAAGGTCTTGAAAACGTCAAACGTATTCTCTCTGACAACTATGTCCGCCCCGATGAAGCGGAAAAGGTCAAATCCAGGATCAAAGAGCTGGGCAGCTTCAAGGTCATCGACAAGGTGATGGTGAAGCTCAATGAAAAGCGGGATATCTACGAAGCAACCCTCTCCAACCTTGGGGTCAAGGGACTTGAGGTTTCAAGTTCCCTTGTAAAACAGTTTGAGAAACTTCTTGTGGGTGGAATCTGGTGCATCCTGAATCTCCAGTACTACTATGAAGAAGGGGCACAAGGATCTCCATTTATCATCTCGGAGCTAAAACCCATCCAGATGCCAAATCTTGACATGGAGTCCATCTTTGAGGGACGCAAACACTTTACTGAACCCCAATGGATTGACATGATGCTCCGTTCCACCGGTCTTGAACCCACCCAGTTTGAAGAGCGGGTCAAGTGGCACTTCCTGACAAGATTGATCCCTTTGGTGGAGAACAACTACAATCTCTGTGAACTTGGCCCCAGGGGAACCGGAAAGAGTCATATCTATAAAGAGATCAGCCCCAATTCCATTTTAGTATCCGGCGGTCAGACAACCGTTGCCAACCTTTTCTACAACATGAGCAGAAGAAAAGTGGGTCTTGTGGGCGTATGGGATACCGTTGCCTTTGACGAGGTGGCAGGTATCAAGTTCAAGGATAATGACGGTGTTCAGATCATGAAGGACTACATGGCTTCAGGATCTTTTTCCAGAGGACGGGATCAGATCAACGCAAATGCCGCCATGGTGTTTGTGGGGAACATCAACCAGAGTGTGGATATTCTGGTGAAGACCAGCCACCTCTTTGCTCCCTTCCCCGATGAAATGGTGGATGCAGCGTTTTTTGATCGCATGCACGCATACCTTCCAGGATGGGAGATTCCCAAAATGAGACCCGAGTTCCTCACCAACCAGTATGGGTTGATTGTCGATTTTCTGGCAGAGTTTTTGCGGGAGATGCGCAAAAGAAGCTTCTCAGATGCCATTGATAAGTATTTCAAGATCGGAAACAACCTCAACCAAAGGGATATCATTGCTGTCAGAAAGACCGTTTCTGGACTTTTGAAAATCCTCTATCCCCATGGAGAGTTCGGTAAAGATGCTGTGGAGCGGTGTCTTAAATATGCTCTGGAATCAAGACGACGGGTAAAAGAGCAGCTAAAAAAGATCGGGGGGATGGAGTTCTATGATGTTCACTTCAGTTACATTGACAGCGACACACTGGAAGAGAAATTCATCAGCATCCCGGAACAAGGCGGGGGATCACTCATCCCGGAAGGCCCCATGAATCCCGGAACCATGCACACTGTCATGTCAGGTACAACCGGACACCTGGGGCTTTACCGTCTGGAGCTTCAGGTATCAGCAGGAAATGGAAAACTATCCATGTCCGGCTCCGGTACGGACACAAAGACCAAAGAGGCCATCAAGATCGCTTTTGACTATTTCAAGGCCAATATGGCAAGGGTCAGCTCCATTAGTAAAGTGAATGACAGCAACTACCACCTTCACACAGTGGAGATGCAAAATACCGGCCCTGCTTCGTCGATAACCCTGTGCAGCTTCATAACCTTGTGCTCAGGTCTTATGGGGAGACCGGTTCAGAGTCAAATGATTATCCTGGGAAATATGAGTCTGGGGGGAACCATAGAAAAAGCATCCAACCTTGCAGAGACACTACAGGTGGCATTCGATGCCGGAGGCAAACGGATTCTTCTTCCCATGAGTAGTGTCGGTGATATACCCACCATACCGGGAGAGCTGTTTGCAAAGTTTCAGACCAGTTTCTATTCAGACCCTGTGGATGCTGTGTATAAGGCGTTGGGGGTGGACTAATATTTTCTCAAAGCCGACACCTATGATCTTTTGAGCCTTGTCAACATTGTCTGAATCAGGATGTCCAAGATTAACAAGATAAGGCAGGATTATTTATCCTGAGCATCCTTTTCATCCTGGTTATCCTGATTCAGACAAATTCAATAACTG
>NZ_LT828540.1:909312-923268 GCF_900170035.1 Desulfamplus magnetovallimortis | reverse complement strand
ATCAAAAAGCAATAAGGTGTCGATTTTGAGCATAGAGGAACAACTCCAATGAACAGCAATGGGGATTGCAATGCTAAACCATGAAATGGCACTGGTTGTCAAAGAGCTGCTCAAGCGACGGAATGTTGACCTCTCCGGGTGCTGCCACGACTTCCTTCAGCGGCAGATCAACGGTCGTTTGAAACAAATCCGGACTGATTATAAAATCGGTACAGAACATCAGATTTATACAGAACATCAAATTCATACTGAACATCAAATCGATAGTGGACAAAAAAATAATCCCAAACACCCCATCCAAACAGTTACCGAATACTACGAATATTTACAATCCCACCCCGAGGAGCTTGAGCATCTGATTGACTCCCTGATCATACAGGTCAGCTCTTTTTTCCGTGATCCCCTTGTCTTTAACTATCTTTTCTGTAAAGTGTTGCCGGAGATAATTGCCTCAAAGAGTGCCTCAGGAGAACCTTCAATCCGCATCTGGTCAGCAGGATGTGCCACCGGAGAGGAGGCATATTCAATTGCCATGCAGATGGGTGAGCTTCTGGAAAAGAGTAGGACAGGCAGCGGAATCGGTATTGAAACAAGCCTTACAGGAAGCGGAACCGCTATTGAAAAAAGCCTTAAAGGAAGCGGAACTGCTATTGAAAAAAGGCTCGCAGGAAACGGAAGCAGTATGGGTTTCACTGTCTTTGCAACTGATATCAATGAAAAGACACTTGATAACGCACGTAAAGCTGTTTATGCACCGGAGCATCTGGAAAATATGCCCTTCAAATACATAAGGCATTTTAACCGAATTGGAAACGGTTATTCCCCAAAAAACTACATTAAACAGCCGGTAACATTTTCAAGATATGACCTGCTGGATAAAAAAAGCTACTGTCCACCGGAAAGCGTATTTGGTGGATTTGATTTAGTCCTGTGCAGAAATCTTTTAATTTACTATAATACCCGATATCAGAATATTATTTTCACCAAACTACACCGATCACTCAATGACAATGGATACCTGGTGCTTGGTGAAACCGAAATGCCCACAGGTCAGTTTCAGGACAGTTTTACCCGGATAAGTGATTGCTGTCAGATATTTAAAAAAATAAACATATAGAATAATATGTGTAACGTCGTATTCTTTTCAAGGAGGATCGACAATGAGAAGCCTTTTTAGATCGTTATTTGAATTTAAAAAAATTAAACCCCGAATGATATTCTGGTTTTTTTCTGCGGTATTGCTGCCCATGATCGTTGTGATCAGTGTGATCTATCACCAGAGGGCTATTGCCATCAAGACCGAGGCATTTGCTAAATTGACCGCCATCAGGGATCTCAAGGTGTCTCAGCTCAATCTATGGCTGGATGAGAGAAAAGGAGACATTGAAGCAATTTCAAGGGATCTGGAGATACGGCAGCTTGCAGCCTTGATTGAACAGAATACACTAAACGAACAAAATATAAGTAACGGACAGAGTACTGGCAACCGTCAGGGCACTGTTAACTGGCAGAAAACTGATAACTGGCGGAACACAGAAGATGATCTAAAAATCATTGAATCTGCAAGAGCGACCCTGACTTCATTTTTGGAAGAGTACACAGCCTACCTTGAAATCTTTATTATCAATGCTTCCACAGGCATGGTTGAAATTTCCACTGAAAGTTCATCAGAAGGCACTAATCTCTCCAAAGCCCCTTTTTTTATTGAGACCTTAAAAAGTGAATCTCTCTATATAAGGGATATCTATTTTTCCAGTAAACTGAAAAAGCCGACCATGTGTTTTTCCCACCCCATTTATAATCCAGGTTCCAGCGATGGAAATCCTTCCGGAGTTTTAGTGACTCTTTTTGACCTTGAAAAATCTCTGTATGCCCTTCTTCTGCAACGAACCGGCATGGGAAAAACAGGGGAAACCCTTATAGTCAACAGGGACGTTATGGCGTTGAGTGACCTAAGATGGCATAATAACGCTCCCTTGAGGATGAAAATACAGGCGGAACCGGCAGTTCTGGCTTCTCGTGGATTATCGGGTATTGTTGAGAGCCGTGATTACAGGGATGAAGATGTACTGGCATCCTATGCCTTTATACCTGTCACACAGTGGGGATTTGTCGCCAAACAGGATCTGTCAGAGATTTACGCTCCCATAAACAGTATGCTTTTCAATATGGCCATTATACTTATTCTGGCAGCACTTGCTGCCTATGCGCTTGCCCACATGCTGGCCTTGAATTTTTCAAAGCCCGTTATTGAGGTCACCAACGCTGCCCTGAAAATTCAGGGCGGTGATCTCTCTGCAAGATGCAACATTGGAAATGAAGATGAGTACGGTGTACTTGCCCGTGCATTTAACGAGATGGCTGAATCCATGGAGACTTATGGAAGCATACAGAAAGGTCTGAGGCGCCTGGATGAGATTCTGGTCATCTCCACAACCGTCCATGAATTTGCTGCACAATTTATCGAGAAACTGCTTGATATAACCAATTCGGCCTTTGGTGCCTTTTTTCTAATTAATGAATTTATTGAATTTGAACATGTCTATTCATCCGGATTCGCCCGTGGCGTTATTCAATCCCTTGATAAAAGCGTTGTTGCCGGTGCATTTGACAGGTCATACAGAAGTGGGAGCATCACATATATAGATGATATTTCCAAAGATACCGTGTTCACTGTCAATACCATTGCAGGAAAGGCTATCCCGAAATGCATGGTCACTGTTCCTGTCATGATTAAAGGAGAGGTTGCGGCCATTATTGCGCTGGGCAGCCTCAACGACTATTCCAGTGCGGCATATGGCATACTGGAGCAGATTCAACCGGCTGTGGGCACGGCACTTTCCAATATTATATCCGGTGAAAAGACCCTTGCACTGGCACAGGAACTGACACATAAAAACAGTGAACTTGAAGCACAGGCCATGGAGCTTCAAGCCATGACAGATGACCTGAAACGGCAGAATATTGAGCTTGATGTCCAGAGCCGTCAGCTTGAGGAGGCAAGTCGTCTGAAAAGTATGTTTCTCTCCAATATGAGCCATGAACTTAGAACCCCACTCAATTCAGTAATGGCCCTTTCAAGTGTTCTAAAGATGAACAGAGATAAACATTTCAATTCCGAAGAGGTGGAGTATCTGGAGGTTATCGAACGTAATGGCCGGCGTCTTCTTGATCTCATTAACGATATTCTTGACCTGTCAAAAATCGAAGCCGGACATATGGATGTGAACCTTTCCTTTTTTTCCTTTAAAACCGCCATTGAGAATATTGTGGAGAATCTCCAGCCCCTTGTGAGAGAAAAAGGGCTTTCATTACATGCGCAGTTTTCAACTGATCTGCCGGAGATTCAAAGTGATGAAAAAAGGGTCTATCAGATTCTTCTGAATCTAATGGGCAATGCCATTAAATTCACAGAAAAAGGTAATGTGGTGGTTGAGGCGTATTGCTGCGGGCAGAGACCTGTTCCAGCCCATATGACAACTGATATATACGAATCAATGATTTGTGTTAAGGTCATGGACACCGGAATTGGTATCCCTGAAAAGGAGCTGCCCTTTATTTTTGAAGAGTTCAGACAGGTTGATGGTTCCACCTCCCGACGACATGAGGGTACAGGTCTTGGTCTTGCCATTGCCCATAAGGCAACCCTGAATCTCGGGGGAACACTTTCGGTTGAAAGCAAGCCTGGAGTTGGAACAACATTTACATTGAAACTGCCCAGAATTTATCAGGGAGAAGGAGTGGAAGGCCTAATTGATCAGGGAGACGCAAATCAATATTTTAAGCCGGAAGCCCAGGAACACAACTATTCAGCAGCATTATCAGATACACCATTTAACTCAGTATCGACAGCTCCGTCCAAACGCCTTCTGCTGGTGGAAGACAATGAATCTGCCATAACTCAAATCAAATTGATTCTTGAACATGAGGGCTATTGTGTGGATATTGCCAGAGGTGGAAAGGAGGCTCAGGCCATGGTGGCAAAAAGCCTTCCTGATGGAATTATCCTGGATTTGATGATGCCGGATATGGATGGGTTTGAGGTGCTTGAGGCGATTCGCTGTACGGAACGTACGGCAACTATTCCTGTACTTATCCTTACAGCCAAGGATTTGACTCCTGATGATTTTAAAAAGCTCAGTGCCAACAATATTCAGCAGCTTGTACAGAAAGGGGATGTGGAACGGGAGGGGCTTCTGATGAAAGTAAAATTTATGCTTGGAGAGAGTACCATGAAAAATGTACAGGCCGGAGGAACCCGAAATGTTCTGGAACAGCAGGAGAGCCCCGACCCAGAAGCAAAACCTCGAAGCATTACAGAGCCGGAGAAAGACCAAAACCCAGAAGCAAAACCTCGAAGCATTACAGAGCCGGAGAAAGACCAAAACCCTGAAGCAAAATCTCGAAGCACTACAGAGCCGCAGGAACAGGATGTCCCGAAAACCGGAATATCTCCTGAATTGCCGCCCAGAATAGTGGTGATAGAGGATAATCCTGATAACATGATTACCATAAAAGCACTTCTCAAAGGCAGATACACCGTTATTGAAGCTTATGATGGAGAAAATGGCCTTAAAACGGTATTTGAAAATCTGCCGGATTTGATTCTTCTGGATATATCTCTTCCTGGCATGGACGGATATACTTTGGTGAAAGAGTTTAAAGATCATGAGAAGACAAAAATGATTCCGGTTATCGCACTTACTGCCCATGCCATGAAGGGTGACAAGGATAATCTTATTTCAGCAGGATGTGATGATTATCTATCCAAGCCCATCGAACCTGTGAAAATACTTCAAACCATTGAAAAATGGATTGCAGGAAGAGAGTGAGTTCGGGTAAGGTGATTTGGATTCATTCCTGATAACTTGACTGTGAACAGAAAAAAAGGAACTCATTGCAATGCCAGTGATATTAGCCATTGATGACAGACAGGACAATCTCTTGAGCCTGGCGGCCCTTCTGAAAAGCAGTATCCCTGACTGCCGGGTTGTCACAGCCCTTTCCGGCAGAGAAGGAATTGAAAAGGCAAGTGATGAAAAACCGGACACGATTCTTCTGGATATACACATGCCGGGGATGGACGGCTTTGAGGTGTGCCAGATTCTTAAATCCCATCCTGATACAAAACATATTCCCGTGGTTATGCTCACCGCCATAAGTACCGATCTGGAGAGCCGGATAAAGGGGTTGCAAATGGGAGCAGATGCGTTTTTTACCAAGCCCATTGAGCGCCTGGAGCTGGCTGCACAGGTAAAGGCCATGCTGCGTATCAAATATGCCGAAGATCTGCTGCGCAGGGAAAGTGCACTGCTGGAGCAGCAGGTCGCTGAACGTACAGCAGAACTTGTCAGGCAGAAAAATCAACTGATAGCGGAAATTGAAGAGCGAAAGAGGATGGAAGCACGCCTCCATCAGGCCCAGAAAATGGAATCCATCGGTTCCCTTGCAGGGGGAATTGCACACGATTTCAACAACATCCTTTTTCCCATCCTTGGAATGTCAGAGATGTTGCTGGAGGATCTGCCCCAAGAGAGCCCGGAATATCTGAAGGTTGAACAGATATACAGCGCTGCCGGAAGGGCACGGGAACTTGTAATGCAGATTCTTTCCTTCAGCAGACAAGGTGAATATAAAAAATTGCCGGTGAGAATTCAGCAGATCCTCAAAGAAGTTCTAAAACTTGCCCATAGTACAATCCCCTCCAACATTGAAATTTCACAGAATATCCAGAATGAGTGCGGCAAGGTGATGGCAGATCCCACGCAAATTCATCAGATTGCCATGAACCTTATTACCAATGCCTATCATGCTGTTCAGGATAACGGGGGCAGGATATCCGTGGAATTACGGGAGAGAGTTATGACGTCGGAGGAGTTTGCTGACAGTTTTATGTTACCAAGTTTTATGGCATCAAACACCATATCATTAACCACCAAGGCATCTCTCTCCATGGTATCGAGTCTTACATCACCGAGTTCAATGTCGTCAAGCTCCACTTCGTCAACGCCCAAGGCATCGGGCACCATGCCATCAACTCCTGCGGCAAGTGTCCCAGCGGCATCGGGTAAATATGCCATGCTTACCGTGTCGGACACAGGTTGCGGCATTGCTCCGGATGTGATGGATAAAATCTTTGAACCCTATTTTACCACCAAGGAGCAGGGCAAGGGAACCGGGCTTGGGCTTGCTGTGGTATATGGCATTGTCAAGCAGTACAGCGGAGAGATCAGGATTTCCAGTGAGCTTGGAAAGGGAACCAGAGTTGATGTATTCTTTCCAATCATGGATATGGGAGAATCTCCTGATATGACTGAAGCATTGAAGGAATTGCCATTTAAAACAGGAGCGGAAAAAATTCTGCTGGTTGATGATGAAGCCTCGGTTATCAGGGTGGAAACCGCAATGCTGGAAAGGCTTGGTTATAAGGTTACCTCCTGTTTGAGCAGTTTTGAGGCTCTGGATACCTTCAGAAGCAATCCAGATGCATTTGATTTGGTCTTGACTGATATGACAATGCCCGGGTTAACCGGAGATCAGCTTGCCAGTGAATTGATATCAATAAAACCATCCATACCCGTGATTATCTGTACTGGATTCAGTGAAAAGGTTGATGCAAAAGCTGTCGATGCCATGGGTATCAAGGGCTTTCTGAAAAAACCGGTCATAATGGCAGACCTTGCGCAGAAGGTTCGGGATGTGCTGGATGAAGAATAATTGAGCAACCAGGTAATTGGATAGTATAGGAATTTCTATTTTATGGTTTGTTAAACCAGCATCTTATGGAAAAGCCCACCTTAAGGGCGCTAATGTCAGGATAGCGCACTTCTGACTACCTTTGCAAGATTTGCAACACTTATGGGTTTCATTAAAAATCCATTGATCCCCATGGATTTTGCCTTATCTTCATCCATCCTCTCGCTGAATCCGGTACATATCACAATCGGTATATCAGAACGAATTTTCCGAATCTCGGCAGCAAACATATCACCGGTGATGCATGGCATGGTCATATCACTTATGACAAGATCAAAATCATGGGGGGTACTCCTGAAAAGCTCCAGAGCATCAACACAGTTTAAGTATCCCTTTACATTATAGCCAAGCCTCTTCAGCATCATGGTTTCAAGATTTAATATTGATTCATCGTCATCCACAATCAGAACATTTTCATTACCGGCAGGATGGTCAGATGCAACTGTAGATACAGGCTCTTCAAGTTGTTCTTTAATAAGCGGAAGATAGACTTCTACAGTTGTTCCTTTATCCGGAGCGCTGACAACTTTAACGTCTCCTTCATATTTTTTCACAATGCCATATACCATAGAGAGTCCAAGACCTGTTCCTTTTCCCTGGGGCTTGGTTGTAAAATATGGATCAAATATTCTCTCCATACACTCTGTGGTGATTCCGCATCCGGTATCAGAGACAGATAAAATCGCATATCTGGCAGGCTGCAAAAGAGTCAACTCTTTATTGCTGCTCTGGTCTGATTGAAAATGGTTATTGTGGCCTGATAAAACATGGCTACTTTTATCAGAGGGAAGATAGCCAATCTTATTTGAAATAAAACTGCTGTTCTTATCCGGCAATGAATGGCCAGAACTGCTTTCTTCAAGCTCAATTGACAATTTGCCTGTCGAGGTTTCCATTGAATGACATGCATTTGTAATGAGGTTCATGATGATCTGGTGTATCTGGGTGGGATCGGCATTAACCTTGCCACACTGATCATCAATGTTTTCCACAATTTCAATGTTTGAGGGAATGGATGATCGCATCAGTTTTAATACCTCTTTCAGAATATCCTGAATCCGTACAGGCATACTCTGGTGGTCAGACTGCCTGCTGAAGGCAAGAATCTGTTTTACAAGCTCTTTCCCCCTTGATGCAGCATTAAGAATCTCCCTGGCATTTTCGTATTCCTGACTTTCGGGTGGAAGATCTTCAAGAAGAAGCTCGGACATACCCATTATTGGAAAAAGAAGATTGTTGAAATCATGGGCAATTCCACCGGCAAGATTACCAATGGCTTCCATTTTCTGGGAATGCTGAAGTCGTTTTTCCATCATTTTTCTTTCGGTAATATCCACATGAGTACCGATCACCCTTACAGGTTGGTTATCAGTATCCCTTCTGATGGCAAAAGCTCTGGATAGAATATCCACAAATGTGCCGTTTTTATGACGCATTCTGAATTCACATGTAAAGTTTTCCCTTTTGCCCTCAAGGTATTCATTCAGGCTTTTCCATGCCATTTCACGTCCTTCAGGAAGAATAAGCCTTTCCCACTCACTAAAGTGATTGACAATTTCATGATCATCATAGCCGAGCATCTCTTTCCAGCGTGGAGAGTAGAAGACCTCATTTGTCTCCATATTCCAGTCCCAAAGTCCATCATTTGCACCCTGTAGAGCAAGAGATAGGCGCTCTTCATTGAGTCTCAGCTTTTCAATTGCATCTTTTTTTTCTGTAACATCTTCATGGTTACCGATCATAAGAGATGCATTGCCGAAGTTATCCCTTTCAACCACCCGCCCTTTTGTATGAATCCAGCGATATGAACCGGACTTGGTTTTCAGGCGAAATTCATTCTCATATTCATCGGGTTTTGTCTTCAGATACTCTTCTGCAACTGCCAGTGCATTTTCATAGTCATCAGGGTGAAGAAGTTTTTTCCAGTTTTCAAAGGAAGCTGTAAATTCGTCTGGTTCATAGCCGAGCATGGTGTAGTAGCGCTCGCTGAAGCGCATTTTATCCTCTGCAAAATTCCACCACCAGATTCCCTCTGTGGTTGCAGCAAGGGTTCTTTCAAGCTCCAACTCACTTTTTTTTCTGTCTGAAATATCCCGAGCCATGGAGTAGTAGTAGATTTGTCCCTGCTCCGAAAATTTTAGAGCATTAATCTCCACAGGAATCTCTTTTCCGCTTTTATGACGGTGGGTTGTTTCAATCAGAACGGAGCTGTTTTCAGGTTTGTTTTTCCAGAATTGTCTGAAACTCTCTTCATTGTAGTTGGGATCAATATCCCATACATATGATTTGACCATAATTTCCCTTGAAAAACCAGTAGTCTCTATGGCAACACTGTTTACATCAATTATTTTTCCGGTTCCATCTGAAAGGTAAATGGAGTCACTGGAGTGATCGACAAGACGGCGAAATCTTTTTTCATTTGCTGCAAGGGATTTTTGTGTCTCTTTTCTTTTTATGATGTTGAGGATCAGAAGGATAATGATTATTCCTTCCAGCAAGATGACAAGAAAACCCCATAACAAATTTTTATATCTTGCATAAAAAGAGGGCGGTTTGTTTATAATTTTGCTCCCTGAAGGAATAAGGGTTTGATCAATCCCAAATCTCTCAAGTTCTACATAGTCAAATTGCCAGGTATTTGCCTCTTTTCCTATTATTGGGATGGTTTCGGGAGTTTCTCCGTTCAATATTTTTATTGCCGTTTCTGCTGCCATTTTCCCCTGCATTACATCACTTACAAGTTTTCCACCAACAATGCCGTTTCCCATGCAGTGTGTCCAGAAAGAGTATATGGGGGATGGAGAGTACTTTCTGATAAAACGTGTTCTTTCTGTAAAATCAAGGGGGTTTCCAATTGAATCATATAAAATCCCTGACAACAGCACAACATCGTGGGAGTGGAGTTGCCCAAGAAGATTTTTCAGATTTTCAACATGTTCATCAATGTAGTAAACAAAAGCAATTTCATCTGTAAAATTGGATACGGTGGTCTTAATCATCTCAAGGTTTAATCGTGAAGAGAGTGTTCTTGTGGAACCCACAACCACAAATTGTTCCATGGCCGGATGCAGTTTTCGGGCAATCTGCATTGTTTCGTAAATGGAAGGTATCTCTGCAATACCTGTTATTTCAGATTGACCCGCTATCATTTTGTCACTGAAATTATTGATTCCACAGAAGACAATGGGGATGGGCTTTTCATGTTTGGTGGAGTAATAGATGTCTCTGTTTGCCAAAAGATAGTCAAGGGCATTGTTATCGGTGCTGATAATAAGCTCAAATGATTTGTTTTTGTATTTTTCCTCAAGTATTTGACTGAGAAGCTCTTTGTACTCTGGTGTTCTGTTTCTCCTTGTATCCATATAATCAAAATGGAGCCTTACAGAACTTTGTGAGTTCCTGAACTCCTCCATTATTCCGGATGTAATATTCTTTGTCCATTCGTATTGAGGGTGGTATGAATTCAGTATCAGTATATGTTTTTCTTTAGTATTAAGAGGAGATTTATGAACAGGCGTTTCGTTGGCTGGCTTTTTGTTGATTTGGGTTTCATGAGTTGAAATTTCTTGGAGTGAAGAGGCTGAAAGGAGAGTGTATGTTGAAAATATTAATAATATCAGGCATGAAAGGCATGGCAGGATAGTCTTTATTCTGCATGTATGTATTCTACATGTATGATAAAAAAATGTGCAGTCAGAATGAATAAATGTGCAGTCAGAATTAATAACAGGAAGCTTTATCAATGGTTTGGCGACGACAGGAAGGTATTTTTTCATGGGAACCCACTTTGAATCAATTGTAATTGCTTGGCCTGAATAAACGATTACTGTCGGATTTTGTCATCCCCAATCATTATATCCTTTAATTATCCAACTCATGGTTCAGTCAAACCCCCAAAAGGCGAAAAAGAATACCTCATTTAATATCGCGCTGCCATCAAAAAAGCAACAATATTCAGATTCCTTTGTGGCTTGTGTTTTAAATGGTGTGGTAATCTTTCAAGGTTTAACTGACGGATAACTATTCTCACCTTCTCAATTTTTTGAGTGTACACTCTTTGATGTATTTCTTTCCTATCCAGTCATGTATAGGAGGCTGGAGGTATGGAGAGAGATTTGTTGGTGAGGTGATTTTGTTACGGTTAACCTTCAAGCAGGGAGATTAAATTTTCTTTTGAACTGTTAGCCTGTGCCAAAACAAATGCTCCAGATTCTGCAAAGACCTGTAGTTTTGAAAAATACATACTCTCGGATGAAAAATCTAAATCCCTTATACTGGATTCCGATGCCATGGCATTGTTCTGCGTATTGGTGATATTGGAAATGGTTGATTGAAGTTGGTTTTGTACAGAGCCTATATTGCTTCTTATTTTATCTAAATCTCCAAGAGATATATCTGCAAGCTCCATTGATATTTGAGCATCATCAAAAGTAGTGACATTTACATCACAGAGACGGAGAAGTTCTTTATTGAATACAATAGAATCTTCATATGTTTGATATTCTGTTGTCGTAGTTATTGTAGAGGTGATACTTGTTGACGGATCTGCTAAGGCTATTGCAGCCCATGCTGCCCCACTACCTTGGAATTCAATTTGGAGAGATGACAAATTTGATAAATCAAAAGAAGTAACTTCATCATTATTATTGCTGTTAGGTTGTGATGTCAGTTTTCCAGTTGCAGGATTATAGATAGGAAATGTAGAATTCTGTCCGGAACGACTTTCGAGTTGAGAAACATATGTAAGAGGTGTCCCGCCACTTGTCAATGTTGCCACATGACCACTATCTACATCACCTAATAATAATTTTGAACCTGTCGGAAGTGGCGAAGAAAAATTTATTACTGTAGTTACGCTATTGGCTCCATACTCCAAAACCGATAAATTTGATGAAAAATTTGAAATAAAATTGGGATCATCTAACAACGTTTCTGTTCCTATGTTTACGGCACCACTTGTAATAGTTGCATTAATTCCCCCTCCAGACCCTTGTGTGTTAGATGACCAGTTAATAATTGTATTTGTTGGGATAGCATTCATGATAGTGGGGTTTGCAGTGGTTGCTGTAGCCACATTCTCAGCTATATTTCGATGAGTCACATCATACTGCCCAAAATTTCTGCTGATCATTTTTAGATAGCCATGAGTCGTCAAAGCACTGCTGCTGATCACTTCTGGTGTGGGCAGCCCTTCAACTTTAATGGCTCTACCATCTGTAGAAACAAGCTCCAATTTTCCAGAAGCAGTAACATGTGCTTTTACTCCAGTCATATTTGATAGGCTATTGATAGCAGCGATAAGAGCCCCATCGGAATCATTAGGAATTACATCTATATTTCCAATTGTAATACCATTAATTTTAAAATTATCACTTGTACTTCCAGCAATTATCCTGCTCTCTGATTCAACTATTGGAAATGCTTTAACGTCAGTTTTTTCTTCATATTTATTAATCTGTTCAGCCAGAGTACCTAATCCATGCTTCACGAGTCTATTAGATACATTTTTAGTGAGTTGATCTGATGCGTTCTCCACAATCTCGTCTATAAATATATTCCTAAGCTCTTCTATTTCTCTGGTCGTAAGCTTACTTAGATCTTTATTCGTACGTTTAGCCAATTCTTCATCCGTAAGCTTATTTATATCTTCTTTAGTGAGTTTATCCAGTTCATCCTTTACGAGATCAGGAGTATAGTATTCGATTTTGAAAGGCTCAATGACAATATCATCTCCGGTTTGTTTATCCTGAAGAGTAGTATAAATTAGTTTTGTATAATCCGGAATAACCTCTGCAACAGTGGTATGCCCAATTTTTGTAGATTCAGCAGAATCAATTGAGATATCAACCGTTTCACCAGTATAAGCACCTATATGAAATGTTTTATTTGTAAATTCACCTGAAAGAAGCTTCTGGCCGTTAAAAGAAGTTGATTTTGCAATTTGGTCAAGTTCCTGACGTAGTTTATCAATATCACTTTGGATTGCTTTCCTGGATTCATATGTTTGACCATCCTGGGAAGCTTGAATTGCTTTTGTTTTAATGATGTTGACAATATTAATAGATTCTTCAAGAGCACCGTCAGCAGTTTGCGTAATGGAAACAGCATCATTAGCATTCTTAATCGCCTGTCCCAACCCTCTGTACTGTGATTTAAGAGAATCAGCAATCACCATACCAGAACCATCATCACAAGCTTTATTAATTCTCAAACCAGATGACAACTTTTGCAAACTGCCGTTCAAACGATTACTGTTTTTTGACAGCTTCTGATATGCGTTAAGGCTTGCTATATTTGTTTTGATAGATAAAGACATAGCTCATAAAATCTTTCGTTTTATAAATGTTCTGAACAGTGGTAGATGTCTCTGCCATGGCCATTATATTTAACTCATTTATAGGAAAAATCTCTTGATTATTTTTATCTATTCAAGAATTATTCCATTAATTTTGGCATCTTCATTTACTGTTTTACACTCTCCGTAGAAACAACGTTAATTTTAAGGGTTTTTTCTCAAAAAAGTGTAAGCTACTTTTGTGTTCATATGAAAGATGCCTTATTTTTATGGTATAACGGCCATGGCAGATCCATCTGCCACAACGAAGCATGAAAGTCCTATAGCTCCTTAAAAGACGGGGACTTTCTTATAAAATATGGAATGGAAGAGGCTGGGGAGGTGAGGTTTCATGGCAAGTTTCATATAATAACGGCTATGGTGGATTACCACTACGATCCAAGAAGTAAAAAATACCACAAACACAATATTTTACGGGGGAATTCGTAAAGAATGATTACGTTTTAAAAAAAATGGAACAGGAAACAAGTCGGGAAAATATTACCGTATAGGTAGGCACATTTTTCCGTTTAATGGATACTTTAGAAGCTAAGAAGACTATTTTAAAAGAGATAAATTAAAGAATCAGTAGTTCAACGATCATTATTGTAAATTGACGGTGAAAAACAAGAAAAGGAAAAATAGATGGTGAAAGAAATCAGGATGTTTTTTACTCAAGAGTCGTAAGTTCTCAAATCCGTCACCATATATTGTGTTTTTTAATTGCTTGAAAGTACTATATTCAGTACTCATTGAGAGAACTTATGACTGATGAGTTTTTTATGCAAGTCTCCTTAACAGACTGTTTTAAAAACGACTTTCATCCCTTCGATTGTGGCGGTAATCCGCCATGTACGTTTTTATAT
>NZ_LT828540.1:871427-909212 GCF_900170035.1 Desulfamplus magnetovallimortis | reverse complement strand
TTTTATATGAAAGTCTCGGTAACAGGCTGTTTTTAAAACAACTTTCATCTCTTCGATTGTGGCGGTCATCAGCCATGTACGTTTATATGAAAGTCTCAGTAAGTGGCTGTTTTTAAAACGACTTTCATCTCTTCGATTGTGGCGGCTATCCGCCATGTACGTTATATGAAAGTCCTCGCCTTTTAAGGATTTTAAGGACTTTCATTCTTAATTGTTGTAAATCAGTTTGCCATGGTCGTTATATGCCATTACCTCCTGAATTCAGTAAACTATAGCTTTCTTGAAAAATATTTTATTTTTTGGCATGCTTCATTTCCCAGTTTACACTTTCCGGAGAGAAAAGTCTGTGTGGCGGGAATCTCTCGCAAAAAAGTGTAAAGTATTTTTGGGTTCAAATGAAGGATGCCTATTTTTTGGTCAAAAAAATTAATCCAGATAACAGATAGTTAGGCTTTTCAATTATCAATTTAACAATATTAGTCTATTTTTGATTTACAATGGTGTCAAAAACAGGGCCTGTCTCCTCTTTCAGCAGCGGCCATACTTGACTTTTAACCTTTGCCTGCAAAGCTGACTGTTCCAAATCTGTCAGCTCAATAATCTCAATTCCCCCTGTTTTAAGGCGGGTGAGGCTTTTTTCCTCTTCTGCCTCGGCAACAGCATAGCGATCTATCTCCATTTTTGCGGCAGCTTTATTGAAGATGTTTTTAGTTTTTCCGGAAAGGGATTTCCAGATATCAAGATTCATATAGACAAACCAGTACTCAAAGTGATCTTTCAATGGAATGTAATATTTTATATATTCACTTAACCCTGCATAACCTTCGGCCCCCCCGCCTATAAGACCTGTAACCATTCCGGTTTTAAGTCCCATTTTAGCATACATCCAAGTTATGGGATAGGGGGTGTATCCAAGGGCTCTGGCTGTCATTTCAAAACTTTTGATTGGCGGAACCCTTATGATCATATCCTTTGAGATATCAGGATTGCCCGGGGCAACCGGTTTTGCCGTAAGTGCAATGCCTCCAAAATAAACAGGCCATCCACCAAGAAGTTTTATATTCTGGGCTTCAAGATACTCTTCAATGGCATTCATCATGGGGGTTCCATGTGAGTACATTTTTTGTGCTTCGCTCCAGTTTGTGACAAGAAATGGTGTGAATGCCAGCATCAGTCTTTTGTCAATTGATGTTGCAACCGGGCCAACATACATTTCAACTTCACCAAAAGAGACCCGTTCCTGGACAGTGGAGTAGTCTCCAAGGCGATTGCCCGGATAGATGTTAAATGAGATGTCACCGCTGGTCTGCTCTGTTATATTTTCTACAAAGGTATGAATATCCTTGTCAACGGAAGATCCTGATGATCTCACATGACCAATTTTCCAGACCTGTGGAGAAGAGGCCATGACTGTGCTGCATGCCAGGAATAAAGAGACAAGCAGTATGAGAAAAAAATATCGTCTGATGGGAATGGAATTTCTCATTGTGTCTTCACCTTTCATTAGCATTGCCCACCTCCCTTCTCCATGGCTGGAGAGGTGGCCAATGCTGTTGCCTTAAGAGTTTTACGGCAGAAGATAGAGATTGAGAAATCATTGAATATTCTCATCTCGTATGAGTTGGCCGGTGGCTTAAGTCAACAGCATTGGAGAGGGGGTGGGTAAGTTATTTCGGACAGTTATTCAATAATGGAATCCAGTACTTTCTGTCCCCACTCTGTACCAACATCTTCCAGAACATCTGGCCAGACAACACTCTGAATTTTTTTGGCAATGGAGGCAATCTGATCGTCTGTAATATCAACTATTGTTGCACCATAGTCAGCAAGGCGTTTTTCATTGGCTGCTTGATCTGCTTCTGCTGAATCCCATCTGCGCTGCTCAAATTCTGCGGCAACACCATTTAGCTCTTTTTGCAGTTCAGGTTTTAGATCATCGAAGGTCTCTTTGTTCAGAATCAGGTACCACACCTCAAAATGGGTATTGGAAGGAATATAGTATTTTGTTACATCTCTGAAAGATGAATAGTATCCTTCAGCTCCGGAACCTATAACTCCATCAACAACACCTGTTTGAACCGCTGTAAAGGCATCGGAGAACGGTATTGGAGTTCCAAGGTATCCTGTGGAGTCAGCAAGAAGCTGAAATGTTTTCATTGGCGGAACCCTGAGTTTAATGCCTTTGGCAGCTTCGGGATCTCCCGGGGAAACAGGCTCTCTGTTCAGGGATATACCACCAAAATAGACAGGCCACACAGCAAGAAGGTGAATGTTTTGCTCTGCATATAGCTCTGCAATGATCTTGCGAAGTGGGGCGCCTTCGGAGTAGTTCTTTTTTGCCTGTGCCCAGTTTTTCATCATATAGGGAAAATAGACAAGCTGAAATCTCTTGTCAGCAGATGATGCAGGTGGCTGGCAGGCCATGTCAATTGCTCCAAGACCAACTCTCTCCTGTACAACGGTGTAATCTCCAAGTGCGCTGGCAGGATATACCTTTGTTTTTATCCTGCCGCCTGTTTTCTCATTTATTGCATCGGAGAACCAGCGAAGATCTTTGTCAATGGCGGTATCCTGGGGTCTAACATGTGAAATTTTCCAGGTCTTTGCATGGACGTTTACCACCATAAAAACCATAACAGACAACATAACAATTAGTGAATAGAGATGACGCTTTTTCATTCTTTAACTCCTTTTGTTAAATAATATTATTAATTAAATAGTATAGGCATTTCCATTTTGTCTCCTGTAAAAGCAGGTTAGTTATGGAAAAGTCCGCCCGAAAAAGGCTAAACACATCATTTTGAACATATTTGATCAATACCCGAAAAGTCCCGGAAAAAAGAGGGAGAGGGTAGGCCAAAGAGATGTGAGAAAGACCACCGGAACATATCCGAAAAGAATCAGAATCATTGCCGGTTTTATTACGTCTGAGAACTCAACCTTGCCTATCCGCATACTCAGGTAGAGGATACTTGCATATGGAGGGGTAACTCCGCCCATTGCAGTATTTACACCCATTATTGCGGCAAACTGGACAGGGCTTACACCAATTGCCTGCATCAGGGGTAGAAGAAGTGGTGCAATGAGAATAATTGCAGTGACATCATTGACTATCATTCCCACGAAAAAGAGAAGAAAGTTAATGAGAATCAAAAGTAGAACCTTATTTTGGGTGATACTGAATACCCCTTCCACCAGTGCCTGGGGTACATCTTCCATGACAAAAATTTGGCTCAGCATAAGGCTGAAGACAATCATTATCATTATGGCTCCCACAGCAGTGGCAGAGTTTTTTGCAGCCTCCAGAAAGCTTTGAAATGTAAGTCCCCTGTATATAAGAAAACCCACTGGAATGGCATAGATAACAGCCACTGCCGCAGCTTCTGTTGGGGTCATTATTCCACCGTAGATACCACCAAGAATGATCATGGGCATCACAAGTGCAGGAAGGGCCTTTGATGTGAGGGATGTGCCTTCCTTTACAAGTTTATCCATGGGCATTGGGGGATCAAGCTCCAGAGGAAACTTTCTTGACATTATGATGTTCACCACACAGAAGAGAAAGGTAATAAGAAGTCCTGGCCCAAGGGTTGCCAGAAAACAGGCAAGAATGGATGTATCTGTAACCCATCCATATATAATCATGGTGACACTTGGGGGGATAAGAAGACCAAGTATTGATGAGTTGGCAACAAGTGCTGTGGCATATCCCCTTGGATAACCCTTGGATGCCATTTCCGGTATAAGGATTGGGCCTGTTGCAGCCACACCTGTAAGACCACTGCCGGAGATGGCACCGATAATGGCACAACTTACAGAGGCAACAACTCCAAGTCCTCCTCTTATTCGACCCACAAAAATATTTACAAACCTCAGAAGACTTGCGGCAATGCCGCTTTCACTCATAAGGGTTCCGGCAAATACAAAAAGCGGAATACATAGCAGCACAGGATTGGCAAGCTGACTGAAGCCCCATACCATTGTACCTTTCATGGTGGCTCCGCCAAGAAAGACCATGTTCATGAGAGCACCACCGAAGCAGTAGGGCAGGGGAACACCGAAACTCAGCATTCCCACAAGAATAGCAAGGGATATCAGGGATACTGTGACAATTTCCAATTCCATGGGATCTAACTCCTTTATGCTCGTTGATCTGCTGGCGATCCAGCCATCAGTTTCTTTACGTTTTTGAAGAGATACCAGCCTGCATATCCGCTCATCAGCACAAGACCGATAAGGAAGACACATTCGGCATAGAAAGTTGGTATGTAGAGTGTGGGGCTCTCCTTCCAGACCCGCAGGGCATACCGGAAATAATCCCATGCCCACCAGGTGAGCCACAGGGCTGTTACAAGGGAGAGGATATCTGCAACTATTCTTACTTTTAGCTTTGCCCTATCGCTTTTCAAAAAGACATCCAGAACATTTGCCTTTATCTGGGTATCTTCACGGGAGGCATTTACGCTTCCCAGAAAATAGAGCCAGAGGGTTGGATAGACCAGAATCTCATCAAGTCCCATAACTGGTAACTCCAGTATGTAGCGCATGATTACCTGATAGAACTCCATGGCTGCAACTGTACTTATCAGCAGGGTCAGTGTATATTTGAAAAAACGTTCCATTATAAAATTCCTTTCACGGTAATTTCCTGGTAAATTCTATCACAGTTATTCCCTGATGGCGGCAATGACAGAGATTTCCACCAGAAGATCAGGCCTTGCAAGGCGTGCTTCAACACAGGCACGGGCAGGGGCGCACCCCTCCGGAACCCATGCATCCCAGACATTGTTCATCTCTGTAAAATCTTTCATGTCACGAAGATAAATGGTTGCAGAAAGCATATGTTCCCTGCTGCTGCCGGCTTTTTCAAGCAAAGTATCCACCTTTGCCAGCATGTTTTCCGTTTGAGGACCTGCACCCTTATCAGAATTGTCTGCCACCTGCCCGCAGAGATAGACGGTATTGTTGTGGATGACGGTTTTGCTCATACGTGTTGCTGTTTCCATGCGGGTAATTGTGCTCATTTTTTCTCCTTGAATATTGTGTTTTGTTAAAAAGCTGATAATTTTTGTAAAATTCATCATTTGCTTAGTGTTTCTTCAAGTTTAAACTGTCGGGTGACTTTTAAGGCTTTTCAAAGGTTCAAGGAATTTTCTACCCGACAATCAAACCTTGAAAGGACACTTAGGAACTGGTTTTAAATAACGTACATGGCTGATGACCGCCACAATCGAAGAGATGAAAGTCATTTTAAAAACAGGATGTTACCGAGACTTTCATATAACGGCCATGGCAGATTCATCTACCACAACGAAGCATGAAAGCCCTGAAAAACCTTTAACCACGGGGACTTTCTTATAAAAAACTTACCCGTTTACCCCCAGCCCCATACGCATCAAGCTAAGAATATAAGACTTTGTTTTTATTATAAATATAAAATCAAACATCTTAACAACAAAAATTAGAAAAACCCGTCTGATAAGGCTTTGAAAACCTTAGCTTGATGCGTATGCCCCCAGCCCCCTCTACATGAATGGAGAGGGGGAGTTTGGGTTAGTTAATTATCTTATTTTTTATTATCCAGAAGCCAGTTGGATGACTCTTTTGCAGTTTCAAGCTCCATCTCTGCAATTTCCTCAAGGGGAACAGGGCGAAGCGGTGGACGCACATTGAGAAGTCCTAATCTGTCAGGAGAAAGAGATATTTCTGCTGCTGCAATTTCAGCAAGGGCAGGGCCGCACATTCTTCCCTGGCAGGATCCCATGCCGCTTCTGGTCATTATCTTGATTTCGTTGAGATCCCGGGCACCTTCCCTGACAGCTCTTCTGACATCTTTCACAGTCACATTTTCGCAGCGGCAGAGTATTGTTGCGTCATCAAAGGAAAATTGTTCAGGACGGGGAGCATAGATGGCATCAACAAAGGGACGTGGCCATCCGTCATGTCGAAGTGCCTTTTTGAGGGGCTTTGCAAGGGCATCGCGCTCATGTCCCGAAATTATTCCAAGGCATCGTGACACCTCAAGTGCTGTGAGTTCACCTCTGTAGCGGGCAGATACGCCGCCGCTAACCATTGCTCCGTCTCCTGCTGCAAATATTCGCTCAAAATTGGTGCGTCCCCATTGGTCACAGGCAGGATGCCAGTACCTCTGATCAGCTTTCCATGCCATTCGGCAACCTGCCTGGCGGAAAATGTGGCTGTTTGGTATAACTCCAAAGTGAAGCATAAGAAGATCCGCCGGAATGGTTATTGTTTCCTTTCCGCATCTTGCCTGAACTGACTCAAGACAATTGGTTCCAATAGCACAGATATCCTTTACTCCCCTGTGGTGGGGAATACCTGCATCCTTTATGCTCTTCAGCATTGAAGCTCCCTTAAGAAGAAAATCTGTCCTCATAAGGGCTTTTGGAGCAGGTGGAACAGCAGAAACTCGGGGAATAAGAGGGGTGGTATCAAGTATGGCGGCAATCTCTACATTTTTTTTGATAAGCAGGGTTGCCTCAAGAAGTAGAAGTGGACCGCTACCGGCAAGAACAACATTTCCGGATGGTTTAAGTCCGCTCTCCTTTGTGAGGTTGTTAACAGCTCCTGCACCCATGACACCCGGAAGTGTCCAACCTGGAATGGGAACAGGCCTCTCCATGGCACCTGTTGCAACAATAACATGGTTGGCACGCATCTGACGAGAGTGGGCCCTGCTGGAGCAACAGATTGTGCCGTCCGAATCCAACTGCCATACAGATGTGCTGTTTTCGTAATCTGCACCGCTTTTTCTGAATCTTTCAGCAATCATAAGGCCGCTGCTGTAATCTTCACCGAAAAGATGAAGGCTCTTGGGAGAAGCTTTTTCAATATTTCTGTATATTTGTCCCCCAAGTTGGGGCTGTTCATCAAGGGTCACAACATCAAGCCCCATCTCTGCAAGGGTGGAAGATGCAGAAAGTCCTGCCGGCCCTGCACCAACCACAATAACATCAACATGTCGGCTCATGAGGGTTCTCCTTCCTTTAGGGGTTTTGGCATCTCATAATTAACATTGGCCTCTGTTTTTTCGGTACTCTCATATTTTCCATTAAAATCAGATCCATCAATATGGCGATTGATTACCATACCCTCCTCAACTTTTGTCATGCATGCCTGTCGATTGATTCCGTTGATCTCCATGATGCATTCATAGCAGACCCCCATCAGGCAGTGAGGAGAACATGCTCTTTTGGAGGATGGCGATATTCTGGAGATGATTTCACCTTGACCAAGTAGGCCGGCAGCAACACTCATCTCTGCGGGAAGAGAGATCTCCCTGCCATCCAGCATCACTTTGACCATCTGGGGTGTGATTTCTGAATCGTATTTAAATATAGAATTAGGCATTGTTAAATCGTCCATTTGTAAAATGTTTGAGCTGTTCAGCCTCATTTTTGCCAAGTATCCATGGGGCAATTGCGCTTATTTTCATGGGAGCAAGTGAAACTGCACTGTGAAGGGCAAGAACCGTGATATTGTCATGTCCCTGAACCCTGCTATATATGGGAGCACCATCTGGTGTCATTACCCGTATTGCCCCCCATGCTCTGACCCAGTTATACTTTGCCAGTTGGGGAAAGAGACGTATGGCATTTATAGCCTCATCCTTCATGGCAGCGGCAGTGGTGCGAGTGTCCATGGCTGTATCTTCTGTGGTAAGACCTATCAGGAATGTACCGTCAACGGTCTGGCGAACACACAAGATGGGAACCCTGAGCATCCTTTTTTGCCGTTCTGTAACCATGAGCTGTCCCCTTGACGGGTAAATGTGCAGTTTTTCTCCAAGAGATTTTAAAAGGCGGGTGGAGCCGTGACCTGCTGCAATGACAAGTTTTTCGCACTGATAACTGCCTTTAACTGTCTTGACTGTCACAGTCCCATTTTTGTGTGGAATGATCTTTCCAATGCTTTCGCCGCCTTTAAAAATTCCGCCTTTTTTCTGAAAAGCACAGCGAAGGGCTGTAAGAAGCTTAAGTGGATTTACATGCCCCTGTTCCGAAGTGTACATAGCACCTGTTACATCTTCTCCAAGCTGCATATTTGGTATAAGATCCTGAAATTCCGAGCGGTCAAGCATCTTTACAGGGTAATCAATTCCCACGCTTTCACACACTTTCCGGAGTGATTCAACGGATTGGCTGTGGGCATTGAACTCTTCCTCTCCAAAGGCATGTACAGCTCCTCCTGTCCACTCAAGCTCAACATCATATCCTGTCTCTTCCTTAAGGTCTGCGGCAAAATCCGGCCACTTTTGGGCTGCCATGCGGCACCACTGGGCATAAACAGGATGAGTTGCCCCTTTGCACATGAACCAGGTGAGTCCGAAGTTGCCACGGGAGAGTCGTTGGGAGGGCAGATGCTCATCAAAAAGCACCACTTTCCCCGCACCTTCCCGAACAAGGCCAAGGGCTGTTGCAGACCCTGAAAGACCACCTCCAATAACGATAATATCAACTGACTTCAAAAGGCACCTCCAAGGATTGATGCACTAAAAACAAAAAAAATTAATGCATTGAAATATGGACATCGTTCATTTTCCGAATTTAACTTTTCCACGTTTTCGAGTGAATTCAGGATTTTCCAGTAATCTGGTGCAAAATCTATTTCAAAAAGGTGTCAACTGCTTTTGGATGTGTATGAAAGATGCCGAAATATGAATATTCTTTTAACAGGGCAGTGTAGAATTTTAACAGGGCATTCGAAAATATGGCACCAACTTAATGCCAAAAGCGTGCCATTTAATAAAAAGAGAAGCTGAAGAGATACAAGCAGGTTTTAGAATGGACTCTTCTTAAAAAAGAAGGATATAATTTATTTTTAAATTTCAAGACTTTATCTAAAAAATAAATATATATTCAAATAATAGGGGAGGGAGTGTTTTGAATAATTTTTGGTGATTATCAAAATAGATGTGGTGTTTTATATTGAAACAGTGATTATATTGACTTTGATAATCTTCAATAAAATAGGAGAGTTATCTATGTGTGTATTGTAATGAGACATGTATCTGATTAAAACAGATTTGCGTATTGATGATGCCTTGCTGCTTAACCTGATACAAAAAGGCAGGTACAGTGACCTGCCTCTACAATTTTATTTCAAATATTTTTACCGTGAAAATGACTATCATTTTTATATTTGGGGGTGATTGATACGTAATCAATCATGCCTGTTTACCGTGAGAATACCCCTCATCATTTTCATAATCGGGGGTGCCACTGCAGAGACAAGACATGCCTTGTCTCTACTGCCATGATAGTTTATTCTGTAATTATTCCGTAGAAAGAGCATTGATGTCAATACCTTTTGCTTTCAGTATGCTAAGATAGAGTTCTTTTTCTTTTAAAGCTCTTTCCTTGGCCATCTGTTCTTCTTCCTTTTCTTGCATAATTTTTTGGATTTTTTGATCTTTTTCTGAAATTTTTTGATCTTTTTCTGAAATTTTTTGATTTTTTTCTGAAATTTCCTGATTTTTTTCTGAAATTTCCTTTTTCTTTATGGTGAGTTCTTGCTCTATGTCAGCAATCATGGCTTTCCAGGTGTTATACTCCAGTTGTGCATTTATTCTGCTTTGATAGAGCAGATAATTTTTCTCGTTTTCTGAAAAATCTTGTAGAGTTTCCATGGCCTGTATCATCTCCTTTGTTTTCATAGTTTCCGGCAGATTTTCCAAATCTTGATTCTCTGCCTGTTTAAAAAAGTATAGCCATCGCTCCTTTTCATTATGGATTTCCTTATTCTCATTAAAAAGGGAGAGCTGAAGCAGATGAATATTCAGATGATCTGTCAAGGATATATCATTCGTGGTATCATGGATACCAAAATTCAGATGATAATTGCCGGCATCCTTGAAAAGAGGAGTATCAAGAAGCCAAATAGAGATAACCGGTTTGAGTTTGCTGTAATTTTCTGATTTACCGATCTGCGAATGATATACGGCACTCCAGTTATGCATCATCCTTGAAGGCAGTGACGGATAAACCGACAACTGGATTTCAACCTGATACTTGAACTCTTTTTGACATTTTGCTTTTATATCCACAATTGAGAGCTTGTCTGTCAAGAATTCACGGTCATTGTAAGGATTCATTATCACAACATCGGTAATGGCGTTGTCATCTGTCAGTTCAGTCACTGCATTAAGGAAGTGAACCAGGAGATTTTTGTTTTTCTCTGAACCAAGCAGCGCTTTGAAGACACAATCGACAATGGGGTTGATTTTATGTTTCATGGGTGTATTATTCTCCTGTTCATTTGTTGCGGCATGGATTATGATGTAGTATCTACTAAAATTAAGCTATTGATGTTGTAAAATCAAGTTGTTTAATGCTCTTTTTGTTAATAATGCAGCGTCATTTTCCATCAGACATGTCATATGTGTTTTTTAAATTTTTAATAACCAAAGCCTTGATTTTATATGAAAATACTCCATCTGATCAGCCAAGCCCCAGATTATACCGGAAGCGGCAAATATATTCAGGCAATGCTTATGTGCTCCACCCGCAAAGGACATCAAAATTTTCTTGTGGCCGGCGTACAGAACCAATTTACCCTTGACGCCAATATAATACCTGAAAGCCAGTGCCGCTATGTCTGGTTCAATGGAGTTGAACCTTCTCTGCCATACCCGCTTCCCGGGATGAGTGATGTCATGCCATATGATCACACCATATTCTCCCGCATGACAGAAGAAGAGACCCATGCCTATGAATCTGCATTTAAAACCGCAATAATTGAAGCTGTTGAACGTTTCAGGCCGGATATCATACACAGTCATCATCTATGGATTGTATCAGTGCTTGCATGTGAAGTAGCTCCTCATATTCCAGTAGTTACAACATGCCATGGAACATGTCTCAGGCAATATAATTTTTGTTCTGTACTGGGTCCAAGGGTAGGAGGTTCATGTAGTAATATCAGCCGTGTTATAGCACTGAGTTATCACCAGAAGGATGAAATTAAAAAAACTCATGGAATACCAGAGGAGCAGATTGATGTTATCCCTGGGGGATTTGATGAAACCATATTTTATCCTGAAGAGAGATCTTTGCAGCAGCCTGTAGAAATCCTCTATGCAGGGAAGCTTTGTCGTGCAAAAGGTGTTCCCTGGCTTTTAAATTCCATACGTTTGCTTGATAAAAGTGACTTTAAGTGGAGACTTCACCTTGCAGGCACAGGAAGTGGAGAAGAGCTTGAAAAATGCCTTGATCTTGCAGATTCCCTTGGCTCAAAGGTTGTGGTTCATGGTGCTCTTTCACATACTGATCTTGCCAATCTTATGCGAAAGAGCCACATTTTTGTCTTGCCTTCTTTTTATGAAGGGCTTCCCCTTGTGTTGATGGAAGCTCTGGCCTGTGGATGTCGTGTTTTGACAACAGCTCTTCCTGGCACTAAGGAGATGTTTGCTGACAAGGAATCAAAGGAGTTCAAGAGACTAAAGGAGATGGAGAAGGAATCGTCATATGAAAAGGATGATCTGGTATCTCTTATTGAACTTCCCGAACTTGAGACTGTAGATAAACCCTTTGAAAGTGACATTCCTTATCTGGAACAACAGTTAAAATCTGCCCTTGAAAAATTAATTGCAACTGCTGTGGAACACCCGAATCCCGATTTTGGTAGGTGCCGGTTGCTGACAGAGCCATGTTCCTGGAAAAGGATTTTTGAGAGTATTGAGAAGGTTTATTTGAGATGTTTAGATTCTTATTTCTGATTTTCGTGTTCTTTTGGCAAGAGAATCAGAAAAGCTCTTTGGCTCTGGCTTGTATAGCTTAGGTGATTATCCCTGATTTTCGTGTTATTTTACGATAGTTCAATTGCAACTGCTGCAATGTCATCATGACATTTGAATCTTGGATATTGTCTGCACTGTGGATCCTGGCGCTCTATCTTCCGGATATGGTTTTTAAGACCTTCAAGCCCCCGGGATAGATACTCTTTTACGAGTGTGTCAAAATTTTTGTGCTTTGAAGGTTCAGAAGAGGGAATTGCAAGTCCGTCCGTGAAAATAAGAATATGCTCAACACCTTCAAGGGATTGCATTCCTGAAGTGATAAATTTTTCTGCTGCATCTTCTCCATTTAGGACTCCGTAGGTGCGATTCATACCCATTCTTACCTTTTTTATCTGCTGATCAAGTGCATCACTTATAAGTATGTCATTGTGGCTTCCTGTTATATTTTTCCACATTGAAAGGGTCTCATAATCATGGTCATGATTTTTACCAAGCAGTCTGTGTGAACCATCTTCAAGTATTAGCAGTATAAAGGCATCCCCTGTCTGGAGCCACTCCATAAGCATGGGGTTTGTGTCTTTTTGTCTCTCCTCTTCACATGGTGTTTTTATTCGCGCCACTGCAGCACTTGTGCTCCAGAGCTTTTCGCGCTGATCTATATTAATGCCGCAGGAGAGCATTTCCCTGCGGATGGCAAGATTGGCCTTGTAGGCAAGTTTTTCAAGGGAACAGCCGTTAATTGAAAAAGTTCGGCAAGCTGTTGAAGATGCGATATACCCTCCGGTTATATTATCCCTGAAGGTCGATTTATCAAGGCTTGTTGCACCATCAAATACACCGAAAAGTTCCCCGTCCACATGAATGGCATCTTCATTGAGAATCCCTGAACCCTTTTCCAGTACTGTATTTATATGTTTGATGTTCATGGATTTCATTATAATTATGAGACAAAGTATGTCAAAATGATAATGGGAATAGAAAAACTGATGTGAATCGGAGATTTCAATAATCTGTTTTTTTCATTGTATTAGAGCCTGTTTAAATACTATTGACTCTTAAACCTTACATGAACGTTTAACTGCCAAGTGGTCTATACTCCTCCTCTCCAGTCATGGGGATGGGGGCTGAGGTGACATTAATAACCGACAACAACAACCTGAAGAAATACTACTGCATTTTCAAAGCTAATAATTAGGGTTCGGTTAATTGTAGAGACAAGGCATGCCTTGTCTCTACGTTGCAGATAACCCTAAAATTTAGTATTGACAGTACACTACACATTAAACGGGCATGATTGCGTATCATTCGCCCCCAAATATAAAAATGATAGTCATTTTCACGGTAAAGGAGTAGCACTTGAACCAGAACAAACCGAAAAGAGGATATCTTTCTGTAAAGGCACCACTGCCTGCCGTTACTGATGCCGAAGGCAAAAGCGTTCCTTTAAATCTACCACCTGTTATAGATGCCCATGTTCACATCTTTCCGGAGCCGGTTTACCAGGCTGTCTGGGAGTGGTTCAGCAAATATGGATGGCCCATAAGATATCAGCTTCCTTCTGTAGGGATTATTGATTTTTTATTATCAAGGGGTATTGATCATGTTGTGGCATTTCAATATGCACATAAACCTGGAATGGCAGGATGGCTTAATGACTATATGGTAAAAAAAGTTGAACAGTTCAGGGGCAGGGTGACTGGAATGGCAACTGTTTTTCCTGGAGAGGAGGGAGCCGAAGATATTGTTAAACAGGCATTTAAAAAAGGACTTAAGGGTATTAAGCTCCATATGCATGTACAGTGTTTTGAACTTGTTTCAAGGGAGATGGAGATCCTGTACGCAATATGCTCAAAAGCATCCATGCCCATGGTAATCCATGCCGGCAGGGAACCCGGAAGTCCTGCATATCCCTGTGATCCATATTCAATTTGCGGTGCTGAAAAGGTAGAGGAGGTTGTCAGAAGTTATCAAGGTTTAAGGCTTTGCGTGCCCCATCTTGGCATGGATCAATTTGACGAATATCGTACAATGCTTGAAAAATATGACAACCTGTGGATGGATACTGCCATGGCAATTACAGATTATCTGCCACTTGAAGCAATGCCCGATATTAAAAGCTTCAGACTGGACAGAGTTATGTATGGTTCGGATTTTCCCAACATCCCTTATGCCTGGGACAGGGAGCTTAAAATTCTTGCAGATTCAGGGATTTCTGCCATGGAATCAACACAGGTATTGAGAGAGAATGCTATTGATTTTTTTTCAATAGAGCCTCATTCACTGTATAAATCGACACGTTATTTAAAAACTCATTCCTAAACATGACAAGTAATCAATATAGCTTTCCAGAAAAAGATTTTATTTTTTTGTCAAAAAAATTAACCCGGATAACAGATAGTTAGACTTTTCCATTATCAATTTAATTATCTGGAATTCTATACCTTTATACTTACTTTCCACCCCTGCAAAGTTTGTCGGCCTCATAGGAGCTTCTAACAAAAGGGCCTGAAGCAACTGAATCAAAACCTATGTTTTCCGAGAATATCTTCAAGCTTTCAAACTCCTCCGGCGTGTAGAACCTTGCAACATCAAGATGTTTTTTTGATGGCTGAAGATACTGACCGATTGTTAATATTGTGCATCCATGAAAAAAGAGATCTTTTATGGTCTGCTCAAGTTCTTCCCTTGTCTCTCCAAGCCCCACCATAATCCCTGATTTAACAGGAATAGCATGTGGGCGGGGTTGGTCGCTTTTTACGTGCTGGCTACTTTTGGACTTGTTTGTAGCCGACTGTTTTTCTGCCACTTTGGAAGTGGTAATGGAAGAAGCTCTTTTTAAAAGTTCAAGGGATCTTTCATATTCTGCTTCCGGGCGTACAGTTGCATAAAGGGAAGGCACTGTTTCAATGTTGTGGTTCAGGACATCAGGCCCTGCCATCATGACAGTTTCAAGAGCTTTTTTATCTCCTTGAAAATCTGGAATCAATACTTCCACCTTTGTGCCCTCAGGCAAAAGTTTTTTTATCTCCTTTATGGTTGCTGCAAAATGTGCAGCACCTCCATCCTGAAGATCATCTCTTGTAACTGATGTGACCACAACATACTTTAATCCAAGTGACAGAGATGCCTTTGCAACCCGCAAAGGTTCATCTGAATCCAGGGGCAGGGGAGTTCCTGTTTTTACATTACAGAACCGGCAGTTTCTGGTACACTGGGAACCCATTATCATGAAGGTTGATGTGTGACGTGAAAAACACTCCCACATGTTGGGACACTTTGCTTCCTGACACACAGTGTTGAGATTTGACTGTTTTAAAAGTTTTCTAACACTTTCATAGTCATGGCCTGTTGGAAGACTTCTTTTCAGCCACGAGGGTTTTCTGGGTCCAGGATTGCAGTTTCTGTTTGTGGTCATTTGTTATTTTCCACTATTGTTTTAAAATGATATCTCATTTTTGATTTTACTGCCAGTATGGAAATGTCAGGCAGTTCTTTATTAACTCTGTTTTCAGTATTAACTCTGTTTTCAGTTTTTTTCCTGAATCTATCTTTCCTGAATCTATCTCTATTGGTGTTGTTGTCTTGGGTTTGCCTGATTCTCTCATTCTCCAACGAGGTCATTTGAACACCTGTCAATCCACATGGGTTAATCCATGTAAAAGGGGTAAGATCCAGATTGACATTAAGAGCAATACCATGAAAACAGACACCCCGTTTAACGGAAAGCCCGATACTGCCGATTTTGGAACTTCCAACCCAGATGCCATGGTTGGCAGAGTTGCGCATGGCAGTGACTCCAAAATCAGAAGCAGTCCTGATCATTATCTCCTCAAGCATATTGACAAAATCAGATACTCCTGTCTGCCTTTTTTCAAGGTGTATAACAGGATAGAATACAAGCTGCCCGGGGGCATGATATGTAATGTTTCCGCCTCTTTCTGTCTGGACAATTGGAATATTGCGGGATTGTAGAAAATCTTCTGTCACAACAAGATTTTCCCTGCCACCCCTTTTTCCAAGGGTAAATACTGGCAGATGCTCCAGCATCAGAATCCTGTCATGATCAAGTATATCGGAGGCTCTTTCAGCAGCATACTGCTTCTGAAGATTAAATGCCTCGATATAGTCAATCATTCCCAGATCAATGAATTCAATTTCATTATGATACATTGCATATCTTTCTTGTTACCTGGGCAGAAGATTTTTGTCTCTTCTCGCCCAGGATCTTTTGTCTTTTTTTACCGTGGAAATGGATACAATTTTCATGGTCGGGGGTGGCTGAATGCCGGCCATGACCGTTTACCTGGCAAATGGCTGAGTAAAAATTACCCCCTCAGTACAGGCTTTCTTGCAGCAGATACCTCATCCAGCCTTGAGAGCTTGGATAGATGGGGAGCTGATTTCAGAATATCAGGATTCTCTTTTGCCTCTGTCACAACAGCTTTTAATGCATGGATAAATTGATCAATGGTCTCTTTTGACTCAGACTCGGTTGGCTCAATCATGATGGCGCCATGTACAACAAGAGGAAAATAGACCGTTGGCGGATGAAATCCATAATCCATGATACGTTTGGCCATATCCAGGGTGGTGACACCATAGTCAGACTGAAATTTGTCAGTAAAGACACATTCGTGCATACATGGCCTGTCATATGGCAGATGCAGATCCTCTTTAAGAGAAGCCTTTATATAATTGGCGTTGAGTACTGCAAGTTTGCTGACATCTGTCAACCCCTTGCTTCCAAGGGAGAGTATGTAGGCGTATGCCCTGATCATGATACCGAAATGGCCGTGAAAGGTAAGCATTCTGCCCATGGCATCTGGCCTGTCATCCACAAGAATAAATTTATCATCCTTTTTTTCCACCCTTGGAACAGGAAGGAATGGTTCAAGCTCTTTTACCACAGCAATGGGTCCTGAGCCAGGACCACCTCCGCCGTGGGGGGTGCTGAAAGTCTTGTGCAGATTGAGGTGGATAACATCAATGCCGATTTCACCAGGCTTGAATATTCCCATAACAGCGTTCATGTTAGCCCCGTCACCATATACCAGACCACCCTTTTTATGAACTATTTCAGCAATTTGTTTGATATTTTCCTCAAAAAGGCCAAGGGTGTTGGGATTGGTGATCATAATACCTGCTGTCTCTTCATCCATGACAGCTTCCACAGCTTCCGGAGTCAGGATTCCATCAGGTCCGGATTGTATGTTCACAGATTTGTAGCCGCACAGGGTTGCACTTGCAGGGTTGGTGCCGTGGGCTGTATCCGGAATTATTATCTTTGAGCGCTGATGACCCTTTTTGGCATGATAAGCGTGAATTGCAAGCATTCCTGCAAGCTCTCCATGGGCACCTGCTGCTGGCTGAAGGGTAACGGCATCCATGCCTGTTATCTCTGCCAGATACTGCTCAAGATTGTAAATAAGCTCAAGGCATCCCTGGGAAAGATCTTCGTCTGCAAGGGGATGTGCGCCTGTAAAGCCAGGGCGGGCTGCCTGTACCTCGTTGGTTTTTGGATTGTATTTCATGGTGCAGGAGCCAAGGGGATACATACCTGAGTCCACGCCAAAGTTCCATTGAGAGAGGCGTGTATAGTGGCGGACAACATCAAGCTCGCTTAACTGGGGCAGCTCAGGAGCATCACCTGTAAGCTCGGGATCCAGAAGAGAGGTTTCCACATCCTGTTTGGGAAGAGAGATGGCACAACGGCCTTCACGGCTCTTTTCCCACAAAAAAGCTTCCTGAAAAATAAGACCGCTTCTTGCTGTGCCGGCCATTGTGCAGCTTGAAGATGCACTGCCAGATGCACAAACCTGTCCATTTGTAGATGAAGATAGACCGGAAGATGCAATATCAGTTGTTTTTTCCATTATTTCACCTCCATTGCAAGGGCATCAATATCCTCTTTTGAGAATACTTCCGTTGCACAGAAAAGATAGTGATCTTTAAGCTCAGGATAATATTTTTCAAGGCAAAGCCCTGCAACTGTACCCTTTGCTTTAAGGGCTTCTCTTTTTTCTGCAAAGGTTTTTGCACCAGAGCCACCTTCACTGTCAGAAGAGGGTACTTTTACCACAAATTCATTGAAAAAGGGCCTTGAAAAAGGAACTTCAAAACCTGCTGCTTCAAGCTGATTTTTCAGATATACAGCTTTGTCATGGTTGAGCTGTGCAATGGTACGTATGCCTTTTTTGCCAACAGTAGCCATGTACATGCCTGCGGTCATGGCATTAAGGCCGTTGTTGGAGCAGATGTTGGAGCTTGCCTTTTCCCTTTTGATGTGCTGCTCCCGTGTTGAGAGAGTCAGAACAAAACCATCTTCACCATTTTTATCCTTTGCACGTCCTACAAGCCTTCCTGGAAGATCCCTTACATATTTTTTGCTGCTTGTTAGAATACCAAGTCCCGGGCCTCCGAATGACTGTGATATGCCAAGGCTTTGCCCCTCTCCTGCAACAATGTCAGCACCGTATAAGCCAGGTTTTTTAAGAAGTCCATATGCAATGGCCTCTGTGAAGGATGTAATAAAAAAAGCGTTTTTGGCATCAGCAGCAGCTTTTACAGCTCCAAGGTCTTCAATGCATCCAAAAAAATTTGGGGATTGAACAGCAACTGCTGCAACATCTTCCATGGAATCAAGGGCTGAAAGGTCTGTTGTGCCATCTGCCTTGTAAGGTATTTCAACCATTTCATATCCGGCAGGGCCAAGATAGGTTTTTATGATTTCCCTGTGATGTGGATGAACAAGAGAAGAGACTGCCACCTTGTTAATTTTTTCTTTTTGCGAAGTGCAATCAAAAGTGCTTCTGTCAAAGCTGTTCCGCAGTCATAGTGGGATGCAGTTGCAACTTCAGTTCCCAGAAGTTCTGTTATCATTGTCTGGAATTCATAAATTCCCTGCAATGTACCCTGGCTTATTTCCGGCTGATATGGAGTGTAGGCTGTTGTAAATTCAGAACGGGATATAAGATAGGGAATGATGGCAGGAATGTGATGGGCATAGCTGCCGGCTCCGATAAATATTTTTGCACAAGGAGATGCAGTATTTTTTGATGCAAGCTCCTCCATGTGTGCATTCAGTTCCCATTCTGTCTTTGGTTGGGGAAGGCACATTTCTCTTTTTACCCTGAAATCTTCAGGGATGGTCGGGAACAGGTCATCCATTGAGGCTATGCCGATTTTCTCAAGCATATCCTGGATATCCTGGTCAGTATGTGGGAGATAACGCATGTGAATCATCCTTTCAGCATCTCAAGGTACGCTGCTTTATCCATAAGGTTGTCAAGTTCAGAAAGATCATCTGCCTTTACCTTGATGATCCATCCCTCTTCATAGGGAGAGTTGTTAACAAGCTCAGGAGCATCTTCAAGGTTGCCGTTAACTTCAACTATTTCACCTGATACAGGAATGTATATCTCTGATACTGCTTTGACTGACTCCACTGTGCCGAACTCATCACCCTTGCTGAATGTATCACCAACTTCGGGAACCTCCACAAAAACAACCTCGCCAAGCTGATCCTGGGCATAGTCATCAATGCCCACTGTTACAATGTCTCCTTCAACTTTTGACCACTCGTGATCCTTGGAATATTTCAACTCTTCCGGCAAATTCAATTCACTGATCTCTTTCATTTTTTGTTATCTCCTTTTTGGTGTTTTTAATATGAGATTGTGGCGGTCGTCCGCCATGTGTGATAGTGCATTATGGTAAAAAAGTTGATATTTTGTTCCTTGCAGTTCTGTCAGGGCGAATATCGCTCATAACTGTAACCATTATTTTTCTTTTTTTCTCCTGAAGAGTCACTTTTTCGCCAGCTTCGATTTTTCGATCAACCATGATAAAGCCGCAGCTTATTCCCTTTGCCTTGAACCCTTCAGGTTTATCAGAAGATGCTATGCTATAAATTTTGTCATTATGCCATCCAATGGCCATGTCAGTTGCGCATGTAAGAACATGGCCAATATCATTTCCATTGGCATCAATGACTCTGGTATCTTTGCCGGCAGAAACTTTTCTTAAGGTTTCACCAGCAAAAGGAAGGGTAAAAGTTAAATCTTCTTTTGATAAAAGTGCATCTCTGCCAATAAAATCCTTTGTGAAATTTTCCTGTACAAGAGTGGCTTTTTCCTTTACGACAGTGCAGTTTTCCCCAACTGGATTGTCAGGTTTCAAAGGGAGTGCAAACATCCAGGGGTTATTGATGAATTTCCAGCTTCCAACATCCTGATGGGAAAGAGGGAGTACTGCTCCGGCTCTGAGCGAGTCCCTTGCACCAAGGCCGCATGGAATCAGATTGTATTTTGCTCCTGCTTTAAGTATTGTTTCCCAAAGATCAACAATTTTGTCAGGCTCAACAAAAAGTTCAAAGCCGAATTCACCTGTATAACCGGAGCGGGAGAGCAGCACAGGGGTTCCGTTTTTAAGGTTTACAACCGATGAATATGAAGTGTCGTCGGAAGAAAAGGGGGGCTTGTTATTAAAAAAACCTTTGAAAGAGAAATAGGGCATTTTTTCAAAAACAGAATCAGGATTTTCTATTATCAATGAGAGAATTTTTGCAGAATTTTTCCCTTGAATATCCATTTTTGCAAGTTTTTCAGACAGATCATCAACGGTTGCATCCAAGGTCTTTTTGTTGGCATGTAGATGGAGGGCTACATCTTTTCCCATACCTGCATTAACGCATACCATGTAGTGTCGGGATGTGAAACGATAGACAATGGCATCATCTATGACATGACCCTTTTCATTAAGGATAACACCGTAAACACAGCGACCATCCTTTAAATTGGCAAGATCCCTGGTGTGACACAATTGAAGAAGAGAGAGAGCATCTTTACCTGCAACCATTACACATGCCATATGGCTTGTATCAAAAATACCTGCTGACTCAATGACTCCGATATGTTCGTTTTTTACACCTGACTCGTACCACAAAGGCATATCAAAGCCTCCAAAGTCAGCCATATTTGCACCATTATTTCTGTGCCAACTGTTCAGAGGGGTAGTTTTAAGTGTTTTTGTTTCCATTAGATGATTTCCTGTTTTGTTCATAATTTAATAGTATAGGAATTTCCATTTTGTCTCCTGCAAAAGCAAGTGATTATGGAAAAGCCCGCCCAAAGGGCGTTAAGTTCATAGTATAGGAATTTCCATTTTGTCTCCTGCAAAAGCAAGTGGTTATGGAAAAGCCCGTCCGAAGGGCGCTAAGTTCAAAAGGTCTGTTTTTGATTATTCGTTGGCAAGGCGGCCATCCGCCATTGAGGTTCTATTTAAAGAATATAGGGAACCATAAGGTTGTAAGCTTTATAAACTACAAATGTTTCCACAGCACTTACCCCTTCCACCTTTGACATTTCGTCTGTGTAGAACTCAAGCAATCCAAAACCTTCCTTGAAAAGAACAAGTATAAGAAGATCAAAACGGCCTGTAACAACACTTGTAGAGATTACACCACGAAGTTTGGATATCTCTGCACCCTTTTCCACAAGATTCATTTCGGAAAGTTTAATACCAATAACAACTGTTGTATGGCCTGGAAGGGAGGAAGGATCAAAAAGGCCACAGATATCAAGAACCTTCTCTTCCATGAGTTTATTGACTCTTGTTCTTACAGTGTTTTCTGTAATATTTAATTTGTCTGCAATTTTTTTAAAGGATTTTCTGCCATCCTTCAGTTCTTTGATAATTTCAATATTTACATCATCAATTTTCATAATAATCCTATTTTTTTGATAAAATTTGGGGCAACCGCAATTCAGGAAATCAATGTTTCACAATTAGTTGATTACCTTAAAGTTGTCAAATAAAAAGTAAATAAGTTGTGAAATCATCAAAAACAGGCTGTCATAATTTGGTTTTTCATCAAGCATGGGATATCTGAAAGTGGTTTTTCCGATAAAAAAATCAAGCATAAGATAGTTGCAGATGCTTTTTTTTATAAAAAAAAATTGATCTTTTCATTTTTTGCCATAAAGATAATCGAAAACTGTTTAAAAACAAATTGATTTTTTATATAAAACTATGTATGTGTTAATTCTATCATAAAAAATTAATGAATCAAGTAAAATTTTTAAAAAAAATTAACCTAATCCAAAAATTTTTTAAATCAAATTTTTTTTTAAGGAGAAAAAGTGATGAAAAACAAGGTTGTGGTAATTGGTGCAGGGCCTGGGGGATATGTTGCAGCGTTAAGAGCTTCTGCAATGGGGGGTGAAGTTACAGTAATAGAAAAAGAGAATCCTGGCGGTACTTGCCTTAACTGGGGATGCATTCCATCAAAAATTATGAAAACATCTGCTGATACTTATCTTCGGCTTCTTGAAGCTGAATCCTTTGGCATTGAAATAAAAGACCAGAGTGGTGGCAGAGGTGGAGTAGTATTTAGTCCTGATATCAATGCAATCATGGCCAGAAAAGAGAAGATTCTTGAAACCCAGAGAAAGGGAATTCTCTCTCTGCTTCAAAATGGCAAAATATCGTATGAAAAGGGTAGGGCATATATAAAAAAAGAAGGCATTGTAACCATTGACACCGATGGCAATGAAAAGGATATCGCATTTGATAGCCTTATCATTGCAACAGGAACTGAACCCCTTGATATTCCGGCATTTTCATTTGATGGAGATGCAATACTTTCCAGCAACAACCTTTTAAGCCTGAAAAAGCTTCCAGAGTCCATTGTTATTGTCGGAGGTGGTGTAATCGGATGTGAATTTGCATGCATACTTTCGGCAATGGGGGTAAAAGTAACTGTTGTGGAGGCAATGTCAAGGCTTCTTCCGCTGCCATCTGTGGATGAAAGCTGTTCAAGGGTTCTTCAGCGTGAGATGAAAAAGCGTAAGATTAAATTTATCACAGATCAGGTTGTTAAAAGTGCTGAAAAAAAAGATGGTACCCTTCTGATCACACTTGAAGTTTCTCCATTTGTGGAACCTGGAAAAGCATCAAAAATAAAACCCCAGGTGCTTGAGAGTGAAAAAATGGCTGTATGTATCGGACGTTCTCCCAATACTTCAGGACTTGGTCTTGAAAATATTGGCCTTGCAACCGACGAGAGAGGTTGGATACCCGTAAATGAGAGGATGGAAACATCTGTGAATGGGGTATATGCCATTGGAGATATTCTGGGTCCAAAGCGCATCATGCTTGCCCATGTGGCTTCACATGAAGGTATGGTGGCAGCTTCAAATGCAATGGGCGTAAGTGAAAAGATGGACTACAGTGCTGTGCCAGGGGCGATTTTTACAATGCCCGAAATAGGAAATGTGGGTCTTACCGAGGCAGAAGCTGTTGAAAAAAATATTGATGTAACATGTACCACAGTTAACTTCAGAACCCTTGGCAAGGCCCAGGCAATGGGAGAAATTGCGGGTGAAGCGAAAATAGTTGCAGAAAATAAGACCGGAAAAGTTCTGGGTGTGCATATCACAGGTCCCCATGCAACAGATCTCATTGCAGAAGGTACCCTTGCTGTTAAAGCGGGGTTGACGGTATCTGATCTTGCTCATACCATACATGCCCATCCAACACTTGCTGAGATAATGTCTGAAGCTGCACTTAAAGGGGCGGGAATGGCTATTCACGGTTAGATCAAGAGGAATCATCTGTTACAACCAAGCATGAAAGTTTTCATCAAATAACGTACATGGCGGATTACCGCCACAATCGAAGAGATGAAAGTCGTTTTAAAAACAGGCTGTTACCGAGACTTTCATATAAACATTTTCATCCGGCCATCTCATATACAGCAGCGGCAAGCAATGGAATCATGATCTCATGATGGCCTGTTATGGAGTAGCCTTTTCCACCTGACATGACAGGGCGGGTAACAACATTGATACCTGGTCTGTAATGCTGTATCATGTCAAAGTTGGCAGTGGTAAAGTTTCGTACATCGTGACCAAGGTTTCTGGCAACAGATACAGCCTTTAAAAATACCTCCGGCATGATAACGGCGCTGCCCAGATTCAAAACCACCCCGCCATCTCCAAGTTTTGCAACTGAAGCTGCAAAAATCCGGAAATCCCGAAGGGAGGCCTCTCCAATGGCAGCTCCATCTGCATCCGGATGCTGGTGAACAATGTCTGTTCCAATGGCAATGTGAAGGGTGTAAGGTAATCCAAGTTCAAAGGTTGTGACAAGAAGGGCTCTGCCTGCATGCGGAGGATTCTCCCTTTTGAGCATTGCCCCCATGGTCTGTCCAAACCCTTTTTTTGTACGATATGCTTCCACTGCTGCGCCATTGACAAGGGCTGCTGTATCTGATGCCATACCAAAAGAACCATCTTCAAGTTGTGCTGAAACATCTTCGGATGTATGTCCAAAGCGTGCAAGTTCTGTATCATGAATGGCAGCAGAACCATTGGATGCAAAGTGGGTAATAAAGCCATTGCGGGCAAGATCTGACAGAATTGGTGAACAGCCTGTCTTGATTACATGTCCTCCAAGCATGACGATAACGGGTTTGTCACTTTGTTTTGCTGATACAATGGCACGGGCAATATTTTTTAAATCTTCTGCTTTTAGAAGTGAAGGAAGGCTTTCCAGAAAGGATGCCATGGATATACCCTTACGGGATGGCGATGCTTCAAGGGAGGTGGATACAACAGAGGTTCTTTTCCTGGCTGAATAGGTATTTATTGCGGTCAGGTCAATTTCATCATGGTATTTCATCAATACATTTTTCCTGAATCTACAGAACTGCTCTTTTTACCGTGAAAATGACTATCATTTTTATATTTGGGGGTCATTGATACGTAATCAATCATGCCTGTTTACCGTGGAAATAGATACAAATTTCCATATTCGGGGGTAGCTTGATGACAGCCATGGCCGTTTACCGTGAAAATGACTATCATTTTTATATTTGGGGGTGATTGATACGTAATCAATCATGCCCGTTTACCGTGAAAACACATTCTGTTTTCATGATCGGGGGTGGCCGAAATCTTATTTGGCCATGAGGTTTTACCGTAAAAATGATCCTATTTTTTTCTGTTGGAAAGTCTCAGTAACAGCTTTTTTTCTAAAAGGCTTTCAAACTTCGTTGTGATCACTTGGCAATCATGGGGGGATTTGATTCAGTCATTATCGTTATCTGATGAATCGTTGCTGCTTTCTGTATTATCACTGCCGTTTGATTTAGGTTTTTGACGCTTTTTAAAACATTTTTTGTCGTCACGGACAATGGCACACAGTCTTGGGTTATGAAGTTCTTTACATGTAGAATGGTTATAAAGGGGGCATTCAGGATATTGCTTTGACATTTGTATTCCTTTTGGGCTGTATATTCTCAAGAGGCAATCAAGACAGATCAGCAAAAAAGTTCAGTGGATGCTTTATTTACAGACTTTTACTTTTTTTGTTACGTACATGGCAGATTCCCGCCACAATTGAAGAGATGAAAGTTGTTTTAAAACAGCCACTTACTGAGACTTTCATATAAAATAAAATCCCTACATTTTAAGGTCCTTGAGGATTTCATGCTTCGTTATCGGCTTTTTACAAGTTCATCATTTTTTTTGCTTTGACAAAGCAGTAGGCAGTGAAGATGTTGATTGTACCTAAATGTTTGATCAAATATTTACATCTATATCGTATTTTTGCTCATATTTCAACCTGTTTCCCAAAAATTCGGCAATGGCAAAAACAATATTGAGGAATTTTTTTAATATCAGTATATCATTGAAAGAGAACCTATTGTTTTTATTGAACCTGTAATTTTCAGAATCCTTCATATCCCCTTAAAAGTCCTTTACACTTTTTGGGCGAGCTTCCAGAAAATGGGACTTTGGTTCAGGAAAGTGTAAACCGAAAAATGGAACATGCCTGATTTTCAAGTTAAAAATTGTTGACTTAATAAAAACAAGCGCTTACAAAAAATACCCGCAGTGTTGAACAGAATCATTCTTTTAAATTTGACTCAGATATTGTGCCAGGTTTGTCGCTCTGCTTTAAGGATTGTATCATAACCTCCAGTGCCAACATTTTTTTGGATATTTTCAATTCAAGTTGATCCACTTTTCTGTTGAGAGTATCCTTGACATTGCCAAACTTGGAGTCCACATACTGTTTATCTGTGGTATCCTTGGAAACTTCAGTATTTAATTTTTGCTGGATGTTTTTTATCTGCTTTATGTCATTGTCAATAGCAGTAAGTTTTTTTTCTATTTCTGAGATGGTTTTTCCGTTCTGTGCAACGATAGTGGTTGCCTCCTGAAGAGATGCAAGCTTTGACTCCACAGCCTGCTCAACTTCAGAGAGCTTTGATTCAATGCCTCCTGCTGTGTGACTCATCTTTTCATCAAAAGCTTCATCCACTTTTAAATCAATCTTTGATTCCATGCGTTTTTCAAGGTTTTTGCTGTTCTCATTGACTATATCAAGGGTCTCCTTACTTGTTCTGTCCAAAATATTAAGTGCGGTCTTATGCTGTCCGGAAATAGTATCTACTCTTTTTGAAAGTGCTTCCATCTGGCTTTCAAACTGTTGAAAAGAATTCTCATTTTTTTCCCTGTCTGCGGCTGCGAGTGTGGATATCTCGTCAAGCTCCTGACGTATCTGTTCTGTTTTGGATTTAAGATCAGGAATGTCTTTATCAATTGAAAATTTTATCTTTGCAAGTTCAACTTCAATGGCATTTATTTTGGCTTCAAAGTCTTTGGCAACACTGTCCACCTGTGTCTGGCCTGTGTCACTCATTGTAGAAACACGACCCTTTATATCAAGGTAACCATAAAAAAGAATTGCACCGATAAGACATGGCAGAAGAACAGAGATAAGTGTCAGACGGTTGCCCAACTTCTCAATTTTAAGATCATTGAGCTCTTCTTTGTACAGTGCTGCTGCAGCATCGCTGCCATCATTTGTATTGGATATTGAAAAGTTGTCCATAAGAGGAGTCCCGTTTAGTTAATTGGGCATTCTTCATTTGACCTCTTACACTTGCCGTAACAACATACCCAAAAAAAATTGTTATGGGCATCTAAAAACCAGAAAGTGTAAAGTAATGTTTACAGTGAAAAGCCCCCCTTTTTAATAATTGGGGATGGCCGACTCGTTTCATTGTTGAAAAACATCATTCCCATTCAATTGTTCCGGGTGGTTTTGATGTGATGTCAAAAACAACTCTGTTTACACCATCAACTTCATTAATGATGCGGCTGGATATTTTTGCCAGGAGTTCATGGGGAAGACGTGCCCAGTCAGCAGTCATTGCATCTTTGCTGGTAACAGCCCTTATTGCTATGCAACTGTCATAGGTGCGTTTATCACCCATAACCCCGACGCTTTTCACAGGCAAAAGAACCGCAAAGGATTGCCAAAGTTCACGGTACAACCCTGCACCCCTGATCTCTTCAAGAAGAATGGAATCAGCTTCCTTAAGAATGGAAAGGCGCTCTTCTGATACAGCACCCATTATTCGTATTGCAAGTCCAGGTCCTGGAAATGGCTGGCGCCAGACAAGATCTTCGTTCAATCCAAGTTCAAGTCCAAGTGCTCGGACTTCATCCTTGAAAAGAAGCTGAAGCGGTTCAATAAGTTTCAGGTTCATCTTTTCAGGGAGCCCACCTACGTTATGGTGTGACTTTATAATAGATGTGGGGCCGCCAAATGCTGATTTTGACTCAATAATATCAGGGTATAGTGTTCCCTGTCCAAGAAATTCAGCATCCTTTATTTTAGCAGCTTCTGCTTCAAACACATCAATAAAAAGTTTTCCTATGATTTTTCTCTTTTTTTCAGGATCTGTGACATCCTTTAATGCATCAAGAAAGCGGCGGCGCTCATCCACAAATAAAATATTCATATCCAGATTTGCGGTAAGACTCTGCTCAAGGTTCTCTTTTTCATTTTTTCTCAAAAGACCGTTATCAACAAAAATGCAGTGCAGATTCTTGCCGATTGCCTTGTGAATCAGAAGGGCTGCCACAGATGAGTCAACACCTCCTGAAAGACCCATTACAACTTTTTTATCCTTTACACTTTGCTGGATCTGGTCAATTGCGCCTGCTGCAAATGAACCCATGTTCCAGCTTTTCTGACACCCGCACACGTCAAAGAGGAAATTGCGGATCATTTCTGTGCCCCTTACAGTATGCTCAACTTCCGGATGAAATTGAAGGGCATAAAATTTTTTATCAAAGTTGGCTATTGCAGCAAATTCAGTGTTTTGTGTTGATGCAGTAACTGTAAAACCGGATGGCAGAATGTCTGTTGAATCTCCGTGACTCATCCAACACTGTATCCTTGAATCCATATCTTTGAAAATCGGCTCATTTTGTCTGATTTCCAGGGTTGCAAAGCCATACTCTCTTTTTGGGGCTCTTGAAATTTTGCCTCCAAGGGCATGGATCATAAGATGCATACCATAACATATTCCAAGAACAGGGGTGCCAAGCTCAAATATTCCGGGATCTATTTTAGGGCTGTTCTCTTCGTAGATGCTGGACGGCCCCCCTGACAGAATAATACCTTCCGGCTTAAGAGCAGCAATTTTTTCCAGTGGGAATCCTGCAGGTTCAATCTGGCAGTAAACCTCATTTTCACGCACACGTCTTGCAATAAGTTGATTAAACTGGGAACCAAAATCTATTATAAGTATCATTTGATAAATATCCTGAAAAGAGAGGGATAACTGTTTTCTGCATGGTTGAATCAGTCGGCTACACGTCTAAAGCGGGACAAATCCTATCCTTGCTGAAGGCAGTCAATGCCATTGATTTTAAAGTGTGCCCCGGCTTAGGCGGGTAGCCAGTCAGTCTTTAAAAAAACTTAATTATCCCAAAAAATATTAATGGTATATTGACTTTTTAAACGCTATATTTCTCTTATACTTCAGCTAAAAAATCAAGTTGTTTTTATCTCTATTGCCAATCTTGCCCGAATATGCTTTATAGATAATAAAAGTTGACACCTGATTTTTATCAACTGTTTTTCTGGTGTCAATAAATTCAATACTTTATTAAAAATTAGGCGAATTAAGCAGTTATAGATTGCAATAATCAAATCAGGAGAAAGAATATATGTACGATGCAAGCGACTTGAAAAAAGGGTTAAAATTCCAGATTGACGGAGATCCATATATTATTGTTGATTTCCAGTTTAAAAAGCCGGGAAAGGGGCAGGCTCTTTATAAATGTAAGCTCAGAAACATGATTTCCGGAGCACAATTTGAAAGAACATTTCGTTCCGGTGACAAGTTTGAAGAGGCTGCCCTTGAGGAACAGGAGGTTGAATACCTATATGCAGAAGGCGAAAGTTACTGTTTTATGAATACTTCCAACTATGAACAGGATTTTCTTTCAAAGGAGCAGGTCGGAGATGCCATTGACCTTCTGAAAGAGAACACTGTCTGTACAGTGCTGATGTTCAATGGAAGGGCAATCGGATTGACTCTGCCCAACTTTATTAATCTTAAGATTATCAAGTCAGATCCCTGGGCAAAAGGAGACACTGCAACAGGCAGCACAAAACCTGCTACCCTTGAAACAGGTTTTGAAATTCAGGTACCCCCTTTTGTGGAAGAGGGGGAATATGTTAAGATTGATACCAGGACAAAGGCGTATGTAGAGCGGGTCAGCGCTTAGTGTTCTTTTTTAAGTTTTTAAGGTTTAATTCCAGGTTAGGGAGTAAGCTGCTTTTAATTTACAAGACCATTGAAAATAATTGGGCTGTTCTGAAAAATGTGAAAATATAATCAAATGACACAGAAGCGAAAAATATCCGAAAATTCACTTATACGCAAAATTCTTGTTGTGGATGATGATAAGGGACTTCGTTCCATACTGACAAAATCATTTGAAGTTATAGGCTTTACATGCAGTGAAGCAGAGGATGCTGCTGCTGCATATGAAATGATATGTCAAGGCTCCTTTGACCTTGTAATTTCAGATATTTCAATGCCGGTAATGGATGGCATTGAACTCATGAAAAAAGTGAAGCTTGAGTATCCTGAACTTGACTTCATCATTATGACAGGATTTTCCGGAGAGTATTCATATGTCGATATAATTGATGCCGGGGCTTCGGACTACATGACCAAGCCCTTTGGTATTAATTCTGCCGTGGCAAGAATAGAGCGCATTGAACGTGAAAAAAGAACTCTGCTGAATCTCAAAAAGACCAATACAGAGCTTAATCTGGCAATTGAAAAGGCTGAAAAACTTGCAGAAGAGGCTAAAGCTCTGGCTGAAGAGGCAAAAGCAGCATCCCGTGCCAAGACTGACTTTCTTGCAAACATGAGCCATGAAATCAGAACACCCCTCAATGGTATTCTCGGCTATATTGATATTTTTTATGATACAGCCTTAACTCATGAGCAGAAAGAGTATGTCCAGAATGCCAAGATAAGCTGTGAGGTTTTGCTTTCTGTTGTCAACGATATTCTTGATTTTTCAAAAGTGGAAGCAGGGCAGCTCAGCATTGAAAAAATTGAATTTGATCCTGAAGTTTTATGTTTTGAAGCTCTTGAAGTTGTTAGAAGCAAGGTTAATGAGGCCCGGGTGGAGATGGCATGCAAAATTTCCGATAGTGTCCCAGGTTTTGTTCTTGGAGATCCCTATCGTTTCAGGCAGGTTCTTCTGAATCTGCTTGGTAATGCTGCTAAATTTACATCTTCCGGAATGATTGAGCTTTCCCTTGACGTTGAAAACGAGGATGATTTGTATGTTCAGCTCCATGCCCGTGTAAAGGATACGGGCATTGGTATTCCCGGGGAGAAACTTGCAGATATTTTTGAGCCTTTTCAACAATCTGATGAAACCACAACCAGAAAATTCGGAGGTACTGGTCTCGGACTTGCTATATGTCGTAAAATTGCGGAAAAAATGAATGGTCGGGTTTGGGCTGAAAGTGAAGCAGGCAAAGGCAGTGTGTTTAACTTTACATGCCGCGTTGACAAGCATGATGTCAAATCTGAAAAACGTTTAAGACCGGTCTCCCTTTATGGGAAGAATGCGTTCCTCTGTATCTCTGAAAACAGCCCGCTTAAAGATATAATATATCATGAGCTGACACTTGCGGGGATGAAACTTAAAATTTTCCATAATGACACTATCTCCTTTGATGAATTCTGTGAATTACCAGAACCTTTCCATATTGGTATAGTGGATGCAACCTTGAAGAATAATTATCATCTTGAGTTTGGGGAAAAATTCAGAAAATTGCCAGGTGCAGTTGCAAAAATTCCTCTTCTGGTCTGCATATCACCTGATCCAGGAGGCGCTGACAGGTGCAGCCGTGCCGGTTATAATGGCTTTCTTTCAAAACCGGTACAGAGGAAAAAATTGTTTCATATGATATCTGCCCTTCTGGGGCTGGATCCAATGGATAAAAGTTCCGGAGATGACTTAAGTGAAAATGAAACCCAGAAAATCCTGACTTCCCATTCACTTGCAGAAAGTATGAAAAGATCGGTTAATATACTTCTTGTTGAAGATAATATGGTTAACCAGAAAATGGCAAAAATTATGCTTTCAAAAGCAGGGTACAATGTCACAATTGCCGGCAACGGCGTTGATGCGGTTGCCACTTATGTAGAGCAAAAAGATGAACTTGATTTGATCTTCATGGATATCAACATGCCTGAAATGGATGGCCTTGAAGCCACAAGAAGGATAAGAGCAATTGAAACAACAGATAAAAGAATCCCCATTGTTGCGCTGACAGCCAATGCCATGAAGGAGTTTGAGGAGAAGTGTCTTGATGTCGGCATGGATGATTTTCTTACCAAGCCTTTAAAAAGGGAGCTTGTTTTCCAATCTGTAAAAAAATGGGTTATTAACGAAAATATGGCAAATTCTAACATGAACAACTCATAACCCAAAAGGCTTTCTTGAACTTTTTGCGGGGCAATCATGATTAAAACGGTAAACGGACATAACGGATTTTCCGCTACCCCCGAACATGGAAGCAATATATCTATTTCCGGCATCCTTCATACCATGCAGAAAGTTCTTTACACTTTCCGGAACAGGCCACCAGAAAAACCGGCATTGTGTTCAGGAAAATCTAAACTGGCAAATGAAAGATGCGCTATTTCCACGGTAAAATTTTTTATCTTGATCCTGAAAATTGTTTCAGGGATTTTTCTCTTTACAATAATATCTTTTTCAGAAATCAGTTCCCAGGAAAGAGTCCTTTTTAATAGTAATTTATCTGATAAAATGGCCAGAGTTTTCAGAATAGCAACTGACAGATGGCCTCCCCATGAAGATATTTTTAATGAAAATGAGCCTGGAATGTGTACTGAAGTTGTACGTCAGGTGTTTCAGAAGATGGGGGTTCAGATCAAAATAACACAATATCCTTGGGCAAGAGCTGTGGATCTTGTCTTTAAGGGAGACAGCGACGCCCTTTTTTGCGCACTCTACTCTGACGAGAGAGCTGAACACTGCTTTTTTCCGGAGACCCCGATAACAAAGTTGAAATATTTCCTGTTTATTAAAAAAAAGAATCGAAATACCCTTGCTTTTGACACATATGAAGACCTTGCGCAAAGTCAGGTAGGCATTGTAAGATCCTTTGCATATCCTGAAAAATTCTGGAATTTTCTAAAAAGTCACGGAAATTATCAGGAAGTTGAAAGTGATGATCTTAATTTTAGGAAATTGATGGCGGATCGCATAGATTATGCAGTTGCAGATTATGCAAATGGTATGCTTCTGATGCAAAAAATGGGATTGACAGATAAAATTGAACCCATTCTTTCAAAATTGATTCATGAGAGTGACCTGTATCTTATTTTCAGTAAACAAACAGTCAACCCCGAGTTTGTTGAACTCTTTTCAGATACCCTGAAATCATTCAAGGAGACAGAACATTACAGAATGCTGAATGAAAAATACTATGGAAAGACGGCATGCTGTCTCAATTAATGCCATTTTTCACAATATGCCTAATTAGGTAACTTAGGTATTCTTTTCAATGCCAAAAAAAACATGCAAATTAAATAATAATTCCAGCCTGGCACGACAACTTCTTTTTTATATTCTTCTTTTCAGCTCATTTTTTACACTTCTTGCATCTGTTGTGCAGTTGTGGGTTGAATACCGCAAGGACTTGAAACTGATAGAAACCAGAATTATTCAGGTAAAGGAGAGCTATATAAGCAGCCTTTCACTGAGTATCTGGAATATGAACCAGGATCATGTTTATGCCCAACTTAACGGTATTCTGCAACTGCCTGAGATAGCTTGTCTTGAGGCAATCACAATTGATAAAACCTTTATGGTTGGTGATAAACCACCTGAAACCATGCGCATCTCCTTTGATTTTCCCATCGTGTTTAAAGATCCCCTTAAACAGTTTGACCCCAAAAAGCTTGGCATTTTAACCATCTACGGAGATTTACGATATATTCATACAAGGCTTAACGAGCGTATAGTCCTTATTCTTGTCACCCAGGCATTCAAGACTTTTTCAGTATCCATATTTATCCTTTTTATTGTATGGCAGCTTATTACCCGTCATCTGCACACAATGGCAGATTATGTACGAAATCTCCATGTCAACAACCTTGATGAACCTCTTGTTTTAAACAGAAAAAAAATTTTGCCTTCTGTGAAAAGATCAAGACTATCACCTAAAAAGGGCATCCGCAATGAGCTTATTATGGTTACAGATGCTGTTAACTATATGCGACAGAATCTCAAAAAGGCAAATGAAACTCTGATAAGGAATAGAGATGATCTTGAAGAAAAAGTTGTACAACGAACCATTATGCTCGAAAAGCAGGCCCTTGAGTTAAGGGATGCCAAGGATGCAGCAGAGGCTGCCAACAAGTTAAAAAGCAGTTTTCTTGCCAACATGTCCCACGAAATAAGAACCCCCATGAATGCTATTCTGGGATTTACAGAAATTCTTTCTGCATCTGAAACTGATAATCAAAAAATTCAATATTTCAATGCCATTGAATCCAACAGTAAGGTTCTTTTAAGTCTTATCAATGATATTCTTGATCTCTCCAGAATAGAGGCAGGAAAATTGAGCCTGGAATATTCAGCACTTATTCCTGAAAAAATGTTCAATGAAATTGAAATCCTTTTTGCAGAGAAGATTAACAAAAAAGGAATTGAATTTATTACAGATATTTCTCCAGAAGTGCCTGAAGCACTGCTGCTTGACGGAGTCAGGATTCGCCAGATAATTATAAACCTTGTTGGTAATGCCCTGAAATTTACATCTCAAGGCTATATTCTGCTCTCCATGGAGTGTCATAAACACCTTGAAAAACTTCAGGGTGCCTTCCACTCTGCTTTTGACATCTCTTTTTCTGTTGAAGACAGCGGTATGGGGATACCCCCTGAAGAAATTGACTCTGTTTTTGAAACTTTTACACAGTTAAAGGGACAAAAGACTTTTGAACATGGTGGCACAGGTTTAGGGCTTGCTATTACAAGGCGGCTTGTGGAGCTTATGAACGGTAGTATTTCTGTTAAAAGCAATGTGGGGGAGGGAAGCACTTTTACAGTTTTTCTCAAAGATGTGGAATCTCCCTTGATAAATCCCAATGATGATGATTTGAATCCTGGCTCTGTAATTGATATGAAAAATGTCAATTTTGAACCTGCCACTATTTTAATTGTAGATGATATCGACTATAACAGGGAGCTTTTAAAGGGTTTTCTCAAGGATTATTCCAACCTTGTCCTGCTGGAGGCTGAAAATGGACAGCAGGCAGTTGAGATGTGCCAACAGTTTCATACGGATCTTATTCTAATGGATATGAAAATGCCGGTTATGGATGGCTACAAGGCATCGGAAATATTGAAAAATAATCCTGAACTTGGAAAGATCCCTGTCATTGCAGTGACTGCATCGGCCATGAAGGAAGATGAAAAAATCATACGAAATCTTTGCGATGCATACCTTCCCAAACCCGTCAGAATGGCTGATTTTATTTCCATACTAAAACAATTTCTTCCCTTTGTTCCAGCAGAAGAGAGTTCATTTGCTCCGGCGGATGACAAAACAGCTTTTTCTTCTAAAAAGAGTCTTGTTGATTCGGTTAAAAAGAATTCAATTGTTCCTATTGAAAAGGACTCAGTTGTTTCTGTGGAAAAGAGTTCAGTTGTTTCTGTGGAAAAGAGTTCGGTTGTTTCTGTGGAAAAGAGTTCAGTTGTTTCTGTGGAAAAGAATTCAGTTGTTTCTGTGGAAAAGGGTTCAGTTGATTCGGTTGAAAAGAGTTTAATTGTTCCGGTTGAAAAGGATTCAGTTGTTCGGGCTGAGAATAACTCTAAAATCAGGATCATTTTTGTGGATGACGAACCTGATCTTGTCGAGATTGGGGTACTGCTACTTCAGCCTTTGGGCTACCATGTTACCGGAGAATCAGATCCACTTAAGGTAATGGCTCTTTTTGAAAAAAATCCAGATGACTTTGATCTTATTATAACTGATCTCACCATGCCCGGCATGACCGGCCTTGAACTTGCTTCAGGGGTAAGGAAAATCAAGCCGGAAATTCCGGTTATATTATGTTCCGGCTTTACTGTAGAAGATGATGAGTGTATTGAGAAAAATAACATCAATGTCTTTCTCGTAAAACCCTTTATGCAACAAAAACTTGTTGAGGCAATTGAGTCTGTTTTCTCCTGAAAAATTGGTTTTAAAATTTCTTGCTCATTTGTATATTCCCGCCACAAATGCTATTGACTTAGTAATCAGCCTTAAACCTGATAAACTCGTAAAAAGTCCGATTTCAGCATTTTTCAGGCTGTAACATGTTGAAATCATTAATAGTGATTTTGGCGACTCTGGCTTTTTACAGGGGCATCAAACCTGACTCATATAGAAAAATAGTGAGTATATACTTTAATTAAAAAATTTTGCCCTATAACGCAGGATTTGATATAAAAGCCAATTTAACTCCATGCTATTCTCTTGTTTTTTTAGAGAGTGTTTCATTCAGCTATCTGTAATTTCAGATTGTTAGCTTTTTTTTCAACTGAAGAGCGGATTATTTATTTTTGTCTTAACAATGCAATATACTGGTTTTCAAAATTTTGATTTTTGAGATTGTGGCGATCATACGCCATGTATGTTATTCAAACTTTTTTAATATGGAAGATATTAATGGCTAAAGATAAATCAAAAACCGGACACGGAAATCCTGTCTGGAAATTTTTTACTTCAGTAAAACTGACAGTTGTTGTTCTTTTGCTGCTTGCATCAACTTCTGTCATTGGAACTCTTATTCCTCAGAACTCTTCAGAGGCTTTTTATATTCAGAAATATGGCGAGGTGTTTTTTAATCTTTTCAAAACCCTTGATATTTTTGACATGTATAGTGCATGGTGGTTTCTTCTTCTTATAATTCTTCTGGCAGTAAATATTGTTGTCTGCTCAATTGATAAACTAAACACAACATGGAAAATAATTTTTCCTGAAAAAATCGTTTTTAACCATGAAAGGTTCATTCGCCTAAAACATCGTGAAAAATTTGATATAAAAGATAATGTCTCATCTCTTCAATCACTTTATGTCGATTTTATAAATAAAAAATTCGGTCAGACCGTAACAGAAAAGGGGGAGAATGGTGTTGTCATCTTTGCCGAAACCGGAAGATGGACACGACTTGGAGTCTATGTTGTTCATCTGAGCATCCTTTTCATGCTGGCAGGAGCTCTTATGGGAGCTTTGTGGGGCTATAAGGCCTTTGTGGCAATTCCTGAAGGGGTAACTGTTGACTCTGCAACACTGAGAGGAAGTGATACTAAAGTTGCTTTTGGCTTTGAAATGAGATGTAACTCCTTTAATGTTTCATTTTATGATACAGGTCAGCCTGAAGAGTTTAAATCCAACATATCCATAATTGAGGATGGAGTTGAGACACTTACAAAAGATGTAATTGTCAATGCTCCCCTGCGCTATAAAGGATTGAGTTTTTATCAATCAAGCTATGGTACTGATTCTGCAAAAAATGTTGTTTTAAGGCTTACAAGCAATGAAAGCGGTATGGGTTATTCATTTAAAATGGACTTTGGGCAAACCATCGACCTGCCGGAGTCCGGAGGTAAATTTACACTGAATGGCTTTGTTCATGGATATAATTTCAGAGGGCACAACCTTGGGGAAGGGTTTGTGGGTACCCTTGTTTATAGTGACACATCTGATCATAATGAAATAAATAAAAAACTTGAAAATAGTGCCACCAAAGCGGACACAAATGCTTCTACTGCCCAGGAGACTACTTCTGTTGGTCAAAGTTCTGCTGATGGTCAAAGTTCTGCTGATGGTCAAAGTTCTGCTGATGGCGAAAAAGTTGACTCTGGCACTGAGGAGTTTACTGCTGAAAAAAAGATCACTCCCCATTTTCATGAGGTTGAGATATATATTCCAGTAAAATTTCCAACATTTGATAAAATGAGAAGGGGACACTTTGCCTTTGAGATCGAAGATTATGAAAAAAAATATTATACTGGCCTTCAAGTAACCAGAGATCCTGGTGTATGGTGTGTCTATATTGGATTTATTTTCATGATAATCGGTTGCTGGATCACATTTTTTATGTCCCATCAGCAATTGTGTGTTGAAATTAAAACCAATGGCAAAGATGCTTGCAAAATAGACATCTCTGGCACATCCAACAGGAACAGTCAGGGAATGAAACTTAGAATAATGAAATTGGCTGCAAAACTCCAGAATATGCAGAGATGATTCCCATAAATAGTTTTTTTGATTCCAAATATACTATTGTTTTTATATAGGTTTGATTGTCGCGTAAAAAACGCCTTAAACCTTTGAAATGCATTAACAATTAGCCGAGAGTTTAAGATACTTTTATATAACGGCCATGACAGACCCATCTGCCACAACGAAGAATTAAAGTCCTCAAGAAGCTTAAAAGATGGGGACTTTCTTATAACCAACATGGCGGTTCACCGTCACAATCGAAGTGTTGAAAGTCTATATAAAAACAGCCATTTGCGGGGACTTTCATATAAAACCCCCATGTTTGCTGACGCATCACAACGAAACATTAAAATCGTTTTATATCAGTATGTTATAGAGACTTT
>NZ_LT828540.1:856325-871327 GCF_900170035.1 Desulfamplus magnetovallimortis | reverse complement strand
CAGCCATTTGCGGGGACTTTCATATAAAACCCCCATGTTTGCTGACGCATCACAACGAAACATTAAAATCGTTTTATATCAGTATGTTATAGAGACTTTCTAATAAAAAATAAGGAAACAAAATATCATGAATAGTTCAATGTTGCTCTCAATTACAACATTTGTATATGCTCTGGCATCGGTTCTATACATAGGAGCATGGACATTTAAAAAAGATGCTTTGGCAAAGATCGGCCTTTTCACTCTTGTGGCAGGATTCACCGGAAACACACTTGGCATTATTTTCAGATGGATAGAGTCATATCAGATTGGCTACGGGCATGCCCCTTTTTCCAACATGTATGAATCTCTGGTATTTTTCTCATGGACAGTGGCAGCTCTCTACCTCTTTGTTGAATATAAGTACAGGGAAAGAATAATCGGAGCATTTGCCACTCCCTTAGTTTTTCTTGCCATTGCCTATGCATCACTTTCGCCATCCATAGGCAGCAAAATTACACCTCTTATTCCTGCACTTAAAAGTAACTGGCTCATTGCCCATGTAATTACATGTTTTCTGGGGTATGCAGGTTTTGCAGTTGCCTTCGGCTTCAGTGTCATGTACCTCATAAAACCGGAAAAGACAGCTCCAGGTACCCTTATGTCAAAATTGCCATCGCTGGATATAATGGATGAGCTTATTCATCAGATGGTGATGTTCGGATTTCTATTTTTGACAATAGGCATAATAACAGGTTCTGTGTGGGCAAATTCTGCATGGGGTACTTACTGGTCATGGGACCCCAAGGAGACGTGGTCACTGATCACGTGGTTTATATACGCCATTCTGCTTCATCTCCGCATGATGAGAGGCTGGCATGGAAGGCGGATTTCCTGGGTCTCCATTGTGGGTTTTCTGGCTGTTCTTTTTACATATTTCGGTGTAAACCTGCTTCCAGGTCTCCACAGTTATGCTTAATTACAAGTTGTAATCTGCATTAGTGAGTTGGGTTGTGTGGCGGATTTTGTCTTGACAAGGGATATGGATGTTAATATAGATTAACGGAATTTGCCGCCTATGGTTATTTTATATAACGGCCATGGCAGATTCATCTGCCACAACGAAGTATGAAAGTCCTCATGAGTCTTAAAAAACGGGGACTTTCTTATAACGTACATGGCTGATGATAGCCACAATCGAAAAGATGAAAGTCGTTTTAAAAACAGGCTGTTACCGAGACTTTCATATAAAACGGCCATGGCAGATCCATCTGCCACAACGAAGCATGAAAGTCCTATAGCTCCTTAAAAGACGGGGACTTTCTTATAAAACGGTCATGGCTGGCATTCAGCCACCCCCGAATATGGAAATTTGTATCTATTTCCACGGTAAACGGGCATGATTGATTACGTATCAATCACCCCAAATATAAAAATGATAGTCATTTTCACGGAAAAAAGCGAAAAGCCTGTTTTTAAGGAAGTGTCTGCGGGGCAGGATTTTTTTCCTCCCGCAGCGTATATAATTCAGTTTGAAATATTTTTTTTAAACTGTCAGGTAATTAGTTACATCAACAATTTAATTGATGGGGTTTTCATGAGTGAATTAGAAAAGAAAACTGAACATGGTTCGATGGATGCTGCAGAAGAGTGCAGCTCCGGCGGACAGGAGGCAGGAGGAGATTCCGGTGTAGGGCTGGGAGTCCTTTTTTTCATTGGTGCATTTGCTGTCTGTTTTCTGTCTGGATGGTTGCTGTTTCCGAGTCTGCTCTACTCGAAAAAAGAGCAGCCTTTTAACTTTAACCACGAGCTGCATGTCGCAGAGACAGGTGGATGTGAATCATGCCACTATTTCAGGGATGACGGCAGTTTTGCAGGACTTCCATCAACCAGCTCCTGCATGGAGTGCCATGAAAGTCAGCTTGGTGAAACAGAAGATGAGGCTGTTTTTATAACCGAGTATGTGGAAACCGGCAAGGAAGTGCCCTGGCTTATCTACTCTGAACAGCCGGATTGTGTCTTTTTCTCCCATGCTGCCCATGTGACAGGTGCGCAGATGGATTGCGTAGATTGCCATGGTCACATAGGCGAATCCACAACCACAAAGACCTATGAGCAAAATCGTCTTACAGGTTATAGCCGTGACATCTGGGGAAAAAACATCTGGGGAATAAAAAAGAATCCCTGGGACAGAATGAAGATGGATGATTGTGCAGAGTGTCATGAAAAGGAAACAGGAAGCAAGGGTGCATGTTTTCAGTGTCATAAATAGACATGATTTCAAGGAATGGATACCAAATATCTTTCTCATTTGAAAAATAGACATTCATCACTTTACCATAAAAATACCCCTCACCATTTTCGTGGTCCGGGGGTGGCCTTAGAATTCGGCCATGAAGGTTTAGCAATGTACTATCTTTTGAAACAGGCAAGTTATTTAGTTTTAATTTCTGAATTGAAAATCACTCTTGTATATGGAATTTGTTAAACTTTATTGAGGTATATACCCTATGAAAATAGACAGAAGAAGCTTCCTGGGACTGGGACTTGGTGCAGCCGCTGGTGTGGCAGCCTCTCCGGTAACCTGGAAACTGACAGATGATCTTTCCATCTGGACACAGAACTGGCCCTGGACACCTGTTCCCCGTGATGGAGAAGTCACCTATGATGATACTGTTTGCAGTCTATGTCCCGGAAACTGCGGTATCAGTGTCCGAAAAATTGCCGGAAGAGCAGTAAAAATTGAAGGCCGCTCCGGTTATCCAGTCAATGATGGCGGTGTGTGTCTTCACGGAATTTCCGCTCTTCAATATCTTTATGATCCTTCAAGGGTTCAGGCTCCAATGGTCAGAAAAGGTGACTCGTGGAAAACAGTCACATGGGAAGAGGCCATTACCCTTGTGGCGGAAAAAACAAAAACTCTTCGTGAATCAGGTAAGGCTGATGCAGTAGCGTGTATTACAGATAATAATAGAGGCACCATTTCCGGCCTCTGCAAAAGATTTCTTATGGCTGTAGGTTCCCAGAACTTTTATACAATGGACACCATGGATAAAAGCTGGGAAATGCTTATTTCAAAAATCCACGGCTTGAATGCATCTGCCGGATTTGACATTGCAAATTCTGATTATGTTTTAAGCTTTGGCACAGGCTTTATAGAAGGATGGGGATCTCCTGTCAGCAATTTCATTGCAAACAGTTCAAGAAAAGAGCGCCATGCAAAGCTTGTTCAGGTGGAATACAGGCTCTCAAGCACAGCAGCAGCAGCGGATCAGTGGATTCCTGCAAAACCCGGCACAGAAGCAGATCTTGCCCTTGCCATATGCAGTGTCATGATAAACGATAATCTGTATGATAAGGGCTGTGTAAAGAAGTTTGGAAAAGAGTTTGATGTTTTTGCTAAACTTGTGACCGAAAAATATGCTCCGGAACTTGTAACCCGTACAACAGGTATTGATGCTTCAAAAATTAGATCAATTGCCGCCGATTTTGCAAAGGCAAAAGCTCCACTTGCAATTGCAGGCAGAGGAAAAGGTGACAGTGCCGGAAGCCTTATGGAGTTTGCAGCAGTGCATGCATTGAACTGCCTTTCAGGTAATATCAACAAAAAAGGCGGTTTCTGGACAATTGCCAAAGATGAACCCCTGACATGGCCATCCCTTGAAATGGACGATGTTGCAACTAAAGGATATGCAAAGGCCACAATCGGTGAAAACTCTTCAGTTTCAAAGCTCTTTGAAGCAGTCAATTCATCTGAAAACGGATCTCCGGTAGAAATGCTCATGGTTTGTAATGCCAATCCATGCTACAACCTTCACAATGCAAAAGGTGTTCAGGAAGCAGTAAAAAAGATTCCTTTTGTTGTAAATATCTCTTCTTATATGGATGATACAGCAAATCTGGCAGATGTGATCTTGCCAGCCCATATGTTCCTAGAGATGTCACAGGATCTTTACACCTCCTCTGGAACTACACAAAGGGTTACATCCCTGTCAAAACCTATTGCAAGCCCCATTTTTGATACAAAACATCCAGGTGAAGCTGTCATTATGATTGCAAAGGCTCTGGAGGGCTCCATAGCTTCAAGTTTCCCATGGGAAACCTACGATGAATGCCTTGAAAGTGTAACAGGTGAGATGTGGAGTACTCTGTCAGAAGAGGGCTTTATTGATAGCGGTTCCCAGGCATCTGAAGTGTCGGCAATGGATTTTTCACTTTTTGCTTCCTTTAAAGGTTTTACCATGCCTGAAGGTGATAAAAAGAACTATCCCCTTACCCTTGTTCAGGTGGATCATATGCGTCTGGCATCAGGAACCTTTGCTTCTTCTCCTTTTGCTGTAAAAACGGTTTCTGATTCCATACTCAAGGATAGTGACTCTCTTGTGGAGATTAATCCGGAAACAGCGGATCAGGTGGGCGTTTCTGATGGTGATATTGCATTTATAGAGACACCAGTTGGCAAAGCCAGGGTGAAAGTTAATCTTTTTGACGGCATTATGCCGGGTGTTATTGCAATGACAGAGGGCCTTGGCCATTTTGCCGGTGACAATCACTATATCGGTGGCAAGGGCGTTAACGTAAATGAACTGATAGGCCCTGTAACTGACCCTGATTCAGGACTGGACGCTGCTTGGGGAATAAGAGCAAGACTTTCCAGAGCATAATAATGTCAGTCAATTTTATAAATTGTTAAAGAGGTTCTGATGACACAAGATAATCACGGAAAAGCACATAAATACGGAATGGTGATTGATCTGGACAAATGCACTGGATGCGGTTCCTGTATGGTGGCGTGCATGTCGGAAAACAATGTTCCGTTCAAGGAAAATGAGACAGACAAAAAAGATAGTATCACATGGATGAAGGTATTCAAGCTCACAAACGGCAAACCATTCCCTGATATTGATACCTGCTATCTGCCAAGACCATGTATGCATTGCGGCGGAAAAGGAGATCACGGTCACTCTCCATGTATCTCTGTCTGCCCGGCAACAGCAACTGACTATGGCTATGATACAGGTATTGTAAGCCAGATATACACAAGATGCTTTGGTTGCCGTTACTGCATGGGAGCGTGCCCATATCATGCAAGGTATTTTAACTGGTGGGATCCAAAATGGCCGGATGGTATGGAAGAGTATCTAAGTCCCGATGTATCTCCGAGAATGAGGGGTGTTGTTGAAAAATGCAGCTTCTGTTACCACAGATATCAGGAGGCAAGGGACAGGGCATACCATGAGGAGCGAAGAGATCACATAGAAGAGGGCGAATACCAGACAGCCTGTACCCAGGCATGTCCTGCAGGAGCCATTACATTTGGAGATCTCAATAATCCTGAACATGAGGTATATAAACTTGTAAAGCCTGATCCCCATAACTGCGGAAGACCGAGGGAGCCCAAGGCATTCCGTCTGCTGGAGAGACTTCAGACAAACCCCAAGGTATATTACATTTCTGAACGTGAGTGGGTAAGAAAGGCCGGTGACAACTACCGTAAAGGTGAGTGGGGTAAAGAGATAAAGGTAAGTCATGGCAAGGGGCATTGAGCAACAATATTTCCTGTCATGATTAACGCATGAAATTTCTTTAAAAATTTGAGCATAACCTAAGGAATGGCTCCTTAATAATTTGCCTGTTTGTGTACCTTGAGGATAGATTTTAAACTCTTCCCTCTATTAGAAAGCCCCTGGGCTTGTTTTTAAAGGATTTTAACGGTACGCTGTGATACCCTCTGTATAAATGAATGAGGGTTTCTTAAAAAGGGAACTTTATTTTGTGCTCATTCTTAAATCGTAGGAGTAATAAAATATGGATTCTGCATTGATACCCAAAGGAGCAAGGCGCTGCCCGTTTCCTGTGTTTGCAACAGGGATTGCAGTGGTTAGTGTGGTTCTTCTGTGGGGCGTTTTTGCCATGGTTCTGTGCTGGCTCAAGGGCCTGAACCAGACCAACATGAATGATTACTATGGATTTGCCCTCTGGATATGGGCTGACCTTGCCGTTATTGCCATTGGCGGTGGTGCATTTTTCACAGGTCTTCTGAAATATGTATTTGGAATAGATGAGCTTAAAAATATTATCAACCTTGCAGTTGTAATAGGATTTATCTGCTACAGCTCTGCATTGTTGATTCTTGCCATTGATATTGGCCAGCCTTTGAGAGGATGGTTTATCTTCTGGCATGCCAATGTCCACTCCATGCTCACCGAGGTGGCTTTCTGTCTTTCTCTATACTTCAGTGTTCTCACAATAGAGTTCATTCCCCTTATCCTTGAAAACCGTCAGTTGGACAAGGTTCCTTTTTTCCATAATTTAAGCCACAACATGCATGGTGTTATGGCTGTATTTGCTGCAACCGGCGCATTTTTGTCATGCTTCCACCAGGGTTCCCTTGGAGGAGTTGCAGGTGTTCTTTACGGACGTCCATTTGCTTACAGAGAAGGCCTTCTTGTTTGGCCATGGACTTTCTTTCTATTTACATGGTCAGCAGCAGCTTATGGTCCCTGCTTTACCCTGACTGTTTGTAAAATGTTTGAAGGTATCACCCGTAAAAAACTTGTTAAAGACAATGTTATTCATCTTCTTGCAAAAATTTCAGGCTGGATGATTACCACCTATATCATTGCCAAGATAATAGATACCATTTACTGGGCAGGTGTCACAGCTCCTGAAATGGGATTCTCTCTCATGGATTTTTACTCTGACAATGCATTTTACGGAATATGGATTCTTTTTGCTGAGATCGTACTTGGCGGAATAGTTCCTGCTGTGTTCTTAACAGTAAAGCGTTTCAGGGAAAACAAAAAGCTTTTGCTTGTTGCCATCATACTTGGCACATTGGGAGTTTGTCTTAACCGCTGGGTCATGGTTCTGCAGGTTATGGCAGTTCCTGTAATGAGCTTTGATACCTGGGCACTCTACATCCCAAGCTGGCAGGAAGTTGCCACAACCATTTTGCCTGTTGCCTATGGTGTTATCCTGATATCCCTTGCATATCGTTATCTACCGATGTTTCCCCAGGAGCAGGAACTTTACGATTCAAAATAACGCTTCCGGTGGCTTACAACTGATTAAAAATAAATCTGCAAGGATGATGTAACTTTTTGATTGTCCTGCAATAGAGGGAGATTTAATAATATGTTTCCATTTTGTTTTGAATGGGTCTGGGATGCCGGCCATTATCTCTTTTTTGGCGGCATGTGGTACACCATCTCGATTCTGGGACTTGGCATGACATTCTGTCTGCTTAAAACCATTGTAGATACTCTCAATGGAAAAGGAGCAGGTCACGGAGATGATCATCACTGATTTTTTTCTGTCAAAGGCAGACTTTAAATCAGAAGGTTAAATTGTCATCTTCTGTTTCAGATCTATTTTGCAAAGCACACTTTCATGTTTCGGAATCCGGAACAGAAAGTGTGCTTTTTTTTTCAGAAAACAGAAGTTCAACTCAACAGCATTTTTACGGTAAGGTTCAATGTCAACTTTAGACAACAAAATCATTTCTGACAACAAAATTATCATTGTCATCCCGGTTTACAACCATGTGGCAACCCTCAAAGATGTGGTTTCAAAGGCTCTTCAATATTGTAAGAGTATAATTGTAATTGACGACGGAAGTAGTGAACCCTGTATTGAGTCAATATCCCATCTAAATGTTCCTGTTTTGTACCATCATGAAAATAGAGGCAAGGGTGCTGCGATCAAAACTGCTGCTGCTGTGGCATCTTCCATGGGCTATACCCATATGATTACAATTGATGCAGATGGTCAGCATGATCCTTCTGACATTCCTGCCTTCATTGATGCAATTAATGCAGCTTCTCAAGATATTATTATAGGAAAAAGAAACTTTGACACTGTCAATGTTCCTAAATCTTCTGTATTTGGGAGGGCATTTTCAAATTTTTGGCTAAGGGTTCAAACAGGAACTGCAACAGGTGATGTTCAGAGTGGGTTCAGAGCATACCCTCTTTTTATATTTGATGGCGTTCCCTTCAATGAAAACAGGTTTGCATTTGAAGTTGAGGTTCTTGTTAAATCTGTCTGGGGTGGGGTAGAAATTAAAGATATTGATATTTCTGTCATTTACCAAAAAGGAAAAAAGCGGATATCCCATTTTAATTTTTTAAGGGATAACTTTGCTTTGACTAAACTCAATACCAGATTGACTCTCAGGTCCTTTGTGCCCATGTCACATAAGCCTTTAAAACCAGGAGTAAATAAGCCAAAACTGTCAATTCTAAGGCCTGTGCAGTCACTTCAGGTACTTGCTGAATCAGGGCTGTCTCCTGCCAGGCTTTCCATGTCAGGAGCTGCCGGAGTCTTTATTGGTGCTCTTCCTTTGATTGCATGTCACACTGTGTTTCTTCTCTTTACAGCAGGGTATTTCCGTTTAAGTAAAGTTACCGCACTTGCTGCAAGCCAGATATGCATGCCTCCCTTTATGCCTGCCTTGTGCATAGAAGTTGGCTATTACATGAGAAACGGACATTTTTTGACAGATATTTCATTGCAGACACTTGGGTATGAAGGTGTGGAGCGACTTTTTGAGTGGTTTTTGGGTTCCCTTGTTGTGGCTCCGCTGACAGCTTTGATTGTTGGAGGTGTTATTTTTGTAAGCTTGTATTTTTTGCAGCCGTCAGCCTCTGCAAAATAAACTTTACCGTGGAAATATTCTTAAATCTTCAATTTGATTAGCTACTTCAAGCTGCCTTAATTTCCTCATGGCAACTTTTTCAATATTCACAAACTGTTTTACACGCTGTCCTTTTGATGGCGCTTTTGTGTATTTGCAGTTAAATGATTTTATCATTTGTATATACTCAAAATCGACACCTTGTTGGTCTTTTTGGCATTTATTGAATTTGTCTGAATCAGGATAAACAGGATTTACAAGATGCTCAGGATTTTTATCCTGTAAATCCTGGTTATCTTGGGCATCCTGATTCAGACAGTATTGACAAGGCTCAAAAGCTCATAGGTGTCGATTTTGAGTATATATAACGCATATCATGAGATTTACGTCAATCGTGATTTATATGAAAGTCTCTGTAACAGGCTGTTTTAAAAACGACTTTCATCCCTTCGATTGTGGCGGTAATCCGCCATGTACGTTATTACAATCAAAATATTGAAAACAACTGGCATCTTTCATATCATCCCAAAAGTAGTTTACACTTTTTATGGAGAATCCTGATAAATGGGAATAGTATCCAGGAAAGTGTAAAGCGGGAAATGAAACATGCCAAACAACTCATCATTTTTTTTGGTTTAAATGTTATTAAATGTTTACCTGCTTATTACAAGTGTGTATAAAGATTCATGGAAGCTAATAGATACCTTGTTGTATGTGAGTCGCAAAAATAACAGTTATTGTCATGTACAATACTGTATGTAGCTTGCATACAGAATTAAGGAGTGAGTCATAAATAACTTACCCATTTCAAAACTGCCTGCCTTTGAAGCTCAAACCATCGCGAACTCTAATTTGGTAATCTTATTGTGTCATCATTCCTAAAATAACGGGAGGAGAGAAAATGAGCAGAATTGTATCTTTTGTAGTGATTATTTTTTTGGCAGCTCTTCATGGCATTGCTCTTGGAGAAAGTGTTCTCTACGATGACTTTTCAGGGGCAACTCTTGATGAAGAGAAGTGGTATTTTTCTTCAAACAATCAAGAGCCTGTTATTAAAGACGGAGTACTTGAACTTGCAGTCAGCGGCAGTGATACCAAACTCTCAAATACTTTGGGTTTTTTACAAGCTCAGAACATCATTGCCGTGCAAACCAGGGTGAAGATATCAAGTGATAGTTATGCCTCTTCAGGAGCAAGGGGAAAATTCAGGATTGGATCTTTTTTTTATAATGACAGTCATGGGCCCGGAAGCGGGCAGTCCCACAATAGACTTGAAGGTGACGTCTGGGCTGAGTTTAGACTGGAACTGAATGATACCCATTCATTGAAGGCAATTGCAGATATCACCAGAGTAGATGATGCTGACGATACTGTTGAAACAATTCTTTTTTGTCAGGAATTCACAACTGTTATAAATTTTGACACGGAATATAGCATGTCAATGGAGTTTAAAGATGGTGTTTTTGGTTTTACCCTCAATGATGAAACCTGGTCGTATGAGGTTGAAACACCCATGTATCCCCCTTACGATTATGGAGAGCCTATATTAACTTCAAGGCTATATCTTGACCCGGGAGAAGATGGGCTTTTCAAGGCAATCCTTGATGATGTAATGGTTGAAATTGATGAATCTGACAAAACTGTTATTGAAGGAAATATTATCAATGCGTGGGTAGGGAGTTCCTCAAAAAACATAACCAGGATTTATATTGATGTTTATTGCACTGATATTTCCTTTAATGAAGGGCTTGAATCCATAACCATTGATTTTGGTGGAGAGCAGCTTCCCTTGGGCAAAGATGATTTTGAATTATCAGATTATGGAAAAGGGCACTTTGAGTATTACACTGATATTCCGGGTTCACCTGAGATTGGAACCTATACCTTTACCGTTGTTTCCAATGGAGTTACCTATACATCGACGAATACCCAGAGCGTTAACAGGGAGCTGCCCGTACCCGATATAAACTCATTCAGGGTTGATGGCCAGACCTTTTCCTGGGATCTTGTGAATTATGAAGAAGAATCCATTCCACTATATTACAGATTAAGGGTCTATGACTCATCCGGAAAGAGGTTGATCAATACAGATCACAACCATGACATGAGTTCCTATACCTATGAAGGCGAATTGACAGAGGGTGATGTTTATCTCATGTATGTCAGGGTCTCTGATTCCGATGACTGGATTCAAGTGCAAAACCAGACATATAATGAAATGTATTTTGTCTTTGGCGAGTCATCAGGGTCTATTTCCGGTACTGTTTTTGGGGATCATGACAATGATGCTGCCACTTCGGATGTTCCGGTTGAAGGGATGCATGTTCAGGTTTTTTCAGATGCGTGTAACTGGCAACAGATAGGGTGGGTAAATACTGATATAAATGGAAGTTATATTGTAAGCGGGCTGCCTGTTGGAGAAGATGTCTATGTTAAAACCTGCACGGAGTGCAATAACACCAAAATCAGTTATATTAACGAATATTACAACAGCAATTCAAATGATTGCAGTGAAGCAACTCCGATTAGGATAACAGATGGTGATACACCTGATATCAACTTTTATCTTGAACCCGGGGGAATCATCTCTGGTCGTATTGTGGATACAAGCGGAAATCCTCTTCAAACGATTGATCTTGGTATCTTTGGTGATAAATGCGGAGGAGAGTGGTTCGGTGGCGCCAGAACTAACGATCAAGGATATTATGAAATCGTAGGTGTTCCAGATATAACTGTTTATCTCAATACCTACTGCCCCGAGGAAAATCCTCTTGATTTTGTTAATAAATATTATGATGGAAATGGCGGAACTTTTGACTGTTCTGCTGCCACACCTTTATATGTTGCTCCCCTTGAAACACTGGCCGGTATTGACATGACCCTGGAGCCGGCAGGTTCTGTTTCCGGTCAGATTATTGATGAAAATGGAGCTCCGGTTCCCAATTTTAACATATATGCATTCGATGCTTCTTGTGGTGGACTTTATCTTTCAGGAACAGTAACTGATGAAGCAGGAAACTTTGTCATCCGTTCTGTACCCGCAGGGATGGATGTATTTATCTGGACAGGAGGATATTCAGATTCATCTGAATCTCCATATATTGATAAAGTCTGGGACGGCAATAATGGGTCTGCTGACTGCAATGAGGGTGTTGCCCTTGATGTGACTCCACATCAGGAGACTTCCGGAATAAATATGGTTCTTGATTTTGATTCTCCTTCCAGAAATATCATATTGTATGATGATTTTAGTAGCAGCAGTATTAATGCTGAAAAATGGAAAGATTTTGATGAATCAATATCATATGTTGAAAACGGCAAACTGATTTTAAATGCAACTGGTTCTAATGAAAAGATATCATCAAGGATATATCCAACAAACCAGGAACACTCATATATTGAAACAAAAATTATAGTTAGTGGCGACAGTACAGTGCCGTTAGGTACATGGGGGAAATTTAGAATAGGAGCAATCTATTATAATGATAGTAAAGGCCCCGGCAGCGGTCAAGATCACAACGGATATGAAGGAGATGTTTATGCTGAACATTCTCTCAGGATAGATGAAGGTGGTTCATATTATATACTTTCATATATTGTCAGGATAAATGATGCTGATTGGAATTCTGAAACGACTCTTTTTAGTAAGCGTATTGATTTGTCTGACGTTTATGATACTGAATATATAATGGGATTGGGATTTAAGGATGGGGTATTTACTTTTATTGTTGATAACGAAATATATTATTATAATGTTTCAACACCAATCTATAATCCTTATTCGGAGATGATTCAGTTTGCTTCTCGAATTTATCTTGATGAAGGTGAGAGTGGTAGTTTTATTTCAGTAATGGATGATGTCTATGTTTCTGAAACTACATCCGGTTATGATGCTTCCGGCTATTGGCTTTTTGATGTAACAGGGTACTCTACAGAAGAACTCAAAAATCCTGCTTCTGATTCTGTTTGGAACGAAGAAACCACTTGGGAATCCAATATGCAGGGACGAAATTTAATAAAACAGGACAATTCCACCTTTTCCTTAATGAACTGGTTTTATGGATATGTTTATGATTACTCAACTTATCAACATTATGACGTCACACATGATACTAACGGTTCTTCTGAACTAACGCTGCCAGAGGAGCATTCACAATTCGGCTGGATTTATGATGACTTTCATACAATATGGTTTGATATTGACATCAATTCTGAAGAGTTACAAGGAGAATTTATACTAACTTTTTGGTCAATACTTGATGGGAGTACTTCTGGTAATATACTGAAAGATGAAGCGAATCCAACGTATGCAAAAGGCGTTTTCACTGGAAAAAAATTTCATGAACCTGTTGTTCTATCATCAAGTTCTGAGTTTACTGTAAGCAGTGACAATAGCCCTGTTTTGATATATGGAAGCAGCCATGATAACAGTGTCACCCTTGAAAGCGGTGTTTACGCAGAACTGATAAATTTTCCAGGGGAAAACACAATTACAATAGAGTCTGATTCAAGCCTTTTTTCGGTCTCTCGCTCTGGTGCTGTTGTGACCTTTGAGGGCTCAGACGGAACCATCCTGAAGATGCCTGCCACTACATCAATTCAGAAGATTGCCTTCAATGATGGTGTTGCCTTTAACCTTGTTATTATAAATAATGAAATAAAGCTGGGTACCCAGAAGATTGAAAAAACCCCTGCTCCTATAGAACAAGAAGTTTGCTGCGGAGATTTGGTAGCTTACTCAACCTGTAAAACACTGGAGCAGAGTGATTCAGAGCAAACCCCCAACAACATGGAATGCATTGACTATACATATAATGACAATACCCTTTATCTGAAACATGTAAATGCCGCTTTCAACTGCTGTCCGGAAGAGCTTTCGGCAAATATCACAATAGATGGAAGTGACATTAATATTACGGAGAATGAGATAGATGGACTGTGCGACTGCCTTTGTCTATATGATATGGACTACAGGATAAATGGCTTGCTTCCCGGTGAATATAATATACATATCAAGGGATCTTATGAAGAAATGATTGAAACTATAAATCTGTCGGAAGCTGTTTCAAATGAATTTTGTGTTGAAAGAAACTCTTATCCCTGGGGTGGATAAAACAGATAATATACTCAAAATCGACACCAATGAATGGCATGCTTCATTTTTCAGTTTACATTTTCCGGAGAGAAAACTCTGAATGGCGAGAATCTCTCACAAAAAAGTGTAAAGTTCTTTTTGGATCATGTGAAGGATGCCGTATTAATGTCAAAAAAAGGAAATATTTAAATGAGAACAAAAATAACAGAGCTATTTGAAATTGAACATCCTATCATGCAGGGTGGCATGCATTATGTTGCGTTTGCAGAACTTTCTTCAGCAGTATCCAATGCAGGCGGATTGGGAATAATTACAGCTTTGACACAAAAAACACCGGATGATCTGGCCAGAGAGATTGACAAATGTCATAAAATGACTGACAAACCCTTTGGTGTTAATTTAACTTTTTTGCCCACTGTAATGGCACCTGACTATCCAGGTTATATAGAGGCAATCATTAAAGGTGGAGTTAAAATTGTTGAAACTGCAGGAAGAAATCCCAAGGATTATCTTCCGGCTCTCAAGGATGCCGGTATAAAAGTGATTCATAAATGTACTTCTGTCCGACATGCTCTGAAAGCTGAACAAATTGGATGTGATGCAGTTTCGGTTGACGGTTTTGAGTGCGGCGGCCATCCAGGAGAGGATGACATCCCCAACTTTATTCTGCTGCCCCGGGCTGCTGAAGAGCTGACCATTCCATTTGTGGCTTCAGGCGGCATGGCAGATGGAAGAAGCCTTGTGGCAGCCATGGCATTGGGCGCTGAAGGCATCAATATGGGAACCCGATTTATTGCAACAAAAGAGGCACCTGTCCACGAAAATGTAAAAAAGGCCATTGTGGCAGCAAGCGAGCTGGATACACGATTGATCATGCGTTCATTGAGAAACACTGAGAGGGTGATCTCCAATGCTGCTGTTGAACGCCTGATTGAAAAAGAGAAATCCCTTGGTGATAAAATCAGATTCGAGGATATTATTGAAGAGGTAGCTGGTGTCTATCCCAGAATCATGAGAGAAGGGGATATGGATGCGGGTGCATGGTCATGCGGAATGGTTGCAGGTCTTATTCACAATATACCTACATGCAAAGAGCTTATAAGTGGAATCATGGAGGAAGCTGGAAGTATTATACAAAAACGTCTTTATGGTATGATTTCGTAGAGTGAAGAGTGATTAAGAGTGATTCGGGGACAGATTTATATCTGTCCCCGTTGCTGCTTATTCTATTCTTTGTTGCCGATTATTCTAATCAATGGTTCGTACAGTTTTTTTATGATGTGAAAAAAA
>NZ_LT828540.1:829446-856225 GCF_900170035.1 Desulfamplus magnetovallimortis | reverse complement strand
GCTAATTCCTTATTTTCTGATTCTTACGAATTGATCTGCAAATTTTAATCTAAGATGCTTTAAATCAAATTGTGAGGCAAATTCGTTTTTCCAGGCATCTGCATTGTCTTTATAGGTAGTGAACTCAACCCCGTAGTATGTTTCAATCTCATTTCTGTTAATGTCAAGGACGTGCGTGTTTTCAAAAATGGGGATCTTCATGATAAGCTTCTTAAGCTCGGGGACATCTCTGAAAAGCTGGGTCGATTCAATTGCAAATATTATATTGGCTCTGTCTCCTGTACCAAAATATCCATTGTTTTTACTGAATTCAATTTTACCCGTGCCATTTCCAAAAGTAACTTCTTCTATCAGGGTGCTTTCAAAAAGCCCGTTTACAGTGGCCATAAATTTCTGGGTACCGGTGTCAAATCGTGAAGCCAGATGCTGCTTCCACTCCTCCTCTTCCTTTTTTTTGGTTTCAGCAGCCAGTTTTTTCTGTGCAATGATCTCTTTTATCATCCTGTCAGCCTGTTGAGGCGTGATCTTCAGCCTTTTAAGATCATGGTCAACAGAGTAAACTGAAATATATTCAGGTGAAGGCCTTCCATCATTCAGGTAGAGTTTGTTTTTTATCTGTACAGTAATCCTGTTTGCCGGTGATTTGTACAGAATAAAATCAATAATTTCCTGTGTGCCATATTTTTTAATTAAAGAATCCACCTGGGGTAATGTGTTTTCCGCAAAAATCGTGGTGCAGATAAAAAATATTAATGTAAAAGCACATAGCGTCAAATATCTGTTAAACAGCAATGGCTGGTTGAGATTTCGACCGCCCCCGATCTTGAAAACAGAATCTGTTTTCGCGGTAAAACTGCTGAAACTGATAGTACACTTTTTTGTATTCATAAAAAATTACTCCACTCCCCTGGCATCAAGCCCGAGTCCTGCTCTTTTTTTCTCAATGTGATGCCTGATCAGCAATGCTGCCTTTTCAGGATCAGGCTCAACTTTAAAGGTTGCTCCAACAACATCGTCAAGGCCACTTGTCAGAAGCTCCACTATATTTTTACTTCCTGTAACAGGCGGCATTGGCCCAAGGTGGGTTGTTATGCCTGATGCAACACAGTAAACTCCTATGGTAACAGCTTTTTCTGAATACCACTCAGGGGCAGAGCCTGCCACAGGTAGATCGCTTATATCCACTCCAAGGGCATTTGCAAGTGCAGATACAAGTACCAGAATCCGCACATTGTCAACGCAGCTTCCAAGATGCAGAACCGGCGGAATACCAAGGGCTCCGCAGATCTCCTTAAGACCCGGGCCTGCCATCTCAATGGCTGAAGGAACCTTGAAGCCTGCCTTTGCATTTGCAACAGATACGCAACCTGTATCCACAACAAGTATGTCGTTTTCAATAAGGCGGCGGGTGAGGGTGACATGGCCGTAGTCATGGGTGATCTTTGGATTGTTGCAGCCCACAATTCCAACAGCACCCCTGATTTTGCCCTGCTTTATGGCATCAATCAAAGGGTCTGCAGTTCCTCCAAGGGCATTTATTATGGTTTCAACCGAAAAGCCGCCAACTGCTTCCTGGGGTTTTACAGGGATAAAGAGCTCTTTACGGTTAGCAAAATTTTCAATTGCCATCTCGACAATTGTCATGGCCTTTTTCTGTGCATTGTCAGGATGAAATTCATGGTGCTCCATTCCAGGGAATTTTGCCTTGTCGCTGGTGCTTATCATCCTGGTATGGTAGGAAGATGCAACCTTGCCTATGGAGGGCATGATACACTGATAATCCACAATCATCATATCCACGGCACCTGTGGAGAGTATTAGTTCTGTCATCAGGTGGTTACCTGCCATCTGAATTCCCCGGCGCATTAAAAGCTCGTTTCCAGTGCAGCATACTCCAGCAATATTTATGCCGTTAGCTCCAAGTTTTTTTGCCTTTTCAAGAAGTTCAGGTGATTGACATGCAAGTGAGATCATCTCAGAGACAACCGGGTTGTGCCCGTGTACAACGATATTGACCTGATCTTCCTTAAGTACCCCTGCATTTACCATTGTGGGTTTGGGGGATGGTACTCCAAAAAGAATGTCGGAAACTTCAGTAGCAATCATTGAGCCACCCCATCCATCGGATAGGGCATTTCTGAGTCCCTGAAGCAGAAGACTCTGCCAGTTGTTATCAACGCCCATGTGGGTCCGGTGCATCATTTCCGATGTCTCCCTGTCAATACCCCTTGGGGTTATCCCCACCTTTTCCCATACTTTCTGTCTTTGGATAGGGGCGCGGCTGACAAGGTTAACCTTTTTTCTGCGCATTCCATAATCTTCCATCATGGAGTGGGCAAGATCTCCTGCTATGGAGAGAGCATCGCGGTCTTTGGTCTCCACACCATACTCGCCGGCAAGAAGTTTCAGTTTGGCCTCATCCCTTATCTTGTATCCCGGGGCTTTGCCTTCTGATATGGCTTCAAGTACCTCAACAAGATCCCGACCGTGATCCGAGTGGGCTGCAGCACCTGCGGCAATCATGCGACATAGATTTCTGGCAACAATGATATCGGCATCAGCACCGCATACACCTGTTTGTGGGCCTTCTCCAAAAGGGTCTATCCTGCATGGTCCCATAATACAGATGCGGCAGCTTAGTCCCATTTCGCAGAAACCGCACTGGGGCTGCTGGGCATCGTGGCGATCCCATACTGTCTCAATATTGTCCTCTTTTGCCTTTTTCAGAAGTTTAATTCCGTCGCTTGTTATGGATATCTGCTTGTCTGGAGTTAACATTTGGCCTCCTTAATATTTTGCTTTTTAATTTTAAATATTTCTGCAAAGGGTCTCTGTTTTTCAATGGGCAAATTTAGGCATGCTTCATTTCCCGATTTACACTTTCCATTACACTATTCCCATTTTGCGGGAAGTTCATCTAAAAACATGTAAAGTACTTCTGATGTCATATGAAGAATGCCCATATTTAAGACTCATTTCTTGTCAAAGAGGGCTTTTAAGTTTGCAGCAGCTCTCTTTCATGCTCTTAAGAAGTGCAACTTCAGAAGGAATGATGGATGAACAGTATTCTGAAGGCGGTGACATTGCCCTTGAGACCTCACTGTTTTTTCTTTTCATGGCCTGGGAGAGCTCTTCATAGACAAGAGCGCCTGTCTTGCAGGCTTCAACACATGCTGGTATTCTGCCTTCAGATATTCTTGCATCGCAGTTATCACATTTGACTGCAACTGTTTTATTGTATGGGGCAAAAGTGTCCTGGTGAAATCTTATAACTCCGTAGGGACATGCCATGGCACAAGATGCACAGTTAATGCAGCGGGAAGGGTCTATAAGTACACTGTTAGTGAGTGAATCCCGGAATATGGCACCGGCAAGGCAGGCAGTTTGACAAGGGGCTGGGTTACAGTGTCGGCAGCGATTTGGAAAACCTTCGTTAAAGCGTCCTGCTCCAACATGAATTCTTGGTTTTGGAACCGGATTTTCCAGGGTGGCAAGATAGAGCTCACCTGAAGTGGAGTGGGCTTTTGCACATGCCAGCATGCACTGCATGCATCCGACGCATCTTTCAGGTCGTACTATAACTTCTTTCATGATGCCTCCTTATGTAAAAAGTTTTGCAAAATTAAAATGTAAAGAGAGCATGGTTTCAGGTGACACTGTTACAGGAACCTTATTTTCAATGAGAGCGCGGATTATGCCACCCTGTTCAATGTGATTTACAAGAACAGCTCCAACAAGGAGATTGTCTTTGAAAACAAGTTTTCTGTACCAGGGATTGGAAGAAGATGGATTCAATCTGCTTGCAAAGTGAGCTCCTTTAAATGAGTTTTTGTCAGCATTGGCAAAGCCCATTGTCATGACATCAAGCCCGAAAACCCGCATTACATTACGTCCAAGGCTGCCTTCATGCCTGACTTTGTATCCGGCCATGTTCATGCCTGCAATTTGACCCTGTATAGCAGCTTCAGGCCATATGGCATTGATCCAGTTGCAATCCCTTGCAATATCAAATGTTTCTGCCACATCTCCGGCAGCATAAATATTGGGAACCATTGTTTTCATATATTGATCAACTCTGATGCCCCAATCCTTTTCAATCATATTTTCAGCAATAAATGAGTGTGCAGGTGTTACTCCTTTTCCTGCAATCACAATATCACATGGGATCTCTTCTCCTGTGTCAAGAATCACCGATGAGACTTGATTCTTCCGGGATGAACTGGACTCAAATGAAACTGCACTTGCTCCCACCCTTATACCAAAACCATTGGATATCATCTCCTGCATAAGCATCTCTCCTGCCTTTTCATCCACCTGCATGGAGAGAGGGTAGGGTGATGTAATGACAAGGGTCACCTTGATCCCTCTTTTAAAAAGTGCATATGCCGATTTGAATCCAACAAGCCCGCCTCCAAGTACAACTGCCTTTTTTACCCCTGGCAGGGCTTCAATCTGCTTTATGGCCTGGGCGCTTGTGCGCATGTAAAAAATATTGTCAAGATCAGCCCCTGTTGCCTTTATTGCCCTTGGATCTGCTCCGGATGCAACAAGAAGCCTGTCGTAATCAAGGGTTTCACCATTGGCGAGAGTAACACTCTGTTTGGCTGCATCAAGGGCAATGACCCGATGTCCAAGCAGTGGCGTTATGTCAAGGTTCCTGTAAAAATCAGAGGATCTTATGGGAAGCTGCTGTTTAGTACAGCTTCCCTCCAGAAGATATGTGATCATGGGACGGCTGTACGGAACACCTGACTCGTCACCCACCATGATAATTTTGCCTTGTGTATCTGTTTTTCGAATGGCTTCTGCCGCAGATGTGCCGGCAATTCCGTTTCCAATAATGAGATATTTCATGGAAATTACCTGCTTTTTTGATTGGTTATGGGGGCATCTTTCATTTGCCAGTTTACATTTTCCTGAACTCAATGCCGGTTTTTCTGGTAGCCTGTTCCGGAAAGTGTAAAGTACTTTCTGCACGATATGAAGGATGCCGTTATGGGGTGAAGAAATTATGACTGATTAGAAATTATTTACTGTTTTTGAAAAAAATGGTCAAGTTTGAAAGTTTTAAAATCAATATTCTGTACAGAAATCTCAAACAAGAAGGAAAAATGGCTGGCTTACAACATGATGTCATCCATTATATTGCCCTTTGTTTCAATCCATCGACGTCGATCTGCTGCTCTCTTTTTTCCAAGAAGCATGTCAAGTATCTCGAAAACCTTTTCTGCTTTATTTTCCATTTGTTCTGGATCAGAAGAAGAAGAAGAAGAAGAAGTTGATGAGGAAGAAAACTCCTCTGATTGAGTTGCCTGTTCGTTTTTTCCATCTTCAATGTACTCATGTCCCTGTTGTTCAACCACAAGCTGAACAAGTCGCCTTGTATCAGGGTCCATTGTTGTTTCACGAAGCTGGAGAGGGTTCATCTCCCCCAGCCCCTTAAAACGTTGTACATTGATTCTCGGCGGTTTTTTTCGCCTTTGAATTTTTTTTATTATACTGTCCCGTTCCGATTCGTCCAGGGCATAAAAAACCTCCTTTCCTGCATCAATTCGAAAAAGCGGAGGCATTGCAACAAATATGTGCCCCTTTTTGACAACTTCCTGAAAATGTCGGTAAAACAGGGCACAAAGAAGGGTTGCAATGTGAAGCCCGTCTGAGTCAGCATCTGCAAGTATGCAGATTTTATGGTATCTCAATCCTGATATATCATCACTGTCAGGATCAACTCCCATTGCCACAGATATATCATGGATCTCTTTGGATGCAAGTATTAGCTCCGGGTCTGTCTCCCATGTGTTAAGTATTTTTCCCCGAAGGGGCATTATTGCCTGAAATTTTTTGTCCCTTGCCTGTTTTGCAGAACCTCCGGCAGAATCTCCTTCAACAAGAAAAAGCTCACTTTTTTCTGGATCGCTGCTGGTGCAGTCCGACAGCTTTCCAGGTAGGGCAGGGCCTGCAGTAACGCGTTTTCTGGTAACTGTTTTTGCCTTTTTTAACCTTGTTTTGGCATGTTCAACTGCCATTTCAGCAAGTTTTTCGCCAGCTTCTGTGTTCTGGTTAAGCCACAGGCTGAAGGCATCCCTGACAACTGAGCTTACAATGGCTGTGCAGTGCCTTGATGACAATCTCTCCTTTGTCTGACCCGAGAACCTTGCATCTGTGAGTTTGACGGAAAGTATAAAGCCAATATTTTGCCAGATATCTTCCGGAGCAATGGATACACCCTTGGGCAGAAGATCCCTGAATCCGCAGAACTCCCTTATGGATTCGAGAAGACCTGCACGAAATCCGTTCACATGTGTTCCACCCTGGGGTGTGGGAACAAGATTGACATAGCTTTCACAGAGGTTGTCGTTTTTTTCAGGTGTCCAGTCAACAGCCCATGCAACCGTTGCATCGTCAAGTATTTTTTCACCTGTAAAAGGAGACGCAAAAAGGGTCTCTTTATCTCCAAATGAATTTTCAAGGTAATCCTTCAGGCCATTATGAAACTGCCACTCTTCCTTTTCTCCGGTAAGTTCATCAAGGAAAGTAACCACAAGCCCGGGGCAAAGCACAGCCTTTGCCTTCAGGGTATGGGACAGAGCCTTTCTTGAGAATTTCTCCCGGTCAAAGTAGGATTTGTCGGGATAGAATTTTATGGTTGTGCCTGTTTTTTTTGCAGCAACCTTGCCAATCACCTTGAGATCATTGTCCTTGTTTCCATCCCTGAATGTTATATTGTAAAGAGCACCATCCCGTGCGATCTTTACGTCAAGAAATGATGAAAGTGCATTGACAACAGAGACACCAACCCCATGAAGCCCACCGGAAAAGGTATAATCTTTGCTTGAAAACTTGGCACCTGCATGAAGCCTTGTCATTATAAGCTCAACACCTGAAATTTTCTCCTCAGGGTGGATATCCACAGGCATGCCTCGACCATTATCTGTGACCTCAAGGGAGTTGTCCTTATAAAGGATTACATCAATTCTGTCTGCATGGCCTGCAATGGCCTCGTCAACACTGTTGTCAATGACTTCATGGGCAAGATGGTCAGGGCTTGTGGTATCTGTGTACATGCCTGGCCTTCGCCTGACCGGATCAAGACCTTTCAATACCTCAATGGAACGGGCATTGTAAGTTGACTGTTTTTTTGTACCATTGGTACTATTTTCAAAAAGCTCCATTCTATCTTCTCTTTACAGTGACTGGATTCCTATGGCTTTTCTGATTTTTTCCAGAAACGGAACAGAGTAGCAACGTGCCTTTTCCGCACCCTGTTTCAGGATAACATCAAGATCCCCTGGAGCTTCAAGCAGCTTATGGTAAGTCTTCCTTGGCCCTTTTAGAATTTGGTTGAGATATTCAAACAGCTCCTGTTTCATTGTGCCCCATGCAATTCCTTCCTGATAGTGTTTTTCCATTGCAGTTACCTCTTGAGAAGTTGCAAATGCCTTGTAGATGGCAAACAGGGTACACTCGGCAGGATTTTTGGGTTCTTCCGGAGCCTGGGAATTTGTCTTTATCTTCATGATCAGTTTACGGAGGCGTTTTTCAGGTTCAAACAGAGGAATGGTGTTATTGTAGCTTTTGCTCATCTTTCTGCCGTCAAGACCGGAAAGGACAGCGGTTTTTTCATCAACCACAGCTTCAGGAAGAACAAAGAGTTCTCCATATTGATTGTTGAAACGCCCTGCAATATCTCTTGTCATCTCTATATGCTGGATCTGATCCCTTCCCACAGGAACTTTTTTTGCATTAAACATAAGTATATCTGCTGCCATGAGAACGGGATAGCTGAAAAGTCCCATTGTGATATCCTTATCAAGATCCTGCTCCTTTTTTCCTGCCTCCAGGTTTTCTGCAACAGCGGCCTTGTATGCATGGGCACGGTTCATAAGTCCCTTGGGGGTCATGCATGTAAGTATCCATGTAAGTTCCGGAATCTCGGGAATATCTGTCTGGCGGTAAAAGACAGCCTTGTTTGTGTCAAGTCCCATGGCAATCCAGGTGGCGGCAACTTCAAGGGCAGATTGCCGGATTCTTGCAGGATCCTGGCACTTTATGATGGCATGGTAATCGGCAAGAAAGTAGTAAGAGCTTTTACCCTCCTCTCTGCTTGATTCAATGGCTGGACGTATGGCTCCTACATAGTTGCCAAGGTGAGGGGTTCCGGTGGTTGTTATTCCTGTTAGTGTGTCTGCATTTTTAATATTCATTATCTGATTCTCATTTTTGAAATTTTATTAGAAAGTCTCCGTAAAATACTGATATGCAACGACTTTCATGTTTCGTTGTGATGCGTCAGCAAACATGGGGGTTTAATTGTTTATAACATACATGGCAGATTTCTGCCACAATCGAAGGGATGAAAGTCATTTTAAAAACAGGCTGTTACCGAGACTTTCATATAAAACTGCATCGTCATTTCTTTTTCCAACAACAGCTACAAAAAGAGTATCCTGATCAAATCTGTATATAATTCGGTATTCTCCAATCTCTGTACGTCGGTATTGGGGAAAACCGGACAACTGCTCTGAATCCTGGGGCGTGGGGGTTTTGCGAAGATGAAAAAGAGTTCCAACAACCTGTTTGAAATGTTTTGGTGGTAGTTTCTGAATAAATTTTGCAGCGGATCTGCTGATGTCAATTTTCAGCATCAAAACCACCTTTTAAAATTTCATCTGAGGCTTTTTCACCCATATATCCCTCTTTTTCAGCTTCTATAGCTTTAGATGCCCAGTAAGCATCTTCATATGAAAGAAATTTTTCATACATAGTGTTTGATATTAATACTGATTTGATACGTCCCGATTTTTTGATTACCACAGGATCTGTTTCTGCTGTATCTAAATATAGCCCCAATCTGTTTTTTAATTCTGTTGCAGTTACCAACATATTAAATTACTCCTCATCTTGGCATGGTTCATTTATTATTTTACCGTGAAAATAGATACAAATTTTCATATTCGGGGGTGGTTGAATAACAGCCATGTCCGTTGACACTTTAATTAATATAATGACCATATTAGCTATTATGTTTAAAATAGTCAATGGGGATATCTGTTTTGATTTATCATATTTACATATTCCAACTCATCCTCAAGGGTGTCAACAAGACCATCAAGTCTGGCATCAAGCACTTTCTGCATAATGTCCCTGTATGCGGGGCCCGGCTTGATTCCCATTGTCAAAAGATCCTTTCCCCTTATGAGGGGGGTAACATCTTTTAGCTGGGTATAGTAAAATGATATGGCCTTTCTGGCCTCCTCCTTTTTTGCTGTGGCTATCATGTATAGAATCTGTTCAGTTTTAAAAATTGACAGAATGTGATACAGACCGCTGTTTTTACATGGCAGACTCTTTTCAAGAAGGTATAGCCTGTCATCTGCTCTTATTCGATCCCTCAGCACCATATTTTTCTGTCTTGGAGGCAGTCTGAATTTGTTACAGATCTCATCAATCACCTTGACGGGGCATCTTCTAATCATAACCATGAAATAGACAGCCCACCTTGCATACTGTATGTCAAGATAGAGCAGATCATGCCAGGCAAGAGCTTTTTTCACAGATTCCATAAGGGAAATTACCGAACTGTCCAGTATAAGCCCCGGGTGGATAACCTTGTCAAGGTGATATTCGTTTAGAAGTTCAATGGCAGATATGGGGTTTTCCTCTTCAAGTATCTGTTTAAGTTCTGAAAATACACGAAGGCCGCTGAGATTCTTGAAAAAATCAATCCTGATTGCATTTTTGATAAGATTTGATGTCAGCTTTCCAATGGTGAAGTTGAAACGGTTTGCAAACTTGATGGCTCTGAAAACCCGGGTGGGATCTTCAACAAAACTTAAATTGTGAATTATCCGGATGCTTTTGTCCTTGATATCCCGCTGGCCTCCGAAAAAATCAATTAATGTGCCAAATCCTTCTTGATTGAGGCGTATGGCAAGTGTATTGATGGTAAAATCCCTGCGGAAGAGATCAAGCTTGATGGAGCTCATCTCCACAGTGGGAAGAGCTGCTGGAGCCTTATAGTATTCAAGCCTTGATGATGCAACATCAATCTTAAAACCGCATGGCAGAATAACAACTGCTGTGCAAAATTCCCTGTGTGTGTTGCATCTTCCCTGTTTCATTACAGCAAGATGTTTTGCAAAGGCAATGCCGTCACCCTCTACCACAATATCAATATCATCACTTTTACGGTAGAGCATAAGATCCCTTACAAATCCTCCGACAACAAAAAGATCAAGCCCCATTTCATCTCCTGCGCGGCCAATATCTCTGAGAAGTTCAATAATGTCAGGAGAGAGTCGTTCATTGATAAAAGGGAGGATATTGCGTTTTTTTGCATGCTTTACGGCTCTGGCCATTCCAGGAGCAGATGCCTGCTTTTTTTTATCATCCGAGACCAGAAAATTGAGAAGATCAGTGCGTGTAATAACACCTATTACTTCATTATCTCTCATGACCGGAAGAATCCTCTGTTTTCCCTCAATGATCTTGTTCTGAATTTCCGGGATCCTTGCATCAGTTGATATCACGGCAAAATCCGTATTCATGTACTCCTTTACGGGCAGATGATCAAGTTTGTGGTATATGGCTTTTTCAATGATCTGTCTTGTAATAAAACCTGTTACATTGTTGCGGTTGTCCTCGGATAACAGAAGGGAGTTGATATTGTAACGTGTCATGACACGACTTGCCTTTTTGCAGGTCATCATGGAATCAATTATAATGGGTGGCGAGGACATGAGTTCAAGCACAATTTCCCGGCCATGCACTGTTTTTTCGATGCTGTCCAGAAGCTCCTGTTCAACCTGGGCAAGGGTTTTGTCGGTGATGGTTGCAGAGGCTGCATATGGATGACCGCCACCATTTAAAAAAGATAGTATCTGCCCCACATCAGCCTCTTCAATGCGGCTTCTTGCAACAATGCTTATCTTGTTTTCCATTAGTACCACAGCAAAAAAGACATCCAGCTCCTCTATCTTCATAAGCTTTTGTACAATGGCTGCAAGATCCTGGACATATGTAGGGGATGATATTGTCGAGAGATGGATATCATACCCGTTTATCCTGTGGCATGTAATTTCGTTAAGAAGAGCGTTGAGCCAGGTTATCTGGTCAGATTTTATCTCTTTGGAAATCAGGTCAGAGATGGTGCTGATGCTTGCACCGCAGGAAAGAAGAAAGGCAGCTTCCCTGAAATCATCCTCGGTTGTAGATGTATAGGTAAATGAGCCTGTATCTTCATAGATACCAAGGGCCATGACAGTTGCCTCTTCCGGAGTAATGGCAATGTTTTTTTTTCGCAAAAGCTTTGTGAGGATTGTAACTGTTGCACCTGTGGAATCACATAACTCAAAGCTGCCTTCAATTTCTTCCTGCTGGAAATTGTTGTTATTTTGAAGTTTATTATCTTTTTCTTGTTTTTTTTCTAACAGTTTATTCTGATTTGTTTCAACATCTTCCTTCTGGAAGTTGCTGCCATTTTTATGTTTAGTCTCTTCTATCTGCTTTTTCTCTGCCAGTTGATGAAGGCTAAGGGACTGTCTTGGATGGTGGTCATAGATATGAATCTCAACATCATTGCGATTCAGCAGATCAGCAACTGCCGGTATTCTTTTCTTTTGTCTTGTATCAACCAGCACAAGGGTTGTGACACTTGAAAAATCAATGTTTTCCGGAGGAGCCATGTTAAAGAGATAACTCATTGAACTGATAAAAAAATCCCTGATATTTTTTTCTTGGGAACCCGGGAATATCACCACAGAATCAGTATAGAGCTTCTGTGCTGCAAGCATGGATGCCACAGAATCAAAATCAGAATTCACATGACTTGTTATGATAGTTTCAGGTCTTTTCTTTTCGCTGTTTTCAGTCAATTGGGTAATCCAGTTTCAAAAGTTATTTCTTGTTTTACGTTTTTCCTTCAAATCTGATACAGTAAACCTTAACCACATTTATAGTTCAGTCACAAAAATTTGCCTACTGCTGCGTCAAGACTAAGATTTAGGGTGCTCTATTAATATAAATAACCCTAAAATTAAGATTTGACAGAGCACTACTTGTCTAATTAACATTTCTTTACTATGTTCTCTTGATTAAAAGGTCAATAGCATTTGATCAAGTTTTTTTAATAAGTTATTATGACAATAAACAGAACAAAATTTACAATCAATTTTAAAGGATTCTTTGATTATGGAATTATTTGAAGCACTTCACACCAGAAGAAGTATCAGACAGTATGAGGATAGAGAAATCTCCAGTGAGATCGTGAAAAAAATATTGGCTTCAGCCATGATGGCTCCAAGCACTGCCGATGCACGCACCTGGCATTTTATTTTGGTTACCGATTCAAAAATAAAAGATCGAATCAAGGATGTTCATCCCTATGTGGGAATGGTGACAAAATCACCGTTATCCATTCTGATCTGTGGGGATCTTTCCAAGGAAAAATTTCAGGGATTCTGGCCGCAGGATTGTTCGGCTGCTATGCAAAATCTTTTATTGGCAGCTCACGGTCTGGGACTTGGTGCCGTTTGGACAGGGATTTACCCGATTGAAGATCGTGTGGATAAGTTCAGGGATATTTTAGATTTGCCTGAAAACATAATTCCCTTTGGTATGGCTGTCATGGGATGGCCTGCACAGACTGTTCAATCAAAAGAGCGTTATGATGAAGGGCTGATTCATTTGAACAAATGGGGTGCTCCGGCTTATTCAGCGTAATATAGATTTCCAGAAAAATATTTTGGCATTCTCAATTCTGAAGGGCAACCACAAGGGATTGCCCCTACACTGCCTGCCAATTTAATTATCTGGAACAGTATAGATTTAACCTGGGGTGTCTAATATTGATAAAAACGTACACTTCGACATCATTTATATCTTGATATTAATAAAAACGTAAAGTCGATATCATCTGTAAATATAGGAGCTTGTGATTGTTAAAATGAATAGATCAACACAGAATAAAACAGACCTGGAGCTGAGAGTTATCGGTACGATCAAATCATCCATTAAATCCCTGGCACAAGCTCCGAAACAGGGAACAGAAGGGGGAATAAATGCCTGGATAGACCTGGAACCGTTTGTAAAAGATGCAATGTTCCGCCTGAAAACCGGAGAGAAATATGTGATATTGACATGGCTACATAAGGCTGACAGAAGCTGCATGCAGGTTCATCCCCGTGGTAACCCTGATAATCCTTTGACTGGGGTGTTCGGCACCCGATCTCCGAACAGACCTAATCCAATAGGATTACACGAAGTGACACTTTTGGGGGTTCAGAACAATCCTCCCCGTCTTCATGTGACATCTCTGGAAGCTATTGACGGGACACCGGTTTTGGATATCAAACCCTGCTTACATGAGCCCCAGATTAAATAAGTGTACCCTTTTTTGGACAGTAGTGACAAGGCTCAAAAGAGCATTGGTGTCGGATTTGAATATGTCAGTATGTTATGGAGATTTTCTAATAAAAAAACTGTCCACTTGGCTATTCTAACTTTTCAGCATCATCTTTCAAATGCAGAATAACCCGTACCGATCCATCCACGATGTTTGTATCCACATAACCAATGGCCGAAGGAACATTTTTAATAATTGCAACCACTTCTTTGCTATTTTGTAAAATTGGTGGTGGTTGTATTGCTCCACTGAATTGCAACCTTGCCCAATAGGCGTTAAGACGCTTTAGAGTCATTCCGTTAAGGAGGCGGAAGAAATTTTCCCTCAGATAAGAATCCTGTTCATGTTCCAGTATCAGAATATTATTTCCTGAAGGTAAGGCACGCAGGCGCCCCAGGTAGATATCTGAAACTTCCCGGGAACTCAGGGCTTGAATCGGAAAATCTGGGTGTACAATAACAGAAATATCTGCACTGATGCCAGTTCCTGTAAAGCATAGGTAACTGCAAATGATCAGGAATATGTATTTTACCGTGAAAATACCCAAATCATTTTTATAGTCGGGGGTGGCCGACGTCCGGCTATGAAATATTAGAAGTACTTTCAAAATATAAACTCCACTCCAATTGTTCCGACATTGATACGGCTGGAACGAGTCAAAATTTCAGAATCCCGCCACCACAGGCCGTAGCCCCAAGGCTCAACGCGGGTGGTGTCCCATTGAATCTTTAAAGCTGCCTTGTTATGAAAATCCCAGCGCACACCCAAAGAGAAGGTCTGCTGTTCCAGTCGGGTTGAGTTGACAAAATGAAGTACCTGGGAATAAAAATCTTCCTGTCCAATGGCACTCCAGTCATTAACTGGCATGCGTTTATCATTGTTGGGGATGACGATACTAAAAAGCAAATAGGGGGTCCAGTCGAAAAAACGGTGCCCGACTCCCAAATATGCCATATCGCCAAGGGGCAGGGCATCCGCTGTTGAAGATGAGTGGCCAAATTCCGCTTGTGCGATCCAACTACCATCGTCATAGGCTGCTCCGATGGTTGTATAGCCGACCATAATATCTTTAAAGGACATATTTTTACGGAGATCCGAAGCTTCAGCACTGATTTGAGGAAAAAAAGTAGCAGTCTCTTCAGCTATTGCATCCAGGCCTGCATGTAGAGGCGCAAAGGGAGATGCTTCATTTTTGGCAATGAACTGCGAGTATCCAGCTTTTATTCTAAAAGGTCCTGATTCTCGGGAAAGCGTAAATGAATATGTGTATTTTGTTTTAAAATCATACGTTTCATCACCCATTGGAAATGCAACATCTCTGCTCTGTCCAAGCTGAGCTTTGATACGCCACTGGGCGTCCCATTTATTAATCGTAAATGCACTATCTATCCCATCCACGGAAAAAACTGGAATCCAGCCATAAAATTCAGTTGGTGGACGAACCCAAATGTATGCGTAACCAACATTACGGGTATCGGACATTAGAAAAGCATCGTAACCAAGGCGTCCAAGACGAAGATCAATCCAGGGTGATGGCTTCACATTTACATAAGCTGATTCAATGGAACTGCGGGGAGTAAGTTCGACCTGATCTCTGAGTACACCCTGGAGGACAAAAGTTATGTTATCGCTGGCTCGATAATCGGCTTGTAATCCTATCCTGGAATCCAATTTCCAAGTCCAGTCATCATTAAATGCATCATCAGGTTTCTGGCTGAAGTCCCTGAGAGAGGCCATATCTTCTCTATCATCCACGGTAAAGGCAAGGGTGCCATAGCCGCTAAGACGAAAGTTTGGTATCAGACTCTCCTGAGCATAAACAAGATTCTTGCTGGTAATAGACAGGATGAGTAATATTACTACTAAACCAAGAACAGCTTTTTCAATATAGTGATTGTGCATTTTCAGGTACTCTCCCTCTATTTCCACGGTAAAGATATGGTTGTAATGGTTAAATTAGGTCATTCTAATGGCATCTTTCATTTATCGGTTTACACTTTTTTTGAACCATGATTTTCATGATTAAGGGATTATCCTGATTTTTCATCATGTTAATCCTTAAATCCTTTAATCATGGTTCAAAATTTTCCGAAAAGTGTAAACTGCTTTTGAGTTGATATGAAATATGGCATTCTAATAAGATATTCTTTATTGGTCAATAGGCTGTTCAGTTTGACGGCAGGGAAATCCTGAAGGTTGTACCTTTCCCAGGTTGAGATGTCACTGTTATGGAGCCATTATGCTCGTCATTTATGATAAAATAGCATATATACAATCCAAGGCCTGTACCTGTTCCAACCGACTTTGTTGTAAAGAAAGGCTCAAAAATTCGTTTTCTGATACTCTCATCCATTCCATGGCCGTTATCCTGAATTTCAATTATAACATTCTCTTTTTCTGCCCTCTCCTTTAAAACAAAACAGGAATTCTTTTTTCCAATAGATGAGTTGTTCATCATTGCCTGGGCACCATTTTTGAGAATATTGAAAAAGACCTGTTCTATCTTGCCGACATTGCATTTTACTTGAGGGGTATTTGAATCGTATATCCTTATAAATTCAATTGTGCTGAAGTTAAATCGGTTTTTCAGATCATAGTCTTTTTTTGATATCTCAACAGTTCTTTCAAGAATTTCAGATAACCTTGATTCAGTAAAATGGGGATCGCTTTTTCTGCTGAAAGATAGCATGTTTTCCACAATATCGGCAGCGCGTCTGCTGGCGTTCATGATAGATTCAATAAATGTGAAAAGATGACGTTTTTTGCCATACTCAATTAGCTGCTCCATTGTCATCCCGCACTCTTTAGCTGCTGACCTGTTTCTGGGCAGATCTTCCTGGATACGATTTTTGATCAACTGTGCATTCTGTATAATGCCGGCAAGGGGATTGTTGATCTCATGTGCCATTCCTGCTGCAAGGCTTCCAATGGACTGCATTTTTTCTGCCTGCACCATTCTCTCTTCCATACGTACCCTTGCTGTAACATTATCAACTCTTAGCACTGCACCCACTGCCATTGTGATGCCGTCAACCGAATCAGTGCCTTCAGGATCAAGGAGTGGATAGACAGTGACATCCATATAATATGTCTTGCTGTTAAATAGTGTTTTACGTTTTTGATTTTTTGTTATGATACCCTCTTCAATTGCCTGAAAAACAATTTTTTTCTCGGAAGCCAAAAAGGGGAACAGCTCAAACACCGATTGGCCTACAGCATCTTTTGCCTCAATTCCACTAATCAAACCTGCTTCACGATTCCAGAGCGTTACATTACCACTACGGTCAATGCCTGTGAGAATTGATGGCATGGAGTCAATGATGTTGTTCATGGTATGCTGAATTGTATCTGCCATTGAGTTGAAACTTCTGCTTAATTGTCCGATCTCATCTCCGGCTTCGTCATTGAGACGATGGCTTAAGTCCCCTTCCTGGAACTTTTTCAGCCCGTCAATCATTCTTGTAATTGTAGCAGTCAACGTTGATGCCATGAAAACAGCAATCATTATGACCATTACCACCATTATAAATGTATATATGGTGAGATGAAGAGATGTGTGTCTCAGGGATTCATCAAGATGCCTCTGATTTTCAAGGTTCTGCTGGTTGATATGTTCATGATATTCATTCTGAATCTGCTGAATGGCATCGGCTGTTTGGATTGCAGCTTTGTGAAATTCATCGACATTGGCTCCTATGGTGACAAATCCAAAGCCCCTTGGATTTTTGCCATATCTTCCTGTATAGTATGGAATAGTTGCAGCAGTGGTCATTTTTTTAAGGCCGCTCCAGAGAATTGAAAAAGAACCTGAACCGCCCTCTTGGGTGATATTGTTCCATCCATCACACTGGGGCGCAAAGTTGAGATATCGGCAGTCAAGACCTACAAGCCCTGCTCTGGTCAATTCAGATGCTGGTTTCTTTTTAATGGACTGCTCCTGGAACACAGGAAGAGTTGCAAGAAAATCCGAGATACCGGCACCGCTTTCAATCCATTGCTGATAGTGTTTCTCCTCCATCCAGGGAACAGCAGGTTCACCTGTTTCAGGATCATAACCTGTTATAAAATAGTCCCTTGGATGGGAAATATTCCGACCATGATAGTCCCAAATAAATGCATAATTGCCTGATCCTGCATCGGAAATATCGGAATATCTCTCTTCTGTTGGGACAATATGATCTGAAAATTCCATTATATGAGTGTGATCCAGTGCCATTGTCACATAACCTGTAATCGCGCCATTTTCAACCAGTGGAGTTGCCCAGCGGACAAGCCCCTGAAATCTTTTACCCACCGGATTTTCTTTGCCGGCATAGGCCGAAGTTTCAGGCGAAAACTCAATTCCTGCTTTTTCAGCTCTGGATGGGGTATATGTCCCTATCATATGGGTTTTGACATAGGCACCAATAACAGGAGAGACATAGATTTCACCGGGCTTAAGTTTTTTCAATTCACTGAAGTAGTTTTCAGCCTTGCAAAATGTATTTTCAACCTTTGAGATATCTAAGGGTACATCTGGTAGCAGTTTTGATGAAGTAACCTTAATTTTCTCTTTCCCTTGAAGATCAACAAATGTGATCTCAATATAGAGGGGAGTTGATATGCGGTTTTTACTCTTTTCAGGACTACGGTAGTGAAAATCAAGGGCATTTTCACTGTTCCTTGCCTGTATCTCTTTGTTTTCTCCTTCTGTTTTATTCTCTTCAATATTTATATTTTTGTGAGTTGAGTGAGAAAATGTAGTTGGTTCTTCTAAATTTATATTTTTTTGAGTTGAGTCAGAAGATGTAGATGGCTCATCTAAATTTATATTTTTGTGAATTGAGGCAGAAGATGTAAGTGGTTCTTCTGAGGGTATCCATGCATCTTTATTTTTGTTCAGCACCCAGGGGGTGTGAAAAGTTACGGGTTTCACATGGGAAGATATAAAACTTCGGTAAAGGTTTTCATCAGGAGATATTTTGGACAAAAAGGTAATATCATTGTCTCTTTGATAGAGAAAATCAGCAACTGTTCGTGCTGTATCAGTTGTAAGCCTTTCAATTGATTCTCTTGCCTTGATATCAAGTGCCTGAATGGAGTCCTTTGTTGCAAGAGCACCTACTTTACTTGTTATCTGACGGCTTGCCACGGCCATTTTATCAACGTGATCTTCAATTATACTGGAAAAACTGGATATTTCATCCCATGCAAACCAAGCAAGAACAATAAGAGGAATAACCTTTATCAGAACAAAAATCCCGATGAGCTTGTCCCGAATGCCGAGCGAATTAAATATCAACTTTTAAACCTCCCCGTGAGCCATAAGTTGGAAAAAATAGAAAATAGAATCAATGGTGAATGGCCATGGTATTCATCAATTATTATCAAAACTTAATATCCCAATAAATATCTGAGAGAGACAACTCGCAATTAATTGATTTTATTTTGATAACCTGTGCCATTTCTGTTTTTGCAGTATATTGCCAGCTACCATCTTTGCCCCTGGAATATACTTCTGCAATGGAGTTGTATTGGGATACAAGAATATATTCCTGAAGTGAAGGAATTAGTTGATAGTGCTGAAATTTAATTCCTCTGTCATATGCTTCTGTTGAATTAGACAATATTTCAAAAATGACAACCGGATTCAAAAGGGTGTCAAGTTTATCATCCTCAAAATCAATTTTGTTGCAGGCAACTGCAATATCAGGGTATGTATATTTACCATTTTCCTGCACTTTGACCCGCATATCATTTGAAAATACTTTGCAGAAAGAGCCAGAAGCTTTGAGTTTACTTCCAAGCTCCATTATAATATTGGTGTTGATAAGGTTGTGATTTTTCCTTGCTCCCACCATTGCAAATATTTCACCTTCAAAATATTCATGTCTGATTCCGGAATTTCTCTCAAATTCCAGATATTCTTCCGGTGTCACCGAGATGATCTTCTGTGGTTGAGCATTCATGGTAATCCCTCCGCAATCAATATTTCAGGAGTGAAAGATTTGGCATGCTTCATTTCCCATTTTACACTTTCCGGAGAGAAAACTCTGAGTAGCGGGAATCTCTCACAAAAAAATGTAAAGTACCTTTGGATTCATATGAAGGATGCCAAAGATTTTTCTTTTTAAGGTGCTTTCCATTCATTGACTGGATTATATATCTGGTTTAGTTATAGGAGTATATTGTTATATGATTACTCAAGGACGACAGCTATGATCTTTTGAGTTTTGTCAATCCTGTCTGAATCAGGATACCCAAAATTAACAAAGATAAGGCTGGATTGTATATCCTGAACATCCTGTCCATCCTGGTTATCCTGATTCAGACAACCTTATTCAGACAAATGCAATATCTACTGAAAAAGCAATAAGGTGTCGATTTTGAGTGATGATTTTTGTGAGTGTAATTAAATCCTGAACTGTAATCAAGGCAAAAATCTTGTTTATACATTAATGCTTTCGCCATTTTTTGAATCAGCTTTAAATCTGCAAATGGTAAAAAATAACCTGTTAATCAAAGGAGATAACATAAAGCCCATGACTTACCTCAATATCAGAAAAAAATTTATCAAGCGCTTATATTGTCAGTTTTCAGATTTTACTCTGCACTTAATTATTATAACCATGATTATTTACATGGCTCTTCTTTTATGCACTGGATGCAGTCAGGATGAAGGGACTCAAAGTATTGAAAATAATAACAAAGCTGCCGAAGTTTCAGTTGAAAAAGAAAAGATTGCCCATCAGGATGAAACTGAAAATATTGCTGACGAAAATGAGAGCAAAAAGATTGTCAACGGTGATAATATCACAGGTATAACAACATCTGAGACCCCTGTGCTTCCGGAAGGAATAAAGTGGCTAACCAACGATACAGATCCTCTTTTTTCATCACCGGATGCTGTTAAAGGAGGAATCTTAAGAACAGCAATCATGAGTTTTCCCATGACTTTCCGAACCGTGGGCCCTGACTCCAACGGTTCATTCAGAAGTGCAATTCTGGATAATCAGCTCTCCCTTATCAATCTTCATCCTGATACGGAGAATATTATTCCGGAACTTGCCACCCATTGGGCCTTTGATGCCGATAAAAAGACCATGTACTTCAAGCTGAACAGAGAAGCAAAGTGGTCAGACGGGGTTCCTGTAACTGCAAGAGACTATGCTTATACATTGGAATTCATGCGTTCGGAGCACATAATAGCTCCCTGGTACAATGATTATTATACAAAGGAGATTGACTCTGTTATCATATATGATGATTACACAATTGCAGTTAAAAGCACCAAAGCACAGCCTGATCTTTATCTAAGAGTTGGAATAGGGCCTGTGCCTGCACATTTTTTCGGAACACTTAATAGTGATTTTGTCAACAACTATAACTGGAAAATAGTTCCCAATACCGGTGCATATCAGATGGATGACTTTAAAAAAGGAAAACATGTCCATTTTAAAAGAAAACAGAATTGGTGGGGAGAAAATCTAAGATACTTCAAAAACCGTTTTAATGTGGATAGAGTTCATTTTACTGTGGTGCGTGACTACAATATGCTCTGGGAATATTTCAAAAAGGGAGAGATTGATACTTTTTCCCTGACCATGCCCCAGTATTGGTACGAAAAGGCTGATACCGATGTCTTTAAAAATGGATATGTTGAAAAAATATGGTTTTTCAATGATACACAACAATCTGCAATGGGGCTGTGGCTCAATCAGGATAAGGAGATATTTGCAGATAAAAGGTTACGCCTGGCATTTGCCCATGCCATGAATGTTCAGAAAGTTATAGATCAGGTGCTTCGGGGCGACTATTTTCGCCTGAATCAGGCATATGTGGGTTATGGAGCATACACAAACCCTGATATAACTTCCAGGGATTTCAATATCGAAACTGTTGAAAAACTTATGACAGAATCAGGATGGCAAAGAGGTGGTGACGGTATCTGGGCAAAAGAAGGAATGCGTTTTTCCGTTGAGGTAACCTATGGATTTGATGAACACACTCCAAGGCTTGTGGTTTTAAAGGAAGAGGCTCTGAAGGCTGGCATTGAACTTCGCCTCCAGAAGCTTGACAGCACTGCGGCATTCAAAAAATTTCTTGAAAAAAAACATGATGTGGCATGGATGGGTTGGAGTACAAGTCTCAGGCCATCCTATTGGCAGAGCTGGCATTCTGACAATGCCCACAAGGTACAGACAAATAACATCACAAATACCGATGATCCAGAACTTGATCGCCTGATTGACGCCTACAGGGCAAGTCTTGATGAAGATGAACGGATTGAGCTTTCTATCAAAATACAGGCAGCCATTCATGATCAGGCAGCATTTGTTCCCACATTCATGGTTCCCTATGTAAGACATGGCTACTGGCGCTGGCTCAAATTGCCAAAATTTCATGGAACAAGAAAATCAGATTCACTGTTTGACCCCTTCAGCTCCATGACCGGAGGGCTTTTCTGGTTTGATATGTCTATCTATAAAGAGACAAAGGAAGCCATGTCGTCTAACAAAACCTTTGATGCCATTACAGTGGTGGATGAACGCTATAAGTAGTGCATAATCAAGAGTAAAACTGCTGAACTCCCGCTGTTTATAGTTTTCCAGAAAATTATTTTGGTTTTTGATCAAAAAATCAACTTGGATAACAGATATTTAGACTCTTTATTTTCCAATTTAATTCTGGAATACTATATTATCTAAGTAGTAGCGGGAGAGTACTAAGATAATTCAATATAAATTAAAATCAAAAAGGTATCATTATGACACTTAATGACTTACTAATAGATATTCATTCACTTGAAGAAGAGTTAATTGAGTTTGAAAGAAAATATGGTGTGCGCTCAGAAACATTTTACAGTGCTTATATTGCGGGCGAGGAACCAGACGATGACTCATGGGTTCTTGATTTTGGAGAATGGGCAAGTATTTACAAAACATGGCTTACCCGCCAAGCTGAATACAGAAATGAAGTTCAGCGTCTTCAAAGTAAGAGTAACAGTCTGGCAGGACTTATAAGGATTGCTGCATGATTAATCAACTACGGACACCAGATGATTACGAGCTGTTTATCTATACTATTAGTGAAATTTTTCCAAGTGTTCGGCATTCTACTCTTACGTTTGTCCGTAAAGGATCATTTTTAGCTCGTGTTGCTGGAGAAGTATGGTTTGATAATAATATTCGTATAGTGGTGCGTGAACGATTGGTTTATACACGGTTGCCTGTTGTTATTGATTGGTACGGTTATGAAGTATGGAAAGGAGAAGAGAAACTATATTGGTACGATTCACAACCGCATCCAAATGATCTAACCTTACAATCTACGTATCCGCATCACAAACATATTCCTCCGAATATTAAACATAATCGTATTCCAGCGCCTGATATTTTTTTTACAAAACCAAATATTCCTTCATTGATTCGTGAGGTAGAAAAAATTATTTAGGAAAAGTCTGCTTTATAGCATAAAAAAGTAACTAAAATGCAACATCTGCATGGAGAAAAAAATGAGCATGAATGCACTGGATAATATTGTTCCCATGAACCACTTTGAGACCATGGACTCAGTTGATATAAGGGATCTGGAAAGGGCAAAGGCACTTCTGGAAAGTGCAGGACTTGCCACTCGTCTGACCGACCTGCTGGGCACCCCCATTGAAAAAGGGCTTGAGATGCTGCCTGAACGTTGGAACAGAAGGGTGATGCAGATTACCCGTTCTGCTCTTTCAAAAGCTGTGCAGTCTGCAGTTCTCACAATGAAGACAAGCCATAACAAAGAACCATCGAAATTCTGGCATAAAGTGGCTGTGGGCACCACAGGGGGAATCGGTGGTTTCTTTGGTCTTGGTGCAATGGCTGTGGAGCTGCCCATATCAACTACAATAATGCTGCGCTCCATTGCAGATATTGCCCGGAGCCAGGGGGAGCAGATAAAAGATCCAGATACCCAGATGGCCTGTATCGAAACATTTGCCCTTGGTGCAAAAAGCTGTGATGAGGCATGTGAATCAGCATATTTTACAGTAAGAGCTGCCCTTGCATCAACGGTCTCCCAGGCCATTGAACATATAACACAGAGGGGGCTTGCAGGTGAGTTTTCACCTGCAATTGTGCGTCTCATTGTGCAGGTGACGGATCGTTTTAGTATTCAGGTATCTGAAAAGGCAATTGCACAGGCTCTGCCCGCTGTTGGGGCTGCCGGAGGCATTGTTGTAAATACCCTGTTCATGGATCATTTTCAGGACAGAGCAACAGGCCATTTTATAGTTCGCCGCCTTGAAAGAAAATATGATCCAGCTCTTGTGAAGCGTATTTATAGTATGTTGTAAGGATCAACTTGCAACTCATAAAGATGAATTAATCATAATTAGGAGTTATATTTATGAATATTATGATGCAAGAGCTTATGGAAGAAGCTAAATCTTTGCCATTAGATTTGCAACAGGAGACGCTTGATTTTGTGCGATTTCTTAAACTGAGCAGGTTTATTGAGCCGACAATGAATTTACATGAAACTGGCAAAACCAATGGAGCCAGGGTAGCGAACCTTATGGAAAAAATTGCCAGACGTGGCAGTGCATTCCGTGATATCAAGGAGCCATCTGACTGGCAAAGGAATATTCGTAAAGATCGCCTTTTGCATGGAAGGGATGATTGATGATACTGGACAGCAATATCTTTATATATGCAATTCTGCCTGAATACAGCATGTTGCGAAATTGGTGTTTTGAACAAAAAATATCAGCATCAGATATTACACGACTGGAAGTACTGGGTTATCATAATCTTAGCGAGCTGGATAAACAGGATCTGTCAGAAATTTTTACAATTACTAATATCTATCCAATTTCATCAAAAGTCATCACAAAAGCAATAAAGCTTCGTCAAAGCAGAAAAATGTCTGTCGGAGATGCTGTTATTGCTGCAACTGCATTGGAATATAAAGAGATGCTTGCTACGCATAACTTAAAAGATTTTGACTGGATTGATGATTTAAAGGTGATTGATCCTTTTTTGGAGTTGGGATGATTTGAGAGTAGAGATTACTCAGGCAGAGGGGAAATAAATGTCACAAAAAATATTAACAGTCAGTAATCTTGCGGTTTCATTTCAAACTGAATCTGGCACATTGAGCGCTGTTGACGGAGTTTCTTTTGAATTGAAAAAAGGCTCAACCCTTGGAATTGCAGGGGAATCCGGATGCGGAAAGAGTGTGACAGCCCTCTCCATTATCTCTCTTTTGCCTAAACCATCCGGACGAATTGATTCAGGTTCCGTGATATTGCATGGATGCAGAAATTCACAATCTTTTGCCGGCCATTCAATGTTGAATTCTAAACAGCCATGGCCGTTATCGGGAACTCCTGATCATGAAAATGGTGGAAAAAATGGTAACGAGAATGGGAATATCGAACTTCTCAATCTTGATCCTGAAAAGATGCGTACCATAAGAGGCCGCAATATCTCCATGATTTTTCAGGAACCCATGACAGCACTGAATCCTGTTTACAAAATCAAAAAGCAGATGCTTGAGGTTTATTCAATTCATTTTCCTGATATGACACGTCAGCAGATGACTCGTGATGCAACTGATATGCTGAAACAGGTGGGTATTGCCAATCCTGACAAAATTATTGAATGTTATCCCCATCAGCTTTCCGGAGGAATGCGCCAGAGGGTAATGATAGCAATGGCTCTTGCCACCAAGCCTGATATACTTATTGCTGATGAACCTACAACTGCCCTCGATGTTACTGTTCAAGCTCAAATTCTTGAGCTCATAAGCACACTTCAGAGAGAAATGGGCATGTCGGTTATTCTTATTACCCATGATTTAGGGGTTATTGCGGAAAACTGTGAAGATGCCGTTGTGATGTATGGAGGAAGAGTTGCAGAGAGGGCAGGGGTGAAAGAGCTTTTCAAAAATCCTTCCCATCCTTATACAAAGGGTCTTTTAAATTCCATTCCAGCTCTTGCTGCAACACCTAAAACCACTCTTCCTGCAATAAGGGGACGTGTTCCGTCACTTGAGGAGATGCCCATTGGTTGTCGCTTTTCCACTCGCTGCCCAGATGTCATGGATATCTGCCTTAAAATATCACCAGCCGAGACTGAGATTGCAACATGCCATTTTTCGGCATGTCACCTGCATGAAAAAACATTCAAGGTCGCTAATGATTTCAGCAATTTACAACCTGATAAATAATGTATTTCAAATAATATTCTGATGGGGATGAATTTGAGTTCAACTGTTCTTGAAATAAGTAATGTCAAAAAGTATTTTCCTGTTCATGGCGGGCTTTTCCTAAGACAGCAGGGCAATGTCCATGCTGTGGATGATGTCTCTTTTGCTGTAAAAAGGGGAGAAACACTGGGGCTTGTAGGGGAATCAGGTTGTGGAAAAACCACCCTGGGCAGATGTATCATGGGACTTTACGATCTTTCTGAAGGTACCATAAAGCTGCATGGAAAAGATACAGCAGGACTTAAGGGAGCAGAGCTTAAAAACCTTCGGCTTAAAATGCAGATGGTTTTTCAAGATCCATTTGAATCCCTTAACAGCCGTCACACTGTAAAAGAGATTCTTGAAGAGAAATATATAATCCACAACAGATTAAACAGCAGTAAGTTTTCATGGCTGCCGTCAGCCTCCATCGTGAAAAAAAATGGTGAGGAAAGTTTAAGGGGAAAAAGTGTGGAAGATGAGAAAAGTATGGATGATGAGCTTTCAGCGCTACTTGAAAGGGTGGGGCTGTCCAAAAGTGCAATGTCAAGATTCCCCCATGAGTTCAGTGGTGGTCAACGTCAGAGAATAGGCATTGCACGGGCAATTTCCTTAAATCCGGAAGTGATAATATGTGATGAACCAGTGTCTGCACTTGATGTTTCAGTGCAGTCCCAGATATTGAATCTTCTTCTTGAGCTTCAGCGTGATATGGGGTTGACCACTCTTTTTATTTCACATGATCTTTCTGTTGTTCGCCATGTCTCTGACCGCATTGCTGTCATGTATCTTGGTAAAATTGTTGAGATTGGCGATGCTGTCTCTGTTTACAGAAACCCTTCTCATCCATATACCCAGGCAATGATTTCGGCGGTTCCCATGCCTGACCCTGAAGCAAAACGCAAAAGAATCATCCTTGAAGGAGAAGTCCCTTCTCCTATAACCCCCCCCTGAAGGGTGTCGTTTTCACACAAGATGCTCTTATGTAATGGATATCTGCAGAAAAGAAGAGCCAAGACTGAAAATGGTATCCTCAGTGTGCGGAGCAGCAGAGCAATTCAAACATTCAGTTGCCTGTCACTTGAGATTCTGATTTGTTTTTATGGTACTTTTTGAATAATTGATTGTATATGTCATTGTATAAAATATTTTGATAGTTTTTATTGG
>NZ_LT828540.1:791716-829346 GCF_900170035.1 Desulfamplus magnetovallimortis | reverse complement strand
GATGCCTTTTTATTAAATTTTAAATAACGTACATGGCTGATGACCGCTACAATCGAAGGGATGAAAGTCGTTTTAAAAACAGGCTGTTATTGAGACTTTCATATAAAAAGGATTAAAGTGGAAGAATTAAAATATTGTATCTTTTATTCTGCACACAGAGTTCTGTGGGTATTATTATTAATGATCGTGTCAGTGACTTATGGATATTCGGATGAAAATAGGAATATCCCTGATGCAGTATCAGAGGCTTCTCCCAGGATTTTAATCTCAGATTCTCAAACAGCCATTGGATTTCAATATGGCATGGCATATGACCCAGATCGTGCAGATGATTTTGTATCTGTAAATGGATTTATGCTTTTTGATTATGAACGCATATGGGGGCATGCCGCACCTGACAACTTGAAGTTCAAAATTGATTTTACCATTGGAACAAACGTTGATGATAATATGGATTCAAGTGGTTTAATCCTCTCTTCCGGTTTTGAAGCTTTGCTGTATCTCAAAAAATTTGAAAAACATACTTTTTTAAGTAATAATTTTTTTTATTATATTGGTGATTTCTTTTTAAAATATAATGTTTTTCCTTATGTGGAAGCAGGTGTGGGAATCATATATACAGAACATCAAATAGAAGGACAGGGGCTGCATTTTAATTTTAATCCAAGAGCGGGCATCGGGGCTGAATATCGAATCCCAGGCAAACGTCCTTTTTTTGCAGAACTGAAGCTGTGGCATCTGTCAAACGCCAATTTACACAAGGATAACAGAGGGATAAATGCTCTGTTGTTCATGGTGGGAAAATACTTTTAGGACTGTTTGGTATGCTTCATTTGCCGTTTTACATTATCATAGATCGGCAAAACTTGCGCAGATAAGCACCTAAATATTAAAGTTACATTAATGGGTATTTAAAGCAATGGCAAAAATTCTCATAATTGAAGATGAAGAAAGCAACAGACGTCTGCTCAGAACAATATTTGAAATGAACGGACATGAAGTTCTTGAAGCAAATAATGGGAGTGAAGGCATTGAATTGTTTGAGGCAAATTTTCCTGAATTGATTTTTTTGGACATAGTGATGCCGGGCTTGAGTGGCATAGATGTATTGAAAAAAGTCAGAACCATTGAAAAGGATAACAGAGACTCGGGAAAGCCGGATACAGTTATCATTATGTTAACGGGTTATGCTGACAAAAAAACAATTTTGGAATGCCACAAGTCAGGTTGTAGCGATTATGTTGTCAAGCCTGCATCTTATAAAATTCTCACTAATAAACTTGAGAAATTTGGTTACACAATGGTAGCTGAAGCTGAAACAGCAGCCGAAAAAACAATCTCTGAAGTTATATCCGCTGCAATAGAAGAGTTTAACAAGGGAAAAATTGAATTACCCTCCATTCCATATATTGTCCAGGAGCTTCAGGAGATTATGGATAACGAAACTGCTGAAAATGCCGATATTGCAAAGGTAATTGAAAAAGACACTTCCATTTCAATAAAACTGATTGCCCTTGCCAATTCTCCTTATTACAAGGGCATTGAAAAGGTTGTTAATATACAAGGCGCTATTGCCCGTCTGGGAAGGGATCAGATCCAGAGTATTGTGGTTTCCATCGCCAATAAAAAACTCTACAGGTCCCAGGATCCTGCCATAAATAAAATGATGAACAGGGCATGGATGCATTCCCTTGCCTGCGCTCACTGTGCAAGGGAAATTGCCGGAAAAAAATATCCAGAACTTGGCGACAAGGTTTTTGTAAAAGGTCTTATTCATGATGTTGGTGCAACTCTGCTATGCAAGCACATTGCTGATAAATACTCAGTTGAACTTGATGTTAAACTTGATGAACTGATTGACAAAGTGTTTGAAGTACACACAGGTTTCGGTGCCAAATTAATGGAGAAATGGCAATTCAGCCAGGATTTTGTTGATGTGGTGAAATTTCATGAGTGGACAGATTTTAATGAAGAGATTGATGTTGAAGTATTAATTGTTAATGTTGCCGATGCAATGGCTGACAAGCTGGGTTACAACCTTTTTAACAAGAAAAACCTGGAGTTATCTGAACTGAAATCGGTAAAATTACTGGAACTCTCTCCGGATTTTCTGGATGAAATTTATGACGAGGCTGAAAAAAGTATAAAAGAGCAATCGGAAATTATGGGCAGTGTAAGTTAGTTCAGCCGATAACAGGTATTTTTTTCGATTTTGACTGTATGAATTGCTCAAATGGATAAAAGGGGTATTATAAAGCTATGCCGGGATGGATTTACATAATGACAAATAAGGCTATGCCTGACATAGTTAATGTCAGTTACAGCATGAGAGATCCTGCCTTCAGACCGGCAGAAATGAGTCATATGGAATCCCCATATCCATACGTTATAGAATACAAGATTGTTGTGGAAAATCCTCAGGAGTTTGAAAAGATTCTTCAGAATCGTCTGGAAAAAGTGAAAGAAGGAAGTAGCTGGTTTAGAGCTTCCACCGAAAAGGCCATTGCAGAAATCCAGGAAGTCAACAAAATACTTGAAAACCGCAAACTGCATAAAATAAGAGAAGAAAAGCTCGCGAGAACTAAGCGCAACTCATTGACTTTCATGGACTATATCAGAATTTTACTGGGGGTCGCCATCGCCATTTTTTTAAGTATTCATATGTCTCTGGAAAAGTATATCGAAAATACATTTTTCGCAATGGTTGTATTGTTCATTATATCGGCCGTTGTTGCACTTAGTATATTTATGCTGATTCTCCTGTTTAAAAGTCACAAAAATAATGAAAACGATAACAAGTTATCAGGGGCAGAAAGATCAACACCTTCTGCCAGACTTAATCCCGATCAGGATGATAATATGCTCACTGGTAGTTCGGCGTTTCAAAATGACGGAGAAGGTACCAATGCCCGGAATGATGGAGAAGGTACCAATGCCCGGAATGATGGAGAAGTAATTGAAATTCAAAATGATGGAGAAGTAACTAAAACTCAAAATAATGGGGAATCTGCTGAAACTCAAAATAGTAGAAAAGTTGTAGGGACTCAAAATAGTAGAAAAATTACAGAAACTCAAAATAGTGGAAAAATTACAGAAACTCAAAATAGTGGAAAAGATGCTGATAACCAGAATAATGAGGAATATACTGAAACACCAAATAATGGGAAAGACTTTAAGGCAAAAGCTAAAAAATTATCCCCTCCAGATACTGTATTCTCAACCTCTTACAGCACAATGCATCTTGACTGTTATTTACATGAGAGCAAAAAGCATGGCATCAACGCTTTATATACTGACTTGCACGGAAATTTTTTTGCACATCATTCCGACTCTGACATACGTTCGTTATCAGAAAAAAAATATTATCAGATAAAAAAACAATATGGAATGAAATACCAGGACGGTAAATGGGTATAACAAAATATCCCGGGAAATAGGCCATTATTATTTTTTTTGTTGCAATCTAAGGCATCCTTCATATCAGCTTAAAAGTAGTTTACACTTTTCTTTAATTGTATGAATCACGGATTGCCACAGATTACGCTGATTACACAGATTTTTTCAATCAGTGTAATCTTTTAATCCGTTTAATCCGTGATTCAGACAAAAGAATAAGCCTCAAAAAGTGTAAACCGATAAATGAACGATGCCCAATCTAAATGATAAAATTCCTTTCGGAGCAGAACCATGAAATATAAACTTCAGGATCTTATTGATATTAAATTTTTTCAGGAACTTCAGGATAGCTTGAATGAAATCTGTTCCTTTTCATCCTCAATTTTAGATAATGATGGGAACATTCTCACAGCAACTGCATGGCAGGAGATCTGCACCAGGTTTCACAGAAAAAACAAGGATACTGAAAGGCTTTGCATAAGGAGCAATCAATCCATTAAAGATCATCTTTGTGAAGAAAAGCAGACAGTTACTTACAGTTGTCCCCTTGGTCTTTTTGTGAATGCCATCCCTATTATCATTGATGGTGTACATTATGGAAATTTCCTGACCGGTCAGTTTTTTCTACAAGAGCCTGATTTGGAATTTTTTCGTGTACAGGCTGGAAAGTATGATTTTGACGAAGAAGCTTACCTGAAGGCAGTTAAAAAAGTGCCGGTCTGGACACAAAAACAATTGAATGCCAGCTTGCATTTTTTTAAGAATTTGATTTCAGTTATATCCGAAAACGGCTTAAAAGAGCTAAAGGATATTGAAAACCGGAAAAGATTAGAACTCAATGAAAAGCGTCACATATCCATACTAAAATCTGCAATGGATGGCTATTGGTTAACAGATATCAAAGGCATGTTGTTAGAAGTCAATGAGACCTACTGCGGGATGAGTGGTTACAGTGCAGATGAGCTTATGACCATGCACATCTCGGATCTTGATATTAATAAAACAAAGGAACAGATAGCTGAACGGGTACAAAAGATCATATTAAAAGGAAGTGATCGCTTTGAATCCAGGCACCGGCGTAAAGATGGAACTCTCTTTGATGTTGAAGTGAGTATCCAGTTTCGTCAGGAAGACGGTGGACAATTGGTTTGTTTCCTGCGTGACATTACCGAAGCCCAAAAGGCTGATTTGGCACTTAAGGAAAGTGAAGAGCGGTTCAGGTCGCTTCACAATGCATCTTTTGGCGGTATTGCCATTCATGATAAAGGTATCATCCTTGAGTGCAACAGAGGATTGTCCGAGATCACAGGTTTTGAATATGATGAACTTATCGGCATGAACGGTTTGAATCTCATCTCCGACGATACCCGTGACAAGGTTATCAGGAACATTGAGTCCGGATACGAAAAGGCCTATGAGGCAGAAGGTGTTCGCAAAAACGGAGAGGTTTATCCACTGCGGCTTGAGGCCAGAAATATTCCCTACAGGGGGAAAAAGGTCAGGGTTGTTGAATTTCGGGACATCACTGAAATCAAGGTGGCAGAAAAAGAGTGGATGGAGCTTGATGAAAAATTTCGACAGGCCCAGAAGATGGAAGCCGTGGGTCGTCTGGCAGGAGGTGTGGCACACGATTTCAACAACAAGCTCAGTGTAATCACAGGCTACGCAGAGATGGCCATGGAAGATATTGACCCGGCCCAGCCACTTTACGAATCATTAAATGAGATCAAAAAGGCTGGTGAGCAATCCGCAGATCTTACCCGGCAACTACTGGCTTTTGCCCGCAAACAAACCATATCCCCCAAGGTAATAGACATAAACACAACCGTAGCTGGAATGATCAATATGTTAAAGCGGCTCATCGGGGAGGATATAGATCTGGTGTGGATACCTGGAGAGGATGTGTGGCCGGTGAAAATGGATCCCAGCCAGATTGATCAAATTCTTGCCAACCTTTGCGTCAATGCCCGTGACGCAATATCCGATGTGGGAAAAATCACCATAGAAACTGCAAACACCCGATTTGACGACGACTACTGCATCAATCACCCTGGATTTCTCACTGGTGAATATGTGGCTCTGGCAGTCAGCGATAACGGGTGTGGCATGGATGCAGAGACACTTGGCAACATATTTGAGCCATTTTTCACAACCAAGGGAGCAGGAAAAGGGACTGGGTTGGGTCTGGCCACGGTTTACGGGGCAGTCAAGCAGAACAATGGGTTTGTCAATGTTTACAGCGAGCCGGGAAATGGGACAACCTTCAAAATATATCTGTCTCGGCACAAAGCCAGTAGGGAATCCCTGCATGAGAAGGTAAAGGAACTTCTTCCAGAACACGGTCAAGAGACAGTTCTGGTGGTTGACGATGATCCAACGATTCTTAAAATGACGACCATGATGCTCAAAAAGCTTGGTTATAAGGTTCTGGCAGCTAATTCCATTGGCGAAGCCCTTGGCTATGCCAGGGAATATGGGGGCATGATACATCTGCTTTTAACCGACGTGGTTATGCCTGAAATGAACGGACGGGATCTGGCTGAGAATATTTTAGCCATCCATCCGGATCTCAAGTGTCTTTTCATGTCCGGCTACACTGCCAACGTCATAGCCCATCACGGCATTCTGGATGAGGGGGTTTACTTCATTCAAAAACCGTTCTCAAGGCAGGAGCTTAGTGTCAGGTTGCGTGAAGCATTGGCTTTACAATAAAAAAATTCAAGACTTTGGGGCATACGTCATTTTTCGAGGGGCGTTGCCTGAAAAGAGTAAAGTCCTTTTGTGATGAGATGGCGTTTGCAATTGATGCTTTCTCAAAATCCACATCTTATTGAATTTTCAGAAGTTATTGCATTTGTCTGAATAAGGATAACCAGGATTAACATGATGTTCAGGATAAATTATCCTGCTTATCTTGGGCATCCTGATACAACATAAACCTGCTTTCCAAAATATCGAGCGGATTGGCATCATTCTACCGTTGGCCTGACTGTCCGGATTGGAGAGTCTGTGTAATCCTGCGGATATGGTCATGCCACAGTCAAATGACTGGAACGCAATCAATATTGATATCCCTTCCTGGCTTTTTACGGGTCATAAAAGCCTGTTTTCACCAACATCCTGGCAAGAAGCGCCATTTATGAATCATCAATGGGATGTCCGACAATGGTGTTCCATGTGCCACGATCTGCAAGTTCCCGTACAGCGTTAGTATATCTTTGCCGGATTTTTGCTGGAAACTAAAATTCGACAAGGCTATCAAGCGCATCACCGGAAAGTTGGCCAATTAGTCAGCCTTGGGCACATTCTGTTTTCATTGGATGTATCACTTAATAACATGTAAAAGTTGTTTGCGTATTTCTTTTGCAGTTGCACCAAGATCGACGGTGGCGAATCGAATTTCATGGTTTTGGATGACTATGCTCTCATTCACCATATTACCCACTGAGGGATGTAACAGCAATCCTGTTGCGCTTGCTGAAAGGGGGTCCCCATTATTTTCCTGGGATCTTAAATAAGTGTAAATCTGATATATATATCCGCTTCGCAGTGTTTCTTCACGATACCAGCCGTGTGTCACTATGCTGTTGAATTTAGTATCAATGACAATTCTGCGTCCTGAACTATGATGATCCAAAATAATATCGGTTTTCATAGTCGGAAGAATTTTGTCGATACCCGGACTCTTACATTCAATAAGCCAACCCACCGTTTTACCTGCAACTACACTCCATCCTTGCTCAGAGAGTAAAACATTGTAGAAGCCTGCAATCCCTTTCTCATAGAGCTTCCTGATCCAGTGAATTTCTCTATCCGGTGAAGTGAGTTTTTTTGTTCCTGACGCTTCCGTTGGCAAGGCAAGGTTAAACGCCAGATGCGCAGCTTCAACCATTGGTTTGTCCTCAGTATCATTTCTTCCAAAGCGCTCAACAGAAATTTGGGATCTTCCCGGGCATTCTCCGGTTACTCCCATATTTCTTAGACTGCCTGCCAGCGATCGGCATTTGCGAGCCAGTGGAGTACGTTTAACACTATTTGATATGTTTTCAAGAGCTGCCCTGACAAAACGATTACGGATAGTATTAACTGTAAGTTGATCAAAACTGCACGCTATTTTTCCTCGGTCAAGCAGGCGGTTTCTTTCGGTATTTAGTAAGTCTATACGCCCCCGAACGCGACTAAGAACAGCTTTTTCTGTTTGGTAACCATAACTCAAATTTCTTTGGATTCGACGTTCAACCTGACGACATAATATTTCTGCCACAAGATCAGGAATATCATCCGGGTTTTCCTCCACAGCTATGTTATCTTTTTCCATGTCCCGGAATAGATGGGATGCGTATAGCATAAGAAGCCATAGATTACGCACTGGAATGCGTCCGATTAGACCAATTTTTTCATTGATGTTTGATATCATTTCCGTCATGGGTATTAAAACCCTTCAAGAAGGCGCTCTTTTGCTTTTTTTGCCTTATCGAGTCCGTCGAACCAGTATTCATCCAGCAATGGAGCGATTTCTGTCTCAACTACCTGACGAAACCATTCTCTGGCATCATTGATTGGAATTCCAAATGGAGGTGTTACATAACTGTGACCTATCCGAAATTGAGGTCCCAGGCTTGTGTCATCTGATATTTCATTGTTCAGGGTAAGAATCCGTTTTTCAATTTCAATGAGAATTGTAGGATCAATTCCGCATTGTGATTGGACCCAATCCCGCCAGAGTTTTCCAAGTGAGGGTTCCAGATCTATGAATGCAAAACGTCGCCGAAGTGCAAAATCCACTAACGCCAAAGAACGGTCGGCAACGTTCATAGTTCCTATAACGTATAAATTGTCCGGAATAAATAGACGTTCTCCGTCCGATCTTTTGTAGGAAAGTTCCAATGCCTCATTGGGCGTCCGTTTATCCACTTCAAGAAGTGTCAGCATCTCTCCGAAAATTTGGGCCGGGTTCCCGCGATTGATCTCTTCAATTACAACAACATATTTAGATGTAGCTTCTTTGGAAGCTGACTTCATAATTTCCAGGAAAGGGCCATCCACCATAGTGAGCTTTCCGTCTCCCATGGGGCGCCAACCTCGGATGAAATCTTCGTATGAAAGATTTGGATGGAACTGCACAGCTCGGAGTTTGCTGTCATCGCGTTCTCCCATCAAGGCAAATGCCAGCCTTTTTGCCAGCCATGTCTTTCCAGTACCTGGCGGGCCTTGGAGGATAAGATTCTTTTTTGTCCTAAGCCGTTCGAGAATTGTTTTAAGTTTATCTCTTTCGACAAAACATCCATCCGTAAGGATGTTATCTAATGAATATGGCTCAATGGGAGCAATAATGTTTTCTATGATATCAGCGTCATCATTCTCCAATTCTGAATTATTTGTATCTGTTTCTTGGAAAGATTGATTATCCTTAAAATGCCAGGCGGCAAGGGAAAGTTCTGGAAATGAGTGTACCGGATACCCGTCCTCTTTAAAGCGAGCCTCAAGGATATCCAGAACCGTAAGATAATCCTCAGCATTACAGCGACCCTTGGGGCCGTTCATGCCGATCTGGATGTTGAGTTTTTTTTCGATGTATTCCCGTGACTGGTTATCGAGAGTTGTAAAAGTCCATGGACGAACCCAGTATAGCCCCATGGACAACTTCCATCCGACCATGTTCCTGCCTATTGCGTCATTATATGCTTTAATGAATTCAGATCGGGATTCCTCATCGTTAGAATCTGCAAATTCAATAGCCTTTGAAAATATTTCCCAAAGAGTCTCAATATCATCATCTTGACGTTTATATGCATAACTGAACAACCAGGTATTTTGATTGTTCAGTAGTGGAATACCTTCAAATGAATTTGGAACTGATTCATCAATTTCAAGAAATTTTTTTAATTCTGACGCTATGTTAATGCGATTTTCATCTGTGATACCCCGGTTAAAAAGACCAATGACTGTAAATGGACAAATATCTTCAAGAGGAGATTTGATACCTTTTTCAAGTTCATCATTCAAAATGTTAAAGCCTTTTGCAGTAGATGCTGATAATTCATGAAGCTTAGCTATTAACTTTGAGCGATTATTTCTGTAAGATAATAGTTTGTCTGCAAATGTCTCATAAAAGCCTGTCCATTTGAAACGCCGCTTATCTACTGCATTATCCCCAAAGCGTTCCTTCCAGTATGATGCGTTTCGGAACCTGTCTATGTCTTGCTCTTTACCTTCAAAAGTAAATTCAATCAACCCGTCAGCAGCCCAATCTCCGGGTAAAACCCTCCATATGGTTGATCTATATGTATAAAAATACCACTCCCTAATAGGTTCAGCTACACTCCAATCCACAAGAACACTGAAACCATTTCCAGGATTCTCTTTCACCGTACCAATTGCCTTGATTGCCATAACTGATACTGAATTTCCACGATTGTTAAACGGCAGATTATGTTTCCTAACATAGGCCGATTTTATTGCGATAGGGTCACCTGGTTGCATCGATTTTACAAAAGCAACATCTTTTTCTCCAGGATTTAAAGTTTCCCAAATACCTTCATTGATGAAACGAGATGTTTGATCCTCTGTTCCTCCGAAGTTAGCTCCGACAAACCAGCAGACCTTTGTTTCCGGTTTTTTATGATTTGTATCTGTCATCTTTTCTCCAAAGCGTATGAACTCATTCTTGTCTTCAGGTGTTGATTGGTTTTTAAGACGTCCTTAACATCGTCTCAAAAGTGTTTTTCCTTTTTACTGGTGAGATTCTCAAAATCGACACCTTATTGCTTTTTGAGCAGTTATTGAATTTGTCTGAATCAGGATAACCAGGATGAAAAGGATGCTCAGGATAAATAATCCTGCCTTATCTTGTTAATCTTGGACATCCTGATTCAGACAATGTTGACAAGGCTCAAAAGATCATAAGTGTCGGCTTTGAGGAGATTAAAAGCCGAAGCAATTTATCATTAAAATGGAACGATAGATTAAACATGTCATTAATGCTTTGTTTTTTTTATGAAAAGCTCTCTTATTCCTTCCATACGTTTTCTGTTTACTCCAAGATCCGAATAACCTAATCGTGATGCAGATCTTATATGAATAATCTGCTCATCATCAGGAAAGTAAAATTCCACATCATCCACAAATTTGAAAAATTTTGTTCTGGATTCCACATGGAGATAATTTTCTGTTTCACTGACAATCGTCATCCTCTTTTGTTTGGAGATAATGGCTTTTAGCTCTTCCATTGCCTCTTTCTTTCCGCTTGTATATGAAAACGGTTCAATAAAATGTTTTTTATCTTCCGCCAGACTGGATACACAGTTGGGTTTTCCAGGGCAAGGGGCCAGCTCTCCTGTTTTGACACTGGAAGAGGGGGCTGTTCCGCCGCATCCAAGCATTAAAATTACACTTAAAAACATACTTGCGGGAAGTGTTTTTTTCATATTGTATCTCCTTTATTGAAAAATCTCCGTAATATACTGAAATAAAACGACTTTAACGGTATTTTGTGATGCATCAACAATCATGGATGTTTATTGAATATCACAGGCCATCTTTCCAAGCTCCTTGACTGCCCACTTTGTACTGTCTGACCATAATGCTGCATTAAGCCTAATGCAATGTCTGAAAAGATCCGTTGTTGAAAAGATCGCTCCTGGTGCAATGGATATCCCCTTTTTATGTGCCATGCCATAAAGTTCAAGGCTGTCCGTTCCCTGTGGTAGCTCAATCCAGAGGGTAAAACCGCCTTCTGGACGGGTTACCCTGGTACCTTCCGGAAAATATTGCCCCACAGCATCTGCCATCTGCATTACCTTTTTTGCATATGCTTTTCTGATAGTTCTCAAATGGTGTTCATAGCCGCCGCTGACAAGGAATTCAGCCATTGCAAGCTGAGTGGGGGCAGGGGTGGCTATGTTGGTCACAAGTTTCTGGCGTTTTACAGCATCAAAATAGCGACCAGGGGCAATCCATCCTATTCGGTAGCCTGGTGCAAGGGTTTTTGAAAATGAAGAGCAGAGCAGTGCATCTCCGTCACTGTCCCATGACTTTATTACTGAAGGGCGGCGGGCTGAAAAGGAAAGATCACCATTAATATCATCTTCAATCAGCGGTACATTGTGACTTTTAAGAAGTTGCAACACTCTTTTTTTTGCCCTGTCTGCCATGCAGTTTCCAAGGGGATTGTTGAAATTGGAAATGATTAGACACGCCTGAACACTATGCTGTTTCAAGGCTGTTTCAAGTGCTTTTATATTGATGCCATCAACCGGAGACATTGGAATTTCAAGCACCTTTAGATCAAGGCTTTTGATAAGTTGTAAAAAGTTGAAGTAGAAGGGGGTGCCGACAGCCAGTGTATCCCCTGGGCTGCACAGGGTACGGAGCGCCAGAAAAACCGCTTCAGTGGCACCATTGGTTATTATTATCTCATCCGGCGAAAGGGTGCATCCGCTTCTCATCATGAATCTGGCAAGCTGGGTACGAAGTCTTTTATTGCCAGGAGGCATTGAGTAGCCTGTGCTTTCATCGGGAAAGCGTCTGCACTCTGACGCAAGTATTCGGTTTATTCTGGTAACAGGAATAAGCTCCGGATCAGGAATTGCTGCTCCAAACTGAATCAGCTTTGGATTCATGACATCCCCCATAACCTGCATCACAAGCTCACTTGATGTAATCTCGGAAGGGTGGAGCCTGAAGCCGCTGTTTTCAGGTTCAGGTTCCCTTGGAATGGCTGTAAGTCTTGGGCAGACATAGTACCCTGATTGGGGTCTTGCTTCTATTATTCTGTGATCTTCAAGAAATCCATAGGCCATCTTTATGGTGTTGATACTCACTTTAAGCTGATGGCTCAAAGCACGGATGGAAGGAACCCTGTCTCCCGGGTTAAAGGTTCCTTCATCCACAAGACCTATAATTTTATGCGCCACATTTTCATAAAGGGGGGTTTTGTTCATGGTTTGTAAAAGCTCTAAGTTCACAAAAGGTTCGTAATCCGTTTAGGAATGAGTCTTAAACAACTTGCCCATTTCAAAACATCCAGCCATTTTAGGCCGTATGGTTGAGAATTCTAATTGTGGACACCTTTTTTCGTACTCATTCCTTAATGGAGGAGCCATTATGTAGGCTATACTGCTGCATTTTCAGGAATCTTGCCATGCAGGATAGCCAAGGATTTTTTTCTGATATCCTTCAGAGATATCTTTTTCAGGATCAGAAGGTTGCCGGAAATAATCAAAGCTACACCAATCAAGGCTTCTGTTGTCCAGTGATAATCTTCCCATATGGTTGATATGATAAGCGCAACAATGGGAAAAAGAAGAGTTGCATAGGCAGCTCTGTCCGGCCCGATACGCCCCACAAGGGTAAGATAACAACCAAATGCCACGATTGAGCCAAATACAGAAAGATATATAAGTGCTGCAAGGTATTGAGCAGAAAAATCAAATACAAAGGGCTTGCCAGCAGCAAATGATATTATCAGCATCAGGATTGCTCCATAGGTCATGCCCCATGCATTAGTTTGTATAACAGGTAATTTGTTTTTCTGGTTTCTGGCAGACAGTATATTGCCGAACGAGGCCAGAAGGGTTGCAGCAAGGCTTATCACAATTCCTTTAATCACATCACCGCTCCACTGAAATCCAGTCAGTTCTGGTTTAAAAACAAGGACAATACCCAAAAGCCCCAATGTTCCCCCTGCAATAACCTTTGAGTCAAAAGGGTTTTTCAGAAAAATGGCACCATTGATCATGTTTAATACAAGGATTGTGGAAAAGATAACAGCAGCAAGTCCGCTTGTAAGGTAAAGTTCTGCAATATAAAATAGCCAGTAGTTCAATGCAAAGAGAAAAGTCCCCTGCAGCATCATGAAAAGATGATCTTTCAGGGTAAAGCGCATCTTCAATTTTCTAAAGCAGCACCACACCATAAGCAGAAAGGCAGCCAGAGTAAAACGGTATGCCACGGAGATCATAGGGTCGATTGATCCCAGTTGAAATTTTATGGCAAGCCATGTGGAACCCCATATAAGAACTGTGATGGTGTAAAATAAAAGATTTTGCATGTTTCCCTTCCTTTTTGATGTGTTTAAAAATCCGTTTAAGCAGATAGACAAGTATTATTTTCGGTTAAGCCTTAGTGAATATTGGGAAAAAATATATGTCCACTGAGTTATTTGATCAGTGCCCGACAGTTGCCGGTCTGTTGTTTATGGATTTTATATTTTTTAAGGGAAACGACAAGATACAGTAGGTTATATTTTTTATGGACACAAAAATAAAGTATTTGTTTTGTGTTGGACACAAATTGATTTGTTATGAAATGTTATTGCGTTGTAAGTCCCCCTGCCCTGCATGAATAAATCTCCTCCATAAAATAAATATTTGAAAGTTGAGTTTTAAAATTTTTCAACTGGTTAAAAAAAGAAGCATCGGTTACTCACTGCTTCCTTAAATCTGCTTTTTACATTTTTTAAAAAATATCCATAATTTTATCTTTTATTCCCAGGTTGAACAGATAGCCTCAGAGCCAAATATTTTTTAAACTGGCTCTTAGACAGGCAATCGTTGACATAAATCCCCATTATTTTTTTTATTTCTAATTCCTGAGATTTTTTATTAGGTGCAATATTACAATACTCAAAATCGACATTTTATTGCTTTTTCAGAAGTTATTGCATTTGTCTGAATCAGGATAACCAGGATGGATAGGATGTTCAGGATAGATAATCCTGCCTTATCCTGTTAATCCGGGGAATCCTGATTCAGACAGTGTTGACAAGGCTTACAAGATCATAGGTGTCGACTTTGAGTACAATACCATATATTAGCGTTAACTCAATCTCTTTAAATCAGATTCTGTAACACCCAAGAGACTTACCTTCTCAGTTCTTTATTTAAGTTGTAAATTTTGACATATCCCTTGTTTTGACATATCTCTTGTTTTGGTTTACCCTTAATGAAGCTGTAAAAAGTTCGATTTCAAGACTTTTTTACACATAACTCACTAATACGCAATCATAGTGTTTAGAGGGGTTTTATTGATCGCTTGCATTTTACCGTGAAAATGACTATCATTTTTATATTTGGGGTGATTGATACGTAATCATGTCCATTTATCATGGAAATAAATACAAATTTATATATTATGAGGCGATTAAACTCCAGCCATGATCGTTTAGCCAAGTTCAGGATTGTATATTAATTTCAGATTTGGAGGACATTGAGATGAAATTTAAAATAATAAATTTTATGATTTTTGCAGTTGTATTTTTTTATGTTTTTTTGCCGGTTTTATCTTTTGCAGTTGATGAAGAGATTAGAATATCCGGTCGTGAAATTGCCGAAAAACTTGCTGTTTTAGAGGCTGGTCAAGAAGCCCTTTCCGTAAGGCTTTCAGATCTTAGAGAAGATACGAAATCAGGTTATGATGCCCTCTCATCAAGAATATCAGAACTGAGATCAGAAATGAAATCCGAACAAAAATCTCTCAGGGAAGAGATGAAGTTAGGCCAGGAATCTCTCAGAGCAGAAATGAAATCGGGCCAGGAATCTCTCAGAGCAGAAATGAAATCGGGTCAGGAAGCTCTCAGAGCAGAAATGAAATCGGGTCAGGAAGCTCTCAGAGCAGAAATGAAATCTGTCCAGGAATCTCTCAGGGCAGAAATGAAATCGGGTCAGGAAGCTCTCAGAGCAGAAATGAAATCTGTCCAGGAATCTCTCAGGGCAGAAATGAAATCGGGTTATGAAGCTCTCAGGGCAGAAATGAAATCGGGTCAGGAAGCTCTTTCAAAAAGGCTTGATGATTTAAATAGAAGACAGGATGATGCAAATTCAACTATGCTTGTTCTTTTCAGTTCTTTAATCGCATTGATAGTGGCACTTTTCGGGTATATAATCTGGGATCGACGCACCATGATGAAACCTGTTGCAGAGCAGCTTCATAAATTTGAACATGAAGTTATGAGAGATTTGGATTTGCATAATAATGATGGTTCTCTTTTGAGACGTCAACTGAGAGTATTGAGAGAATTTGCCGGAAAAAACTCGGAATTTGCAGAAATAATGCGGGGGGCAGAATTGCTTTAACTTTACCGTGAAAACACATTCTGTTTTTATGATCGGGGGTGGCCGAAATCTTATTTGGCCATGAGGGTTTACCATGACAATGACTATTATTTTTATATTTGGGGGTGATTGATAGGCAACCATGCCCGTTTAGTACAAGGAATAGTCAATGAAATTAATAAAAACAAACAAAATAAGAATTTTTCAATGGCAATTTTAACACAGTACTGGGCAAAAGAGTTTATCAAATTTTTCCTGATCATACAGATCATTGTCATGGCAATTTTTATATCTGTTGATTACCTTACAAACATGGACAGGTTTGTGAAAGCAGGCATTTCATTCATAGATGCCTTTGGATATGTGCTTCTTAAAACACCGTTTATGTTTGTTCAGCTTACACCTGCCGGAATTGTGCTTGCTGTTGTGACGGTCTTTGGACTTATGAATCGTAACAATGAGTTGATGGCCATGAGAGCCGGGGGGATAAGTGTCTATTATCTTTTAAGACCTGCAATTGCATGGGGGCTTCTGCTCTCTTTCATGATGATTTTTATGGGAGAGACAGTTGTTCCTGTTACCATGTCAAAAGCAAATGATATCAAATATGGTGTAATAAAAAAGACCAGAAATATTCATGCTGTAAAGGAGAAAATATGGCTTAAAGGTGATGGAACCATTTATTATTTCAGATATTTTAATCCAAAGGACAAAACACTTGCAGGTATTACCATTACCTGGCTTGACAGGGACTTCAGTATAATTAGAAGAGTTGATGCCAGAACTGCTCAGTTTGACAGTGTAAAACAAACATGGCTTTTTGACAGTGTGCTTGAACAGAGATTTGAAGATAGTTCCTCATCTTCAATTGTGAAATATGACAAAAAAGAGATTCCCATTGAGTTCAAGCCAGACGACTTGCAGGGAGTTGTAAAAAAGTCAGATGAGATGAGCTTTACAGAACTTCTTTCCTATATTCGCAAAATACAGAAAGAGGGTTATGATGCCACAACCTATAAGGTTGATCTTTATGGTAAAACTGCATTTCCCTTTATCTGCCTGATAATGGCTCTGATAGGTGCTGGTGCAGGAATGAGGCGAATTGTGAAAGATAATTTGCCGGTTGGCATTGTAATTGGTATTGCTGCATCTTTTTTTTACTGGTTTATTTATGGCTTCTTTACATCCCTTGGATATGGAAGGATGCTTCCGCCGGCTGTAAGTGCCTGGATTACAAATTTAATTTTTATGCTGCTTGCCATGATTTATATCATCAGCAGTGAGCAGTGATAACCCACTGAAATTCATCATGCAAATCTTTATCAGAACCATCTATAACACCCTGACACTTATATTTTTTGTGATTTTGTTACCGTTTTTTCCTATGTTTTGGCTTTTTTCCGGAAAGAGAAGAGCCACAATGCGTCATCGCCTTGGACTTTCCAGTCTGATTTCCAAAAAAAAAGAGGGAATGCGTCGCATATGGGTTCATGCCTTGTCCGTGGGTGAGGCAAAATCCATCATTCCACTGGTCAGATTACTTGAAAAAAATTACATTTCCAAAGGCTTTGAAATCATAGTCACTGTATCAACACAAGGCGGTTTTGAAGTTGCAAGGCAATATTTCACAAAGCGGGAGAATAGATCCCCATCAATCCACCATTCATCTATATCATGCATTAAAAGAGAACCTGTAGCATCCAATAACAAGAGTTCTTTATCATGTAGTAACAAAGAATTTACACCATCCAATAAAGATTCTTTATTAGAAGAAATTCCTTGTTCATCAGAACATATACATGAAATTGGATATTTTCCTTATGATTTTTTTTTTCAGTTGCTTCTGTCTGCAAAAGGATAGAGCCGGAGCTTGTAATCATTGCAGAAAGTGATCTCTGGCCTGAATTTCTGTGGCACCTTGAAAAAAAAAGATTCCTGTTTTTCTTGTTAATGCCCGCCTATCTTTATCTTCATTAAAAGGCTATAGGGCTTTCAAGTGGCTTTTTGCTCCGCTTTTTTCTGTTTTTACAAAGATAATGACCCAGACAGAGGAAGACAGAAGAAGATTTATTGAACTTGGTGTTCCTTCAGATAAAGTTACAGTAACAGGCAATATTAAATTTGATCAAACTGTTCCATCTCTTGAACCTGAATATTACAATCTTTTCAGGTGCAGAAGAGATATTTCACCCCCTTTGCTGCTTGCAGGCAGCACACACCCTGGTGAAGAGTCTGTGATTGCAGATGTTTTTATAAAACTCAGGCAGAATTTTCCGGATATTCGCCTTATTATTGCCCCAAGAAATGTTGAAAGAGCATCTGAAGTAAAAGAGAAATTTATCTCTCTCTTTACCAATGAATTGCCTGGTTGTTCCGTTCAATTCTTTACATATACTGTAAAGCATTTTTCTGTTTCAAATAATTTAAATGGTAATTTTGACTGTTCAGATAATTCAACTGATTTTCCCGATGTTATCATTTTGGAAAGGATGGGAGTTTTAGCGCCTCTTTATGATGTTTGTGATGTTGCTTTTGTCGGAGGCTCTCTTTTGCCCTTTGGAGGCCACAATCCCCTTGAGCCTGCAATTTTCTCCAAACCTGTTATTTTTGGGCACCATATGACTGATTTTGTTGAACTTTCTGAAGCACTTGTTGCTGCTGGTGCAGCTTTTAAGGTGAAAGATGGCGAAGAACTCTATATAGTTGTGAAGAGGCTTCTTGAAGATACTGATTTTTCCGAAAATGCAGGAAAGAGAGGAAGGGAACTTTTTGGGGCATTTGGTGGAGCTGTTGATAAAATTGTATCTGAAATCGGGCATCATATTTCCAGAAAGTAGGAAGAAGAAAATGAAGCTTTTGGTTAAGAAAAAAATATCCTCTATTACAAAGACATTAGATAAAAAAAAATCCTCTATTTCAGAGATATTAGAGAAAAGAATAACAGAGATATCAATTGAACATTATTATAAACCCGAATTTTTTTCATTCCGATCACTACTTGTTTTTATTTCTAAAATTTACGCATTGATTACATCTGTTCGTGTTTGGCTTTACAAAAAGAATATTATTAAGGCCAAAAATGTCCCTTTTTTTGTCATCTCCATAGGAAATATTGTTGCAGGCGGAAGCGGAAAGACTCCAATGACCCTTTACGTAGCCGAGATGCTTAAAGAAAAGGGCTTTAAACCAGTAGTGTTGAGCCGTGGCTATGGCGGTTCCATTGAGAAAACAGACTCCAATGTTGTAGCAGGGGATGGTAAAAATGTATTTTTTTCTCCTGATGAAGTTGGTGATGAGCCTTTCATGATGGCATCAAGGCGTTCATTTCCGGTTGTTGTCGGAAAAAATCGATTTAAAGGTGCAATAAAGGCAATGGAGATGCTTTTTTCATCTGACTCGCAACCTCCATTTGGATTGTACGCATCATCGGACTCGCAATCTCCATTTGGCTTGCACGCATCATCTGACTCGCAACCTCCATCTGGCTTGAACTCATCATCTGAACCCCAATCTCCATCTGATGCACTATCAAAAGGTATTATGATTCTTGATGACGGTTTTCAGCACATCCGCTTGAAAAGAGACCTGGATATTCTTTTGATGGACTATACCCATCCGTTGGGCAACGGTCGTCTTCTTCCTGTAGGAAGATTGAGGGAAAAACCTGATGCTGCTTCAAGGGCAGATATTGTTGTTTTTACACGATGCCGTGATATTACATCACTACATGGCGAGCCTTCAGCACCCTGTTCAACACCAGCATCAAGCCAAAAAACATCACTTTCTCTTAAAAGCAATCTTCCTAATATTAAGGGGCTAACCCATATTAATGGCCTACCCCATATTAATGACCTACCCTGTTTCATGACCACTCATCGACCTTCACTTTACTGTTTTATCAATAAAGAAATTTTCCATGATGATAAAAATTTTTCTCTACCACAACCACCAACAACAATTGAGAATCTGACTGGCAGAAGGGCACTTTTATTTTCAGGTATTGCGGATAACCGTTTTTTCAGGCAGACAGTAACGGATTTGGGGATATATGTCCTGGAACATCTTGAATTTAACGACCATCACATGTATAAAAGCGGGGATATTTGCCAGATCAATGAACTATGTTATACATGTGGTGCGGATTTGCTCATTACAACGGAAAAGGATTACGCCCGATTGAACTATTGTACAAAGTGGCCTCTTGATATTGCTGTATTGGGTGTCAGAATTGAATTTGTTGATTCGGCAGAAAAAGATACTTTTAATAATATTATTTTAAACGCTGTCAACAATTGCAGTAAACAGGTATGATTGATTATGTATTAATCATTTCTAAGTATAAAAATAGTAGTCATTTCCACGGTAAACAGGCATGATTGATTACGTATTAATCACCCCAAATATAAAAATGATAGTCATTTTCACGGTAAACGGGCATGGCTGCCATCCAGCCACCCCCGAATATAGAAAATTGTATCCATTTCCACGGTAAAATATAAAAATAAGAGTACCTTTAATGAAAAACCTGATCATATATAAAATTCTTTGTCTGATAATGCTTCTGATTAGCTTGTTACCACGGCGTTCTGCACGTTTTATAGCTGATATTTTAGCTCTTCTATGGTTTGATATTGATACAAGGCACAGAAATATTGCCCTTGATAATCTCAGGCACGCTTTTGGAAAAGAGTTATCTGAACCTGAACTGCATGCAGTGGCTAAAAAGATTTTTAATAATACAGCCTTTATGCTTTTTGAAATTGGCTGGTCATACAGATATACAAAAAGTGACGTGTCAAGGATTTTGTCCATTGAAGGACTTGAACATATCAAAACGGCATGCTCCAGGGGCAAAGGAGTTCTGTCGCTTTCATGTCATCTTGGTAACTGGGAACTTCTTGTTTCAGGCATAGCAATAACAGGATACTCACCATATGCAATTTACAGAAAACTTGATTTTCCACCCCTTGAAAAGTTAATGCTTGCCATGCGGCAAAAACATGGAACCTGCATGATTCCTTTGAGGGGGGCAAGCAGTAAGGTTGATGAAATTCTTGCATCCGGCGGTATTGTTGGAACGCTTCTTGATCAGAATGTTGACTGGTACAAAGGGGTGTTTGTGGATTTTTTTGGCAGACCTGCATGTACCAACAGCGGATTTGCAAAACTTGTCTTAAGAACCCGTGCATCAGTTGTGCCAACTTGTATTGTCCGTGATGGAAAACGCCACATAATAAGGTTTATGCCTGAAATTCCCCTGGTGTTGACAGGTGACAGAATAAAGGATATCGAAATCAACACCCAGAACTATGTATCATCCATTGAATCTATGGTAAGGCAATATCCGGAGCAGTGGTTTTGGGTTCATAACCGGTGGAAAACAAAAAATTACTCTTTATTATCTCAAAAACCTGATGCTGTTGTCTAAAAACCTGATGCTGTTGTCTAAAAACCTGATGCTGTTGCCTAAAAAGCCTGATGCTGTTGTCCTAAAAGCCTGATGCTGTTGTCCTAAAAGCCTGATGCTGTTGCCTTAAAAACCTGATGATGTTTCCTTAAAAGCTGGATGATGTTACCTGACATGACAATTACTGCTTCCTGAAAGAACTGAAATAGTGAACAATAACAACCCTTCAAAAATCCTCATCCGTGCTGCAAACTGGGTAGGGGATGCCATTATGACAACCCCTGTGATAAGAGCCATAAGAAAACATTACCCATCTGCCCATATCAGCCTGCTTGCCAAACCGTGGGTTATTCCTGTCTTTGAGCATAATCCCCATGTTGATGAAATCATTGTTTATGAAAATGATGGACGCCATAAAAAAGGCTGGGGAACAATTTGTCTTGCTCGGGATCTGCGTAAATACAGGTTTGATATTGCAATACTTATGCAGAATGCATTTGAAGCAGCTTTGATAACTTTTCTGGCCGGCATTCCAGTACGTATAGGATATAACACAGACGGCAGAACTCTGCTTTTGAACCCTTCCATCAAAATGGACAAAAAGCTGAAGAAAGGTCATCTGATTGATTACTACAGGGGAATTTTAAAAGGTGCATCCATTGCTGACAATGGCGGGTACCAGGAACTTTTTGTTACTGACAATGAAAGGGCAAAGGCAAAAAGATTTCTTGAAGATAATGGTATTGCAGATTATGCAGGGACAGGCAGAGCAGAACAACCTGTTATAGGATTAAATCCTGGCGCAACAGGTGGTACAGCCAAACGATGGTTTCCCCAAAGATATGCGGAACTTGCAAGAAAACTGTCTGACTGTTTCAATGTCAAAATTTTGTTATTTGGCGGCCCGGGTGATGAAGCTCTTGGAGATTTTATTAATTCATGTTCCGGAAATGTCTGTATAAACCTTGCAGGACACACCAGTTTAAGAGATGCATTTGCATTAATAGAAAAATGTTCTCTTTTTATTACCAATGATTCTGGATTAATGCATGTTGCGGCAGCACTTCACACACCGCAGATTGCCATAATCGGTTCAACAGATCCTGTGGCAACCTCCCCTGCAAGTTACAACAGCCGGATGCTGCGTGTTCAGGTTCCATGCAGCCCCTGCCTTAAACCCCACTGTCCTGTTGACCATGCATGCATGGATAAAATATCAGTTGATATGGTTATGGATGCTGCCATGGCAAAAATGGCTGAACAGTGAGCGTTTCATCAAGTCAATGTCAAGAGTCTTGTCAATAACTTAAGTCAAAAATATGGAAAATTTTAACTTAAGGGCGCTTAAGCTAACTGATTAATTCCGTTATTGATGTGCTGTATGGATTTTTTAAGGAGAACCCAATGAGTCCTGTTGTAATTCCGGCCAGGATAAAGAAAATTCTTATTATCAAACCCAGTGCCTTTGGGGACATTATTCATTCACTTCCATTTCTGAATGCAGTGAAAAGCACTTTCCCCAACGCCAGAATTGACTGGGTTGTAGCCCATGGCCTGCACACCTTTCTGGAGGGGCATCCCATGATAGACAAACTTTGGGTTATAAAAAAAGATCAGTGGAAAAAAATTGGTTATCTGAAATCCACTCTGAACGAGATATTCGGGCTTGTCAAAGGACTGGGAAAGGAAAAGTACGATATTGCCTTTGATCTTTCAGGTATTCTTAGAAGTGGACTTATAACACTTGCATCTAAAGCTTATATGAAAATTGGTTTTGAAGAGTCAGATGAGGGAAGCCCTTTTTTTTATACACATAAAATAAAAGGTGGAATGGATAACCATGCCATTGACCGCTATCTTAAACTTGCCGGTTTTATTGGGTGTGACACAAGTAGTGTAAACTATCCTTTTGCTCCGTTTGACAACCATTCTGATATATGTAATATCCTGCCTCCAAATTATGTGGTTATCTCTCCTTCTGCTGGAAAACCTGCCAACCAGTGGCCGGCTGAAAAATATGGCGAGCTGGCTTCCATGCTGCCATTGCCTTCGGTTGTAATAAGCAGTGGTGCCGATGCTGCCATTGCTGAAAGGGTTGTAAAATTTTCACAAGGAAAAGCTTTGTCAATTGCAGGAAAAACAACATTAAAGGGATTGATGCCTATTATTAAGGGTGCCAGATTTTTTATTACCAATGACACAGGGCCTATGCATCTTGCGGCAGCCCTTGAGGTTCCGGTGGTTGCAGTTTTTGGTCCTGCCAATCCTGTAAGGACAGGGCCTTACGGTTCCATACACAGGGTGATCCAGAAAAAACTGCCGTGTTCTCCATGCTATGCCTGGCAGCCATGTTCCCACTGGCGCTGCATGAATGAGTTGACGGTCAGGGAAGTTTTTGATGTGGTAAAGGAGATGACTGAAACTTGACTGATAACAGAAAATCAAGAGCTGTTCTGGTATGCAAATTTTTTTTTATATTTGTTTGCATATGCTTTGTGTGTGATCCTAAGTATTGCAAAGGTGTTATTGCAAAAGCATCCCTGTACTTGATCACAAGCAGTTTGCCGGGTGTGAACAGATCAGAACTTTTGGAATCTGAATTATGCTTGACCTGAAAAAAACATACCAGGGTATGGAAAAGAGTGACAGGGTTATATTTACATTGGTGGGTATGACTTTTTTCTTTCTTCCCATTGGTACAGCCCCACCTTTGATGTGTATTATCTTGGCATCTGCCACAGCTCTTTTTTCAGGAAAGCTTGTTGATGCAGGAAAAATGCTGAAATCTCCCTGGGCATGGCCACTTCTTGCAATGATACTACTTCCCTGGGTGGGGTTGCTGTATGTGCCTGAATTGACAGATGTAAGCTGGGATTATGCCAGAAAAACACATTACTGGTTTTATGCCATTGTTATTGCGCTGCTCCCTGTGGATAAAAGAGCTGTTATATGGATTGTAAAGGCATTTCTTGCAGGGCTTGCAATCAATGCACTTTTTGCCATGATACAGTATGCAGGATTATGTCAGCCTCCTTCACCAAGTGGTATAAAGGGGTATTTTGGTTTTGGAGTTATATACAGTGCTCTTTCCATGTATCTTGTTGCAGGCATACTTGCAGCTTCATTTTTTTTCAGGTCTTCATCACAAATCGGGATCAAAGTTTTTAACCTTATATTGATAATACTTTTTCTGTTTCATATTACAATCATGGACGGCAGAAATGGCTATATGACCTTTCTGCTTCTTTCTCCCATGGTGGCGGTAAACATTGTTGGTCGCCTTGAATGGAAAAAAGTTACTCTTTTATGTATTATTTTTGTATTATGCATGTCCTTTTCGCCTGTTTTACAGAAACGCATTAATGGCACCATCAAAAATCTGAAACTATATAAACAGGTTATCCTGAACGAATCCTGGGGCAAGGATGTGATCAGTCAGATGCCAAGATTCTACCTTGTCAGGGCTGCCGTGGATATTTTTATGGATAATCCTATTGCCGGCGCTGGTACAGGGGGGTATCGCTATTATACAGCACAGGAGCAGGGTGGAGCCCAAAGTCATCCCCACAGTAATATTCTGTATATGGGGGCAAGCTTTGGTCTTATTGGCCTTTTTGTCTATTTGTGGATCTGCTGGGTTATGTTTGAACAGGCTTGGCGACTCAAACAGGAGCTTTCAGGATACTTTGCCCTCTCAATTTTTCTGGTGATCTTTATAAGCGGCTTTTTTAATTCCCAGATACTGGACTCCGGCCCTGCTCTTTTTTTTGCAATGGGGTATGGTCTGCTTGGTCGTTTTAAATCTTCAGATCAGTGGAATGTTCAAAATGGGACAGAAAAATGCAATGACCATCACCTCGATTATGAATGAGGGGTTTTTCCACGCTACCCATTCATAGCCGAAGTCCGGTCGCCACCGATTATGGAAATAAGATTTCTATTCCCACGGTAAATCAGAATGAAAAAAAGGCTCCTATGGTAAAAATATCTGTTTATATAATTGCTTACAATCAGGAAACAAAAATAAGACCGGCACTTGAGAGTGTTACATGGGCAGACGAGATCATTGTAGCTGACTCTTTCAGCAGTGACAGAACTGCAGAAATTGCTGAAGAATATGGTGCAAAGGTTATACAGATTCCTTTTAAAGGTTTTGGTGACCTTCGTAATAAGGCCATATTTGCCTGTTCCCATGAGTGGATTTTCAGTCTTGACTCTGATGAACGCTGTACTCCTGAAGCAAGGGATGAAATTTTATCCATAATCCAACGTTTTTCTCTTCACAATTCTGATTACTCAAACAGTTTATCAGAAGAAGAAGAAAAAAAAAGAAGAAGCGAAGAAGATAGAGGAAAAGAAAAAGATAGAGGAAATAGAAAATCAGTAGGAGAAAAACTGCACGATCTTTATTATGTGCCGAGAAAAAACTTTTTTATGGGAAAATGGATAAGACATAGTGGATATTACCCTGATTACAGACAACCCCAGTTGTTCAGAAAGGGAACCCTTGTATTTAAATCCGATCCTGTCCATGAACGTTACGATATTATAAGTGAAAATAGAGCCGGAAGAATAAGGTCACCCATACATCAGATCCCTTACCTGACCATTGAGGAGATGCTTGCCAAAAAAAACAGGTATTCCACTCTTGGAGCCATTAAGCTTGAAAAAGAAGGGAAATCGTGTGGAATGTTCACGGCCCTTATGCATGGCATCTGGTCATTTATCCGAACATATTTTCTGAAAGCAGGCTTTATGGACGGATGGCCAGGTTTTGTGATTGCCTTTGGTAATTTTGAGGAGACTTTTTATAAATATGTAAAGTTGTATGAAAAAAACATGAAATTGGGCCATCTTGACAGCAACTCCCATGGTCAAGGTTAATAATCCTTATGATTTATTGACATTTTACACATGAAAAGATAATGTAGCTATCTTCTTAACCCGATATGAAGGATGCGGAAACAGGATTGAAAACGCTATTGAATACCCGTAAAACAGTGCTCATTGAAAATGAACTAGGATTGCATGCAAGGCCGGCTGCAATGATCGCCAGAATAGTCAGAAATGCTGAAGATGCGGTCTGGCTTGTCTATAAAAATCACAGGGCTGATGCCTCAAGCGTGATTGATATTTTAACCCTTAATGCCGAAAAAGGGTGCAGGATGACAGTTGAGATTGAATCGGAAAAAGATGTTTCTGTTCTTGATGAACTTGTGGAATTTTTTGAATCCGGATTTGGAGAAAATGCCGATGGCTGAACCTGAAAAAAATCAAATTGTTCTTAAAGGGATCTCAGGAGCTCCCGGGATCTGCATTGGCAAGGCATATCTTGTTGATCGGGAAGGTGTTGATCTGATCAAACGGTATCCCATATCCGAAGAGGGGGTTCCGGCTGAAATCAACCGCTTTAAAAATGCTGTAAAGCGCGCAACTGACGAACATGCGGCAATAATTGACTCATTGCACAACGACTTGAGAGAACAGATGGATATCCTTGAGACCCACCTTGTACTCTTTAAAGACAAGATGCTTTATGGCAAAACCATTGAAACAATAAAGACAGACAGAATCAATGCAGAGTGGGCACTTAAAAAAGTCTCAAGGCAAATCCGGCGCATGTTCATGAAGGTTAATGACCCCTATCTGAAATCAAGGGTTACAGATATTGCCCAGGTCTCGGAACAGGTAATGCGTCATCTTGTCGGTGCCCAGGATATCAGGATTTCCGATATCAACAAACGTGTAATTCTTGTGGCACATGACCTCTCGCCTGCTGATACAAGCCAGATTCAGCTTGAGTTGATAAAAGGCTTTGTTACAGACAGAGGCGGTAAGGATTCACATACAGGAATCATTGCCAAATCCCTTGCCATTCCTGCTGTAATGGGCCTTGGTAATGTCACCCATTGTGTTGAGAATGACGATATTCTTATAGTTGATGGAAACTCCGGTGTACTTATTATCAATCCGGAGGAAGATACCCTTTTCAGCTATGAAGCCAGAAGAGCAAATTATGAACATCAGCAGGCAAGCCTTGCAAGAGACAGCCATCTTCCGGCTGTAACCCTTGACGGGGTTAAAATGCGACTGATGGCAAATATTGAGCTTGTGGAAGAGGTGGTCTCTGTAAGGGATAATGCTGCTAAGGGTGTAGGTCTTTTTCGTACAGAGTTCCTTTATATTGATCTTAAACGATTTCCATCAGAAGAGGAGTTATTTGAAAAGTATAAAGAGGTTGTTGAACTTTTGACACCAAAGCCTGTCACTTTTCGTACTCTTGACATAAATGGAGATAAGGTTCTTCCGTACATGAAGGGTGTGGAAGAGGAAAATCCAGCACTTGGATTAAGGGCCGTACGCTTTTGTCTGAAACGCCCAGAAATATTCATTACCCAGATCAAGGCAATTTTAAGGGCTGCGGCATTTGGAAATACCCGTCTTCTTATACCAATGATATCCTGTGTTGATGAGATTATAAAGGTAAAAGAGATTATTGGGAAAGCAGTTGAGGAGCTTAAAAAGGAGCAGAAGGTTTTCAATCAGGATATTCCCCTTGGCATCATGATAGAGATACCTTCAGCCGTTATTATTGCAGAAGATCTTGCAGAGCATGTTGATTTTTTCAGTATCGGCACAAATGATCTTATCCAGTACTCCATGGCAATTGATCGCAGGAACAGGCAGGTTGCCCATCTTTACCACACCATGAATCCTGCTTTGATAAGAATGGTAAAGATGGTTGTTGATGCTGCAAACAAAAAAAACATTGAGATAACCATGTGTGGAGAGATGGCAGGGGATCCCTTAAATCTTCCCATCCTAATGGGCCTTGGCCTGAGAGAACTTTCCATGAACAGCATGTCCATACCATTGATAAATCAGATGGTCAGACGCCTTAATGCTGTTGATACCCGTGCATTTGTAGAAAAAGTGATTAAAATGGGAAAAGCCTCTGATATTGAGGCTTTTGTTAAAGAAACCTATGGAAATATTCTTTCTGACTGACATTTTTTTTGAGTGTACCCTTTTTTTGAATACCCGGAGTAAATTTTTTGCCATGAAACCTCACCCCCCCAGCCCCCTCTCCATGAATGGAGAGGGGGAGAATAGTTCAAAAAGGCTACACTCAATTCTTTTTTTTTGTTAGAAAGTCTCCATAACCTACTGATATATAAAAACTTTCATGCATAGTTGTGATGCACTTGTAATCATGGTGTTTTATTATAAAGTTTCCATAACTATCTGTTTTTATCGATATTTTTATCTATTCGATTGTGATGCAATGTGCATCCTTCATTGTGCCCGTCAGGGCATGACAGTGTGATCAAGAAGGTGTAAAAAAAATGCAATCAGACCATATTAAAATAATAGCAAACAATAAAAAAGCACGTCATGATTACCATATCTCCGATGAGGTTGAAGCTGGTATTGTGCTTGTGGGCACAGAGGTAAAATCCATAAGAGAAGGAAGAGTGAACCTAAAGGATGCATATGCAGATATCAAAAATGGAGAAGTCTTTCTGAAGCAGATGCATATAACACCCTATAAATATGCTTACTATGATAACCACGAGCCACTGAGATCAAGGAAGCTTCTGCTTCACAGTCGTGAGATTAAAAAACTCACCGGAAAAGTGGCAGAGAGAGGTTTTACGATTGTACCTTTAAAGGTCTATTTTAAGAACGGCAAGATAAAGGTTCAGATTGGTCTTGCAAAGGGTAAGAAGATATATGACAAAAGGGAGAGCATCAAGACCCGGGAAGTTAACCGAGAACTTGACAGAGAGAGAAAAAAATACTCCTGAATTTCTAAAGTCGATGGAGCTTTTAACACCCTACCTGATTGAACGCAGATTCCACATTATTGCAGGTTTTTTATCCCTTCTTGTTGTGGATCTCCTGCAACTTTTTATTCCCAGGATAATTAAGTGGGCAATTGACAGCATAACCGCAGCAGAAGATATTGTCGGTGCTGTTGCTGGTTCACAGCTTTTAAAATATGCTTTTCTGATTTTTTTATCATCTATTATGATCGGAATTTTCAGATTCTTCTGGCGTGTTTTGATCATGGGTTCTGCCAGAAGGGTTGAAGAGGGGATTCGCGGTTCACTTTTCAATCATATTCAGACACTTCCTGCCACTTTTTTCAACAAACATACCGCCGGTGATCTCATGGCCCATGCCACCAATGATATGACCAATATCAGGATGGCACTCAGCATGGGAATTGTCGGGCTGACAGATGCTGTTGTACTTGGTATTGCAGCCGTTTTTTTCATGTCCTACATAAATCTTGAGCTTACTGTAATGGCTCTGCTTCCCATGCCCTTTATTGCACTTTCAACAAAGATACTCAGCAAAAAGCTTTTCAATGCATACAGGGATGTTCAGGCATCTTTTTCGGATCTCATGGAGTCAACAAGGGAAAGATTTGCAGGGATAAAGGTCATCATGGCTTTTAACCGTGAAAATATTGAAGCAGAGGCCATGAAAAATGAGTCTGAAATTTATGTTAAAAAAAATATGGAACTTGTCAGGCTCAGAGGCCTAATTTTCCCCATGGTAATTTTTCTGACCAATGTCAGCCTTGCCATTATCCTTGGTGCAGGGGGTAGAAAAGTGATTCTGAATCAGATATCTCCAGGGGATTTTGTTGCATTTATAAGCTATCTTGGACTTTTGACATGGCCTGTTATGGCAATCGGCTGGGTTACCAACCTTATTCAGAGGGGCAAAGCCTCCATTGACCGTATCAACGACATTCTTGCCGTTCCTTCAGAATCTGTTTCAGAAACATCGGTAACTGATGATTTTCTGAACACACAAGCACAAGATTCCACTGTAGTTCAAGAAGCATCGGATCTGATAATTACAGATGCTGAAGTAGCCTCATCAAAGCTATTAATTAAAGATACTGAAGCAGCCTCATCAAAGCTATTAATTAAAGATGCTGAAGCAGCCTCATCAAAGCTATTAATTACAGATGCTGAAGTAGCCTCATCAAAGCTATTAATTAAAGATCCTGAAACAGCCGCTTCAAAGCTCTTGGAAAGTGATTTTTCAATACATGGAGATGTTGAATTTCGTGATCTCTTCTTTTCCTATGACTCTTCTGAATCATTTAAAGATTCATCGTTAAAAAAAGGTTCGGGTATAGATTCATCCAATATTTCGCAAAAAAAACTTTTATCATCTAAAGAACTTTTATCTCCCAATGTTCTTTCCGGCATAAGTTTCAGGCTGAACAGAGGAGAGATGCTCGGTATTGCAGGACCTCCGGGAAGTGGTAAAAGTACACTTGCCTCCCTTATCCCAAGAATTTACGACCCTCAAAAGGGCACTATTACAATTGACGGTGTCAATATCGGACATATTCCACTTGAAACACTCAGAAAAAATATCTCTTTCATGCCACAGGAGCCATTTCTTTTTTCCGGTACCATACATGCCAATCTGCTATTCGGCAATCCTGAGGCAGATGATTCTGACATAGCAGAGGCCATTGAGATGGCACAGTTGACAGAGACCATTGCTGATTTTCCCATGGGAATTGAGACCATTATCGGGGAAAAGGGGGTAATGCTCTCGGGTGGACAGAGGCAGCGTATTGCCCTTGCAAGGGCTTTTTTAAAATCTGCTCCCATTATGATTATGGATGATCCTGTAAGCCAGGTGGACATGCAGACAGCATCACGCATAATAAATATTATAGAATCATTTGCCGGTCAGAAAACCATGATCATTATCTCCCACAGGTTCTCAATTTTCAAAAATGCAAATCATATTATGGTGCTTAATGAAGGTAAAATAACGGAACAGGGAACCCATCACTCCCTTATTGAAGAGGGTGGTTACTATGCTGGAGCCTGGCACATGCAGGAGAGTGAATAATGAGAGGCGGACTTGGAGGAACCCGGGAATCAGAGCCTGGCAACCAGAGAGATTTGAGCCTTCTGGGAAGATTTTTTCCCTTGATCAGGAAAAATATCCGGATGGTTACACTTTCAATTTTTCTTATGGTTATACTCTCCCTTACAGAGGTGACCGTCCCTTACGTTACCAAAACAGCTATTGACAGCTATATAGTTCCTGGAATGGAGTTGTCTAATCCCGTAATAGAGTTGTCTAATCCCGTAATAGAGTTGTCTAATCCCGTAATAGAATTATCTAATCCATCGCAGATAAATGTTCGCAACGAATATCTCTTCAAGGCTGCCATTGCAGGAGGTGTGCTTTTTCTTCTTGCAGTTGCAAGATTTGCTCTTAACTTTTTTCAGATCATTGTAATGGAGTATGCAGGACAGAGAATGATGCATGATCTGAGAATGCAGATATATTCCCATATCCAGAAACTGCCTCTTTCATATTTTTCAAAAAATCCTGTGGGCAGAGTTTCTACAAGAGTCACCAATGATGTCCAGAATATGCAGGAGATGTTCACATCTATTATCACCTTTGTCATGAAGGATGCCTTCATGCTCATTGGAATTTTTGTTATTCTTCTTTTTATGGATTTCAAGCTCTCTTTGACACTTGGTTTCATTCTTCCTTTTATTGTTATCTCCACTTTGCTTTTTTCCCGTCTCTCCCGTGGAGTTTACCGGCAATTGAGGGTCAACATTGCAGAGATAAACTCCATGTTTTCAGAATCCATAGGCGGCATGAAGGTAATCCAGCTCTTTACACATCAGAAAAGGATGATGGATGATTTCAGGGAGCTCAATCATGAAAATTTTATTGCCGGAATGCGTCAAATAAGGATTATGGCCCTTTTTATGCCAATTGTGGATCTTTTAAGCTCCATAACCCTTGCCATGATTATCTTTTACGGTGGGGGCAGGGTGGTTGCCGAATCCCTTTCCCTTGGAACACTTGTGGCATTTATATCCTATACAAAGATGTTCTTCCGGCCTGTGCGGGATCTATCGGAAAAACATAATATTCTACAGAATGCACTTGCTTCAGGGGAAAGAATTGTCCAGGTTCTTGATACAGAAACTGATAAGCATGGCGGGCAGGAGACTCTTGACACCATTGAGGAGCTTTCATTCAAAAATGTCTCTTTTCAATATGAGTCAGGTGAGGAAAACAAGGTTATTGAGGATGTCTCGTTTACAGTCAGAAAAGGAGAGTCCCTTGCCATACTCGGTCCCACAGGCTCTGGAAAAACATCGCTTATCAATCTTGTTGTAAGATTCTATCTGCCCGGGGGAGGGGAGATTCTTGTAAACGGAAAAAATGCAGATGCCTACTCAACAAAATCCATCAGAGCTCGTGTTGCCCTTGTCACCCAGGATCCATATCTTTTTTCCGGTACGGTAAGGCAGAATATTGTGCCCCCTGATGTGGATTTAACAGATGAAGAGTTCAGAAATATTCTTGATCTCTCCTATGCAGCTTCTGTTGTTTCGCATTTGCCACGTGGTGCCGACACTTTGATCTCCCAGGCCGGAAGTTCCCTTTCAAGCGGAGAGCGCCAGCTTATCTCCATTGCAAGGGCATTTGCACATGAGCCGGATTTGATAATATTTGATGAAGCAACCTCTTACGTTGATACAGAATCCGAGGAAAAAATCCGTATTGCAACGGCAAAGCTTAAGGAAAATCGCACTTCAATTACCATTGCACACCGATTGCGGTCAGCCATGACAGCGGATAAAATTATTGTACTTAAAGATGGGAGGGTGATTGAGAGGGGAAATCATGAAACCCTTATGTCTGAAAAGGGATTTTATTACAGGTTGCATAATACGGAAAAAAGATAAGTAATAGGGTTTAATTAACTTACCCAAAAGCCCCCTCTCGGTCATGGCGAAAGGGGGATATGCGGTTTACTTAAACCCGGCTTTTAAATATATTTAAACTGATGGTAAGGCTCTTCAGTAATCTTGTTCCACTCATATATTTTAGCACGGAAAGCTTTGAATGAGTCAAGTACCTTGCGGCTCATGGGATCGCCTGCTGCAACCTCTTCAAGCACTTCATCTGCATAGGTTTTGAGTTGTTTTAAAACATCATCCGGAAATTTTTTAAGCTGGACATTGTGTTTGGTGATCAGTTCGTTGAGAGCATCATTATTTTTTGCTTCAAATTCAGCAAGCATCCAAGAGTTGGTTCTTTCAATTGCAGTATCAAGAATAGCCTTGAACTCCGGAGAAAGTGCTTCATAAGCATTGAGATTTACCATTGCTTCAAGGGTTGTTCCGGGTTCATGCCAGCCAGGGTAATAATAATATTTGGCTACCTTGTAAAAACCCATTTTAAGGTCATGGTAGGGACCTACCCACTCCGTGGCATCAATAACACCCCTGTCAAGGTTTGTATATATCTCACCGCCTGCCACTAAAATTGCATTACCGCCGGCTTTTGCAAGCACCTTGCCACCAAGTCCGGGAATTCGCATCTTCAGCCCCTTGAGGTCTTCAATGCTGTTGATCTCCTTGTTGAACCACCCACCCATCTGGACTCCTGTATTTCCTCCAAGATAAGGTTTAAGGTTAAAAGGTTTGTAGATCTCTTCCCAGAGAGCCATTCCACCACCAGATGCTACCCAGGCATTCTGGGACTGTGCATTGAAGCCAAAGGGAACAGCAGCAAAAAACTGTGCAGCAGGAGCTTTGCCTGCCCAGTAATATGCGGCTCCGTGACCCATTTCAACAGTTCCCTGACTGACGGCATCAAATACTCCAAGGCCAGGCACAAGTTCACCTGCGCCATATACGTTGATTTTAAATTTTCCTCCGCTCATCTCATTGACAAGTTGAGCAATATAGTCTGCTCCTTCTCCGAGCATGGGAAAATGGGGTGGCCAAGTTGTGACCATTTTCCAGATTACAGGTTTTGCCGCAATTGCCGGAACTGCTGCGCCCATGGCTGCGCCGGCTGCTATGGCACCAGCACCTGCTTTTTTAATAAACTCACGACGTTTCACAGATTATATCCTCCTTTGTTGATGGTTGATGTGCATAAAATACTGCACCTTGATGGAAGGGTATGAACTTAATTGAAATGACAGAAAATTTTGGCCATCTTGCATATGGTCATAAAATTAGTTTTCATTTTTTTGATGACACATACAGAAAAATGTGCGTTTCATTTGGGAAAGTGTAAATTATGGGTGTTGACATAGATATTCATGCTGTTATAGGAAAGAACTGTTTACTTTGTCAATATTTTATATGAAACATCTTATATATTTATTATGAAGGCTGAGTTGAAAATATCTTTTCCTGAAAATAAAAAAACAGTGGCATTTATTCTTTTGACCACGTCAGTGTTGAGCTGGTCTCTTAATACCGTTCTTGCAAGGGGTATGATAAACGATATTCACCCGCTCTCTTTATCGTTTTTTAGATGGTTTACAGCCCTTTGTGTGATTATCCCCATAGGGCTTAAAAGCCTGAGCAAGGAGTGGGAGATCCTGAAAAAAAACTGGCTGAAGATGTTAGTGTTGTCTATACTTAGCGTGACATTATATAATACACTCATTTATTGTTCTGCAGGATATACCACAGCAACCAACATGTCACTCATTATTTCTGCCACCCCTGCGCTTACGTTTCTCCTTTCAAGGATTTTCCTTGGCAGCAGGGAGAGCCTTGCCAGAACATCCGGCATGCTGATATCCCTTGCAGGTATGATGCTGATTATCTTCAAGGGAGATATTTTTACCTTGATCTCTCTTAAGATCAACACAGGAGACCTTATCACCTGCGGTGCAATTCTCAGTTGGGCAGTCTATTCTGTGCTTCTGCGACTTTTCAGGATTGATGTTTCGCCGATTGCATTTCTCACGGCAATAATTGTTCTGGGTCTGCCTTTTATTTTTCCTTTTTACCTGTGGGAATACAATATTTATGGCGCTTTTGACATAACAGTCAAAAATGTATTGATTCTGCTTTTTCTTGGTATTTTTCCATCCATACTATCCTATCTCTGCTGGAATGAGGGCGTTAAACTTGCAGGCCCAAACACAGCTTCAATGTTTTTTTACCTTATTCCTGTTTTTGCTTCATTTATAGCATTTGTTTTTCTGGGAGAAGAGATTTACTGGTATCATATTTTGGGAGGCGGGATAATCTTTTCCGGATTTTTTTTGACACGGAACCAATAAAATTAATCACTAATGAATCTTTGTATATATACTTCATAACATGACGATTTTTTTGGGGACTATTTTTTGCAATGATCAATTATTTTTTTCCTGTATTTATCTTATTTTTATAGGATTGACATCGGCGTTTTTTTTCTGGGGAGCACTTTTTATATGGCTTGTGACACTTTTGTTTGACAGGCGCCTTGTAATACTTCATCTCTATACATCCTTCTGGGCATATTTCTATGTCTGGTGCATGCCTGCATGGTCAGTAACCATTAAGGGAAAAGAAAAACTTAACTGGAATAAACAGTACATTATTGTTTCTAATCATCAGTCTCAACTTGATATCCTTGTGGCATTCGGGCTTTTTTTTCCTTTTAAGTGGGTTTCCAAGCTGGAAGTTTTTAAACTTCCTTTTATTGGCTGGAACATGTATCTTAACCGCTACATTTCTCTTAAAAGGGGAGATAAGGAGAGTATCAGGAAAATGATGTCAGATTGTGAACGTCAGATTCAGAAAGGTTGTTCCATATACATGTTTCCGGAAGGAACCCGTTCTAAGGATGGGGTGTTGCGTCCATTCAAGCCTGGAGCTTTTATTCTTGCAAAACAAAATAACCTCCCTATTTTGCCTGTTGTTATTAACGGCACAATGCAGGCACTGCCCAAGCACAGTCTTGTACTTCAGAAAAATCACAGGATCAGCATAATAATCCTGGACGAAATTCCTGTTGAAACCATACAATCCATGGAACCGGAAGAGATGGCGTTAAATGTGAGGGCTTTGATTGATACTCATCTTTTTAACGCTTCGGAAAACCTATAGTATTCCACATAATTAAATTGAAAATGGAAAAGTCTAAATATCTGTTATCTGAATAAACTTTTTGGGGAGGCATTATTTATGGCAAGTACGGTAAAAACTGCAATATCAATGCAGGAAGAGTTGTTTGAACAAGTCAATAGTTTGGCTGGCAAACTCCAAATATCACGAAGTAAGTTATTTGCAATTGCTGTTCAAGATTTTATCAAAAAAAATGAAAACCATGATTTCTTGTCCCAAATCAACAAGGCTTTTGATGATTATCCAGACTCTAATGAACTTCAAGTTCGCGCTTCTATGAAAAAAAAACAGGCTAAAACCATTGGGAGTGATGTATGGTAATTGAGCAAGGTGATATTTATTGGGTGGAGCTTGGGGAACCCGCCAGTTCAGAGCCGGGATATAGAAATCCTCATGTTGTCATTCAAAATAACCTTTTTAACTCAAGTCGGATAAATACTGTTGTGGTCTGCTCTCTGACTTCTAATTTAAAACGAGCCTTGTCTCCTGGAAATGTGAGTCTAAAAAAGGGAGAGGCAAATCTTTCCAAAAAGAGTGTGGTAAATATAACTCAAGTTTATACCGTTAATAAAAGTGATTTGACCGAAAAAATAGGCAAACTTTCAAAAGCCAGGATAAAAGAAATACTTTCAGGAATTCAACTTTTAATGGAACCAAGAGAATTATAAGTTTTTGATACTATTGTTAGTGTATTTCGTGCTTAAGGTAGAACATAGTACAGGTATTTTGAAAAGGAATCCAAAATGAGAAGGTTGTCTAATGGAATCCATAAGTTTACGATAAAGGATGTTTTTGTATGAATAGAGCTAAAACTCAAATTGAATGTCAAGAATCATCGGAAACAGCAGGCATTCTCTTTCTTGTCCCTGCCTTTTTTATCTGGGGAATCAGCCCCATTTACTGGAAGGCTCTTTCCCATGTATCATCAACAGAGCTTCTGTTCCAGAGAGTGATATGGTCATTTGTGGTTCTTTTTGCAATTGTGGTATGGCAGGGGAAGTTCCATGAGATAAAAACTATTCTGAAAAGTTTTAATACAATGGTGTCTCTTCTGGGCAGCACCATTGTACTTGCCTTGAACTGGTATCTTTTTATATGGGCAGTTAACCATGACCAGGTGCTTCAGACAAGTCTTGGTTATTACATTAACCCTTTGATCATGGTTTTTCTGGGTATGATTTTTCTTGGTGAGCGTCTTCGGATAATGCAGACAGCAGCCCTTTTTGTTGCAGGTTCCGCAGTCTTGTACTATGCTGTAGGGCTTGGGGAATTTCCATGGATAGCATTGAGTATTGCCCTGTCATTTGGAGTTTACGGGCTGTTTCATAAAATGACTTCCATATCTTCCTTGACAGGTCTTTGCATGGAGACCATGATTCTTTCTGTTCCGGCACTTGTTTTTGTGATTGTGGGGCAGATGGACGGCACATCTGCACTTTTTCATTTCAATCTTAGGACAGATCTTCTGCTTATGGGAACCAACCTTGTTACAGCACTGCCTCTTCTGCTCTTTACCATTGGAACCCGTAAAAGCACCATGGCTACGGTTGGCTTCATGCAGTATCTTGCCCCGAGCATCACTTTTGTTCTTGCGGTGCTAATTTACAACGAGCCGTTTTCCCACAAAAAGCTTTTGACTTTTATAATGATCTGGATTGCCCTTTTTCTTTACACAGTTGACTCTGTTCAAACATTCCGTAAACGAAAACGCGGGATGGCTGTTTTGAAGAGAGGAAATGTATGAGTGAATTTTTTATCTAAAACGTTGCCATTGGGCTTTTACCTAACATTTTGTTTTTGAAGGAAATAAAACGAGAATTCCGTAAATA
>NZ_LT828540.1:758523-791616 GCF_900170035.1 Desulfamplus magnetovallimortis | reverse complement strand
AGAATTCCTATACTGTGAACTTAGAGCGTTCTTCGGGCTGACTTTTCGGCATGCTTCATTTTTCAGTTTACATTTTCCGGAGAGAAAACTCTGAATGGCGGGAATCTTTCACAAAAAAGTGTAAAGTACTTTTGGTGTCATATTAAGGATGCCAAGATATAATTGACAAATAAGGATAACAAATATGCAACTTACTGTAAAAATTAAGGATCCTGATAAAGCCCAGCTACTATATAGCGTTCTGAAATCCCTTGATTTTGTCCTGCATGTTTCATCTGACGAAGATCAAGAGATTGCCCAAAGAACTCTTAGTGGGGAACATGACAGGAGTGAAGAATTTTTCTCCTATGCCGGATTGTGGAGTGAAAGGGATATTTCTGTCATTAATCTTCGTCATAAGGCGTGGCCAAGGCAAAACAAATGATTATTTGTGATACTAATATACTAATAGAATTTTATAAAAACACACCAAAAATTATCCAGGAATTGCAGGCTATAGGTTGTAAACGTATAGCTATCAGTGCTATTACTCAGGCTGAGCTCTATTTTGGGGCATTTGATAAAGTTGAATTAAGGAAAATCAAGGAGCATCTCTCCTTGATGACGGTGTTGCCATTGACGAACAACATTTCTGACAGGTTTCTTGAATTGATGGAAATATACTGTTTGAGCCATAAACTTAGTCTTCCTGATGCCCTGATTGCAGCAACATCCCTTATTCATAAATACGAGTTGTACACGCTGAATCAGAAGGATTTTCGTTTTATTCAAGAGATGTTATTATATCAACCTATTACATATATATCAATATAGCTTGGTGCTACTGCTCGGCGTAAGTCAGTTGATACTTTTTTATGCCTGTAATCTACTCAAAACCGACATCTTCTTGCTTTTTTCCAGTTACTGAATTTGTCTGAATCAGGATAACCAGGATAAAAAAGATGTTCAGGATAGATAATCCTGCCTTATCCTGTTAATCTTGGGAATCCTGATTCAGACAGTATTGACAAAGCTCAAGAGGTTATAGGTGTCCTATCTGTTATCTGTATTAATTTTTTTACCAAAAAATAAAATATTTTTCTGGAAAGCTATACATACTTTGTTAACAACAAGGCTAATTCTTCATACTGTGTATGGGTGCAGGAATCCTTCCTCCATACCTTACAAAGCAGTCTTTATTTGTGGCATGTGGCACATCCATTATCCTTGCTTCCCCCAGAAGACCGCCAAAATATACCTTGTCACCTGCCTTTTTCCCAGGAACCGGTATCAGGCGTGTGGCAGTGGTCTTGTTGTTGATCATGCCAATGGCCATCTCATCTGCAATGATGCCGGCAAGGGTCTCTTCCGAAATATCACCTGGAACTGGTACCATATCAAGTCCTACTGAACAGACGCAGGTCATGGCCTCAAGTTTTTCAATGGAAAGATAACCCTTGTCTGCAGCCTCTGCAATATTGAGATCTTCGCTTACAGGTATAAATGCTCCGCTTAATCCCCCCACATGGGAGCTTGCAAATGCACCGCCTTTTTTAACAGCATCGTTTAGCATTGCAAGTGCTGCTGTGGAGCCTGGGACACCAATACTTGTAAGTCCCAGTGCCTGGAATATCTCTCCTATGCTGTCCCCAACAGTTGGGGTAGGTGCAAGAGAGAGATCAACAACTCCAAATTTTATATTAAGAGTCTGGGCAACTTCACGACCGATCAGTTCTCCAACCCGGGTTACCTTGCATGCCGTGTTCTTTATGATCTCTGCAATCTGACCCAGGCGAAGTTTTGGATTTTTTTCAAGTGCACGTTCAATTGCCTTTTTTACAACACCAGGGCCGCTGACCCCGACATTGATAACTGCATCTGACACGCCCACACCAAGATATGCACCAGCCATAAATGGCATGTCCTGGGGAATGTTGGCAAATACGCAAAGCTTTGCACAGGCAAGGCCGTCTTCGTCTGCGGTGAGTAGTGCGGCCTTTTTGATGGCACGGGATATATCAAGCACTGCATCCATATTGATGCCGGAGCGGGTTGTTGCAACGTTTACAGATGCACAAAGCCGCTGGGTCTCTGCAAGGGCCTGGGGCAGGGCGTCAATCAATGCACGATCTCCGGAAGCTATGCCTTTTTCAACAAGAGCTGTAAAGCCTCCCATGAAGTCTATGTTGACCTCCCGGGCAATGTCGTTGAGAGTATGTGCAATTTCAACCATCTCGGGAGCTGAAAAAGGGGCTGCCACAAGCCCTATGGGACTTATAGATATGCGTTTATTGACAACAGATATGCCGTATTTTTCACCCACAGCATCGCACACAGTTACAAGTTCAGAAGCGTTTTTAATTATTTTTGCCCTGATCTTTTTTTTGAAAACCTCAAGATCGTGGCTTACGCAGTCAAAAAGGTTGATGCCAAGTGTGACAGCGCGAACATCAAGATGCTCGTTTTTAACCATCTCTATGGTTGACAATATTTCATGGGAATTGAACATTTTTTTCTTCCTGCCCGCGCTAAATCTTGTTAATGGTTTCAAAAATATTTTTATGCTGGATGCTTATATCAAGGCCAAGTTCAGCAGCTTTTGCTCTAAGGCGCTTAAAAAGCCCTGCCTGATCAGTATCCGGGAGGATTGCAACCTGATAATTCATTATATTTGCCGAAGGCTCGTCTCCACCCTTGAAAACAGCTTTAAGGTTTGTGATATTTACATTGAACTCTGCAATTATCTCAGTAAACTTTGCCACAAGCCCCTTTTGATCAGGTCCTATGGTGGTAATAAGAAAGGTTTCTTCAGAACCTGAATCTATTTCATATCCATTGGAGAGACCATTTGCTGGAGAAGCAAGTTCATCAATATAGACCTGAAGTTTTTTCCCTTCCAGATCCTTGGTCAATCTGCTTGTGATCTTTTCCATATCAAGTTCCGGAGGGTGATCTATTACAAAAAAACCTGCAAATTCATTCTGCAGAATCATCTGGTTGACATTCTGTATATTGCAGTCCATCTGGTAAAGGCTTTTGGCAACAGATGCAACAATACCAGGTTTGTCTTTGCCAAGGACGGTTATTATTAATTTATCCATAAAAACACATAAACTCCTGATGAGGTAAAATAAATTTTAATGCTTCATTGAAATTGAGAAAACTTTTCATATTATATTCTAAAGCCAAGGTAAACAAAAATTGAAAGAATGTGGAGATAAAAAAATATGAATCATAAAATATGCTGTTATTATATATTGCATTTTGATAAACTGCCTTGAAAATTCAGGTATCCTGATGCAGACAATTTATAGAAGTAAATAAAAGTAGAACTAAAGATAACAGGGAAATCAAATGGCAAACAAAAACTGGTCGGATTTGATCAGAGACTATAAAATGCTCATGATCATAGTAATTGTTGGTTTTTTTCTCATTGAAATTGAAATTTTTGCTGTGGCGGTAATGAAGTCAGGGCGGCAGTCGTGGATGAATGTTCTTGATGATTCCGGAGAAGTTATTTACCAGGTCAAAGGTTCGACATTGACCAATTTTAATAAATATTACTTTGAAAATACTTTTGGTTCCATTGATGACTATCAGGTTAAGCTGGTCAGCAAAGATGTCCCTTTTCCTTTTAGGGCATGGCTTGCCTCTGCAATAGGTATTCCTGTTGGCCTTGTTCTTCTGCTTGCCTTTGTTCTGAGATCGGTCATGGTTCTTCTTTATGGCAAAAAAAGCGGTGCCGACTATGACGAGGCTCAACAAAAACTCTTTGAAGAGGATGAGAATGAATCTTATGGTGAAGATGGAAAGAGCGAAGAAGAGTCTGAAATAGAAGATGGTGCAAAGCCTGACGGGGAAGGAAAGAAAAAACGCAGATGGACAAAATCAAAGGCACGCAGGTCAGGGCAGACCCAAGTTGGAGTTACAGGCTCTGCTGAAACTGTTCTTAATCAGCTCAGTCGCCTTAATATTTTTATTATCGGTTTTTTGATACTTTCGGCTGTGCTTCTTTATATCGTTATTCCAGATCTTCTGACATTTCTTGCAAAGGTTGGTATTGAGACAATACTCAATTTCAAGTGGTTTTTCCTTGCTGTTCTCATTGCAGTGTTTCTGCTTTTTGCCTGGTTTATGTATATGAAGTATCAACTTGCCAGAAAAAGCCTGGATGCACAGACTGAAATCCGTAAATATGAAATCAAGATGGAATATGCACGTTATGACAATGCTTTGCCACCTCCTGACAATTACAAGGAGAAAGAGCCTGCCATGATTGAATATTCAGACGTTGAATATGAAGAGAGAGGAAAGAAAAAAAATCCATAAACTGTTGCTCTGATTAAGAGAAAAAGGTTCCCCATGCAGATTATTACCACCCATAAAGGTACTGATTTTGATGCACTTGCCTCCCTTGTGGCGGGTACTATTATTTATCCTGGTTCCAAGCCTGTGCTGCCTGGTTCTGTCAATCCTAATCTAAAGTCTTTTTTGTCCATTCACAAAGATCTGTTTGGGTTTTACTCTCCGGGTGAGATAAAGCTTGAGGAGGTTAAATCCATGGTTGTTGTGGATACTAATTCTTGGAGGCGTCTTGATGGAATGGCGCCTTTAAAAACAAGAAGTAATGTTGAAATAATCAACTGGGATCACCATCCCGAGGGGGATATAAAAGCAGATGAGGTTTACAGGGAGGAACTTGGCGCAAATATTACCCTGATGCTCATGGAAATCCAGAAATTAAGAAAGCTCATCACTCCTATTCAGGCAACCCTTTTTATTATGGGACTGTACGAGGATACCGGAAATCTTACATTTACCTCAACCACTTCCAAAGATGCCCTTGCTGCAGCCTATCTTCTTGACAGAAAGGCGGATCTTCAGATCCTGTCAACATTTTTAAGACACTCATATGGAAAGAAGCAGAAAGATATCCTTTTTGAAATGATACAGAATGCTGAACGTATGGAGGTTTCGGGCTTCAGCATAAGCATTGCAAGGATGGATATTGAGGGGCATGTGCAGAATCTTTCTGTTGTGGTTCAAATGTACAGGGAAATCGTCAATGTTGATGCTGCATTTGCCATTTTTAGAGACACTGAAAGAGATCGCTGTATGGTTATCGGAAGAAGTAATCTTGAGCAGATTAATATTGGCCTTATAATGAGAAGTATGGGGGGCGGCGGCCATCCCGGAGCAGGGTCTGCCCTTTTAAAGGCAACCAATCCCGATGTTATTGAAGAGATGCTGATTGAAATGATAAGGGGCAATCAGCAAACATCAATCATGTTGAGCGATATCATGTCATATCCTGTTGTGACGGTTACTGAGGATACAACCATTGACGAGGTTGCCATGATATTAAGAGAAACCGGATGCACAGGTGTTCCTGTAGTTAATGAAAATGAAAATGTGGTGGGGGTCATCTCCAGAAGGGATTTCAGAAAAATAAAGAAAAACAGTCACATGCAGTCTCCTGTAAAGGCTTTTATGAGCCGGGATGTGATAACCATTGACCATACCAGAAGCGCCATTGATGCTGCACGTCTCATGATCAAGCACGATATCGGCAGAATCCCTGTTATTGAAGATGGCAGGGTGATAGGAATTGTCACCCGTTCCGATGTCATGCTCTATTTTTATGATCTTCTTCCAGACTGAATTTGTCTGAATCAGGAAAAATAGCTGTTCTTACAATCTCAAGAGTCCTAACTTCTCAAATCAACCACCACATATTGTACTTTCAATTCTCTGAAAAATACTATTTGTAGTCTCCATTTAGAGAACTTATGACTGACGAGTTACAATGAACAATTGGTAGTGTCATAAAAGTGTTGATATCTTTTTGTGAAAGCCCTGCTGAATCAAGGTTTGTGAAGAGCTCATCAACATATTTGGGACACCACCGAACAATTTATTAATACAGAATATCCTGATTTTAAGAATACCCTCCAATTTCTGGACACAGAATTAAGGAGTGATCCATGAACAACCTGCCAACACTTCCCACAGGCAACTCTTCATTTGAGAGTATAAGACTCAATAAAGACATCTATGTGGATAAAACCAGACACATTTATCAGATGATAAGTGATGGAAAATACTATTTTTTATCTCGTCCCAGAAGGTTTGGTAAATCTCTTATGGTTTCAACTTTGAAATGCCTTTTTGAAGGCAGGGAAGAACTGTTTGAAGGCTTGTGGATAAAAGATGAAAAGAATATCCCAGATATTAGATGGGAGTGGAAGCCGTATCCTGTTATAACTCTTGATTTCAATGAGATAAGTCATGAAACTCCAGATATGCTTAAGCAGAGCATTGAGGAGCATTTAACTGAAATTGCCTCCAGTCACGGCATAGAGCTTAAACGATCATTTATAAAAGGCAAGTTCAGGGAGCTTATCATTGCCCTTAGCAAAAAAACCGGTATGCCGGTTGTCTTTTTAATAGATGAGTATGACAAGCCCCTTATTGATCATCTTGGCAAGGGAGATGATGCACTTGAAACTGCAAAAAGAAATAGGGATATTTTAAAAGATTTTTTTGGTGTTATAAAAGGTGTAAAAATTTCTCCCATAACCCGTTTTGTGTTTATTACAGGTGTATCCAAATTCAGCCAGGTATCCATATTTTCCGAGCTAAATAACCTGACCGATATTACCATGCTCAATTTGTATGCTGATATGTTTGGCTATACAATGGATGAGGTTGAAAAGTATTTAATGCCCTACATAAAACGGATGGCAGATGAAAATGGCCATGAGCCTTATCATGTGATGGATCTACTTATTAACCATTACAATGGCTATCGTTTTTCAAAGAGGAAAATAAAGGTGTTCAACCCCTTTTCCCTCATGACAGCACTTAAATATATGGCTGTTGAAAATTACTGGTTTGAAACCGGCACTCCTTCTTTTCTGGTAAACCTCATTAATGAAAAAAAATGGCATATTCCTGAAATTGAAAAGCTGCATTCCACTAAAGCTTTATTCAGTATGTATGATCTTGAAACCCCCCACCTTGATGCTCTGCTTTTTCAGGCCGGCTACATTACCATAAAAGATGTGGATGAAGAACTTTATACATTTGATTATCCAAACCGTGAAGTCAAAACTGCATTTATCGAAAACATTTTCTATTCTTATACAGATGGAGATGGAGGAGGTGAGTATGCCCGTTTCATACTGCTTTCTAAATATCTTCGCACGGATGACCTTGAATCGTTCATGGATACCATTAAATCTGTTTACGCATCCATTCCCAACATCCTTGAGAGCCACAGAGACGAAGCATATTTTCACACCTTGTTCTATCTTATGGTTTCAGCCTCTGGTGTACGTGCCCACAGTGAGGTTTTAACCTGCAAAGGCAGAATTGATATGGTAGTGGAGTTTAAGGAAAAAATTTATATACTGGAGTTCAAGTGCAATCAGAGTAGTGAAATTGCCATTCAGCAGATAAAAGATAAAAATTATGCAGACCCCTTTTTGAAAAGGGGTAAAACCGTCCATCTTATGGGCATCAACTTTGACACTAACAACCGTAATATATCAGACTGGAAGCATGAGCTGTTTTTACCGTGAAAATGGCTAACATTTTTATATTTGGGGGTGATTGATACGCAATTATGTCCGTTTACCTTGAAAATAGATATCCATTGGTCGGCAGACTTCCATTTGTCCAGTGGTAGATAGGTTGAGTGTTCAGGATTCTGTAATATGGTTTTTAAGCTTTTTGGCTGCCCATTCCGCAAGAATTTCTCTGAATATCTTTGAGTTGTGGCGAATATCAACCGGAAATGATTTGTGAATAAGTATGTGCTCAATGTCCTGGGTAAGAGGATGGGATGCCGCAAGCTCATGCATCTCTGCAATGAAATCCTTTTGGTGACGCACCCCTGGTAGGGGTTCAATGCATATAACAGGGATCTGGTTACCTGGCTTACCGATTCCCACAAGTGCGCTTCTGAATACCTGATCATGATTGTTGAAGATGGCCTCACAAGGAATTGTAAAAAGTGTCCCCTGGGCAGTGATAACCCTGTGGCTCTTTCTGCCGCAAAACCAGATTCTTCCTCTGGTGTCGCGCCAGCCAAGGTCACCCATTCGATGCCATACACCTCCTTCATCATCAAGTATCTTTGAGAAAAGCTCTGCCTTGGGGTTCTGAAAGTAGTTTTTTGTCACAAGAGGAGCTTTTACTGTTATCTCACCGACATCCTTGTCTGCAACAAGAAGATCCCGGGACCACTTCCCGATATGCTCTTCATTTACCTTGATGAGTTCCACGGAAGTGTCGCATATGGGACGTCCGATGCACATGCCAAAACCCTGTTCACTTAGTTTACGAGTCTCTCCAAGAATCTCTTTGCTTGCAATGGAAAGGACAGGAACAGCTTCCGTTGCACCGTACGGAGTATGTACTTCAGTATCAGGGTTAAGCATTGTGGAAAACTGCTCAATATTTGCAGGTGAAACCGGAGCTCCTGCTGATACTACACGACGAAGGGATGGAAGGCGAAGCTCCAGCTCCTTGCCGTATGCCCCCACCCGATTCAGCAGGGCAGGGGATGCAAACATGTTTGTGACTCCATGATTTTCAATGGCTTCAATGATCCGCTCAGGGTTTACAAATGCAGGCTTTGTCGGATCCATGTCAGGAATGACGGCCGTCATTCCAAGAGCCGGGTCAAAAAGGGCAAACAGGGGAAATGTAGGCAGGTCAATCTCATCTTCCTCAATACCAAAATGGCTTTGGATCTGCCTGATCTGGGCATCAAAGTTGCCATGTGTATAGACAACACCCTTTGCAGGCCCTGTGCTGCCGGTTGTAAAAAGAATGGCGGCAGTTTCATTTTCCACAGTATCGGCAACGGGAAATGGCTCAATGGTGACTTTTCTGAGATCTTCAAGGGTGTATCCACCCCAGAACCATCTCTTGCCAACTGTGACATGTGTGTGAATTGATTTAAAGGTAGCAGGCCTTAGTACCCTAAGCAAATGGGCTTTTTCAATGCCTATGAAGGCTTCAGGTGAGCTTTGGCGAAAGCATGAGAGCATTCTGTTTATTCCCATTCCGGGATCTACTACCACAGGTATTGCACCCACCTTGAACATGGCAAATGTCAGACAAAAAAATTCAATTCCAGGCATAACCATGAGGATTGTTCTCACGCCTCTTTTAATCCCTGCCTCCTTGAGGCCGTGGGCAAGAAAATCAGATTCAGCATCAAGCTGGGCAAAGGTAATCTGGCTGTATAGCACTCTTCCGTAGCGATCCCTGGAAGATGGATATACAACAGCTCTTTTATATGGGTGTCTGGTACAGCTCTTTTTGAGCCAGTGTGAAATATTGACGTTGTTGGTCATGTCTATCTCTTTTATTAGAAAGTCTCCATAACATGCTGATCTAAAACTACTTTCATGTTTCGTTGTGATGCATCAGCAAACATGGGGGTTTTTATTAGAAAATCTCCATAACATACTGATATACAACTACTTTAATGTTTCGTTGTGATGCGTCAGCAAACATGGGGGGTATGAAATTCCCCGTAAGGGTCTCTTTGTTAAACGACTTTCATTCTTTCAATTGTTGCGGTCATCCGCAATGTACGTAATAAGGTAGTGTTCCTTTAAGTGATTTATGAGTAACGAGTCCGTTTATTAACCCAGATTATTTTCTTTGTAAACCTAACATATAAAAAAATACAATGAAACCTGATATTCTTCTTGTGCCTGTTTGGAAAATACAAAGCTGGGACAAAACATCTCACTCAATCATTCCACACTTTTTCAAAAAGTTGCATATCCTGTAAAGGAAAGGTATAAAAAGACGGAGATCATATTTGACAGGACTCATGTCTTGGCAGGTTGCCAATTGTTGAGAAGAGATATCAAGATGGAGGTTAATATCGAAAAAAACAGCCCTGATAAATCAGTTTTTAAAATCAGTGCCCGCAAAAACACTGATTCAAGTGATAACCAGTGGACTCCTGGTCGCATCATTGATCTTGAATATGCTTTGAATCAGGAGATGATGTGTGAAGATGAAGCTCTCTTGGCTGAAAGGGACAGGAAAATCTATTTAAACCATATTCTTGAACCAGAACAAAGGCAGGAGAATAATAATCCTGATCTTTTACATAGAGCCGGATTAAATGCATCCTTCAGGAGGAGATTAATGTCTGTCTGGCTTGCAAATCTTTCTGAAAAGTCATGGCCGGACTCAAAAATTCCAGGAGACTTTAGTGATGGAAGCTTTTTTTCTGCTAAAGATGAGTTGACTCCCGGAAATCTTTACGAAGAGCTAATGAGTGTACTTCGTATAATTCTTGTTACATCAGGGATTTTTACCGGATTGGCTTTATGTGTTTCATTTTTTTCATATACAGGCCAGCAACCTTTAAATATTTCATATTTTCTGGCCTTTATTCTGTTTCCACAGCTTGCACTTATTCTCTTTTTTATTTTGTTCTCTTTAGTGCTTAAGATGAAGCTCATCTCTCAATCTGCGTTTGTTCCATATCCTTTTTTATATACTGCTGTTGAAAAGCTTTTTATGTTTATGAACCGGAGTTTGCTCCAAAGGATATCACATGATCAGAAACAGGCTTTTCTATCTGCAATTGGTATTATTCGTAATGGCCAGAAGGTTTATGGACTGGTTTTTTTCTGGCCTTTGTTCATGGCAATGCAGCTTTTTGGGGTTGCATTCAACTGTTCGGTCATATGTTATATGCTTTTCAAGGTTTTGTTTTTTGACACTGCTTTTGGATGGCAGTCAACTCTTCAGTTTGGCCCTGATGTTGTGCATAAAATAGTAACACTTGTGGCAACGCCATGGTCATGGATAGAGCCTTCAGGATTTGCAGTGCCCTCACTTGAACAGATCATGGGAAGCAGAATGGTTCTAAAAGATGGCATATATAGCCTTGCAACGGAAAACCTTGTGTCATGGTGGCCGTTTCTTTGCATGGCAGTTGCAGTATATGGACTGTTACCACGCATAATATTTTTTATTTCCGGCTGGTTTGCGCAGAAGCGCTCCTTGAAGACAATTTCCTTTGATCATGCCAGTTGTTCAAGGGTAATTGGGCGCATGCTGACACCTGAAAAAAAAAGTTCATCTTCTCCATTTTATAAAACCAACTTTTCTGAAATTAACGATGGCATTTCTGACGATGCGATTTCCTATGCAATAAAAAATGAAAAGCCTGGCAGTGGTAATATTGGATTTTCCAATGAGGAGGATATGGATGATGAAAATAACAATCTGCATCTACAGAATGAGAGTGAAGAACTGCATATTCAGAATAAAAATGAGAAACTGTCCTTTAACCGTGTGAATGAAAATCAGCTCGTTAACCGTGTAAATGAAAAACTGCCTTCACATCCTTCATTTATTCTCCTGATTCCGGAAGAGATTAATTATCTCAAGGATAACGCCTCTTTTATAAAAAATGTGGAGTCTCGTTTTTTATGTCGTATATTGAAAACGGTTCAGGCTGGAATGGATCTATATATTGCTCTTGATGAAATTGAGAAGGCAGCTTTTGATTATGTTAATTGTCGCACCAAAAATTCAGAAAATCGGACAGAAAAAGAGCCAGGGGTGATCTTTTTGCAGGAAGCCTGGCAGCCCCCCATAAAAGAGACAATGCTTTTTCTGAAACGGCTCAGAGGAGTTCTGGGGAAGAAAAAACCGTTGGTGCTATCCCTTGTTGGAAAACCTCAAAACCAAACAAATTTTGCACCTGTGGGTGAAACAGACTGGAGAATATGGAAAATGAAGGCATCAAACCTTAACGATCCATGGCTCTTTATGGAAAAAATGTAAAGAATATGCAGATTTAGATTTTAATACGGCTGCAACAATTTACACCAAAAAGGCAAATTAAAATGAATTATTCAAATAAAGAAAGTGATAAACAACAAAATGATAACCTGCAAAACGATAACCTGCAAAACGATAACCTGCAAAATGCTAACCTGAAAAACGATAACCTGCAAAATGCTAACCTGAAAAATGATAGCCTGCAAAATGATAACGTGAGCAAAGATAAACTGCAAAATGATAATGTGGTCGAAGATAAACTGACAAAAGATAGTATGACCAGGGATAAACTGCAAACAGATCAGGAAAAAATTCCTGTTTTTGCCATTATAGGCCATCCCAATGAAGGAAAATCTTCTGTGGTTTCAACCCTTGCTGAAGATGATTCTGTGCGTATAGGTCCAATACCAGGGGAAACCATTTTCTGCCAGTCCTTTCCGGTGACCATTGACGGAAAAGAGATTATAACATTTGTTGACACTCCGGGTTTTCAAAATCCAAGGGAGACCCTGGCATGGATGCAGAAATACAATGGTCCTGATGAACTTTTGTTGCATAATTTTATCAAAGAGCACCAAAATAATCCTGATTTCAGGGATGAGTGTGAACTCCTGACCCCTGTGGCCAGAGGAGCAGGTATCATATATGTGGTTGATGGTTCAAGGCCCCTCAGGACCAGCGACCGCATTGAAATGGAGATCCTTCGCCTGACCGCAAGACCAAGAATGTCAATTATTAATTGCAAGGAAGATGATACAGCGTGGCTTGAACAGTGGAAAACAGAATTTCGGCGCCACTTTAATTCCATAAGAATTTTTAACGCTCACAAAGCAACATGGGCAGAAAGGATTGATCTCCTTGAAAGCCTTAAAGGGGTTGACCAGGATTGGCAGCCTGCCTTGAATTGCGTAATTGATGCATTCAGGAATGACTGGAGTGCCAGAAACACTCTTACAGCATCCATGGCTGTCAGGATGCTTGAAGAGATCATGTCTCTTTCTGTTACAGGTACCATAAGCGGAAATCAGAAGTTTGAAGATCTCAAAGCTACCCTTGAGGAGAGATTCAGAAAAGAGGTTGAAGTCCTTGAAAAGAGAACTCACTACAAAATACGCAAATTATACAGGCATAATATTTTTAACTGTGAACTCCCTGAGAACTCAATATTAAATGAAGATCTTTTTAGTGAAAAGACATGGCAGTTTCTGGGATTATCTCCAAGGGAAACCGCACTTGCAGCAGGAGCCGCAGGCGGGGCTGTGGGGGTTGTTCTTGATGTTGCAGCAGCAGGGTTGACATTTGGAGTTTTTTCAACAATTGGTGGAATCCTTGGAGCTGGATATGCAATGCTGAAGGGAAAGCAGATGGCAGAGATTAGCTTCAAGGGGGTACCCCTTGGCAGGGATAAGCTTCAAATAGGGCCTCTTTGCAATCTTAATTTTATGTATATTCTTCTTGATCGTCTGCTTATTTTTCACGGCAGTGTAATCAACTGGGCACATGCCCGCCGTGAGGTCACAGAGAACCTTTTCAATGAGATTTCTGAGCATCTCAGAGAAGGAGTTACTGTCAAGTGGAGTAATTCATCAAAAGAGGTGTGCCAGCTATTTTTTAAAAGTATATGCGGAAAAACCAAGGGCAACGAAAAGGATAATGTGAAAAATTTACATAACAACAGAGAGGCACGGCAGCATAAAACATCCAGTATAACAAAGCCTGATAATGCCCAGTTAAGGGAAAACATGAAAAATGTTATTCTGGCTGCCCTTGAAGGCGTGCCTCAATAAACCGATTTTTATTTTTTTCATTCCCTTCCACAATTCTTTTTTCCGGTATATATGCCACATACCTTCCCCTGCCTGCATTTTTGGCCTCATACATTGCAACATCTGCATTTTTGACAAGATCACAGGGATCTTTTGTTGTATGGTCAAGAAAGCTGATTCCAATTGAAGAATCAATAAAAACCGTTGCAGCTTCAAGTTGAAATGGTTTTTTTATGCTTAAAAGTATCTTTTGGGCAACCTGACATGCTTCCTGTTGATCCTTTATATCCGGCAAAAAGGCTGCAAATTCATCTCCTCCAAGGCGACCTGCGCAGCCGGAATCTCCAACTGCCTCACTGATGCGGTTTGCAGACTGCTTCAGAAGCTCATCACCAGCATCATGTCCATATGTGTCATTTACAGGTTTGAACCTGTCCAAATCAAGAAGTAGCAGAGCAAGTTTTCTGTTCTCTTTTTTTGCTTTTTCAAACATGGAGTCAAGGTTTGCATTGAAAAGTCCTCTGTTGGGAAGCCCTGTAAGGGGATCATGCTTTGCTGTGTGAAGTTCACTGCATGTTTTTTCAAGATCCCCTTCCATAAACTCAAGATGCAGTTCTCTGCCTTCTTTCTGAACCATGAGCATGGCAATATTTTCAGCAAGCATTCTAAGCTCTTCATTAATATCTTGTCTTACTGTATATGCAAAAAGAGCATTTCCTGCATTAATTTGATCTTCATTGGATTTTGCAATGTTAATATTAAAAACAATCTGATTCAGTTCTTTGACACTTTTTAACCATTCATAATCATTCATAATCATTTTCCTTCTGGATGGATGGGGCTGGTTCTAACATGCTTTGGTTAGTTTCCCTCGGCAGGGCATTATTGTAATAATTATTTGCTTCGTAACGATTATTCACCATCTCTTCAAGTCGGCTTACAAGTGGTTTAAGGGTTTCCTGCTTTGTTGCCGAGATCAGTACACCCTGGTTAAGAAGCCACATATTGTCAAAGGTGGCAAGCTCTATTCTGTCCTGTTTATTAAATACATAAATAAGGGGGATTTCATCCAGTTTAAGTTTTGCAAGAATTTTCTCAACAGACTGCATCTGCTGTTCATATCGGGGGTTGCTGATATCAATAACATGGAGAAGAATATCAGCATCCTCAAGCTCTTCAAGGGTTGCATGGAATGCCTCCATCAACTCCTCCGGCAGGTTCTGGATAAATCCCACAGTATCTGTAATGATTACCTCTATGTCCTTTGGAAATCTCAGACGTCTGCTTGACGGATCAAGGGTTGCAAAGAGCTTGTCCTCGGCAAGTATTTCGCTTTGTGTAAGGGTGTTCAGAAGAGTTGATTTGCCAGCATTGGTATAACCAACAATGGATATGACCGGTACCTGTTTTCTGTTTCTTTTTGCTCTCTGCTGGTTCCGTTGTTTTCTTATCTGCTTGATCTCCTTGCCAAGTTTTACAATTCTGTCTCTTACCCTTCTTCTGTTTATTTCAAGTTTGGTCTCTCCAGGCCCTCTTCCTCCTATGCCTCCTGTCAGTCTTGACATTGCGGTGTTTCTGGTGATGAGTCTTGGCAGAAGATATTTAAGCTGGGCAAGCTCCACCTGAAGTTTTCCCTCCCGACTTTTGGCACGGTTTGCAAAGATGTCAAGTATAAGCTGGGTTCGATCAATAACCTTCATCTCAACAAAATCAGTTATGGAGCGAATTTGGGCAGGTGTAAGCTCTGTATCAAAAATCATCATTGTGGCATGACGCTGGATTGCATTGATGGTAATCTCTTCAAGTTTACCTTTTCCAACAACAAATTTGGGATCAATGACCTTTCTCCGCTGGATGGCTCTGCCTGTTACATGGATACGGCTTGAGGTGCAAAGCTCTTCAAGTTCGTCAAGTGATGCCTGTGAGGTAAGTGGGTCTCCTGTTGTGACATGTATAAGCATTGCCTTTTCTTCATCAGTTTCTGTCCTGTAGAGTGCATTTTTTCTGGCAAGTTCCGACTCCAGGGCCATAATCAAGGCATTACAGTTAATGTCAAGATTGTTAATTGTTACCGGTGGAACAAGTTCATATGGAATACCCTCTTCAGTGGGCAGAATGTGGGCAGGATAAATTATGTCAGGCTCACCTTCAGGGGTTATGGTCACTGCTGCCATAAAATCAAGTCGAAGAAGCGAAAGGTCTGTTACGTCATCTGTTGTAAGAGACTCCCCAGGAACAAGATGGGTGTGGATACACCTGAGTCCTTTCAGTCGTCCAGGAAGTGCCTTGTAATCAGGAGTATCAGGAATGACGATTCTGTGGGGATCTCCTGCAATAACATGAACTGTTTTTCCTGCACGGTTTATAAGAAGGCCGACCTGACGCCGTATATCATGGGAAATGGCTGTCAGGGCATTAAGTTGTTGTTCTGTTATAAGCTCTTCAGGTGGGGTTCTGAAAAGATAGAGATTTTCAAGCGCCTTGATTTGTGTCGATTTAAGGCCGGTTGTACTGCCGATGATTTTTTTCATTTTGTGGGTTCTTTATTAGAAAGTCTGCATAATCTTGTTGTTAAAAAGACTTTCAACACTTAGATTGTGGCGAGCATACATCATCTCCTTATTACTCAAAGTCGACACCTATGATCTTGTAAGCCTTGTCAACACTGTCTGAATCAGGATTCCCAGGATTAACAGGATAATACAAGATTATCTATCCTGGACATCCTATTCATCCTGGTTATCCTGATTCAGACAAATGCAATAAGTTCTGAAAAAGCAATAAGATGTCGATTTTGAGTTATTAGGAGATGGTGACTCAATTTGTTAACTCTGTAATTTTCTTTTTTATTTTATATATATTGCCTTTTACAAATCCCTCGGGAATAACTTCAGGAGCCACTGTTTTAAGGCGTTCAGTCAATGCAAGTGACCCCGTAAGGGCATCCTGTGCACTCTGGGCAATTTCTGCTTTCTGTTCATCAACAAGTTGAAGTCCTGCATCCTGATTTACCCTGTATGAGACATAGAGAGCTTCCACCTTTGTCTCGATTTTTTCATAGGCTTTCTTCATCTTATCTTTTTCTTTTTCCCAGATTTTTATCTCTTTTTCAGCAATCTTTTTTTGATCAGGATATTGCTCTGCAATGGCTTTTATGCGTTCAATTTCATTTTCAAGAAGAATAACCTCGCTGTTAAATGTACGCAGGGAATCGTATATGGCCGGCATAAAGTCATATGAAAAGCGGAGGATCTCTTCAGGCAAAGTTATATTTACAAGCTCCTGCTGTGCATATCCTGCTGTTGCAGTATCAGCTTTCTTAAAATAGATACGATAGACAACAAAACCGGCAATGGCAACAGCAGCAAGCAGCATAAGGATAAAGATCATTTTTTTTATAGTAAAAAATTTTTTCTTTTTTCCGCTGCCTTTTGCATTGGATTCCGGCTGGGGAAGCTCTTCCGTTGCTCCTTTACCTTTGCCTTTTTTAGACTCCTTTGTTTCTTTTCCGGCAGCACTGTCTGAAGGTGTATCCGAGGCCTCTTTATTTTTTTTCTTTTTTCCAAACATAACGGAATCATATTTAACCGAGACAGGGTAAAAAGTCAAAAAAAACAATCTCATGAAAGAAGAAAAAAACAATTTCATGAAAGATGATTTTCATGCCTTGAAAGGGCAACTATAGGTATGTTTTATGGATTTTGGTGTACAATTGTTTATATTTGTGTTTAACTAAAACTTCATGGTCGAATTCAGAGGTAACCCCGGGCCATGAAAATAATCAGGGGGTATTTTCACGGTAATTTAAAAATAAGGAGCGTAGTAATGAAAATTTTCTTCAGGACGTTGCTGCCCATTGCAATACTTGCAATTTCGCTCTTGATCCCCGCCATATATGTGTCAGCGGCTGATCAGGAGTTTTCAATTGAACGTATGGAGCCACTGCCATCTCTATTCAAAAGCACAAGATATAGTGGTTCCCTTAATCTGTGCGGAGAAAAAATACCTGTCCACATACACGATGTCAGGGAACGCCTTGAAAAAGAGATGCTTCTGGCTCTGTGGGATCGTGCACAGGTTATTCTCTGGATAAAGCGGGCATCCCAGTATTTTCCCCACATGGAGCGTATTCTGAAAGAAGAGGGGCTTCCTGATGAATTAAAGTACGTTGCAGTAATAGAGAGCGGTTTGAGGGCAAATGCGGGTTCATCAAAGGGTGCTGTGGGATTCTGGCAGTTTATTCCTGATACTGCAAGAAGGTTTGGTCTGAGAGTGGATTCATCAATTGATGAACGAAGAAATCTTTTTAAATCAACAAGAGCTGCATGCGCCTATTTAAAAAAACTTTATGGACAGTTTAATTCATGGGCACTTGCAATGGCAGCCTATAACATGGGGGAGAGTGGCCTCTCCAATGAAATTTCGTTTCAGGAAATCAATGATTACTACCAGCTCTATCTGTACCTTGAAACCCAGCGCTACGTTTTCAAGGTTATTGCCGCAAGAGAGATCATGGAAAATCCTGGAAAATACGGCTTTAATTATACCAGTGAAGATCTATATCCTGTAATGCAGTTTTCAAAGGTTAACCTTAATTTACCCTCAAGGATTCCCCTTACTCTGATTGCCAGTGCAGCAGAGACTACATTTAAGGAGATCAAGGATCTAAATCCTGATATCAGGGGGTATCACCTCACTTCCGGAAAATATGAAATCTTCGTACCCCATGGTAGAGAAAGGGGATTTGAAAGGGCATTTTCAAACAGCTATTCAAGCTGGAAACAAAAAAACAGCTCTTCCGGCAACAGCGGCAGCTCTACTTCAAAAAAATATCATGTTGTAAGAAAAGGGGAGGGGCTTTCCATGATTGCCCAAAGATACGGGGTTCCGCTTTCCACTCTTCTCGGATGGAACAATCTGAAAAAAAACAGTGTGATTCACCCCGGGGACAGGCTTATTATCTACACAAAATAACCTGGCAATAAAAGTCTGAGTGCATTTACTGAGCCCAAGTTGAAGATGTTGCTATTTTTATCCCTTTTTTTAGTTGTTAGTATTTATGGCGAGTTCCAGCTCATCTTTGGTTACAGGCTGAGTTCCAACCTTGCCCACAACAATGCCGGCTGCTTTATTGGCAAGAAGTGCAGCATCTTCAAATGAGAGACCAATGGAGAGGCCGGCAGCAAGCACTGATATAACTGTATCCCCTGCACCGGATACATCATAGACCTGTCGTGCCTGGGTGGCCACAATAAAAGGTTTTTCATCTTTTCCTGTAAGACACATCCCTTTTGGTCCACGGGTTACAAGGAGCCATTCAAGCCCATACCTTTCTCTGATTTTGCGTGATATCTCCACAAGGAGCTTTTCCTCTTCAAGTGGATTTTCCGAATTATCACCAGATTCCATTTCACCGGCCACAAGATTGAGTTCAGCACTGTTTGGTGTTACGCAGGTTGCGTTGTTGTATCTTTCCCAGTCCCTCCCTTTTGGATCCACAAGAACAGGGATTTTTTGACTCCTGCAAAGGGAGATGACAGATTCTGTAAAACCTTGTGTCTGCAATAATCCCTTACCGTAGTCTGACAGAATGACGCTATGATATTGAGGGAGTGTCTTTTTTATTCTGGTCAGAAGAGACTCTTTTTCATTCTCTGACAGCACATGCTTTTTCTCTTCATCAATTCTGAGAAGCTGCTGCTTGATTGCCATGATCCTTGTTTTTGTTATGGTCATGCGGTTCTCATCATTAAGCAGATGGCAAGATATTCTGTTTTCTTCAAGCATCTTTTCAACTCTGCTTCCAGCACTGTCCATGCCGCACAGTGCTATGATATTGCAGTTGCACCCAAGTGATGATAGGTTAAGTGCCACATTGCCGGCACCTCCGAGCATGTATGTCTTTTTCTGGGCATGTACAATGGGTACCGGAGCTTCCGGTGAAATTCTCTCAACCTTTCCCCAAAGGTAGCAGTCCAGCATTATATCTCCTATCACCAGAATATTTGCATTCTGAAAATCATTCAGTTGCGGAATGGGTCTATTTTTTGCCAAGCTGTCTCTCCTGTGCTTTATCATGTTTACTCAAAGTTGACACCTATGATCTTGTAAGCCTTGTCAACACTGTCTGAATCAGGATACCCAAGATTAACAAAGATAAGGCAGGATTATCTATCCTAAACATCCTTTTTATCCTGGCTATCCTGATTCAGACAAATTCCGAAACTGCAAAAAAGCAATTAGATGTCGATTTTGATTATAAAAGTAAGTTGTACAATATTAAGGCGCATACTAATCCCCCTGATGCACCTGCTATTACATCTGACAGATAGTGCTTTAAAAGGTAAATTCTACTGAAAGAGACAATGGCTGCCACAAAAAAAAGGGCAGGCGTAAGTTCAGCGCACCAGAGGCCTGCAATGGTTGCAGCAAGTGCAACACGGTATGCATGCTGGGAGGGGAAAGAATAGTTGTTCCAGTGTATGATTGATGACTTTCTGGGTTGCGGCCGCGCCCTTTTTACCACATAGCGTATCACTATTATGATCAAAAGACCCAGAATCTCCCCTGCAATCAACTGGTAAACAACGATTATAAATGGATGGTTGTGATAGAAAAGCGCACAAAAGTAAAAGAGTATCCATACAGGCCCGTCTCCAATGTGGGTAAGAGAACCCAATATTTTGCTGCACCACGGGTTTTCATTTTTTTCCATAAAAACAGAGACAGATTCATCAATCAGCATGATTCTGTTCAACAAAACACTCTTTTCAACCATTTTTTCAATCATCTTTTGAAGCATCTGCTTAAAATTTCCTAATGGCATGCAGCTTATGATCTTCTAAAAGATGCAGCATGCAAACCCTTTAAAAGGCCATCAAAAATATCACCTGTAAAGGTCAACGGATTTGCGTAGGCTGTAAATCCCTTTCTGGGTCTGTGGCCAAGTGAGATAAAAAGAAGCTGCTCTTTTGAGAAACGGGACGCTTTTTCAGGAGTCATTTCAAGTTCCCTGCAAAGGTTTTCCATAACTTTGAAGCCTTTGGCAGGTCTCAGTTTTATCTTGAGAAAGCTTTCCGGGACATTAAAAATATCACCATCGCCGACTTCAAATGCCTTTTTACCAACATTTTTAAGTAGTTCATAGTTCATAAGCTCCAGAAGATATCCTCCCCTTTTTCTGTGAAGCACTTTTTGCATGGACAGAGAGACAGGTTCATCTATATATATGATGGCATCAAAATTGTCGATATTTTGTGTCCTGAAAAGTCTGTGATGTTCATAAATTGTGTCTTTTTCACTGAGATCAACCGCTTTTTCCATATTCGTGTGATCAAGGGAGCGCCAGGACATATTGTATTTTTCAGCTAAAAGGCGTGCAAGGGTGCTTTTTCCGCTTCCAGGAACGCCATCAATTCCAAGCCTTTCCGGAAAGAGTGAATATCTTCTGAAAAATGATACAATGGAGTTGATATGGTTGTTGACAACTTCAGGATAAGCCTGGTTTTCAGGTTCCTGATTTACAAGTTGCATATATTTTGATTCCAGGGTGGCTTTAATTCCGGGTCTTTTTAAAATCGAGTGTCCGGTTTCTATGGCTGCTGCAATCAGAAGACGTGTGGACGTTTTTGACTTGAATCCAAGCCGGTCGGCTATTCTTATTATATTTTCTGAAAGAGGGGAAGGGGTCATAATGATCTCTTTATATTTTTGAGTTACTTCATTGACTTTATTGTGTAAGTTTTAAAATGACTTTCAACACTTCGATTGTGGTGGTCATCCGCCATGTTGGTTTTAGAGCAACAAGAAAACAGCAATAGTTCCTCATGTTAAAAATCATGCCATAATAAGAGTGTTTAAGCCAGAAATTTCCAAAAAAAATGGGCATCTTTCATTTCCCAGTTTACACTTTCCCGAAAAGAATGCCCGTTTTTCGGGGATACTGTTCTGGAAAGTGTAAAGTACTTTCTGTATGATATGAAGGATGCCAAAAAATGACATTTAAAATAGCTTTCATCTATTTGATTGTGGCGGCCATCCGCTATGTACGTTATATATAATAATTCGCGCATGCTTGCCGTAAAGAAACAATAAGAGAATGCAGCATGTTAAACTGGAAAAAAGGAAATCACAAATTATGACATTCAGAATAGGTTCCGGATATGATGTACATGCTCTTGTGCATGACGTTAGCCGTAAATTGATTCTTGGCGGTGTGACTGTTCCCTTTGATAAAGTCCTTAGAGGGCACTCCGATGCAGATGTATTGGTTCATTCTGTGTGTGATGCAATTCTTGGCGCAGCAGGTCTTGGGGACATAGGCAGGCATTTCCCTGACTCTGATCCATTGTACAAGGATATCTCAAGCCTAATACTTTTGAAGCGATGTGCCAATATACTCAATGAGGCGGGTTACGCCATTGAAAATATTGACACAACTGTGTTTGCACAGGCCCCGAAGCTTGAGCCTTACAAGGATGAAATGTCTCATAAAATTGCGTCAACCATTGAAATCTCCCCTGAATCTGTTAATGTAAAAGCAACCACTACAGAAGGACTTGGCTTTGAGGGAAGAGGGGAGGGCATTGCTGCCCATGCCGTTGTTTTAATAAGGAAAATTTCAAAAAAATCAGGATGAACAAATATGAGCTTGAAAATTTATAACACACTGACCGGAAAGAAAGAAGAGTTTGTACCTCTGAAACCAGGAAAGGTGGGAATGTATGTCTGCGGCCCCACTGTCTATGATACAAGTCACATCGGTCATGCCAGATCTGTTGTTATTTTTGATGTGATATTCAGATGGTTTAGAGCCTCTGGATATGATGTATGTTATGTGAGAAACTTTACAGATGTGGATGACAAGATCATTAACAAGGCAAATGAAACAGGCCATGATCCTATTTATATATCTGAAAAATATATCAAAGAGTTCCACAACGAGATGGATTCCCTGAATGTTTTAAGGCCAACCATTGAGCCAAAAGCAACTGAACATATTCAGGATATCATAAACTTTATCTCAAAGCTGATTGAAAATAAAAAAGCCTATCATGTGGAAGGTGGTGACGTCTTTTTTTCAATCTCATCATTTGAAGGATATGGGAAACTTTCCGGCAGAAATCCTGATGATATGATTGCCGGTGCAAGAATTGCCGTTGATGAAAACAAGAAAAACCCCATGGATTTTACACTCTGGAAACCTGCAAAGGAGGGAGAGCCTGCATGGGAAAGCCCCTGGGGGCCCGGAAGACCCGGATGGCACATTGAATGTTCCGCAATGAGTAACCGTTATCTTGGTGAGGGCTTTGATATACACGGTGGTGGAAAGGATCTTATATTTCCGCACCATGAAAATGAAATTGCCCAGTCAGAGGCTCTTTCCGGATGCCAGTTTGTTAAATACTGGGTTCATAATGGTTTTGTGGATATAAACAACGAAAAGATGTCAAAATCCCTTGGCAACTTCACAATGATAAAAGATGTTCTTAAGAGATATCATCCAGAGGTCATACGTCTTTTTCTTCTGTCAAAGCACTACAGAAGCCCCATTGACTATAATGAAAATTCAATGGATGAAGTTATTTCAAGCCTTGACAAGATATATGGATTCCTTGACAGGGCACAGAAGGCAGGGGTTGAGCTTCTCCTTGAACCATGCTTTGACTTTTCCGAAGATAAAAGTTCCGGAACCAAAGATGGTAATACTTTATATTCCGGAGCTAAAAGCTCTGGGAATGTTTCAGGAGGAGAAGACTTTGCTATCTTCAGGGAAGCAATGGATGATGATTTCAACTCAGCAAGGGGTATGGCTGCTGTTTTTGATTGTGTGAGAAAGGGCAATAAAATCCTTGATGACAACAGTGAATCATTGCAAAATAGTGAAACATTGTCATCTTCCCAAAAAGAAAAATTAGAAACTATCTGTTCAGATCTTAAGAAAATGGGTGAGATACTTGGTATTATTTCCCATGATCCGGCAGAATATTTCAGAAGCAAAAAAGAGGAAGGAATTGCCATGAAAGGCATTGATCCTGCTTTTGTTGACAGCCTTGTTGCCGAGCGAACAGAGGCACGAAAGGCAAAGAATTTTGCCAGAGCAGATGAGATAAGAGCACAACTTGATGAAATGAAAATAGTTCTGGAAGATGGGCCTGGAGGAACAACCTGGAAATTTGTTTAAGAGCATAACAGAAGACACTCAGGATAGATAATCCTGCCTTATCCTGTTAATCTTGGGAATCCTGATTCAGACAGTGTTGACAAGGCTTACAAGATCATAGGTGTCGATTTTGAGTATATAGCTTTCCAGAAAAATATTTTATTTGGTCAAAAAAATTAATCCAGATAAGAGATTGTTAGACTTTTCCATTATCAATTTAATTATCTGGAATACTATACTCGTCAGTCATAACTTCTCTAAATGGAGACCACAGATAGTATTTTTCAAAGAATTGAAAGTACAATATGTGGTGGTGGATTTGAGAAGTTAGGACTCTTATAGTAGAAGTGTGTAATGTAAAAGAAGTGTATAAAAAAGAGTGCTCTATTTATATCCGGTTCTTTTATGCGTATTGTTTACCTTGTAACGATGCCAAAATTATAAAAGAACAGGGATATAATAATGATAAATACCACAGAAGAGAAGAAGAATGAGACCTCTGAAAACACAGATGCCAATTTGTCTTTTTCAAAATATTTGGAAGTTCTGTCACTGATTGATGGGAAAACTCCGCCCAGATCGGTTGTTTTTCAGCGTACAATGGAAATAGTCTCGGACGATATCTCAAAAGGAAATCTGCCTTCTGTAATCAGAACCATGCTTGTTTCAGCAGGCGTGGATGGTTTTCTCCCGCCCCAGTATGCCAAGTTCCGTAAAGTTGTTCTGGAAGGTGCTGTTTATCTTATAACTCACCTTTCCAGAGAGCGGATTGTTGACAAAATTGTTGATCAGCTCACGCTTCCCATGGATGCAGACTCTGGCAAGCGCATATGCACATTAGTAAAGGATATGCCAACTCTCCATAAATTAAGTCAGATCATAGGTAGAAGCCCTGGAGTTGAAGAAGACTTTAAAAAATCACTTGTTGATCTTGAAGACAACATGGCAACAGTTACATTCAAGGATCTTTCAGGTGTTCTTGTTGACGATCTTGTACATGGAAAAAATAGCCATCCGGCTCAATCAGATCAGTGCCGCTCTCTATATCTTGAGCTGGAGGAGAATATTCTTGCAGAAGCAAGTGTCTGTGCTGTTATTCCGGCTAAAATGTACATTGAATTGCCAACTCAAATGAACAGTAAAAAAATCCCTGGTAAAAACAATGATTTTTTAAAGAGCCCAAAACCTGTTGTTTGTAAAATGGTCAAGCCATTCATAAAGAAAAACATGGCAGCCGAACTTGCTTTGTGGGGGCACCTTGGAGAGTATCTTGATGAAAACAAAGATGAGTGGGGGCTTGGAAATTTTCAGTTTAAAGGTACCATTGACCAGGTGAGCTGGCTGCTCCAAAATGAGGTGGATCTGCATCTTGAGCAAAAGAATCTTGAGGCTGTATCTAAATATTACAGTGCTGAACCTTCTGTATATATACCCCAAAAAATGCCTTTTTCAACTCCGAATGTCACAGTTATGACACGCCTTGACGGCACCAAAATCACCGATGTGTCCCATCTCTCTTTAAAACAGAGGCGTTCCATTGCAAAAAAGGTGACCCAGCTTTGTATTCTCAGACCCATTATTGACCTTGAGCGTGAAAGCATCTTTCACGGTGACCCACATGCAGGTAATATAGCTTACCGGTTCAGGGACAACAAACCAGAGATAATCTTCTATGACTGGGCAATGGTAGGCCGTCTAAGCCGCCTGGAGCGTATGGCAGTGGTTTTAATGATTTCAGGATTGATAGCCGGCAATTCAACCTTGATATACTATGCCGCAGATATTATGTCCGGAGGGACAATAACTTCGGATTCAGAGCTTGGAAAAAAGGTCATGGATATAGTTTCCGAAAATGTTGAATCAAGGGGTACATGTATAACCGGCGTACTCTCCTCTGTGGAATCCCTGATTGAACAGATCATGTATCTTGGAGTTGTTTTTTCTCCTGATCTTCTTGTTTTTGAAAAATCACTGGTAACCCTCAAGGGAGTGCTTGCTGACATTGATCCAGACTTTGACAGGGATGAATATGTAGTTCTTGCTGCTGTTTTAAGGCTTGCAAGTGATGTTGCCCATTTCAGGCTTCAGGGCATGATTATTCATGAGTTATGGAATTTTTATAAATACAGCATTTCATTGTTTTTTGATGTTCAAAAGGCTATTCTCAAATTTGGATGGGATATGGTCAGGGTATAGTAAGGCTTGTGAACCCTGTATGAAATCAGATTGTGCCATTTTCAAGTAACTCACTCGGAAGATGGCAATTCTGACACTTTGAACATTTAAAAAAGGAGAGTGCAAATGGAAAGCAAGAACAAGATTTTCGGCAAAAGTAGCTGACCCCACACAACGGCTGCTCGTGAAGCATTCACAAAACAGAATATCGAATTCAGTTATTTTGATGTCATAATGGAGCCTTCCAATCTTGATACCATGCTTGAAATTTCCGGTGGTGCCAGAAACGTACCGGTGATTCTAAAGGAAGGAGAGGTAACCATAGGATTCAACGGCAAAAGCTGACGTGTGTAAAAAAGATTGGCTGTAAGCTGATCATGAAGCAGACCCAAAAACCTTATCTTTTTGATGGAAGGTTTGCTGTTTAGTAAAAACCCTTTGCAAAGCTTTACTGCAAGGGGTTTTTTTTGTTTGGCAATATGGTGATACAGAATCATTCACGCTGGCATAAATTGGGAAAAAATGGTAAATCAGATGTCGGAATTGATTTTTAATAACTTGTCCATTCAACTAGCCCCAGCCACATTTTACAGACTTGCAAGGGGGAGTTTGGGTAAGGAATGAGTACGAAATAAGGTGTCCAATTAGAACTCTCAAAAGTACGGCTTAAAGTGGTCGCTTGTTTTGAAATGGGCAAATTATTTAAGACTCATTCCTAAGTTAATTAAACCCAATTACTCATGAGTGTTTACTGGGCAATAAAATATAACCACAAAAAATTGAAAAATAAATTAAAATGACACTTTTATTCAGTTATAAATCTCTCTATAAAACCTATGGTGAAGATAATCTCTTTGAAGATCTCTCCTTTAATGTTAAAGCTTTAGAGAAACTTGGCCTGATAGGCAGTAATGGCAGCGGAAAGTCAACTCTTCTCAAGCTTGTTGCAGACAGAGCTTCAGCCGATGGCGGAGAGAGATATCTGAAGCAGTTGACCCGCCTTGTATATCTTCCCCAGGAAGATGAGCTTGAGCCTGACAAAAGCATTGAAGAGACACTTATGGAAGCTCTATCCCATGAGCCTGTTGATGACCAGGAAAAATTCAGGCGAATAAAGCGAATGCTGGGAAGATCTGGATTTGAAAACGAACATGCCCTATGCAAAACATTGTCCGGTGGCTGGAAAAAGCGACTTGCAATTTCCCGCGCCCTTTGCCTTGAGCCTGATCTGTTGCTTCTTGACGAACCTACCAACCATCTTGATATCAATGGAATTCTGTGGCTTGAAGAGATTCTTGGTGGTGGCGATTTTGCCTTTGTGGTGGTAAGTCATGACCGATGTTTTCTTGAAAATGTCTGTCACAGGATCATGGAGATAGGAAAGTGCTATCCCGAAGGTTATCTTGCAGCCAACGGAGGCTATAAGCACTTCATGCAGCAGAGAGAAACTCTTCTTGATGCACAGTTAAAACAGGAAGAGATTCTCTCAAATAAGATGAGACGGGAAACCGCATGGCTCAACCAGGGAGCCAAAGCACGTACAACCAAGGCCAAATACCGGATTGATCAGGCAGAGCAACTTAGGCTGGAACTATCAAGAGTCAAACATCGTAATCGTCAGACCGGCACGGTTGACATTGATTTTCATACAACTGACAGAAAAACAAGGCAGCTTCTTGTTTGCCATAATGTTGGAAAAAGTGTTGCTTTGTCCAACAGGATTAACGATGGGGAGAGTACTCCTGATAAAAATATATTTAATAGTGTCGGTAATAATAGTGCCGGTAATAGAACTCTTTTCAGAAATATAACTTTAAAGCTGCTTCCAGGCACGCGTCTTGGTCTTATGGGGGAAAACGGCAGTGGAAAAACCACATTCATGCAGATCCTTGAAAATATTGTGGAACCTGATGAAGGTACTGTAAAACGTGCTGAAAATCTTAAAATTGCTGTTTTTGACCAGAACAGATCCCGCCTTGACCCCGATATGACGCTAAAAGATGCCTTAAGCCCGGCAGGAGATGCTGTTGTTTACAAGGGCAAAAGCCTTCATGTGGTATCATGGGCAAAAAAATTTCTATTTACACCAGATCAGCTAACTCTGCCCATAAGGCGACTTTCAGGTGGAGAAAAGGCAAGGATACTTATTGCCGAGCTTATGCTTAAACCTGCTGACATTCTGCTTCTTGATGAGCCAACAAATGATCTTGATATTCCCTCCCTTGAAGTCCTTGAAGAGAGTCTTCTTGAGTTTCCTGGAGCTGTTGTCATTGTCACCCATGACAGGTTTTTGCTGGACAGGATTGCCACTTCTGTGCTCTATCTTGACGGTATTGGAGGGGCTTATATTTTTGCCGATTACAGGCAATGCCTTGAGAGACAGAAAGAATCAAAAAAGGCAACTTCAAAAAGTGTGAAAAACAGCGATAATCCTGACACTCTTAAAGCTGCTAAACATAAAAATGGAAGTAGCAGTAAAAACAAAAAGGGCAAGGCATTTTCCTACAAGCACAAATTTGAGCTTGAGCAGATGGAAGAAAAAATAATGGAGGCAGAGGCACAGCTTGAAAATCTCCAATCAAGAATCCAGGAACCAGATGTAACAGATAATCCTGAAGAGCTTGCAAAGGTATGTTCCATGCTAAATGATGCCCAGGAAACTGTGAATAATCTTTATGAAAGGTGGGAAGAGCTTGAAAACCTTAAAACTGCCTGAAGCTAAATGATATACATAAGGAGCTTTGAATATGGCCAGAAAATTGATAAAGTCACTTTTGTTCTTGATAACCATTTTTTTGTTTCTTTCAACCATTTCCTGTACAGAGAATGCTTCTCCTGTACGTGTTGGAGCAGCTCTTGTTCTTACAGGCCCTGCTTCCTATGTTGGAGAAGAGATAAGGGACGGCCTTATCATGGCTGTTGAGGAGATTAATGAGCGTGGCGGCATTAATGGACGAGCAATTGAGCTTGTAATTGAGGATGCAACTGCCCCGCCTCCGGATGGTTTGTCATCTTCAGGCAACTTCTTGGATCCTGGTAAAAGTGCATTTGATGCACTTGAAGAGAAAAATCCCATTGTGATTGTTTCGTCATTGAGTTCTCTTTCTATAAAACTTGCCCCCATTGCTGAAAAGAGAAAACGCCTTATGGTGGGACTTGTGGCCACAGCGCCTGAATTGACAAAAACCGGGGATTGGGTATATAGATACTGGCCTACTGCTGAGCATGAAGCTCCACCCCTAGCAGAACTTTTTGAGCAGCTTGGACATACCACAAAGGGGTTTGGCGTCATTTATCTTGATGATGCATATGGCACATCTGTTTTCAGGGATCTGGAAAAGAGATGCAAAGCATTTGGCTCAAAAATAGTTCCTGCTCCGTTTCCTCTATCTGGAAAAAAATTTTCCGCTGAGGTGGAGCTTATAAAAGAGACTTCAGCCGTTTGCGTCATAGGCTTTGATGTGCATATTATAAATATTCTGAAAGCTCTCCGTGAGATCGGATATCAGGGTGATATTATCTCCACCACAACAGCGACACTGCCCTCTGTTACCTCTATACCTGAAGCTGAAAATGTTTATGTTACAGCTCCTGCCATTTATAATAAGAATTTTCATTTTACTGACGAGATTAAAAACCGTTACAATCAAAAGTTTGGAAAACCATTTACCCAGTACTCAGCAAACGGGTATGATTTTATCTATATTTTATCAGGGATTCTTGAAGATCAGCCTGTGACCATGGATGCTCTCAAGGGTATGTTTGAAAAGGGTTTTGTCTATTCAGGTGTTTTTGGAAACATTGAACTTAAAAGTGGAAAAAAAGATATTCTTTTTCCTATCTTTCCTGCACAAATTATAAATGGTAATATTCTTTTTAGATAAACCCCTATGTTTGCTGACGCATCACAACAAAACATGAAAGCCGATGTATATCCTCAAAATCGACATATTATTGCTTTTTCCGAAGTTATTGCAGTTGTCTGAACCAGGATAACCAGGATGGATAGGATGCTCAGGATAGATAATCTTGCCTTATCTTGTTAATCTTGGGAATCCTGATTCAGACAGTGTTGACAAGGCTTACAAGATCATAGGTGTCGATTTTGAATATATCAGCATGTTATTGAGACTTCCTAATAAACAGGTATGATTAATTGTGTACTAACCATGCCCAAATGTAAAAATGATAGTCATTTTCACGGTAAAATTCAAGATGCGTATAAGGAATAAAATTTCCATTCTCGTGTTTTTTTTATTGCTGCTGCTTTCTGTGTTGGGTCTCTATTCTATTAATGTCAGCAGTAATGCCCTTGAGATATCATATGGCCGGAATATGGTACGAATGGCCCAGGTGATGCATGATCAGATCGTAAATATTCTCTCCTTTAAGGTGGAGTCTCTCCAGACCATTGCCTTAAGGCCGGAAATCATGGAGTATCTTGATGATTCAAACAGACGGTTTGACAGTATGATAACACCCCATGACTATATTCGTGATAATGATATCTTATGGAGAAAAACAACCACTTCATTACAGCATGGTACAGGTGCCGGCGATATAACGAGGCTCATGGAGATCTGGAGGGTTAATCCTGTTTTATTCTGGGATACGTTGGCACTGCCTCCCCAGGAGAAGGGAGAACTTGCAGTTGACAATATTATTCCTCTTATTGCAAGGCTTTCAAATAACAGCGTTTCCATGCTTTTAAGGGAACTCTTTATCTATTTTTACGAGAGAAACAGGGGCCAAAGTATTTTTTCCGAGATATTTCTTACAAACAGGTATGGGGCAGTTGTGGCCATGTCCAATATAGTTGAGGATTATGATCAGTCAGATGAACAGTGGTGGCAGCAGGCCATGTCCAATGGTCTCTATATTTCAGAAGTGCAACATGATGCATCTGTTCAGGGCTATGGTATGACAGTTGCCGTTCGTTTGGATGAGCCTGATAATAAACCTGTTGGTGTAGTAAAATCTGTTATATCTTCACACTGGATTCTTCGTGAAGTAAAAAGCATAACAAGGATGCATCAATACACAGATATAAAGGTTGCCACTGTTTCCGGAAAACTGATCTATTCAAGCAAACCCTTCAATTTTCTTGAAGATGTCTCGGAACGTCCCTTTTTTAAAACGTCCATTTCACCCGAAGGATTCACTATAGTAAGGGAGGGGGCAAAGGATAAAATCTATGCCAGCGCATCCCTTTCAAAAAATGGGGAAGATCAATCACTGTTTCCAGTAAATGCATCAAAACATTCGCTTAATAAGCTTGACTGGGTGCTTTTTATGGGTCATCAGGTGGAAGATGTGCTTGCGCCAATATACCAACTTCAAAAAAGAATGTTAATGGTATATTCAGCGGTAATATTATTGAGTCTTATTGTGGCATTTTTCTTTGGAAGGCGACTTGCACGTGCAATTTCATCTGTAAGGGATGCGGCAGTTGATGTAACCAAAGGAGATCTTTCCCGAAGGATTGATCTTGTGCAAAACCGCAGGGATGAGCTGGGTGAGCTTGCCGAATCATTTAATATTATGACCTCACGTCTTGAGACCTCCTATAATGCGCTGGAACAGGAGATAAGAATAAGAAAAGAAGCAGAAAAAGCGGCAGATGCTGCCAATATGGCAAAAAGTAATTTTCTTGCCAATATGAGTCATGAGCTCAGAACTCCTCTTAATGCCATTATCGGCTTTAGTCAGTTAATGAAAAATGACACTAACTCAACCTCTGAACAAAAGGAAAGAACAGGTATTATTTTAAAGAGTGGCATGCATCTGCTGGTTTTGATCAATGATATCCTGGAGGTGTCAAAGATTGAAGCGGGCAGGCTTGAAATTGAAATTTCCACTTTTGATTTACATCAGCTTATTAATGATGTTATCTCAATGATTGAGCCAAGGTTTGCTAACACAGAACTTCAACTTGTAAAAGATATAGATCCTGAGATACCTGTGTGGTTTAAAGGGGATCAGCAGAAAATTAAGCAGGTTCTCATTAATCTGTTCGGTAATGCTGTTAAATTCACAAAAGAGGGGAGTGTGACTTTAAGGGTTGTATGTGGTCAGTTTTTCTGTTTTTCTCCGGAAATCAGTGGTGAATCTGGAAAAAGTAATGTATCAGAAATATGGAGCGAAGAGTCTGAAAAAAGGGATCTACCGGAAACAAGGAATGAATCTGAAAGATGGAATGACTCAGACATCAGAAGTAAATCAGGCGTCAGTAATGAATCAGAAATGAGTATGTTTATTACTTTTGAAGTGAGTGACACTGGTGTGGGGATTGCTCCTGAAGAAAAGTCCAAACTCTTCAAAAAATTTTCACAGACAAATACCGGAATTAAATCAGGCGAGGGTACGGGGCTTGGGCTTTCCATATCCCATGAATATGTCCGCCTTATGGAAGGAGAGCTGACCGTTGAAAGTGATGTTGGCAAAGGTTCAACATTCAGGTTTACCATTCCTTTACAGCCTGTTGCTGTTGATGAATCCCTTGGTAGCTCCAGGCAGAATTCAACATTGAGGGTCTCAACAATTGCCCCTGGTCAAAAACATTTTCGTATTCTTGTGGTTGAGGATAATGCAGAAAATCGGAATCTGCTTCTGCAACTGCTTCTTGATGCAGGGTTTCAGGTGAGATCTGCGGAAAACGGCCTTAAGGGGGTTGAGCTATTTGAGTCATGGCATCCCCATTTAATATGGATGGACATTCGTATGCCTGTTATGGACGGTTATGAAGCGTCACGGCGTATCAAAGAAAGTGATAATGGCAAAAATGTGGTTATCATAGCCTTGACAGCAAGTGTTTTTGAGGAGCAAAAGCATAAAATACTCTCCGCTGGATGTGATGATTTTATACGAAAACCTTTTTTGACTGAAGATATTTTTGATGCCATCTCCCGCCATCTTGGTGTAAGATATCTCTATGAAGATAGCTCGCACACTCAAGGAGAGAGCATACTAAGGGTGCATCATCATGACCTTGCCGATGATGCAGAATCATTATCAAATCATCCAGAAAATGGTTTAAAAAAATTGCCACAGGAAATTGTTGATACCCTAAAACAGGCAATTGTTGCACTTGATATTGAATCCATTGATGATGCTATCAATGAAATAGAAAAAACAGATAAATCAATCGCTTATAAATTATCCACTCTGGCCTCAAATTTT
>NZ_LT828540.1:735221-758423 GCF_900170035.1 Desulfamplus magnetovallimortis | reverse complement strand
GAAATTTTCAGTATCAGAAGATAATTGAGGTGATTGAAAAAACAGATACTCTTTAAATCTGGGGGGATTCATGAATTCACAAAAGGGCATACTTGATAACAGCAGCAGTGAACGTAGAAACAGAAACAAGGGGGGCAACATACTTATTGTGGATGACAATCCCCAGAATCTTCGTCTTTTGTTAAGTATTCTTAATTCAGAAGGTTATAAGGTAAGGCCTGCTCCAAGTGGACCCATGGCACTTGAAGCTGCATTTTCAAATGTTCCGGATCTTATTCTTCTTGATATTATGATGCCTGAGATGGATGGTTTCGAGGTTTGCAGAAAGCTTAAAGAGAATGAAAAAACATCCTCGGTGCCTGTTATATTTATAAGTGCAATGGATGATATTGCTGAAAAACTGAAGGGTTTTGAGCTTGGAGCAGTGGATTATATCACAAAACCTTTTCAGCCAAGGGAAATATCAGCTCGTGTAAATACACATCTCTCCCTGCGAAGAGTCCAGAAGCTCCTTGAATATGAAATTGTCATGAGAACTGTTTCAGAAAATACATTGAAAGTTCTTTCAAAAAAATATGATCTTATTCTTGCTGCTGCCGGTGAAGGAATTCTTGGCATTGACAATGACTGTCGTTATACTTTTGTTAATCCTGCTGCTGCAAAAATGTTGGGATGCAAAGTAGATGATCTTGTTGGAAAATCAAGTATCCCAAATTGGTATTCAGAAAAGGTGACAAGGGAAAAAAATTATGGAGAAGACACAACAGAGTGCCCCCGTCCCCTTTACAAGACATTGAGAGAAGGGGCACACATAAGGGTTAACCACTGGAATCTGTGGCGCCAGGATGGAACATCCTTTGATGCTGAGCTTATATGTACACCTATTATGGATGAAAATGAAATTGAGGGAGCAGTTGTTATCTTTTCTGATATATCTGAAAGAAAACGTATGGAAAAGGAGCTGAAACTCCTTGCAACCACAGATTCTCTCACTGGAGTCAGCAATCGCAGATTTTTTATGGAAGGTGTTTCAAAAGAGATCAATCTGGCTATGAGGCACGATTTGCCGGTTACATTTCTTATGATGGATATTGATGAATTTAAAAATATCAATGATACCTACGGACATCAGGCAGGCGATGATATTCTAAAAAATGTTTCTCAGATATGTATGGAGTCATTAAGGGCAAATGACCTTTTTGGAAGGGTTGGAGGCGAGGAGTTTGCAGCTCTTCTGCCGGCCACATCAATTGATCAGGCAAAGGTTGTGGCTGAAAGAATCCGTAAGACAATTGAAGAGTCACGATGGAATATTGGTGGCGTGACAATTTCATCTTCAATAAGTATAGGCATGGCTCCATTCAGAAGGGATAAGGAAGGGGGAGTTGATGCGCTTATTAAAGATGCAGATGAAGCACTGTACTATGCAAAGAATTCAGGGAGAAATTGTATTAAAATTTCTGAATAACTGATATATAATGCCATCAATTTTTGTCTTTTCAATCTTTTGCAAGAGGAACATGATTTGCCTGACAAAAAAAGTATAAACCCCTGTGATCTTGTCTGTGAAATAGACAAGATCAAAAAAAGGCTCATGGGATGGGAAAGGGCAGTTGTCGAAAATGAAGCAAATTTTCAGGCAATAATTGAAAATGCTCCGGTTATGATTAATTCGTTTGATGAAACAGGGCGCTGCCTTTTATGGAATCGAAAATCAGAGGATATGCTTGGATGGTCCAGAGAAGAGCTGATGGATTGCAAGGATCCTCTTTCTCTTTTTTATCCTTCATGTCAAAGCAGGGACAAGGTCTTTGAAAATATTAAAAATCCAGATGGTATTTTCAGGGTATATGAGGTAATGGCAAAGGATGGAACTCAACGTATCCAGGAGTGGGCAAATTTTAAACTTCCCAACGGCATGCTGATTTCATTTGGTATTGATATTACGGAAAAAAAAGAGGTGGAGGAGAATCTGAGAAAGAATGAAGCCAGATTTCGGGCATTCACAGAAGCAATTCCTGATATTTTGTTTGTATTTGACATTGATGGACAATATGTTGAAATATTTACAAGCTCTGAAGATCTGCTATACGATGAGCTTGAAAAGCTCAAAGGTCTCAAAATTCAGGATGTTATTCCGGATGAAGTTGCTGCTCAGCACCTTGAAGTCATAAGAAAAACCATTGAAACTCAGGAAAAACAGATCTTTGAGTACCAGCTTGATGTAAAAAAGGGCAAATGCTGGTTTGAAAGCAGAACATCACCCATCAAGGGGCTTCAGGATGGAGAACTACTTGTTGCTTCATCAGTACGTGATATTACAAGAAGAAAGCTTGCAGAAAAAGAGATCCGTGAAAAAGAGAAACTTGCAGTTGTTATTGAAACAGCAGGTGCCGTATGCCATGAGTTGAACCAGCCACTGCATATCATAACCGGCTGCTGTGAACTGCTTGAGCAGGAGACGGAAGTGAGCGAGAATGTTCGCCGGAAGATAGAGATTATTTTAAGGGAAGTGAACAGAATGGCCAAGCTTAACCATAATCTGCTAAATATCACAAGTTACAAAACAAAATCATATATGGAGGCAAGAATTATTGATATTCAACAGGCTTCTGGTAAAATTTTGTAATCATAATAATTTTTTGTATTATAAGGTGAGATTTGAGAACCTTCTATTGTTCTTTAGATTTGAGAACCTTCTATTGTTCTTTCAAGGTTTGATTGTCGGGTAGAAAATGCCTTGAATCTTTGAAAAGTCTTAAAAGTCATACGACAGTTTAAACTTGAAGAAGCACTATTTTTCAAGTGCTTTTCTTATGGCATTGAGTAAATCAGTAATGGTATATGGTTTACTAAGGTAACTCAATGCTCCAATTTTTATACATTTTTCAATAACATTCTCTTCCGAATAGCCGCTGGATATTATAACTCTGCATTTGGGCCATTCCATAAGTAATTCTTTAAGGCATCTATAGCCTCCCATGCCAGGCATGCTTATATCAAGTATAACAAGGTCAATCATATGTTGTTTTTTCTCATAGACCTTTAAGGCATCCTCTCCGCTTGAAACGCCTATGAATCTGTAATTAAATAATTTTAGGGTATTTGAGACAAAATCCCTTATTGACTCTTCATCATCCACAAGAAGTATGGTTCTATTATCCTTATTGCCATGCAGGGGGATCTCTTCTGACTGATGGATCTGTTTCTCCCGGGTATTTGCGATTGCAGGAAAAAAGATCTTGAAAGTTGTACCCCTGTTCACTTCACTGAAACACTGGATGATCCCCTTGTAGTTTTTCACAATTCCGTAAACAGATGCAAGTCCGAGACCTGTACCCTTACCAATGGGTTTTGTTGTAAAGAAGGGTTCAAAAATTTTTTGAACAGTCTCTTTGTCCATTCCATGACCTGTGTCTGATATTGAAATAAAAACACAAGGCCCTGACAAAGGCGGCACGTCTGGCTCCATTGATGGTACATTATTAAGGGTTGCATTTGATGTCTCAATAAAGATATTTCCACCTTCCGGCATTGCATCTGCTGCATTGATGCAGAGATTTAAAAGTATCTGTTCCAGATGTGTCGGATCAATGGCAACATCAAGAAGTTTGTCTGATAAATTTGTTTCAATATTAACCATCCTGGGAATAGTCATCTTTATCAGCTTTATCACATGCTCAATTTCATGATTGATTTTGACAGATGTTTTTGCCGGAATTGTTTTACGGCTGAAAAGCATCAACTGTCGTATCAGGGCAATACCTCTGTCTGTGGCTTTACGGATTTTATGCAGCTCAAAAAGGTTGCCTGAATCATTGTCACTTGATGGCAGATCATATTTTTCATTATCGTTTTTTTCAAGGTTGCCGGATATGGTTCTGTTTTTACCAGATGTGTGGTCGAGTTTTCCAAAGATATCGCCCTGTTTTTCTGATATGTTGCTGTCTGCTCCATGACTCTTTTCACTCTGTTTAAGGATCAAATAGTCTGTAAATCCCCCAATTACCTGCAGGATATTGTTAAAGTCATGGGCAATTCCGCTGGTAAGGGTGCCTACGGCCTCCATTTTCTGGGATTGAATTATCTGCTCTCTAAGCTGACGTTTCTCCTCTTCTGCTTCTTTTACCGGTTTAAGATCAATATCAATGCAGAACATCTCTTTTCCAAATGGAGTTTTCTGCATGACGTGGGAGGAGAACACATGAACATTCTCACCTGCTTTGTTAACAAGGGTTAGTTCCCCTGATGGTATCTTTTCGCCATGATCTACCCATCGGTGGTGAAGATATTTAACAGTATCCTTCATGGCCTCTGGAATAATAATATCTTCAAGCTTTCTGCCAACAGCTTCTTTTGCTGTATATCCGTAAATTTTCTCGCTGGCCTGGTTCCAGAAAATGACCTCCCGGTCTTCATTATAGCCCTGTATGGATATTTCCGAGACATCTTCTATAATTTTTTTGAAGCGGTTATCACTCTCTCTGAGTGCAGTTGCTGCATTTTTCTGGATGTCATAAAAATGCTTTTCCATTTCAATGTATTTATGCAGTTTTCCTTCAAGGGTTTTTATTTGCTGCTTAAGGCTGTCGTAATCTTTCTCATGTTCAATCTTGTTAAACTCCTTTTGTCCAGACATGATAATCTCCGGTATTTGCAGGTTCAGGTAGTGACGCTTTTATTTTGAGTGAAGAGATACTGAAGGTTCCCAACTTTTGTCATTTATTTTGCTTTCATCAATAGCTGAGAGGCGTTCAAGCATTAATGATGCTGCCTGGTCATAAGGACGTAGTGCCAAAGCTTTGCTGAAGAAAACTGATGCATCTGACAGGTTTTTGGCAAGATATGAATTGAATCCCCGATCATAAAGGGTGTAATATTTTTCATCTTGAATGTCAGTTTTTTCCTCTCTCCGGGTTATTGATTCTCCCTGTACAATTATTTTTTCCTTTTCGCTGCTCTCTTCTGGTTCATTGATTCCATAGACTTCAAATATTTTAACAGCATTTTGTTTGCCCTTGACTTTTACATAGTCTAAAATTCGTGTTTTAAAACGAAAAGGTGTGAGCATTGCTAAAGTAAATTCTGAAATAATAAGAGATGTACCATAAAATTTATTGGCACCTTCAAGCCTTGATGCAAGATTGACAGCATCGCCCATGACTGTATAATCCATTACTGTTCTCGAACCCATATTGCCCACAATAACCTTGCCGGTGTTGATGCCTATACGGCAGCTCAGTTCAGGAAAATCGCTCTCTTTCCACTCTTCTTTCAGTTCTGAAAGGCGGTGCAGCATCTTTATGGCAGTTGACACTGCTTTATCTGCATGGTCGGCCCCTGGAATCGGCATTCCAAATTCAGCCATTATAGCATCCCCCTGAAATTTATCAATAATACCATCGTTTTTCATTATTATTTCTGACATTTCGGTAAAAAACTCATTCAGAAGTCTTACAAGGGCAGTTGGGGACATTGATTCAGAAATGGATGTAAAGCCTCTGATATCTGAAAAAAGTATGCTGACAACCCTCTCTTCCCCTCCAAGGGAAATCATTTCAGGTTTTGCAAGGAGTTCTTCAACAACTTTTTCAGGCACATAACGGCCAAATGTATTTTTTATAAATGCTCTCTCCCTTGAAGTGGATATTTCAAGAAAAATAACAAGAAAAGCAAATGTGGCAGCAAAGGGTAAAAAGAGAGTAAATAAAGGAAACAGGGTAAAATTAATTATTTGGTACCATGTAAAAATCGGAAGCAGCGTAGCTATAGATAAGGCTGTTATGTAAAGTATCCATGATGAGCGAAATGAAGCTGCAATGCCAAGGAACACGATGATCATAATCATATGGATGAGCGTGGTATTAGATTTTAATTTAGTATAAAAAGTATTGGTTAGAAGGGCGTTTAGCATTGAAGTGTGTATATTGACAAGGGGAACATCTGGCTCAAGAGGAGTATATCCAAGATCGGATGTTCCCACAGCAATATCTGCAACAAAAACATAGTTTCCCTCAAAAAAATCAAGTAGATTCCCCATTAGGTCAGGATTTTTGATATGGTTCAGAAAATGGTGCACAGACATCTGTCTGAAGTCCTTGCCCCTTATGTTAACATAGGGGATAAATGTTCTGCCTCTGTCATCAATGGGAATAATAACATCATTATCCAGAAAATTGGCAGGTGTTGCAGGCAAGATGATTCGATCTCCCCACTCCACGATAATGTCATCCATTGATACCCTTGACCTGTCCATGAATATGGCAAGGGCAAAAGCTGGTAAAAAGTGGTCATCAACCTTGGTAATCATTGTTATATGTCTGTATTTGCTGTCAGGGTCGGCCTGTGCTGTGATATTTCCGGAACCTGCTGCTTTGGTTATAAAATCACTGTTTTGCATCATGGCTTTCCCAGCATAAAAGGGGCGGGCGGTTCCTTTTTCAACAGGGGTTCCCAACATGGCAGAGCGCATATGTTCATGGGATTGATCTTGTTTCCATGAAAACTTTGCCGGATGATCAGAGAGGGCAAAGGCAATCGGAAGATAAATATTTCCGGCAGAATCAATGGAATCTGCAAAAGCAGCATCAGCTTCTGGAGAACTTGCCCTTGCAAATATGATATCATAAACAATTCCTTCTGCGCCAACACTTCTCAACCCATGGTTAAGAGGAGCAAGATCTCTTCTGTCAAGATAGTTTTTACCAAAATAGTCATAGGTCTCCTCTGTGATATTGAGATAGACAATACCTGGCGAAAAAGATGGGGTAGGGCCATATCCGTATCTTACAGTCAGTCTGTAAAAATAATCAAGAAGCTTGTTGTCCCCATTATTCCAGAGGGATACCTCTCTTTCATAGATCAAAAGTGAAACAGAGATCAGAAAAAGGGTGATAAGGGCAACTACCCATATATGTTTTTTACTTTTTAATCTGAAATTCATACTTTTTTACAAGCAGGCCGTTGCCGGAGAAAATTTGAAGTTCCTTTAGAAATTGATCCGAATTTACAGAATTTGTCTGCGCTCCTGTTTTGGAGTTGCCGTCAAGCCCTCTTACATTTCCGGCAATTGCAAAGGTCTCGTGCTCCTCATCCACCACCAGCAGTTTGCTTCTATTTTTAAGTGCTAATTCTGTATCAGACCACTCTTTATATGTCAGGTTGCGGCTCTCCATCACCGAAAGCTCAGGGAGTTTTTCAGGGGTGCAGATGATAGTTATTTTTTCCATGGAACTTGTGCCGTCAATTTCATAAAAAGCCTGTGCAGAGGGCAGTATAAGTGTGGAACTTTGAATTTTTTGTTCTGTAATATTAAGAAGGTTGACGCTGTTTGTATCAGTATGAACAACGTACAGATAACAACTGTTTTCGGTATGAACATAAAGGCGTATAAGGTCACCAGGCAGAAGTCTCTCCCTTGATCTTGAGCGGTAGGCTTTTTCTCCTGACTGGATCTGGATGCCTATTTTTGCCCTGACAATGGAGTTTTTTTCAGATGCATCATTTGCTGTAACTTCTTGGGCATAAGCTCTGTCAATCAAAACCTGAGTCAAAGCTGTACAAATCCAGATCAAAATAATTGCAAAACATGGAAACATAATATTGTTGATACGTTTCATTGGAACCTCCTTTATTGTAAAAATTCAGCGTACGTTTATTAGACAGTCTCCATAACATACTGACATGCAAAGACTTTCATGCTTCGCTGTGGCAGATGGCTCTGCCATGGCCGTTTATTAGAAAGTCCCCATATTTCAAGGTTTTTTTCAGGGCTTTCATGCTTCGTTGTGGCAGATGGTTTTGCCATGGCCGTTATATAAAAAAGTGGATTATGACATTTCAAAAGTGGCTTTAAAATCAAGTAGCATAATACAAAAAATGAGCCAAGTTAAATTTCTTTAAAAAGCCTTGCGGAAAATATCATACTTTTATAGAGACACTGTAGCATTATCAATTTTTCATTAGCAAAAATGGGCATCCTTCATTTCCCACAAAAGTACTTTACACTTTTTTTGGGGGGAAGACCCTGAAAAATATAGTTTATTTTCAGAAAGTGTAAAATGGTCATGAAGCATGCTGCAAAAAAACTGCAAATTTATGAATTTATGACGGACGAGTAATTAAAAAATGATTGACAAAAAATCGGATCATCACACCCACACCATCTATTCAGACGGTAATGCAACCATTGATGAACTTGCTGAATGCGCCATTGAAAAGGGAATCAGGAAAATTGCAATTACCGATCACATGCCCCTTCCATTTAAAACCAGATATGCCATGGCTAAGGATTTACTTGGGAAATACAGAGCAGATATTGAACGGTCAAAAGATAATTATTCCCATAGGATTGATATTGTTGCAGGGCTGGAAATTGAATTTATACCGGAGCTGAGAGAGTGGATAAAGTCGATTTCAGATTTAAAATGGGAACAATTAACAGCATCTGTCCATAGTATAATGGTGGATGGAAAACACTGCCTTGTCAATGGGGAGAGTCATGAGTTCAATCAGACAATAGACCTTGGTTTTAGTGGAGAGATCAAGGACTTTTGCAGGACTTATTATAAGATTCTTAAAGAGGCTGTGGAAACTGGCTGCTTCCAGATAGTCGGCCACCTGGATGTTTTAAAGAAACACAACAGAGACAAACAGTTTTTTGATGATTCTGAATCATGGTACCAGGAGATAGTTTTCGATCTTCTGGACAGCATAAGAGAAAAAAGGATGGCAGTTGAAATAAATACAGCAGGCTATCTTCATCCTGTGGCTGAACCATATCCGTCTTCATGGATTATAATGGCTTGTCAAAAAAAAGAGATCCCCCTTGTACTAAGTTCAGATGCACATAAAAAGGAATCATTGGGACAATTTTTTTCAAAGATGTGATATTTCTATCTGTGTGGTATGTTAAATAAAGCAATTTGCAATTTTTATTTTTTTAACAAATAAAAACCCCTTACAATGAATGATTGCAAGGGGTTTTATTTATATTGGGAGCATCTTTTAATTTTTACTTGGTGGAGCTAAGGGGGATCGAACCCCTGACCTCATGGCTGCCAGCCATGCGCTCTCCCAGCTGAGCTACAGCCCCACAAAAAAACATGATCTTAATAGTCGATTCCTTTTAAACTGTCAACAAAAAAATGCTCTGTTATGCTTTGTTTTTCAAAAACGTGAAAAAAATTCACGTTTTTTTGAGATCACGCATTCACCGTCAAAGCCCGTGTAATCTGGCTTAACCCCTGATTGATGAGCTCCAGACCCTCTTCAAGTGCGGACGGCTGGTTGGGGGCAGTGTAACAGTTACATTCCAAAGATGCTGAAATAACAGGATTTTTGGGCATCCTTCATATCGTGCAGAAAGTACTTTACACTTTCCGGAACAGGCTACCAGAAAAACCGGCATTGAGTTCAGGAAAATGTAAACTGGCAAATGAAAGATGCCGATTTTTGAAATAGTGTCTGGCTGTAATTGACATCCACATCCATTTTGAAAAAGCGGTCCATCCAGTAAATACAGAGACTTTTCCTATAACGGACATGGCAGACTCATATGCCACAACGAAGGATGAAAGCCCTGAGAAGCCTTGAATCACGGGGACTTTCTTATAAACGGCCATGGCAGACACACCTGCCTCAACGAAGCATGAAAGTCCTAAAGAACCTTAAAAGACGGGGACTTTCTTATAAAAAAATAGGCTGTTTCATAATAACTATTGACACATGGATTTATAAAACGGTAGAAGTATCAGTTTGTAAACAGTAAGATTTTTTAACTCTTACTTAAGGTACTCAAAATCGACATTTTATTGCTTTTTTCGAAGTTATTGCAGTTGTCTGAACCAGGATACCCGGGATGGATAGGATGCTCAGGATAGATAATCCTGCCTTATCCTGTTAATCTTGGGAATCCTGATTCAGACAGTGTTGACAAGGCTTACAAGATCATAGGTGTCGATTTTGAGTAAGGTAATAAAAGAGTGCCTTATATCTTGAAAAGTTATCAAGAGACAATAGTATGATACTGCCGTTGGGTTGCGGGCATCACCCAGCTTTAACAGGCCTAACATGATTTATTTTAACCCGTTGGTTGCAGAGTTTCTTTACATACCACATTAGATGGTTTTGTAAAAAGTCAATATAGCAAAGATCACTGTAAATAATTTTTAGTTGGTTCTGGCTGATAAGCTGTCAAAATTTGACTTTTTACAGCTTCATCACATTTGACTTTTGACTCTTTTTTCAATGCCATGTGTGCAAATGTAGATGGAAAAAATGCTGTGACATGGGAGATTTCAAGGGAGAGTTTTTTTAATGCTCAGGTTTATGCGTGAAAACACAGGGTCATGGATTATTAAGATCATTCTTGGTCTTATTGTTGTGGTGTTCATTTTTCTTGGTATGGGTTCAATGGGATCCAAAGACAGAGGCCAGGTGGCAATGGTAAATGATATGCCTATTACCATGGATGAGTATCGACAATCTTATCAAAATACTGTTGAACAGATCAGGAACAGGTTTGGAGGGAATGTCAGTGAAGAACTTCTGAATATGCTTAATGTAAGAAAACAGGCTCTGGACAGGCTTATTGAGGAACGCCTTATCACCGATGAAGCTGCAAAACTTGATATCCAGGTATCAGAGCGGGAACTTCAGCATGCCCTTGTTGCAATTGATACTTTTAAAAAAGATGGTGTTTTTGATCTTGCAACCTATCGTATGGTATTGAGCAGGAATCGCCTGACCCCTGAAACCTTTGAAGCAATGCAGCTTGAAAACATGCGTCGTTCAAAGGTTATTGACTTTGTTTTAAAAAGTGTAAAAGTATCTGATCTGGAAGCAGGAGAGTGGTATCGTCAAAACAACAGTGAGGTATCTGTTGATTATGTTAAATTTGATACTGCCTCCTTTTCTGTGGAGATAGATGATGCAAAAGTTGCTGATTACTATGAGAAAAATAAAAACAGATATATGTCAGAACCTGAATTAACAGTTCAATATCTTGAGTATGCTTTTGAAGATTATAAGGATCAGACTGAAATAACCAAGGAAAACATTGCCCTTTATTATAATGAAAATCAAGGGAAGTTCACTACCCCAGAGCAGGTTGAGGCAAGTCACATCCTTATAAAAGTGGATGCCAAAGCTGATGAAGCTGTCGTGGAGTCAGCCCGTAAAGAGGCTGAAGAGATCTATAACAAAGCTGTTGCCGGTGGGGATTTTGCCGAGCTTGCAAAGGAATTTTCACAGGGTCCCACAAAGGATAAGGGAGGATATCTTGGAAAATTTGCAAGAAACACCATGGTAAAACCTTTTGCCGACAAGGCATTTTCCATGAAACCCGGTGAGATCAGTGAACCTGTTAAAACAAGATTTGGATGGCATATTATTCATGTTATATCGAGAAGTGATGAGGATAAAAAGTCCCTTGGGGAGGTCTCAGATGAAATTAAAGATATTCTTTTGAATGATGAGAGTAAAAATTTGGCATATACAGCAGCAGCCCATGCCTTTGATGCTGTTATTGATGGAGACACCCTTGAACAGGCAGGACTTATCACCACCCGAAAGATTCAGACAGCAGGCCCTTTTACCATGAAAGGCCCTGATAAAGATCTTAAGGATGGGCGAGCTTTTGCCACCACAGCCTTTGAACTGCCCATGAATGAGATAAGCGATGTAAAAGAGATTGGCAATGCATACTATATAATAAAGCCAATAGAAAAGGTTGAACCATCTGTTCTGCCCCTTGAGGAAGTTAAGGATAGGGTCTTAGCCTCTCTTGAGTCCGATCTTCAGAAAGAAGCTGCTGAAAAAGCTGCACAAATTTTTCTTGAAGCTGTAAATGATGCGGACAATATGGCAAAGATTGCAGAAGAAAAGGGATTTGAGTTAAAAACAACCTCTCTTTTTAAAAAAGATGGCAATATTAAAGAGCTTGGCCGACAGCCTGAAATTGCAGCGGCTGCTTTTAAGCTTTCTGAAAAAAAGAGGCTTGCATCTGAAATAGTAAAAAGCAATGATGGTTACTATGTTGTTTATCTTAAGGAGAAAATAACTCCTTCTGATGATGTTGTTAACGAAAATCTGGATTCTGTTAAGGAGCAGTTGTTACTTGATAAAAAATCAGAGATATATGCCTCATGGATGGAGAAACTGAAAAAAGAGAGTGTAATTGAAATTGAGCCAGGGCTTATTGACAGCTAAACCCTGATGCTTCTCTTTGTTAAATTATGAATCCACATTTGCATGAATCCCTTATCATACAGGAGATACAATGGTTTTAAATAGAAAAGTTGTTTTAACTCTTTTTGCTGTTCTGACTACCATCATACTTTCAGCATGCGCAGGAGTGTATGATGAGGGAAAAAGAGCCGACAGTTCTTTTAAAAAAGCCATAGATGTGTCACCTAAAAAAGCCATAGATGTGTCACCTTCCGGTGAGAACAGTTGTATATCCTTTGCAGGAGATTATCTTTTAACGGATCCTGATCTGGTGTACGGAGTACTGCAAAACGGGATGCGATATGTACTGCTTCACAATACCACTCCCGAGGACAGGGTGAGCATGCATCTTGATGTTCAGGCAGGCTCAATGCATGAAAGAGAGGATCAGCGGGGTATTGCACACTATCTTGAGCATATGCTTTTCAATGGTTCCACACACTTTAAACCAGGTGAACTCATTGAGTACTTTCAGTCCATAGGAATGATGTTTGGTGCTGATGCAAATGCCCATACAGGGTTTTTTGAGACGGTATATGACATTTTACTTCCCACAGGGGAGAAGGAGAGCCTTGAAAAGGGACTTCTTGTGCTTCAGGATTATGCAGAGGGGGCTCTTCTGCTTGAGTCTGAAGTTGAGCGGGAAAAAGGAGTTATTCTTGCTGAAAAACGGGAACGGGATTCAGTATCTTTCAGAACATTTGAGGCATCTCTTAATTTTGAGCTGCCTGACTCAAGAATAACAGCACGTATGCCCATAGGAGACGAAAAGGTTATTGAGGGTACAGACAGGCTGCTTTTAAAATCATATTATGATGCCTGGTATCGTCCTGAAATGATGGTTCTTGTCATGGTGGGAGATTTTGATGTTGACACGGCAAAGGTTTTGATTGAAGAGAAATTTTCATCCATCAAATCCCGTGCTACATGTCCGGAATTGCCTGAAAACACCTGGATTCCTCATTCCGGAGATAAGGCATTTTATCATTATGAACCAGAAGCCGGCAGTACTTCTGTATCCATCGGAACAGCTACACGGGTTCCCTTTGAAATGGAGACAGAGGAGAGCTTAAAGTCACAGGTAATAAAAAGACTTGCCGACATGGTGGTGCAAAATCGCCTTTCAAGGGATGTCCGCTTGAAGGATAATCCTTTTTCAGATGCAGGAACATATTCAGGAACTTTTCTCAGAAATGTAAGGTTTTCATCAATTTCAGCCGAAACATCACCTGAAAACTGGCAGAAAACACTTTATCATATTGAACAGAGCCTTCGCCAGGCACTAACCTTTGGTTTTACAGAGTATGAGCTTCAGAGGGTAAAAGCTGATTTTATTCTTGGGCTTGAAACTGCTGTAAAAGAGGCGTCAACACGTAAGAGTACACCCCTTGCAAGGGAGCTTATCAATTCCATTAACAGCAGCCGTTTTTTTATGTCTCCGCTTCAGGAGATGAATCTTTTAAAGCCTGTGATAAAAAAATTGACACTTGCACAGCTAAACAGATCATTTAAGGAAACATGGGCTGCAAAACACAGACTGATACAGGTAACAGGCAATGCCAAAATTACTCCTGATGAATCTGAGGATAAAGATAAGGCTCTTGCACCTGATGCACGATATTTTTCAGCAGCAGACAGTGATCACAACTTAAGCGAATCATGGGAGCAGGAGACTCCGGAGGCAATTATTCTTGCAGCATATCATGATAGCCAGACCAGTGAAGTTGTTGCTCCTGCCGAGAATGATACTCCTTTATTTCCATATCTTCCGCAACCTGTATCTGAAATCGGACAAGACTCATATGACAAACTTGTTTTAAGTGACATAACCCTTGATGAAACAGGTATCCGAATAATTGAATTTAAAAATGGTGTAAGACTTAATTTAAAGAAGACGGATTTTAAAAAGGGAGAGTTCATTTTTGAGGTGAATTTTGGTTTGGGCAAGCTCTCTGAGCCTGAAGATAAGCCAGGACTTGCAATGGTTGCAAGGGCAGTTATAAACGAAAGCGGGGTAGGGGAGCTGACACAGGATGAGCTTGATACAGCTCTTGCAGGTAAAAACGTTACCATGGTTTTTAGTGTGGATGAAGATACCTTCCATTTTTCAGGGTCTGCCTCTCCTGAAGAGACAGAACTTTTTTTTCAGCTTCTTTATACACGAATGGTTGACCCGGGATTTCGTCAGGAGTCTCTTGATCTATTCAAGGATCGTTACGCCCAGATGTATCAGGAACTACCCCGCACACCTGATGGTATGATGCGTTATAAGGGAGAGCGTTTTCTTGCAGGAGGGGATATAAAATTCGGGATGCCAACCCTGGAGCAGGTAGAATCTATTGAGCTTGAAGATGTAATGACTTGGGTTGATGCAGCTTTTGAAAAAGGAGCTGTTGAAATTTCTGTTGTTGGGGATTTTGAGCCTCAGGATTTGACAGATGCTGCATATATGTGGTTTGCACAGCTTCCCAAAAGAGATGAGCCTGTTTTTGTAAAACCGGAAAAAACACCTTCTTTTCCAAAGGGAGAAAAGGTTGATCTTCTGCTTGAAAGCCGCCTTGACAAGGCTCTTGTTGTAATGGCCTTTCCCACTGATGACTTTTGGGACATCCACCAGACAAGAAGGCTCAATATTCTGGCAAAAATATTTTCAGAGAGGCTTCGCAAAACTCTCAGAGAGGAGATGGGCGCCACTTACTCGCCATATGCATATAATCTGGGTTCAAGAGCCTATGATGGTTATGGAGTGCTCAGGGGCGTTGTGGCTGTATCTCCTGAAATGGTAGATGATGTTGTAAAACATATGGAAAATATTGCAGATGAGCTGAGTAGAGATAAGATCACCCAAAAAGAGCTGGAACTTGTGTTGGAGCCTATATGGACATACATAAAGGACATGGTAAAAACCAATGGATACTGGCTTGACTCAGTTCTGTCAGGTTCCGGAACCCATCCTGAGAAGCTTAAGTGGGCCAAAAACATAGTGGATGACTATCACTCAATTTCCGTTGATGACATATCTGAAGTTGCAAAAAAATTCCTTAAAAAGCAGAACTCTGCAATTATTGTCATCAAACCGTGACAAATTTTTAATTTTTCAGATAATTTTCTATCTCATCTTTCATTTTCTGAATCACGGATTTAAACGTATTACTCTTATTGCACTGATTTTTTAATCAATGCAATCCTAATAATCCGTGATTCAGACAGCTAACCCTTTAAACAACACTGCTCTATTCAAGCGTGATTTCAATGAATGGCAGATCTGATGTTTTTACATTGTCACGTATATATTTATCCACAGCAAATATCTGTTTAAAGTTAAGTTCTGTTAATGCTATCCTGTTAATACTGACTGCCGGAAGCTCCTTATCTATTGATTCAGCAAGTAACTTAATGTTCTCTTCATAAAGTTCAATTATATCTATTTCTGAATCATATCTTACTTCAACAATTTTTTCCGGAATAATTTCCATATAGAATCCATACTCTCCAAGAAAAAATGCATCAGAAGGAATGGGATCAAGCTCATCCTCCTCTTCTTCTTCTTCAGTATATTTGAATACTATCCCCCCTTTGGATATGTTAACAATTTTTCCTGTTTTGTATGATGAAAATGGTAATGCAGCATGAAATCCTTTAGCTGTTTTTATTACCGGATAACCATTTTTTTCAGTAGAGGCATCTTGAACATTACTCTTTTGATTCATGGAGATTTCAGTTAAAGCGCAATTTGTTGCAACTTCATTATCAACGGCGTTAAAGCTCTCATCACGGTTATCTTTAACAGCACTTTTATTTTTCATACAGCTCCTTTTGCCTTTTCATATTCATATAGTGTGTTGTTCCTGGGTTTCAACAAACTGTTTCCTGTCTCTGTCTTTTTTCACTTTTGATGGATCAAAAACCCTTCCGCTGATGGAAATATATACACCCTGAGGGAGAGTCTGTACAGATGCCACTGCGCTTCCAAGATTAAATGCAGCATCACTTGATTTAAAACATGCAGGTTCCATAGCCCCTGTCAGTACAATGACTTTATCTTTTATTTTCTTTAGTACCAATGCAGTATCCACCATGGTATCTGTTCCGTGTGTTACTACAATGTGATTACTGGGCTCCTTCTCTATTGCCTCAAGTATCAGCTCTCTGTCCTCGGCAGTCATCTCCAGAGAGTCCTTTTTAATGAGTGAGACCACTTCATAATCGAAGTTGACCCTGGCATCTTTGATGATGTTTTCAATGCCAGGAGGTCCGACCTGGTAGGTACTTAACGCATCAAAATATACTTTGTCAATTGTGCCACCAACGGCAAAAAATTTAATTTTCATTGGTTTTTTTATAACTCCATCCTGTTTCTTGATTCAAGAGCCTTTTCAAGGGTTGAGATTGAAACTTCATAGCCAAACCCTCTATTTTTAAGGTAGTTCATGACTTTTTTTTTGAATTTGTCATCCTCATACCCCTGCCAGAGTGGAACTCTTGAGCTTATTGCGTTCCATGCCGATGCAAATTCGTCAATTTCCATAAGGCACTCTTCAATAAGGCACTCGTCAATACCCTTTTTTTTCAATTCATATGATAGTGCAAACTTTGATTTTGGGTTAAAACGTTCTCTCTGCTCCACAAACATGGCTGCAAATTCACGGTCATTGAGAAGTTTTTCATGTTCCAGTTTTTCAATAATGTCAAGGATTAAAGTTTCATCAAATTGTTTTTTACGAAGATGCTCTTTTACTTCATAAATGCTTCGTGCCCTTGGCGCAAGAAGTCTTATGCATATATTATATGCTTTTGCAATCTCTTTCATCAGATGGATTTTACCAGGTCAGTTATTTTTTTGTCAGGGCACCATGTTATATTTATATGGGCAAGTTCAGCCTGGTCTTTTTGTCGTACAATTACGTGTCGTGTCAAAGGGCTTGGGCAGTTTGGTTCTGACGAACAGCGATTCTGATAAATCTCTGTTTTTGAGATAACCGTATCACCATAAAGAGATTCTTTATTAAAGATAACGTCAATTATCTCAGGTGAGTAGCATGACAGTATCTTCTCCGGCATGGTTTCAACAGCCCATTCAACAAATATGGCGTTGTTTACATGGCCGTTAAGATCCAGATCATGCATTCTTACCTTGAATGGCAGTTCAAAATCCGTTTTAACTGGTTTTTCAATATTTGAAAAATAATAGTGGTCAATTTTGGCATTTTCATCACTATTATCTCTTTTGTCCATGTATTTTCTGTCATTCATATCCCTGTATAAATTCACAAATGTTGTTTCAGATAATGGTTCACACATTTGAGGTTCAATAAAACGGCTAAGGCGAACAGGCTTACCATTTTCCCTGTTTACCATGACCCAGCACACTTTTGCATGTATGGATTCTGAAAAAAAATTTGAAGCTCCGGTATCTGTATCAGTATTTTTTTCTTTATCAGAAACTATGCAATGATAATCTCCTTTATCATTTTCATGGTTAAGGTCATAGGGTTTAAACCTTGTTGGTTTAATAAGTTTTCCCATTGTTATGTTTCTCATTTCATAAAGATTTTTATGGGGAAACCTGAAAGTTCTTATTTGCATGGTATCCTGCCATAAAGGGTGGTTTTTTATTCTTATATGATATCGGGATATTACCCATCCAAGATTTTTTTCAGCAAGGTCAAAGCCGGAAACTCCCATAATTGATGCATGTTCTGATGCAGCATCCTGCAGATAATTCATTATGCTGACAATTTTAAGGTGACCTTTATGGTCAATGGTTGAATATCCAATTTTTGCATTTTTTTTATAGATGGCTCCATTAATCTCAATTTCTTTCTTAATATCTATTTCTGTCTGCCTTTTTATTGCTTCTTGTATGTTTAATTTTTCCTGGCTGTTATTGTGGCTTGTCATGATACTCCAGCTCCTCCAATGTCATAACTTCAACAGCATGATAGGCAGGTGATTCATATGGATGGGCGGATACAAGAGCCTTCAGGGCAGCAACAACATTTTTTTTATCACAAACCATTTCAACTTTAACTTCGTCCACATGTTCAATTCTGTCTATTGCACCCTGAAACGGGGCACTTCCCTTTAATGGCTTGAACTGACCGCGGCCGTCCGTTTCCCAGCAACATGAATCGTAGTTGCCGATTCTGCCGGCTCCGGCGTTGAACATTGCTTTTTTAACATCTTCAAGATGTTTTTTGGGTATATAAAAAACAATTAGATACATATTTTTATTAAGCCTTCATGGTCGAATTCAACGACCACCCCGGATCATGAAAATCATGATGGGAATTTCGGCATCCTTCATATCAGCTTAAAAGTAGTTTACACTTTTCTTTAATTATCTGAATCACGGATTGCCACAGATTACTCTGATTACACAGATTTTTTCAATCAGTGTAATCTTTTAATCCGTTTAATCCGTGATTCAGACAAAAGAATAAGCCTCAAAAACTGTAAACTGATAAATGAAAGATGCCGGAATTTCCATGGTAAACGGGCATGACTGTGTATCAATCATCCCCAACAATAAAAAGGATAGTCATTTTTACGGTAAAAGATATTGTCATTCCCTTGAGAGTAAATTAGTATTTCAGGTTTTCTATTATTTCAAATGGAGCAGTAAGAATACTCTCCATGGAATTTATAATACTTTTTCCCACATCAGATGGGTGCATGATAATTACAGAAGGATCATTTATTGGACCCCATGCCTTTACAGGAATTGCAATCAAGCGATCATTTAACATTCTTCCGATAAGAGGGATTTTTTTTATGATGTTGTCCGCTGTCTTAAATGGTGCCACAAGACAGTTCAATTCCATATTTTTGTTAAATGGGTCAATCCATCCCATAAAAAGAAGTGTCATGTCAAGGCCATTAACTACAGCTTTTTTAAGAATAATTTTATTTTTTTTCACCAGAGCATCTATTTCAATGGTGCTATAGGCAAAACCTGTCTGTTCAATATCAGGAAATTTTCCTTCCATCAACCTGGAAATGTTAATTATGGAAAGAATACGGGATAACAGGGTTAAACGAAATATTCGACCATCTTGAGCTGAGATTTGAAAGTTGCCTGTAAGATTTTGTTTCAGAAGTTCAGCCTCAATCTCTGTTATGTGAAAATCGTTTTTATCTTTTGTATGATCGGGGGAAGTCTTTTCTGACCATAGAGGTTTATTGTCAGGGTTGGGCTTTTCCGATGACAAAGCCTCATGATCCGGGATGGCCTTTTCAGAGGGTGTAGGTTCAGATGGTGATAATTGAGTATTTGTATTCAGAAATCCTTTAACAGAATACCTTCCATCCATTAGTTTTTCACCTTCATACAGACAGGTCATTACAGGTTCTATTTCATTATTATTTTCATCAATCAGGATAGAAATATCAACAATGTCAGGTTTGAGTTTAATAAATGCGGTTGTATTTATGTGGCAGTTATGGCCTGTCTCTGCCACTATTTTTTTTTCATTACCATTGAGGTTAAATGTTGCTCTGAAAGGATTCAGGGCAATTTTGTTTACCATGAATGTATCAGTTTCAAGAGTCAATAGTGGTAATAAAAAAGGATTTTCATTTTTATTGCCATTTCGGTTAAATTGACTCATAAGGTTAATTAAAAAATCCAGGTCAAGGGAATCTGTTGTAATTTTGTAATGATCAAAGTTTTCATCTTTTCCATATACCTTAAACTTTGTTGATGCAGGAGAATATGGAGTGGACTCAATTATAAATGTTTTACCTTGTGTGAACTGTTCTATGTCATGGAGAGTTGTAGAGCCAGATTTAAAAAAAGATTTAACAATTTTTGTATTGAGACTACCTTTAAGATCAAAAGAGTATTGTCCCATGGAATTGGAATTTGCCTCTTTTTGCCTTTTCAAATGGAATCTGTAGGTTTCATTTTTATCATGTTCGGTTATGGGCTTTGAATTTGGCAACGAAAGTTTATTTGTGATATCTATCTCAAAAATATCAATGTCATCCATATTATGTTTTTGGGTAGTAGGAATAGAAGAGGTAGAAGTAATAGAAGTGATATTAGCCTGAATGTTATTTGTAAATAATATGGGGTATTTTAATTTGATTCGGTCACGATAATTATCAATTGAACCATTAATGAGATGAACAGGAGTCTGAATATCATTGATGTATTTGTTTTTAAAGAATGACGACAAGGGAGATGTATCGTTTATCTGTGCCTTAATATCCCATATTCTATTGATTTGAAAATCCTTGTAAAGACCTGTTTTTAAAGGATTTTGAGGATTTGTTGTGATGCCCTCGCTATCATTAGGGGATATAAGAAAATCCCCGTTGTTGTTGCTTTCCGGACGTTCATTTTTTGTTGTGTCAAGTGAGCTGACATTGCCATTATTGAAATCTTCTCCTTCACTAAAGCTGAAATTATCTGCTTCACTAAACTTTTCTTTTGAGTTGGAATAGATAAATTTAAATGAAAGATCAGAAACAAAATTTTGGTCTGTTTGTTCTTCAGTAATCTGTTTGAAACTTATATTTTCACCCCTGCCCCTGAAAAGATAATCCCATCTTCTTGAAGGATCTGCTTCGCCTTTAAAATAACAGCCATCAAGGATAATATTTCCCTCAAAAAAGGAAAACCATGAGGTAAGTCTATTTATTGAAATAATGCCAGGGGCATTTTCAGCGTTATCATTTTCAGTATTATTATTTTTAGCATTTTCATTTTCACCATCTTCAAAGCTTTTAAACCACGGCACAATCTCGTCAAGCCAGAGATTAGCTTCAGCAATGTTGCATGTGAACCTTATATCTGGTGATTTTTCTCTTTGAAAGCTAATTGATGCTGCTATATCGGAAAACGTTGATTTTCCCATTTTTCCTGATATTTGACTAACTTCTATTAGATGATGTCCACCTCTTTTTTTATCACTTTTGCTGCCACTCTCATTGCGACTCTCATGACCACTGTCATTGCCACTATTATTGCCACTATTATTGCCACTATAACTGTTACTGTAATTAAATGACTTTCCTTTAATTGAGAACTTTTTCGGCAGCCGTAAGTATTGACCTTTAAGGTCTATATTGTTTGCATCAACCACTATGGTTGGAGTCTGATTTTTTTCTCCTTCTATCTTAAGTGTCCCATCTGCTTTGCCTTTGATATTTTTAAGATTTTTAAGCTCCGAAACCACAGAAGGCTTTGTAATAAGATCCATCAGTACCTGATGCAAGTTGGCTAACTCTGTAGAAAGTTGAAACTCTCCTGTATATGGAAAACTCTTGTCAATAAGATCAACACTTAGTTGTCCATTGTGAATAGTAGCATTTTTTATATGCCCCGTTTGGATATCTGTATGAAGAGTGCCTTTAACAACGTTTACATAGCCATTAACCTTATCTGCAATAAGAGCTGTACTAGGTATATGTATTGAAGCATTACTGAGACGCCCTTTGATTTTCATGGTTTCAGGGTTGAAAAGTTTTAATCTCTTTCCATCAAAGTACACCTCCTCATTTTTATCATTTGGTGTAGAAGTCGAACTTTGCCATGAAGGTTGTGAATTAAAAGAGACTGAGATTTCATCTGCTGTTCCGCTTTTAATAATATTGAAAATGGTTCTGCATATTGCATTATCCGGCAGAATATCTGCGACCTCCGCAGCACATCCTTCTATGGAGATATTATTGCCTGAAAATTCAAGAGAAGAGTAGGATGGAATATCTTGATTTTTCTGGTATTCCACTGAATTCTGGTATTCCACTGAAAGCAGAGGTGATTTTAAATCATTGGCAAAAGCCTTTATAGATGCTGTCAAAGATGTATTGTCAGACCCAAGTGTAATTGCATCATTTTTTATTGAAAAACCAGCATCTATTGAAGTTATTCCAAGACTTGTCTTTATAATGTCATTACCTTCAGGCAGATCTCTGTTTTTAGCGTGAAAGTTACTCTCATTATTTACATTATCGTTGGCAGGGTTTGATTTTGGCCATGAAAGCCTATCTGGATAACTGTATATTAATGAAGGCGTTGATAAAGTGACATTGCCTTTTCCATTTATTGTAAAAGTTCTGATATTTTCTTTCTTGTTTTTTTTGGGGGCAATGTTTAAGTCAAAATCCCCTGTAATACGATCTCCTTTAACCGACTGAATAGATGGTATGTGGGGCATTTCAATATTTTCAATGTTTAATTTTTCAATATCTAAGGTACCGGAAAATTTAATTTTGTGTGGAATAGGGTGGATTGAAATGTGGAGGTTCCCGTTTTTGAATTGTCTTGATTTTATATGCCTTGCTTCAACAATAAATGAGCTTTGCTGGAAGTACTCAATATAAAGCTTCTTTAGGTATTCAATATAATCAAAAAGATCTGTTGAATCTTTTTGTCTGCTTTTAAAGCTGCTTTCGGGAAAAGTGCTATGGGGTAGTATGGAGTTGTGCTTAGAAAATTTGAGAGAGGAATCATCTATAAGAGGGGGTGAAGAGGATTTTTTCAAGCACAAACCAGGGAAAATGCCTTGAAATAATGAATATAAAATATCATCACCTGTTTGTGATGTATTTTTATCTTCAATATTTATTTGTTCTAAATCTATATCTTCAAGGAGGAGTCTGCGAAGTCCAATTTTCTTTTTTATCAGGGAATCAAAAGAGATCTCAATTAAAATGCGACCTATAAAGCCACCTTTGAGCGAGCCAGATGTAAGCTCAATTTCAGAAATAATAATTCCGGGGAATGGAAAAAGGGTAAAGGTTGTTGTGCCTGGTGCTGCACCCTTTATTATAAATGTCCTGGAAATCCATCCGGAGATTCTTTTCTGTATAAAAGGTGCATCCATTATTACAGGAATCGATAGAAGTATAAAAAAAGAAAAAATGAAAGCAGTAGCCAGACTTTTAATAATCGCTTAAGCATTTATGAAATTGATCTTTAAATAACAGTTAAACCTTGACAGAAACATTCAATAATGGCCATTGCCG
>NZ_LT828540.1:678855-735121 GCF_900170035.1 Desulfamplus magnetovallimortis | reverse complement strand
TGCTTCGTTGTGGCAGATGGCTCTGCCATGGCCATTTATATGAAAGTCCCCGCAAATGGCTGTTTTTATAAAGACTTTCAACTCTTCCATTGTGGCGGTGAACCGCCATGTTGGTTTATATGAAAGTCTCAGTAAGTGGCTGTTTTTAAAACGACTTTCATCTCTTCGATTGTGGCGGCTATCCGCCATGTACGTTATATAAAAAATCCTTTACCACCTGTATCTTTTTGCCTCAGATTCTGTAATCAAATCAGCCATCATCTCACGGGCTTCATCAAGGAGTATATCATCTTTATCTTTTTTCTTACTTGAGGTGTTTTTCTGTGAATTGTCAGAAAGCTCTTCTGTCTCTTCGTCATCCTGGTGAATCTCTTCAATGGATGAGACAGGTTCAAGACCCTTTGAAACCCTCAGATGATTTTCTATCTCAAGTTCCATACTGTTCATTCGTTCCTTGTATGCCTTTCTTTTTTCAATATTTAATGGAAGAGTTTTTAATGTATATAGCTCCTTTGAGAGTTCAAACCGTTTTTTAAGATAGGTAAATCCTGGTTGGTTATCCACCCTTTTGGTATGTTTCTGTTTAAGAGCTGTGATTAAAGGGGTCATGCTTTTATAAGAGTTGTAGTTTGCTTTTATGGATTTATCCCAGGGCAGGGCACCATCGAGGGAGCTTTCTCCTGTCTCATCACTGTTATAAATGGACGGAAATTCAATATCAGGAAGAACTCCAAGGTTCTGGGTGCTCTCTCCTGATACCCTGTAAAATTTTGAGGTTGTAAGTTTAAGCTGTCCATCTTCAATCGGTTGAAGAGCCTGAACTGTTCCCTTGCCAAATGTTCGGGTACCCACAATAATGCCGCGGTGATAATCCTTGATTGCACCTGCAAATATTTCAGAAGCAGATGCACTCATGCGGTTTATCATCACCATGAGAGGCCCTCTGTAATATATGACAGGGTCTGGGTCTTCAAGTCTTGACATATAGCCGTTTCTGGATCTTATCTGCACAGTAGGGCCAGATTTAATAAAAAGCCCTGTAAGCTGGTTAACTTCCTGAAGTGCTCCGCCCCCATTGTCCCTCAGATCAATGATCAAGCCGTCTATTTTTTCATTTTTAAGGTCATTGAGCAGATTCATAACATCTCTTGTGGTGCTTTTGTAATCAGTTGAACCCTCCTGCATGCCCTTGAAATCAAGGTAAAATGTGGGAATGGTAATTGTGCCAACCCTTAAAGTTCTGCCATTCCGGTTTATGGTAACAATCTCCTTGCTTGCAGCCTGCTCTTCAAGTTTTACCTTGTCACGTTTAATGCTGACTGTGCGTGCATTTTGTACCCCTTTCTGGGCCGCCGGTATTACCCTGAGTCTGACCATTGTATCCTTTGGGCCGCGGATAAGGTTGACAACCTCGTCAATTCTCCAACCCACTGTATCCTGAAATGGCCCTTGCACCCCCTGTCCCACGCCGATAATCTTGTCTCCCGGCATAAGCTGCCCTGACTTGTCAGCAGGGCCTGCCGGAACAAGGCTTACCACTTTTGTGTATTCATATTCACTCTGCAGAACAGCGCCTATCCCTTCCAGTGAGAGACTCATCTGTATGTCAAAATCCTCTGACATCCTTGGTGGAAAAAATTGGGTATGGGGATCAAAAGTCATGGCCACGGAGTTTATATATATCTTAAATGTATCTGCTGTATCTGTTTGGAGCAGCCTGTTAAGCCTGCTTTTATAGCGTTTTGAAAGAAGATTTGTAATATCTTCGTTACTTTCTCCATCAAGTTTCAGGGAAAGGATTGTATTTTTAAGCTCGCTGTCCCATATTTTTTTAAGCTCTTCCAAATTTTCCGGCCAAGGAAGATCAGTGCGGTCAAGAATTATCTCTTCCTCTGCATTAAAATCAAAAAGTGTTTCCCATTTTTCAATGGAGTTTAGGATATGGGTAAGCCTTATGAATGACCTTTCAAGGTATATGTTGAATATTGCATATCCAGGGGTGAGTTCACCTTTTTCCAGGGTATTGTCAAGCCAGTAACGTACCTTTTCAAATTCGTTTATCTCACTTTTTGTAAAAAGGCTTTTTGACGGATCAAGTGTATTTAAATATTGATCCAGAATTCTGGATGAGAGTTCATCATTGAACTCAAGATTGGAATAGTGATATCTCTCAAGTGCATGAACAATGCTTTTGCATAAAATAGAATCTTCCCGGGTGAATGTCATTTTTTCCAGGCTCTCAATTCCTGGAAGACCGTTCTCAAAGGAGAATGCAACCTTGCCGTCTGCTGATGCTGAAGGTATAGAAAAAGTGATAGATAGCATCATAATAAAAATTGATGCAAGAGTCTGTGCTGAATGATTTCTGAAAATTTTTGCAGGTTTTGCGACAGTGTGTAAAAAATTTGATAAAGTACTTTTTTTCATTGGAATTACTCAATTATTTTGTGGATGTTAAATCATTATATTGTACCTGAGATTTCCACTCCTCTAACAGAGCTTTCTGCTCTTCCATTGCCTCCTGGTTGGTTTCAAATGATATTCTCCCAAGCTTTCCGGCTCTAAGTTCCCTGATAAAAAGTTCCGATGCTTTTTGATAATCAATTACACCGCCTTTTTTAAGGCATCCCCTTGTTGTTCCTATCTCTTCAAGTATCTTAAGAGGTTCAGTTTCTTCAAAATCCGCAGATTGACTGTTTTCAGGCTCCTGAATGGATATTCCATATCTTTGTTTTAATCTTTCAGGATATCTTTTTATCATAAGTGCAATGGCAAACATGGCAATGTCTGAATAATCAATGGCTGTGTCGGAGATAGCTCCGCTGACAGCAAGGCGATATGCACCATTTTTATTTTCCAGGATTGGCCATAAAATGCCTGGAGTATCATAAATATCAATTTGCTTTTTGAGGCTTGTTCTTTGCTGATGACGGGTTATTGCCGGGGTATTTCCGGTTTTGGCAATTTTTTTTCCGGCCAGAGAGTTCATTATGGTTGATTTTCCGGTGTTTGGAATTCCTGCCACCATTACGCGAATACGTCTCGATTTTGATCTGTTTATTCCGGCAAGGGCATACTCTGCCGCACGCCAGGTCTCGACAGGGCTTGTACCTGTAACAGCAATTGCGTTTTCCCCAATATCTCTGTAATGATGGAGCCATGAGAGTGTGACATCAGGGTCTGCAAGATCCTGTTTGTTAAGGATTTTTAATCGAAAAACATTTTTGCATATTTTGTCAAGAAGAGGGTTTGCACTTGAATAGGGAAGCCTTGCATCAAGGATCTCCATTATTGTATCTACACTGGAAACCGCTTTTTTAAGAAACTTTTCGGTCTCCTGCATATGTCCCGGGAACCACTGTATAGTCATAAGGTGCGCTGTCTCTATCTGTTGATATTGTTCTGGTTCTGTTTTTTCTTCAGCTTGCGAAGCTCTTTTTCAAGTTTTTTTATTTTTGCTGTTTTGGGTCAAATAGATCTTTTGTTTTTGCAAAAAGTCCATTTTTTATATTGGATTCCCCTCTTATGTTAGATTCCTCTTTTTTTAAGGCCTCTGGAAGTTTAATATTGCTTTGTGGCTGTTCTACGCCATTGCCGTTACAGGCAAGTGTGGGAAGGTTATTCGCTTTTTCCGTCTCCAAAGCTACGGGTTCAGGCGAGATAGGAGTTGTATGATAAGTTTTTTTATCACTTTCTTCATCCAGGTCATTGGAGCCTGATGAAAAATAGAGATAGATAAAACAGATGGCACCGGCGCAGCTTCCAAAAAATCCTCCTGCAATAAAGGAGAAAAATCTTTCAAGGGTAGTTTGAAGATAGAAGTAGCCGTAAACGGCACCCATAGCCATGCCAATAATAAAAAGTATTGTTGCTGTAATATACATGACTGCTTAAGTAGCACAGCATTGTAAAAGTATAAACAACAAAAATGCTTTACAGGAAGAAAAAATAATTTGTGGGTGAAATATCTGGAAGCATGGATGAGATGATGCTCAAAAGATCATGGGTGTCGCCTTTGATTTATGGCCTGTTTAAGCTTTGTTTTTCAAAACGTTAAAAATTATTTGGCTCAAAAATAAAAAAGGCACCCTGCAAAAAAATGGAGGGTGCCATAAAAACTTAAGTACGCTTTTTTCAATGATTATATATTTGGCAGTGTCCCAAATATGTTGATGAACTCTTCACAAAGCTTGATTCAGCAGGGCTTTCACAAAAAGATATCAACACTTTTATGACACTACCATATATTTAAGACATAGTGGCTTTTATTTAACGGTAACATCCACAGCGGAAGGACCTTTTTGGCCCTGTTTAATCTCAAATGTTACTTTGTCACCTTCATTCAGGGATTTGAAACCAGAAGCGTTTATTCCTGTGTGGTGTACAAATACATCCGGACCATTTTCCTGCTCAATAAAACCAAAACCTTTAGAATCGTTAAACCATTTTACAATACCTTCTGCCATGTGGACAATCTCCTAAAAAAAAATAAAAAATAATAGTTCCAAACTCAAGGTTCATGCCACTTTAGCAAAATGGTCTTCCCTGTAGAACGAAACTTTGCAATTGCAAGCTCATGAAACGCTTAAGATAAAGCAAGCTCATGAAAAGCTTAATGGGTAAGAATCGTATATGTTAATTAAAAGGAAATCAAGCAATATTTTAAACTTTTGGAAATAGTTACGTTATTTATTAAAGGGTACAACATAAAAGATCATAGCAAAAGAGATAATTGATCACGGCGGGCATCTGCATGTTGAATTGTCACCTGAATTATATCACCTGGTTTTGCATTAATGTTGCTGGAGGGGATACGCCACTCAAGCATATACTCTTTTAAAAGGACAGTGAAATTATCCCTTCTTGCATCAAGAACAAGGGCGTCTTCCTTTGAGCCTTTCATTCCTTCAAGGTATTTAAGCAGCCAGTATCTTCGTCTCTGGTATTGAACTCTTCCGGTGTTGCCCACAGCGGTTTCAATGGTGTGCAGTATATGTTGAAGTTCATCCTTTGAGTAGGCGGGCTCGTACCCTAAAATTCCCCTTATTTGACGCTGGGTAAGGAGATCATAATATCTTCTGATGGGTGATGTTGCTGTGACATAGGCATCCACTCCAAGTCCGGAGTGATGTTCCGGGGATGTGCCTATTATTGCTCTGTTAAGTTGCCTGCGCTGCATGCAGTTGAGAAAAAGTGATGTTTCAACACCCTGAAACAGACGCTGTTTTGGATCAGGCTGGGATCTGAATACAGCAGGGACATTGTGTTTTGACAAAAATTCAGCCATAAGTGAGTTGGCAAGAATCATAAGCTCTGATATGAGCATTCTTGAAGGGTTTTCTCTGTCAATTTTTGATATTCCAATATCTCCATTCTCTTCAATCCAGAGATTTACTTCAGGAAGGGTGATCTGCACCGCACCTGCCTTTATGCGTTTTTCCCGAAGTACTGTAGCAATTCTGTACAGAGTGGTTATCGGGTCATCTTCCCCGTTAAGAATATTGGCTTCTGTATATGTCATCTGGTGATGAACCTTTATAATACTTGGCACAATATCATAGTCGATTATCTCGAAAAAGCGGTTAAGCCTTACAATAGTGCTGATTCCGGGTCTGATTTTTTCTTCCACAAGGCTGCAAAGATCTTCGGACAGATCAGGGGGCAGCATCGGAATTTTATCATCCGGCATATAAATTGAGCTTCCCCTGAGCCTTGCGTGACGATCCACTGGATCATCATTTTTGATAAAAAAGCCAACATCAATTATGTGGATACCAAGTATATAACCGTCATCTTCTTTCTGAAGGCTTATGGCATCGTCATAGTCAAGTGTGGACTGGCCGTCTATGGTAATTAGCGGGATATCCTGAAGATCCATTCTTTTTGGATCATTTAGAAAATCATCGTGGTTTGCTATAAGCCCTGCAGTGTTTTTATGTACAGATTCCGGAAAATCAACAGGTATATCCATGCGGATAATGTCAAGATTTTCATGTTCATTCCATATCCCTGACTTTACCAGCAGATTAAACACCTGATGCGGGGAATCAATGCCGCCTCGTGACATGATTGCCCTTGCATCTGCTGCTGCACGGCTATCCTTGTCATATATATAGTAATCCTTGAGGATGGTCACAATTTCAGGATCTGGTGGAGAAGGGGATGGTTCTGAGTCTGAAAAAGAGCCTTTATCAATAGTATTGAGCCATAAGGCTCCTTGCTCAACAAGCTTTTCCTTTCGTTCTGCTTCCCGAAGCTGATTCAGCTTGTTGTCAATCTGGTCAGGAGTATTGGGGAAAAAGATATCCTTACTGAATTTAAAGTAGAGCTTGTCATTGAAGAATGCCCTGACAACTGCTGTTTCATGGTCAGGGGTGACCGGCGGATCGAAACAGAAAGATGTCATGGTTTCAAGATCTATTGGCTCTTCATCTTCATGTAGAAGTTCCCATAACTCCTGTATGTTTATATCCTTTGAGAGTTCTTGTCTTGATAAAGCACACTGCTTAAGATTCCGGACAAGGGCATCCCTTGATGCTGTCATGTCAAGGCTTTCTCCTGACAGGTGAGAGAGCCTGCCAACAGAGATATTAACTTCACGGTTAAATTCCGTAAGAAGCCTTAATCGCTGCTTTTTTATCTGCAGCACAACAGCACATATGATTTTTTGCTGGTCGATGTATTCTACAATATTTCCTATATTCATAAGCGGATACAATATCAGTATGTGCTGTTAAAGTCAATCGTGAGAACGTCATTATCCTTGAAAAAAACACCCTTGTGAAGTAGTATGGCAAGATGTTTAGAAAAAATAAAAATATAAAAAATATTTCAGGAAAACCATCTGAAAATCCTCGAAAAAACAGGAACGGTATTGCTGTTTTTGATGGCAATACCGATTTATACAAAATTTTTTCGGACATGGAAGATGAACTTGATCCAAAAATTTCACCTGACCATGGCTACTCTTATGAATCTGATGTTCATCCAAATATAGCAGATTCAGCATCTTCCGGCTCTTCTGGAGCAACTTCATCCATATCTGTAATAAAAGATGTTAAGCATGTAATAAAAGATGCTAAGCATTCAAGGCCGAATTCAAAGGTCTCTCCGGATCATGAAATTCATGGGGAGGATTTTCACGGTAAAAGAAGTGGGAATTCAGTTTTCAGAAACAGATCTTCCGAGCTTCCTTCTGCATCTCGATTAGCCATGAGAAAAGACAAACATGGAATTCCTTTTCTTGACGGTTCAGAAAGCCTTTCCAGACTTTTTAGAGAAAAATCTTATGAAACTGGAGAAGAAGAGGTATTTCCAAAGCTTCTTGAAGATTCACTTAAAGGCAAGAACAGAGATGCCATCATGCGTGAAAAAAGTGATAGAGGAGTACCTGAGCCACTACCTCTTAAAAAAAGATTAAAACGTTATCCTCCTGCCCAGAATGTACTTGACCTGCATGGAATGACCTCCGCTGCTGCCAGACAAAGAGTGGAGCAGTGGTTGAGGAGGCTCTGGAGAAACGGCTTTTTTACGTTGCAGATAATTGTTGGACGCGGCATTCACTCTGAATTTGGAGCTGTTCTGCCTGATGTTGTTGAAGATATCTTGATTCGCCTAAAAAAAGAAGGTGTTGTACTCTGGTTTGAGTGGGACAGAAAACGAAAAAGCCAGAGTGGAGCTTTAATTGTCTATTTGAATCAATTTGACTGATATTACGTTATTTTGCGCCCCTGTCCATTGCCTCATAAATTGCCAAGCTGATATTTTTTAACTGCTCTGTTATGTGCCCTTAATGTCTTTGAAAAATGATGTGTTTTATCATTTTTTGAGACAAAATAGATAAAATCGCTTTTGTCAGGGAAGAGGGCAGCCTTTATGGAGTGTTCTCCGGGATTTGCAATGGGACCTGCCGGAAGACCTGAGATTGCGTAGGTATTGTAAGGTGTAGCCTTTTTTAAATCTTTGCGTGTTATGTTGCCGTTAAAATCAGGAATACCATATATGACTGTGGGGTCGCTCTGAAGGCGCATATTTCTTTTTAATCTGTTGTGGAAAACCGATGATATAATGGGGCGTTCATGGTCAGCCCCTGTCTCTTTTTCGATTATTGAAGCAAGGATGACTATCTCATGGGGAGAAAAACCAAGTTTTTTACATCTCTCAAACCAGGCAGGCTTGAAAATCTCCTTAAATCGTGAAATCATTGTTGCCATGATCTCCTTATGGGTAGCTCCTGCTGGAAAAAAATATGTGTCAGGAAACAGATAGCCTTCCATTGACAGTGAAAGTTTGTCCTTGTTTTCATTTATAAAAATACCGATCCTGGCGATAAACAGTGGATCTGAAGCCTGCCTTATAAAATCTGCCCTGTTTCCAAATCCTGCCTTTTCAACAATCTCTGCAATCTCCTTTACAGTAAGCCCCTCTGGTATGGTTATCCGGTGGAGATGAACCTTGCCTTCTACAAATTTTTTAAGTATTACTTCAGGGGTTTCAGTTGAAGATATCTTATATTCTCCAGCCTGAATTTTTTTTGCATTTCCCCTTACCATTGCAAGTAACCTGAAAAGATGCCTGTTTGTTATCAACCCTCTCTCTTCAAGCCTTTTTGCCATGTGTTGAAGACTTTCCCCTGGTTTAATGATAAATAAATTGTCTTCTTCATGGGAATCAACTGATTCCTGAACATTGATCTCTTTTTCATGGAGGTCAACTGATTCCTGACTGTTGGCCTTTTTTTCATGAAGGCTAACTGATTCTTGACTGTTTGTCTCTTTTATATGCTTTACAGTTAATTTTGAAGATGTAATATCTTTTCCGGAATCACTGTTTTTATTGTAAAATTCAGCGGCCTGTTTGTGCAATGTCAAATTTGCAGGGGTAGATATAAATTGTTGAAACATGTATATACCGCCTGACACACAGGCACCTGAAACAAAGAGTATCATAAAAAAGGCAATGAATATTTTTTTAAACATAAATTTCTCGCAAAAATGAGTAAAACAGCAATCTATAATTTAATATTTGATGGGTTACCATTTTTTCTACTGCTAAAGCAAGTAGTTATGTAAAAGCACGCCCGAAGGGCGCTAATTTAATTGAGACAAATGCAATAAATGCAGATAAAGCCAACAAGATGTCGATTTTGAGAAACACAGACGGTGCTAATAATACAAAAATGTCAAACATTATTACTAATTCAATTCCTGCGGGAATTTATATTCATATCCCATTTTGTGCAAGGAAATGTCCATATTGTGATTTTTATTCTGTCTCTGAACTTAGCTATTTAGATATTTTTATGGATGCTCTTCTCCATGAGCTTGAGTTCAGGGCTGAGCCAGATCTAAATATTGATACCATTTACATTGGCGGAGGAACCCCGTCTCTGCTTTCTTGTGGCCAGACCGAAAAAATTATAGCACATATAATAAAATGCTTTAATGTTATGGATAACCCCCAGATAACAATGGAGATCAATCCCGGAACATTGTGCATTTCAGATATTGCCCAAATTAAACAGCAAGGATTTAATGGGCATAGTAATAAGAATAACTACGCAAAAGCTCTGGGCAATGGCACAGATACCGGTACAACTGCTGAGATAACCAGAAAGCTTGAAAATATAAGGAGTATAGGCGTTAATCGCTTAAGCATAGGGGTGCAGTCCTTTCAGGATCATAAGCTCTCTTTTTTAAAAAGAATCCATTCTGCCGGAACTGCAATCAACACCATCGAATCAGCAAGAAAGGCAGGTTTTGATAATATCAGCATTGATCTTATGTATGGCCTTCCTGGCGAGACCCAGAATTCTTGGAAATATGATCTTGATGTTGCAATCAGCATGAACTGTGAACATCTTTCATGCTATATGCTCACCTATGAGCCTGGAACTCCAATGTATGATGAAGTTGCCGGAAATAAATTCAAACCACTTGATGATGAAAAGGTCTCATTACTTTTTAAGCAGACATCAGGCTATCTTGCTTCCCACGATTTTTACCATTATGAAATATCAAATTTTGCCCGATGTATGAAGAAAAAAGAGAAAGAACTTTGCTGTCAATCCAAGCATAACAGGAAATACTGGAATATGGTACCTTATCTGGGATTTGGCCCATCTGCCCATTCATATGACGGAATTAATCGTTTTTCCAATGATTCCAGCGTTAAAACCTATATTGCACGATTAAATAGAGGAAAGTTGCCTTTAAAAATGGAGGAAAAACTCACAATAGAACAGAAAATGATAGAAACTGTAATGCTTGGACTAAGAACTGCTGAAGGGATAAATATCAAAAATTTTGAGCATAAGTTTAATTGCGATTTTGATAAACTTTTTGGTACGGTAATGGAAAGGGTAAAATCCAGATCCTGGGGTGAGCTATGCAGTGGAAAAAGCACATATGAGATTAATCATGAAACAAAAGGGGAGGGGATTGCACAAGAATTTTTTCATCTTAACGTTGAAGGGTGGATATTTCTTGATAGCGTGGTATCCTGGTTCGTTGATGAAATATAGTTTTTTTAGGTGATAGTCTCGGGATTGAATTGATTTAAAGGTTGGCCTTTTTTGTAGGGGCTGACACCTGTGTGTCTGCTCTTCAAGCTGTGTGCCTGCTCTTCAAGCTGTATGTCTGCTCTTCAAGGGGGCAATCGCACAGGATTGCCCCCTACAGTGGGTGACGTTAGAGCCAAACCCAAAAAATGCATTATGTATGGCTTACGGCAGGGTCTTCTGTCACTTTATCCTGTGCATCTTCCGCAGGAGGTGCTTCTTGGCTCTCTTGCTCTGATGGCTCTTCCTGTTTCTTTTGATCTGAGGTCTCTTCATGGTTCTTCTGTGCAGATGATTCTTCAGAGTCACTTATGACAGCTTTTTCCGGAGATGCTTCAACTTTTTCAAGGATTTCGAAAGTTTTATCCTCGGGCAGCCAGCTTACCTTTCCAGTGCCTACATCGTAAATTGCACCAACAACCTTTGCAAATCCTTTTTTAACAAAATCCCTTGTTACAGGGCTTTCCATGAAAAGTTCTTCAATACCTGTCCATACGTTCTCCTCAATTGCAAAGGGGATAATATCATCTCCTTTTATATCAGGATTCAAATCCATGGCTTTTTTGACAGCAGGTTCAATATTGGCAACAAGATCAGGTATGTTTCTTTCAAGTGGATGGCCATGACCCTGAACAGCATGGGTAACGGCTGTTACAGCACCACACTGGGTATGTCCAAGAACCACAAGAACAGGAGTGTGTACATGGGCAAGGCCATATTCAATGGAACCTCTTTCATCCACATCACACACATTTCCTGCAACACGGATAACAAAGATATCCATGATTCCAGCATCAAAAAGGGCTTCAACAGGAACCCTAGAGTCAGAACAGGTTATTACTGTTGCATAGGCATGGTCTCCCTGGTTTTCAATTGCAGCAAGTTTAAGCCTTGCAGCATCTAAGTTGGGATGGATGGCCTCTCCATTTACAAACCTGTCGTTACCCTGTTGAAGTTTTGCAATTGCCAGGTCAGGAGATGGTTTGCCTGCAAAGGGATTTCCCTCCTGCTCGGAGATTATAGGTTTTCGGTTATCAATTTCTGCAATTTTTTTCAGTGCCTGACTCAGCATGGCAAGCTTTTCATTTTGTTTTGCAGTGTCAGCATCAGGTTCAACAGCCTCCTTATGTGCTGCCGGGTCATCTGATGGTGTGGGGTCTTGCTCATGGGACGCATCTGCAGTCTGGGTTTTGCTGGATGGGGAGTGGTCAGCCACAGGTTGTTCAGCGGTATCTGTAGCATGCTGTTCTGCAGATACTACTGTTTCAGCGTGGGATGTCACAGCTTCGCCATCAGAATGCGTTGTACTCTGGCTGTTAAAAATAGCTGCCACAATAACCATCAAGATAATGTAGCCTGCAAAAATAATCTGGTTTGTTTTGTTGCTCATTGACTCTTCTCCTGTATTAAAATGGTTTGAATGATCTCGTTAGTCATAAGTTCTTTCATCGTCCACCATCCATGGGGTTTTGAGACAAACAAAAACACAATATCAGGTAGCAGTTATGAGAACTTATGACTATAGATGAAGGATAAAAAATTGGGGTTGACAACAGGTTACTATATTTTTTTTCTGAGCTGCCTTGTATCACCTACACGAATGGTGAAATTGATTGCATCAAAATACTCTATCAGAGGAATCACATATTTTCTGGAAATTCCGGTCATATCCTTGAACTGTGGGGTTGTAATTTCATTTTCACGGGTAAGGAACTCTAAAAGCTGAGCTTCAATTTTTTTGATGGCCTGGATATCAAAGTATAGATCATCCTTGGTTTTTACGATGCGTTTTTCGTCAATCAGCATCTGGAGGACATCTCTTGCTATTTTTGGATCAACTTCGAGTTCACTGCATATTGTTCTGAAAAATGGAGGAGTAAGGCCATCCCTTTCATATATTTTAGCGATTTTCTCCTTTACAGCTTTAAGGTCAACCTGTAGTGCGACCTTGTGTGTTGCAAGACGTATGGTGTTTCCCTCCTGCACAATGTTGCCATCCTTGACAAGCCTTGAGGTGACAAGCGGGAAAAGCTTTGAGTCCTTGGACTTAAATGCTCTGAATTTTGATTTCAGCTCCTCTTTAGAGATACCTTCCTTAAGAGGATTCTCCTCATGATATGCGGAAAGCAGCTTTAATACATCGTTTGACAGGGCATCGAAAATTTCTCCATGAATATAGGTTCTTTTCTCTTTGTCACTCAACACAAGGGATCTTGATGCAAGCATTTTCTGTAGAATCCCGTCAAGTTTTTTGTCAGGCAGAGGAGTCATTAGACGAAGTTCTCCAAATGAAACACCATTATGTCTGCCCATTTTTGAAAAAAAGGAGATATTCTGTTGTGGATCATTGTCAAGAAGGCCGTTAAGGCCATCAATAATTTCCTGATTGAACAGCTTGTGTTTTCCAGGAAAAGGATTGAGAATATGACCTCCTCCTATGGTTCTTACAGGAGAGTAGCTTCTTATTACAAAATGGTCTCCATGCATTACACAAATGGGGTTTTCAAGGCGTATCTGTACCGGGGCTAAACTTCCGGGCATAAGTTCTTCTCTGTCAAGGAGAATGACATTTCCCATGATTTCACTTGTTCCGGAATGAAATCTCACCCTTGTGCGAGCCTTTGCAGGCTTTGTATTACTGGAAAGGAAATGAAGATGGGCATCAACCATATACGATGGTTTAAGGGTGTCTGGTGTGGAGAGTATATCTCCTCTGTTTACATTTTCCCTGTCAAGCCCCTGAAAATTTATTGCCGTCCTGGTTCCTGATGATGCAGATTCCACACTTTTTCCATGCACCTGAATACCCCTGACTTTTGAGGTAACCCTTGATGGAAATACCATTATATTTTCACCAACATCAATTTTTCCTGAAGCCAGGGTACCTGTTATTACTGTTCCAAACCCCTTCATGGAAAAAACTCTGTCAACAGGAAGCCTGAAAATCGGAGAGTAAGGTCGTTCTGGTATCTCATTGCATATTTTTTCAAGAGTGCTCCTGAAAAGGTCAAGTCCAAGATTTTTTGTGGAAGATACCGGAACAACAGGAGCATCCTCAAGAAATGTACCCCTTGTAAATTCCCTGACATCATCCATGGCAAGTTCCATCAGATCTTCATCCACAAGGTCAATTTTGGTCATTGCAATAAAGCCATGTTTGATGCCCATGAGGGTACATATCTCCATGTGTTCCCGGGTCTGGGGCATAACGCCTTCATCTGCTGCAATAACCATTGATACAAGATCAATTCCACTTGCACCTGCAACCATGTTCTTGACAAATTTTTCATGGCCCGGAACATCCACAATACCGATCACATTACCGTCGGAAAGTGTTATTGATGCAAAGCCAAGTTCAATTGTAATTCCCCGCTTTATCTCTTCCTTGAGACGGTCAGTTTCAATGCCGGTGAGAGCCCTTATAAGGCTTGTCTTGCCATGGTCAATATGTCCTGCGGTTCCCAAGATAATCTGTTTCAATTTGCAACAGCTCCTTAATTGTTTTTTGCCATCGTGCAGGTCTTTACTTTAACCTTTTTTGTTCTTTTGTCGTATCATGGACATAACATAGGCAACAGCAACAAGTCCTGCACCCATTGCAACTCCATGAAAAATTGTCCATTCCGGCCTGAATATTCTTGTAATAAGAATGCCGAAAACCATGCCAAGTATAATCCTTGCAATAAATACATAAAAAGTATTCATAATGGGGTTCTCTTTTTCATAACTTCGTTTGTGGTGGATATCCGCCATTTATGTTAAAATGAATTATTTACCATTTGGTGTGTACGCCGAAAAATAATAAACAAACTTCATTCATGGGTCAATATGATTTTGGTAAGTGATGAGGCATTTGCAAATATTTTGCAATTCAGACAGATTTTTAACCTCTTTTTGTGTTTCCTGCACCGGAAATTTTTTTTTTGCAGGATCGGAAGTGATTATTTCGGAATTGAAAAGGTTTTTTGCAGGATCGGTAATTATTGTCGCAGAACTGCAAAGGTTTTTTGCAGAGATGTTACCATATTCTTTTGCCATAAAAGAAAATTGTTGCAATGGCAGATAAAAATTGATATATAGGCCGAGTTGTTTTTTTGCGGTGGGTGTAGCTCAGTTGGTAGAGCACCAGGTTGTGGCCCTGGTGGCCGCGGGTTCAAGTCCCGTCACTCACCCCATTCTTTAGCTGATTATTACAGCTATTTGCAGGTTCAATATGCGCCCGTAGCTCAGCTGGATAGAGCGTCGGACTTCGAATCCGCAGGCCGGGGGTTCGAATCCCTCCGGGCGTACCAATGATTTCAAGGGGTTACAGTCAATAAGCTGTAACCCTTTTTTGTTTATGTAGTGAAAATGTAGCAAAAATTGATTTTGTTTTTCTTTTCGCACTACAATTTTTTGTGAAACATTCATCCAGTTTGCCAATGGCTTCCCTGTTTATTTGCCGAAAATACAAGGGTTGCAGTTAGATACTGTAACCCTTTTGTCGTTTACAACCCGTAGGTTAGAAAGCTTTCATAACATACTGACATATAAAGGCTTTCATGCATCGTTGTTATGCCCTCGCAATCATTTAGCTGATTGGTTATGAAAAGCTTTTTACTGCTGACTCTCTTTATACTTACAGCCCTTTACAGGGCATTTCAAAATAAGTCCCTCTTTTTTGGTCTCTTTTTCCACAAGAAAAGTTGATCCACACTCTGGGCATTGTTTGTTAACAGGCTTATCCCATGATGCAAAATCGCACTCCGGGTAGCTGTTACAACCAAAAAATGCTTTGCCGCGCCTGGATTTTTTTTCTACGATTGTACCATCGCATCCTTCAAGTGGACATTTAATGTCTGTCGCTTTAGCAGGTTCTGCGGCAAAAAGAGATTCAGTATGCTTGCACTCGGGGTAACCTGTGCAAGCGAGAAACTCTCCGTATCTTCCCTCTTTTCTGACCATGGGTTTACCGCACAAATCACAATCCTTCACCTTTGTGTTATCAATTTTAGTCTCCAGAATTTCAATGTTTCCCTTTTCATCACGTGAATAATTACTTGAAAAGGTGCATTCCGGATATCCTGTACAGGCAATGAACTGACCATTTTTACCAATTTTTATATTGAGCTGTTTTTCACATTCAGGGCACTTCAGGTCAGTTGCAATACCTACCCCTTTAACACTGAGCATGTGCTCTTTTGCATGTTCCAGTTTTTTGTTGAATGGTTGGTAAAATTCGTTTAGTACCTCAATGGATTTTTTTGATCCTGTTTCAATATTATCAAGAAGACTCTCCATATTTGCGGTAAATGCAGCATCAAGGATTTCCGGAAATGAGTCAACAAGAAGGTCATTTACAATAAAGCCAAGCTCGCTTGGTATAAAATAGCGTTTAACAAGATCCACATATCCTTTGTCCCTGATGGTGGATAGAATTGTTGCATATGTACTGGGTCGGCCTATTCCGTTCTCTTCAAGCTCCTTTACAAGTGATGCCTCAGAAAATCGAGGTGGCGGCTTTGTGAAATGCTGCTTTGGTATGATCTCTTTAACCCCAAGTTTCATACCCTCCTCAAGGTGGGGAAGTACCTGTTTATCTTTACTGGCGGTTGTTGTGGCAGATTTGGAGCTGCTCTCCTCATCAGTTGTTGATAATCCATAATTCACGCTCATTTTTCCGGATTCAGTTTCACCATTTCTGCTGAAATCATCAGTGTCATTATCAATATTGACACTTTCGCTGGAATTATTCGGGCTGTTATTCTTATTGTCATTGCCGTTATCATCTTTACCAGCGTCGTCAGGTCTATTTTCAGTGGGAGAATAGAGGGCCATAAACCCTTCAAATCTGGTTGTGCTTCCCCCAACGCTGAATGTATAGTCACTGGCCTGTATTGATATATTTTTTTGGTCAATTATGGCCTGGGCCATCTGTGATGCCATGAACCTTTTCCATATCAGGTCGTAAAGCCTGAATTGATCGGGAGTGAGAAATGGCTGAACCTTTCCAGGAGTATTAAATACAGAAGTGGGGCGAATGGCCTCATGGGCATCCTGCACTTTGCTTTTGTTTTTAAAAAAACGGGGTTGGTCAAGAGCATATTCTGAGCCGAATTTTTCACGGATAAGTTCCAGTGCTTCATGTGCTGCTTCGGCTGCAATACGGGTGGAGTCTGTACGCATATAGGTAATAAGACCTTCGGGACCGTTTTTTCCTATATCAATTCCCTCGTACAGTTGCTGGGCAACAATCATGGTTTTTTTTGCCGAAAATTTAAGCCTGTTAATTGCATCCTGCTGGAGCTTGCTTGTGATAAAGGGGGGCAGTGGATTGCGTTTGATTGTCTTTATGGTGATACGATCCACGATAAAATCTGAATTTTGAAGTTCATTCAGAATAAAGTTTGATTCATCTTCATTTGCAATGGATATTTTTTTGCCTTTTTTGCGTGTAAGTGATGCAAGAAAAGCAGGCGGAGATTGCGCCTCAAGATGGGCTGTTATGCTCCAATACTCTTCAGGTTCAAATGCCCTTATCTCCCTCTCCCTGTCGCAAATTATTTTAACTGCAACAGACTGAACCCTGCCGGCACTCAGGCTTCCTTGAACCCTTCTCCATAAAAGGGGAGATATCTGGTATCCAACAAGTCTGTCAAGTGTTCTGCGGGTCTGCTGTGCTTCATAGCGGTCAAAGTTCAGTTCCATTGGTGAATTGAGGGCTTCCTGGATACCTTTTTGTGTCAGTTCATGAATAAGAACCCTGTAAAATTGACGTCCCTTTTTTTTTAATACATCAGCAGCATGAAAAGCAATTGCTTCACCTTCACGATCAGGGTCAGGGGCAAGATATACAATGTCAGTATCGCCTGCTGCTTTTTTAAGCTCCTGAACAATTTTTGATTTGCCTTTTATGGTAATATATTTTGCCTTGAAATCATCTTCAATGTCGATTCCAAGATCCTTTTGTGGAAGATCCTTAATATGGCCGGCTGTGGCTGCAACATTATATTTTTTGCCAAGGTATTTTTTAAGTGTTTTAACTTTGGTGGGGGACTCTACAATTAACAGTGGTTTACTCACATTTACTCCTCAAGTCTGGGTTACTCTCCTTAAACTCCTCAATGGGGTGCCGGATATGCTAAACAAAACATTTTTCCGGGTTTCTGCATTATGATTCCGGATAGTTCAAGATCCAGCAAGGCAGCCGTTACCTCGGCTGTACTTGCAGATGATTTATCTATTATGACATCAATATGCAGAGGAGAGGAGTTCTCAAGCATTGTTATAATTTCATTTTGATGCTTATCTTGTGTAAAAAGGGATTGTTGGGTAATGGGAATTGATTGTTTTGAACTTCTTCCGGCGATTTTTTTGATGCTTGAATTTTGAGCAGTCACTTCAGCATCGCAAGAAGATGTTTTTGTTCTTGTTGAAGTTGTACAGTTATTTGGATTATGGACGTTCTCTCTTCTTGTTGAATTTGTACATATATCAAGATTTTGAAAACCCTCTCCTCTTGCTGGAGTAGTATCTATATCCGGATTATCTCCATTTATGGATGGTCGCTCATGAATCATATGATGGAGCTCTTCCATGACATCTTCATAATTTTCAACAAGTTTTGCTCCCTGTTTCAGAAGAGCATGGGTTCCTGTGGTGTTGGATGACTGGATATTGCCGGGAACAGCAAAAACTTCGCGGTCATATTCGGCAGCAAGCCTTGCAGTAATCAGGGAACCGCTTTTTGCAGCCGCCTCAACCACAATCGTGCCAGTGGATATGCCTGATATTATGCGGTTTCTTATGGGAAAGTGCCTGGGGTCAGGTATGGCATGTACCTTGAATTCAGAAATAACAGCACCGTTGGCGGCTATTTTTTTGAAAAGATCTCTGTTTCCTCGTGGATATATGTTGGCAAGGCCGCTTCCAAGAACAGCAATTGTTTTCCCCCCTGCCTTGAGCGCTCCTTCATGGGCAGCAGTGTCAATTCCGAGAGCCATTCCGCTTGTAACCTGAAAGCCTCTTGATGCAAGATCATATCCAAGTTTTTCAGCAGTTCCCAGGCCATATGCAGTTGCTTTTCGTGATCCCACAATTGCAATGGAAGGATAGCTGTTATCAAGGTTGCCAAGGCAGGTAAAATAAGGTGGAGGGTCGGGAATCTGTTTCAGAAGAGGAGGGTATTCTTCGTCAATTAAGGTGATAATTCTGAAACCTTTGTTGTGTATTTGATTAAGTTCATCTTCTATCTCTTTTGTAATACGACAGTTTTTAATGGCTGATATAACTCTTTTACCCATGCCGTTGATCTGTCCAAGGTCATAAATATGAGCCGAGAAGACATTATCAGGGTGTTCAAATCTTTCGATAAGCCTTTTGTATAGGATATTACCAAGACCTGGAACAGATTTAAGAAGAAGCCATGATTTGTATTGCATCATTGAGTGAGGTATCAGCATAGGGTATGAAAAGTTTTTCACAAATTCTGTTGTTCACATTGTTTGTTTCTTATTGTCCAATTTTTAGCTCATTTTTATAAAACACTGTAATTAAAGATAAAACTGCTATCTAATTATTCCACTATTAATAAAATCAATCACTTACAAAAAAAATAAGCAAATCAAGGGTATTATGATGCTTCTTTCATTTGATTTTCGTATAGACGAATTACTTCTAAGCTATCAGGCCCTAAGAATACTTCACCACAATCGTGACAAATAGTTTGTGGTACATTATGCGCTATACCTCTTATTTTACTGAAATGATCACCAACTATATGCTCTATATTACTACTGTTACACATCGGGCATAATTTTATTGTATCTCGATTCATGATAATGACCTTTTTGAAGAAATTAAGATATAAAATTGATCCTGTTTGTTTATTTTAGCTATTTTACCTTTTGTGTAGATTAAAATATCATCATAAGTGAGACTTTTAATAATATATAATTTTTCTTTTTTGTAAGTTTTAGGATTACTACTGTTTAAAATTTTATAAATATCTTCAGCATTAAGTATTGATTCAAGCGCATCTTCAATTATTAAGCCATCAGATTCAAGTTCTGTTTCTGCTTTCAGAGTAAATTGATAATTACCTTTTATGATAAGTCTTTTAATTTTCTTTAATAATGAGCTCAATTAGTTACCCTCATAGAGGATTATCAATAAGTTCGCACAACATCTGCACAATTTGGTTGTTATTGGAGCGTTTTAAGTTTTTCTGCCGCTTTTTCTCCGGCATAGGAGAATGGATACTGTTTTACAACTGTTTTCAAGAAGTGATATCCCCTGTCAGTATCGTCCATAGATAGATAGGCATAGGCAGTTTTTAGGAGCGCATCAGGCACTTTTACTCCATCAGGATATTTTTCCACAAGAGACTTAAATATGGCAATTGCTCCGTTGTAGTCACGCAGTGTATATCGACACTCTCCTTTCCAGTAGAGTGCGTTTACTGCAAGTGCATGATCAGGGTATCTTTTGGAAAACTCTGAAAAGAGTTCTTCGGCCTTTTCAGGGTTGTTTTCAAGGAGAAGAGACCGTGCCTTTGTATATATTATTTCAGGATCCTCACTATTTGAAAACGCAGTTTCTGAAAGTTTTGCATATTTTTCGCTAATGGCATTGGGTGTCGATTTGATATTTTCTCTGTTTTGTTGAGCAGTGGATTTAATGGATTCTGAAATCTGGGAAAGGGCATGGTCCGTTGACTGTATTGCTTGCCCGGTGGCGGATTGTATAGCCTCTCCGGTGGATTTCACTGTTTTACCAGTGGCTTGTATGGTTTGATCAGTGGATTGTATAGCTTGCCCTGAGGTGGATTGTATAGCTTGTCCTGTGGTTGATTGTATAGTCTCAGCGGTTGATTCCACAGTCTTGCCAGTGGCTTGTTTTATGTTTTGTGCAAGGGCTTGTGTTCCTTGGTAATCGGCGGTTTTGCGTTTCTGGTATTCATTGTGCAATGTTTCATACCTGGAAGAGAGCTGCTTAAGAGAATTCTCCTGTTTTGCCAGGAGCTGTTCAAGTTTTTTAAGGGATGCGTCTATTGTATCCAGGCGGTCACTCAAATTGGAGTCAAGCTCGGCTGCCAGGGTCTCTCTCTCTGCATCAATATAGTCTCCAGGTCGATAAACTTCTGAATCAACACTTTTCATTGGCATACATCCAGATATAAAAATGGACCCGGCAATAAAAAGATAAAAAAGTATTGAGATCGACCTGGAGAGGTAAGTCATTATTTTGCCTTTGTTTCAAGGTTAGGGAGTGATCACGAAAAAGGAGATTTACTCCCGGGATCAGGACTTGAATCCTGAAAAGTATATTTACTCCCGTGATGTTAAATTTACTCCCGTGATGTTAAAAGAAGGATTGGACTTGCAACAAATATTGATGAATAAGTTCCAATCATAACACCTGTGATCATTGCAAATGCAAAATCATGGATAATATCACCCCCAAGAAAGAACAGTGAGAAAAGAACAATCAGGGTCGTCAATGAGGTAAGGATTGTCCTGCTGAGGGTTTCATTGATGCTCCTGTTGATGATTTTTTCCATGGAAAGCTTTCTTGAGTGCGTAGTATTTTCCCTTATTCTGTCAAAGACAATGATGGTATCATTAAGGGAATATCCAATGATTGTTAAAAGTGCAGCAATGATTGGCAAAGAGAACTCCATGCCAAAAATGGAAAAAATTCCAATAGTTATAAAAATGTCATGTATAAGAGCAACAATTGCTCCCATGGCATATTTCAGGTTGAGATACCAGAAAAGCACAAGGGAGACAGCCAGAGCTGCTGTAATAACAAAGGGAATGCTTACATTAAAAGCTGAAAGAAAATAGACAGCGGACATCATGGCGCCGGCAGTTATGCCTGAAAGTGTCCATTTCATTTCAAATCTTCCGGAAATATATATTGTAATAAACAGAAGAGAGTAAAAAATTGCAAGAAGAGCCTGTTTTCTGAGATCCTGACCAACCTGGGGTCCCACCATTTCAATGCGCCTTATTTCAGGTTCAAAGCCGGTTGATGAGTTCAGGGACTCCTTAATTGACTGTGAAAAGCCCTCTCCTGTCATCTCAGGAGTACTTGTTCTTATCAGAAACTCATTCTCTCCATGTTTGCCAAAATTTTGTACAGAGCTGTTTTCAAGTCCTATGGTACTCAATCCATTTCTGATATTTTCCACAGAAACACTCTGAGTGAATTTTACCTGTATAAGAGTTCCTCCGGCAAAGTCGATGCCATAGTTGGGTCCTCCATGAAATAGAAGAGATACAAGACTTATGATGATAAGGGAAATGGAAAAAATGAATCCTTTCACTCTTTTCCCTGTAAAATCAATATTAATATCAGGTTTTATGAACTGCATTATCTGTTAAAATCCTTTTATTTGATGGTCTTACAAAAAGTCCAAAAATCAAATCCATATGTTAATAAATTCAAAGTCTCATTGATTTATGAATGAGTACAAAATAACTTTCCCATTTTGATCAACGAAGCGGGCGGGATGCCCGGGGTCTCGTGTTTAAATGGGCAAGTTGTTTAAACCCCATTCCTTAAAACTCTTTAAACCGGACTTTTTACAGGTCATCCTATTTAAATGCTTAAAGTGGCTGTTTTTTTGCCGGAAACCATGGATTGGAAGATACTCTTTGACAGAACAAGTGCTGTAAAGAGGCTTGCAACTATTCCAAGGCCAAGGGTGACTGCAAAACCTTTAACAGGACCTGTCCCAAATTGAAACAGCACAACTGCTGCAATGAGCGTTGTGACATTGGCATCAAGAATTGTAAGAGCAGCTCTGTCAAATCCTGCATTTATTGAGGCAGCAGGGGTTTTGCCGGAGGCAAGCTCTTCCCTGATTCTTTCAAAGATGATAACATTTGCATCCACAGCCATGCCAATTGTAAGTATGATGCCTGCAATACCCGGAAGGGTAAGGGTTGCCTGAAAGGCTGCAAGTCCTCCTCCAATCAGAAGGATGTTAACCAGAAGGGCAATATCTGCTATAACTCCTGCCCCTTTATAGTAAATAACCATGAAGATAATCACCAGGATACCGCCGGCCACCATGGAAAGAAGTCCCATACGGATTGAGTCAGCACCAAGAGTTGGCCCTACTGTTCTCTCTTCAATTATGTTGACAGGGGCAGGCAATGCTCCTGCTCTAAGGACGATGGCAAGATCCCTTGCCTCTTCAGTTGTAAAGTTTCCAGTTATTCTTGCCTGACCACCGGCAATGCGATCCTGAATAACCGGTGCAGAATATACGGTTTTATCAAGGACAATGGCCAGTCTTTTCTTGATGTTTTCACCTGTGATCTGCTCAAATATACGTGCCCCTTTTCTATCAAACTCAATACTTACATAGGGCTCGTTGAACTGGGAGTCAATCATTACCTTTGCATCAGTCAGTGAGCTTCCATCAAGCAGTACACGTTTCTGAATCAGGTAGGGTACCTTTGATGTTGCACCAGTTACAGGATCCTCCTGTATCTGGTAGAGAATTTCATCTCCTGGCGGAGGGCTGCTGGTTTCTGCACTTTTTACATCACCTGTCTCATCAACAAGCTGAAAGTTAAGCCTTGCAGTTCTTCCAATAAGCTCCTTTGCTCTCTGGGTTTCCTGTATGCCAGGAAGCTGAACCTGAATCCTGTTTTCTCCCTGAAGTCTTATATCAGGCTCACTTACTCCAAAGGCATCTATTCTGTTTCTGATGGTTTCAAGTGCCTGATCAGTGGCCATTTTTTTGATATTTACAACTTCAGCATGGGGAAGTTTCAGAACAACTGTTCTTTTTTCACCCTGTTTCTGGGTTGAGGAGACTTCAAAATTTCCAAACTCATCAGCAATAACAGGATTTACAGATTCAAGATCTGCCTGGTTCTGCACTTGAATAGAGATTGAGTTATCAGAGTTATGGGAAACACCAAGATGTTTTATATTCTTTTTTCTCAACTCCTGCTTAATTTCGTGGATAGTGCGTTCAATTGTTGTTTCAACAGCTTTTTCTGTCTGGACTTCCAACACAAGATGCATTCCACCCTGAAGGTCAAGTCCAAGATTTATTTTTTTATGGGGCCAGCAATTATTGGCCAGTGTGGGCAGGACATATATCAGGGCAACCAATATTACGGTTGCAATGCTCATCCCTCTCCATGTAATTTTTTTCAATTTGTCTGCTCCTGAAAATGGTATCTTGTATTTTTTTCAGCTTTCAGAATTGATGGTTTTGTAAAAAGTCACGAACACCAGAGACGCTGTTAGTAATTTCAGTATGTTAAAGCTTAAAAAATCCTGAAAACGGGCTTTTTACAGGTTCATCAGAATTTCATATTAAGATACCCTTAATATTTCCGAATTACTTGCTGTTTTTATCTTTTTTAGAAGGTGCGGAAGAGGGCTTCTGCATGAGACCTGCAACATTTCCCCTGTTAATTTTAATCTTGACATTCTCCGCAATCTCAAGGGATACGGTGGTATCTCCAAGCGATGTAATGGTGCCGTGAACACCTCCTGAAGTTATTATTCTGTCACCTTTTTTCAGATTGTTGATCATGTTCTGGTGCTCTTTAGCTTTTTTCTGTTGGGGTCTTATCAAAAGAAAGTAGAAGATAACAAACATCAGAATCAAAGGCACAAATGCTGTAAAACCTCCTGCCTGACCACCTGGTGCGCCTGCCTGTCCCATTGCATATGCGGTACTAATCATTAATCCCTCCATTTTTAACGAACTTCAAAAAAAGTCCTGTTTCAGCTCTTTTCAGGAGATAATATCCTGAAAATATTAATATAATTTTTCAGATAACCGAAAATGGTAATTACTCAGTTGCGACTGTCTCAGATACACAAAAGCGTGCAGTCTGTCAAGGTTGAGTTTTTTCTTTGACGGTAAAAAAACTATGCCGTATGTTCCTTTTCACATGAAAATTTCATCTCTCCTCTTATCATACCAGGAGAACCGATAATGGATATTGAAATGTTTCTTCGGGTTTCTATTTCCACCATCTCCTTTCTCTTTTTGTTTAGCAGAAATTCTGCTACATCAGCAGGAAGCGTTGCAGTAATAGACTTTATGTCACCTTTGATTGTTTTCAGGTTAAGCTGACGCATGAAAGCAAGTGCTGTGTTTTCAATGGATGGCACCATGCCTCTGCCTTTGCAGTGAATACATGTCGAAAAGCTGCCAAAGGTGATGGATGGCCTGAGCCTCTGCCGAGACATCTCCAGAAGCCCAAATCTTGAAATAGCTCCAACCTTTGTTTTGGCCTTGTCTGATTTAAGGTGATTTTTCAGCACTTTTGCAATTTCAGCCTTGTGACGAGCGTCTTTCATATCTATGAAATCCACAACTATCAATCCCCCCATATCCCTGAGCCGTAGCTGTCTTGCAACCTCTTCTGCAGCTTCAAGGTTTGTGTGATAGGCAGTCTGCTCAATATTTTTCATACCTGTGGATTTGCCGGAATTTACGTCAATTGCCACAAGTGCCTCGGTCTGGTCAATTACAATTGCACCACCTGATTTCAGAGGAACATGGGTGTCAAATATGGACGCTATCTGATCTTCAAGCTGATATTTTGTGAATATTGGGCGTTCACCTTTGAAAAGTCTGACAATTTTCTGCTGTTTCGGAGCAATTATTTTGATGAAATCCTTTACCTCCCTGAACACTTCGGCATCATCAATTAATATCTCCGAGACCTCTGCTGTAAAGTAGTCCCTAAGAGAGCGGACAGCAAGATTCTGTTCTTTGTAAAGTAGTGACGGAGCAGGGCTTTCAATACTTTTTTCGTTGATGTTTTTCCATGCCCTCAACAGGTATTTGAGATCATTTGTCAGCATTGTTTTGTTAGCGTCTTTTCCTGCAGTTCTGACAATCAATCCAAACCCTTCGGGCAACTTCATTTTTTCAACAACGTCCTTTAGCCGCTTGCGCTCATCTTCACTTTCTATCTGTCTTGAAACACCACGGGTTGTGCTTCCTGGCATCAGCACCGAAAGTCTTCCAGGCAGTGAAATAAAAGTGGTGAGCATTGCACCTTTGTGCATTATGGGATCCTTGGTGACCTGGACAATCAATTCTTGTCCTTTTTTGACAATGGTAGTAAGGCTTCTGTCACCTGAATCGCTGTCCATGAAATAGTCAGAGTGTATCTCCTGCTTCTGGAGAAAACCGTTTTTTTCTGCTCCGTAATCAACAAAAACAGCCTGTAGGCTGGGTTCAACTCTGACGATAATACCTTTATAGATGTTCCCCTGGGTCATTTCCCTTGATGATGTCTCAAGGTGAAGCTCCTCAAGTTTATTATCTTTTATGGTAACGATTCGACATTCACCGGAATCCAGTGCGTTAATCAATATCTTTCTTGTCATTCAATGCTTATTTTTGCATCCTCCCTGTAATTTTATGGTAGCATAATTTTGATAACAACTATTAAATTGTGAAAGGCAAGTCAAATTATTTATTCAATATCCCGATTGTGGATACTTGCTATTTAGATGATATTGTGGCATTTAAGGGTCTTTTAAGATTTATCATTTAATATGGGACTTTGCGTTATGCACTGGGCTTTGGAGGTTAAGTGAGTTTATGATGGATGATCGATATTCGCCTGATCAGGTTGAATCAAAATGGCAGCAGTACTGGCAGGAAAATCATATCTTTAAAGTATCTGAAGATATGTCCAGAGAAAAATACTATCTTCTTGAGATGTTTCCATATCCATCCGGCAAAATCCATATGGGACATGTGAGAAACTACACCATTGGTGATGTTGTGGCAAGATATAAAAGAATGAACGGCTACAATGTTCTCCATCCAATGGGCTGGGATGCCTTTGGAATGCCAGCAGAAAATGCCGCAATTGACAATAAGACACATCCTGCTGCATGGACATATGAGAATATTGCCACCATGCGCCGCCAGTTAAAAAAAATGGGCTTTTCATATGACTGGGATCGGGAGATTGCCACATGCCGTCCTGAGTATTACAGATGGGAACAGTGGCTCTTTGTAAAGATGCTTGAAAAGGATATGGTCTATAGAAAAGAGTCATATGTCAACTGGTGTGAGCATTGCCAGACTGTACTTGCCAATGAGCAGGTGGAGGCAGATCTCTGCTGGAGATGCGGAGATCCTGTTCTGCAGAAAAAGCTTTTCCAATGGTTTTTCAGAATAACTGACCATGCTGAAGATCTGCTCCTGTACTGTGATAAACTGCCCGGCTGGCCGGATAAGGTTACAGTGATGCAGAAAAACTGGATTGGTAAAAGCATAGGTTCAGAGATATCCTTTGATGTTGAAGGACGTGAAGAGAAAATAACTGTTTTTACAACACGCCCTGACACACTGTTCGGGTCAACTTTCATGTGTCTTGCCCCTGAACATCCAATGGTTGAATCTTTGTCCAAAGGCACGGAACAGGAAGCTGAAGTTGCTGCTTTTGTGGAAAAAATATCACGGCAGGAGAGATCATCTTCCGGTATAGAAAAATATGAAAAAGAGGGTGTTTTCACAGGTGCGTTCTGTATCAATCCTGCAAGCGGACGGAGAATGCCTGTCTATACAGCCAACTTTGCACTTATGGAGTATGGCACAGGTGCTGTAATGTCTGTACCTGCCCATGACCAGCGTGATTTTGACTTTGCAAGGAAATATGGCCTTGATGTGGTTGTGGTGATTCAGCCCCGGGAATCTCTTCCTCTTGACGGTGCAGCAATGACAGAGGCATATACAGGGCCTGGAAACCTTGTCAACTCCGGCAGATACGATGGCATGGACAATAAATCTGCAATGGATGAGATAACAATGTGGCTTGAAGGGACAGGAGCCGGTAAAAAGACAGTAAGTTTCCGTTTGAGGGACTGGGGTATATCAAGGCAGCGATACTGGGGAAGTCCCATTCCTGTCATTCACTGTCCATCCTGCGGTGTTGTTCCTGTACCTGAAAATGAATTGCCGGTAAAGCTTCCTGAAGATGCCGATCTTCTTGAAAATGGCGGTTCTCCACTTCCCTCACTTGATTATTTCAAAAAGACAACATGTCCAGCCTGCGGTTGCACCGACGCACATAGAGATACAGATACAATGGATACTTTTGTTGAGTCTTCCTGGTATTTTATTCGCTACTGCAGCCCCCACTGCAACACAGCAATGTTTGACAAAGATGCTGTCAACTACTGGATGCCGGTGGATCAATATATTGGAGGCGTAGAACATGCCATTCTTCATCTTCTCTATTCCAGATATTTCATGCGTGTACTCAATACACTCGGACTTATAGACTTTAAGGAGCCTTTTACAAATCTTTTGACTCAAGGGATGGTGTGCAAGGAGACCATGACATGCTCTGAGCACGGTTATATCTTTCCTGAAGATGCAAAAATCGAAGATGACAAGGTAACCTGCAAAAAATGTGGAAGTGATGTGACCGTTGGCAGGGTAATAAAGATGTCTAAGTCAAAGAAAAATGTCATTGATCCAAATGATCTGCTTGCAAGGTACGGAGCAGATATTACAAGACTTTTCTGTCTTTTTGCAGCACCTCCTGAAAGGGATCTTGAATGGAACGATGATGGTGTGGAAGGGTGCTATCGTTTTATTAATCGTGTTTGGCGCCTTGCTGACTCATGCATGGAACTTGTAAAATCCGGCAGTGGCAAAGAGATTGCTCCATATACAGGAACACTTTCGGATCTCTGTGATGAAAATGCAAAAAAACTTTACATCAAGGCACATCAGACCATTAAAAAGGTTACCGAGGACATTGAAAACAGCTTTCATTTCAATACTGCGATCAGTGCTGTAATGGAGCTTGTAAATGCCATGTATGCTTCTGGTCTGACTTCTGAAAATGCAACTGAAAGCCTCTCTTCTGCAAGCACCCTGAACGATTCTAAAGATGGAAAAAACAGCAAAAATGCTTCAGGCACTGATTTAAAAGCCGCAGATATGGATGAAATTAAGGCTGTGGCTCATTTTTGCATTAAAAATATTGTTCTTCTGCTATCACCTATTGTCCCTCATTTTGCCGAGGAGCTTTGGGAAAAAATGGGTAATACCCCATCAATTGTGAATCAAAAGTGGCCTTCATACAGAGAAGATGCACTTGTGTCCGATGAGATGCTCATTGTTGTACAGGTAAACGGTAAGCTTCGGTCAAAATTCTCCATTGACGTCAACAGCAACGAGGATACCATTCGTGAAAAAGCATTGGCTGATGAGACAGTTCAAAAGCACATTGGGGACAAGAGTGTCAGAAAGGTTATTGTTGTTAAAAATAAGCTTGTCAATATTGTTGTGTAGGGAATGAACTAATATTGAGTCATGATTGAAAAAAGGGAATGATTTTTATTTCGTCCACTTTATTTTGTCCACTTGTCTGAATCACGGGTTAAAAAGATAGCACGGCTCACACAGATTTTATAATCAGTGCAATCCATTAATCATGGTAATCTGTGATTCAGAATATATTAGTATGTTACTCAAAATCGACATCTTATTGCTTTTTTCCAGTTACTGAATTTGTCTGAATCAAGATAAACAGGATAAAAAAGATGATGATAGATAATCCTGCCTTATCCTGTTAATCTTGGGAATCCTGATTCAGACAGTATTGACAAGGCTCAAGAGGTTGTAGTTGTCGATTTTGAGATGTTATTGAGACTTTCTAATATAAAAACAAAGAATAATTTTCTTATGAGAGCATTTCAACTTTTTATTACCTCGCTGCTTTTTGTGTTTTTTTTCTGCATATTACCATCCTGCGGATATAAGTTGCACGGTCAAAGTTCACTGCCTGGGAATCCTAATTCAGTTTCTGTTATGATGTTTAAAAACAGAAGCTCACATATAGGTGCAGAGACAGCTTTTACCACAGCATTGATTGACGAATTGATGCGTATAAGTGATGTAAGTATATCCAGGTTTTCTCAAAGTCAGGAAAGTTCGGGAGATGGTACAGACTTGGCAAAAAACGATGCAGATTTAAAGAGCAATAAGAGAGACCGGAAAGGTAGTTCTAAAAGGCAAAAATATTCAGGCAATCAAAGTGTTGATGCCATAATCTATGGTGAAATTGTTAACATAAACTTTGGTGCATTGAGCAGAACTGCCGATGATGCAGTTTATGAAAGAACTGTCACCGCTGTTGTGAATCTAAAAATGAAGTCTTCAGATGGAGATACTCTCTTTGCTGTAAACCATTTTTCAGAAAGTGACAGGTATTATGTTCCGGAGGGAAATGAAGCTGATGAGACAGCTAAAAAAGAGGTGGTGGAAAAGGTCTTTCACAGGATGGCACAACGTATTGTAAGTCGTATGGCAGATAATTTTTAATACATCCTTCATATAATTTCAAAATTATTTGGGATACTTAAATTTCTTAAATTTTCATGGTCTATCAAATTTCATGATTGATGTGTAAAGGCTCAACCCCCACTATGGCATTTTACCTTTTTCGGTTAATCAACTTATTTTTTTAGGATATATTGAGACGTACTGTTGTACGTCTCATATATAAATAAATTTAAGCACTTACGTACTTTGAGAGTCTTGAAATCTTACGTGATGCTGTATTTTGGTGCAGTATTCCTTTTTTAGCTGCCTTTGAAATTACAGACTGTGCATACTGCATTAATTCAGTTATATTTTCAGCTCCCTGATCCTTTGCAGCCTGTACTTTTTTGATAGCTGTTTTCATAGCGGAACGGGTAGATTTGTTTCTCATTCTTTTAACTTCATTCTGTTTTGCGCGTTTCAGTGCTGATTTGTGGTTAGCCAAGTTTTCTTCACTCCTTGATAAATTATTTTAGGTGCCAAACAATAAATTTAAAAAATAAATCCTGATATTTAAGTGGATAAAATTAAATAGATTTGCATGTTTTGTCAAGAAAAAACTGCATTTATACCTCTCAAAACACTAATTAGCACTTTGTATGGAGCCTGCTTTGAACCATGAAGATGAATTAAACTCTAATGAAGCTTACAGTAAAATAATCAAGGGGGCAGGTGTTATTACCATTGCAATGTTTGCAAGCAGGATTTTGGGGTTTGTGCGTGATGCATCTATAGCAATGGTACTTGGGGCTGGCTTTTACAGTGATGCTTTTTTTGCTGCTTTTCGTATTCCCGATCTGTTTCGACGTTTTTTTTCAGATGGTGCTTTAAGCATTTCATTTATACCTGTTTTTACAGAGATTATGGTAAAAGATGGGCAGGATGAAGCGTTCAGGATGGCACGTTGTGCCATTGGCTGGATTATGCTTCCGTCATTTGTCATTTTAGCTCTAATCGGGATAGTTGTGATTTTCAAGTGGCATGATTTTGATTTGAAAGTGACTTTATCATTGATCATGTTACCATATGTGATATCTCTGCTTTTAATGGCTGTTTTTATGGGAGTGCTAAACAGCATGGGACACTTTGCAGCCCCTGCAATGGCACCTATTTTTTTTAATCTTGTAATGATTTTTGTGGTGCTTGTTGTCTCTCCATGTTTTGATATGCCTGTTTTGCCAATGGCCTTTGGAGTTTTGGCAGGAGGTCTGCTTCAGGCAGCCATTCAGGTTCCGTTTTTGCTTAAAAGAGGATTTAAAATCCCTGGAAAATTAGTATTTTATAATAATGCAACTGTCAGGGCATTTAAAACAATGCTTCCGGCAATGCTGGGGATGGGAGCATATCAGATAAATCTTTTGTTTGCTACTTTTATGGCGTCACTTCTTGCAGATGGAAGCATTTCATACCTTTATTATGCAGACAGGCTTGTTCAGTTTCCCCTTGCTCTTTTTACAGTATCTCTTTCAACATCTCTTTTACCAGAACTTACAAGGCTTTTTAAATCAAAACAGAGAGTTGACGCATCTGAACTGTTTATAAAGGGGATACGCATGGCTATTTTTATGACAATTCCTTCTATGGCAGGTCTTATTGTCCTGCGTGAACCAATAGCAGCACTGCTTTTTCATCAGGGTGCGTTTGAAATTTGTGATGTTCAGCGTACAGGAGATGTGCTTTTGTTTCTCTCCCTGGGAATTTGGGCTTTTTCAGGTACAAGATTGTTTCTGCCCCTTTTTTACAGTCTCTCAAATTTTAGACTACCTTTAAAGGCTGCTGTTGCCTCAATTCTTTTAAATATAATTGTCTCTTTTTTTCTGATGAAAACTATGGGTATTTCAGGGCTTGCCCTTTCAATATCCATTGCGTCCATATTAAATTGTATGCTTCTTTTTTATGGTGTCACTGTGATTATTTTCCATTTTGAATGGAAGGAGATAATTGGTACAGCTTGCAGGTCACTTCTTCTTTCTGCTATGATGTTTATTTTAGTTCAGCAAATTTCATTATTTTTTTGCCCCCCAGAAATATATTCTGTAAAACTAAGCATGTTTTTAGGGGTTTTTGTGTCAGTGATTGCAGGTGGTATATTCTATATATTGGGGGCATATTTTTGTAAAATGCCCGAATTGCTGATGGTCTTGAAAATTGTTAAAAAACAGGGATGATTTGCAAAATTGAGTATTTTATACAGATCACTATTTTTTGGAGCTGTTACTTTATTGGTTATTCTGGCTTTTCTGATTCTTTACGGTAAAAATGGTTATCTGGATCAAAGGCAGCTTAACGCTGAAGAACAACTCATGATTAATGAAAGTAGGATGATTGAGGCTGAAAATCAAGATGTTGAGCTGAAAATTGAGCGCCTTAAAAGTGATTTAAGCTATATTGAACACATTGCAAGGCACGAACTCGGAATGCTTGCAGAGGATGAACTGGTTTTCAGATTTCAGGATGTAAAGCAGCCCTCTGAAAACACACCTTGAAATTTGGCAAGCTTTGTTCGGCATGTTTCATTTATCGGTTTGCACTTTTTCTGAACCATGATTTTCATGATTAAGGGATTAACCTGATTTTTAAATCATGTTAATCCTTAAATCCTTTAATCAGGGTTCAATATTTCCCCAAAGTGTAAACTACTTTTGAGTTGATATGAAAAATGCCCTTTTCTCAGACAGATTCTGAAATTGCTTTAAGGCGGTTCATGATGGGTGGATGGGAGTAGTTAAGGAAAACATAAAAAGGGTGGGGATTAAGATTTGACAGGTTTTGAACAGAGAGTTTTTTAAGGGCACTTTTCATGGGGGTACCAAGACCTGTTGTCTTAACTGCAAATCGGTCTGCTTCATACTCATCTTTTCTTGATAAAAACTGCATTATAACCGAGATTATCATGTCAATTGGAGAAAAGAGCATACTGAAAAATATAAGCCCTGCATATATTGAGGTTTCAGTCATGAAAAATGCATCAAAAAGACCCTGGTATGAGATGAAAACAGATATCAGGAAAAAGATAACACCCATTTGAAGAATACCTGTTATCATTCGCTTTTGTATATGCTTTTTTTTGTAATGACCAATTTCATGGGCAATTATAGCCAGAAGTTCTTCAGTGGAGTAGTTTTCTATCAGGGTGTCAAAGAGAGCAATTCTCCTGTTTTTCCCGAAACCTGTAAAAAAGGCATTGGCCTTGGTACTGCGTTTTGAACCATCCATTACAAATATGTTACTAACAGGAAATCCGACATTGTCAGCATAGTTGAGAATGGCGTGTTTAAGCTCACCCTCTTCAAGTGGTGTAAATTTGTTGAAAAGTGGCATAATCCAGGTGGGAACAATATATTGAACAGCCAGAATGAAGATGGTTGATACACCCCAGCATATGATCCACGCCCATTCTCCAGCAGATTCAAGGAAAGCAAGTATGGCACCAATTATAATGGAGCCAAGAATTGCTGATATCACAATGGATTTTACAAGATCTTTAATAAAAAGTAGTGGCGTTGTTTTGTTGAAACCAAATCTCTCTTCAATTACAAATGTTGAATAGATTGAAAATGGAAGAGATATTATTCCCTTGAGAATCAACAATGTTCCGATATATGCAAGACCTGTTACCACAGGACCCTGACCAAGGTTTCTTACCACTGTGTCAACGACATCAAATCCTTTAAGGAACCAGAAACACAAAAAAAACAGAAGGTCAGTCATAGTTGTAATAAAGCCAAATTTTGTACATACCCTAAGATACTCCTGGGATTTTTCATATCGCTCCTGGTCATAATAGTCATTGAATTCATCCGGAAGATTCGGTGTTATCTTGGCTATATTGAGGTATTCAGCAGTGATATTGAGTATCAACTCAAATAATAGGGTTGTCAGAATAATGGCTGTGATCAGGGTTCCTTCAAAAGACATGACAAAAATATCTCAACTATTGGTTAATAAGGTTTCTCAGTTTGCCTGAACACTTGAAAGTAACAACACGTCTTGCAGGTAATTTCATCTCTTCGTTTGTGGCTGGATTTCTTCCCTTACGGGATTTTTTTTCGTTAACGCAAAATTTTCCAAATCCGCTTATCATGACATCCTCTCCCTGTTCCAGACTCTTTTTAATGATCTCAAGGAAATCTTCCATTATGTTATAGGATGTGTTCCTTGAAATATTAAGTTTTTTTTGAATCTTTTCTGTAATTTCTGTCTTGGTCAATGCCATGAAAATGCCTCCTGCAGCCAGTTATGGTTTTGATGTTAAAAAAATCCCTTTTTTTCATTATTAGCCTTGATCAGAGTGTTGTTCACACAAAGTTTTATTAGAAAGTCTCCATAACATGCTAACATACAACGACTTTCATGTTTCTTTGTGGCAGATTAGTTCTGCTATGGCCGTTATAAAAGGGGAACAGCCACACAGATAAAAAACGGAATGAATAATTAACCGTTTCATTGTCTTAAGTGGCTGTTTTTTATTTACAAACAGTATCAAACAAAAGTTGAGTTAAAATACTTTAACTGCTGAGGTTTTGTCAATGTTTTATTTTTTCATTTATTCATTTCATAGGTGTCTTTAAGGGAGAGAACATGGTTTTCCCATACACGGTTGAAACGTTCTTTGTTCTGTTGAGGTTTACGAATAATTTTAAGGGCATATTCCATCTGTTTTTCTGTGCTGCTGCTCTTTGAATAGAGCTGAAGAGCATGTTTTGAAAAATCACGGATCATGAAATCAAATATCTGATCCACAATATCAGACTCAACATCTCTTAAAAGTGCATTTTCAATGATAAGCTGACCATAGGGAACAACGGCAAAAAGCTCTCCAAGAATAAGAAGAAAATCAATATCTTTTGTCTGCTCTTTTTCCGGAGGAGCATTCAGGAGAAGCTCTTTCAATGTTGCAATCTGTTCCCTGAATATTTTAACATTTGGCAGATCAATACTTGAATAGGCTTTTTCAAAGTCATGGAAAAGTGTTTTTCCAAGGCCTTTTGTAGCGCCCTGGTCAAAAAGGAAATCATCGTTGGCAGGAGCATCAGTTGCAGGTATCTCAGGAAGTTCTGCCGGTGCAAAAAGGTAATTTGCCATGAATTTTACAATAAGAGCCATGTTAACATGGACAGTACCTTCAAGTTTTGGAAGTCCTCTTATCTCAATGCCGGCCATCTCAAAGTAGGTATCTTTTTCAAAACCCTTTGCAGCTATTACATCCCAGATAAGGTTTATTACCTCTTCTCCCTGGGTGGTCACTTTCATTTTTGTCAGGGGGTTGAAAAGAAGATATCTGCGGTCTTCCTTTGATGCTGTTCTCATATAATCTGCATTTCTTCTTGCAAAAAGTTTCATTGCCAGAAGTCTTGTCCATGCATCTGTCATAAGCTGCTGTACATGGGGAAATTCAGTCACATATTTTCCGTAAAGATTGCGATGTGCAGCGTGATTCAGACCTTCAAGAAAAGCATGGCTGCATATACCTATGGATGCCCATCCAAGATTATATTTACCAACATTGATGGTGTTAAGGGCACAATCCCATGCATGTTCACCCCTGGAGAGGATATCAGATTGTTTTACAGGATAGGCATGAAGTCCGAACTCTGCAACATAGGACTGGTTGCTGATGATATTTTTTACAAGTTCATAGTTTTCATGCTTAGGATCGGCTGTAAAAAATACATACTCTTCCGTGTCTGAGTCCTTGGCAAAAACAGAAACAAGACCTGCCTCGTTGGCATTTCCAATGTAATACTTACCTCCATCAGCAACAAAAGTTCCGTCGGGCAACTCTGTAAGCATCATTTCAGATGAGTAGAGATCAGCACCATGCTCTTTTTCAGAAAGACCAAATGCAAAAATTTCACCTTTTTCAAGTCGCTTTGCCGTCTCTTTTTTCAACTCCTCATTTGTACCCATCCATATGGGGCCAAGTCCAAGAATGGTTACCTGCCATGTGTACCAGTAAGGAAGACCATAAAATCCCAGAATCTCATTGAAATCACAATTTCTTGTGGTATCCCACCTGCATCCTTCACCGCCATACTGGGCTGGTGTTAAAAGTTTTGAGAATATCTTTTCTTCTTTAACAAAATTCAGAAAATCAGCATACCACACCTTGTTATGGTAATCAAATTTGAGCTTTTCTTTTCCTTTTGTCTCAAAAAAGTTAATGGTTTTTTTCATGATCTCTCTGGATTCAGGGTCAAGATGATCAAATGTCTCTGTTTTGGTGTTAAGAATTTTCATGCTCGTCTCCCATAAATTGATGGTCTTATAAAAAGTCGGAAATACCAAAATCGCTATTTATAATTACAGTGGGTTATGACTGAAAAATTTTCGTAATCGGACTTTTTACAGCTTCATCATAAATTGAAATTATAAAAAAAAACAGCGTTATCATTTTTAGAATAAGAATTCTAAAAATGAGGGGATTTGTCAAGTTTTTTATCAAAACTATACTGTTTTTTTATTTCCGCGAATGAATTTTTGAAGTATCAAGGCAAGTGCATTTATTGACAGAGGCTTTGAGAGAACAGCATCAATAAACTCTGAATTGACTTTTTCAGCAGTGGTGATATCACTGAAACCTGTAATAAGGACAACAGGAAGAGTAGGGGATATTGACTTGATTTTTTCTGCAAGCTGGGTTCCCTGAATATCTGGCATGGTCAAATCTGTAATTACAATGTCAAAACCTTTGGGATTTTTCTTAATGATTTCCAGTGCATTTTGTGGAGATTTAAGTGCAACAGCCTGGTAACCAAGCTTTTCAAGCATCATTTTTCCGAGATCAACAAGCATTTGCTCATCATCAACAAAAAGCACCTTGCCTTCACCTTGCTGAATGAGGAGTGTATCAGAAGTTTTTTGTTTGTTTTCGCGGATATGTTTGGGAAAATAGAGGGTAATACGTGTACCTTTGTCAGGGGTACTATCCACTTTGATACCGCCTTTGCATCGTTTAATAATGCCATGAACAACAGAGAGGCCAAGTCCGGTACCATCCCCCCCTGTTTTTGTAGTAAAATAAGGGTCAAAAACTTTGTCCTTGGTGCCAGGCATCATACCCTTTCCATCATCTTCAACAAAGATGGTAACATACTCTCCATGGGGCAGGTCAAGCTCAACAAATTCCTCAGCATTTAAAGGGGTAAGAGTGATATTTTCCATGCCGATTGTAAGTGTTCCCTGGTTTTCCTCTTTCATGGCCTGGAGGGCATTGGTGGAGAGATTCATTATTACCTGATGGATCTGTGTGGGGGATGCAAGAATATAGCCTGTATCTTTTTGTATCTGTGTCCTGATTTTCATGGATGAGGGAATTGAAGCCTGTAGAAGTTTTACCTTCTCCTTTACCATTGCAGAGGCAAGAATGGGTATCTTTGAAGCGTTATCTGATTCTTTTTGACGGCTGAATTCAAGGATTTGAAGGGTGAGGTTCTTGGCTCGGTTGCATCCGTTAATGATTTGCTGGGTGTATCGCATTCCCTTCTCATTTTCGCTGATATCCATCTGAAGCAGTTGTGCATACCCAAGTATGGAACCAAGGATGTTGTTGAAATCGTGGGCAATACCGCCGGCAAGGGTGCCAAGTGCTTCAAGGCGCTGTGCCTCTTTCAGGCTGAAAAGCAGTTTTTCTTTCTCTTTTTCAGCTTTTCTCCGTTGTTCAAGCTCTTTTTGCAGTGTGAATTTCAGGCTGTAGGAACGAAGAGATGCAGTTACAACGGTATAGAGTTTCTGGGATGTAAGTTCTGTTTTGAGTCTGTAGTCATTTATGTCGTAATCTTCTATGACTTTTTGCTCAGGGGCTTGGCCTGGCTGGCCTGTACGTATTACAATCTGTGTAATACTGTTGTTCAGTTTTTTTCTGATTTGGTGAATGAGTTTAAGTCCTGCGTCGTCTGTTTCTAATGTTACATCAAGGAGAATGAGAGCAATATCAGAGTGTTTTTGCAGCAGTTCTCCTGCCTCTGCGGCTGAGTAACTATGGTAAAAAAAGATAGGGCGTTTTTCATAGGTGAAATTTTCAAGGGCTTTTTCAGTTATGTAGTGAACATCCTGCTCATCATCTACAATCAGAATTTTCCAAGCAGGATTTGTCTCTTTATGCAAGGATGAGTTCTCTTCCGCAAATATAATAGTATTGCTGTCTGAATGATTTTGCATAATTTTGTCTATAGATCCTTCCAGGAGATTTGGGAATGAGTAGGAAATAACTGTTTTTCTGTTTTTCCAGAAAAATGCTTTGTCAATCTTTGATTTTCATGAAACTGTAAAAAAATTATTATTAGAGAAATACTCTTTTTGTCAAATGATTTTATTAAAATATGATATAAATGTCCATGACTTCTCTTGTAGGAGATTATTTGTGTAGATTTTCATATACTCAAAATGGAGGCTTTCTAATAAATCCTCATGATTGCGAGGGCATAACAACGAATGATGAAAGTCCTTAGTAACTCCCCCTCTCCAGTCATGGAGAGGGGGTTAGGTAAACTTTTGAATAACGTACATGGCGGATTCCCGCCACAATCGAAGAGATGAAAGTCTTTATGAAAACAGCCATTTGCGGGGACTTTCATATAAAAAATCAGGAGAAATAAACTATGCTATCACTTAAAGCGCTTTCCGTACTTGACGGCAGATACTCAAAAGCAATTGAGTCATTGACGGAAATTTTTTCAGAATATGGGTTAATCAGGTATAGAATTCATGTGGAAACAGAGTGGTTAAAGTTTCTCAGCACTGATCTGAAACTGTTTGAAATAGATGAGGCTGCAATCTCTTTAATTGATGCCATTTTGGAGAATTTTGACCATAAGGCTGCATCCAGAGTGAAAGAGATTGAGAGCAGCACAAATCATGATGTCAAGGCTGTGGAGTATTATATAAAAGAACAGTTGGAACAGGTCGGCCTTCTTTCCATTCGTGAATGGGTTCATTTTGCATGTACTTCAGATGATATAAATAACACAGCCTATGCCATGATGGTTAAAGATGGAAGGGCGGTGGTGCTGGAATCCTTGTCTCTTTTGATTGAGAAAATTGAGGAAAAAGCTAAATTATATAAAGCACTACCAATGATGTCACGTACACATGGCCAGCCTGCAACACCAACAACTGCAGGGAAGGAATTTATAAATTTTGCATGGCGGCTGGATCGTGAAAGGGAGTTGATACAAAACTGTAGTATCCAGGCAAAAATCAATGGAGCCACAGGCAATTATAATGCCCATTATTTTGTTTTTCCCGAGATTGACTGGATAGCTGCCTCAGAAAGATTTCTGTCACATAAGCTCGGGCTTGAACCTCTTATTTACACAACACAGATCAACCCCAATGCATATCTTGCATACATACTACACGCAATGGTTCGTTCAGCAGCGGTTGTTGTGGATTTTGACAGGGATATGTGGGGATATATTTCCCTTGGTTATTTCAGGCAGATGCTTAAAAAAGGAGAGACCGGATCGTCAACAATGCCTCACAAGGTTAACCCCATAGACTTTGAAAACAGTGAAGGCAATATGGGTGTGGCCATCTCCTTGATGGAGCATCTTGCCGTAAAGCTGCAAAAGTCACGTTTCCAGAGGGACTTGAGTGACAGTACAGTCTTGAGAAGCCTTGGCTCGCTTTTTGGTTATTACTTGATTGGTCTTAAAAGTGCTTTAAGGGGACTTGGCAAAATTGCCATTGATGAGAAGCGACTTGAAGAGGATCTTGATGCCAATCCTGAACTTCTTGCTGAACCCTTTCAGACCGCCATGAGGGTTTATGGAGAGGAAAACCCCTACGAGAGGCTAAAGGAGCTTACCCGTGGGCGCAGAATCGGAAAGGATGAACTTGAAAAATTTGTAAATGGCCTCCAGAAAATTCCTGAACCATTTAAAGAACGTATGAGAACCTTGACGCCTGCCGGTTATACAGGGCTTGCTGAAACCCTTGTGGATACATATTTTAAAAAGAAAGGACAGCCTTAATATTGATGAACCTGTAAAAAGTCCGATTTTGGGATTCTTTTAGCCGTAACCCACTGAAATTATTAATAGCGACTTTGGCGTTTTGGACTTTTTACGATACCATCAATATTAAAAATTGATACCTATAACCTTTTGAGCCTTGTCAATAATGTCTGAATCAGGATTTCCAAGATAAACAAAGAAAAGGCAGTATCATCTATCCTGAACATCTTGTTTGTCCTGGTTATCCTGATTCAGACAAATTCAATAAATGGGAAAAAGCAATCAAAGCTAATCTTCTGCATCAAGTTTGTTAAAAACCTTTGAAGATTGAGATAAGGATGAGAGTGCCATTCTCTCATCTTCTTCTCTTTGATGTTTTTGCTGTGCTTCAAGGAGAATCTCTTCAATATTCTCGTCTTTTTCTTTTTCAAAGGGAAAAAGTGTTTCAAACTCAGTGTGCTCTATGCCAAGTTCCAGAAAAAAAGGACGATGATCTTCTGTTTCAAAGGAGACTCTTCGATATTGGGGAGAGTCTATTTTTGTATCAATAGAGATTGCGATATCCTTGTTCACCACAAGCATTTTGGGGACACTTTGCTTAATGGATACCTGGAGTTCCTTTCGCAGATCTGTCTGGAAGTGTCCCATTGCCTGACTCATAAGCTCACCCAGTACATTGGCAACATCATCAGATGTGTGCAAAATGGATAGCTCCTCCCTTGGCATTCCCATATTTGTCATATAGCTTGTATAAATATCCATTGCAGCTTCAGAGGTAAAATTCATGATAAGAAGGCCGGAGAGACCACCTTCAAATATTGTAAAGCATCCAATATCCGGTTTAAGGCAGGTTTTATTTATTTTCTGGACAATCGGGGAAAAAGATATAACCTGTGCCGACGCTTTTGTGAGTACTTTCTGAACCGACCTGCATAAAATAATTAGGATATCATCTGTGGATTGAATTAAATTATCGGTCATTATATTTCTCCTTCTGAATTACGTTAACTGCATTTCAAAAAGTTAGGGGCTGGAAGATAATTGTATTTGTATTGGTGAATTATATTTGTATTATTTCTGGTTTATGCCCGCAATACTCAATGAATTTGAGAAGATCCGCAGATGAAACAGTGGTCGTCGCTGTATTTACCAGAGGATGAAAATTCAAAAGAGGGTGTTTCATCATATCTTCATCCAGAACTATTTTTATATCATGATTTTTGATGTTGACAACAGCAAACGGAGTGACTGAGCCAGGTATTACGCCCATAACCTCCATCAGAAGATCCGGTTTGCCAAAAGAAGGGCTTTTAGCTCCAATTTTTTTTGCCAGATCCTTAATATTAATATCCTTGTCGGAAAGGGTCACAACAAGAAACAGATTTTTTTTCTTATCCTTAAAAAACAGATTTTTACTGTGAACGCCTTCAATGCCTTCATGATGCTTATCAGCCTCTTCAACAGTATATACTGGTGGATGTTCATGATTTACGTAAGTTATACCAAGCTTTGACAGCAACTGAAGTAAAGACTCCTGGTCTTTAAGCATTCTTTTTTCTCCTTTCAGGGAATTCATAATTTCCATATCATGTGTAATAAAAAATGTCAGTACAATTTCTCATATTTCATTCAGGGTTTTTCGTTTTTTACCGTGGAAATGGATACATAATTTCCATGATCGGGGGTGGCCGGACTCCGGCCATGACGGTTTACCGTAGAAATAACTACTCAAAATCGACATCTTATTGCTTTTTCAGAAGTTATTGCAGTTGTCTGAACCAGGATAACCAGGATGGATAGGATGCTCAGGATAGATAATCCTGCCTTATCTTGTTAATCTTGGGAATCCTGATTCAGACAGTGTTGACAAGGCTTACAAGATCATAGGTGTCGACTTTGAGTAACTATTATTTTTATATTTGGGGGTGATTGATACACAATCATGCCCGTTTACCGTGAAAAGTCCCCTCTTTGTTTTCATAATGGTGTGGTGGCCTTAGATATAAGGAACGCTTTATCTCTAATGTCATTATAGTTTAGGATAGTATAAAGCAATCCTCTATTTTTATCGGTGGTTTGCATCCAAACTTACTTCATACCCGTGGGTAATGGCCATTTTTGTAAACATTTGAGTCAGACCTGCTCCTAAGGAAAATATAGCTCCTATTTCCAGGTTTCGGTCAGCGGTTTCATCAAAATATATATTGAGGCTTGAGTCAAGTCCATCTTCTGGTAACCAGTAGCATATCATTACAGGCACTTTGGGCAATACATGCATGACAACAGAAATATCTGACTGAAATTCCCTGGCTACCTCTTTTCCGTTGAGAACAGATACCATATCACTGAAAAGATCCGTGTAGATATCTGCCACCTTTTTCATTGGCATCTCGCACCTCTGTCTAAAAAGAGGATATCTCTCCCTGCCATCTTTAAGATCTCTAAAAGCTACCCATTTGCCTGTGGGCTCCTTTCCTTCAGAGTGGAGAATATAGTTGAACACAGGTGCTGCAATCCATGGGTTTACATGTATTCCTGTATAAATTGCACCGTTTTGATCCACACTGAAATCCTTACCAAGAATCTTGATGGTCAGTTTTCCACCATCAAATTTGCCTCCTGTTCTCAGGGCTGCCTCTTCAAGGTTAACTTTGGATATCTTTTGTTTCATCTCTTCCATGAATGCATCCTGGTTTTCCTGAATAATACTTCGTACCGGATGGCCGTCTTCTGGAAGTTCATCCTTTTCATAACGCTCAATGATATCTTTTTCAAGTAATGGGCAGTCCCCAAGTTTTTTTTCTCCCTGAAACACTGAAGCGGCAAAGGCAAGGCAGGTTTTTTTGCCACATTTCCGGCAATTTGATTTGTCCAGAAGAGTGAAAATTTCCATTGTATTTTTGAATTTTGCCATACTGTCTCCTCTTATGTTCTGAAGAGTTTACTTTTCAAGATGAATTTCGGTTGCAATATGGCATAATGCTGATAAAATTACAAACCCACATTCAAAGTCTCCTTGTTATCCTGATGATTACATGAGAACTTATAACGACTGTTTGCGGATCACCGCTACAATTGACAATTGACTAAGACAAGGAAGATGCCCGAAAAAAGAGGTTTTAATGGAGTTTATCTTGAATGACAGGCTTGTGCTGAAAGATATTGAAAACGCAGACACCTTAGACAGGGTTAAACAGCAGCTTACTCTTGATAATCCACAGTACATACTTTTGAATAACCTTGGAAAATGGACAGGAAATACTCCAAGAAAACTGAAATTTTATGAAAACAGTGAAGAGTCTCCTCAAACATTAAGCTGTCCAAGGGGCTTTGCAGACAGAGCATATAAAATTTGTAAGGAATTCAATGAAAAAATTCTTTTAAGGGATGAGAGAAGGGTACTTGAACCGGTTGATATAACTTTTTATGGCACCCTTCATGATTTTCAGAAGCGTGCCGTCACAGGCGATCTTTTTAAAAATACCCACGGGGTACTCTCGGCAGGTACTGGAAGCGGAAAAACTGTTATGGCTCTTTATATTATTGCCAGTCGAAGGCAACCTGCCCTTGTGGTGGTGCATACAGTTGAACTTCTTCGCCAGTGGCAGGAGCGAATTGAAACATTTTTGGGGATTCCGGCAGAAGAGGTGGGTATCATAGGAGGTGGTAAATTCAGGGCAGGGGAGAAGTTAACTGTGGGGCTCTATCAGAGTATCAGGAAAAGGGTTGATGAACTAAAACCCATTTTTGGTCATATTATTGTTGATGAATGCCATAAATGCCCCTCAAAGACATTTACCGAGGCAGTGTCAGGATTTGATGCAAAATTCCGGCTTGGCCTTACTGCCACAGGATATAGACGGGATAAACTGGATGCCCTGATATTTATGACCCTTGGGGAGCTGCGCCATACCATTGAAAAAACTCCTCTTGTGGAATCAGGAAAGCTCTGTTCCGCACAGGTTGTCTGCCGTCAGACTGAATTTGAGACCATCCTGGATGCAAGCCTTAATTATCCGGCGGTGATCAAGGCCCTTTCACTTGATCACCTTAGAAACAGTCTGATATGCAGGGATATTGCAATGGAAGATCGTCCGGGAATCCGGCTTGTACTTACAGATCGCAGGGAACATGCTTTGACTCTTAAGCATATGCTTGAAAATAACCATGGAGTATCTTCTGAAGTGCTAACCGGAAATACCCCTAAGAATCAGCGGGAAAGCATTGTAAAGGCTTTAGGCAGAGGAGAAGTTTCAACACTGATGGCAACGGGACAGCTCATAGGGGAGGGATTTGATCTTCCGGAGCTTGCAACGTTGTTTCTTGTTATGCCAATAAAATTCAAGGGAAGACTTATACAGTACATAGGCAGAATTCTGCGTCCGGCAGAAGGAAAATCTGAAGCTTTGATTTATGATTATATTGACCTGAATGTAGGAGTGTTAAAGGCCTCAGCAACAACAAGGATCGAAACTTACAGAAAAGAGGGAATTACTGTGGACTGCAAACTTGCAGAGTGGTAAATAACTATTGTATTGTCATCACTTGTTTTTTAACCTTGGTAATTGGGTTTAATTATCTTACCCAAGCTCCCCATGGCAAGCCTGTAAGAGTTGGCTGGGGGTGAGATGAATGGGCATGTTTTATATGAAAGTCTCAATAAATAGCTGTCTTTAAAACGACTTTCATGTTTTGTTGTGATGCGTCAGCAAACATGGGGTGTTATATGAAAGTCTCGGTAACAGCCTGTTTTTAAAACGACTTTCATCTCTTTGATTGTGGCGGTGATCAGCCATGTACGTTTATTAAAAACAAATTCCTTGGCAATGCGGTATTATTGGTATTGTTTCAGAAGTATTTTATGCTTCAATAATTCTGTTTAATGGACAATGGCAGGAATGTAAAACAAATGGATTTGAAATGAGATTTACAAAACGCAGGTACAGAAGCCCAATAATTATCTCAGTTGTTGTTGCTGTTCTCTGGTTGCTCTGCTTCCCTTTTTTCTATGAAAGTTTTATATCGCATCTCTACTTTATGCCATTTGTAGGGGCAATCGCTGCCACCATAGCAAACATTACTCCGGCTGCTGCCGGAATTGTATATTTTCCTATCCTTACCCATATCAATATGGCTCCGGTTACCGTTTCACAGTTCAGCCTGATGATTCAGGCATATGGAATGGGTCTTGGAACATTCAGGTGGTTCCTTTTTAACAGAAAGCTTTTCATTTTTAATGTTATACCTGTAAGTATTGCAGGGGGATTTTTGGGGGAAATTGTAAGTATTGTCTATCTTCCCATAAGCAATCCTGAACTTTTAAGTCTTATTTTTAATTTTATTGCCTTTCTCTTCACTCAAATTGTCTTTTTTTCTCTGATAAGAAACTCCCAGTATCCCAGTAAAAAAGTTGAGCTTAATGAATTTAACATCACAATTTTATTTCTTCTCTCATTTGTAGGAGGATTGCTTTGTGGCTGGATAGGATTTGGAATTGATACAATTTTTTATTTTGTTCTCACAATAATTTTCAGAATTAATCCTGCTGCTGCAATAGTAACAAGTATTTCCCTGATGGCTGCAATGTCAGTTACAGGAACCCTGCTAAATTTTATTTTCAGGGAGCTTCCCCTTGATTTGTGGTTTAGTGCAATTCCGGGTGTAACAATTGCCGGATTGTTTCTTGCTGCTTATATTGCCGTAAAAATTGGTTCACGAAATATTTTGTTACTGTTTACTTTTTTTCTGGCAACTGATTTTTTCATGGCTTTCTGGACCCAGGAAATTTTACCCATGACTCCTGCTGTTAAAAAAATGGTTATCTATCCTTTGGCATTTTACATGCTGGTATTTCATATCAAGCTTTTTATTGATAATTATAACAACTCCGGAATTGTACCGGAAGATTTTAATGCAATGGGGTAACCAAAACTGTGCAATTTTTGACCTTTTTTAGGTAGTGTCATAAAAGTGTTGATATCTTTTTGTGAAAGCCCTGCTGAATCAAGGTTTGTGAAGAGCTCATCAATATATTTGGGACACCACCCTTTTTTATATCTACCCCAAAGTAATTTACACTTTTTTTGATGCTAATCCCTAAAAACGGGAATAGTGATAGGGAAAGTGTAAACTGCTGAATGAAACATGCCCAATTTTTTCCCAAATGATTCCTGTCCCGCTTCAAATTCTGCAACCTTTTCAATGATATCTTTATCGGTTGTGTCCCAAATCCGTTGATCCGGTATTGACCGAGATTACAGGAAAAAGAGTTGAGCAAGATGCCATCAATAGGTTTAGGACTCTATCAATAATTGGAGAATTTTATGCCTGAAAAATTAACATATGAGAAGTTAGAGCAAAAAGTCACGGAGCTGGAGATGGCTGAAAATGCACTAAAGGAGAGCGAGGAGCGTTTCAGATTGCTTTTTGACAGTTCTGCGGATGCACATGTTATATATAAAAATGATAGTTTTATAGACTGCAATTGGTCATCAATTCGTTTGTTGGGATTTGAGAAAAAAAGTCAGTTACTGAAACTTCATCCCAGGGATATTTCTCCTCCATACCAGCCGGATGGTCATCCATCAAGGGAGAAAGCAGAATCAATGATTGCCCTGGCATTTGAAAAAGGGAGCCATCGGTTTGAATGGTTATGTAAAAGATGTGATGGTTCAGATGTATTGCTTGATGTGCTGTTGTCTGAGATCAAAATCAAAGGAGAACCCTTATTACATGGTGTATGGAGAGATATTACACAACAGAAGAGGGCAGGTGATGAACTGCGGCAAAGTGAATTGAAGTATCGTCTCCTTTTCGAAAATATGGCACAGGGGGCTTTTTATCAAAGTTGCGATGGTACTCTGATAGATGTCAATTCAACAGCTTTGAAAATGTTTGGCCTTACCCGTGACCAATTTTTGGGAAGAACATCTGTTGACTTCAGGTGGAAGGTCATTAATGAAAATGGCAGTGAGTTGCAGGGAGAATTCCACCCGTCAATGGTGGCATTGCGGACAGGGCAACCTGTACTGAACAAGATTGTCGGCGTTTATAATCCCCTGAAAGAGGGGTATGTCTGGTTGAGTATTAATGCAATTCCTCAGTTCATGGGTGAAGATAAGCAGTTACATCAGGTTTTTGTGACTATGCATGATATTACTGAAGATCGCAAAATAAGGGCGTTACTGCGAAAAAACCAGGAGCGATATCAGAAGGCTCAACGAATCGGTAAGGTCGGCAACTGGGAATACAACGTCCAGACAATGGAGTTCTGGGGATCCGAGGAGGCAAAAAATATATATGGTTTTCAACCTGATGCTGATACGTTTACGACTGATGAGGTGGAAAACTGCATTCCAGAGAGGGAGAGGGTTCACAAAGCATTAATAGACTTGGTTGAGAGCGGTAAAGAGTATAATTTGGAATTTGATATTATAACAAAAAACACAAATGAAAGGAAAACTATCATTTCCATTGCTGAATTGGAAAAAGATGGAGATGGGAATCCGTTAAAAATATCAGGTGTGATTCAGGATATAACAAAGCGGAAGCGATCCGAAGAGGCGCTTTTAAAGCTTAAAATACAACTGCAGCAGGCTCAAAAAATGGAATCCATTGGCAGGCTTGCCGGAGGTGTGGCACATGATTTTAATAACATGCTAAGTGTCATACTTGGCAATACCGAACTCATACTGGATGATGCAGGTTCGGATAGTCCTTTTTTTGATAATCTTAAGGAGATTCAATATGCGGCAAAACGATCAACCGACTTTGTCAGGCAGTTGCTTGCTTTTGCCCGTCAACAGACCATTGCCCCTGAAATAATAAACCTGAACAGCACCCTTGAAGGTATGCTCAACATGCTCAATCGCCTTATTGGAGAAGATATTGAACTTGTATGGGCACCTTCGGAAAGACTGTGGCCCATAAAAATAGATCCGTCACAGATTGATCAGATATTTGTGAACCTTTGTGTAAATGCCCGGGACGCTATCAAAGGCGTGGGCTGTGTCACAATAGAGACGGAAAATATTCGTATTGATTATGAATATTGCCGTGAAAACGTTAGTTTTAAACCAGGAGAGTATGTCAGGGTATGTTTCAGCGATAATGGGTGTGGCATGGGTAAGAAGATTCTTGAAAATCTTTTCGAGCCTTTTTATACCACAAAAGAGGTCGGGCATGGCAGTGGCCTTGGATTGGCAACAGTTTATGGTATTGTGAAACAAAATAACGGTTTTATCAATGTGTACAGTGAGCTTGGAGAGGGGACTACCTTTAAAATATACCTTCCCCACCATGTTGTTGAAGCAGTTGAGAGATCAAAAAAAGAGAGTTCTGTTACTGAAGCAGTTAAACGCCATGGCACAATTTTACTGGTTGAGGATGAAACAGCAATATTGAAAATGACCAAAATGATGCTTGAGCGATCGGGTTATAATGTATTGGGGGCCTCAACGCCGGGTGAGGCAATCAGGATTGTTCAGGATGGCAGTTTACATAAAATTGATTTACTTTTGACCGATGTTGTCATGCCAGAAATGAATGGTAAGGAGCTGGCTGGGGCGCTCATAAAACTATATCCAGAACTTAAATGTTTGTTCATGTCCGGATATACTGCAAACGTGATTGCCCATCGCGGAATTCTGGATGAAGGTGTTCACTTTATAAACAAGCCATTTTCAAAGCAGGAGCTGGCCGTTAAAATCAGGGATATATTGGATGAGCCTTGAAAAACTTAAAATTCATATGCTTGGTGTCATTTATATACTCAAAATCGACATTTTATTACTTTTTCAGAGTTATTGCGGTTGTCAAGCAATAGGGACAAGCAATGGGGACAGATTTAAAATCTGTCCCCAAAATAAATCAGAATCAGGATAATTTATTTATCATTTTCAAAATATCTTCTATGTCAATTTTTTCAACATCTAAAAGCTTCTGCAATATAAATCCTTCCAGGACTGCAACAAAAAATTTAGCTTTGGTTCGTGCATCTTTATCATTTCCATTATGCTTTATATAGGTATCTTCCACCATGGAAAACCATTGTGCATATGTTTTACGGAATCTTTTCTGAAGGAGTTCATTTCCTGAGATTGCCTCTCTTACAAGATATAGATGGAGGCGATTTCTTCCTTCTGCTGATAAAAGATAGTCAAAAAAAGCCTTTACCAGTTGCTCCCATGATGCTGTCCCGTTTTCCATGTTGCCGATGGACAGTATTGCAGAGCTTATTTTATCAACATTAAAATCAGCAATATCAAAAACAAGATCGTTTTTGCTGGCATAATAATAGTATAGCGTTCCTTTACTGACACCTGATTTTTTTGCAATCATTGCAAGGCTTGTTTTATCCACACCATTTTCAGCAATGAGTGACATGGCAGCGTCCAGGATTTTCTGTCTGTTATCTTCTCCGGTTCCTCTTGTGGTTTTTGCCATCTGTTTTTTTATATTCCTTCATTTTCTTTTTTCATCTCAATGGCATCAACCGGGCACTCCAGGGCGCAGAAGCCACAGGCAATGCAATCTTTCTCCCTTGCAAGCCAGGGGTATGTGTGGAGATTTTTGGGTTTTTGAAGTTTTGATTCAAGTGCATTTGTTGGGCAGGTATCTGTGCATATGTTGCATGAAATGCAGGTATCAAGATTAAATACCGGACGATCCCAATCCTTTTTTGGGATACGGGATGCGATATCGCCGAAATTATCCAGCACAGCCTGAAAGGCACATACCCTTCCACATGCGCCACAATCAATACATAGCTCATCCTGTATGGTGTGCGGTTCTTTTTTTTCCCCTTTTATGGCCTGGGAAGGACAGATTAACAGGCATGCCATGCAGCCCGTACACTCTTTTGTTATAAAAAAAGACATTATTCCAATCAAGGCTCCTTTAAAGTTGACTGTGATCTTTTTGCATTATTTTCCCCCTTTCCAGCCAGGGGCGAGGAATAAAGGTTCATTGCCAAGGCACCTTGCCCGTGATTTATCTTTCCAGCCAGGGGCGAGGGATAAAGGGGGATGAAGCGATGTGTTTGCAAAAGGTACAATCCATAAAATTAAAAAAATCAAATGCGGCTTACTGCTTCAATCTGCTCCGGTGAAGGCTTGCCTGTTTTTTTATCCCAGCCGTAAAGCTCCCAGTAATCTTCCATCATGGTTTCAAGGGGTACGCTTCGACCTTTATTGGCGCCTTTTTCCTGTGGAGGATGGCCGATTACACGCTCTTTTAACGCAAGAGTTGATGGTTCAACGCCCTGTTTTATATTAAAAGCCTGTTTTAATGTCTGGATTTGACTTCCGATCTCCATATATTTTTCAGGGGTATGATTCCATCCTGTGGCAGCGTTGAGCCAGTCAAAAATTCTGATTCTGTTGGCTCCCATGAATCCTCCGAACATGCAGACTCCCGACCCGTTCATTATGTTCATGAATTCACTGTTGGCTTTTCCTATCCTTGCATGTTTCTTGTCTGGAACATATTTGCTCTTTTTTGAGTAAAATGGGGCTATTTTTGGAATGCCCTTTACACGTTTCCATAATTGGTACATCTCATAATAGATACCAGAGCCGTATGTGTGTCGTCCCGGAGCTGCCTCTACACTGTAGTGCAAGGCATATCCTGGATCATTTCTGCCGTCATGCATTGCAAGCTCCTGTCCTCCTGCGTGGGCAGCAAAGGTTGTGGACTTTTCACCAATATGCATGGAAGCTCGTTTTACACCATCTGCAAGGATATCTCCGATACCTTCCCTTGATATCATCTTTTCTATAAGCCAGGTTATGGCATCAGGCTCTCCCCATTTTAATGGAACTCCATCTGTATCTTCCTTAGTTATCAGCCCATTTTCATAGCATTCCATTGCAAATGCCACCACATGACCTGCGGATATGGTATCCATACCGGCACGGTTCAACATCTCATTGAGCTGAAATATGATATCCATATCTTTGTTCATCACAAAACCGCCCAAAGAGAGTACAGTTTCGTATTCAGGTTTGTGGGTCTTCTGGTACTTGCCTGTGGTTTTACATATTCCACCGCATCCCAGAGGGCATGAATAGCAATGGTATTTTTGGGTCTCTTTTTCGGTAAATGTGTCAGGGTTGGATGAAAGGCTTTTGAAAAAACCCCAGTCTGAGCTTGTGCCTTTCCAGTTTTTTATTGGTGAGTCACCCATCTCAACTGATATTTGGTTCATGGAGACGGTGCCCCATTTTCTGAGGAAAATTTTATAAAGAAGACCATCCTGGGTCATTACCCAGGGCATAAGCCTCATCAAGGCTCCCACAGGTGCTGTGAGAAATCCTGGCATAAGAGGTGGCTGGAACTGAACCCATCGGTTACAGATGCGGCTGAGACGTTTTATCTCTTCTCGATTGTGGGGATGGATTCTCCTTGTTCCTGACAGAACCACAGCTTTAAGGCGTTTGGAACCCATTACAGCACCAAGGCCGGATCTTGCCGCCATTCGTCCTTTATCTGTTGAAACTCCGGATATAAGGGAGAGCTTTTCACCAGATGGCCCTATGCATGCAACAGCCACCTTTTTACGGCGATATTTTTTTAGCTCTTTTTCATTTAAAGAGTTATCTTGGAGAGAAGAATCACTTCTTATAAATCCATCTTCATTTAGAAAATGCTTTTCGATAAAATATTCCTCAGTTTCAACAGTATCTTTTCCCCATATCAATGTGGCATCCCGAAGCTCTGCACGATTGTCATCCACATAAAGATATACAGGTTTGGGGCTTGTTCCCTTGAAAAAGATACCATCAACACCACATCTTTTGATGGCTGGAGAAAAATTGCCACCGCAGTTGGCTTCACCCCAGGTACCTGTCAGGGGCGATTTGGACGCTATCATCCATCGGCCGGTAAAAAGGGAGCCTGTACCAGTTAAAAGACCTGAGACAAACCCGAGCATATTGTCAGGGCCCAATGGGTCAACACCCTCGGGAATTCTGTGATAAAGCACATGGGCTGCCAATCCCATGCCTGATAAAAATGATTCATAGACTGTGTGGGGTATAGTTTCTGTTTCTATGGTTCCATTGGATAGATCCACCACCATTATTTTACCCATATAGCCTGTTTTTCTATGGGAGCCACGCATGATTTACTCCTGATTCTTTTGTTGGGTAGTTTTTGAAACTAAGTAATTGGGTTTAATTAACTTCTCAAAATCGACATCTTATTGCTTTTGCATAAGTTATTGCAGTTGTCTGAACCAGGATAACCAGGATGGATAGGATGCTCAGGATAGATAATCCTGCCTTATCCTGTTAATCTTGGGAATCCTGATTCAGACAGTATTGACAAGGCTCAAGATGTTGTAGGTGTCGATTTTGAGTAACTTACCCAAACTCCCCCTCCCAAGTCTGTAAAATGTGGCTGGGGGCGAGGTGAATGGGCAAGTTTATATGAAAGTCCCCGCAAATGGCTGTTTTTATAAAGACTTTCTACTCTTCGATTGTGGCTGTGAACCGCCATGTTGGTTATTGAAAATCAATTCCTAACCGCATTTTATCCGTGATCTGTCCAGGGGTACTCCTTCATATGCAGCTTCCAGAACCATAAGAAAATCTTCATAGTCCATATCTTCAGGATTGTAAAAAAGAGTCCCATCACCCATGGCTGTCTTTGCTATATCGGGAAGTTTTTCCTTCAAAACCATTTTGTTTCCATCTCTGTCCTTTAATTCACCCAAAGAGGTGCCATGGATTCCCCCTGTGGCCACTGAAAGTTCCTGATTAAGTTTTCTGATATGAGCCACAGCTTTTTCCGCCCTTAGATTAAAAGGTGTAGCGGCAAAGATATCAGGCCCTGCAAGTGGAAGAAGAATCTCTCCAATTCTCTCCTCTCTTTTGTGCATATTGTACTCCATGCCATAAGGAAGAAGTATTGCCATGCATGTGCCGTGTGGAGCATGGCACACAGAACCAACAGAATGACCAAGGGTATGCACCATACCCACAGGGGAGTTGGAAAAAGCGATGCCTGCCATGGTTGCAGCAGTTGCAAGTGCAAGACGACCATCTTTATCATCCGGAGTTTTGAGCACCTTGAGAAGATCTCTGTTTATCATCTCTATTGCCTCGTGTGCATAACTGTCACTCAATGGGTTTCTTCCAAGGCAGTAGCTTGCCTCAACAGCGTGGGTGAGAGCATCCATTGCTGTGAGAGCTGTAATATGTGGAGGAAGTGTCATTGTCATGCGGGAGTCAATAACAGCAGCATCCGGAAGCAGAAACAGGGAGCCGAAAAGAAGTTTTCTGTCATTTGCTTTGTCCGCAATAACCGCTGCCATGGTAACCTCAGAGCCGGTTCCGGCAGTTGTGGGCACGGCAATCAGAGGTTTAAGTTTATGTTTGAGTGCTCCTGAACCTTTAAAATCAAGAATATTATCCGACTTTTCAGATACAAGAATGTTTACTCCCTTTGCAGTATCAAGAACAGAGCCGCCTCCAAGGGCAATTATGGAATCACACCCTTTTTCCCTGTATATGCCGGCAAGATTATTGACAGTATTGAGATCAGAATCCGGTGGCACATCATCTTCAATGGTTTTTATCGAAATATCATTCCCGATGGCTTTTGTTAAAATATCTGCAAGACCTGCCAGTTTGACCCCTTTATCCGTAAGGATCATGGGGGCATCTGCACCCATTATTCCAAGAAGCTCTGGAATTCTCTCCAGCACATCATGACCTGCCACAATGTTGACTCCGCAATAAAACTCATAGTAATCAGGTATAACTATCATGATTGCCTCCCTGCCTGCTCCATAAGTGTGGAGAGGTTATCTCTTGGTATTCCAGTATCATCAATGGTTCTTGGTACTCTGCCATCTGTTATTATAAAGAGATCGTTTAAAAGAGTCCGGATGGAGTGTAATGCCATATCTCTTCGCTGGGGCAGGGGAGTTGCGGCATATGTGAGCTGGTCACTCAGGGGCAGAAGCAGGGAGCCAAGCAGATTCTGTTTTTCTTCATATGTTATTAATATTTCCGGAAGTAGCATTGCCATGCATTGGCCAGCCGGTATATTTTTCATGGCATCAGGATGGCTATCCGTAAATAAATTGGCAATTTCAATGCATTTTATATCTTTTATGTTTGCTCTTATATAACCTGAAATTGCTGATGCCTGGGCTATCTTTGTCATGTTCTCAGATAGTCTTTTCTTGTTTGAGTAGCAGCTTATTAAATGCATGGCCTTTGTATCTGATTTTTTTAAATGGCGTTTTTTTATAGATGTTTTATTTGTTCCTGATTTACCTAACATGCAGTTTTTGTGGGATTTTATATTCTTATTGGATGAAAGAATATCTTTTGCTTCCATGATCAAAGATGCAAAACTTTCCATTACCATGGAAATGGCAACCGAGGCATATGCCCTTGCAGGCGGATTGTTTGACATGGCATAAGCTTCGCTGCATATTGATAAACTTGATAACCCTGAGTTTATAAAAGGGTTTGCAGAATTTTTTTTAATATTACTGTTTGAGGTTTCATTTATATTTAAAAAATTTGTATCTAAATCATTTATATCAGATTGAAGCCGGATACCAAAAATTTCCTGAATAGAAGTTGTATCCATTATTTCAGGCGCAAATAGAGCAATATCCGGCATAAGAGCAGGAGAAGAAAATGTTTTTTCATTAAAAGAAATTTCGTTGCAGGTTTCCATGCCGCATCCAGCCCCTGTGGGGATATAGACAAGTGGGTATAAACCGCCGTTTAAGGATTTTTCCGGATTTCTGAGTATCTCAGGCCCATAAAAAGCAACAATGTTGAGAAGTTTTGCCATATCCACTACCTCACCGGTTCCAAAGGCAATAATGCTGTCAAAACCCCTTTCGTTAAAAAGAGCATATTGAGCTTTAAGGCTTTGTGAATCAAGGGAGGTAACAGTGGATATACCAAGTGAAACTCCGCTTCCTTCAAAGGCACGAACCAGGGATTTATGGCAACCCCTTTCCCTGTCGCTGCTGCTGATAAGAACAAAGGGTTTCTTGGCATCCATTGAAGATAGCTCAAAGGGAAGATGCTCCATAGAGCGGTTTCCGGACAGGGTCTTTGTCCGGCATAAAAATTCAAACCTTTCCGTCATGGACATTTTTTTTCCTTTCCTAAAACAATGATCAAGAGTCCTAACTTCTCAAATCCACCACCACATATTGTACTTTCAATTCTCTGAAAAATACTATCTGTGGTCTCATTAGAGAACTTATGACTGACGAGAAACATGGTGGTCATCTTAAAAATCCTGATTTCTGAAAATCGGCAGTGGTCTAAACACCAGCAATTGCACGGAGGTTAACAAGTGCACGATATATGGTGTGACGTTTAAAAGACCAGCGGGGGTAGCGTTTAATTGCAAGTTTTGCAATTAATTTTGGCAAAAGATAAACCTGGACAATATCAAGAATTCTGACAGCAGCGCAGGCATGGGGTATATCTCCATCAACAAGAAGACGATCCCTTGCTGTGGCAATGGGGGTACTCTCCCTGAATGTAAAAGCAAGGAAAAGGTGTTCAGAACTTTTGAACAAAAGGCTGAGATCAATTTTTATGTTTTCAGTTGAGGAACCCATATATTTTGCTGTTCCATCGCTTTGCCTCTCAATCACCATATATGGTCCAGACGGCCATGCTCCAAGAGCGAATGTATATCCTTCCGGCATTGCCTCAAATTCTGCTTTTACTTCAGGGTCAACCCTGGAAGCTGCCTGTACAGCACGTCCTGTAAACCACAGCATGGATTTCAGATAGATAGGTTTCCAAATATTTTTACGAGGTTTTATTTCTTGAAACTGCTGCTCCATAACCCTCCTTGTATTTACTTTGAAAGTGCATCTGGTTTTTTTGATGTATTATTATTTGCATATTTGATTATTTGGTTTGCATTTTTTCTAAACCATAATTTTCATGATTTAAACCATGATTTTGAACTCAAACTATAAACTCAAAATCGACATCTTATTGCTTTTTCAGAAGTTATTGCAGTTGTCTGAACCAGGATGGATAGGATGCTCAGGATAGATAACCTGCCTTATCTTGTTAATCTTGGGAATCCTGATTCAGACAGTGTTGACAAGGCTTACAAGATCATAGGTGTCGACTTTGAGTATATAGTGTAGTATGTCGGTCAATCGACTGACTTAAATCATCCTATTAGTCTTTATTTGATTTGTCAATTTTTTTCCCAGTTTTTTACCGTAGGATATTTTTTTTGCATTCCTGATTTATATGTGTATATAAATGCATGATATGAGAAGATTAATAATTCTTCTGTTTTTTGGCATGCTTCATTTCCCAGTTTACACTTTCCGGAGAGAAAAGTCTGTGTGGCGGGAATCTCTCACAAAAAAGTGTAAAGTATTTTTGGGTTCAAATGAAGGATGCCTGTTTTTTT
>NZ_LT828540.1:652702-678755 GCF_900170035.1 Desulfamplus magnetovallimortis | reverse complement strand
TGGCGGGAATCTCTCACAAAAAAGTGTAAAGTATTTTTGGGTTCAAATGAAGGATGCCTGTTTTTTTATATAACGGCCATGGCAAACCCATCTTGCCACAACGAAGCATGAAAGCCCTGAAAAAAACCTTGAAATACGGGGACTTTCTTATAAAACCCTTGGGGCACGGGGTGAGTGTTTGTTCCAAATTTTATAATTTTAAAAAAATGTAATCCAATAAATAGTATAGGAATTTCCATTTTATCTCCTGCAAAAGCAAGTGGTTATGGAAAAGCCCGCCCGAAGGGCGCTAAGTTCAAAAATGCACCCCAATTAATTAGAGATAGCAAACAAAGGAGAAACAAAATTGAAGGTTATAGGATTTAATGGAAGCCCAAGAAAGAAGGGCAATACTGTATGTTCATTGAACACAGTTTTTTCAGAACTTGAAAAAGAGGGCATTGAGACTGAGATGATTCATGTGGGCAAGGAGAAGATTCAGGGATGCAGAGCCTGTTTCACCTGTGCCAAGAAACGTGACCAAAGATGTGCAATTGAAGATGATCCAGTCAACGAGTGGATTCAAAAGATGAAAGATGCAGATGGCATACTTTTAGGATCTCCTGTACATTTTTCAGGTGTTGCAGGTACAATGAAGTCCTTTCTTGACAGAGCTTTTTTTGTGATCTCTGTCAATAATGGCCTTTTGAGACACAAAGTTGGAGCATCTGTTGTTGCTGTAAGGCGTTCAGGTGGTCTTCCCACCATGAACTCCCTTAATCACTATATCTGCTACTCAGAAATGATTATGCCCTGTTCCAACTACTGGAACGTGGCCCATGGAATGAATCCAGGGGAAATGGAACAGGATGGCGAGGGCAAACAGATCATGGAAGTGCTTGGCAGGAATATGGCATGGTTGCTGAAAATTGTTGAGATGGGCAAAAAAGAGCTTCCGGCTCCGGAGCCTGCGGCTAAGATAATGACCAATTTTATCAGATAAATAGTTTGTTGCTTTTTTGCCGAATTCAATTTTATTTTTTTATTAGAAAGTCTCCATAGCATACTGATATACAACGACTTTCATGTTTCGTTGTGATGCGTCAGCAAACATGGGGCTTTGTTGGAAAGCCTCCATAACATACTGACATATAAAGACTTTCATGCATCGTTGTGATGCCCTCGTAATCATGAGGGTTTATATGAAAAAAGTATCTATTCTTACAAGTGAGCAGATGAAGCAAGAGATTCTGCTATCCCATATACGCTCTGAGCGCTACGGTATAAGCAGGGAGGAGAGGAGTCCAAATCAGAAACGCCTCTCTCCTGCTGCCCTTCAAAAGCGAAGATTTGTTTGCAGGGATCTCTTGGATGTGGTCTCAGGATATATTGAGGAGTTCTATGATCTTCTATCTCCTGAGCGATTCATGATAGCCTTTGTGGACAGGGACGGTTATATCCTTCATCTTGCCGGAAGTGATCGGCTAAAGGCTGAATTTGCAGAGCGAAACTGCGCTCCAGGATACTGCTGGACAGAGCGTAATGTGGGAACCACTGCAATAAGCCTTTGTCTGAAAAAACAGGTTTCCATACAGCTCAATGACAAAGAGCATTACTGCATCAAAGCCCACGGCTTTACAAGTTGTGCTGCTCCAATATTTGGTCATGAGGATTCATTACAGGGGGTGCTTGTGGTTTCGGGCAGCAATGATCTTGTCCACCCTCACACGCTGATCATGGTCACATCTGCTGCCCGTTCCATTGAGAAACACATGTGTCTTCTTCAACAGAATCGGGAAATGTCTTTTTATACAGGTTTTCTTGATCGTGTTGTTGAGTCTGCGGAAACAGGATTGATTGCCATAGACAGTGATCTGCGTATCTGGAAGAGCAACCGTAAGGCAAATGAGATATTAAAAGACGGTCATCTTGAAAACAAACCAGTTTCAATATTAAAAGGGCTGGAGATTGACCTTGATCATATCTACTCTCAGCCTTCTGTATGGCGGGAAAAGGAGTGTAATATTAAGTATGGCAATCAGGATATACATGTCATATTCTCTGCCCAGCCTATTTTATCGGAAAAAAGAGAGCTGATGGGTGCAGTTGTTGTTTTTGAAGATGTTGGTAATATAAGAAAACTTGCTGAACGTTTCTCCGGAACAGGGGCTTACTTTACCTTTGATCATCTTATTGGTCAGTCTCCATCTTTTCTTGATGCAATATCCCTTGCCAAAAAGGCGGCACAATCGACCTCAACTGTTCTTTTGCTTGGTGAAACAGGCACCGGAAAGGAGCTTTTTGCCCAGGCCATTCATAATGCAGGGGCATGTAGTGGCGGGCCATTTGTCCCCATTAACTGTGGTGCTATTCCGGGAGAACTTATGGAGAGCGAACTTTTCGGCTATGTTGACGGTGCATTTACAGGGGCAATAAAAGGCGGAAAAGTAGGTAAATTTGAACTTGCCCACGGTGGCACCATACTACTTGATGAAATCGGAGATATGCCCCATGACATGCAGGTGAAGCTTTTAAGGGTTCTTCAGACAGGTGAGGTTCAGCGGATTGGCTCAAATAAAATGGTCAAGGTCAATACAAGAATAATTGCATCAACCCATGTCAACCTTGAAAAAGCAATTGAGCATAACCGCTTCCGCAAGGATCTCTATTACCGTCTCAATATCATTACAATAAAGATTCCCAGGCTAAAGGAAAGAGGCCCGCGTGATATCATGGCCCTTGCAGACTATTTTGTTAAAAAAAATAATCCGGTGTGTCAGCTTTCAATGGGGGCAATGGATGCATTGACCGCCTATGACTGGCCGGGTAATGCACGGGAACTGGAAAATACCATCCAGAGGTCACTTCACCTTTGTGACAGTGGGATACTTGAAGAGGGTCACTTGGGGCTACCTGTGAAAAGGATAAATTCAACCGCCTCATTTACAGGTTCCCTGCATGAAATGGAGAAGAGATTAATCAGTGCGACCCTTGAAGATACATCATTTAATATGGCTCTGACAGCAAGAAAACTTGGGATATCCCGTGCAACACTTTATCGAAAAGTAAAAACACACAAGATTGATATGCCTGTAAAAAATTGAACCCAAAGTTTCATGAACTATTAAAAAGATCTGTTGGTAATGACATTTTATTGAATCTTTTCGTTTATAGGGTGGTGTCCCAAATATGTTGATGAGCTCTTCACAAACCTTGATTCAGCAGGGCTTTCACAAAAAGATATCAACACTTTTATGACACTACCGTTTATAGAATCTTTCCGTACAACCTGTTGTCTTTTTGCCTGCTCTCAATAATGACGTTGGCACATTGACCTTTAAAGCTATCCTCTCCATCTACAAGCACGGACAGGTAGTTAGATGTCACAGCAACAAGTTTTCCTGTTTTTGTGTCTCGATTCTCCTGTATAACAGCTTCAAGGAGTTCTCCGATTTGTCTGGTTTCAAATGCTTTTCTTTTGTCTGATCCAAGTTTTCTTATTAACGCACATCTTTGTTTAACTGTTTTTGAATCAACTTTGTTCGGAAAATCAAAGGCTGGTGTACCTTTTCTTGGAGAAAATGGAAATACATGAAGATAAGTTACGGGCAGTTTTTCCATGAGCGAGAAAGTATTGTCAAATGCCGCTTGGGATTCTCCTGGAAATCCAACAAGGATATCGGCTCCAATTCCTGCTGATGGCATACTCTGGTTAATGTTTGTGACAAGGGAGTGAAAAAGTGATGCACTGTATGGTCTTTTCATCCTTTTGAGTATCTGATCGTCACCGCTTTGCAAAGGGATATGAAAATGATTGCACAGGATGCTCTGTTTTTGTGATGCAATGGCAATGATTTCAGGTGTAAGCTCACAAGGCTCTATGGAGCTTAGGCGTACTCTGTGAATCGGACGATGTCGTTCGATTTTTTCAAGCAGCTCTGTAAGGGAAGATTTATCTTTAAAGTCAAGGCCATATGCTCCAACATGGATACCTGTAATAATTGCCTCTTTGTACCCCAGAGATGATAGTTTATATAGATGCCGGAATACTTCTTCCTGTGGCATGCTGCGGCTGCGGCCCCTTGCATAGGGTACGATGCAGTAGCTGCAGAAGGCATTGCAGCCATCCTGGATTTTTAGATATGCCCGTGTTTTGTTGCCGGTGACTGATGGTGAAAATGAATGGAAAACTGTTTCTGTGCATGAATTACTGGCAGGAAATGGAATGTTTTCAGTAATTAAACCAGGGCGTTTTTTATCTCCATCAGGTGATCTATTTATATCAGTATTGTTTTTGTTTTTGCCATGGGAGACTTTTTTACTTATATAGATTTCTTCCGTTATAGAGTTTTCTTCCGATATAGCACGGGCAATATTGAATTTGTCACTATGACCTGTAATAATATCAACCTGCTCAATTTTTTTGATATCATCAGGTGCTGTCTGTGCATGACACCCTGTCACAACAACTCTTGCCTTAGGGTTTGCTCTTATAATGCTTCTTATCTGCTGCCTTGACTGCATGGCTGCCTTTGAGGTAACAGAGCATGTATTAATGATGCATATTTCAGCATTTTCGCATTTTTCGCTTCGACTCCAGCCCATTGCTGAAAGTTCGGCTGCAATACCATCGGATTCGTACTGGTTAACTTTGCATCCAAGTGTTGTAATATAAAATGTTCTGTATTTTTCATTTGCAATATTATTCATTGGATGATTCCGGCTCCAATTACCTTATCTTCCTTATAGAAAACAGCTCCCTGTCCGGGGGTTACTGCAAATTGAGGAGAATCAAATATTATTTTAATGTGATTTGGACAGGTTGTCTTATTAAGAGTTTCTGCTGTAGATTCACTGGATGGAAATAGCGTAGATGGTGCATCCGTATGGCTGTACCGTATTTTTGTCATAACCTTCATAGGTTTGTCCCATGAAAATTCAGTGCATGGTGATAACCAATTAACATTTCTGACATTCAAAGTATCACTGTAAAGCTCCTTCCTGAAACCTACAATCAGGCGGTTGTTTATCATGTCAATGGATTTTACATAGTAGGGTTCCGGTCCTGGGCAGTTTAATCCCCGACGTTGCCCAATTGTGTAGCAGTGAAGCCCTCTGTGTCTGCCAACAACCTTATTGTCTGTTGTTACAATATCCCCTGGTGTGAATTTCATGCCTGTTTTTGAAACAATGAACTCTGCAAATGTAGAATCATGGATAAAGCATATGTCTTGACTCTCTTTTTTTTCCAAGGGAACAAGGTGGTTTTCTGATGCTATCTCAATTACTTCCTGCTTTGTATATTCACCAAGTGGAAAAAGTGTATTTTTTAATTGCCGATGCGACAGCATGGATAAAAAGTATGACTGCTCCTTTAAACTATCCAGACCTTTCAGCAGAACTGGATTTTCTTCATCATCACGCTCTGTTCTTATATAGTGGCCTGTGGCAATAGTATCTGCACCAAGTTTAACAGCAGCATCGTACAACGCTCCGAATTTGATTTTATGATTACATACAAGACAGGGGTTTGGGGTGGAGCCTTTTCTGTAGGTATCTATAAAGTAATTAACAACATGTTTTTCAAAAAGTTCTTTAAAATCAACACAGTGGATAGGAATCTTAAGTTGTTTTTCAAGATGGTGAATGTCAAGTTTTTTTACTTCATACCCTGTTGTAAAGTGGATTCCAAAAATATTAGAATATTTTTTTTAAGAAGCCAAGCTGCAACCATGGAATCCACGCCACCGCTGACTGCTACAGCCACCCGCTTTGAAGAATTTTGGGGCATAGTAACTGCAGCAGTCATCTCTTTACTGTGAAAACACATTTGATGTTCATAGTTGGGGGTATCCTGAATCGACCATGAAGAGTTAGTGGTGCTGTTATTTTTCACTGCATCATATCTTCTGTATTTTTTTTAGAATAAAGGCCCATTGCTCTTGTGGGACATGTCACTATACAGAGTTCACACACTGTGCATTTATCCTTATCGTAAACTACTTCCATTTCCGGACGCTTTATGAAAAGCGCTCCTGATGGACATACAGCAGTACAGGCACCGCAGTGGGTACACTTTTCAGTATCCCGCCAGATCTCCTGCTCTGCGGAGCTTACCCTTACGCCCTGGTCTTTGAGAAAGCGAACACCTTGCTTGAAACTGTCCCTGGTTCCGGAAATTTCAAGTACCATGTAGCCGTCTTTTCTGTTGGATACCCTGGCACCAAGGATGTTAAAGAGCAGATCAAATTTGCGTGTCAGATGGCAGACCACTGCTTTCTGGGCAACTTCCGGCGGAAAATGCAGAATCAATATTTTTGAGTACAAGTTATCCTCCATCATGGGATCAATATTTATTTTGACAAAGTAGTAATCTAAGAAATAATATGGAGATGGTCAAGGCTAATCTTCCATATTTCCCAAAGGAGACCATTTGTGAACCGATTTGCCTATTACATGTCAGGATATGCTTTTAGGGCCTTTTCAGGAATTTCAAAGGCAAGAATTACCATACATGGCAAGGAGAAAATTCCTGAAGGCTCACTTATTTTTACAGCCAACCATTTTACACGCATTGAAACTGTCTTTTTACCGTATCACATCCATGAGCTGACAAAAAAGCCGGTTTGGTCACTTGCTGCGGCAGAGCTTTTTCAAGGTGGTTTAAAAGGCATCCTTGAAGCCATGGGTGCTGTATCCACAAGGGACCCCCAGCGTGACTTTCTTATCGTTAAAAGCCTTCTTGCAGGAACGGCAGAGTGTATCATTTTCCCCGAAGGTATGATGGTAAAAAACAAGAAAATCACAAGAGATGGTGAGTTCAGGCTATATCAGGATGGAGAAGTGCAACGTCCCCATACAGGTGCTGCAATTCTTGCCTTGACCACTGAATTTTACCGTGAGCGCCTTCGAAGGATGAAAACAATCAATCCTGTTGAGTTTAAACGACTTATAGATCAGTATGAACTCTCTTTTCCAGAAAAAATTCTTGAACAACAGACTTTTATAGTGCCTGTTAACATCACATACTACCCTGTAAGAGCAAAGGAGAATGTCCTTAGCAGACTGGCTTTAACCATGATGGAGAATCCTTCACAAAGGGTAATGGATGAGCTTTTGACAGAGGGAACAATGCTTTTTTCAGGTGTGGATGTGGATATCAGGATTGGCGAATCCATTGCAATTAAAGATTACTTTTTTAACTCATTTGTGGAAAGTGATGTAACATCAAGAAGACGGGTTGATTTTTCAAACCGCCTGAGCTCACACCATGTCATGAAGGCTGCTGCACAGGATATCATGAACAGGTACATGAAATCTGTTTATGAGATGACAACCCTTAATTATGACCATATTTTTGCATCTATTCTAAAATATTATGTCGGAAATGATGGAATTGACGAGTATGACTTCAGGTGCAGGGCTTATCTTGCAACATTTTCCTGTTCAATGTCTCTTTATTGCAATTTTCACAGAAGTCTTTATGAAAACCAGATTCACATCCTTACCAATGACCGTTTTCACAGGTACGAGGATTTTCTCAGCCTTGCTTTGGAAACAGGTATTGTTGAGATGCGGGAGAATAGGCTTTTCAAGGATAACACAAGATTTGATTCTCCATCTGCCTTTCATACTGTAAGAGTTGACAATCCGGTATCTGTCATTGCCAACGAGGTGGAACCACTCTCAAGACTTCAGGCGCATCTTGCAGACATTGCTGCAAAGACTCCTTCAGAAATTGCACAATTGATGCTCTACAGGATAGAAGATAAACAGTATAACCAATATATAAATGATTTTAACAATTTTGCCTGTCCTGTAAACCTTCTGGACAAAAATATTGAAGCAGTGTGGTCAGCTAACTCTTCTTCAGGTAATACCACATCTGGAAAGTGTAAAGACAAAGACCTTTTTATAGATAATATGGCCGATAAAAAAGGTTGTGATGAAAAAGGCCAAAATGAACTTAGTGAAACTTCTGGCAATACTCGTCATGGAAAAATTGAAGTTAAAGAAAATATCCATCATGGAAAGATTGAAACTAAAGAAAATACCTATCGTGGAAAGATTGAAACTAAAGCTGATGAAGTAGGTGATAATAATCTTGATGGAAGGTTGCAAGATGGAAGGTTGCAAGATGGAAGGTTGCAAGATGGAAGGTTGCAAGATGGAAGGCTGCAAGATGGAAGGCTGCATGATAAAAGCGACAACAACAGGATTGATCATGGGAATAGATCAAAAATCGAATCTGCAAATAAAAATGCGCTTTTGGTAATAAATTCCTCCAATGAAAAAGTCGAGATTGATAACGAAAATCACATAAGTTTCATAAACCGTTATCCAACAGCAAGAAGCAGAATGGCCGTCTATAACAACGGAAGGCCAAGGCTTCTAAAATCTGATAGCGGAGATACGGGAGTTCTTCTTATTCATGATTATCTATCAACTCCCGGGGAGCTTGTCTCCTTTGCTGCCTATCTTCAAAAAAATGGCTACACGGTTTATATGCCAAGGCTTCCGGGTCATGGAACTTCACCTGCAAATCTTCTTGAAACAACTTTTGAACAGTGGATAGAGTCAGTGGAAGAGGGGCTTGTACTGCTTCGGACACTGTGCCGGAAAAAAATTGTGGGTGGGCTTGGAGTAGGAGCACTGACAGGCTTTGCCCTTCAATCAAGGGTAAAGGATATAGATGGTTTTTTTATGGTATCCCCGCCATCAAGAATAAAAGATTATTCATCAGGTTTTCTCGTTCCAGGGGGATTGTGGCAACAGATGATAAAAAGAGCAAGGCATCCATCAGCAGGTAAGGATATGTTTATTGAATATGCAATTGAAGGTTCGGAGAGTGACTCTGTTGGCTTCAGATATACAAGTCACCCTGCTTCGGGGCTAAGGCAGGTTGAAATGTTGATGAACATGATTGAAGCAGGAGTCAAGGAGAAGCATGACAAGCAGGGTGAACAAAAACAGATCAGGCTCGATGTTCCTGTTCTTGTGATTCAGTCAAGAAAAAATCCATTTGTTGATCCAGATGGTACAAAAAAACTGTTCGATATGATGCCGGCATCTGTCAAAGAGTATTACCTATTTGATTTTGACAGGCATACTATCCTGACAGGAAAAGGCTCCCAGAGAGTTTATGGTGCTGTCTCTGAATTTATTGCTTCCATCTTGTAGTTTTATTGCTTTCATCTTGTAGTTTTATTGCTTTCATCTTGTAGTTTTATTGCTTTCATCTTGTAATTTTATTGCTTCCACCTTGTAGTTTTATTGCTTCCACCTTTTAGTGTTCTTTAAAGGTTTGTTTGTCGGTAAAATTGTCTGAATCATGATGTCCAGGATTAACACTCAAAGTCGGAACCTATGATCCAAAGTCGGAACCTGTGATTTTGTAAGCCTTGTCAACACTGTCTGAATCAGGATTCCCCATGATTAATAAAGATAAGGAAGGATTATCTATCCTGAGCATCCTATCCATCCTGGTTATCCTGGTTCAGACAACTGCAATAACTTCTGAAAAAGCAATAAGATGTCATTTTTGAGTTAACAAGGGCAAAATTATTTATCCTGAACATCCGTTTCATACTGGTTATCTTTGATTCAGACAATTTCCGATTTACATGTCAGTGGGGAATTTTTTATCTCCCCTTTCCTTGCATCAGATAAGCATCATTGTTGCAGGTTCTATAAGGTGCTTTTCGTTAACTTTGGCACCATTTTTAAGGATGACAACCTCTATTTTGTCTTCTCGGGGTTTTAGAAAAAGGGCCTTTGAAAAACGAGCCTTTACATTATCAAGCTGCACAGGAAAACCTTCACTTGTAAGATTTTCTTCTCTGTGGCTCTGCATGGAAAACCATATTGCCAGAGAGAAATCAGCAGCAAGTTTTGCAAGGTCATCAAGGATATCAGAACAATCCCCGTCAAAGTCGATACCGTCAACAACGATCATGGCAGGTATCTCAAGGTTATCCTTTTTAAGTGTTGCAAGGTAGTCCCTTATATTCTTTGAAGCAAATGTCTGTCTATTATAATTGATACCGAATTTGCAGATATCTAAGTCTTCCCAAAGGCGATTTGCTTTGATGGGGTCAATGTATCCAACACTGTCTATGAGGCTGTTGTAGCCTTCTTTATAGCGGACATTTATCTTATCAATGGCATCATCAAGGCTTATATGGATAACCTTTTTCCCATCAAGGAGCCAGGATATTGCAATTTGTACCAGAAACTGGGTCTTGCCAACACCTGCTCTAGAAACCACTGCACCAAACTTGCCCTGCTCCAGGTACTCTTTCCCCATAATCTGAACTGCCGGGCTTTTTTGAATGAGATCTTTTCTCAGCATTTTTACCTCACTATATTTTTATATTTAGGAATTAAAGTTTAAAATGAAGTATTCTTTATTTTTTCTTTTTCTTTTCTTCTTCCCGAGCCTTTATAATATCTTCAGACACTGATTGGGGAACCTGCTTGTAAGAAGAAAATTCCATTGTAAACTGAGCTTTCCCCTGGGTTGCCGAGCGAAGTATGGTGGAGAAGCCGAACATTTCAGATAGAGGAACCTGGGATTCAATTACAGACATAACCCCTTCTTCCTGGGAGCCTTGAATGATACCGCGACGCTGGTTTATAAGACCCATGCATGACCCCTGGAACTCATTTGGAGTCTCTATAACAACCTTCATGATAGGTTCATGGATTACCGGATGGGCTTTCATGTATGCCTCAAGAAAACCACCTCTTGCTGCTGCCTGGAATGCCATTTCAGAGGAGTCAACAGCATGGAATGCTCCATCTTCAAGGGTAACTTTAACACCTGTAACAGGAAATTCCATTTTCGGACCTTTTTCCATGCATCCCAGAAATCCCTTTTCGCAGGCAGGAATATACTGGGTGGGAATCCTGCCGCCTGTGACCTTGTTGACAAATTCAAATTCCTCTTCAGTGGGCTCAATAAATCCGGAAACACGTCCAAACTGACCGGAACCACCTGTCTGTTTTTTGTGGGTATAGTTGAACTCTCCCTTGCGGGTAATTGTCTCTCTGTAGGCAACTCTGGGCTGGCCGGTCTCAACCGTAGCCTTGTATTCCCTTTTCATTCTCTCTACATAGACTTCAAGATGAAGCTCACCCATTCCCTGTATGATGGTTTCGTTGGTTTCCTTATCAACATATGTCCTGAAGGTTGGATCTTCCTTTGTAAAGCGGTTAAGTGCTTTGGACATATTGATCTGGGATTTGTTGTCAACAGGCTTGATGGCAAGGGAGATAACAGGCTCCATGATATGCATTGCCAACAGTGAATAGTTGATTCCGGGACTTACAAAGGTGTCACCGGAAGCACAGTCAATGCCAAACATGGCACCAATATGACCTGCCGGGATCTCGTCAACATCTTCCATTTCAGAAGAGTGCATCCTGATAAGACGTCCCACCTTAACCTTACGACCGTCACGGCTGTTAATAATAGTGTCGCCTTTTTTAAGGGAACCCTGATAAACACGTATATATGTTAGCTGTCCATACTGGCCGTCTTCAAGTTTAAAGGCAAGGGATACTGTGGGTTTGTCAAATTCACTGACAAGGGAGACTGTCTCATCATTTTTATCAAGGTCTATTGCTTCGTTATTAATATCAAGGGGAGATGGCAGATATTTTATTACTGCATCAAGAAGAGGCTGGACAGCGGTGTTCTTGTAAGCTGAACCCATGAATACAGGAGTCATTTCCCTTGCAATGGTTCCTCTTCTGACAGCTTCAACAATAAGGTCTTCCGGAAGCTCCTTTTCCTCAAGAATGAGCTCTGTAAGCTCATCGGAATACATGGAGACTGCATCCACCATCTCTTCACGTTTCTCAAGGGCTTCGTCCATAAGCTCTGGCGGGATCTCTTTTGTGATTACCTTCTCACCATTGTCACCTTCAAAATAGTATGCCTGCATGGTGACAAGATCAACAACACCTTTGATTTTGTCTTCAAGTCCTATGGGTATCTGCATCAATACCGGATTGTGTCCCAATTTCTCTTTAAGCTGCCTTGCAACCCTGTAGGGATTTGCGCCGCTTCTATCACATTTGTTCACAAAAGCGATGCATGGAACCTGGTATCTTTTCATCTGCTGATCAACTGTAATGGACTGTGACTGAACCCCTGAAACTGAACAGAGAATCAGAACAACACCATCAAGGACTCTCAGAGATCTTTCAACCTCAACAGTAAAATCCACATGACCAGGTGTGTCAATTATGTTTACGTCATTTTTTTTCCATTCACAATGTGTGGCAGCAGATGCAATGGTGATTCCTCTTTCCCTCTCAAGCTCCATTGAGTCCATTACAGCTCCGGCACCATCTTTGCCTCTCACCTCGTGAATCTGATGAATTCTGTCCGTGTAGTACAGAATTCTTTCCGTCAAAGTTGTTTTACCTGAATCAATGTGGGCACTGATTCCGATATTTCTTACTCGTTTTAAATCCTTCAGCATATTACACTGTCCTTTTGACTGAATTTGTTCACAGATTTGCCCGTTTATCCCATTGCATACTGTGCTTCCGAATTGTTTTTAAATGTTGATAATTGAAATATGCTCTGCTAAAATCAACAGGTTAAATGGTTTTCTTATAGTAATAGAAAATCCCGCAATAATATAAGAAATTATTTTTTGTGTCAATCAAAATTTCAGGCGTATATAATCAAAATCGACACATTTGTGGCTTTATTGTTAGTTATGGAAGCTCTCATCAAAATTGATAACAACAGGTTTTAAGGGGCAAGATTAATGAAGCTGTATGACAAATCTCAATTTGGTACTCAGTGGAAAAAGACGGTTTCCAATGGATGCAACTCATTTGGTGTCGAGTTAAGCTCTTTACAGCTTGAGCTTTTAGCCTGCCATGCTGCTGAACTTATGAAATGGAATAAAAAAATTAATATTACTGCCATTGTTGATCCTCACGAGATTGCTGTAAAGCACTTTATTGATTCCATTGCCCTTTGCAAGTATATCCCTTGGAATTTAAAGCTCCTTGATCTTGGAAGCGGAGGCGGTTTTCCCGGACTTCCTATTAAAATTGTCAACCCTTCAACTTCTTTGACCATGGTTGATGCATCAAGGAAAAAAGTCAGTTTTCTGAAGCACATGATCCGTCTTCTTATTTCAAAAAGTAAGAACGCAACTGATATGCCTGCCTTGTCTGATATGACAGCACTGCAAGCCAGGGGTGAGGAGCTTTCAGGTGACAAAAACTGTGCCGGTTGTTTTGATGTTGTGGTATCACGGGCTTTTACATCACTTGTTGCCTTTACGGAAATGGCATTGCCTTTTATTAATGACAGAGGGGCAATCCTTGCCATGAAAGGTGCTCTTTCTTCTGAAGAACTTGCCCTCTTTGATGAGCATGAATTTTTAAATGATGGCAGAAAGATAAAAAGAGATATCATATATTATAGTCTTCCATTTGAAAGCTATAAAAGGTGTATTGTAAAAATAACCATTTTACCGTGAAAATGGATACAAATTTTCATATTCGGGGGTGGCCGGACTCCGGCCATGACGGTTTACCTTTATTTTGAAGGCAATAAAATGCAAATTTCACGGAAGTAGATATAATATTGGCTGCACCACTACAGGTCAAAATAATGAACTTTTCTTGACATAAAGGTGTGCCATGACTTAGATTGACCGGAATCCTGGATTGGTGCCAAAATCCTTTAATCATGGTTCAAAATTTTCTGAAAAGTGTAAAGTACTTTTGAGTCTGTATGAAGGAAGCAAAAAACATAACACATATAAAAAGCAATACAATTATAAAAAGCAATATAATTATAAAAAGCAATACAATTTGTTCAATAAAAGTTGATGACCAGATGACCAAAGTAAATTAAAAAGACAAGAATATATCGGAGGCCTTGAACATCATAATGGATTACAAAAAAACCTTGAACCTGCCTGTGACCAGATTTGCAATGAAGGCAAACCTTGCCAACAGAGAGCCGGAACAACTGAAAGAGTGGGAAAAATCAGGACTTTACAGGAAAATAAGACAATCATCAGCAGGCAAAGAGACCTTTATCCTTCATGACGGCCCTCCATATGCCAATGGTAATTTGCACATAGGTCATGCAATTAATAAAATACTCAAGGATATAATAATCAGATCCAAACAGATGGCAGGTTTTGATGCGCCATATGTTCCTGGTTGGGACTGTCATGGACTTCCCATTGAACACAATGTGGATAAAAAACTTGGCTCAAAAAAGAAGGATATGACACCGGTACAGATCCGCCAGGCGTGCCGCAAATATGCCGAAGGATTTGTTGATATACAAAGGGAGGAGTTCAAGCGTTTTGGTGTGGCCGGAGAGTGGGATGAGCCATACCTTACCATGAACAATGCCTATGAAGCACGCATTGCAAAGGAGTGTGGTGAGTTTGCCTTAAGCGGTGACATGTTTCTTGGTAAAAAACCCATTTATTGGTGCTGTAGCTGTGAGACTGCCCTGGCAGAAGCTGAGATTGAATATAAGGATCATGGTTCACCATCAATTTTTGTTAAATTTCCTGTAAAGGATGATCTTGGTGATCTTCTGACCGCCATTGGTGGCAGGGAGGTTTTTGTTGCTATCTGGACAACTACCCCCTGGACCATACCTGCAAACCTTGCAGTTTGTCTCCACCCTTCGTTTGAGTATTGCGCTGTTGAAACCGAAAATCAGGGTGTGATCATAATGGCAAAGGAGCTTGTTGACTCTGTAATGTCAAGGTTCAATATCACGGAATACAAAATCCTTGGAGATCTCTCTCCTCTGGATCTTGAAAATAGAAAATGCAGCCACCCAATGTACGAAAGGGATTCCATTTTCATCCTTGGGGAGCATGTAACCCTTGAGGCTGGCACAGGTTGCGTTCATACAGCTCCTGGGCATGGTGCTGATGACCATATTGCAGGCCTTAAATACGGACTTGAGCCATATTCCCCTGTTCTTGACAACGGATGTTTTGCCGATGATGTAAAAGGCTTTGAAGGGCAGTTTATCATGAAGGCAAACAAAGGCATCATTGCAATGCTTGATGAACGTTCTCTTATTCTTAAACATGAAGATATGTCACATTCATATCCACACTGCTGGCGCTGCAAAAAACCTGTAATTTTCAGGGCAACCCCCCAGTGGTTCATATCCATGGACAAGCAGGAACTTCGTAAAAAAAGCCTTGAGGAGATTGACAATGTCAACTGGATACCATCATGGGGCAAGGCCAGAATTTACTCCATGATTGAACACCGGCCTGACTGGTGTCTTTCACGTCAGAGATCGTGGGGAGTTCCGATTCCTGTATTTCATTGCAAAACATGCCAGGAGGTCTATGTAACAAGGGAATCTGTTGACAAGATTCATGGGCTTTTCCTTGAACACAGCTCTGACATCTGGTTTGAAAAGAATGCTGATTTTCTTATGCCCGAAGGGGCAATCTGTGCCAAATGCGGCAGCAGTGACTTTGGCAAGGATCACAATATTCTGGATGTCTGGTTTGATTCAGGCGTAAGCCATGCCGCAGTACTGGAAGAGCGTGAAGGACTTAAGCGACCTGCTGATCTTTACCTTGAGGGAAGTGACCAGCATCGCGGGTGGTTTCACAGCTCTCTTTTGACTGCTGTGGGAAGAACCGGAAAAGCCCCTTACAAATCTGTACTTACCCACGGATTTGTTGTGGACTCAGATGGTAAAAAAATGTCCAAGTCAGTGGGAAATGTTGTAGCACCTGAAAAGATCATCAAGCAGCATGGAGCAGATATTTTAAGATTGTGGGTGGCATCTGCTGACTACAGGGATGATGTTAGAATATCCGATAATATTGTAAGGCAGCTTTCCGATGCCTATCGTCGTATTAGAAATACATGCCGTTTCATGCTGGGTAATCTCTTTGATTTCAATCCTGCAAAGGACATAAGACCAATAGATGGAATGGGGGATATGGACAGGTTTATCCTGCACAGGATGGGGGAAATCCTTGAAAAATCCATAAAAGCCTATGATGCATATGAGTTTCACACAATCTACCATGCTGTGCATAATTTCTGTACAGTTGAACTTTCTGCTTTTTATCTTGATATCATTAAGGATCGCCTCTACACGTCACCGGCAGGGGAGGGTGCAAGACGTGATGCCCAGACAGTCATGTATTCTATCCTGGATGCTGTTGTCCGTCTAATGGCACCCATTCTTCCATTTACAGCAGAGGAGGTCTGGACACACATGCCTGATTGTGAAGGAAAGGCTGAAAGTGTTCATCTCACCTCTCGTCCCTCTGTTGATGGATCATGGAAAGATGATATTCTTGCAGTTAGATGGGCAAAGATACTTGATGTCAGATCGGAAGTTACAAAAGCACTTGAAGAGTCCCGTGCTGCAAAACTCATCGGTCACCCCCTTGATGCAAGCCTTTCAATCTATACAGCCGACAGTGATGTCAAAGAAATCCTTGCCTCCTTTGGTGCAGATTTAAGGGATGTTTTCATTGTATCCGATGCATCACTTCTTCAAGAACCCGTTGAAAATGCCTGGACAAGCAAGGAGATTGAAGGCCTTCAGGTAGTAGTTAAAAAAGCAGGTGGTGAAAAGTGCGAACGCTGCTGGAAATATGACACCACAACAGGCAGCAGGGAAGATTTTCCGGGAACATGTAATCGTTGTTCGGCAGCTCTTGATATAATTGGCGTTTGATATTCTTGTCTTTGTTATATTCTCAAAAGCGACACCTATGAGCTTTTGAGCCTTGTCAATACTGTCTGAATCAGGATGCCCAAGATAACCAGGATTTACAGGATAAAAATCTTGAGCATCCTGTAAATCCTGGTTATCCTGATTCAGACAAATTCAATAAATGCCAACAAGGTGTCGACTTTGAGTATATTGCAGGGGCAATCCACTGTGGTTGCCCTTCAAAATTGATATGCCAAAATCTTTTCTGGAACGCTATATTTTAGTAGGAGCAATGAAATGAAAATAATGCCAGTTAATGAATTTGAAACACAACTTATACAGGTTTTGGAGAGTGTCAAACAAGGTGAAGAAATTATCATTTCTCATGGCGATAAAAAGGAAAAAATTGCTGTTATTATTCCATATAAAGAGTATCAAGAAAAGAATATAATCAAACTTGGATTGCTTGCCAAAAAAGGCAGTTATAAAATTATGGATGATTTTAAGATGACGTCAGAGGAGTTATTGGGAATTTGAACTACCTCATTGATACACACTATCTACTTTGGAGTATGTTTGAGCCTTCAAGAATAAGCATAAATGTCCTTGATGTATTTAATACTACTGATAAGGTTAAATATGTCAGCAAAATAAGTTACTGGGAAATTTCGTTAAAATATTCATTGGGCAAGCTGGAATTATATGGTGTAACACCGGAAGATTTGCTTGAAATAACTAAAGATGCTGGTTTTAAGGTTTATGATATTCATGAACAAGATGTTATTTCATCATATCAGCTTCCATCTGTACCATCACACAAAGACCCCTTTGACAGAATGTTAATTTGGCAATGTATAAAAAACAACCTTGTGCTTATTACTAATGATAAAAAAATACAAGCCTATAGAGAATATGGATTGAAATTATTATAAAAAATTGATTTTTGCCTTCATCATACAAGTGAAGTAACAGATATTTTTTTCCAAATGATTTCAAGATTTATCAAAAAAACGTGCCACTGATTCAGGATGTTATAAGAATATAAGAGAGGCACTGATGACAACGATAAATCAGTACGAAGGGGGGAAGAAAATTAAGAGTTTAATGAATCTCATAATAAAAGATCCAGTGAGAAGGCTTCTTCTTATAAGTGGAACAATTATTGTTTTTGATCAAATAACAAAATATCTGATCATTTCAAACTTTATGCTCCATGAAACAATGGCAATTACAGGTTTTTTCAATATTACCCATGTATTGAACCCTGGCGGTGCATTCGGGCTTTTTGCGGATCATTCTGCTGTGCTCAGAAAGTTTTTCTTTCTTTTTGTCTCGTCTGCAGTAGCTCTTATTCTTTTATGGTTTTACAAGAAGACCTGGGAGCGATATACCTTTTTTTCATGTGGCCTGGCTGCTATTTTTGGAGGAGCTGTGGGCAATCTTATTGACAGGTTTCGATATGGTAAAGTGGTTGATTTTCTTGATTTTTACATCGGGTATTATCACTGGCCTGCATTTAATGTTGCTGACAGTGCCATATGTGTTGGAATGGGGATATTTGTTTATCATGTAATAACTAACAACATTCCGGAATTCTGAATTTAATCTCTCTGTTACTTCTTCCTTCTTAAGGAGAGACATTTGCATCCTATACTTTTCAAAATCGGAAATATAACCCTGTACACCTATGGGCTGTTTGTTGGACTTGGTTTCCTTGCTGCTGTAATGCTTGCCGGCAGAAGAGCCTCAAAACAGGGAATTGCCCAGGAGGAGATTACAGATCTCTTCTTTGTGGTTCTTGTCTCTTCCCTTGTCGGTGCAAGGGTTCTTTATATAATCCTGAATTTTGAAGAATTCTCATCCGATATTCTTGCAATTTTCAGAATCTGGAATGGCGGACTTGTTTTTTATGGTGGATTTATTGCGGCACTGCTATCTTCCCTGATCTATGTTAGGATAAAAGGAATGCCAGTGTGGCGTACTGCTGATATCATTGCACCTGCTATAGCTCTTGGCCATGCCATTGGCAGAGTCGGATGTTTTTTTGCAGGCTGCTGCTATGGCCACTCGTGTGATCTTCCCTGGTCAGTTACTTTTAAAGATCCAGACTCACTTGCACCTTTGCACATTGCACTTCATCCCACCCAGCTCTATTCCGTTCTATCCAATTTGTTGCTGTTCATAATCCTTGTTGTGGTGGATAAAAAAAAGAAATTTGAAGGTTTTACATTCTGGCTCTATATCTTTCTTTATGGCATTTTCAGAGCGTTTATAGAGATATTCAGAGGAGACCCGCGAGGTGATTTTGTGCTGGACTATCTCTCTGTATCCCAGGGGATAGGGCTTTTGATGTCTCTGGTAGGACTCTGCATGCTCATTTATCTCTTTAAATCAGGTTTTACCTCAAATATTACTTCAAATAACAATACCGGAAAAAAAAACATGCCGGAAGTGAAACACAATGATCTGCAAAACTTTATAAATACCCTGAAAAATAGCAAGGTTCCACAGGTTTTTTTTCTATGGGGAGAAGAGTTTATTTGCAGGAAGATATTTGACACCATTATTGATTTTTTGTTGCCGGCAAAACATAAAGATATAGGATATGAGCTGCTTGAGGGAGATGATGCCATCATTCCCGCAATGATAGAGAGGCTTTCCACATACTCCATATTCCAGGACAGGCGCGTTGTGGCTGTTAAAAATGCTCCTGTTTTTCCCGCTCCCGGCATATCTTCTCCTCCGGGGTTTAAGTCAGAAGATATTGACCAGCTCAACCAGTTCATTTCAAAAGGCTTTCCTGATAACCATTTTCTGGTTCTAACCTCTCCCAATGCAGATCGCCGCCGACTTCTGTTTAATACTTTTAAAGAAAAAGGCCTGGCAGTTGATTGCTCTGTTCCCAAAGGAAACCGCAAGGTTGACCAGACAGAAAAAACCGAGCTTCTTCGCTTGACCATGAAGGATATTCTGGACAGAAGCGGCAAGGGAATTGAAGGGTATGCATTCAACCGGCTCTCCGAGATGACAGGTTTTGATCCTGCAACCTTTGCCGACAATTTGGAAAGGCTTGTGGCTTTTACCGGTGATCGGAATATGATAACTGCATCAGATGTGCAGTCTGTTATTAAAAGGACAAAAAAAGATGCCATCTTTGAATTGAACAATGCAGTGTCTGACAGGAATATTGATCAGGCTATATTTTATTTTAAGTCCCTTTGTGACAGCGGATTTTATCATCTCCAGCTTCTCTCTGCCCTTGTAAACCATTTCCGTAAAATTTTAGTAATAAAGCAATTTGTTGTTACCCAAAAGGCAAAGGGCAATAACTGCTGGCAGGCGGCGAATAATAATTACAATCTGTTCACCAGGAATACAATGCCCCATGTTGTCAAGGCAGATGAGGAGCTTGTCCGTACCCTTAATGAATGGGAAAATGACCTTGCACCTGTTAACTCTGATGGTGATGAGCCGAAAAAACAAAAAAAGATATCAACGGATTTGATCATTGCTCCCAATCCCAAAAACACCTTTCCTGTTTTTCAGATGTTTCTTAAATCAGACCGTTTTTCACTTGATGAGATTGTTTCAATATTTACGGAACTTGCAGAACTTGACTATCAATTAAAATCATCTTCGGACAATGACCCTCTTATACTGCTTGAGGCTTTGATTCTTCGTATCTGTATTCAAAACTAAAACTGAAGATGATTCTGTTGTTCTCACCCCCCAGCTCTCTCTCCAAGAATGGAGAGGGGGAGAATAGTTAAAAGGGTGCACTGATATCAAATATTTACATCTAATATTCAAAAAAAGGTAAACTCAAATTTTATAATCATGGAGGTGTTATGGACATAAAAATTGGAAAGTTAGTTTTCAGGATTCTTTTAATGGTATCAATGCTGTCTATTGTAAATGCATGGGGAGCATCATGTTTTGATTCTCCTGATGGCTATCTTGTTCTGACAAACGAGGTTTCCCACACTGTTGATTCTGGAACCACAATGGTTGTTTACGGAACGACAGGAGTCAATAATCTTGTCATTGAAAGTGGTGCCAGAGCAAAACTTATTAATTTCCCTGGTGCCAATGTGATAACTGTCAGGGGAAATTCAAGTGATTTCATCCATTCCCGATCCGGAGCAATGGTGACATTACAGGATGCCGAAACTACACTCCTGGTGCTTCCTGCCACTCTTGTCTCCCAGACGATTATTTTTGATGATCAACCGATGGAGCTTATCATTGATTCAGGCACTGTTATGCTGGATAGCCAGGTTGTTGAAATGGGAATTATACCGGATAAATTTGAATCAGATGACACCTGGGAGACAGCATCAGTAATTCCACAGGCCAGTATCAACTCTGAACACTCAGAGCTGGATGGCTATGAGTACAAACAGCTCCGTAATTTTCATAGTGCCGATGATGAAGATTGGGTAAGATTCTATTGTCAGGGTAGCCCCAAATCTTATCGTCTTACTGTCTATGAAGCAGGGATCAACTGTGACGCAGCCATTGAGATATATTCAGATGATGGAGAGACCCTTGTTAAATATCAGGATAATGGTTTGAATGGAGAGGATGAAGCCATATCTTTTTCTTTTCCCACTGATGGCATCTATTACGCAAGGATTGTACAGATGTTTGAGGGAGCGTTTAAGGACGAAAGTGAATATTCCCTGATCCTTGAAGAGGAGCAAGGTGCAGTGCTGCCTTCCATGATATACGGTATTGTAACCCCTAACATCAGCGCATATCTGAGTACTGACGGCAGGGGCGGGGCACTGACCTTTTATAAAGGATATTACTTTATGCCCCATTTGCCCGGAACATTCACCATAACTGTCACACCCCTTGTACCTGGCTATAAAAGCCTCTCCCAGAGAGTGACAGTAAATGATTTTCCTCCTATACGGCTTGATTTTACATTGCTCGCTGATGATTAAAAATCAAGGTAAATCCTTTAATCATGAAAATCATGGATCAAAAAAAGTGTAAACTGATAACTGAAGGATGTCGCATCAAATAATCCTTATTGTTTCTGGCTTGTCCAGGTTAGGGGTAAGGTGAAAATGGCTTTTAAAATAGTGGTGCATTTGATATTTTTATTTACATCTCTTTTCCCTGTCTTGATACTGGCTGAAGAAAATTATGGTTTTCTGGAAAGAATTGAAATCACCTCTACACCAAATCCTGTAGGTTCAGGGGCAAGAGCACTTGGTATGGGAGGCGCTTTTATTGCCATAGCAGATGATGCCACAGCAGCATCCTGGAATCCCGGTGGCCTTGTCCAGCTTGAAAAACCTGAAATTTCGGTTGTGTTTAGTGGAAATCACAGAAAGGAGGAAAATTTTTTTTCTGAATACCCTGATGCTTCAGGAAATGAAGAGGATAACCGTCACAGGCTGAACTATCTGAGTGCTGCCTTACCCTTTGTTTTTGCCAATCGCAATATGGTACTTTCCCTGAATTACCAGCATATGTATGATTTCAGCCGTGGATTTGCTTTTGAGAACTTTTTTGTGGATTCTGCATCAGATCCCTCTGAAGAATTTCCATTTGCAACGTTTACAGACAAGTACGAATTTGAACAAGATGGTGCACTTTACGCACTTGGCCTTGCCTGGGGCATTGCGGTTTCACCTGATCTCTCGTTTGGCATTACCCTGAATTACTGGGGTGACTTTATTTATGAAAATGAATGGGAGGAATCCATTGCAGTTAAAAGAGAACACGCTTTGCTTCATCTTGAAACAAATACAATGGATACCTACTCTTTTGAAGGATGGAATGCAGTCCTTGGATTTCTTTACAGGCTTAACAGTCGCTGGACGCTGGGAGGGGTTTTGAAAATGCCTTTTAAGGCGGACATTAACCATAGCCACTATGAACACAATGTAACAACAATACCCGATTCAGCTCTGCCTTATATGGATTTGTCTTTTAATGAACAAAATTTTTCAGATGTTCCTGATGATCTTATGTCCGATACGGGTATCTCATTCAATGAAACAAGCAATGAACAGCTCAGGCTTCCCATGTCATGGGGCATAGGGCTGGCATATCGTTATTCCGACAACTTGTCGGTGTCGCTTGATTATCACAGAACTCTCTGGAATGATTTTGAATATATTGATGCTGATGGAAACAAAACCTCTCCTGTAAACGGCCTTTCCCTGGAAGAATCAGGTATTGACCCTGTCAACTCATTACGTATGGGAGCGGAATATCTCATTATCAAAGACAACATTGTCATCCCTGTGCGAATGGGAATCTTTTACGATCCCGCACCTGCCAAAAGCTCACCAGATGAATATATGGGATTTTCCATTGGCACCGGACTGGCATGGCGCTGGTGTGTAGTGGATGTGGCCTATCAGTTCCGTTACGGTAATGATGTGGGAACATCGCTTATTCAAGGTACTGACTTTTCCCAGGATATAGAGGAGCACATTGTCTATTGTTCCTTGATTACCCATTTTTAATAAGGATAAAAAAATGAAACAGATAAATCACACCCTCTTTATAACATTTTTTCTGATGTTTCTCTTGTTAGCAACTTCCGCCCATGCAGTTGGCCCTTTTGTTGACAACGGAGACGGCACAGTTTCCGATGAAGTCACCGGCCTTATGTGGCAGCAGACAGATGACGGAGTTACACGAACCTGGGAAGATGCCTGCCAGGCATGCGAGGAGCTTGAGCTTGCAGGTTATAATGACTGGCGTGTCCCAAGTGTGGAGGAATTGAAGAGTATCGTTGATTATTCTAAGTATGATCCGTCAATTTCTGATGGAATATTTAATAATGTAAAATCAAGTTATTACTGGTCGGGCAGTACGTACGCCGATGGCACTGATGGCGCGTGGCGCGTGGTTTTCGGCTATGGCGGTGTTGGCAACTACGGTAAGACCATTGGTAGCTTCGTTCGGTGTGTTCGTTCGGGATCATATTGGTCATTTGATCCTTTGGATTATTTGGTTATTAAAAATGACAATATTGTAGAAGATACCCAAAAAGAGCTTGAATGGCAAAGAGAGGATGATGGAGTTGAACGAACCTGGGAGGTTGCTTGCCAGTATTGTGAAGATCTTGTGCTTGATGGGCATAGTGACTGGAGAATTCCTGATGTTGAGGAATTGTCATCTATTGTTGATTATACCAGGTATAATCCGTCAATCCCTGCCAATATATTTAATAATGTAAAAACAATTAATTACTGGTCGGGCAGTACGCGCGCCAGTAACACTGATTTCGCGTGGCTCGTGCATTTCTACCATGGCAATGTTGGCTACGCCAGTAAGCCCTATGATAAGTACGTTCGGTGTGTTCGTTCGGGATCATCTGGATCATTTGATCCTTTGACCTTTTCAATTTTAGCCAGTGAAGAGGAGGGTTATGCGCCACTTGTCGTATCTTTTTCCTGCACAGTATCCTCGGGCAGCTCTCCATATGAATATGAATGGGATTTCGGGGATGGTAGTGCAGCAAGCAGTCAGCAGAACCCAGTTCATACATATGATGTTTCCGGAGTGTATGCCGTTATCTGTAAGGTGACTGACAGTGCAGGTGAGGAACTCTCAAAATCGGTGGCAGTGGAAGTGCTGGAAAGAGAAGAGCTTGCAGTTACGCTTCAGGTGTCACCGTCAAGTGGAAAAACTGGGCAGGAATTTTCTTTTTCCTGTACTGCAGTTTCGGGCAATCCTCCCTATACATATTTATGGGATTTTGGAGATGACAGTGCAGCAAGCAGTCAGCAGAACCCTTCCCATATTTTTGATGTTGCCGATTATTATTCGGTTCTGTGTACGGTGAACGATACCACAGGACAGAGGTGCACAGAGACGATTCTAATTGACGTCCAGCAAAGCCAGGAGCTTGTAATAGCACCTCTTGAAGCAACCTTGACCTCCGGTGTGGCTCCCTTGTTGACAACCTTCTTCTGTGAGGTGACATCTGGTAATCCCCCCTATACATATTCATGGAATTTCGGGGACGGCACACAGGCGGTTTCACAGGAGAGCCCTGAGCATACCTTTCACTCTCCAGGCACTTTTACTGTAAGGTGTACGGTGACTGATGCCGTGGGACAGACAGCAAGCGGAACCATTGCCATTGAAACCAGCGAAAAAACATCAAAGGCCATCATAATAGCCGGCGGAGGCCCCTACGAGGAAAATGCCATCTGGGAAGATACCGTAACATGTGTGCAGATAGCATATCGTGCCCTGCGTAACCAGGGCTATGAAGAGGAGAACATCTATTTTATCAGCCCGGATAACGGGATTGACATTGACGGGGATGGTGATCTTGATGTGGATGCCTATGCAACTTTGGACGAAGTCTATAATGCTGTTACTTACTGGTCGGTATTTTCAAATCCTCCTGATGAGCTTTTGATCTACATGACGGATCATGGCGGAGTGGGCAAGTTTATGCTCAACGAGGATCAGGAGTGGCTCTATGCAAGAGATCTTGATCTATGGCTGGACACGATTCAGAGAAACATGGATGTGGATGTTATCCTTGTCTATGATGCCTGTTATTCAGGCAGTTTCATTCAATATATGACCCCGCCTCCTGGTAAGCTGCGAATTTTGATTACAAGCTCCGGGCCTGATGAGGCAGCCTCCTTTGCCGATGATACCCTCTATTCCTTTTCGTACCAGTTCTGGGCCAAAATTATTCAGAGCGGCAGCCTGTATAATGGTTTTACCTCCGGAACAACGCAGATGTGCGGCAGGCAGACCCCCCAGATAGAAGCGAACTGGATTCTGCAGGATGGTTCGAACATTGTGCCAAATGAAAAGGAGGACAAAAGTATTGCAAGCACAGTAAGGCTGGGTAAGGGGTACGGCCTTGCAGCGGTTCCACCGGTTATTGGGGAGATGCCGGATACAATGACCCTTGATGGAAGTGAATCTGCACGGTTATGGGCAGGCAGTATTATCACTGCTTCCGGTGGGCTTGACAGGGTTTGGGCAATGGTTATTCCGCCGGATGCCTATTCCGGATCTGCGGATGTTCCTGTCACCGGGTTGCCTGTGGTGGAGCTTTTGGATGGAGACAGTGACGGCGTTTATGATGCACTGTATGACGGATTTGGAAAAACAGGCACATACGAAGTCAATTTTTTTGCAATGTACACTGTGATGAGTGGTGATCTTGAAGTGGAGGTTATTTCCGATCCTGTCATGACAACGGTTATTCAGACAGGCTCAGGAACGCTTAACATTGATACGCCTGACAAGTATGTAACCATGACAAATGACGGTGCTGTATGCAGGGTTCCTTCCGGTTATGTTTACCATGTGTATGGGTGCCAGGGAACCAACAGCGTTGTTATTGAAAGTGGCGCTGGTGCC
>NZ_LT828540.1:646967-652602 GCF_900170035.1 Desulfamplus magnetovallimortis | reverse complement strand
GATTTTATTGTCTCCCGTTCCGGTGCCACAGTGACATTCCGGGGCAGTGACGGAACTTTGCTTGTGATGCCGGCAAGCTCTGTTTACCAGAGTATAAATTTTCAGGACAAGGTGTTTGATCTTGTTATAGATTCGGATTTGGTGAAACTTGGTGGACAAACGATTACTTTGGAGGGTTTGCAGGTACAATAGTTGTGTGGCGTTTTCCTTTGATCTCTCTTAAAAACGACACCTATGATTTTGTGAGCCTTATCAACATTGTCTGAATCAGGATACCCGGGATTAACAGGATAAGGCAGGATTAAGCAAACATCCTGAACATCTTTCTTATCCTGGTTATCCTGATTCAGACAAATGGCCGAAATTAGAACCAAACCCCGTTTTTAATTAAGGACAAAAAAATGAAACAGATAAACCACGCTCTATTTATAACATTTTTTCTGATGTTTATCTTGTTAGCAACTTCCGCCCATGCAGTTGGCCCCTATATTGACAACGGAGACGGCACAGTTTCTGATGAAGGCACTGGTCTTATGTGGCAGCAGAGAGATGACGGAGTTACACGAACCTGGGAAGATGCCTGCCAGGCATGCGAGGAGCTTGAGCTTGCAGGTTATGATGACTGGCGTCGCCCCCAGTGTGGAGGAATTGAAGAGTATCGTTGATTATACAAGCTATGATCCGTCAATTTCTAATGAAATATTTAATAATATAAAAAACAATTGGTACTGGTCGGGCAGTGCGGACGCCAATATACCTGTTTACGCGTGGTTCGTGGGGTTCACCAGTGGCAATGTGGGCAGTTACAGTACGGAGTATGATCTCTACGTTCGTTGTGTTCGTTCTGAATCATATTGGTCTTTTTATCCTTTGGATTATTTGATTATTAAAAATGATAATATTATAGAAGATAATCAAAAAGAGCTTGAATGGCAAAGAGAGGATGATGGAGTTAAACGAACCTGGGAAGCTGCTTGTCAGTATTGTGAAAATCTTGTGCTTGATGGGCATAGTGACTGGAGAATTCCTGATGTTGAGGAGCTGTCATCCATTGTTGATTATACAATCTATAATCCGTCAATTTCTAATGAAATATTTAATAATGTCAAATCTTCTTATTACTGGTCGGGTAGTAAGCACGCTTATCTTACTAGTTACGCGTGGTACGTGCATTTCCTCGGTGGCCGTGTGGAAGGAAACGCTAAGAGCAAGTCTTACTACGTTCGGTGCGTGCGTTCGGGATCAACTTCCTTTTCAATTTCCGCCAGTGAAGAGTATGGATATGTGCCACTATTAGTATCTTTTTCCTGCACAGTCTCCTCGGGCAGCTCACCGTATGAATATGAATGGGATTTCGGTGATGGCAGTGAAGCAAGCATTCAGCAGAACCCTTCCCATGTTTTTAATGTCGCAGGTTATTATTCTGTTCTTTGTACGGTGACTGATAGCTCAGGTCAGAGGTTCACAGAGACTATTAACATTGACGTTCAGCAAAGTCAGGAGCTTGTATTAGAACCTCTTGAAGCAACATTAACCTCCGGTGTAGCCCCACTTTTGACAACTTTCTTTTGTGAGGTGGCATCGGGGAATCCCCCCTATACATATTCATGGAATTTCGGAGATGGCACACAGGCAGTTTCGCAGGAACGTCCTGAACATATTTTTCAGTCTCAAGGCATTTTTACTGTTAGGTGTACAGTGACCGATGCCGCAGGACAGAGAGCAAGCGGAACCATTTCCATTGAAACCAGTGAAAAAACATCAAAGGCCATAATAATAGCCGGCGGAGGTGCTTACGAGACAAATGCCATATGGGAAGATACTGTAACATGTGTGCAGATAGCATATCGTGCCCTGCGCAACCAGGGCTTTGAAGAGGAGAAGATATATTTTATAAGCCCGGATAACGAAATTGACATTGACGGAGATGGTGATTTTGATGTGGATGCCTACGCAACCCTGGATGAGGTCTATAATGCTGTTACTTTCTGGACGGTATCCTCAAATCCTCCTGACGAGCTTTTGATCTACATGACGGATCATGGTGGAGTGGGCAAGTTTATGCTCAACGAGGATCAGGAGTGGCTATATGCAAGTGATCTTGATCTATGGCTTGATACGATTCAGAAAAATATGGATGTGGATGTTATACTTGTATATGATGCCTGTTACTCAGGCAGTTTTATTCAATACATGACTCCGCCTCCTGGCAAGCTGCGGATTTTGATTACAAGCTCAGGGCCTGATGAGCCTGCCTCTTTTGCCGATGATACCCTCTATTCCTTTTCATACCCTTTCTGGGTGAGAATCATTCAGAGCGGCAGCCTGTATAATGGTTTTACCTCCGGAACAACGCAAATGTGCGGCAGGCAGATTCCCCAAATAGAAGCTAACTGGATTTTGCAGGATGGCTTGAATATTGTACCAAATGAAAAAGATGATAAAGAAATTGCAAATACAATAAGGCTTGGTAAGGGGTACGCTCTTGCAGCAGTTCCACCGGTTATTGAAGACGTACCTGAAACAATTGCACTTGATGGAAGGGATTCTGCACGATTGTGGGCAGGCAGTATTATCACTGCTTCCGGTGAGCTTGACAGGGTCTGGGCCATGGTTATTCCACCGGATGCCTATTCCGGATCTGCGGATGTTCCTGTCACCGGCTTGCCTGTGGTGGAGCTTCGGGATGGAGACAGTGACGGTGTTTATGAGGCGCTGTATGATGGATTTGGAAAAAAAGGCATATATGAAGTAAATTTTTTTGCAATGTACAAAGTGATGAGTGGTGACCTTGAAGTGGAGGTCATTTCCGATCCTGTCATGACAACGGTGATTCAGACAGGCTCAGGAACGCTTAACATTGATACCCCTGATAAGTATGTGTCCATGACAAACGATGCTGCTGTATGCAGGGTACCGTCAGGTTATGTTTACCATGTGTATGGGTGCCAGGGAAGCAACAGCGTTGTTATTGAAAGCGGTTCAGGTGGCAGACTTGTCAATTTTCCAGGTGGAAATGTTATCACCATTGAGGGGATTTCAAATGATTTTATTGTATCCCGCTCCGGTGCCACAGTAACATTCAGGGGTAGTGACGGAACCTTGCTTGTGATGCCGGCAAGCTCTGTCTCCCAGAGTATAAATTTTCAGGACAAGTTTTTTGATCTTGTTATAGAGTCGGGTTTGGTAAAGCTTGGTGGACAAACTGTTACTTTGGAGAGTTTGCAGGTACAATAGCAGTGTGGAGTGTACCCTTTACAGATATTTTTAAACAATTAAGGGCAAAAAAATGAAACAGATAAGTCACACCCTTCATATCATGTCCTTTTTGATATTTATTTTCTTAACCACTTCCGCCCATGCAGTTGGCACTTTTGTTGACAACGGAGACGGCACAGTTTCCGATGAAGTCACCGGCCTTATGTGGCAGCAGATAGATGACGGTATCACCCGAAACTGGGAAGATGCCTGTCAGGCATGTGAGGATCTTGAACTTGCAGGTTATGATGACTGGCGTACTCCCAGCGTTGAGGAATTGAGGAGTATTGTTGATTATACTATGTACAATCAGTCAGTTTCAGATGGGGTATTCAACAATGTGAAATCAAATTACTATTGGTCGAGCAGTACCCACGCAGTTTACGTTGATCACGCGTGGCACGTGTATTTCCACGATGGCCGTGTGGGCTACCGCCTTAAGACCAGTGTTAGCTACGTTCGGTGTGTTCGTTCGGGGTCATATTGGTCATTTGATCCTTTAGAATATTTAGTTGTAAAAAGTGAGAACATTATAGAGGATAGACAAAGAGAGCTTGAATGGCAAAGAGAAGATGATGCAGTTACACGAACCTGGGAAGCTTCTTGCAAGTATTGTGAAGACCTAGTACTTGATGGGTATAGTGACTGGAGAATTCCTGATGTTGAGGAATTGTCAACCATTATTGATTATACCAGGGTTCTTCCGTCAATTCCAGCCAATATATTTGATACTGTCACTACAGGAGTGTATTGGTCGGGCAGTGCGTACGCCTATGAAACTTATGTCGGGTGGATTGTGAGTTTCTTCGATGGCAATCTCAGTTACTACCGTAAGAACGCTTTTTACTACGTTCGTTGTGTTCGTTCGGGAGCATTTGTGCCTTTGACTTTTTCAATATCGGCCAGTGAAGAGGATGGATATGCGCCACTTGTAGTATCTTTTTCCTGCACAATATCCTCGGGCAGTTCACCTTATGAATATGAATGGGATTTCGGAGACGGCACACAGGCAGTTTCGCAGGAAAGTCCTGAACATACCTTTCAGTCCCCAGGCACTTTCACTGTAAGGTGTACGGTGACCGATGCCTCGGGACAGACAGTAAGCGGAACCATTGACATTAAAACCAGCGAAACAAGCGAAAAAACATCAAAGGCCATCATAATAGCCGGCGGAGGTCCTTACGAGACAAATGCCATATGGGAAGACACTGTAACATGTGTGAAGATAGCATACCGTTCACTTCGCAACCAGGGCTTTGAAGAGGAGAACATTTATTTCATAAGCCCGGATGATAAAATTGACCTTGACGGAGATGGAGATCTTGATGTGGATGCCTACGCAACCCAGGATGAGGTCTATAATGCAATTACTGACTGGTCTTTATTTTCAAATCCTCCAGACGAGCTTTTGATCTACATGGCAGATCATGGCGGAGTGGGCAAATTTATGCTAAACGAATATCAGGAGTGGCTATATGCAAGTGATCTTGACCTATGGCTGGACACTATTCAGAGAGATATGGATGTAGATGTCATACTTGTCTATGATGCCTGTTACTCAGGCAGTTTTATTCAATACATGACTCCGCCACCTGGCAAGCTGCGGATTTTAATTACAAGCTCTGGCCCTGATGAGGCAGCCTCTTTTGCCGATGATACCCTCTATTCTTTTTCATACCCTTTCTGGGCGAAAATCATTCAGAGCGGCAGCCTTTATAATGGTTTTACCTCCGGAACAACGCAGATGTGCGGCAGGCAGACCCCACAGATTGAAGCGAACTGGATTCTGCAGGATGGTTCGGATATTGTGCCAAATGAAAAGGAGGACAAAAGTATTGCAAGTGCAGTAAGGCTGGGTAAGGGGTACGCCCTTGCAGCAGTTCCACCGGTTATTGAAGACGTACCTGACACAATTGCACTTGATGGAAGCGAATCAGCACGATTGTGGGCAGGCAGTATTATCACTGCTTCCGGTGGGCTTGACAGGGTTTGGGCCATGGTTATTCCGCCTGATGCCTATTCCGGTTCTGCGGATGTTCCTGTCACCGGCCTGCCTGTGGTGGAGCTTTTGGATGGAGACAGTGACGGTGTTTATGAAGCACTGTATGACGGATTTGGAAAAACAGGCACATACGAAGTCAATTTTTTTGCAATGTACAAAGTGATAAGTGGTGATCTTGAAGTGGAGGTTATTTCCGATCCTGTCATGACAACGGTTATTCAGACAGGCTCAGAAACACTTAATATTGACACGCCTGATAAGTATGTCACGATGACAAACGACGGTGCTGTATGCTGGGTACTGTCAGGTTATGTTTACCATGTGTATGGGTGCCAGGGAACCAACAGAGTTGTTATTGAAAGCGGTGCCGGTGCT
>NZ_LT828540.1:579279-646867 GCF_900170035.1 Desulfamplus magnetovallimortis | reverse complement strand
AGACTTGTCAATTTCCCCGGAGGTAATGTTATCACCATTGAGGGGAATTCAAATGATTTCATTGTCTCCCGCTCCGGTGCCACAGTAACATTCAGGGGCAGTGACGGAACCTTGCTTGTGATGCCGGCAAGCTCTGTTTCCCAGAGTATAAATTTTCAGAATAAGGTGTTCGATCTTGTTATAGAGTCAGGTTTGGTGAGGCTTGGGGGGCAAACGGTTACTTTGGAGGGTTTGCAGGTACAATAGTAGTGTATCGTTTTCCTTTGATCTTTCTCAAAAATGACACCTATGATTTTGTGAGCATTATCAACTTTGTCTGAATCAGGATAACCGGGATTAACAGGATAAGGCAGGATTACTTATCCTGTTAATTCTGTAAATTTTGATTTTCCTGATTCAGATAAACGCTAAAATTCTTAAAAATCCATCAGGATGTCGATTTTGAGGATCTTTATTATCATAACCACAGGAGATGTGTGAATGACAGGTAAACAGGATGATTATGACAATCCCTGGAAAGATATCGTAACAAAATATTTCAAGGAACTGATGCAGTTCTTTTTTCCCTATGCAGCTCTTGAGATAGACTGGAAAAGGCAGGTGGTATTTCTGGACAAGGAATTTCAGCAGATTTCCCGCAATGCTGAAATAGGTACCAGAAGAGCGGACAAGCTTGTTAAGGTATATACAAATAAAGGAGAGGAGAGCTGGGTATTGATTCATGTGGAGGTGCAATCCCAATATGAAGTCGATTTTTCCAGGAGGATTTACACTTACAACTACCGGATTTTTGATCTTTATGACCGTAATGTTGCAAGCCTTGTGATTCTGGCCGATGATAGACCTTCCTGGAAACCGGAATCCTTTAGTTTTGAGCAGTGGAAATGCCGGCTGACCCTTGAGTATCCAGTGGTAAAACTTATGGATTACAAAAAAAGGCGTAAAGAGCTGGAACAAAACTCCAATCCGTTTTCAATTGTGGTTATGGCTCATTTGGAGACACTTGAAACCCGTAATGACTCTGCCCGTAGGTTTGATTCAAAATTTGCTCTTATACGAAAACTGTATCAAAAAGGATACAGCAGAGAAGAAGTGATTGATCTGTTCTCTTTTATTGACTGGATTATGAGATTACCAGAAGCTCTGGAAAAATCACTTTGGATAAAAATGGAAAAAATAGAGGAGGAATCCAGGATGCCTTATATTACAAGTGTTCAGAGAATTGGAAGAGAAGAAGGAAGAGAAGAGGGAAGAGAAGAAGGTACAAAAAAGCTGCTATCAAAATTGCTGACATTGAAATTGCAGGTCGCTTCAGAAAAGCTAATGACACTTTTGTCACCGCTTACTTTGGAACAGACAGAAAAACTCAGCACACGAATTTTTGAGATTGAATCTTTCGATCAATTGACAATGTGGGTCAATCAGATGGAATGAATTATTGGTGGGTGACGGGGCTAATAAATTTTTCAAATCTGACTTTTTACAGATTTATCAAAAACAACCATGGAGAATTTTCCTGAATGAAGAAAAAAACAAAAATAGTGGCAACCATATCCGATAAAAACTGTGAACCTGTTTTTCTGCAAAAGCTTTATGAAGAGGGGATGGATGTGGTCAGACTAAACACAGCCCACCAGACCCACGGGGATGCACTTAAAGTGATTGAAGCGGTAAGAAAGGTCTCTGACAAGATTGCAATTCTTATTGACACAAAAGGTCCTGAAATAAGAACCTGCCCAATGGAAAAACCAGTATCTCTTCGTTATGGAGATTGTGTCAGAATAAAGGGAGGAATTCCTGACCCGTTAAGAAGCGATCTTGTCTATGTCTCACATTCCGGTTTTGTGGACGATGTTCCTGTGGGAAGTTCAATTTTGATTGATGACGGCTCCCTTGCCATGACAGTAACCGAGAAAAACGATGATCATCTGGTGTGCTGTGTGGATAATGACGGAATGATTGAAGGCAGAAAAAGTGTAAACATTCCATCTGTTCATGTAAAGCTTCCGGCTTTGAGTGAAAAAGACAGAAGTTTTATCGAATTTGCAGCAGATAATGACGTTGATTTTATTGCCCATTCATTTGTCAGAAACAGTGAAGATGTAATTGCTGTGCAGGAGATCCTTGATAAAAAAAATAGCAGAATAAAAATTATTGCAAAAATCGAAAACAGTGAAGGTGTTGAAAATCTGGATAAGATTCTGGAGCATGTCTATGGTATAATGATTGCAAGGGGTGATCTCGCTGTTGAAATTCCTGCTGAAAAAATTCCCCTGATTCAGAAAAAGATGATTCGTACCTGCATTGAAAAAAGAAAGCCTGTGATAGTTGCAACACAGATGCTCCACTCAATGATAAAGTCACCAAGACCAACAAGAGCTGAAATTTCAGATGTTGCCAATGCCTGCTTTGACTACACAGATGCCCTTATGCTTTCAGGAGAAACCGCAAGCGGAGCATATCCTGTTGAGGCAGTAAAAATAATGACAAGGATTGCAGCAGAGGTCGAAGCAGGGCGTCAGAGTTTTCTTGATGTACCATATGTCCATAAAAACAAGGTGGTTGCCTATCTTGCAAAGGCAGCGGTAAAAGCTTCCATGCGCCTTAATACCCGTGCCATCATAGCTGATTCCATGTCAGGAGATACCATAAGGGCCATTGCAGCCTACAGGGGAGATAATCCTGTATATGCACAGGTATATGACAGGCGGGTAATGCGTGAGCTTGCCCTCTCTTTTGGAGTGCAGACAGATTATGTTGATGTTGAAAATGATGCATCAGAAGTTCTGAGAAAATCCATTGCAGGTCTTGTAAGAAGAAAACAGTTCTCACCTGATTCCCTTGTAACCCTGCTTGCAGGTCATTTTGGTGTCAAACATGGAGCATCTTATATTGAGATCAGTACGGCAGGAAGTATTATGGAAGGCAACCCTCTCCAGAAATAGAGAGGGGGCAGGTTTTACAGGTAAGAGTGAAAAAGCGCATGGTTCACATCTACCCTGGAATAGTAATTATAACTGTTGTTCAACAAGCAGTTTGTTTGCTTCGTTTAATGCTGTCCATTTACTGAAGGGAACGCTTGTGATATTGACAAGATCACTATTTGGAATCAGGCCGAAGTTTGGAGAGGCAATATATACAACTGTTTTTTTCCCCGGTTTCAGCTCCTCCTGACCACCATCCTGGATGGCTATCATTTTACCTACAAACAGTGCTGCCTTTTTACTTAATTTTTCAGTTTCCTGTGGCTGGTATCGTGCTTCGTAATACATTTTTCTATCCTTTAAAAAAATTATGGCTCATGGTACCTATGCCCAAAGGCTTTATACACAAAAGCTGTGGCAAAATAAAGAAGAAAACGACAGGGTGTCACGCATTTGCTGTTAATTTGAGAAAGGAAAAAGATCAATGGCTGATTTCAGTGGATTAAAATTCAAAATCTCTTTTGTTTTTATCTTTTATGCGCTTTTTCTATTTTGTCCAATTGTACTTGGAGCAGATGAGATATTTGAATACCGCCTCTCCCAGTCAACAGATACGGTTGATATATGGACAGCTCCGCCTTCTGTCAGAATTTTTAAGGAACACGCTCTTCCGACTATCACAGATTCAGAGGTGAGGGTATATGCGGCAGCCAACGAATTTGAACCTTTCCAGATCATAGTAAGACCTTCAACAAACATGCAGATTTCCCTGGATGTGGAAGATTTTACCGAAAGTTCCATTGAAACGGAAATTCATGTGGTGAAATACGTCAATATAACACAGCCTACAGATGCACTTGGATCTGCCGGGCCGTGGCCGGATCCCCTTTGGCCGATGGAAAAGAAAGAGCTTGTCTCCCTCCAGGCAGGTGAAAACACCTCTTTCTGGATTACTGTGTATGTCCCTTCTGATATTGTATCAGGGGATTACCTGACCCATGTTCAGATCGGAACCAGCATAAGAATCCCTGTCAACCTTCATGTTTTTAACTTTGTTCTGCCAGATGAGCTTCATGTTAAATCCCAGATGAATTTTTCCCACCAGTCAATTCTTGAAAAATATGGTGTCACAGGCTACGGAAGTGAATATTGGTCATATGTTGATAAAATCAAGCAGTTCTTTATTGATCATCGATTGACCCCAAAAAGTGTTTTGTGGTCAGGAGGGTTAACATCAACAGGCGGGTATCCCTACATAGATTATGATTGTGATGATGCCATATTGACTGATAATGAAGGTATATGGGGTTTTGAAGAGCCTGCCATGCGTTATCTTAAAGGCAGCGGACTTATGAATGGTACCTTTTCAGAGCCTTTTAACAACGGCACCGGATTTCCGTCCTTTATGGCCGTAACTTTCACAAACAATGATTCCTCCCTTGATCAGCGTCCGTCAACTTTTTGTGATATTGTTCGTGATGAAGGTGACTGGTACACGGCTGATAATCCAGATTCTGCCTATAATAACAAGTGGTTTGAATATATGGAAGCTCTTGAGGGGTATCTTGATGACAGTGGAGTTCTTGATAAAGCCTATTACTATATGGCAAATGAACCCCAGGATCAGGCAGATTACGATGCTGTTGCATGGTATTCCCGTCAGTTGAACCTTGCTGCGCCGGGGCTTAAGCTAATGGTCTCGGAAGAGCCCCGTCCGGAAATCTATGATCACCCTGACTATATTGATTCCGGTCAGATTGATATCTGGCTTCCGGTTCTTAATAACTATAATCCTGAAATCTCACATGAAAGAGAGCTGTATCACGAAGAGGAGACATGGATATACTGGCTTTACGGAACAAGACCTCCCTTTTTCAATCCAATAACCCTTGATCACCCGGGAATTGAAAGCCGACTTACAGGGTGGTTTCTCTGGAAGTATCGTGTGAGGGGTATTGCCTATTACTCATTGAACAACTGGAGCAAAAATCCCTGGACAGAACCCCTGAACAGCAATCACAATGGCGATCTTTTCATGCTATACCCGCCTTCCGAGGATAACACCCCAATAACTTATGGAAGCAATAACCACCGTTTTGTGCCATCCATACGTTTTGAACTTATGAGGGACAGCCTTGAAGATTATGAATATCTTTACCTTTTGAATGGAGCTGCACAGCCTGCTGTTCAATCGACAGATACCCAGGAGAGTGGTATGGTTACAGGTGAGTCTGATGTTCAGGCCGATAAAATTATTACAGGTGTTGTTTCATATACAAGAAGTGATAATTTTATGTATGAACTCCGAAGGCTCATAGGGCTAAAAATTGGCGGAGAGATTGATTCAATTCCTGATATATATCCTGAAGTTGAGCATCCAAGGGCAGAAGGAGAGCCTGGAAACTATTACATAAATTTTCAGAACCCCGATGAGGAGCCTTTAACAACCCGTACAGAAGATACCTGGGGCAATGGTTATACATTCAGGTATGTCACCCTTGCAGGGAATGACTACCTTCAGGTCGGGGTGGAGGAGTATGACTCTGATGCAGGGTTTGGTTGGCTCAATGATACTGCCCATTTTTTGACCGGCCGTGACCCCTGGGGAGAAGAGACAGATGAGCGGAAAATAACCTATGCTTATGATGATTATGCGCATCATCCCGCTATTTTTGAGTTTGATCTGCCAAGTGGAACATATTTGGTTGAGGTTTGTGTAGGGACTCCAAGAAGAGTTCGGGAACACAATCGTGTTGTGGTTGAAGGGGTCACTTTCGTTGATGATGAACCATCCGAACAGTTTATAATAAGGCAGAAGGAGGTAACGGTTTCAGACAGCAAGCTTACTGTGGATATTGGTATATGGGATGAATATACCATGCTTGACTATATTGATATTGAGGCTGTTGAAATAATTGAGCCGGAACCAGAGCCTTTGATCTGTTACGAGATATTGACTGATAGCTCACTTATGAGGATGTTATCTGAAAATCATACTTTTGTATATGGATGTCAGGGAGTCAACAATATTTATGTGGAGAGCGGTGCAACAGGAAAACTTATCAATTTTCCAGGCAATAACGTTATTACCTTTGAATCACTTTCCAGCGGGTTCCAGGTCACAAGATCAGGGGCAACAGTAAGCTTTGTCGGGGATGATGGAACAGAAATTGAGGTGCCTGCAACGGCTGATAAGCAAAAAATTGTTTTCATGGACAGGGAGTTTGATCTAATTATTGATTCAGGTGTAGTGAAACTTGGAAGCCAGACGGTTGAATGAAAGACCTCCTCTCCTGTAATGGGAGAGGAGGTTCTGGGGGGGTACTAAATAAATGCTATTGTTTATTCAAGTTTAAATCGTCGGATGACTTTTTTAGATATTTTAAATATTCAGAGCGTTTTATACCCGACAATCAAACCTTGCAGGGACACTGTTTCATTCGAGTTTATCTGTTAAGTCCGGCATTCATAAAAATGAAGCTCATTGTGTCAGGGTCACTGAGTTGAAGCTCTACCCAGTAGCTTCCTTCTTCAAATCCATCCAGGGAGACACATGGTATGTGAAGCACTCCTGAGAACATATTGAAATCTGCACATGTTTCTCTGTTATCTTCGTTTTCTCCATTTTCATGGGTATCACTTGAAGCTGCTGCCAGCCCTGCCTCATATCCTTTCTGGAATGCTTCTGCAAGGAGCTCTTCCGGGCACTGGGGATCCACAGGGTCATTTACATCGCCGCCTTCACACTCCCAGCAGATTTCAAGGATGCAGATTTCAGCGCCGTCAATGTCAATTCTGCGGATACCGTCCGCACTTGAAAGTGTGAGTGTCTGGGCCATTGAACCGCTTGCCGCTGTTTCGCTGTCAACCATGCTTCCTGATGCGTTATAGGCATTAAGGGTTGCATAGTATCCATGTTTCAGGGTAACTTCAATTACCTGGGGATATCCATTGGGGCACATGAATTCTGAAAATTGTATTGTAGAAGGTTTAAGGGCATTGCTCTCTGACCAGGGTACGGATATATCAAGATGGTCATTGCCGGAACAGTCTGTGATGGCAAGTTCTGAAAGGCTTCCATCGGGAAGTGTAGCAGCAGTTAGTGTGATGTCACCAAGAATAACTTTGGGAAGATTGTAATCCTCTGTTGAAAAGAAATCCTCTGCTGTTACACAGTTACCCTCAAAGGGGTGATCAGGATCATTGGGGTTTGGTTCAACATAAGAAGACTCTTCGCACATGATTGTATTTTCGGCACAGAAGAAATCTTCCCTGTTTCCTGCATCATCATAGGCAACAAGACATGCCTGGATGATATGCTCGCCATCTTCAAGTATCTGGGGCTGGATTACGCAGTTGCCATTGGGCATGCGGAACTCCTGACACTCCCAGGTTGACCAACTGTATGTCCAGGAAAGAATTCCGTCGATCCATATATCAAGACCGCCTCGAAGCTCTTTGTCAACTGCCTCTTCCCCTTGATTTGTAACAACAATGGAGAGCTTTCCGTTGTCGCAGAAAATATCTGATATGACGATGTTGGAGAATGGACTTTGATCAGTATAATCATTGTCATCTGGAAAATCGGTTACATCAGGATTACCATTTTCGTCCGCCAGATCTGTGAGTTCAGATATCAGCAGTTCTGTGATGCCCGCATCCTTTGCAGGTGTAACCTGTACAGCGGAAAAGGTAAGAAGAAAAATAGTGATAAAAATAAATGTTGCTTTGGATAGATGTTTCATGACTGTCCTCCTTTTTTGGGTTTTTGCCTGGTTCTTTTGGCATGCTTCATTTTTCAGTTTACACTTTCCGGAGAGACAACTCTCAATGGCGTGAACCTCTCACAAAAAAATGTAAAGTACTTTTTAGATCATATGAAGGATGCCGTTCTTTTTTTCATTTAGATTTGATTGACTTCTTTTTCTTACATGGTGTTACCTGTTGAAGATTGTTTATTGCAAAGAGGGAGCCACAATTGATTTTGTACAGCAAAAAAAAATACCATAAAACTATGAGTATTGTGATAATTATGTTAAATCAAAATGTTATGGGATATTTTTTTTGAAATAAAGATCTTTCATCATTAATTTTAAAGCTGTTATATGTTAATATTTGAAACAAAAAGATAAAATATTAATGAAATTGATAATGCTTGATTGTCAGTTAGTATCAATTTGAGTTGACACGTAAAAAGTTGTTTACATGGGATTGTTTACAGATCAAAAACCATGGGGAGGTAAAACTGTATGAGAAAATGTTATCGTTCATCTGAAAAACAAAACGCTCTTTTTGCCCTTATTCTTTTCCTTGCTCTTTTTGCTTTTGTGGAATCAGCCGGAGCTTCCTCCTATCCTGAGGTAACCTTTATAGTAGATGCATCCGGAAGCATGTGGGGAAAGGCAGGAGACAAAACCAAGATTGAATCTGCAAAGGCTGTAATGAGAACCATTGTTCCTGCCCTTGCTCCGGAGGTAAAAGTGGGGCTTGTGGCCTATGGTCACCGCCGTAAGGGAGATTGCAGTGATATTGAGGTTCTTGTCTCTTCAGGCAGTGACGACAGGGCTGGGCTGCTTGAAAAGGTCAATGCCCTTCAACCCAAAGGCAAAACACCCATTACTGATGCTGTAAGCACTGTGGTTGAGCAGTTGAAGACAAAAGAGAATGAAACCACTGTGGTGCTTGTAAGCGATGGCATTGAAACCTGTGTTGCTGATCCCTGCAATATTGTAAAAGCTCTCAAGGATACAGGAATAAAGTTTATCCTCCATGTTGTTGGCTTTGGGGTGGCAGATGATGAAGAGGGTCAGCTAAACTGCATTGCAGAGGCAGGTGGCGGACAATACCTTGCTGCCGGGGATACAGATTCTCTTCTTGGGGCATTGAACACAATTGCAGGTGATATCACCAAAAAGGTTGAGGTTGAGAAGGCAAAAAGCTCCCAGGTTAAAGTGAAAACCGGGCTTGCCAAAATAAGGCTTATAATGCCGGAAAGTACAACAAGGGGAATGGCGGGACTTAAGATTATTAGGGTGTCGGACGGCAAAGTGGTCAAAGAGACTGAAAGGCTTGCTGCTGAAACAACCCATCCTCTGATGGCAGGGGAATATGAAGTTCAATATCTCTTTGCAACCCCCAATTATGGTCAACCAACGGTTACCAATCTTGGAAAATTTATGGTTGGGGGCGGAGAGACAAGGGATATAAAACTTGGTGGTATCGTTTTTAACATCTCAAAGGTACTTGAAGATAACGCTCCTGTGGAACATGTAATTGTTGCTGAATCAGGCTCCGGAGAAGCAGTAGTGGTTGTACATAACAACAATAATGGATATTACAACTTCAGGCCAAAGGCTCTCCTTCCAGGTAAATATGATATTCTTTTTCATTACGCACACAGTCCTGAACCAACTTTAATAGCAACAGATGTGATTGTAAAGTCAGGAGAAGAGAGCGTTGTCACACTTGATTCTGGAATCGTTTTCAAGGAAGTGACTTCAACTGACATTTCCGGATGGGATTTGTATCCACTTTTCAGTGATGCAAAAGCAGATACAATGGAAGATGGGGAATCTTCTCCTGCAATAACATCAAAAGCTGTTCTTCAGGCACGTCCACCACATGGCAACAAGTCAACATTGTGGAGACATTTTATAGTCCCACCAGGGAAATATAGGCTCATGGTTACAGTAGTAGGAATGGATGAAGCCCTTCCTGTGGCAGAAGAGATGATAATAGAAAATGGGCAGATTGTTGATTTCGATTCAGAACTGTAACTAAATGGAACTCTATCTTCTCTGTGACCAAATGCCGCTTTGAGTTGTCTGTTTTTATGCGGGATGCTGATATAGTTATTTTGCAATATAGTTATTTTGCAAAACAGTGGCAAATTAGAATCAGAGAAAATCAGTGCATATGGACATCCTTCATAGCAACTCAAAATTAGTTTACACTTTTCGAAAAATTCTGAACCATGATTAAAGGATTTAAGGATTAACACGATTAAAAATCAAGGTAATCCCTTAATCATGAAAATCATGGTTCAAAAAAAGTGTAAACCGACAAATGAAAGATGCCTGCATATGAATTAACAAAAACTCAACTTAACATCATTTTAAAAGAATAGGCTTGAGTTCTGTTGTGAAAAAATATAGAAATAATTGGCATTCTTCATGTCATCCCAAAAGTACTTTACATTTTCTAATTTGAGGTTTCAGGAAAATGGACAATGATGTGATTTGTAAAATGTAAACCGACGGCCAAAAGAAGGATGCCAGATAACTTCTATAACGTACATGGCGGATTCCCTCCACAATCGAAAAGTTGAAAGTCTTTATTAGAAGGCCTCCGTAACATACTAATATATAAAAACTTTCTAATAAAAAGCCAATAGGATGTTAAAAATTTGCCAAAACAAAAAATTGAGATCTTGTAATTACAAAGGTTCTCAAAAGAGAAAATTTTGATTAATATGAGAAAGAAAAACAAATTTCGGATTTTTTTATTTTTGATTGTAGGGTGTATTATTTTTATGCCGGTTAATATCAATTATGATCAAAATATGGGAAAAAAATCACCCTACGGAGCAATAATCGAAACATATAATATGATTAAAGCATCTGAAGCTTCTGATCTTAAGGATTTATGGCTTGAACTTATTGATGAACGCATCAAGTGTTATTCCGAAACATCTGATTATTCACTAAGGCTTAACAATTGCCGTAAGTATTATATTTTTAAGATTTTGATCACTGCAAGGGAGCAGATAAAATCTGCTCCAAGTATAGGAGCCTTTATGAGATGTGTTCGTGATTGTCCACTTGCATTCTCACTCTGCAACGGTGAACTTGCAGTGGAAGCTATCGAAGCAGACTGTCGTGACATAGAAGCTCTTTGTGTAGAAGTTTGCCTTGATAAATATTGGAGAGGGAATACACTTGAGGACTTTTCCGAATAGTGTTCCCATGAAGTTCATGGTTTTAATAATGGCGAAAATTAAAGAGATGAGTTTTTGATGAAACTTACCGAAAAAATTAAAGAAAAATCTGGACTTATTATTGTTGCATTTTTGATTCTATTGTTCTTTTTCATTTTCTTGATTGATTATATTTTTATAACAATATATCCGGGGGAAGCAGGTGTATTGTTTAAGAGAATAATTAACAAAGGAACTGTTACAAATAGAGTGTATGATGAGGGTTTGAATGTAATCTTTCCATGGGATAAAATGTATGTATATGATATCCGTATCCATGAGCATAAGCAGACTGTGGGTGTGTTAAGCCAAAATGGACTTACAATTGAGGTTATTGTATCCATAAGGTATCATGTTGTTAGAGGCGAACTTCCATATCTTCATAAAATGGTAGGGCCTGATTATTTGGATAAAATTATTATACCATCAGTTATATCTTCTGTAAGGGAGGTTGTTGGTGAATATAAACCAGAAGAGATTTATACCACAGCACGGCATTTGATTCAGGATAAATTGCTTGTTGAAGTTGTTGAGGAAACTGGTAGAATTCCGATTGTTTATGATGACTTTATAGTTGAAAATATTATGTTGCCGGAGTTAATTAATGATGCCATTGAGCAAAAACTAAAACATCAGCAGCAATATCTTGAATATGAATTTCGGATTCAGAAGGCAGATAGAGAAATTGAGAGAAAAGAGAAAGAGGCAATTGGTATAAGACAATATCAAAATATTATTGCAGAGAGCTTATCCTCTGAACTTCTTGAGTGGAAAGGAATTATGGCGACCCTTGAGCTTGCTCAATCTTCAAACACAAAGGTTATTATTGTGGGGAGCGGTAAAAATGGACTCCCTATTATTTTTAATGCCGATACTGAAAATTACTCCAATGGTCACAGCCAAAATCAAACATCTGTATTAAAAAATAGTCAGGAAAAAAATAGCAATATGGATGATACAGAGCAGATCCCTGAAGATAAATCTGATATTCAAGAAGAAAACTCTAATATTAATGATAAAGTGGAAGATGGTGAAGTGTTTAATAGAGGGAAAGAAGAGCTTGAGTCTTCAATAAAAAAATAAAATGAGTCGGAAATAACTTGAATGTACCATTTTTATCTATTCTCCCCCTAACAACTTCTGCGAGAGGGGGAGGTAAATGGACAAGTTATTAAAAACCGTTTTTAAGGAGAACATATTTTATGATTTTTATTATTCTGATTATTGTATTTAGCTATATTGTTGCTTTATTGGGAAGAAACAGGAAGTTTGGCTTTTGGGGATATTTCTTTTGTTCGCTTCTTTTAACCCCTTTGATTGGGTTAATTGTTGTATTTGCTTCAGATCCACGTCCAGATAAACAGAAGCCAGGAAAAAATAGTAAACTGACATGATTGCGTATCAATCACCCCCAAGTATAAAAATGATAGTAATTTTCACGGTAAATGAGGAAGAGAGCCTTCATATAAGTGGCTGTTTTAAAAAATACTTTCATGTTTCGTTGTGATGCTTCAGCAAACATGGAGGTTTATATGAAACTAAAAAAGATTTGGTGTTATGTCGTTTAGAAAAAAATAAACCTTTACTGCCTTCCCTATGCAGGTGGCAGTTCCTATGCTTACAGAGAATTTGTAAAACACATAGATGAACAAATTGAAATTGTACCTATTGATTTTCCAGGACATGGGAAGAGGCTCAGGGAAACTCTTTTAACAGATATTAATATGTTATCTGATTTCACACTTTCTTTGCTCCTAAATGACATCTCTTCTGGGATTCCTTATGCAATATATGGTCATAGCATGGGAGCTCTTGTGGGATATCAACTGTGCAGATCCATTGAAAATTCAGGACTTCCTTTACCGTCCCATCTATTTTGTTCCGGCCGTCAGGCTCCTTCCATTCCAATAAAAGAAGAGGATAAAAATTTCCACCTTCTTCCCCGCCACCATTTTATTGAAAAAGTTATGGAATATGGTGGTATGCCAAGAGAAGTTGCTGCTGAAAAAGATTTGATGGACCTTTTTATTCCTGTTTTAAAGGCTGATTTTCAGGCCGTTGATAATTATAATTATGTTGATCTTCCACCTTTGGATGTCCCGTTAACTGTTTTGATAGGAGAGAGTGAGAAAACAACCTATGAAGATGCCTTAAAGTGGCAGGATGTAACCAGTTATAATATAGGGATAAAAACGTTTCCAGGGGATCATTTTTTCATTTTTAATCATATTCCTGAAATTGGTAGAATTATCTCTGCTGCACTTTTAAGGTAATTCTATACAAATTGACCATATTCCATTTTAATTATTCTGTCTGCCATGTGGAAATAACGATCATCATGGCTGACAGCAATAACTGTTTTGCCTTCCTTTTTCATCTCCTGTAGAAGAGTTTTATAGAAAAATTCCCTGAATATTGGATCTTGATCTGCCGCCCATTCATCAAATACACATATGGATCTATTTTCAAGCATTGCCACAATCATTGCCAGTCGTTTTCTTTGACCAGTAGAGAGGTTGATATTGGTGAACCCTTTATCTATTAACTCTGTCTTTTTTTCAAGCTGCATGGTTTTAAGTAAGTAGGAAACTCTGTTTTCATCAATATTAACAAAACCATACAGTTTGTCAAAAAGGTGAAAGTCACTAAATATAACAGAAAAGAGTTCCCTGTAAGCTGGATAGGTTACGCCGTCAATGGGAGTGCCATCAAGTAGGATTTGTCCTGATACTGGATAGTATAGCCCAGTCACAAGTTTCATAAATGATGATTTACCACTGCCATTACCTCCAACAATGAATATGATCTCCCCAGAAGATACATCCATATTAAGTGGCCCCAATGAGAAAAGGGGATTGTTATTATTGTCAAGGTAGGAGAATTTGATATCCTTAAATTCAATTTTTTTGAATGAGTCAAATTTAGAGACAGGCACGACACCTTTTGCCTGATAGGGTTTAGATGCCTTGTCAAGTCTGTTCTCAAGGGAGTAAATGTTTTCAACGGCAATATTTGCCCTTGATACAAGGGGGATGGCAGTTACAAGCTGATTTGCAGGGCCTATGATAAAAAGTACAGCAGTGGTTACCTTGATCACCAGATCCCCCTCCATATAGTTGAATTTTGGAAGCAGGAATACAATAACAGCTATTAAGATATAGAAAAAAACCTGGGAAAACATGATTTCAATAACAAATCGAAATCCAGTCTGAATTTTAAGAGCTTCTGTTTCATCGGCAACTTTTTTGACATTGCTAAAATATTCATCGCTTTTATTTCGATTGATTTTCAGCTCTTTAAAACCATCTAAAATATTATAAAGCATATCAAAAAACTGGGTTTCCTTTATTGTTGTTTGACGAAGTTCGCTGTCTATGGAATTCTGGTGCATCATAAAGGTAAATATGCCTGCAAATATGGCAGCAAGGGTTATCAGAAAGGAGAGCTGTGAGAGATATGCTATATAAAAAAGACAACAAACCAGTACAATGCCGGCCTGGCAGGCATTTATTATTAGAACAACAGATTCAGATATGAGGTTTGTATTCTGGGTAATAAGGGTATAGACCTCTGATTTGCCTATGTTTTCAAGGAAAAGGAGTTCAGAATTTCGTATTTTATCAGAGATTCTCATCCTTATGTTTTTGATCATGATCTCTGCAAGACGGGTTGATTCTGTCAAGGCATAATGTTTACCTAAAATGGCAATGGCAAAGCTCACTGCAAAAAGTCCAAGATATTTGAAATATGCAAGATCCTCTGAGCCTTCTGATGCTGCATTTGTAATGATACCCAGTATAAGGCCCTGGAAAATACCTGAGACAAGAGCCATGACAAGAACAGGAGTACCGGATTTAGTGGCTTCTTTTTTATATAATGTCAATAGATTCATTTAGCATATCGCAGAAAGTTTTTAGGTAAACGGGCATGATTACGTATCAATCACCCCCAAGTATAAAAATGATAGTCATTTTCATGGTAAAATGATTGAATCAGATGTAAAATACCCCTCTTCAGCCTTTTTAGATAATGGAGGCGAAAAGGGGTAAAATGGAAAATACAATATCAAATCTTATAGGCTGAATTTTAGGCCTGCAATTATGGCTTCATCTTTGGCAACTACATCATATCCATAAACATTTAAATGGTCTTTCATTGCTTGAAAGAAATTGCCATATCGTTCTGCGAGAAGACTCTTTTCATAGTTTATCTCATATCTTGTAAAGAAAGATATGGTTTTAGTAATACCCACCTGAATGGTAAATGCTGTGTTCCAGTGGTAGTATTTAGAATCTTTCATATACATCATATAATCAAAGGAGTGGAGGAAAACCACCCTTTCATTGAGCATTATTGTCATGTTTTCCATGAAACGGATACCATCTGAATCATAGGTCTCCGGCATTCCACCAACTTGAGGAAGATCCCAGAGGGGGGCTGCTTCTGCACTGTCTTCCTCTATGTAGTCTGTATCATAGGTATTATCTTCATACCCATAATATGCACCTAATTTAAGAATAAAAGGGGGATCTATAAAAAATGAATAGTTGGCACCAAGGTAGTATGTCCAGCGATCAAGCAGAAATCGAGCATTATCTCTTTTCCACATGAAACCGCCACCAAAGGAGAGTTTGTCAGAGATATCATATGCCAGCATCTGGTTGAAATCATATTTATCAACGGTGATCTGTTTGTTTTTCATATTTAGCTCTGTATCATTGGCTGTGGAATGAAAGCTCGTGAGACTGGTTAGAAGTCTTTTCCTCAAAAAAAGATCAGCATCTGCCTTCATTATCTCAGCGTCAACATTTCCACTTAGCTTTGTAAAGGCTATACTTCCTTCAAGATGATAAAGCAGGGGATCCGGTATGGGATCAAATCTATGGGCTGTCTTTTTCCACCAGGGGCCAAGACCAAGTTCCTGACCGCTGGATATCCAGCTTGTTTCCTTTTCGCTCTCCGCTGCCTGGGGTACAGATGTTAAGGATAGCATGAGTAGAGAGATAACAATAAAACATTTAACAAGTTTGTTCATTTTTTCCTCCGTTTTCATTTTTTTCCTCCGTTAGATTAATTCTACTTTTGTGAACTTCTATAAATTGTCTGAATCAGGATACCTTGGATTAACAGGGTAAGACAGGATTAAGTATCCTGAATATCCTTTTCATCCAGGTTATCCTGCATTTAAGACAGCAAAAAAAGATAAGCTAACAAAGTAGTATTAAACAATAAAATATTTGGAAAATTTTATTGTTGATTTTAACTTTATGAAGTAACTATCATTTAAGAATTAATGAGTCAATTTTTTTGATATCAGATGGTAAATCACATGTTCTTCTTAATATGCTTGGCTTTTTTTAATAAATTCCTTTTTGTAAAATTCCCTTGTTTTATCAGGGTCAAGATCAAGAAATGTTCCGCCTGATTCAAAATGCTGAATAAAGACAATACCAAGTGCATATGTGGCTGTGCCGGCAAAGGTAGGCATAATAAAAGGGGCACTCAAATTGCCTAAGACCGGAATGGCCTTTAATGTGCTTCCAATAATTCCTCTGGAGCCGCTGCTTATAGTAATAGTGCTTCCCAGTGAAGTTATAATTGATTGTGTAATTGACTTTGAAAATGGTATTTCATAGTGCTTTGCAAGGCAGGATATCATTTTGAGTTGAACTGCTGTAATAATGGAAATATCTAAAATGGGAACAGGAATTATGCCGGCACCCGAAGATATCCACATATATTTTTTTACTATCTCCCTTGCCTGTTCAATGCGTTCGTTCATTTTTGCTGTTTCCTTAAGGATGAGTCTTAAATAATTTGCACTTTTCAAAACGGATGACCGTTATCAGGTCTGAGGTCTGAGAATTTTAATTGAGAACCTTATTTCATTCTCATTCCTAATGTTAAAAAGGAAGAATATTGACTCTGTTGGTGGGAATGATTTACAATTCTGCAAACTAAATTTGGGCATACTTCATATTTCCATAAAAATACTTTACACTTTTTTTGTGGGAATTCCCTGTAAACTGGAGCCTGGCTTCAGAAAGTGTAAAGTGATCATGAAGCATGCCCAAATTTGGTATGACTATGGCAAACATTTTCCTTGATCGAATAATCCCCCAGATCAATTATAAAAGGTATAACCATTATGGAGAACAACAGCAGTCAATTTATCAGTGGACTTATTGTGGAAAATAAGGATTCCCTTGCCGGGCAATTGGGTCTTTGGCATCACCTTACATTTAGAAATATTATGCAGCACAAGTTCACCGGATGGCTTTCCAATGAAGATCTCCTTGGTGATTACTTGAGCCTGAAATCTGCTTCTGCCTCAAGGCTTGATCCTGTTACGCTGAGAATCTGGAAATTAAATGAGATATTGCGTTTTTGCACAATAGATATACCAGAGTTCTTTGATATCCATACACTGCATTCAACTGGTCTTGAGATTGAATTCAAGACAGTTGAATTATACCGTAAAGTTGATAAAGGGTTTCAAGGCACATCATCAAATGAGATGGTTCAGCATCTGCTTGGAAAAATTATTCAAGGTTTGTCAGAAATTTTCAGACAAAAAGATGCTGATTTTCAGAAAGATGCTGTAAAAAAAGTCATGGATATTTTACAATCAATGCCTGAAGATGCACAGGAAGAGATAAAAAATATTCTTGGGATTGATAATTTTTCCCATGAAACTGTCAGACGTGCTCTGTATGATCAATCATTAGGTGTGGCCATTACTACGCTGATCACCATGGGTCGTTATACTGTTTATCTTGCAGGTGCAAAAATTGCTATTGCCCTTTCAGGAGTTGCATCTTTCTATATTGCCAAACCCCTTCTCCAGTCATTGTTGCCGGCAATTTTTCTTTTCCTTAGTCCGGTTGCAGTTGCATCCATTGGTATTGGATTAACCTGGCTTACGGATGTGTTTGCAAACAGGCAGATTCGTTCTTTTATTTTGCCGGTTATGGTAATGGGTTCAATATTATCATCCATGGAAGAAAAAACCGTATCCATGGATGATAATGTTCAGCTATTTCTGGAAGCATATAATTCCAGAAAAAAATAAATTTTCTGGAAACCTATTAGTTCATGACTATCTCATCAAGGTCAACAGCCCAATCCATCAGATTACCTGTAGGTGACTTCAGTATAACAGTGAAACCCTGCCCCAGTATATTCATGCATTTAATATTTAGTATAGCTCCAAATTCAATGGCTTCAGCAGTTGTATCTGCAGCACCCACTGAATTCATATCCAGTTTAAAAGCAGTTCCACCTGCATAGGTAAAACGTGCACTGAATGAAAGCCCTGACATTTTTAGGTTAGGAAGGGTAAAGCTGAAATCGTCACCAAGTACCACGCAGCCTGAACTGCTCTCGGTATTGGCAAGCCAGAACAGGGTATTGAGAGCAAAATCCTGGTTAAATTCCGCCTCTGGATGGAGTACACCATTTTGAATACTTGGATCCATTGGCGATGGAACGCTTGAGAACATTGCAGCTTCAGAAAATATTGCCACACGCCCCTTGCCATATGAAAGTGTCAGACCCTGAAGCACACCATTACCCAAGGGTAGTGATAACTGGTTTTGGGGAAGATCTGAGTATGTTACATGGTTGTAGGGAAAGTGCATAAGTACGCCATCCCCCATCTCCATAAGGGGTTGATAGGTTACACCGGATATTACGTGCATACCGCTTCCCGTAAAGGAAGTTACGTAACCTAAGCCATTTGTAATATCATGGGAGTGAAGTTTTCCATTGCTGCCAGAAGCAGAGGCTGGATCTGCATAGAACTTAAGCAGGTTACCCATATTGCCGCCGATCTGTCCACCGCTTGCAAGGAGCAGTAAAAATTGTGAATCAAAGGCAAAGGAGTTTTCAAAAATAACACCAAAGGCTTTGGCCAGTTTTTGCTGTGAAGCAGGGAAGGGCATGTGGTCGGTTACAAGCATCAATGAGCCGCCATTTTTAACCCACTCTTTTACAGCAGCTACCTCTTCATCTGTGTATGCAGACATTGGATATACAAAGGTTGCAGGATCAAATGCAAGTACCCATCCATCATTGTCTGGATCTGTAATGGCTGCATTTACAGCATCCATTGCAGTGGCACTCACAAGTATATCCACACCTGCAAGGCTATCAGCAGAGAATGTGCTTGTCAGTGGCTGCACTGTGAAACCGTCTGTTTCAGCAAGTTTTCCAAAACCTCCAAATTTATGTTCCAGGGTATGTTCGTTGTTGTGTGCGGCATCAACTGCAACAACCGGACCTGCTCCAGCTTCAAAGTGTGGATTGTCAACAACAAAATCAGGGAGATTCTCATCTCCAAAGACAAAGGTGGAAGAGAATAGAATAAAACTAAAGCAAATCATTAGACTCAATTTTTTCATAGGTTTCTCCTTGCTACATTTAGGGTTATATATATTATGGTGCTGCGTTTATAAAGCAGCTCCGGGTCTGATAAGAGTTGCGATTTTTAAAATATTATATAAATGTGTAACATTCAACTAATAATGTCCTCTAAATGAGGAGATATCTATCTCCTTAGTATCTTCATAGATTGTGTATATCATTCTGTCTTTATGGTTTACTCGCCTACTATAAACTTCTTTTTCAAAATATTTTAAACGTTCGGGTTTACCGATTCCAGACCTTGGATTTTCTATGGTTTCTCTAACGAGATCAAAAGCTTTAATATAATTTTTTCTATCATGTTTTCTGAACCAGTTTAAATCATCATTTGCATTTTTTAGAATATTCAGTTTGTAGGTCATAAAATGCCTCTTCAGTAGTAATAGAAGTGGGGATAAGTCCTTTATCTCTTACTTCATGCCCTTCGATTAATGCTTTCAGTGATTTTTTATCGTGAAAAAGGCGTAACGTTTCTGATATATTATCCCACTCGCGTTGATCTATTAATACTACTGATCCTGAATCAGAAACAATAACTGTTTCCTCACAATTATCAATAGTTGATTTTATAATTTCTGGTAATGTACTTATAGCTTGTTGTACTCCAACAGTATTCATATTATTTTCCTTTAAATGGTGCTTTGAATGGCATCTGCAAGCACTTTAACATTGGGAGATTGAAGCATTGTAAGGTGGTCGCCGGGTATCTCCATTACTTTCATGGAGACCCCTGTGGATTCACACCATCCTAAGTCTTTTATGGATCTTAATTCAAGCATCCTGTCACTTGCGATATTTTCAGGCTGTTCATCCCTTGACCTCAGCAGAATTATATCTTCTATATCAGTGATTTTGTGTGGCCTGGCATTTGTTTCTGTAATGTTGGGTGAATAACGTGCCTTAAGATTTGTTTTATATACTTCAATAAATCCCTTGAAATGGGAAATTTCAGCTTCAGGGGGCAATATATCACATCTTTTAAGACTTTGGTGCAATTTTTTCAGCTGTTCTTCAGGTGAAAGCGGGGAAAGGATTTCATAATCAATTCCAAGGTCAGCTCCATATTGGTGCCCTGCAATGGCAGCAACCTGGCAGAGCCATGTGGCCTCATCCCAATCCTCTCCAGTTGGCTCAAAGAACTTCGGGGCAGGGGTGTCGATGAGTATTACCTTTATAACCTCTTCCTCGGCATTATGAGTCTGTTCTTTTATTTGGGGCTTTTGGGGGGGCTTCACTGTAATTTGAGGCTGTACTGCCATTTGAATCTGCCTTGCCATTTCAAAAGCCACAAGTCCACCAAATGAGTGACCCATAATAAGATATGGCCCCGATGGCTGCACCTTTTTTATGGATTCAATATAATGGGCGGCAAGCTCCTCCACGGTTTCATGGGGAGGGGTAACACCATCGAGTCCCGGGGGCTGGAGTCCGTAAAGGGGGCGGTTGGCTCCCATTGCCCTTGCAAGTTCATTGAAATAAACAACATTGCCGCCGGCACCTGGAATACAGAATAGGGGTGTTAAGTCTCCCTTTGGCTGTATGGGCACCAAGGAATCCCATAGCATATTTACTAAAGAGGCTCTTCCATCATTAGTTAAATTATGGTCTGTGGATGTTTTATCGGATACATCACTTGTACCTTGTCCTGTTGTTCTGATAAGACGTGCCATGGCTTCCACAGTTGCACCCTGGAACAGGGCAGCCAAGGGCAGATGACATTTAAAATGGCGTATGATCTGGGACATGAGACGCACGGCTATAAGGGAGTGTCCTCCAAGATCAAAGAAATTATCACGAACTCCAATGGGATGCACTTCAAGTACTTCCTCCCATATATTTATCAGTTGCATCTCCAATGTATCCCTTGAAGGAAGGACTGTTTTATTTTGCAAGGATGTGGCCATGCCCTTTGGTATCTCAAGTGCCCTGCGGTTTATTTTGCCGTTGGGTGTAAGGGGCATCTCATCAATGGGGACAAAAATAGAGGGAACCATATATTCGGGCAGTTTTCCTGCAATTTTCCTTCTTAAAAGCTCCGGCTCAATCTCCTTAAGGTTGTCATAATCCAGATCAGGAACATAAAAGGCAACTATACGTTTAACAGCACCGTCATTATCCTGCTCCGCAACCACTGCACCCGTTCCAACACCAGGAAGTTTTGAAAGTGCATGTTCAATCTCACCAAGCTCAATGCGAAAGCCCCTTAGTTTTATTTGGTGGTCGGTTCTGCCCATATATTCCACTGTACCATCCGGCAGATACCTTGCAAGGTCACCTGTGGCATACATTTTTCCGACCTTCTTTTCAGTAAATTGATTGCCAGTAAATTGATTGCCAGTAAATTGATTCCCAGGAGAATGGGAAGCACATTGTTTCTTAAGTGTATTGGAAATAATTTTTTCCACAAAGGGATCATGGATAAACTTTTCTGCTGTTAGATTTGGGCGTTTCCAGTATCCCCGTGCAAGTCCATCACCACCTATAAACAGTTCTCCTGGAACTCCCACAGGAACCGGATTCTTAGAATCATCCAATATATAAAGGAAGGTGTTTGCAATGGGACGTCCAATGGGTTGGGGTGCATCTCCTGACTCGCTGGTCACTTTGTGTATGGCTGACCAAACAGTGGTTTCTGTGGGTCCGTATTGATTCCAGAGGGTCTTTGTGCGGGATACAAGCTGCTTTGCAAGGGGGCCGGGCAGAGCCTCGCCTCCGCATATGATTTTAAGATCCCTTTTACCTTCCCATCCGGCTGCGAGAAGAAGCCTGAAAGTGGCCGGGGTGGCCTGGAGAATGGTGATCTCTTCAGATTCAAGGGCCTGCATCAGAAGATTACCGTCACGGGTCATCTCCTCTCCGGCAATGACAACCCTTCCCCCCACAGCAAGGGGCATGTAAAGCTCAAGTACAGCAATATCAAAACTTATGGTGGTAACTGCAAGGAGTTTGTCATCCTGCTTCATGCCAGGAGCTTCTGCCATGGTGTTGATGAAGTTAACTGCACTTGAATGGGGAATCATAACACCTTTAGGATTTCCGGTGGAACCAGATGTGAATATCACATATACAAGATTTTCAGGTTTTACCGGTGCATTCAGGTTGGATTCCGGAAGTTGCTTTATAGCTTCCCTCTCTTTATCAATGCAAAGGGTTTTTCCACTATGCTGGGGCAGCATGGGGATAAGAGAAGATTGGGTTAGAAGTATCTCAACATCGGCGTTATCCAGGATATATTGTATGCGTTCAGCAGGGTATGTCGGATCAAGGGGAACGTAGGTTGACCCTGCCTTCATGATGGCAAGTAAGGATACAAGCATTTCCATGGAACGCTCAATAATCACTGCAATCATGGTCTCAGTGCCGGCCCCCATACCTTTCAGTTTATGTGCAAGCTGGTTGGCACGGCAGTTTAGTGCATGGAAGGTGAGATGATCCCTGCTTTCAAACTGAGCTGCAATTTTTCCTGGGGTTCTTTCAACTTGGGCCTCAAAAAGTCCGTGGAGTGTACTTATGTCGCTGAAGGTTTGCACCGTCTGATTAAGATCGCTGATAATATAATTATACTCATCCGGTGTAACAATGGGCAGGGCTTTAAGTTTGCAGGAAGGATCCTTCAGTATGCCCCCAAGCAGATATTTGAGATGTCCTGCCATCCTCTCCATTGTGGTTTTGTCAAAAAGATCGGTATTAAACTCAAATGTTCCATGTATGATGGTATTTTTGTCTCTTTCTGATTCTCCCATGGAAAGGGTGAGATCATATTTTGACACCTTTGTTTCCTGTTCCAGCACTGTTACTTCAACGCCTTCAAGGGCAGGGGGAGTAGCAGGGGTATTCTGCATGGAGAACATAACCTGGAAAATAGGAGAGTGGCTGAGGTTGCGGTCGGGTTTTATCTCCTCCACCAGTTTTTCAAAGGGTATCTCCTGGTGTTCATAGGCCTCAAGGGCGGTTTCCCTTACATGGGAAAGAAAATCTGAAAATGATAAATCTTTAAGGGGATTAAGCCTCATAGCCAGTGTATTTACAAAAAAACCGATTAAAGATTCAACCTCCTTTGTGGTACGGTTTGCCGATGGTGAACCAATTATGATATCTTCCTGCCCCGAATATCTCATCAGTAGTGTTCCAAATGCACCAAGAAGAAGCATGTATAGAGATACACCGCTTTCATCTGCAAATTTTTTCAGTGATCGGGAGATATCCTGCGGCAGCTCAAACTCAAGTGTATCTCCATGGAAACGCTGTATAGGCGGCCTTGGGCGATCTGTGGGCAGCTCTAAAAGGGCAGGTGCATTTTTAAGTTTTCCTTTCCAGTACTCTACATTCCTGGCCATTCCCCCCTGTGCAGCCCATCCCCGTTGGCGTCTGGCATAATCGGCATACTGGAATGTTAAGGGTGGAAGAATCTGCACTGTTTTTTTGCTGTCTTCCATTGAAAGATTATCCTGGGGTTTAAGATTACCCTGATCTGAAAGATAATTTTGAACAGTAATAGTATCTCTCTTTGAAAGTTTGTTATAAAGCTCTCCCCATTCCCTTATCAATATGCCCATTGACCATCCATCTGATACAATATGGTGCATGTTCACCATTATTACGGCTTCATTTATTATGGATATATTGGTTTGGCTTTGGGAGTCTTCTTGATCAAGTATCAAAAGGGTACTGCGGAACAGGGGGCCCTTCTTTAAATCAAATGATGCCTGGGCATCCTCTTCAAGATGCCTTGAAACCTCAAGGTTCTGCTTTTCACTATCCATATGGGAGAGATCAATGATCTCCATCTCCTGGGGATATGGAGCTATACGCACAACGGGCTGGCCATCATGGGTTTCAAAAAAGCTCCTTAAACCCTCATGCCGGGTGGCAATTATTTTTAGGGTATCTGACAAGGCATTCAGGTCAAGTGCCCCCTTAACCTTTACAGCCACCGGCATATTGTAGGCATCGCCTGCACCTTCAAGTTGATCTAAAAACCAGAGCCTCTGCTGGGCAAAGGAGGGGAACAGTGCTCCGCCTGGCAGAGGGGGTAGAGATACACTTTCAGGGGATAGACCTTTATCATAGCCTAAATCCATGGCCATATTAGGGGATAGACTTTTATTATAGCCTAAATCCATGGCCATATGCCAGGAGGGTTCCCCTAAGAAATCATTGTTGCCGTAACGCTCCCTCCATCTTTCAGCCACCGATGAATCTATGGAGCCATGGGAGTGGAACTTGATATCCCCAAGCATTTTGGACTCTTTGTGGATACCATCGGTCATGCGGCGTTTCTGCTCTTTTTCTTCATACAGGGCAAGCATTTCCGGTGTAAAATCAATGCCCATGAATCTGCACAGCCTCTCCATGGAGGAGCGTGGGTTACTGGTCATCTCCTCAAAGCTTATGTTTGTTTGCCTATGTGTGGGTACCGAAGCCAGAAATCTACAAATGTTTCGGTGGCTATGGAGCCATATAAGCTCTGCAAGTTCACGGGGGGTAAAATCATGGGGGTGGCGGAAAAATATCTGGTGTAGCTGTGCCTCCTCAAAGGAGTTGATCATGCCATAGGGGTGGCGGTGGAGATGGATATAAAGTGGATCTTCAAAATACTCTTCTGCACGTTTCAATACATTGATATCAAGGGCATAGGATGGGGATTTATCCACTAAAATTCTATTGCTCAGCCATGATTGCATCTTGCCATAAAACTCCTTTACGCTCATTCCCTGTGCTTCATACTCCTCCATAAGGCTCCGGGCAGCATCGCCCTCAATGCCTTTAAGCTCCATCACAGCCCTTAAGTTTCCCTCAAGCCAGAATGAATCACGGCCGGAGCAGACAGTTTTACGTTCATCCAGGGTATTGAAAATGAGAAGTTCCAGCTCCGGCGGTGCAAAAAGATCTGGATGTCCCCCAAGGAGTACCCTTAGGAGGGTTGATCCGGATCTTGGTGGAGATAGCACAAATACAGCCCTTGGATTACGGGGGGTGGAAGAAAGAGAGGGCATTGGAGCAATGGGAGTTATGGCCTTGACCAGGCGTCCCACTTTTTCTTCACTTATCCGTTCACCTCTGATCTGTTTCCCACTGATCTGTTTTCCATTGATCTGTTTTCCATTGATCTGTTTTCCACTGATCTGTTTTCCACTGATCTGTTCCCCACTGATTCTTCCATGGGAATTTTTTTCACCGTCATTTATATCTATATCTCCACCCTTTAAAGTGGATTCAGGATAGTCACCTTTTTCATTGTCAAGTTTTTCCACAGCATCGGGGTAATGCAGGTGTAGATATTTGGTCAACTCCCTTATGGTTGGTGCTTCAAAAAGAGCCACTACATAGATAACAGTCTCTAACTTTTCCTGGAGTTTATTGGTGAAGATAACTCCCTTTATGGAGTCCCCCCCCAGTTCAAAGAAGTTATCATCCACGCCTATGGTGGCAATATCAAGGATTCCACGCCACATATCAGTTAAAAGGCATTCAAGGGGGGTCACAGGAAGCACCAGCTCCACCTTGAGGTCAGGTCTTTCCGTATCAGGTTCCGGCAATGCCCTTTTATCTATTTTACCGTTGGGGGTAAGGGGCAGGGTTTGCATAACCACAATTGTTGAAGGAACCATATGTTCGGGAAGGTGCTGGGCTGCAAAGTCCCTTATTGTTCCGGTTACAGCGGGAATGGAGTCTGGAGGCAGAAGATCTGTTTCCTCCTTTTGATTAATATCACTATATCCTTTACCATTGCCATGATCCTGGATATCCAATGGGGGCAGTTCGGAAGGTTTATCAAGGGTTATATAGGCGACAAGCTTTGCTACTCCTTCCTTTTCCTGTGCAATTACAACAGCTTCCCTGACATTGGGGTGGGAGGTAAGGCAGGCCTCTATTTCACCGGGTTCAATGCGGAATCCACGTATCTTGACCTGCTGATCCATCCTTCCCATATATTCCAGGATACCATCTGCCCGCCACCTTGCAAGGTCACCACTTCGGTATAATTTGCCCGGGCTTTTCTTTTCCGGTATTTTAGAATCTTTAAGTGCAGTATGCTGATGGATAAAGGTTTCGTTTTCTGAAAATTTAAAGGCTCCAAGGGCTGGATTTTGACCAAAGAGGACTCCAGCATCCACAAAACGTTCGTTGTTCAGCTCGGGTCTGTTAAGGTATCCGGCTGCAACTCCTGCACCCCCCACAAGCATCTCACCCGGTACACCAATGGCAACAGGCTGGTTGTGGGAATCCACCAGGGTAAGTGAAAGGTCGGGCAGGGAGCGTCCTATCACGCTGCCGCCGTCAATGAGATCTTCCTGGGTGATTTCATGGAAGGTAACGTGAACGGTGGTTTCGGTAATGCCATACATGTTGATGAGCTTTGGTTTATCCAGACCATATTTATCAGTCCATGCCAAAAGCGTCCTCGGCTCCAGTGCTTCGCCCCCGAATATAACCCATTTAAGGGCAAGGGCAGGGTTTTTATCCCCCATGGTTTTATCAGCTTCTATGAGCTGGCGGAATGCAGAGGGTGTCTGGTTAAGTACAGTAACACCTTCATGGGCAAGGAGGGTGTGGAAATCATGGGGGGATCTGCTTGTCCTGTATGGAACAACCACAAGGCGGCCGCCATAAAGCAGGGCACCCCATAGCTCCCATACGGAAAAATCAAAGGCAAAGGAGTGGAAAAGGCTCCAAACATCTCTGTTTGAAAAGCCAAAAAGCTCTTCGGTTCCGGTTAAAAGACGGACAACATTGGAGTGTGTAACTTGCACACCTTTTGGGCGTCCTGTGGAGCCTGATGTGTAAATTACATAGGCAACCGATTCAGGGGTGGAACGGGGAAAAGGATTTTCCTGGTAAATATTTGGGTTGTTTATATTGGAATCAAAAGGATCAATGGATCTGACACCTTTAAGCCCAAGCTCTTCAACCAACTCTTGAGGTCCGACAACCACCATAATTCCGGCATCTTCAACAATGAGGCGAAGCCGTTCATCCGGGTATGCAGGGTCAAGGGGGACATATGCTGCACCTGCCTTTAGGATTGCAAGTATTCCAATAACAAGCTCAAGGGATCGTTCTGCACAAAGCCCAACCCTTTTCCCTTCCAATCCATTCTCTCCATCAATTCCCTTAATTGACAAAAGTTGATAGCTTAAGTGATTAGCAAGGTTATTAAGCTGTTTGTAGGTAAGGTGTTCATTATCAAGGGTAAGGGCTGTGGCATCCGGAGTTTTTTCCACCTGTTTTTCAAAAAGTTCGATAATTGTTTCAGTTACAGGAAAATTTGATCTACCGCCCTGCCAGTTATGCAGCAGTTTCATCTCATTTTCAGGTATCATGTCAAGTTGGCGTATGGGCTTTTCAGGGTTTAACAGAATATCTCTTAAAAGGAGGCGGTAATGTTCAATGCCACGTTTTATTGTAGCAGCTTCAAAAAGGTCGGTGTTATAACGGAATTTTCCGTCAATACCCTTTTGGGTTTCTTCAAGTGAGAGCACAAGATCAAAGGGGGAGTGCAGCTCCTCTGCGGGCATGGGGGTGATGGTAAGTCCCTCAAGTTCCACAGGCCCCATGGGTGCGTTTTGCAGGGCAAAGAGCACCTGAAAAATGGGAGTTCTGTCAAGGCTCCTTTCAATGTTTAGATCCTGCAGAAGAAGGTCAAAGGGGTATTCACTGTTTTCGTAGGCATTAAGGGCGGTTTTCCTGATTCTTTGGCTAAGTTCTGTGAAGCCGGGATTCCCCCTTAGATCTATCCTTAAAGCAAGGGTGTTTAAAAAGAGACCCATTAGGGGTTCTGTATCTGTATGGGGACGCACCGAAATGGGGGAGCCGATCATTATCTCTTCCTGGTCTGTATAGCGGCAGAGCATTATTCCAAATATGGAAAGAAGGGCCATGTAGGGTGTAATCCCGTTTTTTCTGCACAACTCTTTTAGTTGCAGGGTTTCTTCTGAGTCCAGCTTGAAAGGCTCTATGCGTCCTAAGTTGCGGCGTATTTTGGGACGCATATGATCCGTTGGAAGCTCTAATAGGGTAGGGGCACCCTCAAGCTGTTTTATCCAGTAATTTTTCTGTTTTGCAAGGGAACTGCTTTCAAGACGTCCCTTTTCCCAGGCAGCATAATCAGAATATTGAATGGCAAGGGGGGCAAGTCCTGCCATCTCCTGGAGTTTTTCAAGATCTTCCAGGTTTTCGGAGGAGGTGGTCTCTCTAACGGAATCGGCTGATACCTGCTGCATACCCTGGGATTCATTAGCTTGGGGCTGATTATCCTTGGGTTCATTGGTTGAAATGGAAAATTTTCCGGTGACAATAACTTTATAGATGGCGGCAAGCTCCTCTACCAAAATTCCTATTGACCATCCATCTGAAATTATATGGTGCATGGTGAGTATAAAGTAATGCTCCCTCTCACCTGTTTTGAGTAGCACCACCCTTAAAAGTCTGCCACCCTCCTGTAGATTAAAGGGGGTTCCGGCTTCCCTTAAAACGATCCTGTCGATCTCTTTCTGTTTGTCGATCTCTTTCTGTTTGTCAGTCTCTTCCTGCTTGTTAATCTTTTCCCTGTTGGATTTTAAGGGAGTATCACTTAAATCATGTACAGGTATTTCCATTTCAGTAAAAGGGGCAGCAACCTGTACGGGCTGGTCATTTTCCATCCGGAAGATTGTCCTAAGAACTTCATGGCGTAAAAGAATGGAGTTAAAAGCCTTCTTAAGGGCATTGATATCAAGGTTTCCCTCAAGTTTCATAACCATGGGGGGCATGTTAAAGGCAGGGGAGTTACCATGATCCAGCTGATCCAGAAACCAGAATCTCTGCTGTGCCGTTGAGAGGGGAAGAGGTGTATCCTGCGGCTGAGGTGGGATGGGAATATCAGGGCTGAAGGCATCCTGTTTTTGTTTCTCTTCAAGATACTGTATTATTTCAGTTTTATATTTGACTATCCGTTCACGAATTGAGGGGGAAAGCTTACCCTTGGGGGCATTGTAACGCAGTTTGCCCTGTTCCAGTGACAATGTGATATTCAGTTGATTTAGCTCTGCAAGTAAACTTTTGATCTCCTTCATGATATATCCTTTTTCATAATATCAATTTTAAAACTGTTTTCGTTGTGCCTATCAGGGTATGAACTCATATTCAACTTTCCTTGAATAATTGAGGTTCTCCTTGATTTCCTCGTTTCTATTTACCATTGTTTTATCTCCATATTTCAACTCTTCGCCGAAGCGTCCCCCTTCTGAATCATTGATTCAGGAGGGGTGGTTGACAAAGCAAACTGGCCATCATATAAAACCCTCTTCCCAATCTTCTTCCTCTTCATCAGCTCCTTCTTCTCCACCTCCTTTTTTTCCATTGCCATTAACTGTTTCTTCTATCTGGGCGGCAATATCTCTTATGGTGGGCTTATCAAAAAGCTCTGCCAGGGAAAGTTCAAGTTTAAAGGCTTTGCGGATCTGGGTTACAAGCTGTGTCATTAAAAGCGAGTTGCCCCCCAAATCAAAGAAACTGTCGTATATTCCTATTCCGTCAATGCCAAGGAGTTTCTCCCATAGCTCTGCCAGCTCTTTTTCAACATCACTTCCTGGAGGAACACACTCTCCTAAAAGTGCAGGTCTTGGGTGCCTTGCAAGTGATGGCTGTTCTTTCTCCTCTTTTATATTAACCCATTGGCTTATCCGGCCATCAAGGTTTCCAGTGGATACAACTATGCGGGGGATATCGGGTAAAAGAGAATGGGTAACAGGAGAACAATTACAAATGGCTCCTGACATGGATAGAATACGTTTAAAAGCCTCAACTCCATCTGCCGGAGTCAGTGCCATCTCTGCTATAGAAGCTCCTGCCTGACCTGCTGAAGGTTCATCTTCAAAACGCCATCCCTCCCAGTTCACAGAGAGCCAGGGCACAGGGTGTTTTCTGTTATGGGAAATTGCCATGGCATCCAAAGATGCGTTGGCTGCTGCATAGGCAGTAAATCCAAGGCCTCCCAATATGGGGGAAAGGGAAGAGCACAGAATACAGAAATCAAGGTGTCTGTCCTTTAATAACTGTTCCAGAACATGGGTGCCCTTAAGTTTGGGGGATATCTGTTTCATACTGAAATCATGAGTGGTTTCGCTTACTGTGGCAAAGGAGTCTGCCCCAACAAGACCCGCTGCATGAATTACCCCCCTTAGAGGAGCTTTTTCACCATCTTCACCATCAATCCTGTTCATAATGGCCTGCATCGCTTCCATATCCGTTACATCGGCGGCCATCAACTCAATATCAGCACCATTTTCAAGAAGTGCCTGAAGTGTTCCAAGACGGTGTACCAGGGCCGGGTCGCTATCCGGAGAGTTAATAATGGTGTTCCACATCTCAGGTTCCGGTAATGGCCTGCGTCCGGTCAAAATGACTGTTGAATCCTGTATAAGACCTGTAATTGCCCCTGCAAGGGTAAGCCCCACATTTCCAAGACCTCCGGTTATAAGATAGGTGCCTGCTGACTTGGATCTGGATTCAGAAATGCCTGTTCCGGAAATTTTTTCTTCAAAAACAGGTAAATCAAACGGCTTGAATTTTTCCACCCATCTGTTGTTCCCCCGAAGAGCCACAGAACGCTCCCCGTCCCTTGCTGTAAGCTCCGCTGTAACCCTTTGCAGGAATTTTTCCCTTTTCCATGACACATCAGGAATGATTATATCCATGAGACGGCATTTCAGGTTTGTATACTCCTGGGGAAGAACTTTCAAAGGGCCTATGACAGCAGCCCTGGAGGGATCTACTGCTTCATTGTCATACATGGAAAAAATACCGCTTCCAACAACGGTTATGGAAAGTTGATCACTAAAGGCAAGTTTTCCCAGGGCTTGACCCAGCTCCACCATTTTATGGTAACCATATTGCAGGATAGTATTTTGCTGGCAAGAGAAATCGTCCTTGGCCAAGTGTTCTCCGCCGCCGGTATGATTTTGTCCACCAAAGAGACCTTCTTTGTTAAAGCGATCCTCCCCACCAAAATTATTCCCAAGCAGCCCCGTGTAAACTATGTGATCAGGCCACATATCCTTCTTTTTAAGGGTATCAAGGAGGGATGACCAGCCTTCATGCCTTTCATCATTTAAAATGAAATTGATATTTATCATGGAAAGGGTGTCAGGTTTTGCTGGAATGTCCTTTTCATTATTAAGTGGAGCATGGTCAAGATTAAGAGGAGCATGGTCAAGGGAAACACTTATGACCTTGATCCCTTGTTTCTCCAGTGCTTGATCAATGCCATCAGAATCCCCCACCACAAGCCATAATCCAGAGGCATCTCCCTTTTTCTCCAGGGGAACCTCTTCCCATACCGGAATGTAAAACCATTTTGAAGGGTCGGGGTATTTTGAAGGTGATGTTGTGTCCGGTTTCTTGTCCAGACACTCTATGTTCCCATTATGACCTATGTTGGTTGCAGCGGGTTCAATCCAGTATTTTTTGGAATCAAAGGGGTATGTGGGAAGAGGTATTCTTTGCCTGCGTTTTCCCATATATCTGTTTTCCCATTTAATATCCAGGCCAAGTACCCACATGCGTGCCATTGCAGCTAAGAGTGCCGGGGTGTCAGAATGGATGTTGCTTCTTTGGGACTCTCCATGATCATCACTTTTTAGATTATATCCCAGGGTACGGGAGCTGGAGGGGGTGTTTCCTAAGTGATATCTGGGATCATGGAGGGTTGATATCACAGTGTTATTTGAAGGACGATCCGGCTGCTGCATGGCAAGACCCGCCAGTCCCTGTCCTGGGCCTGTTTCAAGCCATATGGAGGTGGATTCCCTTAGTTCTTTATGATTTGCAAGGGTTTTAAAGCCGTCCGCCAGACGCACACACCTTCTTGCAAGGTCAAGGTAGTGCTCCGGATCCATGGCCTCATGGGCATTTATCCATGCTCCGGTTACACACGATATATATGGTATCTGTGGCGGATTGAATTTTACCTTCTCAAGCTCTTTTCTAAAGGGATTTAAAAAGGGTTCCATTAGCCTTGTATGGAAGGCAAAGTCAAGGGGCAGCCGTGTATAGGGAACTGCCTTTTCCTTTAATGTTTCTTCCAGTTGCTCCACAGCATTTTTCTCACCTCCGGCCACACACTGGGACGGGGTGCTGATCATGGCAATGTCAAGATCCTCTCCCATCAAGGGCAGAAGATCTTTTTCACACATGGATATGCCAAGCATCACTCCTGGCTTGATTACTGATAGCAGGCGTGCCCCGGCCACTGCCATACCAAGGCCATCTTCTAAGGATATAACTCCTGCAATGCAGGCCGCAGTGTATTCACCTAAGCTGTAGCCAAGCATGGCACTGGGTTGGATTCCCATACCCTGCCACATCCTTGCAAGTGCATATTCCACAATAAAAAGTGGAACAGGATCCGAGGCCCTTTCCGGTATAAGGGAGGGTAGCTCAATTGCCGATGGATACCAGCCATCGGCAATATCCATTGCGTGGTTTTTTTTCAGTATTTCCTTGCAAAGGTCAACCTCCCTGCGGAAAAGTGGTTCTGTTTCATAAAGCCCCCTGGCCATGTCGTCATGCTGCATATCCTGGCCGGGAAATATGAAAACAACTTCCGGAGGATGGGGCAGTGCCCTGCCGGTTATAACGGGGAAAGATTTTGTTTTTATATCTTTAGTATTCTGAGTACTATTTATATTTTTTATTTTATGGGCACTATCAATATCAATTAAAGAGGCAAAGGCCTTTGAACCTTCCATCATACTTCTTGAAAGTACAGCTCTTCTAAATGCAAAGGGATGGCGGCCGCATTGCAGTGTAAATGCCACATCTGTTGGGTTTTGATCCAGGTTTTCTTTAAGATATGCGGCAACTCTTTGGGTGGATTTTTCCAGGGTTTCAGGGGAACGGGCGGAAATGGTCAAAAGGTTCCACTGATCTGCTTCAGACGAAGAGGTCATATTATCTGGAGCCTCTTCCACTATTACATGGGCGTTGGTTCCTCCCTGTCCAAAGGAGCTTACCCCAGCTCTTCTGGGAGTGTTATCTTTCTTTATCCAGGGCAGGGGTTGGGAATTCACAAAAAAGGGGCCAGTTTCCATATCCAGTTTGGGATTGGGTTCTTTAAATCCCGGCATGGGGGGGATTGTATTATTCTGGAGGCTTAAAACAGTTTTTATAAGACTTGCCACTCCGGCAGCAGTATCAAGATGTCCCACATTGGATTTAAGGGAGCCAAGGGCACAACTGCCTTGGGCTTGCTTTTCATTAGAGTGTACCCTTTTTGCATTATTCTCCCCCTCTCCAGCTATGGAGAGGGGGCTGGGGGGTGAGGTTTGGCAGACAGGATTATCAAAAAAAGGGTACACTCTTTTCATTAAATGCGGTGTTGTCATTATCAGGTGGATTTCCCGCTGTGCCACTGAAAATCTCCCTCAATGCAGCCACCTCAACGGCATCTCCAAGGTCTGTTCCTGTGCCATGGGTTTCAACATGGGTGATATCTGAAGGGGATATACCAGCCATTGACTGTGCTTCCCTTATGACCGCAGCCTGTCCCTCAATGCTGGGGGCTGTATAACCAACCTTCAGGGCACCGTCGTTGTTCACGGCAAATCCCCGTATAACAGCGTGTACTGTATCACCGTCCCTCAAGGCATCATCAAGGCGTTTTAAGACCACCACAGCAACTCCGTTGCCATCCACAGTGCCGTTGGCAGTGATATCAAAGGGGCGGCAATGGCCATCTTTTGAAAGAATTCCTCCCTGGTGATACATATATCCTTCATTTTGTGGCAGGTTGATTGTGCATCCACCGGCAAGTATCATGTCGCTGTCAAAGGCAAGAAGGCTGCGGCACCCCATTGCAAGGCCCACAAGGGAGGTGGAACAGGCAGTACTGGTATTTACAGCGGGACCCCTTAGATTCATTTTGTATGCAACCCGTGTGGGTGCAAAATCCTTGTCATTGGCAAGGTTTATGTGCCATGGCCCAATGGTTTCAATGAGATCCTTTCTACCCATGAGATTGTGTATAAGATAGCTGTTAAGGCCAACTCCTCCAAATATCCCTGCTTTGCCTTTATAGTTTAAGGGATCATAACCAGCATGTTCCATGGCCTCCCAGCTACACTCTAAAAGCTGGCGGTGCTGGGGATCTAAAATTTCAGCTTCCCTTGGGGTAAAATCAAAGAACTCTGCATCAAAATACTCCATATCTTTCAGTGTACCATTGGCTTTGACATAGGAGGGATTGTTGATATCAGCTTCACTCACACCTGCGGCCAGGAGTTCTTCATCTGTGAAGCGGGTGATGGATTCCACTCCTTCCACAAGGTTTGTCCAGAATGAGTCAAGGTCATGTGCTCCGGGAACCCGCAGGGCCATTCCTATAATTGCAATGGCGTTTTCATTACCTGTAGGGGTAATTCGTTGTGCTTGATCTGCAATCTTTTGTGCTTGCCCTGCCATTTCCTGTGGTTGTCCAGAGGTAATCCTCTGTTGTTGTCCGTCAGGAATACCCTGCAAGTGAGCTATGGGATCGATCCCTTCAGGTTGGGTGCTTTTTTTGATAAAGTCAGCCTGTGATGCAATTGTGGGATAACGGAAAATATCCACAGGTGACATTGATATGTTAAAGTCATTTTGCAGCCTCTCCCTTAAGGGAAGTATCAGCAGGGAATGTCCGCCTACCTCAAAGAAGCTGTCATTTACGCCCACTTGATCCGTGGCAAGGAGTTCCTGCCATATGGTGGCGATTTTTTTGCTCGATACGGGTACCAGGTGCCATTACATTGTTTGTCACGGGTTGTTTAAGTGCCCTGGGCAGGGGAAGTGCAGCCCTGTCCACCTTGCCGTTCACTGTCAGTGGAAGGGAATCCATGGGCATTATGAATGAGGGAATCATATGGGAGGGAAGGTGTGAGCCAAGGCCCTGCCTCAGGGTAACTTCATCAATTTCATGATCATCTTCCGGAACAACCCATGCAAAAAGCCGGATATCCCGTGCTGATACTCCATGGGCTGATACTTCATGGGTCTTTACCACACACTCCTTTACACCTGTCTGCATTAACAGGGCGTTTTCAATTTCCCCTAACTCCACCCTGTGTCCCCGTATCTTGACCTGGTTGTCAATCCTTCCTAAATATAAAATTGTTCCATCACTTCTATACCGCACAAGATCCCCTGTGCGGTAGATGTGGGCATCCATATTAATTTTTGCTGTATCACTCTCCGTCACATTGGTCTTTTGTGATGAAACATTAGTCTTTTGTGATGAAATATTGATATTTGGGGGTGATTCTATGGCTGTTTTCCGCAGCTCAGAAAGTGCCCTTGCAACTCCTGTGGATGATATGGGAATAAATCTTTCCTTTGTCAGTTCCGGCCGTCCCAAATACCCCCTGGCAACACCTTCGCCTCCAATATAGAGTTCCCCTGTTACACCTATGGGAACCGGCTCAAAATTGTTGTCAAGGATATAGAGCTGTGTATTGGCAATGGGGTGTCCTATGGGCATGGAGCCTGTGTGGGGATCATCTGGACAAACTTCATGGATGCAGCATCCCACAACGGTTTCCGTGGGGCCATATTCATTAACAAGACGTGTATCCGGGGCATATTTTCTCCATGGCTTAACCTGGCGTCCCAACAGTGCTTCCCCTCCAAAAATCAGGCAGCGTGTGCTACCTTTTAGCTTTTCCGGTGGAATCATGGCATTGATAAGTTCCAGGTGGGCAGGGGTGAACTTCATGAGACTCCAGTCAGTTTCCGACACCAGGGCTTTATGGATCTCCTGGATTTCACGTCCCTGGTCTCCTTCAGGAAGAAGGAAGAGGCATTTACCTGAAACAAGTGGAGTAAATAGACTTGTGATGGTGGCATCAAATCCTATGGAGGAGTGGAGAGGCGAGCCTTCCCCCTCCTTTGTGCGGTAATAACAACAGGCCCATATGAGATAATTAACCATTCCCCGGTGGCGGATCATTGTCCCTTTGGGAACTCCGGTTGAACCCGATGTGTAGATAACATAGGCAAGGTTATCAGGTTGTGTGCGGTTGGGAATGTTCAGCACCATTCTGCTGTTAACATTTGGGTCTTTATTGATATTGTTATTTTTCACAACCTCCGGCGGCAGGGAAAAGCTATCCTGTGTCAGGTTGTCAAGTGGAATTACATTGATGCCATTGGAATCAGACAGACGGCTGCAAAGGCTTTCCTGTGTCAATATGGTTTTTACCCCTGCGTCCTTGAGCATAAAACCTATACGCTGTTCCGGATAGGAAGGATCCACAGGAAGGTAGGCTGCACCTGATTTTAAAATACCAAGGAGTGCTGCAACAAGCTGTGGTGAGCGTTCCATAAAAACTGCCACCACCTCTTCCACATCTGTTTCAAGTTGTAAAAGTGCATGTGCCACCCTGTCAGCCATTTTGTTGAGATTACTATATGTTATTTTTGTATCAGGGTCTCCTCCCATGCGTAGGGCTATTGCATCTGGAGTTTTTTCTACATGATCTTCAAATAGTTCGTGGGTGCATTTATCTGAAGGGAACTCTGCATGGGTATCGTTCCACTCCAAAAGTATTTTTTCAAGATGTGGTGTATCCATTAGGGGAAGGGATGAAACAGGGCATTCAGGCTTGCTGGCAATGCCTTTAATTAGGGTAATGAAGTGTTCCACATAACGTTCAATGGAGGATTCTTCAAACCTGTCCCTGTTAAAATCACACTCAAGGGCAAGGCCGGAAGATACCTCTGTAAGGTTCAAAGTTATATCAAAGGGGGTATAATAGATGGGTTGTGACAGCCATGTTACTTCAAGGTTTTCCATGGCAGGTGCCTTGCCGGGTCGATCTAAGTTGAATATGGCGGAGAGAAGCGGGGCACGCTGCCCATCCCTTTTAATCTTTAGTTTGTCCATGAGTTCAGCAAAGGGATATTCCTGGTGTTGGTATCCTTCAAGGAGAACCTTTCTTGTGGCTTTGAGATACTCAATAAAGGTGTCATCCCAATTAATACGGCTTCTTATGGGGATAACATGGGTGCAGTAACCCACAACCTTATCTCCATTTTCCATACCACGTCCTGCAACCGGTATTCCCACCAGGAGATCCTCCTGGGTGGAAAGTCGATGGAGCCACAGTGCATAGGCAGCAAAAAGAACCATGAAGTCGGTGCATCCCTGTTTTGTGCCAAGGTGTGCCAGGGCCTGGGTCAGATCCTTTGGAATCATCTTTGTGCAGCGGCCCCCTGAATAACTTTTTATGGCTGGCTCCATATTATCAGCAGGCAGTGACAGAACAGGCAGATCACCTTCAAGTTGCCTAAGCCAGTATTTCTCTTCCCTGGGGAAGGTTGTGGTGTTACGCCAGAAAGCATACTTTGACCAGGATACGGGTGGTGTAAGTCCGGAAGAGGTATGGAGAGTATCAGGGGAATCGCTAAGGGAATCAGAAAAAGAGCCAACCGAAGAAGTAGTATTATGGAGAGCAATATTATAGATGGTGGCAATTTCATTGACAATAAGGTTCATGGAGAGCCCATCCACAACAATGTGGTGGCCTTTTAGGATAAGACGCCAATCACTGTGATCCAGCTTTAAAAGGTGTATTTCAAAAAGCGGGCCCCTGGCAAGATCAAATCCTTTTTTAGCGTAATCCCCAAGCCATCCCTTTAGCCCATGGTCAATATCCCTGTTTTTGGAAGTATCTGAATCTTTGGGAAGATCAATGGCCTGGGGAAGGTCAACACCCTGGGTAAGGTCAACATCTTGGGTAAGGTCAACATCTTGGGTAAGGTCAACATCTTGGGTAAGGTCAACACCTTGGGTAAGGTCAACACCTTGGGTAAGGTCAACACCTTGGATAAGGTCAACACCTTGGGAAAGATCAACTGTGACAATCTTTCCAGCATGGGGGCCTATGGCATAGAAATCACCCATGGGCAGGATTTTTAAAAGATCTCCCTCAATGATTGATCGAAGGGATTCATGGCGTTTTATAAGGATATCCACAGCTTTTTGCAGTCGATCAATATCAACTTTCCCCTTTAACTTAAGCATTGGGCTTACATGGTATGCCTTTGATCCTTCCGGGGATATTGTTGCCAGTATGGAGAGTTGCTGCTGGGCACGGGTAAGGGGGATGGTGATGGTGAAGTCTCTATTTTCAAGATTTTTTCCTATATGAGTTTCAGTTTCCTTGCTGCCTACAAAAATCTCAGCTTCCTTGCTCCCCAAAGGATTTTTCGTTTCTTTCCCCTTTTTAGGGGGAAGGAAATCCCCTTTCCGCAGCTCCATTATACTCTCTTTAACTGCTTTGATGATGTGGGCAACATCTTCATCTGTATGGGCAGTTGAAAGGAAGTAGTTACGCCATTCCCAGATGAACACTCCCTTTTCCATGAGGTGGTAAAAAAGAAGTTCAAGGTTACTTGAAAAGGCAAAACGGAACAGGGAACCAAAATAGACAACCTCTATGGGTACCTCTTCTGCCTGAAAAAAGCTGTTTAGCTCATCTGCTAAGAATTTGGTTTTTCTGTTAAGGGATTCCTGTAGGGCAGGGCCCTTCTTTTTCAGATGTTTAAGGGTTGCAAGGGTGGTTATCATTGCGGTGGGATGCTGGCAGAAAGTACCTCCAAACACGGTGCGGTTGACCTTGGGATATGACGCATCATTGTAATGCCATGTTCCCCCGTCTATGGCATCTATGTATTTTGCCTTGCCGGCAACAACGCCGATGGGCATTCCTCCCCCAAGAACCTTGCCGTAGGTGGCAATATCTGCTTCCACACCAAACCATGCCTGTGCCCCCCCAGGATGCACCCTGAAGCCTGTGATCATCTCATCAAAAAACAGGAGTGTGCCGGTTTCCGTTGTAATGCGGCGAAGTTTATGGAGAAATTCCCTGGGCTGGAGATCTGGGCGGCGGCTCTGCACAGGCTCCACCACCACAGCTGCAATTTTATGGGCATTTTTCTGTATAAAATCAAGGGATTCATCTTCATCATATTCAAGTACCCAAAGGTCATCCACTGCTCCTTGGGTTATCCCCGGAGCTACTGGCACACTATGTAAGCCATCAAGGGTATCTCCTTTTTTTACAGCCCTGCCCATGACATTGTCCGAGTGGCCGTGGTAGGCATTCTCAAACATGACTATTTTATCTCTTCCCGTTGCTGCACGGGCAAGTTTCAGGGCTGCCATGACAGCTTCAGTACCGGTGTTGGTAAAGGTAACACGCTCCATTCCGGTAAATTCACTTATAAGCCGAGCAGCTTCCCCAGTTTCCGGAGGGCGGGGCCCAAGTAGCCGATCAGAAGGGGCATTGGCAAGTGCATGTCTTATAAAGTCAGGATCATGGCCAAAAAGTGTAACTCCCTGTCCCATGGTGATATCAATATACTCATTGCCGTCCACATCCCAGACATGGGCTCCCTTGCCTTTTTGGCCTATAATTGGATAAAGCATCTCCTTGGTGGTGAAACGGAAACCCACAGAGGCACGACTGTCGGCAAGTACTGGCCTGTATTTAGCAACAAGTTCCTTGGATCTGCGGGTGTGTCTTGTATAATTGCTAATAAGGGTTTCAAGGTGTCTGCTTTGCCTCTCTGTGAGGCCCCTTGCCCTTATCTCAAGGGGGGAGAGCATTTTGTGCATCACCGCAGAAGATGAATGTTTTTTGGATGATTTATCAGGCGAGGGTTGTTTCTTGGATGATTGCCCGGCAGATGAATCTTTCTGGGATGATAAACCGGCAGATGAATCTTTCTGGTATGATAAACCAGCAGATGAATCTTTCCGGAATGATTGCCCAGCTACAGGTGGAGTCTCTTTTTTAATTTTCTGCTGCCCCATATCTTTTAAATTAGTGCTGCTGATTCCAGCCATCCCTGCTTCTGCAATGAACTGTAGCTGCTGGTTAACCGTGTTGGTGAAATTCTGTGCTGCAGCCTGTAGTTGCTGATTCACCACGATTTCCAGCAAAGAAGCATCGGCATTGGTAAAGGTGGGAATATTGATGGAAGGAAGTATGGAGGATAAGCTTTCTTTTTCTTCAAAAACTTGATTGGATGATAAAGGGGATTGACCATGGGCAGGGGAATTATTTGGAGTGTTTACAGAAAAACCTTGCTGGCTCACGGAGTTTTCACGGGATTCTAAATTTGATGGAGTCCAATGTATTTCAAGGTAATCTATGAGTGCTTCCATGGTGGTCAATTCTTCAAAAAACTGAGGAATCTCAATGGTTACACCAAATTCATTCTCCACAGATTGTTGCAGCTGCATCAAGATTAATGAGTTGGCACCCATTTCAAGAAATGGTATGGTCAGGGCATCTTCTCCAGGTGTCTCAGGAAGTGCTTTTTCCATTAATCCTTTTAAAAAACTGACTATGTGATCCCGTGTATTCTGCTGTGCCGACTTTGTGTCCATCAAGTTTTCTCCGATGATTTCATGTTTTTGATTATTTAAACTTTTGGATTAATGAATTTATATTTTAAATCTCATGATACTGAAACATTAGATATATAATATATATACGTAATGTAATATATAATGCAATATATGATGTAGAGACGCAATGCATTGCGTCTCTACTACAATTAACGAATTATTCAATTATTATTAACAATCATTTAATGATCTGGTTTCCACAAAAAAAGGCATGACCTTAACACCTGTGTCAGGATCATTAAAATCATTTTCAAATTTTTTTCTGTTATCTGCATCTATAATTTCTATAAAAAATATGAGTGATATCTCTTTTAAACCGAGCTGTTGTCCATAAGCTGCTGACTGTTTAAGAGCTTTTCTGTATTCTGACTTGTCAACATAGGATTTCAACTCTACACCGTATATCTTTTTTCCATATTTTAGGATAAGGTCTATCTGACCATTTCCTGTTGGAAATTCAGGGTAAACTTCTCCACCGTATCTTCTGATAAATCGTGATAAATACATATAAACATTAAAATGAAACACTGCCTCAAAAATTCTTAAATCTGATCTGCGTGGTGCCCTTTTTAATATCCAATGACTGTTTTTTATCAGGTATTTTTGATAAAACTTCATCATTTGACGGATATCAATTCTGGTTTCATTAATGGCAGATTCAATATCTTCAAAGGGCTCGTAGAGTTCATCACCGATATCAAACAGTTCATTTGTCAAAAAGTTGAAAAGCCGTTTCTGAACAAATGGGCTGGCAAATTTGGCATGCAACTCTTTTTGATTGTTATCATCAGTTTCTTCAATATCTATAACACCATTTGTATATAAAAAATTTAGATCTGTTTTATCATAAGCAAATCTAACTTTCTCTCTGGTACCAAGCATTCGTAACACAATCTCTTTATATGGTGTTATTTTTACCTTGCTGATGATATTTAAAATATTGTTATTGGGTAACCTGTATAATCCAGCCCTGTATGCTCTTTGAAAAAGTGCCATATCCATTTGCATTTCAGGTGTTACACGAAACTGCCCCCACCCTTCTGTCAAAAGTTCACCAAACCAGCAGGTTAATCCCGGCTGACCTTGTGTTTCATAAAAAAGAGTATCAATGACCTCTTGATCCACCCTCTGGCCGCTCTCTTGTTCATGCCAGCGAAACATGGTCTCAACTTCATCAAAAGTCAAATTTGGAATTTGCATACTTCTTTGCACATTAAATGGAGAACCTTTGGCACTTTCAACCCCAAGTACACTTCTGACACCAATTAATGCAACTGCATGAAGCAGGTAATCTTTTTTATCTGTTGGTCTGTCAGACTGATCCTGTCTTATGGTATAGATATTTCTAAAAGTACCGACAATTGCAGAAATGGCATCTTCATTTAGCGAGTCAAATTCATCTAAAATAAGAACCAATGGCCTATCTAAAACTTTATTACTAAAAATGTTTTGAAATTGTTCAGGTGTATCAATAACAGGAACCGTTTTGTTCAATCCACTGCCAATGCTTTCGCTAATATTCTGTAAGATGATAGAAACATCTTTTGTCTGTTTTAAATTTTCTAAATTTATTTTTAATACAAGGAACTTTTCATCTTTTTTCAATCTAAAAAGAATTTCACGCAATGCCCAGGATTTGCCTGTCTGCCTGGAACCCCAGACCGTAATATAATGTCCACCTTCTTCATAACTATTTCCCACCAATTGGCCATAGCCAAAGTCAAGCAGCTCCTTTCTTGGTGCATAATAATGAAGTTTGGGATTTACTGGTCCATATGATGAAAATGTACGCATGTTTATCTCTCCCTCTCTCTAATTCCTGTGATATTTTTCTCAAAAGTAAGATTTTGCAGGAAAAAATGATGCACAGATTTTTTGCTGATTATCATCAAATTGTTTAAGAGATCCATAAAGATTCAGTTGCAAGGTGCAGCCTCACCATCAGCCCACTGTGCTCACCGGCGTCCACCTCAAAGGGGGGCATATAAAGATAACCGTTATGGATAACTCCCCCCATAAACCCCCGGCAGTCAGGATGTGCAAGGGCAGTATCACAGACTGCCCAGTTTTTCGGGTTTCCAAATTCGCCCTTTGTGTCATAACGGGTCATCTGACCGTGATATGCACCTATACCCCGGCAATGTGGAATAAAGTATATATATCTTTCATCACTTAATGCACCGAAAAAGCCTCGGCTGCCAGGATTAATATGGGCACTGTCAAACCATTCCCAGGCATTGGGATCGGAAAGATCTGAATTTGTATGGTATCTTGCAACCTGGCCATATCGGTCGTTTCCGTCAAAATATGGAACAACATATAGAAATTCACCATGGTGTACAGCACCGACAAATCCCCGGGCACGGCCGTTAAAGAGGGTGAGATCCACGCTTTCCCAGGAATTAGGGTCATTGAAATTTTCCTTTGTGTTGTACCTTGCAAGATTGCCGTTATACTGTTTGCCTTTTAGAAGGTAGGGGATCATATATATAAACTGTCCGTCATGGGCAGCACTGTGAAATCCCACATTGTTGGGATTAACTGCTGTTAAATCAAATGTTTCCCAGGATGAGGCATCCCCAAAGGATTTTTGGGTGTTGTAACGAATTGTACGTCCATGGGTTGTGGTAAAGTCAAGTTGATAGGGTGCCATGTATAGATATTGTCCGTCAAAGCAGCCACTTATAAACCCACGGCAGTCTTGATGGATTGTTGTTGTATCAAAAACCTTCCATGAGTCGGCAATGTTGAATGGCTGTGTTGTATCGTACCTTGTAACATGTCCGTGGTGTTCTCCATTACAAAACGGTATGAAATATATATATCTGCCATCATATTTTGCATCCACAAATCCGCGGCTTTCGGGGTCAATTTGGGTTGTGTCGAAAAAAGTCCAGGCATCTTTGGAATCAAAGGGCAGGGTAGTGTCGAATCTTGGAACCTCCCCAAAAAAGTTTCCATTGTTTAGGGGTGCAAGGTATATATATCGACCGTCAAATGCAGCACCGGAAAAACCCTTTGCACCATGGTTTAATGTACTAATATCAAATAGTTCAATGCCTTCTATGGAATTTTTCGCATGTGTCATTTTCAAGGTTTCCTTGATGTTTTAGGGTTTAAGAGCCTGTTGAAAATTGATTTTCGTTTAACCTTTTTTGATCGTCTGATTAAGCCTAAAACTCACCCCCCTGGCTCCTCTCCATGACCGGCGAGGGGGAGAATCCAGCAAAAAGGGGACACTCAATTGATTTATGAAAAAAGCCTGAATTTTAATATGTTGCCAGGCATGAGATTTTTAATTTATCCAATCTTCCCATTGAAAGTCTGTGTAAATATCTTTAATAATATTAAAAATATTATCATGAGCAATTAATATTGCGTTTTCCTTTATAGCTGTGGACGCAATCATAAAGTCAATAGTATGTTTTTTAATATTCTTGGGGCTTATTCCAGTTTCTTTTTTATATATACTTTTTATCTCTCCAAATATTTCTGCTGTTGTTGGTGTTATAGATATAATATGATTTTGAAATGATTTTTTTACAAAATCAATAGCCCTTCGTGCCATTATTTCATAATCAGTATTCTTTGCATTGGAAAGTCCATAATACATCTCATGAATTGTTAATACGGAAATATAAGCGTCTCCTTTAACTTGATCAAGAGAGATAAATTTTTTTGTTACATTCTCATTTATTCCAATAAGTCTTATAATGCCAGTATCTAAAAGGTATTTTTTCATGTTCTATAAACTTTGATTATTTCTATAATCAAAAGATTCATCAACTCCATCACGAAAATCTTTTGAAGCATTTTCAAATATCGAAGAAACTTCGGGGGTCATTATTCTTTTAAATTCTTCTGCAATTTTAGCATAGTTTTTTTTAGTATCAGATATTTTATGTTTTTCTTTGACTTTGATTGAATCGTCTTGATTTTTTATTTCTTCTATCTTGGAAACAGTTATAGTAATCAGCTCATCTGGTTGAATAAAAGCAAATTCTTTTTTCCAGTTTATTGATAATAGATCAGTACCTCTTAAAGTTTTTTTTATCAGTTCTGCAGGCATATTTTGTTTCTCCAAAGTCTTCATTATATTCAAATTCAAATTTAAATATAAATCAATTATTTAGACTATAAAAATTTAGGGTGGTGTCCCAAATATGTTGATGAGCTCTTCACAAACCTTGATTCAGCAGGGCTTTCACAAAAAGATATCAACACTTTTATGACACTACCAAAATTAGATAGAAGAAAATTAATGTTTTTAAAAATATATGACATAAATAAAATAAACAGTCCCTCTCCATACATGAAGAGGGGGTGTTTGAAGTTTTGTATAGTTACTAATCCTCAAATTTCAATGTCAGGTAGTCAGGATAAGCCTGTTCATGGGTAAGGTCATTTTCAAAGATAATCAGATCATCTTTCTCATCAACTTCTTTAAAGTGATTGAATTTATAAGTCATGTACATCATTCGGTTACGATCATTTTTTATCATCTCGGCAACAAGCTTTACTCCATTTTTACGGGCTTCATTTCTTACATAGTTGATAAGAACCGTTCCCACACCCCTTGTCATGACACGGCATGACATGAGAAGAAGTTTTATAAGCCATGTGTCTTCTGTGCATTCTATTAGTACCAAACCAATTTTGCCGTAGGTACCGTATTTATCATCTAATCCCGCCATTATGAGGCGGTGTTTGTCTGAATGGCGGAAAAAATCCAGCTCTTCATGGGAGTATGTATAACCTGTGGTGTTGAGCTGGTTGGTACGCTGGGTAAGTTCCTCGGCACGTTTCAGATCCTCTTCACGGGGAGTGCCTATGGTAAGAACCATTTCAAGGGTTGATAGAAAAGCATCCTGGGGGCCTTCAAAATGCTCTTCCACCTGTTTTCTTGCAATGTCAGCCAGGTACATTTTTCTTCTTTTTCCGGAATCCTCGGTGATAAATTTGGGATTAAACTCAGGAAGTTTAAGCATTTTATCAACCTCAAGGGCATCAATGCAAATGACAGAGGGGAGGGCAAAGGCCACCTCTTCCCTTTCAAAGGATTGATCATCAACAAAGGCAAGGGTATCAATGCCTATGTTGATATCCTTTGCAATCCTGTCAATAGATGCAGATTTTGGGCCCCAGTTGATCTGGGGATATAAGAAATATTCATCAATACCCAGCTCTTTAAGTTTTTCCATGGCAAGTTCATGCTCGTTCTTGGATGCAATGGATTGCAGGATACCCCGTTTATCCAGAATGGCCATTGCATCTTTTACTTCAGGACGAAGGGTGACATTGTTGTCTTCAAGGAGGGTACCGTTCCAAAGCGTATTGTCCAGGTCCCACACCACACACTTTATTTTACGCTCTTTGTGTTCTTTTATTATGGCTTCTTTCTGTTTTTCATCCTTGGCCGTGGCAATGGCTGTTTCTCCAGTGATGGCCGTTGCAGTTATTGAAGCATCACCATTATGTACACTGCTCATTATTTTTTCCCTTCCTGCATTTTACTCATCTGATATTTTTGGTATCCATACCTTGAAATTATAATCTGCTGCATCTGGTTGCTGCCTTCAATGATCTCCATGATCTTGGCATCACGGAAATAACGCTCCACAGGATATTGGTCGCTGCATCCATTGGCACCATGGATCTGTACAGCATCACCTGCAATTTTAACTGCGGCACGGGATGCAAAATATTTGGCCATGGAGGTCTCCATGATAAGTGATGGATCACCTTTTGCTTTAAGGGATGCAGCATTCAGGCAAAGCATACGGGCTGCACTGGTCTGGGTGATCATATCAGCGATCATCTCCTGGATGAGCTGATGTTCCTTTATGGATACTCCAAACTGTTCCCTTTCATTGGTATAAGAAAGGCAGGCATCAACACATCCCTGGGCAATTCCCAAGGATCCCCATGCAATGCAGAACCTGCCCTGATCAAGGGCAGCTCCGATCACATGGGAGAAACCAAACCCGGGACGTCCCACCATATTTTCACCCGGAATAATGCAATCATCCATGCGAAGTTCGGCAAGCATTGCAGACTTAAAACCCATCATGCCGGATATGGCCTCTGTTGAAAATCCTTCACTTTCCCGTTCAACAAGAAAGGCAGTGGGTTTTTCGTCAAGCTGGCCAAGTATAATAAAAAGGGATGCCACCTGGCCAAAGGAGATCCACCGTTTTCGGCCATTTAACACATAAAATTGGGCAGTGCCTTCATCCTTTGAAGAAGTTTTTTCATCAGAGGTATAATCTTCTTTTAAGGTCGCAACTGTTTTTGCATTTCTGGCGTCACTTCCGGTCTTTATCTCGGTAAGACCAAAACCACCTATGGTTTCTCCGGTTGCCAAACGGGGCAGCCATTTGTTTTTCTGGCCCTCGGTACCCCATTTCACTATTGCCTGTATCACCATGCTGTGAACAGTAAGAAGAGATAGCAGAGAAGCACTTTCATGACCAACCTCTTCACACAGAAGTCCCCAGCTAAGGGGATCCATCCCTTTTCCGCCATACTGCTCAGGTACCAGTGCACCTAAATATCCCTCATCTGCAATGGTTTTAATCAGATCCATGGGGGTTTCCTGCACTCGGTCACATTCTGCAGCCGTTGGAGTGATATTTTGTTTCACGAATTCCCTAAAAATTTTCTGTGCCTCTTTATGTTGGGCACTCAGTTCCATATCCATGATTAATCCTTATCTTTTGAAAGTGACATATTGGCAATTTTAAGCAACAGGATAGTGAGCAATAGAATAAATTTTCTATGCTGTAACTTCCAACTTTCTTTCTATAAATCCATGGATGGCGTCAAGGGATTTAAAGTTTTCAATATCTAAATCTTCGTTTTCTACTTTTAAACCATACTCTTTTTCCACAAAAAGCACCAACTGCATTGCAAACAGGGAGTTGACCATTCCAGATGCAAAAAGATCAAGATCCGGTTCTATTGTGTCGGTGTTAAGATATTGTCCAACAAACTCTTTTACTTTAGGCATAATTGATTCGTTACTCATAAAAATATCTCACTTTATTTTAAAATCTTTAATTGTTTAAATGATTGCTTTGAATTTTTGTATTATATTATTTATGTCAAAATAGTAGGTTTTGATGCTTCCTAAACTTTCATTTTTTGTTGCGTCATATCATCTAATATGAATGTTAGTAGGAGTAAAAACCTTTTCCGCTTTTCCTGCCAAGGAGTCCGGCATCCACCATTTTTTTCAAAAGGGCACAGGGGCGGTACTTGCTGTCATTGAAGCTTTCATGGAGTACCTCAATGGAGTATAAAATAGTATCAAGGCCAATAAGGTCTGCTGTTTCAAGGGGACCCATCTTGTGGCCAAAGCATTTTTTGAATATGTCATCAACATCCTTGGCTTTGGCAACATCCTCCTGCAACAGAAACACTGCTTCGTTTATTGTCAGCATGAGAACACGGTTTGACACAAAACCAGGGGAATCATTAACTATGACCCAATCTTTTCCCATGCCGGTTAGCATCTCTTTGGTGATCTCAATGGTTTCTTCTGAAGTGTGCCATCCCTTTATAACTTCAACGGTGGGTTTCATTGGAACCGGATTCATGAAATGGATGCCGATAACTTTATCTGGGCGTTTGGTAAGTGCCCCCACACGGGTGATGGAGTAGCAGGATGTGTCCACAGCAAACACGGTATTTTCAGGGCAGACCTCATCTAAGCGTGGATAAACTTCGCTCTTTGCTTCCCATTTTTCCACCACATTTTCAATAACATACCAGGCATCTTTAAGTGGTTCGTAGTCCTTTGTGAATTCAATTCTTTCAAGTATTGTTTCCGGGGAATCAAGTTTGCTTTTATCCTTTTGCATGAAAGCCTGAAATCGGACACTGTTGTGTATATTCGTTCGTGCCTTTTCAAGGGCTTCGTCAGTGATATCAATTAATACAACATTAAAATTTTTTTGTGCCAAATTTTGTGCCACTCCGCTTCCCATTACTCCGGCACCAATTACGCCAACTGTTTTTTTGCTCATTTTTACTCCTTATTTAGTTTCTCAAAGTCGACACCTATGATCTTGTAAGCCTTGTCAACACTGTCTGAATCAGGATTCCCAAGATTAACAGGATAAGGCAGGATTATCTATCCTGAGCATCCTATCCATCCTGGTTATCCTGGTTCAGACAACTGCAATAACTTCTGAAAAAGCAATAAGATGTCGATTTTGAGTAGTTTGGTGCTATTAAAAACTATAAAATTAATTTTATTATTAATAATTGTATTTTTTGTTTATTTTTAAATAATTTTACTTAAAAAATATTTTATTTGACGGTTTGATTTCGAAGCCATATATGGCCTTAAAATAATCACTCGGTTTTTAGAAAAATATCATTGGTTTTAAACCCGACTTACCATATTCTCTCCACACCATAAGAATCAAACATGGTGTCGCTGCTCACTACCGGTATTTCCTCCACCAAAGATTGTGCAATAATCAAACGATCAAAAGGATCGCGATGGTGAAACGGCAAACTAATTACACATTCAGATTGTAACACTGTTATAGGCAAAAGCGTAAAGTCGTTTATTCGCAACTGTCGTTCCCAAAATAGTGCAAAAGGCTCCGGAAGTTCATATTTGCCGATACTGATCTTGATCGCAATCTCCCAGATACTTGCAGGACTGACATAAATCAAACCATCCTTATCAACGATAGTTACATTAGCTTTGTCGCTTAACCGGGGATCATCCAGAAGAAACCAGAGTAGTGCCTGCGTATCCAGTAAAATGCTCATGGCATGTAATCCTTGAAGTCATTCAAGTGTTCGTCATCTTCCGACAACACACGTAGAATCCCTTTAGCACTTCCTGGTTTTCTTTTTTTCGTGATAGATGTCGACTCATCCGGTAATAAAACAACCAAACGGACAAATTTTCCATAAGCATGTTGAAACTCATCCGGCAAATGAATCTGTCCGCTTTTATCAATGGTTGTTTCAAATTCTATGGCTTGCATGGCTTCCTCCTTTCATCGACATTCTTATCTTTCCATTGCATTGGTTGCTAAAAGCAGCTTCCCAAGGGTAGTAAGAAAGTAAGCTTCATCAGGCATTTTCTCATAACGATTACGCAGTGATGGAATAATAAGCTTATCCTTTCTTTCATGTGATTTTGGATGCTGCATCACAAAACTGCCAAGACTCTGGCCAGGTCCTGTTTCCAGCAGTATCCGTCCCTCTTCCTGCATTAAATTTTCTATGCAATCGGCAAAACGAACAGTCTGGTATGTGTGCCGTGCCCAGTAGGATGGATCGGTTGCCTCTTCAGGTTTTATCCATGTTCCGGTTACATTGGAAAGATATGGAATTTGAGGTCTATTAAGTTTGAACTCCTTCACAAGCTCTGTCAAAGGTTCCTTGAGTGGTTCCATCATTTTTGAATGGAAGGCATGGGTACCAGGCAGTCTTCTGCTGACAACCTCTTTATCCCTTAAATATTGTTCCAGTGAAGATATGGCATTTTCAGGGCCGCCTGCAATACACTGGTTAGTGGTGCTTATAATGGAAATTGAAAGATTTTCTCCAATATCGCCAAGTTTTTCAAGCATAGGAGCAAGTTTTGATTCAGGCAAGGGTACTGCAAGCATAACACCCTTGGGCAGCTCTTCAATGAGCTGGGCACGCTTTGTAACAAGACGCAGTGCATCTTCAAGTTCCATTACACCTGAGAGGCAGGCGGCACTGTATTCTCCAATGCTGTAACCAAGAAGGGCAGTTGGACGGATACCATTGGTAAACCAAAGCTTACCAAGGGCATATTCAATTATAAAGATAAGGGGTTGCAGATGAACTGTCCTGTTTAAGGCTTGATCCTCCGGATTGATAGAAGGGGCACTACCCCTTCCCAGCATTGCCCTGAGATCCAGTTTTGGGGCAGGTGCGGCTTTTTTGTCATCTACCTTATTTTTTTGTTTTTTTTCGTTTTCAGGTTTTGGTGGGTAGAGAACATTTTTAAGATTTAGGGAAAACTCTGAATAAATAAAGTCAAAACATCTATCCATGGATTTTTTGAAAACTGGAAAATGGTTATAGAGTCCCTGTCCCATCTTTAGATAATGATCTCCAACGCCGGGAAATGTCATGACAACACTGCGGGAAGTGTCAGGCAAAACAGCGGAAAAGATTCTTCTTTTATTTTTTTCCTTTAAAACAGTTTTAAGATCTTCACTGTTTTCAAAAACCACCATGGAGCAATGTTTTCCCCTGGGAGTCCAGGGTGAATCATCTTTCAGGGATTTTTTTATGATTAAAAGTCTGTTTTCTCCATCGTCATTTTCTCGATCACCAATTTCTCGATCACCACCCTCCAAACTTTTTGATTTGCTATCTTCATCTGTTTTTTCAGTGTTCTCCTCCAGCTTTCCAAGCAGTATATTCCATTCTTTCTGCAATGCCTCTTCATCATCTGCACCCATGAGCATAAGTTTCCAATCTCCGGCACAGGAGGCCACTCCAAAGGTGTGGTTTGTAGAAGTGTTGTCAAGATTAAGTTTACCTGATTCAGCATTACCCTGGACAATGATGTCAGGATCAGAATTCTCTGCATCAACTAAATTTGAAGGTCTTGCTGTTAATTGCTCCGATTGTGGTTGTGGGGTAACTCCACGTTCCATGGTTTGTTTCACAAATGCCAGTTGCTGTGCCACCACATTGGAAAATATACTATTTGCGGTCTCAATCTGGTTCTTCATGATTCGGGTTATAGCAGTGGAAGCGGCTGCTGGATGTTGTAAGGGGTTTGGATTTTCCTGCTCCCTGGGGTTTGCAGTTTTTTGGGGTTCTTCATCAGCATTTTTTAAAATTATGATGGTATTATCCATGGATCTTTCTGGAATCTTTTTGGATATTTCCTGAGTTTTTACACTATTTTTTTCCGTTTCAGAAGATGGATTAAACCAGAAGGCTTTTCCCTGGAAAGGATAGAGTGGAATGGAGGTTTTGTTCCTTATGTAACCGGAGTCAAAACCTTTCCAGTTCACATTAAATCCCATGGTATAAAGGTTACCCAAAAGATCCAGGCTCCACATCCATGGATCATCATTTTTAATGGAAAGAATCGGCATTAACTTAAAGGAAACATCTCCTTTAGTTTCCAACTCTTCGGTTGTGAGGAGTATCTTGTATTTATCGGGAATAGTCCCAGTGGCCAGTGCAATGGTATTTTGGACGGGGTTTTCTATAGTTATGGTTGAATCTGCTATTAACCTGTAATTTTGCCATTTTGATGGAGGCACCGGTTTTCCGGTTGACTGTGAAAGGATGATTATCCTTGGTGAACTTCCTGTTATTTCATCACCTTTCAGGATTTGAAATGCCTGTTCCAGGGTAAACACACCGGCACAGCAGGCCGAAGTCAGCTCCCCGATACCTTGCCCCATGACCATTGAGGGATTAAGTCCCCAGCTTTGCCACATCTTTAGCATTGCATATTGGGATGCAAAGTTTTGCAAATGATCTGGTTTGTTTTCCAAGGGATTGGTTGCAGAATTGGTTCCAGGATTGGTTGCAGGATTGGTTGCAGGATTGGTTGCAGGATTGGTTGAAGAATTGGTTGAAGAATTGGTTGAAGAATTGGTTGCAGGATCGGTTGCAGCTCCTTTGAAAATTTCCCTACCCAAAATTTTACGGCATATATCAGAGCATTTTTCAAGAGTATCCTTAAGAATTGGCTGTTTTTTGGCCATGGTTATTACCTGGTCAACTGCGATGGATTCAGTAAAAAGGCACGCAATTGCACCCATGCCCCCCCTCGGCACCTCTCCTTTATGAATAGAAGTTGGTAGTTCTGGATCGCCATCATGGGAAGTCAGATTTTTTTCCAGATCTTCCACTGTTGAAGCTCTAATGGTTAGACGGTATTTAAAATGATCCCGTCCTGTATTTGAACTGTAGCAAATGTCCCCAAGGTTAATATTCAACACTCCATGTTTTAGATAATCTTGCCAGGATTTAACAAGGGCATCCATGGCCTGGCTACTTTTGGCAGATAAGGTAAGGATATGGAGGGGTCTCTCAATGGTGCCTGGTGTGGGTGTTTCATCAAGGCCAATACTGGTGTCTGTTTTGCCGGTTTCATCAAGGCTAATACCGGTGTCTGTTTTGCCGGTTCCATCAAGACCAATACTGGTACCTGGTGTGGCGGTTCCATCAAGAGCAATTGAGGATGATGGTGGCTTTGGTGCCTCTTCTACAATGGCGTGAACATTTGTTCCGGAAAGGCTGAAGGAGTTTATACCTGCCCGACGGGGACGTTTTTCATCCCTTTTCCATGGAATGGGTTTTGTGGGCACCTCCACATAAAATCCTTCCCAGGGGATTTTGGGATTGGGAGTTTTAAAGTTGGGCTGGGGAACAATTTTTTCATTTTCCAGCATCAAGACAACCTTCGTAAGACCGGAAAGCCCTGCTGCCGCACTTAAATGGCCGATATTGGCCTTGACGGAACCAATCCTTAAGGGGGCAGTCCTTAAAGATGAATTGTCCGGGGAATCTGGAGGTGTAGCATCATCTCTTTTTTTTCCAGAGTCCACATGGTCATTCCCGAAAACCGCCCGCAGAGAACCGACTTCAATGGGATCTCCCAGGGTGGTTGCTGTACCATGGGCCTCCACATAGTCTATATCCTGTGGATTCAGGCGTGCCTTTTGGAGAGCTTCTCTAACCAGGGCTTCCTGGGCAGATTCATTGGGAACGGTGAGACCGCTGCTTGGGCCGTCATGGTTCATTGCTGTGGATTTAATGAGAGCACGTATATGATCTCTCCTTGAAACAGCATCCGAGGTTCGCCTTAAAACCATTACAGCCACACCTTCCCCCAGTGCAAAACCGTTGGCCCTTTCATCAAATGTGAAGCAGCGTCCATCAGGGGAATAGGAGTTTGTCTTTGCAAGGAAAATCTGCATGGGCGGAGTTAAATTTAGCTGGAGACCAGCCACTATGGCAAGATCACACTCCCTGTTTTTAAGGGCCTGACATGCCTGGTGCATTGCCACCATGGAGGAAGAGCAGGCAGTATCCACTGCAAATGTGGGGCCATGGAGACCAAGGAGGAAAGATAAACGTCCAGCAGCAAAGCAAAAACCGCTTCCGGTTCCGGTATAGGCCTGGATATGTTCCGGAGCACCTGCAAACTGCATTATAGCATAGTCGTTCTGGGTAATACCTACAAATACACCGCTTTTGGATCCCCGCAGTTCCGATGGAGCCTGGCCGGCATCCTCAAGGGCATGCCAGGCAACTTCAAGCAGAATACGCTGCTGGGGGTCAATGCGTTCTGCTTCCATGGGGGATATTCCAAAAAAGGAGGCGTCAAAGTGGTGTATATTATCCATGAAACCACCAGATTTGTTGTTGATTTTTCCAGGGGCATTGGGATTGGGATCATAAAAATCATTAATATCCCATCGATCAGGGGGAACTTCCCGTATGGTCTCCATTCCACTGGATAGAATATCCCAGTATTTATCAAGGGAATCAGCTCCAGGAAAACGACCGGCCATGCCCACAACTGCAATGGAATCATTCTTTTCCGCTTCAATTTTATCAAGTCTGCCACGAAGTTCTTTTATTGCAAGGGCTGCTTTTTGAAGGGGGGAGAGACTGCTTATATCCTTTCCAGTGGTATTACTCATTTATCCTTATTCCTTTTTTAAAATCCATGGGCTTTGTTAAGGTCTATAAATCCAAAAGATCCCCAAGTTCTCCATCAATCATTTTGGAGAGTTCATCATCGGACATCTGGGTTATATCTTGATCTGCCTCCAGGGTATTTTTTGATTCAGTGTTTTGCTGTGACCCGTGGGAAGATTTATTTTCTAAATTTTTTAAAGATGAATCCACAGGTTTTTCCGTGGATGGCTCAGATGAATCTTCATTGTTTTCAATTTTTAGTACATTTTCCAATATATATCCTGCCAATGTACTTACAGTTGGGTATTTAAACAGAAGTGTTGTGGGCATTGCTTGTCCCAGTTCCCTTTGAAGGGCATTTCTAAGCTCTATGGCAGTCAGGGAGTCCATTCCCTGGTCAAAAAAGCCCGTGTCTTCTTCAACCCATTGGGATGATTCAAGGTTAAGAATTATGGCAGTATGCTCTTTTAGTAGTTCCATGATTCTTATGTGGCGTTCTCCAATGGGAAGTTGCTGAAGTTCATTTTTGAGAAGTGTGGATTGATCTCCTTTATTTTCCTTAAGCAGATCCACTCCATCTGAAAGAGTACCTTGAGCTGAAAGATTACCTTGCCCCCGATTATCTCCGGACGGGAAAGAATATGAAAAAGTATCAATATTGTTGTGTGCGGATTTTGCCCCATGGGACTTTTCATTTAAGAAATGGGCAAACATGGGTCTTTTCCCCATTTGCGATATAAAAAGGGGCCATTCCATGGGAGCTACAGTGACTTGATTCACTGGATGGTTAAAAAGGTAATCAAGAACCTCCAGCCCCTGTGATGGTGAAATGGTGCCTATGCCCTGCATGGCAAGCTGTTCACCTATTTTTATGTCTGCTGCCTGGCCGATCTGTGACCATGCCCCCCAGTTTATGACCATGGCAGGCAGGTCAAGTTGACGGCGATACAGAGCCAAGGCATCCAAAAATCCATTGGCAGCAGCGTGGGAAGCCTGGTTGGGCGGTACAAAGTGGGAAGCCATGGATGAATATAGTATGAAGAAATCAAGCTCAAGCTCAATTTCAATGGTTGCAAGGTGTGTGTTCCATCCTCCATTTACCTTGGGTGTAAGAACATTTTTAAAGCGTTCCCACTCCATGGAGGCAATCTGACCATCATCAAGGTGCCCTGCGGCATGGATTACCCCCCTAAGGGGTATGCCATCCTGGGGGGCATGGGCAAAACGTATAAGATCCCGGGTTTGTTTGGGATCGGAAATGTCGCAGGTTTTGATTTTTATGGTGGCTCCCATGGATTCCAGGGCTTTTATCTGTTCCTGTACACTAAAAGAAGGCTCGCTTCGACCTGCAAGAACTATGGTGGTTGCTCCCTTTGTCTCCACAAGCCACTTTGCTGTCAAAAATCCCAATGCCCCCATTCCACCTGTAATGAGATATGACGCCTCCTTTTTCACATTAATGGGGGAGGATTCTCCATTGTATCTGTGCAGTCTAAGGCCGTGCCAAACTCCGTTTCTGAGTGCCATTGGTTCTTTTATTTCGGTTTTCAACGAAGAGGTGGTCGATTGTCTCAGTAGCAATTGGGCAAGCTGTTTCAGTGGATCTCTTTCTTCCACGCTTGATTCCACACCTGGAACATCTCTGCCTGAAACATCTCTACCTGAGACATCTCTACCTGAGACATCTCTACCTGAGACATCTCTACCTGAGACATCTCTACCTGAGACATCTCTACTTATCACGCCTGTATCTGCCAAATCAGCACCTTTCATAGATGATGATTGAGTTGCTTTATTTGGTTCCCTGTGAAAAAATTGTTCCATTGGCGGAAGATCCACTATTGTACATGGGATCTCCGGGTATTCATAGGAGAATACCTGGGCCATTATAAACATGGGGGTATTGAAAATATTCGTTTTTTTGTCATCTTTCCTGCCCTTTTCCATGACAGGAGCAGCACCACAGGTTACAATGCAAAGCTCCGGCAGCACTGGCATGTTATCCTTGATTATATCCAGGGCCTTTGTCAGATTAAGAAAGGCATGGCAGCTTTTGTGATTTGGCATATTGGTGCTTGCATCACCTTCAAAGTAAGGGTTTGCAAGGTATAAAATGGTGTTAAAATTTCCAATGGAAGCTATCTTTTCCGCAATAAACTCGCTTGTTTCAAGGGTCAGCATTGCTGCATCTAATAAGTAATGTTTATCCCTTTGATGACTCTCCCTTAGGCAATGTTCCCTTTGGCAGTTCAGGAGCGGGGCCAAAGCTTCTCCCATGGCCATGTCATGGGAAATAATAAGATATTCAGGAGAGTTGGGGGAAACTATTTCGGAATCATTTCCAAAGGATTTTCCAGCAACAATTAGAGATTGCCCCACTATATCTCTGCCGGCGGCCTGGTCTGGTCCCACAACACCAAGTTTGTCAAAACCTTGGGTTGTAAGTACATTTTTCCATGTTTCAATATCCATTAAAGGGTTATTTTGCCGCAGCTTAAGGTCGTTAAATCTCCACCAGCCATCTGTCATTCCAAATGTAAGATCAAGCCAGGGCTGGACAGTTGTTCCCTCAAGGAGAAGAAGCATTCCCCCCGGGACAAGGAGCGTATTAACATGGGCAAGGGTTTCACCCATATCACGGGTGGCATGGAGTACATTGGCTGCAATAATGATATCGAAGCTACCCGCCGCAAAGCCCTGTTCAAGTGGATCTTTTTCTATGTTCAGCACTTTATACTCCATAAAACTGTATTGGCTGAATCTTTTTTTGGCATTTCCAAGAAACATGGGCGTTATATCTGTGAACGTGTAATGGCTTCTTTCAGCGGGAAGACAGTGTAAAACATGGGCAGTGGTTCCCCCGGTTCCTCCGCCTATCTCCAGGATGCGTACCTGGTTTCCTTGCGGCAACTGTTTAAGTGCATTTGAAAGGGTTTTTTCAAGGAGGGAGTTCACTGCCCTGGCACCTGGAGAATCGGTATATAGACGGGTTAGCACACTCATATCCCCCCCGGGGAAAAGAAGCTGAATTCCCTCCTGTTCACCCCTCAAAACCTCTTTTAGACCGTTTCCGCACCTTTCAATGAGGGTGAGTTCAGCCTCTGCCTGGGGGAACTCCTCTTTCATGTCAGAAATTAGAGCCAAAGAATTTTTATGTGCAATCCCTTCCCCATGGTTGGCCAATATGGTTATAAGGCGGTCAAAGAGGCGGTGGTGTTCCGGTATAGCCTCCAGTTGTTGAAGAAGCTTCTCTCTTTTTTCAACAATATTTTTAATATCACACTCGCTGTTTAGGAATGGGTTTTTAATAATTTGTCCATTTACCTCACCCCCCAGCCCCCTCTCCATCACTGGAGAGGGGGAGTTTGGGAAAATTATTTCAGACTCATTCCTTAATACACCCGAATCAAGAAGGGCATCCCGTACATAAGCTGCCACAAGGGTATTTATCATTGGAAACAGCTTTTCATAAAACATTACACTGGGAAGGGCGCTTTCCATCTGGGGCATTAGATTTGATGTGAGTGTTTTAGGGTCAGGAAGCCATGGCACTTCAGGCTGCCACATGGGCTTTGTTACCCACACCATCTTATAGAGCCAGTCTCCAAGGGAAAAGGGAATCTGGATTTTTAGTATTTTAGGATCTGTTTGTTGGAAATATAAACCTTCAACTTCTGCAACAACACCGCCGTTATCATCCATTAGAACAAGATCTGTTGTTACAATGTGTTCCTGTTCCTCTGCTCCTTTTCTCATAAATACGGCACACCAAAGTGATGATGATGGTTTTTTGTATTGACACAGGCGGTCAATGGCAACGGGCAGATAGGGTTTTCCACGGCTTAAAAGGGGCACTCCCCCTGTCTGGAATGCTGCATCAAGGAGAACCGGGTGTAACTGAAATTGATGGGGTCCCATGGTTACCCCATCCGGAATTTGAAATTTTGCAAGTATAATACCCTTTCCCTGCCACAGTTTTTCCATGGCTTTGAATTTTTCTCCATGGGCGATACCAGCTTCATTTGTTTTTCTGTAATATTCAGAAACAGATATTGTGGTGGTGCATGTTTCCTGCAAATGTTTCAGGGAAACAGGGGGTAAAAGTGGTTTTGAGATATCATTTTTTGAGGGATAAGTTTCTGAGGGATAAGTTTTTGAATGATCAGTTTTTGAGGATTGAATTTTTGAAGATTCAATATAACGAAGCTGCCCGTTGGAATGGCGTGTCCAGCTTTTTCCAAAGCCGCTTACAATTTCAAAATCATATCCATTATCCACCTGTTTTAAAATCACCTGAATGCTTTTTTCTTCACCTGCTTCAGGTAGCACCAAGGCCTGGTGGAGAGAGAGGTTTTCAAGGATAATGCCTGGTTTTGTTTGGATAGTTGTGGATACTGACCCCTCTCCCTGTCGTTTCAATGGGGATCTATCCATATTGAGCCTAACTGCTGCTTCAAGTGCCAGTTCAACATGCCCTGCGGCAGGCAAAACCACTGCTCCAAATATCTGGTGGTGGATAAGCAGTGACATTGTTTCCACATCAAGTGAAGGCATGAATATATGGGTATCCTGGGAGATTGCAGGTGAGTTCAGGGATGTGCCAAGGAGCATTGTATCCCCTGGTAAATTTTGATCAACAGAGGATTTGTTATATGTGTTAAAGAGCTTGTTGAATTTATCAGGTTGTTTGTTATATTTTCCATGAAGTTTGTTATATTTATCAGGAATTTTGGGGCTTATCCAGTCTATCATGTAACTGCGACGCTGGAAGGGGTAATTGGGAAGCCTTATGTAGGCCTGGCAGGAATTATCATTACCCCTTGGGCAGCTTTCTTTTGAATCCATGGAATTTTTTTCTAAATTTGTTGGATCCCCTTTTCGATCTCTTGAAGTTCCTTGTATGTCCAAAGGATAATTTTTAAAATCAGTGGCATTTCCCGTAACAGCAGGCCAGTTTATATCAGAACCCTTTAACCATAATCTTCCAAGACTCTCCAGCATCCTTGGCCATGCACCATGTCCATAACGCAGGGAAGGAAGCCACAGGCATTGGGACGCCATATCCATATCCAGATTTTCGGCAATATCGTTGCCCAAAGCACAAAGGGTAGGTTTTGGCCCTATCTCCACAAATGTACGGTAGCCGTCCTTTAGCATCCTTTCCATGCCCCGGGCAAATCTCACCGGAGATATTACATGTTGTACCCAGTAATCAGGGGTTGCCATCTCCCTGCCCATGGGTTCTCCAGTCATATTGGAATAGATGGGTATGTTGATTTCATTAAAGGTAATGGAGCCGGCAATTTCCCTGAAACTTTTTAGCATGGGTTCCATCATGGGGGAGTGGAAGGCGTGGGATACCCTTAAAGACTTGGCTTTAATCCCTTGATTTTCAAGTGTCTGTGAAAATCTATCCACCGAAGGGGAGGGGCCTGACACCACAACTGATTCAGGGCCGTTTATGGTTGCTATAACCAGGTCAGGGGCATACTCTTTTATCCTGGCAAGGATTTCCTTTTCATCAAGGGGGATTGACAACATGGCTCCGGGGTTACACATGGTTTCCATAAGGCGACCCCTTTGGGATATGAGGCGGATACCATCTTCAAGGGAAAAGATTCCAGCTGCACATGCTGCGGCATATTCTCCCACACTGTGCCCGAGAAGGGCATCGGGGCGGATACCCCAGGAATCCCATAATTTGAACAGGGCATATTCCAGGGCAAAAATGACAGGCTGGGTTATGGAAGTCCTGTTTAAACCTGAATTTTCATCTATAATACTCCCATTCGGTGAATATAAAAGATCAACCAATGAATCAATTAGGTATGGTCTTAGCAGTTCATCACACTTGTCAATTGCCCCGCGGAAAACCCTTGAATCCCGATATAGAGATATGCCCATATCCTTATACTGGGAACCCTGGCCGGTGAATAGAAAAGCAATTTTTTCAGGAGCAGCTCCTGCACGGCCTTTTATGGTTATATCGGGGGGTGAGGTTTGGCCTATCTTTTCTTTTTCAAGGCAGGAGATATCCCTTGATATAACTGCCATCCTCCAGGGAAGGTGGGCACGCCCCGTTGATGCTGTATGGCATAGGGCAGGCCAGGATAGATCACTCCAATTCTGGGATACTGAATGTTCCTGGTACCTGATCAGCAGTTGATCAAGTGCAGCATCATCCTTTGCAGAAAGCGGTAAAATATGCCAATGGGTACGTAATCTGCCCAAAGTTGATTTCACGGTGGTGGCAGAGTCCTTGGTATTGTCTCTGTATTCCCTATCTTTTTTGTTGTCTATTATATTGTTATTTTTATTAGTATTGGTATTGCAGTTAGTATTGCTGCTGATATGGTTTGACAAAATTATATGGGCGTTGGTTCCGCTGAAGCTGAAGGAGCTTACACCGGCAATCCTGACGGGATTATCCCAGTTGGTAAGCTGGGTTGGAATTTTCAGGGGAAGTTCTTCCCAGGGGATATGGGGAGTGGGTTCCTTCAGATGAAGATGGGGAACAATCTTGCCATGGTGTATCATCATGATAGTTTTTATGAGTGCTGCAACACCTGCGGCAGCCTCAAGATGACCTATATTTGTTTTAACCGATGCAATTTTAAGGGGATTGTCCATGGAGCGATTGTCTCCATAAACCTTGCCAAGAGCCCGAACTTCAATGGGATCTCCTAAAGATGTACCTGTGCCGTGTGCCTCCACATAATCAACCTGTTCCGGTGTGATTCCAGCATATTCCAGTGCCTGTTTGATCACCTTTTGCTGGGAAGGGCCATTGGGTACGGTGAGACCTCCGCTGGGGCCGTCCTGGTTAACCGCTGATCCTTTTATAACGGCAAGAATGGTGTCTCCATCTTTTTCAGCATCGGACAGTCGTTTGAGGAGAATAACCCCGGCACCTTCTCCCCTTGCATATCCATCTGCTGATGCGTCAAAGGTTTTGCAGCAGCCATCTGGTGAGAGCATCCTGGCCTTGCTGAAATTGATGTGGGTTTCAGGGCCGAAAAACAGGTTGACCCCTGCGGAAAGTGCCATGTCACACTCCCCAAGGCGAAGTGCCTGGCAGGCAAGGTGGGTTGTAACAAGGGATGATGAACATGCTGTATCCACAATGAGACTTGGGCCGGTCAAACCAAATGTATAGGATAGACGGCCTGCAGTGACACCAAGGGAGCCACCTGTACCTGCATAGGGGGTTATAAGGTCTGGATCTGACCAGAGCAGATGGGCACCATATTCAAAATTGGCAACTCCTGCGTAAACACCTGTACGGCTTCCATAGAGCTTGTCCGGAGGGATATTGGCGTTTTCAAATGCTTCCCAGGCCAGCTCCAGCAAAATCCTCTGCTGGGGATCTATGGTGGCAGCTTCACGAGGTGACAGGCCGAAGAATTTAGGATCAAATTTGTCAATATCCTTAAGAAATGCACTGCGTCGGGTACACATCCTGCCAGGGGCATCAGGATCTTCATCAAACCAGGCATCGGCATCCCAGCGATCTGCCGGAATTGTTTCTATGGCATCATATCCATTGGATAACTTTTCCCAAAATTTCTCCGGTGTGTTGCATTCTCCTGGAAAACGGCATGATACCGATATAACAGCAATGGGTTCTTTCTGTTTCTGTTTCAGGGTATTCAGTTTTTTCTGCATATCCTGCAGGGCGATAAGAGCTCTTTTGGTGGCGGACAGGTCTGTGGTGGTCATGGGATTATGAATGATCCTCCAGTTTTTCAAGTTGTGCCAGAAGCATGGCTTCGGCTTCATCATCTGATATCTCTTGTATATTTACAACCTCATCCCCATCGCCAGGGGAATCAGAATCCTTTGCACTATTTTGCCTGGCCGTTTCTACCCGATATCCATTGGTTTCATCCAGATATCCATTGGTTTTTCCATCAGATATTTTTTCTGCATCAGGCCCTTTATGCTCCGACAGTTTTGATAAAAGGGCTTCATCAAGGAAGTAGGTGGTCAGGGTCTCAATGGTGGGATAGTCAAACAGCAGGGTGGCACTTAAAGGTGTTTCAAGGTGTCTTTGTAGCTGGTTTTTCATCTCCAGTGCCATGAGGGAATCAATGCCTATATCAAAAAGTGGGATACGGGGAGCCACGTCAGAGGCCTCCATGCGTAGTACTGTACCCACAAGTTTTTGAAGGTGTCTATTTAAATGTACCCGGCGTTCCTCTCGGGATAGAGGGGCAAGCTGCTGGATAAGAGATGCCTTTTTATCATTAGCCACATCATTATTGTATAATTCTTTATTAATACAGCGTTCAAGAAATGGAATTTCATTTCCCCTTGTATATAGATCCCAGGCAGCGGTAATTACAACAGCCTGGGAAATTCTGTCAGGGTGGGTTTTATTCATATTATGATCATTGAAGGCCATTGAGAGAAGTCTGCCCAGGGTTTCCATGGAAGAGTCAGGTTCCATGGGATAAATTCCCTGGTTCTTCATCTGCTCACTGAGTTTGGGATTAAGGCGGGCTGCCATTCCAGCCTCTGCCCAGGGGCCCCAGTTTATGCTAAGTCCCGGCAGTTCCAATGCTCTGCGGTGATCTATGAGGGCATCTAAAAAGGCATTGGCAGCACCATAGTTACTCTGCCCGGCACTTCCCAAAACAGAAGCAATGGAGCTAAAACATACAAAATGATCCAGGGTATCCAGGTCACAGGTTAACCCATGGAGATTCCAGCAACCAAGGGCCTTGGGTTCCATGACCTTTTTAAGGGTATCATCGGTCTGGTCACCAATGAGGGCGTCATGGAGCTGGCCTGCAAGGTGGAAGACCCCCCCAATGGCAGGTTGCTTCATGGATATCTCTTTAAATATACGGGCAAGCTCATCCCCATTGGAGATATCCACGGAATAGTATATGGGTTCTGCTGATTTTTCCTTTAGCTCATTTAATGCCATATGTATGGGGTTGTTCCCATGTGTGCTGTTATTGTGAATATTTGCATCACTATTATAATTATTGTCATTATAGACATTGTCGGTATTGCCATTATAAGCATTGCCGCTATTGTCATTATCACCAGTGAGGCTTACAGGGGTACGTCCTAAAAGGGCAAGGTGGCGTGCTCCCTTTTCCACCAGCCAGTCAGCAAGCTTTATACCCAGTGCCCCCATGCCACCGGTTATAAGATATGTTTTTTCTTTATCTATTAAATTATCATCTGTTTTAAGGGAGCGGTTTTTAATAACGTGTGTGACGGGTACCAGCCTCGGCACATGGGCATGGCCATTACGCCATGCAATTCTGTTTTCCGTTAAGGGGAGTTCAATGGTTTCCATGAGATATCTGGCACATTGGTCAGGTTGTGTATCAGGGGGTATATCCACACAGGTTAAGCCAAAAGCCGGCTGCTCCTGGGCAGCAGATAGGGAAAGACCCCACAGGGCTGCCTGTTGGGGATTGGGAATGGTATCCTGGAGGGTTGCCCGGCAGCTTCCACAGGTGGTTACCAGTATGCGTCCTGGAAGATTCTCAATGGGAATAGATACCTTTGTGAGGGATTTCAAAATATTTAAAAGAGTTTCTGTCTCATGATTAAGGAATGGATTTTTAATAACTTGTCCATTTATCTCACCCCCCGGTTCCCTCTCACAGAGTTGCAAGGGGGAGTTTGGGAAAGTTATTTCAGACTCATTCCCAAGGTCATTTTTTTCATCAGTTTTAATATTATTCCATAGAAATATTATTCCCCCCAGGGGGCCGCAGGCGGAAAACAGCATTTCAAAGGGTCTGGAGGATGAGATTGTATTGGATGAGATTGTATTGGATGAGGTTGTATTGGATGCTGTTATATTAGATGCTGTTGTATTAGATGAATGTGTATTAGGGTTAATGGTAAAAAGATTTGTATAAAGCTGTTTTAAGGCATCTCCATGGAGATCTGCCTTTACTGTTATGGTGGCAATTCCCCTCTGTTCCATAAGTTCAGCCGTTGCTTTACCAATGCCATCTTCATCAGTAAAGATAAGCCATGGTTTATCTTTTCCTGAAATCATTTTTAAAGTTGACCCGATATCCTTTGATCCAGGCTGGTTTTCAGAGCTATGGTCTTTGTATTTTTCCCAGGATATTTTGTAGAGGCTTTCATGTTCCTTGTCTGATTTTTGCAGAAGGGCAGTGCGGGCGGCCTTCCTTCCCTCCAGGGCAACAAACTTTGCCACCGGCATGTAATCTTCCTGTGAATAGATTTCAATATCGCCAATCAGGCGGTTTTCATCCTGGTGGGTTAGCCTTGCATGGACAATGAGTAAGGGAATACCTGATACAGCTCTATAGATGTGGAGTTCTCCCATGGAAAAAGGAATAAATGTTTCATCAACTTCCATGGAGCGGGTCATCACCATGGCACCAAAACAGGAGTCTATAAGTCCTGGATGGATTTCATACTTAGATGGATCGTCCATAACATTGGAATCCATATTTAAAACAAGCTCTGGCGGAGCAAGGGTTGCAATAACTTCATCCCTTCCCCTGTGCAGACTTTTGAGCCATTGGTAGGATGGGCCAAGAACAATATGGCGTTCCCTTTGCAGGTTATAAACTTCATTTACAGGGATCTCTTCCTGGCAGCTTTTACGGATTTCATCTAATTTTTCTTTTATCTCCTCTTTTGTAATCTCCTTTTTTGTAATATCCTTTGCGTTAATATTCTGGAGTTTATTGTAATGAGCCTGCAAATTTTCTGTGCTATCCATCTCCATATTGACATTGATGCTTTCCATACTGTTTGTAATAACAGAGCCCTTTGCATGGAGAGCTGACTGCTGGCCACTTTCATCTAAGCTGATTAGCCTGAAATCCATCTCCCCATTGTTTTTTGGGGTTGAAATTGTTAACTGGACAGGCACAGCATCATCTTCCGGCACAACAAGGGCCTGGGGGAAAAGCACTTCCCTTAGAGAAAACGGAAAAGAGTTGTGAACAAGTATTGCTGCTGAAATAAGAGATATATGGGTGGCTCCGGCCACAACCAGTTGTCCAAATACACGGTGGTCATTCAGAAGGGGTATTCTCCTTTGGTCAAACATTGTTTCAAAAAAGGTTGACTTCAATAAGGGAGATTGGAAACAGTTCATAAGCAGGGGATGATCCAGTTGGCTTAACCCCTTTAATGTGCTCCTTGGACTGTCCACTTCCACCTCTTTCCAGTAAGGGCGATGTTCAAAGGGGTAGGTGGGTAGTCTCAAGTTTTTATCAACAGTGGCAATGGAGTGGTTCACAGCTCCAAAATTTACCACACCCCCATTGGCCCAGTAGCATCCAAGGCTTTTAAGAATTGTACGCCTTGGGGGAGTTTTGCGACGTATGCTGGGAAGCCATAGGGGAGCCGCATCTGATTCCTTTGTTGCTCCCTTCTTTGTTGCTCCCTTCTTTGTTGCTCCCTTCTTTGTTGCTCTCTGCTGTGTTGCTCTCTCCTTTATTGCTCTCTCCTGTGTTACTCTCTCCCGCATTTGGTTTTCTGCTATCTGTCTTGCCATACTTATAAGGGTGGCCGAGGGGCCTATCTCAATAAATGAGCCATGGCTGCCCTTTAGCAGGGTGGTGATTCCATCGGCAAACCTAACAGGGGAACGCAGGTGACGTACCCAGTAATCTCCTGTGCCAATCTCTGTGCCCGCAACCTTTCCTGTGATATTTGAAATTATCTCTATCCTTGGGGGTTGGTAATCAATTTCAAGTGTTCTCCTGTGAAAATCATTTAGTATGGGATCCATAAGTTCAGAGTGGAAGGCATGGGACACCGGCAGGTGTCTGTATTCAATTCCCCATTCAGTAAAGGTTTTAAGGATGGACTCAACAGATTCCCTTTTACCTGAAATAACAGTGTTTTTTGGGGCATTATATGCAGCAACCGATATATTATGGGAGGTTGCTGCATTATGTTGCAAAATAGCCTGTTCAACAACCTGGGACGATGCAAAAATTGCTGCCATGGCTCCTTCCCGTGGCAGATCCTGCATGAGGCGTGCCCTTAGGGCAATCAGATAGAGTGCGTCTTTAAGGGAAAAAACACCGGCAATACAGGCCGCAACGTATTCCCCCACACTATGTCCAATCATTGCCGAGGGTCTTATTCCCCAGCTCATCCAGAGCTGTGCCAGGGCATATTCCATGGCAAAAAGGGCGGGCTGGGTATAGCCTGTGCTATTAAGAAGTTCCTCCCTTTCATCATCGCTAAGGATTGTTTTCCTTTTATCACCGCTGAGAAGCTCTTCCCTGTCATCACCATTCAGAAGTTCTTCATTGTAATTGCCGCTTCCATAGAGCAGTTCAAGGATGGGTATCTTGAGATGAGGTTTAAGTATTTCATCGCACTGATCCATTGCTTTTTTGAAAACAGGTTCTGTATCGTAAAGCTCTTTACCCATTTCCAGATATTGGGAACCCTGACCGGTAAAGAGAAATACCACACGGGAGATATCCCTGCTTTGTTCCATTTCTGTTATTTGTAGGTTATCCGTATAAATATCCTGTGTATAATCGGTGAGAATATCCCTTGCCATCTTTTTATTGTCGGCAACCAGGGTCATTCTATATGGAAATTCTGTTCTGACTTGAGCTGCGGTGGCACAAATAATGGGCCATTCAGGATCATTTTTTGGGATATGGCCATTTTCTCGTATATGGTCATCTATCCTTGTCTGGTCATTTTCTTTTGTCTGGTTCTTTGGCTGTAACAGTGGGCCGTTGATATATCGACGTGCCATCTCCTTTAATGCCTTTGGGGTACGGGCTGACAGGGGAAAGAGGTAAGCTTTTTCCATTTCCCGGGGGGCTTTTTCCATCTCCTGGGAGCCTTTTTCCATTTTCCGGACACCTGCTCCCATGCCCTTGGTGTCCCTTTCTTTACCCTGGATGAAACCGATGGAGGGACCCTTTACAGACTCAATACCAGATATAATCATATGGGTATTGGTGCCACTGAAACCAAAGGAGCTGATTCCTGCTACACGCTCTCCATCCTGCTTCAGGGGCCATGGAATGGGAGCTTTAGGTATATGAATGGGGATTTCCGACCATGGTATCATGGGATTGGGATCATTTAGATGTAGATGGGGGGGGATAAGCTCCCTTTGAAGGGATAAAATAACCTTTATGGCACTTGCAATACCCGCCGATG
>NZ_LT828540.1:322959-579179 GCF_900170035.1 Desulfamplus magnetovallimortis | reverse complement strand
ATCCCACAATAAGTGGCTCTGTTCTTTCCCTGCAAAGGACATTGGCAAGTGCTCCAACTTCAATGGGGTCCCCAAGGGGGGTGCCGGTACCATGGGCTTCAATGTAGTTTATCTGCCTTGGGGTCATGCCTGCCCGTGTAAGTGCAAGCTTGATAACCTGCTCCTGTGAAGGGCCGCTGGGTACGGTGAGACCGCCACTGGCACCATCCTGGTTAACGGCAGAACCCCTTATCAGGGCAATTACCGGATCATTGTCCCGTATGGCATCTGAAAGGCGTTTAAGCACAATGACTCCGCATCCTTCACCACGGGAATAGCCGTTGGCGGATGCGTCAAAGGTTTTACAAAATCCGTCCGGAGAGAGCATCCTGGCCTGGCTGAATGCAACAAAAACACCTGGGTGGAACAGAAGGTGCACCCCGCCCCCAAGTGCCAGATCGCACTCCTTTCTCCTTAAGCTTTCAGCAGCAAGGTGTAAGGAAAGAAGTGATGAGGAGCAGGCAGTATCAACCACAAAACTCGGGCCTGTGAAACCAAAGTTGTATGAAACACGTCCTGCAATGGGAGCCATGGCACATCCTGTACCATAATAGGCATCGGTTTCCTTGAGGGGAGCCTCCCCCAAAAGCCTTACCATATTATCAACGCTGCTTACCCCGATGAAAACACCGGTGTTGCTCCCAAAGAGATGCTCCGGTATAATCCCCGCATGTTCCAGTGCCTCCCAGCTTACTTCAAGGAGAATCCGCTGGTGTGGATCCATGCTTTCACACTCCCTTGGGGATATCCCGAAAAAACCGGCATCAAAGCCCTTCAGATCCTTGATAAAGCCACCTTTTTTTGTACAGGTTTTACCAGGTGCCCCTGGATCTGGATCGTAAAAACGGTCTATATCCCATCTGTCTTTGGGCATTTCAGAGATGGCATTTATTCCATTTTCAAGGATATTCCAATACTCTTCAGGGGAATCTGCACCTCCTGGGAATCTACAGGACATTCCGATTACAGCTACAGGTTCTGATCTTACATCTTTTTGGCGATTAAGCTGGGCCTTTAAATCTTTTATCTCAATGAGTGCCCTGGCCATCAGTTTTTTGTAATCCGGAGAGGTCTGTGTCATCTGCTGGTTTATTCCTCCTGTTGAAAAATATTGGTCTTTTCAGTTTACATCTTTAATTCATCTGCAAGAAGTGCGGCAAGGGCATCTTCAGACATACCTTCAAGGGATTCAGTGAGTTCTGCTGTTGAGAACTCTTCCCCGGCTTGTTCAGGTTCAACTTCCATGATTTCCTTATGGCCTATTTGCAATATATCCTTTTTCAAATGATCCATAAGGGCTGCAAGGGTTGGAAAATCAAAGAAGAGTGTGGGACGCAGTGTTGCACCAAGTGAGGCGGCAAGCTGGTTTTTAAGCTCCACTGCACCAAGGGAGTCAAGGCCAAGATCAAACAGTCGCTGGCGGGGGCCTATGGATGATGGATTGGCAATCCCAAGGGCATTGGCCACAAGTTTTCTAAGATGCTTATCCAGCATAGTTTCCCCATCCTGGGGTGACAATGATTTGATCTCCTCTGCAAGGTTACTGGTAACTGTATCGGTTTTTGACGGTGCTTTGGAGTCAGGTGATCTTAAATTGCTATTTGATTGGGAGGCCTTTTCAACAGTTTTGAAAAATAGGGGAGACCCTTTACGGAATATATTGGGTATAAAAACGTTCCAGTCCACCGAGAGTACACCCATGGAAGATAGCGGAAGGGATTCTCTGGAAAGGGTGGAATTGAGAGCATCTGTTCCGTTTAGGATCTTTCCACCATGGAAGATATCTGTGAGAAGTTCAAAGGCATCTGATGGATTTACAGGGGATATACCGTAACCTTTAAAGCGTTCCTGATCCTGCTTTGCCATTGAAGCAGCCATTCCACCTTCTGACCATGGGCCCCACTGGATGGCAAGCCCGGGCAATCCAAGGTTACGCCTCCATGCCATAAAGGCATCCATGGCAGCATTGGCAGCAGCATAGTTACCCTGTCCCATGGAGCCCATGAGACCGGCAGCCGATGAGAAGCATATAAATATATCGTGATCTTGATCCGCCATTATCCGGTGAAGATTCCAGGCACCTTTAACCTTGGGTTCAATTACATTGGTGAGTTTTTCAAAGTTCTGTTTTAATGTTAAGGCATCATCAAGCACCCCTGCAAGGTGAAATACGCCCTTGATGGGGGGGAGGGTTTCCATGGCCTGGTCAACTGCTCTTTTTAGGGCGTTGAAATCCCTGATATCAACTTGCAGGGGCAGGATCGTAATGCCGGATTGTGCAAATTCCTGGATTTTATCCTTTAGTGTAGCCGAAGGTTCCCTGCGTCCCGTGATTATTATATGGCGTGCTCCCTGTTCAGTTAGCCATTTAACCAATCCCTGTCCCAGAGAACCTGTACCACCTGAAACAAGATAGGTTGCTTCAGAAGATATGTGGGAATCTTTCATGGCTTGGGCAATAGCTGTGCCTGGTTGTTGTGCAGGCTGAAAAAGTTCACCATATGGAAGGGGTGCTATCTCTGCCTGGAGGAGAATATCACCTCTTAAGGCACGATCCCAGATATCATTATCATGGATAAGCATTTGGGAGAGCTGCATTGCAATAGCATCCGCTTTGGAAGCATTTGCTTTAAGATCTATACACCTGCACCGTAAATCTGGATTTTCCATCCTCAGAACCTTTGCCATACCCCACAGGGCTGCCTGGGAAGGATCTGGCACATCTCCCTTTAAAACGGCCTGGGCACCATGGGTAATAATACCTAATCCCGGAAGATGGTAGGGCATATCACCATGATCTTTATTGCTGTTTTCTTCCATGATGGCCTGTATCACTGTGTAGAGGTTGGTACAGTGGCGGACAGCTTCCATGGAAGGATCGGGAATGTTTTCCATCTTGTTATTATCTTTGCCGGTATTGTTGTTGCTATTTTTACCTGCATGGTAGATTACCCTTTGAAATTGTCCCTTTTCCTTTAAAATGGCTGTGACTGCATTGGTTGTGATCGTTGAATTTTCAGGGGCATCAAGTTTTACAACTTCAATACCATGTTCCTTGAGAAGATTGATTAGGTCTTGGTTAATCTCTACTGATTTTGAGATTGATTTTGATACTGATTTTTCTGTACTGATGTTATTTTCTTTTGGTACTGCATTTATAAGGAGCCATTTTATATTTATATCAGTTAATGGGGTTATATCCTTTGAGTGTACCCTTTTTGCATTATTCTCCCCCTCTCCAGCCATTTCGATGTGGCCGGGGGGTGAGGTTTGGCCTACCGAGTGATCAAAAAAGGGTACACTCATATCATTCCAGTTTATATGGTAAAGAGCTTTTTTAAGCACAGAGCCTGAAGTGCCACTGTTACCAAGTAGTGTACGGCTTTTCACCCTCCATGCCCTGAATCCCCTGGCACGGGCAATTACTTTGCCATCCTCTGCCATCAGGGTAACATCACTTATGATATCATGGGATGCTGTATTGTCCCGAGCATCTGCATCCCGTCTCAAAACCACATGGCTCCATAAAACATCCTCTGATTGAGAGCCATACCATTCAAAATTCTCAAAACTGAAGGGAACAGCAGCTTCACTGTTTCCAACTTTAACTATGGCAGTTAATACCTGAAGCATGGAGTCAATGAGACCCGGTGAAAGGGTAAATTTCTTGGGATTCTCTCCCTGTGGCCTTACCAGTTTGGCAAGAACCTCTCCTTCACCCTTCCAGATGGAATCCACCCATGAAAAATGGGGGCCAAGGGAGATGGCGGGTTGCCATATATCCTTGTAAAAATTACCTTCAAGGAGTGAACATCTATCTTTGATTGTTTGCATAAGAATGTTTTCATGGATTTTGTAATCATTTCTTATGTAATCATTTCTTATGTAATCATTTCTTATGTAATCATTTCTTATGTAATCATTTCTTATGCCATCATTTCTTATGTCATTATTTCTTATGTCACCATTTACCGGGTCAGAAGCCTTTGTGCCTGGAGTCAGGTAACCGACTGCATGTTCCTGCCATGTTGCTTTATCCCTTGTTTCCAAAAGGGCATCCCTGCTGGCAAGGGTAAAGGGTATGGGTTTTCCATCCTCTTCTACACGATCCATCACAAGATGTACCATGCGGGAGCCGTTGTCCGGAACAGTTAAGGCACTTGAGAACATTATATCCTTGATACTAAAGGGAGTTCTTCCCAGAAGTGCTATTGCTGCTTCCATTATAAGGGATATGTGGGAAGCTCCAGGAAGTACAATAGTACCAAATACCCTGTGCTCTCCTATCCATGGCATTGATTGTGTATCATAGCGTTTTTCAAAAAGCACCTTGTCAAGCAAAGGAGAGTCTGTCATTTTTCCAGGGAAATCATACCCGGAAAAATCATCTGTTGAGAATAATTCTCCATTTTTTCTTTGCAACTGGAATGAATCTGTATCAAGCCAGTATCTTTTTTTCTGGAACGGGTAGGTGGGAAGCTTCCCGGCCATGGCAGAAGAAGAACTGGATCTGCCATAATATTTATGCCAGTCAATGGAAACTCCATGGATAAACATGGTCCCAAGGCTTTCCATCACCTGATCCCTGTCGTCAACTCTGGGGCGAAGGGTGGGTAGCCAGGCAATTTTATGAAATTGATCAGCTCCATTTGACCATTGATTGCTAACATTCTCCAAATTAGTTCCACTCTCCAAAGCTCTGTCACTCTCCAGAGTAGTACCACTCTCCAAATTTTCTTCGGTGCCAAGGTTATTTGAAGAAATTTCATCGGCGATCTGCCTGGCCAGTGCAATAAGTACAGGTTTTGGACCAATTTCAAGGCAGATTGATACCCCTTTTTTAAGGAGAGCCTGCACAGAATCAGAAAAACGCACAGGTGCCCTTAAATGGTTCACCCAGTATTCATGGGAGGCCATTTCACTGCCGGCAGTGGTTCCGGATACATTGGAATATATTGGAATGGCAGGGGGATGGTATTCTATCTTTGAAGCTACATCTCTAAAACCTTCCATTATGGGTTCCATCAAGGGAGAGTGGAAGGCATGGGATACAGGCAGGAGGCGTGCTTCTATACCCTGGCTTTCCAGAAGGTCTGCAATTTTTTCAAGGGTGGCAGAAGGGCCGGATAATACATGGCTACCTGGAGTGTTATAACATCCTATGGATAGCTTTGGATCATTGAAGCTCTCCATAATGGATTTTATGCTGGATTTTCTGGCAGACACAGAAACCATGGAGCCTGATTCCTCTGTTGTATTCACCAGTCGGGCACGCTGACTTACAAGTTTCAGGGCATCTTCAAGGGAGAACACCCCTGCAATACAGGCTGCCATATACTCCCCGACACTATGCCCTAAAACCACATCCGGTTTTACTCCCCATGCCATCCACATCTTTGCAAGGGCATATTCAATGGCACACACCACAGGTTGTGTCAAAAGCGTTTCAGCAAGCTCTTCCTTTGATGCAGGGTTATCACCATAAAGGAGCTCAACCAGGGATCGCCCAAGCATGGGGGTGAGAATTTTATCGCATTGATCCATGGCATTTTTAAAAACAGGTTCGTTTTCATAAAGTTTCTTCCCCATACCTGGATACTGGGAACCCTGGCCAGTGAAAAAGAAAGCTATGGAAGGCTTTACTCCATGGAATTTAGCTGTCTGAAGTTTTGCCTGTTTTATTACTGTAGTAGATGATTTGCCGTCAATATTGGTAGTATCAGTTTCTAAAATCCCACGATCCATTTCAATGGACTCCATGTGAAGGGACTCCATGGATTGGGACAGGCTGATTGCGTAATCTTTAAGTCCTACTTGAATGGATTCAGGGGTATCACCTGTAATGGCAAGGCGACATGGCAATTTTGTCCGCCTTGTGGCTGCATTGTGGCACCATTGTCTGAATATGCTAAGGTTATTTTGATGATTCAGGTAATTATTATCAGGAGTATTTTTATGGTTTGAAATAAATTTTGACCATTTAAGTGCAAGGGCACCAAGGGCCTGCTCATTTACAGCACTGAGTACCATCAAATTTTTATCAGCATCACTTTCTTTCTTTTTTATGGGAGAATCCAGAGAGTCAGTATGGGGAAGATTATTAATACACTCTAATTTTGGGGGGGAGGATATTATCATATGGGCATTTGCCCCGCCAAAGCCAAAGGAGCTTACACCTGCAAAACGGGAGGTTTTTCCTTCAGGCCACCTAAAGGACTCCTTTGGAATGTGAAATGGTGTATTTTCAATATTTATCCTGGGATTGAGTTTGTTAAAGGAGGGTTGTGGGGGAATTTCACCTTTATTCAGGCATAAAATCGCTTTTATAACCCCTGCCACCCCTGCAGCGGATTCTAAGTGTCCAATATTTGCCTTTACTGCACCCAGCACACACAGATTTCCATCACCCTGGCCAGCGGGCAAATCCCTTCCTTCACCTAAAACTGCCTGTATGGCCTTTACTTCAATGGGATCACCAAGGGTTGTACCTGTACCGTGGGTTTCCACATAGCCAATATCCCTTGGTGAAAGTCCCGCTGCTGCAAGGGCATTTTTAATAACCTGCTGCTGGGCAAGGCCGTTGGGGGCTGTGAGTCCGTTGCTGTGTCCATCCTGGTTAATTGCAGATCCATGGATTACTCCCAAAATGTTATCCCCGTCCCTTTGGGCATCTGAAAGGCGTTTTAGAAGTAGAAGGCCGCAACCCTCTCCCCTGACATAACCATTGGCAGATTCATCAAAGGTTTTACAAAGGCCATCCGGTGCCATGAGGCTTGCCTGGGAAAGTGCTATGCTCATGTGGGGTGATAAAATAAGGTTCACACCCCCCGCAAGGGCCATGGAAGATTCTCCATTTCTTAAACTCTGACATGCCTGGTGCAGGGCAACAAGGGAGGATGAACATGCAGTATCAATGGACATACTGGGACCCTTAAGGTCAAATTGGTAGGATATCCTGTTTGCCGATATGCTCAGAGCCTTGGCAGGTCCTGTGTATGCTGATATTGCATTGGTATTTCCCATCTGCAGGAAGGAGTAATCATCTGTACTTATGCCGATGAAAACACCGGTATTGGTACCGGAGAGGGTCTGGGAGTTTATTCCGGCACGTTCAAAGGTTTCCCAGGCAACTTCAAGGAGGATACGCTGCTGGGGATCCATTATCTCAGCTTCCTTGGGAACTATGCCGAAAAGCTCTGCATCAAAAAGATCGGGGTTTTTAATGAACCCTCCCCTGAGTGATGTAATTTTACCAGGGCCTGTACCCTCCTTAAAAAGAGAGCCATGGCTGTCCTCCATGCGGGATTCTGTCCATGGGCCAACTGTTATGCTGCATGATTTAAGAATTTCCCAGAACTGCTCCGGAGTGTCTGCTCCTGGAAAACGCAAGGCCATGGATACCACGGCAATGGGGTTGTCACATCCCGATTGATCTTCAATTGTACAGACCGCTTCATGGGGTTCCAAAGATCCCCCTAAAAAGCGGCTCAAGGTGTCAATATTGGGGTATTCCCACATAAGGGTATGGGATATCTCCCTTCCCAGCCATCTCTCCATCTCCCCTGCAAGCTCCACACCGGTTCTGGAGTTCATGCCATGGTCGGCAAAGGATGCAGATGGGTCAACTGCATGTTCAGGCAGGCTTAAATACTTAGACACTGCCTTTATTAGCCAGGAGCGTATTTTGTCTGTTGCCTCTGTGGATATAATGGTGGATATAATGGTGGATTTTGGGCGGTTCCACACGGCAAAGGAATCAAGGTTGTCATTAATAAAGGCGGTTTTAGATCCCCTCCTTTGAACCTTGCCACTTGAGGTTTTGTAGATGCCCCCTTTTTTGAGTGCCACAAAGGTGTGCAGTGTCAGCTCATGGTGTTCTGCAACGGCTTTTCTTACCGAGCTGAAGAGTTCATCCCAATTATCCATGGGGTTTACTTCCGCCAGTATTACAAGTTTTTCCTGGCAATCCTCTTCTACGGAAAAGGCAACGCATTGCCCAGGTCGGATTGCTGGATGGCACTCCTCCACAGTCCACTCAATATCCTGGGGATAATGGTTGACCCCGTCAATTATGATAAGATCCTTGAGTCTTCCTGTGAAGTACATCTGTCCGTTCAGCATAAAACCCAGGTCTCCGGTGCGAAGGAATGGCCCCTCTTCCGGGGCATCTGAAAGGCGTGCTGCAAATGTTTTATAGGTCTCTTCAGGTTTTTGCCAGTAGCCCGATGCAACACTTGGGTCAGATATCCAAATCTCACCAACTTCTCCGTCGGCACATCTTTCAAGGGTTTTTACATGGGCAATTACTATGTTCATGTAAGGAATGCCACAGCTTACAATCCATCTGGCATTAGGTAGAGTCAACTCTGGAGAATCTTTTAACGCTGAAATCTGCTCAAGGGATTCAATTTTTACAGGTTCAATATTTTTATTTGAGCCGCCTGGGGGTACTACCTTATATTCATGCTCAAGGGCAAATGCGTCCACATGACACATCTCTATGGGGCCGTCATAGGGCTTTGTGGTGGCAGCAAGGGTGGCTTCTGCCATGCCGTAGGCCTGGAAAAAAGCCCTTGGTGGGAAACCGCAGGGCACAAATGTGGATATGAAATCAAAAACCGTTTCCCTGCGTATGGGTTCGGCACCATTGCTTGCAACCCTCATTGTTGAAAGGTTAAGATCTTTTTTTTGCTCTTCTGATATTTTAAGGATACAGCGTTCAAATGCAAAGTTGGGTGCCTGGGTATGGGTACCACCATATATATCAATGGCTTTTAGCCAGACAAAGGGATTTTTTATAAAGGTTATGGGTGAAATAATATAGCATGGGGTTCCATTATAAAGGGGTTCTAAAAGTCCGTCCACCAGGCCGTAATCGTGGAAATTTGGCATCCACACCACAGATACACTCTCCGGCGTATGGCGAAACATGCGTTGTAATAAACCCAAATGATATAAAACCGTTCCATGATCCAGCATAACACCTTTGGGGGTACCTGTTGATCCGGATGTATATTGCAGATAGGCAAGATCGTCCGGGTTGACACTATCCATGTGGGTGGGATCCCATAGCTCACTGACTTTTCTGTCAACTGCATCTGTGGCAAGTATGTGTAGGGAATCAAAATCAGAGCCTGACATCTGTTCTGAAATTCTCTTTGTGGTCATGACAAGGGGGGCCTGTGCATCCCTTACAATTGACATCAATCTCGGCAGTGTCCGTTTGAGTCGCGTGGGATCAGGGGGTGGAACAGGAATAGGCACAAGGCCTGCATAAAGGGCACCAAAAAAACCGATGAGAAAGTCAACTCCCGGGGGATAGAGAATAAGTACACGGTCTCCGGGCATTATCTTGTCAGGTATTGATGCCGCAGTTGCTCTGACTGCTTCATCAAGCTGGCCATATGTGAATGAAACTGCTTCATCCAGACCGTTTTTCAGATATGAATAGGCTTTTTTGTTCGGTGTGGATTTTGCCCTTGCCCTAAGCAGTTTTCCCAGGGTGGTGACGTCTTGATTTTTGGTATTATCCATTTTATACAATCCTTGTTGGTTTACCATATGGCGTCCATGATGATCACAGAATCACAGGCAAAGCTTTGAGTCTGTTGGGTTTAAAAAACATGGGCTTTCAATGAAAATGGAATTTGTATGAAAAGCGGGAAGATGTTATTCATGATTGTTTTTATATGAAAGCCTCTATAAGTGGCTGTTTTTATTGAGACTTCCTATGTTGAGGCTGCTGCGGTCATCCACCATGTATGTTATAGGGGGTGTTGGAAAATGTTTGATATATTTGAAAATTAAAAACTGAGTTATCATGTTGTTTATTTAAGAATCATTGGTGAATATGTTGTGAACATTTTGTTGCTTTGTTGTGGTTTTTATGTTTCCCATGGCTGTTCTCGTAAGTCATAAGTTCTTTACCGTGAAAATGACTATCATTTTTATATTTGGGGGTGATTGATACGCAATCAATCATGCCCGTTTAATTGGCCACCATCCATGGGTTTTTGGGACAAACAAAAACAAAAGATCAGGTAGCAGTGATTAGAACTTATATGACTATTAAGTGGTCGTTATAAAGATTTTTGCCCCCCATCCGGAATCCGGAGGGGAGGCAAATAGGTCACTTCAGAAAATTTCAAAGACATAGGGGATATTAATGTAAATAATTTATCCTGCTTTCACTTCAGCTTCTTTTTTTGCAAAATCTTTTCCCTTCTCAAACTCCTTCTGAAAATAGTCTTTAACTTTTTCAGGATCAAAAGTTAAAAATGTACCTCCAGATTCAAAGTGCTGAATGAATACCTGCCCAAGTGCATATGTTGATGCACCAGCCACTACTGGCATGGAGATGGCTCCCATAAGCTGGCCAACAACCGGAACACTCTTTGCTATAGAGCTTACCCATGGGCCTGTTGCCACAGGAAAAAGCCCACCAGTTAAACTGGAAATAGCTGTTTTTCCAAGATCTTTTGTGAATTTCACTTCATAAAGCTTGGAAAGAGCCCTGACAGTATCAAGCTGAATACCTGTAAGAGCTGCAATATCTACGGCAGGGAAAGGAATCAGGCCTGCTCCCACAGAAGCTATCATTCTGTTTTTCACGATATGTTTTGCCTGGCTTGTGCGTGTAGCGGGGGCCATGACAGCTTCATTTTCGCCTTTTTCATTGGGTACCTGGGTCTGTGCAGTTTTTTGCTTGGTGGTGTTCATTTCTGATCTAATCTCCTTTTGTTTGTTATTTGTTAGGGGATCTGTTTCAACCGTCTGTTTTTGGTTATCGGTTTCTTTTTCAATGTTATTATTTTTTAAGGGATCATCATCAACTTTTTCTTTTTTCATCTCACTGCTTTCAGATGATGGAATGTTGTCTGACCTCTTGTTTTTTTTTCCATTTTTCACTTTAGTCTCCTTCAGTGAGCATGCTTCATAAGCCTACCATACCATGATTGTTTACTATAAGGAAAGTGTAAACTGAAAAATGAAGCATGCCTAAAAAAGCATAGATTTATGTTTGCTCCGGTAGTTATTCCGAGATCTTCACTCTTTTCTTTTATTTACAATGCCGTCCCTTGCAAACAGATGAAAGTAGATATCCGAGATATATACAATGCCAAGGGGTTTACTGTTCTGGAGAATGGGAAGCCTATGATATTTGTTTCTAACCATCCGGTCAAGCAGAACCATTATATGCTCATCAGGAAGGGCTCCCACAATTTCTGAACTCATGATCTGCCTGACTTTCTTTTTTTTCAGCTCTTCTTTGCATTGTTTGATCTGTCCTACCCAGGATATGTTTTCTCCGCTTACTCCATAGTTGAGAATTCCAGGTCTTAAATGATACAGAATATCAAACATGGTCACAATACCTACAAACTGGTGATGATCGTCTATAACCATAAGGCTTGTGGTTTTATCACCGGTTTCTCTTATTTTGCCGCAGAAAATCATTTTTATTGCAGTTTCAATTGGTTCATTGTGATTTATGGTATCAAAATTTGTTACCATGATATCTTTTGCAAGTACTGGCATGATTAAATCCCTTTATTTGAAGGTCTCCATAACATGCTGATATACAACGACTTTCATGTTTCGTTGTGATGCGTCAGCAAACATGGGGGGTTGTTAGAAAGTCTCCATAACATGCTGATATGCAACGACTTTCATGTTTCGTTGTGATGCGTCAGCAAACATGAGGGTTTATTTGTTTTTGAAAAAAATGGAAATTCCTATACCATGAATATATTTAAGGCTTTTCCCTTACGATAACTTGAAAACTATTCCATTTACACGGAAATCATTTTCATCTTCACAAAATGTGATGTTGCCAAGCATATCATGAATTGAACCATCTGAACTTTTCACATATAGCTGCTCTGGTAAAGGATCCCTATTTTGATATTTGGCATGAAAGCCCTTGAGACCCATGTCGGTTAAAAGGAAAATCTCCTTAAAACTTTTTTCTCTGACCTCTTCTATGGTGTCGTATTTCAGAATATCAAGGCCGGCTCTGTTGATATATTCAACAGCACCTGCCTGGCTTATAATGCAGATACCTTCAATACAGCTTTCAAGAAAGCCTCTGAAAAGTTCAAGTGAGCATTTTGTCTCTTTTGAGGATTTCATCAGACCTTTGGTATCCTGTATGATCTTGTCAAACATAAGGTCTGTTTTGTAATCCTTAAATAGTTTTTCCACAGTTTTGACAAGGTCGTCACGATTCCAGGGTTTGCTTAAAAACTTATCAACAGAGCCTTTGTTGATGGCATCTATTGCAGCTTTTGTGTCAGAATAACCTGTCAGCAATATCTTTTTGCAAGTGGGTTTTATTTCGTTGATTTTTGAAAGAAATTCTGTCCCCTCCATCAGCGGCATTTTCTGATCGGAAATCACAAGAAACAGTTCATCTTTCATTTCGTTCACAATTTCAAGTGCTTTTTGTGTATTGTCTGAAGTTTTGACATGGTATTTGTCCATAAAGGTATCATACAGTGAGTCAAGAATATCCTGTTCGTCGTCCACGCACAGGATGTACCATTGTTTTTCACCTGTCATCTTATGCTCCTTTTTTAATGGGTAGCCTGATGATAAAAACAGTGCCTTTACCCGGGGTGCTGTTGACTTTTATTGTACCGTCATGTTCCCTGATAATGCCATAGCTTATGGAAAGACCAAGCCCTGTACCTTTTCCAACAGGCTTTGTCGTGAAAAACGGATCAAAAATTTTGCCTGTATGTCCTTCAGGGATACCTGCTCCGCTGTCCTCTATTTTGATAAGGATATGCTGTTTCTCAACAGATGTTGATATAATTATAGTGCCACTCTCTTCAATGGCATGACAAGCATTGACAAGAATATTCATAAATACCTGGTTTAATTTGGAGGGGTTACAGGTAATATGTGGCAGATTGCCATACTCTTTTTTTATTTCAATTCTGTTTTTATATTCACTATAAAGTATATTGAGGGTGCTGTCTATCCCTTCATGAATATCTGCCTCACAATATTCCAGCATGTCAAGTCTTGAAAAAAGTTTGAGATCCGTGATGATGCGCTCTATTCTCTCAGAACCGTCAATTGACCGTTCAATCATGGAGTTAATGCGGGTGGCAAGATATGAGTAGTTGATCTCTTTTTTCGCATTTTCCATCTTATCTTTTGTTTTTTTGTCAATGGAGGGATTTGTACTAATAAGGTGGTCGTACTTATCAAGAAGCTCCAGGATTTTTTTTACAAAATCGGCCAGATTTTCAAGATTGGCATGGATAAAACCAAGCGGGTTGTTGATCTCATGGGCAACACCTGCAACAAGCTCTCCTATGGCTGCAAGTTTTGAGGACTGAACAAGCTGGGATTCAAGAAGTATTCTCTCTTCAATCATTTTTTTAAGATGCATGTTTAACACATCAAACACAATATCGGAGATCTGGTTTACATCAAAGGGTCTGAAAACAAACTGATCGATAATTCCTTTTTCCAGAGCCTCTGTAATCTCTTTCATTGGGTGGGAAGGGGTTGTAATGAGGATTTTCCCTGTCAGAGGATATTTTTGCCGGATAATCCTGAAAAGGTCTGTTCCTGAATTTTCATCAAGTGCGTTGTCAGATACCACCATGTCAATATGGTTCCGGCTGAGTATATCAAGGGCTTCATGATATTTTTTTGCTCTGTAAACCTCATATTTCTGGATGAAAAAGTGATACAGCAGGTCAAGGGGATCTTTAGGATTTTCTACCAGTAAGATTGAATATTCGGAAATAATATTTTGCTCAATGTTCATAAGTGGTTTTCCTTCCTCGATGTCTGACCAGGGGGTGATATAGATTTCCAGAAAAACATTTTGGCATTCTCAATTCTGAAGGGCAACCACAAGGGATTGCCCCTACTGCTTGCCAATTTTCTTGGAGACTGTTCCGGAAAGTGTAAAGTACTTTGCATGATATGAAGGATGCCGAAAAATGAGGTTATTTGAGGAAAAGCTCACCCGCAGGGCGCTAAGTTCACTTTGAGGAATCATAAGCAAAGAGAGTATTAGTTAACTGTTCATTCAGCTCTGCTTCTTTTGCTATAATGCTTCTGATATAAAGGCGTGTCTTGTTGGATAATGCATCGTTCATTGATGCATGTAAACCTGCGTTATATGCACCCAGTGCTTTTTCAACATCACCATTTGTGTCACTAATACATTTTTTTAGATACTGGACTCCTTCTTCAATATTTTTGTCAATATTATAAAAAGAGTTGATACTCCAATCCTGTCTGTATGAGTCATTAAGTTGAAAAATCCCCCGATCAACCGAGCCGTTTCTGTTAACATTAAATGCTGTAGGGTTAAATCTGCTCTCTGCCCATGCAAGTGAAAAAGCAAGATTTACAGGGGTATCAGTTTGGAGACATGTTTTTAGAATTTTGTTTGCAATCTCACTATTGCCAGTAAAATTTGAATAAAAATCAAATAGGCGTCTTATCTGCTCCTGGGTTAATGGATCTGACAGAAACAAATTGATATTGAAATTTTCAGATTGCTGCTGAATCTTTTTTATCTGTTTGTGTTTACTCTCTGTTTCATCGTTTGTTGCTAAACTTGATTGGTGATGCAAAGAAGCTGATTGTTCAAAAACAGATGTATCTGATATTTGATATGATTTTAATGAGAAATCAATTAGAATTATGGAATGGATGAACAAAAAAATTAAAACAAACGAAGATATAACAACTAAAAATACTTTTTCTCCACTCATTGCTTTTCTCTGCATGATTGTTGATTCATGATCTTTTTTGAAAATTCTTTTGAAGTCTGTCATGGGCTTGCTGAAGAGCCTGCTGCATGGTCTGCATCAGTGTATATGCGTTACCCACAGACATTACAATCCTATTGGATATGGATGCATGTTCTGGCATTGATCTGTGAAGATTTCCAAACTCTATCACCACATCACCTGCGCCCACATATACGTTGAAAATATCTCTGTAAACATACTCAAGATCCGGCGAAACGTGAAACTGAATTGATGATGGAAGGTTTTTGTCTGTCTCTGATTTGTTCTCTTCATTGCTCATTGTTTTAAGTTTATCCTTTCATGAAAGGTAAAGAACCTTGAATTGACCTGGAACCAGTGTCATACCTGTAGGCACATTGGTTGAATTATGCAATGTATTATCCAGCATGCGGGTAGCAGGTGTCCCACCTGTGATAACTGTGGTGCTGCATCTTATATGTCTTGCGGGCCCCATCACTGTTCCTGATGCCACTCCAAGAAGAACTCCTGGAGTGTCCCCGATGGTTAATGGAATTGTTGTTGACATGTTGTGTGAAGGCATGAAGTTTATTAAATGTTTTATGGAGGTGGTTGGAGGTAATGCCGTCACTTTCATTGCAAAATTTGGGTATGGTATGGGAATTGGGGCTGGAAAAAACGGAGTCATACATACATCTGGGAATCCAAAATCCATTCCCGGAGCCATTGAACAATTTGCAAACATTTTATCTCCTTTCAGGAATTCAGCTATTTTTAATAACCCCCCCCCATGTTTGCTGACGCATCACAACGAAACATTAAAGTCGTTGTATATCAGCATGTTATGGAGACTTTCTAATAAAACACTCATGATCGTGAGTACATCACAACAATGAATGCCATCAATCTTAGCCCATTAAAATTTTTTTGCCATCAATTTTTGTACTTTCTTTGCTGACCATTATGGTATGACCGGTTTCAAGGGAAAATACTCCATCAGCATTTCTTGTCATCTGACGGGCTTTTACCTGATCACTGGATTCTGTGTTTCGTATATAATCTTTAAACCTGTTGAAAACATGTTTGGCCATTGTATTAATAATATGGCTGAAAAAATTGACTGTTTTATAGCTTGCCTGAAGTGTATTTCCTGTGGCAGTCAGTGAGTCAAGTGAAAATGTGGCACTATGGCTTTTATATAGTGTCTCGCCGCAAATCAAATTGAGATTTTCCGAGGCGATTGTCGCTGTCTCCTTTGCTAATATGGATATGCTTCCATCTCCGGATTCAAGTGTTGCGTCTGCAGGCAGGGATATCTTCATCTGCTGTTTGCGATGATCTTCACGTTCCATGATGCCCAGAATATAAAACTGATCATCTTCATTTTTGCAGCAGATAACAGTGTCTCCGGCTTCAGGATCAACAAGGCATGAAAATGCTTTTTGGGCTTTAATTTTTTCTCCCCCCATATCAACAATGGCGGCTTTTGCAAGAACGGCAACCACCTTTCCATTACGGATTGACGGCTCATATTCTTGATCTGGAAAAACACTTTTTATTTCTGGCATTATACTCATTTGGTACCCCATTTTTCTGCTTTTAATCGTTTTTGACAGGTGCCCCTGGCAAGGGCTCTGTCTGATCCTGCCCATATGGTTTCATCTGTTTTAATATTATGCAGATTAGTCATAGTAAGGTTTGTATTTGTAAGATCTGCACCTGTCAGATCAGCATGGGAAAGGTCGGCATAAGAAAGGTTTGCTCCTGTAAACATTGCTTTTGAAGCATCTACGCCTTCCATCTGGGCGTGGTTCAGTATTGCATTACTAAAATTTGATCCGGCGAGTTTGGCGCTCTGCATTCCTGCCATTTTCATTAAACTGTTTTTAAAACTTGATCTTTCAAGGGCAGCGCCGTAGAAATTTGCAAATTCCAGAGTAGCATTGTCAAATATTGCATTGTCAAGTTTTGCCCACATAAATCCACCCTGAATCAATTTTGCATTTGAAAAATTGCATTTATCAAGTGTGCTTTCATGGAATTGGAGTTGGCTTAAATCCATTTTACTGAAGTTGGTTTCAGACAATGCTGCTCCATGAAAAAGGGACAAGGTGATTGAGGCATTTTGCATGATTATATTGCTAAACTGGCATTTATAAAATGTGGTTTTGTAAATCATTGATTGCGAGAAATCAATATTGTCCATTATGCAATCATTAAATACAGCAGTATCCAGATGTGACTTGACAAAAATAGCTTGGGTTAAATTGACAGTTGAAAAAAGAGACATGTTCCCAATGGCTGTATCTGTAAAATTTGTTTGCACCATTTGAGAATCAATGAATTTAACAGACTCAGTGTTGATTTCCTTGAAATTTGAAGAGTTAAGGTTGCAGTTGATAAATCTTGCTTCATTAAGATTTGCATTTGCAAAAACAGCCTGCTTCATTGAGCATTTATTGAAGGTCGTCTCTTTAAGATTTGCTTTTGAAAAATCACAAAAGTCAAAACATACGTTATTAAAAATGCCACCGGAAATGTCAGTCTCTGTGCATATTATTCCGGAAAAATCTTCTTCATTAAAAATATCACCTTCATCTTTAACTCTTCTGGAAAGTTCTTGACCTGTCATGGAGTTTGTCATTGCGGTCTCCACTGTTCAATAAGGGTATTGTCAAGGTTGCTGCCGCTGAAATCAGTTCGAGTTATGGTGGATCTTAAGAAATCAACCTGGTAGAGGTTAGCTCTTTTAATTGAGGCATCTGTCAAACGAGCTTTTGCAAGGGAGCCTTGCATCAGATTGATGTCGTCAAGAGTGGCGTTTGTCAAAATTGTTTTCCTGAATTGGGTGTTTTTTGCAAATGCCTTAGATAGATCTGCTCTAGAGAGGTCAGCTCCCCCAAAAAAGGCATTTTCAAGATCAGCTCCGGAGAGTAAAGCTGATTGCATTTTCATGTTTTGAAAATTGGCCTGTTTAAGGCAGGAGTTTTTAAATGATATTTGCTCCATAACTGACTTTCCAGATTCTGTTGCAACAAAGCACCCATTAGAAAGAGATGTGCCATTAAAGATTGTTTCAGACAATTGACAGTCAACAAAAGCACTTTTATCCATTATGGCCTCAGTGAAATCACATTGTTTTATGGCACACTTGAAAAATGCACTGCTTGTTATAATTGCTTTTTTAAATATCACCCTTGAGAGCGTGATTTCAAGGAAAAGTATGCCTGGTATTTTTGCATCGGTAAAATTTGATCCATTCAGTTTTATTTCAAGGCATTCAATGTCACTGAGATCACACCTGGAAAAATCAGAATCTGTAAAGTCACCCTTTGACAGTTTTGCTGATTTCATACAGGCACCTGAAAAATTTGCACCTTTTGCACTAACCGCACCAACATTTGCTTCAGTTAAATCAGCATCACTTAGATCAGCACCTTCAAGGTTTGCCCTTGCAAGTATGGCTCCGGAAAAATTTGCTCCTTTAAGGCTTGCTCCCTTGAAATTTACCTGTTCAAGCAATGCACCACTTAAGTTTATTCCATCAAGGATTTCACCGGAAAGATCAATACAGGCAAAGTCTTTCCCAGATAAAGTTTCTCCATTTGACAATGCCTCAAGAAAGTCCTGCCTGACCTTTGCCAGTTCTTCCTTGTGGGGGGAAAGTCCTTCACCCATGAAGTGGGCTCCCATACGATATGTCTCCATGAAATCTGATTTTGCTTCATTTAGTCTTTCATGAATCACATTGTCATAAGTCTGCATCATCTCCTGAATCTGCTTTTCCAGCTCTTCTGTTTTTTCATCTTCCATTCCCATGGATTTTTGGGCCTGGATATGAGCCATTGCCTCAATTATCCTGGGATTAATCTCTTCAGGGGCTGCCTGGCTTCTGATTTTTTCAATATCAATTCGGGGAAGGGGCATCGGCGGGGTTGAATTGTTATCAAGATCAATTGTGTTAAGAGAGTCCAGAGTTTCAAGAAGTTTCTTTTTTCTGTTTTCAAGTGATTGAAGGTTATCTGTGTCATCACTATGTTCTGAAGTATCAACCTCACTTGTCCCATCAAGCAGACCTGGTTTATCAATTTTTCTTGTCTCTTCAATTTGCCTCTCAACATCCTGAATACGGGCTTCTATCTCTTTTTTTCCTTTTTTTATCTCGTTTTTTGAAAGCTCTTTTGCCTTTTCTTCTTTTTTTTCTGTAAATGTACCTAATGCCTCAAAAATTTTGTCAAGGGAGTCAGACGAAAAATTAGTCAGATCCATTTTTTGTAAATCTCCGGAAGTAATACCTGGGATGATGTTGTCAAGAGTGGTCTTAAATTGTTCCATTTCCGGATCTGGTGAAGCATCAGCTTTTCTGGTCACCATCTTTCTGATATCAAGTTTCCCATGGTCGGTACTTTTGGAGGATGAGTCTTGGCCTGGCATACCATACACATTTACTCCCGCAGGTATTTCAGGTGAGGAATTTCCGGCAGGCATGTCAGGCAGGTCAGATTCTGCGATGTTTTTCTCGATTTGCTGGATGGACTCTTCAATTTTCTCATCTGCTTTTTTTTCCAGCATGGTAATTTTTGTATCAATATTTTTTACAAGTTCGTTTTTTTCCTCTGTGGTGACAGCGGTGTCAATCAGCACTTTCATGGGGCTTTTATGACCTTCTGGAACAAGATCTCCTGTTGCAAGATTGTTAAGCATTCTGTCATCGCTGTTGATACGTCTCTCAAGAGCAGTTTTGTAATATTCAGAAGTGCGGGGGGAAGAACTTTTTTCTTCATATGCCAGAAGAAGATGGGAAACCGTATCTGCTTCATCGTCTTCAACCTCCATTACCCCCCTGAAGATAGTCATTGCCAGAAGTTTTTCAGGAAAAAACCAGATGGTATCCATATTAAGGGGAAGTTCACCAAATATTGTGTTGCCGGCTTTATTGTGATTGACAAAACACCTTGCATAAAGGCCGGGAAGTTGCCCCTTTAAAAGTGGAATATCAGGATGCATGTTGTTAATTGAAAAAAGTTCGTTTCCATTAAAATATCCATCTATCCATTGATCATCAGGAGCGCACAAAAAATATCTCCAGTCATGGTCGTCAGGGTAGCCTGGAAAAAATTTTGTCCTGTAGGTTGAATCATAGGTTCCCTGGTATTTCATCCTCTGGGGAAGCATGGGGTGAAGAGGAGAAAAACCAGCAGGTTCAGGTTTGTCTTTTTGTGATATAACAAGATTTCGAGGATGTTCAATACAGGGAAGAAGCCCGTCATTAAATCCGATTCCCTCAGGGTTTCTGTCATATTCCATGCCGCCAAAGGCATTTTTGTAGTTAATAGGCATACTGGTAAATGGGGTAGGATTTGACGGCCGGCCAGATTGCCATTTTCTGGGACCGAATATGTAAAGCGATTTTTGTTTATTGCCAATTGAGACAGTTGCCTCGCCTCCTGTAACTGCCCTTTTGTCTGGCGCATGATAGCTGCCGGTAACAAGGAATTCTCCATTGGGTTTGGGCATTGCCATGTCAGGAAGAGGGAGTTCTTGATCCATTGATTCAAAAATATCTTTAAGATAGTAAACATCAAGCAATGCCTCTCCTGTTTGAAGAGAGATGCCAAGGGAGGCTGATACAACAAGATAGAATTTCTGATGTTGTTCAATTACCTGATTGTTGGCGAAAATTTGTAAGGGTCTTATGATGTTCATTGTATTTACATTACCCGTCAAATCAGTGGTTGGATAAAACTCCCTTGAATATTAAAATAAACGGTCATGGCCGGCATTCAGCCACCCCCGAATATGGAAATTTGTATCTATTTCCACGGTAAAACTGTGTGTAGCATTGTCATCAAATATGCATAAAAAATGATTTTTCTATGGATAACTGCTTTGTAAGGAGATCAAAATCTACTTTTTCAACATCAATATTTTTACTCTCTAAGTGTAACCTTGCATCTTCTAAAAGCAGGCTCTGTACCTTGGCCTGCAAATCCTCTTTTTTTGAAAGCTTTGTCCCAGGGCCATGAAATTCAAATTGAAAGTTTTTTAATTTAAGTTCCCAGGCAGGGTTCCAGTAGAATACAAAATCCATTGCAACGCCTATACCTATCTTGGTTGTGAGCGAACCTGTAAATTCCATATTGAATTTTTCGGCAAGCTCAAGATTTAGTGAGTGGGTTGCTCCAAGGTTAATTCCAATGGAATTTTTCCAGCCCATGCTGAAATCAAAACTATGTACCCCGCCAATAGACTGCTTTTTGCTGCTGTAGAGCATCTGCATTTCCCAATCCTTGCAGTACTGTTCTTCAGTGGTGATGCCACTTTTTGTATTATTGGATATAAAATGAACCTTATTTTTGGTAAAACCGTTCCAGGTTGTCTCTTCTGTGACGCCTTTGGTTTCATTTGAAGTCATTTCATAGATGAGAGTTCCACCACTATTCCATTTTTTCTCTTTTTTTACGCCACTTTCCGACCACTCCCATGATTTTATGGCACCTTTTCCTCCGTTGGTTGTTCCCCTAAAAGCTATCTCAACATGCCTGCCTCCATGCTGTATTGAAAGGGAACTCCCCTTTGATATTTCGATGGTGTCTGCCTCGGAATAGTCATAGGATCTTCCAAATTTTTTCCCGACCCAGACAGATGTGCTGCCTGTGGTTGTATCCTGATCCCAGACCCCTGAAGCTCCTATTTCGATGTCAGACGTTGAAGGTCCTTTGGATGCATTGGAATCCTGTGCATTGGCCCAGTTCATAGTTGTCCAGTCCGGTCCTCCGGTGTTCAGCAGATCAAAGGAAGATCGGGTTTTATTCAATTCCGCTGACTGGTCAAGGTGTTCCTCCACATAAGAATTACCAAGATTGTAGTTCCAGTAGCCTCCAAAATCATAAATATTACCCTCTTGGGTATTAAATGTGTCACCTTTGGCAAGTTGAACCCTGCCTGTTTTTGCAAGTTTCTTCATTGAAGCTGTATCTACTGTTGGTGTACCGCCTGAGGCAACGGCCTCAGTTCCATAACTGTATGCCCTTAATCCAGTTGGATTAAAACCAGGTGAGGCTGCATAAAATTTATCCCACAGATATTTCAGGTGTGTTGGTACATTTGCTCTTGTATTAGGTCCTTTTACAGTATAAGTAGCATAGCGGTTCTTAGCTTCAAGCCAGAGGTCTCCATCAGAATGGATTCTTATTCTTTCCTTTCCTGTTTTATCTTCAAATTCAATGTAGTTTTCATTATCGTGATCATTGGCTCCTTTTGCATATGCTGCATAGGCAGCAGCGCCAACAGATGAATCAACAGGGTTTTTACCAGTTTGGATAACGGATTTTGTCTGGTTACTGCTAACAATTGGGCTTGAAGTTTCAGGATTGGGAACAGCACCTGCAATAAGTGGTCTGTCTGGGTTACCATCAATAAATGTCAAAAGAACTTCTGTCCCCTTATGTAACGGAAAATGCATTCCCTGGTTTTCTCCTGCATAGGGCTGCATCATGCGAAGCCATGTTGATGCCTTGCCTCCGAACCTTCCGCTTCTGTCAAAAGGGAGGATAACCTTGTATCGTCCAAGGTCGTCAATTTCTGCATATTTTCCGGTGGATGCGGCATCCACCTTTGCGTTGAGTGTACCTGAAATTTTTGGTTTTAAAGCTTTTCTTTTCGGTCTGAACTGGGCATCAGAATATATTGCGGTAAAGCGGTTGTAGTAAAACATCTCCTCATCCTGCTGTGAAGCTTCCGGTGATATTCCGGAAACAAGATAGCCGGTCTGGTGACCTTCGTGGGTCACCTCGCATATGAGATATTTACGGTTGTAATGATTGTTGTAGTAATCATACAAATTAAATGTGTACCCGGGAGTGATAAAAGGAACTGTGCCTTCTCCGTGAAAAATCGACTTGCGACAGAAAAGCTCCTCTGCCCTTATTGAAGCAAGCCTGTTTCCTTCTTCAACAGAGTCAAAGTGTTCTCCATAAAGATATGTCTCCCCCCTTCCGTTTTTATCAACATCAGCTATACCTTCTACGACAAGGGAAGGTTTAAGATAGTTGTAGTCCTTAAGATAAACACGGGATGGCAAGAGGTTGTGACTGCATTTGAAATCCTTTATAACTTCATCCATATGGACAGCATCAAGGCCGGAACGGGGATAATAACGCAGTTCTTTTTCAAACAGCAGATCCCTGTGGGAGATCCTGGTATCAGTGAAGATAACTTTTTCACCATGTTCTGTCTGCTCAAAAAAATAGTAAATTCCTTCACGCTCAGCCCACCTGGAGACAAAATTGAAATGTGACTCATCATACTGGCAGACATATTCCATCTTGTCATAACTTTTTTGAAGCCTGAATTCAAAATCAATTCCCTGGGCAAGGCCACCGTCTTTTAATGCACTCTCCATGATTTCCTGAACATTAAGATCCAGAAATACCTGGTTGTGATGGGTTAGCCTGAGCCACCACAGCTTAGGCCTGAGAACGGCCTTATAAAAAAGATAGCCGTTAAACTCCTGTATCTCTTCAAATTCTGTAAGAATGCCGTTGAACTCTACATTGCCGCCTTCCTGCCTCAAAATGGTAAATATTGCAGGGTTTTCAAGTATGATAAGAGGATCTGTGTGGTGCATAGAGGAAATCAATGTTATTTCAAACTTGTATGTTTTTGATATGCCCTCAACGCCTTTAAAACTCACAACACCAAACATCTCCTTTGAAATATTAGGCGCTTTTGATGAAAAAAGATATTTTTCTTTTGTTAAAAACTCCACATCTGCCTCCAAAGTTGTGTTCAAATAACGGCCATATAAGACTCAATGTTTATTAGAAAGTCTATATAAAATACTGATATAAAACGACTTTCATGTTTTGTTGTGATGCCTCAGCAAACATTGGGGTTTGTTAGAAAATCACCATATCATACTGATATATTCAAAGCCGACACCTATTGTACTGTCAACACTTAATTTTAGGTTTATCTTCAACGTAGAGACAAGGCATGCCTTGTCTCTACAATTAACCGAATCCTAATTTTTAGCTTTGACAATGCACTATGCTATTTTGAGCCTTGCCACTACTGTCTGAATCAGGACGCCCAGGATGATAATGATTTACAGGATAAAAATCCTGAGCATCCTGTAAATCCTGGTTCAGACAAATGCAATAAGTGCCGAGAAAGCCAAAAGATGTCGATTTTGAGGATATATCATGACTTTCATGCTTCGTTGTTATGCCTTAGGAATCATGGGGGTTTATTGGATTGCTGCCTCAGCTTCCGCAATAGTATCACAAATATTTACAAAGGTGTTTACTCCTGCCATTTCTATAATTTCCCTTGCATTTTCGCTTAAGATGCAGAAGAGTTCTCCTGAGTCATACATCTGTTTTGTTATAACCACAAGGATCCTGATGCCTGCACTGCTTATATATTCGACATTTTCGAGATCCAGTATAATCTTCTCTTCTCCTTCAGACAGAATATCCATCAGTGCATCTTCAAGGGACTCTGCAGTTATGGTATCAATGCGGCCTGCCACATGAACCACGCTATAGCCATCTTTTTTGTCAGTAGTGATATTGAGTGTCATATGATTTAACTCCGTATTGATTATGTCTCAAGAGTCATAAATTATAAAGCGCGTCGCCACATTTTGTGTTTTTGTTTTCTGAAAAACTACTATTTGGTCGTTGAATGCGACCATGAATGTTTAGAGTACTTTCGTAATGATGCTAATATTTTCTTGACAATAATACTTGTCACTATGATATGTAAAGAAAAAATAATAGTGTTTCTGGCGCTGGAACTTGCCTCTTGTTCCATGAAAAAATCGTTCCTGAACGCAAATCCCATCTATACAGGTGTCGTATCCATGAAAAATTACATTGATTTCTTTAGCTCCAGTATGATCTTCTCTCAATTTCGTAACTTTTGTGTTGTTGCTGTGCTTTTATCTACCACTTTTCTTATGGGTGCATGTGCCTCTAAGCAGCCTCCTCCCCAGCCCATATGGGAATTTAAGCCGCGGGGAATTGAAATCTCTTACCATGCCGATAACATGCTAAATGAATACAAAGGGACATCCCATGCAATTCAGGTTGTAATATATCAGTTTGACTCCATCAACAAATTCAATGAACTTGCAGGATTCAGGGAAGGCTTAATTAAATTGTTGAAAGCTGAAAATTTCGATCCAAGTGTCAAATTTATTCAAAAAGTTTTTGTGGATCCCGGTGCATCAGGTGAATTGATTCTGGACAGGGCGGAAAATGGCCAATGGGTTGGTATTGTGGCAGGATATTATGATTTGACTCCTGGAAGGGTCACATGTACGGCCGAGATTCCCTATGAAGTAAAGAAGCAGGGATTTATTTTCAAGGAAGAGGTGGTTACCATCTCTGATCTTAAATTTGATATTTTCCTTGGCCCCCATGATATTAAAAAGATAAACGAAAATGAATAACTGCATAAAACCTATATTATGGAATCAGGGGCTTTTTCTGCAACCTCACCATTTCCAGCAGTTCGACAATTACCTTGCTTCACTTGTCATGCCCCATGCACTGTATCACACACCCTTTTTCTGGGGATGTGGAACAATGGAAATTCAGGAGACGGCTCTTGATCAGCGTATTCTTGAGATTACCCGATGTGAGCTGATTTTTCAGGATGGTACGTGGATACAATACCCTGGAAACGCAACTACTATTCCACGCTCTTTCAAGGAACTCTCATTTGATGCTGAAGGTGACAAGCCAATTACAGCTTATGTAGGTTTAAAAAAGTGGGAACAGTATAAAAAAAATGTGACATCCATAAATGATACAGATACCCTGGATAAGATAGGAACCCGTTTTGTTTCTCCCCTTGAACCAGAAGAGACAAGGGATATACATGAAGGAGGAGATTCTGCTAATGTCCGTAGAATGGAGCACTGTTTAAAGATTTTTTGGGATCATGAAATTGAAAAATTCAGTGATTACTCCCTTCTTCCGATAATGCAACTTAAATTTGATGGTGACAGCGTTGTTGTTTCCAGAGAGTACGTTCCACCTCTTTATAAAATTTCAAGCTCTGATATATTGATGCAGATGTTGAAAAATCTTCGGGAAATGGCAATTTCAAGGTGCAGGGTCTTTGAGTCCTACAAGTTTGCTCAAGGATTTCAATCATCTGATTTTGATGCGCATTTTATTCCTCATCTGCTTGTTCTAAATGGGTTGAACAGAATCCTGCCGATGTTGAATCATATTGTTGAAACAGGCGATGTTCATCCCCATGCTGCATATGGTTTGATCAGGGCGATTGTTGGCGAACTAAGTACATTTACTGACAGAATTAATGCATTGGGGCAGTTGAAAGATGGTACCTTGATGCTACCGGAATATGATCACGAATCACTTTTTACCTGTTTTAATGAGGCACACCTTCTAATTGGTGAACTGCTAAGGGGAATCTCCCTTGGAGGTGAAAGCATTATAAGTCTTATACGGGATAATGACTACTTTAAGGCAACAATCCCATTTGAAGAGTTCCATGAGTCATGCCTGTTTTTTATTGTTGTTCATAATGCACCTGATCCAGATAAACTTATAAATGATTTTCATAATATCATAAAAATAGGAACTCCTTCTGGTATTGAAAATATGATATCCAGAGCGCTTCCCGGAGTCCCTGTAAAACACAGGCTGGTTCCACCACCTGGAATGCCGAAACGTCAGGATTCTAATTATTTTAGGATAGACACAAAATATCATTTATGGTCTGATATCCGACGATCAGGCGGTATATCATTGTACTGGAGCAATGCTCCTGATGCTGTCTCAATTGAAATTGTGATTTCCAGAGTATAAACTCGTCAAAATATGGGGTTAGTTCTAATTTCGGCCATTTGTCTGAATCAGGATAACCAGGATAAAAAAGATGTTCAGGATACTTGCTTAGGAATAGGTTTTAAATAACTTACCCATTTCATAAGACAGATTCCTTGAATCACGGAACAAGCAGGTTTTAAAATGGGAATGTTATTTCGTGCTAATTCCTTAATCCTGCCTTATCCTGTTAATCCCGGGTATCCTGATTCAGACAGCCTCACAAAAATTCACATTGGCCGAAATTAAAACCAACCCCCAAAATATCAACAGTTTTTTCTATAAACGAGGTCTTTTTGGATATCTCTATTACAGATTGTGTTGCCAAACTTTTTGCATATACATATTCTCTTTCAGACCAGCTTGGAGTGTTACAAGGAGAGGGTGTGTCCACAAATGTAGCTGATCAATCAACGATTGATATTTCAAAACCTGATCAACCATACGGCACTGCTTTGGGCTTTGAAGAGATAAAAAGCACTTACTCCCTTTTAATAGATGAGGCAAAGGCAGTTGCAAAATCTGCTGGCATTTCCAGAGCCAGAATGGACAGGGCATTTTTTGCAGTCTTTGCATGGATTGATGAGGTTTTGCTTGAAACTAACTGGCAATACAGGGAAGATTGGGTAAAAAACCCACTCCAGAAAATATATTTTAATACAACAAATGCAGGTGAGACCTTTTTTAAAAACCTTGATAAACTCGGCAGTGAAGAAGCATACGTTCTGGAAGTATATCAGTACTGCCTTGCCTCGGGTTTCAAGGGTGCACTTTTTCAACCTTTTCAGCAGGAAGAACTTAATATATATAAGGAAAATACCCTTAAAAACATACAGACTGACCAGGTTCCGAAGCTCACTGATATTATCTTTCCATATGCTGGAGCACAGGAGATTGTTAAGCTCCCCGGTAGAAAACGATGGAAGGGGCTGGCCGGTTTTTCGTACCTTTTTATTTTACTGCCTATCTTGCTTTTTGTTTCTCTTTTTTACTTCTACAACAACAAACTTCTGGAGATGATCAAAATCTCCGTTAATTGATGTAATGGCGGAAATCCTGACTTGAAGAAATTCTTTAAATTCCTGTTATTTCTGTTTTTGATCCTCGTTTTTCTGACACTACTCTCCTTTGCGGGTTACTGGATGATCTATATTAAGGGGTGGCAGTGGTGGTTTTTTGCCTGTTTTGCAGGGGGGATTATAGGCATAATTTTTGCTGTTCTTGCCATACGCCGATATCTTGTGAGGCGTAATGAAAAAAAATTTGTTCAGAGGGTTATTCGGGAAGATGCGGAAAAAATACCCCAGGGTCCAGAAGAAGACAGTCAAAAAGAGATGCTTGCCAAATGGAAATATTCCATTGCAAAACTACAGCATTCCCATTTAAGGAGAAAAGGAAATCCTCTTTATGTGCTGCCATGGTTTCTTGTTATGGGAGAGACTGGCTCAGGAAAAACCTCTGCCTTAAAAAATACAAATCTGAGCTCACCGCTTACTGATGTCAGCGAAGATGCAATTCATTCCGGTACAAAAGATTGTGACTGGTGGTTTTTTGACCATTCTGTTGTCCTTGATACAGCAGGCAGATATACTCTTCCTGTGGATGAATCAGTTGACAGGCAAGATTTTGAGGCATTTCTTGTTCTACTTGCAAAATATCGAAAGAAAGAACCTCTCAACGGAGTTGTCGTAACAATTTCAGTTGATTCTCTTCTCAATGATGATGATCTCTATCTGAGTGAAAAAGCTAAAAACATCCGTAAACGTATTAATCAGATAATGCGGGTGATGGGAGTTAAGTTTCCGGTCTATCTTTTAGTGACAAAAATGGATCTTGTAAACGGATTCACTGATTTTTGCGAGCATATTCCTGTGCAGAGAGAAAGTCAGGTAATGGGATACCTCAACGAAAAGGATAATGTAGATGCTCTTGAGATACTTGATTCGTGTATGGCATCTGTATTTAATCAATTAAAAAAGTTGAGAACAATTTTTGTACAGAACAGACTGAACAGCAGCGCCATTTTGTTTCCAACCGAATTCATACGCCTGAAGCAAGGTTTGACATCCTGTGTAAAAGCTCTTTTTGGTGAAGATACCTATCAGGCAACCCCGTTTTTCAGGGGAATATATTTCTCTTCAGCACACCGCACAAAAATCACTTTAGAATACAACAGAGTTGACTCTTCACCACTGCCCAATAATTCTTCAGCAGCCAGCAATATTTTAATAAAAGGCCAGAATACGTCTTCAGCAAATGAAGGTACAGGCAATCGACAAAGTTTTTTTCTCAGGAATTTTTTCCACTTTGTATTACCTTGGGATCGCAATATTTTTACACCCATAACGGAATTTATAATGTGGAGAAAAACCACTGTGGGATTTGGCGTATTCTCCCTTATGGTTATTATTCTGGCCTTTTGTGAACTTCTTACCCTTTCATATTACAATAATGTGAAAGCCCTAAACAGCTTTGACCGGTCTGTTTTTTTAAAGATGGCAGATGTTTCAGATATAAACGATAATCTTCTCGCCCTTGACAGGCAAAGGTTTGAGATAGAGAAACTTGAAGCTGAAAATAAAGAGTTCTTTCTTCCCCGATTAGGCCTTGTCCACTCAAAGCTTTTGGAAAAGAGGCTTAAAGAGCGTTACCTTGAGCAGGTTCAGGAACAACTTGTCAAGCCACTTGATCGCTTCTTTTTTGATGCTGTTGATCAGCTTAATTCAAAAACTTCATATCAGGATGTTGTTAATTATGCCGTTTATGCAGTGGGAAGAATAGCTCTTTTGAAACGCGCTATTGGTGATGCCAAACTCCTGAACGAAAAAATAGATGGTGAAAGGGAATTTGAAAAGAGTATTGAATCTCTTTTTCCATCTTTTGACAACAAAATCAGGGGAACGATTGCCATAAAATTTGCATCTGTTTACAGGGCATATCTTCGCTGGTTTGGCAATGATCAATTTAATAAAAAAGTTTTGCAGGACTTTCAGGCACAGCTTGCTAAAATAGCAGATAGAAGCGGAGGTTTCAGGTGGCTTGTCAGTTCATCTGTCTGTAGTGCATCTGATATAACGATTGCGGATTTTTTCAAAGGTTATGATATACAGCCAAACGAGCTTCGTTTTCGAGTGAAAGGCGCTTTTACAAGTGCCGGAAGAGATGATATACGGGAATTTGTTAAATTGATTAAAAATGCTTTTCCAACACCGGAAGCATTTGTGAAGATGGAAGAATCTTTCTGGGCATGGTACACCACGGAATTTTACAGGGCATGGAATGAGTTTGTTGTACGCTTTCCCAAGGGAAACCAATGGGATAGGGTAACCCGAAACTGGCAGGATGCTGCAAATTTGATGGTAACATCCCATAATCCATATTTTCTCCTTTTGGATGTTATGGCAGATCAGTTTGAGCTTTTGCAGAAAAGTCAGGGAGAGGGCGCCCCTTCACCCTCCACCCAAAGCGATGAAGATGTTAAATTGCCCTGGCAAAACAAAGACAAAGTCCCTGCATGGACAAAAATGGTTATCCGTGTAAAAAAAATCAGGCATCTTGCTGAGACAGAAAAAAAGAAGGAAAGCGGTTCCCTTATGGCCAAGCTCTCCCTTCAAAAGGAGAAGGTCGCCGGTAAGTTACTTGGTGGTAAAGCAAAGAAAGCCTATGAAACCTTTGACAGCATGCAGGCAACCGAAATGGATTTTAACCTTCTGCTTGCCAGAAGCTGGACTGGATACGAAGAAGCACTCAAGCTTCTCTCTTCAGCCACTTCGCACAGGGAAAAATGCTATTATATGGTATCGGATTTTTTTTCAGTACTATCTGATCCTTCCAAAGAGGGCAAAGCATACCAGCAGGTCAATGATGCACTTGTTGATCTTGACACCCTTATAAAACAGAGTGAAGCTTCATCCGAGGTCTATGAACTTATCAAAGGCCCGTTTGATTATTTCAAACACTACGGTATCCATCATAGCATCTATTTTCTTCAGGACAAGTGGGAGGAGATGGTTCTAAGTGCTTCTGAAAATGTTGAGCCTGGAAAATATAACTCAGTAATGTTTGACAGAGCCAATGGTCTTATATGGAAGTTTACCAATGAATATGCCAATCCTTTTCTGGATAGAAACAAAACAGGCTATTTTGCCAGAACAGCATTTGGCATGACTCTGCCTTTTGATAACAGTTTCTTCAGACTGCTTGACAAGGGTGAAGGCTTGATTCTGGATAGGCAGCAGGATTATACCGTCACTATCCAGACCCTACCTGTAAATGTTAACAATGAAGCCATGATAAAGCCCCATTCAAGTAAGCTTGTTCTTGAGTGTGCTGACCAGAAGAGTGAACTTTTAAACAATAATTTTCCTGAAACTAAACTTTTTAAATGGAATCCAGAAACATGCGGAGATGTAACACTTTCCATTCAATTTCGAGATATTGAAGTGGAAAAAACATACACAGGACAACTTGGCTTTGCCGGTTTCCTTCAGGATTTCAAGGATGGGCGAAAAATTTTTAATGTATCAGATTTTCCTGAACAAATGTCATATCTTACAAGCAATGCTGTGTCAGATATCTTTGTTGCATATGACATTAAGGGTATTGAGCCTGTTCTCAGATTTCTGAAAAGAACACCTCCTGCAATCCCTGAAACTATATTTAAAGAGATTAAAAAAAGAAGTGGGAAGTATCCGCCAGTTGCTGTTGTGCCCCAGGAAAGCCATGCAATAAAACCGAAAGTAAACCAAACCTCTGAGCCTTCTGATCCCCTTCAGGAGATGGTAGATAAGAAAAAGAAGTTTAATATTTTTCTGGAAACGCTTCCAATGGAAGTAAATGAAACGGCTGAGATCAAGCCTGTTTCCACCATTTTTTGGATGAACTGTAACAACAATATCGTTCGGGTGGAAAACAACAATTATCCTGTAACCGCAGAGTTTGAATGGGATCCTGCAACATGCGGGAAGTTGATTCTCCTGATTCATTTTCCGGAGATTACCCTTTTTAAAGAATACGATCATTTTCTTGAATTTCTCCAGGAATTCAACTATCATTCACGTACATTTACAAGCGATGATTTCCCTGATCAAAAAGAAGCGCTTTTAAAAAATAGTGTCTCCTCTATAACCATTACATACAATTTTTCGGGAGATCTTCCTCTCAGGGAAGCACAATCAATCCCGTTGTCCAAAGAGAAAACGCTCTCCCCCAATGAAGAAAAAACAACAATCATAAAAGGCAAAGAGGCAATTCCTCTATAGACCTTCACGGGCGAATTCAACGACCAACCCCAATCATAAAAATGATAGTCATTTTCACGTTAAAAAAAGAAAATACTGTAAAAAATATCAATACTGCTAACTGAACGATCAATTTTGTTATCTGGAGTACATATATGGATTTGCCGGATTTAGGAAAACTTCCAATATCAGAGAAAGCACCTTCAGGACAGGATGTCCGGTATGAGCCTGACTTTGATGCCCTTTCCCAGGAAATTTCCAAACTTGGCTCTCCCACAGCCGATTCTCCCACTGACTGGAAAAAGGTAATAAAACTTTCAACATCCATACTCAGCACTCAATCCAAACACCTTCAAGTGGCTACATATTATTGTTATGCCATGATGAAGACAGAAGAAATGGATGGGCTTTTCAAGGGGATACACGTATTGCGGGATCTTCTTGAAAACTTTTGGGATTCCCTGTTCCCGCCGGTGAAACGCATGAAGGGCAGGAGGGGGATTATTGAGTGGTGGGTTGAAAAAACTGGAGATTATCTTTCAAATACCCAAAGCGTTGTCTGGAATAAAGAAAAAAGAGACCAGCTCCTTGATAATATTGGAGCTGTTGATGTTTTTCTTGGGGAGAACATGGAAGATGCTCCGCTTCTTCGTTCCCTTGTTAATCAATTAAAATCCACCATAGAAGTTGAAAAGCTGGAAATACCCGATGAAACACCAACAGGAGCTTCGGATACGACACCATCCATGGAAGAACCCTCATCCTCTTCCGCTACCTCATTAAAACCCTTAGGTGATGCTGAGTCACCATCAAAGCATTTCGCTGGTAGCGATGTCACATCAAAAAGATCAACAGATGTGGAGAGTTCACAAAAAGATCCTGCTGTCAGTAATGACTTGTCAAAAACTGCTGGAAGTACGAATACTTCAGCACAAAAAACAGTCCAGGATATCCAGGGAGAACAACCTTCAGGTTCTGTATCAGCACCCCCACCAATTCAAAAGACGGGTGATACGCTTTCTTCAAATACGCAATCCCAGGCATACAAAGATGCTGAAGTTGTGCTAAAACAGGGAGTTGCACTCCTTGCAAAGGCAGCATCAGCCATGAGGCAACAGAGCCCGTTTGACCCCGTTCCCTACAGACTGAGCAGGATTTCAGCATGGATTCCGGTGGACTCTCTTCCCACTGCAACCGGCGGCAAGACAATGTTGCCACCCCCAGATGAACAAATTATTTCAGTTATAACAAGACTTTACAGCGCCTCTGATTGGCAAAATCTGGTTGATGCCTGTGAATCCAGAGTTCAGCAATATCTTTTTTGGCTGGATTTAAGTCGTTATGTCTTTGAAGCCATGGAAAATCTTGGTTATCAGGATATCTGTGCTTCTGTTGCCACAGAAACAGCCATTTATGCAAAAAGGCTTAAGGGGATAGAAAACCTTTCATTTTCTGATGGTACTCCTTTTGCGGACATTGAAACAAAGGAGTGGCTGAAAAACATCATTTCCGGAAGTAAGGGGTTAGGAATTAGTTCCAAAGCATCAGGGGCACTTGATAGTCTCACTACTCAAACCCATGGAGACGAACAATCCCATGGCTTGCGGGATGGGCGACAGGTGCATCGCATAGCCCTTGAAATATCAGCAGCAGAAAAAATGGTTCTTGAAAACAGGATTGATGAGGCACTCTCGTATATCATGGCATCAAAGGCTGCATCACGTTCAGAGCGGGAGCGTTTTTTGTGGAAACTTGGTTTGTGCAAAATTTTGATCAGTGCAAAACAGATTGTGATAGCATCATCATATGTTGATGATATTTTACAGGGTGTTGAGACGTTCAATTTAAAATCATGGGAACCGGAAATTGCCGTTGATGCCCTCTCCATTGCATTGACCATCCTCAGACTTCAACAAAATGAGGGAAATGAACAGAAGATTGCATCAATAATAAAAGAGATATCCCTGCTTGATCCTATTAAAGCATTGAATATTATATGATTTTTGGCAAATTTTATTTATCGTGTTACAATTTTTAGAAGATAATTATAAATTGATGGTCTCGTAAAAAGCCAGATTTCAGCATTTTTTGAGTTGTAACATGCTGAAATTATTAATAGCAAGTTTACTATTTCGGACTTTTTACAGGTTCATCATAAATTGATTCGTATTAAATTCAGGAGGTAACTATGGCAAAAGAAGCGTCAATTGCACCAAAGGAGCGAGTTAATATTGTTTACAAACCTGCTGTTGGAGATGCAAAGGAAGAGGTTGAACTTCCCTTGAAGGTGCTGGTTATGGGGGATTTTACCATGGAAGCTGATGATACCCCCATTGAGGACAGAGAGGCAGTTAATATTGACAAGGATAATTTTAATGATGCCCTGAAATCCTATAACGTCAAACTGGATGCCATGGTTGAGAACAAGTTGTCTGATGAACCGGATGATGAGATGAGGGTAGAGCTTGATTTCAACTCACTTTCTGATTTCAACCCTGATGCCATTGTTGAAAAGATTCCTGAACTTAAAAAACTTGTGGAGTTGAGAAATGCCTTGAAAGCGGTAAAAGGCCCCCTTGGAAATATTCCCGAGTTCAAAAAGAGACTAAATGAACTGGTGACAGATCCGGGGGCAAAGGAGCGGATTTTGAAAGAGCTTGGAATTGAGGAATAAGGAGGCAACGTAATGGCGGAACAGGAAAAAAGTACAGAACAGGCACAGGCAGCTTCCACCGGAGAAGGTTTATCTCTTCTGGACGAAATTGTCCAGGCAACACGTCTGAAGCCGGAAGATGAAGGATATGCAACCACCCGTCAAGGAGTTCAAGCTTTTATTGATGAGCTTTTAAAACCCGAAAGGGAGGGGATCAAGATAAGCAAGGATATCATTGATGAGATGATATCAACAATTGATTCAAAACTCAGTCTTCAGATGAATGCCATTTTACACAACCCTGATTTTCAGAAGCTTGAGTCTTCGTGGCGCTCATTGAAGTATCTTGTGGATCATACGGATTTCAGGGAAAATACCAAAATTGAGATTTTAAATGTTTCAAAACAGGATTTGATGGACGATTTTGAGGATGCTCCTGAAATTACAAAGTCAGGCCTTTATAAACTTGCCTATACTGCTGAGTATGGCCAGTTTGGCGGTCAGCCATATGGGTTGATGGTGGGAAATTATGAGTTTGGCCCGGGTCCCCAGGATATATCTTTGCTTCAAAATCTTGCGAGCGTATCCACAATGTCCCATGCACCTTTTATTGCTGCGGCAGGCTCTGCTTTTTTTGGCCTTGACAGCTTTGAAGGATTACCAAACCTCAAAGATTTAAGTTCAATATTTGAGGGGCCTCAGTATATGAAGTGGCAATCTTTCAGGGAATCTGAAGATGCCAGAAATATTGGACTGACTGTTCCCCACTTTCTGCTCAGGCTACCCTATGGTCAGGATACTGTACCTGCTAAAAAATTTGATTTTACCGAGGATGTTTCCGATGGTAATGATAAATTTCTATGGGGAAATGCAGCATTTGCCTTTGCTTCAAGAATGACTGAAAGCTTTGCAAAATACAGATGGTGCGCCAACATCATAGGTCCCCAGGGTGGCGGTTCTGTGGAGGATATGCCTCTTTATCAATATGAAGCCATGGGCAGCATACAGACAAAAATTCCAACAGAAGTGATGATTTCAGAACGAAGGGAGTTTGAACTTGCAGAAGAGGGCTTCATTGGACTTACCATGAGAAAGGGAAGTGACAATGCTGCATTTTTCTCCGCTAATTCCGTTCAAAAACCCAAAAATTTTGGAAACACGCCAGAGGGTAAAGCCGCAGAACTGAATTACAAACTTGGCACGCAGTTACCCTACAACTTTGTTGTAAGCCGTCTTGCCCATTACATGAAAGTGATTCAAAGGGAAAACATTGGTACATGGAAAGAGCGTGGTGAACTTGAAGATGAGCTGAATAACTGGATCAGGCAATATGTATCTGATCAGGAAAAACCAGGACCTGGTGTTCGCAGCAGAAGGCCTCTGAGAAAGGCCCAGATAAGCGTATCAGATGTTGAAGGAGAACCAGGATGGTACAGGGTATCATTGAAACTTCAACCACATTTCAAGTATATGGGTGCTTCTTTTGAACTATCCCTTGTTGGTAAACTTGACAAATCTTAAACAAACATTGCCACACTATTACACGCTGACAATGTACTATTTTTATGTAATACCAAGGATGCCCGTATAACGTACATGGCGGATGCCCGCCACAATCGAAGAGATGAAAGTCGTTTTAAAAACAGCTATTTATTGAGACTTTCATATAAATCTCCATGTTTGCTGACGCATCACAACGAAACATGAAAGTCGTTGTATATCAGTATGTTACGGGGACTTTCTAATAAACCTACATTTTTGTTGACGCATAACAAAAAAGCATGAAATTCGTTGTATATCAGCATGTTATGGAGACTTTCTAATAAATAATACGGGGGAAAAAGGACAATAACATCAAATTAAGGAGGTCACACCATGGCAATGACATCGTATCTTAAAGTTGAAGGAAATGAACAAGGTCAGATAAAAGGCGATTGCATTCAGCAGGGCAGAGAAGATCTGATACTGGTTTACAGCATTGACCACAAAGTTGAGATTCCAAGGGATACCCACACAGGATTACCAACAGGGCAACGTATTCATAAGCCTTTTCAGGTTATCAAGCATAAGGACAAGGCTTCCCCAGGACTTTTTCAGGCATGCTGTACAGGGGAGCAGATGAAGGTGGAACTTAAGTTTTTCCGCATTAACGATACTGGAAAAGAGGAGCATTACTTTACCATCAAACTGGAAAAGGCCATTATCGTTGAGATGCAGGAGTCTAATCCTTTAACATTCCTTGAAGAGAACAAGCCTTATAAGGATATGGAATCCATACTTTTTACCTATTCAAAGATTATATGGACCTATGAGCCGGATGGTATTGAAACTGAAGATTCATGGGAAACTCCAAATGCCTGATCTTGATTGCGTGGTTTCTTTTATTAAATTGTTCTGCCGTTTGTGATCATACGCAGGGTAGCTTTTTAACGACTGCCCTGCTTACCGCTCACAACTTGTAAGTTTTTACAGTTTAAACTTTACCGTGAAAATGACTATCATTTTTATATTTGGGGGTGATTGATACGCAATCATGCCCGTTTAATACTACTTTGATAGCTTATCTTTTTTTGCTGTCTGAATCAGGATAACCAGGATGAAAAGGATGCTCAGGATAAATAATCCTGCCTTATCTTGTTAATCTTGGACATCCTGATTCAGACAATGTTGACAAGGCTCAAAAGATCATAGGTGTCGGCTTTGAGGAAGTTAACAAAGTAGAATTAAGAAGCAGTAGAATTACTCCAGGACAGATATTATGTATGAACAAACCCTTCTTGAACGGATAGCATCTCTTGAGTCTCGGAAAGATATAGCAGAAGAGACAAGTGCCGAAAAAGAGATAAAATCCGTTATTCTCCACCTTAGAAAACTCCTGAATACTAACAGGGGCAGTGTATTGATTGCCGATGACTACGGTATGCCTGACATCACCCGTTTTATGGGAGGTGGGTTTCTTGAAACAGCAGGAAGAATTGAAAAAGCCATTCATGAAACTGTTGAAAAATATGAAAAACGTCTTTCTGATTTGAAGATAAAAATCGAATCCAGTGAGGAAGATGTTTTAAGTATCCATTTTAGTCTGGAAGGAGTGCTTTCAAGGCAGGAGAATGTGCCTGTTTTTCTGGAATCCTTTTTGCAGCCCAATGGTAGAATAAAAGTAAAAGGGTAAGTATAGGGATTTTCGGCATGCTTCATTTACCGTTTTACACTCTCCAGGGAAGCAACCTTATTTTTAAGGATATTTCTCAAAAAAGTGTAAAGTACTTTTGATGCGATATGAAGGACGCCGGATTTTTCATAAACAAAGTGTAAACTAATTTTGGATGATATGAAAGATGCCGGAAAATTGACGGATTACAAGGGGAATCTTATTGTACAGCAGGTATTACCAGAACGAGCTTGACAAACTGAGAAACCTTGCAAGGGAATTTGCACAGGCTCATCCCGCAGCCGCTCCCATGCTTGCACGGGAATCAGTTGATCCAGATGTTGAACGTCTTCTTGAGGGAACTGCCTTTTTGACAGGCCATATTCAGCAGAAGATTGACGATGATTTTCCTGAAATTATACATGGGCTTATGGATATTTTATATCCACATTACATGAGGCCTGTCCCTGCTATCTCTATTGTCTCTTTTTTTCCAAAGCCATCTTTGATGGAAAGCGTTCATGTCCCTTCAGGAACTTTTCTTGGAACAGAAAAAAAAACGACATTCAGTGTAAATTCAGGACATGCTACGACATTGAAGTGCATCCACTCAAAGTGACCTCTGCAAGAACAACCTCTTCCGGCGACATTTTTAACATATCAATATCATTTTCTCTTTCGAATATTACACTTGATCAGTGGAAACCTAAAAAACTCTCCTTTTTTTTATCAGATTCCTATTCAAAGGCTTCAGAACTTTTTGGGTGCCTGGCAAACTATTTATCCTCAATCAGGATTATTTCAGAAAACCAGGATTTAACCTATTTTGTACCTGAGCAGGATTTTATTTTTCCTGGGTTTGATAAGAAAAATTCACTTTTATCCTATCCTGGCCAGTCGTTTTCTGGCTTTTCACTGTTACAGGAATACTTTATTTTTCTTCAGAAATTTCTTTTTTTTGATATTACAGGTCTTGATAAATGGAAGTACAAAGGTGATGCTACAACCTTTGAGATTCTCTTTGAATTCAATGAGCCACCTTTTGAGATACCCACTGTGACAGCTACTACGTTTTCCCTTTTTTCAGTACCGGTTGTAAATCTTTTTCCACATGATGCAGAGCCTTCTCTTCTGGATCACACCCGTGAACGGATAAGGGTCAGGCCATCATCAAAAACCGGTAAAGGTTATCAAATTTACAGTGTTGACAAGGTTGTCGGGTTTATTCAGGGAAGTGTTACTCCAGTTGAATATGCACCCATGGATCACTTTTCAGCGGACGGAGAAGAGCGTTCGTTTTACAATGCAACGAGAGCTATTTCGCCAATAACAAATGCCCAGGAAGTCCATATTCATTTCCTTTATTCAAAAAAAGAACAAATTTTTCAAGGGAAACCTTGAGCATTGAGCTTACCTGCACAAATGGAGCAGAACCGGATCATATAATGCCTGGGGATATTTGCCACCCCACATTTAATTCTCCGGAACTTCTTGATTTCAGTAACATTACACCTCCCACATCAAGTGTTGATCCTCCACTGGAAGGGGTAACACTTTGGAGGATGCTCTCTCACATAACACTTAACATTCTCTCCCTTGCAGATGCCGAAAGTTTAAAAAATATTCTTCGGCTCTATGTTTTTCCCGACAGCAGGGACAAAGGTAATGTTGCAGCCAATCTCAAACGTATAGAGGGGATAGTTGATTTGAAAATTCAACCCGAGGACAGGCTTATAAAAGGAATGGCTGTAAGGGGGCAGAAAATTGAAATGACAGTGAGCAGAGACCATTTTGTCTCTATGGGGGATGTTTTGCTTTTTGGTGCTGTTATGGATGAATTTTTCAGCAGATATAACACTATCAATACTTTTACACGATTTGTGATCACAGAAACACTTTCAGGAGAGTCATTTTCATGGCAGACAAGGGTTGGTAAAACTATTTTGAAGTAGCATAATCAATAGTTACACGCACCATTTAGGAATGAGTACGAAATAACTTTCCCATTTTGGCATGCTTCATTTTTCAGTTTACACTTTCAGGAGAGGGATGCCCCCATTTTGATTTAAACGAAGCGGCGGGGAAACCACGCTCAAGGGTTTAAATGGGCATGTTATTGCAAACCCATTCCTTAAAAAGGGCGTCCTTCATATCGCATCAAAAGTACTTTACACTTTTTTGAGAAATATCCTTAAAAATAAGGTTGCTTCCCTGGAGAGTGTAAAACGGTAAATGAAGCATGCCTTAAAAAGGAAAATTTTCATAATGGCTCCATCAAATTGTGATGAGATAATTGAGAAGCTAATTGAAAAATGCGGCACATTCTCTTTTATTCAGGCGGTTCGTCTTTTAATTCGTTATATATTAGTTGAAAAGGATTATACAAGTTCAGATGGAAACAGGTTTGGAAACGTAAAAAAACTGCCTGCTGGAGAAGGATTTGACACCAAAGATGGAATTAGTCATGGAAATGACTTTTTATTAAATTATGAACCTTCAGAAGATAATCTAATATCTGACAGAGACACTGTTCTTGAGAACTATATCCGTATCCGTCCCGAACTCTCCCTCAGATTTCCAGGAACAGATATAACGCATGTGGAGAGAGTAAACAGCGGTAAAAGTGACTTCAAATATATTGTTACGGCAACATTTTTAGGGATTTACGGTGTCTATTCCCCGCTTCCTACTTTTTATACAGAAGATCTGATAGAGGAATTTAATGATGAAGGCAGTATAAAACGTGATTTTCTTGACATCATCAATTACAGTCTCTATCCACTGTTGTTTAAAATCTGGAGTAAATATAATCTTTTATACCAGGTATGTGAAGCCCGAGATAATGATACAGTTGAGATGCTTTATGCTTTGCTTGGGCTTGAAAATCCGGAATTAAGAAAAAAGATATTAAACCACCAACATTATCTTAAATATACTGGACTTCTACTCCAGTTTCCCCGATCAGCCGAGGGGCTTGAGACCCTCATTTCAGATTTTTTTAACCTAAGGGGACAGGTCTGCATAAATCAGTGTGTTTTGAGAAAAGTTACCGTACCGGATGACCAGCTTGCCCTGATTGGCAAGAGTCATTGCATGCTTGGAGAGAATTGTGTTATTGGCAGGGAATTAACAGATATTTCTGGCAAATATCAGATTGTTATCATGGGGGCAAATGAAACAACACTTCATGAGTTTCTTCCTGGACGGAAGAAATTTGAAGCCTTGCAACACCTTGTAAAATTTTATGTCAACCAGCCGCTGGAGTGGGAACTTGAAATTGAGTTGCCAGGAAAGGAAATAGCTTCAACTGCTCCAGGTAATCAAAAATGGTCAAATCTTGGATGGAATACATGGCTGTTTTCTGAAAAGCAGTGTCCGGAAATTGTTAAAACAGTTTTGAAACATGACTATTAATTTTGTTTAAGATAAGGAATGAGCACAAAATAACTTTCCCATTTTGATAAACGAAGTGGCCGTGACGCCCGCTCTCCCTGATTTAAATGGGCACGTTATTTAAAATTTATTCCTAGCCTGGACAAGCCAGAGCCAAATATGTTTTCTGATTCTCTTGCCAAAATAACACGAAAATCAAAAAAAAAGAATTTAAATAGTTTCAAGGGAGGAATATAATGGTGAATGTTGATACAAGGTCTCTGTTGCTTCAGTTGAACGATTTTTGTACAAGTACACTCCAAAGTGGTGCGGGCATGTGTGTTGCCAGAACCCATTATGAGGTTTCTGTGGAACATTTCTTACTAAAACTCATTGAAGACTCCCGTTCTGACTTTTCATTTATCTGTCAAAAATTCAATATTGAGTTAGGTACGTTACAGAAAAAAATTGAATCTGCCCTTGAAGAATTTAATTCTGGTAACTCCGGCAAACCGGTTTTTTCTCCGCGCCTTCTGGATCTTTTCCAGGATGGATGGATGGTATCTTCCATTGACCTTGGGGAGAGAAAAATTCGTTCCGGCGGAATAGTGTGTGCGCTTCTCTCAAGGCCACTTGCATATATTTCCGGAAATTATGGCGATATCCTTAAAAAAATTAATAGAGACACCCTTATAGAAGAGTTCTGGTCAATTACACGTGGTTCTGTCGAAAATCTTTCAACTAAGGAAAAATCAGCTATTGCCGGAACGGATCAAGCTGCTGCTTCAAAGGGGAAGGAGGGATTTATTGAGCGCTTTTGTAATGATTTTACGGAAAAAGCACGTCAGGGCGGTATAGACCCAGTTTTTGGACGGGATGTAGAGATACGTCAGATAATTGATGTTTTGGCAAGGAGAAGAAAAAATAACCCCATATGCGTGGGGGAACCAGGGGTTGGAAAAACTGCTGTAGTTGAGGGACTTGCCTTGAGAATTATCGAAAATGATGTTCCCGATGTTCTTAAAAATGTGACACTTCTTGAGCTTGACATGGGACTGCTTGAAGCTGGTGCAGGTATGAAGGGTGAATTTGAAAATCGTTTAAAAGGCGTGATTAACGAGATAAAGGCACATGAGTCTCCAGTGATACTATTTATTGATGAAGCCCATACTCTAATTGGAGCTGGTGGAAGTGCAGGAGGAGGAGATGCTGCAAATCTTTTGAAACCTGCCCTTGCAAGGGGAGAGTTAAGAACAGTTGCGGCAACCACCTGGAGTGAATACAAGAAGTATTTTGAAAAAGATCCGGCGCTTTCCAGACGATTTCAGCCAATAAAACTTGATGAACCTGATGTTGCAGATACAGAGTTGATTTTAAGGGGTCTTAAGCCGGGTTATGAAAAGGCACATAATGTTATTATTACTGACAGTGCTGTCACTGCTGCTGCAGAATTTTCAGATCGCTATATAACCGGTCGTTTTTTGCCGGATAAAGCCATTGATCTTCTTGATACCGGGTGTGCCAGGGTTAAAATAAATCTTTCTACAAAACCACCGGTACTTGAAGATAAGGAGAGAATGATCCAGGCCCTTGAAAGAAATAGAAATGCCATGGAGAGAGATAGAAACAATAATGTAACTATTGATAGCGATCAATTTAATCAAATTCTGGATAAAATAGAAGTTTGCAAGGCAGAGGCAGAAGAAATCCGTCAACATTGGGATAGGGAGAAAGCAGCAGCAGAAAGGGTTCTTTCTCTGAGAGCAAAGCTTCAGGCCGCATTTTGTGAAAAAGAAACCGTAAACGACACAAATGAAATACAACACAATAGCCACCAGGAGGGTAACCAGCACAATGACCACCAGGAGGGTAACCAGCACAATGACCAGCAGGAGGATAATCAGCACAATGGCCAGCAGGAGGATAATCAGCACAATGGCCAGCAGGAGGATAACCAGAGTGCGGAGCAAAAAGATCAGGAAATAGATGAACAAAATAATAATAGATCACATGATAATAATGTTGATTCAGATTTGATATCATCTTTAAAACTAAAGCTTCACGAGGCTGATTTAGAGCTTGCTGAAATTCAGGGTGACAATGCCCTTATTCAGCTTGAGGTAAATCCTGATGTCATTGCAAGGGTTGTATCAGACTGGACAGGCATTCCTTTGGGAAAAATGGTCAAGGATGAGGCTGAGGATATAATTAACCTTGAAAAAAGATTGAGTGATCGTGTTAAAGGGCAGGATCATGCACTGACCGCAATTGCCGAGGTAATAAGGGCTTCAAAAGCAGGTATCAGAAATCCTGGGCAACCAATTGGAGTCTTTCTGCTTGCTGGCCCAAGCGGTGTTGGAAAAACAGAAACAGGACTTGCAATTGCTGATCTTCTTTTTGGTAGTGAGAAAAACAGCGTCATAATAAACATGAGTGAGTTTCAGGAAAGTCACACAGTCAGCCGCCTAATAGGATCTCCTCCAGGATATGTAGGCTTTGGAGAGGGCGGAATGCTTACAGAGGCCGTGCGTCGGAAACCTTACTCTGTTGTACTTTTAGATGAAGTTGAAAAGGCACATCCCGACATCTCTAATCTTTTCTATCAGGTATTTGACAAGGGCATTCTCACGGATGGCGAAGGAAAGGAGATCAATTTCAAGAATACTGTAATTATTCTTACCAGTAACCTTGCCACCGATATTATTCAGGAGATGACCTCAGGTGAAGAGAGTGCGCTTATAGATGTCTTGACATCGGCCATTCGTCCTGTACTTTCGCAATATTTTAAACCTGCCCTGCTTGCAAGAATGACGGTGCTGCCCTTTGTGAGCCTAAAATCAGATGCCATGGAGCTTATTGTAAGGCTTAAGCTTGAAAAAGTCAGAAAAACCTTGATGGAGAACAACAAAATTACCCTTGTATGTTCGGACAGTGTTATTTCACAGATAACAGCAAGGTGTACAGAAGTTGAGACTGGCGCCAGAAATATTGACTATATTCTTAATGCCAATATTTTCCCCAGAATTTCAAGGGAAATATTGACTCACATGAGCCAGGGAGAGATGCCATCAAAAATATTTCTGGATGTGGATGAAGATGAGTCATTTACCATTGAATTCAGTGGATAAGGAGTCTTAAATGCAGAAGAAAATATGGATAACTGCTCTGAGTTCCCAAGAAAACACCAAAAATGAAAAATCCGAAAAAAATATAGAAAAGAATAAAACCGTTGCAGAAAAAAACACTCAAAACGTAAAAGGAGAAAAAATTGTTCAACAACTTCTTCTCCTTGCAAAAAAATATGGGCTTGCAGCAAATGGCCATTTCTGGGTTGATGATATTAAAAAAAATGGCATGGCAGACTCCAGGGGATAGTATCACAGCAAAGGAGAATGCTCTCTGGGTCATTTATGCTCCATTGAACTCACTTGAGTCAAGAACCGTAAGGTATGGTTTATCTCTTCTTGCAATCTCTGTACAAAAAATTAAAGGAATTGGATTTCCCATTCTCATTGTGACAGATGATGATTCTTTGATGCCGGAACATCTTCCAACCCCTTTTAGAGGATCAGAAGTAATACTTCTATCTGATAAAACCCTTGGGGCAAAATTTACGGCAAGGGCTAATACTCCAGTCCCCAAAATTGCAACTGAGTACAGGATTGATATACATGCCAATCAAGGATATGGAATCTGGTTTGAAACAGGGCCGGCTAAAGGAGAAGAGTGGAAAGGTGTACTGGCAGGCGGGTTGATCTCTGATGTTAATGCACATGGAGTTGGAACATCCGGTCTTCTGCCTTTGAAAACGGTTCTGGAATATCAGATGCAGGGGATTAAGCTCTCTTTTGGAAAAAATGAATTTTCTGCATGGGCTGTAAAAAATATCATAGATGATCAACACTCCTATTATTTCCGATTTAACGATATTCCGGATCAGATCCTTTTTGGTCAGTTGCCGGATGAACAGGATGACGGGCTGTTATATCACATAGAACTTTGTTAGAAAGGGTTTTAAGATGTCTTTGCACGGAAAAAAATTCTATATTCTCTTTTTTGTTTCATTGTCAATACTGTTTTTTTGTATGGCCCCAAAGGCATTTGCCAGCCCTTTTTCAACCTATCCGGGAGCCAAAGCAAAAGCCATGGCTGGTGCTTTCACGGCAGTTGCAGATGATCCTTCTTCTGTATGGTACAATCCAGCCGGTTTTTCAACAAAAAGGCTTCAATGCACTTTGGAGTGGTCCCAGGCGCCAACCATTGATGAAGAATATGGTCCCGTTGAGACAGATCAGACTTCATGGTTTTTGGGAAGTATCGTAAATCTGGAGTGGTTTAAACTAATGGAACTTGAAGCAGGTCTTTTTTTCTACTCTCCTTACACAGCAAAATACTGGGCATATGATGATGGCAGCAGACAGAAGGCATGGGGGCATGTTCATGAAACCTACCAGATTTTGGGTATTCCAGTGGCAAAAGCGTTTCTGGATGGCAGACTGAGACTTGGCATGACACTTGAGTGGGTGCTTATAGATATTGGTGGTTCTGATATATCTTACAGGGATCAGTGGGGATGGGTTGACGTTTACAACATGAATGAAGATAGTGGGGGGGGATTGAGTGGTTCAATAGGAGCCCAGGGAATACTTTTTGAAAACAAGGATTCATCATATAACCTGACACTTGGGGCTGTCTATCGCTTTAAGACATCAACGGATATTGGTAATAAAGCAGTTGTAAATGAGTATGACCAGGGCATTAACTCAATTTTTTTTGACAAACCACAGAGTTTTGACATTGGCATGGCCTTTAATAAATCTTTTCCCACTAAGGAAAACATATGCCTAAGCGCCCAGTTCGGGTCAACAGACTGGGGGGGCGCAAGTAGTGGAAACGAGGATTTTTAAATACAACAAGCTCTCCATTGGAGCAGAGTATGAACTGGCAAGAGCTTTTGGTTTATAAAAAAAAGTGCTGTAAGGGCTGGATTTTATCAATCCATGGTATCAGGAGATAGCACAATCTGGTCATGGCCCGATGTAACGGGTATCACATTTGGTGCAGGTGTTGCTTTTGGTGATGTCTCTGAAGAGGGGAAAGACTATTTTCAGTTTGATCTGTCACAAGAGTTGAGATCCCTTGAAAACAGTGATGATTATGATGAGAGTGCTTCTTTAACAACGCTCTCTTTATCATGGCATTTTTAATTTTTTTATATGAAAGTCTCCGTAACAGCCTGTTTTGAAAATGACTTTCATCCCTTCGATTGTGGCGGTAATCCGCCATGTACGTTATAAGAAAGTCCCCGTATTGCAAGGTTTTTTTCAGGGCTTTCATGCTTCGTTGTGGCAAGATGGGTTTGCCATGGCCGTTATAAGAAAGTCCCCGTGATTCCAGGCTTCTCAGGACTTTCATGCTTCGTTGTGGCAGATGTGTCTGCCATGTATGTTATACCTTAAGTTCTACTTTGTTGACTTCTATAAATTTTCAAATCCGACACCTATGCTCTTTTGAGCCTTGTCACTACTGTCTGAATCAGGATACCCAGGATGATAATGAATTTACAGGATAAAAATCCTGAACATCCTGTAAATCCTGGTTATCTTGATTCAGACAAATGCAATAAATGCAGATAAAGCCAACAAGATATCGATTTTGAGAAATAAGTAAGTTTATTAAGGCTAATTACTAAACAGTGTGTTGATAAAACATCCAGATGAACCGAGATTGGTGTCTGAGCGATCTTCATCAGAAGATGAGTCAGTATCTGTGTCACTGTTACTGAAGAGTGCAAAATCAGTTAAGTGATTGACATTAAATGATATCATGCCATTTATTGAATCATCCACATCTGTAATGGTGTCTTCTGTCCATTCTCCTTTTGCTCTATTATGCCATTTGGGAACAACTCGGTTTTTATCTGTGACGGGAATTGTTATTCTTATGGGATTTTCAAGATTCTCAATTATAATTGGCGTTGAGTCCTCATTAATGAAATATACACTAAGCATTGATCCGTCAGCAGTTGTTGTTAACTTTTGATATACAACAGTTAGCCTTAACTTTTCTGTACCAAACATGCCTGCAAGTTCAGCAACTGCTGATGATGAAATGACAACTCCTGGCATTTTGTGATCATTATCCCCTGTAAAGATATCATCTGTCTTTTTTAAAAAGTCAGTTTCAGCAATCCAGTATCTGATATTACTATAAGTATCCATTGAAAATTGCCCAAAAAGATATGCAGATCGGTTAACAAGAAGTTCTGCCCTGTTTTGTATCTTGTCAATGAGGGTATCTGAAAGAATAAGGGTTCCAAGCTCCTGTCTGCTTATAAGAGTATCCAGAATTTCTGTTATCTGGCGATGTTGGTCATCTGTTAACTGCTGATCATTTAGGATTGTGTTGATATCGTCAAGAATCTGGTTTACCTGTTCTGTATTGATATCCATTTTTGAATTTTCGGAAAGTGTATCAAGAACAGTTGTATTGCCATCCTCTGAAGTATCAATGTTTGAGTGAATCACAGCCTGGAACAGGGCACCACCAACTTCATAATTGTATATATCAAAGTCAGCTTTTTTGGATTGCTCAACCAATGCATTACTTAAATTGTTGACCTGATCGTGAAGTTCCTTAGAGAGACTCTCCAATCCTTTTTGCTGCCCCACAAGATCGTCAATTATTTTGGCACATATTCTAATTTCATCTCCTGTCATTGGTGCGATGGACTCTATCTGCTCCAGTGTAAATAGAAGCTGGGATGCCTGTGATTGTGAGAGAATCTCTTCTGTTTTTTCAGGGTTGTTACTACAGAAAAGATCAAGTGCATTCAGAAGAGTGAGTTTCTGTGAGCTGTCAAGATTCACATTCGCTGCAAGTATCCTTGCACCGTTTAAAAAATTGTTCTTGTTAAAAGCTGTCAGGGCAGCGCCGGCAACCTCTGTAATTGCAGCAATCACCGCATCAAAATCGCTTGCTGCTGAATTTTCATCAATACTTCCCAGGAAACTGAGCCTGTTTTCCTGTATTCCTGTTATTTCAGTTTTTTCGGTATGATCAATAGCTGTTACATATATATTTGCTATAATGGTATTATAAGATATACTTTTTCCATCATATGCTTTAAACATAAGTGTATCTGTGAAGCTCTCCTCCACCTCCGGAGGTTCATAATATATTCTGTAAAGGGAATCTTCTATGGAACTAAAAGATAAAAGTTCCTCTCCTGTTGAATCGTTATTTTCTTCTCCGCCAGTTGTTTCACCATTGCCCCCTTTGTACTGGTATATCCGGCCTTTTGCTGTTTCATCGCTTGAAACTTCCACCTGTGAATCACTCTCCGAAGGTGAATAATAGATTATTGAAACCTGATCATTGTCAACATCGAATCCTCCCTCAATTTTCAGTGAAAGTAGCTTTCCCTCGGTAACATAGGCAAGGGGCAAGGTTTTGCTGTTTCCGTCTGATCCAATAAAAGGAGGGTTATTTGAGAATTCAAATGCTCCCATATCCACGGCAATTTCATCATAGGCATACTCTCCTTTCATATCAGCATTAAACGGCCGTTCATTGCCATTAATATCAGAATCCAGAATCCATGCACTTGAGGTACCCTTGTTGATACAGGGAGAGTCAGGCTGTAATGACCATATTGCATCAACCCCTGAACCTGTCGGGCCTGCAAGAAGGCTTGGTGATACAAACAAAGGTATTGAATCAATGTTTAATTCGTAGAGTGCTGGTGTACCTGAACCTGAAAGGCCTGAAATCCCACCCATGATATTAGAGTAGCTCAACTGAGGAGCTGAAAGTGCAGAAAGAAATATTTGATCATTGGAAAGTGTACCGCCTGCTCCTTTTGAAAATGAGTTACCGTAAATTATTGTATTGATCACAACAGGAGAACTCTCATCAAGATATATGCCCCCACCATTATCATAGCTTAAGTTGTTTGAAATGGTAGCATTTCCAATTTCCGGGTTTGATCTCTTGAGGTAAAGACCTCCTCCGGAAGCATCAGCAAGGTTATTGCAGATAATGGTGTTTACGATAACAGGTACCGATTTCTCCAAATATAAACCGCCACCACAAACGGCGCTATTATCGCATATGGTACTGTTTTTAATCTCCGGTGATGATTCGTTCATGTAAATTCCACCACCATAAAGATTTTGCTGTGACATAATCATATTGTTGTTAATGACGGTTTTTTCAATAAGTGGAGATGAATTGAGAGAACAGATTCCTCCGCCAAAACTTCCTGCAGTATTATTGTTTATTCTTGTATCTCTTATGGTTACATCTGCATTGTCCAAAAGGAAAATTGCCCCTCCGCTCTCTGCAGAATTTGAATAAAAATTGCAATTATCAATTACAAGATCAGAAAAGCCTTCAACATAGAGAGCTCCGCCTGCTGTTCCGGTGCCATCACTTATGTTACAATAACTTAACAGGGATTGGGTTGCATCTGAAGTAAAAGCAATGCCTTTTCCTGCTTTTATTTGAATGAGCTGATCTTCTGTTCCTATAGCCTGAATAGAGCCTTTTATGGTAAGACTGAAGTTTTTTCCTAAATTAACTGTAACCCCATTACCGATTGTTATAGTTTGGCCTGGTGGAACAATAATTTCGCATGATTCCACAGAAGTGTCAGGAGTAGGCTGTCCATCAAGGTTTTTTAGGAAATCAAATTTGATTTCCGATGCTTGGGCTTTGCTCCAGTCAGAAGATGTAAGTTGATATGTTGATGTGTTATCAATGTAGTATGTTGTAACTCCTGACTCTGTTAGAACCTGGTGATGTGCCGCAGCATCCACTGAAATGGAGATTACAGCACTGTTTGGAGAGAGACTTATTCCGTCATGTGCCTTGAATTGAAAATCAACAGTGAAACTCTGTTCAACATTGGGGGGGACATAAATGAGCCTGTTTTCAGGGTCGGTTATTGTGTCCATGTTATAGAGAGCAGCTCCCTTTATGATATCATCCCCGTCTATCTCATACTGGTAAAATGTTCCTGTTTCGGAGGGGTATGATGATGTGTCTATTGTTTCTCCTGAATCTGCTGAGCTATCAGGATCATTTGCATCCATGGAATCAGTTGAGCTATCCTGGTCATTTACGTCCATGGAATCAGTTGAGCTATCCTGGTCGTTTACTTCCATGGAATCACTTGAGCTATCCTGGTCAGTTGCGTCCACGGAATCGGTTGAGCCATTCTGGTCAGTTGCTTCAACGGAATCAGTTGAGCCATACTGGACAGTCGAGTACACAGAATAGGTTGAACCATACTGGTCTGCCAGGTCTTCTGAAAATAGTTGTTTGGTTTTAGAGGTTTCTGTTTGTTCAGATGGATTATAAAAAAGTATTTTTACATCATTCCCGTCAACATCAAAACCATCCGGGATTCCTTCAATTACAATCTGTTCTCTCTGGCTCATTTCAATAGAATCAAGTGTGATATCATCTCCATTCTCTCCAATAAAAGGAGGATTATTCTGAAACTCATATGCTCCCATATCGGTAAAAATTTCATCATATGGATATTGACCTGACAGAGCTTCATTATATGGCCTTGGCTGCCCATCAATGTCTGTTGATTGAAACTGTGCAGTAGAAGAGCCTCTGTTTATACATGGAGAATCAGCTTTTATGTGCCAGTCTGCATCAGAGCCGTTTCCGTCAGGTCCTGCTGTTTCAGAGGCATTTTCAAACATTGGTGGTGCGTCAATGTTTGTGGATGACCATACTATCTCTCCAGTGCCTGTTCCCAGTAGATCTTCGTAGCCACCCATGACATTACAAAAGGTTAATTCAGGAAGAGAGCTTGCGGTAAGATAAATCTGGTTGGCAAAGCTGTTTGGGTCTTCTCCAGGTGACATTATATTGTCATAAATAATTGTATTGATTATATGGGGTGAGGAAGAATCCATATGAATACCGCCCCCGCTTTCATAGGCAACATTCCAGGCTGTTGTGGTTGCAGAGATAGTTGGATTGGAATTTTCAAGATGGATAGCGCCCCCTGAAGCTGTAGCCAAATTATTACAAATTATATTGTTTGTGAACAGTGGATTTGAATTCAGCATGAAAACTCCTCCACCATAAACTGCACTGTTATCTGTAATACGGTTTGCATTCATGTTTGAATGGGCATAGCTCAGGTATATTCCACCGCCAAATCTTACTCCACTGTTGTTTTTAATTTGACAGTTCTCAACATCTGGAGAGGAGTTAAGACAATATATGCCGCCTCCGTAGATGGTTGCCTTATTGTTCGTTATAATACAGTTTTTAATGGTGATGTCAGCATTATCTGTTAAAAAAATACCTCCCCCATAAACAGCGTTGTTGTCTGATATTGTGCAGTTATCAAGTGTAAGGTCTGAAAAATTTTCAACATATAATGCTCCTCCACTTGTTGAATCTCCATCGGTTACTGTACAGTAAACAAGATTTGAAGGTATTACAGCAGATTCAAAATGGATACCTCTGCCTGCTTTAATGTTTACATTGTTCTTTGCTGTTCCATTGATGTTTAATGCCCCTTTTACAATAAGTCTGAAAGCAGAACCTAAATCTATGGAAACGCCTTCATTGATTGTCACGGTTTCTGTTTCAGGAATTGTAATATCACATGTGTCAACGGGATTTTCGGGCTGGGCTGCTCCAGGAGCTTCACTTAAAAATTTGAAAACTATATGTTGTGTATCTGATGCATTCCATGTGGAGGAGGGTAAAGTTTCGCTTTGGCTGTTGTCAATATAGAATGTTTTTGTGTAGTTCTCATCTGTAATTGTGAAATCAGCATTCAGAATGCTGATTGAAAAAAAGAGAAAAACAATAAAAAAAACAATAATCCCTTTAAGAAAATTTAAAGTAAATTGATTTTTTTTTGATGAAGGTCTTTGTTTAGAATAATAATTCATTCTTCACCTTTGAAAACCAATGCCAGCATTGTAATGTCATCAGATTGTGCTGTTCCTGCGGTAAAATTTTTAAGATCACGATTAACAGAAGCAATGATATCCTTTGGAATAACGGTGTCTGATGATTCTATAAGTTTCTTTAGACGATCATCTGAGAAGAGCTTTTTTTCAGAGTTCATGGCTTCTGTTACCCCGTCTGTATAGAATAAGAGCATATCGCCTTTTTTTAATGTCAAAGAAAGCTCTTTGTATTCAATTCCTTCCATTGCTCCGGCAATTGGGCCACTTAACCCTTTTTGATAAAATGTCTCGTTTCCTGATTTGATAAGCGGAGGATTATGACCTGCATTAATATATCGCATCTCACCTGTTCTAATATTTAGGATACCTATAAGCAGAGTAACAAACATGCAATTAGGGTTATCCTTGCTTAAAACTTCATTTATTTTTGTTACAATATCTGAAGCAGACCTTGTGCTGTCGGAATAGGTTTTTATCAGGGTTTTTGTAATCACCATAAATAGTGCAGCAGGTACGCCCTTGTCTGAAACATCTCCAATTGAGACACATAGGTGATCTTCATCCAGCAGAAAAAAATCGTAAAGATCACCGCCGACTTCCCTTGCAGGTTCAAGGTAGGCATGAAGGGTGAATGCATCTTTTTCCGGATAGGGAGGAAATATTTTAGGCAGGATTCCAAGTTGGATATCCCTTGCAACATTTAATTCGCTTTCAATGCGCTCCTTTGCTGCGGTTGTTGCAATTAGCTGCTTAATATTCTTTTGCAACTCCTGGAACATATAAATAAATGAATTTGCAAGGGCACCTACTTCATCTTTCCTCTTTGTGAAAAAATCCTGTTTCAGGCTCAAGGTTAACTCAGGAGAAGTAAGATCCTGGCTTGGAATATCCTTGATTTTCATGGTTAGTGATTTCAATGGTCCTGAAAAACGCCTCACTGCAATAATGAGAACAAAAAGACCAATAAGAAAAATACCCCCGATGATTTGCGAAAGGCCTGCTGCAAGTTTATTTGCAGGGCTTTTAATCTCTTCAACAGGCACAAGGGCTGTTATATACCAGTCAAGGGCTTTTATATGGGATGTGTAGGCATTTATCTCTGTTTGGTTCAGAAGAATTTTTGATGGAGAATCGCTGTTTTTAGATTCCATAAGAGTTTCAAGAAGGTCATTTGATATTTCAGGAGTATATTTTTCAGCAGGTGGAATCAATATTTTCCTTAAATTGTCAAAAAGGAAAATAGTTCCTGTATCTGCAATTTTAATTTGGTCAAAATTCTCCTTTAGTACTTTGATAATCTCATCAATTTTATTCTGGGTTTCGGTCTCTATCCTTGATATGTCATTTGTAACTCCAATGGACCATCCCCAACGGGAAAGTGTTGTTATGTATGCCAGTTTTTTGTTGTCTATTGACATGCAGGAAAAAACAGCAAATTTATCAAAAGGTAAGTTTGTATTGTTAATACTTGAGGAAACTGGTTTTGATTTGACATCTTTTATCTCTTCCAGACTTTGCCCTTTTAGAATATCCTTAGAATGAAAAAAAATTTTGCAGTTTTTGTCAGATATAAAAAAATCTGATGAGATGCTTATTGTTTTCAGCCATGATGCCATTTGCTCTCTGGCATCGGTTTCGTTGTCCGATAGCCTGCAAATTTCGTTAATTGCATTCTTAAGAATTACATTCTCATTCTTAATCTGGTTTTTCAAAAGCTTTATTAGAACAACTTTATCAAGAAGAAGGGTTTTATATTTTCCTTCAACATTTATGTGAATAATATTTTTTATGTTCTCGATATTTTTCTGCTCTGTGTTTAACACAGCATTTTTAACATCTTTTTGAGTAATAAAAATTATACTTCCAGTGGTGGCAACAAAAATTACGCCAATAAGAATCAAGATTTTAGATTGGAGAGAATGAACCATTTTTCCTCCGTATATAGCCTTTCAGTTGGTCAAATTTAAAGTAACTGTAAGAATATTTTTGTTGTCACATCTGTTATATTTAATATCATCAGCCATCTGTTTAACCAAAAAGAGGCCAAGGCCTCCTATTTGGCGATCATTTAAATCTTTTGTTGTATCAGGTTCTTCTGCGGATAAAGGATCAAATGCGTAGCCTGTGTCAATAAAGGATATATATATATGATCTGAATCTTTATCAAACTCAATGGTAATGGTCTGTGATTCTTCCGTGTCATAGGCGTAGTTGATTATATTGACGGCAATCTCTTCCACTATCAGGGAAATGGACAAGGACTGCTTTGCTGTGGCTCCGGCCTCAACTGCAAGGGACGAAACATGTTCTTGCATTGATATCAAAGAGTCAAGTGTTGCTGACCATGTACTGGAAATCATTGATCACCTCTCTGCCATATTTATCATGAAAACAGATCTCCGCATTTTCATGATTAAGGCTGTCTGATGACAGCCAGGGCAGTTTTTATATCCTGAAAATGCTGAATCTTATTTTTTGTATCATTTTTTCTTTGTTTTTTTGCTTTTCTTTGCTTTTTTACGTTTTTTTGACCCGGATTGATCAGCAGCAGTGATAATATTGCCAATGGTACCTGTACTCCATTTATCCATGCCTTTACGGGTTTTTATTCCCATTTTGTAAAGTGTCTCTTTTATCTCCTTGTAGGTCATACCAGATTTTTTCAGTTTAAGGATCAGGTTTAATGTGAACTCCCGATACTCCTCCTTTTGTTCCCAATCAGGAGTATTAGCTGCCTCAGAAGGTTTCAAATTTTCTATTTCATTTTCATTCTCGTCAGAAGATTTGAAATCTTCAATTTCATTTTTTTCGCTTTCGTCGGAGGATTTTATATCATCAGAGTTATTTTTTTCATTTTTATCGGACGATTGTATATTGTCAGTTGCATTTTTATCGTCTGTTTTTACCCCATTTTGTTCTTTTGAGTCAGATAGATAAGAATTTTCTTCTTTCTCTTCAGAAGATATGCTTGATTTTTGTTGATCTGTTTCCAATGATTTGTTTTTGGGTTCATCATTCTGATTGTCAGGGAACTGCGGAGTTAATGCATTATCAATACTTTCAGTTGAAAAACGATTTTTTCCATATTTATAATAATTAGCTATTGCTAAATGGTGAAAACGTTCTCTATTTTTGTCTGGTGGCCTGTAGCCCATTTCTTTCAACTGGTAAGAGATCTCAACCCATGTCATATTTTGGTTATCTTTAAGGTTAGCAATAACTTTGCTGACCTGATCTTTATCAAACTCTTCACTATCACTTTCACTATCAGTAGTTGTTAAGTCTTTTGAAATAGAATTTTCATTGGATAATCCGGAATCAACTTCAGAATAGGTATCTATTGTGTCCGGTTCTTCTATTTTTGCCTCTGAAGCTGTTTCCTCTTTTATCTTAATAGGTTCTTCTTCTATTTTCTTCTGGGCTGCTGGCTCTTCAATTTTTTCCGGCAGGTTTGTCTCTCTTTCAACCTCAGGTAACACATGATTTTTTTTGCCTGAATGAACACTATGATCTTGATCTGTTGTTGAAGATGGCAGATTGTTTATGATTTTGTCCAGTATATATTCAATCTTGGATTCAATGTTCTCCATTCGTACAACTAATCCCTGAATATCACTTAATGCCTGAGTGTCACTGGAAAGAGATTTCATAGATGTTCCGTTAGCTGTGTTGTCATTGGTTTCTGGAGCAGAAGGGGTCTTGCAGGTGTATTTTTCACCAAGAAGCTCTATTATTGCATCTTTACGAAGCCCTTTTTTGCTGTAGCATGTGTTAATATCACGAATGATATTAACTGCATCAGGAGCATATTTTTCAGTTTGGTCACTGATCTGGATATCATTGAAAAACATTGAAAAACGTGTAATGTATCTGCGAATAGTATTTTCATTTATATCAAGTTTTGTAGCTATCTGCGGAATGGATAAATATTTCATAAATGTCTCCAAATAATTTAATAGTAAAAAAAATCCATTTTTTCCCGTGCAAAAACAGGATGTTGTGGAAAGGGCCGCCCTAAGGGCGCTAATGAATTGATTTTTAATAACTTGCCCATTCATCTCACCCCCAGCTACCTCTTACAGGCTTGCCATGGGGAGCTTGGGTAAGTTAATTAAACCCGAATACTAAGCTTTTTTTGCGATTTTGTTTGTATAAATCAGGAGGTGTTTTGTCAAAACTGAAAGTCAAGATAGCACATATTAAAAGAGAGTTGCAAGCGTGCTGTTAATTATAATTTTTTAAGTCCATTAAAAATCGCTTTTTATGGTATCTTAAAAAGGCGGAAATGCCAAAAACGTTATTAATAAATCCAGTGGGTTATGACTGAATAGTTCTTGGAATCCCACTTTTTGCAGATTCATCCGGTTTGAGGTCTTTATGTTATGCTTTTATTTTATTTAACACATAATCAACATAAAGTTCAGCAGCATCAATCTTACAGGCAGTAAGGATACCTTTAAAGCCACCAAATGCAGAAACTTCAAAGACAACAGGCCCGTTGTCTGTTTCTGCCACATCCACACATGTAAAATCAAGGCCAAAAAGCGCCTGTGCCTTGTATGCTATCTCAATTATTGAACTGGATGGAGTATATGGCTGATACTTTCCACCAAATTTTGTTGTGGTGTTCCAGGAAGAACCGTCATTACACCTTGCATATGTTGCCAGATATTCTCCGCCAAGAAAAACAATTCCAAGATCTTTTCCCCCAAGATTTACTTTTTTCTGGATATACATCATTGAATTTTTTTTTGTGAAAAGTTCTATCTGATTTTCAAGTTCAGGGGATGGACGCATTATCTTCATGCCCATTGCTTTGGATGAAAATAGGGGCTTGAAAACCGCTTCTCCATACTTTTCAACAGCCTTGACAGCAGCATCATGATTTTCTGTAATGGTGGTAGGTGGCATGGGTATTCCGCCATTTTTAAGTGTTACAGTGCAGGTAAGGCGGTCAAGTACACGAATAATCCTTAAAGGGCTGGAAAAGACTTGAAGCCCTTTCTCGTTAATGGCTCTCAGGATTTCAAGACGATCAAGGAGGTTGTGAGAGTAATGCCGTCCCGCTTTTTTAATAATCAGGGCATCAAGTTTTGAGATGTCAGTATCCTTAAACCAGGCGCTTCCTGTTTCAAGGTCAAAGGAAATAGTGTTTAGTGGAACAAGAAGTCTGTATCCTGTTTTCCTTTCAACAGTATCAGCAAGTCTTTCTGAAGACCAACCACCAGGGGTTCCGATTATGCCTATTTTTTTCATGTGGATATTTCCATTATGAATTTTTACATTTTTGATTGTCAATAGATAAGGATTGAGTCTGGAAGTGTAAAATTCTCCCATTTATCCTTATGATTTAGAACTTTTTCCATGAGCATATGTGCTCTTTGACACATCTGTCCTGCAAATTCATATTGAAGCTCAAAACGTGTTGATGTGAAAAAGGATCTAGCAAGTGCCAGTGCCATTCTTGCTTCAAAGGTGGTATCATTGTTATCCTTTGCAAATGTTCGGAAAACATTCAGAAAATAAAGGGTTGTTCGGCTTAAACGCTCTCTGAATTCTGCTTCAAATACAGGCATTCTGAAGTTAGAAACCAGAAATACAGATGCATCCTGAACATAGTCTGCATCTTTTGAACGATGGAGATCAATATAGTTGATCTTCTCTTCTTCATGGTTGTAAACAATATTGTTGGTATTAAAATCACCGTGAATAAATACTGAAAAAGGTGCAGGGATACTTTTTTCAATCTGCTGGCATGATATGATCAGGGACTGGGTGGTGTATTTGCTGCGAATGTCGGCGCTCCCTGTATTTTTTTTTACGGTTCTGCAAAACTCCGGATAGACACGCTTGATTGCGTTCAGGCGTTTGTTCAATTGTGCCATGTAATCAGTCTGTATTTCTACTGGTTTCAAGGTTTTTTCCCAGATATCCATAACAGTCTGTTCAAAAATAAAGAGAACGTTGTTGATATTTTCAGGCTCCTCTGTGAGTAAAATCTGATCCAGTGTACAACCTGACAGAAACTCCACAAGCATTGATGCTGTGTCGTACTTTTCGTAGTAACCAAAAACCCTTGGTGCAAGTCCGGGATGAATGGTCTCCCATCTACATATATTCTGGTGCTCTTTTTTGATCTTTTCGGTTTTTCCCTCTTTGAATATTCCCTGAGCCTTGAATCCGGAAGGTTTTTTCCGGCTCACCTTACTAACACGGCATCCTGACCTTGAGCCCCATATTGATGCAAAATCAATATCGTTAAGGGTTCCTTCAAAGCCTGATTCTGACAGGGTCTTTTCAAGGGCTTCAAACTGCCTTATTTTGATGCGGTCACCCATGATGGCAAAAATAAGTGCTTCCCCGATGTTAAGAATTGAGTCTCCTATACGTTCCAGATATCTAAATATGAAAATGATGGTGATGAGATCTGTAACACTTTGACCTTTTTTAAGATCCTCAAGTATGATTTTAAAACTATCTTCCCAGAGTCGATCCAGCTCAAACTCAGCTTTACAGATTTGCAGTGCGCCATTAAGATCGTTTGCATCAAAAACTTTCATAATGGTTGAGATACTACGCTGGATTACATTGAACATGGTTTTGTAATCGTATTTTTGAATACACTCCGAGCTTGAAAGAAACCTTGTCTGGCGGGTGATATTGACGCAGAAATCCGCAATTCGTTCAAGATTTATACACATAATGTGTATTGCTCTGATCCTTGTGATGGCGTCCTGGTTTCCGGCAGGTTTAAGTGTTGCAATAGTTGAAAAACAGGCGTTTTCCACTGTGGTTTTCAGATTGTCGATGTAATCATCCTTGGCGCCTATTTTTTCCAGCACCTCAAGGTTGAAATCCGACAGCAGACCACGTGTAAGCTTTATCTGGTTTTCAGTTTCAATGGCAAGAAATTTGAAATTTGCGAGGATGTTTCTCATGGATGGAAAGTGGTTTCCTGTTTATTAAGCTGTTTTTTTAAATGAAAAATAATTATAAATAATAGTATAAATTGTGAAGTTATTTTGGCATCTTTCATATCGACTCAAAAAGTAGTTTACACTTTTCTGAAAATTTTGAACCATGATTAAAAGGATTATAGGAATAACATGATTATAATCAAGGTAATCCTGTAATCAAAAAAATCATGGTTCAAAAAAAGTGTAAACCGATAAATGAAAGATGCCGTTATTTTATGCGATTTTTATACTCGTCAATTACTTTTTCACGGTTTATACCAGACATTACAAGGGCCTTTGCAATGTTAAGATCATCCCATGGCGGTTGGATACCGATCTCTCTTGCTGCTTTCATAAGGTTTTGTCTGTCAGGATGGATTACTTTTTCACCAAAATGGGTATCATCTCCCATGAATATAAGTAATGGCCTGTCGCTGTGGTGCTGTTTTTTGTTAAGATCCCTTATAACAGAAATGAGAAAATCTGTATATCTTTGTGACTGTGGATTCCATACTTCCACGCCGTCAACATCATAATCAGCCAGAAGAACCGGCCAGAACTGCTCTGGATGAGGAATAATAATTCCGGCATTTAGCGATCTTGCCTCTTCAATTACTTCCGATGTCCTGAAGAAATATTCCAGGGAAAAATCAGCTTTGACTTGCTGCTTCACGGCAGTGAGGAATGTTTGTGCTCTGTCAATCAATTGATCACCGTATCTTGGGCGAAGAAAATCGAAAAAATTTCTCAAAACCTTGTTTTTAATTGATTGGGCAGGAATACTTGATAGGTTCTGGTCAATGAGCTGTTCAATTTTTGCAACATGAATCTGGACAAACCTGATAAGATCGGAGTTGGCTCCGGTTTGCTTTGCTGCAGCTTCAATACGCTCTTCATGTGGCTTGGTGATTGTATCAATAAACTCAAAAAGCTGGGAGGATCTGTACTTAAAAGTGTGTGCAAGCATATCTTTCAGCATATGAGCATTTTTTGTTGATTCATTTTTAAAATGGAGCAGCAGTTGAATTTTCTGGTTAAATCCCCGTGACCAGCAGTCCACTTCAACCCCCGAGAATCCCTTGTAGCTCATGATTTCGTTGTGTTGGGTTGGAATGATCAACTCTTTTTCACGGTTGGGAAACATCTGTTCAATACGTTTGTCAATCATTTCAATGGGAATAAATTCAGGATGCCAGTGAACCGCAAGCACTGCTTTTTGACGTGGAAATGTTTGTGTAGGCTCTGTTATGCAACATATTTGTTTGCTTGTAAGATCTGTTGATACCACGCTGAAAAAAATGTTGTAATCCTCTTCTGTAACCTCTTTGCTGATGGTACAATTTTTGTAGTCTTGGAGAATCTCATTTTTTGCATTGTTTGTATTAAGTATTTTTTTTGAAAGAAATGTTTTGGTGTGTTCGAAATGATCAGATGTCTCTGCATTATCAAATATTTCTGAATCATCAGATCTACCTGGATAATCATGTGTGTCGGAATTGACGGATACCTTTTTAATGTTATCCGAGGAGCCGGAAAAATCTGACAGGCAATTATTATCAGAAGTGTGCAGGGGAAAAACTTTCATTGTGAGTTAACTCTTTAAATCCCTGTAAAAGAATGAGTTTTAAAATAAGTGCTGACATTGCAATAATATAATCGTATAAGAATTACAATTTATCACCTGCAAAAGCAAGTAGTTATGGAAAAGCCCGCCCGAAGGGCGCTAAGCACTCTTTTGTTTTTTTCTATTATTAACATCATTTGTGGCAATTGCAAATGAATTTTTGTCAGCAATTCATAAGGATATTTAGTGGACAAACTCCTTGTTAAAGCAGCATTGTCATGGTAAATTTCTTTTAAACGTCGGCATCCTTAATATCGTGCATAAAGTTCTTTACACTTTCCGGAACAGGCTACTGGAAAAACCGGCATTGTGTTCAGGAAAATGTAAACTTGCAAATGAAAGATGCCTAAACGTCCCTCTTTTTTTTATCGTGAAAAGACCCTAACCATTTTCATGGTTGGGAGTAGCAGTTGAATTCGGCCATGACTTAAGGAACAAGATGATCTCAGGAAATTTAAAAATCAGAGACAGACTTTTATTGACCTTTCTGGTTGTTTTTATTCCGCTGATGATAGCAGGAAGCGGGATATCCTATTTTAAGATCAAAAAAGTTCTTATGGCTAATATTGAAAAGGAGTTAAATGAAAAAACAGATGCCCTTGTCAAAATGATTAAAGCCTCCGCATCTGTCTCAATCAAAAACAGGCTTTGCGCCATTGCCGAAAAAAATCTTGATATTGCCGAGTATTATTATAATAAATATCGCTCTGGGCTACTTATAAGAGAGGAAGCCATCAAGATGATTGAAGAGGTGTTTTTGTCCCAGAGCGTTGGTATAAGCGGATATATTTATTGCATTGACAGCAATGCAACAGTTGTTGTTCATCCAAACAACGCTGTAAAAGGCTCTGATGTTTCATCTTTTGATTTTGTCAGAAAACAGATAGAGATCAAAGATGGTTATATTGAATATAACTGGCAGAACCCTGGCGAACCCTATGCCCGCCCCAAGGCCCTTTATATGACCTATTTCAAACCCCTGGACTGGATTATTTCGGTATCATCCTATCGCAATGAATTCAATTATCTTATTGATATAGATGACTTCAAGGAGATTGTGATTTCATATAAAAGCGGAAAAACCGGATATGCTTTTATAATAAGAGAGGATGGAATCCCTGTTGTCCATCCGGCTGCTGACGATTTGGGTCATTTTAAGCGAAATAACTCTCTGTATGAAGTAATTTTACAAATAATTAATATAAAAAAAGGCACGTTGAGATATAGCTGGAAAAATCCTGGTGAAAAATTTGAAAGGAAAAAGATCGCAATATTTGACCATCTGCCTGAATATAAATGGATTGTAGGCTCTTCAAGCTATGTGGAAGAAATATATGAGCCTTTGGATATTTTTAAAAGACTTATATTAATTATTCTTTTGATTGCAATATCAACCTCAATTATTCTTACCTATATTATCAGCAGACTCCTTACAAGGCCCCTTGAAGTGCTGATGAAAAAGCTTGAATCTGGTGTAAAAGGTGACTTTTCAATCAGGATGAATTACAATGCTCCCAATGAATTTGGTAAACTTTCTGAATATTTTGATTCATTTATGGACAGGCTTGATCTATATCATAAAAATCTTAACAAAGAGATCTGCAACCATATCAAAACACAGAAGAGTCTTAAGGAGAAGGAGCTTAAACTCAGAGGCCTTTTTGATCAACTTTTTCAGTTTTCAGGTGTTCTTTCTCCATCAGGTATTATACAGGATGTCAATCAGACAGCTCTTGATCTGATAGGTTGCAGTGCCCTGGACGTTAAAAACCGCTTTTTCTGGGAAACTCCGTGGTGGAATCACGATGCTGAAGTTCAAAGAAAATTGAAGAAATCAATAGAGCTTGCAGGCAAAGGGGAATTTGTAAGATATAACACTTCCAATATCACTCAAACAGGTGATGTCAGAAATATTGATATCTCCATAAAGCCTGTACTGGACGAATTTGGAAATGTGCTTTTTCTTATTGTTGAAGGCAGGGACATTACAGAACTTAAAGTTGCAGAGCAGGAAAAAAGAGCCATGACCCTCAGGCTTCAGAAGGCTCAGAAGATGGAGTCAATAGGAACCCTTGCAGGTGGAATTGCCCATGATTTCAATAATATCCTTTCAGCAATTTTTGGTTATAACCAATTGGCAATGCTTCACCTTTCAGATCCTGAAAAATTAAGCATCTATCTTGATAAAATTGATATCAGCAGCAAGCGGGCAGGCGAACTTGTAAAGCAGATTCTCACCTTCAGCCGCAATACAGAACATAAAAAACAGCCTTTGCAAGTATCATCCATAGTTATGGAAGCTCTCAAGATGATACGTTCAACAATCCCTTCAACCATTGACATTAAAAGCCATATTTCAACTAACAGTGTAATCCTTGGAGATAGTACTCAGATTCATCAGATTATGATGAACCTGTGCACCAATGCCTATCATGCAATGGAAGAGACAGGTGGAGTTATCTCTGTTACACTTGAGAGAACCGAGCTTCCTGATGGGTCGGATGTTGCCATCTTTTCCATTGCTCCCATTGAGCCTGGAATGTACATAAAATTAACTGTACATGACACTGGTAAAGGAATGGATAAAGAGACCATGGAAAAAATTTTTGAACCATATTTTACAACAAAAGCTGTAAACAAGGGAACAGGGCTTGGCATGGCTGTTGTGCATGGAATTGTTGCAGGTCATAATGGTTATATCGACCTAACCAGTGAAGTTGGCAGAGGAACTCAAATATCAATATATCTTCCGGTGTTTCAATCTTCATCTGCATTAAATTTTACGGAACCAGAACCTGTTGTCATATCTGGTGGGAACGAATTTATAATGGTGGTTGATGATGAAGAGAGTATAATCACATCAACAAAGGAGTTGCTTAAAGATTATGGTTACAGAGTTAAAGTTTTTTCCAATGGAGTTGACGCTTTATTGGAATACAAACAAAATTTTGCTAACTTTGATCTTATAATCACTGATGTTACTATGCCAAAAATGACAGGTGTGGAGCTTGCAAAAAGAATACTTGAAATAAAACCAGATCAACCCATTATCATATGTACCGGACACAGTGATCTCATTGATGCAGAAAAAGCGGCTGCAATGGGAATATGTGAATATTATGAAAAACCTTTGATTGCCGAAAATCTTATTAAAGTTATTCGTAAGGTGCTTGATGAAGCCAAATTTTCTGCCTGAGTGGCTGTAAGTATGGAATTTCTTGCTGAATATGGCTATGCAGGCCTTTTTCTGTCAGCTTTTGGGGCAGCTACTATCCTGCCTCTGGCATCTGAAATTATACTGACAATGTTGTGGCTCAATGCATACGATCATTTTTTGTTGCTTATGGTTGCAACATCAGGAAATGTCCTTGGTTCCATTGTAAACTATATTATTGGGATCAGGGGAGGACGCTGGATAGTTATAAGACTGCTCAGGATATCTGAGCATGAGATGTCAAAAGCTGAGGAAAAGTTCAAAAAACATGGCCAGATAGTTCTTCTGCTTGCGTGGCTGCCGGTTATTGGAGATCCCTTGACTGTTGTTGCCGGAATATTGAAGGTTAATCCTTTATCATTTCTGTGTCTTGTGACCATTGGAAAATTTATGAGATATCTTTTTGTGGTGATGGCAATTGAAGTATCTGTATGAGGTGATAATTTTTTATTTACCGGTATCTGTCTTGTGCGTTACTAAAAGATTTCAGATTGGTCAATTTTAAAACCACTGGTGGGTATCTGTCTTGTAGGTTACTCAAAGACGATACCTATTTGTGAGCTTTGTCGGCGTCTTTCATTTCCCGCTTTACACTTTCCTGAGAGAAAACTCTGAGTGGCGGGAATCTCTCACAAAAAAGTGTAAAGTACTTTTGGGGTCATATGAAGAATGCCGCTTTGTCAATACTTTCTGAATCAGGATACCCAAGATTAACAGGATAAGGCAGGAGATTGTGTATCCTGAAGACTTTTTAATACCCCCCATGTTTGCTGATGCATCACAACGAAACATGAAAGTCATTGCATATCAGTATGTTATGCAGACTTTCTAATAAAATTACAGAATATATGATGAAACTGTTGTTGCTGTACCAATTGAATTATCACGGCAAAATTTCAAGGCTTCATCAGTAAAGCCTCCTGTGGAGAGAAAAGCAGGTATCACGATCATGTCAGGCCATTGTTCTGCATAAACATTGCTTTTTTCCATAAAATCCTGCACAGCTTTAAAACCGATTTTCTCTTTTGTTTTTTTAACTTCAACCAGAATAATTCTGCTGCAGTCAGACTTTGCCATGACATCAATTTCCATCTCTTTTCCATCAGGTCTCTGGAACTTTACACGCAGTTTTACATCAATTATGTTAAGCACAGTCGAATCTGCGACACCCTTAAAATATCTGGAAACCGGAAAACGTTTTCGGCTCCTGAAATCCGTGGCAAGCTGGTATTCTGCAACCTTCCCCACAAGATTATTCAGTTTTCCCTGTAGTGCTTTTTTATCCCTTGCAAGGCGATCCAGCTCTTTATGAAAATCCTTTTTCAGGTCAGGCTCAAAACTACTGATCTCTTTTTCAAATCGGCTTCGTAATACAAGATACAAGGTACCATCCCTGAGACCCTGAAAGTCAATATCAGAGTTGCCTTCAGTCAATAGGTCTGCTTTGACAAGTGTACGAAGCTTCTGGTGTATCTCCTTTACTTCAATGTCAAGCCCCAGTAAATCCTTTAACTCCCTGGGAGTCCACTCACGTTCTGCATGTTTGCTCATGTGAAGCAGGATTTTTTTGGCGTTAATGTCATTTACGCGCTTTAATGTAAGCTCAATATACTCTGCCCAGGTCATGGACATCTCAGATCTTTTATCAGAAATTTCGTAATTGACTGTATCCACAACCCCCTTACGTGTTGTCAAATCTTTGCCTTCAAAGTCACTTTCAATTACACAGGATATAAAAAACGGATCTGATTGGCATAGCTGATTAATTTGAATTGCAGTTTCGCTGGTGACAGGCTCCTCATAATATTCAGAATATTTAAAAACAGCTTGAAGCCCCTCATCTGGTGTCAGGTAGGGATTCATGAAAAAACGTTTCAATCGGCCTGCTTCTAAGTACTCATCTAAAACTCCCACAAGCCAGCCTACATAGGAACCTGTTACAAGCATGGGCGCAATTTTAGATTCTGATACTCCGTGGAAACTGCCTGCAAGGGTTTTATCCTTTGCAGTGTCACAAGCTTGATCTCTGTAAATATACTCGGTAATATTCTGGAATTCATCAATAATGACTATAAATCTGAGATCAAAAGCAGCAGCAAATCTTTCGGGGGCAGTGTAGGCAATCTCCCAAATTTGGCCATATAAATTCTCCTGCTTTGCCCTTAGAATAATATCGACATCATTAACAATATAGCTATGGGATCTTGATTTTCCCCAGGATTTTATAGCTTGCAAATCCATGGGCATTGTGACAAGTGTACTATCTCTTTCCATAAAAGAGATGTATTGAGTCGCAAAAGTGCGGTAATATTTTATTGCAAAATCAAGAAACCATTTTTTCTCTTCAGCTATCTCGAAAAAAAAAGGAATCACCTTGCCGTTTTCACTCCAGAGTTGATTAAAAATCCTCTGTATGAATGCGGTTTTGCCACTTTTGCGCCTGGCAAGAATCACGCGGGATTTTGAAAGTCTTCTGGGGATACGTTCGATCCATTTATGGAACAGGGCAAATTCCTTTTCACGGCCTGCAAGGAGTTCTGGTTCGCCTATTCTTTCTGGCAATGGGTATTTCATGGATGATTTACCTGTTTTTTCAGCCTGATCATATTTTCCTTTGCAAAATCAAGGGATGGATCAAGGTTTAGTGCCATCTCATAGTAATCTAAAGCCTTTTCAAAGTTTCCAAGCTCTCTGTAATTAGAGGCTATACTTGCATGATCAATACCTGATGCCGGGGTTATTTTAAGAACTTTTTCAAAATATGATATTGAAGTCTCATGTTCTTTTAACTGAAAATGACAGAAACCAAGAAGATTATACAAATCAGGTCTTTCGTCATCTATAGAAACGCCATGTTCAAGGAGTTCAATTGCTCTCTTGTAATCTCCAAGCTCCTTAAGGCATATCCCTGTATATGAACATATACTTGGAATGTCCTGAATTGAAGGATTCATTTGCATGGCAGCTTCAAGATTGACAAGTGCTTTATTATATTCTTGGAGTTCCATGTTGCACAAACCCAGATAAAACTCAATGCAGTATTGATCAGGCATGATTAGTGATATCTTTTCAAGGATATCACAGGCTTTTTCAGGGGCATTGTTTGAATATACATGTCTTGCTGCAAACATTGGAATGCTGCTGTTTTCTGCTCTTTCCCTGAACTGTGCCCCTGGTACAACTGTGTAGCATGCAGGTATGCATAGCCTGGGGTCTGTGGTATCTACAATGATAAGTTCAAACCCAAGTTTTTTCATGGCATTGATAATTGCCTCAACTTCATCTTTTATATTGGAACTTGAAATATCCGGAAGTTCGCCAAGGGATATTTTTGAAGATTCTCCCTTTTCAATGGGGTCAATTATGTGTGATGCCTCTTCAAGGGTTTTATATTTGGGCAGACCACTTGCAACATAATTTGATGATGTATTGAAGTCTCCGGCAAGCTGGGCAACTTCGGTCAATGCCCTGCTAAGTGCCTTATCAGGACTTGGCGCAGTTCCGGCTGTCCAGACAATTTCACTTGAATCGGGAAAGGTAGAAGGGTCATATGCCAAGACACCGATTGTGGGAACCCCAGTATTGAGTGAAAAGTCGTTTATGTATATTTTTATTCCTGCATTATGAAATTTTCTGATTAAATCTACATTGGATGGATTTGTGACAGAATCAGGGTCAATGGATGGAATGTCAAGGTTTTTACTTTTGCAGACAATGGCTGAGACATGACGCTCAATTATTTCGCATGCACCCTGGCAGATGGCCTCCTCATGGCAGTTTCCTGCTGATGAACCATTGAATTCATTGATCATAAAGAACCAATCCATGGGTATAAATATCTCTTTACAGGTGGTGTGGTTAAATGCCTTTACCCACTTCAGTTCAAGCATGGAGAAAATCCTGAGCAGCTTTTCCTTTTCCTTACTGGAATATGGATTAGCAACATTATTTGTTTCTACAGATTTAAGTAGTAAGTCAAATGATATGGCTTCACACTTCTTTTCATTGTCTATTTTCTCAAACGTGGTTTTAAATATATTTGATTCATTGTCCATGAAGCTGTAAAGACTGAATCTTTCTGCAAGTTCCATAACTGCGCTTGCCTCTGCAAGAGCGGGTGTGACTCCCTTTCCCATCTGCTTTCTGGTACCTGTGAGTCTTCCGGCATCATGTCCACAGATGCTGTAATAGACAGGAATACCTAGTCGATTATTGTCTATTCTTCTGGTCTCTTTTAAAATCTTGAGACTTGCAGTGCGTGATCTTGATTTGAAGTTTTCTATTGTTGCTTCTGGTGAAGTTATTTTGTCATGGTCAGCGCCTTCAACTTTAAAGGCGTCTGCGAGTTGTTTATATGATGCTGTCATGTAAAGGCTGTACCCCTTGAAATATAAAAAATAATTGACATTACGGCTTGTTTGGAAGTATTCTAATCGAATTTAAAATTAGAGGGTGGTTGAGAAGAGCTGGCCTTGAAGATTTGATTTTTGTTCTTGTATTTTAAAGCTTTTAAGGACTTTCATCCTTCGTTGTGGCAGATGGATCTGCCATGGCTGTTATAAAGAAATCTCCCATAGGCGGGATGGTTGTGTATAAGTAACCTCCCAAAAATAAAAATGAGAGTCATTCATGACTCTGTTGATTAAGTATTTACATATTTGATTTTGCCACGATATAAAGATTTTCAAGTAATCAAGAAACATATCATATTGTGGTGATTTTTTTTGTGGTGATTTTTTAAAAAATCGACTAAATCAACGGGCTCATTCATAAGATAAAATAATGACAGCATTCTAATGTTTTTACCGATTATTTGCAAGGGTATTTTAATATGTCCGGATTGATTAGAACGGCAACAGTAACACGAAAAACAAAAGAGACTGAAATTGATGCAACGCTCACAATTGAAGGAAAGGGAACACCGGAGATCAATACAGGCATTGCATTTTTTGACCATATGTTAACCCTGTTTACAGTACATGGCTTTTTTGATCTTCATCTTGTTGCAAAGGGAGATCTTGATGTGGACTATCACCACACGGTTGAAGATGTCGGGCTTGTTATGGGGCAGCTTTTTTCTAAAGCACTGTCAGACAGGAAGGGGATCTGTAGATACGGAGAAGGTGCTGTTCCAATGGATGAAGCATTTTCAAGGGTTAATGTTGATCTTTCCAACCGGCCTTTCCTGGTTTATCATCTTCCGGAAAATATACGCTCTTCAGGTACCTTTGATGCATGGCTTGCAGAGGAGTTCTTCCGTGCATTCAGTGTTCAGGCAGGCATGAATCTTCATATTAATGTTGCATATGGCCAGAATGAACACCACATTCTTGAATCAGTTTTCAAGGCCCTTGGAAGGGCATTGAGAGAAGCCTGTCGAATTGATTCACAAATATCAGGAACATTGTCAAGTAAGGGAATCCTGTAAAAATTCATTCAACCGGGGATAATTAATTATAATAATGTTCATTCCGGAAGAAAAAATTGCCCAGATTCTGAATGCATCAGATATTGTTGATATTATATCCGATGCCGTGAATCTTAAAAAATCTGGCAGAAACTATTTTGGCCTCTGTCCGTTTCATTCTGAAAAAACACCATCTTTTTCAGTCAGTCCGGACAAACAGATTTTTCACTGCTTTGGATGTGGTGCAGGTGGCAATCTTTTTTCATTTATCATGAAATATCATGGGCTTTCCTTTCCTGAAGCAGCAACCATGCTTGCCAGAAAATACGGTATTACCATTGAAACTTCCCGTCTTGATCCTGTTCAACAAAAGAGTATGCTTTTAAAGGATACTCTTTTTAGGGTGAATGATCATGCCAGAAACTTTTTTATGGAACACCTCCGTAACACAACTGGTGCTGCAAAAGCCAGAGAGTATCTTGAAGGAAGGGGGCTTACAGGGGAAACCCTTGACCAGTTCAGCATTGGATATGCGCCTGATTCCTGGGATTCCTCGGTTAAACTGCTGAGAAAACTAAAGCTTTCGAGAAGTGAAGCTGAAAAGTCAGGCCTGGTTCTGAGACGGGAAAGAGGAAGTGGATATTATGACAGGTTCAGGAATCGAATTATATTTCCCATAATTGATGTAAATATGCAGGTGGCAGGTTTTGGTGGAAGGGTCATGGATGATGCAATGCCAAAGTATCTCAACTCTCCTGAAACACCTGTTTACAGCAAGAGCAGAATACTTTATGGGCTTCATGCATCAAGGCAGCATTGCAGAGAGCAGGGAAGTGTTTATATTGTTGAAGGATACCTTGATTTTCTGACCCTTTTTCAAAATGGTATTAAAAATTGTGTAGCATCCCTTGGGACAGCTCTTACCATATCCCATATAAGGCTTTTAAAGGGATATGCACAACAGATGATTCTTGTTTTTGATTCTGATGATGCTGGTGTCAATGCAGCAGTAAGAAGCATAGAACTTTTTATAAAAGAGGGTGTTGCTGTTCGTATTCTCATTTTACCAAAGGGGCAAGATCCTGACTCTTTTGTACGGGAAAATGGCAGGCATGGTTTTGAAGAAGCTGCTGAAAAAGCCATGTCAATCATGGAATTTTTAACAGAAACAGCAGTGAACAGGCACGGCCTTTCAATTGAAGGAAAGATGGCTGTGCTTGATGATTTAAGCTCTTATCTTTCCCTGGTTCAGGAGAGTGCTGCAAGATCTCTTTATGTCAGGGATTTGGCACATCGACTCGGCATAGATGAAAAAGCAGTGCTGGAAAAGGTTCGCCAACTTGTAAAAGTGAGTTCTTCCGGTCATACCAGATCAGGTCATGTGTCAAGGGCGTTGACACCCCATGAATCAGGAATAGCTTCAGGCAGGCGTGATTACTTTTCAGCAGGCAGTGGTAAATCGGCCAGGCATAATGTCTTTTCAGCAGAAAATAGTAAAGGTGGTGGCAGGAACTCTTATTTGGCCGGAAAGCCCTCTTTGGACAGTGTGCAAGAACCTGATATGGAGAAACATTCAGGAACGGATTTTCCCGGAAGTACAGGTTCTGAAAAAAGGGAGAAGCAGATAATCTCCATGATGCTCCAATTTCCTGCAATTATTGAAGAGATCAAGGCACGAAATGTGCTTGATAATTTTTATTCCATCCGCCTTAAAGCCCTTGGAGAACTTGTGGTAAGAGTTGCTGAATCAACCTCTCCTGAAAAAGTTGTGTCAGATGCAATGGGTGCAGCACAAAGTGATGAGGAGCGGGAGATGATAGCCTCTCTTGCCATGATTGACCTGGCAGATGGAGACTGCGTGCCGGAAAAGGCAGTGGTTTTAATGAACAGAGTGATTCACATCAGGCAAAAACATGAGAACCGCCTGATCAATCAAATCAGAAAAATTGAACAGAGCAGTAATAACGATATCCCGCTTGAGTTGCTTAGAAAAAGGCAGATGGAGATCAGGAAGCTGCGGGGTTATGAATAACAAAGAGCCTGTGGGGAGGCATTTTTTTATGGCAGCAGAGTCGGTAAAATCCGGGGGGAATGAAGCTGTTTCAAGGGTATTGTTGAAACGTTTGATTGCAAAGGGAAAACAAGAGGGGTGTCTCTCCTATGCCGAGATTAATGAGGCCATTTCTGATGACCTGAAATCTTCTGATCAACTGGATGATATTCTGTTGATTTTTAAGGAGATGGGTATCACCCTTGTTGATTTGGAAAAAGAGAAACGAAAAACTGGAAATGCGGAAAGCATTACTCATTCTAAAAAGGGAACGGCAGAGAGTTCTCGAACTCTTAAAGAGGAGCTGCCAGAAAATTTGCGGAGCAAAAAGGTGTATGACACCTCGGGGAAACATATTCCTTCGGTCGAAGCCATGACCGGCGACGGGGGTAATCAGAAGAATAAATCACGGGAAAAACATGATTGCAGGCCATATGATAAAAGAGTTGCAGAGGTAAACATCGAAAATTGTGATACTAATGATAAATGTGATGAATTGTCTGTCTCTTTTAAAAAGAAACAAGATGAAAATATATCAGAAAATGAGGCTTACCCAGACGATATGCCTGAAAAAAACTATCCCGGTGATGAAATAGAGTCTTTGGATGAGGAGGATTATAATAAATCTGATGCAGATGAGATTGTCAATAGTGACAAAACAGAGAGATTGAAGAAGACCAAGCGCAAGGTATTTCAACAACGAACCACAGATGCGGACATGGAGTTTGGGGCTGTCACTGATCCTGTAAAGATGTACTTGAGGGAGATGGGTATGGTGACTCTCCTCAGTCGTGAAGGGGAGATTGAGATTGCCAAAAAGATTGAAGTTGGTGAGCATGAAATACTCAAATCCATGCTGGCAAGTCCTTTGGCTGTATCTGCCATTTTGGCAAGGGGGGATCGTATTGAGGCGCGCAGAATGCCCTTGAAGCAGTTTTTAAGGGATATTGATGAAGCAGATACTGGCGTTGATGATACAACCAGGAGAGAAAAGGTATTGATGACCTTTGCCGGTATTAGAACCATTCATGAGGCCAATCAGGCAAAAAGGGATCTTGTGCTTGGTGGAGAACTTGAGCCTTCCCAGGTTCGAAAAATCAAGGCTGAAATACGCAGCAGCAATGATGAAATTTATGAGCTTCTCAGTGAGTGGCGTATAGAAAACAGTGTTATTGATGACATTGAAAAAAGAATCAGGGATCATGTTAAATGGTTTGATGTCATGGATAACCTTCTTAAGAGATGTGCCATGACATTTCGGGCAAAAAAAGATGACATGACTCTGGAGCTTGCAAGCCAGGAAGGTTTTGTAAAGTGGGCAATGAACCATTCAGATATTGCTGAGCCCAGGGCTGAACAGCTTTACAGTGATCTATTGAGTATAACAGAGCAGATTGAGCATAAAAAAGAACTTGTAAAAGGCGATGTAACAACCTTAAGGAAAGTTATCAAGGGGATTGATAAAGGCAGGCGGCAGGCAAAGCATGCAAAAAGCGAGCTTGTACGTGCAAATCTTCGTCTTGTGGTAAGCATTGCAAAAAAATATACCAACCGTGGTCTTCAGTTTCTTGATCTTATACAGGAAGGTAATATTGGCTTGATGAAGGCTGTTGATAAGTTTGAGTACAGACGTGGTTATAAATTCAGCACCTATGCAACATGGTGGATAAGGCAGGCCATAACCAGGGCAATTGCCGATCAGGCAAGGACAATAAGAATACCTGTCCACATGATTGAAACAATAAACAAGCTTATTCGTACATCACGTTATCTTGTTCAGGAGATGGGTAAGGAGCCGTCACCTGAGGAGATTGCTGAAAAGATGGAGATATCACTTGACAAGGTGCGCAGGGTTTTAAAAATTGCCAGGGAGCCCATCTCACTTGAGACACCCATAGGAGAAGAAGAGGACAGCCACCTTGGAGATTTTATTGAAGATAAAAAAATTCTCTCTTCCTTCAGAAGCTGCCATAAATCTCAATCTGGCAGAGCAGACAAGAAAAGTTCTTGCAACGCTTACCCCCCGTGAAGAGAAAGTTCTCAGGATGCGATTCGGTATTGGTGAAAAGGCAGATCATACACTTGAAGAGGTGGGCAAAGACTTTACAGTTACAAGAGAGAGAATCCGACAGATTGAAGCAAAGGCACTGAGAAAGCTTCGACACCCAACAAGAAGCAAAAAGTTAAAAAGTTTTATTGAAATATAGACTCCATACTTGACATTGCAAAAAAATTATATATAATTGCCAAGTTCGTCTGAGTTGATGAGGGCCTATAGCTCAGTTTGGTAGAGCCACCGGCTCATAACCGGTCGGTCCCTGGTTCGAATCCAGGTGGGCCCACCACATTTCAGTGAGTGGTTCGTCAATGGAGATGTGGTAAAATAAAATACGTGAAAGTCTGCATGATTGGCTTTTTTTAAACGACTTTCACTCCTTTGATTGTGGCGGGTATTCGCCATGTATGTTACATAGATGGCTTAAATCTATTGAAGTCAGGATCTTTTACAGACAATGTGGCAATATGGATTATCATCGGAAATTAAGAGTTAATTGAAAGCGTGGTAGCGATACCACGCTTTTTTTATTTCCGGTATTTGTTTTTATCATAAAAACAAGGCATCACTCATTTTAAACAAGGCGTATTCATTTTAAAAAGGCATATTCATTTTCAGGCTTGCATTTTCCGCAACAACATTACCGATTTTTTATATGAAAGTCGCGGTAACAGCCTGTTTTTAAAACGACTTTCATCTCTTCGATTGTGGCGGTGATCAGCCATGTACGTTATAAGAAAGTTCCCGTCTTTTAAGGATCTATAGGACTTTCATGCTTCGTTGTGGCAGATGGAGCTGCCATGGCCGTTTATATGAAAGTCTCGGTAACAGCCTGTTTTTAAAACGACTTTCATCTCTTCGATTGTGGCGGTGAACCTCATGTTGGTTTATATGAAAGTCCCCGCAAATGGCTGTTTTTATATAGACTTTCAACACTTCGATTGTGACGCTGAACCGCCATGTTGGTTATATGAAAGATGCCAAACAATGCTTTTACAGGAAAGAATCTGTGGACAAAGAAATCTTGGTTGAAACTGGAAGAGAGATATCTGTGGGCGATCTTTATGATCTGCTTAACACCATTGCACCTTTTAATCTTGCAGAGCCATGGGATAACTGCGGACTTCAGGCAGGTGATTTTTCATGGCCTGTAAAAAAAATTCTTGTGGCCCTTGATGTTACGCTTGCCTCAATGGATTGTGCGGCATCAATTAATGCAGATGCACTTATTACTCATCACCCTTTGATGTTAAGCACTCCAAAATTTATTGATTTCAGTAAAATGCCCGGCTCTGCAATTGCTGTTTCAGCAATGGAAAAAATTGCCATTTTATCTGCTCACACAAATCTTGACAAGGTAAGGGGTGGATTGAATGACTTCTTTGCAACCAAAGCAGGGTTGCACAATATTTCATTGCTCCATGGTGAAGAGGAATCTTTTGATGGTATAGGTCGCATTGGAGAACTTGAAAAATCCATTCAATTAAGGGATTTTGCAATTGTTATCAAGGATGTTTTTCATGCAGAAAATGTAAGAATTGCAGGTTCGCCGGAGATGAAGGTCAAAAGGGTTGCATTATGTACCGGAAGTGGTGGTTCTCTTCTTAAGACATTTTTTATGTCAGGTGCAGATCTCTTTGTGACAGGAGATATCAAGTACCATGAAGCAAGGGATATTGAGACTGCTGGACTTGGTTTGATTGACCTTGGTCATTTTGCCTCAGAGATAATTGCTGTGAAACTTCTTGCTGAAAAAATAAGAACCCTGGCCTCTGAAAATAAAATTATCTTAGATATAGTTGAATATCAGGAAGAAAAAGATCCTTTTGTGACATTATGATTTGGCATGTTTCATGATTACTTTCTCAAAATCGACATCTTATTGCTTTTTTCCATTTACTGAATTTGTCTGAATCAGGATAACCAGGATAAACAAGATGTTCAGGATAGATAATCCTGCCTTATCCTGTTAATCTTGGAAATCCTGATTCAGACAGTATTGACAAGGCTCAAGAGGTTATAGGTGTCGATTTTGAGTTACTTTACTCTTTCTAAAACCAAACGACTGCATTGTCAAAGCTAAAAATTAGGGTAAATAAATCTTATAAAGGGCATCCTTCATTTGAACCCAAAAATACTTTACACTTTTTTGTGAGAGATTCCCGCCACACAGAGTTTTCTCTCCGGAAAGTGTAAACTGGAAAATGAAGCATGCCTTATAAAGGCCTGAAAAAATAATAGCTGCTGTGTCCATTGAGAGAACTTATAATTGACGAGAAATGGAATATGCCAGAAAGAACTTTAAAAAAAGCCTTTGTCCAGGCACTTACATCAGAACACTTAAGAGGAGTATAAATGGTTGACATCACGAGGGCAGATATTGATATTCTGGTTCAACTACAGAAAGCTGAGACAGATACCGTTAATATAAGAGCTTTTTTACAAAATGTCGAAGCAGAAAAATCTGCCCTGGAAGATAAACTGAATGAATTTAAGTCTGCCCACGAAAAACTTGTTGCAGAGTTTGATATTGCTGAAAAATCATGTTCTGCTGCCGAGCTTGAAATGAAGAGTAATGAGGAGCGAATTGAAAAAAGCACTCAAACACTGAAAACTCTTGCCAATCATAAAGCTTATGCTGCATTGCAAAGGGAAGTGGATGATAACAAAAAACGCAGGGACTCCCTTGAAAACAGCTACATTGAACTGCTTGATGAGAAGGAATCTCGTGCCACGGCTCTTGAAGAACATTTCCAGCAACTTCAGCAACTGACAGAGCAGATAAGGAGTCAGCAAGAAGAGATTGATGAAAAAAGCCGTTCGCACAGATTGCGTATGAAGGAGTACGAAGAAGAACGTCAGAAAATTGCTGTCAATCTTGCTCCCTGGCTTTTAAAACAGTTCAATGAAATTTCAGAAACAAGCGGTGGGCTTGCTGTTGTGGAAGTAAAGGATCAGTTGTGCAGAGGCTGTTTTATGAATATTCCTCCACAACTGTATATTGAAGTTCGCAGGTGCAAGACGCTGATTCTTTGTCCTCAGTGCAATCGTATCCTGTATTATAATGAGTAATTTTGTTTTTTTATAGCGGTGGAAGCAGTACAGGTGATCGCTGGATTGAAAAATCTGGAGGAAAGTCCGAACACCAAAGGGCAGGACGCTCCATAACGTGGAGTCACGGTGACGTGAAGGAAAGTGCAACAGAGAGCAGACCGCCCCTTTTTCTGTCTGAAAAACACTGGATCTCATGATTTATCACTTGTTGATATTTCAATGACATCTTTTGCCATTCAGCAGCAGGGGGTAAGGGTGAAACGGTGCGGTAAGAGCGCACCAGTTTTCCAGGTGACTGGAAAAGCTTGGTAAACCCCGTCCGGTGCAAGACCAAATAGGGAAGTGTTTGAGGGCTGCCCGTCCAAGCTTCCGGGTAGGTCGCATGAGGTGTGCGGCAACGTACATCCCAGATGAATGGTCACCACCCTGTTTCGGGGTAACCTGAACAGGGAACAGAATTCGGCTTATGGACTGCTTTCACCGCTATCCAAAAAGGATTATAATCTATGTTAATTATTGAAGATTTAAAGGTGGAGGTGGGAGACACCGAGATTCTCCAGAATGTCAACCTCCATGTGCCTCCTGGAGAAACTCACATTTTATTCGGACCCAATGGCTCTGGAAAAACATCATTAATGATGACTATAATGGGCTTTTCTGGCTACAAGGTCACCGGCGGGAAAATTACATTCAAGGGTGAAGATGTCACCTATATGCCCATACATGAAAGAGCACGTCTCGGCATAGGAGTGCTTTTTCAGCGCCCCCCTACAATAAATGGCCTTTCTACACGTCGTATGGTTGAAATATGTGCAGGTGGCAAAAAAGTTGATGTGGACGCTCTGTCAAGGACTTTACGATTTGATTCATTCATTGAAAGGGATGTAAACCATAACCTTTCCGGAGGTGAAATCAAGCGTTCAGAGTTGCTGCAACTTTCTGCACAGCAGCCGGATCTGCTGCTTCTTGATGAACCTGAATCAGGGGTTGATCTTGAATCAATAGCATTGCTTGGAGACAGCATCAATTCACTTCTCAACCGTGGAATAAAGCGACAATCTCCATGTCACACTACCATAATGGAGAGAACTCCAAAATCTGCGCTTGTTATTACACACACAGGTCATATCCTGGATTATATCACAGCAGACAAGGGGCAGGTGCTTTATAAAGGCAAACTGCGATGCTCAAGAAATGCAAGGGAAATACTGAAATGGATAAGAGAATATGGGTATGAGGAGTGCGTTGAATGTTCAGCATGAATAATAAAGAGGAAATCAATCTGTCTGCCTACAACGAAGTTGCAGACAACCACGGATATATTGACAACCTTGAAACAATACCTGAAACCGATGTCAGGGAGTTTGTCAAGGTCGGCATTGAAACAGACAAAGCACTCAGGGCAGGCACATTTATCCAGAAAGACAGCTCCATTCTCCATTGCAGCCGCAGTATGGAAGGGGTGGAAGTAAAAGGTATTGCCAGTGCATTAAAGGAGCACGAATGGCTTGGGGAATATGTCTGGCGTCTTATTCCCCACGACAAGGATGACATAACACGCAACATGAACAAGGTTCCTGACCAGGGTTTTTTTATCGGCATCAAAAAAGGTGTCAAGGCTGCAAAGCCCCTTCAAACCTGCCTTCACATAGCAAAAGAAAACTTCTCACAGAAGGTGCACAATATTATTGTGGCTGAAGAGGACTCTGAAATTCATATCATTGCCGGCTGTTCCACATCTGAACATTTAAAATCAGGACTTCACATAGGTCTTTCAGAGTTTTATGTCAAAAAAGGTGCTGTGTTAAAATACACCATGATCCATGACTGGGGTGAAAATGTCTGTGTCAGACCAAAAACCGCTGTTCATGTGGAAGAGGGTGGTGTTTATATTTCAAATTACATCTCCTTGAAACCTGTAGGTTCAATTGTTGCCAATCCTGTTACATATCTTGAAAAAAATGCAACTGCAAGGATCAACAGTGTTCTTGTTGCAGGTCAGGGCAGCTTTATGGATATGGGATCAATTGTGGAACTCAATGCTCCTGGTGCAAGAGCTGAGATTATTTCAAGGGCAATAGTTGCAGGTGGCACAATTATCTCCAGAGGCCACCTTATGGGTAAGGAGCCTGGAGTAAAAGGTCACCTGGAATGCAAGGGCCTTATACTTAAAAACGGGCTTCTTCATGCTATTCCTGAACTTTCCGGCCATACACCAGGTGTGGAAATGTCCCATGAAGCTGCTGTTGGCAAGATTGACAAGCGGGAAATAGAGTATCTCATGGCAAGGGGACTTGATGAAGAGGAAGCTATTTCAACAATTGTAAGGGGATTTTTGAATGTTGAAATAGAGGGGCTTCCGGCTGAACTTGCTGCAAAGATTGATCAGGCTGTAAAAGAGACTGAAAAGGATATGATGTAGCGTGATTGACACTTTTTTTACCGTGAAAATGGATACGAATTTTCATATTCGGGGGTGGCTGAATCACAGCCATGTCCGTTTACTCTGAAAGGAAGCCCCATGGAATTTTCCTGTGACATATCATTCGGGGAAAAAGCAAACCATTTTTCCTTTGAGTATCTTAAATGTATTTTATATATTCTGGATGTCAAGGATGAAGATCATCTTCTGACCAAAAAGGTCTATTCCAAACTTATTACAGCATCACACCTGCTTGAGGATTTCCTTGATTTTCATGGAGCTAAAAATAACAGGCAGTGGATTTTTTACAGGGAGCTTACAGCGGCTGTAAGGCATCTTTCCCTTGCAGGGTATTCCCAGAAACATATATTTAACCGCATCGGGTTTTATGAATTTGAAAAACGGGATATCTCTTTTCTCCATGAGTCCCGTGATACCCTGATGATGATACAGGGCTCCCTGCAGATTGCAGCCCCTGTTATCCTTGAAGAAGCGGCAAATTTAGATATTGATATACCTGCAACAGGCTATGATAGAGGCTTTTTTCCTGGTATTGGTACTTGTGAGCAGCTTGAATATAATATTGATGATTTTGACGACCTTGATCAGCAACAGAAGAATCTGAGCATAATAGCAAGTGATTTTCTGGAACTGATCAAGGAGTTTGAGCAGTTTGGCTTTTACGAGCGATATACCAGCAAAGAGATAAGAGATATTGTTCCTTCAAAAATTAATGAAGTTGCAATCCGTCGTTTTGAAATGCTTCTTCATAATTTGCAGTCAACCTTTGATTCCTACGTAATACACGGGGGATTTTTCCACGGTAACAGAAAATTGAAACAACTGAGAAGTCACTTTTCAGTTGTCTTTCATATTCTGCAGGTAATGGGAAGGCTGCTCCATTTTTATGAACGTCACCTTTATGATGTATCATATAAAGATGTGTATAAAAGTGTAAGCGAAGCATTGACAGATCTCATTGATCCGGATGTTCTGCTGGATCGTTCCGTAAATTATTGCCTTTTTTATGCCTGGCAGTTTCTCTCCTCAGGGAAGCGTCTAGCATCTGATATTCTTAATGAAAATATAGAGCGAGCCTCAATCACTGTGGGGATACCAAAGGAGCGAGGATTCCACAGTCGTCCAAGTCTTCTTGTGGCTAAGATTGTCCAGCACTACGGAGGTGAAGTGGAGATGGTTGTGGGCGAAAATCGCTTTGATGCATCAAGTGTTTTGGATTTGCAGTGGGCAGGGGGGCTGATAAAAAAAGAAGAGATTGAAGAAGTTGTTTTTGAAGGGGATTCAAGGGCTCTTGAGGATTTAAAAGTTCTTGCCAGTGTTAATTATGCAGAGGACTTTATGGGTAAAGGAGTCCCTCTTCCAAAAGAGTTATCTTACCTTAGGTGAGGAAGCAGGAGCCTATGACTGATCAACCACTTGACTCAGAACTATTTGATTTGAAAGACCTTTCTGTTTATGTTGTTATTGTGGCAGGCGGCAAGGGGCTTCGCATGGAGAGTGATCTCCGCAAGCAGTATATCAACCTTTCAGGTACTCCTGTAATTGTTCACACCTTGAACGTTTTTTGCTCGTTTCATCATATTAAAGATATTGTTCTTGTGGTTCCTGAAACAGATATCTTATACTGTAACAGCAATATTCTGATCAAGTATGATCTTCAAAGTAAGGTTCAATTGGTGCCAGGTGGGGAAGAACGCCAGAACTCTGTCATGATGGGACTTAAAAAGCTTGAAAGCATACTTGAACATAAAAGATCTGTTATAAGTAAAAACCACTCAGTTAAATCTGAAGATGGTCACAAAACAGAAAAAAAAGAGCCTATAGTTTTGATTCATGATGGAGTGCGTCCATTTGTGGATCATGCCCTAATTTCAAGAGTACTTTCAGGAGCAGTAAAACATGGTGCATCAATTCCGGTTCTTCCTGTTGTGGATACTCTAAAAAAAATTGATGAAAATGGGTTTATCGTTCCTTTAAACGGTACCCTTGACCGTAAAAAGCTCTATCGTGCCCAGACCCCACAGGCATTTACCTTTGATTTGATTATGTCTGCCCATAAATATGCTTTGATAAATGGTTTTAGTGGTACTGATGATGCTGCTCTTGTTGAAAGCCTTGGCAAAAAAGTATTCGTTGTTCAGGGTGATTCCCAAAATATCAAGATCACAACCAGAGAAGATCTTCGATTTGCAGAGTATATCACTTCGAGAAAGCCTGATTGCAATTAAAATTTTGGTATTGTAAGGCATCCATAATTGGCAGCGTTATACTGTCAGGAACAGCGTTCTGAAAAAATATTGACATAATAAATAGGTGTGTCCTATAGTGTCAGGGCGATCTGATGCACGACATTTAACATGTTTTGCTAAATTGCATAAACATGTCTGGAATCACTTCCTGAAACTTTGATTCCTGTATAACGGCCATGGCAGAGCCATCTGCCACAACGAAGCATGAAAGTCCTATAGATCCTTAAAAGACGGGGACTTTCCTATAAAAACGTACATGGCTGATGACCGCCACAATCGAAGAGATGAAAGTCGTTTTAAAAACAGGCTGTTACCGAGACTTTCATATAAATAAACTCAAGGAGACTATAATGGCAGAAAAACCAACGCTGCGGATTGGCCACCTATCCATTACTGATCATTTGATTCTCGGTGTAACGGATTTGAAGTTGAAAAAAGGTGCTGAAAAATTTGAACACTGTAATCTTCAGACTGTTCTTAAAAATGGTTGGAATGAAGTTGCAGACGCATTGACGGTTAAATCACTTGATGGTGCTTTTATTCTTGCACCCACAGCCATGGATCTTTATAAATCTGGAGTTGGCATAAAGCTGTTATTGCTGACCCATAAAAACGGCAGTATTCTTGTTAAGAATAAGCGGGCACATATTGAAAAAATTGAAGACTTTGCCGGTAAAACCGTTTTGATTCCATATCAGTTATCCATCCATAACATGCTTTTTCACAGGCTGCTTTCAGAAAAGGGCCTCAAGCCAGGCAGATCTGTTGAGCCTGATGTTGATGTAACTCTCGAAGTTGTCGCACCATTTCAGATGCCTGAAGCACTCCAGTATGATGAAGAGGGTGAAATCGGAGGTTTTATTGTTGCAGAACCTTTTGGTTCACAGGTAATTACCTCTGGCCTTGGAGAAGAATTCTATCTTTCTAAAGAACTTTGGCCCAAGCATCCATGTTGTGTTTTTGTGGTAAGAGATGAAATTATCGAAAAACATCCGGAAGCAATCCAGGAGATTACAACAAGTCTTGTTAAATCAGGAAAGGCAATTGATGCCCAGCCTGATCCGGCTTCTGTTATTGGTGCAAATTTTCTCTCCCAGGATGTCGAGGTAATAAAAAGAGTGTTGACCAAGCCGGCAGACCGCATTACAACAAATGAGCTTTTGCCTGTTATTGAAGATCTTGACATGATTCAGCAATATATGATGGACAAAATGAAGATAATGACAAGTCTTATTGATCTTGAAAAATTTATTGATACATCTTTTGCAAAGGAAGCTGGAGCACAGTAATTTAAGGTTTGAGAAAACCTGAACAAAAGCGCTTTTCTGATTTATTGTACTTTGGGCATGTTTATTGCTTTTCTTGAATTCTACTATTTGATGATCAAAATTCAAGAGATGAAAACCTTTGTTTGTACCTTTTTTTACCGTGGAAATAGATACAAATTTCCATATTCGGGGGTGGCTGAATGCCGGTCATGACCGTTTATTAGACAATCTCCATAACATGCTGATATACAACGACTTTCATGTTTCGTTGTGATGCATCAGCAAACATGGATGTTTATTAGAAAGCCTCTGTAAATGCTTGTTTTTAAAGGGCTTTCAATAGGTTTATCTACCTTTAAAGGTTTTCAGAAAAAGCAATTCTCATTTTATATGATGGGAGGGGATATGCTGCCGACAAATCAGGTTGACAACAGATATAACTATCTGGAACAGTTTACACAGAGAAACTCTACCGCCACCGTCAATAAGTCTTTCAGAGAACTTTTAAGTGAGCAGTCAGATTCAGCAGCCGGTAGATCTGCTGCTGAATCTTTACATAATAATACGTATGATAAAGAAAACAAAAGAGTTTATATTGGAACTATATCCAGTAAAATTCCTACTGTTTCAGAGCTTTTGTATGAATCTCCATACAAAAAAGATTGCTGGCAGATTCTTGACAGAGATGTCAATTCTTTGAAGCCTTTCAGGCAAATTCGCCCAGGCACTGATATTTACCTTGACACCACAACCTCTGAAATTATCTGGGGAGAAAAAAATAACTCACTGTCTGAGCCTCCGCCTGAAATTAAAAACAATAGTCCTGTGTTGACAGATATCCTTCAAAAATCTTCCCCATCCTCTTTTATGCCCCTTATGTCAGATAGTAAAACAAAAGGTTCAGAAGACAACTTAAACTTAAGTGTATCTTTAGATAATACCAATACCCTTAACCATACTGAAACCCTTAACCATACTGAAGGCGGCTTGCCAGCAAATACAACAAACACTGCGCTTAACCATGTTGTAAGTAAATTTATAGGCATGGATTATGATCAGATGGATTGCTATGAAATGGTAGTTGAAGGTCTTAAGGATATGGGAATCAATTATCAGGGAAAAAATGGGCTTGGGAACTATCTTGTCAGCAAGGCACTGGATAATGGACTGCCTGATAATCATTACTTAAATGGTGAAGGACTTGTTGCGGCAACTGGAAACAATATATATCACAAAAGATTTTTAAGGGTAAATAATCCGGATAGCGATTCTGAAAAGGTTATGCATGAGATGGAGCAATATTTGAAAGAGGGCCAGATTCTCTCTTTTTCAACACGTACAAGGGGACATACAGGAGTGATTTCCAGAAAAGATGATACATGGACCTTTATTAATTCAGGAGTCATGGATAATACAGTTTCAGGAGAAAACGGTTCAAAAGCAGTTGGAGAGGAGATCCTCTCAAAAGAGATTGAGAACTGGTTCAAACTGGCACTGGCCAGAAAAGAGGGATTGCAGATTACCCTCGGTGATATTGATATGGCAAAACTTGCCACCTACAAAAATTCCGATAATAACAAATCAAGATTTACCATTCCGGGGTAATGAAAATCAGTACCATATTAAATCGCTATATTTTCAGGGAACTCTTATCTCCTTTTTTTACCTCATTGATATTTTTAACCTTTGTCTTTTTGATGACGCGTATTCCTGATATTACCAACATGGTAGTGAACTACCATGCTGGTATTCCTGCAGTATTTCTGTTGATTCTATACTCCCTGCCTCGATTTATGGAGTTTACCATTCCCATGTCAGTAATGATTTCTGTGCTTTTGACCATGATGCGAATGGCCAGTGACAACGAAATCATTGCTGTCAAAGGAGCTGGAATTTCTCTTTACAGGCTTGTGCCGCCGGTAATGCTTTTTTCTGTATTGGGAACAATATTAACGTTGTGGATTGCATTATGGGGGGTACCATGGGGAAAATTCTCTTTTACCACAAAAGGGGCGGAGCTTGCACGATCCACTGTTCAGTTTGCTTTAAAAGAGCGTCAGTTTAACACAATGTTTGATGGGATAATGATCTATGTAACTTCTGTGAATGTAAAAAACTATCAGATGTCTGATATTTTTATTCAGGAGAGTCAGAACAGTGATAATCACAATATCACCATTGCATCAGAAGGGATGCTTATTTCAAATGAACAGAAAAATATCTATACACTCCACCTCGTTGACGGTATTGTAAATCAGGTCAACATTAAGAACGGTTCTGTAAATACCATGTCTTTTGAGACCTATGATATAAATTTTGATATGAATGCCCGTTTGCGTGATATCCAATATCAAAAAAAGGATTATAATGAGATGTATCCTGATGAGTTATTTGAATTCATCAGAAAAGGAGAGGGTGGCAAAAAAGAGCTTTTATCTGCAAGAATGGAGCTGCACGAAAAGTTTTCAATTCCTTTTGCATGTATAGCACTTGGTTTTCTTTCCATTCCTGTCGGGGTCAGCTCTGCTTCATCACGCCGCTCATCCGGGTTTGGAATGGGTTTATCTCTGTTTCTTTTTTATTATCTGCTTCTCGCCGCTGGATGGTCGGCCTGTGAGACAGGCTACTCACCACCTTTTATCGGCATGTGGATTTCTGATCTGGTTATACTGGTTATTGCCATTTTTCTTTTTTCAAGGGTTGCCGCTGAAAAAACTCTTCCTTTCCCATTTGAATCAGGATAACCAAGATGGAAAGGATTTTCAGGATAGGTAATCCTGTTTTATCCTGTTAATCTTGGATATCCTGATTCAGACAATGGCATCCTTATATATATGGATGCCAATCTATTTTTGATCCTCTTCCGGAGCTGCCCAGAGAATATGGTGTTTATTTATAAAAATAGTTCCATGTTTAATGCCTTTGTCTAAGTCATCACGCATCTCTGTTGCTGAAAAAAGTATCAGAAACTGCTCCTTGTTTTTTGTCAGAAGATCGCTCAATCTTTTATCATGGCTTAACTCTTCTCTGTTTATATTTATCTGTCCGGTAATAAAAGTTTTATCAGTCAGCTTAAGCCTTATGATACGGCTTTCTATTTCTCTCTGTTTTTCACTTTCCTCATTCATAAAAACTCCCCACTGTTTTGTTTAGATGAAAGTCTCAAAAACTACTTGTTTGTAAACGGTCATGGCCGGCATTAAGCCACCCCCGAATATTGAAATTTGTATCTATTTCCACGGTAAAATGATTTTCAATTCTTAGATTGTGGAGGGTATCCGCCATGCACATTATAGCCGTTGTCCCGATATTTAGATTATTTTTTAAGTATTATCCTTGCATCTACAACATTGACCCCCTGATGGTTGAGAATTACAGGATTTAAGTCCATCTCTTCAATTTCAGGATAGGACTCTATAAGCTCTGAGCATATAAGCAAAAGTTTTTTCAGTGCTTTTTTGTCATATCCGGGTTGTCCCCTTACACCATCAAGTATGACTGAAGAACGGGTTTTTTCAATCATTTTTCTTGCAGATCGTTCAGATATTGGTAGAACCCAAAATGTAACATCTTTCATGATTTCAACCATGATTCCACCTAATCCATACATGATAACAGGCCCAAACAGATCATCTATTTTTGTACCTATAATAACTTCAAGTCCACTTGTTACCATAGGAGATACAAGTACTCCCCTGATATCTGCATCAGGATTGTAGTTTTTGGCATTTTCAATGATTTTTTGATATGCTGACCGGACATCCTCTTCTGTCTCAAGATCCACTTTTACACCACCTGCATCGCTTTTGTGGAGAATATCCGGAGAGACGATCTTAAGTACCACCTTACCGTTAATACTGTTTGCCATCTTAACAGCCTGTTCTTCGCTTTCTGCTACAGTATCCCCGCAGACAGGTGCTCCATGCATCTTTATAAGCTGTTTTGCCTCATGCTCCAAAAGCACCCTTCGATTTTCACTTCTTGCCTTGTTGATGATATCGACTCCGCTCTTTTTTGCTTTTGCTCCCCAATTAAAAAGGAAGTTGGTCTTGGCCTGGTAGGAGGTAAGTGTGTCACCATACTCACAAAGGGCAGCTATGCACTTGCAGGAGATATCAAGAGAGTCATTTACAGGTATATCATAGTAACCAAGAAGTTGTATTGGATGAGAGTTATAAGAGCTGTAAAGGCTGTGCATGACGATTGGCTTGTTTTTTGTTTTTACCATTTTTCCAAGGCGATGGGCTGCCTCTTCTTCGGCAAATGTAAGGCTTTTATCAAAGCGAATGCCGTAACCGCCAAACAACCCAACAATAAGAAGGCCGCCTACATTGGGATCTTTCAGGAGAATGCGGGCACAGTCGGCAAAAATTGACGGATCAGAGTCAGTTCCTCCTGCAACATCCACAGGATTGACAACAGATGCTGCATTTGGAAGGATCTCCTTTAGTTTTTTCTGGGTCTGGGATGTAAGGTTGGGTAATTTTATACCATAATCTGATAAAAGATCTGCTGCAATTGTTGCATGGCCTCCGCCATCAGCCAGAATTGCAACACTGTTGTTTTTTATGGGGGGCTGGCTTGAGAGGGTTTCTGCAACCGGAAAAAGCTCATCAGAGTTTTCAATGACAATTATACCTGCACGTTCAAATGCAGCTTTTGCAACTTCACTCATGCCGGCAAGGGAACCTGTGTGGGAGCCTGCTGATTTTTTCCCGGAATCTGATCGACCACTTTTCAGAAGTATGATTGGTTTTTTTGTTGTTGTCTGATAGGCCTGTTGTAGAAATTCCCTGCCGTTACTCATTCCTTCCACATACATAAGAATGGATTTTGTGGCAGGATCATTGCTGAAATAATCAAGATATTCGTGGAACTTAATATCAGATTCATTTCCAACACCCACATAATATGTAAAACCTTCATGTTTTCGGATCATGGCTTCAGTAATAAGGGTCAATGCCATGTTGCCACTCTGGCACAACAGGGCAATATTTCCTTTGGGTGCGTTTTTGATTCCCACGAGGTTCATGTTTGATTTCATGTTGATCATCCCCGAGGTATTGGGACCTATGAGACGCACTCCATATTTTTTGGCAGATACCAGCATTTCGTTTTCAAGTTCCTGCCCATGCTCCCCAAGTTCTCTGAATCCTCCGGCAATAATGACAGCACCGGCTATTCCCTTTTCTCCGCACTCTTTCAGAAGCGAGGGTATGGTTCTTGCCGGTGTGGTAATAAGAGCCAGATCAACGCTTTGTGGGATGGCCGAGACACTTTCATGGCATTTAAGGCCAAGAATCACATCTTCCTTTGGATTTACAGGAAAGATATCTCCTTCGTATCCCTCTTCCTGAAGGGTTTTTATGGCCTGATAACCTCTTTTGGTAGGGTTTTTTGAAGCACCAATAATGGCAACAGATGTGGCATCCAGCAATTTTTTAAGCATGTATTACCTCCAAGGTAATTTTTGGGGGGTTTGATTCAATTTTCAGCCATTTGTGTAGGGGCAATCCCCTGTGAATGCCTTAGTCAAGGCAGGCAGATTTACTCCTACTGTGGTCAACCCCATTTTTTTGATTACTCTTTACGTTTTTCAAAGGCCTCAAGTGAGCTTTGGCGTTCCTTTGTGGATACACACGCAAGGCACGCTTCAATTTCAAAATCCATAACAGCATTAAGGCTTGCTTCTCCCTGGGCCATAAGAAGGCCTTTTTTTATCATTGCAAGGGAAAACGCAGAGTTGGCAGCAATTTTATCCGCCATTTTCAAGGTTTCCTCCATGAGTGATTCAGAAGGGACTGCATAGTTTACAAGGCCAATTTTTTCTGCCTCTTCACCTGTGATGTTTTCGGCTGTAAAAAGAAGCTCCCTTGCTTTTCCAGGGCCCACAATATTCTGTATTAACCGGAAAGCTCCACCTGTTACTGAAGATGTTACCCTTGCTTCAGGAGAGCCAATAAGGGCATCGGAAGCAGCAAAACGGATATCACATGCCAGGGCAAGCTCATAACCTGACCCCAGTGCATAGCCGTTTACAGCAGCAAGTGTTGGTTTTTCAAAGTATATGATTTTTCTTGATGCTTCCTGAAGTGATTCAAGGTACTTTCGGTAATCTTCAATTGTGCGGTCTTTTGAGTCCTTAAGATCCGCTCCTGTTGAAAAAGCCCTGCCATGACCTGTAAAAACCGCTACCTTTATATTTTTGTTATTTTTTATATGTTCAAGGGCATCCATGATTTCAAGCCACATCTGGCGATTCATGGCGTTGAGTACCTTGGGTCTGTTAAGGGTAATTATGGCTGTTTGATCTTTTACCTCAAAAATAATGCATGAGTAATCCATATGGGTTCACCTTTTTTATTCTGATCTCATTATTGAAGGGTGCCAAGAAATGTAATATTTTTCTTATCATAGAAAACCAGAGGAATCCAACATTAACATCAATTTTCTGATAGTGATTATTTTTTAGATAATAAAACAAAAAGTCATATATGAATCAAAATTTTATAATATACTATTTTGTATTCTTACATTGTGGTAAACGGGCATGGCTGCCATCCAGCTACCCCGAATATGGAAAATTGTATCCATTTCCACGGTAAAAGCATACAATGACTTTAATAGTGCTTTGTGATGATTATTCCTCCTGACTATAGATATTGAATATAAGTTATTGAAATTGTTAACTGGATTTTATTTTTTATAAACAATAAAAATTGATAAAAATATATATAAAATAATAATTTTAAAAAATATATCAAAGATAATTTAAGAAAAAAATATATTTATTTTTCCATTTCTGCAATAAAAAAACCCTCTTGACATTCATTTTTTCTTGGATTAAAAGAGCAGTTTTACTATAGTTAATAATTTTGAGTTTGCACACAGAAGGTGTACAAGGAGGAACAAAATGGAACACAAAGGTTGCGCCCTGGTTATTGGTGGAAGTCGGGGGATCGGAAAGGCATGTGCCCTCAGATTGGCCAGATCAGGGTTTGACATTGTTCTTTCCTATAAAAGCAGCGAAGAGCAGGCTCTTGAGGTAAAAGAAGAGATCACAAAGTTGGGAAAACGATGCGATCTGCTCTCCTTTGATGTTGCTGATACCGATGAGTGTGAGAAAGTATTAAAAGAACAGTTTGGCAAAACTGCTCCGGATGTATTGCTACACAATGCAGGTATTACCCGTGACAATCTACTGTTGTGGATGAAAAAAGATCAATGGAACGATGTATTGAGGACAAATCTGGATGGATTTTACAATGTTGTCAAGCCTATGGTTTTCAATATGTTGAGGGCAAAAAAGGGACGAATTATAGTTGTTTCCTCAGTTTCCGGAGAACAGGGTCAGGCAGGACAAGTCAACTACTCTGCCTCCAAAGCAGGTCTTATTGGCGCAGCAAAAGCCCTTGCCCGGGAAGTTGGTAAAAAGGGAATTATTGTGAATGTTGTTTCTCCAGGGGTTATTGAAACTGACATGACAGATAAATTTCCCATGGATAAGGTTTTGCCGCTGATTCCCATGGGACGAATCGGAACACCTGAAGACGTTGCCTCTGTTGTTGATTTCCTTGCAAGTGAGAAAAATATGTATATCCACGGTCAGGTGATCAGCGTAAATGGTGGATTGAGAACATGATTTTGATTGAATCATTGTACACTCTTCATATCATCCCCGGTAGTACTTTACACTTTCTGGATTTATAGACTTTCAGAAAAAAATTTTGGCATCTCAACTTTGGAAAGGGCAGCCACACAGGGCAGTCCTACAGTAGTATTGCCAATTTAACTATTCTGGAAAACTATAAATTGCCAAAAAATGTACAGGTTTTACCGGAAAGTGTAAATCGGCAGATGCCGATCATAGGCATGGGATTGATTCATAAATAAATGAAAAATATGGGAAAAAATGAGTGTTATGACAATATTGTGGTGGGAGGTGGTGTCAGTGGGCTAACCATGGCTTTGCTCCTTGCCATGAACGGGCGTAAAGTGATTCTTCTGGAAAAAGGCCCTGCCATTGGGGGCTCCCTGCGTCGATTTTACAGACAGGGTGTACCACTTGACACTGGATTTCATTTTACCGGCGGCTTTTCAGAAGAAGCTATCCTTACGGATATGTTGAAAATCTTGTCCATGGACAAAGATATTTTTCCGGAATTTGTGAAGAGTGCCGAGGATAATCAATTCATCTTTGAATCCACAGGAGATTGTCATAAACTTCCCTTTGGATGGCTGACAGTGGCCAATGCCATGATATCTGACTTTCCTGATGAGGCAGATGCTGTAACCTCTTATTTTTCCCGTATCAGAAAATTGGTACAGGAGACAGGGGCAATGGATATCAGGAGTATATTGACTGAGCGTCCTTTACAATCCAAAGATGATTTTGTAACTCTTGCGGATGTACTTGATTCATTGACCGATGATATCCGTTTAAAATCTATATTGGCATCTCTTTCCATGTGTTACGGGTCAGAACCTTCTGCCATCTCCTTTGCCAACCACAGCCGGGTAGTTTACGGGCTTTATCAATCCATTGCAAGGGTAAAGAACGGGGGCGATGCATTTATTCGTGCCTTTAAAAAGCAACTTGATAAATTTGGAGTTACAGTCAGAACAAATTCCTCTATTAAGAGCATGGAGGAGATTGAAAACCGCACTGTTGGCATCTTTATTCTCAATGACGGAAAACCTTTGCAGGCAAAGGAGTGCATTTTCACCATTCATCCCAAAGAGGTTCTGAAAATTTTACCTTCAGAGCATCTGACAAGAGCCTTTCAAAAGAGGGTTGAATCTTTTGAGCGTTCCATTGGTTTTTTTCTGTTTTTTTCAAGGTTAAACCTTCATTTCCGGCTGAAGCCCCCCCCATATGTGAAAATCAAATCTCTTTCCACGGTAACCCTTCATGGTCAACTTCAACGATCAGCTCCAATCATAAAGATAATGAGGATGCATTTCACATTAGTAATATGGCATCTCAACCATTTTCTCCTGCCTTGATAACACTGTTGCCCCAGGATGACATCAGGGAGGTTTTTGATACTTCAAGGAGCGGAGATTTTCCTTTAGTAATGATAAAAAGCCACGAAGTGGTTAAGGGAGAAGTTGTAAATCTTATCAATGCATTTGAAATGTCCCACTATGAGCATGTGGAAAAATGGGCAGATTCAACTGTGGGGAAAAGAGTTTCTGGGTATGATGCCTACAAAAAAGATAAAATATCCAGAATTAAGGATAGAATAGTACGGCAATTTCCTGAATATGAAAACTCATTGCAGTTGCTGGATGCTGCCAGCATGCTAACCTTTCGGGATTATCTCAATACGCCTTTTGGGTGTGCTTATGGGATCAAACAGAAAATGGGGCAGTTTAACCTTTTTGGCAGGCTTCCTTTCCGCAATCTCTATTGCGCAGGTCAGAGCGCTCTTCTTCCCGGTATAATGGGGAGCATGATGTCATCTTTTGTTTTATGCCGCCTGCTGCTTGATCGTCAGGAGTATGCCCGATTTATTGAATATTCACTTGGAGGTAGAGACAAATGACAGCAGCCAGAGTAGTCATAACGGGAAAGGGTGTGATAACAGGTATGGGCTGCGGTATGGATGCACTGATCTCTGGTATTGAAAAGGGTAAATGTGCCACCAGAAGAATGCCAGGCTGGGAGAGATATAAAGGTCTCAGAAGCCTTATTGGAGTTCCAGTTGATATGCCGGATTACAGGCATATTCCCAGAAAGATTAGACGATCCATGGGGAGACTGAGCCTGCTTACCCTGTTTGCAGCAGATGAGGCACTTTCCTCAGCAGGAATAAAGAGCCTTGATTTCCTGGAGGGCAAGTGCGGATGCGTAGTGGGTTCCACAATGGGGGGTGCCGAGGCTTTGAACGACACTTTTGAGACAATGCTGCCGGATCATGACCTTTCAAAACTCTCTGCCATGAAATTTTTTCATACGGTCTCCCATACGGCAGCAATGAATCTTGCCCAGTATCTTGGCTTAAGGGGAATTGTCATGGCAACTTCCGCAGCATGTGCTTCCTCATTGCAGGCTGTGGGAACAGGTTTTGATCTTATCAGAAACAGAAGGCAGTCAATGGTGCTTTGCGGTGGAGCAGAAGAGCTTCATCCCACTGTTACAGGCTCTTTTGATATTCTTTTTGCATCTTCCACAAACTATAATGATATTCCTGAAAAGTCACCAAGACCCTTTGATAAGGATCGGGATGGCATTGTTTGCGGGGAAGGCGCAGGAATTCTTGTGCTGGAAGATTATGAACATGCTGTTGAGCGAGGAGCAAATATTTTGGCTGAGATCAGAGGTTATCATACATGCAGCAGCGGCTCACATGTGAGCCAGGCCCACAGGGAGTCCATGATTCACTGTATGAATATGGCATTGTCCGAAGCTGATATTTTACCCTCAAAGGTTGATCTGGTAAGTGCGCATGCCACAGCCACACGTCATGGCGATGAGGAGGAGGCCCAAGCCATTGCAACTGTTTTTGGTGCCAATACCCCAGTGCAGAGCCTGAAAGGATATATAGGTCATACACTCGGGGCATCGGGTTCCATAGAGCTTGCTGTTGTTATGGATATGATGAAGCAAAATATGATATACCCCACATGCAATCTTGAAGTTGTGGACAATGGGTGTGACGTTGTCTTTCATGTAAGAGAGACCTTGCATCGATCCGTTGATGTGGTTTTGAAAAACTGTTTTGCCTTTGGCGGCATAAACGCTTCTCTTGTATGTACAAAGTTTAAACCGGAGATTTGAGAATGAATTTGAGCATGGATGAAAAGATTATTGAAATGGTGAATGAGGTTTTTATGGAGTCCTTTGAACTTGAAGAGGAGGAACTTATTCCGGAAGCCACCATTTTTGAGGATCTTGGTCTCGACAGTCTTGATGTTGTTGACTTGATTGTCGCTCTTCAGGATAAATTCAATGTGACTTTGCGGGATGATGAGCGTGTCAAAAATATTGTCACCCTGGAGAACCTGTATGACTTCATTGCATTGATAAAAACGGAACATACCTGCTGATGGTTGTTTTTAAAAATACGGTTTTTTATATTTTATCTGCGCTGTTCACCATTATTGCTTTTTGTGCCGGATTGTTCATATTGCTTCTAATGCGCTGTTTTTTTCCTGAAAGAACCATTCTCTCTACTCTACGCAGCTTCATTGTCCTTTATGGCAAGTGTATCGTTTTCGGTTTGGGCAGACTGGTAGCCCATGTCAGATTTATAGATTCCACAGGGGGCAGAGAGATTAATTTTCCATGTGTTTATGTGGTTAACCACAGAGCTGCCTCGGATGCTTTTCTCATGGCGGTATTGCCCGGAGAGTTTGTCCAGATAGTCAATATTTGGCCATTCAGACTTCCCATACTTGGCATTTGCGCCAAGCTTGCGGGTTATATCAGTATTCGTGAGATGCCCTTTGATGATTTCCTAAAAATTTTTAGGAATTTAGTACAACAAAAAGTGTCTGTGGTCTGTTTTCCCGAAGGAACCAGATCCGGTTCATCCAGGATCAACCATTTCCATGGTGCGATTTTTCGGGCAGCACAGTCTGAAAAAGTGAGCGTGATTCCTGTTTGTATCATGGGAAATGAAGATAAGCCTAAGAAAGGTTCTCTTCTTATCAAACCTGGCGTTGTGGATGTTCACATGCTGCCTCCTATTAACTTTGCAGAGTATGCTCACTTAAGCCCTTTTGCCTTGAAAAAACATGTCAGAAAGATCATGCAGGATTTCATTGATGCCCATGAAAACCGGAGAGTCTTGCATATGGGTGAAAAGGATAGTCTCATATAATGGGCGGAAATATGAACATGACGGTGAAAACCATTGCTGTTAAGCTTCCCCGGGTGCTTTTTGAGAGCACTGACTGCTCTCTGGCTGAAGCTGGTAAACCCGGTTTGCCTGATGACTGTAAGCTGTACTGCGCTGAAGATGACAAACTGGATCTTAAAGAGATCCTTGGCATTGTTGATCAGGCTTCACGCCTTGGGGTGGAGGAAATTATCATTACAGATGAAAATTTTTCTGTGCATCCCTGGTTTTTTGATATTCTTGCTCATATTCGTATTAATGGATTGCGTGCGGGGTTTTGCACTTTCGGTATGGGAATAACCCGTGAAGTGGCTCAAAGGCTTTTCACTGATGGAGTGAATGTCATCCTGATGCATCAGGATCTGTTCCCCAAAAAAACAACCGGTTCCGGAGACAACTGCTTCTGCGTGGATAAGGAGATACTTAAAGATCAGGATGCATATCGAGAAAATAATACCTCCAGCTCCGGAAAACCCTCCGGAGAACCCTGCTCAGTCGTGGGTAAAGGGTTTTATAATATATGTGATATAGTAAATATTTTCATGTCTGCCGGATATCCTGATGACAATGCAAAACTTTTTCTTGAGTCAATCATTTCCAGGGAGCATCTGACGGGTATTCCAGGTTTTTGGCGATGGGCGAGAGATAATAAACTTGTGCCTTTGATGACTCTTCCAGTTCCAGGACTTTTTGTGGGTGCAGATAGTGATAAAAAACATTGCAGACTCCCTGAACCAGATGATGTCAGAGCACTTTTTGAGGAACTTTCCGGAATAGATGCTGTGAAGTATAAAATTAACTGGAAACCCCTTCCACCGATTCCAGGCCCTGAAATACCTTCTTATTTGCGTTGTTGCACTGTGACTGATACAGGAGATATCTATCCTCGCAAAAGACTTCCCATATCTTTGGGCAACATAAGGCAAAAGCCCCTTGGTGTTATACTAAAGGAGAGTGAAGTACTTATGAATCTTGCGGGAGAAAACGGTAAGATAAAAATAAAAGGCCCGTGCCGCAGATGCGATGATGCAGATCAATGCTGCGGAAGTCGAGCTCTTGCTTATGCCCTGACAGGAGACTATATGGGCTCAGATCCTTTTTGCTGGAAAAATCAGGATAAAATTGATCAGATAGTCCATCTTCCCGCTTCTGTGGATGCCTTCATTCCACAGAAAAGACCCATTCAGGTAATAACAAAGCTTATTGCCGTTAAAGAGCGTTATGCTGAGATTGAATCTGTGATACCCCATGATACCATTTTTCTTAAAAAGGACGGAACCCTTGAAGAGGTGATTCTCTTTGAAATGATGGCTCAGGCAGCAGCAGCCATGAATGGTTTCGAGGGCTTTGATACAGGGGAAAGTCCACATCAAGGCGTGTTGCTTGGTGGCAAGAATATACAAATACTTGACAAAATATACCCTGAAGTGCCCATGACTATTCAGGTTACAAAAAAAGCTAAGCTGGGCGGCTTTGGAGTAATGCACGGCATTGTGCTGTGTGGAGACAGGCCCGTTGCAGAAGGGAATTTCAAGGTGTTCAGGGAGGATGAAATTGTATAAAATAAATCGAGTATTTTGTTTAAGTTTTTCTCTTCTTTTTGTTTTCGTCATGATCTTTTTTTACTGCGTTCCATGCAGTGGGCTGGATTTAAAATGAATCGAGTATTTTGTTTGAGTTTTTCTCTTCTCTTTGTTTTCGTCATGATCTTTTTTTATTGCGTTCCATGCAGTGGGCTGGATCTCCTGTCGGAAATAAAAGATGTGGAGCAGCGCATGGATTCTGTGCGGACTCTGTCGGCAAGGTTTGTCCAGGTCAAGAAGATGGCCATGTTTGAGATGCCTCTTGAAATCAGGGGAACCATTCATGTGGATAAACCGGACAGGTTTGCCTGGAAGGTTGAAGAGCCTGTTGAATACTCCCTTGTCATGGACGGAAAACAGATGGTGAAATGGGATGCAGAGAGCAAAAAGAGCACAACCATTTCCCTAAATGACAACATGATGGTGGATACAGCAGTTTCCCAGATAAAAAAGTGGTTTTCCGGACAATATTCGGATTTTTTAACCGATTATGATATTGTTGCCCTTTCTGAAACACCCCTCTCTTTGAGATTCCAGCCTAAACCGGAAAATCCGGCTTCCGGAATCATTGAAGCAGTTGTCGTTGACTTCAGGGAAGACAAAAGATATCTGGAGCAGATTCGGATAACCGAAATAAGTGGAGATGACACGCTGATCAGGTTTGAAGATATACGCATAAATCTTCCTATTGAATCCTCGGTCTGGACAACTGCAAAATGAATTCATACGGTTTTGATCTGATCTACACCTTTGCAGGCTCCCACTGGAAAAAGATAAGCCTTTTTTTTATTCTGCTTTTGTTTCTTTCCGTTTTTCGCATTCTATCCATTCCGTTCAACAATGATGTAACTGCAATGCTTCCTGACAATCCCGTTATTCAGAGACAACTTGATTTTCTGCGCAACAGTGATATGGCCGGAACCATCGCTTTTTCCATACGCCTGAAAGATGCAGCGGACAAATCTCTTGACCTTGCAAATTCGATGGATTCTGTAAAGAAACCGACAAATTCAAAAGATTCTGGAAAGAAACCGCTTCACCCGAAAGATGCAGAAAGCAAATCTCTTCACCCAAATGGTGCGGGAGGAAAACTCCTTCTCATGGAGCGATCCCGAACTTTTGGTAACGAGTTTACTCTACTCCCCTCTATTACTAAAGTTGTAGATGGCATTGAGCAGGTTGATATTGAAAAGGCACGCCATCAACTGGTATCCATGTTGCCCTTGCTGCTTCCCCAATCCCGTTACGAATTTTCTAATCCATTGAACTCTGAGGAAGAGATCAACATTCGGTTAAAGCAGATCTATATTGCTCTTACCACACCCGGGAGTGGTTTTATAAAGGGTGGCATGCGGACAGACCCTTTGGGATGGTCCAGCTTATTTTTGGAAGAGATCAACCGTATGGCAGGAACCATGGGGTATCGTGTAAAGCTCTTTAATGGACGATTCATTGATGCTGATGGCAACCATGCATTACTTGTAGCCAGGACATCGGTTCCTGTCACGGACAGCAAAGGCAGCAGAGAGATGATGGATGCAATATCTTCCCTTATCCATACTTTTTCCGATCTTGATATCACCATGATCAGCGGCCATGCCCATGCCGTAAGCAATGAGGATGTCATTAAAAAAGATATCCGCCTTGCAGTACTCCTGGTCACCATCTCATTTACTTTACTGATGTTTTTTGTTTTCAGAAGCCCTGAAGCTCTGCTTATTTTTCTTTCTCCCTTTGCCGCAATTGCCATTTCGGTCTGTGTGGCATCCTTTATGTACCAAGAGCTATCTGTTTTCATGCTTGGATTTGCTGCGGTGATAGCCGGAATATCAGTGGATTACGGAATTCACGCATACACTGCTTTTAAAGCTGGCGGTTATAATGTTTTAAGGCAGACAGGAAAGCGGATTTTCATGGCATCCATAACCACCATAGGCGTGTTTGTTTCATTTTACGCTTCTTCTGTGCAGGATTACTGGGAGTTGGCAACTTTTTCCATTATCAGCATTTTAATATGTGTTCTTATCTATCTTTTTTTAATTCCCCATTTATGGAAAACAGTTGACGGCAATGGCTGTACGCCTGCATCTCTTAATTTTTTATCACCATCCTCCTTTTTCCCATCCATCTCTTCCTTTTGGGTTATCAGCATATGGATTGTGGTGTTGATAATCTCATCTCTCTTTTCCATGAAACTTCAATTCACAACAGATATTGCTTCCTTTGACGGAAGCAGTGAAGAGGTTTTGCAGGCAGAAGAGCGGTTTCAAAATGTATGGAGGGAGGAAAACAGCCTGGGGTTGTTGTTCTGAAGGCAAGTGATCTTGAGACCGGATGGACATCCTATGAACAATTAAGTCAAAAAATTTTTCAGAAGGAGAAAAGTTTTACCTCTCTTGCCCTGGTATGGCCCTCCCAGGAAACAAGAAAACTCAATCTCAATGAGTTCAGAAAATACTGGACAGAAGAGCGGGCAAGGGAGATGGAGTCAAAAATCTTTTTTAAGGCTGCTGTTTATGGATTTTCAAAGGATGCATTCAGGCCGTTTTATAATATGCTTGATGCCGGTGCTTTAACTGGAGATGAAAAAATGCCGGAACTGTTGCTTCCTTTTAAAGAACGTTTTCTCAAAATCGAAGAAGAGGGCGTTCTGCTTCTGGGGTACTTTGAAGACTCTTCCGAGGCACTTTCCCATGTCCATTCCGTTGTTGATGAATATCCTGACGCATATGTGGTTTCAAGGGAAGAACTGTCAGATACCATATCAGAGCAGGTCTTTGCAGATATGAAAAAGGTCTCAATCTTCTCTATTTCCGGGGTTTTGATGATCACGGTCCTTTTTTTGAAAACAGTCAAAAAAACACTGCTTGCCCTGATACCTGTGGCAACATCTGTACTTGTTGTATTTGGGGTATTATCTCTTTTTAATATCAAGGCCAATGTGGTGGTTTTAATTACACTGATAGTCGTATTGGGGCTGAGTATTGATTACGGTATTTTTTTGTCAAGTTTCAAGGATGGAGAGGCACGGGAGCCTGCCATAAAGGCTGTAACTTTTTCAATGCTTACCACAATAGCCGGTACATTGGGTCTTCTTTTCGCATCCCACCCGGCAATGTTTGTTGTTGGAGTTACCATGATAAGCGGTATTGTCTCTGCCTATTTGAGTGCTATATTTTCTATTCCGGCTCTGGAAAAGGTTCTTTAAAATGCGTGATTTTATCTCTTTCAGGAACAGATCTGCAATAACTTGTCTATTTCAAAACAGGCGACTTTTGCAGGTCAGACTTTTGGCGCTCTTGCTCATCTCTGCATGCACACCGCTTGTACCGGAGCATCAGCTCAAGCTGCCGGAGGGGATGACCGATCTCTCCATTTCCCGTCAACTGGAGCAGTACAACAGTGACATTGCCACAAAAGTCGAGTGCATCAACTCGGTGGTTTTTTCTTATCGGGGGCAATCCTTTGTGTCACTGGGGCCATTGAAGATAGATGAGTCTGATAACTCTTTTTCCATGGCTGCTCTCAATCCCATGGGGGTTTTGCTTTTTCAGGTACAGGTAAAAAACGGAGAGATTGAAAAAGCATACACTCTCCCTGAATTCAAGGAGTTGAAAAAAGCGGTTCAAACCATCCGGACGGACATTCAAAGACTATATTTTGATAGATCTGTCACCACGGCAGGAAGGAAAATATATAGGAAACCGGAAAGTGTAAGCTTTAAGATGGAGGGAGAAGAAGATGGGGTCATCCAGTACATTTTCAGCGGGGAACCGCTTCGCCTGATATCTAAAATTTTCTTCAGAGATGGAGAGAAGGTATGGTCAGCAGACTATTACAGCTATTTAACAGATGAAAAAGGAAAAATCTTTCCCCAGGAGACTTTTTTCAAACATTACATGCACCATTATACTTTAGCCATAACCACAAAAAAATACATGAATAGAGAAAATGAGCCTGTTGAGTGATCAAATCCGTCTTATTCTTGATAATTCTTTTCAGAAGAATAAAGAAAAGTTTTTTCATAAGGATAAAGAAAAATGCTTTCAAAATAATGAAGAAAAATCTCCTCAGAAGAATGAAGAAGAATCTCTTCAGAAGAACGAAGAAGAATCTCTTCAGAGAAACGAAAAAAACTATTACGCCCGACTGGTTTTTGATGATGAATTCATCGGTTTTCAGGGGCATTTTCCAGGTCAGCCTGTTTTGCCAGGTATTGTCATGATTCAAACATTGCAACTTATGTGTGAAAAAATTACGGGAAAAAATGCGCGTCTGCAATCTATAAAGGACTCCAGGTTCATGGTACCGGTTTTTCCCAATCAGTTGGTGACTTTGGTTGCGACATTGCCCCGCCGGAAAAAAGCCGAAGGGACGTTGGTTAAGGGGATTTTTTATAACGGTCATGGCAAAGAGGAAAAAATAGTGGCAAAGATTTCAATACTCCTTGATATGGAAGGAGATTTAGCGTGACAAGAAGAAAAAAGACATATTTTCCCAGAGTGGCCGGAGATCCTTCCCCTGTGGAGATTACAGTGGAAAGTCGTGTTCGCTTCAGTGATACAGATGCAATGGCCATTGTATGGCATGGGCGCTATCCAAGATTTTTTGAGATGGCTGCTGAAGCTTTGGCAGGGCATATTGGTCTTACCTATAAAGCTTACTATGAAAACAACCTACGTGCCCCCATCGTTCAGATGCATGTGGATTACCATCGACCCCTGCCGCTTGAGGCAAAAATAAGGATCAAGGCTGCCCTGATCTGGAGCAAAGCGGCACGCCTGAATACCGAATATACCATTTATCAAGAAAATGGTATCATTGCGGCAACAGGATACACTGTTCAGATGTTTACAGACGCTGCAAGCGGTGAACCATATATTCTGCCACCTCCTTTGCTTGAAACAATCCTTGGTAAATGGCAAAGTGGCGGGTTTGGGAAATTGTAAAGTGGCGGGTTTGGGAAATTGTAAAGTGGCGAGTTTGGGAAATTGTAAAGTGGTGGGTTTGGGAAATTGTAAAGTGGCGAGTTTGGTAAATAGCAAAGTGGCGAGTTTGAAAATAAATGATGCCGGAACCTTCATAATGTTCGGCCGGAGGCTTCAATAGCTGTGATATATGCAAGAATATCCCACATTGACCTGTTGACCCCTATGGGAGACACCCTTGAAATCTTTTTCAGGGAGCTTGTCAAAGGGAAAAGTGCCATTGCTCCCAATAACCGTTTTGATTGCAGTGCCTTTCGATCTCAAATGGCAGCTTTGGTACCTGGCATATCGCCAGGAGACAGAAGATCTTCTGCGGGTGACGGAACATCTTCTGCAGATAACAAAACATCTCTTGCCCAGATGTTTGAGAAACTGATCACAAGAAATGCTCAACTTATCCCGGAAGATACGAGACTTATTTTTGCCGCCACAGTTGGAGAAATAGATAGACTGGAAAAGGCTCTGTTAAATTGTGATTCTTCAGGAACAGGAGCTTCTACACTTCTTAAAACCGCTTCCTGGCTTGGGGATGCATTGGGATTGAAAAAGCCCCCTTATGTTGTCTCTGCGGCCTGTGCTTCTGCATCAGCGGCTGTTGAAAGGGCGAAATTTCTTATCCAGTCGGGAAAAGAGAAAGATGTACTTGTGGCATCTGCCGATTGCGTCAGTGAATTTGTTTTCTCAGGTTTTTCAGCTTTGATGGCAATTGATAAAGAGGGAGCCAGACCCTTTGATAGGGATAGAAGCGGTCTCACCCCAGGGGAGGCAGCAGGAATTATTTTGCTTACGGCTGATGATGTTCCCTCAGAAGAGCATTTTTATGTTGCAGGTGCAGCCTCTTCAAGTGACGCCAACCACATGACAGGGCCGTCAAGGGATGGCTCCGGCCTTGCAAGGGCTGTTGAAAATGCCTTGCGTGATGCTGGTTTGCAACCCGGAGAGATTGATTTCATTGCCGGCCACGGTACCGGAACCAGATACAATGATGGCATGGAGTTGAAAGCCTACAAAAAGATTTTTTCAAACCCATCTCCCCTTTTTTCAATAAAAGGAGCTGTTGGTCATACCATGGGAAATGCCGGCCTTCTGCAACTTGCTGTTTCTGTTCAGGCCATGAAAACAGGTACAACTCCTCCAAGTACAGGTATATCCAATCTGGATAAAGAGGCTGTGGGATGGGTACACTCTGTGGCATTGAACAAACCATCCAGCAACGCTCTGGTGGCAAATGCCGGATTTGGAGGAATAAACAGTGCATTGATAGTTGCCAGGGGGAGGATGTGTCATGAAAATCTTGCTAAAACGGCTGATTATGGAGAATATCCAATAAAAATCAGATCTGAAATCCAATTTATATGTAGCCATGAAAATGAAAAAATGTTGGAAGAATATCAGAGTCTCCGTGTGGAAGAGAGCATCCTTAAATCTGTGAAAAATTTCAAAAAATTTGATACATATGGTAAAAATCTTTTTCTGGCTGCCTTTAAACTGATTACAAAAACAAAAGGACAAAAATGGGAGCCTTCAAAAACAGCTATTCTGGTTGTTGATCGTGACGGCGCACTTGATGCCAATACCCACTATTTTAACCATTACCTTGAAAACGGCAGGAGTATGGGGAGCCCCAATAAATTCATCTACACTTTACCCACAAGTATTTGCGCAGAAATTGGTATCTGTTTCGGGATAAGTGGGGCACTTCTTTACATGAGTTCAACAGAGTCCGATCTCTACTCCTTTGCTTTGAATCAGGCTGAAGATATAGTCCATACAGGACATCATGATCATATATATCTGTTTGTCCATGATAATGACTCTATCAAAGCGGCCTTCATAACCTTACACCCCGGAGCCGAAAATGAAAGTTAGAATCATTTACGCCAAATGGCCCAAGCTAAAATATCAACCTGAATTTCATCTTCCCCCTCACGGGCCAGTGGTCTTTGCTTCAGCACTGCCGGATGATGTTGAAATATGTTTTACAGATGAACACGTTACAGATATAGATTTTGATGATGACGCTGACATTATATTTATGTCGGTTATGCTCACCTGTCAGATTCCCAGGGCCTGGGAAATTGCCGATGAATTCCGAAAACGGGGAAAAACGGTTATTTTTGGCGGGATTGCAACCCAGCTTCATGCAGATGAGACATTGCAACATGGAGACAGCGTTTTTCTCGGAGAGGCTGAAGGTCGTATGGAAGGAGTTTTGGGGGATTTCCGGAAAGGTCAACTTAAGAAAGTCTATGATTATCATGCTATTTTCCCCGACATAAATCTTGTAAAAACAGCAAGAAGAGATATCCTTGATAGGGAGCTTTACAATTTTCGTGGAATCCAGATGGTGGATCTTGTACATGCATCCAGGGGATGTCGGTTCAACTGTTTTCCCTGCTGCACACCTTATCTCGGAGGCCGGCAATTCAGGCCCCGCCCCATAGACAAGGTACTTGAGGAGCTTGAATCCATTCCCAATAACCGCATTTTTATGGTGGATAACTCCCTTGCCCAGGATGATCAGTGGGAAAAGGATCTTTTTCGGGAGATGGCTCCTTTGAAAAAGAAGTGGATTTCCCATCCCATTAAAGATGATCCAGAAATTCTTGACCTTGCGGCAAAAGCCGGAGCTTGGTACGTCTATCAGGCTGTTGTGGATATGTCAGATCATATAAGGGACAGAATCAAAAGGTATAAAGATCATGGTATCCTGGTGGAAGGAACCATAATACTTGGGTGCGACAAGATAGGTAAATCTCCGGCACATGATGAGGATGAGATCAAGAAGCTTGTGGATTTTCTGCTGGAGATTGACCTTGATATGGCTGAGTTTACTATCCTGACACCATTTCCCGGAAGCAATATTCGGAAACAATATCAATCTGAAAAACGGATATTGCACAATGACTGGAGTAAATACACCTGTGATAAAGCTGTCTTTCAACCCCATATGATCACCCCTGAAGCATTGGAAAAGATGTATGACTATGCATGGGAGACCTTTTATGCAGAGTCATCAAGAGAGATGAGAATGGCAAAACTATTTCTGGATGTGCTGAAAAAAGAGAAAAAAGACGGCACTCACAGGCGCTATGACACAAGAAACAAACGCAAGTGGGGAAAACGGCGTTCTGCCGCATCTTCATAAAAATCATGGTGATGTACCAAATCCGTTGATGTGATAATCAAACTAACATAACGATAACTATTGACCATAGCGATAACTATTTCAAGAGAGTTATTGGCAGGTTTGGGACAATACCAAAATAATTTAGCAGGGCTGTAAACCGGAAATCCTGGGATGGTGGAATAAAAACTTATGAAAATAGTGCTTGTAGATTCCAATGTGGCCATATCACCCTATCTTGTGTACCCTTTGGGTATGAGCATGGTTGCCCGTGCCCTTGTCAATGCCGGGTATGAAGTGGTTCAGTATGATTTTTTGCAGAACGATCAATCCCTTTCCCGTTTAAGGGAGTGTGTTCAAAATGAAAAACCCGATGCAGTAGGGATTTCCATGAGAAATATTGATAATGTCAACCTCATGAATGAGCAGGAATATATCGGGGTTGTCAAATCAATTGTAAAAGAAATCAAAGCAGTTACAGATGCGAAAATCATTTTGGGCGGCACGGCCTTTTCACTGTTGCCTGATACGCTTTTAGAGCATCTTGGGGCAGATTACGGAATTGTCGGCGAAGGTGAGGAGCTTATGATTAAGCTTGTTGGAAGCCTTGAGCAAGGAGAGGAGATTCCTGAACCTGTTTTGATTGCCGAATCCAGCATGACTTCAAGCCAGATACAGGGTGCTTTGTATGACAGCAATATCATGGCATACTATCTTGAAAATGGCTCCCTTGCAAATGTCCAGACCAAACGTGGTTGTCCACATAAATGTATCTACTGTTCCTACCCTGCCCTGGAAGGCAGTCGAATAAGACCAAGGGATGAAAAAGATACTGTTGACGACATGGAAATTCTTGTGAAAAAACATGGTGCTCGTATGATTTTTTTTACAGACTCCATTTTTAATGATGGCGAAGGCCATTATATAGATCTTTTGAACGAAATGGAGAGACGGGGCTTTTCCGTACCCTGGACAGCATATATAAAACCCGAGATACTGGAGCAATCTATCATTGATCTTATGATCCGTACCGGAGTAAGAGGCGTGGAATTAGGTTCCGATGGAGCCACGGATACGACCTTAAAAGCCCTTGGAAAATCTTTTTTGTTCAAGGATATTGTGGCCTGCAATCAATTGTTTGCAGACAATGGGATTGCCACAGCCAATTTTTTCATGTTCGGAGCTCCTGGCGAGACACCTGAAACTGCCGATGAAGGTATCAAAAACATCATATCACTTGAAAATACAGTATCCTTCATGTTTATAGGGATTAGAATATTGCCGGGAACATCCTTGAAACACATGGCTGTAAAACAGGGAATTTTGACCGGTCAAGAAAATTTGCTGTCGCCTGTATATTATATCTCTCCGGATGTGGATAAAAAATGGCTGGAAGAGACTATGGAAAAGGCATTCAAGCCCCATAGGCACTGTGTTTTTCCGCCGGATTCCTATGACAGGAGTGTTAAATTTCTGCACAAACTTGGCCATAAGGGGCTTATGTGGGATATGTTGCTCCCAAAATCCCGACGATCTTCTTAGATTCTCAAAATCGACATCTTATTGCTTTTTTGCAGTTGCTTAATTTGTCTGAATCAGGATAACCAGGATAAAAAAGATGTTCAGGATATATAATCCTGCCTTATCCCGTTTTTTTGAACCAGATTTTCATGATTAAGGGATTACCTTGATTTTTAATCGTGTTAATCCTTAAATCCTTTAATCATGGTTCAGAATTTTTCGAAAAGTGGGCATCTTTCATATCTGCACCAAAGTAGTTTACACTTTTTTTATGAAGAATACCGATAAATGGGAATGGTGTCCCGGAAAGTGTAAAGCGGTAAATGAAACATGCCGAAAAGTGTAAACTAATTTTGAGTTGATATGAAGGATGTCGAAATAGGAACTATTTTTTTGGAACAGATATCAAAAAAGCGTGGTAACGCACTAGGGTTTTGGTTTTTCAGGTTATTTCTGCGTATGGGAGGATTGTTTGCCGCATATACATTGCTTTATGGTGTGGCTCTCCATTACTGGCTTTTTGATGGCAAAGCTGTAAAAGCTGCTTCTGCCTATCTTCGCCGACGTTTTCCGGAAAGTTCACCATTAATGATTCGGCTGAAATGTTACCGGCTTTTTGTAAGTCAGGGGAAACAGCTTGTGGATAGAATGGCAGCGTTTTCCGGTGGAGCTGATTTTAACTTCAGGCTCCTTGGTCAGGATAATTTGGAGAAACTTGCAAATCAGCAAAAAGGTTTTGTTTTACTCACCGCACATGCAGGAAACTGGCAGATTGCCATGACCACCCTTGCCGGATTCAAAAAAAAAGTCTATCTCGTAATGCTTCCGGAACACAATGCTGCTGTTAAAGCATCCCTTGGTATTTCCGGAGAGGGCGATTTCATTGATACCATACCGCCGGGCGGGGCTCCAGGTGATATTCTCAGGATGATAAAATTACTCAAAGAGGGACACATAGTCTCATTTATGGGTGACAGAGCCTATGGCGCTGTTTCCGGAAGTGTGGATTTTTTGGGAGAGAAAGCACAATTTCCTCTGGGTGCCTTTGCCGTTGCTGCTGCTGCAAAGGTTCCGGTTGCAGTTCTTCTGGCATCAAGGGTAGGGTATAAATTATATGATGTGGATTTGACCAATATTATCACTCCGGTATATGAGAAGGGAGAGAATAAAAAATCTCAATTAATACGCTGGTCACAGATGTATGCAGATATTCTTTCCGCTTTTTTTCAGCAAAAACCGTATCAATGTTTTCTCTTTTATGATGTCTGGAAACAGTGAATTGAGGAATTCTGATGCCTGTTTTTATAAGAAAATCCCTGTAAACGCTTGTTTTTTTAAAGTATTTTCATGCTTTGTTGTGGCAGGTTCGTCTGCCATGGCCGTAATATATAATTTATTGTAATTTTGGATGCAATTGTAATGGAATTAAGGAGTTTGTATGGCAGTTAAGCAGAGTTTGGAGGAGATCAGTGTACAACTGAAAAAAAGCTTGGTTGAAGAACTTTCTCTGGAAGATATCACACCGGAAGAGATAAAAGATGACGAGATTCTGTTTGGGGAAGATGGCCTTGGCCTGGACTCACTTGATGCAGTGGAAATCGTTTTGATTCTTCAGCAGAATTGGGGAATTGACCTGACCGATATGGATATGGAAAAAGGCAGGGAGATATTTGCATCACTGGATGTCCTGGTTCAATATATCTACGATCATGCTCAGGATTTATGATTTTGAAATGAAATATGACGGTGAAATGGAATGATGGATTGCAAAGAAGCCATTGTTGTCACTGGAATGGGGATAATTTCTGCTTTGGGAGAGTCTGTTTTTCAAAGCATGGATACCCTTGCAAATGGCGTGGTTGAACCAGCTTCGCCTCAATTGCCGGGTTGCACGATTCAAAAACCGGTTTTTAAAGCACGTGGGTTTGACGAAGTACGAGGAATTGATGAATCACGAGGACTTTACGAATCACGAGGACTTTATGAATCACCAGGAATTGATGAAGCACGGGGACTTTATGAATCACCAGGAATTGATGAAGCACGGAGATTTGATAAATCAGGTTGGCTTGACATAGAAAAACAGGGGGAAAGCCGAACCTTAAAGCTTGCCAGGGTGGCTTTTCAGGAGGCGGTAACACAAGCTGGTTTATCGGATGGCTCTGACTTTGGGATTGGCATTTGTTCTGGTACAACCGTAGCAAGCCAGCTCAATGATATTGATTTTTATCAATCCTTTCGGGAGAACAGACTTAAATCCTATGATGCTTTTAATCACTATCTTTCCGGCAATCTTGCAGAAGCATTGAAGGATAGCTTCAAAGCAACCGGTCCGGCAATGACAATTGTCAATGCATGCTCTTCAGCCACAGATGCCATAGGAGTAGCCATGGACTGGCTCAAAGCTGGTCTTTGTGATATCGCTGTTGCCGGAGGAGCAGATGAGCTTAATAGGGTACCCATTTCCGGATTCAATGCCCTGGGAATTTTAAGCGCAGCACCTTGCCGTCCATTTGACGCAGAGCGAAACGGCTTGAATTTGGGGGAAGGGGCAGGATTCCTGGTACTGGAAACCGAATCTTCTGCAAAAAAGAGGAGGGCAAAACCGATTGCAGAGTGTTGTTCCTATGCAACTGTAGCGGATGCATATCATCTAACCTCTCCCCGGCCCGATGGTTCAGGACTTGAATCCGCCATTAAAAAAGCCCTTAATTGTGCAGGAATTTGTGAAGAGATGGTGGGATTCATCAATGCACATGGTACCGGCACACCCACAAATGATCTTATTGAGGGAAAGGTTTTCAAAAAAATGTTTGGTTCCTCTTTGGATATATGGGCTACCAAAGGATTTACAGGGCATACACTTGGAGCAGCAGGAGGCATTGAAGCTGTATTGACAATCTCTGCATTGAGGGAACAGCGTCTGTTTAAAAGTGCAGGTTTTGCAACCATTGATCATGCAATTGGTATCTGCCCTGTGAAACATGAAAAACAAATTTGTGCAGAGTATGCCATCTCCACATCGCTTGCCTTTGGTGGAATGAATTCTGTGTTGATTTTCAGGAACCTCAAATTATGAAGCTGATTGGTAAAGATAAGGCAGACAGCCGTTCTGACTTGAAGATACCCGGGGCCAGAAGAGCGGATCTTTTTTCCAGAATGGCTTTGAAAGCATCCATTGGTGCATCAAAGGATTTTGAATTTCCCACAGGTGATCCTGACACAGGTATTATTGTTACGACTCAATTTGGGCCACATGCAACCACCTTTAAATTTCTGGATGGTATGCTGGAACATTCCGACACAAAGGTCTCCCCAACACTTTTTTCGCATTCTGTACACAATGCTGCTACTTCATACATTGCCACAGTGTTGGATCTTCGCGGGCCTACATTGACGTTCACCTGTTTTAAGGAACCTCTCTTCCAGGCATTTGCCCTTGCAGATATATGGATTAAATTAAAACGGGTCAGCCGTGTGCTTCTCTGCTATGTTGAGGAAAAATCTATTCCCTTTGATACTTTCCATAAACATTCTTCCATGCCGTCATATTCAAAAAAAGGTATAAAAGAAGGGGCTGTAGCTTTTTTGCTGACAGAAGGAGAGGGCTTTGTAATTCCCGATGGGCCGTAATAATTATCGTGAAAAAATCTCGCAATTGGACTTTTTACATGTTCATCAAGGTTTATGACCGTTACTCTTTAGTTCACAGGAGATGTATGTATATGGTATCAGAAGATACAATAAGAGAAAAGTTGCTCGAATTTTTGACTGAGAATACCGGTGTCTCTCCGGATGAAATTGGTGATAAGACGCTGTTTCACGATATTGGGATAGATTCTCTCATGCTTGTGGAGCTGTTTGTGTTTATAGAAAAGGAGTTCGCGGTTAACCTTCTTGAATCTAATATTACCCATGATGACATCATGAGCGTCACAACTCTGGCTGCTGCCATCAAGGGAATTTAGGGTATTTTTTTATGTGAAAGTATCAGTAATCTCCTGTTTTTATAAAAATTACAATTTTTCTGTTGTGGCAGATGGGTCTGGCAATGATCGTTTTATATGAAAGTCCCCGTCTTTTAAGCTTCTTTAGGACTTTCATGCTTCGTTGTGGCAGGTGTGTCTGCCATGGCCGTTTTATAAGAAAGTCCCGTCTTTTAAGGATCTATAGGACTTTCACGCTTCGTTGTGGCAGATGGATCTGCCATGGCCGTTATATGAAAGTGCTGGAATATGAATAGAGTCAATGGAAAATTCCGCTATTATCTTAATGGTATGGATTGGGTAATGGCCGGCCTTGATGCATTGAATAAAAGAAATGCCGGAATCGGAAATCATTCCCAGATTGTCATTGAGATCGCTGGAACCATGAAACAGGAATTGCTGTTGAAATGGCTTGACCTTGCAATGAAAAGCTCTTTTTTATTCAGGGGAGAGCTGTCAGGGCATGGCATCTTGCCCCGTTCTGGAGATGGGAAAAATCATCTTTCCATTCTTCTCAGGTTCATATTCAAAGTCTGGATTTGTGTGATACCCATAAAGTGGAACGACTCATTTGTGAGCGTTGCTGCCTTCCTTTTCCGGAAGATTCGTTGATGATGGCATTTGATATTATCTATTCAGATGATCGTACACTTCTTCTTTTTCGTTTTGACCACAGGATGCTGGATGCCCGGGGAGCAGAAGCTCTTCTTAATCTCATATTTAATATGAAAGTCTCCGCAAATAGCTGTTATAATAAAGACTTTTGTTTCTCCCATGGTGGTGCCGCTGTAGATGGAAAGAACAAATGTTTTTTCAATGGTGGTGGTGCCGCTGTAGATGGAAAGAACAAATGTTTTTTCAATGGTGATGGTGTCGCTGTAGATGGAAAGAACAAATGCCCAGATCTCTCCTTACTCCCTTTTCCTGTGCAGGGTTCTCAACTACACTCATGGCAGAGTAGATTTGTATCCGGAAGGATCATCAATAGATTCCTTCGTGCTGTCTATCCTCAAAATGGCAAAGCTGCTTCACTTCCTGTAGGCCGGAAAAAACCTGAATTGAATTTCGTTGTTGTTCCATTCAACATGGAAGAGACACGTCAGTTTGATGCCAATACCCTTAAAAAAGCAGGTTATCTAATGGGGGGCGTTTATCTGTTGGCATGTGCTGCAACTGTTTTTGATTTTTTTTTCTCTCAATTGGGAGATTCAGGAGATATGGTGGTGCCTGTGAACATAGATACACGTGGGATGAAAATGGCATCTTCGGAAATTTTTTTCAACCGCATCTCTTTTCTTATGTTTAGTATAAAGCGAAACCTTGGAAAAGAAAAGATGATCTCATACATCAAACAGCAGTTTTTGCAGCAGATAAAGGAGAAAAATCCACACCATTTCAAAAATGCCACTCTTTTGATGAGGATTCTTCCCATAAAGGTTACAGGTTTTTTTATGAACCAGATAATGAAAGAGAAACCTTACTCTTTCTCTTTTTCCTATATTGGAGAACAGGCGTTTCATCAGGAGCATATTCTGGGACACAAGGTTAAGCGATTGTTTCATATGCCGGTGGTGCCCATAGAGCCAGGGATTGGAATTTATTTTACCAGATTCAATGGAAAATTGAACCTTGTGGTATCTGCATTTGATAATAAAGCTGGAAAAACAGTAATAGATTTTTTGGCAAGGGCTGTTAAAAAAGAAGTACTGAGTGGACACGGCATCTGAAAGATAAATATTGCGTGAATAATCTATCTGAAAAAAAATTACTGAATATATAAGAGATCTGAAAGAGAAGTACTGCATGGATGGGCATCAAAAATATGACGTTGTGGTTGTTGGTGCAGGTGTCTCAGGTATGTCTGCTGCTATCACTGCTGCAAAACTCGGTTTGAAGACAGCCATTGTGGAAAAAAAGGATGTTATCGGCGGGGTGGCCAGGGATTGTTTTCATACCCACATGGGTGGATTCTTTTTGAACGATCCATCTTCTCCATTTTCTCTGGCAAATCATGGAATATGCAAAGATATCCATGATGCTCTTGTTGGGCAATACAGTAAAAAGGTACTTGTCAAAAGGGGAAAGGTGGAATTGCTGGCCTTTGAACCTTCATGGCTTTGGGGTTTTTTAACAGATCGCATTGAAGAGGGTAGGGTGTCACTCCATTTACTCTCAAAATGTGAATCTGTTATTGTGGAAAAGGGTAACATTGTCTCTTTGAAACTCTTCTATTCCCATGACTCTTCCCATGAAAAAGAAGAAATAATTATCCTCAAAGCTGATGCTTTTATTGATACAACAGGCAATGCTGATCTCAGTTTTTTGTGCTCCCCTGATGCTGTTTTTACACCGGACAGAGTCCAACTTGGCGGATATTGCTTTTTACTTGAAGGAGGCTTTTTAAAAGAGTTCTTCCTTAAGATTCCTTATACTGCCCGTTCCATTATTAATGAGTTGGGTTGGAAAAAATATCTTGCTTTTGTCACTATAAGTTTAAACGAACTCAATAAGACCTGGGTGGTTAAATTTTCCCTTGTAGATGAAACCGAGATCCCGAAATGCCAATATATTTTTGATCAGTTAATGAAACGCCTCAACATTGAAAAAACAATTCGAGTGCTTGATAGATCAGAAGTTTTTAACCCAAGGGTTGGGCTTTTATCTGCTGGGGTTGGAACGGTTAATTACGTTTCAGGGAATTCCACTTCAAAGGATGGAATTGAGACAGATGTCTCTTGTGTTCCTCCGCAAAAAGGCAATTTAACCCTTGAATTTGTAAAAGGCACCTGGCCCGGTGAATTCTGGAATCCTGAAACCGGTACTCAATATGAGTATCATTCCCCTGGCCGGTATTATTGTGTGCCAAAAGAAACTCTTACTTCAGCCTTTGCTGAAAACCTATTTTTCGGAGGCAGATGCATAAGTGCCTCAGTGTCGGCACAATCTTCCATCAGAGTCATGGGGACGTGCATGGCCACAGGTGAGCTTGCAGCACACTGTGCAGCTCAATATATTAACTCAAAATCGACACCCTATTAATTTTTTTGTAACTGGAAAGAATGTTGTGCAATGAAGATATTACTTGTAAAACCCCATGCGGAATTGAATGTAGCCAAACGCCTTTCCGAGGCTTTCCTGCACTTAGAACCACTGGAACTTGAGATTGTTGCCGGTGGAATAGGGCCGGAACACGATGTCCGTATATTGGATCTGAGTATTGAAAAAAATCCCTTGAAGCGTTTCAATGATCTCATTAGAGAATATTCCCCCGGGATGCTTGCTCTTTCCGGTTACAGCTCCACAGCTCATATTGTCAAGGAACTTGCCGAAAGGGCAAAGGAAATTTCTCCCGATATCCTTATTGTTGTTGGAGGGATTCATGCAACCATTTACCCTTATGACTACAATACAGGCTCCATTGATCTCATTGTCAGAGGGGAGGGTGCCACGGCCATGTCCCGAATTCTGGAGCGAATTGAAAAGGGCAAACAAATATCTGATTCCATATCTGTACTTGAACCCTTATCAGATGATTTTGTAGCAGCAAGTAAGCTACCGCCTCCACCATATGCAAATATACGGGATATCCCACTTCCAAGGCGTGATCTTGTCCAGCGGGATAAATATTTTTGTATATGGACACACAGTGACACAGGTCGTCTTGATACCCTTTTCCCAAGGGTTGCCAGTTTGCGAACATCCCTGGGATGCCCTTTTTCCTGCTCTTTTTGTGTTATTCACTTTGCCATGAACGGAGCGTATCTTCAAAAAAGTCCGGAAGATGTGGTGGAGGAGATCCGAAATATCAAAGAAGAATATATCTACTTTGTGGATGACGAGATGTTTATAAACACAAAGCGGGTATCTGCAATCGCAAGGTTACTCAAGGAAGAGAATATCCGGAAAAAATATATAAGCTGGGCAAGAAGCGATACCATTGTAAGCCATCCTGAGCTTTTCAGGGAGTGGAAAGAGGTGGGGCTTGATGTGGTGTATGTTGGACTTGAATCCATGGATGAGAAAAGGCTTTCGGAATACAATAAAAAAACCTCCATGGAGACCAACAGAAAAGCTGTCTCCATATTAAAAGAGATTAACATCACATTGCACGCTGCCTTTATTGTCAATCCCGATTTTTCTGTTGATGATTTCAAAGCCCTTGAAAAAGATATGGAGTTTGTAAGCCCTGCTGAAATAACCTTTACGGTGCTTTCTCCATCCCCTGGCACAGAACTTTTTCGGCAGAACAGCCATCGCTTTATCTGTGAACCCTTTCGTTTTTATGACTGTATGCACTCCCTGCTTCCGACCCGATTGCCTCTGCAAAAGTTTTATCAGCACTTCGGACGTCTATATTCCCTTGCTTTGAGAGCAAATCCCCTTAGAAGAAACAGAATAAAAGTTCCTCTGAAAGATCTTTTTTACTCGATATATATGGGAACAAGGTATATTTTTTCACTCTATCAGATATACAAGGACTATCCGGAACAGTTGTGGAAAAAAAGCGGCGATGAGCTGCTCCATGAGTCTAAAAAGATAGATGGTGCATTTAGGAATGGGTCTTAAATAACTTGCCCATTTAAAAACAGGCGACCATTGCAGGCAGTACGTTTGAAAATTCTAATTGAGCATCTTATTTCGTGCTCATTCCTTAATAAGAAATGATTTTAATGATAAGTGATCTGAACCGCATAAACATTGTCGATACCATCCGCAGGGAGACAGCTTCTTATCTTTCCCGATATGCCGTAAGTCAGGAAAAAAAAAGCATCACATATGGAGAGCTTCTTGAAAAGGTGGAAGAACTTTCTCTTTTTCTTGTCAACGAATGTGGTATTGAAGAGCATTACAGGGTAGCTCTTTTGTGTGAAGACTCCATTGAATATATAATTACAGCCCTTGCACTGCTTGATATTGGCGCAGTCATGCTTCCGGCTTCTCCATCACTTTCATCCAGGGAATTTGACTCTTTATGTCAGAGAATGGAGGTCAACTGTGTGATTTGTCAGAGGAGTCGGGACATTTTTCACAAATTTGTTGATCTTTCCGAAAAGCTATCCATTTATAATACGGGAAAGAAGCTGCAACCCTTGTATAATGATGGAAAGAAGTTGCAACCCTTTTGTAAAGAGGAAGAGGTTATTGATCCTGCATTCATTCGCTTCTCTTCGGGAACCACAGGGATGAGCAAAGGGGTATTGCTGACACATAGTGCCATAATCCAGAGGACAGATGCTGCTGATGAGCGCCTGAAGATTACAGAAAGTGATACAATCGCCTGGTTTTTGTCCATGAGTTACCATTTTGTGGTAACTATCCTGCTTTTTCTCCGAAGGGGAGCACACATTGTGCTGTGCGGTGACTCTTTTCCAAAAGGGGCGGCAGAGGCATTTCAACGACATCCACCATCATTTTTATATGCATCTCCTTTTCACTATACTCTGATGACCCGTAACAATGATTTTTCAGGAGAACTTTTATCCAATGTCCGCATGGCAATTTCAACTGCCATGGCTCTGGAAAAAAAAGTTGCTGTGGAATTTATGGAAAAATTTCATATCGCTCTTGTTCAGGCATATGGCATCATTGAGGTGGGACTTCCCTTTATCAACCATAGAACAGATGACGAATATATTGCTTCTGTGGGGCAGATTCTGCCTGCATATCAGATGAAACTGGAAGATAAGGATTTAGATGGGAGAGGGAGAATTTTGTTGAAAGGCAAAGGGATGTTTGAAGGATATGTATCCCCCTGGCAGAGAAGAGAAGAGTGGTTTGACACCGGAGACATAGGAGAGATAAAGGATGGTTTTCTGTTCATCTGCGGGCGAAAGAAAAATCTTATAAATTTCAATGGAATGAAGATTTTTCCTGAAGAGGTGGAGCAGGCAATGCTTCAGTTTGAAGGAATTGAGGAAGTTAAGGTCTATGGAGAAACACACAGGATGTACGGTCAGCTTCCGGTTGCTCAATATACTGTGTCGGGCAATGTCAAAGAGATTGACCTGGGTGCGCTGAAACGTTTTTTGAAAGAGAGACTGGACATTTATAAGATACCAAAAGAGTTTGTCAAAACAGATATAATTGAAAAAACTTTGAGCGGCAAGATACAAAGATGTTGAGTTGATATTGGTTCTAATTTCGGCAACATTCATGCCCGTATATATATACAGGAAAACCTATATGACGATAACGCCAGAAAATACCATTTTAAGCAATGAAAGAGGGTTAATTGTGGATTCTCCGCTTCGGCAGTACGCCCATTTGCAGTATGCAGATTCTGAAAAGATATTGGATGTTCAGTTTAGGTTGCTCAACGAGCAGTTAGATTATGCCTTCTCTAAGAGCCCTTACTACCGTCGTCTTTTTAATGGTGCAGAAAAAAACTGGAAAGCCTTGACTCCTTTCAAGGGGGCTGAAGAAAGCGGGAAAGTCTTGGCTCCTTTCAAAGATGCTGAAGAAAGCCGGAATAGTTTGACTCTTTTCAAAAGTCTTGACGGAAAGTTTCAGGGTTTGAGCAGCATGGAGGATCTGGCGCAGATTCCATTTACCGAAAAGGCTCACCTGGAAAATGCCGGTGATTTTCTAACTGTTTCACCGGAAGAGATTGTGGATATATGTCTTACATCCGCCACCACAGGTCCCCATCCCACAATGGTTCCCCAGACTGCCGGAGATATTGCACGTCTTGCGTACAACGAAGAGATGGCTTTCCGTATAGCCGGGATCACTGCTTCAGATACCGTTATGATCTGTGCTGCAATGGATCGCTGTTTCATGGCTGGCCTTGCCTATTTCATGGGAAGCCTGAAACTTCAGACAACTGCCGTTAGGGCTGGGTCATCAAATGCTGCCCATTTGTGGGAGCTGGTAAAACTTACAAAACCAACTGTAATAATAGGGGTGCCTTCCCTGATGCATCTCATTGGGACATATGCCATTGAGAACAAAGAGCATCCGGATTCATCGGGCATCAAAAAACTTGTGGCAATAGGAGAACCCATAAGGGACGGAAATCTTGATTTGCTTACCATGGCAACAGCACTTGAATCCATGTGGGATGCACCAATTTTTTCCACCTATGCCTCAACAGAACTTGCAACAACCTTCTGTGAGTGTGAGAGTCGCTGTGGGGGTCACCTTCGGCCGGAAATGAATGTCATTGAAATTGTGGATGAGAATGGAAAAAATCTGCCGGATGGTGAGCCTGGTGAAGTGATCACAACTCCCCTTGGGATAACCGGAATGCCTTTAATTCGTTTTAGAACCAATGATATCTCCTTTATCATTGATAAACCCTGTTCCTGTGGACGTACTACAAAGCGTCTTGCACCTGTACTTGGTCGAAAAAATCAGATGCTTAAATACAAAGGCACTACGGTTTTTCCAAATGCCATAATAAGTGCCCTGGAGGGGGATGCAAGGTTTCATACAGGTTTTGTGGAAGCCTTGAAAAATCAGGATGGAACAGATCGCGTCACTCTTTTTGTGTCTTTGACAGAACCTGCATCCGGAACGTCGTGGCTTGAGGAGAAAATTCGTGCTAAAGTACGGGTTGTCCCCGAAATTCAAGTTATTTCATGTGAAAAAGCAGATAATATTGTATATCAATTTAATAAAAAAAGAAAACGTACTATCTTTTTTGATAAAAGAGGTTAATTTTTTGATAAACCCTCATGGCTCGATTCCGTCACCCCCGAGGATGAAAAACATGAAATAATGCTTACTATACCCTATATGTTTTTGCTTCGGGTAGGCCCATTGTTCGAGTTTTTTTATAGTGGCTTATTATACCCTGATGAGTAAACTGAACAGGAATTTTGATTCGTACCCCCGATTGTTTCATATACGCACCTCAGTCAATTTGGTTGCGTATATTGAACGTACGGTAAAATGGCCTGCACTGTTTAAGTGTATGGATTTTTCAAAATTTTGACCTACCCCTGCAAAAATTTACGATCAACCCGAAATTCGCTTGGAGGTGTATTATGTCGGATTTAGAACCGATCGTCAAACGTTGTGCCGGGCTAGACATCCATAAGATGATTATTGTCGCAACCGTATTGGTGGAGCAGGCAGATGGTACGTTCCAAAAAGAGACCCGGGAATTCGGTACATTCAGGAAACACCGCCGTCAGCTTTGCCGCTGGCTCATAAATCACGAAGTTGAGTTGGTGATAATGGAAAGTACCGGCATTTTCTGGAAAAGTGTTTACGATGTTCTTGAAAAGGCCGGAATCAAGACCTATGTCGTAAACGCGAGACATGTCAAGAATGTCCCGGGTCGAAAAACAGATGTAATGGACAGCGAGTGGCTTGCTGTCCTCGGCAGGGCCGGTCTCTTGAAGCCAAGCTTCATTCCCCCCAAAGACTTGCGCGAACTGCGTCTGATAGGTCGTCAAAGAATGAAGGTTAAAGATATGTTGGCTGCGGAAAAAAATCGGCTTCATAAAATACTTGATGATGCCGGTATTCGCCTGGGCGGGGTAGTCAGCGACATCAATGGTATCTCTGCGCAAGAGATGATTGATGGTTTGATTGATGGCCGTCCAATCAAAGAGCTGGTGGAATGTGCCCGTGGTCGTTTGAAATCTAAAGCGCATGAATTGATGGATTCAATGGATGAAACCCTTGGCGAGTCCCATCGCTTTTTGCTCCAAAATATACAGAGCCACATCCGGTATCTGGAAAAGGAAATTCAGAAGATGGATGACTATCTGTTTGCAGCAATGACCCCGTATGCTGAACAGTGGGGCATTTTGCAAACATTGCCGGGTGTGGATAAATTCAGTGCCGCCATGCTGATCATTGAGATAGGCGTGGATATGGATCAGTTTGGCAGCGCCGGCAATCTATCATCCTGGGCGGGAATGTGTCCCGGAAACAATGAAAGCGCCGGAAAGAAGAAAAGCGGACGTACCCGAAAAGGGAACGGGACAGTCCGGCGCATTTTGTGCGAAGTAGCCAATGCGGCAAGAAAGACCAACAGCCAGTTCAAGGGTAAATACAAAGCGCTTGTAATTCGTCGGGGACACAAGCGTACCATCGTTGCTGTCGGTCACAAAATTCTTAGGGTCATTTTTTCAATGCTCAAGAATAAACAGCCGTATCGTGATCCGGATATCGACTATGAAGCCATTGTAGTCGAACGGAACGCACCGCGTTGGCTTCAAGCCTTGATTAAATTTGGTTATCTTGGCGAGGCTGTTGCCAATTGATAACTATGGCAATTAAGTCTTTTTAATTTCAAACACGAATCTCTTGGTTCAGTGTTACAGGATAGCTATGTGCTGATTCAAGGGAGTTTTTCACGGTAAAAGAGGATAATACGACAGGAGCGACTTAAAAATGGATGAGAGACCCGTTGTGGTTTTGACCGGAAATGATTTGACTTTCAAAGATATTGTTGCAGTTGGCATTGGAGACAAAAAGGTTGAGCTTGCTGATAGTTCCTTAGAGAAATGCAGAAGATCCAGGGAATTTTTAAAAGTTGCAGTTGAGGCCAGAAAAGTTATTTATGGTGTAAATACTTCATTTGGCCCCATGTGCAACAAGATTGTCAATGAGAGAGAAATAAAAATTCTTCAGGAAAATTTGATCAAAAGCCATGCTGCCGGGCTTGGGGCACCTATATTACCCTATATTGCCTTAAGTATTTTAACCGTGAGGCTAAATACGCTTGTCAAGGGATATTCAGGTGTTAGGATTGAACTTCTGGAACTTATGCGAGATATGATAAACTCTGGTATTGCACCTTATATACCTGAGTGTGGAAGTGTGGGTGCATCCGGAGATTTGATTCATCTTGCCCATATGGCGCTTGCCATCATAGGAGAGGGAAAGGTCTATTTGAACCGGAAACTCATGGATGCAAAAAAAGCATTTATGGAGACAGGTTTGACTCCTTTGACTCTTAGTTACAAAGAAGGGCTTGCTCTTATCAATGGGACAGCCGCCATGACTGCCATTGGAGCTTTTGCCCTGTTTGGTGCAAAAAAGCTGCTCAATATAGCCTGTGTCAATGCAGCCTTTGCCATTGAGATATTTGGCGGAATAGACGATGCATTTGATATGGATCTTCATTTTTTAAAACCACATCCTGGACAGATAGCTGTAACAGAGGCCATTCGTAGCCTCTACAGGGGCACAGGAAATCTTACTTTCCGGGACGACATACATGACAAGATACGGGAACAGAGCAATGAAGAGATCGCTGTTTTTGAGACCAACATCAATGTTCAAGATGTTTACTCGTTGCGCTGTACTCCACAGGTGCTGGCACCGGTTATGGAGACCATTGATCAGTGTATTGCAACCCTTGAAATAGAGGCCAACTCCACAAATGACAATCCTATCATTGTTCCTGAAAAAGGAAAGATTCTGCATGGAGGAAATTTCCATGGCCAGAGCATAGCCTTTGCAATGGATGCCTTGAGCATAGCACTTTCTACACTTTGCAATCTTTCAGAGCGCAGGTTGAACAAAATACTGGACAAAAAGCTGAACGAAGGGCTTCCTGAATTTCTTATTGTCAATGAACCAGGGCTATCCATGGGATTCATGGGGGCACAATATCTTGCCACATCCACCACTGCGGAGAATCGCAATCAGACAGCACCCATGAGCGTAAATTCCATTTCGTGCAATGCATCAAACCAGGATATCGTCAGCATGGGTACGGTGGCAGCGAGAAAAGCCTTTGGAATTGTCAGCAAAGCAAAACATGTCATCACTTTGGAAACCTTTGCCGATTTTCAGGCACTGTCGTTTAGAAACAGTGATAAACTCGGGTTTGGCACACGCAAAATTTACAACATCCTTCAGGATAAAATTCAGGTTTATGATGAATCAAGGATTTTCCATGATGATCTGTCAAAGTTGAGAAAATTGCTTTTCTCATCACAACTCTTTGATGACCTCTCAGTGTATGGAAAATCCTCTTGATACTCAAAATCGACACCTATGATCTTGTAAGCCTTGTCAACACTGTCTGAATCAGGATTCCCAAGATTAACAGGATAAGGCAGGATTATCTATCCTGAGCATCCTATCCATCCTGGTTATCCTGGTTCAGACAACTGCAATAACTTCTAAAAAAGCAATAAGATGTCGATTTTGAGTTGATACCATGTGAAATTGTTTGACTGTGGATAAATAAAATAAAAAAGATAGGAGTCTTTTTTTGCTGAATAACGAAAAAGTATTACTTGTTCATCCTCTTGGATATAAATACCGTAAAAACAGTGTGGATATTTCCAGATTGGCAAGTGTCACGCCTCCTTTGGGACTTGCCAGTATTGCGGCCTATCTTTCACAACACTCCATTAACTGTGAAATCATAGATTGTTATGCCTGTCCGGATGCTGAAAAAATCATAAAAGATGCCCTTTTGCGGGAAAAGCCTGCATTTATTGGGTTCTCATGTGCAACATCCACATTTCTGGACGGTTTGACTATTGCCGGATATGCAAAAAAAACTCCTTCCTGAGATAAAAACAGTTTTTGGCGGTGCACATGTCTCTGCATTGAAACAGGAGATTCTTAACTATTCAGATCATGTGGATTTTGTTGTTGCCGGGGAAGGGGAAGAGACTTTTTTAAACCTTATCAAAGCTCAATCCAGAGATATTCCGCTGGTAAAGGGTCTGGTTTATCGGGATTCCAATGGAAACGCCTGTTTTTCCGGAATGCCCGGAAAGCAAATTGAGCTGGATCAACTGCCTTTCCCTGCCTATGAAAAACTTGCAGGTTACCCTGAAATCTACAGATTGCCCATTTTTAACTATCCTTCCACCCCCAATGCAAGCTGTATATCAAGCAGAGGCTGTCCATATGCCTGTTCCTATTGTGATCGTTCAGTTTTTGGCAGAACTTTTCGATTCAACAGTGCAGAGTATCTGTTTGAGCATGTGAAATATTTAAAAGATCGTTTTAATATCAGGCATATCAATTTTTATGATGATCAGTTTACCTTTCATCGTAAAAGAATCATTAAATTTTGCGACTATATGATTGCAAGCGGGATGAAGATGACTTTTAACTGCGCTGCCAGAGCAGAGCATCTTGATTCTGAATTGCTTGGCAAAATGAAGGAAGCTGGTTGCTGGATGATAAGTCTTGGGATCGAAACTGGAGATGAGTCCCTGCTTGCCATGCATCGACAAAATGCAGATCTCAATATGCTCTCCTGTAAAGTACATATGATCAAAAAGGCAGGTATCCGTGTAAAAGGGCTTTTAATGATCGGGCTTCCCGGAGAGACTGAAAGCTCCATAAAAAAGAGCAGGGAGTATGTTTTTTCGCTCCCTCTTGATGATTTCAATCTGGCAAAATTCACGCCGTTTCCAGGTTCACCCATTTACAAAGAGATAAAAGCCGGCAAATTACACGGCTCTTTTGAAGAAAACTGGGAAAAAATGGACTGCATGTCATTTACCTTTGTTCCTCAAGGTATGAATAAAGAACGACTTGATGAGCTTTTCACATTCTTTTATAAATCGCATTTTCTACGTCCAAAAGTAATGGCCGGCTATCTCTCCATGCTGTGGAAATCTCCGGATAGCTGGCGCAGGTTTGGCAGTAATCTTCACTCTTTTCTATCCTTTGCAAGGACAAACAGAAGAGTTCAATGAAGGCGAATATCAACGGCGATATGAAGGATGCTCTTTTTTACCGTGGAAATGGATACAATTTTCCATATTCGGGGGTGGCTGGATGGCAGCCATGACCGTTTACCGTGAAAACACATTCTGTTTTCATGATCGGGGGTGGCCGAAATATCATTTGGCCATGAGGGTTTACCGTGGCAATGGATACCATTTTCCATATTCTGGGGTGGCTTGATGGCAAGCATGAACGTTTACAGTAAATCTCTTTTTCTTATTATGAATTTTTTTCTGTAAACCATGAAAGCTGTCTCACCCGAATTTTCCATCATTTCATGGTTTGAATGGGCACCGGCAGCAATTGTCAAAAGAGGTATTGGCAGGGCACGCCTCATGAACCTGCTGATGATGGCAAGGGTTAGTTTTTCGATATATTCGGACATGGCTTTGGTGCTGAATGCCTTTACAGGCTTGCCAGATATAGGGTCTATATCTCCATTTAACTGGATTTTTTCAAGAATGCTTATTTCCCTCAGTGCCTTGAATTTACTCTCTGTACTCCCGATACCACCTTCAATGATCCGCAGCAGAATAAGCTTTTCAACAGGATCATTTGGATCAAATCCGTAGCAAAAGGCAATTTCCTGGAGCAGATGAAATATCTGGATAAGTATTGCAGTTAAATCAGCAGTGGCTGTCAAGGCACCACCAAGTCCTGCTGCTGCTCCCTGGGCTGCACTTACTCTTTCGTGCATCCTGATATGCTTTTCATTGCAGTTGTCAAGAAGCTTAAGTGGGCATGTTTTAAGCTCTGAAAGATCATTGATAATAATGCCGTTGTCATGGGCTCTTTTTAACAGCTCCTTTTCATTGACGCTGTAAGTTGCCGTATGAAGCATCTTGTCCAGAGTTGTTTCCACAACATTTTCAATATGTTTGAACTTTTCCTTGCCTATTTTCTGAATAAGATAATCAACAGGTTTTGCGGCTGTATCCACAAGAAAGCCCCGTCGTTTTGTCTCCCATTTCCTGATTTTGATCAGTGCGTATTTTTCATATTTGCTCAGTTCCATGGCAGAGACTCTTCGCCTGTAAGCAGAGGATCATTGCAGCTTTTCAATCCGGAATTATTCATATTGGGCATTGTTGACTGAATTTTTGTAATATGGCTGTATTCGCAGGTACATTTAAACAGGCATGGTCCTTCTGTCTTGTGACAAAGTTTGCTGCAAACAGGTTTTGCCCCTTTTGTGGCCTTGCTGAACAGGTAATATGCAGCAAAGGCACCAAGAACAGATGCTGTAAAATAGAGCAAAAGATAGTCAAATCGCATAAGAATTGCTGCTGTTCCAAATGTTCTGGCAAGATTCATGCTTGCTCCGGAAATTGTGGCAAAAAGAACAGTTATCAAAACAACGTAGCAGGCTGCCGCAATACCTGTGAAACGGCCTGAGCGATCAGAAGATACAAAGGAAAATATGGTCATAATCAACACAAAAATGATCGTAAACTCAATGAAAAGGGATATCAGCAGGGGATATTCCATGGCTGGAAGGGTTAATGTTGTATAGAAAGTCTGCCATGGAAATATGATAAAAGCAACCCATGCTCCAAAAACAGCACCGGCAAACTGGGCAATGATATACCATAAAGTATCAAGTCCTGTCATAAGTCCATTTAGCCAGAAGGCTGTTGTCACAGCAGGATTAAGGTGCCCCCCGCTTCTTTTACCAATGGGGGAATAGATAACAACAAGAAGTCCTGTGGCAAAGAAACATCCAATGATAAAAAATTTTGTTATATCCCCGATATTCATCTGACTCACCAGAAAAATACCGGCAAGTCCAAAAGAAACATGGATGGCTGTACCGATAAATTCACATGCATATTCTATCCAGTTCAATTCCTGGTCTCCTTTATTTTTCAATTTTTTACCGTAAAAATGGGCATCCTTCATATCATACAGAAAGTACTTTACACTTTCCGGAACAGTATCCCCGAAAAACGGGCATTCTGTTCGGGAAAGTGTAAACTGGGAAATGGAAGATGCCTGAAAATGACTATTTTTATATCCTTGCCAGAACAAATGCAAGGCCGCAAAGTTGAATGATAGTAAAAGATACAATTCCAAATGGAATGAATGTCATAAAGTTAAATATTGCAGGGGAGCCTTCCCGAGTCTTTAATCCAGATTTTTCAACCATGGATTGTGCCAGAGGCCCTGCTGTTGCAGCAGTCAAAAGAAAGCTTGAGCCTGCACACACAGATAGTGCAAGGCCAACATAAACAGTATCCCCTGCCACATCTCCCCTTAAAATTATCTGCTTTGCAATGGGCAGCATGGTTGCCATACTGGGGCCTGCTGAAAATATGGCTGTTGATATGCCGCAGCAGATCATTAGGGCGCATATAAGCATACGGGTATCTTTGAAAGAGTCGGAAAGTAAAGCTGCAACCTGATCAAGAAGGCCGGAGCCGGCCATGCAGGATACCATAAGAAAAAGGGCTGTGAGAAACAGAATGGATTCAAAATCAACATGATGTCTGATGATCTCCTCGGCAGCCTCGTTTTTAATGATCATGTAGATACCAACACCTGTAAAACATATTACTCCTGGACTTAAACCGATCTCCGCAGCAGCAATCCACAGGCCGAACATTAGGCAAAAGACTGCAATTCCGGGATATAGTATGGTTTTATCAATGGCAATGTTTCTGTATAACTTTGCCATTGATGTCAGGGCAAGGGAGCGCTCCAGAAGAGAGGTGTTCTCTTTGACTTTTTTTTTGTGGTAATAGACCGCAACAGATAAAATGATACCAAAAATAAGAAGACACATTGGAAAGGCCAGGGCAAGATATCTGAGAAATGAGATGCTTCCTGTTCCCATAAGAAGGATGGCAGGAAAATCACCTATTGGGGTTGCAGCACCGCCAAGGTTGCAGGCAACAATAAGAAGTGAAAAGCATAGACCGATAAAATCCTGTGTGACACCAAGGGCCTTTAAAATTGTCAGCAGCACCGGCAGCACCAGAAGTAATGCTGTCAGATTGTTCAGAGTGCATGAGAGAAAAAACATGATGGCTGAAAACATGGCAAGAATAAGAAGTGAATCCCCTTTGCTGGCACCGGAACACCATACCGCAAGGTAGCTGAAGATCCGGCTTCTGGCAAAAAGGGTTGAAAAAATACCAAGCCCCAGTAGAATCACAAGCACATCCCAGGGAACACCGTTGTATATGGAAATGATGCTCTGGTTGTCCAGCACTGCTGCAATTGTTATGGTAACGGTTGCACCGCAGAAGATAATGAGCATTTTTCTTGTGGGAATGATGGCCTGAAGGAGCAGGGTGAGCATCATTACAATAATCAGGGCAATACTGGTCATTTTTTATACCATCCTGAATTGGGTCGTGAAAAATCGGCTTGTGGAGTAGAGGGGTGCCATATCTGAAAGGTAACGCTGGTAGCCGGAAAGCATATTGAGGCCGATAATTTGGTTATAGGCACTTCTGATATCAGGACCAACTGCCCTGAAGGTGACCGGATATACAAAAGAGTCGTCACCCATTGGGCAGAATATGTATGATATCAGAACACTTCTGACACCACCAAGGGGCATAAGATCCCGAAGGTCAATCAAGCGGACATTTGCAGGAAAATTGGAAAGTACCCTTTCAGCATCCATGTTTCCGGTATGGGGTACAATATAAATAATGGAATCCGGCAGATGTCTGGCAAGTTGATCAAGGATCACAGCCTCAATGCCAACAACCACAATGGATGTAAAACCTTTGAGGGTTTCAGCCAGATATTTTGTATTTTCCTTTATGAAATTTTTTATATCGTCAGGGTCATTTCCTGTTGCAATGAGTTCACCGTACATGGGAAATGTTTCAGAGAGAGTCTCAGCAAGGTCAAAAGCTTCTGAATCACCTGTGATTTTGCTCACAGTATCCTGAAGTATAAGAGCAGTGCTGAATGTCCCGAGTTCCGATATGGCTGACTCAATGGTTCGCAATATTACCCTGGGATCAAGATCAGTAGCTGAGTGTTTCACGGGGTTTCTCCCGTGCCTATAATATCCCTAAAAGCTTCAAGAACATGAAGAAGCAGAAGGTTCATGAAGACATCATGGGGAGGACCTGTTAACATGTTTTTTGAAAAATCTGCAATTTTTGTGCGATTATTGTCAAACATCTCTGTCATAAGTCTGGCAGGAATTCCCAATGGAACAGAACGACCATTATTTATTACTTGTTTTGAAATGGTGCCCTGCATTGAGCTTTCTTCTTTTAAGTTACGCAGATTCCCTGAAGATATCCTTTCCTGGTTGCCTTTTTCGGAAAATTCATGGCCAGGAGAAGCTGCCGGGGATGAAGATTCCTGAAGTTGCCCGTTCACTGTATCAAAGGGGTAGGGGGTAATCTTTTTGCCTGTCTGTTGTGAAATATTTACAAGAAATCTGTTAAGGACGGCCAGAAAAAAACCATTGGCCTGACGCCGGTGCAAGGGGCCTTCCTTGAGTATTATCCTGAATGTGTATGCCCATTCCCTGGCATCTGGTATCAATGCTGAAATTGCACGGAAATCAAGTTCTTCAATGGGGGATCTTGACTCTTCAAAGGACAATTTTTCCTTTAGTTCTTCGCTAAGTTTCCTGTAGGATTCACCCTCAAGAATGGAGTCAAGTTTTCGTTTCACAATTTCCGGTGGTGTTGTTTTACAGATAAAGTCGTTGACACCAAGCTCCAGGCACTCCTGCCATTCTGAGTTCCTGATATCGTTGGGGGCACTTAGAAGCACCACAGGAATCCTGAGACCCGGACGTTTTTGCCTGAGTTCACGAAGAAACTCAACTCCAAGGTGGTTGTCAGAAAATGAGTAGCCCAGAAGGATAATGTCAGCCCGATCCACAAGATCCCATGATATATCTGTCACATGGGTTCTGGTATCAAAACCATAATCCATATTCTGGTAAAATGATTTGAAAAGGGGAGTCATCAATGCAGGTGCGTCATTGTCAATGAGCAGAAGTTTGTATGTCATTTGTATCTCTTTTATTTGTGAAGGGTTCTACATTGCTGGAGCAATTATTAAATTAACAATGACTTATAATTCTAATGGTGTAAATAAATTTTGTCAAGAATATGCTCATAAATATTCGGGTTTTCCCTCATAACCCTCTTTCCGCTTTATGAAATACTCACCCATGGTTGCAATATCTTTTTTAAAGGTTGCATCAAGGGCAATAACACCATGCTCAAAGGCATTTGTGAAATATTCCACAAGAACAAGAAATAACTCTCTTTAAGTAAAGTGTTTAAGTAAAGTGTTTAAGTAAGTAAAGTGGGGACAGGTACATAATGCATGAGCCGTCCGCGTTTTTATTTTGTGATTGTCATCTATCGCTTCAGTGGTTATACTAAAATAAAACTATGTAGAGGAGAAATAACAGGAAGCAGAGGGAGGATAAGTGATGGAACAGGCTTTGTCACCGGATAATATTCTGAATTTTTTTCAGGAAATAAAAGATTTGTATAAAGAGACAGACCGCCTTATTAAAGAGCAGTCTCAAGAGGCAGAACGAAGGTCCAAGGAGACAGATCGGAAGTTTCAGGAGACAGATAGGAAGTTTCAGGAGACAGATAGGAAAATTCAGGAGACAGATCGCATCATCAAGAATCTTTCTAAAAACCTTGGTGCTTTGGGCAACCGTCTTGGAGAGTTTGTGGAGAATATGGTGTCACCTGCTGTTGTGAAGTTGTTTCAGAGCATGGGTATTAAGGTGCATGAAGTTTACCCTGGAGTTGAAGCCCGTCGTAATGGGGAAGGGATTGAAATTGACCTTCTGGTGGTAAATGACAACACCCTCATTGCCGTAGAGTGTAAAAGTAAACTGGCAAGAGAGCATGTGGACGAACATGTAATCAGGATGGAAAAACTCAAGCGTCTTTTGCCGCTTTATAAAAACCATAAGGCTCTGGGATGTGTGGCCGCGATGGTAATGAGTGAAAGTGTAAAAACTTATGCCCACAGCAAGGGTTTTTATGTGTTGTACCAGAACGGTGAAGGTGTGGATATCAGCAGGCCGGAAGGGTTTAATCCCAGAGTTTGGTGAAGTGGGGTTGGAATTTTATTTTTTGAAAGGAAAAAGGGGAGAGATACATAATGCATGTGCCATCTCCGTTTTGTTTTGTGATTGCCCTTTTACCCCTTGATGGTTATACTCATGTTGTGAGAGAAAAAAACGACGGAGGAGAGTGAGATGAAATTTAGCGTATTAATATGGACAATGGGTTTATGGCTGATAATTCAGGTGGGGATACCGGTCAAGCTGTATGCCGTGGAGATAGCGCAACGGATAACGGATCGTGAAATTACGGATAAACTGATGCGTCTGGAGGTGGGACAGGAGGCGTTGCGATCAGAGATGAAGTCGGGACAGGAGGCGTTGCGATCAGAGATGAAGTCGGGACAGGAGGCGCTGCGATCAGAGATGAAGTCGGGACAGGAGGCGCTGCGATCAGAAATGAAGTCTGGACAGGAAGCACTTTCAGTTAGGATATCTGATTTGAGAGCGGAGATGAAATCGAGTCAGGAAGCGTTGAGAGCGGAGATGAAAACAGGGCTTGAAGCCATTGGCAAAAGAATGGATGACTTAAGTGCAAGGCAAGCCGACATCAATGCGACCATGTTGGTTCTGTTCACCTCACTTATCGCATTGATCGTTGCCCTTTTCGGTTATATTCTGTGGGATCGCCGCACCATGATGAAACCGGTTGCGGAGAAGCTCCATCGGTTTGAGCATGAGGTGATCAGCGATCTGGATTTGAATCATGCCGAAGGCTCCCTATTGAGACGGCAGTTAAACGTAATGAAGAAATTTGCAGCAAAAAATTCTGAATTTGCTGAAATCATGCAGGGAGAAGCATTGTTGTAGAAATGGGAGAAATGGGGACAGGGAAATGGGGACAGGTACATAATGCTTTTATATGAAAGTCTCAATAAATAGCTGTTTTTAAAACGACTTTCATTTCTTCGATTGTGGCGGACATCCGCCATGTACGTTATATGAAAGTCCCCACAAATGGCTGTTTTCATAAAGACTTTCATCCCTTCGATTGTGGCGGTCATCAGCCATGTACGTTATTTAGAAAAGTACAAATGTAGTATTAAAATCTTAAAATCAAATTCGTAAAGGCTTAACCAACATAGTCAATCATTATCCCAGGAATAGACTGCCCTTACCTTGTTACCCCTTCCCATGAAGGTAATGTCGTCACAGATGCTTTTAAGAAGGGGAAGACCCCGTCCACTGGGGGTTACGTCGTCTAAATCAGAGAGAGCCAGGCAGCATTCGTTTTTGTAATCAAAACCGGAGCCGCAATCTGTAATATTGATTATAAGTTCCCGTTTTTCATCATATTTAATAAGTTCAATTTCAATGTTGATCCATCCAGATTCAAGATTTGCTATGGCCTCTTCCCGCTTTATAAAATATTGCCCCATGGTTGCAATATCTTTTTTAAGGGTTGCATCCAGAGCAAGCACACCATGCTCAAAGGCATTTGTGAAAAGCTCCACAAGAACCAGGAATAACTCCTCTTTTCTTGCATGAAGTGCTGGATAGGGTTCAATGCATAGTGACAGAAGCTCCGTATATATGGAAGATGACTGTTTCAGCAGTTCAACTCCTATCTCCCAGGAAAGCTTCCACTCCGTAATCCTTTTATTTTTCTGCTTAATTATTCTCTCGGGAAGATAGCATATTCCGGCAATAGTTATATCGTCACCTGGAGGTGTTTTTCCACAAAAATCATTAAAAGTGCTTATAAGGGGTGCAATGTTATTCACCATACAATTAACCTTGCCGTCTGTTTTATCTGTCTCTTCATTATTGGGATTTGTATCAGAAGAGCTTTTGTGATGATTTTCATTTGAAGCAGCAATTGTTCTGCCAAGGATTTTTTCAACCCGCTCCTGGCCGAACATCTCTTCATCATCGTTCTGGGATTCAATTATACCATCAGAAAAAATGTAGAATGAGTCACCGGTTTTTATATCTATTATATCAAGGGTGCCATCAAATGCCTCATCTCCGATAATTGCCATGGGAATATGCCTTGAGTTTACACGGTGTTTAAGATTTCCGTTGCTGTCAAATACCAGCAGATCAGGAAGACCTCCAAGCCACACATGGAGAATATCTGCATCATAATCAATTTCCAGCAGTCCTGCACATAGAAAGAGTCCGGTAGGCAGAAGTTTTTTCAACTCTCTATTGATTTCTCGGGCAATGTCGCTGATGGAGTGGGAGTTGTCCCTTATTTTGCTGAAGATGTTCAAAACAGGAACTGCTCCTATGGCAGCAGCCAGTCCATGGCCTGTAAAATCCCCGAGAATCATGTATTGCCTGTTATGGAATACTGGTGTGGAGAGAAAGATATCACCACCAACTTTTTCCATGGGCTTCATATAAAGGTCAATGTTATTTGAAGCTGCCGGCATATCAGCAAGTATGTTGCTGAAAATGCTTTCGGCAAGCTGCTGACCAAGTTGCAGCTCCTCATTGAGTTTCATTAGCTCCTTGTTTGAATATTCAAGATGATCCTGTACAATACGGCGCTGTGATTCAGATTCATCCATCTGTGACTTGATTTCAAGAATTGGAGCGATATGATTTGCAATGCTCTTCAGAATTATGCTGTCCTCATGGGAGTAGGCAGCATGGCGGTGCGATGAGGCAACAATAAAAAAAGCGTTGTAGCTCTGGAGGTACATGGGCACAGCAGCAAAGCGAACAGGGTGCATAAAGGCTTCGGCAGGTGACTTGATATTGTTGTTGATCAAAATGGAACTGGTTTCTAAGCATTTTTTACCCAGCTTTTTTAAAGTATATGAGCCAAGTGTTTTGTGGAGAGCTGTTGAGAAGTTACTGGAACTTGCGGTCTGGAGGGAGATGTTGTGATTCTGGCTGTCAACTGAGCCGTATGCAGCAAAATCGCTTTTCATGAAGCTTAAAAGAACAGTCAGAAATCGCTGAATCTGGAGGTCAATTTTTTCCGTTGGATGCTGAATAAATATCTGATCAATTTCCTTGTGAATTTCAAGTTCTTTCTTGGAGGATTTCAAGGCTTTCTGACTCAATATCTTCTGTGTCCTCTGAAGCAGATCCTCTTTTTTGATGGGTTTGGGAACATATTCAGAGCATCCTTGCCTTAAAAGATTTATAATAATATTTTTATCATCTGTGGCTGCTGTAATGGCCATGACAGGCAGCATCAGATCCATACGGTTCATTTCGTTCATCAGTTCAATGCCGTTCATGTTCGGCATTTCAATGTCTGTAATTACAAGATCGTACTGTTCTGTGGTATTGTTGGAATCAATTATTTTCTGCAAAGCATCTTTTCCGTCAACTGCAAGATCAACTTGATACTGGGGTTTTGAAAAATATGAGGATAAAATCGTACGGGTCAACCTGTCGTCATCAACTACAAGAATGTGAATGGTCATGGTTTTATTATCCTTTTTAATATTAATATGTTATATTATCAAAATCGCTATCATATTGCTTTTTCAGCAGTTATTACATAATCAAAATCGACGCCTATGACCTCTTGAGCCTTGTCAATACTGTCTGAATCAGGATTCCCAAGATTAACAGGATAAAGCAAGATTTTCTATCTTGAATATCTTTTTTATCCTGGTTCAGACAAATTCAATAAATGGAAAAAAGCAATAAAATGTCAATTTTGAGTACATAATCACCTTTTTTTACATGTGGTAAAATGGAAATTGCTGTACTACTAACGCGGGAAACCCATAACCCATGCACCTCTCATCAAATTCTTGTTTTTTGAGCAAGAATCAAGAATCAAGATGTAAGGTGCTAAATTATATAGATTGAGGTTTAAAATTATGGAAACGGTCACCCTTAAAATTACCAATGATGCTGTTTTTGAAAAAATTTTATGGTTATTGAATCATATCAAAGAAGATGGTGTAGAAATTGTCATAGGCAGTGAGGCAAAAGATCTGGAGCTGTTAAAGGCTACACGAGACGATGAAAGCATCCCTTTTGACGAGTATCTTAAAAATGAAGATTAACATTAGAAGCAGCGCAATTAAGGACTTAAAGAGAATTGATAAAGTCAATAGAGAGAAAATTCATCAAAAAATACTTCTATTAAAAAAATTTCCAAATACTTCAAATATTAAAAAATTGACAAATTTTGAACCTGCCTATAGATTACGTGCAGGTTGTTATCGCATATTGTTTGATGTGGATGGAGACGTTATAGAAATAGGCCGTATTCTCCACAGAAAAAATAGTTACTGACAAACCATAACGCTGTTCCCCAATAGTTAGAGGGCTTTTCACCATTTTTAAACCCTTAAATAAATGCTTTTATAGATAAAAAAACTTAATGCTCACAGGTAATCCCGACACAACATGGCAGCAATGCTGTTAATATCGGAAGCAAAAAGTGAATCCGGTGCTTCTATCATTACCGGGCGGGATTTGGTAAGGGAATATCCTACTCTGTTGTCTTCATGCACGGAAAACAGGACACTGCTGTTAATGTTGAGATATGTGTTCATGAGATTCTGGATCACCTTGCCGGTATTGGAATCCTTTTGGGATTTTGCCCTGTTGACAATTACAAAAGGCTTTATGGTATTAAGCAGTCCGTTGATCAGTTCAACTGATGCGGGATCAATTTTTTCAGCTTCCGTAAGAATACCGTTCATGGTATTGAGATGGGGATTTGCTTCAAAATCCTTTGCATCTTCCAGTAAAGTCAATATTGCGTTGTTCTTTAACCCTTTGAATTTAAAGATCAGACGTCGGAAAAGATAGGTTTTTATAAAACTGTACAGGTTATAAAGAGACGGTATTTCCGGTGTTGTAACCAGAAGTCCCTGTTGTGAAAAAATCACAAAATCAACAACATTGAATGACGCACCAGCACCAAGATCAAGCAGAACAATATCTGCCTTAAGGTTTTTAAGATGCCGAATAAGCTTCATCTTTTTCTGGTAATGGAGATTGGCAATACCTGGAATGTCTCCGCCGCAGATTACACTCATTCCATCAATATCGGTTGATATTACGATGTCAGAGAGATTATCCACTTTTTTCAGCACAAAGTCATTGAGGGAGACCCTTGACTGCTTCAGCCCAAGGTAAGTGTGAAGATTGGATGCACCAAGATCCAGATCAACCACTGTCACCTTTTTTCCAAGCCTTGAGAGGGCAATGGCAAGATTGACTGATATTGTTGTCTTTCCAACGCCACCCTTAGGCCCTACCATTGCCATAATATTGGCCTTTAATTCGCTCATGCCAGTTTTAGAAATTCCTTTAGATCAGCTTCAATAATATCTTCTGAATCATCTTCAATGATATCTTTGGGATCATCTTCAGTGATATATTTGGGATTAGCTTCAATGATATCTTTATCCTGTGGGGTATTTTCAGGGTATTTTATGCTGTAATTGTTTGAGATTGCAAGGATCTTTTTTGTTTTTTCAAGGATCTTTTCAGGGTCGAAGTTAGGCATAAACAGAACTTTACCATGCAGCAGGGCAGGGCGGTTCAGGTTATCATCAGGGGCAGGAAGGTCAAAGCTAATAATGTCCGAAGGTTTTCCAAGAAGTAACACATATGTTGAAGGGAATTGTTTTTCTGTATCTATTTCAGAAGGATGGGTAGAGGGGGTTTTATTCAAAATAATTTTGGTAAAATCCGCCAGAAAAATTATTTCACTTTCAATGGAGCGATGAATATCAAGAATAAGGATCGCAGGTTTGTTATCAGAAATGGTTGTTTTTACTTCAAGGACGTTATGGCAGAGAGTTGATTGGATGCTGTGCAGGGTCAATATTTTTTTCAGAATTCCTCCCCTGACCCTGTCTGCAGAATAGATAATGATACGATGAGAATGCATAAGCATAGCCTCTCCATCCACATTGAAAAACAGGGAAGAGCCCCCACCTGGCATACGTCAGGTTGATGCAGGTGAGGGGCAGGGTCAATACAAAGCTGTTACTCAATAATTTTGAACAGCTTGTTGTAGTTTGTCATTTTGAAAATCTTAAGAACCCCGGGGCTTGTATTGATAATTTCAACCTCTGCCTTTGATGCAATGGCTTTTTCCCTCAACATCAGCATCATTCCCAGACCTGAACTGTCGATATACTCAAGATCAACAAGATCCAGAATCACCTTGTCAACGTTTTCCACTTTCCCTGCATAGGCATCACCAAAGGCTTTGTGTCTGCTTACATCCAGCCTGCCCTCAATTGCAATGGTTAGTGTTTTGTTATCCTCTGAAATGGTAGATTTTATTGGCATTGGAACTCCTGTTTATTATCCGGAAGTTTCATAATATAGTATTCCAGATAATTAAATTGGCAAAAATATTTTAGGGCGCCCCTTTGTGGTAGCCCTTCAAAATTGAGATGCTAAAATTTTGTCTGGAAATCTCTATATATAAGACGGTTTTCAGTCACAATATATTTTAGAGCTGTTATTCCGCTTCTGTCATTGCCATCATCAGCGTTCCCCGTGAAGTTGAGTTCAGAGGATCTGCTGCAAGGCGTACTTCCGATATTTTAATTGGCAAATGATATTTTGACAATATCTTTTCAAACTTGTCCGTGCACCCTTCGGGCATGGCTGTGCCACCGCTTAGCACAATTGGAACGGAACTTGCTATCGTGGGCATCTGATCAGATGATGAGAGAACCCGTTCAAGGCTTGTAATGAGTTTTGTAATAAGGTCATCATAGAAGATATTAAGGGCAGTGTCAATTCTTCCCCTGGGCTGCGTGGAGAGCTTGAATTCGGACTCCTTGATGGATTTAATTTTGGTTGCAGGTTCTCCCACGGACATTCCAACCATTGCATCAATATAGTCACCCGCCATCTGGATACTATAGGTAATAACAGGAAATGAGAGATATGATAGGCAAATATTGCACATTCCGCCACCCATGCTTATTCCGATTCCTGTATAGTCGTTATCTCCAAGTTCGGAAAGAACAACTGCCATGCCTTCGTTTATGGATATGGGGGTGTATCCCATATGTGTGATGGAACGCTTGAAGGACTGCTCATGATAGACAACCGAGCCTGCAAATGGTGAGTCAAGTGGTTCTCCGGGCACTGCAAAGCATAGAATTTCACCAAAATTTTTCGGTTTTTTGAGAAGAGATAAAATAATGGCCTGGATAACAGGAAGGCCATCTTTTTCATCAGCACTCAAAATTCCTTTTTTGATGGTTCTGCGGGTATTGGTGTTGAACATGTTGGCAAAATGTTCTGCTGAATAGCCGAATATGTAAAAAAAATCATCCTGCTCATAATAGAGGACATCATTCTTTTTAAGAATGCTTTTTGCAAACTTTGATTTCGGGATGGTGAAGAATGCATTGAGCTCTTTTTTGGACTCAATGAAATTACGCCTGTTCTGTGAAACAACAATGTTTGTGGTACCGATGTCAAGTCCCACAGGCCCTTCAGGGGACTCTGCCCTGTCAGAAGCATCTCTCTCTTTGGATTTCAGAGGTTTTTCCGATACCTGTTCTGCGGCATTCATGAACTTTAATTCCGTCTTTTCGCCGGAATTTCCGTTTTCTGCCTTTTTTTCATTATTTGGAGCAGGTTTGATCTCTCCTTCTTTCTGTTTCAGTTCCTCCACGCGGTTCTGAAAGTCTTTCAGCTCTTTCTCATCAGCCATTTTTCCCCCTTCGCAAATTCATATATGACGGACATAGTCTCAATATCCGAAACTGGTTTTCTATTTTTTTATGCAAATTACATGAATAGTTGTAATTTCTCAATAATAAATTTGATAAATGTTTGAGATCCTTCATATCAACTCAAAATTAGTTTACACTTTTCGAAAAATTCTGAACCATGATTAAAGGATTTAAAGATTACTCAAAATCCACATCTTATTGCTTTTTCATAAGTTATTGCAGTTGTCTGAACCAGGATAACCAGGATGGATAGGATGCTCAGGATAGATAATCCTGCCTTATCTTTGTTAATCTTGGGAATCCTGACTCAGACAATGTTGACAAGGCTTACAAGATCATAGGTGTCGATTTTGAGTAAGGATTAACACGATTAAAAATCAAGGTAATCCCTTAATCATGAAAATAATGGTTCAAAAAAAGTGTAAACCGACAAATGAAAGATGCCAAATATTTGCGGTTTTTTTACCGTGAAAATGACTATCATTTTTATATTTGGGGGTGATTGATACGTAATCAATCATGCCCGTTTATTTTATAACCACATCAACATTTTTAACGGTTTTCTCCCAATTTATCCCGATCTTGACAATCCTTGCAAAACTTTTTTGATAACTTGCTTCATATTTTTCTTCGATTTGGGTAATGGCATTTATTGCTTTATCATCTACTTTCAATTCCAGGATATAGACAGTATCGTCTTTGGGAATGTGCAAATCGGTTCTACCTATAATATTCTGGTTCTCACCAATGTAATAGATGCTGTTCATACGGATAGCGACCCCAACCATTGATTTAAGCCAGCCTTCAGGATTTTTACTGTGCCAATCATAGGGAATATCAGCGCAGTTATTGTAAATTAACTCTTTTATACCTTGCTGAATCAAGTCTCTATCTTGATCAAAAATACCGGATACTATCTTTTGAGACACTTGTTTCCAGGCATCAAGATCATATTGCCCTTCGGAACTTAGACTTAAAAAATATTCCAGCATGACCTGTTCGGTTTCATTGTTGGGGAATTTCAAAAAATAGTGATTTTTTTCATCTTTATTCCGGATTGTAAAATAACCGGCATTGAAAAACAAAACTTCCGGGCGCAGTTGTTCCAGATTATGTACACGTAAAGTCATTTCACTTACAACAAGGCTGTTAGTTCTTTCCCTGTCGATAATTGTTTGTACATCAATTGCATTGCTCTTGACATAATTGCTTATTGCACTTGGAATAACTGTATCTGACCAGTAATTGCCGAACTCTTCATTTTTAATAAAATTATTAATATCCCAGGGGTTGTAAAGTTTTTCACCACCGAAATTAAAACCATTATACTCTTCCTTCATATGTTGCATAATTTGCCAGTTTTCCTTATTTTGCTTCCTGGCAATGGCAGTGATCTCTTTACTAAAATTATTTTCCACCTCTTTTTGTGTGTATCCAATCAAATCGGTATGTCTGCCTGCAAAACTAAGATCGTCAAGATTATTAAGCTCTGAAAAAATACTCATTTTCATGAGCTTGGTCAGGCCTGTTAGCATGAAAAACTGGATATATGGATCACTATCTTTAATTGGAGCATAAAAGGCCTGGAAATATTTTCTGATCTCTTCTGCTTTTTGGGTGTTTTTCAAGTGAGCCAGGATAGGTTTGTCATATTCATCCACCAGCACAACCACCGGCTGTCCTGCTCTTTGGCTGGTTTCTTCCAGCACCTCACCAATATCAAAATAATCAAACTCTCTAAGTTTTACGATCTCATCATCAATAAAAATTCTGCCTTTGTTCCTGATATATTCTTGGAGATCATTTTCCGCTGAAAAACCGGCAAAACTGAGATGCAGTACCGGAAATTTTTTAAATTTAAGCTTATCATGTATATAAAGTCCTTCAAACAGCTCTTTTCTGCCTAAGAAGATATTTTTCAGGACGGATAACATAAGGCTTTTGCCAAAACGACGTGGACGGGAGATGAAATTGTGTTTACCACATTGCTCAAGAAAATTATGGATTTGAGGGGTCTTATCCAGATAAAATTCTCCTCTTTTTTTAAGCTCCTCAAAATCCTGACCAGTGGAAAATTTTTTTCTTTCAGTCATATGCTTTCCAGAAAAGAATTTTGTTTTATGATTAAACCATCATGGCAGTAGAGACAAGGCATGCCTTGTCTCTACTTCGCCAGCCCCCGATTATTAAAATAATGATGGGTATAAGCTCAGGCATGGACGTTAAATTTTTTGAGACTAATTTCCGGTAGATGTCTGTAGTGTTTTTCATTTCCGGTAGCCAAAGGTATTTTTCTTGTAATTGCTGTTGCGCCAATTAAAGCATCTGCCAGTTCCATTGAGTGACTTAATGAGTATTGTTCAATGTAAAACATGGCTTTTGTTGAAATGAACTCGTCAATCTGAATTACCTTAACATTTAAAACTCCCAATGCTTTTTTAAATGCATTTAGTTCTTTTTTATTTCTTGCCCCCTGAACTATCTCGATATAAGTTACTACGGAGATACTGAATCTTTCTAAACCGTGAAGAAAATCAATTGCATTCTTAGAACCTTTTGAGTACCAGATCAGCACGTCAGTATCAACAATCAAAATGATCTCCTTTTTCGAAGCTTACTGATGTAGCTATTTACATCATCCATATCTGTTCTGTCTTTCCACATACCACAGAAGTCATTTTGTTTGTTGTCTGCCTTACGAGAATTGTCAAAAGGAACGATTTTAGCGTAAGGTTTACCGTGAAATGTAATAATTACCTCTTCCCCTCTCATGGCAGCGTCCAGAATCTCTTTAGTATGAAACCTAAGGTCTTTTGTGCTGGCTTGCATTTTGTACTCCTTTTGGAAAACTATAGATTTCCAGAAAAATATTTTGGCATTCTCAATTCTGAAGGGCAACCACAAGGGATTGCCCCTACACTGCCTGCCAATTTTATTATCTGGGACAGTATACCAAACATGAATTTTAGGACATTACACCCATTCTCTCAACTTCCATAGCAATATCTGACTCACGTACAGTATCAATTTTTTTCATGCTGCAATATGCGGCTGCTGCATCTACAAGGGCAATCGCCTTGCCTGGAAAATATTCGTCCGGAATGTGATCTTCGCTTAAATATACTGCTGCCATCAGGGCACGATCCTCAATGGTCAGTTTATGGTGGGTCTCAAGGGATTTTGAGATTCCTTTCAGGATGATAAAGGTCTCTTCAGGCGTTGCCTCCTTAATCTGGATTTTTTTGAACCGTCTGGAGAGTGCCGGATCTTTTAACATGAGTTTGGCACCGTCAAATGTGGTTGCTCCAATACATGGAAACTCTCCCCGCGCAAGAACAGGTTTAAGTGAATCAACAGCCCCGATTGCTCCTTCGGCAGCGCCAACACCAAGAAGTGTGTGGATTTCATCAATAAAGACAATTATTCGATTCTTGTTCTCCTGAACCTCCTTTATCAGCCCTTCAAGTCGCTGTTCAAAGTCACCCCTGTATTTTGTGCCGGCAACAAGGGTGTTAAGGGAGACAAGATAGAGAAGTTTTCCATGAAGCCCCAAAGGAACATCGCCTGTATGGAGTGCCCTTGCAAATCCTTCCACAATTGCAGTTTTGCCTACTCCCGGATTACCCACAAGAAGCGGGTTGTTTGTCTCCATCTGGGAAAGAATCTGCACTACGCGTTCTATTTGGTTTTCTGCTCCGATTACAGGTTTTGACTTTTCCAGATACTTTTTTTCAGTCAGAAGAGTCCCATATTTCTGGAGAAATTCGGTTTTATTTTTTTCTGCTGCATATGTCAGGTCAAAAAAGGATACAAGTTCATCAGGGAGTTCATAGGATGGAGGGACAAACAGGTAAACCTTTTCTTCCCTTTCATAAAAACTGCGGGCAATCTCCTTGATCAGGGCTCGAATTTCACCTACATCTGCATGAACAGCATTTTTGTCACCAAGGAAGTGGTGGAAATCTTCAAGTATATATACAACCTTTGTCTGAACCCTGTTGATTATGAATCTGACTGCATCCTTCGGGTTTTTAAAGACCGAGTCATTTTTTTCAGACAGGGGATAGATCTTGGAATCATGGTAAAGGGTGAAACCCTGCACCTGGTTCCATACCATTGTTGCTCTGCCCTGATGTTGTTCAGCCTGGATGATTCGATTCAGCTCTCTGGAATGATCTTCATATCGAACAAGAAATAGAGGGGATGTCTGCATTCCGTTTCTCTGCTAATTTTTATCTGTATCTCTGGTTAGTGATTTGTAGGATGATCTTCTCTGCCACAGCTTTAACGATATCTCCATGCTGTTTTCTGTCTCCTGCATGTCATACCATGCATTTTTGAGCATGTTATTGTACTCTTTGAGTTTGGGAAGTTTTTCCTCTTTCTCCCTGTTCAGCTCCTCAATAACGTCATGCAGTGTCTTTATTCGTTTAACAAGCTCGGTTTTATCATTTCTCAGGGATTCATATTCATCCATAAGAGTTTCAATCAATAGCATGGTGCTCTGTTCATCTGAATGGATACTTTTTATTTTATGACGCATCGAGTTTAGCTCTGCTGTCATTGCATCGTTTTCAAGGGAAAGTTTTTTGATTCTATCTGGAAATGCATCAATTCTTTCCTGGTACCACTCAATATTTTTGTTGAGTTTTGCAACAGAATCATTATCCTTAATAAATTTTAGCTCTTCGGAAAGCTCTTCAATTTTTTTTTGTTAAATTCGTTCTGGATCTTAAGGCGGGTTCTTATTTTTTTAAGATCCTTGTAATCCCGTGTCTGTAATTTATCCTTTGGATTATAATTATCTTGACCCGAGAAATTTTTATTTTGTTTAAGGCTGCTTTTACTCTGTTTCAGTGTGCCATCTGCCTGGAGAGATTTTCCGGTCATTTTGCACGCTCCTTGTAGATTCTGTAGCGCTCTTCATCTGCCTTTCTTAGCTCCTGTTCAAGCATTCTGATCTTTTCAACTGCGGCCCGCTTCTCCTGGGAAAGCTCTTTTATTTCGTCCATATGAAGTTTGTTCTTGTCAAGAGCGGCATTAAGTTTGGTAACAAGATAGTCAGCTTCCACCCTGTAATCTTTTTTGTCCTCCTCAAGGTCGGTTATCTTCTCCTTGTAACTGGCAAGCTGCTGTTTCATCTTTTCAATGGTCTGTTTAAGATCCCTTATCTTAATCTGGGCGGAGTTTCTTTCATCTGTAAGATATTCTATCTCCATCTGAAGTTCCCTTTTTGAGGGGATCTCGTCTCCCATGCGTTTGATTATTGCTTCAAGCTCGCTTTTCTCTGCCCGAAGATCAATGATCATGACCTTTGAGTCATCCAGATCCTTTTCAAGATCTGAGTTAAGTAGCAGTGCGCTTTGAAGCTGGGATTCCATTTTTTTGACCACAGTAACCATGTTGGAGATGGTTTTTTCAGGGTCTATGACATATGTGCCTTCTTTCAGGATTTCAAGACCCTGAAGTTCCGGCAGCAATATTTCATCAATGGTTTCATTGACTTTGGCAGCAGAGTCTCCGGCAGAAGCCCCTTTATCCTCTCTTTGTTTTCCCTGTTCCCTTAGTCCTTTTGTAAGGTTATCAAGCTCGTTTTGTAAAAATTCGGTTTCTGTTTTTATATCAGCCTCAGCTTCAGGCCCCCGTGTTTGAACGCTGTTATTTTCAGAAACAGGATGTGTCATCATATTTCTCCTTTTTTGTAATAGATGACCTCGGCTCTTTTTTGAACATCGTTGATCCGCTTTTCAAGATTCTCCAGCGCTCTGAAAAATGTTACCTTTACCCTTTTATCAAGATTTTCCGAATCCTTGAATTTGTACGGAATCTCTGTTTCAAGTATCTGGGTCTTTGATTGAAGGGTCTCGATCTCACCTTTCATGAACTCGACATCTGTCATCAGATCTTCAAGAATAGCCATGTTCTCATCATATTTGTCAGAGACTTTATTAAGGGTTGTCTCAAGCTGTTCCCTTTCCGACTCCAGAAATTTTTTATGGTGCAGCAAATTATCTTCTTCAGATATAAAACCTGAAAGTGTCTCCTTGAGTTCGTTCAGTTTTATATGGAGCAGGGCAGTGCTTTTTTTGTGAAGATCCAGCTCTTTTTGAATAGTGTCCATCTGACCTGTCAGCTCTCTGTCTTCTTGCTCAAGGCGTTTTATTTCAGAAATAAGCAACTGGGTCTCCGGACTTAATCCAGATTCATCCATTGGCATCTCCCGGAAGCGGTTACCGTAAAACATAAAAAATGAATACCGGTAACCGCCAACTGCGGTTCATTATCTAAATTTTCAGAAACTATAGATTATTAGGCATCTTTCATTTGTCGGTTTACACTTTTTTTGAACCATGATTTTCATGATTAAGGGATTTATCCTGATTTTCATCATGTTATCCTTAAATCCTTTAATCATGGTTCAAAATTTTCCGAAAATTGGAAACTACTTTTGAGCTGATATGAAGGATGCCCAGAATTTTTGGAAAAGTGTAAACTAATTTTGAGTTGATATGAAGGATGTCGATTATTAGTGGAATATTTTACTTTTTAACCAAAAACTATTCCAGATAACAGATAATAATACTTCTCCATTGTCAATTTAATTATCTTGAATCACTGTTCTCCTCAGAATCGGTTTCTGTTTTTGTCGCTTCATCTGATTCCGGAGCAGAATCATCTGAGTCACTGCTATCTTCATCATCAGTTGATGATGTTGAATTGTCATCAGCTTCCTTTGAAGAAGTTGCCTCTGTTGAAGATTCATTATCTTCCTCTGAAAAAGCTGCTTCTGTAGAAGATTCATCAGCTTCCTCTGAAAAAGTTGCCGCTTCTCCGGCTCTTTTCTTCTGCCACCAATCTATGAGGTTTTCAACGCTTTCGGCAATGTCATCTTCAGATGCCTGAACATCAAATGAAATTTGCTCCCCGCTGATCATCTTGACAGCATCAAGGGCCTTTTGGCGAATGTCGGAATCCCTGTCTCCAAGCACCCTGATCACCGGCAGCACAGTTGCCTTATCACGTATGGTTGCAAGTGCAGACAGAGCAGCTTTTTTCACCTCATTGTGATCGTCTCTCAGGGACTGAACAAGGGCAGGTACTGACTCTGCATTATCCTTCCACCCTATGAAAGTGATGGCAGATTTTCTGACATCCGGATGTTCATCCTTGACAGATTTCATGAGAAGCTGAAGCGACTCTTCATCATCCTCTCCAAGTTTATAGATACCACGCAGGCAAGCTACCCTGATTCTGTGGTTCTCACTGGAGAGCATCTCCTTGAAAAGTGGAACAGCAGATACACTGCCAATGCTTATCAAGGCATTAATAACTTCAGATGTCAGGTTGGGATCTTCAATTTTTACAGACTCTTTAAGCACCGGCACTGCTGCTTCATTTTTCATTTTGGCAAGTTCATTGGCAGCAAGTATTCTCACTTCATTCTCTTCGGAGAGAAGGTCATTGGCTACTTTTTCAAATTTGGATTTGTCAGAAGCTGTTGTAAATTTACCAGAAGTCAAAGCATATGCAATGGCAGCCTTGACAGCCTCCTCTGCCGGCATCTTTTTTGTTTTCTCTGCTTTTACTTCTCGCTCTGTTACAGATTTTCTACTCTCTTTCTTTTTCTGTCTTTCCTGGATCTTTTTTTCTTTTTCCTGAATTTTTTTCTCTTTTGCTTCTATCTTTTCCTTTTCAAGTTCTGCTGCTTTCTGCTCCAGTGTCTTGATCTGGTTTTCGAACTCATTAACATCCGAAAGCAGTTTTTTTATGTTGTCTGAAACTTCAGGATCTGTTGTTCCATCAGTTGACTGCTGTTTTTTTACCTGCTCTTTTCCAATCTCAAGATAGATCTCCTTGAGTTTTTCCTCCTTGATCTTTATTCTGTCTTTAATGGTCTTGCTTTTATCAGGATAGATATAATCTACACTTTTTTTAACAAAACTTTTTGTTTTTTTAGGTATTTTTGAAGTTGTCTTTTTGGAGAAATTGAATAATCCGCTAACAAGATCGGCACCGAAATCATACACATCTACAACAGCGGTTCCTGCTTCATTAAGTACTTTGGCAGTAAATCCTGCAACTCCTTTTCTCTTTTTTACTTCTTCTGTCATTTTTCCCCCTATCTATACAAAAATGGTTTCAAGAATGCTGGAATTATATTTTTTACAAGCTGCTCATTCATTAATACACTCATTTGCCGTAAGTGTATAGTTTTTGATTTCCAAAAATTTTTATTATATAGGATTCCAGATAATTAAATTTCCCGATGTGCATGTAGGGGCGTGGCGCTTGGTGTTCTTACATGCAAGATTTTTATCTGGAAATCTATAGTACATTGACAGACAGCACGCCAGGATGCGTTTTGTTAAGGGTTGCTCAATAATAAAAGTGAAAAGTATTGATCCATGGCTGCAAGATAAGTATCAACCCTGGTTTTTAAAGAGTTATTATGGGTTTTGGTCTCTTGGCATATCCTGTTGAGAATTTGCAGAAATGAATGGTTTCCTGTAGTTTCCATATTCATATCTTCAATGCGTTGTTTGATTCTCTCCATCTCCTGATCAATATTTTCAATATTCTCCATCTCTTTTTTTCTCATGGTGAGACGGTCAATGTTTTTAAGGCAGGTTTGTTTAAATTCTGTCTCTTTTGTAAGTTCGCCTTTAATTTCAGTAATTTCAGATGTAAGAAGTGATTTCTTTTTTCTGCATGTTTCAAGTTTCAAGGTCAGATCTTTACGATTTTTCACAAGAGCCTCAATTTCCGAAAGCAGCTCTTCTTTTCCTTTTGCAGTTGATATATCTTTTTTAAGTGCTTCAATTTTGCTTTCAAGGGATTTAATCTTACCGATCACTCCTGCTTCAAGGGATGAAATTTCCGATATCCGGGATGTCATTGCTGCCATCTCGTCTTTCATTCTGTTAATGATGTCTGTTGCTTCAGCCTGGTAGGCCTCCACATTTTCATCATTTATCTGGAGTGCCCTGAACTCCTCATTGCCGATGGAGTCGGGTTTTATCCCCTCCATCAACTTGCGTGTATTGATATTTACTTCAATTTCATCCTGAAGGTGGATTAACTTCGCACGGTTGGAGTTAACAAGATTGTCAGCTTCTGCACTGTTTGCAATGATGGATTGATTTGTATTTTCAAGAAGCCTGATATTTTCCCCTGCTTTGGAAATATCGTCAAGCAGCAGTGCAATATGATCTCTGTTTTCCTCAAGATCAAGCTTCTTTTTATCAAGGTTTTTCTGTATATCTTGAAGCCGGAGATACTCGTTCTCAAGTGCCTCCTTTTCTGGTTCAACTGAGTTAAGCCTTTTTTTTGCTTCAGAAAGTTTTGGTTCAATTGTTTTTATGGCCGAAATGGTTTCTTCAAGCTTTTTGGATTTCTGATCTATTTTATGCTGGATGTATTCAAGTTCTTTAAAGTTTTTCCAGATATCTGCTTCAAGGATTGACAGTCTTTTTTTGGCAGACAGCAGGGCACTCAGACGGTTTGCATACCCAAGCACCTCCTGTCTCTTTTTTTCCTTCTGGCTCATTTTTGTGAGTGTCATTCCTCCTCCCTGTGATTCTGAAATATTGCATAAATGGTCTTTCGGAGTAGATCTCTTAGATTGTGTCTGAGACCCGCCATGGCCGTTATTTAGACACCCTTACTGAATGGTTGATAATACTTCTTCCGGATTTCCAGGTTATCACTGAACAGTGACTTAAGTTCCGTGATGGCCTTTTCAATGGAGTCATTTGACCCTTTAAGTTTTTGTTCACAGGCATCAAGTTTTGCAGCAAGTTCATCATAAGGCTTTACATCATGTTCAAGTATTGATAGGTTTTGTTTGTTTTCACGGTTTCCGGCAAGTAGCGTGTCAAGTTGTTTACGCTTTTCAGATCGCTGATTTTCCATCGCGGAAAGTTCAGCGGACTCCTTGCTTAGCTCTTTTTGAAGGTTTTCAACTTCTGTCTGCACAGTTTCAAGTTCTGACTCAAGTTTCAGGATGTCTGTAAGGTTTGAATGGGTATTTTCAAGAGTGAGAAATGTCCTCTTGAGGTTGTCATTATTTTCTTCTCTCTCTTTTAACTCCATTCTGAGCAGTTCACGTTCACCGGCAAGTCTTGCAAAATCCATTGAAAATTCGTCAAGTTCTTTTTCGCTTTTCTGTTTTTCGCTGGAAACTTTTGAGAGAAGATCCGATATGTCATTGAGAATTTTCTTTTTTTCAGATTCTGCTTTTTCAATATCAGATAAAATACGCCTGTTTTCCGATTCTTTTTCGGAAAGCACAACTGAAAGCTGGTGCCGTCTCTTTTCTATTGCTTCAAACTGGTTTGCAAGTTCCTTCCGTCGGTTCTCAAGTTCTGCTATTTCAGCTTCGGAGTTCTGCAATTCATGATCAATGTGGTTGAGCTCTTCACCCATCATGGGAATCTTTTTTTGAAGAAATGCAATTTTGTTTTTTGCAGACTCATATTTTTTTTCAGTGATCACAAGTTCTTTTTCAAAAGAACGCAATTTTTCACTCTGGGTTTTAAAGGCACCCATCTTGTCAACCAGCAGATCTGTCAGACGCTGAATTTCAGTATTTGAAAAATGATACTGTTTTTCTAACCGAGCAATGTCCTCTTTTACTTCACTGAAATTTTTCTGCAGCATGATCTATCCTCTCGCTAATTAAAACGTCACTCTTCTATGCCACATAATTTTCCCACGCTTCCTGAAGTTTTTCCAGTTTTTCCTGGATTTTTCCTTTTTCAATTTCAGTTAACTCAAGCTTTTCCTCTGTTGCTGATATCTTTCCCTCCAATGTATCAATCTGGTTTTGAAGCTTTTCAATTATGGCTGTTTTTTCAGCAACTGCCTTTGCAATTTTATCATCTGCCTGGGCTTTTTCCAGCAAGGCTGCTTCTGCTGTCTTTTCTGCGGCTTCTTTTTCTTTTAAGGCTTCTTGAGCGGTATCTTCAGCCTGTAGTTTCAGTTCAATGGCTTCATTTGCAGCTTGTTCAGCCTCCTGCTGCTTCTGATATGCCTCTTCTGCTGATTTTTCAGCCTCTTCAGCCCTCAGTTCAGCAGCCTTTCTTGCCCTGTCTGCGATTTCAATATGCTCCTGGGCGTCCTTTATGCTTTTCTCAGCTTTCTGCTCAATGAGAAGTGCTGCATTCACCTCTTCCTGCATGGCTTCAAGTTTTGCTTCATTATCAGCTTTTTCTTTGCTATGCGCCCTTATCTCATTATTGAGCAATTCAAGTATCTTCTCATGTTGTTCAAGGGATTCTGCTTCAATGAGTTCTGCTGTTTTATCCTGTTTCAGATTTGTTTCAATGTTTGATATTGCAGCCTTGATCTCATCAAGGTATGCAAATGAAGAATCACCTGTAATAGAAGGAACTGCATAACCGGTTATCACGAGGTCAAAATCATCTTTTCCTTTTTCAGCAATATCCGTGAGGGTATCTGCGGTTATGATCTGGAATTGCCTGAATAACTGTTTTGCCTGTTCAGTTACCTCAGGTTTATGATTCAGTAAAAGTATCTTTTTATTTTGATCAGACATAAAAGACCTCTTTGTGGGGTAAAAGGCTCATATAAGAAACCGTATTTTTAAAAAAATATGCGACCTTGGGTACATTTTTTATAATTCTGTTAGAGGGGGCTGGGGTGAGATTTCATTGCAACAATTTACGCCGAATATTCAAAAAAGAGTACACTCATTTTATTTGGGATGGCTACATTGTGTTATTAGCAACGGAAAAATAAAGAGTCAAGCAGAATCTGATGTCATAGGTGGAGAAGAGCCGTGAAAAAAAAAATCTAAATTTTTGTTAATATATGGTGTTTTATTTTAACTTTTATTCTTTTTCACGGCACAAGTCGTTGTGGAGGTTATTTTGATTTTTATCTCTGATTTTCCAGGCAGCCTGATGCAGACAAATTCAATATATCCCGAAAAAGCAAACTAAATGTCGATTTTGATTAGAAAGGTCTATTTTTTTGAACTTTTCTTTTCCTGATCGGGATATAGTCTCCCTTTTCTCTCTTTCAGACTATCGTCAATCTGTTTCTGAATCTCATCCAGTCGATTGAAAAAAGCTGTAAGTTTTTTGTCAGTGGAAAATTCAGTTTCCGGTTTCCCGGCATTTCTTATAACCACAACCCGTCTGCCAATCCATTTAATCAGTTTCTCCTTCTCTTTTTGTAGCTCACCTATTTTATAGGTCAGCGAAATGCCCCGTGTCGAGCCTTTTACTTTTTCAGATGCACAGGCCACTTTATCGAAGATAACATCTCCGAGGTGTTGCAAATTATATCTCAGATCTTCTGCCATTAATTTTTTCTCCTTGTGTTTTATCAATGTTGAAACGAATTTGTTTTATAACGTGGCATCTTCCATATTTAGCCAATTCAGACAAATGCAATAACTTCTGAAAAAGCAATAAGATGTCGATTTTGAGAACGTAATGCTAAACTCACTTCTTCTGAGTGGTTAACTCTTTTAACAGTTTGTTCTCTTCCACAAGCATCCTGAGTACAGCTCTTTTCTCCTGGTTAATCTCTTTTTTTACTTCCGCAGCTTCCGGTTTATTCTGTTTTGCGGTATCATCGGATATTTTGGCACGTTGTTTTTCAAGAGTTGCAAGTCTGCTTTCAAGTCTTGCTATTGATGCTTCCAGTTTTGTAATTGTCTCTTCCCTGATAAAAGGCTTATGGGGAGAACTATCTGCGGATGATATTTTTCGGCCGGAAGTTCTCTTTTCAGGCAGGGTCTTACCTGATGAGCCGGTTCGTGAAGAGGTGATTTTTTTTCTCTTTTTCACCTTTTTTTTTGTTGATGAAAAGGGGGCTGCTGCATTTTTCATCATGGATTGACCGGTTGACTGTACAGCATTGGAGCATCTGCGAATGATACTCCATGAGACAAGGCCGAGATAATCAATGACAGAGCGGGAATAGTTTATCCCTTTTTCAAAATTTTTTGTTTTTTCACCCATAAGCCCATCTCCAGATCAATAAATTCTTAACAGTGCCCAGTTCAATACACCTGCAATAATAAATGAGCTGAAATTTATTGCCACTGTCATGCTCAGTGCATTTTTCATTTTCAATTCATGTATCATGGCCATTATATTGGCAAAGCAGGGCACAAACATTGTGGTAATGGTAACGGCAACTATGCACTGCACATAATTGAGTTTTCCGGCATCAATGAGGTTCATGATAAGGCCTGCAGCAGCCTCATGGCGTGCCATGCAGAGGATAAGCGCATCCACCATTTCAAGGGGAAGCCCCAGAAATCCCTTTATTACCGGGCTTAAAAAAGTCTTGGTAGCCATCAGAATGCCTGATTTGTCAAGGGCAAAAAGTGCAAGTGCAGCATAGATAAAAACAGGCAGTGACTCTTTGAGAAACCAGTATAACTTGTAATATGTTTTAATAAGAACCGCTTTGGGTTCCGGCATGCGGATTGGTGGAAGTTCCTGTATAAAGCAGGAACGTGTCTCCTTTTTTAAAAAGAGATTGAGAAGTACACCTGCCGTAATTTCGACAACAAAAAGAACTGAAAATACAATTAAAAAGGCAGAGGTTCCCATTCTGCCAAGGATGCTCATGTTAAGACCCATCTGGGCAGCGCATGGAATTGCAAAAGCAATGAGATATATGGAGATATATTTCTCCCGCCTGGACTGGAGAGACTTTGTGGTCATGGTAGCCATGGTTTTACATCCAAAACCAAGCACAAGTGGCATTACAGATGCTCCGCTCAATCCAAGTTTACTGAAAATACGCCTTGTAAGAACAGTGAGATTCGGTATATATCCCATATCTTCAAGTGTGTTGAACATTATGAAGAAAACCGACAGGATAGGCAGCACAGTAATAAGTGCGTTGGCAACACCAAGTGAGAGAATTCCATAGTCTCCTATAAGAAAATCGTGCCAGAATCCTGAAGGAAGAAGCCCTGTGACCAGATTTTCAACAGGTACCCACAAAAGTTCCTCCATCCATCCTGCCAGGGTGTTTGCAACATGTACAACAAGCATGAACATTATATAGATGATGAAAAAGAGAATAGGCACACCAAAAACAGGGTGACGGCAGGCACTTGCCACTCCCTGTTTAAAGTCCTTAAGGGCAATTTTCTGTCTGTGTACGGTTTTATCAGTGATATTGTCAATCCACTGGTTTCTCGTTCTGTTGATTTCAAGGTTAAAGTTTCCTTTAAAATCCTTCTTTATTTTATCTGCTGTGTCGGCAATGACTTCAGTCAGGTTACTGTCATACTCTTTTTCCAGAGCGGCCATTACAAATGGATCAGATGTAAGTATTAACTGTGATTTTAGCCTTTTATGGTCAGCCTCTTCAGGCAGCAGGGATTTAATGGAAGATATCTTCTCTTCAAAGGAGTCACTGTATGTCAGTTTTTTATGGGGTTTTGCCGGTCGGTTTATTGCATTGACAATGGCATCTTTAAGGGTGTCAAGTCCCTGTTTTCTGGTAGCTATGGATTCAACAACCTCAACTGATAAAAGCCTGGAAAGCTCTGAAGAGTCTATCATGATGCCTTTTTTGGAGGTTTCATCTATGGCATTCAGGCAGATAACAAGGGGGATATCCATTTCAAGAAGATCTGCTGTGAGAGTTAAAGACTGTTTCAACTGTCCTGCATCAATGCACTGAATTATCACATCGGGCTTTTCGGAAAAAAGAATATCCCGTGTCACCATTTCCGATCTAGAATAAGTATGTATCTTGAAAATACCCGGTGTGTCTGTCAGTTCACAGGTTTCGTTGCCAATCCTGCATATGCTCCTTTTAGGCTCTATGGTTGTGAAAGGGCAGTTTGCAACAAGATTGTACTCTCCGGTGAGGTTGTTGAAAACAACAGTCTTGCCTGTGTTGGGCAGTCCCACCAGAATCGCTTTTTTTATCCTCTCTTTTGCGTCTATTGTATCTCTCATAGCTTAAAAATTGACCTCATATCGTCTGGGTAGTTTTCGAAGATGATCTTACCCCATAACTTGATAGTATAGGAATTTCCATTTTGGGGAACAAAAAAGCCCGACCGCAGGGCGCTAAGTTCATAGTGCCTCTTCAAGTATAAACTGTCGGATTATTTTTCAAATGTTTTCCAGAATTGCCGATGACGCTATCCTCAAAAAAAAGGATAAAAAAACTATAAAAATCAGCAGCAATTCTGGAAATTTTGTGTATCACGGCTCAAGAGCTGCTTTTGTCACAGCGTAGCTCAACAGTGCAACTCCCGCAAGAGCTGCTCCGGCAAAAAGTACCGGTGCCGCAGCAAGTGCTGCGGCTTTGAAGCCCGTACCATAAGTCATTGCAGAGTAGGTTGAATAACTTGAATAACTGGTTGTCGGACTTGCAAGGCAAAGCCCAAGTTGTGAAGATGTTCCTGCGGTAGAGGCACATGTACCCAGCGTGCCGGAAGAAGCCGGCAGGATGGCAGTGGTACCCAGTGAAGTCTGAGCAGCAGTAGTTGACGCACTCATAACTTGTCCTCCTTTTCCCGTAAGTTACAGGTTCTTTAATATATCATCACAATGTGATAATTAATATTTAAGAACTTATGACCTGCGAGTTTTTTATAAATTTAATAAAAAAAGGAACTTCAGCTATTCATTGTTTGCAAGTTCATCGAGTTCCTGAAGCTTTTCGCTGTTGCTTTTTACTTTCATTCCAATGACAATGACGGCAACAACAAGAGCTGTTAAAACAATACCTCCAAAGCTTATTGACATTAAGATCACCTCCTTTTTATGATTAAAAGTTAACTTCCTGTAAATCTGGATTCAGATAATTCACTCAACTGACGAAATTGTTTTTGTGAGACACTCCATGTGAGACACTCCATGTGACACATTCCATCTGAGACATTCCATCTGAGACATTCCATCTGAGACATTCCACTTGTCGTGATTCACACCTTTTCGTTCAGAAAAGATTCTGATCCAAAATCAAATATGGACAGGATATATACATGGGAAAAGCATTCCATGCCTACTCCTGTCGATTTTCCCTGATGGTACTGATGCCAGTTAACACCGAAAGTACTCCAAAAAAAACAAGACAGACCGGAATTACAACGCTTGCCAGATCTACAAGTGCCCACCAGTGAACCAGAATGCCATACACACCCAGGGCAAGCAGGATAATGCCGATCATAATTTGAAAGATGGTGGTCATACGCCCTCTCCCTGTAAATATTGAACTTTCATTAATATAAGTTTTGCTCTGTTTATGGGTATGGCAAAGCCCACACCGCAATAGACCCTTGAAGGGGCATAGATGGCAACATTAATACCTATAACTTCTCCCCTCATGTTGATCAGGGCACCACCGCTGTTTCCGGAGTTGATAACAGCATCTGTCTGAAGAAGATCCTCGTATCTTCTGCCGTCAATATCAACGGTTCGGCTTGTATCACTTATAATTCCATGTGTGACGGATTGTTCAAGGCTGAATGGACATCCCACAGCCATTACTTCATCTGTCACTTCAACCATATCTGAATTGCCCAGGGTTGCTGTGGGAAGCAGAAAATTTGTCGTTATTTTTATTACAGCAAGATCAACCTCCGGGTGTATCGAGACCACTGTACATGGAAATGTCTGACCCTCAATTCCAAAAAGTGTGGCCTGGATATCGGTAATCTGGGATACAACATGGTAATTTGTGAGGATATAGCCCCTGGAGTCTATGATTATGCCTGAGCCCATTTTATCCCCCGGAAGGGATACAGGCTCTGCAAATGATATCAGTACATTGGGCTGGGAAGGCAGTACAGTTGTTATTTTCCTGCCTGTAATATATACCACCGAAGCCCTGACATTTTTTACAGCCTGGCTGAGGTTTCCACTGGCAGCGCTTGTCAGCACAATATTGGAATCCTTGATGGGCGTGCTTGAAGCAAGTTCGGTATTGTCGGTTTTAAAAAGATAGTGTACTGCAATATAGCCGACCTGGAATATAGCCAGCAGCAGAAGAAATACAAGCAGTACAAATTTTGATATCTGTTTGACCATTAATTATTCCTGTCATTTTAGAGGGTGGCAGAGTCTCCCTTGGTATCACCTTTTGATTTTGACTTGCTGGCACTGGGAGGGCCATGTTGCTCTTCATCTTCATCAGTTACTGATGTATCTTGTGAAGAGTTCAGTTTTGTGGGAACCAGACGGTTATTTTGATACCAGTCCAGGGCATCCCTGACAGTTCCTGTGACACCGGTATAGACCTTTACCTGAAGTCTGTTAAGCTCTTCAATGGCTCTGATACCTATATCATTTGTGATAACCACATCTGCGCCTTCACTTACAACAAGCTGGGCAGATTGGATACCTGAACCTGTTTTGTCCGTTAAATTCGGATTGCTGACTACCTCCATGCTTCCAAAGCCAATAATAAGAAAATAGGGTGCTTTTTCAAAAAGATCAGCAATTTTGGAGTTGATGGATGTTCCGGTTGAAGCTACACATATCTTTCCTGTTCCGCTTCCTGCAACTGATGTTGCAGATGGCCCCATGTCTGCCGGAGGAATGGTTTCAGGCATTCCAGCCACAGTTACACCTGCTATCCCCATCCCAGGGGGTGGAATAGTTTCGGGCATACCCGCAGTTGGCATTCCTGCTGTAGGCATACCCGCGGTTGGCATTCCTGCTGTAGGCATACCAGCTACAGTGACACCAGCCACGCTCTGTGAGATATTGGGAATTCCTGCAACAGCAAGTCCTGCTGTTGTCTCTCCAAGTCCTGTTGGAGGAAGGGTTTCCGGCATTCCTGCGGTAGGCATTCCTGCGGTAGGCATTCCTGCGGTAGGCATACCCGCAGTTGGCATACCAGCTACAGTGACACCAGCCACTGTCTGTGAGATATCCGGAATTCCTGCCACAGTAAGTCCTGCTGTTGTCTCTCCAAGTCCTGTTGGAGGAAGGGTTTCCGGCATTCCTGCGGTAGGCATACCTGCCGTGCTCTGTCCCATTCCTGGTGGTGGAATAGTTTCGGGCATTCCTGCCGTAGGCATACCCGCAGTTGGCATACCCGCTGTAGGCATCCCCGCTGTAGGCATCCCTGCTGTGGGCATTCCTGCTGTAGGCATCCCTGCCGTGGGCATACCCGCTGTAACCTGTAAAGATGTACTCTCACCAATCATGGAAGTTCCGCAACGTGGGCAGGAAAGGGTAGAACAAGCTGTACCCCTTACATGGGGCACTGTTGTTCCACATGCAGGACATATGCAGCTTCCGTCAATGGTACCCTGGAGTACTCCTGTGGAGAGTGTTGAGCTTCCGGCGGTAGGCATTCCTGCAATGGGTGTTCCGGCTGTTCCCTGTCCCATGTCAGTTGGTGGGATAGTTTCAGGCATACCTGCTGTGGGCATACCTGCCGTTGGCATACCCGCAGTTGGCATACCTGCAACAAACAAGGATGTATTTGTTCTCAGTTGTGTCTGATTCTGGGTTGCTGTCAGATCATTGCTGTTGTAAGGTAAGGTACTGCTACTGTAAGGCAGAGTGTAAGTGGTGGAGCTGCGTGTCTGGGTGGAAGATGGCAAAGGCAGTTGGCCGGTTGTGTTTCCCTGTTCCGGCAAAGTATCTGTACTCTGGCCGGGATCAGCATTCATGAGGCGGTTTCCGCACTGGGGACATGCCATGTCCGAGCATGAAATTCCAGGTGCATGTGGCACAAGTATCTGGCAGATGGGACAAAGGCAGTATTCCGCTCTCTGGGTGGTACCGGCCGTTGGCAAAATCGAAGTTGATTCTGTTGAGGCATTGGCCGGATCCAGTGCCGGGTCATATTTGCCCTGTGCAGGAATGTTATATGGCATACCCTTATAGCCACTTTGTTCCTCTTCTTCATCATCCTCGTCATCAGTTGCAAATGGAGCGCCGCCGGTTGGAATAAAGTACTGGGCATAGGGAAGAGTGGTGACACTCATCTGGGATAATGAAGCTGCACGGTATTGACTGAGTACAGTTGCAACACTTCCCGGGGCTGCCGTATAAACATTGATACCAAGTGTTTTTAATGCATAATATGATGGCAGTCCATACGCCACAGCCACAGTTGCCCCCACATCCCTTGAAGCCACAAGCTGGGCTGCTGTAACTCCATAGCCGCCTGTAGTGTTTAGTGCTGTATTGGGAATTGCGGCATACTGGTTGGTTTTAATGTCATATATAATATAGAACTTTGCAATGCCGAATCTTAAAGCTAAGGGAGAATTGAGATCATCTCCGTCTGCTGCAACAGCCACACGCTGAGGAAGTACACTCTCGGATACTGTTGAACCCTGTGAGGGTGAGGTGATGCTGGAGCCTGAGTTAAGGCTGATAAGCCTTGAACCGTCCGCAGGACAGACCAAGGAAGAGCAGGGCACACCTGCAGGATGGTCATAGGTTTTGCCGCACAGAGGGCATATGCAGGTCACTGACTGCTGGTTCAGATTAAGGTATGTATCTGTAGTGGCAGAAGGAAGAACTCCTGCTGTTGCCTGAACCGAAGTAACAGAATCAGAAGTGGATGCATTGGCAGGATCAAGTGCAGGATCATATTTGCCCTGTGCAGGAATGTTATATGGCATACCTTTATAGCCACTTTGTTCCTCTTCTTCATCATCTTCGTCATCGGTTGCAAAGGGAGCACCGCCTGTTGGAATGATGTTGCGGGCATATCCAAAGCCTGAAAGTGAATCATCAGGATCAACCTGGGAAAGGGATGCCTCTCTGTACTGGTTTAATACATCAATTACGCTTCCTGGATTTGCCACATACGGGGTTATATTGAGTGCAACAAGACCTGTGTATGCCTGAAGGCCATAGGAACCTGCTATGGTTGCTCCAACGTTTTTTGAGGCAACAAGCTGTGCCGCAATTATTCCGTAACCCCTTGAATCTGCAAGAGCCGTGTTCTGTATTGCCGAGTACTGACCGCTTCCTGTGTCCACAATGATAAAGTATGGTGCTGTACCAAACCGCAGTGCCATGGGTGCATTAAGGGTGCTTCCCTGGGATGCTATTGCTACAGTTCTTGGCATTGATGAACCAAAAAATCCATCTGTTGCAGTTCCGGCAGTTGGCATACCTGCCGTGGCCTGTCCCATCCCCGGAGGTGGTATTGTTTCCGGCATTCCGGCAGTGGATGATGCATCCGGCACAGCCCCTGCAATTGTCACAAGAGGCGGAAGTGCGGATTTTTGTTCCACAGTCAGAATTAGCATACTGCCGCTTCTGTAAACTTTAAGGGTTATCTCCTCCTCATCCTCAATGGCACTGTAAAAATCGGCCATTGTAGCTGTAACTCGTTGATTAACTCCTGTTATTATATCTCCAGGCATGAGTCCCGATGCTTTTGCAAGGCCGCTGGAAGAGACTGAAACCACAACAATTCCATTGATTTCCAATGGTATGGCAAGGGTCTGTCTCAAAGAGGCTGTAAGTGGTGAAAGGGTGCATCCCCACTGCTCAACAGCATTATCATCCTGGGAAAATGGAGGGCCTGCTGTCAGTTGAACAAGGCTTGTGGGGCGCGCTGAAAGAACTAAGTAAAAATATCGGGTTTTTTCATCTCTCTCAACTGTAAGTTTAACCCTGTCCCCAGGGGAGGCTTCAGCCACGATGGCTTGAAACTGAAGAGTGTCGGTTATCCGTATTCTGTTGTAACGAAGAATTATATCTCCTGCCTTTAAACCGCTTTCATCGGCAGGTGATGCCGGTGCAACCCTGGATACAAGTATGCCTCCAGAGCTGAAGAAACTTGAGGATTTAGGCAGATCCCGTATTTCAATTCCAAGATATGCGGGTCCGTCTGAACGGGTTGCTGAACTATCTCCAAAGGAAATCCGGATAGTTGTCAGTTTCTGGACTGCTCCAGGGAAATAAACCATGCTGAAAAGTCCCAAAGCCACAAGGGCCAGCATGATAAGGCCTGCTGTCCACCATTTCATTTTTCTTTTCATTGAAAGAATACGTTTCTCCTCTGCCGATACCCTTTCTATATTGCTATTCAGATCATTTTCCATAATTTATTACCCTTTTTCATAAAATCCTGTCGGGTACACGTTTATTATACCCACTCTGTCATCAATCACAGTCAACAAGGCCCTTTTCACCCGAACCGAGATTTCATGACCCTTCTGCAATGTCAGATCCGGTGAAACAGCAAGTTTCAGGTCGATCGCCACATTTGGTCCTATTTTTCTTGTCTGTAAAGATGCAACACTTAGAACATCAGCATGTTTTTCCACCTCATGGCGGACTGTCTCTTCAACTGACTCTTCGGAGTGATCAAGTATGCCGTCCCATGCATCCTGCAACATTTCAAAGGCACTTTTTCCAATTAAAAATGCCACAAGAATAGCACCCACCGAGTCCATGAACAAAAATCCCATCATAGCAAAAATAACGCCCAGTAGAGCAGCAATGGATGAGAGTACATCTGCGCGGTTTTCCCATGCATTGGCTATCATTGCGGGGGATTTGAATCTTTCACCACAGCACAGGGACTGTCTGAACATCAGCTCGTTTCCGACAATGGATATCATAAGCCCCAGAAGGGCTATAAGGGTTGGCTGATGGGTGACTCCCTGCATGATATCAGTTATTGATTCATACAGAATAAGGGCAACAACTCCCATAAGGGATATCCCGATAAAAAGGGATGCAATATATTCGGTATTTCCGTGGCCGTAGGGGTGTTCGTCATCTGCAGGAGAGTTGCTGACATGAAGACATACCAGTACAACTGTTGCAGTGACGACATCAACTCCGGAATGTACTGCATCTGCAAGAAGAGCCTTGGAGTTTCCCTCAAGGCCGCAGATAATCTTCAGAACAAACAGCCCCACATTTCCCCAAAACGCAATTTTCCCGACATTTTCAGCGCACCAGTAACATTCTGGATATTTCTCGTTGTTATTGTTGTTGCTGGTTCTCATGTTTATGTGACCTCTCCATACGTCAGGATTTGTTGTCTGCTCTTTACCATTTATATGACCCTGTATTATCTGTTATGGGTTATTCTTTTCTTTTGAATCTGTTATCCCTGTATCTGATGACCTGACACCCTGTCCTACAGCATTGCCTTCTGCTTCCGATGAGTGCATGGAATCCTGCTGAATGGAAACCTTTGGCCATCCGGAATGGCTTTTTCCCCTGAAATGGGGCCATTCTGAATAGAGTTCGCCCTTGAAATATTCATAGTCAGGAAAATTGAACATCACGTTTGCGTAAAAATTTCCCGGAAACATGGTGATGCTGGTTGTATAAAGATTTACAGCATCTGTCATCTCAATGCGCTTTGCATAAATTTCCGCCTCTGTATCGCTTGCCTTGGCCATGAGAAGTTGAAACGGCTCTGCTGTTTTAAGATCAGGATACTGTTCTGCAAAGGCAATTATTTTATCCATGAGTGTGTCCATGCCTTTGAAGCCGTTGGATACACTTAAATCTTTAACGGATTTTTTAAGTTGTTCCAGATCCGGCTTTCGGGTTGCTTGCAGGGAGCGCTCACGACCATCCACCACAGAGTTAAAGACATTGTCCTCATGTTCAACAAAACTGACAACGCTCTCAATCAGCAGTGGAATAAGGTTTGCCCTGTACTGCATGGCGCTTTCAACCTTTGATTTTGCCGTGAGTACGTCAAAATTAAGATTGGTCAAATAGTTGAAGTAGTAGATGATGTGGGCAATTACAGAGACCACAACAACTACAATTGCAACTATCAGGACTGTTTTCAGAAGTTTTAGTTTTTTGGTCTGCCCGGAAAGATAGGCTCGCAGTTCCGCAGCAGTTAATCCATCTAAATTTGCCATCGTCCCTTCTCACTCATTGGCCATGCCATTTCATTAGTTTCGTTCTTCAATTTCAAGGGCACGCTTCAGACATTTCAACGAACCTTCGTGGTCATTAAGGCTGTCATAGGTTAAAGCCATATTCTTGAAGGCGGCAAGAAACTGCGGGTTAAGCTCCACAGCCCTGGTGAAATACTCAATTGCCTTGTCATAATTCTTTAACCTGTCGTTTACCTGACCAAGCCTGAAATTGAGTTCTGCTGAATCAGGTTTCTCCTGAATTGCTTCTTCAAGATCAGTCAGGGCATTCTCATAATCCTGTTTTTTGATAAGAAGTACCGCTTTGCGGTAGTGGGCCTTTGCGTTGTCAGGTGCAAGAGAAATAACCTTTTTATAGGCTTTTATGGCAGAATCTGGCTGTCCGTTTTTTTCATATGCCACCCCGAGACGGTAGATTATGTCTGCGTCACGGTTGTCAATTCTCACCACATTTTCCAGAAACTCAACGCATTTTTTTGTATCTCCCTTCTGGTTCATGCTTTTTGCCTGTTTCAGATACATGGCCTTCAGATCACTGTCTGACATTTTAAACAGGCGTTTATATCCGTTGACCATACCTGACAGGGCGTTTCCAATCTGCATCAATGGCCACTGAATATGAAACGAAAGGGGGATTGTCTCCTTTGAAGGCCTCTTACTCTTTGCAGCAGGTTCAGAGGATTCAACTCCGTCAAAGGGATCAACATAGGGACTACTCATTAAAACTCTCCTCTGCCAGACGTTCCTCCACTGATCTTCCCGCATCGGTGTCTGAGGATTTTGAAAAGTTGCTTATCCCTGCCAGCAGGGCAATTACACCGCATATAACGGCTGCCATGGGCACAAGTACCCAGAGAAGATCAAGAAACTGATACCAGTTCAGTACAATTCCCCATATTCCAAGCGTGATAGCGACAAGACCAACGATGATGTGTTTCATAATACTCTCCTTGAAAAATTAAAAATTAAACATCTGCTTTATTTGTTCTATATTTTATGGATCATCTTTTTCATAACAGGGGCAACTCAATAGGTTTTATGTTCCATTCTTTTACCGTGGAAATAGATACAAATTTCCATATTCGAGGGAGGCTGGATGGCAGCCATGACCGTTTACCATGAAAATGACTATCATTTTTATATTTGGGGGTGATTGATACGCAATCATGCCCGTTTAATAGCTGGTGTGGCACAGTATAGATAGTAAAAATCAACATCTTATTGCTTTTTCAGAAGTTATTGCGGTTGTTTGAACCGGGATAACCAGGATGGATAAGATGCTCAGGATAGATCATCCAGCCTTATCTTGTTAATCTTGGGAATCCTGATTCAGACAGTGTTGACACGGCTTACAAGATCATAGGTGTCAACTTTGAGATAGATAAGGCATGCCTTGTCTATACGCCAATATGGTTTAAACCGGCCTTCGGTCAATTGTAATAACGTGGGATAAATCCATCAGCTCTTTTGATAGTTTGCCTTCTACCTGGAACACTATGGCGTCTGCCTGCCTTACGGAAATATCTCCATTGAGACATAGTTGAAGATCCACCATCATCACCTGGCCTGCTCTGCGGGTTCTGAGGTATTTTACCTCCATAACTTCCTCAACAGATGCTGCAATTTCAGTTAGCCGTGATTCAATCTCTCCTCCGCAGCTTCTGTCCATTACCCCATCAAGTGATTGCTTGATGATTCGGATACTGAGCCACAGCACAATCAGGGAAATACTGATACTGCCGAGATGTTCCGCAACATACCATCCGGTTAGACCGGATATAAGCAGTGCATTTCCAACTACAAGTGAAGAAGCAATATTCAGTGACTGGAGCCTTGCAATTGTGTGAAGCTCGTTTTTTTCATAGAATGAGCCTGAAGCTTTCAGATGGTGACGAATAAGTATGTTGCCGATAATTGAAATCAGGGCAACAGCAATGCCGACATCGACAGGTTCCATACTGATTGGAGAAAAAAATGAACGTATGGCGATCTCAAGAATGCCTGCCGCACCCGCTGCAATTAGAAAACCTATCACCAGTGTAAATATATACTGTGCCTTGCCCATGCCGTTGGGATATTTTTCCGATACGGAGTGGGGCTGACTCATGTGAATTCCGAAAAGTATTAGGGTTATTACAATGGCGTTTGCCGCTGAGTTCAGGCCATCTATAATCAAAAGCCTGCTGTAGCCAAGCATTCCGATAGTGATCTTGAAACATGCAAGTCCCAGGTTTGCCCAGAATGCTGTCCAGTAAATCTGCTGGATGTTCTTTTTAACAGGACGTATGGACTTATGGTTTCCTTGCAGACCATTTTCAGGTGATTCGTCAATCCAGGGGTCTGTTATGGGGTCAGGTTCCATAGTTGAAAAAATTCTCCTGTTTAAATGTCGCCGAAAATGTCATCATGTCTTGAAATGGAGTGTGTTTTTTTTCTGTCTGTCATAAGGCTTCTCTTGAGCCATAGATAGACAAGGCAGCTTAAGTATCCTGTAAGGAATGACGCAATTATAATCAGGAAGCATGCAACCTCTCCATCCACAAAAACAAGATCCACCTTTACGGGCTGTGCATTCATGACCATCAGCGAACCTATCAGTATTAAGCCAGTTATTACGCCAAGTATCTTTAATGTAATTTTCATATAATATTCCACAAGTTGTATTTTACCATGGAAATAGATACAAATTTCCATATTCGGGGGTGGCTGAGTTCCAGCCATGATCGTTTACCGTGAAAATAATTGCCATTTTCATATTTAGGGCTGATTGATATACACTCAAAATCGACATTTTATTGCTTTTTCATAAGTTATTGCAGTTGTCTGAACCAGGATAACCAGGATGGATAGGATGCTCAGGATAGATAATCCTGCCTTATCTTGTTAATTTTGGTAATCTTATTCAGACAGTGTTGACAAGGCTTACAAGATCATATGTATCGACTTTGAGAATACAATCATGCCCGTTTACTGAATATTTCTTGCCAGCAGTAGTTTTGCCTGGTTGAGCGGCAGTGCAAAGCTGACACCAATATAAACACCTGTGGGGGAGTAAATGGCCATATTGATTCCGATCACCTCACCATTGGTATTGATAAGCGGGCCTCCGCTTGAACCTCTGTTGATGGGGACATCTGTCTGTATCATGTTCTTTATGATGTTCCCCTGTATCATCAGATCTCGCTTTGTATCACTTATTATGCCGTGTGTGACACTCTGCTCAAGGCCGAACGGGTTTCCGATTGCAAGAACAGAGTCTGCAACCTCCATTGAGCCTGAATCTCCAAGGGTTGCCGCTATCAAGGGAGCAGCAGGATATATTTTCAGAATAGCAAGATTAAGGCCCTGATCAACGGCAACCACCTGGGCTGGATAGCGCTTTATTACACTTCCAAATGGGGTCACAACTATGTTGGATGCCTGGGCAATAATATGATAACAGGTTAGAATATACCCTTTGGGGCTGATTATGATACCAGATCCAATACCTCCGAAATTGACAAGATCCTGGGCTGGGTCATCAAATTTCAAGGTTGAGCTGTCAGTGGTTTCAGTTATGCGTTCACACGAAATATTGACAACAGATGTTCTTGCCCTTGCCACGGCTGAAGCAAAGGTTTCGCTGCTGGATACAAGTTCAATGTTGGGGCTTGCTATCAGACCTGCTACTTTGGTTGTGCTGCTTGTTGTTCTTCTTGTGATCTGTCCTATATCACCATCACGGGAAAGGTAATGTGCAGGATCGTTGAGAATTGTCACAAAATAGGTCTGAATCTGACGGAGTTGATCCAGTCCAAGGCCCATGGAACTGAAAATGATGATAACAAGATTTAGTACCAGCAGAACCGACAGCAGCCCGGTCAGGTAATTGGTTATGAATTCTTTAAAGCGATACACTTTTTCCTCCTGAGGTTCAATGTTCCCTTTAATCAGGGCATTAAACTAAATGCCTGAATCAGGCAACTCATAAAAAAGAGCTGTTGGTGACGGTTTTCTGGGTCTGTGTTGTATTGGAAAGTGGTGAGGTGTCAGTTAATGAGCTTGTTTTATCATCCGGATCTCCGCTCTGTGTCTGGTCATATCCCGGGACATAGAGCGGACGGTTCATGCCTATGCCTTCCTGAGCCACACTGATGTATGGCTGCATCTGATATGAATCAGAGATCTGTGCTGTCATCTGGAGCAGCAGAGCGGAATCATCACGGTATATGTATAAAATTACTGTGCTGCCCGTATTTTGCATGGATTGAAAGAAATCAGTCAGGCTGTTAACTGGGGTCTGGTTCACTTGACGGATAAGATCTCCTTTGAGAACGCCAGCTCTTGCAGCCGCACTTCCCTGGAGTACCATCATGACAAGGACGCCGTTCATATCTTCAGGGATATCAAACTGTTTTCTCAAGGGGTCTGTAACTTCAGATAGCACAACACCCCACTCCTGATCATCAGGGAGTACTGTACCTGAAACTGACATGGTATTTCCGATGATTTTGTCAGCGCTTTGGCTCTGCACCGCAACTGCCTCTTCAAGTTCTACATATATTACAATTCTCTCAGTATCCCTTATGAGCACCAAGCGAACCCTCTCATCAGGCTCAGATCTGTCAAGCAGTTTCACCAAATCTTCAACATCTTCAACATCCCTTCGGTCAAATTCATATATAATATCACCTGGCAGCAGACCTGCTTTTTCTGCCGGAGAACCTGGAATGATGCGGTTGACAATAACACCCTCAGAAATATCCAGGCCAAGTTGCTGGGCCATTTTGTCATTGATATTGGTAACTTCAACACCAAGCCATGCTGAGGCATCATCTCCTCCGCTTGTGAGTAATGTGTCTGTATCCTGGGGAAGTCCCCCGATCCTTTGATCCACAACCTCCTCACTCAAAAGGCGGTTATCCAGTCCCAGCCTGCCGTTGGATGCCTTGTCAAAAACGACAATGGCAATAACAATAACGACCATTCCCATCAAAAAAGCTACCCAAACCTGAAAATTTTTTGGGCATAGTTTGACTTCACCCTTCATAATTTCTTTCCTTTATTATTTTTGTAAACTTATATTGTGTATGTATGTATGTATGTATGTATGTATGTATGTGGCGGGCTTCGTCCTCTTTCTCATTCCCGTTAATTTCAATATGTGTATATGTGTGGAAGGGGACGAATCGTTTCTGTGTAGATATCAGCGCTGTTTGTTCGTGGCTGCAATAATCCTGGGACTCTTCTGCTATTTTAGGAGGTTCAGGAAATATTGAAGGTAGATTGCCTATAATTATTTTTAACAGAAAGGCGTTAAAGGCGTTAAAGGCGTTGAGGCTTATAATACAGTTTTTGCGAAAAGTTGGGGGGGTGAAACGCAATCTGCTCATTGCAATGTGGCAGAGAAGCATCATAATAGACACTTTGTGGCATAATGTGGTGGGATAATTCAAGGAGGATGTGATTTTGTTTTTAAGTGAAATATTATGCTGGTTAATACAAAAAACAGCCATTCAGATCAAATCCTTTGTGGCGCTGTCCGCCAAGAAATTTTTATAAAAGTATCAATAATGAACTGAGTTTTATATGAAAGTCTCAGTAAGTGGCTGTTTTTAAAACGACTTTCATCTCTTCGATTGTGGCGGCTATCCGCCATGTACGTTATAAAGACTTTAAAACCTTCGTAGTGACATAGAGCCGCCATATACATATATTTTATACAATAGTTCGCTTGGGGTTTTCAGCATTGCATTTTGCAAGTTCTTTTCGCAGTTCCTGAATAATGAGCCGCTGACGGGTAAGCTGACGAACTATAAAGTAGATAAAAACTGCAAGTATCAGTAATAATAAAAATGTCAACATCTGCCATATTTCCCAATTTAAAAAGTGAGCTAAATATAGCTACAAAATAAAATTTACAAATCATAATCAATTTTAAATTGTTGCTGTTTTTTATGTGTACATTTGTATGTATTTTTGGAATTTTAAGTTGGTCTGGTTTTGACCTTATGTTCCTGTTTAGAGTGTCTGCTTTTTTGAAAAGAGAACTATTTTCCTAAAACTTAAGCAGACTTTAAAACAACTTATCTGTTACTGTTATTGTTGTCAACTCAAAAAAATGGGTATTTGCTTTATTCATATTCATGTCAGCAGTTTTTGTAAGATATAAAGGTTTGAATTTATTTAGTATTTTAGTTAATTGTAAAAACTGTGCCGCCATTGCGATAATTATTATTTATATCATTGTCAGCCTTATATTAAATTTTATTCTATATCCTTTAGCTTTTATTGATACTCTAAGTGTTAAATTTGTTGAACAATTTTTATTTCAGTCGTACCATATATCAGCTTCTAAAATATATAAATGGTACAATGTGGTATTGAGATACATTGTAGTATATTGTAGTACAATGTGGTATGACACATCAGATGAAAGGGAGAGGGCGCATGGATGATTTCGAGATTTATGAGTGCAAAAAATATGAGATTCTGGCGTACAAAGAGATAGTAGCCTGGGAGCGTAAAAGAGCTGATTATTTTACAAAGGTGGGTGATAATATTACAGCCCCTGCACGTTATCTTGTAAAAAAAATAGGGAAAAAAAAGTTTGAAAGGCTGGAAAAAGCTGTTGCAGGTGTGGTTGAATCACTCTATCGCGTTTCTGAAATAACTCTGTCCAGAAGTCGCTTTATAAAACGTCTTGAAAAATGCGGTATTATTCTTGATGATCTCTCAGAGTTGCAGAGCTGCTGCCTTAAGCCCCTTGATGAATGTAATTACAGATATCAGAAGATCCATGGCGCAAGTGCTGCAATTCAGGGGGGAATTGCCGGTATGACAGGTGAGTTTGCAGCTCCTGTGGATCTTTCGGCTATGCTTGTGAGAATGTTCAACATGATACAAAATATTGCATTTTGTTATGGTTTTGATCCTGATGAACCCCTTGAAAAAGAGATAATGCTGAGGATCATCATTGTTGCTCTTGGTGGGATTGATGTTAAAAGAGAGGTGCTCAAAGAGATATGTTATCTGAGAAAAATAGAGCAGGAACAGCATGTTGGTCACTATACTGATCTTGTCACTAAAAAAGCCATGGAGAGAACTGTTAAAAGGCTTGGGGTTGCTCTCTTTCTCAAGCTGTTTTCCAGGGCAATCCCTGTTCTCTCCGTTGTGGTAAGTGCCCACTCCAATTATGAGATGATGCAAAGTTCCAATGAGGCGGCATTCATGATTTACAGAAAGCATTTCATTGAACGGAAAAGGCGCCTTGAATCTGAGGCATCAGGGGAATATTCTCCGGAAAAAGATGAGTGCGAATGTGAAATATAACATTTACCGTGAAAGCGCATTTGGTTTTCATAGTCGGGGGTGGCCTGGGTCGGGCATGAAGATTTGATTAGACAATGGTTACTTAAAGTCGACATCTTATTGCTTTTTTCCAGTTACTGAATTTGTCTGAATCAAGATAACCAGGATAAAAAAGATGTTCAGGATAGATAATCCTGACTTATCCTGTTAATCTTGGACATCTTGATTCAGACAGTGTTTTATATGAAAGTCTCAATAAATAGCTGTTTTTAAAACGACTTTCATCTCTTCGATTGTGGCGGCTATCCGCCATGTACGTTATATAACGCTTCGTGTGAGGGTGACAAATAGAGTCTTCCGGATCTCCTCTCTTATGATGCACATGCGGACAGTTTGACCTGGTTCACATCCTGCAAGATCGGAGAGAAATTCCCGAAGGGTTCTTGTCTTTCTGGAGTTGAATGACATTATGATATCTCCCTGCAAAAGCCCTGCCTGTTCTGCCGGAGATCCTGGTATGACATACTCCACAAGAACGCCTCCCTCTTTTTCAGCATCTTCAAGATGCTCTTCTTCATTTGATCCTTCGGAAACATCATCTACTGTCACTCCAAGGTATGGATAGGATTTCATGACTGGGGGCAGGGAGAGTGGGCGTTTTTCGGGAAGAATATAGACAGTTTCCCTGTAATCATCTTTTGATACGCACAGATATATTTCAACACCTATCTCGCTTCCTGCAAGATCGTTCTGGAACTGCAAGGCATTTCTTATTTTTCTACCGTTAAAAGAAAGAAGAATGTTTCCTGGCCTGATATCGGCCTTTTGTGCCGGTGAGTTATTGGTCACACTGTTTACATAAGCCCCTTCAGGTCTGTCAAGAAGAGCTTTGGCCGCCTGGGCAGGCGTTACATCACTTATGCTGGCTCCTATCCATGCATTTCCCCACCCGGCCTTGAAGTTTTCGTAGTCAAGCGGAATCTTTTCAGCTTCATCACCCTGGAGGGCTGATGCAGTGGAAGTTGAGTTTTGCAGTAGCATCAGAGCAGCAAATGCGTTGAAAAAAAGAGAGATAATCAAAAGCGCTGGCAAACCGTATTTTTTTATATTGTCACTCATCATTGGAAAATATCCTTTTTTTGAATGGTTGAAGCTGAATCCTGAATGGTTGAACCTGAAGATTTTGCAGGGCATACTGCTGTACATGCATTGCACATAAAGCACTCATTTTCGTCAATTTCCGGTTGATTTAGATCATCATCATAATGTATTGCACCCATCTGGCACTGTTTTTCAGCCATTCGACATCCCTTGCAGTTTTCAGGTGAATGTTTTCCTGAAAGGGTGACATGAAGGCTTTTTAGTTTCAAAAATCCTGCAATGGCTGACAATACGGCAAAAAATGCCCCCAAAGGGCAGAAATACCGACAAAAAAAACGTGATACAACTGATGAAAGCAGGAGCATGAGAATCAACCAGATCCAGGCAGGAAGATCACCATCAAGATGGAAAAATGTGGCAAATGGTTCAACAATGCCTGTGATATAAATTGCAGTGACTGTATTTGAAAGTATCAGTCCAAGTATCAGCAGGATAATCAGGTTGATGAATTTGACAAGTTTAAGGCAACGATCCAGTGTTTCCGGAGGGCGCCATTTCAAGGGAACCAGTCGATACAGAAATTCGGTGAAGGCGCCAAAGGGACAGAGCCATCCGCAGTAAAATCTACCTGCAAAGAGAGTGACACCTATTGCTATAAAAACAAGAGAGTACCAGTAGAGATTATTCAGGAAAAGGGGCATCCGGAAAGAGAAGAGTCTTAAAACATCAATCAGGGATAGTCCTCCTCCCTTGAGAATTCCGATATAAGCAAAGACCATTCCAAGAGTTGTATAACGCAGCCATTCTTCCCGTTTAAAAAATGCATGAAATGCAAGAGCAGTAATACAAAAAAGCAGAAGAATATCAATCTGCCACATAAGATAGTACCAGAATGAGTATTGTCTGACTTCGGGGGGAAGCTCCCTGTAAAGAACCTCAAAAGTTATGCGTTCAAGTCCTGTCTTGATTGACCGGGTAACAGCACTTGAGGTGATTGTTGCTCCTGATATTGCATCAACATCATACTGGAGTACAAAAAGATCTTCAGAAGTCATGTTTTCAAACTGGGTCAGAAACCAGCTTCCGTCCCGCAGAAGACCCTTTGTGTATCTTGGGCTTTCCAATTCGGCAAGAACGGTTACACCGGTGATTCTCCCCTTCAGATCAACACCTGTCAGTATCTCTATAAGGGAGCTGTATCCCCAGCTCTCTTCGGGTACCACTTCTATGGATAGAAAGGCAACGCCAACAAGGGAGCCGTTGGGAAAATCATAGCCCTCATAATAGGGAAATGGATCTATTTTTTTAACAAAATCCGAAGCTGCCGGTAATACATACTCAAGATCCTTTGTGTTCACCTGTCTTGCTGCGCTTTCGGCAGTTGGTTGAAAAAAGGTGAGAAGAGCTATTATAAGTAAGAGGAGCCGGAAAAAATGCCTGGTGCCTTTCATGCGTATCCTTGTCTTTTTTGGCATGTTCATTTCCCAGTTTACACTTTCCGGAGAGAATACTCTGAGTGACAAGAATTTCTCACAAAAAAGTGTAAAGTACTTTTTGGTTCATATGAACGATGCCCTTTTTTTATTAAAAATGTGTGAAATTAGCATGAACTCAATTAAAATGCACGCAAAAAGTTATTATGGTATGTAGGTACTCTGGAATGAGAATGGATTGAACTAAGACTTCATGGCAGGACTTTTGTTACTTTGATCATTACAATGATATGTAATTTTGCACAGTAAAGCTGGCATTTATTGCGGATTGCCTGGAAATCCTACCGTTGGTAGGATTAGGCAGTCTTGTAGCAGTGAACTTCGTTGTTAAGAATCTGTTTTCAGCATGTTCCAAATTTCCTTGTCAATTAGTATCATATCTGATTTGGATATTGCCCCAATTTTTTTTATTATACGTTCTTTGTCTATTGCACGCATCTGAAAAACCATTACTACTGACGGCATAGTAAGTCCATTCTCAGCCGAAGGCTCTATACGAACACTAAAAGCAAATCTCAAAGCATATAAATTTGATGTAACAGGTACCACCATTAACATTGGTTCACCGTTCATATCAGCCTGAACAGCTACCGCTGGTCTCCGTCCACTTTGTTCTTTACCGTCAGTTACAGGGAGTTTTATAAGTAGAACATCCCCTCTTGCCATTAGAAAGAATCCTTAAGCATATGTTCAAATTTTAAAAAATCATCATCGGTTGCAGCTTCCCATTCACTCAACTCTTTAACCAGAGAATCTTTATTATTCTCATCACCTCTGTCTAAAGAAATATTACGAAATTGAAGAAACAAACCGTATTCATACCAGCTCGTCAACTTTTCAACAGGCATTGTTTTTGCGAGTGATATAACCTGTTCTCGTGTTATTTTGAATGTATCCACATGCATTTACATGACTCCTGTAACGGCCATGCCTTACGGACACAATTAAGAATGAAAGTCTTTATATATTAGTATGTTATGGAGACTTTCCAATAAACAGCCATGTCCTTCGGGCACAACTAAGATCTGCTATTTTTATTCGGGGTCGGCAATTTCGTCCCAGTACTCCTCCGGCATATCCCGTGCCAGCATAAGGGCGCCATTTGCACCTGCAAATAGGGGTTCTTCTATCTTTGTAACGCGTCCATATCCCAGGGTTTCAAGCATATATGTTTCAATCTCTTTTTTAAGGCCGACAATCTGACTGCCGCCTCCGGCAAGTATTATGTTGCCTTTCAGTTCGTTTTGATATTCAGGATCAAAGGTGGCAACAAGTTTTCTAATTCCCTCAACAATATCAGGAACAATCTCCTTACAGGCCTGCCTCAGCTCGTCTGTGACATCATATGTTCTGGGCTTTCCGTGAACTGGAATATCTATGGTAACTCTTTCTCCCTGGGTTGATACAAATGCGTTTTCCTCTTTAAAACGCTTTATCATATTGACAGTGAGGTTGGCCTCTTCATATTTTTCATGGACAAGCTTTAAAAATGTTCTGTCAATATGATCACCTGCAAGGGTGGATGTAATCTGATCCTCGGGAGATGGGATGGTTCCGTGCATTCTGCATAGATCAACGGTTCCGGCCCCTATGTCAATAATAAGATAGTTGTAAAGACACCCTAAGTGATAGGCCACAGTAAAAGGTTCTGATACCACCATGACATCATTTAAAATGCCTTTTGTAATATTGAGTATGGCTTTTTTGTTGTTAAGTGTTGCAAGTGCCGGTGCTCCCACAACTCCTCGAATGATAAGGTTGTCTGCTTTTTCATCCTTAACCGCAAGTTCAACAACATGCTTCAGAAGTTCGCGGGAGACCTCAAGGGATTTTTTATACCCATCTGTTTCTTCATCTGATTCATCAGAATATCTGATAACGCCGTTTTCAATGGGTTTGTAGAGTTCAAGTCCCATTTTGTATTTTAGTGCTTCATTACCAAAGACAATTTTTTTCCCCAGCATTTTTTCCGTGACAGCATCCTTTGCATACCCGACAAAACTCGGCACAAAGGTTCTGATCCCGTTATCACAGGCGATAACTGTTCTTGAAGTTCCAAGATCTATTCCGACGTTGATTGCTTTTGTGGTTCCCATAGTATTCCTGTTAAAATTACACTTATGTCTTAAAATGTAATTTGATTAAAATGTGAGTAGTGCTTTGTCAAAGCATAATTTTAGGGTTGGTTTCATTAATATACCACACCCTGAATCCTGGTCTTGACGAAGCAGTAGTTCAATTTTCGGCCATTTTTCTTAACTGTTTATTTTCGTTTACAAGCATCCGCAGGATAGCCCTCTTTTCCTCATTTATTTCCTTTTTTTCTTTTTCCGCTGTTTCCGGCTGTTTCTGATGGTTGCCCGAAATGGCAATACCCCGTTTTTCAAGCTGGGCGAGCCTCTCTTCCAGCCTTGATATTGATGCCTCAAGATCTGAAAGCTTGTTTCCGTTTCTCAATGCAGGGTGATCCAAGTGTAAAATGTCATAGGGGGTGCTGTAAAGTTTTTTATTGGAAACCGAGCGTTTTTTTATCCTGGCAAATGGGGCCGTAACCCCATCAATAGCTGCCCATCCGAATTTCTTCAGTGAACGGTTCCCCTTGACCATCAAGCTTTTAGAAACAAGCCCTAAATACTCCACTGCCGATATTGAATATGTCATCCGGCTGTAAAATTTGCCTCTATGGTTATCATCCATCGGTTAATCTCCAGTTAAAGCTCACTTATGGTTCAAGCACATTGACTGCATACAGATCTTCCGGTGGGATAGAGAATTTCGTCTCTTTCTTCTATATATGAATCAAGCTCCCTGTTTATTGCATCTATTTCAGAGAAGAGCTTTGACAGCTCGTCATCCTTAAAAATCTCAAGCTCCGGGTAGGATTCTCTTAACTCAAGAACTCTTCCGGAAAGTTTTCTCTCCTGTTCTTCCTTAATACTTCTCAGCTTACGGATGTTGTGAGTTAGTCTTATTCCTTTTGTGGATATCTTTGTGCTGTTCCACATACTTTCCAGTTTGTCAACAAAAATATCACCAAGATTATACATTGTGTATCTAATTCCTCTGCCCATGATATCCTCCTTTTTGATGGTATTGCTCTGAAAATTAAAGAGAGGAAGTTGATTCAATGGCCTGACTCAATGAGTTTACGCCAGTGATTTTCAACTCCTTTCTTGACTCTCATTGCATGTAAAAATATAATTGTCATATGGTGCTTATGGCCATGTTGGCCATGTAAATAATCCGAAGTTCAGCATTTTTTCCAAATTATTAAATTTTGGGGTTCTGGCTTTGCCAGGTTAGGGAAATGGAGAAATGTCCTATACCATAGTAACGGATGCGTGTATTGCCTGTGGGGCCTGTGCCAAAAAATGCCCTGAAAATGCCATTTTTGGTAAAGTCAAAGTCGGATTTGAAATTGATCCATTTGTATGCATGGATTGTGGTAACTGTTTTGATACCTGTAAACGGGGAGCAATTGAGGATCCTTTTGGAGACAGATCAGCAGTCAGAAACAGAAAACAGGAAAATACAAAAGCTGTCATTGACAGTGAAATATGTGCGGGATGTAAAATTTGTTTTATGAACTGTCCCCAGGAAGCAATATCTATAATCAAAAAGGGACTTTTTACCGGCTCATTCTGTCAGGTTGACTCCTCATTGTGCGTTGGCTGTGGTACTTGTACTGAATATTGTATTACCGGTGCGGTAAGTCTTGAAAAATTTGTCTGAACAAGGATAACCAGTATAAAAAAGATGTTCAGGATAGATATTCGACATCCTTCATATCAACTCAAAATTAGTTGACACTTTTCGAAAAATTCTGAACCATGATTAAAGGGTTTAAGGATTAAAACGATTAAAAATCGGCATACTTCATATCAGTTCAAAAGTAGTTTACACTTTTTGGAAAATTTTGAACCATGATTAAAGGATTTAATGATTAACATGATAAAAATCAGGATAAATCCCTTAATCATGAAAATCATGGTTCAAAAAAAGTGTAAACCGACAAATGAAAGATACCAGATATTCCTACCTTATCCTGTTAATCTTTGACATCCTTACTCAGACAGGATTAACAAAACTCAACAGCTTACAAGTGTTGTCTTAACTATTTAGTGATATTTCCGTTTTTTGTAGGACGATATGCCCATACTCAAACCCGCGGCTCCTCCCACAACGCCTGCAATTTTTGTAACAACTCCGGTTATCACAACCTCAGCAGCACTTGCTGCAACAGCTATGGTGGCAATTCCTCCAAGAAGCCCTATACCCCCTCCTATTAGCACCTTGCTTCCAACCTGCATCAGATCTGAAAATCCGAAATCGTTATCGATGGAATCCACATCATCATATTTAACATGTGAATTTTGTGCTGTTCTGTGATCATGATCTTCATAATCATCATACGGGTCATATTCCGGTTCTGTTTTCCAGTCATCCGGCCTGGCCTGGCTCTCAGTTTTCAGGTTATCATCTCTTATCTCTCTATTTGTCATTTGCCGTTCCTCCATTTAAAACCAAAGGGTAATATAAGTGCCGCCTTTTTTTTGCAGGTTTTGGCTGTTCACGTCTCTTTTGTCTGAAGATATTAATTCCGGCACCTGTAATACCCCCTCCGGCACCGGCTCCTGCCTTTACTGCAGCAACGTGTGCTGTCACATGAGCAAAAAGTGTTTTTAGTGTGACAGATGGAATGGCTGCCATGCTTCCTGTTGCAACAGCAAGTCCGACACCTGCACCAACTGCGGCTGTCTTACCGTATTTCATCAGGGAAGGGGAGTAACGGGTGCATTCAGATTTATCCTGCTTTCCGGTTGCAAGTTTCCTAATGTGAGCCTTGCACAGTTCCGGACAGTACCCCTGAATCTCGCATGATGCACATTTTGATTTTATATCCATGATTTAACCTTGTTTTTGATAAGTTGCATATTCTTCAAACAGTCACCTGTGAAGGAGATTTTTCTGCATATATTCTTCAAACAATCACCTGTGAAGGAGATTTTTCTGCATATTAATATTTGTCTTTTGTTAGATGTTGCACATTTTTTTTTCAAATACATAAGAATTCATAAATCAGAATTCATAATTTAGAATTCATAATTTAGCATTCAGCATTAAAATATAGATCGTTGAAATTGAAAGCATGATAATTGCCACAGGAATGCCTGTTTTTGAGAAAAGTCCGGATTTAAGGGTGTTGCCTCCTTTAAGCTGAAGAGCATAGCGTGAGGCAAACTCTTCAACAAGGGTAGCTGCCACAGGCCCTGCTGTGGCACCCATGACCGTTGCGCTGGAGCCTGCAAGTACTCCAAGGGAGAGAGACCACCATATAATGTGCCCGGGAGGAGCATTTACCATGCCTGCAACCACAGGGAAAAAAAGTGCAGTTGCAGGGCCTGCACTTAAAAAAGCTGTTATAAATGCAGCGCTCCACATGAGAAGAAGGCAGCAAAGCCAGGGTTTTCCAAGGGAAAGAGCGGTAATGAAGCGTGTAACATACTGAAGAAGGCCTGATGCTTCAAGCCCCCCGACAACAATAAAAAGACCTGTAAAAAAAAGCGCATCCCTGAAACTCATTTTACGGATAATCTCATTTTTGTTGATGCCTGAAAACAGAAAAAGAGAGAGCCCACCTGTCAGGGCAATGGCGGAGGTATTAAGGGAAAGTCGCTGGGATAGAATAAACAGCAAAATCATATGAAACAGGATAAAAAGTGCCCGCCTGATGGTTTTCCGGTTCTCAAGGGTTAATACAGGTGTTCTTTCAAGTTGTCTGATACTGGTATGTCGAGCATGAGTCGATGATTTGAGCTTGCTTTTTTCAAGCGTGTTTTCACAATTCTCGCTTTCGTTTTCCTTATTTTTCTCTTTATCCGTTGATGTTAGATTTTCATAAAGGTCAAGCTTACGCCATAAATAGACAAGAAGAGTTGCAAAGAGAACCATTCCAATGGGCATCATGAAAATGATGAACTCATTGAATCCAATGTTTGCCTCGGAGGATATGAGCATGTTGGGAAAGTCCCCAAGCATTGTGGATGCGCCGCCAATATTTGAGGCAATGACTTCCCCAATAACTATGGGCCGGGGGTCAAAGCCTGTTCGTGCAGCAAGTTTCAGGGTCATGGGAATCATGACCAGTATTGTTGTCAGGTTGTTGACAAAAAGGGAAAATATATAGGTAAGTATGCAAAAGAGGATCATGATTCTTGTGCGGTCTGTTCCGGCAAACAGGTATAGCCGATGAGCAACGCTGTCAAAAAAACCTGCATAATCAAGTATGGTTGAAATAATGTACATGCCCACAAGAAGGGATATTGTGTTGAACCTGATAGCAAAAAAGGCATCCACTGGATTGTATATCCCGAAAAATGATCCTGCTGCCACCACAATCGCTGCAAACAGCAGAACTGTCTGCATCCTCAGCTCCATGTTTTTATGGATAAACAGAAACATTACAATCGTAAGTTTCAGTAAAAAGGCCATGGCAATGATATGGCCACCGGTTGACATGCTTTTACTTCCGGAAGCCTTGTCACGCTGTATTTCCCCGGGAATATGAATGTGGATTGTTTGGGTCTGTTCTGCCCTCAGAAGAGTGAAAGTTACAATGTCCCCTGCTTTTTTCTGGCTCAGGATATGAAATGCCATGTCAGGCGTGGATATTATCCGGTTATCAATCCCCAGAATGATATCACCTGTTTCAATTCCTGCTGTTTGGGCCGGAGAGCCGGGAATGACATCCCCGACAACGAGTCGCGATTCTCCGGCATTTGAGTGGGTTAACAGGATTTCGGCTCCTGCTTTTCCCTGGTATATAGGAGTACCGTAAACGGCATTTTCAATCTTTTTACCCTGAAATGACCAGACAATCAGAAACAGTATCAGCATCACAAACAGAACAACAGGCAGAGGAGTGTTATCCACTGTTGTTTTTTTTGTTCCCGCATGCATACGTCGCTCTGTTATAAAGCCGATCATTTTCTTTTCTCTCTGTGATATTAATCAATTATCTGGGCATTCTTCATATGACCCCAAAAGTACTTTACACTTTTTTGTGAGAGATTCCCGCCACTCAGAGTTTTCTCTCAGGAAAGTGTAAAGCGGGAAATGAAAGATGCCATTATCTGAATCTATTTTCTCGCCGGTTCAAAGTGGACAACCACCCTTTCAATATCCCTGATCTGCTCGGTCAGAGCTTTTTTCACCCTGGATGCGATGGTTTCCCCCTGTACTATTGTGGAGTCCGGATCCACAAGAATATTAAGTTCTGCCCAAATCTTCTGACCGATATGACGGGTCTTCAACTGGGAAATCCCCTTTACATTCTCGATTTTTGACACCACTGCGGTTATCTCGTCTCCGTAGATGTCGTTTACAGAGGAATCCATAAGGGCCTTTACAGAGTGTATCATGATATCCGCACTAACCTTGATAATAACCCCCACAACCACGATGGCACAGATTGGATCAAGGTTATGCAGCCCCATTTTTGAGCCAATAACTCCCACCACAACAGCCATGGATGAGAAGCAGTCAGCCCTGTTTGCCCAGGCATTTGCAAGCATTGTCTGGCTTTTAAGGCGGGTACCTGCACATCTCATATATCTGAACAGCATCTCGTTGGTAATGATGGAGACTATTGCCACAAACAGGGCGGAAATGTGCGGAGAGTGCTGTGGTGCCCGTAGAAGCTGGTCAATGCTCATCGTGATAAGTGATATTGCCGCTGTTATAATAAAAAGGGATGTAAATCCGGCAGCCACAAACTCCACCTTGCCATATCCAAAGGGGAACTTGTCGTTACTGCTTTTTTTGGTCAGTTTCTGGCTTATCAGAATGGCAAAGGCTGTGATAATATTTGAACCTGAATGGAGTCCATCTGCAATACATGCGTGACTTCCGCTTGTAACTCCCACCACAAGTTTTATTATTACCATGACAAGATTGGTACCGATACCAATAAAACCAACCCTCTCGCCACATCTTTCGCATTTTGTCTTATCTATTGTCATGATCATTTTATCATTCACCATTGACATAGTATTCATCATCCTCATCATGGTCGTCTTCATATTCATCTGCCCATTTTACACGGGAGCGGGATCTTGAACGCAACTTTCTGTCATTGTTGCGTTTTAAGAGGTAAATTTGCCTTTTCAGACGCTCCTCCCTTGCAATTCCAAAGAAATGGCGCATAAGGTATCCAGTAAGACCGCAGATGGCAATGACAAAAATCAGCCGGATATTAACCGGCTTTCCTGAAAAAAAATAGACAGGAACATGGTCGAAGTTCTGCATTGAAAAGAGCACTCCAACCACAGTCAGTACTATTGTCATGATTGTTTTAAACATGAGATTCCATCACTCTTTATTGGTTCGTCAAGTTTACTATAGATAACTATTGTTCTTTCAAGGTTTGGGTGATGTCCCAAATATGTTGATGAGCTCTTCACAAACCTTGATTCAGCAGGGCTTTCACAAAAAGATATCAACACTTTTATGACACTACCCAAGGTTTGATTATCGGGTATAATCATCTCAAAAAAAGATTCCGCTGTTTCCTGTTCGGCCACCTGCCGATCCGGTCGGAGGGACTCAACCACCTGCCGCAGTAAAGAGAGACGAGGGCAGGGGACGCCATACCGGAGTTGTGGCTGCCGCAGGGTGATAGACAAGGGGCTGTTTTCCCATGCCGGGTTTCCATTCCTGTATCTGGAATATGCGTGTCAAACCTGCGGCAACCATTGCATGGGGGCTGTCGGGTTTTGCCTTGTCACGGTTATATACAACAGCAAGAACAATGCTCAGGCACAAAAATACGATTCCAATGATGAACCATATTGTTCGATCGTTCATTTGGGAATGATCGTCATAACTTGACCTGCAGGAATGATCCTCATAACTGTTTTTCCGAAAATCATCATCCCTGTTTTCAGACAAATCATTCTCCATTTTCTTAAAGGAGGCATAATCATCCTGATTCATGGAGGAATCTACATCTTCTTCAAGAAAAGTATCTGTGCCGTTTTTTCGGGAATTATCCATATTGGGGCTAATTATCCTTTCACTCTCTGACCCTTAAGTTTTGCCTTTCTGAAAAGTTTTTGGGCTTTTATATCAGATGAAAACGGGGTAGAGAGTTTAACATGTGCACATCTTGTGCATTCAAGGCAGCGAATGCACTCTCCGGAGTCCTCTTCCATGGAAATATTAATATCCACGGGACAGAGATCCCTGCAAATATTGCAGCCGTCACATTTGCTGCTCACTTTCAGTTGAACCATACTGTACTTATTGAAGAATGCCAGTAATGCCCCCATTGGGCATGCAATCCTGCAGAACGGTCTTTTTGTCAGGATAAAAAATACAAGAAAAACTATCAGTATAAAAAGGGATATAAAGAAAATGGCTCCCTGTCCATCAGGAAAAAAGGGAAGGCCTGTCTGTGGATTGACAGGATTCCATATTGCCCAGGGAAGGCCTGCTGTAAGGGTGCCAGCAGGGCAGAGTATGGAAAATGTCATCTCGGCTGTGAGATAGGGTAAAACTATTACCAGAAGTAACAGTACAAGGTATTTTACATATCTAAGGGTGCCGGGGATCTCCATTTTGGGAGATGGAATCTTGTGCATCATATCCTGGAGAAACCCAAATGGACAGAGCCATCCGCATGCCATTCTGCCCACCGTAAGCCCCACCACAGCTATGAAACCAATCAGATAGTATGGAATGGCGCGGATTGCTGCAAAATGCTGCAAAGTACCTATGGGGCATGAAAAAACAGCCGAAGGGCAGGCATAACAGTTCAAAAAAGGAACACAAACCCCCTTTAGAGGTCCTGTGCTGATATTTTTTGTAAAAATTGTGCCGATATAACTGTTAGAGAGCACTGTCCCTGCAAGTTGCATTAGTTGTCTGATTCTGGTCAGTTCCATATTATCATCTCATGATTTGAGAAATCGGTTTTTAAATGGTTTACTTTTTAAAGGTTCATCATTATTGAGATTCTCAAAAAGGGTTCATTGTTCCAGCAGGGCCGCCGGCCATGCTTCCTGGTACCGCTCAACCGCCGGCCGCAAGGGTGTATCTGTTTGGTGAGACTCCACTCCCATATGGAACTGCCGTACCGTAAGTGCCGGGCAGACTTTGGATACCTCTGGCAGCATTACCGGTATTGCCATTGTATGGGCTTCCCATGATGTTGCCTCCAATACTGTGGAACTGCATTATCTGGTCACCAAACGGACAGATCGGGTTACCAGCTGAATCAAAATGCGGCATTCCGGCTGCACCATGTACAGGGCATACAAATTGACCTGCAGGTGTGGTGTTGTTGATATTGCCCTGATACGCGGGCTGAAAAGCCGGTGCTGTTGCTGCGGCCTGCATCATCATTCCCATTCCCTGATTTCCTCCCTGACCAACTGTCTGGGCACCTGGAGGGACTCAACCGCCTGGGGCGGCTGCCAGCATGAGATCAGATGCCGTATTCATGCTGTTTTTCCAGGTATCAAACCCATAGAGAAACCAGTAGAGAAGTGTTGTTACAGAAGCTGCCATTATAATGGCACCTGCAAAATAGAGCAGTCTTTTTATGTTGATATTAAAATAGTCCTCAATCATTTGATAGTTCTCCTTCAGAAAATATTTTTGGAGATATTTTTTATAAGAAAGTCCCCGTCTTTTAAGGTTCTAAGGACTTTCATGCTTCGTTGTGGCAGGTGTGTCTGCCATGGCCGTTTATATGAAAGTCTCAGTAAGTAGCTGTTTTTAAAACGACTTTCATCTTTTCGATTGTGGCGTGAATCCGCCATGGCCGTTTATATGAAAGTCCCCGCAAATGGCTGTTTTTATAAAGACTTTCAACTCTTCGATTGTGGCGGTGAACCGCCATGTTGGTTATATGAAAGTCTCAATAAACACAAGGGATTGCCCCTATTGCTTGACAATTTAATTATCTGGAACAGTATATAAAAGGGTTATCCTAACCCGATGCAGGATGTTCACAGGGTGGCCCCATTTTTCCATGTTTCAAAAAAATCACCAGTTGCAACTCCAAAAAGCAGCAGGGAAAAAAAGAGTGCAACAAGGATAATTTTTATTGTTATTTCCATTGTTTCTATTGTTTCCATTGATAAGTTGTCTCCATAGTCATTGTTACCTTGGCAGATTGCTGTTAACAAAGGCAAGTATATCATTTATGGGGATGGCAAAGCCTATTCCCGCATATTGATTGCCCGGCATGAATGTGGCCATGTTGATTCCTACAACCTCTCCTTTTACATTGACAAGGGGGCCACCGTCGTTGCCCTGGTTTATGGCAGCGTCGGTCTGGATCATGTCTGGATAACGGATGCCGTTGATATTTAGATTACGGTTATGGCTGCTGACAATCCCCATGGTTACGGTCTGAGAAAAGCCGAAGGGGCTGCCAATGGCAAAGACAATATCCCCAACTTCAAGAAGATCCGAATTACCGAGAACAACTGCCGGATATGAGCCGTGATCACGAATTTTAAGCACTGCAAGATCAGTCTGGCTGTCAACTGCAATGACATCTGCCTGGCAGGTTCTATCTGTTCCGGAAAAGATTTTAATATCCACTGTGGAATCTGTTCCCACTGTCTGAAAGGTTGTCAGAACATACCCTTCTGGATTAATGATCACCCCTGAACCCTCTGACATGAAGTTTGCAGAAAAAGGGTTGAGATAGGAAAGCCCTCCCTGGGGTTCAGGTGGAACCTTTGTACGGTTTTTCCTTGAAACAGCCACCACAGAAGGCCTTATAAGTGAGACCACATGGCTTATACTTTCCTGTATCATAAGAGCAGTTGTCGGAGAAGCTCCCGGATACCCTCCATTTCCCTGAATCTGAGGCATGCCTGTGTATGGTGTCTGCACAGGCATTTGCGTGGCTGCATTTCCAGGGATAAATGTTCCTGCTGCTTCAGGGTGGTTTGTACTCTCCCCTGGATCATCTGTCATGAAACGAAAATTGACAAAGATGGCTCCAGCAATGAAAATTCCAAGGATTGTTGTTGGCCAAATAAGTCGTTTGATTTTAAATTGTCTGTTTCTTTTCATATTGTATTATCTTTGCCATTAAAAACGGGTAATTTTAAAAAACTCGCAGGATCATCCATACTCCTACCAGGCTTAGAACAAATGCAAAAATGAATCTGAGCAGGCGGCTTGGAGTGCCTATTGATATCCTTGAGCCTATTTGCGCGCCTACAATTGTTATGGCAGAGAGGGTCAGGGCAAGTCTTGCATCAAAATGGCCGGCAATGCTGTGCCCCAGAAATCCTGCAAGTCCTGTTATCGGAACCATAAGAGATGAGGTGGCAATTGCAATTTTTATGGGTATATTGAACAGGATTACCATAATTGGAATTTTCAGCCATCCTGCTGCAAGCCCGAGCATTCCACCAAAATATCCAACCACAAATGTCAGGGGTGCGGCAACTGCAAGGTCAATGCGAACCGGATTTCCGTTAAACCTGTGACGCCAAACAAATGGACTTAAAGAGATGGGGCTTCTTTTTCCAGAAACAGCCCCTTCCATTCTCTCCTGCATCATGAAATAGCTTGCAAGGAAGAGTACGCAGGAAAACATGATTGAGAGGGCATTGACATTGAAATGGTGAGCAAGCATTCCTCCTAAAAAAGCTCCAATCATTGTGGGAAATTCAAGGACAGCGGCAAGCCTGATATCCAGAAGGCCGGATCTTGAAAAGTTGAACAGTGCTGAAATCTGTGAAAGGGTAAGCATCACAAGACTTGTTGTGGCAGCCGTATAAAAATCAATCCCGCATGACAGAAGCAAGGGAACATAGACAAATCCGCCGCCAAGTCCGAGCATGGAAAAGATAATGGAGGATAGAAAGGTAAAAAAACCAACCTTAAGGCAGATTGTCGAGAAGAGAACCGAATAGGATTCTGTGGTTGTTGAAAATTCAGTTTGCGGAGCTGCAAATTGACCCTGAATGCTAGGTAATGGTGCCTCTGTTCCAGGAAGTTGAGCCTGCAAATTTGGGTATTGTCCCTGTGTATTTGGAACTTGCGTCTGCACATTTGGAAATTGTCCTAAAGCATTCGGGAATTGCCCCTGTGCATTCGGGAACTGCCCCTGTGCATTCGGGAATTGTCCTTGTGCAGCCATGAATTGTCCCTGTGCAGTCATGAATTGTCCCTGTGCAGTCGGGATTTGTCCCTGTGCAGCCATGAATTGCCCGTATGGTACAGTGGTATTATTATGTAATCCAGTCAGAGGGTTTACTGCAGCAACAGGAACAGGCCCCATGGTAACAGGATCATTTGTGATAATATGGCAGATGTCACATGCCCCCACAGGCGGATGGGGCATTTGGGCTTTCATTGTTATTATACTTTTTTGAGTTATTGTATGGCATTTTGTACAGTCAGAAAATTCCCTGTGTGTTCTGTCATTGGGCATTTTTTTTGTGAGATTCACAGGCTCTTTGGCAGCAGGTGCTGTTGCAGCCGTGGAAATTATGGGTGCGGCCGCTGTAATCATGGGCACTGTTCCGGTTGCTGTCATCATAGGTGTAGTTGAACCAGCTTTAATGACAGCTCCTGTGACCCTGGAAAAGAAGTGACGTGTCCGGTTTACGGGAATGGCAAACCCTATTCCTCTGTATGTTCCGTCCGGCGCATAAATGGCTGTACCAACACCAACCACCCTGCCGTGGATGTCAATCATGGGACCGCCGCTGTTACCTTCATTAATTACGGCATCTGTTTGTATCATATCCTTGTATGGAATGCCGTTTATGGACATCTCTCTGTGAAGATCACTTATAATTCCAAGGGTTACAGTATGGTTGAAGCCAAACGGGCTTCCAATACAGATAACATAGTCTCCTGTCTTCAGTGTTTCGGAGTTTCCAAGCTGGGCAGCAGGAAAGAATTCATTGGCGTTTATACGTAGAAGAGCAAGATCAAGTGAGGTGTTCCTGTCCACCACATCTGCTGTAAAAAGGTTGTTCAGTGAGCGCCAGAGCTTTATTTCAACGGTTTGTGCTCCCTCAACCACATGGAGGTTGGTGAGTACATATCCCCGTGTATCCACAATAAAACCTGATCCAATGCTTTCATACCAAAGGGCATTTTCAGCACCGCCGCCTGGGAGCTGTTCCATTTTTTTTGCCCTGATACTGACAACAGAAGGGCGAATTTCAGCCACAGCCTGGCTCAATGTCTCCTGAAGATCAAGAAGCAGGGTATTTCCCACAGCACCCATGGCCTGGGATGTCACAGAGATGAGAATAAGTGCTGTGAATATGAGCAGGTTTCTTTTCATTGTAAAATAAGGGATCCTTGTAAGTGATTCTTCAATTTAAACTGTCGGGTTATTTTTCTGACAATTCAAAGGGTTTTTCTACCTGATAAGCAAACCGCAAAAGAACAGTAAGCGACTCTTCTTTAAACATTTGGTTGGAAAAATCCCTGAATTAAAAATTGTTTGTTGAAGGGGCAAGACACCCGGAAGCATATAGATTCAATGCTGTGGATGTATTTCCGACAACCCCTGCATAGATGGTTATATTGCTGCTGGAAAGATCAGCACCTGTCTGTTGAGAAATTCTGTTGCAGATCAGAGCTGAAATCTCATTTCGGATTAAGGTGTCAGCAATATTTCCAACACCTTCAGGTGGAATGACAGCATATGATTTACGATCAAGATCAACCATTACAAGAGAGGGGGCATGTGTAATATTTCCTGTTACTGCTCCGTTGATGTCTGGCCCTGATGACAATATGGCTATTCTGGATGCACTTCCGGCTGCCGAAGAAGGTGCGCCCGTTGAGGGAATGTTGTTTTGCGGCATCATTCCATTCATTTGTCTGGTATTTGGCAAATTAACTGTATTTTGAAAGGGCAGGGGAGTTGCCTGTGCTGCTGCAACCTGCCGAAGATGGTTGTCCATTGGCTGTGAAAGCTTTGTACCCTGTTGTGTAAATCCTGGGGGGGGCACACTTATGAAAAGATGGCTGTTGCCCCGTATAACATCAACAACAGCGCTTGTCTGTTTCTGGGTGGCAGCCTGGAATTGTTTCATTGACTGGGTTGGTTCTCCGTTAATGGCAGTTATTATATCCCCGGCCATGAATCCCAGCATTGTTGCAGGCGGGCCTTCAACATCGGTTACCCTGATCCCCCTTGTGCCGGCAGGAAGGCCAAGGGATGAAGCGCCACCGGCTGAAAGTTCTCCAACATCCATGCCAATCCAGCTTCCTTCAATTGCTACATCTGCCTGGTCAAGAAAAACAGGTTTTGGAGGTGTCAGAGGCTTTTGTTCAGGGATAATGGTCAGGCTTTTTGGTACTCCGTTTTTAAGAAGAGTCAGCGTTATCTCTTTTCCGGGCTGGCTTTTGAGAATAAGTGACTGAAATTGCTTGACATCTCTGATTCTTGTGTTGTCAAGGCGTCTTATCACGTCACCAGTTGCAAGACCTGATGCGGCAGCCGGAGAGTTGGCAGTTACATGGCTTACAATTACCCCACGTCTGTCAGGAAGTGAAAACTGAAGTTTCATGACTGCATCCACATCCTGAACCTCGGCACCCATCCAGATGGTATTGCCCTGAAGGGCGGCAACCTGAACAATACCCTGCGGCGACTTCGCAAGTTTAACGTGAAATGACTTTTTTCTGCCGTTTCTGTTCACTACAACTTTTATTACATCTCCGGGTTTTTTACTGCCGATAATCTGGCCGACCTGTTCATGGGTAACTATTCTCTTGTGGTCGCATTTTAAGAGGATGTCTCCGGCTTTTATCCCTGCCCTGTCAGCAGGGGAAGCATCCATAACCCTGTTGACATAAACACCTATTCCTGGTTCAAGGTTCAGCTCCCGAGCAACAGTTGCAGGAACTTCACCAGGTTCAATCCCCAGATAGGATGGTGCAGTAATCTGGTTTATGAGCTGGATCTGTCCGTTACCGATTCCGGCAGGAATTGCGGGTTTGTTTATGAGCTGAATCTGCCCGTTGCCAATTCCGGCGGAAAAGGCAGGTTTATTGATGAGTTGAATCTGTCCGTTGCCAATTCCGGCGGAAAAGGCAGGTTTATTGATGAGTTGAATCTGTCCGTTGCCAATTCCGGCGGAAAAAGCAGGATTATTGATCACCTGTATCTGTCCGCTGCCACTACCTGATGGCGGGGTTAAATACGCGGCTGGGGTTGCTTCCGGAACTTCGGCAGGTTCGTTAAGTCCTCCGTTGTCAATTACACCAACCCATCCATACATAACGGCAAGAATGACCACAAACAGTATAACTGTTATCGGTGACAGAATAATGAGCAGTGTTTTATTCATGAATAGATACCCTTGAAAAATATTGTTCCGGGAAAAGCTCAAAAATTTAGTTTCCCGAGAAAATATGGAAACATTTTTTCCAGGAAAGCATAGAAATTGAATTTTCCAGGAAAGCTCAGAAATTAAATTTTCCAGGAAAGTTCAGAAATAAAATTTTCTGGAAAAGCCAGGAAATAAAGTATGTCTGAAAAGTTCAGAGATAAAATTTTTCTGGAAAGTTCAGAATTCAGTATATTGTTCGTAAATTTCCATAACCATTGACACCTGCTCCAGTTGCATTGGGTTGCATTGAACCCTGGGCATAGGGAATCATAGCTCCCTGAGTATAGGGCATCATTGTGCCTTGAGCATAGGGTGCAATTGCACCTTGACCATATGGATAAGATTCTGCCTGTGCGCTGTTGGTCGGCATCAGGTTTCCTGCAAGGTAGGCAGCAAGAACATCCTGGACACTTCCTGTGACTCCCTGGAACACATTGATCCGTAATCCATGAAGTGTTGAAAGTGCTTCAGGGGTGAAGCTGCCGGCAATTACATTGCTGACACCGATATCCACCATGTACTGTCCGGTCTGGATTCCTTGCCCGAACTGGTCATTTACATTGGGGTTTGTCACCACATTGTAACTTCTTTGTTGAGGCTCAAATACAATGAAGCCGGGGCTTGAACCAAAAACTGAAGCAACAGGGCTTGTTATATCCTGACCTGTGGAGGCAATGGCAACTTTTCCGAAATTCAGACCAGCAACACCCTGCAAAGCTCCATTTTGTCCCTGCTGATGTGCCCGCTGTCTTGCCAGAGCATTGTTAACCGCCTGTGCTGTTTTGGGGACACCAAGTTGTTCGGCAAGGGTCTCAATCTGGTTCTGGGTCATTGGAGCTGTGTTTGCTGCCACAATCCTGCCATTTTGCAGGGATTGCTGCTGTTGCTGCGCTCTCTGTTTTGCCAGAGCATTGTTAACCGCCTCTGCTGTTTTTGGAACACCAAGCTGTTCAGCAAGGGTCTCGATCTGGTTTTGTGTCATTGAAGCTGCCGGAGCTGCTACAATAGTTCCTGCAGGTTGCATCCCTGCCTGTGGCTGCATCTGTTGCCTTTGTATTACCGAACTGTTGGAATTTACGACAGGATCCTTTAGTTTCAGAAATATGTTACGCTGTTTTTTCCCCCTGAAAATATTGATCTTGACTGTGCTACCGGGCTTTGCATTGCTGAATGCCCTGGTAAAACCGTTGAGTGACTCCAGGCGAACCTTGCCTGCCCGTATAAGCTCGTCACCTTTTTTAAGCCCTGCTGCATCTGCCATTGATCCCGGAGTGACATCAAGCACCAGAAGTCCGTCTTCATTGGCAAGGCCAAGCTGCGTCATTAATGCACCAGTCACCTGCTGGAGTTTAAGTCCAAGTCTTTCTGGAGTGAATGGCGTGAATGCAGCAGCAACTGCTGTTTTTGGCTTTCCGGCATTTTTACCCTTTGGCTGAAAACCATCGGTTACCTTGTGGCATAGAAGGCAGTTTCCCCAGTAGTCGTGGAGCATTTTGTCCTTTATGGAAATGGGAGACCCTGCCATTACCTGGGAAACCGGTTGTCCGGCATCTGTGGTTATATGGCATTTGTTGCAGTTTCCCCAGTAGGGGTGAAGCATCTTGTCCTTTACGCCAATGGGTGGACCTGATGGAGTGACAGCCGCTGCCATTGTCAGATCACTCATGTGGGGATGCCGTGTACAGTGGTATCCTGTCCAGGCAAGGACAAGCACCAAAAGCACTGCAAGGCCCACGATGGCCGGTTTGAACTGCGCCATGCAGAATTGATATTCATTTTGTTTTTTCATCATAACTCTTCCTGTGCTGCAAATAATCTGACCTTTACAGTAGATTTCCGATCCACAATCTCTTTTATAATCTGGTTAACCTCTTTTTTTATTCGTTCACCGGTTGTAACAGTAATATCCGGAGGGACGTAAAGATCAATCTCAAATTCAAGCACCTGTCCCAACTCCCTTGCAATAATATCTTTGACATCTGAAATGGAAGGGGTCTTTTCAAGTACATTTGCAATTGCCTCAATGTAGTCTTCGTCAAAGGATTTATCCATGAGATTCAGAATGGCATCTTTGAGCATTTCAATGCATATTTTTATAATAATGACACCCACAATAATAGCAGCCAGTGGATCCATGAAATGAAAACCCATCTTTGCACCAAGAATTCCAATGAGAACAGCAAGGGATGAGTAAACATCAGAACGTGATTCCCACGCCTTTGCCTGCATGGAAGGGCTGTTGATCTGGGTGCCTGCACATATTGTGTGCCGGAACATAAGTTCGTTTATTGCAATGGAAAATATAGCCCCCCATGCTGCTGACAGGCATGGGTTGACAACCCGGTTTTCGACAATGGTCATAATACCGTTGTATATAATGTAGATGCCGATACAGAACAGAAATATATAAATAATTGTGGATACAATGTATTCGGCTTTGCCATATCCGTAGGGGTGTTTCTGATCACTTTTTTTGTCAGAAATTTTAAGCCCTATGATCATTACAATGGTGGCCAGAAGATCAGCACTGGAGTGGATGGCATCGGCAATCAGCCCTTTGCTTCTTCCTGCAACCCCCATATATCCCTTAATGCAGACCATGAGAATATTGCCGATGATATTGACCTTGCCGACATTTTGGGCACATCTTCTGCAGGCTTCGTGTTTCAATTTTCACCTGCTTTCTCATGATCTTTCATGATCTCTTCTTCCATTATTTCCATTTCAATTTCTGTTGCCCCTTTTACAAGAAAAAAAGCAAAAATAATTATGGTGACAATCAGAATTAACCCAATAATCCTTAAAATAAACATAGTGAGCATTCCATTGTTTAGGAATCGGTTTTAAATAACGGCCATGGCAAACCCATCTTGCCACAACGAAGCATGAAAGCCCTGAAAAAAACCTTGAAATACGGGGACTTTCTTATAAAACTGCCATAGCAGCCCCATCTGCCACAACAAAGCATGAAACTCTCTCAGATCACATAGTGGCCTTTCAGCATTGCAAAGATCATCAAGAAGAAAACAACCTGCTGAGTATGCAGAAGATAAATTCCCTTTTTGACCTTTCCGGGCTGAAATTTCAGAAACATTAGAAATCCTCCAAATGTTAGCCAGCCCATCATGAAAAGGGCAGCCATGAGCCATCTGTTTGACCAAAGGGATACATAACAGTGAATACACGCAACCAGAAAAGAGGATGTGTTGAGCCAGATGTGCCACACCAGAAGGCGGTTGAACTGAAGCTGAACATCTTTTATGGCATACTTGAGTCGTATATATTTTGCCGGAAAATAGACGTTTGCAGCAAGAAACAACACCATGCAGAGGTTGCCTGAACCTGTTGCAAGATTATAATCTGATTTTCCTGCATATATGGCCCCTATGATGACAAGAATCCCCACAAAAAACACTCTGTGTTTCAACGAGCCTCTGCCAAACAGTGCAATATCATATGTTTTTTTAATATGGCTCAAAAATAGTTGCTCCGGTTGATGCTGTTGACAAAGCAACAGGTATTTATATTTATTAGAGGATTCATATCATTGGGATAAATAGCAATATCCTTAACGTTCCAGTATGAAATCGGCGCAAGCTGTAACGTGTATTTATTAGAGGATTCATATCATTGGGATAAATAGCAATATCCTAAACGTTTCAGTATGAAATCGGCACAAGCTGTTTTGCATCATTTGTTGGCTCAAAGTACGACTGGGGCGGAAAGTTAAACATGGCTGCATACAGGTTGCTCGGAAACTTTGCTATGTTGGTTGTGTATGCATTTACAGCATCATTAAATTTAAGTCTCTCAGTTGCCAGATCTTTTTCAACTTCAACAAGGGCTGCCATAAGGCTGCTGAAATTGGCTGAAAGTTTAAGATCAGGATATTGTTCCGCAACAGCAAGAAGCAGCCTTCCAAGTGATTCCATGGTGTCCGGTGCAAGTGCCGCCATAGCTTTGCCCTGGGTGAAGGCGGCAGGTAAGCCCAATTCCGGTAAGCTTCCTGGAACTTGCTGTGGATTGGAAAAAAGTGGCAATTTTTCCGTTGCTGCTTTGCCGGGTAATGATTTTGTTACAGGGCTTTTTGGCAAAAGTTTTGCAGAACCATCCTCTTTCTGGAAAAAATTTCCTTCATTTTTTTCACCAGAGAGCATTGTTCTGAGGGCAACAATTGCAGTCAATACTTCCCTCTCATGTGTGGAGTAGTCCAGAACCGCCTTTGACAGGTTGATTGAAATGTCGTTTCTCCTCTGCATAAGCACAGAGACTTTTCCCTGTGCCGTAAGAACCATCTGCTCCGACTCAACAAGTATGTTGTAGTAATAGATGGTCATGACAGCAGTAATGATGGATAGAAGCAATGCAGCAATGTAGATACTGCGGCTTCTGAAAAAATCTGCCACAGGTGTTAGAAGGGAGAGATACTCCCTGACAGAGGGAAAATATATGGCTCTGGGTGCCAGGGCATGGGAATCCAGTTTATATTTTTTGCCATAGGCATCTCTTATGATTCGTGTAACAGGATCCGGTGACATCTTCTGTTTTTACCTTTCTTTTAAGCGTGTAATCCCATAGGTGACAGATATTACTCCGGAAGAGACAAGGAACAATGGAAGAAAACCATAAAAAAAGTCAAGTACAGCATAATATTCATCATAAATACCATAGGCTCCAATAACGAGCAGCAGACCTGCCACTATGGAGTTTATGGTTCTGTATTTCTTTTTGCCAAGCAGGGCGCTCATTAAGGCTGTAAGTCCCAGCAAAATAGTTATGGGCTGGATTATTCCCTTGATAAACTCAACAACCATGGCACTGTTAAGATAGGCAAGGAACAAGCCAGTTGAAAAAACAACAACCCCTCCAATGACATGCGCTTTTCTTATTTTCATCTTTATGTAACTCCTTGAGCTTATACCTATTTATTTGAGTGTATCTTATTTTGAATATCCGACGTAAATATAGACTTCCAGAAAAATATTTTGGCATTCTCAATTCTGAAGGGCAACCACAAGAGATTGCCCCTAAAGTGCTTGCCAATTTAATTATCTGGAACAGTATAGTTGCTATAACGTACATGGCTGATGACCGCCACAATCGAAGATATGAAAGTCGTTTTAAAACAGCCTGTTACAGAGACTTTCATATAAAAACATCACTCCTCGGCTCCATCTCATAGACTTGAGAAGGGGAGAATATTGTAAAAAGAGTACGCTCTATTTATTGCAGCAGATATACTCTATTTTCTGGGAGCACCATTTTCTATCCATGCAACTATCCATCTGCTGTCTCTTAGGGCAAAACGATGCATTGCTCCCCCACGCTGGACAAGGGTTTTAAGTAATCCGTTTTTTACATAAATAGAAACATTGTCATATGTTGTCAGGTTTCTGAAGTGTCCTGAGTGGCATCTCAAGCAATCCTTGGCCAACACATATTGAATGGTATTTTCATAGGTGATTCCGTTAACCGGAACATCAGGCACATATGGCTGAGTGGCGCCTCCGCCACCTCCTTTTCCTCCGCCTAAATGATGAAGCCCGTTAAAAAAATTGGCGTTTATGGCAGTATTCACACCATTTTTACTGGTGTTATTGTTAGTGTTGCCGTTGTTCTGCACGTTTCCCTGGTTTGCCGCTGGTTTTTCAGGTGTTCCGGCATTTATCCACTCCAGTATGGTTCCCTGATCGCCTCCTGCAAATCGGCTCATGGAACCCTGTACCATGGCAGCAAGCATACCGCTTTCTGCGTATGCCTTGAGATTATCGTAATCCATGAGGTTTCGGCTTGGACCGGAGTGGCATCGGCCACAGTCGTTGGTTATGATATCCTTTATTGTCGGGTCATAGTAAACAGCCCTGCCGGCAGTTCTGGCCAATCCGGGTCTCTTTTTTGTTATCAAAGGCAGATCAATTAAAGAAAGCAGCCCTGATAATATAAGGATAACAGCCACTTTGAATGCAGCTTTTTTTATTCTTTTCAATGCCATTTTATTAATAGGCAGCATACATATCTTCGTCTTCATCCAGTTCCCGTTCAAGCTCCATAACCCTTGTGAATGAACGTGCTGCTGTCTGGTGATCATCACGGCTGACATTGAGGAATCCAAGGCGTTGATGGTATTTGATCTCGTCAGGATCAAGTGCAATGGCCTTCTCCATGTTTTCAATGGCTTTTTCGGTCTGGCCAAGACCCTCAAGTGCTATGGAGTAGAGGTAAAAGAGATCAGGGTTCTCTTTTTTGATTTCAAGGGCTTTTTCAAGATCTTCAGAAGCACTTTGATAATCCTTGATCCTCAGAAGTATTGAACTTTTGCGGTGGAGGGCTCCCATATGTTCAGGATCAATGGTCAACACCCGGGAAAAAACTCTCAATGCGCTTTTTTTGTTTCCAGATGCAGCAAGGGCAATGGCCAGGCGATAGTGGGCCTCAACATTTGACGGATCAACCCTTGTCCATTTTTTTAGATAATCCAGAGCCTTGTCATGCAGGCCCTTGTTGCTGTAATGCCTGCTTATGTTGCTGTAGATTTTTGCCCTGTCTTTTTGCCCCAGGTCAAACAACTGATTATAGAAGTTGAGAACGCTGTGCAGAATTCGACCACAAAACAGCAGAAAAGAATGCCAGTAAAAAATCGATGAGGATATCTCATGATCCATATCCGGCATCTTTTTTCCCTGTGATTCATTCCGAATGGTTGCATTTGGACTTTCCATTTTCTCTGATCCTTTTTCTTCGATTTTTAATTCTTTTTTCTCATCCCTGACCATTTTCAAATTCCTCATTTTTTTTGGGTGGAATGAATCCAGCCAGTGTTGCCACAAGTCCAGCTAACATAAGCAAAATGGGAAGTCCTCCCTTTACGAGATCTGCGACATAGTAATATTCGTCATAGATTCCCCAGATGCCTGAAGCAATAAAAAATAAACCAACAATGATATGCAGCATGATCTTTCCCCTGATATTGACAAAAATAAACAGTTTGCTGAGTGCTTCTTCAAGTTTAAATTGTCGGGTGAGTTTTAAGGCTTTTCAAAGGTTCAAGGCATTTTCTAACCGACAATCAAACCTTGAAAGAACACTGAGTCTGATAATTTTAACTGTTTCCGTAGTTGACTGAAGATTGTTTCTCTGAATCTTCATCTACCCAAACCACCCACGACTTTAAGATCAAATCTGTATTTTTCTGTAAATATGCCCGATGGTTAATGACTTTATATACCCTACCTTTAAAGAGGGATATATTCCTACTATATTCGTATGGTATTATTTCTAATTTAGTTCTGTGAGATTGTCAATAACTTATTATGGTTTTTTTAATGGGGGATTATGTAAAAAAATTATCTATTGATTTATTAAAGAGGAGTCTGTCTGTGAGGAGTATTTTATAACAATTATTTATTTATGAATCTAAAAAGAAAGTGCTTCGTCAAGATTTAAAAAAAATGGATTTAGTATCTGATTTTGCCATCCATCATTTGGGTGCGGCTCTTTTAGTGTATTATGTACCTGTCCCCTTTTTCTTTGAATGTACCAGTCAATTTCTGATGCTGCATCTAAAAAAAGAAGTGCATCAGCATTTCGTTGCCTGCCCATGCTTGAAAAAACGCTTGAACGTTTGGCAAGACAACAATAGATTCCGGAGAGAGTTTGTCGATAATTGAATGCCTATATTCATGATAAAGCTTAGGCGGAATAAGGAGAGGCATAAAAAAGAAAAAAATGCTTCAAGTAACTGAATTTATTTGCGACCTTGAATGTTGTTTCTGATTTTCTGTTGAGGATATTTCCCCCTCTGCAGGATATATTGAGGGGGAAATTTATGGATCATTTTGGCATGAGCTTTCCTGACTGTTGGAAGGCCGATCATTCTCAGGCCGGCTTCATGATTTTCATTTTTGTTGTAGTTGAAAACCGGCCATGATCACTTTTTTACGGTTTTTTATGACACTCTCCACATGTGATGGGGCCTTTTTTCTCTTGAAGATGGCAGCTTCTGCAGAGTTTATGATATCTGATAATCAAATCAAGATCATTTGGTTTTTCCTGGCTCATATGACATTCCGAGCAGGATGAATCTTCGGAAGATTCATCGGGCATAAGCTGGCCGTCTGTATAGACATGATGACACCTTGCGCAGTTATCGTCAAGCGCTGCATTTTCATTGTGTTCATCATGGGGAAAGCAGACAAATGGACGTGTATTTGTATTATCCTCCAGACTCTCACCATTAATTGTGTAACAGTCATTGCTGAATGCTGTGCCTGATATTATCAGAAAAAGAGAGGTCAGAAAGATTCTTTTTGGAACAATGCTCTTTATTGCTGAAAGAATGCTGTTCAGAAAGAGAGTTTTGGGTTTTCAAGCAATTGTGCCAAGGCAACGTCAAAGCTGTAAGCCGCCTTCATTAAATCGGAGTTATAGGAGTTGACAGAATCATAGTGGAAGAAAGTGCCGCAGCTAAATTGATCAACTTTCCCGGAAGAAAATGTGATTACAATTCAATCGGATTATCTACCCAAGTTCTCCCTCGCAAGTCTGTGAGAGGGGGTTAGGGGGTGAGGTAAGTCCCACCCTCTGATAGAGATTACACTCAAATGCCCAGCTTCCTTGCACGTGAGTCATGGACTGCATCAAGAATATCCTTTGTTGTGGCATTTGTTTTTACTCCCGGAACATCAAATGGGGAGGACGGGGTAGCCTTTTTAAACATCACCTTGAAAACTTCTCCACCCCGGCGTTTGATAATTACTTCTTCAGATCGTGCTAAATCCAAAACGGTGGAAAGCTTTTGCCGAGCTTCTGAGTATGTAAAAACTTTCATTTATGAACCTCCATGATATGGACACCTAAAAGTTTGCCCACTTCATTCATTCGACGATCAAGAGTCATCAGTGGACTACGCAAGGAAATAGCACACGTCAAGAAGTAGGCATCATAAGCATAAATGTTAAATTTAGATGCTATTGCAAGTGCTTCCCGAATATCAACACTTCGCAAGTCAACTGGTATTTTCTGGGTGGCATCCCACGTATCGATTAATTCATCCGGAGTTATCCGATGTTTTTTCAGCATGGCTGACAAGGCATTACCAATTTCAAATGGCAATATCTCAGGGGCAATCAACTCATGGCCTATTGTAAGCTTGATGATTTGCTCTCTTTCAGCTTCATAGAGAGCAACTGCCAAAAATATATTTGTATCAGCTATTATATTCATGAGTACAATTGTACTTCTATGAGTTGGTTTTGTCAAACAGAAATTCGATAGTTCATTGCAAAAATGTTGGCTTCCAAGAAAGCCAACTATTCTTTCCCCCGGTCATTGGTCCCTGGCCAGGTTCCGTCCGCTTACCCTTGCACTTACCATCTTTCGGTTCCTGACCTTTTGGCCCGGTTCCATCTTTATTTGGCATCTTAGGAACAGGATTTCAATAACTTGCCCATTTGGAATAACCCTGTAATTCCAAGCGGGTAAGACTTCATCAAATACGAAGAACTCAAGAGGAATTATTTCATTCTGAAAGCACCTTCCAGTTGTCAGTATCTTCTGCTGGTGAAATAATATCCCCTGTAATTTTACCTTTACCTCTCATACACCCCAGCCACGACTCCTGCTCAAGATACGAAACAAGAACAATCTTTACCAAAAATTTTCCTTTATCCCTTATCATTACAGGCTGATGAGAATTGATTATTATGTACCTCTCCCCTTTTTCTTCTTTGAATCTACCAGTCAATTTCTGATGCTGCATCTAAAAAAAGAAGTGCATCAGCATTTCGTTGCCTGCCCATGCTTGAAAAAACGCTTGAACGTTTGGCAAGACAACAATAGATTCCGGAGAGAGTTTGTCGATAATTGAATGCCTATATTCATGATAAAGCTTAGGCGGAATAAGGAGAGGCATAAAAAAGAAAAAAATGATTCAAGTAACTGAATTTATTTGCGACCTTGAAGATTGTTCCTGATTTTTGTTGAGGGTATTTCCCCCTCTGCAGAATATATTGAGGGGGAAATTTATGGATCATTTTGGCATGAGCTTTCCTGACTGTTGGAAGGCCGATCATTCTCAGGCCGGCTTCATGATTTTCATTTTTGATGTCGTTGAAAACCGGCCATGATCACTTTTTTACGGTTTTTTATGACACTCTCCACATGTGATGGGGCCTTTTTTCTCTTCAAGATGGCAGCTTCTGCACAGTTTGTGATATCTGACAATCAAATCAAGATCATTTGGTTTTTCCTGGCTCATATGACATTCCGAGCAGGATGAATCTTCGGAAGATTCATCGGGCATAAGCTGGCCGTCTGTATAGACATGATGACACCTTGCGCAGTTATCGTCAAGCCCTGCATTTTCATTGTGTTCATCATGGGGAAAGCAGACAAATGGACGTGTATTTGTATTATCCTCCAGACTCTCACCATTAATTGTGTAACAGTCATTGCTGAATGCTGTGCCTGATATTATCAGAAAAAGAGAGGTCAGAAAGATTCCTTTGGGAACAATGCTCTTCATTGCTGAAATAATGCAGTTCAGGAAGAGTTTTTTGGGTTTTGCACTTGAATAATTCATCGCAGGTTTATCTCCTTATTCTTCTTTTTCAGGCAAATCCAGAATTTCATAAATGATATCACCGAGGAACTTGAGTTCCATGTCAACACCAAAGCTGTGGATAATATCTTCAAGTCCGCCATGGCAGTTATGGCATGGCGCAATGACGACTTCAGCGCCTTTTGCCTTTGCAGCAAGAAGTTGCTGAGCCTTTTCCTTTCCGCTTGCAACCCTTGCATTTTTGAAGGGAGGGCCACAGTTGATGACGCCACCGCCAGCACTGCAACAGTAATTATGCTCCCTGTTCGGGGTCATCTCTATGAATGTCTCGCAGGTGGCTCTTACAACATTGCGTGACATCTCATGAAGTCCACGGCCCCTGACAATGTTGCAGGGATCGTGAAGGGTTACGGGGCGGTCAAATTTGTGCTTGATTTTGATTTTTTTGTTTTCAAAAAGCTCATTGTAGTACTCTATGGCATGCACAACCTCAACCGGAGGCATTCTCCATCCAAGAGCCCTGTTGCCCATGTCATAAACTGATCTGAAAGCATGGCCGCACTCTCCCATCACTATTCGTTTGGCTCTTAAGTTGGCTGCACACTCAAAATGCTCTTTTTTAAGGCGCTCCATCATTTCATAGTCGCCAATATACATACACATGTCGCTGTTATCCCATCCTGGCATGGAGGGCATTGTCCAGTTCTCTCCGGCAGCATTCATGATAACGGCAGCCTGGTAGATAAGCTGTGCCCTGAATTTTGGCTCAGGGCCTATTACAGAGTAAAATATATCTGCTCCCTCTTTGTCTAAGGGAATCCTCAAATTTTCAATGTCCTCCTGGGCTTCTTCCTCCTGCCACATCAATGTATCAATCCATTCGTCATCCTTGACCCACATCTGGTTCATGGATACCGAGTGGCTGTGGGCTGTATCCTGGATGTAAAGTGGTACAACCCCGAGTTTATGGCATATTCTTCTCATAACAGATATAACATAAGCGATATCTATACCAAATGGACAGTACATGGCACATCGTTTACAAAGATTGCACTGTGTAAAGGCAACAACTGCCGCATTCTTAATGAACTCCGGAGAAACTTTGCCTTTTTTCTTTATGATTTCCCAAAGAGTCTGCTTTACTTTTGCAGCAGGTGAGTATTTGGGGTCACGATCCATTGAGAGGAAAAAATGACAGCCCTCACTGCACATGGCACAATGTACACAGGTATCAACATACACTTTAAGTTTTGCACCGGTTTCGTCCTTGAGAACCTGCAGGATGGTGCTCTCGATTTTTTCAGGGGTCAGTTGCTCAACCCCCTTCAATATTCCTTTATCATCAATTTCTTTTACTGGAGTGACCGTATTGGATTCAGTCATGGCTTACCTTCTTTTATCTTAGCAGAAATTATGGTCAAAACTATAATCTATCAAAAAATTGGGGCAATCTTCATTGATTGGCTTGCGTCTGCAAATAGTAAGGTTTGGATTTATAAACAATCTGGCTTGCATCTGCAAAAAGTCTGGTTTGTTTTTCCAAACAGCATGGTTTGGATTTTCAAATAGAAGTTTGCCGTAATGTTTTTTATTGTTACCAGTCTTTTGCCATTCTGATTCCGCCAAACTCAGAACCAATATAGCCCCTTGTAAAGGGAAAGGTAAACATATGAAACAGTTTGGTAAAAGGTATGGCAATCAGCATTATTTCACCGGAAATTATGTGGATAATGGTAATTGCAGCAAAACCCGGAAACTGATGGTATGCCCAAAATCCCGTTATGAAAGGAGCTGCAACAATAAGTAGAATCACATAATCCCCAACGGTTGTAAGGTATCTGACTTCTGGTAACTTTATCCGGCGCCATAAAAAGAAGGCGCAGGAACAAATCACAATCAGGGTCATGATGTCTGCCACAATATTGGGCAGGGTAAACCAGCTTATGTCAAAGTTCTCTTTCCAGAGTACCACATGACCAAAAACAAAAATCGGAACAAGAAAAAGTGAGATATGAAAAAGAAAGGTTACAACTGTCATTGACGGGTTTAGCTTCATGCTGCGGCTTCCAAAGGGCGTAAGCCAGTGTCCGATGGAGCGAAGGGCAAACTTCAGATCCATGTACTCAAAAACAGCACCATCTTTTTTTCTGGCAAGCTTATAGAGTGAATAAAATCTGTAAATACTTCCAAAAATAAAGATGAGAAAAGCCATCCAGGCAAAGGGGCCTGTCACAAATTCATAATGTGAGTACATTGTTATATCCTCCTTCTGTTGATGGCCACAACATCACGCTTCCAGTCGTTCAACTGCAGCCCCCTTATCATGATTTTGCTGCTGTCATGGCTGAAGAGAGGGGGCTCCACGCTCTTATATCTTGAGTCAAGGATCTCTCCATTAAGCACATAATGATAGAATCCACCCATTTCCACTTTGGCTGCCACTGACATTCCATCATTGCTGAAAACAGGCGGATATGCCATGTCAAATCTATCTTTCCATACCTTGCCGTCAACGGCAATACCCCATTTTCCCTTTTCCTTGAAAACGCAGGCAACACTGGTTCCGTCAGGACTGAATACAGGATCAGATACATATTCTGAAAAAGTCACCTGCCATGGAGCATTATCAACAGATATTGTCCATTTTCCGAATTCAGGAGCTACAATTGCTGCAATGCGTTTGCCGTCCGCAGAGTAAATATGATGCCATAGCTGGGCATAGGGAGTATTCCATATGAGGTCTCCATCCTTGGCAAGGTACCATTTTCCATCTTTTTTAACCGGTGCGGTAACGGAATTTCCTGCTGGTGAAAAAAGTGGTGCCCATGCAGAATCAAATGAAGTGTTCCATGTTTTGCCATCCACAGCTATGTAATAGTCCTTGTATGATGTTCGAACCGTTGCTGCAACACTTGAGCTGTTCGCTGAAAAGACAGGATCCCATGCATTCATGAAATTCTCTTTCCAGGGGGTGCCATTAACTGCAACAGAGTAGCATCCTTTACGAAATTTAAAGATTTCACCTTCCAGAACAGGGATTGTTTCAACAACGGCTGCTGTGTTTTTTGCATCAGGGCTTATGACCATATCCGTTAATCTGGAAAAGGAGTTTTGCCAAGGCACATCGTTGTTGACGGCACAATAGGCAAGCTCCTTCTGGGTAGATACAGCAACGGTTCCATCTTGAGGAGCAATTGTCATGTTCCAGACAAAGTCATATCCATTTTCCCATGCTTCATCGTCTGTACATACTGTCCATTCTCCCACATCAGACACCAGAGCGGAAAGACGACCATCGGGCCCGAATCTTAGATTCCAAACCTTGTCGTAGCCGTTCTCCCATGTTTCAGGCTCATCGTTGCCGAAATCCTGTCGGCATACTGTAAACTCCATTTCCTCATTTTTAACAATTGCAGCAACACTTTCTCCATCGGGACTGGCACGGAACTCCTCAATGTATGAGAATTGCTCTTGCCATGCACTCAGATCCGCCACCTGCTTGATGCCGGTATCCCAGTCCCATTTGTCAAGATTGTTCATCATTCCCCTCCAAATGCAATCAGATTTTTTAATGTTTAACGATTTGGTACAGCCTGGCGTAAATCACATGCTGTTTTTATCTGGGTCTGGGAACTGTAAGTTATTGATCTTATGGCTCCCTGTAAATCCCCATCCTTTTATTATGAATAATAGGTTCATAACATACTGATGATTTTTTGCAAATACTATTTAGCATTTGCACATTGTGAATTTATTTAAAATTATCTTCAGGTATGATATATAGCATCAGAATATTTTTACAGCTTTATAAGGCATGTTTCATTCAGCTCACAAATAGTTTACACTTCTTGTATGGAGTAGAGACGCAATGCATTGCGTCTCTACCTTTTGGTGATCTTGCCATTGGAAAAGTGTAAACCGGCAAATGAAGGATGCCCTTTATAAACATTCATAAGATTAGATAAAAAAAAGGAAAAGGAGTATTGTAATGGCTAATCCGGTAATAAGAGAGACCGACTTTAAAGACCTTAAACTTGTCAGAAAAGGTAAGGTGAGAGATATATATGACACAGGCGATGCTTTTCTGATGGTGACCACAGACAGGCTCTCTGCGTTTGATGTCATTCTGACTGACGGAATTGACGGAAAAGGCAAGGTTCTGACACAGATATCAGCTTTCTGGTTCAAGCAAATGGAAGATATTGTCGGCAATCATCTAATTTCTGTGGATGTAAATGATTTCCCCGAATCATGCAGGCCATATGCCGATATTCTTGAAGGGAGAAGCATGCTTGTGAAAAAGGCAGAACCTCTTCCTGTGGAGTGCATTGTTCGTGGCTATATCTCAGGTTCAGGGTGGAAATCCTATAAAAAAGAGGGGCATGTCTGCGGAATATCACTGCCGGTCGGTCTAAAGGAGTCAGACAAACTACCTGAGCCACTTTATACCCCTTCCACCAAAGCAGATGTAGGAGACCACGATATCAATGTTGACTTTGCCGAGACTGTAAAGATTCTTGGAGAGGAGAAAGCTCAGAAAATTAAGGAATTGAGCCTTGCCATATATAATAAAGGAGCAAAACTTGCCCTTGAAAAAGGCATCATCATTGCTGATACCAAATTTGAGTTTGGAATGTTTGATGGTGAGATAATTTTGATTGATGAGGTTTTGACCCCTGATTCATCACGCTTCTGGCCACAGGAGAGTTATGCACCAGGCGGTGGTCAGAAAAGTTTTGACAAGCAGTTTGTCAGGGACTGGCTTGAGACCCTTGACTGGGATAAAAAAGCACCCGGTCCAAATCTCCCTGCTGATATTATTAAAAAGACCTCAGAAAAATACTGGGAAGCGCTCAACCTTTTGACTGGTGCTTCTTGAAGTATTTGATAAGAAAGTTCCAGTAGTTCAAGATTTTTAAGGACTTTCATGCTTCGTTGTGGCAGATTTGATAAGTATTGAAGAATCCCGGGTTCATCAATTGAGATGTATCAATAATATAATTGAACATGATGTTCACGGGATTTTTCAAAAATATAAAAAAGCTTTTTTTTAACATTAAAGGAGGATTTTCATGGAATGCCCCGCATGTAAAACCCTATTGGAAGAAGTGACAATAGAAGGCATAGCCCTTGATGTCTGCAAAAAAGGGTGTGGTGGTATCTGGTTTGATCGTTTTGAATTGCAGAAGATGGATGAACCGCATGAGTTTACCGATGAAAACCTCATTGAAGTTCTTGCAGTCGAGCCTGTAAAAAAAATTGATCATTCTGAACGGAGAAAATGTCCTAAATGTCAGGATGTTATAATGATGCGCCATTTTTTCAGCGTAAGGAAGGAGGTCGAGGTTGATGAGTGCCCCAAATGTGCGGGGTTCTGGCTGGATGAAGGTGAGTTGTTTCAGATTAGGCATCAATTTCAGACAGAAGAGGAACGCATAAATGCAGCACGTCAATATTTTGGTGACATGTTTGACACTGATCTTGAAAAAATGAAAAACGAAAGTAAGGAAAAGGCTGAAAAAGCTGCTAAGATAGCTAAAATATTTCGTCTTGTTTCCCCAAGGAATTATTTTTGATATATAGCTTTCCAGAAAACTAATTTGTTTTTTTGTAGACTTGCAAAACATAGCCATGACATCATCGAGCGTTCGGAAGATTAACTTATAATTCTAAAAAGCAGGGCAGGGGAGTTGAGATGCTACCCGAGAGTCCTAAAAACCATATCAGGTAAAGTATCTGATTTATCAAGCATCTCCATTGTGGTGACACCGGTAAGAACAATGGCACTTAGGCATCCAAAGTTTATGGCCCCCTTTATGTCAGAGTTTATATAGTCACCGGTCATAAGTATTCGGTTAAGGGGTATCTTTTTTCCATATTTTTCTTCAAGCAAGCTGTGGGTTTTTTTGAAGATGGGTGTAAATGGTTTTCCAAGATAGTCAGGTGTTACTGTTATACCATATGTTTTAAGGATCTGTACAATGAACCTTGCAACTCCGCCGGCACCTATGCAAAGCTCTCCTTGTGATCCTGGATAGTACTCATCAGGATTTGGAACGATAAGTGGCGCATAAGGCTTTTTAACAAAAAAATTGACGGCCGCATTTATTGTTTTTTCCCAGTCGTAATTTCTCTCTCCAACAATAATGCCCTGGCATGAGTTTATTTTTTCAAGATTCCTTGTTGTATTCATTCCTGCCTTTTGTGCAAAGCATGGATTGCCAAGATTGCCCATAATGAAAAAAGGTTCATCATCAGTTATTGTTCCTGGATTTTGACCATTTTCTCTACTTTTCCGTTTCTTTGCTCTAACGGGAAGCTCCATAAGACCGTCGGCACATGACACAATTTCCTCGGGAAATATTTCAAGTCCTGACTGTCTTATTATGGACGCTTTCTCTTGGGTTGAGTGATCTCCGTCATTGGTTAGAAGGTAGAAGGGGATTTTTTCTCTTCTGAGCATTTTCATGACCCGGTTGCTTCCTTCTGCAGCCTTTCCTTTGACAAGAAGTACGCCGTCAATATCAAAAATAAGTGCATCAACCTCTGGCATGTTGGATTCAAGCCATCCGGACAAGGTTGGGAAGGTGGGAAGGGTGTTTGTTTTATTATTCATGCGTTACTTTTCAATTTTAACCTACTGAAATTATTAATAGCCATTTTGGCATTTCTTGAAAAGGAAAATTATTTGGTGCTCATTCCTATTCCTCAATCATCATACTCTTCAATGCATCACTCCATATATCTACCATCTTCTGACTGAAAAGATAAAAGTATATGGATAAACATTTATATTCATCTTTCATGCAGACTGAAAGGGCTATCTCTGCTGCTTCTTCTGCTGGATAACCATAGACACCGCATGAAATAGCAGGAAAGGCTATTGATTCGCATTTATTAGACAGGGCAAGGTTCAGGCTGTTGAGATATGATGCCTGTAGATGTTTTTCAGGATTTTCATCACTTACATATATTGGGCCAACAGTATGTATCACATATTTTGATTTCAAATTCCCGGCAGGAGTGATTCTTGCCTCACCAACCGGACACCTGATACCTTTTACAGGTTTTATTTTTTCACATTCTCTCAATAAAAGCGGCCCTGCAGCCCTGTGAATTGCACCATCAACTCCACCGCCGCCAAGCATAACAGGGTTTGCGGCATTTACAATCGCATCAACATCGGCTGTTGTGATATCACCTTTGATAATTTGAATATTTGACATGCTGTTCCTTTTCGGCGTTAGCCATCAGAAAGATTGACTATTCATGGGTAATTAGTTTATTTATGGAGAATCACATATATCAAATAAGGGAGAGTACCCATGAACAATTCATTTGTATCTCAGTTTTCGGAAATCGTCTTATTGTCCAGTCTCTTCAGACCATAAGACTATATAACATACATGGCAGACACCTCTGCCACAACGAAAAATGAAAGCCCTGAAAAACCTTTAACCACGGGGATTTTCTTATAAAATAAATGGAATTATTGCTTATAATGTTACTTTTTATTTCTTTTATTATATCAGTATATGCTATTTCTTTTCTAATATCTCCTTTTCCATATTGGACAACCTATTTCATATTGTGGAAAACATTAATTATGTATAAAAAACCTGCAATTCCTGTCAGTGCAAGGATAAAACAGGCAAGATTTCTTGCGGGCTATCTGTTATGTTCTCCTTTGTGGGCTTTTCTGTGGTATCTTGATGAATTTTTATACCCTGAATATAAAAGAAAACAAGTAAAACCTGTATTCATTATGGGACAACCAAGGAGCGGAACTACCTTTCTCCACCGGACACTTGCTGAAGACAGCAATAACTTTGTTGCCATCCGTCATATTGAATGGCGTTATCCTTTTATAACCGTTCAAAAATTACTTAACAGTGCAAGCTGGGCAGTTATTCTCCTGCAAAAAAATTACTGGCCAAATTCCTCGGCTGGAAAAATTGCTTCAAAAATGCACCCCAACAAACTATCAGACTGGGAAGAGGACGGAATCTTTTATGAGGAATGCTTTCTTCATCATTTTTTTATATTCCTCCGTTTTCCATATCCCCATCTGCTTGACTTTCTTGATAATTTTCCTGCTCTTCCTGAACATATACAAAACAAGATCATTTTGACCCATAATAGGGTAATTCAAAAAGTACTCTTTCTAAGGGGTAATGAATATTCACTCTATCTTTCTAAAGAAGTCACGAGTCACAACAAGTTTCCACGTATGCTTGAATATTACAAAAATGCCAAGTTTATCTTTAGCGTTCGCCACTCAGAAGATTTTATGAACTCCCTTTTTTCCCTTGTAAGATTTTCAACAAATGCTAAAAATGGCATTGATCCAATCAATATTCCTGGTTGGAAAGAGGTATTTATCCAAAGAATGCAAAGAGACAGTCTGCTTCTGCGTGATCTCTGCAAGAACAGGGTAAAAAAAGAACAACAGGTCAGGATAATGTTTAATCACTTTAATAAGAATATTGCCGGATCAGTTGCATATATATATGATAAATTAGGTTTACATATATCTGACCAATACCATGAATATATCTTGATGACTAATAAAAGCCAAAAAAAGCGAAATCGTGGCTATGAATACGAGCAAAACCGTTACCATGGGTTTGAACAGTTTGATGAATTTGTGGATGAAATTGAAACGGAATTCTGTGATGCCGTGGATTCATGCTCCAGTTTCATACCATCTGCTCTCTTACAGATAACACAAACAAATAATAAAATGGTTGAACCCGTAATTCAAAAATCAACACACCACAATATTGCACATATAAAAAGTTCTAACTCTTCAACTGTCAGAGAACAGAAAGCTCTTCCAATTTACGTCGATTGATTTTACCGGTATGTGTGTGGGGGAACGAATCAAGGTGTACAAATTTTTCCGGTATCATATACCCTGGCAGAAATTCTATTAAATATTTTCTCAACTCATCCATATTAATACCTTGTGAATCATTATTTAAAATAATAAAAGCTGCAAGGGATATTCCACCATCTGCCCCGGATATGGGATGTACAAGACACTTTTTAACACCTTTAAACTGGACTATTCTGGACTCTATCTCTCCGGCCTCAACTCTGTAGCCCCTGATTTTTATCTGAAAATCAAGCCTTCCCATGTGCTGCAATGCTCCAGAAGAAGTAATTTTTCCAATATCACCTGTAAAAAAGCCTCTTAAAGCAGGATTCTTGGAATTTTTTTTAAATTTTGCAAAGGTAAGATCCTGTCTGTTCCAGTACTCCTTTGCAAGGCATGGAGCAGACAAAACAATCTCACCTCTGCCCGGGGTTTCTATTCCATCTTCGTTCCTTATGGATACTAAAAAGGACTCTATTGGTTCACCTATGGGCAAGACACCATCATTTACTTCCATTCCAGCATTAAAAAAGCCCATTGAAACAATAGTTGCTTCAGATAAACCATATAAATTAACAAGACAGGCATCATTTGCAAAATGCCTTGTAAGTGATGTCAAGTCCTCCTTTCGTGCCTGCTCTCCCCCCAAAACCACATAGCGCACACTTTCAAATTGAACACCAGGCTCAAGAGAATCTATGAAGTAACGAAACACAGAGGGTGTGGAATGAAAAACAGTAACGTTGCTATACTGTATACGTTCAGAGATGGCAGCAAAGGATTCTTTTTTAAGATCACAAACAATCAGAGTCGCTCCATTTAATAATGCAGAAAAAATATCCACAACAGCTGCATCAAAAAAATAGTATGAGATAAGTGTCAGGCAATCACTGGGAGAAATATCAAGACGCCTTGAATAGGCTTCAATATAATGGAGAACATTTTTATGTATCTGTACCACTCCCTTGGGCGAACCGGTTGAGCCAGACGTATAAATAATATATGCGTCATCATTTGCAGAAGCAGCACAAATATCGTTGAACTTTTTCGGTTTACCATCAAAGTCATCTTTTATATTATCCTCGCCCTTAACCATATCATCCCAATATATGATGTTAACCTTTAAGTCAGATAAAACATTTTCAAGTCCATCGAAATAACTTTTAGTAACAAGAAGGGCAAGATCAGCATCATTGATCATTTCACTTAATCTTTGTAAAGGCATGGAAATATCCAGGGGGACATAAGCATTGCCAGATTTCAAAACCGACAAAATAGCAGCTATGGCATTTATCCCCTGATCAAGGGCTATACCTATACGCCCACCCATTCCTGCATAGTGTGACAAGGCATGTGCAATATTATCTGTTAAATCATCAAGTTCTTTATAACTTATGGCAGATTCCGGCGTCCTGATGGCAATATTTTCAGGATACTTTGCTGCAACAAGGGAAAACATCTGTCCCAGTGAATTGATATTCTCACTTTCAGAGATTGTACGCATTTTCCATGGAGGCAACGAAATAGTTTGCTCTTTAAATCCTGACACCCTCTCCCTGGCCATGGTTTCAATAACACTTGAAATCGTTTCTTCAAAATTATTGAGCATCCCATTGAAAACAGACACAAAATCTTCCATCAATGATTCTGCTTCAGCAAAACCTGCCAAAGCACTGTTGTAAACAAGAATCACGTCAATGGAAGATGAACTGCTTTTAAAAATCCATTCAATATCATATTCCGTTGAATCAATATCCCCATCATACCAGTGGATGGAATAATCTTTGTCATGGGAATTGATAGTTTCCAGATCATAAAACCTGCACAGTATAGAGGCATTTTCTTTTTCCCAATCTTTATGGGTTTCACTATTTTTCCCCTCCCAATCTTTATAGGCTTCCGTATTTTCCTTTTTCCAGTCTTTATGTACCCCAGTATTATAAATCTCTTGATTAAGTACCCAATCTTTAATGGTGGAAAAAAATGAAAAATCATCATTTATTAAAGTTTTACAGGCCAATGGAGTCTGGGATTGTACTTGACCATCTGTCTTGAAACCAAAGGATAAATCACAGAAAAAATCTGGTTCATCAAATGGTTGAAAAATTTTGCTCCATAAAAGTACTGAACTTAACATGATATTCAGAGGTGAAACATGAAACTTTTCCATTACATCATTCAGCACAGGGGACAAATCTGGCAACTCCCTGCAAATACTTCCACACTCATTGATTAAAAAGCTGACTTCTTTTGGCCTTTTAAATTTTAATTTATTGAGTGATTCAAAATTTTTATAGGTATTTTGTAATGACTCTTTACCATGAAAATCTCCCTTATTCCCATGATCGGGGGTACCCTTTAAATCTGTCCATGAAGTTTTTGAAGATAAAACTGAATCCAGGGAATTGCACAATGCATCAATAAATTTTAATTTCTCCCTTCTATGATAAATCAACCGATGAAGCATTAGCAGGATAACCCACTTCTCCTCTCCAATATGCAACAAACGAACCCGTAATGGATAATCCCTTGAAATATCAATCCCATGCTCTTTTTCATCAAGAATGATCCAGTGAATTTCAGAGTCCAGTTCATCAGGTTCAACATCCCTGAGATCTTCAACTTCAATATCAGAAAAATTCTCAACAGCAGTAGAGCACTCAAGCTCCTCTGCATCATTATATTTAACCCGTAATCTAAAAAAAGCATTGCAGTTAATAAAATTCAAGATAGCATTTCGTAAATCTTTTTCATGGGATATACCATCCACAATCAATGTAAGTGGCTGAATCAAAAAAGGATTTTCCGGATCACGATCACACATATCAAGCACAGCTATTTGATCTTTTGTGAGGCCAGAAGTAGGGGGTGTCTCGTTAATAGAAATGGGGGGTGTCTCGTTAATCGAAGTGGGGGGTGTCTCGTTAATAGAAGTAGGGGGTGTTCCATTAATAGAAGTAGTGGATGTCCCATTAGTAACGCTTAAAATTGACATGGAGATCTCCTTAATCAATATTCATCTTTATTTAATTCATGCCAGGCAGGGCCCAAAATGGCCTGTTCCCTTGCAGATTTTATCTGCCACGGCATAAGATTTTGTGAACGTTCAGGATCTTTACCTGGGCCTGCGTACATAAGGTTATTTTTAAACTTTACATGCTGAAGTCCCAAACTGTGTCCAAATTCGTGTGCAAGAATTACAGGATGACGTTCTCCATGTTTGTTGAGTTCACCATAAAGCACAGCACGTTTTTCAGCAATATATACAGCACTGCCATTAACGGGAAACTGATCCACAAAATAAACACGCCAACGATTTTTATCCATACTATCAGGTATCACCCTGGCTACAGCATTTCTGAATTCACGGCGTTTTTTAAATCCATTATCCGGAAATTTAAACCTTTCTTTGCCTATGGTTATGGATTCAATGGACTCAATATTCCATTTTATGTTCCATTTTAACCATATGTAATTCACTTCTTCAAATAATCGTTTAACATCACCATGGCTATATCTTGAGTTAAGCTTCTTCTCCCCTGCAAAATCAAGAAGATAAACCGATACAGGAAGCTCCAATATCTTTGGATTGTGCATAGCTTTTTGATAACTTTTATGTGGGACATTAACACTATTAGTACAAGCCATATTGGGAAGAGATAAAATAAAAAAAACAATAAATAAAATATTAACTCTAAAAAAACTAAATGGCATTTGATTCCTCCATTGATTTGAATACTTGATTAAAGGGGCATGATTGCGTATCAATCACCCCCAAGTATCAAGATATGATACATTTTCACTATAACGTACATGGCTGATGACCGCCACAATCGAAGGGATGAAAGTCGTTTTAAAAACAGGATTTTACCGAGACTTTCATATAAAAAAATAGAAATAATTATTCAAAATCCACCTCTGAGTTCTCTTGCAGTTTCTCAATATTGTCTGAATCTAAAAAGAGTGTACCCTTTTTGCATTATTCTCCCCCTCTCCAGCCATGGAGAGGGGGCCGGGGGGTGAGGTTTGGCCTACCGGGTGATCAAAAAAGGGTACACTCATCTAAAAAAAGAGTCATGGCAGCCCGCCTGCAACAACAAAGATTGAACAAGCTCCCTGATGGTTTGGTGTACAAAGATATCCCTTGAAGAGAACAACAGACCAATATTTGCACCACGGGCGGCAACACGGATAGCAGATATGGAATCACCGCCAATCTCAAAAAAATTATCAAGGACACCGACTCTTTTCATCCCTAAAACTTCGCTCCACAGATCAGCCATGGTCTGCTCAATATCATTTTCCGGTGCCGTATATGACTTAACTTCAGAAAGCATATTGGATAATTCAGGTTCCGGCAAAGCATTTTTGTCAACCTTACCATTGTTATTGGTGGGTATCTTATCAAGTTCTATAAAAAATGCAGGAATCATATAATCAGGGAGATTCTCTTTCAAAAAACCCCTCAAAACAGAAGCATTCAATTTTTCATTTCCCTTTGATACCATATAAGCAACCAGGCGTTTCACACCATCTGCTTCATGAACATTGACAACACAATGTTCAACCAGGGGGTGCTTTGAAAGTGCTGTTTCTATCTCACCCAGTTCAATTCTGAATCCCCGTATCTTCACCTGCTGGTCTATACGGCCAATAAAATCAAGTTGTCCAGTAGAAAGCCACCTTACAAGGTCACCTGTTTTATACAAACGATCTCCGGAATTGATGGAAAAGGGATTTTGAATAAAACTTGCGTCTGTTAGTTCTCGGTTTTTAAGATATCCCCTGGCAACTCCAATGCCACCTATATATAACTGGCCTGGTATGCCCACAGGAACAAGCTCCAGCTTTTTATCCAAAACATAAACCTTTACACCATCAAGGGGACGTCCAAGGGGGGGCTTTGCCTTAAAAAACCAGTTAACGGCGACTGTTGCTCCAATGGTGGTTTCAGTGGGACCATAGGCATTCAGAAGTCTTCTGCCCCGACCCCATTTTTCAGCCACATTCTGGGAACATGCTTCACCACCAACGTTAATTGTTTTAAGATCAATCAATTCATCACTGCAATCCGGCATGGCACCAAGAGAAGTAGGAGATATTGCCATAACATTGATTTTATAATCCTTTAACAAATTAACCAGGGTTGTTCCGGGCATAAGATCATCTTTATCTGCCATGTAAAGGGTTCCCCCAGCAACAAGGGTTCTGAAGATTTCACCCACAGCAGCATCAAAACTGATTGAGAGCATCTGCAATACACGACTTTTCGGGGTAATCTCAAATGTTTTAATCTGTGTTCTGATTATATTGACAAGATTTTTGTGCTCCACCATAACCCCCTTGGGTAATCCTGTGGAGCCAGAGGTAAAGATCACATAGGCCAGATTTTCCATGGCAACATCTACGCCTGAATGCCCCCCCCTATACACGGGTAAGTCCACACCTGAATCTCTAAACCCATCCATGTCACCATCAACCCCTGAATGCACACTCTGCCCCATGTCAAAATTTATTGATGGGACATCAATAAAGGTCATCCCGCTGTTATTTTCCGATATTGAGAGTCCAAACTCTCGGTTTGACAGAAGTATTTTGCAGTCAGTATTTTCAAGGATATATCTAATACGATCAGCAGGATAAGAAGGATCAACAGGAACAAATGCCCCTCCTGCCTTAAGCACAGCGAGAATCGCAACAATTAAATGCTCACTTTTAGGAAGAGAAACCGCCACCATGGATTCCGCCACCACCCCTGCATCCCGCAAAATATAAGCAAGCTTATTACTGCGACACTCCAGATCTTTATATGTGAGCATCCTTCCATAGTAACAAACAGCAGGATGTTGTGGATTTGATACTGCATTATCAGATATTATCTGATGCACAGTTTTCTTTGAAAGCTCAATATCCTTGCCGTTCCAATGTGATAAAAGTTCAATACGCTCATGGCTATCCATCATATTCAAACGGGAAATAGGTGTGTCAGGTGATATGATTATATTGTTTATTAAAAGTTTAAAATGAGCGATTATTCTATCAATGGTTTCCCGCCTGAACAATTCCGTATCATAGGAGAGTGTTACCTTTATGAGTCCTTCTGGCGTATCCCTTGTGGCAATCAAAATATCAAAATTGGAATTTCCTGTATCATTGTGAGAGTCACCTGCTCGCAATAAAGGAGTCTTTTCATCATCATTTTCCTCTTTTGTGCCTGTTGTGGTAGGGTTGTAGATCAACATAAACTGAAAAAGGGGAGAGCCCAACCTGCTCAAATCCCTGCCCGGCTGAATCTGTGCAATAGTCTCTTCAAAGGGTAAATCCATATTTGCAAAGGCACCAAGACAGCTTTTTTTCACCCGATTCAAAATTTCGCGAAAAGTTGGATCCCCAGAAAAATCACTCCTCAAGGCCACAGTATTTACAAACAAGCCAATCAACCTTTCAAGCTCAACCCGGGTTCTGTTGGTCATTGCAGAGCCAACAACAATATCCTCCTGACCGCTGTATTTATGTAGCAGTAGTTGATATACAGCAAGAAGGGCCATAAATATTGTCGCTCCTTCTTTCCTTGCTAAATCTCGGAATGCACTACCCGTATCTGCGGGAATTTCAAACTTAACCTTTTTACCAGCAAAACCATGCACTGCAGGCCTTGGAAAATCCATTGGAATCTCAAGAATCGGTGCTCCTTCAAGATTTTCACGCCAATATTCAACCTGACGGTTAAAAAGCTCTCCCTTTGCTTTCTCCCTTTCCCATACTGCAAAATCTCCATACTGCAGTGGCAATGGTTTCAACTTTGGTGCTTTGCCATTGCAGCGGGCATCATAACATATCCCAAGTTCCCTGGTATAAATACCCATGGATGGGCCATCTGCAATAATATGATGAAATATTGAGTTAAGTATATACGAATCTTTAGACAATTTAATGAGCTGATGGCGAACCAACGGGCCTTTTTCCAGATCCCAGGGGATTTTAGCAAGACGGGCTCCATGCCAGCGTGCCTTTTCCATTCTGTTTTCATCAGGAATATTGGTCAGATCTAAAATATCAAGATCAATTTTATCAGGAGGGTCATTTACAACCTGTCGAGGCTCACCATTGATTGATATAAATACAGTTCTAAGTATCTCATGCTGCACTATAACATCAAGAAGGGCATGTCTTAGAGCATCCACATCAACCTCTCCATTTAAAATGATATTTTTTGGAATGGTGTACATGGAATACTGGGGAAAAAGCTGGGCCAATATCCATAGCTGCTGCTGGGTAAAAGTCAATGGTGCATCCTTGCCACGACTGGAAAGATCAATTGCAAAGGGCACATCCTCCTCATGTTTTTCGTTTTGTATCCATTGAGCAAGCATTGATATTGTGGGAGCTTCAAAAATTCCTTTAAGATGAATCTCTTTTTTCAGGATTCTGGTCAGCCTGGCAGTGGCTTTTGTTGCAGCAAGGGAATGGCCGCCAAGTTCAAAGAAGTTATCGTCTGTTGAAATTTTATCAATCCTGAGTACTTCCATCCATACATCTGCAATTATTTTTTCAAGCTCAGATTTTGGTTTTTTGATCACTTCTCCAAATTGTAATGCATCCATACCCTTTTCATCCAGCTCAAGCAGGTTATTTATATTTATCCTGCCAAAACGATCAATGGGCAAATCATCCATTACAAAATAGTGGGTTGGTGCAAGTCGTGGAGAGAGAACACGGCAAAGCACTTTGTGTAGATCCACAAGGTTTAGCTCCATTGATTTTGTTCCAATAAAGGCTGTACGAACCCCTTCATCCTTGTTCAAGACACAGGCATCATCCACTCCATGTATATGCATTATTTCTCGCCTGGCACGACTGAGAGAAGAGTAAGCTATCTCTTCACGACTCAAATTTTTTTCTTGTTTTTCAACATACTCTATGGTGCCATCGTTCCATCTTCTTGCAAGTACGCCTGTGTAATATAAATGCCCCTCCTTCATTGATTTTTCTGTAACCGTTGGTATGCCCTTTATTGCTGCCACATCATTTGAAATATCAGGTTCTGAAACAATAGATTCTGCCTTATGGTCATCAATTTCAAGGATAAGTTTTCCAACCACACCAACAGGTGCATTTTCAAGGATAAGTTCTCCAACCACACCAACAGGTGCATTTTCAAGGATAAGTTCTCTAACCACACCAACAGGTGCATTTTCAAGGATAAGTTCTCTAACCACACCAACAGGTGCATTTTTTTCTAAATCAGACAAGATATGGGCACGAACATTGGTAAGGGGATATCCCAGAAGTGGTAAAGTATTGTGGCATCCACTTTTGGGGACTTCCCATGCTAAACAGGGACCATGGCGGGAAGTAGTGAAAAGGTTTACGAGACGTGCTCCAGGGAGCCTTTCAGCAAACAGATTACAAGTCTCCGGCAATAAGGCTTCCCCAAAAGAAAACCAACGTGGAATGTTGGATAGCTCTTCTATCAATGGGGAATTACGCAAAATTTTTGACAGTATGGTGGGGGTGACTGATATTCGGTTTATGGATTCCCTGGCAGGGCAATTATGGAGAGTTGAAACCTTACCATCAAAAGGAGAATCAATAACAAAAGGAGAATCAATAAAATGAACTGTACCAAAGGCTTGCCAGCAAGCATACAGCTCGCTGAAAAATGTCAATGAATTGCGTGGGTACCAAAAGGCAAGCTCTGTACCAGGTTCAAATGCAACTAACTCTCCAAGGAAACGTGTAGCTATAAATCTGTTGCTCGCCTCAAAAAAATCCTGACCAGAGTCCTGCAAAATAAAGGAGATATCACTATCACTTCGTTTAATAGTGGAGAGATCAAATTGTATTGACTCATATGGTTCTTCATCTAAAACTTGAAAGATATTGATACAATTAACATCCTGTACTGGAGAAGAGTGAACCAGGCGATCACTGATCAACAAAGTTGATTTTATATGCAAATCCTTTTCTTTCAGGGCTTGCAGATATTTAATATATCGTTTAAGGTAGCACTCTATAGCATGGCTGTTATCGGTAAAGGTAATGGATTCGTCCAATTGACCTTCAAAGATGTCCATAGGCATGCAAATAGCACCTGTCCTGATGACCCCTAAAACGGATATCAAAAAACCGATGGGAGATGAGTGATCCACCAAAACAATGTCCCCGCTGCCGAAACCAAGCCCATTCAAACAGTCTGCAATTTTTAAACTTGATTTGAAAAGCTCCCCAAATGTGATCTGCTTTTCTCCATGGGTTGCTGCAATAGTTTCAGGAAAAGAATTTGCACACTGTTCAACTATTTCATCCACAAATGGTACACCTTTAATCTCTTCAAAAGTGTCATTCCATTCATGAGTGTCATTCCACTCATGAGAGACTCTTTTTATATCATCCATGGATGTCATGGTAACATCACCAAGTTTTTTTTGTGGATCTTCAATCAGTGAAAGCAGCAAATTACGCATTTGCTCCATGATTCTTGATATATCAGTTGTACGGAACCTGCGAACATCATATGTAATTTTAAATCCAATACCATCACTGGCTGTTATATTAAAAAGAATGGGATAGTTTTGTTGAAAATTTGACTGTTCTGCCTTCTTGGAAGATCGCCCTCCCCGTGGGGCCCCGGGATCATCAATGGGTACCTGGGTAACATCCTTTCGGGCAACAATACTGTTAAAAACTGGCATCCCGCCGGGTATATTACTGAGTTGCTGCACCAGCATAAGGGAAGAGTGCTCATAACGCTGTAATTCAACTCTATTAAGATGCATACGTCTCAGCCAGTCACCAACTGCAATGTCATCCTCCACTATTACGCAAAATGGCACAGTATTTAAAAACATTCCAACAATCTTCTCAACTCCATCCAGTTCAGGGGGCCTCCCTGAAACCAGAAAGCCAAAAACAACAGAACTCAAACCACTGTATCTGCTTAATATAAGAGGCCACACCGATTGCACCACTGTATGCAGGGTAACTTTGCATTGTCTTGCAAAGTTTTCCACCTGTTTTGACACATCATCATCAATCTTGACCTCCCAGGATTCTACATGCATCCTTACTCGGGTATTACGCCCAAGTTCTAGTTCTCCAGGAAGAGGAGTTGGCAGATAAAGATCTCTCAGATGGGAACGCCAAAAGGATTTTACGGATTCATTATCCTGTTTTTCTATCCAACTGATGTAGTTACCAAATGGAACAGGCAAATCAAGATCTGGTTCAAGTCCATTTTTGCAGGTCTGGTAGGCATGGGCAACCTCCCTTGCAAGAATACCTCCTGACCAACCATCAAGAATTATATGGTGATGGGTTTTAAGAGATAACCAGCGTGTTCGGGTAACCTGGATAACGGTTATCCTTAGAAGAGCTGGCTTGTTAAGATCAAATCCCTGCTCCCTCTCATCTTTTTGCAATTTTCTCAATCGGGAATTTTGTTCAGAGGGTGACATACCTCGCCAATCTTCCACAAAAAAAGGAACAGCAACATTTTTATGAACAACCTGTAATGGTTTTTCAGGATCATCCCAATGGAAGGATGTCCGCAATATGGAATGGCGGTCAACCATAAGTTGCCATGCTTTTTGAAAGGCATCACAGTCAAGTCTTTCATACCTTGCGACTGCCTGACTGATATACATGCCAACACCCTTCTCTCTTAATGTGTGGAAAAGCATTCCCTGTTGCAATGGTGAGAGGGCATATATATCCTCAATATTTTCGGAATCAATGTTTTTTATAATAGAATCAGCATCTTTTGCCATAGAACTGATATGTCCTTATTTTTTACCGTGAAAACACATTCTGTTTTTATGATCGGGGGTGGCCGAAATCTTATTTGGCCATGAGGGTTTACCGTGAAAATAGGGCATGCTTCATTTCCCATTTTACACTTTCTGGAAAGAAAACTCTGAGTAGCAGGAATCTCTAACAAAAAAGTGTAAAGTACCTTTGGAGTCATATGAAGGATGCCGAAAATAGTTATTATTTTTATATTTAGGGGTGATTGATATGCAGTCAATCAAAATTCTTTAATATGTTAGTCGTCAAGGTATCCATGACCACACCTCTATCTTGAAGAATCGTACAAGAGCACGGGAAAATGCTTCAAAGGCAAGCATCTCGCTCCCCATAATTTTTGCATAACCTGTCATGCCGGATTTCAAATCCCCACCACTATTTATAACAATGCAATCTCCAACAACATATCTACCACTACTGCTTTCCATAGTTGATGGATAGATTTTTCTTATTTCAGATCTGAAGGTTCTGTTGGGAAAGGTACGAAGTTTTATTACAACGCTGTTACCCTGGGCAACTTCACCAATATCTCCTTCAGGTATTTTTATCTCTATGCGAACCTTTGAAGTATCTTCCACCTGGGCAAAAAGTTTTCCCATTTCAAGATAACTGTTCTTTAAATTTTTCAAATGCATGGTAATTATTTTGCCATCAATTGGCATTTTCAACAGGGTGCGATCAAGCATAAGCTGATAGAAGGCAAGTTGGGACCGTAAAATAGAAATTTCAATTTTTGTGGCTTCTATCTCATGGCTGTTTACCTGGTTATTAATATAGTTCAAATTTGCCTGTGCCGATGTTACTGCCTGCTTGAATAATTCCAGTTGACGCTGTTCATCCTGGTATTGAACCAGGGGAATGGCATTTTTTCCATACAAATCTTCATAGACAGCCATTCTTTTTTGACTGTAACGAAGCTGAAGCCGTGCAGTGTTTAGCTCTTCTTTGGCCATTGCTGTCTGTTCCGGCAATGGCGTACTCAAGAGCATATTAAGCTCTTCCTGTTTTTTTTGAATTTCTTTAAGGGTTCTTTCAATATCATATTTATGCCTCTCATTCACAAGCTCTGCAATAACAGTACCCTTTTTAAGGGTCTCGCCACCATCAAAATAGACATCCTGAAGCACCTGGGAAGATTCAGCAAACACTCCGGCAGATGAAAGGGGAAAAACTTCAGCCTGCCCGCCGCTTTCATATCGGTAGGGAATAAACCCTGTGCAAAACAGGGCACAAAAAATAACGGTACGTATAACAAGCTTGCAATATCCAAAAAATTTTCTGGACAGGCTTTGCCTGAAAACAGGAGGAGAATTCCCCTTTGAAGCAACTTTTTTTTGTGCTCTGCTGCGAATTTTTCTTCTTTTCCAGGGCTTATATGCAAAACGAAAAAAGAGATAAACAAGAAGTAATAAAAAAATACCCACGCCGCTTCCCTGATAATTTGCTTCAAGGCGGATGGCAATCATAAAAACCACAAAAACAATTATAATAAGGGAAAAAACAGTAGAAAGAAGCCCATATATCAGGACAGAAGCAGATCTGTCTATATACTGGGTCACAACAGGTGGCTGTCTGGTAAAAAAGGCTTTTAAACGAGCAAAAGCTTTTTTTCTTAAATTTGGAGTCTCAAAGTATTCACTTATAAAACGATAGGCAGCTCCACCAATAAGGGGATTGGCTACAAAAAAAAAGGATATAATTGATACCCCCGCAAGACTTGCACCTATAAGAGGTAAATATGTTCCTTGCTCCCTGGTGGCCAGCCACAATATTACTCCTAAGGGGAATACAATAAATCTTAAATATATGGGTGCTCCAAAAAACCAGAGTCGTGAATTCCGAAGAGAATCCTCAGGTACAATAACTTTGATATTGAATCTTGGAAGCAGGCCATAGACCAAAATCATGCCAAAACTTGGTGTATCAAAACCAAAATATCTGGCAGTAACACCCCTATATAACTGGGTCATAAGATTTATGGTAAATAATGAAAAAAGAATGCGATCAAAAAAAGAGATATGATGCCTGATTTCTGCAATATCAGCAAAAAAAATATCCAAATTGCAAAGTACCCCAACCAATGAAAAAATGAAAAGAAAGGGGACAAGGATATTAAAAAAGCGTAAAAAACCAAAGAACTTTAGAAGGATATCCAAAAATGGCTGTGGATTAAATAAGGAAAGATGATTTATGCTGTAGGTTGAATCTTCTCCATTTTCCTCTTCACCGTCAATCACAGAATCAATGCCCAATGAATCCTTAGCTTTGGAATTATCCATTGGGGAAGCAGCAGATTTATATTCACCATGGTCAATGGAGGAAGCTGCAGATTTATATTCACCATGATCAATGGAGGAAGCTGCAGATTTTTCTTCAATATGAATGTTGTTATCAGATGCCCGGGGTTCAAATACTCCGCAGGCATCCAGTCTTTTAACCAAACCCTGTAAATCATGGGTCTTCAGGTTTTGGGAAAAACGGGAATTACACTTTGCAAGAAGCACAATTTCATTATAAGGATTCCTCATACCTTCTGCAATAAAAGCTTCAGCTTCGGTAATGGAAACCAGTTTATCCTTACTGCCCTTTCTTATAACATCAAAAAAACCAGGGGATGAGGTATCAGCAACGATCAATACATCATCATATAATAATTTCATAAAATGTCCGAAAACAGTTGCACATTAAAAAAAACATGGTCAATGATGAAAAATCCAAAGCAAAATCACAACTGCTCATCATCACTGAAATCCTCACGCACCTCCATAAGAAGAGTCTTGAATTCATTTGCTTTTTTGTTTTCATCCATCTCCATGTTTATCAATTCCTTTAAACGGGGATATTTTTCGACCAGTTTTTCAGAATGCAGCACACCTGCTTCATATTCAGCCAGAGCATGGCTTGTAAGACCTTGTTTTTCAAAAATATCTCCCAACATAAAATGTATTGCCCCCAATCCCCGTTTTCCGGAAGCCATTTTATTAAGAAGTTTTTTTGCTTCTTCAAGCTCTCCATTTAAAAGAAGTGATCTTGCAAGGAGTTTTCTGGCACTCCACATATCTGAATTTTCAGATACCAATTCACTTAAAATATCAATGGCTTTTATATATTGTTTACTCCCAATATAAGCCTGTGCAAGGCAGATTGATGCCCTTATATTATCAGGTTTAATCTTCAAGCTTTTTATGGCAGCCTTGGCTGCTTCATCAAACTGTTTTTCACTAAGATATATTCTGGCCTGTTGAAAATAGACTGACCATGAATTAGGATCTCTGGCAAGCAGCTTGTTCAGATTATCAATTGCATCATTGGGCTGCCCCATCTTCTGCACAATTCTTGAGAAAAGTATTTCTGCTTCGTTGGACTGGGGATTGTATTTAAGAGCTCCGCCAAGTACATTTTTTGCTTCCTCGTAACGTTCTTCCTGGAATAAAATTTTACCAACTCCAATGGCAGCTTTCAAAAATTTAGGATCAACTTCAAGTGCATCTTTATTGAGTTTTAATGCCTTTTCATTATCTCCTCGTTTCTGTGCAACACTTGCAAGCTTATTCAAGACAGGAGCAACATTTTTAGTGACGTGAAGTGCACCATTAAAATATTTTTCTGCCTCATCCAGTTCTCCCTTACGCATATAAATAGTACCAATGCCCATATATGCCCCGGTGGCTTCAGGATTTTCTTTTAATACTTCATCATAGGTGGTCAGTGCATCATCAAAACGCTGATCCTTTATAAAACCACGGGCTTTTTGAACAAGGGATTTAATGTTTTTGTCTGCTTTTTTGGAGCTAAAATGTTTTTGCTGCATACTATCTCTCCGTATGAGTGTCATTTGATAATAATATCACCTGTCTATTCTTTTAGGGCCAAGCTGTGCCTGCTTTCTTGCGTTTGTAATCTGTTCTTGATTCAATGGAGGTACAATGTTATCAAAAGATAAATATAAAGAATTCTGTAAATTATTCAGTGAACGCTGATTCATCAAATTGCCTTCATATTGAACATGGTGTAAACCCAACATATGTCCAAACTCATGGCTGAGTATAACAGCATTGGGTCTGTTCAGATGGGAGAATTCTGCAAGAAAAACAGTTTGGGTTTCAGCCAGATAGACACCCCATGAAGCAACGGGAAAGGCGTTCATAAGGCAGACATTCCATATATGTTTTTGTAGAACTAAAGGGGTTATAGGTGATATTTTCCCCAGCAATGTTCTCCACTCCCGCTTTTTAGTAATAGAAGAAAAACCCCTGGCATCGGGATTATCAACTTTTCTTTTAACACATGAGTGCAGTTTCCATCGAATTCCTGCCCCTCTCCAGACAGTATTAACAGATACAAATAATCTGCCAATATCTTGCTCATTCATCTTGCTGTCATACTCAGGCTCATCAGGGAAAAGCAGACAATGCACCTTAACATTAAGTACAATATCTGCAATCATATTATTCATAAAAAAAATCCATTATTCATTTTGATCAATTTCCGTTGATAAGGAAAGAGGGTTTAAACCTAATGAATCAAACATTTCTCTGAAACGCACAATTCTCCCATTGATATCTTCACCATCTTCCTCAATTATCTTTAACTCTGGATATTTTTGTAAAAGCTGATCCGAAAGGAGTATGGTTGCTTTATATTCGTCAAGGGCTTGTTCTGCATGGCCACTTTTCCAATAGATATCCCCCAGCATCAGGTGTATCACTCCCTTAAACTGATCACCGGAACTGAGCTTATGCAAAATCTGCCTTGCTTCATCATAATTTTTTTGTGCTATATATGCTTTGGCAAGATTTAGTTCAATTATTTTTTTATCAGGATTTTTCTCTATAAATCCCTGCAATAATTCCACCGCTGCTGAAATTTCCAGGCGGGAAACCAAAATTTTTGACAACAATGCAGTGGCCCTTGTGTGATCAGGCTCAAACTCAAGAACCTTTTTAAGATCAATAATTGCCTTGTCAAAATGTTGCTGCTTTAAAAATATACGGGCACGGGTCAAATAAAGTGTACTGGAATCAGGCACCCTGACAATCATGCTTTCAAGTAAATCCTTGGCCTCGGTAATCCTTTCAAGGTTTATTAATGTACCCACCAATAATACAGAGGCATCCACAGATTGGGGATTGTAACGAAGAGCCAAACGAAGTTCGTCTTCAGCCTCTTTTTTTTTCCCCATCTGCAGATAGATCCTTGCAGCCTTAATACGGTTTTTTGCATGGGAAGGTTCAAACTCAATGGCCATCTTCAGATATCGCAAAGCCTTTTCAAAGTTATCATTGTTTTGTGCAATTCTTGCCAGCATTGACAATGCAGCTCCCCTTGATTCTGTGACACGGGAAGCCTTACTGCAATATTCAACAGCTTTATCGATGTTACCCTGGCTCACAGATATTGATGCAAGCCCCATTAATGCTCCGCCAGCATCGGGTATATCTTGCAGTATATCTTGAAAAGCCCTGGCTGCTTTGTCAAAATCATCATTTTGCAAATATTTGCGGGCCATATTTAAACGTTTTTTTAGTTGTCGCTTCTGCATTTTGGTAGCCTTTTGCTCTTGCATAACTTTTGCCTCTCCATTTTATCCGGAAAATTTTATATGAAAGTCTCGGTAACATCCTGTTTTTAAAACGACTTTCATCTCTTCGATTGTGGCGGTCATCAGCCATGTACGTTATTAGAAAGTCTCCTTAATATGCTGATATACAACGACTTTCATGTTTAGTTGTGATGCGTCAGCAAACATGGGGGGTTTATATGAAAGTCCCCGCAAATGGCTGTTTTCATAAAGACTTTCATCCCTTCGATTGTGGCAGAAATTTGCCATGTATGTTTATATGAAAGTCCCCGCAAATGGCTGTTTTCATAGAGACTTTCATCCCTTCGATTGTGGCGGTCATCAGCCATGTACGTTATATGAAAGTCCGTATAAGTGCTTATTTTTATGAAGATTTTCATCAATTTGATTGTGGCGGCTATACGCTATATACTTTATCTAAGGGACTCTACATATTCATTTAAATCTTTTTTCCCCATTGCACGGTACAAAGCTGCCTTTGAAATCTTAAAATCATATAATGCATTGTAATATGAAGTAAGAGATTGGGTTAACAAAGTTTGTGCAGTTAAAAATTCTCCCATTGTAACCATTTGTTTTGAATATTTTTCCTTTATTATCCTGAAATTTTCCCTTGACTGCTCAATGGCAGTTTCAGCAGCCTCAATGGCAGACATCCTTTCGGTTACCTTCAAATATAGCTCCCTTACCTCCAGTGTAATTCCATCAACCAATTGTTGTTTTACGTTTCTGGCCTGGAGAATACGGTTATCTTTTTCTCCCATCAAATTGGATGTCCGCCCCCAATCCCATAATTTCCAGCTTGCAGCCACATGAATATTCCAGACATTTTTATCTCCAATGCCAACACCTCCATCCACCATGGGGTCAGTGCCACGCCTTGTATATGTTCCCAAAAGATCAACAGAGGGGTATCTGTCTTTTTTTGAAATTTCATATTCCTTCTCAGCCACCTCTATATCCTGATCTGCAATTTTAATTTCCACTCTTTCTGCCATGGCACTAAACAGGCAATCATCAAGGTTCAAGGGAAAAGGTGAAAAGCTTGTAATATCAACTATATCAATATTATTAGTCAATGGTTTTTGCAAAAGGGAGTTGAGGTAGTATTGAGCATTTTTAATATTATTTTGTGCTGTTACAAGGTTTTGCCTGGCATTGGCAAGTTCTGCTTCACTTTGAAGCAGATCGGTAATTGAAATTAACCCTGCTTGCTGCATATTAAAAGCTATTTCCCTTTGGACACCTATCTGCTCAAGTGAGTCATGGGCAACTCTAACCAGCTTCCCAAATTTCAACAATGAAAAATAGCCGTTTATGGCATCTAAAATAATATTCTGTCGAATTAAATCATCCGAAAATTGGGCAATTTTAACTTTAATATCTGATATCTGATATCTGTTTTCAAGCTCAAATCCGCTAAAAACAGGTTGTGAGAAGGAAGCAATGAACTGGAATTCATCGAGGGGATTTGTAACCGCATTATTTTCAAAAACATCATTTTCCCTGAAATTTAACGACTGTAATGTGGGTTCATCACGACGCATATAATCATATTTTACCTGCAGGGATGGATAAAATGCTGTGAGTTGTACTTTTTTATTATACCTTGCAGCATTTATTTCATAATTATATTGACGCAATTGCAGGCTTGTCTGGATGGCACCCTCAATAACCTGCTTTAAATCAAGTGTATCCGCGAAGGTAAGGCCTCTATACGAAAAAGAAATCAAAGGAGAGCATAACAGTAAAATAAATATGATATTTGTCAATGATTGGCGATTGGTCTTTGGCATGTATTTTTTGAGCCTGTTTTTTGAAAAAAGATTTTGAATAAATTTGGGCATCCTTCAGAATCCATCAAAAGTAGTTGACACTTTTTTTGAGATAATTCCCTAAAAATGGGAATGTGGCTCCAAAAAGTGTAAACTGGCAAATGAAGGATGCCTAAATTTGCAAGTTAACATGTTGTCTCTGTGAAGTATATTGGCACTGTAGCTGATTTATTTACCGAACTAAAAGGTCATAGCGGGGATGCATGATAGCAACCATGAACAATTCCTTTGTATCTCAATTTTCGGAAAACATCAAACTCAACTACATGTCATTTGATCGTGTCATTATCCGTGGCTACATCCGTTAATTACTTTTTCCTTGACGTTTTCGTTCAATTTTTCAAAGCCATGTGGATCTCAAAAGGGATCTCACAAAAGAGTAACCTGAAAAGCATGATATCAGAATCCTTATCATAATAATGGCTTTTTGATTGTTCACTTTATTTGTATAAATTTGCAATAGCTTTATATGCAAAAAATTGAGAGATCCTTCATATTGTCCCAAAAACACTTTATTATTCAGTGAAAAAGTGCAAAAAGACTTGTGGCAAAAACAAAAACAGCGTATATAGACAAAAAAACAGATGAAGCCATCAGGAAAAAACACAATCTCATAAAATAAATTCTATTCAGTAAGGAGAAAAAAATGGCGGATTTTAATGCTATGACAGAAGCTCTGGTTGCATGTGATACTGACAAGGTAATTTCTCTTGTTAATTCTGCTCTTGCAGAAAATACCCCTGCAACAGATATTCTGAACAAAGGTCTGATTGCAGGCATGGACATTGTCGGCGAAAAAATGGAAAGCGGCGACATGTTTATCCCTGAAGTTCTGATGGCAGCCCAGGCAATGGGTCAGTGTGTAGCAATTTTGAAACCTCTTCTTGGTGAGGGTGAGACAGATGCGGGTGGCACCGTAATTATTGGAACCGTTAAGGGAGACCTCCACGACATTGGAAAAAATCTTGTTGCAATGATGATGGAAAGTGCCGGTATGACTGTTCACAACATAGGTGTTGATATTGCTCCTGAAGAGTTTGTTAAACAGATCAATGAAAAAAATGCAAAAATCGTCTGTCTGTCTGCTCTTTTGACCACAACAATGCCAATGATGAAAAAAACAGTTGATGCAATAGTTGAGTCAGGGTTAAGGGATAAGGTTAAAATCATGGTGGGTGGTGCTCCTGTTACCCAGGCATTTTCTGATGAAATCGGCGCAGATGGATTTGCACCTGATGCTGGTTCTGCTTCTAAACTTGCAAAATCTTTCGTAAAATAGAATCTGATTTTAAGGAGGAATATACCAGAATGTTTGAAGTAATCGGTGAGAGGATAAACACCTCACGAAAGAATGTGCAGAAAGCTGTTGCGGAAAGAGATGCTGCTTACATTATTGATGATGTAAAAAAACAGCAGGAAGCAGGTGCCAATTTTATTGATGTTAACGCAGGTGCTCGAATAGGTCATGAAGAAGAGGATATGAAGTGGCTTCTTGACACAATTCAACCAATTGCAACTGTACCGCTTTGCCTTGACAGTCCTGATCCGGCTATTCTTGAAATGGCCTATCAAATGGTTGAAAAGACCCCAATGATCAACTCCATCAGCCTTGAAAAAGATCGTTTTGATACAATGATGCCTTTTTTGACAGGCAAAGAGTGCAAAGTAATTGCCCTCTGTATGGATGATGCAGGAATGCCTTCTTCATCAGATGATATAGTTGCAAGAGCAGTGAAGCTAGTTGAAGAACTCAACAAGATCGGCATAAAAACAGAAAATATTTACATTGATCCTCTTGTACAGCCCATCAGCACTGACAGTAACAAAGGCGTTATGGTACTTGACGCTGTGAGGGCGATAAAGTCAAAATTTCCAGAGGTTCACATAACAGGCGGATTGTCAAATATATCCTACGGTCTTCCACAGAGGAAGATTATCAATAGAACATTCGTTGCTCTAATGATGGATGCCGGTATGGATTCTGCCATTATTGATCCCCTTGATGTTAAAATCATGGCAACTATCAAAACTGCTGACATGCTTCTTGGAAATGATAATTTCTGTGGAAACTACCTTAAAGGAGTACGTGCAGGCGTTATTGAAAGTTAGTTGATTTGTAAGACATCTATTTTTTATTTAAGGCAGGCATCACCAAACTTGGGGGAGGCAGGGAATTACAATTCCCTGCCTTTCCTGTTTTAAACATAGTGCTTTGACAAAGCACTGCTGAAAACTGGATCTTTTTATGGATATCGCTTCGTTTCTTGGCGTAATTTCAGGCATCTCTCTTATTGTAAGTGCCATATTTATCGGTGGAGATATCAATAATTTCATCAATATTGAAGGCATGATGATTGTAGGTGGCGGTACTTTGGCCACAACACTTCTCACCTTCCAATTCAAGGATGTATTGGCAGCTTTTAAAGCAGCTTATTTTGTCTTTTCTAAGGAGAAGGAAGACCCCAATGATGCAGTTGCCACAATGATAAAGCTTTGCCACCTAAGCCGTAAACAGGGGCTCCTTGAACTTAGCAAAATAAAAACAAAATCCGGATTTTTAAAAAAAGCCTGCGGCCTTATTTCTGACGGTTCTTCTGAGCAGGTTATAAGGGCTGCACTTTTAACGGAAATTGATTCTTTGAAGTTGCGGCATTATATTGTTCAGGATGTTTTCAGAAAAATGGGTATCTACTCCCCGGCATTTGGTATGCTTGGAACCCTCATAGGTCTTGTCCAGATGTTAAGCAAGCTCCAGGATCCTTCAAGTATAGGACCTGCAATGGCAACAGCCCTTCTTACAACTTTTTATGGCTCCCTTATGTCCACCCTTCTTTTTCTGCCCATTGCAGGCAAACTGAAATCAAGGACTGTAATGGAGGTAATAAATCTAGAAATCATGCTGGAAGGAGCAATCTCCATACTTGACAGCAATAATCCTGTGGTTGTTTATGAAAAGCTCTCTTCGTTTATCCCGGAAAGGCTAAGAAAACCCATAACCGGAATGAATTACCGAAGTGAAAACAAATAATACCCATCACCGGAATGAATTACAAAAATGAAAACAAATATAATTGCCGACAATTTTCCATTTACCTCGGAAAGACTTAAGAAAAAACTTCACCGGAATGAATTACCGAAATGAAAACATATAAAATTGCCGACAATTTTACTTCTGATGATGATGAGGGCGCAGGATGGCTTATGACCTATGCCGATCTTGTGACTCTTCTTCTGGTTTTTTTTGTACTGCTTTATTCCATATCCTCCACAGAAACAGAGAGATTCGCAGCAACAGTAAAGTCAATTAAAAGCGAGATAGAGGCAAATTCCCTTTTTGCGGAATATCTTGATATGTTTGATTTCCCTGATTACAGCAGTGATCAGATACCGCTTGATCAACGGATAGGGCTGACTTCAAGGCAGGATATACTTATCAGGGATGTCAATAAATATGTCACCCAAAATAGTGACAATAACAATCTTAAAACATTTGTTCATATGGGTAAAATAATAATCCGAATTGATGGCTCATATGTTTTCAAACCTGGACTTGCTGTTCTGAACAAAGGGTTTATTCCTGTTCTCGGGCAGATACTTGATATTCTTGATCGTTATCCTGATTATAATCTCAATATCAAGGGGCATACTGATGATGTTGAGGTAGCTTCCGGTAAATATGCTTCAAACTGGGAGCTCTCGTCTGCAAGGGCAACCGAGGTATTAAAATTTCTTATTAAAAACGGGATTGAGCCACAGAGATTAACAGCAACAGGCTATGGATCAACAATACCTGTTGTTTCTAATACTTCTGATGAAAACAGGGCAAAAAACAGGAGGGTTGAATTTGTTCTGGAAAAAGAAATCTCACAATACTGACACTTCACGCAATACAGACACTTCATGTCGCGATTCGGCTGAGAGCTGCGAACCTGAAAAGAATGAAGGGGGTTTTAATGAAAATCATTCATCACTTTCATCAGCGTCCTTGAATCATCAACAGGATGATGAGAAATCTCAAGTTATTGATGACGCTATCTACCAGAGCCAGAGTCGAAGAGAAGCATTTCGCTATGCACCGGAGGATGGAAGTGTACTTTTTGAAATGACTTTTCTCAATACAATAGTAAAAATTATGGATCTTAGTGCTGGCGGACTTTCATTTCTCAATACCGGATTTAACAGAGATGACAGTGATACTGTGACTTTAATTTTAAAAGATGTCAATATCAGGGCAGGGGGGCGTAATATAAGTCAGATTGACAACGTTAAGGCTAAGATCATAGATATTGACAATAACAATATATGTCATGCAATTTTTGAAGACCTTTCTAATGAGGATGCTGATATCCTGCATCAGTATATTCTTGAAAAGCAGAAGCAGGATATCAGAAAAAAAAAGCAGACCGTTTCCCAAGCCAATAGCCTTTAGAGACTCAACTGGTGCTTCTTCAAGTTTAAACTGTCGGGTGACTTCTAAGGCTTTTCAAAGGTTCAAGGCATTTTCTACCCGACAATCAAACCTTGAAAGAACACAAGTTTCAGTGATATCATCGGGTGATCAGTGTTATTTAGTCTGCTTCATTTCACCTATTTTGTCTGAAACATCCTTGACACCTTTGAAAAATGGCTTGTCGAAGCCTGTTTTGATGACAAAATCACCTTTCATTTCATCTTTTCCAGCCTTTGCAATGAATGAAACATAGTGAAAAAGATCGGCCAGTTTCTGAAATTCCGGTGTCATTACAATGGATGCATCTTCTGAAAGAGTCATCAACATGGGTATGAAATTTTTTACAGTATAAAAAACTTCTTTTAAATCCATATAGAATACAGATATTTCATTTTTAAGCCCATCTTTAAGAGTTTTATCCTTAATGGAATTCAAAAAGCCCTTGGAGGGATCAGCGTCAAGCCCCTTTTCAAACATCGGTTTACCCATTGTAACAACAAGATGATTTCCTTTAAAACCAGCATACAGCTGAAGAGGCCCAACCGGTACCATATATACTTTGCTGCCTTTGATATCAAGTCGATTAACCATCTGCTGCTGCTCTTCCGGTATTTTTGCTATGGCTTTTTCAATTAGACTGACCATCTTTGCAGGCTCTTTGAACTCAAGGGAGATCAGAGTATTAATATTGCCCATATTGATACTCATGCCATCGTATATTCCCGCACTGAAGTTGCTGCCAAGATTATTGATCAACTCAGTTTCAAGGTCAATACCATACTCTGTTTTTACTGAGTGAAAGCCTTCCTTGATCAGCTCAAGTGTCTCTTTGTCAAGTGTATCCTGAAGAAGCTTCCAGTAGTTCTGCATATTTTGTGCAGCACTCCATAAAAGGGCAGGGGAGTCTGGTATTCCAAGAACAATGTCTCTATTTACAGTTATCCCTTTAAAAAGGCTGAAAAGTTTTGATGACTCAATGATTTGAACATAAAAATGGGCTTTCAGGTCGCTGCTTTTCAGGTCAACGGAAATGGCTGTGGATTTGTAATCCTTCAGCATTTCGGGCAACTCAGGGGTTTCCGAAGAGTTATTCAAGTTATAAATTTCAGCCAGGTCAGGAAAAAAAGAGATAAAAAAGCCATTGATTCATGGGGCTGTTTCATCAGATGTTCCATGTTGGCATAAAAGAGAATATCTTTTCCGCCCTCAAGTTTTTTCATTGTCTTGATAAATGCCTTGCTGCTGCCAAGCTTGCCGGAGTTATTTTTTATGTTCTCAAAAAATGAACGGGCATCTCTGGCAGGATTTGTACCCAAGAGTACATAACCATTTACTGCAATCATGTAGTTGGGATAGTTGTAAACAATAGCATCATCTAAGGCCTGAATATCATCCTGGCTAATCAAATATTGGTCATCCTCATCGACAACTCCATCCTCTCCCTTGCTGTTTTCTGTTGCCTGACCCTGTTCTGTAGTGGTCTCTGTGTTTTCGTTCTGTTTTAAACTTTTTTCTGTGACCTCTCCCTGTTCTGAACTATCTTCAGTGTTTAAATTATTTTCTGTATAACTGTTACCATCTGTCCCGTTTTCTTCGATATAAGGCTCACCCTCTCCCTGAAATTCCCATTGCCAAAGCTCCCCGATCTGCTGAAATTTAACGCTCTCATTATTTTTTTCAATTATTTGGCGTATCCAGGCCATGGCCTTGTTACCATCTTTAACCGGAAGAAAAACAATCAGGTTTGCGTCTGGCTCTTCATTTTCGTCATTCATGGTTATGTCTGAGATGGCGATTCCTGATGGCCTTTGCATATCAAATCCGTTTTTGTCAAACTCATCCAGATCAAAGGGATTGAATCCCAGTTCGGATTTAAGCTCTTCGAGGTCTTCAATGGGTTCTCCCCAGAAAGAGCTGTCTGTAATAGAAAATGTATTATAAATGTTGTTAAGAGAAGAACATTGAAGCAGAATATCTGTGGTTTCCGGAAGCAGATCTGTAATTTGTGATGAAGATGCTGAGGATTGAGCATATGGAATTGTAAAGAGAAGATTAAAAAACAAGGTTAGAAGGGATATTTTAAGTTTCAGCGAAAAATCAGATTTTATTTTCATGGAGCCTCCTTTAATGTGAATCAGAAAAAAGCAAAGTTATGATTTTTTTGTAACATAGCAGACTTATCACCACAATCAAAGTTAAGAAAAATATGAACCATGATTACAAGATTTAAGGATTATCATGATGGACAATCAGGATAATCCCTTAATAATGACAATCATGGTTTTAAAAAGTGTAAACCAGTCAATAAAAGGTGCTAAAAAAACTCAAGAGAAATTCAACATCAGGGACTTTATTACTTCTCCTGCTTTAATATTGATTATTTTAGCCTCATTGTTTTCAATCAAGGCGTAGGTATAAAAACCATTCCTGGGAGCAGAAAGTGAACCCGGGTTAATAAAGGTTATCTCCTTTTTTTTATCCAGAGCATAAACATGTGTGTGACCTTGAACCACTATGCCTGACTGGAATGGAAGTTCATTTAGGCGCTGGTGTCCATGATGAAGCAATATTTTATACCCCATGCATTCAAAAATCATGGAGTCCAGATACCCTGGCGAAAATGATGACTTATCGCAGTTGCCATAGACATAAAAAAATGGGTATGGAAAATTATTGGAAACCTCTTTCAGGATCATTTCAGGCTGATAATCTGATGAGCCATGACATGGATATCTTGTGCTGAAAAGATCTCCTGCAACAACAAGAGTGTCACCAGGGGAAAGAATATTTTTGATTGCAAGCCAGTTACTGTAGCTTCCATGAATATCTGCTGTAATGACAATTTTGGACATAACTTATCTATCCTTAAGGAAAATCCTGTGATACTCCTCTTCTGAAAGGTGTTTATGAATTAAATGATTCACAAGATCATAAACTCGGGTGATCTCTTCATTGGAAAGTTTTGGCAGCAGGTGAGCCATAAACTTGTCTTCAGAAAATTTTTGAAGATAGAAGATCAATGTCTCTTCATCAGTCTCTCTGTCAAGCCCAAAAGCTCCGGCACCCTCGTAGTTGTGTACGAATTGATGTGTGTCCAATTAATGCATTATCCTTTATCTCTCGTTCGTCATAAATTCTTGCATACCACCCACAGTATTGTGGGTAAAACAAAAAACACAATATATGGTGGTGGTTTTGACGACTTTCGACCTTTGAGTTTAGCTTTTAAAGGGAACAAATGGGGATTGATGAAAAGAGCCTGATTTTAAAATTACTCGTCAGTCATAATCTCATTTTACAGGATTTTCCATTTAAAAACAGGCTCTATATTATCTCTTCGTCTCTATGATGCCCCATTTGCTGTGTTTTTTAATATACTACTCTTCTCTTTCAGCCTTGATTTTCTCTATGACCTTTTGTGCCATATCACCTGGAACCTCATCATAATGGTCAAATTCAAGGGTAAATGTTCCGCGTCCACCAGTCATGGATCTCAGATCAGGTGCATATCTTAGGATCTCTGCCATTGGAACGTGGGCATTGATGACCTGTTTTTCGCCTTCGGTGTCCATTCCAAGAACCCTGCCACGCCTGGAGTTGAGATCACCCATTATATCACCTGTATATTCATCCGGTATTACTATGGAAATTTTCATGATTGGTTCAAGCAGGGTGGCACTTGCCTGCTCAGCAGCCTTTTTAAAGGCAATTGAGCCTGCCATTTTAAAGGCCATTTCAGAGGAATCAACAGAGTGATAACTTCCATCATCAACTGTTACCTTGAAATCCACACAGGGAAATCCAGCAAGGATACCTTTCTGGGATGCTTCTACAACACCTTTTTCCACTGCCGGTATATATGTTTTGGGAATTGAGCCTCCGACAATTTTATCAATAAATTCAAATCCGCTTCCCTTGGGGCCAGGTTCAAGAATAATCCAGCAGTCTCCAAACTGTCCGTGGCCTCCGGACTGTTTCTTGTGTCGTCCCTGTACTCTGATTTTCTTTTTAAATGTCTCTCTGTATGGAACCTTGGGAGTGTTGATCTCCATCTCAACATTGAATTTTCTTTTAATTTTTTCAATGGTTGTTTCAATGTGAACAAGGCCACGTCCCGAAAGAATGGTTTCGTTGGTTTCAAGTTCTCGTTTCAGATGAAGACCTGTATCTTCTTCCATTATTTTTCTCAATGCACCATGCACCTTATCTTCCTCTCCCTGATTTTTGGAAGAGACAGCAAAGGAGATAACAGGCGGCATGGGGGCAGGGGCATCAAACATGACCTCTTTGTCATCACTCATGGTATCGCCGGTAAAAGTCTCTTTCAGCTTTGCAACTGCAACAATGGCGCCTGGAAGAGCTTCTGTCACAGGTTTTTGCTCCTTTCCGACTATCTCAAGAAGCTGTGTGAATCTCTCTTTTGCGTCTTTGTTTACATTGAGAAAGTTCCCCTCTTTGCCAAGTGTACCTGAGATAACCCTGAAAACCGAAAGACGTCCTGCATATGGATCAACAATGGTATTGAAAACAAATCCATAGAAGGGCCCGTCAGATTCCGGCATGATTTGAAGCTCTTCACCATTTCTGGCTTTTGCTGTCCATGCTCCGCGATCCAAAGGTGAGGGGAGGGCATTGTTAATAAAGTCAAACAGCAGGTCAATACCAATCAGTTTTGTGGCAGAACCGCAGATAACTGGAGAAAATTCACATGCAAGAATACCTTTACGGAATGTATCAATCAGTTCCTGTTCAGATATCTCTTCCCCTTCAAGGTATTTTTCAAGAAGCTCATCATCAAGTTCTGCAATATTTTCTACAAAAGCCTCTTTTGCCGCTTCGACTTCATCAGCCATATCAGAAGGAATATCAGTTGCTTCACTGTTTCCATCACCATCATAAACATATGCCTTACCGGCCACTATATCCACAACTCCCTTGAAATCAGCTTCAGAGCCAATTGGAAGCTGCACAACAATGGCCTTTCTTTTCAATGATTTTTCACAGGCAGCAACAATGGATTCTACATTGGATCTCTCCCTGTCCAGTTTATTAATAAAAAGTACAGAAGGCAGATTATAATTTGCAACACAATCTGACACAACTTCAGTCATGGCGCTTGGTCCATCCACTCCGTCAATAACCATAATCACACTATCAGCGGCCGGAATACATGTTGTGGCAGATGAAATAAAATTCTGGTCCCCAGGTGTGTCCATCAGGGTAACCTGGTGCTTTTTCCAGGCATATTTATGAAAAGCACTGCTTACACTTTGCTGTTTTCTCACTTCTTCCGGCTGGAAATCCATGGCAGTGTTTCCTTCTTCCACCTTTCCAAATCGGGTGATAACGCCTGCCTTAAAAAGCATTGCCTCAGCCAGAGAAGTTTTACCCGCACCCCCATGGCCAGCCAGAGCGACGTTTCTCATTTTTTTGATTTTTTCAGTCATTACAGCTCCTTTTCAATTGATTGCTATTATTAAAAGTGCATTATTTGAAATATACTGATATATCCGTAAGTTATTGATTTTTATTTAATAAGCGGATTCCGTATCGCATGGATAGTATAAATTCAATATTGCCTTTGGGTCCTTTGACAGGAGACTCAATGATCTCTCCGGTTTCATAGCCTCTCTGTCTGAAAAAAAGTTCAATTTCCTCCACTATTTTATGCCTGACAGCAGGGTCTCTTACCACACCTTTCTTACCTATTCTCTCCTTGCCTGCTTCAAATTGGGGCTTGATCAATGCGAGAACTAATGTATCTTTTTTCATGAATTTTTCAGATGCGGGCACCACAAGTTTCAGTGAGATAAATGATGTGTCGATTGTTACGAGATCCATCTTCTTGCCGATTACTTCAAAATCCATGAATCTTATGTTGGTTCTTTCAATAACGTGAACCCTTGGGTCCTGCCTCAGTGACCATGCAAGCTGCCCATAACCTACATCAACAGCATAAACTTCACTTGCTCCAGATTGAAGAAGACAATCAGTAAAACCCCCCGTTGATGCTCCAATATCAAGGCATGTCATTCCGGTAATATCAAGTTTAAGGTCTCTCAGGGCCTTTTCAAGTTTAAGTCCGCCCCTGCTTACATAGGGAATATCGTCACCTTTAACTGTGATTTCCGAATCCTGGTCAACACGGGTTCCAGCCTTGTCAATCTTAAAGCCATTGACCATTATGTTTCCGGACATTATAAGTGCCTGTGCCCGTTCCCGTGATTGGACAATGCCTTTTTCAACAAGCAGAATATCAAGTCTTGGTCTGGAGTTTACGCTATTTTTCAAATTTTTTATATGCCCTGTTACCTGCTCGTAAAGTCCTATAGTTATGGTAAGCACTCAAAGCGGACAGCTATGATCTTTTGAGCCTTGTCAACAATTTCTGAATCAGGATACCCAGGATCAACATAACAGGATAAGGCAGGATTATTTATCCTGAGCATCATTTTCACTCTTCAAGTTTGATGGTCTCGTAAAAAGCCAGATTTCAGCTTTTTTTGAGTTGTAACATGCTGAAATTATTAATAGCGAGTTTTCTATTTCGGACTTTTTACAGGTTCATCACGTTTAAACCGTCGGTTGATTTACCGTGAAAATAGCGGCATCCTTCATTTCATCCAAAAGCACTTTACACTTTTCAGATGTAAAGCCTTTGAAAAAGGGAATACGAATCATAAAAGTGTAAAGCGGTAAATGAAACATGCCAAAATAGCTATCATTTTTATACTTGGGGGTGATTGATACGCAATCATGCCCGTTTACAAAGCAATTTGTTCTGTAAGCTGTTTTGCTGCCCTGACAATTGCTCTGGCATCAACCTCATATTCTGATCTTAAAATATCCTGGGAACCGTGCTCCACAAACCTGTTTTTAACTCCGATTCTTTTTACCCTACATCCTGTTGCATCGTTGTCTGCAAGAAGCTCAAGCACAGCACTTCCAAATCCTCCATCAAGAACATGCTCCTCCACTGTGATTATCAATGGTATCTCTTTTGCAAGTTCAAGTATCAATTCAGCATCAAGGGGTTTTATAAAGCGTGCATTGACAAGGGTAGGGGAGATGCCCATTTTTTCAAGCTCTTCAACGGCCTTTATTCCCTCCTGAACAGTTCTTCCAGCAGCAATGATAAGAATATTTTTCCCTGTTTCTGCTGCATTAGAAAATAATTTATTATCAGATGTTTTTTCCAATGATGTCACTTCTTGACTGACAATTTCGGTATCAGTTTTTCTGGGCGCTGTCACTTTTTGGGTGACAATTTCGGCATTGGTTTTTCTGGTTGTTGTACTCCTTTTATGGATAATCTCCGCTTTCCCGATCTTTATGGGATTGTCAATTAAAAGATAATCAGGGGAGTCTGGAGAGACCGCTCCAACCCCTTTGCCCCTTGGATATCGAACAGCAATGGGGCCATTATGTTGGATTGCAGCAACAAGCATTGCAGCAAGTTCCTGCTCATCCTTCGGAGCCATAATGGTCATGTTGGGAATGTTCCTTAAAAAAGCAAAATCAAAGAGCCCATGATGGGTGGGGCCGTCTTCTCCCACAATACCCCCCCTGTCAAGGGCAAAAACAACATGATGGGAATCAATGCAGACATCATGGAGTATCTGGTCATATGCACGCTGCATAAAAGTGGAGTAAATTGCGACAACAGGCTTCATCCCTTGCGATGCCATACCAGCAGCAAAGGTGACAGCATGCTGTTCAGCTATGCCCACATCAAAAAACCTGTCCGGAAATTTTTTTGAGAAACCAATAAGACCTGTCCCTTCTGGCATAGCTGCTGTTACAGCAACAATGTGTTCATTTTTCTCTGCAAGTTTGGTGATGGTTTTTCCGAAAATTTCCGTGTAGGTGGGTACAGGATTCTTTTTGCCGGAAGAGTTGCCGTTTCCTGTGGTAACATCAAATGCACCGACACCATGAAAATAGACTGGATTTTTTTCAGCCGGAGAATATCCTTTGCCTTTAGTGGTGGTTACATGCAGAAGAACAGGCTCCTCCAGCATCTTTATATTTTCCATTATATCAATTAGATGATTAAGACGATGGCCGTTTATTGGGCCAAAATAGTCAAAATCAAATGCCTCAAACAACATACCTGGGGTTACAAATGTCTTAAATGAATTTTCAGATTTTTTGGCAAACTGATATATGTCATAGCCGATCCCAGGAAGTTTTTTCAGAAACGATCCAAAATCTTTTTTCATGTTCTGGAGATAGTTAGCTGAAAGTGTTCGGCTAAGAAAAGATGAAAGGGCACCAACATTGGGTGATATTGACATATCATTATCATTGAGGATGACTATAAGATCACTGTCGGAATCCCCTGCCTGATTAAGCCCTTCATATGCAAGGCCGGCTGTCATGGAGCCATCTCCTATTACTGAAATAACCTTTGATCTATTCTTTTTGAGCTTTTTACCCACAGCAATGCCAAGACCTGCCGAGATTGATGTGCTGCTGTGCCCCACAGTAAAGGCATCACACGGACTTTCGCTTCTTTTTGTGAATCCTGAAATACCCTTGTATGTTCTAAGGGTATCAAAATGGGCATCCCTTCCTGTAAGAAGTTTATGGGCATATGCCTGATGTCCAACATCCCACACCAGACTGTCCCCCGGGATATCAAAGACATAGTGTATTGCAAGTGTCAGTTCAACAACACCAAGGCTTGATGCCAGGTGTCCACCTCTTTTTGAGACAACTGCAATAATACGTTCTCTTATCTCCCTGGCAAGTGCAGGTAACTGTTCCCTTGGTATTTTTTTAAGGTCAATGCCGTTTTTTATGGTACTGAGCAAGGTCAATGGTGTTCTCCTAAAAAATGCCTCAAAAACAGGCGTCCTTCATATCGCATCAAAAGTACTTTACACTTTTTTGAGAAATATCCTTAAAAATAAGGTTGCTTCCCTGGAGAGTGTAAAACGGTAAATGAAGCATGCCCAAAAACATCTCATCTTTTTCTGTCAACTATATAGCCGGCAATTGCTTTCAGGGGCAGAATGTCTTTTTCATTAAAGGTATTCAATGGTTCAAGTGCCTCCTGAATTAAATTTCGGGCAAATGTTCTGGATGGCTCAAGTCCCAGAAGGGCAGGGAAGGTCATCTTGTTATTCATGGCATCGGAACCGGCTGCTTTTCCCATCACATAAGGATCTCCTTCAACATTGAGTATATCGTCTGCCACCTGAAAGGCAAGCCCCACTTTACCGGCATACTTGGCAAGACGCTCAATCTGATCTGGATCTGCTCCTGCTGACAGAGCTCCTGATTCAACACTTACAACTATCATTTTTCCTGTTTTCAGTTCATGCAGTTTTTTAAGATGAGCAAGGCAGTTGTCAATATTAACTTTGCTTTGATTGTGCTGATCTAAAAAACCTGTTGCCTGCATATCCATCATCTGTCCCTCCACCATACCGTGTGCACCGGCAGCACGGGAAATCATGGCAACAAGCTTAAACAAAATTTCATCATTAGGGCAGGGGTCAAACATTGCCCGTGGATTATGTGTAAGAATGGTAAAGGCGTGGGTAAGCAGTGCATCTCCTGCAAGTATGGCTGTTGCTTCTGAAAAGGCCTTGTGACACGTTGGAATGCCTCGGCGCAGATCATCATTATCCATTGCCGGAAGGTCGTCATGTATCAGAGAGTAAGTGTGAATCATCTCAATTGAACAGGCAGCCGGCAGAGCCAGGCGAAAATCTTTTCCTGTGGCCTGGGCAGCAGCCATGGCAAGTATTGGTCTTAGCCTTTTGCCACCGGCCATAAGAGAGTGTTCAATGGCTTTTGCAAGTTCATTTTCAGGGTTTAATTCCTGGATTACCTTTTTGAGATAATCATCCAGAATTGCTCTTTTCTCTTTTAAATAGGCAGAAAGGTCAAAAAGTGTATCTGTTGTGATATTAATAGATTTATTCATTGTCAAACGGTTTTTCCTGCAAATTTCCATTACCGTCATTTATTAAAATGGTAATTTTGTTTTCGATCTCATCCAATTTTTCAAGGCAGAATCTGGAGCATTTCATTCCGGATTCAAATTTTTTGATGGCATCTTCAAGGGGCAGATTACCTGATTCAAGTTCTTTTACAATCAGTTCCAGCTCTTCAAGTGATGATTCAAATGTTTTTTTCTTTGCCATTACAGACTCTTTCTTTAGCGTAGGGGAGTTAGCCTTACACAGTTATATTTTTTTTGAATTTTCTGAAACCTCGCACACAAGAGTTCCTTTTGAAAGAATTATTTCCACTTTGTCATGATTACTGACTTCTGAAGCTGACCGCAGAATGTGATTATCACGACAACGGCGGGTTATGCTGTACCCTCTGCTAAGAACAGCCATAGGGCCCAGGGCTTCAAGGTTTGCAGTTGCTGAATCAAGAGCGGCTTTATGTTGACTGATTTTTCCTTTTAAGGCAATGTTCAGCCTTGTTGTCAAATGTTCAATGTCATCTTTTAGAGCAGGAATTTTTTTTTGTGGATTACTCGTGCCCAACAAGCTTTTGAGCCACCCGAGTTGATCACGACTTCCTGAAATATGCCATTTCATTCGATGTATTAGCCGCTGCTCAAGATCATCAACTCTTAACTGCATATCATGTATAAGTACTTTGGGGCTTTTTATCCTGGTCTTGAGATCCTCAAGGTGTTTTTTTAAATTAAGCATCCGCTGTTGTAAAGTATTGATTAAGCGGTTTTGCATAACATTGACACTATTTAGAAGAATCCTTTTCTCCGGAACAGCTATTTCTGCTGCTGCCGAAGGGGTTGGAGCCCTCACATCAGCAACAAAGTCACATATTGTAAAGTCGGTTTCGTGTCCCACTGCGGAAATAACCGGAATTTCGGATGCAAAAACAGCTCTTGCAACAGTTTCTGAATTAAACGGTGAAAGATCTTCAAGGGAACCACCTCCACGGGCAATTATAATAAGCTCTGATGGCTTTTGTTTTTGTATGACAGAAGTCTCTTTTTGCTTTGCCATTAAGTTAATATTTTCAATTGCCTGCTTAATTTCTTGTTCAGCAAATTCTCCCTGAACCTTTACAGGTGCAATTTCAAGATGAAAACCCGAAAATCTTCTGGATGTGACCTGTATGATATCCCTGATAACAGAACCTGTAGGAGATGTGATTATGCTTATTTTTGAAGGCAGAAACGGAATGGGCTTTTTATGGGCTTTATCAAAAAGACCTTCAAGTGCAAGCTGTTTTTTAAGTTGTTCAAAACGAACCTGCAAAGCACCCACACCATCAGGTGCCATATGCTCAACTATTAATTGGTAAGAGCCTCTTGGTTCGTAAAGAGAAATTCTTCCAAGAGCTGTGATTTTCATTCCGTTTTCCGGATTAAAACCAAGCCTTTTTATCTGGTTGCGAAACATTACGCCATTTATAATTGAGTCAGCATCTTTAAGTGAAAAATATGCGTGACCGGAAGAGGGCAGGGCAAAGTTTGAAATTTCCCCTGTAACCCAGACAAACGGGTATCGCTCCTCAAGAAGATTCTTTATCTCTTTTGTGAGGCTGGAAACCGTGTAAATATGTGCCAGATCCTGTTTTTCTACCATAATCCTTCCATACAATTGCAGAATTCTGTCATTTAACACAAAATTAATATTTATAAAACAGTGGATTCAGAATAACAAACAAAAATTAAAAACAGCTTTGGTGCATATGGAAAAACCAATATGTCTCGGTAAGCTGAATTTTGTTTAAAGGAAGCAAAATAAAATCCGGGCATCTCAACTTTTTAAGATTTTAAGATTTGCTCATGAAAGGGTTTAAAAAGCGAAGGGTTTAAAAATTTGAAGATGTCAGAATTAAATAAATTAAAAAGTTAACATAATATATATTATCTGGACTTAAAAAATTGACAAAACATTATATCAAATTTGTCACTTTTGATTTTATGGATTTTTTAAAAATCAACAGGCATTTGGCTGTTACATAATAACGATTCTATAGATTTCCAGATAACTCACTCAAAAAATAAGGATGTCAAAAATCAAGGCGTGTAGAGCGTCACCAGGCATCTTGTGTCTTTTGAGCCAAGACTTTTCAACTGATGAGGAGTCTGGGAATTAAACTTCATGGATTCTCCGGCCATGAGTTTATGAGGTTTGCCTTCAAGGGTTAACTCAAGGATTCCTTCCATGACATAGACAAATTCTTCTCCCTCATGACGGTATGCCACTGGTTTATGTTTCTTGTTGGATTCTATGGTCACCATAAAAACACGAAGATGTTCATTTTCCGCACCAGGGGTCAGAGTCTGGTAATAATAGTTGGCTGTTCTTCTTGTATATTCCTTTGCTCTGTTACCTGAAAGTGCAGATCGCTCATCTTCATTGAGAAACGTACCTGAATCAACTCCAAATACTTCTGCAAGCTGAATCATAAACCCGACGGACGGAGTTGTTCGATTGTTTTCAAGCTCCTCAATAAACTCAGGTGTTCTGCCTGTTCTGTGGGCAAGGTCATCCTGGGATAACTGATGAGCAGTTCTCATTTGCATTAATTTTGAGCCAAAATCAGCACTATTGTGAGCAGCAATACCGCCCTCAGACTCATCATATCCCCCAATACTATTTTCACTGCCCTGCCCTGATCTTTTTTCAATGCTGTCCGCAAGTGATCGCATTGCAATTTTTTGAACCTTGTCAGTAAATAAAGGAATGAAAATGGCCGCATCTTCAACTATACCGATATCTGCAAATTGAAAAATCGGCGCTCCTGGGTCTTTATTTATAGCCACAATTTTTTTTGCTTCTGTGATACCTGCTGTATATTGGACAGCTCCTGATGTACCGACTGTTATAAGCAATTCTGGTCGGATGCTTTTTCCGGTCTGTCCGATCAAACTCTCTTCATCTGTCCAGTGCCACAAAACCGGCGGCCTTGTCGCACCTATCTGGGCACCCAGTGCAGCGGCAAGTTTTCTTAATCCCCTGAAACCATCAACATTGCCAAGTCCGGCACCTCCTGCAACAACCTTGTTTGCAGTCTCAAGGCTTTGGGGAGAAAAAGTTTTACGCCTTCTGGAGATAAGTCGAGCTTCTTCATAAAAAAGTGTTTCGCAATCTTCTGGAAATTTTATCTCTTCATAAAATTCAACTTCATCAAGATGAAGTTTTTCAAGATCAAGCGCTTGTGGAATGGATTGAGATTTTGGGGAAAAAGTATCGGTTTGATTTTTTTTCTGAATCTCTTTTCTCTTGAATGCATTCGGTTGAACAGTGATAAATCCGGTTTTTGATCTATCGGAAAAACCAAGTTCAGCCATTATCTCCCCACCGTGGGATGGACACACAGCAATTATCTCGCCATTTTCATACTTGAAGCGTAAACAGTCGGCAATAAGCCCGGAATGACACAAAAATGCAGTGCGGGCAGCTATTTCGCGCATCATGGCATTCAATGGAAAAAGGCATACCAGCGGTTGTTTTTTCTGCACAACATTAGCCAGCATACGGGAGTATGTTCCGGTTAAAATATCAGCTTGCTTGGAAGCAAAAGTAAGAACAAGAATCTTGTCTGCACCATGAGAAACGGCTTTTTCCATAGCATCCTTCAATTGAACAGATTCATCTTCTTGTTCACAAGCAGCTCCTTTCATCAGAACAAAAACCGTGCGGGATTTTACCTCTGAACGTAACGCAGCAAGCTCCCGGGCACCTTCAAGTACATTCAGACTGCTGTTCAGCAGTGACAGGCTTCTTGTATCTCCCAGAACCCATATGTCATTGGTCAGTTTATTCATTGATATTACCCCACAAGCCCTGCATGCAATAGTGTTTCCGCCAGTTGCTCAGCCTTCTGTTCCGGTGCCCCCTCAATAAAGGTACACTGTTTGATTTTTTTTGCCTTGTTCCAGGCCACAATTTTTGTGGGAGAAGCTCCAAGCCCGGTTTCATGGGGTTTAAGTTCCAGAATTTCATTGTTCCAGAACTCAATTTTGTTTTTTCAAAAGCATCTTCAATGCCATACAGGGATGTTGTTGCGCCTGACTCTTCGTTTCCATAGGAAGAGCTGACACTAAACACTGCCGGAGCTCTTATTTCAAAGGTATCCATATAGCCATCCATATCATTTTCCACCTTCCACACATTTTCATTTCCAGCAGTCAGATTTACCTTATTAATCTTATCAACCTTATTATTCTCATTTTTCTTATTAATCTCATTAATTTGGTTGACCAGGTTTATCTGGTGAATATTGCCGACAAATGGAAATCCGAGCATAACAGCGGTCTGAGGCCCCACATGACCGGTATCACTGTCTGAAGATCGTGTGCCAAACAGCACCATATCAACGGCATGAAGCCTTTTGATGGCTGTGCCAAGTACCTTTGCCGTTATGTAGGTATCCGACTCCTTTAAAGCGGGATCACAGATTAGAATACTTCTGTCTGCTCCCATGGCCATGGCCTGATAGAGTCCAAAAGTTGCATTTTGAGGCCCCATGCTTACCACGGTTATCTCTCCTTGATACTCCCTGACCAGGGAGAGTGCCATCTCAAGAGCCGGCCTGTCAAAGGGGTTTAATTCCATATTTTGTGAAGCGCGTCTGTTTTTTCCGGTTGTGCATGATGAATCACAGATTTTACACAGACAACAATATTCAATGCCATATATATAATTCCTGTATTTTCGTTCTATGAAAGTAAATTTCTTGCAATTACAATGCGATGCACCTCACTGGTTCCTTCATAAATTCGGGTCACCCGAGCATCCCTGTAATAACGCTCCACAGGATAAGATTTTGAGTATCCATAACCACCGTGGATCTGCACTGCCATATCTGCTACCTGACATGCTGTTTCACTGGCCATAAGTTTTGCCATGGCTGCCTCTTTAGAAAACGGCTTACCCATATCCTTTAACAAAGCTGCCCGATAAACCATAAGGCGTGCTGCCTCAACCTTGGTTCCCATATCTGCAATCATGTTCTGTATAGACTGATGGTTTGCAATGGGTACCTTAAACTGAATTCGCTCCTTTGCATATTTGATACCCTCATCAAGGGAAGCCTGTGCAATTCCCACAGCCTGGGCTGCAATCCCGATTCGTCCGGTATCAAGTCCTGCAAGTCCTATTTTAAGGCCCATACCTTCTTTCGCAAGGAGATTTTCCTTTGGAATACGGCATTCGCTGAGACGGATAGAGGATACAGGATTGGCACGCATACCTGAAAGGTTTTCATTTTCTCCCACAACAAATCCAGGAGTCCCCTTTTCAGCCACAATAACACTGATTCCCCTGGAGCCGGCGGCTGGATCGGTTCTGACAAAAATAAGACAAGTCTCTGCAATACCGCCATTGGTGACAAACACCTTATTGGCATTGACGATGTAATGATCCCCATCCAAAATGGCGGTGGCTTCAATGGATGAGGCATCGGAACCGGCGTTAGGCTCGGTCAGGCAAAATGCCCCGATCTTTTTCCCAGAAGCCAAATCCGGAACAAAGCGCTCGTGCTGCTCTCGATTGCCAAAGGCAAGGAGAGGATACAGCGCCACGCTGTTGTGGACAGAGGCACACAAGCCAAGGGCAGCCGATGCATTGGAGAGCTCTTCTATGATAAGGGTATAACTCACCGTATCCATACCGGCTCCGCCCAGCTCCTTGGGTGCCTGGACGCCAAGATATCCAAGGGCTGCCATTTTCTCTACAACTTCCCAGGGGAATCGCTGTTCCTCGTCAATTTCCTTTGCAATCGGAATGATCTCACGCTGGGCAAAGGCTCTGACCGAGTGTCTGACAATTTGATGTTTTTCCGTTAAAAATATATCCATAATTACTCTTTGTTTGTATTTGTCATTTTTTCATATTTCCAGCCGGCAATATTATGTTTTTTGGTATCAAAATTGATTCCCATCAAGATAATATTTTTTCCGGTATGAAAATAGGGATCTGCGTAATTTTTTACCCGAATCTGTTCAATAGCCACATCCGCACTCTGATTACACTTGAATTCGATGATGAACACTTTCTCTTCAAATTCCATTACAAGGTCGATCCGCCCGACACAGGTCAGGACTTCGCTTTTGGCATCCACACCGGACGCACACACCATGAGATAAAAAATTGTATGAAAGTATGCTTCATCCCGCTTACTTTCCAGAGTATAGGGAATGGATGCATAAATGGCGGTCATGGTGTCAATAAACAGATCTAAATCTTCACGCTCAAGGTAGTCGGAGAGCATAACAAAACGGGAAGGCTCCTGTATGCCTCTGGTATGGGCATAAAACAGATTTTCAAGAAATGCTGTCTTGACTTCCTGGTTGGGATATCCAAAAGTATAAAGTCGCCCTCTTATATCCTTTATGGTCACATAACCTGTCTGAAACAGAAGAGCTTCGGGTTGCAGGCGTTCCAGTTCATATACGCTGAAAAGGGCTTCAGTGGCCTGCATGTTTTCAAGGGTTGGCAGATACCAGTTGTTTTCCTGCAAGAGATTCACCAGAAAGGTGGGAGTGCCTGTTTCAAACCAGTAGTACTTGAAATTCATATGATCCATGGCGTTGAGAACTGAAAAAGGATTGTAAACCTTACTGTTTTTATCTGAAAAACGATATCCGTTATAGTGCAGCTTCAATGTATTTGCAATATCAGCTTCAGGTATGCCACGTTCCTCGGAAAAACGGGTTATATAGGGTGCAAAGCAGGTTTGAAGCTCTTCCTGGGTATATCCGAGCATCTCTGCATAGGCTTCGACCATGGTTATATCTTTAAGGTTGTTAAGTTCCGAAAAAATGGAAACCCTGCTAAATTTGGAAACCCCTGTGATAAATACAAAACGCAGGAGAGGTGCAACCTCGCCACCTTTTAGTACACCGAAGAAGGCTTTCAGAATTTCCCGGTTGGTTTTGGCAATATTGAGTGCACCCTCCCCTTTTCCCAGGTGGTCGATCAGGGGTTTGTCATATTCGTCAATCAAGATCACCACAGGTTTTCCGGTTTTTTTATGAAGGGAAACGATCAAGTTTTTAAATTGATCTTTCAGCAGGGAACTCGTCAACTGAATCTCATTTATCAATGCTTGATTTTCAATATGCCATTTCAAACTTACTTTCAAATTTTCCGATGTGTCATGGCTGATTTCATTAAAATCAATAAAAATTACCGGATGGCTGTCCCATTTCCAATCCACATTCGCTTCATCTGTAATCCAGAGTCCTTTAAAAAGTTCTTTTTTCCCCTGAAACAGGCATTTCAGAGTAGAAATGGTCAGGGATTTCCCGAACCTTCTGGGGCGGGATAAAAAATAATACTTACCCTCATCAATCAATTGATAAATATGTCGGGTTTTATCCACGTAAAGATATTTATTTTGACGAATGCTTTCAAAAGATGAATCTCCTGTGGGCAGATTTGGAAGTTTATTCATTGAATGCTCCTTTTCCTTATCTTTCGGTCAAGTATTCTCCAGCATTGACATCAAGGTCTGCTCATCAATGACCGTTACCCCAAGACTCCTTGCTTTATCAAGTTTGCTGCCACTGGACTCCCCGGCCACAAGATAATCTGTTTTTGAACTGACACTTCCCGTGACCTTTGCACCGGCCTGCTGGAGACGCTCCTTTGCTTCAGCCCGGGTCAAACTGGAAAGCGTTCCTGTTAACACAAAGATTTTGCCCTGCGCCCTATTCTCTTCAGCCTTATTATTTGCACTTTCTACTTCATCATCACCTTTTCCCTTTTGTTCCTGTTTTTCAGTGCTTCCGATTTGGTCATCAACCGGCAGAACAGTGACACCGTTTTGCATCAACTTACCGATCAGGGCAAGGTTATCGGCATGGCTGAAAAAATCATGAACTGCCCCAGCTGTTTTAGGGCCTATGCCGTCGATGGCCTCCATCTCTTCCTTTGTGGCGTTCATTACCCTGTCAAGGGTTTTAAATGTTTGGCTCAGAAGAAGTGCGGCACTCTCTCCTGTATGGTCAATACCTAAGGCATAGATAAGGCGTTTCAGTGGAACTTCTTTTGATTTTTCAAGGGCATTGAGAATATTGTCAGCCGATTTGCTACCCATGCGTTCCATGGCGGCAAGTTCCACTTTTTCAAGGGAAAAGAGATCTGCAAAGGAGGTAATGATCTCTCTTTCCACCAACTGCTCCACCAGTTTTTTTCCAAGACCATCAACATCAAAGGCAGCTTTTGATACAAAGTGCTTGATCCGCTCTTTCAGTTGCGCCCTGCATGAGGCATTTATGCACTTGATCGCTGCCTCATCCTCCATCCTGTGAACTTCACTGTTGCAGACAGGACATTTTGATGGCATGACAAATGGAGTTTCGGTGCCTGTGCGATTGGCTTCAATGACCTTGACCACCTTGGGAATAACATCTCCGGCACGTATAACCACAACAGTGTCCCCTACCCTCACATCCTTGCGTTGAATTTCATCCATATTGTGAAGAGTTGCCCTTGAAACTGTAACTCCGCCGATATTTACAGGTTCAAGCAGTGCCACCGGTGTCAGCGTACCTGTTCTTCCCACCTGGACAATGATATCCTTAACAACTGTTGTCTCTTCAGTTGCCTGAAACTTGTAGGCAATGGCCCACCTGGGGCTTCTGGATTTCACACCAAGTTCTTGTTGTAATGCAAGATCATCTACCTTGATGACCACTCCGTCGATTTCGTATGGGAGAGAGTCCCGCTGTGCTTCAAGCTTACGGTAATAATCAATGGCCTGTTGCAGAGTAACTTTTTCCCGAATCAGGGGATTTACTGGAAATCCAAATGATGCAAGAGTACGCAGCATCTCAGAATGGGATGCCATTGTAGTGTACCCTGTTTCTGTTTTCATGGACATGCCCTCCACAAGCCCTGTTCCATAGACAAACATGGATAGTGGTCTGGCTGCCGTGACCCTTGAATCCAATTGCCTCAATGACCCTGCTGCAGCATTTCTGGGATTGGCAAACAGATATTCTCCTTTTTCCAGACGGGATTGATTGAGATTTTCAAAATCCTTACGGTTGATGATCACCTCACCTCTCACCTCAAGAAGAGTGGGAAATTCAGGCTCCATGGCATGTTGGTCTTTGCCCATTCCAGGGGTTTTTAGTTTTAAAGGAATGGAACGTATGGTGCGTACATTTTCTGTGACAACTTCACCTATTATGCCGTCTCCACGGGTGGTGGCAAGGGTCAATATGCCATACTCATATCTTAATTCAACGGCAACTCCGTCCAATTTGGGTTCCACTGTGTATAGGATTTCATAGGAATCCCTCTCAATAAGTTTTGCAATACGGTTATGAAAATCTGTAAGTTCTCCGTCATTGAAGGCATTATCAAGCCCCAGCATGGGAATGGCATGGGGAGCGGTTTCAAAAAGTTCAATCGGGGGAGCACCGACTCGTTTTGTTGGGGAATCCGGGGTGGAAAGATGGGGATGGGAAGCCTCGATCTCAAGTAGCCTTGCCATTTTTTTATCAAACTCTGAATCGGATATCTGAGGGGCATCCAGAACATGATATAGATAGTTGTGGTGGGTCAACTCCTGTTGAAGCTGAGCAGCTTCGGATGCAAGGGAGGTTTTATTGTCGTAATTTTTCATCATAGAATGGATTCCGGTGAAAATCATTAAGAATCATATCCAACACCTTCCTGCGGGACTCTTTAAAGCGTTTTGCCTTGAATCCAGGTTCCCACTCTTCTTTGGAAAGAGTATCGGATACAATCAGAATTGAAGCCAGATCAATCTTACGGTACCGAGCCACAGCAAAAAGGGCAGAACACTCCATCTCTACGGCCACAGCACCCATCTTAGCGAAGAAATCAACCTTCCTGCGGGTCTCACGGTAAATGGCGTCAGTTGTCCATACTTTTCCGGTTTTACATTCAATGCCGTGCTCTTCAAGGGAAGCTTTCAAGGTTTGAGAAAGAGTCGAAGATGGCCATACTGTGGGGAAATCAGAAACTTTTTTTAAACCATTCCCACAAAATTTTTCACAATCATCACTTTGAGGCATTTCCATGTAATTTCTGGATGTTCCCTCATCGGATATTGCAGAGTCAGGAATCAAGATGTCCCCTGCCCTCAAATCATCTGAAAGTGAGCCGCACCACCCAACCACCACAACACGGGAAGCCCCTTTGGTAATGAGGGACTCAAGAATCATGGCAGCAGATGGAGAACCAAGATAAGGGCCAGCAACTGTCGCATCGTTTTTTAGTGTAAATAGTCGGCCTAAAAAAAAAGGCACACACCGTTTGTCAGCGGAATTTGCCTCAAGATACCTGACATCAGGTTCGGTGCTTACCATAAAGGCAAACTGACCGATGTCAGGTGCATATCTTGCTCCCAAAGGAGGGATCAATGAGTCATCATTCAGGTCCGACCAGGTCGGAAAGCTCATCTTTTACCTCATCTATGATGTCATAAATCCACATTACATCTTCAATGCTTAGACGACCTGCCTTGGAGGGTACACGGTCTGTACCATCTTTTTTCTTGAGTATTCTGGGGCCTATCTGAAGTTTAGGCTCTCCATCTGCATACTGATGAATAGAAATCATAAGACCTGTCTCTTCACATTTCCATTCATTCAGGGTTTTATCTTTTTCAGGATCATATCCTCCTGCCATTGCAACGACTCCTTTTGATAGTGTTTTTGGGCATTCTTCATATTCCCCCAAAAGTATTTTACACTTTTTTGTGATAGACTCCTGACACTCAGTGTTTTATCTCCGGAAAGTGTAAACTGGGAAATAAAGGATGCTTTGTTTTTGTCTTTATATTTGTGAAAAATCAGCAATATTTTCAAAAATGGCTGCCACGGCTGAAAGTAGTGCAATCCTGTTTTTTCTTACAGCTTTGTCATCAACCATAACCATAACATCATCAAAAAAATGATCCACATCAGGGCGAATGGCAGCAATCTCCTTTAGTGCTGCATCGTAATTGCCATTTTTTGTTAACTCATTTACCCTGCTTGCTACGCCTGTACAGGCACTGTACAATTTTTTTTCTGCTCCGTTTTCAAAAAGCCCGTCATTAACTTCAGGAAGTTCTTCAAGGTCAGCTTTTTTCAAAATATTTACAACCCTCTTGAATGCGGCTGAAAGAGGCTCAAAATCAGGAGCCTTCCTGAGAAGATCCAGAGCCTTTACCCTTAGAAGGGTATCAGGGAGATTATCACAGGATACAGAGATTGCTGAAGCTACAGCTTCCCTTGTATAACCCTGCTCCACAAGCATATTTGTCATCCTTGTCTTGATAAAACCAATGATATTTTCAACAATTTGAGCCTGTTTCTTTTTGTCAGCAACATAAATTGTCTTTTTGTCAGAAAAATAGAGAGCAACAGATTTTTCAACAAGAACTTTAAGGGAAAATGTAAAACCTGAGTCCAGCATTATTTGAAGGATACCAATGCTTTGACGTCTCAGTGCATAGGGATCAGATGCTCCTGTTGGAACAAGGTCAATTGCAAAACATCCGCAGATGGTATCTATCTTGTCAGCAATGGCAAGAAGCCTTCCTGTAAGGGTTTCTGGAAGTTGCCCCCCTGAATGTGTGGGTCTGTAGTGCTCTTCAATTGCCCTTGCAACCTCTGCTGTTTCTCCTCCCTTTTCAGCATATCTTCTTCCGATAATGCCCTGAAGGTTTGTAAATTCTATAACCATCTGGCTTACAAGGTCAGCTTTGCAAAGCTCTGCTGCACGTATGAGATCGGCTTTCAGGGCAGAAATTTCTGCGTTTTCAGGAAGCTCTGCCAGTAAAGAGACAAGCTGAACAAGGCGTTCTCTTTTTTCAAACATTGATCCAAGCTGGGCATGGAAAGTGACTTTTTTAAGTTTTTCGGCAAACTTATCCATGGTGGATTCAAGATCTACCTTATAGAAAAATTTTGCATCGGAAAGACGAGCTCTCAATACTTTTTCATGACCCTTTGCAACAATATTCATATCCCTTGTACGGGTGTTGTTAACAGCAATAAAACAGGGTTTGAGGCTGCCTTTATCATCCACAAGGGAGAAGTATTTCTGATGCTCCCTCATTGCAGTTATCAAAACCTCGTCAGGTACTTCAAGAAACTCGTCATCAAATTTGCCCAGTACCGGAAAGGGATATTCCACCAGATTACATACAATATCAATAAGGTTTTCATCTGCAAGCACCTTACTGTTGTTTTCTTTAGCAACTGATTCGATTTTTTCCCGCATTAGCTGCTTTCTCTCATCCATGTCAACAATTACACCTGCATCCCTTAAGACTTTCGTGTATTCTGAAGGGTTTGCAACCTTGAACCGCCCTGGATGCATGAATGGATGTCCAAACGTTTCGTTGGATGATCGAATATCTTCCAGCCTGAAATCAAGAACTGTTTCACCGAGAAGAGCCATAAGTGAGATGATTGGACGGGCAAAGCTTATGCTGAAATCTCCCCATCTCATGCTCTTTGGAAATGGAATTCCAAGAATAAGCTCGGGCAGCATTGCTTCAATGATGGTTGCAGAGACTTCGCACTTTTCTGTCTTTATGGCACTGAGATATTGACCTTTAGGAGTATCCACAATCTTTATTTCATCTACCTTGACTCCGGCTTTTTCAGCAAATTTTTCAGCAGCAATTGTTGGATTGCCATTCTTATCAAAACCTGCGCTTGCAGGAGGGCCTGTAATTGTTACAGTTTCAGCCTGCTGCATCTCTCCTACATCCTTTACCATCAGGGCAAGGCGACGTGGTGTACCAAAGCACTTTGCATCTCCATACTCAATTCGGTTTTTTTCAAGGGCTTTAAGCACGCTTTCCCTGAAAGCATCAAGGGCTGGAACAATATATCCGGCGGGAATCTCTTCAGCACCGATCTCTATTAACAAATCACTCATGATTACACCTGTTTTTCATCTCTTAAAAGTGGATATCCAAGTGCTTCCCTCTGTGCCACATAGGCTTTGGCGCACTCCCTTGCAATATTACGGATTCTTCCGATATATCCGGTACGCTCGGTTACACTTATGGCTCCCCTTGCGTCCAGGAGGTTGAATGTATGGGAACATTTAAGGCAGAATTCATAGGCAGGCAGAACAAAACCCTGTTTGACAATACGATGTGCTTCTGTCTCATATTTTTTGAAAAGATCAAAAAGCATTTCAATATCTGCCACTTCAAAGTTAAAACGTGACTGTTCAACCTCCTGCTGATGATAGACATCCCCGTAGGTTATGGTATCATTCCATTTAAGGTCATATACATTATCAACGCCCTGGAGATACATGCAGAGCCTCTCAAGACCATAGGTAAGCTCCACCGATACAGGCTTCAGCTCAAGACTTCCTGCCATCTGAAAATATGTGAACTGGGTTACTTCCATGCCATCTAACCAAACCTCCCAGCCAAGACCAGATGCACCAAGTGTCGGAGATTCCCAGTCATCTTCAACAAACCGGATATCATGATCCATGGGGTCAATTCCTATAACTTTCAGGCTGTCAAGGAACTGCTGCTGCACATCAGGCGGAGAAGGTTTCAACAATACCTGATACTGGTAATAGTGTTGAAGGCGGTTGGGGTTTTCACCATACCGGCCGTCTGTTGGGCGCCGAGAAGGCTGAACATAGGCTGTTTTCCATGGCTCCGGGCCAAGTGATTTGAGGAGGGTCGCATGATGAAAAGTTCCTGCTCCTACCTCCTCGTCATAGGACTGTATTAACACACATCCCTTGTCTGCCCAGAATTTCTGTAAATTTAGGATTACATCTTGAAAATTCATTTTTTATCTCGCTTCTGTCATTTTTTGTTGCGGATAACTTTAATCAAAGTTACCCATTATATTTTTTATTTTCAGTATTCAATGAAAAATAAAATGCTGGTTAGCTTTTTGAAATTTCATCAAGCTTTCTCAATTGATTGATAAATTCTCCTGTATCCAGAAAATAATTGGGATAGGCACGGCGAAGATTATCAACAGAGCCTGCGGAAACAAGTACTACCTGAAGATTTTCTCCCATAGAGATACGTTTTTCGTATTTGGCATATTCTCTGTTTGCTGTTTCAAGATATCTTCGTGAATATGTCTGGACTGAAACAATCTTTTGGTCAAGGTCAAGTATGATAAGATGGTAAGAACCCTGTTTTTTTTCTATGCGAATCCTTTTGGCTACTATCGAAAATGCCTGTAATCTATCGTAAATACATAGCCTTTCTGCCTCATTTAAAGTTTCAGAATATATGTCTTCCCTGCTTTTTCCTTTATAGCCGGGAACAGGCGGGGTATTTTCCAGATAAGCAAAAGCACAGCCGGTTAAAGAAAAAAAATTTAGCCACTCTTGCGGCCCCTCGCTTGACTTCAGTGCATACTCCAGAAATGTTCCCATTGTCTCCACAGCGGTTGCCCAATAATGCTGTAATTTTGACCGGATTTGCAATTCTATATGCAGTCCGTTGTATTCGGGAGCTTTACTGTTACTATATTTATACACAAGATGTATGCTTCTATATCCTGATTCTTTAGGGTTGCTGATATAATCTTTTATTGAAACTAGATCATGATTAAACCTGCTTTTTCTGTAATTTTTTTCAAGTTCACGGACTTTCTCCATATCTGATACAACAGATCTTAATCCCCCTATGTCCTGCATCCGAGCCAGTTTCATTGATCTGAAGCGTTTGAGCTTGCTGATAATTGAAGGCATCCGTTTCAATCGCTGGGCCACAAGGGCATCTTTATCAACAGCTTTCAACTTATTACGCAGAGTCGCCTGAAAGGTATTTATCGGATATCCATGACATGACCGCCAATTATCTAAAACATCATATGCCCACATCCATTCGTTCATCGAAGGGTTATCTTTTATCAGGATCTCTCCTGCCTTATTAACTTGTGATTTAGAGTACTTAGGTGTGGATAAAACCATAATTATTTTCTTTTATAGATTAGTCATTATATCGATTTTAGCTAAGTGTCTGACCAACTAAGGGATGAAATTTTTACAATTTACCCATTTCCATAATACAGACCCATTCAATCTGATAATATGTATATTTTAAAATGGGAATGTTATTTCGTGCTCATTCTTTAAGGTACTTAAAAATCGGTCAAAATCCCCTGAAAATCAATCGCTGTATAAAGTAAACCGCCGATTTCTTCATCGTTACTTGAGGATTGGGGTGTATTATCTTTTGTATTATATTTAGTATGGGTTATGTCTTTCCACTCTTCCTTGAGAGCTTGAATGGATTCTGACTCTCCTATTGCCCAGAGACAACCACCACCTCCGGCACCGGTAAATCTTGCTCCGCATTCTCTTTTTGAGGCTGCTTCAAAAAATTGCCTGCCTGTATGATCAAGGACATCGGGTGTCATCTCCATTCTTATTCGGGTCTCCTTGTTCATCAACTCAGCAGCCCGGCTGTAATTCCGGTTTTTAAAAGCATCAACAAACATGTGTGTTATATTAATGATATCTCTCCATTTATCACGATCCTCTCCTGAAAGAAACCGGTTCACCCATCTTTTGTTGATATCACTTGAAACATGGGGAATACCGCAGTAAGCAACAAGTATGTGATTGTTTATATCATCACATGAATATCCTTCTGAAGCTCCTTCGGAAATATTTTCCCTGATAAACTGCACGCCACGGCTGTCCATTGTCCAGTGCCAGAAGTTGATCCCCCCCCAGGCCGCAGCCAATTGATCTTGTAACCCGCAGGGAACTCCTGCAACACTGGATTCAATATAGTGGGCAAGCAGCGCCGCATGTGAAGGCTCTACATTTTTTCCCATGGCAGTTAAAAAAGCTCCAATCATGGCAACTGCCGCTGCTGAAGATCCACCCAGAGCACTTCTTGGCGGGGATGCGGATTCAATATGAACATGAACTCCGTGTCCGTTAAAATAACGAACCACAGCAAACATCAAACCCATTGAATGTTTAAATGGTGCAAGTTCCGCCTCAAATTCGGCTCCCTCAAACCCCCTTGAAGTGATTTTTATGTGATTATCTTTCCAGGGATACAAAGTGACTGTTGTTCTCATATTAAGGGCAATATTGAATGTTGCCGGATCAAGATGGGCAAGCGGCAGGAAAAATGTGCTTATATCCAGAGTACCTCCGAGATCAATACGGCATGGTACCGACGCTTTTACAGGCTGTTTTTCAAGAATTTTTCTGAAGTTCATGTTTCAAATAACCCCTCATGATAGCGATGGCATCACAACGATGCATGAAAGTCTTTAAGAAAAAATTCGGCATCCTTCATATGATCTCAAAAGTACTTTACACTCTTTTGTGAGAGGTTCACGCCATTCAGAGTTGTCTCTCCGGAAAGTGTAAACTGAAAAATGAAGCATGCCAAAAAGTCTTTAAGAAAAAGATCGTCTGATGCGTTTCAGGAATATCAAACTTCTCAGATTCCTGCCAATATGACAGGGAATAAATCCTTCAAGAAGATTTTCTCCCTCCCTTAAGGCATTGACTGAAAACTTAAGTCTCTCTGCCCGTCTTATATCATTGGTATTCATCCAGGAGAGTTGTTTTAATGTCCCTTTTGAAACCAAAACGCCGTTCTCATCACCAGAGATATCCCTGCTTGAACAGCATTTATTACAAACAAGTTTTCCTGCTTTTAAATCAAATATCACCATCTGCTGGTGAATTTCATCAAGTGACACACCGCAATCGCCGCAACTTGTGATATTGGGTGTAAATCCGGATATGGCCATAAACCGAATCTGGAAAAGCAGGCTCAGTACCTCTGCCGGAATATGGCCGGCATTCAGGCTTTCCAGAACATAGTATATAAGCTCATAAAGATCATCATCCGGCCTGCCCTCTTCCATCCATGAATTTATCATCTCAAGCCAGTAACTTGCATAACCTGTCTTTGTGGCACATGTGCGTATATGGGCAAAAGGGTTTTCAAGCTCCAGGCCATTTAATATCGGGAGGGCATTTTTCCTTTTAGGCCACGAACACTCAATATTCATTGCAATAAAGGGATCCAGTGCACCTGCAAACCTTTTCATACTCTTTTTTGCATTTTTGGCCATAACAGATATTTTGCCCATGGAACGGGTAAAGTAGGTGATTATTAAATCGTAATCACCATACTCTATACGCTTCAGAAGAATGGCATCAGTTGAAAATGATTTCATCGCAGACTCTCTTCTTGAGATCTTAAATTTTACAGTGGAAATTGGGGCATGTTTCATATTACCCCAAAAGTAGTTTACACTTTTTTTGATCTCAATCCCTAAAAATGGGGATAGTGATAGGGAAAGTGTAAACTGATTAATGAAACTTGCCGAAATTGGCCATCCTTCATTTGCCGGTTTACACTTTTTCAATGGCAAAATAACCCAACGGTAAAGACGCAACGGTAAAGACGCAACGGTAAAAACGCAACGGTAAAGACGCAACGGTAAAAACGCAACGGTAAAGACGCAACGGTAGAGACGCAATGCATTGCGTCTCTACTCCAGACAAGAAGTGTAAACTACTTAAATCTGATATGAAGTATGCCGGACATTGATACAATTTTCCTTATTCGGGGGTGGCCGAAATCTCATTTGACTATGAGGGTTAAGGTTAGATTCCCAGTAACAATGTTGCAATCATGAAGTAACAATAAACACTTACAATATCCACAGAGGTTGTGACAAACGGTCCTGTAGCAACCGCAGGATCAATGTTGACTTTTTCAAAAAGCATTGGAACAAGAGAGCCCACAAGGGCGGCAACAGACATGGAGGATATAACAGCAAGACATACGGAAATGGAGAGCTGAAGGGAGAGAGGTTCTGAAAAAAAACGAATTTTTGCCACAACCCCTATAAAAAGCCCATAAACAAGTCCAAGTATTATTCCGATGGCAAGTTCCTTTGATACAACCGACCACAAGTCCCTTGTATTTATTCTACCGGTGGCAATACCACGGACAACTATGGTTGAAGATTGTGTTCCTATATTACCACCCATACCCATGATAACAGGAATAAATGCCGCAAGATAGGCGTATTTTTCAAGACTTGCCTCAAAACCACCTATTATGAAAAAAGCGGCAAGCCCCCCAAGAAAACTTGTAAAAAGCCATGGAAGACGAATTCTGGTTCCCCTGAAGATTGTCTGGGTTTCAATATAGTCTTCACCAACACCTGCCATTTTAAGAATATCAACGGTTGCCTCTTCACTTATAATATCAATGACATCATCAACTGTTACAATACCCACAAGGCGATTATCATCATCAACAACCGGAACCGCAAGATAGTCATAGCGTGCAACAATCTCTGCCACATCTTCACGATCTGTATAGGTATTGACAGAGACAATATCCGTTGCCATAAACTCCTTTAAAGGTTTTTGGGGATGAACCACCACAAGCTGCCGGAGTGAACACACCCCCACAAGTTTGCCATATTCATCCACAACGTAGATGTAAAAAGGCATCTCAACATCTGCATAGTCATTCTGAAGAGCGCTTATAACATCACTTGCCCCCATATTTTCCTTGATTGCAATGAAATCAGGCACCATTATGCTTCCTGCCGTGTCCTCTCCATAGCTCATGAGGTGCTCAACTTCCAGGGAGTCCTCATTTTTCATCTTTTCAAGGATTGCGTCTGCAAGCTCCTCCTCAAGATATCCAAGAAGCTCGACCACATCATCAGCAGCCATATTCTCAAAGATTTCAACAATCACTTTAAGATCAAGCTGGGCAATCAGCTCCAGGAAAATGCTCTCTTCAAGCTCTGAAAGAAGAACGCCCTTCTGTTCAGGGTCTGTCATCAGATTAAACATTTTCAGGCGGTTGTTTTTTGAAAGTTCCCTGAAGACAAGAGAGAGATCAGCGGCATGGGTTTTTTTTATGATTTTCTGCAATGATTTGGTTGCACCCCGCCTAAGAAGACGCTTTATACTGTCAGCAAGTATTACATTTTTATCTTTTTGCATCATCGTTTCCCTCTTTTATTTTTCAACCCCTTATAATTCTACTTTGTTAGCTTATCTTAGCTTCCTATTTTTGGTGTCTGAATCAGGATGCCCAGGATGTTCAGGATTAACAAGATTTGCATAATGGCCTTTTATCCTGTGAATCCTGACTATCCTGATTCAGACAATTTAAGAAGACAACAAAGTAGAAATAATCAAATAGTTAAAGACTTAGGAATGAGTCTGAAATAACTTTCCCAAACTCCCCCTCTCCAGTGATGGAGAGGGGGCTGGGGGGCA
>NZ_LT828540.1:317296-322859 GCF_900170035.1 Desulfamplus magnetovallimortis | reverse complement strand
ACAAATTATTAAAAACCCATTCCTTAATAAACAGAGTCATAAATGCGATCTTCTATTTTTAAAACATAATGAATCTGTAAAGCGCATCAAAGCATCACCTTTATGTGTGATTTCTCTTTAAGCGTGTCTAACCATTCCCGAAAACGTTTTTCCACGATTTCATCATATAGTGTTTGGGAGATCTCTTGTGAAACTTCTTCCAGGGATTTTCCTTTTTTTTCTTCAACTCTTTCCACATAAAAAATCTGATATCCCTGATCAGTCAGAATAATATCGCTGAACTCTCCAGCCTTAAGAGGTTTGACGGCTTTTTTTATGGTGTCAGAAATTGTCTCAAGATCAAAAAGACCAAGGTCACCTCCGTCATGAGCATTGGGTGCATCGGAATATTCCCTGGCAAGTGAGGCAAAGCTCTTTCCTGAAAGCAGCATGGACTTTACTTCACGAGCTTTTTCCATCTGCTCATCCATGAGTGACTGAGAAGCAAAAGAATCAAACGGAAATACAATATTTTTAAGATAATACCTCTTCTCCCCTGCAAACTCTTCCGGATGGCTGTCATAATAATTTTTGATATCTGTGTCAGTTACAACCACTTTGGATTTAACACTGAAATTGATAAGTTTGGGCCGAAGAATTTCCTCACGGATCTTTTCTCTGTAATCTTCGTATGTCAGACCATCGTGCAGCAGAGCTTTTTCAAGCTCCTCCTGTGTCATAAATTGCGCCTGCTTTAGACGTTCAATTGCATTGTCAACCTCCTTATCAGAGACTGTCAACTGAAGGCGCTTTACCTCCTGATCGGTCATTTTTCTTTCGATCATGCGGTTTAACATGTCCTGTCGAAGTTGATATGCCATTTTTTCTTTTTTTTCAGAATCATAACCTGCAGATTCAATCTGGTCCATATATGGCCGCAGGGCACTGTTGAGTTCAAGCAGTGTAATAACGTCATTATTTACAATTGCCACAATTCTGTCAACCAGCTCTGCCCGGGCATCAGAAATCCCTGTATTAACAAAAAGCAATGAAACCATAATAGCATTGAGCAGTAATCGGTACCTGCAAAGGCGAATCAATGAAACAAAAAATGACATTCTGCAAACAATAGAAAAATTACACACTGTTTTTAAACTCAATTTATTAATCCTCACAAATGGTTATGACAACAGTTATATTTTTGATTTTTTAAAAGCTTTATTTTCTAACATGCACGGCTTACTCTTTCAAGTGATATTTTGGTTAAGGAAGCTGTCTGAAATAACTTACCCAAGTAATTTCAACCCCAAACCAACACTCCGTGAATGGAGGAGATGAAAATGGGCAAGTTATCTAATTGTCAAAAATATAACGATTTTTTGTGCTCACGTGAAAGATGCTGATAAGAATCTAAATAACTATTTTTTGTACTCACATGAAAGATGCTGATAAGAATCTAAAAGACTTTGTGTTTAGCCATTGAGACAAGTATAATATCAGGCATCTATAACAGTCAGGAGAAAAAAATGAAATTATATGTCAAAACAGAAGAGATTTGCGGTCTTTTTAAAAAAGCGGCTGATGAAGGGCGAAGCTTTCTGTATGAGTACGAGGTATATGAGCTGATTAGCCTGATAGGTGGAGAAACCCCTCTAACATACCGTTTTCTTGAAAAAGATGGAAGACTTAACGATACCATGCTTGCTGATATTCCCGGAGATAAAGTGGTTCTTAAAGTTGTATCTCCGAATATTTTACATAAAAGTGATATCGGTGGGGTAAGGATCGTTGACAAAACAAGAAGCGAGGTGCTCTCGGCTGTCAGGAGCATGATGTATGAGGTGCCTGAAAAATACTGTTTAATGCTGGAAAAAAAAATGGGCGGCAACATAACTTACAATGAACCCCTTCAAGGGGGTAGTTCCGGATTGACCCAGGCCAGCAGCAATATGCCTTACAGAGAACTTGACCGTGAAGCGTCTGTTGAGGAGATAAAGAGGGATATAAAGGGGATACTTATATGTGAGTTTCTTCCCATAGATAACACAGACTTTGGAAACGAACTTCTGGTAAGTTTAAGACGTACAAGGGAGTTTGGTATGATCCTCACAGCCGGCCTTGGAGGAACCGATACGGAACTTTATGCCCGAAGATTCAGAACAGGGCAGGCTGTGGTGTCAGCTTCCACTGAAATGATGGATGCAGAAGCTTTTTTTGATCTTTACAAAAGAACAATATCCTTTGACAAACTCACAGGTATCGGCAGAGGAGAAAAACGAAAAGTCACTGACGAGCAACTGAAAGAGTGCTTTGCAGCTCTTATATTGATTGCAAACTATTTTTCACCTTTAAATTCATCAGCACCATTTGTCATTGAAGAGCTTGAAATAAATCCATTTGCCTTTTTCAAGTACCTTATGGTACCTCTTGACGGATTGTGCAGCTTTTCCCACCCCACTGCCCTGCCCCCTCCAAGGCCAATATCAAAAATTGATTTTCTGCTGCATCCAAAATCAATAGCTATTATGGGAGTTTCAACAAAATCAAGAAATCCAGGACATATCATTCTTGAAAATATCCTTGCCAACGGTTTCAACAGATCTGATATTTTTATTATTCATCCTTCTGCAGAAAAAAATTTAAAAGCTCACCGCATTTTTCAACAAGATCATAATGTAGCTTCAGAAGATAACAGCCTCTCTTTAGAACTTAATGATCTTTATTTTGTTCCATCCGTTAAACACTTGCCCGGAAAGGTCGATCTGCTTATTCTTGCTGTCAGTGCACAGGCTGTGCAATCAGTTCTTGATGATGTCATTGAAAATGATATTGCAAAAAGTCTCATTATAATACCAGGAGGCCTTGGTGAAGTCATTGGAAGTGAAGGTGCTCGCCTTGCAATTGAAAATAAAATCCAGAAGTTGCGCGCTTTTAACACTGAAGACTCTATCTCATTTCCTAAAGATGACTTTCCTGGCGGGCCTGTTTTTCTTGGAGGAAACAGTCTCGGGGTTCTCTCGCATCCTGGCAAATATGATTCTCTTTTTATTCCGGAAGACAAATTGCCCAAATGCAGAGGAGATCATCCCAGAAGTTCAGCGTTTATAAGCCAAAGCGGTGCATACATGATCACCAGAATGAGCAAAATGTCATTTCTTGATCCTGCATACGCCCTTTCCATAGGAAACCAGATGGATCTAACAGCAGGGGATCTGCTTCACTATTTCAACAAGCTCGACAACATAACCACTGTTGCCATATACATGGAGGGATTCAGGGATCTGGACGGCCTTGAGTTTGCCCGTGCAGTCAGAGATGCTGTAAGAAAAGGCAAAGAGATACTTTTTTATAAAGCAGGAAGAACACCAGAAGGCAAACACGCCACATCAGGCCACACCGCATCCCTTGCCGGTGACTATGCAGTCTGCAAATCCTGCATCAGAGAGGCAGGGGCCATGGTGGCTGATACATTTACGGAATTTGAGGGTCTTGTTCAGCTCTCATGGGCACTTCACAACAAAAATATCTGTGGAAACGGACTTGCAGCAATAAGTAATGCAGGTTATGAATCTGTGGGAATTGCCGACAATATACTTGGAGATGATTTCCAGCTTCAAATGGCACTTTTTTCAGAGCTGACAAGGTCAGATATAAAAATGACCCTTGAAAATAGCGGGCTTGCATCGCTTGTGGATATCAAGAACCCCATGGATGTCACACCCATGGCTGTGGAATCTGTTTATGAAGAGATTATTGAAGCATTCTTAAAGGACAGCAATGTTCATGCTGTAATCGCAGCTATTGTGCCTTTGACACCTGTAATGGAGACTCTGCCTGGTCAATTATCATCTGAAAATCGACACAATGAAGATGTGAAAAATGACAATAGAAACAATGAAAATGTGAAAAATGAAAATCTACCAAATGGAAACGCAAAAAATGACAATGCAGAAAATATTTGTGGCTCAGAAAACATAAAAAAAAGAAATAAAAATATAATCAAAAGCATCTCAGAACTTGCATCACACCACAGCAAACCAGTTATCATGGTAATAGACAGCGGAGAGCTTTATGACCCCCTTGCAAAAGCGTTTCAGGCAGAAGGACTGCCTGTCTTCAGGTCAGCAGACCAGGCGGTATATGTGCTTGGAAAATATATAAGAGGCAGATTAGGAAGAATATACAGAAGATAAATTAGGAAGAATATACAGAAGATAAATTAGGAAGAATATACAGAAGATAAATTAGGAAGAATATACAGAAGATAGATTAGGAAGAATATACAGAAGATAGATTAGGAGCAACATACAGTAAGGTAGATTAAACGCAACATACAGAAAGTAAATTAGATTTAAAGCAACTATGAATCACATTAGCTGTCAGTGATGGCAGGCAGTGAACATGTAAACATGGCACCATCTCCCTTTGAGGTTATGCACTCTACTGTTCCATGGTGGGTTTTAAGAATTTTCTTTACCATGGAGAGTCCAAGACCATTACCATCTTTTCTGGTTGTATAGTGCTCTTCAAAGATATGTGGCAGAATATCTTCAGGAATACCAGGCCCATTATCCTTTATGGAAAAATAGAGCCTATCATCTTCAGCCCATGCTCTTATGAAAATTTTCTTTTCTTCCTGGCCTTCAATAGCCTGGCATGCATTAATAAAAAGATTTACAATAACCCTTTTGATCTGAGCACCTTTGCATTCAATATACGGCAGGGATGATGAAATATCTGTATAAAGTTTTACCTTGAATGTCTTTACAAACATAGTCAGAGGTGTCAGCAGAGGAGAGAAGCTCTGAATTTGTTTTTCTTCTCCAAAGTCATTCAGGTAACTTGTAAACCCCCGGCAGATATCCCTTCCCATGGAGAGACTGACCATAACATTTTTTATACTATCTTCAATAATCGGCTTTGTTTCAAGGTCGTCCGGAAGCATCGAGGGTACGGCATCTATCATCATTGCAACAAAAAGGATATTATTAATATCATGTGCAAGACCTGCTGCCAGCATGCCAAGTTCAGCCTTGTGCTGAAGAAGTTCCGCCCTGTGCTCAAGAATAGAGATGCTTTGCCTTAAAAGATCCTGCTGTTTTTTAATAAGAAGATGGATTTTCACCCTTGCCTTTACCAAAGGAGGGCTGACCGGTTTGGTTATGTAGTCAACAGCTCCAACCTGAAAACCTCGCTCCTCATCTGAAATATCACTCTTTGATGTTATAAAAACAACAGGGACATTTACAAGCGTAGGTTTTTTTTTAATTAAGCTGCACACCTCATAACCATTCATTCCTGGCATCATTATGTCCAAGATGATAAGATCCGGTGTACACTGCTCCAGGATACTAAAGGCTTTTTCACCTGATGTAGCAATATTGATAATGTAATCTGATTTTAAAATCTCATTTAACACCTTGATATTAGATGGTGAATCATCGACTATGAGAATTCTTTGTTTTTCCGGCATGCATTTCCTCTATTTTTTTTGATAAGAGCCCGGCAGTTACAAAATCTTATTGTTGCACTTCAAAATAACGGACACTGTGGATGCCCGCCACAATCAAAGAGATGAAAGTCG
>NZ_LT828540.1:245169-317196 GCF_900170035.1 Desulfamplus magnetovallimortis | reverse complement strand
CTGATGCCCGCCACAATCGAAAAGATGAAAGTCATTTTAAAAACAGGCTGTTACCGAGACTTTCATATAAACGTACATGGCTGATGCCCGCCACAATCGAAAAGATGAAAGTCATTTTAAAAACAGGCTGTTACCGAGACTTTCATATAAAACTTGTCCATTTACCTCACACCCCAGCACCCTCTCATAGACTTGCGAGGGGGAGTTTGGGAAAGTTATTTCAGACTCATTCCTAAATCAACGGGCTCATTAATAATTTCAGAATTTAACTTTCTATCAATATGCATGAAATATAACAGCCATTAATATATATCAAGAAAAATAATGGCCGAAAATAAAATCAAGCCCCCGAAAAATCAAATGTGTTTTCACGGTAAACGGGCATGATTGTGTATCAATCTCCCCCAAATATAATAATGATAGTCATTTTTACGGTAAAAACAATTATGAAGGAAAAGTGAAGGAGAAATAAAAAATGAAATTCATAGGAGCCCATGTCAGCGCTGCCGGCGGTGTCCATAATTCCCCTTTAAATGCCATAAAAATTGGAGCAACTGCATTTGCTCTTTTTACAAAAAATCAGCGCCAGTGGGATGCTCCGCCTTTAAAGGAAAGTGTCATATTTGCATTCAAAAGAAACTGCTCTGAGAATGGTTTTTCAGCAGAACAAATCCTTGCCCATGACAGCTATCTCATTAATCTTGGACATCCGGAAAATGCTCCCCTTGAAAAATCAAGAAAAGCTTTCATTGATGAGCTTACAAGATGCGGACAACTTGGCTTAACAACACTTAATTTTCATCCAGGCAGTCATCTTGATAAAAAAAAGGTAAACAGGCAAAGATTTCAGATTCAAAAGATAAAACTCAACAGGACCTTTCTGATAATATTTTTGAAAGTTCAGATTCCGAAAAAAGATGCCTTGCCACTGTTGCACAATCACTTAATATTGCCATCAGCAAAACTTCAGGAGATAATTTCGACAGACCTGTCTCCCTTGTTATTGAAAATACTGCCGGCCAGGGAACCAACATTGGATATCGTTTTGAACAAATTGCTGAAATTATTGACCAGATTGAAGATAAAAGCAGAGTCGGAGTTTGTGTTGATACCTGCCACGCTTTTTCAGCAGGTTATGATCTTAAATCAGAGGCAGGATATGAAAAGACATGGAGTGATTTTGACAGAATAATCGGTTTTAATTACCTAAAAGGCGTTCATCTTAATGACTCTAAAAAAGATTTTGCCTCACGGGTTGATCGTCACGAAAGTATTGGAAAAGGAAGCATCGGTATTGACCTTTTCAGAAGATTAATGGAAGATAACCGTTTTGACAATATACCACTTATACTTGAGACCCCTGATGATTCCCTGTGGGCTGAGGAGATTTCATTGCTTAAATCCTTTATCATCAGTTAGTAGGTATCTTTCATATGATATAAAAAGTATATCACCTGCAAAAGCAAGAGGTTATGAAAAAGCCCGCCCGAAGGGCACTAAGTTCTTTTGGTACGCAGCCATAAAAAAATCTTGACCAAAATTAAGTTAAAATGATATTGTCGCTGATTTGTAATACAGCCTCCATTGACACTGTTCATTAAAAGAACAATATCTGTGGCTATACCATGAAAATTACCCATTATGTTTTTAATAATAGGGGGGTCGATAAAAATTCATAGGTGTTGTCGATAAAAATTCGACCATGAAAAGGTTTGGCTGCTCAAAGCATAACCGGAGGCATTTTTAATCCTTGCTCTGATTTATGAAAAAGTCAGGGCTATATTATCCGCAAGGAGACGAGTATGAGAAGGTATGAAACTATTTTTATTGCCGATCCTGACCTGCAGGAAGGCGCAAGAAAAAAACTTTTTCAAAAATTTACAAATCTGCTGGCCCAGGAAGGTGGTCTGCTTGTAAAATTTGAAGATTGGGGTAACAGAAAGCTGGCTTACGAAATAAAGAAAAAAAGCCGTGGTCACTACATCTGCATGACTTATGGAGGCTCAGGAAGTGTTGTCAATGAGCTTGAGCGTAATTTCCGTCTTGATGAAGGCATCATGAAATTCATGACCATTCTTCTTGAAAAAAGTGTAAATGTAAAAGATCTTGAGGATGAAATTGCGTCAGGCCCGGAAGACAAGATAACATCAAGGCAATCAGATGATGATGATTCTTCTGACGCTTCCGACAAAGACTATGATGACGATGAAGATGAAGATGCTGATGATGTAGAGGAGGAAGAATAACATGGCCTTTCAGAAAAGAAATACTAAAAAAAGATTCTATCAACGCCGTAAAGTATGCCGGTTCTGTGCCGATTCAACACTTGAAATTGATTACAAAGATTCTAAAAACCTCAGATCATTCATCACTGAGAGAGGAAAAATAATTCCAAGAAGAATTACAGGCACCTGCGCCAAACATCAGAGAGCTTTGTCAAATGCCATCAAACAGGCAAGAACTATTGCTCTTCTGCCATATGTAGGCAAACTGAGCTAAAACAGTTTTTCAAATATGCAACAGTGCTTTTACCTGACCTGAACGGGGCAGAACCCTACCTGATTTCTACAAGTCAGAACTTTTTCTGACCTGATCAAGGCAGAACCAAAGAGGCTTTTCCAACACTCTTGTCTGAAAGGCACTAATATTTTATATTAAGAAACTAATGACAAAATAATTTCAGTGGAGTTAAATTGAATTTGACCCGGCAGGATAACAGAGCAAAATTATTCAAAGATGTGATTTCAGGTGTTGTTTTCTCATCAATTATAATATTTGTGACTTTATTTGCTCCTGTGCTGGGGTTTTTTATGGCAGTGATTCTGCCGATGCCTGTACTCTATTACAGGCTGAAGCTTGGAAGATTGCCCGGAATTATAATTGCTTCCGGAGTACTTCTTGTAACAGTAATGGTTATTGGCGGACTTTCAATTGATATTCTGTTCTATGCTGCCCTTATTATGATAGGCCTTGTGCTTGGGGAATCTCTTGAACAGCATCTTTCAATTGAAAAGTCTCTTTTTTTCACTGTTTTTTCAACTGTTTTTCTATCTGCATTTCTGTTTTTTATATATGCAGGTTCAGCGGGAAGCAGTGTTCTGGAAATGGTAACATCCTATGTTGCGGCTAATCTCAAGTTAACCCTCTCCATATATCAGGATATAGGAATACCCCAGGAAAACATTGAACTGATTGACAGATCCATTGATACCATTAAATATGTTCTGGTCAGGCTTGTTCCAGCCCTTATGATAACAATGCTCACGTTTATTACATGGATAAATATCCTTTTTATTAAACGCATTTTGAACAGAAAAGGTATATATCTTAAAACACTTGAGAATCTTAACCGGTGGAAAGCTCCTGAAAAACTTGTCTGGAGTGCCATTATATGTGGTGTACTTCTGATGCTTCCCTGGACAGGCGTAAAAATAGCAGCACTTAACTGCATTCTAATATTAATGCCTGTCTATTTTTTTCAGGGAATTGCCATAATGTCATTTATCTTTGAAAAAAAGGGATTCCCTCCGGTACTAAGGTTGTTTATATACACCATTATAGCCATACAGCAGATATTTATCCTGCTGATTGTTGGAATAGGCTTTTTTGATACATGGCTTAACTTCAGAAAAATAGAAGTCATGACCGACCATGAATGAAAAAATTAAAATCTGCTCACACTGAATACGATATAATTCAAATCTGATATTTTCAGGTTGAACCTTTTTCGGAGGTTAATATGAAAGTTATTTTAAAAGAAACAATAGACACATTAGGCATTGTTGGAAGTGAATGTAATGTCGCTCCAGGATATGCCAGAAATTATCTTTTCCCCCAGGGAAAAGCTATAGAGGCAACTCCACAGAACCGAAAGATCATTGAACAGGCACGTCTTAAATTTGAACTTCAAATTGCAAAAGAGAAAAAACTTGCCCAGGAAATGGCTGAAAAGGTTAAAAATATCGAATGCACCATCAAGGCAAAGGTGTTTGAAGAAGTTCGCCTTTACGGCTCAGTGACAACGCATGACATCAAGGCAGCCCTTGATGCTCAGAATGTAACCATTGAAAGACGCTCCATCCTGCTTGCTGAACCAATCAAACTTGCTGGAGAGTATAAGGTTCCTGTCCGCCTTTACAAAGATGTTGAACCTGAAATCACTGTAAAGGTAGTTCCGGAAGAAAAAACTGCCTGATTCAACTTTGACTAATTGACTTGTCTATTGATTAATTGGCTTGACTATTGATTAATTAAGTTTACTTTTGATCAGTTGATTTCACTTATCAGTTGATTTCACTTATCAGTTGATTTCACTTATGACCAATTGATTATTATTACCCCGCTACTGCTATATTAAGCTTTCAGCGGGGTTATTTTTTTTATTTTATGATATACGGTGACAATATGCCTTCTTCCCTCCCCAAAAAAATTATGGACCCTCTCTTAGAAAAAGTTCCACCCCATGATATAGATGCTGAAGAGGCAATTATCAGTGCGGTTTTAATTGATAATGATACACTCATTGATGTTCTTGAGATTCTAAAGCCAGAGGATTTTTATAAAAAATCCCACGAAAAGATATTCAAGTCCATAGCTGAGCTTTTTTCCAGGGATGAACCTGTTGATCTTGTAACTGTTGCCACACGCCTTAAAGAAAAAGAAGAGCTGGAAGATATTGGCGGTTCAGCTTTTCTTGCTGCAATTGCAGATGCAGCCCCAATGGCTGTTAACGCTGTTCATTATGCAAAAATCATCAAGGGCAAATCATCTTTAAGATCCCTGATTCAAAGTGCATCGGCAATTGTTGAACGCTGCATGAAAGACAGGGGAGATTTTGAAGATATAATAAGCTTTGCAGAAAATGCTGTGTTCAGAATTTCTGAATCAAAAAACACCAAATCATTTTCCAGTCTCTCTGATCTTATCAATATCAATATTGACATGCTGGAAGATCGCCAGGGAAAAAAAGGTGGCCTTCTGGGTCTGACAACAGGCTATGCTCAACTTGATGCTTTAACATCGGGGCTTCAAAAATCTGACCTTATTATCCTTGCAGCCCGACCAAGTATGGGAAAAACAGCTTTTGCCCTTAATATTGCCCGTAATGTTGCAGTTGAAGAGCGTGTACCTGTGGCAATTTTTTCCCTTGAGATGTCCCAGGAACAGCTCTCCATGAGACTTTTGACTTCTGAAGCACGCATTGACTCCACCCGTCTTAAGAGTGGTTTTATAAGTGTTGATGATTTTCAGAACGTAACCAATGCAGCGGGGCTTCTAAACGAGATACCTATTTTCATTGACGACACTCCAAATATAACACCCATGGAGATAAGGGCAAAAACCCGACGCCTTAAAATGGATAAAGGACTTGGCCTGATTATAATAGATTATCTTCAGCTAATGAAAGCTCCCTTTAAGTCAGACAGGCGTGACCTTGAAATTGCTGAAATTTCACGTTCATTAAAGTCACTTGCAAAGGAGCTTAATATCCCTGTCATTGCACTATCCCAGTTGAACCGAATGCTGGAACAACGCTCGGAAAAACGCCCACTTCTATCCGATCTTCGAGAATCAGGAGCCCTTGAACAGGATGCAGACATTGTCTCCTTCATCTATCGTGATGAGGTATATAACAAAAATGAAGACAACCCAAGCAGGGGAAAAGCTGAAATCATTGTGGCCAAGAACAGAAACGGTTCAGTGGGAACTGCTCACATGGCTTTTCTTGGTGCATACACACGATTTGAAGAGCTTGCACCTGATGCACCATATCAGGCATTTGAATAGTTGAAGCGGTAACTGAATAGTTGAAGCGGTAACTGCACGCAATGAGTTTTTTATAACGTACATGTCAGTCAGATCCATCTGCCACACGAAGCATGAAATGCCTAAAGAACCTTAAAAAGTGTAAACCGGCAAATGAAGGATGGCAAATTATTAATGTTTGATTGTGAAATCCATAAAAGCTTGAATAGTATCAAGTTTGTGTTATATAGAACTTGATTGGAAAACATAACAATATCAAAAAGTATAGATTTTTAAAAATATGGGAGGCTCTGATGCCTGGTTTTGAGCTCTTTGGAGACAGGGAAAGAAAAGAAGTAATGGATGTCCTGGAGACAGGAGTCCTTTTCAGATATGGGTTTGACAATGCCAGAAAAGGACACTGGAAAGCTGCAACTTTTGAAAAAAAACTATGTGAAAAGAGCGGTGCAAAATACGCTCATCTCTGCTCAAGCGGCACTGCAGCTCTTTCAACAGCACTTGCTGCCTGCGGCATTGGAGCAGGAGATGAAGTTATTGTCCCTCCTTTTACATTCGTTGCGACATTTGAAGCAATTTTGAATGCTGGTGCTGTTCCTGTTTTTGCAGAAATTGATGAAACCCTATGTCTTGATCCTTCAAAACTTGAAGAAGTTATCACAAGTCGAACCCGTGCTGTAATACCTGTTCACATGTGCGGTGCAATGGCTCAAATTGATGAAATTCAATCTTTTTGCAAAGCCCACAACCTTGTCCTGATAGAAGATGCATGTCAAAGCATCGGAGCTTCTTTTAATGGCAAATCACTTGGTACCTTTGGAGATATGGGATGCTTCTCATTTGATGCTGTCAAGACAATAACATGCGGTGAGGGAGGCGGTATCATAACCAATTCTAAGCAGCTTTACGACCTTGCCCATCAATATTCAGATCACGGACATGACCATCTTGGCGGAGCTGACAGAGGCGCTGATGATCACCCCATACTTGGTGCAAATTACCGTATAAGTGAACTCAATGCCGCTGTTGGGGTTGCACAGCTCTCCAGACTTGATGCAATAATCGAAATCCAACGCAAAAACAAACAGGAGATAAAAAATGTCCTTGCCCTGTTTAATGATGTTTCATTCCGTCAATTGCCCGATCCGGACGGTGATTCCGCAACCTTTATCTCTTTTTTTCTGCCAGATGCAAATCGTGCACAGCAAATTATGAAAGCATTTGCAGCCAACGGAGTTGACGGCTGCTTTTACTGGTATAACAATAACTGGCACTATCTGCGACACTGGCACCATCTAAAAGAGATGAAAACATCTGCAAAACTTCCACTGCAACAAATGAAATCCATATCCCCTGATATCATACCTGATTACAGCGCCCTGAGCCTTCCTCAGTCAGATTCCATAATGCAGAGGACAATATCAATGCAGATCAAACTCTCATGGAGCAACAAGGAGATAGAAGAGAGAATTGAATCAATAAAGAGTGCATTTATAGCTGCATGATAACCATTTTTTTCTAATACAGGAAAACCCATGATAAAAAATTTTAGAACTGTTCCCAATATAGTATTTGGCAAAGGCTGTTTCTATCAACTTGACAATATCATTGACAAAAGAAGACAATACACTGATTCGTGGGTTGCATTTCTTGTGGATGATGTTTTTGTAGCAACGGAACTTGAAAGCCGTATTCCCCAGCATGATGACGATCTGCTTATATGGGTCAATGTGGATGACGAACCTAAAACAACATATGTGGACAGACTTACCCTTGAAGTTCATAATCATTCCAGGACCCTTCCATGTGCAGTAATAGGTATTGGTGGGGGCAGCACCATGGATCTTGCCAAGGCCGTTTCTTTGATGCTTACAAACTCTGGGTGTTCCCATGAGTACCAGGGGTGGGATCTTATAAAAAACCAGGGTATTTATCATATAGGCATACCAACCCTGTCAGGCACAGGCGCTGAAGTATCCAGAACAACGGTGTTAACAGGTCCTGAAAGAAAACTTGGTATAAATTCTGACTACACAGTTTTTGACCAGGTAATACTTGATCCTAATCTTATAAAAGATGTACCCGGGCTTCAGAGATTCTACACAGGAATGGACTGTTACATCCACTGTATTGAATCTCTTCAGGGAACTTTTATTAATACATTCAGCCGTGCCTATGGTGAAAAGGCCCTTGAACTTTGCCGGAATGTATTTCTGGATGATGAGCCTGAATCAGAAGAGAAACTTATGATGGCATCATATTTTGGCGGAATGAGCATTGCCTATTCACAGGTGGGTGCCTGTCATGCCCTCTCATATGGCCTTTCATACATACTTGGCACACGGCATGGAGTTGGGTGCTGCATAGCATTTGACTATCTTGAGGAGTTCTATCCGGAAGGTGTAAAGGAGTTCAGGGAGATGATGAAAAGAAATTATATCAATCTTCCGCGAAATATTATTTCAAGGGTTAATGAAGAACAACTTGAAAAAATGATCAGCGTGGCATTAAGCCTTGACCCTCTATGGGAAAACTGCCTTGGAAAAAACTGGAAAGAGATAATGACAAGGGAAAAGGCAAGATCTCTTTATCTTAAAATGTAGCAAGATTTTTAAATGTAGCGGGATATTTTAATGAAAGTTACGGCAATTATTCCATCCAGATATGGATCAAAGCGACTTGAAGGGAAACCTCTTATACCGGTTGCAGGAAAACCAATGATCCAGAGGGTGTATGAACAGGCTCTCAAATCCAAAGCCATTGACAGAGTTATTGTGGCCACAGACGATGATCGGATATTCAGTGCAGTAGGTGACTTTGGCGGTCAGGCTCTCATGACCCCCTCTTCTCTGCGTTCCGGTACAGACAGGGTGGCCTTTGCAGCCAATATGCTTGAAGTTGCACCGGATGATATTGTTGTAAATATTCAGGGAGATCAGCCCATATTTAATCCGGTATGCATTGATGAGATGCTCGCCCCATTTTTTGAAAATGGTGCTAAACTCCAGGGGATCTACATGACAACCCTTGCCTGCCGGATTGTCAATCCAAGGGAGATTACCGACCCAAAAGATGTCAAGGTGGTTATGGATAACAATGGATATGCCCTCTATTTTTCAAGATCCCAGATTCCATTTCCAAGAGATAAAGAGGATAACACCGAAGATATCGCTTACTATAAACATCTTGGCTTTTATACATATACAAAAAAATTTCTTGATACCATAACTACCCTTTCAGACGGGACATTGGAAAAAATTGAAAAACTCGAACAATTACGAGTACTTGAATATGGTTATGCCATCAAGGTTGCCATAACGGAACATGACTCGCCCGAGGTGGATTTGATCGAAGACATTCAACGTATTGAAGCCTTACTCATATGAAGCAACATTTACCATAATGCATCGTTATCAACGCCTTTAGGACTAACTTTAAATTCGGCCTTATTCATATGAAGCAACAGCTTACCATAATGCACACCACCTGCCATACCAACTGGGGGGGCTTGAAAAAAGGGTTTTCAATGAATCCCGCTGGATGGAGGAAAAAGGTCACACAATTGTTATTGCAGCCCCCCCGAATACTCCCCTTTCCCGAAAAGCTATCAGCAGAAAGTGGCAATACTTTCCTGTTCAATTTACATCCCGAACAATGCTGAAAGATTTTCTTACACTTAAAAAACTATATGTAAAAATTAAACCCGATATTCTAAATACCCATGGCAATAGTGATTCAAAGGTTGCTCTTGCAGCAGCATATCAAAGCCCGATTCCATGCAGTATCCTCTCAAGGCACATAAGCGCTGATGTTTCCCCTACATGGTACAACAAACTATTGTATCAGAAACTCTGTACGCACATATTTACAACAGCAGATTATACAACCCTGCATCTGAAAATTGCCCTGGAGCTTGACGGGAACAAGGTCATAACAATCCCAAGCGGCATTAATCCACCTGTTCCTCTTCCTGACAGGGACTCTTCTATTAATGCCCTTACCAAAGAATTAAAGGTTGCTCCTGATGCCAAATTTATTGGATATGTGGGGCGTGTTTCAATTGACAAGGGAGTCATGGATATCATCAATGGATTTATTTCTGTTGCAGAAAAGATTCCAGGATATCATCTTGTTATTGTGGGAGATGGAGAAAAGGGTTTTCTGGACGATCTTGACAGTAGTAGCAGGGCACTCATACGTAAGCACTCATCTATCATTCATTTTACAGGCTTCAGGGAAAACACATGGCCATATTACAGTGCTTTTGACTGCAAACTTCTTGCAAGCAGAGAAGTTGAAGGGATATCACAGTCAATTCTTGAAGCCATGTTCTCCCTATGCCCAGTGGCAGCATCACGGGTTGGCGGAAACATGGATATCATCAGCCATGGAGAGAGTGGAATACTTTTTTCAGGCCGGTAATCCAGAAGAGATTGCCGACACGATAATGCATATTATTAAAAACAGTACCGAGAGAGAAAAAATGGTGGAAAATGCATTTAAAAAAGTCCTGAAAAACCATACCATTGATTCAATGGGAGAGCGTATCCTGAAGATCTATTCTCATTTCCTGTTGTAACTTGATAGTTTATACTCAAAATCGACACCTATGATCTTTTAAGTTTTGTCAACACTTTCTGAATCAGGATTCCCCAGATTAACAGGATAAGAACAGGATAAGGCAGGATTATCATCCTGAACATCCTATCCATCCTGGTTATCCTGGTTCAGACAACTGCAATAACTTCTGAAAAAGCAATAAAATGTCTATTTTGAGTATATAAGGGAGTTTGCAGAATCTAAATCACTTTTCAGGATTTACATGCATTCCAAAGGCAATCATCATCTGATTTCTGTCTTCCATCTGAAGAACTGCTTCAAGGCCGCCTGCGTCAATATTGATATTGATGGCCTCCTTGGTCATTCGGATACCGAGAGGATTTTTGCTGCACATGACATTTGCAATTTCAGTGGCTGTCTCAATCATTTTTTCTTTGGGTACAAGGCGGCTTGCAAAACCAAGGTTCATGGCCTCCTTGTCATCCATCCAGTTACCGGTCAGAAGATATTCGTTTGCTCTTCCGGAGCCTATGAGACGGGGCAGAAAATAGCTTGATGCCATATCAGCCCCACCAAGACCAATATTTATGTATGCTGCTGAAAACTTTGCCCCCACCCCCAAAATCCTGATATCCGATGCCATTGCAAGGGAAAATCCAATACCTGCTGCTGCACCGTGAATACAGGAGATTACAGGCTGAGGAATTCTTCTTAAACCAAGCATGAGACGTGACATCCTTGCCTGTGCATTATAGGCATCCCAAGGCTTCATCCTGAATATTTCAGGGCCGAATGATTTCATGTCAAGCCCTGCACAAAAACCTTTGGCATCTCCGCCATCCAGAATAATCACAGAAACACTTTCATCATACATCCTCTGTGAAATGAATTTTTCAAACTCAACAACCATATCTTCATCAAAAGCATTGTAGTTGTCAGGTCTGTTAAGTGTCAGATATCCTGTTCTTCCTTCTGTTCTGTATATAAGCCGACTCATGAAGTTTTACTCTCCTTAATGTTTTTATATGAAAGTCTCAGTAAGTGGCTGTTTTTAAAACGACTTTCATCTCTTCGATTGTGGCTATCATCAGCCATGTACGTTATAAACAGGCATGATTGATTACGTATTAATCAGCCCCAAATATAAAAATAATAGTCATTTTCACGGTAAAATGATGATGCCCGAAATCTCATTGATTTTCAGAAATTAGTAAAACACTCTTTTTCCATCTCAACAGTCAGATTATCCCCATCTGTCAACCTTACCGCAATGGCGCGCATTTTGGGAAGTTCATAACGAAAGAAATAATTCATTGCATAAATTTTTCCTTTATAGAAAAAAGCATCCTTTCTGGAACAGGCGGCAGAGTCAGAAAGTGCTTTTTGAGCTGCAACTCCCTGAATGAGCCACTGCCATGAGATAGCGAGAATACCGAACATTTCAAGAAAAAGTGTGGCATCTGCAAGATAGTGATCAACACCTTTTTTATGCATAACCTGTAAAAGAAAAACCATGACCTCCTCAAGGCATTTAACTGCATCCTCAAGTTTTGATGCATGAAATTCCAACTCCGGAACAGAAGATGCCGATTGAATGGTTTTTTTGACCTCATTAATAAACAGGAATGCTGCCCCGCCCTCTTTCATTATGATCTTTCTTCCCAGAAGATCCATTCCCTGAATTCCGGTTGTACCTTCATGAATGGGATGAATTCTTGAATCCCTGAAATATTGCTCAACCGGAAAATCATCACAGTAACCATAACCCCCAAAACATTGAATGGCCTGGCTTGTGGCAAGAATCCCCTGCTCTGAAGGCCAGGTTTTGGCAACTGGTGTAAGAAGATCCAGAAGAAGAGAGTATTTCTCTTTTTCCTCTCCTTTGGTGACCTTTTCAAGATCAGCATAAAGGCAGCATTGAATGATTAGAGACAAAGCACCTTCAACCACAGATTTCTGAAACAAAAGCATACGTTTAACATCAGTGTGTTCAATAATTGAAATCTGTGGGCTTGAAGGATCTTTCTGGGTGATGGGTCTGCCCTGGGGTCTTTGTAAAGTGTAGTCAAGTGCAGCATAATAGGCAGCAGTTGCAATGGCTGTGGCTCCCATTCCAACGCCAAGTCTTGCTTCATTCATCATCTGGAACATCTGGGCAAGCCCTCTGTTGGGTTGACCCACAAGCCAGCCAAAACAATCATCCTTTTCACCCATGGAAAGCTCTGTAATAGGAGCGCCTCTGTAACCAAGCTTGTGATAGATGGCTGCAACCTTGACATCATTTGGAATGAGTCTGCCTTTTTCATCAACCCTTTTTTTGGGCACCACAAAAAGAGAAATACCCTTTGCTCCTGCGGGAGCACCGTCAATTCGTGCCAGCATCAAATGTATGATGTTTTCTGCTCCATCATGATCTCCTGCTGAAATAAAGGTCTTTTGACCCTTGATTTTATAGACCTTCCTTATATCAGACTCTTCAGATCCGCCCTTCTCTGAATTTGTTAAAGGGTATGCGGTGGTTGTAATATCAGAAAGCGAACTTCCTGCCTGTGGTTCTGTAAGGGCCATGGTTCCCTGCCACTTGCCTTCAAGCATCATCGGCACATATGCTTCAATCAATTCCTCGGTACCAAAGGTTGTGATAAGCTCTGCCGCACCTGCGGTAAGTTCCGGATAGACACTTGCTGAGTAATTTGCAGAAGCAAAGATAAATCTTGTGATACCGGTTATGGATACAGGAAGCTGATCCCCGCCATGGGACTCGGGAAAACCTGCTGATATCCATCCCCCCTCTCCATATGCTTTCATGAGTTTCTTAACAACAGGATGCACCCTGACCTCTCCATTTTCAAGGCAAGGCTCATTTTTATCCATCTCTCCAAGAACCGGATACAACATTTTGTCGGCAAGTTTCAGTGCTGCATCAATGATCATTTGAAATACTTTTTCATTGTGGCTGCTGTAGTATGGATATTCTGTAAGAGATGGCAGATTAAAGACATCTTTCATCATAAAACGTATATTTCTTTCACTCATAAACTTTGACATATGTTTCTCCTGGCTATTGTGCTTTCAAGGTGTAACTGTAGGGAGTATTATCCTCCCTCTCTTTTGGCTGAAAACTTGATTATTTTGGAATATCTATAAAGAAGAAAGAGAAATGTCAACAGAAAAATGAACGAACGTTCGTTTTATAAGGTTTAGGATACTATTATTGTCCTGGTTATCCTCATTCAGACTAAGGTTTAGGATACTATTATTGTCCTGGTTATCCTCATTCAGACTAAGGTTTAGGATACTATTATTGTCCTGGTTATCCTCATTCAGACTAAGGTTTAGGATACTATTATTGTCCTGGTTATCCTCATTCAGACAAATGCAAACTCTCTGCTAAAAACGCAATAAGATGTCGATTTTGAGTAAATAGCATGTTATACTTATAAACTTTTTGACGTTTGTATGTGTGTAACTTTCTTCTTCCATGGAAATTAAAAATAGGCAGTACCGCAAAAGTCACTCATAAACACTGTTTTGAAAAGTTAATCCAAAACTTGGCTTGTGTTGTGTTCAGTTTAACATTTTCAAAATTCAATGTTTTTTGAGACGCAAACTATATGTCGATTTTGGCTGTATATGGGTAAAAAAGTGAGTTTTGCGGTACTTCGAAAATAGATTTGTAAATGCTTTAATTCACTGATACTGATTACCAAACGGGTATGAATAAGTCAGAAGAAAGGAAGAGCAAACCCATGAAAAACCCTAAAAAACATGATGCCTTGATGAAATGGCTAATCGCATCATTTACTGAAGAATTTTTTGCACACTATTTTCCAAAACGATCAATTGGAGAATATACCTTTATAGATAAGGAATTTATCAGCAAGTACGAAGCCTTGAAAGAGAGTCTTAAAGATGATCTTTTCCTTGTAATGGAAGTTGAGATAGATAAAGTTTTCCATGATATTGTGATTCAGATTGAAAATATGAGCAAACGGGTTGATGTATCCTCCCGGATATTTGAATATTTTTGTTATGCCTGGCTTTTAAGACAGCGTCCTGTGTGGAGCATTGTTGTATATACTGATGATGCTGTATGGAGAAAAGATATCCCTGATACTTTCTGGTATGGTTTCAGCGATAAAATGGAGAAACAGCACTGCCACTTTGACGTGATCAAGGTAAAATCTCAAAAGAGTTCAGAACTTGTGCAAAAGCATTCACTCATGTGTAAACTTCTTGCTTTAAAGGCTGATGACAGAGGCATTGACAGGGAATATCTTGTAAGAGAGATTTATAAGGCCGTCGCCAGAATGGAAGCTCTGCTTGATAATGATAAAAAACTTTTGATTGAGCAATGGGTCAGTGCCTATAAACAATTACCGGAAGAAATAGTGGAAAATATTAAAAAGGAGGTCAAAATGAGCTTTACTGCAACTACAATATCAGAACATTACATCAATGAAGGCATGCTTAAAGGGAAAGTTGAACTGCTTCAATCATTATTCCATAAGGGTATGCTCACAAAAGAACAGTTTAAGGAAATGCTGGAATCCATAAAAATGCAGGCAGGAAATATTGAAATAAATAGCTTGAGTGAAAAGAAAAACAAACAGGTTTAACGTGATAAATCGTTTCTCATCAATAAGGGAATCCATAGCGGATTCACTTTTAAATCGTAGCTTAACGAATGCAAAATCCTATGACAGAATAGCCGGATTTTTTCGATCTTCAATTTTTGAAGTAGCTGGAGAAGCTTTAGAATCAGTTTCCGGTAAAATCAGGATTGTTTGCAATTCCGAACTATTGGCAGAAGATGTGCGTACAGCTAAACTTGCCAATGCTTCAATGAGAAAAGAGTGGTGCGAGGGGAAACCGGAAGAGCTTGAAAATGCGGCAAATCGTTTTAAAAGGCTTTATGAATTTTTGAAGTCCGGCAAAATGCAGATACGGGTTTTACCAAATGACAAATTTGGATTAATTCACGGAAAAGCCGGTGTGATTACATTGGAGAATGGAGAGAAAAGATCATTTCTCGGCAGTGTGAACGAATCAAAAACAGCGTGGAAAATCAATTATGAACTTGCCTGGGAAGATGATTCAGAAGAAGCTGTGAATTGGGTGCAGGAAGAGTTTGATAGCTTGTGGAATGATATCAGTGCCAGGGATTTGAGTGATTTTATCATTGAAGACATTAAAAGGATTTCAGAGCGGGTAGAAATAGATGAAGTTGTAAAATGGAAAGAGGAAAAGAGCCAAGCAGCAGCAGTTGCTGTGGAATCCCCTGTTTACCGTGAACATCTGGGTTTGTGGGAGCATCAGAAATATTTTGTGGATCTGGCGTTAAGAGACCATAAGAAAAGCTTTGGAGCAAGATATATTCTGGCGGATCAGGTTGGTCTGGGCAAAACGATTCAGTTGGCAATGGGTGCCCAGTTGATGGCGTTGTATGGTGACAAACCTGTTTTGATAATTGTACCAAAAACCTTGATCTGGCAATGGCAGGACGAGATGAATGCCCTTCTTGATCTGCCGTCGGCAGGGTGGGACGGTCGGCAGTGGATAGATGAAAACGGTCTTAAATATCCCAATAGAGGCAGGATTGACATTGTTAAATGTCCAAGAAGGATCGGCATTATATCACAGGGGCTGATCTCTTTGGGTTCGGAAACAGCACAATATTTATTAAAGCGTGAATATGAGTGTGTGATTGTGGATGAAGCTCACAGGAATCCGTTTATCCGCCACGTTGTAAGACGTGAAAGATCATATTTAGAAAACAAAATTGACCCCATAACAAATGAACCTTACCTCCAGAGAATCAATGTGGAACTGCACGGAGAGAGTGAAGAGGAAGCATTAATTTTGACCGGTTATATGAAAGATGCTTATGAGCTGGCGGAAGATTTTTGCAAGCTATTGGGCCAGAGAGTCAAGAGTGCCGGTTTTTTCAGAACTTTGTTATTGAAACGTATTGGATCATCTTTGGAAGCAGGAAAAAGAACAGGTCAAAAAATGCTGAGAGAATGGGGGGACGGTTTTGACGAGTTCTCTGATGAGCAGGACAATGAAGAAGAAACAACAGATACAAAACAAATTGAATTAAAGAATCTTACTGCGGAAGAAAAAGAGTTGTTAAACGCTTTTGTAGCTGCTTTGGAGTCTAATCAGGCAACTGATCCAAAGTTCCTGAAAACCGTTGAGCTTTTAAAAGATGGCTGGAAAGAAAAAGGCGTGATCATATTCTCTCAATATTATGACACTGCCTTTTGGGTTGCAGATAAATTATCGTCAGAATTTCCATCGGTTGCAATTGCCCTTTATGCCGGAGGAGATAAATCAGGTGTTTTCTTTAACGGCTATTTTAAAAAAGAGTATAAAGACACAATCAAAGCCGGTGTAAAATCCCATAAATATAAAATTTTAGTTGGTACGGATTCCGCATCTGAGGGTCTTAATTTACAAACACTTGGCACATTAATTAACCTGGACTTACCATGGAATCCCACGAGACTGGAGCAGAGAAAAGGGCGTGTTCAAAGAATCGGACAGATAAATGATACAGTCCACATCTACAATATGAGATACAAGGATTCAGTGGAAGACAGGGTTCATGATTTGTTATCAGAACGACTGAAGAATATTACCAGCATTTTTGGGCAATTACCCGATGTTTTAGAAGATGTCTGGATTGAGGTGGCAAAGGGTGAAATTGAGGAAGCAAGGAAAATCATTGATAGTGTACCGGATAAAAATCCATTTGAAGTAAGATATAACCAAAATGTTTCCAATATTGATTGGGCGTCTTGCAGCAAGGTGTTAAATAATCGTGAGAAACGAAGGTATTTTAAGGTGAGTTGGTGAATAAGATACTTAACGTTAACAAGTGGCTGTAATAACAGGATAACCGGATCTTTTTGATCTTCAATTTTTGAAGTCCGGCGAAATGAAGATACGGATCACTGAATCATTAATGATACATGTATAATATTTTAGACAAAACCAATTATTTATCGGAATAAGCATTAATATAATTCAATAAAACTTTGATTTTATTTTAATAATAATGATATTTATCTATTGGCCAATCTATTGATTTGTTATTTTTAAGAGAAGTTTGTATGAGAAATGGAATCCATTAAAGAATACCTCAAAAGAGGCCCAGCAAAATCAAAGGAGATTCAGGCATATACCGGATTGTCCCAAGGTTCGATTTCCACTAAATTGAAAGCCATGGGGGATAAAATCGTTCGGATTCAAGATGGGCGAGCTCCCAGATATGCCATGTCCAGAGAGGCTTTTGGAGGTGGAAATAGAATACCAATTTCAACGGTTGATCTGTCTGGAAACAGCTCCATTATTGCCTATCTCAGGCCTCTTTTGCACGGTGGATTTTTTGTAGAATCAGTAAAAGATACACCATCTGTATTGCTGGGCGATAGCCTAAACGGGCTTTATGACGATCTTCCCTATTTTCTATATGACTTACGGCCTCAAGGTTTTCTTGGAAAAAAAATTGCGGAAACCATGGCTTCATTGTCTGATGGGTTTCCGAAAAATCCTGAAAGATGGAACAGTGAGCATATTGGTAAGTTTCTCATGATCAATGGGGATGACATGCATGGCAACATAAGACTTGGAGAATCATTACTATTACGCATTCCCCAAAAAACAACGCAATATTCAAGAGATGAATATCAACAGCTTGCCCAAAATGCCATTGCCGGTGAGGTACCGGGCTCTTCGGCAGGTGGTGAGCAACCCAAATTTGCAGTATATTGCAAGGAGTGTTTATCACATGTTATCGTAAAATTTTCCCCGACTGAAAAAAATGAGATCGCAGAAAGATGGAGAGATATTTTAATTTCAGAATACCACGCAACAAAAACTCTCCAGAGTTATGGTTTCTCAACATCAGATGTTGAGCTGTCGGAGATTGACAATCAGCTTTTTCTTGAGTCAAACAGATTTGACAGACATGGAGCCATTGGCCGCAGTTCAATGATATCTCTTCGGTCAATTGATAGTGAATTTGTGGGATTAGGGGAAAACTGGCCTGCAGTACTCAAAGCTCTGGCTGAGCGAGAGCTGGTAAAGTGGGATCACGTTTATGAGGCAGAGGTGCTTTGGCATTTCGGCCATTATATCAATAATTCGGATATGCACCTCGGTAACATCAGTCTTGCCATTGATGGAGATGGTTTTCGACTATTGCCGGTTTATGACATGTGCTCAATGGGTTTCGCCCCGACACCTGGCGGGCATCTTCGGCCATACGCATTTAAAGAGTATGACCCTGAACCTTTAATCATCAATCGTGAGGTTTTGATGGAAACAAAGGAAATGGCATATGAATTTTGGGAAAATCTCAAACAAGATCTTTTGATCTCTGAAAAATTAAAAAAGTTTTTAAAATTGAATCCCATGGGTTAAGGGTCAGAGTCCCCCGAATATGGTGGAGATAAATGGGCAAGTTATTACAGAAATGTTCATGAACTGCTTGAATTCAAAGCTGTTCCCGAACTGTTGGAAAGAACAGTGTAAAGTACATCAAAAAACGTTTGCGGCTTAAACGGTTTTGTCACCACAAAATTCATTCCGGCATTAAGGCAGGCTCTTTCCTGTTCAGGCTCGGCATGTGCTGTCATGGCAATTACAGGGATAGGTTTTTTCCCCTTGCGAAATTTTTCAATGGATTGAAGCAGTGATAAAGAAACAGATTTTTCATCTATATCATATAAGTCACCATTTTCACATGCCCTCAGCAAACGGGTTGCCGTAATTCCATCCATGACAGGCATGGAGATGTCCATTAAAACAACATCAAAATCCCTTGTTGAGAGGGCTTCAAGTGCTTCACTGCCGTCCCTTGCTTCAAAAACATTGTGTCCCCGCATCTCAAGCAATTTATTTGCAAGAAAAAGATTGAAATCAGTATCATCAACCAGCAACACATTTAGTGAAGGCATATCATGCCGTGATTTTACCTTTCCATCATCCAATTGACCTTCAACTTCACAATCAACTTGACCTTCAACCTCACAATCAACGTTACTCTTTTTGATGCATTCTTCTTTGTTACCGGCAGTTTCAATAAAGCACTTTATCTCTTTTAATGTCAGAGGTTTGGGGATAAAGCGTGGAGAGATATGGCCTGATTCTTCATCTTTATCAAGTAAAAGGGTTGATGAGTGCAAAAAAGCAACAACTGCTGCTGAACTTTCAACCAGGTCTTTAAAAACAAATTGGATACTTTTTGCAGTAATGCCGGTGCTCTCGTGGTCAATAAGAAAAAAATCGTAGATATTACTTTGTTCAGCAGCTTCATGAAGTGCCTTACGTGCGTCACTGATATTTGTCACAAGTTTTACTGAACAGTTTGCTTCAGCAAGAAGATCGCTCAACATAGCTCCGGATGGTTCAAGGGTATCAAAAATCAGAACTCTGTTTGCTTGCTGATCTACGCTCTCTTTCTGGTCAATTAAAGATATCCCTTTTTTAAGGGGTACTGTAAAATGAAATTCACTGCCGCACCCGGGTTCACTTTCAACCCATATCTTTCCTCCCATAAGTGTGGTCAGGTGCCTGGAAATGGTAAGTCCCAGACCTGTCCCTTCATATTTTTGGGTCATTTTGTTATCAAGTTGACTGTATGCTTTAAAAAGCCTTTTTATCTGATCCTCAGGAATGCCGACTCCGGTATCTTTGATTAAAAAATGGTACCATAAAAAATCACCATCAGGTTCCTGAGTATAGGCTTTTATGAGTACATAACCGCTCTTTGTAAATTTGATGGCATTGCCTGCAAGGTTAACAAGTATCTGTCGCAGGCGCATTCTGTCGCCAACAACCCATACAGGTGTTTTCGGAAGAATATGTGATAAGATTTCAAGTTTCTTTTTATGTGCATTTACTGTCAATGTGCTTATAACTGCTTCCACTGTCTCCCTTATATTAAAGGTCTCATCTTCAAGCTCAATTTTTCCTGCTTCAATTTTTGAAATATCCAGAATGTCATTTATAAGTGCCAGCAATGCATTTGAAGAGTCCCTGATTATTGTCAGAAATTTTCTCTGTTCCATATCAAGCTTTGTGTTCAAGGCAAGTTCGGTCATACCGATAATGGCGTTCATGGGGGTACGTATCTCGTGACTCATTGTTGCAAGAAAATCACTTTTTGCTTTGCTGGCTTCAATAAGTGCATCTTTTGTCCATTTCAATTCAAGGTGATTTTTAATTCTTGCCTTCACAATATCAAGATTAAATGGTTTTGTAATATAATCAATTGCCCCAACAGAAAGCCCTTTCTGTTCATCTTCTTTATGGGCCTTTGCAGTAATAAATATGACAGGAATACCTGATGTTCCGGAATCATTTTTTATTCTTCTGCAAACTTCATATCCATCCATTTCAGGCATCATTATATCAAGAAGAACAAGGTCAGGAAGCTCTGTGGCAACAAGGTAGAGGGCATCCCTGCCACAGGTGGCAACCCTGATATCATATTGAGGAGAAAGGGCTTCACCAAGAACTTCTATATTAACAGGTGTATCATCAACTATGAGTATTTTTCCTTTTTTGTCTTCTTTCATCTGCAAAAAATATCCTCTTCAATGTACAATACTTTCAGTTTCATTTTATCAAAAAAAAGATACCATATCCTGACTAATATGGATATAATAAATATGTAAAAAATCAGGGCATCATTCATTTCCCGCTTTACACTTTCCTTAAGAGGTGTTCCCGTTTTTCAGGAATATTGCTCTGGAAAGTTTAAAGTACTTTGATGGCTGTATGAAGGATGCCAAGTTAAAAACCTAAAAAACTCATAAAAGAGGTTATTATGGATAGAGAGCAACTTGTTAAAACAGCACAGAAAATCCAGCCTGCAACTCAGGAAGCATTGCAAGAGTGGCAAAACAAACGGGAACTTCTTGTAAGTGAACTGAACATGCGTATGCAGGCCCGTGAAGATATTCTTCAAATGACAGGAAAGGAGAATATTGCAATGATGCTGGACAATCACAGCAATCACGCCCGTTATGTCGAGACAATACTTGCCTTTCCGGATGCTGAAAATCTTGTTGAAACAGTTTTGTGGGTCTATACAACCTATCGTTCCCATGGTTTCAATGCATCATACTGGCCGGCTCAGCTTAACAACTGGGTGGAGGTAATGAAAAATCATCTTTCACAGAAAACCTTTGATGAAATCTATCCGCTTTATCACTGGTTTATTGTAAATCAGGCTGCATTTGTAAATCTTACAAACGAAAGTGTACAAAGATCAAATAAAAGTCTCCCGATAGTTTAAACTTGAAGAAGCACTACTCAAAAAGCCAAAGATGTCTATTGTGAGAAAATGAGAAGCACTACAATGCAAAGAGGAGAAACAATGCTTTCAGAAGCAGTAATCAGGGAGCTTGATGAAATCATAAGCAGAGATGCCCCTTACAGAAAACTTGCTGAACAATATGCAGAATACGTTCTTGCAGGTGATCGAAAATCTGCATCTAATCTCATCATTGAAAAAGTTGAATCAGGTACACCTGTCAAGGATATTTATCTTCAGGTATTTCAGCCGGATATGTATTTGACAGGCCGTTTGTGGCAGCTCAAAATCATCTCGGTTGCCCAGGAGCATCTTTTTACTGCAATGACACAATCTATAATGGCACAACTCTATCCCTACATAATGTCAGGTAATAAAAACGATAATATCCTGATTGCAACATGTGTTGGCAATGAACTTCATGAAATGGGCATAAGAATGGTGGCAGACATGTTTGAGTCTGAAGGATGGAATACACTTTTCCTTGGTGCAAATACCCCGTCAAAAACAGTGGCTGAAGCAGTTGCTTCAGAAAAAGCTCACATACTTGCCATCTCAACAACCATGATGTTTCATCTCAAAAATACCCAGGAGCTTATAAAAGAGGTGAAAAAAAATAGAGAAGAGACCGGAATCATGGTGGGAGGGATTGCTTTAAACAGCCGTCCGGAACTTTGGAAGCTTTTAGGAGCACAAGGGTTTGCCTCCAATGCAGAGGATGCAATTTCTGTGGCAAAATCCATTTTAGAATCCAAGGAACAGGCCTGAAATAAATCATTGTGTTATGGAGACTTTTTAATGACCTCTCATGATTCCGATGGCATCACAACAATCCATTAAAGTCGTTATATGTCAGCATGTTATGGAAATTTTACAATGAAGTATAAACGGTAAGGCAATATGGATAATATATATGATGAAAAAAAGGCAGAGTATCTCTTTACCAAAAGCGGCAAGCTTATAAAAGTTATACACGACAGCCTTGGCGCAGGCCCCATTGACGGAACGCCAACACATGTACTTGAGGTGCTTGCAGATACTTCATGGCAGGATTGGAAAGAGCTTGTTGACAGACTTCGTCGCAAAGAGCCTGTTATTGATAAGCCATTCAGCCTTAACTACTTTGGAATGCCTGCCACTTTTTTACTCAGTTTATCTCTTCAGGGTGATAAGGTTTTTATGTCTGCAACCATACCTGAGATTAATGAAACAGATGATGATTTTTCACTTGAAACATCTGATGAAGGTTGGCAATCAGATTCCGCCTCACTTGACTCTTCACATAAAGATAGCGCCTCAGAAAATAATTTGACTGAAAAGGGAAATGGTCAAAAAAACGCCATTCTCTCTTATGAATCACTTAATGGTCTTTCCGAAGAGGCATTTAATGAGATCAGCAGGCTGAACAATGAATTTGTCAACATGCAAAGAACGCTTGTAAGCCAGAATATCAAGCTCAAAAAACTTAACAGTGAACTTACTGAAACCCAGCAGGAACTTGTAGAAGCAAATAAAAATATAAAACTTATGGCTGAAAAAGCTGATTCTGCCACCAGGGCCAAAAGTGAATTTCTGGCCAATATGAGCCACGAGATCAGAACCCCCATGAATGCTGTAATGGGTATGACTCACCTTTTGCTCCGCACCGATCTCACATACAGACAGCGTGATTATCTGACAAAAATAAACTCTGCGGCAATCTCGCTTTTGGGGTTGATTAATGACGTCCTTGATTTTTCAAAAATTGAAGCTGGAAGGCTTGAACTTGAGAGAACTGACTTTTTTCTGGAAGATGTTCTTAACAATGTCTTCAATGTTGTTGGATTACGAGCTGAAGAGAAAAAACTGGAGCTTCTGATGTCTCCACTTTCAAACATTTCAATTCCCCTGGTTGGAGACCCAATGAGGCTTGGCCAGGTGCTTATCAATCTTATAAACAACAGTATTAAATTTACAGAAAAAGGACATGTATTAGTGTCCATCAAAAAAGTTCAGGACAATGATAACAATATTACCATGCATTTCTCTGTATCCGATACAGGTATTGGTCTTACAAAGGAACAGCAGAAAAAATTGTTCAAATCATTTTCCCAGGCTGATACTTCAATCACAAGGAAATATGGTGGCAGCGGCCTTGGTCTCTCCATCAGTAAAAAAATTGTATCTCTGATGGGCGGTGAAATTGGCGTTCATAGCGATTTCGGCAAGGGCAGCACCTTTTATTTCAGTGCCACTTTTCAGCAAAGTGTAATGAAAAAATCATCATCCTGTTTAGTTGATGAAGCTCTTCAGAACATGCCTGTTCTTGTAATTGATGACAATAAAATATCCAGAAAAGTAATCCAGAGAATGCTTGAATCCTGCCTTTTCAAGGTATCTCTTGCTGCATCTGGAGAAGAAGGTATTGCTGAACTTGAAAATGCCGCTAAAACTTATCCATTTAAGCTTGTTATTGTTGACTATTTCATGCCAGGAGGGATGAACGGCATTGAGACTGCAATAAAAATTCGCAGAATGGATGAAAATTTTTTTCAACCCAAAATTATTCTTATCACAGCATATGGCAGGGAAGAGGTCATGAAAGCTGCTGACAAAATTGATCTTGACGGATTTCTGATCAAGCCGCTGACCTCTTCAAATATTGTCGAAGCAATTATCTCGGCTTTTTTCAAAGACTTTTCCATGCCAGGGAAAAGGGAATCTCATAAGGATAAGGCACTTGAACTTCTCAAATCCAGAAAAGGGGCAAAAATTCTGCTGGTGGAGGACAATAGCATCAATCAACAGGTGGCCTCAGAGATTCTACAGATTGCAGAAATGGATATTACCATTGCAGGCAATGGTCTGGAAGCTCTGGAACTTCTGAATAAAAGATCATTTGATGTTGTTCTGATGGATATACAGATGCCTGTTATAGATGGCATTGAAACAACAAAAAGAATAAGAGCCAAACAAACTCTAAAGGATCTTCCGGTAGTTGCCATGACCGCCCATGCAATGACAGAACAAAAAGAAGCCTGCCTTAAAGCCGGAATGAACGGTTTTGTCAGCAAACCAATCGTACCTGAAAATCTCTATAATGTTCTGTATAAATGCCTAACAGATAATGCAGTGGATTGTGATGACTTGCCTGTAAATTCAGGTAACCTTGATGACTTGCCTGTAAGCTCAGGTAACTCTGATAACTTATACAGAAAAATCAGGAATATTACAGAACCGCATTTAGTAAATATTGATGAAGGATTGGAAAGATTATCAGGAAATCAAAAGCTATATGAAAAGCTGTTAAAAGAGTTTCGCACTCAAAACAATAATACAAGCCGGAGAATTCTTGATCTTATTCACTCAGATGATCAAAAAGCCCTTGCACTTACTCTACATACAATAAAGGGAGAGGCCGGAAATCTTGGTGCTAAAGCTCTTTCTTTTGCCTCGGAAGCCTTTGAGAATGGTTTTAAAAATAGTGCATCACAAGAAGTTTTACTCTCACTTTATGGCGATTTTAACAATGTTCTTGTAAATACACTTTTTGCAATTGATAAAATTATTGAAAAATCCATCAACGGCGAAATTTTTGAAAACAATGCAATGAACGGTGAGCCAGTGGATAGTATCGCTGTTCAGGGAATTACTAATTCCTTACTGCCTCATGATTCTGAACTGCATCATGATTTTAAGCTGCATCATGATTCTGAGCTGCATCATGGTTCTGAACTGCATCATGATTCTAAACTACCTCATGATTCTAAACTAGCTCATGATTCTGATGAGATTAAATCTGACCTTATGGCAATTGCCAATTTGCTGGATAAAAAGAGTTTTATAGCATCAAGGCATATAGAAATGCTGGCAACAAAACTGAAAGGTTCCATATTTGAACCAAAAAGTACAGAACTTAAAGATATCATTGGAAAATTTGATTTTAACAAAGCTTCGGAAATATTACATCAACTTGAAAAAGATTTGCACAATACCTTTAGATAAAAATGTAAGATACCACAGATATCCATTACAATAACCCTCATTAGCACCCTCCATATGTTATTTCTGGTCAATATTGGTTGTTTTTAGATTTTTATAATAAAAACAACTTTTTAATATTGACCTATTCTCATTCTTCCCATTATATATTCAAATTGTGTGAATACGTAGATATTTGCGATAAATGGTAGTGTTCCAAACCTGTGGACGACTCTTTGGAAATACTTATCAATAGAGTCAATACTTATCAATAGAGTCAATACTTATCAATAGAGTCGTTTTCTTATCAGATCAACGGATTTGGGACACCACCCGATAAATTAAGTATGCGGAGGTTATTTTCAATTGACAATTTTTTTCAGGAAAGTTTTACGCAGAACAACTCAATTCATTGTAATACTTATGGTTTTATCAATATCTGCAACAGCTTTTGCAGAACGAATTTTTTTTGCAGGATATAAAGGGGGTTTTTACATAAAATCTGAAGAAGAAGGCGGGATTGAAATGAGGCTTGGAGGCTCATTTCAGTCAGATTACCACTATTATAATGAAGAGGAGCGTTCAGACAACCGCTTTGATATAAGAAGGGCAAGACTTATTTTTAACGGTCAGCTTACACGTTGGTTCAGGTTCGGGATGGAGTATGAGTTTCAGGGCAATGAAACAAGCAACCTTGTTGATGCTTTTGGTGAATTTGTTTACGGCACAAGCGGCATAAGGTTCGGACAGTTTAAAGAACCTTTCAGCCTGGAAATTCTTGAAAAAACAAGGCAATACTATTTGCCGAACGTTCCATGGGTTATTATCTCTCTCCTGGAAGGGATGTTGGGATAATGGGCTATACTTCCCTTTTCAAGGAACGCCTTTACTTTTCAGCAGGGCTTTTCAATGGCGATGGAGATGACGGTTCCGCAAGGGGGAACGAACATGATGAACCAGAAGTTGCGGCAAGAGTTGTGGTTGTTCCATTTAAAATGGTGAATAACCGATGGCTTGAATCACTGCATCTCGGATGCTCGGGAACCTTTGTAAAAGCAGATAACCTAAACATTGATCTTCGTGTAAAAAGCTCTGGAATGGCAGGAACCTCAAGAAATATCTATGAACTGACCCACAACACAAAATTCGGCGTAATCGAAAATGTTGATGACAGAATACGAACTGGTATTGAAGCTGCATGGGCATCAGGGCCTTTTGCTCTTCAGGCCGAAAAACGCTGGTTCACATACAGTGGGCTTGATCCTGCCGGAAGCACTCCTAAGTCAGATGCCGAATTTTCAAACTGGTACCTAAGTGCAGCGTTAGCACTGACAGGAGAGACTCACTATTTTTCCAACGGTCTTCTAAAATCCATTTATCCCAACAGCTTTTTCAACCCATCTGAAAACACATGGGGAGCATTTGTACTTGCTCTGCGTATGGATCATTTTTCAGGAGATGAAGATTGGATAAACCCTGCATCCCATGTTTCAGTAAAAGAGGCTGATGCTTTCAGCATAGCCATGAACTGGATTATGTTTCCCATGTGCCGCATTGTTGCTGACTATTCCTTTACCGACTTTTCAGACAAAATAAAGGTAAGAGTGCTTCCGGATGGGAGTACTGATTATATTGATAAGGAAAACTGTCTTACTCTTAGACTTGCAATGGATTTTTAAGATCATGTTTCAGGCAATTTGATTAGACAGCACTTAAGTTCAATTTTTTTAACAAGGAGAAAACAAAAAAATGAGTAAACGGACGACCATTATGGCCATTGTCTTTTCCATGGTACTGTTTCTATCTGTTTCAAGTGGATATGCTGCCTATCACCACGAAGGTGAGCGGGATTCAGAAAATTTTCTTGCTGCATACCCGGATAAAGCCGGCACAAAACTTGATCATTGCGCCCTTTGTCACAGCGGCGGAAGTTATGAAAAAAGTACAGGCAGCACAGTATCCCTTGGAAGCTGCCAGTGGTGTCACTACAAAACCGAATACGGAAGAGAAAACAGCAACATTGAACAAACAATCAATGCTTATGGAAACGCCTACAAAGATAATGGACGTAACGAAAGCGCCATATCAAGAATTGACGAACTTGATTCAGATGATGACGGCTCAACCAACCAGGAAGAGATCACTGCCGGAAGTTTTCCTGGAAATGCTTCTGATAACCCTTTTTTAACAATGGCTCCATCAAAAATATACACCAGAAGCGATCTTGAAGCCCTTCAACAGCACACACAGTTTCTTTTAATGAACACAAGCAGATCCGGGGATTTCTATGCCCAGTACACAGGTGTTCCCTTAAAGGATCTTCTGGATGATGCCGGAATTTTAACAGAGCAAGCAACAGGTATAACTGTTTTTGCACCTGATGGATGGTCACAGTATCATCCCCTTAATTATGAGGAAGGAGCAGAACTCTACCATGTTTATGGTAATATGCCAGGGGAATCATACCAGTACCCTCCAGCAGTTTATAACCATGTAACCGATGCTGACTATGCCCTCAATCCTGATACAGGATGGTGTGACTACTCTGCTCCTTCTGTTGCAGGAAGAAGCCACGGCGATCCCATTTATGTTGAAAACGGTCTTAAGGCAATACTTGCAATGACACGGGATGGCGCTCCTCTTGATACAGGGGTACTTACGGATGAGAACAAACTTGACGGATCAGGCCCTTACAGAGTTGTGGTTCCCCAGAAAGTTCCAAGCCCACCTGATCAGTCCAGCAAATCCGACGACCAGGATGTGGAGTGGCCATACAACTATGACTGGGATCACAATGCCGGCGCTGCAACAAGATCAGTTACCATAATAAGGGTTGAACCCCTTCCGGAAGGTACAACAGATATTGATATTCTTGAGGCAGGGTGGAGTTATATTGACAACCAGCAGCTTATTATCTATGGCGCCATAAACCCGGATGCAGGTAGCTCAGACAAAGAGTGCATAACATTAGCCGGTGATTTTGGATTTACCCTGCCCCATCTTGATCTAAATGGTATGAAATTCGGGATTCATTTCAAGTACTCCGGAACAATGCTTGACTTTGAAGCTGACATGACAACCCTGTCACAGCATGATGATGCTGCATCGGCAATTGTTTTCAATGATGATCTGTCAATTACTGTACCATGCATTGATTTTGCAGGTAATCAATTTGCAATCACAATGAAATCAACAAGTGACGATTTTACCATGTGGAGTATAATTCCGTAAGAGGTGATAATCTCGTAATAGATGAATAAAACATCTATAGATTTCCAGAAAAATATTTTGGCATCTTGACTTTGAAAAGGGCAGGCAGGTTCTGCCCTTTTATTTTAGAATTTGCCACAGAGCAAGCCACAATGGCATTGCCAGTATGCAGATAAGGTATTGTAAAAACATCATGCTGCTGATTGAGTTATTATCCCCGCTGTAGTTTTTGACAATAAGGATAAGATTTGTGGCTGGAGGGGACGATGCCTGAATAACCATCAAACTGCTGAAAAGCCTGAAAATACAACCACAATAGAAATAATTGTTGCCACAAAAGGGGGCGTAATAAAATCTCTCCTCTGAATCTTAGCCTCTCCTGTTCCTGTTAGAAGAACCTTTCCTATACTCCACATGAGAGGTGTCAACCCAATTGTCAAAAGAAAACAGTACATTGCAGCAAGATCAAACTGATCTGGATAAATAATCTTGACAATTGGCAACACAATATAAATTGCATTCTGCATGCTTGCCAAGGGCAGAAAAGGCCACTTTTCCTTTTTCATACGAAAAAGAACAGCAGCAAAGATAAGTCCTGTAAATACAAGCAAAAGGCCAGACAAAGGCAGTGCCCACCATAGCGGAAAACTTTCTGGATCAAATGTTAATATTATTTTGGATATAATCAGACATGGGAGAAAAACATTGACAGTAACGGCAGACAAAGCCTGAATCTGGGAAGGGGAAACAATTTTTGTTCTCACCAGAATGCCAGCAGCAGCAGAGATGAAAAACAACTGGGAAATTGTTCCGAATATTGTCATGAAAGTTGTCAAAAACATCCTGAAAATAAGGCCTTCATACAGTTTTGTTGTTCCAAATTTTAACTTACCATTCTATAGGTTTTCTTTTTATAAATCTCCTGTCTCAGTTCCGTCCAGTCTGTTGCAGAATCAGGATTTGCTCTGTAATCGCCCAGCCTGTTCAGGAGAAGTCTCCTCTCATCTTCTGAGACAGTTTCCAGTTCGTGAGATTCTTTAATTTCATCCCATATGTATGTTATGACACTAAGACGATCAGACACGTTGAGTTGTCTTATTCCGTAAACAATTTCGCTTTTACTCATTAACTGCTGCATAGGTTTTCCCTGAATGAAATAATATAAATTTCCAGAATATTCTTAAAGTACGATAATAGGGTAATAAGAGGGGGTGTTGCCACCCCACAGAACTGTTGATAATGTTAATGTTTAAAGCTTCTCTGCCCTGTATAAACCATTGTGGCATCAGCCTCATTACATGCTTCAATCACCTCAAAATCGTTCATGGAGCCTCCTGGCTGAATAACGGATTTAACTCCCTGACGCAATCCAACATCAATGCCATCCCTGAAAGGGAAAAATGCATCACTTACCATTGTAGATCCTGTCAAACCGCCCTTCTCTTTTTCCACATCTTCCTTTATTTCAGCTATTTTGTCAGCATCATCAAGCAGATTGAACGGGGTGTTGTAGCGTTCAAAGGAGTATCTGTCCATGAGCTTACGGTAGGCCTTGTCAACAGCGATTTCCGCAACTCCCACCCTGTCCTGCTCTCCTGTGCCTATGCCCACTGTGACATTATCCTTGACATATATAACGGAATTGGATGTTATGCCTGACTCCACAAGCCAGCCAAAGAGCATGTCCTTATACTCCTGCTCTGTTGGTTCACGCTTTACCCTGAATGTTTTACCTTTATATTCAGTTTCTGCAACTTTAAGATCATCCTTTGAGAGTGTAACAGGGGCAAAGGACCACTGGGTAACAATTCCTCCATCCATAAGGCTTTTGAAATCCACAACCCTCTCGCCTATAAAAGACACCAGTCTTGAAATATTGTTGATGCGGATAACACGAAGATTTTTACGGCGGCCAAGAATATCCACAACCCCCTCGTCAAACTCAGGAGCAACAACAACTTCTGCATACTGGTCAGCTATGGCCTCGGCAGTGGCACGATCAACCGAACGGTTAAGAGCAATGCATCCTCCAAAGGCTGCAACACGGTCTGCCATATAGGCTTTGGCATAGGCTTCTTCTAAAGAGTCTGCAATTGCAGCACCACAGGGGTTGTTATGCTTTACGATTACGGCACCAGGGGTTTCGGAAAAATAACGCAGGATATTTAAAGCATTATCGGCATCTGTAAGATTGGTTTTACCTGGGTGCTTACCGGACTGCAAAAGCTCAATATCTGAAACCATATACTTGCCAGGCTTTATTGTGGAAGTATTCCCAAGCACAAGATTACCGTTGACCAGGCGGTAGAGAGCTGCCTCCTGCCCTGGATTTTCGCCATATCTGAGTCCTTTCTGCACCCCGTCAATTGTCCAGGCAACCTTTTCATAAAAAAGGGTCTGGCGGTTATTGCCATCCACAAATGTGATCTCCATGGCAGGGGTAAAATGGTCATCCATTACGGTTTTGTACATCTGTTTTAAATCTTCAGCCATTAATAATTCTCCTAAAAATGATTTATTATGGGTGGGGAGACAATTATGAGCAGGTATAGCACTCTTTTACCTTGTCAAACGGCTGCTGAGAAAGATAATCAGCAATTGTCCTGTCATACTGGGCTGTATGATCAAATGCCTTTCGTGCCAGTTGAAAACGACGATCAAGGGAAAGTGCGCCCTCTCCTTTGGCCATCTCTTTTAAAATATCGCTATAGTCTCCGGGATCTACAACCGAAGCAACCCGTATAAAGTTTTTTGCAGATGCCCTTATCATTGTTGGGCCGCCGATGTCGATGTTTCCCCTGGCATTTTCACAGGTAACATCGGGTTTTGCAATGGTCTCCCTGAATGGATAGAGGTTTACCACAACCATATCAATGGGAAGCGATTCTGTGCGCTGAAGATCATTCTGGTGGGATTCATTGTATGTTTCGGTCAAAAGGCCAAGATAAATTCTGAAATCAAGTGTTTTCACAAGCCCACCCTGGGTTTCCGGCTGCCCTGTATAGTCAGAGACCTGCTGAAGAGACCTTTCTGCCCTGCTCCCAAGGATATCTTTTATTTTTGAGAATGTTCCGCCTGTGGAAAGGATCTTGATCTCCGGATTAATCTTCACAATTTCAGGAATAAAGTTTTCAAGTCCTGACTTGTCAGATACACTGACAAGAATAGTGTTAATTTTTACAAGATCATCAATTTTTTGCACTATGTTTTTTGTCATTTATACAATCCTTGATTTGAATTATAACGTACATGGCGGATCACCGCCACAAACGAAGGGATGAAAGTCGTTTTTAAAACAGGCTGTTACGGAGACTTTCATATAAACATACATGGCGGATCACCGCCACAATCTAAAAGTTTAAAGCCTTTATAAAAACAGCACGTTATGGAGACTTTCTAATAAAAAATATCGGCATTGTTAATTTTGAACAATTAAACACTACTTAAGCCAATCGTTTCAATTCATCCACAATAGACTTTTCAGTATCTATCAGAGCGTCTGCAATAAATTTTATAAAGGGCATAATATCACCATTGTCCGCCTGATTCAGTGTTGTCAGATATTTTCGACGGTTCTCATTTTTTATTATTGCAACCGGATAGCCTTTTTTTATCAGCACAAGATTCATAAGAATCCTTGCACCACGACCGTTACCATCATCAAAAGGATGAATTCTTACCATGTTATAATGAGTTATAGAAGCAATAACAAGGGGATGTCTGCTGTAAATATTTTCATCAATCCATCTGCACAAATTTTCCATTTCATCTGCCACATGAACAGGGGCAGTGTAAAAATGGATAGTTCCATCTGTCTGTAAAACATGATTTGGGTGAACCTTGTACTTTCCAGGATTGGCCGGTTTTTTTATTTTCTGACCGCTTTGACTTATTGCAGGAGTATATTTTACACCTGATAAAAGCAGAGCATTCATCTCTTTAATAAGTCCCTGAGAGATTGAGCGATTCTCTTTTATCACATCGTAAAGCCAGTCGATTGCTTCTGCATGATTTCTGGCATCAAGAAAATCTTTAAAAGGCTTTCCTTCAACCGTAAGCCCTTCTCTTAAAAAAAAAGTGTTTCGCCCCTTGTAAGAGAACTGCCTTCAATAGCATTGGAGTCATATGTCCAGTCAATACGCAGTTTCTCCTGAATTGCTGACCAATGTTCTTTTTGTAAGTTTTTTTTTATGTCAATCTGACCTTTCAGATCATCAATCACAATCAGTGATTCTCTGATATCAGAGTTATTTTCATCAAAGTCATAATAGTTTTTTTTCATCATTTCAACCCGACAGACAATCTCTTTATGAAAGGTTATGCCTTAGGAACCAAACCGGATACAATATCACTATATATTTCAGTAAGATTATTGCGCAACTCTTCAAGAGTTTCGCACTGGGATTCATACTCAGGATCTTCAAGGATATGCCCTGTAAACCATTGACCCCTTTTTTGATATATGATTTTCATATCAAACTCCCCTTTAAAAAACAAATTGCCTGTTTTCCAACTAATATGATATCCAACTGCTTTAATGTAGCAGAAATCATTGATTCTGCAAATAAAAAGCAGATAACTTAACACCTTTCGGACAGGCTTTTCCATAGTGTCGTCTTTGAGTAAACGGACATGGCTGTGATTTAGCCACCCCCGAAATTTGTATCTATTTCCACGATAAAACAAAAATTACTCTACAATATCAATAAAGGGTGGTGTCCCAAATATGTTGGTGAGCTCTTCACAAAACTTGATTCAGCAGGGCTTTCACAAAAAGATATCAACACTTTTATGACACTACCCAATAAAGGTCACTGAAAAAATGTCAGGATTTAAAACCCACCTCATGGGCGGCATGGCTGCCGGGGCTGCTGTATCAACTGGATACATATTGTTAAAGCCGGGTTTACTCAACCCCACACAGTTAACAGCGGTATTTGTCATAGGTACTATTGGAGGGCTTCTGCCGGATCTGGACAGCGATACAGGCAAGCCGCTTGCCATTGTTTTTGGTCTTCTGTCAGTTATAATTCCTGTTGCATTTCTTGATGATGTATCAAAACATTTTACTGCCACGCCTGAATTTCTTGTCTCCTATTTTGTGCTCTCCTATTTTTTCATAAATCATGCAGTATGCGAGGTAATTAAACGCATAACAGTCCACAGAGGCATAATGCACAGCATTCCCTTTGCACTTTTGTGCGGGGAAGCTGCATTTCTCATGTTCATTCCATCCGGTACAAATATGGCAATTGCTGCCGGCATTGCTGTATTTTCAGGATGCATAACCCACCTTGTGCTTGATGAACTCAATTCCATTGTATGGAAATTCCGCTTTATACCAGTGATAAAATCTTCCATCGGCTCTGCCCTGAAACTCAAATCAGGCTCTCTTTCTGCAACTGTTTTTGTCTATATGCTTGCAGGTATTGCAGGAATGCAGGTCTTTAAATTCATCAAAATGGGCAGTTGATTGCCAAAAAAAATACAATATGGCATAATGTAAACAATTTTTTAATTCAGTAACAGCCTGTCAACTTTGAGAAACATTACAAAAAAAATATGCCCGAAAAACTCCAGGCACAACAACTTACCCAGCCCCATGAAAAACTTGAAAAGAAAGGCTTTTTGAAAAAAAGGAGATAACTAAGGAACAGAAGCAGGATTTACGAACAGTACAAAGCATCTTTGATGATGCACTTTGTAGGAGCGGCAGTTGGTGTTGTGGCAATATGCTGTTGCAAAATCACACGTACCAGAAGGGAATATGAAGAACAGATTGAACTTGATAATACGGTTACCAAAGATTTTGAAAAAAAGAACAATCAAGTCCATGCTAAAAAAATTGAAGCTGAAAAAAACGGAAGGTTTACTACATGAAACATTTATAAGAAAGTCCCCGTATTTCAAGGTTTTTTTCAGGGCTTTCATGCTTCGTTGTGGCAAGATGGGTTTGCCATGGCCGTTATATCGATTTTCCATAACCCACTGATTTTATTACAGCTCTCATTTTTAATAGTTCAATAAAATCAGACACTTAGATAGAATCGATATAATGACTATTATCAAGCAGCCTCTTTATCATTATCTTTAATCCGAATCTCCAAATCAAAATTAAAACCTTTTGCTTTAATGATGTATTGGAGTCCCTCTTTAAAAAGAAACGGATCTTTTTCTTTCATGACATCTTCAATATACAACTCAAGGAATTCAGGGTCTCTTTTTAGCTCTTCAACTATAAATTCATCATGACCGGCTACCTGCATATTATCACCTCTTTTTTTCTTGTTTATATTCTGCCCAATATTTCTTTGCTGTCTTGATATCTTCATCCTGGGTGCTTTTGTCCCCACCACAGAGCAGAACAATGATGGTTTCTAAATCATTGGCATAATAGACCCGATACCCCGGGCCATAGTTAATACGCATCTCATGAACACCATCACCAATTGACTTTGTATCTCCAAAGCTCCCTTTCTTTGCTTGAGTAAGACGTTTGGTGATGTTTATTTTGGCACGTCTATCTCTCAAGGTGCGAAACCATCCTTGAAAAATACTTTTGCCATCACTGGTAATGTAATGCACTATTTTTTTCAATGTCTTTCCATATTAAAACTGTATCAACATGGATATCAAGCACTCAATAATCTTGGGGAATATACATTCTTATCCTAATAATGCGAAACTAACAAACCAACTTTTTGACTGATTTTTTTCCGCTTATTGAATGCCCCAATCCCCAAATTAAGGAAGGCAAACTCTCAATATAGTTCACAATTCTGTTTATCTCTAATCCATAGATTTAATTGATAACACAAAAAAGTTGAAATAATCAAGAATATTACTCTGCCCTGAAACTCAAATCAGGCTCTCTTTCCGCAACTGTTTTTGTCTATATGCTTGCAGGTATTGCAGGAATGCAGGTCTTTAAATTCATCAAAATGGGCAGTTGATTGCCAAAAATCATAAGTTACTTGATCATCCCTCCTTTTTCATGGTAATTGAACCTTTCAAAAATATTTTTCATGATTATTTTTAATCCATTAAATATAATCATGTGACTAATTACCTCAATAAATTGTTTCTGATTTAACCTTATTTAACAAAAATTCTGACAAACAAAAATCTGACAAAAACATTACCAAATGATAATGTTCAATATCATTTACTAATCATTTTTTTGTGTTAATGATATATGGCGTCAGGAGGTTGACATGACAAACGAGGATAACACAGTAACAGGGTCGGTTACCATGGATCTGAGGGGCAGGCAATCTGTCAGGGCCACATTCAAACTCTCTGAAAAGGCCATTGAATCATTGAGTCTTGTTGCTGTGCACCTTGGTATAAAGCAAAAATCACTTTTTGATCATCTTGTTGATGATGCAGAGGCATTGAGCAATATTGCTGAAAAAATAAGAATCAGACAGTTCAACCAGATTGAAAGGGTTCAGAAAACCTATGTACTCAGCAGAAAAACCCTTGATCTCCTGGAGATGATCGCAAAGGATAATAATACCCCAAGGGATGCACTTGTTGAGTATGCACTGAAAAGACTTGAGGATGTCATTCTTGCTGAAAAAGAGAAGCATAAAAAACGAAAAACGCTACTAAAGGAGCTTGACAGTCAGTGGAAGAATGCCATAACGCTTTTTGAAAAATCAAGAAAGGAGTTAGGAGAAGAGGATCCTTTCTGCCGCAGCCTTGAAAAAACCATGAATGCCATGTCAAAAACGAAAAACGAACTTAAGACATTTATTGAGAAAAGCAGTATCATTGAAACATACTGAAATACTCAAAATAGTATATGTACAATGTCTATTTAATCAATAATAGTTTAATTAATAATAGTATATAAAAGATGTCTATTTAATGAGCTTATAACTTCTCAAAGTCGACACCTATGATCTTGTAAGCCTTGTCAACACTGTCTGAATCAGGATTCCCAAGATTAACAAGATAAGGCAGGATTATTTATCCTGAGCATCCTATCCATCCTGGTTATCCTGGTTCAGACAACTGCAATAACTTCTGAAAAAGCAATAAGATGTCGATTTTGAGTAACTTAGAGAGTCTGAAGAATCTATTTTACCACCAAAGTCGATCAAGAAGTTTCAAAATAGAAAGTAATAACAATGATAAATGGTAATTTAGAAACCACTGACTCCCTATTAACAAAACAACTTAAGATGTAAAAAGGAGGTACTGTGATACAGGTCAAAAATCTGACCAGATACTACAACAGCTTCTGTGCTGTTGACGGTATCAGCCTTGAGATCAAGAAAGGTGAAGTCCTGGGGCTTCTCGGTCCCAATGGTGCAGGCAAGACTACAACACTCAGGATGCTGACAGGTTTTCTTAAACCATCTGCCGGAGACATTATTGTAAAGGATCTATTGATTTCCGAGGATGCCCTTAAAATAAAAAGCCTTATGGGATACCTGCCGGAATCAGCTCCCCTTTACCACAACATGCTTGTGTTTGATTACCTTTGTTATGTTGCAAAGGTTCGGGGAATCCCCAGGGACAAAATCCATCTGCGACTCAAAGAGCTTTCCAGTTTATGCGGTCTTTCCGGCATAATGCATAAAACCGTGGATGAACTTTCCAAGGGATTGAAACAGCGTGTCGGGCTTGCCCATGCCATGATGACAGATCCTGAAATTCTAATTCTTGACGAACCCACATCAGGGCTTGACCCAAACCAGATTGCAGAAATCAGAGCAATCATCAGACGTATTGGAAAGGAGAAAACAATTATCTTCTCCACCCATATCCTGAGCGAGGCAGAAGCTACCTGTGACCGTATTGTTATTATAAACAGAGGCAAGGTGGTTGCTGATGATACAACTCAAAACCTGAAATCAAGGGCTGCCGGAAGCTCATGCATTGATCTTTCCCTGTATGACGCAGATCCTGAAGAGGCAAAAAAACTTATTGCAGCCATATCTCCGGATATTCGTGTAATTGAAAAGGAGCCTGAAGAGAGTGATGTGGTATCTTTTGAAATTCACAGCAGCAGCTCCAGGGATATCAGGCGGGATCTATACAAAAAAATCAAGGAAACAAACTGGAGTATTGCCCAGTTGACAAGGGATTCCCAGACACTTGAGCGTATTTTCCAGGAGTTGACTAAGGGAGAGGAATCCTACAGAGGAGGAGAAAGATAGAGTGCCATGAATCAGATGATCCAAATTACACTAAAAGAGTTCAAGGACTATTTCATATCACCCATTGCCTACATTGTAATATCGCTTTTCCTTGTGGTCACAGGGTGGTTTTTCTTTTCCACTTTTTTCTTTTTGATACAGCAGACATGAGGAACTTTTTCTCCATGCTGCCCATGATATTTTCCTTTATTATTCCGGCTGTTACCATGCGGCTATTTTCCGAAGAGATGAACGTTGGCTCCTATGAGACCCTGCTTACAATGCCTGTTTCATTTACGGATATTGCCGTGGGCAAGTTCCTTGCCGCCACACTTTTTTGCGGATGCATGCTGTTTCCAACCCTCTCCTATCCTATCTTTATATCATTTATTGGAGACGTGGATCCAGGACCTGTTATCGGTGGCTATACAGGTGCTCTCCTTCTTTGCGGTGCCTATTCTGCAATGGGTATTTTTGCATCATCTCTTACCCGCAACCAGATTGTTGCATTCATCATTGGGGCATCCCTTTGCTTTACATTGACCATCCTTGACAAAATCCTCTTTTTTGTTCCTGCATCCATAACAGAAATTGTATCTTTTATTGGAGCAGATGTGCATTTTCAGAGCATATCCAAAGGGATCATTGACTCAAGGGATATTCTCTATTTTCTGAGTGTTATATTTATCGGGCTGTCAGGAACATATCTTGTAATGCAGGAAAAGAATTAAGTATCTAAGGGAAAAGAATTTAAGGAGCTGTTTTGCTATGAAGAAAGGAATTGCTGATAAAAATAACACCGCCTTGATTGATTCAGGGAAAAAAGCCCCCAGAGGCGGTGGCAACAAAGGAGCATGGATCAAATTTTTGCTCTACTTTGCAGTGGTGGTGCTTGTAAATGTTGCTGGAGTTACCCTGTTTTTCAGGGCGGATCTTACATCCAATGGACTTTATTCCCTATCGGATGCAAGCCATGAAGTTGTTGAAAGCCTATCTGAACCCCTAAGTATAAAGGTCTTTTTCACAAAAAATCTACCTGCACCCCACAACAACACTGAACGCTATCTCCATGATCTCATGGAGGAGTATGCAGCAAGGGGTGGAAAACTTTTCAACTATCGTTTTTATGATGTTACAGCAGGAGAGGCAGGCATGACGGAACAGACCAATGTCAACCGTCAGATGGCCGAGGACTACGGCATTTCTCCTGTACAGATCCGTATAATTGAAAACGATGAGGTCAAGTTCCAGCAGGCTTACATGGGGCTTGTCATCATCCACGGTGACATGATGGAGAAAATTCCTGCAATCACCTCAACCAACGGCCTTGAATATACACTTACCACAGCCATCCAGAAGCTGAACAACAAGGTTAGCGCTCTTATGGCCCTTGATGAAAAGGTAAAGATAACCCTCTATCTTTCATCATCCCTTGAAAAGGTAGCGCCTCTCATGGGTCTTGACCAGTTGTCATCTCTGCCGGAGCGCATTGAAGAGGTTGTTGAAAAGCTTAACACCAAAAGCCTTGGCAAAATCGACTATAAATATGTTGATCCAACAAAAGAGAATAACCTTGACGAGATTGCTGAAAAATACAATGTAATGGCCATGAAATGGCCAGCCATTCCCCAAAAGGGAATTGAAGCAGGAAATGGCGGGGCAGGTATTGTAATGCAGTACAAGGAGAAGATAAAAAGCACCCCCATTATTTCAAGCATCAATCTGCCCATAATAGGAACAACTTATCAGATGGTTGACCCTGATGCCTTAGATGAGCTTTTCACCGAAACCATGGAGACAATGATCGGCATCAACGAAAATATCGGCTATCTTGCCGACCATGGAACGCTTTCCCTTATGGGTGGAGGTATGGGCATGATGCCGGGTCAGCAGGGTGGTACCATGAATGTCTTTAATGATCTTATATCCAAACGATATACAATTCAGGATATTAATCTAAAAGATAGCGAAGATGGTGATGAATCGGAATCAGGAGATAAAAGCTCAAAAGGAATAAGCAATATAAAGGGTGACGGCGGCATTCCCGAAGGTCTTAAAACCCTTATCATTGCAAGACCAACAGAACCTTTTTCCGACTATGAACTCTTTCTTATTGACCAGGCATTGATGAAGGGAACCAATATCGCCTTTTTCACAGATACATTCAATGAAATTATGTCCCAGCAGCAGATGGGATTTGGCGGTGGCCCACAGTATATACCCATTGACACAGGTCTTGATAAACTTCTGAATCACTATGGTGTCAAGATCGACAAATCCTACATCCTTGATAAAAACTGCTACAAACAGATGAAACCAGCAAGACAGGGTGGCGGAGAGCAGGAGATTTATTTTGCTCCAATTATAAAAGATGCCAATATCAACAATTCACCTGATTTCATGAAAAACATCAAGGGAATAATTGCCATGAAGATCTCACCCATTACCCTTGATGAGCAGAAACTTGAGCAGAGCGGCGTCACTGCAACAAGGCTCTTTTCATCATCGGATGAGTCGTGGCTTATGAAAGACCGAATCAACCTCAATCCCATGTTCATAAGGCCCCCTGCTGAAACATCAGAAATGCAGTCACATGCACTTGCTTATATGCTAAGTGGTGAATTCACAAGCTACTTTGCAGGAAAATCAATTCCCCAGAAAGATGTGGCAAAAAAAGACTCTGATGATACCAAAAAAGAAGCTTCCCCGGATACAGACATTGATTCCGCCAATACTGGTTCTGCCAATGAAAGCGAAAGCCCAAAAATCGATGAAACAAGCAAGGATGAAGCGGCAATAGCTCTTTCAGAGATAGAAGTTGACAACACAATTATTACTAAAGGTAAACCAGGAAAAATTTTTGTCATGGCCTGCTCTTCAATGCTTCAGGACAACATGCTTGACCCCGAGGGCAGAACCACCAATGCCACATTTATACTCAATGTAATTGATCACTTAAATGATCAGGATGATATTGCAGAGATGAGAAGCAAGAATCAGACCCTCAACCCTCTCTCTGAAACAACTCCATTTGCAAGGGGCTTTATAAAGACCTTCAATATTGCAGGGCTTCCTGCTCTGATGATTTTGTTCGGGTTTGGTGTATGGCTGCGGAGAAATTCCCGCAGAAAAACAATAAAGATCATGTTTCACAATGGCAGGGATGAGTGATCATCTTCTCATATCAGTCAAGCACCAGATTTCTTTTCTGGAAAGCTATATTTGTTTTCTGGAAAGCTATATCATAGCGTGATTATTCACAGCACCAGAAGGAGGCACAAGAGATAAAAATGAAAAAGGAGTATATCATACCAGGTGTGCTGATTGTATTGCTGTCAGCCTATCTTGTAATGCATAATCGGGATGGAAACAACTACACTCTTCCTTCCATTCCTGAAATAAATGTTTCTGATATAAAGGAGATCATACTTGAAAAAGATGGCCAAACAATTCCCATTGCCAAGAAGGATGAGTCATGGAAAGTAACTGAAAAGGACTATCCTGCTGATGAAAAAGTTGTTTCAAAAATGCTTGATATAATAAAGGAGATCAAGGTCTCTGCACTGATTTCAGAACAGGGAGAGAATCTCAACAGATATGAGCTTGATCAGGAACACCGGATTTCTGTTACAGTAAAATCATCTGTTGAGACCCTCAGAAAATTTGATATTGGAAAAGCAGCACCATCTTTCCGCCATACTTTTATACGCCTTGACGGCAACAATAGTGTCTATCATGCTTCCAAAAGTTTTAGACGTGATTTTGAAAAAACCGTTGATGATATAAGGGATAAAACGGTACTCTCCTTTAACAAAGATAAAATCACAGAGGTTGTTCTGTCAAAAGATGACACTGTTATGGAGCTTGTTTTATCCAGCGATAAGAGTGCAGAAGCCTCTGAAGATAAATCTTCTGAAGAAAGTAAAACTGACTCGGAAAATGAAGCCACTGTAAATGAAGCATCTGTAAATGAAGCATCTGTAAATGAAGCATCTGTTAAAGTGTGGAAAGTGAAACAGAAACCAGAAGGGGACGTTGAAAATATGTCCTCTTCACCAGGAGCAACTGAATTGGAGAATAAAGATACCCTTGATGGTATTCTATCCACCCTTTCCAACCTTAAATGTTCTCAATTTACAGAAAATGATTCAAAGGAAGATGCATTCAAAGGTATGAGCACGGCTGCTACCATTACTATGAAGGGTGAAAAAACATATTCCATTGAACTATTTGTAAAAGATAATGAAAAATACCCGGCCTTAAGTTCTGAAAATGCTTATCCCTTTATGCTGGACAGCTATCAAGGAGATAATCTTCTGAAAAAGATTGATGAATTGATGGCAAAAGAAGAAAAAAATACTCCATTAGAACAGGAAAACATTATATCAAACCAGAACAACAATACGTCAAAACAGGAAAACATTATACCAGATCAGAACAATAATACATCGGAGCAGGAAAATGTGATGGATTTCAGCAATAATATTACAGAATAGAAATTTTTAAAATTAAGTGCTATACAAAAAATATCAATTTCGATATTTTTTGATAGCACTTTTTTTATGAGGTGCGTATATTAAAAATCCAATCTTCGCAAATTCTCATGAATCATGCCCTAATTTCTAACGTATTCTTGATGTAAAGGCTCAGGTGATCATTTTGAAAAGAATCATCTACAGATCTCTTTTGGAGTGGAAAGAAAAAAACGACCGAAAGCCCCTTATTATTAAGGGAGCACGACAGGTTGGAAAAACTTATATCCTCAAAAAGTTCGGTGCAGAGCATTTTAACCACTGTCACTATATTAATTTTGAAGAAGACGAGGCGTTACACAGGGTCTTTGAAAAAGATTTAAAGGTTGATCGCATTATCCAGGAAATCTCATTTTACCTGAATCAAGCCATTGATACAAATGATGACCTTCTCATTATGGATGAAATTCAGGCTTGCCCACGGGCATTGACTTCATTGAAATATTTCAGTGAAAAGATGCCGGAATTAGCAGTCTGTTCCGCCGGCTCTCTTCTTGGGATACACCTTGGTGAAGCATCATTTCCTGTTGGTAAGGTTAAGTTTCTGGAGATGTTTCCCATGAATTTTATGGAATTTCTGATGGGTGCCGGTGAAACAATGCTCCTTAATTTTCTTTCCGACCTTGATATTTCTCAACCAGTTCCTGATATTGTTCATCAGCGATTATGGGAACAGATGACCCATTACTTTGTTGTTGGCGGACTTCCGGACATAGTGCAAACATATGTGGATGGCAAAAATGATCTTTTTACCTGCATGAAACAGGTCAGGGAAAAGCAAAAGGATCTGTTAAATCAATACCTTGCGGATATTGCAAAGCATTCCGGAAAAGTCAATTCCATGCATGTGGATAGATTGTTGCGTAATATACCTGCCCAGATAGCCAGGGAGCAAGATGGCTCCATCCCCAAATTTAAATTCAAGGGGGTGATTCCCGGGATACGGGGATATTCAAGACTTGCCGGAGCCATAGACTGGCTTGTAGCGTCAGGATTGATTCATAAAATTCATATTATTAATCGTGGTGAGCTTCCCTTTTCAGCCTTTTCAAAGGAAAACTTTTTTAAATTGATCCTCTTTGATGTAGGGCTTCTGGGAGCACTGGCTGACTTGCCGGTCAAGTCTGTACTGGACTCCGATTATGGGACTTACAAAGGCTATTTTGCCGAAAATTTCGCAGCCCAGGAGTTTTTATGCCAGGGTCATTCTCCCCTTTATTGCTGGAGAGAAGGTAGAAGTGAGGTGGAATTTGTGATGGAAATAAATGGTCTAATCATTCCAATTGAGATTAAATCCGGCTGGGTGACCCAGGCTAAAAGCCTTAACGTATTTGCCGGGAAATATCAGCCGGAGTATAGGGTCATTTTCAGTGGACGCAATTTACATATTGATCATGAACACAAAGTTCATTTCTATCCACTTTACCTGGCATCAAATTTTCCTATTATGCAGGATCCTTATCCTTCATATTAAGATAAGTGTGCCAGGCTGCAAATCCCACAAGTGCAATACCTGCCCATGGATGTATTAATTGAGCAAGATGTCCTCTTGAAAACCCTGTATATAATGTAATTCCAAGAGTGCCTGCCATACCAGCTTTTGCAACAGTGTCTGCCTTTGGAGTCTCAACTTCCTTAACCATTTCAATTGCCTGGGTTGTCATGAAATCCTCCTTTTTTGAATAATGCACATGGCTGCTATTAAGCAACCACCAAAGATGGAAATTTGTATCCATTCCCATGAAAGATATATAGGATTTCACTCAAATGTCAATGAATTAAGAACTGACTCTTTTCACAACAAGGTTCTTGACATAAACTCGATGAAACCCTCTCGCCCCAAGTCCAAATGTTTCTTGCCTTCAATGTGAATTTCAGTAATAATAATTCGTCATTCTGTAAGTAATCAAAAGCAATGATGTGAAAATGCTGCCCCTCTGACAATGATAATACGGAGATAAAAAAATAAGATGTCCAATGCCTCCCCTCTTGTGCTTGAAGATTTTGAAAAAATTCCCTTTGAGGAGTTTGCTGAAAAGGCATATCTCAACTACTCAATGTACGTAATCCTTGACCGCGCCTTGCCACACATAGGAGATGGCCTTAAGCCTGTCCAGCGCAGAATTGTGTATGCCATGAGCCAGCTTGGCCTCACCGCTTCTGCAAAACACAAAAAATCAGCAAGAACCGTGGGTGATGTTCTTGGTAAATTTCATCCACACGGAGACACTGCATGTTATGAAGCAATGGTGCTTCTTGCACAACCATTCTCATGCCGATATCCACTTCTGGATGGTCAGGGCAACTGGGGTGCCCCTGATGATCCAAAATCCTTTGCTGCCATGCGCTACACGGAATCCCGCCTCTCACATTATGCTGAGGTGCTTCTCATGGAGATAAACCTTGGTACAACAACCTGGATTCCCAATTTTGACGGCACCCTCAAAGAGCCTTCTCTGCTACCGGCGCGTCTTCCAAATCTTCTGCTCAACGGTACAACCGGCATTGCTGTGGGCATGGCAACAGATATTCCCCCTCACAACCTGACAGAGGTTGCAGAAGCATGCATTCATCTTTTGGATCATCCTGATGCCGGTATTGATGCAATTCTCTCCTTTATAAAGGGCCCTGATTACCCCACAGAAGCTGAGATAATAACTCCCCGCAGTGAGATAAAAGAAACCTACATAACCGGAAACGGTAGAATAAAAATGAGGGCAAAATATCATGTAGAAGATGGCGAAATTGTTATCACTGCCCTTCCCCACCATGCCTCCGGAGAAAAGATCATTGAGCAGATAGCAGCACAGATGGAAGCAAAGCGCCTTCCCATGGTTGTTGATCTCAGAGATGAATCTGACCATGAAGACCCCACCCGCGTTGTAATTGTTCCCCGCTCCTCAAGGATAGATATGGATGCACTAATGGATCACCTTTTTGCAACAACTGATCTTGAGCGCTCTTATCGGGTAAACATGAATATGATCGGCCTTAATGGCAAGCCCGAGGTAAAAAACCTTCTCACAATATTGACAGAATGGCTTACATTCAGGACAGATACTGTTACAAGGCGTCTTCAGCATCGCCTGAATCAGGTGCTTGATCGACTTCATATCCTTGAAGGCCTTCTTGTTGCATTTCTCAATATTGATGAAGTTATAGAGATAATAAGAAATTTTGATGATCCAAAATCAGAGTTGATCAAAAGATTCAACTTGAGTGAACGCCAGGCAGATGCAATACTTGATATAAAACTGCGACATCTTGCACGCCTTGAAGAGATAAAGATCACAGGGGAGCGTGATGAACTGGAAAAAGAGCGTCAAAACCTTGAAAAAACCCTTGGATCAGAACTTTTACTCAAAAATCTCATTAAAAAAGAGATTCGCCAGGATATAAAAAAACATGGTGATAAAAGGAGATCCCCAATTCTTGAAAGAAAAGAGGCAGAGGCTTTTTCAGAGGAAGATGTGATTTTAGTGGAGCCTGTAACCATTATTCTTTCCAAAAATGGCTGGATAAGATCAGCCAAAGGACATGACTTTGAGCCTGAAAAAGTTAAATTTAAATCTGGGGATGAATACCTTGCCCACGGAAGAACCCTGAGCAACAAACAGACTGTATTTCTTGATTCAACCGGCAGAACCTACTCTCTGCCATCCCATACATTTCCATCTGCACGCAGCATGGGAGAACCACTTACAGGGCGCCTTGTCATAAAGCCTGATGCAACTATTCCCTTTATGATTAATGGAGATGATGATACCTTGATATTTCTTTACTCTGATACAGGATTTGGCTTTGTCACTGAAATGCCTAACCTTTACTGCAAAAACAAAAATGGCAAAGCCATGATCAATCTTCCAGATAACGCAGATCTTATGCAGCCGGAGTATGTTTACTCCCCTGAAAAAGATCTTATTGCCACAATAACAACTGCCGGAAGGCTTCTTATATTCCCTGTAAATGAAATGCCCATTCTGGAAAAGGGAAAAGGTAACAAAATAATAGGTATTCCAAGGGATCAGCTTAAAGTTAAAGGTGGTGAAAGAATAAAACTGTTAAAGATAATAGAAGAAGATAGCACCATCATTGTACATTCCGGAAAACGACTTTTAAAGCTCAAACCCGCCAACCAGGAAAACTACAGGGGAAAACGAGGCCAAAGGGGCAGAAAACTTCCAAGGGGGTATCAGTCGATTCATGCCCTTGAAACAGAAAAGGAAGAGAAGACGGGACTACCCGAAAAACAGGATTTTCAATAAGGTGATGCATGAAGCAACTATTTGAAAAATATTTTCTTTTATTTATTACAATCTCCTTAATCATAGCCCTTACAGCCTTTATTATCTATACCAGGAGACAAGAAAGTACACCTCTTGACAGCCTTTCACGTATCTTGAAATCCGGTAAAATCAGGGTCATTACCCAAAACAATGCGAACTGTTACTATATCTACAGAGGTGAGCCAATGGGTTTTGAGTATGAGCTTGCCAGAGAATTTGCAGCGTTTCTTGAGGTTAACCTTGAAATAATTACTCCTTCCTGGAGTGATATCTTCTACACTCTTGATACAAAACAGGGTGATTTTATTGCGGCAGGAGTAACAATTACTGATAAGCGTGCACAAAAGATGCTCTTCTGTCAGCCATACATGACTGTCCAGCAGATGTTTATTTACCATAAAAGTAAATTGCCCATAGAGAGCATAGAAGAACTGCCTGGAAGAACTATCCATATTTCCGATTCCACATCCTACCATGAAAGGCTTCTTGAAATTAAGGAGAGCGGAATTGATATTGATATGGTGGTTCATGACGATCTTGACCCAGAAGATCTTTTGCGCATGATATCGGAAAAGGAAGTTGCCCCTTCATCAAAAAGCTCTTCATCGGATAAAGAGATCAGCTACACCATAGCAGATTCCAACATTGCACTTTTGAACCGAAGATATTATCCAGATATCCGAATAGGGATTCCCATACATGAAAAAGAGTACATTGGATGGGCTGTCAAACCTGATGATATAGAACTTTCCGATAAAATGGTTGTTTTTTTTGATATAATAAAAAGTAATGGGGTTTATGACAAAATATATAAAAAATATTACGGCAATGTTGATGAATTTGATTACTTTGATCTTCTTAAGTTTCATGAACGCCTTGAAACCCGTCTGCCAAGGTATAAAAAAGTAATAATGAAAGAGTGTGAAAAGTATGGTTTTGACTGGCGCATGATTGCTGCCATGATCTATCAAGAGTCCCATTTTGACCCCAAAGCGAGAAGCAAAACAGGAGTCAGGGGCTTGATGCAAATTACAGAAGAGACAGCAAGTGATATGGGCATATCAAATCGTCGGGATCCGGTTCAGAGCATGAAGGCTGGAATTGCCTATTTAAAACAGCTATACCACAAATTTAATGGCGTGAATGATACCCTTGACAGAATCAAGTTTGCAATGGCCAGCTATAACATTGGTTATGCACATGTACTTGATGCTCAAAGACTTGCAAGAAGGCAAGGGCTCGATGCCAACAAGTGGTCATCAATCAAAAAAACCCTTCCCCTGCTTGCCAAAAAAAAGTATTATACAAAAGTTAAATATGGCTATGCAAGGGGTGGAGAGCCGGTTAAATACATTGAAAGAATTTTTATGTACTACGATATTCTGAAACAAAAAGCCCATTCCGGAGGATAAAAAATGCAAAAATTAGCGTTTTACATGTTTTGGAAAAGAGAAGCTCTCTCTTTTTTACCTGGTTTTACAATAAAAATATTTCTCTTTTTATCCCTTTTTCTCCTGAGCCTAACACCCTTTGTTGATTTTGTTAATGCTGAGATTGCAACAGACGGCACAACCGGCCCCTCAACTGCCCTTTCCGGCCCTGATTTTGAAATTCCCCAATCCCTTGGAACTCTCTCCGGCAGCAACCTCTTCCACAGTTTTAAAACCTTTTCCATATCAGAAAATCAGAGTGCCACATTTACAGGAGACAATAACATATCAAATGTAATATCACGGGTAACAGGCGGCGAAGTTTCCACCATTGATGGTCTGCTTAGATCGCAAATCGGGCAGGCAGATTTCTTCTTTATAAATCCATCAGGCATTGTTTTTGGCCCCCATGCAACGGTTGATGTCCCTGCGGCATTTCATGTGAGTACCGCTGATTCCCTTGTTTTTGATGATGGTTCTGTTTTCAGTGCATCACCTGGAGAAACAAGCACATTGACCCAGGCAGCCCCTGAGTCATTTGGTTTTCTGGGACAACAGTCAGCATCCATTGAAATCAACGGTACTGTTCTTGAATTCAAACCGGAATCTACAATCTCCATATCTGCCGGGGATATTGCCATTCAGCCGTCAGAAGAGAGCACTCCTTCAATAACATCCGAAAATGGCGTTTTAAAAATCAAAGCCATTGGCACAAAAGCCGGCACCATGGACTTTGATTCAGGAGCAACAGTTGCTTCTGCAAATAGCGAAGTAACAAACAACTATTCAGGCGATCTTCATATGAATAGTGCTGAAATAAATGTCAGCGGCAACGGTGGAGGAACTGTTTCAATTGCTGCGGGAAATGCGGAAATCATCAACAGCACAATGGAGTCTGATAACAAAGGGGATTTGAACTCCACAGGAGGCATTGAAATATCTCTTAAAGGCTCGCTTGATGTTTTAAACGGTTCAAATATTTCATGCACCACACTTGCAGATCAAAACTCCGGTGACATAGCCATATCAGCCGACAGTATAAATATTGACGGTCAGGGGGATTATGCAGGGATTTACAGTACAACCAACGATGGTTCAAGCGGAAATGCCGGTACAATTACAATTACTGCCTCACACGGAATTGACGTAATGGATGGCGGGCAGATAGTTTGTGACACATCAGGTGAAGGTGGTGCAGGGAAAGTTATCATTAATGCTAAAAACATAACAATAAATGATAAAAACAACGACTCTTTCACTGGAATAGCATGTGATGCAAACTCAATATTAAGCGGTAACGCAGGAAGTATTGATATAACCTTGAACGATTCTCTCAATCTTATAAATGGCGCTAAGATTTCAACAAACTCCTGGTCAGAGGGAGATGCAGGCAAAATTTCCATATCTTCAGGCAGCATATTAATAGATGGCCTGGGACAAAGTACAGGCATCTACAGCCAAGCAAATGAGGAGAGAAGTAAAGGTAGCGCAGGAACTGTACAGATAACCGCCAAAGATATTATTGAGATAAAATCAAAAGGACGCATTTCCACTGATTCCTACTCTGATGATGATGCTGGCAGTATATCCATTAATGCTGAAAACCTGAAAATTGACGGAAAGGGATATTATACTGGAATTTCAAGCGATGCAGCCACTGAAAACAGTCAGGCCAGCGGAGGAAGTGTAAGTATTATTCTTTCAGGAGATCTTGAAATTAGTGATTCCGGAGAAATTTCAAGCAATACATGGTCATTGGGTGATGCTGGAAATGTTGCAATATCAGCCAATGGTATGATTCAAGTTCTAAATGGTGCATTAATTATAAGTTCTACATATTCAAAAGGCAACGCTGGAGATGTTGTTGTTGATGCAGGTAACATGATAATTGATAAACAGGAAAGTGATTCATGGACAGGTATTGCAAGCGCATGTGAACCAAATGCCGAAGGCAATGGCGGAAATGTTCAAATATATGTAAATGATATGCTTAATGTCGTTAATGGCGGGCAAATTACAAGTTCTACATATTCAAAGGGTGACGCTGGCAATGTTTTTGTCAATGCAGGTAACATGATAATTGATGACCAGGAAAGCTCTTCATGGACGGGTATTGCAAGCGCATGTGAGCCAAACGCCGAAGGCAATGGCGGAAATGTTCAAATATATGTAAATGATATGCTTAATGTTATTAATGGCGGGGAAATTACAAGTTCTACATATTCAAAAGGCAACGCTGGGGATGTTTTCGTTAATGCAGGTAATATGTTTATTGATAAGCAGGGCAACGAAGCCCTAACAGGTGTAACAAGCCGTAGCACAACAAGTTCTGAAGGCAATGCAGGTACTGTTGAAATATCAGTATATGATATACTCGAAATTATTAATGGTGCAGAAATTTCAACCTATACCTATTCAAAAGGCCACGCTGGTGATGTTATTATCAATGCAGGGGACATATTAATTGATGATCAGGGAAGTTATTCTTGGACTGGAATTGCGAGCTCTTGCGAAAATAACTCCGAAGGTAATTCAGGCAGCATAGCAATTTCGGCTAAAAACTTAAGTATTGACGGTAAAGGAAGCACTTCAGGTATTTTCAACCAGGCATATCTGGGATCACAAGGAGATGCAGGAACAATTAACATAAATGTGTCAGGGCTCATTGCAATGACTGACCATGCTTATATTGGAAGCGATACTTTCTCCATCGGAAAAGCCGGTAATATAACAATAAAGGCTGAAAAAATTACCATAGATTCTTTAAGTGATATTCAGAGTGTTGCAGATTACAGATCAGAAGGCCCTGCCGGCAGTATAGATATCACTTCAAAACAGATTGAACTTTCAAACGAATCAGAAATCAGCATTGGCAGTTACCAGAACCTCGCCGACAAATATTTTGATGATGATCTGTCAAACAAGTCGAAACTTACCATTGAAACAGACATCCTTTCCCTTGACGAAAATTCAATGGTGACTTCAGAAAGCAAAGTCAATGCCCCTGCTTCCCCCATCGACATTAATGCAAAAAATATTGTGCTAAAAAACAACAGCAGCGTTAACACTTCTGCATACTCTGCCCACGGTGGAGACATTACAATAAGAGCCAACAACATACTTCTGCACGATGGCCTTATAACAACCTCTGTAAATGACAGTGAAGGCAACGGAAACGGGGGTGATATTACACTCAAAGGCATTCAAGATGGTGATTCTGCACATTATCTTGTCATGAAGCATGGGGTCATACAGGCAAATACAGCGGCTTCGAATGCAAGTGGCGGGGATATAAATCTTGATATAAAAGGTATTATAATTGATAAAAACTACAAACCCCTGAGCCTCGACAATCCTGAACGGGAAGATTATGAGAACGATCCCCTTCTAAATGCCATACAGGCCGCAGCACCCGGAGGCAGAAAAGGAGATATCAATATAAACGATGCCCCTAAGCTTGATATGAGCGGTGCTGTTGCCAATATATCCACAGAACTTGCTGAAAATGTTAATCTTGCAACTGACCTGTGCCTTATGCTTGGAAGCCAGGATGCCAGTTCACTTATATATGAAAACAAAGGGTTGCACCCCCAGTGGCCGGAAGAACCATCAAGTATATTTCTTGACAGAAGACGCCTTGAACCTTTTGTAATTATAAATGAATAATAACTATTACAAAGATTTATCGGCACCCTTCATTTGACTCTAAAAGTACTTTACACTTTTTTGTGAGAGGTTCCCGCCATTCAGAGTTTTCTATTAGGAAAGTGTAAACTGGGAAATGAAGCATGCCGATTTATCATAAAAAATTTTCCATATTCAGGGCTCGATTCTTTTTTCAGCCATTTTTGTAGGAGGCAGACGTTAGAATCAAACCCCATATTCGTGAACAAAATTTATCAATATTTAACGTTTTTTAAAAACAAAGCTTATCAGGAGGATTTTAAATATTCATGATTAAAAGATACTTTATTCAACGACTATTCAGGTATGCTGTCCCGTTTTTATACTGTACTCTGTTTTTCTGTTGTTTATGTTTTTCCACAGAAACAATTTCACAGGAAAGACCATCCCTTGATTCAACGGATTCTTCATCCAGGATAATCCACGATTTAAACAAACCGTCATCCAAGGTACTTTCTGATATTCCTGACTATCTTCCTGAAAAACAGGAAAAAAATTTTACACTACCTCCTGTTGCCCCACCCAAAGAAAAAATTCCAGCAGGCGGAGTATCTTTTTTATTGTCCGATATCACAATTGAAGGCAACACAGTATTCTCAACTGAGGAACTAAAAAAAGAGGTGCAATCCTTTTTTAATACCAGCGTCACAATAGCTGACCTTGAAGAGATCCGATATCGCTTGACCCGATTCTATGTTGACCACGGTTATGTCAATTCGGGAGCTTTGATAAAGCAGAGGCAAAAGGTGACTAACGGAGTTGTAGAATATCTTGTAATTGAAGCCAGGCTTGATGAGATTACCATTAAAGGCAATAAAAGGCTATGGCCTGAATATATTAAAAAAAGAATCTGGCCTGATGCACAAACCCCATTTAATACTTTGAAATTGCAGGAGTATTTTCAGATGCTCCTCCAGGATCCCCTTGTTGAACGCATGGATGGAAAAATTCTTCCCGGGCCAAAAGCTGGCGATGCTCTGCTTGAGATTGATCTAACAAGGGCGTTACCATATGAAATAAACATGAGTATTGATAATCACTCATCTCCCAATCTTGGCTCTGATACTGTTTCAGTTAACAATACAATCAGAAATATAACAGGATTCGGCGACACTCTTGCTCTTAATGTCGGTTTTACAGAGGGTACACAGGAGATTGATGCAGCTTTTTCGCTCCCTTTGACCCCACAGGATACTATGTTGACCTTGAGCTATACATCAAGCGAAAACGATCTTATTACCAATTCCATGAAAGAACTTGGCATCAGAAGTGAACTGGATAGCATGGAGATATCTTTAATGCATCCCCTTTACAGGAGCTTAAGCCGCAATTTCAAGGTGGGGTTGTCCCTGAAAAAAGAGGAGAGCCAGACCTTCATGTCAATGCACGGAGACGACCCATTTGCTTTTTCAGAAGGAGATTACAACGGAAAGAATCGTGCCACTGTTATCCGTTTAATTCAATCATTTCAGGAGAGAAGCTCCGAGCAGATTTTTGCATTGCGTTCAACTTTTAATATAGGGGTTGATATGTTTGATCCTACTGTCCATTCAGAATCATTGCCGGATGGTCTATTTCTTTCATGGCTTGGGCAGATTCAATATGGAAGACGCCTTGGGGAAAAGGCAGGCCAGATTATATTAAGCGGAGATCTTCAGATTGCAGATGACCGCCTGCCATCAATGGAGCAATTCTCCGTGGGAGGTGCTTCAAGTGTGAGAGGCTATAGAGAAAATGAGCACATAGGAGACAACGGCTACCGCCTCTCCTTAGAGTGGCGCATTCCTGTATGGGAAAGCACTGATATTGAAAACAAAAACAGCGGTAAAGGAAACTATCTTCTCCAAATGGTGCCTTTTGTGGATTATGGAAGTGCATGGGACAGGGAGCACTTTGGAAGAACAAAAAATTCCGAGGATAATACCCTTCTCTCTACCGGCCTTGGCCTTGTCTGGACAGGCACAATGTTTAATGCAGAAATTTACTATGGCTATGCAATTGAAGATGCTGATGAAGAGGCAGATTATAATCTTCAGGATGACGGAATTCATTTTAAAGTAACCTGTAATTTTAAATAAACCCACATGTTTGCTGAGGCATCTCAACAAAACATGAAAGTCGTTTTATATCAGCATGTTATGGAGACATTCTAATAAAACCCTCATGATTGCGAGGGCATTACAACGACTCTTTAAAATCTTTACATATCAGTATGTTATGGAGATTTTCTAATAAAATTTACTTTAATCAAGAGAGCAAAATCATGACCAAATCACTCTACTGGGCAGACAGCTACATTGAAAAGCTTAGAGCCGCAAAAGAAGCATTAAAGGATGTAAAGCCAGGGCAAAGGGTATATATAAGCTCTTCCTGTGGAGAACCCCAACATCTTGTCAAATCCCTTTCTGAAATATCCTCCCGCTTTACAGATCTTGAAATTGTAAGACTTCTGTGTCTCGACAGCGCTCCTCTGACATTGATTGCCAACAGAACACACTCCCAGCAGTTCAATATCAGATCATTTTACCTTGGCTCTGCAAAGAACAGAAGCCTTAGTAAAAATGCCCGTTTTATAACCCCCATAAACCTGTCACAGGTTCCGAGGCTTTTCAAGACACGTATGCTTCCCATCAATGTTGCCCTGATTCAGGTATCCCCTCCGGATGATTTTGGCTGGATGAGCCTTGGGGTTTCAGTTGATATTACAAAAGCTGCTGCCGAGTCTGCCGATGTTGTCATTGCCCAGGTAAACCAGTGTATGCCAAGGGTACTTGGAAGAAGTTTTGTTCATGTCAATGATGTTGATTATATTGTGGAGCATGAAGAACCGCTTCTGATAAAAAAGGAGATGCCGGATATTGAGACTGCAAACACCATTGCAAAGCATATGTCAAGGCTTATCAATGACGGAGCAACCCTTCAGACAACACTTGGCGCAACCACGAGAGCCACTCTGCTTTGCCTTTCTGAAAAAAACGATCTTGGCATCCATACCCAGTACCTTTCTGATGGAATCATGAGGCTTGTCTCCATGGGTGTTGTTAACAACATGAAAAAGGGATTGAATGATGGTAAACTTGTTGCCAGCAGTGCTGTTGGCTCCTCCCTTCTTTATGAGTTCATGGATGACAACCCTGCCATTGAATTTCACCCTTCTGACTATGTAAATGACCCCAGAATCATATCTCAACACAACTCCATGACCTCCATAAATACTGCTATGGAGATTGATCTGACAGGACAGGTTGCTGCCGATGCCCTGCCCTACAACAACTTCTCCGGGGTCAACGGAATGCTTGATTTTATAAGGGGAGCCACCATGTCAAAGGGCGGCAAATCAATACTCATGCTGACATCAACAAGGGACAATGGAAGACTCAGCAGAATTGTTCCCTTTCTTGAGAACACGGCTGTTGTGGTGCCAAGGGGTGATGTTCAGTTTGTGGTGACAGAGTACGGAGCTGTCAATCTTTTCGGAAAAAGCATTCAGGAGAGAGCTTTGGCTCTTATCAGCATTGCACACCCTGATTTCAGGGATGAGCTGTTTCAAAAGGCAAAAGAGCTTGATTTCATTGACATCGGCAGAAAACTTAAGGAGTCCATCCACGGGGTTTATCCACTGAAACTTGAAGAGATCATAAATATCAAGGGCGTTCCTGTGACTTTCAGACCTGCACGGCCTGTTGATGAAAGATCAATACAGGAACATTACTACAACATGGATAAAAAAGATGTAATTTCAAGGTTTTTCCATGAAAAAACAAGTTTTGTCCATGATCAGATAGATGCAACCTTTGAAATTGATTATGTCAATGACCTTACCATTTTAGCGGCTGTTGGAGAAATGGGCTTTGAAAAGATCATCGCTGTGGGAGAGTATCTTAGAAATCCTGCGGTTAATATGGCTGAAATAGCCTTTTCTGTCTCAAGGGAGTGGCAGGGGGCAGGAATTGCAAAAATCCTGCAAGATAAACTTGCTGAGGCAGCTTATGAAAATGGAATAAAAGGGCTTGTTGCTTATACCTCACCGACAAACAAGGGTATGATTCAACTTTTTAATAAACTCCCCTTCAAGGTCTCAAAAAGCTTTGAAGACGGAATGCTACTTCTTAGCTGCCTTTTCTCAGAACCTGCCGAAAATAAGTAATTGTTCGGCATGCTTCATGACCACTTTAGATTTTTTTGAAATCAAATTACGTTTTTTATGGTATTCCCCCCAAAAAAGTGTAAAGTACTTAACACAATATGTCGTGGCTGGTTTTAACTTACAAATCTTGAGTAAACACTCATGCTTGTGTATTAATTACCCCCAAGTATAAAAATAATAGTCATTTTCACGGTAAACGGACATGGTTGTGACTCAGCCACCCCCGAAAATAAAATTTGTATCCATTTTCACGGTAAACGGACATGGCTGTGACTCAGCCACCTCCGAATATGAAAATTTGTATCCATTTTCACGGTAAAAAAATCAATGAAAAATATTATGATCGACAAGCAACAAACAATACTGATAATTGATGATACACCCTCAAATCTTACAATGATCGGCTGTATCCTTGAGAATTCTTATGATGTCCGTGTTGCAATAAGTGGTATTGAAGGACTAAAACAGATTTTTAAGGAACCACCGGCTCTTGTTCTTCTGGACATAATGATGCCTGAAATGGATGGCTACGAAGTTATCTCGCAAATAAAAAATACGCCTGAAATATCACACGTTCCGGTAATTTTTCTGACAGCTCTCACAGAACAGGATGTTGAGAAAAAAGGACTTGCAATGGGTGCTGTTGACTTTATTCGTAAACCCATATTGCCTGAACTTGTCCTGGCACGTGTCAAAATACATTTAGATCTCCAGAACCAGAAAAAAATGCTTGAAATCCAGGCAGAGGAGCTGAAAACAATCAATGAAAAGCTCAAAAAAAGCCTTGAAGAGGTGAAAACACTGCGGGGCATACTACCTTTGTGTTCATTTTGTAAAAAAATAAGAAATCCCAATGGTGAATGGATTGGTGTTGATGAATATATTTATTTGAACAGTGAAGCTGACATAAGTCATGGTTTATGCCCTGAGTGCCTTAAACTTCATTATCCTGAATATAATTGAATACTTTTATTAGAAAGTCTCCATAACATGCTGATATACAAACACTTTCATGTTTCGTTGTGATGCGTCAGCAAACTTGGGGGGTTATAAGAAAGTCCCCGCAAATGGCTGTTTTTATAAAGACTTTCAACTCTTCGATTGTGGCGGACATTAGCCACATACATTTTTATGAAAGTCTCAGTAAGTGGCTGTTTTTAAAACGACTTTCAACTCTTCGATTGTGGCGGACATTAGCCACATACGTTATATAAAATATAAATACGATTCAAACAAATAATAATTGACAATTAATATCGTATCAGATAGATGGAGATGATTGTCTATTGCCCACCCCCATAAATAAAAACAATTTTGAAGGTAAAGGAGTTTTTTTAAATGAAATTCAATTGCAACATTCGCCATTTTGTTTTTGCATCAGCTCTACTATTCATAATGATTCTTGTAAGTGGATGTGCAACAAACCGAGGTATTTTGGATGTACAGATCAATGAAGCACCAAACCCTGCATCAACAAAAATAATAACAATATCCGAGGTTAATGATATACGTGTGTTTGAAAAAGCTCCCAGACAAGCTTCTATTCCATCTCTGAAAGGTGGCGAAATTGATAACAAGGAAATTACTTTACGTGCAATAGCCCGAAAAAGAAACGGATACGGTAAGGCACTTGGTGATATACTTCTGCCTGAAGGCAACACAGTCGAACAATTAGTAAAGGATGCCCTGGTAAAATCTTTCAGGGAATCAGGCTATTATGTTATTGATGATAAATCTGAAACAGATAAACAAAAAAACGCCGTACCAGTCAAAGCTGATATTGAACAGTTCTGGGCATGGGTAACACCTGGTTTCTGGACAATATCTCTTGAGTTTGAAGCAAAAGTGAAAATTAAAGGTGACATCCCCTCTTTTGAAAACGGAGATACAGTCAGGGGATATGTTAAACTTCACACCCAGGCTGCCGGCACTAAGGCATGGATGAACACTATGGATAAAGGACTTGAGTCCTTTGTTTCTGAAGTTAAAAAACGGTTATCAAATTAATTGACAATTTATGAATGTAAGATCAATATGCTGGCGAATTAAAATTTTTGCATTTGGTTTTTTATATCTTGTCCAGGCGTGGTTTATCAAAATTTCAAACCAGATGAGCTCTGTACTTTTTCCTGAAATCAAATCGCATAAGATATTAACCGACAAAGAAATTGGAAGCATTCTCAAATGTGCTGATTTTTTCACAAAATTCTTCACTTTACATACAGGCAGAAAATGTTTTTTCAGATCTTATATCATGGGTAATCTGCTCCGAAAAGAGGGCATTCCCGCAGTAATGAATATCGGTCTTTTTACGCACCAGCAAACCCGTAAAAGAAGAGGTCATTGCTGGCTTACTTTAAATGATGAACCTTTTAAAGAGAAAAGAGATCCATTTATCATGTTTCCTGTGGATTTGGGGGCTGGTTACAACGGTATCCGGTATTGGACTGACGGAATAAATCCAAAAATTGAAAAATGAGGGAAAAGTTGGGAAAAAAACTTTGCATAAATAATGACCTTACATGGAGAGATCTCAACGGTGAACTGGTTGTCCTCAATTCTAAGAACGGCGACTACCATATGTTTAATGAGGTAGGACGGCTTATCTGGCTGGCACTTGTGGATAACCAGAATACAAGTGATATTGCAACTTCTATCACCGAATCCTTTGAGGTTGATTTTGATCACGCTTTAAAAGATGTTCAAAATTTTGTTCATGATATTGCCCAAAGGGGGCTTTTGAAGTAACATTTAATCCTTTTAATCCACTGGAGGAGACTATGAAGCAAAAAGAGTTATTAGATGAAAAAAATGTTAAAAAAGAGAATGTTTTAAAAGAAAAAAAGATGTATGAGCCACCAAAATGTGAAAGCAAATCTCCTTTGAATCATGTCAGTACAACCTATTATTACTACTATTATACCTACACATACATTTGGTAAAAAATTCATCATCTTATTGCCCGCCAATACCTTTGCCGGCCATTTCTCATTTTTCTTTAGGCATGCTTCATTTTCCGCTTTACATTTTCAAGAGCAACAAACCCTGTTTTCGAGGGCCTTACTCAGCAAAGTGTAAACTACTTTGGAAGAGATATGAAACATGCCTTTCTTTAAAGCTGTTTTCCGGTACAAAATCACAGGAACCCAAAACGTAACTTTTACAAAGGGCCGGCAAAGGCAGAATGTATCAACTGAGCTCAATCAAAAATCAAAAAAATAATGGGCATCTTTCATTTGATTATTTACACTTTCCTGAACACAATGCCCATTTTTCTTGGAGACTGTTCCGGAAAGTGTAAAGTACTTTTTGCATGATATGAAGGATGCCAAATAATGAACTCATGCCATTGCTATTTTCCAAAAATGCAGATTGCACTCTCTTCTGAAGAAAATCTGTTATCTTTTTCCATTATTCAAAGAGCACTTAATCTTACAAAAACAAATTCCTTAGAGGAGAATTCCGAAAACATTTTTGTGAAGATTAAATGCCTGTTTTCACAAGAAATATCAATACTTCCTGAGTGGCTTCAGACGGAGATAATTTCTTGCGATTTTTCCATTCAGCCAAGATTATTTTACAAAACTCATCAGTTGGCAGCCGTAGTAAAAGAGAATCAGACTCTTTTTTGCGCACTATTAAATCGTAACGACAACTCTATTGATTTCATCACCATCTCTTCCCGGGAGCCCCATGGCGGCATATACACACCACTTATAACTATCCTTTTCAGAGAAATTCTTAACAGTTACGGATATACATTGCTTCACAGTGCTGCTGTGTGTTATCCGGATGGGACAGGTGCCCTAATTATTGGAGAGAGCGGTCATGGTAAAACAACAACAGCATTATCATTGGTTCGTCATGGAGCAAGGCTTTTAGGAGATGATTTAACTCTTATTGAGTTAAAAGAGAACAGCGTAATTGCACATGGGGTACCTGAAAGGCTCAATATAACAGAGGATACGTATGCTTTTTTTGATGAATTAAAAGAGATGCCCCTGGAAGCTTTAAGCAGAAAAAATCAGTTGAAAAAGACAGTTGATCCAGAAGCTGTTTATGGCGAATCCTGCTGGCAGAATAAAACCGAAATTAATTACATCTTTTTTCCGGAGATTTCAAAAAAAGGCCCTTTGCTGAAACCGTTAAAGAGCAATAAAATTCTTGAGAAACTTATTAAATCCCACGGATTCTGCTGTGATCAGAAAACCGATGCAGATGCAATGTACCGCTTGATCTCAATTGCCGACATTACAAACTCTTATAAATTATTCACAGGAGATGATCCTGCAAGCCTTGGCTCATGGATGATCAAAAAAAGCCAGATACTGAAAACAATCAATGCCTGACTGAAAAACTATGTTTATGGCACTATTAAATAAGTTGATAGTATAGGAATTTTTGTTTTATCGCCTGCAAAATCAAGAGATTAGGGAAAAGTCCACCCAAAGGGCGTTAAAGCCAAGAAGCAAAAGGTTAATATTTAAAATGAGTATGAAAAAAATTGCAGTGCTCGGCAATGCTGGCGGAGGTAAATCTACCTTATCAAAAAAATTATCTCATCTCCTAAATATTAAAGCGTACCACCTGGACGATCTTTTTAAGTCTTCAGATGGAAATAAAGGCTTTTCTGAAAAAGAACAGTTGGCAATTCAGGATGAAATTCTCTTAAAACCTTCGTGGATAATTGAAGGTGTAGGGGCATGGTCAACTATTATTTTGCGTCTTAAATTTGCCGATACAATTATTATTATCTCGCACCCTCTTTTTTTCCATTATTACATTGTAATAAAACGATATCTATCTGATCTTTTCAAGCAAAGAAAACTTTTAATCAATCAAAGAAAACTTTTCAGTCAAAACAAAAAACTGCATGGCAACCATTCAAGTCGTTCAACTTCTAAAAAAGAGCTGCCGGAGATAAAAAGAGAGCTTTCAAGGATAAAAAAAATGCTGATAATGCCCTGGCATCTCCACTATTACTGGCTTCCCCAATTAAAAAGTGCAATTGATGTTATTTGTGATGAAGATCAAACTGTAATTATTCTGAAATCATTTACCCAGATAGATACTTTTATTATCATGCTAAATAGCCATGATTGATTATGTATCAATCACCCCCAAATATAAAAATGATATTCATTTTCACGGTAAACGGGCATGACTGCGATGCAGTCACCCCCAAATATAGAAATTTGTATCCATTTCCACGGTAAAGAAATAAAAAAAGAAAGATATTTTAATGGGAGCTTATCAGAAGAGAACAAAACTGTTTTTTGACCGTGATTCACTGAAATTTTTATGGTCATATGCAAGAGCCTACAGGATTAATTTGATATTAGCTTTTATAACCTCTCTTATCCTGGCTGCTATGGGAGGAGTACTGGCATGGATGCTCAATAAACTTGTAAAGGATCTGTCAATCTCAATGACCTTAGAAACCGTATTATTCTGGGCGTTTATCGCATTATTGCTCATGCTGATCAAAGGAATTTTAACTGTTGTAAACCGATATATCATGACCAGAATTCATATCTCTATTGCCCATGACATGCGAGTCAATCTTTTTGAAAAGGTTATACAAAGTCCCATCTCCTTTCATAATGCCAGTAAAACCGGCCACCTTTCCAACAGTTTACTCAATGATGTAAAGTTTGCCAGCGCAGGAGTAATAGAACTTTTTTTAGCTCTGTGGCAAATACCAGCCACATTGTTATTCTTGACAGTAACCATGTTTTACTTCAACCCATTAATTGCCTCCACAGTATGCATTCTTTTTCCATTTTTAAGTATTTTTGTATCCAGAATCAGCAGATTATCAAGAAAAGCTGAATTTCACTACATGGAGAGCCAGGCAAGGCTTCAGGGGTTCATTGTTGAGGCTCTTATAAATATCCGTCAGATTAAATACCTGACAATGTTAAGAAATCAGGTTAACGAGCTTAACAAAAAGGGCAAATCAATGATTGATGCCCGAATGCGGGCTACCTTGCTTAACGCAATTGCTGCCCCCATATCAGATCTTTTGTCCACAACTTCCATCTGTGTGATGGTGATACTTGCGTATAATCAGTTACAAAACGGCAGTACAACCCCTGAAGATATTGCAGGCTGCCTTGCGGCAGGTGTTGGTCTTATGAAGCCTCTAAAATCAATGTCAAATTCCATGATAATGATGCAGCAGTCATTTGCTGCAATAAAGCGAATTTTGCGGCTTCACTCTTTCTGCATTGATGTAAATAAAAACCCTGTTGAACTTCCTGAAAAAATTGAAACTATTAAATTTGAAGGGGTAAATTTTACCTTTGATGGCAGACACAATATTTTTAAAGATTTAAATATTGCATTTAAAACTGGAGAAATTGTTGGCATTGCCGGAAAAAGCGGCTCCGGAAAGACCACACTTTTAAACCTTCTGACAGGTTTCTATCCCTGTTCAGCAGGAAAAATCCTAATTCAGGGGATTGACCTTAATGAACTCAATATGGAAGAATGGTTTTCAAAAATCGGAATCGTCTCCCAGGATGCACAACTATTTGATGATACAATTCTAAATAATATTTTGCATGGCAACGCAAATGCAACACCTGAAGAGATTGAACATGCCATACGCTGTTCCGGGTGTGAAGAGATGATAAAACGATTTCCGTCTGGAAATCAGACAGTGGTAGGAGAAAGCGGATGTTTTTTATCAGGTGGTGAAAAAAAACGCGTTGCCATAGCCAGGGCTCTTATAAGGCCCCTTGCTGTGCTCATTTTAGATGAGGCCACAAGTGAGTTGGATATGAAAACCGAGCGTGCAATTCTATCGGATATTCTGAAAATGAAAAACAATCTCATAGTGATTATTATCTCTCACCGCCCTGAAATTTTTCAATACTGCCACCATGTTTTAATATTTGAAAATGGAAATGTAAATCTGATGTCACCTGAAAATGCACAGGTGCTTGTAAAAGCAAAAAATTAAAACCTCAGGCAAAATATGGAAATGACCATTCACCGGCCGGATTTTTAAAGCACCATGGTGATGGATGGTCAACCCATAACGTAGTGTGGATTCAAACAACCATTGAATCCACCGCCTTTTGTCTTTAACAAATTACCAGGACTCCTGACGATCAAGTACTTTATATGACTTCTTTAATGCACTCTCTACTTTTTTCAAAGACTTATAAAGACTATCTTGATCATCTAAATCAGATTCCGCAAGTCGGGCAAATTCTATACTTGCCTTTATCAAACCGAATGCCGGACTGTAAATAGCAGGAGAGTCAGAGCTGCCTCTCAGGTTTTTTGCAATTTTGGCGAGTCTGTCCAGTTCTGGTTTCCAGTTTTTGACGGGTTTGGCAGCTTCCTTTTTCTTAGTTGTTTTTGGGGAGTATTCAAGGGTTTCAATTATCCTGTTATTCTGTTTGGCAATCATATAAGATTCCTTTAACTCCCTCTTTATCCCTCCGCCAAAATAGATATTATAGCTTTGAAAAAGTCCGTCATATACAATCTTGCCTTTATATGGCAAAAGAACAGTTTTTACATAAAGGGGCAGATGGGAAGAATGAATCAACTCATCCACCCCTTGATAAAGTCCCATAACTCCGTAAACCTGATCTCCTCTGATAAAAACAGTATATTTCTTCAAAAACCGTTCGATATGAAAATCCCCGTCAATAAAATTCTTCCATTCGCGTATAACAGACAGATCTTCTTCAGAAAAGTTTTGAGGATTCTCCTTAACAAACATATCAAAGTATTTTTTATCTTTATAAAGAGCTTTACGTACCTCTATTTTTTCTTCAGTATTGCATTCGGCATACTCATCAACACTTTTTATATCAGGAATAATCGCGAGCTTCTTATTTACAAAGTACTGTAATGCCCACATCAAATTAAAGAATTTCCTAGCTTCCTGTTCAGTAAGTTTCATAATACTATATATACTCCCTTCCTCATGATTAAGATCATTCCAACTCTTTCCCGATATTCAACACTTGCCGGAAGTCTGCTCACTTTCCTGATAAGGGATATCCCTCTATCCACTCCATGACAGAATGGCATTTGCTTTCTCCGACCTCCTTTATCCACTCATCTATCGGGTCACCTTACGGCTTGCTTTCCATACTTAAATGGAGACAATTGGGCTTACCCTGTTCCACTGATTTAAGGTCGCACCCCTCTCCAGCGCCTTGTTCGCCCTTCTGTCATTTTTATTTGGCCATTGACAATTTGTGCATGTGTATAGTCTTTTGTTGGATCATAGTTATCAAAAAAGCAAGTAATCATTTCATCATTCCAGAATGTAAAAAAATTGTAATGTTATTGAGGGCGAACGCTAAAATCATCGGCGTGGCTTTTTGCGTCCACTGAATTTTTTATCATATGACTTATAATACATATCGAATCATTTTTTAGTTTCATTTGACAAAGGTGACTAAAGACTGCACGGCATACCGGCAATACACTTCGCGCAGACCTCAATATCATCTGCCATATTAGGTCTGGATGCGAATCTTTTACGGTTGACCTGAATACGCATATCACAACGATGGCGTTCTATTCCTTTCAAGGTTACAGCACGAACTGGGCAGACTTTCATACATCTGAGACATTCTCTACCTGTTTTGTGAAGACAAAGTTCTTCATCTCTAACCAGAGGATTATCTCCCAACTGGGCTTCGATCGGCTAAGGACTCCATTGTCCCCTGGGCTTCACACAAAACCGTTACCAGTAATGCATGCCAAGGTAAGAAACTGCCGGTGATACGGCAGGTTAATTTGCATTAATTAACAATAATATCAGTGACTTAAGGTCGCACCTGGTGGAACGTCTTGTTATGTTTTTTTATTGTATTCACTTGCTTGAATATCAGCCACCAACTCTTCCAATGTTGGATCTCCAAGCAACCTTTCTCTTTCTTTTGTATAATCTCCGTATCCTATTTCCGTCTGTTGAAGAAAACGAATCATCCCGGTAATACCCATATGCTGACTTAATATTTCAATTCCTGCTATTCTTATCTGTTGTTGTGTCATAATTTGTATATTCATAATCATATCACTTTCTGTAACCACGTTAGAGGGTTTTCTACTTCTATGTTTATGGCCTCTTTGTTTCTTTTTGATGCTTTTATTAGTTTGTCATCTGTTGATAAAAATATATCAGCATCTCCTTGCTCAGCACAAGCAATATGTAATGCATCATATGCTTTGATTTCAAGTTGTTGTATTTCTTTCGCCTTATTATAAGTGTCTTGTTCAACGGAGACAAACTCAGTTGCCCAGCGAACTAAAGACTGCAAACGGCATTTTTTCTCTTCATCAGATATTTTACTGATTTCATAGTTGACAACACCGCTGGAAATCCAATACCATTCTTTTAATTCTATATGCTTTAGTATAGTCATTATAGCCTCAGTTTCCAAATGAATCCTATCTTGTGTTTGATCATCATATGGACGATTGAGGCAACAAACATCAAAGTATATTTTCATTCTAAATGACTTCCTTTAATTGGTTTTAGTTGTAATTAGCCGATTTTCTTTAACAAATTTGCATTGATTTTTTTTTTAATATTTATGGATCGATTTCTTCGGCTATAGCTGTAATCTCATCATCTATTTCTCGAATGTCACATGGGTCTATGTCATATTATAAAAAAAAATTATTTAATCTGTTAAGAAGTCATTTCTTGTTTCATCGTCCTGTATATGATTCCTTATAATCGGAAGTATTTCATAAAACATTTCTGTTCCGGTTCTCCAACTCATAGTCCACCCCTTTTTCTTATCAGAAACATAACGCCTAGCATCACCGGCTTCCAAAAGTGGTGTGGCTGTAGCGCAGCGAAAGCCGCGCCGCTTTTGGAAGCCTGCGTGTATGCTATTGTTATGTTTTCGTTCAATTTGGTACCAACTCAAAATCAAGATCATCATTTTCAATTTCAAGTTGTTTTTCATATATTCGTTGTTCAGTATAAATATTTGCTCCGCTGCTTATTTCACATGGAACTATTTGCATATTGTTAAGCACATTGATTAAATCATCTATACATCCTTCAGGGTCTATTGTGTAGCTTGAACCCCAACATCTCCAAAATTGCCAGCCAACTCTTTCCATAGTACGTTGCCGTTTCCAATCATTCATCCACTGCTCAGGAGGATGGTATTTGTCGCCATCTAATTCAATTGCTAACCTTTGATCATTTTCTCCCTCAACAACCAAGTCAATTGAAAATGCTCCTACCTTTACTTGCGGTACAACGTTATACCCTTTTGCAGTAAGGCGTTTATAAACATCTCTTTCAAAATCTGAATCACATAAGTCAATGGGATTATCTACTTGCTTGAGTTGTGGCATAGGGGAAGAAAAGTGCCTAAGAATTTTTAAGCGTAAATCTGATTCATTACTAAGGTCAGATTCCTGAATGCTTCTATAAAGATACATTCGATCTCTTGCTCTGGACAAGGCCACATTCATTCTTTGTTCAGCATCTCTTTTACTCATTACTGCACCTTGACGGGAGCCGACAACCATAGATAAAAATACAATATCACGCTCCTTACCTTGGAAAGTGGCAGCATCGCCACAGGCTATTTTATATTCTTGAAAAATGTCTTCTCCTAACTCAATAAGTAACTGGTCCTGTATGTACTTTGCTTGTTGTGCTCCTATTAGAGAAATAACGCCGATGCTGCGTCCTTTATACTTAGGGTTTGCCACAACTGCTTTTATCTCAGATATGATTCCCTCTGCTTCTACTTCGTTAATCTTACTTCTATCATCACGCTGACCGCCTTTGACATATACATCAACCAGGGGCGGCGTTAGTTTCTCAGATGATTTTGGTATCCTTAGTGGTATTAGAGGCTCATTATAGAATTGCATACTGAACCGAATAATTGGTTCAACACATCGAAAATGCTCAGTTAACATGATCCGCTGACCAGGAAAAACAGCATTGGCAAGATCATATACAGAAATTCCAGGCAGTAGCAGTTCTGCAAATGGCTGCTCTCGAAGAAAATTATGTTTTAGTTGTAATATCTTTTCCTCGGCAAGAAAAGCAGCTGTTGGGCTAACCTGTTTATCATCACCCACAATCAATAGTTTTTTTGCCCTTAAAATAGCAGGCAATGCTGTAATGTCGGATTGAGATGCCTCGTCAATTATCACCAAGTCAAACGAACCAAAGTCAGACGGCAAACTTTCACTCACTCTCCAGGTGGGCATAATCCAACATGGAACACCACTGTAGCAATCCTGCATTGCCCTATAGGCATCTCTTCGATGCCTCGGTGCTCTCTTTCCAGTACCTTTACCAATCTTAGCGACAGAAGATACAAAACGCATCAAAGCACCTTGGACGCGCTCGGTCATGCTCATATGTAAACCAATGTTTGTTTTTATCCGTACAAGCTTGGAAAACGTCCGTTTCAAATCATTGTCTAATCTCGCCCTTTTTTGAGAAAGTTTCTTGTGATGTTCACGCCCGTCAATTTCATGTAAATATTGCTTACGCTGGTTCCATCTCCATGTTTCATACCAATCTGCCGGTGTAAGTGCATCGTCTTCTTCTAATAACGGTTCTGATTTAAGTTTACTTCCCCAAATAGGTGCCCCTGACTCAGATATTGACTCTGCAATTCTTTCAATGTCATTCAAATGTACTATTAATTCATTTATTCTGTTTAATTCTGAACCCAACTCTTGCCAATGTTGAATAATTTTGTCCGATGAATATTCAGGATTACCGATAGCGGTATTTACAAAATCACTTATACTATTCGCAATATCTCCATCAGATTTTTTTAGTTTTTCCATTAAATCTTGTAGCTTGATACGTTGAGCACCGAGGCTAATGCGAGAGGTATTAAACTCAATAGCCTTAATTGCCTTATCTATTTCCAATTTACTTACTATAATTTTGGATAGATCTATTCCATGTGGGAATAGCTCACCAATTTCATGACTAATGGAGTGCCACTCGCCTGCAAGGTGTTTTGCATTAGAAATAGTCTTTTGAACGGCCTGAATATCCTTATACAAGCTGCCGTACTGATATACAAATTCTGGTAAATCAAGCTCCTGTCCGGCATGATTCCATTTAATGATAAATTTTCTAATATCATCTTGATAAGTCACATAATCAAGAACTAACTGCCAGGTTTCTGCATCCTTCGGAGTTTCTCCCTCAACTTTTGCCCGTTCGATAATAGTTTTGGCTTCTTTACTCCCGAAGGAAAATATACCAAAAGCTCTTTTATTGTTTGCCAAGTTACTTAAAGCAGCTTGTGTACCTTCAAAGCAATGGTAAGGATCGGGTATTTCAACAAGGGTCTTAACAAATATCTGCCTTCGCTCTATTAATTCATCCAAATATATTAGTAACTCGTTGAATAATGTATTTTCATCATTTGATGTCGATGCACCTTCAATCCATGAATAAAATAGTTGTTGCAACCAGGAATTTTCTTGAAATATATCAAGAAGGTTGCCAAGCTCCCTTAATGGCTTAATTAGTTGCTTGGCTCGGTCAACGGATTTCTCCACAGAAACAGCAAGGGGAGGTATATGACCGCTCTTTGATTCCATGGCAATTTTAGCAGATGCGGATAAATCATCATGTATAGCTGCTATATTTGCACTATCCGGTAAATCCTGTAATTGTGGAATGGATTTACCAACATAACAAATATCCTTACCAACTTTTCGGCGGGCAGCTCTTATTATCGCTATATCTGAATCAGTAAACTTAGGGCTGAAACGATCAGAGGAACCAAGTTCATCAGTGAACCATTCATGGGCACCGGAATCATCTATGACAAGACGTGCTAACTCCATCGCAGTAATTTCGTTTTTTTCACCGGTCAGCTTTTGTCCTACCGGATTTAGTTGTTTTAACCCCCAGTCTTTAATCTTTTCATCAATTTCATTTATTTCCCTTTTTAGCTGCTTAACTCTTAAAGCATTGGACTCTGCTTCTTGATTCAACTTCCCCAAACTGGTTTGGCTAACTAATCCAGCCAAAAGCTCAACTGCTGCTTCTAACTGTTTCATACCTTGCCTTTCGTTTGCCAGAAGGCTAATTGTTAAGGCTCTTAATTCATCAGGTATTTGGTCTTGCAGTACCGATAGGGCAGACTCCCCTTTTGAAGTAACAAGGACACTCCTTCCTGTTGCCAGATAATGACAAATAATATTGGCAATCGTGTGGGTTTTGCCTGTACCGGGCGGCCCCTGAACCACTACACCGTCATTCTCTTCAAGCCTATCTATTATTTGAACCTGCGAATCATTAAAGGCTTTTGGGAAAAACAGTTCTGTTTTTTGTTTTTTCGCTTGTGATGCACCTGAAGATGAAGAAGACGAACCGCTATCTGATAGAAACCCACCACCCGTCTGTATCGGTTTTTTATCAGATAATTCCGTGACAAGCTTTTTTGTCGGATTGGGAATGTCAGTATCTGTGGATTTTGACTCTTCTAATTCTTTTTGGAACCTCTCTATATCTTGGATAAATCCAGTGGCACTTCTTGGCCTTGCAAATAAAACCCAACTATCTGTTAGCTCAAGAGAGTCACTTATCTTGTTTGGTTCGCGGTTTTCTTTGTCATGGTTTATATCAGGCCAGTATGTGCCGCTTTCACTTAGATGAGTTGAAGCCTGCCTTAATATTGGCTCAAAACTTTCGTGAATATATGGTGAAAATTCGATGTTATCTGACATTTCAGAAAAATGTTTTTTCCCAAAACGCAACAAGGCATCCACACCAGGGTTTTTTAATGCGAAATATGCACCAACTGCAATAGTCGGCTCATTATTTCGAGGATGTATCAGTATTGTGCCATCTTTTCTATCAACTTCAATTTCAATCGGCTTTTCCAGTAATGGATGATTAATTTTGTGTCCTTCGCATAACCACCGACTTATACCAATACCCCAAATTAATTCTATCGGCTGCTCGTCACCTTGTGCTTCAATGGTTTGCTGTAGACTAAATAATGAGTCATATATTTTAATCGTAACCCTACGTGGCTTTTCTTCCTCAGACCAAGGAAACCACTGCTCATTAAGATAACTGTCTATGTCTGTCTTTATTTGCTGATTATTTTCTAAGCGAAATATTACATCCTTTAGCTTTGTTCCAGACATTTCTTCTTTTAACGGATCAGTAACATCGCACTCAATTACAACTCCTTCGGCAACAAGTTTATTGGCTTCTTGTTCTGTCAGTGTTTTGATTATTTTATCTTTAATCTGCGGCTTGCTTTCAGGGTCATTTTCAACGGCAATCCAATCTTGTATATGTTCAGGAATCGAAGGTGGTGCAAACCTCTTTAATCGTTCGATTCTTAGCCATACGGAAATACCATCGTTATCAATTATATTATGCTGGATTCCGATTTTCCCTTTTAACTCATGCTCCCATATAGTCAGTTGTTTATATTCTTCTATTCTGAAAATAGGTTTTTGATTGATCTGCCCTACATGATGCACATAAGCAAGAAGTTCATCTAAGCGATTACTGGTTGTTGAATCCATTTTTTCTTTAACTTCACTCACATTTTATTCCTTCGATGGGCTTTGTCTTTTGAAACATAACGCTGTCGGTCACCGGTTACCATGAAGCGCAGCGTAATGGCAATCCGGTGAACTGGCTGGTTATGTGATTTTTTTTATATTTGCTCTTAACCAAACTTCAAACTCTTCACGGTGTATACTACCTTCGGCTAAACGAAGCATAATTTTCTCTTGTTCATCAACCGATGCTTCAATTTCAAAATCATTGAGCATTAGAAAAATTTCCATGACGGCATGGCCAACTCTTTTATTTCCATCAACAAAGGGATGGTTCATAACAATTGAGTAGCAGAGGATACTTGCTTTTGAAATAAGATCAAGATAAAAGTCGTTGCCATCGAATGTTTGGTGAGGTTGACCAAGTGATGCTTTCAGGGATGCTAAATTACGTATTCCTGATGCACCACCAGAAGATGAAATTATTGAATTATGAATTGTAAAAATTTCTTTTAGAGAAAGATACCTCATCATGCTAAACGCTTATAAAGTTCTTTATTTTTCCGTAAAACTTTTTCTAATGCCTTGTTAAACTCTGGTTCAGGTATTGAAATTAAATCTTCGATAGATGCAGCAACGAACTGGTCTGGTAGTAGACCAAGTTTTTGGGCTTTCTCTTTTAAAATGTCTGCTTTTGAATCATCGATTTCAACCGTTATTGTTGCCATTTTTTTGTCCTCCTTGAACTAATAGTAGCTCAAAGTCATATATTTTAGCAATATTTTTTATACATAACGATGAGTTAAGCTGCCGACGGAGGTGGAGCGAGCTTGCGAGCGGAACCGCCGGCGGTCAGCTTAACGACGAATTCAGCGGTTTATGGGGCGTAACAAAGTGAAGCCCCAAAAATGTCGGATAGCCGGGGAGTCTTACCACTCCCAAGCCTCCTTAAGAACCCTGCGTGCGACTTTCACCGCACAGGGCTCAAGCATTGATAAAGTTCATCTAAGAACCCGGCAGTTTTAGATTTGGAAAGTTTGGCAAAGTAATCAGCCCATGATGGATCGTAGGGATTTGCATCGGATTTAATCTTGATATGACGTCTTATTGGTTTGTGCGCTGGAATAGTTATCTTTAGAATCTCTTCATCAATATGCTTTTGTATCCGTATATGCGATCCGCGTTGACGAACGATTACCTATCCATCTCTTTGTAACGCTTTTATCACTTTGTCATAATTTAGGCTGGAGACTTTGCTCATAGAGCAAGTTCCATTCTTTCCGCGCTTGGGATTATTAAAATTTCATCTTCAACCGGCTCCATATAACGTACATGGCTGATGACCGCCACAATCGAAGAGATGAAAGTTGTTTTAAAAACAGCCTGTTACCGAGACTTTCATATAAAACTCAAAGTCGACACCTATGATCTTGTAAGCCTTGTCAACACTGTCTGAATCAGGA
>NZ_LT828540.1:179391-245069 GCF_900170035.1 Desulfamplus magnetovallimortis | reverse complement strand
CTTCTGCAAAAGCAATAAGATGTCGATTTTGAGTATAAAGCTCGATTGCTTCTTTGATGTTTTCTATTGCTTCTTCTTTTGTATTTCCTTCAGAAATACACCCGGGGAGGGTTGGAGCAATCACTGTGTAGGCACCCTCTTCACTCGGTTCAAGCAGTATCTGTATTTTCATTAGAATTTCCTGTTTTTCAGTTGCTTAAACTGGATACCATGATAAAAGTACCTGAAGCACTACAAAAAAATACAGTTTTCTCCTGGCCGAAAATAACGTACCCGTTTATCTTCATAATGAATATCGAAAATGGCTGAATTTTTATCTGGATTTTTGTAAAAAATATCAACATCCCTATATAGAGAATAACAGCCTGAAATTTTTCATTGAAAAACTTAAAACAAAAAATCAGACTGATATTCAACAGGAACATGCAAAAGAGGCTGTGCTGTTATATTATTCCGGAATAAATAAAAATGCCGGAAAAGATATTGCTTGGCAATGGTTTTTTCCGGCAAAGACGTTGACTTTTGTGCCGGAAACAGGAGAGTATAGGCGCTATCATCTGCATGATACCCATGTGCAGAAAGCCATAAAAAGGGCTGTAAAAAAGTCAAAAATAATAAAACGAGCCTCAGCTCATACATTTCGTCACAGCTTTGCCAGCCATCTGCTTCAGGCAAATTTTGATATCAGAACAGTTCAAAAACTTATGGGGCACAGTGATGTAAGAACAACAATGATTTACAAAAATACCAAGAGTGTATCGTCCAACACCATAAAAGAGGCAAAAAGCCCCCTGGATTTGTGAAGGTTTCAAATATAAAAATAGTAAATTAGTTCATAGGATGCAGCAGTAAAAAACTCTCACTGGCCTGATTTTTAAACACCAAACAATAGATTTACGGTTAAACAGATGCCCTCAGCAATGAACTATAAGCAGGATAATAAAAACATTTCCCTCAAAAAAATAGTATCTCTACCGCCAGGCTCACCTGAAAAGCTCTTTTCTCTTAGGGTAATTCGGCATTTTATAAAAAAAGACAATTCGTCTCTTCCAATCCCCGAAAATATTCTCTGGAAAAAACTTAATCCATGGATTGTTACCTGCAATATGCAGTCAATTTTTCATTCTGTGCTCAGCAAGGTAGAGTTACCAAAAGATATTAATGAGCAATGGAGAGCTTTTTCCATTAACATCTGGCATAAACATGAACAGTTTAGCAGTGCAACAACAAAACTTTTCTCTATCTTTAAACAGCACAACATTGATGCTATTGTGCTCAGAGGACTTTCAATATCAACCTGGCTATATGACAATCCCACATTAAGACCTATGGGTGATGTTGATATTCTGATCAGAAAAGATGATCGGTTACTTTTGCTTGAAGCATTTAAACAAAATGGTTACATCCCTCACAAGATCTTAAGAAGCCAGATTGTTTATAAAATCGACAATACTCTATTTGAGATTCACTGGTCATTTTTTACCCCAAAGCGTTATCAGAACCACAGGCATCTATTTGATGAGTGGTTTCTATCAACAAAACACATTACAAAGGGACAAGGCTTTTTCAATATCCTATCTCCGGAGTACCAGTGTCTTGATTTGATAACCCATGGTTTTGTTCACCATGGATTTGACAGACCACTTCAACTAATTGATTTGGGACTGCTTATGACAAACAAAAGCCTTAATTGGCATATCATTAAGAACTGGTGCAAAAAAGCCTCCATGTCCAGCATCACTGGATTTTCTCTGTGGTATGTTAATCGTCTTTTCGAGCTTGGCATGGATGAGAAAATTGCCCCGTTTTTTGATAAATCTTTCAACTGTAATGACAAGGTTTACTATGCATATCAGGATTTAATATTTGGCCCTGATCCTTTATCCTCATATTTGTTGAGAAAAAAGCACTTACTACAGGTTACTGAAGATCTTTCCACCTGCTTGAAGCAGGGAGTATCGTTTCTAAATGTAAAAGAACTTTTAACATTGAAGAAAGCATTGGCAAATAGGGGGTATTTAATAAGAAAGTCTCCTTAACAGCCTGTTTTAAAAAAGACTTTCATTCCTTCCATTGTGGCGGAAATCCCCCATGTACTTTATAAAGAGGCTATGAGAAATGAAAAACGATATTCATGAGTACAAGGTAAAAATTATTTTCTGTGCTGTTAATGAACCTGGTTACTACTCCCTTCCCATCCGAATCCTATCTCTGCTTATACAAAAAAGACATCTTTCAAAAGAATTTGATACAAGATATATAGAATGGGAAAATCATGTATCTGACTCGGTTTTTGACGATCATATAAAAGCAATTACAAAACACAAGCCTGATATTCTTGGGTTATCTGTAAACATATGGAATCGAAACACTCTTTTTAAAGTTGCAAAAAAGATAAAGAAGGCAATCCCAGGCATATGCGTTTTAGCTGGAGGCCAGGAAGTTACACGATCTGTTACCAATTATTTAGAACTTTACCCTGAACTTGATTATATAATTGATGGTGACGGAGAAATCCCCATTGAAGAGTTTCTCACAAACTGGAATGCAAAAAAACGCACTTTAGAGCAACCTCATAAAGTATCTGGCTTGTGGTATCGTGAAAAAAAAAGAACTCTTTTTTCGGGCCCGGCAAGGGAAATTGAGAGTTTGAACCAAATTCCCTCCCCTATTCTTAACGACCTTGTACCTGTCCATGAAAAGAATCGCCTGGGGGTTCTTTTGGAAACAACCCGGGGATGCCCCTTTAGGTGTAGCTACTGTTTTGAAGGATCGCGCAAAAAAATTATACAATCCCAGGATTTAACAAGACTTGAGCAGGAAGTAAACCATATGGCATCTCAAGGGGCCAATATGTTTCATATTTTGGATCCTATTCTTTGTAACAGCAAGATCAGCAGACTTAAAAATATATCCAAAATATTCAAAGAGGCAAAAAGAAAATATCCAGCTATATCGGTTGCAGTGGAAGGATATGGTGAGCAGATCACCCCTGAAACAATTCAATATATGGATTTTTGTACAACCATGGATATCGGGCTTCAATCCATTAACCCTAATACTGTCAAAGCCATCCACCGTTCTTTTGAATCAAGCCGATTTGAAAAAGGGATTAATCTTCTGCACAAAACAGATATTTTTTTCAACATATATCTTATATGCGGTTTGCCATTTGAATCCTTAACCAATTTTTTCAGAGGTGTTTTGTTTGCACTTCACCAGAATCCACCTGGTATTTTTATCAATGCTCTTTATCTTTTAAACGGTACCGAACTTAGAAAAAAAGCCCATGAATATGGTTATTTATTTAATGATGAGCCACCTTACAATGTCTATGCCAACAAGTGGATGAGTCAAAGCGAGCTTCTGCTTGCCAACAAGGTCTCAGATATCATAGCAGGCAGGCACAACCTTTCATTTCTGAAATTTAAAATACATGGGCTTCCCTGGGTAAAGGGATTAAAATCCAGGAGTATTGGAAAAGTCACAATTAATATGAACAATGAAGCTCTTCAACCGGAACTGATTTCAAGAAGTTATTATTATTCTGACGTAGTGGCAACTGATAACCTCTTTGATAAAATCACCAATCCGGAAGCAGACCCGAAATACATAAATCACCATTTTTTGCAGGATAATCTGCAAACAGCATTGAACCAGGTTTTTAACCATGATGTTGAGCTGATTTGCGACTGTAAAATGGATATCAGGCTGCTTTGTATGACTGCTTCCCAATGTCAACTTGCAGGTGCAACAAGAATAAATTTAACCGCACCCATACGTTTTCTGGAACAGGTAAAGGATCTTGAAGAACTTGCCAATTCAGGGATCTGGCACTATAAATTTTATGTTGATGAAAATTTTGAAAATCAGGCAAATTTTGAGGATGATGTAGATTTTGAAAATAGTACAATTATTAAGCATAGTGCCAATTTTGAAAATGACACAAATTTGGAGCATAACGTAAATATGGAGAAGGAAGTAAAATTTGAAATCAACGGCAAATGTAACAAAATCTTAGCTCCTTCTGCTGTAAGTTATATGTTGAAAAAAAGATATAAACTTAATATGCCTGTAAATATAAAACCTTTTACTGAACTCGTATTCACTGATATAAAATCTGGAACAACAATAGATACTGCAAGAGAAGCAATTGAGACCTGGGGAAATACAGCTCAGATACTTTCGTTTCCAAATTTATATCCAACTACTGACATGATACAACAGTTAAAAAAGCTATTTTTTTCAAGCCTTAAAGAGTATAGCTGTTATATTAAACTGCCGGAACAGACAATCTCAACTCTTATTGATGAGATACCTGATAAGGAGTCTGTACTTTACTATCTTAAAACATTTGTTTAAACAGGCTTTCAGGCCACCCCTCGACTACGAAAAAAATCAGGGGAATATTCACGGTAAACGCTCATGTTTGCGTATCAATCACCCCCAAATATAAAAATGAGAGTCATTTCCACGGTAAACGGGCATCATTGATTACGTATCAATCATGCTTAAATATAAAAATGAGAGTCATTTCCATGGTAAACGGGCATGATTGATTATGCATCAATCATACCTAAATATAAAAATGATAGTCATTTTCACGGTAAAGGAATTATTCATAAATGGGTAACCTGCTTATCACTTCAAAATGCAACCGAAAATGCAGTTTCTGCTTTGCCCGCCAACGGCTGAATTCACGTAACGAACCATCAAACATTACCCGAGAGAATATCCGTAAGGTGATGGATTTCTCAAGTAGATCAGGTACAAAGCAATTACGGCTTCTTGGAGGAGAACCTTCTGTTCATCCTGAATTTACCGATATCCTGGATGAAGCAATTTCTGATGGCTTTCATGTTCATGTTTTCACAAACGGAATGTTCTCTGCCGGTGTGACCGATTACATTGAGCAGATGTCCGACAGCGAGATATCTTTTCTGTGCAACATATCTCCCCAGGCTAAGGACTCTGAAAAACAGATCAGAGACAGAACATATGCCCTGAAAAAACTTGGTCAAAAAATAACACTTAGTATTACATTGACATCACCTGATTTTGAATTTGATTATCTCATCGACATAATAAAAGAGTATAACCTTCGAAAACACATAAGGGTTGGAATCGCCCAGCCAATTGTGGGGCAGGAAAATGACTATCTTCATCCTGATGATTACAGGGAGACAGGAAGAGCCATCATGAATATGACAAATGCCTGTATTGCCGAAGATATTCTAATTGGATTTGACTGCGGAATGACGCTTTGCATGTTTTCAGAAGCTGAACTTGGGCAATTGCAGACCCGAACTGAAGGTTTTAAATCTGTGTGCAATCCCATTGTTGATATTGGTCTGGATCTGTCGGTATGGAGCTGTTTTCCGCTATCAGATATCCTGAACAGCCATCTGGACTCTTTTGACAACAGAATGGAAATAACAGCTTTCTATGAAAAAGAACTTGCTCCATACCGGACACTTGGGTGTAAATCAGAGTGTCTAACCTGTGACTTTAAGCGTCGAGGGCAATGCTTTGGCGGCTGTCTTGCCCATGCCATAAACAGCCTTAGCAAAAAGCCGCCCCGTGAGTCAGGGAAAATGAAAAAATAAAGCAGCTAATAATGATCAAAAACATATAGTGGAGAAATTCAAAGCCATGACTGAACAACGAGATAAACCAGAGCTACAAATAAAAAATATCCCTCGTATTGAGTCTCTAAGAGTTCAAAATTATCGTGCTTTGAGAAGTGTGACGCTTAACAAACTGACACCAATGACCGTTTTGTTAGGTCCAAACGGAAGCGGAAAATCGACTGTATTTGATGTGTTCAGTTTTCTTTCCGAATGTTTCCAGTTTGGACTTCGTCATGCCTGGGATCGCCGTGGGCGATGTAAAGAGCTGAAAAGCCGGGGAGTCGATGATCCTATTGTATTTGAATTGAGATACCGTGAAGCGCTTAAGACGCCGATCATCACCTACCACCTGGCCATTGATGAAGGGCTAAAGGGGCCGGAAGTCGTTGAAGAGTGGTTGCAATGGCGGCGAGGAAGTAATGGGAAACCCTTCCGCTTTTTAGATTTTCATAAAGGCATGGGGCAGGCGGTCAGTGGAGAAGTTCCTGACGTTGATGATTTAAGAAAAGAGAGCAATTTGCGCTCTGCTGATCTCATTGCAGTAAACACACTGGGGCAGCTTTCTGAGCATCCACGAATTGCGGCACTGCGAGAGTTCATTACCGACTGGTATGTTTCATATCTATCCATTGATCAAACCAAAAATCAGCCTGAAGCCGGACTACAAGAACGGCTGAATAAAAATGGGGATAACCTGGCCAATGTCATCCAATATCTGAAAGAACAGCATCCAAATCGACTGGAAAAGATTGTTGAAGCCCTTCGAAAACGGATTCCCAGGCTCGAACGGGTTGATGCGGTTCCCATGCCGGACGGTCGCCTGCTTTTACAGATCAAAGATGCCCCATTTAAGAAACCGGTGCTTTCACGATTCGCTTCAGACGGAACAATGAAAATGCTGGCTTATTTAACGGTATTGCATGATCCTGAACCTCCGAAATTTATCGGTATTGAAGAGCCGGAGAATTTTTTCCATCCTCGGTTGCTGCCTGAATTGGCAGAAGAGTGTCGTGCGGCATCTGAAACTTCTCAACTCCTCATTACCAGTCACTCCCCTTTTTTGATAAACGCAATGCGGGCAGAAGAGGTCCGAGTGCTGTATCGAGACGAAGATGGGTTTACCCGGACGGTTAAAGCATCAGATATTCACGGCATTCCTGAAATGCTCCAGGCAGGCGCATCCATGGGACATCTTTGGATGGAAGGTCATTTTGGCTTTGGTGACCCTTTGGTCAACTCCGGAGCCCCAAAACAAAAGAGTAAGGGTCATAAATCATGCTGGAGAAACTGATTGTATTTGTGGAAGAGTACTCAATGGAATCCGCTTTAGAAATCCTGCTGCCCAAAATGCTTGGAGAAGTCCAATTTCAAATCATATGCTTTCAGTGTAAAGATGATTTGCTAAAACAACTGCCGAATCGACTAAGGGGGTATTCCTGGATTCCAGATGAATGGTCTATTATTGTTCTCGTGGATAGGGATGATGACGCTTGCGAAACGCTGAAGCAGCAACTTGAACAAAATGCTCTTGAGGCGGGTTTTACGACTAAAACAAGTGCGGCAACCGGCCAAAGATTCAAGGTGACCAATCGCATTGTCATTGAAGAGCTGGAAGCCTGGTATTTTGGTGACTGGAATGCAGTACGAACCGCTTATCCGAGAGTCCCCGCCACAATCCCGAATAAGGCACCTTACCGTGATCCAGATGGCATCCCAGGAGGCACCTGGGAAGCATTGGAACGCGTGTTAAAAAGAGCCGGATATTTTTTGACGGGTTTACGAAAAAGTGAATGTGCCAAAGAGATTGCTCAACATATGGATGTGAATCAAAACGTTTCCCATAGCTTCAATATGTTTCAAAATGCGGTTCAGCCCATTCTATCAGGGAGTGTTGCATGAAGATTCAAAATTTTACCGTAAAAATGGGCATCCTTCATTTGCCGGTTTACACTTTTTCAATGGCAAAATAACCCAACGGTAGAGACGCAATGCATTGCGTCTCTACTCCAGACAAGAAGTGTAAATTAGTAGATCCTTTTGCCAAGGGCAGATACAGTAAGATCAACGGCAAGTTCGGCTGTTTTATTGGCCTGATCCAGAATTGGATTTATCTCCACCATATCCATGGAAGAGAGCTTGCCTGAATCTGCAATTATCTCCATGAAAAGATGCGCTTCACGGTAGGTCAACCCTCCAGGGACAGGGGTGCCGACTCCAGGAGCTTCAACCGGATCCATGGCATCCATGTCAAGGCTTATGTGAATTCGTTTCATATGTACAAATTTCATCAAAGCCTTGTTGGTGATTGTGTTAATACCCTGCTCATCAATATCCCTCATGGTATAAACAGTTACCCCACTCTTTTTCAGCCGCTCTTTCTCCTTGTCATCAAGGGAACGAATTCCAATTAAAACAACATTTTCAGGATCGATTTTTTTACCCTTCCGCCCTATCTCAAGCAGCCCCGGGTCCCCGTCACCGGTCAGTGTGGCAAGTGGCATACCATGTACATTCCCGCTTGGGGATGTTTTTGGTGTATTAAAATCTCCATGGGCATCAATCCAGATTACACCTGTCTGTGTATTGTGTGAAACGCCCCCTATTGTACCCATGGCAATGGAGTGATCACCTCCAAGAAACAGAGGAAAGGCATTTTCGCTTATGGCTTTTTTCCCTGCTTCATAGACCCTTTCACAAACCTCTATAATTTCCTGCAGATAGTTTGCGTCACCTGATGAAGATTTTGCCTGTCCCTGATCCCGAACAGGAACCATTACGTCCCCTGTATCTTCCACATCATATCCAAGCTGCCTTATTCTGGGCACAAGACCACTGTACCGCAATGCAGCAGGACCCATATCAACACCCCTGTGAAGCTGGCCAAAATCCATTGGTACGCCAATAATCTTAATCTTTTTTTTCATATTTTCACATCTTTTCATATTTTATTATTAATACCATAAAAATACATGCAATTTCTGATATTGAACAATTTGGCATAACGCTATATCATAAGAGATGCTAACAGTCCAACACCATATTGAATGAAAAAATCCAGGGATTCACAGCCACAATCTAAAAATTGAAAATCATTTTAAAAACTGACAATTCATATAACGTACATGGCTGATGACCGCCACAATCGAAGAGATGAAAGTCGATTTAAAAACAGGCTATTATCGAGACTTTCATATAAACGGCCATTGCAGATCCATCTGCTACAACGAAGCATGAAATTCTTTCGAGCCTTAAAATACGGGGACTTTCTTATAAAAAGGATAAAAATTATGAGCCATTTAAAACAACTAATTAGCATTACAATGTTAAAAAATTTTTCTATTATTATATCTATCTTGTTTATTGCTAACATCTGTTATGGTGTAAACATTAGGCATGATGTAAGCGAACGTGATTATATTGAGTTTTCACAAAACATATCTCTTGAATCCGGACTGGTTTTAATAGCATCCTCGGTATCATCTGATAGCGTAACTTCTTATGAAATTCTAACACCTCAATCTTCTCCTATAACCATTCATAAAGACGAATATGTTATAGTTTTTGGCTCATCTATTGGTAACAACGATCTTGGTCATACAATTTATTTGGAATCCGGCGGACGAGCAGAATTTATTAACTTTATTGGTCAAAATATTATTGATATTGAAGATAATGCCTCTGATTTTACAGTTTATCGTTCAGGTGCAACAGTTTATCTTAAAAATGGAGTTAGTGGTACTCAAATAAAAATTCCAGCAACAAAAACAGCTCAAAAAATAATATTTATTGAAGGCAACTATAATTTGCTTATTACAGGGGATAAGGTTCTAATTGGAGATCAGGAAATTACACTTAATGAAACTTCCTTGAATAACGATATTTGTGATGTGACATTAGATATGCTAAAAATTTCAATATCTCAGTTAAAAAATCAGCCATCAAATGAAGCACTCCAAAATATCACAAACTATGTTTCAGAAAGTAATTCTAAAATTGTAACACAGGCTCTTTATCATATTATGGAATATGAAAACAGTGAACTTTTAGCAGAAAATCAAAATAGAGTTAGCAACATAATAATTGACGGAGAAATCTTTGATTGGGCAAATGTAGAGAACATCCATGAGGATCATGAAAATGATATAACCGCAATAGACAGCAGCCTTCCAATAGGAGCTTATTTAAAATCTGATGACTTAAAAAAAGATGGTGTAATTCATGGAAACAGCTTTATATACTGTATGTTAGAGCCTTTTGAAATGCCTCAAAATGAAGATGAATACCATTATCGCATTAATATTCTAACATCAGATAACAAACTTGTTTATGCGTTTGTGTGGACAAATTACGGAAATTTTATTCAAGAGTGGGATACACAAAACGGAACATTTATCAGAAATATTGATGAAGAGAGAGCTGAATTTGCAAAGAAAACCGCATTTGAAGCTAAGATTCCAACAGATAAACTCAATAACATGCCAGAATATTACCATACTCAAGCTGTTGTTTGGCATGAATATAAAAACAGTCTTGATAGCAACTATATTTGGAGTTTAGATACCTCTATTGAAAACAGATATGGCTACAGGTATAGTTTAGATGTTTTTTGCCAGTATGCAGAAAAAATTGATTTGACACCAAACGATCCATTTCCAATAATTCAAGCAATTACAGAAGGTTATATTTATAAATTAGCAGAAAATGAAATTCGACCTACAGTTATTGATGATGGGTTAGAGATGATAAAACAATCTGCAAAATCGATGGAATATTGCTTTTCAGGTCAGATACCGCTTACAGAAACTTCGATTGAGGCACTGCTTTTATGGGCAGACAGATCAATAATGTTTGGAGGTTATAGAGGTACTAATTTAGATCTTTTAAAATCAGGGAGATTAAATAAAGATGCGTATGATTTTCTTATTCTTAAACCGTCAGTTTTAGATATAAGCCGAGCAATAATACAGAACAACGGATTAATGGAATCTGAAGATCTTGCCAACACAATGCTGAATATTGAAAATTTCTTATGGCAAAAGAATAAGTATCGAAGGTATTACATTGAAGATATTTTAGCACTTTATGAATCAAATCCTGAATATTGGGCTGTAGTGTATGAAGAGTCTCTCCAGGAGCTTGAAACTGGAGATATCAATATTACTACAGTTAATGGAACAAATATAAACAAAGGAGCAATATTTAGCGCATCATTTCAAGTGGATTATCTAAATGACTATGGGATTTTTTATGGCAACTGTGTGGATGTAACTGCTGTTGCAACTGCTTTTCATAAGGCAATTGGTATTCCATCCACTTTTTTTACATACGGGGCTGTATCTGGCGGCTATTTTAAAGAGATTCACTCATTCCCAATTTATTATTCATCACAAGATGATATGTGGTTCAATTATGAAAAAGGGGGAAATGGTCTATATGGCTACTCAAGCGAAAATCCAGAAGAATCAGAACACTATAATGTTTTTTTCACGATTAACAGACCTCAGATAGGCTCTGACTGGAAGATGTTTTATAAAGAATCGGATATTAATGGTAATGACATTGAAGATGGAGATACTGATAACGGTGATATGATTATAATATCAACAAGATCATACCCTATTAAGATGACTGAATCAGAGTGGACTTCTATAAATAAAGGCTATCAGATGAATGAACTAAAAAAATATATCTTCTGCCCTGTATCGTCATATGATATTAATAGAATAATAGAATAATAGCTAATTGATTTGAATATAATTTTTCTAAACTGGGAAATCCAAATTGATACGCCTCATTATTAAAAATATAGCTATGCTTCATTTCCCGCTTTACACTCTCCAGGGAAGCAACCTTAACTTTAAAGTTTTTTTCTCACAAAAGTGTAAAGTACTTTTGATGCGATATGAAGGATGCCAAAATTTAATCAATTTAATCTCATTTTATCTTATATTTTTAGCAGCTTTTTTCTATATTTTGCTCAGTACAAAAAATCTTGCTTTTAGTTTTATCGGTTCAGTCAAATTTGATCATATAACCATTGAAGATGGGCTTTCTCAAAACACTATTAACGCTATTTTGCAAGATCAAAACGGCTTTATGTGGTTTGCCACTCAAGACGGGCTGAATAAATACGATGGCTATAATTTCACGTATTACAAAAATAACCCTGAAGATGCCAATAGTTTATCAGATAATTTTGTCTATGATATTGCACTTGATAAATATGGCATTATTTGGCTCGGCACGCGTGGTCAGGGGTTGAGCAGGTTTGACCCCAAAACAGAAAAATTTTTAAATTATCGTTATGACCCTAATAATCCAAAAGGGATAAACGATAATTTTATCAAAGTTATTCATATAGATAATCAGGGCAATATCTGGCTTGGTACTGAAAACAAAGGGATCAGCCGTTTTATACCGTCAACAAATACCTTCATACATTATCAATACAGCACTATGAATTTGCAACACGATTCAGACAATCAAAACAATACAGTTGATTCAAAATATTCAGGCAATCCCCAAATCATAAGCAGTAATAGCATTACTGCTATTTATAGAGATTCTAAAGGCTTTTTTTGGGTTGGCACTAAACAGCAGGGTTTAAACAAAATTATTTTAGATGCTCAGAATAATATTCATTCAGTCAAAATCTATAAAAATGGAATCTCTCAGGATAACTTTACTGAAGAAAAGATAAAATTAGGGCAATATGCATCTTCTTCTATCCCTGATAATGAGATTACAGTTATTTATGAAGACAAAGGTGGTAATATATGGTTTGGTATGAAGAAAAGCGGATTAGCTCAAATTATTAATAAGGAAACAGAAGAGATAAAATTTTACCAGCATGACCCAAAGGACATAGCAACAATCTCAAGTAATTCTATAACAGCTATTTATGAAGATAAAAAAGAGCGTTTATGGGTTGGTACAGAAAACGGCATCAATATTTTAGATAAAAAAAGAGAAAAATTTCAGATTTTTAAACAAGATATTACATCTGACCCTGACGGGTTGAGCGACATAAGTATTATGCGAATTTATGAGGATAAATCAGGAGTTTTATGGATTGGCACATATCTTGGAGGAATAAACAAATTTTCGGAAAAAAAATTTTTGCATATAAAGAAAGATATTTATCAAAAAGAGAGTTTGATTAACAATAGTATTTGGGCAATATTTGAAGATAAATATGGAATACACTGGCTTGGTACAGAACAAGGTTTATCTAAATTTGATAGAGCCTTAAACAAATTTACAACTTATCAGCATGATCCATCTAATCCTAAAACCATCAGCAACAATAGAGTACAAACTATTCTTGAAGACAGCAGAGGTCTTTTTTGGGTAGGCACAGAAGATGGCTTAAATCTTATGAATCGTGAAACTGGCGAATTTATACGCTATTATGCGGATGCTACAACTCCTCTTTTATTCAATCCTGCTGCTCTAAATACTTTGTCAGAAAACAGTATTAAATTTGACACTATTTTACCTAATGCACCTTCTTTTAATCGTTCCAAGGTTGATGAAAATTCATCAGAAAACTGTAAATCAAACATTTTAAGCGATTCTGACATCATGAAAATTTATGAAGACCGAGAAGGGCTTTTATGGATTGCGACTTATAATGGCGGACTTAACTGTTTTGATTTAATAAACAATAAACTTACCCATTACAGACACGATTCTAAAACTGATGGCAAAAGCATAAACCATGACAGGGTAAGAACTGTAATGCAGGACTATTTAAGAAACATCTGGATTGGAACAGAGAGCGGGTTAAACTGCTTAGATTTAAAGAGAAGTTACTTTAAAAGCTATAAGCATGATCTTTCAAACCCTGAAAGCTTATCCAATAACAGGATAATCTATATTATGGAGGATAGTAAAAGAAGACTCTGGCTGGCTACAAAAAATGGATTAAACCTGTTTAATCGAGAAAAAGAAACATTTACTCTTTTTTCTGAAAAAGATGGCTTATGCAACAACACTATTTATGAAATACTTGAAGATGAAACATGCAATTTATGGTTAAGCACAAACAAGGGATTATCCTGCTTTAACCCAAACACCAAAGAGTTTAGAAATTACACAAAAGAAGACGGGCTTCAATCCAATGAATTTAATATTGGAGCTGGATATAAGAATAAAAATAATGAGATGTTTTTTGGAGGCATTAATGGTTTTAATGTTTTTAATCCATCTAAAATATCTGATAATCCAAACATTCCTGAAATTGTCCTTACCTCTTTTAAAGTCTTTAATAAAGAAGTGTTGTCTGCCAATGAACTCAGCCTCCTTCCAACAATTAGCTTATCATATAAAGAGAGCTTTTTTTCATTTGAGTTTGCTGCATTAGATTATACTGCTCCCCATAAAAATCAGTATGCTTATCAGTTAGTTGGTTTTGACAATGGGTGGATTAACTGCGGAACAAGACGCTATGTCAGCTACACAAACCTTGATGGAGGCAGATACACATTCAGGGTTAAAGGCAGCAATAATGACGGTGTTTGGAACGAATCAGGGGTTGCTATTGATCTTATAATTCCACCTCCTCCATGGAAAAGCTGGTGGGCATATTTAATATATATTTTCAGCTTGATAGGTGTGATTTACACCTATTTATTTTTTAAAAAACAGGAGTATGAACGCAAGTTAGAGCTTCAAACTCTGCATAGTGAAGCTACCATATTAAAGGAGAGAACAAAGCACCAAGAAGAGGTTGAACGAATTACCCGTCATGACATGAAAACTCCTCTAAACAGTATTATTGGATTTCCTGAAATACTTTTGCAAGACAATTATCTTGCTCCACTACTGCACAATGAACATATTGAGCTTATTCAATCAATTAAAAAATCAGGGTATATAATGCTCAATATGATAAACCTCTCCCTTGATATGCTGAAAATGGAGAATAATACTTATACACTTAAAGCTGTTAATGTGGATGTTTTAGAAGTTATCCGCAAAATTATTTCAGATTTAAGATATTTAGCAAATATGAAAAACATTATATTTGATATCTTAATAAAAGATAAATCAGATAGTGACTATGGTGATTCTTTTGAGATTTTGGGAGAAGAGCTTTTATGTTACTCAATGTTTGCTAATATTATTAAAAATGCTGTTGAAGCATCGCCGGAAAAAGAGAAAATAACAATTACCTTTTCAAAAAATCTGTCAAAGGATTTTTCTGGCTCAAATTTAAAACAAGATCAATTTGCTCTAATCTCTATTCACAATTACGGTGTTGTACCATTATCTATTAAGGAGACTTTTTTTGATAAATATGCAACTTCAGGAAAAAAAGGAGGTACTGGACTCGGAACTTACTCGGCAAAGTTAATGGCTGAAACTTTAGGTGGTTCTATATCCATGACAACTGATGATGCAAAAGGTACAGTAATTTCTGTTTTATTGAAAGATTGTCATTTAAAAGAGGTAACCTCACCTTATGAAAATATTTTTCTATCCAATAGAGCAGTTGATGAATCAAAACAAAATAATTTTAAGCCAGGTGGTTTTAAGAAAGATCCCATAGAGATAGAAAGTGGTCGTTCATCTACAGAAATAAACAGAGCTTCAATTACAACATACAAGGTACTAATTGTTGAAGATGATGAATATAACAGGCTTATCCTTAAAAGTTATCTAAAACAGCCAAACTTGATAGTTGATTCTGCTGAAAATGGTAAAATTGGATTGGAAAAAGCTATCTTATCCCATTATGATTTAATCTTCATGGATATGGAAATGCCTGTTATGAACGGAATAGAGGCTGTTACTAAAATAAGGGAATGGGAGAGGGAACACAGTTTAATAACAATTAGTGATTCAGTACAAAGTAATTTATCAGAAGATAATCCTGTAATAGCAGAAAAAAATTCTATAATAACAGCAGATAATTCTATAAAAGCAGCAGATAATCCTATAAAAGCAGCAGATAATCCTATAAAAGCAGCAGATAATCCTATCATAATTGTTGCACTTTCAGGACATGATGATAACGATATTCGCCAAAAATGTATTAATGCTGGATTTGATGCCTATCTATCAAAGCCAGTAAACCGCGAGCATATTAAGCAGATTTTTATAAACTATTTTGCAATTTCAAGTATTGATAACCCTTCAAGTGTTGATAATCCTTCAATTTTTAAGAATTTTTCAGCTAAACTTGCTGATAATAATAAAGTTGAATTTTACAAAATTGACAATATTGATAACAAAGATGGGGATAACAAAAATAAAATCAAAGATAAAGATATTGATGAATTAAAAAAACTATTTAAAGAGGCAGTTGATGCTTGTGAAGAGTATAACCCTGACGCTATTCATCCATTTATTCAAGAGTTAAGTTTTTATATAGCTGAATCTGATTTTAAAAACTTGATTTATAAAATCGAACTTTTCAATTTTGATGCTGTAAAAAACGATTTGATTGAGATTTCAAAGAAGTTTTTATCTTTTTCTACACAAGAGATTTATCAAGGGAGTGATCAAGGGAGTAATGCATTTGAAATAGATATTGATTTAGAAGATTTAATCCCAGCTTTTCTTGATAATAAAAAAGCAGAGATTTTAGCCATATACGATAAACTAAGAGATAACGATTATGAAGATATCTGCAAAATTGGTCACAAAATAAAAGGCGGATTTAATATGTATGGTTTTGACAGGCTTGGTAAACTCTGCTCAAATATAGAAAACGGAGCAAAAGAAAGAGATAGAAATGAAATTGAAAAAAATTTGGCTCTTCTTAAAGCCATGTTAGAGAATATAAAAATAACTTATGTTAAAATAAATGATATTTAACAATAATAATGCTGTAGTAATCTAATTAAATCGATTATATTAAAAAATTATATATATAAATTTGGGAGATGCTCAAAATATGAAATTACCAAAAATTATGCTTGTTGATGATGATCCCGATATTACTTTTATGTTAAAAATAAAACTTGAAAAGAGCAAAAAATTCAAAGTAATTTTTACAAACAAAGGCAAAGAAGCTTTAAAAATGGCGAGAAATGAAAAACCAGATTTAATTATATGTGATATTGATATGCCAGATGTTACTGGAGGTGATGTAGCAAGAGAGCTATCTGACTGCAATGATACTCGAAATATTCCTTTTTTATTTCTCTCCTCTCTTTTGTCAAAAAAAGAAGCTGGTGAAAAATGTAAAATAATCGGTGGCTATAAAATGATGTCAAAAAGTGCCTCTGTGAATTCGTTAATTGAACAAATAGAATTAATCCTTAATCAGTAACACGCTTTTTGATACCCCTTAAATCATTTATGAAAAATCTATTTGATGGACAAAAAAAAGGAGCACCATCCACAATGAGACCCCAGGAAAAAATTAGAGACACAGAAACTATTAATACAATAACCGGACTTCTTGAACAGGGCGTTGAAAAAATGAGTGTTATCATGCGCCATTCAGACAGATTATTTCACAAGGACAGCGCAATGGAGCCTTTCATGGGGCTTACTGAAAAAGGCAAAGATGCTGCAATGCAGCTTGGAAGCTCTCTTCCTGCACCACCAAGAAAACCACGCTTTTTTTCAAGTACATTTGGTAGATGTATTGAAACAGCATATCTCATCGACAAAGGATTTACAAAAGCGCATAAAATATTTAATGGTCATAATGTCCAGGCAATGGAGCTTGCCCCTTTTTACATAATCAATCCACCAAAGGCCATTGCAATGGTAAGTGAAACTGGAAATCCGGTTTTTCTCAGGGAGTGGTTTGATAACAAAATCAATGAATCCGTAATGTTGAATCCAGAAGCTGCCGCCAATAGAATTGCAGAGTTCATGACAGACCAGCTTAAAGGACTGCATTCAGGGGAAATCGCCATTAATGTTTCCCATGACTGGAATCTGTTTCCTCTTAAAGAGTTCAAGCTGGGACTACCCCATGAAACATTTGGAATGGTGGGATACCTGGAGAGTGTGGTTATTTTTGAAAGGGGGGGAAAAGCTCACATGACAAGCTACCAGATGGCAGAAAAAGGTCTGGAAACAGTTTGTCTGTAATTTGTTATTTCTGATTTTCTCTTTCTTTAGCTCGGGTCTTACTGCCATATACAAACACACTTACCAACCCTGTAAGGCCCGCCCCACCAATAAAAGCACCACCAAAATCATGTCCTTGCAGGATACAGTAAGCACCGCTCAGAACGGTTGCTATACCGATGATAAAGCCACATAGCAAACCACATTTGCTGTTGAAAATATCCGATTCAATAACTTTTAGCTCTAATGCCTGTCTATGCGCAGATTGTTTTTCAACCAAACTAAAAATCCGTTCTGCTGATCCTGGAAGAATCCGATCATAGTGTTCAAGAGTTTCCGGTAAAGGTATGGGGCTTGAAATAGAAAAAGGTTGTGAGGATATTTGAAATTTTTGTTGATGATTACTACTATTTTTGTCTTTTTTTGTCTTTGGAGAATTTTTCATAATTATCAATAATTTCCTGTAAATCCAGACCGACAGCACCCCAGTCTGACATAATAGCTTTTCTATCTGCCTCTTCAGGAGTCCCTGAGCAATTATATTGATTTAATGTTCCAGATATATCAAGAACTCTGCTCATACCTGACAAAAAACCAGGTCTTGCAAATAAACTGTAATTAAACATAATCAACCTCCTTTTTGAAAATAGTATTCATAAAGCAATTTTATGTCAACATCAAATTCAAAACCTCCTGATAATTAAAAAGCTTCAGATTTATCCTAAATTCAAAATAGTAACCTTATTGCAAAAAATCAACTGAAGCTCTGTCATGCAGATTTGAGAAGTACCACCGGCTTCTGCATGATTACACTGCGTGATGCAAAATATACTGTAAAAAGAGATATTACGGTAATGGAAAAAATCGAAAAGAGACTGTATTCCCATCTGAAAGACCACAAATTTCCAAAGAAAAGCCATGAAATGCCATAGGAACATCCAAGGCTTAATATAACAGCAAACAAAGATGCTGAAAAACCCATGAAGCCAAATTCAACAAAGGTGATCTTTATAATATCGTTAAAACCTGCCCCCAGAACCTTAAGAAGGTTTATCTCCATAGAACGTGTCCTGGTTTCATACCTTACAATTGAAAAGAGAACCACAAGTCCTGCAACTATTGCAAGCCATGCCATGAAATTTATGGAAAATGTCAGCCTGTCGGTGATGTCAAGAAGCTGCTCCACTGTCTGGTTGACATCCAGCACCGAAATGTTGGGAAATTTTCCTGCCATGGCATTCTGGAGAGGCATTTTTTCAGAAGCTGGCATCTGGGGAACAGAAGCAAGATATGTGCATGGCGCATCATCAAGCACGCCCTTCTGGAAAAGGATGAAAAAATTGGGCTGAAAGCTGTTCCACCTTACCTTGCGAAAGTTAACCACCCTTCCCTCAAGGGGGATTCCCTGGATATCAAAAAGCATTATATCCCCTATTTCAAGGTGAAATCTCTCAGCAAATCCCTCTTCAAGGGAAATCTCCAGAGGTTTGTCATCATGAAAATTCCATGGAGTATCTTCAAGGGGTTTTCCTTTTACAATGGTTTCTGAAACATCCAGCTTTTCCCGCCATGAAAAGTTAAACTCCCGTCGTCGGAATCTACCCTGCCCTGCTCCTTCTTCCCTGGCATTGAGTCTGCTCTTCTCTCTGTTTTGATCCTCTGTGATATTTTTTTTATTTTTACTGCCAAACCTATCATAAAAGCCAACTCCATTAACCTTGTTTATACGGCCTCTTACCATGGGAGAAGCATTATCAAGGGCAACGCCCCTTGCCTTCAGAAAAATTTCAAGTTCATTGAGCTGCTCCGGCTGTATATCAATCAGAAAAAACCCGGGGATTTTCATCCCTTCAGGACGGCTTATTTCATCCTGGATACCGTTTTTTATCTGTGGAATAACATTTATGAGAAATGCTCCCATGGCAATGGTGACAAAACAGGATATAAACGAAAATTTATGTCTATAAAGATTTCTGAACGCAATTTTAAGGATTGGATTTCCGGTGTTTGAGAAAAATCGAATCCCGGAAAGCAAAAAAGTGCCTGTCAATCCGGTTATGAGCATTACACCTGCAAAGCTTAACAAAAAAAATGTTCCCCTCTCAAAGGATCTTGTCTGCCCCACAGCAAGGATCCAAAAGGTTATTGAAACCGGCAAAAAAGCTGAAATTTTAAGAAGATTGTTTTTTGTAATAATCTTATTAACATGCATGCCGGCAGATCTGTCAGAACCCTGTAGAAGTATCAAAGGCTTGAGAAAATGAATTCTCACAAAAAGAGGCAGACAGAAAATCACGCTGCCAAGTGTTCCGAGAAAAGATGCAAGAATAAGGCTTTCAGGGTTGGCAGCTATTTCAAAATTTACAGGAATAAGCCCCTTTAGAACTTTTGGGAAAAAAGGTAATAGAACAAATGAGAATGCAACAGATAAAACTGTGGAGAAAAAGCCAAGAATCATAACCTGCAAGGTCATTAAAAAATATGTATCAATTCTCCTTGCTCCAAGTGTCTTGAGAATAGCCATTTCCTTAAGTCTTGCATTCAGATATCCACGAAAAAGGTAAGATGTGCCAATACCTGCAAGAAAAAGTGCCACAATGGCTACAAGTCCCATATATCCTGTAAAATATCCAAAAAGACGGCCAAGGTTTCGGTTTACATCTTCACTGTTGTAAACATTTACAAGGGGTTCTCCATCAAAAAGGGCAGCAAGGCTATTTCTGAGTTCAATGGTTTTTGCCATGAGAACTTGATCTGTTGTTGTTTCCGGCAGAATACGATAATATCTTGCATATCTGATGCGGCTTCCAAACCCTGTCAAACCTGTCTCTTCAATATTGGAGATATCAATATATATGGATGGTGCAAGTTCAACCGGTGTTACAGAATTTCCAGGGGACGAGATAACAATATCCTCAATCATAAAATCCATGTTGCCAATGCGTACAGTGTCTCCTGTTTTTACATTCAATGTTACAGCAAGATCACGACTTATCCACGCAAAAGGTAATGAAGGTTTTTTTTGAGGCAGTGAATTATCTTTAATGGGCAGTGAATTATCTTCAAGGTTCTGTCCATTCTTTTCCATGACAAGTTTGCCGTAAAGGGGAAATTTATTGTCAATTGCAATGACCATTGCAAGTCTGGAGAGATTATTTCCTGAAATCATGGAAAAAAATGTGACCTGATGAGATTCCTGCCTCTCATTTCCAAGAACCTTATCAATGGTATTTAGTTCCTTTTGATTTAAAGGACGAGGTGAATATACAGCAATATCTGCTGTCAAGATCTCTTTGAGATTGTTTTTCAAGTGATTTTGTATGGAAAAATTAAATGAATTAAGGGCAATAAACCCCACAAGACCAATGGAAAAGTTAAGAATAAAAAAAAGGGAAAATTTGCGATTTCCTGAAAGCTCCCGTAATGCAAGTTTTATCCATAGCTTCATAGTTAATTCCCCATGGAGGCTGCTTGCAGTCGGCCATGTTCAAATTTTAAATTCCGCCTGCATCGGGCTGCAAGTTCAATATTATGTGTAACCACAATCATGGTCATGCCTGATGAATCAACAAGATCAAAAAGCAGATCCGCCACCTGCTCTCCTGTATTTGTGTCAAGGTTTCCTGTTGGTTCGTCAGCCAGAAGCAGGGATGGCTCAACCACAAGAGCTCTTGCAATTGCAACCCTTTGCGACTCACCACCACTCAACTGGGACGGCAGGTGATCTTTTCTTTTATCAAGTCCAACCTGCCTAAGCACCCTGTTTGCACGTCTCTCAATATCTTCACTTTTATATTTCAGGATCTCAAGGGGGAGCATGATATTTTCCTTTGCTGTTAAATGGGGCATCAAGTGAAATTGCTGAAATATTATGCCTATCCATTCTGCCCTGAAACGTGCAAGGCGATCTTCATCCATTTTGCCAAGCTTTTCACCCCTTATCATAACTGAACCTGAATCAGGGGTATCAAGTCCTGCCAGAAGAGCCATCAGAGTTGTCTTGCCACTGCCGGAATGACCTGTAATTGCTACAGTTTCACCCTGGCAAACATCAAAGGAGGTGTCAAAAATCACAGTCAGGGGATTATCAGATGTCTGTGGATATGATTTAACAAGGTTTTTTACCTGTAGGATTTTCATTTATTCTTTACCATTTCATTAATATAGGGAAAAACATTGGAAGCTATAATCTTGTGCCCTTCTGCATTTGGATGTATTCCGTCAGCCTGGTTGTACTTTTGCTCTCCTGCCACATCCTTTAGCAAAAATGGCATAAAAAAAATATTGTGCTTTTCAGAAAGCAACTTAAATACATTTCTGAAATTACTTGTATATTCAGGGCCATAATTGGGAGGAATTTCCATACCGGCAAGGATTACTTTCATGCCGGATTCGAGTGCTGCAACAATGGCTTTTTCAAGATTTTTCTCCATGGCTTCAAGGGAGAGACCGCGCAAACCATCATTTGCACCAAGTGCAAGAAAAAGAATATCAGGTTTTACACGGGAGTACCATTTTAATCTGGATATAGCACTTGCAGTTGTAGAGCCGCTTATGCCGGCATTGACAAGAGTCAGATCTTCATAGCCCTTTTCCCCAAGCATCTTTTCAAGAAGAGCTGGATAAGCTTCATCCTGTTCCACACCCAATCCCGCTGTTAGGGAATCTCCGAGAAAAAGGATTGTTATTTCAGCTCCTGCACACTTTTGGGGTAACAGCAAGGTGAGTATAAAAATGAAGCATACTGTAAAAAAAGAGATACCTGTCAAAAAAATCAATATTGAAGAGGTTAATAAATTTAATTTTTCTGCCATATTTTTCACCATTTTTATTGCTCCCAATGACATTAATCATAAGATTTAATTATTAACACTTAGGTGTTGTAAAGTCAATGTTGCAAATATTAACATAATGTACTATAAGAGTTATAAATGTTCCCGTTTTTCTGGAACAGCTATTCAAAAAGTGTAAAGAATTTTGGAGACTCTATTGCTTCTTCAAGTTTAAACTATCGGGTGACTTTTAGGGCTTTTCAAAGGTTAAAGGCATTTTCTACCCGACAATCAAACCTTGAAAGAACACTATGGAATATGCCAAGAAAAAATGGGAAATCCTATAATATTGAATTTGCGAGGTTAAAAATGCCATATTTATCACCTGAAATTGAAAAATGGCTGCTGGGGCACAATAAACTTATTGCAAAACTTGCACAAAAAGGTTTCAGACCAACCCCAGAAAACAGTCGGGAAGGTCTTGCTGTTATGACAAAAATGCTTGTCACTGAATCTCCCCATGTCAAGCTTGTTATGGATGAAATTATAGTTGGTGATAACTTCAATATCCCTGTCAGAATTTATCATCCAAAACCCGAAAGTCCCCTGCCGGTATTGATATATCTTCATGGCGGGGGACATATGGCAGGCAGCATAACCGTGTATGACCCAATATGCAGAAAAATGGCTGTTTCCACAAGCCATACAGTTATATCTGTAGATTACAGGCTTGCTCCTGAAAATCCCTACCCTGCCGGCACTGAAGATGCCATGACTGTTTTAAAAAACATATGGCTTACCCTGGGCAACAGAAATATAAGGCACATCCGTCGTCTCTCCATAGCCGGAGACAGCGGTGGAGGTGCCATGTGTGCAACAGTTGCCCATATGACCCAAAATGACCCGGATATAAAAATTTCAAGGCAGATACTCATCTATCCCGGTCTTGACTATACCCTGCAACATGAATCAATTAACGAAAACGGCAAGGGTTTTCTCCTTGAGAAAAACAAAATCGAGTGGTATTTTGATAACTATTTCCAGAATAGTGAGAATCGTAAAAATTGCTCTCCCATTAATATGTTATTTACAGACAGATTTCCGGAAACACTTATGATGACAGCTCAATTCTGTCCGTTACGTGATGAAGCTTTTGCTTATGTTGATAAAATGAAAAGTGCCGGTGTAAAACATAAACACCTCCATTTTGATGACATGATCCATGCGTTTCTCAATATGGAAAGCCTTGCAAAAAAACAGTGTGCTGTACTATATGATACAGCATCAGCTTTTCTTAACAACGGGACAAATAATGAAATATAGATATGAAAAATCAATTTTAAAAAAAATTATATCACTCTATATATTTTTATACACAGCTATTCTGCTTGCCTTTTTCAGTTCACATGCCATAACAGCAGTGGCCGAAGAATCAGATAAGATATCTTTGGAATTAGTCGAAATTCAGGAAAAAATAGTACCAGAATCTGACGAAATAAATAAAAATAACAATTCGCAATCATTTGGGAAATCTGAAAAGAGTACTTCACAATCAGACGAAAAATATGAAAAAAACACTTCCCCATCAGTGGAGAAACATAATAAAAGAGATTCAAATATCATAACCTTTACCCTTGAAGACCTTGACCTTTCACCTTCGGAAAATGAGTGGCTTCATAATAACAAAACCATTACTGTAAGCGGGCCGCGATCGTTTCCACCTTTTTATTTTTTAAGTAACAAAAATGAACTCTCAGGAATTTCCGTGGACTTTCTGCACGCAATCATGAAGCCGCTTGGAATAAAGTTAATAATACGCAAGAATATTCCCTGGCAGGAAGTACTTGAAGAGACAAAAGCAGGCAACATTGATCTTGTGGCCTGCATTGCCAAAACCAGAGAACGTGAATCATTTCTCCGCTTTTCCAAACCTTTTCTCTCTTTTCCACTTGTTATTATAACACGAGTTGATGCTCCTTTTACTGGCGGTATTTTCGATCTTGCCGGCAAAAAAGTGACAACCATAAAAAAGACCATTACATCTGAATGGCTGCGCCGTGACGGAATTGATATTATTCCCCACTATGCGGCATCTCCACTTGACGGTCTTAAGGCTGTCTCATTTGGAGAAGCTCATGCTCAGATTGAAAATCTTGCTGCCGCCACCTACCTTATTGCAGAAAACGGCTTAACAAACCTCAAGGTGGCAGCTCCCACACCTTACGAAAACTATAACCTTCATATTGCTGTCCGAAAAGATCTTGAGGAACTTGGTGCAATTATTGATAAAGCAATCAATGTCATGCCCGATGTTCAGCAAACAGAAATCAGAAACAAATGGCTCTCTGTAAGGTATGAATATGGAATAAGCACAACTGACATCATAAAATGGGTTTTAATGACAGTGATCTTTTCTGGTAGCATCCTAACAGTTGTTTTAATATGGAACAAAAAACTTCAAAAAGAGATAAAGGAACGTAAAGAATCTGATGCAGCACTAAGAGAAAGTGGGCTGAGACTGCGAACGCTTATAAACTCAATGACAGATATCGTATGTTTCAAGGATGGCGATGGCAGATGGCTTGAAGTCAATGATGTTTACCTAAAACTGTTTGATCTTGAAAGTGCTGACTTCCGTGGCAGAAAAAATTCAGAGATTGCAATGGATTATCCTGTATTAAAGGATACTTTTCGTGTTTGTGAAAAAACCGATGCAGCTGCCTGGCAGGCAGGTGGAATATCACGTGGAAATGAAGTTATCCAGCTTCCTGGTGATAACACAAAAATATTTGATGTAGTAAAAACCGTAACCTTTGACAATAAAGGTAATAGAAAATCACTTGTACTGGTAGGACGGGATATTACCGAAAAAACAAAAATGGAACAGCAGCTTCAACATTCACAAAGATTTGAAGCCATAGGTACCCTTGCAGGTGGTATTGCCCATGATTTTAATAATCTTCTGATGGCAATAAAGGGTCGATCATCCCTGATACTTATGGAACTTGAAGCATATTCACCACACTGGAAACATCTTAAGGCAATTGAAGAGTATATACGTAACGCAACAGATCTGACCCGACAGCTTATTGGTCTTGCACAGGGTGGTAAATATGAAATAAAGCCAATTTATCTCAACAATCTTGTTCAGGAGAGTTCCTCCATGTTTGGCAGAACAAAAAAAGAGATCTCAATAAAGACAGGGTTTTGCTCTCCTTCTCCTGTGGTTGAAGTTGACGTAAACCAGCTCAAACAGGTTCTGCTTAACATATATATCAATGCCTGGCAGGCTATGCCCAATGGCGGAGATCTTATTATTGAAACCAGGATTATAACGCTTGACACTCTATTCTGCACTCCTTACAAAATTTTACCTGGAAAATATGCCACACTCTCCATCTCAGATACCGGTACAGGAATGAACAAAAGCATTTGTGAAAGAATATTTGACCCTTTTTTCACAACAAAGGAAAAGGGGCGTGGCACAGGCCTTGGACTGGCCTCTGCATATGGCATCATCAGGAATCACTCGGGGATCATAACTGTTTACAGTGAAGAGGGTAAAGGTTCAACCTTTAATATCTATCTTCCGCTATCCAATATGGAAGCAGTTAATGAGCACAATGAAGAGACAAGAGTTATCAAAGGCTGCGAAACAATCCTTATGATAGACGACGAGGAGATGATCCTTGAAGTTGGAGAAGCTCTTCTTGAAAAGCTTGGATACAAAGTTATTATCGCAGAAGGTGGGGAAGATGCTATTGATATTTTAAAAAGCAAAGGTGATGTTATTGATCTTATCATTCTGGATCTTATAATGCCCGGAATGGATGGCAGAGAGACATTTGAGAACATAAGTAAAATCAGACCTGAAATTCCTGTGATGCTTTCAAGTGGTTACTCTGTCCAGGGGCAGGCTTCCGATCTCATGGAAAAAGGGTGCAAAGATTTTATCCAGAAACCTTTTGATATCAGTGAACTCTCCGGCAAAATCAGGAAACTTCTGGATAACCTACCTTGAATAAACACTCAGAGGCATGGGCCTGTTATTAACAGACCGGTCGGAAAATGCCCGATGGCTATAGACTCAATCCCAACACCTTGCTCTGATATAACGTACATGGCTGATCACCGCCACAATCGAAGAGATGAAAGTCGTTTTAAAAACAGGCTGTTACCGAGACTTTCATATAAAAAACAGGTGATACACAGGAGTTCTAAGGAGTTTCCATGAAAAATTTACCGCTTGGTGTCAATACACTTGCAAATATAAAAAACCAAAACATGGTTTATGTGGATAAAACCCCCATGGCCTGGGACCTTGTAAAACATGCGGGACGTTTTTTCCTCTCCAGGCCCAGAAGGTTTGGTAAAAGCCTGTTTGTGGATACGCTCAAGGAAATTTTCCAAGGCAACAAAGAACTGTTCAAGGGGCTTTATATTTACGATAAATGGGATTGGAGCCAAACATTTCCTGTCATTCTTATTGATTTTGCAGGTGCTGTTCTCCAGAGCCGTAGTGAACTCGAAAATCGTATTCGTAAACTGATCAAAGTCAATGAAGAGCTATTGAATGTGGCGCCTTCCCATGACAATGACATTCCCGGGCTCTTTGAAGACCTCATAATGAACTGCTCCAAAAAATATAATCAAAAGGTTGTGGTTCTGGTGGATGAATATGACAAACCCATCCTTGACAATATTGATAATAGTGACATTGCCGCAGAGGTGCGGGATGGCCTGAAAAACCTTTACTCCGTGCTCAAAGGACAAGACAGAAATTCTCAATTTTATGACTACATATAGTTCCCTATCAAACTCAAGTGGTGTATATGTGGTATGGTAAACGAGAACTTACAACTCAAGAACACAATATAAGTGTGGTCAAAATTTAATTTCAATTGACAATCATAATGCAAATACGCTAATAACCCAATTCATATTGTTCAGGTGCCTTAAAAAGCCTAACAGGGAATCCCGTGAAATTCGGGAACGAGCCCGTCGCTGTAACCGGGGACGAAAAGAGCATATACGTCACTGATCCATTGCTTTTGGGATTGGGAAGACGCTCTTGAGTAGGATGATCCGGAAGTCAGAAGACCTGCCTGAACAAGAGCCTATTATCTCGAGGACGGAGAGAGGCTCATGATCTGTTGGATAAAAACGGGAATCCCGGATCGACATTATGTGTCGGTTCGGGATTTTTTTTTGCCAAAAACGAAAAAAATCCTGAAAAGGCCCCCATGAATTCCATAAGATCAAGGAGAACGCATGATTTGTAAAAGTTTAATTCTCGGCATCCTGTTCAGTATCGGCATTTTTGCCATCAAAAGCGGACTTGGCCTCCATTATTACCTCTCTAAAACCCCATCGGGAAAACGCAGGGCCATGGTGTTGGCTCTCTTTTTCCTTGCCTACCTCTCTCTTTTTATCCTCTCTCAACAGCTATTGGCAAGGATTGATCTGGTGCGACATATGAATACAATTCAGACGTTCATTCAATCCGGCATGCTGATTCATCTTGTCATGGCGGGTTTGCTGACTCTGTGGGGTTTGCATCTGCTTCGCCATTCTCAACATAATTTTCAAGGAGAGCCAACACCCAACCTTCAAAGTGATTCAGACAACAATTTTCAAGGTGAGTATACCAACAAACGCCACACCCGGGCCTGGTTGATGCTGGTTATCCCCTGCCCGGTTTGTGTCACGGTGATTTTTATCTCCCTGGGATTTATGACGGCATGTTTTCCCGACACGCCCATGCTAACGATGCTGCTACTCTTTTTCTGCTTCCTGCTGATAAATGGATTAACCCTTTTCATCATGGGGGCAGGAAAGTGGAACCGAAACAGCTCTCCTGAAGCCCTTCTCGGGAGTGCCATGCTGTTGATTTCAGCCTATTTCCTCCTCTCCGTGACCATCATGCCTCAGTTTGCCGATGCTGATAAGGTGTACCGTCTCTCCCTGTCAACGTCTGAAATCCCCTTTCAGCAAATTCAGCACCTGTTTTTGTTTATTGCCTGCGTGGGCATGACATTCATCAGCGGATTCACATACACCTATTTACATATTTGGAGAAAACCATGACCGACATTGGTGCCTTACTCAAAACCTTTATTTATCTCATTTCATCCTCTCTACTCTATCCAGTGCTTTTTCTGCTGGTGGTATTGATCCTCTTCATCATTGCCTGTTCAGGTACTTTCTTTGCTGAATGGCTGGAGCGGTTTCGTTTAAAAAAATCCCAATGTCCTCCCCAAAGGTTACCGGCTGTCCTTAAAAATGAGAATCCTGAAGGGATGGTTTCCCATCGGGTTGTCCGATATGTCAACGCTCTCAGAGTGCTGATGTCTCAAAAATATGTTACAAACACAAATGCGAGAAATTCAATAGATTCGACAAAATCGATAAATTCGATACAATCATTGAATTCAACTCCCGGTAACGAATCACCGATGGGTGCCCGGGGAAAAGGAGCATTCGATATGGAGGTGGCCGTTGAAAACATGCTTCAAGCCACCACCCTGGAGCTGTGGAAATCCATCGATCGCCTGAGGATTCTGGTTCGAGTGGCCCCATCCCTTGGTTTGATCGGTACACTCATCCCAATGGGTACTGGTCTTGCCGCCCTGGGACAGGGGGATATGACACGTCTCACTTCCGACCTGGTTATCGCCTTTACCACCACCGTCACCGGACTTGCCATCGGTACTTCAGCCTTTTTTTTCTATACCCTCAGAAGAAGATGGATTGAAGAAGATATCAAAAACATGGAATTGGCCACAGAACTACTGCTTTCCCCCATGGAAACAGATAACAGGAGCGGCCAATGAATCCCGCAATATCTGTAGCGGCTCCAATAGTAGAAACAAACCCACTATCCGAACCCAATAAGGAGATGCCGTGAAATATATGAGCAGACGTAGAATCCGAAAATCCCGCAAAGGATTCGGGGATCAGGCATTCAGGGATGATGATCCCATGAGTGGGGTGGCCAATCTCTTTGATATCGGTCTTGTCTTCATTGTGGGCCTGATCATGATGATTTTCAGCGTCTATCATCTTCAGGATCTGTTTAATGAGAACGCTTCATTTACGATGGTAAAGCAGAATGAAGCGACACAGGAGATGGAGATCATCACCAAACAGGGAAAGACGGTGAAGGCCATAAAGGTAAGCAAAGAGAGTGTCAAGGGCAAGGGACACCGTCTCGGTATTGCCTATGAACTTCAGGATGGAAGTATGGTGTATGTGCCGGAATAGTACCTTTAGGAACCGGTTTTAAATCACGTACCCATTTCCATTTACCTCCCCCCAAATTTTAAACATGAAAGGAAAAAAGAGAATGGTTGGTAACTACATATTACGAACATGCCATTGGACACTACTGTTTTTGCTCATCAGCCTGTTTTCGGGATTTCTCTCTGCTTCTGCCGAGGAACAGATCACAGAACTTGAATCCATAACGGTTACGGCGGAGCGGTTTCCCGTCAAGGAAAAGGAGAGCCCCCGGTTTGTCACGGTGGTACCATTTGAGGAATTGAAAGAGAGTGGTGCCAATAATCTTTCCGATGCATTAAAACGGGTCGGCGGCTTTGACTACAAGGCCTTTGCTCCACTGGGAATTTCCCATGGCGGCATGAACAGTACCCTGAGTATTCGAGGAATCAAGGATGGTGAACTGATCCTGATCAACGGCTGCCCCATCCAGGGGGCGGCAGGTCATGCCTATGATCTGAACACCATTCCCCTTGATCAGATCGAGCGGGTGGAGATCCTCAAAGGGGCGGCATCCACTCTTTACGGGGCCGATGCCATGAGCGGCGTCATCAATATCATCACCAAAAAAACCCAAGCCACAACCGCTTTTACAGGGAGTGTGGAATTTGGAAACAACGCATACCACAACCACAGTGTTGGCACTTCTTTACCCGGCATAAACCTTGGTTTCAATTATCAGCACCTGGGCTCCCAGGAGGAAATTTCCCGAAGTTTTTCCAAAAAATACCGCTATGATCTGGATGAAACCGACAAATATGCCTGGAACCTCAATGCACAGCTCTTTGATCAGCTTTACTTTGATTACATGGGATCCTATTACACCAGTGCTTTTGAAAAGCATTACGACAGTAGTGATAAGCCCTTTGAAGGAACCGAACAGGAGCATTACAAAAATTTTGCCGATTTCCGTTATGAAAGCGAGACCTTTAAAGGCAAACTCTTTGGTAGCTACGATGAGATGCAGCGGAATGAATACACCGATCCGGATGAACCGGATGATGAAAATAAAAACTACAATGCCGGTCTGGAAGGAGATTATAAATTTGACTTGGCAGGCTGGAATTTCAATTTGGGTGCCGACTGGGTTTACAGGGGGGCAAACTACAACAACCAGTACGGCAGTCACCATCGAAATGATTATAGTCTGTTTTTTCAACTTAAAAAAAATCTGCTGGATAGTCTAACAGGCACCTTCGGGGCACGGGAGCAGTTTATTGACGGGGCCTCCGGGGCCAAAGATTATGATAAGTTCCTGCCAAGTGTTGGCCTGACGTATATGGCAACCAATACCCTCAATTTTTTTGTCAACGCCGGAAAGGCATTTCGGGCACCTACTTTCAATAATCTTTACTATGATAGCTCCTTTCTGAAAGGCAATCCAGATCTGGATCCTGAAGAGGGTTGGACCTATGAAGGAGGCCTGAAATATGATCTCAATGCCCTCCGCCTTCGCCTTTCCCTTTTTTACATGGCCTATGAGGAGAAAATTGAAATCGACCGCTCCCAGGGATACCCGCTCACCTATTTCAATGCCGGAGAGTATGACAGCAAAGGAGTGGAATGGGAGATCGGTATCAATCCTTTTACAAATCAAGGGGGTGAACTTCAGAATATCTCCTTGTACACCTCAGGGTACTGGGCCGATCCCACAGCAGAAGATACTGCTGGAGAAACCTATCAGACCGGCCCCAAATTACAGACCACAGTGGGTCTCAACTATCTTACTGAGCCCTTGACGTTGGATGTTAATTGCAATGTTGTTAGATCCAGGGAACGCAATCTGGATAGCAGTGCTGTTTTGAATTTTTTTTCCAGGTACAGACTCTGGAAAGGCTATCTGACCGTTGCCGTGGACAATATTTTCGATGACGACGTTCAGGTATCCGGCGATATGTCGGAAGATGCCAGCAACCAGTATCTCTATTATGAAGTCGGACGACTGGTGAAGGTGGGTTATGAAATCATTTTTTAGCGTTACAGGCGCTTTTCTGCTTTTATACACCATTGGGATCTGGATCGGGTTCGTGACACCTGCTTCTCTCTCTGCCGAAAACACGGGTAAATCCATTGCTCTATTTGTCTCAGATTCCGATGCCTATACCTGCCTCCGTGCGTTACACTTATTGACCCTGCCGGATGCCGATATCCGAATTTTTACGAACAAGGATATGGAGCAACCCGATTTTTCGATTTTCGTTGGCCAGATGGACGTGGCAGTGGTTGATATAATGCAGAGCCAGCCAGCTGAATGGCTGCTGGAAAATCGGGAGAAAATGAAAACCGATCTCCAGATATATGCGGTACGACGTTCCAGTCACACCCAGGATTTTCTGGATGGCGGTTTTCGAATAGACCCAGAAATATCAGCATATTATGATTACACTTCAGCTGAAAACATCGTGGAGATGCTCCGATTTCTGGCCCACCGGGATCTGGGCATCAAAACCACTTTTGCTCCTCCGGTTAAACCGCCGGAAAACGCACTGTATCACCCGGATGCCCCTGAATTTTTCTCCACCTTTTCCGAGTACAAACAGTGGTATAAAGAATCCGGTCGTTTTCAGGAGGGAAAACTATGGAATCTTACGGTTATTTTCCCCACTTTTACTATCGACGGGAAAAAAGAGGCTCTGGATGCCCTGATTCGGGCCTATGAAAAACAGGGTATCAACACCGTGACCTGGATGCGGGAGATGAAAGGGTGGGATAAAACCTTGACTCAGCTTATCAGCACGCCTCCCCTTGCAGGGAACCTCGGTTCCATTACGGGCTTTGCCTTCAAGTTCAGTTCCATGTTCACGGTGGATTTGCTATCGGTGTTGAAACAGGCAAATGTTCCGATTTTCAATACCCAGAATCTCTTTTTCAGTTCAAAAGAGGAGTGGCTGGAGAGTCCCCAAGGTATTTCTCCGGTGGGAATGGCATTTCAGTTTTCCAACCCGGAAATCAGCGGACTGGTTGAACCGACGGTCATCGGTGTGAAAATAAAGGATAAAGGCGTGTCCCAAGACCAAAATTCCATGGCCGCAGATGACGAAAACTCAAACGTCAAAGCTCAGAACTCCAAAGAGTCAAATGCCTTTCGCTACACGTATGTAGCGCCGCATGTTGAACTGCTGGCCCGGCGGACTGCCCGCTGGCATGGACTGAAACAAACGTCCAACAGAGATAAAAAAATATTTCTAATGTACTACAATCACGGCGCAGGCAAGCAGAATATCGGAGCCAGTTATCTCAATGTCTTTCGAAGCATCAATAAAATCATTGAACGTCTTAAACTCGAAGGGTACGCCATTGAAGGGGAGTTCACCGAGGAACGCATCAAGGATCTGTTACTTAAATCCGGTCGAAATATCGGTTCCTGGGCACCGGATGAACTGGATAGTTTACTCCGGGCGGGAAATGCCGCTCTGATCGATATGGAAGATTACCGTCAATGGTTGTCCAAAACCCCGGAAGAATTTCAGGAGAAGGTTACGGAGGATTGGGGACGCCCCGAAGAGAGCAGGATCATGGTCAAGGATAATAAATTTGTCATCCCCTGCATCCGGCTCGGAAACCTGATCCTTGCCCCCCAGCCGGTTCGGGGGTTTAATGACGACCCGGACAAGCTTTACCACAGCACGATCCTCTATCCCCATCACCAGTATAATGCCTTTTATTATTGGCTTCAGGAACAGGTTCAGCCCGATGCAATGATCAGTCTGGGTACCCACGGCACCCACGAATGGCTGCCGGGTAAACAGGCCGGACTGACATGGAAGTGTCCTCCGGAAGTGCTCATTGGCGATATTCCCAATCTTTATCCCTATATTGTGGATGATGTGGGGGAAGGAATTCAGGCCAAGCGACGGGGCAGAGCTGTGGTCATTGATCATGCCGTGCCCCCTTTTAAACGAGGGGGTATTTATGAGGAGTATGCTACACTGACGGCCCTGATTGGTGAATACGACACCGCATTGTCCGATCAAATCAAATCTGCCCGCCTGGAACGGATTCGGGAAATAACCATTGGATTGGGCCTGGATAAGGATCTTGGATTGGACAAGAATCTTCGATTGGAAGCGGAGACAGTGGATGGCTATGCCCTTCAGAAGATCGAGCATTACCTGCTGGAACTCAAAACCGAAATGATCCCATATGGCCTGCATACCTTTGGAATCTCTCCATCTAACGATGCTTTGAACGAAACCGCCCAGGCCATGGCTGAAAAGGGAGAGAAATCAAAAGCGTTCTATACGGATCAAATTCGGGCATGTGGCCCCTCAGAACTTGACAGCCTGGTGCAGGGGCTTAATGGCGGCTACATCCCTCCGGCATCGGGAAACGATCCCATCCGCAATCCGGAAAGCCTACCCACGGGAAAAAATTTTTATGCATTTGATCCTGAAAAAGTGCCTTCCAAGGAGGCATGGGAGGCCGGTAAAAATGCGGCCCGGGATATCCTGGATGCGTACCGGAAAAAACACGACGGGAAATATCCCCAGCAGGTGGGGGTGGTGCTCTGGTCCGTGGAAACCATCCGGGATGAAGGAATAAATGTGGCCACGGCCCTCTATCTCATGGGAATGACGCCGGTTTGGGATCAACGGGATAAGGTGAAAACCGTTATTCCCATACCTGCCAGGGAGTTGAACCGACCCCGAATTGATGTGCTGCTACAGATGTCCGGCCTGTTCCGGGACACCTTTTCTCTGGTGGCCCTGTTACTGGACGGGGCAGTGAAAAAAGCCGCAACCCTTACGGATCTGGATAATTTTATCCGCAACCATTCAGAGCATGTGGAAAGATCTCTCATCACCCAGGGATATTCCCCGGAAGAGGCGAAAAAGCTATCCCTGATTCGCCTATACAGTGCGCCTCCCGGAGCTTATGGCACCAAAGTTGACGATCTGGCCGGCAACAGCGGCCTGTGGGAAAAAGATGATATTGTGGCAGAACAGGGATTTGTACGGATGCAGTCCTATGGATACTCCGCAGAGCTTTGGGGAAAAGGTATGGAAAGCACCTACCGGGAACACCTGGGAGCAGTTGATGCCACCGTTCAAACCATCTCTTCCAATCTTTACGGCACCATGGACAATGATGATATGTTTCAATACCTCGGCAGCCTGAGTATGGCCGTACGCAAGGCTTCCGGAAAAGATCCGGAGGTTTTCGTATCCATGCAGAGTACATTGGGAGAGGGCCATGTGGAGCCCCTTTCCGCCACGCTGGGTCGGGAAATGCGGAGTCGGTATCTCAACCCCAAATGGATTGAAGGCATGAAAAAAGAAAATTATGCCGGAGCAAGGGAGATGGCCGAGTTTATGGAAAACATGTGGGGGTGGCAGGTGACCACGCCCAATGCCGTGGACAAAAGTCTTTGGGAGCAGAGTTACGAAGTATATGTGGAAGATAAATACGGTCAGGATATCAAGTCCTTTTTCAACCGGGAAAACCCCTGGGCCTATCAGTCCATGACCGCCAGAATGCTGGAGTCCGTGCGTAAGGGTTACTGGCAGGCGGATGAGACGGTGAGAAAGAAACTGGCTGCCGAATATGCCATGAATGTGGTGGAAAAAGGGGTGGCCTGCTGTGACCATACCTGTAACAATCCTCTGCTCAACCAGATGGTGTTTAACATTATATCGCTTCCCGGCATGATGTCGCCGGAGGTCGTGGAGAAGTTCAGGCTGGCCATTGAACAGATGGCAAAGAAGCCCCTTGAGCAGCAGGTGACGGAACGAAAGGCTCTGCTGGAAAAACTCTCCGATAGCCTGATATCACCTCCGGGGGCGTCAGCAGTATCGCCTGACATGGCAGCAGAAGCAGAGGATAGGGTCGAGGATAAACCAGAAAATCAAGATCACGTAAAAAATCCACAAGGGAACAACACAAATCATAACCCGGCAAAAGCATCGGAAAATAAAGAGAAGAAGCAGCCGAAGGATACTTCAGAGGAAAAACCGATTGAAGGATATAAAATGAAGGATATGAACCCACAGGATGATATTACTGAAATGACATCATCAGGAATCCAGTGGACAGCTTCACTGTTCATTCTACTCATCCTGGGACTTTTTTTCTGGGGCTTCAGGCGAAAAAATTAAATAATCAAGGATAAACGAAGAAAAAAAAGATGACCTTCTGGTGATGCCAGGCTCAGGTGGTAAACGGGATTATTACCTGAAAACCTGTTTCACATATAAGCGACATGTCAGCGGAATACCGGCCGCCTGACAACCCCTTTAAGTAAAGATTTGAGGCTCAAGCATTGGTTTCAGGTCACATGCCTTATGGGGTGCCGTTGTTTTCTCCTTCAATAAAGCTTATGGCTTCTGATTGAAGAGAGGGTTGCTGGAAGTGGTTTCCAGCAACCCAAACAAATCTGGGTAAATTAATTTGATCCTATTCTATTGGAGTTGAAAAATGGATAAAGGGCTACTGATTTTAAATACCGGCAATGGAAAAGGTAAAACCACGGCAGCATTGGGATTGGCATTCAGGGCCATGGGGCATCATAAAAAAGTCTGTCTGATCCAGTTCATTAAAGGCTCTGAAACATATGGAGAACTCTTTGCGGTGGAACGATATATAGATCTGGTTGATGTTTTTGTCACCGGCAGGGGATTTAGCTGGCAATCGGACGATATTGACAAAGATCAACTATTGGCCCTGAAAGGATGGGATCTGGCAAGGGAGCAGCTGAATTCTCCGGAATATTTCATGGTCATTCTGGATGAATTAACCTACCTGATAACATTGGGATTCCTGAAAGCAGACGATATTTTGAACCATCTGAAACATAGAAGAGAGGATCTCCATGTGGTGGTTACCGGTCGCTATGCTCCAGCTAAGCTCATTGAAGCCGCCGATCTGGTGACTGAGATGCAGGAGATAAAACATCCTTACACAATGGGGGTAATGGCCCAGCAAGGGATAGAATTTTAAAGGCTGATGACATGAAAAAGATGAACGACGTAAACCGTGATATCGAAACAAGAGAGGCGATCCCCATTGTGGTGACTGCCTTTGGCACCACTGCCAAAGCCTTTTCAACCTATGAGAAGATGGATGCGCTCTTTAAAAGAGAGATGCCGGAACAGCCTGTTTTCTGGGCCTATTCATCCAGAATGGTAAAACATGCCATGAGACGTAACACAAACCTTGATTTGAAAGATCCGGCAGAGGTTCTCTTGATGCTTCAGCAGCAGGGGCATCCGTGGGCTGTACTGCAATCCCTCCATATCATCGGTGGTCATGAACTGCACAGACTGGCATCGGAAGGAAGACGGGTGGATATTCGATTATCGTTTGGCCTTCCCCTTCTCTCGTCACCGCAAGATTACATGGATACTGCCCATGCCATGAAACCTCTTTTTTCCGGAACTGGCTTCTCTGGAAATGATGTGTCTGAAAAGGATTGCTCTGGCAATAAAAGAGCAGTGGTTCTGATAGGGCATGGTACCGATCATCCGGCATGGACATCCTACTTTGCCCTGGAGAGTATCATGAGAGATATCCACGGCACCGATAGCATTTTTACCGGCGTTGTAGAGGGGTTTCCAGAAATGGACACCACGGTACAACGGATAAAGCAGGCCGGATTTTCAAAGGTGCTTCTTGTCCCTTTCATGCTGGTGGCCGGAGTTCATTTTCAGGAGGATCTGACAGGGGATGACGACTCATGGCAGGCAGCGTTTGAAGCGCAGGGAATTGATGTCTCTCTTATTCGTGACGGGATTGGGGTGCTGGACGGAATCAGCCGCATTTTTGTAAGACATATAAAAGAAGCCCTGGATGTGATTCCCTTATAACGGCCATGATGAACATTGCATCACAATCGAATGGATGATTCCCGCCCTGCCCCTTCATCTTGCTGCCGGATGGTGTCAGGCCGTACTGGGCAGTGAGAGGATGGCCTCCATTGCTGTGCCTCCGGAACTGGATATCTGCCTGCCCAATCCCATGCACGGAACAAATGGCGATATCTATGTGACCCATGCCCGTTTTTTATGCCCCCTCACCTGCCAGGAGCCGGATCAATTCTGCAGCGGCTCCTTTTTTGCTACACCTTCCTTTCTTCGAGAACTCCCCTTCTGTGAGGGCTCCATCTCTGCGACACCTTCATTCCAAAAACGGCGCAATCCGCCCGATGGTTCCGTACTCCTTTTTCATTTCCCCATAAACCGGTTTTCCGACCAGAAAGGTGTAAATCTCATCGGCCTTCTGCTCTGGCTCAAGATCAGTAAATTTTTCAGGATACAGGATGTTTCCAATGGCATAGGCATCGGCCAGGGCAGTGCCTATGTTGGTGGTGTAAAAATTGAAGGGGAGCAAAATATGAATCCGGCGGTTCTGAAATGCCTTCAAGGCCTGATAGTATTCCGGTTTTTTACGGAAATCCTCGGTGACCATAGCCAGGCCACCGCCATCAATGAAAATCACATCCGGATTGAGGCCAAGCAATATCTCCTTGTCTGCAAACACATGGCTGCCGATGCGGGATGGAATCTGTTCGGCCAGATTGGTGGCATGGTTCCATTGCAAGGGAATATAGGAGACTTCCGTACTTTCAATTCCATGTGCGCCCCGATAACCGATGCCGCCCACATATACTCCCGGTTTCTGATCTGCGGGGATATCGCCGGTACGCTTATGCAAATCGGTGCGCAGGGATTCAATATAGGCCACAACCGCCGCAGCACGCTTTTCCCGATTCAATACCCTGCCGGCAATTTCAAGGGCCTCGTACACGGCTTTATCAAAAGTTGCAAAGGCCCCGTAACTCAGCACAACGAGGGGGATGCCAAGAATTTTCTCCACATCATCGGCCAGGGTTGCATCCATATAGGTGACGAAAACAACATCGGGGCTAACCGCCAGCAACGCCTCCATATCCGGTTTTTTATTGATGCCGGCTGGGCCGCCCGGCCCGATGCGGGGCAGCGTTTCCAATTCCCAGTGTGCCAGCCAATAGGGACGTCCGACGGGATTCATTTTCTCCATATCTTCCACACCAGCCACTTTATCCTGTGCCTGAAGATAGACAATCAACCGCAAGGCACCCGGACCAATACAGGCAATCTTCGCAGGATCATGGGGTACGGAGACAGTGCGACCGGCCATATCCGTGATGGTGATGTGGTCTGTTTTTACAATAGCATCGCTTTTAACCGCTTCTTCTGAAAAAGCTGCTGAAACAAGGGGAAACAGCCACATACTCAATAACATTCCAATGATGGCAATCCATGAGGACTTCGTTTTCAGGTATGTTTTCATTATTTATCCTTAATGTATTAGAGTTTTCTTATATTTCGCACGTTGTGCTTTACATTTTATATTTTAACATTTTGTATTTTTATATGAAAGTCTCCGTAACAGCCTGTTTTGAAAATGACTTTCATCCCTTCGATTGTGGCGGTAATCCGCCATGTACGTTATATGTATTTTGCAATTAATATAATCATTCTTTTATAAAGGAATAACAACCGTATGCCCTTGCACATTTTCCAACAGCACCTCCACCCCGTACACCTCACGAATGGTCTCCGCCGTTAACGCAGCTTTTGCAACCAGAGAATGCACCCGATGATCCCGAAGAAACAGAAAGGTATCAGCAAACCGTACTGCCAGGTTCAGATCATGGATGGAGATGATGGCGGACAGATTCTGCTCTTTTACAACGGAAGTGATCAACCCCATGACCTCCATCTGGTTTTTCAAATCCAGATTACTGGTGGGTTCATCCAGCAGCAACACCTGGGGGGATTGGGCCAGAGCCCTGGCAATCATAACCTTCTGCACCTCTCCGCCGCTGAGCTCGTCCATTCGTTTGAGTCCCAGATGTGTCAGCCCATTTGTGTCAGCAATGTTTCCACAATGTCGTAGTCCGTTTGTGACACCGTCCATCCCATGTGGGGTTTCCGGCCAAGGAGCACGGATTCATAGACGCTCAATCGACTTTCGGTGTGACGCTGGGGCACATATCCTACCCGACGGGCCACCTCCCGGGGAGTCATGCAGAGCAGGTCTTCCTGTGCCAGCATTACGGTTCCAGCATGGGGTTTCAGAATTCGATTGAGGCATTTTAGCAGGGTGGATTTGCCGGCACCGTTGACACCGAGGATGCCCAGCACCTGACCGGGCCCAAGGGAAAAACCGATATCCGACAGCACCGGATGGCTGTTATAGGAAAAATTGATGCCCGATACATCAAGCCTTCTTTCAAGTGTCATTTGCCCCTCAGTCATCACCGATAGCCCCGGATGAGCAGATAGAGAAACATGGGTGCCCCCATGAACGATGTAATCACCCCCACGGGTAGAGAACCCGACCCCACCAGCACCCGGCCCAATGTATCGGCACAAAGCAGCAACAGCGCACCGATGATGGAAGAGAACGGCAGCAGCAGACGGTGATCCGACCCCACAATACGTCGGGCCATATGGGGTGCAAGGAGTCCCACAAAGGCAATGACACCATGAAAGGCTGTGACCAGAGCTGCCACAAGGGACGCTGCGATCATCCCCTGAATTCTGATTCGATCCACATTCACCCCCAGGCCCCGTGCACACTCCTCCCCGGAGGCCAGGGCATTGAGATCCCACCTACGGATCATGCAAAAAAGGGAGGCCACAGCAACTGTTCCGCTCAACAAAGCGATCTCCCCCCAGCTCGATCGGGCCACATCACCGAAAGTCCAGAACACCACAAGGGCCAACTGGGTTTCAGAAGCCACATACTGAATAAGGGTGGTGGCCGAGGTAAAAAGGGAGGAGAGGGCCACCCCGGCCAGAATAACCGCTTCCGGGGAAAGCCGTTTCAGTCGTGCCAGAATGAGAATGATGGCCGTGGCCCCCATGGAGCCGGCAAATGCAAAGGCTGTTACGGAAAGCACCTGACCACCGAAAATCACAATGGAAAGCGCCGCACCAAATGCGGCACCCTGGCTGATGCCGAGGGTGGAAGGCGATCCAAGGGGATTTTTCAAGAGGGATTGAATCGTCAGCCCGGAAAGGGAGAGGCCCCACCCGGCCACCAGTGCCGCAATAATCCGGGGCAGGCGGATATTGAGAATCACAATGTCAGATGTCTGCCCGTTTCCTCCGACCAATGCCCTGAGAACATCAAGGGGGCTGATGTCATAAGCGCCCTGGGTAACAGCCCAGATGCCCAGCACCGCTGTCAAAAAGAGCAGAAGGAAAAACAGGTTCAGTTTTTTCTGCACCTGAGCAAGAAAGGCGGATGTCAGGGGGTGGGACGTCAGGTTCAGGGGACGGGGTGTCAGAGTTCGGACTCCAGGAAAACGGAACGGTATGTCCATGGAAGTAGAACCGGATTCGGATGTATGGGATACATTGAACAAACTCATGAGAACTCCTTGTCGGAATAAAAAAAAGGCCACGAAGACACCTCTTCCCAATATAGGGAAAGAAATCAGCCTTCGTGGCCTTTTTGATAATAACGTTGATAACAAAAAAATCCGATACATATTCGGATTTTAATTATGTTGAATGGTAGACTTTTTTGCTACGCTTTGATCTATCCTTTTAATCTACTGTCTTATAGCGACTCTCTGACTTGGGGACAGCTTCTGCTGCCTGTTAATTATCAATTTTATATACAGGAATGCCGTTTAAGGGTCAAGTTTTAATTTCGGGTATTGGTTCAGGGTGAATTTGTTCTAACATGAAAAATCCCTAAAATTCAGCTTTTTGCTATGAAGGCTATTATGCATCTGTGCTTTACTCCTTCTTCAGCTCTTTAGATGTAGAGATCATCCCTGAATATATAACAAACCACGGCCAGGTGGATATGACCATAAAGCTGGGAACGCATATTTATGTCATGGAGATAAAGGTGGTGGAGCAGAAGAGTGTGGGGGCTATGAAGTGTGTCGATGGTGTAAATGATATGAATGGTGTGGGTAGTAGTGCAGAGGGCGATATTATGAAAGAGATGGATTTAATACATCACAACCCTGCACTAAAACAAATCAAAGAGAAAGGATATGCAGAAAAGTACAGGGGCATTAAAGGGGTCACTGTCCATGAGGTGGGGCTTGTTTTCAGCAAAAAACTGCCAAATCTTTTGACAATACACGCTGAAACCACAACCTAATCACGCATAAACCGCAATATAATGTGGTCAAAATTTAGTACCAGGATAAAATCTTACCGTGGAAATACATAGTAATCTTGAAATTATGGTTGTTGAATTAAAAATCATTAAACCATTTTATGTAAAAACAAATTGACAGCCATTTTAAATTAAGTTATGAGAGATGGGTTATTTCATCAGGAAGATGATTAATGTATTGATAAATACAAATACCCCTCATGATTACGAGGTCATCACAAAAAGTAAACATTCGGTTTTCCATATTATAATGGATAAAATTTCGTCCACAAACAATGAAGACATTATCTGTTTTCATTAAAAAAATTGATGTGAATACCTGGTTTCAGGGTTGTTAACCACAAACTCCCTGTCTTAATGTTTTATTAACAGGTAAAAAATTTAAAAAAAGCCACGAAGGCACTTTACAGAGAAATGACTCTGTTGTGTTTTCGTGGCTTTTTTTTTGCCTTATTTTTATTTTGCTTTTACTGATGTTTTAATACTATTTTTTATTAATTATTTTAAGATATTATGGAGGAAATAATGAAAAATACGATTTCAGGCATACCGAAACTTTGCCTGGCAGTTCAGGCTATTCTCGTACTTATGGGTTTATGTTTCAGTAACGCTGTTTTTGCTTCCAGCGCCACTGATAGCGAAGGGCAGAATAACTATGAATACTGGGAAAAAATAGGCAAAAGAGCTGCTACAGAAGCAATTCAAATGATCAAAGAGAAGGGAACTTCTTCAGCGACATCAAAGCTTATTGCAATGACCAATGCAGGTTATGCAGAAGTTCAGGGACAAAGCACGATGGGAGTTATTGATGGTATTATTGAAATAACAGAATGCAAAAGAGGAAACAGCACATTTTCCGAAATACATTCACGTTATGATGATCCCCTCTGGTGTGCAATATATGACAAGGCCTCCGGCTACTGTGCCTATCTTCAGGTAGTAACATCAAACATACCCTCTCCGGTTGAGCTTGAGAAAGCTACTCTTAAAGCCATTTTTTCCATTTCATCTGTGGAGCAAATAGATGAAGAGCATCTTTATGCCAACGCTGACACATATGACAAAAAATTCAAGGAGAAAATATTTGGCGGCAATGAATTTAGAATTGTCACAATTGCCAATGCCATGGCACAGGGTGCACCTGTTTCTGCAATTAAAGCATTTGAATATCATGATCATTACTGCCCTGGTGTAACATCAGGTATCATGATGGTAAATTATGTTAAAAATCATTTTTCCCAGAAACCAGGGGGAAAATATTTTGTCCAGAGTGTTCAACCATGGTGTAAGGAAGATGCCCTTATGACCCTCTTGAATGCAACACCTGGAAAACGGGGATATTCTGTTATCTATACAACCGAGGAAGAGAGAAAGAGATGGAAAAAGGAATATAAAGATACTGCAACTCTCATTTATCGTGAAGATAAGAATACAAAAAGATGGGAAGTTGTTCTATTGGGTTTCCAGTGGTCAGATTCAGTATGCAAGGAGTTTGGAAAAAGCATAATAACCAAGCTTTGTATGGATCTATGGTACCTGAAAAAGCTTGACACCCCTGAAGCATATATCAAGGAGTTCGGCCGTTTTGAACTGCCGGAAGGAGTCTCTCCCATTGACTGGTCACGTACAGGCATGGATCCGATGAAAGAACTTGGGCTTGTAGATAATTAATTATTAACAGGTAGCTTCACTAAATTCATGAATCTTTTTAAAAATTGATTGGATCAGAATTCATTGAAGCATGCCATATTTTTTATGAAAAAGAAAGGATAGGAAAAGATGAAAAAAGTATTGGTTATCATGGTATTTTTCTCCATGATAACAGGAATTGTAACCATGAAAAATGCCATCTGCGGTGAAACAGTGGAAAAAGGAGCTTCTGTTTCTTCTAATGATACATCAATAAATGATAACACTCCTGTTACACTGAATGATATGCAGGTAACAGGTACCCGTGTTGAACTAAGTCCATTAAAGACCGAAGTGTTCATGGAAGATTACAACATGGCCACCCACACAACAAACATCTTAGATATACTTAAAGACAGAGCGATCATTGATTTCCGTGCCCAGAGCGATCTTGTGCCAGAAGATGATGTAATCCAGATGAGGGGATTTGATACACGACAATTCATCACCTCTGTTGATGGCCTTGTTATCCAGAAAACAGGAGGCTTCTGGGGAGGGCACTATGTGGATTTTGGCACCATACCCTACTCCATTGTGGAGAGCATTGAAATCATATCAGGCCCCCATTCTGCACTTTTTGATGGTAAGGGTTTTGGCGGAGTTATCAATTTCAAGACCAAAACCCCCAAATATTATGATGAAGCAACCCTTGACGGCTCACTGTCGGCAAGCCTTCGCTCCTACAACACCAACAATCAGATGCTTGAGGCAAGTGGCGGTGTGAAAAAGATCAACATGGGCTTTTCCTATGAACGATATCACACAGACGGATATCTAAGGAATAATACGGCAGATATTGATAACCTTTCAGGCCGTGTCTCTTTTCAACTTCCCAATGACGGCTATATGAGACTCATGGGAACATACAGCGATATTTCAAGGGAAATTCCTACAACCAATGACCCGGAGCGGGATGATTTTGACAGCAGTTACCCCATTGTAAAAACCGAAGATGTATCTTCGAGGTGGCAAAACCCGGAAGACCATTCAAAAAGGGATTATGGGGGCCATACTGTTCGCTTTGATCTTAATCAACCTTCAAAAATAGGTAAATTTTCCCTTGGAGCCTACTATACCGATGAGGATCAGGAATATTTCAGGGATGGATTTGATTACAGCAGATATACCACAAACTATGTTTCCTATGGCGGTATCATAAAACATGAAATGGATCTTTTTGATTCCCATACCATAACCACAGGTCTTGATACTGCAAATCTATACACCAAATACACACAGGAGATAGTTGACACTTCTGCCCTGTTTATACAGGATAAATGGGATATAATGGAGTTTCTTACACTTACAGCAGGCCTTCGCTATGAAGATACAAGCATCTGGTGGAACAACTGGTGGTCGCCTTCAGCTACATATCCAGATGGTGCATACAAAGACCCCTCCCATCCTGAGGAACAGGTAAAAAAAGATTACAATCAAGTTGTGCCAAAATCACTTTTAACCTGGCAGATGGAGCAGTTATCCCCGGCATTCAAGGGAATGTCACTTTCCCTTGGTGTCAGCAAAATCTGGAGTCCAAGAAGCTATTGTGAGGTCTGTAGCTGGGGTTCCGGTGTGGAGTTAGAACCTGCCGAAGGCATGGGATATGATCTCATATTTTCCGGTAAAATATTGAAAAACATCTTCCTTAATGTTGATTTCTCACGCTATGATTTCAGTGACTATCCCATATGGGCCAATGCTGCCACCGATTATTTCAAGGAGGCACCCTGGGGAAGACGTATGGTATCCCTTGAAGATGTCGTAAAGGATGGCGTGGATATTGAGATCAATGGATTTTTTGGCAAAACAGAGTTCTATACAAGCTATGCCTTTAATGAGTGGAAATATGAAGGCCCCCACAACGGAGGCCCTGAGGAGTGGGCTGACGCAGATCTAAGTGACAGAGCAAAACACCGCCTTAATGCAGGTATCCGCTATCGTCTTTTTGCTCCTACCCTTCTGCTTGTGGATTACAAGTTTCAGTCCGAGCAGACCCAGCAGGTCATTGAGATGGTGGATGACGATCCCAGCGATCTTTATGTAAGAGAAGCCAGCCTTGACGACTACAGTCTTGTTGACATTGCAGTTGAGCAGACTCTTTTTACCAACTGGCGTCAATTTAAAAAAGGAACCGTTAAACTTTACGCAACAAATATCTTTGATGAGGAGTACTCCAACAGCAGAGGTTATCCCATGACCGACCGTACCTATGGAGTATCAATGAATTTTTCATTTTAAATATAAAATTGACACTTGAACAAGGCAATTCACCTGCAAAGGCAAATAGAATCAGGTGTGTTGCCTTGTTCTGGGGAGTTCAAAAAGTATCTCTACATAAAATACTAATTATAATAAGGAATACCATAAATGTTTAAAAAACAGAATTGTCTTAAAATTGCTATTATGTTTATGCTGTTGATTTCTCTTCCTTCTTTTTCTTTTTCCCAGGAAACAGATAAAAACTATCTGACATGGAGTGTTCTTGGAATGAGGGCTGCCTATGAAGCAGCAGTAAATACTCAGCATGAATTGGGTATTGACTATGCTGCCATAGTGTTGACAAATGCCGGATATGCTGAAATAGATGGGCTTTCCACAGAAGCTGCACTTGACGGACTACAGGAACTGACCTATGCATCAAGGGGCAACAACAGCCTGGTGGAAGTGCATTCAAAGTATGATGATGCTCTTTGGTTTGCAATATATTATCCAACATCAGGTATGTGTGCCTACCTGGAGGTTAACCCCTTGTCAGTATCAAAGCTCTTCAGTTCAACTGATTCCCCCAGCTTCTATCAGATTATAACAGACAACCTTGCTGTAAGTTCTTCTGAGCTTTTTTCAATCGCTTCATTTGAAAATATCAATCCGGAACACTTGTATGCAAACGCAGATGAATACAACGATAAGTTTGGTACGCAACTTGTATTTGGGAAAAATGCCTTTCGTATTGTAACCATAGCAAATGCTGTGGCAAAAGGGGCTCCAAAATCACTCCTCCGTTCAGTTGAATTCCATGATCACTACTGTCCAGGGGTTACATCGGGGATTCTGGCAGTAAATTATATCAAAAAGAATTTTCCTCTGACATCTGGAGGAAGCTACTTTGTACAGAGCGTTCAGCCCTGGTGCAAGGAAGATGCCCTAATGACTCTTCTCAATGCAACACCTGGAAAAGGTGGTTATTCGGTACTCTATTCAACGGCAGAGGATCGTGAGGCATGGAATGAGGATGTAAAGGATGCTGCAACAATTATATATCGTCAAGATGGCGAGACTAAAAAATGGGATGGTATCGTGATCGGAATTTCTTTAGGAGATACAGGATGTCCTGATTATGGTACTGGCAGCATAATGTCAAAACTCTGCTCTGATCTGTGGCATTTAGATAGACTTGATCAACCTGAATCTTTTGTTAAGGTAATAAATCAATTTGAACTCCCTGAAGGCGTTTCTCCCAAAGATTGGGCAAGGCCAGGCGTTGACCCGATGAAACAGCTGGGTTTGGTTCAGGAATAATAAATATTTATGAATCGGTCTTAAATAATTTAACCACTTACCTCACCCCCTAACCCCCTCTCCATGGCTGGAGAGGGGGAAAAAGGGAAAGTTATTTCGGGCTCATTCCTTAAGTATCAAAAGATAAGGCTCAAAAATGAAATTTATTTTAAAAAAGATAACAGTACTTATTTTTACCATCATAATTTTTTGTCCTCTTCTACTGTCAGCAGAAGAGACTTCTAAAAAAACACAGTATATGGAAGAAGTTGTTGTCTCGGCTACCCGTTCTGAAATACCTGTATTTGATGCACCTCAAAGCGTTACAGTAATTTCCAATAAGGAGATCATGGATTCTCCTTTTGACAGAATCGAAGATATTTTAAGATTTGCCGCCGGATTTCAAAATTACAGCCATTACGGCCAACAGACAGGCGGTATTGCCAGCCATTTCGACATGCGTGGTGTGGGAAGAAACCGGACATTGATGCTTCTTGACGGAGTTCCCCTAAACGATAATTTCAATAACTCCATTTCATGGGTAGCATGGGGATTAATTCCTAAGGAGAGCATAGAGAGAATTGAAATTGTGAGAGGTCCTTCATCTTCTTTGTATGGCTCGGAGGGTCTTGGAGGCGTAATCCATATCATAACCAAAAAACCCGATGAAAAGAGAGCAAGCAGCTTTAAATTAACAACAGGTTCTGAAGAGACATATAGTCTATCCATGGGACATTCCCAGAAAATATCACAATTTGGTTTTTTATTATCAGGCGGATGGGAAAAAAGCGACGGATTTTTCATGGTTGACCCTGAAGGAATAGATGAATACACACTCAGGAGACATCGCGATATCTATAAGGGGTTTGGTAAAGCCACCTACTCCTTGGACACTAAAACGGATTTATCTTTCAGTGCCCTTTATTACGATCATGAGATGGGAAAAGGAAGAGAATATTTTTATGATGATCTTCAGATGGATCAATACCGTTTAGGAGTCAACCATCGTGGAGAAAAAATGGATTGGAATGCTCTCATTTATATGAACCGTGCAGACAAGACAGCATATCAGGATAAATTCATTGGTTCCACAAAAACCTATGAGCCGGAAAGGGATGAGATGTTCCCACAAAATGAGGTGTGGGGGGCGGATATTCAAAATACAATACATTTGTTTAATAAAACAATATTAACATCTGGTCTTTCATTCAAAAGAATCGCCATGGATTATGATGAAGATTATAAATCCAATGACGAAGATCTTGGAGCCACAGGCAGACAGGAAACCTTATCACCTTTTTTTGATGTGACCATGGAGTTGCTCAATGACAAAATGTTGCTTAACGCAGGGCTTAGATATGATCATATCAAAAATTTTGACTGCAGAAGCTGGGAAACCAAATCAGATTTTGATACCACATATAATTCGCAAACATGGGATAATTTTTCTCCAAAGGCTGGTATTGTATTCCATCCTGACAGAACATCGACGCTAAGAGCATCCATCGGCAAAGGGTTCAGGCCACCCAGTCTTTTTGACCAGTATAAACTGCACATTCGTAGCGGAGGTGCCTATGTAAGATTTCCAAACCCCGATCTGGAACCGGAAGAGATTGTCAGTTGGGATATTGGCGGAGATAAACTTTTTTTTGATAATCTATGGGCAAGAGTTGCCTATTATCAATCAAGTGCTTCCGATTATATTGGAAGCAAAACCATCAAAAGCTACGAGAAAAATGGCAAAACCTACACTGAAAGCGTCTATGATAACATCAACGAAGTGGATATATATGGAATTGAGGCGGAATTGGAATATGATATCGGATATGGTTTGACATCATTTTTTAACTATAATTACAACATTTCAGAAATCGAAAAGGATAGTGAAAATCCAGAATTGGAGGGAAACTATCTTGCAGGGAATCCTGTTCATAAATTTCGGGCAGGTTTGACCTATAAAAATCCTCAGCTTATAAATCTATCACTTCTGTTTAAGTATAATATTGATGAATATGCTGATGCGGAAAACACAACTAAAGTACCTGATTATACTACCTTGGATATATCTCTTTGGAAAACACTATTTGACAAGGCAACGGTAAGATTGAATATTGAAAATTTGACAGATGAAAAAGAATATATTGAGGATGGAACAATATATTATGTTTCAATGCAATATGATTTTTAGTACTGATTATTTTCAATAATCCAATTGTTGTGGTAAGCCGCAAAAAAAAAATTTAGAGGAGACATTACAATGGGTGCAGCAGAGATCATGAACAGCGAAGAATTTAAAAAATGCGTGGAGTTTCACGGACATATCTGTCCTGGTTTAGCAACAGGCTTTAGAGCAGCAAAGGTGGCAATGGATAAATTAAAAGAACAGAGATCAGAGGATGAAGAGATTGTGGCCATTGTGGAAACCGATGCCTGCTCCGCTGATGCGGTGCAGGTGCTTACAGGATGCACATTCGGCAAGGGGAATTTTATATACAAGGATTATGGAAAGATGGCACTGACCCTTCTCAGCAGAAATTCAGGCAAAGGTGTTCGGGTATCTGCCCGCCCAAATGGAATGCAGCCAGATGCAGAGCACCATACATTGATCCAGAAAATGATTGCCGGAAAGGCTGATGATGCAGAGAAAAAGCGTTTTCAAGAGCTTCATCTGAAACGCACTTCTGATCTTTTAGATGCACCATTTGAGGAGATATTCAATATTGAGGAGACAACAATTGAGCTTCCACCTAAAGCTCGTATTGAGGTATCAGAGATATGTTATTCATGCGGGGAACCAGTTATGCCATCTAAAATGGACATGGTAAACGGACATAAAGTATGCAGAGGCTGCCTGTAGTATGCAGAGGCCCCCTGTAATTCTATTTTAAAGGCATATAGAGCCAATCATGGCAGCAGATGGTTTACCTGGCCTGTAATCAAATTTTTGCCAAAGTTCAGCTAAACCTGATAATTGCTGGTTGATTTTTTGCATAGGGTGTCGACCTATATATCCCATTTTGGAAAGTGCCTTTTTTAAAAAAAGATACATCACTGACGTAACTCATATTAAAATGGAGTATTATAAATGGATTTTCCTGAAATAACTTTAAGAGCTGTTGGATTTGTTAAAAGCGAAATAAAAGAACCAGTTTTACGTGCTGACAACAATGGTATTACTCTTGAAGAAAAACTTAAAAAAGTTAAAATAGAGAATGATAAAATCAAAACCATGATCTCTGAAATTGTTATTGAACCTGATTTTGCAGAGCTTCTTGATGATATTGATGATTATTCCCATATTTTAGTTCTTTTTTGGGCACATAAAGTTCCTGAAGCAAGCCGTAAACTTACCAAAGTTCATCCAATGGGATTAAAGGATATTCCGAGAAAAGGAATTTTTGCAACATGCAGTCCTGCAAGGCCAAATCCTGTACTGGTTACTGCTGTAAAATTGATTGAACGTAAGGGTAATATTCTTAAAATTCAGGGATTTGAAGCTATTGACGGCACACCTGTAATTGATATCAAACCATATGTGGAGGGATATCATAGAGTTGAAAGCCCTACAAGACCTGAATGGATGGAGAATATTCACAGGCAGCTTGAAAGTTTATAATTTTTTGATTTGATATGAAAGATGCCTTTTATGACTTATAATAATATGACTGTATTTAAAGGTATAAAAAATAAAATTAATGAGATCACCGGAGAGATAAGCAATATTGTGCCCATTGAAAAAGGCTTTTCGTCTGAGAAAAAATGGCAGATAACAGCAAAAAATGGAGTTTTTTTACTAAGGTCATCCCCTTCAAATATGTATGAAAGAAAAAAGGAAGAGTATGACCTGATGCTTAAACTGCACAATAAAGGCGTAAGATGCAACAAACCCCTTGCTATCTTTGAAGCAGAAAACTTTGGCACTAAATCCTTATATTCCTTTTATAGCTACCTGCCAGGACAGGATGCAGATAGCTGCATAAATGAAATATCAGGCTCAATGCAATATGAAATGGGTGTAAAAGCTGGAAATGATTTGAAAAAGATTAACAGCATTCAAATCAATACAAAAGACTTCCCCCAAAGACAAACAAGGAGCTGGCACCAGAGAAAATGGGAAAAACACAGTCTCTATTGCGACAAATATAAAAAGATTGGTTACAGATTTGATGAAGATAAAAAAATACAAAGATTCATCGAAATGAACTACAATGCAATAGAAGACAACCCCGAGATTGATACCTTTCAACATGATGACTTTCATCTTGGAAACATAATTGTCCATAACAATGAATACGGGGGAGTAATAGACTTCAACAGATATGATTGGGGAGACCCTCTTCATGAGTTTGTAAAACTTGAATGGTTTACCTGGCCTGTCAGCAAAGATTTTGCCAAAGGTCAGGTAAATGGATATTTTGGAACCGATAAAATAAGCGAAGATGACAGCCTTAAAATCGCTGTTTACATAGCAATGAGTATCTTTTCAACAGTTGTATGGACGATAAGATTCCACCCCCATACCATGGGGAATATTGAAAAAAAGATAAACGCTATATTACAACATTACAGCTTTTTTGAAAAAACCGTACCTGATTGGTCAATATAATTGTCAACTGCTCTTTTGAGATTTAATTGTTATAATCAATTGTTGGTCCATCCAACAGCCCAACGCTAAGCTGCCGGCGCAAAAGGGTGGAGGGAGCGCTAGCGACCGGAACCCTTTTGGTAAATATTCGGTGTCCCTATATCACCACACAACATCTTGTACCTGCATATAACAAAACATAGACATATCTCAATATGTTGTATAACAAACGGAGTACTCCAAATATTTACCCCTTTTGCGTCCGAGTTCAGCGCCGGGTTAGGTTTTTATCTCAAATAGTGGCCTTAACATTGCACACATTTAATGAATTTAAAGATGCTTGAACTATCGAGGTATCCATCCTCCACATACTGGAAAAACTTGACCAACAAAACAATTTGCTGATTCAGAACATAAATATGTTACAAATGAAGCATATTCGCTTGCAGACACAAGCCGTCCGAGTGGTACTTCACGTTTTAACCTTTCTTGAAATTTTGGATTAGCTTGAATCTCTTCTGGAAAATAGCTTGGATTATCAACAAAATTCTGAGCAATGGCGTTTACATTGATATTGTGTTTGGCGTTTATGTCTCCATTAATTCCCTGGCCTTTTTAGCGGCAAGAAAGGCATCATCTGCATAACCATCAGCATTGATGGCATCGGCGAAACTCTGGGTTACAGGGCTTCCGCCAACAAGGATTTTATACCTGTCCCGTATGCCCCTCTCCTCAAGTGTTTGAATAAACCTTTCCATTTGACACATGGATGTGGTCATAAGAGTAGAAAGGCAGATTATCCGGGCATTTACCCGTTGTGCATCTTCAATGAACCTTTCCAAAGGTACATCAGTACCAAGGTCATGAACTGTGAATCCCACTGATTCCAGCATTACTTTTACAAGGTTTTTACCAATATCATGAATATCACCTTGCACCACACCTATAATAATATCACGCCCCTTGCTTAGAAACTCTGTGCCTTTAAGATGAGGCTTAAAAACATCAAATGCGGCATTCATGGCATCTGAACAGAGAAGCATTTCAGAAACAAAGTAGGTGCCATTATTGTAATTTCTGCCAACCTCCTCCATCCCCTTTGAAAGTCCCTCCAAAACCGCCTCGCGGATATCAACGCCCCTTTTTATAACTTCCTCTGCCAATGACTTTGCTCTTTTTTCATCCATGGCAAGGACTGCATCTGCAAGGCCATCTAAAATTTCTTTATCTTTAGTCATAAATAGCACACTATATAACCCAAACAGACTAAACGGGCATGATTACGTACAATCACCCCCAAGTATAAAAATAATAGTCATTTTAATGGTAAAGTACCCGGAATTTTCCCGGGCACTTCCTGGCTGATTATTACATATATAAGGATTAATAATCTGTATCAATAATGATGCTGAAACGGGGATCAACAAGGTCATCCACTTTTACTTCACCTTCAAAAAGGTTATATTGCTTGAAAATAGCAACCATTTGCTCCAGGCCGTATTTATAAATGGTGGTGGGCATATCAAAAGTCGGCAAATCATAGGAATCCTTGAACTTGAACTCACTTAAATCCATATGGGTCTCACGGGCAAGTATCTCCATTGCTTCATCCTGGTTCTCATGGATAAAGAGTCGGGCAAGTAATATGCCGTCCACAAACTTTTTAACGGCTGCTGGATGCTCCTTGGCAAAACTCTCCTTAACCCACCAGCCGCAGGAATTATAGAGATATTTGCTTATTGTGGATGTATGGACTTTCCTTATTTTATCACCGTACATGGCCATGAAGGTGGCCTCACCAATGGCACCGTCAACCTGTCCTGAAAGAAGAGCTGAAAGGGCAAGGTCTTCGGTTTTTACATCTATGACCTCGGCATTGATATTCTGGTCGTCAAGGTCATAGCGAAGCGAAAGCCAAGGGCCTGATGGGCGGGGCTTGTTTGCAATTTTTTTGCCTTCAAAATCCTTTAGAGATTGAATAGGGGAATCCTTAAGGACGTAAAAATCAAAGGTTCGGTTGCCGTTTCCTGCCACCTGGACAAGCTTTACACCCTTTGAATAGGCAGTGAATGCACCTGAAGATGCAAGAAAACATCCGTCAACATCGCCGGAGCCAATGGCGGAAATAATGGTTGCAGTTCCACCCTTTACAGTCACAGGGTCAAAGTCAAGTCCCAAAAGATCAAAATAGCCTTTTTCCTTGGCAATGGTCACATCCATCGTAATATCATAAGTGGTTGTGACAACACGCATGGTGTCTCTTTCAAGGGCCATAACTGGAAAGGCCGTGATCACCATCAAAAGGGATATAATAATTGATTGAATACAGGTTTTCATTTTTTAATTCTCCTTGGTTCTACTGGAAAGTCTCTATAACATATTATTTTTAAAAGACTTTCATGTTTTGTTTTGTAAATATTCGGTGTTCCCAAATTGGCACACAATATATTGTGTTTGCATACAATAAAATACAAACTTATCTCAATATGCTGTATGAAAAATAGAGAACTCCGAATATTTACTTTGTTTTATGTCATAAAAATATGACAGCCTATTTGTTTTTATAAAATCAGCGAGAAATGGTCTTTCCCTTTTGCCAGGGCATAACTTTTTTCTCGGTGTAACGGACAAGCCAGTCAAGGGTAAAGCCTAAAATACCCACCACTATAAGTGTCATAAACATTGTTGAAGTATTGAGACTTTCCCTTGCATCTTCCAGAAGAAATCCAAGACCGCTGTTACCGGAGATAATCTCAACAAACAGCAGAATTACAAAAGATGAAGTTGCAGCAATGCGGATTCCAGCGTATATTGAAGGCATTGCTGCCGGAAGAAGTACCCCGAAAAGAATCTGCCTGTCATTGGCACCCATGGAGCGTGCGGATTTCACAAGAAGGTTGTCAACATTGCCGACACCTTCCAGTGTGGGAATGACCGTATAAAAAAATGCAGCAAGCCCTATGAGCAGAATCTTTGGGAAATCTCCAAACCCGAACCATACAATGAGAAGGGGAGCCAGGGCGGTCTTGGGAATGGCACGGCTGAAATTGAGTGTAACATCAAAAAAAACTTCCAGAGATTTAAACCACGCCAGCAGAACCCCTAAGCCGACACCGGCCGCAGAGCCGAAGAAAAATCCTATGGCACACCGCCGCAAACTCACAGTCATATGGTGAATAAGCTCACCGTTCAAGAGGTATTTGACAAAATCAGCACCAACCTTTTCAAGCTTTGGAAGTAGAATGGAGGGAATATCGCCGAATGTCACCGCTAACTTCCAAAGTATAAGAATAGACAGGGGAAGAAGACTCTTCAGTAAAAGTCGGCCAAACATATTGCTAAATCTGCCCTTAGCCATACTGCACCTCTTTCTCGGAAATCATTAGCCGGACACTCATTTCTGTTTTCCGGAACTCTTCTTTGAGACGCACGGAAAAATCCCTGGGACGTGGCATATCAATTGGTATTATTTCCCTGACTCTACCCGGCTCTTTGGACATGACCACCACCTTGTCCGACAGAAAAATGGCTTCTCCCACGTCATGGGTTACAAAGATAATGGTGATTTTCATCCTCTGCCAAAGTTTTAAAAGTTCCCTCTGGCAAATCTCCCTGGTCTGGGCATCCAAAGCAGCAAAGGGTTCGTCCAGTAAAAGAAGATCAGGAGAATTTACAAGGGCTCGTGCCAGGGCGACCCTCTGCTGCATTCCTCCGGAGAGTTCATGGGGATAAAATTTTTCAAATCCTTGAAGATTCACCATTTCTATATGGTGCATAGCCATTTCATGGCGTTTTTTGCTTTCAATTCCCCGGATTTTAAGGCCGTATTCGATGTTTTTCTGCACGGTAAGCCAGGGAAAAAGCCCATAATGCTGAAAAACAATGGCTGTTTTTTTCACAACATTTTGGGCTTTATTGGAATCTTTTATTATTGGACAACCGTCCGTGATTATATCACCGCTGGTCTGTTCCTGCAGACCGGCAATGATTTCAAGAAGCGTGGATTTCCCGCATCCGCTGGGGCCAAGAATGGAGACAAATTCCCGCTCAGCGACTTCAAGATCAAGTCTGTCCAGAGCCACAAAGGTTCCTCTGTTATCAGAGTTATACTCCTTACGAAGATTTCTGATGGCAAGCTTCATGAATAATAGCCTTTCTCATACAAGGTACGGGCAATGGCATCTAAATTTTCCATGGGAGTATCAGGGGGAAACTCACAGGCCGGCATAAGGATGAATCCTCCAGGATGCTTCATTCCGGCATCAAGGCATCGGCTGACTTCTTTTACAACTTCCTCCACGCTTCCCTGCTGTAGAAGAGTGCTGCTTATATTGCCGGCCAGGATATGGCTGCTGCCTATGTCTGCACCTGTTTTTTCAAGATCCATTTCATTGCCTATGGAAAAAACGGTTCGACGGGGAAGATCAATTTCATGCCAATGGGGAAGATTGGCTGCGTGGTCTCCGCACAGGTGAACAACAACGCTTTTAACACCTGCAGAGCGGTAAAGTGAAAAAATTTGTTTGATATAGGGTTTGGCAAACTCCTCAAACCTGCCAGGGGAAATCAACTGGTTTGATTCCATGGGAACCCCGCAGAAAACCGAACAGTTTTCACCACCATGTTTTTTTATGGTCAGTTCAGCAGTGTTAAGGATAAATCTGGTCACTTTTTCCTGCAATGCGTGGATTGCTTCCGGATAACGCACAAGCCACCTTAAAAAATTTTCACGACCAACGATACCAGCGGAAAGGGTTGTGGGAGTTCCTCCAGGCAGAGATGCAGGAAATCCATGCCCCCGGCTGAGGGTGTTAAAGCTATCCACAAGGGGATTCATGCCGGCAGTTTCAGGATCAGGATCGGGAAGGGATGAAATTTCTCCGGGATCTTTGATAAAGGGAACGGAACAAGGGGCTATGAAACGGTTATTATCAGGCCAGACAACTTTGCCGCCAAACTCCCATGAACCACGGTCTGCCCATCCATAGGAAGGTTTGGTATTCATCCATGGACAGGTTTTCATAAGGTGTATGCCGGCATCAAAGGCCGTTTCAGGATTCCTGTAGAACCTTCCCCTGTCTATGCCGTAAATTCTGGCTGAAAAGCCGATGGAACAAGGATTAAAGGGTACCCTGTCCAAGGGCTTGCCTTCCATAAGGGCGGCCATGCGTTCTTTTCCTGTCTGGGTATCCTTTTTTGAAAAATCGTTCACCCTTCCTCCAGATTGTCCAAACTCTCATTGTTTTCCATATTATCTACTGTTTTCATCTTTTCAATTTTTTCTATTCTTGCTGGAACAGCTCTCATCCATGGAAACCCTGAAAGTTCATCAAGGTGATCAAGTCCGGTGAGTTCATTGGCATTGGCACCAATCCAGCCGTGTGTTAACCTTAAGGAGTCCAGGCGAACTTCACTGGTCAGTCTCACTTTTATCGAAATGGTGCCGTGGCGGGTTCCAAGCTCTACCCTTGTGCCATCATCAATTCCCAAACCAGAAGCTGTATCAGGATGTATGTCCAGTAACGGCTCCGGCATCATCGATCTACATGCTGGACTCTCCCTGAACTGGCTGTGCTGGTAACTTAGCACCCGGTCTCCTGTACTGAGCCAGAAAGGGAATGTATCATCAGTGCCATAGGGAAGAGAAAAGGACTCAGGAACCGGCAAAGGGGGATTGCCTGTCTCTGCCACAAGATCAGATTTATAGTGGATTTTTCCATCTGGAGTGTTCCATGCCCCAGACCTGGGATCTCCAGGGGAATACTCAATTATGGAAGAGGGGCTTGCCATAAGATCGTCAAATGAAATTTGGCCGGAACCCAGCCTGTGTCGTATTGCTTCTTCATTTTCCTGCCATGGCAAAAATTCACCCAGCCCCAGGGTATGTGCCAATCGAAAGATAAATTTCCATGTCGGCCAGCCATTGGTGGATTTTACCGCCGGTTGTATTAAACCTAAATACGGCTTTCCGCCCCGGCCATAGTCAATGAGTTCAAGGTTTTCAAGAAAGGATGCCCCAGGCAAGATTAAATCAGCAGCCCTGGCTGTTGCAGTTTTGAACAAATCAAAAACAGCCATGAATTCAAGCTTTTCAAAAGCTTTAAGGTATTTAAGGGAATCTGGAAAGGTCATGAGGGGATTTCCACCAATCACAACCATGGCTTTTATGGGATATGGTTTGTTCTCTAAAATGGCCTGGGGGAGGCACATCCCCTGCCCCTGACCCAGATTGGAATAGAAGAGCGGCCATTGCTCCTTGCCAATGGGATCAGGCATGGGAGGATAGAGTTCTGTACCCGGAAGACCATTGAGCTTGTAAGCCATGGGGGAAGTAACAGCATCTGGATCAAGAATTGTGAAAAGAGATGCAATGGCTCTAACGGTCTGTACTCCCCCTGGTTGGAGTTCCAGACCTGAGCCGGTCTGTACCCATCCTGGAGTATTACAAAATAAGAGGCTTGCAGCAGACTCAAATTGATCAATATGGATACCGGTGGGTCCAAGCAGCTCATCCATGGGGATTCCGGACACCATTTCACACAGGTCATTCCATCCATGTTCCAGTTTCAGGGAAGCTTTAACATGATTATTGAATATGGCATACTTGATGAAAGCAAGGGCAAGAAATCCGTCTGTGCCGGGGCTAATTGAAAGGTGATGGTCTGCAAACTTTGCTGTCCTGGTAAAAGAAGGGTCAACAACAACAAGTTTCAAACCGTTTTTTACCGCTTTTTTAAGTGCAATACCAGACCGGGTAAGGGAGACCGCCGGATTTGCCCCCCACACAATGGCTGATTTTATCCTGGAATAATCGGCTGAAGGCATTCCGCCGCAGGTGAGTTTAAAACCAAGTGTCATGGCAAAATGGCAAAGACTCCCCACGGTTATATAGTTGGGAGTTCCGAATCCATGGGCAAGGTGATTGAGGTAAAGGGATGTCTCCTGGTGTTTAAGGGACTCTCCTTTATAAAAGACAACGCTTTCCGGACCATATTTATTTTTTATATTGGTTAGACGTTCTGCGAGAAGAGCCAGGGCATCAGGATATGAGAGTTCCTGCCAGCCGGAACCTTTTTTCAAAAGTGGCCTCTGCAATCTTAAAGGGGAAGTATGCAGTTGTCCGTAGTTTTTCCCACGAATACAAAGAAAGCCTTTACTGACAGGATGAAGTGGATTGCCGGAGATGTGAACACCATGAATCCCCTCTTTTACCACTATTCCGCAATTTTCCTTGCAAACGTAGCATATGGATGGCACTCCATCAACTTTACCGTTACTCATTTTTTTCCTTTCCTCCTTAAAATGTCTTGCCATATTCGCGGCAAAAAACGCCTTAATATAAAGGGAGAAAGGCAAATGTGTCAAATCGGAAAAATCTATAATAATTACGAATAGTATATAGGGGAATCACAAACTGCCATGGCCTCACGGCCACAACGAATAATGAAGCATGTTATGGATAATTTCTAATAAAAAATAATAATTGTACTTTAAGCTTTCCGGAATAAAAGCTCCGTAAAACTGCTACGCTATTCCGGAAAGTTTAAAGCGGATAACGAAAGATGCCCCGATTTCAAAACTAATCTTTACCGTAAAAATGGATACAATTTTTCATATTCGGGGGTGGCTGGATGACAGCCATGACCGTTTAATGATCATGTGAATGATTTTCAGCCTCATGCCCAGGATGATCATGATCATGCCCTCCATGTTCACCGTTATGATTATGGTCATGAGGTGACCCAGCATGTTCATGTTTATGCTCATGGGTATGATCATGGGCATGTTCATGTGTGTGTCCGTGGCTATGTGCCGTATCACCGTGGGTGTGCTCGTGCTCATGGTCATGGGTGTGGGGGTGTGAATGCAGATGTTTGTGTTCATGTTTTACTTTCATTTTATTTCTCCTTCTATTAAGTGGTGTTTGGTTTGTTGCCGCACAATGGAAAGAACGGCTGGCATGTGGTGTATATAATTTGATTATAATTTAAAGGTAATTCCTGCCATACAATTTATCCCCGGCATTGGATACCCCGGAAGATATTCATAATCTGTATCTGTAAGGTTTTCACCTGAAAGAAATAATTCCACCTCATATGCAGAGGGTTTTGTTAATATATCATAGGTAAACTTGCCATTGACAACAAAATATCCATCAACTTCACTTATGTTTTCTGCATCTTTTTTACGGGCCTGGGAATTGACAAACATATCTGTGAGCCATGCACAATCCATGCTGAGTTTAACTCTATCAAAAAGAGTCCAGTTCAAACCGGCGGAAAAAGTGAATTCCGGTGCATAGGGAAGATCTGTGGGATCTGTATCAAGCCATGTTACGCCGGTAAACAGAGTAAGGTCAGATAGTGGCCTTGCAGTTAAAGATGCCTCCACCCCTTGTATGGTAAAAGACTCTATATTTGAATATGAAGGCGGTGGTGGCGGCGGTGGAACAATGACATAACGATTTTTTCCATCTTCATAAAAAAATGTTAAGTCCACAGTGGCTCGTTCCCCGAAATCATGCTGAATTCCCATTTCAAAGTGGTCTGTTTTTTCGGCTGTAAGATCTTTCCATGACTCTCCAAGCATGGGAATTACCATCTCAGACATAACTGCAACATCAAGACCAGGATAGATAACACCCCTTGCATATCCCATATGAAGACGGCTATCCTTATAGCCAAAAATCATACCGGCATGGGGAGCAGTTTCACTGTCAAAATCACTGTTTTCATAATAGCGTATTCCAGCAGAAGGAATAAAATAAAAACCATCTTTTGTACCAAACTGACGATTTAATGCCACATATGGTGACAAAATATTAAAATCATGCTCCTCCCATACCTCGGTGTTACCGTTACTTAATGTTTTATCGTAATTACCGCAGGTATAATCCCAGTCAATACCTGCTAAAAGTTCAAAACCACCTGTGAGGGAAAAACGCTGTTTTGCCTTGACACCGTAAAAGAGAAAATCGTTGAAAAGGTTTTCTGTAACACCATCTGTATCGGTGGGATTATTAAGCCAGTCTCCCTCTCCGCTGCTTCGGTAAATCTTTATCTCTCCGTCTGTCCAGCTAAAATCATTTCCAAGGGTTACCGTTGCAAGGTTTGCCCGGGTTTCATAGCTACCTGCTTTAAGGGATGAATCTTCACCTTCAACCCCAGGATCTTTGGCATAGTTATCATTAACCAGGGTAAAGAGAGAAAAAGTCCAGTGATCTGAAAGATTATATCCCAATCGTCCGTAAAGGTTCTTTAATTCGCCGTCGGCATCTGTTCTATGACCATCAGAGGCTTTAAAGGCTCCTCCCACATAATAATTGAACCTATCTATTTTCCCACTGTTTTGAAGCTTGGCAATCCAGGTTTCATAACTCCCTGCAGACAACTCTCCATTGGTAACAAAGCCCTCTTCATAAGGTTCTCCAGGAACAAGATTTATCACTCCAAGTGCATTTCCAAAATATTGCGGTTGAGGACTTTTATAAACCTCTATGGTATTTGCAGAATCAATGGAGACAAGATCAAGCAAAGGATGATTCCAGACACTCATATACATTGGAGCACCATCCACAAGGGTTTTTATCTCCCCTCCGGGACGGCTTGAGCCCATGCCACGAATAAATACGCCGCCTCCTTCTGCCCCTCCAAAAGAACCTACAGGATTATACCTTGAAATGTTGACTCCAGGAGTTCTGCGAAGGGCACTTTCTAAATCATGGGCATTGAGTTCTTTAATCTGGTCTTTTGTTACAACTGTTTTTTGTGAAGCAAAGAAATCAGTAAAATTCCCTTCAATAATCGGAGAGTCTATCACCACAATATCTTCGAGAAGATACGGAGAATCTTTTTCTTCTGCATAAAGAGTATTATTGAAAAAACAAAAAGTTATTATACACAACTGTAGTATAACAACAAAACATTGAAAGAATTTAATATTTTTTTTTGAGTTCATGAATTTATATTACCTTTGTAATCAGAGTCATTTTTCTGTAATCAGATTCATTCTTCAATTTTGATTACGCCATATCGCCATAGAGGAAATAACCGTTATCATCGCTTCTCATAAAACGAATGGAAAAACCTGCTTTGTTGAAAAGATTGTTCATTTGTGCTTTGTCCGGCATCATGTCATGGGCAACGACACTACCTGCTTTTCTATGGACATTATTGATCTCCTGGTAATCAATAAAATGAAAAATAACAACAACACCATCTGGTTTCAGCACTCTTTTAAAATGAAACAGACATGCCTCTTTGTCTTCAAAATGTGGAAATACCTGATGACATAGCACCATATCAAAGCCATCATTAAAGGGAGAAACAAAGGATTCAAGTGGCAAGGTATCTACTTTTACATTTAAGCATTTATTTAAACGTTCACATGCCCTTGCCGTCATTTCCGGACTTATATCAATTGCACTTACCCATCCAGAATTTCCAACCTTTTCAGAAAGAATAGTGGTCAAACGACCGGTACCACACCCTGGTTCCAGTATTCTTTTTCCAGACAGGTCTCCAACTTCTGAAAAAAGAATCTCCAGTTTTTTAAGCTCAGATTCACCATAGGGGTCAGATGCCCAGTCCGCATCAGCCTGATTGTCAAAAAAAGCTGCTTTTTTTGAATATATTTCTTTTGCACACCATTCAGGTGTTTTGATTTTCACAAGATCATTTTGCATATCCTCCTCCATGGGTCATTAATATGACAGCAAAAAAAAAGCCAGAAGGCCAACCTATAGTTTTTCCTATAGCAGGCCTTCTGGCTTGTTCGTTGTCGTCTATTTTTAAGAAACAAAAGTCATCATCATGCAATTTCTATTGCAAATTTTCGGAAAAGATTAGCTTAAACCAATATTGTGTGTCAAGGCATTTATTCACTATTCCGGGGGGCAATAAGAACTTGACTTTAAAATACCCGCTGTGTAATATTCGCCGCAATAAATTTAGCGGCAGAAGCCTCTTTAAAGATCAAAAAAATTTGTCCGACAACCGCCGGATTACCCCCAAAAAAATAAAAAGCCACGAAGGCATTTCTTTTTCCAGATTAAGGAAAAATTATGACTTCGTGGTTTTTTTTTGCTGAAAATAAACTGATATAACCATGTAATGGGCAAGTGATTATGGAAAACGCATTATGAAAAATGAAAAATTAAAGCGAATCTGTATCATTGACGGACAGGGCGGCGGAATAGGAGCCACTCTGGTCAAATATCTCAGAATGTTCTACGGAGAGAGGGTTGAACTGGTAGCTCTGGGAACAAATGCCATTGCCGCTTCAGCTATGCTAAAAGCAGGAGCCACTCAATGTGCATCCGGCGAGAACGCCATTCAAATTGCAGTAGAGCAAGCTGACTGTATTGCAGGGCCTGTGGCCATCACATGGCCAAATTCAATGATGGGTGAAGTAACAACAGACATTGCCAGGGCAATAACTTCAAGCCCGGCGCCAAAGGTAATACTGCCTATATCCCAGGAAAACGTAATTTTGGTGGGTTTTGCAAAAGAACCTCTTCCGCATCTGGTACAGGAGGCCGTTAACAAAATAAGGGAGATCATCAGTTCTGTGTAAACGGGCATGATTGCGTATCAATCACCCCCAACCATAAAAATGTGATGTCTTTCCACGGTAAACGGACATGGCTGTGACTCAGCCACCCCCTAATATGAAAATTTGTATCCATTTTCACGGTAAACCCTCATGGCCGAGTTTCGGCCACCCCCTAATATAAAAATTTGTATCCATTTTCACGGTAAAACAAATAGTTATGTGTAAACAAAAAATGGATTAGAGTTATTCACAAAACAACTCATCCTTCCAGTCTGATATATTACGGGTTTCAATGTTAAAATTGATTCCCATTAAATGGATTGTTTTACCCTGTTGCAGATATGAATCAGCATAATTTTTACTTCTGATCTGTCTGATGGCTTCAGCACTGCTGCGGCCACATTTAAACTCAATGATATAAACCTTATCCTTAAACTCCACCACCATGTCTATTCTGCCTTTGCAGGTGAGAACTTCACTTCGTGCCCTTGCTCCTGATGCTGAAACCATAAGATAAAATATGGTGTGAAAATATGCCTCATCTCTGTGGCTCTCAAGGATGTTTGGTATGGACGCATAAATTGCCCTCATGGTTTCAATAAAGTTATCAAGTTCATTAAGTTCAAGGTATTCACAAAGAAGGGCAAACCTTGAGCCTTCGCGGAAGTTTTCTGTATATGTATAAAAAAGATTTTCAAGAAAACCGGTTTTCACCTCCTGATTGGGATAATCAAAGGTATAGAGCATTCCTCTTATCTCTTTTATTGTAATGTAACCGGTTTGAAATAGAATGGCCTCTGGGTGAAGGTTTTCAAGATCAAACACGCTGAATACAGATCTGGTTGCACTGATTTTTTCAATTTCAGGGATATTCCAATTTTTACGGTTAATGAGATTTATCAAAAAGGAGGGAGTGCCGGTTTCAAACCAATAGGGTTTTAAAGCCTGTTCATCAAAGGCTCTAAGCACTGAAAACGGGTTATAGACCTTTATGTCTGTTTCCGAAAAGCGGTAGCCGTTGTAATACCGCTTCATGTTCAAAAGGAGATCTGAGGATGAAATCCCAATCTCTTTGGCAAAGGCATCAATATGGGAGGCAAAACAACTTTCAAGCTCCTCCTGTGTATAACCCATCATATCTGCATATCTTCTGTGCATTGTAAGGTCTGTCAGGTTATTAAGCTCTGAAAAAATGGATACCTGGCTAAATTTTGAAACACCTGTAATGAATACGAAACGGGTTATATCTACAACATCACCATCTTTGATAACTCCAAAAAAACCTTTTAGAATATCCCGATTTATTTTTGCAATTTCAAGGGCATCATCACCTCTGCCAAGGTGGTCAATAAGAGGCTTATCATACTCATCAATCAGAAAGACAAGCGGCATTCCGGTTTTTTTGAAAAGGCTCTCAATTAGCTCTTTAAACTGCTCCTTAACAGGTATGTCGTTTAATTCAACGTCATAGTTCTTACCTATTTTTTTCATGGCTAATGAAAGACCCTGGATTAAAAACTCCGGAGTCTGATGGCTAATTCCATTGAAATCAAGGGTTATTACAGGATGCTTTTCCCACTCCCATTTAAAATTCAAAGCATTATCATTATTTTTACTTTTTATCCATAAACCTTCAAACAGATTTTCTTTTCCCTCAAACAGGCATTTAAGGGTTGATACCATGAGTGATTTTCCAAATCTTCTGGGGCGGGAGAGAAAAAAATATTTTCCATCCCTTATCATCTGGCAGATATGTCTTGTCTTATCCACATAGATATCACCATTGCATCTTATGTTTTCAAAGGAAGAGTTGCCAGTGGGAAGTGTAGGAAGTTTTTTCATGAATCAATCCTTTCGGTTTTTGTAATTGGCAAAACCCACAGTATCAACAAGGCTTAAATCCTCAAAATCGACATTTTGTTGGCTTTCTCGGCATTTATTGCATTTGTCTGAATCAGGATAACCAGGATTTACAGGATGCTCAGGATTTTTATCCTGTAAATCATTATCATCCTGGGCATCCTGATTCAGACAATATTGACAAGGCTCAGGAGGTTATAGGTGTCGATTTTGAGTAAATCCCAACCTTTAACAGGGCTTAAAACAACTCATGCTTCCAGTCTGATATATTACGGCTTTCAATGTCAAAATTGATTCCCATTAAATGGATTGTTTTACCTTGTTGCAAATAAGAATCAGCATATTTTTTACTTCTGATCTGTTTGATTGCCTCATCACTGCTGCGGCCGCATTTAAACTCGATGATATAAACTTTATCCTTAAACTCCACCACCATGTCTATTCTGCCTTTGCAGGTGAGAACCTCACTGCGGGCAGTGACTCCTGATGCTGAAACCATAAGATAGAATATGGTATGGAAATATGCCTCATCTCTTTTGCTCTCAAGTATGTTTGGTATTGACGCATAAATTGCCCTCATGGTTTCAATAAAGTTATCAAGTTCATTAAGTTCAAGGTATTCACAAAGAAGGGCAAATATTGAGCCTTCAT
>NZ_LT828540.1:178106-179291 GCF_900170035.1 Desulfamplus magnetovallimortis | reverse complement strand
CATCTTTATTTTTACTTTTTATCCATAACCCTTCAAACAGCTCTTCTTTTCCCTTAAACAGGCATTTGAGGGTGGAAACCATTAAGGATTTTCCAAATCTTCTGGGGCGGGAGAGAAAAAAATATTTTCCATCGCTTATCATTTGGCAGATATGTCTTGTCTTATCCACATAGATATCACCATTGCGTCTTATGTTTTCAAAGGAAGAGTTGCCAGTAGGAAGTGTAGGAAGTTTTTTCATGAATTAATCCTTTCGGCTTTTGTACTCAAAATCAACATCTTATTGAATTTTCAGCAGTTATTGCATTAGTCTGAATCATGATAACCAGGATGAAAAGGATGTTCAGGATTGATAATCCTGCCTTATCCTGTTAATCCTGGGTATCCTGATTCAGACAGAATTGACAAGGCTCAAAAGGTCACAGGTGTCGTCTTCTTTCAACAGAGCTTAAAACAACTCATGCTTCCAATCCAATATATTACGGGTTTCAATGTCAAAATTGATTCCCATTAAATGGATTGTTTTTCCCTGTTGCAGATATGAATCAGCATAATTTTTACTTCTGATCTGTCTGATTGCTTCAGCACTGCTGCGGCCGCATTTAAACTCAATGATATAAACCTTATCCTTAAACTCCACCACCATGTCTATTCTGCCTTTGCAGGTGAGAACCTCACTGTGTGACTTTGCTCCTGATGCTGAAACCATAAGATAGAATATGGTGTGAAAATATGCCTCATCTCTGTGGCTCTCAAGGATGTTCGGGATTGATGCATAAACCGATTTAATTGTCTCTACGAATGCTTCAATATCATCCATGCGGAGATATTTTGAAAGCAGAATGAACCTTGCACAATCAGTGGCGCCCTCTGTATAGGAATAGAACATATTTTCAATAAATGCTGTCTTTACCTCACGATTTGGATAATCAAAGGTATAGAGCTCTTCATCAACATCCTTGATGGTAATGTATCCTGCCTGGAAAAGGAGTGCCTCAATATAAAGTGTCTCAAGATCATATACACTGAATATGGCAAGGGTTGATTTCAGGTTCTCAATTTCAGGGGGATACCATTCTTTTTCCTTTATAAGATTTATTAAAAAAGAGGGCGTCCCGGTGGCAAACCAATAGGGTTTTAAAGCCTGTTCACCAAAGGCTCTGAGCACTGAAAACGGGTTATAAA
>NZ_LT828540.1:177275-178006 GCF_900170035.1 Desulfamplus magnetovallimortis | reverse complement strand
CTCTTTATTTTTACTTTTTATCCATAAACCTTCAAACAAATTTTCTTTTCCCTCAAACAGGCATTTAAGGGTTGATACCATGAGTGATTTTCCAAATCTTCTGGGGCGGGAGAGAAAAAAATATTTTCCATCCCTTATCATCTGGCAGATATGTCTTGTCTTATCCACGTAGATATCACCATTGCGTCTTATATTTTCAAAGGAAGAGTTGCCAGTGGGAAGTGTAGGAAGATTTTTCATGAATCAATCCTTTTGGTTTTTGTAATTGTAAAAATCGACACCATTAAAAATGGCTTAAATCCAAACCTTAAACTGGGCTTAAAACAACTCATGTTTCCAATCCGATATATTACGGGTTTCAATGTCAAAATTGATTCCCAATAAATGGATTGTTTTACCTTGTTGCAAATAAGAATCAGCATATTTTTTACTTCTGATCTGTTTGATTGCTTCATCACTGCTGCGGCCGCATTTAAACTCGATGATATAAACTTTATCCTTAAACTCCACCACCATGTCTATTCTACCTTTGCAGGTGAGAACCTCACTGCGGGCAGTGACTCCTGATGCTGAAACCATAAGATAGAATATGGTATGGAAATATGCCTCATCTCTGTGGCTCTCAAGGATGTTTGGTATTGACGCATAAATTGCTCTCATGGTTTCAATAAAATTATCAAGTTCATTAAGTTCAAGGTATTCACAAAGAAGGGCAAACCTTGAGCCTTCAC
>NZ_LT828540.1:101478-177175 GCF_900170035.1 Desulfamplus magnetovallimortis | reverse complement strand
GAATACAAAACGGGTTATATCAACAACATCACCATCTTTTATAACGCCAAAAAAATCTTTGAGAATATCCCGATTCTTCTTTGCGATTTCAAGGGCATCATCTCCTTTGCCAAGGTGATCAATTAGCGGCTTGTCATATTCATCAATCAAAAATACAACCGGCATATTCGTCTTTTTATTCAATGATTTTATAAGCTCTTTGAACTGTTCTTTGAGCAGAGTCTCTTTTAAGCTGATGGAAAAATCTGCTGCGATATTTTTGAGGGCAATTGCAAGCCCCTGAATTAAAATATCAGGTGTCTGATGGCTTATTCCATTGAAATCAAGGGTTATTACAGGATGCTTTTTCCACTCCCATTCAAAATTTAACGCATGATCTATATCTTTGTCTTTACCTTTTATCCATAAACCTTCAAATAGATCTTGTTTTCCCTCAAACAGGCATTTGAGGGTTGATACCATGAGTGATTTTCCAAATCTTCTGGGTCGGGACATGAAGTAGTAATCACCGCCGCTTACCATGTTGAATATATGACGGGTTTTATCCACGTATATATCGCCATTTTTTCTGATCTTCTCAAATGACGATTTTCCTGTGGACAGTGTAGGAAGTTTTTTCATGAACCCATCCTTTTGCTTTTGTAATTGGCAAAATCAACACCATTAAAAAGGCTTAAATCCAAACCTTAAACAGGGCTTAAAACAACTCATGTTTCCAATCCGATATATTACGGGTTTCAATGTCAAAATTGATTCCCATTAAATGGATTGTTTTACCCTGTTGCAAATATGAATCAGCATATTTTTTACTTCTAATCTGTCTAATTGCCTCATCACTGCTGCGGCCGCATTTAAACTCAATGATATAAACTTTATCCTTAAACTCCACCACCATGTCTATTCTGCCTTTGCAGGTGAGAACCTCACTGTGAGCAGTGACTCCTGATGCTGAAACCATAAGATAGAATATGGTATGGAAATATGCCTCATCTCTGTGGCTTTCAAGTATATTCGGGATGGAGGCGTAAACAGATTTAATTGTCTCTATGAATAATTCAATATTATCCGTGCGAAGATATTTGGAGAGCAGAATGAACCTTGCACAATCAGTGGCTCCATCTGTATAGGAATAGAACATATTTTCAATAAATGCTGTCTTTACCTCACGATTTGGATAATCAAAGGTATAGAGCTCTTCATCAACATCCTTGATGGTAATGTATCCTGCCTGGAAAAGGAGTGCTTCAATATAAAGTGTCTCAAGATCATATACACTGAATATGGCAAGGGTTGATTTCAGGTTCTCAATTTCAGGGGGATACCACTCTTTTTCCTTTATAAGATTTATTAAAAAAGAGGGCGTCCCGGTGGCAAACCAATAGGGTTTTAAAGCCTGTTCACCAAAGGCTCTGAGCACTGAAAACGGGTTATAAACCTTTATGTCTGTTTCCGAGAAGCGGTAGCCATTATAATACTGCTTCATACGTAAAAGAAGATCAGAGGATGGAATCCCCATTTCCCTTGCAAAGGCATCTATATGGATGGCAAAACAGTGTTCAAGCTCCGTTTGGGTATAACCCATCATCTCTGCATATTTTTTGTGCATTGTAAGGTCTGTGAGATTATTAAGCTCCGAAAATATGGAGACCTGGCTGAATTTTGAAACACCTGTAATAAACACAAAACGGGTTATATCAACAACATCACCATCTTTTATAACTCCAAAAAAATCTTTGAGAATATCCCGATTCTTCTTTGCAATTTCAAGGGCATCATCTCCTTTGCCAAGGTGATCAATTAGAGGCTTGTCATATTCATCAATCAGAAATACAACCGGCATTCCGGTTTTTTTAAAAAGGCTCTCAATTAGCTCTTTAAACTGCTCCTTAACAGGTATGTCGATTAATTCAACGCCATATTTCTTACCTATTTTTTTTATGGCTAATGAAAGACCCTGAATTAAAAACTCCGGAGTCTGATGGCTGATTCCATTGAAATCAAGGGTTATTACAGGATGTTTTTTCCACTCCCATTCAAAATTGAAAGCATTATCTATATCTTTGTCTTTGTATTTACCTTTTATCCATAAACCTTCAAACAGATCTTGTTTTCCCTCAAACAGGCATTTGAGGGTGGAAACCATTAAGGATTTTCCAAATCTTCTGGGGCGGGACATGAAGTAGTAGTCACCGCCGCTTACCATGTTAAATATATGACGGGTTTTATCCACGTATATATCGCCATTTTTTCTGATCTTCTCAAATGAGGAGTTTCCTGTGGGCAGTGTGGGAAGACTGTTCATGCATCAATCCTTTCTGAACTTTTTACTTTACTTGCGAGGAGAAGTTGATAAAGGTCTTCATTTTAATATTCTGACTTGACAAGCCACTCACCTTTTAATAAAGCATTAATCAAATAATCCATTCACATTTTATTTTTATGTCCATATTTTGAGGTTTTCATGAAAAAATCATCCTATCGTAAACAATACCTGGTGAATCCAAAATTTCAGATTCATTTTCTCATTTTCCTCTCTTCCTTAATCCTTGTTTTTGCAATACTGGCTTATGTCTGTGGATACCTTTACTATCAGGGCGTGATGAATAGCCTCCACAATGTTGAAATGAATAATTCAATTGCCCAAATACAAAACGCATTTGCCACCGAACTTATCAAGGACTTTCAACAAGCCAATACCGAACTTTTTTTTATTAATCTTGGAATAATGTTTTTGATTTTTATTCCAGGCGGCATCTACTATTCCCATAAAATCGGTGGGGCTTTGTATAAATTAGATAAATATCTAAAAGATGCCAGTAAACACCAGGAGAAAGTAAAACCTATATGTTTCAGAAAAGGAGACTTTTTTGGAAATATAGCTGTTTCATTAAATGAATTTACCAAAAGCAGAAACCTTCTCAAATAAAGTGTTCCCATAGTCCCGATGCTCTGTGGGCTCTTCTCATAACAGCCCCTCCAAGAATACCTGGCTTTGGACCCACCAGCGTAAACCAACTTTTTGCACGTGTGATGCCCGTATAAACAAGCTCCCTTGTCATTACAGGGGAAATGCTGTCCGGAAGAACAAGGGCAGTGTGATCAAATTCCGACCCCTGGGATTTATGAACTGTCATTGCAAACACAGTTTCCACATCATTCAAACGGGATGGCAGTACTTTTTTCAGGACATTGCCGGCAATGGGAAACACAACCTTCAGGGTATTTCTGCCATCAACAGGAAGAAGAATGCCAATATCACCGTTCATAAGCCCCAGACTGTAATCGTTTCGTGTTACCATGACAGGGCGCCCTGGGTACCATCCGTCTGTTGCAGAAATCAGCCCTGCTTTATAAAGCATGAGCGCAGTTCTTTGATTCAACCCTTCAACACCCCACTCTCCCTTTCTCAGAGGAGTCAATATCTGAAACCGGTTAAATGCTTCCAGTACCTCCATGAGCCAAGCATCATCAAATCTCTTCTCTTTCATCTTTTCAAGATAAAGCCGATATCCTGCACGTCCGGATAATTCCCTGCAATATTCAGGTTTTAAATCTGTCAGTTGCTGAAACCCCTCAGAATTAAATGATATTTTATCTTCTGAATCAATTCCTAAAAATATTTCTGGAGTTCCATCCATAACAAAGGCTGCAAAACGTTCATTTTCACCAGAACTTAAAGTAAATTGGCTTATATCTGCAAAACACTTGTTCCATGTCTTCTGAACCAGAGTAGAATCCCCACAGTTTACAGCCCTTGATAATGCTCCTATTCCGCTATTTTCTCCAAATCTGTGACTTTTTCTCAATACCACAATATGCTGGGAAAGCTCATTGGCTGTTCCGGTTGATTCATTTTCATCAACGGCAATGGAGTATCCTGTATGGGCTTCAAGCCATTTGATGGTTTCAGCCGAATAACAAATATCACCTGCATAGCGACAAAGATCACCAAGCACTGATCCTGCTTCCACTGATGCAAGCTGATCTTTGTCACCAAGAAGCACAAGGCGCGCCTTTTCCGGCAGAGCATTAACAATAGCTGCCATCATCTCAAGATCAATCATGGATGCTTCATCCACAACCAGCAGATCCAGATGAAGTTTGTTTCCTGAATGATGTATAAAATGTCGTGTACCAGGACGACTCCCCAAAAGACGGTGAAGAGTTGTCACTTCAGTTGGGATAAATGGCCGGATTTCCTCTGGAAGACGGTTAACCGCCTCTCCAATGGATTCCGTAAGTCTTGCTGCTGCCTTTCCTGTGGGGGCGGCCAGTCTTATCCTCAATTTTGTTCCCTGTTCCAGGGCCATCTCCTGCAAAAGTCCGGAAAGCTGAACCACTGTTGTGGTCTTGCCGGTGCCAGGGCCTCCTGATATCACGCAGAAGGCGTATTTTGCTGCAATGGCTGCGGCAATACTCTGCCAGTGTATATCCTCTTTTTTATGCTCACTTTCCGTGCGAAGGGAATAAAAAAGCCTGTCAATTCTCAAAGAGAGATCTTCAGGAACAGCCATATTACGGTTAATAAGATGAGATATCCCCTCTCCTACTTCCACTGTATATCTCCAGTAGCGACGAAGATATAAACGTCCATCACATAAAACAAGTGGCCTTTGATTATTATCGTTGTCGGATGTGGCTGGTAGCTCCTGGAATATAGCAGGTGTTTTCTGGAATGTGGTTGATGTTTCCTGAAATATGACTGGTGTTTCCTGGAATGTAGCTGCAGTTTCCTGGAATGTAGCTGCAGTTTCCTGGAATGTGGCTGGTGTTTCCTGGAATGTGGCTGGTGTTTCCTGACATAAAGATTTAGACGCAATCTTTTCAAGTGCCACAAGACGGGATTCTGAAAGTTCAGCCACCCATTGTTCAAGGCTGATTTCCGATAAAAGCATGGAAGGCCGTGCAGGCATCTCATCTCCTGACTCTCCTTCTGGAGGAAGGGACAAAGTAGCATCGGGATCAGAGACAGAGGCAGCAAGATCAAGACAAACATGCCCCCTGCCCAGTTGATGGCTTGCAAGGGCAGCAGTTAAAAGTACAATGCCCGATGTTGCCGGCTCCTGTTCTTTCAAAAACAGTGCAAATGCCCTGTCCAAAGGCCTGAGCCAACCATGTTCTGTCCATCTGTTCAAAAGTTCCAGAAGATATTTCCATGAGGAAATCTTTTTATCACTCCTCTCTCCTGAATAATTAATCTCTCCTGCATGGTTAATCCCTTCGGAATGGCTATTCTCTCCAGAATGGTTATTTGCTCCGAAGTTAATTTTTCCAGAGTCTCTCTTCACAAGAGAGACATTAATATCCGAATCCTCTGTCATATCTCCGGAAAAAGAATCTTTATGCACTGATTTTTCATCCATTATTCGACATCCTTTAAAAGTCATTTCTTGATTTTTATGAAATTTAGTATTAACCACAAATAAAGAGAGATTCTGTTCGTTATGCTACCACATATTCTGCTTCTGGAGTTTTAAAAAATCGGGCTTGATTATATTTTTAGCTGTTATTGCATTTGTCTGAATCAGGATTGACAAGGCTCAAAAGATCATTGGTGTCGTCTTTAAGTAAATTCCATTCCTAAATGATAAGAAGGAACAATCATGAAAAATTTACCACTCGGTGTCAACACACTTGCAAGCATGAAAAGTGAAAATATGATATATGTGGATAAGACTCCAATGGCCTGGGAACTTGTCAAACATGCAGGACGATTCTTTCTCTCAAGACCCAGAAGGTTTGGCAAAAGCCTTTTTATTGATACCTTAAAGGAAATTTTTGAAGGTAACCAAGAGCTTTTTAAAGAGCTTTATATCCATGATAAATGGGACTGGAGTCAAAAATATCCTGTAATCAAAATAGACTTTTCCGATGGAACTATCCAAAGCAGAGAAGAACTTGACAATATAATACACGAAATCCTTACGGAAAACGAGAATTACCTGAACCTCAAAAATTCACCTATGAGCATCCGTGGACGTTTTGGCCATTTAATTCGTGAAGCTGCAAAAAAATATGGCAAAAAAACTGTGGTTCTTGTTGATGAATATGACAAACCCATACTTGATAATATCGAAAACAGCAAAGTTGCTTCCGAAATAAGGGAGGGGCTTAAAAATCTTTATTCGGTTCTCAAAGGACAAGATGCACATCTTCAATTTGTTTTTATGACAGGTGTAACCAAATTCTCTAAAGTAAGCCTTTTCAGCGGTGTCAATCAGCTTACAGATATTACATTAAGTGAAAATTACTCTACCATCTGTGGCTACACCCATGAAAATCTGGAAACTCAGTTTTCTGATCATATGGGAAGTGTTGACATGGAAAAACTTAAATCTTGGTATAATGGTTATAAATGGCTGGGAAGCGTCTGTCTTTATAATCCTTATGATATTTTACTATTTATATATAATAAAAAATCATATAGAAACTACTGGTTTGAAACAGGTAATCCAACATTTTTAGTAAAACTTTTTCAAAAGAACCGCTATTTCCTTCCATCCCTTGCAAACCTTGTGGTAACAGAAGAAATTATAGATTCCTTTGAAGTGGAAAAGATAAACCCTCTTACGCTGTTGTTTCAGAGCGGCTATCTGACCATAGAAAAAACCTTTACCCGCCGCCAGCGCCTGATGTTTCAGCTTGAAATTCCCAATCTGGAAGTAAAGATTGCTCTGCATGACCACTTTATCAATGCCTATACAGATCTTGTCAATGAAAAGATCACCTTACAAAATACTCTTTATGATTGCCTTGAACAAGGCGATGTTCAGGGGATGACAGAGGTTATAAAACGTCTTTTTTCATCAATTCCCTGGCGTAACTTTACAAATAACGATATTGCTGATTATGAGGGATATTATGCATCAGTGTTATATGCTTTTTTCTCTTCCCTTGATGCAGAAATTATACCCGAAGATATCACAAATCACGGACAGGCTGACATGACCGTTAAACTTGGAAACCATATTTATGTAATGGAGATAAAGGTTGTTAATCAGGAAAGTGCTGATGCTCTTTACAGGGCTGAAAAAAATATGGCTGCAAATTATGGAGAAGAACTTGATGGTGAATATGCTATTGAAAACAATCCGGCATTAAAACAGATTATAAAAAAAGGTTATGCAAAAAAATACAGAGGCATAAAGGGTATAACTGTCCATGAGGTTGGACTTGTTTTCAGTAAAACAACCCGAAATCTGTTGATGTAGAACCCAGATGAATTTTGTTTTACCGTGAAAATGACTATCATTTTTATACTTGGGGATAATTGATACAAAATCAATCATGCCCGTTTACTCATCCAAACACTCAGCTTGACGCAACGGCCTTGTCACTATCAAATGACAAGTCATTGAGTGTAATCTATAGATTTTCAGATAAATAGCTTTCCTGTAAGGTTGCAACACAACGTACCCCTTCCCCCTTACACCTAGTTTTCTATTATACTTGACAATGTTCAGTGCCCTGATTTATAAAGAGCATAATTCAACGATACAGGAATTTTTTTATTCCTGTTCCTTCCATAAATGTTCCGATTTCCCATTAGCGTTTTATATCAATAACTCTTGAACGAGTTAAGCGCAAGGAGCAGATTCCCCCAGAAATACATAAAGCCCAACAAGGCATCTCTACCACAAAAGTATTTCTCCCCCTACATATAAAGCAATTTCATCCGGACTTGCCACGAATGGTTAACTCAGAGATTGTCGAGTTGTCCATCTTACCGTCAGTGCCCCATAATCGGGGCTTTTTGTCTTGGTTCAACTGCAAAAAGAACTGCTGATTCTTCCGCCGAAATGGCTTGTCTGTTGATGGTACTCATAAATGAGTCCGTAATAACTTTTCCTTTCTCCCCCTCACAAGCCTTTGAAAGTATGGATTAGACCATATGCGCTGCTAACCCCACATAAGGCAGGTTGGCTGACTCGTCAAATCAAATCAAAAATTACAACCACTGAAATTCCTGCTGTTATTTTCAAAAAGGAGAGGCCTGGATTGTCGGCTCTTAAACTTAATACTGTCCGGTTGTTTTTTTTCATTTTCGCATTTTTTCTTCTTTGATTTATGCCTCCGGCGGATGGATTAAAAATGGTTCATGTTATATTACTCAAGAGTCATAAGTTCTTATTAACGATGCCATATATTGTATTTTGGCTCGTTTTAAAAATACAATATATAGTGGCTACTACTAAAAGAACTTATTACTGACGAGTTGATAACTTGCCCATTCACCTCACCCCCCAGCCCATACGCATCAAGCTAAGAATATAAGACTTTGTTTTTATTATAAATATAAAATCAAACATCTTAACAACAAAAATTAGAAAAACCCGTCTGATAAGGCTTTGAAAACCTTAGCTTGATGCGTATGCCCCCCAGCCCCCTCTCCGTTACTGGAGAGGGGGAGTTTGGGTAAGTTAATTAAACACTATTACTTAACATTCATCCATTTTTTTTCTATCTTTTCAAACATTTCTTTAAGCTCTTCAATAGTCATCTCTTTCAATTCATCGTTTGAAGGAAGCGAAAGCCCAAGTATTTCATGGAAAAGAAGGATTTTGCCTATGATTTCTCCTTCTTCCCTGCCTTCTTCCCTGCCTTCTTCTCTGCCTTCTTCCTTGCCTTCAAGTCTTGCTGCCTCAATTCCTGAATAATAATCCCTTTTCCATTTCATATGTGCTTCATAGGCATCAAGAAGGGCTTCATCACGGGTAAATGCCTCATATTTTTCATGGGCTTTTCTTATCTGTGGATTTTCCTTAAGCAATATTTTCATGGCTTCATCTCCTTCTGTCTTACCTTCATTTTTCAAATAATAGAGCCATTGCTCCAACTGCTTTTCTTTATTATAATTTTCAAGCCCTGGAAGTTCAAGAAAATGCATTACAAGATGATCTGTCAGATAAAGTTCCGGATCCTTACACTCTCTCAACATAAAACTTAGATGATATCTGCCGATCTCTTTGAAAAGCTCAAAATCAAGTATATTTATGCAGATCACCGGATAAAGTTTATTATATTGCATACCCTCCTCAAGCTGGGATGAGTATAATTTTGACCAGTAATACAAACTTCTATTTTTGAATATATTATTTCCCGATGTCTGCACTTCTATGTTATACGTCTCTTTAGTTTCAGATACTGCCTTGATATCAAGAATTGACTCCTTGTCAAACACAAGTTCTTTGATATTAAAGGGATTTTTCAGCTCTATTTTCTCTATCCGAGGGAAATTCATATTTTCCTGAACTGCATTTATGAAATCAAGCAAAAGACTCTTATGCTCTTCTTTACCAAATAAGTATTTTATAAAAATGTCTGACGTTGGTTTTACATATATCATTGTTTAACCTTTGTTTTATTATGATATTTCAAAAATCAGTAATCCGATCTACACTACACTCCATTTCATTTACACTCGCTCCACTCGCTCCAATTCCATTCCGTTCCGTTACGATGCGGATTACTGACGGTTCCTCACTGACCTGAATACCGATTACTGCTGACCTGGGGAGAGGACAAGGCGGAAGCCTATGAGGTGGCGCCTGCGGCCCGGGTAGTTGAGGTTCCGGTACGCCGACCGGCAGTTACGAGCGTTGTTGCTCCAGCTACCGCCCCGAATCACACGGATGGAGCCTGATGATGCTCCCACAGGGTCTATCACAGATTCAGAAGGATAATTATCAAACCAATCCTGACACCACTCATAGAGATTACCGTGCATATCATACAAGCCTCCATTATTGGCTTTCTTCTGTACCACGGGATGTGTTTTATCAGAATTGCCACAGTGCCATCCCATGATATCAAGATTGGGATCAGGATCACATGAAAAACCTGAAGCTGTAATATCTCCATTTGCAAAGGCAGTTGTCGTGCCTGCACGGGCAGCATATTCCCACTGGGCTTCAGTGGGCAGTGCATAAACACCTTCTCCAAGGGCATTCAACGTTGCAATAAAACCTTGGACATCATCCCATGAAACCATCTCAACCGGGCAATTGTCTCCACATCCAGAAAACCATGAGGGATTGTTACCCATAACTGCTTTCCATTGCCCCTGGGTCACTTCTGTGGTCTGCATGTAAAATGGTTGGGTCAGGGTTACTTCGTGCTGGGTTTCGTTACTGATTCGTCCCCCTTCATCTCCAGGAGAACCCATCATGAATGTTCCGGCAGGCATCAGGTTAAAGGTCATGCCAAGGGAGTTGGTTAGGGTAATTGGAGGTGGGGGATCAGGAATAGTATAATTCTGATCTACATCCTCTCCAGATACCGATGTTTCAAGTTCAAACAATACCCGATTATGTCCAACGGGATCATCTATGAGTTTCAATCTTAAATTTTCAAAGGACAATTTTACTTTTGGATCATCTTTTCTGTCCTGATATAATAACTTTTTTAAGCTTAAAGAATGATCTTCATTGACAAAAAGAGGTATATTTTGAAGGTCACCATGTTCCAGAGTACAGTCACCATCACAAATTGTTATATTAACAGATTCTTTAGCATAGTTTTGGGGATACTCATGATCCCACACCTCTACAGTTAAAGTATAATCTCCCGGTTTTATATCACTGCCGGTGGAGCCGCCGTCATTATCAATGGTGATTTTTTGCTTTATCTTATTCGCATTTGAAATCAGATGATCTGTCTCTTCAATGCCGGAAATAGTCCAGCGATAATCAATACTGCTTCCTTCTGTAATATCACTGATAATAACATCATTTCCGTCCCTATCTTTTCTGCTGATTGACGTCACCCCAAAATCAATGGTGTCTGTTCTAAAAATATTCTCTCCGGTTGTGATTTGTGGAATCAGGGCATAGCCTGATGTTGCTGCTGTATTCAAATTTGTTGTTGTTTTTAAAAAAGGAGCAACTCTATATAAAGTTGCTTCCCACTCTATTGAAAGGGAGTTACCCTGGACACCGGAATCTGAAACATCCCTTACGCATCGGACATACATTGTTCCGGTTTTGTCAGTAATAGTTGTATGGCCATCTATAAATGACACAATCCAGGCGTTGGTGTCATAGGATTTAGGAACACTGCATGACCAGTAAAGTCCTTCCTGTGCAGTAAAAAATGAAGCTGATATTGTAGGAGTAGAATCCTCATCAATAATTGATTCCAGTTCATTAACCCTTGGCAATCTCCAGTCTTTATAATTGCCAAGCCTCAAAGAGTCACAGTAATAACAGGCACTATCCCAGTAATATTTATTTATGGGAGCCTCAGATTGCCACATCAAACCATTGGAAGCTGTCACTGTTTTACCATCTTCACTTTTTTCATAGGGAAACCCACCGTGATTAGCAAAATATCCGTTCAGTGGATGATCTCCATCCGGCACTGTTTCACCGCAGTCATAAGCAAAAATTGGGCTGGTGATAATAAACAAAACAAAAGCCAATGCAACCAAAGATATATTTATCTTGATCTTATAATTGAACAAACAAAAATAATGTTGCTGCATAAAAACCTCCTCCATTATTATGGAACGGGGTCTAAGGAATGGGTAGAAAATACTTTATCTTTTCAAAAACGAGAGTTGATTTACCTTGAAAATCCACCTCATGATTTTCATAACCATGGTGCTGTACAGGCAAGGCATGCCTTGTATCTACTCTCATGTGGGTCTATTAAGGGAATCTACCATAAAAAAATTTTTCGTACAATAATTATACAATTATAAAAATACATCAAGCTTCTTCTACCTGTGAGCAGCGAAATGCTAAGGCAATAATTGAAGTGAAAAGCTTTTCACTAAATTAATTTTATCATTGATTTTAAATTTCAGAACTGGTATGACCACTTACCAGTTGAATATCAATTCTTCTCAAAGGATTTAAAGCTGAACTGAGAGCTTCACAAAAAGAAAACAAAAAAGCCTCACAAAAAGGAAACACTAAATGGACAAACCCTTAAAACCGTCAGAACATGCTGAAAAGAAGCTCATTGCAGCAATAATGGAAAAAAAATACAAGCCAGGCGATCATTTGCCGGGGGAAAGGGAACTTGCAGAGCAACTTAATATCACAAGACCAACACTTCGTGAAACCCTCAAGCATCTTTCAGCACAGGGATGGCTTACCATACAGCAGGGAAAACCCACCAGAATCAACGACTATTTAAAGGATGGAGGACTTGGCCTACTTGGTGCCATGGTACGGAACGGTAAAACCCTTTCAAAGGAGATGATTCTCAATCTCATGGAGATCAGGGTGGTTTTGTTTCCAGGCATTACAGAAATTGCCGTGGCAAAAGCCCCTGATGAACTAATAAAAAAGCTTGTTAAGGCCAAAGATCTTGATAACAGAGCAAAATCATTTGCAGATTTTGACTGGGAGTTGCAGCTTCTTATTGTGAATCTTACAGAGAATCCTGTTTTTCGTATGATACTAAACGATTTTTCACCTCTTTTTGAAACATTGGCTTACCACTATTTCCAACATGAGGAGAGCCGAAAACACTCTTCCGGTTATTACGATATGCTTCTAAACTCCATTGATAAACAAGATAATGATGAAATGAATCTAAATCTTTCTGAAAGTGCAATAATAGTTAAAGAAGCCATGAAACATGCCATGGAGTTTTGGAAACTTAATTATTGAAAAAATGCAAGGGTAGTTAATGGAACTGATAATGGAACTTAATAATATCAAAAAAAAATGGGATATCATTGTAATTGGAGGAGGAATTACAGGTGCTGCTGTATTTCATCAGGCGATAAAAATGGGCTACTCCACCCTGCTTCTTGAAAAAAATGACTTTGCATCCGGAACATCAGGCAGATCATCTAAAATGGTACATGGCGGGCTTCGTTACCTTAAGCAGGGAAAAATCTTTCTCACACGCGACTCCGTAACAGAGAGGCAGCGACTTCTCAGGGAATTGCCTGGACTTGTGGAACCACTCAATTTTTTCATGCCGGTTTACAAATCATTTGGCCCTTCTGCTTTTCTCATGGAAGCTGGCTTAAATATTTACAGCCTTATGGCCATGAAAAAACAGCATTCAAGATATAATGCATCTGAGATAAAAAAAATGATGCCGGAACTGAAAAGAGAGTCACTTATGACTGGTTTTGATTTCATGGATGCCCAGGTAGATGATGCAAGGCTTGTTTTAAGGCTTATCCAGGAGGGATGTGAAGGCGGTGGGGTAGCATTGAACTACACAAAGGTTCAAAATATAAAAAGAAACTCAAGAGGAGAAGTTGTCGGGGTTTATGCAGATGAGAAGGATTTTAACAGAGCCGCCCCAACGGATAACAAATTTCAGATTAAGACTTTCATGGATTTATCAGATAAACTTGATGCCCCGACAAAAGATAAAAAGCTACAGAATAATAGTGTAATGAATTTATCAGAAAAACTTAATTTATCAGAAAAGCTTTATGCAACTTCTATATCACACGAATTTGACGCCACTTTTGTCATAAACGCCACCGGAATCTGGGCAGAATCACTCCATAGCTGTCCAAGGCATGGCTATTTTTTAAGGCCTCTCAGGGGAAGTCACCTTATTTTTCCTGGAGAACTTTTCCCCCATGACAGGGTTATAAGTTTTATCCATCCTAAGGACAAACGCCCTGTATTTATTTTTCCATGGGAGGGGTGCGCTGTCCTGGGAACAACCGATGTTGATCATCCAAAAAACCCAAATATGGAACCTGTTGCAAGCATTGAAGAGGCAGAGTATCTGATGGAGGGGCTAAACTTTATTCTGCCCGGGCTTAAAATATCGGAATCAGACTGCACAGGCTCCATTGCAGGTGTAAGGCCGGTACTCAGCAAAGGCAATAACACAACTGATCCTTCCTGTGAATCAAGGGAACATGTGGTCTGGGCAGATAAAGGGCTTGTAACAGTAACAGGCGGAAAATTAACCACATTCAGACTTCTGGCACTGGATGCCCTTAAAGCTGCAAAGCAGTTCATATCAACCTCCAATAGACCTGTAAATGCAGAAGAAGTGAGTCGTAAAAGTAAAACTTCGGACAGGGTTTTCAATATGAATCCCCCTATGGCTGATCTTTCAGGTTTTGCAAAGCTTCATGCAGGAAGGCGTCTGTCAGGAAGATACGGAACACTGGCCGTTGAAATCACAAATGATCACAAAGAGCTTCTTCACCCCATTGATAACACAGAGACATTATGGGCTGAACTGCCCCATGCCGCATCACATGAAAAGGTTATGCATCTTTCCGACCTTTTATTAAGAAGGGTCAGAATCGGCCTTTTGCTCCCTGAAGGGGGAAAAGCCCATCTTAATAAAATCCAGAGCATTTGCGAACCTTATCTGCCATGGAGTACTGAAAGATGGGAACAGGAGAAAAAAAGTTACATTGAGACATGGAAGCGTTACTACTCATCACCGTTTTCTTCTTGATGAAGCTTTAAAAAGTACTGTTTAGATGATTTTTCAGTGATAATCCAGAGAATTTATGACTGACGAGGAATGATATTGAAAGAGAAAAACATACTATCCATTGATTGCGGAACCCAAAGCCTTCGTGCCATGATCTTTTCAGCAAAAGGCGAACTTATGGCAAAAACACAGCGACACTATGATACATGTATTTCGCCTCATCCGGGCTGGGCAGAGCAGGAGCCAATGCTCTATTGGGAAAGTCTATGCAGTGCCACTTTGGAACTAAAGGCAAAAAATCCTGATTTTTTCAAAAAAGTTGCAGGGGTTGGAGTTACTACACAGAGAAACAGTGTAATAAACATTGATGCACATGGCGATCCTCTTCGGCCGGCTATCCTCTGGCTTGATCAGAGAAAGGCAAGCCCTACTTTTGGCAAAAATACTCTTTTGAATGCAGTAATAAATGCCATGCTCAAAGGAACAGACATGGATAAAAAAGTTGCAGATATAAAATCACAGGGGAAATGCAACTGGATCATGGAAAATCAGCCGGATATATGGGAAAAAACCCATAAGTATCTTCTCATTTCCGGATTTCTGAACCACCGCCTCACAGGCAATTATATTGATTCAACAGCGTCCCAGATAGGACATCTCCCATTTAACTACAAAACCTTGAAATGGTCTGGAAAATATGGCCTTTCAAGGGCTTTTTTCCCCATAGAAAACAGTAAACTCCCATCCCTTGTAAAACCTGGTGAAACAGTTGGCAAGATAACTGAAAAAGCTTCAATTGAAACTGGTCTGCCAAAGGGGCTGCCTGTGGTGGCATGCGGCTCTGACAAGGGATGTGAAACCGTTGGTGCCGGAGTTCTGGATTGTAAAAGTGTAAGCTTAAGTTTTGGTACAACTGCAACTATTCAGACAACATCAAAACTATATTTTGAGCCTCTCCCTTTCATGCCGCCCTACCCTGCATCTATTCCAGACAGATACAACCCTGAAATTGAAATTTTCAGGGGATACTGGATGATCACATGGTTTAAGAACGAATTTGCCCACAAGGAGGTCGTTGAAGCTATAAAGAGGGATGTTCCGGCAGAAGAGATTCTGAACTCTCACCTTCAAAATACATCTCCAGGTTCAATGGGCCTTGTTGTTCAGCCATACTGGGGGCCAGGGCTTGATCAGCCATTTGCCAAAGGTGCAATGATAGGTTTTGGAGATATTCACAAAAAAGCCCATGTATATCGGGCAGTTATTGAAGGGCTTGCCTATGGCCTGCGGGAAGGACTTGAAAAGATAGAGCATAAAGGAAAATTTAGGGCAAGATTTGCAGTTGTATCAGGAGGCGCATCACAAAGTGATGAAATTTGCAGAATAACAGCGGACATTTTCAACCTGCCAATGGCAAGGGGAAAAACCCATGAAACATCAGGACTTGGAGCTGCCATAATAACAGCAAAGGGGCTTGGACTTTACAGCACATTTGAAGAGGCGGTTGCGCAGATGGTATCCATTGAAGAAAAATACTATCCACGTCCGGAAAATGTGCAATTGTACGATCAATTATACAATAAAGTTTATAAAAAAATGTACAGGCAACTTCAACCATTGTACTTAGAAATTCAAAAGATTACGGGATATCCCGAATAATGGAGATTCCAGAACCTTTGTGTAAAAAAATATAACGGAGTAAACATGCTCATTAAAAACAGAAAAGCAAATAATCAGCAAACACCAGAATGGATAAATGATCCACCACTTGAAGGAACATTTCGTGCCATCTTCAAATGGGGAGCGCCTGATAGATATAAAAATCCATCTTCAGGCTTTCTTGACATAATCAGAGAAAGATTGAACTTAAAGCATGATGATTTTGAAAACCATGACCTGATTGGCAATATTAAAGTGGAAAAGCCTAAAGGAGAGGAAGAGAAGAGTAAAATCATAAAACCTGATGACATTGATGGCATAAAAAAAATTGTGGGTGTTGAAAATATATCTTTAGACAGATATAGCCGTGTGAAATTTTCCAAGGGAAAATCAATGGAGGATATTCTGAAACTCAGGCACGGAATTGTGGAAAATATACCTGATCTTGTGGTGCATCCAGAAAATCGTGAACAGATAAGAGAGATTGTTGAATACTGTAATGAAAAGAGGATACCCCTTCATGTTTACGGTGGTGGAAGTTCAGTGACCCTTGGCCTTGATTGTCTTAAAGGTGGAATCACACTTGTCATGAATACCCATATGAACAGACTTGTTGAGTTCAATGAAAAAAATCAGACAATCACTGTGGAAGCAGGCATGATGGGCCCCGCTTACGAAAAACTTTTAAATGAGGCACCTGAACTTCTTGGAGCATCACATCGCTATACAGGAGGGCATTTTCCACAATCCTTTGAATTCTCCTCTGTTGGAGGGTGGGTTGTAACACTTGGAGCAGGCCAGGCATCCTCCTATTATGGTGATGCATATGATCTTGTTATCAGTCAGGAATATATAACGCCTGCCGGAAGCTTCAAGACCCTTGAGTATCCTGCCACAGCAACCGGCCCTAAGGTAAATGACATAATGAAAGGCTCGGAAGGCGTTTTTGGTGTTCTTGTGGCTGTGACCATGAAAATTTTTAGATATTTCCCTGAAAACAGCAAAACCTTTGCATTCATGTTTCCTGACTGGGATTCCACAGTAAAGGCTGCAAGAAATATTAGTCAGGGAGAGTTTGGAATGCCTTCAATTCTGAGAATATCTGATGCAGAAGAGAGTGATGTTGCCATGAAAATGTACAACCTGGAAGGCTCCTTTCTGGACAAGTTCATGAAAATAAAACAATACAAACCAGGCAAACGCTGTATTCTCATGGGACAGGCGGATGGAGAAAAGGAGTTTACAGATAACATAAAAAAACAGGTAAAAAAAATCTGCAAAAAAGAACAAGGTCTATATCTAACAGGATACCCTTTGATAAAATGGCGTCATGGACGTTTCAGTGACCCATACATGAGGGACAGCCTTAACGATTATGGCGTCCTGATAGATACTTTGGAGGCGTCTGTGACATGGAAAAACCTTCATGAACTTCATTCAAGGGTGAGAAGATACATAAAAAATCGTCCCGATACCATCTGCATGACCCATGCGTCTCATTTCTATTCACAGGGAACCAATCTCTATTTCATATTTATAACCCGTGCTGAACATCCTGATGATTTCCAGATATTTCAGAGGGGAATAATAAAAGAAATTATTGCAGGTAAAGGCTCGTTAAGTCACCATCATGGTGTTGGCCGCATGATGGGGCCTTTTATGAAATCCCATATAGGAGAAGTGCAGCTTGATGTTTTAAAGGCTATAAAAAAGCATTTTGATCCAAATAATATTATGAATCCTGGAGGAATACTCGGAATGGGAGACTAATTAGACCCAACCCCAAGAAATATTTGTCTATGCACTTATGATTTGGTCATTATTCAATCTTAAGGGTCGCAATTTCAATACCAAGCCCCTGAGTTACCGTCAATTTCTTGGAACCGCAGGAGCAACCATCTCTAAAGTGGGAGGCAAGAAAAGGCTGAACAGGTCGATCCTGCGGGATATCAATGGTTTTAGTTTTATGGCACATCTTACATTCAAGGGTTACAGGTACAATTTCAAAAATAAGAGATGCTTTCTGAGCCACTGTCCCCTTGCTCAAACAGACAAAAAACATCTCAAGTGATTTGGGGTCAATTGCACTAAATCGCCCTACTTCCAAAACAATTTCGGTTATTGACCTATCGCCGGCTTTTTCAATGGCCATATCCAGAATTGACTGGGCATAGGGTTCTTCATGCATTGTAACTTCCTTTTTTTGTTCCCAAAAGATTGAGGATTGAGTTTTGGGAGTGATATCAATTTTTTTTGCATTTTGTGTTCATTGTGTACATTAATGAACTTTTTTGCGGTTGTCTGAATCAGGATACCCGAGATTAACAGGATAAGGCAGGATTAAGTATCCTGAGCATTCTCTTTATCATGGTTGTCCTGATTCAGACAAATATCAAGCCTTAGCATGAATCCCTGTTTTCTTTTTCCTGATGTTCATTTTAACCCATTCATACCAGTCAGAGAGGCCATCCCCGTTTGTACAGCTTAGTTCAAAAATCTTCAGTGCTGGGTTAATGCTCATGGCATTTGGTTTGAGTTCAGCAGAAGGTGGAGGCAGATAGGGTTTAAGATCCATTTTGTTGATCACAAGAGTGTCAGCCCTTATAAAGGTTTCTGGATATTTAAAGGGTTTATCGCTTCCTTCTGTCAAGCTCGTTACAACTGTTGTGTTATCCTGACCCAAATCCCAAACCGCGGGACAAAGAAGATTTCCGACATTCTCAATTATGATCATATCTACAGTGCCAAAATCAATTATTTTTTCAGATGTTTCACAAAGTGCATTTTCTATCATCCTGGCATCAAGGTGGCATCCGCCATGGGTATTGATCTGGATCCCCCGTGCTCCTGCGGCATTGATTCGATCACTGTCCATGCTGGTGTATGGGTCGCCTTCAATAACAGTTATTGCAATATTCGGGCTTAAAGCTTCAATGGTTTTTTCAATCAGGGATGTCTTTCCGGCACCAGGAGAGGATATAAGGTTTAGCACCCAGATGCCGTAACGATCAAAGCACTTTCTGATTTTTTCTGCAACAGAGTCATTGGCAGCGGTTACTGACTGCCTTACCTCTATTATTTTTTTTGTCAATGATTGTGCCTCTTATCTGTTCTTTGTTTTGTACAATGGTTAATGTACTGATATCATCTCAATGCAGTCATTGGGGCATCCGGTACGACACAAACCGCATCCATAGCATCTTGACGGATCAAAAAGCACAGCTTTTCTTTTTTTAACTTAAAGTCCTTGTTATCTTTGGTGGCTTTTTTATTAATGATAATGCTGCTTTCAGAGCTATCTTTACTTTTTATCTCTACTTTTTCTCTTCTTTTTGTTTCAGCGTTTTCCCTGCTTTTTGTTACAGTGTTTCCCCTGCTTTTTGTTACAGTGTTTCCCCTGCTTTTTGTTTCAGTGTTTTCCGTGCTTTTTGTTTCAGTGTTTTCCGTGCATTTTTTTGAATTTTTTTCAAGTTTTACAATAACATCACTTCCATCATGATAAAAAGCATTGTACTGACATCGCTTTACGCATATGCCGCAATGGATGCAGGTATCATCATTCCTTGACGCCACATAATGCACCCTTGGATAAATCCTGTCACTGTCAAGTCTTTCGGAAGCCCTTACTGGAAAACAGCAGCAGGTACAGCAGTTGCAAAAACCAAAAAGCCCCTTTCCTTCATGGGGAAGTGTTCCAATGTGCATTAGGCCTTCACGATCGGTTTTAAGAACCACGCTTTTGCACTCTTCACGCGTAAGTTTTCTGCCAAGCCCTCTTTCCAGGGTGTATCTTGCCCCATCATCAAGGCGAATGCATGCCTCAACCATACGATTGCATCCTTGTGTACTGGATCGACAGTCGCAGTTGACCACTGCATGAACCTCTGCCTTTTCTACCTGCTCAAGAGCCTCTTCAAGAAGCAGAAAATCCTTTTGCTTTATCTGCTGGTATGCATCGGGATCTTTTTTGATATTTTCAACAACAGGAGAGACTTTTTTCACGTAGTCATCAAGCCACCAGTCTGTAATTTCCTGCCGGACATCCTCCGGGATATCGTCCCAGTTTCCATACATGGTAAGCTCATCAAGGCGATCAGTAAAACGAGCCGGCATATAGGCAACGGATTTTCCGGCTGTATCAACATGATCAAAAACATAACCCACTTTTTTACCATCCACCACACGATGCACAAAATGCTTGTAATAGCATTTCTCAAGGAAATCCGATGCCTGCTGCAAATCCATGCTCAAACGTTCTGCAACCTCTTCCGGTTTCATTACAGTGCCGTTCATTGTAACTATAAGCTCAATTTCCAAAGGTTCAGCAAACACTTCCACATAGGGTTGAATTGCAGGCGGGATTTCAAAAAGTGAGATAAATTTTTTAATATCTGGAGTCAATTATATAAATCCTTATTGTTTTTAGGCATGCTTCATTTCCCAGTTTACACTTTCTTGAGAGAAAGCTCTGATTGGTGGGAATCTCTCACAACAAAGTGTAAAGTACTGTTGGGTTCATATGAAGGATGCCTGTTTTTAAGAGTAGAGTTACTCTATCTCCTTTTTCTCAGGGGCATTTGATTTTGCAATTACCCACACAGCATGAACAACACCCGGCAGATAGCCCAAAAGTGTCAGAAGGATGTTAATCCAGAACTGCATTCCAAAGCCAACTTCCAAAAGAACTCCTAATGGCGGTAAAAGTACTGCAAGTATAATTTTGATCAACTCCATGCTATTTTTCTCCTTATATCTATTCCATTCTTATCCAGCATCATTTATTTTCCATAGCACAATGGATAATAAATGATATTTTGTGAATTTTATGCTATGGCTTAGATGAAATCAAGCTTTTACACAACGCAACATGAAAAAGCAAAAATACTTAACAATACAGAGACTCAACCTATCAACCTTTAACAAAAGGCATCTTTCATTCTTTGCTTTACACTTTCCGGAATAGCATGACCGTTTTTCGGGAACGTCAATCCAGAAAAAGTAAAGTACTTTTGGTATGAGATGAAGTGTCACTAACAAAATATATAAAGGCAGAAACCATGTCTGAAAAGCCTACATATGAAGAGCTGGAAAAGCAGATAGCCGAACTTCAAGAACGTGCCGATAAGTGCCACTCTGAAGCAATTAAGTACAGGACACTTTTTGATTCTTTCCCGTATGGAATAACTGTCTCGGATAAAAACGGGGGTATTATTGAAACAAACGCTGTTGCAGAAAAGCTGCTGGGTGTGGGCAAAGAGCAACATGAAAAAAGAATGATTGATGGAGATGAATGGTGGATTCTTCGCCCTGATGGCTCTGAGATGCCAAAAGAGGAATGGGCAGGTATTATTGCTTTAAAAGAAAACCGGCTGGTGACAAACTGTGAAATGGGAATTGTCAAACCAGGGAACGAGGTGGTCTGGATAAACGTTACAGCAGCTCCTCTTCCCATTGAAGGACTTGGGGTTGTTGTTACCTACAATGATATAACAGAACTCAAACACTATGAAAAAAACCTGAAAGAAAGCGAAGAGCGTTTCCGAAAAATTTACACCCACATGTCGGTGGGTATTGCACAGATTTCAATGGATTTTTTTATTGAACATGCCAACGAAGCCTATTGCCAAATGCTTGGATACAGTGAAAAAGAACTTGTTGGCAAACATCTTAAGGAGATCACCCATCCGGAAATTATTAAAGAAAATCTTGAAAAACAGGCGCAACTTGCTTCAGGGGAAATTGATCATTACCGCATGGATAAAAAGTTCATCCACAAAAGCGGCAACCTTATTCACGGCATTCTTGATGCCAATCTTGTAAGGGATTCCACAGGCAGACCTCTCTATTGTCTCGGAAGCGTCCTTGACATCACTGAGCGCAAACAGGTGGAAAAAGCCTTAAAATCAAGTGAAGAAAAATACCGTTCCATGATGGAATCCATGAAAAATCCGGCGTATATCTGTTCTTCAGAGCTTGTCATTGAATACATGAACCCCCAAATGATAGACAGAGTGGGACGAGATGCAACAGGAGAGCCATGCTATAAAGCAATATATGAAAATGATAAAAAATGCTCATGGTGCGTATTGGACAACATTCTGAAAGGTGAACATATTGACTATGAACTGTCAAAAACAGTAAATGATTGCTATTATTCTGTCACAAACTCTCCCATTTACAACCCCTCCGGAAAAGTCTCAAAACTAACCATATTTCATGATATTACCAGAATAAAAACAATGGAAGCACAGCTTCGCCATGCAAGTAAAATGGAATCCATTGGCACAATTGCAGGAGGAATCGCACACGATTTTAACAATATTATTTATATTATTACGGGAAATGCAGAGCTTGCCATGGCAGATATTCCTGAATGGAACCCAGCTTACGACTCCCTTAAAGAGATCAAAACCGCCGGGTTCCGGGGGGCTGCCATTGTCAGACAACTTCTTAACTTCAGCCGCAGAACTGATGAAGAGTTAAAACCTGTGGGAGCTGTCTCTGTCATCAAAGATGCCCTTAAATTAATACGATCAACCATTCCCACCACCATTGAGATCACACATAATTTTCCAGATGAAGAAATAATTATCAATGCAGATTCTGCCCAGATTAACCAGGTAATGATGAACATCTGCATAAATGCTGCACAGGCCATGGAGGAAAACGGTGGAACCCTGAATGTTACTGTTGACAAAATGCAAATCAAATGCATTGATCATATTTATCCAGATATCTCCCCTGGGCAATGGCTAAAAATAACAATAAGTGATTCAGGACCGGGAATCAGCAATGATATAATTGAACGCATCTTTGATCCTTATTTTACAACAAAACCTGTGGGCAAAGGTTCCGGTATGGGGTTGTCAGTTGTTCATGGCATTGTCAAAAGTCATCATGGTGCCATCTATGTTGACACTTCTCCTGAACAAGGGGCAACATTTAACATCTTTTTTCCTGTGGTTGCTGAAAAAAATATGCCTAATGTTACAAGATCTGAGGATATTTCCTTTGGAAATGGTGAAAAGATTCTGTTTGTCGATGATGAGGCTTCCATTGTGGATATGGCTGTAAAGATATTGAAGCGCCTGGGCTACCATGTAGAATCTGAAACAAACCCGATCAAAGCTCTGGAGAAATTTCGGTCAAGACCTTACGCTTTCGATGTTGTACTCACTGATATGACCATGCCCAAGATAAACGGTATCAAACTTGCTGCAAGCCTTAAGGAGATTAACCCAAATATTCCAGTTATCCTTTGTACTGGTTACAACAGCCTCATTGATGAAGAAAAAGCAAAATCAATTGGTATTGACGGCTACACAATGAAACCCATTGTGGTCAAAGAGATTGCCAAAACAATTCGAGATGTTCTGGATAGAAAAAAATGACACCCTGAATGCTGATTTCATTTTTGAACATCAGAGAGAGGATGTTGAAAGAAACCCAAAAAAACTTTACCTTATGCTTGATATTATGATAAAAACGGCTGATATTGAAGCCTAATTTGCTTGTCTAACAAATATTGCGTTACACTGGAGTTTTTAAAACCACATACAGTATGAAAAAGGTAAAATCCCAATGAAGAAAGCAATGCTTAGCATCAAGTCCCTCATTGTAATGATCATGGCATCTGGGTGCATTTTTTTTTCTGGAACATCTGCAAATGTTGGTGCATTTACAAATTCCGGTGCCTTAAAAAATTCTCTCCCCATATCCATCGGAGAGAAGCTGATATTTCAACTCCGATGGGGAGTTATTGAAGCAGGTGAAGCCGTTCTGGAGTCCCTTCCCTTTCAATATCTCAACGGAATCCAGTCCCACCATTTTGTCCTTAAACTTAAAACATCTTCAACCGTAGATATTTTCTACAAAATCAGGGAGAGGATAGAGTCCTACACAGATGTTGACATCAGCCGCTCTCTTTTTTACAGAAAAAAGGCCACAGGCAAGGATAAAAAGGATATTGTAATAAACTTTGACTGGGAAAAACAGAAGGCATCATATTCAAATTTTGGTAACCCCAGAGATTCGATTGACATTCAATCCGGTTCATTTGACCCACTTTCAGCGCTTTTCGGCATACGGAACAAGGAGTTTGCAGTTGCATCAGAAATTACCTTCCCCATTACCGACGGAAAACGGTGTTTCATCGGAAAAGCCCATATTGTAAAAAAGGAGCTGATTGAACTTAACGGCACCACATATGATACGTATCTTATTGAACCGGAATTAGAACATTTTGACGGAGTTTTCAAAAAAAGCAAAGATCCAGAACTCAAAATCTGGATGACTGCTGATGAGAGGAAGCTGCCGGTCAGAATTGAATGCAAGGTAATAGTGGGCAGTATTACAGGAGAACTTGTCTCTTCAGAAATGTAGGATTTTTTATATGAAAGTCTCAGTAAGTGGCTGTTTTTAAAACGACTTTCATCTCTTCGATTGTGGCGGTAATTTAAAAAAAGCAAAAATCATTCACGGGAGCATTAACATGGCAGAACAACATTCCACTGACACCTCAAAAAGCGGTCATCCACTGCTTTCCTACCACTCTTCAGCCAGGGCCAAAAAGAGCAAAATAGTATCAAGCCAGGAAGCTGTGCAGTTGATTCGATCAGGTGATACTGTTGCCACAGGCGGTTTTGTGGGTATCGGATTTCCGGAAGAACTTGCCATTGCCCTTGAAAATTACTACAAAAACAGCGGTAATCCAAAAAATCTTACCCTTCTATATGCAGCAGGCCAGGGCGACGGTGTCTCCAGAGGTCTTAATCACCTTGGGCACGAAGGGCTTGTAAAAAGGGTAATTGGCGGACACTGGGGGCTTGTTCCAAAACTTCAGAAACTTGCTGTGGAAAACAAGATAATATCCTACAATCTCCCACAGGGGGTTATCTCCCACATGTACAGAGACATTGCAGCAGGAAAGCCAAGGACAATTACAACAGTGGGTATTGGAACCTTTGTGGATCCAAGAAATGGCGGAGGTAAAATTAATGCCATTACAACAGAGGATATTGTAGAACTTATTGAATTTGATGGAAAAACATATCTTGCATACAAGACTATCCCCATAAATGTAGCCCTTTTAAGGGGTACAACTTCCGATACCGAAGGAAATATCACAATGGAAAAGGAGGCTCTTGTTCTTGAGTCCCTTGCAATTGCAACTGCAGCCAGAAACTCTGGAGGTGTTGTGATAGTTCAGGTTGAAAGGATTGCTGAAAAAGGCACCCTTAACTCCAGAGATGTGAAAATCCCTGGGATAATGGTGGATTGCGTTGTTGTTTCAAGACAAGAAAACCACTGGCAGACATTTGCAGAAATATATAATCCATCATACAGCGGAGAGCTGAAGGTTCCTGTACAATCCCTTGAACCCATGAAAATGGGAGAAAGAAAAATCATTGCCAGAAGAGCTGCCCTTGAACTCAATGCCAATGATATTGTAAACCTTGGTATAGGTATGCCGGAAGGAGTTTCAAATGTCGCCAATGAAGAAAAAATACTTGACTATCTGACCCTTACCGCAGAACCAGGTGTTATAGGCGGCCTTCCTGCCGGCGGGCTTAATTTTGGTGCTGCCATTAATACAGAAGCCTTGATTGACCAACCCTCCCAGTTTGATTTTTATGATGGCGGCGGACTTGATATTGCATTTCTCGGACTTGCCCAGTCAGATAAAGAGGGAAATCTTAATGTCAGCAAATTCGGGCCAAAACTTGCGGGAGCAGGCGGATTTATAAACATAAGTCAAAATGCAAGAAAGGTTGTTTTTACAGGTACCTTTACCGCTGGGGGGCTTAAGGTTGCCATAAATGACGAAAAACTTTCCATTACAGAAGAAGGAAAGGCAAAAAAATTCATCGAACATGTTGAACATGTGACCTTCAGCGGCAAATATGCTGTGGAAAAGGGACAGACTGTGCTTTACATCACTGAACGCTGTGTATTCCGCCTAACTCCAGATGGAATGGTTCTTGCGGAAATAGCACCAGGTATAGATCTGGAAAAGGATATCCTCTCCCATATGGACTTTACCCCAATAATTACAGAACCACTGCCTCTGATGGATGCAAGGATTTTTAGGCAGGAGCCAATGGGGCTTGTGGATGATATTGTGAAAATGCCCCTTGAAGAGAGACTTACATATAATAAGGAAGAGAATCTCTTTTTTGTCAATTTTGAGGGATTTTCTGTCAGAAGCAATGAAGAGATAAAGAAGATCAAAAAAATTGTGGAAGATATCCTGAAACCTTTGAATAAAAAAGTTTATACCATTGTTAACTATGATAATTTTTCCATTCATCCTGAACTTCTATATAAATACACATCAATGGTCAAGGGACTTGTGGATGAATTCTACTCAGGAGTCACACGTTATACATCAAGCGCCTTTCACCGCATGAAGATAGGGGATGCTCTTCAGCAGCAGAATGTTGATCCTCACATCTATGCCACAAGGGAAGAGGCAGACCATGCATTGAAAAAGTTTGTTTAGAAAGTCGCATGGGGAGTCAGCAGAATTTAATTTGCCGGCTTGTTTTCGATCACAAAAGACTGCCCCCTGAAACTATTAACTCCCCCTCTCCAGGAATGGATAGGGGGAGTGATAATGATACCCGGGGGAAAAATATTGGAGCTAAAAACCCTGATGTTCCCTCCGATTTATAATCTCTTCCTGATGATCCAGATCCAGATCCACAAAGTAGTCACTGTAGCCTGCAACCCTTACAAGAAGATTTCTGTAGTCATCCGGAAACTCTCTTGCTTTTTTAAGAGTCTCTGTATCCACAACATTAAACTGTATATGGTGACCCTGAAGTTTAAAGTAAGTTCTTATAAGACCAGCAAGTTTGTCAAGATCCTCTGATGTTTTAAGAACATCCGGCAGAAAACGTTGATTGAGAAGTGTTCCCCCCGACATTGACTGATCCATCTTGGCAAGGGACTTTATTACTGCTGTAGGACCGTTTCTGTCTGCTCCGTGGGAAGGGGATGTTCCATCAGATTCAGGTTTTCCGGCAAAACGCCCATTTGGCGTTGCTCCAAGCATTTTCCCGAAATAGACATGACATGTGGTGGAGAGCATATTAAGGTGATATATTGTCCCCTTGGTGTTGGGTTTTCCGTCAATGGACTTAAGAAGAGATGCATAGACCATCTTCATGATATCATCGGCTGCATCATCGTCATTTCCAAAAAAAGGAGTGTGGTTCCAGAGTCTCCCCCTTAGAGCCTCATAACCCTGAAAATTGCTGTCAAGGGCCTTGAGCAGAGTCTCCATGCTCACATTTTCCTCTTCATATATATGCTTTTTTATGGCCGAAAGGCTGTCTGTGACGGTTCCGATACCGCAGCACTGTATATAATTGGTGTTGTAGCGTGGCCCGCCATTGTAGTAATCCTTTCCCTTTTCAATGCAGTCCCTGATAACAACAGAGAGAAATGGTGCAGGCGACAACGTTGCAAACATGCGCTCAATGTAGTTGTTGACCCTGATCTTAAGCTCCACAATATATTCAAGCTGCCTGACAAAGGCATCATAGAGATCCTCAAAGGTATTAAAATCTTCAGGATCTCCTGTTTCAAGAGATATCTGTTTTCTGCTTACCGGGTCATATCCATTGTTAAGGGCAAGCTCCAGTATCTTTGGAACATTGAGATAACCTGTAAGAATATATGCCTCCTTGCCAAAGGCACCTGTCTCAATACAGCCTGAGCATCCGCCTTCCCTGGCATCTTCAATACTCTTTCCTGCCCTTACCTGCTCCATTATAACTGTATCAGCATTGAACACAGATGGATATCCATACCCTTTTTTTATAACATTACATGCGGCTTTAAGAAAACGTTGTGGTGTCTTCTGGCTGATCTGCACGTTGCTCTGTGGCTGAAGGAGCTTAAGTTCGTCAACTATTTCAAGCATAAGGTATGACAGCGGGTTGGTTCCATCGGAGCCATCTGCTTTTAATCCTCCAAGATTTATGTTGGTAAAATCATTGTAGGTTCCGCTCTCTTTTGCAGTTACCCCAACCTTTGGGGGGGCTGGATGGTTATTGAACTTTATCCAAAGGCAGCTTATTAGCTCTTTTGCACTATTCTGACTGGATTCTACATCATCAGCAAATTCTGAAGAGTCACAGGTCTTATCAATCTCTTTTTTATAAAAAGGATATAGGTGCTGATCAAGGTGGCCTGGGCTCATGGCATCCCAGCCATTAAGTTCTGTAATTGTTCCCAGATGGACAAACCAGTACATCTGGATTGCTTCCCATAGAGTTTCAGGTCTGTGGGCAGGTACACGGCGACACACAGCAGCGATTTTCAAAAGTTCATCACGCCGCTTTTTTCTCTCATCAATTGCATCCTTCTTCCTCTTTTTTGCTGATTTACAAAATTGTTTTCCCTTCTCTTTATTAAGATGAAGTTCTTCAGGTTTTTTTCCTGCACTTTCATCAAGAAGAACTTCCTCCGCCATTTTTTCTGCAAGTTCTGCATGACGTTCTGCAAAAAGTATCACAGCATCGCAGGAAATTGACATGGCTTTAAGCTCTTCTGCCTTATCAAGGGCCTCAGGGTCATTGAGGTAATCAAGCTTTGCAAGTGCTTTATCAATGTCAGCCTTAAAATCAAGCATCCCTTTTTCATAGATAATACCGTCAAGAGCTGTATGGCCTGGGGCACGCTGCTCCATGAACTCTGTAAAAAGTCCTGCCCTGTATGCTTTTTTCCATTCATCAGGAACATGGTCAAATACTCTGTCCCGCATGGAGCGACCTTGCCAGTAAGGTATAACCTCATCTGCGTAAACTTTTATATCTTCGGCAGATACCTTGAAAGGAGTCATTGAACGTGTGTTAAGGGTTTCAAGATCCTTTACAGAGTGGCAGTTAAGCTCCGGAAACGTGGAGACAGCCTTGGGGAAAGGGCCTCTTTCGCCCACAATCAGCTCATTTTCACCAATATAGATGCTCTTGTGTTCACAAAGATACCTAAAATTTAGGGCACGCATCACAGGTATGGAATATTTTCCAAAATTTTCTTTATAAAATCTGGTAGTAAGAAGCGCCCTTTCAATGGAGATGGTTGGAGCTGCTTCAAAGCTTTGCCGCCTTAAACTGTCAATACGACCTTTAATCATAACTTTTACCTTTACCGTGAAAACACATTTTTACCGTGAAAACATATTTTTATTTACCGTGGAAATAGATACAAATTTCCATATTCGGGGGTGGCTGAATGCCGGCCATGACCGTTTACCGTAGAAATGGATACAATTTTCCTTATTCGGGGGTTGCTGGATGGCAGCCATGCCAGTTTACCGTGAAAATGAGGCGTCCTTCATATCGAATCAAAAGTACTTTACACTTTTTTGAGAAATAATCCTTAAAAATAAGGTTGCTTCCCTGGAGAGTGTAAAACGGTAAATGAAGCATGCCGAAAATGACTATCATTTTTATATTTGGGGATGATTGATACGTAATCATTCATGCCTGTTTATTAATTAAATGCTTCCAGAGCTGCCTGATCTGATTTAAAGGATAGAGCCTTTTGCCCCACACGACTTATCACAATAGTAAATATCCTGTCATTAACTTCAATGGCGTCAACAGTCTCCTGACCATCAACCACATGACCAAACACGGTGTGTTTTTGGTCAAGCCACGGGGTTGCTACATGGGTTATGAAAAACTGGCTGCCGTTGGTATTGCTTCCGGAATTTGCCATGGATAGAATACCCGGGCCTGAATGGGTAAGATCAGTATGAAATTCATCTATAAATGTGTAACCAGGATTGCCGGTTCCTGTTCCCCAGGGGCATCCTCCCTGAATCATGAAATCCTTTATTACCCTGTGAAAGGTAAGTCCGTCATAGAAAGGCACACCCTCACCAAGTATATGATTTATTGTGCCTTCTGCAAGTCCCACAAAGCTTGTTACAGTAAGTGGTGTTTTTTCAAATTCAAGCTGACAGATAATCACACCTTTTGCAGTTACAATCTGGGCATATAGACCATCTCCAAATTCTGCTTCAATCTCATTTGTAGTTTTTACAGATAATGATGAAGAGCTGCCGTTGTGATAAAAAAAGCAGATGTCAAAGGCAAGCCAGTTGTTAAGATCAAAAGGATTGCTTCCAGGTTCAACCAGCGCCATATACCATGCATACTCCCCTCCGTTTTTCTTGTCAAACATGGAACTGTCGGCTGAAAAAAGGTCAGACATTGGAAGTTCAAAAAGAGAGAGACCTGAAACAAAAAGGGGGATAGTGTCCACACCAAGGGTTTTGATACCTGACAAGCCTATACCCGAGCTTCCAAACACAACGCCTCTGAATGTTCCATCAGGATATACAACTATTGAGTAGATATCTGCATTTCCAGTACCGCCAAGTTCAACCTGAAATTTGACATCACTATTTTTTTCATAAACAGCAGAGTCTGTTTTAAGCCTTACACGAGGGGTTGTGCTGCTGCTCCGCATTGATGTTTTAAGGTGTTCATCATGCAAGTTTTCTTCTGCAAAGGCAGTGGAAAGGGTAAAAGAGTCAGGAATCATCAAAGTATCTGAAGAAAATAAGCAAAATGGTGAACAAAGGTAAAGAAAAAGGGTGATAATAAAAGCTGGATAAAATTTAATTTTCATTGTTGATTTTCCTTATTTTTGCTGGCATTTTTAATTTCCCATTTTACACTTTCAAGATTGACATTGCCTTTTTCATAGTCTTGACATCTGTAAAGTGTAAGGTAATTTTGGGATGATATGAAGCATGCCTTTTTGCTGATGAATTTTTATTTTTAACAATTAACATTCAAGCCAAAAGAAGATAATTTTTTAATTGCATCTGCAATCCCTGATTCCGTGGGTGATGATAAGTTTTCTGCTCTGTATGTAATGCCAAATTTTTTATATTTGGATTTTTGAAAATCATGAAAGGGAAGCAGATTAACATCCTTTATTCCAGTCAAAGAAGCTAAAAAAGAACCACATGCATTCAGATTTTTATCATCGTCATTTACCTTATGGATAAGGGGAATACGAATAATTACTGAAGCACCAAGTAGAGCAAGAAGCTCAAGATTGGACAAAATCATTTCATTGGAGACACCTGTATATTTCCGATGCAGATTATCATCCATGATTTTCAAATCAAACAAAAACAGATCAGTATATGGGGCAACTCTTCTTATAACATCTCTGGATGCAAACCCGCTTGTATCCACCGCAGTGTGAATGTCAAGATCTTTACAACCTTTCAAAAGAGCAAGAAGGGCTTTCCATTGCATCAGAGGCTCACCTCCTGAAAAGGTAACTCCACCACCTGATGTTTCATAAAACGGAAGATCATTTTCAATCAACTGCAAAAGTTCGGCCACACGAAATACTTTTCCGACTCTCTCCTGTGCTGTTGAAGGGCATCTTTTCACACATTCACCACAAAAAGCACAAAGTATTTTATTTTTTACAACAGAGACAGAACCTTCAGTGACAGAACCCGAATGCTTCATTACAAAAGCTGAAGCTTCCGTGACAGAGTCCGAAGTCTCATTAAAAAAAGTTAAATCTTCAGTGTCATTACCTGAATTTTCCATGGCAAAAGCTGAATGGATGGTCAGTGCCTTTTCCGGGCATATTGCCACACACTCACCGCACCCTATGCATCTGGAAGAATCATACACAACTTCCGGCAACATTGAGATACCCTCAGGGTTATGACACCAGATACAAGACATGGGACACCCCTTGAAAAACAAGGTGGTACGAATTCCTGGCCCATCATGTATAGCATATTTTTTAATATCAAAGATTGTACATTTAACATTTTCAGCCATCTATTTTTTTCCGATGTTTTTTTGGCGTCCTTCATATCGCATCAAAAGTACTTTACACTTTTTTGAGAAAGAATCCTTAAACTTAAGGTTGCTTCCCTGGAGAGTGTAAAACGGTAAATGAAGCATGCAGATTTTATCAGCATATTTTATTTATCGGTTTACATTTTTTATTAATCATGTTTTTTAAGCAAAAAAAGACCAATCCCGTAAGGAAGTGGTCTTTTTTGCTAAAATAATAAAAAGGATAAAGTGATAAATGCCCAAAAATTAAGGCCTATTCTCCAAGATATGCCTTCCGTATTTCAGGATTGTGCAGCAGCGCATCTGCCTTGTCTTCCAGGGTGATCTCGCCAGTTTCAAGAACATAACCCCTTGTTGCAGCTTTTAATGCAAGATTTGCATTTTGCTCAACAAGAAGAATTGTTGTTCCATCATTTTTGTTGATATCTGCAATAATATCAAAAATCTGATGGATAATAATGGGAGCAAGTCCCAATGAAGGCTCATCCAGAAGAAGCACTTTCGGTTTTGTCATAAGTGCCCTTCCTATGGCAAGCATCTGCTGCTCTCCCCCAGATAGGGTTCCACCATGCTGTTTGCTTCGCTCTCCAAGAACAGGAAAAAGCTCATAAACATGCTTTATATCCTTTAGTATGCCCTCCTGGTCATCCCTGTAAAAAGCTCCAAGGATAAGATTTTCTTCAACTGTAAGCCTTGGAAAAATCCTGCGTCCTTCCGGAACCTGACACAATCCCATTGGCGGCAGATTTTCAGGGTTAATCTTGGTAATTGGCTCTCCCTGGTAATAGACTTCTCCCTTTTCAGGGGAAACAATACCGCAGATGGTCATAAGTGTAGTGGATTTTCCTGCACCATTGGCTCCGATAATTGCAACAACTTCTCCTGGATATACTTTAAGGGAGACATCCCTGAGAGCCTTGATGCTCCCATAGCCTGAGTGAATATTTTTTAATTCAAGAATCGGTTGATCAGACATTGATTACTCCTTATCTTCGGATCGTTTTCCAACGCGTTTGGCTGGAATCAGTCCGGCAGGCCTGAACAGCATCATGATTATCATGGTGGCACCAAAAACCAGCATCCTGTATGATTCAAACTCACGGAATGCCTCGGGCAAAGCTATCAGCGCAACAACTCCAAGTATGATTCCAGGAATGGAACCCATACCCCCAAGTACAACCATACAGAGAACCATGGCCGATTCAAGGAATGTAAAACTTTCAGGACTTACGAATTTCATCCTGGCAGCAAAAAAGGCACCGGCAAGTCCGGCAAAAATCGCCCCCATTGCATAAGCCAGAAGTTTATAGTTAAATGTATTGACACCCATAAGCTCTGCTGCGGTTTCATCCTCACGGATGGACTCCCATGCCCTGCCAACCCTTGAATAGTTGAGGCGCCTTACAGCAATGATGGCAACAATTGCAAGACCCAGAACAAAATAGTAGAACCACTGAAGTTTTTTGACCCATAAGGTCTCAAGGGTCATGCCGTTTTCAAAAAACGGCATTAAAATACCAATGGTTTTAACCCCTAAAATTCCGTTGGGACCGTTGGTCAGTTCCATCCAGTTGTTCAGAATAATTCTGATGATCTCCCCAAAACCAAGGGTTACAATGGCAAGATAATCTCCACGCATTCTAAGGGTTGGGTATCCAACAATACATCCTGCAATACATGCCAAAAAACCGGACACAGGAAGACAAACCCAGAAACCAAGTCCGAAATTGACATTTAAAAGTGCATAGGTGTAAGCACCGACACCGTAAAATGCAATGTATCCAAGATCCAGCATTCCTGCAAGGCCGACAACCACGTTCAACCCCAGCCCGAGGCAGATATAGAAAAGCACAGTAATGGCTACATCTGTTGCATATCGCCCTGTTACAAGGGGATATATGAACGCACAGATCAGCAGTGCCGATATCCATATCCAGGAAGGCATAACCTCTATCATTGAACCGATTTTACGGGCAGCTCCTGCAACAGGGGTTGTAACAGGTTTAAGATTTCCACTGGTGTTGATCACATAGAGAATGAGACAGACAAAAGTCCCTGCCAAAATATAGAGCCAGACACTGACTGTTTTCTGAAATGTGATTGTGCCATCTGGATGTATCCCAAGAAGGGGCCACAGCACTCCCAGCAGCCACAGCATACCAATTGTATAATTTTTCCAGACTTTCTTAAACTCTTGTATCATCGATATTCTCGCCCATAATTCCTGTCGGTTTAAAATAGAGAACCGAAATCAAAATAATAAAAGCAAATACGTCCTTATACTCTCCGGAAATATACCCGGCTCCAAACACTTCAACCATGCCAATGATCAAGCCACCAACCATTGCACCTGTTATGTTTCCGATACCTCCAAGAACAGCAGCAGAGAACGCTTTTATACCAGGGATAAATCCCATGTCATATCTTACTGAACCATAATAGAGTCCCACCATGATACCGGCAGCAGCAGCAAGCCCTGCTCCAATGGCAAATGTCAGGGAGATAATTCTGTTGCTGCTTATGGCAACAAGCGCTGACATGGTCTTATCCTGGGCTGTGGCACGCATGGCCATACCCATTTTTGTCTTGAAAACAAGAAAGTTGAGTGCAACAAGAAGCACTCCTGTAAGTACCAGAATCAAAACCTGCAGATAACTTACTGTCACCATTCCAAAATGCATTCCACCCTGGAACAGCTCACTGGGATAGGCCTTGTCATATACCCCTTGGGTCAGCATAAGACCGTTGGACAGAAATATGGACATTCCCAGTGCAGAGAGAAGTGCCGCAAGCCTTGACTCTTTTCTTAAAGGTTTATATGCAATCTTCTCGACACCAATGGCAAGGTAGGCACAATATGCCATTGCAAGACCAAATGATGCTGTAAGGCATACCACAGGATATGTCTCCATATATCCAAGGCCTGTAAAAAAACTCAAGAAGATAACACCAACGTACCCTCCGGCAGCAAAAAATTCACCGTGGGCAAAGTTAATCAACTGTATGACGCCATATACCATGGTATAGCCAAGGGCTATCAAAGCATAGATGCCGCCAAGGGTAATACCATTTATTAATTGCTGAATAAAATAGTCCATATTGTCTTTTTTCACATTTTGGTGATCATAATAGTTTTTTCTGATTCTCAAGACTAAGGAATGAACACGAAATAACTTTCCCATTTTGATTAAACGGTCATGGCCGGCATTCAGCCACCCCCGAATATGGAAATTTGTATCTATTTCCACGGTAAAGAAACGGTCGGGATGCACGGGGCACCGGGGTTTAAATGGGCACGTTATTTAACCCACATTCCTAAATAAAACGATAATCAGAAGATCTGAATCTGAACCGTCCTAAATAAGACGATAATCAGAAGATATGAATCTAAACTGTCCTAAATAAGACGATAATCAGAAGATATGAATCTGAACTGTCCTAAATAAGACGATAATCAGAAGATATGAATCTGAACTGTCCTAAATAAAACGATAATCAGAAGATATGAATCTAAACCGTCATGGCCGAATTCAACTGCCATCCCAGACCATGAAAATGCTCCAGGCCCCCTCTCCATGACTGAAGAGGGGAAGAATACTGCAAAAAGGGTACACTCATTTAAAAACGATGAATCTTTTATCCTGATTAATTATTTTTTAATCAGCCCCATTACAGGTTCCCAGTAAGGTACAAATTCGTTTCCTGTAACCTTAAAAGCGATATAGGATGATCCTGAATCACCGTTAGCCTTAAATTTAACATGTTTGGAAACACCGTTGAAATCAAGTTTCATCAACTCTTCTTTTACTTTGGCAGAGTCGGTTGTTCCGGCAGCTTTGATGGCTTTAAGAAGGGCAGTTGCTGAATCATAGGCGTATGTGGCATATGCAGCTATTTTTCCATACTTTGGAACATAGATATCTTCAAATGCCTTATATTCAGGAGTTGTAGGATCGGTATATCCGTATGTCAGATAAACGCCTTCTGCTGCATCTTTGGCAACTTCCATATATTTGGGCTGAAAAACAGCATCCTGGGTGACAATCTGTGCAGCAAGACCAAAACGTTTGGCCTGTATAGTCATCATAGCAGCAGGAGAGTAACCCTGAAGAGACATATAGAAAATATCGGGATTCATGGTTTTTGCTTTTGTAATAACTGCTGAGAAATCCTTGTCTCCCTGATTTACATGGTCATGTGAAAGAACTTCAATGCCAAGCTCCTTGCAGCTTTTAGATACACCGTCAGCAAGTCCCTGGGAATATGTGGTCTTGTCATCCACAATAAAAATGGTCTTTGCATTAAGGGCTTCTTTCATGAATTTTGCAGCAGCTGGGGCCTGATCATCATCACGGCCGCACATTCTGAACATATAAGGAAGACCTCTGTCAGTTACCTTTTCATTTGTGGATGCAGGGGTAATCATTATAATATCCTCTTCAGCAAGGGTTTCTGAAGAAGGAATGGTTGAAGATGAGCAATATGCTCCGATAACCCCTACAACCTCAAGATTTATAAGCTTATTTGCAGCAGCCACAGCCTGTCTTGGATCGCACGCTGTATCCTGGGGAAATAATTCAATTTTATCGTAACCTGGCATGCCGCCTGCTTCTTCAAATACGTCAATGGCTGTCTGAACACCATTTTTGATATCTGTTCCGTCAGAAGCATATGGGCCTGTCAATGGACTCATGGAACCGATTTTAAGTGTTTTGGCATAAGCTGTTGAAAAGATAAAAGGGATAACCAGCATACCCACTACCAGCATGGAAAAACTTTTTTTACTCATTTTTTTCTCCTTAAATTAATAGATAATTGAAGTTCACTGGACGACAGATCAGGCGATCTCCGATAAAACCATAGCTTTCCAGAAAAATATTTTATTTTTTCGTCAAAAAAATTAATCCAGATAACAGATAGTTAGACTTTTCCATTATCAATTTAATTATCTGGAATACTATACTACACCGGCACCACGAAACAACGTCCCGTTGTTTTGGTAAAATCAACTAAAATCAAACGCTTGTGGCATATTTCATCACCTGCGTTGCAATTCCCTTAAATATGATATTGGAAATTAATCAGCAGGCTGCCCCAGATAAGCCTCAATAACATTGGGATCCTTCTGAATCTCTTCAGGGGTTCCTTCTGCAATTTTAACGCCGTGGTCAACACAGACAATTCGACTGCATACTCCCATCACAACCTTCATATCATGCTCAACAAGCAGAACATCAATGCCAAGCTGTGATATGCGCGCAATATCTTTCATAAGTTCAGAACTTTCAGAGGGATTCATGCCGGCCGCAGGTTCATCAAGAAGCAGAACTTTCGGCTCTGATGCTAAAGCCCTTGCAATTTCAAGACGCCTCTGGATTCCATATGCAAGATTTGACGATACAGTATCGGCAAATTTGTCAATCTTCATGAATCTCAAGGCTTCCATTCCCTTTTCATGTATATACTCCTCTTCAGCTCTCTGTGATTTTGTTCTGAGCAGGGAGCCTATGACGCCGGCATTTGACCGGCAATGCCGACCCACCATGGTATTTTCAACTGCGGTCATATTGGCAAACAGGCGAATATTCTGGAAAGTTCTGGCAATACCCATTGAAAATATATGGTATGGCCTGCTTCCAAGAATAGAGTTCCCTTCAAAAAGAACATCTCCTTCCGTTGCCTTGTAAACACCTGTCAGAACATTGAAAATGGTGGTTTTCCCTGCTCCGTTGGGGCCGATTAATCCCACAATTTCTCCTGAATTGATGGCAAAACTCAAATCAGTAAGGGCGTAAAGCCCGCCAAACCTAACTGTGATATTCTTTAGTTCTAAATGTGCCATGTTTTTTCAACCATAAGTGATTTGTCGCAGCAGGACAGAAAAAAGGGTAACAAGTATCCAGGCAGAATCAATCATAAATGAATCTGTAAAAAACTGATTTGCAAAAAAATAACTTATTTGCAAAGGTACTTAAAAACCCTGAATTCTGTTTTTGAATGCGAAAATGTTAAAATGAAAATTGAAGAGTTTCACATATCAGTGAAATGGTTAAACCTTTAGACAATTTACATATAGGCTTTTTAAGTTCGTGTCAACAAAAAACTATTCAAAAAAATGTAACTATTTCAAAATGTCTTGTGGAATTTTGTTTTATGAGTGTGAATTTTGTATGAAAGCAGTTGTAACAACCTATTTTTAAAACAACTTTCATCTCTTTGATTTTAATTATGATGCCACTATTTGGCATCCTTCATATCAGGTTAAAGTAGTTTACACTTCTTGTCTGGAGTAGAGGCGCAATGCATTGCGTCTCTACCGTTGGGTTGTTTTGCCATTGGAAAAGTGTAAACCGGCAAATGAAGGATGCCCACTATTTTCCTGCAAAAGAGTCACTCAGCTTTTCAACCAGATCTTTGGGGGGACGATCAAAAAAAACACCCTGGCCCCTTCCATTAAAACCTCTGAGAAAAAGATATATAACGCCCCCTGCATGGGAGTCATAGTCATAACCTTTAAGTCTTGCTTTCAGAAGACGATGGAGAGCTATGGTATAAATAGTATATTGAAGATCATAGCGATGCGCCAACATGGCTGTCAGCATGGAGTCCATTCCATAGGCATCAAGGTGTTCACCAAGATAGTTGGACTTGTAATCCATTATATAGTATTTTCCATGGTAAAAAAACACAAGATCAATGAACCCTTTCAACATACCATGAATATCATTGTCTCTTAAGGCAGGGCGTTTAAAACCAGGAAAAAGCCCCATATTAATCAATTGATCCATCATATTAGTATTAACATGTTTTGCTGCAAACATGAACTCCATCTCGGCCTGACAAACAGTGGTGTTTAAATCTCCAAGTTTCATATTTTTCATAAGCGGTGCATTCATAACAGATGTAATCCATATTATAAGTGTATCAGTCCAGGCCTCCAATCCTCTGCGACCGCTCATATCCCTAATTTTTTCAGAAAGCTTCTCCTTATCACTGGCAACTATGTCAAAACCTTCTCTGGCTGCCCATTCCAGAAGATCATGCAAAAAAATACCTGGCTCAGGTCCACGTGGAAAATCGCATATTGATGGAAAGTCGGGAAGATCATATTCCTTAATGTCCTTAAAAGGGGGGGAATTTTTTATTAACGTACATGGCTGTTCACAGTCACATTCGAAAAGGTGCACGTTTTCACAAAAACGGTCACTTGCGGAGACTTGAGTATAAAAAACATCTGGGTTTTCATGAAATTGTATATCAACAGTTTCGTAAGCTTCTGTTTCTGATTCAAGCAATTGATCCTCTGCCGGGGAGAACGGCATTTCATATTCCATGATATCAGGCACACTCTTCCTTTGAGTCTGCCCGCTTTCTCTCACTATAGAATTTCTAAGGATCCCAGTATAACTTGATACCCACCACTGCCTTGATATGGCTCCCTTAAAAACCTCGGCAGGTGACAGATCATCAGAAGAAATATCACGTTGGTTGTAAAAGTGATTCTTGATTTCCGGAAGTTTTTCAATCCTGATATCAACGGAGTCTCCGGCAACCTTTTCAAGAGCTTCAGTAACCCCTGCAAGGGGGAGAATTTTTCCACCTGACAGAAGAGTGCCAATCCCTGAAAGATGAAGATAGCTGGTTTCACCATGTTTGTCGCTCACTTTTCCAATCACCCCAATACCAAGGAAAGATGCGTGACATGCACGGGTTAAAGCCACATACAGCATTCTCATATCCTCTTCAAGCCTCTCTCTGTCAGCTTTTTGCAACATCTCATCATCAGGATTATGGGATAGATGTACAATTCCCTCTTCATCACGGTATTTAATAACAGAGGCGTTTCTTCCTGTCACTTCACGATATGTGCATATAAATGGCAAAAATACCAGAGGATATTCCAGTCCTTTTGATTTATGAACAGTTATGACCTTAATAAGCTTTTCATCACTTTCCAGCCTCAGAACAAGCTCCTCGGAATCTCCTTTGCCGTTTGCGTTAGCAAGTTCCCCTGAAAACCACCTCACAAGTGCTTTTTCACCCTCAACACGGGATGATTCAGACTGAAGTATCTCTGAAAGATGAAGTAAATTGGTAAGAGTGCGTTCTCCATCAGAGTACAACAACCTTTCACCATCAATACGCGACAAAAGTCTGGATGGTACCTTAAAGTCGAGCAGAATACGGCGGATCATTGGCAAAATGCCCTGATTCTGCCATATATGCTGATATTCCCTGAAACGATCAAGTTCATATTCCCAGGCAGATTCGTCATGATTAAGAGTTTCAAGCCATTCAAAGGAGCAGTCAAGTACTGAAGCTGAAAGAGCAGTTCTGATAAAAGCTGCATTGGAAGGTTCCGCACATGCCCGTATGAGATAAAGCAGATCAGAAGCCTCCTGTGTATCAAATACAAAATCCCTGTCAGAAAGATATACAGATCGAAGGCCTCTTTTGGAAAGTGCATCCCTTATGTATTTGGCTTCCTCACCGTTTCTAACAAGAATTGCAATATCAGACTGATAAAGTGGAACCAGATCATCTGAAGATGTTCCAAATCCTGCCATTGGCGGATCCAAAGATGCAAGGTTCAAGATTTTTGCAATCTCATCTGCAGCTCCCTCAGCCATTGCAGCAATATAATCTTTTTTATTCACAGGGATGCTCTGCTGCATCTGCCAGAATGTAATGCTTTTGACAGGATTAGCCTTAACAAAAAAGATATTATCCCGTCCCTTTGCTGAAACAGGCTCAAAAACAATTTTATCTTTTAAAAGAAAGGCACCTTCAGGATAATCTTCCGGATAGGCGGAAGCCACACCAAAGATACGATTAACGGCATCCACAACACCTCTGGTGGATCTATAATTTGTATCAAGAGTGTAAACAGCTCCCTGACTCTCCTTCCTAGCCTCAAGGTATGTATGAATGTCAGCGCCCCGAAATGCATATATAGCCTGCTTGGGGTCACCTATCATTAAAAAAAAGTTCTCTTTTTCAGATTTGCTTTTTCCATAAATACGGCGAAATGATTCATACTGCACAGGATCAGTGTCCTGAAATTCATCAATCATTGCAACCGGAAACTGCTGGCGGACAAGAGATGCAAGTGTATCTGCGCCATCTCTTTTCAATGCACTTCCAAAACGGGTTAAAAGATCATCAAAGCCCATCATTGCAAGGCGCTCTTTTTCATACCTTACCCTTGCTCTGATGAATTCAGATGCATGTAAAAACAGAGAGCTTTTAATATCTGTTGCTTTAAAGGTTTCAAGGAGCTCTTCCATTGCATTAAATGCAGGGTGCTCTGGTGGCAAAGCGCCCTTTTTCATTCCATCAGCAATGCCGGATGCAGAAAATTTCAAAAGAGATGTCTCTTGAGGAAGCGGACCGTCATCCTCAACCCAGTTTCTTATCTCTCTGATCCATTTTTCTAAAGATGCTTTTCTATATTTATTACCATTAATCGTTTTATTTTCCAAAACACCATAAATCGCTGATACTGCACCTGAAAAATCTGAAGCCAAGCAATCTTTTGCCCTTTTGATGGCTTCAAGGCGATATTTTGCCATTGCAAAGGGAGTCATTGTATCAAATTCATGTTTCAACTCTGTCTGAAGGGGCTCCATTTCTCCATTAAGGGGAGCTGTTTCATCCTGAGTGGGTACTGTACCTTGTAATGAGGCAGATTTTTTTCCTGAAGATGTATGATAAATAAAAGGAAGAACCTTGTTTAGAAGCTCAGTAGGGGTCTTGATTCCTGTCTGGGATAGTATTTCATTTAATTCTTCAACGTCAAGATCATAAAAAAATGTGCGCCAGTAATCACAGGAAGCTGTATGCAAAATCCCTTGATCATTATTCTCAAGTTTCATATCAAACAGGCTTCCACTGTCAAAGGCGTGCTGCTGCAACATTCTACGGCACCATGCATGGATTGTATGTATGGCAGATTCATCCATCCATCTTGCTGCATTGTCAAGAAGTCTTGCTTTGCCTAAAAGTGCATCATCGGAATAGTCTGCTTTTAACCGCTCAAGAAAGGGGTCACCTTCTACTTCATTGCGAAAAAAAGAAGCAGCCTCAACAAGACGGGAGCGAATACGATCACGGAGTTCTTCAGTTGCAGCATTGGTAAAGGTTACAACTAAAATTTCCGGTGGTGTCAAAGGTCTTGAAAAAGCATTTTCACCGCCATGACCGAGAATCAGCCGCAGGTAAAGTGCTGCAATGGTGTATGTTTTGCCGGTTCCTGCACTTGCTTCAATCATTCTGGTGCCGTAAAGTGGCAGTTTTATTGAATCCAGATGCTGTGTTTCAATTGGCCTTTCCAAAATCATTCCTCAGATATTCAGCAGATTAAACAGGCATGATTGATTACGTATCAATCGCCCCCAAATATAAAAATGATAGTCATTTTCACGGTAAAGATATTTATTTTGGCAATTTAAAAAAATCTAATTTTCTATTGAACCTTCAACAATCGTAATGAATCAAGACGGATAGACGCTTTTGCGATATATTCAAGATAACGATCTTTCTCTTTTTCGGTCCAGATTATTTCATCATCCCTGATCGCAGGATTTTTCATTTTCAGCTCTTTGAGCCTTGCCATTTCAGCCCCCATCCTTTCGATCACACTCTGTTTTGCATTTTTGATAATTTCAGATGCTTTTTTCATGGCATGTTCACGGGATGTTTCAACCATTTTGGGCAAAAGAGTCTCTTTGATCTCAGGAAAGGCATTAATCCAGGTAGTATCATTACCTATACCTATACCTATAACTTTATCTTTACAGGTATGTTTTTTTATAAATTCCGTAGTAAATACCCTGTTTACATCTTTCATTTCATGAGAAACAACCGTTCTTACAGGAATAGATGGCAAAAAACGGTTAAGATTCAGAGATACAGGAGCTATACACTCAATTACGTGAATAGCCTCAAGAATAATTGCAAATTCACCATAACCTTCAACTTCTGCGACACAGGAATTGCCTGCTCCGGAACCAAAGAGCATATCCATACTCCCGGATACCATTGGATGATCCCATGTAATAAACTCAATATCATCCCGCGATACTGCAATTTTTCGATCAAATGTTATCTCCATGCCGTTTTTTTTTAATACTGGTATAGGGATATCAATATTATCAGGATCAGTAAAGTGAAGGCGATATGATCTTTTCATTGTATCTTCAGCCTGAATGCCAAAGTAACCAAAAAGTTTTAAGGCAAACATGTCAAAGCAGGTATCCTCATCAAGGGCATGGACAGTGTCGATCAACTCTTTTGCCGCATCAGGGTTAAATGAGTTAAGCTCCAGAAGCTTATCCTTCCCTTTTGTAAGAGTCTCCATGACTTTTTTTGAAAATACTTTTGTATCCTTGATAAGATTTTCAAGGGCATCAGGTAGAAAATCTGCAAAAAGATCACAAAGCCTTGACGAAAACTTTTCGTAAACAGAGAGAATGCCACTGTTATAATGCTCAAAAATTCCGGTTCCTTCGTTGTACCATCTGACAAGAACCTCCTGGGCTGTATTTCCGGCATAAGGCAGATGAATCATAATATTGCCTTTTTGCCCTATTCTGTCCAGCCGTCCGATGCGCTGTTCTATAAGCTCAGGATTAAGGGGCAGGTCAAACATAATAAGATGACTTGCAAACTGAAAATTTCGCCCTTCGCTGCCGATTTCAGAGCAAATCATAAGCCTTGCACCCTTTTTATGGGAAAACCATGCAGCATTTCTGTCCCTTTGAATAAGTGTCATTCTTTCATGAAACAGTGCAACATCAAGGGTTATTTTCTGCTGCAGCGCCTCAAAAATCTCAAGGACATTCTCAGGGTGATGACATATCAGAAGAAATTTCTCTTCAGGATTTTTTTTGATAAGATCAATAAGCCATTGAATCCTCTGTTCCGTAATCCTTGACTGTAAAATGCCATCAACTGACAGGGTGTTATCAACCGAAAGGGTGTTATCAACCGACAGGGTGTTATCAACCGAAAGGGTGTTATTAACCGGCAGGGTGTTATCAACCGAAAGGGTGTTATTAAACATCAATGTTTCAGACAACGGAAATGTTTCAGACAATATATTACCATAGAACTCATCAACTCGGCATGTTTCATCAATCGGATACAAAAAACCTTTTCTTTGGGGAAAACCCTTTATGGAAGCTCTGGTATTTCTGAAAACAGCCCTTCCGGGGCCATAACAATCCAGTAACTTGTTTATCTCCTGGAGTTTATGAGCATGAATGGATTGATCGCTTATATTATCACCGTTTTTTGAACAATCGCAATTCTTCTTCTGGTTATAATTTTTTATCCTTTCTTCAATGGATTCAGCAATTTTTGCGTAATCCCTGCTCTCCTTAAGATAATTTTCAAGTGTTGTATAGCGTACCGGATCAATAAGCTTAAGATGGGCAAAATGACGCTCAATGCCAAGCTGTTCCGGAGTTGCAGTAATCAGCAGAAGAGCCGTGTCTGAAAATGAAGGATCTGCAAGAAATGAGTAAGCAGGGGAATTTTCGTCAACATGATGAGCCTCGTCAACCACCACCATATCCCAGCCGGCATCAATACACTGTTGCGCTCTTTTTCTGTTAAGAACAACATCATTTATATGGCACAGAACAAGCTGGTCTTCAACAAACGGATTGATTAAAGGCTCTTTTTTCTCAAAGGAGTCGCAGTAATCTTCATCAATAATTCTGAATGTCAGATGGAATCTGCGGTAAAGCTCAACAAACCACTGGTGGACAAGTGAGTGAGGGACAAGGATCAGAACACGGTGTATCTGGTCACTCAAAAGCATGCGGTTCAGAATAAGGGATGCCTCAATGGTTTTACCAAGTCCTGTTTCATCTGCAAGCATCACCCTTGGAGTATGGCGTGAGGCAACCTCTTGTGCAATATAAAACTGATGGGGTATCAGGTCAATTCTTGCACCTGTAAAGCCCATTACATCGGATGTGAGATAGCGATGCCTTGCAACAAGGGCTTCATATCTTAAATCAAAAAGTTGAGAAGAGTCTGAAATGCCTGCATTAAGGCGATCAAGGGGGGTATTAAAAACCATGGTATCTGAAAGCTCTGTTTCACAGATAACCCTTCCATCTCCATGATAGTAATAGAGTTGGTTCTGCTCAGACACAGAATCAACAGTCAAACTTGTTTTATTTGTTAAATGAATGCGGTCAGAAGGAGAAAAGCGTATTCTTTTCAAAGGTGCGTTGAAAACGGAGTATTGCCTCAGACACTGACTTGTTTTAAAAAGGAGGGAAAGTACCCTTTTATCAACTTCAGTTACAATACCAAGCCCAAGCTCAGGCTCCATTTCGCTCATCCAGCGCTGACCTTTTACAATTTGTGACATATCCGATATTTTTTAACAAACCCAGATGGCTGATAACTCAATTTTGCCTTTCTCAGGCCCTCATCACCAAGATCCTGTTCCCGATTAATTGTCTCATAGTATTCTGTTATAATAGAGGCAAACGCCTGATTTACAAACTGCCACAGCCCCTTATAACCTGTCACAGCTTTTTCAAAGTGAATTACAAAGCTTTTTCCACAGGCATTCTCTTCTCCAAGAGAGTAGGCCACAGGCTTGCTGTCAACATAGTATATGCCGCCGCACAACTGAAGAGGATGGCATTTTTCCAGCGCTTCCCTTGCAGGATAGTAATCTCCGTCATTGTCACGATTTCGCCGCCACTTTTCAAGTATCTCAAGTGCATGTGGAATATATTCATCAAGCAGAGGACGTCCTTCATAACTGTGATTATTGATAAATGCCTTTATAAGGTTTCTTTTTTTATGGAATTTCCTTCCAGGAAGGTCAGCGAGATGCTGTCGATGGTAAAGATAATCAAAATTATCACGATCTTCAAATACTGTATATCCCATATCAAGAAGAAGCTCCACCTGGGATCGGGATGCACATTTTAATGTACGATGGTTTTCAAAAAGAGTGCGAAGATATTTAATCGGCGGAATGCCAAAGGGAAGCATAAAAAATTTTTCACCGCTGTCATTGCCTGTAATGACTACGATATCCCCATTATTTTCTGAACCATCAACTTTAATTTTTGAAATCTCGTATAAATGATCCTTCCTGAAAAGGTAAATATTGGCAAATGTGAACTCGGAAATCCCTTCTGAAAGTGCCTGAAACATGGGATGAAGATATTCTCTCAGTTCAAGCTCAATATCAACAGACTGTGGATAATAAGGTATTTTTTTCATATTTCATGTTCCATTTTTACGGCAGCACTATCTGGGGCGTTTATTCTTTTTGTTCTTTTTTCTTCGCTTCTGCTTCAGCCAATCTTCGTTTTCGTCAATTAGCTCTTTGGGGCTTTTGTCTTCATCATACTGATAAGCAAGTGTGAAGGAATACTCTTCTTTAGTTATTGGAAACACTTCAATTTTTTTTGTAATGAACTTCTCTATTGCCTCAAGGCGGGATTGTTCTTCAGGGCTGCAAAAAGATAATGCAATTCCCTTTTTGGTTCCCCTGCCGGTTCTGCCCACCCTGTGCACATAATTTTCTGCTTTTTCAGGAAGATCATAATTTATTACATAATCAACATCGGCGACATCAATCCCCCTGGCACTAACATCTGTGGCAATGAGAATATTGAAATCTCCGCTCTTGAATCGGTTCATAACATCTGTACGATCTTTTTGCTCCTTTCCACCGTGCAGATTAAATGATGGAATCTCTGCTCTCGACATGGCTTTTTCAACCCGTTCTGCCCTGACCCTTGTTCTGACAAAAACAATAATTCTGCTTTCAGGGTGCTCTTTGATGAAACGGGATAGAAAAAAACGCTTGTCATCCATCTCCACAAACATGACTGCATGGGAAACATTTTTAGAAACCGGATCTTCAGGGGATATCTCAATACGAATGGCCGATGTGTTTACTTGTGAGTAGGCAAGTTTCTTTATTTCACTGTTAATGGTTGCGGAAAAGAAAAGTGTCTGGTGCCTGTTTCTTAATTTTCTTTTTACAGAGCGGATATCGTTAATGAAGCCAAGGTCAAGCATGTGATCTGCTTCGTCAAGGACAAGGGTATCAATGAAATCAAGGTTCAGGTAGTTTTGGCTAATAAGATCAAACATTCTGCCAGGAGTTGCAATTAAAATATCAATGCCTTTTTGAAGCTTTCTAATCTGGGCATCCTGCTCTACACCGCCGAACAGGGTAAAAATTTTTGTCCTTGTATGGCCTGCTATGGATTCAAAGACATCTCCTATCTGCATAGCAAGTTCACGGGTTGGAACCATTACAAGGCACTTTATTCCGGATGTGCGTTTACTGCTCTTGTTTCTATGAATCCTGTCAATTACAGGGATGGCAAAGGCTGCTGTCTTACCTGTTCCTGTTTGGGCAATGGCAAGCACATCTTCACCGTTCATTATGGGAGGTATGGCCTTGAACTGAATATCTGTAGGCCTTAAAAAGCCCATAAGATTCAAGTTATTCTTTATTTCCTGTGATATATGATATTTTTCAAACTTCATTTTTTCTCATTTTATCCTGGTTCTGGAAAAGACATCGTGGTCAAGGTTGCAAAGGTTTCCGTCAAGAATCATTCTGTATCCCCTTGCGGCAATCATTGCGGCATTATCACCACAAAGCTCTATGGACGGTGTATGCAGTTTCATGGATTCATATTTGAAAGAACAATTACCACGAAAAATTCCCTTGTTTTCATGGCCTGGGGTGGCCGGTGAATTTGACCATAAAGATTTATTTCCATTCCCATCAGAAGATGGTTGTGATGAAATCAATTCATCAAGCCTTTTCCTTAGAACTCCATTGGCTGCAACTCCACCTGCTACTGCAATATGGGCAACTCCTCTGCTGACGGCGGCATGGATAAGCTTGTGGGACAAAACATCAACCACAGAGTCCTGAAAAGATGCTGCAATATCTGCCTTTATCCCCTCTTTATCATCCGGGCTGTCTATATCTACGTTGTTTTCATGAATATATCTTAAAACAGCAGATTTTAGACCGCTGAAACTGAAGTCAAAGCTCTCCTTTTCAAGGAAGGATCTTGGAAAGGCTATTGCTGATGGTTCTCCTGTTTGAGCAAGTTTTTCAATAACAGCTCCCCCTGGATAGCCAAGTCCAAGCATTTTTGCCACCTTGTCAAAGGCTTCGCCTGCAGCATCATCCCTGGTTTGTCCCATCAACTCAAAATCATTAAATGATGTCACATGATACAAATTTGTATGACCGCCTGAAGCAAGAAGAACAACAAAAGGAAATGGTGGTGGATCGTCTGAAAGAAGCACAGAGTATATGTGACCTTCAAGGTGATTTACCCCTGTCCATGGGATACCCCTTGCCCAGGCAAATGCCTTTGCAAAAGAGAAACCAACAAGAAGAGCTCCAATAAGGCCTGGGCCACGGGTTACTGCAACACCTTCAATATCATCCATTTTAACTCCTGCAGATGATATGGCTTCTGTTACAACAGGAAGAATAGATTCAACGTGCATTCTGGAGGCAAGTTCAGGCACAACGCCACCATATTTATGGTGTGTAGCAACCTGGGAAGATACCACAGAAGATCTTATGACAGTTCCATTTTCAATTACTGCGGCAGCGGTTTCATCACAGGAGGACTCAACTCCAAGGATTATCACAATACAACTCCAACTTTATTTTTTTATCACACCCACTCAACCTGGGGTTCAGAATCTGTTCTTGAGGCAATTTCGCCTATGAGGTATGCCTTTTCTTCCATGGCAGATAGACGATCCATAAGATCCTGGGCAATGTTTTCCGGAACTACCACAATCATTCCTATACCATTGTTGAATGTACGGTGCATTTCGTGGTCAGAGACTCCGCCTGCCTCCTGAAGGAACCTGAAAACTGCCGGAACCTCCCAGCTTGACCTATCCACTATCACTTTACATGCATCCGGTATAATGCGAATAATGTTTTCGTCAATGCCGCCGCCGGTGATATGTGCAATACCGTGAATGGGAAGATCCCGAATAAGACCAAGCATTGTCTGTGTATAGATACGTGTTGGAGTAATCAGCTCTTCACCAAGGGTTTTTCCAAGGTCTGGGATATGAGTTTCAACATTGTAGCCGCACTTGTCAAAACAGATTTTTCTTACAAGGGAGAAACCATTGCTGTGGACACCGCTTGATGCAAGTCCTATAAGCTTGTGTCCATTACGGATTTCCGAGCCATCTATAATCCTTGTGTTATCCACAATACCTACTGAAAAACCTGAAAGGTCATATTCAGCATCATTATAGATACCTGGCATTTCAGCGGTTTCTCCACCAATAAGGGCGCATTGGGACTCACTGCATCCCCTTGCAATACCCTCAATGATCTGGGCAGCCACATCTGTATCCAGCTTACCCATTGCCAGATAGTCAAGGAAAAACAAAGGTTTTGCACCCTGGACTATAATGTCATTAACACACATGGCTACAAGATCAATTCCAATTGTGTTATGTCTGTCCATGGCAAAGGCAATTTTAAGTTTGGTACCGACGCCATCTGTAGAGCTTACCAGCACAGGATTTTTGTAATGAGATAAATTCAGGGAGAAGAGACCGCCAAAGCCACCAATCTCTCCCATAACACCTGTTCTCGGGGTTGTTTTCGCAATTTGCTTGATCCTCTGTACAAGATCATTTGCCTTGTTGATATCAACCCCTGCATCAGCATATGTCAATGCTTCAACCATTAAATACTCCTCTATTCAGAAATCAGCTATATATGAAGACGTTCACTTAAACTAAATTTAATCGAAAATTTTAAGTAAAAAAGAGTAGTCTTATTATTCTGAAATGTCAAAACCTTTTTGACATCAACGAAGCTATACTGTATTTAAAGCAGACACTCTGTTTGTTTAAACAGGCATGATTGATTACGTATCAATCACCCCCAAATATAAAAATGATAGTCATTTTCACGGTAGAAGAAAAAACTAAAAGGGCATGGTTACGTCTCAATCATCCCCAAATATAAAAATCAGATGCATTTTTAAGGTAAAGCCGGAGAAATATGTATGAAAACAAAAAAGATCAATATCGGCATATTGGGATGTGGTGTCGTTGGAACGGGAGTGGCAAAGCTTTTGATGGAAAAGGCAGAGTTGCTTGAGTCAAGGATTGGAGTACCTGTCAACCTGAAATATGTTGCGGATCTTGACACAACAACAGACAGGGGTATTTCATTTCCGGAAGGTGTATTTATATCAGATGCAGGAACAGTTATCAATGATCCGGATATCAACATTATAGTGGAGCTTATAGGCGGCACAAAGGTTGCCAAGGACTTTACACTAAAGGCCCTTGAAAATGGAAAGCACGTTGTCACTGCCAACAAGGCTCTTATTGCATCCTTTGGAAATATTATTGTGCAGACAGCAAGGGAAAAAGAGCTTGATTTTGCCTTTGAAGCAAGTGTTGGCGGCTGTATGCCCGTAATAAAAAGCATAAGAGAGTCCCTTGTTGCAAACCGGATTGACTCCATGACAGGGATCCTAAATGGTACGTGCAACTATATTCTTACCAAGATAACCAGCGAAGGATGCCCTTTTGATGAAGCACTAAAGGAGGCCCAGGAAAAAGGATATGCTGAAGCTGATCCTTTTCTTGATATTGAGGGCCATGACTCTGCCCACAAACTGGCAATTCTTACATCCCTTGCCTATGGTATGGAGATAAACCTTGATGACATATATGTTGAAGGTATCAGCAGCATCACGCCTATGGATATACAGAATGCCCGTGAGTTTGGATACAGCATCAAACTGCTTGCCATAAGCAAAAACCATTCAGATTCAGTGGAAGCAAGGGTACATCCTACCATGATACCGGAAAGCCACCCTCTTGCACATGTCAACGGCTCCATGAATGCTGTTACAATTGATGGTGATGCCACAGGTAGGACAATGCTTTACGGAGCCGGTGCCGGCATGATGCCAACTGCAAGCGCAGTTGTAAGCGATATTGCCGACATTGCCAGAAATATAATGACCGGAAGCAAAAAACGGATGCCGATCCTTGGCAGCCCTCAAAAAAATATCAAAAAGATTCCGATTATGCCATTCACGGAGACCAGTACATGTTACTACATAAGGCTTGAAGCTTCTGATCACCCGGGTGTGCTGTCAAAAATATCTGGTATTCTGGGAGATCAGGGCATAAGCATAAAATCTGTTCATCAGAAAGGCAGGAGAACCAACGGTACAGTACCGGTGGTAATGATCACCCACAAGGCCATGGAAAAAGAGATACAGAAATCCTTAGCGGAAATTGCCTCCCTTGACGCAATACCCGAGAAACCAGTTGTCATCAGAATTGAGGAAGAATAAAAAATGAATCTTATTTGTTGTGATCTTGAAGGTGTATGGGTACCTGAAATCTGGATTAATGTTGCGAAAAAAACAGGTATTGATGAACTAAAACTCACCACAAGAGAGATCAGTGACTATGATGTACTTATGACTAAACGCCTCTCTGTGCTGGATCAGCATGGCCTTAAGCTTAAGGATATTACAGAGGTCATTGAAACAATGGAGCCACTTGAAGGGGCATTTGAAACTCTCAACTGGATAAGGGAACGTTCTCAGATCATTATCCTTTCAGACACATTTGAGGAGTTTGCAAGGCCTTTGATGAAAAAACTCAACTACCCGGCTCTACTGTGCCACAGCCTTGAAATTGATCCTTCGGGACGAATTTCAGATTATAAACTGAGGCAGGCCAGCCAGAAAAAACATGCTGTAAGGGCATTTAAGGGGCTTAATTACCGAACAGTTGCTTTTGGGGATTCATATAATGATACAGCCATGCTCAAAGAGGCTGATGATGCATTTTTCTTCCGACCCCCTGACAACGTGATCAAGGAGTTTCCGCAATTTGATGTAACGCGGACATATGATGAACTTAAGGCAAAGCTGAATACCTTCCTTAAAGGGTGAAAACGAATTAAACTCATTAATGGGGTATCAGAAATGTGTTGTTAAAAAATTTTCAGAAAACCTCTTGACTTCAAAAAGAGTTTCCCCTATATTAGCCGAGTTGTTGCGGGGTGGAGCAGTCTGGTAGCTCGTCGGGCTCATAACCCGAAGGTCAGAGGTTCGAATCCTCTCCCCGCTACCAAAATTTGATTTTACTAAAGGGGGTTTGGCAAAGTGCCAATCCCCTTTTTTAGTTTATGAACTGTTCTTAAAGAAGGATATTTCACATGGTAAAAATTCTGCTGGTGGGAATAGGTGGCTTTACCGGTGCAGTTCTCAGATATGCCCTGAACAGTTATATCCATAAATCAACATATTCCTGGGGCTTCCCTGTTGGCACACTTGCTGTCAATGTAACAGGCTGCATCATTATAGGGGTGCTCTCAAGGTGGGATGAACTCAAAAATATATTTTCTCCTGAATTGAGGCTTCTTGTTTTTATGGGAGTGCTTGGAGCTTTTACCACATTTTCAACATTCGGGAATGAAACTGTGCAGCTTTTAAATGACCGAAAACTTGATTTTGCCATACTGAATGTGACAACACACCTTTGTCTCGGGCTTTTTGCAGTACTTACAGGCAGATATATGGTCAATTTTTTTTGGAAATAAATTGACTACTCTTCTGGTCGGAATTTTTCATAAGTACTTTACCGTGAAAATGACTATCATTTTTATATTTGGGGGTGATTGATACGTAATCAATCATGCCCGTTTACCGTGAAAATGACTATCATTTTTGTATTTGGGGATGATTAATACGTAATCAATCATGCCCGTTTAGGTGGATTCTTTCATAAGCACTTTTTAGGTGGATTCTTTCATAAGCACTTTTTAGGCGGATTTTTCCATAACTATCTGCTTTTGCAGGAGATAAAATGGAATTTTTATTTTGTAACCCTAACTTTCAGATATGCCATTCAATAGAGATAAATTTAAACGCACAGAGCTTATGCTCGGCGCTTCTGCCATGGATAGACTTGAGAATTCATCTGTCACAGTCATAGGACTTGGAGCAGTAGGTTCACACGCCATTGAAGCACTTGCAAGAAGCGGCATAGGAACCATTAGAATTGTTGACTTTGATGAAATCAGCACAAGTAATTTCAACCGTCAACTTCTTGCTGTTGAAAATAATATAGGTCGCAAAAAAACCGATGCCGCCTTTGACCGTCTGAAGCAGATCAACCCCGACATCAAGGTTGAAATATTCAACACCCTTTGCCATGAGGAGACCTTTGATCTGGTATTCAGTAATGTCTCCTGTAATCGCGATTCATCTAATCATCTTGCACACAATCGTATCCAAGACAATCATATCCAATGTAATCATAGCAGAGCCCCTCATATCACAGGCAATAATATCCCGGGCAATCATGGCAATTGCAAAAAACCATCACCCCCTTGCCAATCTTTACAACCTTCACATCCCAGCCATGTTGTCATAGATGCAATAGACAGTCTTAATCCCAAAGTTTCGATTCTATTTGAGATGGTAAAAAGAGAGATTCCGGTTGTTTCAAGCATGGGTGCTGCACGACGTAAGGATCCTGGAGCCATAAAGACCGGAGATATTTCTGAAACAATGGGATGTCCACTTGCAAGATCCGTGAGAAAAAGATTAAAACGAAGAGGAATTGAGTCGGGAATACACTGTGTCTATTCCACAGAAATTGCTTCAAGGGAAAGTGTCTCCCAATCCCTTGAAGAGAATTTCCTTAAAAGCGGCAGACAGAGAAATCCCATGGGAAGCCTCTCTATGATAAGCGGAATTTTTGGTTATATTGCAGCCCTTGAAGCACTGAAAATTATTCTTGGTGACATGATCTGACGGCAAATAATTTTGATGGCAAATAAAATGACAAATCATAAAAATTTTTCACCTTCAAATATTACTAAATCCCAATTTTATTCTGCTTCTGACGAGAATAAAGCTGCGGAAAGTGATTTCCCTTCTGGGAAAGATACAATATTTGCAAATAACCTGGCTCCGGTTTCACCCTTTGCATTCAATGAGGAGGTAACAGCAGTATTTGATGACATGATTAAAAGATCTGTTCCCCTGTATATGGAAAGTATTCAGCGTCAGTGCCAGATGGCACAAAGATTTTACAAGCCAGGTACTTTTATGTATGATCTTGGCTGCTCCCATGGCAATCTTGGGATAATGATGATGAACTTCTTTTCCGGCATTAATAATGGTCTTTATCCACGTCCTTCAATGCAAAATAGCCACCCATTCACAATGATTGCCGTTGACAGCTCTTTTCCCATGATTGCAAAATACAAAAACAGACTTCATAAAGGCGGATATAGCAATAAGAAAAGCGACAATAAAATATGTCTGGTATGTTCTCTTGCAGAAGATATTGTCATTTCCAGGGCATCTGCTGTTATCGTCAACCTCACCATGCAGTTCATAAAGCTTTCCAAAAGAGATCAATTCATAAAGGGAATTCATGATGGCATGGTTCCTGGCGGGATTCTTATTTTATCGGAAAAAATATCCCATGAAGATAGAGATATTTGCGGGCTTCAGCAGGATTTTTACAAGAATTTCAAGCTGGATAACGGATATTCAGAACTTGAAATAAGCAGGAAAAGAGAGGCTCTTGAAAATATACTGATTCCTGAAACAACAAAATCCCATATGGAACGCCTTGGACGGGCAGGATTCAAAAAAATAGATATTTGGCTAAAATGGTTTAATTTTGTCTCATTTATAGCAATTAGATAGTCACTTAATCCTCTTTCAAGGTTTAACTGTATGTAAATAGCTGCATCCCAGCTAAAAATTAGAGATAAGAATCTAATAATCCAATTGATCTAACATAAAACCATTTTGCCCAGCAATAGAGGATTATCAAGATGGAGAGTTTACAATCAACCAATAAATGTCCCAAATGTAATTTCACAGGGGAAGAAAATTTTTTTGAATGCCCAGAATGTGGAATAATAGTCTCAAAATTTATTGCAAGAAAAACGAAAGAGTTAGAAAGACAGGCTCTTATGGGTAATACAAACCAGGGTCATGAACTGGCAGGGCTAAAAGATAGCCGCAAATTGTTTATTCAGCAACATATGGAAAAATCAGAAGTGTGGTTAGGGATTGAGAACCGTAACCGTTACACTGTAAATTTCAACCTTTTTGAAGCTGTTGAAACGAGTACTGCCATAAGTGCAATTTTATCAAGACTGTTTATGGGAAACTGGCGGCCATTTATACTTGAAGTTTTTAATCGTGATGGCTCTCTTGCCCTAAGCCTTGAAAGACCTTTCCGTTTTTTTTTCCACGAACTCGATGTTTTCAATTCCAATGGAGAACTGCTTGGAACCATCAGGCGGCAATTCGGAATATTAAGAAGGGAATATATTATCTACAATGCTCTTGAAAGAGAAATCTTTAGGCTTTTTGGCCCTATTCTCCATCCCTGGACATTTAAAATCATTAAAAACGGAATGGAGGTTGGAAAAATCACAAAGAAATGGAGCGGCTTTTTTAAGGAAACTTTCAGTAAAGCTGATGATTTCGGAGTTGAATTTCCACATGATGCTGACATAAGCCAAAAGGCGATGCTTATGGGAGCGGTTTTTCTTATTGATTTTGTTCACTTTGAAAGATAGTAGTTAGCAGAGTCAGAATAATGTAATTTAGAAGCATCTATAAATAAAATAATTCTCCCGTTTTTCATTAAAGCAGTGCAAGACCACGCATAATTTCAGCAAATTCAGTATTATTGCCAGCAAACTGTCTCAATGCCTGAATTTGCCTTCTCAAAAGCGACACCTTGATGGTCTTTTCGATACTTATTGAATAAAGGTGACTTAACTGTTTGTGCATATTTTTGTTGCAAGATCATGTTTGGTCTGAAGCATGATACCCGGGATTAAAGGTTAAGAGCCAGTAATATTTAAACAGGCTCTAATTATCTGGAACAGTATAAGACGTTATATTCACATCAAGGCAGGAAAACATAGCTTATATAGTTTTCCAGATAATTAAATTTGCAAGCACAACGTAGGGGCAACCCTATGTGGTTGCCCTTCAAAGTAGAGATGGAAAAATATTTTTCTGGAAGTCTATAATAATGCCGTTTTATAGCCTCATTGTTACCAGACTGTTCCCTTCGGGCTCAACATCAAAAACGATCTTCTCACCATCTTTAACATCTCCCTTCAAAAGGGTCATGGCAAGTCTATTTTCCATATGCTGCTGAATAACCCGCTTTAATGGCCTTGCACCAAATGCAGGGTCATACCCTTTATCAACAATGAAATCCATGGCGCTTTCAGTAAGTTCCACCTCAATCTTTTTTGAAGCAAGACGTCTGTTTAATCCATTTATCTGTATCATTGCGATTGCTTTTATATCTTCCCTTGAGAGATTTTCAAAGGTGATTATCTCATCTATCCTGTTAAGAAACTCAGGTTTAAAAGAGTCTTTCAAAGCCTGAGCAATTCCTGTGGCATAGAGAGCCTGATCTGAAGACTCTGAAATTTTTCCCAAGACTCCTGCTTCCTGTATAAAACGGCTGCCTACATTGGATGTCATTATGATTATGGTGTTTGTAAAATCAACAGTTCTTCCATGTCCATCGGTCATTCTGCCATCATCTAACACCTGAAGCAGAATATTAAATACATCAGGGTGGGCTTTTTCAATTTCGTCAAAAAGAAGAACAGCATAGGGACGTCTTCTCACAGCTTCGGTAAGAGCACCACCCTCTTCATAGCCAACATATCCTGGAGGCGCACCAATAAGACGGGCAACAGAGTGCTTTTCCATATACTCTGACATGTCAATTCTTACCATTGCCTGTTCACTGTCAAAGATAAACTCAGCAAGCGCCTTGGCAAGCTCGGTTTTTCCAACACCAGTCGGTCCCATGAAAATAAATGTTCCAATGGGACGATCAGCAGACTGCAAACCTGAACGTGCACGCCTGACAGCATTGGAAACAGCGTCAATGGCCTTTGTCTGTCCAATCACCCTCTTCCTGATATGTGATTCCATCTGAATCAGTTTCTCCTGCTCGCCTTTGAGCATCCTTGAAACAGGAATGCCTGTCCAGGAAGAGACAACATCAGCAATGTCTGACTCTTCAACATCCTCTTTTAGCATTCTGCGTTCAGATTGTACCTTGTCAAGCTCGCTTTTTTTCTCGTTAAGTTCCCGCTGATATCCTTGAATGGTGCCGTATTTGATCTGAGCTACCTTTGCAAGATCCCCTTCCCTCTCTGCAATCTGAGCTTCTGTCTGTGCCTGATCCATGCGCTCCCTTATGCTACTTATCTCCTGAATCAAACGTTTTTCATTGTCCCAGTGCAGTTTCATAGGGCCAATCTCTTCATGCATCTCTGCAAGTTTCTTTTCAAGCTTATGAAGCCTCTCCATTGATGCAGGATCTTTCTCTTTTTTCAGTGCCTGTCTCTCAATTTCGGCCTGGGTAATCCTTCTTTGCACCTCATCAATCACAAGTGGCATGCTGTCGATCTCAATTCTCAAGCGAGAAGCAGATTCATCGACAAGATCAATTGCCTTGTCAGGCAAAAAGCGATCGGCAATATAGCGATTTGAAAGGGCTGCTGCAGCAACAATGGCTGAATCCTTAATCCTCACTCCGTGATGAACCTCATATTTCTCCTTAAGCCCCCTCAATATTGATATAGTATCCTCCACAGAGGGTTCTGAAGCATATACAGGCTGAAAACGGCGCTCAAGGGCAGCATCTTTTTCAATATATTTGCGGTACTCGTCAAGGGTTGTTGCTCCAACGCACCTTAAAGTACCCCTTGCAAGGGCAGGCTTAAGCATGTTTGAAGCATCCATTGACCCTTCTGCGGCACCGGCACCAACCACTGTATGAAGTTCATCAATAAATAGAACTATCTCGCCCTGGGAAGCTTCTACCTCCTTTAAAACTGCCTTTAGGCGCTCTTCAAACTCCCCCCGATACTTTGCTCCTGCTACAAGTGCGCCCATGTTCAGTTCAATCACTTTACGATTTTTAAGGCTTTCAGATACATCTCCTGCCACTATTCTCTGGGCAAGCCCCTCAACAATTGCTGTCTTGCCAACTCCTGGTTCTCCAATAAGTACAGGGTTGTTCTTTCTGCGTCTTGATAGAACCTGAACAATACGCCTTATCTCCTCGTCCCTTCCAATTACAGGATCAAGCTTTCCGGTTCTTGCAAGTTCTGTAAGGTTTCGACCGTATTTTTCAAGGGCCTGGTATGTCTCTTCAGGATTCTGGTCAGTGATGGTCTGGTTACCTCGGATTTCCTTGAGAACTGTAAGCACAATATCAAGGGATACACCACTTTGTTTAAGTATATCCTGATGAATCCCAGGAACATGAAGCATTGCCAGAAGCAGATGTTCAAGGCTTACATATTGATCCTTCATCTTGTCAGCTTCAATAAAAGCTCTGTCAATAACTTTTTTCAATGATGTTGAAAGATAAATCTCTCCGGCTCCTGTCACCTGAACAAGCTTATTAATAGCATTATCCAGAAGAGCTGAAATCTGCTCAAGTGTTGCTCCGGCTTTCCTTATTATGGATACAGCGATACCATCTTTGTCCTCCAGCATTGCCTTCAAAAGGTGGATTGTCTCAATGGCCTGGTTGTTTTTCCTCAATGCAATGGACTGGGCACTCTGGATCATCTGTTGTGATTTTATGGTCAGTTTATCAAATTGCATACTCTTCTCCCTTCATGAGTTTTTAGTTGTTTCAATGAAAAGTAATACAACAATAATCTTTGTCAATGATGCAGCAATTCTAAATTGAGTGTACCCTTTTTCGATCAACACATAACTATTAGATAATATTCTGTTTTATAAGAAAGTCCCTGTCTTTTAAGGTTCTAAGGACTTTCATGCTTCGTTGTGGCAGGTGTGTCTGCCATGGCCGTTATAAAAAAAAGCTTACACTCATCCCCCAATTTGTGGCATTATTAATGACCATCATTAACGTTTTAAAAAAGGAGATTACGATGCAAGCTTTTTCAATTGAACAAAGCAGAATTAAAGGTTAAAATCAAGTACTATATCTTTTTGAGTTTGTTGTAAACATGAGCTCTAATTTAGAAGCCTATGAAATGGAAAAAGCCATTTTTGCGAGATTAATGAACATAGGCTTATCTGCTATGACAGCCTATTTTGCGACAATAGGGACAGGGGATAAGGGGCAAGAATTATTTATATGAAAGTCTCCGTAACAGCCTGTTTTAAAAACGACTTTCATCCCTTCGATTGTGGCGGTAATCCGCCATGTACGTTATTGGAAAATGGTACTGTGCTGACAAAACAGCCAGGTCTTTACGGACGAGATTATTTTTTAATTTTTGGAAAATTAAAAGTTCCCAGGAGTTGTTATCGAAGTGAATATGAAGCCGGCGTCATGCCCTTAGATGCCATGGCTAACCTTCCAGATAGATGTTATTCTTATTTGTTACAAGAATGGATGAATATTTGTAATATTCGCGACAGTTTCAAAGAATCCCAAATTTCTCTTAACAAATTGTTGGGTTTAGAAATAAGCCAAAGTCGCTTTGAAGTTATAAGCCGTGAATCTGCAATAAATTATGATCTTATGCTGAACCATGATTAAAGGATTTAAGGATTAACACGATTAAAAATCAAGATAATCCCTTAATCATGAAAATCATGGTTCAAAAAAAGTGTAAACCGACAAATGAAAGATGCTAAAAAATACAACGATTTAGACTTAATTAAGACTCAGAGAAGTTCAACCTAACAAAGAAAGCACTTCAGAGCATTTCTCCCTGGCTCTTTTCTCTATGGCTTCAGACTCTTTAAGTATCTCGGATTTGTAAGCCTCATCCTCCACATCCTCCATATTGATAAGGACATTCTGGTAAGCACCCCAGATGCCTGTCTCAAGAGCCTTTGCCCCCACCTGGACATCTGATTTTGATGCTGGATTCCCATATCTGGCAACCTCGCAAAGAGCATCCCATGCAGCATCTGCAAGCCTCATTGTCGTCAGTGGAACATTAATCGCTGTTTTAAGACCCGCCTGCATCTTGGCATGTCGTTCGGCCTTCTCTTCATCTGTTCCCCTTGGCATTCTGAGACCTTCCATATATTCGTTAAAGGCAGAGGTGTCAGCGTCGATCATGGGAATCAGTTTTTGTGTCAGATCATGGAGCAGAGGAATATGTTTTCTCATGTGTGCATCCACATTCTCGAATTTTCTTACACCATAGGTAAGCTTAGCCACCATGGAACCAAGGCCTGTGCCAATGGCTGCCATTGCAGCCGATGCAGAACCGCCTCCAGGAGCAGATGTGCGAGCGGCAATCTCCTCAATAAATCCTCTGACACTCAAGGATGCTAAAGGTTCATCCGGTGGTTCTGCAACAATATATTCAATAACCTTCTCTTTGGGATTAAAAGGGGCAACAGAATTTAACCCCAGACGTTCTATTGCCAGTCGAACCTTTTGATCCTCTTCATAAATAAATAGATTTTCCTTTTCAATGTAGTAGTCAGCCGCCATGATAAGGGATTCAAGGGGCACGATTCCCACAATTTCAGAACCAGCAACACCAACATTTAAGGCAGCAGCCTCCTCCTTGACTGATTCAAAGAGTTCATGGATGGCGGTCACATGGTAGTTATTAAGGTTGACGGTTACCTGGGCCATGTTGTATTCATCCACAAACCATCCCATACCCTTTACATCCTTCATGCGGCCTGGTTCATCCTCTCCCCTGCCGGCTTCACGGAGATTCAGGGCAATACGGTGGGCCTGGTTGGAGGTGCCAAGAATATTGACATTATAAGCTATAAGGAACATGCGGGCACCTGTAGCTGTGGCACCCCAGGTGGGAACAAAACTGGCAGGGCCGAAATCAGGTTTCCATTTTGGATCTTTGAGGCGCTCCTCTAAGGCTTCGTATTCACCCTTGCGTACATCCGGAAGCTTGCGCCGATATTCATGTTCTGCAGCCTCTTCGTAGAGAAAAAACGGAACATTCAAGGCTTCTGCTGCCCGTTGAGCAAACTTTTTTGCAATCTTTGCACACTCCTCCATTGTAACACCTGCCACCGGAATAAACGGACAGACATCCATGGCACCAAATCTTGGATGTTCTCCCTTGTGCTTTCGCATGTCAATTCTTTTAAAAGCCACACGAGCCGCTGCAAGTGCTCCCTCAATTACACTTTCTGGATCTCCCACAAAGGTATATACAGTTCTGTGTGTGGATTTTCCTGGATCAACATCAAGAAGGGTACACCCTTCTGTCTTACTTATGGCATCGGCAATTGCATTGATCACATCACGGTCACGCCCCTCTGAAAAATTAGGGACGCATTCAACTATTTTTTTCATTTTTAATCCTTATTTCTATTTTTTCTTATTGTTTTTTTATATTTTTTGAAATTATGATATCTTTTTGAAATTTTTTAAACTTTTTCTGTCTCGGTCTATTTGTCTGAATCACTGATTAAACGGATTAAACGATTACACTCATTGAAAAAATCCGCGTAATACTTCATTTATCAAACAATCTTTTCACCCAATTTGTACACCGAACTTACAGGAGAAACACCGGCATGATATGCAAGAACAGCCGGAGATTTCCCATCCAGAAGCAGAAAATCTGCCTGTTTTCCAACATCAAGGCTTCCCACCCTGGATGCCATGTCAATTGCGTATGCTGAATTAAGAGTGGCTGCTGTCAAAGCCTCAGCCGGAGTCATCTCCATATTAAGGACGGCAAGGCCGATAATGAAAGGCATGGACTCGGTAAAACTTGATCCTGGATTGCAATCCGTTGCAAGTGCCACCGGAAGATTTGTTTCTATCATCTTTCTTGCACGGGCATAGGGCTTTCTTAAACTGTATGCAGTTGCCGGTAAAAGGGTTGCCACCACACCGGCTGCTGCCATTTTTTCCATATTTTCATCACTTGCTGCCAGCAGATGGTCAGCAGATATGGAGGATATTTCAGCGGCAAGAGCTGCACCACCCAAATCGTGCACTTCATCTGCATGAATTTTTGTTCCGAACCCAAGTTTTCTGGCAGCCTTCAGAAGCCTTCTTCCCTGTTCAATTGTAAAAACGCCCTTTTCACAGAAAATATCACAGAACATTGCAACACCCTGTGCCTTGACAGCCGGCAGCATCTCCCTTATCACAAGATCAATAAAACCATCCTTGTCATTTCTGTATTCTGGCGGAACAGCGTGGGCACCAAGAAATGTTGCAACCACATCAAGAGGAGTGGTTCTTGCAACTTTGTCAATCACATTTAGCATTTTAAGTTCATTTTGTGTATCAAGGCCGTAACCGCTTTTAATCTCAACGGTTGTGGTGCCGAATTTGAGAGCTGATAAAACATTTTTGAGGGTTACAGCATATAGTTTTTCTTCGCCTGAATCTGCAACCGCTCTGACAGATGAGAGTATGCCTCCGCCTTTTCCAAGGATCTCAAGATAGGGAGTCCCCCCTATTCTCATCTCAAATTCACCTTCACGCCTTTCAGCAAAGCACATATGTGTGTGCGGGTCAACAAATCCAGGAATCAGGCATTTTCCAGCACAGTCAATTTCCATATGAACATCACAGGAACCTGCGCATGACTTCTCAACACCGGCAAAAAGCTCCGGTTCATTTCCCACAGCCTTAATAAGGCCATCTTCAACAATAATGGCACCATGGGGAAAATGGTTCAGCACAGTTTGTGCCTCACCGGCAGCGGGTCTGCCGTAATCAACGGGTGTATATATATTTGCATTCTTGAATAATTTTCGGATCATGGGAAACCTCATCGCCGCCATGCAAGTCATATAAAAACGTCCATAACTAACTGTTTAAAAATGACTTTGATTCTTTCCATTGTGGCGGTAATCCGCCAAGTACGTTTCAATGTTCGTTGTCGCAGAAGTGTCTGCCTGGCCGTTATTTAAAAATATCTTCCACTGCCCGGCCAACAAGTTTATCATCTGCAACAAAGGGAATGGTAACCTGATCCCCGTTTTCATTATTCCGATTGTAGGCAATGGCAACTTCAACTGCATTGGGATTTCCTGCCCAGTTGCGACGGGCAACGCCTCCCATTACATCCCATGACATGGCTGATTTTATGATCTCATCCACTCTTTCACTGCCGTCCAGCACCAGGCCAAAGCCACCATTGATTGCCTTGCCAATACCTGTACCGCCACCGTTATGAAGCGCCACAAGGGACATGCCCCGTGCGGCATTTCCGGCAAAACAGTGGGTTGCCATATCTGCACACACATTGCTGCCGTCCTTGATATTTGCGGTCTCCCTGAAAGGCGAATCAGTACCACCTGGATCATGATGATCCCGCCCAAGCATTATGGGCCCAACTTCTCCATTTCTAACCATATCATTGAATTTAAGTGCAATTGCTACCCTGCCCCCCGCATCCTGATACAAAATTCTTGCCTGACTTCCCACAACAAGCTTGTTTGCATCGGCATCACGTATCCAGATATAGTTGTCACGATCTTCGGGCCTGCGATCAGGATTGATGCACGACATGGCAGCCTCATCTGTCTTTTTCAGATCTTCGGGCTTTCCACTCAGGCAAACCCAGCGAAAAGGGCCGTATCCATAATCAAAAATTGGCCCCATGATATCTTCAAAATAGGATGGAAAGAGAAAACCATCCTTGGCATCCACGCCATTTTTGACAACTTCAGTGACACCGGCATCAAACACGGCCTTTAAAAAGGCATTGCCATAATCAAAAAAGAATGTGCCCTGCTGTGAAATCTCTTGAATCAGTTCATAGTGACGACGAAGGCTCTTGTCCACAAGTTTTTTAAAGGTCGAACGATCCTCTGCCAAAAGACGTGTGCGCTCCTCAAAGGTGATTCCCTGGGGACAGTATCCGCCATCATATACAACATGGCATGAGGTCTGATCAGAAAGAAGATCAACCTTTAGCCCCTTTTTAGATCCATTTATAATTAGATACTCCAGAAGATCCACAATATTACCATGGTAGGCAATGGATGTGGGTGCTTTTTCATCAATGGCTTTTGACGCAAGGGAGACGATTTCGTCCAGATCAGAGGAGACAAGATCCACCCATCCCTGCTCATGTCGGGTAAGAATGCGGGATAGATCAACCTCGGCTGTTATGGAGACAGCACCGGCAATCATTGCTGCCTTGGGCTGGGCGCCACTCATACCGCCAAGCCCTGATGAAACAAAAAGAAGTCCTGCAAGATCACCGTCTTCTGGCACACCGCACATTTTTCTACCGGCATTGAGAAGGGTGTTGTAGGTGCCGTGAACAATGCCCTGGGGGCCTATGTACATCCAGCCGCCGGCTGTCATCTGGCCATAGGACGAGACCCCCATCTGTGCGGCAACCTCCCAGTCATCCGGATTGTCATAAAGCCCCACCATAAGACCATTGGTGATAATGACCCTCGGGTTGTCAGGAGATGATCTGAAAAGCCCCAAAGGGTGGCCGGACTGCATAACAAGGGTCTGATATTCTGTCATAACTTCAAGATATTTTTTGATAAGGCAATACTGCATCCAGTTCTGGCAGACACTGCCGGTCTCGCCATAGGTCACAAGCTCGTAAGGGTAAAGAGCCACATCAAAATCAAGGTTATTGTCCATCATCAACTGAAATGCCCTGCCGGCTTGGCAATTTCCCTTATACTCATCAATGGCTTTTGCCTTAACGGCACCGTTGGGTCTGAAGCGATATCCGTAAATGCGGCCACGGGTTTTGAGTTCCTCCAGAAATTCCGGTATTAGAGCGGCATGATGCTGTTCCGGAATGTAACGCAAGGCATTCTTCAAGGCGGTACGAGTCTGGCTTTCCGTTAACCTAAACCCCCTGTCCGGTGCACGTCGAATGCCCTCCCTGAATGCTTTAGGTTCAGGAAGTTCATCATCAAGGCGGATTTTCATGGACTGTGCTACATCACTACTATTAAAATTATTAATTATATTCATTATATCTAAATCTCCTTTGATTAATCAACCTTCTTCTTCCTCAATGAACTCCTGATGCTCTGCGTAGCCTGTCCATGGAGCTGCTTTCCTTGTACCGAAGATAAATCTGCCCTTCATTTTTGCGTCCACACCATTGCGGTATATTATGTATATGCGGGTTTTTTTATTTATTTCAATGCTCTCTTCAATCTCGTTTTTCAGGTTTTCAATGATATCTCCTGAACTTTCATATTTGAAAAATGCAAAATTATCTCCGCACTCAATCGCCCCTTTTGAATCAAGCCACTGATACAAACCTTCATAATCCCCTCTGACTCCAAGGTCAAAACTTATCCATATAGATTGTTTCATCATTACTATTCCTTAACATTATTTATCTTATTGTTATTTTATCTTGTTGTTATACCCATTAGACAATGGTTTAAATCTTCCACCAATACGATAGGTGGAACCAGGATATGTCATTCGGCTGTGGGTTACCACCCGCTGATCATCCCAGGTCTGTCGGTGCAGCACCAGACAAGGCTCACTGGATGAAATGTTGAGTAGCTGCCGTGTCATTGCGTCCGGCACTACTGCCTCCACAATGTGCTCAACATCAGTTACAGGTGCAACATTCAAAAGATAATTAGATGGTGTGATAAGGGTAAAATCCTGCTTCAGATAATCAGGGGCAGACAACGGGTTTACATAGCGATCTGCAAGCATAACAGGTTTTCCACAATTTTGATGCACAATAATTGAATGATAGACCGGAGTTCCAGGCATAATTTCCATGGCTGCGGCAAGCTCAGGATTAGCCTCCTCCTCCTGAAGAAGATGCACCTTACAGGTATGAACTCCTCCCCTGCTCCGGATCTCCTCGTCAATGCTGGTAATTTCAAAAAGCGCTGTAAGGGGTTTAGGCTGTGCCACATAGGTTCCCACCCCCTGGATTCTGACAAGATGACCGCTGTTGGAAAGCTCTCTTAAAGCTCGGTTTACGGTCATTCTTGAAACGGAAAGCTCCTTTACCAGTTGATTTTCAGAGGGGATACGGCTGTCAGGTAGCCACTCTCCGGACTGGATACGGGACATTATATGGTCTTTTACCTGCTCGTAAAGTGCTTTAGGGGCTTTCAGTGACATATAAATCAACTCCATTATTTTTGTCAGTACTGTTGCTTCAAGGTTCAGCTTCCTTTAATGTTTCCAATAGCCTTTTCAACCGCTTCAACAATCTCACCACTTTTCAGAACCTTTACCATGGTTTCAATATCTTTGGAAAGATCCCTGTCCTTCTCAAGGTAGGGCACATGTCTTCTGATCACATCATAGGCCACACGGGTGCCAAGCCCTCCTTTCATGGGTTTAGTTTCTGTTATCAGATCATATGCCTGGGCTGCACACAAAAGCTCAATGGCCACAACATTTTCAACATTACCAAGAATCTCTCGGGTCTGGCGAATGCCGATGGTGCCCATGCTCACATGATCCTCCTTGTTGGCAGATGTGGGGATGGAGTCCACGCAGGCAGGATGGGCAAGCACCTTATTTTCCGATACCAGAGCTGCGGCTGCATACTGGGCAATCATGTAGCCGGAATTAAGACCACCATTTTTGACAAGAAAGGCCGGAAGATCACTTAGCTGTGGATTGACCATGCGTTCAATCCTTCTTTCAGATACACTTCCAAGCTCTGCAATACCCATGGAGAGATAGTCGGCAGCCATTGCAACGGGCTGACCATGGAAATTACCTCCAAGACGAATCTCTTCTGTATCAGCAAAGATAAGCGGATTGGTGGTGGTGGAGTTGATCTCTATATCAATCACCTTTTTTGCATGGGCAACAGCATCCTTGCTGGCACCATGAATCTGGGGAGAACATCGAAGGGTGTAGGCATCCTGAACCCTTGCACATCCCCTGTGGGAATCAATAAGTTCACTCTCCTGAATCATTTTGAGAATATTATCCGCAGTTGCAATCTGACCCGGGTGGGGGCGAACCTGGTGAATTCTGGGATCAAATTCAGAGTTGCTGCCCATGAGTACCTCAAGGCTCATTGCACATGCAATGTCTGCTGTTTTGGAAAGCTGTACAGCATCATTTACAACAAGAACACCTATTGCAGTCATCACCTGTGTTCCGTTGATAAGAGCAAGCCCTTCCCCCCCTTCCAGTCTCAAAGGTTCAAGGCAGATCTCTTTGAGAATTTCACCTCCTGGCCTGCGTTCTCCATTGTAGATAGCTTCTCCCTGACCTATCAGCACAAGCCCAAGATGAGCTGTGGGAGCAAGATCTCCACTGGAACCCACAGAACCTTTTTCAGGGATAATGGGGCTAACTCCTTTGTTTAAAAGAGTCAGCATGTGGCGTATGGTATCAATGCGGCATCCGGAATATCCCATGGAAAGATCATGGATACGCAAAGCCATTATTGCCCGCACAACCTCCTCGGGAAGAGGATTTCCAACACCTGCTGCATGGCTCATGATAATATTTTCCTGAAGCTGATGGGTGTCAGCTTCAGGTATTGTTACATTGCAAAGTGCCCCAAAACCTGTTGTTATGCCGTAAATCACCTTTTTTTCAGCTATCCAGCGCCGGATAAGGGCACTGGTCTTCTCCACCCTGGCCTCACCTTTGGAAGAGAAAGCAGCAACAGCATTATGGCGTGCCACTGCCACAAGATCATCATTGGTGATGATCTCTTTATCAAGAAAAATGGTTGTCATTTTATATACTCCTGATATTTCTTAAATTTACCGTAAAAAACCGTTATGAAGGTTTAATCGAACTGACTAACGATTTTATCAATGGCCTTTTGCTTTTCAGAAGCAATGGGCATGGGTCTGTGATTTTTAAGAATCTCATCAAGCCTTGCACGGGCACGATCCAGAAGTGTTGTTCTGCCCTGCGCCACCCATTTATCATGGCTTTGACGACAAAAAAGTTCAGGTTTCCACTGTACCTTCCTCAAATGTTTAAAGGTATGCGGATGGGTCAAAAACTGATTCTGTGAAGCCCCTTCGGGAATAACATTTAAAGCAAGGGTATCATCATTAACTGGAATACCTTTGTACATCCGACGAATCTGATCAATCATTTCATTGACTATGACGATCATATCAAGGCTTCCGCTAAGTCCAAAATCCAGATATCCCACATCATGATTAAGGTTTGAACCAGCAAACACGGACATGAAAGCCTCAAGGCCAGCCTCATAGGATGCCTGCATATCAGGAATCTGGGCATCACTTGTTCCGCCATAGCCCCAGTTAGGAATATCAAGCCATTTGCTCATCTCCACCATTGCCATGTAAGTCATCATATATTCCGGAGCATTGTAGGAACACTGACTTGTGGCCATGTCAAGAACTGCTGCGCCCACTCCCATGAGAAAAGGTGCTCCTGGTGCTGCAAGCTGATGCACAACCATACCAAAAAACGATTCTGCAAGACCCTGCACAGTATGGCCTGCAACTGTCATGGGGGCAGTTGAACAAGCAATTGGTGCCGGGGAGTAAATCACAGGGGAACCTGTTTCTGCACAAAAGATAAGTTTGTCCATGCTGTCAAAGGGGTGTTTTAAGGGGCTTATGGGTTCATCGTACTGAATCCAGTAGGGTTTCTCCCTCAACTCCTTTTCTCCTCCCCGTAGGGCTTTGGAGATTTCCCACATGGCCTTGAGATCCCTTCTCCCTTCTGCTGTATTGACAATGGGTTTGGTACAGTTCTCCGACATGGCTTTAAAACTTTCAAGATAGGAACGGGATGGCGTTACATCATGAGGATGAGCAAAGGACATGATAAAATCAATATTGGGAAGAGCATCGCACACCTTTGCTGCCCTTTTGATGTCCTCAAGTTTTGTGTGATGGCGTTCCATGGTTCTGGAGTCCACAGACCACATAAGGTCAGAGCCGGTTCCAAAATAGGCTCGACGTCCTCCAAGATCCATGGCATGGTTGCCTTCTCTATCATACATTGCAATATTGTTGGGAACGGTCTCTCTTGCCTTTTCCACCAGAGTTGCAGGTATTTTAACCCAGGCTCCCTCACTTCTATCCTCAACTTTACTTCCTGCCGCTTTCAACAATTTTACAGCATCTTCATGGAGAACCAGCATTCCGGTCTCCTCAATAATTTTCAGTGCAGAGGTATAGAGCTTTTCCTTGTCTCCATCGCTTAAAAAGGTAAGCTTTGGTTCAAATCCAATTTCAAAATTTGACAGGTTGTACATGTTTGATCCCCTAAATTGTATTCTTGAGGTATTACTAATACTACTTTGTTAGCTTATCTTAGCTTCCTATTTTTGGTGTCTGAATCAGGATGCCCAGGATGTTCAGGATTAACAAGATTTGCATAATTAACTTTTATCCTGTGAATCCTGACTATACTGATTCAGACAATATAAGAAGATAACAAAGTAGAACTAAAAAATGATAAATTATCGCTTACGAAAGGTAGTTGTATAAACTTGTATTTACAAGTATAGAATTTTAGCTCCGCTGTCAAGCCGATTTTTACCTGCCTGTAAAGAATATAAAGAGGCAACTTTATGATCGCCATCCAGAGGAGTTATAACTGACGAGGAATAATTAGAAATGATTACTTGATAACTTAAAACCCATGTTCTTTTATTTACCGTGGAAATAGATACAAATTTCCATATTCGGGGGTGGCTGAATGCCGGCCATGACCGTTTTCTACTACTTGAAAAATGCCCGTACCCATGAAAAAAAATCACTATTTTCAGTGAAACCATGATGTTTTTCAGTCTCTCTTTTCAATGAACGTTTCTTTTCATTTTTTATATTTTTTTCTTTTCTATTTTTATCAGGACTGTTTTCTGACTTCTCTTTGTTGACCAGATCAAAATGATTTTCCAGTAACGATACAATCTCCTGAACAATCTTGTATTGTTTACCAGTACTTGCAAACGAAGATGAACCATTTTTAAGAAGATAAGTATTTGAAAGATCGGCAAGAGCTGAACTTGTTGAGACACCAGGAGTATTTTCGCAGGTTTCCACAAGTCCTGATAATCGCACTATGGAACAGGCAAACTGGGTAAGAGCTGCTATTTCCCTATATTCAGGGTCTGCGAATTCAGGGGATGGCCAATATGCAACTGCTGCACATATCTTTTCCGGAAGATGCCATGAAGCAAGAATTTTACTTGCAAGAAGACCTCCTGTGGTTTTAAATATCTTGAATTCAGCCTCATGAAGAGGTGTTCCGGTTTTTCTGGCAACAGCAATACATTTATTAAAAGCTGCGGGATCATAAACAGCAAGTATCAATTTGCCTATTCCCTGTAGCAACCCTGAAATGTAAAGCTCTCCCGGCAATGATTCAACAAGAAGCCTTGGGTCACCAAGCCTTCTGTTTGCAATTGCACATGCCCAGGACTCTTCCCAGAACTCCTTGTCGGAAAATCCACTTAAATCAGGAAATGGTGGCAATGCACTTTTAAAAAGGTACATATATAGTGCAAAGATGCTTTCACTTAGACCAATACGCATCAGTGCCGTGCGAAGACCTGTTATTTCAATACCAGTGCCATAATATGGTGAATTGGCAAGGTTCAGAATCTGGGCAAAAAGTACAGGGTCTCTTTCAACCAGTTTTTCAAGCTCAATTATATCAATTTTGTCAACTGGTTGTTGAACCATTTTCATAAGATGTTCAGCAGAAGAAGGCAGGGAGGGAATTTTTATTCCTGAATCAATGATCTCCTGTGCTATAATATCAGCCATTATATTTTTATAAGGCATATTAATGTCTCCTGGGTTACTACTTCTTAACTCATCAGTAACAGTTTTTTTTGATTTCATACAACCAATATCCATGATATTTACTTCAATAGCAATTGATTTTCAAAAATGAAATATCAAACTGGTTCACCTTGCATGGTACTTTGTGGACAAGAAAAAATAAAATGAAAAAAAACAAACTAATTGAACGATACAGCCGTAATTTCAATACATTAACTGAACAAGAGCAATCTTTGCTTTTAAAAGCAAAAGTGTGCATTGCAGGTCTTGGCGGACTTGGGGGAGCTGTAACAGAGATGCTTGCAAGAGTGGGGGTTGGATATTTAACCCTTGTTGATGGAGATATCTTTGAAGCAAGCAACCTTAACCGGCAGCTTTTTTCCACAGAGGCCACAATAGGAGCATCCAAAGCTTCTGTTGCACTTCAACGTGTAAAAGCTATTAATTCCGATGTCAATGTCACAATATACGAAACTTTCCTGACACATGAAAACTGCAATAAAATTCTTAATGGCAATAATCTTGTTGTGGATTGCCTGGACTCCATCAATGATCGTTTCATGCTTCAGAAAGCAGCCCAAAAGGCAAAAATTCCCCTTGTATCCGGTGCCATTGCCGGAACATCGGGACAGGTAACCACAATTTACCCTGATGACAGCGGTTTTGAGCTTATATATGGTAAAACAACTGACACCAGATATAGTGAAAAAGGCATTGAAAGCCTTCTTGGAAATCTATCTTACTGTGCCCTTTTTATTGCTTCTATTCAGGCTTCGGAAACTCTCAAAGTGATTTTAAACAGAGGAAATACCCTCAGAAATCGTCTTTTTATAGCTGATCTTATGACAAATACTTTTGATATAATGACACTTCAATAGTGATACCCAAAGAAAGCCCAGAATTGAAATAATGATGAACCTGTAAAAAAAGAAAGCCCAGAATTGAAATAAGATGAACATATAAACTCGATGTTCGAGTTTTTAGTTTCAATAAATGGTATAAAACTTGCTATTGGCTTGTAAGACCCTGATATTATAATTCAAATAAGCATATTTTATTTTTATATCAAAAAAAATCTAAGTTTATAGCTTGAGTGTAAAAATCCATAAAACATTATTATTTTACAGATTAAATGTTTAAATTGATCAGTTTATTTCAGGTTTTCTTGAGTATTCAGTGTTTCAGCAATAATCATACCAATATACTCATAAAAAAACTCGAACATCGAGTATAAAAAAATCCGATTTCGAGATTTTTTTTACTCTTAACCCACTGAAATTATAAATAGCCATCTTGATGTTGTGGACTTTTTACGAGATCATCAAATAAGATAATTTAGTATAGGCGTCACTCGTGAGGAGGAAAATATGTTTGAGGAAGCTGCAAAACTTATCAGGACATCCAGAAGAACAATTGCATTTACCGGCGCAGGCATCTCCGTAGAAAGCGGTATTCCGCCCTTCAGGGGTGAAAACGGCCTGTGGAACCGATATGATCCAGCTACATTTGACATAAATTATTTTATGAGCAACCCACAGCAATCATGGACAGTGATGCGTGATATCTTTTATGATCTGTTTGGCAATGTAAAGCCCAATGCTGCCCATTATGCACTTGCTGAACTTGAAGCAAGGGGCATGCTTCAAGGCATTATCACCCAGAATGTTGACAATCTTCACACAGATGCCGGAAGTGCAGTTGTCCACGAATTCCACGGTTCACTTAAAAAACTTGTCTGCATTAAGTGCAACAAAAAAATTCCTGTTGAAAAGGTTTCTCTTGATATACTTCCTCCCCGATGCACAAAATGTCAGGGGATTTTAAAACCAGATGCGGTTTTTTTTGGTGAAGGCATTCCTGAAAATCCCTATACCAGCGCATTCAGGGAAGCTGAAAGGTCGAATCTGTTTATACTCATAGGCTCAACCGGGGAGGTTGCACCGGCAAACATGATTCCTCGAATGGCAAAGGGAAATGGTGCAAAAATTATTGAAATCAACATAGCAGAATCATCTTATACCGGCAGTGTCACAGATATATTTCTTCAGGGAAAGGCAACAGAGATGATGGAACTGCTTGTTGAAGCCATTGATTCTGAATAATAACATTCCAGATTAATAATTTTATCGGTGCGAATGTTAGTGCTTCGTCAAAGCTAAGATTTAGGGTTGAGCCAGTTGAAACAAGTTCTAAATCTGCATAGATCAAAAGATCCCAACCCTACTATTAAACGGACATGATTGCGTATTACTCAAAATCGACATCTTACTACTTTATCAGCAGTTATTGCATTTGTCTGAATCAGGATAACCAGGATGGATAGGATGTTAAGGATAGATAATCCTGCCTTATCTTGTTAATCTTGAGAATCCTGATTCAGACAGTATTGACAAGGCTTAAGATGTTATAGGTGTCGATTTTAAGGTATTAATCACCCCCAAATATAAAAATGATAGTCATTTTCGGCATGCTTCATTTTCCAGTTTACACTTTCCTGAGAGAAAGCTCTGAGTGGTGGGAATCTCTCACAAAAAAGTGTAAAGTACTGTTGGGTTCATATGAAGGATGCCTCATTTTCATGGTAAACGATCATGGCTGGAAGTCAGCCACCCCCGAACATGGAAACAATGTATCTATTTCCACTGTAAAATTATTTTTATGAAGATCTATTGTAACATTTAAAAAAGGAGTTTATTAAATGAGTGAAGATTGTCTGTTCTGCAAAATTGTAAATCGCCAGATCCCTTCTGAATTTCTTTATGAGGATGATGACTGCGTAGTATTCAGGGATATCAACCCCCATGCACCTGTACATATTTTGATTGTTCCCAAAAGACACATCCGGAGCATCAATGATCTGCAAGATGGAGACACAGACCTTTTAGGCAGACTCTTTCTTGTGGCAAAACAGATGGCAAAGAGTGAAGGCGTGAATGAATCAGGCTACAAACTGCTTTTCAATGTTGAAAAAGGCGGTGGCCAGGTGATTTTTCATATTCATCTTCATCTGATAGGCGGATGGGAGAAAAAATAACAATATGGTGATCCAGCATCCTGAACCCGGACGATCAATGGTGATGTTCTGCGGGGATTGCATCACCTTTACCCTCACAGTTCCTGAAAATATTGCCGGCAACGCCTGGATACGGACAGATCTTGGACGGGCATCCATATCAAGGCAGGAGATTATCAACCGGGTTGAGCTGGATGAGATCAAGCTTAATGAGGCGTGGCATGACATAAAGATGACACGCCTCTCCAACACTCTTTTTTCCATAACCCTTCCAATTTTTGAAACAGGCCATTTCCAGGCAAAATGCTTTTTTGAACCAGATTCTGCAACGGATTCACACTGTATGCCTGGTTCCTGTATGCAGCCAATGTGGCCGGAAGGTGAAAACTGCGTCATAAATGTTGATACAGCCGGAGCATGCTGCGCCAATATAATATATAATGCTTTTACAAGACAGTTTGGCAATACAAAATGGAGCAATAACATCTTATTTGATGCAGATTCACCCCAAAAAAATGCATCAAACCAATATTACAATAACATCTCTTCTAATGCAGATTCCCACAAAGAATCTTGTGGGAACAACAACACCTTATCTCCTTCCCCACCTTCTTCCCCAAAAGAAGCTAAGTGTAATAAACTATCCCCATCAAATCTGACTTCCTCAAAAAATAGCCATATCAATGAAATGGTTGAAAATCTTGATGCCCTTGGCTACACAGTTATTCCGCCATCCGGTACATTCAGGGATCTTATTCAACATGTTGATTTTGTATTTTCTGAACTTGGATGCAGGGTACTACAGCTTCTTCCGATTCATCCCACGCCTACCACCTACGCCCGTATGGGGCGTTTTGGAAGCCCCTATGCAGCACTTGATTTCATGGATGTGGATCCGGCACTTGCCATATTTGATACTTCTGCCACACCAATGGAGCAGTTCATGGAGCTTGCAGATAAAGTTCACTCCCATTGTGGCTATCTTATTCTTGATATTGCAATCAACCATACAGGATGGGCATCGGGCATACACCAGAGCCATCCCCACTGGCTTGTCAGAGATAAAGAGGGAAAAATTGAAGTTCCCGGGGCATGGGGGGTCAAATGGGAAGATTTGACCCGCCTTGATTATTCGTGCAAAGATCTTTGGCAGTATATGGGAGAAATGTTCCTTGTGTGGTGCCGTCGTGGTGTGGATGGATTTCGGTGCGACGCTGCCTACATGATTCCTGTTCCTACCTGGGAATATATTGTTGCAAGGGTACGACGGGAGTTTCCTGACACCCTTTTTTTTCTGGAAGGACTTGGGGGCAGCATACAGGCAACATGTGATCTTTTGAACAAAGCCAACATGAACTGGGCATATTCAGAACTTTTTCAAAATTATCAGAAAGATGAAATTGAAAAATACCTGCCTCTATCCACAGATATTTCCCAAAAATATGGATTGATGATCCATTTTGCAGAGACCCATGACAATCCAAGGCTTGCCTCTGTCTCTTCCAGATATGCCATGATGCGCACGGCTCTTTGTGCTCTTTTTTCCGTTTCAGGGGGATTTGGTTTTACTGCCGGAGTGGAGTGGTTTGCAACTGAAAAAATTGATGTGCATCAATCTCCTTCCCTTAACTGGGGTTCTCCATCAAATCAAGTAAGCCAAATTCGTACATTGAACCTTCTTCTTAGAAATCATCCTGTATTTTTCAATAACAGCACAATCACCTTTATCCATAAAAACAACAATCAGGATGACAAAAAGCTCCAAACACTTGCTCTTTTACGTGTTCACAAAGATTTGCAAAAAAAATTGCTGATTCTGGTTAATCTGGATTGTGAAAATCCTGCAAAGGTTTTCTGGGATAAAGATGATTTCAACTTGTACGGCAACAGTTTTTTCGACCTTCTTTGGGGACTTTACACCGGCAACACAGAAGATAATAATAAAAAAATAACTATCCATCCTGATATTGACAAGGAAAACTCTCTTTTCTACCTGACCCTGATGCCTGGACAGG
>NZ_LT828540.1:0-101378 GCF_900170035.1 Desulfamplus magnetovallimortis | reverse complement strand
AGCAGTAATAAAGAACAGAGCAGTAATAAAGAACAGAGTCAGCAAAAAAACAACAGTTGGATAAAAAATAAGGCGACCTTTAGTCAATCTTGCCCCATGCCGGGGAATGTATTAAAACAGAAGCTTCGAGCCTGTGCATTAAAGCTTATTACCATGTTTCAGGGATATGGAGATCTTGATAATCCATTACACGGCGACCCAATTGATCCTGATGATGCCGCAGAGAGGCTCTTTAAAGATCCGGCTGAATTTTGCAGAAAACTTAATCCACACACCCGTGAAAGCAAAGTCATTCACTGGGACTGGGAAAGAGATCAGAAAAGATGTGTTATGGTACCACCGAGCTATGCTTTGATGGTAACAGCACCAAAAATATTTCGGGCAGATATAAGATGTGACAATACCATGACAGATCAAGGTATCCACTGGGGAAACCATTTTGAAATAAGAGGAAAAAAAGCCGGGCAACAATCCTGTTCAGGAGAACTCTCTCCAGGATATGAATCAGTAAACGTAAGTAAGGAATACGCATCAGGAAGACTTAATGCCGGATATCTATCGGAGATGGTTACTTCAGGATATCCATCAGAGCCCATTACTGTGGGATACGAGGAGGGGCTTCCCATGGGAAATGGCCATTTTTTTGCCATTTTTCCACCATTAAAGGCTAATATCAAAGGGAAAGCAAGTCCTGATATTCAACACAGGCGACTTACCCTTGGGGTACATTTATATACACATTCAGATACCCTGAAATCAAAAGAGTGTTTGGAACCAGACTCTACCCTGAAAGCCAGAGCACCACTGCTCTATCTTGCCTCACATGAAAACCTTGCAATGCCAACATACTGGAACCGTCATGATATACTTCCTGACTCTTCATTAAAACTTCTGGGAACCAACCAGAAAGGAGCAATGCTGAGGGCATCAGCCTGGTGGGGTCACCTTGAAAGCAGATATGATGCTCTTCTGGCAGCAAATCTTAATCCCGATTACCCGGAAAACAGATGGATAATGCTGTCCCGCTACAGGATATGGGTGGTTTACCGTGGCTACTCAAGGGAACTTTCCTTAGATTGCCTGGATCGATTTTCGCTTTCAGAAAATGGCGGTGCTGTGTGGCTTTTCAGCATCCCCACATGTGAAGGTGAACATCTTTGTATTGAAGTTAATCTTCAAATGAAGGAGAAAAAAAATCAGACACTGATGCAGATTCACCACTGTGATAAAGTCAAAACATTGATGCAGATTCACCACTTTGATAAAGTTAACTGTGAAAAACCTTCATTGTCGAACCCAACGCCCACCCAAGACCATTCTTATGACCAAAAAGTAAAAATAATCATACGCCCTGACATTGAAAATCGCTCTTTCCATGACACTGTCAAGGCATGGATGGGTCCTGAAACCCAATGGAAAAAAGCAATTCAGGGAACAGAAAACAGCTTTACATTCTCTCCTGACCCTGAAAACGGAGCTTATCTACATATCTGCACATCCCAAGGAAGCTTTACAACAGAGCCGGAATGGCATTATATGGTGCATCACCCCATGGAGGCACTAAGGGGGCTTGATCCTGATTCCGATCTTTTCAGCCCTGGTTTTTTTACTGTTTTTCTGAAAAAAGCCGAACAGGTAACGCTCATGGCATTATGCAGCCGGAAACCCCATGATGATAGTCAAATAAACTTTCATGATTGCGAAGAAGTCACAACGACACATGAAAGTCCCTATATATCAAAATGTTATGGAGATCCTCTAACAAAACCATCATGTTTAAATCAAATGATCACCACAGATCATGAAAATAATGACAGGCATTTTCAAGGTAAAGATTTTGCAACTCAACCCGATCAGCAATGCCTCAGCTCCGGAACTTATCAAAACTTATCTCTTCCCTTTGCCAAAGCACTTCTAAATTCTATGGATGCATTTCTTGTGGAGAGAGGAAAAGATAAAAGCGTAATTGCCGGTTACCCATGGTTTCTGGACTGGGGAAGGGATAGTCTTATCTTCAGTAGAGCCCTTATTGAAGTTGGGAGAATGGATGATGCAAAGGCCATCCTGCGCCTGTTTGGTCAATTTGAACAAAATGGAACTCTTCCAAACATGATCTGTGGAAGAGATGCAGGCAATCGTGAAACATCTGATGCACCATTATGGTTTTTTGCTGCATGCCGTGAAATAACAGAAAAAGAAGGTGACAATTTCCTGCATGAAGACCTTGGTCAAAGGAGCATCAGGGATATCCTGATATCAATGGGGCACTCTTTTATCAAGGGCACTTCTACAGGTGTTATAATGGATCAAAAAACATCCATGATTTACAGTCCGTCACATTTCACATGGATGGATACAAACCATCCGGCCGGTTCTCCAAGGCAGGGCTATCCTGTGGAAATTCAGGCTCTATGGCACTATGCCCTTACATTTCTTGCCAGAATTGATCATGCAGAAAATCGTGATATATGGCAAAAAACTTCGGATAACCTTGCTCATAACCTTATAAATCTTTTTTACCGTCCGTCAGATGGCTATTTTTCCGACTGCCTCCACCTTGATAAAATGGAGAGCGCCCTTAATGCAAAAGCTGATGATGCCCTCAGACCAAATCAACTTCTTCTGATCACCTTGGGGGTAATTAAAGATGAAGATATGTGCATCAAAACCCTGGAGTCCTGCATGGAACTTCTTATTCCCGGTGCCATCAGAAGCCTTTCCAGCAGAAAATTGAAATATCCTCTTGAAATTCACCACAATGGAAAACTTTTAAAGGATCCATATTATCCTTATAGTGGCCAATATAAAGGAGATGAGGATACGCAAAGAAAACCTGCCTATCACAACGGAACTGCATGGACATGGCCTTTTCCTCTTTTCTGTGAAGCATGGGCAAAGACCTTTGGAGACAAAAGCCATGGGACAGCTCTTTCATGGCTTGGAAGTGCCCTGGATCTACTTAAAACAGGTGCGGCCGGCTATCTTCCGGAAATCCTTGACGGTGATTTTCCCCATAAGCCCGGAGGATGTGATGCCCAGGCTTGGGGAAGCAGTGAATTTGCAAGGGTGTGGTCAAAACTTTTTGAAAAATCTCTGTAACAACTTGTTTTTTTGGCATTTTTAATATCAACCCAAAAGTAGTTTACACTTTTTTGAAAATTTTGAACCATTATTAAACGGGCATGATTGATTACGTATCAATCACCCCCAAATATAAAAATGATAGTCATTTTCACGGTAAAGGATTTAAGGATTAACATGATGAAAAATCAGGATAATCCCTTAATCATGAAAATCATGGTTCAAAAAGATGTCTAAACCGAAAAATGAAGAGTGCAAAATTTGAAAGTTCAATAGATGAATGGACATTTAGCAAGAGAGGTTGCAAGTCATGCCAAACGCAAAATACAGACCCAGGGTGCTTATCGTCACACCCGAAGTGACATATCTTCCTGAAGACATGGGCAACATGTCAAATTATTCGGCAAAAGCCGGCGGACTTGCAGATGTATCAGCAGCACTCATAAGCTCCCTTTTTGACCTTGGCGGAGATGTTCATGTAGCACTTCCTGATTACCGTTCTCTTTTTGATGGCTATCTGCCTAAACTTTTCAACAAGGAGCTTAAGAGAATCAAAGAGCGTATAGAGAATGAAAGGATTCATCTTGCTGAAGACAGGGTTTTTTACTATCTTACACATGTCTATTCAGACTATTTTGAAACAAATCTAAAAGTAGCTCTTGCCTTTCAGCGTGAAGTCATGAACAACATCATTCCCCGTGTCAATCCCGACATTATTCACTGTAACGACTGGATGACAGGCCTTATTCCAGGCATGGCAAGGCAACTTGGTATTCCGTGTCTTTTTACAATACACAATATCCACACAGTTACAGCAACACTTGAGGAAATAGAAGACAGAGGTATTGATGCCGCAGCCTTCTGGCATCATCTCTATTTTCGGAGAAAACCTGAAAACTATGAAGAGAGCCGTGAAGGTAACGACGTAGATTTTCTGGCATCCGGTATTTTTGCGGCACACTATGTTAATACCGTCAGCCCCACTTTCCTGAAAGAGATCATAGAGGGTCAACATCCATTTGTTGAACCATGTCTTAGAAAAGAGCTTTCCAACAAATGGTTTGCAGGGTGTGCTGACGGAGTTCTTAATGCTCCTGACCCTGAGTTCAATCCGGCAATTGACGAAATGATACGCTACAACTACGGCCCAAGAAATCATCGAATTAAAAAACGGGACAACAAACTCTATCTTCAGGAACTTTTGAATATGGAGACAGATGAAAATGCGCCTCTTTTTTTCTGGCCATCCCGCCTTGACCCTGTACAGAAAGGATGTCAGCTTCTTGCAGATATTCTCTATGATATTGTTTCACATTGGTGGGAGCAAAAACTTCAGGTTGTTTTTGTGGCATCAGGATCATTTCAGAAGCATTTCAGAGATATTGCCACAATTCACAACATAAAACGCAGAGTCTCGGTTAACGATTTTTCAGAAGTGCTTTCCCACCAGGCATTTGCTGCTGCCGATTTTCTGTTGATGCCATCAAGTTTTGAGCCATGCGGGCTGCCCCAGATGACAGGCTGCATATACGGGACACTCCCTGTTGTCCATGACACCGGGGGACTTCACGATACAGTAAGGCATCTTGATCCATTTACAGGAGAGGGGAACGGTTTTGTATTTAAAATACATGATTCAAGGGGACTTCGGTGGGCAGTGGATGAGGCCATGGCATTTTATCTGCTTCATCCTGATATAAGGGAAGCGCAGATCCAGCGTATCATGACCCAGGGGGTTCTGGAGTTCAACCATACAGCATGTGCAGAAAAGTATATAAATCTCTATGAAAAGATGCTGCAACGGCCTTTTATTGTATAACGTACATGGCGGATGCCCGCCACAATCGAAGAAATGAAAGTTGTTTTAAAAACAGCTATTTATTGAGACTTTCATATAAAATAACTGCTGAAAAAACAATAATGTGTCGATTTTGAATAAATCTGGAAAAGCGGGCGTCCCTCCTGCTTCGTTTAAATCAAAATGGGAAAGTAATTTCCTGCTCATTCCTTAATTTAATCTTATCTGGATAAAAAAATGTCATCGCTGTACTGTTCATCAGGTTTAGAGACTATTCACATCCTTTACACATCAAACCACACCCCCCTTTCAAAGGAAAAATGGTATAAATACACACAATACATGCCTGAAAAATTTATGGAGCGAATTCAAAAATTCAGACGATGGGAAGACAGGCAGAACAGTCTGACGGGACGGTTACTTCTAAAAAAGGGTCTGTCATTACTTGAATATCTACCCGGCAATGAATCCATTCAACTTGATTCCATCAAATTGACTCACCTTGGCAAACCCTACTTTTCGGAACAGGTCACCTCCTATATTAAATTCAATATTTCACACTCTGGACACTATGCTGTATGCGCTCTCCATTCAAAGCAAATAGGAGTGGATATTGAAAAAATACATCCAGTATCCATAAGCGATTTTCATTCTATACTCACATCTGAAGAAGAGATACAGATAAAAAAATCAATAGACCCCTTAAGAGATTTCTTCAGTGTCTGGACCCGAAAGGAGGCTGTAATCAAGGGTAAAGGTACGGGGCTTTCAAAAGAGTTATCTTCAGTATGCGTTAGCAAAAATCCTGTGAAATTAGATGAAGAGAGCTGGTATCTGTATCCCATCCACATTGCTCCAGAATATTCAGGGCATATTGCCACAGAAGAAAAAGAGCCTCGTATTATAATGAAGCAGATTTTTTTCTAACCTGCTGCAATAATTTTATCATCAATCATTTATCATCCTTCATATCACCCCAAAAAGACTGTATTCTTGACTTTATTCCTGTTCAAGGATAGGTTTGAAATAGTCTAAACGAGCATTGCGGATACCCGCCAAAACTGAAAATATGAAAGGCGTTTTAAAAACATACTATTACCGAGACTTTCATAGAAACCTTCATAATAAAGAAGGATATTACCATGCACCCTTTTTTTTGTGACAAGACCAAGCTTTTACTTATATCAGGCCCATGTGTCATTGAAAATGATGAGATTACATATAAAACAGCCTCACATTTAAAACAGATAACATCTGAACATGGTTTTCCATTTGTTTTTAAAGCATCATTTGACAAGGCAAACAGGACTTCCCACAGATCATTCAGAGGCCCAGGCATTAAGGAAGGGCTTGATATACTAAAACAGGTAAAAAACTCCCTAAACATAAAGATAATATCTGATATCCATTCTCCTTCCCAGGCAAGTCCCGCGGCTGAAGTACTTGATATCATACAAATTCCGGCATTTTTATGTCGCCAGACTGACCTTATACGTGCAGCAGCAGAAACCGGCAAACCGGTTAATATAAAAAAGGGCCAGTTTCTTTCTCCGTGGGAATGTCAAAACCTAATTGACAAAGCAAGACAATTCGGATGCAATCAGGTTAGCATAACAGAGCGGGGAACAACCTTTGGTTACAATAATCTCGTTGTTGATTTCCGTTCGATTGAAATAGTAAGAGACATGGGGGTGCCGGTTATCTTTGATGCAACACATAGTGTCCAGCTACCTGGAGGAGGAGTTACCTCATCTTCGGGGGAGAGCCGATTTGCTCCATCCCTTGCAAAAGCTGCTGTTGCAGCAGGTGCTGACGGGATATTCATCGAAACCCATCCTGACCCTGCCAACGCACTTTGCGATGGGCCGAATTCCATACCACTTGATAAAATGAGCAATCTTTTATCCACACTTTCAAAAATAAAGAAAGCTGTTTGCAATGAATAGCAAAGACAAACGAAACAACACAGCACAATCGAATAAAACAAACACCAAGCAAGATATTCTTGCCGGCATCAAACTGCTTTTAATGGACGTTGATGGAGTCATGACAGACGGAAAGATTACATACACAGATTCCGGTGAGGAGATAAAAAGTTTTTCTGTTAAAGATGGCCTTGGTTTAAGGCTTTTGATGGATTCAGGTGTTAAAGCAGGTATTATTACAGGAAGAAGCTCCGGTGCTCTGAAAGCCCGATGCAAAAATCTTGGAATTGATATTCTTTACGATGGCATTAAAGACAAAAAAGAAGCATTAAATACAATACTTGCTCTTCATAATATGGATTACCAAGAAACAGCCTTTGCCGGAGACGATCTGCCGGATATTGAGGTCATGAAAATGTGCGGTATCTCCTTTGCAGTTGCCGATGCAGCAAAGGAGGTGGCTGATAATGCAGACTTCATAACAGTACACAGGGGAGGAGATGGAGCTGTCAGAGAGATATGCGAGGAGATACTTAAAGCAAAAGGCATCTGGTATAAAATTATTGAATCCTTCAACCATGAAGACCTTAACAGAGAGTGTTTCATCAAGTAAATGTCAAGAGATTAGTTTTAAAATACTTAAGGATGCAGCAAAATCTTATGTTTTTAAACAAAGCACGAATCAAAAAAATCAAGCTTATATCCATAACACTGCTGTGCATTATTCTGGTTGGCCTTGCGGGAACATATTACATTGAAAAGCTTACTTCAAAAGACAATATCATTGAAAATATAAAAATTGACTCTGAAGCCACCCTGGCACTCAAGTTCATGAAACACACCTCATCAAGAAACGGCATAAGGGAATGGATACTTGAAGCAGACTCTGCACGCCATATAAAAAATGAAGCTCTTGCCATACTGAAAAAAATAAGATTAACTTTTTTCCTTGATGATGGAAAAAAACTTTACGCAACAGCAGATGAAGGCACCATGAGTACACTTTCCCATGACATTACACTTTCCGGCAATGTTAATCTTGAATACATGGAGACACTTCTGAAAACTGAGCAGTTGCATTATGAAAAAAAAAGCCATATAATATATTCAAATGTCCATGTAACGATAACAAACAAAACATCCGTTATAAAGGCAGATACAATTACTTATAATCTGACCACAAACCAGATTATTTTGGAAGGTCATGTTAAAGGGTTCTTTTCAGAAATTCCTGATTTTTGATAACTCTTTTAAACGGACATGGCGGACGTTCCGCTACCCTCGAACATAAGAATAATGTATCTATTTACACGATAAACGGGCATGATTGCGTATCAATCAACCCCAAGTATAAAAATGATAGTCATTTTCACGGTAAACGGTCATGACCGGCATTCAGCCACCCCCGAATATGGAAATTTGTATCTATTTCCACGGTAAACGGGCATGATTGATTACGTATCAATCACCCCCAAATATAAAAATGTTAGTCTTTTTCACGGTAAAAATAAACTCTTACAGATACTTTCTAACAGATAACATAAACATACAAGAGTAACATGCCTAAAAATTTTATTAATTTTTTACTTCTTCTTTTGACCTTATCTATTTCATGTCAGGGGCAACTTCGAGCTGACCAGAAACAGGAAAGCAACACTTCTATAAATACCCCTATGAAGATTTCTCAGAAGAAAAGCTCAGTCTCCCGACCTGTTGAGGAACCCGATTCTGAATCCAGAGTTGAGGAACCCCATTCTGAAACCAGACAAAGGGAAAACAATAAAAAACTTGTTATTACTTCAGACTCCATGACCGTTGAAAAAGCATCATCCACAATCCGCTTTTCAGGAAATGTTGTTGCAACCAGGGAGAATGAAGTTATCAAGGCTGATACAATAACCGTAACCCTTGAAGAGAAAAAAGAGAAAACCTCTTCGAACAATGATGCAAAGCAGGATATCAGGGAGATGACAGCATCCGGCAATGTGCAGTTCACCTCTGATAACAAAAAGGCATTTGCCGACCATGCCATATACAGGACAGCAGATCAGACACTTGTGCTTACAGGTGACTCCCCAAGGGTTGAGACAGATGACAGCTATATCACAGGGAAAAAAATCATACTTGACCAACTCACAGGAAAAATCACAGTTGAAGGTGATGGTGCAAGAAGAGTTGAGGCTCTTTTCAATTCCAGAGATACTATTGTAAAGCCCTGAGCCAGACAAACCGGAATCGTAATCAAGCAATGCTTTTTCAAAAAACATAATCAGAGAAGCACATTTATGCTCTCCTTCACCATAACATCAGAAAAAACAAAACAGCAACATAGAACAAAGCGGCAATAAAGAACAAAGCGGCAATAAAGAACAGAGTCAGCAAAAAAACAACATTGAGACAGGAATCCCAAAGGCCATTTGACTGTGATTACCCTTGAGTTGAAAAAACTTGTCAAAATTTATAACGGCAAAGCTGTTGTTGATTCTGTTGACATTAAAGTTGAACAGTGCCGTGTTACAGGGCTTTTAGGGCCAAACGGTGCAGGCAAGACAACGACTTTCTACATGGCAGTGGGAATGATAAAACCAGATAAAGGTGAGGTTTTTCTTGACCAGGAAGCAATAACAGACTATCCAATGTACATGAGGGCAAGAAAAGGCATAGGCTATCTTCCCCAGGAACCGTCTGTCTTCAAAAAACTCACGGTTAAACAGAATATTACAGCAATACTTGAATTGCTACCGGAAAAAAGAGCACACCTTGATGAAAGAGCAGATGGTCTCATGAAAGAACTTGGTATAAGTTCTCTTGCAGACAGAAAGGCAACAGTTCTGTCAGGTGGAGAGAGAAGACGCTTAGAAATTGCCAGGGTGCTTGCAACTGATCCTGTTTTCATCCTTCTTGATGAGCCTTTTGCAGGCATTGACCCACTTGCTGTTGCAGATATTCAGAACATAATTACACACCTGACACACAAAGGAATAGGGATTCTCATTTCAGACCACAATGTAAGAGAGACCCTTGGTGTGTGTCATACAGCTTATATAATGAGTCAGGGGAGCGTCATTGAATCAGGACCGCCTGATGCAATTGCCGCAAGTAAATTAGCAAGAAAATTCTATCTGGGGGATAATTTTAAACTCTGATATGTCATTAGGATTACAGCAAAACTTAGCACTGACACAACAGCTTGTCATGACGCCTCAGCTTCAGCAGGCCATAAAACTGCTCCAGCTTTCCCGCCTTGAACTTGCAAGCATGATACAGCAGGAGATGGAAGAAAATCCGGCACTGGAAGAGGTACCTTCAGAGCCACCTGCTGAATTGGAGTTTGCCGATACAATGCCCGAAGAACCCAAAAGTGATGAGGGGCTGAAGGAGGTGACCATTGAAGAAAAAGTTGGCAATGATATAGACTGGGAGAGCTATATTAATGAGTATAACTCCACAGGAAGGACTCACACGGAAAGAGATGTCCAGGAGGCACCTAACTACGAGGCTTTTACCAGCGCAAGGGAAACCCTTGATGACCATCTTCAGTGGCAGCTTCTGATGCATGGCTTTACAGATGAACAGCAGCAGATAGGAAGCCTGATTATTGGCAACCTTAATATTGACGGATATCTTTGTGCATCAATTGAAGAAATTGCTGAAACAGGCGGCTTTTCCATAGAGGCAGTTGCAGAAATGCTTGAAAAAATGCAGGATTTTGATCCCCCGGGTATCTGTGCAAGAGATTTACAGGAGACTCTTCTTATACAGATAAGAAGACTGGGAATCAAGGAGCCTCTGCTGGAAAACATCATCAAGGGCCACATCAAAAATCTTGAAAACAAAAATTATAAAAAAATTGCTGCAGCCCTTGATACAAAAATTGACAAGGTTATATATGCAGTAAACATAATAAAATACCTTGAGCCAAAGCCGGGACGGCAATTTGCAACCGATGAGTCCCATTACATTATACCAGATATCCATGTCTATAAAGACGGGGATGATTTTAAAATTGTAATGAATGATGATGGGCTGCCCAAACTGAAAATCAACAGGCTCTATAGAGATGCTGTTTCCAACGGCAAAGAGCTTTCCAAAGAAGCCAAGACATACCTGAATGATAAAATGCAGTCTGCATCATGGCTCATTAAAAGCATTCACCAAAGACAAAAAACCATATACTCTGTAATGGAGAGTATCATAAGATTCCAAAGAGAATTTTTTGAAAAAGGCGTTGCCTATTTAAAACCCATGATACTTAAGGATGTGGCAGAAGATATAAATATGCACGAATCAACCATAAGCAGGGTTACTACTAATAAATATGCCTACACTCCACAGGGACTTTTTGAGTTGAAATATTTTTTCAACAGTTCAATTCAGCGTACTAACGGTGATTCTTCCATGGCATCCGAAAGCGTCAAGGAGAGGATAAGAATTCTCATTGATCAGGAAGACCAGAAGAATCCATTAAGCGATAATACCATAACCGAAATACTGGCCGAGTCAAATATCAAAATAGCCCGCAGAACCGTTGCAAAATACAGAGAAATGCTTCATATTCTGCCATCAAGTAAACGAAAACAATTTTGACAGGGAGGTTTTATGCAAACATCAGTAACTTTCAAAAAGATCGATCCTTCCGATGCTCTCAAATCCTATGTTCAGAAAAAATTAGACCGATTTGACAAGATGTTGGAAACACCTGCCGAAGCAAATGTTGTACTCTCAGTAGAAAAGATAAGACACATTGCTGAAATTACTCTTAATTGTGACAAAGTCAGTATCCATGCACGGGAAGAATCCGAAAACATGTATGCTTCCATTGATACATTAATGGACAAGGTCAGGGTACAGATCAAAAAAAACAAGGAAAAGATGAAGCGTCACATGTCCGGTAAAAAGGACAGCATAAAAGATGATGAAATTGAGCTGGAAAGACCTGAAGACGAGGTTGAAGAAAAAAAAACCCTTTGACATAGTTGTAGAAGTCCTTGACTACAAACCAATGGATGTTGAGGATGCAATAGCTGAACTGAATGCAGGAAAAGAGACATTTTTTGTGTTTAATAACTCAAAAACCGAACAGATGAATGTCCTTTACAGGCGATATGACGGAAGCATGGGTCTTATTCAGCCTCAATAGACGCTATAATATTGATTTTCAGATAAATAACTTTCTTGCAAGGTCATGGCATGCCGTTATCCTAACCATTCACAACGAAAAATTTATTAATCTGGAATGCTATAGAAGCCAGCGTGACAAAATATTGTCACGCTGTGAAATCAAAGTCTGGTACCAAATGATGTATATTACTTCTGTTCCAAGGTAACCCATTTAATGAAAATATCAGAAATTCTCCATAAAAACTCAATTATTGCAAACCTGAAATCCAGAGATAAAAAAGGCGTTCTTGAAGAACTTGCAACAGCCGTCTCTGCCATTGCCAACACAGAGACCAGGGATATTGTAAAGGTGCTCCTTGAAAGGGAACAGCTTGGCAGTACAGGGATTGGTGGCGGTATCGGAATCCCCCACGGAAAGCTTGCAACCATAAATTCTATTGTTGTAGGATTTGGCTTAAGTCAGGAAGGGGTTGACTTTGACTCTCTGGACAACAAACCTGTTCATATTTTTTTTCTGCTTATAACCCCCACCAATTCAACAGGCAGTCACCTTAAAGTTCTTGCACAGATTTCAAGACTTCTTAAGCGGACCGATTTCAAGGAGAGCCTTCTTAAATCGGAATCAGTTGATGAAATCATGGGAATAATTCATTCGGTGGATGAAGATTTCTAATATGATGAAAGATCAGAAAATCTTTATTATTACAGGCATATCAGGCTCAGGGAAAAGTACTGCAATGGCTGCATTTGAAGATGCAGGTTTTTATTGCGTGGATAATATGCCCATGGAGCTGCTTCCAAAATTTCTTGATCTTCCCCTTAAAAATGATCCAGGAATAAATGGACTTGTATTTGTAATGGATATGAGAGAAAAAAAATTTGTCACTCATTACTCCATAACAATTGATTTACTGAAAAAAAAAGGTTTTAAACCTATTATCCTCTTTTTGGATGCAGATGAAAACACCCTTATAAAAAGATACAGCCAAACGAGACGCCACCACCCGATATCCAATGATTATGGCCTGATCAACAGTATCCGATCTGAAAAAAAAGAGATGTTCAACATAAAAAACAGCTCTGACACAATCATTGACACATCAAAGTACACCCCGCACCAGCTCAAGGCCAAAATTCTTTCAATTGCAACAGAGGATACTTCCGAAGTATCTTCACCATCCATGAAAACCAACATTATATCTTTTGGTTTTAAATATGGCATACCCCGTGATGCTGATCTTGTTCTGGATATGAGGTTTATTACCAATCCATATTTCATTCCATCCCTCAGAAATCTGGATGGAGAGTCCAACGCAGTGAAAGACTTTGTTCTGTCACAACCAGAGACAAAAATCTTTATTGAAAAATATTTTGCACTACTTGACTATCTTCACCCTCTATATCAAAAAGAAGGAAAAGCATATCTTACCATTGCTGCAGGATGCACGGGAGGACGCCATAGAAGTGTTGCAATTGCCAGAAAAACATTTGAACATTTTAATAACAACGGCATAAAAGCCGTTATTATCCACAGAGATATTGACAGGGATTTAAAGGAAAAATGACAGGGATATTGCTTGTAACACATTCCGATCTTGGCAAAGCACTGATTGAAACACTTGAATTTATCTTAAATGAAAAAATTGACAATATTCTTTCAGTATCCATAGATATCAGAGAAAACCCGGAAACACTCAGAAATAAAATCAAAAAAGGTATCAAGAAAGTAAAAGATGGGGATGGCGTTATTATATTTACAGATATGTTTGGAGGAACTCCATCAAATCTAAGCTACTCATTTCTTGAAGAAGGTAGTGTTGAGGTAATTTCGGGAGTAAATCTTCCGATACTGCTTAAAGCCGTCAATCTGAGAACAAAAAAGACCATTTCAGAAGCAGTCACGCAAATTGTAGAGCATGGTAAGCGGAGTATTTCCCTTGCAAGCGGCATTTTAAAAGGAGAAAACAGATGACAAGAACACCACTGATTGCCGGTAACTGGAAGATGTTTAAAATGGGTTCAGAAGCTGTAAATACAGTGAGAAAGCTTGCTGAATTGACAATAGGCACAAATAACCGTGACATAATGATTGCCCCGCCCTTTCTGGCAATCCCCCTTGTATATCAAGAGTTAAACAACTTAAATAACGCCTTTAAAAAAGAGAATAAAACTGAGTCCAGAATTAGCATAGGGGCACAGAATCTTTACCATGAAAATCAAGGTGCATATACAGGAGAAGTATCAGCTCCTATGATAAAAGATGCAGGGGCAACTCATGTAATTATTGGCCATTCAGAACGCAGGCAGTACTTTGGTGAGACAGATGAGAGCATCTGCAAAAAAATAGGAGCAGCGTTTGAATCTGACTTAACGCCTGTAATGTGTATTGGCGAAACTGAATCTGAAAAAAATGAAGAAAAAACCTTTTATGTGCTTGACAAACAGATTAGAAATGGGTTAAAAGGCTTTCGTTCTGATGAGCTTTCATCACTGGTTATAGCCTATGAGCCAGTATGGGCGATAGGTACAGGCAAGACAGCAACTTCGGATCAGGTTGAAGATATTCATAAAAAGATTCGATCTCTTTTAAAAGAGATGTTTGGAGTTGAATTTTCAGAATCCCTCAGGATATTATATGGAGGTTCTGTTAAGCCTGATAACATAGCTGATCTTATGAGCAAGCAGAACATTGACGGTGCATTGGTTGGTGGTGCAAGTCTTGATGCTGAAACCTTTGCAAAAATTGTTAATTTTTAAAAAAATTTTGATACGGTCCGGAAAAGAGCTAAAGAGACCATCAGATTTTAAAGAGTGCATATTTAAAGAATGCATAAATAAAGCATATTTTTAAGGACAGAGTTAATATGACAGGAATTGTCTTATCCATACATGTAGTTGCGTGCATTCTTTTAATACTGATCGTACTTCTTCAGACAGGCAAAGGTTCTGATATGGGTGCATCATTCGGCTCTGCATCCGGAGGTCAGGCATTTTTTGGAAGTACAGGCCCTGCAACTGTTTTGAGCAAAATAACAACGGCTGTTGCAGTAATATTTATGTTGACATCTCTGACACTGGCATATACATCAGGTCATAAATCAACAAAATCAATTATGTCTGAGTCAGTTATTCCAATCGAAAAAAGTGTTGACAATAATTCAGAAAGTGATACAAGCAAAGCAGCAGAGTAAATGAGATAAAAAGAACTGATAACAAACATATTATACTAAAGATATCAAGCCGAAGTGGTGGAATAGGTAGACACGCACGCTTGAGGGGCGTGTGGGGCGACCCGTGGGAGTTCAAGTCTCCCCTTCGGCACCAAATATTTGTAGAAGCCACATTCATTGTAAATGATTGTGGCTTCTGTTATTTTTGGGATAGAACAAAACCATGAGTGATGATGAAAAAACAAAACCTGTTAACTGTCGGCAATGTTCACATTTTTATATTACCTGGGAAATGCAGCATCCATATGGTTGCAGGGCCATGGGCTTTAAAGGCCGGACACTACCCTCAATAACTGTCTATCGTTCCACTGGCCAGCACTGCCTGATGTTTAAAAAACGCTTCAAAAAAACAACTAATTCTTGAATAATCCTCACTGTATGATTATATTACCCAGCCATGAAAGAAAAAAATGAAAATATACCGGATCCCAGCAAAATTGAAAAAGAGCTTGGAGAGTTTTTAAATAAAAAATTTGGTGGTAATGTTAAAATAATAACACCATCAATTCTCCCCAAACAGACTTCAATCAAGGGAAAAGATGTAATCGAAGACAAAAAAAAATTTGTCAATTTTGATATCAAACCCTCAGAACTGATATCCTATCTTGATCAGTATATTGTAAGACAAAACAAGGCAAAATCTGTACTTGCAACAAAGATATGCACCCATTTCAACAAGATCAAATATACTGAATCCCTTACCAACACCTCCCACCCCCCCATAACAGGCAACATTAAATCCAATATATTGATGCTTGGCCCCACAGGTGTTGGCAAAACATACATTATTAAACTGATTGCAAAAAGGATAGGAGTGCCTTTTGTAAAAGCAGATGCAACAAAATTTTCAGAAACCGGCTATGTGGGGGGCGATGTCGAAGATATTATTCGAGACCTTGTCAGGGAAGCAGATGATGACATATCTATTGCTGAATATGGCATCGTATATATTGATGAAATTGATAAAATTGCCGCAAGCCAGAATTTCAGAGGAGCAGATGTCTCAAGAACAGGAGTGCAAAGGGCACTACTAAAGCCCATGGAGGAGACAGATGTGGAGTTAAAGGTTCCCCATGACCCCATATCCATGATGCAGGAGCTTGAAAGCTATCAAAAAACCGGAAAACGCAATAGAAAGCGTGTCAACACAGCGAACATACTATTTATTGTCAGTGGTGCTTTTGGAGATCTTGCCAAGATTGTCTCAAAAAGAGTTACAAAACAGTCCATTGGCTTTGCTTCAACCCTGTCATCATCCCTTCAAGAGAGCCAGCTTCTGCAACAAATGAAAAGTGAAGATCTTGTTGAATTTGGATTTGAATCTGAATTTATAGGAAGACTTCCTGTAAGATGCATATTAGACCCTCTTTCAAAGCAGGATCTCTATGATATCCTGAGAATGCCTAACAACCCGGTAGTTCTTGGAAAACGCCTTGATTTCAAATCATATGGCATTGATATTGTCTTCACAGATGATGCTCTTGAACTTCTTGCAGAAAAAGCTTCCCAGGAAAACACCGGTGCCAGAGGTCTTGTCAGTGCTGTTGAGAACACATTAATTTCCTTTGAGGAAAAACTGCCATCTTCCAGCATAAACATATTAACTGTTACAAAAGAGCTTGTGGCCAAACCAGAAAAACATCTTGAAAAGATACTTTGCGAAGAGCAACAGGCGAACAAAGATTCTGAAGAAGGTAAGCTTGCACTGGAAAACCGGAAAGCAATACATGCCAAAGCCCTTGAAAATGAAAAAACTTATATAATCTCATATATTACCGACAACTGGAAAAACCTCTCGCACCGACATGGCCTTACGCTATCTGACTACCGTTGCGGCCTTGTGGCTGACTATTTCTCTACCCATGTGACAGAGCTTGGCAATGCCATAAGACAGGTGAAGTCATATTATGAATCAATAAAAAAGATTGAAGTGGATTTTTATAAGAATTACGATCTGAATATTGTGATGGAAGAGGATGCCGTGGATTTTCTCATTGAAGAGATGATCCACAATCCCATCACGTCTGAAGATGTAATGGAAAAAATATATAATGATTTTTATGACGGTCTTAATCTCGTGCGAGACAAATCAGGTAAAAACAGATTTTTTATCTCCAGAGACGCTCTTCTTGAGCACAAAAAATTTCTGGATGACCTTATCAGGAAAAAATTATCATGATCGGAATTTCAAAACTGTACTGCTCAACCGTAGAACCTTCGGATACCCTGCGATATGCAAGGCACTCCGGTAAACTGCCCTCCCACCTTCTCCAGTTTTCCATAGACAAAAAACCTGTGGTGGTCTGGAACATGACCAGACGATGCAACCTGAGATGCGTCCATTGCTATGCACAGTCTGAAGATATTTCCTATGAAAATGAACTGACCCATGAGCAGAGCCTTGCAATGATTGACGACCTTGCACAGTTTGGTGTGCCGGTACTGCTCTTTTCAGGTGGAGAACCCTTGGTTCACCCGCGCCTTGCAGAGTATGCAGAGTATGCTGTAAAAAAAGGAATGCGAGCTGTAATATCTACCAACGGCACACTTATTACAAAAGAGAAGGCAACGGTTTTAAAGGAGATTGGTCTCTCTTACGTTGGAATAAGCCTTGACGGACTTGAAAAGACCCATGACAACTTCAGAGGAATCAAAGGCTCCTTTCAAAAGGCATTACAGGGAATACGAAATTGCCAGGAGGCTGGAATAAAAGTAGGACTAAGGTTTACCATCAATAAACGTAATGTCCATGAGATTCCCGGAATTTTCGATCTTCTGGAAAAAATGGACATTCCAAGGGCATGTTTTTACCATCTTGTTTATTCAGGAAGAGCCTCTGCCATTGCAAATGAGGATCTCTCCCATGAAGAAACAAGAAAAACTCTGGACTTGATAATGGAGCGAACAAGGGATCTTCATGACCGAAATCTTCCTAAAGAGATTCTGACGGTTGATAACCATGCAGACGGCCCATACATTTACATGAAACTTTTACAGGAAGATCCAGAACGAGCTGCAGAAGTGCTTGATCTTCTTCAGATGAATGAAGGTAACAACTCCGGAAGGGGTTTTGGATGTATAAGCTGGGATGGAGAGGTACATCCTGATCAGTTCTGGCGGGATAAAAGCCTTGGCAATATAAAGGAGCGGCCTTTCTCGGAGATATGGACAGACAGCAATAATGATTTTCTGATGAAACTGAAAGAGAAAAAAGCCCATGTAAAAGGACGATGCATGGAGTGCAGGTGGCTTGACATTTGCGGCGGAAATTTTCGTGCAAGGGCAGAGTCCATCAAGGGTGATCCCTGGGATCATGATCCTGCATGCTATCTGACAGATGAAGAGATAAAGAAAAAGTAACTACTGTTTCATGAACTTAGCGCCCTTCGGGCGGGCTTTTCCATAACCAACTGCTTTTGCTGGATAAAAATGGAAATTCCTATACTATCAAGTTATGACTGTCGGTTATTCATATCACATCCCCCCCCAACCCCATCTCCATGACTGGAGAGGGGGAGTATAGACCACCCGACAGTTAAACCTTTAAGGAATTGATTTTTAATAACTTACCCATTCTCCTTGCCCCCAGCCACATTTTACAGACTTGGGAGGGGGAGTTTGGGTAAGTTAATTAAACCCAATTACTAACGAACACTACTTCTTTGTCAACAAATAATTTTAAGGAGAAAATTTTCCATGTTGTTTCCGGATTTCAGGGCAAGAAGATTGCGGGAAAAAAGTGCTTTCAGAAAAATGATACAGGAGACTGTTCTGACGGTCAACGACCTTATACTACCACTTTTTGCCATTGAGGGAAAAGGAATCAAAAATCCTATCCCGTCAATGCCTGGCCATTTTCAGTTTACATGCGACTATCTTGTAAGTGTTGTCAAGGATGCTTATGACCTTGGCATTCCTGCTGTCATGCTCTTTGGACTTCCTGACAAAAAAGATCCCCTTGGAACCCGTGCATATGCCAGCGACGGAATTGTCCAGAAAGCTGTAAAAGCTGTAAAAGAGGCTGTTCCCGACATGGCAGTACTGACAGATGTATGTCTTTGTCAATACACTGATCATGGTCACTGCGGCATGGTGGAAAATGGTAAAATTGATAATGATGTATCACTTGATCTTCTTGCTGCAACAGCTCTATCCCATGCAAAAGCCGGTGCTGATATGGTAGCGCCATCTGACATGATGGACGGGCGTGTCGGAGAGATAAGGCAGACCCTTGATGAAGAGGGTTTTTCCAATATCCCCATAATGTCATATGCTGTAAAATATGCATCCGCATATTACGGCCCCTTCAGACAGGCAGCAGACTCAAAACCCCAGTTCGGAGACAGGCGTTCATATCAGATGGACCCTGCCAATTCACTTGAAGCAATAAGGGAAGCCACAATGGATATTGAGGAAGGAGCAGATATCATAATGGTAAAACCTGCCCTATCCTACCTTGACATAATACACCGTCTTCGTGATGAAATTGATCTTCCACTTGCTGCCTACAGTGTGAGTGGAGAGTACGCCATGATCAAGGCAGCCGAACTTATGGGATGGATTGATGGCATCAAAGTGGTTATGGAGACCCTTTTATCAATAAAACGTGCCGGAGCTGATATGATCCTGACATACTCTGCCATGGATGCTGCAAAAGAGCTTAACAACAAATAATTCCTGAAGTCATCAGAACAATCTGTAACTCACAGGAAATAATCCGGGAATAAGTACAATAATATGCATCAACATTCAAAAAACCCACACCCGCACCATCATGGTCATCCAGGCGGAAAAAATTCTGAGGATACCAATACAAATACCTTAAGACTTGTGGCCTGGGAGACAACCCGTCGCTGCAACCTATCATGCGTTCACTGCCGTGCTGCTGCTGAAGATCACTTTTATGAAAATGAGCTTGACACAAAAGCTGCGTTCAAACTTATGGATGAAATAAGAACAGTCGGTCAGCCCATCATTATTCTCACAGGCGGAGAACCACTTTTGAGAAGCGACATCTTTGATATTGCCTCCTACGGCACAAAAATAGGGCTTAGAATGGTAATGGCGCCCAACGGCACCATGATCACAAAAGAGAATGCCCGCAAAATGAAAGAGTCAGGAATCAAGCGGCTCAGCATAAGCCTTGATGGGGCAACCAAAGAGAAACACGATAAATTCAGGGGGGTTGAGGGAGCATATGAAGGTGCCCTTAACGGCATCAAAATTGCGAAGGAAGCAGGGCTTGAATTTCAGATCAATACAACTATTACAAAAGCAAATCTGGACGAGATACCGGCAATCCTTGCACTTGCTGAAAAACTTGAAGCAGTTGCTCATCACATTTTTCTTCTTGTTCCCACAGGCCGTGGCAAATATATTGTTGATCAAGAAATTGATGCAACCGCATATGAGACAACCCTTAACTGGTTTTATGACCAGAGAGATAAAACAACACTTCAACTCAAGGCCACATGTGCACCTCACTACTATAGAATCCTGAGACAGCGTGCAAAAAAAGAAGGTAAAAGTGTCACCTTCGAAAGCCATGGCCTGGATGCAGTAACCCGTGGATGCCTTGCAGGCACAGGATTCTGCTTCATATCCCACATTGGTGAAGTTCAGACATGCGGTTTTCTTGATGTAAAGTGTGGTGACGTTACAAAAAATCATTTCAAAGAGATATGGGACAACTCAGAGGTATTTACAAAACTTCGTAATATGGACAACCTTGATGGAAAGTGCGGTATCTGCGAATATCGAAAAGTTTGTGGAGGATGCAGGGCAAGGGCATATGAAGCAACTGGCAACTACATGGCAGAAGAACCTCTCTGTACATATATCCCATCCAGAGAAAAAAGATAACTTCACCAATAAGCACTTCGGACTTTTTTATAACAGCCGTGGCAGACTTATCTGCCACATATGAAGCATGAAAGTCTTTATATGTCAGTATGTTATGGAGACTTTCTCATAAGCCCTCATGATTGCGAGGGCATCACAACGATGCATGAAAGTCTTTATATATCAATGTGTTATAGAGCATTTCTAATAAAAAACCACAAGTGCTGGTATGGATTCCAAAAAATGAAAATTCTTATAATTAATGCTGGTAGTTCCTCCCTGAAATATCAACTCATTGAAATCCAGGAAAGCGAATCAGGATTAACGAAAACATCCCCAAATAATATGTCTCAATCGCACAGGGTAATGGCAGCCGGTGTTGTTGAACGTATTGGAGACACTGAAGGAAGTCTGATACACAAAAAATTTGTGGTTGAAAAAAAGCCATCAGACTCAATTGGTGACTCAATTGGTCAGGCAAATATTACAGATATAGACATCTATAATAGTGAAAATAGAAATCAAGATGAACTTTCTGCAAAAGATTTCCATGACCATATTAAAAAAGACCAAAAATCAATAAATTGCCAAAATAACACTTTTGAAAAATTTACAATAAAAAAAACAATAAAAGATCACCGTGCAGCAATGCATCTTGCAGCAAGCATGCTCAGTGCCCATGATTCAGGTGTAATTTGCAGCACAGATGAAATTGATGCCATAGGGCACCGTGTTGTTCAGGGTGGAGAACAGTTGAATGCCTCCATAAGAATAGACGATGGTGTAAAAAAAGCCATTAAAGAGAACAATCCACTTGCGCCACTTCATAATCCCCCTAACCTAACGGGTATTGAGGTTGCAGAAGAACTTTTTCCAGGCATCCCAAATGTTGCAGTCTTTGATACAGAATTTCACAAAACAATTCCTCCCCAGGCATATATGTACGCTTTACCCTATGATTTTTACCTTAAATACAGGGTCAGGCGTTATGGCTTTCATGGAACATCCCACAAGTACGTTACAGCAACAGCAGAAAATCTGATAAAAAATAACAGAGGCAGGGGGGAAAAGTGCAATAAGACCACCTCCCATGAGAGTAAGGCCAACAACAGTGACCTCTGCTCATCTGAAAAACGTGAACTTAATCTTATTACAGTTCACCTTGGAAATGGTTGCTCAATCTGTGCTGTGAAACAGGGCAGATGCGTTGATACATCCATGGGGATGACCCCCCTTGCAGGGGTTATGATGGGAACCAGAACAGGTGATATGGATCCTGCCATACAAAGATATCTCATTGAAAATACAAACTTCACTCCCGAGGCTCTTGACAGCATATTCAACAAAGAGAGCGGACTTAAAGGAATTTGCGGCATGAATGACATGCGTGACATCCATGCTGCAATCGGGAAAGGAGATAAGCTGGCTGAGCTTGCACTTGAGATGTTTACCTACCAGATTAAAAAATATATAGGCGCATATACAGCAGTCCTTGGTTCTGTTGACGGTATTGTTTTTACCGCCGGAATAGGTGAAAATGACGCTGCTGCAAGGGCAAAAATATGCAGCAATCTTTCAGGACTGGGCATTGAAATTGATGCTGATAAAAATAAGGAATTATCATCAGAACCCAGAGCAATTCATTCTGTTAACAGTAAAGTAGATGTCTGGGTCATTCCCACCAACGAAGAGCTTCAGATTGCAAAGGAAGTGTTACATGTCATGGAATCTGAACAACACGAAAATGTGATTTAATCCTCAAGCTTATGCAGCACTTTTTCTTTTAGTTTTGCGTCCTGGAGATGAACTTTTAGCACCTGTTTCATCTTCAGATTCTTTGTTTTCTTCATTATCCTTGCTGTGCTCACTATTTTTGGTAACTTTAGCATTCTCGGTAACTTCAGAATTTTTACCAACTTCAAAATTTTTGTTAACTTCAGAGTTCTTGCTGCTTTCCGATTTCTTGTTGCTCTCCGGCTTCTTGTTGCTCTCCGGTTTCTTGTTGCTCTCCTCTTTTTTTAATTCCCCCATGTCTGTTTCATGACTCTCTGTGCCCCCTGCTTTTTTTCGGACAAGCTGCTTCTTTATTTTCATACCCCTCATGATCTTTATAATGGTGTCTGCATTCCTTGCCATGGCCATTGACACTGACTCTTTCTGAATTTCGTCAAGAGGAAGCTCTTCTTCTTCAAGAAAATCATAAAGATGATCTGCAATATCAAGCATCTTGTCATAGGCATCCGCCTCTTTTTTGGTGGCAAAGGTCATCTTTTCGTCTCCATTCCTGACAACGACATATTTAATGATTACTGCCATAATAATTCCCCCGTCACTTATTCTACCATAAAAACAAAAATCCCCTGGTGACATCAACCAAACATATCTTCAATCAAGCAACAACGCCGGCTCTCATGACTCTGTGCAATTGACAAGCATTTTTTTGGGGAAAGCTCCAAGATTTTTTTTACTTCACGACTTCAATCAAACAAGGCGTCAACAAATATTTCAGCATCAAATTCTTGAAGATCCTCCACCCCTTCCCCAATGCCAATATATTTCAAAGGGGCTTTCATGCTTTTTGCAACAGCAGCAACAATCCCTCCCTTTGCTGTTCCATCAAGTTTGGTCAAAGCAAGAGAGGTAACTCCAACCGCTTCATTAAAAAGCTTTGCCTGGGATAGAGCATTCTGACCAGTTGTTGCATCCAGAACCATCAACACCTCATGTGGCGCTCCCGGCATTCTCTTGGAAACTGATCTTTTGATTTTACGAAGTTCATCCATCAGATTTTTCTGTGTATGCAGTCTGCCGGCAGTGTCTATCAACACCACATCCATTCCCCTTGCCATACCGGCCTCCACACCGTCAAAAGCCACGGCAGCAGGGTCAGCACCTGCCCTATGTTTTACAATGGATACAGATGCCCTGTCTGCCCAGATTTCTACCTGTTCTATTGCTGCTGCCCTGAAAGTATCTGCAGCTGCAATTAGGACTTTTTTGCCTTCAGATTTATATTTTAATGCAAGCTTACCAAGGGTTGTTGTTTTTCCCGTCCCGTTTACTCCCACAACCATAATAACGTGGGGTTTTGCTTTTGGATCATTTAAGAGAGTTTCTTCCTTAACAGGGAAAAGTGCTTTAAGTTCATCTTTAAAGACCTCCTTGAGTTCGTCTGCCGTTGAAAGCTTTCTTGATTTTTTTGAGACCTTCTCCATTATCTCCATTGTAATATCAATGCCAAGATCCGACATGACAAGAATCTCTTCTAGTTCTTCAAAAAGAGATTCATCAATTTTCCTATCCATAGAAAAAAGTTCATTCACATCTGTCAAAAGGATATCTCTTGTCTTACTCAATCCTTTTTTAAATTTACCTATTAAATCCATTCTCTCTCCATAAAATATTCATTAATAACAAAACCATAAGCCCAATTTCAATCACGAGTCAAAACAGGAAGAATCTCAACACACTGGATTTTTTAATTTTTACTTTTTTAAGGCTAACTCTTTACCATGCCTGAATATCAGATTCAAATGGACTTTTCACTATTTTCACATGAAAATTAAAAATTAGAAACTAAGATGTTTACTTTATTCTTATCTTCATATACAGAATACTAAGATATGTTGTCAGAATCTTAAAGGCTTTTTCATGTTCGAAAGTGTTCTGAGTCTGCAATAAAAGTTTATGTTATTTTCCCAGAAAAATTTCTTGGAAAAGAGTAAACCATTTTGTGGATGATATGAAGAGTGCCTTGTTTACCAACAATTTTATTATCAGGAGGAATATCATAATGAAGAAAGGCTTGACAGTAATACTTGCTCTTATCACCGGATTTATTTTCTGCACAGCCAACGGCATATTTGCAGCAGATATTGAGCTTGCAGAAAAATCAACCCTGGAAAAAATTCTTAAAAGCGGAGAGCTGAGAGTAGGATTTGAAGCAGGTTACATGCCCTTTGAAATGACTGACCAAAAAGGTCGTTTTGTCGGTTTTGATATTGACATTGCCAAAGAGATGGCAAAGGCCATGGGCGTAAAGTTCACGCCTGTCAACACAGCCTGGGATGGAATAATTCCATCTTTGATTACCAACAAATTCGATATTATCATGAGTGGTATGACAGTAACCCAAGAGAGAAACCTGAAAGTGATGTTTGCTGATCCATATATAATTGTTGGTCAGACAATTCTTCTGAATAAAAAACATGAAGGTGTTATAACATCATACAAGGATCTTAACGATCCAAAATACATTGTAACTTCAAAACTTGGTACAACCGGTGAAATGGCTGTTAAAAGCAAGATCCCCAAGGCTACATACAAATCATTTGAAACAGAGACAGAAGGCTCTCTTGAAGTAGTAAACGGAAAGGCTGATGCTTTTGTATATGACCTACCCTTTTGCGTTGTTTTCATGGCTAATCAGGGTGAAGGAAAAGTGATTTTTCTTGATGAACCATTTACCTTTGAGCCACTTGCATGGGCAATCAATAAAGGAGATCCGGATTTTCTCAACTTTCTGAACAACTTTCTGCGTCAAATCAAAAACGATGGAAGATACGAAACCATCTACAATAAATGGATAAGATCAACAGACTGGATCAAAAACGTCCAGTAAATCCGTAATCCGGATAGAAGAATAAAACAATAATGACTCAGGCATGACAAAATCCGTTTTTTAGTAATTGGGTTTAATTAACTTACCCAAACTCCCCCTCCCAAGTCTGTAAAATGTGGCTGGGGGCGAGGTGTGGGCAAGTTATTAAAAATCAATTCCTTAATTTGTTTAGTTGTCATGCCTGGCTCAATCCAACATAAAACCCCTCAGATCTTGCTTGAAATTAATCCAGGAGTTTTAATATCAATGGATTCCTCATCCTCCCTTCTTCAAAAACAACAGAACAGAACCTATTTCATGTGGGTTGTAGTATTTTTTTTAATCATTTCAACATTTATTGGTGGTCTCTATTACTGCACCCTTAAAATAGATTACACATGGCGATGGTACAGGGTGCCCCAATATTTCTTTTTCAAGGATAACATTGCTGTTCAGTCAGAATCCGATGGTTCTGTTACAACCATTGAAACAACTGAAACTGGCACCACCATAAAGATTGCTGCTGACGGAGGTAAAGAACTTGCCTACACCTTTGAATCGGACGATACCCGTGTATATGAAGGTGATCTTGTATTTGCCGGTGACACGCTTGGTGTTTATCAGCAATGGAAAGTGGGTATTCTTCTTCAGGGTCTCTGGCTTACTCTGAAGGTAAGCTTTATTGCAATTATATTTGGAATCCTGCTGGGACTTTTTACCGGCCTTGCACGAATTTCATCTAATCCCGCATTTAAATGGCTCTCCATTACGTATATTGAGCTTGTCCGTGGCTCTCCGCTTCTTGTGCAAATTTTTATTTGGTATTTTGTTCTTGGAACACTTATCAATACAATGCTTGCACAATATGGCATACACCAGATACCACCTCTTTGGTTTGGAGTTGCCTCCCTTGCAACCTTCACAGGGGCATATGTTGCAGAAATTGTTCGATCCGGTATCCAGTCAATACACAGGGGACAGACAGAAGCCTCCAGATCCCTTGGTATGACATATGCTCAAAGCATGTACCATGTAATTCTTCCACAGGCATTCAGGAGAATAATTCCACCCCTTGCAGGGCAGTTCATAAGCCTTATAAAAGACTCTTCCCTTCTTGGTATAATTGCAATAAGGGAGCTTACCAAGGCCACAAGGGAAGTTGTAACAACAAGTCTTCAACCATTTGAGCTGTGGTTTGTCTGCGCCCTTCTCTATCTGATATTAACCTTTTCCCTCTCAATGCTCCTGCAGTATCTTGAAAAAAGGACAATGTATTCATGATTGAAGCTAAAAACGTATATAAAATATTCAGGGTTCCCCACAGGGTAAATGCACTTGTAGATGTTTCTGCCAAAATAGGCCGTGGGGAAGTAGTCGTTGTTATTGGCCCTTCAGGGTCAGGCAAAAGTACTTTTTTAAGATGCCTCAACCGCCTTGAAACAGCAGACAAAGGCCACATTTATATTGATGGTACAGATATCCTGCATCCAAAGACCGACATCAATAAAATAAGGGCTGAAGTTGGAATGGTATTCCAATCCTTTAACCTTTTCCCCCACAAGACAGTAAAAGAGAACGTAAACCTTGCCCAGAATGTGGTCCGTAAAAGATCCATAAAAGAGGCTGATGAAATAACCATGACCCTTTTGAATAAAGTTGGCATAGGTGATAAACAGAAAGTCTATCCCGATCAGCTTTCAGGGGGTCAACAACAAAGGGTCGCCATTGCAAGAGCTCTTGCAATGAATCCCAAGGCCATTCTTTTTGACGAACCAACATCGGCTCTTGATCCGGAAATGATAGGAGAGGTTCTTGATGTAATGAAAACCCTTGCAAAGGAAGGTATGACCATGGTTGTTGTCACACATGAAATGGGATTTGCAAGGGAGGTTGCGGACAGAGTTATTTTCATGGATGAAGGAAAAGTCCTTGAGATCGGTACACCCGAACACTTTTTCAAAAACCCTGAACATGATCGTACCAAACTTTTCCTCAAACAGATTTTATAATCAACCTGTTATTTTCATTGAAAAAACTTATGACTGGTGAATTTGATTTTGATAAGGTTGAATGTAATGGCAACTGAACAGGATAAAGATCAATACATTTTGGAATTAAAAAGCAGAGCTGAAAAACTTCAGTCACAGAAGGATATTCTGATGAAGGAGCTTACTGCTGCCGAAGAGACCCTTGAGGCAACCGTTAATATGTATGCCCGATATTTTCCGGCAATTATTGACTATATAAAAGACACTAACACATCATTTGTAATTTCATTAAAAGAACTTGGGAATGCAATTAAAAACGGAGATTCTCCATCAACAATTGAAAACCTTCTTTCCCAGGTACAAACTTCAATGCTCAAGGAATCTCCGCCAACCAATTCCAAAGGCAAAAGCTCAATTTTTTCAAGTTTTTTCAAAAACCCTGAATGTGCAGCCGATGCAGATGCGGAACTTGATATATATCTTGAAAGCATTAAGACCGGATATATAAATCTGACCAACTCAATGAAAGAGACCCTTGATTCAACCTACGGCACAAAACTGAATCAGATAGCCACCAAATTTCAGAATACGCAGGATTTTGAAACCATAAGACAATTGCAGGATGAGTTATTCTCTTTAATACAGCAATATATATATAATATTGGCTCTGACAGAGAAAAAATGGTTTCTTTTGTAAAAGAAATTGTCAAACGCATTCTTCAAATTGAAGCTGGCATGACCAACTCTTTTATGCACAATAATGCCACAGCAAAATCCAATGAAGAGTTTGAGAATCTCTTAAACACAGAAATCGGGGAGCTGAAAACAAATATTGATGTATCAGAACGACTTCAGGATCTTAAAAATCATGTTTCTCAAACCCTCTCTTCAATTGAGACTGCACTGAAAGAGAAAACTGCCAAAGATAAAGCAGTCAAAATTCTTTCTGAAAAAAACCGCAATGAATTCCAGGCTGGTTTTTCAAAACTTAAAAAAGAGCTGGATCAGGCAATAAAACATTCAAGGGATCTTGAAACTAAATTAAACCAGGACCCCCTAACCAAGGTGTATAACCGAAGAGCTTATCATAAGCGCATCTCTGACGAAATGGAACGCTTTTTAAGATATAAGACTATATTCTCAATTCTCGTTCTTGATATTGATTTTTTCAAAAAAGTCAATGATACTTATGGTCATGCAATAGGAGACAAATGTCTTCAGGAGATCACAAGAAGAACAAAACCTCTTCTCAGGAAAAATGACATGCTTGCAAGGTATGGCGGGGAAGAATTTGTAATAGTTATGCCGGAAACTGCTGCTGATGGAGCTTTGGCTGTTGCCGAAAAAATAAGACAAACCATTGAAAAAATTGAATTTATCTATAAAAAAGATACAATAAAGATGACCGTGAGCATAGGTGTCTCCGAGGTAACTGATGGAGATAAAAATCATGAAAAGGTTTTTGAACGGGCAGATGCAGCCCTATACAGGGCAAAAAATGAAGGAAGGAACCGTGTTTGCGTTGAATCCAGATAAACAGATTGTCAAAAACAAAACCTATATGAAGAATGAGTGTGAAAAAAGTGGACATTGAATACCTTCTGACCCACCCGGAAACAAAATATGTAATTGATGATATAAATGAAGAGACTATGGACAGGCGTGCATTTGCCCCCCATAAATGTGAAGTCTTTTCAAGTGATCTGATTGTTCTTGAAGATCAGCCGCAATACAGCTTTGCCATAAATCGTGAAGCCGAAAACAAACTGCCTGACATCATAAATAACCATGTTCAGAAACTGCTTCCCTGTGAAAGGGGCTGTCATTTTGATAACCAGGCTGAAAAGATCAATAAAAATATAGGTATCCATGGAAACGCAAGCCAGCCAGAGACAGTCAAAGGTAATCCAGATGGCCATGGAGAGAATGAATGCAGATTCTTTAAAAAAAGAAATATTGGGATAGTCTTTTCAGGAGGCCCTGCCCCAGGGGGTCACAATGTTATTGCAGGAATATATGACGCAGCATTGAAAGCCAACCCTGACTCAAAAATTTTTGGATTTATCCTTGGCCCCAACGGAATTCTTGAAAACAGATACGTTGAGATTAAAAAGGAGCTTGTTGATCGATACCGGAACATGGGAGGTTTTACCATGATAAAAACCGGACGAACAAAAATTGATTCCAAGCACAAAATGGAACTTTCCCGACAAACCTGCAAAGGTTTGAACCTTGATGCACTTGTCATTGTAGGAGGAGATGATTCAAATACCAATGCTGCCTTTCTTGCCCAGGAATTAAAGTCTGACGGAATTCAGGTGATAGGTATTCCCAAGACAATTGATGGCGACATTCAGGTAAAAACTGAAAACGGAGTTACCCTTTGTGCCATATCTTTTGGTTTCCACTCAGCAGCAAGGGCCTTTTCCCAGAACATCAGCAATCTTTGTACAGATGCAAGCTCCGATCTTAAATACTGGCATGTCTGCAAGGTTATGGGACGTGTTGCAAGCCATCTTGCCCTTGAATCTGCATTGCAGACCCACGCCAATTTCACCCTTATAGGAGAAGAGCTTGCCGACTATGTTGATAATGAACGTATTGCCAAGGCAGAAGCCAAAAATGAAATTGACTATACAGCTTTTGGAATGACATTGAGGCACCTTTCAAGGCTTATATGCGATGCCATTGTCAAGCGTGCAGCCCATGGAAAAAATTACGGGGTCATGATAATTCCTGAAGGAGTACTGGAGTTTATAAATGAAATCCAGTTATTTATAATCAAACTGAACACCATAATTGCAGATTACAATCAGATACACGATCTTGACTTCCATGCTGCATTTCCATCCCTTGATGCTAAACTTGAATATTTACGACGCCTTTCAAGGGGCATTACTGAAAAAAGTTCATCACCAATTTGGAACAGCCGTGATGATGAACTTTTCAATGACCTGCCATCATTTTTCCAGGAAGGGTTGCTTGTAGAGAGGGATACACACGGAAATTTTCAATTTTCACAGGTAAAAACTGAAAAAATTATTATGGATATGGTTAAGGATTACCTTCATATTCTCAAGGAAAAAGGAGAATATAAAGTTGGCATTGAGGCAGACTATTACAGAGATGCCATGAAAATGGCAAAACTTGATCCTGACCTTTACGGCAATGTGATTTTTAAAAATTACAAAACAAAAGATATTATTTCATCCAGCCCGCCATCAACATCAGGGCATGAAAAAAACGGAGAAGATTCCAGTCGCGACTTACGATACTACCTCATTAACAGCAACATTATCTCCATGAAAACCCTTAAGCAATCCATTGTTAATGCCGGAATAATTTCAGAAGATGAGAAAATCCCTGAAACCATAACAGAGATCTATAAAAAATCAGTCCCCAATATAAAGACACAGACACATTTTTATGGATATGACGGCAGGGGAAGTCACCCCACAAAATTTGACTGTAACTACACATACAATCTTGGTATGACAGCTTTCAGCCTTATTGCCAATGGTGCCACAGGTCAAATGGCTGTAATAAAAAATCTTGAGCACTCAATTGACCAATGGGAGCCTATGGGCATTCCCATTGCAAAGCTTATGCACCTTGAAGAGAGAAAAGGAAAACTTGCCCTTGTGATGGAAAAAAACATTGTGGACATAAACTCAAATGCATTCAAGGTACTAAAAGCGATGCGTAAAAAATGGCTTGCTGCAAATCATGGTGAAGATCACTACAGAAAGCCTGCTCCAATAAGGTTCAGAGGGAACAGCGAAGAGGACAAGCCTCTTATGCTTGTCCTCAATGCCATATCAAGCCCTGACAAAAAAAGTCTTTAAAAAACGGCATCCTTCATTTGCCGGTTTACACTTTTCCAATGGCAAAATAACCCAACGGTAGAGACGCAATGCATTGCGTCTCTACTCCAGACAAGAAATGTAAAGTACTTTAATCTGATATGAAGGATGCCTAAAATACACCCTCTTTTAAAGACTTTCTGAAAGCTGCACTATGGATATCTGCGGCCATATGCACAGGGCTTTTTCCATAAATTGGATCCCAGGATGCAGGATCTGCTGTGCAGAAAAACTGCACTTCAAGGCCATATCGTACTTTTGCATATTCAACATCAAGCCCTTCAATTTTTCTTGCAGCATCCCAGGTTGCACCACAGGGCGCGCCACGAATAACTTCCACTTTTTCTATGATATCATTTTTAAGATTAAGTTTTATTTCCGGTGCTCCAAAAAGTCTTCCATACAGCCCAAGTTCATCATGATGCGTCAGCATGCAGCAGATGCACGGCGTTATGGCATGTCCCCCTGATATTTTTTTACCTGATGCCACCACAGGAACACCTTCTTTCTGACATAAAAAGGCCAAATCAACTGAAAGATCAGGATGAGTCAAATAGTCAATAACAAGATCTGCATCAATACTATCTGGAAGCCACTGAGATGTATCATCCAAAATATCAGGTAGTTCATCATCAATATTGAAAACCGTTATTTCCAACCTATCACTGGCAAATCGCTTCATGCCTGTAATTTTACTTAAGGCTGAGTTTTCTTGCTGAAAAATCGTAATTCTCTCTCTTTGAAATTCGCCACATTTTTTGTGCATTTTCAGAACCCGGCATCTTCATTAATAAGTATAATTTTAACCCTTTTGGGCGGAAAGCATTTTTCTGTAATTGTCCATGTATTGCAGATTCTGTCAGGAGACTGACAGTTGTGGCAGAATCCACTCTTGCTGCATGGTGTCTTTTTATCAAGATTCATGGTGTTAACAGGTGCTGCATAGTTCTTTACCCTGTACATTGCATCATCAAGATCGCAGCATATTTTGTTTCTTCCCACAAAAAGAATGACATGGCGAGGTCCAAATGTAATGGCACCAATGCGGTTTCCTATCATATCAAGATTAACAAGCTGTCCATCTTCTGTGATGGCGTTTGTTCCGGTTAAGAAAAGGTCACAATGGAGAGACTCTCTTCTCAGGGCTAATTGCTCTTCAACAGAAACCGATCTGTCAAAAGTATTTATCACCTCATATTTTTTGTCATCTTTAAGAATATGAAAAAGGCCTGTGGAGATAAAAGTCATGGAACCTCCCCAGGATATGGTTCTTATGTTATCAAGTGCGGGAATAATCTCATTGAGTGCTATATCTTTTGCACTATCAAGATTTTCTGCAATATAAACATCAAAATTATTACCTTCCAGATTTTCTTTTACCCTGGCAAGCCTTTGGTTCCAGTAGTTCAACTCGGGATTTTTCATTTATTCTCCTTATCACTATTTATTTACCTTCGCCAGTTTTGATGGTCTTGTGAAAAATTTGCAATGATCAGCATACAAAGTATTCTCTGAATCTGACAAAGGTATTGCAAAGGTATTGGTTTGCGCTCTGTTTTGACCCCAAAATACGAATTTGATAGTACAAAAAAAAGCAGTGTGATCAATTTTATTTTAATTTAATTTTTTTAAAAAATTGTATTGACTAATTTTTTTTTCTTTTTATAGTCATCTAAACGTTCTGAATCAGCTTCAGTAAATAAAATGCAATTGAATTCTTTCTACCTCAGAATCTCAACAACAATCTCACATAGCGAAACACTATCTCGTCTGGCGAAATCGGTAAATTTTGACTGAAAGGATGCTCCACTCCCCATTATTCCATGGCTGACAGAATTTCCTGTCCAAATAAATGCTATGCCAATACTGGCTCAGCGAATTTGAGACAACAGAGATCATTTTAAGCGTCATATCAAAACAAAGCAATATCATTTCTGTAAAACAGCAGACAATAATAGCATCTTTCATATGGTTCCAGACTATGGTTCCAGAATCACGTTTATACTTTTTTTAACTTCTATTTCTGGTAAAACAGAAATGGCGTTACAAAATATAAACCAGGCAAAATTACTGAGCCTGTAAAAAATCATGTTTCAGGAATTCTTTATCCATAACTTCCTGAAATTATTAATCGTGAGCTTGGTTCTCCGGACTTTTTACAAGACCATCAGAATATTGTCAGTCATAAGATATCTCAGTAGCCATCGCACATAGTGTTTATTAGGAAGTCTCCATAACATGCTGATATATAACGACTTTCATGTTTCGTTGTGACGCGTCAGCAAACATGGGGGTTTTATTAGAAAGTCTCTATATCACACTGATATATAAAGATTTTAAACACTTCGACTGTGGCGGTGAGCCGCCATGTTGATTCTTCAAAAAATTAACGCACGATATCAGGCGGGCACCTTGAGAGTTACGATCTATGAGTCAAAATTAAAGATGCTGAAATTATTATTTTTGGAAAGCTGTTTTCAAAAATTTTCCTTTTTAAAACCCAAAAGCATTAACATGTTTTAACAACTTGTTCTATGCAAAGGGCATCTTCAGGAGAGAGTGTATCACCTCTCTGTTAAGAAAATGGACATAAAAAAATTTAAAGGAGGTGTATATCTTTTAAAATTTTCCAATCAGGCCAACCTTATAGATTTCATCTGTTCTATTAAACCCTAAAAAACGCAGGAGATAATCAATGGGCGAAAAACAAGTTATGGAAACCACTGAGGCGCAGATTGCCGTACATTGGCAGGAAGAAGACTACTACTATCCTTCAAGCAAATTCATTGGTCAGGCAAATCTTACAGATCCAGACATCTATGATAGATTCAGTCTTGACAATTTTCCCGACTGCTTTACAGAATATGCGGAACTGCTAACCTGGTATAAATACTGGGATGAGGTACTGGACACCAGTGATGCACCCTGTTTTAAATGGTTTAGAGGTGGACAAATCAATGCAAGCTATAACTGCATTGATCGCCACTTGAAAAAGAACAAGAACAAAACAGCCATCCATTTTGTTCCTGAACTTGAAGAAGAAAGAGTTGACCATATCACCTATCAGGAACTTTATGTGAGGGTTAACGAATTTGCTGCACTCCTACGTGATTTTGCAGGTTTAAAAAGAGGTGACAGGGTAACCATTCATATGCCCATGTCAGCGGAACTTCCAATTACAATGCTTGCCTGTGCAAGACTTGGCGTTATTCACTCTGTTGTATTTGGCGGTTTTTCCGCAAGTGCATGTGCCGACAGAATTGTTGATTCAAACTCACGTGTGCTTATTTCAATGGATGCATATTACAGAGCAGGGAACCTGCTTAACCATAAGGTCAATGCAGACGAAGCTGTTGCCATTGCAGCAAAGGACGGTCAGGTTGTTGATAAGGTTTTGGTATGGCAGCGTTATCCAGGCAAAGCATCTTCTGACACTCCAATGGTTGACGGACGTGACTATTTTGTCAACGATGTAGTCAAAAAATACTACGGTGCCCGTGTTGAACCTGAAAAGATGCTCTCTGAAGATCCCCTGTTTTTGATGTACACAAGTGGTACCACCGGAAAGCCCAAGGGTGCACAGCACAGCACTGGAGGATATCTTGCCTATGTCACTGCAATGTCAAAATATATCCAGGATATTCACCCCAAGGATGTTTACTGGTGCATGGCAGATATAGGATGGATTACTGGCCACTCCTTTATTGTCTATGGCCCACTTGCACTTTGTGCATCAACTGTTATCTATGAAGGTGTTCCCACTTATCCTGATGCCGGTCGTTCCTGGAGAATCGCACAGGATCTGGATGTAAATATCTTCCATACCGCCCCCACCGCAATTCGCGCACTGAGAAAAATAGGTCCTGATGAGCCAGCCAAATATACCTACCATTTCAAACACATGACGACCGTGGGAGAACCCATTGAACCCGAAGTCTGGAAATGGTATGAGTCCGCTGTTGGAAAGGGCGAAGCAATAATCGTGGATACATGGTGGCAGACAGAAACAGGTGGGTTCCTCTGCAGTACAGTACCTGCTCTCAAACCAATGAAACCAGGCAGTGCTGGCCCTGGAGTTCCTGGAATTCATCCAATAATTCTTGATGACAACGGAGACGAGGTTACCCAGCCTGGAATTGCAGGAAACATATGTATCCAAAACCCATGGCCAGGCCAGATGCAGACAATCTGGGGCGACAGGCAGCGATTTGTGGATACCTATTTTGCAAGATACTGCAAAAATCCTGAAAGTAAGGACTGGAGAGACTGGCCATATGTCGCAGGCGATGCAGCCACACGATCACAGGATGGCTACTACAGAATTCTTGGCCGTATTGATGATGTAATCAACGTCTCCGGACATAGACTTGGAACCAAAGAGATTGAATCCGCAGCTCTTGTTGTGCAGGAAGTAGCCGAGGCTGCTGTTGTTCCTGTTGCCCATGAAATCAAGGGAAAAGAGCCGGATCTCTATATTGCCCTTAAACCTGGTGTGGAAGCAACAGATGAAATCGCCAAAAAAATCTCTGATGCCATCTGTGAACAGATCGGAAAAATTGCCAAACCCAGAAAAGTATGGCTTGTACCTGACATGCCTAAAACCCGTTCCGGTAAAATCATGAGAAGGGTTCTTGGAGCAATTTCAAATAAGGGTGATGTCGGTAACGTTATGACACTTGCTAACCCTGAAGTTGTTGAAACCATTAAGAATATGGTTGACAAATCTTAATTGCCACATCCCTTTGAATAATTCAAAAACAAAAAATGACTTCAAAGCAGTTGAATTTTTTCCTGTATAAACAAAATCCCCTCTTTATTTAATAAAGAGGGGTAGGAATCAATTTCAACATCAACGATTTTTAGATGATCCTGTAAAAAGTTGGATGATTTCACAACAATTATCGTAGCCGCAAAAAATATTCTATCAGACAATCAAATCTTGAAAGAGCAAAAGCGAATTTTTCGTTAAGGCATTTTTACGAAACCATCAAACTTTTTACCTGAGCATCACTTTTACCGGATAATTTAATAATATTATTTTATAAGGACTCAATTCATGTCAAACTTGTATTCTGAAGCGTACGAAAAATCCATCAACGATCCGGATGGTTTCTGGGGACCTGTTGCAGAGGATTGCCACTGGTATAAAAAATGGGACAAAGTTCTTGATGACTCCAACAAGCCTTTTTACAGATGGTTTACCGGAGGAGAAATGAACACATGCTACAATGCACTGGATCTCCACATTGATAACGGTAACGGGGATAGAGCTGCGTTGATTTATGACAGTCCTGTGACAGACACAAAAAAAACATATACTTTTTCAGAACTGAGGGATGAAGTTGCAAAATTTGCAGGTGTTCTTGCTGCAAAGGGTGTTAAAAAAGGTGACAGAGTACTAATCTATATGCCCATGATCCCTGAAGCGGCAACGGCAATGCTTGCCTGTGCCCGTATAGGTGCTGTACACTCAGTTGTATTTGGAGGATTTGCAGCCAATGAGCTTGCCACCCGTATAAATGATGCAAAACCCAAAGTAATTGTTTCTGCTTCCTGCGGCATTGAGGTAAAGAAAAAAATTCCGTACAAACCTCTGCTGGATTTAGCAATTGATATGTCCGACAGCAAACCTGCTGCAACCATCATCTTTCAACGTCCCATGGAGACAGCAGAACTCAAAGAGGGCAGGGATTTTGACTGGAGCCAGATGATGGCAGATGCAAAACCCCATGACTGTGTTCCTGTTCTGGCAACAGACCCTCTATACATTCTTTACACATCCGGCACAACCGGCCAGCCCAAGGGAGTTGTCAGGGACAACGGCGGCCATATGGTTGCATTAAAATGGACAATGAAAGCTGTCTATAATATTGATGAAGGTGATGTTTACTGGGCTGCCTCTGATATCGGCTGGGTAGTAGGACACTCATATATTGTTTACGCTCCCCTTTTCAAGGGAGCCACCACAATCATGTTTGAGGGGAAACCCGTAGGTACACCCGATGCCGGAACATTCTGGCGAGTTATCTCAGAGCATAAAGTTAAAGCACTTTTCACCGCCCCCACAGCCTTCAGGGCAATTAAACGCGAAGATCCCCAGGCAAAACTGATAAAGGATTATGATCTTTCCTGCTTTGAAACCCTTTTCCTTGCAGGGGAAAGAACAGATCCTGATACCCTTTCATGGTCAGAAAAAAATCTCAATGTTCCGGTCATTGACCACTGGTGGCAGACAGAAACCGGATGGGCAATTGCTGCAAACTGCATGGGACTGCACCACTTTCCTGTGAAACCAGGCTCACCGACAAAAGCTGTTCCCGGATGGGATGTCCAAGTTGTTGATCCCGAGTGCAAACCAGTAAGTGCCGGTGAAATAGGTGCTATAGTTGTTAAGCTTCCGCTACCTCCAGGAACACTTCCGACACTGTGGCAAAATGATGCAAGATATCTTGATGCCTACCTTAATGAATTTCCAGGATACTACAAAACCGCTGATGCAGGTTATATTGACGACGAAGGCTATATTTATGTAATGACCAGAACAGATGACATAATAAATGTAGCTGGTCACAGACTATCTACCGGTGCCATGGAAGAGGTGCTTGCCAACCATCCGGATGTTGCAGAGTGCGCGGTAATGGGAGTTGAAGATCAGCTCAAAGGACAGGTGCCACTGGGATTCCTTGTTCTTAATGCTGGAGTTACACGGGATCATGCAGAGATCGTAAAAGAGGCTGTTCAAATGGTCAGAGATCAAATTGGCCCTGTTGCAGCATTCAAGACTGCAACAGTAGTCAAACGCCTTCCCAAGACCCGTTCCGGCAAAATTCTCAGGGGAACCATGCGAAGCATTGCTGATAAAAAAGAGTATAAAGTTCCTGCCACCATAGATGATCCTGAAATTTTGAATGAAATTGAAGAGAGTCTGGGCAAAATCGGTTACGGAACAAAAGCCAAATAATGTTCCAGTGTTTGAAAGTCTTCATAAAAATAACCTTTTGCGAAGACTTTCAAATAAACCTTCATAATTGCGATGGTATCACAACGATGGGTGAAAGTCTTTATATATCAAAATGTTAAAGAGACTTTCTAATCAATCCTTCATGATTGCGAGGGCATCATAACTATGCATGGAAGTCTTTATATATCAGTATATTATGGAGGCTTTCCAATAAAGATAAGTAAAAAGAGGGAAATATAAAGGAGATTCAAGATGAGCACACAACCAATTGACAAAGTCCCGACACAGGCATGGATTACCACCTTTGCGGGAACAGCTATCAATCTCTGTCTCGGAATTCTATACGCATGGAGCATATGGAAAGCAGCACTTGTAAATGTTGACAAAGCAGGCGAAGTGATGACTGGCATAAACGAAGGCTGGGTATATCTTACCAATGCCCAGGCAGCCACGCCATTTTCCCTTTGTGTCGTAATTTTTGCACTTCTGATGATTCCAGGGGGTAGAATACAGGACAGAATCAGCCCTAAATTCGGTGCTACAGTGGGAGGCCTTCTTCTTGCAGCAGGCTGTATTATTGCGGGAATGATGAAAAGCTATACAGGTCTTATTATTGGTTTTGGAATTTTAGGCGGTGCAGGCATGGGCATAGGATATGCCGCTCCAACCCCTGCTGCCCTTAAATGGTTCGGCCCTGAAAAACGAGGACTTGTGGCAGGACTTGTTGTTGGTGGCTATGGTGGTGCTGCCCTTTATATAGGCTGGCTTGGACAGAAGCTTATTGACGCATACGGCATCAGCGGCAGTTTTGTTGCACTTGGAACCCTTTTTGCTGTCGTTGTAGTTATTGCAGGCCAGCTTCTTAAAGCTCCTCCGGAGGGCTATGTTCCACCTGCCAACGTTAGCAATGCCGGTGTAAAAGGCGCAACAGAAAAAACCCATAACTGGGAAGCTGGTGACATGATGAAAACCTGGCAGTTTTATGCTCTGGTATTCATGTTTATACTAACAACCCAGTCAGGTCTTCTTATCATCAGCAGTGCTGCAGGACTTATGAAGAAAACTGCTGCAAACATGCCCTTTTTCGTAGCCAATGCCTGGATTCTGGTCTCCTTTGGAGGTCTTGTCAATGCATCAGGCCGTGTTGGTACAGGATACTATTCCGATAAAATCGGAAGATTGAATGCTTACTGCCTCAATTGCGGAGTATCAGCTCTCTGTCTTTTTGCCCTTCCCTATGTAATATCAACGGCAAATCTCTTTCTGCTGTTTGTAGTTGTGGGAGTTGCATACTGGCAGTATGGTGGAGGACTTTCTCTCATGCCATCATTTACCGCTGACTTTTACGGTGCAAAGAACCTTGGATTTAACTATGGACTTGTTTTCATTGGATGGGGCTTTGGATTTTTCATGGCAAGGATTGGAGGTGTCATTCAGGACATCACAGGCAGCCTGAACCTTGCATTCTACATCTCAGGCGGTCTTCTTGTCCTGGGCGTTATTCTTGCCAGAATCACCACAAAACCTCAATATACAGGATAGTAGTAGAACGCACATGGAGCGGATAACTGCCGCAGCACATGGCGGATAACTGCCGCAATGGAAAAGATGAAAGTTTTCATCAACTCCCCCTCTCCACTTATGGAGAGGGGCCGGTGGTGAAGCAAGGAGTCAAATCACTAAAACCGATTCCTTAAGCAAACAATATTATATTTTTTTCAGGAAACATTGTAAACCATGACTTCAGAACCCCTCATTGATATTCCCTTCCTTCTGAACTATACACACCTTGAATTTGACAAAGCAGTCATTTTTGCAGTTTCAGCACTTATGGCCATAACTGTTAATGCAGAAGCCCAAGCATTTATGGCAACTCTCCTTGGAGATGCAGACAGTGAAGCAAAAGACAGGTTTCACTTCAACCCGTTTATGCACGTAAACCTTGCAGGACTGTTATGCTTTGCTGCCGCAGGTTTTGGTTGGCCCGGACAGATAAAAGTTAATACCGATCATCTGGAACACCCCGCTATATCTCTCATGGTAATAAAATTTGCCGGAGCATTTGCCAATTTAATCCTGGCAGGTATTGCAGGAAGTATCTTGTGGGTAATGTCAAAATGGAATCTCCAGGATCAAGTTTTTACCATTGTTGTCTCCGTAAACATAATGGTTTTTGTTTTTCACTTCATTCCCCTGCCCCCCCTTGCAGGTTCTTCGATTTTTTACGGACTTATTCCTGAAACATTAAAAAAATCGAACTTTTCAAAATATTTCATGAAAATATTCCCATATGTCTTTGTTGCATTAATTATTTTAATGAAGTTGCAAAACTGGGATTTTCCTGAAAAATACTTTTATCCTGTGGTTCAGACGATTTTCAATTTTATCTCTGGAAATTAAGAGCTCGTCACTCATAAGTACTCTCATTGGATTCTGGATTAGTGTTCTTTCAATGTTTGATTGTCGGGTAGAAAATGCCTTGAACCTTTGAAAAGCCTTAAAAGTCACCCGACAGTTTAAACTTGAAGAAGCAGTAGTATTATCTGTTGTTTTGTCATCACTCCTTAGATTATGCCATAAAGAGGCCCTCCTCTCTTGCCCAACATATCCACTCTTCTAACCACATCCATATCCTGTACAAGCTCCGGTGCATGAAAAGGTTTTACTCTTGCGTCAATAATAAGAGAGCCTGTACACCCCCAATGCTTGAATCGTGTAAAGCTTCCCACACCATAAATATCATGTGAAGGATTGGATCTTGAAAAAGTCACCCACAAAAATGTAGGAAAATCTTCGACAGTTTCTACAGAGTTATCCACAATCACAATAAGTGGCAATCCTTCCATTTTGCTATCAAGGCACAATTTACCATTAATAGAGAGTTCGCCACTTTCACAGTTCGGGATTGCTGAAGCACTCTCTGAATATTTACCCGAACTTTTTGATAAATGATATTTGTTTGAATCAGAATAACCAAGTCTCAAGGCAAGAGCTGATATTTCATCTTCAGCTTCCTTATAACTTTTAAATGGAGTGCACTGGATAACCAGGATACCTGGAGCTGCAAGTTTCGGGTGTGAAAAAGGTTCACTTATTGCCATGGAAACAGAGGAAGGGAGATAGCGAAGAAGCTCACGACGCTTATCTCCGGCTGAAACCATTACAAGCTTTGAGCCACCATTCAACTCCTCTGATGAATAGTCAAGGGTATCCATTGTTGTGCAGGTCTGAAAATGCAGATCTGTTCTGAAATCAATTCTTTCAAGGGAATGTACCATAAACCCCATCTCATCATGAACGTCAAGGGCAGGAGAATCGTTGTGGGATGCTATAATAAGATATTTGGCAAGTGAAAGTTGACCTGTCCCAAGTATTGCATTTGCATGTGTTAAAAGCTCACGAGGTTTTTTCCTCTCAAAAGGAACATATCTTTCCATTGCCTTTGCAAATAGAAGTGGATGAACCCCTGCTGCATCCACGGCATGTATGGCTGTGACACCTGGTATTGTATCTGGTATGGCTGTGGCTGTTATCTCGTGTATAATTCTTCCGAAGACCGAATCTTCCCTTGGAGGGCGACCAACAACTGTAAAAGGCCATATGGCATCTTTCCTGTGATAGACAGCATCAACTTCAAAATATGGAAAATCATGGACAAGTGAATAGTAGCCAAGGTGGTCCCCAAAAGGGCCTTCAGGTTTTGTCCTGCCTGGAAAGATTCTGCCGGTAATACAGAAATCAGCATCCAGAGAGATAATGGCATCGCCCATTAAAGTATATCTGAATGACCTACCTGCAAGCGCACCTGCAAACAACACTTCCGGCATGCCTTCCGGCAGGGGCATTACAGCAGCAAGTGTGTGAGCCGGAGGGCCACCAACAAAAATGGTCACAGGAAGGGGCAGATTGTGCTTGAGTGCATTGGTATGATGATTACCTATCCCTCTGTGAATCTGGTAATGCACTCCAACTTCCCTGTCCATTATATAATCATTGCCGGAGAGTTGAATTCTGTACATGCCAAGATTTGAACTCATAATTCGAGAAATACCACGCCTGCAACTCACATCATTTGAAAAAACCTGGGGCAGATATATAAACCCTCCGCCATCACGTGGCCAGCAACGAATCATGGGAAGATCATGTATATGACACCTACCATAAAGCACATGCCCGCTTTTTTGCCTAAATGGCAATGCATGGGAAGCATTAAAAAGCGCTTTTAAAGATTTAATGGGGGATTTCAGAGCATAACCGAGATTGCTTTTCATGTTGACAAGATCTGCAACCTTTCCAAGCTGAGGCTCAAGAATTTTGAGAGCCCTTTCATATGTGCCAAAAAGATTGGAAACAGCAGGGAATGGGCTTCCCTTGACATTTTCAAAAAAAACAGCAGGCCCTCCTGCCTCAAAAACACGGTTATGCACCTCGGCCATTTCAAGATCAGGATCAAGTTCCTTTTCAATTCTTACAAGCTCACCCTCTTTTTCAAGGAACTCAATACATGATCTCAAACCGTCAAATTTCATAAAGTGATCTCCTGCCTGAATCCAATGCGCACAGAGTTGTCCATATATATAGTTTCAACAGGTACAAATTTATATAAAGAAGCCCTGAAACTGGATTGAAAATAGTGAAGATAATCCATACTGGTCACAAAAACATCTGTCTCTTTTAAAAAATTTAACTCTCTATCCTTTGTAAACCCATATTTAACGGCATATGCAAATGCTACCCCAAGCGATTCCGCTCGTGATTTAACAACTTTAACATATCCCCCCATCTGGATACCTTTGATTTTAGAAAAAGATGAGTCATCCTGGTAAATTGATGCAGATGATTTACAGGAGCTGCCTAAAGCCCCTGTAATATGCCTGGAAGCTGGAGAGGAGAAAAAATAGAAACAGCCATTTTTATAAAGATAATATAGAGGAGCAGACCATACTCCATTATTCCACATGGTTGCAATGGTCATGACTTTAAGTGATTGCAGCAGATTTTTCATAGATGACGGAGTCTCATTTCCAAAAGCATGCATTAAAGATAGCCCCACTCCTTGAGTCTCTGGTAGGCATGTTTTGCATAATCCCCCTGCTGTACCTGTTGTAGATATGCCTTGTACTGCCCTGCGGACTCTTCAGTCCTCTTCATGCCCTCATAAGCATAGCCCTTGAAAAAAAGTGTACCAGGGCTTCCTGGCAGAAGCTGTTCGTAGCGGCTGAATGAACTCAACGCATCATCATATTTTTTCATGTTGATGGAAGCAAAGCCCATTACATGCAGAGATTGTGCTTCAGAAGGATAGATTTTTGATGCTTCACCTGCATGTAAACGGGCATCCTTATAGTCTTTTTTTACAAGCAAACATTTGGCAAGCATTAAGTTAGCTGTGTAATCATCAGGATATTTTTTGACCGCACCTTTGAAAGCAGCAATAGCTTCATCATATTTTCCTTCCGCCATCATGGTATCGCCATTCTGCAAAGTTTTGATCAAATCTTCTTTTGAGCGCAAAATTGCAATATTATCCATATATCGTTCTCGATTCAAAGGCAGATTTCTGGAATTACGAAATTTTCCAGTTGCATTCTGAATGGCTGTCTCATACCTCTCAGAACCCATGGGATGGGTTGAAAAAAGTATTTCAGCAGAAGCATTATGACCTTTGTTCATACTGTTGAGAAGAGACATAAGCCCCACAAAACCATCCGTGGAATAGCCTGCATCAACCATATAGCTATTACCAAGTCCATCTGCTTCACGTTCATTATCACGGCTGTACCTTGCAAGTAAGACCCCCTGCCCCACCATTCCTATCTGCTGGGCAAGTTCTCCCATCTGTGCATTACGACTGCCTATTACAGCAGCAACACCACCCACAAGAATTGAGGAGAGTGTTCCCTTAGACATCTGCTCCGCACTGTGCCTTGCATTAACATGACCAAGTTCATGACCTAAAAGAGCTGCAAGTTCTGCTTCATTTTTCAGTTCCAACAAAATTCCCCTGGTAACAGCAATGGAGCCACCGGGAAATGCGTAGGCATTTATATAGGTTGCATTGACACATCTAAATGAATAAGGCATTGAAGGACGATGTGTTTTTAATGCAAGGTTTCTGCCGATCTGTGTGATATAACTGTTAAGCTTCACATCCTGCACAACACCATAATCGGCCGAAAACTGATGGGGAGACTGCTGTTTGTCAATGGATATTTCTGTCTGTTCAGATACCATCATCAATTGATTTTTACCGGTAACAGGGTTTACAGCACACCCTGACGAAATCACGGCACCTGCTCCTGCAAGCAGAGAATATTGTAAAAACTCTCTTCTGTTGAGCCTTGAATTAGTTAAGAGCTTCACATGATTTTCACTTTCCATGGTTGATCACCTCAAATCCCTGTTAGTCCTTTATAAGCATACCGAGAATAAGAAAAATGGTACCAAGAATCATAAATATGATAAATAGCGAGAGATCAAATGCAATATAATCAAAAGGCCCCTCAAGAAAAGAACCTGCAAGCTTTTCTGAAAGACTTTCAAAAAAATCATAACCAAGATCACAGAGAAGAAGATGTGTCATCTCTTCTCCTTTACCCATTGCAGATGCAATGCCCTGAAAAACAATGACAAAAAGACTTGCAACCCAAAATCCTATTCCTGTTAATGTAAAATTATCTAAATCCATAAGAGTACTATTCCTCCTTTTTTACTATAGTATTTCAGATAATTAAATTGGCAAAAATATTTTAGGGGCCACCCCTTTGTGGTTGCCCTTAAAACTTGAGATGCCAAATTTTTTTCTGGAAATCTATATTATTTTTGATATTGCCGATCATATTCTGTCAACCTACATGTAGTCAATATTTTAAGGGTACTTTCTTTAATTTAGATGATCAGTGTGATAATAGAGAGTAATAATTTTAAACAACACAAACAAAAATAAAGCAATATACATGACAACAGAAAACTCAACATACAAAAAAATCGGTGTTGCATCCTTTATCATGATGTTATCTGTATTTTCAAGCAGGATAATCGGACTTGCAAGGGAAATGTGTATAGCCTTTACAGGAGGTGCCGGCGGTTCTGTGGATGCATACCAGGTTGCATTTATACTACCTGAAATCCTAAATCATGTGGTTGCCAGCGGTTTTTTATCTGTCACTTTTATTCCAATCTTTGCCTTTTACGTGACAAATAACAGAGAAGAAGAGGGATGGAGAGTTTTCTCAATAATTTTTAACACATTCGGACTGATTCTTGTGATACTCATCGGAATTGCATTCTGTTTCACACCTCACCTTGTAAAATGGCTTGCACCAGGTCTTACAGAGCCTGAACTTTTTAACCAGGCTGTGAAAATGACCCGTATTATTATTCCTGCCCAGTTTTTCTTTTTTGCAGGAGGGCTTTTCATGGCTGTACAATTTACAAAGGAAAAATTTTTTCTGCCGGCTCTGGCACCTCTTATATACAACATAGGCATCATTGTAGGTGGAATTTTACTTGCTCCCCACATTGGCATGGAGGGCTTTGCCTGGGGAGTTCTTGCAGGGGCATTTGCCGGAAATTTCATTATCCAGTATGCAGGGGCAAAACGTGTCGGAATGAGGATATTGCCCATCATAGACCTAAAGAATCCCCAGTTTGTTAAATATATTCTGCTGACACTTCCGCTCATGCTTGGTCTTACCATGACCTTTTCCACAGAGATACTTCTTAAGTATTTTGGTTCTTTTCTATCTGAGGGCAGCATTGCCGCTCTAAATTATGCTGTCAGGGTAATGTTTATTCTTGTGGGAGTATTTGGACAGGCAGTTGGAGTTGCATCTTACCCTTTTATGGCAAAACTTGCATCCAAAGGAGAGATTGGGGAGCTAAACAAGCTTTTAAACAACACGTTAAGATATCTCTGCCTTATTATTCCTGTTGCTGTTCTTTTCATGGTTCTGCGCCACGAAATTGTTGTTATGCTGTTTCAAAGGGGACGGTTTGACAGCGAAGCCACAAAACTTACTGCCATGGTGCTTCCATTTATCATGGCAGGTACAGTTGCATTTGCTGCCCAAACAGTTGTTGTCCGTGGATATTATGCAATGCAAAACACCTGGCTTCCTGCTTTGTTAGGTACAATTGCTGTACTGTTGAGCCTGCCGCTTTTTTTTATCTTAATGAAATGGATGAATGCTGCCGGTGTTGCCCTTGCCCTTTCCGTATCTGCAACTTTGAACACAGGAGTTCTATTTACAATCTGGAACCGGCGTACCAAAAACTTTGAAGCCACATCACTTTATCTATTTATGGGAAAAATCATATTAATAAGTTGTGGCATGGGAATAATACTTTGGCAATTTTGCCATATGCTTCAGGTAACTATTGACAATACATGCCTTAAAGGGGCATTGGCAGTCTCTATACTCACAGGATTGCTTTTCTTCCTTCTTTTTGTTACAGCAGGATTTATCTTTAAAATAGACGAAATTTCAGTACTGTTAACCAAATTGTACAAACGTTTAAAGATGGCTGTATTCCGTAGTGTATAATTTACTTGGTGGATGACCGCCACAATCGAAGAGATGAAAGTCGTTTTAAAAAAAGGCTGTTACCAAGACTTTCTATACCCCCCATGTTTGCTGACGCATCACAACGAAAGATGAAAGTCTTTGCATATCAACATGTTATGTAGATTTTCTAACAAAATAATCAAACAACTTGAGAGTTCAGGAAAATGATAAAAAACGAACAACTTAAATATCCAGATAATTTCATTGATCAATTCATTTGTGGAAATGCCGTTGATGTTATGAAACAGATACCTGATGGAACCGTTGACCTTGTGGTAACATCACCTCCATATAATCTTAAAAATTCAACCGGAAACGGAATGAAAAATGGAAGAGGAGGAAAATGGTCAAATGCGGCTCTTATCAAAGGATATTCACATTATGATGATAACATGCCACACCAAGAGTATGTAAAATGGCAAAGAGAGTGCCTGAAGGAAATGTTACGTGTAATTTCTGACAATGGAGCAATCTTCTATAATCACAAATGGCGTGTCCAAGCTGGCTTATTACAGGACAGGCAGGATATTGTATCTGGATTCCCTGTCAGACAAATAATCATATGGCGAAGAAAAGGAGGGATCAATTTTAATCCAGGCTACTTTTTGCCAACCTATGAAGTTATTTACCTAATAACAAAACCAAAATTCAAATTAGCAAAAAAGGCAAATGCCCACGGAGATGTCTGGGAATTTGGTCAGGAAAGCAAAAACAGGCATCCAGCTCCCTTTCCTTTAGAATTAATAAACCGTATTATCTCTTCTACCAATGCAGAAATAATACTTGATCCTTTTATGGGTTCAGGCACTGTAGCTGTTTCAGCAAAAGAACTTAACAGAAAATTTATTGGCATTGATATCTCTCCGGAATATTGCGAGATGGCTAAACAGCGACTTATTGATCCATCATCGGCAATGGCAGAAACAAGAAAAACAGTAAAAACCAAACAAATATCGCTCTTCGAGACACTGGAATAGTAATGCAAAATTTTACAAAAGAATCTTTAATACAATCTCTTATTGAGATCCGGCAAAAAGGCTGGATTCCAACAGGACGAAAAAACAATGATGGCGGTGTTGGTAATACACTGGAAGACTTATTGGGAATTGAAGAAAATAATTTACCAATACCCAATGCATCAGAGTGGGAACTAAAAGCGCAAAAGAAAAATACGACATCTTTGATAACACTTTTTCACATGGAGCCTTCTCCCCGTGCTTTTAAATTTGTTCCAACCATATTATTGCCTGAGTTTGGCTGGCGGCATAAGGAAGCCGGAAGAAAATATTCTCAAAATGAACAAAGCTTCAGACAAACAATAAATGCCAAGGGATATAGTAACAGGGGCTTTACCGTTAAAATTGACAAACTTGATAAAAAAGTATGGATTGATTTTAATTATAAAAATATTTCTGATACTCATAATTCTGAATGGCTTGAACAGGTAAGTAATAAAAAACTTGAACCTAAACCATATTGGGGCTTTGATGATTTATATCACAAAGCTGGCACAAAATTGCACAATTGTTTTTTTGTATCGGCAGAATCGAAAAAAATTAATGGGACACTCCATTTCAAATATCAGGAAATCTTTATGCTAAAAAAATTCAATCTTGATAAATTTGTAAATGCAATTGAAGAAGGGTACATATATATTGATTTTGACGCAAGAACTGGACACAATCATGGAACAAAGTTCAGATTAAGACGAGATTCATTAATAAAGTTATATTCAGACGTCAAACAGTACTAATGTGACTTATAACGTACATGTAGGCTTCCCCCCACAATCGAAGGAATGAAAGTCGTTTTTAAAACAGGATGTTACGGAGACTATCATATAAAAACACCCATGCCCTTTCGGGCACAACGAAGCATGAAATTTATTTAAAAACAGGAAGTTGTTTCGGCATCCTTCATTTGACCCCAAAAGTACTTTACACTTTTTGTGAGAGATTCCCGCAACTCAGAGTTTTCTATCCGGAAAGTGTAAACTGGGAAATGAAGCTTGCCGTTGTTTCAAGGTGAAAGATAGTGAATTGCCTACTTACCAAAAACCTTCTTCAAAAGCTCTGTGGTATGTTTTGCCGGATCGTTCCTTATGGCTGCCTCTTCCTGTGCAATGTAGTGGTAAATACCATCAATTCCCTTTGCCAGAACATGATCAGTGAGATTGGCCTTAACATCAGGAACAAATGGCATGGTTTTATATTTTGAGATAACCTGATCGTAGGATTGAACAGCACCCACCTCTGAAAGTTTTTCATCCACAATAGGTCGCATCTCTCCCATCAAAGATGTACCCATTTTCTCTTTAAAATAGAGTGTGGCAGAGTTTTCAGGCCCTTCATAAATTTTTTTAACATCATCAAAAGTCATCTCTGTTATTGATTGAACAAAAAGCTCTTTCGCCTTTGGAGTTGCTGCCTCTGCAGCGCGATTCAATTTAAGCTCCAGATCATCAACAAAACCCGACATTCCAACTCCTGACAGCATTGTCTTTACAGTTTCGAGTTGTTCCGGCAACGGTATATGAATTGAAGAGTCCTTGTTAAAGCCATCTTCTGTGCCAAGTTTATTGACAACATTTTCCGATCCAATACGCAAAGCCTCCTTAAAAGCGTCAGCCATCTGTAAAAGTGTAGGGGAAGTTCCTTCGCCATCTCCCTTTTCACTACTTGCGGACACCACCTTGTTTAAAATATCACCGCCTGTTTTAACCAATGAAGTGTCTGTTGCATTAATAATAGGCGCATAAATAGTGCAAAAAATGAAAAGTATAAGCGGAATATGAATAATAAACCTGACAGGGAGGTAATTTGTCGTGCTTTTTTCTTCATTGTTGTCAAAATCTAATCTTAAATGTTTTTTCAGCCTGTTTATTCTCAGCAACGACCGCAAAATATTTTTCATCAATTCTCCTCCCATAATCCTCAAATCATTAGTCAATCAGAAATCAAAGAAAATCTTCACAATTCCATATGTTTCAACAGGTTCAGAGACAAATTCAAATGCAGTCTGCAAATCAAGAATTTTTTCCAGTTTTGAATCTGTCAATGTAAAAGTCAGCCTTTTTTCAGCAGGTTCATATCTAAATATGGTCATAGTAGTCAAATAAAATGAATTTAATTCCAGAGCATACTCAAGCGGGTTTGAGTTTACATCATTAAAAAGACGCACAGACAGAGATGAACCATACAAATTCAAAGACTCTTCTTCTGTATCTTCTCCAGTTATATATCCTGACATATTGATATGATTTTTTATGTCAGATCTATCTTTGTTTGTATAAAAGCTGCTTTCTGAATTATCTGAATGGCCAGGCATAAAAAACCGGCTTCCACTATCTGATGTTTTCATGTACTTAACTGTAAAATACCCAGATATTTTTCTGGAAAGAAGCTCCAGTTTTCTTCCAGTTCTTGTCCTTTTCAAAAAATCTTCGGCAATGCCTGGCAATATACTCCTGACAAGATCCTGACGGATATAGTCAACATGCTGAAATTCCCAGTCATAAAGCTCGTACTGCATCCCTCCGACTTCATCAAAACGATCTTCTTCAATGGTTGTTGGTGTATTCCATGGGAAAACATCCTTGCTTTCCGCCATCTTTAAGGCAAAAAAATTTAACCACGAAAAATGTAGTTCCGAGCTGTTCTGATAAACCCCTTTTGATGCAAAATTACTTGACAAGGAACCTGAATAATCCTGCATTGAATACGCAAAGGCGTTATCCGAAACATCCTGATTATCAGGATACAGAGACGAAGCTGAAAAGCTGAGACCAGATGCGTAAACAAAAGAAATCCCAAAAAGAAAAAAAGAAGCGGCAGCCATGATTGTCATTTTTATTTTGATAATTTTAATCATAACAACCTCCTTTATGGTGTCTGGAAAGGCATGATATGAACTCAATATGAATAGTTCAATGCATCCCTTTCGATAATATCCTTCATCTTTTGATTCTCATGAGTTGCAACAAAATCTATTTATTGGAACAAATATGAGATTGTGTTGGGACAAATACGAGATTGTGGCGGGGAGCCGCAATATTGGTTTATATGATAGTCCCCGCAAATGGCTGTTTTCATAAAGACTTTCATCTCTTCGATTGTGGCGGGCATCAGCCATGTACGTTATTAGAAAATGGTATAGAGCGAAAAGCATTTGTCAGAAAAAATGGACTGACTGTTCAAATCAGAAATAATGGAAGTTTTATAGCATCCTTCATATCAACCCAAAAGGACTTTAAACTTTCCGGGTTAAGATTCCCTAAAAATGGGAATGGTGTCATGAAAAATGTAAACCAGCAAATTATGGATGCCGCTTATATATTCATATATTATGCAATTTTCATACAATGATCAAGGGGTTCAATCAAATTTTTAATTTAATAACAGCCATGGCGGAAGAATAACACAATCTATAAGGTATATGCTTACGATGCTGACAAACCCAAAGTACAGGTAACCCCAAAGACGGAACTTTGTATCCATTTACAAAGTAAACGGTCATGGCTGCCATCCAGCCACCCCCAAATATAAAAATAATAGTCATTTTCACGGTAAAATGAAGATCTCGTAAAAAGTAGAGAAAGCCAAATTATTTATTTATAATTACGAATAGTTACAAATAAAAATTATCATAATCGGATTTTTTACATGATCATCAACAATGAAAGTATTTGTAAAATCAGGATGAGACATTGTACAAACAATTAAATAATGGCATAATATTTTTATACTCCGGTCAGACTAATGTTCCTTCAAGGCTTGATTGTCGGTTAAAAAACTCCTTGAACATTTTAAAGGGTTGAAAAATAATCCAATATAGTATTCCAAATAATTAAATTGAAAATGGAAAAGTCTAACTATCTGTTATCTGAATATATTTTTTGACCAAAAAATAAAATATTTTTTTGGAAAGCAATAGTTTAAACTTGAAGAAGCACTAATGAGTAGTTATGAAATAATGTATCCATTATCTCCCTCTCCATTTAATCTACAAAAGAGACAAGGCTACAACAAAAACATGAATTTTACTTTTTTATCACCCGTAAAAATAATTTTTGGCACAGGGAGTGTTGATAATCTTGTTGATGCCATTCATTCCCTTCACCAGTCTGCCCATACAGACACAAAAGCTTCAGGCCCAGGCAAAATTCTTGTGGTTACAGGAAAAAACAGTTTGAGGGCATCAAATATCATACAGATACTTGAAGATGGAAATCTTGAATACAATATATTCGTACAGGAGGGAGAGCCAACTGTTGAAAAATTTGCACTGGCTCTTGAAAAAATACAAAATTCAGGTATTGAAATGATAGTTGCCATAGGCGGAGGCAGTATCATCGACACAGGCAAGGCACTTTCAGCACTCATTACAAATACCCAAAACATAATGACTTACCTTGAAGTGATAGGCAAAGGCTCTCCTCTTGAAAACAGATCTCTTCCCATGATAGCCATTCCCACTACAGCAGGCACCGGTGCCGAAGCTACATGCAATGCTGTTCTCACCTCACTTGAACACAAAGTAAAGGTGAGCCTCAGAAGTCCTTATATGTATCCGGACATTGCCATTGTTGATCCACTGCTTTGTCGATCAATGCCACCGCATATCACTGCCTCAACCGGAATGGATGCACTTGTACAGCTCATTGAGTCATTTACATCAAAATTTTCAAACCCCATTACAGATGCACTTTGCAGGGATGGAATACAGAGAGTTGCAAGATCGCTTTACAAGGCATGGAAAAAGCCGCAAGATGTTGATGCACGGATTGATATGAGCCTTGCAGGACTTTACAGTGGAATAACACTTGCGAATGCAAAACTTGGGGCTGTCCACGGTATTGCAGCACCCATGGGGGGAATGACCGCTGCCCCACACGGTATTATATGCGCCCTTCTGCTTGCACCTGTTATGCGTGAAAATATCCGGACCATTCAGGAGACTCAGGAGACTGCTGGTGAAACTTTATACACTGACCAAGCTCTTGTGAGATACCTTGAAATAAGCAAAATTCTTACCAGTAACCTCTCTGCTCAAATCCATGATTCTCTTGAATGGATAGAAAATCTTGTAACAAATATGAATTTACCGGCAACTGCAGAAATCAACTTAACATCTGAAGAGAGGGTTCTTCTTGCTGAAAAAGCCATGAATTCAAGCAGCATGAAAGGAAATCCCGTGCCACTTAATACAAAACAGTTAATAAAAATAATCAATAGATCAATACCCTGATTACAAAATTGATATGCAAAAAAAACTTACACACATTGGTGAAATTCTTGAGTCAGTTTTAGCTGGTTTAAGACCTGCTAAAGACACTGAAATGACGAGAATATGGTCACTGTGGCCCCAGGCAGTGGGAGAGACGATTTCACGGGAGACAAAACCCGCTGCCTTCAGAAACAGCACCCTTATCGTCCATGTCTCATGTTCTGCATGGCTTCAACACCTGACCTTCATGAAGCAGCAGATGATGCAGGATATTAACAAAGCCCTTCAAAACGATCTGGTAAAAGAGATACGATTTAAAATTGCCTCCTTACACAACTGAAAATATCCAGAATTCAGAAGTTAAAATCCATCAACCAGAAAATGGGTATCATTTCTCAATGGATCCCTTTCTTCTGACAGAACATGTCATAAACCTTATGAATGGAAAAGAGCGAGTTCTTGAAATAGGAACAGGCTCAGGAGTTATGGCCATTATTCTGGCATCACAATGTCAATTATCTGACACCACAATTACAGCAGTGGAGATACAAAGCTCTCTTTATGAAGTTGCAAAGAAAAATATAACCTCTAATGGAATGCAGAGTAAAATCAAACTTATTCATGATGATATCATTAAAATGAAGTCCCGTGAAAAAGGTGGAGAGTTTGACATGGTAATTTCAAATCCCCCTTATCAGAAAAAAAACAGCAGCCGCATCAATCATGACACCGAGAAAGCAATAGCAAAACATGAGATAACACTTGATATGGAGCAACTTATATGCTGTGCAGCATATTTTTTAAAACAAAATGGCTCTCTACACCTGATATACCCTGCAGGACGCACGAGAGAACTTTTATACAACATGAAACATCACAAAATTGAAATATCCTATATACGCTTTGTCCATAGTGATACCAAAAGCCATGCAAAACTTGTTATTGTCTCCGGTATAAAAAATTCTTGCACAAAGCTTTCCATTCTTCCGCCCATATTCTTGAAATGATTCTTGTCCCTGGCAAAACACTGCTTTATACTTTTCTGATTATAAGGGATTAATACTTGACATCCTGTTCCAAAAAGGCTATTTACTCCGAATCATAATTCATGCGGAGAGATGGCCGAGTGGCTGAAGGTGCACGCCTGGAAAGCGTGTGTATCTTAACGGGTACCGAGGGTTCGAATCCCTCTCTCTCCGCCATTCTTGAAGTTCTTCCACATATGTGTTCCTCATTCCGGATAAAATGTCATATCGAGTATTAGCCCTTAAATACAGACCCCAGACTTTTCAGGATGTTATTGGACAGGAACACGTTACTACAACACTATCCAATGCAATCACCTCAAATCGTGTTGCCCATGCCATACTCCTGACAGGCCCGCGTGGCACAGGGAAAACCACCATTGCCCGTATTCTTGCCAAGGCAATGAATTGCGCAGAGGGTCCAACACCCTCCCCATGCAACATATGCCGTTCCTGCTCCCAGATCACATCAGGAAACGCTGCCGACGTATTTGAAATTGACGGCGCTTCCAACAACAGCGTTGATCAGATAAGAGAACTTCGTGCAAATGTTACATACATGCCCACTTCATCTCCCTATAAGATATATATTATTGACGAAGTTCACATGTTAAGCACAGCAGCATTTAATGCACTTCTGAAGACCCTGGAAGAGCCACCTGAACATGTAATATTTATATTTGCCACAACAGAATCCCACAAAATCCCCATTACAATACTATCAAGATGTCAAAGGCACGATCTCGGACGCCTTAAACTTACGCAAATTACAGATCATCTGCAAAAACTCTGTAAGGAAGAAGGGTTTACAATTTCAAGGGAGAGCCTTGATCTGATAGCCTCGGAAGCAGATGGTTCCATGCGGGATTCACTAAGCCTTCTTGACAGAATTCTTTCCAGTACACCGGACAGGGAAATCAGCCACGCCTCAATTTTAAACAATCTTGGCATCATTGACAAAAAAATTATTTTTGAGCTTTCAACTGCCATACTGAACCATGATGTTACCGCCATACTGAATATTGTTGAACAGGTAAATAACCTTGGTATTGATCTTAAAAAGTTTTATTCCAGCATAATCAAACACTTCAGAAACCTCACAGTAATAAGGGCATGCACGAATCAGAAAAACCCCTCTGGAATAACTGATATTTCTGACCACGACATTGATACAATCCAGAATATCATTGCCCGATTTTCAGTGGTTTATCTTACTCAGATACTCAATATACTGTTGAAAGAGGAGAATCTTCTTAAATTTGCTTCACACACAAGAACTGCCCTTGAAATGATTCTTTTAAAGGTTGTCCAGATAAGGCAGGGTGTTGAAATAGATAAGTTAATCAAGAAGATAGATGAGCTTGCCCTGAAGATAGCTTCTGGAAATTGCGGAGACAAACAACCTCTAATGCCGGAAGTCACAGCACAAACAGGGACAATGGAAGCTGTTGCCAACTTTGCGCCGGCAATGAACCAAACCAATATATCCCCTACCCAGCAACCAGAAAGAGTGAAGAGTCAAAGAGAACCAGAAAATCAGGGGATAGACGGCCACATAACATCAGGGCCTATCTTTGTTCCAGACATGCCAGAGCCAGAGATACCGCCGCTTTATAACATCCCGCAATCAGATGACCATAAACCGACACCCACTGCTGTTGATGATGACAAAACGTCAACAACTTATGTTGATTATCATAATGTAGATAACATTCCAGTTCGGTCTCAATCTGAAAATATAGCATCAACTCTGCACTCTGAAAATATAACATCAGCTCTGCACTCTGAAAATATAGCGTCAGCTCTGCACTCTGAAAATATAGCGTCAGCTCTGCACTCTGAAAACCATGCAAAAGATAACTTAACCAGGGAGCAGAAACAGAAAAACTGGAAAGGATTTATAAAAGCGGTTTCCAAAAAACAGAAAGTAATGGCAACTATTTTGACAAAAAGCAGCCTCAAAGATATAACTGACACAGAACTTATTTTTGAACTAAAAGGCCCTGCTTTTGAACTTTCAAGAATCAAGTCAAAACAAAAAGACCTTGAAGAGATATGCAGTCAATATTTTAACCGAAAAATGAAAATCGAAATAATTGACCATACAGAAAAAAACAGCCTTGAATCAAATTCAAGGAACTCTTCACAAATAAAAAATGAAGCAAGAAACCATCCACTTGTACTTCATGCTATGAACATCTTTTCAGGTAATATTGTTGATATAAAAACACGTACTGTTTAATTACTCAAAATCGACATTTTATTGCTTTTTCCGAAGTTATTGCAGTTGTCTGAACCAGGATAACCAGGACGGATAGGATGCTCAGGATAAATAATCCTGCCTTATCTTTGTTAATCTTGGGAATCCTGATTCAGACAGTGTTGGCAAGGCTTACAAGATCATAGGTGTCGATTTTGAGTAATTATAACGTACATGGCGGATACCCGTCACAATTAAACATCAAAAATATTTATAAAAACAGGGCATCCTTCATATCATGCAGAAAGTACTTTACACTTTCAGGAACAGTCTACCAGAAAAACGGGTATTGTGTTCAGGAAAGTGTAACCTGGCAAATGAAAGATGCCAAAAACAGCTATTTAAAGTAACTTTTATACAAACTCTCGACAATCAATGTATCTAATCGAGGCGTTAAAAAGTTCATAAAAACAGCCATTTACGGCAATTATCATATTAAAGGAGCTTTTAAATGAAAAATATGGGAAACATGGGCGGCATGATGAAACAGGCCCAGAAGCTGCAGAAAAAAATGTTGAAAATGCAGGAAGAACTTGCATCTAAAACCGTTGAAGCCTCTGCTGGCGGTGGAATGGTAAAAGTTGTTGCTGATGGCAGCCAAAAAATCAAGTCAATAGTCCTTGAAAAAGAGATAGTCGATCCTGAGGATATTGATATGCTTCAGGATCTTATCCTCGCTGCTACAAATGATGCCCTAAACAAGTCACAAGAGATGGTTTCATCAGAAATGGGAAAACTAACTGGTGGTTTCAACATTCCTGGTCTTACATAACTTTCGGGAAGCTCGATTCATTTGAATACATACCCTGACTCCATACTTAAGCTGATACAGAGCCTCTCAACGCTTCCAGGTATAGGCAGAAAAACAGCAGAACGATTGGCACTGCATATCCTGCATGCACCGCTACATGAAGCAAGAACCCTTGCAGCAGATATCCTTGAACTGAAGGAGAAGGTAAAACTGTGCAGAAACTGCTTTGCATTGAGCGATGGAGATAAGTGTCGTATATGTGCCAATCCCAACCGTGACAGCAAAATCATATGTGTTGTGGAAAATCCTGCGGACATGGTTGCCATTGAGAAAGCAGGAGTATTCAAGGGGCACTATCACATTCTTGGAGGAGCACTCTCTCCTATGGATGGAATAGGGCCCGACGAAATCCGCCTGAAGGAACTTTTTAAAAGAGTCCATGCCCAAAAAAAGAGTCATAAAAAAGAAAACTGTGCTGAAAAAAAGGCAGAGAAAGAGGCATGTGTCAATGAAGTGATCATTGCAACAGGAACGGATGTCGAGGGTGAATCAACAGCATCCTATATTTACCAGAACCTCAAAGATTACAATATTACAGTCTCAAGAATCGCCTCCGGTGTTCCCATGGGAGGCGATCTTCAATATGTTGATCAGGTTACCATGCAAAGGGCAATGGAGGGAAGACATGGATTCTGAATTGAAAACAGCAGATGACATTTTCAGATGCAGGATGTGTGGTGACTGCTGCACAGGATTTGGAGGAACATATGTCTCTCAAGAAGATATTGACAAAATTTCACAATATATCTCTTGTGATCCCTTGCAATTTACAGACAAATTCTGCGCAAAATCCGGCAGCAGATTTGTGCTGGCAACCTCTGAAAATGGACAATGCATTTTTTTTGACCCCAAAAGATTGTGTACAATTCATCCTGTAAAACCTTACATGTGCAGAGCCTGGCCTTTTATAGAAACCATTATAAAAAATCCTGAAAACTGGGATATAATGGCCAACTCATGTCCTGGTATGAAAAAAAATGTGCATCATGAAATCCTGATTAGAATTGTATCACAAGAGATAAAAACAAGTGACATAATGGCTTCCCACTTAAGCCCTGAGTCTTGATATATTTGCTGCCAAGTCATGTTTGAAATCTTCACGAGGGTATTATTAGCTCAACTTTTCATCTTTCTGAAGAGCAAACAGCTCCCTCTGAAAAACAGGATTATTAAGGTCAAGCCTGACACATTCAGACTCTTTTGCTTTGGATTGTTTTTTCATGATTTGATCTATAATTCAAAAGCATTTATATCACTTTCCTTGGGTGGATTGTTTTCTGCCCACGCAATTGCCTCTTCTAAATCAGCAGTAACTTTGGAATTTTGAAGCCAGCGTTCACTTACAGGAATAAATTCAGCAAGTTTTAACATCCATACACCAGTTTCAATCTGCTCTATCATAACTTTTTTACCAGCATATTGTCTGCCTAAAGTTATCTGCCCTCTACAACCTACAGATTTAACAATTGTTGTCATTGAGTACCTCCTGTTTTGTTAAAGGATGAGTACAAAATTGCTTAGGAATTGATTTTTAATAACTTACCCATTCACCTTGCCCCCAGCCACATTTTACAGACTTGGGAGGGGGAGTTTGGGTAAGTTAATTAAACCCAATTACTTAGGAATGAGTCCTAATTCATGTTGTAAACATCACAGATAATGCATCGTCCACTTATTATGACACTTATGGATGTGGCACAACATAATTTGGCCCTGCAATCAGAAGCGTATTCGGCAAAATCGTCTGAATCATCTCCATGGTGCTGCCAAAGAGAACATCCTTTACAACACCATGTCCATATGCCCCAAGAACGGCAAGTGCATTGTGAGGAACTCTGTAAAGATTGTGTTCAAATTTTCCCCCATCAAAAAAATACCACTCACGGACTTTCGCATTCTGATCCTCATTCCCGCACACAATATCTTCAAGACCTGCTTCCCTTAAAACTTCCACAAAATGCTCTTTATTTTTCTGGGTACCACCTCCTCCTGAATATGTAAACATATCAAGTGGCACTCCTGTAATCTGACTTAAACGCAATCCAAGTTTCAGAGCCTTTATTGAATTATCCGAGCCTCCAAAAAATACAATAATGCTCTCCCACTCCTTGAAAAGGGCACTTGGCATAAGTATGGGAAAACGTGCTGAATTGATGATTCGTCTGACCTTAGGGCCAATATGACCAAGGCTTATCTTTGTTGAAAGATCACTTATACTCCTTGGGCAACACATGAAATCAAAATCAACTGGAATGTCAGGCAAAGTTGATGCTGTAAAATTTTTTGGGGTTATAAATCTTGGTTCAACATCCATTGAGAGGGCAAGTTCAATGGCGTGTTCTTTTGCTGTTTCCGGATCTGTCAAATAGGATTGATCCAGATCCACCTGAACCACATCATTTTCATAATACATGAGAAAACGGACATGTTGGGGAATATAAACAGCAATGGAAGAGGATGTCTGCTGGCAGAAATAGAGTGATTGCAGCAATATCTCCCTTCCAAGTGGAGTATTTCTAAAAACATGAAAAATGGTGGTTTCCATAATATAATCTATTCCTTTATCTGTCGTGTCCCACTTTTTCTAAAATGAGTGGGCTGTCTGAACATTGAGTTCATCACGGTATTTATCAAGAAGTGTGGCCTTGGAGACCATGCCCACAAATCTGCCGTTAAAAACCACCGGCAGGCTGAAATGCCCATGGGTATCCATCTTGTTTAAGACTTCAGAAAGTTCATCATCATAATGAACTGTATCTGGATTGGCATCCATTATCTGCTCAACAATAACGGTGTCATACATGACAGAATTAAAGAAATAGGGCTTTATCTGATCAAAACGGATCATGCCGACAAACTGGCCACTCTCCTGATCTTCCACAGGAAAATAGTTTCTGGTTGATCGCTGGACAGTATAAAGAAACTCCCTTAAAAGCATATCAGGTCTTACGCAGATGCAATCCTTTTCAATCACTTCTCTTATACTTATATCAGCAAGAACTCTGGAATCTGTGCCGGGTCGCAAAAGTTGCCCCTTTTCCATAAGCTCTTTAAAATAAAATGATGATGGCTCAAAGTAATGGGTCATGGTGGTTGAAAGAGCAGAAACAATTATAAGAGGAAGCATCACCTCGTAGCTGCCTGTAATCTCCAGAATCAAAAAGATACCTGTCAGGGGAGCCTGAAGAATACCGCTCATCATACCTGCCATTCCAAGCAGGGCAAAACAACCTTCGCTGACCCACATTACAGATGGAAATAGAAACACAAGCAGTCTGTGGTAGGCAAGCCCTGCAAAACTTCCAATAACAAGACTTGGTGCAAAGATACCCCCTGAACCACCCCAGCCAAGGGTAAGGGCAGTTGCAAGAATTTTGGCCAGGCATGCCAGTGCCACAATACCTATTCCACCCTTGAATACCCCCTCAATCATATCATGAATTGCATGATAACCCTCACCCATAACCTCCGGCACCATGAATCCAAGAAGCCCCACTGCACAACCTCCAATTGCAGCTCTTACCCAGAAAGGGACAGAGACTTTGCGGGAAACTTTGTGCATTCTTCTTAAAGTTCTTGTAAAGAGTACAGATGCAAGGGCTGCAAACATAGCAAGTCCGATGCAGGCAAAAAGGTCAGGATGGCCTATATGGAAACTTCCGCTACTTTCAAAGGCTATTATGTTGCCCCTTAGGGTTCTGCTCAACTCGGCTCCTGCAACAGAGGCAACTGCAATGGGAATAATGTTAACCATTGACCACTCGCCAAGGATAATCTCCATTGTAAATATGATTCCTGTCAACGGAGCATTGAAAATAGATGCCACAGCACCGGCAGCACCGCACCCCACAAGGGTTATTCTCTGGCGATCATTGAGGAAAAAAAACTGCGCAATATTGGAGCCAATGGCCGAACCACTCATGACAACAGGTGCCTCGGGGCCGGCAGAACCTCCGCTTCCTATTGTAAGGCAGCTTGAAACAAGACGGGATATACTTGATCTCAGGCGAATCAGGCCACCATACCTTGATACACTGTATATAACTTCAGGCACACCGTGCCCTGCCCCCTCATTCATTATTTTCTCCAGAAAAAGAGAAGAACACATTGCACCTGCGGCAGGAAGCAGAAAAGCCCACCAGTAATGCCTGAAATCATGAAGGAACTCCAGCATAAAAATAAGAGAGTGATTTAATGCCAAAGCAGCAAGGCCACTGCAAAGACCTACAATAATTCCCATTCCTATCAAAAGGAGCCTGTCATCCATACGAAAAATGGAGATTGTACCCGGATGTCGCCAGGAGATAAATTTTTTCATGGCAGCTATTTAAACTATCCTCTCTTTTTCCGAGCTGTTAACTCTATTCTCTTGTCCTTAAGTGTTAGCTCTTCTCTTCTATTGACCTGAGCCATTAACTCTCTTCTATTGCCCTGAGCTGTTAACTCTCTTCTATTGCCCCGAGCTGTTAACTCTCTTCTATTGCCCTGAGCTGTTAACTCTATTCTCTTATCATGAACTGTTAGTATTCTTTTTCCTGAACTGTTAGCCCCTCTTTTGCTCTGAATTTTTAAAAAGATCTATCTTCCTGATGGATTGTCCAGTTTTTCTTCCATCTCCCTAATCCTGCTTAAAAAAGATTTTTTATCCGGATGCTGCCTTATAAAACGCATAAAAGAGCGATCTCTGAGACAAAATGATAGACGGGAAAGAAGGTTAAGATGAATTTCAACAGTGGGACTGAGCATCAAAAAAAGTACAAAAACAGGAAGGTCATCAATGGCATCAAAGTCCACCTCATTTTCAAGAAAACAGGTGACAATCATGGGTTCTGTAAAGCCATTTGCTATGGGATTTCTTGGATGCGGAATAGCCACTCCCTGCCCAATGCCGGTTGAGGTCAGACGCTCCCTCTCCATCAACTGTAAAAGTATCTCCTTGCTATCTTTTCCTGGATAATCAGGAATATGCTCCACTGCTGATTCTATTATTCCATGCTTTCCATTGCCGGTAACTCCATGAAATATCCCGCCATTTTTCAATGCAGCGCAAAGAAGAAGACCAACGATGTCATCATTGGAATTTGAATCAATTAGCTTACCCTCCTCTTTGGAGTCACTATCCTGGGAAGAGGAACCATTTTCCGAACAAAAAGAGGTTTTCCGCTGTTTTTCTGCCCAGCGATTAAGCTCGGAAGTATTATAGATACCCATACTTCCCTTCTTGCTGACCGGTATCTTGCCCTGCCGAATCCATCTCTCCAGGGTATCCAGATTCAGACCAAGCTGACTTGCAATATTTTCTAAAGAACGTTTCATAAAAACAAACCTTTTTTCCCATACGTATGCAGGGCAGAACTTAGCACCCTTTGGGCGGACTTTTCCATAATCTCTTGCTTTTACAGGAGATAAAATGTAAATTTTTACCGTGGAAATGGATACATTATTTCCATACTCGGGGGTGGCCGGACTCCGGCCATGACGGTTTACACTATGAACTTAGCGCCCTTTGAGCTGGCTTTTCCATAATCTCTTGCTTTTACAGGAGATAAAATGTAAATTTTTACACTATGAACTTAGCGCCCTTTGAGCTGGCTTTTCCATAATCTCTTGCTTTTGCAAGAGATAAAATGAAAATTCCTATATTATTAAACTATTTATCCATGCCGGCAAATGTACGGGCTATACTGTCCCGCTCATATACAATTTCAACCCTTCGATTGCGAACCCTTCCTTGTTCTGTATCATTTGTGGCAACAGGATGGTATTGGGCATACCCTTCAGCAGAAATGTATCTTGGGTCAACCCCGTTTTCGATGAGAAGTCTTACCACAGCACTTGCACGGCTTGCAGAAAGCTCCCAGTTGGAAGGATACATTTCTGATGCAATAACGGTGTTATCAGTATGTCCCTTGATCTTTACATGATAGGCCAGTCGTGAAAGTACCGATGCAACCTTTTTAAGTACATCATATCCCATTTCGGAGAGTTTTACCCCGCCCTGCTCAAACAGCAACAAATCTGACATGGTAATTACAACACCCATATCTGATTCCGACACATTGACAAGTCCGCCAAGCTTGTTAAACATGACAAGCTCCCGAACCTCGCTTACTATCTCTTCAAGCTCCTTCTGAATCATGCCTCCCATCTCGTCAATTTCCTGTTTTTCAACAGGAGGCTCAGACGGCACTGTGTGCATGGTAAGACCTTCACGGGTTCCGGATTCTGGCACAGCCTGTACACCAAGGGCACTTCTCAATGACTCCACAAGCTCCTTGAATGTCTCCTGCTGGGTGGTACTCATGGCAAACAGAAGCACAAAAAAACACATTAGCAGAGTTACAAGATCGGCAAAAGTTCCCATCCATTCCGGAGAACCTCCACCACCTCCTCCTTCATCGTCGTCATCGGCAGGCGGCGAAAGAGCAGGAGCCTCTTCCTCGGAAATTTCGTTTTCAGCCATTTTTTTTACTCTTCAGAAGGTGTATGGTTGGGGCCAAGATAGACACTCAGTTTATCTTCCATCAATCTTGGGTGCTCTCCTTCCCTTATGGAAATAACCCCCTCATATATGATATTCATGTTTGAAATCTCCTCATCACAGCGTATTTTCAACTTACCTGACATGGGAATAAAAAACAAATTGGCAAGAATGGCTCCGTAAAATGTTGTAATCATAGCAACCGCCATTTTAGGACCGATACTTGAAGGATCATCAAGGTTAGCAAGCATCTGTACAAGTCCTATCAAAGTACCAACCATTCCAAAGGCAGGGGCAAACGATCCCATACTTGCATAGAGATCAGATCCTGACTTAAGATTCTTTTTTGCCAGAGCCATCTTGCTCTGCATGATTGCTGCAATATCACCTGTTTTTACTCCATCAACGGTCATCTGCAAAGCCTTTGCCAGGTAAGGATCGGATGCATTTTTAATGTCAGACTCAATTGAAAGAAGCCCGCCTTTTCTGGCCTTGTTGGAAATCTCCACAAGATTGGCAATAATATCTTCGGGCTTTTCAATTTTAAAAATAAAAAGCCTCATTGTAACCTTGATTATACCAAGCACCTCTTTCAGAGGATATGCCACAAATGTAGCAGCAAGTGTCCCTCCAAATACAATCATTATGGACGGAATATCAATGAAAAGTCCAAGGCCGCTTCCAAGGAGAATAGTGACAATAATAGCGCCAATACCCAGCAAAATTCCAATAATGGTTGCAAGATCCATACAATTTCACCCTTTTTAAAAAATCAAGAGTAATGCCCCAAAGCAGTTGGGTTGATATCAGTCGAAAAGATGATTCATCAAAAATTGAAGTCCTGACAAAGCATTACCTTCTATTCAATCTTAATATAGACCGTTTCGTCAACTGGATACTCCCGATTATAACGAATCAACATATCAATTATCTCTCCTGTCAAACGTGTTCCCGGGGTCAAAAGTTTTGTGCCGGTACGTGTAAAAAGCCCGGTACCAATTACCATTCCTGGTTTAAGTCCGGAAATTGCAACCTCGCGAAGCCGAACACTGTCGTGGCCCAAAACAGTTACAACATATTTTTCAAGATAGTTAACAATGGCAGGATCAAGCCTTATTCCCGCATAATCTTCAAGCTTAGAAAGAAGATAATCAACAGGAGATTTGACAGCTTCCTGATTCTCAAAATGATCAAGCCACAAAGTATCAAGAACGTCAGCTCCTGTCAAAATTCTTGACAGAAGAGGTATATACCTTTTTTTCAAACCATCAGGGAAACCACTACCATCTGAATTTTCATTAATATGGCAGATAATTCCGGCTGTCTTCTCAAACCCCTGACATTTTTCAAGATATCCGGCTCCCTTTACAAAATGCAGATCCAGCATATCTCGCTCATATCGGGAAAGCTTTTTGTAATCCATGTCCAGCACCCTGTCCGGAATAAAGAGCATTCCAACCTCATGGAGCATGGCAGCTTTAACCAAATCCTGACGGGAAGAGTCTCCAAGGCCAATTTTATCCGCAACAAAAAGGGCAATTTCGCCAACCCTGCGGGAGTGCCCTATTCGTTGCCCGTTTCTTGACTCAATCATTGAGGATAAGAGATCTTGTAATCCCCTGATATTTGCAGAAAGTGCATTTCTGAAATTGTTAAGCTCTTTTTTAAGTTGCTCCCTTTCACGGCTCATCTCATTGATCTGCTTCAGGGAATTATGAAGAAGCTCCTTTTCACGCAAAAAACGCTTCTCAACAACCCTCAACTTTGCTTTTAGTTTATCAATATGCTCAACTGCATTTGAAATCCGCCTCTCCTGCCAGGTAACATGTTGATTTAAAAGCCTGCCTTCAAGCAACTGAACAATCCTGCCGTCAATTTCTGTGAAAGAGTATGGATAAAAAACAAACTCAATCCCATTTTTCACACACACAGATCTTATATCAGATCCGGGATCTGATTGAAAAATCACCATGCAGGGAATTGCTGGCACAAGCTTTTCAGTTAATTTTAAACTCCCTTGCTCTGTTTCTGAAATATTTCTGTGCAAGTCTCTGTTGGGTTCTATTGCTTCAGATGCTTTCACATCTTCGATTGTGACAGTCATGTTATCCGGCAATGTTGTGCAATCAAAAAAGGCTGTAATATTTGAACATGCAGTTAAATCAAAGATTATTATGTCAGGGTTAAAAGTAGAAATTCGGTATAAGTATGAATCTTCTCCCTCAATAGTTAAAAGTTTTTGGTTATTTTCCGAAAACTTTTGATTATTCTCTGAAAACTTTTGATTATTCTCTGAAAGCCACTGACTGTTTTCTGAAATCTTTAGGTTATTTTCTAAAAGCCCACGATCATATAAAGGCATCTCATCCGAAAACTTGCCAATACCTGTAAGCTCTTTAAAAGTTTGTTTTACTGAAAGTTCAGTATCGGCATCAACTCTTTCCAGAATATAGGATTCCCTACCAGCCTCCATAATTGAAGGCAATTTTGATTTCTCTGAAAAAGAGAAATATAAAAGTTTAGTCTGTTCCCTGATTTTTTTATTTTTCATTGTCAGATAGATAACTTTAAAAACATTCAGGTATTTTTTCCGGCAGGAAGAGGCTCTGAATAGTTTGCAAACCACCAGTCATCCCAACTGGAAGCCATGATACTTCCGGCAATTTTTCTTCCAGTGTCAGTCTGAAGTCGATTCTCAATAAAGGGAAGCCATTTTTCCGGTGAAAGAGCACCAATGTCATGCTGCTTTTTAAGTTCCATCATAAAGGATAGCTGATCTGCATCCCGTGCAAGTCTGGCTTCCTTTGACGAAGATTCATTAAATTCATCAAGCAGGGACTTAAGCTCATCTCCAAAATCAAGTCCCTTGGACATATCTGCCATTGCCTTATCTTCAAGGGGGCGAACATACTGTTTTTGAACATAATTGAGATCCCCTGTCCTTGCTTCAGGAAGATCGTGCACAAGCGCCATTGTGATAAGTTTTTCCCTGTCAACTTCAGGTTCCATGCGGGATATCACAAAACATATCATGGTTGTCATGAAAATATGCTCTGCCACACTCTCCCTGCCAGTTCCCAAAAATGTATAACCTGAGCGGGGAAGCTCTTTCAATATATTTGTCTCAAACAAAAAATCCACAACTCTTTTCATTAATACTCTTGCTCCCAGGTAACTCTCAATACTTCCTGATAAGTGGTTTCTCCACGAAGCATCTTGGCCACAGCACGCTCCCTCAGGGATATAAACCCTTTTTGCTGAGCAGCCATTCTTAGATCAGAAAGGCTGACATCTGAAGTGGTCATTTTTTTTAATGCCTCAGAATAGGGAAGAACCTCAAAAACACCTTTTCTACCCTTATAACCTGTATGTCGGCAATAGACGCATCCCTTACCTCTCTTTAAAAGCACTCTACCAGTTTCAGGCGGATTATGTATATTAAACCCCATTGCATGGAGTTTACGGACATCTATCTCAAACGTTTCAATACAGTTACTACATATTCCCCTGACAAGCCGCTGTGCAATAATACCGGTAAGGGATGAGTGAATCAAAAAAGGGGGAATCCCAAGATCCAAAAGCCTTGTCACAGTTGACAGAGTATCGTTTGTATGAAGCGTGGATAACACAAGATGGCCTGTCAGAGCAGCCTGTACAGCGCTCTGGGCAGTCTGGAGATCCCTGATCTCACCAACCATTATAATATCGGGATCCTGACGCAAAATATTACGCAATATAGTCCCGAAAGTGACATCAATTGCCGGCTGAACAGCAATCTGATTGAAATCTTCATGAATCATCTCAATGGGATCTTCAATTGTCACAATATTGACTTCAGGGGAAGAGAGCATACGGAGGGTAGAATAAAGAGTTGTGGATTTTCCACTTCCTGTGGGGCCTGTCACCAGAATAATGCCATGTGGCATCTGAACCATTTTTTTATACTTGAAAAAATCGTCCTGCTCAAACCCGAGTTCCTCCAGCTTCTGAAACAGTACATCAGGATCCATGATCCTCATTACAACTTTTTCGCCAAAAGCAACAGGAATTGTCGAGACACGGATCTCCACCTCAACACCCTCTTTTTCGGTTTTGATACGGCCATCCTGGGGACGCCTTTTTTCCGCCATATTAAGGCCGGACAAAGTTTTAATCCTGCTCAAAACAGCGTTATGGACTTTTTTAGGAAGCTCATACACCGTATGCAGAACCCCGTCAATGCGCATCCTGACAATGGAAGTATCCCTTTTGGGTTCCACATGAATGTCACTTGCCCGCTGTTCAAAGGAATATGTAAAGAGGTGATTGACAGCATTAACAATATGCTGGTCAGTAGATGGCAGGTCATCAGAGGAGCTTAAGTGAACATACTGCTCAAGATTGCCTAAATCAACACCCTTTCTGGAAAACTGCTCTTCAGCAGCACTTATGGAGTGCTTGAAGCCGAAAAAGTCGGCAATCATCTTCTCAATGTCGGATTTGGAGCTGACAATGAGATTGACCTTTAAACTTGTAGCCCTTTCTATATCTGTGACAGCCTCACGATTCAAAGGATCTGAAGTTGCCACAACAAGATTACCCCGATCCATTCCAACAGGCAGCATAAGATGCTTCATTGCAAAATTTTTGGGAATGGTTTTTGTGACAAGATTAAGATCAAGTTTTAGTGGATCAATTTTTTTATAGGGCAAACCAAGAGCTGTAGAGATGGTTTCATACAGGATATCTTCATCAATGGAAATTGCTGGTTTGTCAGCACGTTTTAAATTGAGTGCCAGCAAAACATCTATAAAAGAGACAGATAAAGTAGCATTATTTGTATTTCCACCATTCTTATTTTTTTCTTTTCTCTGCTGCTGTATAATTTCCCTTATTTTTGGGCTCTCTTCTTATGGCATCTGCTGCCTGTGCTCTGGATATAAGACCCTCATTAACAAGAATTGTACAGACTCTTTTTGATGAAACCATAATGTTTTAACTTTTTTGGTTCAATAGAGGCTCTCCAAACTTTTCGGAAAGATAGTTTACAGCATTCATGAAGATTTTAAGCCCAGGAGAAGGAAGGGAAGCCAAACAGTTGCCATGGAAATTCACATCTCTATTATCACTTCGGTCATTTTTATCCCTTCTTTTTAAAATTTCAATTTCACTCTGCCAGTCAGGATGATTTGTAAAATGGTTGTAGGCTTCCGGATGGGGCATCAATCCAAAAACATGGCCTGTTGTATCGCAGATACCTGCAATATCATGTATGGAACCATTTGGATTTTCAGGAAATTTACCCATGGCAGGTTTTCCATGGATATCTGCATATCGTAAAACAACCTGGTCAGAGTCAATAAGAGTGTCAATTACAACTTTGTCCGCCACAAATTTACCCTGTGCATGACGAACAGGAAGCGCAAGATTATCAGAGGATAGATCATATAAGCCCCTGGTAAAAAGAGATGGGCTTTTGGGGTTGACACTCAAGTTTACCCATTGATCCCTGAAATTTCCGCAATCATTCCAGGTAAGAGCAACAGAACGTGTTTTGTAGTCACCGTTAATACCAGGCAAAAGACCAAGATTTACAAGGGTTTGAAAACCATTGCATATTCCAATGACAAGTTTACCCTGATCAATAAATGAGAGCAGTTGATCACCAAGATGATTTTTCAGTTTCAAGGCCTGTATAACACCTGCCCCGTGATCATCCCCCCAACTGAATCCACCGCCAAGGGCAAGTATATGGAATGAATCAAGATCCACCTTGCCGCTTATCAGCATGTTGATATGAACCCTGTGGGCCTCTGCACCGGCAAGTTCAAAGGCGTGTGCTGTCTCCATATCACAGTTAAGGCCAAATCCTGTAAGAACAACAGCTTTTATTTTTTTACCATTTGCACGGTTCATCACTATACCATCCCTCCCATGGGAGCCTGCCACACCTTTTCAAGGTAATCACAAGGCGTATCAATGATAAGAAAGCTATCCATATTTTTTCCATCCAAAGTACTGATATCTTTAAAATCCTCAGCTTTGACAGATTTCACAGCTTCGATTTTGCAGGGTTTAATACCTTGAATTCTCAGGTTAGAGTGAGTATCAGAAATCCTGCCCACACAACCACATGGAAGGCCCTTGAAGAGCTTTTCAAAAACAGACTGGTATTCAGGTGCAACTGTGACAATGAATCTTCCTGAAGACTCTGAAAAAAGAAGCAAATCATCTCCAGGAAAACCATCAATACTATTACTCTCTTTTGCCGATGAAAGATCCGGCGACAGAGGAACAGAATCAAGATTTATATCCATGCCCATGCCAGATGAAATGGCACTCAAAGCAAAATGAACCCCAAGCCCTCCCCTTGCAACAGCATGGGCTGAAGCCACAATGCCTGAGTCAACTGCCTTTTCAAGGGTCTTATATATTACCTTAAAACGCTTAAAGTTAACTTCAGGAACATTGAGACCTGTCTTGCCAAGTAGTTCGTAATATTCCGATGCCCCAAGCTCATCGGCTGTAACACCAAGCACATAAACAAGATCTCCTGGCATCCTCGGTTCTAAAGTAATACATTTTTTAATATCTTCAACAACTCCAGTTGCCGAGAACTGAACAGTTTCAAGTGCAGAAACCTTTACAGAGTCACCATATTTGCCCTGAAGATATCCATCCACATACATACTGTCTTTGCCGGAAAGCAGCGGAATGCCGTATGCAAAAGATGCATCTTTCAATGCACGGCATGCCCTTACAAGCTGGGCTGCCTTGAAACGGCCATCAGGATTTTTTTCCGGATGGTGCTGAATGTCAGGCCAGCAGAAATTATCAACTCCCCCTATATGAGAAATAGATCCGCCAACTGCAATAATACGGCGGACAGCCTCATCAATTGTACATGACATCATGTGGTAGGCATCTATTTTTGAGTACCATGGAAGCAGGGCCTGGGAAAAAACAATACCTCTTTCCGATGTCAAAACAGGGCGGATCACAGATGCATCAGATGGGACATTTCTATTAATTCCCACAAGTGGTTTTATGACGCTTCCACCCTGAACTTCATGATCATATTGCCGGACAATCCACTCCTTTGAACATATATTTGGCCTTGCAAGCATATCGCAAAGAAGATCATTGTATCCTGCCTTTCCAGAAGGTGGCTTTAACACAGGTTCTGTTAAGCCCCTTATGTCAGGTGGTACCCAGACAGCATCAAACTCCCATTGTGGAAATCCCTTTTCAAGAAGATCAATATCCACATAGGCGCATGTTTTTTCATTGTATAAAATATGAAGTTTGCCACTGTCTGTATAGGTGCCGATAACCGTACTTTCCACTTCGTGCTCTTTTGAAAGCTCCATAAAACGGTCAATATACTCTGGTTTAACAGCTATTGTCATGCGCTCCTGGGATTCTGATACCCATATCTCCCACATGTCAAGACCGTCATACTTCAGGGGAACCTTGTCTAACCATATCTCGCAGCCGTTGCTTATCATGGCTGACTCACCAACTGATGATGAAAGCCCACCACCACCATTGTCTGTAATAAAGCCAAAAAGCCCCTCATCCCTTGCAATCAAAAGGAAATCGTGCATTTTCTTCTGGGTATAAGGATCTCCGATCTGGACGTGTCCTGCCGGGGTATTTTCTGATAAAACCTCGGAAGAGGCTGTCACGCCATGTATGCCATCCTTTCCAACCCTTCCTCCGCTCATTACAACAAGGTCACCTGGCTCGGTTTTTTTCTCATGACTTGGCATTCCGTTTACATGTGACGGCATAATTCCAAGAGCTGTAACAAAAACAAGGCTTTTCCCCATATAGCCATCATTAAAAAGAGTCTGTCCAAAAGTTGTAGGAACTCCGCTTTTGTTTCCCCCATCCTTGACCCCTTCAACAACACCATCTAAAAGCCTTCTTGGGTGAAGCGGAGCCTTTAGAGGGCCGTTATAATTGATGTCTCCAACGCAGAAACCATAGCTTCCCATAATAAGTCTTGAACCAAGCCCTGTGCCAAGGGGATCACGATATACCCCCACAATACCTGTAATTGCACCGCCATAGGCTTCCATATTGGAAGGTGAATTGTGGGTTTCACCTGTTATTACATAGTTGTTTTCACCATCAAAACGCCCGACACCGGCATTATCCCATAAAACAGAAACAACCCACTCTTTTTCATCCTTAAGTTGCAGTGTTGGCTCCTGTATGTAGGTTTTAAAAAGATTCTTCTCAACTGCTGTTTCACCGGTTGAAATATCTCTGTAGTTAAAAAGTCCTCGGAAGGTATTGTGATTACAGTGATCACTTCTGGCCTGGGAGATATATTCAAGTTCAACATCTGTGGGCTCAGAAAGCCCCACCCTATTTCTGGACTCCCTTACATCAGGGTCAAGAAAATATTGACGGATTACAGGAATATCCCTTGGGTTCAATGCAAGATTTCTCTCGTTGCTTATCTTCTGAAGTGCCTGGTCAGATTCGATATTGATGGTATCAAAACCCGGAACGTGGTTCAGCATGACCTTTGGAACGGCAAGGCCAACTGGCCTTGAGTCAAAATTTTTGACTGAGCTTGAGTCCAAAGCTTTGGAGATATTATTGCTTTTTTCTCCTGTATCTTTCCACTCTCTATATGAAAAAACCTTCCATTGCTGAATAATAGGATTTGCCAGAAGCTCCCCTGCAATTTTCTCAACATCTTCTCTGGTAAGTTCGTTTCCGGTTATGCAGTAGCGCTTTGAGGTATAGATGCCCTCTCCTGCCCTGAAATCCCGCTTTAAAAGATCCTTTACAGCCTCTTGTGCAGTACTTCCGGCATTATCCCTGACACCGGGCCTGAATCCCACCCATATGCACCAGTCAAACCCTATTTCCAGAGGATTCTCAAGGGAAGATATCTGGATAACCGGATTGGTCAGAATTTCATCTTTTATTGCCCTAAGCTCATCAAACGAGAGTTCTGCCTCAATGGTCACAAGGTTAACAACTCGTCCATCATGAATATTGATATTGAAGTAGTCCATGGCTTTACGCTGCAAGCCTACAGCTTCTGCATCCAGAAGTTCTGGTTTAAGAGCCGTTTCAATACAGGAAATCATTTTATCCACCATTGAAAATTCTGATTATATCGTTATAAAAAACAAAAACCATCAAGGCCACCAGAAGGGCAATGCCAATCTGATTTGCCTTTTCCCTTATGGATTCATTTGCAGTTATGCCTGTGATGCCCTCAATTGCAAAAAAAAGAAGATGGCCGCCATCAAGAACCGGTATGGGAAAAAGGTTAATAATCCCAAGATTGACACTGAGCATGGCAATAAAAAAAGAGAGGCTTGCAACCCCTGCCTTAGCCTGCTCTCCGGCCATCTGTGCAATCATGATGGGGCCTCCCAGTGTATCTGCTGGCACGGTTCCCTGAACAATTTTGACAACTGAAAGTATGGTAAGATGAGAAATCTGCCAGGTACGCTTAACAGCTTCCCCCACTGCCTGAAAGGGGTTAAGCGGAATATGAAGTATATCTCCCTTTGCGGCAATACCTATCATGTACTTTTTTTTATCCTCACCAAAGAGATTTTTTACAATTTTCTCTTCCGGAGTCACCATGACTGTAAATTCTCTTCCTTCACGGGCAACAAGAAGCTCAAGGGGATCTCCATTGCTGTTTCCAATGAGATTCACCATATCTTCCCATGAAGTGACAGGCTCTCCATGCACCCCTGTAATGGTGTCCCCTGATTGAATACCTGCTACATGGGCAGGAGTATCTTCCGCAACTTTACCCACCACCGGCTTGATAACATAAAGTCCTGAAAACAGGGCAATAAAGTAGAACAGCAAAAATGCAAGGATAAAGTTAAAAAGAGGTCCTGCTGCAACAATCATGGCTTTTTGAAAAAGGGGCTTCTGACTGAATGAGATATCAATATCCTCAAAACGAATCGGCTCTCCTGGCTCTTCGCCCACCATCTTCACATACCCACCCAAGGGAATCAAGGAGATGCAGTATTCAGTTAAGCCCACATTTTTTTTATATATTTTTGGTCCAAAGCCCAGTGAGAAAGTGACAACTCCAACACCATAATAACGTGCCAGCAAAAAATGCCCAAGCTCATGAAAAAAAACAAGGATACCAAGAACAATAATAAAGGCTATTATTGAGTGTCCCATATCAAAAATTTTTCCTTCCGCAATCCAGAGCTGTTATTTTGTATGAAAGTCTCGGTAACAGCCTGTTTTTAAAACGACTTTCATCACTTCGATTGTTGCGGTTAACAGCCATGTACGTTATCTTAAAGTCTCCGTAACTACTTGTTTAAAAAATGACTTCCAACTCTTCGATTGTGGCGGATATCCGCCATGTACCTTATATACTGTTCCAGATAATTAAATTAGCAAGCAGTATGGGCAAGCCCTTGTGGTTGCCCTTCAGAATTGAGAATGCCAAAATATTTTTCTGGAAATCTATATTAAGGAAAATGATTTTTCCCTTGCCCATTTATCTGCATCCAATACACTTTTTATATCCAAATCTGTTTTATTGCGATGGTCTGCCATGCTCTTTTCTATGATGTCGAAAATTTCCGGAAAAGAAATTTTATTATCCAGAAATGCTTGAACAGCGATTTCGTTGGAAGCATTCATAACAGCGGGAAGTGTCCCCCCTTGCCTGCAAGCTTCGCGGGCAAATTCAAGAGAGGGGAAACGACTTGTATCAGGGGCTTCAAAAAGAAGATTTCCAATGGATGCAAAGTCAGGAAATTCAAGTTCAAGCTCCAGACGTTCAGGCCATGCCAGTGCATAGGAGATGGCGGCTCTCATGTCTGGCAGTCCCATTTGGGCAATTATTGAACCATCTTTAAAGCCTACCATTGAGTGAACAATACTCTGTGGATGAACAATAACATCCACCTTATCCTCCGGAGTATTAAAAAGGTGAACAGCTTCAACAACTTCAAGGGCTTTGTTCATCAAAGTGGCAGAATCAATTGTAATTTTGCTTCCCATATCCCATGTGGGATGGTTAAGAGCATCTTCGGGTCGGATGCTTTTGAATTTCTCCAGCGGAGTGTTCCTGAAAGGCCCACCAGATGCTGTCAGAAATATTTTTTTCAGATACTTTGATGCATTTCCCTCAAGGCATTGAAAAATTGCGCTGTGTTCACTGTCAACCGGATATATTGTAATGCCCTTTGCCGCTGCCCTGGCCATGACTATTTCACCAGCCATAACAAGGGTCTCCTTGTTTGCAAGAGCAATATGCTTGCCAGCTTCAATGGCGGCAAGTGCAGGCATCAAACCGGCTGCTCCCACCATTGCCAGCAATACAGCATCAGCCATCTCATGGGAAGCTGCCATGGCATACCCATCTTCTCCCCACACTATATCAACTTGCCTTATATCCTCTTGCATTCCATCAAGAATGGACTTCAGCTCATCTGCCCGCTCTTCAGTTAAAACCACAGCCATTTCTGGTTTAAATGTTTGTATTTGATGAGCAAGCCTGACAACGTTATTTGCACATGCAAGAACCGTTACATCAAAAAGATCAGGATGCATGGCTGCAACATCAAGGGCACTTCTGCCTATTGATCCTGTGGAACCTAAAACAGCAACTCTTTTTTTCATAATATCACAACAAAAAGACCTTGAAAATATAAGCCACTGGTGCAGCAAAAAGCAAACCATCAAAGCGATCCAGTATCCCTCCATGACCCGGAAGTATGGTTCCAGAATCCTTTATGGCACCAGCTCTTTTAAGAGAGGATTCAAAGAGATCTCCAAGCTGACCTGCGGCAGCAGCAACCATTGAAAAAAGAATTGAAACAGGCAAAGAGGCATTGTCAATAAATATTAGTGAGTAAAGACCTCCAATAAAAGCCGCTGCTGCAATGCCTCCAATTGCCCCCTCCACACTTTTGTTAGGGCTGATGTGGGGAGAAAGTGGGGTTTTGCCCATATATGTGCCTACATAATAGGCCCCAGTATCGCTGAAACCAACAATAAGCCACAACCAGATTATCCAGTGTGCTCCGTTTTCACTGCAACGTATCAGAACAAGAAAAGAGAAAAAAAGAGGAAGATATATTATCCCTTGAATCTGGGCTGATACAGCATTTAATACAGAGTGTCCCATAGTAACATTTTTTTTGGAGGACAAGGATGTGTCTTTTACGGAGGAAGATGAAGAGATATTCCCTAACGAAGAAGTGGTTTTCCCTGGCAAAGAAGATGTTTGCCCTAACGAAGAAAATGTTTGCCCTGACGAAGAAGATGTTTGCCCTGACGAAGAAGATGTTTGCCCTGACGAAGAAGATGTTTGTCCTGACGAAGAAGATGTTTGTCCGGACGAATACATAATGTTTCCGTGACTCTTGTCACCGAATTCAATTAAAACAGCAACTGCCATACAGATTACATTAAAGGCAATGACAGAGACAATCATTGCAGGAGAATTCATATGAGCAGCAGCAATGATCAAGGGGCAAGAGGAATAGGCAACAACCTTGATTTTAAGGGAGACCGTTTTTTTAGAAGTTGTGGGATAAGCACTTTGATGGTTAAGCTTGGAAGAGATAATTGTCAAATACTCGGACATTCCAATAATGGAAACAACTGTCACAAGAACAGAAAAGACAAGGGAAGATCCTTGAAGCAAAATTAACAGTAATAAAGGTATTAGTACTATTGCGGTGAGCCATCGTTTGAGGAGCATACAACCTTTCCAAATCTGCGATCCCGATCCTGATACTCTTTCACCATGGAGGCAAATTCTTGTTCAGTAAAATCAGGCCACAGGGTCTTTGTAAAAAAAATTTCAGCATAACCTGCCTGCCAAAGAAGAAAATTACTCAGCCGCATTTCACCGCTGGTTCTAATTATCATATCTGGTTCTGGCTGGTTTGCGGTATAAAGATGAGCAGAAATCAACTCTTCAGATATATCATCCCAGAGAATTTTGCCCTCCATGACATCTCTTGCAATGCTTCTGACCGCACGGGTGATCTCTTCCCTTCCACCATAGCTCAAGGCAAGATTGAGCAACATATCCCTATTGCCGGAAGTATAATCCATGGTGATATCCAGCTCATTCTGAACATCACGGGGAAGACGGTGTTTTTGACCGATTATTCCGAGACGAATACCTTTTTCATGGAGGGATAAACGTTCTGACTTTATGAATTTTTTCAAAAGAGACATAAGTGCAGAAACTTCTGAACCTGGTCTGCCCCAGTTTTCCGTGGAAAATGCATAAAGAGTCAGAACTTGAATGCCAAGTTGGCGGGAAATTTCAACAATTGCCCTTACCGTTTCCGAACCTTTCTCATGGCCGGTAACCCGATTTTTAAATCGTTGCTTTGCCCATCTGCCATTACCGTCCATGATGATTGCTACATGACGGGGGATTCTGGCCGGATCAATATCATAGTAAAGGCATTTATCAGGATCAGACTTCAAGGATCTCTTTCTCTTTTGCTGAAAAAACAGCGTCCAGCTTTTCAATATAGCTGTCTGTTATCTCCTGCACCTGTTTCTGTGCCTTAAAACTTTCGTCTTCCGAGATATCACCATCCTTCTGAAGAGCCTTCAGATTTTCATTGGAGTCCCTGCGAATATTTCTTACAGCAACCTTATAGTCCTCACATGTCTGACGGGCATTTTTTGCAATCTCTTTTCTTCTCTCTTCTGTAAGAGGAGGAATAGAAATTCTGACAATCTTGCCGTCACTTGATGGAGTCAATCCAAGATTTGCCTTTAATATTCCCTTTTCAACCTCTTTAATGGCACTGACATCCCAGGGCTGAACAGTAATCATTCTGCTCTCCGGAACTGCAATGGATGCCATCTGGTTTAGTGGGGTTAAAGTACCATAATAATCAACTTTTACACCATCAAGCATGGAAAGTGAAGCCCTTCCAGTACGAACCCGGCTCATCTCTTTTTCAAGGGCCTTGACAGATTTTTTCATCCTATCTTCAGTTTCCTGAAATATCTCCTTAATCATACACCAATCTCCTCTGATATAACTTCCATGGCAAAAATATCTGCCACAACGAAGCATAAAAATCCTCAAAAACCTTAAAATGCGGGGACTTTCTAATCCCCCCCATGTTTTCTGACGCATCACAACGAAACATTAAAATCGTTGTATATCAATATGTTATGGGGACTTTCTAACAAACCTGTTGAAGCTGTGCATCTCCTGTCATTGGCGCTCGTCAGAATAAATTCTGGTACCTACCCCATTTCCACAAACAGCACCAATAATACTCCCCCTCTGATTCAAGTCAAAAACCTGAAGCGGCAGATTGTTATCCATGGCAAGAGATATAGCAGTCATATCCATCACATGGAGCTGCTGCTCAAGTACCTCCATATAAGAGATCTTTTTAATAAAAGATGCATCCCTATAAAGTGCAGGATCCTTGTCATAGACTCCATCAACCTTTGTTGCCTTAAAAAGAATCTGGGCATTCATCTCCTGTGCCCTCAGCACAGCAGCCGTATCTGTTGTAAAATAAGGATTTCCTGTTCCTGCTGCAAAAACCACTGCTCTGCCTTTTTCAAGATGTCGAATGGCCCTCCGCCGGATAAAAGGTTCTGCAACCTGGTTCATAACAATGGCAGATTGAACCCTTGTGGGAACGCCATGCTTTTCAAGGGCATCACAAAGTGCAAGGCTATTTATAACTGTGGCAAGCATACCCATGTTATCGGCTGACGCACGATCCATTCCGGCAGAACTGCCTGCCACACCCCTAAAAATATTGCCACCCCCGACAACCATGGAGACCTGAACGCCAAGGGCATGAACCTGTGCGATCTCTTCGGCAACATAATTAATCATTTCAGGTTTAATGCCAAACCCCTGATCGCCCATGAGTGCTTCACCGCTGAGCTTGATGAGAATTCGTTCAAATTCAGGTCTCATATTCACGTTTTATTCTCCCAACTGAAAACGAACAAACCGTCTTACCTGGATATTTTCGCCAATCTTTCCAATGGTTTCGGTTATCATTTCTGAAATAGTCTTCTTGGGATCTTTTACATATGGCTGGCTCATGAGGCATGAGTCCTTATAAAATTTTTGTACCTGCCCTTCAACAATCTTGTCCACAATGTTTTCGGGTTTGCCCTGCTCAAGTGCCTGGGAACGATATATTTCCCGTTCCCTGTCAACAACACTTTGCGGGATATCTTCAGGATTGAGGCCTGCAGGATTAATTGCTGCAATATGCATGGCTATATTTTTTGCAAACTCCTGAAAATCTTCTGTCTTGGCAACAAAGTCAGATTCACAGTTAACCTCAACCATGACACCAAGCTTTGAACCAGCGTGGATGTAAGAGTATATAATCCCTTCAGAAGTTGCCCTGCCCGCCCTTTTCTGGGCCTTTGCAAGTCCTTTTTTTCTCAGAAAATCAAGTGACTTTTCCAGATCTCCATCGTTTTCCGCCAATGCTTTTTTGCAGTCCATCATACCAGAGCCTGTCTGGTCACGCAGTTCTTTTACCATTGCTGCTGTAATTTCAGCCATTTTCACTTACTCCTTCATACCAGGACTCCGGAAAAAAACTTTAGAGATAAGTACATCCGGAGTCCGAATTATATATATCAGTTCTATATTATATATATCAGTTCTATGCTGTTTTTCTTCTGATCTTTTCAACCACAGGCCCATCTGTGCCATCTGAGAGAACTGTCATTTCATCATCATCGGATTCACCGGGCTTTTCATCACCTTCATATGCCTTGTCAGAACCTGCCTGCTGTCTCTCCTCATATCTCTCACGTCCCTCAATACATGCATCTGCAATCTTTGATGCAAAAAGACGGATTGACCGTATGGCATCGTCATTACCAGGAATAACATAGTCAATATCATCAGGATCGCAGTTGGTATCCACAACAGCAACAATAGGAATGCCAAGACGTTTACCTTCACGAACAGCAATGGCCTCGTTTTTAGGATCAATGATAAAAATAGCACCAGGCAAGGATTTCATTTTACTGATACCACCTATATCAGATTCAAGCTTCATCTTTTCCTTTGCCATCTGCACCCGCTCTTTTTTGGGGTAATCATCAATTGTTCCATCATTTTCTATGGTATTGAGATACTCAAAACGGCTGATATTCTTTTTGATGGTCTGAAAATTTGTCAACATACCGCCAAGCCAACGATTCTGTACATAAAATGTCTCTGCACGATTGGCCTCTTCATAAATTGATTCCCTGGCCTGCTTCTTTGTTCCGACAAAAAGAACGCTTTTCCCCTGGGAGGTCACATCAACGATGAAATCATAGGCATCCCTGAAGAGCTTCACAGTCTGTTGCAAATCCACAATATAAATACCGTTTCTGGCTCCAAAAATATAGCGTTTCATTTTGGGATTCCAGCGCCTGGTCTGATGACCAAAGTGAACTCCTGCTTCAAGGAGTTGTCTCATTGTTACGTAAGCCATTTGTTCTCCATAATTATCAAGTTTAGGTTTTTCCACCATTTCCGTCATATCCGGTATTGACCATGAGTATTTCACACAGCACCCGACACCGAATCAGAAAATGTGAGTAATGCCCACCCGTGTGGGCAAAAAATCTTATGTCATTTATCAAATTCTGTTTATATTTTCAATCATTTTTATTTATCAGCCAATGGGACTTAGGAATTGATTTTAATAACTTGCCCATTCATCTCACCTCCAGCCACCTCTTACAGTCTTACGATGGGGAGCTTGGGTAAGTTAATTAAACCCAATTACTTAAGTAGCAGCTCAAATCTGATTCTATAAATTTCCAGATAAACGCCTCAATACAACAAGCCTGTCATGTCCGGCATAATCTTTTATAAAAGATGGAGGAGCATAACATCTAAAGCCCATAACTTCAGCCTCCATCTGTTTACGCTGATCAGACCCCATCTCCATGAGAAGATAGCCATCTTCTTTCAGATAATTTACAGCAAATGCCAGAATCCGGCGGAATGAATCAAAACCATCATGCCCCCCATCAAGTGCAGACAAAGGTTCATGATCACGGATTTCAGGTTGAAGCGTCGCTATATCTTTGGAGGGAATATATGGAGGATTAGAGACGATAATATCGAATTTAAAGCCCGGACGTACACTTTCCAACCAAGATGATACCCAAAAATTGATTAAGGAGAAATCCTTTTTTGTGTCATCATCAGAGGAAAGGCAATTGTGAACATAATTTTGCCTGGCTATCTCGACAGCGGCCATGGAAATATCAGACGCAAAAAAAGAGTGCCCGGGGCAAGTCATGGAAAGAGATACAATCACAGCACCTGAGCCGGTTCCAAGATCAAGGATATTCATTTTACGCCCATCTTTCTCCAAATCCCTGATATATTCTACGGTCTGTTCCACAAGAGTTTCTGTATCTGGTCTTGGAATCAATACATATGGTGACACCATAAATTGACCATTCCAGAAACCTCTCTCACCTGTTATATATGCAACAGGCTCCCTGTCATTGACCCTGCGCTTTATCAATTCTTTGTATGCGGCAAGCTCGTCAGGATTGAGAGGCCTGTCAAACTGAAGATAAAGATCAAGACGACGGATATCAAGAACATGAGAAAGGAGAATCTCAGCAGTTAATCTGGGGCTGTCAACATTTAGCTTTTTAAAATATCCCTCTGACCACTGCAACACCTTCACTATTGTCCACAAGGTATTGCCTGAGGTGTTTGTCCTGCCGGAAGACATGAGTGCTAATGGGATTCCTTTAATAACTGTGCCTGATAATGAGTTTTAAGCTCGTCCACAATTTCCTGAATATCTCCGGCCATTATAGTATCAAGCCTGTAGAGGGTAAGCCCTATACGGTGATCAGTCATTCGTCCCTGGGGATAATTGTATGTACGGATTCTGCCACTTCTGTCTCCTGACCCCACCTGATCCTTACGTTGGGCTGCTCTTTTTTCCTCCTGTTCTCTTACCATGGCATCAAGAATACGGGCTTTAAGTACTTTCATTGCCTGTATCTTGTTTTTAATCTGGGACTTTTCATCCTGACATGTTGCAACAATACCTGTGGGAAGGTGAGTCACCCTTACCGCAGAATCTGTTGTATTAACAGACTGTCCACCTGGCCCGGATGAACGAAAAACATCCACCTTGATCTCCGAAGGATTGATGTCAAGCTCAACATCTTCAGCCTCTGGAAGAACCGCAACTGTTACAGCCGATGTATGAACACGCCCCTGAGCTTCTGTTTCAGGTACCCTTTGAACCCTGTGGATACCGCTTTCAAATTTAAAGCTGCTGAAAGCACCCTTACCCCTGATCATGGCAACAACTTCCTTAAAGCCTCCTGCACTGGATTCACTGCTCTCAATGACTTCAACAACCCATTGCCTTGACTCAGCGTACCTTGAATACATCCTGAAAAGATCAGCAGCAAAAAGTCCGGCCTCTTCCCCTCCGGTACCGGCGCGTATTTCAAGAATAACATTCTTGTCATCACGGGGATCCTTTGGCATCAGAAGAAATTTCAGTGAAGATGTAAGAGCATCCTGCTTTTCTTCAAGCAGATCCAGTTCATCCCGGGCCATCTCCCGAATATCGGCATCACTGTCCTTAAGCATCTCCTTTGCATCAGCAATCTGCTGATAAACATCCTGGTACTCCCTGAAAGTTGCCACAATTTTATTGAGTTCACCATGCTCTTTCAAATATTTTTGATACTTGGTTTGATCTCCCATGACGGCGGGATCGCTCAAAAGCTGCTCAAGCTTGATGAAACGCTCTTCAATACCTTTTAGTTTAGTTATCATGATCCCGGAACTCAAAAGGGAAACAAGCCTTATAAAGACTAGTTTCCCCCATAGTTAAATGTTTGTATCTACTTTTGTGCTGTGGCCAGAGTGTCAAATCCTGCATATTTCTTTCTGAAACGATCAATTCTTCCAGCAGTATCAACAAGTTTCTGTTTGCCGGTGAAAAATGGATGGCATTTAGCACAAATTTCAACTTTGATATTCTCTTTAGTGGAACCTACTTCCAACACATTACCACATGCACAAGATGCAGTTGTTTTCTTAAATTCCGGATGGATATCTTTTTTCATACTGTTTTTAAACTCCTACGCTTTTTTTAAACAACCATGGCCTTATTGAGACCATTCCGAATAGTGAAAACACCCCCTTAATAATAGAGACAAACAGATTACAACAAAAGAGGGGGCTTCAATGTAAATAAATAATCATGAATTCATTGAATCAAGAAATTCTTTATTATGCTCTGTTCCTTCCATTTTTTCAAGCAAAAATGACATACTGTCAACAGAATTCAGACTTGAAAGAAGTTTTCTTAAAATCCAGACCCTGTTCAAGGTCATGGGATCAAGAAGCAGTTCCTCTTTTCTGGTGCCGGACTTATTTATATTTATTGCAGGAAAAATTCTTCTGTCCGCAAGCTTTCTGTCAAGAACCAGCTCCATATTGCCGGTACCTTTGAACTCTTCAAAAATCACCTCATCCATACGGCTTCCTGTATCAATAAGGGCAGTGGCAATGATGGTGAGACTGCCACCATCTTCAACATTTCTGGCAGCTCCAAAAAAACGTTTTGGCCTGTCTAAGGCATTGGAGTCAACGCCACCTGACAAAATCTTACCTGAAGGGGGCATGACAGAGTTATAGGCCCTGGCAAGACGTGTTATGCTGTCGAGCAAAATAACAACATCATGACCCTGCTCCACAATGCGTTTTGCCTTTTCAAGAACCATTTCTGCAACCTGTACATGACGTTCCGCAGGCTCATCAAAAGTTGAACTGATCACCTCGGCATCAACAGAGCGTGCCATATCAGTAACTTCCTCCGGACGCTCGTCAATAAGAAGAATCATGGGTACAATATTTTTATGGGCAGCAATCATACTGTTGGCAATATTTTTTAGAAGCATTGTTTTGCCGGAACGCGGTGGAGAAACAATCAACCCCCTCTGCCCAAAACCTATGGGAGACATCAAATCAATAATACGCATTGAATAATTATCAGGAGCTGCCTCAAGATTCATCTTCCTGTCCGGATAGAGAGGAATCAGATTATCAAACAAAATGGTTTCGGCTGCAAGCTCCGGGTTTTCAAAATTCACAGCTTCAACCTTCAAAAGAGCAAAGTATCGCTCGGAGTCCTTAGGTTGCCTTACCAGACCCGATATAGTATCTCCGGTTCTCAGGTTAAAACGGCGAATCTGGGAAGGAGAGACGTAAATATCATCAGGCCCCGGAAGATAGTTGTAATCAGGAGCACGCAGAAACCCAAAACCGTCCGGTAATATTTCAAGGGTACCTTCACCATAAATCTGTCCACTCTCTTCAATGGCTGCCTGCAGGATGGCAAAAATTAGCTCTTGCTTCTTTACCCCACCTACTCCTTTGATTTTATACTTTTTAGCCAGCTCTGTAAGCTCGCTGATCTTCATTCCTTGCAGATTTTCAAGATTCATGAAAATACCCCGTAACTGTTATTCCAAACAGAAATTGTCAATGGATTATATTTTAATATGGATTAATTGAATGGAATGGATAAACTCTGTTTTGTAGTTTCCTGGCATATTGTCACAGCAATGGAATCCTATAAAAGTCTCCATAAAAGCTTGTTTTTATAAAAGACTCTCATTTCTTCGATTGTGACTATGAATAGCAATGCGTTTTTATAAGAAAGTCCCCGTATTTCAAGGTTTTTTTCAGGGCTTTCATGCTTCGTTGTGGCAAGATGGTTTTGCCATGGCCGTTATTAGAAAGTCCCCCATCTTTTAAGGCTTTTAAGGAATTTCATGCTTCGTTGTGGCATATGAGTTTGCCATGGCCGTTTATATCGTATTGTCATGATGTTTAACAAAAACAGAACCAGAAAAATCAAATTCCGGTTCGTTGTCAGGTTAGAAAATTCGATGTGCAATGCTTTGAAGCGCGATCAGAAAGCAGATGGAATGGGGTTGAAGCAGTTCACTTTTTTTATAAAATGAGTAAAACTGAAACATGGACATAATTAATTTGTGAAAAATACAACTCTTTTTTTTTTATGTCAAGAAAAGTTGAATTAATTAAACAAAAAAATTCAGCATCTTTCATTGGCAATTTTACACTACCTGGAAAAAACAGCTATGATTGATTACGTATCAATCACCCCCCAGTATAAAATGATAGTCATTTTCACGGTAAACGGGCATGATTGCGTATCAATCATCCCCAAGTATAAAAAGAATAGTCCTTTTCATGGTAAAAAAGAGGTGAGTGCTCTGAAAAACGTAAAGCCAAGAAATAGAGCTGCCATAAAATTAATTTTCAAAACTTTCAACCCTTGACATTCTCACAGCCTTTATATAGGTATGCCTGAACAGATATAATAAGCTTGCCTTAATATAAAAATATTGGTGGATCCCAAATCCGTTGATCTAAATAAAAAAACGATTTTTCCGATTCACGGTATAACGTACATGGCGGATTACCGCCACAATCGAAGGGATGAAAGTCATTTTCAAAACAGGCTGTTACGGAGACTTTCATATAAAAAACTGTTAAGGACAGACAGTTAATATCCTGCTCCCAATTATCCTGTTGTGTATTGAAACACAACTCATTGCTATATATTAACTATAAGGAGTTATTGTATGAACATTATTTTTTTTGGTCCAAATGGAAGCGGAAAAGGTACCCAGGGTGCAATTTTAAAAGACAAATATAATATTGCACACATAGAGTCAGGAGCTATTTTCAGAGACAACATCAAAGGTGGAACAGAGCTTGGCAAACAGGCAAAAGCATATATTGACAGAGGTGATCTTGTCCCTGATGAGATAACAATTCCCATGGTACTTGACCGCCTGAAACAGGATGACTGTAAGGGAGGATGGCTGCTTGACGGTTTTCCAAGAAACAAAATACAGGCTGAGAAACTTGACGCATCCCTTAAGGAAGCCGGAATGAAGCTCAACTATGTAATTGAAATGATTCTTGACAGACAGATTGCAAAGGACAGAATCATGGGGCGTCGCCTATGCGAAAACGACAATAACCATCCTAACAACATCTTTATTGATGCCATAAAACCCGATGGAGACAAGTGCAGGGTATGCGGTGGTGCACTTACAACCCGCGCTGATGATCAGGATGAGTCTGCGATAGATAAACGTCACTCCATCTATTACAACACAGAAGACGGAACACTTGCCTCTGCCTATTACTTCCGTGATCTGACTGAAAAAGATGACACCATAAAATATGTTACCCTTGAAGGCAAAAACGACCTCAAGAGTGTTACTGACGAGCTTATTTCAAAACTGTAAATCATATCCATACAATCGAATATTTCATCTGTAATTTATTGATTTTATTGATATTAATAAATATGGGCAAAATCAAACATACAAGCCTGTTTTTTATCTTTAAATAACAGTATTTAAATAACAGTGTGGAAATACTTAACAATTAACCTCACCCCCCAGCTCTTCATGAATGGAGAGGGGGGCGTTCGGGTAAGTTAATTAGACCATATTAAGATATTAAAAAATGGCATGATTCATGAACACTTTACACTGTCTGAATAGGATTCCCACGATTAACAGGATAAGGCATGATTATCTATCCAGAACATCACTTTTATCCTGGTTATCCTGATTCAGACAAATTCCGCAACTGCAAAAAATCAATAATATGTCGATTTGGAGTATATCTTCTTGGCTTCGTTATTTTTTTCTTGATCAAACAGCACACTCCTGATATAAGAAAAATTTATTAAAATAAACTGTCAGCATGAATGACGGGCAAGAAAGGGGCGATGCATTTGAAGGAAATTACAGTCAAGGTTATTGACAACGACGTTGAAAAGGCCATGAAAATTCTGAAAAAAAAGATTCAGAATGACGGCCTGTTCAAACGTCTTAAATTGAAAAAAAATTTTGAAAAACCAAGTCAGTACAGACGCCGCAAGATGCGGGAAGCTATGAGAAGACAGCGTATTGCAGCTTCCAGAAGAAAATAGCAATTAAACACTCGCTAAATTTGAAATCAAGCGGCAAGCGCAAAAAAGTATCATTGAATAAAAACCCGGTTTGTATTCTTATAAGACGAATATAATCCGGGTTTTTTTACGCCTTACCAAAAAAAACTCTTCTCACTTGAATTAATAAACTTACATGGCGAATGCCCGCATCAATCAGAGGAATGCAAGTCTTTTTTGAACTCCGCTTTAAACTTTCCGAAATATCATGGCCGTTTTTCGGGGATTTCAATCCAGAAAGCGTAAAGTACTTTTGGGATAAAACGAAGGATTCCAAAAGTAAATACCATTAACTATGTTATACAACTTTTAACTATTTTATACATAACTTTTAAAAATAATGAACAAATCACCTCTATCATATAAAGAATGCCTCACAGAGATGTTTGCTCTGGGGCGTTTCGGCATTAAACTTGAACTTGATACTGTCAAAGCCATTTTGAAGAAACTTGGCTCTCCTGAAGAAAAAATTAAAACAATCCATATTGCAGGCACAAACGGCAAAGGTTCAATTGCGTCTTACATATCCTCTATTCTTATACATTCAGGGTTTGATACAGGTCTTTACACATCCCCTCACCTTGTAAAGTTCAACGAACGTTTTACAATCAATAAAACAATGATTTCTGATGATGATGTTGTAGAATCCTACCTTGCTGTAAAAACGGCAGATATAGGAGAAAGAAAAGCAACATTTTTTGAAATTACAACTGCCATGGCTTTCTATATTTTTGCAAAAAAAAATGTTGAATGGGCAGTCATTGAGACCGGCATGGGCGGACGGCTGGATGCCACAAACATTATTAATCCGGAAATTGCTATTATTTCAAATATCTCCATAGAACATACAGAATACCTTGGAGACACCATTGAAAAAATCGCTGCTGAAAAAGCAGGCATCATAAAACCGGCAGTACCTGTTATAACAGGAGTTTCAGAAGAGCCTGCGCTTTCGGTTATCCGAAATAGTGCAAAAACAAACAGTGCACCTTTTTACAGGCTGGGAAGAGATTTTTCTGTCACCCTTACAAATCTCCCCTTGCCTGATACCAATACCCAATTATCTGATCTCCCTGATTTGAGCTGCAGTGATTCAAAATCAGCTCCCAATATATCAAGATTCAATTACAAGGGAATCAATGCAAACTGGGAAAATCTGAAATTAACACTTCCTGGTCTCCATCAAGTTGACAATGCTTCCCTTGCCCTTGCAGCATGTGAACTGCTTATAAAAAAACAAAAAAGCATCAGATATCCAGAATCCAATACCTCATCAGACTCACTTCTGCAATCACGAAAAATTACAGAAGGTAGTATAAGAAAAGGGCTTTTGACCACATCATGGCCAGGTCGCCTTGAATATATCTTGAAAAACCCCACAGTTATCATTGATGGTGCTCATAATCTTCAGGCTGCAGAAAATCTTGGTCATTACCTCAAGACTAAAAAGCTTAACTCATCACAATCAACAAAGAGTCACCAACAGGAAAAGGTTGCAGAACCAAAATATATTATGATTTTAGGTATTCTTGATGATAAGCCCTACAAGGCTATGCTAAAACATCTATTACCTGTGGCAGACAGCGTTATTTTTACCAAAGCTCAAATCAACAGAAGCCTTGAACCAGAGACTCTAAAGGAATTTGCAAAGACAATATCCAACGCACATATGGAAATAATCAGGGATGTGGGATCAGCCGTAGCACATGCACTGAAAACCGCAGACACATCAGACACTATATGTATTGCAGGTTCTCTTTATGTCGCAGGAGAGGCACGAGATAAAATTGACAAAGATTTTCGGCATCCTTTGAATACATCGTAAAGCAGTTAAGACTGTTTACTGCATAAGTAGTTCTCATTTTTACAGCATTCCAGATTAATAAAAAAATACCTTGATTCTTTTTTGTGTAATAGATAAAAGAGGCTTTTAATAGCTCCCATGGCAAAATATTTTGCCACAACAAAGCATGAAAGCATATTATAACGGCCATGGCAGACCCATTTGCCACAACGAAGCATGAAAGTATTTATATATCAATATGTTATGGAGACTTTCTGACAAATCATCTTCTAACAAATCACCATGATTGCAAGGGCATCACAACTAATCTTGAAAGTCCTTTAAAAACAAGAATTTATAAGTACTTTCTAATATAAAACCATTCAAACAATCCATAAAGGAACATATCAGTGAACTTTGTCGTTCATTGAAGACAACTCATGCGCCCGTAGCCCAGTGGATAAGGCGTCAGCCTCCGAAGCTGAAGATCGCTGGTTCGATTCCAGCCGGGCGCACCACCATCCCATCATGCAAAGCAAACTTAGAATTGGAATTATAAGCTACCGCAGCAACCCCCATTGCGGCGGTCAGGGTGTTTATGTAAGGAACCTGAGCAGACGCCTTGCAGACTTAGGACACAGAGTAGAGGTTATAGCAGGCCCTCCTGATCCTCAACTTAATGGCAATGTAAAACTTACAAAGATTAAGACCCTTGACCTGTATAATCCCGAAGCGCTCTTCAGAACTCCAAACCTCCATGAACTCGAAGATCCTGTCAATCTGATTGAGTGGTTAGGTGTCTCTACAATGGGCTATCCTGAACCCCTTACATTTGGCATGAGAGCGAAGAGATACCTTAAAGATAAATTTCAAAAATATGACATTATCCATGATAACCAATGTCTTGCTTATGGTATTTTATCACTATCAAAACATCTGCCTGTAACTGCCACAATACACCACCCCATGACAGTTGATCGCAGGATTGCTCTTAAGAGCACGCGGTCACCCTACCGGAAATTCCAGCAGCTCCGATGGTACTCATTCATAGGAATGCAGAAATATGTAGCGAGAAGATTACCAAAACTGATTACTGTTTCTGACTTTTCCAGACAGGATATATCCAAAGAATTTTCCATTCCTTACAACAGATTTACAACGATCCCCAACGGCATCAACACAGAGCTATTTCATCCATTGGAGCATATAACACGGAAAGAACACAGACTTATTGTAACCAACAGCGCTGATACCCCATTGAAAGGGCTTTACTATCTTCTCCACGCAGTTAAACTAATGGAGATGGAAAAACGACCCATAAAACTTGTTGTCATTGGCTCTCCTAAAAAAAACGGAGGCATTGAAAAAGTTATTAAGCGTCTTGCCCTGGGACATCTTATTGAATTTACGGGCAGAATTGACAACAAAAGATTTGTGGAGGAGTATGCAAAGGCAACAATTGCTGTTGTGCCTTCACTTTATGAGGGATTTGGCTTGCCGGTGGGTGAAGCAATGGCCTGTCGTATTCCGGTTATCTGTACTACTGGCGGAGCTCTGCCTGAAGTTGCAGGAAATGCCGCAAAAATTGTACCTTCAGCTAATGCAAAAGCCTTGAAAGATGCAATTGTCAGACTTCTTGATGATCCCTCTGAGAGGGAACGAATGGCACAGGCAGGTTATGATCGGGTAATGAACAATTACACTTGGGAAATGACTGCATTAAAAACTGCCAATGCCTACAGAGAGGTCATTCGTGATTACCGTTGATTTTAATCGTCTTGGGATCAAACCAGGATACCGGATTCTTGATATTGGATGCGGAGAAGGTCGTCACACAGCAAAAGCGTGGGAGTTCCCTGGAACCGTGTGTATTGGAGCAGATATGTCCCATGGAGATTTACTGATATCTTCTGAAAAACTGAAACACCACGAAGAGTTCATGGAAAATATCAGGTGCCGCAACACACCCCGGAGAGACACGCTTCACAAAGTACCACAAAATAAAACTGAAGCAACCTTTCAAACATCAAAACGTTCATCCACATGGGCGCTTTCTGCCGCAGATATCACATGCCTTCCCTTTTCAGACAACAGCTTTGATGTTGTTATATGCTCTGAGGTAATGGAACACATCCATGGAGAGTATGATGCACTGATGGAGTTAAAAAGAGTTCTTAAAAAAGGCGGCATGATGGCACTGAGTATTCCAAGGTACTGGCCTGAAAAAATCTGCTGGAATCTTTCCCGTGAATACAGTAACTCACCAGGCGGGCACATTCGTATATACCGAAAAAAAGAACTTGAAAAAAAAGTAATCAATGCCGGCTTCATACCTTCAGGCAAACACCATTATGCACACAGCCTTCATTCCGCCTACTGGTGGCTCAAATGCCTGGTGGGATTAAGCAATACAGATTCAATAGCTGTAAATGCATATCACTCAATACTTGTCTGGGATCTTATGAAAAAACCCTTTATCACCCGTTTCACAGAAAAATTATTAAATCCTTTGATGGGTAAAAGCATTGTGTTTTATTTTAGCAAGTAGTGTATTGTCAAAGCTAAAAATTAGGGTTCGTTTAATTGTAGAGACAAGGCATGCCTTGTCTCTACGTTGCAGATAATCCTAAAATTAAGTCTTGACGGTGCAGTAGTTATCCTGACAAAGAACAACCTTCTGTTACCTGTTTGTTTTTCGACAATTTTCATATCATACCAAAGTAACTTTACACTTTCCGGATTCAAATGCCTGAAAAATGGCTACGCTGTTCCTGAAAGTGTAAAGTTAGAAATGAATGTCCCTATTTTTCTGATCTTTTGTTGGAAATCAAAGCACCTACCCCCGCTAATAAAGAAGCAATAACAAAAAAGATAAAATGGTCTGCATTACCGTTCCTCTGACCATTGACGGAATCAATAAAACAGGTTGAACTGCTGTCATTATCAGCTTCTTTAACTGAAAAAATTGTTTCATCAACTTCCGTTGCCACCATCTTATGAGCCTTTGTCATAGGATGAATGTTATCCCAAAAAACATAATCCTCAGCATCTCCATTCACATTGCCAGTTTTATTACCTTCTGCATCAATTTCCATGTAAGTATCTGTCACATTTACAAAAACACCACTGTCTATCATTTCAGTAAAATAAGTAAAAACATCAAATGAATATATTGTTATACCTTCCAGACTTGCTTCAAGATTTTTAACTGCTGCATCGAGAGAGGCATTGTATGATTGAACAAGCTGTGTCACCGAGGCTATTACTTCAGGGCTTCTTTTATTATATGCTGGAGTTTTGCCTATATCCGGCAAATTCAATATAAGAAAATTTGTTGCCCCCTGTGAATAAAGAGTTACCACTGCATCTTTAATACCAGTCATGGCTTCTGTTATCATAACAAAGGGTTCTGTGGTATCCAATTCTCCTCTGCCAAATTCCAACAAATTATTTCCACCAATCCATATAGTGAACAATGTCTCTTCAGGGTCAAACTCTGGAACAGAAGCAACATACATGTCAGCCTGCCCAACAAGTCCAAGATTTGGGAGTGTTCCATTATCAGAAAGCATCTGTACGGCTTCGCTTTCATGGCCTTGAGTCATTGCACCGGCAATTGCATTGTTATCTAATTCAGCACCCCATATGTCAGCAAGATATTCCACCCAGACATCGCCGTCAGACCAGACATCAGGGGCACCGTTGGGATTAGCCACAGGATCATATGGTCCAAGATATGCCTGTAATCCATAATGATCTGTAAGACTATCTCCAAATGCTACGATATTTCCATAAATACGAGCATGTGCAGTGGTGGTGAACAGGAAAAGTATTGAGAAAAGCCCTACAACCAAAGTGATTTTTGTTGATCTTCTTTCATTTTTAACCATTTAACAGCTCCTTTAAATTTCTGTTTTTTCATGATTATACAAAATAAGGCTAAACAGACATGGCTGCGATGCAGCTATCCCCTAATATGAAAACTTGTAGCCATTTCCACGGTAAAACAAGACCTTACATGAATAAAGAACCTCGCATAAAGCATATCTCGTCAATCACATAGTCTCCCAGTGACTACCAAACATAGTCTTTTTAAATTCAACTGAGATCCTCATAAGTCCTAACATCTCAAATCCACCACCACATATTGTACTTTCAATTCTCTGAAAAATACTATCTGTGGTCTCCATTAGAGAACTTATGACTGACGAGCGATATTTTAAGAGCCAAATAGTTTTTAAACAGGCTCTAAAGGTACCTGAAATGCTGTATCAGAATCATTTTTTTTAAAAACTTGACATTTAAAATAATCTTCAATATCAAACTCAAATCCATGTTCATTTATTTAACTGAAAATCAGGAACTTTACCATGAATTTTTTAAAAATACTGATTATATTATCGATTTTTATTTTTCTTTCCGGATGTGTACTCACAAAAATTATAACAGTCCCCATGCGTGTGGGCGGTGCGGTCATTTCTGTTATTCCGGTTGCAGGCAACTCGATTCATGATGCCATTGATGAATCAGCAGCAATAATTGATGATTTGCCTCTGTAGCTTTTTCTCTGCTAATGGATACCCATCATATCTTGCAAAAGGCCCTTTTTACTTCATTGAAAAAAATTACTGAAAACAATAACAAAAGATCAGAAAATTTTAAAGCAGTCATTGAAGAGAGCCCAATCATATTAAACTTTGTGTCAGGTATCCTCACATCAACACTTATATCATTTATTGAAATATACTCTTCCAATCATCGGCTTGCATCAACAATCAATCTGCTTAACCAAGAAAGTTACACCGTTGTCCCTTACGGAAAAGCACTGCTCTCACTTTATGATCCATTTTCTGCGCTGGCCGGCTCCCTTTTTTTTGCTTTTACTGCGGGTCTTCTGATAACAATATCTTCAATAGTATGGCTTATAATGTGCAGGTTTATCTGCAACAGCCCATTGCATAAAAGAAAAATTATCTTTCTCTTACCATGGTTAATTCTCACAGTTTTACTATATTTTGATAATGAATCCGCTGCAACAAGCACTCTTTTTATTCCACTTGCCATTCTATTCATTACAAAAATTGACTTTTACGCCTCAAATAATCGCATATCACGAATAATATTTAAGCAAACATTCATTACTGTATCACAGAAAAAGCCCTTGAAAATTGAATGCAACTTTCAATTCATGCTGCTGTTTTTTATCACCATTTTTATAACCACAACAACTTACTATCTAAAATGCGACAAAAGCGTTTTTATCCGTGCAAGGGATTATATTCTTTTAGATAACAAGGCAGGGGCAACTTTAAATGAGTTTTATTACAAACACACTCTTTATGCAGCAGAAGCTATAAAAAAACCAATGCATAAACAGGTTAAAACATGCTGGATTGACCCACAGATAGCTTTTTTCCCAAAAATTAAAAAAGCACTCTCACGCCATGGATGGTTTAGTATTCAGCAAAAAGAGAAAGCCTCATTGCATGTTGAAAAACATCTTTCAAATAACAGAAAGCTCAATTCAAATGAAATTTTACTTATACATAATCATGATTTGTCATTTTGGGATGATGATCTGTTGAATCATTACACTTTTCTATATTTAATAATGACAAAAACCTTTAACTCAATACATTTAAAACTTCCAATTTTTACATCTTGTCAATATGCTTTTAAACATTCAACATCGACTCCCATCTCCATTGAAAAATTTATTGAAAAACCTTCTTTTTTTCTTGATCGGTTTTCACAAACTACTGATACACATGCAGTTATGAGAATATTATGTTTTGTTGGCCTCATAACAACAACACCACTGTTGATGCTTTTTATATCTTTTTTATTCATTGCAGCAGCCATAGATAAATCAATTGCATCTGCCCTTAATGTTTTAAAACCTTCTGCCATAACTTCACACGCTGGTAATATTTCCCTTTATATAAGCTCTGCTTTAACGGTAAGTATCTTCCTGGGGACTCTGACAATACTGTATCCTCTGAAAAACGAAAAAACAGATATAACTATGGCTAAACTTATCATACATAAAAATGAAATATTCAGGATAGAAGCCCTTCGCAGGCTTTATAGTCAAAACAGGCAAGATATAAAAAAACAGATGGATGTTTATGAGAAAAGTACTATTTTTACTGACAATGAGCAAACCAATGCCGAAAAATACTGGTTGGCTAAAAATATGGGCAAAGCAGGAGTTATAAAAAATATTCCATATCTTGAAAAAATGAGCTATGATACGTCAATTAATGTTCAATGCAGTACAATTGAAGCAATTGCACATATTATAAAAAGAGAACTTAAAACGAAAACAAAGAGTTGTACCAAAAATCAGGCACATAAACACTATTCAGGGTTATGGCTTTCAAAATTTCTGGAAAAAAAAATTATTACAAGTCATGACTGGTATGTACAGTGGTATGCCTACCAATCTTTAAACAAGATTAGAAACTGGTGAACCTTCAAAACCGCAAGTATTGAAAGTCATTAAACTGTAACCTACTGAAATATTTAACTTTGCTAAGCAATAGGGTTTAATTAACTTTAACTTACCCAAACTCCCCCTTGCAAGTCTGTAAAATGTGGCTGGGGCGAGTTGAATGGACAAGTTGTTAAAAATCAATTCCTAAACAATCAAATTAGATGTAGATATATGGAAACCATAAAGACGGGAAATACAAACTGGCCGGAAAATGACAGAATAAAAATCTCATTTGGGGAGCTTTTAACTGCATTGGCAATAATTTTTTTATCAGAAGCCTTTGCACCTTTTCTTGGAAAACTCTTCTCACACATGGGAACGCTACTTCTAATAAGGCTTTTTGAAATTACAGGGATACTTTATCTTTTAAACTACTGGATAGCTTCACGCAGAAAATCAACAATTGAAAAAAATAATCTCTCCACTCCTTCTGACTCTTCTTCCAGAGCTTTTATTAGAAAGTCCCTGTCTTTTAAGGCTCTAAATGACTTTCATGCTTCGTTGTTGCAGATGAATCTGCCATGGCCGTTATATTTAACAAGTAAACGCTCATGGCCGGATGCAATACCGGCCACCCCCGAACATGAAAACCGGGTCTGTTTTCACGGTAAAAAAAATTTTAGTTTAAAAGATAAAAATACTATATTTAATTCAATTTTTTCAATTAACAACGTTAAAAAAGGTATAAAATATGGAATACTCTGGTCAATATGCTTTTCAGGAATGACTCTTGTGGCAGGAATTGCTTTTCTTTTGTTAACAGGGATAAATCCATTGAAATTTATATTATTTTCAATGCCAAAGGAGAAAATGGACATCGTACTTTTTTTGGTTACAGGTGGCCTTGTCAGCCCTGTTGCAGAAGAGCTTTTTTTCAGAGGGATCCTATACTCATTTTTCAGAAAATACGGAACAGGTGTTGCGGTAGTGATAAGTACAACCCTATTTGCTTTATCTCATTTCAGTGGCGACAACATTCCTTTAGTGCAGATAACAGGCGGTTTGCTGTTTGCAATTGCATTTGAACATTCAGGTAACATAGTAGCACCCATAACAATACATATTCTTGCCAATATGGGCATTTTTTTTATTAACCTTCTGCATCAAGCCTTTTAATGCCTGAAGATTTAATTCTCAATAAAATTTTCTCTCCCTTTTTAGCTACTTTTGCATCACATGGCAGATTAAATGAAAATTGTTTTCCATGAGATGTTTTTATAAAAACCTTCCATATTGCCCCCTGAAAATAGGCATCTGTGATAATGCCCTCAATAATGTTGTTGCAGTGGTGTACTCTATTTTCTAAAACAGTTTCTTTTTCAAAAAAATCTGGGAAGGTGTTATTTTCAAGGGAATTCTTCCCAATAATAACATTCTCTCTTTTTAAACAAATTTCTCTCTTTGGTAATGCATTTTCCTGCATAATATTTTTTTCAGATACAATCTCTGCGGCATCAGGCATTATTAGCAGTGTTACAGTATCACCATCAGTTGCAATATTTTTATCTATTCTTTTTACATTTAAAGAGGGTGAGCATTTATCTAAAGAATAATCAGCAACAGAATCAAAATCCGAAAGAATATATTTGCCATCACGAATAGTTTTTCCGGTTGTAATGTTTTGAAAACCAAGAAAATCTGCAACCTGCTTGTTAACAGGGTGCTTATAAAGCCTTTCCGGTGAGTCAATCTGTGATACCTTCCCGTTATCCATGACGCAAACAAAATCTGATGCAGTAAATGCCTCTTGATGATCATGAGTAACAAGAATTGCCGTTATTCCGGTTCCATCAAGGACTTTGCATAAATCAGCCAGAAGACGCTCTCTGAGAAGCCTGTCAAGCGCTCCAAGCGGCTCATCCAGCATAATCAAATCAGGATAGGGTGCAAGGGTACGAGCAAGGGCAACTCGTTGACGTTCTCCACCTGAAAGCTCCTTGATATCCCTTCGATCATAACCTTCAAGATTAACAAGCTCAAGCATACAGGAGACTCTTTCAGCAATCTCTTTTCTTGAAAACCCCTTCATTTCAAGGCCAAAGGAGATATTCTTGAATACATTTCTGTGTGGAAAAAGCGCAAAGTCCTGAAACATCATTCCAAAATTTCTTTTATGTGGGGGAACATGAGCAATATCTTTACCTCGAAACATGACACTACCTTTGCTTGGTTTGTCAAGACCGGAGATTATTCTTAAAAGGGTTGTTTTACCACAGCCTGAAGGGCCAAGCAGAGATACTCTTATTCCTGGCTTTTCAATGGATATAAAAATATCCTTTAAAATATCGACTTTTCCGATTCTAAAAGAGATATTATTAATTTCAAGTTCTGTTTCCATTGGTCAGAACCCCTCATGCCCTACAGTGTCTCTGAATCTTTCAATAAAGATAAATCCTGCAGCAGTTACAAGCATTAAAAGAGAAGAAGCTGCCATTGCCTGGCCTTGATTAAGCGAACCTGGATGGCCCAAAAATTTATAAATTGTCACAGGAATAGTGGTATATTCAGGTCGAGCTGCAAATATGGTGGCACCAAACTCGCCAAGGCTAACAGTAAAAGCAAAAACTGCACCAACAGAAAGTGCCCGGGCTATAACAGGTAATTCAATATGCATCCAGACACTTAAAGGAGAAGCACCCAAAAGAGCAGCAGACTCTTTTATGGATGCCGGAATTGATCTCAATACCGGTAAAAGAGATCTTACAACAAATGGAAAGGCAACAAGGGTATGAATAATTGGAATAAGCATTGGGGATGTTCTAAAGTTTAATGGAGGCTTATCCAAAGTTATTATAATTCCAAAGCCAAGGGTAACAGCTGAAGTAGAAAGAGGCAGCATAAAAAGAGGATCTAGAATATTAGCTATTTTCTCTCCGGAAGTTCTGATGGTATATACAGCGCAAACCCCTATGATAATAGCCATGACAAGTGCAGAACACGCAAACAAAAGTGAATTTACAATGGCATTCAATGGAGAAATATAAAAAATGGAACCCGAAGTATTTAAAAAAAGCTCACTATAGTACAAAAATGATATTGAACCTTTATACCATATTGATTTTATCAAAAGCGCCATAATAGGAATCATAAAAAAAAATATAACAAAAAGGACTACACAAAATACTGAACATTTTTCAAATGTTGATTCAGGTTTTTTCAGTGAAAATTTTTCTGATTCCGGAGAAAACGTAGTATTTTTTTTCTGAAGAGATGTATATATCCACATCATAAAAAAAGTGAACAGAATCTGAAACAATGACAGTGCTGAAGCAACAGGAAGATTAAAAAGATGGGCTGCCTGGCGGTAAATTTCCACTTCAAGTGTTGTAAATGAAGGGCCACCAAGTACCATAATTACTCCAAAACTTGCAAAACAAAAAATAAACACAAGTATTGATGATGCAAAAACCGCTGGTGCCAGCATCGGAAGGGTCACCTTAATAAATATCTTTAAAGGGTTAGCTCCAAGCATTGAAGCTGCCATGGGCAGGGTTCTTCCCATGGATGACCAGAACCCTGAAGTTATCCTTAAAACAACTGAGAAGTTAAAAAACATGTGTGCCAGCAAAATCATTCCAAGCGAACCATCCATATGAAAAAAACCCAAAACGCCTTTGCTACCCATAAGTGCCTGAAATGCTGCAGCCACGACAATGGTTGGAAGAACAAAAGGAAGTGTTGAGATTGCCATAACAGCTTTTCTACCCTTGAAATCAAAATTTCCGGTAACCCAGGCACATGGCAACGCAATCACAAGAGTCAAGATTGTTGAAATGGTAGCTTGCCACAGGGTAAACCAGAAAATTCCGGCCATTCTGGATGAATTCAAAATCTTTAGAAGAGTTGTTGCAGAAAAGTTACCCTGATCGAAAAAACTTCTAATAAATATGCCTGTCAGGGGATAGAAATAAAAGAGCACAAGAAAAGTCAAAGGTATAAACCCTGCCAATATCGCAGGACGCCTTGGAAAGTATTTTGCAAATATTTCAGGCAACAATATTAGAACCCGATTTTTGTTCAAAGGACGAGCTCTGTCCATTTTTCAATCCACATTTCTCTTTTTTCGCTGATCTCATCATAAGGTAATAGGGCAGGCTCTTTTGTAATATGAGCATGTTTTTTGAAAACATCAGGCAATATAGCACTATTGTTGGCCGGAAAAACAAACATCTGAAGAGGAATATCTTCCTGAAACCTCCTGGAAAGGAGAAAATCCATAAGTTTTTTTGCCAGATTATGATGCTTTGTCCCCTTCAAGATACCTGCAAATTCAATCTGCCTAAAAGCAGAACCATGTGATGTTACGACATCTGTGGGAGCTTCCTCCAGATTTTTTTCGGCAAAGTGCACCTCTGCCGCTGGGCTTGAGGCATAGCTTACAACAATTGGCCGATCTCCATCTGATGCAGCACTGAATTTGCCCCAATAAGCATCTTTCCAACCGTTAGCAACAAGGATATCATTGACCTTTAATTTTTTCCAGAAATTAAAGGCTTCTCTCTCCCCGAACCTGCTTATGGTGGTTAAAAGAAAAGCAAGTCCCGGAGATGATGTAGCGGGATTCTGAATCACCAACAATCCTTTGTACTCAGGCTTCACAAGATCTTCCAGCATTAAAGGTGGCTGTATGTTGTGATTTGCAAACCATCTTTTATCATAATTAAGACAGACATCTCCAAAATCCACAGGCAAAAGTCTATACTCCGGATCAAGTTTGAGCTTGTCGTCCACATATTTCAGCATTGGAGACTCATATGAAATAAAAATTTCTTCTTTTAGCGATCTGCTTAAAAAAGTATTGTCAACACCATAAAAGATATCAGCAAGAGGGTTGTTTTTAGAAAGTATGGCTTTATTAAGGGCTTCTCCGGCATCACCTGCCTTCAAAAATCTTATTTTTGCATTATTTTGCACCTCAAAATCTTTTACAACCTCCTCACTAACGCTGAAACTGTCGTGAGTCATAAGGGTAACTTCTTCTATTGGCGACTCAGCAATGCCTTCAGATTTTGCAATATTTTTTTCTTCAATATTAACAACAAGATATTCAGCAGAAGAGAGTGGTGCGTCGTTTGCACTTTCAATCACTTCTTTTATATCTTGTTCATCTCTTCCGGTCATGTCAGCGGCTGCATAACAACAAACAGGCTGAATAAAAGTGGCTGCAACAAAAAAAAATAGTATCGTTATAATTATCTTTTTCACAGGCATAACTCCTTAATCAAGGCATTTATTTTATCTTTCTAAAGCATTAAGTGTAAAATGACAAATTATGGATGCATAAATAAAAAAACCATTCTCCGAATCCTGAATAAGCAGGCAGAGAATGGTTTTAATCAATATTCAATTCCTACGCCGGCATTATCCGGATCAGGTCAAGCGGTCGGGATTTACTCCCCTCTCAGCAGATATATTAGCTCCCGCATTCACTAATTTTTATAATTTAATAATTGGAAAGAAAAGAGATGTCAAGTATTGAATAAGGTTTTGTTGATATGAAGATTTCAAAATGAGAATTTTAATAGCAGATATTCAACCTTGACTTGCTTTAAAAAAATGAATAAAATCGAATTGTTAATCAATGGATATCAATATTTTCCATATTAAAATCAGCTTGAACAACAATCACTTTAAAATAAAAAAGGAGCTGTTATCATGTACGAAATCATTGCTAACCCGGAAGACTATCAACTGGATGATTTGATTAAAGGTACAGGAAATGCACAGATTGAATTTTCAGACGATGAGAGGCAAAAATGGGCAACAGAGGTAAATGAGTTCAGCCATAAACTGGTTCAGTTTTCCGAAAAATCCCAGGAGCTTTCCAAGGTACTGTCCGGAAAAGAAAAAATTATAACAACACCTGCATCACTGAAAACTTTAAAAATTCAACTTTTTACCATAAATGATGCGTTAAATAATGCGCTAAGTATCGCAAAACAACTTGAGTCAGACATTGTACCTAAATAGATTTTGAAGACTATAGGGAGATGGCTACGATTCAGTCATCTTCAAACACAACATCTTGTATCTATTTTTAGATAAATGAACATATTTTATAATTTGCTTAAAATCAACATTTGGTCTATTTATTTTACAGTTGTTGGATTTGTCTGAATCAGGATAACCAGAATAAAAAGGATGTCCAGGATAGATAATCCTGCCTTATCTTTGTTAATCCTGGGCATCCTGATTCAGAAACTATTGACAAGGCTCAAGAGGTTATAGGTGTCGGATTTGAGTATAAAGAGCTTCACACAAAAACCTGTTCATAAAAAAGCAATAAAAAAAGCCC